>CAWGWK010000001.1:0-1954787 GCA_963826255.1 uncultured Acidobacteriota bacterium
CTCCGCGCTTACGCAGCGATCTCGACAAGGTGAGTGCTTTTGGATTCTGGGATTACTCGTGTCACTTGGTAGCACACTTAGAGACTGGGCAAGAATTCACTCTCTGATCGCATAGTGCTGCAGGCCAGCTGCGATGCGATGCCATCACTTGAACAGACTGTCGAAAGCTGGCAGCGATTCGCAGCGACGATGCTTTTGAAATTCACGAACCCACGACTGAACCGCTGTGGACCATCTATTTAGGTCGACGCTACATTCGACCTCGGCTTGAGGTTCTGCGCCTTTGCGTTCCCCTTTCTTAACGAGTTTGACTGATGGTTCTGCGTTCATGTCTTCTGCTTCCTATGAATGGTTGCGCTTACTGAAACCCAGATCTGGGGATAATCGTCTGGAATGGATAGCTAGGCTAGATCGGGTGGAAGCGTCTGTCCGTGCACTAACACACATATAGACACACACAAAGTGTTAGCTCATTAGCCTTCATCATCATCGCCTGTTCTGATTGGAAGATTCTGTCATTCCTTCCTCAGTGTTTTTTCCTATGTGTGCTGACGCACAGACCGCCAATCTGTTGAGTCGTAAACTCATTCGTAGTCGTTCTTTAGACGAATCCACTCTCGACACCCGAGACCAACCACCTCCTTCTTGTGCCGTTTGTGCTTGCCAAGGATGGCCATAGTAAATGCAGGCGCAGTGATCTAATGCCGCGTTCATAATCACGTGATATCAAGAAGCGAGAGAATTTATGAATTCCAATGAAGAGACGGTACAGAAGCGGGTCGTAGTCGATAGGCCTTACCAGCGCAGCGAGGTTGTAACCGAAAGAACAGAGAGAGGCCCGCGCGAATCGGGTCTTTCAGTGGGAACGATCGCCATAATTGCAATTCTTGCAATCACGGCTATGGCCGCGATTCTGTACATAGTAAGTAATAGAAACGCGAATGAGTCGGCCAACCGAAACGCGAATCTGGAAGTGGCCAGCCAGGCGCAGCAACCGGCTACGATAGTTCAACAACCCGCGCAGCAAGCACCAGTGATCATTCAGCAACCCGCGGCGCAACCTGCGCCTGTGATCATTCAGCAACCAAGCCTGAGAGACAACGCGAGCGATGATGCAAACATGCAGGAAGTTGCAACAAAAAGACTGGGTGAGGAAACGGACATGAATGCAGTTTCTATAACTATCACCGACTCACAAGCAGTCTTGACTGGAACCGTCTATTCAGCGGCCACAAAAGCGAAGGCCGAGCAGATAGTAAAGGCTGTTCGAGGCGTGAAATCGGTCGACAATAAGATTGTCGTTTCGGGAGAGTGAACAGTCGTAATGGGAGCGCTGGCTCGAAGGGATGCCTATCTCAACGTTAGCAGAGCGAGCCCATTCATTCTGAGCCCCTAACACGGCTCGGACTTAACAAAAGGAGATGAAGTAATGTTGTGGACAATACTGGTGATCCTGTTGGTCTTATGGTTACTGGGGTTTGGCTTTGGGATCGGCGGCGGAACTAGCCTGATTCATATCTTGCTGGTCGTGGCCGCGATCGTTTTGGTCTATAACCTGGTCTCTGGCCGACGCACAGTCTAAAGCTCGACGCTCGCAGAAAAGACACTTTAGAAAAGTCCTCGAAAAGTAGCGAGGTGGTTCAAGTTAGGTCAACCGGACCGCGATGCTCTTAGCAACGAGGAGTAGTACAAAAATTGGAGGCAGTAATGGATATAACAACATTAGGCCCAACAGAACTGGCCTTAATTATTGGTCTCGCCGTGATTGTGGTTGCAGGCATAGCGGCGTGGCTTTTTTTCCGAAAGCGCCGCACTGGAAAGCTGCGCACTCAGTTTGGTGGCGCTGAATATGACCGCGCTTTGAAGGAAGACGGCAGTCGGCGGCATGCGGAAGCCGGGCTCAAAGAGCGCACCGAACGAGTAGAGAGTTTGAACATCCGACCGCTCGCCCCAAGTGATCGTGCGCGTTTCGTAGAGTCGTGGAGCAGGGTCCAGGCGCGGTTCGTTGACGGCCCCGGAGGTGCGGTCACCGAGGCCGATCAACTGTTACGCGATGTGATGTCCACACGCGGCTATCCGGTAAGTGACTTTGAACAGCGGGCGGCAGATATTTCCGTGGACCATCCATTGGTTATGGAAAATTACCGGACGGCCCATGCAATCGCGGTTCGTCAGACGCAGGGGCAGGCGAACACCGAAGATTTGCGCCAGGCAATGATCCATTACCGGACGCTTTTTGAGGACCTAGTTGGCGAGCCAGAGGTGGCTCGTGCGAAGACTGCGGCTTGAACTCGAGTTGCACAATAAGCGAGAAGAGCTGCACAGACTCAATGCCACTAGGATCGACGTTGAGGATGAACTCTCCTGCTTGGTAGAGGTCCTCTCGAAAAGCAAGAGAATCTCTACGCTGGGGAACAGACGCTGATATCTCTCTCCTTGGTAGAGCGGCGAGAGTTATTTGCTTGTAGCTACGAGCACGAGAACGTTAAGCGGCTTCTCATGAGAATAATCTTCAAACTAAAGGAGCAGTGAATGAGCGAAGGCTTAAAACAAAAAGTGGACACTAGTTCTGCGGAGTTTAAAGAAGGCGTGAAAGCCGGTCTGAATTCCACAGAGGACACGAAGAACTGGCAAGCCGGTATTGAATTGGGCCAGGAACTGAAAGACGAAGGTGAGAACAAAGAGCCGGGCTCTGAAATCCTTTTTAAGGAACCCTCCACTCCGCTTTTTATTAGAGATAGTCAAAGAGGCAATGAGGGAAACGCCCAGGATGAGAAGGATGAATCGGAAGAATAATCTCCGTATTGACCGCAGAGCATTAAGAGTTTTCACAACCAAGTTAGCGAATTTCGGTCCCTCATCAACCGCGTCAACAATCGAATTTGTTTCATTGGAATCAATTCCGCGCATTTTAGATCGCTCAACTCGTCAAACCTTTCAGGCTGAGAATTTCACCGGCGCCTGTCGCATAGTGGCTGTTCCAGAGTGATTGGTCCTTCGAGCCGTGGTTAAGCGGGTATATAAATTATCTTCTGCTACTCACCACCGCGACTCTAGCGCGGCGGTAGGTTCGCTTCCTAACCCTTGGGTTGGCATCTCGCTGGGGAAGGCGGTATTACATGAACACTGATAGAGAGACGTCGGAGTCAAGGCAGACAGCGAAAGCATCGCAGGAGCAACGTGAGTTGCTTCGTCTCACTCTCTCAAGTATTGGTGATGCGGTAATTACCACCGACACCGAAGGTCGCGTCACTTTTCTGAACCCTGTGGCTGAGACATTGACCGGTTGGACGCAGGAAGAAGCGACAGGCGTTCCGCTGGAAAGGGTGTTCAACACTGTCAACGAAGAAACTCGCCGGACGGGGGACAATGCCGCGACCCGTGCCTTGCGCGAAGGGGTCGTCGTCGATCCAGGAGACCACACACTGCTCATCGCCAAAGACGGCACGGAGCGGACCATCGCCAACAATGCCGCCCCCATCCGCAACGCCAGAAAAGAAATCACCGGCATCGTTCTGGTCTTTCGAGATACTAGCGAACGCCGGGAGACAGAACGAGCATTGGATAAAGCCCTTGCCTACGCTGATGACATCATTGCGACCTTACGAGAGCCCTTTGTGGTTCTCGGTCACGACCTGCGCATCAAAACCGCGAACCGCTCCTTCTACAAGTCGTTTCAAGTTACGCAGGAGGAAACGGAAAACCACCTACTCTATGATCTAGGCGATGGAGCCTGGGGAAGTCCTGGCCTGCGGACGCTGCTGGATAACGTCCTCGCCCTCAACCACTCCGTCGAAGATGTTGAAGTTGAGCATACCTTTCCGCTCCTCGGACGCAAGACCATGTTGCTCAACGCCCGCCCATTCCCTCCAGGTGGCAAGAACCCCGAACTGATCCTGCTCGCGATTGAGGACATCACCGAACGCAAGCAGATGGAAGCCGCAGTGGAGGCTTCCGAAATTCGTTACCGGCGACTGTTTGAGGCTGCCAAGGACGGCATACTAATCCTCAACGTCAGCAGCGGTAAAATCATCGACGCCAACCCGTTCATGTCCGATCTGCTGGGATACCCTAGAGAGTATTTCCTTGAGAAGGAGCTCTGGGAGATCGGTCTATTTCAAGACATTAGGGCCAGTCAAGCCGCTTTCAAAGAATTACAAAAGCGTCGCTATCTTCGCTACGACCACCTACCTCTGAAAACGAATCACGGTGGGGAGATTGCGGTGGAGCTCGTCAGCAACGTCTATCAGGAGGACCACACGGAAGTTATTCAATGCAATATTCGGGACATCAGCGAACGCAGCCGTCTGGAAAAGGCGCTAGCTGATTCCGAAGTGCGCTACCGACGACTCTTTGAGACGGCGCAGGATGCGATCCTAATCCTAGACGAACCCTCTGGAAAAATCCTCGATGCGAATCCCTTTATCAAAGAGATGTTGGGCTGTTCGCACGCCGAGATAGTAGGGAAGGAACTCTGGCAGATCGGTATGTTCCGAGACGCTGACGAGAACAAAGCTGCTTTCCGCGAACTGCAAGCCAAGGGCTACATTCGTTACGAGCACTTGCCGCTCAAAACCAAGGACGGGAAGCCTATCGAAGTCGAATTTGTCAGCAATGTCTATCAAGTGGACCACCGCAAAGTCATTCAGTGCAACATTCGAGACATCACTGAACGCAGCAGGCTGGAGCGGCAGACGCACGAGCAGGCGGAAGCTTTAGCAGAACTTCACCATCGTAAAGACGAGTTCCTGGCGATGCTTTCCCATGAACTGCGCAACCCCCTCTCAGCGATCTCCAGCGCGCTGCATGTTCTTCGTCTTCAGGGCAACGAGAATCCCATCCAACAGCGAGCCATGACCACCATGGGGCGTCAAGTAGGGCAACTGGCACACCTTGTTGATGACCTATTGGAAGTCTCCCGTGTTATCACTGGGAGAATTCAGCTCCAATTGGAACGCCTCGACTTGCGGGGCATCGCCGAACATGCAGTCGAGGCGGTGCGTCCTCTGATCGAGCGACGTAAGCATGTACTTTCGGTGTCGTTACCAGCTGAACCTGTCTGGGTCCAAGGCGACCCCACTCGACTGGAACAAGTCATTGTGAACCTACTCAGCAACGCCGCCAAATACGCAGACGAAGGCGGGCATGTGTGGTTGAGCGTGCAGCAAGAAGATGATGAAGTTGAAGTGGTACTGCGTGTGCGTGATACCGGCCTCGGTATCGCTCCCGAACTGCTGCCCCGCATCTTTGATCTGTTTACACAGGCGCATAGAACGCTGGATCGTTCGGAAGGGGGCTTGGGCATCGGGTTGAGCCTGGTGCAAAAACTTGTGGAGTTGCACAGCGGAACGGTCTCTGCTCACAGTGCTGGACTAGGGCAGGGAAGCGAGTTCATCGTGCGCCTGCCCGCCCTCTCTACTGAAGGCTCGCCAATCGCTCTCGCACCCATTGAAAGAGGTAAGCTGTCCACGCAAACAGCACGTGTGCTTGTAGTTGATGACAACGTAGATGTGGCTGATATGACTGTTATGCTACTGCAGTTGTTCGGGCATGAGGCTAAAGCGGCTTACTTCGGTGAGAGCGCTTTGGAAACGGCAAAGGAGTATAAACCCGACGTCGTGTTACTAGATATTGGTTTGCCGGATATGAACGGTTATGAAGTTGCGCGGCATCTGCGTAAGCACCCGCAAACGGCGCGGGTAGGGTTGATTGCCATGACCGGTTACGGGCAGGACGCCGACCGCCAACTCTCGAGAGAAGCGGGCATTGATCTTCACTTAGTTAAGCCCGTTGATCCGCAGAAACTTCAAGGAGTGCTGGAGACCTGGACCAAAGCGGCCACATTCGAAAGAATAAGCTATCGAAGTGGCGCCCTACGTCAGCCTAACTCTTTTCGCTGTTTCAACCTACCGAACTCATGATCAGGGACCAATGGACCCGACCTTGATGTTCATCAAACTTCGATGAAGGCTAAGCTTTCCAGCCCTGGACCACCCCAAGATCGGTCTGCAATTTGGTGGCTTCGATGGATTCCCACCGTCGTTCTCACCCTACTCATCCTCTATTTTCTGTACGTCATCGGTAGCGTGGCCCTGGTGCCCGTACTCGCCTCGTTCGCACTGGCTTACCTACTGAACCCCGTCGTCAGCCAGGGAGAGAAATATGGGCTTTCGCGTCCCATCGCTTCCGCCCTTGCTCTGCTGCTGGTTACGCTTGCGGTAGCTGCTTTTCTTGTGTTTGTTATTCCAGATCTCTGGGAGCAAAGCACCAACGCGGTTCAGAAGATCTTGCGCAATTTCACGCCGGAAAGCGCTGCCAGCAAGCGTGAAACACTACGTCGTTATTCGCCCGGCCTAGATCGCATGGCGGGCGGCCGGATCGAACAGATCCTGCGCAACCCGGCCGAGGCGATCGGCTCGCCGGCTCTTCTGGCCGCCGGTGGTCTATCGGGCTTTCTATCGACTGCCGTGGCTTCGTTGGATTTGCTGATAGTGCCGTTCTTTGTTTTTTACATCTTGATTGACTTCGGTACCTGGCGTGACTCGATGGAGGATTTGATTCCGCCTCGCTTTCGCGACACCTTTAGGCGGCTCTTCGATGAGGTGGGGCGCATCCTCGCAGCCTATGTCCGTGGTCAACTCCTTATTGCACTTTGTATGGCCGTCCTTTACGCGATCGGCTTTTACACGTTCGGAGTTCCGGCGTGGGCGGGGCTCGCGGCACTGGCGGGACTGTTGAACGCGATTCCTTACGTCGGCACGATTCTGGGTCTCGGATTCGCCACCGCTTTTACGCTAGCCGACGGCGGTGGGCTCTGGCGCATAGGAGGCATCGTGGGCGTGTTTGTGGTGGTCCAGAGTATCGAAGGCTACATTCTGACGCCGCGCATTCTCGGCCGCCGTTTGAGTTTACATCCAATGGCTGTTTTTCTTGGGCTACTGATTGGGGGCAAACTCTTCGGTTTACTCGGCATCATCCTTGCGGTTCCGACTATCGCCATCGCCAAAGTCTTCTTGAAGTTTCTCCGAGAACTCTACACCGGCTCCTATTTTTACCACGCCGGAGACATCACTGCAGCTGAAGCTCCGAGTGAGGTTCTGGAGGAACGTCTGGCTGACGCCGCGGAAACGGTGCTTGCGGAACAGATCGGGTCTGAGAGTGGTGACGAACTTCTCGCGCCGGCCAAGAAGGATGACGATCCAATCGCGCTTGAGGAACCAAGTTAAGAATTCGCGGTGCTGATTACCTTGAACCGAACATTACCTTGAGGCGTTTCGTCAAACGCAAAATCGGCAAGCATGATGTGGACGACACGAGGTTGGAGAATCAGCGGGTGGCGGTGGAAGACGTTCGCTAAGCAGCTCTGGTCGAAAGTCAACACGGATGACGTGATTAACCGTGCCGCGATTCTTTCCTTCTACTTCCTGCTCGCGCTCTTTCCGCTACTGCTCTTCCTGACGGCTCTCTTGGGTTACTTTGCCGACCCGGGAACGGAGTTGCGCCGCAATCTGTTGACTTATCTGAGCGCAATTGTGCCCGTCTCAGCTTTTGACCTGATCAACACGACAGTTGACGAGATCAGTGAACAACGCAGCGGCGGCAAACTGTGGTTCGGTCTGCTGACTTCACTGTGGTTCGCTTCCTCCGGCATGGGCGCGATCATCGAGGGGTTGAACGTCGCCTACGACGTGAAAGAGACGCGCGCGTGGTGGAGAAGAACTCTGCTCGCGATTTTGCTGACGATTGCGCTCGCTGTGCTGATTATCACCGCGCTCGCGCTGATGTTTTACGGCAGCGGGATTGCCGAAGGCATTGCGAAGCACTACGGTTTCGGCGCAGCGTTTACAACAGTATGGAAGGTCTTGCGATGGCTGTTCGTAGTCGTATTCGTCTTTCTAGCCTTTGAGTTGATCTACTACTTTGCGCCCGACCTGAAGATAAAACAATTACGCTGGCTCGCCCCTGGGGCGATGACTGGCGTCGTGCTCTGGTTGCTCGTCTCCTTTCTGTTCGGCTCATACCTCAACTTTTATAACAACTACAGCGTGGTCTATGGCTCACTGGGCGCGGTCATTATTCTGATGCTGTGGTTTTACTTGACAGGCGTGACGATTCTCATCGGCGGCGAAGTTAACGCCATCATCGAGCAAGCCGCAGCAAGAACTGGAGACCCTGAGGCGAAAGTGGCAGGTGAAAAGCTTGCGGATGAAAGCGCGAGGGTGCGCTCGGCAGGAGCTCAATCACCATAGGCTGTTGAAGCAGTTGTCGAACATGATCCCGTTTCGAATGCCACCTCAACCATTCATGATCTTGCCATAGACCACAACAAGCGGAGAGCATTTGCGAGGCATGATCACTTCGGCAAGCAAGTGATAAACTCGTCGCGAACGCGGGATCTATTGTCCGCTCGTTTTCAAAACTTTAGGTTGTGAACTGAATGGTCGAGCCGCAGGAAGAGTGTTTCGGCCTAGCCGTCTCACCTATATAGCAGTTGCCACTTATGTAAAGAGAGGGCCTGCGTTGCAAATCATCAGAAAAATATTTGCCGTCAGTTATTCAGGAATTATTGTTCTGTTCATCTGCTGCGGCCTCGCTTTGATCTTCTTTGCAGCACTGGAGCTTTGGCATGGACTCAACCCTGGCGAGGCGTTGCCGCTGAGGAGCCGTTTCAACTTTATCGTTGAGGCTATCGGGTTATTAACCATAGCGGTCGTAGCGCTGGAACTCGGGCAAACGATCCTGGAAGAGGAAGTGCAGCGGAAAGTTCAGGTGAGCGCGCCGACCCGCGTCCGGCGCTTCTTGTCGCGGTTTATGGTAGTTGTCGTCGTGGCGCTTTCAATAGAATGTTTGGTGACTGTCTTCTCGCTCGCTCATGAGGATCCCGCCCGACTGCCGCAGGCCGCTGCCATCGGAATCGCGGCGGGCGTGCTGCTCGCAGCGTGGGGCATATTCATCAAAATGAACAAGAGTGCCGAGGAGTTAGAGCCGGAGGCAATGGCGGAGGCTAAGAGCGAGGATCGCAATATGAAGGAGTAAATGGCTGCGTGATTCGTGTACCGCTTCAAGGTCTTTGATAGCCGCGCACTCGCGCTTTAAGTTGAGCTGTCCGGGGGTCTTGTTCAAACGTTACCCACCCTTCGCGAGTCGCATGGCGCGGCACAAAAGGGACATCGAATTCCCCTCGCGCTTTCACTTCACCGCCGCTCTCCATAACCACCTCAATACGCACGCCCTCGGCGGTTTCATCGCCGTGATTAACTACAGTGACGGGCACAATGAAATTGAATTGACGGTGTTCCGGAGTTCCCAGGCGAACCTCGAGGCTGGGTGGTTCGTGGCCCATCGAGGCGCCGGCGAATATGAGATAACCGAGCGTTGAGGAAACCAGGATAAGCCCGAGGGCAAAGACAATCCACTCGAACCAATTCTTTTGTAGCTTATTCATTGCAGCAATAGCCTTCCAGCGGATGCGCCGAGTGTCGCGGCTAATCCGAGCGCCACGGTCTGAGCCAGGGCGGTGAACATCGTCACGCCGTCAAACCGACCGAAGAACCAGAGAATCAATGCCGAAGAGCTTAACGCAATCGCGTAAGTAACCACAGTGCCTAGCAGAATAAGTGTTGGATGGTCCGCGCGAACAAATTCTCCCGCGCCTTTGAAATCGCTGTAATGCAGAATCAGAAAGGCAATCAAAAGCGAAAACACTGCCACTCCTATTAGTTTCAACCAGGACGTCTGAATTCCAATGATGACGATTTCTTCAGTCGGCGCGAGGTTCGCCGCAAAGAGCACAGCGCCACAGAAGGCAAAAACAATCTGGGCACCGAAGTGAATTCCGTCCCTGTCCGAATCCCCTCCCATTCCCTCGTCCTTTCCACCCGTGCCAAGTTGCGCCGTGCCGACAGAAACACCGATTGCTACAGTCATGGCTTCCACCACGATGACTCCGGCAATTTCATTGATTGGCATCTCGAAGGTAATGCGCCCCAAAAGAAAGAGAACCAAGGCTGCCAGAAAAAGACCGATGCCCATTTCTTCGACGGAGTCGATTGCGACTCCCGTCATACTCCTATCGCGCCTTAAACCCGCATATCGATTGTAGCCAAGTAACAAAAGGAACGTTGTCAATACATAGGCCAGCAGCCGGTAAGGATGTGTGTTAAATCCCGCCCACCACACTTCCATGGTGTACAGCAGAGGAAGGCTGAACATCAGGCCACCTGCCACACCGCGTCCGTATTCCTGCAGCGATTCAGTGATCGAGCGCTCTTTAATTTTTGTGGAGTTGCGCCGCGACATAAACAGAAGCCGTGACGTGAACCGACGAAAGGCACCACGCGTCCCGACAAGAAATTTTAGGAGAAATTGAAGTGAAGCATAAGCGCAGTTGCCGCCTTCCGCAACAACGTAAAACAAACTGGGTTCCAAAGGCGGGCAGCCTGCGTGGGACTCTGTCAGGTCGTGGGATGGATTCGCGTCGCTTCACGTAAATATATCCAAGTCTGGCACTTAAATCCCGGGTAAAAACGCGGTGAGGAAAATTTCAAGTTATGACCGAAAACTGTAGGAAATTCTCACGTTATGCCCGACAAGAATTTCATTTAATGACCGAATCGTCCGCGTAAGTTATTGATTCCAGTAGTGGGCCAATTTCACTTTATGACCGAACCCATATCACTCTTTAACGGCCGGCATCTTGTCGGAGCACGATGCCGGCAACTTTTACGCTGGCTTCTTTCGAGGAGATCAGCCCAGAAAACTTTAGAACACAGATCGAGATCAACGTGGTACTGTGGTGGTATCGTTTTCACGCGACGCAGGCTGTTGTTGCGTCGCGCAATGCATTCCGCCGCCACTGTAGTTGAAATTTTCACTATGGATTTGAACTATCTTCCGGTTAGGAAACACTTTTTGCAGAATGTTCTTTACGGTTTCGTCCTTCTGTTTTGTTGACTGCGGTCTTCCCTCCTTCCAGTAAGCAGGCACCAGGACCACTCCATTGGAGATAAAAAAATTCAAATAGCTCGCAGCGATAATTTTCCTGATTGTCTGCCCAGGCCTAGAGCCGTGGAAATAATGCAACTCCTCCGCATCGGTTTCTTTAATTACGAACTCATCGTAAATAATGTCCGCAACGGGCACTCGGATAATCTTGAATTTCTTGCCGTCCTGATCGGACGCCGCTTTGAGAATCTTATAGTTCTCTTCCAATCCGTCATACGACATGTTCATCACGGATCCGCATCGCGCTCCCGCGGTGAGACCTGCGCTAACAGAATCGTATCGCCGCTGACGAAGCGGCAAAATTCGTCGATGTGTCCACCAGTGCCCACCGCGTATACGTTGTCGTAAAGTGGTCCGCGCTGTGCCTTATCGTCTTCAGCAATGCCTTTCTTGAGCCAGCTCATTTTCTTCTGACCCAAGACTTCAAGTAACACTCTCTCAATCTGAGCTTTGGTCACACCAGGATTTCTTTGCAACTCAACAGCCTCGACAGCCACCATTGTGCCCCTGCCGTTCACCTCGCGACCCCCACTTTCGCTAACCAGGTCCGTTTTAAGCACGGGCAGGCTCAGCAAGGCGCCAATCTCACGGTCTATACCCTCTCTCTTTCTCGCCCTCGGAGATGACGGTTCACACTCACCGTAACAATTGAAACCGAAGTCAAGGACTTTCAGATTACCCTTGTTGCTCTTAAGGAAGATTGCGCCGACGTCTCGATACCATCTTGTTGGGCTCGAGGTGGTGGTCCAATAAGAAACCTGTCTTTCGTCCACGCCGTTTGCTTTAAGCAGTTTCGCAACAGCCTCTTTCGCCTTCTCGTCGGCAACCATTAGTCTGATCTTTACAGTGGGTGCGAGGGCTTTGATCATTTGGACCGCCACTCCAATTGTTGGACGCTCGCTATCAAATGGCCGGGCAACCATCCAGACGGCCTCCTGCTTATCAAACTCGGCAGGGAAGGTGAAGAATTTCTCATTCTGCGTTACCGACGAGTGACCGAACAAATCGGTGATTACGAAACACAATGCCAGCATGAGAGACCCGCTTATAACCACAACTGTCTTCGCGTTTATCATGTTTTGATCCTTCTATCTTAGAGTGTTGAATACTTCGCGAGTCAGACTTCAACATGCTTACTTATAACACCATTGTGGAAAACTTGGTTCATGCGAGGAAGTCAGCCATCCGGTGGAATGGACCACAATCGGGCAAACTGATTCGTTACGGTCCTAAGGGTGCCGCAAATCCGGCCAGCCAACTGACTTAATCTGTTAAGGCGTTGCGGAGAATTTCAAGTTATGACCCGAGACTGTAGGAAAATTTCACGTTATGCCCGAAAAGAATTTCATTTAATGACCGAATCGTCCGCCTAAGTTATTGATTCCAATAAGGTCCCAATTTCACTGTATGAAATTTGTCGGTCATAAAGTGAAATTCGTCCGTCATTAAATGAAATTCGGTCGCGACGAGCCGATGGATCCAGCCATTCCAATCGTCGATGCGCACCATCACCTGTTCGTGCGGCTGGCGATCCGCTACCTATTCGACGACTACTTGGCCGGTGTCCGTGCTTCCTGCCGAGATCCTTAACCATGCGACTCGCGCCGCTTGTCCCTGTTAGCCACAAAACACACGCGGTGTGCCAGCCGCTCTTCATCGTCAACTACAGTCGCTCACAGGCGGGAAAGCAAAGTTCGTCATCGCCAATTCTTCAGACGTGATCCAGATCCCTGTCCCCGAAGCCGCCCGACCCTTAGTTCTATGGATCCAATGCGTGGTAGCTTACGACGAATAGCAGATTAGATTGCTTTTTTCGTCCGCGCTGTCACAGTCGTCGAACCGTCGTGTCTAACTGGATATGCTTGAACAAAACCCATTTGTCGAAGAAGCCGCGATCGACGATGGCGAACTCGTTGCACAAATACGCGCCGGAAGCCGCGAGGCGCTTGAGTCTCTGATCAAGCGTCATCAATCCTGGATCTACAACATTGTGCAGCGGATGGTTTATGTCCCGGAGGATGCCGAAGACATTACCCAGGAAATCCTGATAAAGGTGATTACGAAGCTGTCCACATTCGAAAGCCGCAGCAGTTTCCGTACGTGGCTGTACCGGATTGTTGTGAATCATGTGCTCAACATGAAGCGTTCGCGTGCCGAGCAACGGGAATGGACATTGAACGCTATGCAGCGGGCCTCGATGGCGCCCCGGACGAGGAACTAGCTGACTCGCGTTCCATCCTCGCAGACGTCAAACTTCTCGTAGACGAGGCGCGGATTAGTTGCACCTCCGGAATGTTGTTATGTCTCGACCGCGAGCAACGGCTCATTTGCATCCTTAGCGGAATCTTCGGCGTGACGGATAAAGTAGGGGCAGAGCTTTTGGAAATCAGCCGGGCGAATTTCCGCCAAAAATTGTCGCGTGCGCGGCGCGATCTTCACCATTTCATGCAGAACCAATGCGGGCTCATCAATAAAGCAAATCCGTGCAGATGCGCGAAGAAAACTCGAGCCTTCATGAAGGCTGGTTACGTGGATCCTGAAAACCTGCTTTTCGCCCCGGGATCACGTCACACGTGTACGCGAGGTCGTGAGGTGGACGTGTGACGACATGGAATCGCTGGATGCCGCTTATGCGGAGATTCATCGGGATCATCCGTTTCTGGAACCGCCGGATTTTGTCGCGTCCGTCAGAAACGTTCTGAACTTGCTCGTATTCAAATCCATTCTCGACCCTCATAACAGCAAAAGCATCACGACGAAAATTTTGACCTCTCTCCTGGTCTGCACGTTGTTGTTCGTCGCCTCCTGCAAAACAGGCGACTACTCGGCGAACAAAATTATCGCGATGGAAAAGGCCGCTCTCGATCGTTGGGGCAAGGAAGATCCACACGGCTATATGGAGATAATGGATGAGGATCTTACCTACTTCCATCCGTTTCAGGAGAAGCGCTTGGACGGGCTCGGTGCTATGAAGGACTTTATCAAACCGTTCACCGGCAAGATCAAGGTCAACCGGTTCGACATAGTTAATCCGAAAGTTCAGCGCAAGGGCAACATCGCTTTGCTTACTTTCAATCTGCTCAGCTACGTCAAGCAGCCAGACGGAACGGAAAGGTCATCGCGAGGTGGAATTCAAGTGAGGTGTATCGAAACACCGGCGGCGAGTGGAAGATCATCCACTCGCATTGGTCATATGTCAAACCAGCGAGTTCGCAAGTGCAGGAATTGGTCCAGTGACCTACTTCTCGCAACAATATCGGGGACGAGGTAAAACCTTGCAAGACCGCGACACAGGACCGGCGTTACCACTACTCGTGCTTATCGCTCTTTTTCCCGATCTCACGTCGCTGAGCACTCAATCCAAGCCGCTTGTCTTCACTCATGTCACAATCATCGATGCCACTGGAGCGGCCGCCAAATCCGACATGACTATAACGATTACAGGTAATCGCATTACAGAATTTGGTCCAGGTACAAACACTCGCGTACCCCAAAGACGCGCAAGTTGTGGATGCGACTGGAAAGTTTCTAATCCGCGGTTGTAGGACATGCACGTGCACTGGTATGGGTATGATAAAATTTTTCTCCCGTTTTTTCGGTCTTAACGGATCCTCGTCGGCAAGGAGAAGGATCTCGCGCACGGTTGGGCGAGGGTGAGATTGCTGATTTCGAAGTGCTTGAGGCAAATCCGCTACAAGATATTCGGAACACGACGAAGATAAACTCTATCGTCATCAACGGTCTATTGTGGACAGGAATGCGTTGGATCAGCCTCTGATTCAAGTGCAAGCTATTGCAGAAATAATGAGGACCTTATACAAAACAAGCACATTCTTGATTCTCGCTTTGGGCCTTCTGCATGTTGCTCTGACGCCCCGATTCTTCAACAGCCTTACGACGCAGGCAGCTCTGTGGTTCGTCAGTGGTGGTCTATTGATGGTGTTTGCAAGTTTTTTCAATTTCATTTTAATGAAGGACGGCAGAGAACGACTTGTCCGAATGCTCTGTCACACCGCCAACATTGTCGTTCCGTTGTTTGCTTCCGCGATGTTCCTCCTCAATTCTTTTCGAACACGGCTTTCCCTCTTTTCGTGGCTCGTACTATTGCTATTTATTTTTGAAACGGTGGCAGCGTTTAGGATGACAAGAGCCTAGTTAGCGGAAGTTCTCCATTCATCAACATGGTATCGCTGCCTTTCTGATCGATCTGGACCAGCAACAGTGATTTTTCGTCGGGCGAAACTGCCAATCCGAGGAGACGTTGCGATCACGAGTATCAGAATTAACAAAATTGGTTTCACACTTGCACCCCCTTTGTTCCGCTAACCGCTAGATGCCTAACGCCTGGCATCACCCGCCGCGCTCAACGTAATTAGCGGCAAGTTCTCGATGACATCCAAGCTTGCCACCGCTGAAATCACAAACTCTGCCGCATCACTTTCGCCCGCCTGTCTTCGGCACTACCTCCGCCTCCTTCGGGAATCGCCCGCGAAGAAATCTCTTGGCTGCCTTCAGGAAAGCCGTCGGCTGGTCAACAAAGAACTCGTGCCCGGCTTCAGGAATCAGAAGGAGACGCGCATTCGGCATGACGGCGACCCATTCGCGCGTCGCATCGAGCGGAACATTAGTTTTTGCGCCTTCCATAACCAACGCGGGCATTCTCAGGCGCGCGAGCATCGGGCGGAAGTCCCACTCGCCAAGAGATGCGACAGTCGCGGCTTCGACGACATATCGATTCCGTATGGCTGCGGGCGGAATCTCACAACGACGGGCGGCATGACGAAGATTTTCGGTTGTCGGATTGACTAAATACAGGCGGAAGGTAATGTCGCTTAATTCTCGGCATAACGCGACAGTCTCTTCATCTCTCGCGCGCTCGATTTTCTCTCGTATCTCGTTCCGACGCGAAATAGCAGCCTCACCTAACAATGAATTTAGCTTCGCTATGCGTTCATTGATGAAAACCTTCGTCGGCGATATGGGGCTGATGAGTAAGAGTCGCTCGACTCGCTCCGGGTGCTCCGCCGCGTACATCACAGCCAAACCTGAGCCCCAAGAAAGACCGATCAAGGTCATGCGCTTGATTCCGAAGTGTTGCCGGAGTTTTTCCAAGTCGCGGACGTGATCCTCGGTGGCGAGCAGCTTCGGGTCAGTAACAAGCTCCGACCGACCGCTGCCCCTCTGGTCATACATAATCACCGTCCGCCGGGCCGCGAGAGGCTCCATGTAATCGCCATTGCCACGGAAGTTCGAGCCGGGACCTCCATGAAGAAACACGACTATATCCTTGCCACTACCTACTTTCCGATAGAAAAGACGTACATCATCAGCGCCAATAAAATACCCTTCGTCTATGGTCGAGTCAGAAGCCAGCCCGGTCTGTGTCTGCTTATCGCTTTCTGTTTGGCTAAACGCAGATGTAGCAAGTAGAACAACCCACACCATCAAGAAGAATGTTCTCATATCAGCACTCATCATATTTGCCCCATCCTCACAGCAGGCATCTAACGCTGGCCTTCAGCTGCGGCGCGCGATCAGCATCCGACCTGATGAGAAAAGGTTACTTGAGAAAGATGCTACCGCGCCGTTGGCTGCAAGGCTTCGATTGCATTGCGAACTTAGATCAGATCCAAAGGAATTTCAGCGGAAAAACTTCGAATCACGGTTTACTTTGAGAAAAATTTCAAGTTATGCCCGAAAACTGTAGGAAAATTTCAACTCACAAATTGACAGCGTGTTCAGTAGATGAATGTCACATTACTTAAAGCACTGGTTCGCGTTGGAGCCAACGTGCATGTCTTTTGGTGCAGTCGTCTTGTTCTTCAGAGGAAAGACTGTGTGCTCTTTCTCCTACAATGCGTTCCTACAATAAGCTCCGCAATCAGAGGTGCCAGCACAACAAATCGAAACGTTAGTCGCCGAAATAACCACCGCCGCTCAGCATACTTGCGCTCGCTGCGAAACACCCATACCCCTTGGCAAGGACGAATCAACCCCGGCCGGCTCAATGCACGATCACTGCGCCCACGAATACGAACGGGAAAGCCCGGAAGACTTTTAGCCACCCACCATCCAGCAGAGTTCTCCAAGAACAGTACGAATGACAACTACAACAACAGAACAGCCTCAATGGACCTCCACTGCCGGGCCACTTCAAACAAAAGCGGCCAAAACCGCATTAGATGCATTACGCACGGAACATAAACAATTCGTGCAACTCGACGGTATCATCGGCGCTCGCAAAGCCTCGCTCCACCCAAGGCTTTATGCCTTCGCCCGCTTCGCAGGCTCAAAGAACTATCTGCGACTTTTTTTGCAAAGCCGTCTACCGTTGTAGATCGTCCATCAATACATCAAACGGTCCAGAAAATTCGCGCAACCTCGTCGGAGTAGTCGTTGCGTTCGCTCAATGGTGGAAGGTCAGGCAGGCTGGAGCGCTTGAATGTACCTTCGAGCGTGTACGAACCTGCAGGGAACGTCACCGCGCCACCTGGACCAACCGGAATCAGAAACGCACGCGTGCCGTCGAAATCACGTATCACGCGGACCGGAAACGACTCGCCGAGGTCCACCTCTATCTCGGGAAAAGTCGCCACTACACGTCCCTCAGGATCCTTCAGTCGCAAATCCGGTAAACCTTCGACGCGCAAACCCACAAACTCCTGAATCGCAACCCACCACCTGCGCCACCACGACACACGTCTGGTTGGACCAGCATCAAGCTCGAAAGTCACTTGCTCTTCCGCCTTAAACAGCGCGTCCTTACCGAGATGCCTGGTCCGATAAGAGCGTCTGCACTTCCCTTCCGACGCTTCAACCTCAAGAGTAAAGCCACGCAGATCCGCGTTGCTTCTAAACGCTGCCTTAATAACAGCACTACCGACACGCAAGATTCCATTTTCATCACGCGCTACGGCAATATCGACATCGAGCAGATCGAAAGGCGAGCCCGGCGGCGGCGCCGGTACGATGCGACCATTCAACTCCATTCTTTCCCACGGCCATGGCTCAGGCGATTCGAGCAACATGGCCCACGTCTGCGCCGCGCGTTGCACCTTCGCGAGCCGCACGTTGCCGGGCAGTTCTCGTTGAGCGTCTTCAATGCTCGCAAAGAGCGCGTCGAACGCGTCTGTTTCGATCAAGCGCCGCGCTTCACGTTCAACGCCGGTCGCCATGAAGGAATCACCGGCCACAAGTGTTGCCGACAACATCGCGGTCCAGTCAGCGAAGGACAACTGCCCGAGCGAAAGCGTCACGCTGCCACGCCTCTTGAAATGATCGCGAAAGTTTACAAACTCTGACGTGAGGAACGACGTCTTGAAAAGAGGCGTCTCCGCTTCGCCCGCAGTCGGCGGATTCGATCTCAGAACGAACTCATAACGATTGCGAGCCTCAAGCGGAACCGTACTGGCTGCATGCACCTCAGTCGTCCTGACAAACTGATCCTGAGGAACAACGAAGTTGCAACTATTCCCAGCGACGTCAAGCCACGTCTGCTCGTGTTCGCGCAATGTAAGGGTCCGGCCTGGACCAGCTCGATTCAAAAGCACTGCCGCGCGTCCCGCTTGATCGGTGATCACGATCTCAAGTTGACGTCCATCGGATTCATACATGTGCGCAATGTGATCGACGTTGAACTGGATCGAGAGATCGTAATTCCGGTAATGCGTCGTGGCACCGGCCGCTGGAATCGTGTAATCGATGTACACGTCGAGCGTATTTAGATTGATGTTGCCGTCAGCAGGGCCTTCGAGCCGGGTCAGGTGCGCACCGCCCGGCGGGCCTTCCGTGCGAAAGCGGAACTCGCGTGTAAACTCAACGCGGTTGTCAATCTGCACCGACTGCGTGTCGTCAGTCTTTTCCAGGATCGCATCTTCAAGTGAGCGCGGATCCGCGTTCGCATCTTCGATTCTGGCCGTCATCAACAATCGGTAACGACTATTCGGTTCAAACACCGGCGCGACGCTGCGAAAGGCTTCGATCAACTCCTGCACCTGCTCACGATGCGCATCGCGATCCGGCTCGATCGGAGGAATCTTTATCGCCAAGCGCAAAATCAGCAGCCCACTCATCGCGGCGCGAGCACCATCGAGAGCGATCTCAACAAAACGAATGCCGTTCTGCTCCAATCGCAACTCGGCCAGAACGTAATCCCCAGAGCGCAAACCCGCGGGCGGATTCCATTCCGATCGTGAAAGTAAAACTCCATTAACGTCGAACGCAAGCAGCGACCATGGATCAGTCGCATAAGCAAGTACAGAAACTCCAAGCACATTTTGAGTTAGGTCGATCCTGAGATAGAAGGCGCGCTGGTTGTTAAAGGGCGAGACGCTTCCGACTAGCGGATTGTCGCTACCGAGTCCGAGTTGGGTCAGCGACGTCAGCTTCAAGCCGCGATGCGGCAAGTCAGATCGCACCGCAGACACAAGCACGATCTGGTCCATCCGAGCAAAGCGTGACAGAGCTATGACCTCTGCTGCCGCAGCATCGAGTTGCCAATCGATACCGCCGTGTTGAAACGTCGTGCCTGGCGTGTGCGATATTTCCGACGCGTTGTCAAAATCAACAAACAGAAATCGAATGTAAGGATCACACGGAGAAGTTTGATCCGCACGCGCGAGCTGCGTGAGTGTCGAACCACCGAGCTGACGTTCCCAGTCAAACGACGTTCGCGCATCAATCATCAACCGGCGATTTGAGTTTGATTTGTCACCCGACTGCTCCTGCCAAACTCCATGCGGCACCACTGCGTTTCCATCAGGATCCGTGTGAACATACGGCGTCCATACACCTCCACGCTCGATCTCCAAACGAATCTCAGTGATGCTCGGTCGCAACAGATACTCACCACTCGGCATGGCTTCGGCAGGCGACGGTGCGTCAAGCGCAATGGTAGTAGTCGACGAAGTAGAGAGATTCATGCCTCGATCGAAGAGCAGGATGAGCCGTCCATCACGAGGAATGACTGGCTCGTCGCCGGGAACCAGGGACCAACTGACGTTCGCGATCGGATGTTCGACGGCGACCGATTGCAGTGGCGAAACAACTCGCGCCGGTTCGGGATCGGACCACTCAAGCGAGATCTCAAACTCGAGATCCGAAAGCGGCCACGGCAGTCCGATCTCGATCGCGAGCTCAGCAAGCAGATGAAACGGATGCGGCGCTTCTGCTTCCAATAGTGCGCGCAAACCCAACCCAAAGCCGATGCCGATGACTTTCAACTCGATCTTGCCGCACATGTGCAGCATGCCTTTGAGCTGTTTCGGACGCCACGAAAAACCGGCCATCGCCTCCATGAACGACTGAATCACCAGATGCACCGGACCAGCGTTGATCTCTGCGTCGTATCCGACGAAACCGCCAAGCTCGAGGCTCTTGTTGTCGAGCATCAAATAGGCGTTGGCTTCAAAGATCTTTAGCAAGCCCGCACGGATTCGTTTCTCACGTTCGCGCCTGCCGAGATATAGATACCAGCGACGTGGATCGCTGAAGCTGTAGAACGCCTCCGCGACGCCTCCGATCTCAATCAGCTCTCCACCATCCGGAAATGCGTAACGCGGTTCGATCGAGAGTTCGATTGAACCAGCGCGGCCATCGTAAACAACCAACGCGTTGAAGGTGGCGGGTTCGTTCGGACGAGTGAGCGCGGTCGGATCGCGAAGAAGGTTCGCTTTAACCTCCAGCATCAGAATCGGTCCCGGAATTACGATCAGGAGCAGACCTTTGGTGGAGAGTGCATAACCTCCGTCAGGGAGCGTGCCGAGAATGATTCCCGCGCCGAACGCGTACGAGTTGCGTTGGACCATCCACTTGCGCGTATCGACCGCGCCCATTTCTGGCCGGCGATACCAGTCGCGATACCAGAGTTCCGGTGGGCTCTTATCCGGTTCGACGTGTTGTCCGTAAAGCGCTTCAAAACCATAGAAGGCAAGTCCGGTTGCAAACAGCGGAATACCGACCGGCGATCTCAACAGTAGGTAAATGAACAGCGACGTGAATCCATCATTTCGTTGGACCATCAGTCGAGCTTCAACACTCATTTGCAGTGCGATCAACTCGACCCGACCGGCGCCATCAAAACGATTGTTTGCATCGTCGAAGTGAACCTTTCCGTCGAATCTAAGCGTGCCCTCGATCTCGAAACTGAGTGCGATGCCTGCGAGCTCGATTCCGACCAGTCCACCCTGATTCCAGATGATCTTTAGACCTTCGACAGCAGCAGTCAGCGGAATTCCTTCGGCGAGATGAAGCGCACCCGAAAAGGTTGCGAAGCGATCGCCATTCGGTTCAGTGCCGAGTCCGACTTGCGTCAACTCCAAACCAAAACCACCGATGCTGACGCGCGTTCCTTCGGGAAGGTTGATCAGGCCACCATCGATGCTGACGCTGCCATTCGATGCGATGCGTAATCCCTTGATGTCGAACGCCGGCAAGACCATGCCGCCCGGCCCTGCGATCTCAAATTCAAGAGAACCGCTCAGCGATAGCGCCGCAACCGCTCCGGTCACAGAAAGTTCAGCGCCGGATACTGACATCCGAATCAACCCCGGTTTGCGTAGTTCGAGAAGTACGCCGTTGGCAGGCAGCAGTTGAATCCGCACACCTCCTTCGGAAATTTCGATTCGCAGCGCGACGTCTGTGTCAAAGAACGGCAAGTTGCGTAGCGTCGCCTGGATTTCACCCAGCACGAGTCGTGATTCTCGAAAGCCTACAGCGACACGCCGGATGTCGATTGCAAAACCGCCGACATCAAGGGTGAGCACCGGATCGAAATCCGCGACTGTGGTGCCGCTAAAACCGCCAGTGCCAATCAAACAATCTTCGAGGAGAAGATCGGGAAATCCGTTTATTAGTTCGTTGAGCTGAAGTTCTGCTTGTTCGCAGGCAAATCCGATAAACTCGCCTTCCACTCCCGCGGTTTCCGCGCGCGGCAGGGTTTCACCGGCTTGAAAGTTCCACGAGAGCTTGCGCATTGCAACGCGAACGCCGCTTCCCGCTACGTCGCTTAGAGGTAGATCGAGTTCGTTCGGATAGTCGATATCGAGTCCGGAAGAAGACAGCGTGACAGTCGCCGGAAACGTCAACTCGGTGCCTTTATTCGTTGCAACGTCACGAAGCACATCTTCCCTGCTACGCAAAGTGATCGGCACATTCACTATGCGTATCGAAGGATCGGATCCAATAACAATTTCCGTTGCGACTCTGGTCCAACCTCCAGTTGCCGTACCCACACCGATCGCAACTGCTTCGAGACCAGGAGGCGTGAGAGTTAGTTCGCCTTCAAAGGCGAGTTCGATCGCGATGAATAAGTCTGGACCATCGACCCAACTAACGGCATCGGTATAGAAAAGACGGTCCAGCAGAGGTGCGACAGCATCCGCATCGAGCAATCCGGCGAGCGGAAGATCGTCGCCTTCGAGTAAGTCCCTTATCGGGTAAACTGCGGTCCCAGCCGCCTCGTCAAGTTCCAACATTATTCATCCCAGTTGGCAGCCGCCCACACTCGCTCCGCACGGCCGTCGATCCATTGGATCAATGTCGCCACGTGACCTTGAAAGGGTTCAACATTAACCGTCGGCCAGATGTGCGGACCAAACTGATCGACCATCAATGCGCCTCCTAGTGGGAGGTTCGCGCTCGCAGGCTCGGCCCGAATAAAGACTGGTGAATGTCCGTAAGCGCCCGCGGACCCAAAGTCAGCCGGTGGAGTCCGGGTGCCCGCGATCTCAAAATAGTCCTGGTGTCTGCTATAGAACTGACAGATTGCACCCGGCTCGCCGTGCTGCAAAAGATTTGCGACAAGCTGATTCATGTGCGCCACAGCATCCGCCGGCGCCACGGCTGGTCGGAGAAGAAATTGGTCGGGCGCGGACACGTAGCCAGTCG
Source organism: uncultured Acidobacteriota bacterium (assembly GCA_963826255.1). GTDB lineage: Bacteria > Acidobacteriota > Blastocatellia > Pyrinomonadales > Pyrinomonadaceae > PSRF01. The sequence goes on from CAWGWK010000001.1 coordinate 22,891, forward strand.
CGAGCCCCGCCGCTACTAACGCGCCGGCGCCACCTCTTCCGATATGCGTGTTGCGAAAATTTCGCTTTGTTCGATTGTCGAAAAATTCATCGGTTAGTGTTTGCCACAGGTGATAGACCGCCTTGCCAAGAGGCCAGATCTTAGCGTCGGCCGGAGGTGCGTCCACAAAAACCTCCTGAGGCGCGGCATTTGGAAAGAAAGCGATGAGGAACGGCTCGAGACGTCGCGCCCTTGCAGCCGGTGAATCCGGATGAATGCCTTGCGATTTACTCCTACTGAAGAGACGATTAGCATGATTGCCCATTAGTTCACGCCACGCCAACTCGTCAAACTCAGCATCGGCTTCATCAAAAAACCTAACAGGAAACATCGTTGCTGGATAAGTGGCGCCCGCCAGCACTGCGACAAGAGTTTCCCTGAGCGTATTACGGGGCTGAGTCACTGGAGAATTCAGACGGCCACCGAGAATGCGATTATTGATTAGTGCTCGAACCGAACGACGTAAGGTGAGATAGGTACACCGATCCTCACCAGGAGTCTCGGCCGGCTCGACCAACATTTCGATCTTCATGCGGCGGCGCACCTGAAGCGCTGGGGCGCCAAGCAGATCTATTGGTACAGGATCTGGTCCAGCTTTCTGTCGCCATGATTCAGGTGTGTGCAGCAGGAGTCGCAATTCATGTTCGACACCTGCTTCAGGCGCCCGAACCAGCGAGACAAGATAAGTCGTCGTCAGCGCCTGTTCTTGCGTCAATGGCATAAACACCACACCGTGAGTCGGTAAACGAAGCTCAGTGGTGACTGACGTCGGAAGTTCCGGAATTGGTGCAATGCGTGCAGCGTTCCAGGGAAAATGGACAGAACTCTCGGGCGCAACCGCAAATATCCGGCGGAAGTGAATCGGAAAATAACGAACCAGTGTGGGATCAACGTCCCAATCGTTCGTTAGCGCGGTTGCGAGAGGTCCGCCAAAGTCGATCAGGTTTCCCTGCGAATTGAGTTCTCGATACACGTAGCGCGCTGGAATGACGCCGTTCAATGGATGTGACGGAAAGCGCAAAAGCCTCGCCATGTCGATTGGTAATCCGTAGATCGTATCGAGCAGCTCTGGTGGTCCATCCAAAGGAATCTGTTGCCGCGCGATCGTAATTCTTAATTGGATTGATCCGTCAGTGGCCATATCCATCACTGGCATGCGCTGCGTTACAACGTTGTCCTGTGCTCTCGTCGTGCCGAGTTGAAGTCGCAGAGTGGATTCACCGCGCAGGAAGGTTGAAATGCGCTTTTTTAGTGCAGAACCGGGGGAGTTTGTGGGTTGCGCATTTCGGCCCAGGTTCGAGAACAGGAAATCAGGGGTAAGTCGCACTGGTCCAAACCAGGCGATATTTGGAACTACCGCGAGTCCTGCTGCGGCTTCTTCGACAGTATTGCGAAAAGCTTTATCAGCGGCACTATTACTCAGTAAGCCTCGCGTGGTCCAATCGGAATAATTTGCTCTTAAAACCTGATTGGGCGTCGGCAGAGTTCCTCCGGGATCGGCCATGAAGCGCAACATCCCGGGAAATAACGGCACCACTTCCGGTGCTCCCCGTTCAGGATCCCCTATGCGAAACCTGAGTGTCAGCGTCTGAGGATAGATTCCATCCGGAAGCGGCTGGGCCACTGGTGGCTCTTCTTCGATCTGAACAGCGCCCACAACGCGGTTCTGATCAACAGGTCGCAGCAGGAATCTTAGAATCGGCGGCAACGATAATCTCCCAACATTATGGAATCACGATCGAACCGATCTCCGGCTCGTCGTCGCTCACACGGCCGCGCGCATCACGAATGCGTAAACGATAAGTCTCTTCACTTCCGCGTCTGACGGGACGGTTTGCATATTGGCCGTCCGCAGCCGAAAGCCATGGGCTGATTGACTGCCAGACAAAAGAATTTGGATCGAACCTTTGCACGCAAACGCTTGATCCAACAGGAATCCCAATGGTGGGCCAAGTGACGATCACAGTCTCGGCTATCGCGTCCCACGCGAGAGTTGCGTTCTGAGGCGGTTGCGGTCTACTTGCATCATAGGCAGCTTCACTGACAACGCGGCTTGGTAGTGAGAACACCGGACGCGAGCGTGCTGGTCCAATCAACGCGTCGCGGAAGGCCGTGATCCGGTAAACGTATTTCACATGCGGCGAAGCAGTTTGATCGCAAAAGGCTTGTTCGGTGGCGGGCGTGACGAGTGTCAGAATGTTATCAGGCGAGTTCGCAACTACGTATACGAGTGTTCCGTCGCGCAAATTGATGTCGGTGATGGTCGTCCCGTCAAAGGCGAATCCGCCGCCCACGGGTTGGGCTGCTTGTGCATCCGGAGGGTTATCCGGGTTGTATTGCTGAGCAAGAAAAACAGTTATGGGCTCCTGCCACGGCGGGTTTGGTAGAGTTACGTTATCACCGATCACTGGTAATGGAGCAGGCGTGGCATTTGCCGGCCGAGTCGTCAGCAACCGCATCGAACTGAGAGGAGGATCGAGTTCGGTGGAGTTTTCACTGCGATAAACCCGGAAGCCGTTAACATCGGAAGGATCGGCGGTCCAATTCAACCAAACACAGCGATCGCCTGCGATTGCTCGACGCAGAACCGGAATGACGGGTTGATGCACGTCGGGCACGATGATCGGCAGAGTTATCGGTCCAGGCTCGCCGCGATTGCCTGCCGCGTCAACTGCGATCACGCGGAGAAAGTGCCGGCCCGGAGCCTTGCCATCGATCGGCGCATACCAGCGCAACATTCCGGCAGGTTGGAACCTGGTCCAACGCGCGTCGTTTGCTTCGATCGGCTCGATCGTTAGATCCGAAAAGGCTTCCGGATAATTGTTCGCGAGCGCGCGTTGGCCTTGAGCATCGAGGGCTGCTTGTTGTGCGCGATGGGCCACGAGACCAGCCTCGTCCAACTCCGGTTGACCAACGTAGATTCCACGACGCGCGCGACGCGCTGTAACATCAAAATCGAGAATCGCATTGAACGTTGCATGTGCTACGTGAAATCTCGCGGCGCCACCCGTGGGCCAACGCAAAGGAAAGCGACTGATGGCTGAAAAAGCTTCGGGCTCGGGCGCCCACAACGGATCCGGTCCAGCAACGCCGTCAGGTTCTGGCTGAACGTTTGGACGTCCGAAATATGAGCGGCGCACGCGCGTCGATTGGATCGGTCCTTCGTTTCCAGGCGCGCCGGGTTCGCCGGCACGCGCACGAACATCGGGTCGATAGTCGCGATCGTCAACTGCACTAACGCCGATCACGCCGATTGCCGAAGTGCGATGTTCAGAAACAACTAATTCGCGATCTGTAATGAGAGCCTCGTAATCCGGCCACCAACGCACCTGGGCCGCCTCAGATGTTCGCGAGACAATCAGTTCCAACCTTGGACCAGTGCGGTAGCCAATAACTTGCGAGCGCGGTGAAGGCGGTACATCTACTGGTCCGACTATTGGACCAACCGGAGCAATCGGATCCATAGCGGTCACGCCGCCACGCAATTCAAACGGCGCGGCATTCGGCACTTGCGCTTCGAGCAATACGGTATTAAGCAACCCCATACTGTTAGTGGCGTTCTGCAACTGCACGATGCCTGGTCCAGGAACTGCTCGCCCTTCGATATTCACCACGAGCGTGGCGATGTTCGCTCCGAGAATTCCGCCCAGAACAGGATAAATCTCCGCATTCGTAACTACGCTCCATCCTGAGAGATCGGGATCATCCCAACGAAAAGTTGTCGCAAGTTGCAACGTCGCAGTACCCGGACGCGGCGAATCAACGCCGACCGCAAGCAGCTCGATCGTGACGGGAGTGATCTCATTCACGTTGGTCCTGATACTTATTAATGGGCCCTGGTGTGCGCGCTCGTCCCATGACAATGGGTTGGCTGAATCCTGTCGTAGTGGATTGCCACTCTGGTCCAAATCGGCGGGACGTCGCAGAGAAACGCTGCAATCTCCGATCGCGGGCGGCGGCGATGCGCCGCGAGTCAACGTGAGAACGATTGGATTCGCGGCGGAGCTTGAAGAAATGAAGTACTGCTCGTTTCCCTGCCGCAACCAATCGCCTGCAAATGCGTCTGCCGGTGGGTTCTGTATTCGCGGCAATAGCACCCGAACACGGTATGTATCGGGCGCTGTCGGGTTGAGCACCTCTACGATCTCGGCAAGCAGATACTCTTCAAACGGCTCACTGGTCCAATAGACGCGAAAGCGCGCAGTGTCCGGAGCTTGCGCGCGAAGGTTCTCAGGCCAGTCCCACTGCACGCGGATCGCAAACGGTCGGTCTAGTCGATTCAGAAGTGCAGCGTCGTCTGCCGTCGCGCGAATATCACCGCGCTCAATCCAGCGAGCACGAACATCTGAAGGAAGCGGTGGTCCCCAACGATCTGCTGCATCGACGTTGAGTACGTTGGACCATTGACTCGTGCGTCCGAACAGATCCCGTCCGAGCGCGCGGTACCCATACCAGCGCACAGCTGGATCGATTGTTGTGTCGAGAAAGTGTGGTGGATCCGGAGGCCAGTCATCAGGTTCGAGCAAGAGTGGCGGTCGATTGCGCCCGGGAATGATCGGCTCGATTTGAAGTGTCTCCTGGTTGAAGTTGAGGATGGTCCAATCGCCTTCAACACCCGCGATTGGAGCATTATCGTCGGCCCGGCGACTGATGTCGAACGAAACAGGCTCGTGACCTGTGCGAGCAAGCTCGAAGAATGGTCCAGCTGGTTGATCCGATTCGGTTTCGACGAAGAGCGCAACTATCTGCTCGGGTCGTGATGCTCGCGCAAATCCGGGAACGGTCTCGCCGCTGATTCCCGGCGGTTCGAGCGTGCGCACTGGTCCACGGACCACGTTGTAACAGATCCACTCACGCGCCTTTATCGGCGGCTCCTCAGGCTGCAAGTCGATCCGATCGACGAGTACGGCGGCGCCGCCGATCCATAGAGAATCGATTCTGGTTGCTTCGAGCCTGAGACTTGCCGCACCTCCTGCACTCGCAGCGGCTGCGACAACTTCATCACCGGAAACAGCGAGTACCGCCCAGGGATCTTCGCCTCCTTTGCCTCTGACGGTGAGTTGCGTCACCGGTCGATCGAGACGGATCTGATAAAGACGTCTTGAAGCAGCAGCGCGAACTGCACGCGGCCGGATCGCATCGCCGCCTCGCTTACGCACGCGCAAGCCTCGCAGCGCGTCGAGTGGAAACTGCGGATGCAGTTCCAAGCCGCGCGCGAGCGTAACGGTGGGCCAATCGTCGATCTCACCTTCAGTCAACCTCGATTCGAGCGCGAGTGTTAACCCGGTCGGAAAGGTACGTGCGAAATGAGGCACACCAAGGATAAAACCCAAACCCCGCCCGGGCACTAACAATCGATCCGGCTTTTTTGGCTTTAAGGGCTGATGCCAGAAACCCGCGATGCGATAGTCGTAAGCGACACCGGGCTCCGCCGTGCGATCGATCCACGCAAGCCCCAGCATTGTCGCGACGCGCGGATCGATCGCGGCCGTCATCAACAGACGAACCGGATCTATCTCGATTGCAGGCCGATCGTTCTGTTCGGCAACAACGATCGGGCGGCGCAGAATCGCATCGCGCATCAAACTCCGCGTGTTATCAAACTCCGGTGGTCCAAAAATGTCTGCAAGCACTTGCGGCAGATCCGCAGCCTGACCTGTCGGGCTCATTCGGTCCGCGACTTCAAACCAGTCGCGCATAGCCACTGGATCAGCGCTGTGTTTGTGCAGCACACGATAGCCGGGCGTGGTCATTGGTAGTCCAATGACGTCGGGCCAGAGCGGCGTCCAGCCGTACAACACGTCCCATGAAACGAACGTGTAGCCGATGCTGAGTATTCCCCACGGACCGGGAAGAAACTGAAAGCCGTCGAGCGCATCGGCATCGATCGTGAGTGAGAGCGGGAGATCTCTATTAGCAGTTGAGATCACCAGACTGTTGCCGGCTACGCGCTGTTCTTTGTAAGTGCCCCAGACGGTAAGTGTCGTCGGTGGTCCATCGTAGGCATGGACCAGTTCGATCACGATTCGCCGCAGTGCCCCGAGCGCCGGATCGAAAGCGCACGTGTTCACGTTGGACGCGGGAACAAGCATGTTGCTGTTGGCAGGATCGATTTGACTGCGCTCGATCGTGGCCGTGATGAATAGCGGCGTGTGACCACTCAGCCACCGAAACGCACCGAAGGATTCAACGCGCGAGAGCGTGCGACGTGGTTCGTTTGCGAAGCTGAAAACCTGAAGTGATGGTTCGACGTGCGGGCGACGCCAGAGGGCGAAACCGCGTTGCGGAAAGCCAAGATTCGGAGCGAAACTCCAGCGAAGATGGTTGCCGAGTGCGAGTGCCGGATGTTCGCCGACTCCGAGCGCAATCATGGTGAGTTCCGTACCTTGGCGGACGGTGGACAGCTCCGGGAGAAACGGAGGCGGGGCGACGACTTCGAAGTCCGAGATGGCCATAAGAACAAACGCAGCAAGGAATGAGACGAGCTATGGCGCGAGGGATTGTACTCTTAGTGCTAGATCCAGGGAATAGTGATACGGAGTTCCGGCACCATTAAGAAGAGGTGGCAAACCTTGAATCAGATCTGAACGGAATTTCAGCCGAAAACTTTGAAGCAAGGTGTACTTTGAGAAAATTTCAAGTTATGACCGAAATCTGTAGGAAATTCTCACGTTATGCCCGAAAAGATTTTCATTTAATGACCGAATCGTCCGCGTAAGTTACTGATTCCAGTAGTAGGCCAATTTCACTTTATGACCGAACCCACAGTTGTTTGTGGGTTCCGGCATTAAATGAAATTCGTCCGGCATAAAGTGAAATTGCAGACATGATCCCAAATGGGCGGCCCGGGAACATGATTTTATGATTTCGGTAGGCTTTAAGCGCGTTAGCAAAAGACGTCCGTGTCGGATTTGCGGCAAACCCACTTATTGTGGCTTTTCGAGAGATGAGGGTACTTCCATCTGCATGCGCACCAGTGCGGGATCTCGCGGGCTCTCCCGCAACGGTGGAAACATACACGTCCATCCCGAGATTCCATTCATCACGACTGGACCAAAAATCAAGAATGCGAATAGCCAATCATTTTCGCCGGCTCCTCTGGAAATCAGAGACGCAGTTTTCGGGAGTTCATAAGGCTCTCACCGGCCTCAAATTACAGGCAGGAACTTGTCACTGGACCAGGAGGGTTGCTGTCACGAGGGATCGAGGACCACGCAACCAGCTACGGCGCATTGCCTCGAACAAACGGGAGCGTGCAACGCTTGCTGGTATCTTAAATGATTATGTGAGCGCCCGCTTCCCCGCATACGCCGAATCTCAATCAGGAGCTGACGTTGTAGGCATACCGGGATTCTGGCAGAAACTCTCTGGCGTGGTCCACATTTGGAAACCGCGCAACTACCTCATGCCGCTTCTGGTTATACCTTATAAAGGTAACGGACTGATCCAAGCCTGCTAAATCAGATTACACGCAAAGGATATTTCGTCTGATGAGAATAAATACTGTTGGCTTTCATCACCACAAGAACGACATGGCACCAGCAACGCATGAGGCTCGGAGCGTCGAGCACTGTTGCCTCACCACATAGTGACCTCACCACATACCGCGCATCGACGTCCAAAGTGAGCGTTACCGAACCGAGAGGGGCAAAGGGTCGGTGACGCTTTGAGGGCGCTACGGGTAGGTGGGTACTTGTAGCGCCCTTGCTATTCGAGTCAACCGAGCGTTTCTTTGGGCCCGCCGCTGGTCTTCTTCTTATTTTGACGACGTTTACGTACCGCAGTGCCTAAGGTTGCTAGTCCGGTGCCGAGCAGCAGCATCGTGCTCGGTTCAGGAATAGGCTCGCCATTGATCTGAAAAGCAGATCTTGTCACATTGTTCACGACCCATGGACCCGTTGGGCTGGTAAAGCCAAGCGCTTGAGGGGTTGAAAAATCGTTGAGCGAAAACATCCAACCCCCAAAAGTATTAGGCTCTGGGGCAAAGACAGCCAGCCAATACTGCGTTCCGGAAGTGAGAACTGGGTGCAGTGCTGAGTTGGCTGTCACGATTCCGGCAGATGTCGGCATGGTCACCGTAATAGTTTCAATGATGTTGCCGGGCAATCCGCCTGAACTCGTCATTAATAGCACTTGGAAATGGTTTGGCTCGGCAACTAGTAACATCGCGAGCTGGGCACTGCTAAAAGTAACAGTCTCTGACGGTGTGAACGCGTGAGCGAAAATCACTCCTCCGAGGTTGCTTCCAGTAATGGCCAATCCTTGAGTTTGATTGAAAGTCATTCCAGGCCCGAAGTTGCTAAAGACTATTGTATCCGCTCGGGCTTCGCTCGCGATGAATAGAAGCAGCCAAACTCCTATGAGAATGGTGCAGAGAGATTTGGTGAAGTGAAGCATGTTAGAACTCCTTCTGTAATGCGTGGATGACACGTAGACTAAGTGTAGGTTGAAAATGTGAGCATGGAGTTTCTCATTGACATGAGCACCCTTGCGTGGAGTTAAGGTGACACGAGAGATGCGAGAAGGGTACCCCTCAATTCATCAATGTGGGTATGAACTTGGAGGATGAGTTCTGGGAATACCCTAACCGCTACTGCTGAGTTCGAAAGCAGATACTACCACCGAGTCGCACACGAATCAACATTCGCGCAGGACGCCCCGTTCAGTACTGGAAAGAGAAGGTCTGAGATCGTAGGACTCCGTCGGCTGAATTTAGATCTAGAACACGACCGTACTATGGGAACAAACCTCGCCACAGACGAGGAATTTTCTCAACTAACGAGGATTCAAGTTAAACAATAGAAGACAGAGATGAACTGATCAACACATTGCACGTTTACAAAGCAGAGCCTCGGTCACGTCCTTCGCTGAGGTTCTAAAGCTGATTAAGAACCGCAGACTAAGGAGCGGTGAAAAAATTTCAAGTTATGCCCGAAAACTGTAGGAAAATTTCACCTTATACCAGATATGAATTTCATTTAATGCGGGGAATCGTTTTAGTAAGTTATTAATTTCAGTAAGGTGCTAATTTCACTTTATGACCGAACCCACAGTTGTTTGTGGGTTCCGGCATTAAATGAAATTTGTCCGGCATAAAGTGAAATTGCGGACATGATCCCAAATGGGCGGCCCGGGAACATGATTTTATGATTTCGGTAGGCTTTAAGCGCGTTAGCAAAAGACGTCCGTGTCGGATTTGCGGCAAACCCACTTATTGTGGCTTTTCGAGAGATGAGGTACTTCCATCTGTATGCGCATCAGTGCGGGATCTCGCGGTCTATCCCGCAACGGTGGAAACATACACGTCCATCCCGAGATTCCATTCATCAAGGACCGTTATGAAATCCTAGAACTTCAACGCAAAGCCACTGCGTTTGATGTTTTTGACGCAGGTCGTATCGAGACCTTTGACGGAACCGCGCTCGACGAACTCAGTCATGAGGCGATCAAGACACTCAATTCCGTTGAGCCCGCTAAGCCCGTGTGCGCCGTCATTCACCACGACGTGCAAACTATTCGGCAATGTTTTCGCGACTGCATCACCGTGAGCCGGTGGAGTTACCGGATCCCACTCGCCCGTCATGATCAGCACTGGTTTGTTTGATCGAACCGGCTCGGCGTATTTCGAATCGATCTTCGCGCGTGGCCACAGCGCGCACGCTTCGTTTTGCTCGCGGTAACGATAGTCGCCGAGAAACGTGTTCTCGCCTAGTTTTGCGGCGTCCTCCGGTTTGACCCACGGCAGATCCTCCGCGCACGTAATCGAGAGATACATTCCGTTGCTGCCGGTGGCGACGAGGTTACGGCGAAAGTGGAACGCTGCCTGGGCCAATGGACCATAGTTGCCTGCGGCGGCGGTATGAATCACAAACGGGACACGGCTCGCGCCGCCCGGGCTGTAAAGCATGTAGCGAATCGCTTCGGCCGCGACATTTCGATTGAGTGTTAGCTTGACCAAATCCTTCGAGCCGCGCGGTTGAATTTCCACTTGCGCCGGACTCTGAAGCAACTGTTCCAACACACGCCGGGCAGCCGCCTTCACTTGCGGAAACGCTTTGCTACACGTCTCGTCTGCTTCACATTCCGAAAGCACACCCTGAAGCGCGCGTTCGGTGTCCTGCGGAAAATTGAGTGGCATTAATTGGTTCGTCGGCGCGACGCCGTGAAGCATCGCGGTCCGCACGTGTTTTGGATGTTGCCGCAAGTAGACGAGGGCCGCGCGCGTGCCGTAGGACGCGCCGTAAAGATTGATCTGTTCATAACCGAGCGCGGCGCGCACGTCGTCGAGATCATCCATCGCGACGGTGGTCGTGTAGAGGGTGAGATCCGCTTTCGGTTCCAGTTGCTCGCGGCACTTGCGAATGTCGTCGACCGGAAAGAACGAGCCGAGGAAACTCTGCGGATCGGCTGGGTTGAAGAGGTCGCAGTTCAGTGGATTTGATTGCCCTGTGCCACGTTGGTCCACGAACACCAGATCGCGATGTTCGCGGATGCGCGCGAGGATGTCGACGATACCGGGTGCATCTTCGGTGGCCGCCGAACCTGGACCACCGGCGAAGTAGAACACCGCATCGGGTTCGCGTTTCGAACCGGTCGCTGGAAGAACGACGATGTTGATTGGGATCTTGCGACCTTTGCGAGTGGCGCGATTCTCGAAGACTTCGAGCGTGCCACATTTCGCGTCGCCCTTGATGCCTCGAACCTGACAAGTTTTCAACTCCAGCGACGGCTTCGGCGTGTCCGGTTGCCGAGCGCCTACCTGAATCGACGCGAACAGAAGCGTCACCAAACCCACGAAACGATGCGTTTTCGTCATGATTTCTCCTCGTAGCTATCGCGAAGCCCAGCGCCAGACGGGAAGGTCCAGCTTATCCAGACCCGAGATTCGTGTTTCCCCAAATCTTTTTCGAGCGTGACTGAATTGCAGTCGTCCTGTTCTTTGAGGCTGGTGATCAGTTCGGCGCGTGTGTGACAACCAGCACCTGCGTGCGCTCCGGCGTTGGCGATCAATCGTCCGAGTGGCGGCAACAAGTCGGGGTGCAAACTCGTCTCGGGCTCATTCAAGACCAACAGGCCGGGCGCACGCGGGGTTAACAGTGCTGCAATCCAAAGCAGGTAACGAAGTGTTCGGTGCAGCCTGCACGGATGTTCTCCTTCTACACCCTCGTAAACGGGGGCTCGAAGGATTTATTAACAACCGTGCCGCATATTACCTTCTGTCCATCCACTACACAGTAGCCCGGCTCATTGCCCCAGCGATAGCCACTGCGGCAGCCATCTTGGACCATCTAACGCATTGAACCAGACTACAGGATTGCGAACACAAGACCCAATACTGCAGGGCGGTAGAAACGTTGCAAACTTAGATCAGATCTGAAGGAAATTTCAGCGGAAAGCGTGGAAGCAAGTCCGACTTTGAGAAAATTTCAAGTTATGCCGGACAAGAATTTCATTTAATGCCGGAACTGTCCACGTAAGTTATTGATTCCAGTAATGGGCCATTTTCACTTTATGACGGAACCCACACAGTGTGGCGACGACACTTCCGAACAAGTTATGACCGAATCGTCCTAGTAAGTTATTGATTCCACTACTAGGCCAATTTCACTTTATGACGAAGATCACGTGCGTTAAAAATTCTCGGATAGTGCCTCCAACCTATCGGTCAAAATGGTTGTTGTGCGTAAGAGAAACTTCCCATATTATCCGCCGCGTTCCCGCAGCCGCATGAAACCTTACGGGTAGTTTTCGTCAGGTTGCCTTTCCAGCAGGGATTACCTTTCCAGCAGGGATTACACGGTACTCAAGCGTCACAGTCTGTTCCGTCAACGTCTCTCCCCGGACAGTTTTCGTCAGCAATACAATTCGTTAACAGGTCAACGTGTAAGTAACGTCTCGACTTAGTAACCCACAATAGAATAGCGAGGAAACCATGAGGATCTTTCAGAGAACCCATCGCGTAGTAGTGTGCCGATCTGTCTTGTTCGCGCTGATCGCGCTTTGTGGCTGCTTGTCACAGGCGCAGGCGCAGTGGACCACAAACGGTAATGACATCAGTAACTCCAACAGCGGCAACGTTGGAGTCAAAACAACTACTCCTGAGTTTCCCCTGCAAGTAAATAACTCGAGTCCTAATGTATTTGGGGTGGTCTATACCGGAACTATGAGCGGCACTTCGGGGTCGGGTATTCAGGCGTTGACCTCGACCACTTCGGCTGCTGCCGATCAGCGATTGGGTTTTTTCACTTTCGGCACACGAAGCTCCGGTACCTCCTACAATGCTGTCGCAATCGAGGGATTCTCGAGCCAAGCCTGGACGCTGGGCAGCGCGCAAGGCGGTTACCTGACGTTCGCGACGACGGCGAACGGAACGGCGACACGCACTGAAAGGATGCGCATTAGTCAGAACGGCAACGTCGGCATCGGCACTACAACTCCAAACGGGTTGCTGACCCTTCGCACAACCGCCGGCGACGTTATTCAGAGTTTTACCAACGCCGGCGGCAGCGGAGGCGAAATACACATTCGGTATAAGTATGAATCGTCGCAGCACCGTATTGGCTGGACTGACAGTTTCGGCAATTGGTTGTTCTACTCCCAGTATGCATCTCCCAACACGAACTCCGTCGGCTTTTTTCCTGGACGAGTCGGCGTCGGACAGTCGAATCCACAGTACTCGGTTGATGTGGTTGGGAACGTGAATGTCTCTACTGGTCTCTGCATTGCGGGTGACTGCAAGACTGCCTGGTCTCAGGTTGGTGGTGGTAGTTCTCAATGGACCACAGCGGCCCCGAACATCTACTTCAACACCGGCAATGTTGGGATTGGCACCAGCACTCCAACTCAGAAACTTGAAATTAATGGCGCAGCGCTCGTCGGAACGATTTATGGTTCAAGCGCCGCCAGCGGTGCGCTCACCCTGCAATCAACCTCTCATGCAACTAAAGGGACAATCCAAATCGGGGTCGATCAAACGACAACCACCAACATTGGCCAATCGGGAACGCCGGGTAACAAGCTTATAGTGGCGACCGATCGATTGATCGTCAACAACGCCGGCGTGCGCGTAAACGGCGCTGCCGACCACGGTGATTTGTCTGTTACCAAGATCAACATTACCAACGCCGATGGCCTGCAATTCCGCACTACCTCGCCGAATATCCAATCGAATGGCAGCCTGTTGTTTACGGCCAACAACCTTGGTGGCGACAATGTGAAATTCAATGTTCAGAACAACTCAATCTCCAACGCCTTCGTCATCGATTCGAATGGCGGTACGCCTGCCAAACTACTTGACGTTCGGAATTTGGGAGCCAGTAAGTTTTCGGTTAACGGAAACGGCAATGTTACTGCTGCGGGGAACATCGCAGCGAGATACCAGGACCTCGCTGAATGGGTTCCCGCTGACCAACAACTCGCCGCCGGTACGGTCGTGGTTCTGGACAAATCCAAATCGAACCACGTTATGTCATCAAGCAAGAGCTACGACCAACGCGTTGCCGGCGTGATCTCGGCCCAACCTGGAATCATGCTGGGCGAAAGGGGCGACGACAAAGTGCTGGTTGCGACTACCGGCCGCGTCCTGGTTAACGTGGACGCAACGAATGGTCCAATCGAGATCGGCGACTTGCTGGTGACTAGCGATCGTGAAGGCGTCGCCATGAAATCGCAGCCGGTTGAGATCGGTGGTGTGCAGATACACCGCCCGGGGACGTTGATCGGCAAAGCACTCGAGCCACTGGCCAGCGGCACGGGAAAGATTCTGGTGTTGCTGAGTCTGCAATAACAAACTTATTCGCCACGAAAGAATCCTTCACCGGCTTCCGCATTTTAGGAGAGACTCATGAGGTCCACTTACCACTCCGTCCTTATCACCAAAGCTTTGGTTTCGTCTCTTAGACGTCGGGTCGCCGCAAAGAGAATCCTGCCGATGTTTGCTCGTCGCCACTGGCATAAGGGGATTACGCGAGGAGTCTCCTGCCTCCTGATGATCTCAATACTCACCACGACGACTCCAGCGGCGCCAACAATCTTAGTTGCCGTTGGGAGCGAGTGGAAAACGGATCTGGCTTTCTGGTTCAAGTCGAGCGATTGGCCGAACACATGGTATCGCGCTCTGTTGGGACAGTTTCCGCAGCAAGCCAAGCCACAGGAAGGGCAGCAAGAGCGTGATGCGCGGATCTCTAGAATTGAAATTCAGCCAGGCAAAAGAATCGTGCAAGCGGGAGAACAGTTGTGGTTCTCCGCAATTGCCTTCGATTCCCAGGACGTGCCGGTAGGTGGAGTAGGTTTTGAATGGAGCAGTGACTATCGTCGTCGCGATCAGGCGGATGGCATCTTGCCTGACGGGGCATTCACCGCTTCGCTGCCGGGTCAATATGTGATTACGGCCGCAGTTGGCGGATTGGCAGATTCCGTCAAGGTCAACGTGGTTCCCAAGCCGGAAACGGGTAACCAGCCGCTAATAATCAGAACCGTATCGTCCGATTCGATCGATGAACCTTCGGCTAAACCTCTTCGCGGTGTTCAGCGTGCGCACGCGCGGCCGATGTATCAAACGCCGTTCATCGACGGAGATCCTGTCGGATGGAATAGTACGAATAAACCCGCGGCTTTTATTCCTAAGAACGAACGTGGTGAAACGCCTGGACGGTCCACCGTGTCAGCCAACAGCAACAACTTTCGTATTCAGGCGCCTGTGGTCTCGCTTCCGGGACGACGACTCGACCTAAACCTAAGCCTGCTTTACAACTCACGAGTATGGAGTAAATCGGACAACTCAAATAATCAGATCATCTTCAATGCGGATCGAGATCCAATTGCTCCAGGCTGGTCTTTGAATATGGACAGAATCATCAATATGGTTGATGCCGGCGCATTCATCATTCGAGCCGATGGCACCCGTCACAGTTATGTCGGATCACTGTCCATCGATACGAGCAATGGTGAGCGCTATTTTAATGCGATAACCACCGATGGAAGCTTTATTGAATATGGACTCCTAACGCGAGGGTTCGGAACAGGAACCGTTGACACCTACGGCCGTGCTCGATACCCCGATGGCACAACCATTTACTTTGGCGGGGCGCAGTCAATTGACAATCCCAACATCTTTGTCCTGCGTCCTTTGAGAACTGTTAATAGCAATGGCAGTCACATTCTGTACAATTACAGCAGTGGCAGGCTGAGCACTATAGTCGACAGTTTAGCCCGCGTCGTCACTTTCCATTACGACAGTAATCAGCTCCTCACCGCCGTCACAGCCGCAGGTCTGAAAGATGAAAACGGGACCGTCGTCAACCGAACTCTAGTCAGACTTCACTACAAGCAGTTACCGCTCAACGCTACGTTTCAAGGACTGACACCAGTGGTGACGACGCCCGCGCCGTGGGTCATCGACGCAATCTACTACCCCGCAACCGGGTCGGGGCATTGGTTTGGCGACAGCGACTCATACTCTTCGTACGGCATGATCAAAAGAGTCGAAGAACACAAGTCGATGACTTTTTCGAACGCGCCGCTAAACGAACAGGGAACCATTCAGGCCGGAACCGTCGCGAGAGAATTCGACTACGACTATCCGGCTGGACCATCAGGTCTCGCCGACGCCCCTGCATACGATACGGTGACCGAGTCGTGGGAAGGGAGCACGAGCGGTTCAGCGGTAACGCAGTTCAACGTCGTGGAGGAAGGAACTACTCGAACGGTCACGACTACCCTTCCGGATCTGAATAAAACGATCGAGTACTCCTACCTGAAACCGGGCCAATGGGACAACGGGCTGGTCTATAAGAGCGAGATGGTGCAAGGCAGTGTCGTTCTGCAAACGGTCACAACAACCTGGCAGCAAGGACATCACGGAGCGCCACGAGTACAGAGAAGAGATTTCACTAACGTACGTAATCAAACGCACTATCGAACTTATGGCTATGGCGACGGAACGGGTACTTACTTTTACAATCAAGTCGCTGAGCTTCAGGAGTTTGGTTACAGTGGAAACTTAATACGTAAGACAAAGTGGACTTACAACCCCTCAACGATAGCCCGGGTAATGACCGGTACTACTATGCCTGCGGGTGGTGATAAGCCTGGATTCATGCCGGACCTCGTGACCAAAGTGGAGGTGTTTGACGGCAACGACACGAAGCTAGCACGCACTGATTACATTTACGATGACTACGACGAGGAGAATTGGAATCCGTGGCTTTCCCCGCCTACGTATACCGGTAACCTTATCGCAACGCCGGGAGTAACAGGTTTCAACAACTCTTGGGATCCCCGCCTGTGGGGCCTGTTCTATTTCTTCGGTGGAAATCGTTTTCGGGGTAACATAACGAGCGTTGTCATTTATCCCGACGCCACGAATACCGCCAGCGCCATCACTACCTCGGTTATATACGACATAACGGGCAATGTACGAACAGTAACTACAAACGGTAAACAAAACAATTTCGACTTCACCCTCGGCACCAATTACGCATATCCCACGACCGAGACCTTTGGTTCATCGGATACTAATTCGACAATCAAGATCAGCACGAGTTGTACTTACGATTTCAATACCGGCGTCAAGCTTTCGGTAACAGATGCAAATTCGCGACCGACGCTGGAGAGCTATTACCTCGATAGTTGGCGCCACAAGCAGACCACTGCCCCGACCGGTGCGACCGTGTTCGACGAATACAATGACGTCGCCTTATCGGTAACCAGCACGTCGAAGGGATCGGATGGCGCGATCGCTGAAAAAATTGTCACTAGATTCAACGGCCGCGGTCAAACAATCCGCACTGAGACCCTCGCACCTAACGACGCGTGGGATCTCAAAGACGCTCAATACGACGATCTCGGCCGCGGTGTAAAGGAATCGCTTCCGTATCGCACGGGCCAAACACCAGGTTGGATCGAAACTAATTACGATGCGTTAAGTCGGGTTACAAAGAAAGTGGCGCCCGATCTGAGTGAGAGCAGCATCTTTTACAACGAAACAGCGCGTCCCAGTTCCGCCAGTACCACTCCAGGTGATACCGCACGAAGTGTTGATGCCTGGGGCCGTGAGCGGTGGGTACTCACCGATTCTCGCAAAAGGCTGATCGAAGTAGTTGAGCCTGATCCAAACGGCAGTGGCTCAGTAACGGCCGCGGGTAATTTGAAAACCAAATACACCTATGATGCCGTTGACAATCTGACCCAGGTAGACCACGACGCACAACAACGTCGTTTCCGTTACGACTCCCTCGGCCGGTTGACCCATCAAAAAATGGCGGAAGCCGACGCGACGCTTAACGATCTCGGAGCGTACGTGGGCACGGCTACCGGCCAGTGGAGTAGTGTCTTCTCCTTCGACACATCTTCAAACATAGTTTGGAGCGTCGATGCACGTGGGGTGAAGACGATCCCCACCTACAACAACGATCCACTCAATCGGCTGCAATCGATCAGTTATGACAGCAGCGGCGCGGGCGCCGGTCAAACTATTCACGCTGCTCCAACCGTAACTTTCGCGTACATGCCAACTGGTGACATCACGCGACTGCAAAGCGTCGCTGTTGCCAACGTCAGCACCGAAACGTTCGATTACGACACCGAGGGACGTCTTAAAGAAACGAACCTCGTCTTCACAACTCGCCCTTTGTTTCCAGCGCTAACTGAGTTCACTTACGACAGCCTTGGCCGCCTAACGAATACTCGATACCCAGCCCAGTACGGAGTCACTGGGACCCCGCGTAAGATGGTCCAGCACGACTACGACGTGGCCAGTTGACCGACCGGTTTGAAAGTAGACGGCGCTAATTATGCGTCACAGATCGTCTACAACGCTGCCAGTCAGCCAACCTCAGTCAATCTCGGCTCCGGCACTAACCAGACCACGGACACGTATGACTACGACCCGGTCACCCTACTTCTAAACCGCCAGCGCGTGGACCGAGGTGCGACGCATTTACTCGATCTCAATTACGGTTATTTGCGGCAAGGGACCAGCAGTGGTCGCACGGGCCAGTTAACGACAATTGTCAACAATCTCAATGCTAATAAGAACCGCAACTACACCTACGACACGCTGGGCCGACTAAAGCAAGCGACCGGTGGTTCTGCTACTGCACCAATCTGGACGCAAAGCTACAGCTACGATCGATATGGCAATCGGTTGAGTGTCTCCGCCACCGGCAACTCTGCCTGGAACCGCAAACTCCCGAATACTCCCGGCTTAACGCCGGAGGCACAGGTTGCCGAGGCTCCAGCCGTTCCAGCTCCGCAGACAAAACAGTCGTTCTCGCATCACGCTTTACGACGTTCATCGGCAGCCGTCACAAGTGCGCCGGCTTTACCCCCGCCGACCTTCACAGACGACCCTTTGAATGATCCGCAAAATCCGCAAAAGACGATCATTAAAGCGATCCACATTACAGAGTTGCGCGATGCGATTGATGCGCTTCGCGCACTGCTTGGATTGTCTGCCTATTCATGGGCGGAGTCTGTCTCGGTGGGCAATTTCGTCAAGAAGGATCACATCTCGGAAATGCGAACGGCGTTGGATCAAGCGCTGGGAGCTCCAGCCGGGGGATACAGTGCCGGCCTTGCTGTGGGACAACCGATTCTCGCGGTCCATATCCAGGAGTTACGCGATCGGGTCAAAGCGAGCTGGTCCGTCAGTCTTCAGATCCCTCGCGATGGACACGCGTCATTGGCTTACAGTCCTGGTTCTAACCGCATCACCACGACCGGCTTTGAATACGACGCTGCTGGAAATCAGACCAAAGTCTTGCTCCCCGACGGTTTAGCAAGATTCTTTGAATACGATGCTGCCAATCGTCTCGCGAAAGTGCGAGACGAAAACCAGGTCGTCATTGCGACATACACGTATGGGCATGGGAATCGGAGGTTAATCGCGCAGGCCGGCGACAACTCGAATCAGCGAACCTATTTTGTCTTGGCCGGCGACGTGGTGTTGACCGAATACACGGAGACGCCCTCGACGCCCACAACACCCGGCTGGAGTCGAAACTATCTGTACCTGGAAGGCCAGTTGTTGGCAACGCAGGACAAGAACGGCGCGGCCGAACTTATCGAGTTTCATCATCCCGATCGGCTTGGGACCCGGGTGGTAACGCGCCCCGATGGCACCTGGTACGAGCAAGTCACCCTGCCCTTCGGCGCGCCAATTCCGGCAGAATCCAATGGCGCCAGTAATCGCCGATTCACTACCTATGATCGGAATACACTGACTGCTCTCGATTATGCCAACGCCCGAAGTTATGCATGGAACCAGGGGAGGTTCACACAAGTTGACCCGGTCGGAATGGCCGCGGTTGATTTATCAGATCCCCAAACTTTGAATCTCTACGCTTATTGCGCAAACGATCCGATCAACGGGGTCGATCCTTCCGGCAACTTCGGGTTCTCCATTTCATTCGGCGGCGGTGGCTTTGGTTTTGGCTTTGGAGGTGGTTCGGGCTCCGCTGGAGGATTCCTCGCAGGTCTGTTGGGCGGGCTACTTAACTTTGGCTTAGGTGTTCTGGGCGCCATTCTTGGCGGCCAGGGAAACAGCACTTTCTTCGGTTTCCCGTTCATAGGATTTCCGTTCGCAGGGGTTCCGCCACAACAGACTGGGTCCCCCGGTGGGCAGTCAATTACAACCAGGAGCATCGAGCACAACTTTGTTTCTCCGGGATTCGACCCCTTGGAACACCTAGGGGACCGACAGACGGCGGAAGTCTCAAAGAATGGGTACGGGAAACTTGTCTGGGGGCATCGCAACGTAGTTATTGCGGAATGTCAGGGCTTTCAGGTAGGTATAATTTCAGATATCACGGTGGCTGTGATTAAGTACAGCGACAATCCAACCGCAAAAAAACTGAGCGGCACGACACAACCTCGTTACGGGAGCCAGGAGGAGGGTGACCAGCGAGGGCACATTATCGGTTGGGCACTCGGAGGTCCGCCGATACCGGAAAACCTTGTCTGGATGGCTGGAAGGGTTAACAACGGCAACTATAAAGCGATGGAAAACCTTATTCGCAAGACATTGTCGGAACATAAGGATTGGAAAGCTTATGTCGTCGTTAACAATATCTATCCACCCGTCTCGCCACTTTATTGTTACGGAGGTTCATTCCGACCGATCGGCGGTTTGTTTACTTTCTATGTCATTAAACCGAAGGTCCTCGGCCGGACTAAAATTGGCAGCCTGAAATGGAGAAACACGAATTGATCCCTGGTCGTCGATTCCGGGTTGGATTTTGCAGCGCGGGGATTATATTGTGCGTAGCTCTGCTTATCATAGTAGGCGCGAAGCTTGTAACCTCGAGTGGTCAAAGGGAGGCTTGGATGTCTTCGACGACTAGCAAGTCTGCATACATCGACAAGGCCGGGAAAATTGTGATTGACGCGAGTCGTTATGAAAAGGCCGGAAGGTTTTCGGATGGCTTGGCTTCGGTGAAGGTTTCGCGACAAGGATGGGGGTTCATCGATAAAACAGGCGCGCTGGTGATAACTCCGAAGTTTGAAAGTACATTGGGTTTTAAAGAAGGACTTGCTCCCGTTGTGGTGAATGGTAAGTGGGGGTTCATCAATAAAACCGGGACTCTCGTGGTTGCGAATCAATTCAACTGGGTCGCTCAGTTTTCTGAAGGAGTAGCAATCGTTGAGCGGTCGTCCGAGTTTTTGGTTATAGACACCAACGGTCAAGTCCTCGCGAATCTGAATCAAAAGAAGTTGAGCCCCGATATAGACGACGCCAGGTTTTCGGAAGGATTAATGCCTGTCTTTAGCGAGGAAAAGCAGGCGATGGGCTACATCAATAAATCCTTCGAGGTTGTCATACAGCCGCAGTTTGAAAGGGCCGCTCCATTCTCTGAGGGACTTGGGAGAGTGGCTGTAATCGAAGATGAAATGGAGAAGTTGGCATTCATAGATAAGAACGGTAACTTCGTAGTTAAACCAACATTCAATACTGATTACGACTTCCTACGTAACTCCAGTAATTTTTCAGAAGGGCTGGCGGCGTTGAGCGAAGGTCTTAATACAACGCAAACGAAAGAAGAAACGTTCGTCTATATCGACAAGGCAGGTCAAATAGTCTTAGCCACTGAGTTCTTTCACGCCGGCGAATTCCACGAGGGTTTAGCAACTGTCTACAATTCTGAGGCCGATCGATGGGGGTTCATAGATAAGACCGGCAAGATCATCATACCCGTCGAGTATCAAGCTGCAAACGATTTCTCCGAGGGATTAGCATTCGTGAGTAGGTAGTCCAACGATCCCGCACTAAACAATCCCTTAAAAACCTAGCCATACGCACCTCACCATCGAGCTCCTTCGAAATTCTCTAAGTTCGAGGTCATTCTCCCTCAAGTCCAGGCGAAACGTTTTTCCGTAGCAGTCACTATTAAGTCAGAAGCGGAACTCAGACGGCAGAAAACGTAAGCGGAAAATTAGTCTTTGGTCTTGACATTCCGCGTGCATGTATTAGAGTGTGCGCCCTGTTCCCTGCGACCGCTCGAACAGTCTTACGATCTCCCGTTCATCAAAGCTTCGCTCCTAAAGATCTAAAACAATGGCTGTGGAGGATTCTAGTCATGAGCGCAGTTGACCCAAAACCCAAGCGAGTATGGACTGTGCTGCTTTATATGGCCGGGGACAATAACTTAAGTGAGGAGTGCGTGTACGCACTGACGGAGGCTAAGGAGGCGCTTACGGATAAGTTTGATGAGCTGGCTGTGCTAGCCCAGTTCGATCCGAGTGGTGTGCGCGCTGAAACGAGACGCTACCTCCTGAGATCACCCAATTTTACGCTTCAGGAGGACGCCGAGCTGACCGGTTGGACAGCTCGTGAAACTGACACGGGTGAACCTCACAATCTCCTCGAGTTCATTCGTTGGGGAATCTCACAGTATCCGGCTGAGTATTTCATGGTCGTTTTAGTTGGCCATGGCAGCGGAACGGATGACGACTTTTTGGTGCGTGACGAGAATCCGCCAGGTGCTCTGAGCATCCTCGAACTGCGGGACGTTTTTACGCAGCTCACAAATGACGGCCATACAATCGACATATTAGGAATGGACACATGCCTGATGAATATGGCTGAAGTATGCTTTGAACTAAACCGAACCAACACAACTTTTTTGGTGGGCTCCGAAGGCTTCTCACCGAATACGGGCTGGCCTTATAAAGACATTTTCGACCCGCTGGTCAAACAAATTGAAGCCGATTCAAAGACTTCAGATGAAACGAAAAAGGTTGCGAGACCCGAGTGGCTGGCCAGGCTAATCGTCGAAGAGTACATGAGATTTTATGTGCCTTACATCAATGGAGGAATCTCGGTCGATCAGTCGGTGCTTGATATCGTAGGGATTAACGACGTAAAAAGGAAGATGTTTAGCCTAGTTGGCAGTTTGCTCGACGAATTCGAAAAAGGCGAACTCAACTATGGAAAACCGAAACAGAATGCGTTACTGCTGGCTCATTGGGAAAGCCAATCGTACAACGGAGAAGTCTTTGTAGACCTTTTCGATTTTTGCGACCGGTTGGCTTTGCGATACCCACGTCATCCCGGGAGCGAAGTCATCCGGTTCTGCAGGGAAGTACAGAATGCAATCGCAGGTCTGGTGATAAGGAGCTGTGTTGCCGGCGCGGCCTTCCAGTTTTCGTATGGCATCTCGATCTATTTTCCGTGGGCCGAATTGTCACCGAGGTATGGAAACCTGTCATTTCCAAAAGAAACCAGGTGGTTGGATTTTCTCGATCAGTATCATAAGAAAACCCGGCGAGAAGGACGCCGCGAACTGGAGTTCAGGGAAACAATTCCACCCGGCAGGGCCTCCGTTCCGATTAACAAAGGGCGTGACGGAAGAGTTGAAAGTATGCGGAATCCACCAACTGAGGAGGTCAAAGGCTGTAGCGATGTTGATGTGAAGACTAACTGGGACGATCCACCGCCCCCAGATCCGCCACCAACAGCCGCACAAGCGCGCACCAAAACGCGCACCACAAAACCGAACGGGGGGAACACAAGGAAGAGTCGTCGATAAACCAAACTTAGACGACAGGAGTGTTCGTCGTTGCATGAGGCGCATCAACCTGGGACTTGAACAGAAATATGTATTCCGGTACAGGGCCTCACTACTGTCAGTTCTTCCTCACGCCCTGCTGTTCGTGATCGCGTGCCATGCGGTGCCCTTAGTTTCTCACCTGGTGTGTGCTTCGCCTGTTCAAGCAAACTCTAATCATCCAAAAAACTTTCTGACGGAAGCGGATAACCTTCGTTCTCAATGGAACGCCGCCTCATGGCGCGAAGCACTTCGAAAGTATCAGGCAGTGCTTCCGAAACTCCGGCGATCCGGGTTGCCGCGGGAAGAGGCGCGCGTACTCAGGTCGTTGGGACTTGTCTACCTCGCGCTCGGAAACACTAGCGTCGCACTGGATAAACTAACGGCATCACTCGCCTTGCTGGAACAACTCAAACTTCTCGATGTTGAGATGGTCAACACTCTCAACGATGTCACAAATGCTCATCTTCTGATCGGCAACAACTCACAAGCGCGCACACATTGCAAAAGAGCCTTGGATCTGAGTCGGCAACTGCGATATGCGAAAGGTGAAGGTCTGTCGCTCGAGTTAATGGGTCAGGCTGAATACCTTTCAGGTAATCTGACGCAATCACTTGATCTCTATGCTGCTGCATTTTCAATTCTGAGAAAGGAAAATGATAACCTCGCTCTGGCTCAAACATTACTCGATTTCGGATACTCTTACTCGGATCTGAGCGAAACCGAGAAGGCAACGCAGTCATTTGAGCAAGCGTTAGTTTTGTGGCGCGACGTCAAAAACCCCCGAGGTGAGGCTTTAACGCTCACAGCACTGGGTCATCTGCACTCGAAGTTAGGCAACAAGCAAAGAGCGTTCAACCTTTACTACCAGTCGATCCAATTACTCCAGCCACTCGAAGATCGGATCGCGATGGCATACAACTTCGATGGCTTGGCTTACATTCATTACGGTCTGGGGGAAAAGTCTACCGCACTCCAGGAATATACAAAGAAGCTCGAGCTTTTTCGTGAGGCCGGATACCGGTACGGAGAGATCGGCGCTCTTTGGCAAATCGGCGAGATTCACATTGCGAATGAAAACTATCAAGAGGCTTTGAAGTACCTGAACAAATCGCTCACTCTCGGTATATCCATGGGTGATCCACGACTGCAGTCAACCCCCGCCGCCTTGATTGGCCAGGTTCACGAACTACAGAACAAACCTGCACAAGCGCTACAAGCGTACAAACACGCCTTGACGCTTATTCGCGCTGGGAAAGATCCACGACAAGAAGCTTACACACTCAATAGTATTGGACGCGTGCAAGAGATGTTGACGTTCAGGGAGGAAGCCCTTGCGAACTACACGCAAGCACTGACATTGAACCGCTCCACCGGTGATCGATTTGGAGAATCGGGAACTCTTTACAACATCGCGAAGATCCAACAAGCAATGGGGAGGTTAAAAGAAGCAAAGCAGCACAGCCAGCAATCGATTGCCCTGGTCGAATCATTGCGTGCGGGTTTAGCGAGTCACGATCTCCGTTCTTCGTACGTCGCCACAGTGCATCAACAATATGAACTGTACATCGACATTCTAATGAGTCTTCACGCAGAGGAACCCTCGGCTGGGTTTGATCGAGCCGCAGTCGAAGCCAGCGAAGCCGGTCGCTCCCGCACCTTGCTTGAAACACTAGCTGAGACTAAGGCGCAGATACGACAGGGGGTGGATCCAAAACTACTCGAGCGGGAACGAGCGCTGCAACTGCAACTCGAGTCGCTCGCTACACGTCAGGTCAAATCGTTAAATACCAGCGATGATCAGGTACTTGAGGCAGAGATTGAGCGCGTTACGGCACAGCACCGCGAGATTCAGGGGCAAATTCGGGCTCATAGTCCAAATTATGCTGCTCTTGTTCAGCCAGTGCCTCTGAAGGTCGAACAAATCCAGCAGCTGCTTGAACCTGGCACACTGCTGTTGGAGTATTCGCTTGGAGAAAAGCGCAGTTTTGTTTGGGCGCTCACACACGAATCCATAACAAGCTATGAACTTCCTTCCAGGGCGAACATTGAGAAAATTGCGCACCGGCTCTATTCAGCGATTACCAGGCCCGACGGTGTCGCGCGGTTAACCACTTACGGGGATGATTCGCGTAACCTGAGCTCAACATTACTGGGTCCGATTACCAATCACACAGAGACGAAGCGGTTAGTCATCGTAGCCGATGGGATCTTGCAGTACCTTCCATTCGGCGCATTAGTTGAACCACGCGCTTTGCCCAAAGACAAACCGGAAACCAATTCTCAAGCGTCGCATCTGGTTTCACATTATGAGATAGTGCGTATCCCTTCCGCATCAGTCCTGGCGGTCCAACGCACACAACTTGCTGGGCGCGTTCCGGCCCCGAAGTCAGTCGCTGTTTTAGCGGATCCAGTGTTCGATAAGTGGGATGGCAGAGTCACAAACCAAACCCCACGAGTTAGCAACGGTTCCCGTCTCCGTACGGCAAACCCGAACTCAATCAATGCCTCGCCGCGTATTTCTCGCTCCCTTAGCGAGGCCGGTATTAGCGTCAACGGCCGGATTCAACGATTAGTGTTCTCGTTGACCGAGGCTGAGGCGGTTTACGCCGTATCGCCACAGGCAGACTCGCTGAAAGCCATCGGCTTCAAGGCTAGTCGTGCAACCGCAACTGGTCCAGAATTGTCTCAGTACAAGATCATTCATGTTGCGACGCATGGCGTATTGAACAGCAAACATCCTGAACTATCAGGAATCCTCCTCTCAATGGTCGATGAAAACGGAGATCCGGTTAACGGCTTTCTTCAATTACACGAAATCTACAATCTGAAGTTGCCGGCTGAACTGGTGGTGCTCAGCGCGTGCGAAACCGGAATAGGCAAGCAAATCAGAGGCGAAGGATTAATCGCACTTACGCGAGGTTTTATGTATGCAGGCGCCGCCCGTGTTGTTGCCACTCTCTGGAAAGTTGACGACTCGGCTACCGCGGCTTTGATGACGCAGTTCTACAAAGAAATTTTTTTGAAGGGGAAACCTCCCGCCGCCGCACTACGGGCGGCCCAGATTTATATCTCTGAACAAAAACGGTGGCGTGAACCTTATTACTGGGCAGGCTTCGTTTTGCAGGGAGAATGGCGGTGATTTTACCTTCACGCATGCATCGCGCATATAATCCTCACATCACGCGTCGTAATTTCCCGACAGGAGCGTCTACCTTTGAATATGGCTAACTCCCCCACGCATGTGGTTCGTTCGGAACGAACTCCGCACGCTAAAGCCAAATGGTCGTTAACGCAAGACGCTTTCGAGAAACTTCTTAATTCGTTTTCGCAGGATCGCGATGAGGCCGGGGCGCAATATGAAATTATACGCCGGAAGCTCGTGCGCTTTTTTGAATGGCGGGCAATCGAAGCAGCGGACGAGCGCGCCGACGAAACAATCAATCGCGTGGCGCGCAGAATCGCTGAGGGTCAAATCATCGACAATCTTAGAAGCTATTTCTACGGGGTGGCGCGAATGGTGTTTATGGAGACCCTAAAAGAACGAGAGCATGCGCCTGTTACTTTTGAAGATGCCTTACCTAATCTCCACCAGGAAGTAACGCAAGAACCTGAGCCCGATCCGCGTGTCGTGTGCTTCGACCGCTGTCTTGATTCTCTTCCCCCTGAGAGTAGAAATTTAATAATGACTTATTACGAGGAAGAGAGACGCGCAAAGATTGAACTTCGTCAGGAACTGGCCGAAAGGCTACAAATTCCTTTGAATGCACTGCGAATTCGGGCTCACAGGATCAGAGTCAACCTGGAAAGGTGCATAACGACGTGCCTGCAAGCTCAGGCAACGGCGAAATGAAATCTTAGTGGAAACACTTAAAATAGGGGGCAGTACCGGTTTGTCGTCGCTACAGGAACAAATGATGCGACATTTGTTAGGAACTCTTTCCGAAGAAGACAGGGCTCGTTTGGAAGAGGGCTATTTTGCTGATGACGCAGTGTTTGAGGAGCTGGAGATAGCAGAAGAAGAGTTGATCGATAGATATGTTCGCGGCGAACTTCCAAAGCGGGATAGGGATCAATTCGAAACGACAATTGCTAAATCTCCGCGGTTGATTGAGCGTGTGCAGTTTGCGCGAGTAATGGCTAACCGGCTCTCCGCCAATACAGCAAAAATCGCTGTACCTCTTGTTGAAAAACGACCGCCGGCGGGCGAGAGAACCGGCTGGTGGCAACGATTGTTCGGGTTCTCTGCTGCTTCACACGCGCCTGCAATGTCCGGTGCTCTAAGTGTGCTGTTGATAATTGGTGGAGCAGTTCTGGTTGCGGGTTATTTAAATTTACGGAACCAGGCTAAAGAGATCGCCGCGCAACAAGCTGCCGTCGAACAGCGACAGCGGGAGCTTGATAAACAAGCGGCCAACGTCAAAGTGCAAACAGACGATCTGGCAAGTCGCGGTCAACCGTCGCCGGCTATACCGACTCCTGCGATCGTGGCTCCGCAACCAACTCCCGAGAGAGCTGCGCCAACGATATTCCTTACCCTTTCAGCCGGAGCGACCAGATCTGCAGGCGCTTCGAAGAGTATTCGACTGCTTCGCGGAACGTCATACGTACAATTGACCTTAAACTTCCAAGGCACGGATTACCCGTCACATCGTGCAACGATAATTAATGCTGACCGCGGAGAAGTTTTCTCGAAGAGTAACGTGCGTCCTCAAGTAACACGTAAAGGTGCCGTGCTCACCTTACGTGTTCCGGCGGAAAAATTATCTCCAGGCGATTATTACGTAAATGTGTACGGTGAAACTCCCACTGCTACCGAGAGCGTCGCTGATTATGTTTTCCGCGTGCTCAGGTAGTCTACCTCTCACACCTGCTTCAAACTGGTCCAACAAATCTCCAAATCGGATTAACAATAGTGCGCGAAACAGATTTGTAAAGTTGCCTCACATGTCCCGCTCGTCACCGAGTCTGACCGTTTCGTCACAAACCTTTCACTCTTTCAGTTCTTGACCTGCTATTAAAAGACTTCGACATCTTGTGTCCACCCAGACCGAATAGTAAAGTTCTGTCGCGGTATTCGATCAGGCTGTACCTCAATCTGCCCTAGTTTTATAACCAAGGAGACTATCATGACCCTTCACTCGTTTGCCCACAATAGATTCAGCCGTTCTCGCTCGAAACTCACTAGCTGGAAGGCCCTGGCCGGAGTGTTTGCTTTCCTGGTTTTTATCTCTTCTTCAGCTCCAGCACAGGTACCTCCGGGTGTTACCGCTTTAAAAATTAACTCAGCTGTGCTCGGAGAAGAGAGAACGATCCTCGTGCGAGTACCTCCCGGATACGAAACGAACAAGCTCCGCTATCCCGTGCTTTACATGACCGATGGGAATGCCCACATAGCTCACACCAGCAGCACAGTCGAGTTTTTGGCGCGAAATGGGCGTATGTCCGAGTTAATCGTGGTCGGAATAACAAATACAGACCGTACCCGTGATCTGAGTCCTACACACGTAACAACAACAGTTGCCGGAGGTAACAGCGCGCTTCAATTTCCAACCAGCGGCGGCGCGGACAAGTTTTTAAAGTTCATTGAAACGGAACTGATCCCCGATATCGAAAAGCGTTACCGCGTGCAACCGTATCGAATCCTCGCCGGGCATTCGTTGGGTGGTTTGTTCGCCGTTCACGCGATGGTCTCGCGGCCGGAGCTCTTTCATTCTTACGTGGCAGTCAGTCCAGCGTTGCAGTGGGACAATCAGGTGGCAGTCAAGCGCGCCGAGGATTTCTTCAAGGCGCGAAAAGAGTGGCAGGGCACGCTATTCATGTCTCTCGGCCATGAGCCGGGGCCGATCGAAGATGGGTTCTATCAGCTAAAACAAGTACTCGAAAAAAACCAGACTAAGGGTTTCGAGTGGGATGCTCAGGTGTTGGATGATGAGGATCACGGATCAGTCGTTCTGCGTAGTCACTATCTTGGGATGCGCAAAGTTTTCACTGGCTGGCAAGTACCTCGAGATCCCGAGACAGGTGGAGTGGCCGGAGATTTCAAGAGCGTTGAGGAACACTATCAGAAGCTCTCACAGAAGTTCAGGTTCACCATTTCCGCACCTGAAGTCCTGATCAACCAGTTGGGGTATCAATCGCTCTTTGCGGGACGTTCTGATGAGGCAATCGCGATCTTTAAGACAAACGTCGAACGTTATCCAGATTCAGCGAATGTCTATGACAGCCTTGCCGAAGCGTACGAAAGAGGTGGGCAGCTTGAACTAGCGGCGCCACTCTATGAAAAAGCGCAAACGTTAGGGCAGCAAAACCAGGATCCCAATCTTGCGATCTATAAAGCAAACTTCGAAAGAGTAAGCGAGAAAGTGAAGCAGGCGGCAGCCAAGAAAAACCAGTAAGATCACCTCACGTAAGTTATTGATTCCCCTGCGCGGATGCGGGACCGCGCAGGGGGCACGCCGAACCCACACCCAATTTGTACTCTCCAGAACCTGATTAAAAGAAGCGGTAATGCCCCTTGATGGTCCAGGCCAACAGCACGTCTTCAATACGGGTGCCGGCGCCGATGTTGTGAACGATCAGATAGCGATCTTCTGAGTCTGACAACATATTTGTCACGATCCCGATGTGATCGATGCCGCTGGTCAACTCCCAGGCGACGATGTCACCAGGCTGATAATTCTTGGCGCTGTTGCTGATGGGTACCGACTTTCCCTGTCGCCTGAAATAAGTCATCAGGTTCAAGACGCGGCGATGATCGATATTGCGATCCGGATTACTGGTACCCCATTTGTTCGGGTACTCGGAGCGCCGCGCTTTCATATCCTCGTGAACCTCTTTTTGCAGATCGATACCGGCTTTACGAAATGCACGAACCACGACGTCCGAACAAACACCGGTTTTTTCCGGCACGTCGCCGCCTGGATAATCCAACGCGACGTATGATGGATCGTAACCGGTCGTCACACCAGCCTGGGCGATTGCGCCGTCAAGCATTTGCTTGAGTTGAGGTGATGCATTATTCGGAAGTGGCTTGACGGACGGACTGGGTGGCACAGCAGGTCCGCGACTAACGACTTGTGTCGGTCGCTGACAGCCGCTTGTGGCCAACACGCCGATCAGAAGTAAGAGTCTTGCGCTTGCTACGCAATTGTATTTTGGATCAGCCATTCTTCAGGTCCGTGCATTATTTTATGATAGACTGCGTTCATGCCAATCAAGAAAGCATCAAAAACTCACACCTCAGCGAGCAAGAAGAATGGAGCGTCGTCTGCAAGTTCAGGTCGGGCGAAGAAGACCGCGTCGAAGCGCTCACAACTCGCTGCCAAATCGAAACGAAAGAAGAGTAAAGAAGACTTGGCACTGCTAAAGAGGCGAGAGCTCACACTAAAACTCTTTCAGATGACTTACGAAGACTATCAACAGGGCAAATTCCACCGAATTCTATAAGTTCATCGATCTTTCAATCCTGAATTTAATGCCGTACTTCACCTACGACACATCAGTAATCGTTTCAAGGAAGCTGTTTGACCTTCGGGACATGCCGCAAACCTTCCTACTATCTTCGGTAGTACTTATGGAACTTGCTGCGGGCGCTATTGATCGCTCGCGGCGCAAGGGCTACGAGAATTTGTTTCTTCAGTATCAGAAAGACAAGGCACTCATTGTTCCTACCGAAGATGATTGGCTGATCGCAGCCAAGATCCTTTACCTCTTAACCCAATCCCGCAAACGCTCTCAGAAAGGAAAACTACAGCGATTGCCACCCGGAGCATCACAGCGTCTAGCTCTTGATGTTTTGATCGCCGTAAGCGCTCGAAGGTGGAAAGCACAAGTGGTGACGGAAAACTGGACCGATTTCAAGGCAATTCAGCATTACTGCAACATCACAATCATCAAGGCCGCGAACTTCTTCCGAAAGTAACGCGATACTAATAGTTCGTCAGAATCTCCTCGGGTTTGAAGCCCATCTTTCCCAGGCGGTCGCGCGTCTGATCGATCATTTCCCTGGAACCGCAGATCAGCGCCACCGGCGAAGACAAACTTGGCAGGACATGGTCCAGCAGGGACTGCACATATCCGGTTGGACCAGACCAGTCGTGACCGTCAGGACGTGAGATCACCTGCCGCAATTCCACGCCCGCATCTGCCCAGGCTTCGGTTTCATCGCGATAAGAAAAGTCGGCGGGCGTGCGTGCGCCGTACAGCACGACCAGATGTCCAAAATCCTGTTTACGTTTCAACACGTGACGTAAAGCCGAGCGCAACGGCGCCACTCCCGTACCCATCGCGACAAATATAAGATCGCGCCCTTTTATTTCGTCGAGCCTGAAGCCGTGTCCTGCGATGCAAACCAACTCAATCTCTTCGCCAACTTTCATATCGTAGATCACGCTGCTCGCGCCCGCTTTCTGTTTCACAAGCACTTCCAAATCCGCGTCTTCAGGTGCACTTGCGAACGCGAAATAAGCAGGCTCTTCACCTTCAACTCGCAGCATCGCGATCTGCCCAGGCGTGAAATCAATGTGTTCGGTAGGACGTAGATCGAACGACCGCGTGAGCCGCGCCTGATCTCGAATGCCTGTAATTACGAGGGTTTGCATACGGGCAACGACCGCCGGCGACAAGAAAAAGCCGCCGAAAAATTCAAGTTGAGCAGTGTAACAGTGTTACAATCCGCAGGCATTATGAGGTACTACCGTCTCACCATCGCTCTGCTTATCGCGCTATGCGCCCTATCGGTTCAGGCGCAATCGGGGCGGCGAAAAACACAACCGGCGCCTGCTGCTCCGGTTCCCACGCCAACTCCCGAACCAACGCCCATACCAAAGAAGGAGGAGAAAACAGATCTCCTTTTCTTTATCGGCGCGAATCGCCACAATTCATTTGCGTCCTATCCGTTCTCCTTCTACGACGCAGTGTTGAGGGGTTGTGCGCAGCGGTTACGCGCAGGGTCTTCGGCCAGTATTGACATCACTGACAAGGACTTGAGCCGGGGAGAAGCGATCAAGAAAGCTAAGTCGGAGGCAAGATCTTACGTGGTCTTGCTGACGTTGAACTTCGACACGCTGGCGCGTTCCTATGACGACCTGATACTCGAGTTTGTTGTTTTCACTCCAGGCACCGCTAAAGTAGTGATAAGCGGCAGGAGTTATCAAAACGCAAATCGGAAAGGACCGATAATCGTTCCAGGCAATCGCGGTTCGGGACTATATCGCGAACAGTTGTTGGAGCTGGCAGGTGAAGATGCCGGTAACAGGATTCTCAAGGCGCTGCACTTGAACACACCGGTGATCCGATAGTCACTCCTGGTAAATCTGTTCAATTACGTCCTTGTACTTCTGATCGATCACTCGACGCTTAACTTTCAAAGTAGGCGTGAGCTCGCCTCCTTCAATCGTAAACTCATTTTCGAGTAGCGCAACTTTTTTTATCCGCTCGTACTTCGCAAGGTTGGGAGTCAACCCGTCAATCTGTCGCTGAATCAGATCGATGATTCGCGGATGCCGGCAGAGCTGACTGCGACTTTTAACTTCGATTCCTTTCAACTTGCAATACGACTCGAGCTGTTCCCAAATCGGTACGATCAGCGCGGCGGGAAACTTTCGCTCCGCGCCAATTAACACCACCTGGTTTACAAAACGAGAACCTTTGATCGCCTGCTCGATGGGTTGCGGTGAAATGTACTTACCGCCGGAAGTCTTGAACAACTCTTTCTTGCGATCGGTTATCCGCAAAAACCCGTCTTCATCGATCGTGCCGATGTCACCAGTCTTGAACCAGCCATCACTCGTGAACACGGCGCGCGTCTCTTCGGGCTTGTTGTAATAACCGCGCATGATGTTTGGACCACGCACTTCGATCTCACCGTCTTCGGCAATTCGAATCTCGACGTTGGGAATAGCTTTACCGACAGTTCCCACGCGATTGTTTTCAATAGTGCTGGCGGAAATGACCGGCGACGTCTCAGTTAGTCCATATCCCTGAACAATCGGAATGCCCGCACCGACATAGATGTACGTCAGATCTTCCGGCAGCGCCGCGCCTCCTGATACCAACAATCGGATTCGGCCCCCAAACGCGCCCTTCCATTTCGAAAAGATCAACTTCGAAGCGATCGAGTGCTTCAGTTTTAGCAATGCAGGAACAGGCTTGTGAGCGAGTACATACTTCGCATATTCACGAGCAACGGTTATGGACCAGGCAAGTAATGCCTCGCTCAACTTGCCCGCTTCAGCCGCACGCTCGCGAATGCGCGCATAGATCTTCTCGAAGATCCGCGGCACGCCAACCATTATTGTCGGACGCACCTCACGCAAGTTTGGACCAATCGTTTGCAGCGACTCGGCAAAGTAAACAGCCATGCCACGATACAAATACATGTACATTGCCTGGCGCTCGAAAACATGAGACAAGGGCAGTACAGACAACACGGTGTCCTGCTCGCCGAAAGAAAAGTGTCCCGAAGAATCGATCAGATTGGTAACCAGATTTGAATGCGTGAGCATCACGCCTTTCGGCTCGCCGGTTGTGCCTGACGTATAAATGATCGTGGCAAGATCATCTGCCTTTACTTGCGTTGCCGCGCGTTCGATATGGCGAGGATCCAGTTGTTCAAGCTCGCGCCCTTTCTCTTCGAGTTGTGAAAGCGGGAGCGCCTCAGCGTCAGTCATTCCTTCCGGATCGAAGACAATGACGTGCTTAACTTCAGGACATTCGCCGAGCACGTCTTTCAATTCAATGTATTTTTCACGATTGGCTACAAAGAGAACACACGCGCCTGAGTCGTTCAAAATGTAACGCACTTGAGGAGGCATTAAGGTTGGATAGATGGGTACATCGATGGCGCCGGCGAACATCGAACCAGCATCGGTCAACGTCCATTCGACTCGGCTTTCAGAAAGTAACGCAACACGATCCCCACGTTGCACACCGATCGCGTGCAAGCCGGCGGCAATGAGCTTCGCGCGCGCCAGCATCTCGTCGGCGGAGATGGAGATCCAACGATCACCGCTTTTGTAATTCAACGTGTCTGGTCGCTTGTGCTTCCGCGCGACGGTCTCGAACACGTCGACGAGTGTCGTTGGCTCATCGGGTGCGGCAGGCCGGCGAACCGGCGCGCTTGATCGCAGGTCCATGTAGTCAACCGCGCGGTTCACGAGGTCGTGACTCCGTTCAGAAAAATGTCCAGCACTTGATCGGCCATAGGTGCGAGTTTGTATCGACGCTTGGAAAGGATCCAGTTGGTAGCCATTTCGTCGAGCGCACCGAAAAGAATCTTTGCCACCACATTGGCGTTTAAATTCGAGCGAAACACGCCGGCCCGTTGTCCCTCTTCAAAAGTAGAGCGGATGAGTGCGAGATATTCAGCGAAACCGGCGGCGGAAAACTCCTGCATGAATTTTGTGGAGCCGCGCAGTTCAACCTGAAACACGACCGCGAGATCTCGGTCGGCTCCAAGGCGCTCGAGATGCAACAGTGCGATCTGGCGCAGTTTTTCCTTTGGATCGGAAACTTGCTTGATCTGTTTTCGAGCGGCGTCGAGTGCTTCCTCAACACTCCGATCGAATATCGAGTGGAGTATGTCCTCTTTGCTTTTGAAGTAGAGATAGACAGTGCCGTCCGCGACGCCGGCTTCGCGGGCGATGTCCGCCACTTTGGAATTGAAGTAGCCATTGTGCGCGAAGACAGTGATGGCCGCGCGTAAAATCGCTTCACGTTTATCGCCTGCGGGCGCGCGAACATTATTCAGTGAACGAGCGGTACGCATAAGTAGTCACTGAATGATGCCTCACTCAGTTTGCATTCGCAAGATGGTGAGGAAATATTTCGCGCAAGGCGGCAAAGAAGGAGCCTCAGACACGTGGTAGCACTTTGCCGTCCTTGCGCCTTTGCGCGAAACCCCTTTACTAAAGCTTCACGACAGGTCGCTGTCACGCATAAGACTCGGTTCCAGGTCTCGAGGTTGAGCACCTTTCAGCAGAAACTCCTGTGTCGGATACGGAATCTTGATGGATCGCTCGCGGAACAGTTGCGCGATCCGGTAGTTGATGTCACTGCGAATCTGAATGTGACGCCGTGGCTGGTTGGTCCACACGAGCAATCTGAAATCAAGGGTGTAGTCGCCAAACTCCAGAAACTGCACCCGCGGCGGTGGATCCGCCAACACGTTAGGCACATCTTTAGCCGCATCGATTAATGTGTTTGTCACCAGGTCGATGTCAGAGTCGTCTGCTACGCCGATCGGAATCGCTATTCGCGCGCGCGGATCTCCGTAGGACCAGTTCACCACGCGTTGACTCACCAGCTTCGAATTGGGAACGATGATCGCAATCCGATCGTTTGTCGTGACGATGGTCGTGCGCAAGTTAATACTCTGCACGTCGCCTTCATCGTCACCGATCGTGATCCGGTCACCAACTCTGATCGGTCTT
Source organism: uncultured Acidobacteriota bacterium (assembly GCA_963826255.1). Taxonomy (GTDB): domain Bacteria; phylum Acidobacteriota; class Blastocatellia; order Pyrinomonadales; family Pyrinomonadaceae; genus PSRF01. The sequence goes on from CAWGWK010000001.1 coordinate 58,409, forward strand.
TCGAAAAGCAGGATGAAACCCGACGCGATGTCAGACGCGATGTACTGTAGACCAAAGCCGATGCCGACGGACAACGCTGTAAAGATTATGGCGATTGAAGTGAGGTCGAGAGCAAATGCCTGCTTGAGTGCCACCAGCGTCCCGATCGTGATGACGATATACTTGGCCAGCCGGCAGATTGTGTAGCGCAAACCCGGATCGATGTGATGCCGGCTGGCAATCCGCCGCTCGATCAGGGTAGTCGCTGTACGCGCCACGAAGAGCGTGAAAACGAAAACCATCAGACCGACCATCACACTCGAAGCCGAGACGGTGATTCGTCCAAAAGTAAACTGTTGCGTGAGGTAACCCCAGATGCGCGAAATCACCGCCGTGAAATCCTGCAAAATCAGTGAAATGTCCGCGAACTGAACGTTCATGCACCACAGCATAGCGATTAATCTGTTACAAAAGCGTTGTGTTCTCATTAGTTTCTGAGAAGAGTATGCGCGAGCAGCTAAGAAGTTCATTGACAGTATGTTGAAGCTGTAACTAAGATGAGCCACCAATGTTCGACACGCAGAACGTGCACTCCCCGAACTCAAATCCTGAACCGAGTCTGAACAGCTTAATTGAAGGAGAACAGTATGCGGACCCCCGTGCTTGCCAATTTCCCCCAGATCAATCTTTTCACCTTTAGTTTTATTCTCGCGCTGCTAATCGCTCCATCAGTTGCTGCGCAAAGTCAGATCACGACGGGAACGATCCAGGGCAGAGTTGTAGACGCGAATGGCGCGGTGGTTCCTGGTGCGAATGTCGAGATCAAGAATCTCGATACCAACTTCCCGCGTAACCTCACGACAGACGAAGACGGACGATTCGTAGCTCCACAGCTTCAGCCAGGTAAGTATTCTGTGACGGTTGCCAAGCAGGGCTTTGGCACTTCCCTGGCTGAGGTTCCTGAATTGACAGTGGGCCAGACATTGGAGATCACTTTCCCGATGGCACCCGCCGGCGTGGAAGGAAACGTGACGGTAACAACGACGCCAACAGTCGATACAGCAAAAACGCAGGTCAGCACTACGATCAATGAGGCAGCAGTAAGCACCACACCGATTCTCGGACGAAAGTTTGAAGACCTGCTAACGCTAACTCCGGGCGTCAGCATTACGCAGGGTCCCGACGGCGATGAGATCAACTTCTCCGGTCAACGCGGAATCTTCAATAACGTCAGTCTTGATGGTGGTGACTACAACAACGGCTTCTTCGGTGAGCAACTCGGCGGACAGCGCGCCGCAATCGATATCACACTCGAGGCTGTAAAAGAGTTTCAAGTGATCGCGACTGGCGCGAGCGCGGAGTTTGGACGGACCGCGGGCGGTGTCATCAACGTGATCACGAAGTCGGGCACAAACGCTGTTCACGGCAGCGCCTTCTATTTCCAACGCCTCGAAGCTCTAACCGCAAATACTTCCGACGGTAGACCGCTTGAAGGTTTTCATCGCGAGCAGTATGGCGCAACAATCGGTGGGCCATTCCGCAAGGACAAGGCTTTTTACTTTCTCGCGTTTGAAGGTATTCGCGAAAACCTCGAGCGCCCCAACCTGAGCGAACAGATCGGCGCCACACCCTGCCCGGTCGGGACGCCGACGATTCTTGCGAATGAAGCTCAGATCAACGGTAACGAGGATTGCCAACGATTGGCTCTAATCAACTTCTTCAGAACGACGCGCAATCAGGAAGAAGGACTCCCGATCCAACACAAGATCAACAACCAGGCTTTGTTTTCCAAGGTCAACTTCAACATCGGCAATTCAAATCAACTTGCAGTGTCATATAACTTCGACTATTCGAAGAATACAAACCAGACGTTCGACGTCTCGACCTACGGCAACTCCGCGAACGGAATCGAAGGTCCATCGAAGATCAACGTCGTGCGCGTGAACCTGTTCACGACTGTCTCGCCGACGAAACTGAACGAAGCCCACTTTTCGTACGGGCGTGAATTGCGGCCACGATCTGCGGTGCCTTCGAATGTTCCCGCTGACACAGCAATGGGTTTCGCAACGACGTTTCGGTTTGGTTTCCCATTCTTCCTCGCACCTAATGTTGATGAACTGCTTTGGCGTACGCAGATAAAAGACAACTTCTCGATCATCACGGGTAATCACACGCTTAAGTTCGGCGGTGAGTGGTTGCACACTCTTAACGATCAGGTGTTCCGTGGCTTCTTTAACGGTCGCTACATCTTCGACAGTGTTACCGGCTTTTTGCGTTACGCATCACCAGCGGCACCCGGCGGTTTTGGGCCAAGCACGGTCGGCTGTGCTGACGGAACATTCGTGACCGCGCCGGCAACGTGTCCTGGTGGCGCAACTAATGGTGGTCCACTGCTTCTCTATTTGCAGGGTGCAGGATTGACCGGTCCAGCGACCGACGCAGCCGGCGCTTCTAAAATCAGTAACGAAGACATCGCGTTTTTCGCGCAGGATTCATGGAAGATTCGACCAAACTTTACGCTTAACTACGGTCTGCGTTGGGAAGCACAGATCTTCCCCGAACCTGTGGTGCCTCCAGAGCAAACAGCTTACGGAATTTTTCTCAACGATCCGCGCTTTCCGTCAGACGGCACGTTGCCAAGCCAGAAGAAACAGTTTCAACCGCGTCTCGGATTCGCATGGGACATCTCGAAGGAAGGTAAGTCTGTGTTACGCGCGAGCTCAGGGATCTACTACGCGCGACAAAACATGCTCTCGCAGGTTGGTTCGATCACAACCAATGGCGTACAGCAACAGACGATCTTTTTGAACACGCCAATCATTTCATCAGGCGTGCCTGGTCCGGTTTGGCCCAATGTTGTCGCTCCGCCGTCGAGCGTTGTACCTTGCGTCGCGGGCGGCATCACCAATCCGTTTCCCTGTTTCTCGGGCGTGCGCGTATTTAGCCGCGACTATGCCAATCCCCGCATTTACACAACCAATGTCGGGTTCGAGCAGGAGCTTGCTACAGATTGGTCGCTCTACCTCGACTACACTCACTCGAAAGGCGTGCATCTCACGCGCTTCCTGAACATCAATCGCAATAACTTCTTCGCGCCATTTCTCGGTGAGACGATGGTGACCAGCTCCGTAGGCAAGTCTGTTTACGATGGCTTCACTGTCGGCATGAGAAAGCGGTTCACGAGACGCTACCAACTCGAGTGGAACTACACGCTCGCAAAAGACAAGGACGACGACTCCAACGAACGCGATCCGTTTACCGATCGCTCCTTCGATATCAACAATCTTCAGCTCGACTATGCGCTGTCCGATCGCGACATCCGTCACAAGTTTAATTTCTTCACCTTTATCCAGATGGGTTGGGGATTCGATGGAAACTTCCGCGTCCAGGGACGGACTGCTCAACCGATCACGCCGGGAGGGATTCGCACCGCGACGAATCGCAACACGGCGCGCAAGGACAACAAGTATTTCTCTTTTGACTGGCGCATCCAACGGCCGATCAGACTCAACGAACGCTTTGCGATAATTCCGATTATCGAGATGTTCAATACCTTCAACAACGCGAACAACATCAACCCGCTCGTCACGCCAGGGCTCTTCAACTTCGATGGATTCCTGCGGACGGGCGTGGGCGATCCGCGTCAGGTGCAGCTCGCTGTGAAGTTTACTTTTTAGCCGCAGATGAACACAGATGAACGCGGATTTAATCCGTGTTCATCTGTGTGAAGAAGTCCCTCAGCTTCTGAGCGTCCAACAATCCGTTAGTACGCAGTCCACTACAAACATCGATTCCAAACGGCTGCACTTCTCGAATGGCTGCGGCAACATTCGCAGGTTTCAGTCCGCCTGCGAGAAATAACGGAACGTCGATCGCTTCTCTTATCTTCCGGCTCAAGGTCCAGTCGTGTGTTCGACCAGTCCCGCCGAGTTCCTTAACGGCTAACGATTGATTACCTGAATCCAGCAAAACGGCATCGACGTGCGGAGCGATCGTGATCGCTTCGTCAACAGATTCAGGACCAGTCACGTGCACGACCTGGACCAGTGACACACCGGGCAATGCGTCGCGCAATTCTTGGTGACTGCCTTGTGGCAGCCGATCGCAAATCTGGATCGTATTCACGCGTAGACGTCTCTGCTGGTCGATGATGGAGGCCGCATCTTCCTTGCACGTGAGTAGAAACGAACTGATACCGGGCGGAACCGCAGCAGCGATCTCTGCGATCAGGCTTTCGGGAATCGGGCCTGGTCCACTCGGCATTGCTGACACGAGCCCGATCGCCGACGCACCGGCGTCAATAGCCATCCACGCCTCCTCGACGCTGGCGATGCAGCAGATCTTAACTCGCGGTTTCCTTATCGGTCTCATCTCTTGATTATGGGCAGCTCAATCAGCACGCCAAAAGAATTCAGAAAGAGTTAACTGAGTTGAGGAAGTAGGTCACGACGCGTACCAAAGCACGGCGAAGAAATGGCAGGTTGTTCCGGCGATGACGAATAGATGCCAGATGAAGTGGCTATACCGTCGCTGTGCTGCAAAAAACGCGAGGCCGCCGGTGTAAGCAATTCCCCCGGCGAGTATCAAAAGGATTCCCGGCAGCGGCACCAGTGTCAAAATCGGTTTGGTCGCAACGATGGCGAGCCAACCCATCACGATGTAAAGCGCCATAGTGATCCACGAATGACACGTGCCCTTGATCGCTTTGAGTGTAATGCCCGTAATCGCCAGCACCCAAATAATGACAAGCAGCGTCCAGCCCCATGGACCACGCAACACTCCCAAACTAAACGGCGTGTACGTTCCCGCGATCAAAACGAAGATGGCACAATGATCGAACAGCCGGAACAATCGCTTGGCGCCTGCGTGAGTTAGCGCATGATAGAGAGTCGAAGCGAGATAGAGCAGGACCATCGTTGCGGCAAACACGCCGGCGCCTACGATGAAGCGAAAGCTGCCGGCGCGCATTGCGGAAATTACCAACACCGGCGCCGCAACCAGCGCCAGTAGCAGGCCCAAGCCATGACTGACGCTGTTTGCAATCTCTTCACCGATGGAGAGCGAGGGCAGTTCCAGTTGAGGATCGTTCATGGGCCGCATCTACACCTTTATGGCTTCGGTTTTGGCTCCGCGTAAAAAACCTTGTTCACGATCTTCCACTCGTCGCCAACTTTCAGCAGCGACATGTAGTCGGTGAAAGTAACCGTTGGATAATCGAGAACAATCTTGCCGACACCAGCATTGCCGGTGATCTCGACACTTTCAATCCGGCGCTTGCGCTGCGCTTCATCGGCCGCTGGCTTACCGTTGAAACGCGAAGCAAACTCCTCAGCCGTAAGGTTAGTGAGTTTTCCGTCGCGGAAAGCCATCACCTTGGCTTCGGAATGAAAAGCTTTGCGCATGAAGTCGCCATTACCAGTCGCGTGGCCCTGAATGTAATTGTCGAGCGGCACACGTGCGGCTGCCTCTGACTCCGTCAACGCCGATCCCTTCGTGCCGCTCAGAAACGCGACCCCTCCGAAAATCGCAATAAGCAGGACTGCTAAAACCTTCATAAAACTTCTCCTTCGATTACTGTAGTTCAACCGTTAGGGCAACGCTGTGAACCCTTTGAGCGGGTTACTATAAAACGCTTCAGTCTGCCACGCAGTCTTGTTCCACATGCCATCCTGATCGCCGATGATCTGCACCGGCACGATCACACGATCGCTGCCGAGCTGATTGCTCGTCGCAATACCGTTGTCGAACTTTCCACCTGGCTGCACGGTGAACTTGAGCGAACGCGCCAGCTTGTTGTTCCAAAGCACCTTGACTTCATACTCACCCGGGTTGGCGGCGAGGGTAAAGATATCTTTGGTGGTGGAATCGTCCGTCGTGTTGCTGCCTTTGATGTTTGGAAAGTCGCACTCGACGCGCGCCCATTTCGCTTTCTGCGGTACGGAGTCCTCGACGTAATGAGTCGTGTTGTTCTCAACTTCGGACTCGCAACCCGCCTTGCCAACTTCGATATTATCCATGAATTGCTTCCCGACCTCTTTGCCTTGATAGAACAGGTGCGGATCGAACCGCACGGCCTCACCTCGCACCCAGAAAGCCACGTGAAAATCCGGCAGCTTCCAACCGCGCAAGTCGCTCGGCGTCAGGTAAACGTAACCGATCGGCAGGTTCCAATCATGGTCCACGAAATAGACCCACTTATTTGCGGCTTTTGGTCCAGCTTCGTTAGAACGAGCTTTTGCGACTTTCATCTTGCCGCTGAAGAGCGTTGAATCGGTGCCGGCGAGTTCATTGCGCATCTTGATCGTGAAGTTTACGGGGCCTGTGTAAAGGCTGCCTTTGTCTTCCGGAATCTGCCGGCCGCCGCATTCGGTCTTCCACCAGTAACCTTTTTGGGTGTTTTCAGTAGCGCAATCGAACTTCACCCACGGCCCGGTGGGCAGCGTGTATTCCACGTAGATCTGACTGCCACTCGCGATCGGGCCATTGACGCGAAAGTTCATGCGCGGCACCCAACTCCAATTATCGTAATTGCCCTTGTAGACGTTGAAGGTGAATGCGGTGATCTGGATCGAGTCTTTAGCGATGGTTGGTTGATCCTGCGTTGCGCTCGCCAGCGGGTTGAGTCCAATTACAACGAGAAAAATCAGGATGGCATACGTAAACCGGAACTTGGTTTTCACGGGCGGGGAACCTCCTACGGTTCGATTGTTCTGGGCAAAAGCGTCCGAGAGTTTACTACGACGCACGACGGTTCGTTAAGATATTTTACTTCCTCAGATTCTCACTTAAGTATTTGACTGCCGCTTCCAGAATTTCGTCGCGTCCTTCTATCGTTCCGCGAATCGTCGGCGCAACTCTGACGGTTGGTTGTATTCCAACTCTTTGGAGTTGTCTCCCGTCGGCGTGCCGCACATTGTGCCCGGTGAAACTGACTGGCAGATTGCCCGGTAAAACCATAAACGTTACGTCGCCGTTTGCGCCCGCAGTAGGTGTTCCGATGAAAGTGACATCGGTCGCCACCTCGAAAAACATACAAGTGTGCTCGGCCTGACTGATCGCATCTTCATTAATCAGCATCACGACTTTGCCCTTGTAAACGTCACCTTTGCGGTCCGGAAGTTTTTGAGCGAAAGAATAGAGAGCGGGATCCGCGTGTTCGGAATTGCTCAAACTTGTTGCTTCCAGGAATGGACGTGAAAACAACGCAGCGACTACGTTCTTCTTTTCGGTAAGACGCGGAGCAATGGACCAGGCAGTTCCATTTGGATAACCGCGCATATCAAAAATTACAGCATGCGTGCTCTTGATCGTGTCGAACATCTTGTCAACCTCGCCGCCTTGTAAACGGGCCAGATCAACATAGCCGTAGCCGCTCGGCAAAACTTGAATTACTGGCGTAGACCGTTGCAACGCAGCGGGTAGTTTCGGATCCATTATCGATAACGAGCGTGGCAAAACGACTTCGCGGACCTGATCGTCGGCTCCACGCACACGCAACTTCGCTACGCTATCTTTCGGTCCAAACAATAGACGAAAATGAACAAGCCTCATCAACCACTGCGGCGTCAACGATGCGATGTATCGCGACAAGTATTCGCGCCTCTTTTCCACAGGTTCATCGTCAACAGTTAAAACTACATCGCCCACCTTGATCGGCAGTTTGTCGTTGAGAACCTTTGTGATGACCGATTTCTCTTCGATATAACCAACAAAAAGCGCCGGCTGAAACGTGCCAAACTTTTCGCCGGCAACAGTCGTGTTGCGTGCGCCACCGTGCGAATCGCGCATTTCAGCAACCATTTCGCGAACGGTCAGTTGATAATCTGCCTGATCTTTATTGGCTTCAAACTTCGGAATGTAACGCGGCAGCACGCTTTCCCATGAGTCGCCGATCAGATGTTTGTAGGGAAAGAAGTTATTGATTACGTTCCAAAACCGGAATAGAGCAAGCAACCGGTATTCGACGGCTGGAAAATTCATCTCCGCATACGGGTTATCTTTTTGGCCGACTTGCGCTGTGAAAGGAGGCGCGGTTCGATTCGTGCCTGGTCCAACTTTGTTCTCCTGCACGGCGCGCAATGCTTCTTTCATCGCTGCATCTTCCGTCGAGCTTTCCGGCACGATCTTGTCAGGCTGAAGATCTACTGAGCCATCAGGATTGATTATTTCCGAAGTGCGCATCCGTACTTTCACGTTGTCAGGCAGTTCCATCGTAAACATGCCACCGCCTGCTTCCGGCGCTCGCTCGCCCGCCTGAATTACAAGTGCGCGGTGTGCCGACTGCATGCCGCTCAGAATTTCAGTGATGGAAGGCGAGTGTTGATTAACGATGAATGCGATCGGCGGCGTTTTGGTCTTTGCTCGTCCTTGAATAACCTGCGGCGAAGAGTTCACCAACGCTGAATAGTAGAAGCTCGCGCCGCTACCGGTCTGCGTCGCATAGCCGTTGTGCATACGGTAACGCGTCGAGCCAGGCACAACGTTTCCATCGAGAACAGACGGTAGCGCCTGGCGCACAAACACATCGAAGAAGTATGAATCGAAATCCGCCATCTTGCCCGTGCTGCGCGCATCGATAACGATGCCGGTGGCGCCGGGTAGAGCTTGATTGATGCTGGTAACAAAACCATTGAGCGCAGAGTTGTCTTTAGCGACAGCTTTGGCGATTTGCGCAGCGTCAATCATCAGCATTCGGTTTTCAGTGCGGACGTGTTTCGTCTCGGCAGCCGCAGGCTGACTGGTCGCGCTTGTGTTAATTTCAGTTTCAATTTCCGCGCGCGTGCTTTTGTCGTTCAGGACAGCGAGCATTTGGTTTAAAGCCGTCTGATACTCCTGTGGAGTTTTGGCAGCGTTAACTCTCGGAATTGTTTCGATCAACGCCTTGTCCCAATCAATGTCGCGATAGGCCAGAAACGGATGAAAGTACTTCACCATTCCCCAAACTTTAGCCAAACCGATCAGCCTCGCCATCCGAGGGTCGTCCGCCGGACGTGAGGACGCCGAGCTTTGTCCATGGGCGATCTGACAAAGCACCATGAAAGACAGGACAAGAGCGAGGATCTTTTGAGTCTTCATTTATTTACCTCGTTGCTACTAAGAGATCCTCACCACTCGGCGTCAGGATCGAAGGCAAATCATGCTCGGGATGAGCCCGCAGCAGTTGGTAAGCAACTCCTCCCAGTCCCGGCAACAGGCCGGGTGTGAAGGCGTTTCGGCCCATGCCGAAGGATGGTCCATCTTGCTCCAGACTGGTCAGGATTATGTCGAGCAGGTACGAGGCGCTTAGCTCTTTCGGCGCTTCTCCGAGGGCGATCGCATGATCGAGCAATTCCCAGGCGCCGAGATCGCCATGACACGCGCAATGATTCCCGCCCATCCCGAGCCGCCAGGTTGCTGCGGCGGCCCGGCGCACGAGTTTGCGTGTCGATGCGTGAGTAAGCGTTGGATCCAGATCTAGATGAGCCAGACCAATTCCAACGGCGCCGTGGCACCATTGTGCCGCGGTTTTGGCATCGTCGAGCATTCGTAGGTCACGCCAGTTCTGCTCCTGCTCGTCGAAGAGCGCGTCTTCGAAGGCGAACGCCTCTTGTGCCAGTTGCTCGTAGCGCGCGCTTCCAGTTGCGCGTGCAAGCCGGGCCAGGGCCCAGCCGGTGCCGGTTACGCCATGTGCAAAGCCGCCCATTCCTTCCGGCGCGAGGGTATTGGTCCAGTAAGCATGTCCATTCCGACGTTTAACGCGCTCGTGCAACAGGTCGCCGAGTTGCGAAGCGATGCGGACGTAAGTTTCATCTCCCGTCTTGCCGGCCAGCAGCAACAACGGAACGATGGCGCCTGCACTTCCGGAAAGCAAATCGTAGATGTCGTCCACTGCAGCCGCTGCGGGAATCTGGTCCGCCAATTTGCGGGCGCGCTGCAAACCATCGCCGCCGTCCAACTCCCAATGCCCCAGCACAATGTAGGTCCAGATTTGTGACCCGAGTCCGAGATAAGCGCCGGGTGGAAGCGGCCTGACCTTCAGCCCTTCATGGCCCATACGTTCACGCTTGGCCTCGCCCAGGTGCAACGTATGCAACGCCGCCGCAAACAAGTTATCAAGTCCACTGATGGCATCGGCGCGCCCGGCTGCTGTTTCGCGCATATAAGCCCCAAGCAATAACGCGAGCCCTGAGATCCCGTTGTAGAGATCCTGCTGCAAGGGCTGCACTGACCAGCCCGTTGCAGTAAGCACCGGTGCAATCCAGGCCACGCTGCCGTCGCCGGCATAAATCGCATTTGTCACTATGGATTGGATGATTTGCGCAACTTGCCGGCGACGACGCGCTTCCAGGTCGCCGCCGCGTCCCGGCGTCTGCAATACCGATGTTCCATGAGACTTCCAGCCGTCGTTGATGTAAGCACTTACCAGTGATGCCTGGATGACTTTTTGCTCAAGAGCGAAATCTGCACTGCGCCAATCCTCCAGGGCAGCTTCAACCAGATGACAGGGCGGAAGCCAACAGGTGCCGCCCGGCCCGGACAAGCGACCTTCGCGCACCACAGCGGAAAAGTATGGGATATCGCCCTCCAGTAATTCGTCGATCTCGGCATTGATGACCGCCGGATCGCTCGGCGCCATGGAGAGGTTCACCGCCATTTTCTCCAACAGCCCGAAGGCGCGCTGCCGCGCCGCTTTGGGGTTATGCAGCGATACAGGATGCCATAGCATCCGACCGATCTCGGCGTAGACCTCGGTCGCACGCACCACCACGCGGATGCGGCAATCCTCAAACACTCGCAGCCGCGGCCACAAGCTGCCGGCAGCATCCAGGCGCTGAAGCGTGGCCGTCAATTCATCAAACCCGCGCAGTACCTCTGGCCAGTATTCAGCGAGCGCCGGCCGAGGGCTGGGATGATTCTGCGACACCGGCGCTTCAACAAGTATGGGGCCGACGCGTGCTTCGTCCGAACCCGCGCCAATGATTCCTTGCTGCTGCTGCATCGGCTGCTGTCCAGGGAGCATGCCCACAGCGGAAAGGTCAACACCGCGCCAACCGAGACCAATTCCGCGGCCAGGTAACAACCCTACGCTAAGTACCGTGCGGGCTATCAGTTCGCCGGCACGGTCGAACGCCCTTCCGTAGCCAGATGGCGATGGCGGAATTTTGGGCGTGAAAAGGGTTTCACAGTCGACTACCACGGGGCTTCCGCCGTGGGCGATCACATTTTCAGCGTGCAGATCGCTGCCGCTGAGCAACCGCATCAATGCCAGCAGGTGGCCGACGCCGCGATAGAAGTTAAGCAGTTCCTCGTTTCCTGCCGCGAAGCGATGAGTCACAAATTCGACCCAGCCGTAATCGCCACAGTCTATCGCTTCGGGGATGCGGATATTCACCGCGCTATCATGATCGCCGGTGAGTTCGGCCACGAAGCCGCGCAGTGCGCTGTCGATTGCCAACGAACGCGGCTTGTAAACAACACGCCAACCCTCACCGCGCACAATTGCCACGGTTGACCCACCGCGGTGGCTATCACCAGCTCCGAAGCTGAGTTCGTTCAGCTCGCCTGGGTCGCCGCCGCACAGACCTTCCAACAGGTGCCGATCCGTGGTCCAACGCTGTGCGAAGCGCAGCGTTGCCATGCACCGCTTCCGCACGATCGCGCCTACTCGCCATAACGAGGGGTAATGATTGGCCAAGTCGTCCCAGAACGAATGCTGGGACGAGAGCTCCAGGAATTGCTGCCAACGCTGTTCCGAGTTCTCGCCGCTTAGTCGCCCGGTTACCCGCGCGCCGTTGAGCTCGAGAACGAGCAACCGGCTGACTTTACTGTGCAGAACTGTGTAAAGCGATTCTCGCGTTGCATCGGTGATTACATCGCGCTCCCTCGTGCTCAATCCTCCGACGAAAGAAAGCTGGGTTGCCAGTTCGTCCAGAGCGGGCGAGACCAGGCAACCCAGCGACCTATCGAAGTGACGCAACGTCATGTAATCAGCAGCACTGAACCCTGACCGAGCCGGTGCAATAGGTGCCACAGGTTACCCCAGGCGTTGCGTTAACGATATCCGCTTCTGCGAACTCCCCAGCGGCAAATAGCGGACCTGCGGGATTATCGTGTTCTTCGTGATTGCGCCACTGCGCAACCAGCTCCGCACCATCTAATCTGTCATTCATTGTATTTTCCCCCTTCGTTTTAGGTGTGTGAGACGTACTGGACAAAAGGGAGGTGTGCGTATTTGCTTAGCCGGGATTAGCAGACCGCAGTATATCATCCACAGCAACAAAACTCATGGGTGAGTCACGAATTGCCGAACGCGTTTGGCGCCAACTTTAAGGCTACCCAGGGCTTCAATCCAAAACCAACGATTTATGAGACCTATGAAGGCATACTGAAGTTGGACCAACAGGATATTGATATACCAAATCCGCAGCGGTCAGGTTACGTCCAGGTTCATACCTTTCAGTACACCATCACCATAAGCATCGATAGATCGATTGAATTCCGTATTTAAGATGAACGATATACAATTGCCTGCTCACGTAAGGATTCTCCTTAGATTATTGCAACCAAACGGAGTGCTGACGCCAGGCCCCTAGTGCATCGCTGGTGCGAGGCAAGTTTGAAGTCACATTCCTCCGGAACCGCGAACAGTAACGATCTCTTGCAGAAAAAACACTCGACTTGAAGGCATATCACTTTGGAATACCTCGACTTCGAAATTGAAATGAGCCCGGGGGATAACGGTGAGTACCCCGTGGCCGTAAAACGTTCGCCAGCGGGTGAGACGCCCGCGCCGGAGATGATGCGGTTGCCTTTCGATCAACGCGGATTGGAGTTGCGCCTGAAGGATTTAGAAAACGCCATCCTTCGTTCCTCGGTTAGAACACATCGGCTCTTGCCTTCAAAGAAAGAACAAGCTGTACAAAGCTTCGGCAAGGAGTTATTCGGCGCGTTAATTAAAGGCGAAGTCCGCAGCCGCTATGACGCGAGCCGTGGAATAGCGAACGCCGAACGAAAAGGATTGCGTATAAAACTGCGTATTCAGGCCCCCGAGTTGAATGCTGTGCCATGGGAGTTTTTATATGACCCGGGAGCGAACCAATACATCTCCCTGTCGAGCAAGACGCCCATTGTGCGCTACTTGAATCTACCCCACCCACCCCCGCCGATGACCGTGTCCCCGCCGCTGAGAATCTTGGGGATGGCTGTAAACCCTCATGGCACTGAGACGCTCGCAGTCGAACAAGAAAAGAAACGGATGAGTGAGGCCATGCTGCCCTTGCAAGAGAGCGGCATGGTGGAACTGGTTTGGATAAAAGGAAAGACGTGGCGCGACTTACAAAACTATATGCAGCGTGGACCGTGGCATGTTTTCCATTTCATCGGCCATGGTGGTTTCGATTCCGAGAAAAACGAAGGAGGCATTTTACTAGCGCGGGATGACGGCGCTGCTTCAGTATTTTACGCGTCCCAGTTAGGTCTGTTTCTTGGAGACCATACTCCGTTGCGCCTGGTACTGCTTAACTCCTGCGAAGGAGCGAAAGGAAGTGGTGAGGATATTTTATCTAGTACTGCTGCTGTACTTATGGCGAAAGGTATTCCTGCTGTGCTCGCGATGCAGTATGAGATCAGCGATGTGGCAGCCACTGAATTCTCTCAAGCGTTTTACGGCGCAGTCGCGAATGGCTTGGCCGTGGACACAGCCGTCACCGAAGGACGGAAGGCGATTCATGTGGCCGGCGGCAATTCAGTTGAGTGGGGAACGCCTGTACTCTGCATGCGCTCACCTGACGGCATTATTTTCGAAGTCAGTCACTCTCATGACGAGCGCAAACTTAATAAAGTCTCGCAGTTGTTTGAAGCTGCGATCAAAGCTTCCGCCAGCAGTGATTGGGAAAACGCCCTCCGAAATCTGCAATCCGTGTTAGCTCTTGAACCCGCTCACGCTGGCGCAAGCGAGCATCTCCCCCGGGTCAAAAACGAATATGAATTGTCACTCCTATATGCTGAGGGGAGGCAGAAGTATGAGCAGCACAAGTGGCGAGAAGCACTTGAATTCTTCCAGCAACTACATGAAAGGCAGCCAGACTATAAAGACGTGAATTCTCTTGTGGCGACCTGTCACAAGAAATTGACACGGCAGGCCACTCTCGTCGCCTGGCGCGATCGGTTTTCTACGTCACTGCGGGACTTACCGCAAGCTGCGCACCGCAACCGATATCGCCTCTTAGGAGCGGTCGGTTTGTTGATCGTCGGAATCGCGGGAGTGGTCCTCTGGTGGCTCGTCAACCGTCCACCTGACAACTCGCAACAAACTGTTGTCGAGAAGAAGGAAGAAGTTGTCGGGAGGCAGGAAGAAATAGAGAAGAAGATAAACCTTCACGCAGCACCACTTACTAAAATCGAAGCCGCTTTCGAATTCATACAACTTGCTTTCAGCTCGGATGGAAAGAAATTAGCGTATGTCGGTGACGATAATTATGCGCAGGTGCATCTTCAAGAATCACCAGCGTCCGCCGTCAAGTTGGAAGAACCTGGTCGAGCTGGTTTTTTGGTTTGTGTGGCGTTCAGCCCAGATGGTGAGACAGTAGCCGCTGGAGATAAAAAGGGGAGAATCAGGTTATGGCATATGGGCAGTGAAACGGCTCCTCGGATTATTAAGGCGGATACTGGGCCGGTCTTCGCCTTATCATTTAGCAATGATGGCCAGACTCTGGTTTCTGCCAGTGCAGCTGTTAATACCATGAGAAGTAAGACAGTAACAATGTGGCGTACAGAGAATGGAGAACGGATTCGTCAACCGGAACTGACGGGTAATGGTGATAGGATCCTTGCGGTCAATGCGACCAAAGGCCTGGTCGCCGTCCAGACAGTAAACGGGGAACTGCAACTTTGGTCCTTCAGCAATCCTGAGGGAGTCAACAAAACCACTATCCAGAAACCCAGTCGCGGAAAATTAGGGGCGTTTGGTTCAGACGGTAAATGGTTGGCAGTAGCCGAGGAAAATGGAGTTATTCGAGTGTGGCGCGTAGACAGAGGCGATAGCGCCGTCCTTTCTCGCGAAATAGAATCGCGCGGTCCCAACGTTGGCGGCTTGGCTTTCAGTTCAACAGGTGAATCGCTGGCCATTGGTTGGGACGATGGACCAGTTACTCTCTTGTTGCAGCCTTTTACCAACGACGCACCCTCGGTATCGTTACCGTCCTCGAAGGGTCCCGTGGTGCTGGCAATTGACGAGAGGGGCGAGACGTTGGCAGAGGGACGGCCAAGTCCAGTCGGCGGAAATTCAATTCAGCTTTGGCACATAAAGAAGGAGGTTGCAAAATAGCGAGGGTCAACAGAAGGTGGTTTGGGATTTCCCTGGGGGAGTTAGTGAAATCATGAGAGGCAACTGCAAACTTAGCAACGTCGCGCTTATATTGAGCTTAGCACTCCTGGTCTTCCAATATGGCCATCTGTCAGCACGGCCTCAAACAGACAGACAGATAAGACCTGATCCGACACCGACACCCACACCGACACCGCCACCGCAAATAAGAATAAGACTCTCCCCCACGTCGGGTCCTCAGAACGGCGGAAATCGCGTTACCATCACGGGCGCTGGGTTCAATGAGCAAACGACGGTAACGTTTGGCAATCTGCCTGCTGAAGTTATCAAACCCGTTCAACCCAAAACTATCACCGTGATCGTTCCGAATCAGGGCAAGGCAGGCCGCGTCTCTGTGACGGTCAGCACGCCCGGAAAGAGGGTACTGCGAGCCCGTTACCAGTACAACATACCCTCACCAGGAAATATCCCAACCGACTCGACTCTGGCGATAACGAAAATTGACCCGAGTTCTGTATTTTCGAATGCACTCGCCAATGTCGCGATCCACGGGCGGAACTTTACTCCCAAAACTGAGGTTAAAATCGAAGGTCAGCGCTTTGTCCCAGAACTTGAAGGTTCCGGAGTGTTAAAAATCGTCATCCCCCCAGACACTTTTGGTCCAGGAGCTGTAGACGTCACAGTTTGGAACCGCGACAGTGACAACATTTCCACCATGGAGAACGGCTTCACGTTCATGGGTCCCAAAATATTTTGGATTGAGCCTAGCCGCGGCGCCGCGAAAGGCGGAGAACAGGTACGAATATACGGCCGCCACCTCAAACACAGGAATTTAGCGGATGTTTTGTTCGGCGATATT
Organism: uncultured Acidobacteriota bacterium; assembly: GCA_963826255.1. Taxonomy (GTDB): domain Bacteria; phylum Acidobacteriota; class Blastocatellia; order Pyrinomonadales; family Pyrinomonadaceae; genus PSRF01. The sequence goes on from CAWGWK010000001.1 coordinate 74,551, forward strand.
CCAATCACAGGGGGGAAGCCATCTGATGATGAGCACACTCTTTACGTGGATACACCTCCTCACCAACCTGGTTGGGTTGATGTCGTTGTCTATAACGCTGTTGGCCAGAGGACGGTATTGCCCAAAGCCTATTATTACGAGTCGCCCAAAGATCCGGCTGCGGCGCCCACGAAGTATTCCAGAGTCCACTTTGTACTGGCCCATATCTCTGTTGAAAAAGACGGGAATGCGAACAGAGGCAACAGTTGGAGTTTTGACGTCCGCGTGAACAGCAAACGTCTGTGTAATCTGGAACCACGGATGTACTTTCCTGGACTGGTAACGGCGGAACGGGATCGCGAAGGAATCTGTGCCCAAGAGATTGGGATTGAAGAGAATGAATTAAAGATAAGAATAATAGGAATACGTGGGAGTGTTTGGATGGAAGGGGAAACAACGGTTCCGCTAGAGGCGATCATGAATCGGGAATTTACGCAAAACCCTCTCAATATTCATGTCCGGGCGAACAACGGTGAGAGGAAAGGACACTTTGTGTTTTTCTTCAGGATGTATCGCTTCTGATGGCGTCAGCGGATGGCGGAGGGGACAGGACTCGAACCTGCATAGCCTTTCGGCCGGCGGTTTTCAAGACCGCTGCACTACCATTATGCGACCCCTCCGCATGTGTGGCGCATAAGAATATAGCGTAAGCGGAGTTTGCAAACAAAACGGCCACGGATTGCACGGATCACATAGATCGTGCACGATCTCGGTAAATGCGCGTCACCATCGGCCAGATCAATACCACTAACGGCGACTTCGAAAGCAACACTGCCAGCATCATTCGCGCGATCGAGCAGGCCAAACGGGAAGACTCAAACCTCGTGGTGTTTCCCGAAACGTGCATCCAGGGTTATACGTCGCTCGACTGGTTCCTGGACCGTGACGTGCAACGCTGCGCACTCGAACCCCTGCAAAAGATCATTGACGCCACGAAGAACATTACCGCAATCGTAGGCACAGTGCGGCCATCAGGGTTAACCACAGGACGTCGTCTCTACAACTCCGCCGCCGTCATTCGCAACCAGGAACTGCTCGGCTTTGCAGACAAGACTCTCTTACCGGAATACGACGTCTTCGACGATCCACGCTACTTCCAACCGAGTTCAGAAAGACGCCTATTCGGTCAAAAACTCGGCGTCGCTGTTTGCGAAGACTTCTGGAATGACAAAACCTTCTGGCGTGAACGTCTCTACACAAACGATCCTGCCGACGAGCTTATCGAGTTGGGCGCTGAAGTTCTGATCTCGATCAACGCATCGCCTTTCAATAAAGGCAAGATGGGCCAGCGCTGTTCGATGGTTTCGCATCGAGCGATGATGGCAAAGATACCGATCGTCTTTGTCAATCTCGTCGGCGGCAACGATGGGATCATTTTCGACGGCGCGAGCATCGTTGCCGACGCGCGCGGAAAGATCATTCTGCAAGCGCCGCCCTTCGAAGAGTTCATCGGCACGGTCGATCTCGACTGCGACGAAGCAGACAAGCGCTGCCTCCCCGGCGACGATATCGAAACTATTCACGATGCACTCGTGCTCGGCATTCGCGATTACGCTAGCAAGAACGGTTTCACTCGCGCGGTGCTCGGATTGTCAGGCGGAATCGATTCAGCAGTGGTTGCGGTGTTGGCGTGCAAAGCGATCGGACCAGAAAACGTTTTGAGCGTGATGATGCCGTCGCCTTACTCATCGCGTTCGAGTATTGACGACTCGGTCGAACTTGGCCGCCGTCTTGGCATGCCCGTGATCGAGCACTCGATCTCCGACGCCTACGAAGTATTGCTCAAGCAGATGAACCTGCCCGCGCCTTCTGTCGAGAACAAATCCACTGCCGCAGAGAACCTGCAATCACGCCTGCGCGGCAACATCCTGATGACCATTTCAAACTCCGAAGGCCGTCTGCTGCTCTCGACCGGCAACAAGTCGGAACTGGCGTTGGGCTATTGCACCCTGTACGGCGATACGAACGGCGGACTCGCGGTGATTGGCGACGTGCTGAAGACCGAGGTTTATGCGCTCGTGAATTATCTCAATCGATCCAGCGAAGTGGTTCCGCAGGCTATCGTTGACAAACGTCCATCGGCTGAACTCGCGCCTGGGCAGTTTGACGATCAGTCGCTTCCGCCGTACGACCAACTCGATCGCGTGTTGCGTTTGTACTTTGAGCAAAAAGCGACTCCGAATGAGATTGTCGAGACCGGTGGTTTTGAACCAGGTTTTGTGCGCGATATTCTCAATCGCGTCGAGTCGCCGGCGAATGAATTCAAACGCCGGCAGTTGCCGCCGACACTGATCATCTCGCGAAACGCGATCGGTATCGGACGCCGTCGCCCGGTGACTCATCACTACAAACGCGAACGTCTCAATTGTTAGACAGGATTTCATGATTTACATGATTAAGCGTAGCTGGCGTAGACTGACTTGACCTTGTCGATGAACTCACGGCGGTCAACGAGATAGTAAAGTTTTAGTTGGCCTGAGCCGGCCACCTCATCAAGCAGCTTTTCGAAAATCTCAAACTGATCCGTAGCAGAGATTCCGTGCGCGCCAAGGTAACCGCCTCTGCGCATGCGCCGGATCAACTCCAGCAACGTCAATCTTCCCTCCAACGTGCGGCCGCCGTGTTCGTGCGATCTGCTAACGAGGTATTGGACCAGCAGGCTCTCGTTGTAGAGCGGCGGCGCGAGAAAGAGTCGCGAGCCGTCGCGTTCCCAACCGTCGTCCAAACGCGACGAAGGACGTACTGCGTGCAATCCGTCAAACAGCTCAGTCCACTTCTGCTTCGGCTCTTTACGCTCGAGATAGGCACGGGTCGCTTGGAGCAACCACGCCGGATCATCAAGGTCGAGTGAGAGTCGCAGCGTGTCGAGCCAATCGAAAAATGCGCTGCGCCGATCAGACTTCACTTCGATAACCGCAAACTGGTCCTTCTTCTTCTCGAGACTCTTGACGAGTTTCCGGCGCGGAGCGTCGGTAGTCTTTCCGCCTTCGATGGCGTAAGTATCAAGTCGTGCGTGCCAGCGCTTCGCGGCGTTGCAATACGGACAGCGCGGGTGCTTTTCCTCGCTATCAAAAAACGGACGAACAGCTTTTCTCGAAGTTAACTCTTCGACAGTCGGACTGTAACGCTTGATTTCAGAATAGGCGGAACGCGGCGCCAGGCCGATCTGCTTGGTGAAGATGTCGAAGATGCAGGCAAGGCAAACGAGCGTCGTGTATTCAGTGATGGTGCCGGGAGGGAAGCCACTAAGATCGAGTTCTTTCATAGCCACAAAAAGGCACAAAAAGCACAATGATCAGCGTAACGAGACCAAGGCCGGCTGGAGATCGTTATCCGTGTGGCCGACCGCGAGATCCAATTCCGACTCGACATTTCCTGTCGCGGAGCTTAATCCCTTGAAGTCGAAGAGTTGATGATCTAACAAGTGCGATGGGACAGTTTTCCCCAGTGCATTGAGCATCGACGAACGGATGTGGGGAATCTCCTTCTCAAGTTCGGCGATCAAGTTCTTGATTCGCACCCGCTTCAAGTTCGTCTGAGATCCGCAAAGATCACACGGAATTATCGGAAACTCGCGCTCCGAGGCGTATTCGGCGATGTCACGTTCGGCGCAGTAAGCCAACGGCCTGATCACGGTATTGCGACCGTCGGTTGAACGAAGCTTGGGCGGCATCGCCTTCAGCGACCCAACATAAAACAGATTCAATAGTAAAGTTGTGATAATGTCGTCAGCGTGGTGTCCAAGCGCGATCTTGTTGCACCCTTCCTCGATCGCGATGTTGTAAAGAATTCCCCGGCGCAAACGCGAACAGACCGAACAATACGTTTTACCTTCAGGAACGAGGCGTTTGACTATTGAATAGGTGTCGCGCTCGACGATGCGAAACGGCACATCGAGCTTACTGAGGTACGCAGGCAGTACTTCAGCCGGAAATCCGGGCTGTTTTTGGTCCAGGTTCACCGCCAATAATTCGAAATGCACTGGCGCGCGCCGCTGAATGTCGAGCAAAAGGTCCATCAACGTGTGACTGTCTTTCCCGCCCGACAAGCAGACCATCACGCGGTCGCCATCGTCAATCATTCCGAAGTCGGCGATTGCTTCGCCCATTCGGCGCAGTAATTTGGTTTTGGTCTTGCTCTCGACGGTCATTTTGAGTTCTCAGAATGCCATGAATTGTAATTTTGTTACAAAGGTAGACACCGGGAGCCGAGTTTGTCTATCATGGTGAGCCCGCTTCTGTGCGGACGTTCATTCGCGCTAGCATCCAAAGCTAGTAAAAATCCACGAACAAAAGCGCGTCGTTTCGTTGCTTCAAGGTTCCGACAGCCGGTGACTAAACTTCCGCGCCCCCATATTTACGGAGGTATAAGATGCTCAGGATAGGAAAGAATCCCAAGGATCAGGAAGAAAACGACCACTCCAGCCATAAACCGGAGGTTCCTGACTTCTCCACTGCCAAGACCTACTCCTCATATCAGTCAACGAGTGTTGAAGCGAAACCGGCACCGGAGGCGGCGACCGCAAACGGTTCTCGCGCGATGACGGAGAGCGAAACGCTGGCTAGAGATATCAAGGAAGGCACACTCAGCGGTTTCGTGGGCGGCGGTACTGTTGTCACCGGCGAAGCTAACTTTAAAGCCATGATGAGAGTGGACGGCCACCTGTCGGGCCGCGTCAGCTCTTCGAGCGGCACACTCATTGTGGGAGCAAATGGAAAGGTTGACGCTAACATTGAAGTCGCCGTGGCAGTAATTCACGGGACAATCAACGGCGATATCATTGCGACTCAGCGGTTGGAACTCGGCCGAGCCGCAAAGGTGAATGGCAACATTCAGACGCCGTCGCTGATCATCGAGCAAGGAGCAGTGTTTGAGGGTAGTTGCAAGATGGTCCAGGCTGTCGACAAGGCGAAGAAAGAAAAGAAGGAAGACCAGCCACTCGATACCACGAAGATGCCGAGCATGCGCGCGGATACAAATATGAAGCCGACGGAGATTCCCGCCGTTTCGAATGTCGTTAGCTAGTTAATTTACAAAATGATTTGTTTGTAGGGGTGGCTACGTGCAGTGGCCACCCCTTTTCTTATCTGTCAATCGGGGTTAATCATGTAATCCTGTCTAATGTATTATTCAACTCTCATGCTGAACAAAATTTTTCTTGTGGTCCTGGCCTGCCTTGCGGTGGGTCCGGTAACTTTTGGCCAAAGACGGACCATTCCTTCCGCCACACTCTTATTAATCACGAAAGCTGAAGATGAGCGGCGCTGGGACGACGATCTGCGCAAACTATTTTCGAATCCGAATCCGTTGATCCGCCAACGCGCGGCACTCGCCGCAGGTCGAATCGGAAACGAAGACTCAATACCCGCGCTCGTGAATCTGCTCGAACACGAGAAAGACCCAGGCGTTCGTGCCATGGCGGCTTTCGCGCTCGGCGAAGTTGAGTCTGAATCAGGCACTCACGCTCTGCTCGCTACGCTGAAGAACACGACTACACCCGCAGAACTCCGAGCCAGAGCGATAGAGGCGCTCGGAAAAATCGCTGCCGCACTGCCGCCGGCGCAGCAAGCCCGGCAACGCGAACTCGGCGCTGCGATTCTAGATGCACTCAAATCCCAGGCGCTTGATCAGTCAACAATTCGGTTGGGGGTGACCGCCGCCTTGCGAGCCCGCCCCGCTGACGCTGGCCCAGCGATCGCAAAGTTTTTAACTCACGTGAATCCGCGCGTCCGCGCAGATGCTGCAAACGCGCTTGCTCGCCTGCGCCTGAAGGATGGGAATGAACAACTGCGGAAACTGTTAAATGATCCTGATCCTATAGTGCGCGCCAATGCTGCTCGCGTCCTCGGTGTGACCGAAGACAAGCCATCGTTCGACGCGCTATTGGGCCGCGCGACAGAGGACAAAGATTCACGTGTCAGAATCAGCGCCATTCGCGCACTCGCATCACTCAAAGATCCACGCGCAGCCGAACCGTTGCTGAAACGCGGTGAGCTTTTGGGCCAGCGGACTGCTGAACGAGCGGGGGAAACAAACGAAGTGCTGGAGATCGCGACGACGCTGGGCCGCCTGCTGGCCCTAAAGGAAGATCAGGCTGCTGTCACGTGGCTGCGCAAAACGAGCCAGGCTCTTAACCGCTCGGCGCCTGAAGTTGAACTCGCATTTGTACGCGTCGCCCCTGCCACTTATCTCGCGGAATTTGGAGCCGCTGACCAGGCAAAAAGAAAGGTTCAGGAGACGATTCTGGTGGACTGGCGCGCTGCAGCCGGCATCGCCGCCGGCCTGGGCGAGGTCGCCGTGATTCCGGAATCAGTGAAGAACAAATCCGTGCTCGCGACCGCCGCAGAGACTCTGCTGCGCGCAATGCTCGACTACCGCAATTCCGGCCTCACCATCAACACACTCGTTGCCGTTCATTCCGAGTACGCCATTCCCGACGTGCTGCGCGCGCTGGCTGCTTTTAAACCTCAGGATCTCGCAACTGTCTTGCGCGCACATTTGAACGATAGCGATGTAATCGTGCGCGGCACTGCGGCAGACTTGTTGGGCGAGCTGCCGCCTTCCGAGGAAAACACACGCGCACTCGGAGCGGCGTGGCCGCAAGCGGCTAACGACGTCTTGAATGATGCCGCGCTTTCGATTCTCGACTCACTCGCAAAACAAAAAACTCCAGCAGCCAACGAGTTAATCAAAGCCGGCCTGAAGTCGGGCGATCACCTGATCCGGCGCCGGGCTGCTGCTTTGCTGAAAACCAACGGCGCCGGCGACTTCTCTTCCGAAATCGGCACGGTGCAAACACGAAACACAGATGCCGACTACAAGCGTGCGCTCGCGCGGATTGGCAGAAATGTCCGGGCTGTCGTGACTACCAGCAAGGGTTCGTTTACTATGGAACTTCTCCCCGAAGCAGCCCCACTGACAGTAGACAACTTCGTTCAGCTTGCCCAACGTGATTATTATCGCAACGTCACCATTCACCGGGTCGTGCCCAACTTTGTGATTCAGGACGGCGATCCGAGGGGCGATGGAAACGGCGGGCCGGGATATCAAATCCGCTGCGAGATCAATCAAGTTCTTTACGATCGGGCGACAGTGGGAATGGCGTTATCGGGCAAGGACACAGGCGGCTCGCAGTGGTTTGTAACACACTCGCCGCAACCGCATCTCGATGGCGGCTACACGGTTTTCGGTCGCGTTGTAGCGGGAATGGATGTTGTCAACAAGATCGTGCGCGGAGACGTAATTCAGTCGATCGTCATCAGGCAAAGAGCTAAATAGGCCACAAAAAGGCATAAAGCACAAAATGAGGTTTCATCCGCAGCGCCAGAGAAACAACACTCCAGATGCTCTCTTCGTAGTGTATCTGCTCGCCTGCATTCTTTACGCCGCTGCATATCAGGATGTTAATGCCCAAACACCTTCCAAATCTGCTGAACGACATTTCTACAAAATCGACCTGAAGATCGATTTCGATAAGCTCACTTACACGGGCAGCGAGAGAGTTCGTTGGGTTAATCACAGCGACAAGTCCACATCGATCATCTACTTTCATCTTTATCCGAACCTGCGCGTGGGCGACCAGCAGGTTCCGCCCAACGGGGCGGCTGCGGATGCAGATGAGCCGCGGCTCGACGTTCTCGAAGTGCGCGCCGGCACGGACGATGCACTGCTTTTTTCTTCAATCGACGATCAGGGCACAACGCTGCGAATAAATCTGCGCGAGCCAGTGGCGCCTGAAAACTCGGCGGAAGTCGTCATAAAGTTCAAAGGCTCAGTGCCGGAAATCGATCGTGATGAAACAAGCCTCACGACACACGTCGTCAAACAAGTGAGCGCCGCGCTGCGCAGCGATCGAGAAACGCGCCGCGCGCGTGATATCAACTTTCGCTGTCGTGGCATAATGCTCCTGGGCTCCGCCTATCCAGTGCTGGCGGTCCACGATGGCGACGAGTGGCGACGCAAACTCGAGCCATCAGTCGGAGACTTCATCTTCAACGAATCAGCCGATTACGAAGTGACTGTAGCGGCAACCTCGGGCGTGGAAGTGTTTACTTCCGGCACCGAAGCGGGCGCGAAAAACGAGAAGACGGGGCAAACGTTTACTGCCTCTGCCTTGCGGGACTTCGCGATCCTGGCCGGCCGCGGACTGCGCAGCGAACACACCGAAGTGCAGGGCGTTGACGTCAGATCGATCTACCTCGCGGAGCATGAACGCGTCGGTAAACGCGCTCTCGTCGTTGCAGCTAATGCACTGCGAGTATTCACGACACTGTTTGGACCATTACCGTTCAAGACGATTAGCATTGCGGAAGCGCCACTCGTCGCCGGTCTCGGAAGCCATGAGTTTTCCGGGTTCAACGTCATCGCGAGCGCCTATTTTGTTGACTTTGATTCTCCGGCAGTGCGCAATCTTCCGGAAATAATTCGCGAGCAGCGACCGTCGGTCGAGGAGAGTCTCGAGTGGGCGGTCGCTCACCTCGTTGCGCATCAATGGTGGGGCGCGGCGGTGGGCAACGACCCCGCCCGTGAGCCGCTGCTCGACGAAGCGCTTTCATCATGGTCGGCACTGCTTTATTACAAAAACACCTACGGCGAGGAAAAGGCCGCCGCTGTTTTGAACGATCAAGTACGCGGTGTCTATCGTCTTTACCGGACCTTCGGCGGCGACGACATGGACGCCAATCGTCCCGCACGCGACTATCGCAACACGTTCCAGTACGTCGCGATCGTGAGCGCCAAGGGCGCACTGATGTTTGTCGATCTGCAAAAGACACTCGGCGAAGAGAAGTTCTTCGCCGCCCTGCGTGCCTACTACCAGGCGAACCTTTACGAGATTGCACAGCTCGAAGATCTGCGCATCGCGCTGACCGCCGAAGCTCCAGTTGAACAAAGACGAGCGATTGGACGTACATTCACCCGCTGGCTAACTTCAAAGCGGGGCGACGAAGATATCGCGCCTCCCGATCAGGAGCTGGCCGCGACACTGGGCCTCCCCGCAAAACAAACTCCCCAAAAATCAGGCGACAAGAACGCATTCAGTGCGGTCGCTAAAGTCGGCAAGTTTTTCTGGCAGCAGGTAACGCGGATTCGCTGAAATGAAAGCTATTAGATTTGGAGAGCTTCCGCTCGAACGAAAAACCGATTCACAACCGGCGCGCGTCGATAAGAACGTCGAGCGTCTCGGATGGCTCATGGACGATATCTTCCGAGTGCCCGTGCTCGGTTGGCGCTTTGGACTGGACGCACTAATTGGCCTAATTCCAGGTCTGGGCGATACAAGCACAGCGCTGGCCTCGTTCTACATACTTGCGTCAGCGGTACGCCATGGTGTTCCCAAGGTCACACTGTTCCGCATGGGTTTGAACATCGGGCTTGATTACGCGATGGGTTCACTGCCGATCGTCGGCGATTTTGCTGACGCGTGGTGGAAGTCGAATCGGAAGAATATTGAGTTGCTGCGAAAGCGCGCTACGGTTTCGGCTGAAGAAGCACGAGCGGGAAGCACCAGTGACTGGCTTTTCGTCGGAGGAATGATTTTAGGGCTGGCGGCACTGGCCGTCGCCAGTGCCTTCGTCAGCTTCTATCTTTTGTATCGTCTGTTTGAGTTACTCGGCGGGACCTAACCTGAAACGGTCGCTGCCTCAGCCGGCAAGACGCGTTCGAGCGCCGACTTAAGCATGTCCAATCCGCGTTCACCGGCGGCAAAACACCTGAGTTTTCCTTCAGTATCAAAAAGGTAATACGCTGGCACAAACCCCTGATCGTTGTGAAATGCGTCTTTCAACTTGTGTTCGTTATCCACAGCCACCGGCTCGGTGATGCCATACTTGCCAATCACATCACGCACCGCTTCAACGTCGGTATCCTTTTCATACCGGGGCATGTGGACTCCGATCACGCGCAAGCCATGGTCTCTCTTCTCATCGCGCCATTGCGCAACTCGCGGCAGATTGTCTTTGCAGATGCCGCAACTCACTGACCAGAAATGGACCAGCGTCGGATGTCCTGCTGCCTCTGCTTCCGCACGGGCCTGTGTGCCGCCGAACCATTCGGTAGCGCCTTCCAGGCTGGGCAACTGTGTTCCAATCTTCATTGCCATTGTTGTTCTCTCAAAAACTTATCCACAGATTACACAGATTTATCTGCGTAATCTGTGGATGGATTTAATTAGTTGAGCGTCTTCTGACCTGGCTTCCACTCAGCCTGGCACAGACCGCCGGTTTGCAATGCCTGGATCACTCTCAGAGTCTCTTCAGCCGAACGACCCACATTCAAATCGTGGATGACTTTGTACCGAAGAATGCCTTCGGGATCGATCACGAACAAACCGCGCAACGCGATGCCGCGATCTTCAATCAGGACGCCGTAGTCGCTGGCGACTTTCTTCGTCGCATCAGCCGCCAACGGATATTTGAGGCCTTCGACTCCGCCATTGTCGCGCGGCGTGTTCAACCACGCGCGGTGCGAGTAAACCGAGTCCGTCGAAATACCGATAACGTCAGCGCCGATATCGACAAAATCCTGGTAACGATCACTAAATGTTGTCAGCTCAGTGGGGCACACAAAAGTGAAATCCAGTGGATAGAAAACCATCACCAGCCACTTGCCCCTGTAATCAGAAAGCCTCACCGGCTCGTTGAGTTTCTCGATGTTCTTCGTCGAGGCCATTTCAAAATCCGGCGCGGGCTGGCCCACCATCGCCTTCTCTGCTGCTACTGCTGTTGCTGCTGTCATGTATCCTCCAAGTTGGTTTAAATTCTATTAGTACCTGTAATCTCGTTATTCACAACAATCCGGACAACGTCCTCTCAGCGTCAGATGAACCGACTGAGGTTTGAAACGTGATTTTCGCGCCGCAGCCTGCATAAGCTTCGCGGCGTCCGGCAGATCGAAGTCGACCAGCTTTCCACAATCGTTGCAGATCGCATGATCGTGGCGATCGGTTTCCCGATCGTAGCGGCTGGCGCTGTCTCCAAAATTAATCTCGTGAACCAGCCCGGCTTCTTTCAGGTAGCGCAACGAGTTGTAAACGGTTGCGTAGCTGATACTGGGCAGACGCCGGCGGGCCGCCTCAAAGATGTCACTGGCAGTCGGGTGATCGTCTCGCTCGAGAATCACCTGAAAAACTGCGTCTCTTTGGGGAGTTAGCTTTGGCTTTTCCTTTATGCTTTTCACGATGGATTTAGACTAATTCTAAATCAAAGAATTGTCAAGCGGGCCGCGGATTACACGGATCTAAGAAACGGATCAGCGCGGATCGGAAATAAAAATCCGTGTTATCCGTGGTTATAAAACCGGGTGTTGGCGGGCGAAGTCGATGATCCTATCGACGTAACTTTCAAACGGCGGGCAGTGAATGCCATGCGGAGCGAGCAGTTGTTGCGCCTCGCTGGTGTCGTAGATTTGCTTCACAAAGAAGTAGGGCACGGCGTGATGAGGCAAACCCGTGATCTTCGGTGATGGTGGCAACATCAGAACAAATCGCACCCATGAGGCCGGCGCAGTTATGCGCGACTTGCGATCATCGATCGACTTCGCGATCGAATTGAACAACTGGTTCGTCGTTAACGGCGACGGATCCGCAAGCTGCAACGTCTTTCCGATCGCTCGTTCGTCGAAAGCCATTGCCGCCATCGCGTCAACTACAAAATCGACCGGCACGAGATTCAAGCTCACCTCGTGGTTCCCGATATTGATCAGCGAAAGCATGCTGGGCCAACGCAGAAGATAGTGGATCAAATAGTAAACACCGTCGTATTTCCCAGTCTCACCCGTTTGCGAATCACCGCAAACAACCGCCGGCCGGTGAATCGTGACCGGCAGTTCGTTCCTGGCTTTCTCGACTTCCAATTCCGCAAGGTACTTCGATTCTTCGTAGTAATTGCGGTACCCGGCATTGTGTCGCAGCTCCGATTCGAGAATCACTCCTTCGCGCTTGCCTGCGACGTAGCAGGTCGAGACGTGATGAAACTGCCGCAGGTGCCGGATTGAACGCGCCAGATCCACGACGTTGCGAGTGCCGCCGGCGTTGACCCGCAGCGCAAGGTCCTGAGGAACCGCAAGATCGTAAACAGCCGCCAGATGAAACACACGGGTCGTTTGCTGTTGGACCAGATCAAGATCCGCTGCCGGCAACGCCAGACCGCGCTCGCTTATGTCTCCTTCGATGAGTTGAAAATCAGCGATACTCTTTCCACTGAGGCGAGCGACTCGCGCACGCTCTTCCACCGCACGCGCGGCCAGCGACGGTTGCACCAGCAGGATGAACCGGCAATCTTTCCGCGCGAGACGTTCCAGCAAACGGTTCGCAATGAAACCGGGAAATCCGGTTATGAAGAATGTCTCACTATCCGGCATGCATTACCCCGAGTATAATTCACATCCTGAGTTAAATAGTCCAACCCAAATTCGGAAGGTCAAACTACATGAACCCTCATTCGATGTTTATGCGCCGCACAGCGCTGGCTCTGGTTCTTTTTGTCTCGGCGATCCTGTCGATCGCCGCGCAACAGAAAAACGACTGCAACGTCAAAGTGACGCTATTGCAGGTCAACGATGTCTACCAATTTGCCCCCGTCGATCAAGGCACGAAGGGCGGGCTCGGCCGCGTAATGACGCTGAAGAAAGCGATCCAGCAGGAGAACCCAAACACCTTGTTTCTGATGGCCGGCGACACCATATCACCGTCCGTCGAATCCATTACTTACAAAGGCTCGCAGATGATCGAGGCCTGGAACATAGCGGGTCTGGACTATTCAACCTTTGGCAATCATGAGTTTGACTTTGGGCCAGACGTACTGAAAGAGCGAATCAAAGAGTCGAAGTTTAGCTGGATTGCTGCAAATGTAATCGACAGGACAACCAACAAACCTTTCGCCGATGTTCAGCCGTTTGTGGTGCGTGAGTTTGGTGGTGTGAAGATTGGAATTTTTGGTCTGGTCCTGCCGGAGACAAAAACAACTTCGCGGCCCGGCGACAACATCGAGTTTCGTAATCCATGCGACACCGCAAAAGAGATGGTCTCCCAACTCCACGCGCAGGGCGTGAAAGTGGTGGTCGCTTTAACTCACTTGTCGATGCGGGAAGACAAAGAAGTAGCTCGTTGTGCCGATGTGGATCTAATCATCGGCGGCCACGAGCACACGCTGCTCGAGTCACATGCCGGTACCGCGCCGATTTTCAAGATGACCGCCGACGCCCGTGATCTCGGTCGTATTGATCTGAACATCTCACCGACGACCGGCGAGCTCGAAAGCATCGATTGGAAAGTAATTCCCGTCAACAGTACGACAAAAGAGGCGACAGAATTCGCGGCGGTGTATCGCAAGTACGCCTCACTGCTGGCTCAGTTGGCGAAGCCGATTGGCCGCACAACCGTGGCGCTCGACGCGCGTAGCATGGAGAATCGCACTCGCGAGACCAATGTCGGCAACTTCGTCACGGACGCTTTTCGCAAAGCAACCGCGGCCGACGTCGGATTTATGAATGGTGGTTCCATCCGCGCCGATGGAATCATCGGACCAGGAAGGTTGACCGAACGAGATCTGCTGTCGATGCTTCCGTTCAAAAACAAATTGGTTAAGATCGAAGTGACTGGCGCGACGTTGCGGGCGGCGCTCGAACACGGTGTTGCGCGTAGTGCGGAAGATTCTGAGCCCGGACGTTTCCCGCAAGTCTCGGGTGTCCATTTCTCATTCGACGCGACACGAAAATCGGGAGCGCGGCTGGTCGATGTGAAAGTTAACGGACTGCCTCTTAATGACACTAAAAAATACACGTTGACAACGACGACGTTCATCGCGCTCGACGGCGGTGACGGATATGCGATGTTCAAAGGCTCGCCCGTTATAATTTCGCCGGAACGCGCGCCAATCGATTCAGACGCGGTGAGAAAGGCTATCGCCACGAGAGCTATTGCACCGAAAGTGGAAGGACGAATAAAACGTTTAGACGTGACGCAGAAGTCCGGTTCCAAATGCGATTAATCAACAGATTACGCAGATTACATTGATTGAATCTGTCTAATCCGCGGATGGTTTTCGGGGAAGTTTTTATGGATACCCACGACGATGCATCGGCAGCGAAACGTTATGAAGCCAACCAGCTTTTTCACGAGGCTTACGAGGCCCAGCTTGCGAACGATTACGAGCGCGCTATCGAACTCTACAAGCGTTCGATAGAAACCTATCCGACTGCCGAGGCGCACACGTTTCTCGGTTGGGTCTACAGTTTTCAGAAACGATATGACGAGGCGATTGCGGAGTGTTTGGAAGCAATTCGAGTTGATGAGACGCTGGGCAATCCTTACAACGACATCGGCAGTTACTTGCTGGCGAAGGGTGATCCGTATGGATCGGTGCGTTGGTTCAAACGCGCCTTGTTAGCGCCGCGTTATGAGTCGTACGCCTTTCCGCATTTCAATCTCGGGCGTGTTTATGAAACTCGACGCAGGTTTCTCGAGGCTGCCAGGCATTATGGCCTGGCACTCGAGCAAAAGCCCGACTTTACTGAAGCCGCGGTGGCGTTGAGACGCATGCAGGCGAGACTTAATTGAGCCACAAAAGGCACAAAGAACACAAAAAGCATAATCAGGTAGCGATCGGTATCTTTTCACCCTTCTCATTAACGGCAACATAGATCACTTCAGCCTCGGTGACGCGCACGCGTTCGCTCTTCGCTAATCGTTCCACTTCCACAATCACGCGGACTGTGATTGAAGTTGTGCCGACGCGAACTGTCTCGGCGTAAAAGCTCACGAGGTCTCCCACGAATACCGGTTTGTGAAAGATCACTTCCTTCATTGCCACCGTTACAAAGCGTTCCATTCTGGTGTGACGATGCGCTTCGATAGCTCCGGCAGTGTCGATGTAACTCAGAATAACGCCGCCGAAGATCGTGCCCCGGGAGTTTGTGTCGCGCGGCAATAACGTGATGCGTATCGCGGGATCTGTGTATTCGTGCATGGCGGCTATCGTAAAGCGGAACAAATAATCACACAACGGGGTCTAAGCTGCGGTCATTCCCCGTCGAAACAGACCCCCCCAGAAAGGTCGTGAGGTGATGATCTTTTTCTCGCTCTATCTAAACTCGCTCGCGCTGCTTCAGGAGGACACTGGCGCCTTCGACGATCTCGGGAAATTGTTACTCGGTGGCGTTGCCGCTGCGATCGTGATCGCAGTTGCGTTTACGTTAGTACGCTTCCGGCTGCGCGATAAGAAACCCCAAACGTCGAACTTCATCAGCATCAGTTCAGATAAAGAGTAGCCACAAAAGAGCACCAGAAGCCCAAGTGAGTTATTTGAAATCTTTTTTGTGCTTTTTGTGCCTCTTTGTGGCTAAGTGAGCTGTCTGGTGGTCCAGTCGGTTATGGCTCGTTTGAGGTCGTCCAACCGGTCCTCGAAAAAGTGTCCGGCGCCGGGAACGACGACCAGTTCTACCGGAACACTCTTTTCGAGATCTGCCACGAGTTTTCGCAGGCGTTCGACTTCGCCAAACTCATCGTGTTCTCCGTGGACCAGGAGCAAGGGTTTACGGCAAGCCGCGAGGAAACTGAAGTCATATTTTTCGAGCGGCGTGCCGATACCAATCAGATACGCCACCCGAGGATCGTTAATGCCAACATCCAGCCCGACTCTCGCCCCGAAAGAAAAGCCACACAATAGGATCCTGAGTCCGGGATAACTCTGCGACAAATAATCCAATCCGGCACGCACATCTTCCTGCTCTCCACGTCCTTCGTCGTGTTCACCCGTGCTTTGACCGACTCCACGAAAGTTGATTCGGAGCGTTGTAAGGCCGGCATCATTCAAAGCTGCGGCGGCACGAAACACCACCTTATTGTGCATCGTGCCGCCACCGAGCGGATGTGGATGTAGGACCAGGGCCACGCCGTTTGGCGAATCTTGTCGAGGCTCTTTGAGGATTGCCTCTAACTGCCCGTGCGCGACAGGAATAAAGAGATTGCCGGCTGGATACATCGAAACCGCGGGCTAACTACCTTCGGCGCTCTCAGCTTCAGACTCGCCGCCGGAGCTTTCAGCCGACATTCCAGAACCACTGGTTTCCGGCTCTTCATATTCAGCTGACGATGGTGGACTAGCTGGAGCTGTAGACTTCCTCGACCTCTTCTTTCCACCCTTCTTACTGGCAGCCTTACCAATCATTCTCTTAGCGGTTTTTTTCGTAGACTTAGTGGATTTCTTTGCAGCTTTTTTAGTGCCACCCT
Source organism: uncultured Acidobacteriota bacterium (assembly GCA_963826255.1). Classification (GTDB taxonomy): domain Bacteria; phylum Acidobacteriota; class Blastocatellia; order Pyrinomonadales; family Pyrinomonadaceae; genus PSRF01. Next base: position 90,815 of record CAWGWK010000001.1, read on the forward strand.
TCTTACCAGACTTCTTGGCCCCCTTCTTCGTCAACTTTTTGGCGCTTCGCTTCTTCGTTCCTTTGCCCCCGCCTTTGCGCGCGCCACTGGACTTCTTGGTTCCTTTTCTGGCTACCATTTTGTCGCTCCTTTTGTTGGTCTGAGTTTTGGCTCACCGTAACAAAATAATTTAAGACTGTCTACGATGTTTTTCTCCGAAGGTGAGACATAGGCCGTTATCAAAAATCACAAGTTGTGTAGACACACATCGACTGTTTCAGCTACATTAAACCCGCTCTCCATACAACACGCGGTCTGGCTTAAAAACTGCGGAAAGGCTACCTCGATGCTAGACTCTTACTCATCGTGCATTGGTGGCGGTTATCAACCCCCGCTTCACTATCTCAGCCAGCTTTTGCGAAACCAATCCAATCATTCGACTGACCTTTCGCCCGATAGCGAAGTAATACATGCCGAGCCGCAAGAACGCCGCTCGGCTTTGGTAGTCGACGATGTTGCCGATGTTACAGAGATGCTCGCCGTGGTCCTGACCCACGCCGGTTATTCTGTGGTCACGGCCCCTTCTGCACCCGCGGCACTCAAAGCAGCTCGAGAGCGCCAGTTTGATGTCATCATTTCCGATATAGGCATGCCTGAGATGAATGGCTACCAGTTGGCGCGAGAGATGAGGAAGATGCCGGGTTATGAGAGTGTTCCCATGGTTGCGGTTACCGGCTATTCCATGTTTGACGACAAGGAGCGATCGGCCAACGCGGGCTTCAATGCTCATATGACCAAGCCGATCGATCCTCGAGCACTACTCGACCTGATCGAACAACTGTGAGCGTCGAGGACGAGAGACAGTTGAGCGATTGATGACCAGCTTTCGAAGATCACTCTCCAGGTTCCAATCCGAGTCATCCATCCGAATCCTCCAGTTTGTCGCCGGCGCCATCGCTATTGGCGTCATTTTCTGGCAGCTTCAATTCTCGACTTCGGCCATCTGTTGCGGTGATTTCGACGGTTACTATCACATTAAATGGACCCGGACGCTCTGGGAGGCGATGAAGAGCTCCAGGTTTCCGCCAGAGTTTCCCTGGCTTCCTCTCACCACGCTGAATCCAAAAGATTATGTGGACCATCATCTGCTGTTCCACATGATGCAAATTCCCTTCGCCGCATTTTCAGACCCACGCCTGGGCGCAAAGATCGCGTCAGCACTCTTTGGCGGTCTGGCAGTTCTGTCCTGCTACTGGTTGCTGCTCCGGTATCGCATTCGTTACCCGCTTGTCTGGTTGATCGCGTTGCTGGCGTGTTCGTCTCCATTTTTGTTTCGGATGAACATGGCGAAAGCGCCGCCGTTCGCAATCATTTATCTCGTCATCGCAATTCATTTGTTTTTTAAGCGGAAATACTGGCCGTTGCTGCCGCTCTCCTTGATCTTTACCTGGACGTACGACCTGTTTCTGCTGCTCATCATGGCGGCGGTGTTCTGGTCCCTCACCATGGCGGTAACTGAAAAGCGATTTGAGTGGCGGCCGGTGGTGTACGTGCTCGCCGGTTGTGCTGCGGGCATGATCATCAATCCATATTTCCCACAGAATTTCCAACAGCTCGCCGAGCACATGCAGATCAAGCTGACTGCGAAAGATTTCGACACCAAGGTGGGATCGGAATGGTATCCGTATGACTCGTGGGAGTTTCTGGGAAACTCGGCGGTTGCCTGCATCGCGATGTTAGTGGGCTACATCGCCTTTGAGCCTTCAGAACGCCGGCGAGCTCAGTATCCGATTTTCTTTTTGCTCCTCTCGACGGCGCTGATGATCATGACCGCGCGTTGGAAAAGAATCGCGGAATACTGGCCGCCTTTCGCCATATTGTTTGCGGGTTTCTCTCTTAAGCCGTGGCTGGAAGGTTTTCGTCCCTACTTAACTCGTCTGCCTCCGGACGTGCTGGAGGAACTTAAACCGTTTCTTGACCGCGAGGGTGTCCCTGCTTCGGAAGAAGAGAACGACTGGCGCGACGTGCTGAGAACGATCGCAGTGGCTTCGGTAGCGCTCGCGTTGAGTATTTTTCTGTTCTTCAATCTTCGCTCAACTATGCAGGAGATTGGCCAGAGTGAACCTCACGATTATTACCGAGCGGGCGCGGAATGGATGCGGACTCACGTACCGCCAGGACAGATAGTCTTCAATACTGATTGGGACGACTTTCCGCGTCTTTTCTATTACGATGCGTCGCATTCCTACGTGTCGGGGCTCGATCCGAATTATCTGTTTGATAAGGATCCGGACCTGTCTCGACTCTACGATCGCATCACACTCGGCAGGGAGGAAGATCCGGGACCATTGATTCGCGACCGGTTTGGCGCCCGCTACGTGTTTTCCGATAATGCGCATCACGACTTTTTCGAGCATGCGCGACTAAGCGGGTGGTTTGATATCGTTTATGAGGATACCGAATGCACGATCATGTATATTCGCGATCAGAAAATTGATGAGAGTCTCGGAGAATCCGGGGTTGAGTAGAATAGGTCGTATTGGTCTAATTATGTGGGTGGCGACCTTCGCCGCCGGCTGCGGCGGCGGCGGATCGTCCAGCGTTTCCAATACCCCACCTGCGGCAACACCAACGGCGTCCGCAACGTCGCAACCTTCACCGCTCACCGGTTTTGATAAGGACCTGCAATACATCCGAAACGGGGGGTTCAGTTACGTCTGGGTTTTCTCACGCAAGGACGGGAAGCCACTCGACAAAGAGGACGGCGCCTTTCTTAGAACTAACGCACCGCAGGTTGTCGATTGGGTCACCACGGACGAAGGCCGCAAGGTGATTGCCGGAACGAACTTCAACCTCGAAGAAGGGAATTTAGGGGCGTTGAGGAAGAGATTTGTGACGGAAGACTACACCGGCCGTTAGGCAGGATTTACAGGATTTTTCATGATGTACAGGATTGATCCTGTTCATCCTGCAAAATCTTGTCAATCCTGTCCTCAATGTGGCTTCAAAACAACTTTCCCAAACTGCGCGCGACTCTCGAGCAACTCATGCGCCTGGCGCGCTTCACTAAGCTGCAACACACGATCCACAACTGCACGAATCTTTCCCTGCAAAACAAACTTCATGGCTTCCAGTAACTCGCCTTTCGACCCCATAAACGAGCCCAACAGCGTCAAGTGTCGATAAAAAACCTGCCGTAAATCAGTGCGTGCATCGAACCCGCTCGTGGCGCCACACGTCACTAATCGTCCGTTATTCTTGAGCGCGGCGATCGATCCGGGCCACGTCGCGGCGCCAGTGTGCTCAACAACAACGTCCACGCCTTTGCGATTCGTTAGCCGTTTCACTTCTTTGGGCCAATCGTCGCTGGTGTAGTTAATCGTGGCGTCTGCGCCGAGTTCGCGGGCGAGAGCAAGTTTCTCATCTGAACTAGCCGTCGTAATCACGCGTGCACCGCGCAATTTCGCGATCTGGATCGCGATCGAACCCACGCCACTTCCCGCCGCATGAACGAGCACATCCTCCCCGGGTTGTACGTTGGCGCGCGTCACCAGCATGTGCCACGCGGTAACAGTAACCAACGGCAAAGCCGCGGCTTCTTCCCAGCTCAGCTCACTTGGCTTCGGGATGATGTTGACGCCGGGCACCGCCGCCAGCTCCGCATAGCCACCATTCCGACGATAACCGATGATGTCGTACTCGCGACAGAGATTGTCCTGGCCGCTCAGACACGCCGCGCAATGCCCGCACGAAACTCCCGGCTGGACCATTACTTCATCGCCGGGCTCGACCCACGTAACAAGCTCACCAACCTCTCGCACAATCCCCGCGACGTCGTTTCCCAAAATGTGCGGCAGAGGAATCTCGATGCCCGGCATTCCTTTGCGAACAAAGATGTCGAGATGATTCAGGGCACACGCTTTCACCTCCACCAGCACTTCATTCGCACGGATGGTGGGCTCAGGTACATCCGTGTACTCGAACACTTCCGGTCCGCCATGCTGCTTGAAGATTGCGGCTTTCATTTCGCGGCTTGTTCACGCGCGTGGTAGGAGGAACGCGTAAGTGGGCTCGACTCGACGTGATGAAAACCAAGATTCATTCCGATTTCACGCCACCTGGCAAACTCTTCCGGCGTGACGTAGCGCTCGACTGGTAAACGCCGCGCGTGCGGTTGGAGATACTGGCCGATCGTCATGATGTCGCAGGAGACGGCGCGCAAGTCGTGCATGAGGTTGACGACTTCATCGAAAGTTTCTCCAAGACCCACCATGATTCCGCTCTTGGTCAACATGCCGCGACCTTCGCGATCGCGCCTCTCCGCTGCGCGTTGCAGGAGGGTCAATGACTGCTGGTAAACCGCGTCAGGCCTAACGCGTCGATAGAGCCGCGCGATGGTTTCAGTGTTGTGATTGAGCACGTCCGGCTGCGCGTCGAGCACAGTATTCAGTGCTGCTTCGTCTCCGTTGAAATCAGGAATCAAAACCTCGATCCGGCAGTCGGGATTCAAAGCCCGCACTTGTCGAACGGTTTCAGCCCAATGCGCGGCGCCGCCGTCGGGCAAATCGTCACGGTTGACGGAAGTGATCACAGCGTGAGCGAGGTTCAGGTGACCTACTGCTTCGGCCACGTGACGCGGCTCTTCCGGATCTAATTGACCCGGCTGACCCTTTCCAACGGCGCAAAAACCACAATGACGTGTGCAAATATCCCCGCCGAGCATGAAGGTGGCGGTGCGATCGGACCAACATTCAAAAATGTTCGGGCAGCGCGCTTCCTGGCAAACCGTGTGCAGGTTGAGTCCTTCAATCAACTGCAATACCTGGTTTTGATTGGTCGGATCGCCCAGGCGGATGCGAAGCCATTCAGGCTTGGGTTGCCGGACTTTCTGGTTGTTGCTGATCACTCGGAGTTCGCGGGCCAATTGATTACCTCTGGAAGGATTCTACGTGCTTTGCTCTCAGGAAGGAAACGTATCCACAGATTACCCAGATTCACAAAAGTTCCCGTAACAGCTCGGGATCAATGTTGCCGCCGGAGAGCACGACGCCGACACGTTTCACGTCCGCAGGCAGTTTATGAAACATGACGGCTGCGGCTGCGGTCACGCCCGAAGTCTCCACCAGCAGCTTCATTCGGAACAGAATAAAACGCAGCGTCGCGATGATCTCCTCATCCGAGACCGTCAAAACATCGTCAGCCAGTTGCTGCACGATCGGAAAAGTTAGTTTGCCCGGAATTTGAACGCGCAATCCGTCCGCAATTGTCGGTGGCGGTGGAATCGAAACTCGTTCGCCTTTTAAGAACGACCGGCGCGTATCGTCGGCTGTAGCAGGTTCGACTGGAAAACATCGAATTTTTGAATTTACTGCTTTGGCCGCGGTCGCGACACCCGCGATCAATCCACCTCCGCTGCAAGGCGCAAGAACACAATCGAGATCCGGCACGTCCTCCAACAACTCAAGGCCACATGTTCCCTGGCCAGCCAGGATCAAGTAATCGTCGTAAGGCGGGACCATCACCAACCGTTCGCGTTCGGCGAGGTCGAGGGCAAAGGCTTCACGGTCCTGCTTGTGACGATCGTAAAAAATGACCTCGGCGCCGTAGCCACGTGTGGCCGCTACCTTCGCCGCCGGCGCATCTTCAGGCATAGCCACCAAAACTCTGACACCCGCTTCGCGACCAGCGAGGGCCACAGCTTGCGCGTGATTGCCGGATGAAAACGCGACAATACCTTGTTGCTTTTCCGCCGCCGTCAGCGATTGAATCTTGTTCGTAGCGCCGCGAATCTTGAACGCGCCCGCGCGCTGAAAGTTTTCGCACTTGAAAAACACTTCCTTGCCGGCTGCTTCGTTGAACTGCCGCGAAGTTAGAACGGGCGTGCGATGAATGCGCGAGCCGATTCGTTCTCGCGCCTCCTGAATCATCTTGATGGTCAGCATATTAGCCACAGATTGACGCGGAAAAAGCGGGATAAGAAAAAACCTCGTGAAAGTGGTCCACAATACGATCTTCAACCACGCTCAATTCGGTTTCGCGGCCGAGTAATTCTTCCATTGACGTCACCGGCTCACCTTCACACGCGATTATCAGATCGAAGTAACTGAGATTTGTGTTTACGTTGAGAGCGAAGCCATGAGTTGTAACCCAGCGCGCGATGTGAACGCCAATCGCCGCCACTTTGCCGCGTTGCGTGTGAACGCCGGTCAGGCCTTTGATGCGAAAGGCGTCGATACCAAAGTCCGACATCGTCCGGATCAGGACTTCTTCGAGGTCTCGCACGTAACGATGAACGTCTTCGCGATCCGGACTGAGCTTGATAATCGGATAACCGACTACCTGGCCCAGGCCGTGATATGTAACTTTGCCGCCGCGATTGGTTTCAAACAACGTCACCTTACGCATACGCAGTTGCTCTTCGTCGAGCAGGATTGCTGAACTGTCGCCGCGACGTCCGATCGTCAGCGTGTGTGGGTGTTCGAGCAGGAGAAGGGTATCCGGCTGAGTGCCGTCTTTGACGGCCGCTTCGGTCTGTTTCTGAACCGCCAGGGCTGATTCGTAATCGACGAGTCCTAATCGTTGGACCAAAAGCTTCCTTGCTTCCATTAATGCAACCGTTATCATGCAACCAAATCGCGTGCTTTCCGCGTCATTCTAGCAGCCCCGTTGGTGTCTGGTACAATTACCGCTTCAAAGAGGGACGCAATTTGATTTGAAAAGATTAAGAGGAGAAACAACTTGAAACCCATCGCAATCGCTTTACTGACAGCAACTCTTTTAGCTCCCTCTACCACGCTCGCGCAAACGCGGGGTCGATCAACCAGGCAGAGACCGGCTCCTGCCGCAACTCAACGTGTATCGCAAGTGCGGACGACGGGCGCGACGCGAGTCGGCGACCAGATCAAGTTTTTGACAAGGTTTATTTACTTGCTTGGCGGAGTGACCAGTGGCATTGCAGCGGCAGATGAAGCGGCGCGCAGAAACGAAGCATCGCCGGCAGTCCTCCAGCAGACTCAGGAGAGCAAGACGCGCGTCAGGTCCAGCATTCAGGGTTTTCGTGAAAGCCTGGATAAACTGGAGATCGACTTTCGCGCCACTCCTGAGCTTCAGCCCTTCTACATTAAACTCGCCGGCGTGGCCGCAGGTGCTGCAACCGCGGAGGAGCAGGCAGCCGCGAACCAATTCGACGCGGCGGGCCGCACACTGCTTAACGTGATCAATCGATTAACGGACGTGTTGGTAGTGATGAGGCAGTAGCTCATTAGCCACAAAGAGGCACCAAAAGCACAAAATCACGTTTTTATTTTTGTGCTTTTTGTGCCTCTTTGTGGGCTGATTAGTCTTGCTTCTTCGGATAGTAACCCTGGCGAGCGCGGACGCGCACATCGGCCCGGGCCGGAACAGCAACCTGGATTCGCCGGAACACGCCCGGAGCCGCTTCCGAATTCCCGTAGTACTGAAGCAGGTACTGCCCTCGCAATTCTGCCGCCACCTGTCGAAACACTCTTTCGAGATCCTTGTCGGAATCCGGAAGGAAGGCAGTGCCTCCAGTAGTCTCCGCAATGGCTTCCATACCGCGCTCAGCGCGCATCGCGATTTGATTCAACTTAACTGAAGGACCACCCGGATTCACCGAGTAGAAAATCACGTCGGCCTTTTGCACTTCCTTCTGCACTTCCTGAACGGCGCGCTGGTGACGTGTCTGCAAACCCGCGCGCAGGTTGGAACCCGTCTGCTGCCCACCCTGCGCCGCACGCGCCTCTGCGATCGACAAGTCGCGAATCATCTGGCTGAAATTATCGTCCCCATCTGACAGCACGACAATCACTCGACGGTAGTTGCTGGGCGCACTATCTGTCAGATATTTTGATGCCGCTATGACAGTGTCATAGAACGACGTTGGGACCGGAGTAGTCGCCGCTGGAATCGTCAACATCTTTGCGGCTGACGTCTCGGCGGAAGCAAGCGGCTGGATCATCGTTGGTTTATCGGTGATCGTAAAGATGGCAGCCTTGTCAGCCGGCTTCATCACCAGTTTCAGAAACGTTGCTGCCGCGTTCTGCTGCGAGGCAAAAAAGCCCTTTTGACTCGTGCTGCTCGACACATCAAACAACAATGCGATCGCCAGCGGCACTTGCTCGGGATCCCCAATCCCGGAAATCTCCTGTTGCTTACCTTCCTCTTCCAGACGAAAGTCAGCAACCTGAAGTCCCTGCACCGCATTGCCCGCCGGGTCAGTAACAGACACTGGCACCATGACAAGATTCGACGAAGTGCGAATAACGTCTGTAATCACCTCGGGTTCGACAGGCTTTGGAGTAGGCGTAGGTTTTGGTTTCCAAAGCGGCGGCGGGGGCGGCATGTCTTTGACTGTTTGCGCCTGCACGGTTGCTGTAGACAGAAAAATGGCCAGCACTCCAAGCAGGAACGCCGGCCACAAAAGTTTTTTCTCAACCCCCAGAATCATCTTGACACCCTCGAGTCTGTATCATGCCGCTAGATCCGCCGGCTGCATGTCCACCTATCCTACCGCGTTTCTGACGGCATGATCCACGACTCTTTTGGTGCCACGTCACATTCGCGGAGTTGCACCAGCAGGACTCCGCTGCTTCATTAATTGCCCGAACCCGAAGTGCCCGGATTCATCGTCGGCGTCGGAGAAGTTAGTCCCTTGTTCACAAGCAACTTGACTTCAACGCGTCGATTCTGTGCACGACCTTCGCGCGATGTGTTCTCCGCAACTGGATTCATTTCACCGAAGCCGTATGGGGTAACGATTCTCCGTAGCGGAATGTTGTGGTTCTCCACCAGGTAACGGATAACGGCATCAGCCCGGCGCTGGCTCAAGGCACGATTGAGATTAACGCTTCCACGTGAATCAGCAAAACCCTGCACTTCCAGCACGTAGCCTTTGGCATTCAATGCCTTGCTGGCGATATCGTCAAGCGTTGTCTTCGACTCAGGCGTAAGCACCGCACTGCCTGACCTGAAGTTCACCGCGGCAGTTTGCTGTGGTGCGTAATCGTCGAGAGCCGAGATGCGCTCGTTGGTCGCGTTAACACCGGCGACAGCCGCGTCCGCGGTTGCCTGCGCTGCTTTCGCACCGCCTCGGGCTGCGTTGGAAACGGCAGCCAGCTCATCCAATTGACCTGACAGGCGCTGTGCGTTGGCTTCAACCTGGCTGAGCTTGTTTTCCGTGTCACTTGCTCTCTCTTCGAGCGGCGCTGCACGGGATTCAACCGCGCGGGCAACGCGCATGTCTGCTTCGTTGAACCGGATCTTCTCGGCATCCAACTCACCTGTACTACTGCCACGACCTTCCACCTCGACGTTCAAGCCGCGCAGGATGCTGGTCTGTGCGTAGTTGGTACCGCCACGCAGGAACCCACCCTTGGTCTTCACGCTGGTTCTGTCGCTCAAACGAACAACTGTGTCTACACCGTTCATGTCACGGACCGTAAACGTATCGGAGTCACGCCTGGTGACCACGCCTTTGAGCTTCATTTTTTGACCGCTGGCAACGGTACGCGAGCCAGCCGGGTTGGTTGTATCTTGGGCCAGGGTTGTTGGGGAGGCTGAGAAGACTAACAGGCAGGTAGTAAGCACTGCCGGGGCAAACATTTTATGTTTAGTGAATACCATCGATTTATCTCCTTCAAACTGTTAATCAAGTTAACGCGCTCCTTGAACGCGCGTCTTCTTCAAGCTGATCATGGCGAGTCCTCGCTCCTCGCCTCCCGCTAGTTAAATTTTGCGGATGACATCTCTTAGACCTTCGCCGAATTTAAGTCAATAGCCTCTGAATTTCTTCATCTAATCACCACTTTATCGCAATAAGAAGCACGTTCTTAATAGAAATGCATTGACGATCTTCACGAGGATGACACGAAATTCTCGCGCAACGCGCAAGACGGCAAAGAGCCTTAAGTGATCTTTTGCCGTCTTTGCAAATGCGGAATTTTGCTTATTTTAGACCGAGAAATCGCCCCCTTCCAGTTGGTCCTTAACAAATGCAAGGAACCGTTCAGCGTCCGCGCCGTCGATTACGCGATGATCGAAGCTCAGCGCGAAGTAGGCCATCCAACGAATGCCGATGAAGTCGTCGCCGTCCTCACTGGTCATCACCTTGGCCCGTTTTTCAATCTTGCCTACTCCGAGAATTGCCAGTTGAGGCTGATTGATAATCGGCGTGCCGAATAGACCACCAAAGACACCGGGATTGGTGATAGTGAAGGTCCCTCCGGTTACTTCATCTGGCTTGAGCTGTTTGGTGCGTGCGCGGTCGGCGAGATCGTTTGCTGCACGGGCCAGGCCGGAGATACTCAAGTCGTCGGCACGTTTGATTACCGGAACGATGAGACCCCAATCGAGCGCCACTGCCATTCCCAGATTGATGTCCTGCTTGTAGATGATCTGTTCGCCGCTGACCTGCGCATTGAAGATGGGGAACTTTCGCAGCGCCTTGTTCACCGCTTCAAAAATAAAAGGCATGAAGGTGAGCTTGGTGCCGGTGCGTTCGTAGAACGCGTCACGATGCTGATCGCGAAGCCGCGCGATGCGCGTCATGTCGATCTCGTAAACCGTAGTAACGTGTGCCGAGGTGCGCCGGGACAGGACCATGTGCTCGGCGATCTTCTTGCGCATCACACTCATTTGTTCGACGCGATCTCCGGCCAGTGGCTTTGGTGGAGGAGGCGCCGCAACTTCCTGAACTCGAGGCGCGACGGGCGCGGCAGCAGCTTCTGCTCTCGGCTGAGGCGGCGCCTCTGGAGACCCTGATTCGATAAAACTCAGTATGTCGTTTTTGGTTACTCGACCACTTAGACCAGTGCCTTCGAGTTTTGAAATATCGACGCCGTGTTCTTGCGCAATCTTACGGACCAGCGGGCTCGACTTGGTCCGTCGAAGTTCGTCTGGACTCGGGATGCTACCGTCTTTTTTATCCACGGTGTCGGCAGGCTGAGCTGGTGCTGCCGGTTTTGCCTCGACTGGCGGAGGCGGTGCCGGCATGGGTGCCGGAGGCGAAGGCGCAGGAGTCGTTACTTGTTGCGGTGGCGATGATGGTGGGGGTGCTGGAGGTTCTGGCGCCGCTGGTTTCTCCTCGACAGGTTTCGGCGCCGGTGGCGGTGCAGCAGACGCAGATGCTTGATCGCCGTCGAGCACTGCCACGACCGTATTAACTTCTACCGTGTCGCCTTCGTTGAACCTGACTTCAGTTAACGTGCCCGCAGCCGGTGACGGAATCTCCGCATCGACCTTGTCGGTTGAGATCTCAAAGAGCGGTTCATCGCGCTCAACGCGCTCGCCGACTTTCTTCAGCCACTTTGTTATCGTCCCCTCCGCAATGGACTCACCCATTTGCGGCATCACCACTTCAGTGCTCATCTCTTCTCCGTCTCATCCCACCGTTCAGAGTTCAGCCTTCGGTTGCCGCTTTGCAGCACAAGCTAAAGCTTGAACTCAAAACTGTTCATTCTCAATATGCAGCCAGCTTGCGCGCCGCATCCACGACATCTTTCGTTTGCGGTAAATAATAATCTTCCAGCGGCGGTGAATACGGCACGGGCGTGTCGATTGAGGCAACACGCACGACGGGCGCGTCGAGCCATTCAAATGCCTCTTCCGCAAGCATTGCTGCGATCTCACCTCCGATGCCACCGGTGCGCGACGCTTCGTGCAACACGATTGCTTTGCTGGTCTTCTTTACGCTCGCGAGTATGGCAGTTTTATCGAGTGGCGCGAGCGTTCTCAAGTCGATTACTTCGACATCCAGTCCTTCTTTCTCGAGCTCCTCGACGGCGTCGAGTGCCGTCAGGACCATCGCGCCGAAAGTGATGATCGTCAAATCGCGTCCGGCGCGCGCAACACGTGCTTTGCCAATCTCGACGATGTAATCGTCCGCCGGTAATTCTTCACGCAGACGCGGCAAGCGATAGAGTTTTTTGTGTTCGAAGTAAAGCACCGGATCCGGATCGCGAATCGCTGCTTTGATCAGACCTTTCGCGTCGTAAGCGGTGGACGGTTCTACAATCTTGAGTCCCGCGGTGTTGAGGAAAAAAGCCTCGGCATTCAGCGAGTGAAATGGTCCGGAACGAACGCCTGAACCACATGGACCACGAAATACTGCCGGTATGCCGGCACCCCAGCGATAACGACATTTCGCAGCATAGTTCGTAAGCAGATCGAAGCCGGCGGAAATAAAATCGATAAATTGAAACTCCGCGACCGGCCGCATGCCCATCAGCGCCGCGCCACACGCTGCACCAACAATTGCGGCTTCCGAGATCGGCGTATCGATCACACGCTCTTTGCCAAACTGATCGATCAATCCGTCAGTGACTTTGAAGGCGCCGCCGTATGCGCCCACGTCTTCACCGATCACAAAGACGGTTGGGTCGCGTTCCATCTCTTCCCAGATTCCCTGGCGAATCGCTTCGACCATCGTGGCCTGTCCGCCACGTTCAGGGCGTGCGGATTTGTGTTCTTTCTTGAGCGCTGTTGACATCGTTAAATACTCAGGCTGACTTGTTTGATCACTTTGATACGAGCTTTAGGATTATTGGGCCAGGGAGGATTTACAATGAGCCGTTCCCGCTTGGGATCTATCATCACGTCCAGCCCCTCCATTGGATACGCTCCTAACAAGACTCCGGATGTGCCCGGCATGATAACAGCATCCACGATTGTCCTTTTATGTTGGAAACGAACCTCGATCGGACCTACCACGTCTACTTCCATTACCGTTTCGTCAGCCATCTCGACAGCTTGCCGCTCACGGACCGGCAGATTCAACTGTTTTTGTATTTCTTCATTGATAACAAGGTCCCAAGCACCACTGTCAACCAGCGCCCTGCATGTGACTCTTTTGATTTCACTTTCGGGCAACAATCCATGGCGGTGAAGTACCACGTCATCTTCATTGGTTAGCTCGATGTCCGCATAGACATATCCCATCTCTTTTCCTCCGGTAAGTGAGGTACCTTTGGTACTCTTGTCTTTGTAGTTCGCTCGTCTAAGCATGATTTATCCCTCCAGGACTTTAGGTCGAAACGCCGGCGGTACGATGTTGTTATCAAAAACTCCGTACGCCGCCTGCTCGCCTTCGGGCATGGGTGAAGACTCAGCCCAGGCACAATCTTCATCAATCTCTCGGAGAACGTTCGCAGTGATCTCCTCGAGTTTCTCTTTCGTCGCTAAGTTACATTCAAGCAGGTATCGTTCATAACGATCGATCGGATCGTTGTTCTTCTCCCACCACTCGATCTCTCCTGCCGTCACGTAACGCTGATCGTCGTGCTCCGCGTGTCCCTTGCGACGATAAGTCTTCGCTTCAATCAACACCGCGCCGCCACCACGTCGCGCATACTCAGCTGCATGTCGCGTGACTTCATAACAAGCAACTACGTCGTTGCCATCTACGATGTGCGCCGGAATGCCGTAACCCGCGGCTTTCTCTGCCAGATCTCGCACTGCGGTTTGCAGGCTGGTCGGAGTTGAATACGCGTAGTGGTTATGTTCGGCGACTACGATCAACGGTAATCGCTGCACGGCCGCGAAGTTGAGTCCCTCGTGGAACGCGCCAGTGCTCATACCGCCGTCACCAATGTAAGCGATAGCGACGAACTTCTTTTTCTGCATGCGCCCGCCGAGCAGAACGCCGGTCATCACGGGGATCATGTCGCCGAGGTGGGAGATTGGACCAATGAAGCCCTTTTCCATGTCGCCGAAATGAATGTTGAGATCTCGTCCACCGGAAGGTCCCCACGCCTTAGCCATGTATTGCGCAAAGATCTCGCGCGGGCGAATTCCTTTCACGAGCACGGCGCCAAGGTCTCTAATCAAGGGCGTGACGAAGTCCTGAGGTTGAAGCGCGTAGGCGGTGCCGACCGCAGTGGCTTCCTGACCTAAAGACCGAAACACGCCACCAACGACTTTGGTTTGGCGATAGAGATTCACCAACCGTTCTTCGACGAGGCGAGTGAGCTTCAGATAACGATAAAGCTCGAGGTGCTGCTCGGGTTTGAGCGTGGTCTCAGTCGCACAACTCAGCGGTTTCCCATCCACTGCTTTGCGCGGCGCGTATTTGGTGCTGACTCGCATTTGGAAACGCGGACGCGGCAGTCGCCTGCGCCGCCGTTTATCGTGATTTCCCTGTTGGTCCATACTCGTTTGAAAACCATCTGCGGATTCTTATATATGCACTGCCAGATCGTGAACGCCTTCGGCAGCTTCCATCACTGCCTCCGAGATCGTTGGATGCGCGTGCATCGTTCGTCCGAGTTCGTCGGCAGTTGATTCCAGTTGCATTGATACGCAAGCTTCAGCGATCAACTCCGTCGCATGTGGACCAATAATATGCACGCCTAAAATCTCGTCATACTTCTTCTCACTGACGATCTTTACGAAGCCTTCTTCCTCGCCGATTATGCGCGCCTTGCCCGAAGCCGAGAACGGAAACTTCCCAATCTTGACGTCGTAGCCCTGCTCCTTCGCTCTAGCTTCAGTCAGTCCGACAGAACCGACTTCCGGATCGCAGTAAGTGCAGTTTGGCACCAGCCGCAGATTGATCGGACGTACGTCCTTCTTACCAGCGAGATGCTCGACAGCTACAATTCCCTCCTTCGAAGCGAGGTGGGCCAACAAAGGAGTTGGCACAACGTCGCCGATCGCATACACACCTTTCTCGGCCGTCTGCTGGAATTCGTCAACCTGGATAAAGCCTTTTTCAAGTTTGATCTTCGAACCGTCGAGTCCGAGCCCTTCGGTGTAAGGCATTCGCCCGACAGCAACCAGCAACATCTCTGCTTCGAGAGTCACCGTCTCGCCCTTCGAAGTCTGACCGGTTACACGGACACCCGATTCAGTCTTCTCGAGCTTCTCGAGTTTTGTGTCCAGTTGCGACTTGATTCCGCGCTTGCGAAAACTGCGTTCGAGCTCTTTCGAAACTTCTTCGTCTTCCAACGGCACGAGCCGTGGTAACAGTTCGACAATCGTCGTATCAGCTCCAAAACGCGAATATACCGAAGCAAACTCGACGCCCACCGCGCCCGCGCCCATCACAATCAACGACTTCGGCACCTGCTGAAGCTCGAGAATGTGATCGCTGTTCACTACATGGTTCCCGTCAGTTTCAAATCCGGGAATCGGGCGCACAACGGATCCAGTAGCAATGATGATGTTTTTAGTTTGCAGCGTCTGCTTTTTTCCTTCGGCGTCGGTGACTTCGACCTTTCCGGGCAGCACGAGTTTGCCTGTGCCTTTGAAGACAGTGACCTTGTTCTTCTTCATCAGGTACTCGATGCCTTTCGAGTTTTTCAGCACGACCTTGTCTTTTCTTTTCTGCACGTCCGCGAAAGCCAATTGAATGCCGGAGGCTTGCACGCCAAAGTCTGCCGCGTGCTGCATCTGTTCATAAACGTGGGCCGACATCAACATCTGCTTCGTGGGAATACAGCCACGCAGCGTGCAGGTGCCGCCGAGCCGGTTGTCCTTTTCAACAATTGCTGCCTTTAATCCCAATTGACCGGCGCGAATCGCTGCCACGTAACCGCCAGGTCCACTGCCGATAATCGTCACATCAAACTGTTCGTTCGCCAATTTTGTAGGTTTCCCCTCGCACTAGTGAAACACAATAAAGACCGGGCATTATAGCCATAAAGAGGCATAAAACGCACAAAGGGCGTGCTCGTAAAGAGCACGCCCGATTTGTTATTACTTTCGGAACTGATTTAGAACTCGAAGCGCGCTGCGAGTTGCACTTGACGTTCGCGGAACAGAGTGCTGTCAGCGCCCGTCACATTCATGAAAGGATTTGTTCCGACCCCGTTAAACGTCAACGTGGAACCGGAGAGATTGTAGATGGTGGTGTTAACCAGGGTGACCTGGGTGCGGTTGAAAACGTTGAATCCTTCAGCCAACAACTCGAGTTTCACACTTTCAGTAAGACTGAAGCGACGCGAAAGTCGGACGTCGAGGTACCAGATTTTCGGTTGCTTGAAGAAGTTACGTGGCACGAGCGCAAACCGGTTGGCACCGCCCGAGCCATTCGCACCACCACCCGGAGTCTGATTGGAAGCAAAACCAAATGACTGCGGGTTGATGCTGTTTGCGATGTTTGCGGTAAATCGCTGGCCTGAGAAGGCGTTGAAAATCGGCGCGATCGTCCAACCGTTGAAGATGTGCTTCGCCGGTCCATCCGCGAACGGATTCGGATTGTAGACCACACTCGCCACAAACTTGTGTCTACGGTCGAACGCAGAAAGTCCACCCTCGCCCGACTGATCGAACGCATTAAAAGGCACGTTGTTGGCGGTAAATGTTTGCGAGGTCTGACCGTTGTCGGAAGCACGCGATAACGTGTAGTTCGTTTGGAACTGTAGTCCCTGTGTGAGACGACGGTTAGCTTGCAACACGAGCGCGTGGTATTTGGAGTACACGTCGCTGCGGACTTCCGTAAGCTGCGCGAAACTCGTATTCGGTCTCGGTCCAGCAAACAAAGGCGTCAGGTACGTCTGCCCGTTGAATGGACCACCGACGATGCTCAACGCAACCGTTCGCCTCGGCGCTGGTAGATTGGTGTCAACGAAGTTAGGCAGTGAATTGCCGAAGCTTCCGAGATAAGAAGCCGAGACAACGGTGTTTCTCGCGATCTCGCGCTCAACAATGAAATCCCACTGGTGAATCTGCGGCAACTGAAAATCCTCGTCGAAGAACTGCACTGCGCCGACTGGCGGATTTGAAGCGGGGAGCAGATTCGGATAGATCGGCAGGAACGCGCAATTGTCGGCCGAGATGCCTGAGCATGCCGCCGGCAGGTTGTTTGCGCTGGTGATGAACTGACGTTGACCTTGATCGATGCCGACGCCGGTGTTGACGAGAGAGTTGTAGACGGTCGAGTTGATTACGCGTCCGTAATAGAGTCCCCAACCACCGCGAAGGCTGGTCTTGCCATCGCCAGTTACGTCGAAAGCGAATCCCACACGCGGTCCAAAGTTGTTGCGATCATCGACCTTGTTGTTAGTTTGCGGCAGCGCCGGATTCACATTCACCGGATCCGGATTGAGCTGGTACTCATAACGCAAGCCGAGATTAAGAGTGAGTCGCGGACTGACACGCCAATCATCCTGGATGAAGTAATTGAGGTCGGTGGTCTTCATCGTGAGACCGAGAACACCAAATCCCTGATTGAAGTTGCCGGCGTAGCACTTGCCCACGCGGCGCGTCGAACTAACGCAGAGCCCGAGACTGCCATTCGGCGTGGCGGACAGGGCGCGAATCGCGCCGTTCGTTTGGAAGTTAACGTAGTCGACAATGAAATCGGCGATTCCGGTTGTGGCGCCCGTGTAGTTGAACTCGCCACCGGAGAAACGCAGGTTGTTGATGATGTCTTTGACGAAGTTGACATCGCCGCCAAACTTGAACGTGTGATTACCATTCGTCAGCGTAACGGTGTCGGCAAACTGCCAGCGCCGCTCATCAGGAAACGAAGCACGCTCGAGAAACTCCGGCATACCGAATGAAAACGTCGAGGTACCAACGAGAATTGTCTGTGGCGATCGACCTCCGACCGCGTTCGTCGGCTCGCCGGGGATCGGCGGCTGGCTAAACTGAAACTCGTTGTCACGACCCCACTGGAAACGAAACTCGTTTAGAAGGTTCGGCGTCAAAGTGGAGGCAAGCTTCACATTGAGCGCATCGATTTCAACAAAGTCGTCGCCAAAATTGTCGACCGCCCGCGTGTTAGTCGCTTGCGTCTGAATGCCCGCGGGCGATGCCCAACGCAAACGGTTGTAGCTCACGGTCAAAGTATTCGTGTCATCTATGACCCAATCCACCTTCGGCAAGAAGAGCTTTTGGTCACCGGTTCTGGGAACCGGACCAGAAAGGGTGGAAAGAAAAGCAAGCGTACTATCGATCTGCGCGTTGGTCAGGCCGCGTGCAATTAGAGCATTACGGTTAGCAGAGCTCAGGTTAAGAAAGCCGTTCTGCCCAAACACGGCTAGACCGGGAAAGTTACGTTTCTGCTGATCGTAGCTGAAGAAGAAGAATGCTTTGTCCCTGACGATTGGACCACCAATCGTACCGCCATATTGATGTCGCACATCCTCTGGTTTGAAACCAACCGGAGTAAAGACGCCGTTGATCAACTCCTGGCGAACTGCTAACGGATTACGAGCGCCCCACTTGTTATTGCGCTGGTAGTAGAAAGCGCCGCCGTGAAATTCGTTCGTACCGCTCTTCGTGATCGCGTTGACCACGCCGCCCGCGGAACGGCCATACTCTGCTGAGTAGCTTGAAGTATTAACCTGAAACTCGCGGATAGCCGCCTGGCTGATCGAGTAGCTGATGCGCGTTCTGCCGCGCTCTTCGGCGAAGAACGCCTGGTTATTGTCGCCACCGTCGATCGTGTTGTTATTCAGCAGGCCGGAGATGCCGCGGAAGCTGATCAGGCCGAACGTGCCGTCGGGCACCGCTCCGGGCGTCAGCAATGCGAAGTTCGACCAACGACGACCGTTGATCGGAAGTTCGTTGATTGAAGTTTGATTGATGTTGGTGGAGAAGTCCTGCTGTGTGGTGTTGATAACCGGCGCCTCAGCACTGACGTCTACCTGCCCGGTTACCGGGCCTACTGACAAAGAAATGTCGAGATTTGTCTCACGTCCGATTTCAACCGTGACGTTCTCCGCCGTCATCGGGCTGAAGCCGGTCGAGTTTACCGTCACTGCATAGATCCCCGGTTGCAGGTTTGCGACTTTGAAACGTCCGGTGTCGTCGGTCGTGGCCGAGTCTTCCTTATTGGTTCCGATGTTCTTGACCGTAACCGCGGCGGCGGCCACAACCTCCTTGTTCGGATTAGTGACAACGCCTCCGATCGCGCCGGTGGTCGTCGACTGCGCAAAGGCCACAGCACTGAGAGCGAGCACCAACAGAGTTACAAAAGAGAGCTTTAGTGTTTTCGACATACTGGGGAACTCCTTACGCAATGAGTATCGGTTGAATGCGCCTCAGCCCCTCGGGCTGCGCCCGTTGTTTAGCAGTTTTGTGAGCAATCTAAAATCAATCAGATGGAATTGCGAATGAACGCGATTTCTACCATGCTTGGCTAACCTTTCGCAAGCTCTAAGCCCGTGGTGAAACGGGAAATACATTAAATGTTTGTGAACGCATTCGCGGCTTTGCACAAAAGTCGATTGGGGCAGGCAGTTACTCTCTGCTGGCCTCTGCGTATCTCTGCGTCCTCTGCGGTAAATGGGCCCGAGACGTATCTTTTACGCAGAGGACGCAAAGATACGCAGAGATACGCAGAGAAAAACGAAGACGGGCAAGCTTGAATATCAAGCCTGCCCGGGTTTCGTTTCAGGTAACCCTTCTGTTCTTAAAACTCAAAGCGAACGGCTAACTGAATCTGACGTTCGCGGAAGAAAAAGCCGTTCGAAAGATCGCTCGGTGTACCGAACGTCGGATCGAAAGTAGCGATCATGTTCTGACCAGAAGCCGAGAGCACATACATGCGGTTGTTGACTCCTGTCACCTGCGTGCGATTGAAAATGTTGAAGCCTTCAGCAAGCAGCTCGATCTTGGCGTTCTCCTTGATGGTAAAGCGTCGCGAGACACGAAGATCGACATACTTGATTGACGGAGCATGGAACGCGCTGTTTGGCGTTAAGCCGAAACGAAGCGAGCCATTCGAACCGTTGATGCCGCCTGCGGGGCTGGTTCCGAAAGTACCGGCAGTAGCAACACCAGCAGGAGGAGTGAAAGCATTCGTCACCGCCGTGTACCGGAATCCTGAAAACATATTGATGATTGGTGCAATCGTCCAGTTATTCAGGATCGCGCGTCCGGCATCATTGAGTCCCTGGAAGTTCGTGTTGTAAACGACACTCGCGACGAACTTATGACGGCGGTCGAAAGGAGAGAGACCATCGTCGCCTGACGGATCGAACGGATCGAACAGAGCGGAAAATCCAGGCGTGAAGGTGGCCGAACTCTGCGAGCCACCGTTATCCTGCGCTCTCGACAACGTGTAACTGGTCTGAAATTGCAGACCGTTGGTCAAACGTCGATTTGCCTGCAAGACTAACGCGTGATACTTCGAGGAAACACTGTCGCGAATCTCGAGGATATTGCCGAAGGCTGGGTTTTTCCTGGCGCCGCGGTAAAAAGGGAAATTCCAAACCTGGCCGGCGAAAGGTCCATCGACGATGTTTACTCTTCCCTGAGCGGTCGGCGGATTCAGGTTCGTATCGACGAAAGTTGTTAAGTGGTTTCCAAAACTGAACAGATAGGTCGCGGAAATCACCGTGTTGCGTGCGATTTCGCGTTCAAGAATCACGTCACCCTGATGGATGAGCGGATTTTGAAAACCCTCTCTAAAGTAATTGATTCCAGCCGTACCCGGAGGTGCTGTAGTCAATACATTCGGAAAGACTGGAGCGGCTGGATTGCCGGCCGGATTGGTAGCATTCGCAGCTCCGCAGAGCGCCGTACTACAGTTAGCAGGAACAGAACTGACTGCCTGGCCGGTTGACAGTCCGGTGTTGATGAGCGAGTTGATTATGATCGTGCCATTTATTCGCCCGTAATAAATCCCGTAGCCACCGCGCAGCGCGGTCTTGCCATCGCCAGTCGCATCGAATGCAAACCCGATTCTCGGACCGAAATTATTCTTGTCACTCGGCCGGTTCGCAGTTTGCGGCAGGGCCGGATTCACGAGGAAGGGCTCTGGAAACTTTTCATAGTCCCAGCGCAGTCCCACGTTAAGTGTAAGCCGCGGTGTAACGCGCCAGTCATCCTGAGCAAAGAAAGCCCAGTCAATGGTCGTTAACTGAAAACGAGGCTGACCGAAACCCTGATTGTAGTTGCTGGTGTAGCATTTTCCGGCCAGACGAGTGTTAGCCGCTGGTGACGCAAGCGTCGCACATTGCCGGTTTGCTGCTCGTAGGGAACCATTAGTGGTGAAGTTTACATAGTCAACGATGAAGTCGTTGATGTTGCTGTAAGTATAGGATCCGGCGCCGGTGAACAGGTTATCGTCGATGTCTCTTACGTGATTGATGTCCGTACCAAACTTGAAGGTATGGTTTCCGGTTGAGTAAGTAATCGAATCGGCAACCTGGTAACGTCTCTCATCAGGTAAAGCTACTCTGTCCAGGGACGTCGCTTTGCCGAACGTGATGCCGTTAGTCAACGCCACTTGCGGTGAAAATCCATTCGCAGTCGTAGGCTGACCTGGAAGTGGTGGCTGAGCGAATTGCGAATTGAGCTCATCCGCCCATTGGAAGCGGAACTCATTGACGACTTGTGGCGACAGTGTCGAAGCGAGACGCAGGTTGAGTGAATCCGTCTCGACAAAGTCGTCGCCGAAGCCTGCACGATCGCGTGTTACAGTCGCGCCGGTCTGGACTCCTGCCGGCGATTTCCAACGCAGTCGATTGTATGTAGCAGTGAATTGGTTGTTTGAAGTCACATGCCAATCGATCTTAGGCAGGAAAAGCCTTTGATCTCCGCGACGCGGCACCTCACCGGTCAGGCTGTTAATAAAGCTCAACGCCGAATCGATCTGAGCGGTCGTCACGCCTCTCGCTAACAGAGTCGTGCGGTTAACTGTGTTCAGGTAGCCTGGTGTGCTAAATACCGCAACGCCGGGGAAATTACGTTTCTGTTCGTCATAACTGAAGAAGAAGAACAGTTTGTCTTTCGCTATTGGTCCACCGATGGTTCCCCCAAACTGGTAACGATTGTCCTCAGGCTTAAACGCCTCACGAACAGAGACTCCGTTGACTAACTGGCTAATGAATGTATTCGGGTTGCGCGCGCCCCATTTGTTATTGCGGTTGTATAAAAACGCGGAGCCATGAAACTCGTTGGTACCTGACTTGGTGACCGCATTGATAACACCGCCCGCGGAGCGTCCGTACTCAGCAGCGAAGTTCGAAGTGTTAACCTGGAACTCGCGAATCGCGGATTGGCTGATCGAATACGCACTGCGAGTGCGCCCTCTCTCTTCTGAGAAAAAGCCTTGATTGTTGTCGCCGCCGTCAACGGTGCTGTTGTTAAGCAAACCGGAAATACCGCGAAAACTTATCAAGCCGAAGTTGCCGTCAGGAACAGCGCCAGGCGTAAGGATCGCGAAGTTGGACCAGCGGCGCCCATTAACCGGAAGTTCGTTGATGGAGGTCTGATTAAGATTGGTGGAAAAGTCCGGCTGGATAGTGTTGATAGCCGGCGCCTCCGCGCTGACATCGACAGTGCCGGTTACCGGACCAACCGATAGTGCTACTTCAAGGCTCGTCTCACGTCCGATTTCAACCGTTACGTTGTCCATCGTCATCGGACTGAAGCCTGATGAGTTAACAGTAACGGCATAAATCCCCGGTTGCAGGTTTGGGACCTTGAAGCGCCCCGTGTCATCGGTGGTCGCCGTATCCTCCTTATTGGTTCCGATGTTCCTGGCCGTAACCGCGGCACCGGACACCACCTCTTTATTAGGATTTGTGACAACGCCGCCGATTGCACCGGTGGTGGTCGACTGCGCAAAGGCAACAGCGCTTAGAGCAAGCACCAGGAGAGAGACAAAAGAGAACCTTACTATTTTCGACATCCGGGGAACTCCTTAGGCAATGGGTTAACAGAAGAAAAGTTTCGAATGGACAAGCTGACGAGGCGCGACTCTATTACGCCTAGCTTGATTCCGCAAGTCTAAGTCTTCATTGACCCTATTAAATATTTATGACGCATTTATTGAGTCGGATGAAAGCCAGGCCTGGGGGCCGATTAGCATTCAGGAAAATTTCGCAATAGTTGTGCCGGATAAAGGTTTCGATCGCCTCGCCTGACGAAAGCGATTTATGCCAATAGTTAACTCTGGGAGAGAGGTGAAGGTCCCGGCGCAACCTGCACAAGAATTTGGATCTTATTGGAAAATCGGGAAAAGCAGCCGCGGATTAGCCATCCGTTCTTACACGCGCTCGACGATCATGGCAATGCCCTGGCCACCACCGATACACGCCGTCGCCAAACCATAGCGCTTCCCACGGCGGTGAAGCTCGTGTAGCACAGTCAAAACGAGACGCGTGCCACTCGCTCCCAACGGATGCCCGAGTGCAATCGCGCCGCCGTTGACGTTTGTTCGGCTTCGGTCGAGTCCCAACTCTTTCTCGACCGCCAAATATTGTCCGGCGAAAGCCTCATTCACTTCGATCAGGTCGATCTCGTTAAGTGACAAGCCGGCCTTCGCGAGCGCTGCTCGAGTTGCGGGCACAGGGCCGATGCCCATGATCTCCGGTTCAACTCCCGCGTACGCCCAACTGACGATCCGGCCCAGCGGAGTAAGATCTTTTTCCTTCACGAACTCCTCACCTGCAATCACGAGCGCCGCGGCGCCGTCGACGATTCCCGACGCATTGCCCGCGGTCACGAATCCATCCTGCGCAAACGCCGGTTTCAATTTAGCGAGACCTTCGAGCGTCGTTTCCGGCCTCGGATGATCGTCCTCGACGACTTGCACGGTCCCTTTGCGCGTCTTCACTTCAACCGCAACAATCTCTTCAGCGAAGACGCCTGCATCTTTCGCACGCTTCGCCTCCTGCTGCGATCGCAACGCATACTTGTCCTGCTCTTCACGCGATATCTCGAATTTACGAGCAAGGTTTTCCGCAGTGCCGGCCATCGGCGTATTGCAGTAAGTGTCGAGCAGCGCAACCATCAAACTGTCTTCGAGTTTGCCCTGTCCGAGCGCAAAGCCTGAGCGCGCTCCACGGATCACGTGTGGCGCCTGCGACATCGATTCCATTCCCCCGACCAAACACGTGCGCGCCTCACCGAGTTGAATCATATGGGCGCCGGAAACGATCGACTGAATACCACTG
Source organism: uncultured Acidobacteriota bacterium (assembly GCA_963826255.1). Lineage (GTDB taxonomy): Bacteria > Acidobacteriota > Blastocatellia > Pyrinomonadales > Pyrinomonadaceae > PSRF01. The sequence continues at coordinate 114,664 of CAWGWK010000001.1, forward strand.
CCGCAGAGTCGATTGACCGTTAACGCCGGCCGGTCGAATGGCACACCGGCCTTCAAAGCAACGTGACGAGCGCCATAAATCGCATCGCCGGAAGTCTGCAAAGCATTGCCAATTACGGTGTGATCGATCTCGTCAGCCTTAACACCGGTTGCTTCCAGCGCGCCGCGCGCCGCCACTGCGCCGAGGTCAATTGCGGATATGTCCTTCAGCGCCCCGACGTATTCGCCCATCGCCGTGCGCTTACCTCCTAATATGAAAACATCTTTACTCATTCTGTAACCCCTGTTATAAAATTCGTCTTAGCCGAAACCCTGAAGGCTAACAAACCGCCAAATAGGTCGTCAAATCACAAAATCAGGAGAGCATCCCCCATGAATCTGCCTGGAAAATCCCCTTTAATTCGCACACTTCTCACCGTTGGGTTCTTTACTTCCATATTTGCCGCTCCCATCACGATTGCACGCGCCCAGAAGGTCGAAAGCAAAGATCGTGACCGCGGCCAGGTGATGTTGACCAGAATCAAAGACCAGTTAAAAAAGAATTATTACGATCCGGCTTACCATGGCATGGACCTGGAACTTCGTTTTAAGACCGCTTCAGAGAAGATAAAAACAGCGCAGTCCATTGGACAGATCTTCGGGACCATCGCGCAAGTCCTGATTGAATTAGACGACTCGCACACCTTCTTCCTGCCGCCTTCACGCTCTATCGACACCGATTATGGTTGGACCATGATGATGATCGGAGACCGTTGCTACGTTTCGTCGGTTGACAAGGGCAGCGACGCCGAAGCTAAAGGATTAAAGCCCGGCGATGAGGTTTTGGAGGCCGGCGGTCACACCCTCGACCGTACAAACCTGTGGAAGTTTGAGTATTTGTACAACGTACTGCGTCCGCAACCCGGCATCCGCGTGACCATTCGCAGTCCAAAAGGAGAGCCACGCCAACTGGATCTACTGGCAAAGCAAAAAGAAGGAAAGCGAGTGGTCGACCTCACTGATTATTCCGAGTATATGAACTTTGTAAGAAAGGCCCAGCGGGACGCAGAGATCGGACGCGATCGTTTCATGTCGTTTGGGGATCAACTGCTCATCTGGAAAATGAATGAGTTTGACTTGACGGATTCTCAAATCGATAGCGTCATGGCGAGAGTTAAAAAACACAAAGCACTGATCCTGGATCTGCGCGGTAATAGCGGCGGCTGGGTCACAACTATAGAGCGCCTCATCGCGAACCTCTTCGATCGCGATATCAAAATCGGGGAAACCAAAGCTCGGAAAGAGACGAAGCCCGAGATTGCGAAATCTCGCGGCGACAAAGCCTACACCGGCAAGTTAACGATACTGGTTAACAGTCGATCGGCATCGGCCTCTGAAGTTCTGGCTCGGGTAGTCCAGCTCGAAAAACGAGGAAAGATCATCGGAGATCAAACAGCCGGAGCAGTAATGACGTCGAGACGGTATGCAGACGAAATCGGAATCGACGTCGTCATTTTCTTTGGCGTTAGCATCACGGTGTCAGACCTGATCATGGTGGATGGAAACAGCCTGGAGCATCGTGGTGTTACACCGGACGAAATTCGGTTGCTGACAGGTGAAGATCTCGCTGCTAATAGAGATGTTGTCTTATCGTATGCGGCCTCTTTGGAGGGAGTGACTCTGGATCCGCTCGAGGCTGGGAAGTTCTTTCCGCTCGATCCGCGATCGATTCGTAAATGAGCTATCCCGCACCGAAGCGATGCTCCTGAAGATAGCGGTGCAGAAGTTCTTCTAAAAATCCTTCGTACGTGAACGTGGCGAGATCGTAAGTAGGCCGGATCTTATAAAGGATCGGCAGCGAGACTCGCCACGCCATCCACTGCCGCGGCACCTCAGACAAATCCCAGCGACGGCGAAGAAACGTTTCCACCACCTGAATCTCCGACTCAGTCAGCGTGCTCAAGCTGGCCGTGAAGTCAACCGGTTTGAATGATCGACGAAGCGCGGGATCGCTCACCGGCGTCGCAAAGACTTGCGAGAATTCCGGCGCTTCTGCTTCGCGTTCGCGAACCACGACAGTTCCCGCCACCATGTCGCCGACGCGCTGATCTCGATTAGTTGAGAAGACACTGATCAAGCCGATTGAATAGAACGGAAACGGCATCATGTCGAAAGTGCGCAGCAGATTCCGGACCGCCGCCTCCCAGAAAGTGATCGGGCGTCCATCCTCGCGAATGACACGCAACTTCAACCAGCGCTTGCCCGGAGTTTGTCCGCTCCAGATCCACTCGAAGAATGCGAAGTAACCCGAGAACGTCAGAAACAGAAGCAGGATCATTACCGCGTAGACCCACTTCGGTGCGCTTGATACTGCGCGTTCGATGCTCGAAAAGTTGGCCAGTATGAACGAGGCGAGGGCGATGAGCGTCAACGCAAGGCCCTGAATCGCGTGGTCGATGGCACAGGCAAGGAACCGGTTTCCGATCGACGCGAGCGCAAAGTGCAACGGCACACGCTCGGGCGTTTCGATGATCAAAATATCTTCGGTTGCGAGAGTTGCTGACATCATTTTCACACGGATTACACGGATGAAGAACGGATTGCTTATCTATAGTTATGATCCGTAATTAATCCGTGTAATCTGTGGCTGGTTTTATTCACCTTTCACACGAACGAAGCGTCGCTTTCCAACCTGGATCAAGGGTGATTGATCGGGAGTGAGATTTACTTCGAAGTCAGTTTGTGTGCGCCGTTCACCGTCAACGTAAACTCCGCCCTGCTCGATCAGTTGACGAGCTTCCGCCATCGAAGGAACCAGGCCTAGTTCCACCAGGAGCTTCGGCAACTTCCACACGCCGGATTCCAAAGCCCGCTCTTCGACAACGTCAGGCGCCTGCTTGTTGCGGAACATCGAATTGAATTCTTCTTCTGCCTTGCGCGCCTCGGCCTCCGAATGGAAGTCTGCGACGATCCGTTTCGCGAGGTCGGCTTTTACATCGCGCGGATTACGTTGGCCTCCATTCGTATTCTCACGAAGCGAAGCGATTGCGCTCGGCGAAAAATCGGTACAGAGCTCGTAGTAGCGCCACATCAAATCATCCGAGATCGACATGATCTTTCCGAAGATCTCCTGTGGCGGCTCGTTGATGCCGATGTAGTTAGCCAAACTCTTCGACATCTTCTGTACACCGTCAGTTCCCTCTAACAACGGCATGATCATCGCGACCTGCGATTCCTGCCCGTACTCTCTTTGCAGGTTGCGGCCCATCAATAAGTTGAACTTCTGGTCCGTTCCACCCACTTCAACATCAGCCTCGAGCGCGACTGAGTCGTAAGCCATCACCAGCGGATACATCACTTCATGCAGCGCCAGCGGGCGATTCGCTTCGAGCCGCTGTTGAAAATCATCGCGTTCGAGGATCTGTCTCACCGTGACGTGGGACGAGAGGCGCAAAAAACCTGCCGAGCCCAGCGTGTCCATCCAATGCGAGTTGAATTCGATAACTGTTTTTTCAGGATCGAGCAGCTTGAAGATCTGTTGCTTGTAAGTTTCGGCGTTGGCATCGATCTCTTCGCGAGTGAGTTGCGGACGAGTGGCATTCTTGCCGGAGGGATCACCAATCATTCCGGTGAAGTCGCCGATGAGAAAAATCGCCGTATGGCCCAGCTCCTGAAACGCGCGAAGTTTGCGGATGACCACTGTGTGACCCAGGTGAATATCAGGCGCGGTCGGATCCGCACCCAGCTTCACGCGCAGAGACTTACCGGTCGCGGCAGACTTCTCGAGTTTCGCGCGCAGTTCAGCCTCGCGAATGATTTCAGTGGTTCCTTTAGCCAGATGTGAGAGTTGTTCGTCAATCGTCATCGGTTGATAGAGTAGCTCAACTGTAGAAGCGTGCGCTATCCTCTTCACATTTTACAGGGAGAATTAAATGGTAACCGAAACCTCAATGAATCCTCTCAGCAACTGCCGTCTCGCTTTTATCGGCTGCGGAGTAATGGCGGAAGCAATTATTACCGGCCTGCTGCGCAAGAAAATGGTTACTGCGGACCAAATTGTCGGCAGTCACCCGCGGCTCGCGCGGCGCCAGGAGATGCACGCCAAGTATGGCATCGAGATGTTTGAAGCGAACCGCGACGCCGTTGCGGCGACCTACCCCGAAGGACCGGATGAGAGCTCTGTGCTGGTGCTTGCCGTGAAGCCGCAACGGTTGCATGGAGTGCTTGAGGAACTGAAGGGCGCGCTGGTCAAGGAGCAGCTCGTCATCTCGATTGTTGCGGGCGCGAAGATTGAAACTATATCCGAAGAGCTGCTGCACGCCTCGGTGGTGCGCACAATGCCAAACACACCGGCGCAGATTGGCGAGGGCGTTACGGCCTGGACCGCGAGTGAGGCAGTAAACGAAAACCAGGAGAGTCAGGTTTGTGCGATGCTCGACGCACTGGGCAAGAGTGTGCACGTCGAAAATGAACGACAGATCGACATGGCAACGGCACTGAGCGCCACCGGACCGACGTACATCTTCATGGTGATGGAAGCGCTGATCGATGCGGGAGTTCACCTGGGATTTTCGAGACATGTCGCGGAGGAGCTGGTCCATCAGACGTTGCTGGGATCTGTCTTATTCGCGAGAGAGTCGCACAAACATCCGGCGGAGTTGCGAAACATGGTTACCTCACCTGGAGGCACGTCGGCCGAGGCGATCTATCAGATGGAGAAGGGTAGTCTGCGGACGATAATGTCGAAAGCTGTGTGGGCGGCTTTTAAACGCGCGGAGTCGTTAGGTAAACGGTGACAGGATTGGCAAGATTTTTCAGAATGCACAAGATTAAATCTTGTAATCCTGAACAATCTTGTAAATCCTGTCTAAAGCGTGCCGAGCACGAGCGCGACGGCTTCGGGGTAGAGTTTATGTTCCTGCTCCAGTATCCGCGCTGAAAGTGTCTCCACAGTATCACCATCCAACACAGACACAGCACGCTCCGCGATAATTGGACCACCATCAAGCGTCTCATCCACAAAATGAACAGTGCATCCACTTACCTTCACACCATGCTCAAGCGCCTGGCGTTGTGCATCAAGCCCCGGAAAAGCAGGCAGTAGACTCGGGTGAATGTTCAATATCCGGTGCTTGAACGCCTCGATGAAGCACGGCGACAAGAGACGCATGTATCCCGCGAGGCAAACAAGATCGACTTTATGCTCGCGTAAGACTGAAATGATCTCCCACTCATGCTCTTCGCGATTCCGACCATGACGTTCGACGACACGAGTTTCGATGCCGCGTTCTTTTGCCAGCTCGAGTCCGCGAGCGTCAGCCTTGTCACTGATAACGATTGCTACTTCTGCGTTCGGAATGGTCCCGGCGATAACGGCATCGCTCAGCGCGACCATGTTTGAGCCACGGCCGGAGATTAAGATCGCAAGTCTCTTCTTCAGATGAATACCTCACGATTTCCAGTCACTACATTTCCGATCGTGTAGCACTGTTCGCCGCAGTCCTTCAGGTGGCTTTCAATAGCTTGGGCGTCTTGCGTATCGCAAACGATCACCATGCCGGCACCCATATTGAACGTGCGATACATTTCACTCTCAGAAACGTTACCGAGACGGCGTAGCAGCTCGAAAAGTGGAGGCACAGGCCATGAACCTTGTTGGATCTTCACCGCCGTGCCTTCCGGCAGGATCCTCGGAATGTTGTCGGTGAGTCCGCCACCGGTTATGTGGGCCAGGCCTTTTATCAGTCCCTGATCGAGCAGGCCGTCGAGAGGTTTTAGATAACTGAGATGTGGCAGCAGCAGTGCTTCACCTGCCGTCATTCCCAATTCGGGCAAGTGTGTGTGAGGTTCGTAAGCAGCCACTTCGAAAAAGAGTTTGCGAGCGAGCGAATATCCGTTTGTGTGTAATCCGGCGGAAGACAGTGCAAGCAAAACGTCTCCCGGAGCGATCGTCTTTCCATCGATGATCCTGTCGCGGTCCACAACGCCGACAATAAAACCGGCAATGTCGTATTCGCCGTCCTGATAAAAACCGGGCATCTCTGCCGTTTCGCCGCCTAACAACACGCAACCGTTTTCACGGCAGCCATTCGTAACACCCTCGACGATGCTAGCGACAACATCGGGCGACAACTTCCCGGTCGCGATGTAATCGAGAAAGAAGAGCGGGCGCGCGCCCTGTACCAGGATATCGTTGACGCAATGATTAACGAGGTCACGACCGACGGTGTTATGCACACCGGTCGCGAAAGCGATCTTGAGCTTGGTGCCGACGCCGTCGGCTGACGCAACCAGCACCGGCTGCTTCAGCTTCGGAAACGCGCCGTCAAACATTCCCCCAAAGCTTCCGATTTCGGAAAGAGTGCGTTCGTTGAAAGTCTTGCGCGCGAGTTCTTTGATCCGGTCAGTGGCTCGCGTCGCGGCGTCGATATCAACGCCGGCATCGCTGTAAGAGATTGGTTTGGTCACTTTTGTTCGCTCTTTTTAGACGGCCGTGGTGGTGGACCGAAGTCGCCGTAAGCAATGAAACCCGAACGTGAAGAATCATCTTTCTGCGCGATGCGCCCGGCCCAGAGGTCCTCGGTAGTTTCTTTCGCGGGCTTAACCGTCATCTCGTTGACCTTCCCACGTGTCGTGATCGTTATCTCGCCCTGCAAGTCGGTGCGATAGAGTTTCACGTTTGCAGCACGCAGTCGATCGAGCACCGCTTGCGAAGGATGACCATAGCGGTTCCACGCACCACACGAAACAATCGCGATCTCAGGTTTGACTCGATTCAGAAAATCTCCTGACGAAGCATACTTCGAACCGTGGTGTGAGACCTTCAGCACCTTTGCTTGTAGCTCGAGTTCCTTTGTCAGCAAACGATGTTCGGTTTGATCTTCAGCGTCCCCTGCCAGCAGCATCGAAAACGCTCCGTAATCCAACCGCGCCACGATCGAGTTTGCGTTTGCCTCGTTGCCACCGGTCGTCATTTTATCTTTCGTAAAGAAGGGTTCAGACGGCGCCAAAATCGTCAATAGCGCGCCGCCTCCGAGATCGTATTTGGTTCCCGGCCGGGCGTTTTCATAGCGAGCGCCGCTACTGTTCAATGCCGCTTTGTAGTCGTCGTAGAACTTTGTGAGTGAAGCGGGTTGGGTGGCTCTTCTGGTTGCCGGTCTTTTGGTAGTCGCTGGCTTTGGCGCGGCCGCAGGTTGCGGCGGAACACTCGGGCCCTGACCGTTATCGATTACGTTCAAGACTTTGACTGCCTTGAAAACTTCAGTAGCTCCGCCGATGTGATCCGGATGCGGATGCGTGGCGATCAGGTAGTCGAGTTGCTGCACGTTGTAGCGCTTCAACGCCTCGACCACAGTTTTGCCTTTCGTGGTGTCGCCCGCGTCGATGAGTACAGTCTTTCCGGCAGGTGAAGTGATGAGGATCGAATCGCCGTTTATTGGACCAACGTCGAGAATGCGAATCGTCAGCTCGCCACCTGACGCCGGTGGTGGCTGGCTTTTCCACCAGGGATAAACGTACCGCCACCCCGCATAGCCACCAAGCAAGGCTACGACTAGAAGAACTGCAACCGCACAACCACAGCCTCGGGTAGCTCGTCCCAATCTCTAACCTCGCCTCAAAAGCTTTTGCCACAAAGAGGCACAAAAGGCACAAAATGAGTTAACTACAGAAATGATTAATTAAGCTGAATGAGTTCAAATAAAGGCTGAATTCTAGATGCTGACTAATGATTTTGTGCTTTTTGTGCCTTTTTGTGGCCTAAACGGATTCGTGTTCGCGTTCCCACATGGTCTCGGCTTCTCTGGTGATGCGCGTCGGATATTGGCCGTTCCAACAAGCCACACACGATGCATCCGGGCTCATACCTGACGCCGCGATCATTCCTTCCAGTGACAAGTAGCCCAGCGAGTCGGCCTCGATAAATCTTCTAATTTCCTCGACCGTCATCTGCGCCGCGATCAGTTCCGATTTGTTCGGTGTATCGACTCCGTAATAGCACGGACTAATGGTCGGTGGACAACTGATGCGCACGTGAATCTCCTTCGCGCCCGCATCGCGAACCATGCCCACGATCTTTTTCGACGTCGTGCCACGAACGATCGAATCGTCGATCAAGACCACGCGCCTGCCGTTTATCAAATCGCGCACCGGATTGAGTTTTATGCGAACTCCAAAAGAACGGATCGATTGTCGCGGCTCGATGAACGTGCGCCCAATATAGTGATTGCGGACCAGTCCAAAACGAAAACTCAACCCGCTTTCAGCCGCGTAACCGATCGCAGCGGCCACGCCTGAGTCCGGCACTGGAACCACAATGTCCGCATCCGCAGGCTGCTCCACGGCAAGCCTCCGGCCCATCTTGTGTCGCGACTCATTTATCGACTTGCCGTAGATCAGCGAATCAGGCCGCGCGAAATACACGTGCTCGAAAAGACACATCGAATGCTTCTGCTCCGGCAGTGGATGCGACGATCGCAACCCATCCTGATCGATGACGATCATCTCCCCAGGCTCGACGTCGCGCACGTACTGCGCATCGATTAGATCAAACGCGCACGTTTCGGAAGCAACGATCCACGCGTCGCCAAGGCGACCTAACGCCAGCGGGCGGAAGCCGCGAGGGTCGCGTACAACCATTAATTCCGACGGCGTCAGAAAGAGCATCGAAAACGCGCCTTCAGTCTCTCGCAAAACTTGCGGTATTGCTTCTCTGACCGGCAGTCGCGATCGTGCGACACCGTGAAGCACCACTTCGGTGTCGGACGTCGAAGAGAAGATCGCGCCGTCGCGCTCGAGTCGTTGTCGTTCTTCGCGGGCGAATGGAAGATTGCCGTTGTGACAAACTGCGATCTGCCCGTGCTGGCAAGTCACGAGAAACGGTTGCGCCTCGAGAATCGAGACCTCGCCCGAGGTCGAATAGCGTACGTGCCCGATTGCGCTCGAGCCTCGCAAACGATCCAGCGTAGGTTGATCGAACGATTCGGAAACGTGACCCATGGCGCGTTCGAGACGCAGCTCGGCACCGTCGGATGCGACGATGCCGCACGATTCCTGACCGCGATGCTGGAGCGCGTACAAACCCAGGTAAGTCAGCCGGGAGGCATCGGGATGGCCGTAAATTCCGAAAACGCCACACTCTTCACGTAGCTTGTTGATCTCGATTTCAGTCAATTGAGTTGTCCTGATTTTCGATTACGGGGATTACGCACGCAATCATAACCACTAAGCCATAAAGGCACAAAGTAAAACAACAAATTAAATGTTACTTTGTGTCTTGGTGTTGTGGTGGTTATGATGGCGGCCGATGCGGGTGGGTTTATTAGCTTTATTCATTCTCGTTTGCCTGTCGCCGTTGGGACTCGCGACGTCCTCAGGCAGCAGCAATGCACGACCGGCCTCGCAGTTGTATCGTCGCCATTGCATTTCCTGTCACGGCAATGACGGGCGGGCGAAGACCTCGAAGGGTAAGTTTAGCCACGCGCGCGACCTCGCTGACCCTCAGTGGCAGGCGGAGGTTAGCGACGAACGCATCTTCAACTCGATCATGAATGGACGAAACGTGCGCGGCAACATGCCGGCATTCAGCAACAAGCTAAACGAAAAAGAAGCCGACTCGCTCGTAGAGTATGTGCGCCGGCTAAAAGCTAACGGCCAGTAGCAATTTCATGCTTTCTAATCGTATTTCCGCACTGAAATCTGTTTTCACATTTCGTGGACTCGTAATCCTTACTTTGCAAGTTGGGCTGATACTTTTACTCGCCGGCGCCGGGTGGATGATTTATCGAAGACTTCCCGCCGGCGGCTCCGAGGTCAGAGCCGATCAGCGAACGTCCACTTTACAGATCGTGATTCGAGAACCTCCGGAAAACGCGGGTCCTTCGCTGGACGTGGCGGTGAGTCTTTACCCGGTCGATATCATCGCAGTGCGGCACGAGTTCTTTACTGAGCGGAAGCCCGGCAAGCGCTTTGAAGATTTTCTCAAGGAGCGGATGCGAGGTCGCTCACCGATTAATGCGCGTCTCGACAAGCAGGGGAACGGCGCCGTGATGCTCGCGCCCGGCAGTTGGTGGCTGCATGCCACACTCGCGGGCGACGAACAGCTCGAATGGCGTTTGCCGGTAACCGTTGTCGGCGCTAGACAGACCGTCGAACTCACGCCACAAAATGCGTACACGAGGAGTAAGACTTTTTAGCCACAAAGAAGCACAAAAGGCACCAATGAGCTGAAGCGCTCAGCCGGCTACTCGAGTATGCTCGCCCTCCGCGTCAACAAAAAGAATCTTTCAGTTGAAGAAGTCGAGAAGCCGGATCGTGCTGATGAAGCACTGGTGCGTGTGCTTCTGTCAGGTATTTGCAACACCGATTTGGAAATCGCGCGCGGCTATGCGGGATTTAAAGGAACGCTCGGACACGAGTTTGTTGGTCGTGTTGAAGAGAGCACTAACCGCACGCTTGTCGGTCGTCGCGTCGTTGGCGAAATAAATGCCGGCTGCGGCAAGTGCGAACTGTGCCGCGGCGGCGACTCACGACACTGCGCTTCACGCACCGTGCTCGGAATCGTCGGCCGTGATGGCGCACACGCTGAGTTCCTTCAACTGCCGGTCGAGAATCTCGTTCCGGTTCCGGATAATGTTCCTGACGAGCACGCAGTCTTCACTGAACCTCTCGCCGCTGCATGCGGCATTTTGGAGCGTGTCTCCATCTCTAAAACCGATCGCATAGCGGTGATTGGCGACGGCAAACTCGGATTGCTTTGCGCGCAGGTTGTCGCTCTCACTGGAGCATCGTTAGTCCTGATCGGAAAACACTCTTCCAAACTGCGTATCGCTGAGAGGCGAGGCATTGAAACCGCTACTCCGACACAGGCAGGTAAACGTTCGAAGCAGTTTGATGTCGCGGTAGAAGCGTCAGGTGCAGCAGCGGGATTTGCGCTGGCGTTGGAACTGCTGCGGCCGAAAGGCCAACTAGTTTTGAAGTCTACGTTTCACGGAAAAACGGAGATCGACGCCGCGCGCATTGTCGTTGATGAGATCTCGATTGTCGGTTCGCGTTGTGGACGTTTCACGCCCGCACTCGATCTGTTGAAGAAAGACGCGATCGACGTCGAGAGTCTGATTAGCGAGGAGTACGCACTCTCGAAGGGCGTGCATGCGATGCGCCGCGCAGGTGTCACGGGCGTGCTGAAGGTCCTCCTCCGTCCATAGCGAAACGTTGTTTTGACAGGATTACATGATTAGACATGATTTACATGCAAATCCTGAAAAATCCTGTTAATCCTGTCTAAGTTGACTCTGACTTAAGGTTTTTTGCTCACAGACTACCCTTTCGCTATACTCTAGGCCCTTTCCCTGGGGTTCGGATCTCGGCTTAATCTAGAAGGTGGTGAAATATGTTTCACGTCTCGAATGAACGCACGACTGATCAGGAACGGACGATTCTACGAAAACTCCGTATCTGGATTGCCGCACTCGCAATCGCATGTTTGGTTGCCGGCATCGGCATCGGAGCAATGTTGTCAGGCCGGACTACCATCGCGCAGCCCGAAATGCAGATTGCCCGCGCGCCTGAAGCCCTGTCGGCCTCGTTTGCCGAGATTGCGCGCCGCGTCGAACCGGCCGTCGTAAACATTGAAACCACTCAGCCACAGCCGGAAGTCAGTGAAAAGGACGAAGACAAGGAAGATCAATCGAGCAATTCATTGCTCGACATGTTCCGCCGTCCGCCAAGGCGTCCGAATCACGGCGTCGGCAGCGGGTTCATCGTCAGTCCCAAAGGCTACATTCTGACCAACCACCACGTAATCGAAGACGCGGCGCGAATCACTGTCGGCCTGCAATCCGGTGAGAAATATCGTGGCACAGTCGTCGGCTTTGATTCCGAGACGGACGTGGCCGTAATCAAGATCGAGACAACTAAAGATCTTCCCACCGTCACGCTCGGTGATTCAAACGCGGCGCAGGTTGGCGATTGGGTGCTGGCCATGGGTTCGCCCTTCGGCCTCGACCAAACCGTGACTGCGGGAATCATTTCGAAGAAGGAACGCGAAAGCCCGTACTTCAACGTCTTCCAACGTTTCCTCCAGACTGACGCCGCCATCAATCGCGGCAACAGCGGTGGACCACTCGTGAACATGCGCGGCGAAGTGATCGGCATGAACTCGCAGATTGCGACTTCGACCGGTGATTACAACGGCATCGGGTTTGCCCTACCCGCGAACGAAACGAATTTCGTCTACAAACAGTTAATCGCGCAGGGCAAAGTCAAACGCGGGTACTTGGGGATAACTTTGGAATCCGTGCACGATGAGTTTGCGAAAGTTTATGGTCTGTCGGAAGCAAAGGGCGCGATCATCACCTCCGTCACGCAGACTGAAAACGGTCAACCCACGCCGGCAGCAAAAGGTGGTCTGCAAGCTAGCGACATCATCGTCGAGTTTGAAGGCGCGCCCGTCGCCGGTGCACAAGATCTGATTCAGCGTGTTGCCAGCACACCGGTCGGCCAGCAAGTCACACTTACTTACCTCCGAGACGTCAACGGCAAACTCGATAAGAAAACTGTCAGTGTAGGGTTGGGCGAGCGGCCTCCGTCACCAACCACGCGAGAGTGGGTCGATCCAACAAAGGCAACGCCGAAGACTGCCGATCCGCGTGGCAATTCCCTGCGTCTCGGAATCACGCTCACCGAATTGACGCCGCAGCTTATCGCTGATCGTCGCCTGACCGGCGTTCAGGGTCTTTACGTGAAGGACATCGATCCGAATGGTATCGTGGCGGAGCTTCGCATTCCACCCTCGAGTCAACAACCTGCGATGATGCTGGGCGATGTGATTACTCGCATCAACCGCACTCCCGTAACTTCGCTCGCGGATTTCCAACGTGTGCTGAACGGACTGAAGGCCGGTGATCCGATCGTGCTGCATGTGACGAGAATGGTGCGCGACGGGAGGGGCGACCGCCTGCAACCGCTGATTATTCAGTTCACGTATCAGTAGATCATTTCCGATTGCCAATTGCCAATTGCCAATTGGATCAATCAAGACTCCGATACCTAAATCGGCAATTGGCAATCGGCAATTGGCAATAATTATGGCTCAGGCAAAAAAGGCAATCTCAAAAACCGGCGGAAAACTTGCCGCGCGCAACGCAGCACGTGCCGCAGTTACCACCTATCAGAACTACATCGACGGAAAGTGGGTCGCCAGTGAGTCGGGTGAGATGTTTGAAAACATCAACCCCGCCGACAATCGCGATATCGTTGGACGCTTTCCTCTTTCCACCAGCGACGACGTTAATGCGGCTGTGAATGCCGCGCAGAACGCGTTCGATCGCTGGCGTAACACACCTGCTCCGAAGCGCGCGGAATTGCTCTTCCGACTCGGCGAGATCCTGATCCACAACAAGGAACAGTTTACTGCCGACATGACGCGCGAGATGGGCAAGGTTCTGAAAGAAGCCGGCGGCGACGTTCAGGAAGCGATTGATTGCACTTACTACACTGCGGGCGAAGGACGGCGCCTTCATGGATTCACCACGCCAGCCGAGATGCGCGACAAATTCGCGATGTGCGTGCGCCAGCCGGTAGGTCTTTGCGGTTTAATCACGCCATGGAATTTTCCGATGGCGATTCCGTCGTGGAAATTGATTCCGGCATTGATCTGCGGCAATACCGTCGTGATCAAACCCGCCGAAGACACGCCCCTTTCAACTTACAATTTAGTGAAAGCTTGTGAGGAAGCGGGCATCCCGCCTGGCGTCGTTAATCTCGTCACTGGTTATGGCGAAACCGTTGGCGCCGCCATGACAAACCATCCGGCGCTGCGTTTGATCTCGTTTACAGGTTCGACAGAAACCGGCCGCATCGTCGCTTCGGCCTGCGCCGAACGAAACGCCATCTGCTCGCTCGAGATGGGCGGCAAGAATGCCATCATCGTAATGGACGATGCCGATATCGATTTAGCTGTTGAAGGCGCCATTTGGGGCGCCTTTGGTACGTCTGGCCAGCGCTGCACCGCGTCGTCACGATTGGTTGTTCACAAGAAGGTCTATAAACAGTTCGTTGCGAAGCTGGTTGAAAATGCGAAAGCGCTGCGCGTGGGAGATGGTGCGGATCCGAAGACTGATGTTGGTCCAGTCATTAACGCCGACGCCGTCGAGAAGATCATGAGTTACATCCGTATCGGACGTAACGACGACGGCGCTAAGCTCGCTTGTGGCGGCAAACGTCTCTCGCGAGGCGACTATGCAAATGGTCATTTCATCGAGCCGACAGTGTTCACTGACGCTGCGCCCGATATGCGTATTTCACAGGAAGAGATTTTTGGACCAGTAACCACTGTCATTCCAGCGAACTCGCTCGACGACGCGATCCAGATCGCCAACGGCGTTCGTTATGGTCTCTCGGCCGCGATCTACACACAGAACGTCAATCGCGCCTTCAAAGCAATGAACGAGATGTACACCGGCATCTTCTACGTGAATGCCTCAACCATCGGCGCCGAGGTCCATCTTCCGTTTGGCGGCACGAAAGCAACCGGCAATGGCCATCGTGAAGCAGGCACGCAGGTGTTGGACATTTTCTCGGAATGGAAGTCCGTCTATGTCAACTTCAGCGGCAAGCTGCAACGTGCGCAGATTGACCAGGTTGAGTCGCCGCAATGACAGCATCTTCAGCCACAAAAAGGCACAAAAATCACAAATGATGGCTAATCACCCGACGTTGCGCGCGCGGATGCATTTGTGCTTTTTGTGCCTTTTTGTGGCTCACTCAGGAGAATAAAACTGTGATCGTCGGTCTGCCGAAAGAAATCAAAGACAATGAATACCGAGTGGGATTGACGCCTGCCGGCGTGCGCGCCCTGAAGGATGCCGGACATGAAATCCGGGTCGAAGTAAACGCGGGCGCGGGTTCGGGCTTTGAAGATTCGCTCTACGAACGCGCGGGCGCGAGAATCGTTCCATCGGCTGACGACGTTTGGGCGAGCGCCGACATGATCGTGAAAGTAAAAGAACCGATCGCGCCGGAGTATCCGCGCATGCGCGAGGGCCAACTGCTTTTCACGTATCTTCATCTCGCGCCAGTTCCCGACCTCACGCAAGAGTTACTCAAGCGTAAGGTCACCGGTATCGCTTACGAGACGATTACAGATCGACGCGGCACACTGCCTTTGTTGACTCCGATGTCGGAAGTCGCCGGGCGCATGGCCATTCAGGTGGGAGCACACTATCTCGAGAAGATGAGCGGTGGACGAGGAATTTTGTTGGGTGGTGTTCCGGGTGTGCCCGCCGCGCGAGTCGTGATTATCGGCGGCGGTGTTGTAGGCACAAACGCAGCGAAGATCGCTGTCGGCATGGGCGCTCACGTAACGATCATCGACAACAATCTCGATCGACTGCGCGAGCTCGACGATATCTTTCTCTCAAAGATTTCGACACTCGCGTCCAGCGCTTACATGATCCAGGACGCGATCTCGCAAGCGGATCTGATCGTCGGCGCTGTGCTGGTGCCGGGCGCCGCTGCACCGAAGCTTGTGACACGGGCGATGCTGAAAGAAGTGCCAAACGGTGCTGTTATCGTGGACGTCGCAGTCGATCAAGGTGGCTGCATCGAGACTACGCATCCCACCACTCACTCGAATCCGACCTATTACGTTGAAGGTGTGCTGCACTACTGCGTCGCAAACATGCCGGGCGCCGTGCCACGTACTTCGACGTTCGCGTTGACTAACGCGACCTTACCGTATGCGCTGAAGCTGGCCAACAAAGGTTTCCTCGAAGCGATTACAAGTGATCTGGGTTTGAAAGAAGGTGTGAACACCTACGCCGGACACTGCACATACGAGGCAGTCGCTACCGACCAGGGCATTCCCTATGCACCACTGGACCAGCTAATCAGGTAAAGCCATCCACAGATTACGCAGATAATCTGTGGAATCTGTGGATAGTCTTAATCAAGTCTTCCGGTGAGACTGGCTTCGCAAGAAATGCATTCACCTGCTCTGACTCATCAGTCGTATTCTTCGGATCGAGCGCACTCAACAAGATGATCGGCAAGTGGGCCAGGTGCTGGCTGTTCCTCACAAAACGACACAACTCATATCCATCAAGATTTGGCATCAACGCGTCGGTAACGATTACGTTAACGCGGGTGGCGAGCAAGACTTTCATCGCCTCCAAACCATCGCCGGCCGAAACAACTTCATACCCCGCGCGCTGAAGCACTACTTCCAGGTACCGGCGGAGCGCAGGATCGTCCTCGACCAGCAGCACACACGGGCGCTCGCCCGGCCTTTGCGCCGAGTGCAGTCCATTGCCTGGTATTTCGAGTTGGTCCAGTCCGATCATTGCTGTGGGACTTTCGAGGCCGTGAGGGCTCTTGAATTAGGGGAGCCAGGGATGACTCGCAAAAGCAGATTAGACGGGCCGAACTATGCTTGTCAATGTTTAACTGCCAATAGAATTGGGCTTCTCTCTGCGTTAACTCTGCGGTTCCTCTGCGCCTCTGCGGTTTACTTGCGTTTACGTAAGCATTTACCGCAGAGGCGCAGAGGAACCGCAGAGTTACGCAGAGAAGATTTACAACTAAACTGAACGGTGCCGATCGATGAACGTGCGGTGCCACAGTTCCAGGCCAAGTAACTGAAAAACCTGGAGGTTATAGTCCTCACGCCCGGAAAAGTTCGCATCCAGCACCCGCCTCACTTCACCCGGCCGGAACATGCCGCGCCGCTTCACCGCCTCTTCAGATAACAGGTCGTTAATCAACGGGCGCAGAGGTCCACGCAACCAGGAGCGGATGGGCGCTCCAAACCCCGCCTTCTTTCGCCAGACTACGTCTTTCGGCAGGACACTTTCGAGCGCACGTTTGAGCACGTACTTTCGCGTCAGCCCGCGCAGTTTCAACCTCGGCGGCATGCGGGCGGCCATTTCGATCATCTCGCGATTAAGGAACGGCACGCGCACCTCGAGATTCGCAGCCATCGACGTCTTGTCAGTTGTCAGAAGATTCAGGCAAGGAAGAAAAGTTTTTAGATCGACGTACAGAAGCTGGTTCAGTGGCGCAGCACCTGACACGCGCGCGAAGTAAGCACGATGCGCGGCATACGGATCGTAGTCGCTGGTGAGCGTGCGCCACTCGTCGGAATACAAGCGGTGCTTCATGTCGTTGGTGAAGTAAGTGCCGTAACCGAGGTAACGATCTTCGAAGTCGAGCGCGGCGCTGCGCGCAAACTTCTTCGCATTGCGAAGTGGTGCGGTCAGTCTTCCCGGCAACCCGCCCGGCAAAACACCCGCAACGGTTTTCATCAGCGGCCGCCGTAGAAGATTCGGAACCGGATCGAACGCGGATGCAATCTTCATCGCCATCTGCCGCGGATACCCGGCGAACACTTCATCGCCACCCATGCCCGAAAGCATCACGGTTAGAGTTTCACGCGCCGCTCGCGACACGAGATAACTCGGAATCGCCATGTCGATCGGCGGCTCTTCCATGTGATAGACAAGCTTCGGCAGGAGATCAGCAACAGACGGCTTCAACATGATCTCGTGGTGGTCAGTCTGTAACTGCTCGTTGACACGGCGCGCCCAGCGCACGTCGTCGGGGATGATGTCGTAGCGAAGATCTTCGCTTTCGATGCCCACTGTGTAAGTACTAATAGCCCGGCCGTTCCCATGGCGCGCCATCATCGCTACGATTCCGGAAGAGTCGATACCGCCCGAGAGAAACGATCCCAGCGGCACGTCCGCAACCATCTCCATTTTCACGACACGATCGAGAGTGTCGAGCACGCGCTCGCGCCACCACGCCTCGTTCTTCCCTTCTTCGATCGTGGAGAACGAAACGTCCCACCATTGTTTGAGCGTGATCTCATAGTCGTGAAAGTGGACCATGTGCCCGGGAGGAACCGTCTTCACATTTTGAAACAACGTGTTCGGATCGGGTGACCAAAGGAACGTGAGAAACTGGTGCAGTGCTTCCGGATTGAGTTCAGGTTTTACTAATCCGGTCGCGAGGATTGCTTTGATTTCGGAGCCGAAGACGAACGCCGGAGGTGCGCCCGTCCCAGCCGGAATGAACGAATAATACAAAGGCTTGATGCCAACGTGATCGCGAACCAGTGTCAACGTGCGCTCGCGATTGTCCCAAACGCCGAACGCAAACATGCCGTTGAGATGCCCGACAGCTTCCCAGCCCCATTCAGAGATCGCCGCGAGTAAAACTTCCGCATCTGAATCGGTGCGGAATTCATGACCGAGGGACTTTAGCTGTTCCCGCAGTTCACGATAATTGTAGATCTCACCATTGAACGTGAGGACATACCGGCCGTCATGCGACAGCATGGGTTCATGACCTGCGGGACTTGGGTCGATGATGGCAAGACGGCGATGGCCCAAACACGCGCGCCGGTTGGCGGCGTCGATTCGCTCGGATGACCAGATCCCCTGATCATCCCGACCGCGATGCTCCACGCTCTCAAGCATCGAGCCGATGAATCTCTCCGGTTCGACACTAACGATTCCTGCAATCCCACACATCGATCAAAAACCTAACCACAGATTACACTGATTTGAAAACCGATCTGCGCAGATCTGTGGAAAAAAGATCCGTGTAATCTGTGGTTCAAACTTCAAAGGGGCGGCGTTCGCGGAGTGAATCGAGCACGCGGAATGTCGCGCGGCTGGTAGCCGCCAATTCCTCAAGGCTGATCGGAGGAGCTCCACCTTCGAGCACGCTTGCACAAACCGCATGCACCTGCGCCTGCTGACCTTTGTCCTGTGCCTTCAACGCCATCTGCTCCTCGCGTCCGTCTTTGTAGAGCGTTGCGCGTCGATAATCATCAAGTACAAAAACCTTCCCTGCGCCAAATATCTCAACGCGTTCCTTCGCCAAAGATTTGTCGCCTTCGCTGAGATACGCCACCGAGCCATTTGATCCATCGGCGAATCGCAAGGTAATAAAAACAGAGTCCGCATCGACGATCTTGCTCGACTTGGCGCTCATCGATTCGGCAAAGACAAACACGGAGGGTGCTCCTGTCAAATACTGCATTAGATCGATGAAGTGACAGGCCTCGCCAACTATCCTGCCGCCACCCTCGTCAGCATTTTGTGTCCAGTGTTCCTTTGGAATGCGACCAGCGTTTACTCGATAGAGAATCGAGAGCGGCGTGTCGCGACCGGCGAAGAAATCTTTTGCACGCAGAGCGAGCGGCGAGAAGCGCCGGTTGAAGCCAACCATCAACTTTCCGGCGGACCTTCCGGCAACCTCGAGAACTGATTCCAGTTCCTGATCGTTCAGCGCCAGCGGCTTCTCGACAAACACGTGCTTGTCGCGCTCGAGGGCTTTGCGTGCAAGCTCCGCATGCGTGTCGTGTCGCGTGCCGATTACAACGAGATTGACATTCACATCTTCCAACACCTCTTCAGCGCTGGACACTGCATACGCAAAGCCAAATTTCTTGCCGACATCGTGCGCCGAAATCCCGGAAGCCGTGGCTATCGAACTAAATTCAACACCCTCGGCTTTGAAGTGTGGCAGCAACATTGCGGGCACGTATCCCCCTGCGCCGATCACTCCCAAAACAATCGACTTCTCCGCTTTCCGCCCCGAAGGTGTAGCAGTGAGCGATACTCTTCGCGCGACCTCCGCTTCGGAATCGTAATTGAGCAACACGCCCAGATACGGTTCCTGCACATCGCCCGAGATCAACCGGTAAGCACGCTCAGCTTCTTCGATTTGAAAGCGGTGGCTCGTCAACCGCTCAACGTTGACGCGCTTGTCACCGATCAGTTGGAGAAAGCTCTCGATATTTCGCTTCTCGGTCCAACGCACGTAGGGAAGCGGATAGTCGTGCCCTCTCTCTTCGTATTCAGGATCGTAACGACCTGGTCCATACGACATCGAAACGATCAGGTTGAGCTCACGACTGAAGAACGGCTGGCGCGGAATGTCCATGCCGGTCATACCTACGACGATCACGCGTCCTTTCAAACGCGACACTTGCGCCGCTAGCTCGATAGGTCCATTCGAATCCGAGGCCGCCGTGATCAGTACGGCGTCCGCACCATGACCACGTGTCCACGTCGCGATCTCTTTTGCCGCTGCTTCATCTGAAACAAGCGCCCTGTCAGCGCCCATCTCGAGCGCTAAAGAAACGCGCGACTGGTCCAAGTCCAGCCCGAATACGCGGCAGCCATTCGCTTTGAGAAGTTGGACCGTAAGTTGGCCCACTAAACCCAGTCCGATCACGACGACAGATTCACCGAGCGTCGGCTCCGCAAGCCGAACTCCCTGAAGGGCGATCGCGCCCAACGTGCTGTATGCTCCCGATTCAAAACTCACAATTTCAGGCAGATGAACACAAAGATTCTTCGGCACTGACAACACTTCCGCGTGCGATGCAAAACCCACACCCGCACACGCGACACGATCGCCGATCTGAAACTCCGTCACGTCATTCGCAACTGCTGAAACAATTCCAGCGGCGCTGTAACCCAACGCCTGCGATGCGGCCATCTTGTCGCGTACTGAAGCAAACGTGTTGAGAAGTCCTTCGTTCTTCACCTTTGCAACGACAGCCTTGACGAGATCCGGGCGTTGCCGCGCCTCCTGGACCAACCCCTTGCTGACGAGCTCGACCGCGGCGCGCTCAGTGCCTGCGCTAATCAGCGATGCAACAGTGCGCACCAGCACGCGGCCTCGCTGCAACGCAGGCACCGGAACTTCGCCAACAAATGGCCTGCCCGTCTTTCGGTTTTGTAGGACCTGCTTCATTGGGTGAAAAACCCTTTTACGGACTTCTCCTTCAACACACTCTCAATTAAATCACTCACCCATTCCGCACGGACGTCCCACGTGCCGCCGGCTACAGCAGCCTGGCGTCGTTTAGCATTGCCCGGATCGTTATCGTGAAGCGCTTCCTCTACCAATCGAATAAAATCGTCTCGCGTGCGCGCGATCCGAAGCACGTCGCGCATCGGCTCGTATTCCGGTAACGGCGAGATGACCACCGGCTTTCCGGTTGCGAGGTATTCACGAACCTTGATCGCTGAGCCATAGCTCGTAAAAGACTGCTCAGTTTCCCATGGCAACACGCAAACGTCGAATCCCGCCGCATACGCAGGCAGATCCGTATACGCGACCGGCGGCAAACAATGCACATTCGACAACTCTTCAATATCGAGACCGCGTGATCTGTTTCCAATGAAAATCCAATGCCACTCAGGGCGCTCGCGTGCGGCGCGCTTGATCAACTCCTGATCGACGAGCCATGGCTCGATCGCGCCAAAGTAACCCAAACGTGGTCGAGGGATCTTAGCAATCTCAGGAGCAACGTCGATCTTGCCGTTGCCGACGTGCCGCCAATGATCGTAATCGACGCCCTGTTCCAACAAGTGCGACCGTTCACATCCTCGCGTAGCTTCGTTAAAAAGTTTTCGACCGGAATAGAAAACGAGGTCGGCGGCGTCGATGGCCCGTTCATGCAGGCTGCGTATCAATGCCGGATCGGTAGCGTGATCCATCGTGTTCGCATCATACTTGTCTGACACTTGATAGACCACTGCGGCTTCGCCGAACGCACCAATCATGTCGGCGGCAGTGGGAATGGCGATCCAGAGAATCGGTTTTGTAAGCCCGCGACTGTGGGCGAGACGTTTGATCTGCGCTCCAATCAAGCGGCGATTGACCGAGCGCGCGGCCGCAGTGCCAAAAAACGGTAAACTCGCGGGGGAGACAACTGTTATACCTTCGTCTGTTTGGCGCGCGAGCTTCGAATAGCTTCTGAGCTTGCGCTTGATTCGTGGTAATAGATCTTTGTGGGCCAGGCCGGGAAGGCCCATCGAGATCGAGTTAACGAAGATCACCTTGTTGCCGGCGCGCGCGAATTTGCGCATCAGGTGGGCCTTGGAATGCGGGTGGTGATACCACCAGTCTTCACCGCCAAAGCAGATTATCGATCGATTGCGTAACATGAGTTTCAGGATTTTACAGGATTTACATGATTGATCTTGAAAATCCTGAAAATCTTGTAAATCCTGTCCAAGATGACTGAGCGACAAATTGCACCCTGGCTACTCTTGGTTGCCATTGCCATCATCTATCTCGCATTTCCTACGCGTGTTTATTACTGGGACGGGATTGCGTTCGCGCAGGCAATTGAAGACGCTGCAACGCTGAATCCTTCTTTGGTCCACCCCAACCATCTAATCTACAACTTCGTTGGGTACATATTTTACAAACTCCTGCTCGCATTCGGATTTGCACTAAGAGCGGTAACGGCGCTGCAAATACTGAACAGTCTTCTCAGTGCAGCTTGTGCGGGAGTGCTGTTCGCCATCTTGAGCGACACGCTGCGCTCGCTGTATCTCTCAGTTTGCCTCACGCTGCTGTTCGCATTTTCCGCAACCTGGTGGAGGTTTTCCACGGATGCGAACGCTTACATTCCGAGTGTGCTTTTTGTGCTGTTAAGTTTTTACCTCGTGCTGCCGAATCAGAAAGCAAGGCCGTTACTGCTCGCGGTAACTTTCTTCGTCAGCATGGCCTTTCACCAACTGGCGGTCGTTATGTTTCCTGTTTTAGCGCTCGGTGTTTATTTGCAGGACGGGCCACTGTCGCTGAAGCGACGTGCACGTAACGCAGTATTCTTTTCAGTGGTTGCGGCGGTTTTGATCGTCGCTGCGTACGCATACTTGTTCTACCGCGCATCGGGCTCGTTTGAGTTCGCGAGGTTACTGAAGTGGAGCGCTTCGTATTCACCCGACGCAGATACGAAATTCGATTTCTGGTCCAACCTGCAATACTCGTTGCGCGGGCAGGTGCGGCTCTTCTTCGGAGGCCGATTCAATTTACTCCGCGGTCTCATGAATCCGCTCGTAGTTGTGCTGCTGGCCTGCCTCATGCTTGCGGTGCTTTGGCTCATCTTCGAGGCATTGAAAAAGGTCAGCAAGTTATTAAGCCTTCACCGGATTAGCGAGCTCCGGTTGGAGTCGCGCCAGAAGACTGTACTCTTGCTTTCACTTTTATGGACCGCTGGGTATCTCGTATTCCTGTTTTTCTGGCTGCCGCAGAATACTTTTTACCGGGTCTTTTACCTGCCGGGCCTGATTCTGCTGCTTGGCCTGGCGCTCGTATCATTCAAAAACAAAGCTTCGCGGACGTGGGCTTTAGCAGTGTTCGTTGTTGCGGTCAGTCTCGCAAACTTTCTTTTTCTTATTTATCCGTTTTCACACGTGGAGAAATATCCGCCACTGGCGTTTGCGTTGCAGATGAATCGTGAATGGCCCGCGGGCACAGTGATTTACTATGGCGCAGTAAACTCGGATGCAGGGCTGGTTCGCTATTTCAACCCCGGGACACGTTGGAGGCTGTTGGATCCGAAATCATTAGAGCTTCCTGCTTGGTTAGAAACAACGGCAATCGACCAACTCGCTTCAACTCCCGAGGGTGCTCGCTGGCTGGAAACTCACGCTCGAAAGGAAACGCTGAAAGAACTAAACGACGGCGCTTATGAGATTCGCTTCGTCCACGTTAGACAGGATTAACAAGATGTTTCAGGATTTACAGGATTTATCTTGTCAATCCTGAAAATCGTGTAAATCCTGGTCTAAGGTTTTCGCCGCGCGACACATAGTCCGGAGACACCAAACGGCAGGTTCATATATCTCAAGATCGAACTCTCCATACCCAACAATCTCCCCAGAACTCCATTAAGCGCCGTCACATTGATGGTGTTCTCACTCTCTGCTTTTATTCCCGTCAAGCGCATCAGTTTTCTTACGAGCAGGATGGGCAGGAAGAACGTGATGTTTGCATACGTCGTGCGCTCGATCTCGAATCCGGCTTGCTCCAGCACACGTCGCAACTGTGATAAACGATAACGGCGGCGGTGATTGCTGACATCATCCTGCAAACCCCACAAGAACATAAACGTCGGCACAAACAGCAGCACACGTCCGCCCGGCCGCAGCACGCGCCGCATTTCACTCAGACCCGCGAGATCGTCGTCCAGGTGTTCGACGACATCGAACGCAGTGACCAGATCAAACGTGCCATCGTCGTACGGAAGTTCTTCAGCGGCTCCCAATTTCACTTTATCCAGTCCCCGCTCTCTACAGAACGCGAGCGCATCTTCAGAAACATCGACGCCCTCCGCGTCTCCATACTTTGAAAGCATGAGCAGGTTCGCGCCAGTGCCACAGCCAACGTCGAGAATGCGCGCACGTCGATCGATTACCGCGCGGCAAATCTCTGCCACAAAGCCCGCGAGGATCTTGCGCCTGCCGATGTGCCACCAGTGTGATTGTTCCACGCGAAACAGGATCGGATAGGTGTGCTCCATCATCTCGCGCGGGAGCGGATTCACGATGTTTTTTACTTCTGAGTTAACCAAGGTCGAAACAATCTCTCAATCCCTAAACCTGCAAACACAATGAGCAGCCCGTGCATCGGCAGCACATATCGAAGTTCCGTGTGCGCCGACGTGCCTGGAACAAGATAGTAAAGTACCGTCACCAGCAGCAAACAAGTCAACCTCAAATCCCTGCGTGCGGCGACGTAGACTCCAAATGCAGCCAGCGGCAGAAACAGATATCTCGCGACGCTCTGTATCATCCCGAGCAAATTAACGCCCGCCGCAATGAGTCCTCCCTGCCACTGCGCCGGCAAACACTTTCTGCTCGTCACGTTGATTCCGCTGATGCCACAGTACGGCACCGGATCACCCGCAACCTTCAGCATGCCCCATATTCGCCCGAGCATCACACCCGCATACCAGATCGGATGTTGCCGGATGAAAGCCATCGACTCACACACGCGTTCGCGGTCGCGTCGAATTCCGTCAGGCCACTGTATATCGGCATCAGGCGGCAGGTTCAGCTTCCTTCGCTCGTGTTCGAGCAGCTTATCGTCGCCGAACAGAAATCCGTTGTTTCTGCCGAGCTCGGTTTCACCCAGTCCTTCCCACAAGTTCACTCCGATGGTGCCGCCGGTCGGCGTGAAATCGGGAAAGACGAGATAATTACGTATCATTATCGGCGCAATCACGACGACGGTGCCGAGCAGAACTGCGGCGCTCAACTTTAGTCTCACCGGCCACGAGGCTTTCACGAATGCGAGCAGCGCGATGGCCCAACCTACGCATAAGTACAACGGGTTCACTCGCAGCCAACAAGCAATTCCAAGCAGCACTCCGGCGCCGAGTGCGAACCAGAGATTCTTGCGGTGCAGAGCAACAAGCAGCAGCCAATTGCCTCCAAGCACAAACCACGTTGCCGGCACGTCGGCTGACGGATAGGCGGCATACATTGCAAACAGCGGCGACAGTGCGACGAGAAAGCCACTCGCGATTGCTGCGCGCCAACCGAATGCAGTAAACGCGATTCCTCCGATCAGCAGTAATGAAAGAAATAGATCGATGAACCACAATACGAATTGAACTGAGTAAGCCGAGTAGTCTCCAGAGACTTTGTAGATCAGTGCGACCAGAGCAGGAAATGCGGGTGGGTACTGGGCCAGATCTGTACGAGCCGGATCATCGATCCAGAAGAGTCTTTGGCGCCCGTCGAGAATAGCGTGCGCCTGCCGATCGAACTTTGCGTACGAGCCGACCTGGAACCACGCAGGATCGTTGAGATGCGCACGCATAAACTGCAGCGTGAGGACGCGCACGCTAATCGCCGCCACAAAAAGGCACAAAAAGCACAAAAGAGTGGCGGTTTTAAGGTTTATATTATTTGTGCTTTTTGTGATTTTTTGTGGCAAATCCTGTCCACGATTTATATGCATCAAGCACGCGCTGGGCGTTGCGGGTCCAGGTATGCTCCCGTTCAGCAACCTTTCTCGCCTTTGCTCCAAGCTGTTCGCGCAACGCATTCGACTCAACTAACTTCACGATCGCTGCTGCAAGCTCTTCAACATTTCCCGGTTGGACCAGCAACGCTGTTTCGCGATCGCTAAGCACCTCGCCAATTTGTCCCAGGCGACTGGCGACGATCGCCTTCCCCATCGCCATGTATTCAAAAACCTTCGTCGGCGAACCAAAGAACTCACTTCCGTCCGCCAGCGGCACATGCGGCGCAACGAGTATGTCACAAGCGTCGAGCAAAGCCGGTACGCGATGGTGGCCCACCGATCCAGTGAAGATTACCTTGCCTGCGCGGGTCTGCGTCTCCAGTTGCTTCTCGACTTCTGTATGCAAACTCCCGCTTCCAACTAGCAAGAAACGCACCGGCACATTCGTTCGGATTAACTTGATCGCCTCAGCAAGTTTTTCAACGCCGTGCCATGGACCAAACGTTCCGACAAAACCCGCTACGACGTTATCGTCTTTAATTCCCAGCTCACGTCGCGTTTCAGAACCTCCCACTCCGGGCCGAAAGCGCTCCACGTCCACGCCATTCGGATTGACGACAATCTTCTCTGAATTCACTCCACGCGCTTCAAGGTTTCGCCGCTCCACGTCGGAGACGACAAAAATACGCGTCGCGGCGTCAAGGTTCAATCGCTCATATCGTTCCAGTAAATCGAGACTTCCCACTCGGTCCCAATGTTTGCCGGCCCAAACTTCCGAACCGTTGTATTCGAGAAAAAGCGGGCGCTTTATGCGCAGCGCCGCGACCACACCGGCCCAACTGAAGCGTGCATAGCGTTGATAAATAAAGTCAGGGTGCGTGCGCTCTACCAGCGGGACCGCGCCACGTGTAAAGGTGAGGTTGTTGTGAATATCGAAGAGTGCGCGTGTGCCTCCTCCGGGCTGCGGTGGAATGATCGTGAACCGATCGCTTGCGGCATCGAGACCGGCGATCAGATCGTTGCTGATTATCTTTACCTCAACTCCAAGGGTTTCGAGCGCTTCGACAACGCCTTTGATGTGACTCGCGGCGCCACCGGCTTGCGTGCCTGGTCCAGGAGTAGACCGAAGATAAACAACTCGCGACGCGTTTTGTAAGAGCGGCCCTCCGTGCCCGCCCGTGTTCGCACCCTTACTTCTCTGAACTTCTTGTTCGAGCCTCACCAATTCACGACGTGACTGAGCAATGTCGTTAGCACTTGTCAGTGTCTCGCGACCGAGTCTTACCGGCGCGCCAAGCAAAAGATTCGATCGAGATCTGCGAACGACAGCTCCGTGAGCGTCCAGCATGAGAACCTCGCGCGCCCCCGCGAGTGCACCAAAGACCATGAAAAGATTTTGCCCGCGCTGCCATGGCAGGCGTTCGGTAGCAATCGCAAGGACATCGGGCCGAAGAGCGCGCAACGACTTCAAACGTTTCAAGTGACTGCCCGTCTCGAACTCGGCGCGTGAGATCATCTCGATGGAGCCGTCCGGATAAAGTTGGACCAGCTTGTCGTGCCAGCGAGACAAGTCGCCGCTGAGGGCCAGCAGAACAACTTTCATCCGCGCAAACTCCCGAGCACAAATACCTCGGCGAAAGATCGCCCAGTGCTGGTGTGAAAGTGCAATGCGACCAGGCCAAAGATGGCGGCGTAACTGATTGTCGATGCGATCGCTGCGCCTTGCGCGCCAAACCGTGGGACGAGCGCAAACACGAGGAGCAGGTTCAGCACTAACGTCGCGAGCCAATACATCGGGATTGCCCGAGGCAGTCCCAGGGCGTTGAAGTGTTGGACCAGCACGGATTCAAGCCCCATGAGGTAGACGCCGGGCAGCAGGATCAGCAGTAACGTCGTAGCGTCAGAGAATGCCGCGCCGTAGAGCAGAGGCAACAATAAACTGAAGGGCACCGCCGCGAGGCAACAGAGAAACATGACGACGGTTGTGTAGCGGGTAACGAGGCAAGTGGTTTCGCCACGCGCGTCCTGTTCGGCGGTTACACGTGGGAAAAGCAGCGTTGCGATGACGCCAGGGAGCAACATCAACAGGAGTCCGAATTGTGAAGCGACACTGTAGACGCCGGCCTCGGCGGCTCCGCGAAAATGATTAACGACCAGCAGATCGGCGCGCAGGATGATTGTTGCTGCGAGAATTGAGACGTGAAACTTAAGCCCATAACCAATCATGCGACGCAGGAGTGCCATGTCCGCCCGCCACTTAGATCGCGCAAGGTTTTTTGCTGACACAGCAAGAAGTGACGCGACTACAATGCCAACCAGGATGCTCGCGGCGGTGTTCAGTGTCACCAGCATGTCGAGGCCGCGCTTCAGAACGAGTAAGACCAGCACAGCGTTGATCAGCACAAACGATTGACCGGTGAGATCCAGCAGGTTGAACTCCTTTACCTTGCCAACCGCGAGCAGGATGTTGAGGCCGATCAATGCGATCAGTTGAAATGGAATCGAGATCGATGCGATGCGAATCAGCTCGGGCGAGACGAAGCCAAACCAATCCGGACGAATTGACGCGAGTGCAATCAATCCTAGAGCGAGAATAGATCCGATGACGAGTGCGAAGATTAGCGAGTTGATCGCAGCAGAGCGGAAGCGTGCCTGGTCCTGTGCAATAAAGTAGGTGTTAGATGAGGGGAGCCCGAAGCTCCCGAGTTGAACGATTGTCGCTACAGCGACGTTGATAACCGCTAACTGTCCCATGCCGTCTGCGCCAAGCCATCGCGCGACGATGATCCCCGCGACGACGCTGTTGAAGATCATCAACACGCGAATCGCAAAGGTCCACGCGACATGGGACGAGAAGCTCATAAGGTCGTTAGAAAAGTTCCGCAAAGGCGCAAAGTTAAGCAATTTTTTTCTTTGCGCCTTTGCGCCTTTGCGGGAAAACTTTTCTTAGGATTCGATCCATCTCTCATACCACAAGCTCAAATTCAGCAGCGCCCAAAGATGAAATCCCCAGTCTCTTGTTTTCCGCCGGTGCTCATCCAACATCCTGCCCACAAAGTTATAGTCCAGCAGATCGCGTCGCCGCATCGTTGAATTCATCAAGTGCTCGTCAAACCATCCACCCAAGCCTTCCCTGAACCATTCACGCACAGGCGCACCGAAACCGCGCTTGCGTTCGTAAAGAAGATCGTGCGGCAGAATCTCTTCGAGTGAGCGTTTGAGAATGTGCTTGCCGCTCACGCCCTCGACTTTCAAAGAACGCGGCAGCGCCAGCGCATACTCCACCAGGTGATGATCGAGAAACGGCACGCGCGCCTCAACGCTCGTCGCCATCGTGATCTTATCGACTCGCATCAGCAGCAGTTCCGGTAACCGCAGCTTCAACTCGAGGTACGTCATGCGCGCCAGGAACTCGGAGTCAGGCCGCTCCTGCTCGATGTGCTTCAAATATGATTCAACCACCTGCAAAGACGAGAGACCATTCAAACGCTTGCGCACCTGGCTTGAAAGCACACGCGGCTTAAACGTTTCGTCATAAACCACGACGCCACCCCAAAACAATGGCTCGTCAGCGCCAAGCCGGCGGATCAATTCAATGGCAGCGCGCTTTCTGCCTGTTGCTTCAAGCGCGGGTCTCGATAGATTCGAGATCGCGCGACGCAACGAACGAGGCAGCGCTTCCGCATGTCGCCAGAAGTTTTCGTAGATGCGGAGGTGCCGCACATAGTTTTCGTAACCACTGAAGATCTCATCCGAACCTTCGCCGACCTGCACGACGATCGTTCCCGAATCGCGCGCCAGCTTTGAAACGTAATAGAGCGGCACGCAAACCGGATCGGCAATCGGCTCATCCTGGTGAAACACCATCTGAGGCAGAAAGTCGTGCATCTCTTTCTCGGAGATGATCACTTCGTGATGATTGGTCCCAAACTGTTTTGCGATGCGCCGCGCCGGTTCAAGCTCATTGAGATACTCCGCGTCACTGAAGCCGACGGTGAAAGTCTGAACCGGTCGCGACATCTGTTCCGACATCAGCGCGACGTTCGCAGACGAATCAACGCCGCCCGACAGGAACACTCCGAAAGGCACGTCGGACATCATTCGCTTGCGAATTGAATCGCGCAGCAAGCGCAGAATCTCCGCGCGCTGATCCTCTTCATTCGCCGAGACGATCTGTTTCGGAGGAAGCGCGTCCCAGTAACGCTGGATGTTCAGCGTGCCGTCGCGTTTTACGACAGCCATGTGACCGGCAGGGAGTTTGTGGATATCGCGAAACAGGGTCGTGGGCGCCGGCGTCGTGAGGAAAGTCAGATAGTGATAGAGCGCTTGTTCATCGATGTCCGGAGTCACCGCCGGATGTTGCAGGATCGCCTTTATCTCGGAGGCAAAAATGAAGCGGCCATCTTTGTGATAGAAGTACAGCGGCTTGACGCCGACGCGATCGCGCACGAGCACGAGTTGCTCTTTGTTTGCATCCCAAAGCGCGATTCCGTAGTCGCCCTCGATGTCGTGAATGAAGTCGAGGCCACGTTCTTCGTAAAGGTGCAGAATCGTTTCGGAATCTGTGCGTGAGGCGTACTTGTGACCACGCTGTTCGAGATCCGCGCGCAGGAGAGCGTGATTGTAAATCTCGCCGTTGAAGACCAGCCACGTGCGTTCGTCGCAGCCGTGCATTGGCTGATGTCCGGCCGCGGAGAGATCGATGATTGAGAGACGCCGAAAGCCGAAACCGCCGCGACCTTCGTCGAAAACCAACTCGCCTGCGTCGTCAGGGCCGCGATGAGTCATCTCATCGCGCATACGCGTGAGCAACGAAGGTGTTACCGCTCCTTCGTTCGCACCGTATTCCCAAACTCCGCAGATTCCACACATAAGAAAGTAACCACAGATTACACAGATTATCCGTTAATAATCCGTGTTATCCGTGGCCAACTCCTATCTTCCAGCTAAGCTTGCCCGGTCGGCCTGAAATACGCCAGCACGCCGACACAGCATCACTCATCTGCCCATAGTCCCTGGAAACAGGCTGACTCTCCAGCGTTGGCTCAACCTCCGCGCTCAACGAAGAAACAATCAAACTAATGTCACCGCTACGCGCCTCAACGGCCGTCCCACTTACCTTCACCTCCACCTCAGGCGCGAAATGGAACCGGACTTCGTAAACATGTTCACCCTCGCCAAAGAACTCATCGTCAATCAACCAATAACGTTCTCGCTTGTTGAAAGTGACTGTGCGGCTATGAATAAGCGGCCAGTATCCGTAGTGTTCGCCAACAACCTTGTCAAAGTCGTCATCAGTTTTCCATTCGACCAGCCTCGGATCGGCTTCGTTGCCAATCACAAACGGCGTATCGCGATCGATTGTGTTCTGCTCCCGCCCGTCAATTTTCACGGTCGAATGATACGCAGTTGAGCGAAACTCATGTCGCTTCGCGAGGTCGGCGGAATAAATATACGTGCCGGGATCCACGATGAATGCTCGTCTACCCACCGCGACTTCGATACTCAAAGCATCGTTGTGTCCGTGCGAACCACGCCCGTTTATTCCCGCGCCGCTGACATTGAAGCAGAGATAAAGGTCTCCCTCACGCACGATGTAAATGCCTGAGTACACCAACCCCTTCGAATGGTAGTAATCGGTTAAAGGTCTCATCTCCTGAAATAGGTTTACGCCTTCGGTACCAAGCAGCCAAAGCAACTCCTCCGGCACCTCCATTCCTGCCAACTTTAGCGACGGATCTTTGAAAACTACGGCGCCAACCGGCAGGAGATAAGCGTGATCGTCTGCACGCCGTCGGCGAATCGGCAGCACTTGACCACTGTCAGAGTCGCCAATCAATGGGGCAAACCCATCCGGTCGCAAATAACTGCGGACGTAGATCAGCATCTGGTGAAGCTTGGTCCAAAACTTTTCTTCGATCTCCACTCCATTAGCACGGCACAAAATGAAGGAATAGAGAAACAACTCCAAAACGAAGCGGTGATAGCCGGTCGAAGCTTCGTAGTCGGCGCCGTCATCGAGCACCTGCTTCTCCATTTCGCGAAGCATTTGTTCCAACCCGAAGTCGCGCCAATCTTTTGCAGCTTGCAACTCCGGCAGCATCAAGCCCAACCAGAGAAGTCCGATTACGTCTGAGAGGTAATGATTGCTGGTTGCGACGTAAGAAAACTCGAGGTTTCGTCGGATGTAGTTGCCGTGTTGCTGTAAGAGTTGCAGAAGAAGCAGGAGATCGAAGTGTTCTGACTGAGCAAAGGTTCGGAGCACCACGAGCAGGTTCATTGCCCGCAGCGCAACTTCCATCGCACAGTTCCAGTTCGCGCCACGAGCGTACGGATTTTGCTCGCTCCAGCTTCGCAGTTGAGAAAAAACTTCCGCGCTGTAACGTTCGTCATTGGTGAGAGCGTAAGCACGCGCGAGCGGGATGAAATGACCGAGACGGTTCAGTCCCCAAAGCACCCGCGCGTCCGAGCCATCGCTACGCATCAAGTTTATGTCGCGGTGATAGTCCAGTGGCCAGACATAATTGGAAAGCGGATCGCGAGTCCATTGAATCTGTTCGCCAAAGTATTTCTCACCGAAGCCGAGTAATGGCCAGCAGTGATCGTCGACAATGCGGTTTGCGGAAGCGATCAGCTCAGAGGTTTGACCAGGAAAGAGGTTTCGCTGAAGTTCGGCTGTCGCATTTTCCGTGAAGCCGGCGAAGAAAGACGGGCGGCCACGGAGGGCCGCCCCTACAAAATGATTCAACAGATCGTCAGTACTCATTCGCGCGAAGGCGGGCGTGAGCGAAAGCGGCTCGTGCTGATCCAGGCTTGCACGTTCTTTCCGGCTCTGAAGTGAAACTCGACTCCGCCGCAGCGCTTCGAGTGCAATGGTCGTCAACGTCACTTCTCCACGAATTGCACGTTTGATTTTTCTGAGAACATCCATCAAAGGGAGCGGCGAGCAGACGCAAATTCTTCGAGCGCATCGAGAATACGCTCAGATGTGCGGCCATCCCAAAGAGGTGGTTGGCGGGTGCCCTTCTTTGCGGAGCCGTTCAGTGCGGCAGTCGCTTCCGAGATGATCCTGGCCGCGTCAGTGCCGACGACGACATTTGTTCCCATCTCGACGGTGATCGGTCGCTCGGTATTCTCGCGCAGGGTCAGGCACGGTATGCCAAGCACCGTGGTCTCTTCCTGAATGCCGCCGGAATCCGTCAAAACAAGCCGAGCACTGCTCGAAAGATTCAGGAAGTCGAGATAGCCGAGTGGATCCACGAGGCGCAGATCTCTTATCTCATTAACACGAGCGCTTAATCCGAGTTCGGCGATTGTCTTTCGGGTTCGGGGATGCACGGGGAAGACTATGGGCAACTTCGACGCAATCACTTCGAGCGCGCAAAGAATTCGTTCAAATGATTCACGGAGATCGACATTCGACGGCCGGTGAAGTGTTAGTAACGCGTAATCGATGCCGGTTAGTCCCAACTCTTCCCTGGTGCGCAGTTCGCGCGCCTTTTCGAGGTTCTTTTGCAACGAGTCGATCATCACATTTCCCACAAAACGAATTCGCTCGCGCGGAATTCCTTCGGCAAGCAAGTTCTCATCGGCGTCCGGCGAAGGTGTGAAAAGAAGATCCGCGATCTGATCCGTGAGCAGCCTGTTGATCTCTTCCGGCATGGAGCGATCACGGCTGCGAAGTCCTGCCTCGACGTGCGCAACCTTCACTCCCAGCTTCACACAGACGAGGGCGCACGCAATCGTGGAGTTGACGTCGCCTACGACCAAAACCCAGTCAGGTTTTTCACGCAGCACGACGGGCTCGAAACGTTCCATCACCGCGGCTGTCTGCGCTGCGTGTGAACCGGAACCGACGCCGAGATGAGTGTCAGGTTGCGGAAGGTCAAGATCGTGAAAGAACGAATCAGACATTGCTGAGTCGTAGTGTTGGCCCGTATGCACAACGAGAGGCTGGAAGGTGTGAGGACGCTGTTTCATCGCGGCGACGATAGGGGCCACCTTCATGAAGTTGGGCCGCGCCCCCACGACGTTGATGACTTTCAGCATCGTTTCCTATAAGCCACAAAGAAGCACAAAAGGCACAAAATGATTGTTTGTGCTTTTTGTGCCTTTTTGTGGCGATCTTACAATCGAATTATGCGGGCGCGGCTCTCGCGTCTGACCTCGCCATTCAGCGCGTTGCGAGTATCGACGATCAACGGCGCCAGAGAGCACACTCGCTTGTAGTCAATTTCACTGTGGTCCGTAACGATGATCACGCAGTCGGCGCCTTTCAGCTCGTCGTTAGTCAACGGCACCGAGCGAAGCGGTTCGCCTGCAGCGTCAGTGTGCGCGTCGTCAAAATGGACTTCTGCTACGAAGGGATCGTGATACCTGACGTTTGCGCCCTTTGCACGCAGGCGATCGATGATCGAGAGCGCGGGACTCTCACGAACATCGTCCACGTCCCGCTTGTAAGCCACGCCAAGCAGCAACACATTCGAACCTTTCATCGCCTTGCGTTCGTCGTTCAGCCCGTCCGCAACAAGTTGGACCACGTGCTCCGGCATGCGCGAATTGACTTCCTCAGCGAGGCTGATGAAGCGTGAATCGAAACCGTGCTGGCGCGCCTTCCACGACAAATAATGCGGATCGAGCGGGATACAATGACCGCCGATTCCCGGCCCGGGATAGAAAGGCATGAAACCAAACGGCTTCGTCGCGGCCGCGCGTATGACTTCCCAGGTATCGATGTTCAGCGCGTAGCAAAGCCGCGCCATCTCGTTGGCCATGCCGATGTTGACAGCGCGGAACGTGTTCTCCAAAAGCTTCGCCGCTTCGGCCACACGTGCTGAACTAACGGCGTGAACATCGTTCACAATCTGCGAATACAACTGAGCAGCTACCGCCGTCGAATCGGGCGTGACTCCACCAACAACCTTCGGAATGTTGTGAGTCATAAACTGCGGATTGCCGGGATCGACGCGTTCAGGTGAGAACCCAAGCAGAAAATCTTCGTCGAGCTTCAACCCCTTCTCCTCAAACATCGGGAGCAGCACTTCGTCGGTAGTTCCCGGATAGGTCGTCAACTCGAGAATGATCAGATGGCCGCGGCGCAGACGTTTTGTGATCTCCTCAGCGGCCGAGAGGATGTAAGAAACGTCCGGTTCTTTGGTTTTGCGTAACGGGGTCGGAACGCAAATGATAATCGCGTCGCACTCGCTGAGGTGATCGAAATCAGTAGTTGCACGCAGGCGCCCCGCGTCAACCACGTCTTTTAATTTTTGCGAGGGCACGTCGCCAATATACGACGTCCCCGCGTTGATCTTTTTGGCCTTGGTCTCGTCAACTTCAAATCCGGTGCCCTGGAAACCCTTACTCGTAAACTCCACGAGCAAAGGCAGACCGACATATCCCAGACCGATGACGCCGATGTGGGCTTGTTTGTTTGTTATTCGGTTGATGAGTTCATTCTTCATGGTGTGTCGCATTCCAGAACCGGGGCACAGATTATCACAGATGAAGGCTGATCTAATCCGTGCCCATCCGTGAAATCTGTGGCACTATACCCACCGCCAAAATGAGCAAAGAGTCTTCCAAACTCGTCCGTGAGCTGAGCCTGCTCGACGCCACGATGATTGTAGTCGGCTCGATGATCGGATCGGGGATCTTTATCACCTCGGCGGAATCTTCGCGATTAGTTGGCTCGCCCGGGTGGCTCATCGCGGCCTGGGCGCTCGCTGGAGTACTCACAATCACCGGCGCGCTGTGTTGCGCGGAGCTCGCGGCGATGTGGCCGCGTGCCGGCGGTCAATACGTGTTCCTAAGAGAAGCTTTTGGTCCATCGATCGGATTTCTGTTTGGCTGGGGTCTGTTTCTGATCATTCAAACAGGGACCATCGCAGCCGTTGCTGTTGCCTTTGCGAACTTTACCGGTGTACTCACCGACTGGGTCTCAGCCGACTGGTATCTCATCTCGCCAGTGGTGCTGGTAAAACCTTTCACCATCAACACACTCTCTTTCAACGGTTATGCGCTGAGTTTATCGAGCCAGCAACTTCTGGCTGTAGTCATGATTTTGTTTCTTACGTTCGTCAACACTCGCGGGCTCCAGACCGGAAAGATCATCCAGAACACATTCACTTTCACCAAGACCGCTGCGTTGCTCGGACTGATACTGATCGGACTGTTGCTTGGTTGGAATCGCGGCAGCGCCGCCTACACTTCTTCATGGTGGAAGCCGTGGGAGAACGGTTGGACACCTTCCGCGTCGCAGGTTTGGTTCGATCCTG
Organism: uncultured Acidobacteriota bacterium; assembly: GCA_963826255.1. Classification (GTDB taxonomy): domain Bacteria; phylum Acidobacteriota; class Blastocatellia; order Pyrinomonadales; family Pyrinomonadaceae; genus PSRF01. The sequence goes on from CAWGWK010000001.1 coordinate 150,701, forward strand.
CGGGCCAGGGCCTGCTGGTGCTCGCGCTGTTGATGTTGCTCGGCAGGTCAATGGTTGGACCACTCTTCGCACAGTCGGCATGGAACAACGTGACATTCACCGCTGGTGAGATACGTGATCCCGGAAAGAACTTGCCACGCGCGCTGTTGCTCGGCTGTGGCCTTGTAGTGACGCTGTATCTGCTCGCGAACCTCGCGTATGTCGTAACTCTGCCGCTTTCGGGAATTCAGAACGCGCCGCAAAATCGGGTCGCAACGGCGGTGATGCAAGCAGTGCTTGGCCCAAGCGGCACGATCATCATGGCGCTCGCGATCATGATCTCAACTTTTGGTTGTAACAATGGGTTGATACTGGCGGGCGCGCGCGTTTATTACGCGATGGCGCGCGACGGGCTTTTCTTCAAACGAGTTGACAGCGTTAATACGCATCACGTGCCGGCGGTTGCGTTGATTGCGCAGGGAGTGTGGGCGTCGTTCTTAGTGCTGCCGCGCACCGTCAGGATTGATGGACATAATGGGATGTATTCATATGGAAACGTTTACACGCAGTTGCTGGAGTACATTGTTTCAGCGGATTTGATCTTCTACGTGTTGATGGTGGGAGCAGTGATCGTGATGCGCCGGAAAGCGCCGGAGATGGAACGGCCTTATCGAACGTTTGGCTATCCGCTGGTGCCGCTTATTTACATCGTTCTCGCCGGGCTGTTCATTATCGACTTGGCGATCCTCGCGCCGTCAACTTCCGGCATCGGTTATCTACTCGTCTTCACCGGCATCCCAATCTACTTTCTCTGGAGCCGCAAAAAAGCTCAATAATTTTGAGCCTTTTGTGCCTTTTTGTGGCCTACTTCACCCATTCGTCAGCGATCTCTGTTTCGACTTTGACCGGCACAGTCTTCAAGTACTCCTGCCCCGCAGCACACATAACACGCTCAACCTTCTCAGCAACTTCCTGCGCTTCGTCAGCGTCCGCTTCCACCACGATCTCATCATGTATGATGTTGACGATTCTCGCATTCGTATCACTCAGTTCCTGCTTCAACAACCGTAGCGCACGCTTCAGAATGTCAGCACTCGTACCCTGGATCGGCGTGTTCTTACCGTTACGTTGCGTCATCGAGATCTGTTGCCGATCGTTTTCATCATAACGAAAACGCACGAGGCGTCCTGAGGCGGTGCGTGCCTGACGCTCACTCACCGCTCGATTTGCGGCTTCACGCAGGTAAGAATCCAACTGTCGATAAGTACCAAAATAGCGGCGCAAAACATTCTCCGCATCGGACACACTCAAACCAGTCATCAACGCAAAACGCTGTGCGCCGATTCCATAAACGACGCCAAAGTTTAGTCGCTTGGCAAAATCGCGCTGCTCTTTCGTGACCTGGTCCAACGAAGCATTAAAGACTTGCGCCGCCGTGACGCGATGAAGATCGGCACCCGAGTTGAAAGCGTCGATAAAACCGCGATCTCCGGAAAACTCCGCCAGAATCCGCAACTCGATTTGCGAGTAGTCGGCAATGATCAACTTGCGTCCATCCGGGTAACCACTGAAACAGCGCCTGTACTCGACCGCATGCGGCACCTGTTGAATATTCGGATTCGTACACGCAAACCTACCCGTCGGCGCGCCGATTTGACGGAAGTCCGCATGCAAGCGTTTGGTCACGGGATTGATCATCTCGATCATGTTTTCGCCATAACTCGTCAGCGCTTTCTGCACGGTGCGGTATTCGAGCAAGGTGCCGATGATTGGATACTGGGCAGCGAGCGGTTGTAGTTTCCAGTTGCGAGTTGACTCGGGAACCGGGATGCCGAGGCGATTGAGTGCTTGCGTCAACTGCTGATGAGAGTCGAGATTGATATCATCGCGCTGTGGTCCACCGAACAGCGATCCCTGCGACGATTCTACCGCCAGGACTTCTTGCAACTGTTCCGCCAGCTCGGTTCTTCTTTTTTCGACAATGCCTAACTGTTCGAGCCAGCGGTCCTTGTGCATGTAGAAACCCGTCAACTCAATGTCGACCACCGGCATAACACACTCAAACTCGAGTTGCGCGCACTTCACCAACGACTCCGACTTCAATCTCTCGATCAGCTTTTCACGTAACGGCAGCAGGATCGCCGCGTCGCGCGCGGCATACTCCAACTGCGCTTCCGACAACTCAAAATTCCAATTGCTCAGTCGCTCCGATTTGTCGACCGACTCGTTTAAATAACGCGTGGCAACTGTCTCTAAACCGTGTCGTTCTTCGATGTCACCTGCACCAACGAGCTGGCTAGCCAGCAACGTGTCGAACAATCCACCAAGGTCGACTCCGAGATTGTGCTTGAGAAATTTCGCGTCGAACTTTGCGTTATGCGCGATCTTGATTGGTCGTGGCGCTTCGAGAAGTCGTCGCAATGGCGCCAGGGCTTCACTCTTAGCAGCATCGCCGTTACTGAAATGATCGAAGTCGAGAATGAAAACGCGATCGTGCGTCGCGAGTTGTATCAGTCGTAAGCGTGAGGTAAATGGATCGAGCTCGGTCGTTTCCGTATCCAAGCCAATGACGGGCTGTGTTGCGAGAGCTTCGGTTGCTTTCCGAAGATCATCGGCGGTTTTAATTACCTGGTAGTTCATTTAGTGAGGATACCTATAACGCCATCAGTCGCTTCAACATGAAAATCTGGCCCTTGTGCTGCGCTTCGTGATCGATCAGGCGATGCAGAATCCAGCGCAGATTGTATTCGCTTGTTTCACCGCCTCGTTCATGGGTGATGATGCGCTCCAAATCTTTATCGTTATATGAGAAAAGCGCGTCCCGTGTTTGATTTCGTATCCTCTCGATCTCCTGAAGACAAAACTCAGCCGTGTACCCATTGCGAGCCACGCGCCCCACATCTTCGAGCACGTCCCAGTAAGGCGCTTTTTTGTCTTCTTCCGTAAGTTGATGACCCCTAACAACCATCTGCATCCAGAACCACTCCGCTTCACCAATATGCAGCACCAGCCCGCCAATCGAATGCGCTCCGAGAAATGGTGGCTTGCCGATTGAGTCGTCGGGAATTCCTCTGACCGCGACGTTAAGTTGAGTACGCACTTCCTCCATTCCGCTGAGGTAGTAACCGATGCCAGTCGATAAGCCGGGATGCGGAGTTAAAACTCTGCGCCTCATTTCGACGTTCCTTTCATTGAGGACTAAAGGATTTCGGATGTGGCCTTACGAACAGCAACAAAAGTACTGCTGCAGTTGCACCCATCACAGCACTGATGAGGAATGCCGTCGCCGGCCCCTTCCAATCCCAAATCATACCCATCAACAGCGAAGCTGGTAATACTGTGATACCAAATGCGAGATTGTACAGTCCATACGCGGTTCCTCGCTGCTCCGGGCGCACGAGATCCGCGACCAGCGCCTTCTCAGCGCCTTCGACCAAACCAAAGTAGATCCCATAGATCAGAAATAGAATCCACAGCGAGGCCCTATTGGAAACAAAAGCAAACCCTGCGTAAACAGCGGCGTACAACACCCAACCCGAAACGATCAATCGCTTGCGTCCCAAACGATCTGAGAGATCGCCGCCGAATAACGAACTCAACACCTTTGTGCCGTGATGTGCGGCCCATAGCAACGGTATCAGATCTGCCGGGACTCCCACATCCACCGCTCGCAAAATCAGAAAACCATCAGAGGAATTAGAGAGCGTGAAAAGAGCAAGGACCAGTAGGAAGCGCTTGAAATTGCTATCAAATCCTCGCAGCGACAGCTTTGGGATCTCAGATCCGCGATGCACGTGCACCGGCGACTCGCGCATGAAAAAGATTGCGACGATGACCGCAAGCAGCGCAGGTATGGAAGCAATCAGGAATATGCGCGAGAACTCCGCGCTAGTTGGAAATCCGCGGTTCGCGACAAACAGAACGACGAGTAAATATCCAACCAGTGGACCAATAACAGCACCGCCGTGGTCCATTGCGCGATGAAACCCAAACGCAATTCCGCGTTGCCCGACCTCAACTGAGTCGGCGATCATCGCGTCGCGCGGCGCTGTTCGGACGCCTTTGCCAATGCGATCAGTTACCCGGATCGCGAGCACCTGCGTCCAGGTGTGAGCAAAAGCTAAAAGCGGGCGCGCCAGCGATGCGAGCGAGTAACCTGCGACGACGAGGGCCTTTCGCTTTCCCAGCCGATCGCTGAGATAGCCTGCAAACAATTTCAGGAGACTCGACATTGACTCGGCGACTCCTTCGATGACGCCGATTGACAGTGCGGAAGCACCCAAACTAGTGGCTAAAAAAACCGGCAGCAGAGGATAAATTATTTCACTGGAAGCATCGTTGAGCAGGCTGACGAGACTGATTGCAAAAACATTTCGCGGCAGGCTCCGATAACGCCGCCACAACCCGGGAATGCCTGGAGAAAGTTCGCTTGAAGTTGTCGTCGGTTTGAGCTGATCGGCTGCGTCAGTATCACTCTCTGCCATTGTTACCGCCGGTCAGATTTTTGCGACAAAAAGGCGCAAAGGAGGGTGGATTAAAACTTCAAATCAGACCATACGCTTTCGCCAACTATTCGGCTCTTTGCTGTGATGTTGTATGGCTGCAATGATTAAAACATCCTTCCGCACTTCGTAAATGACACTATAAGGGAATCGATTAACATGACAACGTCGAACCCGTGGCGAAAGTGGAGACCTCGGGGTAATTCCTGATACGCATCAATGTTTGTTTGAGCTCTGATGCAAACTCAAGACCCAGCCCTTCGCGCTGCTGATTGTAGTAGCCAATAATCTCTCTGACCTCGGCCCGAGCGGGAGTGAGAAACTTCGCATTCATCAAGCGTCTCACTCGCCTGTTTGATCGAATACTTCATCAACACTGACAGCGTCTAGTTCACCGCGATCGTAAGCATCGAGGCGGTCATGAGCTTCGTTAGCCCAAAGCTGGTCTAATGCAGGATCAGCAGGCGTCTGAAAAGTCGCTAATAATCGCTCTATCAATTGCGCTCGTTCTTCGAGAGGTAAGGCGAGGGCTTGTTGAAGGATTTGTTCCGTATTTGCCGACACTGCTACTTCCTTTCACTGATGTTCTTTGAATAATTGGCGCGCACAACCGTCTTGATGTTTCCGCGGACGTGAAAGTCGCCTTCGATCTCTACACTCAAGGGCTCACAGGCGGCGACGAAGTCTTCCAGGATGATGTTGATTACGTGTTCGTGGAAGATCTTTACATTGCGAAAGGAATTTATGTAAAGCTTCAAGCTCTTCAGCTCGATGCAACGTTCGTTCGGAACGTACGTGATCCGGATGGTCGCGAAGTCGGGAAAATCGGAGAACGGGCAGATGGCAGTGAACTCCGTGATCTCGAAATTGATTTTGATCTCGCTGCCCGGAAACTCGTAAGGAAACGTGTCAATCGGAAAAAGATTCATCTCCGCGCGCGGCGTGGATTGAATGTCAAGACATTGCTGGTTGGGCTGCGGCAGTGGACGTTCGGTTATGGCCATCAGGTGAGGATCTTAACCGACCGCATGTCGCCACAGCAATTAATACAGGATTACATGATTTATCAGGATTAACATGTAAATCATGTGTAATCCTGCAAATCCTGTAAAAAAGTCAGTAACCGGCCGCGCGATTCTTGTGCCCCATGTCGAAAAACTTGATCAGTGCCAGTCCGGCGATGAACCCGCCGATGTGGGCCGCATACGCGACGCCGCCCTGTTGCGACCCGCCGCCAAGCATGCCAAGTCCACTGATCAACTGGAACGCGAACCATATCCCGATTGCTACCCAAGCGGGAACGTCAGTTAGAAAACGGAAGAGAATCACTGTCACGCGTCGTGAGGGATGAAGCAGAAGATAACCACCCAGGACTCCCGAGATCGCACCTGATGCACCGAGACTCGGAACCAACATACCACTTTCCTGGCTGGCGAATGCGGCCGTGGTAAAGACGTGGGCCAGCGAAGCAATCAATCCACAAATCAAATAGAAAATTGCATACCGGATGTGGCCCAAACGATCTTCGATGTTGTCGCCAAAGATCCAAAGGAAGAGCATGTTCCCACCGATATGCGCGAGACCACCGTGCATAAACATCGAGGATAACAGTGTGAAGTAAACCGAAAGCGGGGTTCTTTCAAGGCCCGGAATCTGTACCTGTTGGCCTGTGACCGGATGCTCGAGTATACGGGGCTGAGTAACTACATCGGTGCCGGTAACAATCTCATAGGGCACGGTCGAGAACGCGTACGTAAACTGCGTGTTACTTCCGAGCTGCTGCAAAACAACAAAGACAAAAATATTGGCGGCTATGAACGCGTAGTTGACGAAAGGGGTCGTTAGCCTGCCGGTGTTGTCGTCATACAGCGGAAAAACCATGGTCCTATACCTCGTTTCGGAAGTGACGGAATTCTACCGTGTGCCGTATGCGCAGAGTGTGGCGTGGCTGTTACTAAAGAGTTAATCCATGCCGCGATCAGTGATTGGAATGCCAGCGTGAACCATCGCCGGCTCACGCGGCTTCAATAATTCGTAACCTTCGGAACGCGCCACGTATGTCGCGGCGGTCAGATCGCCTGTAACATTCAAAGTCGTACGGCACATGTCGAGCAAACGATCCACTCCGAGAATGATGGCGATCAACGCTGGATTGATGCCAATCGTTACCAGCACGCCGATAATAAACGGTATCGATCCCGAAGGAACGCCGGCCGTTCCGATGCCGCCCAGTATTGCAAGATAGACCACCATCAACTGCTGGCCCAGGCTCAGATCCACACCGGCAAGCTGGGCCAGGAACAGGACCGTCACGCCTTCGTAGAGAGCAGTGCCGTTCTGATTTGCCGTAGCACCGACAGTCAGCACGAAGCTGTTAATCTCCGGAGGCACTCCCAGATTCTGCTCTGAAACTCTAAGCGCGGTTGGGAGTGTCGCATTTGAAGATGACGTCGAGAACGCCGTCAGGATCACAGTCTTTACGCGCCTGAAAAATTCCAGTGGCGAGATACGCGAAAGGAAATACAGCGATAGTGAATAAACGCCAAACATGTGCAGCGACAAGCCGAGCAACACAGTGACAACGAACCACCCGAGCGCCTGAAGCAGATCCAAACCGAAGCGCGCGGTGTTGTTGAAGAGCAGGCACGCGACCGCGTAAGGCGCGAACTTCATGATCATCTCGATGATCTTTGCAGTGATCTCGTAAATACCCTGGAGCACACCCAGCACCGGCCCTGTGACTGACAGCGGAAGCAACGTGATCGCGATACCAATCACGAGGGCGAAGAACATGATGTGAAGCATGTTCGGATCTTCCTTACCAGAGACCGCAAAGAAGGGGTTCTTCGGGACAATCGTTTCCACCACCGACATCAAAGGCTTTGTCGTCGCACTGCTCGCCTGCGCAGCCGCGACTGTTTTAGTTGCATCACTTGCATAACGTTGCTGCAAAGCCGCCGAGGTACCGGGATCGATGCGCCGGCCCGGTTGGATCGTGTTTGCGAGCGTGATACCAATCGCGACTGAGATTGCGGAGATGACGAGACAATAAGCAAATGATTTCAGACCAACGCGTCCGAGTTTGCGAATATCGCCAATTCCCGCGACACCGACGATAAGTGAAGCAAACACAAGCGGGACGACGATCATCAGCAACAATCTCAAAAACAACTGGCCCACCGGCTGCGTGATGTGGTCCACGATCCAAACAACCGTCGGATGATCGCCACCGAGCAAACGATTTACAGACACGCCGGCAATGACTCCCACCGCGAGGCCGATCAGGATTTTCGTGTGAAGCGGTATCCCTTTTGGTTTGTCGGGAGTCTCTTCGTCGAGGTCGGTTGCGATTCGACGTTCAAACGCGTCGCGGTCCATAGGATTTTTTTTGTCAGGCATCTTTTTAGTCTTTGTGTTAACGACCCCAACGCAGCTTGTCGCGCAAGACGTCGAAGTAGTTTCTGTTGCTTGGCTGAATGAGATGGAAAGTCGTGCGGCTCTTTCCAATTGAAACGCGATCCTCGACCTTGAGTGGAAAACCAACCTGACCGTCGAGCGTCAACGCCACCTCTTCGTGATCTGTTTTTAACAGTAACTCGATCTCAGCACTATCGGGCACAACGATCGGGCGATTGGAAAGCGTGAAGGGACAGATCGGAGTTATAACAACCGCATTCATCGAGGGGAAAATTACTGGTCCACCCGCGGAAAGATTGTAGGCGGTCGAGCCTGTTGGAGTCGAAACAATTAGACCATCAGCCCTGAACGAATTGACAAACTGGTGGTTGAGATAAGCTTCGATTTCGATAATTCGTGCGAGCGCCGACTTGTTGATGACGACGTCGTTCAGAACACGATGAGTGACCAGTGAAGTATCGCCACGGTGAAGCTCAACCGCGAGCATCACGCGTTTATCGAGCCGGTAATTTCCGGCGAGGATTGACTCCAGCGCGCTGTAAAGCTCCTCAATGCGAAACTCCGCGAGGTAGCCGAGACCGCCGTAGTTGACGCCGAGGACAGGTACCTCCTGATCGCCAATCATCCGCGCAGTTGCGATCATGGTGCCGTCGCCGCCGAGCACGAGCATCAAGTCAACGTCACCCGCGAGCTTTTCGTGGTTGATTTCGTCAACCGCGCAGCCGGTCTGGTGCTCGATCTGTTCGCGCTCGACTTCTGGTCCGCCAACCAGCTTGATATCCCGCTCGGCAAGCCACACTACCAGCTCGCAGATAGTCTTCAGGGCTTCGCGTTGATGCGGTTTAAGGACGATGCCTATCCGCTTGATCGACGACATGGATGTTCAGAGTTTAACCACAGATTACACAGATTACACAGATCAGATCTCATCTGTATAGATCCGTGTAATCTGTGGCTAAACTTTATACAGGGCCAGGAATTCTATATTTCCCTCGGCGCCTTGAATCGGCGATTGGATAACGCTGATCACTTTCAGACCAAATGACTTCGCGGCATCGTTAACTTCCTCGATCACTCGTGACCTCTTTTCCGGATCGCGCACGATTCCGCCGCTTCCAACTTCTCCTCGACCCACCTCAAACTGCGGTTTGATGAGCGTGATGATTGCTCCACCGTCGATCAGCAACGGCACGATTGCAGGCAACACTTTGGTAGCAGAGATGAAGGAGACGTCCATAACCGCGAGGTCAAATTTTTCCGGAAAGTCCTGTAGCTGAAGATACCTGGCGTTGACGCCTTCTCTCACTTCAACTCGTGGATCGTTGCGGAGTCGCCAGTCTAGCTGATTGTGACCGACGTCGATAGCGACAACACGCTTCGCGCCGTGTTGCAACAGGCAATCCGTGAATCCGCCAGTGGAAGCACCAACGTCAAGACAACTAAAGCCGGTGACGTCGAGCTGAAACTCACGCAATGCCGTCTCGAGTTTCAATCCACCGCGCCCGACATAACGACTTGTCGGATCGTCACCGCCCTTAACCCGAATTGAAGAGTTTGTATCGAACTGATGGGAAGGTTTGTCAACGCGTTGCTCATCGACCAGCACGACGCCGGCCATGATCATCGCCTGGGCCTTTGTACGCGATTCGGCGAGGCCTCGGTTAACGAGAAGTTTATCTATGCGCTCACGCTTCACTAAGACAGGATTATCCTGTATCAAGCGTGGCGTCGTGAAGCCGGCATTACAGCACGTGGTGTGTCAGTCAAACGAAGTTCGCCGGCGCAATCGTTGCAGAGCCAGATAATTATGTGTGGCGCATCCGACCAAAAAAATGAACTCACTTTGCCTGCTACTTTAACCGCCTGATCGACACGGAGTCGCTGCAAAGCTTGAAGGTAAAATGCCCCATTGTAGAAATCGCCCTCCGCGCCTTTGTCACGGTGAATACACTCCCGCTCACGAAACGTCTGCCTCGCCATATGATTCACCATATTTCCTCGCGCCACATCGCGCGAAATACAGACCGTTAGTCAAAGTGTCGGGTTAGCTATAAATGTGTGAGTTGAAACAGGGCAAGCGAACAGTCTGATCGCTTTCGGTGATAATGCCACTCGATCGACGTACAGTCAATAACTTCGTTATATGTTTGTTTTACAGGACGTATAGGACCTATGGTTTCTTGCGACCTTCAAATATTTCGTCGAGGTTTGAGAGGTCACGATGATTGTAACGTTCCAGTTTGCGACGTTCTCGTCTTACGCGGCGTGCACGCCTTTCCTGCCATTGATCGTAAAGAACAGCTTCCCGAATCCGACTCAGTTCATCTTCGTCGCCAACTTCAGGCTCGTTGCGGGGTCCGTCGAGCTCTGGAGTACGCCTGACTATAGTTCTACGCTTTACGCTCGATTCTTTCTTCGGCTCGACAGCGACAGCAACAGGTTCTTCGACACTTTCTTCGGTGACAGGAGACTCACTCGGGACACTCTCCGCTACGGCCAGCGGCGCCGGCGTAATCTCTTCCTGCGGGATCTCGTTAGCGGCTTCGGGAACACTCCTGAATCTCAGATACGACGCCACCAGCGCCGAACCCGCGCCAAGCATCATGGCGATGGCCAGAGCTCCGGCCAGTAGCCAGTACCTGCGGTTCTTCACCCTGGCGTTGATTGTTTCCAAAGGCACAACCGGGCGCGCCGACAGCAGAGTTTGCTCGTCGTCGAAATGAGGTTGCGCCGGTGTGCAGGCTTCTACTGATTTATCGAATTCGTTTGTTTCCATGACTTCAACGCAATTGTCGGGGAGTGCTCGTCTTCAGGGATCTATTGCAATCATGAGGCCACGAAATATCACGAGGAGTTGGGAAGATCTAAGGCGTGAGAAGACCGAAAAGCTTCCGATTTGGTGCACGGAAACGACGCGCTGGGTTGTTGCGAATTTTTTGCGAAGAGGTTGTGCGCGTCTACGAAACCCCGCGCCTTGCTTTGGCTCGCCGGTCGTCCAGCACCTCGATACTCTCTTTTACGCGGGTGTAAATACCGTCCGCATCGAGTCCGTACTTCGCCAGGAGCAATTTTGCGTCGCCATGAGTGATGAGGCGATCCGGAATTCCCATTCTCACTACCCTGACTCTGTCTTGCAGACCGTTCTCTTCGAGCAACTCCATCACAGCCGATCCGAACCCGCCTGCGAGATATGCTTCCTCAACCGTAACGATCAGCCGCTTTGTCCGGGCCAAAGCCAGCAGCAAAGAAGTATCAAGTGGTTTGACAAACCTTGCGTTGACGACGGTGGTTTCAATCTTGTCTTTCGCGAGGCGCTCGGCGGCAGCAAGAGATGGATGGACCATTGAGCCGTAAGCGACAATCGCGATCTCGCCTCCGTCACGGAGTATCTCTCCCTTGCCGATTTCAAGGAGCTCGGGTTCACGATCGATCGGAGCGCCGACGCCGTTGCCGCGCGGGTAGCGCATGGCCGCAGGGCCCGTGTGCTCGGTCATTGTGAACATCATGTCGCGCATCTCGCCTTCATCTTTAGGCGCCATCACGATGATGTTGGGAACCGCGCGTAGATACGCAATGTCGAGCAGCCCGTGATGCGTTTGTCCATCGCCTCCGGCAATACCGCCGCGATCAAGACAGAACTTAACGTTTAGATCCTGAATACAGACGTCGTGTATGAGCTGATCGAAACCGCGCTGGAGAAACGTTGAATAGATGGCGCAAACGGGCGTCAGTCCTTCACACGACATGCCCGCGGCAAAAGTGACGCAGTGTTGCTCGGCAATGCCAACGTCAAAAGAGCGATCCGGAAATTTTTCGAGGACAGTACAAACGCCCGTACCGTCAGGCATCGCAGCAGTCAGCGCCACGATCTTGGGATCTTTTTCCATCAACTGTGCCAGCGTATCGCCGAACACGGCAGTGTACGTTGGCGCTTTGGCGGAGCTTTTGTGCGGTTTGCCGGTCTTAAGATCAAAAGGACCCGTGGCGTGCCAGCGATAGTAGTCAGGCTCACTTTGCGGAAAGCCTTTTCCCTTCGTCGTCAGCGCATGCACGATTACTGGTCCATCTTTGATCTGCTTGGCTTCCTGCAACGCTGCGACAAGCGCTCGCGGATTGTGTCCGTCAACGTATCCGATGTATTTGAAGCCGAGCTCGTGGACCAGAGCTCCGGGCAGCACCGCCGCGGCAATCACGTCCTTCACGGTCTTCGCGGCATGATGCAATCGCTCACCCACCGAAGGAATCGCCAACAGTTTCTCTTCAACTTCGTCTTTGAACCGGTGATACCCGTGAGCGCCACGAATACGATTCAGATAACCGGTCAACGCACCTACCGCAGGCGCGATCGACATCTCGTTGTCGTTGAGCACAACGATCAGCCGGCTCTTCAAATGACCAGCCTGGTTTATCGCTTCCATCGCCATGCCGCCGGCGAGAGAAGCGTCGCCAATCAACGCGACGACGTGGTGATCCTCGCCTTTTCTGTCACGCGCGATAGCCATTCCGAGAGCGGCGGAAAGCGACGTGGACGCGTGGCCCGCTCCAAACGTGTCGTATTCCGATTCGTCTCGTCTGAGGAAACCGCTGATGCCGCCGTACTGCTTGATGGTTGGGAGTAACTCTCGCCGGCCGGTCAGGATCTTGTGCGCATAAGCCTGGTGACCGACGTCCCACACCAGTCGATCTCGCGGTGTATCGAAGGCATAGTGCAGTGCGACTGCTAATTCGACGGCGCCGAGCGACGCGCCTGTGTGACCTCCGACTCGAGACATCGTCTCGAGAATATAGGTGCGAATTTCGTCGGCAACTGTTCGTAAGTGATCGAGTGGTAAAGCGCGCAGGTCGGCTGGTGAGTTAATACTCTCAAGAAGCGTCATCGTGGCCGCATTGTACTCCAATCGTCTCGGTTTTGTTGTTCGGCTCCGCACCTACTTCACGTCATAAAGTACTCTGCCGGCTCGTTTGACGTCAAGCGATTTTACAGGATTTACATGATTAATTCAGGATGAACATGTAAATCCTGTCTAATCCCGTAAATCCTGTAACGCCTTGACAATCTGCGCCTCACGAATAGAATTGGTCTTCGCTGAATTACGGCACGGAGATGTGGCCGAGTGGCTGAAGGCGGCGGTTTGCTAAACCGTTAAGGGTCAAAAGCCCTTCACAGGTTCGAATCCTGTCATCTCCGCCAGAAATCTAAGCCACAAAAAAGCACAAAAAGCACAAATGAAGCGAGCTGGATCTTTGTGCCTTTTGTGCTTCTTTGTGGCTTGAAAATTTATGACTGTTCGCGTCCGTTTCGCTCCATCTCCGACCGGCTACCTGCACATTGGCGCCGCGCGTTCCGCCCTCTTCAATTGGCTCTACGCACGCAAAGTCGGCGGAAAGTTTCTACTCCGCATCGAAGACACGGATCTCCAACGCTCAACCGAAGAATCCACACGCTCGATAATCGATGGGCTCGAGTGGCTCGGACTCGATTACGATGAAGACCTCGTTTTCCAGTCTGCAAATGCGCCACAACACAGAACGGCAGCCAATCGGCTGGTCGAAGAGGGCAAGGCTTATCGAGATTTCACACCGAAAGAGCAACGCGACGACAAAGACGTGAAGCAGGGCGTCGCCGAGCGCGCGCGTGCGCAGGGTGTCGAAGGTGTGGACCCGCGGAGTAATCCGTACCGCGATCTCCCGAAAGAAGAGTCAGACCGGCGCGCCGCCGCGGGCGAGCCTTTCGCCATACGTTTGAAAGTCGGGAATGAAGGTCAGACAAAGTTTGACGATACTGTTTACGGAACGCAGGAGCGCAGCTACACAGAGATCGAAGATCTCGTACTGCTTCGTTCCGACGGCCATCCGCTTTACAACCTGTCGGTGGTTATCGACGACATCTCCATGGGAATCACGCACGTGATTCGCGGACAGGACCATCTCACCAACACGCACAAGCAAGTCTTGCTGTACGAAGCACTCGGCGCCGAAGTGCCGCAGTTCGCGCACCTGCCGCTGATACTCGCTCCAAACAAGGCCAAGCTTTCGAAACGCAAACACGGCGAAGTTGTATCGTTGACAACTTACCGCGACCGAGGTTTTGTGCCGGCGGCCTTTCGTAACTTTCTCGCGCTGCTGGGATGGGCGCCGCCTGAAGGGAAAGAGGTGCTCAGCAAAGAGGAGATGATCGAGTATTTCTCTCTCGAAGGAATCGGGCGTGCGAACGCGATCTTCAATTTCCAGGAGGACGATCCTCGTCGGTGGACCGACGACAAAGCGCTGTGGATGAACGCTGAGTACATTCGCACGATACCGCTCGACGAACTGCTTCCAATGGTGAAGGCAGAACTTCGCGCCAACAAACTCTGGCGCGAGGAGTATGATGACGAGGACAGCGCGTGGTTCCTTAAGACGGTCGATCTGATTCGCCAGCGCTATTTCACGTTGAAGGATTTTTCTGGGCAAGGACGCGCATATTTTTCCGACGACTTTGATTTTGAAGAGGCGGCGGTAAACAAGAATTTGAAAAAGGAGCCGCGTCTGCGCGAGTTCCTGAACGGACTTGCGGACAAACTCGAATCTGTTGAGCCGTTCAATGCAGAGACTGCCGAAGCAGCGTTACGCGCATTTGCAGATGAGGCAGGTGTGAAAGCGGGTTTGTTGATAAACGGATCACGCACGATGCTTACCGGGCAGGCGGTTGGACCATCGATGTTCGAGATCTTCGACGTGCTCGGTCGTGATGCTTCGGTGCAACGATTGCGAAGCGGCGTGCCGTGGTGAGAACCATCCACAGATTACGCAGATTCTTCCGGGAGTCATTGATGATTAAAATAATTGTTTCAGGTGTGGCTGCTTTCTTAATGTGCGGAGTTGTTGTTATTGGTCAAAATACAAACTCCTCGACTACCACCGAACGACCACGCACGACGAATACAAACCGAGCGAAACCTCCGGCTCCCGACACTCAGACAACTACCGCAGCCCCCAAAAAACCGGCTGCATCAGCACAGGAGACACCCGGATCCGACGGCGTGCTCGCTGCGTTCAACAACCTGCTCGACGGAATCAGGCACGCGAATGTTAACGAGGTGATGGGCAGCTACTGGAACTCTCCGCGCCTGAATCTCTTCAATTACAACGGCACGGTCACCAAGGGTTGGGACCAGGTACGCAAGAACCGTGAGAGCTCGTATCCCGAGATCAAAGACGTGAAGCTTGACGTGCGTGACGTGTCAGTCACGATGCTCGGCAGAGATGGCGCTGTGATCACTTGCCAGTGGACGCAATCACAAGACTACAAAGGCACTCCGGAAACTGCTTCGGGCCGCATGACGCTGGTGTTCAGGCGATTCGGCACAGCGTGGAAGGCGATCCACTTGCATTCGTCACCCGACACTCCAAATCCAGCAGTTATCCCCGCATCAGAACAACGCCCCGCAGCATCACCATCACCATCTCCCTCCCTATCTCCATCCCCAACGCCTTAACAGAACCACAAGAGCGCAACAATCATTCTTGTGTGCCCTTTTGTGGCCCAAATTAAAAGCCGTCCACGACCGAGATCGTGGACGGCTTCGGTGAACTGTTGGGATTGGCCTCGTGGCTGACTGTGTGTGCAGCTTCCAGAAAGGAGGAGCACTTTGCAGTGAGACTACTGAACCTTATCCTAACGAGTTAGCTGGTTCAGAGGTCAGGCCGCAGCCACCTCACTGTGATTAGAACTCATATATTTTAGAATCACCTCCTTTCCAGTGTTGGCGGAGATGATAAAACACAAGTCGAGGAGCGTCAAGCACCTTATATTTCTTGTCCGCTAACGTACACTCGCCACGCGTGTCCGACCCCGAAAAAATAAGCAAGCTCGCGATAATCTTCGCAATCGTGAATCACAAAATCAGCGATCTTGCCGGGCTCTAGTGAACCGATCTTGTCACCGCGGTTCAAGCTATAGGCCGCATTGATCGTAGCGGCTGTGATAGCTTCCGCAGGCGTCATCTTCATGTGCGTCGCGGCCAGCGACAGGATCATCGTCATCGAAGGTGTCGGCGACGAGCCAGGATTGAAATCAGTGGCAAGCACCACTGCGAGACCGGCGTCGATCATTTCACGCGCCGCCGGATAGCGAGATGAGCCGAGCGCATAAACCGAGCCCGGTAAGAGCACTGGCTGCACGTGCGCTTCTTTCAGCGCCTCGATGCCGGCCGCGTCCGTGTGTTCGAGATGATCAGCCGTGACGGTTCCTAATTCCGCGGCGAGTTTTGCGCCACCGGAAAGTGAAAGCTGATCGGCATGCATTCGCAAACCGAGTCCGTGGCAACGTGCAGCAGAAAGAATCTTCCACGATTCGTCCGTAGTGAATACCTTCTCCTCGCAGAACACGTCGCAGTATTCCGCCAGCTTCTCTCGAGCGACCTGCGGCAACATCTCGTCGATGATCAACGAAACGTATTCTTCGCGGCGCGATCGATATTCCGGAGGAACACTGTGCGCGCCGAGAAATGTCGGTACGTAGCGCAGAGGAGTTTCATCATTTAGACGCTTGATAGCGCGCAGGATCTTGAGTTCGTCTTCCAGCGACAAGCCATAACCAGACTTGGCTTCGACTGTCGTTGTGCCACCACGCAGAAACCAATTCGCGTAACGGTGGCCAGTTGCAACCAATTCATCGCCACTCGCCGCACGCGTTCGATTGACAGTGGACTGAATGCCACCTCCACGCGACGCAATCTCCTGGTAGGTAGCTCCCCGACTCCGTTCTTCAAACTCATCTACACGCGTTCCCGCAAATACAGGATGTGTATGCGCATCGATGAAGCCTGGCAGTAAAACACGTCCACCGGCATCTACCACCGTCGTGTTGTCATCGATGAGTGCTTCGATCTCAGCGCTTGCCCCGACTCTCTCGATCAAGCCGTCGCGTACGAATAATCCGCCACGCGAAAGAATGCCGAGCTCTCGCATCTCAGCGCCGGTGCGCGGACGAGCCGGTCCCGCAAGCGTCACCACCTGCGAACAGTTAACGATCGCGACCGGCTTACTTTCGTTTTCGAAGGACATAAATACTGAGGCCTACAGCATTCGCTATCAAGACGGTGATGATAATTTTCAGCGCAAATGACAGCGGACTTTCCACGTCGGTAATCGGAACTATGGCGAAACGGATATACACCAGAGTCACAAGAAAGCCAGACGCGCAGGCGATCTTGAGCCACAAGGGCGCCCTGACGCCAAGAGCCTTCATCCCAAACAACGGTATCGCAAACAGCACGAGGTAAGTCAGCGCGTAGAAAACTCCACCGGCATTATCTATCAGTTGAAACGCTTCCTGCGCATGCACTCCCGTCAAGCTAAGCAGACCGAGTACCAGCGTCACTGCGCCCACAAAAAGAATCGAGTTAATCGGCGTTTTGTATTTCGGGTGCAACCGGCTGAACCACGCGGGTAACAATCGATCCCAGCCGGCGACCATCGGCAAACGCGTGTTGCCCGCAAAGTAAATACTCATGAGTGCGATTGTCCTGACCGTGATACCGAGAATCGCAATGGAACCGATTGTGCCTACCCAGCCCAGCGATTGAAATCCGATCGAAAGGACCTGTGGGATCGGTCCAATCAGATCAATCTGATCGCGCGGAACAAACGCGAGCACTGAACTGGTGCCGAGGATGAACATCAGGGCGATGATCGGTGTTGCAATCACCACAGAGCGTCCGATGTTCCGCGCCGGTGAGCGTGTTTCTCCGGCAAGAATCGCAATGTATTCGAAGCCGGTCAAAGCACCGAGTGCGAGCTTGCTCGCGACGTTGATGTTGTAAGTAGAGAAGGTGGGAAACTGAAGCGCGAACGGCTGGTACTCTCCTGCTATCACCCGCGAGACAGCGACGAGCGGCAACAGGATCAAAATACCGAAAGTCATCAAGTGGACCACGCCGCCCACATTGTGGACCCACTTGCCGAGCCCCAAACCGCGCGTCGCAGCTACCACCATCGCCGAGACAAGAATGAAACTGATCAGCGTGATCGTTTTTGAATTGTCTTTCATCCACGCTGCCGGTGGTCCAATAGCGTAAGAAATATTTGTGGTCACCACCAATCCGACGCCGGCAAGAATAGAGATCGCAAAAACCCACAGGTTCCACCCAACCATGAAAGCGACAAAGTCGTTGAAAGCCAGCTTGGACCATTGATAAAGACCGCCTTCGAGTGGCATCAGGCGATTAAGAAAGATGACGGCGGCCGCAAGCGGAAGATAGAACGTGACGATGGCCAGGATCCAGAATACGTTCTGCTCGTGACCAAGCCGGCCGGCCCAACCTACCCAGAACGTTCCCACGACGAAAACAACCTGCGTCAACACCAGATCGAACAGTCCGAGCTCTTTCTTGAAAACAGCGCTGCGGGCTTCAACGTCCCGCTCGACTTCAGCGACGCCAGGAGCGACCGCCTGATCTGTGGAATCAGTGTTCATCTGTGGCACGGGCTAACCATTGGACCACATCATCGCGCATCTCGGGAACAATTTCGTGCGGCCCATCATAGCTTTTGAACAGGACGGAGCGGGTACGTGTTCTCAGTTGTTTTTCGTAATCGCGTACTCGTTCGGGCGGATAAAATTCGTCTCGCGTCCCGGCGAGATGAAACACATCCATCTTCGCCGGTTGATACAACGGGCTTGTTTCCCAATCGCCCGGAATGCCGCCACAAATACCGATCACACCACACAGGTATTCAGGATGTGTGAAAGCAAAGCGATAATTGAGCGCGCAGGATTGTGAAAAGCCCAGCAGAAAGATGCGCGCCGGATCAGCCACACCTTCGTTAATCAAGGTCTGAATCAAATCGCTTACTACTTCATGATGAAGTGCGACTGACTCTTCGCTGCGAAAGTTTGTTAACCAGCCAAAACCGAACCGGAGTGGACCAGTAGTTTCCCGCGGCTCTCTGATGTGCTGGTGAAAGCCCTGCAAGGAAGCAATGGCGAAGTTCTTTGGCGCGAGCAACTGTGCTTCGCGCATCATCTGTCGCTTGTTGCCGCCGTAACCGTGCAGCGCAATCAGCAACGGCGCCGGAGAAATCGGAGCCGGGTGAAGATCGTAATAGAGGTTGATGCGCGCCTCGAGAACGCGGTCAAGTTCAGCCACAGATTACGCAGATTACACTGATTTCAAAATTCTGTGTATTCGGTGTTAGCATGACTCAAACTTTTGCGAGAGGTGGCAGTGATGAAATTTCCGGGTGGACTGAATATTCAACAGATGATGAAGCAGGCGCAGCAGATGCAGGAGAAGATGCAGAAAGAGATGGATGAACTGCGCGTCGATGCTTCAGCGGGTGGCGGTGTCGTCACCGTGCAAATGAAAGGCAATCATGAGCTCGTGGCGCTCAAGATCGATCCCGAAGCGGTCAAGGAAGGCGACGTCGAGATGTTGCAGGACATGATCATGGCCGCCGCAAACGAAGCCAATCGTAAAGTCGACGAAGCGATGAAGGGCAAGCTGGGTGGAATGTTACCGCCCGGACTTGGAAACATGTTCGGTTAATCGCCAATGCTAGAGTACGCCGAGCCCGTCACCAAACTAATCGACGAACTGAGGCGCCTGCCGAGCATTGGGCACAAATCAGCACAACGCCTGGCCTTTCACATCATGCGCGCGCCTGAAGCTGACCTCGAGCGACTGATTGCCGCGCTTCGAGAAGTCAAGCAAAAGATCGTTCTTTGTTCGATCTGCAACAACCTCACTGAAGTTGATCCGTGTCGCTTCTGTTCGTCGCCCGGTCGCGATCATTCCGTCATCTGCGTTGTCGAAGAACCTCACAGCCTCGTGGCGGTGGAAAAGACGCGCAGCTTCAAGGGCGTTTACCATGTGCTTCACGGAAGCCTTTCGCCGATCCGTCACATTGGACCAAGTGAATTGCAGTTGGCCAATCTCCTGCCGCGTTTGAAACCGGAAAACAATGAAGGCGTGGCGGTGAAGGAAGTGATCCTGGCGACGAATCCAACCACTGAAGGCGAAGCGACCGCAAACTACATCAGCCGCCTGTTGAAACCGTTGGGAGTACGAGTGACGAGAATCGCGATGGGTATGCCGGTGGGAAGCGACCTCGAATACGTGGACGAAGTCACGATGGATAAGGCACTGGCGAATAGACACGAGATCTAATTTAGCATAGTGCCTAATTTTGAGTTTTTCTCTGCGGTCCTCAGCGTATCTCCGAGGCCTCTGCGTTGAAATAGCCTTTACCGCAGAGAACGCCGAGATACGCAGAGGGCCGCTGAGAAAAACCTTAAAACCGGACCTGCTCCGGGGTGACTCCGTCCTTACACTCAACGCAGGTTTGTTCCTTGTCGTACATGCGGACGTCATAATCGATCAGCGACTTGACGGGCACCCCTTCAATCTCGTGTGGAGCTGAGTCGAAACGCACGATGGCGCCGCAGCCGATTACTCTGGCACCGAGAGACTTCACTAGAGACACTGTTTCCTCGATCGCTTTTCCGCTGCGGATGATGTCGTCAACGATGATGCAGGGATTAACCTCGCCCTGATTCACGTACTGGCGAAACATGCGTTCACCCTTCTCCTGTTCAGCCCAGTATATCTGTTCGGCATTGAGCGCGTCGCGGACGCCGAAAGCCACCGGAATTCCGCCTGAGCTCGGACTGATGATGGCGACTTTCGGCAGTTGGCTGGAGATGTCTTTTTCGAGTCGAAACTTCCGACTCAGTGCTACTGCAAGAACCTTGGCGGTGTCGTAGTAACGGAACGCGAGGGGCATTTGAAAATAGTGTGGCGAGTGTTTTCCGTTTGGATAAAGGAAATGGCCCTCGCGAAAGGCGCCCGTCTTTTTCAAAATCTGCATCACGGCATCTGGGGAAGGAATCAGCTCAACCATGCGGTTCTCCTCTTAAATTTTCGCGCGAGAGCATACATCACTCACAGCCTGTTCGACTAGACGCGACTGATCGGTGTTCTATCTGTGCCTCTCGTTCGTGTACAATGCGCAACCAACATGTCAGCCACTGAGACGATTGCCGTCCCCAAGCGAATCACCAACGCGCAGACCGTTTGCAACGAGAAAAACGAAAAGGGAAAACTCTGCAATGGTCATTTGAAGCAGTTGCGAACCGCAGGCGAAGCCGCTGAGATTCACCTGCGTGGCGACGATGTGCTTTTCAAGTGCCAGACGTGCGGCACCCTCTACATGGGTCCGCCGCTGGGCCACGTCCGCGATCCCAATAAACAGCGAAGGTTTGTAGAAGCTGAGTTGCAGGCGTTGTTGCAGGCCGCGGGCGGTACGCTGCCGGTTATCAAAAAAGATGAACGCGGCGTCTACGTGATGATTGAGACGGAAGTGGGCGATCACGGTCACGCCGCGAAACCTGCTCCAGCAAAAGCCGCAGCGCCGGCAGCGCCAAAAGCCGCGGCACCTGCGGCCGCGAAGTCCGCGGCACCAGCAGCGCCGGCAGTACCTAAACCGGCGGAACACAAAGTAGGCGCGCAACCAAACCGGCAACTATTCAGACGTTCGACATACGCTGGTGTTAAAGATACTGGGCCTGTGCCGGGTGAGACGTTTGAACAAAAGGTTGCGAGGTTGAAAGCAGTGGCGGCCGGCGCGAAACAGCGAGCCGAAGAAGGCGGCGAGCCTGCTTCAGCCGCAGAAGTGACGGAGGTTCTAACCTCGTTAGCACCCGATCAGGAAGTGCCACCACCGTCGGCGGAACAAGCTGCGGCACCGGCTCCAGCATCAACTCCTGCACCGGCACACAAACCCACCGGCAATGCCGATCGCACACTCATGAAGCGTTCGACTTACTGCGGAGTGGTCAACACGGGCCCCGTTCCCGGTGAGACCTTCCAGCAAAAAGTCGCTCGCCTCGCCGCAGTCGCCGCCGCCGCAAAACAAAGAGCCGAAGGCGGGTGAAGCCGCAAAAACGCACAGTTTTTTGCCACAAAAAGGCACAAAGAGCACAAAAAGAAGAGTTCATTATAAAGAAGGGTTTACCTTAATTTAACCCGACACTTGTTTTGTGCCTTTTGTGCCTTTTTGTGGCTATTGTTCGGTGACGACGAGGCCTTCGTGGCTGAGTTTCCAGTCGAGCACTTCTGCGCCTTCTTCAGCGGCCAGGGCGGCTTCAACCTCTGCGCGTCTTCCTGCGGCACATAGAAACGCAATGCATCCGCCCCCGCCAGCCCCGCAGACTTTCGCGGCTTCAGCTCCGTTGGCCAATGCCTTTTCGACCAGCATGTCCATCTGCGGCGTCGTGATCGTGGGTGCTAAACGTTTGCGATTGGGATATGCGTTTTTCATCGTCGTCGCGACTTTTTCCCAATCGTCTGCGAGTAGCGCTTCGCGCATGCTGCGCGCGGAGTCACGAATACCGTCGAACAGTTCAAACAACTCCGGATCGCCGTCGATGTGTCGTTTGAAGATTTCCCAGTTGTTGATTCCTGAAAGACGCGGCTCGCCCGTGTAGCAAATCGCAATTCGCTTTTCCAACTCCTCCGCGTTTACGTCGAGACGTTCTCTTTCAATACCATCGGGACGAAAATGCACACACGAGACAGAACCAAAAAGCGGCGGATAGTAATCCTGAAAACCAGCCGGAACCTTGATCACTGTGGATTCGACATTCGCGGCGATAGTCACAAACTTACGTTGCTCGTAGCGATTTCCCACTAATCGATTCAACGCACCGATACAGGCAATCGCGAGCGCTGACGAACCGCCGAGCCCGGCGCCCGCAGGCACCCCGCTTTCCGCAATGAGACGAAACCCGGTCGTCGGCTTAAAAAAGTGAACTAACTTCGAGATGAGCTCCAGTCGCTCTTCCTGTAGCAGGTCTTCGATTGCAGAGAGCGTCGTTTCAAAAGCGACTTTCCGATCGCGCGATTCCAGCACTATGCGTCCATCGTCGCGGGTCTCGATGCGGCAGCGAGCTTTGAGTGAAAGGGCGAAATTGACGGTGGTGGCGCCTGGATGAAAAAGATAAAGAGGCCAGATGTCGATGGTGCCGCCCGCAAGGTCAACACGGGGAGGTGCGGAAGATTCAATAATCATTTTTTCAAAGGGGACAGTTGAACTTTACCAGTTGGTTTTTAGATCTTCGTACTTAGTGCCTGGTTGTGCTTACCATAACAAAGTACCAAGAACCAAGTACAAAGCTCAAAGGGTTCAGTCTGCATCACTCTCACGCTTCTTGTGATCGCTATGTCGTTGTGACTTGAACGGAATGTGTTCCTGAAACTCCTGTCGCAGGTCCTGAAGCTTTTCGCTGGCGGCATGTTCCAGTTCCTGAAGCCGTTCAGGATCTGCCTCTTCAACCTTGTGTGAGAGCCAAAAACGTTCCGTCAGATAAAACGCGACGATACCAAGAACAACGACCACGAGCAGCACTTTGCCGACCCGTTGGAAATCACCGATCACTCGCATCACCGCGCCGCTGAAGAAGTAGCCGGCGCCGGCCAGTACGAATACCCATACAAAGCAGCTTGCAAAAGAAAGCGCGAGGAAACGCAGGTAGGGCATTCTCCCGACTCCATAAAACACACACGCAGCCCAGCGCAGCCCGTAAATATACTTGGAAAGGAAAATCGAGAGCGGACCAAACTTGTTCATTAATCTTTCCAACCTTGGTTTCGCGGCGCGGTAGAAACGAACTTCTCTTACGCCCTCGCGAAAACCGCGACCCGTGAGATAGGCGAGGTTATCGCTGACGCAACCCGCGACCGTTCCCCAAAGCAAGACCCGAGCAAAACTGTATTCTCCAAAGAAAGCGCTGTGAGCAAGGACTCCCGCGAGGAGCAGCGTGATATCACCCTCGAGCATGACGAGAAGGAAAACTGCGTAAAGCCCGTACTGGTATAAAAGCTCGTTTACAAAATCGAGGTGCATGAAAAACCAAACTATTAAACCAGGGAAACGTCAGTCGCTGCGGCTGACAGAATAAACTGGAGGGCTCAATGTTGACTACTGTTCCGTTTCCGCTTCCTGGGGAGGCTTGACCACCAATACGGGGCAAGGGGCATGCCGCACGACTGACTCTGCCGTGGAACCAAAGAGGATCCGTCCCAGGCCCGTTCGTCCGTGCGACGAAATAACTATCAGGTCAACCTCACGCTCTTTCGCAACTCGCACAATCTCCGAAGCGGCCTCGCCGTGCACGACAAGCTCCTCGATATCGAGCCCCGAACAGTCGTCGCATTCGGCCAGTTTCGGCAATTCGCGCTCGGCGGAGTCTTCGAGTTGTTCAGTAATGTCGGCAATTGGAAGAGGTTCGGTCATGCCCGAGTAACCGACAGTCGGAACGATCGGTTCGATCACGTTGATACAAATGATTGACGCTTTGAACGTACGCGCCAGCGAAGCAGCGTAGGAGAGAGCGTAGTTGCCACACTCGCTGAAGTCAGTGGGTAGAAGTATGGACCGTATTTGCATCCTGAGTAGTCGCTTGAGCTTAGTTCTTTGTACTTTGTGCCTGGTAGTTCAAACCTTATATTCGAACAAAGCACAAAGTTCTAAGTACGAAGGTCCAAGTGGCTCGATTCTACTCTTAGAACAGCCAGTTTGACAGCCTCCAGACCCTCGACTATTCTTCGCCTACCAGCTTATGAGCACTGCACGAACAAACTTCATTGGCATCAATGTATCCGGCACTCAGGCACGCGCCGCGTTGATTGACGATGAAGGCGGCATACTCGAAGGAAAGATTGCGGCCATCACCCCTAAAAATACCGTCGCACAACTGGCGGCAATAGTTGAAGAGCTTCGTTCACGACAAGGGACAGTTTCAGCGATTGGTGTTGCGCTTCCAGGGCTTGTGAATCGACAAACGGATCGAGTAGTAGCGCCGCGCGATGTGCCATCGGGAATGGTGGACGATCTTCACGGCGAGTTAACTCGAGCGACCGGTCTGCGAGTAGAACTTGAGAACGACGCCAACGCTGCCGCTTACGGCGAGTACAAAGTCGGCGCGGGACGCGGCAGTCGCAATCTTTTCTACATGATGATCGGAAACGGCATCGGCGGCGCGATAATTCTTGACGGTCATCTATGGACGGGAGCTTCGGGCTTTGCCGGTGAAGTCGGTCACATCACGATCGATGCTGAAGGACTTCCATGCGCTTGCGGTAATACAGGCTGCCTCGAGACAGTCGCTTCTGCGCCAAGCATTGTGCGACGCGCTCGCGAGCGTCTCAATCGAGACTCAACCTCGTCCCTGTCGCGACTAGCCTTGAACAAATCGTTCACCGCCGAAGACGTCGCACATCAGGCAAACGAAGGCGACGACTTTGCGCTGATGATGATCGAGCGAACCGGGAAATACATCGGCACCGGCGTCGCTACTGTTATCAATCTGCTGAATATCGAGCGCATCGTGCTCGGCGGCGGCGTTATGGACGCCGGATCCTTGATCCTCAACCCCATCATCCAGGAAGTAAAACGCCGCGCTTTTCAGCCGTGTTTTGAAGCGACGGAGATCGTAGCTGCGAAGCTTGGAATGGACGCGGCTCCGATAGGCGCCGCGATGCTTGCTCGTGATACCGCAGCAGTTTAAAACCACAAAGCACGATTAATTTGTATGCGTTAACCTTATCCTATCTTTGTGCTTTTTGTGCCTTTTTGCGGCTCAATTTGAAATTCCCAATCCATTTGGTAAAGTACCCCGTTACTTTGCAATAAAACATTATGCGTGCGAAAGGTTTGTGGGCTGTTCGTCTGCCAGAGTACCGGTTTGACTACCGCCCCGACGCTTAATCTGCGGCGATGCCACAGATCTTCCATCACAGTACTAATGCGCTGGCTAAGGTTACGATCTATGGCGCTCTCTTCATCATTGTTGCCGCTTTGTGGGTCGCGGTCGAACTAAACCGTTCGTCGTGGAATACGGGTCAATGGGTGGAGCGGCAGCAACCTGTCCAGTTCAGTCATAAACATCACGTAGGCGACGACGGTATCGATTGTCGCTACTGCCACACGGCAGTGGAAACATCCGCTTCAGCGGGGATGCCTTCGACTACGACGTGCATGAACTGTCACAAACAGATCTGGGCTGAGAGTCCTTATCTCGAACCGGTACGCGCGAGTTTCCGTACGGGCCAGCCCATCGAATGGCAGCGGGTGCACGATCTACCCGATTACTCCTACTTCAATCACAGCATTCACATCAAGAAGGGCGTCGGCTGTTCGACTTGTCACGGCAAGGTCAACGACATGCCGATCATGTTCCAGACCGCGCCACTTCAAATGGAGTGGTGTTTGGAGTGTCATCGGGAGCCGGAAAGATTCATCCGCCCACGCGAAGAGATTTTCAACATGCAGTGGCGCCCTGAAAACAAGAATCAAGTGGACCTGGCAGAGGGTTTCCGGCTCAAGGCTGAATACAAAATTCAGGGACGCCACATTCTGGAAAGCTGTTCCACTTGCCATCGTTAGGAAATGAGCGACGACCGTCATATAAATTTTAAGCTGATGCGCGATCACATTCTCGCCTTACAGGATGGTGAGAAAGTTCGCGGCGGAAAGAAATATTGGCGCAGTCTGGACGAGTTGGCCGATACGCCGCAGTTTCGCGAGTTCGTCGCGCGCGAGTTTCCGCAGCAGGCTGAAGAGTGGCACGACCCGATCGAGCGTCGCACATTTCTCAAATTGATGGGCGCGTCGCTGGCGTTGGCAGGTTTGACTGGCTGCGTTTTTCAACCGCCGGAAAAGATCGTCTCCAGTGTCAGACAACCTGAAGAACAGGTTCCGTGGAAACCGCTTTTCTTTGCGACTGCGGCTCCGCTACTCGGCGTCGCCACACCGGTCCTGGTGCGCAGCAATGAAGGGCGTCCGACGAAGATCGAGGGCAATCCCGATCACCCAAACAACCGGCCGACGGAGTATCCCGCTGAAGATCCGGTATGGGCTCCGCGTGGTTCGAGTGCGACTGACATCTTCACACAGGCTTCGATTCTGAGTCTTTACGATCCGGATCGTTCGCAAACACTGACGTATCGCGAAGATATTCGCACGTGGACGGCGTTTGTCGGTGAAATGAGATCGGCGCTTGACGAGCAGCGTCCGAAGCAGGGCGCGGGCATTCGTTTTCTCACCGAATCGATCATCTCGCCAACGTTCGGCGCGCAAATGAAAGCGACGCTCGCCGCGCTTCCGCAAGCAAAATGGCACCAGTACGAACCGGCGAATCATGACAATGCACGAGCGGGCGCAGTAGCAGCTTTCGGCCAACCGGTAAACACAACCTATCGCTTCGATTTGGCGAAGCGAATCCTGTGTCTGGATGCAGACTTTCTCTCGCCTACTTTCCCGGGTTATGTGCGTTACTCGCGTGAATTCATCGCCGGACGAAAGCTGACAGAAAACAATCGCGAGATGAATCGCCTCTACGTGATTGAGACGACGCCTTCCAACACCGGCGCGATGGCCGACCACACGTGGACAGTCAAACCGAGTGAGCTGGAAGCCATTGCCAAATCGATTGCGGCGGGAGTGATTCCACAATCAGCAACCGGGACTGCGACTGTAAATCTGCCGTGGCTTGAACCTTTAGTTCGCGACCTGACACAGCACAGAGGCGCGAGCATCATTGTCGCCGGCGAGCAGCAACCGCCATTCATGCATGCGCTCGCGCATGCGATGAACGATGCGCTCGGCAATGTTGGCAAGACTGTTTTCTACACCGATCCACTGGAAGTGAATCCGGTCGATCAGCGACAGTCATTACAAGATTTGGTCAACGATCTCGATGCTGGCCGCGTTGAGCTGCTTGTAATCCTCGGTGGAAATCCTGTGTACAACACACCGGTGGATCTCAAGCTCGATTTTGAGCGTCTGAAAAAAGCGAAGCTCCGCGTTCATCTCAGCGAGTACAAAGACGAGACTTCCCAGCTCGTTCACTGGCACGTGCCTGCTGCGCACTATCTGGAGTCGTGGGGCGATACGCGCTCTTATGACGGCACCGTCACGATTGTGCAACCGTTGATCGAACCGCTCTATGAAGGCAGAACGTCGCTTGAGCTGCTCGCTATTTTTTCTGAACAGTACGATCGCAAACCGTATGAGATGGTGAAGAGTTTTTGGCAAACGCAGGGAGCGGGGGCAGGAGCAAGTCAGCAGGCGCAGGCAGCTGCGGCAGGAGCGAGTCAACAGCAGGCGGCAGGAGCACGAAACACGCGAACGCAGCAGCAAGCACAAGCACCGGCCGCGACGCAATCGCCCTCAGCTTCTGCATTGCCTTCTGCATCACCTTCGGCCTCGCCTTCGCAGGATTTTGAAACGTGGTGGCGACAGTCGCTTCACGATGGTTTTATCGCAAACTCCGCGTTCCAGCCGAAGACGGTTTCGTTGAGTGGTGACTGGGCCAATCAAAATCAACCAGCGAGCCCGCCTCCTGCTTCTGGAACTTTCGAGCTCGTCTTTCGCCCCGACCCTTCAATCTACGATGGCCGCTTTGCAAACAACGGCTGGTTGCAGGAACTGCCGAAGCCATTGACAAAGGTCACGTGGGACAACGTGGCACTGATCAGCCCGAGTTCTGCTCAACAACTGGGTGGCGAGCCTTACAACCGGGGCGGCGTGAGAGGCCGCGAACACCACGTGCCGATGGTTGATCTGGTTAACCAGCAGGGACAAACGGTTCGCGTGCCCGTCTGGGTTATGCCGGGCCAGCCCGATGGCGTCATCACGGTTTATCTTGGTTATGGACGTCGTTTAGCAGGCCGCGTCGGAAGTGGAACTGACAATCGGGCTGTCGGCTTTGACGCTTATCAGATTCGGACTTCGTATGCGCCCTGGTACACCAACGGAATACAGGTGCGCCCAACCGGCGAACAATACCTCCTGGCAACGACCCAACTTCATTTCAATCTTGAGGATCCGAACTTCAGTCGTGAGGAACGCGACATTGTTCGCTCAGACACGCTCGAACACTTTCTCAACGATGCAAAGCATGAGAAACACGAACACGAGTCGCTTTACGAGCCCTACCCGTACAAAAACCAGGACGAGAACGCGCCAAACTACGCCTGGGGCATGGCGATCGATCTGAACAACTGCATCGGGTGCAACGGCTGCACCATCGCTTGCCAGGCAGAAAACAACATTCCGGTCGTCGGTAAGGACGAAGTTGTGCGCAGCCGCGAGATGCACTGGATTCGCGTCGACACTTACTACAAAGGTTTCGATCCGAAGCAGCCCGAGGGCATCAACTTCATGCCCGTGCCTTGCATGCATTGCGAGAACGCACCCTGTGAGCCTGTTTGTCCGGTTCACGCCACGGTGCACAGTGCCGAAGGCCTGAACGACATGGTTTACAACCGTTGCGTGGGTACGAAGTATTGTTCGAACAACTGCCCGTACAAGGTGCGACGGTTCAATTTCTTTCTTTATGCGGACTGGGAGACGCCGACGTACCAGTTGATGCGCAACCCTGACGTAACCGTGCGCAGTCGCGGCGTGATGGAGAAATGCACGTACTGCGTGCAGCGAATTCAGAACGCGAAGATTCAGTCTGAACTGGAAGATCGCAGAGTGCGAGATGGAGAGATCCTGACGGCTTGCCAGGCCGTTTGCCCGACTGAGGCGATCGTCTTTGGTGACATCAACGATCCGACGAGCAAAGTGTCCAGGTTGAAACAGAACGAACGAAATTACTCAGTGCTGGGGGAATTGAACACGAAGCCGCGAACGACTTATTTATCGCAGTTGAAGAACCCGAATCCACAGATTACACAGAATTATACAGAGTAATCTGTGTGATCTGCGGATGGATTTAAATGCAGGACGAACCGCACAAGCCGTACACAGAAGGTCCGCTGCATACGACAGCGCCGGTCATCGATCCCGGCCTGACGTTCGCCTCAGTGACCGACAAGATCAGCTCAATCGTCTTGAAGCGCAAGACGTCGCTGGCGTGGTTCTTCGGCTTTGCGATCTCGTTTGCACTCTTCCAGTTGATGCTGCTGGCGATCACGAACCTGTTGTTCGTCGGCATCGGTGTGTGGGGCGTCAACGTGCCCGTCGCCTGGGGCGTAGACATTCTCAACTTCGTCTGGTGGATCGGCATCGGTCACGCCGGAACGCTGATCTCCGCGATCCTGTTGTTGCTGCGACAACAGTGGCGCACGTCCATCAACCGCTTTGCGGAAGCAATGACGCTCTTCGCCGTGGCCCAGGCCGGCATGTACCCGATATTTCACCTCGGGCGCCCGTGGCTGATGTACTGGCTCTTTCCTTATCCCAACACGATGGGGATCTGGCCACAGTTTCGCAGCCCGTTGATGTGGGACGTGTTTGCTGTTTCGACTTACGCCACCGTCTCCGCGATGTTCTGGTTTGTCGGTCTGATTCCCGACTTCGCTACGTTACGGGATCGCGCGCGCAGCAAACCATTCCAGATCCTTTACGGCATGCTCGCGATGGGCTGGCGCGGCTCCGCGCGTCACTGGCATCGCTATGAAATGGCGTATCTGCTGCTCGCAGGTCTCGCCACGCCGCTGGTCCTGTCCGTGCACACGATCGTCAGTTTCGACTTCGCGGTCGGCATCATTCCCGGTTGGCACGCCACGATCTTTCCACCCTACTTCGTCGCGGGCGCAATCTACGCCGGTTTCGCGATGGTGCTGCTGCTGACGATTCCATTGCGACGTTTTTACGGTCTCGAAGGTTTCATCACCATGCGCCACATGCACAACATGGCGAAGGTGATGCTCGCCACCGGCTTGATCGTGGGTTACGGCTACATCATGGAAGCGTTCTTCGGCTGGTACAGCGGCAACAAGTATGAACGCTTCATGATCTGGAACCGCATGCATGGTCCATACTCCCTTTACTACTGGGCGTTGATTGTTTGCAACATCATCACGCCTCAGTTTCTCTGGTCAAAGAGGATTCGTTCCAGCCTGCTCGCGCTCTGGATTATTTCATTCATCGTGAGTATCGGCATGTGGCTCGAGCGCTTCGTGATCGTTGTCACGAGTTTGCATCGCGACTACCTGCCGTCGTCGTGGGGAATGTACCAGCCGACGCAATGGGACTGGGCCATGTTCATCGGGACGATCGGTTTCTTCTTTACGCTGCTGTTTCTGTTTATTCGCTTCCTGCCGATGATTTCGATTTTTGAGATGCGTACGATCCTGCCGGAGGCGGAGGTGGAGGAGTAAATGGAGCGGGAACCAGCGGTACAGGTTTCAGGGGCAGGCGGATCGCAGCATCCGCCTGGTCACCGCCGTCACGCACCTCCGCTTTACGGTGTCATGGCGGAGTTTGAAAACCCGACCGATCTCGTCGCTGCGGCGCGCCGTGTTTACGCCGCCGGCTACCGGAGGATCAATGGTTACTCACCGTATCCGATCGAAGAACTTTCTGAAGCGATCGGGTTTACGCACACGAGCTTGCCGTTGATCGTCTTGATCGGCGGTCTTATCGGCGCGGTGGGTGGTTTTTTCATGCAGTACTGGATGGAAGTGATCGACTATCCCCTCAACGTCGGCGGCAAGCCGTACAACAGTTGGCCGGCGTTCATTCCGATCACCTTTGAAACGACCGTGTTGTGCGCAGCGTTCGCGGCGGTGTTGGGCATGCTAGTGCTGAACAAGCTACCGCAACCTTATCACCCCGTTTTCAACGTGCCGAATTTTGCGATGGCCACGCGCGATCGTTTCTTTCTGGCGGTTGAAGCAAACGATCCGAAGTTTGATCACGCCGAAGTCGTGGCGTTACTGAAGAGTTTGGGTGCGCTGGAAGTTAATGATGTCGAAGTGTAAACCGATGAGAGCCACAAAAAGTCACCAAAGTCACAAAAAATCCAGAGCAGTTTTTTGTGCTTTTGGTGCCTCTTTGTGGCTAATTCTGATTTGCGGCGGTTGCCGGTACGACATGCAGGACCAGCCGAAGATGAAGCCTTATCGAAGCACGTCATTCTTCCGCGATGGCCTTTCAAGCCGCCCGCCGATCGAAGGCACCGTCGCGCGTGGCCTCCTGCGTTCTGACACTGCTTACTACACCGGAAAGAAGACCGGCACATCACCCGCGGCAAGTCCTACACCGGGAACAGCAACGCCCGGAGACGCGCAGGCAAACTCGTATCCGGACGACGTCGATACATTTCCATTCCAGGTCACCAAAGAGATCGTGATGCGTGGCCGCGAACGTTACGACATTTTCTGTAGCGTCTGTCACGGTTTGACCGGAAACGGCGACGGCATGATCGTGCGCCGAGGTTTCCGCCGCGCAGCTTCGTTTAATGACGACCGTTTGCGACAGGCGCCGGTCGGGCATTTCTTCGACGCGATCACAAACGGCTGGGGCGCCATGCCGCCGTACGCATCGCAGATTCCGGTACAGGATCGCTGGGCCATCGTCGCCTACATCCGCGCCTTGCAGGCGAGTCAATCAAATCCTGCAACCGCTTCGGCCAGTCCATCTCCGGCAGCTTCGCCCACGCCAACAGCTTCGCCCGCACCTACAACCGGAGGCCCTGAATGATTCAAACATTCAATCCTCCGAGTATGTGGACGTTTCAGAAGCGTGCGTTAATTGCGGGTATCGTATTTGTCGTTATTCTGCTCGCGGGCGTCTTACTGGACAGAAAACAGTTTTTCCAATCGTACCTGATCGGTTGGACGTTCTGGACCGGAATCTGTGTCGGTTCACTTGCGTTGTTGATGCTGCAACACCTGACTGGCGGTGGTTGGGGTTTTGTGATCCGGCGTGTACTCGAAGCCGCAACCAGAACTCTGCCGTTGATGGCAGTCTTATTTATACCGATCATCGCCGGTGCTCATTATCTCTATCCCTGGACCCACCAGGAAGAACTCGATAAGCATCCCGTAGTGCAGTTCAAAACGCCGTACCTGAATCTTCCGTTTTTCACGGTGCGCGCAGTGATCTATTTCGCCGTGTGGATCACGCTCGCGTTCCTGCTCAACAGGTGGTCGCTGGCGCAGGATCGCACCGCGGATAATCTCTACACGAAAAAAATGCGTCAATTGAGCGGCGTGGGAATGGTGGTGCTGATTTTCACCGTCACGTTTGCATCTGTCGACTGGTACATGTCGATCGAGCCGGAGTGGTTTTCGACGATCTACGGTTTCATCTTCGTAGCGGCGTGGAGCCTGAGCGCGCTCGCGTTTGTGATCTTCGTGATGGCGAGACTGTTCCGGGAAGAGCCGATGAGGCGAATCGTGGCGCCGCTGCATTTTCACGACCTCGGCAAGCTGTTGCTGGCGCTCGTGATGTTGTGGGCCTACTTTGCCTACTCGCAGTATCTGATCATCTGGTCCGGCAATCTGCCGGAAGAGATTGGCTACTACATCGTCCGCACACACGGCGCGTGGGGCGCGATCATCGTCACCATAGCAATCTTGCATTTTGCGGCGCCGTTTTTGTTTCTCCTGTCGCGTGACCTGAAGCGCAGTCCGGGGAAATTGGTGCTTGTCGCAGGGCTGGTACTCGTGATGCGTGTTGTAGATCTTATCTGGATGCTTGCTCCGGCGTTCAGAGACCACAAGTGGATCTGGATGGACGTGATTGCATTGATCGGATTTGGTGGTTTGTGGCTGGCCCTATTCACGTCGCAGTTGAGCAAGCGATCGTTGATTCCGATTAACGATCCGCAGTTTGAATCAGTAACGGAGCAAATGCACGCGGGACATTGAGCCCGGGGTTTACACGGATGGCACAAAAAAACAAAGGTAACGGACATAGAACAGAGACACCCGACGTTTCGCACATTCGTAACGTCGAAGTCACTCACGAAAAGAGTGACGTCAGTGTGCGTGGCGTAATGATCTTCGTAGTCGTGCTCACGGTAGCGACCATCGCCATCGCGATCGGCATATGGATGTTATTTGGGTACTTCAACCAGCAGGAAGCGAAGGCGCCGAGGCCTGGACCGATGGCCTTGAGCGGGGAAGAGCGTTTGCCGCCTGAGCCGCGCCTGCAAGCCGCACCGGGATTTGAAGTGACATTGGAAAACGGACAGAAAGTGCCTCTTGGAAAGGCCGCTCCGCAAACTGAGTATCGACTCTTGCGTCAGCAGTGGGAAGAGAATCTTAAAACCGGCTTGAAGGATCAATCCGGTAACGTCGTGGGTATTCCGATCGATCAGGCAATGGACAAAGTCATATCGGGTGAAGGCTTGCCGTCAAGAGTAAAGGAAGGCGCGCCCGGAAAATTACAGGACTACGCGATCAGCATGCCGACCGCCGCCAGCTCAGGCAGGGAAACGGAGAAGAGACTGCAATGAGGTCCACGAAAAGCTTAACCACAGATTACACAGATAAGGGCAGATCTATCCGTTTTTATCTGTGTAATCTGTGGATGGTTTTTCTTATTGCCTCTTCGTCCGCGTTCGCACAAGCGCCGCCTGGACCGAGTTCGCCACTCTACGGTGCACGACCGGAAAAGGGAAATCCTTCCACCGGCCTGCCGGCTGCATTGCAGGACGTTCGAATCGAACAAAAATTGGACCAGCAGTTGCCGCTCGATCTGGTGTTTCGAGATGAAGCTGGACAGCAGGTAAAGCTCGGCCAGTACTTCGGCAACAAACCGGTCGTGCTCGCGCTCGCGTATTACGAGTGTCCCATGCTCTGCACGCAAGTGCTTAACGGGATGGTGACCTCGTTTCGTGTCCTGCCTTTTCAGGTAGGAAAAGAGTTTGATGTGGTCACTGTCAGTTTCGATCCGCGTGAAACCAGTGCCCTGGCTGCGGCAAAGAAAAAGGTCTACATCAACTATCTGCCGGAGAAGATGCGCTCCAACGCCGGCAATGGCTGGCACTTCCTAACCGGCGATCAAGCGAACATCACAAAACTGACCGAGGCAGTCGGGTTTCAGTATCGCTATGACGAAGCTACCAAACAGTTTGCCCACGCCAGCGCGATAATGGTGACAACCCCGCAGGGAAAACTTTCACGGTACTTCTACGGCATCGACTATCCAGCGCGCGATCTGCGTCTCGGTTTGATTGAGTCGTCTGCCAACAAGATCGGATCGCCGGTGGATCAACTGCTACTGTATTGCTACCACTACGATCCAGCCACGGGTAAGTATGGCGCCGCCATCATGAAAGTGATGCGCATCGCCGGCGTGCTCACCATGCTTGGGATCGTGGCGATGTTGCTTCTACTGAAAGCACGCCATCCGAAAGTAATACGAGGAGCAGCTTAGTAAATGCAGTCGTGGATTCCATTGGTGCCTGAAAGTGCTTCGACCTTCTCGTCGAAGGTTGACGCGCTCTACTTCTACCTGTCCGGAGTCACGCTGTTCTTCACCCTCCTCATCTCAGGCGTACTGATCTTCTTTGTCATACGTTACCGCCGGCGTACGCCTTACGAGATTCCGCGCCCGGTCGCGGGCTCGCATAAGCTGGAGACTCTCTGGACCGTGATTCCTTTCGTCATCGCGATGACGATGTTTGGCTGGGGCGCGCGGATTTACTTCGATCTATATAAACCACCTGCGAATGCGATCGAGGTCTACGTGGTCGGCAAACAATGGATGTGGAAGCTGCAACACGCCACCGGACAACGCGAGATCAATGAGTTGCACGTGCCGGTTGGCCGCAAGATCAAGCTGATCATGACCTCGGAAGATGTAATTCACGACTTCTTCGTCCCTGCATTCCGGACCAAGGCTGATGTGGTGCCGGGTAGGTACACGACGCTGTGGTTTGAAGCCACGAAGCCGGGAACATATCACCTTTTCTGCGCCGAGTATTGCGGCATGAACCACTCCGGGATGACGGGCTCGGTGATCGTTATGGAACCCCGGGAATTCGATGATTGGCTGAGCGGTAACACTGGCGGAACAACACCTGCGGTCGCCGGTCAACAGTTGTATCAAACGCTGGGCTGCGCGTCGTGTCATGGTGCGAATGGTGAAGGTGGAAGAGGTCCAAGACTGGCGGGCGCTTTCGGGAAAATGTCGCCTTTGGAAGGTGGTCGATCAGTTCCAGTGGACGAGCCTTACATTCGTGAATCGATTCTGAATCCGCAGGCGAAACTGGTAGCCGGCTTTGGTCCGATCATGCCGACTTTCCAGGGCCAGATCAGCGAGGACCAATTGGTGCAGTTGATTGCGTACATCAAGTCGCTACAGGCAGGCGGACAGGCGATGCCGACAACGGCTGGGAGTCCGGCTGAAACGGCATCACCGGCAACTGCCCCTTCGCCGACAAGGAATATTAGGTAGCGGCTTTAAGGTTCGGAGTTCAGCCTTTAGCTGCCGTTGGAAACACAAGCTAAAGCTTGAACTCTAAGGCGCCAGTTTTAATGATTGTAATATGAGACCAATAGAGTCATTCGAAGTACCAGCTCCACCGAAGGTCAACTATATCAATGCCCAGTACGGGCTAAAGTCGTGGCTGTTGACCAAAGATCATAAGCGCATAGCTCTGCTTTATCTCGGCTCCATCACTTTCTTTTTCTTTCTCGGCGGGCTCTATGCATTGATGATTCGCCTCGAGTTACTGACTCCGCAAGGCGATCTCCTGCAATCAACCACTTACAACAAGGTCTTTACCCAGCACGGCATCATAATGATCTTTTTCTTCCTCATTCCGTCGATACCAGCGACGCTGGGGAACTTCCTCATCCCGATGATGATCGGAGCAAAAGATCTCGCCTTTCCCAGAATTAATCTTTTGAGTTGGTACGTTTACCTCCTGGGCGGCGTGATCACGATTTACGCATTGCTCGCCGGCGGCGTGGATACCGGATGGACGTTCTACACGCCTTTCAGCACGACATTCTCAAACTCGTACGTGGTCGCGACGGGTTTAGGAATCTTTATCAACGGCTTTTCGTCAATCCTGACGGGGCTGAACTTCATCGTCACGATCCACACGATGCGCGCTCCCGGCATGACCTGGTTCCGCATGCCGCTCTTTCTCTGGTCTCACTACGCCACCAGCCTGATCATGATTTTGGGCACGCCGGTCATTGCCATCACGATTTTACTGCTCGCCTTTGAGCGCCTGGCAGGCGTTGGGATCTTTAATCCCGCGCTGGGTGGCGATCCGATTTTGTTTCAACACCTGTTCTGGTTCTACTCGCATCCGGCCGTTTACATCATGGTCCTGCCTTCGATGGGCGTGATCAGCGAATTGATCGCAAACTTCTCGCGCAAGAATATCTTCGGCTACAGCTTCGTTGCGTTCTCCAGCCTGGCGATCGCGGTGTTTGGCTTTCTTGTTTGGGGTCACCATCTGTTTGTTACCCCTCAATCCGTTTATGCAGGAATGATCTTCTCGTTTTTGAGTTTTGCGGTGGCGATTCCGTCCGCAATCAAAGTCTTCAACTGGACCGCGACGCTCTATAAATCGTCGATCTCTTACGACACGCCAATGCTTTACGCGCTTGGCTTCATCGGCCTCTTTACGATCGGAGGCATGACGGGTCTATTTTTGGCTTCGCTGGCCGTGGACGTGCACTTGAGCGATACCTACTTCGTCGTCGCGCACTTCCACTACATCATGGTCGGCGGAGCTTTGATGGGCTACCTCGGCGGCCTGCACTACTGGTGGCCCAAGATCTCCGGGCGCATGTATCCCGAAGGTTGGGGAAGATTTAGCGCGCTGGTGATTTTTGTTGGGTTTAACTTGACGTTCCTGCCGCAATTCATTGCCGGCTATCTTGGTATGCCGCGAAGGTATCACGCGTATCCACCCGAGTTTCAGGTGTTCAACGTGTTGTCAACCGCGGGCGCATCGATTCTCGGTTTCGGCATGTTGATACCGGCGATTTACTTTGTCTGGTCCATGCGCTATGGCAAACACGCTGAGCCAAATCCGTGGCACTTGCCCGGCCTTGAATGGCGCACGCAGTCGCCGCCACCGACTGAGAACTTCGAAGAAACCCCGATTGTGACCTGGGACGCTTATGAATTTGCACCGCGGGAAGAGACTGAAGTCGTCGGTAAATTCCGTCCTGAAGTAGAGCGTATTTGAAGATGGCCACTCACGCTACAACACAAGACGTTCACGGCCACCGGGCGTTGCAGCACCATTTTGAAAACATGGAGCAGCAGCGTGAAGCAGGCACGCTCGGCATGTGGGTCTTTCTCGTGACCGAGCTCATGTTCTTCGGTGGAATGTTTCTGGCCTACGCGCTCTACCGATCTCTGTACCCGGCAGCGTTCGCATCAGCCAGTAACCATCTGGACATCACGCTCGGAGCGGTCAACACGGGCGTGCTGATCTTGAGCAGTTTTACCATGGCCATGGCTGTCTACTTTACGCAGGTGGGCAAACAACGACCGCAAGTTCTCTGCCTCGTACTTACCCTGCTGCTCGGTCTGGCGTTTTTGGGAATAAAGGCGGTTGAGTATCACGACAAGTACGAGGATCACCTGATCCCGGGCCAATTGATTCCAGGTAATCCATTTAATCCGGCAGTACAACAGGAAGGTCAACCACTCGATCATCACAAGCTGCATCTGCTGCCCGGCGCGACGGTGGATAAGGTCGAGATGTTTTACTGGATCTACTTCGCCATGACCGGCATGCACGCGCTGCACATGGTTATCGGTGCAGGGCTGCTGACGTTCCTGATAATTTTTTCCCTGAAAGGTCGCTTCGATCCTGAGTATCACAGTCCGGTTGAAGTGGTTGGACTTTACTGGCACTTTGTCAACATCGTTTGGATTTTTCTATTTCCGTTGCTCTACCTGCTTGGCCGGCACTTCGAACACGGATAATTACAGTAATGAGCGAGCACATAGTTTCCGTCAGAGTTTACATCACGATTTTCATGGTCCTGCTGGTAGGAACAGCTTTGACTGTGCTGGCGGCGTTCATCAATTTTCCCTGGCAGCTCAACACGATCGTCGCTTTGACTATCGCTACGATCAAAGCAACGTTCGTCGTGCTGTATTTTATGCACGTGCGTTACAGCCCGCGTCTGGTGTGGGTGATTGTCGCGGCCGCGTTGTTCTGGATGGCTATCTTGTTCGCGCTAACGTTCAGCGATTACCTGACGCGCGATTGGATTTCGATTCAAACCGGTTAGGGACTTCACTCGCCCGGATGCAACACCGTTTCCCGCACCTCGATCAAGCGTCTACAGGAAGGGCAGTGCAAACGAATGGTGGCGTCTGACGTTTTGATTCCCGCCCCACAAAAAGGACAACTGCCGCTAACTTCATTGTGGTGGAAAAGGTCACGCATCATGAACACGGGCAAGACAAGTCCGGCGATTAGCAGTGGAACACCAAAGATGAGCCCGATGGTGGTTCCCTGACCAAGAGTTAAACTGATGACGAGACCGCCAATGAAAAGCACGAGGCCGAGAGCAATGCTGAAGGAGAAGCTGTAGGCGCTATCAAATGTACGGCCTGATTTCGCAACGTCTGGTCGATTGGGATCCATCGTAAAAGCCTCCTTGGATGCGGCAGGAATTCCGGGGAAAACGCGTCGGGCTCGGTAGCAGTGACTTTTACTCCGCCTGTTGTGCGTTGTCAACATTGTGCTATGAAGTTTTCTCACGCAAAGGCGCGAAGGCGCAGCTAAACAACTTCTTCTTTGCGCCTTTGCGTGAAACTTCTTTTAAGATCAAACTTATGACCCCTTTTGAACAATTTTTGCACCGTCAGGATGAAGAAGCATGGTCGGCGACTTTGACCGCCTTGCTGCGCTCGATTCATGAAGTGGATCGAAATGCGACTCAGATCTGGTTCTCCTTTTACCCGCTGTCGCTGTTTCAGGCTCTCGAGAAAGCTGAAGATCCGGAAAGACTCGCGCAGCAGTTGCTTATGCAGGGAAACTTCTATCTCAAAGATCAGATCGACTCGTCACACACGTTTCTGTACGGGCATCGTTACTGGCCTGCCGTAAAAAACACGGTGCAAAAGCACACTCGCGAGTTTTCTCCGAGTGAAACGCAGTCGCTCTCGGATGAGATTCTGTCAGTGGCGCAGAAAGTCGCGGGCGAGGCAAAGATCGATAAATCGCTCGTGATTGGCATCACCGCGGTCGCATTTATGACCATCAGGCAAGCAGGGCTCCCGGCATTCGAAGCCGCGCCCGGCAAAATGCTGATCGATCAAAAGCATGCACGGAAATCGCCGGCGCAGGTTTTACGTGAACGCGCGGTGGACGATAGTCAGGGGTTCTTTGCTTTTCTCAAGACGGTCGATAAGAAATGGACCATCACTTACGACGAGAATGACCATCGCGCGAAGTATCGCATGAATCACGTTCAGGACCTGGCTTGGGGCGCCGCTGACGATCGTTCGCGTAACTGGCGCGATCTCGATCCGCGGCGAGTCGAAGGTCCGATTCCGGTTGAGTGCCGGTCAGCATCGTGTGGAACGTGTTGGGTCGGAGTTCTCGGTGGCGCGGAGAAACTCTCGGAAGTCGCGGCTCGTGAAGGAAAGAAGATTAAGGAGTTTGGTTACATTGATACCGCGGAAGCGAAGCCATTGATCCGCCTTGCGTGCCAGGCCCAGGCACTCGGCGCGGTCTCGATCGTCATCCCACCATGGAACGGCGTGTTTGGGAAATATCTAAAAAGGCTCAAACCATCCACAGACGAGACAGACTCTGTATAACCTGTGGAGAAGATGAGACTCGATGGCTGAACCCAAACGCCAAGCGCTCAGCACGCACACTACAGCTTTGCTCTTCGTGTTTGCCGCTGCTTTCCTCTGGAGCACGGGCGGCCTCTTCATTAAGTGGAACTCACTGAGCGGGCTCGAGCTCTCATGCTATCGCTCGTTCCTCGCAATGATCACCGTCGCTATTCTCACGAGGCACGAGGGGTTTGGTCTAAATCCTCTGATGGGTGTTGCTTCGGTTCTGTATGCTGTTCTACTGATACTCTTCGTTCTCGCAACCAAAGAAACAACCGCTGCGAACGCGATCTTCCTGCAATACACGTCATCGGTGTACGTGCTGATCCTCGAACCGATAATCTACAAGGAAAAATTTCGTGCTCGCGATCTGATTACGGTGGCTGTGTGCCTCGGCGGCATGGCGTTATTTTTCGTTGGACAGCTTCGACCACAGGACATTACCGGAAATGTTTTTGCCCTCACGTCCGGGTTTTGTTTTGCGCTCTATTTTCTCCTACTGCGCCATCCGCACGCGCGCGAAGTAAATCGTGCCTCATCGGTGATCTACGGAAACCTGTTGGCGGTGATTATGACGGCACCCTGGGGAGTGGCCGCGCTCGCCAGCATTACGCTGCACGACGCACTTAGCGCCACCTACCTTGGGGTGGTCCAACTCGGGATTGCTTACACACTTTTCACCTTCGGAATGGCGCGCGGCGTGAGGTCACTGGATGCGGGAATTATTTGCTACATCGAACCCGTACTGAATCCTGTGTGGGTATTTCTCGTGCTGGGTGAAAGGCCTTCGCGCTGGGCACTGCTCGGCGGCACGATCATCATCGCCAGCGTTATCAGTCACATGCTACTGGATGCGCGAGGAAAAAGAAGAGCAACAACTCTGGAAGCCGCGCACGGCTAATTACCAAAAACGCTGCCCACCCTAATCTCAAGACCGGGAAGCACGACGGATCTGAGGACGTCATCAGTCTCCAGAACAACACTCGGAGCGTATCGATCGCCTTTCAAAACACGGAGTTCGATAATGCCCGACGCTTCGTCAACAAGCCATAACTCTTTTACGCCAAGTGCGGCATAAGTGTCAGCTTTAGTATTACGGTCGTAGATTGCTGAACCCGGCGAAATGACCTCCACTACGAGATCTGCGGTGGTCCTGTAATTCGGCTCAAGTTGAGCTTGAGTTTCAGCCGACACATAAAAGAGATCTGGTTCAAGCCAAGTGTGCGGAGTTTTCCAAATACCCGCACGTGGAACGTAGAGCCTGCCTTTGTCACCACTCTTTATCAAATAATCAGGCAGCAAACTGAGAAGGCGGCTGATAG
Organism: uncultured Acidobacteriota bacterium; assembly: GCA_963826255.1. Taxonomy (GTDB): domain Bacteria; phylum Acidobacteriota; class Blastocatellia; order Pyrinomonadales; family Pyrinomonadaceae; genus PSRF01. Next base: position 192,486 of record CAWGWK010000001.1, read on the forward strand.
CATTTTCGTGCAAATACCCAGGAGGGGGTGTCATATAGAGGACTCCTGCGATTAATTCGAGCTTTGAATGGTCTGGCGGCTCAGGAAGTTCCCAGAACTCCTCGAGCGTATAGGTCTTGACTAATGGTGATGTGCTTACCCAGGCCATGTCGAAAACTCCGATGAGGATTTAGTGGACGGGATTATAGCATCCATTTGGGCCGGCTGTCGTAGTAACTTGGCGAACGATCGGGATATCGTTTCTTGTATTGTTGATAACGCGCAAGAAGTTTTTTGTAGCGCTTGTCTGAAGAGCGAATCGGCTTGTGCGGAATCGCGCGCAGATGGTTCTCAATCTTAGTCATCTTGCGTGATGAAAAGCGCCAATCGTAGTCGCCCAACTCGTACAGACCCGTTAAACCATAACCTTTGAGCCGTCCGGAAAAGTCAACGTACGGATCGAAGTAACTCCACGCCAGATCGCGGATCGATCGAAAAACCGGCTTACGGCCATGCAGACCCATGTCGCGCGAACGTGCAATCGATCCCCATCGTCCTTTTTCTTTGAAGACAAAAATGACGTGGTCCAGCAGATCGTGAGATTCCAGATCCAGCAGCAACGGCGGGTAACCATGCTGCTCGAGAATCACCGCTGCACCTACCGCGGCTTCGAGGCAGTGGACTTCGTTCCGCTTAATGAGCTCACGAAACGAGCGCATGGTGCCGCCATGGTGTTCCCAGTTGTAGGGCATCGAGCTGAAGAAGTGCTGCACTTTGGCGGGCGCGTTGAGCCGCTGCACGAGTTTCCATTCCGCAGCGGTGAAGCGCTTTCTATCAGGAATCATGGTCAAATCTATTGACTTTGTTCGCTTACGCGGCAAAAGCCATGACCTGCACTTGCCTGAATTAGCTGCAAATGTCAGACTTACCAGACGCTAACCAGCCTGGCACATCGCCAATGAGTTGCAGCGTAAATAAATTCTTCTTCTTCCGGTATAAATAATTAGCAATGAACCAGCAGGCTACAGCTTCACAAAAAACCCGCGCCGAACAAGAAACCGAAAATGAGGCAAATCGTCTAAGAGAGCAAGTGGACGAAGCTCTGATTACCGTGGCTGCACGTGCTCCAGATGAGATTGAGTCGTTACACACGGCGGCCGATCGCATCGAGAGGGCTGCACGCGATCTCGCTGACGCGTTGCGGCAGCTCGCCCAGCAGCGGAGAACTCCGGAAGGCCTATAAGCTACCGGCACGCCTAAAATCAAATAGCTCTATGAACTTTTGTTTCCTGATTGGAGATACTGATGGCTTCTACTCGCATTGAAGCAATTACCGAACATCTGGGCCGTAAGAACACTTCAAATGAGTTGGATAGCTACGGTATCAAAGAACCCGCTCGTGTTTACTGGAACCTCAATACACCCGAACTCTACGAAGAGATTGCCCGTCGCAAGGAAGGGGTTCTCTCGAATCACGGTTGCATACTCGTCGATACAGGTGAACACACAGGTCGTGCCGCGAAAGACAAAGCGATCGTTCGCGAACCAGGCAGCGAGGAAAAAGTTTTCTGGGGCGACGTAAATAAAGATTATCCGCAGGAGAAGTTCAATGCGCTGAAAGAGCGAATGATGGCCCACGCGAAGGGCCGTGAGCTTTTTGTGCAGGACACTTTTGTGGGCGCTGATCCAAACTACCGACTGCCGATCCGCGTTGTCAGTGAGCTCGCCTGGCATTCTTTGTTTGCGCGTACGATGTTCATCAGTAACCCCGGTGAAACAACGCCACACAAACCGGAATTCACCATCATCAACTTCCCCAGCTTTCAAGCCAATCCAAAACGCGACGGCACCAGATCGCCCACTTTCATCCTGATGGACTTCAGCCAGCGACTGGTTCTAATCGGCGGCACGTCGTACGCCGGTGAAACGAAGAAGAGCGCGTTCACAATCATGAACTACCTGCTGCCGCAGCGTGGCGTGATGAGCATGCATTGCTCGGCTAACGTCGGCGCTCAGGGAGACGTCGCGATCTTTTTTGGTTTATCTGGAACAGGCAAGACGACGCTATCAGCAGATCCCGAACGCCGTTTGATCGGCGACGACGAGCACGGCTGGTCCGATAACGGAGTTTTTAATTTCGAGGGTGGCTGCTACGCGAAAGTGATCAAACTGTCGGCCGAAGCGGAGCCTGATATCTATCGCACTACGAAGATGTTTGGCACGATCCTGGAGAATGTCGTTTACGATCCGACCACGCGCCAGATCGATCTCGACGATGCGCGGAAGACTGAGAACACGCGCGCTTCGTACCCACTGACCAGCATCGACAACATCGTCCCTGAGGGACGTGCCGGTCATCCGCGAAATATCATCATGCTGACAGCAGACGCGTTTGGTGTTCTGCCACCGGTCGCGCGGTTGTCGCCGGAACAAGCGATGTATCACTTCCTCTCAGGCTACACCGCCAAAGTAGCGGGCACTGAAAAAGGCATTAAAGAACCGGAAGCGACTTTTTCCACCTGCTTTGGCGCACCGTTCATGGTCCTGCATCCCGGTGTTTACGCTGATCTGCTTGGCCAGCAGATGGGCAAGCACGATGCCGCGTGCTGGCTGGTCAACACAGGTTGGAGCGGTGGACCTTACGGCATCGGACAGCGAATGAAGATCAGTTATACGAGGGCCATGATCCGCGCGATTCTCAACGGCGAGTTGGCGAACACTCAAACGACGCCCGATCCGATCTTTGGCGTAGGCGTTCCGGTTTCGTGTCCTGATGTACCTGCGGAGGTGCTGCAACCGCGCAACACCTGGGAGGATAAAGAAGCTTACGATCGACAGGCTAAGGATCTCGCACGTCGCTTCAATGAGAATTTTAAGAAGTATGAGGCCGGCGTCTCTGAAGCCGTGAGAGCCGTCGCACCAAAAGCGTAGACTGAGCCTGCGAAGCAGGCGTGAGCATAAAGCCTGGGGGTGCCAAACCCTAGGAAGGTCGAAAAGACAAGTTGAGCCTGCGAAGCAGGCGTGAGCATAAAGCCTGGGGGTGCCAAACCCTAGGAAGGTCGAAAAGACAAGTTGAGCCTGCGAAGCAGGCGTAAGCATAGAGCCTGGGGTGCAAACCCCAGGAAAAGGTCAAAGAAGAGAATGCGAGCCCGCGAAGCGGGCGACAGCCGTTTACATTACGGGCTATCGCCCGCTTCGCGGGCTCATAATTCTTAACTCGATTCGTCCTAGGGTTCCGCGAGCAAGCTCGCTCCACCCTAGGCTACATGCTTACACGTGCTTCGCACGTTGGTTCCCGCTATGCTTACACGTGCTTCGCACGTTGGTCCCCGCTATGCTTACAGGTGCTTCGCACGTTGGTCCCAGGCTTGATGCTAACGCCTGCTTCGCCGCTTACCCAGTCTCATCTTGTCATCCACTAATTCTTCCATCTTACAGCCGTAAAGCCTTGCGTACCTGAGCAAGACCAAAAGCGGTGGTTCACGCTTTCCCGATTCGTATTGCGAAATACTGGCGGGATAAAGCGGCTCATCCCTTACACCTAACTCACTGACCATCTGTTCCTGGGTCAATTCCAGGCTAAGCCGAATCTGCTTCAGCTTTGGGCCCAGTTTCTTAGGCCGTGCTCGATACGAGCGCCCCATCAGCGGTCAGTCCTCCGTGTTGAGGCGACCTGCGATGAGTTGTGCTTTAGGTTGTCAAGTCTACTATTTAGTAATAAGCTACGCGCTGTTACTTGCTTTACTCGGACGCCTTGCATCCGAGCAAACAGCATTAGCTGGCTTTATCCCTGGCTATCATCATTTCAAATTTGGAGCACTCGCCCAGAGACAGTCTGAAGGTTCAGCGGCGCAGATTGTCTTGGGTGCTCCTCACAAGAGCGGTAGATTCAGTTGGCCCGGAACTACCGCTCTTGTTACGTATTTGAGAATAGCATTGGGATTTTCGGTCAACAATAGAGGGGGTTGATGTGCCAGTCTACCCGGGAGGCCAGTGCATGTTTCGCCCGGCAAGCACATGCACGTGCAAATGGAAAACTGATTGCCCTGCGCCAGCGCCGGAATTAATGACTGTGCGATAGCCATCCTCCGCATGACCCTGTTCGTTGGCCACGCGTGCACCGATACGAAGCAGGTGGCCCAACAGGCCTTCGTCCTTCTGCGCAGCGTCGTCGAGCGATTCAAGATGCTCGCGCGGGATCACCAGCACGTGCATAGGCGCTTGTGGATTGATGTCGCGAATCACTATGCAACTTTCATCCTGGTGCACAAAATCACCCGGAATCTTCCCCGTGATGATCTTGCAGAATAGGCAACTCTCTTCGGACATTCCTGGCTCCTTAGCTTTTGCTGACTGAAAGTTCAGAGTTCAAGCTTCAGCTTGCTCCCTCGGGGAAGCAACCTGCAGGTTGAACTCCGAGCTTTGGGCCGCCGTAACGGGCGCGATGATTCTTTCAATGTCCGCACCGACGGCACGGAGCTTTGCTTCGATCCTTTCATAACCACGATCGATGTGGTAAACGCGATCGATCAATGTTTCGTCGGGGGCGATGAGCCCGGCGAGTACGAGCGACGCTGACGCGCGAAGATCCGACGCGATCACGCGTGCCCCATTCAGCGACGTTGGCCCATCAACAATTGCTGTACGTCCGTCGATCTGAATCTGTGCTCCCATGCGCTGAAGTTCTGACGCATGCATAAATCTGTTCTCGAAAACAGTCTCGATAATCTCTGACCTTCCCTGCGCCTGCGTCATCAGGACCATGTATTGTGCTTGCATGTCCGTCGGAAACTCCGGATAAGGCGCCGTCGATACATCGCCTGCTTTTAGCCCGTCCGGGCACGTGACTTCCAAGGTCGTCGGGTTGACTTCTTTTATCACCACTCCGACGCTTCTAAGTTTGGCAATAACACTGGTGAGATGATCGGGACGACAATCTTTGATCTCGAGCTCGCCTCCGGTGAGTGCAGCAGCGACGATGAACGTGCCGGTTTCGATTCGATCCGGAATGATCGTGTGTTCTGCGCCGCCGAGTGATTCCACTCCTTCGATCTGGATCGTTTCCGATCCGGCGCCGTTCACGCGCGCTCCCATCTTGTTCAGCAAGTCAGCCAAATCGACAATTTCCGGCTCGCGTGCGGCGTTATGAAGCGTTGTCGATCCACGCGCGAGGGTCGCCGCCATCATCAGGTTCTCAGTACCGGTAACGGTGACTTTACCAAAGTGAATTTCAGCTCCACGCAACCGGCCATCAACCGGCGCGCGCGCTACAACGTTTCCTGCCTCGAGTTTTACTTCCGCGCCAAACTTTTCGAATCCGGCGAGGTGCAGGTCGATCGGACGCGTGCCAATCGCACAACCACCAGGCAGCGACACTTTCGCTTTGCCGAAGCGCGCGAGCAGTGGTCCAAGCGCAAGGACCGATGCGCGCATGGTCTTTACTAATTCGTAAGGTGCTTCGAAGAGTTCTACGTGCGCCGCGGTGATCTTGTGAGTTCTAAGCTCGGGCGTTAGCACGGTGGCGCCGATGTCTTCCAGTAAGCGGCGCTGCGTGATGATGTCGCGAACGTAAGGGATGTTGTGAAGAGTGACTGTGTCCGGCGTAAGCAACGCGGCTGCCATGCATGGTAAAGCGGAGTTCTTAGCGCCGCTAATAGAAACCCTGCCGTTGAGGGCCCGGCCTCCGGAGATTCGAAATTTGTCCACGATGAGGGACAGAGTAAATGAAAGCCGCAGATTTTCGCAAATAAACGCGGATCAGATCTGCGTTTATCAGCGAAAATCTGCGGCTTCTGTCACCGCCCTCTTGCTCGTATACCTATTCGTTGCTGGTGAGCTTTTTCAGATGCACACCACCGTTTGTAGTCTTCGCTCGAACCGTCGCGCCGCCTGAACCGAGGTCGAGCGCGATCTGCTTAGACATCTCGCCCTTCACAGTCACAGGAAATTCGGTATTTACGCCGCCGTTAACCGTTCCCGTTTCGAGATGTGCTGAATAATTCTCCGGGACTGACATGATGACGCCGCCGTTGGTCGTGCTCACGTCGAGGGTTTCCCCATCCCAGCGATCGCCGGTAAGCTCGATTACAAGACCGCCATTCGTCGTTGAGCCTTTCACTGCTCCACCGACTCGCTTCAAAACCACGCCGCCGTTAACTGCGCTGAAGTCGATACGACCATTTACATCCGCGATAGCAATACCGCCGTTATGAGTTTCGAGTGAAAGATCAGCGCGACGCGGAACGAAAACTTCATAGCTCACGTCCCAGTGATAGTCTTTACGAGTTTCCGGTCCACTTGCAAAAATCTTCGCGCCACTCGTCTCGATTCTTACTTGTTTTGCGAGCGCTTCGGCTTCTGCTCCAGTTGGCGCGCCGGTTTGGACGCGTGCCCGTACCAGAATCTGGTTCTGGTCCCAACCTTTTACCGAAACGCCTCCGTTTTGCCGGCCGTCGATTGCTATTGTGCCGCCACTCGGCGCAAGTGTTTGCTCCCTGATTTCACAGTTGCTGACCAGCCTGTCGTTGTACCAATTGTTTTGACGACAGGATAGCGAGCCGCCTTTGTCTCTTTGGGCAAATACTGAAACGCCTGCGAAGGTAACTAACGCGGTGATCAGCAAACTACGCCCTATAAACCTGTACATGACTTCGGTCTCCTTAATGTCTGGGGTTTCTCTCTGTTTCTTCGCTTTCGCGGTTTCTGAACCGTAAACACCACAGCCACAGACGTTGTGGCAGCAAATCCTGTTATTTCTTCCGTAAAACCACAATGCGCGGAATGCATTGCAAATCGGGCTTGATGTCGAGCAAATGCCAGACATCACTATCGATAAGGTCTTTCACAGTCTCACCCTGATCGAAGCCGATTTCCATGATCAAGTGACCATTTGCTTTGAGAAAAGCGGGCGTCTCCTGAAGCAGGCGGCGAATTACGCTAAGCCCGTCCGGTCCGGGTGAAAGCGCAAGCAATGGCTCGTGCTCTCTCACCTCGCGTTGCAGTCCGGCCATCATAGCCTCGGATACGTAAGGCGGATTGGACACAACGAGGTCAAACTGGTAATGGCTTGAATCCAGGGCGTCGAAGCAGTCGGAAACCAGAAATTCTAACCGGTCTAAAACCGACAGATTCTCCGCGTTCAACTTCGCCACCTCGAGGGCAGCCGGCGATTTGTCCAGAGCGACCACACGTGCCTCACTGATCTCGCGCAACAAAGTTATAGCAATACAACCTGAGCCGGTCCCAACGTCGCAAATAAATCGTGTTGCGCCTGCAATTTCAATTGCGGCTTCGACGAGCAATTCCGTTTCGGGACGCGGAATCAACACCTCAGGTGTTACGCGAAACTCACGTCCGAAAAAATCCTGAACGCCCGTGATGTACTGGAGAGGTTCGCCCGCGGCGCGACGCTCCACATATTCTTGAAACGTGCGTACAGAATCGCCGCCGAGTTGATCTTCAGCATGACTGATCAGGAACGTTCGATCTTTGCCGAGTACAAAAGAAAGTAATGAAACAGCTTCGCGACGCGCTTCAGGCACGCCCGACCGCTCCAGGATCTGCCACGCACTACGCAGCGCTTCAGCGATGGAAATAATCATTCGATCCAATTCTATTGGAACTAACTCGTGATTCAATCTTTTTACTTAGCATAAAACGAGGCTTCGTTCCTCCCGTGACGTCAGGGACCCCCGCAGGCATTGCGCCTCCGGGGGTTCTGGCGTAAAAGAGCGAGTTTAACAACGTTTGCCGACGAAGGTTCGACGTGAATAAGCTTTCCAAAAGCTGTCTCCTTTTTGGTCTGAACTGGCTTGATGCTCAACTCACGCTGCTTTGGATCCGGCTGAACGTTGCCACCGAGGGAAACGCTTTGATGGCCCGCATACTCGAGCATGGCGAGGTGACCTTTCTCGGCGCTAAGCTCGCGGTCGGCGGTCTCGCCGCTTACATCCTTTATCGTTGCGCTCACCTGCCTATCGCTCGACATGGTCTAACTGCTGTTCTTGGGATTTACCTCGCATTGATGATGGTGCATGTTGCCACCGGTTGTGTCGCGCTTGGCTGGAACGGTCCGGTGGTCGTTCTCGAATATTTCGTAGCTCTGCCCAATACTTTGTTGGCGTTCTTCATCTAGAGACGAAACTCGCCTTGGCCTTTCTGCGTTGGTACAATCGGCTCGCAACGGCACCCGTTCCGAAAGCATCCTAAAGCCGATGTTGGCAACAACAAATCAAAACTTCATAACTCGAGAGGGAAGAAGCGTTATGTACAGACTTTCCGCACGCCAAATCTTATTGATTGCTCTCATATCAGGATTATTCGCCGCCGGGGTAGTTGTAATTTTTGACCGTGTCTCGAATCGGTTTCAGCCCTCGCAAGCTGCGTTTACCGAAACGCCGCCGGCCGGCATCAGCGATCCGGCGACCTCCACCGATGAACAGAACAATATTGAGGTTTACCGCACGTTGAGTCCCGGCGTCGTGTTTATTCATTCGACTTCGTACGCTCGCGACTTCTTTGGCTATGTCGAGCCGCAACAGGGTTCTGGCTCGGGTTCGATCCTGGACCAGCAAGGGAACATTCTGACGAATTATCACGTCATCGCCGGCGCGCAAAAACTTTCCGTCAGCATGGGTGGACAGAAGGATTATGCGGCGACAGTCGTCGGCGGTGATCCCGATACCGATCTCGCCGTCATTCGTTTGACTGAAAAACCCGCTGGTCCACTTACCGTAATTCCGTTGGGCGACTCAGATAAGCTTGTGGTGGGACAGAAAGTTCTGGCTATCGGTAATCCGTTTGGTCTCGATCGCACGCTCACGACCGGCGTCATCAGTGGATTACAGCGACCGATCCGCGCGCGCAATAATCGTTTGATCGAAGGCGCTATTCAAACCGACGCTTCCATCAACCCCGGTAACTCTGGTGGACCACTCCTCGACTCGCACGGTCGCATGATCGGAATCAATTCGCAGATCCTATCGCCGTCAGGCAGCTCGGCGGGCGTCGGGTTTGCAGTGCCGGTGAGTATCGCGAAACGCGTTGTGCCACAGTTGCTTAAAAATGGTCAGGTGCGTCGTCCTAAACTGGGCATAAGCACGCGCGACGTGGCGGCATTTCGCAATCAAGTTGATCTGCCGGTGAGTGATGGTGTGTTGATTATCCAGGTAGCACGCGGCGGCGGCGCAGCCAACGCGGGTCTTCGTGGAATGCAGCAGACCGAGATGGGCGATTTCGAGCTGGGCGATATCATAGTTGGCATCGATAACGACAAAGTGGGAAATTCAGACGATCTGTTCCGTGTGCTCGATAAGCATCAGATCGGCGAAACAGTTCAGGTACAGATTTGGCGCGACGGCAGGCGGATGTCAGTGCCGGTGCGTTTGACGGAATCGCCTGATTCGCGGCGCTGATCTCTCTTAGACAAAGATGAGTCTCAGTTCCTATGAACCAGACCACCCACTTCTTCAATCTGGGTTATGGTTGGCTCTGCAAACACTGCAGTGCAGAGGATGCGGAACGAAAGCACCGCCACGGCGAGCGGCAGTCTCAACCTTTAGCGCTTGCGAAATGGGTTGACGAAGGTCATCGCTGTGGTTGGAGGTGCCCGCGCTGCGGGATCGAGGAGTTCGTAAAGAAACCCTAATGCTGACTTCAGAGTTCAAGCTTTAGCTTGTCCCCGAACTCCCCTAAAGGTTGAACTCTGAACTGTAGTCTCTGAGGCTTCGAGTAATCACATCCAGCGCTTCTTCGCGGTCGTAAACGTCTGCTATCTCCACTCGCTTATCAGTGTCGCTCGGGAGTTGTTTGTAACTCAAAAAGTAGTGCTTTAGTCGATCGATCAACCCTTGCGGCACATCATCAATCTTTAGAATCTCTCCGTACACAAGATCCGATTGAAGTACGGCGATAATCTTGTCGTCAGCTTCATTTCCATCGATCATCCGTAGACCTCCAATCGGCCTGGCCTGAAGAAAGAAGCTGCCGTGTGCGAACGCCTTCTCCGACAAGACGCAAATGTCCATGGGATCTTTGTCGCCTTCGATTCCGGTGCGACCGGTGCGTTGTTCACACAGTTGGGCCACTTCGCGGCCGCAAAACGTTTGCGGTATGAAGCCGTAAAGAGTTGGCGACATCGATGAGAAGCGCTGCGGGCGATCCACGCGCAAATGGCCCGATGCCTTATCCAACTCATATTTGACTGCGTCGGTGGGAACTATCTCGATGTAGGCGTTGACAAGCTCCGGCGTTTTCGGTCCCGGCGTGACGCCGTGCCACGGATGCGCCTGGAATAGTTGTTTGTTCATTGGCCGATGATAAAATGCACGCCAGCCGAAACCAAACTCCGTCATGGCAGCCACTGCTGACATCATCACCAAGCCTGTCGCGAGCGCAATCTCGTTGCGCTGGATTATCGGCGCACGGGACGACCTGATCTGGTTTATCGGCTCAGTGGTGTCGAGCTACGCGCTGCTGTTTCTTTACGTCAGCGGAATTCTGCCGCTACTTCCGATGGTTGCGCTTTGGGCCATCCTGATCGATGCGCCTCACGTCTTCGGCACGTTCTCGCGCACTTACTTCGATCGCGCTGAAAGAAAAAATCGCGCGCGACTTCTTTGGGGCTCGCTGCTCTTTTTCGCGATTGGACCGGTGATGGTGCTCGCGGGCGCGGGCTTTGTGTTCCTGTTTGTGGCGGCGCTGTGGGCCTACTACCACCTCGTGAAACAGCACTACGGCTTCATGGTGCTTTACAAAAAGAAGAACGGTGACCTGGCGCGTGTTGATAACGTGCTCGATCGACTGCTGCTGCTCTTTGCTTTCAACTATCCGTTTGTCGAGTTTATCGCGCGCGATCCGGAACCGATGGCACGTGTGCCGGCGGCATTGCGAGGAGGCGTCAACGGACTTTCGAAACTGTTGCTCGCGGCCACGATTGTTATCTTCGCCGTTTGGGTTGTACGTCAGGTGCAGCGTGCGATCACCGGCGAGCCATTAAACGTTCCGAAGTATCTCTTACTGGCAGCGGCAATTCCGATGCACTGGATCGTGTTGCTCACACCGATGCCTCACAAAACGATCGCGATAGTTGCGATACTGACGATCTATCACAACCTGCAATATCACCGGCTTATCTGGTTTCATAATCAGAAGTACAAGTCGCGTGAAAAATACGGCGCAGCCGAGCTAATCAGCCGGCGGGTGCTCTACTACATTGCCTTTGGAATTATCTTCGGCGTGATTTACCAGGGGCCGAGGCAAGCTCTCAGTTATCTGGGTTTGCAAAACGCAGCCGCCGGCGGCGAACAACCGTTAGTGGTCCAACTCGGCATTTCATTCCTGTGGGGCTACGCGTTCATTCACTACTATCTCGACTCCAAGATTTGGCGCGTGCGACGTGATCCGACGGTGGGCAAGGCGCTGAATATGTGAGGTGGCGGGTGGCCACGGAGGGCCACCCCTACAATAACTTCCCGGATCTAACTGTAGGGGCGGCCCTCCGTGGCCGCCCGTCGTTCGAATTTCAGTCTTCGCCATGTTCGCCGCCGTTGTAATGCAGCACCGTTGATTCGTCGTCAATAATCGTTTCTAAATGAACCGGTCGGCCCCAGAGTGTGTACACGTGTTCGAGCGCCTTGCGGGCGTATTTCATTTCGAGCTCGGTGCCTTCGTAGCGATGCTTTAGATAAAGTTCGCGGTTGCCATTGTAATCGCCGTCTTCCACTTGCAAATACGGAAACCCGAAATTCGTCATATTTGAAACGAGCTGATCGCGCACCTTCTGCCAACGCTTTTCAGTGATGGTCCACTCTTCTTCTTCGACGAGCTCAAACACGAACAAGTCGAGCTCTTCACACAACTCCTCCGTCAGGTAATTGCGCAGAAAAGAAACATCATTCTCCAGTTCGCGCACTTCGAACATCTTGTCGCGCCCTTCATTACCAACGCGGCCGAGCTTTTCGCGCTCCTCCTTCGAAGGTTCGTTCCAACGACGCTCGATGTCTTCGTAAATCTTGTATCCGAGGTAATAAGGATTCAACTGACCCTTCTGCGGCGAAACCACACCCGAATGAAGATTCGCAAACTCGATGTGTTCGTTGTCGCTGAGATCGAGCTCACGCATGATGCGCGCGTGCCAGATACTGGCCCAACCCTCATTCATGATCTTGGTCTGCATCTGCGGCACGAAATATTCCATCTCTTCGTGCACCATTGCAATCGCATCGCGCTGCCAGGCAGAAAGCGAAGGCGAGTATTTCATGATGTAGAAGAGAAGATCTTTCTCCGGCAGCCGTTCCCGAGGCTTTGTGTCGTCACTCTCGTTGGTCGCGGTGGCCTGATGCTCGACTCTGTCCAGCAACCAGAGATCGTCGTATTTACCATCCTTCGGCCGGTGCTCCGCGCGCCGTTTTTCTTCCGCAACCGAGATGTCGCGTTTGATGAAGAAATATGGATCGATGTGCTCTTCGATCGCCAGCACCGCGTCGAGAAATCTTTCGACCGTCTTCCGGCCATGTTTGAACTCATACTCCATCATTCTCTGCGCGTGAGTAGATACACTTTCAACCATGCGCCGGTTGGTCTTCGAGAAGTAGGAGTTGTTTTTAAAGAAGTTGACGTGACCGAGCACGTGGGCAATCACCATCTTGTTCTGAATCGGACTGTTCGTTTCCAGCAAAAAGCCGTATGCAGGATTCGTGTTGATTACGACTTCGTAGATCTTCGACAGTCCGAAGTCGTACATCGTTTTCATACGATGGTAAGTCTTGCCAAAGGTCCAGTGAGAATAGCGGCCGGGCAACGCGTAGGATCCCACTTCGTACATCACGGTGGCAGGCACGATCTCGAAATTCGTGGGATACGGATCCAGGCCGAATCCCCGAGCAACTTCCCAGATTTGCTCGACCGCTTTCTCGAGTTCCTTTATTTCTTTGTCTTCCATAAAAACCATCCACAGATTACGCAGATTAATCTGTGGAAACTATGCGGGTGTGTCGACTCCGCGCTTCCCGAAAAACTGCTTCAGTGCAGGATAAACGTCTTCCTTGTCATCGATACGAACACCAACAAAACGATCCTTGTGCTGAAGTCGATCCGAGAAGATCGAGAGCAGCGCGCCTGACGAGCGACGGTAACTCGACGATCCTTCCTCGCCAATCTCGCCATAACCAAACAGGTTGCAGGTCGCGATCAATTCGTCGGCCAACTTAACGGCTTCTTCGTTGTCGGAGTAGTAGTTGTCGCCATCGGAAAAGTGAAACGGATAGATGTTCCAATCCGCGGGTCGGTAGCGTTGCTTAATGACGTCCAACGCAAGTTGGTAAGCGGAAGAGACGACCGTGCCGCCCGACTCGCCTTGCGTAAAGAACTGTTCCTCACTCACCTCTTTGGCTTCGGTGTGATGCGAGATGAAGACGATATCAACGTTGTCGTACTTCGTCCGCAGAAACCTAACCATCCAGAAATAAAAACTACGCGCGATGTATTTCTTAAACTCACCCATCGAACCCGAAACGTCGATCATGGCGATCACCACGGCGTTCGACTCGTAACGCATCACCTCTTCCCACGTCTTGAATCTCAGATCTTCTTTCTTGATGTCGCCAAAGCGCGCCTTACCTTCACGCGCGTTGCGACGAATGTTTTCGAGAATCATGCGACGCTTGTCGAGATTTGCGATCACGCCAGTGCGCCGGATCTCGTTGAACTGCGTCTTGCGCGACTGGACCGCTTTCTTTGCTTTCTCTTCGAGATAAGGAAGTTGTAGGTCCTCGAAGATCAGAGCGGCGAGCTCGTCAATGTTTACTTCGGCTTCGTAATAATCAGCACCCGCATCCTGCCCGGCTTGTCCTGAGCCCTGACCACCTCCCGGCCGGCTCTCGCGGCCGATAACGTCGCCGACCCGCGTCTTGCCGTCGCCCTGGCCCACGTGTTTGCTTTTTTGATAATTGAAACGGAACTTGTATTCGTCGAGCGCTTTGATCGGAACTTTGACGGTGCGCTTGCCATCGGAAAGGATGATCGCTTCGTTCGAGACGATCGAGCCGAGGTTTTTGCGGATGGCTTCCTTTACGCGATCCTTATGGCGCTCCTGATCGATGATGCCCTTGCGTTGTAACGACCAATCATTGCGTTGTATAGACATAAAACACCATCCACAGATTACGCCGATTTCGCTTTACAGAAATCGATCACGACATTGGTAAAGGCCTCCGGATATTCCTCGTGTGGCAAGTGGCCGCAATTCAAAAACACGATCAAACGTGATCCGGGAATCTTCGCGTGGAGCCGTTCACCGTCCGCAAGTGGAATTTCCCGATCGTTTTCACCCCAGAGCAGGAGCGTGGGCTGCCTGATTAGATGCGCCTGCCGAGATATCCGTTCAGCGTCCCAGCCTCGCACCGTTCTGATGATCGCTCGCTGCGTGCCTGCGGCGCGCAACGGCAGATGGCGCGCCTCGACTCTTCTTTCATCGAGGACCCACGCGTGACGATCGTAAACTCGCTTCATGCGCCGGCGCAGTAATCGACGCGAGCCGATCAGAAGCGGTGACACAACTTCGCCGAACACAGGTGAGCCAAACACTCGCATCAACTTAAACGCCAGCGGCCGGTTGTTGTTGACCGTTCCGACCAGAACGAGTTTCTCAACTCGATCGGCGTAATCCAGGGCGCAAGTCGCAGCGACGGCACCGCCGTAAGAACTACCAACAAAGATGGCTCGCGGTATACCGAGACAGTCGAGCAATCGCGTCAATAATTTCGCCTGACCGGCAATCGTGTATTCGCCGTTTCTCGGTTTGGCTGAGTAGCCGTAACCCAACATGTCAACAGCGATCACACGATAGCCTTCCTCAGCGAATCGCAAGAACACTTTGCTCCAAACGAGTGTCAACGACGCAAAGCCGTGAATCAAAACGATCGCAGGACCATCTTCATCACCGGCTTCCTGGTAATGAACGCGAACGCCATCAACGTCGACAAACCGCGAATGCGTCGAATGAAAAACCACATCACGATTTTTGTGCCAGTCAGCATCGCGCGGACGCGTCAGGAGTTTGCCGGCGACTGCGAGCGCGGCGGCGGTTGCCGAGCCCGCGATCCAGTATCGTTTCTTCATCGCTGCTTATTATAACTCTGCGGCCCTCTGTGTAGCCCTGCGTTCTCTGCGTTAAGATCTGTTTCAACGCAGAGGACGCAGAGATACGCAGAGGGCCGCAGAGAAAAGCTAACGCGATAACAACGTGCCGACATAAGTCAGCAGCTCGTTAGCGCAAACCGGGCAATACCCGTGCTCTTTCACGAGCCGATCAACCACTTCGTTGATCCGGCGCAGTTGATCGGGATCGGGCGTCTTTGCCGACGTAGTTATCTTCACAACGTCTTTAAGGTCAGCGAAGATCTTCTTTTCGATCGCTTCCTTCAGACGCTCGTGTGAGTTGTACTCAAACGGCTTTCCTTTCCGAGCGTACGAAGAAATGCGAATCAGTATTTCCTGTCGGAAGGTATTCTTCGCGTTCTCCGAGATTCCGATCTGCTCTTCGATCGAGCGCATCAACTGCTCGTCGGGCTCCATCTCCTCTTCGGTTATCGGATCCTTAATGCGCTCTTTGTTACAGAAGGCTTCGACGTTATCGAGATAGTTGTTGCACATGGTGCGCGCCATCTCTTCAAACGAGTAAACAAAAGCTCTCTGAACTTCAATCTTCGCGAGCTCGTCGTACTCTTTGCGCGCCTGCGAAATGTGGTTCAAATAGCGCTCGCGCTGTTCGCTGCTGATGCCCGTGTGCTGTTCGAAACCGTCCTTGATGGCTCGCAGTGAATCGATCGGATTGATGCAGGTGACACCATCGCGCACGAGCGCGCTCGAGAGACGATTGATGATGTAACGTGGCGAGATACCGTCCATTCCTTCGCGAACGGTCTCTTCTTTCAACTCACGCACGTCTTTCGACTTGTAACCCTCGACGTCCTCGCCGTCGTAAAGTTTCATCTTCTTTACGATGTCCACATTCTGTCGTTTGGGTTCTTCCAAACGCGTCATCACCGCAAACATGGCCGCGACTTTCAGCGTGTGTGGCGCGAGGTGAACGTTGCGCAGCGCTTCAGACTGGTGCAGCAGCTTGTCGTAAATCCGCTCTTCCTGCGACACGCGCAGGTTGTACGGAACCCTGACGAGTATGATGCGGTCCTGCAACGCTTCCGATTTGCGATTGCCGGCGAAGGCGATGTATTCGTTCTCGTTTGAATGCGACAGGATCACTTCGTCAGCATAGATCATCGCGAAGCGGCCCGTCTTGATGCTCTGTTCCTGCGAGAGAGTCAGCAGGCTGTAGAGAAACTTTTCGTCAACCTTCAGCATCTCCACGAATTCCATCAAACCGCGATTCGCGATGTTCAACTCACCATCAAAACGGTAAGCGCGTGGATCTGACTCAACTCCAACTTCGCCAATTGTCGAAAGGTCGATCGAACCGGTGAGCTCCGTGATGTCCTGCGACTTGGGATCACTGGGTGAAAACGTTCCGATACCGACGCGTTCCTTTTCAGAGAAGGCCACGCGATGAACTTTGACGTCTTCATGGCGGCCGCCGTAGGTCCGGTCCAACGCATAACGACACTGCGGACAAAGATCGCCCTCGATATAAATGCCGTAATGCTTTTCGACCTCGGCGCGTAGTTGATGCGGAATGAGATGAAGCGGTTCCTCGTGCATCGGGCAGTCTTTGATGGCATAAACTGCGCCGGCCTCGGTTCTGGTCCAATCCTCAAGCCCGCGCTTGAGCATGCTGACAATGGTCGACTTGCCCCCGCCTACAGGTCCCATCAGCAACAGGATTCGTTTACGCACTTCGAGACGCTGTGCGGCCGATTTGAAATACTCGACAATCCTGGCTATGGGTTCCTCAATGCCGAACAGCTCGTGGGCAAAGAAGTTGTAGGAGAGAATCTCGTGCTGGGTGCCTTCGTTCAGCCGTTCGACACTGGCGGCATGAACCATGTCGTTAATGCGAGCGTGTGAAAGTTGCGCAATGCGGGGATTCTGGGCGACTAACTCGAAGTAGTCTCTGAATGTTCCCTCCCAGCGCAGTGCTTCGTGTTCACGACGCAGATCTTCCAAACGTTCGCTGATATTGAATTGTTTGTTGCCATCCTGCTCTTGCATAGCCTTTGGAACCTCTTCGGCTTTCGCGCATTCGGACAGCGTGTGGGGAGAGGCCACGCTCTATTAAAACAACCGCTCCTCGTCGTCGGGGAATTGCGGGTTCGTGTTCTCTATGTCTCGTGATACGCCTCACGCGCGCGTAAGCGTGAGCTACGTCCTCGAGGCATCACTTCTCAATGATCGTTTTCAACGGAAGTCCGGAGGGAAACACCTTGTTTGGAAGCGACTGCACGCGCGCTCCCATTGCGCGCAAGTATATCACAGAGGTAAAGGACCTAGGTCAATGCTTTTTTGGTCCCCTTCAGAGTTCAAGCTTCAGCTTGCAAAACTCCGAGTTGACAACCTAAAGGTTGAACTCTGAACTCCCGAGAACAACGCGTGGATGCAAGAGCTTTGCAGCGGCATCGTATTGACCTATAGCAATCAGTTGCTGATCATCGTCGCACATCTTCACGTTCTGTCCATCGGCCCAGCCAGCTTCCGCAACGATCACCTCTCTTCCGTGATTAGCCCGCCGCACGTCTTGGGCGTTTAGATGCACAAAAGGGAGCCTTGAGAGTGCCGCATTCAATGGCAGCAGGACCGTGCCGAGTGACTCTTCGGCAAAATGGATCTTTAATTCATCGAGCGTGATTGCCTGGTCGATTGAAAAGTCGCCCACGCGCGTGCGTCTTAGTTCGGCCAAATGCGCCCCAGCGTACAGACGTCGCCCGAAATCTTCTGCAAGCGTTCTGACGTAGGTGCCGGCGGAACACAAGACCCGGGCGTGGAAGTCGAACGTGCCATCGAGATTGTCTTTGAGTAGTTGGCCGCCGGGTGTGATTGCCTCGAAGTTATAAATCGAAACACGTATCGGTTGTCTTTCAACGTTCTCACCGCGCCGCGCAAGTTCGTAGAGCTTCTTCCCCTCAACTTTCTTGGCGGAATACATAGGTGGTATCTGCTCGATCTCGCCGCGAAGGGTGTTTAGTGCTTCTTCGATCTCCTGCTCGCTCCATTTGCCGAGCTTTGAATTATCTGTTGGTCCAGGAATCGGATTGCCCGTTCGATCGCCGGTATCGGTTGAGTATCCCAGGCGAATGATTGCTTCGTATTCCTTTTCAACGCCGCTGAGGAACTGAGCGAGTCGAGTGCCTTTGCCCAGCAGAATAACGAGCACGCCGGTCGCAAACGGATCGAGTGTGCCGGTGTGACCGATACGGCGTTCGTGCAGGATGTGACGCGCGCGTGCGACCACACCGTGAGACGTTATGCCGGGAGGTTTGTCGATTACGAGCACGCCACCCATGGAAAACATTTTCTCGCGCAAAGGCGCAAAGGCGCAAAGGGAGACTATTAATCCTAAACTTACTTTGCGCCTTTGCGCCTTTGCGCGAGAAAATGCTTACGGATGCGATTAACCCCTGCTGAGCTTCGACGTCGAACCTTCGAACGCGCCGTAAAACTGCTCGCCGCCAAGCCACGGTCGGTGGCCGAGCTGCGCGAACGCTTGCTCCGCGGCAAGAACACGAACGAAGAAGTGGTGGAGACGGTCATCGCGCGGCTGCGTGAGTATGGCTATCTCAACGACGAGCGCTTTGCCTTCAGTTATGCGTCCTACAAAGTGAAGCAAAAACCGCTGGGGCGTCGCCGCCTGGAGCGCGATCTAAAGTTCAAAAAGATCGATAGCGGCGTCGCTAACGAAGCGCTCGAAATGGTCTTTGCAGAGACTCCGGAGGAACAGTTAATCGACCAGGCAATTGCCAAACGCATCCGCATTCGCGGTAAGCCGAAGAACCGCACTGAAGCGAAAAGTTTGTTCGAACACCTGCTGCGGCAGGGGTTTGAGTTTGAGCTTGTCAGCGACAAAGTTCGGTCGTTAGCGACGGATTACGCGGATGAAGACTGATTTGCTACACTCGAACCGATGATGACTGGTAATGAAATTCGCGAAGCTTTTCTGAAGTACTTTGAGGAGCACGGGCACACGCCGGTGCGTTCGTCTCCGCTTCTGCCTGCCAACGATCCGACACTACTGTTCACGAACGCCGGCATGAATCAGTTTAAGGACGTCTTTTTGGGTGCGGAGAAACGCGAGTACGTGCGCGCAGCTTCGTCGCAGAAGTGTGTGCGGGCCGGCGGCAAGCACAACGACCTTGACGAAGTCGGAAAGACTGCCCGGCATCACACGTTCTTCGAGATGCTCGGTAATTTTTCGTTTGGCGACTACTTCAAGGAAGATGCGATCAAGTTTGCGTGGGAATTGCTCGTTGATGTTTTGGGACTGGATCCGGCGCGATTGTGGTTTACGGTTTACGAAGGCGATGCAGAAGTACCCCCTGACGAAGACGCCGAAAGGCTTTGGGCACAGGTCGGTGCGTCACGCGAGCGCATCCTGCGCTTTGGCCGCAAAGACAACTTCTGGCAAATGGGCGAGACTGGTCCATGTGGTCCATGCAGCGAGATTCATTACTACATGGGCGAGAATCCGGATGACGCGGAGAATTCTGCCGCCAATGTTAATGGGCCGGGCGACACGATCATGGAGATCTGGAACCTGGTCTTCATGCAGTTTGATCGCAGTGAAGTCGCACCGGGCAAGTACAAACTCGATCCACTGCCGGCTCCCTCGGTTAACACAGGCGCCGGACTTGAACGTCTCGCCGTAGTCTTGCAGGGTGTGAAGTCAAACTACGATACGGATCTGGTGCGTCCGATCGTCAACTTCACTGCCAAGCTCGCCGATCGCCACTACGAACCGGAAACTAAGGAAGGGTTCGCGATGCGCGTGATTGCTGACCACGCGCGCGCGGCCGCGTTCTCGATTGCCGACGGCATTTTGCCCGGCAACGAAGGCCGCAACTACGTCCTGCGTAAGATAATGAGACGTGCGATCTACCAGGGTCATCACACGCTCCGGTTTGAAGGGGCGTTCTTTAATCAGGTTACGAACTTCGTTGTAGATCTGATGAAGGACGCTTATCCCGAGCTCGAGACACAGCGCGAGTTCATCGAGCAGATGGTGCGTTTGGAGGAAGAGCGTTTCAGTTCGACGCTGACGGTTGGCCTGAACAAGCTTGATGAAGTGTTCGCTGCGAGTAAGGGCGCAATGCCGGAATACAAGAGCCTGGCACGGCTTTACGATACGTTTGGAACGCCGCGTGACTTGATACGAGTTGGCTTGGAAGAACGTGGGTTCGTGATCGAAGAAGACGAGTTCAACCGTTCATTCGATGCGGCGTTGCAGGAGCTTCAGCAAACAGTCGCAACTGAAAAGGGTGAAGCAAAAGCAAAGGCCAATCCTGTTTATGCAAAGCTCGCGGAGCGGCTCGGTAGGTCCGTGTTCAAGGGTTATGAAATGACCAGAGTTGAAGACGCAAAGGTCGTGGCAGTTATTAAAGGTGACGAAGTTAACTCGTTGAGTGAGGGCGAAGAGGGCGAGGTTGTGCTGGATCGTACGCCTTTCTACGCTGAGAGTGGCGGGCAAGTTGGTGACGTCGGAGTGCTGATTGGTCCAACGAGCACGATGGCTGTTGTTACCGACACGTATTCGCCGGCTCAGGGTTTGATCGTGCACAAGATCAAAGTTGAAAAGGGAACGCTAAACGTTGGCGATATCGTTTCGGCTGAAGTCAACGTCGAAAAACGTGATGCGACACGTCGCAACCACACCGCGACCCACTTGATGCACGCTGCTTTGCGTGAAGTTCTCGGCACTCACGTGAAACAAGCTGGTTCTGTCGTTGCGCCGACTTACCTCCGCTTTGACTTCTCGCACTACCAGCCGCTAACGGCGGCCGAGAAAGAAGAGATCGAGCGACTCGTAAACTCTTACATCCTGCGCAACGAGCCGGTGCAGACCGATGAGATGGCGATCGAAGAAGCAATGCGATCGGGTGCGATGGCGCTGTTCGGCGAGAAGTACGGCGAAAAAGTTCGGGTGCTTTCGATCAAAGGGCTCGAGGGGATCTTTTCGAAAGAACTGTGCGGCGGCACACACGTTCGGGCGACTGGTGACATCGGTCTGTTCAAGATCACGAGTGATGAATCGATCGCGTCAGGCGTGCGACGCATCAGGGCGATCACGGGCATGGATGCGTACGAACGTTTCCGCGAAGCTGAGTTTTTAGTGGATGGACTCAGCAGCGGATTGAGAACCTCGCGTAGTGAATTACCGGGAACTGTTTCGCGTTTGCAGGAGGAGTTGAAAAAGGCACGACGCGAAGCGGAGGAACTGCGCTTGAGAATCGCGAGCGGCGCAACTGGAGCTTCGACGAATGGTGAGGAGTCGCGTGAGGTTGCGGGCATCAAAGTTTTGGCTCGTGAGGCGAGGGGCCTCGACGCCGCGGCAATGCGACAGCTTTCAGACACTCTGCTGGCACGAATCAAATCAGGTGTGGTCGTGCTTGGGCGAAGTGGCGATGGAAAGGTTTCGCTCATCGTTCGCACTTCGGCTGACCTGACCGGAAAGGTGCCGGCCGGACAGGTGATCAAAGAACTCGCGCCCATCATCGGCGGCCGTGGCGGTGGTAAGGCCGACATGGCCGAAGGCGGCGGCAACCAACCCGAGAATTTACAAGCCGCTCTTGAGAAGAGCTATGAAGTCGTGGAGCGGCTGGTAAGTTAGTGACAGGATGGACAGGATTTACAGGATGAACAAGATAAATCCTGTCCATCCTGTTGAATCTTGTCCATCCTGTTACATGCTCTTCTGTTTGTCAGTAAGAACAATGCTCATCTTTTCTAACGTGACCTTATTGAGCGTGCCGGTCACCTTCAGTCCTTCCGCGTGTTGATACTTCCGCAGTCCCTCCCGCGTCGCATCATCAAGCTTTCCGAGTTGTTCACCCGCGTAAAAGCCACGCTGCTTGAGAATCGCCTGGGCCTGATTGATCTGTTCTTTGGTGGCACGAAAGATCGGGCCTCGTTTGCCGCCCTGCTTCGTGCTGGTTTTGGTGTTTGAAGTGGTTGTGTCCTGAGCCAAAACTGCGGTGTTAAAAACACACAGAAGTAGCAGTGTGAGTGTGAGAAAAGTCTTCATCTGTTTTCATCCTTTTGTGAGGCGCGCAGAAGCGCGCGGTTAATGGTTAATCCGTGAGGTACTTCCGAAAAACGCGTTTATCTTACTACGACTGTCAAGTATCCGTTCAGAGCTCAAGCTTTACCTTGCCGAGAAGGCAGCAGCCTAAGCCTAAACCCTGAGCTGCTGACTAAATCCGTTGGCATTGGTTCAACAGTGTGTTACCATCCCTTTCGACCTCACTAAACGAGCAAAATAGACGAACCAATGCGAAACCCGCTCCTTTTTCTGGTCATAATTGCCACTTCGGCGTGGTCAAGCCTCGGCCAGACGCCTGCCCGCTATCAAGTCGATAATTTCGACTTCGCCAACGCTGTCCGCATCCAGACCCCCAAAGTCGAGCCCCCCACAACCAAACGCCTAGTCCGTCTAACAAGCCAGCCGATAAATCCTTCGCTCGGCGGATTCACTACTGGAAACTCCGATGTAGACAACTTCATCGTCGAATCCGGAAAGCGCAACTCCGTCGATCCGCTGCTGCTCTACTCAATCATGCACCAGGAGTCGAGCTTCAAAGCTCGCGCAATGTCTCACAAGGGCGCGCGTGGCCTTATGCAGTTGATGCCTCCGACAGCCAGTCGCTTTGGTGTCAAGAATATTTGGGATCCGAAACAGAACATCGAAGGTGGCGCACGCTACATGCGTTTCCTGCTCGATCTGTTTTCCGGCGACGTGCGTCTCGCCCTCGCCGGTTACAACGCCGGCGAAGGCGCAGTCATGAAGTACGGGTTTAAGGTTCCGCCTTACAGCGAAACCCAGGAGTACGTTCGTCGAATCGGGAAAAGATATGGCCTGATTCGCGATCCGCAGGCGGCAGTCACGCTTAACGGCGACCAACTTGCCGCAGCTCAGCAAAAAGACCCAACTCCACTGAACGTCTACGAGCGTAGCGTGTTTATGACGAGGCTTCCGGATGGTCGCCTACAATTAGTTAGCCAGTAAACAGATCCCAAACCCCTTTGCGAGGTGGAACCTTTTAAGGTCTCCGCCTCGTTTTGTATTTATGTACTCTCATGTAGCATGATTGGCAGCGTGCGATTGGCTGTTTCAAGACTGAGCGAGGATTAATTCCATGACGTGTTCCAGTTGCGGAGCATACGTTACCCCCAGCGTCCGGTTTTGTTCGAATTGTGGGGCTCCCACCGCTGATCCCGAAGCGACACGAATC
Organism: uncultured Acidobacteriota bacterium; assembly: GCA_963826255.1. GTDB lineage: Bacteria > Acidobacteriota > Blastocatellia > Pyrinomonadales > Pyrinomonadaceae > PSRF01. The sequence continues at coordinate 215,855 of CAWGWK010000001.1, forward strand.
GCCCGGTTGCAATCGCGGGCGTTGGAAATGAACGCGGATCAGGATCTCGAGCATACGGTCTTCACCGTCAAGCCGACGATGCTCTTCATCAAAGCAGGTTACGCATTGGCCGTTATCGGCGGCATCGCTTTGGTTTTCCTGCTCGCCTCGCTCGGGGTACCCGCGTCGATCTCGATCCCGCTTGCGCTCGCGCTGCTGCTGATTCCGGCTTACTACCACATTCGTCGAAACAGGGTTCGCTACACTGTCACGGACTCAAAACTTCAGATTGACACCGGCCTCATCGCTCGCACCACCAAAAACATCCCACTGAGCAAAGTTCAGGACGTCACTGTCTCCGCCAGCATTCCTCAACGTCTTATGGGCTTTGGCGACATCATCATCGAAAACGCCAGTGAGATCGGCGGTTCGATCGTGATGCACAACATCAACAGTCCACGCCACTACGCCGACCTTCTTTTGCGCGAACTGAGACGGTGGCATTAAACTGATAACGTGCTGCCAATCGCTTCCGGGGAACATCAAAGCCTGAGCGGTTTCTAAGTACAACCGGCCGCACGAGGAGTTGTTCATTTGCGCCTAATTAACCTTGCCAAGCTACTTGTGCTACTGATTTTCTTGATTACTGTGGCGGCGGACTCTGCCAAGTCGCAGCCCAATAAAGTTGCGAAATTCAAACAGTCAGCGCGGCTCAATCCATCCGACGCACTTAAACAAGAAGGGTTCCTGAACGCCGGTTTAGAGCCAGTCAGCGCCGAGGAAGCCCAGTATGTCGCAAGCAACGGCGTGCGAGTCACGGTGGATATCGTCCGGTTCCGCCAGGATGCAGAGGCGTATGAACTACTCAGCCGGGTTGCCGCAGCAGCTCGAGAGAAGGATCCCAACGTTGAAATACGGCCGGACTATGGCACTGCCGGGTTTGCCACCAACGATCAAATCGCATTCTTCCGGGGGGCCTCATTCGTTCGGATAAGGAATTTCAAGGCTAACGACACGAGTCTCAACGCGTTTGCAAGAGATCTCAGCGAAGGAATTGATAAAGGCGAGGGTGATATTCCGGTTTTAATTAAGCACCTGCCGGCGCCCGAAGAAGCTCAAAAGAACGCGGTTTATCTGAACACTTTTGCCGATCTCACTCAGCTCGGACTACAACAACCAGTGCTCTCGGCAATCGAGTCCGGCGGCAACGCTGACGCGGTTCTCGCTGCGTATGGTCCGAGCAAGATGCTGATCGTTGAATTCAATACTCCCCAACTCGCAACAGAAAACGATAAGCGCCTTATCGCCCGCATTCATGAGCTGTGGAAACTGGGCCAACCAGCGCCTACCGCTTACCGGCGAGTCGGAAACTATTCGGTGTTCGTGTTCGACGCGCCCGACGAACAGACAGCGAAGCAACTGATCGATCAGGTCAAGTATGAGCAGGTGGTCCAGTGGCTCGGCGATAACCCGTACATTTACAAAGAGGCCGAAGAACGTTACATCAACACAACGCTGGGCGTGCTGATCGCCGTCGTGAAGGCTTCCGGATACGCGCTAATTGGATGTTTGGGAATCGGAGCTTTGATGGGTGGCCTGCTGTTTAGCTACAGGCGTGCACAGCAAAAAGGCGTCACAGCGTTCTCAGATGCAGGCGGGATGTTGCGACTCAATCTCGACGAACTGACGCCGGAAACTAATCCTTCACGACTGCTGCAAGATCGGAATTAATCAGCATAAAAAAAGCGCGCCCGGCAATCATCAATCGCCAGCCGCGCTTCCTCAGTTAAACCGTGCCCTAAAAAATTTGCGGGCTGCTGATTTTTCTTGGGAGGCTCCCCCAAGCCCCGTCAAGACGACAATCAGCAGCTCCGCTATTATTGCTCTTCGACTGCGTCACAAGCGCCACTCCGTTCCCCCAAAAGAGTCAAACGCTTGCTTGTATTAATTGTGAGAGGATGCCTCCCCCAAAGCCTCCACTCACCGCAATTTTCAGAGCCTGACCCGATTTACCCTTATCTACCCTTCTTGTTCTGTTCTCTCTTTGGCAATGAGTGTGCCACCAAGGCTTTCAAAGATCGGGAGCTGCTGAGGTTCAGTTTTGCTGGACTTTCGTGCTCGAACAGAGGACGGAGTGCGGCAGAACTGGTCGAACTTGTACATCTTCAATACAATCCTGACAGTACAAACGAACGATTATCGCTCGCTACCTTCATGGCAGTGCCTTGATGAAGTCATCAACCTCGATAGCGGTGTTGTAGAGGTGAGGGGCGATCCGAAGGCGATCATTGCGCGGGGCAGTGACGATGTTTCGCTCTCTTAGATGGATATAAAGGTCCATTGCAGACGATCCTAGGTGCGGTGCAATACAAACAATCTGCGACTTTTCACAGGACTCGCGAGAACTCACCACCTCGTAGTTCCTGGCCTTCAGTCCTTCGCATAAATAGTCAGTCAACTCTTCCAGGTACGTGGCGATATTCTCAACGCCAACCCTGCTGAGAAGCTCGAGGCTGGCCTTGAAACCATAAAACAAAGACGCCGGCCCGGTGCCCGTCTCCCAAGCGAGCGCGCCGGATTTCCAACCTTGATCGAAGTTGAAATAGTCATCCGGATCTGGAACGCTAACCCAACCCACGAGCGTCGGCTCAATCCTTTCACGCGCACGATCCGAAAGATACAGGTAGCCGACTCCTTCTGGACTTAACAGCCACTTGTGACCTCCACCGGCGGCAACGTCAACCAACTCCGCATCGACATTGATGGGAATAACGCCGAGTGCCTGAATTGCGTCCACGACGAGCAAAGCGTCGTGTTGCCGCGCAAGGCGGCCGAGTCTTTGGAGATCGGTACGAAATCCGGAGGCGTACTGGACCTGACTGATTGCGATCACGCGGGTGTGCTGATCAACCAGGCACTCGAACTCTGTCAGATCGATGCGACCGGCGCGTTCTTCGCACATGCGCACTTCGACGCCCAAGGCATCACGAATACGCAGCCACGGATAGATGTTGGAAGGAAACTCACGACTGAAAGTAACGATGTTGTCACCAGGCTTCCACGTGAGACCGTTGGCGACAGTCGAAAGCGCGTCAGAAGTGTTTCGTACAAACGCGACTTGTTCGGGACGAGCGCCAAGGAGTTTTGCGAGTAACTGCCGAGCTTGTTCTTTCACTGCGAGCCAACTGCGAAAGTTGGCCGATCCGTTTTCGTTGACGTCCTTGAGCTGAGCCTCAACCGCCCGGATCGCGGTGATTGGCGGAGGTGAGACGGCGGCGTGATTGAAATAGATCGCGCGCTCAGCGATGGGAAACAATGAGCGCACTTCCGGTGTCATTGCGAATAACGTCCTGCTTCAATCGTCGGCGCCTTGTGCGATCGTTTCTGGTTTTCTCAACGTGAAGGACGCGGTGACTTCGCCAACAACGTCCCCACGCCGATTCAGCACGGGAAAGAACGCATACCGCGACACAGCATCCAGCGATTCGTCCACCAGCACTCCGAGTTGGCGTAACGCCTCGATCACAACTGTCGGGCGTGCACGCTTGTCGTCGCCGTCCTCAATCTTAATCGCGACGCCCAAACCCCTTGGCCACTGCTCACACGGATTAACCCCCGCGGTATAAACGCCCTCGGCGCCCACCTTCGAAATTACACGTCCGGGCATTGCGCGCATGATCTCTGTGTCGAGCCGATCCGCAGTGCCGCCGATCAATTCCGGGTAAGCGTTCATCACGCGAACGATTCGTGCGCAAGCATCACGCGTGTTTTTGTCGAAAGTCGCAGGCGGTGAGACCAAACGCGCAAACGCCATCGCCATCGCCTTCATGGTGATTCCAAAGATCGGAGCCCCACAGCCGTCGATGGCAACAGCGATATCCGTCACCGCAACATCCGAAAACTGCGACATCGTCTCGGCAATCGCCTTCTGCACAGGGTTCTCGGGACTGTCATAGTTCTCAGTTGGAGCACCAAGGTGTTTTGCCACTGCGAGCATTCCGATGTGCTTACCGGAACAGTTGTTTTGCAGCACGTTTGGCGACACGCCTTGTAAACGTAGTTTTCCAGCGACTTCGACGCTGTATGGCTCGTGCACTCCGCACCTCAGTGCTTCAGGTCCGAGATCTATCTTCTGCAACATCGACGCTGCCAGTTCGGTGTGCATCGGTTCGCCATTGTGTGACGCGCAGGCAAGGGCGACTTCACGGTCGTTGAAGCCAAACTTTTCAGCAGCTCCGGAAACGAGCAGTGGCAACGCCTGAAAAGGCTTCGCGGCAGATCTTAGAAAGGTAACGTTCTCCGGCGAGCCGGCGTAAGCAACGATGTTTCCGTCAGGCTCTACGACGACGATGTGACCGCGATGCCGCGATTCTGTGATCGCTCCGCGTTTGATTTTAACGAGTGGATCCGCAATCGGAATTTGATTGGAAGACATTGACCGCATCTTGCCACAAAGAAGCACAAAAAGCACAAACGATTAACGCCTTAACGGCATTCAATTCGTTTGTGCTTCTTGCTTCGATTGTGGTTTAGCGTTTCTTGCGGCCGAGACTAAGTACGGTCAACTTCACGGTACGCCGTCCGAAGCGCATCGCTTCTCGTGTGCTTGGTGTCCAGATATCAATGCGACGGCCGCGCACCAAGCCGCCTGTGTCAGCCACGAGATACTCACCACTGTACGCGCCCGCTTCAATACGAACACGCGAGCCCAGAGGTAAGTGCTTCGGATCCGCGGCAATCAAACCCTTAGAAACCATTCGCCCACTCGCGGTTCGTCCGCGCAAACTGTAAGCAGTGGCTACATACGGTCGCGGCGGCACAACGTAGGATTCTTCAGCAGCGATCTTTTCGCCTAGATTACCTTTTGAAGAAATGTCGAGTGTGACTGGATTGGCAGCTTCAGCGATTGATTTTTGTTGTTGGCCTTGGGAAGAAAGAGTTTCTGCCGAGCTGGTGGTGGCAGAAAGAATCAAGGAACTAGTCAGAAGCGCAGTAGCAACTAGCGCACTTCCGTTAAGGGTAGAATATTTCAATTCGGGTCTCCTGTCCGATGTGATTACCTACTCTTCAGCGTCCTGCGCGAGTCCGTTCTTTCCTATGACTCGTCCCCTGGCTCTAGGAGTCTGATAAGGTCAGCCGAGGTTGGGGGCTTGCATCCTTGATGCGGTGCGCTGAAAAGATCTTCTGTTTTAGATAAAGCGAAAAGCGACGACTACTTCCAGTAATTGTTCGCGATTCGCTTTGACCCTAGCACACGGTTTCAACTTCTTTCAACCGTGATACGGGCGTGATTTGTGTGAGAAAAATAACAACGCCGCGGGTAATTGGTGAAATATCGAAAGTTAGAAAAAATCAATACAGTCACATCGACAGAAGTTTTTGCTGAGGAATTTAAAGTTTTAGGAAGTTTTCGACGAGGTGGCGACCTTCGGGATGGTCGTCGTCAAAGAGCTCAGGATGGAACTGTACGCCGTAAACGCGTCTGCCCTTCTCCTGCATCGCCTGGATCTTGCACGTCTCGTTCGTTGCGGTCTGGCGAAAACCATGAGGCAGCTCTTTTACTTCGTCACAGTGGTTGTGCCAGACGGTTATCTCTGATGGTAATCCCTTGAAGAGACCGTCACCGGTGTTCTCGATTGGTAAGAACCCTCGTTCACGCTTGGCGCCGTTGTAGCCCTCGCCTGGTTCGAGTCGTCCCATCAGTCCGACCTCGGCGCCGTGAGCGAGCGCGATCTGTTGATGACCACCACACACGCCGAGGATCGGCTGGCTTGCGTGTTTGATGACGTCGAAAACTCCCGCGAGCGACTCTGGCGAATACTTGTCCCAGGGATGACTCTGCCCGCTCAGAATAATGTGCGACGGGCGCAGACTGCGAACTCTCTCGAGCGATACACTGTGAAACGGTTCGGTGAGGATCTCAAGCCCCGGAATCAGGCGACCAAGCACCGCGCGAAGTTCGCGAGGGCTGGCGCCTTGGCCATCGATTGTGTTGTCGACGAGGTAAACGAGCAAGGTTACTTCAAACTATAAAGCTTCCCGTTGAAAGCACCGATGTAAATTCGACCGTCGAGAATCGCCGGCGTTGCGTTGATATTATCACCAATTTTCAGTTCGCTGATCCCTTGTCCATCGTGAGCTGAAACAGAATGTAACCAGCCGGCCTTATCGCCAAACACCAGGCGCCCATCAACCAACGGCGCCGTGCCCCAGATCGCGGCGCGCGCGCGATATCGCCAAACGACTTCGCCCTTGTCGGCGGTCAGGCAATAGAGATAACCGTTGCTTGAACCGATGTGCACTCTTCCGTTCGCGACGATGGGGCTGGCCCAAAAGCCACTCTTCTCTTTGCCCTTTCCGCCTAATGCCTGATATTTCCAAACAAGCTCGCCGTTTGACTGCCGGAAGCAATAGACGTAACCGTTCTCCGCGGCGGTATAAACGAAGCCATTGTTGACGGCCGGAGTTGAGTCTGAATCGGCGCCGATGCGCGCCTTCCAAACTGTCGAGCCGTCAGAGAGGTTCAGGCAGTAAAGGTCGCCCTGTTCGGTTCCGATGTAGGCACGACCGTCAACAACAGAAAGACTGCCTTCCATCGATCCGAGCCGTTCGGTTTTGTAAATCAGTGCGCCGTCTTCGAGGTTGAGACAGTAGAAGAACCCATCCTCGCCGCCGAAATAGACTCGGCCGTCAATCACCACCGCCGAGCAATCCACCTCAAAACCGCTCTTGAACTTCCAGATCAGAGATCCGTTGCGTGCATCAATGCAGTAAATGTAGTGGTCGAGACCACTGGCAATCAGGCGGTTGCCGGCAATTGTCGGTGTGGCTTTGAGACTGTCGCCGGTCTTGTATTTCCAAACCAGGCTGCCGTCATTTTTGTCGAGACAATAAAGATTGCCGTCAGCGGAGCCGAAGTAGACGTGATTCTCGTCAACAGAAGGCTGGCCTGGCCAACTTGACCCGCCCCAGGGGTCTTTGTGCAAGCGCCCGGTGGTCCATTTGGTTTCAAACTCCCAGACAACTTCCAAAGGTCCGTCAGACCACGGGCCGGTGCCGTAAAAGGTACGCGACGCGTTACCCAACCACATTGGGACGGAGCTTGGAGGTTTGGGTTTAGGCGGGGGTTGAGGTTTTGCCTCGGTCCCAGTAATCTTCCCACCGCAGGCAGGCAGCAAGACAAGAAGGAGGATGATGGGGGCGACCTTTAACATAAAACCTTTTACAGGATTTTAATCATGTAACCATTCGCCTGAATAGACTACTTCAGCCGTTCCCGTGATCACAACTTCCCCATCCGGTCGCCATTTAATCTTCACTTCGCCGCCTTCCATGACGACTTTCACGTCGCGATCGGCCTTTTCGTTAACCATTGCAGCGACGGCGCCGGCGCACGAACACGTGCCCGAAGCGGTTGTTTCGCCAACACCACGTTCCCAGATCCGCAACTCAATCAAGTTTCTTTGCACCACGCGCACAAAGACGACGTTCGTGCGATCCGGAAACTGTGGATGGACCTCGATGGCTTTTCCAATCTTTCGCCAGTTGAGCGCGTCGAAGTCGTCCACAAAGATGCAGCAGTTCGGGTTTCCCATCTGCATCGCGGTGATCGGAACAGGCTCGCCATTCACCGGCAATGGATAACGGATTACCTGATCGAGTTCCGGCCTGATAGACATTGGTATCGATTGACTATCAAACTTCGGCTGGCCCAATTCCGATTCGAACAAGAACTTGCCGGGTGCTGGTTGGCTGCGCAGGAAGTATCGCTTCAATCCCGTTCGCGTGCTGAGTCGCAGTTCATCTTTGGTCCAAAGACCTTTGTAGTAGAGGTACGCAACCGCACAGCGAGTTCCGTTGCCGGAAAGTCCGGCTTCGCTGCCATCGGGGTTGAAGATGCGGCAGGTGAAGTCGGCGTCGTCAGTCTCGGCTTTGGCGATGATCGCAATGCCGTCGCCGCCGGCGCCGTAGTGACGGTTGCAGATGCGCCGCGCAAATTCACCGAGAGCGTTAACGCTGGTGAGTTGGTCCGCTTCGATTACGAGGTAGTCGTTTCCCAGTCCGTGGAATTTCGTGAATTGTGGGTGCATCTGTGTAATCTGTGTAGTCATTCCGGCTTGCCGGCGAACGAGGCGAGCAACACCGTAATCGGATCGATGCACGCTCTTCGTGGATCAACATCTCTCGGGTAGTTGTTGACCATGATCGAAAACGCGAGCTTCTCGCCGGCCGCAGTCGTGAGATAACCACCCAGGCTCGCAGCCGAACTCAACGAACCTGTTTTCGCGCGCACGTTGTTCTCGGCCGGCGTACCGCGCATCCGGTTTCGCAACGTTCCATCAACACCCGCAATCGGCAACGCGTCACGAAAAACATTTGCGTAGCGATGCTTGGCCATAAACGTCAGCAACTGCACCGACGCCTCTGACGTGATCATGTCGTTGCGCGAGAGGCCGGAGCCGTCGTCGAGCACGAGCGCTTCCGGCCTGATGCCCGCTGTTTTCAGAAACGACTTCACTGCTTCCAAACCGAGTTCCTCCGAAGTTTGACCAAGAGCGGAGGTGGTTGCCGGCGGCGGTGTGACTTTGCCTAACGTTCGCAGAATCAGTTCGGTGTAGAGATTCTGACTCGGTTTCAACGTTTGCGCCGCAATCAAACTGAAAGGTGGAGATTGCAGGCTGGCGATCTCATTCTGAAATGGAGCGCTGGTCCCGGAGACTGGCACTGCTGTGATCATCGCCGGCTGACTGATTTCTCCGGTTGTTCGTGACTTACCGGTGATCACCACTCCCTTTTGCGCCAGAGACGTCCGCAGCAGATAGACAAAAAGCATCGCAGGGTGCGAAATGCCGATGCCGCCGCTGTAACCTCTGTCTTCCAGCGGTATGCTGCCTGTTATCGTGATTTTGTTCTCACCCAGGCCGCGATGAATCGAGATCTCTCGCCGTAAACCCTTTGCAGACGTTATGACCTTATTGACGATCGTCAGTAGCGGATCAGGTGGACCCGTAGTTATCAGCGCTGGTTGGCCCACTGCGGGTCCGGGTTTGATGAAAAGATCGAGTGCGTTGTCGTTCACGGCGAGCGGTGTAATCTCAGCGCCGTAATACCAGGTCAGGTCTTCCCAGTTCCAACCGGCACCATACTTTGGTCCAACAAAGTAAGTCTCATCACCGACCAGATCGCCTTCAACACGCTTTACTCCCGAGGCGGCGATGCGCGCCGCGAGATCGTCGATCGCTTTAAAGTAGTCACCGTTGTTGAAGCGGGCAGCGATTGACGGATCGCCGCGGCCATAGATCGTTAGATTGCCACGAATTACGCCGGAAGCATCCGGTCGCGAAGACGCGTAGACTGAAGTTACAAACCGATAGTCAGGAGACAAACGATCGAGCGCGGTAGCGACTGTGTAGAGCTTCATGTTTGAAGCTGGCCGCAGAAGTTTTCCGGCGTTCTCTTCAAACAGAACGCGGCCCGTGTCGAGCGAGACCACTTTTATCCCGACCATAGCCGGCGACAACTCAGGTTTTGCGAGTATCTCTGAAATTCGCCCTTGCAGCTCCGCAAGTGTTTTTGCGGGCGTTACCGCAACCGTGCTCGCGGGTGAAGGCGAAGGGCTTGCAACCGGACTTGGCGCTGGGGACGGAGTTGTTTGCGCAGCAGTTTGCTGTCCCGCAAAGAGAACGAATATTAGAACTAGATAGCCTACTAATGAGAATTTTTGTTGCTGCATAAATTTTCTTGCGCCATTAGACAGGATTACAAGATTTTCAAGATTTGCAGGATTCAAATCATGTAAAATCCTGAAAAATCTTGTAAATCCTGTCTACAAGCGCGCTATTAATTCTGCAAACCGCGGATCGTCGCGTAGCGCTGCCCAATTCGGATCGCTCTCAAAACACGGACGGTTCGCATTACCCAACGATATCGAACGCTCCAGCCATTCAAACGCATCTCCGTTCAATCCTTCGAGCGCGTAAACCGACCCGATCGAATAACTGATGTCCGCATCGACTTCACCGTTTCGTTTTACGTCCGGCGTGATTTGCGCCAGCGCTTCATCGTGCTTGCCCTGCCCACTCAGAAACATCGCCATGAACGGTCGTATGCCGTGCATGTTTGGATGCTTCTCAACAACGTCTTTCATCAACTCCACCGCCTCATCCGTCCGGCCCGTGTAGTACAAAGCCAGCGCGCGGAAGGTTCGCACCAACGCATTGTCAGGCTCGCCGGCATTGTCGAGCTGGCGAAACGTCTCGTCGAAATGGCCCATGTACATGTGAACCAAGGCACGGCTGTAACTCGCCACGACGTGGGCCGCCGGATCAAGACGCACGAGACGATCGTAGCTGCGCAGAGCGCGTCCATACTCGCCGTCCAACCGGTGCAGCAACGCCTTTACGAAGTGGACCACCGGCTCATTCGGCGCTTCCTGGCACGCGCGGTTGACCTCGTCGCGTGCCTTCTGCTTTTCGCCGCGCCACAGGTACACAAAAACCATCAGCATGCGCGCTTCGAAAAGATTGGGATCGAGCGCGAGCGCCTTTGTGAAAGCGATCTCGGCGCGTTCGTAGTCTTCAGATCCGCCAAACCCTTTGAAAACGCGGTTGACGTAACACGCTCCAAGGCCATCATGGGCCAACGCAAAGTTTGAATCGAGCTGGATCGCACGCTCGAAATGCGCAAGCGCGCCGTCACAATCGTCGGGCGACAACGTGCGAAAGATGAACCGCGCAAACAGATCGCGACCGCGCAGGTACTGTTCGTAAGCGGCAGGATTCTGAGTGGATGCTTTCCCTATACCGACTTGTTCGGCTGGACTCAGCTCAACCCTCAAGCCTTCGACGATTCGTTGTGCAATCGTGTCTTGCAAAACAAAGATGTCTGACGCCGCGGTGTCGATCCGATCGCTCCACAACAACTCGCCCGAAGCTACATCGATCAGTTGCGCCGTCACGCGGAAGCGTTCACCGGCATGAATGAAACCAGCAGTCAGTACGGCGCTGACTTTCAACTCTTGTCCAATCTCACGTGGATCTCTTTGCTGGCCCTGATACCTTGCGATCACCGACGACGGTCGCACGACCAGAGACCTTACACGTGCCAACTCCGTGATAACAGCATCTGCCAATGAGAACTCATAAAAACTCGAGGCAGCATCGTTACTCAAATTTCGGAAGCAAAGAATCGCGAGGCTTTTCTTCTCTTGATCGGCGATTGTCGTGAATGGTGTTTCGTGGATGCCTTGTTTGGAAGGTGTCACCAGGTTAGGCGAAGTGGTCGGCGACTCTGTCCTCGTGATCGACTTCAGCCAGCGAACCGCGCGTGACACAGGGCTCGCTCCTGACAAATGCCTGGGCGGTTCCGGAGTAACACTCTGGTAACCCGGGCTGCTCGTATCGATTTCCTGAAGCACTTGCCGCAGCTCGTTGCGAAAGTCTTCCATGTTCTGGAAACGATCTTTCGGCTCTTTCGCCAGTGCACGATCGATAATCTGCTGCAAGCGCAGCGGAATTGCGGTTGAACGCAACTCGGAAATCGGTCGCGGTGGATCGTGCAACACTGCGTGACGCACGTCGATCGTTGTCTTCCCACGAAAGGGCCACGTGCCGGTCAGCATTTCGTAAAGCAATACGCCGAGCGAGAAAATATCTGCACGTTTATCGACGCGATCACCGCGCGCCTGTTCCGGCGCTGCATAAGTCGCGGTCCCGTAAGGAACGCCGACTTCGGTGAGCTCCGTGCGATGAATGCCAGTAGTTGCAGCTTCCGTGTCGTCCAGTAGTTTGGCCAGGCCGAAGTCGAGCACCTTCACCTGACCTGAGGCGGTGACCATCACATTGCCTGACTTGATGTCGCGATGAATGATGCCACGGCTGTGCGCTGCCGCCAGTGCATCCGCGACTTGCAAACCGATCAACAGCGCAGTTTTCAACTCAAGCGGGCGGCCGGCCACAAGCTGACGAACGTTCTTACCTTCGACGAATTGCATCGCGATGAAATGAACGCCGTCCACTTCGTCGAGATCGAAGATGGTGCAGATGTTTGGATGGTCCAACGATGAGGCGAGCCGCGCTTCGCGTTCAAATCTTTTGAGGTTTGCTTGTTTCGCGCTGAGCTCCGGCGGTATTACCTTGATGACAACGGGACGGCCCAGCTTGATGTCCGTCGCTTTGTAGACTGCCCCTTGCCCGCCTACGCCGAGCTTCTCCGTGATGCGATAGTTGCGAAGCGTTTTACCTACCATTTTTTAATTAGCCGCAAAACTATTTAATAGTTCATTTGCGGTCGCGGTCGCTGTCCCGACTTTTCCGACTACGATGCCTGCGGCGTGGTTCGCGAGAGAAGCGGCCTCGAGCATCGTTGCGCCTGTGGCCAGCGCGCCGGCAAGAGTGGCGATGACAGTGTCACCCGCGCCCGTGACGTCATAAACTTCGCGCGCTGCTGTCTCGACGTAAACGGGTTCTCCATCAGATCCCAGCAGCATCATTCCTCGATCTCCACGAGTGATCAGCACAGCGTCGCAACCGAGTTTCTCGCGAATTACTTTCGCCGCGTGATGTGACCCGTCGTCCGAAGTGTCTTCAGAATCACTCATGCGCAGTGCTTCGAAGTGGTTTGGCGTCACCAGCGTTGCCGGGCGATAGAAATTGAAATTGCGCAGCTTTGGATCAACCAGCACCGGCACTTGCCCGTAAGCAACGGGGAGAATCTCGCGCAGTATTGCGGGCGTTACGACGCCCTTATCGTAGTCTGAAACTACAAAGGCATCGGCGTGCTTCAACTCATCCTTCAAACACGAAACGATCTTCTCTTCTATCTTCGCACTCACTGGCGTGCGAGACTCGCGATCGGCGCGGACTACCAACTGGCTGTGCGCGACGATGCGCGTCTTCGTGGTTGAAGGGCGTGTTTCGTTAACTATCAGCGAGTGATCTTCAGTTCCGAGTTCACGCAATCCGACCCGCAAACGCTCACCGGTTCCATCGTTACCTATAACACCAACAACCGAACCTCGTGCGCCGAGGGCAACCAGATTCGCGAGCACATTCGCCGCGCCTCCGAGGTGTACGGATTCACGGCGCACATCGACAACGGGAACCGGCGCCTCCGGCGAAATCCGCGTGACGTCGCCCCAGACAAACTCATCAAGCATCACATCGCCCAGCACGACGATGTAACGGTCGCGCAGCGCTTGCAGGATCTCGGAAACGCGAGATTTTGTTAACTGAGGCATCTTTCAATCGCCGCCGTGACTCTCGTTACCGGCACGCGCAGGATACATTCGGGCTGTGCAAACTTTTCGCAAAAATATCCGTGGCAGGGCTGGCACGGCATCTCTTCAAACACGACCTCGGCCGTGGCGTGATTCCACGGACGCCAGTGTGCGACGTTTGAAGAACCAAAGATAACTACGCTCGGTGTTCCAACCGCCGCTGCGATGTGCGCGATTCCACTGTCATTACCAACAAACAATTGCGACCTTGCGGCCATTGCCGTCACTTCCGGCAGCGACAGATCAAACCTCACGATTGGCACTGAAGCTTCGGACAACAAATTTTCCAGGATCGCGTTTTCATTCGGCGCTGCGATTGCGACTGACGCGTAACCACATTCGGCCAGAAACTCAACCACACGTGCAAAGTTTTCTGTCGCCCATTGCTTCGTCGCAAACGCAGCGGCCGGGTGAATGAGTGCGATTTTTCGATCCGCGAGTCCGGCTGCGGCGAGTCGCTCATTGATAGCTTGCGCCGCAACGGGCGAAATACCTAACTGCGTGCGTGGTCGATCTGTAACGGGCACTCCGGTCCAACCGAGCAGAGCGAGCTGTTGTTCGACCGAGTGCGTCTTTTGTTGTCCCCAAAGTAACAGAGGCGAGGGCGCCTGATGGTTATGAAGCTGCGCGTATTGATAGGTTTTGAAACCGATGCGGTGACGTGCGCCAGTGGCTCGCGTCAGGAAGGTCGCAGTGGTCCCGCCGTGCAGGTTGTAAACAACGTCATACCCGGCGGATCGGAGTTCACGCGCCGCGCGTGTGCGGGCCACCAAACCGCCCCGTTCCAACACAACTACTCGATCGATGTGCGGGTGGTTATCAAGCACGGGCGCGACCCAATCCTCAACCAGGATGTCAACCTGGACGTTTGGCTGAAAGCGCTTCAGCGCAAAGGCTGAAGGGGTGGCGAGAACGGTGTCGCCGATCGAACGAAGACGAACCAACAGGACCTTTCGCACCTCGCGCCAGTCCCAGCGGGGCGGCGCAAGTGGTTGCGCGGCGTCTTGACCCTGCAATCCGTACATTGCTTGTGTTTCGATGACGCGTAACTGAGGAGAAAGTTCAACGATGTCGCGCAGGCTGTTCATCGGATCATTCTTCGATGGTGGCCTCGTCGATGAGCATTACCGGGATGTCGTCGCGGATGGGGTAGACGCGTTTACACTCGCCGCATTTCAGTGCATTCCCATCTGGCTTTAGTTCAACCTTCGCCTTGCAAGCCGGACACGCGAGTATTTCCAAGAGTTCCTGACTAACTGCCATGGCTGACCTTTCTAAGCGGCGCTTGCGGGATGCTGAAAGCTTAACATAAAGGCGACCGATAGGTCGTATATGACCTCGAGGAGTTATTTGACCTATACTTTCCCCGATGTCGCTTGAATTCGCACTCCAATACGCTTGTCACCTTCGCGCAAATTACTCCGAGCAGCACCTGCGCCAGTGGGGACGTCTGAGCAGCCTGCATGCAAAGATCACTACGGGCGACGCCGGCGCGCCATCGGTCGATAAACTTCAGTGGGTCGAGAACGCCAGCGCCGAAATTGAACGAATGCAGGAGGCTACAATTGTTTGCGCCCACTGTCCCGCGTGCCTGCCGCTCGATACCGCCGGTGACGGCGAGTCGGTCGGTTGTTTGGGACGGATCAATTATCCGGTCGAGGCGCAGTTCGAGAAGTTTCTCGCCGATCGTGTTCAGCTGTCGCTCGACACTCTGGACAAGGAAGATCAGCCCCGTCTGCTTCGCATCCTGGTCGATCCGGAGTCGCCTTTTGATGGTGAGGCGACAAAGGAACTGCGACGTGTCGTCACCGAAGATGGGTTGAGGTTCTTCGAGTTGCGCGTGCCGATTGTTCTCACACGCGACGCCGCGCGACTCACGACCGATAATATCTTCGATCTGCTCGCAGGGTTTCGCTCTGAAGACAGCGACACGACCACCTACACTCGCGAACTTCCGTTTGAAGCTGCTGCCGACTACTACGATTTTCTCGATCTCATATTGCGTAGCGAACTGAGCCAATCGGAAGTTGCGCGTTTAACTTCGCGCAGTCGCAACTACAACCAGTTTCTTCGCCTACTCACCGCGATTGAAAAAGCCGAAGCGCTGAATACGCGTGTCTTGATTGATTGACGGGATTACTGCTTCTTTTCGTCTAGTAAACGAAGCGTGTCGAGGATGAGATTCGTGTTGCTGAGCGCTTGTATCCGCGTCGGAAATTGTTCCGAAGTTTTCTGAAACTCAAACGTGCCGCTGGTAATCTCCACCACTCGCTGAAAGCCCAAATCAGCAGTCTGACGATCACACTCGGCATCGACAATGCGGCCTTCGTTGAACTTCACCTGGCCTTCCTGGTTTGAACCGCTGATAGTCAGCACACCATTCAATCGCGCATTTTCGATGACTTGAACGGCGTCGAAGATACTGATAGCACTCAGGTCGCCCGCGAGCGTGAAATGTTTACGTTCGAAGTTCGCTTCCGGGGCCGGAGTGGGCTTGAGATCGGGCCGCCGGGCGCGACGGATCGCCTCGAGACCGCCGGCAATATTTATGCGCGCATCGAGTTGCTTGGCTTCCAGCAGGCGATCGTGGGCGGTGTCAAAATCTTCCCGTTCGATGTAGATACTGACGAGCGCCAGACACTGGCGCGCCGCTTCCTCGACCTGTTTGCTGGACGTGCAAATCTCGCGCAGGCGTTCGCGTAATCTGATTGAACGGGGGGTTAGTTCGAGGGCAGTCCGCAGACGCTTAATGGCCCGGTCCGGCGCCTGGTACTTCATGAACAGTTCGGCGTCGAGCAAAGCTGCTTCGATTTCGCTGACGTGCTCGGTTTGTGAATCGGCGAGTGCCATCGGGTTGAGTTTATCACAAGCCATTTACGGCTTTTGGATACCAAATCGTGCGTCGGACGGTCCTTTTTCGCGGCTAAATGCGCGTTACAGATGGGCAGACGTATTGGCATGCAACCTGCGAAGCAACCGATACGTACGACTCGGTATCAAGAATTGGTGGTAAACGACAATGAACCGATGGATGAAACGACGAATTGAACGCTCACGGGCACGATGCGAGAAATACCGTAGCCACAGATAAACACGGATCTTTTACGGATTACGGGTTTTCTTTTTGAGGTTGTCGAAGATCAGTCTCTTGAACTCAGGCTTCTCGCCAAAATTCAGTAACAGTCCAACCTCTATCTCCGTGGCTTTCAAATAATTCAATAGTTGTGCTCGGTGTGATGAATCCAGCGTGCGGGCAGCCTTTAGTTCGAGCAACACGCGGTTTTCGACAAGTATGTCTGCTTCGAAGTGGCCGACTTGATGTCCTCGGAACCACACCGGAATAGCCACCCGACTACAGACACTCAGGTCCACCGCCAACACCAACGATCGATGGTACACCGACTCAAGGAACCCCTGCCCTAGCTCATTGTAAACGTCATAGAACACACCCAAGATCTGATCCGTGAGGAATCCGTGCTTTAAATCCGTGTTCATCTGTGGCCAAAATCAATCTTCAGTCCGACCCTGATCTGCCTTGGACGCATGGTCCGCGTGGCAATCAGGAAAGAATCTGCTGAATTAAAGTTGATGAACTCTGAGCCGAAGCTGAAGACTGTTTTGTTCAGCACGTTGTCAAACTCTACGGACGGGCGAATTAGAACACGCTCCGTAAGACGAATCTCGCGCACGACGTTTAGATCGAATATGAAGAGCCCCGGACCGCGGCCCGCATTGCGCGGTAAGTTTCCGATTTGACCAATCTGCGGCACGCTGAACGACTGGACCACTGAAGGATCGATCGGCTCACCAGCCGCACGCCAGCGAAGTAAACGAACATCACCAGAGTAATTAGGACGATCGTTTGAAACGTCGTCGAGATTACGATCCACGCCGCCAAGCGAAATGTTGAATGGCGCCCCCGAGGCGACACGCCAGATCGGCGACAACTGCAACGAGCCAAGTATACGCGGCAAGTTGAACGTTCCTGAAAAAACGAACCGGTGGCGCCGATCGAGCAGGCTGCGTGCTCGTTCAGAGCGGAAGTCTCCTGGGACCAGAGCGTCGGACGTGTTGACCACTCCGTCATCAATCAAACTCGAGAGCGTGTAACCGGCGCGAAAGGTGAATCCGGAGGCGAATCGCTTCCGCAACTCGAGTGTCATGCCTCGATAGAAACTATTTCCCGCCGAGATTAGCTGCTCGAGCTCTCCACGAGCCGGATCAGGACGCAGGTTGTTGAGTGTGGCCAGTGCGACTTCGATCATGGTGGTCGAAGTTGGACTGTTGAGATTCATCACAGAAACCGGAACGCCAAACTCGATTGCGCGATTCACGGTGTTTGAGCTCGAACTTCCGTAGCTGAACCTGACCAGTTCGCCCGCGGTGGCCGCGTTGTAAAGCGGACGCGACGACGTTGTGGGATTGAAGAAGTTCGCAAAATCGCGTGAGGCAAGAAATTCAGAGAAGTTCTTGTAGCCGGGAGGAAGCACAGGAGCATTGGCATTGAATTCCCGCCAGAGGTGTATGCCTCGCGTGAAAGTGAAGTTTGCTTCCACGGAAAACCCACGGCCCAGGTCGCGCTCGACGCCGGCATTGATCTGATAGCTCTCGGGAATCCTCAAAGCTGGATCCAACCGGCGCGAGAAGTCTGTATTGAGACTGCCGAACTCTCGCACCAGATTGGAGTCCACTTTGAGCGTCTCAGAAAATCGAAGATTCGCTGCGATAAAAACGCGCCGCTGTTCGGCTGTCATCACCTTGCCCGTGAACGGATCGCGAAGCAGATTCGTGTCGAAGAAGAGTTGTTGTTTGCC
Source organism: uncultured Acidobacteriota bacterium (assembly GCA_963826255.1). GTDB lineage: Bacteria > Acidobacteriota > Blastocatellia > Pyrinomonadales > Pyrinomonadaceae > PSRF01. Next base: position 233,924 of record CAWGWK010000001.1, read on the forward strand.
CAAAGTGAAATCGTCGATAGTCCGCAACAACGGACGGTTGAAGAAGATCCCGCCGCCAAAGCGAACCACCAGTTTTCCAGATTCGAAAGGGCTGTAGGCAACTGACAGCCGTGGGCCAAAATTGTTCGTATCGCGCAAGATAATTTCGTACTCATAACGCAAGCCGTAACTCAAAAGGAGTTGCGGCAGGATCTGCCACTCATCCTGCACGAAGACGCCGGTATAGAAGTTTTTCTGCGTTGATGAGCTTTGAAAGTTCTGCCTGAAGCGGCTGGGAATTCCCGCAAGAAAGTCTCCTGCGGTGGCAAAGTTAAAGGTTCCCGTGAGATCCGACAGATCGATAAAGGTCGAACGGACATGATGAATGTCTGCGCCGAGTTTTAGTGAGTGACTACCGCTCACAAACGACAACACGTCCTGTAATTGCCAGCGATCTTCACGGCGATCACTGCCACCCGAGGTTGAGGATCCGGCGACCAACGTCCCTGATCGTCTTTCCGGATCTTCAGCGATTAACGGATCATTCAAGGTGATAAGCACAACGGGCTTATCACCTGCGGAAGTCTCGAAAGCCGGTGCCAGACGTGAGTATTGAAATCGCAGTTGATTGACGAGGGCGTCCGAGAACACGAAGTTGTCCGAGAACGAGATCGCGTCTGAATTGCGCCTGCGTCCCTGAAGCGATTCGGCCAAACGGTTTCCACCGCCAAACTGTCTTAAGTTAATGAGCCGTCCGCGCTGATACACCACCGATGCGTTATGCATTGGTCCAAACTGATGATCGACCCGCGTGGTGATACTTGTGTTTTTGAGCGGTGTGCTGATCGAGGAGATGAAAGGCGCGACTTCAGCAGCGAATGTCGGAGCTTCAGCATCTTCGAGTCGCGCGCGAGCGAGGTCGGTCGGAGCAGGCAGCGGAAACAGTGCGTTCTGTTTCACGGGAACGAGCGTGTCGATGAGCGCGCTGTCCAGAACTTTGTTTCTTTCATAAGAAACAAAGAACACCGACTCTTTAAGACGCAGAACACGCAAAGGTCCACCAATCGTGAATCCGGCGACGTGCTCCTGGAGCGGCAGTCGCGAAACCCCGAGAGAATTATTTCTCCACGTGTTGGCATTCAGCGCTTCGTCTTTGAAGAAGTAGAAAGCACGGCCGTGAAACTGCTGCGAGCCGCTGCGCGTGCGCAGGTTGACGCGACCGCCCGAAGCGCGTCCATACTCGGCCGAGAACTGATTCGTGATTACCTGCACCTCCGCGATCGCCTCGAGCGACGGTTGAAAACGCTCGCGAGCAGCGCGATCGTCGTTGTTGTCCAAGCCGTCGATGGTCAGATTGTTCGAGTAGGCCGGCGCGCCTGCGAGTGAGAACGTGCCTGCTTCTTCAGGAGTGTTCGCGTGATTTGTGTTGCGATCTTCGGCGAGGTCACGCGTGGAGAGTGGTTCTTCCGTGACGCCGGGAAGTGTAAACAGCAGATCCAAAACTGAGCGCGTGGCGATCGGTAGCGATTCTGTTTCACGTGAAGTGAGTGTCGCACCGACGATGGTGCGTTTCGTGTTGACCACCGGCGTATCAGCAGGCGCGATCACAACTGGCTCTACTACGACGTCCGATGGCAACAGCGTCACGTCAAACTGCAAACTCTGTCCGGAGACGGTTGCGATGCCGGTGATTTCCTGAGATGCAAATCCTGGATATGAAACTCGAATGACGTAAGTTCCGGGTTCGAGCTGGATGAGACGATACCGACCTTCAGCATCGCTCGTGGCGGTACGCTTTTGGCCCGTCTTGACGAGCTTCGCTTCGACTTCCGCCCCTGGAAGCACGGCTGCGTTCTGGTCCATAACGCGGCCGGAGATCGTCACTGTATCGAGATCCTGAGCGCGAATGAGTTGAACGTTGAAAGTGATTAGACAGATAGAGAGAAGTGTGAGACGTGAGGTCATTGTTTTGCTCCTGAGTTGTGAGGTTTACTGCGCGCGCAACTCTACCACAAAAAACACTAAACAGATGACAGGATTTTCAAGTCTACAGGAAAGAATCCTGTTCATCTTGAAATCATGTAATCCTGTCTAATGTTTTACTCGGCGGCGCAACGCAGCGGCGCGAGTGAGAGGCACAAGTGCATCACTCGCTTCCGGTACCGGATCAAAACTGCTGAGCTCGTCGGCGTGTGATTGCAGATACTGAAAGAACCGCTCAAACTCCCGTTGCATCGCGTCCATCTTTTCACGCATGTTTAGGATGATCTCGACGCCCGCGAGATTCACTCCCAGGTCACGAGTCAACGAAAGAATAAGCTCGAGCCGTTCAAGATCCGGATCGGTGTAAAGCCGCGTATTTCCTTCCGAGCGCGAAGGCTTCAACAACCCCTCGCGTTCATAAAGTCTCAGCGTTTGCGGATGAATGCCGTACTGTTCCGCTACCGCGCTGATCGTGTATGTTTTCGGCTTCCTCGTCACTCAGCTAATCACTCCAGCCCCATCTCCACTCGCGGGTTGCTCGAATTCAGCTTCGAATACTCCCGCAGCAATTCCTTCGTCTCTTCCGAAATCACTTTCGGCAAAGTCACCTGCACTTCTACAAACTGGTAACCCTTCGCACCCGGATTACGAAGCGACGGAGCACCACGGTCACGCAAACGAAACTTCTGGCCCGACTGTGTTCCCGGTGGAATGCGCAACTGGGTTTTCCCGTCAACCGTCGGCACTTCAATCTTCGCGCCGAGCGCAGCTTCAGGCACAGTAATGGGAACGGTGACGTAAATGTTGTCGCCCTTGCGCGTGAAGTACTTGTGCTGGCCGACGTTCGTGATGATGTGTAAATCGCCGGGCGGCGCACCGAGGCGGCCGCCTTCACCCTTGCCGGGAATTCTCACGCGCGAACCGGTTTCAACGCCCGCTGGAATACGGACCTTTACCGTCTCCGATTTAGGCATCGTGCCTTTTCCGTGGCAAAGCGAACACGGCGCGCGACGTCTTCCCGTACCGCCGCAATCGGGACACTCCTGCGCGAATCTCAAACGCCCTCCGGCTCTTTGCACCTGGCCGGTGCCTTTGCACGTAGAACAAACAACTACCGGGCCGCCCGTATCGCCTGCACCATTGCAACGCGAACACTGCTCGGAACGATTGACGGTGATGTTTGTCGTGAGTCCTTTGATCGCCTCTTCAAACGAGAGGCTCAGCGGCATTTCTATATCAGCGCCGCGCTCCGGCTGGGGCCGCGGTGGTTCCTTCTCACGCGTGGCACCACCGCCAAAAAGATCGGCGAAGATGTCGCGAAAACTGCTGCCCCCAGCTCCGGCTCCACTTGACGCACTGCCCCAATCAAACCCGGTGAAATCAAACCCCGGCGCGGTTCGTCCGCTGGATGGACCAGCACCTCTCGCCGCTGCGTCAGCGAGATTTTCAGAGTACTGCCCGAAGCGATCGTAAACGCTTCTTTTCTTCGGATCCGAAAGCACGTCATGGGCTTCGGACATGAGTTTGAAGCGTTCCTCGGCAGCTTTGTCACCCGGATTTACATCAGGGTGATACTTACGCGCTAGACGCCGGTAAGCCTTCTTGATTTCATCCGGCTTGGCGTCGCGCTTGATGCCGAGTATTTCGTAATAGTCTTGCTTAGCCATTTAATTATTGCCGATTGCCAATTGCCGGTTGCCGATTGAAGGAAAAGGCGGAGGGAACGCTATCTCCGCCTCTTCGAATCGGCAATTGGCAATCAGAAATCGGCAATTCCCTTACTTGTTCTCGTCTACATCCACGTATTCGGCGTCGATGACGTTGTCATCGGCCGAACCACCCGAGGATGATGCACCTGCCGCCGACGCTTGATCGCCGCCCGGTTGCGCACCAGCTCCCGGCGGTGGTGCCTGCTGGTAAAGTGCCTCAGCCAACTTGTGAGACGCGGTTTGCAGTTGATTGAATGCGTCGTTCAGTCTCTCAACTCCGCCCTCAGCCAATGCTTTCTTCGCCTCAGCAATCGCCGATTCGACATCAGCCGCAACTGCTCCGACCTTCTCGCGATTATCAGAAAGCGTCTTCTCCATCTGATAGACGAGTCCATCGAGACGATTGCGCGCTTCGATCTCCTCGCGCTTGCGAGCATCGTCAGCAGAGTGCGATTCGGCATCCTTCATCATCTTGTCGATTTCTTCCTTCGACAGACCGGAAGAAGCCGTAATCGTGATCTTCTGTTCGCGGCCAGTTCCCATGTCCTTGGCCGAAACATTCACGATACCGTTGGCGTCGAGGTCGAAAGTAACTTCCACTTGCGGCATACCACGTGGTGCCGGTGGAATACCGACGAGGTGAAACTTGCCCAGCGTGCGATTGTCACTGGCCATCGGCCGCTCGCCTTGCAGCACGTGGACTTCCACCGACGTCTGATTGTCCGAAGCAGTTGAAAAGATCTCCGACTTCCGCGTTGGGATCGTCGTGTTTCTTTCAATCAACTTGGTGAACACTCCGCCCAGCGTCTCGATGCCGAGGCTCAGCGGGGTCACGTCGAGCAACAGGATATCGGTCTTTTCACCCGAAAGGACACCGGCCTGCACGGCTGCGCCAATCGCAACGACTTCGTCAGGATTCACGCTCTTGTTTGGCTCCTTGCCAAACATTTCCTTGACGATTTCCTGAACCTTCGGAATACGCGTCGAACCACCAACCAGCACTACCTCGTCGATCTTCCTCGCATCAAGGCCCGCATCCTTCAACGCCGTTTCGACCGGGCCACGCAGTCTCGACAGGATCGGATCGACCAACTGCTCGAAACGCGACCGCGTGAGTTTCATCGCGAGGTGTTTCGGACCGGACTGATCCGCGGTCACAAACGGAAGATTTACCTCGGTCTCCATCGTGCTCGACAGCTCGATCTTCGCTTTCTCCGCAGCTTCCTTCAAACGCTGCAACGCCATCTTGTCGTTGGAGAGGTCAATACCCTGATCTTTCTTGAACTCCTCGATAATCCACTCGATGAGTCGTTCGTCGATATCGTCGCCGCCCAGGTGTGTATCACCGTTTGTAGACTTCACTTCGACGACACCTTCGCCGACCTCCAGGATTGACACGTCAAACGTGCCACCGCCGAAGTCAAACACCGCAATCGTCTCGTCTTTCTTTTTGTCGAGACCGTAGGCAAGTGCTGCTGCTGTCGGCTCGTTCACGATACGCATCACTTCGAGACCCGCGATTCTGCCGGCGTCTTTCGTCGCTTGGCGTTGCGAGTCGTTGAAGTAAGCCGGAACGGTGATCACGGCCTTGTCGACCTTTTGACCGAGATAGTCTTCAGCCGACTGTTTCATCTTTTGCAGGATAATCGCCGAGATCTCGGGTGGACTCCATTCTTTGCCGCCCGCCGCGATTCGCACGTCACCGCTGCCCGCGCCCTGAACTTTGTATGGAACCTGTTTAATTTCTTCAGTAACTTCGTTATAGCGACGTCCCATAAATCGCTTAATCGAATAGACAGTATTTTCGGGATTGGTTACCGCCTGGCGCTTGGCAACCTGACCAACAAGGCGACTGCCGTCTTTGGTGAACGCCACGACCGAGGGCGTGGTGCGGCCACCTTCGGAGTTAGTGATTACGGTGGGCTCACCACCTTCCATCACCGCCACGACCGAGTTGGTTGTTCCTAGGTCAATTCCAATAATCTTGCTCATCTTTTAGTCTCCAAAACCTTCCTTGATTCAATCATTCCGACACTTCGCCTTGAACGCTCGCACAATATAATACCTGAGTGCGTTGTTGTCAACTTTATTGGTAATTATCTACTTGACGCGGGTAAGCGTTTAGGGTAAGATGCTTTCCGTGGCAAGCACTCCTAACATTCCTGTTCTGAATCGGTACTTTCCTCAGGTGGTTTGGCAACCCGCTTTACTTCGTCCGCGAGTTCGGGATCGAGTGCGTAGTCAAGCAGTTCTTCGCTTGTCATTTCTATTGGCTGTTTCTCGTGTGGTTCCTGTCGGTCGTCTTTCAAATCTTTAATTCGCATAAGGACTCCTTACCATGCCAAGACCTATCAATCGCGCCAACGACATGAACATCATAAAGCTAATCGAGCGGTACGACTCGGATGATAAATGCCGCCTCACCTTAGAGAAGCTACGCTGGCCGCTTGGCGTTCGCTGTACCCGTTGCGAGTCCGACAAGGTTTACCGGGCTGACAAACGCAAGCAATTCGAGTGTGGCGCATGTGGCTATCACTTCTCTGTTACCTCTGGAACTATCTTTCACGATTCACATTTACCTCTGCGGAAGTGGTTCATTGCTACCTATCTAATTTGCGAATCCAAAAAGGGTGTCTCTGCGTTACAGCTCAAGCGTACCCTTGGCGTCGCCTATAAGACCGCATGGTATCTCTGTCACCGCATCCGCGAAGCGGTTAAGGATGTCGATCACGAGACCATGCTCAACGGCATTGTGGAGTGTGACGAGTCCTATGTGGGCGGCAACCCAAAGAACATGCACAAGTCACGCAAAGCCAAGTTAGGCCGCGTTCCCGGTACGTCACGCTTCGATCACAAAACAACGGTGCTCGGTGCCCTGCAACGGAACGGCGATGTACGTTTGGAAGTCTGCACCGTAAAGCAACCGACCCGCGCAGAGCTGCATACTTTCATTAGAGCCAAACTCGCGGAAGAAACTTCGATTATCGTTACCGATGAAAACAATCAGTACGAAGGAATCGCAGACGAAAACACGCGCCACGAAACAGTTAGCCACGCTAAAAAAGAATGGGTGCGTGGCGTCGTTCACACCAACGGACTGGAAGGCGTGTGGTCACTGTTCAAGCGTTCAATCGTTGGCAGCTACCATCAAATCTCTGTCAAACATCTAGACCGCTATCTTGACGAGTTCGAGTTTCGATTCAACAACCGCGAAAACTCATTTCTGTTTCGTGACACGTTGCTGAGGCTGTTAGCCTCAACTAACCTCGAATACAAAAACCTCATTGCTGAGGACGACGAAGCGGCATAAAAGTCTCTTGACTCTATTGACTTGTGATATACTTGATCCGCTCGACCGGCCCGTCTTTAGCGGCGGCAAACCGGTCTTGCTTGGGCCGCCAAAAGCGGCCCTTTCCATTTTAGCGACGTACAATCCCAAGGGGATCGCGAGGCGAAGCGGGTCTAAAACAAACTCCGCGTAACGTGTTGTCAAACATGTCATGTATACCGTAACGAGCAATCTTCGGAGTCGGCGTCACCTCACTTTTTAAGAGAGCGAACGCTACGCAGTCTGCCATCTGGATTAGATAAGATCGATCAGAAGCCTTAAACACTGGGTCATCGATAATCCGCTCTGTTGTAATGTTCTTTGTCGCGCCCGTGGACCAGCCGCCAAACTGAGACGGAATGGGATTAAAGACGTGCATCTTACGGAGTGCTTTAGTGATTTCTAATTCCCGGCCTTCATCCGCGAAAATTACAGCGCGAGACCTATAGATATTCAGACGTTGATCAATTTGCTCTGCCTCAATCGTTGGCAGTTCCTGCTCTGCCAATGCGGTCAACGATCTCCGTAGCGGCAGTTCCAACCGCTCATACTCCAGCATGGTCCGTTCTATGCGGTTTACTATCCGATCCCATGCCACCATTTGAGGGTCAGCATGGTCGGCGACGTTTAGGCAAACATTGAACAGCTTGACGTTTGGTAAGCTGGCTACAAGCGTTAACAGGCCTTGGAAGATTCTTGACCGTTGCCACTTGCCGATCACTCTGTCGCTGATCTTTCCTCTGCCTGCAACAAGGTCGCGGGCGTGAATTTCTTTGCGCAGATATATCCCATGATCCTTTTTGAGATTAACCCTATGCTCTCTCACCATGTCAAAACACTCTTTCCAATCGGAGTGCCTTATCATTATGGCAGATAGACAGTACTTCTCTTTGTCGTAAGATTCGTCAACGTAAAAGAATCGGACCGGCATCTTGCTTACGCCTCATCTAAAGTTTCATCCTGTCATCTACCAACACTTCCATTGGCACCTTGACCAATCGCGCATAGGCAAGCACTAACATCATTGTCGGCTCGCGCTGCCCTTGCTCGTACTGCGATATCTGCGATGCTCGCAATGGCGTGTCTCTGTAGTTCAAAGCCTCAACCATCTGCCTTTGACTCAATCCCAGGTTAAGCCGGACCTGTTTCATCTTCTTGCCTAGCTTCTTAGGCATCGCTCGCCTTTGCATCAGGAATTCCCTCCTGAATCAGACTTGTGCGATGCGCTACCTAGTGGTAGCATCCTGAGGCTTACTTGTTTGGTTGTATCGGTCGCCCAGTTATACCGGGCGACGATCACCTAATCATTACCTCCGAGGTTGCTGGCATGAATAAATTCTCGTTTCGCAAAAGAGCGTTTCTCAATCCTGTCTCAACGGGCCATACGTCCTACATTCTTGCTGAAACTGAATCCTCCCGTGATGGTGAATATCGTTGGGGTCACTACATGCTCACGATTGCCGATTGTCGCCGCAGAATCCAGCTTGAATTCTTTCTAGGTACTAAGCGCACGCGACGCATATCACTGGCAAAGATCAATCTGCTAATCAAAGTTCTTACGTCATTTCGTGACGCGCTGCAAAAAGAGATCTCGCTAATCGAGAAAGCGAAATAAGCATGGGCTATGCACGGCCACGACTGAAACACCTCGCTGCAAAGCTACTGCAAATCCGTCTTAGTCTCGGACTCTCCCAAAAGCAATTAGTCAAGCGCCTTGGTGTTCAAAATCAAATCCACCACACTACTATTTCAAAATACGAACACGATAAGAATGAACCGCCGCTCGCTATCCTGCTAGCTTACTCACGGCTAGCAGGAATCCCGCTTGAATCAATCGTTGACGATGCCGTAGATCTCGCGCTGTCTTGTACTGTTACAAACCAACCGAACTGACGAAACAGTACCCCCCCCCACCCGCCTACTTGCAGATCCTTTCTCCCGTCTCTTCATCTACAAGCCATGTCTTGTCGCCATACGTTCGCCTAAAGGCGGCAGTAATGTCTTTTTCGGCTCCTACTTTTAGCATAACTAAATTGACTGCGTCCTCCGGCGCAATCATCTTTCCGAAAGGAATGATACCGGAGAAGCTTGCCCCTGAAGTAAGGCGCATATTAAGGCGATAGCGACGTTGCGGATTTGGGACGCGATATTCCTCGCTCGGATATTGTAGGAACACCCAACCCTCAACGGTCTCTCTATCTTGGATGTTTTTGTTCCGAATAGCGTCTTCAAACCAGCCCCTCTCAAACTCAATATAAACCGCCTTGCGGAACCCTTCACAGTTCCGAATACTCTTACCTACATTGAACACTAGACCCTTGTCTAATCTCTTCAGCTTGACCCAGTTATTGGGGCTTACTTCCATTTCTATGTTGAAGGCGTCGATCATGGACATTCTGTTTTGACGGTTTATTACCCGTAGTAACAAAACGACATGCACGGGAGAGATGGTCACGCCGTTATACATAACGAAGGCGGTAACTCCTTTTGCGTTCTTATCAGGAATGACATTCGGTGGAATTTCATCAAGAATCGCAGCTGACAACTCAACGGAGAACATCTCTGGGCTAGGGCTAGGTTGCGGCATTTGCTTAAATAGACTGGTCCAAGGATTCTCGCGTTTCTCCTGCCAAATCTTAAGTCCTGAAAAGCCGGTAATTACGATTACGCATGAAAGTGCCATCACTCTAAGCCATGCCCTTTGTATTGCTACTGCCGCTCCGGTGCCGATCACCAAAAAGAAAAACACCAACAGCATCGCCACACCGTATTCATGTTGGTCTAGCATTGTCCAAGCCCAAGTAAGAACGGCTCCGGCGATACCGCCCAGCCCGAGAGGCACAACAACGTGCCAACCCCACTTGGCATTTTGATATCGCAACCATATCGACCGTACAGCCGCCGGAGAACTATCGTGCAGTGGTATAAGCTGGTTGTCAGGACTATCCATGCGGTAACACCCGCCTTCGGCAAGAATAGAGGATCGGACGATCCACGCAGACTAACAGCAACCTGATTAAGATCAAGACCTAAATCAGTTAAAATACTGTCAACCTTAGTGGTTATCATCCTACCCTCCATACGTCACCGTATCAAGTAGATAATTACCACTTTATTTGAGTGTCTCTTAGATGCCTAGCGGCGGTCTTCGTTGACTAGTTTGGTGACGAAGAAGACGTAATGGGCGCCGGAAAGTACAGCGAAGGCGAAGACGGTAGTGTAGATGGTAGGCAGATAGTAGCCAGTGCCGTAGGGCACGCTGGCGGCGAACATAATCGCGGCAATCGCGACGATTTGGACGGCTGTATTAATTTTCCCCAGCAGCGAGGGACGGAAGCCGCGAAATCCGGTGACGATGTTGATGGCTGCCGCGCCGACGAGAATAAAAACATCGCGGCTAATAACCGCCACGGTCACCCAAAACGGCACAGGCAGGTGAGGCGGCAAGGGCTGTGGGAAAACTGCCCTCATCGACAAAACGACAAACGACGTGACGAGCATCAGCTTGTCGGCAATCGGATCGAGAATGGTTCCGAGCTGAGACTTTTGATCGAACCGCCGCGCCAGTAAGCCGTCTAATCCATCTGTAATCCCAGCCAGAATAAAAATCGCGAGCGCAAGTACGAATCGCTGATAAAAAAGCAGCGAGACGAACACCGGAATCAAAACCATCCGGAATACAGTCAGGAGATTGGGAACAGTGACGATCCGGGAGGACATTTAGTTACAGGATTACAGGATTTGGAGTTCAACAGGATCAGCAGGGATGACGCTTCAGGAATCCTGTAGATTCTATTTCATCCTGACTGGCTTCGCAGTTCCAACAAAGAAATCTCAGGAGGGCAGCCGTATCTGATGGGCAACACCACCGTCCCTAAACCACGGTTGACGTAAATCTGAGTATTTCCCAGGCGACCGAGACCCTTCAACAAACGTTTCCGGGCTCCTCGCAAGGTGTTGCGCTCACCTCTGATCGCGACCTGTCCGCCGTGGGTATGTCCGCTCAAGACCAAATCAACCGAAGCTCGCGCGGCGCGCCGCAGAACAATGGGATTGTGTGCGAGCAGGAGTTTCATTTCATCACGACGTGCGCCTGCCAGCGCCAGTGATAAGTCTTCGAGACCCACCATCGTATCGTCAACCCCTGCCAGCCAGAATGCCTCGCCACTTTTTTCGAAGTGCATGCCTTCGTTTATCAGGACTGTGATTCCCTCAGCGCGAAACAGGTCGGTTATCAGGGCCGCGTCGGTCCAATGATCGTGGTTGCCCAAAACGGCGTAAACTCCATGCCGCGCTTCCAAACGACCCAACATCTCCGCGCAGGACGCAGCGTAATGTCGCTCTTTGGAGATGTAATCGCCAGTCAGCGCGATGATGTCAGGCTTGAGCCTGTTTGCCGTCTCGACAGCGCGCTCGATCTGTTTTCGATCTGAAAATGGGCCGTGATGGATATCAGAAAGCTGCACTATGCGAAAGCCGTCGAAGGCTTTCGGCAATCGGTTCAACTGGATTCGTTCATGCTCGATGCTGAGCATGTACGGCTCGGTCAGAGCAGCACGAGCGACATGCGTCAGACTAATAGCCAGGGAACGTAACGGAGTGTCGGGACTTTTGGAGCCGCCATAAGGCGCGACACGTCTACGTTGGTTCGATCGAATGGGAGTCGCCATATTCTTCGATTGGTTTCGACGCCCACCTGCCGGGGAGACGCCCTTTTTTAGTGGGGCGCATTATAGAGACCTCACATATGGGACGCAACTCCGGGAGACGGCTCCGAAGCGAGCAGATGTGGCATAATCGGCTGATTTTCCCCAAAACCTAATGAAACCAGCCTTAATTATCGTCGCGGCCGTCGTGTTTTTTATTCTCGCTCCCGGTGTTTCAGCAGCTACTGACGATTCCGGCGGTCACGGCCTGGATCCGGCTGTTCTGATCGGCGTTGCGGTGATGCTGGTGGTCGCCAAGCTCGGCGGCGAGATCTTCGAACGTCTTCAGCAACCGGGCGTTTTGGGCGAACTCTTTGGCGGAATCCTTCTCGGCAACCTGATCATATTTGGTTTGAATTGGGCCGAGCCGTTAAAGACGAACTCCACAATTGCAGCCCTGGCCGAACTGGGTGTGATTATTCTCTTATTCGAAGTCGGTCTTGAGTCTGACTTGAAAGAGATGCTCGAAGTCGGCTGGTCGTCGCTGCTGGTCGCTGTGCTCGGTGTAGTCGCTCCGTTTTTCCTGGGATGGGCAATCTCCGCCTACTTCATACCGGATGAACCTCAACTGGTGCACATCTTCATCGGCGCAACTCTATGCGCAACGAGTGTCGGCATTACCGCACGCGTTTTTAAAGATCTGCGAAAGCTGAGTACACGCGAGGCACGCATCATTCTCGGCGCCGCTGTGATCGACGATGTGCTTGCGCTTCTGGTTTTGGCGGTGGTCGCTGGAACTATCAAAGCAGCCGGAACGGGCGCCGCGCTTTCAATGCTCGATATTAGTCTTATCGCGCTGAAGTCGCTCGCGTTTCTTATCGGTTCGATTGTAGTTGGACTCTTTCTGGTGCCACGAATGCTTCGTGGCGCAGGGCGTCTGGAAAGCAGGGGCGTGTTGCTGACGCTGGCAATCTCGTTTTGTCTGTTCTTGTCGTGGGCGGCAGGACAGGTTGGATTAGCGCCCATCGTCGGTGCTTTTGCTGCGGGACTGATTCTCGATGAAGTGCACTACAAACCAAGCGACGGACGAAAAGAGCGCGATCTTCACGATTTGTTACTGCCAGTGAGCACAGTGCTCGTGCCGATCTTCTTCGTGTTGATGGGACTGAAAGTTGACTTTCGGCTGTTTGCCCAAGTGGGGATTCTCGGATTTGCGGTGGCGCTTACTTTGGTAGCAATAATCGGCAAACAGATCTGTGCATTGGGTGTTGTCGAACGTGGCATCAATCGGCTTGCAGTTGGTCTGGGAATGATCCCGCGTGGCGAAGTTGGTTTGATATTCGCCGGCATCGGCGCAACACTGATGTTGCCGTCACCTACCGGGGTGGACCAACCGGTAATTAGCTCGGCGATTTTTGGCGCAATTGTTATCATGGTGATCGTTACCACGTTGATAACGCCGATCGCATTGAAGTGGTCGCTCGCTAAGGGGACCAGGAAGGGTAAGAGCCATGGGAACAAGGAAGGATCAACATAAAGCCGGCACGCCGGAGAAACCGCGCGGACAGCAAACGGGTTTTGCAGGTAATCCGGATCAGAATCGGGAGGAGATGGAAAAGACTCCCGCGTTGCGCGGCCGCCGTAAGAAAGAAAACAAGATGTTTGGCGATTCGTCCGAGCAGCACGTTGCGGCTAACCCAGCGACTCCCAGCTCGAATTCACCCTCGACCGTGGTGAACGTAGGCACAAAGAAGCACAAGAAGCACCAAGCCTGAGTTGAATTACTCGTGCGGCCAGGCAAGCCAACTAAATCGCCGGATTCGTGTCTGTATAATTGTGACTGAGAGCGATTCCCACCTGGCCAGCGATACTGATCTAATCAGCCGCGCTCAAGCAGAAGACATTGACGCGTTTTGCATGCTGGCCGAACGCTACGCGCGGCGGATTCACTTGCTCGCATTTCATTATTGCCGCAATGCTCAGGACGCAGAAGATCTATCGCAGGAAGTCTGGCTGAAAGCCTATCAGGCGTTGCACTCTTTCAGATCCGATTCCTCTTTCTATACCTGGTTACGTCGAATCACTATCAACACATTTCTTAATCATCGACGGTCGAGTTTCTTTCGCCGGCGCGGACAAACGACAGTTGTCGAACTGATGCCAATCGATTCGAACTCACTTCTCGAATCGGCTTCCGCGTCGCCGGAAAATATCTATAACAAGTTGCTTTTTGAAAGTGTCGTAAACGCGTTGGCTGAATTGACGCCATCGCAGCGGCTAATGTTCTTACTGCGCCACTACGAAGGAATGACATACGAGGAAATCGCAAAGGCGATGAACTGTTCACCTGGAACCGTGAAGAAAGGTGTGTCGCGCGCAATTGGCAAATTGCGCGCACGGCTTTCGCCGGATTCGGACGCGGGTGAAACACTGACAAGTCTAGCCAATGAGTACTAATGGAGCGTTAGCAATGCACAATTGCAGGGAAACGAAAGGGCAAATCACGGAACTGCTTTTGGATGGAGTTGAGCGGCACCCGGATGAAGCGTGGTGTAGTGAATGTAGCGCGGAGTTTGACGCGCTCAACACAACACTGCGCATCACGACGAGATTGCGTGAGGCGGCGGCGCCGGCGGAGGGTTATTGGATGGCTTACCACGCCCGACTCCGAGAAAAACTGTCTCGCTCAAAGGCGCAAAAGCGCAAAGAAGAAACTGGGTCTGTCTTTGCGCCTTTGCGCCTTTGCGTGAAAACTACCGTGCGGGTTCCAATACCAGTTGTTGTTGCGGTAATCCTTGCCTTCGCGGTGTTGGGTGTATTTGCGTCTCGGGCTGCTCGAGAGACCACAGATCCGTCCCCGATTATTGTGCATGTCCCGGTGGAAGTGCCGGTGGTCCAGGAGAAAATCGTTACGCGAGTTGTTTACCGCGAAAGACGATCGCTCCCGAGAAGCTCGAAGCAAATCGTTAACGCGAAAGTTGAAACTACTTTCGCCAAATCCCAAAAACCACGAAGTGAAGATATTCCCGCAAGCCTGACCGGGTTCAAGCCGGCGGAAGAGATTAAATTCACAGTAATCAAAGGAGGGTCGCCGAATGAGAAATAGAATCTGGCCCCTCGTGCTTTGTATGCACTTCATCGGCATCGCCGTCGTGGCACGAAATCCGGCGAAGCAGCAACTCGTCTTGCAGGTCTCCAACGGCGGCTTCGTTGCATTCAGAAGCGAGACGTCGTCAACTGGAAACGTGAGTGCGGTAAACACTGACTCGCTGGCCGAGTTGCTCTACTCACAAGCCTTCACGGGAGAAAATCGAATCATTCATCGCGTTCTTACTGATGCGCAACAGAACGTCGTGTTTGGTTACGATCTTTGGGTGAGCGCTGACCCGGTCACGAAAAAATTTAGCCTCGCGGTGTTGCCGGCCGATGAAGCATTTCGACGAACGTTCTTAAAGGATTTCACCCCACCGCTACCTAACCGCCCGTTTGCCACGTTCCCAAAATCAACCTCACCACAGACACTGGACGACGGTGACGCAGTCTCACTCGAACTTCTGGTCAACCAGGAATCGGGAGTGAAGATCGTTGACGTGGTGAAAGTCACATTCGATCGCTCGACACTGCGCGAGGCTAATCCTCAATCACTGCCGCGGGATTTCACTCTCGATGCTATCGCACTAGCCGTCAAAAACTATCAATTGACGATTGATGGAACCGTGGTGAGTAAAAGCAAGTCGAGCATCGGTTGCTCGGGCGCGTTGCTTTGGTTTTACGTTCCGGAGCGGGGGCGTTTTATCTTTTCCCTCGTGCCGCGCGATGGATATCCATTTGAAAAGATCGGCGTGCTCGACGGAAACAAGATCGAGTTCACCGCGAACGGCGAACGATACGAGTGGGTTTCCGCCGCCTCGATCTTGCCGAACGGAGGCACCTGGAATTTGTGGGTATTGCACGATACCAAGTACACGCCATTGTTTGGTGGTGAGAATTCCGCGCCTAGAGCAACACCGAAAAGTCCGAATGTATTTGAGAAAATCGAGGAAGCGCTTACCAACCGTGGCGCAACGCTTACTCTCGGCATTCCCAAACCTCGAAGTGACAAGGCCCCAGTTGTCGCACCGCAACGTGTGATGGTGGGCGGCGCCGATACCATTGAAAACCTTTTACCCAAAGGTCCTTAATCAAGTCTCCCACTCCACGAACTAACTAACCGGCTCAGTCTCAGCTCGCAGCTTTCGCCGGGATAGGGACAAGTGTGCTTACAAAACGACGAAGGAGATTCACACATGAAGAAGACTTGTTTCATCGCCGCATTCGTGATCCTGTTCGCGCAGTCGCAGGTGTTTTCGCATCCGACGAATTGCCGAAATTTGAGCTTGCCGCGGAGTTCACCACGCTCGAGCGAGAGGGCTTTAACGGAAGAATAACTGAGCCCGGATTTGGTGGCAGGTTTACTTACAACCTAAACAGAGTTTTCAGTCTCGAGACCGCCGGGTATTTCTTTCCGAAGCGCTGCAACGGCTGTCGAAACAATGGCCGTGTGACGGAGGCGCTCGGAGGAGTGAAGGTGGGTAAGAGATTTGAGAAATGGGGCATCTTCGCGAAGGCACGGCCGGGCGTTGTAAGTTTCAACCGGGGCAAATTCAATATTCTTCGAGTGCCTCCGAGCCCCGGGTCCCCCATTGACTTCGAATTCAATCCGCTTACCACCTTCGCGACTGATTTCGGAGGAGTCGTAGAGTTTTATCCGTCAAAGCGTCTCGTGACCCGCTTTGACGCAGGCGACACAATGATTCACTTCCGCCGGAGAACTACCAACGTGCTTCAATTCGATCCCGCGACAAGCACGTTCACGCTCACGCCAATTACCAGTCCGGCCAGGACAACTCACAACTTCCAGTTCATGGCGAGTGTGGGTTTTCGTTTCTGAGCCACAGAGTGACCCAGTTTTATTTTTTATCCGTGGCTGGTTTCTTAAATACGCTGTCGGGAATCTCCACGTCAAACTTCATGTCGGTGACGCGCACCACGATGTCGCCGTTTGCGATGTTATTCGAGACGACTTTGAAAGGAATCATTACGCCGTCAACGTTTCTGAAATCGCTAAACATTTCTGTTTGAGGTAACTGGACGCCGGACGTCTCGCTCACCACGATTGAGTCACGGCGCAACACCATAAACGAATTGGTGGAAACATAGTCAGTTACAGGCGTTCCTTTCTCGCTTCGCTTTTCGACAACGTAGACATCTTCGTCACCGACCTTGCCCATTTTTTTCACTGTGATCGTCTTGTAGTTGTTCTTCCAATTGAGCACGTCGTAAAAATCGGCGGCGGCCTTAATGTCTTCGAGACGCTTGCCGGAATAAGTCTCGGGTGGAGCGAAGCTCAGAACTTCACCGCCGCTGGTTCCGTCGAAATAAGTCACGAGTGATCCGATCTTCCTGCCCAGCGCGGTGAAAGTCATTTCGCTCGCGGTGAGGTTGGGTGCTTTCGCACTGACCGTGCCCTTTGCCTGCACACCTTGATTCTCCAGATCGACTTCGACTGTAGTCAGCGAAGACTTATGTTTGCGCAGGTTCTCCTCACCGCCATAAGCGACGATCATTTTAGCTATCAGTTCATCCGCGGTGATTAAAGAGCTGCCCGGTGCTGGTGCGCTTGCACTATCGCCCGCGACTTTCGGCACCACGACATTGCCTTGTGGCTGCTCGAGAAAAAGTTCCGTTTCAGATTCTTTATCTTTGACTGGTCTGAAGGTCGCAAAAAATCCTGGTGGCCCCGGATCCGCGAGCTTGTAGCGGCGGCCAGCGATGTTCTGAAGTTGGTACGCGGGCTGGCCTGGAACAGTCAACATCAACTTGTCATCTTTCATGCTGACTTCAAAGCTCACTCCTGCTGCCGCCAGCCAATACTTGCCGACTTCCTGCTTTGGGTCAGTCGCGGACGCGGTTGCTGTGGCTTCAGTAGCTTGCGGATCGCCAACGAGGTTCTTCCAGATCGCGTTCATGGCAATGCCGCCGAGCGGCGACGCCGTAACATTTGTAAGCAGCACAAAGCCCAACTTTTGATCGGGCATTAACGCCACGTGCGCATTGAAGCCATCGATGTTGCCGCCGTGCTCGACAACCTTGTGACCTTTCCATTCGCGCAAAAACCAACCAAGACCATAATTAACCGCTCCCGCAATATTGATCTGCTTGCGCACCAACTCGTCGAAGCCTTTCTCAGAAACGAGCCGGCGTCCATTAAAACTTCCGTTGCCCAACATGAGCCGCAGCCATTGAACCATGTCGCGGGCGCTGGAGTTTATTGCTCCCGCCGCAGCGACTGCGGGAATTGAGCGCTGGGGCAGACGACGAGTGACTTTGGTCAACGCGTTGTAGTCGTAGCCGAAAGAGTAATCGCGCGACTTCTGCATCGCCTCAGGGCTTGTGTCGCTATTGTCCATTCCCAACGGCTTGAAAATCTTTGTTGCGATTAATTTGTCCCAGGTGGAGTTTTGTGCTTTGGCGATTGCTTCGCCGGCCGCCGCGTACATCACGTTTTGATACTGAAACTTCTCACCGAGTTTTGCAGTTGGCTTTGCCATTCCCGCAACTTTGATCAGATCTTCAGTATTGAGGACACCAGTGACCATCGCCAGGTCGGTTCGGTTCAAGCCTGAGCGGTGCGCGAGCAGATCGCGAATTGTTATTCTGGCTGCCGCATCCGGGTCGCGCAGAGTGAAGTAGGGAAGAAACTTCTTGGGCGAATCATCGAGCGACAACTTGCCTTCGTCCGCGCTCATCACCGCCAACATCGCGGTGAATGCTTTGGAGGATGAACCGATTGGGAAGCGCGTGTCGGCAGTGACCGGAAGATTTCGTTCGAAGTCTTTCACGCCGAGGCCCTTGAGATAAATGACTTTGTCGTCCTTCACGATCGCGAGAGAGATTCCGGGAATGCCGAGCTCTTTTCTTTTGTCGTCGATCGTCTTCTCGATTGCCGCCAGCGCGGCGCTGTAATCTGTCGCCGTTGCGGTGGCTGGCACTGACTGTTGCGCGGCAAGCGGTCTCGGGAGCAGCGCCACAGAGACGGCAAAGCAGAGTGCGAGCGCAGAAATAACGCGGGTGAAAGGCTTGAATGGGGTCATCTAATTTCTCCGGGTTGAATTCACGGGTAGTACGTGGTTGGTGGGAAAAAGTTTTCGCGCAAAGACGCAAAGGGCGCAAAGAAAAGACTGCTTTCCTTTGCGCCTTTGTGGGAAACAAACGCTCGTTATTCGACGAGCCAGGTATCGCCGCTATTAATGAGTTTTTCCAAACTTCCGGGGCCTGACTTCGCGACGGCCGCCTCAATCTGGTCACCCATCATGTCTTCGTAGGTCGGTCGCTCGATTGCCCTGAAGATTCCCACCGGTTGCGGGAAGTCCGGCTGCTCCATACGGGCCAACATGAACGCCACTGAAGGATCCTTCAGGTAAATGTCATGGACGAGCAGATCGTTTTCAGTGATGCCTTTTTCACCGATGGTAACGACTTCGGGATGCGCACCGTTCATGCGAATGCCCTTCTTACGATCCTTGCCGAAGACCATCGGCTTGCCATGTTCGAGATAGAGCACACGATCGGAGCGAACGGTGCGTTCGGCGAAATAGTCAAAGGCACCGTCGTTAAAGATGTTGCAGTTCTGGTAGACCTCGATGAACGAGATGCCTTTGTGCTTCGCCGCTGCATCCACAATTGCGCCGAGGTGTTTGACGTCGATATCGATCGAACGCGCGACAAATGTCGATTCGCTCGCAATGGCCAGCGACAACGGATTGATCGGATAGTCGATAGTGCCGGACGGCGTCGATTTCGTCTTTTTGCCAAACTCGGAAGTTGGACTGTACTGGCCCTTCGTCAAACCATAGATGCGGTTGTTGAAGAGGATGTAGTTGATGTCGAGATTGCGACGGATAGCGTGCATGAAATGGTTTCCGCCAATCGAAAGCGCGTCACCGTCGCCGGTAATCACCCAAACGCTGAGATCGGGATTCGCACACTTGATGCCGGTCGCCACCGCGGGCGCGCGTCCATGAATACTATGGAAGCCGTAGGTGTTCATGTAGTAGGGGAATCGCGACGAGCAGCCGATGCCTGACACGAAAACGATCTTCTCGCGGGGAATGCCGAGCTCGGGCATCACTTTTTGCACGTTGTTGAGAATGGCGTAGTCGCCACAGCCTGGGCACCAACGCACTTCCTGATCGGAAACGAAATCTGCCTTCTTCATCTGTCCCGGCGGCGGCGCAATCCGCCCTGACACCGCAGAGCCCGTGTCGCTCTCGACAGATACCGCTTCAGTGAAGGGGTTGTTTACGTTTCCGTTCCCACTATGTCCGTTACTCTCTGTACTCATTATTTCTCCTGAATTGCCACTAAGACGCGCAAAACGCGCAAATAGTTTGTGCTACTGAACTGACCTACTCTTTCTCACTGCTTCTTCCAGTTCGAGATATTTTCCTCTCACATAAGGATCGAGTTTGGCAGCGAAATCGGCGTCAAGTTTTCGGATCTTGATTAACTCCTGAACGTCTGCGAGATCTTTCAATCGATCAGGAGCCGAAATTCCGGATGCCAGCTTTAACTCGATCAGCTTCTCGAGAGTAACAAATCTAACCCCATCGATTTCTGTCGAGGCTTCCGCGGGCGCCGGCATGCTCACAGGCTTTGGCTTGCCATCGCCTGGATACTCACCCGTGGTCATCACTTCGATACTGACGCCGTCCGCTGTCGATCGTATTCCAATCAACTCTTCGTGAAATTTCTGAAGACCCTCCGCGGTCATCACGAGATCGATGTCTTCAGTGAAACGGGGATAACCATGTGCCAACAGAGCAACCGCTCCAATCACCATGTAATCAATGCCACGCTCATCAAGATCACTGGAGAGACGTGAGAGAGTTTTGTTGAGCGTCCCTTCACCCATAAAGTAGCGCAGCCCTTCCGCGTATGTTTCAACAACGGATCTCGCGAGCTCTGAATTTCTGGTTTGCGTGACCATCAACAGCAACGCTCCAACATCATGACGTGCTCTCTTTAACTCTTCTTCCTAGAGTTGGCCCGAAGATCCTATCAAGCGAGATCCGGAAACCCGGCAGAAGATCTTGCGCCTCCAGGTAATCAGATCCTGAAAATCTTGTTGTATCGGATGGTGAACGGTAGACCGTTACCGTGCTGTGCTTCGGGTCTACGATCCAGACTTGCTTCGTACCGAAACCAAGCCACTGCGATATTTTCTTGTTTACCTTGCCGGGACGGTCTCCGGGGCTCAAAACCTCAACTGCGAGATCCGGTGGGCCCAGCCAGTAACCTGTAACATCTCCGATCTCTTCAAGTCGCCATTTGGAGATGAAGCAGACGTCTGGTCCCAAAACAGTGTCCGGGTTGGAAGTGAGCTTAAATCCGATCTCGTTAAAGGCTTCACCCAATCCATGCTCCGAAACAAATTGTGCAAGCGACACGGCAAGCCGCGTCGCAATCCGGCCGTGAGGAAGTTCGGGGAGTGGCATTTTAATAAGTTCTCCGTTGATGAGTTCAGCACGATAATATCCGCGTGGAAGCCGCAACAAATCTTCCGCGGTCATCAATGCTGTTGAGGTAGTACTCATCGCTTTACTCCTACCTGTGTGCTGTGAGGAACGCTCCATTACAAATACTCTTCAACCTTCCTGACAATCTCACGAATCTGGAACGGGCGGCCTTTCACTTTCGAGAAGGGCACCGCATCGACCAAATATTTCGCCCGGATCATCGTGCAGAGTTGGCCCAGGTTCATCTCGGGGACGATCACTGTTTCAAATCCCGCGAGGACTTCGCCGAGGTTTCGCGGGAACGGATTTAGATGCCGCAGGTGCGCTGACGACACGCTCTTCCCTTCACTTTGCATCTTCTCGACAGCCGAACTGATCGAGCCGTAAGTCGAGCCCCAACCAAGCACCAAGACTTTTCCGGTCCGTTCACCCATCACCTCGACCGGCGGAATATCCGCAGTAGCGCGATCAACTTTTTCTTGACGCAGCTTGACCATGAGATGGTGGTTCTCAGGATCGTAGTTCACGTTGCCGGTGATGTGCTGCTTCTCGATACCGCCGATGCGATGTTCGAGACCTGGCGTTCCTGGAAGCGCAAACGGTCGCGCGAGTGTTTCCGGATCGCGGGCATAAGGCATGAACGTCGCCGGATCGGTGGCAAACGTGACGTCGATTTTCGGCAGCGATTCGACTTCCGGAATCGCCCATGGCTCGGCGCCATTCGCCAGATAACCATCCGAGAGATAAAACACCGGCGACATGTATTTGAACGCAAGCCTCACTGCTTCGATCGCCATGTGGAAACAGTCGCCCGGCGTCGCCGGAGCAACAACGATCGCTGGACACTCACCGTTTCGTCCCCAAACTGCCTGAAAGAGATCTGCCTGTTCAGTTTTTGTCGGCAATCCGGTAGATGGTCCACCACGTTGCACGTTAACGATAACCAGCGGGAGTTCAGTCATCACCGCCAGACCGATAGCTTCCTGTTTCAAAGCCACGCCTGGTCCCGATGTTCCCGTGAGTCCGATTTGCCCGGCGAAGCTTGCACCGATGGCCGCACAAACTGCGGCAATCTCGTCTTCGGCCTGAAATGTCTTCACTCCAAAAGCTTTGTGACGAGACAACTCGTGCAAAATGTCTGACGCAGGCGTGATCGGGTATGAACCGTAAAACAAGGGACGACCGGACAGTTGCGACGCCGCTATGAACCCGATCGCGGTCGCTTCGTTACCGGTCATTTTTCGATACTTGCCGGGAGCGATCTTCGCCTTTTTAACTGTGTAGTGAGTAGTGAAAACTTCGGTCGTATCGGCAAAGTTGTAACCAGTCTTCAGCGCGATTTCGTTTGCCTTAGCCAGTTCAGGGCTCTTCGCAAACTTGGTTCGGATCCAGTTCAGCGTGTTCTCCATCGGGCGATCGTAGAGCCAATAGAGCACGCCGAGAGCAAAGAAGTTTTTTGAGCGGTCAATCTCTTTTCGCGAGAGCTCGACGTTGCCTTTGAGCGCATTCATGTTCAGCGTCGAGATCGGCAGCTTGTGCACGCGATAGCCGGCGAGCGAATTGTCGTCTAAAGGGTTCGTGGCGTAGTTCGCATACTTCAAGTTCTCAGGTGTAAAGCCGTCGGTGTTGATGATCAGCGTGCCGCCTTCTTCGAGGTCAGGGAGATTCACTTTCAACGCCGCCGGATTCATCGCCACCAGCACATTCGGTTGGTCGCCCGGAGTCTTGATGTCCTGGCTGGAAAAGTTCAACTGGAATCCGCTCACGCCCGGCAAACTTCCGGCTGGAGCGCGAATCTCGGCAGGAAAGTCCGGCAACGTCGAGATGTCGTTACCAACTACCGCCGATGTATTTGTGAACTGAGTGCCGGTCAACTGCATTCCGTCGCCGGAGTCGCCAGCGAAGCGGATCGTTACGGTTTCAACTTCTTCCAAATTCTTCGCCGCCTGCGTGACAGGTGGTTCTATAACAGTGCTCATTTTATTTGTCGTGAAGCCCTTTCCGAATAAATAATCGCCGCGGAACAGTATAGGACATCTAGGTCATATAAGTCCTATATGACCTATCTTAATTGTTCATACGGAGACATGGCTGCTAATTTCGCGATTATTTCAGGTAGAACGCTCAGCGTCGTCTCAATCTCGGCTTCGGTATTGTACCGCCCGAGTGAGAAGCGAATCGATCCCTGCGCCGCTGTGTACGGCACGTTCATCGCACGCAGAGTTGGTGAAGATTCGTGGGTGGTCGAATGACAAGCGGAGCCGGTAGAGACGCAGATGCCGAGGTTGTCGAGATGAAGGAGAATGTTTTGGCCGTCTACGTATTCGAAAGAGATGTTTGAAGTGTTTGGCAGACGCTTCGAACGGTCAGCAACGCCGTTCAGACGTGTGTTAGGAATCTGTCTCAGAATCTCGCCTTCAAGACGATTGCGCAGTGCTTCGATTCGCGCGTGGCCATCATCTTCAAGCGCGAGGCGGCAGGCCGCACCGAGGCCGACGATGTTTGGAACGGCAGACGTTCCGGCCCGGCGACCTTGCTCCTGAGCGCCTCCGATAATTAACGGCGATAGGGAAATTCCCCGACGAATGTAGAGTGCGCCGATGCCTTGCGGCGCGTGCAGCTTATGACCCGATAGCGCAAACAGATCGACAGCAGTGTTTTTTAGATCAATCGGAACCTTACCCACTGCCTGCACGCCATCGACGTGGAAAACAGCGTCAGAATTCTCACGCACGATGCGGCCTATCTGCTCGATCGGAAACAACACTCCCGTCTCGTTGTTTGCCAGCATGACTGAGACAAGCGCTGTGTCAGGCCGTAGAGCAGCACGCAAACTTTCGAGATCGAGTTCACCGTTGTGGTCCACTCCGAGCCAGGTGACTTCGTAATCGTCGTTTTCGAGTAAGCGGCAGAGATTTCGCACAGCTTCATGTTCGACAAGCGTAGTAACAATGTGTTTTTTGCCGCGTTGCGATGCAAGAACGCCGCGAATCGCCCAGTTGTCTGATTCCGAACCACACGACGTGAACACGATCTCGCTCGAATCCGCGGCGCCGATCAGACTCACAACCTGCTCGCGCGAATTCTCAATCGCACGCTTCATCTCGCGACCAAGCGTGTGCGCCGAGGAAGGATTACCAAAGAACTCGCCGAAATAAGGCTTCATGGCGTCGAGCACTTCCGGCGCGACTCGAGTCGTAGCGTTGTTATCGAGGTAAATCATTTGTCTCAAGTATCTCCTGAATCAGTTGGTGACACGATCCGCAACCGCCGCCTGCGTTGCAGGCATTCGTCACTTCAGCAACGGTCGTGAGACCACGCGCTTGAATCTCCCGTTCAATTGTACGTTCCGACACGAAGAAGCAGGTACAAATTAACGCTTCGTCGCCCGCCCAATCGTCGCGAGCCGCGTTGCTGTATTCGCGAATCGCGTCGAGTAGTGCTTCACACGCCATTTCCACGCACTTTTCAGATCCGGCTGCGCCCAACTGCAGGATCAATGCTTCCGGCGTTTGTCCGACAACCGCAGCCTCCGCGGTTGTCATTCCTGTTACTCGCTCGGTCAACACCGACGCAGCGGCAACTAAAACATTGCAACCCGCCGCCCGGAATCTTGCCCGAGACACCGCCTGCGCCTCATCGATTTGTATCGAGAACCGCACGTGCGCGCCGCAAGTCAACGATGCCGCACGGCCAACAAAGCTTGGCTCAGACGCGTCGCCGATATTGCGTGGATTGAAGAAATGATCTGCCGCTTCTCTGTGCAACGAAGACCATTTTCCTCGCAAAGGTGCAAAGGCGCAAACAACACCCAGTTGCACACACAATTCCAATCAGCTACGCTTCAACTATATATGACACAACTAAATGAACAACTGATCCTCGACGGTTTGCGGCAAATCAAAGATCCGGATCTGCACAAGGATATAGTCACGCTTGGGTTTATCAGAGACCTCAAAATCGACGGCGGCAATGTTTCCTTTCGCATCGTGTTGACCACTCCTGCGTGTCCTGTAAAAGCCGAGATGGAAAGCGCGGCGAAGGAGATCGTAGGCTCGTTACCGGGAGTCGCTTCGGTGGCAGTGACGATGGATGCCGAAGTCCCGAGAGGCCGTGGCCTCGGCGAAAAGCTGGTAATCGAAGGTGTGCGAAACATCGTCGCCGTCTCGTCCGGAAAGGGCGGCGTTGGTAAATCAACTGTCGCGGTTAACCTCGCGGTTTCGCTAAGTCTCGATGGCGCGCGCGTCGGATTGATGGACGCTGACGTTTATGGTCCAAACGTTCCGATCATGCTGGGCGCGAGCGAGGCACGTCCGGAAGTGGAAGGCAACAAGCTGGTGCCGATTGAAGCTTTCGGCGTGAAGTTCATGTCGATGGCGCTGCTGCAACCCGGCGATAAACCGATGATCGTGCGTGGCCCAATCTTGCATGGTCTCGTGAAGCAGTTTTTGTCGGACGTAAAGTGGGGCGAGCTCGACTATCTGATCGTAGATATGCCTCCCGGAACCGGCGACGTTCAGTTGTCGCTGGCCCAACTCGTTCCGGTGCAAGGCGCTGTTTTAGTAACAACGCCGCAGAACGTCGCGATTGCAGACGTCCGCCGCGCGCTGAGAATGTTTGAAACTGTCGCCATTCCCGTGCTCGGTATCGTTGAGAACATGAGCTACTTCATCGCGCCGGACACCGGCACGCGCTACAACATCTTCGGTGAAGGCGGCGGTCAAACATTGGCGACAAGATATAACGTGCCGTTTTTGGGAGCAGTGCCGCTCGGAATAGAAGTCCGAGAAGGTGGCGACAAGGGCGTGCCGGTGGTTGTCAGCCATCCGGATTCACCTGAGGCGCAGGCATTTCGAAAAGTCTCGGAGGAAGTGGCGCGCTACGTCTCGATCGAAGCTATGAAACCTGAACTTGTCGTTTTGGGTAAAGGTTAATAAGATAGCGACGGTTGGAATTGAACTATAGGAGTGAGGAATCATAGAAATGTCAGCAACTACAGCGCCTACCGTGACACTAAACATCAGCGACTCGGCCGCAACTGAGATTAAGAAGTTCATGGCTAGCGAAGAGGGCTTGCCCGACACATCAGGCCTCCGCGTGAGAGTCGTGCCCGGCGGGTGCTCTGGCTTTCAGTACAGCCTGAACATAGAAGAACAATCGCGTGAAGGCGATTTTGTTCTCGACGGAAAAGGGGTACGCATGTTTGTCGACATGTTCAGCGCTCAATACCTGAATGGCGTCGAGATCGACTACGTCAGCGGTGTGATGGGTTCCGGCTTCACTTTCAAGAACCCAAATGCCACCGGCAGCTGCGGATGCGGAACTTCGTTTACCGCATAAGATTAGGTAACGATTGGAATTGCGGCAGGAGACGGGAGCGATCCTGTCTCCTGTTTGTATTTAGACAGGATTTCAGGATTTTTCAAGATATACATGATTTATCCTGTAAATCCGGAAAATCTTGTACATCCTGTAATGCGCATCTTCCAGGCGAACACTCAGGAAGATATTGATCACGCTCGAGCCCTGTTTGAAGCGTATGCTTCGAGTCTCGGCTTCAGCCTCTGTTTTCAGAATTTCGATCGGGAACTCGCAAACTTGCCGGGCGACTATGCTCCGCCTGAGGGCCGGTTGTTACTCGCAACTGAAAACGATCAACTCGCCGGCTGTATCGCAATGCGAAAGCTCGGACCAGGCGTATGCGAGATGAAACGTCTGTTTCTTCGTCCAGCCTATCGCGGCAACGGCCGCGGAAGAGTTTTGGTTGAATCTCTCATTGACGAAGCTCGCCAGCTCGGATACACAACGATGCGACTCGACACGGTGCCGGGGCGCATGGACAAAGCCATTGCGCTCTATCAAGCGCTGGGGTTTGTTGAGATCGCGCCTTATTGCGAGAACCCGGTCGAGGGAGCAAAGTTTATGGAGTTAGATCTAGTCCGAAGTTAGGAGAACCACCTTACATGCCAAAGATTCAAGCGGAAACTGCCAACGGTCTCGTCGAAACTGAACCACCCGCAGGAAAGAAACTCGTATTGGCCCTCGAAGACGCCGGCATCGATATTCTTCACCGCTGCGGCGGAAACGCGCGCTGCACCACCTGCCGCGTCGAAATTCTCGATGGTGAACCCGGTGAAATGGGAGAACTCGAGCGCAATCGCCTCGCGATGGAAGCCGAGCTCGCACCCAACGTTCGTCTCTCATGTCAGATTCGCGTCAACAGCGATCTGAAAGTTCGCGTGATTAACCAGGCAAGTGTGCGTGGCATCGAGCCTGGGACCCGCCCATCCGATGAGTGATCGTTATTTGCGCCGCGGCTTGGTCTAGGTGTACTCTTCGCGAGTAATTCCAGGCTTTCAACACGGAGGACGTATGCTAATTGAGTCAACTGCTCATCTCCCCATCAGTCTGGCTATGTTTCAGGACGTCTTTAATGCCCCCAGCGGCGATGAACTCTGGCGAATCCTTTTGCGATGGCTCCATTTTGTCGCCGGCATCACCTGGATCGGCCTGCTCTACTTTTTCAACCTCGTAAACGTTCCCGTTCAGAAGGGACTTGATGCCGAAACCAAGAAGAAGGTCAATCCCGATCTGCTCGGGCGCGCGCTCTGGTGGTTTCGCTGGGGCGCAGTCGTAACGGTCCTGGCTGGTCTAATGTACTTCGCGATGGTCATCCTCAAAGCTGACGTCACGAATGCAAACAACATCGGGCGCGGCGACATCAACATCTGGTACGTGTTGATTATGTGGATGCTGTACCCGATAGTTCTTTTTGCAATCGAGTTTCTGATCATCAAGAAAGTCCCGGCTTTAACAAAAGACGGTCGTATATTTGCGATCGTAGTATTCGTGCTGGTGGCGTTGTTTACGTATGGACTTGTCAGCTTCTTCACCTCAGCGCTCAGCGTGGGTACGGAGAGCTATGCCAGCAACAAGTCGTACTCAATCGGAATCGGCGGAGCTTATGGCATTCTGATGATGCTGAACGTCTGGGGAATTATTTGGCCCAATAACAAACGCATCCTTGCAGCCACTGCGGGAACCGGTCCCGCGGCGCCGCCCGAACTGGCACGTCAGGCTTTCCTGGCTTCGAGAACAAATGCGTGGCTATCACTGCCGATGCTGCTCTTCATGGGAACCTCGCATGGTGATTGGGTAGTATTGGGTAGGTAAAAGCAGTTATCCACAGATTACACAGATTAAATCTGTGTAATCTGTGGAACGGATTCGCCACACCTCCTCGTCATAGTCTCAACACCCACACAATTGAATAGGAGGCATGTATGAGTACAACCGGCTCTTATCAAGCACGCCAGTTTAATCTCAGTGGTCTAAAAGGAATCTCGGACCAAACTCTGGAAATGCACTTCAAACTATATGAAGGCTATGTTAAAGAGACCAACAATCTGACCCAGAGGATCAGCGATTTCATCAGAGACGGCAAAGTCGATCAGGAAGAGATGCCTGCTTACTCCGAACTCACTCGCCGGCTTGGGTTCGAGTACAACGGCATGGTCCTGCACGAATATTATTTCGACAACATGGTGAGCGGCGGCGGCACGGGAGATCCGGCCCAGGCTTCGCAGTTTGCGAAAGCCGCGGAAGCGTCGTTTGGCAGTTACGAAATCTGGAAGGCTGACTTTGTCGGCATTGGAAAGATGCGCGGTGTTGGTTGGGCCATCTGCTACCAGAACCCAACGAATGGACGGCTCTCAAATCACTGGATCACATTACACGAAACGGGCAACGTCGCCGGGTTCGTGCCGATTCTTGTGATGGACGTTTGGGAGCACGCGTTTCTGCTCGACTACAAACCGGCAGAACGGCCGAAATATATCGAGGCATTCTTCTCGAATATCGCGTGGGACGCGGTTGAGGATCGACTTAAGAAGATCACGGGCGCGCAGTCCGCAAGCGCTTAATGCTTTAACCACGGATTACACAGGTCGGGCACGGATTGAAATGCAATCTGTATCCATCCGTGTGAATCCGTGGCCAAATTTATTTCTGCGGCAGTGGTGGTTTGCTCAGTGTGCAATCCACCGTCAAAGACCTGAGGAAGTTCAAGAGATCCTCGCGCTGCTCCGGCAGAATTTTGTGCGGCTCGAGGTTCTTCTTGTCCAGATACTGATTCGGTTTGCCGCCCGCCAACATTATGTCAACCGCTTCCTCAAGCGTCTTCGCGCTGCCATCGTGAAAGTAAGGCGCTGACTTCGCGATATCTCTCAACGTCGGCGTCTTGAAGGCGCCCGTGTCTTCCGGCTTCTTGGTTACTGTAAACCGGCCCACATCGGGTTTTTCCTGGTCCATACCAATGCCAACATTATGATACTGCTGATCAGTGAACAAAACTCCGTCGTGGCAGTTGTTGCACTTAATGGCCTGAAAAATATTCCAGCCACGATACGCACTCTGGCTAATCGCAGAGTTGTCGCCGGCCCGATAACGATCCCAGGCCGTATTACCGCTGATGATTGTTCGCTCGTAGGCGGCAATCGCTTTCATCATGTTGTCGGCGGTGGCGTCGCTCTGAAACACCTTTTGAAACTGTGCCTTGTATCCTTCAAGTGCGTTTATCTTCGCGACGATCTCGGGGGCTTTTTCACCCACGCCCATGTTCCCTCCGGTCCAAGCAGCCATTGCCTGCTTCTCCAGCGATCCGCTGCGGCCGTCCCAGTAAAATTCTTTGTGATAGCCGATGTTCCAAAGCGTCGGGCTGCTGCGCGGAAGTTGCCGGTTACCTGGTCCAATCGCCTTGGGCAAGCCATCCGTCAATCCTTTTTCACACACATGACAGGAGTAGCATGATTTCGAGCCGTCGATGCTGAGTCGTTCGTCGAAAAACAACTGGCGGCCCAGCGCCACCTTCTCGGGGCTCATCGGATTGTCTTGCGGAATAGGCATCGCTTCATAGCTTGCGAGCCCGGCTGGTAGCGGCTGGATCTCTGGAGTAAAAGCTTCCGGTGTCGGAGTGACATTCCTGCCACAACCCGCGATTAATGTAACGGAGATAAGAAGGAGACAAATCGTGATCAGGAAGAAACGAAGTTTTCTAGTGCTCATAGAATTCCACGCGCGGAGAAAACAGTGGCCTCCATTTGGTGATTAGTTGGTCCAGCGCGGATTCTTACATCGCTTTCTGTGAAATGTCTAGACGGTTTCTCATTCGCACGCATAAATGTGTATGCTGCAAGGCGTATGAGTACTCTCGTAAACAGGCTTCGCCTGCTGGCGATCGCGACCGTTCTTGCGTGCGCGGCGTGCTCACGCGACAACGAGAACTCACATACGACGGCAACAACGTTTGTTTCACCACCGCCGCGCCAGGTCCTGCGTGCTGAGTCGAGACCTGGAAAGCAAGTGCAGATGAGCGTTGAGGGTAACAAACCGTCAGTCGTCTTCAATCTTCCAAACGGCAAGACTTTTCGCGAAGGTGAGGAAGTCGTAATCGACTTTTCACTTGCCAACGCAAAACTGAAAGGCGATGGCGGGGACTTTCGCGTGCGTTATATCGTTGATGATGACGAAATGAAGTGGATCGATCGTTGGGAACAGGTTGTGCTCACCGGCTGGACTCCAGGCAAGCACACGATCCGCCTTGAATTGGTCGGGCCTGACGGTTGGCCTCTGCGCGACAATATCGTGACGCGCGAGATTACGGTGGTTAAATGAGGACAGGATTACCAAGATTTTTCAGGATTAACATGAAGAGTCGATCTATCTTGTTAATCCTGAAACATCTTGATAATCCTGTCTAATATGATGGATCTATTCGGCGAGTTGGTGAACGACGCTGCGGGCTGCACGCTGTGTCCCGCAATGTGTGGACGCAGTGCGGTGTTGAGTGAATCAAACGGTTCACCCGAAGCGCGCGTGATGTTCATCGGCGAAGCGCCGGGAAGGAAGGGAGCGGATCGAACGCGAATCCCTTTTTCCGGAGACCAATCAGGCGCAAACTTCGATCGGTTTCTGAGTTCAATTAAACTGACACGCCAGGAAATCTTTATCACCAGCGCCGCCCTATGTAATCCACGTTCCGAATCTGGCGCGAATCGTAAACCAACGCAGAAAGAGCTGGCGAACTGTTCGGGATTCTTGCGCCGAACAATCGCGACCGTTGATCCGCGTGTGATCGTGACGCTGGGTTCGGTTGCGCTGGAGGCATTGAAGCGCATTCAATACCATGAGTTGAACTTGAAGAATTCCGCTGCTCAAATACACTCGTGGAACGATCGGGTGCTGGTGCCAATCTATCATCCGAGCCCGCAAGTGCTGGCATCGCATCGCAGGGAGGCTGAGCAGTTGCAGGACTATCAGGTGGTGGAAAAAGCCATCCACAGATTACGCAGATTATGAAAGAAATGATGTCAGACTACGCAGCAGTTCGGGAGGGTGGCGCAGGGGTGATAGATCTCTCGGCATCGCGTGGGCGAATACGCGTCAGCGGTTCTGAAGCGACGATGTTTCTCAATGGTCTCATTACGAACGATATAAAAGCGCTAGGCGAGAATCGCTGGATGCCTGCCGCGTTTCCGACAGTGCAGGGTCGCTTGATCGGTGCTGTTCGTGTGGTGCGTGGAAATGGCCCGGCGTTTCTGATCGATACCGATTCGGCATCGCATGAGGCAGTTCTAAAAACTATCTCGCGGTTCACGCTTGCAGGTGACTTTCACGTTTCTGACGTGACTGCGGAAACCGTGTTGCTGAGCGTCCAGGGGCAACGCGCGATCGAAGTGGTTGATAAGGTGTTTGAGAAATCTTTTTCGGATCTGCCGTGCAATGGCGTCATCGAGACTGAATGGCAAAATGTTCCAGTAACGATCATCCATGCGACGCACACGGCTGAAGACGGGTTCGACGTCATCATCGACTCAGCTCACGCCGCGCAACTGCTACAGTCACTGACAGTCGCAGGAGCACAACCGGTCGGCGAGGACGCACTCGAAATCCTTCGAGTCGAAGCGGGCATCCCACGCTATGGGCGCGACATGGACGAAACGAACATTGTTACCGAAACCAATCTCGACGATGCAGTGAGCTATACGAAAGGCTGTTACGTCGGGCAGGAAATCATCGTGCGGATAAAGCACCGCGGGCACGTCGCGAAGAAACTGACGGGACTGCGCTTTGAAACTGATCAAAAGATCGAACCAGGAACGATCATCAGATCCGCCGACCAAACGGAGATCGGACGTATCACTTCAGCGGTCGTTTCACCCAAACTCGGCAGCACCGTCGCGCTCGGCTACGTCAGATACGAGCAGCTCGCGGCCGGAACAAACGTTATTGTCGATGATGAAATAGCCGCAACGATCGTGGAACTTCCGTTCGTACGCGGCAGTTGGTATCAGAATTAATGGCTGAAGATCTTGATTTCCAACAGGCACAACTTGCCTATTCAATCATCGAACGCCTGATCGAGCACACGCGCGTTGTCAGCGACCTCATTGCGATGATGGCCCAGGTCCTCGACGAAGACACAACCAAAGCGCTCACCCAAACACCGACCTGGACCGCGTATCTCGATAGCAGGCGTGCACTGGAAAAGACTAAAGCTGATGTAGAGAAGTTCGCGGAAATACTGAAAGGCCTGGATCCGGATGAAAACCCTGGACAGGATTAACAAGAGTTTCATGATTTACAAGATGTCTTGTTAATCCTGAAAAATCCTGTTCATCCTGTCTAAAGAATTGTCATTATCACCTGGCGCTCGCGTCCACCATCGAACTCGCAAAGAAAAATTCCCTGCCAGCGTCCAAGCAGCAACTTTCCATCCTGAAACGGCACAGTCACCGATGAACCCGTCAGACTCGCTTTGATATGTGCGTCGGAATTTTCTTCGCCGTGACGGAAGTCCATCCCATGTTGCGGGATCAGAGTGCGTAACGCGTGCAGCATGTCGCGGGGCACGTCCGCGTCGGCGTTCTCGTTGATTGTGAGTCCGGCCGTCGTGTGTTGCACGTAAAGCACGAGGATGCCTTCGCGCCGCCCTGACTCTTTTAGTTTCTCGCGTACCTGATCGGTGAACTCAACGAGCTCTTCGCGGCTGTGTGATCTTACTTTTAGGACGTACATCTACTGCTTGCCGGAGGCTTTGCGCTTCAACAACGCCCAACCGGTGGGGAGCACTGCGGCGCCGAGCGCGATCTTGATCACATCACCTAACAGGAAAGGCAAAACTGCCAGTTTGAAAGCCGCAAGAGGCGGCGTGTTGGTGAGCACTGCGTACCATGCCCAACCACCGAGAAAGATAACTACCGAACCAATCGCCATCGCCGCCACGGCAGTCGGATAACGCTTGTCCCAGCCGTGCTCGGCAAAGGCGCCGGTGATAAACGCCGCGGCCGGGAAAGCAACGAGATAGCCGCCGGTTGGTCCAAAGAACCGCACAATGCCGCCGCCACCGCCTGCAAAAAACGGCAAGCCAATCGCTCCTTCAATCAGGTAAGCGATTACAGCAGCAGCGCCCAAACGCGATCCGAGCAGCGCGCCGGTTAAAAGCACCGCGAACGTCTGCCCGGTAATCGGCACTGTTCCAATGGGAATGACAAATTGCGCCGACGCCGCGATGAACAAACTAAAAACGATTACGAGACCCGCGGCGCGCGTCGAATCGAGCGGCGCCAACGCTGCACCCATCAATGTATCCGCTCTTACATCCGTGCTCATCTGTGTTTAGTCTCCTGCTGCAGTCTTCACAACTTCCCGCTCCCGCGTAGCCGGCTCGAGCGCCATTGTGCCAATCCGCATCCCGTGGAACGAACGCCATACGAAGAAAACTGACACGAGGAAAAATACGAGCGCGAGTATCTGCGTCAAGGTCGCGTCACCATTATTGCGCGCAGTCAAACTAACCGCGAGCTCGACCGCCAGCAGTCCGAACAGCGTCGTAAACTTGATCACCGGATTCATCGCCACTGACGATGTGTCTTTGAAAGGATCGCCAACCGTATCGCCGACTACTGTGGCGTCGTGCAGCGGAGTGCCTTTCATCTTGAGATCAACCTCGACAACTTTCTTCGCATTGTCCCAGGCGCCACCGGCGTTCGCCATAAAGATCGCCTGGTACAGACCAAAGATCGCTATCGAAATCAGATAACCGATGAAGAAGAACGGTTCAACGAACGCGAAAGCGAGCGTTGAGAAGAACACCGTCAGGAAGATGTTGAACATGCCTTTCTGCGCGTATTGCGTGCAGATCTCCACGACCTTCTTACTATCTTCCACCGACGCCTTCTCAACACCTTCGAGCCGAATGTTGGCTTTGATGAACTCAACCGCGCGATAAGCGCCAGTAGTAACAGCCTGAGTCGAGGCGCCTGTGAACCAGTAAATGATCGCGCCGCCAGTGATCAGTCCCAGCACAAACGGAGCGTGAAGCAGCGATAGGCTTTCGGTATTGGTTCGCAGTCCGTCAGTTAACGCCATGATGATCGAGAAGATCATGGTGGTAGCTCCGACTACCGCCGTGCCAATCAAAACGGGTTTAGCTGTGGCCTTGAAGGTGTTGCCGGCGCCGTCGTTCTCTTCGAGAAGGTGTTTTGCCCGTTCAAAGTTGACGTTGATGTTGTAATCGTTCCTGACCTCATTCTCGACATCCGGGATCTGTTCAATCAAAGACAATTCGTAAACTGACTGCGCATTGTCCGTCACTGGACCATATGAATCGACAGCGATCGTAACTGGACCCATGCCCAGAAATCCGAACGCAACCAGTCCGAAACCAAACACCGGGGCCGCCACCGGATCAACCATCAGCGCACCCAAACCTAACCCTGCTGCAGCCCCAAGGTTGGTGAAAAAGTAAGCAATGGCCATCAAGCCGACGATGCTGATGCCGAGCCAGTAACCGGAGAAGTTACCAGCAACCAGACCGGAGAGAATGTTCAACGAAGCGCCGCCCTCTCTTGAGGAAGTGACGACTTCGCTTACGTGGCGCGATTCAGTGGAGGTAAATATCTTCACCAGTTCGGGAATGAGCGCACCTGCCATCGTGCCGCACGAGATGATGATCGCGAGTTTCCACCACAGTGTGGTGTTGCCGCTGAGCGTCGGAATCGTCAACCACGAAACCACGAACGTGATCACAACCGAAACGATGGAAGTGATCCACACAAGCGACGTCAATGGGGCCTCGAAGTTCATCGAAGCAGCGTTCCGGTAACGTGCCTTCGCGACCGCGTCGTTTATGAAGTAGGACAGAGCGCTGGCGACAATCATCATCACGCGCATGATGAAGATCCACACCAGCAGCTGGACCTGCACGGTTGGATTCGGAACACCCAAAAGGATGAACGTGATCAGCGCGACGCCCGTAACACCGTACGTTTCGAAGCCGTCCGCGCTCGGGCCAACCGAGTCGCCCGCGTTGTCACCGGTACAGTCGGCAATCACGCCCGGATTGCGCGCATCGTCTTCCTTGATCTTGAAGACGATCTTCATCAGGTCGGACCCAATATCCGCGATCTTAGTGAAGATGCCGCCCGCGATACGCAACGCTGCCGCGCCCAGTGATTCACCGATCGCAAAACCGATGAAGCAAGCTCCGGCATAGCTGCCCGGAATGAACAACAGAATGCAGAGCATGATCAGCAGTTCGACGCTGATCAGCATCATGCCAATGCTCATGCCGGCCTTTAATGGAATTGCGTAAAGCGGAAAGGGTCTGCCTTCGAGACTGGCGAACGCCGTCCGCGAGTTCGCAAAAGTGTTAACGCGAATACCGAACCACGCGACGCCGTAACTTCCGGCGATACCAATCAAACTAAACAACAGAATGATACCTACGCGGAATGGCTCCATGCCCGAGAGCACGCCGAAGTAAAGCACGATGACGACGGCGATAAACGCTTCGAGAAGGAGAATGAACTTACCTTGCGTTATCAGGTAGGTCTTGCAAGTCTCGTAGATCAGTTCCGAGATCTCGCGCATTGCCCGGTGCACCGGCATCTTTCTCAGGTTCATGTAGATCGCCAGGCCGAAGCCAAGGCCAAGAACGCAGACAATGATGCCAAACAGCAGCAGGTTGTGACCGTTGATTCCGTTCAGGAAGGTCACCTGCGTGAGGTCTGGAAGCTGTAGATTCGCTTCACCGCCCTGATGCGACTGCGCATAGGCCGGCACGGCAAGAGCTAGTGTTGCAATGGCGGCGCCCACGCGGATTGCGGCGCGCCGGAATACATTTTCCACTTTGAAATCCTTTCCGATTCTTCTAAAAGATGGCGAGATACGCTTACGAAAACGCGTATTATCCACAGATTACACAGATTTTTCAAAGAGAGGCTCTTGAATTTTTGTCATTTGTGGATGGTTTCGTGTTCCCAGCCAGTGCCGGATCGAGTCGATCATGATGACAACAGCGGCAAACATGATGATCGCTGTGAGGCCGGTATTGATGAGGCCCTGAACATTCGTTTCCGGCTTTTGCGCTAGCGGCCAGAAAATGTCGGTGATTGATTTGAACCCGGCGACGAGGGTAGTGGTGCTCACAAATGACAGGGGCAGGAGCGTCACCCAGGCATATTTTGCCTTGCCGGAGTTGATCAAGATCGTCGTCGCGACACACAAAGCCACTGCTGCCAGCAGTTGATTTGCGATGCCAAACATCGGCCAGATCGTGGAGATCGAGCCTGACCAGATGAATGCCGCCCAGGCCGTAACTACGAGTGCGGAAGTGATCACTGAACCCGGCAGCCACGTCGGCTCTTCGAGTTTTTTGTAAAAGCGGCCGCCAAACTCGCCGACGAGAAAACGGGCGACACGTGTACCCGTATCGATCGTCGTCAGGATGAAGAGGGCTTCAAACATGATCGCGAAGTGATACCAGTACTTCATCAAACCGCCGAGGCCGGGTATCCCTGCAAAGATTTTGGCGATACCGAGTGCGAGCGTGACTGCTCCGCCTGTGCGGCCACGCAAGTTCTTCTCGCCTGACTCCTGCTCGAGTCGATCGATCTCTTGCGGTTGAAGATTAAAACCCTCAGCGCTGTGTGTATCTACCATGCGAACGTACGCCGCCTTCTGTTCGTCGGTGCGTTGCGCGGTGTTGATGGCGAAGTAGTCGCCGGGAAAGAGAGACGCCGCGGCAATGAGCGCCACCACGCCGACAATGCCCTCCATCAGCATGCTTCCATAACCGATCATCCGCGTGTCGGTTTCCCTGGCGATCATCTTTGGCGTCGTGCCCGAAGAGATCAGCGCGTGAAAACCTGAGATCGCGCCACACGCGATTGTTATGAAAACAAACGGATAAAGCTTGCCGGGGATTACGGGTCCGCCACCGGCTGTGAACGGTGTGAACGCCGGCATGTTGAGATTTGGATGGACCAGGATCACACCGAGAATCAAAAATGCGATAGTTCCGATCTTCAAGTAGGACGACAGGTAATCGCGCGGGCAAAGCAGCATCCAGACCGGCAGCACCGAAGCGATAAAGCCGTACGCCGCCATGATAACGATCAAGCTGTTGCGCGATAGCGTGAATGTCTCTGCCAAAGGCGATTCGGCAATTCTGCCTCCAAGCCACACTGCAAACATCAGCCCCACAATTCCGATGATGCTCGCTTCCACGATCCTTCCTTTGCGGAAGCGATACATGTACAAACCCATAAACAGTGCGAGTGGAATCGTGAAGCCGACGGTGAACGTTCCCCACGGTGATTCCGCGAGGGCATTGACTACGACGAGGCCGAGTCCCGCGAGTGCAATCACCACGATAAAAAGAATCGCGACGCCGGCCACTAGGCCGGAGAGTGGACTAATCTCTGTGCGCGCCATCTCTGCCAGCGATTTGCCTTTGCGACGAACGCTGCCCGCCATGATCATGAAGTCGTGCACTGCGCCACCCAGGCAGACTCCGATAACCAGCCACAACAATCCCGGCAGAAAACCAAACTGCGCCGCCAGCACGGGACCAATTAACGGACCAGCGCCGGAGATCGCGGCGAAGTGATGTCCAAACAAAACCCATTTGTTCGTGGGATAGTAGTTATGCCCGTCGAACATCGTCTGCGACGGCACCGGCCGTGAGTCGTCAAGCGCGAGGACTTTCGCTGCGATGAAGGCGGAGTAGTAGCGATACGAGATCGCGATAACGCAGAGTGCGCCGATGATGATTGGTAATGCGTTCATCTCAACATAAAACCTAACCGCGGATTACGCGGATTAAAATCCGGATTTATATCTGTGTAATCCGTGGTTAAACTTCCTGT
Source organism: uncultured Acidobacteriota bacterium (assembly GCA_963826255.1). Classification (GTDB taxonomy): domain Bacteria; phylum Acidobacteriota; class Blastocatellia; order Pyrinomonadales; family Pyrinomonadaceae; genus PSRF01. The sequence continues at coordinate 272,336 of CAWGWK010000001.1, forward strand.
CTGTCTTTTGACGACCCGAGGGCAATTCCGATCGCGCCGCCCATTAAGCCGCCAATGATGATTAGTAAACCATACAAAGTCTGAGTGTGCTTCTCGGCGTTCGCATCGAACGCCTCACTCAAAAGCTCGCGTGGCGCGACGTCATGAGGTATGACGAACAGTCCGGCTGCCACCAGGACGAAGCACACAGCGGCTAACTTCAGACCGATCGGCGTGCGCGATGGACGTCCCAACTTTTGCCCGACACCGCTACGCGTGTAGCCGTAAGCAAAATAGACTGCCAGCCCCAGCATTAGCCAGCCGACAAAACGCCAGTAAGAACCTTCCGGTAAGAAATAGATCAGCAGCGCGCATGACAGCGCACCCAAACCCGGCAACAGATAAGCACCAAAGGGAACTCTGAACGGCCTTGGTCGATCGGGATCCTTGTGGCGCAAGACCATCACGCCGACGCAAACGAGGATGAACGCGAACAGAGTGCCGATGTTGGTTAAACTCACCATTTCATCGACCGTCGCGAATGCAGCGATGCCACCGACCGCAATGCCGGTAAGAATCGTCGTGACGTGTGGTGTCTTGAACCTCGGATGAACACTTGCAAACCATGACGGCAACAATCCATCTCGAGCCATCGAAAAGAAGATGCGCGGTTGTCCGAGCTGGAACACTAGCAACACCGCGGTATGTGCGATTACCGATCCGAAAGCGATCACGGTGTTCTGCCACAACGCCTGTGGCGCTACCGTTTCCAAAGCCATCGTTAACGACTCGCCGCGTTGCGCGCTGGTCCAACCTCGAACTGTCTCCCACGGCACCATGCCGGTGAACACCGCGGCCACCAACACGTAAAGAATCGTGCAAATAATCAACGACGCGATGATCCCGATAGGCAGATCTCTAGACGGGTTCTTTGTTTCTTCAGCAACCGTACTGACTGCATCAAAACCAATGTAAGCAAAGAAGACGACTGCCGCGCCTGTCAGCGTGCCGAACCACCCTTGAGGTTGGAAAGGTTTCCAATTGTTGGTCATCTCCGCTGGCGACACGTAGTAGAGAGCTAAGCCGATGAAGAAGAGCAACACGAGGATCTTTATCAGCACCATGACCGCGTTGAACATCGACGACTCTCTGATACCCCAAACCAGCACGATGGTGATCAGCGCGACGATGCCAAACGCCAGCACGTTAAAGACTATCGGTATGCCCAGGATGTGCGGCGCCGCGGCAATTGTTTCTTCAGTTGCGGTGCGATAGTTTGAGGTCAGCCAGTCAGGAATATGAATGCCCAGGTTGCGCATCAGGCGATTGAAAAACTCGGCCCAGCTTATGGCAACGGCGACATTGCCGATTGCGTATTCGATGATTAAGTCCCAACCGATGATCCAGGCGACGAGCTCGCCGAGCGTTGCGTACGAGTAGGTGTAAGCCGAACCTGAAATCGGAACCATTGAGGCGAGTTCGGCGTAACAGAGTGCTGTAAAACCGCAGACGACCGCCGTGATGACAAACGACAGCATCAACGAGGGACCAGCGCCGGCGCGTTCAGCAGTGCCAGAGGCGGCGGTGCCGACAGTGGCGAATATTCCAGCGCCGATGATTGCTCCAATTCCGATGAGCGTGACGCTGAAAGCAGTGAGCGTGCGGTTCAGTGAAAACTGCGGACCGCCAACGCTGGCCAGAATCTCGTCAAGGTTCTTTGTACGAAAAATTCCTCGAAGCAAGGTGTCGCCTCCGGAACTCGATTGTAGGAAAGCTTGCGGAGTTTGGCATGGAAGCCGTTCCGTTGTAAATCTTTACTGCTTCTTTCCTTGGGAGGGTTTTCCTCGCAAAGGCGCAAAGGCGCAAAAGGAAAACCAAAGAAGAACTTTGCGTCTTTGCGCCTTTGCGAGGAAAACGGTTTTGGTTGAGGTTCCAGGATTACAGAATTTACAGCATAGAGACGTGATGGTAGTGTTCGGTTATGTTTCCCTTTAGAAACATACTTTTTCCCACCGATTTTTCTTCGCACTCGCACGCTGCGTTGAAGTACGCTGCCGCATTCGCACGTCACGGCGATGGTCGGGTCTTGCTGTTTAGCGTGCAGGACGCAAAGCTTGTCGCAACTCTGCAACCTCAAGTGCAGGAGTTGCTCTCGAATCCCCTGCTCGCCGGTGTTGACGTAGAGCCACTATTTCTCGAAGGTGAGCCCGCGACCGAAATCGCTCGCGCAGCGGCCGATCACGAGGTTGATCTGATCACGGTCACCACGCGCGACCGCAATCGAATCTCACGCGCGTTCGGTGGCTCCATCGCCGAAGATATTGTTGCCGAGTCGCCCTGCGCTGTGCTTGCCGTCCGGCCACCGCAACGCGATTTTGTAGAACACCGCGACGGGCAAACTCAGATTCGACTGAATCGCGTGCTACTCGCCACGAACTTTCGTCCATCTTCGGCGGCAGCAACTCAACTGGCCAGCCAAATTGCAAACCGGCTTGGCGCGGAACTTCATGCGGTCTACGTGATTGGTGATTACTTCGAACAGATCTCGGCGGTGTTTCCGGAAGGTGGGCTCGCGGCTTTAACTCGACTACGCAGCTACGTGCAGGAGCGCCTGGGCCATCTGTCGCGCACGGGGGACACCGGCACCACGACGCACGTGGCTGAAGGCAAACCTTACCAGGAGATAGTCAAACTCGCGACCTCCATTGACGCAGATCTCATCGTCATTGGAACAGCCGTTCACGGATCGTTGTTTGGGAATAGTCAGGTGTTGGGATCGGAGATTGAACGAGTGATTAGAAACGCGCCGTGTCCGGTGCTTTGCGTTCCTGCCGCTAAGGTTCTAACGCCGCTTCCCGCGCTGGTAACGCAAGCGATTCCTCAAACGTAAAAATAGGTCCTATTAGTCCTATAGGACCTATGTTCCTCACTTCTTCTGGATCGGCTTTCCTTCCTTCTCCCACAAGTTGTAACCACCGAGCAACGCTGCTGCGTTTTCGACACCTTTTGATTTGAGAGCGACCACCGCACCGGCGGACGTTTGTTCGCGCGTTCAAGAACAATACGTGACAATCGTCTTGTCACGCGGCAGCTCGTTTAGGTGATTCAAGATCTCGCCCGCAGGAATGAGCCGCGCGCCCGGAATGTGTCCCAGGTCGTACGCCGCCTGGTTTCGCACATCGACTACAAAAGCCTTCCCATCTTTCATCAAAGCCTCAAACTCCTGGATCGTGATTCGGCGGGCGCCATCCGGATTGGCTGTTTGAGCCGCGCTAGCGTCGGCGGGTTTCGGCGACTTGGTAACTACCGGCGTGTTGACTGCATTACACGAGGCAAGCATTACCGCCACCGATACAGTTATTAAAAAGAAAAATTTCATACGCATAAGTACCTCCGGTTTTAACGACACTAATGTGTTATGCCGCGTGAGATTTGTCAATGTCCATCGTTTTGAGAAATGTTATAGTTTCGCGTCCAAACAGGAGCGTCTTATGAAAGAAGGACCTGACCTGATTCAGTGGGCCAAGGTAATTGACCATACACGCTGCATCGGCTGTCACGCATGCACTACCGCGTGCAAGTCTGAAAACTTAGTTCCGCTTTCGGTCACGCGCACCTACGTCAAACACGTCGATATCGGCGTGTTTCCACAAGCGCGACGCGCTCATCAGGTGACGCGCTGCAATCAGTGCGCTCACGCTCCCTGTGTAACCGCTTGTCCGACGACCGCGATGTTCAAGCGGGCGGACGGCATTGTCGATTTTGATAAATCGATCTGTATCGGCTGCAAGGCGTGCATGGCCGCCTGCCCTTACGACGCGATCTTCATCAATCCTGACGACCACTCGGCGGAGAAGTGCAACTTCTGCGCGCATCGCATCGACATGCAGCTCGAACCGGCGTGTGTGGTTGTTTGTCCCACGCAGGCGATTCTGGTCGGCGACATGAAAGATCCTGATTCGTATGTAGCGCAAATTATCAACCGCGATACTGTTGCAGTGAGGCGGCCTGAGAAAGAGACCTTGCCGAAACTTTTTTACAAAGGCGCGCATCAGGCGACGCTTGATCCGCTCGCCGCTAAACGACCTGATGGCGGTCTCTTCATGTGGAGCGAGCAACAGCAAGGCGCGGGCTTCGTCACGTCAGGAAATCCAAACTTCAACAATTCCTCGGCGGCAGCGTTGCTGTCGTATGACATCGCGCATTCGATTCCATGGGATTGGCGCGTGAGTCTTTACACGTGGACCAAGGGAATCGCTTCAGGTGTTTACCTCATTGCTTGTTTGCTGGTGCTGGTTGGTGTGCTCGACGTAAACAGTTCGATTTGGTTGTGGGCCACGCCGGTTATCTCCGGCGCGTTTCTAGGGATCACCGGCGGGCTGTTGCTTTGGGACCTCGAACATCCGGAACGCTTTTATCTGATATTTACGCGACCGCAGTGGCGCAGTTGGCTGGTGAAGGGCGCTTTCATCATTGCTGGTTACGCACTGGTACTTGCGCTTCATTTTATCGCGAGTTGGGCTGGCTCAAGGTCCTTTCAATCGCTGCTGATGATCGCAGGAATTCCATTGTCGATTCTTACGGCCGTGTACACCGCGTATCTATTCGCGCAGGCAAAGGGGCGCGACATGTGGCAAAACCCGCTGTTGCCGCCACATCTCTTTTTTCAGGCGCTGTTATTGGGGTCAGCAGTGCTTTTGCCGTTAATAGCGTTGCTCCAAAGCACGATGGACGTACGCTGGTTGTTATGGTCACTGGCCATCTCCAGCGTGATTCATCTGCTGATGGTTTGGGGCGAAGTTTCGCTGACGCATCCGACGGCGCACGCCCGGCTCGCGATTTGGGAAATGGTGAAAGGAAGATATAAAAGCGATTTCTGGACTGGCGTGATCCTGTCACTACTTGGAGGGCTGTTACCCTTGGTGGCCGCACTCGAGGTTTTTGCCATGTCCCTGGGCGTGGGCGCCGCCCCACTAGCGCTAATCGGCTTGATGCTCTTCGAACACGCTTACGTCCAGGCCGGACAATCCGTGCCACTTGCATAAAGAGCCACAAAAAGGCACAAAATGCACAAAACAGTAAAAGAGGTCAACTCGCTCCCGATGCTTCGATCTTTTGTGCTTTTACCTTTTGTGCTTTTTGTGCCTTTTTGTGGCTAACTTATGAAAGAGACTTTTTATCCTGGGCCGAGTCGGAGTCATCTCGCGGCGTTCCCGCCAAAGGAGCGTTGGGATGATTGGACGGAGCTTGATTCGCGTGCGTGGCCAAAGCGGAAAGAGCGGCACTATTCCCTCGTTCCCACCACTTGCTTCAATTGTGAGTCTGCCTGTGGCTTGCTCGCATACATCGATAAGGTCACGGGCGAGGTACAGAAGTTCGAAGGCAATCCCGAACATCCCGGCTCGCGCGGACGAAACTGCGCCAAAGGTCCGGCAACACTCAATCAGGTAACAGATCCCGACCGCATTCTTTATCCACTCAAGCGCGCGGGAAAACGTGGCGAAGGAAAATGGGAACGGATCACGTGGGACGAGGCACTCGACACGATCGCCGCGCGTATTCGCAACGCAATCCTGGAAAACCGCCGGCACGAGATCATGTATCACGTAGGCCGGCCCGGGGAAGACGGCTTTACAGAACGCATCCTTGCCGCTTGGGGAATTGACGGACACAACTCACACACCAACATCTGTTCTTCGGGCAGTCGCGAAGGTTATCAACTCTGGATGGGTCTCGATCGTCCCAGTCCCGATCACGCGAACGCAAAAGTTATTCTGCTGATCAGCGCACATCTCGAATCAGGCCATTACTTCAACCCTCATGCACAGCGCGTGATCGACGGCAAAGCAAACGGCGCGAAGCTCATCGTGTTTGACACACGACTCTCGAACACAGCCACACACGCTGACTACTGGGTATCGCCTTACCCCGGCTCAGAAGCCGCCATCCTGCTCGCGATCGCAAACTATCTCATCCAGAACAATCTTTACGATCGCGAGTTCGTCGAGCGCTGGTGGAATTGGAAAGAGTTTCTCACCGCTGAGGGCGGCGCCACGGAATTCACGGATTTCGAAGCACGGTTGAAACAAATCTACAGCGAGTACACGTTTGATTTCGCGGCCGCTGAGTCAGGTGTTGACGCGTCAGTAATCGAGGAGATCGCAAAGGTCGTAGCTTCGGCAGGTTCGCGCTTTTCAACTCACAACTGGCGTAGCGTGGCGTCGGGAGTTAGCGGTGGCTGGACCGTCGCTCGCTGCCTGTTTATGTTGAATGCATTGCTCGGAGCAGTAGCCACTGAAGGTGGTGTTTATCCCAACGCGTGGAACAAGTTTGTGCCGCGGCCGATGTACATGCCGCCACATCCGAAGATGTGGAACGAAACAACGTGGCCGCGCGAGTACCCGTTGTCGATGAACGAAATGTCGTTTCTACTGCCGCACTTCCTGAAAGACGGTCGTGCGAAACTCGACGTGTACTTCACACGCGTTTACAACCCCGTCTGGACCAACCCCGATGGCTTTTCGTGGATCGAGATGTTGACTGATCCGGACCTCGTTGGCTGTTATGTTGCGCTCACTCCGACGTGGAACGAAACGTCATATTACGCAGACTACGTTTTGCCGATGGGCGTGGGTTCGGAACGTCACGATCTTCATTCTTACGAAACCCACGATTCGCAATGGCTCGGTTTTCGTCAGCCGGTGATGAAGGCGGCTCGTCAACGGGCAGGTGAGATGATCGACGACACGCGCACGGTCAATCCGGGCGAAGTTTGGGAAGAGAACGAATTCTGGCTCGAGTTGACGTGGCGTATAGATCCAGACGGAACGATGGGAATTCGACAGTATGCCGAATCGAAAAAGAATCCGGGCACGAGACTTGGCATCGATGAGTATTACGAGTGGATCTTTGATAACTCGGTTCCCGGTCTGCCGGAACGAGCCGCCGCCGAGAATTTGACCCCGCTCGAATTCATGCGGCGCTACGGCGCGTTTGAAGTGAAGCAAAAAATCGGGCAAGTTTACGAGGAAGTAGTTACTCCGGAAGAGTTGGATGATTTGCAAGAAGATCGCTTCGACAGAGTGTTTAGTCGCGCGCCAAAACCGGCTGGTCCAAACATTGTTCCGCTGCCACTGCCGGATGGCGATGAAGATGGACGCCGCTTAGCCGGCGTCAACATCGACGGACAGATCAAACGTGGTTTTCCAACACCAAGCGGAAAGCTCGAGTTTTATTCGTCAACACTAACCCGTTGGGGCTGGCCTGAGCTCGCGATACCCATTTATTTCAAAAGCCACGTTCACAAAGACAATCTCGAGGAAGGTCAGACGATCCTGATTTCAACCTTCCGCCTCGCCGTGCAGATCCACACGCGCAGCGCGAACTCAAAGTGGCTCGACGAGATTGCGCACACCAATCCGCTTTGGATTCACCCCAGCCATGCGGACAAACTCGGCGTACGCACGGGCGATCTAGTGCGCGTTGAAACCGAGATTGGTTATTACGTGGTGCCCGTCTGGGTAACGGAAGGCATTCGGCCGGGTATCGTCGCGTGTAGCCATCACATGGGTCGTTGGAAGCTGACTGACGAAGGACAACGTCAGTTGATGGCGACGGTGAAATTGGACCATAACGGAACTCAGTGGGGCTTAAAACGCGAGAAAGGGATCGAGCCGTACGAGTCGAATGACGCAGACACGTTGCGGATCTGGTGGAAGGATGCTGGCGTGCACCAGAATATGACTTTTCCGGTCCATCCGGATCCGATCTCCGGGATGCATTGCTGGCACCAGGCCGTTCGTGTACGCAAAGCCGATCGCGACGACAAGCCCGGGGATATTTTTGTCGATACCGAGAAGTCGCGCGAGGTGTACAAGAAGTGGCTGGCGATGACGCGGCCGGCTGATCAGTATTCGCCTGACGGCACTCGCCGGCCTTACTGGATGCTGCGTCCATTGAAACCAGCGCGTGAATATTACAAACTCAGCAGAAGTAGTTCAGAGTTCAAGCTTTAGCTTGCTTGCCGGGACAGCAACCTAAAGGTTGAACTCTGAACATGATTCGAGGTCTTCCAGATGTACTTCAAACAATTCTATCTCGCGTGTTTGGCCCATGCTTCGTACCTGATCGGCTCGGAGGACGAAGCAGTGGTCGTCGATCCGCAGCGTGACGTGGACGAGTATCTCGCAGGAGCCTCAGCGCAGGGATTGCAAATCAAGTACGTGATCGAAACGCACCTGCACGCCGATTTTGTCAGCGGGCATCAGGAGATTGCGTCTCGCACGGGCGCGCAGATCGTCTTCGGAGAAAAAGCAAATGTTGAGTTTGCACATCAAGCGGTGCGCGATGGTGAAGAGCTCAAGATCGGCAAAGTTGTCCTGCGATTTATTGAGACACCTGGTCACACACCGGAAGGCATTTGCATTCTCGTCACCGACACCGAAGCCCCGGACCAACCGCAAAAACTCTTAACCGGCGATACGCTTTTCATCGGCGACGTTGGGCGTCCTGATCTGGCGGGCGGCAAAGGCTACACGCCGCAGATGATGGCGGAGATGATGTACGAGAGTCTTCATGGAAAACTCCTGAAACTTCCGGACGAGGTCGAGGTTTATCCGGCCCACGGCGCAGGCTCGATGTGCGGTCGCAACATGTCGAAGGAAACATCTTCAACCATCGGCGAACAACGGAAATTCAATTACGCCTTGAAGCCGATGAGCAAAGAAGATTTTGTAACGATGATGACCGCGGATCTTCCAGAGGCGCCCGTTTACTTTCCCAGAGACGCGGAGATCAATCGATCCGGCGCGCGTGACCTTTCGGAGTTGCAGCCGCCTACGCCTTTGACGCCGCAACAAGTCCTTGAATCCAAACAACAGGGCCACGTACTGCTTGACGTGCGTTCGGCTGCGGATTTCGGCGCCGGTCACGTGCCTGGCTCCATCAACGTCGGGCTCGGCGGTCAATTTGCGATGTGGGCCGGCAGCTTAATCCCGTTGAATGCTGCGATTGTTGTTATCGCCGATACAAGCGCTCAGGTTGATGAGTCGGTTATTCGACTCGCGCGCGTCGGGATCGAGAACGTCAAAGCGTATTTGGATGGCGGCGTTCAGAGTTGGCGTGATGCTGGCTTTCCGGTTAACTCGATCGAGCAGGTGAGCGTGGCGCAGTTGAAAGAACAGATTGATAACAACGATCTGCAAATAGTTGACGTGCGGCGTCCGGCGGAATACGTCAGTGGACACGTTCCGCGCGCATTTAATGCCCCACTTGCGAATCTAGATAAAAGCCTTGGTCCATTGCCACTCAAAAAGGACAAGTTAACAGCAGTGATATGCGCCGGTGGGTATCGATCGAGCGCTGCGGCGAGTTTGTTACAAAAGCAGGGCTTTTCGAATCTGCTCAACGTCTCCGGCGGGACAGGCGCATGGATTAACGCCGGCTATCCCGTAGAAGCTCCCGTGGCAGAATAAACAATTAGATACAATAAAACAGGACTCACAGGAGGCGCTCTGTTATCGATCCGCTTACGTTCAAACTCCTGATCGCGCTCGCCATCATCGTAGTTGCCACCGTTCACGGTTACGGCGCCGCCTGGTTGGCAATTTGGATGCTCTTCCATCCGTACCAATCAGTTAAACTTTTCGGTCTCACCATCTGGCCTCAGGGGATGATTCCCCGTCATCGTGAAAAACTGGCCCAATCGATCGGCAACGCTGTCGGCAACGAGCTCGTGTCGCAACAAACCGTCTTCGACGCGTTGTTCGAAACCAGTTTTTTTCAACGCAAAGTGGAAGACTTTGTCAGCAGTTACACGGACGATCTGCTTTCACGCGTCTATCCGTCGTTTATCGATGCGTTGCCTTCACAGGCACGCGCGCCGATTCTCGATACGATCTCGGCGCTTCAGTACCGGCTTGCTGAATACATCGCTGAGATGTTGAAGAGTGAAGAGACGGCCGCGGCTATTGAGAGCTTCGTAGAGAACCAGGTGGACGACTTACTCGATCGTCGTCTGGGCGATATGGTCAGCGACAAAAACCTCGATCGCGCGCTCGATTTCGTCGAGCAACGTCTACAGCAACTCACAGCCACCGAAGCGTTCGAAACAAAAGTGCGCGACTTTGTCGCCGGGCGTCTGGATGAGTTATCGCACAGCACTGCAACACTCGCGGAGACGTTCACTCCCGAAACGATCTCATTTATTAAAGATCGCATCGATCAGCAGGTGCCTCCGATCGTTCATCACCTCGCCGAGATTGCCACCAGTCAATCCACCCGGAAACAGATCGGCGCTTTGATAAAACTGGAGGTGGACCAGTATTACGAACAACTCTCGCTCTTTAAAAAGATCTTCGTTTCTCGCGAACGCATCCACCGCGAAGTTGACGAACTCGTCAACAAAACACTGCCCAGGCGTGTCGAGGAGTACCTGCGTGGACCCGCCTTCGAACAGGAAGCCGAGGCGTTTTTGAATTCAACCATCAACAATGTGATGGCGCGGCCGCTTAACGAACTCATCGGGCAAGTTGATCCGCTCCGCTTCGAGGATTTGAAGTCGCAAATTAGCACGCGTCTGGTCGAAATTCTTCGCAGCGAAGCGTTAACAACTTCAGTGTCCATCCAATTCTCTGACGTGATCGAGCGGCTGCGCCCGCAAACACTCGGTTCTGTAATGCAGCAGCTTGATTCAAACTCAGCTACTCATGCGAAAGGCTTTTTGACGAAGAGCCTGCTCGGCCTGCTTTCGCGCGAGGACACTGCGCGCACCATCAACGCGATCTTGAGTGCGCAGATCGAACGTCTGCTCATCGCACCGATTGGACGGCTCGGCGATCATGTTTCGCAAGGCGCGATGGAGCGTGCGAGTTCGGCGTTAGTAGAGCGGATAACATTTGCGGCTCGCGAGCGTTTGCCGGTGACGATAGCTGAGTTTGACGTTGGTGGACTGGTGCGGAAAAAGGTATCTGACTATCCTTTGGAAAAACTCGAGGAGCTCGTGCTTTCGGTCGCCCAGCACCATCTCAAAACCATCGAACTGTTTGGGGCGGTGATCGGGTTTTTTATCGGTGTCGCCCAGGCGATCTACTTTTGGTTCACGTACCAGCCCGGCAGATAATGCGGGCCGCGTGCTCAAGGAGAATTGAAATGAGAAGGCTGTTATTGATTTCGCTGCTCGCGGTAGTGACCGCGGGCTGTCATCACACTATCAGCGACATTAGGGGCTCAGGTAAGCGCCAAACGGAAAAGCGTCAAGTCGCGCCGTTTACCTCAATCACGACTAACGGAGATTTCAACATCGAGGTGGCCTGCCAGAAAGACCAGGGACTCGAAGTCGAGGGTGACGATAACGTGCTCGAGTACGTCAGCACCGAAGTCAGCAACAACGTGCTGCGACTTAGGAGCACCAAGAGCTATTCGATAAACGAACCCGTGAGGATCAAAATCTCCGTGCCGAATCTCGAAGGTCTTTCAGTCTCGGGCGCGGGAAAGATCGAGATCAAGGGCATGAACAACGACAAGTTTGAGATCGATTCGAATGGAGCACCCTCGATCTTCGTAACCGGAACCACAAAGATGATCGACATCAACACCAACGGCGCCGGCAAGATCGACACTCACAATCTTCGCGCTTCGCGAGCGGTTGTCGAAACCAACGGCGTTTCAAGAGTCGATGTCGATGTTGCCGAGCAGTTGGACGTAACGGTTAACGGACCTTCGTCGGTCTTTTACGAAGGCGATCCGGTGGTGAATAAAACCGTGCGCGGTCCGGGCAAGGTGGAAAGAAGACGCAGCGAGGGAGCTTAACTTAAAAGAACTCTGAATCGCTTCTTGATTTTGTTTTTGTGCTTCTTTGTGACTGCGTTTGACATTACACTCACGAGTGAATAACTATTTGCCATCATCGAAAGGAGCGTACGTCCCCAATGACCTACGTAGTTGTTGAATTATGCGTCGATTGCAAGTACACCGACTGCGCAGCTGTTTGTCCTGTCGAAGCATTTCATGAGTTAACTGATCGCCTTTACATCAATGCCGACACCTGCATAGATTGCGACGCCTGTGTTCCGGAATGTCCCGTGGAAGCAATTTTTGCCGATACTAACGTGCCTGAGAACTACGCTCACTGGACTCAGATCAATATAGAAGAAGCTCCGAAGTATCCGATTATCAGCCAGAAGATTCCCGCCCTGCACGGACCGAGTTGTACCGGCCCGGAAGAATAACGGGCGCAATCGAAACATTTCTCCCGCAAAGGGCGCGAAGCCGCAAAGAAACACAGATTTGAAATTTTACTTGCGTCTTTGCGCCTTTGCGTGAGAACGTTTTATCCGGGAAGTAAGGTCATTGAGAGCAGTATTAATCCTCATTCTCATCTTTGGCAGCAACGCCTACGCTCAATCGGGCAGGCGCGGTAAAGCACTTCCGGCTCCCACGCCGTCGCCGACACCTGAAGCAAAGCCTTCGCCAAGTCCCTCGTTGCCGCCACGAGCGCAAGTCACTGCCGAAAGAGACGAGGACTATCGCTGCACGGAAGACGGCACACTCGCCCATCTCCTGGACCACGACGAGGCAGGCGGATTCTCTCCGAAGGAAGTTGACGTGAAAGCCCAGGTCACAGCTAAACCCGAGCCTGGTTACACACGCGAAGCTCGCCGCGTCGGCGTTCAGGGCGTCGTGATTCTCAAGGTGTTGCTCCTGCCGAACGGAAAGATCGATCGCATTAGAGTAGTCAGGCGGGTTCCTTTCGGTTTAACTGAGAACGCCATTCGCGCTGCCTGCGAGATCAAATTCAAGCCGGCGATGAAGGCCGGGAAAGAAGTCTCCCAATGGGTAACACTTGAATATGTATTCCGCCTCGCAAACTCCTCCATCCTTGGACCATAAATAAATATTATGAGAAGAATTATTTTCCCCCTGGCTATAAGCCTCTGCCTGCTCGCAATAGTTTCCCATCACACAACTGTTCTTGCGAAAGACACGTGGGTCAGCGTGCGCACAAAAAACTTTTTCATGGTGGGAAATGCCGGCGAGAAAGACATCAGGAAAGTCGCGCTGAGACTCGAACAGTTTCGCGAAGTGTTTACGCGGCTATTCCCGAAGATGAAGTTCAACACGCCGGTGCCGACGACGGTGGTTGTGTTCAAGAGCGACAGCTCCTATCGTCCATTCAAGCCCAGAGCAAACACCGCGGGTCATTTTCAAGCGGGGCCGGACGTTAACTACATCGCGCTAACAACCGAAGTAAGAGGCGACCAGGATCCCTTCTCGGTGATCTTTCACGAATACACACATCTGCTCGTAGAGAATACTTTCGATAATGCTCCCGTCTGGTTCAACGAGGGACTCGCGGAGTACTACAGCACGTTCAGCATCAGCGATGATCAAAAGGTCGTGCTCGGCCGTCCCATCGGTTCTCACGTTTACCTGCTCCGGCAAAACAAAATATTGCCGTTACAGACGATGCTTGAGGTCGATTACAAATCGCCACACTATAACGAGACAAACAAGACGAGCATCTTCTACGCACAATCGTGGGCGCTAATGCACTACCTGGTCATCGGCAAAGCGGGCAAGGTTGAGCAACTCGGAAAGTTCATGGATCTGCTCAAACTCAAGGTGCCGATGGAACGTGCGTTTCAACAGGCGTTCGAAGTGCCGTTTGAGACTATGGAAAACGACCTGCGCAATTATGTGAAGCAGGATCGCTATAACATCGTCAGCGGCCACTTTGAAAAGAAGCTGGAACTCGACACCACCACCGAGGCAACGACGTTAACCGAAGCCGAAGCGCAGGCTTATCTCGGCGACTTGCTGCTGCACAGTAATCGCAAAGAGGCGTACACGTATCTCGAAAAGGCGTTGAAACTCGATCCAAATCTCGGGATGGCCCATGCGTCGTTAGGAATGGCGTATTTTCGTGAAGGTAAGGTAAAGGAAGCGCACGCCAGTCTCGAGCGTGCAGTTGCAGCAAACTCGAAGAACTACCTCGCGCATTATTACTACGCGTTCACGCTCAGTCATGCTGGTCCGGATGAGAGTCCGAGAGTCGGTGGCTACACGCCCGAAGTTGCGGCGAGGATTCGCGAGCACTTGCAGAAGGCGATTACGCTGCGGCCTGACTTTCCCGAGTCTTACAATCTGCTGGCGTACGTCAGTCTCGTGACGGGCGAGGGCGTCGATGAATCGATCGCCTCGTTAAAGCAAGTATTGAGTTCTTCCCCGGGCCGGCACCAGCTCATCTACATGCTGGGCCAACTCTACACGCGCAAGGGTGATTACAAAAGCGCGCGGGAACTGCTGGAACAAGTCGTAAAATCTAATGCCGAGGAACAGGTTCGCAAACATTCCGAATCGCTGTTGGAGATCATTCGTAATGTTGAGGAGCAGGCGGCAAGGTATGAAGAGGCGAAAAAGGCCGGCATCCGTGTGCGCGGGTCGAAGCCGGAAATCACGTTCGCCACGTCTACATCTGAAGAGCCTGCCAACAACGATCCCTCGTACTATTTGCGTGAGGTGCTGAGACCGCCGGCGGCGGGTGAAACGCAGTTGCAAGGGACGCTGGTCGAGATTCAGTGTGATGCGAAGGGGCTTACATTTGTAGTGCAAACCGCTGCCGGCGTGTTGAGACTCAGAACGAGTAGCTTTGACGACATTGAGCTGACAACTTACGATCCATCAGTAAAAGGCGAGATCACGTGCGGCGCACGTAAACCTGAGAACACGGTGATCGTTTGTTACCTTCCTAACGCGGACAAGAAAGTTAAGGCGGATGGTGTTTTGAAGTCGATCGAGTTTGTCCCTGCCACTTTCAAGCTCAAAGCGGATTAGCCACAAAGGCACAAACAGTATGCTTTTTTCATTTGTGCTTCTTGTACCCTTGCGGCGACATAGTTTTTTTCTTGACTCCTGTGGTCCACCCAATTACCTTGGGTTGTACTTGCCTTAATCCTCAACCTAAATCAAATGAAGCGCGTCTATCTTATCCTGGTCTTATTCTGGTCTTATTCTGCCTTGCGTTGCTCGCGCCGGCGCGCGCACAACTCGCCACCGCTCCGGTTTTGTTGACCAAGGCAAACTCCACGCGCGCAATCGCCGTTGAGTCAACCACCCTGCTGGCCGAACCATTCGCAGCTACCACTGCTGTTCGGTTCAGTGCGGATAACCGCACGCGCGTAATGCTTTTCGCGAGCAATCTTACCCTGCTTCCGGGCGAGACCGCTGCAAACGTTACCGCGACCGCTGAAGACGGCAACCACATTCAATATCCGCTAAAAGTTGAGTACGTCGGCAGCGTTCCGAATCTCTCCGGCATTACTGCTGTGATAGTTCGTTTGCACGACAACCTCGACGACGTTGGCGACGTGCTGGTGGGAATCACCGTGCATGGCATGTCCAGCAATCGTGTACGCATCGGCGTCGGACACGTCGGTGGTGGTCCACCAGACGACGTGCCTGTGCCCCAGCCGACTCCTGAGCTCGGCGCCCGCGCGAGTCTTCACGGCAAACAGATCTTCCCATTCGATAACGCGTGGAACCAAGACGTCTCGATGAGTCCTGTCGATCCAAACTCAGACAACTTGATCGCAGGCATCGGCCTGAACGCCAATCTGCATCCCGACTTCGGCACTGTTTGGAACGGCGCGCCCAACGGCATTCCTTATATCGTCGTTGCAGGGAATCAAACACCTGTGCCGATCAACTTCACGGCCTTCGGATCGCAAAGCGATCCTGGTCCATGTCCGGTTCCGGCTAATGCGCCGGTCGAAGGTGGACCAAACGGGACGGGAGATCGTCATGTGCTGGTGATCGACCGTGACAACTGGAAACTCTACGAGATGTTTCGAGCTTTTCCCGTTAATAACGGAGCGAGTTGGAACGCCGACTCCGCCGCCGTCTTCGATCTGAATTCGAACGCGCTGCGGCCTGCGGGTTGGACTTCAGCCGACGCCGCGGGGTTACCGATCTTTCCGGGCCTGGTGCGTTACGACGAAGTTTTTGAGCAACAGGAAATCAGACACGCGATCCGTTTCACCGCGCAGATCACGCGCCGGGCTTACGTTCATCCAGCTCGTCATTGGGCCAGCTCAAACACGAGCGTCGATCGTCCACCGATGGGAATGCGCGTGCGCTTAAAAGCATCAGTTGATATCTCGGGTTATTCACCGGCGATGCAGGTAATTCTGCGTGCACTCAAGAAGTACGGCATGATCCTGGCAGATAATGGATCGAACTGGTTTATCAGCGGCGCTCCCGATCCGCGTTGGAACGACAACGAACTCAACACGCTGAAGTCAATCAAAGGCTCAAACTTCGAAGTCGTGAAAATGGAAAACATCGTCACTCCCTGAATTTTTCTCATTCGCGTCAATCCGTGTAAATCCACTTCTCTGTACCTTCCGTATATTCCTCGAGTTCTACAAATCAGTTCCAACAAGGAAGGTACTGCCGTGAAAAGAGTATTCGTCATGGTGCTGCTTGCCGTGGCATCAATCACACTTGCGAGCCAACAGGCTCAGGCTCAGATGAATTCGATGGATGACAACCCGATGGTAGGCGGCGCGGCGATGTTCAAGTCGAAAGACATCGTCGATAACGCCCTCAACTCAGCGGATCACACAACGCTCGTCGCCGCGGTGAAAGCGGCGGGTCTCGTCGAGACTTTGAAGAGCAAGGGACCTTTCACCGTGTTTGCTCCGGTCAACTCGGCATTCGATAAGCTGCCTGCGGGCACAGTCGACACGCTGCTGAAACCTGAGAATAAAGGAATGCTGACCAACGTCCTCACCTATCACGTCCTCGCGGGCAGGTTCGACTCGAATGCAATCGCGAAGAAGATCAAAGCGGGCAATGGCAAGGCGTGGCTGAAAGCAGTCAACGGCGGAACGTTGACCGCGTGGATGGATGGTAATGCAATTGTTCTGACTGATGAAAAAGGCGGGCAGTCGAGAGTTACGATCGCGAACGTCTATCAATCAAACGGCGTGATCCACGTCGTCAACACCGTACTACTGCCAAAGTAAAAACCGCTCCACAGACAAACGCAGATTACACAGATCAGATCTGTGTAATCTGCGCAATCTGTGGATTATCTCTGCTGCTGACCTTCGGTCGCGGTGTTTCTTCGAGCGCCATTCAGTTGCTTCATCAACTCTTCAACTGCGACTTCGAGCTGGCGATCGCGTCCCGCGAGCGTGTCTTCGGGTTTGTTATCGACCAGCATGTCAGGCTGCACGCCATAGTTTTCCATGTTCGTCCGTTTCGAATCCGCGAGAAACACGCCAACACCCGGCGTACGCACAGTTGAGCCATCGATCAGACTGTAACTGCCGGTACCGATAACTGCTCCCATGGTCGGCGTGCCGACAACTTTCCCAAGGCCCAGCGCACGGAACCCGGCGGGAAACATTTCAGCGTTTGAAGCCGAGCGCCAGTTTTGCAGAACGATCTTCGGTCCGAAGAATCCAGCGAATGGACGGCCGGTAGCTTCAGTACCACGCGGCTGCCACACCTGATACTGGCGTTGGACCAGGATCGCGAGCAACTCCTGTTCGATGTTGCCGCCGCCGTTCCAGCGCTGATCGATGACCAGCGCCTCCTTATTACGATATTCGCGGATCTCTTTTTCGAACTTTCGCAGAGACGGTGGATTCATCGCCTGGATGTGCAGGTAGCCGATGCGTCCGCCGGAAAGTTCATCCACTTTCTTCCTGCGTTCTTTCACCCAACGCTCGTAACGCAACTGGCTGTAAGCGTTTGTCGAGATTGCTTCGATGCGTGTGTTCCATGCGTCTTCGTCGGCCGGTTTCGAGTTGAAGGTCACGTTCACTTTACGATTGAGCCGCTCATTCAGGAGCTGCCAGTAATCCTCACCGGCTTTCACCTGCTTGCCGTTGATCGCGATTAGGTAATCGCCCGTCTTCACGCGTACCCAATCTTTATCAGCAGGACCATCTTCGTAGATGTGAGTCACACGATAACGGCCTGCGGCTTTATCAGGCTCGAGCTCAATGCCGAGATGTGACGTTGAGACACCACCGCCGCCTTGTCCACGTGGCGGAGGCCCTGCACCGGTGTGTGAAGCATTCAACTCACCGATCATCTCGTTGAGGATGTTGAGCAATTCCTGGCGGTCGCCGACAAACTCCACCAGCGGACGATACTTCGCGCGCATGGCATCCCAATCCGTGCCGTGCATTTTCGCATCGTAAAAGCGGTACTTCATCGTCCGCCATCCATCGTCGAACATCTCCGCCCACTCCGCGGGTCGATTGATACGAACGCGAACGTTGAAATTAATTCGACGGCGTCCAGCTTCGCGAGTCGCACCACCCGCTGCTGCTGCGGCTGCTCCTGCGCTTGCGGCTGCTGCTCCCGCTCCTGGTGCGGATGGCGGCAACGGCACGGAAAAGATAGAGTCGCGTTCGCGGAAGAAGAGCGTGCGGCCATCACGCGAAATATTCAGATTTGAAACTCCGCCACCACCGCCGCCGCCACCGCCAGGACCACCCTCCCCACCTTCAGTCGGTGGCTGCCCGGCGGTAATTCTCGCCAACCGCCGGCCGTCGTCCTGAATTGAATAGATAACCGGAACACTAGCCATGCCGGCCGGTTCCGTAGTGACGAAAACGATCGTGCGGCTATCCGGAGCGATGGCGTAGCTCAGAATGGGAAACGGCATGCGCGTGATTTGTCGCGTCCGGCGCTTGAGACCGTCCCAATCCATCTTGATCTCTCTTGGGGGACGATTCGCCGGCGGACCGCGTCGTGCGGGAGGTGTGGTTGGTCCAGCTTCGCCGCCTTCTGCCGGAGGCTGTTGCGGCGTCTCCGCTTCACGTTCTTCAGGATCGTCAGGATCGCGATCTTGTCGTTCCAACCAAACCGAGTAGATCTGCGTTGAGCTTGGTGTGGCGCCGCCGGAGGCTTCGACGCGTTGGAAGAAGAGTTTGCGACCATCTGGTCCAAAATGCGGATTCCCCTCGTTGTTGGAATCAAAGGTTACCTTGTGTGGTTCTTTCTCCTGGCCCGACGCAGCAATCACGAAGATGTCACTCGTCCGCGACGCGTCCGCTTTCGAATAAGCAATCCACTTTCCGTCAGGCGACCAGACAGGCGTGCCGAAGCCGCCGTATCGAGACGTGTCGAGCACCACCACTTGCTTCGTGGCGACAGTCAGCTTGCGCAAGTTGTTGTCGGACCCGGTGAACGCGATCTCTTTGGAATCGGGAGACCAGCTGGAAGCGGGTTTCAACGTATCAATATCTGTGACCTGCTGCGCCGGCGCAGAACCATCGACCGGGACAACGAAGAGCTCCTCACGTCCGCTCTGATCGGAAATGTACGAGATCCACTTACCATCAGGTGAATAGCTGACGCTTCGATCACGCGCAGCGCCGTCGGTAATCTGCTTGATATCACCTTCTTCAACCGGCGCGGTAAAGACTTCTCCGTGAATGGAAAACGCAATGCGTCGGGAAGACGGCGCGAGGTCGTAATCGTCGGCTTCTGAATTGAACGCTTGCAACTCAGTCATGTTTTCCTGAGTTTCGGCGTCGATGCTCAAAGTGATCGGAGTTGCTCGCTTCGAGTTGACATCAAGTTTCCAGATACCGAAGTCGTGTTCAAACATGATCACACGACCATCGGAACTGATCGCGGGCCAGCGCACGTCGCCGGCTTTGAACGTTGTAACGCGGTCGGCCTTGCCACCGGTTTCGGAAACACGCCAGATGTTCGTCAGGCCATTCCCCTCGCGGTCGCTGACGAAGTAGATGAAACCATCACGGCCCCACATGGGCCACGAGTCGAGGCCGTCGAAGTCGGTGATTTGAGTAAACTTCTTTGCGGCAATGTCCATCACCGTGATGTCACTCTGAAAAGAGCCGCGATAAAACTTGCGCCAGTAAACCTGCGACTTCTGGTTGTAAGCGAGTCGCTGACCATCGGGCGAATATGACGCTTGCACTCCCATGTCAGTGCCGGCCTTCCACGGCATGCCGCCTTCGGTACTGACGAGATAAAGCTGCGCCGTGAAGTCTTCACCGCGATTGCCGCTGAACAATATCGCGCGCGAATCAGATGACCAGCCGAGCACCGTTTCGTCCGAGGAGTGCGTGGTTAATTGTTTGGCGTTGCCGCCACCGGCAGGTATCAGGTAAACATCGAGGTTCCCGTTACGCTCGCTCGAAAAAGCAATCCACTTCCCATCGGGCGAGAACCGTCCATAAACATCTCGAGCGCGGTTGACGGTCAGGCGTTGGATGTTTTGGCCATTCTCATCGGCAGTCCAAATATCTCCCAGATAGCTGAAGACGATGCGGCCGTTGTGATAATGCGGATAGCGCACCAGCCGCGCTTCGCGGCCAAATGCTGAAATGGTGGTGAGCAGAAACAGTGTTGCGGCGAAGAGAGTGGTAGTCTTTTTCATGGCTCCTGACCTGCCGTCTATTGGAATGGAAATTACTTGGTGATGCGGAGGCGGGATTATATCATTGGGCCGTGAGTATTACTTGTCGAAAAATGGGCGCGGCCGATGTGCGCGATGCTTTCCACATGCTGAGTGACTTCCTCAGCGCCGACGAGCATTACCTTGCCAGCAGTCAGGCTTACGGCGACCTGGGCTTAAAAGGCCTGAATAATGCACTCGATCTGTTTCTCGAACGTCCGGAGCTCGGATTTGTGTGGATGGCCTACGACGAGAAAGGCGTGGCCGGAATCTGCGTGGTCTGTTACGCGATCTCGACGTCCATGGGCGCGGTGGTGGCCAAGCTCGACGATGTTTCCGTGAAACCGGATCGCCGGGGAAAAGGTATCGGGTCTGAACAGTTGAGACAATTGAAGGAGCAGTTACGCAAGGAGGCGGTCACGCGCATCGACGTGGCTGTGCACCTGCAAAACCCAGAAGCTCGACACTTCTACGAAAAGTCGGGCTTCGTCGCGTTGAACGAGGAACGGCTCTCGTGTCTGATCTAAATCATTAACCACAGATGAAGCGGATTTCAAATCCGGATTTTTATCCGTGTAATCCGTGGTTAAGTTCTACCGAGATTTGAGATCTCTTCAAAGTACTTCGCGAACGCCACCATCCCGCCTGACGCCTGCCGCCAGTCGAAATTCTCATTCGGCGCGTGATAGCCGTGCTCCGGAAGAGATAGACCAAGAAACAGCACCGGACACCTCAGCACTTTCTCGATACTCGTCATAGCTCCGATAGTGCCACCGTCGCGAACGAACACCGCCTCGCGTCCAAAAGCAAACTTGATGGAGCGTTTCAAAGCCTGCGGTAGTTCGCCCTCGAGCACGGTCCGAAACGCCGGCGCCTGCGATTCGAAGTGAATATTTACGTCGGGATTTCTTTCCTTCACGGCCGCCGTGATCAGTTTCTTGATCTTCTGCGGGTCCTGCACCGGCACTAACCGGCACGAAGCCTTCAGTTCAGCGCGAGGCGGAACTATCGATTTCAAGCCTGGGCCTTGATAGCCGCCAACCATGCCGTGAACTTCGAGCGTCGGCATTCCCCAGATGCGCTTCATCACTTCGAGCGGATCTTCCGAACGCATTTTCTTGAGATGGTGCGCCTTCTTGAAGCCTTTGGTCGTGAAGCCGCAATTTGCCCAGTCTTGCAGCTCTTTTTTCGAAGGCGGAATGACGTCGTCATAGAAACCTTTGATTTTGATCTTGCCGGTACGCACGTCGTAGATATCGCAAAGCAGTTGCATCAACTCGGCAATCGGATTTCGCGAGGCGCCCCCCGTCTCGCCGGAGTGGGTGTCAACAGTTCCCGTTTCGAGGGTAAGAATGAAGCCCAGGAGCCCGCGCAGTCCCGCGGAGCTCGCCGGCCGGTTTCGTGAAACCCAAACCGTGTCTGAAACCACCACCGAATCGGTGCGCAGATCGGGCGCGGATTTCGAGATAATCTTCTCGAAATTCGGAGAGCCGATCTCTTCCTCAAACTCCCAAAGGAAACGTATGTTGACTGGAACATTCGCCTCCATCGCGGCGCGAGCGCCAAACAAAGCGCTGAGCGCCGGGCCTTTATCGTCGGTCGTGCCCCGACCAAAGTAAGTGTCACCCTTTTTCGTGAAGGTGAACGGCTCGGTGTCCCAGGGCTCAGTTTCTTTTGAAGCCGGTTGAACGTCAATGTGATTGTAGACGGTAACGGTCGGCAGGCTGTTATCGTTGCCAAACACCCCATGAACGACAGGATTTCCTCTGTCAGCGCGGTAAACCTCCGCTTTGCCGCCGAATTTTTCAAGCGTTTCGACGGTGAGTTCAACGCCCTTTTTTATGTCGTCAAGATGGCCGGGGTTGACGGAGACCGTTGGAGTTTCGACAAAACGGCGCAGGAGTGTTTCATATTCCTCCCGGTGCGAGTTTGCAAAAGACAAAAGACTATCCCGTTTTAATGTTGTAGACATTCAAGATCCTCCGTCGAACTGTCGTGCGAGAGCTTGCGGGGATAATAAAACAAATGGGTCAAATATGTCCTATACGACCTCTAGGACCTGTAACTGGTAGGCGACAAAAAGTCGAAACGACGCATCTACATGCCTACGACGATTTTGTAAAAACTTCGGTCAACGCCCTGCGTACATTCAAATGCCCCTGTGCTTCGTGTTATTCTGGCGTGCCCGTGTTTCCGACCGAAACCCGGCGCCCGACGTTCAGAAACCAGCGACATAGATTTTAGGAGGGTTGCGTGAGAAAGAGCTCTTTTGCCCCGGGAATTTTATTCCTCGTAGTTGCCCTGGCAGTTCCTGCTTTCATTATTGCCCAGCAAACCCGGTCGGCTCGCCGGACCGCGACTCCTGACCGTTCGACGACGGGCGCGAGTTCAAACGGCAAGTCGAGCCCCTCGGCACCGGTAATTAAAAGCGACCTTGCTGAAGCCTTGTCGGTTATCCAGTCAAACCACATTGACGGGCGGAAGCTCGACTACAACGCAATCTTCAAGGCGTCGATCAGCGGTATGTTGAGCGTCCTGGATCCCCATTCGACCTATTTCGATCCGGCTGAGTACGCTTCGTTCCGCACTGAACAACGTTCTGAATACTTCGGTATCGGGGCGACGATCGAAGACCTCCGCGAAGGCTCCGAGGTCAATACTTTCATTCGCGCCACTTTCCCGGAGTCGCCGGCCGCCCGCGCTGGTCTGCGGTTTGGCGATCGCATTCTCGCGATCGACGGCAATTCAATGAAAGGCAAGCCCTTTCCAGAAGTACGTAAGTTTTTGCTCGGGCCGCGCGGGACCACCGTGAAGGTAACTGTCGAGCACCAAGCCACGAAGCAGTCTGAAACGGTGAGTATCGTTCGCGATGCTGTTTCGCTGCCTTCGATTGCGCAGGCTTACATGCTCCGGCCGGGTGTCGGTTACGTGGCCATGACCGGGGGCTTTAACCTGACGACTGCCGACGAATTCGAGCAAGCGCTGAAATACCTGCACGGCAAAGGCATGAATATGCTCGTGCTGGACCTGCGCGGAAATCGTGGCGGGCTACTGATTCAGGCCGTGCGTGTCGCGAATACGTTTTTGCAGCGCGGCCAGATGATCGTTACGCAGAAAGGTCGTTTTCGCGACAGCTCGCAGTCGTATGCGGCCGTAAACGAGAATCCTGACAACGTCCCGGTGGTTGTGCTGGTTAACGGCGATACCGCGTCAGCGGCAGAGATCGTGGCCGGCGCGCTTCAGGATCACGATCGTGCACTCATCGTCGGTGAAACAACTTTCGGCAAGGGTCTTGTTCAGTTTCCATTTCAGTTGGATTACGACTCAGCCTTGTTGTTGACGATTGCTAAATACTTCACGCCGTCAGGCCGACTGATTCAGCGCGATTATTCAAATGGCGGCTTTTACAACTATTACTTCCCAGGTGGTCTCGCGGCTGACAAGAGCAACCAGGCGACCCCGCAAAACGGACCTGAAAAGCACACGGATACGGGACGCGCTGTGTACGAAGGCGGCGGAATTGCTCCGGATGAAGCCGTCAAGCCGGGCACCATCAGTGCCGCCGAACGTCAACTGCGCGATGTCCTCTTCGCGTTTGCGCTGGAGTTGACTACGGGTCGTATCCAGGGTTTTGACTCGTACAAGATTCAAAGCGCGATCGATTTTGAGCATGATCTCGTAAATGAGGACTATCCGGTAACCGATGCTCTCTTCAAGGAATTGAAGAAGTTTGCGGCGAGCAAACCGGTCTTCAAAGTCACTCCGGATCAACTCGACAAATCCCGCACCTACGCGGAAAGGCAGTTGCGCTACAACATCCTGTCGGCAGCCTACGGCTACCGCACCGCAACTCAGGTCTTCAACGACGGCGATCCGCAGATCTCACGCGCTGTCGATGCGATGCCTCGCGCTCGTGAACTCGCGCAGTCCGCAAGTAGAGCACGAGCCCGCGGATAAGAACCCGCGAAATAGATAAACCATCCACAGATTACCTACGATCGGTGTAATCTGTGGATGGCCTTCATGCAAACACTGATCGTCATCAACCAGTTCGCCGCTAAAGCCCGGCGAGCATGGCCCACAATCAAATCCCAACTCGACGCAGCAGGCCTTGATTACAAGGCTTACGAAACTACCTCGCCAGGTGACGCGACCATCCAAACTCGCGCCGCGTTGAAGTCCGGCATTGAAAACATCGTCGTCGTCGGTGGCGACGGCACACTCAGCGAATCAGCAGAAGGTTTTTTCCAGTTCAACGACAACCTCGACGTTCATCCAACGCCGATCAACCCAGCGGCAACACTCGGGATTCTTCCTGCCGGTACGGGCGATGACTTCGCACGTGGACAGCACGGCCGTCGCGCTCCTCTCGCAAAGTGGATCGAGATCGTCATCTCCTATCTTCGTGGCGAGAACAATGCGCACAGCATCGACGTGCTATACGGCCGATGTAATGGTTTTGAAAAACCATTCATTTGTCTGAACGCTTCGACGATGGGAATCGGAGGCGAAACGGCTGGTCGTGTGGCGGCGCAGGGAAAGTTCATGCGCAATTTTTCCGGCGAGTTTCGTTTTGTGTTTGCGGCAGTGGGAGCTTTGGCTGCGTGGCGCGAGCGCCGCGTTAGAGTCGTAGTTGATGGTCGTGAAATCTCGGATGGACCAATGAATCTCGTTGCTGTGGCGAATGGACTTTATTGCGGCGGCGGAATGATGTTGTCGCCGGAGGCGCGCATCGACGATGGCAAGCTCGATGTGATAACTGCTTCCGGTCTCACGCGTAAGAATGTCGTTACCGAGTTATCACGCATACACACTGGCGGTCACGTCAACAATCCGAAAGTCACAATCACGCAAGGGACGATTGTGCGTATCGAGACGTTGTTAGTGCAGGATGCAATGCCTTTGGAGGCGGACGGAAATGTTCGAGGCGTTACGCCGGTGCAGTTTCAGGTGTTGCCGGGGGCGTTACAGTTTGTTTCGAGTGCCTGAATTTTAGCGAGGCGGCGCCGGTGTCGTTCTTCACCTGTGAAGCGAGCGGCTACAAATGCTCGAACGATCTCGAGTGCGAGCTCGACTCCAACGACGCGCGCTCCAAGACAAAGTACATTGCAGTCGTCGTGTTCGCGTGATTGGCGGCCCGAATAAGTATCACCGCAAAGTGCCGCACGAATACCGCGCAGCTTGTTAGCCGCCACCGCTGCGCCGACACCGCTTCCGCAAACCAGTATTCCGATCTCTGCGGCACCGTTTTGTACGGCTTCACCAACTTGTTTTGCGTAGTCGGGATAATCGTCGGGAATGGAACCATCGTGAGTGCCGAAGTCAATCAACTCATGTCCGGCGCGTTCCAGTTCCTCAATGATTCGTTCATTGAGCGGATAGCCTCCATGATCCGCGCCGATTGCAATTCGCATTCTGAGAATCCTGAAATCCTGTCTAAATATCACAGTAAAGCGCGGGCGCGATTCAACACGTTTTCGACGTTGAATCCCAACTCTCGCAACGCAACCTCACCAGGCGCGGAACCACCAAAACGGTCCAAACAAATCACATCGCCTGACGGCCCAACGTATCGATCCCAACCCTGTCGCACGCCAGCCTCAATCGCCAGCCGCGCGCTCACTGAAGGAGGTAAAACCTGATCGCGGTAATCCTGCGGCTGCTCTTCAAAAAGCTCCCAACACGGCATCGAGACGACGCGCGCCGGCACGCCCTCGCCTTCCAGTTTCTCGCATGCCTCAAGCGCAAGCGAGACTTCAGAGCCCGTGGCGATCAGAATCAGCCGAGGGTTTTCAGCGTCCGCCAAAACATAAGCGCCTCGTCTCAATCCATCCGCCTTCGCAAACCGCTTCCGATCTATCACCGGGACTTTCTGCCGCGTCAGAGCCAACGCCGTTGGCGCATGGCGACGAAGGATCGCGATCCGCCACGCCTCACTCACTTCCGCCGGATCAGCCGGTCGAATCACAAACAGGTGCGGTATTGCTCGCAACGCAGCGAGATGCTCGATCGGTTGATGCGTTGGTCCATCTTCACCCAGGCCCACCGAGTCGTGAGTGAAAACATAAATCACCTGCACTTCGGAGAGCCCTGCGAGGCGGATAGCCGGTCGCATGTAGTCAGAGAACGTCATGAACGTTCCGCCATACGGAATCAGACCACCATTGAGCGAGATGCCCGTGAGCGTCGATCCCATCGCATGTTCGCGCACGCCAAAATGGAAAATGCGTCCATCGTAAGTGCCGGCCTCATAGCTATGGCTCTCCTTGATATCCGTGTTGTTTGAAACGCCGAGATCCGCGGAACCGCCAATCAGCATCGGCATCACAGGCGCTAAAGCATTTATCACTTCACCACTCGCCACACGCGTCGCCACCGGCTTCGCATCTTCAAACTTCGGCAAGTGGTCTTCCCAACCTGCGGGCAATTCTCCGCTCATCGTGGCGGCCCAGCTTTCGCCTTCTGCCGAATGGCTCTCGCCATACCTCTCAACAAGCCCCCGCCAATCAGCTTCAAGTCGTTCGCCGCGATCAACGGCTTGGCGAAAATGCGCGAGTGCTTCGTCCGGAATAAAAAACTGCTTGTCTTCCGGCCAGCCAAGGTGCCGCTTCGTCTCGCGCACTGCCTCTTCGCCGGGCGCATCGCTGTGAGCTTTGCGTGTGCCCTGTGTCGGCATGCCGAAGCCAATTACCGTTTTGATCGAGATCAAACTCGGCCTGTCAGTTACAGTCTGCGCATCTAGAATTGCTGCTTCGATATCCTTGAGGTTGTTGCCGTCGGTAACCGTTGGCGTGTGCCAACCATAAGACTGAAAACGCTTGGGCACATTCTCGCTAAACGCGAGACTGGTGAAGCCTTCAATGGTGACTTGATTGTCGTCGTAGAGGTAGATCAACTTGCCGAGTTTGAGATGACCGGCAAGCGACGCTGCTTCCGAAGCTACGCCTTCCATCAGATCGCCGTCGGAAACGATCGCGTAAACGTAGTGATCGATTAACGGGAAGCCGTCTTTATTAAACTTTGCCGCCAGGTGTGCGGCGCCCATCGCCATGCCGACTCCATTCGCAAAACCCTGGCCCAATGGACCGGTTGTGATCTCCACACCGGGAGTTAGACCATACTCAGGATGACCGGGCGTCTTTGAGCCCCACTGCCGAAAGTTTTTCAACTCATCGAGCGGAAGATCGTAGCCGGTCAGGTGAAGCAACGAGTAGAGCAACATCGATCCGTGACCGGCGGACAGCAAAAAGCGATCGCGATTCTCCCACTTGGGATTACGTGGATTGTGCCGCAGGAACCGTGTCCAGAGAACGTAGGCCATCGGCGCCGCGCCGAGCGGCAATCCAGGGTGACCGGAATTCGCTTTCTGCACCGCGTCGAGCGACAACGTACGGATAGTGTTGATGCAGAGTTGATCGAGTTCGGGAGTGATGTTTGAGTTTTCTTTCTGCACGGGCGCGCTCATCGTTTAGGTTCCTGTTTTCCTGGAATATTTTCCTCGCAAAGGCGCAAAGGCGCAAAGGAAGATCTACTTTGCGTCTTTGCGCCTTTGCGTGAGACTGCTTTCATCTTTATAAAGTCGATCGTAGAGCTCTTCCTGGCGTGCGAGTCCCTGGCAGTAGCGAGCGTGTCGCATCATGTCAGGTTCGAACACTTGTTCAACTGCAATCGGATCTTCCTCAATGGAACCTATTTTGCCCACGGCTTCCAGCGCAAGCAAGGCAGCGCCGCGCATCGAGCTTTCCGCATTTCCACCAAGCAGCAAGGGTCGGCCTAAAACGTCTGCGATGATCTGCGGCCAAACGGATGAAGAACGCAGTGCGTTACCGGATGCGAATATCGTCGCATCAGGCGCGATGTGATCGAGCTCGCGCGCGATTAACGCAAATCGATACGCGATCGACTCGAGCACTGCGCGAACGATCTCGGCCGGAATTGTTTGTTGTCTCAAACCAAAGATACCGCCGCGAGCGTCCGCCAACCATCCCGTGCTTCGCTCACCGGACCAGAAAGGCAGAATCGTAAGCCCGTGCGAGTCGGGTTCGAGCAAGGCTATCTCTTTTTCCATCGCCTGCGGATCGAGGTTCATCGATTCAGTCAACCATTGAAAGAGACCGCCGCCGTCGGATAACGCGCCTCCAACAACCACGCGATCGTTATCAACTCGATAACTCCAAAGCGCCGGCGATAATTCAGCCGGCGGATCGCCCGCAAATACGACTCGCATCGCGCCTGACGTACCGACCATCAATGCGATCTTGTCTTTCGTGCTACAGCCCACGCCGATGTTGTTCGCCGCTCCATCTCCAACTACGCGGACGAGTCGCGCCTCCGCCAACGCCGGCCAGCGAAATGCGAAAGCGTCTGAGAGTTGCAGATTCAATCGGGTCTTGATTTCGGGCAAACTGTCGGGAGAAATGCCGAGCGCTTCAACAAAATCCCAATCCCAATCGCATTGTCGTTGATTAAATAATCCGGTGGCGGACGCCATCGAAATCGTCGTGGGCGCTTCTCCAAAAAAACGCAGGCAAAGGTATTCTGCGAAGCCAAGCCAACAACGCGTGTTACGGAATTTTTTCGGATGCTCGTGTTTGAGCCACGTTAATTTCGCAGGCCAGTAACTGGGATGAAAGCGGCAACCGGTGCGAGCGTGAATCTCGAGCTCATTGAACTGCGAACGCAAGTCGTTGGCGATTTGCGCTGCGCGAGTGTCGGCCCAGGTGAGCAGTGGGGTGGTCGCGTGTCCTTCACTGTCGATACCGATCAAGCTGTGCCAGAACGCCGAGATTGCGATGAAATCAATCTGCCCCGTCGAATGAAAATTAAATGCGAGTAACTCGTCGATCGTCTCAATAACTTCCTCAATGAGGCTATCGGGATCGAGTTCGGTGAAGTCGCCCGCTGTGTCGCGCTGCTTTTGTGTGCCGAACACTTGATTGCCGCGCTCATCAAACAACGCCGCGCGCACGCCGGACGTGCCGGCGTCAATGCTCAACAAAAAGGAAGGCTTCGTGCCTGCGATTACGGACACAATGTCCGGCGCCGGCTCAACTTCGACAACGACGGCATCGAGCACACTACTCATTGCTTTACAGGATTACTGGTTGTTCAGGATGCACAGGATATCATGTAAATCCTACAACTCCTGTAATACAATCCGCCGGTGCGTCACCTTTTACTCGCCGCGGCAGCTCACATCGTTTTGACAATTGCAATTTTCCTCGCCGGTCACTTTCAACTTCTGCCAGGCACGTTCGACGAGAACGGAATCGGCCTGAGCTTCGCGGTGGACGGAGCCACTTACAGAACACTGGCCAGCAACATGGTCAGCGAATGGCAAACCAACGGCTTCTACGCGTGGCTTGCAATGAAAGCTCCTCTGCACTGTCGCCTTTACTCGCTATCGTTTGCAATCTTTGGGAAGTTGTTTGGCCATAACATTCTCGCCGCTGAGCCTCTAAATCTTTTTTACTACCTCGGTATATTGAGTTGCGTTTACGTTCTCGGTCGAGAGGCCTTTAACGCGCGCACCGGCTTAGTCGCTGCTTGCATCGTTGGTGCGTGGCCTTCATTCCTCATTTTTTCAACGCAACTGATTAGAGATCCGCTGGCAATTCTTTGTTTTCTCGCGCTCATGGTCCTTTTGACATTACTGCTGACGCGGGATCTGACGTGGCCCAGGTCTATCGGTTTCGGAGTCGTTGGCGCGATGTTGGTTAGTACGTTTTGGGTCACGCGAGGAAACATGTGGAACGTTGTGCTCGCTGCCATCGTCGTTGGGCTCGCATTGCTCGTTCATCGCATGATCCGTGAAAAGAAGTTGATGGCCGGAAACATCGTCGTCATGCTTGGGATTATTGCCGCTGCACTTTTGGTTCCGACACGTTTCGAGAGTACGACTCTACCCGGCGTGAGACCGCCAGCTACACCACTGGCTATACCTTCAACGCTTCAGCCTCCGGCGCAACAAGGAATCGGGACACGCGTCGTCAACCAGATCGCGGATCGCCGAGCTGGCTTTCGATTCTCAACATCACGCGCGTCGGACATTGATAGTGACGTTCGTTTTAACGGTGTGGGCGACATCGTTAGGTTTATTCCCCGCGCGTTTGTAATTGGTTTTTTTGCGCCGTTTCCGAAGATGTGGGTGCAGAGAGGAAGTTTTGGTCTTGCTGGACGACTTGTGAGCGGGGTTGAAACACTCGCGATGTATTTTCTTTATGTCGCGGCTGGTTTTTGCGTATGGCGGGAACGGCGAAACCGAAAGATGTGGCTATTGTTTCTGGTCGCGACGATCGGCATGCTCGCGTTGGGCTTGGTGGTCGTGAATGCGGGAGCGCTCTATCGAATTCGCTTCGTGTTCTGGATGATGATGATCGTGCTCGCCGCAAAGGGCATCTTGAACAGGATTTACATGATTGAGCAGGATTATCATGATAAATCCTGAAACATCTTGTTAATCCTGTCTCACTGTACTGTCTTGCGCACGAACTCAACAAAATCGCGAACGTCGTCTTCTGTCGTATCAAACGACGCCATCAATCTCACTTCAGAAATCTCTTCGTTCCAAACGTAGAAGAAATATTTCTTCTGTAGTTGCGGCACGTACTTACTCGGTATCACTGCAAAAACGCCGTTCGCTTCAACCGGCTGCGTCAGTTGTATCTGCGGTATCTTCGCCAATTCACTTCCCAGCGTCTGCGCCATCCGATTTGAGTGTGCGGCACTTCGATGCCAAAGATCATCAGACAGCAGCGCCTCGAATTGCGCCGAGATGTAGCGCATCTTCGACGGCAGATGCATGCCCTGCTTGCGGATGTATTTGAAGTCGTCGCCAAACTTCCTATTAAAAAAGACCACCGCTTCGCCGTACATCATTCCGTTCTTCGTGCCACCGAACGAGAGGACATCGACACCGGCATCCGCCGTGATTTCTTTCAGACTCGCTTTGAGACTCACGGCCGCATTAGCGATACGAGCGCCATCAACATGAAGCAGCAGGTTGTGTTCGTGAGCGAAGTCAGCCAGAGCCTTCAGTTCTTCCTTTGTGTACACCGTGCCCATCTCGGTGGCTTGGGACACGGAGATCACACGCGGCTGCACATGATGTTCAACCCCGATGCCGTGCAGCAGGGATTTGATTTGCTCGATTCGCAGCTTGCCGTTCGGAGTCGAAACCGTGAGCAACTTGCAGCCGGTGAAGTTCTCGGGCGCGCCACACTCGTCGACATTCACGTGCGCGGTCTCAGCGCAAATGATTGCCTCATACGGTTTGGTAATCGCCTTTAAGCCAAGCACATTCGCGCCGGTGCCTCCGAAAACAAAATACACCGCAACATCGCGGCCGAACTGTTTTTGAAACAGCTTTATCGCCCGTTCTGTGAATGGATCGTCACCGTAGGCGACGACGTGACCGTCGTTCGCCGCCGCGATGGCTTCGATCATTTCCGGATGGATACCGGCGTTGTTATCACTGGCGAAGCTGCGTTTTGACATAAGTTGTATCCACAGATTACGCAGATTACACAGAAAAAATAATCTGTGTAATCTGTGGATGGATTAGTGTTTCCCGGCCTTGAAGTCGCGTGCGATCTCACGTGCCGCGTTTGCTCCCGGCAGGCCTGTCAATCCTCCACCGGGATGCGTGCCCGCGCCGCAAAGATAGAGTCGTTTCAGCGGTGTTCGATACTGTGCCCAGCCAATCAATGGCCGGAAAGTGAAAAACTGATCGAGCGTTTGTTCGCCGTGATGAATGTGCCCGCCGCTGAGCCCGTAACTCTGTTCGAGATCGAGAGGTGTGATTACTTGTCGCGCGACAATCGAATCGCGCAACCCTGGAGCGTAGATTTCCAACTGCCCGATCACGCTGTCCGCAAACTCGTCGCGTCGCGTAGCCCAATCGCCTTGTTTTAACTTGTAGGGTGCAAACTGCACGTGAATCGACATCACGTGCTTGCCTGCGGGCGCGAGCGAAGGATCGCCAATCGATGGAATCGCGATATCGAGATACGGTTCGGCAGAAAACTCACCGTACTTGGACGCATCGAACGCACGCTCGAGATAGTCGATTTCCGGACCGATGTGAATGCGTCCTGAGAGTCTTGTTGTCGCATCGCTGCCGTCAACGCCGTGGAACTGGGGCAAACCATCGAGTGCAAGATTGATCTTTGCCACAACGCCGGGCGCGCGGTAATTGCGCATCTTCAAAAGGAAGTTGGGTTCGAGATCGATTGGATCGACGAGATTCAGAAACGTCGTGCGTGGATCCGCATTCGAAACAACCACTCGTGATCCCATCTCTTCGCCGCCCTCAAGTACCACCTTTGGCTTGTCAGTGTAAGCGCCGCTGATTTGAGCAACGCGCGCTGACGTGCGAATCTCCACGCCCGCAGCTTTGGCTGCGTTTGTAAGAGCCTGAGTCATCCCGCCCATCCCGCCTTTTGCATACGCAGCGGATCCGATGGCGCTTCCGTCCATCGCCGCTTGCAACAACAGACCGAGACTCGTTCCTGCCGACCATGGACCAGCGAACACGCCGTGAATCCCGCGTCCAGCCACGGTCGCGCGTAACAACTCCGTCTCAAACCATTCACTAATAAGATCGGCTACTGCCATCGGTGCCCAACGCAGCAAACGATACTCGTCCTTCTTGCCTAATCCACGAAACGCAAGCCCAACCTTGCCGAGATGCCACACGTCCGCCGCCGTTGGCTGATCGATCACTGGCGGAGTCATTGAAATCAGTGGTGCAAGTACTTTACCAATGCGCGAGAAACTGTTGACGAACTCCGGGTAACTCTTTGCATCGTTCGCAGAAAACTTTCTTATTTCACTGACTGTTCGTCCAACGTCGTTGTAGATGCAAAGCGATCTGCCGTCAGGTGAGAGTGCAAGCACGCGCGCTTCCGGAGTGATCATCTCTAGTCCGAAGCGTGAGAGATTTAGCTCGCCGGCAACCTGGGTTGATAACGGACCGGCTGCGTGGTCCAGGGTAGAGCAACGGAAGCCCGGATGAATTTCTTCAGTAACGGCTCCGCCGCCGGCAACTGCACGCTGCTCGAGGACGAGTGTCTTCAAACCACTCTTCGCCAGGTAACAGGCAGCGACGAGACCGTTGTGGCCTGCGCCGATGATTGTGACGTCGTATGTCATTGTCGATCCATCCACAGATTACACAGATTACTTAATTGAAAATCTGTGTAATCTGTGGATTGCTTAAAGGTCCTTCAGCATTTGTAGCGCAGCATTTCGTCCTGGCGCGCCCATGATTCCGCCGCCCGGATGCGTGGCTGAGCCGCACATGTAAAGATTTTTGATTGGCGTGCGATATTGAGCCCAGCCGGGAGCCGGCCGTAGAAAGAAGAGTTGTTCGAGCGTAAGTTCACCCTGAAAAATGTTTCCTTCCGATAGACCAAACTCGCGCTCGAGATCGAGTGGAGTCAACACCTGACGATCGCGAATCAGATCTTTGATGTTCGGTGCGTGTTCGGCAATCGTGTCGATGACCGTGTCGCCAAACTCATCGCGTTTGTCGTCCCAGTTTCCTTCTTTCAAGTTGTAAGGCGCGTACTGCACGAAACACGACATCACGTGTTTCCCCGGCGGCGCGACGGAAGGATCAGTCAAACTCGGAATCACCATGTCGATGTAAGGACGACGTGAAAAACGTCCGTACTTCGCTTCGTCATACGCGCGCTCCATGTATTCAACGCTTGGCGAAATCGAGATCGCCCCACGCAAATGCGCGCCTGGACCGGGCAGCGACTTGAAATCCGGCAAGCCGTCGAGCGCAAGATTTACTTTTCCTGATGAGCCACGATATTTGTAGCGTTTGAGGTCGGTACAAAAATCATCCGGCAAGTGTTCCTCGCCAATCATCTTCATGAACGTCAACCGTGGATCGACGCTCGATGAAACGACATCAGCGTGGATCTCGTCGCCGTTAGCTAATACGACCCCAGTGGCTCGCCCGTTCTTGACGAGAATTTTTGCGATGGACGCCTCAGTGCGAATCTCGACTCCAGCTTCCCGCGCCGCATCCCCGATCGCGTTTGAAATTGCACCGGTGCCGCCGCGAGCAAAGCCCCACGAGCGAAACGCGCCGTCGATCTCACCCATGTAATGATGCAGTAGCACATACGCTGTTCCCGGTGAACGCACTCCGAGAAACGTACCGATGATCCCTGAGGCTGACATCGTCGCTTTGAGCACGTCGGTTTCAAACCACTGATCGAGAAAGTCGACGGCGCTCATCGTCATCAACTGCACCTGGTTGTACTTGTCTTCGTCCGGAAGTTTTTGAAAACGGCGGCCGAGGAAAGCCAGGTTCTTCCAGCCTTTCGGATCGAGCGAAGTCGGATCGGGCGGCGTCATGCTCATGATCGGCTTTACAAAGTGGGCCATCTCGATCATGGCCTTGCCGTATTCGTCATAAGCTTCGGCATCGAGCCGCGAGTGACGCGCGATTTCGCGGCGCGTGCGCGCGTGATCGTTGACCCGCCAGAGATAATCGCCGTTTGGCATCGGGGTGAAGGTGCCGTCGAGCGGAAGGATCTCGAGACCGTGACGCGGCAAGTCGAGCTCGCGAATGATTTCCGGTCTTAATAAAGAGACGACGTAGGAGCAGACGGAAAACTTGAAACCGGGAAAAACTTCCTCAGTAACCGCCGCGCCACCAAGCACGTGCCGGCGCTCGAGCACGAGCACCTTTTTCCCGGCGCGCGCGAGATACGCAGCATTCACCAGACCGTTATGTCCGCCGCCGATGACGACGACGTCGTATTTGTTATTCATCTGCCTTTTGTTTGCCGTATAAAATTCAGAGTTCAACCTTTAGGTTGCTGTTTCGCAGACAAGCTAAAGCTTGAACTCTGAACTTTATCCCCGGGAAAAACCTGTCTTGCCGCAAGCGCGTTAGCATACTTATAATCACTCGCCCTGACAAACACGGACTGAAACATACCCGCTGGTCCTTGTTGCCATTAGCATTAGTTTTGCCCAAACGAAATTAGGCGGCGTATTATCTGAATGATGCTGAACGCCGGCGTTCTCACATTCAAGGAGTTTGCCATGCGCGAACCGTTGCCCCTGGCTACAGTTCACGAGGCGGTGCTCGAGTTCCTCCGGGGACGCGATGACGTTGTGGTGTTTGGCGCCACCGCGGTAAATGCCTACGTGCCAGAGCCGCGCATGACGCAGGACATTGATTTGATGTCGCCAAGGGCCGCGGACCTGGCGGAAGAGTTGCGCGAATATCTCAGCGAACGGTTTCACATAGCGGTGCGAGTGCGGGTGATTGGCGAAGGAAAGGGATATCGGGTTTTTCAGATTCGGAAAGAGGGGAATCGACACTTGGTCGATGTGCGCTCCGTTACGATACTGCCGAAGGCGGAACGTATCGACGATGTCCCCGTCATAACCGCTTCTGAACTTATCGCTCGCAAAGTTATCTCCTATCATTCGCGTCGCGGCCAACCGAAGTCAGGTACGGATTGGCGCGATCTTGCTTTACTCCTTTTAACTTTTCCCGAGCTGAAGACCGAGTCAGGACTTGTCAGTGAGATACTGAACTCACTTGGTGCAAACGATGAAGAAGTAAAAACGTGGATCGAGTTGGTTGCGCAGAAGATAAGCAAACCGGATGACGATAGTGAATTTGACTAACTTGCGAACACTCGCCACCGTTGAATAACACATGCCAATCGGAACCGCTTTTCACGAACGTACATTTCCGCTTTGCGAAAGTCTTAGCTATCGCGAGTGGTCTGGATACTACGCCGTTAGCTCTTACGAGCCGCATCACGAACACGAGTATAACGCTATCCGCAACGCGGCCGCGTTAATCGACATCTCGCCGCTATTCAAGTACCGGCTCACCGGGAAGGATGCGACGCGGCTGGTCGATCGCATAATCACGCGCGACATGCGAAAGGTGTCGGTGGGCCAGGTGGTCTACACGCCGTGGTGCGATGAGCGCGGGAAGGTGATCGACGATGGCACGGTGTCGCGTCTCGAAGAGAATACTTATCGCTGGACTGCCGCC
Organism: uncultured Acidobacteriota bacterium; assembly: GCA_963826255.1. GTDB lineage: Bacteria > Acidobacteriota > Blastocatellia > Pyrinomonadales > Pyrinomonadaceae > PSRF01. The sequence goes on from CAWGWK010000001.1 coordinate 308,803, forward strand.
GATCCGAGTCTCCGATGGTTCACGCAAAACGCAGCCGGCATGGATGTACTAATTGAAGATATTTCCGAAGGCGTCTCGGCGCTCGCTTTGCAGGGACCCACCTCGGGCCGTCTCCTCAAGAGTCTGGTTTCAGACGCAGACATCGCGAACTTGAAATACTTTCGAGTGACCAAAGGCACTATCGCGGGCGTGCCTGTTGAGATTTCTCGCACGGGCTACACCGGAGATCTGGGTTACGAGATCTGGATCGCATCCAAGCACGCGTTGAAGGTTTGGGATGCATTGATGGAAGGTGGCAAGCCTTTCGATATTCATCCCGCCGGAATGCTGGCACTCGACGTCGCCCGCGTCGAAGCAGGACTGCTGCTGATCGATGTGGATTTCAACAGCAGCAAGAAAGCTCTTGTTGATGAACAGCGATACTCGCCGTTTGAAATGGGTCTGGGCCGGCTGGTGCATCTCGACAAGAACCGCTTCGTGGGCCAGGCGGCGTTGATCGAGGAACAGAAACGCGGGCCGGCGCGCGAGATTGTTGGTCTGGAGATCGACTGGCCACAAGTTGAGGCGATCTACGAAGAAGTTGGTCTGCCTCCGGCTGTTTCACCGATGGCATCGCGAGTCGCCGTACCGGTGTTTAAGGAAGGCATTCAGGTGGGCAAGGCCACCACAACAACGTGGTCACCGGTGTTGAAAAGAATGATTGCTCTCGCGACAGTCAGACGCGAGTACACGCGGCCCGGCACGCGATTGCAATTCGAGATCACGGTCGAAGCTGTTCGGCATCACGTGAGAGCTACTGTCGTGAAGACACCGTTTTTCAATCCGAAGCGCAAGACTGCCACGCCGGTTGTTTAATTATGAATTCCAGGCTAAAGGAGATCGTCGCTCAGTACGATCCACAGCTTCCTCTCGAATACGCTTCAACGATTCCGTCCTCCTGGTACACGAACAAAGATTTCTACGAACACGAGCTCAAGAGTGTCTTCTCGCGCTCGTGGCAACTCGCTGCGCGTTCCGATCAAGTGAGCTTACCGGGGCAATACGTCACGAGCGATATCGCGGGCGAACCGGTTGTGATCGTGCGTGGCAACGATCATGTGCTGCGAGCGTTTTTCAACGTGTGCCGCCATCACGCGGCGGCCGTGATGACGGAGCCTGAAGGTAAAGCCGCGCAGCTTCGCTGTCCATATCACGGTTGGACCTATTCGCTGGAAGGAGAGTTGAAAGGCACGCCGGATTTTTCTGGAGTGTGCAATTTCGATCGAGCAAGCACTGGGCTCGTGCCGCTTCAGTTGGCCGAGTGGGAAAACTGGATATTCGTCAAACTCGATGAGCGTCCTATGTCGATAATTGATTTCTTTGGCGAAGATCTTGGCACCGAGATCAGCAGTCTTCAGTTAAGCGGGCTTCACTGGTTCGAGCGACGTCATTACAGTTTCGATTGCAACTGGAAGGTCTTTGTTGATAACTATCTCGACGGCGGTTATCACGTGCCGTACCTGCACAAAGGCCTCGACAGCGTGCTCGATTACAGCAATTACATGATCGAAAACGGCAAGCACCATTGCTTGCAGTGGAGCCCCATCGTTTCTCAGGGCGCTGAGGCGCAGACGGGCGCAGTGCGAAAAGGTGACCGCGCGCTCTACTACTGGATTTATCCAAACTTCATGATCAACTGGTACGACGGCGTGATGGACACGAACCTCGTCATACCACGCGCAGTAGATCAGACTGAGGTCATTTTCGATTTTTACTTTCCGGATGTCGTGAGTGACGAGGCGCGACGACGAAACCTGGCGAGCGTCGCCGTGGGCCAACGCATTCAGGACGAGGACGTAGCGATCTGCAAATCGGTCCAACGGGGCTTAAACTCTCGTGCTTACAACGCTGGCCGCCTGTCAGTCAGGCGCGAAGCCGGCGAGCACCTCTTTCACCGGCTGCTGCATGCCGATGTGAGGGTAGTGGCTTAAATTCAGGAGTTTTTCTCTGCGGACCTCTGCGTATCTCGGCGTTCTCTGCGGTAAAGGCTATCTCAACGCAGAGTCCGCAGAGATTCGCTGAGGGACCGCAGAGAAAAAACTCAAATTAAGCCACTATCGATGTGAGGGCAAGATAGCTTCCGGCAGGTAAAATCTGCGATATAATCGCCGGCAATGAATACCGCTTTGATTCAATCCGATCCTGCAATCATGATGGGGAAACACGTCGTCGCAGGCACCCGCATCACCGTCGAGTTAATCCTGGAGAAACTCGCAGCGGGTGAAACGGTTGATCAAATTCTGGAAGCCCATCCTCGCCTCACTCGAGAATCGGTTTCGGCAGCGTTAATCTACGCCGCGCAAGCCGTTCGGAACTCACCTCCGAAGAAGGCTGCATGAAACTACTCGTAGATGAAAGTGTTGACAGTCCGTGAGAATTCAGACGAAGCGTTAAATCCGCACATTGTTAACTGAAACCAAACTGGAATCACGAGGCTCGCGTGGCCATCTGCTGCGTGTGCTCGGAGTGGGGTTTGGGCTGGCCGTGATTATTGGAAATACCATTGGCGCGGGAATATTTCGCGCGCCGGGCAGCATCGCTGCGCAACTCCCGAGTGTTGGTCCATTTCTTCTCGTCTGGCTTGCGGGTGCGGTTTATGCCCTGCTCGGAGCCATCTCACTTGCCGAACTCGGCACAATGATTCCTCGGTCAGGTGGGCAGTATGTCTTTTCGCGCTACGCACTCGGCGAGTACGCGGGCTTCATTGTCGGGTGGAGTGATTGGATCTCTTCGTGTGGTTCGACTGCCGCTGTCGCACTCGTAGTAGGCACATTCTCAGGCGCACTGTTCCCGGCCCTCGAGGGAAAAGGTCCCGCAGTAGCAGCAGCGGTGACGATTCTGTTTGCAGTGCTGCAATGGCGCGGGATCGTTTGGGGAAGCAACATTCAAAACCTCACGAGCTTACTGAAAGCACTCGCTTTCCTCGCGCTAATCATCGCGGCTTTCGCTCTGGGCGGTGGCGGCGCACTCACAAGTCCCTCAACAAATTCAACTTCTGCCGTTACCTTCACGGCCATCGTTCTTTCGCTTCAAGCTGCTATTTACACTTACGACGGTTGGAGTGGCGTGATCTATTTCTCCGAAGAGGTGAAGCAACCGGGCCGCGATATTCCACGGGCGCTCTTTGGCGGAGTCTTGAGCATTGCCGCTATCTATTTACTGGTTAACCTCGCGCTGCTTTACGTTTTGCCGATGGTGCAAATTGCGGGGAAAGAGTTTGCCGCCGGCGAAGCTGCAAACGTGATCTTCGGCGTGTACGGCGACACGATCTTTCGCAGCCTGACAATTGTATCGATGTTGAGCGGCATCAACGCACTTCACCTGATGGCGACACGCGTGATCTTCGGGATGAGTCGTGATGGTCTATTTACTACCAAAGCGGCTGCGGTTAACGAGGGCGGAACTCCGAGTGTTTCGCTTTTCCTGAGCGCACTCGTCGCGGTTTTGTTCATCGGACTCGGTCAGACATTTGACGTCGTTATAACAGTGCTGGCGTTTTTCTTTGTCGCCAACTACATCCTCTCGTTCATTTCACTCTTCGTCTTGCGACAGCGCGAACCAGAAAAACCGCGGCCCTACCGCGCCTGGGGTTATCCGGTCACGCCTGCCCTGGCGTTGTTGGGCTCATTGGTGTTCCTCGGCGGAGCGGTCGCTGCCGATACGAAAAACAGTCTTTACGCGTTACTGCTGTTGGCGGTGAGCTATCCGATATTTCTCTTGATGAAGAGAGTTAAATAACACGGCAACCGTCGTTATCAGCCTCGAGCGTCCTGACGGTCGATTCAATCTGGTGTTTACTGAAACAACTCGCGACGCGCGAACCGATCTCTTCATCGTTATCATCAACCAAAGCAACAATGCTTGGACCAGCGCCACTCAAAGCGATGCCTAGCAATCCGGGCATTCGTGGCAGCGCCAATGCTTCAGCCAGTCCCGGCACGAGCGCTTCGCGCTGCGGCTGGTGTAAGCGATCGCGCATCGCTTCCCACAGCAGATCGTACCGTTGCTGTGCGAGAGCCGAGGTGAAGAGTGCAGTTCTTTGCAGATTGTGAACAGCATCGAGACGGCTGATAGTTCGTGGAAGCGCCGCGCGCGCCACGTGCGTGGGTAGTTGCGAGTGCGGAGAAACTACGACGAGGCGAATCTGCGACGGCCATTCGAATCGTGTCGAAACGACAGTGCCGTCGTTGCAAATACAACTCGCGGAAAAACCTCCGTACAGGGCTGCTGCAATGTTGTCCGGATGTCCTTCAAACTCGGTGGCGTAGTTCTGAATCGCCTGATCTGATAGTTCGCGTTCGGTGATTAGCGCTGCCAGTTTGATACCGGCCACGATCGCAGCGGCGCTGCTGCCCAAACCGCTGGCGAGTGGTATTTCGTTGTGAACTGCTAAATCGACCGGAGGCAATACGGCTTCCTCACGCCGCGCGGCAAACGACATCGCGCGATAGATCAGGTTTATAGCGTTACGCGGAAGAGCTTCATTTTCTTTCGCGCCCGTGGTGGTTACTCGACACGGCTCCGAGCCGGCGGGCATGGAGGTGGCGCGGACAGTTAGATACAACTTCAGTGCGAGGCCGAAGCAGTCAAAGCCTGGGCCAAGATTTGAAGTTGATGCGGGGAGGCGAACTTCGGTCATAAAGAAAATTTCTCACGCAAAGGCGCAAAGGCGCAAAGAAGACGCAAAGCTATTCTATTGAATTTGAGTTTTCCTTTGCGCCTTTGCGCCTTTGCGTGAGAAATTCTTTGATAACCTCTACGGAAGCACCAATTCTCACAGGCGAGTTAGCAAACGTGCCGGTGAGTCGCTCGCCATCCGGGGCGATCAATGCGTCGTTGTGGTACTTGATCACGTAGTCAGTATCTTTCAACAGATGGCCCGTCAATATCGCCACCACCGTTTCATCCTCTTTGATTGTTCCGTCACTAACAAGCTTGCGAATTCCAGCAACCGTCGTCGCTGACGCGGGTTCGCAACCAATGCCGTCGCGACCGATCATCGCTTTCGCATCGGCAATCTCCTGCTCGCTAACCGTGATAACACTTCCACCGGTATCGCGAACAGCACGCCACGCCTTCTGCCACGAAACAGGAGCGCCGATCTTGATCGCCGACGCTAAGGTTTTCGGCTGCTCTTCATTCACAAACCCGTGCTCGTGGTGTGAATAAAAACGCGCAAACGGCGCCGCGCCCGCCGCCTGGACGACTGTGATCTTCGGCTGGCGATCGATCAATCCACTCTTCAACAACTCACGAAATCCTTTACCAAAGGCCGAACTGTTCCCGAGGTTTCCGCCAGGCAAAACTAAATGATCGGGAACTCGCCACTCGAGCTGCTCGGCGAGTTCGAAAGCCACTGTCTTTTGTCCTTCAATGCGAAAAGGATTTATCGAGTTGACCAGGTACACGGAACCATCTTCGGCAAGCTCGCGAATCATGTTCATGCACGCATCGAAATTGCCCTCAATTTCCAGCACCTTCGCGCCGTAATCCAACGCCTGGGCGAGCTTCGCATGACTCACCTGACCGCCGGGAACGATGATCGCGCAAAGAAGCTCCGCGCGCGCAGCATAAGCCGCTAGACTCGCCGCAGTGTTTCCCGTGCTCGCGCAAACAACCACACGCGCACCGAGTTTAAGCGCCTGAGTTACAGCCGCGGTCATGCCCGTGTCTTTGAAAGATCCTGTCGGGTTGCAACCCTGGTGTTTGAGTTTCAACTGCGACAGACGACAGTAGTCCGCGGAACGTGGCGCGTCATACAGTGGCGTGTTTCCTTCGCCAAGCGAGACTATCCTCGCGTCTTCGTCAAACGGTAAGAACTCTCGAAAGCGCCAGACACCACTGTGATCGCTCACGTCAGAAGACGTACGTCTCGCACGCCATAACTCGCGCAACGACGCCGGATCGAGCACGACATCTTCCGATCTTTCAACATCGAGCAATCCACCACACCGCGAACACACATACAACCGTTCGTCGAGCTTGTATTCGGCGCGACAGTCTGGCGCGATGCAACGTTGCAAAAACAACTTAGTCAATCATCCTGCGTGGTTATTTGATGGAATCATACTCCAACTATTGACTCTGCGCCGCACTTCACCTAAAAGGGAAGACACGTTTGAAGTTGGCCGCAGGAAGGATCCAAATGAAGAATCCCCACACGATACGCTCACTTGTACTAATTGCATTCTTAATAGCCGCCCCTGCTGTGTTTGCTCAGGAGCCCACGGCTGAAGCTTCGAGAGAGAAGACGCGCGCACGTCTGAGCGCACTCTTACAAAGAATCGGACCCGAGATCAAAGTAAATTTTCAGCCGAGCCCGAAGTCGCAATTTGTTTTCACCGGCGCGCTGCGCGACGGGCTCACCCACACTGAATACTTCGAGATCGTGATCACAGTCACTTCAAAGGACACGATTGGTTTTCGAATCTTTCCGCACTACAAAGGCGCTTACATCAATATCGATAAAGCACGGAATGCCACGCAACTGCTGCGCAAGCTGGTGCAGTTAAACGACTCGACGTTTCTGTTCTGGGGTGCTGATGATTCGGGCGATGTATTCACCGGCTACACGTTCACGCTGGAATCGGGATTTCCGGATGAGGCGATAAAGATCGTGCTTTCGAGTATTAGGAACTCGGATCAGTTTGTCGGTGAGATGAGACCGTCGATTGACGGAAGTAACGCTCCTTAACCACAGATGAACGCGGATGGATACGGATCAGGTTTTATAATCCGCATCTATCCGCGTTTATCTGTGGTTTAAAAACTGAATCGGATCTGCGCGTCAATGCGGCGATTGTACGCGGCGCCTGCGCCACCGAACCCACCAAAACCACCGGCCGTGGAAGTTGACTGTCCAAACAATTGAGAACCGAGGTTACCAACCGGATTGTTGAGGTTCGTGTGATTCAACAAATTCTGGAAGTTCAGCGAAAACGTCAGGTTGTAACGACCGTTGCCGCCACCGCCACCGCCAGGTCCGCCGCCACCAAAACCACCGCGACCGCCACCACCTCCGGCTGGTCCACCTCCGCCTGGTCCACCCGGACCTCCTCGTCCAGCCATGCCGCCCATCATGCCGCGCTGACCTTCGCGTTGACGATCCTGACCGCGATCCTGCTGGTTAGCATTCGCGCCGCCACCTTCGGACCCAAAACTCCACGTCTTGCTGACGCGCAGGTTGACGGTCGTCGAGCCAGGGCCGTCGCCGAAGTTGCGCGGAATCATCACGTCGCCCGGCGCAAACGTCAGCTTGAAATTACCAAACGGCGTGCACCTGATATTGACCCTGTCAGAACAATCAGCACCCGCCGGCGCTAACGCCGGGCGTTCGGTATTCAACGTGTCGCCATTGATGTCACGACCGAGCGTGATATTGAATGGCCGGCCTGACTGCACGATCACAAAAGGATTGAACGTGATGCCCCACGGCGCACGGAAGTTACCGGTCATCACAAAACGGTGCCTGACGTCACCAGACGACCGCCCATACTCAGTGCTCAAGTCGTAAGGATTGGCTGGAAGAGTTCCAGTGCCGTCGGCGTCGCTGTTCGCCTTCGCTAAAACGTAATACGCATTCATCGTAGCGTTCCGGTGGAAGCGGCTATTGAAGTTAACGATGAACTGGTTCTGGTTATAACGACCGCTCGACTCGTACGCGAAGACGTTGCAACGGGTCGAGGGGTTAATGTCGGGCGATATGAAGTCCGCGCAGTCGAGCGGTCTGATTCCGCTCGCAGGCACGCCCGGAATAAACGTACCCGGCAACGGTGCATTCAAAGGTCTCGTCCGCAACACGTGCAACGTACGAATGTTGATGTAGCTGGTGGCAATCGTGAGATTGTGTGGTAACTGACGCTCGACGCTGATCACAGACTGTAGCGTGTACGGCGCTTGTAAACCTTCATGGAGTCGATAGACGGAGCCGGGAACGGCAAACTCGATCAATTGTGCTTCAGTTGGAATCACTGGAAAGAAGTCCGGGTTCTGCACCGTAAACTGTTGCTGGTTGACGCCGTTCAAGCGGATTGCCTGCATCGTCAGGTTCTCGCCGACGCGTTCGTAAAAAACGCCGTAGCCGCCACGAACGACAGTCTTTGATTGTTGCCCGCCCGGAGACCACGCGAATCCGAGACGGGGGGCAAAATTGAAGTTGCTATCGATGTTCTTCTGGTTTTCGTAACGTAGGCCGAGACTCAGCGTCAGGTTTGGCCGTACCTTCCAGTCGTCCTGGATATAACCGCCGAAGTCCCACTGGCTCACTTCAGTTTCCGGATTTCCCGCAGACAGACGAAACTGGCTTGCGCCGCCACCGAGTGCTCGTATCTCCTCCGCGGTCTTCCCCTGCGCGAGGAAAACCTGCGTGCGGCGATATCGTTCGATACTGGTTATGATCTCAGTGCCGCCGATGGGTTCATCATTCGCATTCAGGATTGGTCCAACACCACCGCCGAAGAACGTGTAGGTGCCGCCAAAATTCTGCGGTGAAAACTGATCGATATGTATCGATCGCAGGCGCGCTCCAACCTTCAACGAATGATTGCCCTTCGCAAATGAAGTGTTGTTAGTCAATTCCCATTCGCGTTCGGTGCTGTGCGACTGGCCGACTTGCGATCCGCCACCCGTAAACGCTTCCTGCACTTCGAGAGTGGGAATGGAATTGTCTGCATCCTGAGCGTTGCGCGAATGTTCAAACTGAAAGCGCGTCTCGTTGACGATCGTTTTATTGATGATCGCCGTTTCGGTGAACTGAATACTCTGTTCGCTATTCTCCGAATCGTACGCGCGTGACGGCAGCGAGAAACCGCCGACGCCCTGCACGCGACTGTTCTTCGAATAGTTGTAACGGGCTACCAGCGTGTGGTTGGGATTGATCTGATAGTCGATTCGAGGACTGAATGACGTGCGGCGGCTCGGAACCGGAACTGTCTCGGAGAACCCGACGATGTTGTTATTCGCGTCAAGTACGTTTGCGACGATGATTGTTTCGTCGTTGATGTCGCGTTTGTCAAAGTCGATAAAGAAAGAGGCTTTTCTCTTCAGGAGCGGGCCACCGAAGTTTCCACCATACTGCCGGGTCTGGATCGGCGGGCGTGTAGTCGCAAACGCATTGCGTGAATTCAGAGCATCGTCGTTGAAGTTGAACGAAACCTGCCCGCGATACCGGTCAGTACCCGGGCGAGTGAGAATCTCGATGCGGCCGAAGCCGAGTCGATCGTATTCGGCAGAGAACGGATTTGAGTTGATGCGAACCTCGCGAATCGAAGCGCGAGGCGGTAAGCGGCCGCCGGTAAAACCATCGACAAAGATTTGACCGCCGTTTGGACCAGCGGAAGGACCTGCTAACGCTTGCAGGGCGGCTGCGAGATCGTCCGGATCGTCCGGCAGGGATTCTAGATCGTCGCCCTTCAACACAACGGCGCCGGCGTTGTTTTCCGGCTCAGTGCTCAACTCACGATTGTCTGTAGCAATCGTTACGTTCTGTTCTTCAATCGCAACTTTCAGAGTGATGTCGAACTGCTGCGTCTTGCCTGCGACAACTTCAACATCGGCCGTTTCAAACATCGCAAAGCCCGCATTAATTGCGCGAACGGTGTATTTGCCGGGAGCGAGCCCGTTGATCGTGTAGGAGCCTCCGTCGTTCGTAACGACTGTCTTTTCCACGCCCTGGCCGTCAATCGCCGTCACGCTTGCGCTAACAATCGCGCCGCCCAATTCATCAAGCACCTGGCCTTTCAACGACCCGGCGCGTTGCTGGGCAAACAGCACACCGGGAATAGCTGCGCACAGGGCGATTACCAACACGATTTTCTTCATTCCGAAGCTCCTTCAAAGGCTTTGCTAATTGGCGCGGAAAGAGTGCGTTACGCCCCAGCTTGAGCCCGGAATTGTATCGAAAATCGTCGTAAAGAGTCTGTCAATGGATTGTAAAGTTTTGTCAGTTTCGTAAAGTTTACGATTGACACTTCTTTACGCACGAAAACTGGCGATTACTGATAGGATTATTGCGCTGCCGTTTAGAGTTCAAGCTTTAGCTTGCCTGCCCAAAACCGCAGCCTAAAGGCTGAACTCTGAACTATTCTCTATGTCTTTCAATCTGGCTGAGCAACCAATGGAACGCGTTCTGGTAATTGACGACGACGTCGGCCTTTGCGAGCTGGTCGGAGAATACCTCGAGCCCGAGGGCTACGAGGTTGAAGCGATTCACAACGGCGAGCGCGGTATCGATCGCGCGCTTTCAGATGAACACGATCTGGTAGTGCTGGATGTGATGTTGCCGGGCACCAACGGCTTTGACGTGCTACGGCGAATCAGGGCCCATTCTCGCATTCCTGTCCTGATGTTAACGGCTCGCGGCGACGATGTTGATCGCATCGTCGGACTCGAGATCGGCGCAGACGATTACCTCCCAAAGCCATTCAATCCTCGTGAGCTGGTCGCTCGCATTCGTGCCGTATTGCGGCGCGCCCAGCCCGTTGGGTCAACTACTTCAGCGCGCGAAACGATCCGGGTCGGCGACATCGAAATGGACAGTAACACGCGCAACGTCCGCCGCTCAGGCGAAGTAGTTGAGCTCACCGGAGTCGAATACGATCTGCTCGAGATACTGCTGCGCAACGCCGGCCAAATCGTGAAACGAGAAGACCTTGTGAAGGAAGTGTTAGGACGTGAACTATCGCCTTTCGATCGCAGCATCGACATGCATGTCAGTAACCTGCGCAAAAAGCTGGGCCATCAACTGAACGGTCTCGAACGAATCAAGACTATTCGCGGCGTCGGCTATATCTATGGCGCCATAGAGAAATCTGAATGAAGATCCCTTTTCGCAGCTTATATCTGAAAATCTTCATCTGGTTTTGGCTAGCCATGATCATTATCAACGTCGCACTCTTTGCGGCGTTTGCGCTCACGCGTCCAACTCCGACCGGAAGATCGTGGCGTGATCTCACTCAAGTTGGTCCAAATGCGCAGAAGGCTGGTGAGATCTATGAGCAGTCGGGTCCGGCAGCCCTGGCGGCAGCACTTCAAGCCACAGAAAAATCCACCGGAGTCAGCGCTACCTTTTTTGACGAGAGTGGAAAGGAACTGTCTGGACGCACTGTGCACCCGGAAGCCGAGGAACTGATCGCAAGGGCCGGTCAAAGCCGAGAGATAGAGTTCAATTTCGCTGGACGAAACACGCTTGTGGCTCGACCTATTGTTACCGGCAAGGGACAGCGCTACACGTACGTCGCTTACATTCCTCGGCCACCTTTTCAGCCAATCTGGCGGGGTCTGGGTCTGCGGCTGCTTGTTATCCTCGTAATCGGCGGCATCTTTTGTTTTTGGCTGGCGCGTTATCTGACTACTCCACTGCTAAAACTTCGCACCACCACCAACGAGCTCGCCGAAGGTAATCTCGGTGCGCGTGTGGGAACCAAACTCGCTAAACGTCGCGACGAAGTGGGCCAGTTGGGCCGCGATTTCAACGTGATGGCCGAACGTTTGGAGTCGATGGTGAAAGCTCAACAACGGCTGCTCGGCGATATCTCACATGAATTGCGATCGCCGCTGGCGCGACTCGGCGTGGCTCTCGGCCTGGCGCGACAACGTTCCGGTCCGGAAGCGAATGGCGCACTCGATCGCATCGAGCGCGAGTCAGACAATCTCAACGAGATGATTAGCCAGTTGCTGACGTTGACGCGTTTGGAAAGCGGCACGGCTGGTCGTAAGCAAACTGACGTCGATCTCGCAGCGCTCGTGCGTGAGGTTGCTGACGACGCAGATTTTGAAGCTCGCAGTCAGAACCGCGCGGTGCAAGTGGTTTCGAGTGACAAGTGTTCGATCAAGGGTGTGGAGGAGTTGCTGCGGAGCGCGGTTGAAAACGTTGTGCGTAACGCAGTGCGTTACACACGTGAAGGTACGGCGGTTGAAGTTGCGCTGCGCAGACAGAACGGCGGCAGCGACAACTTCGCCGTTATCAGCGTGAGAGATCGCGGTCACGGCGTTCCCGAAGAGGCGCTCGAAAAGATTTTTCATCCGTTTTATCGCACCGAGGATGCGCGTGATCGACAGAGTGGCGGCGGCACTGGGCTGGGACTTGCGATCACGGAGCGCGCAGTGCGCCTGCACGGCGGTTCGGTCCAGGCGGCAAATGCCGCGGGCGGCGGATTGTCAGTCGAGATGAGATTTACTTTGACAGGATTACAGGATTTTCAAGATTAACAAGATAAATCACCCGCGTGCGTTGAGGCTTTATCTTGTTCATCTTGAAAATCATGCAATCCTGTCCCTTTGCCTTCGCTTCGCTCGAATCTCTACAAATCTGATAATCAAGATCCAAATCAACGCTGCGGTGAATCCTGCGATGACGTCTGTCGTGTAGTGCACGCCCAGGTAGATGCGCGACAAGCCAATCATAAGAAACATCGCCGTGCAGCCGATCCAGATCGCTGTCCGCACACGTTTTCTTTTAATCCGCGCGGTGACTAGTGCAGCGAACGCGCCGAAGAAGCAGGCGCTCATAAGGGAGTGTCCACTCGGAAAACTGTACGTCTCGGGAGTCGAGAGGTTGAAAAAAGGAACTGGCCGAGTTCGCTTGAATGCCAGCTTCAGAGTGATATTCAACAACGCGCCACCGAGCATCGTGAGTGCAAATAGTTTTGCTTCAAGGCTCAGCTTCCGCATGACCAAACGCACCACAACAGCGATCGAGGCGATCGTGAGCGCCAGCGTTGAGCCTACGAAAGAGAAGCCCCGCATGATCGTCGTGAGTACGGGCGAAGCAAGCTGATGAACTGCCGCTCGTGTGACCTCGTCGAAACGCCGCGTGTCGTCTTCGAGAACTTCGTCTGCCAGCCAGCCGAAAAACACGAGCGCGCCAATCGCGGCCGCCAGACCGAGCAGGAGTGATAAACTAACGAACTCAAACCAACGCTTTTGGTTGGCGCCGGTGGTTGACATTGCTCTTTAGTAGCGAGATCGACTGAGCACGTCAAGGTCTATCCGCATAAATCCGTGATCATCCGTGGTTAATTTTCCCAGAAGAAGATTCCTGAAAACTATTGGAGGCGCCGCAGTTGTGAGCGCACTTCCTGATGTGATTTTGGCTACGCAATCTAAATCGCCCGCTGTCGCTGTCTTTTGGGAACCGGGATTTCCGTCGATTCAGGGTTGCAAGGTCACGGTCCAGCAAGCACTGAGAAAGTTCAACGTCACTCTCCTCAATGAGCCCGGCCTGATCGCACAACTCGACACGAACCGTTTCGATCTGCTCGTTACACCCTATGGCTCAGCATTTTCAAAACGCGCTTGGCCGGCGATGTTGAAGTATCTGCGTGACGGCGGAAACTGGCTGAACATCGGTGGCGTCCCGCTCTCAAGGCCTGTCGTTCGCGCCGGAACTGGATGGCGCGCCGAACCAAAACAAACGACTTATCACAAACAAATCGGCATAACCCACTCCTTTCCGGTCCACACCTCCAGTTATAAGGTTGCTAACTATGTACTCGAAGGTGGCTTGAAGGCAGACAAAGTCTATGAGTTGTACGTGCGTCTGAGCTCCTCAAACAATGAACCCGACGAAGCAGGCAGTGATGGGCCACACGAGGGAGTCGTTCAGCCGCTGGTAATGCTGGTCGATAATGATAGTCAACAGGCGGCAGCGCCAATCATTCAGATCGATCGTCTGCTTGGTGACTTTGCAGGGGGGCGTTGGATGCTCGCGAATTTCAGTGGGGAGGTCGAGCCAGCCGCAGTCGCGGATCTTGCCCAACGAGCATCGCAGGGCGCCAGTCGCTTTGAAGTAAGAAGCAACTTCGCCTCGTACAAACCCGGCGAAACTCCGATATTTTCAGTCGAGCTGCTCCGTCCGAAGGGTGACGTGGAGAAGCTCGTAAGCGAGGATTGCACTATTGAGCTGCGTAATAGCCCCGATCGTGTTATTTCGCGTTTGAGCGTTCCACTCAAAGCCGAAGGCACAAAAGCAACAGGCTCAATAAAACTTCCCGAAAACGTAAAGCTCACGCCTGGCCTGTACAAATTGGAGGCAAGACTCACTTCGCGGCCTAACAATCTCGTTCACGAAAACGGCTTCTGGATCTACGATGAAGCACTCCTCGCGAGTGGTAAGCCGCTCACAGTCGACAAACACTTCTTCTACCGCGACGGCAAAGTCTTTCCGGTCACCGGCACGACCTACATGGCTTCGGACAAGCATCGTCGCTTCCTCTTCGAACCAAATGCGTGGGTCTGGGATAAAGATTTCCGGGCGATGAAAGACGCCGGCGTGAACATGGTGCGCACCGGAATCTGGACCGGTTGGAAAAAGTACATGACCGCAGCGGGCCAGATGAACGAAGTGACGCTGCGAGCGTTCGACGCTTTTCTTCTCACGGCGCACAAGTATGACATTCCAGTCATCTTCACCTTCTTCGCCTTTCTTCCTGAAACTTGGGGCGGCGAGAATGCTTATCTCGATCCGCGATCGATAAAGGCGCAGCAACAATTTATCTCTGCGTTCACGCAACGCTGTCGCCACGTCGATGATGTGATCTGGGACTTCATCAACGAGCCTTCATTCGGCTCTTACAAGTACATCTGGAGTTGCCGGCCCAACTACGACGCGCACGAACAAACCGCCTGGAAACTGTGGCTGAAAGAACGTTATCCCACAGCAACTGATGAAGAACACATTCGCGAGCTGCAACTGGTCTGGCGTACAACGAGTGAAGACTTGTTAAGCCTGCCCAAGACGGCGGATTTCGAAAGTGTAAATCTCATCGACGATCGTGTGCCGCTCAAGACACTCGATTACCGGCTCTTCGCGCAGGACATGTTCATTCGCTGGGTCCGTCAGATGACACCGGCCATCAGAAGCAACGGCAATTCAAAACAATTGATCACGGTGGGCCAGGACGAAAATGGACTCGGCGACAGTCCCAACATGCAATTCTTCGCCCGAGAAATCGACTTCACGTCGCTGCACAACTGGTGGAACAACGACGATCTGGTTTGGGACAGCGTGCTCGCGAAGACGCCTGCGAAGATGAGCCTGATGGAAGAGACGGGCGTGATGTTCTATGAAAAGTCTGACGGTGGTGGTGCGTGGCGCAGTGAGGAGGAAGCGAGCCGTCTGCTCGAACGCAAGCTCGCGCTCTCCTTCGCGGCCGACGGCGCAGGCTTTATCGAGTGGGTCTGGAACACGAACCCGTACATGAATTCGACCAACGAAGTCGGCATCGGCTTTCATCGTGTGGACGGAACAGCAAAACCGGAGCTGGAGCCGTTTCTCGCGATCGCGAAGTTCATGCGTCAGCATGGCCATCTTTTGAGAGACCGGATCTCAGAACCGGTGGCCATGGTGATTCCTCACTCGCAAATGTTTTCACCGCGCAGCTTTGCACATGAGGCAACGCGCAGATGTGTGCGAGCGATGTACTACCACTGCGGTGTACCGATGCAAGCGATTAGCGAATACACGGTTCCGGAATATTCAGGACAGGCGAAACTGGTCATTGTTCCGTCGCCTCGTGTGCTGACTCAAAAGTGCTGGAACGCGCTCTTAGCGGAAGCAGAGCGCGGCGCAACTGTCGCGATCTCCGGAGCAATTGATAACGACGATCACTGGCTTCCGGTTGAACGCACGAACCTGTTTGGTCCATTGGCCGCAACCGAGCCGATTGCAGAGTCCGAAGCCATCACGATTCGCGAAACAGAATATCTGGTGACATACGACGGCGAGAAGATGCAGCGGATTGAGAAAGCTGTAATCCGAGGATCTCAATCGCGGGCGCGGCCGATCATTCACGCACACGGTTCCGGTCGCCTCGTGTGGAGTCCGTTGCCGTTGGAATTGAGCGACTCGATGCCGGCAGTTACTGCTTTCTACAAGCTGGCGCTCGCGCAAGCTCGTATCGCGCCCGTCTTCACCGCGATGCCACAAACACCTGCCGTACTAATCCTTCCCTCAGTTTTCCGCGACGTTGTGCTCTACACGTTCGTGTCTGAAATCGATCGCGACACAAAGATGACTGCCACGCACCTGGAATCAAAAACGCGGTTCAGTGTCTCGGTTCCTGCTGAACGCACTGCGATGGTGTTGCTTGAGCGGAAGTCCGGAAGGATACTCGGAAAGCTATAGCTAAACTTGATAGTGGCTTAATTTGAGTTTTTTCTCTGCGGTCCCTCAGCGAATCTCTGCGGCCTCTGCGTTGAGATAGCCTTTACCGCAGAGAACGCCAAGATACGCAGAGGTCCGCAGAGAAAAACTCCTGAATTTAAGCCACTAACCTAAACTTTGTTTTTGTCCCTCTTTGTTGCTACTTAACCACTTCGAAGTGTGACCATTGCGTAGCAGTACGTTTCGTTATCTTGTCTTCGACGACGATCTGAAGCGAGTATTCGCCAGGTGTGAGGGCTGGTCCGAGTTGCAGCCGCGCGCCGCTGGAAATGCGTTGCAAGTCTGTCTGTCCTGCCACGGCAACCTCTAATGGCTCCGAACTGTAGATCTTCGTTCCGTCTCGAAAAATCGCCGTTCTGGTCGTCAACTGAGGCAAGCTCTTCTTCTTGTCGAGACTGGCATTGTAGATCGTGTATCCAAAGACCAATGACACTCCCTGATGAAAACGCCGCATCACAAAACTCTTTTGCGGATCGTCATCAGTTGAACTCCCCGGCGTCTCTGAATGAAGCAGAATCCCCGAAAGTGCGAGCTCGCCATTTTTCAAATTCGGAACGTGGATGAACTGACCAGACGCACCGACGCGCTGCGACGCTGTGTCTCTCAAAGCCACTCGCAAGTGAAACGGCCCTGCTTGCTTCAACGGCACGTCGAACCCGTACACTACACCTTCACGCAGCGCGCGCTCATAAGGTTTGCCGCGCAAACGCAACGTCGCATTTTGATCCTGCTTGTGAGCTACCGATCCGTTGACACCAAACAACACGCTACTTAAATCAAGTTTCGCGGTGTGTGTTCCGTCGGGTTCAACTGCGAATGTCAGATGTTTTGCCTCGAATACGAGAAACAGACGTAACAGCGAACCGCGCGATGGATCGTTGACGAAGAAGATCGTCAGCCGCATGGGCACGTCGTTCACAGCAAACGGAGAAACAAGCGCACGGGTAAGTCGATCGTTCAAAACGGGTTGTCCCGCTTGCGCCTCTGCTTCGGTGATGCCGTAAAAACCGGCACGCGTCCGCACCGTAAAGCCGTCGCGTTTCAGGCGCGCCTGAATCGTGTGAAAGCGACGATCGAAAGTCGTGCTCGCGGGACGATAACCAATCAGGTAATAGCCACTCTGATCTTCAAATATTCGGTCCAGACCGAAGTCGTTTTTATTGCGCACTACAAACCCGCCAGTTTCCTTTGCCAGCACCTCGGCGCCGTCTGTGTTCCGTCGTAATTCCATCGAGCGCGTGCGCATCAGCGTGGTCAACGTATCTCCCTGATCGGGTCTGGGTCGGGTACCGCGCGCAGCAACGGGAGGAAACGAAATCTCATCGGCAGCCAAGGGTCCGGTCGCTTGCAGTCGTTGCGAACTCACGCCGTAAATCACTACCGACGCGCGAATCGCAAGCTCAGCAAGACCATGCAATCCATCGCCGTAATTCGTCGATTGTGTCCAAGCGTCAATGAGGTTCGCGTTTTCTCTGACCGGTCTTGCGAAGCCAAAGTCAGCGGGCGCCAGCTCTTGGTCCTGTAGTGGTAGATTGTCAGAAATAACCATCAGCGACTTACGCCCGGGCAGTTCGCGCATTCCTCGAAGAATGAAACGAAGGGCGTTGATCGAGTAGGAGACTGAGCTACCAACGGAACATGCATTTGATTCGTTGCCGGTGCTCGGCCGAGAGATCTGGCTGCTGCCTGGTGATCTGTCCGGCGCTACTTGACCTTGCATCTGTCTCTCGGGCGGAGTGAGGATAGTCAACGATCTCTCCGGAGTCAGGACGCTTGCGCCTACGCGGCTACAAGGATTCCACTTCAACTCCGAGATCGCGCTCGAGAGCACACGTGGATCGGACGTGAACTGTTGCAACGCTCCGACTTCGCCACCTGTTCGAATGATTGCAATCAGATCGTTTGGCCGCAGGTTGTCACTCAGGAACTTGCGCAAGTACGTCCGCAGGTTGGACATGCTTTGAAACGACATGCCGAGATCGTCAACGATGATCGCGACTGTGCGTTTGACTTCGTGGGGCAACGGCGGTTTCGGAATGACCGGACCGCTATCGTTCTTTGGCTCGACCTTCTCCACGCGTGTGGTGTTCGTTGAAACGTAAGCAAAGGTCGTGATCGACTGTAGGCGTCCGTCTTCGAGTATCTGAAAGTCTTCGGGCTTGAGATCCGTGATCTGCTTGCCGTCTTTCGTGACGACAACATCCACCTGGACGAGGTTAGTGGTGATGCGAACTACGTCCTGATCCTGTTCCTGTCCACGCAGATTGAGTGCGAAGCAGAAAAGCAAAAGGCAAGCAACTGTATGACGTTTGTTAAAGCCGCGCATAATTCCGAAATCCGAGGCTTATGCTATCGCTTGCGCGCCTTCTTAGCCACCTTTTTGGACTTCTTGGACGATTTCTTTGTAGCCACGCGAGGTTTCTCCACCTGCGAAACAGCCGCGAGCTGATCGTGCGTCCTGACTCTTTCCCATAGCCGGTGACGACCATGATACTCCTCAACCTCATGCGCCGGCATCGAGCCAATGGTGCTCGCGAGATTGCTGATCTGGTTGAGCACGGGCGCATTGGCGCCCTGGCTACGCAAATGTTCCTGCAACTCGTCCAATTCTTTGACCGCCTGCTTCTGCCGGTCCAACGCTACGAGGCAATCAACTCGCTGACTTACAAGTTGCCGGTAACTAAGATTCAGCGCCTTCTGCTCCGTCTTCTGAAACACATTGACTGCGGCCTCAGTCAGCTTGAGCGCCTCTTTCGGTTCGGCTTTGTGCGTCTGACTCAGTTTTAACTTCTCCTCCACCTCGTCAGTTTGTTTAAGATGGAAAAAGGGTTGCGTTAGACCATTCGCAACTGTCATCGCGAGCTTCGCCCCCAGCAAACTGTTCTTGTGTTCCGCACTCAGCTCGCGAAGAAAATCGAATCCTTTTGCCAGGTGCGGCGAGCGCGAACCCTCGAGGTACAAATTCATTCCCACCTCGTACGAAAAATAGTCCTGCGCCGCGCGATCGAGGGCTCGCGTCAACGGACTGCCAACTCGCAAACGGTGCACATTTGAGGGTATCAGCAGATCGCCGCCACCCTGATACAACGCCCGCACGTAATACTCACCCGGTTCGTCAAAGTAAAATCCATAACGGCCATAACTGATCAGCACTTCTTCACTGTAACGATCCGGCCCAGGCTGCTCATCGGGCAACAAAGGCAGCAACTGCTTCGGGCTCGTGTAAGCGAGCTTGCACATCACCGGCGCATACTCGACGATTCGACCGTCCGGGCGACGAATGTAAATCACGACTCCGCCGTATTCCGGATTGAGACGCGAGTCGAGCGTGATCGGCATGTCCGGAAACAAATTGCGCAGTCGCAACTCGATCGCCACCGGCTCCATAAACTCGAAATATTCTTTCGAACGAATTAGCAGCTCGACTGGTTGTTCTCCCTCAACGCTCGCCATTGCTCCCGGTGGAACCGCAAGATACTCCGCGCCCGGAGGAGCTTCGAGATGACCACCTGACGCCCACGGATCTCCGCCCATGATCACCGCCGAACGATCGCCGTGCCTGAGATGGACCAACTCTTCGTCGTCAAATCTAAACGTGAAGTTGGACCAGAAGCTGTCCGCGCCATTTAAATTGTCGTAACGCCAGTCGTAATTCATCCACGACAAAGCGTCCGGTCGATTCTTGTCCCATGAATGAAGAAAGTTAAACGCGTGGCCTGCTTCGTGGACCCACGTATAAAGAAACTGCCGCATCGCGGCGGCCTCGTCGGGGTTGGATGGTGTGCCCTCAACCAGATTGTCGAACCACTCGTGTTTGCGGAAGACTGCAAAGCCCTGTCTCTCCGGCGCCTTGCCCGCGCCGCCAAATGTCGCGGCCGCGTCAAACATCACTCCACCAACTGACGGCTCTTCATAACTGCCCGCGAGGACGCCCCACATCTCCCACTTGGGCCATGGACCACTCATCTGGCTGAAGTAAGTCTCCATGGCGTTGTGCAGTTCAGCGTCTGACCACGTTTCAAACTCCGTATCGCTGTCATCGATGACGCTCTTCTTTGGACGAATTTTTACTCTTACGCCGGCCTCGCGATAGGCCTCTTCGATAGTCAACACTCGAGCGGGCAGGCCGGCCGGTTTGATCGGATGTCCGTTGATGTTGCACTCCGGCAGCAACGGCGGCGCGTTAACCGATTCGCAAACGTCGATTTCCAGATTCAACGTGCGAAACGAATCAGACTTCTTCGTGCAGCTATAAAGAGCAGTTTGCCCGCCGGGTCGAGTAAACGAAACGATGCACGAAGGCGTAACTCCAGACTTCGGCGCGGCCACGGTGATTTGCAGTGTGTTAGGCGGATGAATTCCTTTCCAGAAAGTCACCTTCCCTGTTATCTCCACTTTCTTACCTACAGTCTTAACCATAGGGCGATGGACGATCCACGATTCTCTATAGACGCGGGTCACTTTAGGAGGGCTACCCGGCACCGAAATTTTATTTAACTGGTAGAAATCACCACTGACTCTTTTTAGGACCGGCGAGTTTGGATAGCGCTTATCGACGTCAATGCGAAGGTCGAGAAAACCCAGGCCGCTCGTCGGCGCGGTCATCTCGCCTTCATATTGTCCGCTGATACTTGTCGGTGCTGTTGCTGCAGTGCTTCGCTTGGGCATCTGGACACCTCTGAAGGAAAAAGTAATTGTGGTTGTTGCAGGTGGGCGCGCTCTTAGGCGTAGCCGAATCGTCTCTCGGATGTGATGATCTTGATCTCTCCGTTGTGAATCGATATTCCCAGGTTGGGAGTAGTCGAAGCTTCAACTGAGGTTTTCTTCGAAAGGTTTTTAGTTGGAATCTTTATTTCGATATCGAGAGTGCCGTCAGGCACTTCGATTTCGGAGGAGAGAGCGAGGCCAAGCATACGCTTGGTCGTCACTCCCTCCGCTCGCAAAACGCTCTTGCCGTTAACAAGAATCTCGACGCTGTCGCGGTTAAATCCTTCCTGGAGATCGATGCGCACGTTCTATAATCCTTCCCTACTGTTCGATGAGCTGGATTTCACCGACAACCGGTCGAGCGCCAGCGTCGACCTCGTCGGCAGGCGCAATGGTTAACTCAGGCGTCGAGGTAAGACGTCCCTCTGACGCCAATCGTTTTGCTAATTCCGTAATATCAAAACTAAAAAACTTCTGGTTCGATGCAGCACTCGCCGAGCCGTGACCCGCATGTGGCACTGCATCGAAGAACTGAATGCTGCCGATTTTATACGCATCGGCGGCCGAACCAGTAGCGTCCGCAGGTAACCCTAGAAAAACGTTAAAGATTGTTCCCGGCGGAGCTTGCGCATTTAGTCTTCTTATTACCACGAAGAGCCTGCGGTTGGCACTAAGATTTCTAACTCGCGCAACCAGATCGTCGAGGCCCGCTGCCGCACTCGGTGGCGCGGTTAACCGCGCCCTAACTGGAGTACTGCCCAGTTCAACAGCCGCCGTTACTCGTGCTCGCACTCGAGGTGGACCAGCAGCCGCTGTTCCTGGCGGACATGAAGGAACAGGCGCTAACGCTTCGTATCGATAGCGCAGCGGCATAATGTTTCGGAAGTCTCTTACACGCGCTACGACGCGTACGCCGTTTTCATCCGCGAATGTAAAGGTCTTGTTCAGCCATGCCGCGGTATTGGGATTGTTTCGACCAGGGGCCGCGTTCCAGCTTGCCCACAGGCGATCGATGTTGCAGTGGTGTAACCAGAAAATAGGATCATTCGCGGCCCAGGGTATTCGGCCCATTCCCATGTTGTTACCCACTAATACGTGTATGGTGCCATGCAGATTGGAATCCAGATCCAGGTTGAATCCCTGAACCGCACCGACGCTTGAATATGAGCACTGGGCGAGGGAGCTTAGATTTAGTGCTCCTGGACTACTTTGATCGATCGGGTTACCGGCATTCACCGATGCTCTTCGGTTCGCTCGAAACAGGGGGTTCGAAGCGTTTGCCGGATTGATGAACCGATTCGGAAGACGCGGACCCGATGGCGATGAGGCGTTCGTGTAGTCCCAATAGGGCAGTGCAAAATTGGGATTATTACTGACCCTTTGAATGATTCGTTCGAAGAAGAGAAGATACATTCGATGCCACGGCAGGAACATGTCTTCAATGTCACCGGGATGATGCGCCTGGCAAGTCTCCCATGCTTGTAGCGCGAGTGTTCGTCGTGCGCTCGCCGTTGGATAGACTCGCCTAATCTCGGCGGCTTTGGTTCGGTCACCTCTGACACCGTGCGTATACCATTGAAAGATCCAACTACGAGGATCCGCCTCGGGCGTGCTCATCATAGTCTGAACCGCATTTGCGTAGATGTTGAGCATCGCCTGGCCTTGCTCCGACATGACGTTCGGTCGCACGCGCGGTGGTTGAGCGAGGCCATTCTTTTCAAACCAAATGGCAAAGGGAACCGTTGAAAGTCCTGCAATGAAGGAGCGGCGGGAAACTTTGGACATAGAGCCTCCTTGTGAGCCTACTTGTTTACCGTGTTGAGTCAGAACATGGGGCGAAGCATGCCGTCATCAGGTGAAATGAACGTGAGAAACACGATTGAACGTCAGCGCGCGTAGATTATTCCGCTTGCCTCATGCTGTCAATGTCAATTTCCGGTTAAAATGTCAGGCAGCGGAATTTACTGTTCGACCAATTCGATTTGGCCAACGGTAGGTACAGCACCTTCAGTGGGTGGCTGGGCGGAAATTATCGTGAGCGTCAGGGAGTCGGAGAGTTGGTTTGCGGCAGCGAGCTTTTTCAATGCCTCAGTAACGTTAAAACTAAAGAAGGCATCCGATCTTGGTTCGCGCTGTCCGCCGCCGAAGTTATAGAAGTTCAGCATACCAATAGGCCGATCGGCTTCGCCGGGCTTCTTTCCTTCTTCGAGGTTGAGGTAAACGTGATAAAGCTCGTCCGGCTGTTGTGTGGTTTGAAGGTTCTTAAAAACGAGATAAAGACTCTTTCCCGGCGAGACTTTTGCGATTCGCGCGGCCAGCGACTGATTGTTCCGCCGCTCCTCGGGAACCAGTTCCACTGCTACGCGCACTCCTTCCGGCTTGAGAGCGGCCCCACCGGCACTCCTCGCAATAACAGTGTTGTTGGTCAACTGATTCTTACTCGCCGCGAACACTTGAACACTGACCAGAATAGAAACACACAGAACAGTCCACCACAGTGTATAAAAGCTCCGGCCGGATTCTGCTCTTCTTGAAGTCATGCGGCTCCTTATCAATACCCTGACAGAGTATGAGATGCAAGAGGAACGCGCGAGTGGCCTGTTGCCGTGATTTTTGTCAGCCATAGAAGCTAAGCTCGTGGTACAAATTACCCCAGCCTGGTGTAACAACTTCTACTTTTAAGGAAATTCGCAATGCTCAAGCACCTGTTATCACTGTGTCTTTTGTGCCTGTTTGCCGCGCAAGTCATGGCGCAAGCCCCACAAAGCGCCGCCTCCGACGATTACAACACCATCTTCAAAACAGTTAAATGGCGATCTATCGGCCCGTTTCGTGGCGGACGTTCAGTTGCCGGAACCGGAGTCGTGGGCGATCCCAAAACGTATTACATGGGAACTACTGGTGGCGGTCTCTGGAAAACAGACGACATGGGAATGAGTTGGCGGAATATCTCGGATGGTTATTTCAAGACGGGATCAGTTGGAGCGATCGCTGTTGCCGAGAGTGATCCGAACGTCGTTTATGTCGGCATGGGCGAACACGCCGTGCGCGGTGTGATGACTCACCATGGCGACGGTGTTTACAAATCAACCGACGCGGGCAAGACGTGGAAGAAGATCGGGTTGGATTCGAGTCAACACATCTCACGGATCATCGTCGATCCCAAAAATCCGAACATCGTTTTTGTTGCCGCTCAGGGAGCTTTGTACAGCAAATCAAAAGAGCGAGGTCTCTTTAAGTCAATCGACGGCGGCGCCACCTGGAAGAACGTTTTGTATGTGGACGACAAAACCGGCGCCGCGGAATTGTCGATGGACATGACCAATCCGCGAATACTTTACGCAGCGATGTGGGAGCACGGCCGGCTTCCATGGAAAGTGATCAGCGGCGGACCGGGCAGCGGTCTGTATAAATCCACTGACAACGGCGAAACGTGGGAGAAACTGAAAGACGGATTGCCGGAAGAAATGGGCAAGATGGCGATTGCAGTGAGCCGTTCGAATCCGGAAAAAGTATATGCATTGATCGAAAGTGACTCGGACAAGGAGGCTGGTGGTTTATTCGTTTCAAGTAATGGCGGCAAGAAGTGGACCCGCATTACTAATGACCATCGCTTGGTGCAGAGGGCGTGGTATTACATCGAACTCTTCATCGATCCGAAAAACGAGAACACGATTTACGTTCTGAGCGCATCTGCATTGCGCTCGCATGATGCCGGTAAAACGTGGGAGACACTCTCCGGCACGCACGGCGATTATCACGATCTTTGGATCAATCCGGACAATCCGAGCAACTTCATCATCTCCAACGACGGCGGTGCCGCGATAACTTTCAACAGCGGCAAAATCTGGAGCACGCAGTCGAACATGCCGACGGCTCAGTTCTACCGGATCAACGTCGACAATCAGTTTCCATATCGAATCTATGGCGGACAACAGGACAACACGTCTGTTTCCATTGCCAGCCGCGAATTAGCAGGCGGCGGGATTGGAACAGCAAGCTGGACTTACTCCGCCGGCGGCGAGAGTGCGTTTCTGGCATTTGATCCTGATGATCCGAAGTATGTGTTGGGCGGTAGTTACCAGGGCACGATCGAGGTGCTTGACACCAAAGCACAGGCCGGCACGAATGTCATGGCGGCACCGATTCAGTATCTCGCGATGGATGCAAAGGATCTTAAGTACCGGTTCAACTGGAACGCGCCAATCATCTGGAGCAAACACGAACCCAACACCTACTACCACGGCGCACAGTACTTGTTGAAGACAAGCGATATGGGTCGCTCCTGGAAAGAAGTCTCACCTGATCTGACTCGCAACGAGAAAGAAAAGCAGGGTAAGGGTGGTGGTCCATACACGAACGAAGCGGTGGGTGCGGAAAACTACGGGACGCTGAGCTACGTGATGGAGTCGCCTCACGAAAAAGGCGTCATCTGGACAGGCAGCGACGACGGGCTTGTCTACCTCACGCGAGATAACGCCGCTACATGGAAGAACGTAACGCCGAAGGGCCTCGCGGAGTGTTTGATTAATGCAATTGAAGTGTCGCCGCATGACAAAGCAACTGTCTACATCGCGACGACTCGTTATAAGTTCAACGACCACACTCCGGGTTTATACAAGTCTACTGATTACGGAAACACCTGGACCAGGATTACAAACGGACTGCCGGCAAATGCATTCACGCGCGTAGTGCGCGAGGACGACGTGCGCAGGGATCTTTTGTTTGCGGGTACTGAGCTCGGTGTATTCATCTCGTGGAACGGCGGCAAAGACTGGTCACCGTTTCAATTGAATCTGCCGATCACTCCGATAACCGATCTGCGGGTACACAAAGGCAACTTGATCGCGGCTACGTCGGGCAGATCGTTTTGGATATTGGATGATTTAAGTGTGATTCGTCAGTACAAAAAAGACCCGGCCTTCGCTCTTTATCGGCCCGCTGGTGCTTACGTTGTAAATGGAGGAAGTGAGCTGGATCGAACGGAAGATGAGTTCACCGGAGCGAATACCTTCAGGGGCGTCAATCCTTCAACCGGCGTAGTGATGTACTACCAACTTCCCGAGTTGAAAAAGACTGACGAAATTACGATGGAGATCAGGGACGCGGCGGGAACCCTTGTTCGCAGTTTCTCTTCCAAGGCTGATGAAAAGTTCATCAGGTATGAGGCTGGTCCAAGGCCCGATCCGGTGCTGTCCAAAGTAAAGGGGCTAAACAGATTTGTTTGGGACATGCGTTATGCGACGATGACGGGTGTGCCGAATGTGCGTATCGAAGGCGGTTGGTCGGGACACAAGGCGATACCAGGAAAGTATGTTGTGACAATGAAGATGGGAGGCCAGACTATTTCCACAGATGCGGAGATCCTGGCCAATCCTCTTTACCCGACGAACGCCCAGACGTACAGCGAATATCATCAGACCATGTTGGTCATGGAAACGGAGTTGACGTCGATGCACCGGATGGTCAACAGCCTCTATGAAAAACAGAAACAGTTGGAATCGCTGCTCGGTTCGTTGCCGGCCGGTGATAAGTTCGCGGCGATCAAGAAGGATGGCGAGGCGCTGTTGAAGAAAATGAAAGCGTGGGACGAGGACATGGTCCAGCGCAAGTCGAAGGCTTACGACGATGTTGAGAACTTCCCAAACAAGTTCACGGCGAATTATCTGTTTTTGATCAATCAAACGGAAAGCGACCTTCCTCGGGTGAACCAGCCTTCGCTCGATCGGATGAGGGAGCTGAACGCCCAATGGACTACGTTAAAAGCTCGCGGCGTCGAACTGCTCGAGCGCGACATCCCGGCATTTAATAAGCGACTGTGGGACGCAGGCCTGGGCGCGATTTGGAAAGACAGTTGATTTGTCAGTCATTAGACAGGATTTACAGGATTAATGTGATTTGGTGGAGCCGAGGGGGATCGAACCCCTGACCTCATGACTGCCAGTCATGCGCTCTCCCAGCTGAGCTACGGCCCCAGGTAGGCTGTCATGCAGACTAGCCTAGCGTTTCTAATTCAGTCAAGCAATCGCGTGATTCTGCGTGATTGCGGCGATCAATGTCGTTGCGCTCAACTGGAAAAGTTGAGCGCCTGGCATTGACACTAGATCCGCACAACGAGTAGATTCCTGCCTACATTTCTCCCATTTGTTGCTTACGTGCGACTACTCGCGAGACTCACGTCAACGACAAGATCCTAGGTGTCCACAGGGTTAAGTCGGGATCAGAATCCCAACTAGTTGTTCGCTTCACTTACTAATAAGTAGCCCGATAATCCGACGAATACGCAAAGGCGACTTCGTCGTAATTACCCCAAGGAGCCCTTCAATGTTTCACAGACACAGTGCGTTCCTGTTGTTCGCCAAACAAACATTAAGAACTCTCATCGTAATATTTTTGGTGGTTCTGTCACTCAGCGTAGCCAAAGCACAGCAGACAACCACTTCTGTTACCGATGGCAGTACTCCTTCGGGCCTGCAACCAGGTTCACCTGCCGGCTCGTACGCGCTCAGCGGGTTCGACAACGTAAATCTCTACAACGGCAACCTCAACTTCCATCTGCCATTAGTACAGATTAGCGGTCGTGGATCGGCGCAAATGACAAGCGTCCTCGCGCTTAACGTTAAGAGCTGGCACGTTAGCCACTTTCACAAAGAGATGCCGGATGGCAATACTTTAGATTCGTATAAACCCACTCAACTAGGCTGGCGTCCCTACAGTGGCTACGGAGCTGGTAGGCTGTCCGGAAGACACTACGGCCTCAACACGTCCTCGAACCTGACTTGTACCTGGTATAGCAAGACACTTTCACGCATAACATTCTCGATGCCCGGAGGCACCGAATTTGAGCTGCGCGATCAACAAACAAATGGCCAACCACTTAGTTCGTCGTGCAACCAGGGGGCGAATCGCGGAAAGATCTTTGTTACAGCCGATGGTACAGCCGCAACATTCATTTCAGACACAGACGTAGTTGATGATACTGGCATCAATATTCTCGGGCCTCGTGGTTTTTCGGTTTCCGGTTATTTGATGCTGCGTGATGGTACGAGATACCGCATAGACGGAGGCAACGTCACATGGATTCGCGATCGCAACGGCAACACACTTCGGTTTGCGTATACAAGCAGCTCCATGACGATTACGGATTCCCTGAACAGGACCGTAACAGTGAACTTTAACGTATCCGATGTACAGCCTTACGGTCTTTGCGATCACATCATATACAAAGGATTTGGCGGAGCGGACCGCATCATTCGAGTATCACACACCAGTTTAGAAAACGTTTTACGACCGAATTCCGGTTACACCAAAAAAACTCTTGGAGGCCCTAACGGATTATTCCCAGAACTCACCGGGGGCTCACCGAGCACAGAATATAACCCTACAGACATGACATCGGCGGTGTGGCTGCCTGACGATAGAAGCTACAAGTTTTATTACAACCCTTATGGGGAGTTGGCCCGCGTTGAATTGCCGACTGGTGGCGCCGTTGAGTACGACATGACTCCTGGCTCCGGCGTCGCATGCTCCGGCAGCGGTTGTTCCTCTCCTGAGGACGACAAACAAATCTATCGCCGCGTCGTTGAGCGGCGCGTCTATCCGAATGGTTCCACTGGAAGCAATTATGAACTCAAGGACGTCTATACGAATTCCGAAACTATCGGCATTAAATCATCTATCGTGACGGCAGAGATGACAGCGGCCAACGGTACTGTCATAAGCCGCACCCGGCATTACTTCGATGGTAGTGCACTTCACTCGCTTTTTGCAGGTGGGAGTTCAGGGTATGGTCCATGGTACGAAGGCCATGAGAAACAAACTGATCAGTTGGATACAGCAGGGAGTATCGAAACAGCAACCGTCCTGCGCCGCGTTGTAAAAACCTGGGCGCAACAGGCGCACATATCGTGGTGGACTGGCTACGGCCCGCAATCAGAGGAAGCGCCGAACAACCCTCGGCTGATCGAAACTGTAACAACGATAGAGCCTTCTGGTGCTAATCTCGTTTCCAAAGCGACTTCTATCGATCCAACTGATCCGACGGGACAGACTATCGGGTTCGATCAATTTAACAATCTAACCAACGTCTGGGAGTATGACTTTGGGGGTGCGTTTCTGCGCCGAACTCATACCGATTACGTCACGACCTCCAGTTACATAAACGCCCACGTCGATCCGACACTGGGTGCGCACCTGCGATCATTACCGTCTACGCAGTGGATTTCGTCTGATGCTTCCGGACTCAATAAAGTATCGCTTACGCAATACGAATACGACGTTTACTCGAACGATGCGAGACATAAACCGCTGACGAACCGAAGTGGCATCACCGGTCTTTGTTTAACTCTTGACGCTGCGGGAACATGCATCAAGCTTTCCGACTCAAACTATACGGTACGCGGCAACGTAACCGGTACTACCTCTTACGCCAGCGCTTCAGCAATGACGGGTCCAGTTACGCTCTCGTGGCAATACGATGTAGCCGGCAACGTCACCGCTCATCTTGACGGCCTCGGTAAACAAGCAACTCTTGGTTACGCCGACTCGTTTTGTAACGGTTCGACATGCGGGGGCACCTTCACACCACACACTTTTGCTTTTGCTACGAGTACAACTTCCCCGATACCCGATCCGACAGGCCTGCATGCCTCTGCGACTGCCTTTACCACGACCAATGTCTACGATTATTGGACCGGTCAGGTGACGTCAGCTACGGACGTCAACAATGCAACAACCAACATCGAATATAACGATGATCTCGATCGCACAACGGCGATTATTCGACCCACCGGCGCGGGGCGAACCGATTATGAGTATAGCGACGCAATCGGAAATATCTTTCTCCGCACCCGTACGGATCTGGACGCTTCTCGTGAAACCGACACCTATCAGTATTTCGACGGTCTCGGCCGGATTACTGAAACCCGCATCTTCGAGAGCAGTGGTCAATACATTGCGACCAAAGAGATTCCATTTACCTTGCAACAAGATCCAGATACCGGTGTCTGGCTGAAGGCCGCTCAAGTATCAAATCCCTTCCGTCCCACTCTGGGCGAACAACCAATTTGGACCACCACGTTTTTTGACACCCTGGGCCGAAACATCAAGGTACGCACGCCGGACAACGCGATATTAAGGATTAGTTACAGCGGCAACGCTGTCACGTCTACAGACCAATCCGGCAAACAACGACGCAGCTTTATTGATGCGATTGGACGCATTGTACGTGTTGACGAGCCGGACAAAGACACCGGCGCTCTCGGACCAGTTGCCACACCAGTGCAACCAACATCCTACGAGTACGACTTGCTGGGGAATCTGACTAAGGTCATACAGGGTTCCCAGCCGCCACGAACTTTCTCATACAACTCACTCTCACGTTTGACCAGCGCATTCAACCCTGAGAGCGGAACGGTTAGTTATCAATACGATGCCAACGGCAATCTAACGCAAAAGACAGACGCGCGTTCGATCACGATTACTTACGAATACGACGCCGTGAACCGCACCATCTCGATGAATTACTCAAACACCACAATCGGTAATCCCGATTCACCGGACATAGAAAACTTTTATGACGGTGCAATAAAGGGAAAAGGGCAGTTGTGGAAAAGCTATGCAGGAGGAAACGAGACTGTTGGCAGCAATGTCGATCGGACAACTATCGACGAATATGACGCTGTCGGCAGGCCCATAGCAAAGAGTCAGCGGTTCAAAGTGAACGGAGCGTGGTCACCGAAAACATATCAAGTAACGCGCGCCTTTAATCCAGGTGGTTCCGTCATATCGCAAAACTATCCTTCAGCACACTCTGTAAATTACAACTACGACGATGCGGGACGCCTCGCCGATAACGGGCAAAACTTAGCCTTCACCGGCACGTTGGGAGATGGGACCCCTCGAACCTATTCGAGAGGAATTATCTATGACCCAGCAGGACATCTGAAGCAGGAACAATTTGGGACGAATACTGCCGTTTACAATAAGCTGGCCTATAACTCACGACTCCAACTCGCAGAGATCCTTGTCAGCACCACGACCGGCAATACATGGAATCGTGGCAAGCTCCTCAACCAGTTCAGCCTGCAATGCTCCGGCGCCGGCTGTAATGCGACCGACAACAATGGGAATGTGCGTAAACAGGAAGTCTACATTCCAGCCGACGATCAAGTTTCCAGCTCCACTTCGTGGTATCAGCAATACGACTACGACCAGCTCAATCGCTTGAAGCGGGTACACGAATACACCGGTAACTCTGCCCTCGACTGGCAGCAGGAGTTTGACTATGACCGCTGGGGCAACCGCACCATCAACGCGAGCGGTACGTGGATAGGCAGTTCAAGTAACCCACCTAGCGCTCTGCTCAACGAAACACAGTTTGACACTGGCAATCTTGCAACAACCAATCGACTTTATGCTCCGGGAGATCTCGCCCTTCCGGACAATCAGCGACGAATGCGTTATGACGCCGCCGGCAATCTCATTTTCGATAGT
The DNA here is from genome assembly GCA_963826255.1 of uncultured Acidobacteriota bacterium. Classification (GTDB taxonomy): domain Bacteria; phylum Acidobacteriota; class Blastocatellia; order Pyrinomonadales; family Pyrinomonadaceae; genus PSRF01. The sequence continues at coordinate 340,205 of CAWGWK010000001.1, forward strand.
TATACCGGAGCCGGTGAGCGCGTGTACGACGCTGAGAATCACATGACGCAGGCATGGGGTGGCAATAATCAATGGCAGTACTACACCTACAATGCTGGAGGGCAACGCACCAGAAGAAAAATCGACAACCAGGAGACGTGGCAGGTTTACGGGTTCGACGGCGAGTTGTTGGCTGAGTATCCAGCGGATGGAGCGACCGCGCAGCCACAGAAAGAATACGGGTATCGCAATGGTCAGGTGCTGGTAGTAGCCGAAAACAGCAGTCCCAGCGGCGCGGTGCCTTCGGCGCTCACAGCGACACCGCCGACTGTCAGCACGCCCCTGACGCTAAGTTGGACCACGACAGGCGCGGTGAAGTATCGCGTTGAACGTAAAGGCGCCGGCCAGTCTTTTACCCCAATCGGTACCCCGACATCTACCAGCATGCAGGACAGTGGCGCCGTTAGCGGTAATGCTTATCTGTATAAGGTTTGTTCAGCAGACGCAGCCGGCAATTGCACCTCCGATTACAGCAATATCGCGCTTGGTGCCGCGATTACTTTTACTGATCCGACGATTGTCAGCTTTGCAGAGAATCCCAACACGGCAACACCTATCCGGGCGGTGCATATCACACAGTTGAGAACCGCTGTTAATGCAGTTAGAACGCTGGCGGGAATGTCGAACGCTACTTGGACCTGGAATGTTGCTATCGGTGAACTAATCCACGTTGAAGATGTCAGGGAACTGAGAACGGCGCTAGGCGCAGCGCTGAGCGCGTTACAAATCGATCAGACAACACCCTACACTGATCCAACCCTGGTAGGTTTCATTGAAGATCCGGTTAACGCAACGAGAATCAAGGCTGATCATATTCGACAGCTTCGCCAGCGCGCGACCAGCGGCACCGGCGCTGGATCAGGGGGTGGTGCGACATTCAGTCTCAACTGGTTAATCACAGACCACCTGAGTACACCTCGCATTGTCATCGATCTATCCGGTGCTTTGAACGCGACGAAAAGGTTCGACTACTTGCCATTTGGCGAGGAGTTAAAGTCGTCGAACGGATTGCGGGGCACAACACTCGGATACGCGGCTGCGAGCGCGGATCGTATTCGCCAGAAGTTCACAATTAAAGAGCGTGATAACGAAACCGGGCTCGATTATTTCGGAGCTCGATACTACGCGAATGTCCAGGGAAGATTTACGAGCGTGGATCCTGAGAACTTCCAGGCGAGGCTGAACGCCACTAGACCACAGTCCTGGAATGGATACTCTTATGTCAATAACAATCCGCTTCGTTCGAACGACCCAACCGGACTCTATCTGGAAGCCGACCCTGAATTGCTACAGAAATTCAATAACTGGCGGAAGTACGGATATTGGATGACTGATGCGGAGTTACACGCTGCGGCAGAGGCTGCGAGACAACAAATTGCCCGGGATTTTAGGGTGCAGGATCCCCAGACCGGAAAAGTGGGTCCAGTTGATCTCAGTGGAAGGAGCGATGGGGAAGTTCTTCTGATCCGGGACCAATTCGTACAATGGGTTAACGAAGGCAAGGTTCGTGTATATCAACCGCCTGAACCAGTGATAGGTTCACCCCTGGGATCTACGTCACCACAATCAAGACTTACAAGGGCACAACAAAGGAGAGTAGATAAGATTGATAAGATAATCGAGGATCATCTCACTGAGCGAGACATTCAGGGTCTGACCAGAGATCTTTCTCGGAATCCGGTACCAAGAGGGGGCGGCGGTAGAACTTGGGACCATTTCACAGAAGTGACTGATGCAATTAGAGGCTTGAAACGGGAGATTCAAAGCTTGAAGGGGTCACTGAAAAACCCGCGCATGGATGCTGCCACGCGAGAGCAGATTCAGTGCGCTATAGACAAAGCGCAAAACTACGTCACTCGGGTTGAAAAGATTATAAAGAGCCACTGAAGGTAAGATATCCGGCGGAACTTGAAATGGATCTGGATACCAGCAAGAGTCTGAGCCAACTACTCGGTGCTCTCACGAAGGACACGACCGATTCGAGCGCACTTGTGACCACCTGTCTGACGCTATACGAGAAACCGTTGAAGGATTTCACGGTTGAGAATCTTCGCGTGATGATAGGACAGAGTATTGGTCTGGAATTCCTTCTTCCTTTGGCTATCGAATTGTTGCAAGAGAATCCTTTTGTCGAGGGTGATTATTTTCCTGGCGATCTTCTTTCAGTGGTAATGCAAGTTGAACCCAGCTTCTGGCAAACCCATCCGGACCTTTATTGGAGTGTCTCTGAGATTGTAGCCGGGCTTCCGTCGATTATGAGTGATCTTACGAATGCCATACACCGATTTGATGCTCTCGCATCCTTTGAGGACTTGAAGCCCCAATAATTTCAAGGGGCTTCAATCACGGTCGCCACTCCTCCAAAGTAGATCGCGCTACGCGTTTACAGGTGTATCGCAAATTTGTTGACAGCTAACGGGAAAATGGAGTATTAAGGCGTCCCCGTTTTCGACCGGGCTCTGCTCTTTTCTCAACGAATTTTGAATTGTTGCTAAACAATTTTCGCTCTGCGATTTTCGGCCCCCCGACCTAAACTGAACGGACGAATCACATAGTTTTGCCGAGTCGAGTAGTGTTGAACCGCATTTCATAAATCTGGGACACCTCTTTCGATTCTGCGTTTCCAATGGAGCCGTCCTCACGATAATCCTCGTACGATTGAAGCCATTCTACGATTGAAGATAGTCGCTTAGAGCTTTCACGCGTTCGGCGATTGACCCAATCACTACAAACTCACCCATTCTCAGAAGGAGACAAAAATGTTTAATTTACGCTTTACCTTGAAAATGTTCGCGTTGGCCGCATGCACTCTAGCTTTCAGTGTAGCGGCGCAAGCCCAAGCCACCCGCACCTGGGTCTCGGGCGTCGGCGATGACGTGAACCCGTGCAGTCGCACTGCACCGTGTAAAACTTTCGCCGGTGCGATCAGCAAAACAGCCACAGGCGGCGAGATCAATGCACTTGATCCCGCCGGCTACGGAACCCTCACGGTGACAAAAGCGATTACCGTAGACGGCGGCACCGGATCAGGTTGGGGCTCAACGCTCTTCTCCGCCGTAAATGGATTCGTTATCAACATCACAACCAATCTCACCACCGACAAAGTGATCCTGCGCAATCTAAGTATCAATGGCACAGGCACGACACTCGGCGTCAACGGTGTTCGTTTCCTCGACGGTGCGGAACTCACTCTTGAGAACGTCAGCATCTTCAACTACAGCGGTGACGGCGTAGAGGTCAACCAGTCTCAAGCCTGCCGGGTGAATATGCGAAACGTAACGTTCTCGCATGGCGGTATCGGAATCAAGTCCTCAGGCACAACTGAATCGGTGTTGATGAACCTACAGGATGTGAGGATCAACTCCATGTCGTCTCACGGTATTCAAGTTATCAACAACACCATCGTCTTCGCTAAGAACGTACACGCCTTTCGCAGTGGCGTGGGCGGAACCGGCGACGGCTTCCGCGCTGACGGCACGTCCGGTTCTTCGATCATTAATTGCACCGGCTGTTCGTCAAATGCCAACCTGGCCAACGGCTTTAATGCCGTGAATTCTGGCCTGATACGAATTAGTGACTGCGACATCTATCACAACGCTTCTACGGGCATCTCCAACAATGTGCGCTCCGGAGGTGGCAACAGGTTTGCCTTCAATGGGGTGAACGGAACACCCGTGGCGACTGACATCGTCATACAATGAACCTCCTTCAGCGCGCTAGTTCAGACCCGCCGCGACCTTGTGCGCGGCGGGTTTTCTTTCGACGGAACCAGTTCTGTTCAGTCGCGAAATAGGTCCACCAGATCACGAACAATTGAAATGGCACTCTCACCAACAAGTAAAGTGGACCAGTGCCGTGACCTCCGAATTCGACTCGATTGAAAGCGGAGTAAACATTGGCGGGTAGAAGTCCTGCCAGCATCAGGATTAGAAGAAATCCGGCGAGTTTCGTGAGGCGAGGAATCCAGACGCCGATGGCTCCGAGCAGCTCAAAGACTCCGGTGAGGTAAATGAGTTCAATTCGAAAAGGGATAGTCGCCGGAAGCATCTCTGCCATAGGCTCAGTACGAATGAAGTGACCGATTGAAGTGGAAATGAAGAACAGCGAAAGGCCAACTCGCGCTCGTATCGCCGGAGTAAGTTTAAGACGCGGAAGCAGCCTGCCGATTACGGTAAGTAGCAAGTAAGGAATCGTGAGGAGCAAAAGTAGAACTACGAGAGTCATCGGTGCGCCTCGACAATTTTAGCCACAAAGAAGCACAAAAGGCACAACTTGTTCAGAGTTCAAGCTTGCTTGCTCGGATTCCAGATGTGCAAGCTAAAGCTTGAACTAGCTTTGCCCGAAAAGTCACTCTGACTGCTCCGGAGGAGCAAAATGTTTATAGCCCTAAGATTCTGTAATTTACCCGCTCTGTTAGGAGCGGAATGTAAAATCCAACACCTGAAAGCACATTGCGCTCCGCTGGAGCGCAGAGCCATCGAGGTCTCAAAGCTATAAACATTGTGCTCCTCTGGAGCACTTCGCTGCCGACCATCAAGTCTCAATGACTTTTCGGGCAAAGCGGCTTGAACTCTGACTAGAGCTTAGAAGTGATAGGTGACGCCAAACACTCCATGATGTGTCCGTAACAGAGATTCCGCAGTGCCTGCCGACACCTTTTACCCAGCCACCGTCGTCCGGGTTTTGAGCCGTGGCACACGGCGCTATGGCAAGGATGAAGATTGCTCGGACTATTAGTTTTGCGCACCGTCTCATCACATCGCCTCGTAATCTAAGCCCAACAGAAGCCTGACACATGTCTTTGTCAATACGAATTTTTGATCGTGTGTGCTTTGATTGGAGCTACTTCAAGCGGTTGTACTTCTTCATCACTTCCTTCAGTCGATCGTGTGGAATCGCATAGATGGTGTTGCCATTGATGCCGGTCATCGTTTCAGCCGCAACCATCGCATTGATGATCGCTTCTTCAGTTGCTTGCACGGTCGCTGCGAAGATCGGGTTGATCTGATCGTTCGGCAGCATCTTCAGATTAGCTAAACTCGTTTGCTTTCCTGCACCAGCGTTAGCAGTTGAGAAAGCGATGAAGATGTCGCCGGATGAATTGCCACCAATGCCGCCGTTTCTCGCAATACCGAGCGCCGCGCGTTTCACAACGCGCTTCAGTTGATGCGGGAGCAATGGAGCGTCTGTCGCAACGACCACGATGATAGAACCTGTGTCCGCTGGCACTTCCTTCGGCATAAGATCTGTGATCTCACGGCCGACAGGCACACCTGCGATCGTCAAACCGCTACGCGCTCCGTAATTCGCCTGCACCAGAACTCCAACTGAATAACTCACATTGTCGATTTCTAACTTTCGCGATGCAGTGCCTATCCCACCTTTGAACTGATGGACCACCATACCGGTGCCGCCGCCGTTATTGCCTTCCGACACCGGACCGGACGCAGCCTGGTCCAACGATTGGGCAACGTGTTCGGGCTTAACGTGGAAACCGTTGATGTCGTTTAGAAATCCATCCCAGGTTTCCGCGACGATCGGCAGTGACCATGGTTGAAAAGTCTTGCCCTGCTTTTTCATCTGCCACGCTATGACCGCATCGCGCACTGTGCCAACACTGTGTGTGTTTGTAATCATGATCGGGCCTTCGATAAAACCTGATTCTTCGACCCATGTGGTACCGGTCATCTCGCCGTTTCCGTTCAACGTAAACCAAGCACCGAAGACTTGATCAGTTGAATTCTTGCCTCGCGGCAGCACCGCGGTGACACCTGTTCGCACCGGACCTTTACCGGGCACGAGTTTGCCTTCACCTGAAATGAGAGTTACCTGCCCGACTTCTACGCCGGCGACATCCGTGATCGCATTCAAGGTTGCCGGTGTTCCATCGAAGGGAATGCCGAGGTCACGTGCTCGCGGTTTAGTTTGCGCGGCAACAGTCTCGAAGCACAAAACCAGGCTGAGAATGATCATTAATGCTTTAAGTGACATGAACGGATGGCTCCTTTTCGGCGCTCATACAAAAGGCTCGCCATTGTAATACTGTCCCGGAAACAATTCCTCCACACCTTGTTTACCTCCTTCGTCTCTCAGCGTACTGAGCAAGTCTATTTGACTCGCGTTAAATCGCCATAAGAACCAGGGGGAATATTTTGTGAAATTACTGAAGTACTCACCAATCGCAGACACTGACATTGATTCACAGTCTGAAAATCGCATTCAGCAACTCGTTCAGCTTGCAAGGGCTTTAACAACCGAGATCGAATCCCTGCGCAACGAGCTCTCCACTGTTCCACGCGGACCTAAACAGATTGATGTTGATAAGGACGGCATCGACTTCTATCAGGAGATCGAACGATACGAAATCGACTTGATCGAAAACGCGCTACATCAGTGTGATGGTAATCAATCTCAGGCAGCAAGATTGTTGCGGATTAAGCCCACAACGCTGAACGCGAAGATCAAACACTACGGGCTCCACCCGGTGCGATCGATCACGCTGCAACGCGCCGGCGTCCAAGCTCCGAGCTAGTTTTGCAAAGTTTGCTGCAATACGGTCGTGAAAACACAAACGGACTGATGCCATTGTTGTGCTTTTGTGCCCTCTTTGTGGCTTTATTTGACCTTGCGCGTGGCTGCGAAGAGTGCGAGGGCTGAACCGCCGACAAACAATAATGCACCACCGACTACGCGTGCCTGGTTCGGAAGCTGGCGTATGCCGGTTTCAGTAATGACGACTGCTGTTTTGGGTTCGACGTACAGAGCGCGGTAAGTGATTACGCCACCGGCAGTAGCAACTAAAATGCCGACGATGAGGAGGAGAGTTTTCATATTTAGTAATCCACAGATTACACACAATCTGCGTAATCTGTGGATGACTATCACCGGCCCTTAAACGCCGCTTTGCGCTTCTCGAGAAACGCACTGACACCTTCGTCCTTATCTTCCGTCGAAAAGCACAAAGCAAAGAGATCAACTTCGCGACGCAGGCCTTCGTCCAGGTTTGAACGAGACGCAAGCTTCACTGCCTCTTTCGCAAGTTGCAACGCGATCGGACTCTTTTCAGAGATACGTTTCGCGATCTCCATCGTCTTCGCTTCAAGCTGATCGGCGGGCACAACATGATTAACCAGGCCAATATCAAAAGCAGTACGAGCATCTAGAATCTCTCCCGTGAGGATCATCTCCATCGCCCTCCCCTCACCAACCAGACGCGTCAGACGCTGCGTGCCGCCGCCACCGGGAATGATTCCGAGATTGATTTCAGGTTGACCAAACGATGCCGTCTCGCTCGCGATGCGAATGTCGCAGGCCAGTGCCAGTTCACAACCACCACCAAGACAATAGCCATTGATCATCGCGATCACCGGCTTCGGAAACGTATCGATCGCCGTAAACAAGGATCGTCCCATCATCACGTCGCGCTGTGTTATTGACGTCCGTCCCGCAAACTCTCCGATATCCGCGCCGGCAATGAAAGCTTTGTCTCCCGCGCCCGTGAAAACAACTACTCCTACTGAGCTGTCCGCACGAAGTTCTTCCAGTAACGCTGCGCCTTCTTCGCGAGTCTTGATGTTCAGCGCATTTCTCTTGTCAGGCCGATCGATAGTGATAATGGCGACGCGCTCGCGTTTTTCGAGCAGCAAAGTCTCGTACGTTTCCGGCATTTACAACTCCAGTTTGTATGCTGATTAGAATCTTACTCGGAGGAAGAGGCTTCGGGATCGGTCGTCGCCGGTTGCTCGTCAGCGACCCACGACACGAATAGTCGCAACCAGTTTTCGGTAGGCTCCGCTATCTGCACTCCCACTCGCGCAGTCCCATAAATCGCGGGCGCAACTCGGACCACCAACGCAGTCGCTTCGATTGGCGTGCCGTCCGGACGGTGCGCGCGAACGTACAAGCGTTCGCCGCGATTCACCTTCTGGTTCAAATGAAAGAGCGCGCCTGAAGTGGAAATGTCGTCGGTTTCCGTCGGCTCACTCCATGCAGAGCCATCTTCCGCACGACCGGAAATCACAATCGGAAGCCGCAGCGACATCCGCAGTGCAAACCGTCTCTCTTCGTTGTTGTAGGGAGTACTCATCGTCACGCGACACCGCTCCAGTCGTAAAACCCCTCACCACTTTTCTTTCCTAATTTTCCTTCGCGCACCATCCGCCGCAAGACTTCCGGTGGTCTAAACGTCTCCGAGCCAAGCTCACGATAAAGATACTCGGCAATGTTCAGGCGCACGTCGAGCCCAACCAGGTCCGTTAATTTCAATGGGCCCATCGGGTGGTTATAGCCGAGTTCCATCGCAGTGTCGATGTCCTGCACGCTCGCTACGCCCTGCTCAAACATCCTCATCGCTTCGAGTCCAAGAGCCACGCCCAAACGACTTGAAGCGAAACCGGGAACGTCCTTCACAACGATCGGCTCTTTCCGCATTTTCCGGCCAACATTTTTGACTGTTTCTACAGTGGCAGCGCTGGTCTTTTCTCCAACCACGATTTCAACCAGTCGCATAATGTGGACCGGATTGAAAAAGTGCATACCGATAACAGCTTCGGGGCGCTTGGAAGAACCTGCTATCTCTGTGATAGACAGCGACGAAGTATTGCTGGCAAAAATGAAAGGACGGCCGGATGCTGATTCGAGCTGCCGGAGAACTTCTTTCTTTAACTCCAACTGCTCCGGCGTCGCCTCGATGATCAAATCTGCTGCGGCACACTCTTTCAGGTTCGTCGTCCCATGAATCTGCTGCAAGGTGCGGTCGCGATCCTCTTCGGTCAACTTGGCGCGCTGAATTCCTTTGGCAAGATTACTCTCGATCGCGCGAACTCCTCGAGCAAGCGCCTCTCGATCCACGTCACTAAGTAGAACCCGAAATCCTGACGCCGCGGCCACTTGCGCGATGCCGTGGCCCATTGTGCCCGCGCCAATCACGGCAATGGTTTCAATCGTTTCCGGACCGCTACCTGGGCTGTTCATCTTGCGAGAACCGGGTCAAAAGCGCCTGCGGTCGCTGGAGACCACACAGTTCGACTACCCCAATATCCGTAGTTATACTATACGGTCAACCGAAAAGGCTATACTCTCGTGCTTTCGACGCTAATCATACCGCCCGACGCGTAGGAGAAACGGACCTCAGGATAATGGCTAACGAAACCATAAAAAGAGATGTTGTCATCATCGGATCCGGACCCGCAGGACTCACCGCCGCGATTTATACGGCGCGCGCGAGCCTGAAACCGTTGCTCATCGACGCGCCCGCCGATGCTCAGAAGCAGACTACGCCCGGCGGACAATTGATGATTACGACGGACGTGGAAAACTATCCCGGCTTCTCAAATGGCATCCAGGGCCCGGAGCTGATGGAAGAGTTTCGGCGTCAGGCTGAGCGTTTCGGAACTGAGTTCATGGAGACATGGATTACTGAAGTTGACCTGACTGAGCGCCCGTTTCAGCTCTACACGGAGTCGCAAACCATCTCCACTGAAACTTTGATCATCGCTTCCGGAGCTTCCGCGAAATGGCTCGGCATTCCGGGTGAAGCAAAAGTGCCCTACGGCTTTGGCGGCAACGGAGTCTCCGCATGTGCGACGTGCGATGGTCCTTTGCCTGCGTTTCGGAATCGGACCCTCGTCGTGGTTGGGGGTGGCGACACTGCGATGGAAGAAGCCACGTTCCTCACGCGCTACGCTGCCAAAGTTTACGTGGTCCACCGGCGCGACAAATTACGCGCTTCAAAGATCATGCAGGACAAGGCGTTCCGGAACGAGAAGATCGAGTTTATCTGGAACACAGCGGTGCAGGAGATCCTGGGCACTCAGGAAGAGGGCGTCACCGGAGTTCGTCTTCGCAATCTGCAAACAGGAGACGAACTGATCTTTCCATGTGCGGGAGTGTTCGTCGCTATCGGTCACAAGCCAAACACTGACTTGTTTGTCGGGCAGTTGGATATGGACGACGTTGGTTACCTCAAGACGTCTGGCCACTCGACGGCCACAAACATTCCCGGCGTGTTCGCGTGCGGCGACGTGCAAGACTCCGTTTACAGGCAAGCGATCACTGCCGCGGGTACAGGATGCATGGCCGCGATCGATGCCGAGCGCTTCCTGGACCACCTGCCGGTATCCATGCCGAGCGGCGAAGCAGTCACGGATGAAGGGGAACACGTCACGGCCGATCAACAGGCGATCATCACGGCTGATGGCCACATGATTCCGAACAAAGAGCCGCAGGAAGCAGAAGCGTAGTTGGTAGATCCTATAGAACCTATAACAATACGATCGAGTCGTCTTTGTCGCGGCGTGATGGCGCGACAGGCATGCGCGGTGGCGGGATTTCGATAGCATTCTCGTTGTGCGGACAAGGTTCGCAATAAACTCCCACGCGTTCTCTGCGATCCTCACAATCGTTACACTTCAAAGCCAAACCGAGTTGACGCAAAGATTCGAGCAGTGGCAACAGCAACATGCCGCGCTCGGTCAGCGCGTATTCAATATGCGGCGGATTGCCGCCGAAATCCGTGCGCTCAACCAACCGATCATTCTCCATATCGCGCAAGCGTCCGACGAGTGTGCGACTGCTGATCGGAAAAAGATTATTTAGCAACTCCATCGTCCGCTTCGGACCACCGAGCAACTCTCTGACGACCAGCATCGTCCACTTGTCACCGAGCATCTGCAATGCTCCAGTGATTGGACAGCCATCGAGTTCGCGTCGTTTCATCTCGAATCTACGGTCTTAGATTGATGTTGTAGGTTTTGATTTTGGAGTTGAGAGTTGTGGCATTCATGCCGAGCAGGCGGGCGGCGCGTGATTGATGACCGCCTGTCTGTTCCAGCGCTCGCCGGATCAAGTCGATCTCGAAGCGCCGGACTTCTTCGTAGAAATTTATCCCTCGTCCGATGTCTCCGACGGCAGCGTTGCTGGCGCCATCGTGGTGACCGGAAACAACTGACTTCGGATCGCTGATCTCAGTACGCAGACACTCTTTCGTGATCTCGTCGCCGGGTGCAATCACGACTGCACGTTCGATCGTGTTCTCCAACTCACGTACGTTCCCCGGCCACGAGTACCCCTCAAGCATTGCAAGAACTTCTGGCGCGAGTTGCTCCGAAACGTTGCGCCCGTTCTCTTCGTTGTACTTTTGAATGAAGTGCTGGGCCAGAGGCAAGATGTCCTGGAGTCGATCTCGCAATGGCGGCAACTCGATCGGAACCACGGCCAGACGATAATAAAGATCCTCTCGAAAACTTCCCTGCCGGACTGCTTCTTTCAAATCGATGTTCGTCGCGGCGATGATGCGAACGTCAACTCTTCTCGGAGCGGTGTCGCCCAGCGGAGTGAATTCGCGTTCCTGAATCACGCGCAACAGCCTGACTTGCGTTTCCGGTGGGATGTCGCCGATCTCATCGAGAAAGATTGAGCCACCGTCGGCGACTTCAAACAAACCTTTCTTCGCCGCGACTGCGCCCGTGAACGCGCCGCGAGTGTGGCCGAATAATTCTGATTCGAGCAGCTCTGAAGGAATGTTGGAACTGTTGACAGTTACAAATGGACGACCTGCACGCGTACTGGCTTCGTGAATCGCTTTTGCGATCAACTCCTTACCGGTTCCACTTTCCCCTGTTATCAAAACTGTAGATCTTGCGGGTGCAACCTGCTCGACCAGCCGGAAAACTTCCTGCATCACGTCTGAGCGGCCGACGATTTCGCCGCGATCGACGGCTTTACTCATCGCCCGGCGCAGCGTGCGGCGTTCTTCTTCTTTACGGCGACGCTTGATGCCGGCAGCGATAGTTGCGGTGATCTGTTCGTTCTGAAATGGCTTTCGGATGCAACCAAAAGCGCCGCGTTCCCAGGCGGCGATAGCAGTATCGAAAGTCGCATAAGCGGTGATCATCACGATGACCGCATCCGAATCCATCTTCAGAAACTCTTCCAGTGCACGAAGGCCACCGATGCCCGGCATCGACACGTCGAGCAACACGACATCAAACGCGCGGCGGCCGTAAGCTTCGAGACCTTCCTCACCGGTCTTCGCTAGATCCACGCGATAACCTTCGGCGGTGAGCAGCGTTTCCAGCACTTCGCGCATGATCTCCTCGTCGTCAACGACAAGGACTGATCCTTTTCTCGAGTTGCGCTTTTCCGTTCTCATAAAAGACGCGCTAGTTTAGCGACTTCACATCGTAAAACAAAGCGGAAGTGCTCCAGAGGAGCAGCATGTTTATAGCTTCCACCGTAAAAAGCAATAGCGCTCCGTAGGAGCGCCATGTCGCTCCTACGGAGCGAGAAATGAATTGCCACGGGGCTATAGACATTTTGCTCCTCTGGAGCAAAGGCTTTAATCGCCGACGGCCTGGAGGCGGGCGCGGACGCGTGCGCTCGGTAAGGTGATGCGGAAGGTGGTGCCGAGTCCTGGTTCGCTCTCTACACTGATCCGCCCGGCGTGTTCCTGGATGATTCCGTACGAGACAGCTAAACCGAGCCCGGTTCCCTGACCGACACCTTTGGTGGTGTAGAACGGATCGTAAATTTTCGCGACGTTCTCAGGAGCAATACCGATTCCCGTGTCTGAGATCTCGGCCACGACAGAACCGTCCTCAGCGGTGTCTGTCGCAACGACAATCCGTCCGCCATCAGGAATCGCATCGCGTGCGTTGAGTATAAGATTCGTGAAGACCTGCTGTAACTTGCCGGCGTTCGCGTAAGCTTCGGGCGCATCCTCGTCATAACGGCGAACGATCTCTATTTGACTGCGCCGCAACTGCGGCTCGAGTAATTGCAACGTGTCGTCGAACACACGAGCAACATCGATTTCGCAAAACTCCGTCGCGCTGCCGGTGCGTGAAAAATTGAGCAGGTTGTTGACGATGTTTGTCGCGCGCTCGGCCTGCGTACGCACCTTCTGCAACAAGGCATGCTTCGGATCGTTTTCATTCAGCATCCCGAGCAGCATCTGCGTGTAGGAAGAAACACCGGTCAACGGCGTGTTCACTTCGTGAGCAACGCCGGCAGCGAGCAGACCAATCGATGAGAGCTTCTCGCGCTGTTGCAACTGCTCTTCGAGAGAGATTCGAGCCGTAACATCTTCGACCACGACCAGCGCGCCGGTTTGACCTTGCGCGTCCTGCAAAGGAGCGAGTGCGATATTCAGAACCAACCCGCGATTACCGAGCGTGGCAGTGTGGAGCTTGTAGATGTTCCGGATCTCTTTGAGCCGCCATCCGTCTTTACCGAGCACTTGCTTGAGCGTGTCGGCAAAATCTTCCGAGAAGAGATCTTCAACACGCCTGCCAACGGCTGCGTCGCGACGTAGATCGAGAATGTGCTCGAGTGCGGAGTTTAATCTTGTGACGCGCCCATCGAGATCCACCGCCAGCAGGCCAACGTTGATCGATTCGATGATCGACTCGTTGAACTCTTTCAGGAGCTTCAACTCGCCGGCGCGTTCCTGCTGGTCTTTGTAGAGCAAACTATTTTCGATTGCGACTGCCACGTAGTCCGAAACAGTGCGCAAAATCTCGACGTCTTCCGACGAAAGCAGCGCGCCATCGACAGAACGGCCGAGGCCAATCACCGCGACCATCCGTCCACGAACAACACAGGGAACGAAATAGTGAAGCGCTCGCCGCATGGACATTACCGAATCAGAATTCAGATCCAGATCATCGGCGCGAACGACGCCAGATTCGGCCGACCTCACGCGTATCATCCCGCGAAAATCCGGAGGCACGACTATTGGAGCCGGCAAACCTACCGCTCGCGCCACAATGTAACCGGACTTGGCGTCCCTCGACTCAATAAAGATGGCAACGCGCTCGACGTTCATCACTTCCTGAAGCCTGCTGACCAACGAATCGAGCAATGGTTCGAGCGCAGTAGTGGCGGAAAGTGTGCGGCCAAAATCCTGGAGGCTGTTTCGCAGATCGTAACGTTCACCGTAGAACAGTCGATCGACCTGCTCCTGGAGGAAGTTTTTAACCGGCGCCGCAACCATCACGATAGCAGCCATCGCCAGCACAGCGACGACGACGCGCAGGGTGATCTCACCGGAAGTGAATTCCTGATCCGCACCGAAGGCATATAGACCAGCGGTGTAGACGACCACACCGATGAGCAGCGCAATAGCCAGCGTGGTCAGTGCATAAACAAAGACACGACGCACGACCAGCTCGACGTCCATCAAGCGATAACGCAGGACGGAATAACCGAACGCAAACGGAATGACCGCCAGCGGCAAGAGCGCGACATCAGTGAGCCAGCGATCGGTCGGCGCGCCAAACAGATAAACCACTGCATAGAGAAGTGTGAAAGGAGTGACGGCGAGGAACGTACCCCACAACACCCACTTCACTTGCTGCCGAACAATCGCACTTTTTGCTTTGCTGTAAGTTCGCGCTAACAGCGCTGCGCTGGCAACGAGTGCCGCAGCAAAATGTAAAACACCCAGCCAGTAAAACAGTCCGATAAGTTGTTCCGAAACAGGGATGTTCTGAATGCCGGAAACGGCTTTCGCCATTTCATCTCGCAGGAAGATCAAAACAGAAAATGCGAGCAGCAATAAAGCCGGAACATACAACCAGATGGCGCGCCACCGACGCGCTGGATAGAGTTGTTGCCTGGACGGGTAGAGCGCACAGAAGTGCAGGAACAGCGGCGCAAAGAGAATGAAAGCTGCGTTATCGAGGAAAGCGATCGCCAGATCCAGGTCGCGATAACTGCCGACCGGAGTGTAAAAATGAAAGACGAACGCGGCCAGACAGAAGGTCGCAAAATGGAGTGCGAAGGGAGCGCGTCCACCCTGCTTGAAGAGCACGAAGAACCCGACAAACAGATAAACCAGACCGATGAGGTTGATGTAGATGACGCGCGGCGTCCATTTATGAATGGCGCCGAGATGGTCAAGGTCGGCCCAGTAGGCCCCCACTTCCGGAGAGTAAGATGGGCGCTTCATCAGATAATGAAGCTGGCCGCCCACCTGTGCCTGATCGAGATAGATTTGTACGTCTCGAGCGGACGTGATCTGTTCCGGCTTACTCTTACCATCGAGACTAATGCCTATTAACTGGTCGCCGGGCACCATCCACGCCCGTTCTGCCGCTGAGCCTCGCTCGATACTTTTGGCGACGATCCCGTCTTTGGTATCGACCCACTCCACACCATCCCACGGCGGTGTTTCGTGGTTCGATCGCTGGAGGAAATTGAGGAGGCCCGCACTGATCAGTAGCGCTGCTCCGATGAGCAGAAACCAGGTCCTGGTTGTGATTACTGATCCCTTCACTGCTACCTCAACAAGCCTCCAATTCTTTTGAATTGGTAGATCCGGCTCTTTTAGGCAAGGAATGTTCCGAGTGTCCGTCGGGAGACCTCGGGTCCGATCGAAATCAAATCAATTGGAGTTTTGACAAATCTTTGGGCCTGGGAGCGTTAGGTCCAAAAATGTGAGTCAACTATCCTCGCCCAGATCCATCCAACTTTTCGGAATTTCCGAGAATTTGGAAGACCCGCAAGGATTGGAAGCTAAGAGAGCAGAACGCTTGATGAGAGGAGATGTAGCGGTCTGCTCACTTCATCTCGCGCTTAAAACCTGACCGAGATACCACCACGAACAGACCGGCGACCGTTGCCGAAGAACGTCAGAATTTCCCCGTTTTCGGAACTCGTTTGCGTGTCAAACAAATTGCGCGCGTCGAGGACCGCATCGGCTTCTACCGGCAATCCAAAACTCGGCAGATCCTGCGTGACCTGAATGCTCAACGACGGATCGTAAACACCTAATCGTCCGGCGAAGGGATCGATAGCGAATACGGTCGCCTCAGGAGAGAAACGCAGAACGGTCCGCACTTGCGTGCCCGTGCTAAAGCCTGCGCTCAACTGCAATGCCCCAGTCTGAAAATATCCGCTTTCAAAGAGTTCGGTAGGCGTCGAGAAACCGGCTGCTGATAACTGTTGACCGCGACCAAAAGCATAACCGGCGGACGCCGTCCAAACACGATTCAAACGTTTCGTGTAAACCACGCGTATCCCGCGCGAGGATCCCTGCTGGTTTGCGACGTCGATAAATGTTTCGCCGGCACGACCTGAAAACGCACTCGCTGGTCCACTCAACAACCCGACACCGCGACCACTGGTTGTGTCGAAGAACGCTGTCGCTTCAACGTTCGAAGTGTTATCGAGAACTCTTTCAACTCCGAACTCGAGCCGGTGACTGCGCTCGAGCACTGCCTGACCATCGATGAAAGCGACCGGTCGCACAGCCTGGCTACGGAAAACAACTTGCTCGTCTTCGAAAGTCGCGACACTCTGAATGCCGTCTTCATCTCCACCTGAAGCAAAGGCAGCTTTCACACGTGTGCGCGCGTTGGCATCGTATTGAATGCCGAACCGCGGACTGAAAGCCTGAGCACCACCGGCGCCGATGAACCGTGAATAGTCGAGTCCCATAACGATCACGATTCCATCGCGCACGATCCACTCATCGACTGCTCGCAGCGAAACTTGACCGTGAAGGTTAGCCCTATCGTCTAGCCTGCTCGTCCAAACTGGCGCTGCAAAACGAACGCCTGAAGCGGTCACTCCGACGCGATGCCGATCGCCGATACGGAAACGAGTAGTTGCTTCGATTCGCTCCGGCGCATCACCAACTCCGGTTTGTCCGGAGAAGATGAGCTCAACTGAATCTGAAACCGGAGTTGCGATGGCGAAGTTGACTCCAACGTACGAGGAGGCAAAACCATTGTTTGCGAAATAGGTTTCTAAGACGCCGCGAGTTTTAGATCTGGAGTCTGAATTTGTTTCGGTGGGACTTTCGGGAGCGGTTTCCATTGGCGACGCCTCTGCAGTCTGTGCCTCAGCGTCGGTCACTGCCTGAATGGTGGCGTCTTCGCCTTCCTGGGCCTGGAAGATTGATCGTGTTTTTTGCGCCGATCGCAAAGTCCATTTCACGTCCTCGCGATCATGCCGGCGCTCGGGCAGGGTATTACCGTAACCTACAGGCTCGAGATTGAAACGGTAAACAAGTTCCTGTTGCGCCTTCACATCTACCGACGTGAAAACCACCTCGCTGAAACCCGTTGCGATCGCTTTTATTCCGTATCGCCCGGGTAGAACCTTCGCAATGAAGTTGCCTTGCCGATCAGTCCTCGCCTCTTTGACCGTCTTCACACCTTCTCGCACAAGCGACACAAGGGCGCCTGCGAGTGGGTTGCCGCGGTTGTCGCGGACAGTTCCTGTAATTGTAGCGAGTGACTTCTTAGAGCTTGCGGCAAGAGCATCGTTTGATACAAACGAGACCAGCGCGAGCAGAGACAATCCAAAACCAAATGCTCTTCTCATGCGAAAAGACCTCCGCGACCAAAGTCCCTTTGGAAGCAATGCAGGCCAAACTGGAGGAGACTTACCGAAACCGCCAAAAACAGCCATTCATTGTCTTCTACGCGATAACGGCTGTCAAGTAAATGGCGGGTAAATTGGGCCCATTTGCCGCCGTTTTTGGGCCGTGCTAGGATCACGTCCCCCTCTTCAACTACGGGTAAAAATTCGCCATTTAGGGTCTCCAAACGGAATGATAGACGAGGTTAAATCTACAAAACTCCCCAACGGCATCGCTGTTCTGACAGAACACATGCCCGGTCTGCGATCAGTAACGGCCGGCATCTGGGTTCGCCGCGGATCGCGTCACGAAACACCCGAATTAAACGGAATCTGCCATTTTATTGAGCATGCTGTTTTCAAAGGTACCAGGAACCGCAGCGCTCGGGATATTGCCGTCGAGACTGACCGTCTGGGGGGAAACCTGGATGCTTATACGACCCATGAGATGACGGGCTTCACCACAAAGGTTGCGGACCACGCGCTCGGACAAGCCATAGATTTACTTGCGGACATCGTTTCGCACCCCCGTTTTGAGCAGGAAGACCTGGAACGCGAGCAGAAAGTGATTCTCGAAGAGATGAAAATGGTCGAGGACACGCCGGACGAGCTACTAGGCGAGCTCTTCAATGCCGCGTACTTTCCCAATCAGCCTCTCGGCCGCCCAATTGAAGGCACACCCGAAACCGTAACGAGTTTCGATCACAAAACCACGGTCGGTTATCACGCGCGCGAGTTTTCGTACAGCAATTTTGTCGTAGCCGCGGCGGGAAATGTTGACCATGCACGTTTGGTCGAACTTGTTGGTATTGCGTTTGATGGTTGCGAGAGCGGCGCCGGTGTGCGCCCGCAACCGCTTGATGGCGGCAGACCGCGGCCCGCGGCTCCGATTCTGATCGAACAGAAGAATGAGTTGGAACAAGCGCATCTCGTGCTTGCGACGCCCTGGCCACACGCGCTTAGCGAAGATCGTTACGCTGCAAGTTTGCTGGCGTCCGTAATTGGTGGTGGAACTTCGAGCCGTCTGTGGCAGAAGATTCGCGAAGAGCGAGGTCTTGCTTATTCAGTGGGCGCCGGGGGAAGTGCTTTTTCCGACGTCGGTGTTTTCAATATTTACGCGGGCACGTCGCCTGAATATCTCGATCAGGTTTTGGATGTTTCGCTTGCCGAGTTGCGAGAAGTTGTACGTAACAACGTTTCAGACGAAGAACTGCGAATTGCAAAGGACCAGGCGATCTCGTGCATCCTGCTCGGGCTTGAGTCGTCAAGCGCACGCGCGGGGACACTCGCGCGACAGGAAATTATTCATGGGCGTCGCATCTCACCGGACGACGTCATCGAAAAGATTCGCCGCATAACAGTCGACGAACTTCAGGAAGTCGCACGCACTTACTTCAAATCAGAAACGCTCGCGCTCGGCGTGCTGGGAGATCTCAACGGCTTCAAGGTCGATCGGTCGCGCCTGGCTATCTAAATCAGATAGTGGCTTAATTTGAGTTTTTCTCTGCGGTCCTCAGCGAATCTCTGCGGCCTCTGCGTTGAAATAGCCTTACCGCAGAGCACGCCGAGATACGCAGAGGTCCGCAGAGAAAAACTCCTGAATTTAGGCCACTACCCTAAATCACAAAAAACCGACAAAGACACAAAGGCTCTGATATAGTGGTTCAACTTTAGGGTTCACCTTCTATCTTGTGCCTTTTGTGCTTTTTTGTGGCTAAATGAAAATCACTGTTCTGGGCAGTGGCTCAACTGGAAACGCGGTCATGATCGTTGCCGGCAACACTCGCGTGCTTGTCGATGCCGGACTAAGCGCGAAAGAGATTGCTCGCAGACTCGCCATCGTGGGTGAAGATGTGCAACGTCTCGATGGTGTGCTTGTCACTCATGAACACGGCGATCACGCCGGCGGCTTGCGCGTCCTGCTGAACTCGGTCGATTGTCCCGTTTACATTTCCGCCAAGACACTCGACGCTTACGTCAGCGAGCGGTTCAACGTTAACACCGACGAACCTCGCCGGCGCACTAAAGCTCTCGGTGATCGGGTGGAACAGATTGAATCCAGCAAAGACTTTAAAATTGGCGAGATCGATTTTCATCCATTCACGATTCCTCACGATGCTGTCGATAATTTCGGTTTCACTGCGACTCACGAAGGCGTCAAGATCGCTACCGTGATGGACTTTGGCCACATCACTACACTGGTCACCGAGCGTTTGCGCGGTTGTGCCGCGATCGTGATCGAGTCGAATCACAGCCGCGACATGCTGAAAGCCTGCGACAATTATCCGTGGGATCTCAAGCAGCGGATCCTTTCTCGTCTCGGACACTTGTCAAACGAAGACCTGGCTGATTGGATACGCGGCGGTTTCGACGGTTGTGCTAAATACATCGTGCTGGCCCACCTTTCACAGCGAGCGAACAACCCTTACCTCGCCAAGATCAACGCAGAAGTTGCCCTGCAAGAAAGAGCGCCCCTCTTCTACAGTTGTGGTTTTACCGAGATCAGTCTTTCCTATCCGAAGGAGCCAACGCCCTGGATAGAGGTATGAGCAAGAAGCGCGAACTTTCCTTGTCCGCGGTACTCATCCTGTTCATATCAATATTGACTGTTTCGGCTTGCCGGCAAGACGCGGAGCGCGGTCGTGTTCCGAGTGAGGTGCAGGAAGTGGTGGCGCACGTCGGCGAAAGCATCGCTCAGGAACGTTATGAACAGATCTATAACGAGGCATCGGATCGTTGGCGAAACGACGTTACTCTTGAGCAGTCAAATGAAGTGTTCAAGACTTTACGCACGAAGCTCGGAAAAGTTGAAACTCGTGCGCTCCATTCCGCGAGTGAGCAGCAAAATGCGAGTGGCGTGTTGAAAGGGCATGTCTTCATACTGAGTTATCAAACGCGGTTCGAACGCGGCGAAGGAATGGAGACTTTTACGCTGATCGAAGAGAATGGGCGCTGGCTGCTGGCGCGGTATTTCGTGAACTCCACCGCGTTGAAGTAGAGCACGAGCCTTTGCTCCGAAGGAGCAATATGTTTATAGCTTTGTTGCCCAAGTATTTATGCGCTCCGATGGAGCGCCATGTGTCTGTGGACATGTCGCTCCTACGGAGCGAGCAGTAGTTAGCTCCTTTAAGCTATAAACATACTGCTCCTCCGGAGCAAAGACCGAAACTAAACAATGATTCCTCGCTACACATTGCCCGAGATGGGCGCGCTCTGGTCGGAGCAGAACAAGTTTCAGAAATGGCTGGACGTGGAAATCGCGGTCTGCGAGGTCCATGCCGAGACGGGCACGATTCCGCGCGATGCACTCGAACAGATCAAGGCACGCGCTCAGTTTTCCGTCGAACGCATCAACGAGATCGAAAAGACGACCAACCACGATGTCATCGCGTTTACCACCAACCTCGCGGAGTCAATCGGTGAAGCGAGTCGGTTTGTTCACTACGGTCTGACCTCTTCAGACGTAGTCGATACTGCGAACGCACTGCTGCTGCGTGACTCCGTTAACATCCTGCTAAAAAAAGTTGACACGCTGATGGAGACGCTCAAGCGTCGCGCGTTTGAATTCAAGAACACGCCGCAAGTCGGACGCACTCATGGTATTCACGCTGAACCGACTTCCTTCGGTCTCACCTTCGCGCTTTGGTTCGACGAAATGCGGCGCAATCGTGAACGCCTGATGCGGGCGCGAGAAGCAGTCGCGGTGGGGAAGATCAGTGGCGCGGTGGGAGCGTTCGCGCATCTCGATCCATCCGTTGAGGAGCGTGTTTGCGCCCTTCTGGAATTGAAAGCGGCGCCGGTTTCGACGCAGGTAATCCAAAGAGATATTTACGCGGAGTACTTAAGCACCCTCGCGATCATCGCCTCATCGTTGGAAAAGTTTGCCCTCAACGTTCGTCACTGGCAGCGCACAGAAGTGCGCGAGGCGCAGGAACGTTTTACGAAAGGACAAAAGGGCTCCAGCGCGATGCCGCACAAGCGCAATCCGATCATTTCGGAACGCATCTGTGGAATAGCGAGAGTGATCAGGGCGAACAGTATCGTCGGTCTCGAGAATGTTGCGCTGTGGCACGAGCGCGACATCTCGCATTCGTCAGCCGAAAGAGTGGTTCTGCCCGACTCGAGCACTGCGCTGGATTACATCCTGCAAAAAGCGATCGGCCTGCTTGACGGACTTGTCGTTTACCCGGAGCGAATGCTGGAGAACCTCAACGCGACAAAGGGATTGATCTTCAGTGGACAATTGCTGCTGGCCCTGACAAACAAAGGACTCGCGCGCGAAACTGCTTACGACTTAGTGCAGCGCAACGCGATGAGAGTTTGGGATGAGGGTCGAGATTTTCACGAACTGGTGAAGGCTGACGAAGAGATCAAATCACACTTGTCGGATGAGGAAGTGGATCGAATCTTTTCCCTCGATCATTACCTGCGTAATGTCGATTCGATCTATCAAAGGGTCTTTCAATAACCAGAGACCTGTTTATTTTGCGGAGAACTTCTCAGCAAATTGCCCAATGATCGGCAGCTTGAAATACTGACCTTGAAAAGCCTTGATCAGACACATGATCCACGCAATCAGGATCCCGATGACAAGAGCTATCCAAAGCAGGGTCGCAACCAGAGTTATCAACGTGCTCACAATACCTGAAATCTGCGTGCCAATCAGCACCAGGATAAACACAACAACCCAGAGCACGACGCCAACGACGGCAACCGTAACATTGAACAGCAACGATTGCATCGCGTGAAACCGTACCAGGCGACTATCTTTTTCGATCACGAAGAAAATCAGCCCGGAAAGCCAGCCAAACACGTACGACAGCAGCGCGGCAACGTTCTCATCCAGCCCTGTACTGGATTTGTGGACCGGAACGGGCGGCTGGTTGTTCATTTGGACGGGCGGCTGGTTTTGCATTATAAGTTTCTCCTGTCGGAACCATTTGGGCAGACGTAACGAGCCGGAGATATTATTCTAACAAGTGCTTTGTAGGCAACGTTGTTGATTTCAGCGCGTCAGGAGCGAGATGAAAGCCAAAGTTTATGTAAACCTGAAATCCGGAGTTCTGGATCCGCAGGGGAAAGCCATCCAGCATTCAGTCGAACTGCTCGGTTTTTCCGGCATTTCCGACGTGCGACAGGGTAAGTATTTTGAGATTTCGCTCGACGGTTCGATGGATAACCAACGGGCCCGGGAATCGGTCGAGAAGATGGCGCGGGAAGTTTTGTCCAATCCGATAATCGAAGACTACCGCGTGGAGATTGAAGCGTGAAATTTGGAGTTATTGTTTTTCCCGGTTCGAATTGCGATCACGATGCTTATCACGTGATCTCCAAACACGTGGGTCAGCCGGTCGATTTCATCTGGCACCGGGAAACGGATTTGTCAACTTACGACGCAGTGATTCTTCCGGGTGGATTTTCTTACGGCGACTACCTTCGCGCCGGAGCGCTCGCGCGTTTTTCACCCGTGATGAATTCGGTGAAGAAGTTTGCCGAGAGCGGACGCTTCGTTCTCGGAATCTGTAATGGTTTCCAGATCCTGTGTGAAGCAGGACTGCTGCCGGGTGCGCTGATTCGCAATCGCGATCTGCACTTCATTTGCGAACATATCTATGTCCGCGTGGAAACGTCTGACAGTCCTTTTACTAATGAATTGCGATCAGGCACTGTGCTGCGCATTCCCATCGCGCACGCCGAAGGAAACTACATCTGCGACGATAGCACGCTCGCGGAGCTCCAACGTGAGGACCGCATCGTGTTTCGCTATTGCGACAAGGACGGAAACATTACTGACGCCGCGAACCCCAACGGCTCGCGTGATAACATCGCCGGCATTTGCAATCGCGAACGTAACGTGCTCGGCTTGATGCCGCATCCGGAACGTGCTTGCGAGGACCTGCTCGGATCGAGCGATGGTCGCGATATCTTTCGCTCACTGGCGGCTACCCTGGCTGCCGCAGTTTGAAACTCTTATGAAACGAATACTACCGTTCATCATCATTCTCGCCGTTCTCGGTGTTGCACTGGGCAGCGCGTGGTACTTAACACGCTCTATTCCTTCCTCAAGCACTGCGGTTGGAAGCCAACAACCAGTGCCGCCCTCGTCAGCGCCAGGTTCGCAAACGCCGGCTCCCGTGCCCGTAGCTAATCGAGGCGTGCCTGGTGCAGAACCCGCACACGTGCTCGGACCACCGACAGCGCCGGTGCATATCGAAGAGTTTGGTGATTTTGAGTGTCCACCGTGCGCCATGTTTCATCCGATACTCAAACAGATGCATAAGGAGTTTGGCGATCGACTGCGAATCACGTTTCGCGAGTTTCCGCTGGTTCCCGCTCACAAACACGCACTCGCCGCCGCATCTGCCGCTGAAGCTGCCGGAATGCAAGGTAAGTTTTGGGAGATGCACGCTCTCATTTACGAGCATCAGAAAGAGTGGAAGACACAGTTTGACGTGCGGCCGATCTTTGAAGGTTATGCCAAACAGATTGGCCTCGATGTTGAGCGTTTCAACCGCGATCGCGCGAGCGACGCTGTTGCGCAACGAATCTTTCTGGACGGTAAACGTGGACACTCACTGGGCGTGAAGGGCACGCCAACAGTCTTTTTAAACGGCCGCGAAGTACCATTCGAATCGTTGCCGGCTGAAAACCTGCGCGTCTTGATTCAAAGGGAGCTCAATAGTGCCGGACAGCAGAAATGAAGCGAACTTGGCTTTACGCGGCTGCCGCACTGCTCGCACTGCTTGGGCTTGCCGACTCTCTCTACCTCACAGTTGAACATGTCACTGGACAAAGTGTCCGCTGCACAATAATCGCCGGCTGTTCGGAAGTGCTGAGCAGCTCCTACGCAGTTGTTGCCGGTATTCCCCTGGCAATGATTGGCGCCGGCGCGTACTTCAGCGTGTTTAGCCTCGCGATACTCGCAGCGTTTGGATATCGCGTTGCCGGCACTCTGTTAACTCCACTCATCATTGCAATGTTTCTCGTGAGCCTGTGGTTGATCTACTTGCAGGCTTTCGTGATTGGCGCATTCTGCCAGTTCTGTTTGTTCTCGGCCGCGATCACGTTAGCGCTGTTCCTCGTGGTGCTCGTGGCGCGACGAGTCAAATCCGTGTAAGGTATTTCCTTCGAACAAGACTAAAGAAGGTGGTGTGATGGTTCAGCAGCAACCAACAGTCGCGGACATTTTTCGCCGCGCGCAGGCGATGCGACAGGAGCATTCCGACTGGTCTTACAAACAGATCCAGGATGCGCTGGTCAAGGAGTTTTCAGGAGCAGCATTTCCCCCACTTTATAACCTGACGATTCCCGAACAGGATGCGCGCGCGCCGGAAGAAGATTGGACTGCGGGGCTGCCGATTGTTCGTCGCGGAATTCAATTCGAAGACTGGAGCGAGGTGGTGGCCGGAATACTCATTTGCCTGGAACAAACAGAAAATTACGAACGCGAGCGAGGACCGGAAGGTAGCCACGACGATTGGCACGACCGGAATGTCGGCATCGATGACGCCGTGGCGAAGGGCGTTGGCAAATGGATGCCGGAGGAGTTGCTTGCCCTCGCCGAGAGAAAAGGGAAGAAGTAGAACCATCCACAGATTACACAGATGAGTTTTCTCGACAAACTATTCCAAGATCCAAACTACCAAACTACTGATCCGCGTAAGCCGGAAGAGATTGACGATCCGGAGATCATCATCAGTCCTGACACGCGACGCGAGAATCGGATGCCACCCGGGCAGTCGCGCACAAAAAAGTGGCCGGTGCTCGACGCGCACGGAACGCCGGACGTCGATCTTACAACGTGGTCATTTGAAGTTGACGGTCTGGTCGAACACCCTCAGAAGTGGTCGCTTGATGAGTTTATGGAGCTCGAGGCGGTTCGTGTGTACGCTGACTTTCATTGCGTGACGCGTTGGTCTCGTCTCGACAACGTTTGGAGTGGTGTCTCGACGAGGGAAGTCGCGAGACGCGCGGGTGTGAAACCCGAGGCGAAGTTTGTTTTGGCACTGGCTTACGATTACGGTTGGACCACGAACGTTCCAATCGAATACTTCTTCAAGGAAGACTCGCTCTTCGCGTGGGCCCACGATGGCCGGCCGATCCCACCTGAACACGGCGGCCCGGTTCGTTTAATCATTCCGCAACTCTACGCGTGGAAGTCGGCCAAGTGGGTCAAAGGTGTGCGCTTCATGGAGCACGATCAAGCCGGCTACTGGGAAGAAGGTGGCTATCACATGCGCGGCGTTCCCTGGGGCCCGGGTGACGGTGAGCGCTTCCGTCGGTCGTGATGAGCCACAAAAAGGCACAAGAAGCACAAATGACGGTGCCGAGGGATGCGGCGGCGGTAATTCTGTTGCGGCAGAATACTGATCCTGCGAATCCGGAAGTCTTCTGGGTCAAGCGTAGTGATGCGCTCGCGTTTTTAGGAGGGTTTCACGCTTTTCCGGGCGGGCAGATCGACGCTGGCGATGCCGAAGTCAACGTTCGCAATGCGCCTGACCCGCAGACGGCGGCGATGATTAGTGGCGGCGCGCGTGAGCTCTTTGAGGAGTTGGGTGTTCTCGTCGTGCGCGGCGGTGAGACACTCACGAAAGGTCAACGAGTTTCATTGCTCGACGATCTGGAAACGGGACGGATGTCGTGGCCCGCTCTGTTGAATCACTACGAGTTACACCTCGATGCTCGCGATTTTACTTTTGTCGGGCGCTGGGTGACGCCAGCCTTTAACGTTCGCCGTTTCGATACGTGGTTCTTTCTAGTAAACTGCCCCGCCAGGCAGGAACCAAACGTGATCGCGGGAGAGTTGGCGAGCGGTGAATGGTTAACCGCGCGTGATGCTTACGATCGTTGGCTGAACGATCAAATCGTCGCTGTTCCACCAACACTTCATGCGTTAAGAACGTTATCGGCGGGCATCACACCGGATCTCGTCGAGCGTTTCCTATCGATCCCTCAGGCGCTTGGAGAACCAACGCGCCGAATCACCTTTCGACCTAATTACATCTGTTTTCCAGTTCGCACTCCAACACGACCGCCGGCGACTCACACCTGCTGCTACATCGTTCATAACACAGACGAGATGTTGATCTTCGATCCGGGATCACCTTACGAAGAAGAACAACAGGCGCTGGCTGCATGTGTGGACGAAATGATTGCTGAGGGGCGCCAGGTACGCGAAATAATCCTAACGCACTTGCACCCGGATCACGTCGGTGGTGTCAATGCGTTGAAACAACACTTAGGCGGCGCGGTTCCCGTGGCAGCGCACGCACAAACGGCTGAAGCCCTGGCGGACGTTCACGTGGATCGTTTCATTGAAGACAATGACGTGATCACTCTTCCAGGCGAACCGCGCATCAGTTTGCGCGCTTTGCACACTCCCGGCCATGCACTCGGTCACCTTTGTTTTCACGACGAAGCGCGCGGTGTGTTACTCACCGGCGACAACATTGTCGGCCTCGGATCTGTGCTCATCGATCCGCCACAAGGCAACATGCGTACTTACCTCGACTCGCTCGAACGCATGCGTTCATTGCCAAACCTCAGTGTGCTTTTTGGTGGCCATGGGCCAGCCATCGCCACTCCCTATCAGAAGATCGACGAATACATCTCACACCGCCTCGAGCGTGAACGAAGTATCCTTGAAGCGGTGCGCGCTGGCGCCACCACCCCAAAAGAGATCGTCGCCCAGGTTTACACTGACGTCTCACCGAAGGCGCACGCGATGGCGGAACGAGCGGTGATCGCACACCTCGAAAAGCTCCGCGACGAAGGCCTGCTTCCAACAGGATTACAGGATTTGCACGATTTACAAGGTTAATTAGGTTGTCTCGACTATCGCCCAAATCCTGTCTATCATGTAATCCCGTCAAAACAATATGGATTACCCACGTACTCTTCGCGAACTTAGGGCGGCTAAGTATCAACCCGTCCCGGTCAAAGGCGAACTCCGTCTGAATCTAATTAGAAAACTGCGCGCGGGCGAAAAGCTTTTTCCGGGTATCGTCGGCTATGACGACACGGTCATTCCGCAGCTCATAAATGCGATACTCTCGCGGCATAACATCATCCTGCTCGGCCTGCGCGGCCAGGCAAAGAGTCGCATAATTCGCCTGCTCACCGAGTTACTCGATGAGCGAATTCCGATCATTGCCGGATCGGAAGTTAATGACGATCCGTTTCGACCAATCTCGGCCTATGGGCGGCAGATGTTAACTGAGCATGGCGACACGACTCCCGTTCGACTGGATCGGTCGCGATGCGCGTTTTGTTGAAAAGCTTGCCACTCCCGATGTAACGGTTGCCGACATCATCGGCGACGTGGATCCGATCAAAGCCGCAAAAGGCGGCCACCTGCTCAGCGATGAATTGACGATTCACTACGGCCTACTGCCGCGCGCAAATCGTGGCATCTTTGCGATCAACGAGTTGCCGGATCTGGCCGGAAAAATTCAGGTCGGTCTTTTCAACATCATGCAGGAAGGCGACGTACAGATTAAGGGTTATCCCGTGCGCTTACCGCTCGACGTGATGCTCATGTTCTCCGCAAATCCTGAGGACTACACCGCGCGCGGAAAAATCATCACGCCGCTGAAGGATCGCATCGGCGCTGAGATCTCGACGCACTATCCGAAAGAACTGCCCGCGGCCATTGAAATCACTCGTCAGGAAGCGTGGACCGACCGGTTCGACACTCACGGCCGTCTCATTATTCCCGAGTTCATTCGTGAAGTGGTCGAGCAAATTGCTTTTGAAGCTCGCGAAGACAATCACGTGGATAAGCATTCGGGAGTTTCGCAACGAATGTCGATCACTGTGATGGAGTCGGTAGTTTCAAATGCTGAACGACGCGCGCTGCTCACTGGCGACGAGTCGATCGTTCCTCGCGTAGCCGACATCTATGCGGCAATTCCGTCAATGACCGGCAAGATGGAACTCGAGTACGAAGGCGAGCAACTCGGCGCTAATCGCATCGCTCGCGATCTCATCAAGCGCGCTGCAGGTGAAATCTTTGAAGGCTATTTCGTAGGCATCGACTTCGCGCGCACCGTGCAATGGTTTGACGAAGGAAACAAACTTCTATTGGCCGATACTGCCGCGGCGTCAGAATGCAGAAACTTGATCGAGGCTGTTCCCGAACTGTTGGAGACTGCTTTGATCCCGTTTGATTTCAAGCGTTCCGATACTGCGCAACTCGTCTCCGCGTGCGAGCTCGTGCTCGAAGGTTTGTATGCTGAAAACAAGATCACTCGCAATGAAGAGGGTGGTTACGCCGCTGTAACCAAGGCCAGGAAAGATCGTCGCGGGATGATCTACGACGATTTAACCGAAACCGGAAAGTACAGTTAATCTGTCCTTGCTCCGTAGGAGCAGCATGTTTATAGATTGAACGCCGCCCTAATAAATTCGCTCTGTAGGAGCGAGATGTCCGAAACACATCGCGCTCCTTCGGAGCGCCAAAATGGTGCGGCCAGGATGCTATAAACATCTTGCTCCTCTGGAGCAAAGAAATTAGGGCAATGAAATACCGTTATTCCAAGTTCCAGGGGTTCGACGTCTCTTCCATCAATCTGGGTGAGTTGATGGATAGCATGTCCAATGCTCTGCTCGATTCCGGCTACGACGACGATTACTACTGGACTCGCCAACGAAAGCCCACTGACACCTCACTCGATGCTCTACGCCAGGCGCTGTTGGATGCACTCCTCGACAAAGGGTTAGTAAGCGAGCAGCAGGTCCGCGAGATGCTCGCGGAAAACGAGGGAAAGTTTCATGGATCGCTGCTCGAAGAGTTATTGAATCAACTCATCGAGCGTCTGGTTGAAGAAGGTTACTTAACGCTCCATCAGGAACAACCACAAACAAACGAGCGGCAACGTGAGGCCACTGGCCCAGGTGAAGTCTCCGATCCGTTGCCTCGAGATGTGCGCTTCGAAGTCACCGAAAAAGGTCTCGACTTTCTAGGTTACAAAACGCTGCGGAATTTGCTCGGCAGTTTCGGTAAGAGCGCCGCTGGACGCCACGACACCGTGTATCTCTCCACCGGCGTGGAAGCAGCGGCGGCGAGCAAGCGTTACGAGTTTGGCGACACGATCAATCTCGACGTCAACACGACCCTGCTCTCCGCGATTCAACGCGAAGGGTTAAGCGTGCCGCTCAACCTCGAGTACAACGACCTGCACGTTCATCAGTGTGATTACCAGTCGTCATGCGCGACCGTAGTGATGCTCGATTGTTCGCACTCGATGATTCTTTACGGCGAGGATCGATTCACGCCGGCGAAGAAAGTGGCGCTGGCAATGTCACACCTGATTCGCACGCAGTATCCGGGCGACTCTCTAAAAGTGGTCCTGTTTCACGACGCAGCCGAAGAGCTGCCTCTCGCGAAGCTGGCGACCACTCAGGTTGGTCCTTACCACACCAACACTGCCGAAGGTCTGCGCCTCTCACGTCGCCTGCTTCAGGCGCAACGCAAAGAGATGAAGCAGATCGTGATGGTCACCGACGGCAAGCCTACGGCATGTTTCGTACAGACTTCACAACGTCAGGCAGCTAAGAATGCAAACTCCAGTCGTCGCCTTTATAAGAACTCCATGGGCGGCGATCCGTTAGTCATGTCCGAAACTTTCAAGGAAGTACAGGCCTGTCGCAAAGCAGGTATAATGATCAACACCTTCATGCTGGCCAGCGACTATTACCTTGTTGATTTTGTAAAACAGATGTCTGCCATGACCAATGGCAAGGCTTATTTCGCCAACCCTGGAAATCTGTCGCAGTTTGTGCTGATCGATTTCCTTCGTAGAAGAACCCGACGAGTCAGGTAATCCAATTTTTGTGTCGACTTTTATCCACAGATTACGCAGATTTATCTGTGTAATCTGTGGATAAAGAGGTTCTCATGCGCGAGTTGAAGTCTCCCCAGGAACAAACACATGCACGGCGAGGCGGCAGGCGCGCGTTCGTGCCTTACCTGATCCTGCTGCTGGGGTTTTGTTTCACGCTGCTCACCTATCATTACTTTTCCAAGCTCACTTACGAGCAGGACGAAATCCGCTTCAATAGTTCCGTCCAGGAGATTCACGATCAGGTTCGCCTCAGAATTACCACCTCAATCGCATTGCTGCGCGCCGCCACCGGACTCTTCGCTGCCAGTGATGCGGTTAACGCCGGAGAGTTTGATCGCTTTGTGCAGCAAATCGAACTGGACAAAAATTATCCCGGCATTCAGGCGATAGGTTACTCGCGGTCGTTTCGCGCTGAGGAGAAGGCCGAGGTTATCGCCAGGATGCAGCGCGAAGGGGTGACGGGTTTTCACGTTTGGCCCCAGGATCCGCCGCGCAGCGAATACACTGCAATCCTCTACATACAACCCGCCAACGATCGCAACAAACGGGTAATCGGGTTCGACATGTTTAGTCAGGTGGTGCGCCGGCAGGCGATGGAAACGGCGCGCGACACAGGTAACCCAACTGCTTCAGGACGTGTAGAGCTGATCCGGGAACAAGGAATCCAGGACAAACAGGCCGGCTTTCTCATCTACGCGCCGGTGTACCGGAAGACTGGATCAATCTCGACTGAATCCGATAGACGTAAGGCTCTTTTAGGATTCGTTTACAGTCCGTACCGTGTTGACGATTTCCTTGCACCCATAGCCGCGGAGAAGCATTACGACGTGGCCTTTCAGATTTACGACGGTACTGAAGTCAAGCCCCAAAACCTGCTTACCTTAAGGCCGGATGAGACAGCCAGCGAGCCTCTGTTCAAGACATCGACCACGCAAGACGTTGCGGGCCGCACGTGGACGGTGGCGTACGCAACCAAGCCTTCGTTTGAGAAGGGCTCGAGTCGTTATCTTCTTAAATACACACTCATCATCGGCGCGCTGCTTAGTCTGCTATTCGCTGCGGTAACTCGCGCCGAAGTACGCGCTCGTTCACGTGCGGAACGCTCGGCCGAGGAAGTCAGAAAGTCAGAGGCGACGATTAGAAAAACACTCGGCGAGCGCGAGCAAGCCGAAGACGCTCTGGGAAAAACCGCACAAGCGTTACGCGAAGCGGATCAACGCGCGCTTTTTGAGTACGAACGCCTGCTCGAAAGAATTAAAGGACTGGCGCAGACGCTCGGGGCCGCCCGAGAGTTGAATGCGATCTTTTTAGGACTGCGCGAGTTCACCAGCGTGTCTATTCCGTGCAACGGATTCTTCGTTTCACTCTACGATCCGATTCGTGACGTGCGCACTGCTTGCTATGGATGGGCTGACGGTGAGGAATTGGATGTTGCGGAATTGCCTCCGATGCGCGTAACTGAAACGGGCCCAAACAGCCGCGCCGTGCGAACGGGTGAAGTGATCATTACCAACGATTACATGCGCGCGACGAGCGCGAGTCCGGGCGTCATTGTCGGTCCGGATAATGGTTTGCGGCCCGAGTCGTCGATGGCAGTGCCGATGGCAGTGATGGGTAGGATCATCGGCACGATCGAAGTCCAAAGTTACAAGGCGAATGTCTATCGTCCCGAACACGTGACGGCAATGAGCATGGCTGCAAATCTGACTGCCGTTGCGATCGAAAATGTTCGGTTATTAAAACTGGAGCGCACTGCACGCGAAGCGGCTGAAGAATCGAACCGTTTGAAGGATGAGTTTCTCGCGACCGTTTCACACGAGTTGCGCACTCCGCTGACAGCAATCCTGGGTTGGTCCAGGTTGCTCGAAGGCGGCACGCTCGACAATTCAGTCACGCAACAGGCGGTTGAAACAATTAGCCGTAACGCCAAAGCACAGGCACAAATCGTTAACGACATTCTCGATGTGTCACGCATCATCACCGGCAACCTTTATATCGCTCTGCATCCGTTGGAAGTGGTTCCGGTAATAGAAAATGCAATCAACGTGGTGCGGCAGACCGCTGACGCGAAGGGCATTAAAATAGAAACTTACTTCGACGCCGCGCATGCAAAAATCTCCGGCGACGCCAACAGGTTGCAGCAAGTCGTCTGGAATCTGTTATCGAATGCAGTGAAGTTTACCCATGGCGGCGGGCGCGTCGGCGTTAAGGTGTTGCAAGTAGGAACGACGATCGAGATCAAGGTTTCGGACACCGGCCAGGGAATCAGCAAAGAGTTTTTACCGTACGTTTTTGAGCGCTTTCGGCAGGCCGATAGCACTACGACTCGCCAGCATGGCGGACTCGGACTCGGCCTCGCTATCGCACGGCATCTAGTTGAAATCCATGGCGGTACGATCAAGGCTGAGAGTCAGGGTGATGGTAAAGGTGCAACGTTCACGATCAAGTTACCGTTACTGGAAGTAACAACCGCGACTGCTGATTTTAGCAGCGCGAGTTCGCGCAAAACTGCCCGGTCACTGCAGCTATTGTCGGGACTTAACGTGCTGCTCGTCGACGACGATTCCGATACCTTGACGCTCATGGCTACCGCATTAACGAAAAGAGAAGCGAACGTCACCGCCGTGTCTTCTGCGGACGAGGCGCTCGAGGCAATCACACAAAGGCGGCCCGACGTGTTAGTGTCAGACATTGCGATGCCGGATGAGGATGGTTACGGTTTAATTGAAAAGGTACGATTACTGGAGAACGGGCTGACTGAAACTATTCCTGCGGTCGCGATCACCGCTTATGCGAAAGAAGAAGATCGCAGGCGCGCACTATCTGCAGGTTTCCAGATTTACCTGGCCAAACCGGTGGAATTGACCGAACTGGTTTCAGTAGTCGCGCGGGCTGCGCGCCGCGACTTCTAATTCTTACTTTGCGCCTTTGCGGGAGAAAATTTTTACTGATACATGACGTTTACGCGTATTAACGACATTCGAATGGCCTACACCGAGGCGGGCAGCGGTGATCCCGTTATGCTCATTCACGGGTATCCGTTCAACAGAACGCTTTGGACGGAACAGGTCGAAGCATTGAGTAGCAGTTATCGCGTGATCGCTCCGGATCTGCGTGGCTTTGGTGAAACCGACTCCTCTCAAGGCCCGGCAACGATGAACCGCCTGGCCCAGGACGTGGCCCAACTCATGGACCAGCTCGAAATTCCGCGAGCTGTGATTGGCGGCTTGTCGATGGGCGGCTATGTGGCCCTGGCGTTCTACAAACAATTCGCCTCGCGCGTTCGCGCACTGATCCTCGCTGACACGCGCGCGCAAGCAGACACGGAAGAAGCAAAACAAACTCGCGCCCAACAAGCAGAAAAAGCTCTTTCCGAAGGCATGGCCGGGATCGCCGACGCGATGTTGCCAAAGCTGCTCACCCCGGAAACAGTCAGCAAACATCCGGAGATTGTGAAGCGTGTTCGCGACATGATGTTGAAAACCAAACCTGAAGGCTCAGCCGCTGCGTTGCTTGGAATGGCGGAACGCGAGGACCACACTTCATCACTTCCGCAGATTTCTTCGCCAACGTTGATTCTCGTCGGCGCTGAAGACGCGATCACGCCTGTCGCCGACAGCAAGAAAATGCATGAGGCAATTTCCGGCTCGCGTTTGGTGGTGCTGGAAAATGCCGGACATGTTTCCAACTTGGAACGAACTCAACAGTTTAATAAAGCATTGCTGGATTTTTTGAGAGACTCCGTCTGAGATGTCCGGTCACCAAAAGTTTACTATCGAAGAGCGCGTGCGCTGGGGCGATGTCGATGCGGCGCGCATCATTTTCTACGGTGCTTACATTCACTTCTTCGAGTTTGCCGAGACTGAGCTCTTTCGTGAAGTTGGTCTTCATTACGGAGTGATGTTTGACGAGCTGAAGATCTGGTTGCCGCGCGTCCATCTCGAGTGTGACTTTCACCGTGCTGCGCGGCTTGATGATCTCCTGGAGGTAAGTGTTTACGTCGGCCGCTTCGGTACCAAATCGATGAGACTGAATTTTGAAGTGCGGCGGCAGGGAAGCGAAGAGCTCGTCGCGACCGCGCACTTCGTTCTGGCTGCGGTCAACCAGAGCACATTCGAAACTGTTCCTATTCCTTCAGAGCTACGCGAGAAGCTGGCGCCGTACACCGCAAACGAAGAACACAAATGACTGCTCTTTCCGACCTCAAGCTTGCAGGCCTCGACGAAAAACTCATCGATCGAGATCCGATCAAGCAGTTTCAGACGTGGCTTGCCGACGCCTTCGAGGCAAAACTGCCGTTGCCGGAAGCCATGACGCTGGCAACGGCAACACCTGACGGGAGGCCGTCAGCGCGAATGGTTTTACTCAAGCAGGTGGACAAAGACGGGTTCGTGTTTTTTACAAACTATCGCAGTGCGAAGGCCCGCCAACTGGATGCAAATCCATACGCGGCGTTGGTTTTTTACTGGGCGCAACTCGATCGCCAGGTGCGTGTTGAAGGGAGTGTCACCAGAACTTCGGCGCAGGAGTCCCGTGATTACTTTCAGACTCGCCCACGTGAGAGTCAGATTGGCGCGTGGGCTTCGGCGCAAAGTGAAGTGATATCCGGCCGCGATGTGCTCGAGCAACGTGCCCAAGAGTTAGAGACGTTGTACTGCGATCGGGAGATCGATTGTCCCGAGCACTGGGGCGGTTATCGTTTGAAGCCGGAGCGAATTGAATTTTGGAAAAGCCGCGTGGGACGCCTCCACGATCGCATCTCGTATGAGCTACAGCCCGACGGCTCATGGACCATCGGCCGCCTTGCCCCGTAACTAGCCACAAAAAGGCACAAAGAACACAAATTTGATTAAGACTACTTTGTGCTTTTTGTCTCTTGTGGCTAATTCACGGGCGGAGCGCGCTCTTTACCAGCTTCTTCTTCAAATCGACGTACCCCTGCTCACCGGCGACTAGATCTCCCAACACTCGCTTTACGCCACGATGCCCGCGTGCAAACTCGATCATGCGCTCCGTGAACGGCGCACCCCAAAAGTTTCCGTAAAAGCGGCGACGCATCTGCGCAGCGCGACGTAACTCCGCGCCGAAGTCTTCGCGCCAGCGTTGTTCGTACGACAATGGCGCACCCGTTAAAAACGCTTCCGCGAATAACTCGGCTGAACGTAACGCGTAATAGATCCCTTCACCAGTGACAGGATCGGCAAAGCCGGCTGCGTCGCCAAGCAACGCCCAATCGTCGCCGCAAACTTTTCTGCTGTCCCAGGTTGTCGCGGCCAGCCCTGGAATTCGCGCAGCATAGCGTTCGGAAGTTGCACGTAAGTGATTGTGAATTCGTGTTCTGTTCGAGTCGTCCGCTGCGAGTTGCCAGAACCTAACCTTCTCACCTTCGCATTGTTGGTAATAACCGATCATGAAGCGCCACAGCAGATCGTCAAGCGGCTCATGCTCGAAAGCGTCTTGCGTGGTGGCGATACCAAACGAAATGTGATCGGGACGAGGAAAGGCCCACGCGTAACCGACCCAGCCGGGCAGAAAGGCGACGACGGCCGGCGCGATGTTGTTGGCAGGCAACGGCGCGCGATAACCAAATGCAACTTCCATATCTGATGGTGGCAGTGGTCCCGCGAGCATCTTTGCGATTCCGCTGTTTGCACCATCAGCGCCGGCCAGGAAAGATCCGAACCATTCTGCGCCGCTGTCACTGATTAATTGCCAACCGGCGTCAGTTCTCTTGGTTTTTCTGGCTGAAATCTTCTCTGAAACGACTTCCGCACCGGCGTCACGAGCGCGGTCGCGCAAGTACCCATCGAAGGCGATGCGCGAATAGATCGCAAAGGGCTCATCAAGCTGAAGGTGAAGTCGTTTGCTCGAGGGAGAGTACAAATCGAGCTCGGTGATCGTGCGGCCCACGGCGTTTAGCAACTGCGGCCAGGCTTTCAGAGCCTTGGCAGTTACGCCACCACCACAAGCCTTCGGTTCACCCTCCGGGCGGCCATCAAATAGCGCGACCTTCGCGCCACTTTTTGCGAGCAGTTCGGCTGCAAACGAGCCTGCGGGTCCCGCACCAACGATCAACACATCATATTGCGCCATAGTCACCCATGAAGTTGTAGCCTCGTTCTCGCGGAGCTAGAATAACAGCCGTTCCCTCCAAAGTACGAAAGACGCGCGATGGCTAACGCAAGCAGTCTAGTCTTTTCCGGCATTACGCCGCATCCGCCGATCATGGTGCCTGAAGTCGGACGCGAATCGATCGCGGGCGTTGTGCACTCGATCGAAGCGATGGCGGAATTCACGAGGCGGATCATCGACACCGGTGCGGAGTCTGTCGTTTTGATCTCACCGCACGCACCGTTGGAAGCGGACTCGTTTGTAGCTTACGAAGGGCCGCAAGTCTACGGCGATTTCTCCAACTTCAATGCGCCTGACACGCGTTTCGCCGTGAGGGTTGACGAAGAATTGTTGGCCGCGATCAAACGCGCTGCCGCTGCCCAAAACTATGACGTGTCTATATTGCCGGAACACGATCTGGATCACGGTACATCCGTTCCGCTTTACTTTCTTCTTCAAAATGGCTGGCAAGGAAGAGTTGTGACACTCGGCTACAGCTTTCTCTCGAATGACGACCACCTGCGTTTCGGATCGTGTATCAGGAACGCGGTGGACCAGGTCGGCCGGCGAGTGGCTTTCATCGCCAGTGGAGACTTGAGCCACCGGCTCAAGCCGCAGGCGCCTGCCGGTTACAATCCAGACGCGCACATGTTTGACGAAGAGGTTGTGGAGGCACTTCGTTCAAATGCTCCACAGAGAATCGTTGGAATCGATCACAACTTGCGCAGGCTCGCCGGTGAGTGTGGCTATCGATCGATGCTCGTGGCAATTGGCGCCAGCTCCGATTTGCCCTGGTCGTGCGAAGTGCTGAACTACGAAGCGCCTTTTGGCGTGGGCTACCTGGTGGCCCAATTAACTAATCGCGTGAGCCGTTCGGAGACGACCGAAATTGATCTTCCGGTATTAGCCCGGCGGGCTGTCGAAATGTTTGTTCGTTCCGAAGACATTCTCGATCCTCGTGGAAACACGCAAGGGCTCCTGGGAGAGCGCGCGCCTTGCTTTGTCTCACTTAAAACATTGAGCGGAGAGTTGCGCGGTTGCATCGGAACGATTGAGCCTGCGAAAGACACGCTCGCGGAAGAAATAGTTGCTAACGCGATCAGTGCGGCCACCAATGATCCTCGCTTTGACCCTGTCACTGAAGACGAGTTATCGAATTTGCGTTACTCAGTTGACGTGCTCTTACCGTCTGAGCCGGCGGTTATGGAAGAGTTGGATCCGCGTGTCTTTGGTGTGATTGTCGAAGATGAAAGCGGCTCGCGGCGCGGACTTTTACTTCCCGACATTCCTGGAATTGACGATGCGGAACATCAGGTGGAGATTGCTGCACGAAAGGCTGGAATTGGCCCAGGCGAACCGATCAAGCTGTGGCGTTTCAAGGTTGAAAGATTTAGGGAGTAATTTACAGGATTGCAGGATTAACCATGATTTACATGTCCATCCTGAAAAATCCTGGCAATCCTGTAGCTAAACGTCCAGGTTTCTCACATCGAGCGCATTGTCTTCGATGAATTTCCGTCGCGGCTCTACCGCATCACCCATCAGCACAGTAAAGATCTCATCAGTTTCCACAGCGTCATCGATCCTTACTTCCAACAAAGTGCGCTTCTCGGGATTCATCGTCGTTTCCCAAAGCTGCTCCGGGTTCATCTCGCCCAGACCTTTGTATCGCTGAATAGATAGATCTTTTTTGGCCGCGAGCAACACCTTTTCCAGCAGCGCCTCACGTGTGGGGACTTCTTCGCTCGTTCCGTTTTCACCGGAGATAAACGGCGCCGCGAGATCATCCTCCAACGTTTTGAAAAGCTCCACCGCTTTCTGGAACTCAACGTAGCTTGCCATGTTCCAGTCGATGACAAGGTTTACACCGGAAATCGAAACCGTCTCGATCTCCCAGAGCCCGTGCTCTTCATCGGTAGTCAACTCTGTTTTGTAGCCGGCCTTATGCAAAGCTCCTTCGATTTTGGCCATCAGGTCGCCATCCTGAAACACGTTGCGGAGCGTTTGACCTTCTTTGCGCAGGACACCTTTGCGCCCACTCAACGATTCGAGAAGAATATTGAGCAACTGAGGATCGCCGCCCAAGCGCCGTGCTGCCCGCTCGCAGTAACGTTTAAAATCGACCATCTTCTCGAGCGATTTTGCTAACTCGCGGCCCTCGATCGCCTGACTCGCTCCAGCCGACTTTACACTCATATCTCCCGTCGCCATTCGCATCAGGTACCGAATCATCGAGCCCTCGTCTTTTATGTACTCCTCTTTCTTACCTCGTTTTACCTTGAACAACGGGGGCTGGGCGATGAACACGTGACCACCTTCGACCAGCGCCGGCATTTGCCGGTAGAAGAAGGTTAGAAGCAGTGTTCGAATGTGAGAACCGTCGACGTCGGCGTCGGTCATCAGGATTATCTTGTGATACCGCAGCTTGGCGATATCGAAGTCGTCTTTGCCGATGCCGGTGCCGAGTGCGGTAATCAGCGACTTGATCTCGCTATGGCCGAGCATTTTGTCAAAGCGTGCCTTCTCGACGTTCAGAATCTTGCCTTTGAGTGGCAGGATGGCCTGGTTCTTCCGATCGCGGCCCTGCTTTGCTGAACCTCCGGCCGAATCGCCCTCGACGATGTAAATCTCAGAGAGCGCTGGATCCCGCTCCTGACAATCCGCGAGTTTGCCGGGCAGCATCGTCGAACCCATTGCGCCTTTACGAACGATTTCCCGGGCTTTGCGAGCGGCTTCGCGCGCGCGCGCGGCGTCCAGTGCCTTCCCCACAACCTTTCTTGCCACAGGCGGATTCTGCTCAAAAAACTCGGTCAGCCTATCGTTCAGGAACGACTCGACGGCACCCTTCACGTCCGAATTGAGTTTTCCTTTTGTCTGGCCTTCAAACTGTGGCTGCGGCAACTTCACGGAGATCACAGCGACTAATCCTTCACGCACGTCATCGCCCGTGAGCGACCCCTTGAAGTTTTTTGCCAAGCCGGATGACTGCGCGTAGGCATTGATCGTTCTGGTAAACGCCGATCGGAAACCCGAGAGGTGCGTCCCTCCATCTACCGTGTTGATGTTATTGGCAAACGAATAGACCTTTTCATCGTAGCCGTCGTTGTATTGAATAGCGACTTCGAGCGAGAGGTTCTCGCCCTCCTTCTCGAAGTAGATCGGTTTGTCGTGCAACGTAGACTTATTCTTGTTCAGGTGTTTTACAAACTCCGCGATGCCGCCCTTGTAATAAAACTCGTGCGAGCGCTCGGGATCTTCACGCTCATCCTTGATCGTGATTCGAATACCCTTGTTAAGGAACGCCTTTTCGCGAAGCCTCTCAGAAAGCTTGTCAAAACTGAAAGCGCTTTCAGTGAAGATTTGGGCGTCAGGTTTGAAGGTAATCTTCGTTCCGCGTTTGCGTGTCTTACCGGTCTGTTTCAGGGGTGCAACTGGTATCCCACGCACATACTCCTGCTCGTAAGTTTTTCCATCGCGCCAGATCTCGAGATGTAGTTTCTCTGAAAGGAAGTTGACGCACGAGACACCGACGCCGTGCAGGCCGCCCGAAACTTTGTAAGCGTTTGAATCAAACTTACCGCCGGCGTGGAGCTTGGTCATTACGACTTCCGCGGCCGATCTCTTTTCCTTTTTCATTTCGTTAACCGGAATTCCACGTCCGTTATCAATTACGGTAATTGAATTGTCGAGATGAATAGTGACTTCAACCGTATCGCAATAACCTGCCAGTGCTTCGTCGATCGAATTGTTGACCACCTCGTAGACGATATGGTGAAGACCTATCTCTCCAGTGGATCCGATATACATGGCCGGACGCTTGCGCACCGCGTCGCGCCCTTCTAAAACTGTGATCGATGTTCCGTCGTAAGCCATGCTTTTCTTCTGTGTTGCTTTAGTTTCTGCTGTTACCAATCTTTTCTCCTATACACGTCTTAAATAACTCAACCGCCAATCGTGAGTGAAGATTCCACGTTGCTAGTACGTACTTTGCCGTCCGCAATTTCATACACGTTGGCCCTGGAAAAAAACTCTTCGACATGACTCCGCTTTGAGGTTGTGATGAAGGTCTGTGTGCGATTTTCAAGATATTCAAGAAGGTGTCTTATCCTTCCCTCATCCAGTTCCGCGTCTACGTCGTCGATGATAAAAACCGGATGGTCATTCGAGGTGGAATTATACAACGAAATGGCCGCTAAGTCTAATAATAACAATGCGCTACGTTGTTGCCCGGAACTGCCATAAACCCGGATTTCCCGCCCGTCTAAGTGAATCTCCAAATCGTCTCTATGAGGACCAATCAGCGCGTGGCCGGCGGCGACTTCAGCGGCCAGCCGGAGCGCGATTCTGGAGCGCAGCAGCGACTCGTAATTGCTCAGGTCGCCCTTGTTTTCAAGCGACGAGACATATCGCGTTGTAACCTCTCTTTGTTCAAACAGCTGGCGCTCCAGCGCTGCATTCAGACCCGCGACGTACTCTTCGCGCGCGCGATGAATCAAAAATCCTAACTTAATCAATTGTTCGTTCCACGGCGCGAGCAGATCTTCAACCTGCGCTAAACCAATCTCATTCTCGTTAGCGAGTTGCAGCACCCTGTTTTTTTGTTTGATAACTTTCGCGTAATCAGAGAGGGTCTTTAGGTACGCAGGTTTGAGCGATGCTATACCGCGGTCCAGAAAACGTCTGCGGGCTTCAGGCCCACCGCGTACGATTTCCAGATCAGTAGCTGTGAATGAGAAGACCTGGAGGTGGGTTAGATATCTTGCGAGAGTTTCTCTCTTCGAGTTGACGAAGATGGTTTTTGAGCTGTCGTGAAGAGAAACCTGTAACTCTCTTTCAAGATCGGAGCCACTCGTAACGGTCCCTCTGACTACTGCTACCTCTTCACTAAACTTGATTGCTTCCTGAAGACGTTGTGTGCGGAACGACTTGGTCCTGGCGAGAATATAAATTGCTTCGAGCCAATTCGTCTTACCCTGTCCGTTGTTTCCATAAATAATATTCAGCCGCGGACCCCACTCAATTCTCCCACTGAGGTTTCTAAAATTCGTTGCTTCAATCGCCGCAAGCAGCATGCGTCGATATTAACGCAAATCCATCCACAGATTACACCGCAGAATCTCTGTAATCTGTGGATGGATTTAACGGAACTTAGATTTATAGCTTTTTCAGATACGCATCGGCATTACGACGTACTTGTAATCGTAATCGCCATTCTCTGAAGGATGCAGTTGCGCTTGCGAGTTGCCGTCTTTGAATTCGAAGGCTACCTTCGCATCGCCAACGACGTTTAGAAATTCCTGTAGATACTGGGCATTGAAACCGATGTCGGTTACGTCGCCGGCGTAGTCTGTTTGAATGGTTTCGTTGGCTTCACCTTCTTCAGCGTTTTGAGAACTGATCACCAATTGATTCGGCTCGAGATGAAAGCGAATCGCATGCGATCGCTCGTCGGCCATCAAGGCAACGCGTCTGATCGCAAGGTTCAGTAAGCTGCTATTGAACTCGATGGACTTGTCGTTGTTCTTCGGCATCACCATTTCATAGTTTGGAAATTGTCCGTAGAGCATTCGCGAAATCAAGAGCCTTGGTCCAATCTGGAAATAGATATGGTTTTCATCCATCCCCAAACTGATCTCTTCGTCAAAGCCTGCCGTCAGCTTGGTCAACTCCGCCAACGTCTTCTTTGGAATAAGTGTGTCGATACTTTCCTTCGCGCCATTTCTGATGATGTTTTTCTTTTCCACGAAGGCGAGGCGATGCCCATCGGTGGTAACCATCCGCGCACCTGATTCGTCCAAAACAAACTTGGCACCGGAGAGCGTGTAACGTGATTCTTCCTGAGTGATTGCGAAGATAGTGCGGTCGATAAATGTTTTGATTACACTCGCGGGGAGCTTTGTGGGCGCTGACTTAAACGACGGAACTTCCGGAAACGCATCTCGCGCAACTCCCACCATCTTGAACCTCGCGCGATCGCACTTCACTGTTACCCACTCGTTATCTTCTTTCTTAAAACTAACCGGAGCATCAGGAAGTAGTCGTGCTATTTCAAACAGCTTCCGCGCCTGAACGCACATCGATCCTGGCGCTGTGATCTCTTCCGCATCCATGTCGCAACGAATCGTCACGTCGAGATCTGTACCAGTGATTCTTATCGTACTTTCGCCGACCGATTCGATGAGAATATTCGAAAGCACCGGTATCGTATTTTTCTTTTCAACGACACCTTGAACGAAGCCCAGCTCTT
Source organism: uncultured Acidobacteriota bacterium (assembly GCA_963826255.1). Taxonomy (GTDB): domain Bacteria; phylum Acidobacteriota; class Blastocatellia; order Pyrinomonadales; family Pyrinomonadaceae; genus PSRF01. The sequence goes on from CAWGWK010000001.1 coordinate 382,814, forward strand.
TTTGCAGGTTCTGCTTACTCACAACAAATTGCATTGCCATTCACTCCTTCAAACAATCCACAACGGCCGTCTCGATTCTTCTACTCCAAGAATTAAATCTATTTATTTAAATCTAGTAGCAGTAGTAGGTGCCTGTGGATCTGTGAATAATTACTTAAACCTAATCAGTCAAAATATTTAGAACGCTAAACGCCCTGTGGAAACCTGTTCAAATTTCCACTTGAAGCTGCGGAAAAATCAGAAGACGTGAACATTAGCACATTTCCACAAAACGTTCTCAGTGGAACTGTGAAAAACCGTAGTGTCAGACTATTTTTGTAGCGACTCGGAGAGTTCGCTGATGAGTCTTTGCAGAGTTTCATCGGTCACGACCAGGGCCTCAATTTTTTCCACTGAGTGAATTACGGTGGTGTGATGTTTTCCGCCGAACGCGCGACCAATCTCCGGGTAACTATGCTTCGTTAAGTGCTTGCAGAGATACATTGCAACCTGTCGAGGATGTGAGATTTGCCGGGCATTGTTTTTGGAAATCAATTCTTCGCTGGTCAGTTTATAAGTTGAGGCGACTAACTTCTGAATCTGCTGAATAGTAACAACACCCGACTCTTCTTCCTTGCCGATATTTCTTATCGCATCCTGAGCGAGAGTCTTCGAAATTGGTTCACCTCGAAGTGAAGCAATCGCAATCAAACGTATCAGCGATCCTTCCAACTCGCGAACATTGCTCTTCACTCTTCCCGCGATAAGCATTGCAACATCATCGGGGATCGATACTCCAATCAAATCAGCTTTTCTTTTTATGATCGCAATCTTGGTTTCGAGATCAGGCGGTTCAATGTCGGCAATCAATCCCCATTCGAAACGAGAGTGTAAACGTTCTTCGAGTGTCGGTATTTCTCGCGGCGGACAATCGGAACTGATCACAATCTGCTTCTGTTGATCGTAGAGGGCGTTGAACGTGTGAAAAAATTCTTCCTGGGTGCGTTCCTTACCGGCCATGAACTGCACGTCGTCAATCAGTAGCACGTCAACGGATCGATACTTCTCGCGAAAGCTCTGCGTCTTATCGTAACGAATGGCGTTGATAAGATCGTTCATGAATCGCTCAGACGATATGTAGCAGAGTGTGAGATGCCGGTTGCGAGATTTGATAGCGTGGCCACAGGCGTGCATCAAGTGAGTTTTGCCGAGTCCAACACCGCCATACAAGTAAAGAGGATTGTATGTCCTTCCTGGCGCCTCGGCGACTGCAAGTGATGCCGCATGCGCAAACTGATTACACGAGCCCACCACGAAACTCTCGTAGGTGTATTTGGAGCTCAACGAAGGCTCTGACTGCGTGGGGACAGTAGGTTCACTGACACTTACCACAGAACTGGAAGAGGGCTTTGTCTTGAAATCCAGATCAGTACCGACCAAAGTTTGAGGATCCGATTGAGTCAGTGTGATCTGTTCAGGCACCCAATCGGAAACTTTGCCGACGACCCAGCCGACCGAATAGCCGGACAATCGCAGTTCGTTCAAAGACTCGGCCAGGACTTGGCCGTAGTTGGTGACGACCCAATCTTTAACGTCCTGGTTTGGCGCGCGGAGATGGATTACGTGTTGAGAGCTGTCGAGCCTCTCAAACTGAATCGGACTAAACCACGTGTCCAGCGTTTGTTGATTTAACCGCCCTTTAAGTGAGTGAAGTATCCTGCCCCAAACATTCGTCTCAACAGAGGTGTTCATTGAAGCTGTCGGGAGGGCGTCAATTTGACTAAAGGTCCTCGCAGTAGAACCGTACGCTGCTGCCAGTCGGTTTACACGCGGAACTCTAACCTAATCCTATCCCGCTATTCCTTATCAAGGTATTCAAAATCGGAGTGTCCAAGGTTTTCCACAACGTTTTCCACAGTAAGTGGAAAAACCTCAGCGTGTTAAAGTGTTGCTTTAAAGCCTTGTTTTATCAATTATTTACAGGTCGGTGACTGTCAAAGCGAGCGGAGACTAACATAGAACTTTCGGATCGATCAAGGTATGTCACTGAATAAAACAGCACCCTATGATCGCCTCTTTTGGCATCATTGCGTAAGAATTGTTCTGGTACACGACAATGTTAAACGCCTTCTGATGTATAAAACCATAAAGAAGCACTGAAGGCACAAAATACATGCCTGTTTCTTTTGAGCCTCTTGTGCTTCTTTGTGGCGATCCCCCGGCGCTTTTCTTGACATAAACACAGGCCGCGATTAGTCTTAGGGTTTTCGTTTAAAGGAGAATTCATTTCTATGTCCAAGCGGACCTTCCAACCAAACAATAGACGACGCGCAAAAACGCATGGCTTCCGCGCGCGAATGGCCAGCAAGAATGGCCGCTTGGTGCTGAAGAGACGCCGCGCGAAGGGAAGAAAGCGCCTGACTCCGGCTCATTACTGAGTTGGCTGCTTCTCTGTTGCATGCGGAAGTATTTGCGGGATACTGCAGAATTCCAGCACGTCTACCGGAACGGCAAGCGCTACGAAGGCGTATTCATCACCGCCTTCGTTATTGAAAACCAGGAACTGAACCATCGCCTCGGTGTGACGGCATCGAAGAAGGCGCTGGGCAAGGCGGTGCAGCGGAATCGCGCGAAGCGATTACTTCGCGAGACATTCCGATCGAACGAATCATCGTTGCGGGAGCTCGGAACAAACTACGATTGGGTCCTGAATGCGAAGGCGGCGGTCTTGAGTCAAAAGGTCAATGCACCGTCCGAAGAGTTGAAGGGAATAATTGAAAAGGTTGGAAGGTTGGAAACGCGATCCGTTAAGTAAGCAATTGTGAAGAGCGTTCTGATCTCATTACTCAAAGTTTATAAATTGGCGATTTCACCGCTTCTACCCCCTTCGTGCAGATTCATTCCCACATGCTCGGAATATGCTGTTGACGCGATCTCCCGCTACGGTGCTTTGCGCGGAAGCGGCAAGGCACTACGTCGATTGCTCCGTTGTCACCCCTTCAACCCGGGTGGATATGATCCGGTTAAATAGGTTTGTTATAGCGGAGGTTGATTAACTAGCCTCTATCACGATGCAACAAAAACGACTTTTACTCGCGTTAATACTCTCCTCAGCAATTTTGTTTTTGTGGAGTTATTTTTATCCGGTTCCACCTCCTCCGCAACAAAACGAAGGTGCGACACCTTCCGCAACGGCAAGTCCGGCACCATCGCAAGCGACGGCTTCAAGTACGCCCACGACGCCAGTTCCTCTTCCAACACCGAATGTAAATGCGGCGCCTCAGCGAACGCTGACGATAAGAACTCCGCTGTACGACGCGAAGTTTGACACGCACGGCGCCGAGCCGGTCAGTTGGATCATTAAGAAGAACAAGAACAGTAAGGCCGAAATCTACTCTGTTGCCGGCGACAAACGAGACAAAATACCGCTCGAGCTGATCTCGCCGGAAGGATTAAAGCGACAACCTCGCATGGTGCCGTTGCAATTGCAGACCGGCGACAGCGCTTTGGATGTGCTGCTCAGTTCTACGACATATAACGTTGAGGGCCTCGACTCTTCAACGGGAGACGTTGATATCAATCTTGGGCCAGGCGAGAAGAAGGAAATCACGTTTGTGCTCGAGGACAGTAACCGTCTCCAGGTGCGAAAAAGATTTGTCTTCGATGCAGAGCATTACGAAGCTGATCTTTCGGTTCTGTTGAAACGTGGTGAGGAAACAGTACCGCAGGTAAAAGTCGCGATTGGTCCGAGTATTGGAGACCAGGGCGTCAGTTATCACACGTTTTATTCGGTTGCCCCGGAGGCGGTGGCTTTCGTCGGCGACAAACTCGAACGCCATCTCGCCGCCGCAATTAACGGCAACAGCGGTAGTCCCGATCGGCTGACGTTGAATGGTCCGATGGATTGGGCCGGAGTTGCGGATACGTATTTTGCGATGGTGGCGGTACCGAATAGAAAAACGGAAGGACTTGAGTACAGGACTGTCGCCTACGAGCATAAGCACGAGGGTGAGGCTCCGGAAAAGCGATTTTTGATCACCGCGTTCGTGCCTATTCTGTCAGACGGTTCACGGACGATCATCTATTCGGGTCCCAAAGATCATTACCTGCTCACTGCAGGCAGCCAGGATATAAGCGCCGCGGTCCAACGTCCGATCGATCTCGACGGATTGATCGATTACGGTTTTCTCGGTTGGCTTTCGCGCCCGTTGGCAATACCGATCCTTCAGGCAATCACTTATTTAAACGAGCTAACCGGTAGTTATGGTGTCGCCATCATTCTCTTCACGATTGTGATCTACTCGCTGTTCTTTCCGCTGAAGTGGCGATCGTCCAAAGCCATGAAGAAAGCGCAGAAGCTGGCGCCGAAAATGAAGGAGTTGCAAGAGAAGATCAAGGGCATGAAGCAGAATGACCCTCGGTTGAAAGAATTGCAGATGGACCAGCTGCGGCTGATGAAAGAGGGCAATCCGCTTGGCGGTTGTTTGCCGTTGCTTATTCAGATGCCGTTCCTGTTTGCGCTTTATCGGGCTATCACGATCTCGCTTGATTTCCGGCAAGCGAGTTTTCTTTGGATACCTGATCTTTCAGCAGCCGAGCCGTACCTGATACACGTGTTGCCGATCCTGATGACGGGCACTATGGTAATACTGCAACTCGTGACGCCGGCTCCCTCCGCCGATCCATTGCAGCGAAAGATGATGGCCATCGGCATGCCGATCTTCATGCTTTATATTTTGTGGAGCGCGCCGTCGGGCTTAGTTTTATATTGGCTGGTTGGTAATATCGTCGGGTTCTCCCAGCAGTTTCTGATTAATCATTGGACCAAGGATGATGAGGAGGTTCCTGCGCCGCCGGTCAAAGGCCCGTCAGGAAGAAAAAAAAAGATTGATGCAACGGCATCCAGTTAGTGAAGGATTGAGGCGATGACAGAGGTTTCACAACAAGCAGCAGAGTTTCTCGAGAACGTCTTTGAAATGACGGGTCTCCAACTGCGGGTTGGAGTGAAGCAGGGTATCGCCGGCGAAGTGCTCGATATCGAAGGCAAAGACGCGGAGCTGCTGCAAGCGCAAACCGGCGAGCTGCTCGAAGCATTGCAGCACTTGATCAATCAGGTTTTTGGAAGAAGTCTGACCGGCGGCGCGCGTCTTGTTTGTGACGTGCACGGCTTTCGCGCAACTCGCGAAGCCGAACTGCAAGCGATGGCTAATCTTGCGGCGAACCGTGTGCGACAAACGGGAACGGCTTTTACGTTTGAGCCGATGAGCGCAAACGAGCGAAGAATTATTCACCTGACCCTGGCAGACAGTCCGGATCTTTTTACCGAGTCGATTGGTGAAGGTGCTGATCGTAAGTTGAGAATCGGTCCAAAGAGTTCTGCCCGCAAGGATTCGTAGTCCTTCCCCTTAATCAAATCTTCGGCAACTCTCGATGAGTACGATCGTCGCACTATCCACACCAAGAGGGCGCGGAGCTCTCGCCGTCATTCGCTTGAGTGGCGAGCAGGCGATCACTATCGCAAAGCAGCTCAGCAGTCTGGATGAAGTTGAACCCAGACGCGCGACGCTCACACAATTAAGACGTCCCAACGACAATGAGATTTTGGACCAGGCTCTCTTGACGTGCTTTCCCGCACCTCACTCGCTCACCGGTGAAGACGTAGTGGAGATCAGTTGTCACGGATCGCCAGCCGTAGTGCGCAGCATCATCGACACAATACTCGAACTAGGCGCCGTGCTCGCGGGTCCTGGTGAGTTCACACTGCGAGCGTTGTCGAATGGCAAGTTAAATCTGGCCCAGGCGGAAGCAATTCGAGATCTGATTGCGGCGCAAACTGACGCGGCCGTGCGTCAAGCCTCTCGTCAGTTGAATGGCGAGCTGTCAAACGCGCTTGGTCCATTCAAAGAGAAGCTGGTTGAAGCAATTGTGTTGTTGGAGTCGGCAGTCGAGTTTGTAGAGGAAGATATTCCGGCTCCGCGTGTTAACGAGATTGAAAACGATCTGGCAGCGGTTAGCGCCGGAGTTAAAAAACTCAGTGAAAGTTACAGCGCGGGTCGATTACTTCAGGAGGGAATTCGCGTCACCATCACGGGCCGTCCGAATGTGGGTAAGTCCAGTCTTTTCAATAGTTTGATGCAGCGTGAGCGGGCGATCGTGACTGACATCCCAGGCACGACGAGGGATACGTTATCGGAGGCAATTGACCTTGAAGGTATCCCAGTGATTCTCACCGATACGGCAGGTTTGCGCGAAACAACTGACGGTATTGAAACGTTGGGCATCGAGCGAACTCGCCGGGCCATGGGTGATTCGGATCTGGTGCTCGTGGTGCTGGATAGTTCAGCCGAACTTGGACCATCGGATCGTGACCTAATCAGTCAAACCGCCAACGCGCGCCGGTTGGTGGTGATGAACAAGAGCGACCTCCTAACATCCGGCGGCTCGGCTTGTTGTGCTGAAGAGCTTCAAGCTATTAATGTATCAGCGCGTACTGGTGAAGGTCTGGCGACTCTCCGTAGTGCGATCCTTGCAAGCTTGAGTAGCAACGGAATCGAAGATGGTAGTCTATTGATTACTAACGCCAGGCACTACGATCTGTTAGGCAGCACGCAGCGTGAACTCGAAGTCGCACGAGCGGCTCTGCGTGAGCGACACAGCGAAGAGTTGGTCCTCGTGCCGCTGCACAATGCACTGAGACTGTTGGGTCAGATCACCGGAGAGACAACGACTGAAGATATTCTGTCGGAGATATTCGCCACGTTTTGTATCGGGAAGTAGCCATGTCGTTTGATGAAGTCTTCAACGTAATCGTAATCGGCGCGGGGCACGCGGGCTGCGAAGCTGCGTCCGCCGCGGCCCGGCTCGGTGCGGAAACCGGGCTGATCACGCTGAACCTCGATCTGGTCGGGCAGATGTCGTGCAATCCGGCGATTGGTGGAATCGCAAAAGGACATCTGGTACGCGAGATCGACGCGCTAGGCGGAATTATGGGCCGCGTGATCGACCGCACCGGAATTCAGTTTCGATTGCTGAATCGTTCGCGTGGACCTGCGGTCCAATCGCCACGGGCTCAAGCGGATCGGATGAGATACCGCAGCGAGATGCGAAGAACGCTCGAAGCGACCTCCAATCTTCATCTCCGGCAAGGCAAAGTCGTCAACTTCGTAATCGATCATGGAAGATTGGCCGGCGTCGTGTTGGAAGACGGAAGACGGTTCGGGGCGGAAGCCGTCGTCGTCGCAACGGGTACGTTTCTGAACGGCTTGATTCACACAGGTCGCCGAACATACTCCGGCGGCCGCGCGGGCGAGCCAGCCGCCATTGAGCTTTCCGAAGCTCTGAAGCGACTCGGATTTCCTGTAGGACGATTGAAGACCGGAACTCCCCCGCGACTGGATGGCAGAACAATCGACTGGAGCGCGTTCGAACCGCAGCCGGGCGACAAAATACCGGTGCCGTTCTCTTTTTCAACGGATAGCCTCGAACAGAAACAGATCAACTGTTACATCGGCTACACGACCACGCAGGTACATGATGCGATTCGAGAGAACATCGCCGAGTCACCTCTTTATTCCGGGAAGATTAAAGGCGTTGGTCCGCGATATTGCCCGTCTATTGAGGACAAGGTCGTAAAGTTTTCCGATAAATCTCGGCATCAATTGTTCCTGGAGCCGGAAGGACACGACACAAACGAAGTCTATTTAAATGGCTTCTCGACTTCACTGCCTGCCGAAATGCAGCAGGACCTGGTGCGAATGATTCCCGGTTTGGAAGAAGTGAGGATTATTCGGCCTGGGTACGCAATCGAGTACGACTTTGTCGATCCGAGAGAATTGGGTCCGGACCTGCAAACGTCGCGACTGCCCGGTCTATTTCATGCCGGCCAAATCAACGGGACCACCGGATACGAAGAAGCCGCGTGTCAGGGACTGCTGGCGGGCATAAACGCCGCCCTTTACACGCAGAGGCGAGACTCGCTGCGACTGCGCAGGGAAGAGTCGTACATTGGCGTTCTGGTCGAGGACTTGATCAAACAGGGCGTCGATGAACCTTACCGAATTTTCACTTCGCGCGCGGAGTACCGCCTGGCGCTCCGGTATGACAATGCGGACGGGAGGCTGCAACGCTTTGGCAGGGAACTAGGCCTCGTCGGGGATTCTGATTGGGAGAGATTCAACTCCCGGCAAGCGCGTTTGGCGAAATTGAGAACGGCGCTCGATACAATTCGCCTGCGACGATCCGACGCGCAGCACGCGGCGGTGTCAGCGCTCATCGGGGCCGATCTTGGTGACTCGATTTCGCTGGCGCAACTCGCAAAGCGTCCGAAGGTCACGTCTGATTTGATCGTGTCGCTCCTGCCAGGCGAGATGAAACCAGTCACAGAGCCGGACCTCAACTCTGTTTTGGCTGATTCGCTTTATGCAGGGTATTTGGACTCACACAAAGCGACGATCAACAGACTTTACCAACATGACGCGTTGAAGATCCCTCGCCAAACCGCGTTCAGAGCGATCAGTGGCCTGTCGAACGAGGTTATCGAGCGTCTTGATCGCGCCCAGCCGCAAACATTCGGCGAGGCGAGGCGGCTGCCGGGCCTTACCCCAGGTGCGCTCTCAACCCTCTTGGTTTTCTTATCCGCGCAGCAGAAAAGAGCTTAGTCTCAATGTTTCACGTGGAACATTCATCGGGATGGGACACGTGGAACATTGCCCAGCACAAAAACGCACAAAAAGCACAAAGTATGTTAGGTTAGCGCGAAATTGAATCGATGATCCGAGGCGTTCCGCGTCGATATCACTAATAAATGGCTAAATCTATAGCCGTCGCAAACCAAAAAGGCGGGGTCGGAAAGACTACTACCGCGGTTAACCTCGCAGCGATAATCGCGAATTGGGGGCATCGCGTGCTGCTCGTGGACGCGGATCCGCAGGGGAACGCTACCTCCGGCATCGGCATTCAGCGCGGCAGTTTCCGCAAGAACCTGTACCACAGTATCGTGCTCGATGAGCCCCTCTCGTCAATCACGCTCGCGACATCGATACCCTCGCTCGCCGTGGCTCCTTCTAATAAGGACTTAGCCGGCGCTGAAATCGAACTGGTCGATGTAGAACAGAGAGAATTCCGCCTCAGGAAGGCGTTATCGACTGTCGAAGCTAATTACGACTACATCATTATCGACTGCCCGCCATCCCTTGGCCTGTTGACTTTGAACGCACTCACTGCGGCCAAGTCGCTGCTTGTTCCGATCCAATGTGAATACTATGCGCTCGAAGGGGTTACCGAGCTCTTTGACACACTTGCTCGGATACGGCGACTTCACAATCCGGGTCTGATGATCGAGGGCTTGCTACTCACGATGTATGACGAACGAACCAATTTATCAGCCGCGGTGGCGGCCGACCTTCGAGATTTCTATGGTTTGCAGGTCTTTCAAGTGGTGATTCCGAGAAACGTTAGGCTCGCGGAAGCGCCGAGCTACGGGAAGCCGATCATAAGTTATGACGCGCACTCCAAGGGGGCTGAAGCATACTCACAGTTAGCCAGGGAGATTGTTTATGAATCGAAAAGCGCTGGGGCGGGGCCTGGGGGCTCTGCTGTCGTCTGACCGGACAATTGATTTCGGCTCCGAACCCTCAGAAGTTGACGTGGATTCGATCGTGCCCGGACCGATGCAGCCGCGAACTCACTTTGACGATGCGAGTTTGGAGAGTTTGGCCGAATCGATCCGAAGCCACGGAATCGTCCAGCCTCTGCTCGTGAGGCGTCGAGAAAACGGTTATGAGCTGATCGCAGGTGAGCGACGTTGGCGAGCCGCGAAACTGGCTGGGCTATCGCGGGTGCCTGTAGTCGTCAAAGAGGTTCCCGATGAAAGCCTGCTCGAGATTGCGCTCATTGAAAATATTCAACGCGAAAACCTCAATCCGATTGAGGAAGCCCAGGCTTACAAAAAGCTGATCGAGACTGTTGGGCTGACGCAGGAATCCCTGGCCTCGCGTGTGGGTCGCGATCGTTCATACATCACGAACTACTTGCGCCTGCTGCGGCTCCCTGAAGATCTTCAGCAACTGGTGAAAGACGGCCGCCTATCGACGGGTCACGCTCGAACACTTCTGGCAGTGAGCGACCCAGATCTTCAACGACGACTTGCGCGCCAGATTATTGACGGGGGGCTTTCAGTTCGGGCCACGGAGCAACTCGTCCATAATGCGACGGAAGAAAAGCCCGCCAAAACACACACGGTGCCTCACGCTGTCGATCCGAATATTAGAGCGGCTGAGACCAAGCTCCGGAGAACGTTAGGCACACAAGTGAAGATCATTCAACTGTCGGGAGACGGCAGGGGAAAGGTAGAAATCAGTTTTTTCAACAACCAGGACTTGGATCGCATCTACAATCTCCTGATGAGCGAGAGTCGATTGTAATAGATACAGCGGCCAGGGTTGACTAGCGTCATTACAATGTAAAGCGACTTAGTTCAGAGTTCAGCCTTTAGGCTGCGGTTTTAAGAAACAAGCTAAAAGCTTGAACTCTAAAACGCTTCCTTGACAGTCTAAACGGCTCCTGGGTCTGAGGAGGTTTGGTTGACCCGCCCCTGGCGCCATGTTAGACTCGCGCGCTTTTCGGCAGCCACAATTTGCGCGCAAATAGAGGAATCGGATGATTCTCGCAGAGACCTCAATTCAGTTGGTTCCTGACGCTACGTTACTGCTCCACCTGTTAATGGTGGCTATCATGGTCTTTGTCTTGAATCGGACCCTACTCAAACCGATAAACCAGATCCTGGCTGAACGAGAAAGACAGATCACCGGTCGTCTTAAGGAAGCGCAAATGCTGGCGGCGGAGACACAGGAAAAACGGCGGAAGTACAACGAGACTTTGCGTGAAGCCCGCACGGATGGTTACCGGCTGTTGGAAAAGGAACGCGCTGAAGGCCTGAAACAAAAGGAAGAGGAGCTACGCCAGTATCGGGAAGAAATGTCGAAGCAGGTTGCTACCCAACTCGAGACTACGCGACAGCAACAGCAGTCCGTACAGGGAGAACTCGAGGTGCAGGCAGCCGCCATTAGTAATTTGATAAGCTCTCAAATATTGCGACGGCCTACTAATAACTAAAGAACAATGCTGTTACTTGCGTCTGGAGAATCGTGGTTCAACTACCCGGGCCTCGAGCTTTGGAAGTTTTTCAATCTCGCCATTTTCACTGGGGCGGCGATCTACGTCCTTCGCCGTAAAATCAACGAGGCCCTGTTAGCGCGGCGTGAGTCCATCAGGCAGGAAATCGTGGCCGCCCAAACTGAACGCGACCGGGCGCTGGCCCAGGTTGCTGAAGCGGATGCAATGTTGAGCCGGCTTGATGATGACGTTCGCGCCGTTCAGGAACAGTCTCGCAAGGAAGCAGAAGCGGAGCGACAGCGTTTGGCTGCTTCAACAACTCGTGAGCTGGAAAAACTCAAGCAGCAGGCGGTGCGGGAAATCGAAACTGCCGACAAGGTGGCGCGCAAAGAGCTGCGACAATACCTGGCAAAGCGAAGCGTTGAGCTGGCGCGAGAATCAGTTCGAAATCAGATGAGACCTGAAGACGACACGCATTTGATTAAGGAGAGCATTGGCGAGTTGAGGAGGACCACCGTTTGAGTTTGCAGACTGTTGCACGCCGCTACGCTGCGGCCCTCGCCGATGTGGCCATCGAACGACGTGAAGAGCGGGAGGTCCAGAACGAATTAGAACAGTGGTCTTCGATGATCGAGGCCAACCCGCAGTTGAAAGAAGTTTTCGCCAATCCCACCGTCGCTTACGATCAAAAACGCACAGTTCTCGAAGAGTTGATCTCTCGCACTCGCGTCAGAGAAACAACGGCCAGCTTCCTTCGTGTCTTGTTGAAGAACCAGCGCCTCTCACAGTTGCGAGAAGTGGTGACGCGGTTTGGCCATGTGCTGGACGAGCGCGGTGGAGTAGTCGCCGCCAACGTCACAACGGCCCGGCCTATTCCCGAAGAATTAAAGAACAGTTTGCACGAGACGCTTACGGCTGCGACCGGTCAAAAGGTGCGGTTAAGCTTCTCAACTGACGAGACGATCATCGGCGGGTTGGTCGCACAAATCGGCTCGACCATCTTCGACGGATCAGTTCAAAGCCACCTGGAACGGCTGTCTGAAGCGCTGGCCGGTCAGTAAAACGTTTAGAGGAGATCATGGAACCAATAAGAGCGAGCGAAATTAACGAGATTATCCGGAAACAGATCGAAAACTTCGAAACCGGCGTCACGGTTATGGAAGTGGGAACGGTCATCAAGCTCGGCGACGGCATTGCTGAACTTCACGGCCTCGAAAAAGTAATGGCCGGCGAACTGCTCGAGTTTCCGCACGAAGTTAGTGGTCTGGCACTGAACCTGGAAGAAGACAAGGTGGGTGCTGTCTTATTCGGGGAATTTCAAAAAATCAAGGAAGGCGATCTGGTAAAGCGCACCGGCCGCATCATGCAGGTACCCGTTGGCGACGCACTCATCGGCCGTGTGGTGGATGTGCTCGGCAATCCGATCGACGAGGCTGGTCCAATTATTACTGAGCATTACTATCCGGTTGAACGTATTGCTCCGGGTGTGGTCAACAGGCAGCCCGTGAAAGAACCATTGCAAACGGGTCTGAAAGCCATTGATGCGATGGTGCCAATCGGCCGAGGCCAGCGCGAGTTGATCATCGGCGATCGTCAAACCGGCAAGACTGCGGTGGCGGTCGATACGATCATCAATCAGAAGGGCAAAGACGTAATTTGCATTTACGTTGCCATCGGCCAGAAGGCTTCGACGGTGGCCCAGGTGGTCAAGACGCTTCAGGATTTTGGCGCGATGGATTACACGATCGTGATCAAAGCCACCGCCTCTGATCCTGCTGCGATGCAATTTCTCGCGCCTTACTCCGGCGCAGCAATGGGTGAATATTTCCGCGACAACGGGCGGCATGCTCTGACAATTTACGACGATCTTTCGAAACAGGCGGCAGCTTATCGAGAGATTTCGTTGCTGCTGCGACGTCCGCCCGGGCGTGAGGCATATCCGGGAGACGTGTTCTATCTGCACTCGCGATTGTTGGAGAGAGCCGCGAAGCTGTCCGACGTGAAAGGTGGTGGTTCGCTGACGAGTCTGCCGATTATCGAGACGCAGGCCGGCGATATTTCCGCGTACATTCCAACGAACGTTATTTCGATTACCGACGGGCAGATCTTCCTCGAAGCTGACCTCTTCAACAGCGGTTTCCGGCCGGCAATTAACGTCGGCAACAGCGTTTCGCGTGTAGGCGGATCGGCGCAGATCAAAGCGATGAAGCAGGTCGCCGGAACGCTTCGTCTTGACTTGGCACAGTTCCGCGAATTGCAGGCGTTTGCCCAGTTCGGATCTGATTTAGACAAGGCCACGCAGGCGCAGTTGGCGCGCGGGCAGCGGCTTACTGAAATACTGAAACAGCCGCAGTACCAACCAATGGACGTCGAAAAACAGGTACTCGGGATCTGGGCCGCGACGAATGGTTACACAGACGACATCGCGATCGAAGACATTCGACGGTTCGAGACGAGTCTGCTGAAGTTTGTCGAGAACTCGCATCCAGGTCTACTCGCCGACATCGCTGAAAAGAAATCGTTGACGGACGAGATCAAGGCGGGACTGAAGCAAGTGTTGGAAGACTTCAAAGACGATTGGCGCAAGCAATCTTCAACAGAAGCAGATTTTGCGGTCGCTCCCGCACGTCCGGCTTCGAGCACCGGAGCTCAGCCGACAGCGTAACGAAGTAAAGCAATGCCGAATCTTCTCGACATCCGCCGGCGCATTAAGTCGGTAAAGAACACGCAGCAGATTACCAAAGCCATGAAGATGGTTTCTGCCGCGAAACTCAAACGCGCTCAGGATCGCGTCGTGACCGCGCGTCCATTTGCGAACAAGATGACCGAGGTCCTCGGTCAGCTTGCGAATCGAACCGATGAAGATTTCCATCATCCGCTTCTCGATCTCCGCGGCGATCAGCGTTATCTCCTCGTCCTCATAACTGCTGACAAAGGTCTGTGTGGCGCTTTTAACACGAACCTTACAAAAGCCGGGCAGTCGTTCATGAGAGAGAATTCGGATAAGACTGTCGAGCTGATGGCCATCGGTCGCAAGGGTCGCGATTTCTTTCGCAATCGACATGCAGTCATCGCTGGCGAGTATCTTGGACTGACGGGCAAGGGCCGCGTCGAGTTTTCTGAAGCACTCGAGGTCGCGCGGTCGATAATCAAGGTCTACACGGAAGATACCGGCATTGATAAAGTTTTCCTTATCTACAACGAGTTCAAGTCTGTACTTTCCCAGCGTGTGGTGTTGGAACAGTTACTCCCGGTCTCGCGAGCTAAAGAAGAAGAACCTGACGCGAAGTCGCCGCGGACTTTGGTTGACTACATTTACGAGCAGCCACCCGCGGAGATGTTCAGCCGGCTCCTGCCGCGACTGGTTGAGACGCAGATCTTCCGCGCATTGCTCGAATCAGTGGCGTCGGAACACGGTGCGCGCATGACTGCAATGGATTCGGCTTCGAAGAATGCGAGCGAGTTGATTGAGAGTTTGACGCTTAACATGAATCGCATCCGGCAAGCTGCCATCACGAACGAGATTATCGAAGTCGTGTCGGGCGCCGCCGCGCTTTAATCTTCGCCACAAAAAGGCACAAGACACAAAAAGATTTGTTGTGCTAAGGCTGTTAAGTCGTTACCTCCCCCTTCTTGCCTGGCTCGCATTTATTTCCTACGCCTCATCTGACAGCTTCTCGGCCGGAAACACATCGCGCATCATCGGCCCGCTAATACTCTGGTTATTTCCGAACACGAGTCCGGAAACTCTGCTGATGGTGCACTTCGTTACGAGAAAGATCGCGCACTTCACGGAGTATGCAATACTCGGATTCCTGGCGGCGCGTGCATTTAGCACTTCACCGCGCCCGACCATCCGTGACCGCTGGTTTCTGATTTCCGCGGCCCTGATTGTCGTCTTTGCGTTAGTCGATGAGTATCACCAGAGCTTTGTCCCCACCCGAACGCCATCCGTGTGGGACAGTCTCATCGACATGGCGGGCGGGCTCACGGCCCTGGTTATCGTTAGAGCCACAAAAGCGAGGCAAAGAACGAGGCTCGGTCCCGCCTAATCAATTTTTGCTCTCTCAGCGTATAATCTCTGGCGATTTGAATCCTGCTCAGAATGAGGCAACAAAATGGGAATACTTGATCGACTCAGCCCGACTTCACAGTTCATCGAAGTAATTGAATGGCTCGATGATTCACATAACACTCTCCTGTACCGGTTTCCGGTCCAAGGCCAGGAAATCAAAAACGGAGCGCAGCTAATCGTGCGTGAATCGCAGGCCGCGGTCTTCGTTCACGAGGGCCAGATTGCCGATCAGTTTCCACCGGGCCGTTACACAATCGACGGCGGCAACACACCGATTCTGTCGAAGTTGGGCGCCTGGAAATACGGCTTCAACTCACCGTTCAAAGCTGAGGTCTACTTCGTCAACACAAAACAGTTCACGGATCTCAAATGGGGAACACCGAATCCCGTGATGATGCGCGACACTGACTTCGGCATGGTCCGTTTGCGAGCTTTCGGGATCTACTCGATGCGTGTCACCGATCCGCAGGCGTTCATCAAAGAAGTCACCGGAACGAAGGGGCACTTCATCACGGGTGACATCGAAGGACAGCTGAAGCGCACGTTAGTGGGCGGCTTCAGCGATGCTCTCGGCGAGTCAAAGATTGCCGCACTCGACCTGGCATCAAACTACGACGAGCTTAGCAAGTTCATACGGGTCAAGCTGAACGACGAGTTCAAGACGTTGGGATTGGAGTTAACGAAGTTCGTCATCGAGAACATCTCGTTGCCGCAGGAAGTCGAAGCAGCGATGGATAAGCGCACGTCGATGGGCGTTATTGGTGACGTTGGACGTTACGCGCAATTCCAGGCCGCAGACGCGATGCGTGATGCCGCGCAGAACCCAGGAGGCGGTGCAGGCACGGGAGTTGGTCTCGGTGCCGGTTTCGCGTTGGGAAATGCGATGGCCGGGGCGATGAGCGATGCGATGAAGCAGTCGAAAGAAGGTACAGGAACTCAACAAACAGGAGGACAAACGGGAGGAGTACCTTGTCCGAAGTGTGGCACCCAAAACAATCCTGGCACTAAGTTCTGCACCGAGTGTGGTACAAAACTCGAAAAGGCCAGTTGCGCTAATTGTCAGGCGGAATTGAGTCCCGGCGCGAAATTCTGCAGCGAGTGCGGGCAAAAGGCCTAAGTCTTTGCCGCGGATTACGCTGATGAACGCAGATCAGCAGATCTGATCCGCGTTTATCTGCGTAAATCTGCGGCCTAATAATTATGTTCAAAGCGTTGACGCGTCCACGCCGGGTAGTCATCACTGGAATGGGGTGTGTAACCCCGCTCGGCATCGGACGTGAAGCGTTTTGGAATGGACTGACAACGGGTAAGAGCGGTATCCGCAGGATTGAGGCTTTCGATCCTTCCAGTTTTCCGGTACAGATCGCTGCCGAAGTTCCTTCATTCGACTGGCAGTCGCAACTCAATCCAAAAGATCGCAAGCACGTGCCTCGCACGGTTCCGCTCGCCCTCGCGGCCGCACGTGAGGCACTCGAAGACGCAAGACTGTTTCCTAACGATCTTTCTTTAGCTGAACGTCGCGCCATCGGTGTCGAACTCGGAACAGGCGGCGGCGGTCTCGCGTTCACCGAACAGCAATACGAATACTGGTACGTTGGTCCAACCAGTAAAGCGAGTGTCTACACGATTCCGTCGTCGACGCATGGTGGATTGTCGAGCGAACTGTCGATGGCGTTTGGTCTACGCGGTTTGTCTCACATCGTTTCGACCGGTTGTACCAGTTCCACCGATGCGATGGCTTATGCTGCCCAGCACATCGCACTCGGCCGGCAGGATGTAATGCTTTCGGGCGGCGTCGATGCGCCGATTGCTCCGGGCATTCTCGCCGGGTTCAATCTCATGACTGTGTTGACCAGCGATTGGAACGCTGAACCTCACCGTGCTTCACGGCCCTTCTCACGAAATCGATCGGGAATGGTGCTCGGCGAAGGCGCGTGGATCTACGTGCTTGAAGAACTCAAACATGCCACCAGTCGAGGCGCGCGGATCTATGCAGAGATCGCCGGTTATGGCGCAACCTGCGATGCTTATCATCGCGTTCGTCTCGCCGAGGACGGTGACGAACCGGCGCGTGCGATGCGTCTTGCACTCGAGGATGCGGGCTGTGAAGCGAAGGAAATTGATTACGTTAATCTTCACGGTACCTCGACCGTGCTCAATGATCGCATCGAGACCAGTGCATTGAAACTCGCGTTTAATGGCCAGGCCGCGCGCATACCGATGTCCGCGACCAAATCGCAAATCGGTCATCCGCAGGGTGCGAGTGGCGCCGCGGGGCTAGGCGCCGCGCTTTGCGCAATGCACACGAACAAAATCCCTCCAACGATTAACCTCGACGAACCTGACCCTGATTGTGATCTCGACTACGTCCCCAACGAAGCACGTGAAGCCAACGTGCGGATTGCGCTGTGCAACTGCATCGGCTTCGGTTCTAAGAACAGTGCGCTGGTGATTCAAAGGATTGATCATTAATCAGTGGGCCAACATGTTCGATAAATTCAAACGACGCAGCTACGAGCTCGAATACCTCGATACCGGCAACTACACGCCGGAAGAGTATGAAGACTGTATCGGCCAATTACAGTTCGTCAATCGCTGGATGGGCGATGCGCATAGCTTGAAGGCGACTCTCTTTCCGGATGTGGAGTCCAACGGTCTAACAAGCTTTTCAATACTCGACGTCGGCGCCGGTTCGGGGGAACTTTTGCGTATAACGGCTACGTGGGCGAGGCAAACGAATCGTCGTGTGCGTGCGGTAGGGCTCGAACTGAACGAACGCTCAGCGGAGTCGATCATTGAAGAGTCGAGGGATTTTCACGAGATCAGCTCGGTACGTGCGGATGCTTTAGAGCTGCCGTTTTTGGACGCCGAGTTTGATTACGTGATCTGCTCGCTCTTCACGCATCACTTCGTTGAGGAGCAGGTGGTTCAGATTTTTTGCGAGATGAGCCGCGTCGCCAGGCGCCGGATATTTGTTATCGATCTACACCGCCACCCGATCGCATATCTTCTCTACACGACTATTGGCAAGCTGGTTTTGAAGAGTCGTTTGCTGCGACATGATGGCGCGTTATCGATACTTCGGAGCTTCAAGCCGGACGAGTTGCTTGAGTTGGCCCAACGCGCGGGGTTACAGGATATTAGGATCGAACGACACTTTCCGTATCGCCTCGTGTTGAGCGCCGCCGCCCGCGCGACCGTGCACTTGCGAGACTCCGAACGCGCCACCCGGGCCGCTTAAAATTGAAGGGTAGGATTGCCACAAAAAAGCACAAAAGGCACAAAAATTAGGCGGAATCCTTTTGTGCTTCTTTGTGGCTAAATCTATTGACGTGATTATCGCCGGTGCGGGGCCGGCGGGAAGCAGTGCGGCGATCTATCTCGCGCGCAACGGGGTTCGTGTCTTACTCATCGAGCAGAAAAAATTTCCACGTGCAAAATTGTGCGGCGAGTTTATTTCTCCTGAATGCCGTCGGCACTTTCAAAACCTCGGCGTCGCGGAAGCAATGACGGCTGCTGGTCCAACCTCGCTGCTCGAAACTGTCTTCTACTCAGCTCGCGGTCATCACGTCACGATTCCCAGCAGTTGGTTTGGTGAGCCCGCCGCACTCGGTTTGAGCCGCGCTGTCATGGACGATGTGCTTCTGCGGAGAGCACAAGAATGTGGCGTCACGTTATTGGAAGGCGCGAGTGTTGGTGAACCATTATGCGAACGAGGCGACGTGCTCGGCGTCAGAGTGAAGGTTGACGGGCACGACCAAGAGCACCGCGCCCCATTGACTATCGACGCGACCGGTCGCGCACGCATCCTCACGAGGAAGCGCAACGCCGCCGTACGAAGATCGCGAGCAAAGCTCATCGCCTTCAAAGTTCATTTACGAAATACGCGCGTCGCTCCGCACGCGTGTGAAATCTATTTCTATCCGGAAGGTTACGGCGGGCTCAGCACGATTGAAGGGGAAGTCAGCAATCTTTGTTTCATCATTTCCGCGGAACAGGTCAAACGCCATCACTCCGATCCGCAAACCGTTATGCGCGAGATGGTGATGAAGAACCGGCGAGCAGCCTACACGCTCGCGCAAGCAGAACCCGCATCAGAATGGCTGAGTGCTTCGTGGGAACGCTTTGGCCGTCATCGCCCGAGCCCTGCGAACGGCTTACTCGCGATTGGCGATTCAGCCGCGTTTATCGATCCCTTTACCGGTAGCGGGATGTTGATGGCGCTTGAAAGCGGTGAACTGGCGGCGCAAGTAATCCTCCGGCATCGAGACAGAAAGTCCGTGGACGCTGTGGGAGCGGAATACGAAGCCGAGTACGTCCGAAAGTTTGACTCACGCCTGCGAATTTCCGGGCTGCTGCGACGCGCGGCTTTCAAGCCTCGTTTGGCCGGGCTCGGCATTGCGATTTGTAGCGCGAGTGAACAGTTTCGAAATCGCATTGTGCGCGCCACGCGTGCACCCGGTTTGGAGTTCAAGCTTTAGCTTGCCCGAAGACGGTAGTCTTAAAGGGCTCTTAAACTGGAGAAGTGCTTGCCACGTTGACTCTTTTAGAGTAAAAAGGCTGAGCCAGTGCTAGTCTCTCTATCATCGATACTAAACTCAGGGCACATGAAAACGACGTAAACGATCACTCCCATGCGTCGCCAGTGAACGTCAACCAAAAGAGTCTTTTGTGAACTGCGCGAACTCCAGAGCCGCGTAAAACCAGTAAGGAGAAAATGACGATGTTTCTATCGTTAAAGTCCCGGCTTGTCGGATCATTTCAAATCCCCGCTTTGCTAACGGTCCTACTCCTGTGCGCCGGCGCAGCTTTTGGCCAGGCACAGTCAAACGCCGCCGATATACAAGGCACGGTGAAAGATGCGACAGGGGCGGTTGTGGCTAACGCTACCGTGACCGTCCGCAACGCGGCCACGAACCTTTCACGCGATGCCACCAGCAACGATGAAGGGTTCTACCGAATCGTCAACGTGCCGCCGGGCGATTACGAGATCACCGCCGAGGCGCCGAACTTCAAAAAGTCAGTGTTACCGAAGGTCACGGTCACCGTTGGGCAAGCCGCCGAGGTTGACGTCACGCTCGAGCCGGGTCAGATCACTGAGAGCGTTACCATTTCTGATGCGACGTCCGAAATAGTTGAAACATCAAAGACCGCCGTTTCAACCACCATCGATCAGCAGCGAATCAACAACCTTCCGATTAACGAACGAAACTATTTAGCATTTGCGCTGACCACCTCAACTGTTGGCCGCGACAATGGACGGCCCATTGGACCAGCACCAACCACCGGTTTGAACTTTGGCGGCCAGCGTGGGCGCTCCAATCTGGTCCAGGTCGACGGCGCGGACAACACCGACAACTCCGTGAACGCATCGCGTTCTACTGTCAGCCAGGAAGCAGTGCAGGAATTTCAGGTGGTGACGAATTCGTTTGCGCCTGAGTTTGGACGTTCATCGGGCGGTGTGGTTAACGTCGTGACCAAGTCAGGCACCAGAGAGTTGAACGGAAACATGTTTGGGTTTTTGCGGCACCGGAGTTTTCAGTCGCGCAACGCTTTTGCCCCAATCGAAGATCCACCGTTTACTCGCGCTCAGTATGGATTCACTATCGGTGGTCCATTCAATCCGGATCACACGTTCTTCTTCTTTGCTTTCGAGCAACGCAGACGAAACGAGTCAGGCTTCTTTACGAGCAACGTGTCGCAGGGGCTGACTGGCTCAGCCACGATACCGGTTATTCCCGGACTCAATCCCATTGCGCGCACGTTCACTAACATTACGCCGGCCCAAGCCGCGTTCATCAACACCCTGGTTACGGCTGGTACGCCGACCACCATTTGCGGCGCGCGCGCCTACGGTTTCTTTGCTTCGAGCGGCGGCACTACCGCCCTCACCGGAAGCAATCCGCTCGTGTCGCCCAACGATGGCAGTCTGTGTCCGGCAATCAGCCCGATTCTTCCGGGCGCCATTGGACCACGTTTCATTCTTTCAGGCGCGCCGGTGCCAAGCGGCACAATCAATGCCGCCGGCGAGTTCATAGCCTTCAGGCCGCTGAACAATCTGCAACGGATTTTCCCCATTCGCGACCGGACTACGTTCAACTCGTTTCGCCTGGATCATCTGATTACTCAAGAACACCAGTTCACGTTCAGGTTTGGCTACAATCCGAGCGAGCTCAGCGGTATTCAGGTCGAATCACAAAACCAATCGCTGGGTCAGAACGATGTCTCGCGCACAGGCATTCAAACCCTGCGAGACGTTTCGGCAGTCACCACGCTGACGTCTACGCTTTCCAACCAGGTCGTTAACGAAGGACGATTTAACTTCGGCCTCCGCCGCGCGACTTTCAAATCTCAGAACGGCGACGCCGTCGCATTCAACATTTCAGGCACCGCGTTTGCCGGACGCGAGCTCTTCTCACCGGTGGTGCGCTCCGAAACACGATACCAGTTCACGGACAATCTAAACGTCGTCACTGGAAACCATAACTTCAAGTTTGGCGGCGACATTGCTTTCATACGCATACCGGAAGCGATCTTCGAGTTGAACTTTGCGGGTCTATTCAACTTTGGCGGATTGCCGGCGGCTACGCTCAATCCAGCGTTTGCGGGAGCTCCGGACTTTACTCCGGTCCAGCAATACGGGCTCGGTTTTCCGTCAAACTTCATCCAGGGCTTTGGTAATCCAGTCAGCCGTATCAGTAACAAACCCATAGCGTTCTTCGCCCAGGACTCGTGGAAGGTGCGCCCCAACTTAACTCTGAATTACGGGGTTCGTTACGACTATGAGTTGACCGAGCAGATCCCGACCCTGCCGTTGCGCGATCCGTTGTCGGGAATCTCGCTTTCGGCCGCTGACATTCTGGCGGCACAGGACGCCATGGGCGTGCAGCAGGGTTTCCCGCGCGACAAGAACAACTGGGCGCCGCGTCTGGCCGTTGCGTGGGATCCGTGGAGTGACGGAAAGACATCAATTCGAGCAGCGTTCGGAATTTTCTACGACCATCCGTTGCTGGCGATTGCCTTCAACTCCGACATCGCCGACGCCGTGCAACAGCAACAGGGAATCCTGACGCCCGGGAGCCCGTCGCCGACGGCGCTGCTGAACGCGGTGCAAGTCTTCCAGGGTACTGTGTGTCCTCCGGGTGGACCAGTAACACCGATTTGTCCTGCGGGAGTAGTGACACCGGGAGTTGCCGCAGGTGCGCAGTATCAATTCGGCCGGCAGCGATTCAACGACCAGACCTTCCCGGGCTTTGGACCAGTGCTGCCGTTCACGCTGCACGTGCAGAAGAACTTCGAATACGCGTACGCCAATCAGGGTAACTTCACGATCGAGCGCCAGTTGACGCAGGATATGTCTATTACGGGAAGTTATATTTACGTCGGCGCGCGCCATCTGCCGCATCCGCTCGACATCAACGCGCCGCGGACCGATCTACAGATTCAAAACTTCTTCAGGCTCGCCGGCCGTAATCCGGTTAGCACGACTGAGGCCGTTGCCTTCTCGATTCCGACCGCGGGCGTTGCGTGCCCAGGCGGCGTGCCGCTCCAGTGCTTTACGCTAGCGACGCCGGCCGGCGCACCAGCGTTTCCAAATGCGGGCCAAACGTTTGCGATCATCATTCCGGGCATGATCGCAGCGCCCATAACAAATCTCGGCAGCCGCATCGTCAATGCCGGCATTGCCAACTTCTTCCGTCCAAGTGCGCCAAACTATTTCCTGGCCCAGGCACTCTCGGGCGGTTTGGTAAGTCCGGCGGTGTTAAATAGCGCGCTCACCGGTTCACTGCGAACTCCCGGAGTGATTTCTCCGTTCGGTTCGATCAACGCACAGACTTCGGATGGCAATTCGACTTACAACGCGTTGAATGTCGATCTGAAGAAGCGCTTTTCGAATCAGTTCCAATTCCTGGCTTCGTACACCTGGTCACACTCCATCGACGATTCGTCTGACCTACAAACGCTTTTGTTACCGCAGGACAATCGCAACTTCGGCGCTGAGCGTGCAGACTCGTTGTTTGACCAGCGTCACCGCTTTGTTTTCAGTGCGGTGATTGCGTCGCCGAGTAGTTGGGCTTCGGGCGGTGGCTTCCATCGCGCTTTATCCAACTTCAACATCGCGCCGATCTTCGAAGTGTCTTCAGGACGTCCATTCAACATTCTCAGCAACCAGGACACGAACAACGATCAGTCCAACCAAACGGATCGCCCAACAGTGCTTGCAGATGGAACGCTGTGCGTCCCCGGTACTACGGGCTGCGTGGGTTTGATCACTGGAGGCGCGTTTACGAGTGGAAGTCTGGCACGCAACATGGGTCTGACGCATCGCTACATGTCGCTGGATCTGCGTCTGTCGAAGTTAGTTCCGTTCGGCGAGCGCGTGAGGTTGGAGTTGATTGCGGAAGGATTCAATCTTTTCAATCGCTTCAACGAAGCCGCGGCGTCACCATTCATCGACGACGTGCGAGCGTTCAATCAGCGCGCCGGCAACGGACGCTACTATAGCCGCCCAACCGCCGCCTTCGACCCACGGCAGTTCCAGTTTGGGATGAAGCTCAACTTTTAAAGCAATCCACAGATTACGCAGATTCTGTGTAATCTGCGTAATCTGTGGACAAACAAAATACCCGTCTCCGCATCCGAAGGTTGGTCGCGAAACCTGTAGTCTGAGCTTTCAAACCAACCCTCTCCCGCATACAATCATGCCTATTATGTGTAGACGTACGTTTGTTCAACGGTTTTTCAGCGTTGTGGCAATTTTTCTACTTACAACTGCGGCCATTCACGCCCAGTCAACCCGCCCGAGGCGCACAGGCAAGCCAACGCAAAAAACGACGACAACACCCGCTTCCGATCCGCTTCTCCGGCCCGAGCCGGCGCCGTCTCCGACAGCACGAAGAGCGAGCTCAAACGACTCACTACTGGACGTTCAGCCCGTTAAGCCCGTCGTTAACACGGTCGGTACGGCTGACACAAAGCAAGCATATCTTTTGCTGGAGCAGAAGCAGTTTGCGGCCGCCGCGAAGGCAGCCAAAGAACTTACCGTTTCACATCCGAACGATCCTGAAGCCTGGAAGATTGCCGGATTTGCTGAGCTGAACTTGAAGCAGTATGCCGAGGCGGCGAAGGACCTCGAAAAGGCGGTTGAGTTGCAACGGCGTGCGAAGCAGGAGGATCCAAACACCGAGAGCGCACTGGGACAAGCATACGTGCTTTCAGAGAAGTATCAGGAAGCGTTGCCGCTTTTGGTTACAGCGACCGACCGCGACGCGAGTAAACCGGATCCGTTGATGATCTACTACCGCGGAATCGCGGAGTACAAGACGGGCAAGACGGCCGATGCTGAGAAGAGTTTTAATCAGGTCATTAAACTAAATCCCAGAGATTCGTTGTCGCTTTTCTATCTCGCTCAAATCGCACTCGCAAAGAACGATCTCGACGGAGCAATCACAACACTGAATCGAGCTACGGTAAACGACGCGCGGCTTACAGGCGCGTGGACCCTTTTGACTTCGGCTTATCTTCGTCGCGCGGCTACGAGTTCTGATCCGGCTAAAGCCGAAGCCGATTATCTGAGCGCCGTGCGTGCCGGAGAGGGCTTGATCAAATTACGAACTGACGCCGAAGCCATTACACTCTTCGGACAGGCTTTGATTGGATCTAAGCAGTACGCGCGCGCTGCTGGTGCACTCGAGCGTGCGACAACTGCTTCAGACGCAACAGGCGTCACCTTCTACCTTTTGGGTGTTGCGCATTCACGTGCAACTAATTTTTCGAAGGCGATTGGCGCGCTCGAAACCGCCGCGAAGAAGTCGCCTGACGATGTGAACGTCTATCGCGAGCTCGGCTATGCGTTTGAAGTGAGCAAGCAATATGCGAAGGCACTGGCTGCTTATCAGAAGGGCGCATCACTCGCGCCCAACGATCCGGATTTTAAAGAGTCGATCGAGCGCGTAAAGCCGTTCGCTAAATAGGACAGGATTAATCCTGTAATCCTGTCTACAGCTGGTCAAAGGAGAAATATATGAAAATTATTTTCACTCTACTCCTACTCGGAGTTTTGGCAACGGGCGCCTTTGCGCAACGCCCGCGTTCGATGGATCAGGAGCCGCAGGCTAAAACTCCGGCGCCTGCACCCGCGCCGAAGGCCGTTAAAGCAAAATATGAAGGCGGCGTGTTTGGGTATACGAAGACTATGGAAGGCATGTTGATCTTCGACGACGAAAACAAGCGGTTGCTCTTCAAAGACAAGAAGCCGCCGAAAGAGATCTCGATACCTTACGAAGCGATCACTTCCGCTTTCGCCGATACGCAAAAACGACGACCAGCCGCCGCGACAGTGGCAAGTCATATCCCGGTGATCTATGCGCTGCCGGCACACTTCATCAAAACCAAGGTTCGCTATCTTACGCTGCAATACAGCGATCCCGATTCAAACGTGACAGGAGTCACGAGCTTCAAGCTTGCGAATAAACAAATGCTTGAATCTGTTCTGAAGACTCTTGCCGAGAAGGCCGAGATGCAACCGCGTGGCGATATCTACGTGAAGAAGCGAGACGATTCCAGCAAGTTACAGAAATAGGCCACGAAAGTTTAGCCACAAAAGGCACAAGAAGCACAAAGGCCTTCGCTGAAGCTTTTGTGCTTCTTGTGCCTTTTTGTGGCTAATCCTGTCTTGACGTAGCCATCATCGAGCGGCAGAGGTTCAGATTATGAACAGCGTCGTCTAAATGGCCGTCAGATTTCCTGAGAGCAATAACAAACTCCTTCTCCGCCTCTTTTAACAACCCAAGGCCGGCAAGCATCACGCCCAAATTATTATGGCTGGCGGGTACATGCTGACCATGCCGCGACGCCGCATTTTTGAACAGAGCAGCGGCTTTCTCAAACTCGCCTGCCTTGGCTTCGATCAACCCCAGCTTGTAGATCGCTAACCCAAACTCGCCACGCGAGGCGTTTATGGCATGCTGATAAGCTTCCCTCGCTTCTGCAAGCCTCCTTTGATCCTCTAAAGCCACACCCAATGCATACGAAGCACCTGGATAATTGCCTTGCTTCAACTGAATTGCTCGCTTGTAGAAGACGATGGCTTCTTCCGTCTGCCAGAGCTCGTAATAACAAACTCCGATGTTGTAGATCGCGCGCGCATAAGAGTCGCCGTCGCGACTTGAGACTTTCCCGTACTCTGCGATGGCAGACTTGTATTGTTCCGCGGCTACTAACGCATCACCGCGTCTAAGTGCTGATTTAGCATCTGACTGAGCCATTACGGCGACAGCCGTTACGGCCACAAGGAATGTTGCGAAGAACAAATGGTTGATTTTCAAAGTGCACCTCCATTCAGGGAGTGCAGTTTGAAACAGAGATGGGTCCACCGTCTTTCCGTTTATTGCTAATCGTTGACTGATCTTGCTGTCAATTCAGAGTCTTAGACAGAAATTGCTGTAAAACGAACGTTCGTGCTATATACTTTTCTCCGTGACCAAAGCTCAACTGCGAAAAGCTGCCAAAGTCGTCGCTGCAAAAGGCCGAAAGGCCCAGGGCGAACGCACACGCAAAGCTATTCTCGAAGCTGCTGTGCACATTGCCTCCGCCGAAGGACTTGAGGGGTTGACCATCGGCCGCCTGGCTTTGGAGCTTTCGATGAGTAAAAGCGGTCTCTTTGCTCACTTCGGCTCAAAAGAAGACCTGCAAGTCGCGACAGTTGAAGCTGCGCGTGCGATATTCATTCGCGAAGTGATCAAACCCGCTTTCGACTCGGCCCAGGGCCTCCTGCGTCTCTGGAAACTGTGTGATATCTGGTTAGCCTACGTCGAGGGCGGCGTGTTTCGCGGTGGCTGCTTTTTTGCTGCCGCGGCGGCCGAGTTTGACAGCCGGCCCGGTCCGGTTCGCGATCGGATTGCCGAGATCATGAAGGAGTGGCTCACCACGTTGCGCAGTGCGATCATTGAGGCGCAAAAGGCGGGCCAGCTCAACAAAGAGATTGACGCTACCCAACTCGCTTTTGAGTTCAACTCTTTGGAACTGGGCGCCAACTGGGCGTTCCAGCTTTACAAAGATCCACGCGCATTCAAACGCGCGCGTGAGGCGATTCGTGAACGCTTGAGCAGATACGCTACGGTAGCCGGCGCGCCGTTGCTGTCCCTGGCAAAAACGAGAGTCAGCAGAGCGCGTGCCTGAGAATAAAGAGTATGGATGACCTCATCTCGAGATCGGGTCCAGTGACTTTCACCGGAGGACTATCGGCTGCAAAGCTGCGACGAGTGACTGAGTTCATTGCTGAAAACTACAGCCGCGATTTGAAACTGGCTGAGTTGGCCCAGGTCGCAGGGATGAGCAACTTTCATTTTGCGCGTGAGTTCAAAAGGACCACCGGGACTACGCCACACCAATACCTCATTCAGTTTCGCGTCGAGCGGGCGAAGACGCTGTTAGCGAAGGATGAGCTCCCGTTGATAGAAGTAGGATTGCGCTCCGGCTTCAGCCATCAAAGCCACTTCACGCGGCTGTTTCGCAGGATTACTGGAACAACTCCACACTCGTACCGGTTAACGCTTCAAACTTAGCGAATTCTGCCTTCCGGTGCTATTCAAAAGCAGCCTGGACTTCGTATTCGAACCTCTCGGACTGTTGATCTGGATAGTCGTTTCAATTAGCTTGAGCGCTGCGGCGAGTTTTCTTCCGGCGTGGAAGGCATCGCGCGTCACGGTTCGCGAGGCGCTGGCTTACCAGTAGATTTCAGCGTTTTAAGAAAACCTCCACGTCCGAACTCACGTACTAAAGCTTCGGAGGTGACCCCGTGTATTGCCAGACCTGCGGCAGCGCTCTCGCTCAGCAGACAAAATACTGCAATCGTTGTGGGACTCAACTGGCGCCTGCCGGTGAGAAGAGCCTGGACAAAACGCCAGCCGAAAAACGTCTGGACGAGTATCTCGACGGGTTGTTCTGGATCAGCGTTTTTGGCCTGGGGTTCATCATTGGCGGAGCGGTTGTTCTGAAGAAGGTTAACTTCAGCGATTTAGTCTTAATCGGTTACATCATATTGAGCACGACGATTTTCCTGATAAATTTTGGCTTTAGTCTTTGGGGCGCGCTCAGCATTATGCGCAGTTCAAAGGAAGGCAAACTGACGATGCAGCCCGGGCACGATACTCGCGAGCTTACCCCGCCGAAAATCGAGCCGGTAATGATGCCCGCGGCAAGCGTTACGGAGAATACGACACGATCATTCGAGCAAAGGCGCAAAGTATAGGTCCAATAGGTCCTATATGACCTATTTAACCAGTACGATGCAGGATGAAGTCTGCTATCCGTCGCAGAACATCGGTAGGGCGATCGATTTGGTCCAAGGCAGCACAGGCATCATGATGCGCCTTGGCGGCTGCGGTCTTCGTCTCCTCCATGCCGAACAACCCCGGATAAGTCGCCTTATTTGATTGCGCATCTTTGCCCGGTGTCTTCCCAAGCGCTTCTGCGGTCGCCGTGACATCCAGAAAATCATCCGTGATCTGAAACAACAATCCGAGGTGTGAACCGTAACTCGTTACCGCTGCGAGCTCCTTCTCACTAGCTTCCCCGATAATTGCACCACAACGCGCGGCAGCGACGATCAACGCTCCGGTTTTGAGCCGGTGAATCTCCTCGAGTTGAGTGCCGTTGACCTGATGCGTCTCCGCCTCCATGTCCAGTGCCTGACCCGCAACCATTCCCTCTGGTGTCAACGCGGCACGCGCCAACTCCGAGATAAGAGCAATGCGCGTTTCGGCTTTGACTCGATCGTCTTCGGCGATCGTTTGGAAGGCGAGAGTTTGGAGTGCATCGCCGGCGAGAATCGCGGTTGCTTCGTCAAAGCGCACGTGGCACGTGGGTCTACCGCGTCGTAGATCGTCATCATCCATCGCCGGAAGATCGTCGTGAATGAGTGAGTAGGTATGGACCATCTCAAACGCGCACGCCGTCCTAATCAGTGACTCGACGGAAGCGCCGAAGGCCTGACCCGTCGCAAGGAATAACGCAGGGCGAAAGCGCTTGCCTCCGGCGAACACACTCCAGCGAATCGCCTGATGAATCTTTTCCGGCGCGGTGGCAGACGAAGGCAGAAGATTGTTGAGCTCCACTTCCACCAACGCCCGGCTGCCGGCCAACAGACTCTCTAACTCAAGTGTGTTCCGGGTGAAAACGTCAGAAGCCATTATTGTCTTCGCGATCCCCGGGATTAGACGCCTCGCTGGGCGGTTCTTTGAAAGCGCTCGCGACTGGCCGTCCCTGATTGTCGCGCAACAAGATTTCTATACGTCGTTCAGCCTGACTCAAACGCTCCTGGCACTCGCGCGAGAGTCGAATCCCCTGTTCAAACAACTCAAGGCTCTTATCGAGCGGCAAGTCGCCGTCCTCCAATTGGTGGACGATCCGTTCCAGAGCTTCGAGCGAAGCTTCAAACGTACGGCCTTGTTCCTGACCATTCTTCATTTACAGCCTCGTTATCTGCGACGGCGCGGCTTAGCGCGTGTTGACTTCTTAAGCAATGGACTATTCGAATCAACTAACCCGATCGCCGGCAACTCTTTCATCACATTGTCGACCACTCGTTGGATCACAATGTCGTCTTTAAAGTCGGTAACTTTCCAACGATCCGCATCACGTCGCATCGCCATCTCTATCGTGCGGTCGCTCATCTTCGCCGTCGCCTTCGCCGTGTCTCCTTCGGTCGTTACAGTCATCAAAGACGGAACGGCAACAACGAGAAAGATGAATGGCTTCGGTTCAGACTTCGCAGCAAACTCTTTAATCTCTTTCACTACTTCGTCGTGAATCGTTTGCTTCAAACGCGGCAACAGCGACGGCACCAGCAGATCGATCTGTCCTTGCACTGAGCTGTTGAGCGCGAAACCGTACCGACCGGCAGCTTTCTGACTGACACTCGCGACCATGTTCTTCGCGATCTCATCGTCGTCGATTCGCTTCTGAAACTCGGCCAGATCGTTTCGCTGCGCTGCGTCGATCAAAAGTGTAAGGGTGTAAGCAGGAGTGGACTGATAACTCCGCCACCAGAGGAATCCACCGACTGCTGCCACGACGACGACGATTAAAACCAGCAACGCCAGAATCCCCAGCACACGGGGCCACCGTCGACGTTTGCGGACAAGCTTTGTTCCTTCCGTCTTCTGTGCGTCAAGGTTGATTACAATTCGCTGCCGCATTGCTAATCCGTGTTAATCCGTGGCTTCGATCCGTTCGATCCGCGTCCCCAGTTTTCCTTTCGCCAGCCGCACACTCAATTCATCGCCTGGGGCTACGGACCTCGCATCGCGTACCAATTTACCTGACGCATCCTGAGCTATCGCATAACCCCGTTGCAATACTCCAAGCGGCGACAATGCGTCAAGCGAAGCGGCCGCGAGGGCCAGACGTTCTCGTGCCTGGTGAAGTTTTGTCTCGATTGCGACGTCGCAGCCTGAAGAGGCCGTATCGAATCGCGCCCTTGCGGCATTCAATTGTGATTTAACTTCGTCGAAGGCGTGCGAAAGCGCCTGTTCCTGAACGCGCGATCGAAGGTCAACTATTTTGAATCGCGTCAATCGAACCAGTTGCCGGCCAAGATTCTCGAGCGCCGAGCAGAGCTGATCTTCGCGTGCTGCGACTATCTCGGCGGCTGCGGAAGGTGTGGGAGCGCGGAAGTCGGCGACAAAGTCGGCGATCGTGAAGTCAGTCTCATGGCCCACCGCTGAAATCACCGGAATCGCAGATTTGCGAATTGCGCGCGCGACTTCTTCCTGATTGAAAGCCCACAGATCCTCGGTCGAACCGCCGCCTCGTCCCACTATCAACACGTCAACGAGATCCGCGTTGCGTCCTTCGCGCAAGGCGCGTTCGTGATATTGATTTATGAACCAGATCGCACGGGCGATATCCGGACCAGCCGAGTCGCCTTGCACTCGCGCAGGCGAAAAAAGAACGTGAACTGTGCGCGTGCGTCGCGAGATCACGTTGAGAATATCGCGAATTGCAGCGCCGGTAGGCGAAGTAACGATGCCGACTCGACGTGGAAAAACAGGCAACGGCCGTTTTAGTTCTTTGGCAAACAGCCCTTCTTTCTGCAAACGGTCGCGAAGCTGTTCAAATGCGATCTGCAACGCGCCCGCGCCGACGGGATCGAGTGCATCGACGACGAGCTCATATTCACCGCGCGGCGCGTAGACCGAGAGCTTTCCGCGAGCACGAACGTGCAAACCGTTGGCAGGACGAAACCGTATGCGAGTGTTTGCCGAACGAAAGCACTTGGCGCGCAGTTGGGCGTTTTGATCTTTGAGCGTGAAATACCAGTGACCGGACAAGTGATCTTTGAAATTTGAGATCTCGCCTTCAACCCAAACCGAGATGAAACGCGACTCGAGCGCGATCCTGATCGAATTCGTTAGCTGAGAGACAGTTAACGGCGTTCGTTCTGGTTCGTCGAAAAGCGCGTTGAAAAGCGGTTGATTCATTTCTCTGCGTAAACTCTGCGTATCTCTGCGTCTCTGCGGTTTATCGGCTCTCTCACCGCAGAGGCGCAGAGAACGCAGAGGTTGCGCAGAGAACAACTAAGGCGTGTTTAATTCCACTACAGGGCTTAGTCTCACCGAGGCGCCGTCACGATTCGTTCGCACGCGCACACGCGGCGTAGCCGAGACTGAATTCGACGCGTAAGTAATCGTGTACGCCGAACGCAATTGTGCTACGACGTCGTCGTACGCCTTCTGCAAATCTTCGAGCCTGCGAATTGGATAGTAAATTCCACCGGAAGCAGCAGCGAGTTTACGCCCTTCCTCTTCCGCGCGCGTCGTCAACGTCAGGTAACGCGTACGCAGCGGATCGATCGTAATCTCCGGCTTCGGCACACTCGCCTCCGGTATCAACCCTGAAGGCACATACAACGGGTAAACAAGCGCGCCCGATTCGCTTAGCGCTTCCAGAATAGCCGGGAACGGAAGAAACGACTTGTTGTCGTCGCCGTCTGACATCACCACGATAGCGGTTCGTTCGCCGCGAAGCTGTTTCAGCGGTTCACTCAAAACATAACCCAGCGCATCGTGAAGCGCAGTGCCACCGCCGGCGTCGATCTCATCCAACTTCCGCGAAAGCATCTGACGGTCAGTGCTGAAATCGGAAATCACCTGAACGTCGTCGCGAAAGCTGATGATGGAAATGCGATCCTGTGGACTGGTCGTACGCAGGAAGTCGCGCGCGGCTTTGCGAATAAAATCCATTCGCTCCTCAACGCTGCCTGAAACGTCCAACAGCAACACGAGATTGAACGGTTCATTCGCGGGCGCAACGCTGGTGACGCGTCGCTCGACTCCGTTTTCCCAAACAGTGAAATCGGATTCGCGCATGCCTCCGATCGCCCGTCCATAGCGGTCCGTTACGCTCGCGTTGAACCGCATCAACTGCGGCGCAATCGAGCTCACGATCTGTCCTGGCGGAGTGCGTCTCTGTAGCGAAGGTTCTTTCTCCGGTGGCGGCAGAGTCTTTGCGTAGTCGCCAAACATCTTTGGGGACACCTTGCGAATGGCCTCGACAAGCTGGCTGTCACCGCTACGAACAATCGCGCGCGCGGCTTCGGTCAGTGGGCGCTCACGCAAGTCGCTCGGCGCCATTTCCGGATCGATGTTTAAGAGCACCACGCCACGTTGCGTGTGAAAGTCGAGCGCGACGAGCTCTTCCTTCGGCGCGTCCTTCTCGCCCAGCCGGCCGGAGAGCTTGAACTGGCCACCCGCTTTTTCTTTAATCGGCGGCAACTCCACGTCGCTCATGTAACGCGGCTTGCTGGCGGCCCAAACGAAGTTAAACTTAAGCGCTGCGAGCGGCACGTCGGCGTGAATGGTTCCGGTATCGGTTTTCACCTCGGCCGATTCAACACTGCCAATCACGTCAACAGCTCCGGCCTGGCCTTCCACAGCGACCTTTGAACGTTTTGGAATAGTTACAACCAGATCGATTCGGTTCTTCTCGCCTCGCGGGCGGACATCGATCTGGATGTGGCTGCCTTTAGATTCGATCTTAACGTCTTCATCCTCGATCGCTGCTCCAGCGGATCTTGCTTCGATAGTAACCTTTTTCTGTTGCTCTTCAGAGGCGACCACGCTTACGCGTCCGTCGAGATTCCTGACTGAAAGCGAGACTTTTTCGGGAGCTTCGAGTTCCTTCTTAAAGCCCTGCGCGAGTGCTGCTGAGCAGAAGGCTAGGAGTAATAAGCTGAGTGTTACAAGTTTACTGAACAACATTGCCGAGCGATCTTGCCACAAAGAGGCACAAAAAGCACAAAGAGCCAGCGGGAAACATTGCGTGCTTTGGGTACTTCTTTCTGGCATTCATAAGTTATTATGTTTCGACTGTGGCACAGTCAGAACCCACACGCGACCCCCGGCTTTTCATTCACAATCTCGTCAAGCGAGATCCGCTTGCGGGGCTCGCGGACGATGTGCGAAAGGGGCTCTCCGCCCGGCCCAAGCGGTTCCTGCCAAAATACTTCTACGACGAACTCGGCTCACAGCTTTTTGAGGCCATCTGTCTTCTGCCGGAATACTATTTAACGCGCGCAGAAAACGAGATTCTGAAACGCTATTCGGACGAGATTGCCGGCTCACTTGATGGGCAGATCACGCTCGTCGAGATGGGCAGCGGCAGCGCGTCCAAAACCCGGCTCATTATCGAAGCGCTACTGCGGCGCCAACCGGAGTTGTTGTTTATGCCCGTTGACATCTCCGCGACCGCGCTGGAAAGCAGTTCGCGCATCCTGCTCCAGTCGTACCCGAAGCTCAAAATTGAAGCGTATGCAGCCGATTACTTTGCCGGGCTCGCTGAACTGGGAAAGAAACCGCGTGGCCGGACACTCGCGCTGTTCCTTGGCTCGAACATCAGCAATTTCGATCGTGAAGAAGCACTTCGTTTTCTACGAGCGCTTCGCAGCGTGCTTCAAAACGGCGACGCGCTGCTGCTGGGCGTCGATTTGAAGAAAGACCGGCAAATTCTGGAAGCCGCTTACAACGACGCGCTTGGCGTGACTTCCGCTTTCAACTTGAATGTGCTCGCGAGAATCAATCGCGAGCTTGGCGGCACTTTCGACTTACGCAAGTTTCGGCACCGCGCGTTCTACAATGAAGCGGCGGGACGTATCGAGATCTACATCGAGAGTCTTTTCAAACAGCACGTGCGTATTGAAAAACTCGATCTCGAAGCCGAGTTTGCTCCCGGTGAGTTGATTCATACTGAAAACTCCTACAAGTATGACCTGGCGAACATCGCGCAACTCGCAGCCTCCACAGGCTTCGAACTCTCGCACACATGGACAGACTCCCGGGAACGCTTCAGCAGTAATCTGTTGCTCGCTAACTGAGATCACCGCCTCTCTGCGTAATCTCTGCGTTCCTCTGCGCCTCTGCGGTTAAAGTAACTACAGGGGAACGATTTTACCGCAGAGGCGCAGAGGAACGCAGAGACTACGCAGAGAGATACCAGCAGATGAATGAGACGGCCGATAACTCCCTCGTCAAGTTTCACAACGTCAGCTTCTCGCTTCCCGGTACGCAAATAATTTCAGACCTGAACCTCACGGTCCAGCGAGGTGAGACACTCGTTTTGTTAGGCGAGTCAGGTTGCGGCAAGACAACGACTCTCAAACTCGTCAATCGTTTGCTGACACCAACGACCGGCGAGGTTCTCGTTGAAGGAAAAGCTACGACTGCGTGGGATCCGATCGTGTTGCGGCGACGCATCGGTTACGTAATCCAGGAAGGCGGCCTCTTCCCACACTTCACGATCGCGCGAAACGTCGGTCTTGTTCCGGCGCTTTCAGGTTGGGACCAGGCGCGCACGCGTGAACGTGTGCGGGAGTTATTGACGCTCGTGGGACTCGATCCCGATCGCTTCGCGGAACGATACCCGCGAGAGTTGTCGGGTGGTCAGCGCCAGCGCGTCGGTGTTGCACGCGCGCTCGCCGCGGATCCGCCGCTGTTGTTGCTGGACGAACCTTTCGGAGCGCTCGATCCGCTCACGCGTGCGAGTTTGCAGCGCGAATTTGCGGATCTTACGAAGCGTCTGGGCAAGACGGCAATCCTTGTTACTCACGACGTGCGCGAAGCATTGGCTCTCGCACGCCGCATCGGGCTCATGCATAAAGGCCACCTGGTGTTACTCGAAACGCCGGAACACTTTCTCGCGTCCGCCCACCCGCAGGCTCGCGCTTACCTCCAGACGCTCCATGTAATCGGAGGCCACGTGTGAGCTTCTGGCAGTTTCTCCAGCTTAACTGGGCCGAGCTGTTGTTGCTCGTCAGGCAGCACATCGTGCTCGTCTTTATCGCCATACTCATAGCGGTGATCATCGGTGTACCAACAGGAATAGCTCTAACGCGTTATCGCTCGTTGCGTGGCCCCGTGCTGGGCCTTGCAAACGTGATGCAGACGATTCCGAGTCTGGCGCTGTTTGGTTTTCTCATTCCACTTCCGTTTATTGGTGGAATCGGATCGCGCACGGCGCTGGTTGCGCTCGTGCTGTATTCGCTGTTGCCAATCATTCGCAACACGGTCACTGGAATACTCGGCGTTGAGCCAAGCGTCAGAGAAGCAGCAGTCGCGATGGGCATGACAGACGGACAAGTGCTGCGACAGGTTGAGCTTCCGCTCGCGATGGGCGTGATCGTCACCGGCATTCGCGTCGCGACGGTGATTGCAGTCGGTGTGACGACGATTGCGGCGGCTGTTGGCGCCGGAGGTTTGGGCGTTTACATCTTTCGTGGCTTGCGGCAATACGACAACAACTTGCTACTCGCGGGTGCATTATCGGCAGCATTACTGGCGTTGGCAGCAGATTTCTTTTTGGGACTGTTAGAACGTCGTTTCAGTTCTGAGGCGAAGCGTAAATCCGGAGCAGCGATTGTAGTCGCAGCCGCGGTCTTGGTCCTGCTACTCGGCGGCTTCGCGCTGTGGCGGAGCAGCAGTGGTCCAGTCGCATCTGACCGAATCGTTATCGGATCAAAGGACTTTACCGAGTCGGCTTTGCTGGCTGAGATCGTTGCGCAGATGCTCGAAGCGCGCGGAGTCTCAGTTGAACGGCGTTTTGAGTTGGGTGGAAATCTTCCTCACGAAGCGCTGGTTAGCGGCACTCTCGATCTCTATCCCGAATACACCGGAACATGCTTCACTGCCATACTTCACCATGCGCCAATCAGCGATCCAAGAGCGGTTTACGATCAGGTGAAACAGGAATACGCAAACAACTTCAAGGTCGAGGTTAGCGCGCCGATCGGTTTTGAAAACACATTCGCGATTCTCGTCCGTGGCGATGAAGCGAGGCGGCTCAACCTCAAAACGATCTCGGACGCTGCGCCACACGCACCCCGCTGGCGGGCAGGATTCGGTCAGGACTTCATGTCGCGCGATGACGGTTATCCCGGGTTCTCGAAAGCTTATGGATTGAAATTCGCCGAACTGCGCGAGATGGATTTATCGCTGACTTACATCGCACTCTCGTCGCGCCAGGTTGATCTGATCGCCGGTAATTCCACTGAAGGTCGTATTGCGACGCTCGATCTGGTCCAGCTTGCGGACGATCGTCACTACTTTCCTCCGTACGAGGCTGTTTATCTGGTACGGCAGGATTCGTTAGCGCGCATTCCGGCCTTGCAGGAGGCGTTGTCGAAATTGGCGAATGGAATTGCGACTGAAGAAATGCGCCGGTTGAATTATGAGATAGATGGGAACAAGCGTGATTTGAAAGAAGTGGTAAGAGAGTGGATTGGCAGCGAGCGGTTGTAATCCACAGATTACACAGCGTGTGCGTAATCTGTGGATGACCTATTCAATTGTCAATTAAGGCCCTGGGAAGCCCTAAATCCATAGCGACATCTATGATCCACCGCCGCCTCCCGTCGATACTGGAGGATCAATGGGTAGAGCCTCGTCGGTTTCCGCATCGTCACTATCGCTCGGCGTCGGCGTCGGCGACTGCGTGGGCGACGGCGTTGGCGTGCCACCCCCACCGGTGCTGACTGGCGGGTCGATAGGTTGAGGATCGTTAGTTGTGTCTGACATAGTCTGATCTCCTTGCGTTGTTGGGAGTTGAGCCAGGTGGATCAACTGTTATTGAGAATAAACCTGAATATCAGGCCGTGAAGCATATTGTTTGAAGGCGTCGGTTCCCCATTTTTGTTCGAGTTTGGAGCGCACGTCTACGGCATTTCGCATTTGTTCCTCCGCCTTGTTTGTGTCACCTAACCGTTGGCTGGCGCGTGAGGCAATCAGCCAGGCACGCCACTCAGATTCGAATTGTTCGCCGCGAGCGAATCTTTCCTGCGCTTGAGTCGCTAGAGATAAGGAAGTTTGAGCATCATTTCCTTTCAAAGCCACCTCAGCACAGGCGAGCAGCGCGCGTGAGTGCAAACCAAAATCGCCGGCGTTCGATGCAGCCTTCATCGATTCATCGCAAAGCTTTTGCGCGTCATTTCGTCCGCCTGAACCCGATTTTGCCAAGGCCGAAATGTACTGCGCTTGAATGGCGAGATCCGATTTTGGACCGCCTATCTTTATGGCTTTGTTGCTCGATGCAGCAGCCTCACTCGCGTCTCCTTTGCTGAGGCTCATCTCCGCCTGAATCAGATGGAGTTCGGACACCAATCCGAGGAAGGCATCTTTTGACGTAGCAACTTTGAAAACTTCGTCGAGCAACAGTTTAGCTTCGTCGTCACGACCGAGCCGCGCCAGGATTTTTGCACGATTTGCATTACAAAACGCAGCGAGAAAATTGTTTGTGGATCCATAAAGGCTCAGGGCCATTTCATACTGGCCCAACGCATCGGGAAGTTGCTCCTGTTCCAAAAGGAGAGCGCCAAGCTCGATGTGAGAATCTGCGATTGCCGGTTCGCTATTGCTCTGCTTTGCCAAATCAAGCTTTTTATTTAGCGCTTGCAGCGCGGCAGCATAGTCGCCTTTGCGACGGTATGCTCGACCTATGTGAGCCAGACAAGTGGCGGCGAGTCGCGGATAGTTTTCCTGCTGAAAAAAGTCGAGAGCCTGCTGCGCCATTCGCAGACCTTCGTCGGTCCGCAACATTTGAATGTATAGACCACCGAGGTTGGTCAATCCTTTCGCTTCGCTCAGGCGGCCTTTGTTCGCGCGGGCAAACTGAATAGCCTGGGCAAAATAATATTCCGCCTTTTCGAAGTCGCCCTTAGCTAAAAATGCGTTACCAAGCTCCAACAAGCCGCCCGCCGTCAAATTCTCGAGTTTCTTCTGTTGGGCAAAGCTTACTACTTGTTGGGCGTAGCTTTCGGCTTCTGAGAACAGGCCACGCCTCGAAGCAAGAAAACTCAGCTCGATCAGCGCGGTGATCTGCTGTGCCTCGTTGCCCATGGCTCGCGACGCATCAAGTGACTCCTGAAATTGCGTCTTCGCCTTTTCATACGCGCCATCATTCCTAAAAAGAATTCCTCTCTGCCGAAAGACTTCATTCAGACCTTCGTTGTTGCTGCCTGCGCGGTACAGACGCTCGGCCTCGTCCAACATTTTATTCGCATTGTTCGTGTCGCCTTTGCGGTTATAGACGATTCCCGCGCGCAGAAAGGCAGTGGCATATTGGCCGCCATTTAACTCAATCGCCTTCAGATAGTATTCCAGCCCCTTATCAGGGTTGCCGTCGTTCTCATAGGCGTATCCCAGATCGACATAAACTGGACTTTCACCAGGTGAGAGTTGCGCGATTTCGGTGTAAACCTTAACTGCGTCCGTAAACCGGCGTGTGACAGTTGCCGTGATCGCGTCCAGATATAGATTGTCACGGGGCGAGAGTGTCGAGCGGTCGCCGGTGATGCTCGTGACGGCCAGCAATTCGTCCTTGGCTCGATCTGTATAGTCGAGTTCAGTCCACGCCTGCGCCAAACGCGCTCGTGCCAAAGCGAATCCGCCATCAATTTCGATTGCTTGTGTGAGCGCCTTGCTTGCCTGGTGGTAGGCACCGTTACGAAGATTCTCAGTTCCTCGTTCATACCAACCGAGCGCAGCGGCGGATGGCTGGTGATAAGTGCGCGGCCAGAAGTAGATGATGGCCCAGATAACGAGTCCTGCCACCACAAAAGCTGGAACCACCGACGCCAACGAAAAACGCTGGCGCCGCAGCTGCATCGTAAGAGTCGCGAAGGCGTTGGTCGCGCGCTTGAATCCTTCCGTGGGTTTGGCCGACTTGCTCGCGACCGGCACGCCATTGTGACCCAACGTCGCTGCTGCCGTTTTCAAGTCCTTCAACATCTCGGCCGCGGTTTGATAGCGGGCGTCGAGCTTCTTCTCGAGTGCTTTCAACGTAATGCGATCCAGCGCCGGTGGGACAGCGGGATTTATCTTCGAAGGCGCCGGTGGTGTTACGTGAATTATCTGCGCGCCGATCTCGAGCACGCTGCCGCCGGAAAAAGCCGACTGGCCGGTCAGACATTCGTAGAGCAATGCTCCGAGCGCGAACAAGTCGCTGCGCCCGTCGATCTGTTTTCCCGTTGCTTGTTCCGGTGAAAGATAGAGAGGCGTGCCGACGATGACATCGCTACGCGTTTGTGTTGCATAAATCGTTTGCGCGTCGAGATCCACGCCGCTTGCCGGAGGTTCAAACAGATGCTTGACCAGGCCGAAGTCGAGTACTTTCACCTGGCCGCGTTCGTTGATAAGAATGTTCGACGGCTTAATGTCGCGATGGACAATGCCCTGCTCGTGTGCTTCTCCGAGAGCTTCAGCGATGGACGACACGATTTCAACTGATCGCCGTAGCGTCAGACCCTCTTCGAGGAGATCGCTCAACGACTTGCCCTTCACATACTCCATCACGATAAACGGCTGACCTTCGGCTGTTTCGCCGTAGTCGTGGACCATCGCGATGTTGGGGTGGCTCAGGGCTGAAACCGCGCGAGCCTCACGAATGAAGCGTGCGCGATAGTGACGATCAGTCGAAGTGAGAAACTTGATCGCGACACGCCGCGCAAGATGAAGATCCTCGGCGAGGTAGACCGCGCCCATGCCGCCTTCGCCGAGTTTTTCAAGGATTCGATAATGAGAAACCGTCTGGCCGATCATGCGGGTTCGAGGGACGTTTGAACGTGCTCTGGGCGCGAGTGCTAAGTGGGGGCATTGTGCGCCAATGGGTCTGTAAATTCAAGGCAGAATAGACAGGATTTGAAGATGTACAGGATGTACAGGAAAGATCCTGTCAATCTTGCACATCCTGTAATCCTGTCAAAGCGTGGTTTCGCGAATCTTCTTCTCCTGGCTCGCACGAAACTCGTGCAGCTTTTGACGCAGTTCTGGTCAACTATTAGCGAGGATCGCGACCGCAAAAAGCGCGGCATTTATCGCGCCCGGCTTACCGATCGCAAGCGTTCCCACCGGAATTCCGCCCGGCATCTGCACGGTCGCCAGAAGCGAATCCAAGCCATTAAGCGCGTCGCTCTTCATCGGCACGCCCAGCACCGGTAATATCGTGTGCGCCGCAAGAACGCCCGCCAGATGAGCAGCGCCGCCCGCGGCTGCAATCACGACTTCCAGCCCGCGCGCCTCTGCCGTTGACCCAAATTCCGAAGCCAGCGACGGTGACCGGTGCGCTGAAATAACGCGACACTCGTGTTCGACTCCAAACTGAGACAGCGTTTCGTCCGCATGTCGCATGGTTTCCCAATCAGACTGGCTACCCATAATGACGGCCACCAGCGGTTTGTTTCCATTTTCTGCCATCTTTATTCTCCCTGATCCAACGAGAAACCACGCTCGCCGTCGAATGTGTAGAGTCCTTCGGTCTTGATGAAGTCGTAACCGGCACCGGCTATGCGGCCCAACAACGACACCACCTGCGAATGCACAACTTTATTGCCTTCCGATTCCGGTAAGAAACGGCAGCGCCAGTGGTCCGAACAAAAAGTTTCGGTGTGACCACCAGGCCAAACTTTCACACCTCGATTACTAATCATCGTTAGCCGAACGCCCTCGCCACTCACTTTGCTAAGCGCCTCGCCGAGATCAGTTGCCGAACCGTTGGTCCAATCGAGAAAGACGTCAACACCGACGAGTTCCTTCTGCGACGTTTTGCCGTTCCCAATGGCGTGGTGAGTCTCCTCAGACTTCTTGTATTTCCGCGCTTTCAGAATCTG
This sequence comes from uncultured Acidobacteriota bacterium, assembly GCA_963826255.1. Taxonomy (GTDB): domain Bacteria; phylum Acidobacteriota; class Blastocatellia; order Pyrinomonadales; family Pyrinomonadaceae; genus PSRF01. The sequence continues at coordinate 424,135 of CAWGWK010000001.1, forward strand.
CGGCATCTGGCCCAACCGTTTAATCACGGCTTCGGCAAACTCTCTTGTGCCAACCTTCTGTTTGCTTACTTTCTCGTCGTAGATGTCGTAGGTGTGTACGCCGTCTTCAATCGTACGCAGCCACGCATTATGAACGCGCTCCGCATGATCTGTCAGACCGACATGGACCAGCATCATCACCGCGCCCAGCAAAAGCCCTGACGGGTTTGCGAGGTTCTGCCCGGCGCGCCGTGGCGCCGAACCGTGAATCGCTTCAAACATCGAAACGTGTTCGCCGATGTTGGCCGAGCCTGCCAGTCCGACTGACCCGGCAATCTGCGCGGCAACATCGGAAAGAACGTCGCCATAAAGATTCGGCATCACGAGTACGTCGAAATATTTCCGGCGTGTCAGCCAATTTCGCAGCGCCGATGTCGACAATCCAATGCTCGTTTTCAAGCTCCGGATACTCAGCGGCGACTTCGTCAAACACTTTATGAAACAGACCGTCAGTCCGTTTCATGATGTTGTCTTTGGTGAAGCAGGTAACTTTCTTACGGTTGTTGCGGCGAGCGTATTCGAAAGCGTAACGAACAATCTTTTCCGATCCGGGACGTGAAATCAGTTTCAAACACTGAACGACCTGATGGGTCTGCTGGTGCTCGATGCCGGCGTAAAGATCCTCCTCGTTCTCACGAACTACGACTACGTCCATCACCGGATGTTTGGTGTCAACGAAAGGGTGGTATGAGACGCACGGCCGTACGTTGGCGTACAAGCCCAGGACCTTTCGAACAGTCACATTCAGGCTTTTGTAACCCCCACCCTGCGGCGTGGTGATTGGCGCTTTGAGAAAGACCTGGGTTCGTCGTAAAGACTCCCATGAGCTCGGCTCGATCCCCGAAGAGTTTCCAGCGAGATAAACCTTCTCGCCGATATCAATCGTCTGAATTTCCAGCGGTGCCTCGGCAGCTTCCAGAATGCGAAGAGTTGCCGCCATGATTTCCGGCCCGATGCCGTCGCCATTGGCCACAGTGATAGGAATACGTTGCGACATTTCCAAACCTTTCGCGGTGATTTTTTTGACTGGAGAAGCATGGAATATAAGGCAAAGGCGTAAAACGGGCAATTCGCTGTAGCCACAGACACACGCAGGATCTGGCGAATCACGAAAATATCGCTAATTTATCCTTGACGCGTTTCCAAAGGCTCCTGCATACTTTTGTCTACCAGTTACCTGCTCTCGCGCTTCAATGGTGAAAGCGCCTGTCCGTGATCGTAAGGCGACGAGGTTCGGCTGATAGAGAGTGAGGCAGTTGTCAACCAGTTAGAAGCCGCTCTCGAGATTTAGAGCACCGGGTGCGTCGCAGCTCGCCGAAAGTATCGGTCGTCCCCACCGAACTGGATCAGCGAATTCCAGCAAGCCCGCGCTTCCCTTCAGATAAGGATAGTTAGAATGGCTACAAAACTTTATGTTGGAAATCTCTCGTTTCGTACCACGAGCGAGGAACTGCGCGAGGCTTTCGCGTCAGTAGGAACAGTGGAATCAGCTTCGGTGATTGAAGATCGAGAAACAGGACGATCACGCGGCTTTGCTTTTGTGGAGATGGCAACCCCGGAGGAGGCAGCAGCAGCTATCGAGGCTTTCAATGGCAAGGATTTTGGCGGACGCAATTTGACCGTCAATGAAGCCAAGCCAAGAACAGACCGCGGTGGCGGCGGCGGTGGCGGCCGTGGCGGGTATGGTGGTGGACGTGGCGGCGGTGGTGGTCGTGGTGGTTACGGCGGCGGTGGCGGCCGCGATCGCGACAACGATCGTTTCGAACGCGAACCACGCTGGTAACCACAGATTAAACGGATAAAGACGGATACGGCGCCGAGACCCTTGGCGCCGTATTCGTTTTATCTGTGTAATCTGTGGTTAATTACTTTCTGGCTTCAGGCGTGATTTTCAAAGTTAACTTCTCACTACCACGTTTAACTTCGATTACATATTCCTGGCCGGCTTTCATCTCGCCGAGCGCGAACGTGTAGTCGTAAACGTTCTTAACGTCGCGACTTCCGATCTTGACGATGCGATCTCCCGCCTTGAGCCCGGCTTTTGCCGCCGGCGAATTGTCGCGCACGCCATCTATCAATAAACCGTCAGTGCTGTCGGCGTAATTCGGGATCGTTCCCAGATAGACGCGGAAGCCTCCGGTACGCGGCATCGAGTCGCTTCGAGCGGTCGTATAGGTCAGGCGCTTGTCAGCGCCATCGACGTCTCTGACTATGCGCGCCACGAGACTCAGAATGCGCGCTTCGTCGTTGTAGTTGATCTTGTCGAACGTGTCTGACGGCTTGTGATAATCGTTGTGAGTTCCGGTCCAGAAGAAGAGCACCGGAATCTGTTTTTTGTAGAACGAGCTGTGATCACTTGGACCATAGCCGTCTTCATTCATCGTAAGTTCGAAGGTGCCGTTAGGATCCACCGTCATGATCGGCCGCCCGTTGGCTGAAACAACTATCGGCACTCCTCTCGGAGCACTCCCCTCATTCGCAGTAACGTTCATTCCCTGGGCGTTATTTGCCTGCCTCACAATCTCGCGCCACTCTTTCGCAGTGCCAACGCCGCCGATAACGAGCTTGCGGTCCTTCAGGCGCCCAATCATGTCCATGTTGATCATGGCGATCGTCTTCGCGAGCGGCATCAGCGGGTGGTCCACGTAATAATTCGATCCGAGCAGTCCCTCTTCTTCACCTCCGAATGCGATAAAGATGACGGTACGCTTTAGCCTGGGTCGTTGCTCGCTGAACACACGCGCCAACTCGATCAGGCCGGCAGTTCCCGACGCATTATCATCGGCGCCGTGATGGATTTCGCCTGAACGCGGGGCGAGGCTTCCCTCACCGCCACGACCGAGATGATCGTAATGCGCTCCGATGACGATGTTCTCGTTCTTGAGAACCGGATCGGAACCTTCAAGCACGCCGATGACGTTGTAAGCAGGAACTTCATTACGAACGAGCTCGGTCGAAAGCGTGACCTCTCCAGTTAAGACTCGATTGACGCCGGGAGTCTTTGCCGTTGTCGATTGCTCGATCTGTCCGAGCGAAGCCTTCGAAAGCGCCAGAAGCCTGTCCGCCGCTTGTCGGGAAATGACGACAATCGGAATTCCAGCTTCGCCTGCGGTGTTGTCGTAGTTGAGTTTGGTTAATCGATCGTTGGTGAAGGTTAGGTCTTTCGCGATGATAACCAGCGCTCTCGCGCCGGCGTTTCGCGCGGCGACCGCCTTAAAGCGCACGCCTTCAAACATTGCGAATTGGCCGTGTGGATTGGCGCCGTCGGGAGTGCCTTGCAACACGATGGCGATTTTGCCGTTGGCGTTCAGACCCGAGTAGTCGTCGTAGTTCAACTGGGCGGCAGTAATCCCAAAGCCGGCGAAAACGATTCCGCCTTCGACTTTGGCGTTGGTTGAGAAACCGAGCGGTAACCAGTCAACACTTACTTGCAGTGAACTGTCGTTCGTGCGCGGATATGCTCCAAACGCGAAGACATTCCCCTTGCCGAGTTCTACTCCGGCGACGTAAGGAAACGATTGCAGATAGCGCTCCGCCTTTGCGGCGTTACGGTTTGCGGGTCGAAGACCGAGCTTCGAGAACTCACCCGCGATGTATCGAGCAGCCTCGTTCGCGCCGGCAGTGCCCGTACGCCGGCCATCCAACGCATCGGAGGCGAGATAAGTGACGTGCTGTTGTAGTCGCGCCGCAGACGGTTCAAGCTCCGCTTGTTGAGCGACAACCGCAAACGTCGCGAGTAGAAGTGCACCAATAGTTAAAGTGGATCTCTTGGTCTTCATAATGCTCTTTGTGCCTCTTGTGCCTTGTTGTGGCTAATCAACCCAATCAGCAATGAACACGTTTGTATCGCCTGCTTTTTGCGCATTCCGGTTGGACGCAAAGACGAGCTTCTTTCCATCGGGCGAGAACATCGGAAACCCGTCAAATGTTTCGTTGAAAGTAATGCGCTCCAGACCTGTGCCGTCAACATTGATCTTGTAAAGATCGAAATTTCTTCTACGTGGATCGTCCATGTTCGAAGAGAAGATAATGCGCTTGCCGTCGGGGAAGAAGTATGGCCCAAAGTTGGCCTTACCGTTGCTCGTCACCTGCCGCTTGTTTGAACCGTCGGCATTCATCACCCAAATCTCGAGTGTCGTCGGACGAATCAGGTTTTGTTTCAGCAGATCGGTGTAGTCGGCTTTTTGCTCATCTGTTTTTGGGTGATGTGCGCGGTAAACGATCTGTTTGCCGTCGTAAGACCAGAATGGACCACCGTCGTATCCGAGCTCGTTAGTCAGGCGGCGCACGTTCTTTCCATTGGCGTCCATCGTGTAAATGTCGAGATCGCCATCGCGCATCGACGTAAACACAAGCTTCTTGCCGTCAAGCGTGATGGTTGTTTCCGCATCGTAGCCGGGCGTGTTTGTCAGTTGTTTCAGATCGGAGCCGTCCGGATTTGCAGTAAAAATGTCGAAGGTTGGATAAACGGCCCAGACATACCCTTTCGAAAAGTCGGGTTTGGGCGGGCACTGTTTATCGCCGAGGTGCGTTGACGAATAAAGGATCCGTTTGCCGCTGGGAAAAAAGTAGGAGCAAGTCGTCCGTCCATCACCGTTTGAGATCATCTTCACGTCCGAGCCGTCGACATTCATCGTGTAGATCTGATCGCAGCCGCGGCCATCGCGTGTGGCTTGAAAGATGAGCTGCGTGCCGTCGGAGGAGAAATACGCTTCAGCGTTCTCGCCGCCGAAGGTTAGCTGCTTGATGTTGCGCAGGTGCTTTTCATTAGGCAGAAGGAGCTTATCGTCGGGTGCCGGTGTGGCAGAAAAAACGGCGAGGAGGGGCAACAAGAACAGTAATCTTAAAGGAGTCATACGGCTGTTTTTGACAGGATTACAGGATTTTCAAGATTTACAGGATGAACTCGACGGCGTCGCACGATCAGGAGAATCAGCGCCGCGATTCCGACGACTAAGCTGATCAACTGCGAAGTCGAGAGCCCGGTCAGCGACGTCAATCCGAAAACGTCGCCACGCGGATCGTCGCGTACAAATTCAATAGCAAAGCGAATGATCGAGTAGAGCAACGCGTAAGCAAGAATGACCTGGCCGTCGAAGCGTTTGCGTTTGTGGAGCCAAAATAGAAACAGAAACACGAGCAGCATTGCGAACGACTCGTAGAGCTGCGTCGGGTGTAGATGGGTGTCGGTTGGGACGCCGGTGATTTCGTGGCCCAACTCGGTAAACTTCACACCCCAGGGAAGCGTTGTCGGCTTGCCCCAGCAACATCCGGCGGCAAAGCAACCTTGCCGTCCGAAGAAATTGCCGATCGCGATTCCGGGCGCGCAAGCGTCAGCCGTTTTCCACCACGGCAGTTGATAACGTTTCATCAGCAGGTAGCCGGCGAGCACCGCACCGAGCAGTCCGCCGTAAAAGACACCACCGGAACGCAGGAAGTCTAAAGAGAGAAGCTGAAGCGGATTGTCGCGATACTCAGGTTCGGTAAAGAGCATCAGGACCTTCGAGCCGACGAGCGCTGCCAGCAACATCCACAAGCTGAGATCGTAAATTCTCTCCCGTGGTAAACCATCGCGCGCCGCGAGCTTGACCGTAATCAAAATCGCGCAGAGAAATGCGATGGCGAGAAACACGCCGTAAGTGTTTATGGGGAAACTGCCGATGCGAATGAGTTCAGGATACATATTTATATAACCACAGATTACACAGATTACGCGGATTGATCTGTGTTTCTCTGTGTAGATCTGTGGCCAAAAACCAGATCGTAAGCCAGCAGCAACGCGCCAACCGTGATGCTCGCGTCGGCAATGTTGAACGTGGGCCAGTGATAGTTACCGGCGTGCAACACGATGAAATCGACAACGTAACCGAGGCGGGCGCGATCGGTCAGGTTACCTAAAATGCCTGCGAGCAACAGCGCAGACGCTCCCAGAACGCGATCGTCGTTTCGCGGCGTGCGCATGAAATAGTAGAAAACCGCGATTGCAGCGAGCACCGCCAGCACTACAAAAAACCAACGGCCAAACGCGCCACCCTCCTGCAACTGCCCAAACGCGATGCCCGGGTTTTCAGTGTAGATGAACTGAAGAAAACCGCGAATCACCACGCGCTCTTCGCCGAACCGAAGTGTTTTGACTGCCCAGGCTTTTGACGCCTGATCTGCCATGTAGATGCCGAAGGCGGCGAGCAGATAGCCGGCGCGCCACGCGAAGCGTGTGCGAATGCTGCTGGCGTTGTTGATGCTGGTTGCCATAGGTCCTACAGGTCCGATAGGACCTATTCCTGCTCGATCTCAGCTAGTGCAGCGACGCAGCGCTCGCACACCGTCGGGTAAACCTCCGATTCACCGACGCGAGTGGAATAATTCCAGCAGCGTTCGCACTTCTGTCCATCTGCAACCGAGATCGTAAGCGAAACGCCCTCTCCCTTCGCTTCACCAAGCTCCACCTGCGAAACGATAAACAGGTAACGCAGATCTTTCTGATGCTTTTGCAGCAACTCGAGTGCGTCTGCTGACGTCGCAAGTGTTACTTTCGCTTCGAGCGAACTCCCAATATGTTTCGCCACTCGAGCTTCTTCCAACGCACGTAGCACATCGTCGCGAATAGCAAACAAACGATCCCATTCCGCAAAGAATGATTCATGACTCTCATCATTCGCAGTTGGAAACAGAGTCAAGTGAATCGAAGGCTCAGTTCTGTTCGGCAGATTCTCCCAGATCTCGTCTGCGGTAAACACGAGGATCGGCCCCAGCAGGCGTGCGAGCGCATCGCCGATTTGGAGCAGCACGGTCTGCGCGGAGCGGCGCGCCTTGTTGCGCGGGGCAAACGTGTAAAGCCGGTCCTTGATGATGTCGAAGTAGCGCGCCGACAGCGTCACCGTCGCAAAGTTATACAAGGCGCGATACACGTTATGAAACTCGTAAGCTTCATAAGCCGCCAGCACTTCCTTAGTCACACGATTGAGATCCGCCAACGCCCAGCGGTCGATCTCTTCCATCTCCTCGATGGGCACACTGTCACGCATAGGATCGAAGCCGTCGAGATTTCCTAGCGCGAACCGCGCCGTATTGCGCAACTTCCGATAACCATCAGTCACACGCTGGAGGATCTCATCAGACCCGCGCATGTCGTCGAAGTAGTTTGACGACACACACCATAGCCGAATTGTCTCCGCGCCCGATTGCTTGATGACCTTCTCAGGTTCCACCGCATTCCCGGCAGACTTGTGCATCGCGCGGCCCTGCGCATCCAGCGTCCAACCATGCGTGATCACAGTGTGGTAAGGCGCGCGATCATAAGCAGCGATGCCGACCATCAACGACGAATTGAACCAGCCGCGAAATTGATCGCCCCCCTCGAGATAAACATCCGCAGGCCAGCGCAGTTCTTCACGATTCTCCAGCACGGCAATCGACGACACACCACTGTCGAACCAGACGTCGAGAATGTCACTCTCTTTGGTCCACTCCTGCGCTCCACATCCTTTGCACGTGTAACCCTCAGGCAACAACTCCTGCGCCGAATGCGTGTACCACGCATCACCCGATTCTCGTTCGAAAATATCGGCAACGTGATTGATCACTGCCGGATCGGCGACCGCTTCGGTGCACGTTGCGCAATAGAAAACCGGGATCGAAACGCCCCAAACACGCTGCCGCGAGACACACCAGTCAGGCCGTCCTTTCAGCATATTGCGCATGCGATCGACGCCCCACGCCGGAACCCAATTGACGCGTTCGATCTGCTCGAGGGCCGCCGAACGCAGCGATCCCGTTTCGGAAAGATTGTCAGTGAAATTACTTCGATCGCGGCCGTCTTCGTCTTTTTCAACGAGGTCGCGGTGCGTCTGGTCCATAGCGATGAACCATTGTGGCGTGGCGCGAAAGATCACCGGGTTCTTGCACCGCCAGCAATGCGGATATCGATGCTCATATTTTTCACTGAAGAGCAGCACGCCACGCTCACGCATGAACTCGGCGATTTGATCATTGGCGTCGAAGACACGTTGACCTGCGAAATGCTCGACCTCAGGCGTGAACCGTCCGGCGTTGTCAACCGGGCAATAGATCTCCAACCCGTAGCGCTTGCCGATTACGAAGTCGTCGTGACCGTGACCGGGCGCGGTGTGCACGCAGCCGGTGCCGGCCTTGCTGTCAGACTTTTTCTGCGCTTCACTGACGTCGAGCTCAGTTTCTGCGTCAGCTTCACCGCCGAGGGTAACGTGGTCGCCGACCATCAATAGCGATGTACGATCCAGCCAGGCGTGGCGGCATTCGAGTCGATCGAGCTTTGCACCTTGAAAGCGCGCGAGGACCTTTGGCGTGACACCTAGATCGCACTTCACTGCGACTGCCTCGACGAGGTCACTGGCAACGATATAAACCTCGTCACCGTGCTCGAATGCTGAATACTCAAAATCGGGATGAACTGCGATGCCGAGATTGGCGGGCAGCGTCCAGGGCGTCGTGGTCCAGATCAACACAAACACTTGGCGTCCAGCGAGTGCCGGATCGATCGCCGCCGGATCGCTTTGCAACGGAAACTTAACGTAAACCGATGGACTCGTGTGCTGGTGATACTCAACCTCTGCTTCAGCGAGTGCCGTCTGGTCCTTGAGACACCAGTAAACCGGCCGTGCTCCTTTGTAAACCCAACCACGCTCGACGAACCGCGCGAACATCCGCGCCGTTTCGGCTTCGTAGTGGTTCGACATCGTCAAATAAGGATTGTCCCACTCGCCGAGGATCCCGAGTCGTTTGAAATCGCGCGTCTGGCTCTTCAGCGCATTCTCGGCGTGCTCACGACAGATCCGGCGAAAAGTCTCGACGTTCAAGTCGCTCTTCTTCTTGCCCTTTTTATCGAGGGCGCGCTCGACGTGCGTCTCAATTGGTAGACCGTGACAGTCGTAACCGGGAACATACGGCGAGTCGAAGCCCATCATCGAGCGCGACCTGACGACGAAGTCCTTAAGAATCTTGTTCATTGCCGTGCCGAGATGAATGTCGGCATTCGCGTAAGGCGGACCATCGTGAAGGACGAACTTCGGGCGGCCTTTACCTACCTCGCGGATCAAGCGGTAAAGGTCAAGCTTTGACCACTTCTCAAGCCGAGCCGGTTCGCTTTGCGCGAGATTGGCCTTTTGCGAAAAGGCGGTCTTCGGCAGATTGACAGTCTTTTTCAGATCGAGTGGCGTTTCTGTGGACATAAGTTGAACTCGCAATAGTAACAAAGGATATTTCGGATTTCGAACTCCAAACTAAAAACCCGAACCAGCCATGATGCGATGGTTCGGGTTCGTCGAATCAGCTTCGGATTTACTCAACCGATAAACATCTCATCCTCTGCGTAAGTTTGATTAATGGGCTTCGGCATCGGCGCCACGAGTACCTCGAGGCCGCGGCGGAAGCCCGCCATAATCGCGGCCAACTCGCGCGCCGGTTCTATGACCTTCGACTGGACGAAATCAGTCGTCATAGCTATCTGCTTTTGCGTGCGATCGATCGTCCGGCTAACCAACTCCACTTTATCGCGGGCTTCGACCGCAGTGTCGCTCACGAGCGCTCGTATTTCGCCGACTTCACTCTTGATGATCGCCAGTGATTCCGAGAAGTGCATCGTAGCCGTCAACAGGTGATTAGAAACCGCATTGAACTGTTCTGCGATCAGTTTTCCCTGCACCGCGATCTGCTTGCCCTGTTCGCTGATGGCGGTGACACGTTCAAGGAGCGGTTCGCTCTTTTGTTCCAGCCGGTTGACTGACTTCACCGCCCGGCTCACAAACACTGCTATCGCCACCATCGCGATCGCGATGATGAGAAATGAAGCAGCAATGATCACGAGGATCCAGAACAGCGGGTCGTTAGTGCTCATTTGTAGAAGCGCTGGAAAGTACATTTCCGATAACGACCTAGTTGGATTTGTCTCCGAAATTGGGAGCTTCAAGCCGGCCTGACATCTCAGTCTTCCGCTTCTCGTCCTGGTAAGCCTTCTTGCCTGCGTCGATCGCGGCACTCAGCGTTCCAGTCTGCCGTGAAGCAGCGTCGCGTGCGCCCTGGGCCGCGTCGGTCACCTTCTCAGCCGCTTGAGAATAAAGCTCAGCGGCGCGACCGCGCGTCGCTTCGTAGTACTCACCGGCCCGGTCTCCCAACTGCTGTGCAGCTTCGCGCGAACGATCGATACCTTTTCTGGTCGCATCGGCGATGTCGCCGCGCAATTCGTGGCCTGACTTGGGTGCAAAAAGCAGCGCCAGAATCGCCCCGATGCCGCCGCCAATGAGTAGGAAAGTTAACTTTGATGAAATGTTGTCGCCACTATCTCTCCGATAATCGTCTACCATTTCGGGGTCCTTTCTGTGGAAAGCGAAGCCCTATTACTTCGCTGCAAATCTGAATTACGAGGGATTATTACGGCGTTGGACTATAGCAAATGCCTGGCAGAATTGCGAAATGCGAATTGCTCGAATCATTTCTGTCCGTTGTACTGTTCCAGCTTCCTGTACAACGTTTTGCGCCCGATGCCGAGGGCGCGAGCGGCGTGAGACTTGTCTCCTTCGGTGTAGTCGAGCGTGGCCTCGATTGCCTGGCGTTCGATCTCTTCCATTGACGAAGGAACCGTGATCTCAAACGTAGTCGTGCGGCCTTCGCTGAAAGCCTTGGCGCGCTCAACTTTGATCCGATCGCGCTCCTCCAAAGCGATCTTGCTGATCGCTTCCGGTAAGTCTTCCAACTCAATCTGCCGGCCTGAAGCAATGATCACCGCGCGCTCGATCGCGTTCTCGAGCTCGCGCACGTTGCCGGGCCAGTCGTATGTGATCAACGCCTGCAACGCGTCTTTCGACATGCCGGAGATGAAGCGGCCGGTCTTTTGTTTGTAGTGTTCCAGGAAGTGAATGACCAGCGGATGGATATCTTCCGGGCGTTCACGCAGGGACGGCAACCTGATTGGGAAGACAGAGAGCCTGTAAAAGAGATCCTGTCGGAAACTCCCAAGGTCAACGGCGCGTTTCAAGTCAACGTTCGATGCAGCCAGCACGCGAACATCAGTCTTGATCACTTCGCTGCCGCCGACTCGCGTGAGCTCACCATCCTGCAACACTCGCAGCAGACGCACCTGGGCTGACAAACTCATCTCACCAACTTCGTCGAGAAAAAGCGTTCCGCCGTTTGCTTCTTCAAACCGCCCTCGACGCAACGCACGCGCATCGGTAAACGCGCCCTTTTCATGTCCGAAGAGCTCCGACTCGAGCAGCGTCTCCGGAATCGCGCCGCAGTTTAGCTTCACGTAAGGTTGATCTTCGCGGCCGGAGTTGAAGTGGATCAGGTTTGCGAGCAGTTCTTTGCCCGTGCCCGACTCACCTTCAATCAAAACTGTGGTCTGCGTATCGGCCACACTCAACGCAAGCTCGATTGCACGACGTATCGCGGGGGTTTGACCGATGATGCGTTCCTCGCCATAGCGTTCGTGAAGCGCGCTGCGCAAGTGCATGATCTCTGCTGACAACTGATCGCGTTCGAGCGCAGTACCGATTTGATCCGCAATGCCCTCGACCAACGCGACTTCGTGATCCGCAAAACCTTCGCGCGCTTCACTCCAAACCAGGCCGAGCAAGCCAAACGTCTGCCCGGCAACTCTGACTGGTGCGACCAGCGCGGCACGACCGCCAAGCACAGAGTTGAATGCCAGCCGAACCGGAAACGGCAAATCAGTTTCCAACAAACGGAGCGTCTTGCCCTGGGCCAACACTTCCACCATTGCTGGAAACGCGGTCAAGTCGAGTGATTTGCCGTGAACATCGAATAGACCTTGAAGCGAATCGACCTCCGCCTCCGGCGCAGCTTTGAAAGCCGCGAGACTGATGCGACCGCCGGCAGGATCGAGCACGCCGAGCGCCGCATAATCCGCGCCTACCAGCGCGACAGCGCGCTCGAGCACGAGCGACGACACCTCGCCAAAATCCGAACGCGCGTTCAATGCATTGGCGATTGAGAGCAGGGCGCGTTTGGTTTCGGCTTCGCGCTCCTTGTCCGTGTAAAGCCGCGTGTATTGATAACCGATCGCGATCTGGCCCGCGATCGATTGTAAAAACGAGACTTCATCGTCGAGCCATTCACGCGGCGTTCGTGTCGTGTGCAGGCCAACAAGCCCGAGAACGTCTTTGCCAAGTGTTACCGGCACAACAAGCAACGAACGTGTGCCGAGACTGGCAGCGAGAAAGCGAACTTTCTGATCGAGACCAGCGGCCGAGATATCGTTCAGGCGAATCGGCTTTCTGATATCGACGTGTTCGGACAGTTGTTTGAGATCGATGGGAATAACGGTGCCGAGACTCGAAGGAACATCCGCTGAAGCACGCCACTCGTGACTGATGCGCAACTCGCTCGCCGACTTCAACTGAATCACATCGCAGCGATCGACGTTCATCATGCGGCCCAGCTCAGAGACGATTACGTTGAGGAATCGGTCGAGATTGATTGCGTGAGGGAGAGTCATCGCGAGGCGATTGATAATTCCCTCGCGCGCCTCGTGCATTTTAATCTTCCGTTCTAAAGAAAGGGATTGGGCGCTGTTAGACATCGTACGGATTAAGAGGATAGACGAAGGCTGTATGAAGTTGCAAAAGCAAGACCTATCCACAGATTACGCAGATTCTGTGTAATCTGTGGATGGCTTGCTATAATCGCGGCATGCCGATTTACGAATACGAATGCCGCAAGTGCAAAGCACACGTCGAGGCCTTTCAAAAGGTAAACGACAAGCCCCTTACAAAATGCGTCAAATGCGGCGGCAAGCTGGACCGCAAGATCTCGGCGCCCGCGATTCAGTTCAAAGGCTCGGGCTGGTATGTGACCGATTACGCCGGCAAGACAACGAAAGGCGAGAAGTCCGAATCCGAGTCGGTGCCAGAAGCGAAAGCTGACACGACTGACAAAACGGAAAAGAAGACGAAAGAGAGCTCCCCAGCTAAGAAGACTAGTGAAAAGTCTTCGTCCCCTAAAGCACCAAGCGGCGATTAAAGTAATGCGTTTGTCAACGCCCTCAAGACCACAAATCTTCCTCTTACTCACCGTGCTCGCAATCGCGTTGTTGTCGGTTTCGATCCTGGCCCAATCAGGCAATCGCCCACACGCTAATGCTTCGGGCGGCGTGATGGTCGGCGTAGTCGCGCGACGTGACGACAACAACACCAAGCCGGTTACCAGCAAAGAAGTTTCGGTTTACGACAATGGTATCGAGCAGTCGATTCGCAACTTCACTCCCGATCCGTCTCCGGCGCGCATGGTTTTGCTCTTCGATAACTCACTGACGCTTCGTGCTGATATAGAGAAACTCGAACAGGCGGCGCGCGAGTTTGCTTTCGAAATTTATGAAGGCGACAAGCTGCTGATCGTCGGTTATGACGAGCAGGCCGAGATCGTTTCCGATTGGACTGACGACGCCAAAGCGATTGAGTCCTCGTTAAAGCTGTTTCGCAAGAAGGGACAACCACACCTATTCGACGCGATCCGTGCAGTGGTGGCGGAAGCGTTGCGGCCGATGCAGAATCAGAAACGGATCATCGTTGTGATTAGCGACGGCCTCGATCGAGGCAGCAAGGCGACCTTCGAACAAACACTCGCGGAGTTGCAAGCGGAAAACATCGCGGTCTATGCGGTGCAGGCAGTAGACCGGACACGCGGTGCGATTCGACGTGATGTGCCGAAGCCGAAAGTTGTTATCGACAAGCTGGCCGAAGGGACCGGCGGACAGATTTTTTCAATTGACGAACCGTCAGTGGCGGCGAAGGCGATTTGCGACGAGCTGCGACAGAATCGCTACGTGCTTTCATACGTACCGTCGAGTGCTCCGTTCGGACAGGCGCGCAGTTTGTTGGTGTTGGGAAACCAGGGAATAACGGTGAGAGCGAAGTCGATGCAGCAACCGAATTAAGCCGTGGCTTAACGTCGCGAGTAGAAGTAGAACAGCCCAGCCATAATGAGCACTATCAGAGTCTCCATGAAGATGAAGAAGCTGAGTACGAACGTTCCGTCATCGAGGAATGCGTTAGAGTAAGCGACGTACGTTCCCATGAGGATCCCGCCCGCTATCCATATCAACTGACGTTTCTTATCCCACACTATTTCAAGATCCCAGACAGCCAGTGCATCAAATTGAGCGCGTATTGCCTGTTGTCGTTGCCCGGCACGTTCATTCCCATCCTTCGGTTTTCAGCTCCGGAGACTTGCGCCGAAAGCATTGCCGCCTCGCCCTGGACCACGACGCGGCCTTTACCGAATTTGAAGGCCACAGCTTGAGATCTCGCGGCCGCCGAGACCGAAGTTTGTGCCTCGTAATTAGGAGAGTCGGTGGCGTGATCTGACAAGTTGAGAATGCCAACGCTACCTTCGGGTCCTTTCAACGATTGCCCCGTGAAACTCTGCAATAGATTAATTCTCTCGTCTGCATTTCGACCTTCGGTGATGGGATGACTCGCCAGCAGTTTGTTCTCGCGGGAGAAGATCAGGTGTGAGGGAGTTCCAGCGACTGAGTTTTCCTGATCGAACGTATACCCTTTACTCATATCGACGCCCAAGCGAGCAGCGAGTGTCGCAGCGGCACCGCCAAACGGCGCGTGGTCGGCGATCAACAGCAACGCGCCGCCATTCTTCACCCAATCTTGTACGGCCTGACATTCTTCGTCGGTGAACGCCGAGCTGTCAGCGCCTTCGTCGTCGTCTTCTTCGGCGCCGAGGGCATTCGAAATTACGAGTATCTTGTAACTGCTGAGCGAGGTCTTGGTGAACGGCTGGCGGTTGCGGATCACTCGATAGCCGTCGTTCATCAGTAGATCGACAAACGGCTTGTAGCGGCCTTGGGTAGTGTGAAAGTTGTGGTGAGCTTCGTCAAACATCACACGCGGGCCTTCTTTTTTGTAAGCCGGATTAGCGACTGTTGTATCGAATTCGGGATCGAAAGCTTGCTGCGCCAGAACCGGGGTAATTAACAGAGCCAGCGCGCAGATGGCAGCGAAGAGTTTCATGTTGTTGGCGAGATTTTCCTCGCAAAGGCGCAAAGGCGCAAAGAAGAAACTGCGCCTTTGCGCCCTTGCGAGGGTAATCTACTTGGAACCTAGAGCCGCGATGTTAATTTCGATAGTCGCTCGGCGGCGCGGTTCAGCGTCTCATCCTTCTTGCAGAAACAGAACCTGACCTGCTGCGCTCCGTGCGCCGGCACACTGTAAAAGCTCGACCCCGGTACACACGCCACACCGACTTCACGAATCAAGTGCCGCGTAAACTCAACGTCGTCCGAAAATCCAAACGCCGAGATGTCGGTCATGATGTAGTAAGCACCATCCGGAACAAATGTTTTGAATCCCGCCAGCTCGAGCACAGGTAACAGCAAATCTCGGCGCGCCTGATACTCCCGCTGCAATGTATCGTAGTACTCCTGCGGCAGCGACAAAGCGTAAGCGCCCGCGGCCTGCAACGGAGCCGCGGCGCCCACGGTTAGAAAGTCGTGGACTTTGCGAATCGCGCCCGTGATCTCGGGCGGCGCAATGCAGTAACCAACTCGCCAACCAGTGACCGAATAAGTCTTCGACATCGAGTTGACCACAACGGTTCGTTCTCGCATGCCGTCGAGTTGGGCCATCGAAATGTGCCTGATATCTGCCCCATCGCGCGGATAAAGAATGTGTTCGTAAATCTCATCCGTGAAGCAAAGAGCATCGAATTCCTGGCAAAGCCCGGCGATGAATTCCATCTCCTCGCGGCTAAACACTTTTCCGGTCGGGTTATTGGGATTACAAACGATGATCGCTTTGGTGTTTTTGTTGAACGTCGCACGCAGTTCGTCGCGATCGAAGCTCCACTCCGGCGCACGTAGCGGAACGTATCTCGGATGCGCATCGGAGAGGATGGCGTCCGGCGCGTAGTTCTCGTAAAACGGTTCGAAGACGATGACTTCTTCACCCGGATCAACCGTTGCCATCATCGCCGCGATCATGCCTTCAGTTGAACCACACGTCACCGTGATCTCTGTTTCCGGATCGATTTGAAAGCCGAGGTAAGAGTGGGTCTTGGCGGCAATCGCGTCGCGAAAATCTTTTGAGCCCCACGTGATCGCGTATTGATTAATGTCCCGGTCGATCGCTTCCTTCGCGCGACTCTTGATGTCCTCAGGCGCGGAAAAATCCGGAAAGCCCTGCGACAGGTTCACGGCCCCGTACTTCAAAGCCTCGCGAGTCATCTCGCGAATGACTGATTCCGTAAACAGACTCGCCTTACGGGACACATGGCGACTTTTTGAGAGTGTTGGTGTGGTCATCGCGCGGTCATGCCTTTGAAAAGAAAGAGGCACAAGGTAACACAAAACCCTGATTTACGGGATGATCTGTTCGCCGGCGGCCTCGCGTTTGAGTTGATCGAGAATGGAACGAACCGCTGCCGCGTAACTGCCGTTTGGCGCTAGCTCAAGGTATTTTTCATACGCCGCTACGGCTTCTTTCGGCTTTTCCATTCTTTCGTACGCAGCGCCAAGCATTTGATAGATCACCGGCTCGCTATCCGATAATTGCGCGATCGCTTTTCGATACTCAGCCACAGCTTGTACGAATTGCCCTTTGTCCTCGTACACTTTCGCTAATCCGACGTAAGCTTCGGGTTGGAACCCTCCCGCTTCTCTGATTGCTCGACGAAAAGAACCAATCGCCTCTTTATCAAATGCTTCCTCGCGATAGATACGACCTTCAACTGCTGAGGCTTCCGGATACGAGGGCCTCGTTCGTCGTGCAGCGTCGATCTCCGCGTGCGCCTCTTTGAATTGATTGAGGTCGAGGAGTATGCGGGCGAGCCCGACGCGAGCAGCGGGAAACGCGGGCCGCAACTTGATCGCTTCACGATAGATCTCGGCCGCTTTTTCTCGACTCGGATCATCGCGCGCTTTCTCGCGTGAAGTCTCTGCCTGTTGAAAGAGTAACTCTGCCTGATCAGTTGTGGGCACGAGTTTGACGGCGAGAGTTCGCCGGCCGGGCAGTAACGCAGCAGTTGTTTCCTTGAAACCGTTGGCACGAACACGAACCGAGTGACGGCCGGGTGAGATTTTTGTGATGACTAGTTTTCCGGAAGCGTCGGTCGTTCCGCGTCGTATCTCGTCGATCCAGATGATGGCATTTGGTTCACTTGTGATCGTTAGAGCAGATTGCGCTCGAACTCCGGGCGTGACTAACAAAAACAACAACACCACAAATACTAACTTCATAATCCGTAAAAAATCCGTGTTTATCCGCGGCTATTCTTCCCCGCTGCCGGTCACGCGTCGCTTGCGCACATTAGGATCAGCCGTAACAGCACGCGTCCCGACTTCCGGCCGGAAGTTTCCTTTTTCATCATACAGCCGCAGGTATTGTAATCGGTTCCGCACCACACCCTGAATGTACCCGCGTGTCTCTTTGAAAGGAACGGCTTCGGCCCACTCGTCGATCTCAAAGGGCAACGACGCTTTCCATTGCACCGCTCGCATCGGTCCGGCGTTGTACGCAGCCGCCACATACTCGATGCGTCCAAACTTGTCGATCTGATCGCGCAGGTAAGCAGTGCCCAGGTGAATATTCAAACGCGGTTCGTAAAGCGATTCGGCAGTGATCTCACGACTCACGCCATACCTTCGCGCTGTGAGTCTCGCTGTCGGCACAAGCACTTGCATCAGTCCATAAGCATTGGCGCTCGAACGCGCGCGCGTCGTGAAGATCGTCTCCTGGCGAATCAAACCTGCAACTTGATACGGATCGAGATTTCGCGCCTTCGATTCCTGAACGATGATGTCCCAGTAAGCGAGCGGATAGAACACATCCCACTGTTCGCGCGTCATCTCCTCCGGCTTCATCTGCGAATAATCGGGGAAGCTGCGCCGCAGCGTATTCAACGCGCGGACGTTGTCATCATCGGAACGATAAATCCTGGCGATTGCCAGATTAACTTTCGGACTTTCCGGTGCCTTCTCGCCTGCTTTCGCTAACTCCCTCAACGCCCAATCGTCGAGCCCGACATTCCATAACTGATCGGCCTTGATGATGTGCGTGTCTTCTTCTGCGCCCGCTGTTTCTTCAGCAACAGTGACAGTCTTCAAATTCTCGACGGCACGCGCAACGATCGAGTCGGCGGGAAACGTTTTAGCAGGAGCAGTTCGACTAACGGCATCCAACCGTATCTTCGCAAGATAGCCGTACCAGTTCGCGTCGTAACGCGCCTGCATTGCTTCGTAGAGGGCTCTGGCCTCAGCGAGTTTGCCTGCTTTTTCGGAGTCACGCGCGGCCCAGTAACCGGCGCGTCCGCGATTGTCCGTGTTCTTATCGGCATAAAAAGCGAGATGCTCGATGAGCATCCGCGACGATTCGGAGTAGTTCTTTGCTTCGTGAGCTTCCCAGGCGAGATCAAACTGTGCCTGGGCCACTTCGATCGAGTTAGAAAAACCGTTAACGGCGGCGCGTAGGAAGTATGAAGCATCCGCCTGGTTCTTTGCTTCCTTCGCAATCTGGCCCACCGAAACAAATGTCCGCGGAGTGAAGTTGCTGTTCGGAAACGCACGGCGCAATTCTTCGGCTGTCGCACGTGCCTGTTCCCACTGCCGCGCTCGAGCGTAAGTTTGCGCAAGATAGAAAAGCGCTTCGGCTCGTGTTTCGCCCGCGGAGCTGGGAATGGCGCTCAGCGCTGCGACAGCGTCAGTGGTTTTTCTCGCACTGTAAGCAGCGATACCGCGGCGAAGCTGGTTTTCAGTTGTGGCGGTCGGCGGAAACTTTGCGAACGCGTCAGAGTAGGCTGTCAGTGCCTCAGCAAACTTCTTCGACGTGTACAGACGATCCGCGCGAGTGATCGCTTCTTCAACGGTAGCGGGCGATAGAGTTGAGCCAAGCCGCGGGATTGACGTAGCGGCTTCAGCACTCTCGGTTGAATCCGGGGCGAAGAAATAGAGTCGCCGGTACGACGCGAGTGCGCGATTCTGATCGGAAGTCTGTTCGTAGGCTTTAGCCGTTGCAAGCAAGGCTGCTGCGTCATCAGCCTCTGCGAGATCTTTGAGAAGAAGTGGTACTGCGGCCACGTCGCCACTCTTTATCAACAAGTCCGCTGCTCGAAGCGCCGCATCACGTGCACGCAATGAACTCGGATACTGTTGCAGCAGTTGCTGGTAAACAGCGCGGGCCTCCTGAGTTTTTCCAGCTTGTTCGAGAGCTTCTGCGCGCATTGAAAGCGCGTAATCGGCAACCGACGTTTGGTCGCTAATCAGGGTTGAATTTAATAGCGAAGCTGCACCGGCGAAATCTCTTGCGTTGAGTTTGATCCGAGCGCGCAGGATGCGAGCGAGGGCCGCGGTTTTGGTGCCTGGAAACTGGTTTTCGATTCCGGCAACGACGTTCTCATCGGGCAGCACGTCGTTGCGCGTCATGCTGCGGAGACGCTCGAGAGCTTTTTGTTCAGCGGGAGTTTGCGGCTGCCGCGTCCGGCAGCTCGCGCTCATGAGGTAGGGCAGCGACGCTAATGCGAGCAGCGCAACGCTAAGAGAAAGAAACAGTAGACGATGTTTGATCCATACATTTTCCATAGGTCTGATAGGACCTATAAGACGTATAGGACCTATACCTAACTCCCGCACGACTTAGTGTCAGCCTACGCGTTGACCGTTGCTCCCGGATAGTTTGACCCGAGTTTTGAAACGTCACCCTCGGCTAGAGTGTTTACCAGTTCTCCGTGGAAGTAATCATAGCGAGAAGCGACTTCCGCTTTCACGCGCTTGTCATACATGTCGCGTGAACGATCGATGTATTCGCGCAAACGGTCGTACAAGTCGTGCTCTGATCGTCCTTCCGCAACCTTCTGCTCGTTGTACAGCTTGATCTCCGAGATTAGCAATCGTGCGAAACGTCGCGCATCGTTGTGTAAACGCCGCTCTTCCTCGCCGGAGACTTCAACCGGCAACTCCGAATCCTGACCATAACGCTTGCGAGGTGCTCCAACCGGTGCGGCCTCCACCGGCGTTGGTATCCAGGCCGGCTCTTCGCTCATCGGAGGTGCTTCTTCCGAGGCGGTATTTTCAAAGCCTTCAGCCGTTTCCTCCACGGGGATAGCCTCAACAAACGACTGGGGCTCCACGGGCGTAGGTTCGTAACTCTGAATTGTGTCGGCTCCCGAGAATGATGATTCAACTTCAGTCGCAGGCGGCGCTGAGTATTCATAAGCAGGCTCGTACGACGGCTGAACTTCAACCGGAGTGGGTGCCGGCGCGGGCGGTTCTTCGCGAACTTCTTCAGCAGCTTTCTTCGGCGCTGTTCGCGACGCTGATAACAATTCGACTGCCATGCCTGCAACAGTGACCAGTGTTTCGAGTGCTTCGAGGTTGATCGATTCCGAATCAAGTCCGGCCGAGTCTGCATAAAGAACTGCGACGGCACGCCCACGGGCGACAAGCGGGATCGCGACGATTCGTTGCGCCGGCTCTTCGCCGAGTCGATTCACTAATAGATGATCTTCGGAGTGCGAACCGGGTCCACCACTCCAGGTCGCCAGCCCTTTCGCGGCGCTGCCGACGACTGTGTCCGCAGACAAAGGCAGTGAGATCTGTTGAATAGCATCGTCCCCTACCGTTCCTTCGAAACCACGAGCACGCCAGCCAGTTGCCCGCTCGCCTTTCAGCACGAAGAAAGCAACGCGAGGAGCAAACGAAGAGGCGCGGTTGACGAGAGCTTTGAGAATCTCGGCCTGCGATTTTTGCTCGTTGATCTCGGCAATCGCCGCTTTCACGATGGCCATGTCGCTCGAAGCTTTCGCCCGCGACGACTCGGAGGCGGCCATCTCGATGCCGCGTTCGTGAGCAGCGTGCAGGTGCTCGGTTATGGAGGCGATCAAGCTGCCTTCCATCTGCACATCCGCTTGGCGGTCGAGAAAAGTCGAAAGCGACTCATTAAGTAGGCTTTGCAGACTGGATATCTCCTGCTTCACCGCGCTGAGGCGACTTTCGAGATAACTCTCAATCTCTCGCCGCAAACTATCTTCCAGGTGTCCGTTGACCACAGCTTGCTCCTCCGTGTCCTCGTGTTGTTGTGTTGACGAACCTCAAGGTCTTTCAGGTAGGGAATTTTTAACCTAAGGTTGATTACCGGCATTGAAGAGTCTCGCAGGGGCGGCAAGAACTCTGAGTGATTATGAACGGCTGGTATTAAGCTAGTCAAGAAATCGTTTTTCGGCGGCCCTTGACTCAAAACAGTCAGGCAGGCTAGAACAAGTCCGAAGGAAGGCTCCCCGCCTAGCATGAGCGGGTTGTTCTTCCTGATTCTCGCTATCAAGATGCCACCCACGATACTCATTGCGGAGGATTACGACGACAACCGTGAACTTCTCCGTCTGGTGTTGGCTAATGCAAATTACCACGTTCGCGAGGCCAGAAATGGGCAGGAATGCCTCGATTTAGCTCGCGAAAACCCTCCCGACCTGATTATGGTAGACCTTTCCATGCCCGGATTGGACGGCTGGGAAGTGTTCAAGGAACTCAAAGCCAACTCTCTCACGGCACACATTCCGTGCATTGCCTGCACGGCACATGCCGATCAGGATCGCGCTCGCGCGCTGCAATCCGGGTTCAGCGATTTTGTCGGGAAGCCGTTTCGGACCGAGGAGTTGCTGAAGACCGTGAAGAGGCTCGTGTCTAAGGGAGAACCATCCACAGATTATCAATAGAAAATCTGTGTAATTTGTGGATGGCTCACTTCTCGCGATAGACGACCCCGCCCTTCATCACGAATCTAACCTTCCGCAACGCCGAGAGATCACGTGTCGGATCGCCTTCAACCGCGATAACGTCCGCGAGTAAGCCCGGTCTGATTGATCCGATCTTGTCAGACATGTGCAGGACTCGAGCGTTGACTGAGGTCGCCGATCGCAACGCGTCGATCAAAGGCATGCCGAACTTCACCATCGTCTCCAGTTCACGAGCGTTGTCGCCGTGGGCAAATACTCCCACATCACTGCCGCTGGCGATTGTTACGCCGGCGTCGAGTGCAGCCTTGAATACGGCACGCTTCCGCTCGGCATTTGCATTCGCGATCGAAAGTGTCGGGCAAAGCGCAACACCACGTTCCTTCATCAGCCGAAACACTTCGGGCGTGCCGCCGTCTCCGTGCTCGATCGTTTCTACTCCAGCCATCGTTGCGCGCCGCATTCCTTCAGGCGTGGTAGCGTGAGCGCATACCGGAACATTTGCGCTCCTTGCCGTCTCGACGACGAGTTTGAGCTCGTCCAGTGAAAAGGTTGGCGCCGCGCCGGATGTTCCCCAGCGATAGTCAGCGTAGATTTTAATCCAGTCGGCGCCGTGTCCGATTTGATCGCGGACCACTCGAGTGAGACTGTCAACGCCGTCGGCTTCTTCGGCGCCCTGTGGCACACGCCACTCGGAAGCGAAACCCTTTGGTCCATAACTGCCGGTCGCGACGATCGCTCGCGTGGTCACGATCATTCGTGGTCCGGGAATGATGTTCTGCTCGATTGCCTGTTTGAGACCGACATCGGCGTAGGCCGCGCCTTCAGTGCCGAGATCGCGAATCGTGGTGAAACCAGCCTGAAGTGTGTTGCGCAGGTGATTCGTTGCTCTCGCGACGCGCAAACTCAGAGATTCGCGCGCGACCTGATCGTTCCAAACAGTTTCGGAGTACGGGTGCAATAGCACGTGAGAATGAGCTTCGATCAAACCCGGCATTAATGTGAGACCGGAAAGATCGATCACTTTCGCACCGGCAGGAATCGCGCTTGCTGGTCCAACCATCTCGATCTTCTCGCCACGAACAAGCACGGCCCAGTTGTTGTGAAGCTGCGCCGATTCGCCGTCCCACACGTGCGCCGGCTTGAGTACGTAGATCGTCTCAGCGGGCGCAGTCCGTTGTTGTGTCTGCGGAAATACAATCGCGAAACAGAGTAAAGATAGAAAGAGGAGACGCGTCATGATTTTTGTCGGGGCGGCGCCGATAACAATCACTTCTCTGAGATCACGACCTGCTGAAATGTCGGCGGAAGGGCGTGTAGCGTGCTGCGCGAGAATCCGGCATTGGCGAACATTCGCTCCAGCTCAGGAAAAGTGTACGCATCACCGCTCGGTGTACCGATCAACATTTGCATGCTGAATCGAGCGGCATCGGGCGGCGTCACGCGATCTTCGTTAGGCACGAACTCCAACGTTACTGCCCGACCACCATCTGCCAGCGCTGCGCGCACCTTGCGTAACAACGTCTCGTTTGTCGGCGGATCAAAGTGATGCAGGAAATTCGTCAGTAGAACGAGGTCGTAGCCAGTACCGAACTCCACATCGAAAGCATTGCCTTCGATCGTGCTATACCTATCTGACACACCAGCCTTCTGCGCATTCTCTTTGGCGACTTCCAACACCGATTTCCAGTCAACCGCAGTGATTTCAGCTTGTCGATTGTGTGTAGCGAACGCGATACCGAACAAACCGTGACCAGCAGCAATATCCAGAATCTTCAGTTTTTGGTCGGCGTTTGGGTCTACAAGTTTCGCGATCATTTGCGCCGGCATCGACATTATGGGCGCCATGCCCCGCGCGAACTTCACCCATACGGGATTCTCCGCGCTGACGGTGCCTTCGGCCTCCATGGCGGTGCCGCCTTTGCGCACTGCCTCGGTCATGTTCTTTGCTGCGTCAATCAACATGGGCGAACACATAAACTCGATTGCTCCACCGACGTATGCCGGCGAACGTTTATCGAGAAAAGTCGCGGAGTCGAGCGTCAACGCATAGCGGTCGCCCTGCTTCGTGAGCATTTCCATGGTCGTGAGGAAGTCGCAAAGGATGCGCATTCCTCGCTCGGAAGTCTGGCATCGCTTCGCGATTTCCGCGGCGGTGGTGTTGCCTTCGCCGATGGCGGTGAACACTTCAAGCTCGATCGCGGCTTTCAACGCTTCGGTGCGTTGATGCGCGTTGACTGTCTGAAAGAACAATTGTGGTGATGGTTGCTGGGCTGCGGAAGTTGACATGAAAATTCCTTCTCCTCTGATTGTGATTATGAATGGCGCATCATCCTATCGAATCGGCTCACGCAAAACCATCTCGGCAACTGCCGCGGCCATTTGCGCCGCTTCGGGATGACTGCGACGCAATCCCGCGATCTGGAGGAGCGCTTCACCCGTTCGCGAAAACATTCGAAACAGGTCGCCTTCTTCGGCGCGCGTCTCTCTGACGATCTGCGACCATTCACTGCCCCCCGCCCATCGCACCGCAGCGCCGGCGGCCGAAAAATTCAACTCAGGCGCGGGCTCGAGGCCGTACTTCCACTCTTCAGCGGACACTTTGAATCCGGTGTCTTCGAAACGGGCCAGCGCAGTCACGACGTCGTCATCCAGTTCGAGTTCGCCGTAGTCACGATCTTCGTCAGCGGTCAGCGCTGCCATGATGCCTGCGAGTTGTTTTGGCTCGAGCGTATTGAATAGCTTGTTTGCCAATGCTTCGCCGACGAGCAAGGGCCGATCGACATGCAGATCCGCCAGCCAGCGTCCGCGGTCGGTGACCTTCTGCGCTTCGTAATCAAGATAGCCAAAGACCGCGAGCACTTTTGCGCGTTGCTCAAACGGCAGCCAGACTTCTTCCCGCAGCGCATCAATGCGCCGGGTGGCGCGTTGAAGATCCTCAGCGGTCGTGTGTAGTTGCCAGATAACTTCGGTGCACCGCTGTTTATCTGCGCCGGGTGGCAGGAGATTGTCGATGGCGTCGTCGATGATCTTCAATGCATCAGTTTCTTCAGCATAGGCGTCGCGAAGCCTGGGTTCGATCAAAGTGAGTTCTTTGCCGCGTTCGCGAATCTCCTCGAACGCGCTTTCGATATCTTCTTCGCGCAGTCGATAAACCGGCGAATACACGCGTCCGATCCGCTCCTGTGGAAAACTCGCGTAGCTGCCGTCTTCGCGAAGACCGCGCACGCTTCCGTCGCGCTTTTCAGTCACCATCACCAACCTGCGACTAGCGCGCCCGACGCCGACCACGCGACCCGGTTTTACAACTTCATTCAGCCAGCGATGAAAAACCTCAGCGCGTGTCTGCGGCTTTGCTTCCTGCAAGCGCGCACGCGCTCCGACGAGTCGCTCCAAACCAAGCACGACAGTAATTGGCATATCGCAACCTGTTTCGTTCAGCGCGCGCTGGATCTCCTCCTCGCTTTGGTTTCGACTGCGTTCGAGCTGCGCAAGCTGGCGAGCTGAGTCGCGATACGCGAAGCTGCGCTCGGCGATCTCACGGACTGACTGAAAACTTCCGTAAGCATCAAGCAGATTCAATAGGGTCGTGTAAGTCGCGCGGAATTGACTGATCAGCGGATCGGGTGGGGCTTTCAAGAGTTGTGCGATGCGTTGCGGGTCCTGATGCAGCCCCGGAGCAGCGACGATGAAACCGACATTATCCCGTCCACGACGACCGGCGCGCCCAGTCATCTGCTGAAGCTCTGAAGCAGACAATGGACGCCAGCCACTTCCGGTTCGCGCATCGGCACCGATTAACACCACCGTGCGCGCCGGAAAGTCCACGCCTGCAGCAACCGTCGCAGTTGCGAAGATCGCGTCGAGCAATCCGGCGCTCATCAGCTTCTCGATCACGAGTTTCCAGGCGGGAATGTGACCGGCGTGATGCGACGCAACACCACCGCGAATGATCGTGTCCCAGTGACGATGACCGCGCACTTCGGGATACTGCTCGACAAACCCGCGCATGAAATCGCGTCGTGCTTCGCAACGACGATCGTTGGGGTCGCGGCGCGCGAGTGCTGCTTCCGATGCAGCTTGATCGCAGCGGCGGCGCGTCGGCAGGAAGACGATCGCGGGAAGTAAGTTGTAACCGTCAAGTGCCGTCAGCAACGTGGCTGAGGGCATCTCCGGCATGCGCAGCTTCATATTCTTAACGTTCGGAGTTCAGCCTTTACACACTGTTCTGCGGGCCTCCAACTGCATTACCTCCATCTACGACCGTCTCTCGAACGTTCGCGATCCTCTCGCTCGCTGTCAATCATCTGAGCGACTTCGTGATTCAGTTTGCCGGACTCATCCAGCAACGGCAGCAAACGCTTATCCGGCAGCAAGACGGCAGAGCGCAAAGGCACCGGGCGTTTTCCCGGACCACCGATGACTCCGCAACGCACACCTCGAACTTCCTCGAGCCACAGCGCAAACTCGTGTGCATTTCCAATAGTTGCCGAGAGCAGTAACAGCCGGATCCGTGGCGGCGTCAGGATGATTGCCTCTTCCCAAACGTGCCCGCGATCTTCGTCGGCGAGATAGTGCGCTTCGTCGAGCACGACCAGGTCTGCGCTGACTTCCCTACCGCCGCGCAGTGAGTCGAAGAGTTGATTGCGGTAGATCTCGGTTGTCCCGACGATCAGCGGAGCGTCGGAGTTCTCTTTTCTGTCGCCCGTCAGTATGCCGACTCGTAGCGCGCCAAACTCGTCGATAAACTCCTGGTACTTGGAATTGGTAAGTGCTTTCAACGGCGAGGTGTACCAGGCGCGACGTCCATTTTCCAACAGCCTTCGAATCTCCTCACGCGCAATCCACGTCTTACCGCTGCCGGTCGGCGCCGTCACCAGCACGTCTTCGTATTCCAATGCGGCCAGTGCTTCGAGTTGAAAAGGATCGGGTTTGAAGGGAGTTGAACGTGGCGTGCCGATTCCTTCGAGTAGCCGTTTGACGTCTCTGGATGGCGTGGGAACGGGCCTCGCGTCATGTTTTCGCTCGGATCTTTCCGGACCACGTTGTCCGCGCGGGTTTTTTTTATCCCAACTTTTTCGATTATTTCGGCGCAACGACGCCATTCTAACTTCGTGATGGTGGTCTGCGAAGTGCTAAACCAGAACTTGGAGAGTTACAATCCGTATCACAACGTGTTGGGCGTTGGGGGCGTCTAAGACAGTTTGCAGGAAGAAATGGCTGAGTTGTTCGAAAAAGTCGAGGTAAATCGCGACCCAAGGTGGAAAGTGATGGCGCGGCTCGTTGCCGCTTCGCTCGTCCTGCACCTGGGACTCTTGTGGTTGAGTATCTACGTTCCGGCAGTCCGCGACACGGTAAATATCGCGGCCTTGATCGCCAGCACAAAGGTTGTAGAAGAAGATTACGAAGCGACTCAAATTACGGACGACGTGCAGTTGGTTCAGTTGAATCAGAAGTTTCGCTATCCAGAGGGCTACTTTACGCCCGATGGTAAGGTCACTGCTGAGTTTCCGCCACAGCCAACACCGAACCCGTTCGCACCGCAGATAATCGCGCAAGCCGGACCACCACAAAACATCGCGCCGGAATTGTCTCCTTCGCCAAGTCCGGAGCCGAGTGCTTCTCCAACCGCGAGTCCAACCGCGAGCCCTGCTCCGTCGGCGTCGCCATCTGCTGCTATTGCTCAGGCGAGTCCTACAAGCACACCACTGACTCCGGAAGAAGCGCAGAAGCAGCTCGAGAAAACTGCCGAGCAAAACAACGTGCCTTTGCCCGACGAGAACCAGATCAACAAGAAGGTCCTTAAAGATTTTGCGGCGTACGCGAACGATTTGAGAAACCAGGGCAAGCTCGATCTGAATAAACCTTTTGAGATCGTGATCGAAGCTGAGTTGGACGAACAGGGAAAACTGAAGAACCCGCGATTCACGAAGAAAGAAGGGGACGAGAACCTGATAGACGTGTTCGGTAGAATGATCGCAGCGTTGAACGACAGCGGATTTCTCACGTATCTTCAACCGATCAGCAAAGACAATCCCGGCTCGATCGTTAAGATCACAGTCAAGCAGGGAGAGCAGGATGTGCTGGCCTCGGTGGAGTCGGAAGCCTCTTCGCCCCAACGTGCCGAGTCCCTCGCGCGGGCGCTGAATAATTTGCTCTTCTTCGGCGCTGGGTCGAGAGCGGGTAAAGATGAAGAAGTATTGATGAAGAATACGAATGCAACTCCCGACGGCAAGAAGGTTGTCGTTAACTTCACCATGCCGCGGCAGAGTGTTGTGGACATGATCAAGAAGCAGTTGCAGCCCGGGGCATAGAATGTTCAGAGTTCAAGCTTTAGCTTGCTCCTTAGAGAAGCAGCCTAAAGGCTGAACTCTGAACTAGTTTCTATTGCGCGGGGCTTTGCGCCTTTGCGAGAAAATTTGTTTAATTATCAGCAATATTCGGGGTAGTTTATAGACATGAGTTTCGATAAATTTTTAACGAAAGTCTTTGGTAGCAGCAATCAGCGGTTCTTGAAATCAATTACGCCGCTGGTTGAAAAGATCAACTCGTTCGAACCGTCGGTGAAGGCCCTGTCAGACGACGAACTGCGTGGGCGCACCGGTCAATTCAAAGAGCGGGTCCAACGTGCAGTCGGCAACCCAACTGACAAAGAGGAGCGAAAGCGACTCGAACGTGCGGTCCTCGACGAGATTCTGCCGGAGGCGTTTGCAGTCGTCAGAGAAGCGAGTGTTCGCACGACTGGCATGCGCCACTTTGACGTGCAGTTGATCGGCGGCATCGTTCTCCATCAAGGCAAGATCGCTGAGATGCGAACAGGTGAAGGTAAAACGCTGGTTGCGACTTTGCCTTCGTATTTGAATGCGCTTACCGGTCGTGGTGGCGTTCACGTCATTACAGTCAACGATTACCTGGCTTCGCGCGACGCTGAGTGGATGGGCCAGATACATCGTTTCCTCGGTCTGGAAGTCGGTTGCATCCAGAACGACATGGATGATTTTGAGCGCCAGGCTGCTTACGCCGCCGACATCACTTACGGTACCAACAACGAATTCGGCTTCGACTACCTGCGCGACAATATGAAGTTTGACCTCGCCACCTGCGTGCAGCGTGGTCACTACTTCGCAATCGTGGACGAGGTTGACTCGATCCTTATCGACGAAGCTCGTACCCCGTTGATCATTTCAGGACCTTCCGACGAAGCCACCGACAAGTACAAAAATGCCGACGCGATCATTCCTCATCTGAAAAAAGGTGAAGACGTTGACGGCAAAAAGACCGGCGACTATGTCGTCGATGAAAAAGCACACACGGCGGTGCTCACCGAAGAGGGTGTCGACAAAGCTGAACGCTTGTTGGGCGTGGGAAATCTCTACGATCCTTCGAACATGGAATTGCTGCACTGCGTCGAGCAGGCCTTGAAAGCGCACACCTTGTACAAGTTGGACCATCAATACGTGGTCCAGGATGGCGAAGTTATTATCGTTAACGACTTCACCGGACGTTTGATGAAAGGTCGCCGCTGGTCTGACGGATTGCACCAGGCCGTCGAAGCCAAAGAAGGCGTTGAGATCGAAAAAGAGAATCAAACCCTCGCCACGATCACGCTGCAAAATTACTTCCGACTTTACGAAAAACTCTCGGGCATGACCGGTACCGCTGAAACGGAAGCGGCGGAGTTTGCCTCGACTTACAAACTCGACGTCATCGTTATCCCAACCCACATGCCGATGGTTCGTACCGACTTTTCGGACGTGATCTATCGCACGTTGCCGGAAAAGTGGGATGCAGTGATTGACGAGATCAAGGAGTGTCACACGAAAGGACAGCCAGCGCTGGTTGGTACCGTATCGGTTGAAAACTCCGAATTGATCGCTCGGCGTCTGTTGAAAGACAAGGTCCCGCACAACGTGCTGAACGCGAAGTATCACGAGCGTGAGGCCGAGATCGTTGCGCAGGCGGGTCGAAAAGGTTCGGTGACGATCGCTACCAACATGGCCGGTCGCGGTACCGACATTCTGTTGGGCGGCAATCCTGATTTCATGGCGCGCGAGTTTTTGAAGAAGGACGAGATCGATCCCGAAGAAGCCACAGACGAGCAATGGAATGTCGCGCTGGCGAAGGCGAAGAGAATCGTTGAGGATGAGCACAAGGAAGTAGTCTCGCTCGGTGGCCTGCACATCATCGGAACCGAACGTCACGAATCGCGGCGTATCGACAATCAGCTTCGTGGACGCGCCGGACGTCAGGGCGACCCCGGATCTTCGCGGTTCTTCCTGTCTCTCGAAGACGATCTGATGCGCATCTTTGCCGGCGATAAGGTTAAGGCGCTGATGCAACGTCTCGGCATGGAGCAGGGCGTCGCGATCGAGTCGAAGATGGTTTCGAAGCGAATTGCCGCGGCGCAGAAGTCAGTTGAAGGGCGAAACTTCGAAGCCCGCAAACACCTGCTTGAATATGACGACGTCATGAACAAGCAGCGCGAGACGATTTATGGTCTGCGTCGCCAATTGATGGAGCAACCCGATCAGCGTGATTACTTGATGGGTGATCCACCGCAAGCGGGAGTAGCTTACGACCTATTATCAGATCTCACGACCCAGTATCTGAATCCCGACGTATCGCAGGACGACTGGGACGTCAACAACTACAAGCTCCAGATCAAGACCATCTACGACTTCGACGCTGATGCTGAAGGCCTGGACATTCCCAACATGACCACGCAGGAAGTGGTCAACGCGGTTTGGGAGCGTCTCAAGGTCAAGTACGAAGACAAAGAACAGCAGATTGGTCCAGAAGCGATGCGCACATACGAGCGCATCATCATGCTCAATATCATCGATGCTCAGTGGAAGGACCACCTGCTGTCCCTCGATCACCTCAAGCAGGGCATTGGATTGGTCGGCTATGGCCAAAAGGATCCACTCGTCGAATACAAGAAGCAGAGTTTCGATCTGTTCCAGGAGATGCTCGATCGAATCGACACCGCTACCATTCGATCGTTGTTCAACTTGCAAGTGGTTTCGGAACAAGCGCCGGAGAATTTCCAGCAGAGACGTATGGCACGGCGCCCTGCCTCACTGAGATTTACCGGACCAAATCAAGGCGCAGCTCCCGCGGGAGAAGAAGACGGCAAGACAAAAACTGTAGTGAGAGATCAGCCGAAAGTCGGGCGCAACGAGCCGTGCCCTTGCGGATCAGGCAAGAAATATAAGAAGTGTCACGGAATCGCGGGTTAAAACAGAATAGGTCCTATTGGACCAATAGGACCTATATCACTCTCCTTGACCTCCGAGATCACATCCACAAACCCGGTAGTTCAAGCCATCATTAGTGGCAGCGCTCCACAACCTGCTCGCCTCGCAGCCGCACGTGGAATGTTGCCGCTTCAACAGAGCGATCTGTTGGAAGTTCTTGTTGCCCTCGCCAACAGCGACGATCCTCAAATTGCCTCAGCCGCAAACGAGACGCTGAAATCCGAGACACCTGAAGATCTCCTGATCGCAGCCACCACGCCCGACACCGCCCCGAGCGTTTTGGCCTATCTCGCCACTCAAAGCAATGGAAAACCGGAAATCTACGAAGCGACGATCCTCAACACGCGAACTCCCGATCAGGCCCTCGCAAAACTAGCTGCCACCACTCCGCACAGTTCGCTTTTGGAACTCATCACAATCAACCAGCAGCGATTGGTTCGCTGTCCTGAGATCATCGATGCCATTCTGGGCAATCCCGCGTGCGGCGGCGAAGCTGAAAGACGTGCTCGCGAGACCCGCAAAGAATTTTTCGAGAAAGAGCGTGGTGCACGTCAGATTGCGGACGAACTGCGAGCGCGTGGCCAAACCGCCGCGGCGGAGTTTTTCGAAGCCGCGGAGCTAACTACCGCAGCCGGCGATCTAAGCCTTGAGGATGCATGGCTGATCGCCGAGCACATCGAGGTATCGGACGCGGATCTTGACGACGCCTGGCTGCCGGCCGAACGTTATGAAGAACTGGTCGCTGAGAGTGCGGAAGAAGTTGCGGCAAATGTCCAGCGCGTAATCGAGAGTGAACGTCGCGAAGCCGGAAACGTCAGCACGGAAAGAGTCTCGCTGATTCGCCGCATCATGTTCATGAACACCAGAGACAGGATGAAACTGGCGATGAAAGGAGATCGCGAAGCTCGCGGTATTCTGATCCGCGATTCAAACAAGGTGGTTTGCTCCGCAGTCGTTAACAACCCGCGCATCACCGAACAGGAAATCGAGAATATCTCGGCAATGAGGACTGTCTCGGCTGAAGTGCTGCGCGTAATCGCTCTCAATCGGAGCTGGGCCCGTTCGTACCCGATTATTCACAACCTCGCGCGAAACCCTCGAAGCCCCATACCGACCGTAGTAAACCTATTGCCAAGGATTCGGACGAAAGATCTTCAAGGTCTGACGCAGAACCGAAACATCTCCGAGGCCGTGCGCAGGCAGGCTTACCGGCTTCATCAGACCCGCTCCGGTGAATAAGGTGGGTCTTTCAGTTCAGAGTTCAAGTTCAAGCTTTAGCTTGCCGCCTCAAAGACAGCCTAAAAACTGACTCCGAACCTGTGAAACGCTCTCAGAGACAATTGTCACGAGAATTTTGCGAAATAGTTAATATTGTGCTTGACAGGTCACGGTTTAATCGTATAATTTCACACAACAACAAATAGCAAGGTCTGTTGGATTTGTATTTGTTGCTGCGGGTGCAGTGCTAAGTGGTGCGTTTGCTTACTTATTTGGCCTTATATTCCCCTCTTACGCGCCGCCAGAATGAATCGTGAGTTTTCGTCGATTCTCATGCTTTGCACAGCCACCCTATTTGCCCGAACCTACCCGTAACGCCGGTCTCGCCAGTTCTTTGAATTGGCGGGGCCCTCTCTTTTACGCACCTATTTCTGCATTACTTTGACGGACTCGCTTTCAGCGGCCACTTGTGGTTCAGATTTAATTGCCTGCCCACTCATACGAGCAAAGAGTTGTTCATACTGGTCCACCACAGTGTCCCAATCGTAATGACTCTGTATGCGTTGCTGAGCGCGGTTTCTGAAGGCCTGAACCAATGATCCGTCACGTAAAACTCCCTGTAACTTCTCGGCTAAATCGAACTCGTCGATGTATGGAACGCCGGCGTCGCCAACGACCTCGAGATTTTCCGGAGTCGCGAGCGTAAGCACACAGTTTCCATAACCCATCGCTTCGAGCAACGCCGGATGTGTGCCACCTACCTCGGTGGCGTGAATGTAACAATACGCATTCTGCTGGAGTGCTCGATAATCCTGACCAAAGACAAAACCGGTGAAGATAATCCTCTTGTCGCCGCGAGCCTGGGCTTTCAAGCTGCTGATGTATTGTTCGGCATACGGCGCATCCCCGACGATCAGCAATCGGTAAGCTGTCCTTACTTTTTTGAAGGCCTCGATGACAAGATGCGCGTTGTTTTCAGGTTCCAGCCGCGACACGTACAACACGTATCTATTTGGCTCGACTCGCCATTTACGCACTGCCGTCCGATCGGGGCGTCGTTCAATCTCACTCCCGTAAGCAATCATCGTCGAGGAAGTATGGTGGCGAGCAAGGTAGTAATCCTGAATCACTCGCGCGTCCGTCACCATCTCATTCGGTAACAACGTCGAGAGATACTCAGCTAACCGGTAATAACGGCGGCCCAACCAACCCCATTTCTTACGTTTGTGTTCGAGTCCATCGACATTGATCGCCACCGGCGTTCCGGTAAGCCGCAGGATCGGACTGAACGGAGCATTTGCGCAGTTACATATCAAGGCGGCGTCATAGCGTCCCGAGACGGCGTGGATAGTTGACAAAAAAGTGTGGACGACTGTATCGAAATATTTGTGCCGGATAGTGGGTAGAACTTCGAGCCTGACACCGTGATATTCCAACTGTCTCGGTGAAACATAGTGAGCGCGGCAATATACGGTAACCTGGTGGCCACGGGCCACGAGACGTGTCGCGAGATGTTCTGCGAAGGTTTCGAATCCGCCGTAGCTGGCTGGAATACCTCGCGTTCCCAGAATAGCGATGCGCATTGGATCTACAGAGATAACCGGGCCACCTCTTCGTAGACGGTAAGCGTTCTGCGTGCAGTTTCTTGCCAATCAAAGGCGGCGGCTCTTTGTTGACCTTTCACGCTCAACTCCTCACGAAGTTGTGAATCTTCCATCAGTAGTTTGATTGCTTGCGCGATCGCGTCTACGTCGAAAGGATCGACGGTCAGGGCTGCGTCACCAACAACTTCAGGCAAGCTGGTCCTATTACCGACAATTACGGGAGCGCCACACTTCATCGCCTCGAGCGGTGGTAACCCGAATCCTTCGAAGTAAGACGGATAAACAAAGCAAAGAGCCCCAGTATACAACGCGGGCAAATCTGCCTCAGGCACATATCCAGTTAAAACAACTGCCTCTTGTACGCCGGATTCTTCAAGTGCGCGCAAGGTTTGGTCATAAAGCCAGGCACACTTTCCGACGAGCACGAGTTTGGGCAGCTTAGCTGCTGAATACTCGCCTCGCAAGGAGGCGTAAGCCTTGATAAGTCGGGCCAGATTTTTGCGAGGCTGAATAGAACCTACGGACAAAATATATTCGCCGTCTATCCCGTAAGTATGTCGCACGCGTTGAAGTTCGCCATCGTCTTTCACGGGTGCGAAATGTTTAGGCGCCGCGAGGGGAATGGCCTTAATCCGTTCTCCGTCGATGCCGTAAGTTTCGATGATATCGCGACGTGTGTGTTCGGAGAGAGAAAGAATTCGCGCCGCTCGCCGGGCAGAATGCCGCACTGTTAATCGCAACTGCGTTCGACTACGACGATTGAACGTCTGGGGCAAGTGTTCAAATGAGAGATCATGAATACTGACCACGACTGGACAAGGACAAAAAGGTGGGGCTGTAAACTGAACGTGCAGAACGTTGACCGGATGTTTTCGCAGTTCCGCGCTGAGTGTCAGTGGAATTCGGATTAGCGGCGTGTGAGGAAGGGTTGAGCGAACTTTGAAATTGGGCCAACGTTGGTGGAAGCGGTCGCGCGCCTCGTTGGTGGTGATGTAGATAGTGTAGCTGTTGACGCTGTCGATTTGGGCCAGCGCCTCTATCAGGTTTATGGCGTAGCTTTCGTTGCCCCCAAGCTTCGCGCCAACAGCATGAGCATCGATTGCGATCCGCAAATCTAGCCTCAAAGTCTTGTAGTCACAAAGAGGCACAAAAAGCACAAAGGGCTTCTTCTGTTTTGCGATTTTTGTGCTTACTTGTGGCCGGGGTTATTTCTTAGCGGCTGCCGAAGCCTGATTACCGTCGCCCTGCTGGCCGCGAGTGTCGCGCTCGCGAATGCGTGCGGCCTTACCGCGAAGTCCACGAAGGTAGTATAGCTTGGCTCTCCTGACGCGACCTCTTTTTATCAGATCGATATGGTCGATGATGGTTGCGTGCAAGGGAAATATTCTTTCCACTCCGACACCAAAGCTCGTCTTCCTCACCGTGATGGTTTCGCGAGCGCCGCCATGTTTGCGAGCGATCACGACGCCTTCAAAAGCCTGCAATCTCTCTTTGGTCTCAGATTCCTTAATCCGCACGTGAACACGGACCGTATCGCCTGGCTGAAACTGTGGAATATTATTACGCAGTTGGCCGTCTTCAATCTTGTCCAATCGATTCATTTCTCGATGCTCCTTATTAATTCTATTTCAGCAGGTCAGGCCGCTTACGCCGTGTTTTCTCAATTGCGGCTTCTTTACGCCAACGCTCGATCTCAGCGTGGTTCCCGCTCAACAATACTTCCGGCACTTTCATGCCTCTGAAATCCGGCGGCCGCGTGTACTGCGGATGGTCCAGTAAACCTTCTGAGAAAGACTCAAATACCGCAGAAGTCTCACTGCCAAGCGCACCCGGCAACAATCGAACAACTGCGTCCACCACCACCATCGCCGCTGGTTCACCACCAGAAAGGACATAGTCGCCGATCGAGAGCTCGTCAGTAACTAGCGCGTCCGCTACTCTTTCGTCTACTCCTTCGTAGCGTCCACAAAGGAGAACGACGTGGGATGCGTGTTGTGAAATATCCTGGGCCAAAGCTTGTGAAAAAACCTGACCTTGAGCCGACAACAAAACCACTCGCGTCTTTGCTGGAAAATCTTCTTTTCGGGCGGCGCCAGTTAGTGCTTCGAGACCAACGAAGATCGGTTCGGGCTTGAGAATCATCCCGTCGCCGCCGCCGAATGGCCGATCGTCTACAACGTGGTGCTTGTCCGTGGTCCACTGTCGCAGGTCGTGCGCCTTTACTTCGACCAGTCCGGCATTGCGAGCCCGCCTCAAAATCCCACAATCTATTGCCTGATGAAAAAACTCAGGAAAGATCGTAATGATATCGAAGCGTAGCATCCCTTTTCTGTAATCAAAGATCTAAAAGTCCTTCGGGCGGATCGACTACGATCGTCTTCGCTGCCGCGTCTATCTCAACAACGATAGAATCGACCAAAGGTATCAAACTTTCCTTGCCGTGCTCGTCAGCAATCGCCAGGATCTCGGTTCCACCAGTTCTGATCACTGACTGAACTTTGCCGATGCTTTCACTGCCCACTTTGACCGTGCATCCTTCCAATTCCCAATCGTAATAATGATCGGAAGGAAGTGGGACACGCTCGGACTCCGGAACAGCGAATTCAAACCCCACTAATTCTTTGGCCGCTTCAACGTCGTCGTAGTCAGCCAGCTTCAAAACCACCCGATCGTTTTGGAACCAGTAATCCTCGATCCGTCCGACTCTTCGCTCGCCTTTTGGTGAAACGAGCACCAGTTCTTTAAGGCCTTCAAACCGCTCCGGAAAATCTGTCAAAAGCTCCGCGATGAGCTCGCCCTTGAGGCCGCGTGGTTTCACCGCCCGAGCGATAATCACTAATTCACTCGAGCCGGTGTCGTCCATCTGGATCACTCCACGATTTCGAGGAGGTAACGACGATTCTTCTTTGTACCTGCGATCCGGGCCAGTGATCGCAAAGCACGAATCGTTTTCCCCTGCTTGCCGATAATCTTTCCCACATTGTTCGGCGCAACACGCACTTCGAGGAGAGTGGATCCATTGCGCTGCTCGATCTCGCGGATGTCCACATTCTCGCTGTCGTCAACCAACGACTTGACGATCATCTCAATAGCGTCTCGCATGATTTTCGTCCTAAACAGGGACTCACGACTGGACTTCGGCAGTTGCAGCCTGTTCAGCCTTCGTACTGGCCTTGATCAAACGATCAACCGTATCGGTGGGTTGTGCACCCTTCTCGATCCAGTAGTTAACTCTGATTAAATTGAGTTTGATCTCCGCCGGGTTTCGCGTGGGATTGTATGTGCCCAGGTTTTCCAAATAGGCACCGTCGCGCTTTGACTGCTTCTCTTTGACTACAACGCGATACGAGGGGCTCTTCTTCGCACCAGTGCGCATTAACTTAATCGCTAGCAATTCGTTCCTCCTTCAGCGCCACGGATTGTGGCAGCCTACCTTCGTTTCTTCTTTCGTTTCTTTTTCAACTTCTTGCGTGATGGTGCAGCCGGTGCCGCTGGTAAAGAGGGCATCTCGCCTGCGTCGCCTGCGAAACCAGCCATATCCGGCATTCCCGTCATCTTTCTCAACATCTTGCTTTTCAGCCCGCCGCCCCCAAACAGGCCGGAACTGGAAAGCTGCCGCATCATCTGACGCATCTCGACGTACTGCTTGATAAGCTGATTTACGGCCGTAACTGACGTTCCCGATCCGCGAGCGATGCGGCGACGACGATTCGCGTTCAGAATCCGATGATCGTTGCGTTCCTCCCACGTCATCGAATCGATGATGGCTTCGGTGCGCTTCAGCTCCTGCTCCATCACCTTCGATTGCTCCTCATCCAACTGCGGCATTCCCATACCGCCCAGGAGCTGGTCGGGCAGCATCTTCATTATCTTTGAGAAAGAGCCGAGCTTCTTAACCTGACGCAACTGCGAACGAAAATCGTCGAGTGTGAATTCGTTTTTCTGTAGCTTCTTGAGCTGCTGTTCCGCTTCGTCCTGATCGACTTTCGACTGTACTTCTTCGATGAGCGATAAAACGTCGCCCATTCCGAGAATTCGCTGCGCGACTCGATCCGGATAAAAAGGCTCGAGAGCATCGTAACGTTCGCCGACACCGACAAACTTCACGGGCTGTCCGGTAACCTGTTTGATCGAAAGTGCGGCGCCGCCACGAGCATCCCCGTCCATCTTTGTCAGGATCACCCCCGTGATTCCGACGCGCCGGTGAAATTCTTCGGCGGAACGAACGGCGTCCTGGCCGGTCATTGCGTCAGCAACAAAGAGTATTTCAACTGGATGCGTTTCCTGCTTGATGGTGACTAATTCTTCCATCAATGCATCGTCGATGTGCAGGCGGCCTGCCGTGTCGATCAGCAACGTATCGAAACCAGTTTGTTGCGCGTGTTTCTGCGCTTCACGCACGAGTGTGAGCGGGTCGTTGGTTTGAGGATTTTCAAAGATCTGTTGACCGGTCGCCTTCGCGATGACTTTCAACTGCTCGCGTGCTGCCGGCCTGTAAACGTCTACTGAAACCAGTAACGGCTTTCGATCCTGATTTGCAGCTAGCCAACGCGCGATCTTTCCCGTTGACGTGGTTTTGCCCGAACCTTGCAGGCCAACTACCATCACTGTGTTTGGTAGCTGTTTAGTAAAGACGAGCCGCGACGATTGGCCTCCGAGCAACTCAACCAGTTCGTCGAAGACTATTTTGACGACCTGCTCGGACGGTTTGAGCTCCTGCCAAACCTGTTGCCCTTCGGCTTTCTGCTGAACAGAAGCGATAAAGTCTTTTGCGACTTTGTAGTTTACGTCGGCCTCTAAAAGCGCCAGACGGATCTCCCGCAGCGCAGCGTCAACGTGCTCCTTCGTCAGCACGCCCTCGCCCCGCAGATTCTTTAGCGTGCGTTTTAATTTGTCCGAGAGCGACTCAAACATATAACCCTAGGCGAAGTTCCGCGCTGCGAACGGAAACGGAAATGATAGCGACCGACCCTTAGGGGTGTCAAGGCGCACAAAGGATTAAATTGCGGCGTAACCTGTGTATTTTGAGAACTTAATTTACAGACGGAAAGAGCCGGGAATCGAACGCCCTCAGAAAATTCACTCCTTATGTACAGAAGAAACTGTACGATATTTGACTCCTGTGTTAAATTCAGCACGCATAAACACGTTTGCGCGGCAAAACTGTATTGGAAATAGTTTTGAGGCGGTCCCTCCCATATCAAGCATCGTGAAAAGTCCGCTCGATTGATCTTTTATAGGTACTTAAATGGATAAACGTGTGGGTCATGACCCCCTCGGTCGTGACCAGCAAAAGCCCCCTATCGAGCGAGGTGTGGTCGATCTCGCTGACGCTCGCGTGAGAATTCGCTCACGGGCGAAGCCGACCACTGAGTCGTTAACGCGCGAACTGGACGAAGTGCGTTCGTTGCTCGACCAGGGTCTGTCCACTGAAGCCAAAGATCGGCTTTCCTTACTAATCTCTAATGCCCGTTACAATGCCCCAATGCTTGCGCTCTCGAGGTGCGCACTTTCAACAGCACTTGAGCAGCAGGGCCATTATCGTGATTCGCTGGCTGCCGTGGCGATGTATGAGGCCCCGGAATCGCGGGCTAAGCTCGATGCTCAGACCGTCAGTTACCTGCGTGTCCAGATCGGGCTTGGTTACAACTACAACGGCGACCATCCCAAAGCGATCGCGATGCTGCAGTTGACTTTGCGCGACTATGCGGAAACCGGCGCCGTGAACCTCGGTCATATTTACGCAGCGTTATCCCGCACTTATAGAACCATCAGTGAATACCCGATTGCACGCGATTATGCTCAACGGGCCCTGGAGAGTTTCCGTCAAAACGGTGACTGGCGAGGACTTGCCGAGTCGTATTTTGGCATGGGTGTGGCGGATCTTCAGGAGGGTCATTACGAATCAGCCCTGGAAAACTTCGGCCAGGCTCTCAAGCTCATCGGCGATAGACCAGCTGCATACGTCCTGGGTAGGGCGTACGCGAACATGGCCGGCTGTTGCTGGTTTCTGAAACGGCCTCAGGAAGGTATCGATCACCTCAAGAAAGCGATCACTTACTACGAGCGAACGGACCACAAGACCAATGCAGCCGATGGCTATAACAATCTAGGCATAAACCTGATCCTGATCGGGCATTGGGATCGAGCGCACGAGGCGCTGGAGCGTGCTTTAGCACTCGCCACCGAAGTGGATGAGCGGGGCGCGAAAGTACCAATGATTCTGGATTCGCTTGGCGAGCTGCACATGCTTCGCGGCGATCTGGACCAAGCCAAAGATTATCTTAGTCGGGCCGTTGCGCTGGCGACTGAAAACGGAAACAAGTGGTACGCCGGTCAAGCGCTGAGGACGCTCGGGCGCTGTTACATTGCCATCGCCGACCCTGCACAAGCATTAGCAAAGGCCAGGGAAGCGCTCACGCTGGCAGAGACGATCGGTGATCGCCAAGCTATTTGCGAGTCGCGCTTGATCGCTGCGGAAGCCTATCTGTTGATGCGTGATTTGGAGGAATGCAGCAAAGAACTTCAGCGGGTTGGCGAACAGACAACCGACTCAGCGACGGACCTCGGCTTTACCGGTGAAGCGCATCGGCTCAATGGCATGCTGAATATGTCGCGCGGCGATGCCGCCGCCGCAGCACAGCATTTTGGCAGTAGTGTTTCGATCTTCGACATGCTCGGCGATCGATATCGCTCGGCCCGCGCGCATCTTGAGTTAGGACGCGCCTACGCGAACATCTTGCCTGACCGTGCAGGTGAACATCTGAGCCGGGCGTTGAATACATTTCGAGAGTTAGGCGCACGACTTGATTTGTCTCGTGCCGAAGAAGAACTGAGGGACCTCGCTCGCATAACTCCTGAACGTATTCAGGAGCAGTCTGCTTTGACCCAACTCTTGACGTTGCGTCTCGCGGAGGCGGTCGCATCACGCGAACTTTTGTTGCGCGAGCTCGCGGCGGTAATGCGTCAGGAAACGGGCGCGCATCGAGTGGTCATCACGGAGCGCGGTGAACGTGACGAACCAAGAGTTGTCATTGCGATGGGCTGCACGCCTCCGGAGACATTGAAGCTCGCGGTTGAACTGGACGCAATCGACGATGATGCTGCTCGTGATCGCTATTGTCGTAAGCACGACGCCGAAGTGATCTTATTAAAATCGTCGAACGCTCCTGCGGCAACGATGTATTTAGCCCCACGTAACCGCTCGAAGTTACCGAAGGGCGTGGCGCTGGAACCACTGCTGCGGGTGGTCGAGCTTGGAATGGATGTTTGCGCGTTGCGGGCTGGCGCGCAGAAGAGTGGCACTCATGAACATACCGATGAATTGACGGGCACCAGTTTGATGCCTGGCTTCATCCACTCGAGCCCGGCGATGACACAGTTGGTAGAAGAGGTACATAAGATTCGCTCCTCGGATGTAACTGTGTTGGTGACAGGCGAGTCGGGCACAGGCAAAGAGCTCGTGGCTCGTGCGATCCACGCTATCTCGTCACGCCGTGCGAAAGTTTTTGTTCCTTTCAACTGCACCGCCGTGCCTAAAGAGTTGTCAGAAGGTTACCTTTTTGGTTACCGGCGTGGAGCCTTTACCGGCGCTGTTAATGATTCACATGGTGTGATTCGAACCGCCGCCGGTGGGACACTATTCCTTGACGAAATCGGTGACTTACCGCTCGATGTTCAACCGAAGCTGTTGCGGTTCCTTCAGGAAGGCGAGATTCAGCCACTCGGCGAGCAGCGACCGAGCAAGGTTGATGTGCGCATTATCGCCGCGACGAATACCGATCTAGAGGAAATGGTTTCGCAGGGGCGTTTTCGTGAGGATCTTTATTACCGGCTAAACGTGATTCGTTTGCGAGTGCCGCCACTGCGTGAACGCAGATCTGAGATTCCGACGATCGTCAATTATTACGTGAATCATTACTCAGCGAAGTTTGGTCGTAAGGACATACAGATTACGCCGCAAGCCGTCAACTTACTGA
The DNA here is from genome assembly GCA_963826255.1 of uncultured Acidobacteriota bacterium. Classification (GTDB taxonomy): domain Bacteria; phylum Acidobacteriota; class Blastocatellia; order Pyrinomonadales; family Pyrinomonadaceae; genus PSRF01. Next base: position 465,955 of record CAWGWK010000001.1, read on the forward strand.
TGGTGAGCGACTGGCCGGGGAACGTGCGGCAACTTTGCAATGAAATTCAGCGCACCGTCGCCCGTGCTGAAGATGGAACGATTATTACTCCGGAACACCTTTCGCCCGAACTGAAACGGACCTCATCGCCAACGACGCCTTCCGCAGCAGCGGCAGCATCGATTGCGTCATTGCCATCGTCAAACTTGCAGACTGCCGGTACCGGCACGCTTGCAGAGGCGCTCGCGGAAGTTGAGCGACGTATGATCTCCGACGCTCTGCGCCGGCACAATGGAAACATCTCACGCGCAGCACGTGAGCTCGGATTGACTCGCCGTGGGCTCTACCTGAAGCTCGAACGCCACGAACTGAGTGCGAGCGCTTAATTCCTAACTAAATTCGACGTTTTGCGTTGCGCAATCTCCTGCGCGATGTTCGAGATCCTATTGATATCGAACGGCTTTGCGACCACCCAGTCAGCTTTCACCGCGTTTCTTGTCTGAACGCTAATCGCGTCGGCCCAACCACTGATGATCGCAATTGGCATTGTTTTGGAGCGCTCTCTAATTTCAGTGACCAATTCCCAACCGTTCATATCAGGCATGCCAATGTCCGTGAATACCGCATCAAACTTACCCTCGTACTCCTCATAGAGCGCCAGAGCAATCTCGCCGCTTTGGGCTGATACCACTTCGCAGCCGTCCGCTTCCAGCGCTTCGATCAAGACTTCGCGCACGTGCGTTTCGTCGTCAACAACGAGCACGCGAACCTTATCATCGGACGAGGAAACTTGGACCTCTGTTGGGTCGGCGCCTTTGGCTTCCGCCAACTCTGGAACCACTTTCGGCAGTGAAATCTTGAAAGTAGTGCCGCGGCCTGGCTCGCTATCAACTTCAATGGAGCCCTCATGCCGGCGGATGATACCGAAGCTGACAGCCAGGCCCATTCCTGTGCCGGCCTTGCCTTTGGTCGTGAAGAATGGATCGAAGAGGCGTTGCTTTACTTCGGGTCCCATGCCTGTACCGGTGTCAGTAATGTGAATGACAACACGTTCGCGGTTTTCCTGAGTGGATAGCCGTACTTCGCCTCCGGAGGGCATAGCGTCGATGGCGTTATAGATCATATTGACGAGTACTTCGCGCAGTTCGACCGGGTCACCTTTGACGTGGGCCTTGCAATCGCCATGTAAAGCGAAGCGTATCGGAGCAAATTCGGAACGAGCTTCCCAGCGAGGCCGGGTCATTTCGCAGGCATCCTTAAGGAGTTCGGCTATCGAAATTATTTCGAATTCGCGGCTCGGGCGCTGGCGCGCGAAGTCCTGAATACGTCGGATAATGTGAGCTCCGTCCTCCGCGCTCTTGATGATCAATTCGAGGCCCGCCTCGATTTTGGCCGGATCGTTGCTGTTGCGGAGGATCAGTTGGGCGCGTCCGAGAATGCCGGTGAGGGTGTTGTTGACGTTGTGCGCGACGCCGAATGAGAGCTCTCCGAGGGCCGCCATTTTCTGTGCGTGAATCTCCTGCTCGCGTTGTGCTTCGTGGCGCGTGTGGGCCTCGGCGATTGTCTCTAGACACTTACGGAGGCGTTCACGCGTGGCATGCTGCTGCGAGTTCGCGAGCAACTGGTTGGCCTGGGCGCCAATTTCCCGCCGCTCGTCATCCGCTAGCTGATCACACATTTCCTCGATGAGAATAAGCAGCGCCCGCCCCGCGCCTTCTCGGTCCCCGCAGCGTTCTGCCACCCGTCTGGCACGTTCGATAATGGGTTTGGCTTCCTGTCGGTGCCCTAAGCGGCAGAGAATAAGCCCCTGCGTCGTGAGAGCCTCGGCTAGGAGAGCATCTTCGCCGCTCCCCTCCAGTGTGTTGACGGCTAGTTTTATTGCACGCTCTGCTAATTCGTAATTATTTGAGGCCAAGTAAAGTTGGGCCAATGTTTCATCGACCTGCGCACCGCCAATGCTATCGCCTAATCCACTGAACAGTGTTCGGGCACGTTCAAGGTGAGTCTGAGACTCTTCGAATCGTTCAAGACTGAGCAAGAGGTATCCGCGGTTGTTCTCAACCGCAGCGGCATACCTTAAGTTCCCAACTTGCTCGAACTGTAATCCGGCTTCTCGATAGTGACTCAGAGCACGGTCGAAGTAGTCCTTTCGGCCCTCTGCAACGGCGAACTCTTTAAGAGTATTGGCCATTTCCGTACGGAAGCGACCCTTCGTCCAAGGACTGATCAAATTTTCAAGAGCAGACACTTGCTCAAGCAGAGTGAGAGCCTCATGAAGGCGGCCAGAGTGGCGCTCCACAATTGCTAATCTGATCAGAGCTACAGCACGTAATTCATAGTCTTCATTCGTGAGGCTGTCAGCGCACGACCGCAACGTGGAATGAGCAAGTTCGAAAAGTCCTTGGTGATAATAGCAACAGCCAAGTTCAATACGAGCTTCAACTGCTCTGGTTTTTTCTCCCAAATGATCGAAGAGAGCGATCGCACCGCTGATCAGCGCCTCGGCTAGCCTTTGCCCGCCCACAATCCGTTTAGCCCTTGCCGTTGCATCACTCAGAGAACCGGTTATTAAAAGCAATTCTGCTGCAGCAAACCGACCCAGACCCTCTTGATTCGGCCATTCTCCAAGTTTCCACCAGGACCGAAGGGCCGTGCAACCAGTGTCGTAATCTCCGATCTCAATCTTCTCGCGCGCAATCATGCAGCACGCCAAAACCCGCTCGCTTTCACCCAGAGATTCCAGCCCCGTTCCTATCCTAGAAGCCGTGTTTCTTAATGATGTCATGATAAGAAAAAGGACTTGAATATCTAGTATCCACTGATACTCGCCTATACATGGCTCTGACAAAGCTAGATTGGGCCGACCTGCGAGTTTTTCCCAAGAAAGTTTATATTTCCCGGCGCCCCGTTGAAATTGTTTACTCAATAATCAATTGACCGTCAGTCATGTGATTTGACGGTATTGAGGGGTCTCTGGACCTAAGCTTAAGTACTGCAAGGTTTAGATCATCGGGGTGAGTTTTATGGTCTTTGGCACGTCCTTTGAAAAGCATTAGTTTGAACCAGTTATTTGTTACAGGTCGGCCCAAGGAAGGCTCAGTAGGCGAAAGCTTGGAGCCGACCCAGTTACCTGAAATTTCATGCGACTAGGAGCAAAACAATGAAGAACCTTAAATCCATCGTATGGTCCACAATGTTGGTTCTGGCTTTATCGGCCCCCGCGCTTGCCAAAACAGGAACCATATCAACCACCAAAACAGGAACCATATCAACCACCAAAACAGGAACCATATCAACGACGCGAGCCGGCACTATCTCCACGACTCGCACCAATTCGACCGTTAGCTTCGATGGATCTTGGCTCCTTCAAGTTCTGCTCACCGTTTTTAATCCATGGTAACAAGGTCGTTGAAGAGCTTCGGTCAAAATGCATATTCTTTGATTCAAAATCTGTCAAGCTGAAGTGTTTCGGGGACGAAAAGCACTTCAAGACTCAATGCGGGCAATCATCATGCCGCAGAAAGGTTCGCTATGAAGCCCGAACTCACGACTAAAAGTCACGCTGCCTCTACGGATCTTGAGGCAATCAACAGATTGGAAGGATTTATTTTTCCTGAAGACTAAGCGGCTTTAGGACTCTAAATTGAGTTTGGTCTAAACGCAATCTAGGCAATTAGACCTTCAACGCGCCTGCAATACGGCCTGTCAACTAAGGCCAATGATGCCTTAAAACTTTTTGACCCTTTGAACCTTGTCCGCCTGCCTAAACGATCACCCATTTCCTCAAACAAGATCTAGAAGAGAAGTACAGGTAGCGAACACGAGCGACGATGCCTAGCGTTGGCGTAAGAAGCAGAAGGATGACCGGCGGGATGCTTTGAAGGCCGCCCGGTTATAAGCAGTCAATCAGTTGCGTGAAGTGTACATCCCGCAAATCGAAGTGTGGCAGTGGCGGGCTTTAATCACTTACCGGCGACACATAGGGGGCCGGCGCACGAAGATCAAAATCACATTCGCGACCTGCTGGTACGGGAAGGTCAGATCCTGGCGCGCGGCAGCAGATGCTGGACCAAGTTGGGCTAGGAGCTGCTCAGCAGTATGGCGCGACCACTGACGAGGTAGACGCGCGGCGTCATGGCGCGGCGAGTTATGGGAAGAGCTGCAACAGTTGCAAATGGTTCAGGCACGTCGCGAGCGTCGAAGAGAAGTTGAATGCGATTGGCGGAGCGGATGCACGAGTGCAGTTGTTGCGCGGTGGGACAAGGGTGTTCGGAACTGATTGAGATGACGAGAAATGCGGGTAGCGTCAAATATTTTGTGTAAATGATCGTCTGTTATTTAGGGTCGCCGCTTTTCATCTTTATTTATTACTAGCAGCAGGGGCTGTGGGAACGGTGGAGAGCGTGTAGAAAGTTTTGTGTAAATGGTCATCGACGGCCAACTGAGTTAGGGTTGGCAGGGAGAAAAGATGACCAAAGAGAAAAGCATCGACAACGAGCTCATTGACAATCTGCTGAAGAACTACAAAAAGCCCGCCGACCTGATCGGCGAGAATGGGCTATTGAAGCAGTTGACGAAGCAGTTGCTGGAGCGGGCGATGGCCGCGGAGATGACCGAACACGTTGGCTATGAGAAGCACGACGCGGCCGGGCACAACAGCGGCAACTCGCGCAACGGTAAGTCGGCCAAGACGATCAAAGGGACCTTTGGGGAGTTAGCGCTGGAGACGCCGCGTGATCGGAATGGGAGCTTCGAACCGCAGATCATCGAGAAGCATCAGACGCGCTTCACGGGGTTCGACGCCAACATCATTTCGCTGTATGCGCGCGGGCTCTCGACGCGTGAGATCCAGCAGCACCTCAAAGAGATCTATCACGTTGAAGTCTCGCCAGCGTTGATTTCGAGTGTGACGGATGAGGTGCTCGATGAGGTGAAGACGTGGCAGAACCGGCAACTGGACCCGGTCTACCCGATCATGTATTTGGACGCCATCCAGTTCAAAGTGAGAGACAGCGGGCACGTCAAAAACAAAGCAATTTACCTGGCGATTGGCGTCACGATCGAAGGATTGAAAGAGGTGCTGGGGCTGTGGATCGCGCAAACGGAAGGGGCTAAGTTCTGGCTGCAAGTTGTGACAGAGTTGAAGAATCGGGGCGTAACCGACATCTTATCGCCTGCGTTGATGGACTGAAAGGCTTTCCTGAAGCAATTGAAAGTGTCTTTCCGCAAACCGAAGTGCAGTTGTGCATCGTACATTTGGTGCGGCACTCGCTGAACTATGTAGGCTGGAAACAGCGCAAGGAAGTGGCGGCGGACCTGAAGCTGATTTACACGGCAGCAACGGACGGGGAAGCCGAGCAACGACTAGCCGATTTTAGTCTGAAGTGGGATGCGAAGTTCCCCATGATTGCGAAGTCCTGGCACAGCAACTGGGCTCGCGTGATCCCGTTCTTCGCGCACCCGCCAGAGATTCGAAAAGTGATCTACACCACCAACGCCATCGAGTCGTTGAACATGTCGCTGCGCAAAGTGACCAAAGCGCGCGGCTCGTTTCCCAACGATGAGGCGGTTTGCAAACTACTCTATCTGGCTCTGCGCAACATTTCAAAGAAGTGGACCATGCCGGTCCACACCTGGAAGGACGCGCTCAACCGCTTCGCCATCATCTACGAAAACCGGTTGCCGGCGCACTAAGCAGGAAGCTGATTGACGAATAAACCAGCCAGGCAAAAAATCGGGCTATGGAACCGTGGAAAAACAAACTACGTTTTCCCACCGTTCCCACAGCCCCTACTGCTGCTCACAAATCAAGATGAAAAGCAGCCAACCAAAAAAATATTATCGTTTACACAAAATCCCTTGCGGATCCTCCTGCCAGCAGTTCGTCCTTCCCAGTAACCCGCATTCGCGACCAGCGTGAGCGGTATCTTGATAGCTTTTGCTTCAGTGAGATCGTGTCACCTCCGCGCGTGAGGACACATTTATCCCGATCTAATCGATATGGCGAGATCCTAAGCAGCGGTTATTTTGATAAGTGTGCATCTTCACCTGTTTGATTGAGCCCGCTTTCAGCGATGCTCTTTTCAACGCGACTCAGTAATTCGGCTTGTTCAGTGGTGGCAAATAGTGTTTTTAATTTTTTCGACACCTGAACTCTTTCTGGCTGCTCTAAACACTCACCCATCTCCTCCAACATAATTAACAGTGCGCGCCCAGCCCCTTCATTATCACCACACCTCTCGGCAACTCTATAAGCCGCCTCAAAGCTTTTTTGCGCATCGCCATACTGCTCCAACCTTCTGCGCACAACACCCTTCGTAGTCAAGGCCTCGGCCAAGAGGGCCTCACCATCCGTAAGTTCTAGGGTTTCAACGGCCCGATCGATTACTTCCTGTGCGAGCGAATACTCTTTCGTTTCTAAATACAGGCGGGCTAGGGTTTCATTTACTTGCGCTGCTCGAACATTGTCAGAATAACCATCAAATAGTCTTCGGGAGCGCAACAGATGCTTTTCCGATTCATCCAGCAACCCCAGGCTCAATAACAGGAATCCTAAGTTGTTTTCTACCGCCGCTGCAAGGCGGTGATTACCGATAGCTTCGGATTCATATAGTGCTTGCACGAAATGAAGCTTTGCTTCATCAGAGTGCATCCGCTCCTTCTCGGATATTGCCAACTCCTTAAGGGTTGTTGCCAACTCATGGTAACAGCGGCCCGTCATTAATCGGCCTGCGACTTCCAGCGTCAACGCCTCACGTAACTCATCAGGGAACTAAGTAAACGCCCAGAATCCCGTTCCACGACACCCCATAACACCAAGGCAACGCTTTTGATTTCCATTTGATCATCTGGCAAGTCAAATAAAGCGGTTGATAGAGTGTCCCGCGCAATATCGAAGAGTCCCTGCCGATAGAAACAACGTGATAATTCGATTTGGGCCTCCACTGAACGACTCGTGGTGCCAAGTTGCTTAAAAAGAGCAACGGATCCACAGAGTAAAGCTTCAGCTTGCTTTTGGCCATGCGTTACTCTTTTCGCGCTGGCGACACAACCAAAAAGAGTGCCTAACGTGAAGAGTAGATCAGCAGCGGCATAAGGATTCAAAGAGTCTAGCTTTGGCCATTTTCCGGGTTGAGTCCAACGACGAAGTATCAAATTACCAGCTTCGAAGTTTCCTGTTGCTATTTGTTCCCGCGCTATGGAACAAAGGATCTGGACTTCTTCTGTGGGTGTGAGCTGAATCGAACGAATTTGCGGCGCTAGTTTCGTGCCTGATTTCACCTCCTTCATCAGGTTAATGTTGACGCTTGGTTGTGTGCTTGACTCCTCATAGAGTTGCTGACTTGTGCGATAGGCTGCGTACCACTGGTGGGCGGAGGGGTAGTCGGTTTTTAGTTCGTTGGCGCGGCGGAGTTCGCGCTCGGCGCTTTTCCAGTCCCATTCAAAACGCAGCTTCACTTTCGCTTCGGGTTCGGTCGGGTCGTTAACACTGGCGTCGGTAGTACCAAGCGGCTCACTGGACGGAGGGAGTAGGTCATCTTCTGGTGGCAAATAATTCGTCGCCAGTCTCAAATAGCAGTCCACAATGCCCGCATACGCCAACGCGTAGTTAGGATCGAGGTCGATGGCGTGCCGGAAATGACCGATCGCCTTCTCAATCCCTTTCCGCGTGTACCGGCTCCAGTGATAACGACCCTCAAGGTAAGCCTGGTAGGCTTCGACGTTCTCAGTGTAGCGGGCTGTAATCCGCTTCTCTTCTTCACCCGTTAACTGCAGCTTCAAACTCACCAGCAGTTGTCGGGTGATTGCATCCTGAATCTCGAGAATGTCTTTGCTCTGGCAATCAAAGCTTTCTCCCCACAACTGCCAGCCAGTAGACGTATCAACCAACTCCACACTGAGTATAATACCTGAGGGTCGCGCGTTGATCTTGCCGACCAATACTGCAGTGGCGCCCAGGCTAACACCAAGCTGTTGCGGATCGAGTTCTTTCGTTTTGTAGCGGAACACTGAACTGCGCGACATAACGCGCAGCTTTGAAACACGCGCCAGATTGTTGATGATGTTGTCCGTAACTCCATCAGCCAGATAGTCAATTTCCTGGTCGCCGCTGACGTTGATGAAAGGAAGCACAGCAACAACAGCTCGTTGCGTGGCCTCTCTGGGTGGTGGCGTGAAAATCTCACCGTTGTGATTCTCGTTGCGGGCGACAGCTCTGACGGTGGCCACAAAGCGATACCCCCGCCGCGTTACAGTCTCAATGTATCTTGGACCATTACGCTCATCTCCTAAAACTCTTCTGAGCGTGAAGATGTTTTGTGTGAGATTTGACTCCTCGACAAAGGTATCGGGCCAGACCTCTTGCAGCAGTTCGTCTTTTCCCACTAACTGCCCAGCATTCGCGACCAGCATGAGCAGTATCTTGATAGCCTTTGGCGTGAGCGAGATCGTGTCACCGGCGCGCGTGAGGAGACATTTATCCGGATCTAGTCGATATGGACCAAACTCGTAATAGAGGTCATCGTCATGAGGTATATGAGGCATGAGGCGCCGCCCTTGAGATCAAGTCTAATAATTCTTTGAGATTACTCTAAGGATTTCTAAATAGAAAAGTGAGTATAGTGCGCCACGTCGTTAAGCGCTACTGCTATTTTCACGGGCGGCCAGATTTTATGCTATCCGGAGAATAGCAAGATCGAGAACTTCTCGCGTGAGCGTTTGATCTGGACCAGTTGAGAGAGGGGGCAAAATCAACTGGTAGGACAGGTGGGTGTCCGGCACCGGATCTGGGATCCTCACCCCAACGGCCTTCGCTGATCCTTGTGCCTCGTGGTGGCTTCGCCCAGCAAGGCTGCCTGAGGCGCAAGGCGGTGGAGAGCAACAAACTCCACTGAGCAAGCTATACTTCGAGACCATCTTTTGTCCACCATCACCGTGGCTGGTATCCTTTCCTGCTTTGGAAATGTCAGAACAGAATTCGAAACTTAAAGAACGCGTGCGTGCGTTCTGGCAGGAGCATCCCTGTGGGACAAAGTTTGCCGAGGCCGAACCTGGCTCGCGCCGCTTTTACGAACTGGTAGAAGAGCATCGCTATAAAAAGGAGTGGCACATTCCCGCAGCCGCGGGCTTTGCAAACGCGAAAAATTTATCAGTGCTTGAAATCGGTTGTGGACTTGGAACTGACGGAGCTCAGTTTGCCAAATCGGGAGCCAATTACATCGGTGTCGATCTAACACAAGCCGCTGTTGCCCTCGCTAAACGGCGTTTCGAACTATTTCAACTGCCCGGCACATTTCGCATTTCAGATGCCGAACGCCTCGATTTTCCCGACGACTCGTTCGACATCGTTTACTCACACGGCGTACTTCATCACACGCCTGATACATCCGCAGCGGTGCGCGAAATCCATCGAGTTCTTCGTCCCGGCGGCCAAGCGATCGTCATGCTCTACCATCGCAACTCCTATAATTACCGCGTCAATATTTCTATGCTTCGCCGCGCCGGCGTCCATCTCTTAAGATGGAATGCGGGCGTCAAGCTCGTTAATCTCTTAACCGGGGAACCCGAAGATGCTTTGCGTGAACACGGGCGACAATTACAGGCCCAACCCGGATATTTAAACTCGGAAGAATTCCTGAGCCGCAACACTGACGGCGCAGGCAATCCGTTGGCGCGAGTTTATTCACGAGTGGAAGCACGCGATCTTTTCAAAGACTTTTCCCGCGTGGAGCTGCGCACATATTTTTTGAATAAACGATGGCTTCCGCTGCTTGGACCGATTCTGCCGCGCTCGCTGGAATCGCAAATGGCTTCGCGATGGGGCTGGCATTTGTGGATTTATGCTACAAAGGGCTGATGAAAAACTTTCTCATCACAGGCGGCGCAGGCTTCATTGGTTCCCATCTGATTGATCGGCTACTTAATACCAACATCGACCGCGTTACCGTCGTTGACGACTTCAACGAGTTCTACGATCCATCGATCAAGCGTGCCAACATCCGCGAGCACCTCAACGATCCGCGATATCAGATCTTCGAAATTGACATTCGAGATCGGGCCCTCGATCAAGTATTCGAAAAGAATAACTTTGATTGTATTGTGCATCTCGCAGCTCGAGCAGGTGTGCGGCCTTCGCTGTCCGAACCGCAGCTCTACACTGAAACAAATATTAACGGTACGCTGAACCTGCTCGAGCTCGCGCGTCACAAAAACATAAAGCAATTCATATTTGGCTCGTCATCATCTGTTTACGGAATCAACGCCAAGGTGCCGTTTAGCGAAGACGATCCCATACGCCAACCTATTTCACCTTACGCCGCAACGAAAGGCGCCGGCGAACTTCTCTGCCACACGTATTCGCATCTGTACGGCCTGCGGTGCGTTTGCCTGAGATTCTTCACGGTCTATGGACCACGGCAGCGACCCGATCTGGCAATTCACAAATTCGCTAAACTAATAAGTGAGGGCCAGCCGATACCGGTCTTTGGCGACGGCACAACACGTCGCGATTACACGTACATCGACGACATCATCGACGGCGTCATGGCTGCCATCAATTACGACAAAAGCGATTACGAAGTGATTAACCTGGGTGAGTCGCGGACGGTCGAACTCCGGGAACTTATCTCGTTGCTTGAAAAAGAGCTGGATGCACACGCGACGATCGATCGCCAACCGCCACAGCCTGGCGACGTTCCCCAAACTTTTGCCGACATTTCGAAGGCGCGAGCGTTGTTGGGTTACAACCCCAAAACGCAGATTGAAGATGGCCTGCACCGCTTTGTCGAGTGGTTTCGGGCAAAAGTAGTCTAAAATGCCAACCAGCCCCCTGCCCACGAGCGCGTTAATACGATGAAGATTCTCGACGAACAGGACCTGGAACGCGATCAACGGCCGAGCCCAACACTCGACACGCCTGACGTATCGGTATTTCTTCCGGTCTTCAACGAAGAGCCGAACCTTCTGCCGCTGCATGCGAAACTCGACGAAGCGCTGAAATCGCTTGGTCGCTCGGCCGAAATTGTTTACGTCGATGATGGTTCAACGGATGGAAGCCTCAGAATTTTGCGCGAGATCGCGCAACTCGATCCGCGCGTCCGCGTAGTTGCGCTGCGGAGAAATTACGGCCAGACAGCAGCCATGGCAGCCGGTATCGATGCCGCGAGCGGCAAAGTGCTGATTCCGATGGACGCGGATCTGCAAAACGATCCTGCCGACATCACGCGTCTGTTGCACAAGCTCGAAGAGGGTTATGACGTTGTCTCGGGTTGGCGCAAGAACCGCAAAGACAAGATGGTCACGCGCAAGATCCCTTCGATGATTGCGAATCGTTTGATCTCGTGGATTGGCGGCGTGCCGCTACATGATTACGGCTGTTCGCTGAAGGCTTATCGCCGCGAGTCGTTGCAGGACGTTCGTTTGTACGGCGAGATGCACCGCTTTATTCCGATTTACGCAGCGTGGGCCGGTGCTCGTGTCACAGAGATACCCGTCGAGCATCACGCGCGCACAATGGGCAAGTCAAAATACGGACTCTCGCGAACACTCAAAGTCGTGTTTGATCTAATGACGATCAAATTCATGGCATCGTATCAAACGAAACCGATCTACGTTTTTGGCTCATTTGGGATGCTCGCGTTTGCGATCTCTCTTTTCGGAGGACTGTACGCCGTGTTTCTCAAGATTTTTCACAAAGCCGACTTTGTTCAGACTCCGCTGCCAATCCTGAGCATCGTAATGTTCGCGGTAGGTGTGCAGTTTTTATTGATGGGATTGCTCGCCGAAATGCTCGTGCGCACGTATCACGAGTCTCAGGCAAAAGCGATTTACTCTGTACGAGAGCGATTGGGCTTCAAAGATCGTCCTTAATAAACGAACATGTGCGGAATTACCGGTTGGGCCAATCTCAATTTTAACGTGCCGCCTGTCGAGGGCGGTCGAGAACTGTTGCACGCGATGTGTGAGCGCATGGTCCATCGCGGGCCTGACTCGGAAGGCCTATTCGTAACAAACGGCGCCGCACTCGGTATGCGCCGGTTAGCGATCATCGATTTAGTGACAGGTGAACAACCGGCTTTCAACGAAGACAAGAGCGTCGCAGTCATTCTCAACGGCGAAATCTACAACTATCGCGAGTTGCGCGCCAAGCTTGAAAGCCGCGGGCACACTTTCCGCAGCGCTTCAGATACGGAAGTGTTGCCACATCTTTACGAAGAGTATGGCGATGAAATGGTTCGCGAACTGAACGGTATGTTTGCGTTCGCGTTGTGGGACAGCAAACGGCGACGCTTACTCATTGCGCGCGATCGCTTTGGCGAGAAGCCACTCTACTGGGGCGTCTTTGAAAAGACATTGCTCTTCGCGTCCGAGCCTAAAGCGCTATTGGCCCACCCAACTGTGAAGCCGGCGCCCAATCTCCAGGCGCTGCGGCAATACTTGTCATTTGACTACGTGCCGGCGCCACTTTCGATCTACGAAGGTATCAACAAACTTCCCGCCGCTCACAAACTCACCCTGGAAAATGGACGCGTGTGCGTCGAGAGATATTGGCAACTCAGTTATAAGACAGCCGAACCAGTTCCGTCCGAGAACGATGCTGCCGAACACTTGCGCGAGCTGCTCGCCGATGCCGTGCGCATGCGTTTGGTTTCCGACGTGCCGTTGGGAGTGCTGTTGTCCGGCGGAGTTGATTCGTCAACCGTTGCTGCACTCGCAGTTCGTGCGTCATCGGAGCCGGTGAAGACGTTTTCAATCTCGTTTGCCGAGGCTTCGTTTGACGAGTCAGCTTATGCGCGTAGTGTCGCGAAGTTTCTCGGCACAGACCATCACGAAGAGCGCCTGAGTGCAAATCTTGCCGCAAATCTCGTGAGCGAAATCGGCGCGTGGATGGATGAGCCGTTCAGCGATCCGTCGCTCGTGCCCACTTATCTTCTATCGCGTTTCACGCGGAAGCACGTCACGGTCGCGCTCGGAGGCGACGGTGGAGATGAATTGTTCGCAGGGTATGCGATGTATGCCGGTCTTCGCTGGGCCGAGTTGTACAAACGAGTGCCTTCGTCGCTGCGTGCGGGTGTTATCGAACGGCTGGTCAGGTTGTTGCCGGTGAAGACTAAAAACCTATCATTGGATTACAAGGCGCTCCGGTTTGTGACCGGAGCGAAATACGAGCCAGTCGCGCGGCACCATGTTTGGTTTGGCTCGTTTACGCCTGAGGAGCAAAAGCAGTTGTTGACTCCCGCCGTTCTTGCCACAACCGACAGTGAGATCTATGCGCAAGCGAGGCAGATGGCGGAAGAGTGCGACAGCAGTGATCTGGTGACGCGTATGCAAAGTGTAGACACGCGTCTCTACCTCGCCGAAGACATCCTGACGAAGGTTGACCGGGCAAGCATGGCTGTATCGCTCGAAGTACGTGCACCGTTCCTGGATCCGCGTGTAGCGGAATTTGCCGCTTCGTTACCCTCCAACTACAAATTGCGCGGTCACAAGACGAAATACATTTTAAAAAAGGCGGTTAAGGAATTGCTGCCGCCGTTTGTAACGCGTCGAGGGAAGAAAGGTTTTGGAGTGCCGGTGGCGGAATGGTTAAAGGTTAAGTTGCGTCCGCTCGCCAGGGATCTTCTGTCGCCCGAACGCGTTCGCCGCGCGGGTGTTTTCAATGCCGACTACGTTTCGCGATTGCAGGACGAACACGAACGCGGTGTTGCCAATCACCGCAAGCTGCTTTGGACGTTATTGATGTTCGAGTTGTGGCACGAAAGCTTTGTCGAAACACCTCGGCGAATTGAAACGTCTGTTGGTGGCAGAATTTAGTTGACGGGATTTTAAGATTCACAAGATTGCAGGATGGGTCTTTTTCAGCCCGCATATGACGACCTCTTCTCCTGGTGCCGAGAACACGATTTTGCCGGACATGATCCTTTCGACGCATTGAACAGTCGTCTGTTTCAATCGACACCACTCGCTCAATCCCGGAACGCTCGTTTTATCTGGACCCAACTCATAAAAAGATCTCCTTCTGACTTTCGCACGCTGGCTCGTGTTCCTCCCGAGCGTAATGCGAAAGGCATCGCGCTGTTTGCTCTCGCGCAAATCGCAAATTATCGTCGCCTCAAGACGGAGGAGTCAGAGCAGCAGGTGCACAATTTTCTCTCCGGACTGCTCTCGATGAAGCTCGATGGTTACAGTGGCGCGTGCTGGGGTTATAACTTCGACTGGCAGAGCCGAAATTTTTTTGCACCACGAGATACACCGACGATCGTGCCGACGGCGTTTGCGGCTCGCGCATTGATCGAGGCGGCACAGGCCAACCAGAATTCTCAAGCTTTACAGAATACGGTGCGCAGTGTCTGTGATTTCATACTGCGGGATTTACCGCGAACAGTTGATAACAAAGACGAGCTTTGTTTTAGCTATGCTCCGAAAACTGATACGCGCATCTTCAACGCCAGCTTGCTCGCAGCAGAAGTACTTGCGAGCGTTGGTAAATTGACTGGCGAACAAGAACTCTTTGAGTTAGCCGAACGCGCAACTCGCTACGTCGTTAACAATCAGCGACCGGATGGTTCATGGTTTTACGGCACTGACCCGAACCAGTCATGGATCGATAACTTTCATACCGCGTACATTCTCTTTTCTTTGAAGCGAATCATCGACGTCTCTTTATTCGGATCGGAGTTTCAAGCTGCGTTGAAAAGCGGGTATGAATATTGGAAGAACAACTTCTTTCTTGCGGAGGGTTGGCCGAAATACTACCATGACGACCCTTATCCCGCGGATGCGCACGCGGCTGCCAGTGCAATCGTCACGTTCCTGGAGTGCCGTGAACTGGATAACGACGCAGCAACGCTGGCCCAGAACGTTGCGGTTTGGACTATTCAAAACCTGCGCGACAGTCGAGGTTTCTTTTATTATCAAAAACGACGTTTCTATACGGTTCGCAAACCATACATGCGCTGGACGCAGGCGTGGATGCTCTACGCACTCGCGCGTTTGCTCGAGGAGCACAACTAACTGATGCCAGTAGCAGCTGATGTAATCCTCGGACGTGACGTGCGGATTTTTCAACCGGATCTGGTCAATCTTTATGGCTGTTCGATCGGCGCAGAGACGAAGATCGGAGCTTTTGTTGAGGTTCAGAAGAACGTCACTATCGGAACACGTTGCAAAATCTCATCGCACAGTTTTGTGTGTGAAGGGGTGACGATTGAAGATGAGTGCTTCATCGGTCATGGTGTGATGTTTACTAACGATATCTATCCGAGCGCGGTTAATAATGATGGAACACAGCAAACGGAAGCTGATTGGGAAGTGGTGAAGACTACGGTCAAGAGACGCGCGAGTATCGGTAGTAATGCGACAATCATCGCGGGCGTTACGATCGGTGAGGGAGCTTTGATTGGTGCGGGCGCTGTCGTCACGAAAGACGTTCCCGACTTCGCAATCGTCGCGGGGGTGCCTGCGCGTGTAATCGGAGACGTTCGCAAACAAAGATGATCAAAGTTGGTGTAATCGGTTACGGCTATTGGGGCCCGAATCTGGTGCGAAACTTTATGGCTGCGCCCGGTTCAGCAGTGACGCGCGTGTGTGATCTGCGCAAAGAGCGCTTGTCGTCTTTAGGAAAACTTTATCCTGCACTCAAGACTTGTAGTGATTCGTCTGAGTTGATCAACGATCCGCAAGTCGATGCGGTCGTTATTGCGACCCCCGTATCGTCGCACTTTGATTTGGCCATGTCGGCGTTAAGAGCGGGCAAACACGTCCTCGTTGAAAAGCCGTTGGCAGCAACATCCGATCAGGCACGCCGGCTCGTAGATGAGGCGGCTGCGCGAGACCTCGTCCTGCTGGTGGACCACACGTTTGTCTACACAGACGCTGTGCGAAAAATTCGCGAGCTGATCGCGTCGGGTGAACTGGGCCAAATCTACTACTACGATGCCGTGCGCGTTAACCTTGGCCTCTTTCAGCACGACGTCAACGTGATCTGGGACCTCGCGATTCACGATCTCTCGATTATGGATTACGTGCTTCCCGCCAAGCCGGTCGCAATCTCTGCTACGGGAATCAGTCACGTTCCGGGCCAGCCTGAGAACGTCGCTTACATAACGCTGTTCTTTGACAGCGCGCAGATCGCTCACGTGCACGTGAATTGGCTGACGCCAGTGAAAGTTCGTCACACGTTGATCGGCGGCAGTGAGAAGATGATTCTGTACGACGATCTCGAGCCCAGTGAGAAACTGAAGGTCTACGACAAAGGCATAAGCGTCGCGCCGGGACCGGAGGACGTTTACCGGATGTTGGTGAGTTACCGATCGGGTGATATGTGGGCACCGCGTCTCGACAACACCGAAGCGTTACAGACTGAGGCGCTGCATTTCATCGACTGCGTTGAAAATAAGAAGCAGCCTGAGACCGATGGACCAGCGGGACTGCGAATGGTGAACATGATTGAAGCGGCAGAGACCTCGCTTCGCGATCGCGGTCGATTGGTGGACATTCAGTCATGACACAAAGTTCGATGCGAGCCACAAAAAGGCACAAAGAGCACAAATTTTTATTTGAAGCTACAAGGGCAACTTCATTTGTGTTCTTTGTGCCTTTTTGTGGCCTACAAGTCGATTTTTGAGGCGAGCAATGCGTCTCTGGATCGATCTTGCAAACTCCCCTCACGTTCCGTTTTTCAAAGCGTTAGCCGGAAAGTTCACCGAGCAAGGTCACGAGATCGAGATCACTGCCAGGGAGTTTGCGGAAACGATTCCACTCGCGCAGGCGGCAGGGTTCACACCTCACGTCGCCGGTGTTCATGGCGGCCGCGCCGTATCCGCGAAGGCGGGAAGCTTGATGAGTCGCGCGTGGGCGCTTGCGCGATGGGCGCGAAAGCGCGACTTCGACGTTGCGATCAGCCACAACTCTTATTCACAGATCCTGGCGGCGCGTGCATCAGGTATCAAGAGCGTCACGCTGATGGATTACGAACACCAACCAGCAAACCATCTGGCGTTTCGTCTTGCCTCTCGGATAATCGTCCCGGCGAGCTTTCCTGCTAAACGTTTGCGACACTACGGAGCGGGCATTGGGAGAGTGCGTCGCTATCACGGCACTAAAGAAGATGTTTATCTCGCCGGCTTTCAGCGTGACCCGCTGTTTAGTGCGCAGTTGTGCGAGCTTGGCGTCAACCCGGATAATGTGTTGGTCCTGATGCGCCCGCCGGCCCATGATGCTTTGTACCATCGTTTTCAAAACACGTTGTTTGACGATGCATTGGAGATGCTGCTGGCGAATGAGAACGTGCAGGTGATGCTACTTCCACGTAACGAAGCTCAGCGGGCTGCGTATTCAGGGAGACGTTTGATTATCCCGCCTGCGCCGTTGGACGGTGCTAATCTGATCGCCGCGAGCGATCTGGTGATCAGTGCTGGCGGAACGATCAATCGTGAAGCTGCGGCGCTGGGAGTGCCGGCGGTTAGTATCTACGCGGGCAAGTGGGCGGCAGTTGATGAAGGGTTAATTAACGAAGGCAGGTTGCAACGGGTTTCGAGTGCTGCTGAACTGCACGAGTTGCGGGTGCAGAAGAAGCAAGCTGCAAATCCGCGGCGGTCGGTTGAGGTTATTGATGAAGTTGTGCGACACATACTTGAGAAGTAATTTTTCCCGGATTTGCAGGATTAGACATGATTTACATGTCAATCCTGAAAATTCATGTAAATCCTGTCTAAGTAAACCGTGAGAGCAGAACGAACCCGACAATCGATGATCGATGCCAGCCTCGTGCGTGTTCCCGGACGCGCACCGAAATGGATCGTGCCTTCCGTCAAGGCCGCTCTCATTGTTGCCGACGCACTCGCCGCTGCCATTTCTTTCATCCTCGCGTTCTATGTTCGTGAACAAGCTCCGGTGTTTGCGCCAGATAGCCTCGCGTGGAGCGATCGTTTTGCTCCTTACGGCGCGTTGCTGCTGTTTGTTGTATGCATCCGGCTGTTGAGTTTTCGCTATTGCGATCTTTACCGAGTTCGCGGCGAGTTTTCTTTTGTTGACGACGGTATCCGTATCTTCAAAGCAACCGCGATTGGGTCACTGCTGATCGTCGCAGCCGCGTTTTTGTATCGCGGCGGTTTTGAGTTTCGTGCGTTCTCATATGCCCGCGGCGTGTTTGTCGCTGACTTCTTCTTCGTGCTGGTCAGCGTCGCCATGCTGCGGTTTTTGATGCGAACGGTGCAGACGTTTGTACGCAGCCGCCAGATCAACCTGATTCCAACGCTCGTCGTCGGACGTGGCCCGGAGGCCTCTTTGTTTATTCGAGAAATGCGCGAACGTCCGGCACTCGGTTACCGCGTGATTGGAGTGGTGGAAACAGAAGCGAGTGCGATTCAAGCCGGCCCGCTCACTTACGAAGACGTACCAGTAATCGGCACACTGGAATCGCTACCCGAGGTGATTCGCGATTCCGGCGCCAACGAAGTGATCATTGCCGACCCGCAGGTGAATGGCGATGCGCTTTTTGAAGTGATGATGCGATGCGGTCGCAGACGTGGCGTTGAGTTTCGCATCGCGCCGAGCTTGTTCAACTGCCTGCCGCGCAAAACGGAGATCGATCAGATCGGCGTGCTGCCGATGATTCGTCTCTTCCGTGAACCTTTATCGAATAGCGCGCGGATTCTGAAGCGAACTTTCGATCTGATTGTCTCTGCACTTGCCATCGCACTTTTGTTTCCGCTGTGGCTGCTGATCGCGCTGCTCATCAAACTGGATTCGAAAGGGCCCGTTTTTTACACGCAGGAACGAGTGGGTATGGACGGCCGGCTATTTCTGCTTTACAAGTTTCGGACGATGAATGCCGGAGCGGATCCCGAACTTCACCGCGAATACCAGCGCGCTTTCATCGCCGGCCGAGCTGAAGCAAACCTCGGAAAGGATTCCAAACCGACTTACAAACTGCTCGCTGACCCACGCATTACGCGAGTTGGAAAACTTTTGCGACGCACAAGTCTCGACGAAGTGCCACAACTTTTGAACGTATTATCGGGCGATATGAGTATCGTTGGGCCACGGCCACCGATTCCGTATGAAGTTGAAGCTTACGAGTTGTGGCATCGGAAGCGACTCGACATGAAACCCGGACTGACAGGGCTATGGCAGGTGTCGGGACGAAACCGGTTGCCGTTTGAAGAGATGGTCCGGCTCGACCTTTTTTACATTGAGAACTGGTCGTTATTGTTGGATTTAAAGATCATCCTGCGGACCGGGTTCGTGATGCTCAGTGGGTTTTAAACGCGCCGCTCGTCGCTTTATTGTGCAAGACCGGCGAGGGCAAGCTCGAGCAAGAGGATCTTCTTGATTCCCCTGTACAGTGGTTCTATCTCGCAGTTCTCAGTTAACGCGTGCGCATCGCTGCATGGTCCAGCTCCCGTCGAGATCGAGCTGATGCCCTGCAACAGCGCGGCGCTGGAGTTGTTGGAACCTGCGTTTCCGATTGGTGGATCGAAACCCATCGCGCGATGCACTGCTTCTGCTATCTTCACCAGATGCGATTCGCGATTGCCCGGCAAGACAGCGGCCGGCGATGAAGAGATCACGTCGGTTTTCACCATCATTCCCGCACGCTGCGCTTCCTCTTCGAGAATGGCCGCGATCTTCTTTTCGAGATCCGCGATCACATCGTTGCTCGTCGAACGCAAGTCAACCGAGAACCAGGCGTCGGAGGCCTTAGCGTTGACCACTTCAGATCCACCGAGCATGCCGATGTTCAAGTTTGATGAAGGACTGGTTGGAACCTTTAGCTCATAGATACGTGCAATAGCACGTGCCATGGGTAAAGTTGCCGAGTAAGGAGGCGTGCGGGAACGTGTGTGACCGCCTGGTCCAATGAAATGATGGCGGTACCAGTTGATGCCAATGCCGGCATAGGTGAATCCTTCGTAACCGCCATCGAGGGCGATGTAGTAGTCAACCTTGCCTTTGTTCTCTTTCGTGTACTGCTTAGCGCCCGTCATTCCGGCTTCTTCGTCGGTGGTGAACAGAAAAACCAGGTCACCTTTGGTTTTAATTTTCGCCGCGTCAAGCGCGCGGATCGTTGCGAGCAGTGCTTCGATATTTCGTGTATCGTCACCAACGCCGGGAGCATAAACACGGCCATCGCGAACAGTCGCTTTGATCTTTAGACCGGGTTGAAAAACCGTATCCATGTGAGCGTCGAACACGGTGACTGGACCACCGCCGGTTCCTTTGCGCGTGGCGATTAGATTACCGGCGGAGTCGTAACGGATCTCGAGTTTGTGTTTGCGCAACAGGCTTTCGATAAATTTGGCACGCTCCTGTTCCTGTTTTGAAGGCGCGTTAATCTCAGTGATCGCGATCCATTCGCGGAGGATTGCGTCGCGATCCTTGTCGATGTAATCGACTGCGGCTTTCACCCGCGCGTCGTCCTGGATCGCCTTTACGTGCTCGGCCGGCGTTTGCGCAAAAGCGGTTAACGAGATTGACAGGAAGAACAAGTTTAAGAAGATAGCTGGACGCATGAAAGCTCTCTTTGAGATGGAATAGTAGACCAGCAGCATTTTAATATGCCGTCTATGCAGATTTCGACCGGGCTCGATCGCGCCATCATTGGCTGCCTCTTTCTCATTGCCGTATTCGCGCCCCATTCAATAGCCATAACGCAGACCGCGTGGCTATTGGGCGTCGCTGTTTGGGCGGCACGATTTGCTTTCTACCCGCGCCCGAAGCTGTTTCGTTCGCCCGTTGATTATGCACTAATCGGTTTCTTCGTCCTTAGCGGCGTCTCAGGGATCTTCTCTTACAACCCCGTCATGTCAATCGGAAAGATGCGCGCTGCGAGTCTGTTCACGATCGTCTATCTAGTCGCGCAAAATGTGCGCTCACTTAAATTAGTGCGGCTGCTTGCGCTCACGCTGATTGGCTCGTGCATGTTGAACGTGCTGCTAACAGCCGGACAGTTCGCGATTGGGAAGGGTGTAAAGGTTCAGGGTGTCGCGCCCGGCAGTCCACTCGCCAAAGCAATGTTTCGCACAAGGACGGTCACTCAGGCGACACCTATCGTGAACGGCGACACGATTTGGGATGTCGACGGGCGTCGTGTTGACAGCCCGGAAGAGCTCGCTGCGGCGCTTGCCTCGGGAACGCCTGTCGCAAAAATCAGGATTTACCGGGTTGAATGGATGCCGGAGCTCGAAGTGCCACGCGGACAATTGCTGCCGGGGACGAATGCGCTGGAGCAGTTAGGCATCAGTGGCTGGTCGCGCAGTCGGGATTGGCGCGCTACAGGTTTTTATAACCACTGGGTCACGTATGCAGAAGTGCTGCAACTAATCGCCTCACTAGCGTTAGGAATACTTCTGGCGCTCAAACAGAAAAAGAGCTTGATGGGACTGATGCTAATCCTCGCGGTGATCGGGCTCGTTTTCGCGCTGGGAATGACAGTTACGCGTGCTTCGTGGATCGGTTTTGCAATCTCAGTTGTCACGATGTTGCTGCTGACCTCGTCGCGCCGGACGATCTTGATCGCCGGTGCGTGTGCGATACCGCTCGTGCTGGCGAGCATTTTCCTGCTTCAGCAGAAACGCAGCATCGGTTTTATCGACAGGCAAGATCAATCGACGAGCTGGCGCCAGATGGTTTGGCGAGAAGGGTTTGAACTACTCGTCAGTAAACCGCGGCATCTGCTGTTTGGCGTAGGTATCGATTCGATCAAGGGACACTGGCGTGAGTGGGGATTGTTTGATAACGGACGCCAGCCCATCGGCCACATGCATTCAAACCTGCTACAGATCGCGCTCGAACGCGGTGTGCCCGCGTTGATCGTCTGGTTGATTTTGATCGCGCTCTACATTCGCATGCTCTGGCGACTCGCACGTCGCGAAGTTCCACCGGAACAACTCCAAAACTCCCAAATTGCAAGAGGCCTGGCGGTCGGCGCACTAGGCGGCGCGCTTGGCTTCTTCACGAGTGGCCTGGTCCATTACAACTGGGGCGACTCCGAAGTAGTCACTGTTTTCTACTTCATCATGGGATTGTGTCTGGCAGTTGATAGGACCAATCAACGGGACATGGAGTCAGGTGTCCTCTGACGGATGCTGGTAGCGCTCGATATGGTCGCCGTCGTACGAACCTTTATGAAAACAGTTGGAACACTCAACGACGTAAGTAGCCTTAATCTTTGCCTCACCTTGCGAGAGATCCTGGAAAAGAATCTGTTTTGTTTTGCAGTGCTCGCACGTGAAACGCAGATACCACTGTCCGGGGGTAAGGGTACGCATGCTTAGTGCCTCGATTTCGATTCTAACGGGCGAGAGGACCGGGGCTACAAAAAGTGCTTCTCTTATAAAGCGAGATGACAGTGCGCGTCAAGGGTTGAGCTTTAGTTTATACCCTAAAACGCTGTAGAGCCTATTTTTTCCGATCGCCACCGGCGGAAACAATCTTCTCGATTACCTTTGGGTCGTCCGGCAAAAGGCCCGATTTAGCCAATCGCGGCGTGAGAGTGATCCAATTGCGGTCCATCGCAAACACCTTGCGAAACAACGGTAACGATTCATCCACCCGGCCCATGTTCACCAGCGCGACTGCATGCCAGTAGATCATCTCGGCGTTATCCGGAACTAACTTCTCCGCCGCTCCATACTCCCGCAGCGCTCCTTCGTTGTCTTTCTTCTCGACCGCCAGGTCGCCGGCATTCATGTGGTTGTAGGCACGTTGTAACCTCACCAGGCGGCGAAGTTCTTTTAACGGTTGCGGATTATCGTCAACTCGCAAATCAAAAATTCGATCCTTCCATGCCTGTCCGGTTGGCTTTCCAGTTACGACAATCATCGCTGCTGATTGTTGCCCGCGAATATCGCCACCCACTGCCTGCGCCGCGTCGAGTGCGGCCAGCATTCGCTCCGCGAGATCGCCGCGCGTATTCTCAAAAGCCTGGGCCATCGCCGGCCAAACGTTGTCGTTGAGCATCAAGTTGGCTTGCACAGAAAAGTTTTTCCCGACGATGTGACCTGCCGCCTGGATATCGTTCTTGCCGGTCCACGCATCGACACGTCCTTGCGCATCGATCACAGCTACTTGCCTGACTTCTCTTGCTTCATCTTTCGCGAGCAACTCTTTCAACGTATCCGGAGCGCTTTTGCCGCCACGCATGAAATCGAGACCATTCTTCCCATAACTCGGATCTACGAACGACTGCGTTGCGATCGCCCCAACTCCTGCTTCAGCCCATGCGACGATAGGACCGACCGAGAACCAGTGTGACTGCACCGCAACACCCAACTCGCCCGTCGCCGGATCGCGCGCCACGATGGAATACGTATGAACCGGCCGCAAACGCGAAGTGCCGGACGCCAACCCTGAAACATCTGGCTTCGGCATGATGAAGGCGAGCAATACGAGAAAAAGGAAAGCCGCGCGCATTTTTGAAAACCTCCTGAGACTCACGAAACAAACGGATAGAACGGCGTGTTACGAAAAATCCAAAACGAAACGACAACAACGAACAATCCATAGATATACGGCGCCGGCAGCGCATTCGGCCGCGGCACGCCGCCACGCATCACGATCACGCTGTAACGAACAAAGGCGAACAGCATAAACGGGATCGCGATCAGTAACAGCGGATTGAGCGTGAAAGCAGTCAGGAAATGACCGTGCAGGATCTGGTGCATGGCTCGAGTCGAGCCACAGCCCGGACAAGTCAAACCGGTAAAAAAGCGAAACAGGCAGATCGGGAAGAAACCTGATTTCCCAGGTTCAAACACAAACAGGTAAGCGGCGCCGGCCATTAACAACGACCAGATTGCTAAGACGGTCGAGCGCCGGTAGAGAAACTCATGAGCCATGAAAACGATTATGCTGCCTCGAACGGCTATCGGAGTAAAGTGAGGCCGGCAACGTTGTGGAAGTAACTCTTAGAACCAGCCCTTTTTGTTCTGTATATACGTTCTCACGAACTCTTCATCTGACTTCGTCAAATAGATCACACCTTCGACGATGCTGAGAATGTTTGTGAGTCCACAAGTCAGCACGCCGAGCACGAGTTGGATAACTCCCTCGGTGGTGTATCCGAGGATAAATTTGTGTACTCCAAGCCACCCGACGAGGATCGCGCAGATACCGGCCGTGATTTTTTTGTCTGCTCCCAGTGCTTTCCAATCAGTCATCGCGCCGGGATTAACAGACTGCATCGGTTGATACCCGCTCACGGAAGTAAGCGGTGTCTGACAGTTTGTACAATACTGCGCTGTTTCGTCGTTAACAGCTCCGCATTTTGTGCAGTATCTGCTCATCTTCTTTTTGTTCTCCAACAGGCTCGCAAACCGGGCTGATGAGATCAGCCCGGTGCATGAATACGAAGCGCAGAGCTTGTAGCCCCGGCGGTTCAGTTGACACTGGGCTAGTAATTAGAGCTTCCCGCCAAACCCATGCCCACACCCATGATGACTACGAATAGTACGTAGCAAATGATTCCTGCCAACCCCAAACCGATGGAGATGTAGCTGAACATCTTTGCTTTCTTTGAAGCGTCGAGCGCCCCTGCGGTATCGCCGGCGGCGACCTTGTTATTCACCTGGGCCGCGAAGATTACCGCGACGATCCCAAGCGGCAGACAACAGAAAAGGGAGATGATAGACAAAACCAGGTAATTAGGAATGTTGGCAGGCGTGCCCGATCCGGGCGGGGGAGTCCATTCTTGAGCCATTAGTTTCTCCTGAAGACTAGTTTGAAAGATTCCGGCGATCGATAAGAGTGTCGCTTACGCGGCGTATGCGCCAGGTCCTCCGCTGGTGTTTGGTGGAGGAGGTGGCATCGCGGCTTTGCGTTTTTCAAAAATCGGAATACCAACGAGGCCACCTATGATTGAGAAAATGAACAGCAGAACAGCCAAGATAAGAGCATTAATGATGACAGGACCGATAGCTGAACCCCCGGCGGTTTCAAACTGCTGACGCATCATGTCGGCCTGACGTGGATCAACTCTTTCCAGCATGCCAATAACCATGTTCCTCATCGTCGGGCCCATCGCCAGAGAAATAGGTATACCCAGGATGAGTGAGATCAGTGCTCCGACAACTCCGGCTATGGCGCCCAGGATAGCTCCGTCAGCCGGAGTGGCTGGTGTTGGCGAGTTCTTCACGTACAAAAACGTCGCCAGCAAGCCTCCCACAATGGCCCAAAGACAGCAGCATACGTTTACAGCACTGACAAACGGTATGACAGATAGTAAACCTATAACGACGCCACCAATCAGGGCTGGCTTAAGTTTATTGTTCATCGAACTTGTACTCGTCCACTATTGAAAGTTGGATCAACTCAAGTCTAGATCGCTGGATTGTCAGGGGTGGCACGAAGCGCCCTGAATAACTAACAAAGAGGGAGGGGATTGTCAATGAAATTGAGCCACAAAAAGGCACAAAAAGCACAATCCTTCATCTAATCAGTTTGTGTTTTTGTGCCCTATTGTGGCTCAGCTTAGCGGCCGACTTCGATGCGATCGCCAGGCTTAAGTTTGGGATCTTCGACAGCTCCAGACTTGATCTGCTTGATGTTGTACCGGATTGTCACG
The DNA here is from genome assembly GCA_963826255.1 of uncultured Acidobacteriota bacterium. GTDB lineage: Bacteria > Acidobacteriota > Blastocatellia > Pyrinomonadales > Pyrinomonadaceae > PSRF01. The sequence goes on from CAWGWK010000001.1 coordinate 491,498, forward strand.
AGGCGACCATCTGCACCTTCGCGCGAAATCTCGACGCGGTTTTCCTGCCGGGAAGTACCGCCGGAAGCCAGGATCGCCTGGAGCAGCGTAATCCCAGGCTGGAACGACTTCTGGCCAGGATAAGTGATTCGTCCGCCGATGTAGTAGAACTCCTGGGGGCGGCTGGTTACGGTGATGACGTCGCCTGATTGAACGGTGAGGTTAAGTGTCGCTGGATCGCTCAAGTCGTGCGCTTGTCCGGGAGTGCCTGCGCGCATGATCATCACGCGCCCGCCGTCGTTTCGCAATTGCGACTCCGCGAGCACAACGTAAAGAGGAACCATCTCGCGGCGCAAAAATCGTGTGCCCGGATTTATCACGAGGCCGGTCACTGTTACTGAATGGCTCAAATACTGGCGCACGGCCACTGACACATGAGCCTTCTCTTCGACTGCACGTCTTTTGAGTTCCGCGGAAATGCGCGTTTGAATCTCTTCGGGAGTGAGCCCGGCCACTGCAAGAGTGCCGCCTGCAATCGGAAGATCGATTACGCCCCCGTTTACAACCGTGAACAGCGTGGATTTGCTATTCGCTGAATTGAGCAGACGAATATCGAGCACGTCGCCCACGCCGACGCGATAGATCTCGGTTAGTTCCGGAGGGTTCGCGCTGGCAGAATCGTTGACCGTGGCTTTTACCGGCAGAACACCGGCGGTTTCCTGGGCTGTCGCTGATAAAGAAGAAGCAAAAAGGACAAAGGCAAAGAGTGCTGTCGGGATTAGTGTTTTCATAAGCCGGGCAGATGCTTGAAATTCCAATTACTCGGTAAGAGGGCGCAGTTGCGAAATGCGGTCGTCCGCTGAGAAACGCGGTCGTCCGCGCATTATACACCAATTACTGATAGTGATAATCCGACAACTTTTCCTGATTCTTCCTGACTTTGCTGTCTTTGCGCCTTTGCGTGAGACTTCTGTATAGTCAACGGTTCATTCAGTGGCCGTATTTGTCTCTATGTAGGTTGAATCGATGTACGAGTTTGCAGTTACGCCAGCAGTCACAAACATTCGCCGCCGCGGGGTAGAGATCTGTGAGGTGCTTCCAAACAGCCTCGGTGCGGAAATGGACCTGGAATCCGGAGACCGGATAATAAAAGTGAACGGCCGAGTCGTTCGCGACTATCTCGATTTCCGGTTTAACACTGCCGGAGAAACCGAGCTAGTTCTCGAGGTACGCAAGAAGAGCGGTGAGGACTGGGAAGTAGAACTCGAACGCGGCGAAGGAGAAGACTTCGGACTCGCGTTCGAACAGATCGTTCCACGCCAGTGTGCCAACGAGTGCATTTTCTGCTTCTGTAATGGAAACCCGGCAGATGCGCGACCGTCGCTATTTATCAAGGATGAAGACGTACGTCTTTCTTTTCTCTACGGCAATTACACCACGCTGACGTCGATCACCGAAGACGAGATGCGCCGGATAGTTGAACAGCGTCTCTCGCCACAATACGTTTCTGTACACGCGACTGATCTCGACGTTCGCGCATACATGCTCGGTATCGACAAACAACGCGCTGACATTTCACCAAAACTGCAACGAATGCTCGATGCAGGTATCGAGGTTCATGCACAGGTCGTGTTGTGTCCCGGGATCAATGATAAGGAAGTGCTGAACAAAACGATCCGCGATCTCGCGGCTGAGTATCCGCGAATAACAAGCGTTGCGATCGTGCCGCTTGGCCTCACGCGCTACAACACCGATGAGCGTCTGACTCGCGTGACGCCGGCTTTTTGTCGCACCGTTATCGATGAAGTTGCTTTACTACAAAAAGAACTTCACGCCCGGCTGGGAACCAACTTCGCTCTGCTGGGAGACGAAATCTACTTGCGCGCCGGACGTCGCATTCCTGGAAGAGCGCACTACGGCGACTACCCACAGATTGAAGATGGCGTCGGCATGGTCCGATCTTTTGCAAACGAGTTTGGCAGACTGATGCGACGACTCGAACGCGATACCCTAAGCAAGCAGCCGGGCACGATCTTCACGGGAACTCTTTTCGCTCCCGAGCTGAAGAAGATGATCGATACGATGAACGCGCGATTCGGAACAAGACTGTCAGTCGAGCCGCTGGAGAACAGTTACTTCGGTGGCGACGTTTCTGTTGCAGGTTTGCTCACAGGTCAGGATCTGGTGAACGCGCGTGAAAGAGTCACGGGCGAGTTCGTCGTGATACCGAGACAGATGCTCAAGAGCGATGAAGCGATCATGTTAGACGGAATGAAATTGGCTGAGGTGTCGCGCGTGCTGGGCCAACCTGTTCACGCCGTCAACCTACAAGAGTTAGCCACGATACTTTTGAATAAAAACTAACGCATGCTCGACAGCTCCTCAACGACAAGGAAAAGAGTTCTTGATGTCGGCTGCGGTCAAAACAAATTTCCCGGCGCGGTCGGCATCGATGCAAACCCTCGTAGCCATGCCGACGTTATTCACGATCTCGGTACCTTCCCCTATCCTTTCAACAACGATGAGTTCGACGAAATTATTTGTCGTCATGTCATCGAGCATGTGCCGGATGTACTTCGGTTTGTTACTGAGTTACACCGCATCACCAAACCCGGCGGCCGGCTGAAGATCCTTACTCCACACTATTCAAATCCTGATTGGGCTACCGATCCAACTCATCGAAATCATTTCAACAGTTACTCGTTCACGTGCTTCGTTCCTTCGCGCACGCCGTTCCCGTTCTACACGACAGCAGAGCTCAAGCCTCTGGCGACTCGCGTGAGTCTGGCAAATCTCTGGCGAGCATTAGGAATTGAATTCTTAGTGAACCTGGATCAGCGATGGCCATCGCTGCGCTTCACGCGAAAGTTTTGGGAGTTCTATCTATCGACGATCTTCCGTGGCAAGGAACTGTACTTTGAAATGGAAGTAGTCAAATAACCTTTGCGCGATGAGTGGCAGGTTCGATCAATCGATCATCGAATTTTTGGCGAAATTCAATTATTTATAGAGAGATCCAATATTTCGGATATCCATCTGTTTTCTCTGCCAGAAAATTAGTTAATTCCTGCCAAAAACGTAAGTTCCTCGTTCCTCTTAACGGCACACCTCTTGCCGAGATCCTTTCGAGCCATTTCGTTCGATTTCTTTTTCCAAACCAATCGATTCCCTCTAGGTTGAAATAAAACTCAGAGAGAGTACCCGTCTGGTCAAGCCCTGCGACCACGGCGGAGCCCAAACTCAAAAGGAGCCCACGATGAGAAGTTTCAAGCTTCCTGCCCATGCCCTTGTTACAGGGGCTGCGCGGGTACGTAATGCTGTGCAACGCAGCCATCTTTTCACTCTCCTGCTTAGTACGTTCGTACTTTGCGGCTCAGTGTCCATCGCTTTTTCACAAACAGTCACAACCCGGGTCAGCGGTACAGTAAAAGACACCGCCGGCGCAACCGTCCCTGGCGCAAAGCTCACGCTGGTCGACGCCGCAACAAAAGATCAGAAAACAGCTACCAGTAACGACGAAGGTAATTTTGTTATTACTGACGTGCGCCCTGGCATCTACATGGTTATCGTCGAGGGAAGAGGCTTTAAAAAATTACAAGTGAGCAACGTGCAAGCACACGTTGATACTCCGGTCGTTTTGAATTCCTTAACCCTGGAGCCTGGTGGTGTAACGGAAACTGTTTCCGTCACCGCCTCTGATGCCCAATCGCTTATTCGCTCCGAAGACGCCAAGCTCAATACGACCGTCAACGTCAAACAGGTTCAGGATCTTCCATTGAACGGTCGCAATCCCATCAATCTCGCCGGCGGCATGGCGGGCGTGAACACTAACGCCAACACGCGGACTTCGGTTATTAACGGGATGCGTGGTTCCTTCTCGAACATTACCTGGGACGGAATCGAGATCAATGACAACTTCGTCCGAACGGATGCACTCTTTGGCGTGAATACGCCGAGCGTTGCGAGTGTCTCTGAATTTTCCGTTACAACTCAAAATGCCGGACCGGATGATGGGTTAGGCATTGCGCAGATCAAGCTCACTACGCCCCGCGGTGGTTCAAGTTATCATGGCGAGGTTTACGACTTTTATCGCAACGATAAGTTCGATGCGAATGAATTTTTCAACAACGCCGACGGAGTCGCGAAGCCCAAGCTGCTGCAACATCAGTATGGCTTCAACGTGGGCGGGCCGTTCGCGCTGCCAAGATTTGGCGAAGGTGGTCCACTTCTCACACAGAAGAATAAACTTTTCTTCTACTTCTACTACGAATATATCGACACGAAGGAGGACTTTAACCCGAACCGAACGGTTTTGCTGGCACCGGCCCGCAACGGTAATTTCACTTACGTTCGTACCGACAATCAGCAGCTCCATACAGTTAATCTTTTAACTTTGAGTGGCCGCTCGCTTGACCCGCGTATCCAGCAGCTAATCAACCTCACACCTGCGTCGAACAACACTTCGGTGGGCGACAGCCGGAACACAGCGGGCTTTCGCTTCAATACGCCAAACGGCAGCACCGGCAGGAACATTGGGTTCCGGATAGACTATGACATTACCTCGCGGCACCGAGTGGAAGCCGTGTACTCTCACTTCCTGTCGAAAGTGCCGAACGATGTTCAGCTAAACAATATTGGCGAGCAATTCCCAGGTCTACCAGGCGGTGGCCAGGAATCTGCTCGGCCTCGTTACTCGTTAGCGTGGATCTCGAGCCTGACGTCGAATCTCACGAACGAGCTGCGTTTCGGCTTCTCTTCAAACACGCCGGTATTCTTTAATAATGAGAAGTTCGATCTTGGTTTTCGTCTGGGACTGCCCCTCATCACTAACCCGGTTCAGAACTTCCTGCAACAAGGCCGCGCCCCGAGAAACCATGACCTCATTGACCATGCCACGTTGGTCAAGGGTAATCACGTCATCAAGTTCGGAACAACCGCGAGGTGGGTAAAGATCCTTAACTTTAACGACGGCGGTATCGTTCCCCAATACAATGTCCAGTTCAACACGACGACGAACCGGACTCCGCTGGTTAACAACGTCGCGAGCTTCCCCGGTGGGCTCTCAAGTACACAATTTACGACGGCAAACAGCCTGCTGGCTCTGCTAACAGGTGCTTTGAACACTGGTGTGCAGACATTCAACGTCGCTGATCGGACCTCCGGTTTCTCCCGGGGTGTCGGTTCAGTTCGCCACCTCGACTACAACACACTGTCGTTTTACGGGGGCGACACGTGGCGCATAAAAGAGAACTTGTCCCTGAACCTCGGAATGCGTTGGGAGTACATCAGCCCGGTCACGGAAAGAGACGGACTGGGTCTGATGCCAGTGGACACGTCACTGGCAGCGCTGAACGACCCGAAGGCAGTCCTTGATTTTGCCGGCAGAGGTACCGGCCGAGAATTCCTGGCAAAGGACCTAAACAACTGGGCGCCGAATTTCAGTTTTGCCTGGGATCCGTTTAAGACGGGCAAGACGTCGATTCGTGGTGGTTTCTCAATCGCCTACGCAATTGATAACAACGCCACCGTGCTTAATAACGCCGCGGTTGCTGGCAACGCCGGACTCCAGTCAACAGTGACTCAGGATTTAACCGGCACCGTCAGTGGCGGCGGGATTGTTCCAATTGCGACGCCCGTATTTAAAATGCCGCGAACCATAGAAGATAATCTGACGCTTAGCCAGATACCCACTCTGTTTACCACCGAGTTCAACTTGAAGACTCCTTATGCGGAGCAATGGAACTTCGGTATCGAGCGTGAGATCTTCAAAGACACGGCGCTGTCAGTCGGTTACGTTGGTAATCGCGGCGTGCAGTTGACTCGCGGACTCGACACTAACCAGGTAATGATCTTCCAAAATGGTTTCCTGGCTGATTTCCTGAGGGCTCAGAGCAACTGCGCGTTACAAGGCGCGACGCTTCCGGGATCGGGAACTCCGCTCGAAAAGTGCACTAGTGCCAGGTTCAATCCGGCAATTCCCGGCAGTCAGCAGCTAACCATTTTCCCGTTACTGGGTCATCCTACGGCTGCTAATCGGGGTGGGAATTTGACAGACGGGACCATTCTGAATCTGATCAAACAAGGCCAGGTTGGAGAATTGGCATCGAATTATCTGTCCAGCCGCTGCACCTACTTTGCTCAAAATCCGGTGCAGGGGTGCTTGGCGAATTTTAGGATTGGGGCAAACGGAGCGACGCTCGGCACGGAGTTCTTTTTACCTATCAATAAGAATGCTTTCGTGACCGACTATATCGGCAGCTCCGGCTGGTCGAACTATCACGGCTTGCAAGCCGAGGTACGCAAGCGGTTCACTGGAGGCTGGTACTATCAGGTTAACTACACCTGGAGTAAGGCGTTCACAAACGCCGAACAGGCGCAGGCCGAGTTCTCTCCATACCTCGACAACGCAGTTGGCGATCCGAAGGAGAAGAAGCGGCTCAACCAGGACGTGCACCATGTGCTCAAAGCAAATGGTGTTTACGAACTGCCTTTTGGACCAGGCAAGAGGTTCTTCGACCGGAGCGGATTTGCCGGCAAGCTGTTTGGAGGTTGGCAGATAAGCGGCATCGCGCAGTTCAGGACTGGAAGACCAATTACATTCTTCTCCGGTCGTGGAACGCTAAACCGCAGCGCTCGCTCCGGTAACAACACGCCAAACACAACTCTAAGTCTCTCTGAACTGCAAAAGATGGTTGGATTGTTCTTCGATCCAAAAACCGGGGCTCCGCTCGTGGTCGATCCGAAATTAATCGACTCACAGGGCAGAGCGAGCTCAGCGTTCTTTACCCATCCAACGGCAGGCACCGTCGGCAATTTGAGTCTGACGCCGGTTGACGGCCCGGGTTATTGGAACGTAGATGCAGCGCTCATTAAGAGGATTAGATTCAAAGAGCGCCTGGGAATGGAATTACGACTCGAGGCTTTCAACGTTTTCAACCACACGAACTTCTCAGTGGACAATAGGTTGGATATTAACGACACCGATTTTGGGAAGATTAATGCCGCCTTTGATCCGCGAATTCTTCAACTCGCGTGGAAGTTTACGTTCTAGAGTTTGACTAGCTTTCAGCACTCACAGGGTTTACAGGATAAACTTTACCATCCTGTAAACCCTGTAATCTTGTAAACTACAAAGCCATGAGGCCCTTCTTATCGCTCTTCCTTTTCGTCTGTGTCGTGGTCTTCACCATTCAGGCCGCTAATCTCGACGCCAAGCTCACACCTTCTGAATTAGTTGCAAAGCATCTCGAGTCGATTGGATCGGCTGAAGCCCGCGCTCGCGTTCGTGGCACGAGAATAAAAGGCAACGCGACGGTTACGGTGAAGCTCTGTGGAGAAGGTCAGGTTGACGGTCAGGTGGTGATGGCCTCTCAAGGGCCAGTCAATCTCATCAACATGAGGTTCGAGACGTCTGATTATCCTTTCGAGTTGCTTCGCTTTGATGGGAAGAACTTTGACGCCAGTCAATTTAAGCCGGGTTCTCGCACATGCCTGGCCCAGTTCTTTGTAGCCAACGACGCGATCTTCAAGGAGGGATTGGCGGGCGGAACGTTGTCGGAGTCGTGGTCTCTACTGAATGTTCAGGAGAGAAATCCCAAACTCGAATACGCCGGCTTGAAAAAGATTGGCGGAAAGGAGCTACTTGCCCTCAGGTACGGTCCGCGAAAGGGCGGCTCTGACTTGAAGATAGTTCTCTTTTTTGAAGCCGAAACTTTCCGGCACGTGCGCACCGAGTACACGAGAGTGATGTATGCAAGTGAGCAGCGCAGAATCGGTACTGAACGCCCTGGAGTATTGCCGGAGGCAAGAAGTCAGCAAGCCTCCGCCGCGCGTTTTGAAGCTTACGAAGAATTCTCTGATTTCAAGGAAGAAGCAGGACTAAACTTACCGCACACTTACAAGTTTCATCTCTCGATTCAATCAGAAGTCAGGCCCGCGCTGGTCGATTGGATGTTCAACTTAACAGACTTCGCTTTCGACGCTCCGCTCGATCCTTCAGAGTTAAAAAATTGATCGACTTTTTTGATGTCAACCTGGTCAGCTAGTCAACTTCCTCTCGCCCCTTTGGGTGCCGGCGATCTAATCGATCGCGCAGTCAGACTGTATCGCCGTCACTTGTTTGTTTTAATCAGGACGGCGGCGCCGCCGGTCATCATCGTTGCGGCCGGCTGGATAGTATTTTCAATCAGTGTGCGGCGAGTGTTTTCGACTTCAGAGAATGACGACCTCTTGTTCTATGGATTGTTGTGGGCCTTGTCGATCGTAGTCATGTTAGGCGGCTACCTCTTGACGCTCGTGGTGATGGGAGGCGCCACGCGTACTCTTGTGGCCCATCTTCTGCGCAATGACCCGGTCACGGCTAGCGCCACTTACCGCGCCGTACGATCACGCTTTTGGGGACTACTGATTGCCTCGTTGATTGTTCTCGGTTGGATCATCGCATCTTCCGTCGCGGCGTTTGTCGGGTGGGAAATGGCGATCTTCATCTTCATCCTGGGTTCGATGGTGCTCGCGAGTGTCGCTCCGTTTTGGCTGCCTGCGATCATCGGCGGGATTGGATTTATTGTCGCAACCGCTTTGGCGCTCTGGGTTTTCTTTTTCATCGTGGGACGAGTGGCGTATGTGCCTCAGGTGATGCTGGTCGAGGGTAAAGGTGTTTTCGAAGCGTTGACGCGTAGTTTTTCTCTGGCACGCGGCAATGTTCGCCGTCTGATGGCGATGACTCTCTTTACTACTTTTGCCACCAACTCGGCATTGATGATTCTCTTGATTCCACTCGGATGGTACGGTTACCTCAGTGGCGTCGATCCGCTGAACTCCGCTCAGTGGCCCGCGTGGTACGCGATTGCCTACAGCGTGCTGGGACCATTGAGCTCAATACTGCTAACGCCGGTGTGGATGCTTGGGCTTTCACTGCTTTACGTTAACGAGCGAGTCAGGCACGAAGGCTATGACATTGAACTCATGGCAGCACGGCAGCTTGGCGAACTTCCCGATATCGACGTCTCATCGCCACTTGGAACGGCACTCTACTCCGAACGCAAGCAGCCACCTCCGGCGCCAAGGTCAACAGGTAGTGTTTTGAATCTCGGTTAACTTTATTGACGCCTCAGATTTCAACAAAACGATTGCTAGCGCTGGCTACTCTGCTCTTACTCTTTCCGGTCACCGTCGTCGCGATTCCGGTTGCTGACTACCACCAGAACCTGAAGAAAGCCATCACTGCGCTCGACACGTTGTTGCAAAGTGATGAAGAAGAGAATACGAGCGATTATGAAAGTCGCTTCAACCAGACAATCGACGGTGTTAAGGCTGCATTACCCGAGCGCCAAACTGTCGAATCATCCGAAGGCGTGTATGAGGTCAACAATTCCTGGCTGTACCGGGATTTGAAGGAGCTCACGGAAGCTGTCAATCCGCTTGAAAAACTTGGGCAACTGCTCGAAAGGCTACGGGCAGTTGAGGCACGTGTCGCCGAACGTCAAAGTGCAGTTTCATCCCCAGAAAGCAAGCACCAGGCAAAAACCAGGCTCGAGAGTATCCTCGCACGTCCGGAATACGCGAGCGGTGCGCGAGGTCCCAACGCTTTCAGTCGTTTACTTCAGGATTTTTTCCGCTGGCTCGAAAGTCTCTTTCCCAAACGTACTCCCATGGAACCCGGACGCGCGAATGTCCTCACTCAGATTGCACAGATCCTGGTGATCCTGGCCGCATTGGCCCTGCTTGTTTACGTCGTCAAAATTTTATTGACGCGTTTCAAGCGCTCGCGAAAACAAAAAACTCCAAAGAAGCGCAAAGCGCGAATCGTCCTCGGCGAACGGCTCGAGCCCGAACAGACATCGACCGATCTACTTTCTGAAGCCGAAGCGCTCGCGCGCAACGGCGATTTGCGAGCGGCTATTCGCAAAGGCTACATCGCCCTGCTGGTAGAGCTCGGCGATCGGAACTTGATTAGCCTGGCCCAATACAAAACTAATCGCGATTATCTTAACTCTCTCAGAAATACTCCTCAGCTTCATTCGCGAATGAGAGGGCTCACCGAAAGCTTTGAGCGCCACTGGTACGGTTTCGCACAAGCGACTCCAGCCGACTGGCAGGACTTTCGCGCCGGTTATCTTTCAGCATTGCAGAGCGGAAACTAACTCACGATGCGGCAACGACTCACCATCATTCTGACGTTCGTAGTCATCATTGGCGTGCTCGTCCTTCTTAATACCCTCACGTTCGTTAACGAGGACAAGGCCGAGGACCAGGAGATCAACCCGAACCGCTCGACATATCACTCCGGACCAACAGGCACGCGGGCCCTTCACGATTTTCTGAACGAGTCCGGCTACAAAGTTATTCGCTGGCGCGAAACTACTGAAAGGCTTCTGGGTGACTCGGGCCGGATGGTCACTACGTTCGTAGTGGTGGGTCAAACGAGAGTCTCTTTTACAGAAGATGAAGCGCTGGCTTTACTCCAGTGGGTAGGGCGAGGTGGCCGCTTTGTTCTGATTGATCGCGCGATTAATCGTGAGCTTGTCCCAACGTCGGGTGGTTGGACCATCAGCTCGAGAGAGTCTTTCCCCACTCTTGACGTGAACCCTGCTGATGCCACCCAGATGACCCACAATGTCACCGCGTTTCGACCGGTGCAGCCATCCATTCTGACGCGTAGCGTTGATACCGTAATGCCATCCCGTTTTGCGTCACGACTCTATATCGAACCTTCGGCCGAAGAGGACGAAGAGTGGTTTGATCCGGACGAAGTGGGTGTCGGCATACCACTAGCCCCAATCGTGCATATTGCCGGTCCAAGTGGAGCTTTGCTGGTCAACTATTCTTGTGGCCTGGGCCGCATTGTCGTGCTCAGCGATCCTTACATCGTCGCGAATGGCGGCATCAGGCTAAACGATAATCTGCAACTCGCGATCAATACGCTGGCGGGTCGAGAAGGGCTCATCGCATTTGATGAATATCACCAGGGCAGGGGCGTAACGCAAAATGCTTTTGCTCATTATTTTGCCGGCACGCCGGTGTTGGCTATCGCGGCCCAGATAGGTCTTTTAGTGCTGCTAATCCTGTGGACGCATGCGCGGCGGTTCGGACGTCCTTTGCCGTTACCGCAAGTCGATCGGCGTTCGAGCCTGGAGTTTGTTGCCTCAATGGCTGAGCTACAGGAACGTTCCAGGGCTTTCGATCTGGCCATCGAAAACATCTACACGCGGACGCGTCGCGTTCTCGCGCGACATGCAGGTGTGAATTACAACAGCTCCCGAGCGGAGATTGCCACGCGCATTGCGGAACGCTCGACGATCGATCGACAGAAGCTCGAGACTTTGATGCGCCAGTGCGAAGACGTCATCAACGGAGAACCGATCAACTGGCGTCAATCGATTGATCTCGTGCGACGACTGCGCGAGGTGGAAAGAGATCTCGGCCTGCGCATGCGTTCCCGCGATGTGCGACAAGCAGCGGAAAACATTTGACGAAACAGTTCTATTGAGCTTTGATCACGAAATGACAGTTTGTGCCTTTTGTGCCTCTTTGTGGCCAAATTAACCAATGCCTGAAACCGTCGCATCCACTGTCGAACACATTCGAAATGAACTGCGCAAGGTAATCGTCGGACAAGACGACGCGATCGAACAGATCTTGATCGCGGTGCTAGCCGAAGGCCATGCCCTAATCGAAGGCGTTCCCGGCACTGCAAAAACGCTGACCGTAAAAACGCTGGCACGAATCATCAACGCCACCTTCAGCCGCATACAATTCACGCCTGACCTGATGCCATCAGACATAACAGGCACGAATGTTTTCAACATCGCAACTTCAAATTTCAATTTACGTCGTGGTCCGATATTCACTGACATTCTGCTCGCCGACGAGATAAATCGCACGCCGCCAAAAACGCAGGCGGCATTGTTGGAAGCGATGGAAGAACGCCAGGTGACGATAGACGGTGAAGCGCACCCGCTGCCTTCGGTCTTCACGGTGTTAGCGACCGAGAATCCAATCGAATACGAAGGAACTTACCCGCTGCCGGAGGCCCAGCTCGATCGTTTCCAACTCAAAATACTGCTGGGTTATCCCAGCCAGGAAGAGGAGCGTGAAGTGCTGGCGCGCTGGGATTCGGGCTTCAATTCGAAGCGATTGGACCAGGTAGATTTAAAACCACTCACCGATCCCCACGCCATTGCTCTTTGCCGCGCCGAGGTTGCGGAAGCGCGAATGGAACCCGGCGTTCAGCATTACGCCGTCGATCTCGTGCGTCGCACTCGCGCTCATCCGTTCATTCACTACGGCGCAAGTCCGCGAGCGTCTGTCGCATTGCTACTTTGTTCAAAAGCCCTCGCGGCAATTCGTGGACGTGAGTTTGCCACGCCCGACGACGTGCGCGATGTTGCTCTGCCGGTCCTGCGTCATCGTTTGACGTTGCGTGCAGAGGCGGAGCTCGACGGCGTCACGCCTGATTCCGTGATCACGGATATTCTAAAGTCGGCGGAGGTCCCAAGATAGAAGTGCGGCAACAGATGTTTCTGGATGAACACGCCGCAGAGCCGCGTTCACCCGTGAAAACCCGCAGCCGTTTTGTTTTCACCAAACTCTTCTACTTTCTCTTCGCACTGGCGTTGGCTCCCCTGGCTTTCTCATGGGAACGTCCGTGGCTGCGTTGGGTCGCGTTTGCCTACAACGTTCTGCTGCTCGCTGCTGCCATCGCTGAATCCCGGTTCTGTCGTCTGCCAAACGGTGTGACGATCTCACGCGAGTTTGGCAGTCGCTTCGCGATGGGGGCGGAGACTGAAGTCAGGATTCAGGTTCAAAATGCCACCAACCGCCCTATCCTGCTGATAGTCAAAGACGAATATCCGCCGCAATTGATTTTGAATGGTGAGCGTGAAGGGCGCATTCACGTTGAACCACAAAGCACTGCGACGCTCATCTATGGAGTTACACCACCAAGGCGCGGCAGGTTTGAGTTTGGACAGACGGCGCTGCGGTTTCGATCGCGGTTCAGGTTGATCTGGTGTCAGATCAGTGTGGCGGAGCCGGTGACGATTAAGGTCTATCCCAACATGCGACGTGCCCGAGAGGCTGAGTTAAAAGCACTCGGCGCCCGGTCAGTTGTTTCGTCGCATCGCAAAACTTCGTGGCGAGGTGAAGGACGCGAGTTTGAGTCGATGCGCGATTACGTTCGTGGCGACGAGCTGCGACACATCTCCTGGACGGCGACGGCGCGTCGCGGAAAACTCACCACGCGGCAGTATCAGATTGAGCGCGATCAAACGATCCTGATCGCTCTCGATGCGGGCCGCCTCATGACAGCACGTATAGAACAGGAAACAAAACTCGATTCAGCGGTACACGCAACGCTTTCTTTGTTTTCAGCCGCGGCACGCGCGGGGGACAACGCCGGAGTGGTTGTGTTTGGTCGCAGGATCAAGAGTTATTTACCGCCGAATCGCGGGCGCGATCATATCGAAGCAGCACTCGAGGCTCTATACGCCGTCGAGCCCGAAATGATCGAGCCTTCGTACAGCCACGCGTTCGAGTTTATTGCGGCAAACAGCAAACGACGAGCGCTGGTCGTTTTATTGACTGACCTCGTGGATGAAGAGGGCTCGAAGGAGTTGCTGAACTCACTTCACATCCTGCGCCCGCGGCATCTGCCGTTAGTGGTCACGATTGCTGATAGAGATTTGAAAGCAGTGGTCCGTCAAACTCCATCGTCAGTGCGAGATGTATTCACTCAGTCGGTCGCGGAAGAGATCATCCATCATCGCGAAGCCGCGCTGCGGTTAGTCGAGTCGCTGGGAGGCCTGGCGCTGGACGTCACTGCTGCTGCGCTGGCACCCGCCTTGTTGGAAACGTATTTGCGAGTGAAGGAACGGGGGCTGCTGTGAATCACTTGTCGTGACCAACAAAGAGCAGGTAAGAATACATCGCGATCCCGGTGATCGCCGCGATGCTGTACTTGATTCGAGGATCGATCGGCGCGGGCGAAATAAAACCTTCGATCGTTCCGGCAATTACCAGTAACAGCGCAACTCCCATCATCAGTCGCACAGCTTCCATGCCTCGCGTTCGCAGCGCATCCGCACGGGTAAGATCGCCGGGCATGATTATCGCACTGCCGATCAGCAATCCCGCGCCGCCCGCAATAAAGATGCACGACAGTTCGACCACTCCATGCGCAACCATGAACGTCACGAGATCGTTTCCGAAGCCTGCGCGATAGGTGAGTGCAAGTACCGAAGCGATGTTGGCCCCATTGAAAGCAAGATAAAACAGAGTGCCGATCCCGCAGGTGGCGCCGAATGCGAAGGTGTAGATCGTGACCTGAATGTTGTTGGTCATGATCGCACTCGCGCCTATTTGGTTTGACTCGTTGAGGTTATCCCACCAGTGCGTTTTGGTTTCGATGAAGATCTCACGAAAGGCGGGGTTGACGCCGACGAGTTCTGAAAACTCCGGATCGTAGCGTGTGCCTACAAAGCCGAAGATCGAAAAGATGGTGAAGACCGCGAACGAGAGCAGTGTGTAGCGCCATGTGCGACGAAACGTTTGCGGTAGTTCGCGAGTAAAGAAGTTGCGAATTCGCTTGCCGCCCTGGGCGTCGGCGCGATAGATACGGCCGTGCGCGCGAATCACGAGACTGTTCAGGTAGTTGACGAGACGCGGGTCGCGCGACTCGGCCCGTGCAATCGCGAGATCTGAAGCGGTGCGACGGTAGATGCGGCCCAGCTCACGAACTTCTTCGCGTCGCAAACGCCGCAGCGAAGCGGTATCGAGCAGCTTGAGCAGATCCTCAAGCCGTTGCCAGGCGTTTTTGCGTTGGTTGATGAAGCGATCCTGCGGCACAAACTAAAGATACCGGATTTGCACAATTTACAGGATACTATTTTACTAATGCCATGCTCCCATTAGTCGAATGCGTTCCAAATTTCAGCGAAGGACGAAAGCCGGAAACCGTGCGGCTGATTGCGGAAGCGATCTCCTCGGTTGAAACTGCGTGCGTGCTCGATACGCATATCGACCCGGACCACAATCGATCAGTAATCACCTTTGTCGCGGCGCCCGAGAAGGTTGTCGATGCCGCGGTTAACGCGGTAAGGCGAGCGTCGGAGCTAATCGACATGCGTGCGCATCAGGGCGAGCACCCGCGACTCGGTGCTACCGATGTTTTGCCTTTTGTTCCCGTACGCGGCGTCACGATGGAAGACTGTGTAACCATTGCTCACACTGCCGGAAAGATCATCGCACATGAGCTATTGATACCGGTGTATTACTACGAACGAGCGGCGTTGCGTCCGGAGCGAGTGAACCTGGAAGACGTGCGTCGTGGAGCACTCGAACTGCTGCGCGAACAGATCACAACCAACCCTGAGCGGGCGCCTGACGAAGGACTGGCCCAGGTCCACGATTCCGCCGGTGCGATTGCAGTAGGGGCGCGGCCGTTTCTGATAGCGTTCAACGTCATTCTTCGCAGCAGTGATACTGCTATCGCTCGCCAGATCGCACGAACGATCAGAGCGCGCAACGGTGGGTTGCCATTTGTGAAAGCGTTGGGATTTCGCTTGCACACACGTGGCCTGGTCCAGGTCTCGATGAATCTCATCAACTACGAAGTGACAGGTATGACTGCTGTTTACGATGTAATACGTCGCGAGGCGGATCGTCTGGGTGTTGAGATTGCGAGCACCGAAATCGTAGGACTGGTGCCGCGAAACGCGTTGGACCGAGGAGCTGACTATTTCAGCAAGCTCGAGAACTTTTCGGAAGAAACAATTTTAGAACACCAGATCGCGAATTGTTTCTCTGCGTAATCTCTGCGGACCTCTGCGCCTCTGCGGTGAATTTATCCGTTAAGTGCTATTAACCGCAGAGGCGCAGAGGCCGCAGAGATTACGCAGAGAAGGAACCCAGCTTTATTATCTCTCGTCTCAAACGGTCATGTTGCCGCATCAACTTCAGATACGTCGTTTCTTCCGCGGCCGATTTCGCCCGAACAATTCGCGATAACAACTCTTTCTCTTCAACACTCCAATGCTTCAAATCCGGGATCAACGATAAAACTGCCGCAAAATCTGTTTCTCTCTGGCGCTGTGCTCTGAACCCAACCTTCCGTACCTGAAAGCGATCCCAGTCACCGCGCCGCTCACTATTCAACTCAAAGATCATCGGACTCTGCGCCAGCTTCCGCAGCGTTGCGGCAGACGTGCGATATCCCTTTCGCCTTGCGATCTTCTGTTCTTCCTTCTCAGCAAGCTGCAACGCGTCTTCGTGCATGGGCCGAAACCCCAGCTTGCGATAGAACCAGAACGCACCTGACTCAATGCCTTCCTCGTTCTCGTATCCAATCTGGTAAGGATCGAGCGAGAAAGCAGTCACGCCTGCGAAATGATGCATGACGTTTAGCGTCTTCGCATATAGCCACGCAGTTTCACCATCGCGAAACGTGTAGTACAAGTTAAATCCACTTTCCATGCGCTCGAACAGTGAGAGCCCTTCGAAGTAGCCGATCGGAACACCGTTTTTGTAGATCATAGCCGCATGAGAAGCACGCAACGGCAAACGCTTTTCCGCCGGTAAGCCCATCAGAAACAGTTCTACACCGCGGCTCAGGTCAGTGCGATAAACGTACTTCGGATCGCCGTGTGTAAAATTGTAAAGCTCGCGATAGCGAATGGTGGAAGCTTCACGCGCCATGTCGAGCGCTTTTTCACCTTGCGCCGGTGACAACTTTTGCAATGGTGGTGAGGGTTGGACCAGTTCCTTCTTCAAATCGATGTCGCGGCGTTGAATTAACGGACCACGATGGTAGAACAGCTTCTTTGTGCCGACGCGCATACCCGTACGCGACGAGTTGAAGGCCGGCGTCCAGCGCACGTAGAGCTTCTGCGAGTCGTAAAGCTCCGCTCGTTCTTTTTCAGAGCGCGGTAGTTTGTTCACGCGGTTGAAGAGCCATGCCAGCTCCGAGTTGCGTCCGCGCGCGGCACGCAACCATTCGCGATAAGGAACGTTAGCCTCTACGAAGGCGTCTTCTTCCAACAGCGGCATGAATCGCGGCCACGTTTCAGCGAGACGGTTCTCATCCTCGAACCACTCCCAGTCGAGATCCACTTGTGATGAGTGTCGCTGCAAGAGCCAGCGAACGATGTAGAAACTAAAAGTATCGACTACCGAAGTTCCGGCGATACCGGAGATTTCCGGATCTTCGAGTGGTGAGAGATCGATCTCCTGTTCGTTTAATGCCGAGACTCTGCTTGCAAAGCCGCGAAGCTCGTTTTCAGTGTTGCGCACGAGCGCCGCATTTTGCGGATACGCGCGTAGAAACAGGAGAGTCTCGTGATAGCGAACGAGAGAATTAGTGTCGTTGAGATTCTTGCGCGAGAGTTGATCGAGTAGTTGCTGAATGCAGTTCGCCGCTTTGGGAGTAAATTGATTTTTCAGCTCATCGAGTTGATCGAGGAGGTGTGTTGTGTTGGCACGCGGCACGGTTCGTTAAGCTCGTCGAATAAACTTCGCAGCGATCCAGCCGAGAAGCACAAGCACTGAAAGGATGATCCAGTTGTTCCGATCGCCATAGGTCACGCCCGGATAGTGGTTGCTGATCATGAGGAACACGACCGGTACAGCCATGAAAGTGTTCTGCTTCGAACGCAACTTTGCCTGCGCTGAGAGTCGCTCGTCGGGTTGGCGACCCTCGTTAATGGCCGCGATCATGCGTTTCTGCGCGGGCAGAATGTGCCCCCAAACGTTCGCCGCCATGATCGTGCCGAAGATTGCGCCCACGTGAATGTAAGCAGCACGCGCGCTGAAAACTCTCGTCAATCCAAAAGCCACGACAACGATTAGAACGTAAGCTACTGCCGCGAATAACTTCTCGTGCCGGCCCAACGGCGACATCATCATCACGTCGTACACAAACCCACACGCGAGAATCACGCCGATCCCAATAGCTACGGCGACGCCGAGGCTCATCTCGCGCACGTCAGGATCGATCAACGCGCCGCCTCCGAGATAGTAAATAAGGACCAGCAACGCGAAGCCGCTGAGCCACGTCGTCCCTGCTTCCCACTTAAACCAGTGCAACGTGCGCGAAGCGAGGTCGGGCACCTTGCGTTTCTCCACCGCGTAAAAACCGCCGCTGTGGACCATCCAGACTTGAGGCACGACGCCGGTGTTAGCCACCGCCTTTTCTTCTTCCGTCAGCCGCGCGTCGAGCCACGTGAAATAGTAAGTAGTGCCGACCCACATGATGCCGGCAAAGACGTGTATCCAGCGAAATAGCAGGTTGAGCCACTCACTCAGCGTGGGGTCGATGATCATGATGTTCGGCGCGAACGCTTAGCTCCCGCGATAAGTCGAATAGCCGTAAGGACTGATTAGAAGTGGAACGTGGTAATGCTGGGATCCGTCGTCGATGTTGAAAACCACCGTCACCTGAGGATAGAAGCAGGCGACGCTAAGGGATGAGAAATACGGCTCAGTATCAAAGACGAGCCGATAAGTGCCGTTCGACACGGGACGATCGACGAGGAAGAACGGTTTCACGCGGCCGTCAGTGTCGGTCCATGCGTGGCTCAACTCCGTCCAACTCTCGTCGGTGTTCTGTATTTCCAGACAGACAGCGACGCCGCTTGCGGGTGCTCCCCTCGAGGTGTCGAGTATGTGTGTGGAGATGGTGCTCATCGGGTCTCCATGCCGCGGCCCATCTTATATCAATTTCCTCAATCGCAGTTCGGTAATCTTACTTTGCTCCCCTGCGGCTATGGGCAGTTCGACCGCAGGCTCGTTATTGAGTCGTTTACGTAAGGCCGCCAGCATCTCTTCAGAGGTTTTCCCGGTAGCACAAATGATGAAAATGTAGTCAAACTTTTGCTCGTACTCGCGATTTAGTGTCGCCAACCAATCGACCGTTTCCTGTGATGCCCTGCTTACCCCGGCTTGTTCCTGTCCTGACCACTCGCGCGATTGTGCCGAAACCGACTCGGCGGCCTTCTTCTCGCCTATCTTTGGATGACTGCGAAACGCTTCGAGCCAGTCATCCGGGTGCAGCGACCACCAGATATTGTTCGCAGTTCTTATCAGCACCTCCAGACTTTGATAAGGACGGCGATTTGCCATCTCGTGGGCCCATCGCTTCGACCCACAACATTGCAGGAACTGTTGCGCTGCTTCGCCGGCAGGAAGTATGTTCAGCCATGCCAGATCGTGAGTCATGTCACTCAACGAGCGTCCCGTAAACACGCAACCGGCTTACTCCGCCATCCGGAAAAATACTGAAGCGCAGATGTGACGCAACGCCGGCATCAAGCAACTCCTGATCGAAGAAGTGTCGTGTATGCGCTTGCAACTTAGTGCGTGGCAAAACAGTGGCCCAGGGTGTTGAAAAATCCGTCAAGGCTTCGGCAGTCAGCCCTTCGGCATTGCAAGCGTCGAGTGAACAACTCTCGGGAAAATTGCCTTTGAAGTGAGACGTGTCCACCTCGACACGACGTATGTGACCAGGCTTGCCGAGTTTGATGATGGCCCAATCATGACCTGGACCACGCCGCCGCTTTGTTTCCCAGCCGTCACTCATGTTCACCGCGCGGCCCGGCATGATCAGATTGTGCCGGTGACCAAAGAACATGTCGCTGCACGAAAGTACGAGTGCGCCGTTTTCTGCCGCAGCGAGATCGATGTGGCCGCCGGCGCGTTTGAGTTGATCCCAATCAGGCAACACTTCGCCATACACTCGAAGCCGGGCCACGCCGCCATCGGGAAAAATCTTGAAACGAAGATGCGTTACTCGCTCTTCATACTGAATTGGAAAAGGATTCTGGCTATCTCCTGCGAGCGGCATCTGAGGCAAAAGCGGCACCCATTGGACCGCTTCGTTAGTCATCTCTTCTTCACTCGGCAAGCCGGAAAAGTCAGCACCGTCGAGAGAGCAGTGCTCCGGATAGTTGCCACGAAAGTAGCTGGTATCGACGACGATGCCGCGAATAATTCCGGGCAGCCCGAGCCGAATGATGCACCAATCAAAGCCGGGCGTACGCCGGCGCCGGCTCTCCCATCCATCCATCCACTTACCACGATCGGTATATTTGTCTTCGATAAAAATCGGCGCACTTGCTTTGAGCAGGTTCTCTTTAGGCGCAAAAAAGTCATCATTGGCCACGAGCACCGCGCCACCAAGCCGCTCCGACGCAAGATCGATTAAATCAGCAAAATCCATTTAAGCCACAAAAAGGCACAAAAAGCACAAATTATGTATTTAGGGGGTCAAAATGTATTTTTTGACTTCAAGTCGTGGACCGCCGAAATTGATTAGCAGACCGTGCTCAATTCGCGATGCGCGCAGGTATCCGAGCAACTGCGCTACGTGCTCATCGACCAAACCACGAACGCCTTTAATCTCGCAGATCAATCGATTCTCGATTAACAGATCCGCCTTAAGAAGCCCGAGGCACGTGCCGTCTTCGTCAAAGACTTTCACTTCCTGCTGTTGTTCAAGGCTGATGCCCAATTTCCTTAACCGATGTGCAAGGGCATTCTCGTAAATCTGTTCCTTATGCCCGCTGCGCAAATACTTGTAAATCTCAAAACTCGTTTCCCTGATTACGTCGCAAAGCGTGAAGATGTCACCGTTGTGAGGATCGGTATTCATAACTTTCCTTCCTTATTTTTGTGTTCTTTGTGCTTCTTTGTGGCTTATGCCTGTCTTAGAAGCATGTGGCCCAGTGGCTCATCAACAAAGTGGCCATCATCATATATCTTTCTTCCGCGAAGGAAAGTTTTTTGCACAGCTCCACTTAACACTTCGCCTTCGTAAGGCGTGATCTTGTGGCGATGATGCAGCGCTCCCGCGGCGACTGTGAATTGCTCGTCGGGATTCCAGACCACAAGATCCGCGTCGTTGCCAACAGCAATCGCGCCCTTTCGTGTCTCCAACGAAACCTGCCTCGCTGGATTAGCACAAAGCCATTTCGTCATGTCCTGTATCGTGAACCCACGCCGGCGCGCTTCGGTCCAAATGATTGGAAGCCTGAGCTGCAACGAGGCAATGCCGCCCCAGGCATTCATAAAATCACCAACGTCTCGCAACTTCATCTCTCCCGGACACGGCGAATGATCCGAAACAATAAAATCTATCGTTCCATCTGCGAGCCCTTGCCACAGCTCTTCTCGATTCTTACGCTCGCGAATCGGTGGACAACACTTAAACTCCGTTGCGCCTGCCGGAACTTCTTCCGCGACAAAGTGAAGATAATGTGGACACGTTTCGGCAGTGATCCTCACTCCGGCTGCCTGCGCCTCACGCAACACGGGTATTGCTTCCGCCGATGAAAGATGAACGATGTGAACCCGAGTGCCGAATTCCTGACTCAACCGGATCATCAATTCAATTGCTTCATTTTCAGCAGCGCGCGGACGTGAAGCGAGAAACGCTTCATAGTCGATAGCAGTACCTGTTGACTTAATCGGTCCGGGAACTTCCGCATGAACGATCAAAAGGGCGCCCAGGCGCGTAAGCTCAGGCAGTGCTTCACGCAAGTCAGCCTCAGTTACATGCGGAAACTCATCAACCCCGGAAGGCACGAGAAAACATTTGAAACCCACCACACCTGCTTCGAACATTCGCGCCAGCTCAGCAGTATTCCCGGGCACGACACCACCCCAAAATCCGACATCCACAAAGCAACTGTCCGCGGCACTGTCCAACTTTGTCTTGAAACCGGCAAGCGTCGTCGTGGCAGGAATGGAGTTCAACGGCATATCGACGAGCGTAGTGACACCACCGGCAGCAGCAGCGAGAGTTGCGTTCTGAAAGCCTTCCCACTCAGTTCGGCCAGGCGAATTGATATGAACGTGTGTATCAACCAGACCCGGCATCACCACGAGGTTGTGATCCAGATCGATCACTTCACAGTCTGAGTGTGTTTCAGCGTAATCAGCGATAGCTACAATTCGACCATCTTCAATGTGAATCGAGCGAGGTCCGATAACGTCTGGTAACACAACCCAACGCCCGCGAATGATGAGATCGGGAACCGGCATGTCAGCTCAATTAAATGTTGGCGGTGGCGGGGGCATGTTTGAAGGATCACTTAAGTTGGCCAAACCGAACACTCGTTCGTAAGCCACGGCTATCGATCCATACGTGATCGGAAGCACGAGAAACATGCCGACGTAACACAGGGCGGTCCCGGCAAGACTCAACAGAGCAGTGAGCAGCGACATTCCCAGTAAACCCCAAAAGTTAGCCAGGGCGGCCTTGAAACTCAGCTTCACAGCGTCTAAGCCTTTTAGCTTTCGATCGACAATGAGTGGATAAGCGAAGGTGAATCCGATTGAGACGACGACGATGACGACAAAGACCAAGACGAAGAACAGCATGAATATCGCCAGCACGCCCAAAAAGGCGCCGGGATTTGGGTTATCACCCTGTGCTGCCACCGAGACAATAAGACTCACGTAAAAGAACAAATATGCAGGAATCACAATCACGAGAATCGGAACGATGTACAGCAGTGTTGCGATCACACTTGGACCAAAGTAGTCAAAGCCCTTGAATAGCGTGGCGAATTCAACCGGCTCACCGCGGCGCTGCTTGAAAAACGAAAGGTGTAGACCGCACATCATCGGTCCTAAAAGGATTATTGGCACGGCCTGTCCGATCAGCAGGCAAACCACAGTCATGCCTACAAACAACCAGTATTGCCGTTTCACAAGCTCCCATGCGTCCGAAATGCACTGGATTGGTCCTACTGCGTTTCGTTGATAGGGGATCTGCGTTGTTGTCATTACGTTTTCCTGAGCACTGAAATTGTTCGAACTTGGATTAAGGCCGTGGTCGCGGAGTCTCCAAACCTGGCAGGCGAAACAGAGAGTCGTTTTCCATATCCACTCGCCTCATCGGCATGTTTCGCGGCGTAAGCACAGTTGAGTAGTGGCCTCCGTATGGAGAGCGAAAGTTGGGCGACGTAAAAGGCACAAAGATGTAGGTAGTTTGTCCACGATTCTGATACCAGAAGCCGGTATCTCTAAATCGTTCTCGTCGCAATGCCGTTAAACGACCAAGGACAGGCCTCTTCTCATCGACGAGGACACCTTCGCCTCGATATTCACTCCAGAAATCAAAATTGTCAACTCTTTTCTTGTCACACTCAGAAACTTTCCCAGCGGTGATTCTCCGGCAGTCCTCCACGGGACTCTCGTTGAAGATCACTTTGCCTTTACGGACTGTGATCTCGTCACCATTTGGCCTGATGTCTACACGGTAGTTACCCTCGCCGGCGATAACCACTGACGTAGCCAGTCCGCTGAAGGTAAGAGGCAGGCCTTGCGAGCTATCGAACCGCGCCACGTCGAGGATTGCAGAGCCTCGCACTAACTTTATCGAGATCGAGTCGTGCGATAGTTGTTCAAATAAAATTTCAGAGTTTTGATCGAGTCGCAGGTGCATCTCAGGCAGGACTGTTATCTCCGCAAAACTATGCTCGGCCGTGCGCAACTTATCTCCCGTTTCAAGGTGCAGCTCCTCCTCAGTTAATTGTTGCCATTCTTTTGGCCGTCGATTCAGCTCCACACCTGCTTCGGTGAAGTTTATAAACCCGGGCTTGACGGAAACTACGACGTGACCTGCGCGATTGTCCTTGTCGTCGTGCGGAAATTCCACTTTTCGGCCTTCTCTGCGGTTATTGGCCCAGGCTGAGTCCTTCTTCAACGATCGATTTGCGTCGATGGCGTATTTTGCACGTTCGCGTGCCCAGACGTCGAAGTTGTCTTCGTTCTTTCGATCCACTTCGTCGGTTGTAACGCCGCTCGCGGATGCTACCGCGCTCCGCTTTTTCTTAACTCGCCGGCCGTTAATTGTCGCCTCACCCTCGCGCACGATCAGTTCGGTTTGTCCGTTGTTCACTGCGTTTATGCGAAAGATGCCTGGCTCGCTAATGAAGACTGTGGCATTGGGTGTGATGACCCGGATTAGCGCTTCTGCGTGCTTCACTGAGTAGGAGAAGCTCGGCAACATTCCCATATCGCGGGACAAGATCTCGAAAGTCATTGCACCGTCATTGAGTTTGAACCTCATCCGATCGTGCTGATCGCTGACAATCTGAAACTCTGTCTCGCCTCCAACGCGCAGATAGTTACCGGGTTGGAGCAAAAGTTCGGCGTAGGAGTTAGCGCTGCTCTTGATGAAATCGCCGTCCTGCAATTTGAGACCGGGTTCGAGATCAAACTTTCCGTCACCGCGCTGGTAGAGTACCCCGCCCTTAACCGCATTCGCGCGCACGCCCGCGATAAACCCCTCGAAGCTCTCCTGGCGCACAGCGCTTGTTGGCACAGTGCTAATAATGAGAGCGAGGGCGATCACAATCAACAGGCTAATAGAACGCATGTGTACTTCTAATTTCGGAGAGTTGCCAGGAAGTCAACGAGTAAGTTCTTTGCTACTTGCAGGCGATACTTTGCAGTCGAGCGAATGTCATCGATTGGGGAGATCTCTCGTGATAGGGTTGCGCAGGCTGACTCCACAGTTGCCTCGTCAGGCTTTTGTCCGCGCAAGTTTTGTTCAGTTTGCACACAGCGCACAACGATCGGAGCAACACTTCCCACCGCGATTCGTGTGTCCACGATCTTTCCCTGGTCAGTTTTTCCTACAGCCGCGAAACAGACTTTCGAGATCGCCTGGGCCTTTCGTGTGCCGACCTTGCGGTAGTAATGCGTCAACCCTGTTGTGTTGCGTGGCAAACGAATTCGGGTCAGCAGTTCGTCGCTGTCAATATGCATCTGCTTGTAGCCGGTGTGAAAACCTTGATAGGGAAGCCAACGAGATCCGCGAGTTGATACGAGTTCGATCTCCGCATCGTACGCCAGCAATGCCGGCGGTGAATCCGCTGCCGGCGAGGCGTTGATGATGTTTCCGCCGAGTGTGCCCCGGTTCTGAATTGCAAGGCCGCCGGTTTCACTCGCAGCCTGGCAAAGCATCGGAAACTCGCGACGCAAAATCGGATTAGACTGAACCTCGGTGTAAGTTGTAAGTGCGCCGAGCGTGATGTGCGAATCAGTGGCTTCGATACCGCGCAGTTCGTTCAAGCCCCAGATGTTGACGTAGTTCCGATGAGCCAGCTTGCCCGCTTCAAGCAGCACCATCAAATCTGTGCCGCCGGCAAATGGCTTCCAAACTCCCGGTTCGCTCTTGAGCAGCGTGAGAGCGTCGGCCAGCGAAGCCGGCGTGGTTAGCTGGTAATTGGGGATGAAAGCTCTCACTTCTGATACGCGCGCACTACCGATTCGAAGATCTTCATATAGCCGGTGCAGCGACAAAGATTTCCCGCGAGGCCATGGCGGATATCGTTTTCAGTTGGTTCCGGATTTCTGTTGAGCAGATCGACGGCGGCCAGCACCATGCCCGGAGTACAGATTCCACATTGAGCACCACCGTGATCGATGAACGCCTGTTGCACCGCATGCAGTTGATTGCCGCCCGCAACTCCCTCGATCGTAGTTATCTCAGAGCCATTAACCTGAGCCATCGGAACGAGACAACTGTTCACGATCTGTCCGTCAATGATCACAGTGCAGGCGCCACACTCACCTTCACCGCATCCTTCCTTCGTGCCGGTAAGCTGCAACTGTTCACGCAACACATCCAGCAAGCGCGCCATCGGAAACACCTCGACCGTGCGCGTCTCACCATTGACTTTGAAGTTGATTGCGTTAGTGCTGGACATCTTAAGGGAAACTTGTACTAAGTCACTTGCCTCGCGCTGAGGGCAAGCATACCATGTACTACATGTTGGATTGGAGCAATTGCCCGGAAGTTGAACGGGTCGATGGGAAGGTCGGCGGTGCGTGGGTTTTTAAGGGAACTCGTATTCCTGTGAAGGCTCTCTTTGAGAACCTTGAAGCCGGTGCCTCGATTGATCAATTCCTCGCCTGGTTCCCGGGTGTTACGTCAGATCAGGCTGTAGCTGTCCTCAGTCATGCCGAGCAGAGCCTGGCAGAAGTTTAAGACAGTATCTCACGCTGTTAAATGCGCATACTCTTCGACCAGGGCACTCCCGTGCCACTCAGAGATCATCTGACCAACCACACTGTGGCTACCGTCTTCGAGTTGGGTTGGTCAACTCTGGAAAACGGGAAACTCTTAGCGGCAGCCGAAAATTCCTTCGACCTCTTTATTACAACGGACCAGCACATCCGCAATCAGCAGAACCTCGCAGGAAGACAACTAGCTATTCTTGTCCTTTTGTCCACAAGCTGGCCCCACATCAGGAGGCGTATTCCGCAGATTCAAATGGCTATTGAAGAGATAAAATCAGGTGACTATCGGGAAGTTACGATGAAGTAGCGAACTGCTCCATCAACCTCTCGGGCATCAGCGGAATATGATTGAAGCTGACGCCTGTCGCATTTTCGATTGCATTCAGTATCGCCGGGGCGGCGCCGTCCATCGGCAGTTCCCCGATTCCCTTTGCGCCGCCTGGTCCATAGGCGTATGGGTTCTCCTCGAAGAAGACGCGAATCGGGGGAATGTCGGCGGGTGTCGGAATGATGTAGTTGGTCATCTGGTTGTTTGCCATTCGACCATCTTTCCAGACGACGTTTTCAAACAACGTGAATCCTATCGCCTGGGCCACGCCACCTTCAATCTGCCCGGCGGCCAACACGGGATTCAAAACGCGCCCGACCTCCTGCAACGCCACAAAGTCCTCGACGTGCGCCTCATACGTTAACTGATCAAACGAGACTTCAGCGACGTAAACCGCCCATGCATAAGCACCATAAGCGTCGCCCTGGTACTTTTCATCGTCCCAGTGAACGTTTGGTGGCGGTTGATAGGTTGCCGACGTTTTTAACGAGCCAAATTGTGCGATGTACTCAGCGCACGCTCGCTTAAATTCTGACTGCCCATACTCTGCCGGTAACAAACCACTGCCGATCAGCGTCTGCTTCAACCCCGTAACGGCCGATTCAACGAGCTTGCCGACAACCATTGAAGTTCGCGACGCGACAGTTGGACCACTGTTAGGCACGTGAGCGGTATCAGGCTGAACGATCTCGATTAAATCAACATCGAGCCCGAGAGCTTCGGAAGCGATCTGAGAAAAGATCGTGTTGGTGCCCTGTCCAATCTCAGTGCTGGCGGCAAGTATTCGCACGTTCCCGTTAACGGTCGCCTCCGCGGAGACTACCGATTGAAGATAGACTTCGCCCGATCCGGTAAAACCCGCGCCGTGCATAAACGTAGCGAAGCCAACCCCGCGTTTCTTTCCAAACTGGCCGTTGCTTTCGACGTTCTCGCGGGCGAAGCGTTCGCGTTTCTCATGGTAGTTGCTGAGCTGCAATGCGCGCGTCAGCAGGTGGTCCATGTCTACGCGCTCGCGAATTACCTGGCTGGTGGCGGTCATTTCACCTTCGTGAATGAAATTGCGACGACGAAACTCTTCCGGCGTCAGTCCAACTGTGCGCGCGACCTTATCCATGTGTCGTTCGAGTGCGAAGATGCTCTGCGGCGCGCCAAAGCCTCTAAACGCGCCGTGCGGAGGAACGTTGGTCGCGACAGCGCGGCTGTGAATCCTTACGTTAGGACAGACGTACGGTCCGGCGGCGTGGATCGTTCCGCGCGAAAGCACGACGGGCGACAACGTGCAATAAGCGCCACCATCGATCACAAAGTCGATCTCCACAGCGAGAAGCTTGCCATCTTTCGTGACCGCAGTTTTATGACGTGTGCGCGACGGGTGGCGCTTGGTAGTCGCGATCATGTCCTCCGCACGGTCATATATCATTTTCACTGGCTTACCAGACTTCCACGCGAGTAGTGCCGCGTGTCCGGCAATCAACGACGGATATTCCTCCTTACCGCCGAACCCGCCACCCGTTTCAGTTTGAATGATGCGGATCTTGTTTTCCGGCAGGTCAAACAACTTTACGAGTGCTTTGTGAACGTAGTAAGGGCACTGCATTGAGCCCCACACGGTAACACCTTCGTCAGGATTCGCGATCGCAATCGCGCCGTTGTTCTCGATGTAGAGTTGTTCCTGCGCGCCGGTTTCGTATTCGCCCTCGACGATGAAATCCGCGTTGGACCACGCTTCATCGACATTGCCTTTATCGACGAGGTACTTCTTGAAGACATTGTCCTCGCCCCAGATGATCTCTTTTCTGGCGAGCGAGTCTTCGAGATTAAAGATCGCCGGTTGCGCCTCGATCTCAATGCGTACGTTTCGTCGCGCTTCCTCCAGCAGGTATTTATCTCTGTGCGCGATGAGAAGGATCGGCTCTTCCGGATGATTTACAACGTCAGCAGCAAGATAGGGTTGATCGTTGAGAAGGAGCGCAACGTAGTTGCCGCCGAGAATGTCTTTGGCAGTGACAACAGTGAATTCGTCCCACGGAATGTCGCCTTCGAAAGAGATTTTCGTGATTCTGCCGCGCGGCGACGGGCTACGCACTGTGACGCCGTGAAGCATGTCGGGAAACGACAGATCATCGACATACAGCGCCTGGCCTGTGACTTTCTTGCGACCCTCTTTGCGTGGAAATGCTTTACCGACAGACATGGTACAGGATCAACCCGATTTGCAGGATTACTGTTTTGAAATAACTAAAGGGTTAGCTTCCAGTTCGCGCCGGTAAAAAACTCGCGGCCGTTGCACGCTGCGTTTTTCGCCGCCTTCCACAAACACGATCTCCAACCCGACTCCGCGGCCCTGGCTCATCTTCTCTTCCTGCATCTGCGGCACGCGCTCCGTCGCGAAGTTGAGCCACTCGCGTGCGATGACCACCCCATCCTTCGGTGCCGTGTCGGCGACGGGCGTTTTCAATCCTTCTTCAACCAGTGCATACGTCAAGTAGCCATGACCAAGCTGTGCCGCTTCGAGCGCCGCTTGAAAACTCTGCGCCGCGGTCAGGATGTACATGCCTTTCTCGTACGCGAGCTGGGCCAGTCCTTTTGAATTCATTGGACCACGCCGTTTCTCTTCGGCTTCGAGTGCCTGGCCCGAATTGCACGCGTCAATAATCAGCAACAGATGCCCCGCGTCCAATCCCTCGACGGCCGCTTCCAGCTCGACGTCTGAAATACTCTGCGCGAGCATCGTCTTCAATCCCTGCTCAGTGAGTTTGGTGCGGTCGCCGGTGTAACCCAGATCGTGCGGTATCAGGTAGAAGCGTTGCGACTGCGCCGTTCCATGCCCGGCGAAATAAATGACGACTGTATCTTCCGGTTCCGCACGTTTGAGTGCATCCAATGGTCCTGATTTAAGAGTCGGTGGTCCAGGATCTCCGGCGAGCCGCTTTATCGCTGCCAGAATGTTTGCCTTGGTTGCGTCCTTATCGAGCAACTGGATTACTTCGATCCGCTCAAACGCACCTAGCTGCGTTTGCCGGCTACGAACTTCATCACCAAAACTTCGCGCATCAGCCGTCGCATACTTCAAGTTGTACTGCGAGTTCTCATACTCATTGACGCCGACCGCAATGATATAAGCAGTACCTTTACGCTTCAGCGTGTCGGCGCCGGTAAACACGAGCGGCGAGTCTTTGCTCTTGACGTTATCGCGATTGAAGGCATACGCCACGAGGCGATTTGGACCAGCCGTTACCGTGATCTCTTCTTCGAGTGCGACCGCCGCCTGCCCTTTCAGAACATCGCCATGCCAAACCTTCACGAGCGATCCATTTCGAAACAGTCGCACGTCCTGCGCGCCGGTGCCCTGCGGATTATCTTTGTCCGCGGGCGCATCGGAAACATCAATCTTTACTTTGACGGTGCGCGTCGCAATGGTCGATTCCGGCGCCTGGCCCACAAGTGACAACTTCACCACCGGCTGGCGACGGTCTTTCTTCGACACGTCCTCAGCCACGCGCGGGCGTTTTCCCGCGAAAACGTCAGCCAGCAAGCCCGGATAATAAAACTCATTGAAGAACCATTCGATCGGAGCAACGTTGAACGTTTCCTGATTGTAGCGCCACAGAATCTGGTTCCAGGAAACAGGCGTGCCGTCGAACAGACCTTGCGGCGTGACTACCATCCACTCGCCGCCATCGTCGAGCGATATCAACGTCAATAGATGCTCGCCGGTTTTTGTGTCCCAAAGAAACGTGCTGCCATCTTCACTGGCAGACGCGAGCAAGCGACCGTCGGGCGTGAAATCGATCGATTCGATGCTCGAAGTATGACCAGTCAGCGTCCGCACTTCGCTTCGGGTTGCAACATCCCAAATCTTGATCGTGTTGTCGGTGGCACCGGAAGCGAGTAGTTTGCCGTCACGGCTGAACGCTACTTTGCTGACGCCTCGGCCATGTCCTTTGATCGCTCCAATCTCGCGGCCCGTCGCCACATCCCAAATCTTGATTTGGCCCACTGACTCAACTTTCAGATCCTTCATTATGTCGGGTGGATCGGATTGTTTTGAGCCTTTCTGTTTTCTCGGATATTGGAGCTTGCCACTCATCAACGCGGCGATATCGATGTTTGTTTTTGACTCGACTCCTCCAGTTGCCAGCATGCGTCCATCATTACTAAACGCAAGCGACGTTACACTGCCCATCGTTCCCGCGGACATCGTTCCAATTGTGTTGGCCATCATTGCCGCGATGTCGGCCATGTTTGGCATTTGGCCGGGTTTGATATTGGCAGGGTTGAATGCATTTAGAGGTGACGAACTCAGATCGCGCAACTTGCTGCCTGATTGCACGTCCCAAAGCGAGATCTGGCCCATGGATCCAACGGTCCCTATGACGCGGCTGTCAGCGCTAAAGTCCAGCGCCATCGGAACCTGGTTCGCATCGAACGAACGAAGCTCACGACCTGTCTTTAAGTCCCAGATCTTGATCTGGCTGCCGAATGACAAAGATTGACCAGGTGTTGGACGTACGTCATCACGTGGACCATAGATCACGGCGAGCGTTGTTCCATCCGGACTGAAGTGCATGCGCTGGACACTTCCGATCTCACCCGCCGGACTCAGTGTGTGCAGTTGTCGTCCGCCGGGACTTTCGACAATCGGGACCTCACTACTGTTCGGTTTCATCAAAGCCAGTAAGCGGCCGTCGGGGCTTGTGATTCCATAAGTCTTCTCAGCTGTTTCGGGCGCTGTTCGGAATCCTCGACCGGTGCGCAAATCCCATCGCGTCCGGCCTCCGGCGGCGAGCTCATTTCCATCCGCACTGAACGCAACGTTGTACGCCATGTTTGTGCGGCCGCTCAGGTTTGAGAGGCGTTTACCGGTCTCAGCTTCCCAAACGATCGTGTCTGTATCAAAGCCGCCAGTGGCGATCCGTTTGCCGTCTTCGCTGAACGCCATGAAAGCCTCGCCTTGAGGAAAGGATCCGCTGTTTGGAACTTTCAAAGCGGTTAACTCACGCAGCGTGGCTACGTCCCACAGCTTTATGGTGTAGTTTTCAGAAAATGCGAGCAGCCGCCCATCGCGGCTGAACTTCACCACAGAAAAATCTTTCGCTGTTCGTGCAAGCTCCTGGTCTTTTTTGGACGTGAGGTTCCAAAACTTCAAGCGCTTGTTCTGTATTCCCGCTGCAAGCAGATTCCCATCCGGATTGAAAGCAAGCTGGAGGCTTTCGATCTGATCGTCAGGCAGCTTGATGGTACGAACTTCACGACCAGTCGCAAGCTCTATGATCCTGATTTGCGGTTCGTCGGTAAGGAGCAGAAGTTGAGTGCCGTCCGGTGAAAGAGTCACTCCACTGTCAGTGCCATTGAATCCTGCGATGGACATCATGTCCGACGCGAGCGTGCGCACTTCGCGTCCAGTCGAAAGATCCCAAACCCTGACCGCATCACTCACAGTCACGAGCTGGTTACCCGAGGCGAAGCCGACAAAGTAAACACCCATCGAAGCCATCATCGAGCCTTGAATGCCGGAGAGAGAGTGCAATTCACGCCCACTCATCACGTCCCAAACCTTGACGGAATTATCACCAGCAGAAGCAGCGAGCAGGCGGCTGTCGCGACTAAATGCGATGGCTGGAGCAATCGCTAGTGAGCTTTGTCCGCTGCTCGAAAGATCGCGCAGCTTGCGGTTGGTCGCGGTTTCCCAAAGCTTGATCGTGTTGCTGCGCAGCGTGCCGGTGGCGAGCAGACGACCGTCAGGACTGAAGACGAGTCGAGTTGCGCCGATGAGATTGTTGTAGCCGGTTTGCAGGACAAGCTCAGGCTTGGCTTCTCTCGATTGCTGACCGGTTTGCGTCGTTGTTGTCTGACCGCTGCTTTGAATGCCGAGACCACGTTTGTCTGAAGGGGTTGGACTGGGCGAAGGTGTTTGTGCAATCGCCGCTTGCGCAAGGAAAACAATCAAAAACATTCTCACGCAAAGGCGCAAAGGCGCAATGTGAAACTCAAAAAAGACCTTTGCGCCTTTGCGCCTTTGCGTGAGAAATTTTTTCCAACAAACAAAAGTGCACTGGCTATTTTTGTTATTCATAAAAGCTCCGAATGCTCCACAGCAGCAAACCATCTCCGGCGGCCGACCAACAGATAAAGGCCCCACGTGCAAAATGAAAACCCCAGAGTATGCTCTCGGTGTGATCGAGAAGGTAAGGGGGATGAGGATTATAGTCAAAAAACCCGGCGGGCCTTCCTCTATTTTCCCGAAATCGATGTGGTTGCCTGCAATTGCTTCGGTGCGAAGATGCATTTAGACAGGATTACAGGATTAACAAGATTATGAGGATAGCAGAACTACCCTATTAATCGTGCAAATCCTGTAATCCTGCCAGACAGCCGGCAAGGAGTTCCCCAACTTCTGCCAGCCGAATACGAAATTATTCGGCGAGGATTACGACCACACTCTTCTTTCCAGACTTGGCGAAGGCTTCTTTCTCCGCGCGTTCAGCTTTCGACTTGACCGCTGCAAGGCTGGTCGAGTCGCCGGCCAAGTGCGCTTGCCCGAAGAAGTACCGATCGCCATAGCGTTGGAACACGAGCTTTGTGTTGTCAGCTACATTTCCGAGTACGCTGGTGGTCAGAATCATCGCACTCGAGCGGCCATTCGCGTTTCGTATCTGTAAGATCTTCCGATCCGAAGTGGGGTTCGTAACGGTCATTGTGTATTTCCCGGCCGGCAGGCGTTTTTCACCGACGTAAAATGCAAAGGGGATGTTGGCAATAACCTTTTGGGCGCTCGCAGTTTGGGCTTGTGCGCCGATAGTGAGAGCACCGGCGAGAACCAGGATCGCCATGGCGATGTTGAGATGTCTTTTCATGATGGACCTCCGTATTTGATTTAGCACTGTTGTCTCCACTTACTAACGCGGACGTTTGGCCCGGATTCCCTCACGGCAGCGAAACATTTGTTGTAAACTCTGCGGTTACTTAGAGATGAGCAGACGTATGCAGTCGCGCGAAGGCATCACGCAGCTTTTGATTGATTGGGGTAAAGGCGACCAGGCGGCACTGGAGAAACTGATGCCGCTGGTCTACAGCGAGCTGCGACGTTTGGCGACTGCTTATTTGCGACGGGAACGCGCTGGACACACACTTCAGCCCACGGCCCTCGTTAATGAGGCGTATCTGAAGCTCGTCGATCAAAGAAACGCGAAATGGCAGAATCGAGTACATTTCTTCGGCATTGCCGCGCAGTTGATGCGTCGCATTCTGGTGGACCACGTGCGGCAGCACCAGGCTGTAAAACGCGGGGGCTCAGGGCAGCAACGGGTCTCGATTACGAGCGCGGAAACAATCGTGAAGCAACCCGAGGTAGATCTGCTTGCCTTGAACGAAGCGCTGGATGAGCTCGGGAAGATGGATGCGCAGCAGGGCCGCATTGTGGAGTTAAAATTCTTCGGCGGTCTGTCTATTGACGAGATCGCGGAAGTGTTGGGAATCGGGCATGCGACGGTTGAGCGCGACTGGAAAATGGCGCGCGCGTGGCTGCGCCGCCAGTTGGAATAGCGCCACAAAGAGGCACAAAAAACACAAAAAAAGGATTGTGTTTTTGAGGGAGTTTGGATTCGTCCTCCGCGTCACATTTAGGAGGATTTGCATTCGGCAATGATGATGACTCCGGAACGCTGGCAACAGGTTAAAGAAATCTTCAACTCGGCGCTGATGTATCGGCCTGAAGACAGGGGTCCGTTCATCTCGCAGGCGTGCTCAGGCGACGAGAATTTGCGCAGTGAAGTTGAATCGCTGATCGCGTCGCACGAACAGAGTGGGAGCTTCATCGACCAGCCTGCTTTTGAGATGGCCGCATCGATGTTGGCGGGAGAACGAGCGGAACTAATGCCCGGTCAGACCATCGGATCGTATGAAGTGCTCTCTTTTATCAGTCGCGGAGGAATGGGTGAAGTTTATCTTGCAGAGGACAAACGTCTCGGTCGCAAAGTCGCTTTGAAACTGCTCCCCGCTACTTTCACTACTGACGACGATCGACTGCGTCGCTTCGAGCAGGAAGCTCGCGCAGCTTCGGCCCTCAATCATCCAAATATCATCACGATCTACGAAATTCGGCAGGCCACGGGCTCCCACATCATCGCGACTGAATTTGTCGAAGGCGAGACACTGCGATTTCGCCTGAGCCGATCGGCGCTCACGCTTTCTGAAGCTCTCAATATCGCTATACAGGTCGCGGACGCACTTTCGGCGGCACATAAAGCGGGCATCATTCATCGCGATATCAAACCTGAAAACATAATGCTCCGGCCCGACGGTTATGTGAAGGTGCTGGACTTCGGGTTGGCAAAACTAAGCGAACAGGCGTCACCGGCGGTGGCTGCGGAAGCGCCAACGGTCCAGGTGCGCACGGGTTCGGGCGTGGTGATTGGAACGGCCGGGTACATGTCACCCGAACAGGCGCGCGGACTCGGTGTCGATAACCGCTCCGACATCTTCAGCCTGGGCGCAGTGATTTACGAGATGCTCGCGCGTCGCAAACCGTTTGAAGGCGACACACCGAGCGACACTCTCGCATCAATCCTCAAGACCGAGCCGCCTCCGCTCTCACGCATCGTGCCGGGAGTCCCGTCTGAATTGGCTCGCATCGTGACCAAAGCGTTGCGAAAAGATCGCGAAGAACGGTATCAGGTTGTCAAAGATCTCTGGCTCGATCTAAAGGCACTCAAACAAGAACTCGAATTTCAGGACAAGCTCGATCGCTCTGTTGCTTCTGAAGGTGATCAGACCGGTGTCATGCTCCCCGGTGAACCAACCGCGGCACTCTCTGGACCGCGGCCGACACTAACCGGCAGCGCTATCAGCAACATCAGCGAATCGATCAGCATCGAGCTCAAGAGACATAAAGTCGGAGCCGCACTGGCAGTGATGGCGATCGTGTTTATAGTGGCGGCTGGTAGTTTCGGAGTTTACAAGTGGCTCAATCGTGAGGAGCCGGTTGCACATTTCTCTGATGTCAATCTGAGTCGCTTGACGAATTCGGGAAATGCAATCGACGCCACCATCTCGCCCGACGGCAAATACATCGTTTATGTGCTGAGTGAGCGCAGCAGGCAGAGTCTTTACATTCGTCAGGTGAGCACCGCGAATGACAAGGAGATCGTACCACCGGCGCCAGTTGGGTTTTTTGGTATTACGTTCTCGCCCGATGGCACGGAGTTGTACTACGCCGTGAAACAGAACCTGAGTGCGGGTACGCTTTATCGTATCCCTGTTCTCGGCGGCACTCCTGTCAAGGTGCTGGATAGAATTGATGGGCCAATCAGTTTTTCACCGGACGGCAAACAATTCGTGCTGATCCGCGGTAACTATCCGAACGCCGGCGAGAGCGCACTCGTGATGGCGAATGTTGATGGCAGCGGTGAGCACAATCTGGCAGTAAAAAAGATGCCGCAACGTTTTTCTCCGCTCTTTTTTACTGGTCCATCCTGGTCCCCTGATGGAAAGATCATAGCTGCCAGCGTAGCGACTGTAGGTAGCCGAACTAAGGTGGTCGGGTTCTCAGTAGAAGATGGTAGTGAGAAGGATCTCTCCCCGGAATCATGGCTTTTTTCCGGGCGTGTTTACTGGTTGCCTGACATGACCGGGCTGCTGGTCGTCGCCGGAGAACACCCAACCACCGCGCAGCTTTGGCAGATCAACTATCCGGACGGCCGCGTTAGGCGCGTCACCAATGATCTGAATGCCTATAGATCAATCGCGTTAACTCAGGATGGCGAGAAGTTAGCTACGGTCCAGTCTCAGGGTTTGGTAAACCTATGGGTTGTGCCGGAAGGCGATGCAGCGACGGCGGTCCGGTTGCCCACCGGGAATGTCAGCAATTTCTTTTCGTCAACCGGAAGCAATGTGTCGTGGGCGCCTGACGGAAGAATCGTGTACGTTTCCAACGAAGGTGGAAGCGCTGATATTTGGATTGCGGATCCCGATGGTCGCAATCGCAAACAGTTGACTGCAAATAATCTGACTAACGTTTCACCCGTGGTTTCGAATGATGGCCGTTACGTTGTGTTTGTGTCATGGCAGGACGCCAAGAGAAACCTGTGGCGGATTAATATCGATGGCAGTAACCCTGTGCAACTGACATCCGGTATGGGCGGAGCGTTTCCGACGCTTTCGCCGGACAGCCGCTGGGTTATTTTCAGCGCACTCGGAGGAACCAAGCCTACCCTCTGGAAGGTTTCCATCGATGGAGGCACGCCGGTTCAGGTGACAGACCACGTTGTAACAACGTCGAGTGTATCGCCGGACGGTCAATTCATTGCTTATACGTACCCTGAATCAGTGGATCCGTTTGCTCCACCAAACCGGCTCGCCGTAATGCCGTTTGACGGCGGTGCAAACGTAAAGACCTTTGAGGTGCTGGCGAGCGGTACTGTCTTACCTGTGATTGAGTGGTCACACGACGGCAAATCAATTTTTTACACCGTCACCTCCAACAATGTGACGAACATTTGGAGCCAGCCTCTCGACGGTGGTCCACCGAAGCAAGTCACTGACTTCAGAGACTTGCTAATCACTGGTTTTGACTGGTCACGAGATGGGAAACAGTTGGCGTGCACCCGCGGTACTTTGGTTCGCGATGCAATACTGATTACAGATTTGAAGTGAGTATTGGAGACTATAATGGATCTGCGGGTACTGCTGACAACCTTCGGAATTATCTTTTTGGCCGAAATGGGAGACAAGACGCAACTGGCCGCGATGACGATGGCGGCACAAACAAAGAGGCCGTGGGCGGTGTTCCTGGGCGCAAGCCTTGCGCTTGCGGCAGTGTCAGCGGTTGGAGTTTTGGTGGGGAGTGTCATTGGTGATTACGTTCCGCTCGAATGGGTGAAGCGAGTAGCGGCGGTAGCGTTTATAGTGATCGGGATACTGATGCTCCTCGGAAAGTTTTAATCACGATTGCCTGATTTTTCATGATTTAATCCTGTAAATTCTGAAAAATCCTCTAATCCTGTCTAATGCCCCAGACTCCCCACATTGAACGTCACTTCACCTCGAGTGAAGTCGTTCGCGACATCGTCATCGGCATGGCGGATGGTCTCACGGTCCCATTCGCGCTGGCCGCTGGATTAAGCGGTGCTATCGATACCACAGCCATCATCGTAACCGCAGGACTCGCCGAGATCGCTGCCGGCTCAATTGCCATGGGACTGGGCGGTTACATGGCAGCGAAGAGCGACGCAGAACACTACGCCAAAGAACGCGAACGTGAGAAACGAGAAGTAGTAGAGATCCCTCACGAAGAAATGCGTGAGGTTGCGGAAGTTTTTCAGGCCTACGGACTCACAGAAGACGAAACATGGCCCATCGTTCAGGCCTTGAAACGCCAACCGCGAAACTGGGTCGACTTCATGATGCGATTTGAGCTCGGGCTGGAGAAACCTGAGCCAAAACGCGCTATGACCAGTGCTTTAACGATTGCCGGAGCGTACGTCGCCGGTGGCTTGATTCCACTCGGGCCCTACATCTTTACACGTACGACGTCAGTCGCACTGTTGTATTCAGTCGTACTGACGCTCGTGGCGTTGCTGATCTTTGGTTTTGTAAAAGGCCGGTTTACGGGAACTCGGCCTGTGAGAAGCGCACTGCAAACCGCGTTAATCGGGAGTGCCGCCGCCGGCGCCGCCTTCGCGATCGCGAGGCTAATTGGCGGCTAAAGATAACTTCGATATAATCCTGCCTCATTCCACAGGAGGACACGCATGGTAAGCAAGCTACAACGCTCGGATTCTATCGAACGGATCGCGGAGCTACTCGGACCCAACGCATCTCAACTACTGGATCACACCTCACAGACGATCCCGAAAGAGAATGTGCATCTTCCTGGACCGGATTTTGTCGACCGTGTTTGGGGCATCTCCGATCGCCAGCCCCGAGTCCTTCGTTCGCTACAGGCTTTGTTTGACCACGGCAGGCTGGCGGGCACTGGTTATCTTTCGATTCTTCCCGTGGACCAGGGGATCGAACATTCCGCCGGCGCTTCTTTCGCGCCGAACCCGCAATACTTCGATCCGGAAAACATTATCAAGCTCGCGATCGAGGGCGGGTGCAATGCAGTCGCTTCAACCTTCGGCGTGCTCGGCACAGTTGGACGTAGATATGCTCACAAGATTCCGTTCATCGTGAAGATTAATCACAATGAGCTGCTCACCCTCCCGAACAAGTTTGACCAGGTGTTGTTTGGAACGGTCAAGGAAGCACACTATCTTGGAGCTGTTGCTGTCGGCGCGACGATATATTTTGGCTCTGACGAATCGACGCGGCAGATAACCGAAATCAGCGAGGCCTTTGCCGAAGCACACTCACTCGGAATGGCGTGCATTTTGTGGTGCTACCTTCGTAATCCAAAATTCAAAACACCGGAAGGTGACATGCACGCCGCGGCGGATCTTACCGCCCAGGCCAATCACCTCGGCGTCACGATCCAGGCTGACATCATCAAGCAAAAGCTTCCTGAGCGAAACGGCGGGTACAAATCAGTGGAAGCTGCGTTGGGCAGTTCTTATGGAAAGACCCACAAGCTCGTTTCTGAGAAGCTCACGAGTGATAATCCCATCGATTTGGTGCGATACCAGGTCGCCAATTGCTACATGGGTCGCTGCGGTTTGATCAACTCGGGTGGCGAATCGAAGGGCGCCAGCGATCTTGCGGAAGCAGTCCGCACGGCGGTGATCAACAAGCGAGGCGGCGGAATGGGGCTAATCTCGGGACGTAAGGCCTTTCAGCGTCCGATGGCCGAAGGCGTGCAATTGTTGAATGCGATCCAGGACGTCTACCTCGCCGACGAGATCACGATCGCTTAACCCGCAAAGCGGGTTGAAGCATAAAGCCTGGAGCGTGAGCCCCAGGTCAATCAGTAGATTAAGGTTGAGCCCGCGAATGCGGGCGAAAGCACAACGCTGTCGCCCGCTCCGCGGGCTGCAATTTGTTGTTTTTTGATCCAAACCTGGGGCTTGCGCCCCAGGCTTTATGCTGTCACCTGCTTTGCAGGTTCCCCCTCAATCCAACTCGACTCTACGGCCGTATATTCACGCGGAAACCCTTGCGACCTGAACGAGCACAAGACGACGACGTTGACCTGTTAAAGGCGATTGCCGCGAAGGATGAAGCGGCCCTCGCGCTGCTCTACGATCGCTACCGCGTCATGCTGTTCGGTCTGCTCATGCGTATATTAAACAACCGCGAAGAAGCAGAAGACGTTCTCCAGGAAGTGTTTCTACAGGTCTGGCGAAAAGCAGGAGACTTCAACGAGAATCGCGGGCGGCCGTTCACGTGGCTGGTCACTCTCGGACGCAGCCGCGGCATCGATCGCCTCCGAACGCTCGCAGCACGCAATCGAGTTGCGGAAGCAGGAGCGAGAGAAGCGTCCGAAGAGATCTCCGACGCAGCCACTGACGCGTTCAAGTCAGAACAACGCGGCCTGGTCACAAACGCACTGGCGCAACTTCCCGACGAGCAGAAGCGGCCGATCATGCTCGCCTATTTCGACGGCCTCAGCCAATCAGAAATTGCGACATGTTTGGGCACGCCCCTGGGAACAGTAAAGACTCGCATGCGGACAGGTTTGATGAAGCTGCGCGAACTGTTGGCCGGCAAGGGCGAGAGTTTTGGTTTTAGGTGATGGTCCACGACGACTACAAGGAGATGATTCCGGCGCGCGCGCTGTCAGCGCTCGACGCGGCGGAGGCGCGCGCGTTGAACGAACACCTCGACAACTGTTCTGAATGCCGAAAGGAACTGGAAGAGTGGGAAGCCACCGCAGCCGCCCTTGCGGTTACCGCTGACCCTGCGGAGCCGTCGCCAAAAGTTCGTGAGCAGATTCTCAAAAAGATAAGAAACGATCGTGCGACAGCAGACGTGATTTCGTTTAGATCCACACAGCGCAATCTCTGGAGCGCGTTTGGTTCGCTTGGCGCTATAGCGGCAGTTGTTTTGCTCTCAGTTTTGCTTATCGGATTGGCGGTTCAATGGCGGCAGAACCGCGTTATGAAAGAAGAGCTCACTCGTTCGCGAGAGTTTCTTGAACTCGTAACCACACCGGGCGCGAAAGTCACTGACCTTAAAGGAATGGATCTGGCCGCGGGTGCAACTGCAAAACTCGTTTATGACCAATCGGGTCACGCGATGTTAATGGCCGACAAACTTCCGAACGTGCCGCAGGGCAAGGCTTACCAGTTGTGGTTCATCGTTGGGAAAAATCCGCCGATGCCAGGAAAGACATTCGTACCGAACAAACAAGGCAGGGGAATGCTGACGGATCAGATGCCCGAAGCAGCGGTCGGTGCTGCCATCTTCGCGATCACCATGGAACCAGCAGAAGGGGTTGCCGCGCCCACGGGTCCTATATACCTACGCTCTTCCGAGATCAATTAATTTCCGTTAAACTCACGCATTATGAACAAGGGGAAGAACCAACCACCACCAGTCGATAACTCCGTTTCGGAAAACACCGGCCAATATGATCTGCGGTTCGTGTTGTGGCGACAGTTCTGTGCCAAATACGCGGTTCCAGTTGACACCTTACCTAGTCAGTTGGACGAAGAGCAGAAGGAGCGGTGGGAAGAGATGAAAGCGGAACGCCTCAAGTCGTGACAAGATCTGATCTTGTAATTAAAAATATCGTCCCGTCAAAAAGGGATTAGTTAACCGCTCTTCACCAATTGTGGTAACTGGTCCATGTCCCGAATAAACTTCCACATCGTCGCCGAGCGTCAAAAGTTTATTTTTGATCGAGCTCAGCAACTGCTCAGTCGAACCACCGGGCAGATCAGTTCTGCCAATCGAACCAGCGAATAAAACATCGCCGACAAACACCTTTCGTTCAGTTGGTTCATACAGGACGACGTGACCGGGCGTGTGGCCGGGACAGTGAAGCACTTCAAATTCGAGTTCGCCAACCGGATACTTCTGTCCGTCAGTCCAGTACTCATCCACCGGAGGCGGTTCTTCAAAAGCAAACCCCAGCGCCGCCCATTGCGCGCGCGGGATGCCAATCCATGCAGGCTGCTCGGGCAGTGCCTGGTACATGAGCTCGTCGCCTTGGTGCAGGTTGATTTTCGCGCCGGGTTGCAGCTTCTTCAGCGCAGCGACGCCACCGACGTGATCGAGGTGTGCATGCGTCAGAGCAATCGCCTGTAGCGTGAGATCGTGACGCTCTAAAGTCTCGACGATTCGTTCTGCCTCGTCTCCGGGGTCGATGCAGATCGCCTGTTTAGTTTTTTCACACGCGAGGATGCGAGTGTGTTGCTGAAACGCGGTGACGGTGATTTCTTCGATTAGCATTGTGGTTGTAGGATGATACTGGCAACGAAGAATAAAGGACAAAGCACTAAATACTGGAATGCCATTAACCGCTCAATCAGCACCGCTGGCCGCCGTCCTCGATTCGATGACCACCGAAGGTGCGCCCGAGTTGACCGAACACCTCGATGCGGGCGCGCTGAAGTGCTATGCCTGTGGCCATCGCTGTCTGATCAAAGAAGGCAAACGCGGTATCTGCAAGGTCAGATTTAACGAAGGCGGTCACCTCCGTGTGCCCACGAATTACGTCGCCGCCTTAGCCTGCGATCCGACTGAGAAAAAGCCTTTCTTCCACGTTTTACCCGGGTCCGATACTTTGACCTTCGGCATGCTGGGCTGCGATCTGCATTGTGCCTATTGCCAGAACTGGCTCACGTCTCAAGCTTTGCGCGACGACTCCGCGGGCACCAGTCCGACGATGGTTTCCGCAGAGCGATTGGTGACGATGGCCAAGGCGTATGGCGCCGCAATGGTCGGCAGCAGTTACAACGAACCGCTGATCACCGCCGAGTGGGCGGTCGAGGTCTTCCAGAAAGCGCGGCCCGCGGGTTTTCGAACAGCGTTCATCTCAAATGGCAACGCCACGCCGCAAGTGCTCGATTACCTGCGTCCCTGGACTGACTGTTACAAGATCGATTTGAAGTCGATGAACGACAAGAACTATCGCCAGCTTGGAGGCGTGGTCGATAACATTCTCGAGACTGTGAAGATGGTTAACGAACGCGGCTTCTGGGAAGAGATTGTCACGCTCGTTATTCCGGGTTTCAACGACTCGGAGGATGAGTTGCGTCGCGCTGCTGATTTCATCGCTTCAGTTTCTCCGGATATACCCTGGCACGTGACTGCTTTTCACCAGGACTACCGGATGACTGAAAACTCAAACACGACTGCCGAGCAGTTGATCCGGGCTTGTGAGATCGGTCGTGAAGCCGGACTCCGCTACATCTACGCCGGAAATCTGCCGGGCAGGGTTGGTCGATGGGAAAACACCTATTGCCCGTCGTGCGATGAGTTGTTAGTTGAGAGATTCGGTTATCTGATTCGACAGGTGAAAGTCACGAGTGATGGCCGGTGTCCCAAGTGCTCAACAACCATACCCGGCATTTGGAGTTAAAGGCTGCTCTGCGAAATCTCTGCGTACTCTGCGTCTCTGCGGTTTATTGACTTACGTATAGTTTCACCGCAGAGGCGCAGGGGAACGCAGAGATTTCGCAGAGAAATACAGGACATTAAGGCGTCCTTGCTGATGGAGAGGGAGAAGCTGACGGCGACGCAGGCGGCGCAGGGTTCGCGATCTTAGTCGCCTGCGACGCCACTACCTGCCACCTTCCATTCCGCTTGGCGTAGACGTCAAGAAAACGATACTCGCCGCTGATGTCTATCGGTCTCTTCTGATTAGGGTCTTTGTACTTTCCGCTTTTAATAATGCTTCGCCCGGTGATGAATGCCGCGTCCGCATCGATAACGGTAACCTTCGACTCCACCATTTCCCATTCATCCGCAGTGATCGCGCCGGATTCGATAGTGCGCACTTCGTCAGCTTTCG
Organism: uncultured Acidobacteriota bacterium; assembly: GCA_963826255.1. Taxonomy (GTDB): domain Bacteria; phylum Acidobacteriota; class Blastocatellia; order Pyrinomonadales; family Pyrinomonadaceae; genus PSRF01. Next base: position 534,724 of record CAWGWK010000001.1, read on the forward strand.
TCCCAGGCGTTCCGTCCGGATAGACCAAAACCGCATCGTCGGCAACGATTCGTCTGACTGCTTCTGCGTCGCGATTCTTCGCCGCCGCCGCCCAATCGCGTTCGAGTTTTATCAATTCGGCCTCGATCGCTGCCGGATCGAACGTTTCTTTTGCGGGCGTTGAACTCGCCGCTGCCAAATTGCGATTCGTATCAACGGCTGGTTGACAGCCAACTAAAAACAGGACGGCCAGAACTACAAACAACGCGAGTGCGCTTCTGTTCATTGAATCTCGACTCCTTTGTTCCACGATGAGTTGACTGACGGGACTGCAAAAGCACTCTGCTTCTACGCCAAACGCCCCGCCAGAGTCAACTTTTTGGAGACCGTCTCCAGATATTGACATCCCCCGTTCCTTGGGTTTATTGTTCGCGGCATATAAGCAAAACCGCGCGGGCGCCGGTAGTTTATCTACCTGCTCCGGCGCGGTATCGCTTCCTACCTGTTGTTGTGAACACGTATTTTTGGAAAGGAGTAACCATGACTCGCTTTTTGAGACCCTCCAAATTCTGGTTACTGAATCGAGCTTTGCTTGTGGTGATCAGTCTAATCATTTGCGGGGTATCGTTCGCCCAAACCACTCGAAAACCTACTGCGGCAACCCCAATTGAAGAGCCGGTATTTCTCGATTATCGAGGCGTTAAAATTGGATGGCTCGCCGACGAGGTACGCAAGAAACTCGGCGCACCTGCCAATAAGGGAGAAGAGCAGGATTACTATATGTTTGGTGACAAGGAAACCTGCCAGGTCCTTTACGATAAGGCTACCAACAAGGTGACTGCCATCTCGGTTGACTTCATGAGTGGCGCGCGCGAAGTGATAACTCCACAACAAGTGTTCGGTGCTGATATCGACACAAAGCCAGATGGATCGAAGTATAAACTCGTCCGATATCCGAAAGCAGGTTACTGGGTTTCATATAGCCGGACAGCGGGTGATACTCCGATTGTCACGGTGACGATTCAGGCATTACCGCCGCAGTGATCTCAGCACGTAACATCAAGGAACGAGCTCTCTTCGAAGGATTCAACAAGGTTGGAATTGTCGGCGCCTCCTCGCTCGCGGACGAGGGGCGCCGATTGAACGAGTGGCTGGCGCGCGGCTATCACGGCGCGATGAGCTGGATGTCGCGAGACGTCGAGAAGCGAATCAATCCGTCTCAGATCTTTCCCCACGCGCGCTCAGTTGTAGTGGTCGCTCTCAACTACTTTACACCTCACCAGCATCAACAAAGCTCGACAACCGGAAAAGTTTCCCGCTATGCCTGGGGCGACGACTATCACGACGTGGTGAAGAACAAACTCACGTCCTTGCTTGCATGGATCCGTGAGCAAGATCCACAGGCGGAAGGCAGGGTTTGTGTTGATATCCAGCCGACGATGGATAAAGCCTGGGCGGTGCGTGCCGGGTTGGGCTGGCTCGGCAAACACTCGAACGTTATAACTCCTGAGCATGGCTCGTGGGTGTTTATCGGCGAGCTGCTTCTCAATCTCGAACTTGATTACGATACCGAGCGTGTCGAAGACCACTGCGGTACGTGCACGCTCTGCATCGATGCCTGCCCAACGAATGCGATCGCTGAGCCTTACGTAGTCGATTCCAACAGGTGCATTTCCTACGCGACCATCGAACTGCGCGCACCAGAGTTACCCGCCGAAATGGATTTGTCAGGTTGGTTGTATGGCTGCGACGTCTGTCAGGATGTTTGTCCGTGGAATCGATTTGAAGAAACTACCGCTGAACCCCGGTTCGCCCCACGAGCGGGAAACGTCAATGCGGAGCTTGCCGAGATCATGGGTCTCACGCCTGAAACTTATGCGGCACGCTTTCGCGGCAGTGCGATGAAGCGCGCGAAGCTTTCCGGTTTGCAGCGCAATGCCCGCGCATTGACAGTATTAACACAATGTACAGGATAATCCTGTCATGTGTCTGATCCATTCCATTGGCGGTGCTTTCACAAAGCGACCTGAAGATTTAGACCACAAACTCAGCACCAGATCCGCCGACTTAATCAAACGCGCTTTCGACGATATAGATCCTGGCAAGTTAATCGATCATCACGTTCACGTAGCAGGTCTCGGCGTTGGTGGAACGAATGCATTCGTCAATCGAAAGATGCGAACGTGGAAACATCCGTTTCATCGTCTCAAGCTCAAAGTCTACATGAGCTCGGCCGGTGCTACCGACGAAGGGAAAGCTGATGCACAACTGGTTGAACGACTCGTCACCCTGGTGCACCACATCAGCGGCCACGGCAAGCATCGCCTGCTTGCGTTCGACAAACATTACCGCAGGGATGGATCGGTCAATCTCGACAAGACCGAGTTTTATGCTCCCAACGAGTATGTGTTTGAACTAGCCGAGCGCCATCCAAGCTTGTTTGTGCCAAACATTTCGGTCAACCCTTACCGTCCCGACGCGCTTAATGAACTTGAAAAGTGGGCACAGCGTGGCGCGCGTATCGTGAAGTGGCTGCCAAACGCGATGGGAATCGATCCTTCCGATCCGAAGTGCGATCCGTTTTACCAGAAGATGAGGGAGCTCGATCTGATACTGCTGAGTCATGGCGGTGAGGAAAAAGCGGTGGAGGCCGAAGAGGATCAGAAACTCGGCAATCCGCTGTTGCTGCGGCGCGCGTTGGACCACGGCGTAAAGGTCATCGTGGCGCACTGCGCCGGCCTTGGAACGAACGAAGATCTCGACAGCAAAGATCAAAAACAGATCCACAATTTCGAGCTGTTTCTGCGTTTGATGGATGAGAAACGTTACGAAGGATTGGTGTTTGGCGAGATATCAGCCATGACGCAATTCAACCGCAGCGGAAAGCCCTTACAAACGATTCTCGCGCGTGAAGATCTGCATGAAAGGCTTGTGAACGGAAGTGACTATCCGCTGCCGGCTGTAAATGTTTTGATCAGAACCCGGCCGCTGGTGAAGCAAGGCTACATCACTCCCTCCGAGGCCGACTACCTCAAGGAGATTTACGATTACAATCCGCTGCTTTTTGACTTCGTTCTCAAACGCACTTTAAAACTTCCCGGAACTGCTAAATCTCTTCCTGCTTCAATCTTCATGACCAATTCAGCCCTCGGCGCTTGATACAGGATTGCAGGATTAGACATGATTTACATGTCAATCCTGAATAATCATGTTCATCCTGCCCAACTGCGCTTTAGTCTACTTTCGTCACAGAGTATGATTGCTTGCGATGCGAGGTGCTATCAAAAATTCGCTGCGTGACTCATACGGCCGCCCGATTCGCGATCTGCGCGTTTCACTCACGGATCGCTGTAACTTTCGTTGTTTCTATTGTCTCCCTCACGGAGAGCCACCCATCGCGCCGAAAGAGCAGATGCTCTCGTACGAAGAGATTGAATACGTTTGCGAGATATTCGTAGCGCTTGGCATCGAGAAGATCCGGCTTACTGGCGGCGAACCGATGTTGCGCCGCGACATTGAAACGATCATCCGAAAACTCGGCAAATTGAAAGTATGCGGCCTGCAAGATCTGGCTCTTACAACCAACGGCTACTATTTGCCGGAACGTGCGCAGGGTTTGAAAGACGCCGGTCTCGATCGCGTCACGATCAGTCTCGACAGTTTGAAGCGAGATGTTTTCAAACGTATGACCGGTGTTGATGTCCTCGACAAAGTGCTCGCAGGCATCGCGGCCGCCAAAGAGGCTCGACTCGAGCCGATAAAGATTAATGCGGTGATCGTGCGCGGCCACAACGAGGATGAGGTTGCTGATTTCGCAGCGTTTGCGCGCGACTACGATGTGAAGATGCGCTTCATTGAATTCATGCCACTCGACTCGGGGCATGAATGGGCGCGCAAAGACGTTGTTTCCGGGAAGGAGATTCGCGATCGAATCAGTGAACGCTTTCCGCTGGTTCGGGTGGAGGGCGAACGAGGCTCTGAAACGTCTTCACGTTATCGGTTTGCGGACGGAGCACCGGGGGAAATCGGAATCATTGCTCCGGTTACTGAGCCATTCTGCGGTGCTTGTTCACGCATACGGCTGACTGCTGACGGTCAGATTCGTACTTGTCTGTTTTCGACAGTCGAACACTCGCTGCGCGACGTGGTCCGCAGCGGCGCTTCGCGCGATGAGATTATTGAGTACATTGAATCGGTGATACTGAAAAAGGAACCACGCCACTTTATTAATGATCCAGGTTTCGTCACTCCCTCACGAACCATGAGCTTTATCGGCGGTTGACCACTCTCAACTGTGTGATACAATCGGGTCCACTGATGTTCCAACACTCACATACAACACCTATGAGCACCAAAGTCGAAGCCACAATTGAAGATCTCTACAAGGTTGAAGGCAAGGCTGAGCTCGTCAACGGAGAAATCATCCTCATGTCTCCAACAGGTATTCTCCCCGGTTACGCCGGGGATGAAATATTTTCCTCACTGCATGAATACAGCAAACAACGGAAATTTGGACGTGCTATCGGCGACAACAAGGCTTTTGTCGTGAACCTTCCGCATCGTAAATCATTCAGTCCTGACGCGGCTTTCCACGTCGGACACGAAACGGGAATGAAGTTTTATGAAAGTGCGCCGGTGTTTGCGGTTGAGGTTCGTAGCGAAGGTGATTATGGACCACGTGCCGAACGGCAGATGGCGAAGAAACGCGCCGATTACTTCGCCGCGGGCACCCTGGTTGTCTGGGATGTCAACTTGTTAAGCGACAATGTGGTTCGCGTTTACCGCTCGAGTGATCCGGAAAAAGCCACGATTTATAGACGAGGTGAAATGGCGGAAGCTGGTCCTGCTGTGCCTGGCTGGACCATGGCGGTAGATGATCTGTTTCTTGAAAACCGCCGAGTGTCGGTATCAAGTAGCTAAACTGCCGCAGATTCCTCGATCTCCTTCACAACCCGCAGCCCGGACGACAGCGCCCCTTGTATCCACGAAAACCACGGTGAGAGATGCTCGCCGGCGAAGTGGATTCTTCCTTCTCGCGATGACGCTGTGAAAAAATCACCTAAGCCGACAAACGCCCACGCGCCGCGCGACCATTCGTCCTCTGTCCAGCACTTTGACGTCCCGCGTTCGAAGTTTCCCCGAAGACCATCAAAGATCGAGTCGAGCTGCTTCAACGTCGTGGCGATGCGTTCACTCTCTTTCAGTTTTGTGATTCTTTCGGCTTCGCCCGGACGTGCGTAAGTCATCAAAATACCGCGTGGTCCAGGTTGACTCCACGTTGGTTGCCAGATCTCAATTGCGCCACTCGTGAACGCAAATCCATTAAGTTCCTTGTCTTCCCAGAACCGGTTCTTTGTTTGCAGGTAAACGCGGGAAACCGCATCGTAGCGAGTGCGTTTTATTATCTCGCGCTTCCGCGATGACAACGCGGGCAAATCGATGTTGCGTAAGACTGAAAACGGAATCGTACAAACAACGCTATCTGCCGTAAGCATCTGTTGACGGCCACCACTCAGGAAAACAACACGCGCCTGATTCTCATCCTGCTCGATCTTTACAACAGCCGCACCGTATTGGATCTTGCCGGAGAGGTTCTCTGCAAACGCCTTTGGAAGGAGATCCGCTCCACCTTTGATCTTGCTCCAGCGTTCAGGTTTATCGCCCAATTCGGCACCAAAATTTTTAGTCATCGCATCCGTGTAACCGTCGATCGGCACTTCTTCTCTGCTGCCCCGATCAAACCGCACCGCATTCAGACTGCGTGGATAAAACGGTTCGAGTTCAAGCGCAAACTCCTTCACATACTTGAGCGTGAGATCGTGGTTGTCAGGAATCCGCGCCGCACCGGCTTCTGCGTAGAGCCCATCTGAGAAGGGATCGCGCAGCGTGTGCACACGTCCACCCGGACGCGTCCGAGCCTCGAGAACGCTCACATCGTGACCGAGTTTAGAGAGCTCATAAGCAGCAACAAGCCCGGCCATTCCGGCACCCAGAATGAGCACCTTCCTGGCCGGGCCTCTTAGAATTATAGTTCCGAGTGCGGCGGCCGGGTTTAGACCGGCGCCTGCAACTGCGATCGCGCTTCGCCTTAGAAACTGACGGCGAGTTATTGCCAATTAACTATCGTCCTCTGCGTCGTGAAGTCTTCGGCCTCGTTGTTCTTGCCGGAGGTTTTGCCTGGGTGTCTGTACGTACCGCAGGTGTCGCAGGTTGCGAGGTTGGCTCCTCGGCAGGCTTGGGCGGCATATCAGCTTTCGCAAATCGCGGCAGAAGATCGTCACGCATCGCGAGCTGATAAACGGACCAGGCGATGACCATCGCATCCTTCTTCACGTCCTCTTCGAGAATGCGTTCGTAGGTGTCGAGGTTCGTGTGCCAGGTGTGTGTGCCGTACTCGATCGGATCCTGGCCCATGCCGATTCCGGGCAAGCCCGCCTGGTTGAACGCAGTATGATCAGAACCACCCAGTCTCCGGGTGCGCGTGGTCGCAGCGCCGACTACGCCATCGGCTTTGAACGGTTCGAGAATTTCGCGCAGGATGCTTGCTGCTTCAGGTGGTCCAAATACGGCTGCACCGCGCACACGCCCGGTGCCGGAGTCGATATTGAAGTAGCCGCCAAATTTCTCGTAGCCCGGTTTCGGATGTTCGAAAGAGCCGAAGTGTTCTTTGACGTAGGCGAGGGAACCCAGCAGGCCTTGCTCCTCACCGCTCCACAGCGCGACACGAATTGTGCGGCGTGGCTTAACGCCGAGCGCTTTTAGAATTCGCGCAGCCTCCATCATGATCGTGCAACCGATGGCATTGTCGGTCGCGCCTGTTGCTGCATGCCACGAATCGAGGTGCCCACCGAGCATGATCACCTCGTCGGCTTTGTCGCTCCCACGAATTTCTCCGATCGTGTTGTACGATGTGGCGCCTTCGGGGTACACGCGGTTGACGATGTTGAACTCCAGCACGACTTCGGTGCCGTCGTTGAGTATGCGAGTGATGCGTCCAAAATCTTCATTGCTCATCACTACGGTTGGAATCACTTTGTTAACGTCAAACGAGCTGTTGTTGAAGGCTCGAATCTGTCGAAACTCGCGGCCGGCATCGTTCACTCGAACCGCAGCACCATTATGTTTGAGAAACTTATCGAGCTGTTCGTTGATCTGACGACTATTGAGTGGCCGCGGTGCATTAGCCGCAGGCGCCGGCGTAGGCGAGGGCGTCGGGAAAACAAATGGCCGCGCGTTTGGTCCATAACGTTGCTGCATCAGTTCGTCGCTCGTTCTCTTTGCTGGAGGGTTCAAGTTAACAGGAATGGAAGCCGGCCTACCGACAAGCACAATTCGCCCGCGCACTTTGGTCTTGTTGTTATTCAAAAATAATGTGAGTTGCTCTTGAGTCGGTCGCTCCGGAAGGACCAACTGATACGCCTTCGCCTGAACAGTTCCTTTCGTACTCGGAGTCCATGCGAGCACTTCACAGACGAGCGGATCTTTGACGGGCGAGATCAGGTGTGCAGTCAGGCGTTCGTTCGACCAACCGGGATGCTTGAAGTCCCACGGTTCGAGATGAGCATTGTCGAAGCCCCACGCAGTCATCTGTTTGACAGCCCATTCCGCCGCGGCTTTGTGGTTAGGTGAGCCCGTGAGGCGTGGTCCATAGACGTCCGTAAACATGTGCATCGTCTTCATGATTTGCGAACGTTCCATCGCTTCTTTGCGGATGCGGCTCAGCATATCGCCGCCGCCGTTTTGCGCAGCGACAGGAAGCGAGAGCATCGAGAAGACCAGCGACAGGGCGACAAGGCGTCGTTTCAGCATGTTGTGTCTCCGGGAGATCGGTTGGGGTTGGATTACCGGCGTTGGAGATTATAGACTACATTCCTACCTATGGAGAATGTTCAACTATGAGCGCAGGAATCAAACTAACTGACAGCGACACGTCCAAAAGCCGTTCACTGCCAAACTCTCGGCGTGTGTATATCAACGGCAAACTGGCGGGCGTGCGCGTGCCCTTTCGCGAAATCGAACAAAATCCTTCGCGCAACTTTGATGGTACGTTAGCGTCGAATCCGCCAGTTCGCGTTTACGAAACTAGTGGACCATGGGGCGATGATGATGTTCATTGCGATGTGCGCGAAGGGTTGCCGCCAGTGCGGCTGGAGTGGATTGTTGGTCGCGGTGATGTTGACGAGTATGAAGGTCGTGAGGCAAAGCCAATCGACGACGGTTACCTTACGTTTGACGCCGCCAAACGCGCTCGCGTGAAAGACCCCGTGAAAAACGTTGCCAGGTTGGAAGACTTTCCCGTGATGCGTCGAGCAGTGTTGGGAGCGAAGCCGGGCGCCTGCGTCACACAACTCCACTACGCACGTCGTGGGATTATCACTCCGGAAATGGAGTTCATCGCGATCCGAGAAAACCTTGGACGTGAAGCAGCGTGGGACCTCGGCGCCGCGCCGCGTGATTCACTGCTGCATCAACACAAGGGCCAATCATTTGGAGCAGCGATCCCGCAGTACGTCACTCCTGAATTCGTGCGCTCGGAAGTAGCGCGCGGCCGCGCAATCATTCCGGCGAACATAAATCATCCTGAATCGGAGCCGATGATCATCGGGCGCAACTTCCTCGTGAAGATCAATGCAAACATCGGAAACTCAGCCGTCGCTTCGTCAATCGAAGAGGAAGTTGAACAAGATGCGTTGGTCCATTCGTTGTGGCTCAGACACGGTGATGGATCTTTCCACCGGCAAAAACATTCACGCCACTCGCGAATGGATCATTCGCAACTCGCCGGTGCCGATCGGCACTGTTCCGATCTACCAGGCATTGGAAAAGGTCGGCGGAAAAGCGGAGGAGCTCACGTGGGAGATCTTTCGCGACACGCTGATTGAGCAGGCAGAGCAGGGCGTCGATTACTTCACCATTCACGCCGGTGTGCGATTGGCTTACATTCCTCTAACTGCACGCAGGACCACGGGAATTGTGAGTCGCGGCGGCTCGATCATGGCGAAGTGGTGTTTGGCTCATCACGAAGAGAGTTTCCTTTACACGCGCTTTCGCGAAATTTGCGAGATCATGGCTGCGTATGACGTGTCGTTCTCGTTGGGCGACGGATTGCGACCTGGCTCGATCGCGGATGCGAATGATGAAGCGCAGTTTGCGGAACTCGAGACGCTCGGCGAGTTAACGAAGATTGCCTGGGAACGCGATTGCCAGGTGATGATCGAAGGACCAGGTCACGTGCCGATGCACTTGATCAAAGAGAACATGGACAAGCAACTCGAGACTTGTCACGAAGCGCCGTTCTACACGCTTGGTCCACTCACAACCGACATCGCACCCGGATACGATCACATCACATCGGCGATCGGCGCCGCGATGATTGGCTGGTATGGAACGGCGATGCTCTGTTACGTTACGCCAAAGGAGCACCTTGGTCTGCCAAACAAGAAAGACGTCAAAGACGGTGTGATCGCTTACAAGCTGGCAGCACACGCGGCGGATTTAGCGAAGGGCCATCCGGGAGCCCAGTATCGCGACAATGCTTTGTCGAAAGCGCGCTTCGAGTTTCGCTGGGAAGATCAATTCAACCTTTCACTCGATCCCGAAGTCGCGCGCGAGTACCACGATGAGACATTGCCACAGGAAGGTGCAAAATTGGCCCACTTCTGTTCGATGTGCGGGCCGCACTTCTGTTCGATGAAGATCACGCAGGACGTGCGTGAGTATGCAGCGCAAAAGCAAATCGATACCGAAGCCGCTTTGCAAGCAGGCCTAAACGAGAAAGCTGAAGAATTTGTTACTTCCGGGGCTGAAATATATCAAAAGCCTGAGACAGGAAAGGATCATGGCACGCGTTCGTAATCATAGCGGCCGATGATGTTCTTGTGCATGTATTGACCGATCGATTCCGCGCTCATCATTTCCTCATATTTCGACGGCGGGACCCCTTTGTACCGGTATCTGTCCCCGCTGTTGAACATAACTTCCAAAATGCGCCGCTTCGAATCGTAGCCGACTAATCTCAGCATTTCTGACTGTACTGGTCTTAACTTCATCGTCCCCCTTGGCTCGATACACTCACTTCGCTAACATACCCCTAATGAATACCTGGCGAGCGGGGACCGCCTGAGATGCTCACCGCCCGGATCCAAGGATTTCGGGCCTCTCCATTAAGTACATCCAGCCTATTTCTAAATAGAAAATCTGACAAGCCGGCCTCATCAGAAGGGCAGGACTGAGGTGAGGCGCGCCAAGAAGAAACTCCAGCCAAGGCGAGAACCTTTACCGAAGGCCGCGAAGAAAAGAGGGCGTGATTACGAGCGCGCGTTCTTCTGTTGTAAGCGTGCACTCGCCCACGCGATGAATAAAAACCATGAACTAAAGATCGAGTGCGACGGATGCAAAGAGATCATCGGCTTTTTGGAGATGCCCGGTTACAGCGGTGACAAACACAATCCGGTTGCCGTCGACTTTGACAGACCGTACTGAGCAACGATGGCACGAAAGACGGAACAGTTCGCAGTCGGCGGCAGGCGCATCGCTCTCTCAAATCTCGACAAAGTTTTGTATCCGGGAGAGAAGTTCTCCAAGGCACATGTTATCGATTACTACATCCGTATCTCTAAATATCTACTTCCTCACCTGCGAAATCATCCCGTTACACTGAAGCGCTTTCCCGAAGGTGTTTTCGGCGAGTTCTTCTACGAGAAGGACGCACCGGCATTTACGCCTGAGTGGGTGAAGACTGTTCCCGTCCCCCGACGCGAATCACCTGGACCAGACATCAAGTACATCTTGATTAACGACCTGCCGACACTGGTCTGGTTGGCTAATCTCGCAAACCTCGAAATACATCCGTTCCTTCATCGCGCGCCGCGATTAGATCGTCCGACCTCTATCGTGTTCGACTGCGATCCCGGTGAAGGAGCAAACATCCTGGATTGCGCCCGCGTGGCTCTGATGCTGCGCGAGGTGCTCCACGAACTCGGTCTCGAATCATGCGTCAAGGTCTCCGGTTCAAAAGGGTTACAGGTTTACGTTCCGCTTAACTCACCAATCACTTACGACGAGACGCAACCACTTGCTAAAGCACTCGCCGAACTCCTGGCCCAACAAGAACCAAAGTTGATCGTCTCTGAAATGCCAAAGAGACTGAGAACGAAGAAGGTATTCATCGATTGGAGTCAAAACGCGGAATTTAAAACTACAGTGAGCGTCTACTCACTGCGCGCAAAGACTCATCGTCCTTACGTGTCGCTGCCTGTGGAATGGCAGGAGATCGAAACCGCACTCAAGAATCGTGACGCGGATAGCTTGTTCTTTACACCGCAACAGGCATTACAGCGCGTGGAACAAACCGGCGATATTTTCAAACCGTTACTCAACCAAGTGCAAAAACTTCCGGCTGATCTGCGCCGCTATTTCCAGCGGCAACGCCCACCGAAGTCGCAGCCTGCCGAGCCTCTCAAGCCCTATGTCGCAAAGCGAAATTTCCGAAAGACGGCTGAGCCCAAACCCGGTGCGCCGCAACGTAGCCGCCAGGGCAGCCGGCGGCGCTTTGTGATTCAGAAACACGCCGCCAGTCATTTGCACTATGACTTTCGCCTGGAGATGCACGGTGTTTTGAAGTCGTGGTCAGTGCCTAAAGGCCCGCCGTTCACAAAGGACGAAAAACGTTTGGCGATGCCCACTGAGGATCACCCGATCGAGTATCTCGATTTCGAAGGAATCATTCCCAAGGGCCAATACGGCGGCGGCACCGTGATGGTCTGGGATATCGGCACGTATGAATTGATCGAAGGCAACTATTACAAGGGCATGCTCCGCTTCTATCTCAACGGAGCGAAGTTAAAGGGCGAATGGACCATCAAGCGTTTCGCGAATGGTAAGGACGAGCGGGATGCGAGAGACAAGTGGCAGTTGATTAAAACAGATCGAAACACTCGCGTGGTCTCAACAAAACGCGACGACGAGTCAGCGTTGACGAAACGAACTATGAAGCAAATCGCGTTAGCGGCTGATGCTCGGTGGAACAGCAATCGCGCATGAAGATCGATTTAACACAGTTACCTAAAGCACGCCTGGATTTCATCCAGCCGATGCTCGCTAAACTTACCGACTCGCTGCCGGCACAAGGCAACTGGTTCTACGAGCTGAAGCTCGACGGGTATCGCACGCAGGTAATGAAAAAACGAGGAACTACAACTCTCTTCTCGCGTAGAGGCAATAACTTCAACGATCGTTTTCGGGCTGTTTCAGAAGCGTTCGAGTTTCTGTCGGATGACACAATAGTTGATGGCGAAGTAGTGGCCCTGGATGATCAAGGTAAACCTTCGTTCTCAGCCTTGCAGCACTCTCGCGCCGGCCCGGAGTCTATATACTTTTACGCGTTCGATTTGCTCGCTTATCAAGGTAGAGACCTGCGCAAGCTGCCGTTGTCTGAGCGTCGTATGCTGCTGGAAAAACACGCTCTGCGCAGTAGGCGCGATCCGGTGCGCTTGTCGGAGGTCTTTAATGCGTCTCCAAATCAATTAATCGCGGCTGCCAGACAAGCAGGTCTTGAAGGTGTCGTCGCAAAACGATCTATTAGCACGTATGAAAGCGGCGAACGAAGTGGAGCGTGGTTAAAGTACAAGACTAACAAGGGCCAGGAACTTGTGATTGGTGGCTACAAGCCGGGTTCGGTGAATTTCGACTATCTGCTCGCGGGATACTACGAAGGAAAGGATCTCATCTTCATTGCGAAAATCAAGAATGGATTTACACCGGCCTTGCGTAAGAAGGTGGCGGAGAATTTCAAAGGTTTAACGACGCCCCGTTGTCCTTTTGCGAATCTTCCAGAGCGACAAAGCGCGCGTCGAGGTGAAGCGATAACAGCCGAGGTAATGGAACGCATTCGATGGCTGCGACCAAAACTCGTGGCGCAAATTGAATTCGCCGAATGGACAGAAGGAAACCATTTGCGCCATTCGAAGTTTATAGCGTTGCGGGACGATAAAAAACCGACTGAGGTCACGAAGGAACGCGTTTCTTAGACAGGATTTGCAGAATTTTTCATGATTTACAGGGGGACAATTGAACTGAGAGACAGTATCCTGTAAATTCTGGAAAATCTTGCAAATCTTGTAAAAACGCCCTTTTAACTATGCGCTTCACAATTTGCGCGCTCCTGTTTTTCCTTCTTGTCCCGCAACTTGCGCACGCGCAGAAGCGGGTTGCCACGGGCAGCGTTCCGCCGCCACAGTTTGCCGATGCACAGCGCAAGCAAAAACTTGCCGCGGCGTTTCCCGAGATTGAACGACTCTTCAAGAGTTACATGGAGCGACAACAGCCTCCGGGTGCGTTACTGGGCGTCATCATTGACGGTGAACTCGTTTGGGTAAAAGCCGCGGGCGTGCGTGAGAAAACAGGAAATGCGCCGGTCACACCGGAGACGGTCTTTCGCATCGCTTCAATGACCAAAAGCGTTACTGCGATGGCGATACTCAAGCTGCGTGATGATGGCAAACTCTCGTTGGACGATCCTGTCTCTCGATATGTACCGGAGCTTGCCAAGCTGCCTTATCCCACGAGCGATTCGCAAGTGCTTACGGTTCGTCACCTGCTGACTCACTCCGAAGGTTTTCCTGAAGACAATCCGTGGGGTGACCGGCAGTTGGCCCAAAGCGACGAAACGATGCGCGCGTGGATGAAGGCGGGTATTCCTTTTTCCACGTCGCCCGGCACTGCCTTTGAATATTCAAACTATGGCTTCGCAATCCTCGGCCAGATCATTGCCAAAGCCTCAGGCCGACCTTACGGCGATTACGTTCGCGACAACATTTTGAAACCGCTCGGGATGAACTCATCGACATTTGAAATGTCGTCGGTGCCGCGTGAACATATCGCGCTCGGTTATCGCCGTGAAGCCGACACGTGGAAGCCAGAACCGATACTCGCGCACGGCTCGTTTGGAGCGATGGGCGGGCTTTGGACCAACGCGCACGACCTCACTCGATACGTTGCTTTTTTAGTCGCGGCGTTTCCACCGCGCGACGAACCTGAACGTGGTCCAATCACACGAAGTAGCGCGCGCGAGATGCAACAAGCCTGGCGTCTCCAGCCCGCGAGCGCCTTCCGCCCTACGGTTGATGCGCCGCTCCAGATTGGTGTCTCGAGTTACGGGTATGGTCTTGGCGTATCGCAGGATTGCCGGTTTGGCCATGTGGTCGGGCACGGAGGTGGCTTGCCCGGTTACGGTTCACTGATGCGGTGGTTGCCGGAATATGGTGTCGGCCTCATCGGCCTGAGCAATCAGACCTATCAGGGATTCAACAACCTCTTCAACGATACGTTATCAGCTCTGCATCGCACCGGTGCACTACAGCCACGTGTCGTGCAACCATCTCAAGCTCTTTTGACGGCACAGGCAGACGTTTCGCAGTTGATCATCAAGTGGGACGATGCGCTTGCGAACCGGATCGCCGCGGACAATCTCTTTCTCGACGTGCCGGCTGAAGTTCGTGCGAGCCGTTGGAAAGGGTTGGCAGAACAGCATGGCACTTGCCGGCCGGCGACAACGATCGATCCGGAAAACGCATTGCGTGGCGAGTGGCGCATGATGTGTGATCGCGGATGGCTCAACGTTTTCATCACCCTCGCGCCAACGATGCCACCTAAAGTTCAACTGATCAGTATCAGTCCTGTGCTTCCGCCGGACGCGGAGATGACGAAGACAGCGGAGACGATCGTTAAGCTGCTTAGTGCGTGGGATGCGAAGGTGGTTGAAGCGATTGTCGCGCCAGGATTTGATGTTGAACGAATGCGCCGGCAGTTTGCGGCAGCGGCTGCGTGGGGAAGTTGTAAAGTTGGGGAGCCGCTAAGTGGAAACGGCACACGCAACAGTACGATTAGACTTGTTTGCGATAATGGACCACTCGCGGCACGGATCGCGCTCGATGCAACCAGTCATAAATTGACGAGTGTTGATTTGGTCCCCCTGCGCGAACAACGCTGCGTACCATAAAGCTATCCACAGATTAGAGGAGGCCGGCTTTACGTTGCATCTCTTTCAATGTCTCGGGAATGAATGACGTGATTTGATAATTCTCTTCACGTCCGTCGGCGTAAGTTTGATAGAGATTGAAATCCGGCAGTGACAAGCAGCTTAGCGGCGACTGTTGGTTGTAACCCGTATCGAGCCCAACGGCGCTGTGAGAGATGTAAATTCCGTGACGGCCTAGTCTACCTCGCAACGGCAGCAACGGCGTCGGAGTGTGACCAAAGATGCAGGGCTTGCCGCGATAGTTTTTGTAAAAATCCATGTCGCGCATCCACAAGAGCGCATTCTGTGAGCTCTCGCGCGGATGTTTCCCCTCGTCAAGACCGGCATGAACATAGATCGCGTGCTCGTCTTCGTAGTAATAAGGCAGGTCCTGCAAAAACGCGAGGTGCTCTTTCGGAAACGATCTTTCGAGTAGCAGCCGCATCTCCTCCAGGTCCTTTTCACTATCCGCTTTTACAGATTCACCTGTGTACTGCTCAAACGTTCGCTCACCACCGACGACGGGCGCGATCCAAAGGTTACTGCGCCCTGCGAGAAAATCGAGCAACATCTGTTCGTGATTTCCGCGTAGACAAATCACACGCTGAGGATTTTCACGGCAGAGCTTGAGGATATGACTGACGCAGCCGGGCGCATCAGCGCCCCGATCGATCAAGTCACCGAGAAAAACCAACGTATCCGTTTCCGGATCGCGCGGCAGCATGTCGAGCAGATTGAGGAGCTGCGCGCAACGACCGTGTATATCACCCACGACAAAAGTTTTCATTCAGACTGGTCCCCGGGCAGTTCACTTTGGGTCTTGATGCGGTCCATCAATTCGATAAAACGTGGATCCTCGTGCAGATCGGTCCAGTTTGGATCAGACTCAAACCACTTGTAGTTTTCATTTCCCAGACTAATCGCGGTCTCCAACCATCTGAGCGCTTCCACCTGGCGACCTTGCAAGAGGTAAGCAGAAGCAAGCCAGTAAGATATATCGTAGTCAGCCTCGGCGACCAGCCTGACTTTCGGCGTCAGTTGTTCATTCGCCTTCGTGTGTTGTCCCTGCGCGCTGTAACAGATAGCAAGAATCGGCCTCACTCCATCCATTTGCGGATGACGCTGGAGAACTTGCTGAAGGATGCGCGCGGCCGAATCGATCTCACTGCGATAGAAAAGCACACGAGCGCGTATGACCTGGATCATCGGGTGTTCCGGCTCGAGCTCTGCGCCTTGATCGAGCTCGCGCAACGCTTCTTCATATTGTTTCTGATACATGAAGATACGCGCGCGGTTGTAGCTCGCCAGCACGCGCTCGCCGGGATTTAGCCGCACCATGCGATCAAAACTGTGCAATGCTTTTTCGTAATCGCCGTCGAGGCGAGCGACCACACCACGCACAAACTGCACACCCGGATCGTTCGGATATTCCAGACGCAGCAACTCGACTTCGGCGCGCGCCTTCTGCTTTTGCCCGCCGGTGAGATAAATGAACACCATCTGCATGCGCGCTTCGAGCAGCTTCGGATCGAGCGCCAGTGCTTTTCGAAATGCGTTCTTCGCTTTATCGTGATCGCCCGCCTGGCCCAGACCTTTCAAGACGCGGTTTACGTAACAACTGCCGAGCGCGGAATAGGCAAGTGCAAACTCCGGATCGATTTCGATCGCGCGGCGGAAATGTTCGATCGCGGAGTCGAGATGTTCGCGTTCAATCGTGTGATAAATGAAGTTCGCAAGACAGTTCCGCCCGCGCATGTACTCTTCCGAAGCAGCGGCGTCGGCGGTGGTTTTCCTTGCCAGTTGGTCTTTTTCGTCGGGGCTCAATTCCAGTCGCAGTCCTTCGACGATACGTTGGACGATTGTGTCCTGCACGCCGATGATGTCGCTGGCATCAGCATCGATTCGCTCACTCCAGAGAATTTCATTGGTGCGCACGTCGAGTAGCTGAGCCGTGACGCGCAGCCGATCACCAGCGCGAAGAAAGGTCGCGGTGAGTATCGCGTCAACGAGAAGATCGCGTCCGGCTTCGGCGGGTTCAACAGTTTTATTTTGATACTTCACGATAACTGACGACGGCCGCACCACCAGCGAACGCACCCGCGCCAATTCAGTTATCACTGCATCCGCCAGCGAGAACTGATAGAAATCGATCTCGCGATCGTTACCAACGTTCCTGAAGGGAAGAATTGCGACGCTCTTTCGATCGCGGTCGCCCAAGCTCGTCAACGGACTTCCTTGTGGATCACCGCTGCGTCCCGCAGATTTTGTTGACTGCTCGGCGCTCTTGCCGCGAGTTAACCAACGAAGCGCGCGCGTAACCGGACTTTGCTGTTTCAAATGTTTCGGAGCAACCGGAATGGTGCTCTCATCCAGTCCGGGCAGTGAGTCTGAGCCGAGCTCGCGAATAACGGCACGAAGATCTTCTGCAAAGTATGAAATCCTTGGATAACGGTTTCGGGGATCCTTGGCGAGTGCTTTATCGAGTATTGTCTGCAACCGATCCGGTACGCGGCCCGGTCGCATTTTTGCCAACGGCGCGGGTTCCTCGTTCAATACTGCATGACGTACGTCGATGGCTGTTTTACCCTGGAAGGGCCATGTGCCGGTCAGCATCTCGTAAAGCAACACGCCGGTGGAAAAAATATCCGCGCGGGAATCGACGCGATCTCCTCGGGCCTGTTCGGGCGCTGCGTAGGTCGCGGTGCCGTAGGGAATACCGACTTCAGTGATCTCCGTGTGATGAATTCCCGAAGTGCGCGCTGCGTCTTCGTCGAGCAGTTTTGCGAGTCCGAAATCAAGTACTTTGACCTGGCCGGTTGGCGTCACCATCACGTTGCCGGCTTTAATGTCGCGATGAATGATGCCGCGAGCATGTGCGGCGGCGAGTGCGTCTGCTGTCTGTAACGCGATCGACAAGGCGCTATCGAGCGAAAGAGGGCGACCATTGACGAGTTGGCGCACGTTTCGCCCTTCGATGTATTGCATCGCGATGAAGTGGATGCCGTTGATTTCGTTGAGGTCGAAGATCGTGCAGATGTTGGGATGATCGAGGGCTGAAGCCAGACGCGCTTCACGCTCGAAACGTTTGAGATTCGCTTCGCGCGCAGTCAGTTCGGCGGGCAGGACTTTGATGACGAGCGTGCGGCCGAGTTTTGAATCGACGGCTTTATAGACCGTGCCCTGTCCGCCCTCACCGAGCTTCTCGAGGATTTTGTAATTCCCCAGCGTTGAACCGATCATGAACTAAACCACAGATTACACAGATTCCGCAGATTTACATACGGCTCAATTGTGTAATCTGTGGTTATTCCCTATTCCGTCACGCCCATTTGCCAGAGCATGAACGCATAGTCAAACGCCGCTTCGCGCAATGCATCGTAGCGGCCGGAAGCGCCGCCGTGGCCCGCGCCGAAGTTGACCTTTAACAGCAACGGGTTTTTGTCAGTCTTCATGTCGCGCATCTTGGCGACGAGTTTCGCACCTTCCCAATACGGCACCTGGCTATCGTTCACAGAAACCTTAACGAGCATCGCCGGATAATCCTTCTTCGCAATGTTGTCGTACGGCGAATACGTCTTCATGTATTCAAACGCCGGCTTTTCATTCGGATTACCCCACTCGATGTATTCGCTGGTTGTCAGCGGTATGCTTGCGTCGAGCATCGTATTTAACACATCGACGAACGGCACGTGCGACACGACTGCTTTGAAAAGATCAGGACGCAAGTTGCTAACGACGCCCACAAGCAAGCCACCCGCACTTCCACCCTGAATGACCAGCCGATCCCTCGACGTGTACTTCTTGTCGATCAACGTTTCCGCGCAGGCGATGAAATCCGTGAACGTATTCATCTTGTTCATCATCCTGCCCGACTGGCGCCACTCCTCGCCCAGCTCACCGCCACCGCGAATATGTCCAATCACGTAGATGACGCCGCGATCGAGCAGGCTCAAGCGAGTTGACGAGAAACTCGGCGGCATCGAAGCGCCGTACGAACCGTATCCATAAAGAAGCGAAGGCGCAGAGCCATCCAGTTTCACTCCCTTTCGATAGACCATCGACATCGGAATCTTCGTTCCGTCCGACGCAGTGGCAAACACTCGCTCTGATTTGTAGTTGTCTGCGTCAAATCCTCCGGGCACTTCCTGCTGCTTGAGCAGGGTTGATTTGCCCGTGTTCATGTCGTAGTCAAACGTTGAATTCGGCCTGACGAGCGAGTTGTAGCTGTATCGCACGACGGAAGTATTGAATTCGCGATTGACAGACAGTCCCGCTGAGTAAACCGGCTCGGGGAATTGAATGCGGTTCCGCTTGTTAGTTTTGAAGTTGACGACTTCGAGTTGCTGCAAACCGTTTTCCCATTCCGACAACACGGCATGATCCGCGAAGAGACTGATCCCTTCGACTTTCACCGCCGGGTTGTGTGCTACGAACTCCTTCCAGTTCTTCTCAGATGGATCATTCATGGGCGCGGTGACTATACGGAAATTCTTCGCGCCTTTGTTTGTGCGGATATAGAAGAGGTTGTTCCGATAGTCAACGTCGTACTCATGCTCCGGTTGCCGCGGGAGAATCACTTTGAGTCCGGTGTTAGGCTCCGCTGCCGGTAAATAGCGCACTTCGGTCAACGTCTTGCTGAAAGATTCGAGAAAGATGATTGCCTTGTCACGCGAGCGACCGGATCCGATGTCAAACAGTTCGTCTTTCTCTTCGTAGACCAGGTCAGTCTTCTCAGTTCTCAGCACGTGGCGGAAAAACTTGTCGCTTCGTTTGGTGGTTGCATCTTCAGTGACGTAGAAAAGTGTCTTGTTATCGTTGGCCCACACGAGACCGGTCACGCGCTCAATTCGTTCAGGGAGGAGTTCGCCGGTGCGCAGGTCTTTGATGTGAAGTGTGAATTGACGGTAGCCGGTATTGTCAGTGCTGTAGGCAAGCAAATTTCCATCATCGCTTGGAAGGAGCGCCCCAAGGCTCATGAACTTGTGACCTTTGGCCAGTTCATTCTGATCGAGCACGATCTCTTCGGGAGCATCGAGACTGCCTTTCTTGCGACAGAAGATTGGGTACTGTTTACCTTCCTCAGTGCGAACATAATAGAGGTAGTTTCCTGAGCGATAAGGAACCTGAGTGTCAGTCTGTTTAATGTGACTGAGCATTTCCTTATAGAGCTTCTCCTGGAGCGGCACAGTGTGTTTCATCATCGCCTGGGCGTAAGCATCTTCGGCTTGAAGATGAGCGAGCACTGCGGGGCTCGTTTTTTCGCGCAGCCAGAAGTAATCGTCAACGAGAGTTACACCGTGAATATTCGTAGTCTTGGGTTTCTTTTCAGCCATTGGTGGTTGAGGCGCGCCGGCTCCTCCATTTGATTGTGCTATGACATTGCTATTTATCGAGAGAACGCATGAAACAAAGAGCATCAGCAGAAAAGGTAAGCGGGAGTGGGTTTTCATAAAGCACCTTCCTCATAAGAAGCACAATTTAAGGGGGAGACAGCTTTGCAAAAAGGTAGCCGGCGCACGGCCGGCTAGTCGTGAACGGTTCAACCTTGAGGCGGATCTCCCCAGCCGGAGCCCACATACTTCCCATCCTGGACAATACACGGAACCGTGGGATCGCCGCCGGAATACGAGAACATCTCGGCGCGTCGTGCCTTGTCGTTCTGCGCGTCGTAGTCAAGAAACGGAATGCCTTTCGACTCGTAATGATCGCGTGCCTGCTGGCAATAAGGACATCCCGGCTTGGTGTAGATTACTAAGGCCAATTGATTTACCCCCGAGTTTTTTGCAGCTAATTGAGCAGCGAGGGATTATACTGCCGCTGCCTATGAGTGAACAAAGCGCAGGCAGCGGCCTTGAAGAAGGCGCGGCGGATCTGCTCGACCCTTACGAGAGATTTATCAGTATCGAGATATTGGGCAGTGAAGTCAGCGTGCCGGAAAAGAATCGTCTGTTGCGTTGTTTCCAGTACCTCTCCATCAACACGATTTCGTACGGCGATTTCTGTTGGAACGGTGAATGCACCAATTGCCAGGTCTGGTATCACAAGCGAGGCGAGGACGAGCAGAACGATCGGCCGGCGTTGTCGTGCCGGCTGGAGTGTGAAGAAGGAATGGTGATAACAAAGTTGAGCCGGTTTATCGAACTCGAAGGCATTACTAAATAAATTTCTTTTGTGTTGTCTGTGCCTTTTTGTGACTAATACTTCGGCACGCTCGGATCCACCTCATTCGACCACCCGATAATCCCGCCTTTCAGATTTACTAGTTTTCCTTTAAACCCGGAACGCTGAAGCGCGTTGATCGCCTGCGCACTACGTCCGCCCATCCTGCAATGCACGACAGTCTCGCGGTTCGGGTCGATCTCATCCATGCGGTTTAATACCTGCCCTAGCGGGATGTGCACCGAATTCGGAATGCGCGCGATCGCGACCTCATTGTCTTCGCGAACGTCGATGATTTGAATGTCGGCGCCTTTGTCCAGGCGCTGCTTCAGTTCAGTTGAGGTGATTTCTTCCATAGTTTTACTCCGGTAATTATTGCGAGCGGCTTTGAGCCGGGCCAGACGTTACACTACACTTTGCAAAAATCTCCCGCAAACGAAAGGCCTGACCATGAGATTTGAATTCTACACCGACGCGCTCGAGAACATTCCGAAGTTATCAGTTGACGGAACGGTAGACAACGCCATTCACTTCTCACACTGGCAAGGAAATGCAACGCCGGCCGAATTGAAGGCCGACACGTCAACCGAGATCGCGCTCAATCTTGTCGCCTCGCCAAACAGGACAGCCTTAACGAACGGTATTGAACTTGTCACTAATAATCACTTCGACACCGACGGCGTCTTGTCCGTCTGGACCGTGCTTACAGGCGAGCGTGCCTTAGCTTACCGGGATCTATTGATCGCGGCCGCCGAGGCGGGAGACTTTTCCGAACACTCGAGCGACGACGGAGTGCGCGTCAGCATCGCCATACAAGGCTCAGATCAGGCTAGTCCAAACAATGATGACGGGTCACCGCTGGCGCGATTAATCGCCGGCGAAGAGGTTGATGACGATGCGCGCGCTTATGATCTGGTGCTGCCCGAAGTGGAGCGTTTGCTTACGAATATCAATGACTACGAACACCTCTGGCGCGAAGGTTGGAACAGCGTTGCCGCTGCGATCGAGAGTTTTGACCGCGGCAAATCGAGTGTCAGTGAGCATTCCGGAATCTCACTCATAACACTTGCACCGGAGCTTTTTGACGGCGCCGGTTTCCGCCCGACAAGACATGCCGCGCCGTACACGGCGATCTCTAAATTCGCACGCGGAGAACTCTACTTGATTGCCATTCCAACCAGCGGCGGGTGGTTTTATCGTCTCGATTACCCTTACTACTCCTGGGCGGACACTGTTGTGCGTCCACGCATCAAGCGTCGCGATCTGACCGGCGTGTTGCAGTTGCTCAACAGCAAAGAGAGCAATCGCGAAGGACGTTGGCAAACGGATAATCGTGAGATGACGTCGGCAGTGAAGTTTCTCGATGTTGGTGGAGCGCTCGCGGCGTCGAATCTCGAGCCGGATGAAGTCGTCTCAGTATTGCAAACCTCTGAATCGTTAGTGGCTAGTTCCGTACCATAGAATGCATGACGTAATCATCATCGGGGCTGGACCAGCCGGACTATCGACAGCTTTCTGGTGCGATGAGTTGGGCCTCGATACGCTACTCCTCGAACAGGACGAACAAATCGGAGGGCAACTCCACCGCGTTTACAACCCCATCAACAACTATCTCGGTGTAAAGACCAGCAACGGCAAGGAGCTGCTCGAACTTTTCTCGAAGGATGTCGATACGGCAGATTTCGATCTGTGGACGCAAACGGCTATCGCGTCAGTCAACTTGAAGGCCAGACGTCTCTCGTTACAAAGCGGCGAGAGCCTTCAGTCGATTGCAATCGTTATCGCGACGGGAGTTAGACCAAGAGAATTAGGCGTACCCGGCGAGAAAGAATTTGTCGGAAAGGGAATGATAGAATCTGCGGCGCGCGATCGGGAGCTCTTCGCCGGACGAGACGTTTGTGTGGTTGGAGGCGGAGATGCAGCAGTCGAGAACGCCTTGTTGTTAGCGGAGGTCTGCCCGACCGTTACACTCGTGCATCGCGGAAAGAAACTGCGGGCCCGGCGCGAACTCGCACAGCAACTACAATCGAGCCATCGCATCACTGTTTTCACTGAATCCATTCTGACGCGTATCATCGGTGACGAAGAGGTGCTGGCAGTTGAGGTCCTGCGCAAAGAGGGACTGAAACCGTTTCAAATTGCGGTGCGCGGCGTTCTCATTCGCATCGGCGTCGAACCGAATAGTGAATTGTTTCGAGAACAACTCGAAGTGGACGAAAAAGGTTTTATTCGTGTGAGCAGTGAACAGGAGACGAGCGTGCCGATGGTTTTTGCTGTTGGCGACGTGTCGAATCCGATTGCTCCCACGATCAGCAGCGCTACGGGAGCAGGGGCGACCGCTGCAAAGGTGATTGCCGCGCGACTCAATGCACGAACAAATGACTGAGTTGGAAAGCGCTTATCTCGACGCGCACGTTTTCGCGTATCCGGTTGAATACATCGCGGGGATCGATCTGTACAACGCCGGCGAGTTTCATGCTGCGCACGACGCATGGGAAGAACGTTGGATGGGCGAAGTTGGTCCACAGGAAAAACTGTTTCTTCAGGCAATGATTCAATCGGCTGTTGCGTTTCATCATCTGGATATCGGACGGCCGGGAGCCGCGCGGCAAATGTATTTGCGCGCGAAGGAGAAGTTTGCGCGTCTGGGAATGAGTGTTTTTATGTCGTTAGATCTGGACGACTACCAGGCCCAACTCGATTCGGCGCTGTCATGGTTGTTGAGTGCTGCCGATCCGAGAGAGTTGTCGCAACCTGAGATCGTGCCGCCGAAGATTCGACTGCTCGCGACGGTTGATGAGTTTGATTAGAAAGGTTGGACTATCCTGAACTTCACACGACTGCTTTTGCTTGCTTGTTGGTTTGGCGCCGCGCTCTTCTTTGGCGCGGTGGTCGCGCCGGCTGCGTTTGGCGTTTTGCGATCGTTTGGTTTGCCGAATGCGAACGAGATCGCCGGTTCGATCGTGACGCGTTCACTCTCCGTAGTTAACATCGCCGGCTTCGGAATTGCGCTGTTTCTGCTCGTGACTTTAATCGTGCGTCGCAATGTTTCCGGCCGGGTGAGTTTCATTGTGGAGTGCATTTGCCTCGCTGTGATCGCGTTGTCGACGGGCGTGGGCCATTGGTTCATAGCTGCACGGATGCGAGCCTTGCGAGCAGCAATGGTGTTACCCATCGATCAGATTGCGGCCGACGATCCGCGGCGAATTGCCTTCAACAGCTTGCACGGGTATTCGGTCAACGCGCTCGGGCTTGCTATGATTGCCGCTCTTATTGTCATGTTCCTGATGGTTCGCAGCTTGCGCATTGAATTTCTCAGAATGGAATAATCCGGTGGACATTATTGAAGACATTGAAGGTTGGCGTCGTCGTTTCAGCAGTTGGAAACCGCAGAAAAGCGATGATCTTTCCGATTACCCGTACGTAAAGAACCGCCGGGCGCCGTTCACGCCTGCGCGTCGCGCACTGCCGATGTTGAATCTTGCGTTGATCTCGTCAGCTGGCGCGTATATCGATGGAACACAGCCATTCGACACAAGTTCTTCGACTGGTGATTTGAGTTTCAAAGAGATCCCGATCGAGGTTGAGGACTCAGATCTACGCTTTGCGGCGCGAGGTTATGATCCCGCAGCAGTTCAACAGGATGTAAACGCACAATTGCCTGTCACACGGCTGCTCGAATTTGAGAGCAACGGAATAATTGGTCAACTGAATCCGGTGTTCTGGAGTTTTTCCGGTTTCATTCCTGACGCTGGAAAACTCGTTGACGAACTTGTTCCAAAGTTGGTTGAACGCCTTCAACGTTACGAAGTACAAGCTGCGTTGTTGGTTCCGGCTTCGATATTGTGCCATCAATCAATCGGTTTATTGGCGAGAGGAATTGAGCTCGCGGGTATTCCTACGATGACGCTGGCTGTAGTTAAGGCTGTCGTCGAGTTTGTACGTCCGCCACGCGTCGCGTTTTACGCTGGGGAGCCCGGGACTGTGAGCGGCATGCCCGACTGGCCTGAGCATCAGCGACGCATTCTCGACGAAGCGCTGCGCCTCATTGAGCCAATGGACCAAGCCGGTATACGGAAGCTTGTAGTCGCGTTGGAAACTGCGGTTGAGAAATCACGCGGCGAACGTTAGTCAATCTCAAATGTCTCTCAAAAAACGTCTGGTTCTCTTCATTGTCCTCATTCTAGCGGTGACTCTTGCTTATCTTCTTTTTGCCCCAGTGCCGATCACGCCCGCGGCCTGGAATCCTCCACCTGCGCCGGCTTTGACCGGACATTATGAACAGAACACGCGGCTCTCGCCCGTGCAAAGACTCTCGCTCGGCGATGGGCACAAGCCGGAAGATGTCGCGCTCGACGCAGAAGGGAAAATCTACGGCGGCTTTGAAGATGGAAGGATCATGGTCCTTCAACCAGACGGCACGCAGCCACGCGTCTTTGCCAACACAGGCGGCCGGCCATTGGGACTGATCTTCGACCGCGGTGGAAATTTGCTCGTCGCTGATGCGATCAAGGGACTGCTTTCGGTAAGTAAGTCAGGTGAAGTGAAAGTGCTGGCGACGGAAGCGGACGGAGTCAAGTTTGGGTGCCTCAACGATATCGACGTCGGTGCGGATGGCACGATCTATTTCACCGAAGCTTCGCGGAAGTATCCGATGTCGCAGTTTACTTACGACTTGCTCGAGCACCAGCCTAATGGCCGGTTACTCGCGCTTGAGCCGGCAAGCCAAAGACCACAAACGCTCCTGCGCGATCTTTACTTTGCAAACGGAGTAGCGGTGAGTCCAGATCAGACGTTTGTGCTGGTGGCCGAGACTGGTATGTATCGCGTGCGGCGCGTCTGGTTGAGAGAGCCGAAGATGGGCCAGAACGACATCTTCATCGACAACCTTCCGGGTTTTCCTGATGGAATTTCTACGAACGGGCGCGACAGGTTTTGGCTCGCGCTCGTCACTCCGCGCCACGCAATGTTCGACCGGATGCAGCCTTATCCGTTTATGCGGAAGATGGTTTTGCGTTTACCAAAGTTTCTTCAACCCGCCCCGGCACGCTACTCCTTCGTGCTTGGTTTCGACCTTCACGGCCGCATCGTCCATAACCTACAGAACGGCGCCCCTGACTGCTACGCCGAGATCGCGAACGTCGTCGAACACAACGGCGCCCTCTATTTCGGCAGCATCGGCGAAGACACCGTCGGCCGCTTCGCTCTACGCTGAACTTAGCCACAAAGAAGCACAAAAAGCACAAATCAACTACGCGAGGCGAAGCAAACCTGCGAACCTGTCGAACTTTGAACCTTGAACCTTGGGTACTGGATAAGCAGTGTATATCTCTGTACCACGGGAGTTTAGCGAACTGCCGCGAAATCCTGAGGAATTTGTCTGCTTTTTAGACGTGGGTATTTGGTATCCAGAGATTCGGGCGTTGGTGGAGATCTGAATAAGCCGCAAACCCCCTCATAACCCCAACAAAACCGCAGTTTAGCTCACGACACACCGCGCCAAGAAATCACGGCACAGGGGTTGTAAATAGAACTGCGTCGGAACGGTCGGGTAGGCTAATCCGATGCGGCAAACCCCTCTCTTGTTGGAGCAGAATAACGACATGATTAACTTGGTTTCGGCAGCGACTTCGGTGCCTCAGAATGTCTTTAAGACCACCGAACTAGTGGGAAGTCTCATGCATAAGCTCTCCCCCGAACTGATCAATACAATCAGTGCGCTCGGGGTACATCAGCGATACTCAACGCTCGAAAATTATCCGGACTTTCTTTGCGGTAAACCCAAAATTGCTACCAGTTCCACCACCGAACTCGGTGTGGCGGCGACCAGGCATTGCATCGACAAATGGGGCGGCGACCCGAGGCGGATAGGTCTCTTAGTCGCCGCGACAAACACGCCCGATCACATGTTGCCGTGTTTGGCGTCGGAGATCATGGGAAAGACTCACGGAGTACTCTCGCGCTCGCTGCGAACAGTTAGCATGCAAGCGCAGGGCTGTTCGGTACTCCTTAAGTCAATCGAGGTTGCGCAATGGTACCTTGCGGCAAATCCGCAAGAGCTCGCGATCGTCGTGATGGCCGAGGCACACACACCATACGTTGCTCCGCTGTTGCAACAGGAGTATTGCGGTTACCGCGAAATCATTCGGTCGAGGAAGGAAGGCAGGCTTGATCCCGATCAATTCGAACGTCAAAGGTCGGATACGACCTTCGTGATCCAATCGATGCTCTTCGGGGATGGTGCGGTGGCCTTGCTGGTCGGCACTGACGAAGGAAAACCCGCGTTTGGACCAATCTCTCACCTGACCAACGATCAGCCTAACGATATGAACTTGCTCACGATGGTCAGCAACAGCTCACATCCCTCCCTGAAAGGAAGGCCACAATACTTCATGCAGCCGAGTGTTCCGACGCGTGGTGCGCATTACGCCGTAACTACGGTTAAGAACGTGCTGCAACATCCGGATTCACCAGTCTCCGGCCTTGATGAAGTGGATGATTGCATGATTCACACCGGCAGTAAGAAGATCCTCGACGGCGTTTGCTCTCAACTCGACCTGAATCCAGACTCCGCCAAAGTCCATGGTTCGTACCAGGTCCTGCAACGCTACGGAAATCTCTCGAGCGCTTCGACAGGTTTCATGTTGGCTGAGAAGAACGAATGGTCTGGTCCGGCGATCGTCGTGGGATTTGGAGTGGGATTTGCTGCCAGCGCGGGAATTATGAACTTCAATTAGTAACGTCCTGCAACTCACAGGATCTCGCCAGAGTGTTGATGGTGGATCCAACTTGCGCAAAGTCGAATGGTTTTCCAATTATGGCGTCAACCAGGGCTTCTTCACCGGCCGGTGGCGGCGTCGTTGGTCCATAGCCCGTGACCAGCACGATTTTCACGTTGGGCCAATCCTTACGAATCAATCTCGCGGTCTCCCAGCCATCCATCTCCGGCATTGCGAGATCGGTGAACACTAAATCAAATTCGCCGTTACGCATTTTCTGCACGGCTTCCTGGCCACTACCCGCCAATTCCACTTTATGATCGACAGCGACCAGCATCTCTGCAAGTGTTGCTCGCACAGGCTCCTCGTCGTCCACCACGAGAATGCGTAAATTCGGTATTTCACCAGTAACGTCGGAAACATCAACAGACGAACTCTCCGCAGCCACCGCGGGCAGATCGATCGTGAAGATGGTGCCGTTGCCGGGTTCAGATACGACGCTAATCGAACCAGCATGACGTTCAATAATGCTGTAGCTTACCGATAGACCCAGACCGGTACCGTGTGCACCTTTAGTCGAGAAGAAGGGCTCGAAGATTTTCTGCTGCACATCGTCTGGCATGCCCATTCCGTTGTCGCTGAAGTGGAGTTGTAGTCTGCCGTTTCTACGGCGGCAGCTGATTAACATCCGACCTCCACGTGGCATTGCGTCAACAGCGTTTACGATCATGTTGACGAAGACTTCGCGCAGCTCCGAAGCACTGCCGTAGGTGTGTTGCCCGGGCTCAGCCTCGAGATTGACTTCGTATTCGCGTCCACGAACGCGCGCTTCGTTTTGCCAACGGGTTCTCGTTATCTCAACGGCATCATTCAACAGTCCACTAACGTCAACCAGTTCAAACTCCTTCACTGCCGACTTGCGTGCAAACGTTTGAATTCTACGCACGGTCGCCGCAGCGTCTTCTGCCGCCGTTTGAATTATGTCGAGGTTACGCACCAGCGCCGGTTCGGTTACCTGGCGTCGCAGTAATTGCGCACGTCCGAGAATTGCGGCCAGCGAGTTATTGAAGTCGTGCGCCACACCCGATGCGAGTTGACCAAGCGCGCGCAACTTATCCGCCCTCGCGGCGCGCTCGCGTTCTTCCTTTTGCTCGGTTATGTCGCGAGCAATACCCAACACGCCCGTTGTTTGTCCTTCGACCACAAGCGGTGAATTGTCAACACGTGCATACCGCAGTTGTCCATCATGAGAGAAATAGCGCATCTCATAAGTTTGCGGCATGCCCTTCAGAGCGGCGTCAAGCTTTTCGCGTACCAATTCGCGGTCGGCCTCATGGACCATGCTGAGCAAAGGTCGTCCGATGAAGTTGCTCCGTTGAAAGCCCAGGCCTTTCAAGGTCGCGGTGTTGCACCACTTAAAGTTGCCATCGGTATCAACGGCATAAATCGACTCGCGCGCACTCTCGAGAATGTTCGTCAGCAATGACTGGTGCTCGCGCGCCACCGCCTGGACCTTACGAAGATCCGACAGATCGCGAGCGGTACAAACGACTGCGATCGCTTGTTTACTTTCATCCAGCACCGGCTCAACCGTAACGAGCAAAGGCCGGTTGAGACGGTTCGGAGTGATTTCGATGGTAACGCTGCGGCCACTTTCGAGTGCTTTTTCGACCACACACGCTTCCTCTTCTTCGCTTGTTCGAAGAATGTCGCAACACTGCCGCCCGAGCAGCAATCGCGGATGAACAGCTTCCATCGCGGCGCCCGCTCGATTAACGCGTTTCAGCTCACCGGTGCGGTCGAAGATGAAGATACCGTCAGACATCGCGTCGAAAGTTGTCTCCCATTCAGTCTTTCCACGCGCGACCATTTCGAACAGTTCAGCTTGCGCAATGCCGATGGAGAGTCGTTCCGCCAGTGCTTCGACGAGGGAAACTTCATCGTCAGTCCAGAGGCGTTTGCGATCCGTTTGGTAAATGCATAGGGACCCACGAAATTGTCCCTTGATGAACAATGGATAGTTAATCTGCGACCGGATATCGAACCTCTGCGCCCGCTCTCGCACGTAATTACTCAACGCGGTTGAGGCGTCCGCAAAATTTGCAGAATCGTCAATGATGAGTGGCTTACCTGAATTCGACAGTCAACAGCCAATGGCATCGTCGCAATTAACGACACCGTTTTCGATACTCCTGACGCCAGGTTCGAGGTATTCGTATTCAAGCGGTTCACTACCACTCTCGCTGTTATACAAGCAGAGCTGGATTCGTGAAGCCGCGAGCGCTCGCCCGAGTTCAACCGTCGCAGTATTGAGAACTTCCGGCAAACTCAGCGATGCGCGAATCGCCATCGTCAGACGGTTGACGAGCGCTTCACGGATCGAAGTGCTTTCGGCCTTTTGATATAGCTGCGACTGACGAATCGCGATTCCGGTTTGATCCGCGACGGCCTTGGCCAGAGCAATGTCAGCTTCACTCCATTGCCGGATCTGCTTTGTGGTTGAGAGTGCGAACGCGGCCGGGATGTCGTCGCCAATTCTGATAGCGACGTACATTATCGATTGCACGTTCGCTTTGGAGAGTATGTTCTGATAAAGGTTGACGATGCGCTCGTCGTTCGCCGCATCTGAAAAAGGCAGCACACCGGTCTGATCTAAAGCCGCAACCAATGATTGTAGATGGGCCAATGCAAAGTCTGACGCGGCGGGTTCCACGCCGGCAGCGTGATACTCCGCGACGTTCGTAGCACACTGGGCCCGATCGTCTCGCATGAAGAGCGAGCAACGATCAACATTCAGATACGAGCCCAACTCTCTCACTGCTGTCTGATAAATTTCATGACTGTCGAGCGAGCAGCGAATCGCTTGAGAAATGCGATGCGTCATGGCCTCGCGTTGTGCCTGTTGGGCCAGGAACGCCTGGCTCTCGCGTAACGCCTCCTCAGAATGCTTACGCTCGGTCAGGTCGCGAGCGATTCCCTGCACGCCAATCGGTTTGCCATCGCGAAAAACGAGACGCGTACTGACTTCGAGTCGAACACGCCTTCCCTGCTTCGTAATAATGTCGAGCTCGTAAACAGTCGACACCTTTTCACTTGCTTTGTGGGCGATCATTTCGCGGGCGAGGCTCAGGTACTCGGGCGCGATGACGTCGGCGACGTTCATCTTCGCTGCTTCATCACGGGAGTAGCCCGTTATCCGTTCGCCACTGCGATTAAGTGAAGTGAAATTGCCCTGGAGATCGTGGGTATAGACGATGTCGTTGGCGTTTTCGAAGAGCTCCCGATAGTGTTTTTGACTGCGATGGCGCTCGACGAGTCGCGCTACTTTTACCAGCAGTTCTTCGTTTCGGAAGGGCAAATCCAGGTAATCGTCAGCCCCGGCCTGAAGACCCTCGATGCCGGCATCATTTGAAGTGATGAGCCCGCTGATCAGAAGCACCGGAACATCTGTGGTGCGGGGGTTCTCCTTCAAACGGCGGCAAAGCTCGAGGCCACCGACGATCGGCATCACCACGTCGCTGACCACGATATTCGGCTCGAATGAAAGAGCGAGACCGAGGGCTTCGGCGCCGTCGCTGGCAGTCGATACCTCGTAACCGTCCAATTCGAGGAGGTCTACCAGGAGATCGAGTATTTTCCTGTCATCATCGACGATCAGGACTCGGCCCCGGTCTGAGGTTCTAGTGGTCATCAATTCTGTGTTTTTCCGGACGTTTTGAGTAAGAAAACCTCGCGAGGATCTGGGAGTCGGTGCGGAATTCTGCCGGTGCTACGTGGACGCGCCGACCGTGGGAGTATAACAGGTTTAGCCACAAAAAGGCACACAAAGCACCAAAAGGTTTACCTAACCTGCCACAGAATAGTTGTGCTTTATGAGGCTTTTGTAGCGGGTTCTTACCTGTCCTGGACGCGTTTACGGACCGCGGGTTCGGGGCTGCTGGTTTTGGCGAAATAACCCGCTCGGTAGTTGAGCTTGAGGTCTCGTTGCTTCAGCGCCGGATTGACTAACTCAATCTCGATGCGCCGGTATGACCCGTCACGCGCCTTATTTTTGGGTGAGTAGGCCACTAGATACTGCTCACGAAGATCTCGCTGAATCTGGATAAAGGCCTCGTGCAGGTCTCGCTCGTGGCGTGGGAAATACGCGCGTCCGCCGGTTTTCTCGGCGATCTTTCGCAAGGCACCCTCGTTAACATTGAAGGTGTAGCGGTCGCCAATGCCTATCGCATAGATAAGCGCGTCGGCTTTCTGCGCTCGTTCAATCGCGTCCTGCATCTTCAAGCGGCTGCTGGTGTCGTCGCCATCGGTTAAGAGGATGATTGCGCGCCGGGTGTGTTCCGCGGAGGCGCTAATCAACTCTTCGGCGGTGGCCCAAACCGCATCCCAAATCGCGGTCGAGCCGGCGAGACTCTGGTTAGTCCCTGAAATCGGCGGCGTTCCGTTAACCACCACTCCGCCGCCGATATAACCTGACGGCGGCACAAACTCGACCCGATCGATAGCCCTCCGAAGCCTTTCAAGATTTCCGGAGAAACCTTGTTCGAGAGTTGTCTCACCGGTAAACGAAACAATCGCGGCCTCGTCCCTGTTCGGTCGGAGCACGTTCTCAAGAAAGGCGCGTGCAGCTATTTTTTCGTCGGGCAACGTCCGTTCTTCCGACGCACTCGTGTCGATGAGAATCGCGAGAGAGAGTGGTAGATCGATGTTCGTTTGGAAAGTGAAGATCTCCTGTGGCTCTCCATCTTCCAACACGCGAATGTCGTCGGCTTTGAGATCGCTGATGAAACGTTTGTTCTTGTCAGCCGCGGTGAAAAAGATGTTAGTAAGATTAGTGTCGAACTTAACTACTTCGTCAGAGTCCTGCGGCAACTCTTCACGCGTGCGTGGCGTTGGCGATGGTGATGGCGATGCAAATGTGATTAGAGCGACGTCTGTTTCGGTCTTCGCAGACATCCTGCGCGTCGCGAGGCTTCCGCACACGATCACGAACACCAAAACTAATAACAGAACCGGTTGACCCATTTCGCGATTTTGCATCTTGCCTTTTAACACCTCTATGGCCTTACGCTGTCAGCGATCGCTTTGTAGCCTCGCTTCGTTCGCACCTTTAGATCCCCTCGTCGATCCGCAAGCTTGACGTCGATCTTTCTGAACGTCCCATCATAACTCTTGTTTGTCGGATCGTAAGTGACGAGGTATTGCGCTCGCAGTTCTTTCGCTATCTTTGTGAACGAACGCTCGAGCGAAAGCATGTCGCCGGTGAAGAAAGCCATCCCGCCAGTTTCTTCCGAGAGCGTTTGCAGATCCCTGTCCTTCTTATCGGCGACTTGCCCTGCTTCGACACCGGGCACCGTTGCCAGGAAGCCCGCCTTGGTTGAAATAGCAAAGATAGTTGTTTCTGTTCGTTGCGCGATGTCAATCGCGTCCCGAATGTTTGCGCGACTGTAAGTGTCCTCACCATCCGTCACGATAAGTAACACTCGGCGGCCCGGAACTGAGCGCATCTTCTCATCACAAAACTGCCAGATCGCGTCGAAAAGCGCGGTCTGTTTACCCATCTTTTTTACGCTGTAGACAGCTTTATCGAGCAGATCCAATTTGTCAGTGAAGTCCTGCAACAAGGTGATCTCGTCGTCGAACGTCCCAAACAGCACCCGGTCCTTACGCGGCTTCACAACTGTTTGGATAAAGTTCATTGCCGACTCTTGTTGGAACTTCAATTTGCCCGCGGTTGACGGCGACGTATCCATCAACACTGCGACGTAGAGTGGCGTCGTCTGCGAAATATCATCCGAGAAGGTCTCGATCGTCTGAGGGACTTTGTCTTCGAGAATGATGAAATCTTCTTTTGTGAGCCCGGGTACAAACTGACCCTTCTTGTCGGTCACTGTGATCGGCAATCGCACACGCCGGATCGGAATCTTCACTGTGGTTTGCGGATCTTCCGGCAAAGGCGTGGGCGAAGGCTTCGGGTTCTGAGCGCAGACAAAGGACGCGGCAGCAGCGATAACGAGTGCCGCTGACAAGTATTTGTATAAAAACCGTGTTAGATCTACTGACATGCTAATGGATTATAGGTCGGGAGCTGACCGCAGTCTGCTGAACAACGGCGATTCGATGCGATCGGCCCTGAACTTGTTGCCCTTTCCTTGGGAATTCGGCCTTTTAACTGCCGCTGTGCGCAAGTTGTAGCTTGAAGTCTAAACTGCATAAGAATGCTACAATGCCTTAGAACTGTTCACGGCCCAACTTAGTCGCGCAACCATTCATCTTGATGCCCGACACCCCGCACAACGCAGATTCACCCCATACCAGTTCACTGCCTGAGTACATCGCCCATTATCGCATCTTACGCCGACTCGGCAAGGGTGGCATGGGTGAAGTCTTTCTCGGAGAGGACACAAAACAGCATGGGCGCAAGGTCGCACTCAAGGTCTTACCACAGGAACTCACTCAATCAGAGAGCCGGCTGAGGCGTTTCAAACAGGAAGCACGCGCGATTCTGGCGCTCAATCATCCGAACATTCTCACCGTTTTTGAAATCGGTGAAGCCGCCGGCAGCCACTACATCGCCACTGAATACATCGAGGGTGAAACACTGCGTCATTGCCTCTGGCGTGGTCCACTAAAACTCGATGAGACACTTGGCGTCGGCATACAAGTAGCAATGGCGCTCGAGGCGGCTCACGAGGCAGGTATCGTTCATCGCGACATCAAGCCCGAGAACATCATGTTGCGGCAGGACAAGTTTGTCCGCGATCGATTTGTGAAGGTGTTGGACTTTGGCATCGCGAAGCTGACCGATCGAGACTCAGCGAACACCGATCCCGAAGCTGTGACGATACCGATTTCGGAAACTAACCCCGGCGCGATCATGGGAACCACCGGTTACATGTCGCCCGAGCAGGCGCAGGGTGAAAGCATCGACGAGCGGTCTGACATTTTTAGTTTGGGTGTGGTCCTTTATGAAATGATCGCTGGAGAGCCGCCGTTCAAAGGAAAGACTGACAGCCATACGCGTGTTCAAATCATCGATCACGAACCGGCTCCTTTAACGCAGCACGTACCCAACGTGCCTCGCCAACTGGAACGAATCGTTTCGAAAGCATTGGCGAAAGATCGATTCAAGCGTTACCAGACAATCACCGATTTAAAACTCGATCTCGAACAGCTCAGAGATGAGCTTCATTTTTCAGAAAGCATTGCAACGACGAGCGAAAGAACACGCGGCACGCAAACCGATCTACTCACCGCATCGCCGACCGGTATTAAGTCGCAGATCGATACGACTAGAGATGGTGCGACGATGTCCACCAGTGAGTCCAAGCCTCAACAAAAGTCCATAAGATGGGTTCCGTACGGCGTTTTGGGATTGCTGGTATTGTTGGTAATCGCTGGAGGGGTGTTCTTTGTCTCGTCGTCACGGCCAATCAACTCCGTCGCCATTCTTCCGTTCGTTAACGACAGTCAAGATCCTAATGCCGAGTATTTGTCTGATGGTCTCACTGAAAGCATCATCAATAGTCTTTCACAACTGCCTAACCTGAGGGTGATGTCGCGCAACGCGGCTTTCCGGTTTAAAGGTGCGAATCACGATCCGGTCGAAGCTGGTCGAAGTTTGAATGTTGGTGCGGTTCTGACCGGTCGATTAGTTAAGCTCGACAATCGTCTGGTGATCAAAACAGAACTGATCAAAGTTGACGATGGCTCGCAGCTTTGGGGCGCGGAGTACAACAGTAGTCTGGCCGACATCTTTTCTGTGCAAGAGGAAGTGTCGAAAAAGATCTCGCAGAGTTTGCGTCTAAGATTATCCGGCGAGGACGAAGAGAAACTCGCCAAGCGTTACACGAAAGACGCCGAGGCTTACGAACTCTACCTCAAGGGAAGATACTTTTGGAACAAGCGCAATGAAGAGGGTTTTCGCAACGGCATCGAATATTTCAAACGTGCCGAGGAAAAGGATCCGACGTTTGCCTTAGCGTTTTCCGGGCTCGCGGATTCATACGCTTTGCTGTGTGACATTGGTGTAGTCAGGCCGCTCGATGAAATGCCGAAAGCGAAGGCGGCAGCACAGAAAGCTGTTGACGCCGATCCGGCATTGGCTGAGGCATATACTTCGCGCGCTTTTGTGAGGCTGGCTTACGACTGGGACTGGCTTGGAGCGCAGAGCGATTTTCAACAAGCGCTCAAGCTGAATCCCAAGTACCCGACCGCGCATCAATGGTATGCCTCGTACCTCATGCAGATGGGAAAGTTCTCGCTGGCAAAAGCTGAGATTGAGGAAGCTCACAAACTCGATCCACTCTCACCGATCATCAGCGCCAACACCGGTCTGTATTCTTATTACGAGCACAACTACGACGACGCGATCGCGAAATATAAACAGACGTTGCAGAGCGACCCGGATTTTTGGGTAGCCCGTCATTACCTCGCGTTGGCTTATGTGCAGAAGGGGATGCACCAGCAAGCGATTGCTGAATTACGTAAATTGATCAAGGCGCCGGAGAGTGGACCAGTGCCGGAGAACGTGATCGAAGCCGAATCGGAAGCGTCGGCGTCGCTCGGCTTTGCTTATGCCAGGGGTGGTAAACCATCCGAGGCACGCGCGATCCTCAATCAACTTAATGAGCTGTCGAAGCGTCGGTATGTTTCGCCACTCTACTCCGCGATCGTCTTCGCGGGGCTGGAAGAGAAGGACAGGGCGATTGAGTATTTGAACAAAGCCTACGACGCGCGACATCCGGGGCTTGTCTTGATCAGGATCGAGCCGATGTTTGACGGGCTGCGATCTGATGAAAGATTCAAGCAGTTAATCAAACGCTTCGAGCCGATACCGTAGTTAGCCGCAGATGAACGCAGATGACGCAGATCAGAAAATCAGATGTTCATCCGCGTTCATCTGCGGCTAATAAAACCTCAGATAACTCAGCCGGCAATGGAGATTCAAACTTCACGAACTCTCGCGTCTCCGGATGAGTGAACCCGAGTTTCTCCGCGTGCAGGAAATGACGGTTGAGGTTGCGGATGCGCGCGCGCAGTCGCGCATCCTGGATTGTATTGTCGCGGCCGGCGCCATACGTTTCGTCACCCACGACTGGATGTTTTAGCCACGCCAGGTGAACGCGAATCTGATGTGTCCTTCCTGTTTTTAGTTCCACATCGAGCAGTGTGAATCGTTGGAAAGAACGTCGCACCCGATAAAGAGTCAAAGCGTTGCGGCCTCCACGCACGACAGCCATGCGCGTGCGGTTTCCCGGATCGCGCGCAAGTGGTTGATCAATTCGTCCGGTGTTTGAAATCACCCGTCCGTGGACCAGCGCCACATACGACTTGAACACAGTTCGATCACGGAACTGATCGGAAAGGTTTTCGAGCGCAGTCTCAGTTTTGGCGACGACCAACAGGCCCGAGGTATCGCGGTCCAACCGGTGAACGATGCCGGGTCGCACACCGGTTCCGCCGTCAGGCAGTTGTTGAAAATGATAGGCGAGAGCGTTGGCGAGTGTGCCAGAAGGCGAGCCTGCTGCGGGATGGACCACGAGACCCGCGGGTTTGTTTACTACCACCAGCGTTTCGTCTTCGAAGACAATGTCGAGAGGAATGTTCTCTGGCGAAAAACTCTCCGTTTGAGGAGTAATCAATTCGACTTCGATTTCATCGTGTTCGCGGAGTTTATAAGAAGGCTTGGAAGACTTTCCGTTTACGAGCACGTCGTCAGTGTCAATCAGGTGCTGCAGACGTGCGCGACTCCATCCATCAATTTGTGAGGCCAAAAATGTATCGAGGCGAACACCCGCATGCTCTGACGAAACTTTGAAGTTAAGGAGATCAGCCATTCTGGCG
This sequence comes from uncultured Acidobacteriota bacterium, assembly GCA_963826255.1. Classification (GTDB taxonomy): domain Bacteria; phylum Acidobacteriota; class Blastocatellia; order Pyrinomonadales; family Pyrinomonadaceae; genus PSRF01. The sequence goes on from CAWGWK010000001.1 coordinate 572,440, forward strand.
TTCAAAATCTTTCATAAACGACACAAGCGCTTCAACTCCTGCACGCGGAAACGCGTTGTAAATCGACGCGCGAATTCCACCAACCGAGCGGTGTCCCTTCAAGCCGTCAAGCCCCTGCGCCGTTGCATCCGTGACAAACTTCTTTTCGAGGTCCTGATCTGGCAATCGAAACGTCACATTCATAAGAGAGCGACAATCGACATCAGCGTGTCCACGATAGAAGTCGGTTGCATCGATGGCGTCGTAGAGCAGTTGCGCCTTCTCCTCGTTCTCGCGCTCCATTGCAGCGAGGCCGCCTTTGTCCTTTAACCATTTGCAGACGAGTCCGAGGATGTAGATTCCCCACGTGTTCGGCGTGTTGTAGAGCGACTTGTTCTCGACATGCGTGCGATAGTCGAGCATCGTGGCAAGTCCCTCGGGAGCGCGTTGTAACAAATCATCGCGCAGGATCACGAGGGTCACGCCGCTTGGTCCCATGTTCTTCTGCGCGCCCGCATAGATGATTCCATACCGTTCCACCGGAATCTCGCGCGACAGAATGTTTGACGAAGCATCTGCTACGAGCGGCACGTCGCCCACATCGGGTTCTCGTTTCCACTCGACGCCTTCGATCGTTTCGTTGTTCGTGATATGAACGTAAGCCGCATGCGGATTCAGGCCCATCTCCTCACGTGACGGCACACGCGTGAAACCTCCATCAGCCATCGTGGCGGCAACGTTCACGCTGCCAACTTTCTTTGCTTCTTTCAGCGCCTTCTTTCCCCAGCTTCCGGTTATGACGTAATCAGCACTTCCATCCGGGGCCAAAAAATTCATCGGCACCATTGAAAACTGCAAGCTCGCGCCGCCTTGTAGAAAAAGGATGTGATAGTTGTCGGGAATCCTTAAAAGCTCGCGCAGGTCCGACTCCGCGCCACCAATGATGTCGTCAAAAGTTTTAGAGCGGTGGCTAATCTCCATCACCGACATGCCAACGCCCGGCAAACTGAGCAAATCGCGCTGAGCTTCTTCTAAAACAGGCACCGGCAAAACAGCCGGACCAGCGCTGAAATTAAAAATTCTTTCCGTCATTACTTTCTCCCTTTGTGCCTTTTTGTGGCTACTCTTCAAAACGCGAACGCAAAGCTTTACCTGCGACCTTAGTAACCACTGAACGCGGCACGAAGCGTTCTGCTGCTACTGTAAATAAGTTGGTCCAACCGGAAATCACAGTGCTCTTCCCACGCCCGAGCGCACGCAGTGCGGTTTCGACCACATCTTCCGGAGTCTCGATCGTGCGCATCGGGGGACGATCCATTCCGGCTGCCTGAAAGAAATTAGTTTCCGTCACACCCGGACACAACGCCATCACGTGAACGCCATGCAGCCGATTCTCCTCCCACAGTGCTTCGGAGAACGACAGGACAAAAGCCTTCGTCGCCGCATACGTCGCCATGTACGGCACCGCCTGAAATCCAGCAGTGGACGCGACGTTGATTATGGTGCCGCGCTTCCGCTCGCGCATTGGTCCAAGAAACCGGTGCGTCAGATCAACGAGCGATCTAACGTTGAGTTGGATCATGTCGAGCTCGTGATTCAGATCGAGTTTGACAAAGTCGCCCATCGAGCCGAATCCCGCATTGTTGATGAGCATCTCGATCTCGAGCCCACGTTTGTTGGTTTCATCGAAGAGCTGCGCGCCAGCGTCGGGTTGCTGTAGATCAAGTGCCAGATACTGCGCGCGGATGCTCGTCAAGCGGCCGAGTTCGTTGCACAACGCGATCAGCTTGTCTTCGGATCGAGCTACGAGAAAAACATTTCTTCCTCGTGCAGCAAGTTTTCTGGCAAAGGCCGCTCCGATTCCCGAGGATGCGCCGGTGATGAGGGTCGTGTTCATTGCGAAGAACCGGAACTAGATCACTTCAAGTCAAGCAGATCCAGTTCGATGATATCCGCGTTGCTTTCTTCAAGCTTCTTGAGGGTTTCTTTAGTTGGCGCATTGTCCAAATTAATGCGAGCCACGGCCGCAGCCGCACCTTCAAACACGATATTTTCCATCTCCTGCACGTTTATCTGCTCGGCTTTGATCGCGTCGAGGACACCAGCGAGCACGCCGGGACGATCGAGGTGACGGACCACGAGTCGATGCGTGGCAGGAGTTTGTCGTGCCAGGTTAACAACATTCGGGACTTTACCCGTCTCTTTGAACTCCTTCACGATGCGCACAGTTTCAGCCGCGATCGCCTCCTGCGCCTGGTCCGTCAACGCACCGACGTGGTGCATGCCATAAAGTCCTTCCTCTTTCACGATGTCGTCGTGAAACTCGCCAGTGCTGCTCGTTGGCTCAAGTGCATAAACATCAAGTCCCGCGCGAATACCTCGACTGCGCACCGCTGCGACCAGCGCTGCCTGATCGACGATTTCACCTCGTGCGGTATTGATAAAGTAAGCGCCCTCGCGCATGGCATTGAAAAAGTCTGCTCCAAGAAAATTTCGTGTTTCGGGATTCAGCGCAAGATGAACGCTGACGATGTCGGCAGCGGCCGCGACGGCTTTAGGCGATTCTTTCAACTCGACGCCGAGTGATGCCGCGCGCTCTGGTGTCAGACTCCTGCTCCATGCGACCACCTGCATCCCAAACGCACGCGCACGCGGGATCATTTCCTGACCGATTTTACCCACACCAATTAAGCCCAGCGTGCGGCCAAACAGTCCGCGTGCTTTCGAAAACTCTTTCTTGTTCCACTCACCTCGGCGCAACGCTATAACATTGTCCGCGACCCGTCGATCGAGAGCGAGGATCAACGCGAAGGCAAGTTCGGCAACAGCGATCGAGTTTTTACCAGGACAATTCGACACGTAAATCCCGCGCTTCGAGGCTGCCGCGACGTCGATGGTGTTGTAACCAGCGCCCGCTCGAACCACGAGCTTTACTGGACCAGCTTCGAGCATGGGCTCAGTCACTTTCGTGCCTCTAACCACCAGCACGTCCGGCGCTTCGTTTTTAATAGCCTCAACAAGCGCGTCGTCTTTCAAGTCTGGTTGGTAGGAGATCTCGCAGCCGAGCGCCTGCAAGCCATCGCGGCCCGATTGTTCGAATTTATCTGCTATTAAAACTCGCATGGTCATCAATTAGATCGTATGTATCAACAGCCCGTCTCTTAACTTCGGTTCGAACCAGGTTGACTTGGGCGGCATGATCTCATTGGCGTCAGAGACCATTAACAACTCTTCGACCGTCGTCGGATAAAGTGAAAACGCAACGGCCGCTTTCCCCTCATCTACCAAACGTTCCAGCTCTTTTGTTCCGCGAAGACCACCAATGAAATCTACTCGCTTGTCGGTCCTGATGTCCCTGATCCCAAGAATCGGATCGAGCAGCCTGTCCTGAAGAATACTCACGTCCAGCATTGCGACGGTGCCTGTCGGCAGCGTTGCATCAGGAGAGAGTTCTAATCCGTACCACTTGCCATCGAGATACATGCTCCAGTGCCCACGTTGCGAAGGCTCCGGATTCGCGTTCTCTGTAACTGTAAACTGTCCTCTGATCGTTTGCAGAAATTCTTCCTTCGAGAGCCTATGGAGATCCTGCACCGTCCGGTTATACGCGAGTATGCGGACTTGCGAATCAGGAAAGATGACCGTCAGGAAATAGTTGTAATCCTCTTTGCCGGTGTGCCCGAAGCTTTGTTCTTTTAACTCCGCGCGTGCACGACTTGCACTGGCCGCACGGTGATGGCCGTCCGCGATGTAAAGTAAAGGAACTGACTCGAAGCTCTTCACGAGCACATCAGTCTCTTTCAGACGCCAGATCGTGTGGCGAACTTCATCCGCTGCGGTCAGATCAAACAAGGGCGCTGTGTTGATGGCCGCAGAAACTTGTTCGTCGATCTCGGCCCGCTTTCTGTAAGTTAAAAACACTGGTCCAGTTTGCGCACGCAACATCAGCATGTGACGCGTGCGATCGTCTTCTTTATCGCGTCGCGTGCGTTCGTGTTTGCGAATAGTGCCATCGTCGTATTCGTCGATGGAACAACAGGCGACGATTCCGACCTGTTCATGATCGCCCATGATCAGCCGGTACAGGTAAAGACTCGGCTCGGCTTCTTTTTCGAGCGGGCAAGTGGCAATGAGTTTCTCGAAATTCTCGACTGCTTTTCGATAAACAGCGTCGCTATAGAGATCGGTGCCGGGAGGAAGATCAATCTCCGGTCGTGAAACGTGCAGGAAACTGAGCGGATTTCCGTTCGCGAGAGCGCGTGCCTCGTCAGTGTTGACGACGTCATAGGGCACACTGGCTACCAACGGGGCCTGCTCAGGTTGCGGACGTAAAGCACGAAAGGGACGAATAACCGCCACAGATCCTCCTGTTGACTACATTGCGGGGTTGATGTAAAGGGCTTACGTGTGAGGTTAAGGCAGGATTAGAAGATTTACAAGTTAGGCAAGCTTTGCCGGAATAGCGAAGAAAGATTTCTCACGGAAAGGCGCAAAGGGGCAAAGCGCTGCCGCGTTTCCAGAGGGCTTACTTTGCGCCTTTGCGTGAGAAATCTTTCTTCCTTAGAATCACGCGGATGAGAAAAGCCGGTCGATTAATAACAGGCATCAGCCGCAAGTTTCTCTCAAGCCCGGCGGAAGCATTGCTCTTGTGCCGGATGGCATGGTGGGTTGCGGTTCTCTCAGTAACCGCCCGCTACTATTCATTGCCGCGTGCGCTACAAATCGTTGCCGGCAACCAAAACAGAAAATCTTCCGGCGAAGCAACGAACAAAGACGAATTGGCCCGTGCGATCGATCTGCTTCTCTCGGCAGACATCTTCATTTTCAAGCCTATCTGCTGGAAGCGCGCGGCTGTACTTCATCGTTATCTCTCGCGCAGCGGAGTTGCGACGCGCATCATCTTCGGCGTGCGCAATGAAACGGGCGGTAAGGTCGCCGGTCACGCATGGCTGGAAGCAAACGGTCAGCCGATCCTCGAGAGCGCGCCTCCCGACTACGTAGTCACGTACAGCTTTCCCTCAAATGAACGCTTCGATCCTCGTCTCGCAACTCTTTAAAAGACCGAGCGCGGTAACCGAGTTTTTAACCGGCTCACCGCGCTCGCTATTGTAGAAACCAGTCTTAAAAGTTTACGGCAGAGCTTCGACGTTCATGTAGAACTTAAAACTTCCTGTTTGCTGAATGCCAAGCAGGAATCCTACGTCGATACTTGCACCATTCGCCAGCGGAGTCGCCAACGTTACGGTTCCGGCTCCCAAGGATGAATTAAAGCCACCACCGTTTGGTTGCTGCGGCGTAGGTGCTGGGGCTCTTTGCTCGAGTGTCGTTCCCTGAACAGTTACGTTGCTTGTGCCACTCCCGCATGGTGCACGATCAACTGTAACGACCACTGCCGTGGAAGTTCGTGGCCGCAAATCGGCAATGCCGCTCGGGGCTGGGAAAGTCGTGATATCAATTACGCGAAAACGCAAGCGGGTGACGTTTCCACCGGTGTTATTAGTAAACGTCCGGCGAATATCCAACGTGCCGAAAGTGGAGTTATTCGCTGGATCGGAAGTGAAATCGCGCACCCGATTTGGCGGCGACGCCGGTGCAACACATGGATCGAGCAGATTTTCCGTAAAACTCGCATTGCGTTGAATCGGTGAGCTGAGATTCTCTGGTCCCGGTGCGCCCAGGCGTTGGCCAGCGCCGGCCGATGTGCCGTTAGTGTCGACGAAGATGAAGTCCGCGGCGTTGTTGTTGGTATCTTTAGGGGTGCTTAGTGGGCAAGGACCAAAAGTTGTAATCGAACCACTCTTGCCGCAGTTGTCGCGGTAGAAAGAGTAATCGATTGAAAACGGTGTTAGTGCCGGATAGCCGGTGCCCTCTTTGTAGAGCGTGTTTGCTTCCGAGGTGGAGCCAACAGCGTCCATGCGGTTTGCTAGAAGGAAGTTGGCTGCAACACTGGTGTTGAAGATCGCGATACCGGCATTGTCGGGAATGTCAGTAGTGTAGGTGGCATCGCCTGTCGCGGTGGTTCCGTTGCCAGCCGGATAAGAAGCGAGGCTGTATCCAACACTGTTCACGCAAAGATAATGACCCCTGTTGGGGATAACCGTACCGTTTGGAATAACGCAACGAGCTACGCCATTCGAAGCCGCCACGCCATAACCAGTCCCACCACCTGCGACCGTATGGTCGGCTCCACTGTTGTTGTAGATTTCGATGAACTCGTCATTCGCGCCATTTGGACCACGGACGCGGAATTCAGAGATGATTAATTGTCCTGCGGCGACCTGTGAGATACCAAGTATCATTACTACCAGGCCAGCGAAGACAACTGAAGTCCGAAATGACTTAGACATGCCTGTTTTTTCTCCTTTAAGGTAGGCCCACGATGTTCAAGTGTGGCGGAAAACGGTAGCACGCTATTTTGAGACCAGTCAACGAAATTTAACACAACCGGTTGGCGTATTTTGTGGCGGAAAATGCTGACGTTGCGCTGTATGTTGGATTATTTCAACGGATAGAACGTCTGTTCACGTCCGTACAAACGCGCGACCTGATCCCAGTTGACGAAGATCAAATACATCGCCAGTTGATGCGGAAAGAAAATGTTCATCAGGAACAGCGTAGAGAGGTGAAATACTATACCGGTTCCGAGGATCCACCAGCGTGCGCGCCGCCAAAAAATCGCCACCGGAAATAGCAGTTCCCAAAGCAGGACCAACCCCACCGCGAACGGCAGATAAGTCTTCACCTGCGGCAACAAAAACGCGAATCGAAAAGCAGTGTCGTGTAAGTTGTCGAGCGAATGAAAGATTGCGAGCGCCGGAAGATTGTTGACGCTCAGATACTTCAGTCCGGCGACGCGTAGTTTGATCAACGCAGAACTGAAGTAAGTCCACGCCATCAATAACTGCATCAACAGAATCGGATACGCATAAGCAAACCAGGGGCGGTCCTTGCGCGCTTTTGCCAGCCGGTTATCGAGCGAAAACGCATCGCCGCAAGGTGTGAAAGCCAATACTGCCAGGCAGTAAACGGCAAGCATTTCATCGTGATTGAAATGTCCGAAGCTGCGCAGCAGCCCCTGGTAAAAGATCACGAGCAACAACGACGTTTTTGTTGTGACGACCGTCAGCAATCCCGCCGTGCTGAGTAACAGCGACAGCACTATCACGATCTTCAAGGTCATCATTCCCGAGGGTGTCTGTAGTTGATCGTAAAAACTCCACGGTAAAAACTTCATCGCGCCCGTGGGCCGTAAGATTGTTGGTGGAAGTGAACCGAGTGCAGAGAAGGAAGTGAGGAGCACCGAAATCAGGAACGTGCCGTGCACGATCGCTCGCACGACACCCAGGGCAAAAGCGCTCGAGGGAACGACACGATTTACAATTCCTTGCGCCACGATTCTATGAACTTGTCGTAATCAGCGTAGCGGCCACTTTCCCAGCGATACATATCGAGCCGGATCGCTTTCAGACGCTGCGGTGAGGACGCTGGCTGTTGCTTGTTGTAAAGATCGCCCCACGCCTGGAGCAGATCGGGAAGACGCACACCGGGCGGAAGATTTTCAACTCCGCCGTAACGCCGCACCATCTCTTCGTTATCAGGGTGAATCGACTTGAGCTTGAAACTCTGGTTGCCGATCGTGGCGTTGACCATGGTCCAGGTGCGGCTGTAGAGCGCATTCGTCAGCTTGATGGGCCGGATTTCTATAGTCTCGCCGGAAACTGTTTCGCCTCTGAGAATGCAGAAGCTGCGGCCGCGCTCGAGATCGCCGCCGGCCATCATCACGTTCCACGCGGCGATCGGATAAAGATTTCGCACGAAGAGGAACGACCAGATGAGTGGCAGGAAGATCGCCGCGGTGAGAATGGCGTATTTGAGCGTCAGCCGCCGATGTGCGCGATGTTTACTGGGGGGCGCTGACGAGTTTGTAAGTTTGGAAGTTATCAACGATTCGTTCCACGCTGAGTGTGGCTTTGTCGAGCGTGACTTCATAGTTGGAGGTGATGTCGGCTGCAATCTCTCTCGTCGTCTTGCCCTGTTCCAGTCCTTTCCAAACTATCATCGCGGTCTCGTTCAGTTGATAGTATTTTTTGGTATTCAGATCTACGAGTATTCCCTCGCCACCGTCAAAATCCGTAACCACCACGTGTTTGCCCGGCGTTAGGTTCATGATGAGTTAAGCCTTTTATGTTCGAGCAGACGATAAGGCTCGCTGGCCCACCGTTCTGCCATTTCATGAATAAGATCGGAAGCAAGTTGCTGCTTTGCGTCAGCATCGGCAACAAAGGCCCGCGTGCCGGAAGCTTCTTTAGAGTAGATCTGGCGCGTGCGTGCAATTGTTTCCCTCGCTTCGATCGAAGGACTCACGTTTAAAAACTCCAGCACGCTGAATATTACAGGTAAAGAGAGTTGATTGTAATTAAGCAACAGCCCCGTGTCGTTCGCAACACGATGCGCCGACGAGTAGAAACTGCCGATCGTTCTGGCGCACAGCTCTTCGAGTCGCATCGCTGCGACTTCTTCTGATGCAGTGCCGGTGATCGATGCGAGCACACGTCGATCGTTGTCCGTCAGCCATGGTGGAACGTCAGTGACGTTTGAAACTATTGTTTCGATTGGGTCGCGATAGAGAAAGAGCCACGGCACGTTTGGCCAGATACGTCTGATGCGTTCGATCTGCGCGAAACTACAACAGGAAAACTTAACGAACAGGTGTTGTTCGTTTCCCGTCCGGCGTTGGCCTAACGCATGGACCACAGCGCGCAGAAAAACTGAATAGAGCGACTCTTTGGCTTTGTCAGTGGCGTCAGTGATGAATCTGGCGACTAGCTTGTCGATCGCATTCGCTTCCGAAAGGACGATCGAGCCGGTGATTGCACGACAAGCATTGGCAACGAGCGTTGAGCCGCAGCGTGAAGAGTGGAAGATGAAGCCCGTGGGCGGAACGCTGTCCAACAGCTTTTCGAGTTGCAGCAGAACGTCAAACTCGGTGAACACCTCACGACGATTGTTCTGCTCCTTCGCACGTTCAACTGTCTGTTGGAAAAACGGCTCGGTCAGACTTACGTCCGGCATCTCCAGCCACAGGAGACCCGGGCGCCCATTGACGACGACAGCATCAACCGGCAACCAACCTTTAGACAGGATTACAGGATTTTCAAGATTTACAGGATGGCCCATCTTGTTAATCTTGAAAATTCTGTAATCCTGCCCAGGGGATCTTGCCGAAGCTTTGCAGGCAAAACAAACAAGGTGATCCGGTGTAGAGGTCCGGCGTTAATCCCTGTGAACGCTGCGCCGCCAGCGCTGCCTTCCGCTTTTGCAGTTGCGCCTCAGCCAGCGAGACAAACTTCCCGTAAGCGTCGGCGAAAGACTCCACCTTCAGATCAGCAACCACGTCGTGCTCTTCATCAGCGCCACGAAATCCTGACAGATTGCAGCAGAGCGAGAGCCGCCCGCGGTAGTCGATATTCATACTCGTCCCCGCGAGCGGAGAACATGGCGGCCGTTCTTCATCGATATTGTAGTAACCGACGTCGAGGCCGATATTCATTTTGAAAATACGCGCGAGGATCGCGATCTCCTGCTCTGCCAGCCGTTGCTCTTCCAGACTCAACGCAGAGTCATCCGCCACTGCGTTCGATGTCGGCATCACGTGCACGAAGTGTAGCGAGGCAGCGCCCATTCTCGCTGCAAAGATTGCAATCTGTTCGAGTTGGTCCACCAGGTCACGTCGAATCACTATCTTCAACCCGAAAGGAAGATTTGACACGTAACAGCGAGAAAACGCTCGCACCAGGCGATCGAAAGATCCCTTGCCACGCCAGCGATCGTGAGTTTCGCGCGTTACGCCGTCGAGGCTAAACGCGACGTGAGACACGGCAGCGCGATTCGCCTGGATAGCCGGCCAGACGCGATCGAAGTGCCAGCCGTTCGAAACAAAGCTGACAGTCAAACCTGCCTCGCCGATCGTCTCCAGTGTTTTTGCAAACTCCGGATGAAGCATTGGTTCGCCGCCGGTGAAGTTGATCCGCGTGATGTTGGTGACTGTGCGAGCTTCGGCGATCACTCGTCGCAGAAGATCGACGGGAAAGAATTCAGCGTGTGGACTGTAGAGATTTTCGTCAGCGCGAAAACAATAGCTGCAATGAAGATTGCAGATGTTGGCCAACTCCACGCTCAAACGCCGTGGTCCATAATCGCCGCTGAACGTGGTCTCGGTTTCCATCAGTTAAGCCCTGCACAGCGAGACAACAAATCCGAAGCAAAGCCCGGTGTAAGCAGGTCGCGACTTGCGAAGAGATCGAATGCTCGCGTTTGCCGTGCGAGCTTCGAAAGCAGTTCGAGGTTTGGAGCAGCAACCGCAGTATCGTAGGTGGCCCAGGGACATGCCCTGAGCAACCGCATCATCGTTTCGGTTTGTGTCAGTCGTTCGAGACGAGTTTTCTCTTCACCATTAAGACTGGTAAAAAGCAACACGCCGGGAACGGCGCTTGTCCTACGTGTTGATTTAAAAGCCAAATCAGGCTCAAAACAGGTTTTGAAATCTCCGTTCGACCCATCACGAACTGCAAAAAAACTGCGAAACCCTCGCGCTTCAACGTCGCCCTCAACCAGACTCAGCAGCAGTTCATCATCCGAGAGATACGGCCAGCTCGCCATCGCTAACTGAAGCGCCAGCGTCAACTTTCCACTTCCCGACGGACCAATGATGAGAACACCTTGTTCGGTGCGAGGGTGGACCATGCCCGCACCATGCAACTCGAATAATCCATAACGTCGCAACGCCGCACAGACGGCAAATGACGCTGCTCTGGCGAGGCTCGGAGCCTTAGGATCAGGCAGTTCACTAAACCAAACGCCGGCCCTCCCGTGTCCGACATGGACCAAAGCGTTGCCGAGCGCGAGATAGTAGTCTGCGCCATCGGTGTAGCACTGTCCACCTTCAGCAATTTCAAACCGATTCAGGCTTTGGGGAATTTCCGGTAACGAACCGCAAAAGAATTGAATACGAATGTCCGCCGATTGAGTGGGAAAAGAGACCGGCGCCAGTTGCCAGCCAGTAAAAAGTCGTTCGATCAGGTTGCCTAATCGAAGATCGACACTCTCAATAAATAACAACCGACCGGCGACCTCATAAAAGCTCTGGGACGCCGGCCGGTCAGAGACCTGAATAAGTTCCATGCAACCGGAATTTCGGTTTTAGTTGGTCGCGCCGCTGGTTGCTGCCTGAAAGAACGTGGTTGCTTCAAGAACATCAACAGGCACGGAGATTGCCGGTTCGACAAACACCTTCTTGCCTTCGCTGCACTCGCCAGTTACACCATTCACGCTCTGCACGCCAGCGAGTTCTTCATTGATAATCTCGTTTTGCTTAGACAAAGTTTAGCCGCCTCCTCGAGTCATTGTTGGTTAATATAGATTCTTGAGCGACATCATGGCAACAAAAATGTTGGACCAGGGCGCCGGCTCCAGGTTGTCGATTGTATTTCAAGGGTTCTGCTGCGTCGTCTTTATCGGCTCAGCGAGAACCAACCGCAACACTCGTTTTTCGGCCCGTGTAAGATCGGCACGAACAAACAGCCGAATATGGGGGGACAGTTGCCGAATCGCATCCTCTACAGGGAGTTTTGAGATCTCAGTATCAACGATGGCCATGCTCTGGGCCTGAATATCAACCGGAATGCCGAGCTCTTCTCCGATCTTGAGCAGCACTAGCGGCAGCGGTTGCTTCCTGGCCTTCACCGTCAAATTATTGTTCAGAAAAGATACGCGAAGAGGTTGCTCTTCGACTTTCTTCTTCTCTTCGTCATTAGCCGGTTCCACACCGTCCTCGGTATTGCCTTCGATGAGGAGCGACTGCGTCGATCCGTTTACTACGGCGGTCAACGGCGGCTCGCCCTGGTTCGCATCGTAAAAATAGATACCCAGCGCTTTCGGCGGCGCACTGGATCCGGTGTCGATCTCGTAGTCGACATACACGGTGGGCGATAACAGTTGCAACGCAGGTTCGAGTGTCAATTCACTGAACTCGATCGAGATCGATTCGTTCTGTCGTTCTTGTCCAAGGAACACCGGAGTCTTTAACTTCTGCGACAACTCCTGCGCGACTTCGGACATTTTTGCCTTATCGGCCTTGAGCGAAATGTTCAGAATGGGCCGCGACTTTACTGTCAAGACGAATGAAGGTTTGGCAGCAGGCTTCGCCTCTTTCGGAGCTTGCTTCGCGCCGGCTTCAGCAGTTGTGGGCTTTTGCCCCAGTGCGCTTGTTGACGTACTAACACACACCAGAACAGCCAAGATCATACCCATCACGAAGTGACAGAAAACTGTGAATTTCAAGCTTGTAAACCTTTGTCCTTTTCGGTGATGAGTAGCTTCTGCTGAGGCGACTGACCACGCCTTCAATTGCGGTGAAAACTAACATGTCGAAAAAAATCCGTCAAATTTTCGTACGAAATAACCGAAAAGGCCGGATGAGGTAATAGGCAAAACTCAAGCTCGAGGGAAGGGAGCGAGCGCCGAGATCGCCGTCCGTGGGACGTAGCATGTGAACCAGATAACGCGCACGTGCGCTTAGCGTTTTGCGCACGCCGATGTTGTATTTGAAAATCTCGCGCGAGGTGGCGGGAACGTGCGTCGTGCCGTTGAAGAGATGTGCGACGACATCCTCGGCAAGTAGTTTTAGCCGTTCATCAGAATCGCATCGCCGCTTCACCTCGTCCGGCAAAGGCGCGTCGAGAAGTTTTTCTGCAAGAAACAGACCGAGCAAAAACATTCTCTCGTTATCTGCGTTCGCTGCCCGTTGCAGCAGTGTCGTCCAGTTGAAACTTCGCCGCGAAATCAACTCCGCGATGTCGCAAATCCAGCTCAAGCGTTCCCATAGGTGCCGCGAGCCATGTACACACAAAGAGAACAGCAGATCATCAGCCGAAAGAGTTTTTACTTCAGTGCCATTGAGATTGATAGTTACGAGATCGCGCCAGAGTGTCTCCGCGTTTACGGTCAACGCAAATAGATGCGGTGCTACTTCCCAGTGCAACTCGACAATCAAACGGTGGTTGTCGCGTGAAAACTGCATGTTGTGTTGCGTGCGCAGGAGTAGCTCCTGTTGATTGAGTGAAAGCGACTTGGTTGGTGTGTAGCCTTCGGCCGACAAGATCTCACGCGCCTTCAACACGTCAGTCTTTCTGACAATCACGTCGAGATCGACAAAGCGCCGCAAAGCGAGGTGGTCGTACGCGAAGAGAGCGAGGACCGGACCTTTGTAAGGAATCGCTTCGATGCCGTGGTCAGCAAGCAAAGTGATTAGCCGGCAAAGTTCGGCAGTAAGCACTGTGTTGCGTGCCGCGTTTTCGAGATAATGCTTCTTCAGTTGCTGAAGGGTTTCGTGAGGAACAAGGTCAGCGGCGTGTCGTTCCAATTGCAGATAGAGCAGCGGTACAACCGAATGACGTCGCGCAAGAAGAAACAGATACTCCCAGTCAATCTTATCCGCCGCTAACTCACGCAGCCGCGCCACAACGTGAGGCGCCGCATTGGTCCTCGCGCAACACAGTACTAGGTCCTGTTCCATCATTTCGTAGTAGAACTAACCACGGATTACACAGATAAAAATCCGGATTTAAAATCCGCGTTATCTGTGGTTAATGTTTACTCATTGACTTTCAATACGGCGAGGAAGGCTTCCTGCGGGATCTCAACGCGGCCGACTTTCTTCATGCGCTTCTTGCCTTCCTTCTGTTTCTCCAGCAGCTTTCGTTTACGCGTGATATCGCCGCCGTAACACTTGGCAATCACGTTCTTGCCCAACGCCTTCACCGTCTCACGCGCGATCACTTTGTTACCGATCGCCGCCTGTATTGGAACCTCAAACAGTTGTCGCGGAATCAACTGCTTCATCTTTTCGGCCAGCGCACGACCCTTCGCCTGTGCCGTGCCGCGATGAAGAATCAGCGACAGCGCATCTACCGGCTCGCCTGCGACCAACACGTCGAGTTTCACCAGATCGCTTTCCCAGTAACCCGCGAGGTTGTAGTCCAGCGACGCATAACCACGCGACACCGATTTAAGTCGATCGTAAAAGTCGAGCACGATCTCGTTTAGCGGCAGTTCATAAGTGAGCATCACGCGATTCGACGTGATGTACTCAAAACCTTTTTGCGTGCCGCGCTTCTCTTCAAGCAACGGAAGAATACCGCCAAGATGTTCGTCGGGAGTCAGGATGACGGCGCGAATCACGGGCTCTTCAATCTTTGCAATGCGTCCCGGATCGGGCATCTTCGCGGGTGAGTCGATCTCTGTGACCTGACCGTCGGTAGTTGTCACGGTGTAGCGCACGCCGGGCGCGGTAGTAATCAGATCGAGGTTGAATTCACGCTCCAAACGCTCCTGCACGATCTCCATGTGCAGCAGTCCGAGAAAACCGCAGCGGAAACCAAAGCCCAGCGCTGTTGAAGATTCAGGCTCGTAAAAGAATGACGCATCGTTCAGTCGCAGTTTGTCGAGCGCATCGCGTAACTCTTCGTACTGGTTGGTGTCGATCGGATACAAGCCGGCGAACACCATCGGCTTGATCTCCTGGTAACCGGGAAACGGTTCCTTCGTTGGACGCGCGGCTTCGGTTACCGTATCGCCGATCTGCACGTCCGCGACCGCTTTGATCGACGCCGTGAGAAAACCCACTTCGCCGACACCGAGCGCATCGATCGGCGTCGGCGTCGGTCGATTTACGCCGAGTGTCTCAACCTGGTAATCACGACCGACGTTGAAGAACCGGATCTTCATTCCCGGCCGGATCGAGCCGTCAATCACGCGAAACAGGACGATGACTCCGCGATACGAGTCGTACCACGAGTCGAAGATCAAAGCTTTGAGCGGCGCGTTCGGATCGCCTTTCGGCGAGGGCACGTCGCGGACGATCGCTTCGAGAACTTCGCCAACGCCTTCGCCGGTTTTCGCACTCGTGAGGATCGCGTTATGTGTTTCCAGGCCGATGAAGTGTTCGATCTGTTCGATTGCCTTCTCGGGCTCAGCACCGGGCAAGTCGATCTTATTAATCACCGGAATCAATTCGAGACTGTTATCGAGCGCGAGGTAAGTGTTGGCGAGAGTTTGCGCTTCGACACCCTGCGACGCATCGACGATCAACAAAGCTCCTTCACACGCCGAAAGTGAACGCGACACTTCGTACGAGAAATCGACGTGTCCGGGCGTGTCGATCAGATTCAGCACGTACATCTGTCCATCGCGAGCTTTGTAATCGAGCCTGACGGCGTGGGCTTTGATCGTGATGCCGCGTTCGCGCTCGAGATCCATGTTGTCGAGCACTTGATTTTCCATCTCCCGTTCGGACAAAGCTCCGGTCAACTCGAGCAGGCGGTCGGCGAGCGTCGACTTACCGTGATCGATGTGGGCGATGATTGAAAAATTGCGAATGCGAGAAGGATCCATATTTAGCCACAAAGAGGCACAAAAGGCACAAGACAGAAATTCTTATTCGGGAAAGTTTGCATCTACGTAAGCGCGCGCTTTCTCCTGCGAACTGATTGAACTGATAAAACTAAAATTACGGATCACCCACCCAGCGTGATCGGTAAGAAACTGCTCATAGCTATCGCGCGGTGTGCGATCCTCGTTCATCAATCCCAGTTTAACTGAGACGCGTTGAAGCAGTTCATCGTCGCCCGTCACTAAGGCAGCGTGATAAAGCTTGTGTTTGTCGTCTTCTGACATCGAACTGGCCGGCGTTGCGGTAGAAGTGGAAGTCGAAGTAGATGAGTTGTTGTTGTCATTGGTATTTAAATTGTAGTTTCGATTAGCAGTATTGGTGTTGTAATTGTAATTGCGATTGGTGGAATACGTGCGACTAACACTAAAGAAATAAATAAGCCCAGCAGCGATTACCACCACGATCAAGCCCAAACAGCCGGCACCACCACAGCCGAGAGCAATCTTTTGATTCCGAGTCATTATCTTCGCCTCTTTAGCTGAACTTGTAAGAACTCGCTGAACTTACCTGACAGTCTTCATCCATGCCACGCAATGCTTGAGGTGGTCGTGCATACTTTGCGCATCAGCGTGATGAATGTCGCCATGACCCGGCAACACCCATTCGAATTCGTAATTCAGAAGTTTCTCCATCGATCGTGTCTGCTCAGCCCATGAATACCATGCGACACTGCGAAAAGCCGTTAGCGTTTGCCGCGTCGGTGACCATGCGAGGTGATCGCCCGTGAATAGAAACTTGTTCCGGTAAAGAAAGACTACGTGACCGCGAGTATGTCCCGGCGTTGGAATCACTAGCAGATCATCATCGAGTTGAACTGATTCGACGCCGTGAATTATTTGCTCAACGCCGAGACGTGCGGCTCCATCATCCGCATGCATGATTCGCTCGCAGCCGAATCTCTTGTGGAACAACTCGTGATCGGCAACGTCGTCTTTGTGTGTAAGCAGCATTCGGCTGATGCCGCCCATCGATTCGATCCGTTTCAGCAGTTGGGTCGCGAACCTTGGTGAGTCGATGAGAATGTTGCCTTCCGGTCGCGTGATCAGATAACTCCATGCGCCAAAGCTCGATTCGGAGGTGAAGCCGCAAAAGTAAACGTTATCATCGAGCGGCAGGGGAAAGGCATCAATGCCGATGTGAGCGTCGTGTCGTTGAGTGGCGCCGATCGATCCGGTCGGACACGCCACGAGCGCCATCATCGCAAGCCGCGTTTCGTCGGTTGTTTCCGGTTGATGATAGACGCTGCACTGGTCGCCGTGATCGCGAAAAATCCGGGGCGCTAGCTGGCTACAGGTATCGCAGTCAATGCACGTGGAGTCGACAAAGAAATCACCCGGCACGTTCTCGGGTAAGCGCTGTTGTAGGTTGGCCATTCGTTCCTAAGTATAAGGTAAAGTTTTCTCCCGCAAAGGCGCAAAGGCGCAAAGTTAAGCCGCGAAGGTTAAGCCGAGCTTTTCTTTGCGTCTTTCTTTGCGCCTTTGCGCCTTTGCGTGAGAAAACCACCGTTAAAGATCAAAGTCATTAATCAGCCGGTGCAGGTAGGACCTGCTGATGCCTAGCTTCTTTGCGGCGGCGACTTTGTTCCCCTCCGACTGCAACGCACTCACGATCATGCGGCGCTTGACTGCTTCAACCGCCCCTTCCAAAGTGCTCTCGTCTCCGGGCGTGGTTCCCGGAAGCGCGCGTAGCATCTTCTCGGGCACAAACTCGAGTCCGAGCGTTGAAGTGTTGCTCAACACCACTAATCGCTCGATCAAGTTTTCCAACTCGCGCACGTTCCCCGGCCAATCGTAATCCATTAACACTTCAACCAGCGCCGGTTCCAACTCCGGCGTCGGCTGCCCGTATTTCTGCGCCGACTTCGCCGCAAAGTGTGCAGCCAGAATCGGAATGTCGTCCGGACGCTCCCGCAGCGCCGGCAGATGCAATGGAACGACGTTCAGCCGGAAGAATAGATCCTGCCGAAATCTTCCCTGTGCAACTTCCTTCTCCAAATCCCGATTACTAGCCGCGATCAACCTGATGTCAACTGTTAAAGTCTTGGTTCCGCCAACGCGTTCAAACTCGCGCTCCTGCAACACTCGCAGAAGTTTCACCTGCACTGCCGCACTCAAATCTCCGATCTCATCGAGGAAGAGTGTTCCACCATTCGCAAGTTCGAAACGGCCTTTGTGAGTTTGAGTCGCGGAAGTGAATGCGCCTTTTTCGTGACCGAATAATTCCGACTCGATCAGCGCTTCAGGAAGCGCGGCACAACTCACTGCGACGAATGGTCCCCTCGCACGCGGGCTCTCCTGGTGAATCGCGCGCGCGAGCATCTCCTTGCCGGTGCCGTTCTCTCCACTCAACAAAACGGTCGCGCTTGTGGCCGCCACTGACCGCGCCTGTTTCAACACTCTTTCCAAAGCCTGGCTCGTTCCCGTCAAGTGAGAAAAGCCGGGCGGGCGCGACAGTTCCTCACGCAGCCGGCGGTTTTCCATCTCGAGCTGCCGCATGCGGGCAGCCTGATTCACGATGTGCAACAACTCAGCCGGATCGAGTGGCTTTTCGAAGAAACCGTAAGCGCCGCGCCGCACAGCTTCCAAAGCGGCGCGTTTGGAATCGCTGCCGGTGATCACGACAACCTGAAGCGGAGGATCCTGAGAGCGTGCAACGTCGATCAGCGCCAAACCTTCGGCAATGTCGTCGAGATTTGGCGGAAGGTGCAGATCGCTCACGACCACCTCGATGTCCTGGTCGTTGATGAGCGCGCAAGCCTCGTCGCGCGAGGCCGCTTGCAACACGTGGTAGTCAGAGGCCAGCGCCCAATAAAGACCACTACGCACCGCGTCGTCATCATCGACAACGAGTACAGTTCCTTTGGGCTGAATTTGACTACTCATCTCTCGAAATCCGGTTTCACACGAACAGATTGAGCCGCACACGAGCGCCTGGAAAATTTCCTGGGCAGGTACTGCTTGGAGGAACGGGCGTAACGGGTATGTATAACGGGAAGGCCTTTGCCGCCTCTTCTTAGTTACGCCTGTCGTGTGGAATGGATGGTAGCACGACGCGAAAAGTCGTTCCAGCGCCTTCGACTGACTCTACTTCGATCGATCCGGCACTCGCCTTTATCACCTCGCGACAAGTGTAGAGCCCTAAACCGATACCGGTCTTTTTGGTCGTGGAAAACGGGCGAAACAGGCGATTGTCAACGAAGCTGCGACTCATTCCGCGTCCGGTATCGCTGATGGAAAACATCGGCGCTCCGCTGGCTGTTTTTCCGGCTTCCACCGTGAGGGTGCCGCCTTTGTCAACCATGGCTTCGAGGGCATTGAGCACGAGGTTCTCGATCACCTCTTCAATGCGAGCCGCATCGACGAGTGCAAAAAGACTCGGCGGCAGTCTCGTGACAATCGTGTGTTTACTCCTTAGCGGCTCGGCAGTCATCGCCACTACGCGCTTGAGTATTGGAATTAGATCGACGTTCGTTGGCCGCTTGTGTTCACCGCTCAGACTGCTTACCGGCTTCGCCAGCCGCGCGACAAGAGCTTTTAGTTTGTCAGTTGCGCCGGTGAGACCTTTCAACGCATCAGCGCGAAACTGCGGATTGTCGAAGTGGCGCTCCATGTTGCCGACAGTCAACGACAGTGCTTCGATCGCATTCTTCAGATCATGCGTCAGCATGGCAGACAGCCGGATGAAAGATTCGAACTGCCTCGACTCTTCTTCACGCGCGATCTGAGCACGCAACCGTTCGGTGACGACGTTGATGTTGTCAGCAAGGACGCGAGCGTCATCACTTGATTTCAGAATGATGCGACGGTCCAGTTCGCCTTTCGCGATCGCCGAAAGGTCTTCGGTAACACGTTCCATGCCTGCCGATCGCCTTCGCACGTGGCGTTCTAATACAAACGCGGCAGCGAAACCGATCAACAGGGCCAGCAGCAAATTAGCGAATCCCCAGCGATGAGCTCCGGATATGAACTCTGCGCGACTGCGCGCGACCGCAGCGGTGACCTTCAATCGTGGAAGCGGCGAGTAAGCCGTCATGTAAGAGCCTGACTGCGAGTTGAACTGGTCCACGCCGCTCTGGTTCGCAGTCATTGCATTTGCGACCGACTCAAAGCCAGGCAGTGGTCCAGACTTCAGCGCCGGATCGGAGTGATAGACCACTTTCCCCGTGCGATCTAAAACAACAACTACCGATTTCTTGCTCGACTCCAATCCTCTTGCTGCGGTTGAGAACACGGCATCGAGATCGAGCACGCCTACGAGTGCGCCCACGTTGGTGGTGCCGGTTTCATCGTGGATCGGCGCAGTGTATTCGAGTGTTGAAGGTGAGGCGCCGGGGTTATCGAGCAAAAGGTTTCCGCGCAGTCCCCAAACATGCTGGTCGGCTTGCGGCAGGGCGGGAGGCTGTGTGCTATTTGAATCGAGGAAGGTCCAGTCGCTGTTGGCTGTACGAAACGAGAATGGCCGCCGATCACGATCGAAGAGTGTCAGAATCCGGAAGTGTTTCCCAGGATCCAAAAGTTGCGTTGAATCAGTTTCGTTCTTATTAGCGACAACACGCTGGACGCCGGGCGACATCGCGAGTCGCAGAAGGGCGTTCTCCTGTTCGCGGACCACTTCGTCAACAGCGACATTGAAGGAGTTGAGATCGTTCTGAACGATCGCGCCGATGGTGGAATCGACGGTCCGAAGCCCGTTCCAATAATTAAGTCCGGCCAACAGCAGCAGCGGTATGGCGCAGAGAACGAAGTAAGTGAGAAACGGTCTCGGGCGGATCATAGTGATTCAGCAGCCCGCGCAGCGGGCGAACGTTTAATGTTCTTCAGGAGCCCGCGTAGCGGCGAACGGTAATTCTGCTTCAACAGCCCGCGCAGCGGGCGAAAGCATATAGCCTGGGGCGCAAGCCCCAGGTTTGTAATTAGTACTGCGATCGAACCCGTGAAACAGGTGACAGCGCTGTCGCCCGTTTCACGGGCTTGCGCGTGCTTCTTGCTTGTTACCTGGGGCTTGCGCCCCAGGCTTTATGCTTGGCGTCCGCTTCGCGGACTCTCCAAGCTTTCGCTTCGCGGAATCTCCAAGCGGACTCCAGATTTTCTGTCAAACAGGTTTGCGGCCAAATTCGTCTAACAGCGGCGCCAGTGTTTCAATGATCTGATCGTGAGCTGCTCCATTACTGGCGACGAGGCCGTTTCGGTTTTGCACGTCAGGAACGTTGTAGTTCAAAGGATAGCCGAACAGATCCGTCATGCGTCCACCTGCTTCCGTCAAAATCACCTCGGGCGCGCATGTGTCCCACTGCTTCGTTCGTGGCGACAAATGGATGTACACGTCACACTGCTGCTCGACCAGCAACCCAACTTTTATTCCCACTGACCCACGTTGCACCTCTTCGCGAAAACCAAAACGCGTAACCACCTTGTTCATGCGCGGGCTCCGGTGCGAGCGACTCGCCGCCAATCGCATACTCGACAAATCGTTATTGCCGGAAACGTGAGCTCTTTCAGGTTCAAACTGCGGACGCTCAATCCACGTTCCTTCGCCTCGCACCGCGCGATATAACACTCCCGTCAGAGGTTGGTAAACGACTCCAACCACGCCCTGGCATTCTTCTGCTAATCCGATCTGCACAGCGAAGTCGCCATTGCCGTCGATGAAGCCGTTGGTGCCGTCGAGTGGATCGACCATCCACACACGCGACTTTTCAAGACGTCGTTTCGTATCGACAGACTCTTCCGCGAGAATTCCGTCGTTGAGAAACTCACGCTGCAAGCGGCTAACGATCAGTTCGTTGGCGATTCTGTCAGCCTGCGTCACCGGCTCAAGGTCGTCAGCGTAATTCTTTTGTTCGACACGGATCGGCCCGTCATAGTGTTCGAGAATCGCGGCGCCCGCCGCGCGAGCCAATTCGCAAGCAACGCGCAGGTCGCGATCGTAAGAATTTCGTTGCGTCGTCATGCGATTCTTGCCGCGTCGCGGATCGCCTCAACCGACTGGTCAATGTCCGACTTCGTTGTGCGAAAGTTTGTGATACACGCGCGCAATGCAAAGCGGCCGTTGACCGTTGCATTCGACACGTACGCGCGCCCGCCTTTTTGCACCAGCCCCATGATGCGTTCGTTGAGTCGATCCAGTTCAGCGTCAGATTTCGTCTGGGCTGGAACGTAACGAAAACAACAGATACTCAACTCGACCGGCGCCAGCAGTTCAAAATCATCGGCCTTTGACAGGACTTCGCCGAGATACGCCGCAAGAGAAATATCCTCGCTGATTGCTTCGGCGATGCGACGTATTCCGTAATACTGTAACGTCAGCCACACCTTCAACGCCCGAAAACGTCGCGACAGTTCGACGCCGTAATCCCAGAACGCGAACGCCTCATTATCGCTGTATCCGTGAGTTTTGATGTAATCCGCGTCTTCGGTATTGAAGGGGGCCATCGCCGCGGCAGAGTCACGGAAAAGAAGACAGCCGGCATCAACAGGAACGTACAGCCACTTGTGTGGATCAAGTGAAACTGAATCCGCGCGTTCCAAACCTGCAAAGAGATGTTTCTTGCGCTCGTCGAGAACACCGGGAGCGCCGTAAGCGCCGTCCACGTGAAACCAGAGATCAAACTCACGCGCAACGTTCGCGATCTCAGCGAGCGGATCGACTACTCCAGTGTTTACGGTACCAGCACTACCAACCACACAGAAGGGCCGTAAGCCCTCGCGAAGATCCGTGACGATACTTTCGCGCAGCGAATCGACGCGCATTCGCTGACGCTCGTCGCACGCGATTACACGCACGTGATCGCGTCCGAAGCCGAGAATGTCAGCCGCTTTTGCGACTGACATGTGAACTTCTTCAGAAGCGTAAAGCGTAATTGGCGGCCCGGCATTCCAAAGCCCTCGCCGCGATATTTCGGCGCCGGACTGGCGACGGCTCGCTATCAGCAATGCGATCATGTTGGCCATCGAGCCGCCACTTGTCAGCAAGCCTTTCGCATGCTCGTCGTAACCAATCAACGACCCGAGCCACCGCACGACCATCTGCTCGATTTCAGTGCCGGCAGGACCTGAACGCCAGCAGGTGATGTTTGCGTTGAGCGCTGAAGCGATGAGGTCGGCGTAGGCGCCGATCGGAGTGGATGGTGACGCAACGTAACCGAAAAATCGCGGATGACCGTTGTGCCGGCTGAGATCCATTATGCTGCGACAGTCTGCGATCAGTTTTTCAAGTGCCACGCCTTCAGTCGAGAGTTCGACGTCGATCGATTCAGTCGTCTTGCCGGCATAGTTTTCAGCCCGAACGGGCCGCTCAGAAATCGTTGTCAGGTACTCAAAGACTAGCTGCGTGGCCTGAGATGAGATTTCGTTTAGCGCTTCCTCGGTGACGTCGAGAGAGGATTGCGTTCGCAGTGACATACGAAGTCAGTTTACAGGATTTTCATGATTTATCAGGATTGACATTTAAATCATGTTCAATCATGTAATCCTGTAAAATGACTGCCCGTGTTAACATTCCTCCTCAAATATGTCACTCAATCGCGCTACACCCGAGGGCACTGCCCGCTATCGTGAACGGTTCGAGGGCCGCGCCGCGAAGAACCATTTCCGTGAACAACAAGGTCTCGTCCTGTCATCGATCGGAATCGGCACGTATCTCGGCAATCCTGACGAAGACACTGATGTGAAGTATGCGAACGCTGTCGTGCGCGCCGGGCAGCTTGGTTGCAACGTCATCGATAGCGCCGCGAACTATCGTTTCCAGAGAAGCGAACGCTCGATCGGCGACGCTTTGAAAACCCTCGCCGCCAAACACGGCTTCAAGCGCGAAGAGCTCGTCATCTGCACGAAAGGCGGCTATCTGCCCTTCGATGGAGCGCCGCCGCGAAACATGCGCGAATACGTGAACGAGACTTTCGTCAAGCCCGGTATCGCTTCATTCGACGACATCGTTGGCGGCAGTCACTGCATGACGCCCGCTTACCTGCAAAACCAGCTCGACCAGTCTCTGCGAAACATGGCTATCGAGTGTGTCGATGTCTATTACATTCACAACCCCGAATCGCAGTTAGGCCACGTCTCGGAATCGGAGTTTTACTCACGGTTGAAGCTGGCGTTTGAACGTCTTGAGCAAAACCGCCGCGAAGGAAAGCTCGCGCATTACGGTGTTGCCACCTGGAACGGTTTTCGTGTCGCAGCGGATTCACGGGAGCATCATTCGCTTCTAAAGATAGTTGATGCAGCGCGCGACGCAGGCGGGGACGATCACGGATTTCGTTTTATTCAACTACCTTTCAATCTCGCGATGCCTGAGGCGATCACGCTCGCTAATGAAACAATCGACGGCGAACAGACGAGTGTGCTGGAGGCGGCGGCACAGTTGGGTGTGACTGTTGTGGCAAGCGCTTCGATGTTGCAGGGCCGCGTTGCGCGAGGGCTTCCGGAACAAGTGCGACAGCCACTCGGCTCGCTCGCAACGGACGGGCAAACAGCCGTGCAATTCGTTCGCTCAACTCCGGGCATCACAACGGCGCTCGTGGGCATGAGTCGCGTCGAGCACGTCGAAGAGAATCTGGCACTGACTGAACTGGAACCGATCGGCCGGGAGAGTTTTTCGCAACTCTTTTCATGAGCCAGGAGCGTTACAAATCGTTTGCCGAGTTCTGGCCGTTCTACGTAGCCGAACACAGCCGGCCAGCAACTCGTCTGCTTCACCTGATCGGCACGACCGCGGGCGTGGCGTTAATCATCTATTTCATCGCGACCGGCAGATGGTGGCTGTTTCCGCTCGGCTTGATTCCGGGTTACGGCTGCGCCTGGCTCGCGCATTTTCTGATCGAGAAAAACAGACCGGCGACGTTTAAATATCCGCTCTGGTCATTCATGGGCGATTACAAAATGATCGCGTGGATGCTGATGGGGCGGAAGTTCAAATAGTCCTATCGATCGTTCTTCAATGCGAGGCAATATCCCCATTCCCGAAATTCCCCACGGCGAGGATCTGTGGCTGATAGTCTTCGTGACCTCCGTACGGGAGCGCCGAACGCAGCAGGGCCGTCTCTTCTGCGACGCGTCCGCGCGCAATGCCACCGGCACAATCGCTCTAAAAATCTGGGGTGAAATCCTCGAAACTCAAAAAGAAATGAAGCCGGGGCTCTGGGGCATCACCGGCAAGCTCGAAACTTTCCAGGATCGATCGCAGTTTGTGGTCGCCGAGTACCGGCCAATCACGATCGAGCAGTATCGCGAACATCAAAATGCGGATCCACGACTGCCGCGCGCTTACACCTTCGACATCGAAACGATAACCTTGCCCGATTTTCGCGAACGAGTGGGGCCGCAACTCGAGCGCTTGATGCGGCTCGGCACCATGCGCGCCGAACAACAACAGCGCTATCTCGAAGACATTGCCGCCGAAGAAGAGCGTTGCTACGCGCTCGGCGCGCTGAGCGCAACTTCCGGACGCGTGTTGTCGCTTGCGCTACATGTCGGTCCGATTCCAGGTTTGGAGTTTCCCGGTCTCGGGCCGGAAGTCAGCGAGCACGTGTTTGGGATCGACAAGGAAGGTTACGAACAGGACGAAAAGAGAGCGCTACAGGACTTCGTGGGTTTCATGAAAGATTTTGATCCTGACTGCGATGAGCTCGTCGGACATAACATCATCGGCTTCGATCTTCCGTTCGTTTTTCAGCGCTGTTTGGCGCACTCAATCAAGGTGCGTCCTTTCGTGAATCTGGCCGACTACAACGTGCGCGGCGTGTTCGACACCATGCATCGCTGGTGGTTGGGCGCGAAGCGTCACGTCAGTCTCGATGACCTGGCCTGGGCGCTTGGCATCGAGTCGAGCAAGACCGCGGACGTGGAAGGGAGCAAAGTCTTTGACCTGTATCAGGCCGGCAGGCTCGATCTGATTCGCGAATACAATCTCAACGACGTGCGCGTGACGCGGAAGGTCTACGAACGGATGGTCGCCAGCTTCGGCAGGTGATCGCGAGAACTCGCCATCGACCCGAGGCAACGCAGCTAATTGCGGTTCCGGGCAGCCCGCAAACAATATAATGGATACCGGAGCTTTCCAGTGGTAGAATCCCGCGCATGGAAATCGTCTTCCCCGTGTCGATGCTGGCCGTGGGCCTACTCGTCGGCACTGTCTCCCTCTGGTTCGTTACCCGGACGAAACTGAAATACGAATTCGATCGTGGCCGCGCTGACGGTGAAACTGAACGCGCCACGCTGACTGAGCGTCTTGCTCGCAAAGAAGATCAAGTGCGCGAGCTGCGCGATGCCCTCGATCGTGAAATCGATC
The DNA here is from genome assembly GCA_963826255.1 of uncultured Acidobacteriota bacterium. Classification (GTDB taxonomy): domain Bacteria; phylum Acidobacteriota; class Blastocatellia; order Pyrinomonadales; family Pyrinomonadaceae; genus PSRF01. Next base: position 598,214 of record CAWGWK010000001.1, read on the forward strand.
AGGGCAACCAGTTGCGAGCGGAAGCCGCGCGCACGATGGCAAACTTCTCGGCATTGCAAACGCGCCTCGAAGAAGAACGAAAAGCCAGCCAGGAGAAGCTCGCTCTCTTGAGCAACGCCGAAGAGAAGCTCACTCATGCGTTCAAGGCAATCTCGGCGGACGCTTTGCGAAACAACAACCGGTCTTTTCTCGATCTCGCAAAGCAAAACCTCGCGACGTTTCAGCAGAACGCTAAAGGCGAGCTCGAACGTCGCCAGAACGCGATTGGCGATTTGATCAAACCGCTCAAGGAGTCGCTCGATAAAGTCGATTGCAAGATCGGCGAGTTGGAGAAGACGCGCGCCGGAGCCTATTCGGAATTGCGCGAACAAATGAAGGTGCTGGCGCAATCGCACTTACAACTCCAGTCGGAGACGGGAAACCTCGTCAAAGCCTTGCGTGTGCCGCACGTGCGTGGCCGCTGGGGTGAGATTCAATTGCGGCGTGTGGTCGAGTTGGCAGGCATGCTTCAGTATTGCGACTTCGTGGAACAGGAGACAGTCGCGACGGAAGACAGTCGCATTCGCCCGGATCTGATCGTGCGTCTGCCGGGCAACCGCACGATCGTAGTTGACTCAAAAGTTCCGTTCGATGCCTTCTACGAGTCGATTTCAACGAGCGATGACGAAATCCGCATCGCGAAACTGAAGGATCACGCGCGGCTCGTCAGAGGGCACATCACTTCGCTCAGCCGGAAGTCGTACTGGGAAACCGTGCAGCCCACACCGGAGTTTGTGTTGTTGTTTCTGCCGGGCGAAAACTTCTACAGTGCCGCACTTGAAAACGATCCGAAGCTGATCGAAGACGGCGTCAGCCAGGGTGTTATCATCGCTACGCCAACGACGCTGATTGCATTGCTGAAAGCCGTGTCGTACGGTTGGCGTCAGGAACAGATGGCGGACAATGCGCAGGAGGTGAGCGACCTCGCGAAGACGCTTTACGATCGCCTGCGTGTTTTCACGGGCCACTTCGACGACATCGGCCGTAACCTTGATCGCTCCCTCGAGGCCTACAACAAAGGCGTGCGCTCACTCGAAACTCGCGTGCTGGTGACGGCGAGACGTTTCAAAGAGCGTGGCGCAATTGCCGGCGAAGAGATTGAAATACTCGAACCCATCGACAAGGCAGCCCGACCGCTGAGCTTTGACGAAGGTGGACTGTTCCCCGAGGAAGACAGGCCGTTGCTAAAAGCCCAGACCGCAAGAAACGGTAAAAGATAAAACCATCCGCAGATTACGCAGATTACACAGATATGCATTACAATCCGCATCATCTGTGTAATCTGTGGATAAGTGTTTCGTGAACGAGATTTGGCTAGGTCCACTGCTCAACGACAATCGCGCGCTACTCATCGAGCGCTGCGCTAAGCTCGTTGCCAACAATCAAAGCGACTCCTTTATTTATCTCGCGGCGTCGTATCCGCTCCTCGAACACGTCACCCAAAGTATTCTCGACGGCACTCGCAATCGCGGAGTTTGGGGCGAGCTTCCGATCTATTTGTTTCGCGGGCTCGTCCGGCGCGTGTTGTATTCCGCTGTTGACGAGAACGATGAGCGACTCGCGCCGCGCATTCCGATCGATCGCGACGAGTTGCCACTCAAGCGCAGCCTCATTTCGCAAGTGCTGCTGCAACTGCTTGCTACCAACCAGTTGAAAGCATTTGCGCCGCTCGCCACCCGCGAAGGATGTGTGAATAGTGTTGCCACACTGCTCGGTGAAATTCAGCGTGCCGCTCGAACTCCCGCAGAGCTTGTCAACATACTCACCGCGCGTGCGCGCGACATCGAAAAAATGGGGGAGAAACGAGGCGTCACGCAGCTCGATTTCGACAGAGAAGTCGCACTTATCTATTCAACTTACACCGAGCTGCTGGATCGGAATCAGTTTACAGAAGAAGACGCCGAGCAGTTGCGAGCGTTGTGGGTCTTGCGGGGCATGATCGATGAACGGTTCGTGCGCGTGCCGTGGCTGTCGAAAGTGCAGCTTTTTATCATCGATGGATTCTTCGATTTCACGCCAGTGCAAGGAGAGCTGCTGCGCCAGTTGCTGCCTCGTTTGCCGGAAACCATCGTCAATCTCAATCACGACGACAGCAACCCGGAAATCTTTGTGCCGTTTCAGGATACGATTGGGCAACTGCAAGGTATGTCGACATTCGACACCGTCCACACACGTGATTACACCGTCACCGGCGGCGCATTGTCGGCACTGCGCGAGAATCTTTTCAATCCGTTGAAGTTCGATCCGGTGTCTGAAGACCCGGAGTTTGTCGTAAGCGAAATTCGTCATCTCGAGTGCGGCGATCGCGATACTGAAGTCCGCACCATCGCCCGCGAAGTAAAGCGTCTGGTCCTGACTGAGAATTTCAAGCTTGCCGATATGGCGCTCGTCGTTCGCAAGCACGAGACCTATGCTTCGACGATTTCACGCGTGATGGTTGAAGAAGCGATTCCCTGCAATCTGGAGTTGCGAGTTGACGCCGCTGACGTTCCGGCAAGCCGCGCCGCGCTCAAACTGCTTACGCTCCTCGAGGGACTTTCTACGGAAGAAAATCAAGGAACGCGCACCGCTGAGATTGCCGACCTGATCAAATCGGAATACTTCCGTCTCAGCGACGAAGAGCTACGACTTCTCTCAGCACGCTTCGACGAGCGTCACCTGGAGTTGTTTAAAACCGACTTCCAGACCCTCACGCCCGAAACAGTACACCGGTTAAAAAATCGTTTCCGGATCGGTTTATGGGATGCTGACGCACTCGAAAATGCGTTTGCATACGTCGGCAGCGATCTGAACGTGAGTGCCTGGCTCGCTCGTGCTCACAAGCTGTTCACAGATCTTCCCGGCGCCACCGCAACCAAAGAGATCCTGAACATCGATCCCGGCGCGCAGGATCGCGACACCGACATCGCCGACAATGTCGAGAACGCGGAAACAGCAAAACTCGACGAGAAAGGTGTCGAGAAAAAACGCCGTCCATCGCGTGACATTCATCCGTCGGCACTGGCATGGACCGCACTCGTGGTCCAACGATTTGCCGAGCTGCTTCACGCGGTGCCTCGCCAGGGCAAACCCGCCGAATTGCGCACCGAGCTGATGCGACTGCTCGATCGTTTTGGCTTTCGCGATCAGATTGCCGAGCCGGTGAGGAAAACGACAGACGAAGAAGAATTGCCGCAGGTCATGCTCAACTTCAACGCGCTCGAGGCGTTGCGTCGCGCGTTTGTTGCCGCGATCAAGAGTATCGAAGTCGCTGCAAACACTGTCGCATCCACGCGCCTTTCGACGTTTCTACTGGAAGTTCGTCGCTCGCTGGGTTCTCAGTCGCAACTTTTTGGCGCGCCCGATCGCAACGGCCTGCGCGTGCTCGAAGCGACTGACGTACGCGGCCTGCGCTTTCGCGCAATCTTTCTCGCTGGGTTAACGGAAGGTGGCTTCCCGCTGAGTGCGTCACGCGATTGGATCTATCCGCACGAAGAACGCGATCGATTGAGAGAGTATGGCCTCACGCTCGAAGACATCTCACCGAACACACTGCTGAAGGAAGAACACTACTTTTATCAGGTCGCTTGCCGTGCGACAGAGCGTCTCTATCTCACGCGCCCGCTCCTGCTGGGAGACGATTCGGAAACCGTCGCCTCTTACTACATTGACGAACTGAGACGCGCGATTGCGCCGTTTAGAATCGAAACTGAGATCGTCCGTCGCGATTACGACGGCAAAAATCTGCCCGAAGCGTTGACGCCGACCGAAATGAAAGTTGCACTGGTGCGACAGCAGGAGCGTCATCTGCATCGTGGTCACAAAGAAGGACTGTTGCTGCACTCGCGCATTACGCGTCTGCTGACACTTGCGCGCAACGATGGTTTCCTCAGCGATGCGGCGCTGAGACGCATCGAGATAGAGCGTGAACGAGCAGGCCCGCGATTCGGTGCGTATGACGGCGCGATCACCAATCCGGATCTGCTGAAACTGTTGCACGACAAGTTTGGCCCTGAGTTTGTTCACAGTGCGAGCGGCCTCAGCGTCTACGGCAATTGTCCTTATCGTTTCTATGCGCAACGAGTGCTGCGCCTCGAACCGCGCGGTGAAGCCGCACTCGATTTGCAGGCGATCGACGCCGGAAAGTTGCTGCACGATATTCTGCGGAGGTTTTTTGAACGGCATCGTCGCGAGGCGTTGCACAAGCTCGACCGAAAGAAACTACAAACAGAGCTCGCTCAGATCGCGGATAGCGTGTTTGACGAACACGAGCGCGTCGTTCCGCCACTGAACAAACAGATCTGGAAGATCGATCGCGAGATTCGCAAGATTCTTTTGGACCAGGTGCTGCTGTACGAGCTGGAGATTGAGGAAGAAGCAGAAGCACAACAAGTGCGCCCGGCTTACTTCGAAGTTGCATTTGGCGGGACAAGGTCGTCGGCAAAGGATCCGGATTCGAAAGAAGAACCGCTCGAGCTGAGTCGCGAAACATTTGTCGGTGAAGAGAAGATAAAGATTAGTGGCCAGATCGATCGTGTTGACGTCGCGCGTGACAACACGCTCGTTGCTTACGACTACAAGTTATCAACCGGCGCGAGCAGAAGCGACATTACTTCGGGCAGAAGTTTGCAACTGCCGATCTATCTGGAAGCGCTCGAACGACTGATCCTGCCGGACCAGCCGATCGCGGGTGGCGGATACTACGTGATTCGCGGCGCGCAGGATCGACGCAACAAGGGGCTGTATCGTGCAAGCCAGTTGGACTATTTGAGACTGCGCGCGAAGAACTCCGTCTTCTCGGATGCAGACTGGCAGCGGATCCGAACAGAAGTGGTCGCGAGAGTTTGGGAGTTTCTCGACGGCATGCGCGCTGGGAAGTTTATTGTCGATCCGTCAGAGAAACAGAAGACGTGCCGCTTTTGCGATTACGGCGCCCTCTGCCGCTACGATCGCGACCGGATTGATAGAAAGAAGTAACCACGGATTACACGGAAAAGACGGATTTACACGGACAATCTGTATAAAATCCGTCTAATCCGTGGTTCGGTTTTATGTCGGAGGAACGAGTACTTTTACCGGAACAGGCGGCCGCCGCTTACGAGATCAATAAACACATCTCAGTGACGGCAGGGCCGGGATCTGGCAAAACTACCGTTCTCGTCGAGCGCTATGTTCACATCCTCCGCGAACGCGATCTCGCCATCGATCAAATCGTAGCAATCACTTTTACCAACCGCGCCGCCAACGAAATGCGCGAGCGCCTGCGCAGCGAGCTCAACCTAATGCTGCGTATCTCGGATGACGACGAGCGCCGCCGCTGGCTGAATTACAAACGCACTCTCGACGGCGCGGTGATCACTACGATTCACGGCTTCTGCGCTCGTCTGCTGCGCGAGTTCCCGATCGAAGCGCGAGTCGATCCGCAGTTTCTGCTCCTCGACGAACACCGCGCGGCGATGATGCTCGAGCTGATCGTCGAAGAGGTTCTTTCCGAGTTTATTAGTAATGGCCACGTCGAGATCTCGCGGCTCACACTGGGCATAGGCCGTAGCAGGTTAGCAGCGGCGTTGACTCAACTCTATCGCGGAGCACGGGCCCAGGGGTTGTCACTCGAAGAGCTCGCCGTTGCGACCGCGCGTGTGCACGCGACCGAAGAAGATCATGCGCGTGCGCTCGAAGAGCTCGATCGCGCCCTCGCCGAATTTCTCGGCGTGCGTCGCACGACAAAGGCTGCCATGACGAACCAGGCCGACGTTGTTTCCGCCTGGGCCGAAGCGCAGAAGTTATTGAAGAGCATTCCGTCGCACGAGACGCTCGCCGACTACTGTCGTCTCGTCGAGAGTTTTCGCGCTCACCGCCCGCAGGCACGAGCGCCCGTGGCCGAGCACGTGAAAGCTCTCGATTTACTCGTTTGGGAAAAGGCGCTTCAAGGTCGCGTGCCGCAGGTTTGTCTGGATCTGTTTGCGCGGCAGTACGCGCTCGAGATGGTCAACCTGCTGTCGCGTGTGGACCAGCGACTCAACGAAGAGAAACAAAAGATCTCCGCGCTCGACTTTGACGATCTCGAATTGCGGACGCTCTCGTTGCTGGAACGCCCGGAGGTCATCGCGCGAACATCCGAGCGCTACCGCTTCTTCCTCGTCGATGAATTTCAGGACACGAATAACGTGCAGCGCGTGTTGCTGGAACGTCTCGCTTTAAGCAAAGACCGCCGGCCCGCAAATCTCTTCATCGTCGGCGATCGCAAGCAGTCGATCTATGGCTTCAGAGGCGCCGATGTTGACGTGTTTCGCCAGATGACTTCGACTCTGCTTGCCGCGGGAGGAGAAGAGAGGCCGCTGCAATTGAACTTTCGCAGCCAGCCGCCGCTGATCGCCTTCTTTAATCATCTCTTTGCACGAGTGTTTCAGGTGCCTGACGACATTCCGTCCAGCGAAATGAAAAACCTGGACCAGTTGGGCTATGTAAAGCATGAAAAGAGTGACGCCAAACGCGAACTGCGTGACGAAGGTCCTCTGGTAGAACTGCTGGTCAGCACCAAGCCATCGCTCGAAGACGATCCGCGTGCGGAACAAGACTCACGCGTGCTCGACGCGCAGCAGATCGCGCGCCGCATCATTTCGCTTAAACGTGCGTCTCCCACGCTCAAATACGGCGACATCGCGTTGCTGTTCCGTGCGATGACGCAGGTGCAGATTTATGAGTCGGTTTTTCGTCGCGCAAACATCCCGTATCAAACCGTGCTCGGGCGCGGTTTTTACGAACGCGAAGAGATCACCGACCTGATTCAACTGCTGCGCTTTCTCGACAACAAGACCGACGAGATTGCGCTGGCCGCTGTCCTGCATTCACCGCTTTGCGGCATTTCCGATAACGGCTTGCTTGCGCTGCGCTGCGCACCGTGGCTGGATGAAGCTGAAACTGTCGATCCATTGCGCGGCTTCTCGCTCACTCGCCCGCTTTACCTCGCGTTGCGGCGCCACCGCGAGATTGCCTACATCAGTGACGAAGAACACGAGCTTCTCGATCGCGCGGCGAAGTTGATCAGTCAACTTGTAGATCGACGACATCACTACCCGATTCAGGATCTGCTTCGTTACGCCGTTGCAGAATCGGAATTCATGACAGTCGTAGCGGCAAACTTCGACGGGGCACAGCGCCTGGCGAACGTCGAGCGGCTGTTCACACTCGCGGCTCGCTTCGAGAGCTCAGGCACTCACCTGATTCGCGACTTCGTGCGCTACGTGCAGGAGTTTGAGGCGATTGGCAGTCGCGAAAGTGAAGGACAAATCGATCAGGCCGCCGATGCCGTGCGCTTGATGACGATTCACCAGGCGAAAGGATTGGAGTTTCCGGTTGTGATCATTCCCGATCTGCAACGACTCTCACGTTTCGCAACCGACACCTGGGTGTTGCTCGATCGGCATCAAGGCCTGACTCTGAAAGTCCCTGACGGGCGCGGCAATCTGGTTGCGGGTTGCACGTTCTCGAATTTTGAAAAGCGGCATGCGTGGCGCGAGCAGTTTGAGAGCATGCGCTTGCTTTATGTCGCGGCGTCGCGTGCTGAAGATCGTTTGATAATGGCGGGCGTCACTGAAGAGCTGGCGACACTGAACCGAAATAACGACTGCTGGCTGAAGTGGATCTGGCAGTCGCTGGAGTTGCAGGACAGGCAATCGAGCGGAGTCGTTGAACTGGCGAAGGATGTTCAGTTGCAACTGACGATCAACCTCGCCGACGAGCCGGTGGAAGAAGTTGAAGTTGAAGATGAGCCGGTAACGAGCACGCAGCCGGCCGACTCCTTATACGAATTCTTTCCCCTCGTAAGAACCGTCGATCCGCAAAGCGGCAATGCGATTCATCGATTCAGTGTTACGCAACTGATCAATTATCACCGTTGCCCGCGGCAATACTATTTCGATCGGGTGTTGCGCGTGCCGGGCGCGGAGGAGTTGTCGGTGTGGAACAACGCCGATGCGCCGGAGCCGCTCACCAATTTGACCGCTACTTTGAAGGGAGCAGTGATTCATCGTTTCTGCGAGCTATACACGTTGGACCAGAGCGTGGACGAGTGTTTGCGACGCAGTTTTGATGAGGTTGTTCGACGGCGCCACGCGCAGCTTGCGGATCGTTTAGTGGAGATCAATTTTGACGCAGCAATCAGAGACTTGCGGCCGCTTGCGAAAAACTATCTGGCCAGTGACGTTTTTAAGCGAGTTGAAGCCACACCCAAACATGCCGGCGACAGGCCTTCCGACGCGGCTGGTTTGTGGAGCGAGATCAGTTTCCGTTTGCGCCGGCCGTTAGGCATTCTTTTCGGCGTCATCGACAAACTCCTGATAACGCGTTCACCGGATGGTACTTTGGAGGTCGAGATCATCGACTTCAAAACACATCGCATAACGGCCGCGAAATCCGCGACTTCACTCGAGCAACAGGCCTCGCGCCTCGCTCCTAAAAACAAGCAAATTGCATTTAGCTTTGAAGATCCAAGCAGGACCAAGGCGGTTCACACTGCCGCCGAAGACTACGAACGTCAGATGCAAGCGTATGCACTCGCGGTGCGAGAACTACTTCCTTCGCTCGGCGGCGGTAAGCTGCGCGCCACGCTCCACTTTCTTGAACCGAATGTCGAGGTCCATCTCGCTGACGAACTACTCGAGCCAGCACGTTGCGAACAGGCTATTGACGACGCGATGCAGCGCTCAATCTACTCTTCTGACCCCGCTGACTTTCCGGTGAAGACAGCACCGCATTGCCGCATGTGCAATTTCCTGCGCGTCTGCACCGCCGGGAAAGAATGGGTCCGCGACAACTAGTCTACAGTACACAAATTCTTGTTCTCATCTGCGAAATCTGTGTAATCTGTGGATTAACCATGATCACAATCAAATCTTTCGACGGCGGCGAATTCGACGGCTACCTCGCCATGCCTGCCGGCGGTTATGGACCAGGCATCGTCGTGCTCCAGGAAATCTTCGGCGTTAATAGCCACATGCGCAGCGTCGCTGATTGGTACGCCGCGCACGGCTTTGTCGCTTTGTGCCCTGACCTGTTCTGGCGAATTGAACGCGGCGTGCAACTCACTGACAAAGGCGACGATTGGAATAAGGCTGTCGAGTTCTATCTAAAAATCGACGAAGCGAAAGCTGTAGAAGACTCAGCCGCGGCTCTCGAGTTTCTACGTCGTCACACGTCGTGCAGCGGCCGTGTTGGTGCGGTCGGTTTTTGCATGGGTGGGAATCTCGCGTATCTGTTGTCAGTGCGCTTCAAGCCCGATTGCGCTGTCGGATACTACGGCGTCAGTATCGAAAAAAGTTTGGACGAGGCCAAGAACCTCACCAGCCCATTGCTGTTGCACATCGCCGAGCGCGACAAGTTCTGTCCGCCTGAAGCACAAGCTCAGATTCACGCAGCACTCGATTCGCATCCACTCGTGACGATTTACGATTACGCCGGCTTGGACCACGCGTTTGGACGACCGGGCGGTGAGCATTACGACGCCGCCGCTGCCGAGCTCGCAAATCTTCGCAGTCTCGAGTTCTTCGTCAGCAACCTTGCGGGTTCGGGCCTCGCGAGTGCACAACAAATTCTCTCTAGGCGTTGGGACGATCACGTCAAGTATGAATTCGCCACGCGCAATACTGACGACACGCTCGAAACGATGGTCGCTGATTCATACGTAAACCACGTGCCCGTAATGACCGGCGGCGTGGGCCATGAGGAGCTGCGTGAGTTCTATTCGAAACGTTTCATTCCGCAGATGCCACCTGACACCGCGATGACCCCAGTGTCGCGTACCATTGGCATCGATCGAGTTGTTGACGAAATGGTTTTCGAGTTTACTCACACGAGCAAGATGGATTGGATGTTGCCCGGTGTTGAGCCGACCGGCAAACACGTTAAGGTAGCGCTGGTCGTGATCGTTCACTTCCGCGACGGCAAGCTGGCTCACGAACATATCTACTGGGACCAGGCGTCGGTGCTGGCCCAACTCGGATTGATCGACTCACAAAAACTTCCGGTCGCAGGCGTCGAGAGCGCCGAGAAAGTTCTAAACCCCAGGTTGCCTTCGAACGAACTAATGGACCGTGCATGATGTTCAGGATAAATCATGAAAAATCCTGAAAATCCTGTAAAGCCGGTGTCTCGCCTCAGACGCGATCTTGGCACGCTCGAATCCTACGCCGCGCTGATCGGGATCCTCATTGGCGCAGGTATTTTTCAGGTGACCAGCCAGGCGTGGGCGCTGACTGGCCCAAGTGTAATTCTCGGTTACCTAGTTCTGACACCTGCAATACTCGCAACTTCGATTCCTTACGCGGCTTATCTTTCAACTCCACTCGGCCGCGAACCCGGTGGCGAGTATCTACACATCTCGCGAACGTTGAAAGGCTTTCGTCTCGCCTACGTTGGCGCGTGGCTCAAGATCATCTCCTACATCGGCGCCGGCGCGTATCTTGCCAATGCGATGGCGGGATACCTGATCGCACTGAGCGGCAACCGCATCGACGCGCAAAGATACCGTTTGCCGCTTGCCTTGGCCGCGCTGGTAGTCTTCTATGCGATTCACGTCATCGGCATACGCTGGTTCGGGCGCTTGCAAGTGGTCCTGTCCGCATTGAAGTGTTTGGCGCTGCTCGTGCTCATCGTGCCGGGACTTTTCGTTCTCGACACTTCCAACTACACACCGTTTTTCACGCAAGGTGTAAGCGGCTTTGGCGCAAGCCTGCTGCCGCTGTTTTTTGCTTACGCCGGCTTTGAGTCGATCGCGCAAACCGCGGGTGAAGTGAAAGACAGCACGCGCCGGCTGCCGCGGATCCTGTTGAAGGGAATTACTTTCACCGCGCTGTTTTACGTCTTCACTTCGATCGTTTCGTTTGGCGTGTTGCCGGGCGGACGGCTGCAAGCGAGTAGCGCACCGATGGCGGAAGTCGCATCGATCTACCTTCCCGCGGGCGCCGCGATCTTTGTCACGGTGGGAGCGATCGCGGCGATCATGACTGCGCTCAACGGCACGATCTTCGTTCCTTCGCGATTGGCGATCATGTTTGTCGAGGACGGACTAGCGCCACGCTGGCTCGGTTTCATTAACAAAGCAACAGCAACGCCGATACGCGGCCTGACGTTGACACTGATTTGTTGTGCGGTGTTGTTGGTCAGCGGACAGCTTTCACTGGCGCTGAACGTTGCAGTGTTTGCGCTGGTCGTGCTTTATTTCATTCACAGCTTAGTATTTTTGTTCCTGCCACGACTGAATCCGGGCCTTGCGAGCGAGGTCGAGATTACATTGCCGCGTCGAGTGCAACGGGCGGCGGCGGTTGTCTCGGTGCTGTCGATGGGTCTGATGATCCTGATCCAGTTGCGCCAGGACGCGGAAGTGCTGAGATCGCAGACACTCAGTCAACGAATAAACGGGCAGTCGTTGACGAGTATTGAATTGATCGTCGTTTGGGGTATCGCCGGCGCGGGACTCTATCAATTCGCTCGCATGCAACGCAGTAAACAGGTATCAGAAGTACATGGAGATTGAAGGCAAAAGAATACTTATCACCGGCGCTGGTCGAGGGCTCGGTCGCGCGCTTGTCTCGGCATTTGTTGATGCGGGCGCCGACGAAGTAATTGCTGGAACTCGCAAGCGCGAAGATCGAGAGGCTTTGAAGGCGGAGTATGTAACTCCGGTGCAGTTGGACGTTACGAGCGAGAGGGACATCGAGGTGATCGCGAACATGGGCTCGATCGACGTCTTGATCAATAACGCGGGCGTTGCGGGGTTTGGCAACCCGCTGACGATGAGTTTCGCGAGCATTCAAGAAGAGTTGGCAGTGAACTACCTTGGCGTGTTGCGTGTAACGCGAGCGATTGCTCCGGGCATGATCGCAAAGCGCGACGGCATGATCGTCAACGTGGCCACGGCTTTTGCGAAAGTGAATCTACCAATCGTCGGCACGTACTGCGCGACCAAGGCGGCGCTATTGTCATTGGGCCAGGCCTTACGCGCATATCTTTCCGATCATGGAGTTCGCGTGATGACGGTGATGCCGACGACGATCGATACCGACATGAGCCGCGGCGCGAACGTGCCGAAGTTGACGAAAGAGTTTGTAGCCGCGGAGATTGTCGCTGCGATTCGCGAGGAGCGACACGATCCGCCGATCGGCGACGAAGCAAAAGGCATGATCGACAGCCTGTCAAAAGATCCGCTCGCAGTAGAAAAAATGTTACAGGCTTACAGGAGTTAACTGATTGTTCGTGTAAATCTTGAAAAATCCTGTAAATCCTGTCCAAAAGAATGATCGCAAATCGCTACCGTAATGAATTTCCCACCCTGGCCTCGGGCATTCATCTGCTCAGTCACAGCCTTGGGCCAGTGCCTCGTGCTGCGCGTGAGTCGATGCTCGCCTACATCGACGCCTGGGAACATCACACGAGCGAAGACGCATGGGCCACGAGCTGGTGGACACTATCGCGGCGCGTCGGCGATCGGATCGCGCAGATACTCGGCGCCGGGCCTGCTTCAGTTCAGATCCAGCCAAACGCGTCACTCGCACTCGCGACAGTATCGTCATGCTTTGACTACAAAAGCGGCCGAAACAAAGTGGTGACGACTGCGCTCGACTTCCCATCGATGGAATACTTCTGGGACGCGCAAAAACAGATCGGCGCCAGAGTTGAAGTAGTTCCATCAAACGATGGGATTTCAGTTCCCCTCGAAAGAATCCTCGAAGCGATCGACAGTGAAACCTGTCTCGTCGCGCTGGCCCACACCTCTTATTGCAGTTCGTATCGCGTCGATGCGCCAGCGCTGGTAAAGCGCGCGCATGAGAAAGGCGCACTGGTGCTGTTGGACGTCTATCAGTCTGCCGGTGTGGTCCAGCTAAACGCGGCCGATTGGAACGTCGACTTTCTCATTGGCGGCTCGATCAAGTGGCTTTGTGGCGGCCCGTCATGCGGGTATTTGTACGTACGGCCTGAGTTGCAAAGAGATCTACGGCCCCGGCTGACGGGCTGGGTCGCTCATGACTCGCCTTTTGATTTTGCGCATGCACCGATGCGTTATGCGAGATCGGTGAGACGGTTCGCGCAGGGCACGCCTAGTATTCCCGCGCTCTACTCCACCATACCCGGCCTGGAGATCATCGAGGCCGTGGGCATTGCGGAAATCGCTACCGAATCTGAACGAAGAACTCAGTTGATGATCGATTTTGCGCTCGACCGAGGTTGGACCATCAACACCCCCGTTGAAAAGAACCAGCGCGGCGGGTCCGTAATGATTGGGGTTGAGAATGCGCCGGGTGTGGTCGAACAGTTGGCGGAAAAAAGAGTGTTTGTCGATTGGCGTCCACGCGTTGGGCTACGTGTGTCGCCACATTTCTTCAACACCGATGAAGAGATCCAGGAAGCGTTGCAGATACTCGCGGGGTTGATTGCGTAATGAAACTAACGGTTGGTACACCCGCACCTGAGTTCACGCTCAAAGACGGCAACGGCGACGACTGGCGCTTGTCGGATCATCGCGGAAAAGTCGTCGTGCTGCTTTTTTATCCCGGCGATGAAACGCCGGTCTGCACGAGCCAGATGTGTTCAGTGCGCGATCGCTGGGATGATTACGTCGCGACGGGCGCGGAGGTCGTAGGGATCTCTTCAGACTCGATTGAATCGCACCGGAAATTTGCTGCGCACCACAACCTTCCTTTGCGTCTGCTGTCCGATGCGAATGGCACTGCTTCAAAGCTGTATGGCGCGCGATCGTTGATTCCGGGGAAGGTAGCGCGGTCTGTTTTCGTTATTGATGCGGAGGGAATTCTGCGCCACACCGACGTGCGACCGCTCGGCTTATTCAAGCCGAAGGATGATGCTACCATTGGGGCAATTAGAGCGGCTCAACAAGGAGGTTAGACATGGCTGAGAACATCAAATGCACACATTGCGGTGAGAAGCGTCCGGGGCTCGGATTCGCGCCGTTCCCAAATGCGCTCGGACAGCGAATTGCGGCAGAGATCTGCCAACCTTGCTGGAGCGACTGGCTGCAAAAACAAACACAGATTATCAATCACTACGGCCTGGATCTCACCAGTCCAGACGCACAAAACTTCCTCTTCGATAACATCAAAGGTTTCCTCTTTGGCGAAGTTCCTCAGAGCGCCGAAATCGATACAACAAAAGAAGGCAGCGTGAAGTGGTGATCGGGTTCTAGGTCAGCCTTTAGCTCTCTTTCTGTTGCAACAAGGTAAAGCTTGAACTCTGAACGTATCTTTGGCCCACAGTTTGCTGATTTCCTTCCAGCACGTATGTTTTCCGAACCACAAGGAGGATTCAGCAGATGAGAAGAATCACAGGACTCATAGCCTTAGCTGTGCTTGCAGCGGTGTTGCCGGGCTGTGACAGCACGGCGAACCGGAATGCGACCGTGAATGCGAACGCCAACGCTAACGCAACGGCGACGGCCACTCCGACGCCGGCGGGCGTCGCAAACGCCAACACCAATAGAAGAGCGCCGACGCGCGAGGAGTATGAACGCGACAGAGAGAGATATTCGCGGGAAGCCCGCGAGTCTGGCCGGACAGTCGGCTCGGGTTTGAATGACGGCTGGCTCTGGGTGAAGACGCGTTTTGAGCTGGCCGCTGCCGATGACCTGCGCGATTCGACGATCAATGTTGACGTCGATAACGCCGTTGTCACGTTATCGGGTACCGTCGCGACGGCCGCTCAGAGAGCGCGCGCCGAAGCGGTGGCGAAAGGTGTCGAAGATGTTAAGAGCGTGAGGAACAATTTGAAGGTTGGAACGGATACCAACCGCAATGCTAACGGGAATGCCAATGCCAACGGCAATGCCAATCGCAGGGGCAACGCCAACCGGGCAGTCCCACCGGAATAAGCCTGCGAAGCAGGCGTAAGCATATAGCCTGGGGCGCAAAGCCCCAGGAAGAAAATGGAAACAAGTTGGAGCCCGTGAAACGGGCGACAGAGCGCTGTCGCCCGCATCGCGGGCTCTTAATTTTTTATTACGAATGGTCCTGGGGTTCCGCGAGCAAGCTCGCTCCACCCCAGGCTACATGCTTCCGCCTGCTTTGCAGGCTTCCCCTTTTGTGACTCGAAGACTTCCCTCATAGGCCATTCTTACGCTAAGCTCTCGCTCTCTTTCCTAAAATGGAGTTTGCTGGTTGCTTCTTAATCAGCGCTGCTTTCGCAAATCCAACTGATGGGGATTTGGTTATGCCAAACGTCCGCCTTATCGTCGCTGTCTCCGCGCTCTGTCTCGTTGTCATCTTTTTGCTTCCAAACACGAGCGCACAACGCAGCGCCATTGACACTTACTCCATCACGAACGCCCGCATCGTGACTGTCTCTGGATCGACGATCGATCGCGGCACGGTTGTCGTTCGAAATGGATTGATCGCCGCGGTCGGCGCGAATGTCAGCCCACCACCTGACGCGCGCATCATTGACGGCACCGGCTTGACCGTCTATCCCGGACTGATCGATTCCTACACCAACCTGGCACTGCCCGAGGCTTCACCGTCGCCGTCTCCAAGCCCTGGTGGCGGTGGTGGTTTCTTCGCAGCGCCGCCGCCTCGGCCGGTTGGTGGTCCAAACTCCACTCAGGTTCCGGGCCTGCAACCGGAAGTGATGGTTGAAGATGTCATTCGGCCTGGCGACACGGAGATCGAATCATCGCGAAACGTCGGAATCACAACCGCGCTCACGTCGCCTCGTTCGGGCATCTGGATGGGCCAATCCGCTCTGATCAATCTGGCGGGCGACACGCCGCAACAGATGATCGTGCGTTCACCGGTGGCCATGCACGTCGGCTTCACGCCGCTGCGTGGCAGTTATCCCGGATCTCTCCTGGGCGTCTTCGCGGCGCTGCGACAGATGATGCTCGATGCGCAACGCTATCGCGATTCGATGCAGATCTACGAGCGTGCTTCGCGCGGCACACGCCGTCCTGAAATTGATCGCTCTCTCGCGGCGCTGGTTCCAGTAGTTGATGGCCGGATGCCCGTCGTGATGCTGGCAAACAGCGAACGAGAAATCAGTCGCGCGCTGGACCTCGCCGCTGAGTTCAAACTTCGATTGATCGTCGCCGGTGGTCGCGAAGCGGATCGACTCACCGAACGGTTGGTGAAACAGAATGTACCGGTGCTGCTGTCGCTAAATCTGCCAAAACGCACTACCCCCGCGATCCCGGAAGCCGAGCCTGAGCCGCTGCGTGTTCTTCGTGACCGGGTCGCGGCACAACAAACAGCAGGCAAGCTCGCGAGGGCCGGCGTGCGCTTCGCCTTTCAATCGGGTTCGCTCACGAACATGTCAGATCTTCTGGGCAATGCTTCGCGAACGATCGAGAACGGACTTCAGCCAATCGACGCAGTGCGCGCTTTTACGATTTGGCCCGCGCAGATTCTCGGCGTCGAGAGTCAACTCGGATCGATTGAGGTGGGTAAGATTGCGAATCTGACAGTGATGCGTGGTGATCTGTTCGATCGAAACAGTCGGGTGGCGCATGTATTCATTGACGGTCGTCCAGTCGATCTCAGGCCGCCGGAGAGAGGTGGTCCTGGTCGAAACATTTTGAGCGGCCAGTGGACGGTTAACGTCAACCTGGGCGAGGTTGACCGGACTATTACTTTGACTTTGCAGCAAGAGGGAGATCGTTTGACGGGATCGATCTCAGGGCCGCTCGGAGCAGGTGAGATCCAAAATGCTTCAACGTCGAGCACCGGTGAAGTTCGTTTCACCGTCGCGCTGAACGTGGAAGATCAAACTAGAGAAGCGACATTTACCGGCCGCTTCGAGAATAACCAGATTCGCGGAAGCGTTACGATTGTCGGCTCCGCACCGGGAACATTTACGGCCACACGTTCGGGTCAGCCAAACTAATTTTTCACGCGCAAATGCGCCAAGGAAGCTGTTGGGATTTTCCTTTGCGCCTTTGCGCCTTTGCGAGGAAATATTTTGTCACCGGAGTAAACCATGAAACGATTCATCGCCAGACTCCTGTTTTTCGCGATTGCCGGCACGCTGCCATTTGGTGCGGTGCGCGCACAACAACAAACCTCACCCGAAACGCTCATCCGCAACGCCACCGTGCTGACCGTTACGCGCGGCACGCTCCAGAACACTGACGTGCTCTTGCGTAACGGCAAGATTGCGGGCGTCGGGAAGAACCTCAACGCTTCCGCAAACGCGCGCATCATCGACGGCACCGGCAAATACGTGATGCCCGGCATCATCGACTGTCACTCGCACTCGATGCTCGACACGATCAACGAAGGCACGCTCGCCGTCACCTCGATGGTGCGAACGGAAGACGTGTTGAATCCGACCGATGCGGATCTTTATCGCGAACTGGCAGGAGGTGTCACCACGCTGAATCTTCTCCACGGCTCCGCCAATCCGATCGGCGGATTGAATACGGTGGTGAAGATCAAGTATGGCCGGCCCGCGAGGGAGTTTCTTTTTCCGGGTGCGATGCCGGGAATCAAGTTTGCGCTCGGTGAAAACGTAAAGCGGTCCAGCTCTCCCACGCAGCCCGGCATTCCGCGCCGTTATCCAAACACGCGCATGGGCGTTGAAGAAGTTATTCGCGACGCGTTTACGCGCGCGCGTGATTACAAGCGTGCGTGGGATGAATATCGCGCGGCGACAAAGAACGATAAAAATAAAGACGTGCTGCCGCCGCGTCGCGATCTGCAACTCGAGCCCCTCGTGGAGATCCTGGAAGGCAAACGCTACGTTCACGCCCACTGCTACATTGCGAGCGAGATCCTGATGCTGATTAATCTCGCGGATGAGTTTGGGTTCAAGATCAAAACGTTCCAGCACGTGCTCGAAGGCTACAAGGTCGCGAAAGAGATCGCCGCGCACGGCGCAGGCGCTTCGATCTTTGCGGATTCGTGGAGTTACAAGATCGAGGCTTACGACGCCATTCCTTACAACGCGGCGATCATGACTCGGGCCGGAGTGGTTGTTTCAATGAACTCCGACTCCGACGAACGTGCGCGCCGGTTGAATATCGAAGCCGCGAAGGCGATGCACTGGGGCGAGCTCAGCGAAGAACAGGCATTGAAGCTCGTCACACTCAATCCGGCGATTCAACTTGGTATTCAGGATCGCGTCGGTTCGATTGAAGTCGGCAAGGACGCAGACGTCGCTATCTGGAACGGACATCCATTCAGCGTCTATTCACGCGTTGATACGACGTTCATCGATGGCGTTGTTTATTTCGATCGCGAACAAGACCTCGCGCGGCGTCCTGAGCTTGCGAAGGAGCGTGCGAGATTGGAGCAGGCGGAGCCGAATAAACCAGCGGTAGAAAGTCCGTCACCTCAAACACCTCGCCGTCGCCGGCCAAATGACGATATTGAGATAGAGAGGCCGTAACGAGTTTTCCTCGCAAAGGCGCAAAGGCGCAAAGGGAGAACACGAATCCCAGATCTACTTTGCGTCTTTGCGCCTTTGCGAGGGTAAAAATGGAGAAGCACATGCGAATCATAGTGGCACTACTAATTTGCGCGGGTTCCGTAATGGCCCAGCAGATCGGAAACCCGACCACGCAGCAGGGCGTGATTCCACCGCGCGGCGTTTTTGCAATTCGCAACGCCCGCATCGTAACCGTGAGTGGTCCGGATATTGAAAACGGGACGGTGGTGATTCGTGACGGCAAGATCGACGCTGTGGGAGCTAATATTTCTGTACCAGCCGGCGCGCAAACGATCGATGGCAGCGGCCTTTCTGTGTATCCCGGAATGATCGACGCCGGCACAAACATGGGACTCGTCGAAGTTCCTCAGGGTGCGAACGGAACGGTCGATCTCTCAGAAGTCGGTGATCTAAACCCAAATGCCAAGGCGATCACCGCAGTCAATCCGCACAGTGCGCATATCGCAGTCACGCGGGTGGAAGGCATAACAAA
Organism: uncultured Acidobacteriota bacterium; assembly: GCA_963826255.1. Lineage (GTDB taxonomy): Bacteria > Acidobacteriota > Blastocatellia > Pyrinomonadales > Pyrinomonadaceae > PSRF01. The sequence continues at coordinate 617,148 of CAWGWK010000001.1, forward strand.
CACACTCACGGCGCCCACAGGCGGGCTTATCTCCGGTCAGGCGGCCTTGATAAATCTGCTCGGCACCGCGCCGAAAGAGATGGCGGTGGTCCCACATGCGGCGCTCGTGATCAACTACCCGCGGCTCGGTGGCGGCGGGGGCGGTTTTGGCGGGCCCCCAGCGGCTGTCAATCTTTCGGAAACACTGACTGCCAACGAGCGACAACTCCAGCAGATTCGCAAGATGCTTAGCGACGCTGAAGCTTACGGCCGTGCGCAAGATGCTTACGCGAAAGACAAATCGTTGCCGCGGCCGGATCGGAACGTTGTTCTCGAGCCACTCATTCCCTACGTTCGAGGAGAACAGCCGGTAATCTTTCGCGCGGATCGCGAAGCTGAGATTCGCGGCGCCATCCGCCTCGCCGAAGAGATGAAGTTGAAGCCGATCATCCTCGGCGGCAACGACGCGTGGAAGGTAGCAAGCCTCTTGAAGGAGAAGAACGTGCCCGTGATTCTAACCGGCGTGTTCTCACTGCCGAGCCGCGAAGACGATCCTTACGACACATTATTTGAAAATCCAGCGAAACTTCAGCAGGCCGGAGTGCGTTTCTGCATTTCCACCGGCGATAGCGGACCCGAAGTGCGAAATCTCGCTCAGTATGCAGGCATGGCCGCGGCTTACGGTCTATCGAAGGCAGACGCGGTGAAGTCAATCACACTGTATCCAGCTCAGATAATGAATGTGGCCGACCGTCTGGGCTCGATCGAAACCGGCAAGATGGCGAATCTTGTTGTGACTGACGGCGACCTGCTCGAGATTCGCTCGCGCATAAAGTATTTGTTTATAGATGGCCGTCCGGTGGTGTTAACCAGTAGACACACAGAATTGAATGAAGCATTCAAAAATCGGAAGTAAAAACCATCCACAGATTACACAGATTTGATCTGCGTAATCTGTGGATAGTTCTTCGAGGAGGTCCCCTTGTTTAAGAACTTTTTAGCCCTTTTCGCCAGCGTCCTGTTTGTCTCAGCAACCGCATACTCACAAACGAAACTGCTGCGCTTTCCCGATATCCGAGGCGACCGTGTCGTGTTTACTTACGCGGGCGATCTCTGGACCGCACCTTCGAGTGGTGGTTCCGCATTGCGTTTAACTTCGCATCCAGGTGTGGAGCTGTTTGGAAAATTCTCGCCTGACGGAAAGTGGATCGCCTTCACAGGCCAGTACGACGGTGACGAGCAGGTTTATGTGGTTCCGACCTCAGGTGGCGAACCGCGCCAACTGACGTTCTATCCTGCGCGTGGGCCGCTCGCGCCGCGCTGGGGCTATGACAACCAGGTGTTTGGTTGGACCAGGGACGGCAAGCAAATCATTTTTCGATCCCTCCGCGACTCATGGACACTTCCGATCGCGCGCTTGTATTCAGTTTCGATTGACGGTGGTCCAGCCACCGCTTTGCCGATGCCGACGGCGGGCTCGGGCGACTTGTCGCCAAACGGCGATGAGATGGTTTACTCGCCACAATCGCGCGACTTCAGATCAGAAAAACGTTATGGCGGCGGTCAGGCAAATCAGCTCTACATCTTCAACCTGAATAACAAGGCCGCAAAGCGCATCACCGAAGGTCCGCGAGCCACTCGAGATGCAATGTGGATCGGCGACACGATTTTCTATAACTCGGATCGCGATGGCCACTTCAATCTCTATGCGTATAGCATCCCGAGTGGGAAGACCACGCAAGTGACCACCAACAGGCCGTGGGATGTGCGTTGGCCCAGTTCAGATAACGAAGGCCAGATTGTTTACGAATTGAACGGTGAGTTACAGGTACTCGATGCGCGCAGCAGAAAGAGCACGCCGATATCGATCAATGTTCCTGACGAAGGTAACGCGCGCCGTCCGAGCCGTGTGCTGGCGGCAAATTTGATCGAGTCAGTTGGTTTGAGCCCAAAGGGTGAACGCGCCCTGTTCACTGCTCGCGGCGATATCTTCAGTGCTCCGATCGAAAAAGGTCCAACCCGAAACCTGACTGACTCATCAGGTGCGCATGACAAGTGGGCCAGTTGGTCGCCTGACGGCTCACAAATCGCGTTTATTTCCGATCGATCAGGCGAAGAGGAGCTCTATCTCGTACCGCAGGATGGATCCAGGGCCGCCGAGCAGATCACGAGCGGCGGCTCGGCAATGCGTTATCAACCGGAGTGGGCGCCTGACGGAAAACGACTCGCATTCAGTGACAAAGACGGAAAGCTCTACGTTCTCACGTTAGCCGATCGAAAAATTGTCGAAATCACGGATTCACCGCGTGGTCAGATTCGCGACTACACCTGGTCACCGCGAGGAAATTTCCTTGCCTTCACCATGCCGAACCAGAATCAGTTTGCTTCTGTATTTGTTTGGAGTGCGACCGACGGGCAGTTGCGCCGTGTTACCGACGAGTCTTTCAACTCAAACACTCCGGCGTGGGACCCGCAGGGAAACTATCTCTACTTTTTGAGTGACAGAGAATTCGCGCCGCAACTTTCAAACATTGAATTCAACTTCGCGACTAACCGTCCGACTTACATCTACGCAATGGCGTTGCGTAAAGACGTCAAGCATCCATTCCCGCCTGAAAGTGATGAAGTGACGATCGCGAAACCAGAAGAGCCGCCGAAGCCCGCAGCCTCTCCAGCAGCGTCTCCTGAGAAACCTGCCGAGGCAGCGCCTGCCGCGGAGCCAAAACCGGAAGCCGCACCGAAACCGCCGGCGACGCTAACGATCGACTTCGATGGTATTTCGAATCGCGTCGCGCGCGTGCCCGTCACCGCGGATAACTACTTCGGACTATCGGCGAAGACTGGACATCTGCTTTACATGGTTGGCGGAGCTGGTTATTACGGCCGCCAGGGCGATCGCACTACATCGTTGCGAATCTACGCGCTGAAGGATCGCAAGGAAACGACGCTGGTGGAGGATGTTCGCGGGTACGTTCTCTCCGATGACGGCTCGAAGGTTTTGGTAGGGCAGGGTCCGAATTTCAATCTTTACGATGCGACACCGGTCGGTGAAAAAACGCGCAAGGCAGTTGCCACTAACGGGCTTTATGTTGACCGGGTACCGGTTGAAGAGTGGAACCAAATCTTCAATGAAGTTTGGCGCCGTTATCGCGACTGGTTCTACGTGTCGAACATGCACGGTTACGACTGGGTTGCGTTACGCGAGCAATACAAGCCGCTCCTGAAGTACGTGGCCCATCGTTCGGATCTCAACTACATCATCAGCGAGATGATTTCTGAGCTCGCCGTGCAGCACGCGTACATCGAGGGCGGTGATTTCCAAATTCCGCCGCGGCCGCGTTATGGATTGCCGGGCGCACGGTTTGAGTTTGATAAACAAGCGGGCCGGTACCGGATTTCCAGGATCTTCGAAGGTGACAACTCTGAAGAGATTTACCGATCGCCGCTGACGGAAGTCGGTGTGAATGCGAGTGTCGGCGATTACGTGCTGGCGATTGACGGTGAAGAGTTGAAAGCGACTGACGATCCGTATCGTCTGCTGAGAAACAAAGCCGACAATCCGGTACAACTCACGCTGAACAAGGTTCCGTCGATGCAGGGTGCGCGGACAGTTTCTTACAAGCCGATCACGGATGAACAAAACCTGATCTATCTGGATTGGGTGGACGACAACCGTGAAAAGGTAAGCAAAGCAACGAACGGCCGCGTTGGTTATCTGCATGTTCCCGACATGGGCGCCAGCGGAATTCGAGAGTTTATCAAGTGGTATTACCCGCAATTGAAGAGGGAAGGGCTGATTGTCGACGTGCGTGCAAACGGCGGCGGCAACGTGTCGCGCATGCTTATAGAGCGCCTGCGGCGAAAGGCTTTGGCGCTCACTTATTCACGGACGAATGACGACGCCAACACGTATCCTGACGGCGTCTTCATTGGTCCAATGGCGGCCTTATTGGACGAGAACTCTGCTTCGGACGGCGATATCTTCCCGGCAATGTTTCGCGAAGCCGGACTTGGACCATTGATCGGCAAGCGTTCGTGGGGAGGCGTAGTCGGGATCACGAATCGAGGGCCGTTGATCGATGGTGGCAGTGTAAGCGTTCCGGAGTTTGGTTTTACGAATAAGAGTGGCGAGTGGATTATCGAAGGTTACGGTGTGGATCCGGACATTGAAGTTGACAACGATCCGCAGTCAGTGATTGCGGGCAAGGATCCGCAACTCGAACGCGCAGTTACGGAGGTGATGACGAAGCTGAAACAACCGGTGAAGCTGCCCCCGAGGCCCGCGCCCCCCGTGAAGACGAACAATAACCGCCAGACTTCGAGGGCTTCTCAATAGTGAGACAGGATGATCAGGATTATGGATCCTGATCATCCTGTAAATTCTATTCCTCTAAAGATCTCGTCAACTGCAACTTCCCAGCCGTCGAGCACCTGTGACTTGGCAAGTTCTCCGCGGAAGTATCTCCAACCCTCCCAAATGGGTCTTTCACCAACTTTACCGGGATTGCGCACTTCAATAGTTGCGGTAACCGGATCGACCAACCATAACTCGCGGATGCCGAGCGCCAGATAAGTGTCGGCCTTTGTCGTGCGGTCGTAGATGGTCGTGCTGCGCGAAAGGAATTCAAAGACGATATCGGCTGACGTACGTTTTGTACCCATCTTCTGCCGCAATTCGTTCGAGACGTACATCAGGTCCGGTTCGAGATAAGTTGAACCTTCTGCGTCGCGGTAAATTGCTTCGGGCGGATAATGCACAATACCATTAATCTTGTTTGCCCGCACAAAGTGGAATAATGAATCTGCCATACGTGAGGCGACATCCCCGTGAGGCGGGTTTGGCGGCGGAACCATAAAAAGAAATCCTCCAATGAGGTTATAGCGCGCATGGTCCTCGCGTGCGGGCAGCGCCCAAAACTCTTCGAGAGTGTAGCGTCGCTGGAGTGGTGAGAAATTGACTTCGACCGATGTTTGAGTTTGAGTTTGAGTTTCTAAAGCTTGCATCTCGGCCTCCAATTGGCACTTATGGTAGCACGTTGCATACTACTCCTTAATAACTAACTTCTCAACAGGGAGCATCGCCGCGGCTCCTTTGTGCTGCCAGCAACGCACTGGACCATGTACGCGTCGTGAGCAGGGTGTGCCTTTCTTCGTTCGTGCGCCACAAGTGTAAAGCTGTTCGATAGTCGCTGGAGCTTCAGTGGGAGTCTGCGCCGGTGTGGCAACGTTGCGCTGGATGATCAGTGGCGGCCGTTCGCGCCGGCACGCACGTCCAATGAACATCCCCAGGCAAACGAGCGCGATCGTAGCTGAGACGCGTTGCAGCCAGTGCGCTCTGACGAAGCGCGAAAAACAGTTGTCACAGAACCTCCGGCTGGTCCAGACACGCCAACGCAGGCGCAGAATCTTGTCGCCACATTCGGAACAGAAGTTTGGACGATAACTCGTGAGGAGCGACAAGCCTGTGAGGCCTTTCTAAACGAACAACGTGAATTCGAGGGTGGGCTCGAATTCACATCGAATACTCGAGCTAGTACGTACTAACCGGGGGAACCTCACCCTCGGGATCATTGGAACATCCGACCGCTTTTATCCACTCACAAAAGCTGCCGTCCTCACACTGAGTGCTCATAGGGAAGGGCTCCAAAATGCCGCCCCACACGTTGACCAAAATTGCGGATGCGACCTGCAGGCCACAGCAGTCTCTCCACTCAGTGCCGATTCTTTTCCAGCATGGCGCCGGTGTGAGTTTGGGCCGGAAGGCCGCGGGCATAAAGTTGAATAGTGGACTGGAGCCAGACAAGCCAGCATGGTCCAAATTCTCCACTACCTTCCACCGCAATGGATCGTTGACATCGGGAACGTGTAAGAGGCCGTCGAACCACGCCGTTTTGTTTGTGAAAACCACCGCGTTAATTCTCGCACTCACGCCGCTGCCCGAAGCCGGGCTTATGCCGCTCGCGAGCAATCGTGATTGAACTGCATCGCAAGTATTGCGACTCACACTTAGACTAACCTTCTTCCCTGGCTGAAGTGGCTCAGTCACCTTCAGGAAAGACTTGTGTCCAGGTGTTTGCCCGTAACCGAGCATTAATGGACCACTTTCTATGCCCGGGAAACTGACCTCGATTACCAGGTACTCGATGGCATTCGCGGAAGTGTTTTCAACCTGCACGAGAGGTTGAGCTAACCAGTTGTTAGCGCGTCTCAAAGCAGTTCTACTCTGACCCGTGTTCAGAGTGAGAGTTGTTAACTTGATAGGCGCCGCCGCCGTTCCAAAATTGAGAGGGTCAGTGGTTTGCTGCGCAATCCCTTGAGTCGAACACGCAGCCAGAAAAATGAAGCATCCTGCCAGCAAAGTTAAACATTTCATCTGTCAAAATCCTTTCGTGAAGAACGTTTGTGGGCTAATGGCGATGAGTTGTCTCGCCTGAGTGGGAGGAAGGAGTGCAGATCATATTTGCGACTCCGAAGCGTGTCAACGTATGCGCGCCGCCGCTAAACAAGCAACCGATCGCGTTTCCGCAGCGTCCGAAATCAGCACGTTTGAAAAAGTAAAGACGGGCGGGCATACTTTGCAGGCCGATTCCATGCAATACAAGAGATATTTCTACCAGATTCTGTCTGTTGCGCTTTTCGCATTCATCGTTGGCCAGGCAGACGCGCAGGAAGTTGACGACATCGTTCGTACCGAGACGTCATTGGTGCAGTTGAACGTGGGCGTGGTCGACAAACAGGGTCGTGCGGTCACGTCGTTGACAAGAAACGATTTCGCCATCTACGAAGACGGTGTCAAGCAGGCGATCCAACACTTCGAGCCAGTCGATGCGCCGTTCAGTCTGGTGTTGCTGCTCGACATGTCAGGATCGACGCTCAACTTTCGCCAGCAGTTGAAACTCGCGAGCCAGCGTTTTCTCGACGCGCTTGCGCCCGAGGATCGTGTTTCGGTTATTCAGTTCAACGCGGAGGTCAAATCGTTAACCGGCTTTACCGTCAATCGCGAGAAGACAGCCTATGCGATCGAGATTGCTCAAGGCGCTGGTGAGACTCATTTTTATAAAGCGTTGAAGTATGCGTTGAAAGAGTTGGAGAAGGAAGGCAACCGGCGCAAAGCGATCGTGGTGCTTACCGATGGAATAGATACGCATCTCCGCAAGGCGGATCGCGCGATGTTGACCAGAGCGCAAACCGATGAAGAGGCGCTGGCGGCGATCAAGCCGGATGCGAGCGCCGATCTGAATAGTGTGTTGGCGTCGGCGGATCGCCAGGGTGTGACGATCTATCCGCTGGCTTTACCGTCCGGTGACCCGCGCAGGCTGCCGATGCCCACGCCGAACATCATCGGGATCTACGCTGCGGCGCGCGCGCGTTTGCAGTCGCTGGCGGATCGCACTGGCGGACGTTTGAACGAGATCAATCGTTTGGAGTACATGGCCCAGCTATATCGCGAGGTCGCGGCTAATCTGCGCACGCTTTACACGGTTGCTTATCAGCCGAAAGGTGACAGTCCGCGCGGCAAGTGGCATGAGGTAAAGGTTGAGGTAGCGAATTCGGATTTGACAGCGCGCACGAAGCCCGGCTACTACGCGCGGTGAGTTTTCGACGTGCGTTTTACTAATTCGCGCCCAACAATTACTATTACAGGCTTCGCACCCGTAGCTCAGCTGGATAGAGTACCTGACTACGAATCAGGGGGTCGCACGTTCGAGTCGTGCCGGGTGCACCATTAAGAATCAACGACTTGCGGCGGGCTGTACAGTCTGCCGCTTTTCTTTTGCGACAAACTTGCGAGTGACTTCCGAACTCCTGGTGCCGATCATTGTCCAAAAATCGCAGAGTTGGGGCAGGAATAAATGGAAACTGACTGGTAACGGATGGGAACGGACGTGAGAGAGTTCAAAAACCTTGATTTGCTCGTGGTGCAACTCGATTCAAAATCAATTAGTTAAGATTGTAATCAGAGTTAACAAAGTGGAACTGGTCCAAGCCCTACGCGTTATTGTATTGAAGAGACGCCTAATTCCGAGTTAACGTAGGAGGCCGAAATGCTCATCTCCTTCAAACTAATTGCCGCTGCAGTTGTCCTGGGAATCTGTGGTGTGTCAACGTCAGGTGTCATGGCCCAGCAGCCGACACCCCCAACCCTGAGGGTCATCCGGTACGAAGGTGATTTCACAATGATGTTGGCTGCTCTGCCCAACGCTTACGGCGTGACGGTTGGATTAGAGCTCGACACCCAACGTTACCATCAGGTTAGTGTATCTTTGCTGGATGCAACTGTAACGGACGTTATGAATGCGATCGTTCAGTCGTCGAAAAAGTACCAGTGGCGGCAGACCGGTGGGTTTGTCAACGTTTGGCCATCAGCCGGAAGCAATCCGTTACTTGAGACGAGAATCGGTAGTTTCAACGTCAAAGACGTTAACCCGTCAGAGGCTTTTGATCAATTGTTGAATTTGCCTGAAGTTCAAGCAAACATGACAGCCTTGAATCTGAAGCGCCGAGCACCAGATGTCTCCCCTGGAAAACTGAGTAGCTCCAGGTTTTCTGTAAATTTGGAAGGGGTGAGTCTGCGAGAGGCATTCAACAAGATTGCTCAAGAATCGCGCATTGAGATTTGGATCTTTCGTAACTATCCGAACGGATTTTTCTCAATCAATTCTGTAGAAAGGTAGAGCTGCGAATTCGAGCCGCGCGCTGTCCTTGCGGATCGCTCGAAAGGCGCTATTCCGGCCTGCACGTGGTTCTGGACTGGATTTCAGGTGTTTGGAGTTCCCTTCATTTTGGTGATCGCCTCCTGGCGAACGATAGCCTACGGTCTTAGGAGGTAAGTGCTTCACCCCAAAAGTTTGCGACAATCGTGTGACAACACTACAGCGAAACTGGTCTGAATAGGTGGTAACAGATGGACTCGTTGGCGGCTGCAACCTGTAACAAATGTTAGGAAATCGTAAGAGCCGTAACCTGATGCAGTGCTCGTGATCGCACTACCAATCAGGGGGTTGCACGTTCGAGTCGTGCCGGGTGCAGCACTAAGGATCAATAAGTTATGGGCAGTCATTAGTGACTGCCCGTTCTGTTTGTGCGTCCATAGTGTGTCACGAGTGAGCTTCGAGGTCTTGCTTTGCGTCTCTTTGCTCCTTTGCATGAGAATCAGTCCGACAGTCCGTGTCGTGAAGCGGGTAGTGGTTATGAAGCTAAGTGATTTTGGACCGGCTTTTAGGAATGCCATTGCGGTGGTGGTGCTGCTGATTGCTGCCGTTCCGAGCCTACACGCGCAGACTACCGATCAAAATCTTAACCGTTTAGCGGAAGCTGTTAATGCAATCAGCGGGGATCAATTACAAGAAGCGGAACGTCTGCTTAATGCTGTGCTCACCGCGTCGCCCAACGATGTTGACGCTCTGAATCTCCTCGGTGTTGTTCGCGCAAAACAGAATCGACCGGCTGAAGCAGAACGACTGTTCAGGCGTGCTCTGGCTGGTTCGCCCTCACATCTCGGTGCACACATCAATCTCAGCGAACTTCTTTTAACTACGAACCGCACCGCCGCCGCAATGCAGATTCTGCTCCGCGCGCACAAACTCGCGCCCGACCGTCCAAACATCAACTTGAATCTCGCAACGCTTTATGCAGATGAGGGCAATTACCAAAAAGCTCGAGAACATCTGCGCCTGGTGCCAAGCGCGGTGTACACGGATGACTACTTCCTCGTGATGCTGAGATCTCTAACAGGTCTCAAACGACCGGAGGAAGTGCGCGCATTAGTAGCGGAGTTTCAGAAGTTTGACCCTGCAAGCCCGGAAACGCCGGCTGAGTTTGCGATGTTGCTTGTAAAAGCCGGGTTCAACGATGACGCGCTTACCATCCTGAACACCGCTCGACAAAAATCGGCGTCGTTTCCAATCATTTACGCACTCGGAGTCGTCACCGCAGCGTTGAAGCAATACGACAAAGCGGAGGAACATCTAACGGCAGCATTGACCCTCAAGCCTGACGATGTAGCGACACTACGTGCTCTGGCGAGAGTGGCGCGAGCCACTGGCAATCTCGAAAAAGCGCTTTCTCATCTGGTCCAGGCGCGCCGCGTCGCTCCCGATTCTCCAGCGGTTCTTTATGACTTCGGTGTGACGACGTTGCAGATGGGCCTGGTCCTCGATGCGCTGCCTGTCTTCGAGCGACTACACAAAGCTTACCCGCGCGAACCTGCTTATCTCTACGCGCTGGCAGCGGCAAATTGGACCAAGGGCGAAACTATTGAAACAATCCGCTTACTGAACAACTATGTTGCCCTGCAACCGCGTGATCCAGCGGGCTTCTATTTGTTGGGGGCGGCACTTCTTCGGCAGCAACGAATTTCAGATGCGCAGGTCGCGCTGCAACGCAGTCTCAGCCTCAAAGCGGATGCGGACACTGAGTATCTTATCGGGGTGAGTTTCGAGAAAGCTGGTAACCGTGCTGCCGCTATCAACACATTTCGACGAGTCGTTCAGTCACGGCCCAACCACGCCGCGGCGCATGCGGCGCTCGGAACCGCGTATCGCGAAGCGGGCAACTACCCTGAAGCTCGTTTAGCACTCGAACGCGCCGTTGAACTTGACTCGAACGATCTGCGCGCGAATTACCAACTCGGATTGGTCTACGCAAAACTCGGAGAAAAAGAAGCGGCAAAAAGGATGTTGGATCGCGCCGACGAATTGCGCTCGCGTCAGCGCGACCAGGAACGTGTAATCCTAAAGCTAACCGAAGCGCCGCAAAATTAATACAGATATTAGTTCGCGTTGGTCCAACCCAAACCTTCGCGCGTTGTTTGACGTCCTTCAGACAACGCAATAAGATGCGCAGCCGCAAGGAGGTTTCCCCACTGCCACCTTTGAACCACGAACCCTCTGCTACCGAGCGACGCGCCCAAATGATTCTTCAGGAACTGTTGCGCGCCGGTAAGGTTTCCGTGCTTCCACTGGCCAAACGCCTGAAGGTCTCGCCCGCGACGATCCGCCGAGACCTCGGCGAGCTGGAGCAACGCGGACTGCTCCGGCGCAGTCATGGCGGCGCTGTTCCCCTTCAGCCGTTGCTCTATGAACCCTTTCGCCACATTTCCTACTATCACGAACAGGAGCGACAGCGCGGCGCGGAAAAACGGCGTATTGGTCTGGTTGCGGCTGAACTGATAAGCGATGGCGACATCCTCGCCATCGGTGCCGGAACCACCGCGACGCAGGTTGCCCGGAGCGTTTGTCTACATAAAGGAATCACCGTTTTGACGAACGCCGTAAATGTCGCGATGGAGTTGAGCCACCGCGACGATCTGAAGGTGATCGTTACAGGCGGATTTCTCAGTGGTGACTGGTTCGCGCTGGTTGGACCAGCAGCCATTGAAAGCGTCGGCGAGATCTTCGTAGATAAGGTATTCATAGGTGTCGACGGGATCCACATCGAACGTGGTCTAACCACAAACTATCCCGATCAGGCGACCATCCACCGAGCCATGATGCGCCAGGCGCGCCAAAAAATCGTCGTAGCCGACCATCGAAAAATCGGAGCCGTTGGTACTGCTCTTATTTGCCCGATCGACGAAATAGACATCCTGATCACCGACAAGGGCGTGTCAGACGACGCTATCGCGCCTTTCACTGCAAGTGGAATTGACGTGCACCGAGCCTAGTCTTTCGGGAGGGTGGGCCAACCTTCCGCATCCCACCGAAGAGTTGCAATCCGCAGTGTTGGGACTCCTCGCCATTCTGTATCGTAAGCGTGGTAGACCAGTCGCTCGCCATCCTTATCTTGCAAGATCGAACAGTGCCCTGGCCCCGCCCAACGGCCTCCGCCAGCTACGACGAGTGTTCCGCCTCCATCCATCATCGGTTTGCCGCTCCGATCCGTGTATGGTCCAGTGACGCGGCGCGCGCGGCCAACACGAATGTTGTAGGTGCTGTCCTTTCCACGACAACAGAAATCGAAAGACACGAAGAGGTAGTAGTAGTCATTTTTACGAACGATGGCCGGAGCTTCAATTGCACCCGGCAACTCTGCCGTCCGAAGTCGTCTCGCCAGTGAGTAGAGCGTTTGATCCTGCGCGGAAAGCTTGCCGGTTGCCAGTTCGAGCTTACGGAGTTTTATGCCTCCCCAAAAACTTCCGAACGACAACCACGGCTGATTGTGCTCGTCAAGCACGACGTTTGGATCGATCGCGTTCCAATCGTCTCCAGCGTTTGAGCTGATTACCTTTCCGTGGTCAGTCCACCGATAGTTTTCACTCGCTGGATCGAGAGTTTGATTCGTCGCGAGGCCGATGCTGGAACGATTACTGCCAAAAGTGGAAGCAGAGTAGTAGAGATGATATTTGCCGTTGAAGTACGAGACGTCCGGAGCCCACAAACCTCGAAGACCCGGCACATCCGTGACGGCCCATTCCGGAAGGTGTGCGAACACGTCGCCGCACAAGCGCCAGTTACGCAAGTCTTTCGAACACCTGATCGCAATACCCGCCCGTGTGGAAAATAGATAAAAGGTGTCTCCGTCCTTGATGATGCTCGGATCGTGAACCTGGCGAACGTCACCAGATAAGGGTGTTTGCCACAAGAGGGCACAAAAGGCACAAATAATTAAAATCGACGAGTTAAAACGGCTCGGAGAAAATTTATGTGCCTCTTTGTAACCTTGCATCGAACGGAGTCTATCACGCGAGATAATCCTTGACTTGATGCTCATTTGTGGTGTAAATGAGCAAACCCCATAATCGATTCGGGAAGCTTTACACACAGACAGCTAATATATTTCGGTCAACTTTTCCCTGCTGCTTGCATTTCTATTTCCTGGGAGGTGGTATGAGAGCCCATAATTTGACTGCCGCTGTAGTGCTCGTGCTCGCGTGTGTTTCACCGATCTTTGGTCAAAGCGATCGCGGTGGAATAACCGGGAGGGTAACGGATCAGGCCGGTGCTGTAATTGCCGATGCAAAGGTGACGGCCCTTAACCTCGAAACCAACGAGGTTCGCGAGGTACGCACAAACAACGAAGGCAACTACACCATCCCACAATTACAAGCGGTAACTTATACGGTAAAGGTGGAGGCCACCGGCTTCAAAGCCGCTTCCATTGAAGACGTCAAAGTACCGGTGCAAGTCACCCGTACCGTCGATGTCACACTCGAAGTCGGAGAGATCGGCAACACGGTCACAGTTTCGGCCGACACCGTTCCGGTGCTGCAAACTGAGACGCCAGTGCAACAGCTCAACGTCAGCGAGCGGCAAGTGCGGGAATTACCATTGCTCGTTGCCTCCGAAAGCGGCGGGCGCTCTCCGCTGTCATTCATCTTCCTTGACAGCAGTGTGGTATCAAATGACAGGACGCCGACAGGCGCGACCTCCGGCAGCACTGGCACTAACGCCACCAACTTCCGTATCAACGGCGGACAGGGTCTCGGCGCAGACATCCTGATTGACGGTGCCCAAACGCGGCGCGGCGAGAATGGCACGTTCTTCTCCGAGGTCGCACCAGGCCCGAACGCGTTTCAGGAATTCACACTCTCGACGAGCAGCTACTCTTCAGAGTTTGGCAATTCTTCCGGTGGTGTCGTCAACTTCACCATCAAGACCGGCAGCAACGACTTCCACGGCGAGGCCTACCTCTTTCACATCAACGACGCACTAAACGCAAACATCGATCGAAATCGGCTCCTGGGGTTCGATAAGCCGCTCGATCGGCAGTTCGATTATGGCTTCAGTGTAGGCGGGCCTCTCATTCTGCCGCGATTTGGGGAGGGCGGCCCTTCAATCTGGAGCGGCAGGAACAAAACGTTCTTTTTCTTTAACTACGGAGCCTACCAAACATCGCAGTCTGAAACGGTTGAATTGACTGTTCCAACCCTGAGAATGCGCAGCGGTGATTTTGGCGAACTGCTGACCGATCCTTACGTGCTTCAATTTTTCGGCGGCCCGGTACAGATTTTCGATCCGTCCCAACCTGTAGGAGCGCGTACCGCGATTCCGGGTAACCGGCTCGATCAATACCTCAACGGGGCTCGTATATCACCAATCGGTCAGAACTTCGTCAACCTGTTTCCGCTGCCGAACCAGACCGGGCCGAACGGGTCAACCGTCTTCCGCAACTACCGCGCGAATTCCAACACGACTGCGGAGACGGACTACTACGTGACGAAGATCACGCACAACATGACCGACCGGCAAACGCTCAATTTCAGTTACACATTTCGCAAGCTGCCCAGCATTAAAGGCGGCTTCCCACGCTTCCCCGAGCCTTTCGTCGCGCAGGGCGTTTGGGACCAGACCTTCAAGTCGTACTACGCGCGCCTGCAACACGACTGGACTCTGACACCGTCATTCATTAACCACTTCAACGCCGGCTTCTCGCGCTCTGACGTTCAGAACTTCAATTTCACGCGAGGCATCCCGGTTAGTTCGCTCGGCCTGAGCCCTAACGCGACTCAGAACTTCGGTCTTCCCCTGATCGGCTTTCCCGGATACGGCGATCCCGTCACCTCGACGGACCCGAGAGCGTACCAGGCAGGAGGTTCGACTTTCTTCGACAACCGGGTGCGCGATAACTCAGTCCATCTGAGCGACGTCTCGACGCTTCTCCGTGGCCGGCATACATTGAAATTCGGTGGTGAGGTGCGCACGCAGCAGTTGAACAACGCCGCACACTTCGACATCGGCGGTAATTTCAACTTCCGCAGCAACCAGACGGGCAACACAAACGATTTCAATCAGGGTTGGCCCATCGCCAGTATGCTCACGGGCAGACCCGAGTTTTCATTCAACAGTAATCAGACGATCGATCCCGCACTGCGATTCTTCTCGACTGCGTTCTTCGCGCAGGACGACATCAAAGTCACTCCGAAACTGACGCTGAACATTGGAATTCGATACGACTACGGTCGCCCGCGAGAAGAGGCGCGCGGCTTCATGCGCGGCTTCGACCCTGACACAGGGAATCCCGCGGCAGCCGGGCGGCCGGGAGCGATCGTCGGAGCAACTGGTCAAGGTGGCCTCCAGGCTGCGAACTTCGGACTCGTCAATCCGGATAAAACTAATTGGGGCCCGCGCTTCGGCTTCGCTTACTCAGTAAACGATAAGACCGTCGTGCGCGGTGGCTATGGGATCTATTACGCCCCGGTCGTCTATAACGACTTCGGCAACACAGGCGTGCTCGGGTACAGCCCCGGCGCTGTCAACATCAACGGGGGCCTCGACGCGTTTATCACGCTCGACAATTATCCGTCAGTGCCGCAAGCCAATCCGAACGATCAGGCAGTGGGCCAACTCGACCGCACCGACATCGATTACTTCGATAAGAATTTCAAGACCGGGCGCACCGCCCAGTACAGTCTCGACGTACAGCGCCAGTTGCCGTGGCAGTTTGCGATTCAAGTTGCCTACATCGGCAGCAAAGGCACGCGGCTGCGCTCAAACTTCGATCCCATCAACAAGGTACCGCTCAACGCATTGAAGCTTGGATTGCCGCTGTTGCAAAAACCATTGGCCGCCGTGACGCCGCTGGAGCGACAGTTTGCGGCAAGTGTCGGGGTTCCGTTGGCCGCAAGCCCTAATGCCGTGTATCCCGGGTTTAATACTCAGGGAGGCGCGTTCGCAGGCACAGTTGCACAATCACTCAGGGCGTTCCCGCAGTACGGGATCATCAACAACCGTTTGGAAAGCCAGGGGCAGAGTTTTTATAACGCAGGAAAGGTTGACCTGACACGACGGTTTGCGCAGGGCATACAGGGCGGACTTTCGTACACGTTCGCTAAGTTAATCACCGACGCCGGCGAAGATATCTTCGGCGATTCTCCTCTCAACGGAGTGATCCAGAACCCGTTTGACCGCAGACCTCTTCGTTCAGTTTCGCCGAACATTCCTCCGCACTCGCTTGTGTTCAACTACATAATCGAGTTGCCTTTTGGTAAAGGCCGGCGATTCCTTAATCAGGGTGGTTTCGTCGATCGTTTGTTCGGCGGGTTCCAGATCACCGGGATTCACCGCTATCGAAGCGGACCTGCGTTGACGACGTTTGTCGCCGGAGGACAGAGAGACTTCCTGCAACTCGCCGGATACCTTGGCAACTTACGGCCCAATCTCACGGGGCAGCCTTTCTATACCGACACCCCTGCGGGTGGAGTGAACTATCGTTATCTCAACCCCGGGGCTTTTGCACGGCCGCCTGATTTCCGCGCGGCGCCTCCGTTCAGCCTCGACGGTACAACAGTGAACCCGGCTTACATTGCTTACTATGGCGACCCGCTTCGCTTCTTTGGTAACGCCGCGCCGACCTATTCTGATCTGCGGGCACAGCCTTTCTTCACGGAGGATTTCAGCCTCATGAAGAAGACTAAAATTTCTGAAACGACGTACTTTGAGGTACGTGCTGAGTTCTTCAACGTGTTCAATCGGGGGCGTTTCGGTTTGGCAAACGTCAACGTTGACGATGTGAACTTCGGCATCTCGGCACGCAATGCCGATATCTTCCAGCCGCGTCGAATTCAGGTAGGCGGGAGGTTCGTTTTCTAGCCACAAGAGGCGCAAAGTAGTAGCCGCAAAAAGGCACAAAAGGCACAAATGGGTAGAACGCTGCAAGACACGAGAAAAACCATTCTGTGCTTTATGTGCCTTTTTGTGGCTTACGGCGTGTGCAACGCACAGTCTATTAAGAAACTCGTTGATGACGGAGTGGTGGCGTTCGAGCGCGGTGATACCGCTGCGGCACGCGCTGCTTTCCAGCAAGCTCTTAGCATCAATGCTAAGGAGGTAACGGCGCACACGTACCTCGGCATCATCGCGGACCGCGCCGGCGATCTGAAAGAAGCTGAACGACATTTCTCGGCTGCGGTAAAAGCTGAGCCTAACCTCGCATCGGCGAGGAACAACTACGGAGCGATCTTGCTGCGCACTGGCAGGCCGGCTCTCGCTGCCGTTGAATTCGAGAGATCGCTGAAACTCGATCCCAACCAGCCAAACGCATTAGTCAATCTCGCACAGATACGTTTTGCAGCCGGCACGCCTGACGATCTACGCGCGTCTGCCGAACTGTTCAAACGTGCTTTTGCGATCGATTCGGATGTCGAAATCGCACGCGCGCTAACTGCAATCTCATTACGTCTCAAGGACCACACGTCGGCATCAACTTATTACCAGCAGTACGCGACAGGGTTGACTGTGGAAACTGAAACACCAGCCCACGCTCCCGCAGCGCGCGGCGAACTCGGCGCTGCACTTCTCGAAGCGGGCTTGTTGAAGGAAGCTGAAGCTGAGTTGAGCGCGGCGGTCAGCCTCAATCCAGCGGACACTGAATCGGTCGTGCGGCTGGCGCGGGTTTATCTCGCGCGCAAAGATCTGCGGAGCGCTGGTCGAACACTTGAAACATCAGTCGCGCGCGGTCATGACTCAGCTCCTCTTTACGCACTACTGGCGGAGGTTTACGAGCAAAGCGGTCATCTCGAAAACGCGATCCCGGCGATGCGTCTCGCCATTCAGCGTGATCCGAAGTCTGAGAGGTATCGTTTCGACTACGGAATCTTGTTAACGAATTCCAACGCGCCTGCCGCCGCTGTGATCAGACTTGAAGAGTCGATCCAGTTGTTTCCGTCGTCATCGCGTCTCTGGTTCGCGCTCGGATTCGCGAACTTCAAACTCGACAAAAACGAAGAGGCTGAGCGGGCGTTGAGGAAGGCGATTGATCTCGATCCGAAATTTGCGCCAGCCTTTGCTTACCTTGGCTTGCTTCGCGCAAAGACGGGCGCATACCCCGAAGCGATCTCGCTTTATCAACGCGCTCTAGTTGTAGATCCAAAGCTCGCCGTTGTGCACCACCTGATTGCCGACACGATGCTGAAACAGACGAATGCTGACAGCAAAGTGATCGAAACACATCTCAGGCGATCTGCGGAAATGGATCCGACATTCATGCCGGCGCGTCTCTCTCTCGGCAAACTCTTCATGCGTTCGCAGCGGTGGGCGGAGGCCGTCTCAGAATTCGAGCAGGTTATCAAGCTCGACCCAGGTGTGACTGAAGCCTATTACCAGTTGGGGCTTGCGTATGGTCAACTCAAACGGACCGCGGAGGCACAGTCCGCGATGGCTAGCTTCAAGCGCCTTAGCGACACTCAGAAGAAGCAGGAGGATGAAGAACTGCGACAGGTCGTTAAGAGACTAAGCAACGTGCGCTTCTAAATTATTTCATGATTAACAGGATGAACAGCAATTGATCAGACGTGAATTCTTACGTGGCGTAGCGGCGGTCGGAGCTGCGTTTGCCTTTAAGCGTGCAGGCGGTCTCGCACACTCATCTCGCGCTGCCGATTCGCGTATTGAAGTTTTGATCGGCGAAGAGATTGGCACGATCAATCCCCACATCTATGGTCATTTTGCAGAACACCTCGGCGGCGTGGTCTATGACGGCATTTGGGTCGGAGAAAACTCCAAAGTGCCAAACACCGGCGGTATCCGCACCGCACTCGTCGACGCTTTGAAACGCATAAAAGCTCCGGTCATACGTTGGCCCGGCGGCTGCTTCGCGGACAGCTACGATTGGCGCGATGGCGTTGGACCACGCGCTCGCCGTCCGAAGCGGACAAACTTCTGGGCAGACGCGCCTGAATGGCCCAAGAACGCTCCTGTTGGTCCATGGAAGTTTGAAACGAATCACTTCGGCACAAACGAGTTTCTTCGCTTCTGCCAGTTGACCGGCGCCGAAGGATACCTCGCCGCAAACGTGCGCGGTCTTGGAGCGCAGGAATTCTACGAGTGGATCGAGTACTGCAACTCGCCCGCCGGTTCGACAACAGGTGCAGAGCGACGCGCGAGCAGCGAGCTGCCGAATCGTGAACCGTTCCGCGTGCGCTTCTGGGGCGTGGGCAACGAATCGTGGGGTTGTGGTGGGAATTTCACACCCGAAGAATACGCCGCCGAATACAGGCGATTCACCGCCGCCGTTCCTCGTTACGGCGTTGACTTGAGCTTCATCGCATCGGGCGCGAACGTCGATGACTTCAACTGGACGCGAGGGTTTTTCTCAAAGACTGTCGAGAAGAACCGCGGATTGTTCAACGCCATTTATGGTTGGGGATTGCACCACTACGCGTGGAATCTTGGCTTGGGCAAAACCAACGACTGGTTCGCTGCAAAAGGCGATGCGCTTAAGTTTGACACAGCGGAGTATTACGAACTGCTGCGCGAAGCTGACCGCATGGAGTCGCTGATCAATCAGCATTGGACCATCATGGGAGAGTACGACCGTCAGCATCGCGTGAAGCTCGTCGTCGATGAATGGGGCGCGTGGTATAAGCCGGGATCGGAAGTGGCTCCCTCGCATTTGTTAGGCCAACAGTCAACCATGCGTGATGCGCTTCTCGCGGGACTTACACTGGACACGTTCAATCGCCACGCCGATAAAGTTGCGATGGCGAACGTCGCACAACTCATCAATTGCCTGCACGCACTGTTTCTCTCGCACGAAGACAAGTTCATCCTGACGCCGACGTACCACGTCTTTGAGATGTTCATGCCGCACATGGGCGGCCGCGCAGTCCGCAGTGTCTTCAGTGCACCGGAGGTGCAGTACACGCGTGTGGATAAGCCCGCGGAGTTTTGGGGACTGTCTGGTTCGGCCTCTATCGATAGCAAGCTCAGCGGCAAGCAACTGACGCTGACGGTAACTAACCCACATCTCAACGAGCCACGCGAGACGGAGATTGCCGTACGCGGCGCAAGCGTCAGCACTGCTCGAGCCCAGGTGTTGGCAATGCCTGACGTTCACGCGCACAACACGTTTGAGAATCCGAGAGTCGTGCAACCGCGCGCCGAACAAGTCGCGGTTACAGGCGGCGTCGTTTCTTTTCGCTTTCCCCCCGCTTCAGTGACTCGCTTGCAGATAGCACTGGTATGAAAGCTCTGCGTAATCTCTGCGGTCCTCTGCGCCTCTGCGGTGAATGTATTCGTAAGTCCTATTAACCGCAGAGGCGCAGAGGACCGCAGAGATTACGCAGAGAAGATCTGAATATGTACTGGGAAGAGCGTTGGCATCCATTGCGCGAGGAGTGGGTAATCGTGGCTGCTCACAGGCAGAATCGACCCTGGAGCGGCGAGACGATCGACCACAACGAAGCGCCGTTGCCCGAATACGTAGCGGATTGCTATCTATGCCCGGGCAACGTGCGTGTTAGTGGTGCGCGAAACGACAACTACACCAGCACGTTTGTTTTCGACAACGATCATCCTTGCGTCGGCTTTGAGGCGCCGCAAACACTCCAAACGCCGCCAGGCATTTATCACAACCGACCAGCGACAGGAATCGCGCGCGTAGTTTGCTATAGCCCAAACCACAGTCTTGCGCTTGCTGAACTCGAGCCGGCCGAAATCGAGAACCTGCTTCAGGTGTGGCAGGAACAGTATCGAGAGCTTAGTGCTCACGAGGAGATCAAGCATGTATTGATCTTCGAAAACAAAGGCGAGGCAGTAGGCGTTTCAAACCCGCATCCTCATTGCCAGATCTACGCGACGAATTTTGTTTTCAAAACAATCGAAACGGAAGCGCGTGCCGGTGATCGCCATTTCGCGGAAACCCGTCGCGTGCTTTTTCAGGATGTGATCCGCGCTGAGAAGGAAGACGGCCGCCGCATAATCTGCGAGAACGAATCAGCCATCGCTTTCGTCCCCTACTTCGCACGATACGCTTACGAGGTTTTCATCGCGCCCAAGGCAACACACGCGAGCATCGCGACACTCGCGCCGGATGAACTGCGCGACTTTAGCGCGTTGCTGAAACAGGTGCTCGTAAAGTTCGACAATCTGTGGCAGATGCCTTTCCCGTATGTGATGCCGTTACATCAGGCTCCTACGGACGGTGGTGATTACTCGAGTTTCCATTTTCATATCGAGTTTCATCCGCCGCTGCGTCGCCCGAATCTTCTTAAGTACCTGGCAGGGCCGGAAATTGGCGGCGGCAACTTCCTCTCCGATACTGCGCCGGAAGAAAAGGCGGCAGAACTGCGCTCGCAATCGAACGTGCATTACAAGCACGTTGCGCAGGAGCAGCAATGACGAGCGATGTGAGAGATCTGCTGGACCCGATTCGCCGGATTCACGAGCGAGTGCGCGATGCGGTTGTTGCAGAGTCTGAGCAGGCGGGGTTGGAACAACTTTCAGCAGTGTCTGATGACGAATCGCCGGGCGATACGATCTATGCAGTCGATCGGGTCAGTGAGGATGCACTGATCGAGTTGTTTGAAAAGGAATTGGCTAGCCTGGCGCCGCTCGTGTTGATCGCCGAAGGCATCGAAGGTGGGCATCTCGTGTTACCAGTTGGAGCGACCGAGCAGGATGCAGTTTGGCGCGCGGTCGTCGATCCGATCGATGGCACACGCGGTCTGATGTATCAGAAGCGAAGTGCGTGGATCTTGACAGGAGTGGCCCCGAATCGTGGTGCAGACACAAACCTGCAAGACATCGAGCTCGCTGTACAAACTGAAATACCACTCGTGAAGCAACATTTATGCGATGTGCTCTGGGCCATTCGCGGCGAAGGCTCGCAGGCGGAGAGATTTAATCGTCTAACTGGAGAACGAAAGCAACTTGCGCTACGACCATCGCGTGCGACGACTATCCGGCATGGCTTTGCGATGATCGCTCGCTTCTTTCCCGGCGCGCGCGACGAGCTCGCCGCTATCGATGAAGAGATCGTACGCGGCGCCCTTGGTCCAGTCGAAGCCGGTAAGACGCATTGTTTTGAAGATCAGTATCTCTCCTCCGGCGGCCAGCTCTACGAGCTGATGATGGGACACGACCGTTTCGTGGCGGACTTGCGTCCACTGGTTGAATCGCTGCTAAACCGGCGCGGGGTTACTCTGGGGATCTGCTGTCATCCTTATGATTTGTGTACGGAGCTAATAGCCCGCGAGGCAGGTGTCATTGTTACTGATGAGCGCGGAGGTGCTTTGCGTGCTCCTCTGAGGGTCGAGCCTGACATGGCGTGGGCCGGGTATGCGAACCAGGCAATTCGCGACGAGATTGAGCCGTTGTTGCACAAGGCGTTGAAGGATCGTGGTCTGGGTTTACATGTTAATCATGAATAATCATGTAAATCCTGTGAAACTGGCCGATGTGTCCGAGTTTATCGAAGGACTACACGGGCACGCGCTCTTCGACTCGCAACAGGACATCGTCATCGCACGCGCGCCGGGCCGCCTTGATGTGATGGGCGGCATTGCCGACTATTCCGGCTCACTCGTGCTTGAATTGCCGATAGCGGAAGCCACCCTCGTGGCACTGCAAAAAGACGACATACGGCGATTAACTGCGATCAGTTTATCGGAGACCGAAACACTGGTATTTGAAATGCCGCTCGCGGACATGAAGCGTGATGGCGAGCCAATCGAATATGACGAAGCTCGAAAGTATTTCAGCAACGATAAAACGCGGCAGTGGGCTGCATACGTCGCGGGTGTTTTCCTGGTGTTGATGCGTGAGCTCGGGACGCACTTCGACAAGGGAGCACGTCTGCTGATTTCATCGCGTGTTCCCGAAGGCAAAGGTGTCAGCTCCTCCGCAGCGCTCGAAGTAGCGACGATGAGCGCAGTGGCTGCAGCTTTCAATGTCGAGCTTGCGCCCCGGGAGATCGCATTGTTGTGCCAGCGCGTTGAAAACCTGGTTGTGGGTGCGCCATGTGGTGTGATGGACCAGATGAGCGTGACTTGCGGCGAAGCGGATCAACTACTCGCGATGGTCTGTCAGCCGGCGGAGTTACTGGGCACGATCTCGTTGCCTGAAGATCTGGCAGTGTGGGGACTGGATTCAGGAACACGACATTCTGTTGGTGAGGGCGACTACGGCTCAGTACGCGCAGGAACGTTTATGGGTTATCGAATCATTGCCGAGCTCGCTGGATTAAGTGTCGAGCAGAAGGGCAATCGGGTCGTTATTCATGATCCACGCCTGGGCGGTTACCTGGCGAATCTCGCACCCGCTGAGTTCGAGGAAAGGTTTGCAGCGAAGCTGCCCGAGAGGTTACTCGGAGAGGAGTTTCTCTCACGCTACGGAGGAACTACCGATCCAGTGACGAGTATCGATCCGAAACGCACTTACGCGATTCGCGCTCCGACAGCTCACGCTGTCTACGAGAATTCACGCGTGCACAAGTTCGCCGAATTGTTGCGCGGCCAGTTGGACCAGGGAGAAAAAGTCGCGCTGGGAAAATTGATGTACGAGTCTCACGCAAGCTACTCGGCCTGTGGCCTTGGTTCAAAAGGCACTGACCTGCTGGTCGAATTGGTGAGATCGGCGGGAGTCAATCGCGGGCTTTATGGCGGGAAGATTACCGGCGGCGGCAGTGGCGGCACGGTTGCTGTTCTGGGAAACCGCGACGCTGAGGACACCGTGGCTGATGTGGCCCATAGCTTTGCCGAGCTGACAGGACATCAGCCTTACATCTTCCGTGGTTCATCGCCAGGCAGCGCAGCTTTCGGGCATGTTGTATTGAGACAGAGTTAAACGAGTGGAGGACAGCATGAAAATAATTTGCGGGCTCATCTGCGTGTGTTTGATTTTAGTAGCATCGTGTACGACCAATACCGGCGGCCCGGCGAATAGCGGAAACACTACGGGAAGCCTGCGACTGGCTTTCGTTACCAACAACACATCCGACTTTTGGACCATCGCTCGCAAGGGCACCGAAAAGGCCGACGCCGAACTCAACGATGTAACGGTGGAATTTAGAATTCCGTCCGACGGAACAGCCGCCGAGCAGAAACGACTGTTGGATGATCTGCTGGCGAAGGGAGTTGAGGGCATCGCCGTCAGCCCGGTTGATCCTGACAATCAAACGCAGGCACTCAATGAGACGGCGAAGCGCACGCTGGTGGTAACGCAGGATTCGGATGCGCCTAAAAGCGATCGCGCGTTCTATGTCGGAACCGATAACGTCGCGGCGGGACGCGTGGCCGGCGGCTTGATCAAAGAAGCGCTACCGCAGGGCGGTAAGATCATGTTCTTCGTCGGAAAGCTCGATGCTCGAAATGCTCAGGAGCGTTCGCAGGGAATTCGTGAAACGCTGCAAGGCTCAAACATCGAGATACTGGATACCAGAACAGACGACACTGATCGTGTACGTGCGAAGTCGAACGTATCCGACACGCTCGTGCGTCATCCTGATGTCGCCGCGCTGGTTGGTCTTTGGAGTTACAACGGTCCGGCGATCTTGAACGCTGTGCAAGACGCGAACAAGATAGGTCAGGTAAAGATCATCGCCTTTGACGAAGAAGACGAAACGCTCAATGGCGTACGACAAGGCGCAATATACGCGACCGTCGTGCAGCAACCTTTCGAATTTGGTTACCAGGCGATTAAATTGATGCAGCAGTATCTCAAAGGCGACAAAGCGACAATTCCCGCAAGCAAGCAGATCTTTATTCCGACGCTCGTGATCAAGCGGGATAACGTTGACGAGTTTACGAAGAAGATCAATGAACTACGAGGGCGCTGAACTGCGATCTAAAAGGAGAATTAAGATGTCACAGGGGAATTACACACCACGCCGCGAGCACAAATTCACGTTCGGGCTATGGACTGTCGGCAATCGCGGGCGTGATCCATTTGGCGACGCTGTTCGTCCTACACTGACTCCGGTAGAAGCAGTGCGGATGCTCGGCGAGATCGGCGCTTACGGCGTCAACTTTCACGATAACGATCTCGTACCGATTGACGCTTCGCCACAGGAACGCGACCGCATAGTCAGCGAGTTTCGTCACGCCTGCGAGGAGAACGGAATTGTCGTACCGATGGCTACCGTCAATCTCTTTTACGATGCTGTGTTCCGCGATGGCGCGTTTACAGCGAATGACAAGTCGGTGCGTGCTTACGCGTTGCAGAAGACGATGCGCGCCATGGACCTGGGTGCGGAGTGTGGTGCGAAGATCTTCGTGTTGTGGGGCGGGCGTGAAGGTGTGGAGACTGACGGCTGTCGCCGGCCTGATGAGGCAGTGAAACGATTAAGAGAAGCGCTCAACTACCTGTGCGAGTATTCCCTGGACCAGAAATACGATTACAAAATTGCGCTCGAAGCGAAGCCCAACGAACCGCGTGCAGACATCTACATGCCGACCACCGGCGCTTACCTTGCGCTAATCGCAACGCTCGACCGGCCTGAGATGGTCGGTGTAAATCCTGAGGTGGCCCACGAGCACATGGCGGGTCTCAACATGACGCACTCGGTGGCGCAGGCGTGGGAGGCAGGTAAGCTTTTTCATATCGATCTCAACGATCAAATTCCCGGCCGCTACGATCAGGATCTGCGCTTCGGCTCCGCTAATCCGAAAGCTGCTTTCTGGCTGGTGAAGTTTTTGGAGGACGTGGGTTACTCGGAGCCACGACACTTCGACGCTCATGCATATCGCACGGAAGATTACGAAGGAGTAAAAGAATTCGCGCGTGGTTGCATGCGCACTTACCTGATCCTGAAGGAGAAGGGTAAGCAGTGGAACGCTGATGCGGAGATCAAAGCTTTGCTCGCCGAGATCTCCGAGACGAGCGGCGACGGTCGCGGCACAAAGTTCAGTTCACAGCACGCAGGCGAGTTATTGTCTGCCAATTTTGATCGTGCTGGACTGGCTGGGCGTGGGTTGAAGTATGAGCGATTGGACCAACTGACAATGGATATCTTGTTGGGCGTCCGGTGAGAGAGCGTTTTTCTCGCGCAAAGGCGCAAAGACGCAAAGAAAGGCGCAAAGAGAGAATATGATGTCAACATTCCGAAAATCAGTTCAAGTAATCTTCACTATCCTACTACTCGCTCTGACGGCGATCGGAGCTGAGCGGTGGTCCGAGCAGAAGGCCAAAGACTGGTACGCGAGGCAGCCATGGTTAGTGGGCAGCAACTACAATCCGGCCAGTGCGATTAACCAGTTGGAGATGTGGCAGGCAGACTCTTTCGATCCTAAAAGGATCGATCTGGAACTCGGCTGGGCGGCAGATCTGGGCATGAATACCATGCGCGTTTATCTTCATGACCTGCTATGGCAGCAGGATGCTGACGGTTTCAAACGCCGGCTCGATCAGTTTCTAACCATCGCTGCAAGGCACCGGATCAGACCTATGTTTGTGCTCTTCGATTCGGTTTGGGATCCAGATCCGAAAGTCGGTAAACAGCGCGCGCCTCGTCCGGGAGTACACAACTCGGGATGGGTCCAGAGCCCGAGCCGGACGGCCCTGCAAAACAAGGACGAGTATCCAAGGCTTGAAGCTTATGTGAAAGGTGTTGTAGGTGCATTCGCGAAAGATCAACGCGTTCTCGCCTGGGACATCTGGAATGAGCCTGACAATGAAAATCCCGGCAGTTACAACGAGCTCGAACCAAAGAATAAAGTTGAACTCGTTCTCGCGCTGCTACCGCAAGCGTTTGCATGGGCTCGTGAAGCCAACCCGGAACAGCCTTTAACCTGCGGCGTCTGGAAGGGTGATTGGTCCACTCCCGAAAAAATGACCCCGATGGACCGTTTGCAGATCGAAATGTCAGACGTCATTACCTTTCACAACTACGATTCACCGACAGAGTTAGAAAAGCGGATCAATTGGCTGAAGCGTTACAACCGTCCAATGATTTGCACTGAATACATGGCGCGCGGCAACGGCAGTTATTTCTTCGGTTCGCTGCTGATCGGGAAGGTTCACAACGTGGGCATGATCAATTGGGGATTGGTGCAGGGCAAGACTCAAACTCATCTGCCCTGGGACTCATGGCAGCGTGCCTATGTCGATCGCGAGCCATCTGTCTGGTTTCACGAGGTCTTTCGCAATGATGGCAAGCCGTACCTTCCGGAAGAAGTCGAGTTTATCAAGCGAATGACCGGGGTAAAAGCAAAGGCAAAAGGCGCAGCGAGGTAAACGTTTCTCACAGGATTTACACGATTTTTCAGGATTTACATGACTACGTCTCGTCACCCAAGAATAGTAACGTTCCTTTGCGTGCTGGCGATCGCGTTCTCGCAAACGCAAATTGCTTTCGCGCAGATCCGAAACATCACGGTGCAGGTGGACAAGCCCGGCGCACCAATTCCTAAAACACTCTTCGGTCTCTTTTTCGAAGACATTAACTTCGGCGCTGACGGCGGCCTTTATCCGGAACGAATAAAGAACCGCTCATTCGAGTTTCCGAATCCGATGATGGGCTGGAAACAGTTGGACCCTTCAGATGTGAAGGGCCAGCTCTACATCCTCGATCAAGGTTCAATAAAGGACACGCCAAACTCTCATTACCTGCGGATCAAAATTCCCGCCGGCAGCAAAGCCTTCGGTGTTACAAACGAAGGGTTTCGTGGCATCGGTGTCGAGAAAGGCGCTGACTTTACCTTCTCGATCATGGCCCGCCGCATCAATGGTTCTCCGGCTGCTTTACGCGTCGAACTTGAAGATAACGGTCGCCGAGTTGGGCAGACGCAAGTCACAGGTTTGACCGGCGATTGGAAGACTTATACCGCGACATTGCGTGCGACGGAAACCAGCCGCAAAGCACAGCTCAATCTGCTTTTGGAAGGCAGCGGCACGGTCGATGTCAACATGGTCTCTCTTTTTCCGAAAGACACTTTTCAGAATCGACCAAACGGTCTGCGTAAGGATCTGGTCACGCTCTTGAAGGAGATGAAACCCGGCTTCCTGCGCTTTCCCGGCGGTTGCATCGTTGAGGGTAGGTACCTAGAGCAACGTTATCAGTGGAAAACAACGATCGGAGATTTGGACGAACGCCGTCTCATCATCAATCGTTGGAACACTGAGTTTAATTGGCGGCCCACGCCTGATTACTACCAGTCGTTTGGGCTCGGTTACTACGAATACTTTTTGTTGAGTGAAGATATCGGAGCTGAGCCGTTGCCCATACTGAATTGCGGGATGGCCTGCCAGTTCAACTCCAGCGAGTTGGCGCCGCTCGAGGATCTCGATCACTACATTCAGGACGCGATCGATCTGATCGAATTCGCGAACGCTCCTGCGAACACTGAATGGGGCCGCAAGCGCGCCGCGATGGGCCACCCGAAGCCTTTCAACCTGAAGATGATCGGGATCGGAAACGAACAGTGGGGGCCACAGTACGTCGAGCGATATGAAGTGTTTGCCAGAGTTCTCAAACAGAAGTATCCAAAGATCGCTTTAATCTCGAGCGCGGGACCGGCCCCCGATGGTGAGCGATTCGAATTTCTGTGGCAGAAGCTGCGTGAGCTCAAGGCTGACTTGATTGACGAGCATTACTACATGGAGCCCAAGTGGTTTCGCAACAACGCCGAGCGATATGACAATTATCCGCGCACTGGTCCAAAAGTCTTTGCCGGTGAATACGCCGCACAGAGCGTTGCGATCGCCAGTCCTGACAATCGCAACAACTGGGAGTGTGCGCTATCCGAAGCGGCGTTCATTACCGGTCTGGAACGGAATGCAGACGTAGTGCACATGTCGTCATACGCGCCGCTCTTCGGACATGTAGACGCGTGGCAGTGGACGCCGAACATGATCTGGTTCGACAATCTTCGCTCTTACGGCACGCCGAATTATTACGTGCAAAAAATGTTCAGCGTGAACCAGGGCACGAGGCTCTTGCCGGTGCTGCTGGACGGCTCTGCGAAGAACGGACAAGGTGAACTTTATACGAGCGCGTCGCTGGATGAACGGACGGGCGAGGTGATCGTGAAAGTCGTGAACACCGCCTCTGCTGCAAAAGAGGTGCGCGTGAGTTTGGCCGGCGCGAACAATGTTGGAAAGACTGGTAAGGCATTCGTGTTGGAGAGTACGGATTTAAGAGCTGAGAACAGTCTGGATAATCCAACGAGAGTCGCTCCTGTCGAACGGCAAGTTTCAATTTCGTCAGGTGAGTTTGCATACACGTTGACACCACAGTCTCTAACCGTGCTGCGCATATCATCCAGGTGAGCCATAAAGAGGCACAAAAAGCACAAATGTTTTCTCTAAATCGATTGCGCCTGTTGTGCTTCGTTATCGTTCTCTGCGGGCAGCTTCAAAGCGTTGTTGCGCAAACAAGCCAACCGGCATCGATATCGATTGACACCCGCAAAATCGAAAACCAAATCAGCCCGCTGCTGTACGGTCAGTTTCTCGAATTCATGTATGAGGGAATCAAGGGTGGCCTGCACGCGGAATTGATCCGCAACCGCAGCTTCGAAGAACCGCCAAACGTGATCGGTCTCTCGCGCTACTGGGAACGTTATCCTGACGATCGCAACGACGATTACGCGCTCGCCTTTGGGTGGGCTGATGACTTTGCTTACCCGGAACAACGAAAGATAAAAGTTGAAAACGCTGAACGCCAAACGAAGGAACACTCGGTGTTTGTGGAAGCCGGCGAGGGTGTCATTCAGCGTCACGGAATCTACCAGCCTCGCATTCCCATCCGCGCCGGTCTTGAATACCGTGGTTATCTTTGGATCAGGACTGCTGATTATACCGGTCCGGTTGCAGTTGCACTTGAATCGGATATCAATCCTGGTGAAGTTCACGCCACCACGAATATCAACCAAATCGTGAAAGGTGACTGGCGCAAATATGAATTCTCATTAAGACCAACCCGCACAGATCCACTGGCGCGTTTCGCAATTCTCTTTCCGGGAAAAGGTCGGATTTGGATCGATCAGGTGTCGCTAATCGCGGGCGACGTCGCGCCTGGTGGTGTGCGCCGCGACGTGTTCGAAAAAATAAAAACGCTCAAACCGGCATTCATTCGCTGGCCAGGCGGAAATGTTGCCCAGGATTATCGCTGGCTTTGGGGTGTCGGGCCGCGTGACGAGCGCGTTACATGGTCCAATCTTTCATGGAAGAATGAACCGGAGCCCGGCGACTTCGGCACCGATGAGTTCATCGCGTTTGCTCGAGCTGTTGGTACTGAACCTTCAATTACCGTGAACGTGGAAGGACGCGGCGCGACGGTCGAAGAGGCCGCTGCGTGGGTCGAATACTGCAATGGACCAGCGACTTCAAAATACGGCGCGATGCGTGCGGCAAACGGTCACCCGGCTCCGTTCGGTGTGAAGTTTTGGGAAGTTGGAAACGAGATCTGGGGCGACTGGGTGCGTGGCCATTCAGATGCTGAGACCTACGCTCGCAATTACAACCGGTACGCCAAAGCGATGCGCGCTGTCGATCCCTCGATCAAGTTGATTGCGGTGGGCGACAACAACATGAACTGGAACCGCACTGTGCTGCGCGCGGCTGGACAGAATATCGACTATCTCGCGATTCATCATTATTACGGGCGGCGCGAGGCGGCCGGCGATCCCCTGAATTTGATGGCCCGCCCGTTATTCTTCGAACGCTTCTATGGAGAAGTCGCGCAGATGCTGCGCGAGCTCGCACCGGATCGCCATATTAAACTGGCGATCAATGAGTGGGGATTGGATCTTCCGACTGAGCGGCAGTATTCAATGGAGTCGGCACTCTATGCTGCACGCTTAATGAACGTCTTCGAGCGGTCGGGCGAGATCGTGGAGATGAGCGCGGTTTCTGATCTCGTTAACGGCTGGCCCGGAGGGATTATCCAGGCTGGGCGACACGGCGTTTTCGTCTCGCCGATCTTTCTCGTTAACCAGCTTTATAACGAGCGTCGCGGTGATGTGCGACTGGCGGCGACTGTTGATGGCCCAACTTTTAGTTCGTCTCGTGAAGGCGGGAACGTGCCATATCTTGACGCCACTGTCAGCCGTACGTCGGATGGAAAGAAGATCTTTATCAAGGCTGTGAACACGAGCCCGACGAACTCGTTAACCACGACGATTAGTTTGCAGGGAGTGATTCCCGCGAAGGGAGCGGAGGTGAAGACAATCACCGCTCAGTCGCTCACGGCGTTCAATGATTTCGCGCGACCTGACGCAGTATCCGTTACAACGAAAACAGTAAACGGCGGCCGGCGCTTCGTTGTCACGTTGCCGAAGCATTCAGTGTCAGTGATAACTATTAACAGCAATTAGACAGGATTACAGGATGTTTCAAGATTAACAGGATAAGAATCTTGTCAATCTTGAAAATCCTGTAATCCTGTCTAATGGCTTATTCGCATATACCGATCGATCGGTGGATTTGCAATCGTTTGAACACGTCCATTGGGCCAGCGAACCTCAATCGAGCGTATCCCCCTGGCTGCTCCCAGGCCTACGAGGATGCGTGGATCATTCGATGCCAGATAACTCCCCGCATTAGTCACGTCAAAAAACTGCTTCTGGCCCATGCTATTGGTAATAATCAAACGCGCACCAATCCTGGACAGCGATATCCCCAACCAGTGATTTCGCGTTCCCGTGTTGCGCAGGATCAGCGGAGTATCGTCGAGAACCGCGATCACTGCATCCAGTTGCCCATCATTGTTCAGATCGCCGAAAGCTGCGCCACGCGCGGCAAAGGGATTCTTAAACGCACTTCCCGCAGTCGCTGAAACATTAACGAATCCTTTGCCGGTATTGCGCATCAGGAGCAGTGGCTGTTTGTATTTCAAATACGCAGTCGTCTTCTCAATCGTATCCAGCACATGACTCTGCGCGACAAACAGGTCGCGCAGCCCGTCGTTATCAACATCAACAATCCGCGCGCCCCAACCGGAGTAAAGCAGAGTAATCTGTCCTACTGCGGAAGTGTTGGTCACATAAGTGAAACTCAGATCGCCGTTGTTGCGATAAAAGGCATACTTCTCGTTCGACAGTGTAGTTATAAAGACATCCATGTAGCCGTCGTTGTCATAGTCGGCGCAGTCAATGCCCATACCGGCAAACGTTTTTCCGTCTTCGTCGTAGGCTGCACCCGACAGCACTGCGATGTCTTCGAAGGAGCCATCACCTTTGTTTCTGTACAGCGATTGGCGCACACTGTCATTTGCCACAAAGACATCCGTGAATCCGTCGTTGTCAAAATCAGCGAAGGCGACGCCGAGACCTTTGCCGGAAGGATCGGCAATGCCCGACGATTTGCTTACATCCTCGAACGATCCGTCCGCGCGCTGATGAAGCAAAATATTCGTCGCGCCTTTGAAGTTGTCAGGATGGCAATACGCGCGTAACGCCGACGTGGGGCCGCCACAAAATGTAGCACCGCTTTCGAAGTCCCAATCCATGTAACGTACGATGAAAAGATCGAGGCGGCCGTCGCGATCGTAATCGAACCAGCCGGCGCTGGTGGACCAGCCAGTGTTATTGATGGAAAGCTTACTCGTGACGTCGCTGAATGTGCCGTCACCATTGTTGCGATAGAGGTTGTTCGCTTTGTAGCCGGTAACGAAGAGATCGCAGTATCCATCGTTATCGTAATCGGCGGCCGCGGCTCCCATACTGTAGCTAACACCTTTAAGCCCGGCGCGCTCGGTAACATCTACGAACGTTCCATCGATCTTTTGCTGGTAGAGACGATTCCAGTATTTCGGCTGGCTCTTGTCAGGGATGTCGTCCTTTGCCATCGGCTCTTTCAACGCCGCGCCGTTTGTAAAAAAGAGATCCATGCGCCCATCGTTGTCATAGTCGAACATGGCGACACCGCCGCCCATCGTCTCGAGCAGGTACTTCAATGAAGTCTTTGAGGCTGCATGCTTGAAGTTGATGCCGCTTTGCGCGGTGATATCCGTGAACGTCAGTGGCGATGGCGCTTGTGGGCCAGGTGGTGGCGGACTCTTGGGCAAATCGGGAACGGAGTAGGAGCGACCGGTGCGCTCTGGTGATGGCGAGGGTTGTTGCGCGAGCACAGTGGCAGTTACGCAGAGGAGAAGAATGAATAAAACTAACCGGTTAACTCCGTACATTTCGCTTGTGTTTAAGAACCGGTTCGTGCGTTGCCTGGTTCTTTTGTGGTTGTCGACGATCGGTTTGACGGAGCACTCCCTGGGCCAATCCAGCTACACGGTGCGCTCGCCCGATCAGAAAATCGAGATCCGGATTCGCACCGCTGAGCGCGTGGTGTATGACGTTCTCTTCAACGGTAACACGCTACTTCACAACAGCGCACTTTCAATCACGATCGATAAAACCACTCTCGGTCATCAACCAAAAATCAAAGCTACCAAAGAGCGGACAGTCAATCACGAAATCGTCTCTCCAGTACCGCAAAAATCTTCTCGCATCCGTGAAAACTATAACGAGCTAAGACTCGAGATGGAAGGAGACTACGCTGTCGTCTTTCGCGCTTTCAACGAAGGTGTAGCTTATCGTCTGGAAACTATGTTAACTGGGAGCGAAGTCAAAGTTTATAGCGAAGAAGTTAATCTGAATTTCGCGGGCGATTACAATGCGTATTACCCGAAAGAAGATAGTTTCTTTTCACACAACGAGAGAGAATTTCTCTATCTGCCGCTCAAAAATATTACGCCCACAACTTTAGCGAGTCTTCCCGCAGTAGTCGTAAGCACCGCTGGCGTCAATATCGCCATTGCGGAATCCGACGTCGAAGACTATCCGGGCCTTTGGTTGAGAGGTACAAGCCAGAACGGGCTCGCCGCAACCTTTCCGCCGTATCCGCTGAAGGAAGAGCTACGCAAAAATAGCGATCGCGATTTCCAGGTCACGCAAAGCGCCGATTACATAGCCATGACTAAAGGTGCGCGTACTTTCCCGTGGCGCATCCTTGGTATTGCCGAACGAGACGCTGATCTCATCACTAATCATCTCGTGTATCTGCTCGCTAAGCCTTCGCAGATTCAGGATGTTTCATGGATCAAGCCTGGGAAGGTGGCCTGGGACTGGTACAACGCGAACAACATTTACGGCGTTGATTTCGAGTCAGGAATCAATACTCAGACCTACAAATACTACATCGATTTTGCGTCGCGATACGGCATCGAGTACGTGATTCTCGATGAAGGCTGGTACAAATTGGGAAACTTGTTACAGGTAGTCCCGGAGATCGATATCGAAGAGTTAGTCGCCTACGGCAATAAGAAAAATGTGGGAATCATATTGTGGATGGTTTGGAAAACGCTTGACGATCAATTTGAAGCGGCGTTCACGCAGGCTGAGAAATGGAAAGTAAAAGGTCTCAAAATTGATTTCATGCAACGCGATGACCAGCTCGTGATGAACTTCTATCACAAGGTTTGCCGTGAAGCTGCGCGACGCCGGTTGCTCGTTGATTTTCATGGCGCCATACGACCCGCGACGATGATGCGCACATGGCCAAACCTCGTGAATGTTGAAGGCGTGCGTGGATTGGAGCAAAACAAGTGGAGCAAATTTGCAAATCCGGAGCATAACCTAACCCTGCCTTTCACGCGCATGCTTCTTGGTCCAATGGATTACACCCCCGGCGCCATGGTTAACAGCGGCCGCGAAAAGAATTTTGCGGCTATCTTCGAGCGGCCGATGAGTCTCGGCACGCGTGCTCATCAACTCGCGATGTACGTGGTGTATGAAGCGCCGCTTCAGATGCTGGCCGACTCCCCTTCACACTATCTCCGTGAGCCGGAATTGATGGAGTTTTTGAAAGTCGTTCCAACTGTATGGGATGAAACGAAAGTGCTCGACGCGAAGATAGGCGACTACGTCTGTATCGCTCGTCGCAGAGGCCGCGAGTGGTATGCCGGCGCGATGACAGACTGGACTGCCAGAACTCTGGATATCGACTTTTCATTCCTGCCCGCAGGACGCTTTCAAATGGTGGCCTATCAGGACGGACCAAACGCGGAGAGCATGGGCCACGACTACAAGTCAACGACCCGCGACGTTAACAAAAACACAAAGCTAAAGATCAGCCTCGTTTCGGGCGGCGGTTGGGCGGCGCGCATCTATCCTGATCAATAAACCTCCTGGTAAGAATTGGGACCACACAGGCTCGGTCGGAGGCCTCAATAGGGGGTTTGGGCGACTGTTCCTATGCAGGAAGATCTCTCGCGCAAAGGCGCAAAGGCGCAACGCGCTACCGGGTTTCTAAAGGGCTTTCTTTGCCCCTTTGCGCCTTTGCGCGAGAAATATTTCTCCGCCCCAGGCCGGGATGCCCGCACTGCCCCACTTTACGAATTTGAATAGCCTTTAGAATTTTGGCTTGCAACGAACGGGTCGCGCCAAACAGCGAATAACTAAGTCAAGTGATTGCATGATCTTACGATCCACGGTCTTACAAACGGTCGCTTGGAATAATCATTGCCTCACATCAAGCGGCCCAACTCGACTTCAAAGTTTTGCACTCGCGTACAAGACTTTATCCACGTTCTCTGGGTCGTTCAGATTCAGTCCAGTCCAATCCAAAAGCGACATGGCCGCCAGTCGTTTAACAGGGAGATGCTTATGATCAGAGCAACAAGAATTCTGATGCTTTTGACAGCACTCGTCGCATGTCTTTGCTGTCCCGCCTTAGCACAAACTTCCGGATCAATCTCCGGCGAAATCAGAGATGAAAAACAGGCAGTCATCTCCGGCGCAACCGTCACCATGCGCAACATCCTGACTAATGAGTCGCGCACGGTGCAAAGCAACGCAGATGGTCGTTACCACTTTGCGGGCGTGCCGGTCGGTGCATACGAGCTCGGCGTCGAGAGCACCGGTTTCGCCAAACACCAACAGTCGGGGATTACGCTCGCACTAAACCAAAACGCGGTGATCGACGTCACCATGAAGCCTGGCGCGCTCCAGGAAGTCGTGAACGTTGTCGAAAACGCCTCGATGTTGAATACGTCAACCCCCGAAGTCGGCACGCGTTTCGATGAGAAACGTTTGGCTGAGCTTCCACTGGCGACAACCCGCAGCGTTTATAACATCGCGTTATCTGCTCCGGGTGTAAGCCAGATCAATTCCGGCCAGAGTGCGTTCGCCGGCGGCACAAACTTCTCTTCCAACGGCGGCCGGACTCGCTCCAACAACTTTATGATCGATGGTCAGGACAACAACAACTTCGGTGTTGCCGGCTCGACCATCCCCCTGAACAATCCTGATTCGATTCAGGAAGTCAGATTAGTAACAAACCAGTTCAGTGCCGAATACGGCCGCAATTCCAGCGCCGTTTTCAATGCAATCACAAAGAGCGGTACGAATGAGTATCACGGCTCGGGATTCTGGTTTCACAACGACAACGCCTTGAACGCTTGCAGCAACACGCAAAAAGCAGGCGCCAATGGTTTTTGTAATCCAAACGCAACCGCTGAATTCCGGCGCAAAGCTCCGTTCCGCATTGAAAACCAGTTGGGTGGAACGATTGGTGGTCCACTTCACCTGCCACGTTTTGGTGAAGGTGGCCGAAGTTGGATCAGCGGCAGGGACCGAACGTTTTTCTTCTTCTCGCTGCAACGTTGGTGGGATCGCCAGCTCGGCGTCGGACAAGCTCTAAACGGCGCTCCGACTGCGGCAGGCAAAGAGATCCTCCGGCAGGCAGCGGGAGACTTGCCTCAGGTTCGAGCGTTGCTGGATTTTCTGCCAGCCGCCGCAACTCCTCTGGGTCGGAACGCCTCGTTTGTACGAAATGGACAGACGTTTGTTGTTCCCCTTGGATCGTTGACCGGCTCACAGTCTTCAACCTACGATGATTGGCAGACCTCGGTTCGCATCGATCATCGCTTTACCGGGAATCACACCCTCAATGGTCGCTACCTGTATCAGGATTCCGGAGCATTGGGCAGTATTCCCGGAGTGGCAGCTTCGCAAATCACGCCGCCGGGCTTCTCCTCAATCGTGCCCTCGCGAACACAAGGCGTTAATTTACAATTCACGAGCGTGCTCTCGCCAAAATGGATCAACGAACTTCGCGGTGCTTTCCTGCGCAGTGCGTCGGCAACGGTTGCGCTGGATCCGAGTTCGGAGTTGATTCCCTCCATCGAGGTGGTTGAGCTTGGGTTGCAAGGATTCAATGCTGGTCCAACGCGCACAGCGATTGGGCTTGGTGTGAATCTCCCGCAGAACCAGGTGCGAAACACCTACCAGTTGCAGGACAACATCTCCTACATTACTGGCAATCACGGGTGGAAGTTTGGGGTTGACATTCGTCGCAATCAGCTACATCAACTCTTCAAACCAACAACACGCGGATTACTCGAGTACGCTTCGCTCGACTTCCTCGTGAAGGACTTCGCGACCCGGGCAAACATCAACAAAGACCTGCCCGGAACAGCAGAGGTGCTCCACAACGACTGGCACGATTTCTTCTTCTTCGCTCAGGACGAGTGGAGAATTAGACCAAACTTCACCTTGACGCTTGGACTGCGGTATGAAAACCCGGGCCAGCCGATTCAGGATTTGGTCGATTTCAACGAACCGGTTGTGGCTGCCTTCAACAACGATCCGCGCTTCGTGTTGCGGCCGGTGCCGGGTCGAGACAATAACAACTTTCAACCGCGAATCGGTTTCAACTGGAATCCGCAGACGAGCAGCGATGGCGTGATGGGCTGGCTGACAGGTGGCGATAAGCTGGTCGTGCGTGGAGGCTTCACGCGTACTCACGACTACGCTTACACAAACATCGCGCTCAACATCTGGAGCTCTTTCCCGTTTGTGGCCGCCGTGTCGTCATTCCCAACCACTTCAACGTTGCCTCTAGGCGCCGCGCCCGCCAACTGCACGCTGACCCCGCGCCCGGCTGCCTGCGTCACCGTCATTCCGAATGCATTTACAGTGCTCAACAACCCGCCGTTCGATCCGGGCACAGTCAACCGCACGATTGTGGATGAAAATTTCCACATGCCAGTGTATGACTCGCTCAGTTTCGAACTGCAACGCGAGTTCACTCGCGATCTCGTGTTACGCGTGGGTTACGTGGGCACTAAGGGAACAGGTTTGTTTGAATCGGTGGATGCCAATCCTGCGGTTATTGGCTGCACGAACGCGAGTGCTGCTAACAACTTCTGCCGAACGATACCAAACCAGGGGCCAACCCGCCTGCGCACGAATTCCGGTATGTCGATCTATCATTCGTTGCAGACAAGTCTCGAAAAACGGTTGAGCAGCGGATTCAGCGCGGGTCTACACTATACTTACAGCTCATTCATCGACACGATGTCCGAGATTTTCAACGTGTCTTCCGGTGAGATTGCGGTGGCGCAAGACTCTTACAATCGCCGCGCGGATCGCGCACGTTCGAGCTTCGATCGTCCGCACCGCATAGCGGGCAACTTTGTTTACGAGTTGCCTTACTTCCGTGATCAAAACGGCTTCGTGGGCCATGTGCTGGGCGGCTGGCAGCTCAACTCGCAGTTCTCGCTGCAAAGCGGTTCGCCTTTTACGCCGCTGAATGGTTCCGATCCGGCAGCCACACTCGCCAGCATTTCAGCGTTGGTGGGCAATGCCATCAGACCCAACGTAAACACAAACCTGGATCTTTCCTCGATGAGTGTTGAAGAAATACTCCAGGCTGGTGGACGTTCGCTGTTCAGACCGATTACGGCTGCGGAGCGAGTGGGCAACGCGGGACGAAACATCCTGCGCTCCGACGGAATCAACAACATTGATTTCGGAATCCTGAAGAACACCCGCATCGGCGAGAATCAACGCTTGCAGTTGCGTGCTGATTTCTTTAATTTCACTAACTCTCGAGATTTTGGTATTCCCAACTCGATTGTTACGTCTGCAAACTTCCTGAACCAGTGGGGGACAGACGGGGGCAGCCGCCGGATCATCGTCGGTTTGCGCTACGTGTTCTAAAACGGCGCAGAGAAGTGATTGTAGGGGTGGCACTCCCGTGGCCACCCCTGCTTTACTTACGTGGTATTCTCCTCAAGGGAGTTGAGGCCATGAGGGTTTCAATAGCGCTGTTATTTCTGCTCGGCACAACGGTCGTGTGTGCACAGGAGCCGGGCAGCGTCGAGGTTGTCAAAGCAAGCTGGAGCAAGGTACGCATAGGCTGGGAACGCGATCCGTTCGGCGGTCCACTCGAGAACTTCGACGAGATGCGCTCGCGCGCAAGGAACGAGCGGCGTGTTGCACAAGGCGGCGGCGAACGTGCCAGGCGCGAGGCCAAAGCGGATGAAGCCAATCTCGCTAAACAAAGAGAGAAGTCTCCGCCAAAATATTATTTCATCTATAAAACCAAGATTAAGAACAATCACACATCGGCAATCACACAGGTTGATTGGGATCACGTTTTCTTCGAACGCGACACAGACAACGAGCTGGGCCGGCAGCAGTTCACCAGCGACGAGCAGATCGGACCAGGAAAGACGAAAGAATTAAGTGTGACTATAACCTCACCACCCACGCACACTGTCAGTGTCACCTCGCTCAACCTGGAAGAGACCAAACGATTCACGGAAAAGGTTGTGTTGGTGCGCATCAAGTACGCCGACGGCCACGTTTGGCAAGCTCCTCAATAGGCCACAAAAAGGCACACAAAGCACGAATTTCAAACCAGGAGAGCACAAATGCTGAAACGAGGTGTGTTGGTAGTTTTCTGCTTGTTGTTTTTAACGACTCAAGCTTCCACACAAACCACTACGCTTGCTGATCTGTCATGGATTTCCGGTGACTGGCAAACAGCTCCGGGTGGAAAGGCGCAGATTGAAGAACACTGGACGCAAGCGGCCGGCGCATCAATGATGGGAATGGGTCGCACTGTTGCCGGTAATAAGACTGTTGAGTTTGAGTATTTGCGAATCGAGCAACGGGCTGATGGCATTTTCTACGTTGCACATCCGAAGGGTCGCTGCCCCGGAACGGATTTCAAACTCACGCGCGTATCGGCTACCGAAGCCGTGTTTGAAAATCCACAGCACGATTTTCCGAAACGAGTGATTTATCGGAAAGGCGCGGATGATTCGCTGACGGCTACGATCGATGGCGGTGAGGGGAGCAAATCGATGTCGTTTGCTTATCGTCGGATGAAGTGAGACATGATTTTCAGGATTTTTCAGGATTAACAAGAAAAGAAATCATGTAAATCCTGCAAATCTTGAAATCCTGTCAAACGCCCAAAATTGCCTTCGCGATCGTGAAGTAAATAATGAGCCCCGTAGCGTCAACGAGTGTTGTAATCAACGGCGCCGAGAGCACTGCCGGATCGACGCCCACTCGTTGCGCGAGAATCGGAACCAACGCACCCACGGTTGTTGACCACACACAAATCGCAAACATTGTTACCGAGACCGTGAGCGCGAGTGCGAGTGGCGCTTTCCAAAGCAACGCCTGCGCAAACGCGATCGGCGCAACCATCAAACCGACAAGCATTCCCGTTGTCGCCTCACGCAGCGCGACACGCCACGCATGACGCACGCCAACTTCACCAAGCGCAAGACTGCGAATCACAGTCATCACTGTCTGCGCACCGGCATTGCCACCTGTACCGATTAACAGCGGAATAAAGAATGTTAGCGCGACTACAGCCGCCAGTTCGTCTTCAAAGCGATGCAGTACCGCGCTTGTTAACGTACCCGCGACAAACAAGAGCAGCAGCCACCCAATCCGTTTCCGCACCACACGGAAAATCGGATTGTCGAAGTAAGGCTTGTCCATCGCGCCCGCCTCGACTGCCGCCATCTTCAGAATGTCTTCAGTCTGTTCTTCGATCAGAACGTCGATCACGTCGTCAACCGTAACAAAACCCACAACGCTGCCGTCCTGTTCAACGACAGGCACCGCGAGCAAGTTGTACTTTCCGATCTTCTGCGCCACGACTTCCTGATCGTCGAGCGCATTTACAGTCACCAGTTTGCGACGAACGACCTCGAGGATCGGTCGATCGAGTTCCGCCATCACCAGATCACGCAATGACACGGCGCCCAATAACCGGTCCGTTTCCGGATCCATGACGTAGCACGCGTAAATTGATTCCTTTTCACGCGCGACCGCGCGAATGTGTTTGAGCGCGTCGGCAACGGTCATCTTCGGATCGAGACGTACAAACTCGGTCGTCATGATGCCGCCGGCTGTGTGGTCGGGGTACTGGAGCAGATCTTCCAACTCAGCGCGTACTTCTGCACTGAACTTCGGCATGACGCGATGCCGTTCGTGCAGACCCATCTTCTGGATCACGTCAGTGCGCTCGTCAGCAGACAGACCTTCGAGAATGGTCGCGACGCGAGCAGGCTCTAACTGTTCGAGAATCGCGGCGCGGCGGCGCATCGTTGGCTGGTCGCAGAGTTCGATACACTTCGCGAGTGGAAGCATCGAAACGATCGCAGCGGCTTCGGTGAGATTGAGTTGATTGAGCAGCTCCGCGAGATCTTCAGGTGGGAGATCGGCGACTTCTGAACCAATGCCGACGAAACTTTCATCCAGCCGAAACTGAATGCGTTCGAGTAGCTGCTGCAGGTCTTTTGACGTCGGCATGGTCCACAGATTACACCGATTGCATTACACTTGAGCGCTGATCGTTTCCTCAGCGTCAGGATTGAGTGAAGCCTGAGCAGCAGCAAGGCGCGCGACGGGAACGCGAAACGGCGAACAACTGACGTAGTCGAGCCCGATCTCATTACAGAACGCGATCGACTGTGGATCACCGCCATGCTCGCCGCAAATACCAACCTTAAGATCAGTCTTCACACTGCGCCCACGCTCGGTGCCCATTCGAACCAGTTGTCCGACACCGTCTCGATCGAGCACTTGAAACGGATCGTCTCTCACGATCTTTCGTTCGATGTAGTTCGGTAGAAAGCGGCTCGAATCATCTCGACTCAACCCAAACGTCGTTTGCGTTAGATCGTTTGTGCCGAACGAGAAAAACTGAGCGTGCTGCGCGATGCGATCTGCCATCAGTGCTGCGCGCGGCAACTCGATCATCGTTCCCACGAGATATTCGATCGTCATGCCGTGCTCGCCCATGACCTGTCGCGCGACTTCGTGAATCAACTCCGATTGCTGCCGCAACTCTTCGCTGACCGACACGAGCGGCACCATGATCTCGAGCTCAACCTTCTTGCGTTCTCCCTGCACCTGGCAGGCCGCTTCAAACATCGCGCGACACTGCATCCTCGTCACTTCCGGAAACAGCAGTCCCAAACGGCAACCACGAAAACCGAGCATCGGATTAGCTTCGCGAATGCGATTTACCTGGCGCAGCAACGCGCGCTTGTGATCGATTTCGTCGAGCACGTGGTCCATGTCGCTCAAGGTACCCGCGGCTTTTAGTTTCATCTTCAACTCGGCAAGCTCGTTGCCCAGCTCTTCCGCATTCGGCAGGAACTCGTGAAGCGGCGGATCGAGCAGGCGAATCGTTACCGGCAGTCCGGCCATTTCACGAAAGATACCGATGAAGTCGCCACGTTGCAGCGGCAACAACTTCTCGAGTGCTTTCTCGCGGGCGCCCACGCCCTCCGAGAGAATCATCTCGCGCATGGCAGCGAGCCGCTGATCGCCAAAGAACATGTGCTCGGTGCGACAAAGGCCAATCCCCTCCGCGCCGAACTGTCGCGCCGTCTTCGCATCGAGCGGCGTGTCGGCATTTGCCCGAACGCGCAACCGCCGGAAGTGATCGGCCCACGTCATGAGTTTGTAAAAATCATTTCCGAGCGTTGGTTGAATGGTTGGTATCTGGCCGAGAAACACGCGTCCGGTTGAACCATCGACAGTAATCCATTCGCCTTTTGTCACAACGGTGCTATCGACGGTGAACTGCTGTTGACTATAGTCGATATTCAAAGCGTTGGCGCCGCTGACGCATGTTTTGCCCATGCCGCGCGCGACAACCGCGGCGTGGCTGGTCATGCCGCCTCGCGCGGTGACGATCGCCTGCGCTGCGACCATGCCGTGGAAATCATCAGGACTGGTTTCGAGCCGCACGAGCACAACACGCTTACCCTCGCGCGCCATCTCTTCTGCTTCGTCAGGACTGAAAACAACCTGACCTTGCGCAGCGCCGGGGCTCGCCGGAAGACCAGTGGCGAGCACTGTCGCGTTTGTCTTCGGATCGACTGTCGGATGCAGCAGTTGATCGAGCTGCTCAGGCGTTACACGTTTTACTGCGGTGGCTTTATCGATCAGTTTTTCGAAAACCATCTCGACGGCGATACGCACGGCGGCGGCCCCGCTGCGTTTGCCGGTGCGTGTTTGCAGCATCCAGAGCTTGCCGC
Organism: uncultured Acidobacteriota bacterium; assembly: GCA_963826255.1. Lineage (GTDB taxonomy): Bacteria > Acidobacteriota > Blastocatellia > Pyrinomonadales > Pyrinomonadaceae > PSRF01. Next base: position 660,078 of record CAWGWK010000001.1, read on the forward strand.
GCTCGATCGTAAATTCGCAGTCTTGCATGTCGCCGTAATGCTGTTCGAGCAGGTTCGTGATTGAAGCGAATTGATCATAAACCTCAGGCAGTTCCTTTCTCAGTTGGTTGATCGGGTTCGGTGTTCGAATACCCGCGACGACATCTTCGCCCTGCGCATTCAGCAGGTACTCGCCATAGAGTTCTTTCTTGCCGGTTGACGGATTGCGTGTGAAAGCGACACCGGTGCCGCTGCCAGCGCCCATGTTTCCGAAGACCATTGCCTGCACGTTCACTGCGGTGCCGAGTGAATCGGGAATACGGTTGACGCGTCGATAGTCGATCGCGCGGCGACCCATCCAGGAGTTGAATACTGCGGCGATCGCGACCCGGAGTTGTTCGTAAGGATCTTCAGGAATGGCGGACTGCTCGGTGAGAATGATCTGTTTCTCAGCGGCGATGATTCCACGCAGGTCATCAGACTCGAGATCCGTGTCGCGCCCGCCCTGTGTTTGCGCTTTGAAACGATCGAGCACGCGCTCAAACTTTTCATGAGCAACGCCCATCACGATTTCACCAAACAACGATGCGAACCGTCGATATGCGTCGAGTGCGAAACGGAGGTCGCCGGTTTGCTCGGCCAGACCCTGCACCGTCTCCTCGTTCAAGCCGAGGTTCAAAACGGTGTCCATCATGCCGGGCATCGAGAACGCGGCGCCTGAACGAACCGATACCAGTAGCGGATTTTTCGGATCGCCGAACCGTTTGCCAACCTTCTCTTCGATCCGCTTCAGACCTTCTTTAACCTGATCCCACAACCCTTCCGGAAAGCTCTTATCGTTATCGAAGAACGCGTTGCAGGCTTCAGTGGTGACGACCAACCCTGGAGGCACCGGCAATCCGGCTTGCGTCATTTCGCAGAGTCCCGCGCCTTTGCCGCCGAGGAGCGCCTTGTCGTCGCCGGGCCCTTCGTCGAAAAGGTAGACCCACTTATTTGTCTTTGGTTCAGTTGTTTCCGAGGCTTCTTCAGTTACAGTACTCATAGGCTTGCAAGTTATCGCATCAGGCAAATTCTGTAAATCGGTTGGAACAAGATGATAGTGGCTTAATTTGAGTTTTTTCTCTGCGGTCCCTCAGCGAATCTCTGCGGCCTCTGCGTTGAAATAGCCTTTACCGCAGAGAACGCCGAGATACGCAGAGGTCCGCAGAGAAAAACTCCTGAATTTAAGCCACTACCAACAAGATTACATAATTGACAGGAATTACAGGACTTCTGTCAAATTCTCAAACGCTTGTCGAATAGCAGTGGTGAGGCTTCCGGCCTCGACTGCATAGCGACGGAAATCAAACGTCGTCACGGGCGCCACACTTAAACTCGACGAGGTCAGAAAGATCTCATCAGCATCGGTCAGGTCGGCCATCTCATAAATCCCTTCCAGCAGCGGAATGAAATGTTTGTTCGCAATCTCAATCACGCATTCGCGCGTGATGCCGGCCAGCGCGCCTGTGCTCAGGTTCGGCGTGTGAAGAGTGCCGTTCTTCGCCCAGAACAAGTTGGCTGTTGTCGCGGAGACGATCTCACCGCGCTCGTTTAGAACTACGGCCTCATCGAAATCGCGGCTCTGCGCCTCTTCCCATGAAAGAACGTGATCGAGATAGTTCAGACTCTTGATGCCCGTCAAAGGCGAGAAAGTGTTTGATCGATAAGGCGACACGGCCAGTGACAAGCCATTCTGCGAAACTTTCTGGCTGTCACCGGTCATGATCAGCAGATCGGTTTTCTTCGCGCCCGGCGTTTTGGTTCTCCAGATGTCGCGGCCACTACGCGCGAGCATTATCACTCGCGCGCGTCCTTCCTTAACCTGATTGAAGGTAATCAACTTTCTCACCGCGTCGCCGACACTCTTCTCGGTGCAACCAGTGTGATCGATGTCGAGTCGTTTGGCATGTACGGCGAGACGCTGCCAGTGTTTGGACCAAAGGAATGGTTGCGAGTCGTAAATGGCGAGCGTGGTGAAGACGCCGCGACCGTAAAGCATCGCAGAGGATACGGGCGCGACGCGCGCTTTCGTCGCCTCAACCATGGTCTTGTTGAGGTAGATGACGGGATGCATTTGCCGCAACCAAAGAAGATTTCACGCAAAGGCGCAAAGTCTGCAAAGAAGATCTAAATAAACTTTGCGCCCTTTGCGTCTTTGCGCGAAAGCTACGCTAAACACCAACGACTTCAGCCTGTAGTTTGGTGGAGAGAGCATTTCGCCAGGCTGCTTCAAGATCTGAAATTTCTGACTCGACCGCGTCGTGTCCATTAACCGCGATCCTTAGGCGCGTGCCTCCAACCTTTCCGAGGATCGTAAACGGCACTTTATTACGTTCGGCGATTTCCTGCACCGCATTGGCGTCGCCAGGATCAAAACTGATGACTATTCGCGACGGCGATTCGCTGAACAGCAACGACGTTGGACCAAGCGATCCTGCGAGATTCACTTCAGCGCCGATCGCTTCGCGTCCTAACGTTGAGAAACACAACTCAGCCAGCGTCACTGCCAATCCTCCGTCGGAACAGTCATGAGCTGCGAGCAACAGTCCTGCTTCCGCAGCTTCAAGACAGGTCTTCTGCACCGCTAACTCGCGTTCAAGATCCAGCTCGGGCACTTTACCTGACGCCGCGATCTCCGCGGTGGTCACACCTGCGACGCTGACCGCGTATTCGCTCAGCGACAAATCGTCCTGCGTAGTGCCGAGCAGGGCAATCACGTCACCTTCTTTCTTGAACCCCGCAGACACTGCCCGTTTGACGTCTTCAATCAACCCGACCATGCCGATCACAGGCGTGGGCAGAATCCCTCTTCCTTCGGTCTCGTTGTAAAAAGAGACGTTGCCGGAAACTACCGGTGTTTCCAACGCGCGGCATGCTTCGGCCATGCCGTCGATGACTTCAGAGAACGACCACATCACTTCCGGCCGCTCGGGCGAGGCGAAGTTCAGGCAGTTTGTGATCGCGATGGGTCGCGCGCCAACACACACCACGTTTCGAGCAGCTTCCGCGACGATCAGTTTCGCACCTTCGCGTGGATTGGCTGCGCAATAACGCCCGTTCCCATCGAGCGTCATCGCGAGCGCCCGGCGAGTTTCTTTGATCCTTACGACAGCAGCATCAGCACCCGGCAAGATCGCAGTGTTGGTCCGCACCATGTGGTCGTACTGCCGATAGACCCATTGCTTCGAAGCGATATTGCCGGCGGAGAGCAATCGCAACAGATCTGAAGTCAAATCCGCGCTCTCGATCCGTGTAATCTGCGGCTCCTGCTTCGCGTGTACAGCTATCGGCCGTTCGTAACGTGGTGCTTCATCAGTCAAGGCCTCGACCGGAATATCCGCAACAGTCTCGCCATTGTGCACGACCTGCATGCGTCCCGTGTCGCGCACACGACCGATAACAACTGCATCAAGGTCCCACTTGCGAAAGATGTCCACTACCTCACGCTCGCGGCCTGAGTGGGCCACAATCAACATCCGCTCCTGTGATTCCGACAGCAGCATCTCGTACGCTGTCATGTTCTGTTCGCGTTGCGGTACTAGCGATAAGTCCAGCTCAATGCCCGTGCCCGCGCGCGCCGCCATCTCACACGATGAGGAAGTCAACCCTGCGGCGCCCATGTCCTGAATGCCTGCGACTGCACCACTGCGCATCGCCTCGAGACACGCTTCCAGCAAAAGCTTCTCGAGAAAAGGATCGCCGACCTGCACGGTCGGACGTTTCTCCAAAGCTTCCTCGTCGAACTCCGCTGAAGCCATGGTCGCGCCGTGAATTCCATCGCGTCCGGTTTTAGCGCCCACGTAAAGCACGGGGTTTCCGATTCCCGTCGCTTTGCCAAAGAAGATTTGATCGTGCCGCACGAGTCCGAGCGCAAACGCATTCACCAGCGGATTGAACGCGTAAGCATCATCAAACGCGACTTCACCACCGACAGTTGCTACGCCAAATGCATTTCCATAATGAGCAATACCTGCAACTACACCCGCCAGGAGCGATCGATTGCGACGTCCATACTGCGGGTGGTCCAACGATCCGAAACGGAGGCTGTTCATGGACGCAACGGGCCGTGCACCCATCGTGAAGATGTCGCGAAGAATTCCTCCGACGCCGGTCGCAGCGCCCTGAAATGGTTCGATGAACGATGGATGATTGTGAGACTCGATCTTGAACGCTGCGCACCAACCATCGCCAAGATCGACCACGCCCGCGTTCTCGCCCGGCGGCACGATCACGCGTGGTCCAGTGGTTGGCAGTCGTTTCAAGTGGATGCGAGATGATTTGTACGAGCAGTGTTCCGACCACATGACCGAGAAGATCCCGAGTTCGGCAAAACTCGGTTCACGGCCAAGCAGTTCCTTTATTCGCTCGAATTCTTGCTGTGTGAGGTTATGAGCGGTGATAACATCGGGAGTAATCATTTGTCATTTGTCATTTGCCATTTGTCATCTGCCATTCATTCCAAGTTTGGCTTTCAGGTTTGCGTTACGTTCCGAACCCAAATGACAAATGAAAAATGACAAATGAGATATGACAAACGATTCTTTTTACTTCTCACCTTTCTTCACCACTTTCTCAATCGCCTCGCGCAACTCAGCGGTCTTCACGCGTCCAATGTGCTTGTAAACAACCTCGCCCTTTTCGTTGTACAGAAAAGTTGCGGGCAGATCGCCTTGCCATTTCGGGTCAACCAGGTTGATGGCGGGCTCCGGATCCGAAGCATCGAGCAGGTAAGCCGGCATCGTCGCCTTCATCGAATCGAGAAACTTCGGCACTTCGTTTTTAATCTCGCTGATGTCATCGAGCGAGACGGTCACAAACTCCATAGCATGCGGGCGATAGTCTTTATCGATCTTTACCAGGTCGGGAAACTCATCGCGGCATGGATCGCAATACGTCGCCCAAAAGTTAACCAGCAGCGGGAGCTGCCGTTGCTGAGTTAGCAGACCTTTCAGCGCTTCAGTGTCGATTGGAGACACGACTGCGATCGGCTTGCGTGGTTTCGCGGCGCGGCCCTTACGTCGTTGGGCTGGCGCCGCGAAACTCGCCGCGATAAGTACGAGGAGGATGAACAACAGTGCAAGCGGAATTATCGCTTTTGAAAAACGCATTGCTTACGCCCGTTTGATGCTGCACCCAAAAGCCTTGGCTTCTGCCTTTTCGATTGGTTTGCCGGCTAATGCAGCGTCCAGTGCATTACGCAAATCGCTCGTTTCGAGCTGAGCGACGTTCCGAGCGTTGTCGATGCGCCCGTGATAGAGGAGTTTGTTGTTCGCGTCGAGGAAGTAAGCTTCCGGGGTGACGACCGCGCCGAGTTTGTCAGCGATCTTGTTACCTGGATCTTTCAGGATAGTGAAGCTGAGTTTGTTTTCACTCGCGTGAGCTTTTACGGCGGCCGCATCTTCGGCGGCGTTCGAGTTGATACCGATCACAGCAATGCCCTTGGCCTTATATTCCTGAGCGAGTTTTTCCATGCGCTCGTTGTAAGCGTTGGAGACCGGGCATTGCACGGCAATAAACAGGAGCACTGTGCCATTCTTGCCGGCCAGCGACTTGAGTGAGCGTTCCTTGTTATCTACGTCAGGCAGCGTAAAGTCTTCGATAGTAGCGCCAATCGCAGGTGGGGCCGGAACCTCGCCTTCGGCGCGCGCGCCCGAAGTAAAAATGGCGCCCGCGATCACTAACAGCGACGCCAACAGGATCGATAAATTTCTCGTCTTCATTTACAAAAATCTCCTTTAACGCGACTAGGTTATGAGTTCGAAGATTATCAGGCGAATACGGGCGAGGGCAAGCGAAGGCGAAGAGGGGTAGTGGCCTAAATTCAGGAGTTTTTCTCTGCGGACCTCTGCGTATCTCGGCGTTCTCTGCGGTAAAGGCTATTTCAACGCAGAGGCCGCAGAGATTCGCTGAGGGACCGCAGAGAAAAACTCAAATCAAGCTATCCGAAGAGGGGGAATCGACAGCTACACAGAATACACAGAACAAAAAAATCTGTGTAATCTGTGTAACCTGTGGATAAACCAAGCATGCCCGAAATTGCTGCAACCGAAACAATCGAGCAGGCGCTACCGGTGCCGCTGCGAATGGACGCTGACGAGCGCTTCACCGGGCGTGGCGTCACTATCGCCTTTCTCGATTCCGGTTTTTACGCGCACAAGGATTTAACCGAACCGGTCAATCGCATCGTCGCCTATCACAGTATTTTTGAAACTGAAGATAATCCTTCGTTTCTGCAAAAGCCTGATGTCGCGAGCTGGCACGGGATGATGACTTCAGTGGTAGCAGCCGGCAACGGCCATCTCTCCGAGGGTCTTTATCGCAGCATTGCGTCGCAGGCGAGTCTCGTACTGGTAAAGATCGGAAAGACAGGACGGATCCCGGAAAGCAACATTGAAACCGGTCTGCGTTGGGTGTTTGCGAATAAAGAAAAGTACGGAATCCGAATCGTCAATATTTCCGCCGGTGGAGACTTCGAACAATCCTATTTACACAATTCGTTGTCGCAGCTCGTCGAGAACGTGGTGAAAGCCGGACTCACGGTCGTATGTGCTGTCGGTAATGCGGGACTCGCGCCCGGACATCCGGTGTTACCGCCCGCTAGTGCTCCTTCGTCGATTGCAGTTGGTGGTCTTGACGATCAGAACTCACTTGATCGAGCGCGGCGTGGAATGTATCGCTCGTCTTATGGACCAACAATTGACGGGTTACAAAAACCGGAAGTGATCGCACCCGGCATTTGGGTCGCCGGCCCGATTCTTCCGCATACACCAACGGCTGATGAGGCCCGACTCTACGCTGCCCTCGACGCTGCCGCTGACAATGAGCTGGACAAAATCATTCTTTCACACGCCGGCGTAGATAAAGATCTGGACGAAGCGCGCGGCTTACAGGTGCCACTCCTACGACAGCTCATCACTATCAAACTTCGCGAAAAGAACGTTATCAATCAACATTACAAGTTTGTTGATGGGACTTCTTTCGCTTCGCCGATTGTTGCCTCGATCATCGCTTGCATGCTCGAAGCGAATCCAAAACTGACGCCGCAACAAATCAAGCGGATTCTCATCGATACTGCCGAACGTGTCGCCGGTGTGGAAGTGGAGCGACAAGGATGGGGTGTAGTTGTGCCACGGAAGGCGGTTGAGATGGCGTTGCGTTGGCGTGGTTGATGTGCAACAATTCGCGGCACCTAAAAACCTACCGCAAGAAGATTGGAGAGAGTTTGAGTTCGTATGTCTGAGAATGAAACCGCAATAGGCGACGGCGCGGCGGCCAATGAAACCGCGCCTGAAGCCAGCACCGAAGAAATTACTTATCACGCAGTGGAGAAAGATGGAGTAGTGACGGCGATTTGGGAAATGCAGGGGCGCAAGCACCTGCGGACAATTGATCCACGCTCCCGCCAGGGTCAGGATATACTTCGTCTTTACACCACCGAGCACCACGAAGAAGCCGCAGCCTCCTAGATTGGGGTAAAAATACGCCGGCGGATCAGTATGGTGACTGCCGTCACAATCAGGCGCGCTTTAACCGAAGACGCAACCACGCTGACGCAGATCGCACTCGACGCGAAGCGTCACTGGGGATATCCCGAGCACTGGATCAAACATTGGGAATCGGACCTCACCATCTCATCCGATTTCATTCGTGACAATCATGTTTATGTCGCCGAGGACGATGGTGAGATACGAGGTTTCTATGCTCTCTGCATCAGCGGCGACAAAGCGGAGTTGGAACACATGTGGGTCACGCCTGCGTGCATCGGGACAGGGATTGGCAAGGAGCTTTTTCTCGATGCGATGGAGCGCGCTGCCGCACTCAATGTCCGCGACGTAGAGTTGTCAGCGGATCCGAATGCGGCAGGCTTCTACAAGAGAATGGGAGCTGTGCAGATTGGCGAGACCGAGGCGGTGATTGACGGTCAAGTCCGCAAGCTCCCAAGAATGAGGACAGGATTACAGGATTCACAAGATTGAATGTAATCCTGTGAATCCTGAAAATCCTGTAATCATGTCAATTATCGGGCCGGTCCGGTCGTGGTCGATCGGGAGCGGTGCGTGGCGATTCGCTTTTGGGCGACTCGGTTCTCGGTGATTCCGACCGCGGTGGTTCAGATCGCGCCGGCGGATCGTTACGCGGTGGTGGATCGTTGCGCGGTGGCGGATCGTTACGTGGTGGTGGATCGTTGCGTGGTGGCGGATCGTTACGTGGTGCTGGCTCAGATCGCGGTGGTGGATCGGAACGTGGTGGTGCGGATGGCGGTGGTTCTGAACGTTGTGGCTCAGGTCGTGGCTCCGGTCGCGATTCGCGTGGTTCCGAGCGCGGCTCCGGTCGTGATTCGCGTGGTTCCGTACGCGGTTCAGGTCTCGACTCGCGTGGCTCCGAACGCGGTTCAGGCCTCGACTCGCGTGGCTCCGGACGTGGCTCAGCTCTTGGCGTTTCTCTTTCGCGCCGATCAACTCGATCATCTCGATCAACTCTGGGAGTTTCACGAGGCGCAGACTCGGAGGCTGGTTGTTCGTTGCGCGGCGCTTCTTCGTTGCGTGCCGGTTGTTCGTTGCGTGGTTGCGGTGTGGTGCGCGGAGTAGACTCACTCGCTTCCGGGTTCCGGCCGCGCCTCTCCACTCCCTCCGGCATTCTCGGTTCTACGCTGCGTCCGGGCCGATCATCTGAGCGGCCTTCACGCGGAGCCGGAATCTCGGGCCGCGATACGGCGCCGGTTGGTCTGGTTACTGGTTCAGCACTCGTAGTCCCTCCTTCCCGTGGCGTTTCTGATGGTTCCGTCCGTCTCGGTTCTCGTCCTCGATAAACTCGCGAACGCCTGAGATCCTCATCTAGCGCGACGCCCGGTGTTCGTTCAGTAGCTCCTGTTCGACGATCGGGAATATCAGCAACCGGAATAGCTGGAGCTCTCATGGATCCACCCTCACGACGCGGCAAGTCTATGGGTACAGGTTCAGACTCAACCACTCGGCGTGCGATCGGTTCGTCAGCCGGACGCCCCCGTCTCTCTCCATCGCCAAACTCCCGTCGCGGCATTCTCGTCACGCCACGCCATCTGTCGTAATTGTGGCGACCGTCTCGTCCGTCTCGGTCTCGACCGTCTCGGTCTCGACCATCGCGTCCGTATCGCCCATCTCGTCCGTCTCGCCCATCTCGCCTGTCGTGCGCATAGCCTGGTCGCCGATCGCCGTACCGGCGATAGTGACGCGAATGCGGATCGCGCTCGTAATACGACAATGGATACCAGCAGATGTCGTTTCCGAAAGAGACGTTGAATACAAACGCGACCAACGCAGGACGCCACCAACTGCGCTTTTTCTGGAATTTACTACGCGGAACCCATGCCCAGGCATTGTTGTGGTAGACCCAACGTCCGTAGTGATACGGCGCCCATCCCCATGGCTCATATCCAACCCAGGTCCAGCCATAAGGAGGAACCCACGTCCAATGGCCGTATCGATACGGCGCCCAATCGTTATAGGCCGCAATCACAGTCCCGCGCGGCTGCCAGATCCAACCAAAATCGTCGGTGTAAAGCCAATCACCATACGCTTCGAGATCCTCCGCGCCCCAGACGTGTTCGTCGAAATACTTCACATCGCGTTTAAGATATTGTGCGAGATGGCTCTCGCGCTGTTTTACCCAATCGTCAACAGAATCGGGTAGGGCGGCGGCGAGTAGTTCCCAATCACCGGCGTTGTCGCCACTAATAATGAGTAAGGCCGAACGACCGTCACGCAGCGCAAAGCCCGAAGTATCGGAATAGATCCGGGCAATGCCGCCGTCGCGCACGGTCAAACGGACGCGGCCGTCGCGTGGCGCGTCAATCCGGTAGAGTCCCGGTTTCTCCGCCGCGAACGTTGTTTTAGGCGCATCCATTTCGAAGTACTCGCGGCCGCGGTCAAACTTTGCGAGTCGAACCGCGACCGTACCTTCGACAAGGCTGAGCGCCACCCCTTCATCACGCAGAGTGACAATACGCAGGACCGAGCTGGAGGTAAGACGTACGAAGTTCCGCGCGTCAACCTGGATTTCGAGCTGACTGCCCTTGCCGGTGGCGACTGTGTCGCCCTCGACTAAGGGATAATTCAGCCTGATCGGTTCCCAGTCCTGGTTGCCGTTGCGCTTCAGGTTAGCTTCGCCGTTAATCAAACTGATGCGCGCGACGCGAGCCTTTACGTCGTAATCGTCTGGCTCATCGTCATCGGCTCGGGCGGTTATTGGAATCAAGAAAAGAGTGAGTAGAAAGAAAGAAAAGAGAAGGCTGGTTTTTGGTCGGGAGACTCGCATTGTTATGCTCCTTCGTGATCTTGGAGTGATGTGCAGCGGAAGCGAGCAAGGGTTATGCCCGCAAGTTGGTTTTCAAAGGAGCATTTGCACAATTGAGGTTTCTCAAAGACAGTTTTGGTGAACGCGAAGTGAGTTGCGAAACTTGAGAAAGCTCAAATTTTTATAAGACTGATCGCGCGAGTTTGTTCACTAAACGAAACTCGTTAGCGTTACCTGAAGCAGTGCACGCTTGCACACGATTTGGTGCGATGACGCGTATGGAACTGATCATCGTGTACGTCCTGTAACATCTTGGAATCCTCTAAACACTTCGACGTGATCATCATCGGCGCCGGCATCAACGGTGCCGGGATCGCTCGTGACGCATCGATGCGCGGACTGAAAGTCTTGCTCTTAGACAAGAACGACGTCGGAAGTGGTACGACCAGCGCTTCGACTCGACTCATTCATGGAGGCTTGCGGTATCTCGAGCACTTCGAGTTTGGACTTGTCCGCGAATCGCTCCGTGAACGCGAAACGCTGCTGAGAATTGCGCCTCATCTCGTACGCCCGTTGCCGATCACGATTCCGATTTACAAACGAAGCAAGCGCGGGCGTGCGATGATTCGCGCCGGAATGATTGCCTACGATTTGCTTTCGGTTGGTAAGTCGCTCCCGCGACATCGAATGCTTTCGCGGAGTGAGACTCTCAAACAATCACCCGGCCTGAATCCCGAAGGATTGCTCGAATCGGCGGTCTACTTTGACGCTCAAATCGAATTTGCTGAGCGACTCGTTCTGGAAAATGTACTGGCTGCATGGACACATGGCGCGGAAGTCTTCACCTACACGCCTGTGACGAATCTGGTAACGGAGGGAGGCTTGGTTTCAGGCGTGGAGTTCGTTCAAGAAGGTCGGAGTCAGTTTGCGCGGGCGGAGATCGTCATAAACGCTGCTGGTCCCTGGATCGATCGATTGCTCGATCTAGCGCCAGTCAAGACTCCGCCACTGATCGGCGGCACAAAAGGAAGTCATATTATCGTGGCGGCATTTACGGGAGCGCCCGCTAACGCGATCTATCTTGAAGCACAGAGCGACCGGCGTCCTTTTTTTATCATTCCATGGAATGGGAACTACCTGATAGGTACCACCGACGTTCGCTTTGAAGACGACCCGGATGAGGTCCGCAGCGAACTTTGGGAAATCGATTATCTGCTCGCCGAGACAAACATGGCGTTTCCGTCAGCGCAACTTACACGCGATCAAATCTTCTATACGTATTCGGGCGTCCGGCCGCTTCCTCGTACCGGCGATAAAGAGGAGCAAAATATCACGCGTAGACATTTCATTCGCGAGCATCCGCAACTGAAGAATCTGCTTTCGATCGTAGGCGGGAAACTCACGACGTATCGCAGCCTGGCTGAAGAGTGCGTAGATCTCATCTTTCGCAAACTCGGAAGATCTTCGCCACCGTGCACTACCGCTAAAGAAGTCTTGCCAGGCGCAGTGAACTTTGCTTCGTTCGCCAGGGACTTTAAGAATGAGAGGTTGCTCCGGATTTACGGTTCGCGAGCAGGTGAGGTAGTGCAACTCAACGATGATACTTTCACAGCGATGATCCTTTTTGCCTTTGAGCACGAATTAGCCAAGACGCTCGCGGATTGTTTTCTGCGTCGCACGATGATCGGACTGAACGTCGATCGTGGCCTCGGAAAGCTCGACGCCGCCGCTGAGATCGGAAAGCGACTTCTCGGCTGGAGCGACTCGCGTGCAAAATGCGAAATCAAAAGCTTTCGAGAGCAGATCTTCTCTGCGTAACCTCTTGCGGCCCTCTGCGCCTCTGCGGTGAACTGGGCTTACATATACATTTACCGCAGAGGCGCAGAGGACCGCAGAGGTTACGCAGAGAAAAGCAACTTGAGGCGCGCTAGCGAATCACGCGCGAAGCGTTTCTGAAGCATGCGCGCTAATGGAACGCTTACCTTGACTAACGGATGTCGTGGTCGTGAAAACGCCAGAATGTCGTACCAGACCGAATCATCCTCCAGCCACTCGATCAGGAAACGTTCTTCACCACACTCAACGTGATCCGGCAATGTACCGTAGGCAAATCCAAAACGCCTGCTGTCGTTAATCACGTAAACCACACGACACGCATTGAGTGACCACGTCCCAAACGCGCGTGCCTTCACCGCGACCGTCGCTCCAACTTCGATTGCAACACCACGCGGCACCACAGTCACCCAACCGAGATCAAAGTGTCGCCAGCTTCTCAACGCGTCAACCGCAAGCCTGTACGTCGCTTCCCCCTGACCGAGTTGAATGCGACTGTGATCGACTGTGTATCCGGCCGGAGGAGTCGTGTTAGTCGCGCCGACTTCAGAATATGTGAATGGCAGATTGCGTTGGCGAGAGATGAAGTCTGCGACGTCACGATCAGAAGGCTCCCTAATCGTGAACATCCTGTCAGTCCTGTACTCCCGTCTTCAGCCGCGCGCGAGGGTGATGCCGATCATAAGCGGAGCGCAAATGCACATCGGTGATGTGCGTATAGATCTGCGTCGTAGAGATGTCGCTGTGTCCCAGCAGCGCCTGAACGGAACGCGAATCCGCGCCGTGTTGCAAAAGGTGTGTAGCGAAGCTGTGACGCAGCGTATGCGGCGAAACATTTTTAATCCCTGCTTTCTCCGCATGACGCTTGATCATGGACCACGCAAGCTGCCGCGTAAACGGCTTCCCGCGATGCAGAAATACGTGGGGGCATGATTGCTTCCCATAACTCGCCTTCACCGCCGCGTACTGTTGCAACCAGTGAATCGCACTCTTGCCGAGCGGCACGCGACGTTCTTTGTTTCCTTTGCCATGACACACGATAAGCCCTGCAAGCAGATCCACATCGGCATGTTTCAATCCCACCAGCTCAGAAACCCGCAGCCCTGTGGCGTACATGATTTCCAACACGGCGCGATCCCGTATGCCTTCCTCGGTCGCTACGTCGGGCGCTGCAAATAAACGATTGATCTCGTCTTCGGTAAGAAACTTCGGGAGGTAACTGAAACGCTGCGGCGTATCAAGATCTTCCGCCGGATGCGACTTGAGGTGGCCATCCAACATCAGGAACTTGAAAAATCCGCGTATCGCACTTACAGCACGCGCGATAGACGTCGGCGCCAGACCCTCACGCGACAGACTTGCGATCCATTTTCTCAAGTCAGCGCGCGTGAGTTCTATGATCTGTTTTCCGTTTGCGTTGGACCAGGTGTCGAGTCTGCAGAGGTCGCGTTTATAGCCCTCGAGCGTGTGACGAGCGAGTCCCTTCTCGACCTGAATGTAAGTCAGGAATTCTTTGGTAAAGTCGCGGTCCACCGCCGCAGATTAACATTAAATCTGCGCAATCTGTGGATTATTCATATCGCAGACACTCGATCGGATCGAGTCGTGAGGCTTTGCGCGCGGGCCAGACGCCGAAGATTAGCCCAACACCGATCGACACAGTAAGACCGGTAATCACCGCCCACGAAGGAATCGAAGCAGGCAAACTCGGAATCAGAAGCATCACCAGCCGGCTAATACCCACTGCCAGAATCAGGCCGAGCACACCACCAAGAAAAGTGAGCATCATCGCTTCAAAAAGAAACTGCCGCACGATGTCCCGGCGCCGTGCGCCGATCGCTTTACGCACTCCGATCTCCTTAGTGCGTTCCGTGACGCTGACCAGCATGATGTTCATGACGCCGATGCCACCCACTAGTAGGCCTAAGCTCGAGATAGCGATTGCCATCAATCCGACCATCGCGAAAATGCTGTCAAACTGTTCGATGAACTTGTCGGCGGTCTTGATATCGAAGTTGTTTGGATCTCCAAATTTAACCTGGCGACGACGGCGAAGAATCTCCTCAGCCTGCGTTAGGGCCTCGTAAACTTGCCCTGTGCGGCCGCGAATGACCAGCAGCAAATATCCCTTCGCTGGAGCAACCTTTTGGGCGGTGCGAAACGGAATATAGACTGCATTGTCTTCTTCGTTCTCCCCGAAGAACCCAGCTTTGCGTTTTTCGAGCACGCCCACAACCTCGAAATTGTAGCCACCCATGCGTACCTGGGCTCCAGCAATCTGATTAGCACCTGGGAAGAGCGCGTCAGCGGCGTTCACACCGATGACCATTACATTCGCCCGCTGCTGATCGTCAGATTCAGTAATGAAACGGCCCTCTTTGATCTCGATATTGGTAATGCTGGCGTAATTTGGAGACACTCCTGATGTGTTTCCCCAACGATAGTTGCGCCCCTGGTAAGTGATGTTGTCATCAAATGGTCCACCGCCGTAGCCGACGTTCGGGGCGACGTGTGCTACGTCTTCCACGGCACTTGCCTGCGCCTTGATCGTTTCGGCATCGGCAACTGTAAGTGGCCTGCGCAACCGTTCGGAGCGATCTTCGCTGGTGCGTGGACCAGTCGAGAGGTGGAACGCGTAGATATTGTTCGTGCCATACTCTTCGATCATGGAGATGATGTTTTGACGCAAGCCGGTGAGAATTGAAGCAATAGTGATCGCCGTCATTACGCCGATGACAATACCAAGCACAGTGAGGAAGCTGCGGAACTTGTGACTGCGCACACTATCCAGCGCCATCACGAGCGTCTCACGCAAAACACCTTTTGGGAGTCGAAGTTTCATTCTTAGTTCGCTTGCGTCAGAGCAAGAATCGGATCGAGTCTGGCAGCCTTAAACGCGGGATAGATGCCCGCGATCATTCCGATTACAGTTGAGAAGATTATCGCCATCAGTATGTAGCCGATGGTTATCGTCATCGGGATCGAAGCCAGCACAGTGATCAGTGTTGTAATACCCCAGGCGACGAGCAGCCCGATTACTCCGCCCAGCGCGCAAAGGATTCCTGACTCAATCAGAAATTGAAGCAGGATCTGGCGCCGCGTGGCGCCGACAGCTTTTCGCAGGCCAACCTCAAACGTTCTTTCGGTGACACTCACTAGCATGATGTTCATAACCACGATGCCGCCCACGACTAACGTGATCAATGTAATGGGAATGACAACTGTGGCGATCGTGCCAGTGAACTCGTCGATCTGATTGTTCAGCTCTTCAACGTTGACGAGACCGAAATCGTCTTCTTCGTTACCGTTCAGGCGGTGTTTTATTCGCATGGCCACGCGCGCATCCTCGATCGCGTTGTGGAAAGTTTCGCGCGTGCGACTACTGCCGTGAATTTGCAAACCGTTGCGGCCGAAGATCTGTAGGTGCGTGGTAACGGGAATGTAAATGTGGCGGTCGAAGGAGCCGCCGAAAAAGCTGCCTCGTTTCTCTTCAACACCCACAACTCGCAGCGGCAGGCCACGGACCTTCAACGTTTTTCCGATCGGATCGGTGTTTGGAAAGAACTTGTCTTTGATATCGGATCCGAGCACCACTACCAACGCTGAGCGTTGCACTTCATCAGCCGAAATGAAGCGCCCTGACTCGATCGTCTTGTCTTCGATGTCGACCATGTTTGCGGTGGCGCCGAAGACCGCAGCTCCAGGAAACTCGATTCCATCCTGCTTCAGGTCAGTGCCGCTGCCCGCTGCGGCGCCCACTTCTGCACACGAGAGACAATGGTCGCGCACCCACTCGTAGTCTTCCCAGGTCAGTCGCTTGTTGCGTCGATTTCGCCGCTCAAACTCCTCGTCGTCCATGTCGCCCGAGAAGGCCATTCGCGCGATCATGAAGTGGTTGCTGCCCAGCACCTTCGTTATTTTTTCAACGACGTAGGTATTCAAGCCGCTGATGGAAGCTCCGACCGTCACGACCGACGCCACGCCGATGATGATTCCGATCAGCGTCAAAAACGCGCGCAATTTGTGCGCAAAGATCGACTGTAGGGCGATCTTCAAGGCATCGGAGTAAAAGGAAATAAACGCTCTCATAAACTTGGGTCGGGTCGGTATACGCGGTCAAAAGCCACGAAGTTCAACCGGAAGATCTCCGTATTGGACACCAGTGAAGGCACAAAGACGCAAAAAATCCCGCTGGAGTTGCACCTACAGGACTAAGACGCCGCGCGTTAGGCTTCTATTAACAGGTGGGCTCACCACAAAAGCCACAAAAGCACAAAGCTTCGCTTAATTAAAAGAGCTTCGCTTGATGATTATTTGTGCCTTTTGTGCTTCTTTGTGGCTTATGTATTTCGCATTTGCTTGATGAGGGTTTCCATGTGGCTGAGGTAGCTTTCAAGTGCAGTGCGGCCGGCAGCGGTCAATTTGTATTCGGTTTTGGGTAAGCGGCCCTCGAAGTATTTTGAGCAGGAGATGTAACCGGCCTCTTCGAGTTTACGTGCGTGGACACTGAGATTGCCGTCAGTGGTGTTCATCAAGTTCTTGAGCGCGCTGAACGTCAGCGAATCATTCGCGGCGAGGGCGCTAATGATGCCCAGACGCAAGCGCTCGTGAATCAAACGATCGAGATTCGGCGCCGCACTCTTCTGCTTCGAACTTGCAGCGCGCGCATCGGGCACCGAATCTTGTTTACGTACACTTTCCTTCTTTGCTGTTGACTGCTTAGCCACCGTATTTCCTCACAATAATCAAACCAAACAACACATGCAGCCCGCCGAAGCCGACCGCCATAAACCAATTGGCGAACGCGGGAGGACTGAAGAGTGCGAGCGCCCCGAGGACCATAAAACACAGGCCCATCGCGGGAACTGCTCTGACCGAGAACATACCGCCGGTGATCACGCCCGTGCCGTAAAGCAAAAGCCAAACGCCGGGAATAACGTCGGGCAGTCCAACTCGAACAAGAACAATCGTGAGTAATCCTCCGGCGATTACCGGCGGCGCCAAACTGAAAACTGCTTTGCGACCCGGGCCGGACACCAGCGGCATTTGCACCGCACGGGCCTTGCGATCCATTGACCAACCGGCAATCAAGAGCGCTATGAAACCTTCCGCGAGCCAGATAGCGAGCCATGAGTTGAAGGTTGTTTGCCGGGCGGCCAGGACACTCGCCAACAGGGCGGTAGCGCCAATCGCGATTTCGCCGCGACCGGAAATGCCGGTGAAGGGCGTGGCACGCTCCATGGTTTCGCGAATGTAGCGAAGATTGTCCATGGCGCGATCGTGCAGCGCCGGCGGTTGGTTTTCAGTTTTGGGAACCAGACGCATGCGTTCCATGAGGAGAATGGTAAGCCCCGCAGTCGAGTCTGGTCAAGTGCTTTACGAAGCAAAGGCAGTTTCACGCAAAGGCGCAAAGGCCGCAAAGAAACCAAGGCTGTTTACTTAATAGGTTTTCTTTGCCGCCTTTGCGTCTTTGCGTGAGAAATTCTCTTTAACTGACTGCTCCGGACACCGGTGACGCTGACGGTAAGTTAAGCTGGGACTCTGAAGACCGTATGCTTAAAGCCTCAGCCACCAACTCAGCCTGCTCTTTCTGGTGAATACTGTAAGAACCCGTCGCGGGGCTCGCAGACGCCGACCGTCCAACATACTGCGGGCGTTCGCAATTCGGCAGCAGGTTCTCGAGTCGTTCTTGCACGAACCCCCATCCGCCCATGTTCTGCGGCTCCTCTTGCGCCCAAACGAGCTGTGTGGCATTCGGATACTTCGCCAGCATTTCGCGAATCGCCGTCAACGGGAACGGATAGAGCTGTTCCAGGCGCACCACCGCCACACTGCGATCCTCAGTCTTCTTGCGTGCGTCCATCAAATCGTAAAAAACTTTGCCACTGCAAAAAACAATCTTCTTCACCCCATCACGATCCGTGATCTCAGCGTCGTGAATTAACGGCTGAAATCCTCCATTTGCGAGATCATCGATACTCGAAGACGCCGCCGGCAAACGAAGCAGACTCTTCGGCGTCATGACGATCAGCGGGCGCTCCATTCCCGGCCGCACTTGTTGACGCAACAGATGAAAGTACTGCGCCGGCGTTGTCGGATAACAAACCTGCAAATTGTTTTCAGCACACAGTTGCAGATACCGTTCGAGCCGCGCGCTCGAGTGTTCCGGTCCCTGTCCCTCGTAACCGTGCGGCAGCAGCATCACCACTCTCGAAGTTTGTTTCCACTTGTCTTCGGAAGCCGCAATGTACTGGTCGATAATCGTTTGTGCACCATTGCCAAAATCACCAAACTGCGCTTCCCACAACACGAGAGCATCTTTCGCGATAACCGAATAGCCGTATTCAAATCCCAACACGCCTTCTTCCGACAACGAACTGTCAAAAACTTCGAACCGGCCTTCAGGGTTTGACTCCGAACGCAGCTCGGATAACGGCGCCCAGGAGTTTCCGGTTTGCGTGTCGAACAGAACAGCATGACGCTGACTGAACGTTCCGCGGCCCGAATCCTGTCCACTCAAACGCACGCGATTTCCTTCCAGCACGAGCGAACCGAAGGCAACTGCTTCCGCAAACGCCCAATCCAGCGGTGCGCTACCGTCGCCCATCTTCGCGCGTCGCGCGAGTTGGCCCACCATCTTCGGGTTAACGTGGAAACCTTCGGGCACCACCGCGATCTTGTGTGCGATACTGCGGATAACTTCGGGTGTCACTCCGGTGGGAACCACTTCCGAGCCGTCGATCTCTTCCACGCGAGCCGTCGAGTGCTTCGGTTCGTCTGTAACCTTTCGTTTTGCGTTTGCCAGCGCTTCTTCATAACGACGTACGCGTTCGTCAATGAGGTTCTTCAATTCGTCTTCAGTGATCACACCTTCTTTGATCAGTCGCTTCGCGTAAACCGTGCGTACACCCGGATGCGCTTTGACACGTGCATACATGAGTGGTTGCGTGTAGCTCGGCTCGTCCGTCTCATTGTGACCAAGCCGTCGGAAACCGATCAGATCGAGCACGACGTCTTTGTTGAACTGCTGCCGGTAATCGAGCGCGATTTGCAACACGCGGTAGGCTGCTTCCGGATCATCACCGTTGATATGGAAGATCGGTAACTGAGTCATGCGTGCGACGTCAGTTGAATAGATCGTTGAGCGGCCTGCTTCCGGAGAAGTAGTAAACCCAATCTGGTTGTTGATAATGATGTGAATCGTGCCGCCTGTGCGATAGCCTTTCAAACCGGCAAGGTTCAACGTTTCCATCACGATGCCCTGACCTGCGAAAGCGGCATCGCCGTGGAGCAGCACAGGTAGAGCGAGATCGATCACCTCATCGCGCGTCTTACCCTGGTGACCAAGGATTGTGTCCTGCCTGGCTCGGACCATTCCTTCGACAACGGGATCGACAGCCTCGAGGTGACTGGGATTGGGCGAGAGCGTCAGATGAACTCTGCGTCCATCGGCGAGCACACGTTCGCCGGTCGCTCCCTGATGGTATTTCACATCCCCTTCGTCCGCCGGAAACTCAGGATGGACCGAACCCTCAAAGGCTGCGAAGATCCTTTCACACAAGTTCCCGATCACGTTTGCCAGCACATTCAAACGGCCACGATGGGCCATACCGAAAACGATCTCTTCAACACCGCGAGCAGCAGCCCCATCGATCAATCGATCAAGCAACGGGATAACGGTTTCGCAGCCTTCGAGTGAAAACCGTTTCTGCCCAAGATATTTCGTGTGCAGGAAACGTTCAAACTGTTCCGCCGAGATCAACTTCCAAAGCAGACGTTTCTTTACGTCAACCGGAAGTGGCTCCGGCTGCACAAACTCTCGCCTGACCTGTTCGCGAATCCACTGTTTCTCTTCTTTGCTTTGAATGTGACGGTATTCGATACCTACCTTGCCGCAGTAAGCGCGCTGCAAAATGTCGAGAATCTCTCGTAACGTGGCGCTTTCGCGATTCGCGAGTCCGTCAGTGATAAACACTCGATCGAGGTCCCAGATCGTCAGCCCGTAAGTTTCGATGTCGAGTTCCGGGTGATACAGAAGCGGCAGTGCGTGAAGCGGATCGGTGTCGGCTATTAAGTGGCCGCGCACGCGATACGCGTTGATCAACTCTATGACCTTCGCTTCTTTAAGCGTCTGCTCGCGAACCTGATCTCCCGGAAGAAAGAACGGGTTGCGATCGAGGTTCCAACGCAACGGCGCGTGCGGAATGCTGAGATTCAAGAAAATGTTTTTGTAGAAATCGTGCTTGCCGATGAGGAAGTCGTGCACGCGAGCGAGGAACGCTCCCGATTCGGCGCCTTGAATGATTCGATGATCGTACGTGCTGCTGATCGAAATCGCTTTGCTGATGCCGAGCTGTGACAACGCTTCCGGCGCCATCGCCTGGTACTCAGCGGGATATTCAATCGCGCCTGTAGCGATAATTACCGACTGACCTTCCATCAATCGCGGAATCGAGGCGACCGTGCCGATCGTCCCGGGATTAGTTAACGAAAGGGTGGTTCCCTGAAAATCGGATATCTGCAATTTTCCGTCACGCGCTCTTTTTACAACATCATCGTAAGCCGCGAGAAAGTCTGAAAAACTCAGACTGCTTGCGTTCTTGATGTTGGGTACCAGCAAGGTGCGCGAGCCGTCTTTCTTGGTCAGATCAATCGCTATACCGAGATTCACGCTCTTGCGTTTCAAACGCGTCGGGGCGCCGTCGATTTCAGCGTAGCCATCGTTGAGTTGGGGAAATGTATCGAGGGCGCGCAGCATCGCCCAGGCAATCAAATGCGTGTACGAAGCTTTGCCACGATCGTTCTCGGCGAGATGCTGGTTGATGATGCGGCGGTTCTCATCCAACAGCTTGACCGGAATTCTTCGTTCGGAAGTCGCGGTTGGGACGGAGAGACTGCTCTCCATGTTTTCGACGATTTTTAGTGCGGCGCCGCGCAGTGGAACAGCTTCGGCGTCGATGGGCGCGGCAGGAGCAGGAACCGTCTTCGGCTCGGGAGCAGGAGCAGGAGCAACAGCGGCTTTTTTCGTCGCGGCACCGGTGTCTCCATCGGTTGCGACTGCGACCGGCTTTGCTCCATTGCCATCGCCGATTAGCTCACTGAAATAAGATCGCCACGAGTCGTCAACCAACTCCGGATTGCTGCGGAACCGTTGCAACAGTCCCTCGACATAGGTGGCATTTGCGCCGAATTCTTCGGCGATCACTTGCGATAAATCGGTCTTGTTCACTTTGCTTACCTCGGTAAATCAAGACTATCACTCCACAATTGAAACGTCGAATTCTCCCGCTTTTCTCTGCGGTCCTCAGCGTATCTCTGCGGCCTCTGCGTTGAAATAGCCTTTACCGCAGAGAACGCCGAGATACGCAGAGGGCCGCAGAGAGAAACTCCTGAAGCCACCCTACTTCTCAATTAAGAACAGGAACTCTCGATTCGGTTGGTCCGCTTCACGCACCCACTCGTTTGTCCAGCGCATGCCTCCCATGACGTTTCGTTTGTAGTCAACTTCGATTATCTCGACGAGCTTCCCGGCACTTCTGATCACTTCGTTCAACTCTGCCGCGGTCGCCCTGCCGCCGGAGCTGTACGACAAGATGATGTGCCGGCACCTGGTGGCTCGCAACAATCGTTCGATCGCTTCGACTACG
Source organism: uncultured Acidobacteriota bacterium (assembly GCA_963826255.1). Classification (GTDB taxonomy): domain Bacteria; phylum Acidobacteriota; class Blastocatellia; order Pyrinomonadales; family Pyrinomonadaceae; genus PSRF01. Next base: position 681,848 of record CAWGWK010000001.1, read on the forward strand.
ATGAACCGGCCGCTCTCATTCTTTCTGAACTCCTCAAAGACAGATGCACTTAGCCCGTCGGTAGTGTCTGCGCGTCGCCTCGCCTTGCCGAATAGCTCAGGGGTATCGAAGAGGCAGATGGACGTCCAAACGTGATAGTAGGCAGCGTAGCGCACACGCGAAGGCGGCATCTTGTCGTTGTTGGAGCCGTATGGAGGATCGTAATACGCAAGATCGGCATCGACCGAGGAAACAACATCGAATATGTCAGCCTGGTGAACCTCGTGCTCGTGCGTTTTTGAAACGAGCTTCGGGACCTTCAATTCCATGCAGCCATAAGAGCGAGGTGACCACTCGCTGAGATAAGAAGCGAAATGGCCCATCGTGTTATCTACGCGATCCATCGCGAGGATCAGGCTTGTGAGCGCCACGGTTTTCTCGTGTGTGCTTAGTGATAATCGTTCGATCTCTTCGCGAATCCCGTCGAGCTTGAGCGTGTTATGTTTTTGCCAGGGCTTCTTCAACCGGTTCGATCTGCCGGTACATCCGCCATAATGTTTGGTGAACCAGCCGTCCTTTCCAGGCACTGCGTTCAAATGGCCGATCAAATCTTTGTAGTGCTCACGCGGAAATGGACTCAACAGGTAACAATCACCGAACACTTTGGACCAGACGGCAATATCGTTGGCAATAACGCGAAAGCCGGCTTGTGCGAACGCCTGCGACACGCGCGTTGTTCCTGAGAAGCCATCAAAAACAATTTGCGGTTTAACTTTCTGGGCGAGGCAAAGGACGTGAGGCAAAAGCTTCAGTTTTGAGCCTGCATACTTGATGCCTTCGGTGGTAATCTCTGCGTACCTCTGCGTTCCGGGCGGTGAGTGATGCGCGTCTAGTTTACCGCAGAGCGCAGTGAACTCAGAGACCTTTCTAGACATCATGAAGAAAAGCAAAACCTCAAAAACACGGACTACTAAATCGAAAGTCGGCAGACGAACCTTTGTGAAACTACTTCCGGCGCTCGGTGCCGCCGGGTTGACAGTCTCCAAATTACCTCTGGATGCGCTGGCTCAAACAGCTTCGCCCACGCCTGTTCCGTCGCCCAGTCCGTCTCCGACTCCCGCGCCGCGCATCACCAAAGAGATGATGCGCCAAGCCGAAAAACTAATCGGAATCGAACTCACTGACGCACAGGAAGCGATGGCGCTCGGCGGCGTGAATCGAAATCTTGACGCCTACGAAACGGTGCGGAAGATCGATATACCACTCGATACCGAACCGGCTATCGCTTTTCATCCATCGCGTGCAAAGAAGGAACTCTACACACCAAAGACGAAGTTTCGTTTTGGCAAGGTGGAGGCGCTGCCATTCAAGACGGTCGACGATCTTGCGTTTGTCACGGTTCCGCAACTCGCTGAACTCATTCGTACGCGCAAGATCTCGTTGACCGAACTTACGAAGATGTACCTCGCGCGGTTGAAGAAGTATGGACCAAAGCTTAATTGCATCGTCACTCTCACCGAAGACCTGGCGCTGAAGCAGGCTGCGGCGGCAGATGCGGAGATAAAGCGCGGCAAGTATCGTGGACCACTGCACGGAATACCCTGGGGTGCGAAAGATCTTTTTGCCACGAAAGGAATCAAGACGACGTGGGGCGCTGAGCCTTATCGCGATCAAATGATCGATTACGACTCGACAGTTGTCGAAAGACTGAACGAGACGGGCGCGGTGCTGGTCGCGAAATTGTCAATGGGCGCACTCGCACAGGGACCACGATGGTTCGGCGGTGTTACGCGAAATCCGTGGCAGCCTGATGAAGCGCAAACAGGCTCGAGCGGTTCTTCGGCCGGTCCGGCCGCGGCCACGGCTGCTGGCCTGGTGGGTTTCTCGATCGGAACGGAGACTCTCGGTTCGATCGTTTCACCTTCATCGAGGTGCGGTGTAACAGGGCTGCGTCCGACGTACGGCAGGGTGAGTCGCTATGGCGCCATGGGTCTGAGTTGGACCATGGACAAGATTGGTCCAATGTGCCGCGGCGTCGAGGATTGCGCCGCTGCGCTGCATGCGATCTATGGACCTGACGGCAAAGATATAACCGTCGGCGATGCGCCTTTCAATTGGAACCCCGACACTAACATCAGCACGCTGCGAATCGGTTATCTCAAAACGGAGTTTGAGCCTCCACCCTCTCCCACGGCAACTGAACAGCAGCGCACACAAGCCGAACAACGCCGCGCGGTCTACAAAACGGCACTCGAAGTGTTGGAAAAAGCCGGCGCAAAATTAACGCCTATTGAGTTGCCGAAGTTTTCGACCGGCTCTTTGAGGTTTATCTTATCGGCCGAAGCTGCAACAGCGTTCGACGATATAACTCGCGATGGACGCGTCAATCAGTTGTCAGGGCAGTCGCCGAACGATTGGCCCAACACGTTTCGCACCTCGCGATTCATTCCCGCGGTCGAGTACCTCCGCGCGCAACGTGCACGCACCTTGCTCATGCGTGAGATGGAAAAACTGATGGCGCAGTGGGATGTGTTCGTCAGTCCCGCGCCGGGAAGCGCGAGCCTGCTGGTCACAAACTTGACCGGTCATCCCGCGGTGGTGTTGCCGTGTGGGTTCGTAAACGATCTGCCGATCGCGATTATGTTTACTGGAGGCGTATACGATGAGGTGTCGCCCCTGCGAGTGGCGCTGGCATTTGAGCGAGCGACGAAGTGGCACACGATGCATCCGAAAATCGATTGGGGCACGGCCACGGATTAACGCGGATTAGGACGGATTGGCAAGGTGATTTCGAAAGAGGAGCCCTTGCCGGGTTCGGAGTTAACGCACATAGAGCCGCCGAGTTCTTTAACCGCTGTTTCTACAGCATCGAGACCGACACCACGCCCCGAGATCGTGGTTACTTCAGTCGCGGTCGAGAAACCCGGTTGAAATATCCGGTTGATGACCGCAGGATCGATACCGCATCCATCGTCTATCACTGTGATTCTCGTTTGTCCTGCAAGAGTCGCAGCCTCGATCACGACCGTTCCCCGTTTGTTCTTACCAAGCCTGACACGCTCATCGACGTGCTCAATCCCGTGATCAACTGCATTGCGAACGAGGTGAACCAACGGATCCGCGAGGGTGTTGCATAGCGATCTATCCATCCGGAGGTCCTCGCCGCGTACTACGAAGTCGACCTCTTTGCCGGTTGCGCCTGCGGCCGATTGTCCCGCGCGCACTGCTCGTTGCAATACTGTCGCAACTGAGTCTGTTGTTTGGCGAAACAGTTCCTCCACCGTGACGCCGGAGATTCCTAACTCGTCCCGTATCTGGCCCGCTTCCGCTGCTCTGGCGTAAAGAATTCTGAAGTTGATCCTTTCGCTTTCCGAGCGGGGAGCTATCGAGATAACTTCTCCAACGCTGCTAAGTTTCTCTTTCAAATTCTGAAACTGTCGATCGAAGCCGGCAATGTCGAAACTTGTCTGCACGAGGAAAAGATTGGCGCCTTCCTTAACACACTGCCTCAAAGAATGTTTTTCTTCTGCTTTCAGAGAACTCCACATTTCTTCGGGGATAGCATCTGCTAACAAATGCTGAGAAAGCGCGGCGGACGTTTCCGTTAGCTGTTGCAGCACGTTGTCATCGAGCGTGGACGTACCCGTGCGTAGTGAATGGAGCACGTTCTCCAACTCGTGCGCGGCGTGGCTAAGATCATTCAAACCATCAGCAGACGCCGCTGCCTTGAGATTGTGAACGCGGCGAAATAGTGAGTCGAGCTCTTTACGCGTGCGTGCGCCATCGCCTGAGGCGGCGCGCAGGTCTTCGAGTGCGGCTCTTATCTGTTTAAGCTTGTTTTCAAGCTCTGACAAGTTTGTCACTCATCTTCGCCGGGGGGCGTGCTTGTCTCCGACTCAGACTCTTCTGCTTCGGGTTGGACATTTTGTTGAGGTTGCTGCTCGTCCAAGTCGCGTTTTATGGCGTCGAGAATGCCGTTGATGAACTGGGTCGCCTCGTACGTGGAAAAGCGACGCGCAATTTCGAGTGCTTCGTTAATCGCGACCGTGCGTGGCGTTGGTTCGTAAAGAAACTCGTAGACTGCGAGACGCAGGATGTTGCGGTCAACGACCGCCATGCGTGAAATGCGCCAGTGTTCGGCGCGTGAGCGGATGCGTTCGTCGAGTAGTTCCAGGTTTGAAAGCGTACGGGCAGCGAGGCGAGTAGCGAATTCTCGCGCGGTTTGGTCGAGGTCGGATTCCCCAAGCTCAGCCCAATAGCTCCGGACCACGTCGTCCGCAGGCATTTCGGCAACGTCAGCCGCAAAGAGCATTTGCAAGGCGCATTCACGCGCCTTACGTCGCGAACCCATAAAGAATTACCAAAACCTTAATGAGCCACAAAGATGCACAAAAGACACAAAAGATCGTTACTAAATATGAAGGCCTTTTTTATTTTGTCTTTGTGCTTCCTGTGCCCTTTTTGTGGACTCACTCGAATGCTTCCTTGTAAAGATTTACCAATTCCACCGCAGTCATCGCGGCTTCAAACCCTTTGTTGCCCAACTTCACTCCGGCGCGATCGATAGCTTGATCGACAGTGTCCGCAGTTACGATACCAAATACGACCGGCAACCCGCTCGTCAAACCTGCTTGCGAAATACCGCGCGCGACTTCACTCGCGATGTAATCGAAGTGCGGAGTTTGACCCCGAATGATCGTACCGAGACAAATGATTGCATCAAACCTGCGCGACTGTGCAAGTCGCAACGCCAGCAACGGAATCTCGAATGCGCCTGGGACGCGATACAAACTAACGTTCGCGTCTTTCGCGCCTAATCGCTTGAGACCGTCGAGAGCACCTTCCACCAGTCGCGCTGAAATCAATTCATTCCAGCGGCTGGCGACGATTGCGAACCGAAACGCGTCAGCATTAAGACGACCTTCGTGTACGGTAGGCTGCAATCGATCCAACTCCGCTATTTGAATAGTTACTACGTTGCGCAGTATAGGAGATGCTTGTAGACGCATCAAGTTGATGAATTCTGTTAATTGCGATTGACTTCAAGTCTATGGAGCCGTCCATCAATGTTATGAAAGTCGAGTTGAATTTTGCGAATGACGTCATTGATTACGATTTGATCACGGTTAACATCGCGCGCCGTGCTGCTGAGCTCGCGCATTTCCGCGCGCAGGCTATCCTGACCCGCCTGCAACTGAGCAATATCAGCCACAACTTTATGCCAAATAGGGCGCGTATCGTGGAGTCTCTGCTCCACCTTTTCTTCAAGGTGCTGAAGTCGTGACTCGATCTTGTCTACCCGAAGTTCCAGTTTCTCGAGCCGCTTGTCTAAACTTTGCACGGTTGTGAGGATCAAGTTCAGCTTTTCGCTGTCGGTTCTTGGTAATTTCTTAGTGAGGTCTTCGCTCATTTTGTTCTCCCTTCAGAGAGTGATTCTAACATCCTGCGCTCTCGAAAGAGATAAGAATCTTTAGCCCAGAACGGCTATTTGTTATCGATTCTGGCTATTTAAATCAAATTCATTGGCGTCGGGTTCTTCGGGTCTTTCGTGTAATCGTAAAAACCACGGCCCGACTTGCGCCCGTACAAACCGGCCAGCACCATGCGCTTCAATAACGGCGGAGGCGCAAATCGTTTCTCGCGAAACTCGTTGAACATGATCTCGGCGATGTAATACGTCGTATCGAGCCCCACAAAATCTCCCAACGTGAACGGACCCATCGGATGACCACAACCAAGCTTCATCGCGTTATCAATGTCGACGATCGATCCCACGCCTTCTTCCAAAGCGCGAATCGCATCGAGCATGTACGGCACCAGCAAACGATTCACGATAAACCCGGTCTTATCTCCTGCTCGCACCGGCACCTTGCCCAGCCTTTTCCCAAATTCCACTCCCTGTTCGTAAACAGCTTCGTCAGTCAGCACAGTCTTCACTACTTCGACGAGTTTCATGAGCGGCACCGGATTGAAGAAGTGCATTCCGATAAAACGGCTTTGCCGCTCAGGCGAAGTGGCAGTCATCATCTCGGTGATCGATAAGGACGACGTGTTGGAGGCAAAGATCGTCTCCGGTTTGCAAATCTCATCCAACTGGCGATAAGTGCTGCGCTTCTCTTCGAGGTTCTCGATAATCGCTTCAATGATGATATCGCAGTCCGCGAGGTCGCCGAATGAAGTAGTCCCCGATAAACGACCGCGAATTTCCCGTTGCTGATCTGCTGTTATCGTGCCTTTTTCGGCAAACTTCGCCAACGACTTTTCAATGCCGCCAAATCCTTTTGTAATCAGATCGTCTGAAACTTCTCTTACGACCGTCTCAAAGCCCGCACTTGCCGCGACCTGCGCGATACCCGCGCCCATCAGTCCGCATCCCAAAACTCCTACTTTTCTAATCTCCATTTGTCTCTCCTGAAGTTTATTGTGGCGCGGTAAACGTCTTCGCAGCGCCTTTCAACCACACGTCATATTCCTTTTGCCATTCTTTGAGCTCATTTATCAACTTCTGGTCCAACTGCGGCGGTCGCCTTGGTTCACTATTCGTCAACGGACTCGCAGCCGGCACGGCTTCGGCCAGTTTTGAAAGGATGTTTAGCAGTTGCGTTCTCAACTCCGTCGCGCGGGCATCAGGCGCCGGCACCTGCATTGCCCTCTGAGTTACCGCGTCCACGTCGCTCACGTCGTTATTATGAATCACCGCGGCAATTTTCTCCTGAACCTGGTTCATGGTGCCTACATAGTTCAGAAAAATCTGCGTGCGTCCGGTCGGTGCTATGCGAACGGCCGTGCCGACAGGTCGGCTGAAGTTTCTCGCGACCTTGTAAAAACCCAGGACAACTACCGCCAGCGCCAGCATCTGAAGAACTCGCCAGGTGTTTGTGATACTTGCACGTGCGCCAGGGCGCCGGTAGTCAACAGCCAGAGCGAGTGCCGCCCCTGACAGCAGTCCACCGAGATGAGCAGCGTTATCGATAAAGCCGCGGCCGACAAAACCGATCACGAGATTGATAAAGATAATCGGCAGCATTCCGGTGCCGAACGCTCGTTTGAAGCCCTCCGGAAGTTCGTGGCGAAACTTGATACCGAACACGAAGAGGACTCCGACCAATCCAAACAAAGCTCCGGATGCACCGGCTGAAGGATTGTCTACGTTTTTGAAAAGAAAACGTCCGAACGCACCGATTGCGAGTTCGGGACGTACTGTCAAATAACTCGCCACCACTCCCGCAATTCCAGTTACCACCCAAAAAATTACGAACTTCGCCGACCCATAAAGTTTCTCCACGAATGGTCCAACCATCATCAGGCTGTACATATTGACCATCAGGTGAAACAGGTTAATGTGAATAAACATCGGCGCGATGAAGCGCCACCATTGGTAGTGTGGCGCATCGATCAGGTAATTGAGTTTGGCGCCATAAGCAATGAGGACTGGTTCAAGGAAGGGCTGCCACAATATAGATGAGGTCATCCCGCTGGATTCCCACATCAACATAAAGACAAACAGGTTTGCGACGAGCAGGACGATGGTGAACTTATACGGCCGGCTCAAAACCGCACGTGCAAACTTGATTGTTTCTCGATCGGCCTGACGCTGGTAGGCACTTTGCGCCGGTTGGTTGGAGGTTGATGCTCCGCATACGGCGCATTGAGATTCGCCGGCGCCGACGATTGCTCCACAACTACGGCACATTGTCGGCCGGCCGGGATTAGTTTGGTTTGACTGGCTTTCAGACAATACGCTGAGACTAACAAGCGTGATGCTCTACGTGCAAAGCATCACGCTCCTAAAAAGCTATATATTCGGACTACAACCCGGTCAGCCCATCTTTTCCAACAGACTTACCAAATCGTCGGCGTGCTCCTCCTCGACTGCGAGAATGCCTTCAAGCATGCGTCTGGAAGTGGGATCGTCGTTTCCGAAGTAAGTGATCATCTCGCGATAACTATCGATCGCGATGCGTTCAGCTACGAGATCCTCTTTGATCATGTCGATCAGCGAATTGCCTTCGACATATTCCGCGTGACTCCGCATCAGCAACCCTTCGGGGTTGAAATTCGGTTCGCCGTTTAGCTGAACTATGCGTTGCGCAATCTCGTCCGCATGTCCCTGCTCTTCGTTAGCATGCTGGAGAAACTCTGCGGCCACACTTTCCGCATTGATTCCGGAGGCCATGAAATAATGGCGTTTATATCTCAGCACACACACGATCTCGGTCGCCAGGGCTTCGTTCAAAATCTTGACCGCGGTCTCGCGATCCGCGCTGTAGCCTGCGGTTACCGCGCCGTTTTCGATGTGCTGTCGCGCGCGTTCGCGCAAAGTTTTGATGTCAGTGAGAAATGGTTTATCGGCCACGAACCTCACTCCTTGCATTATGAATTAGGGGAGGAACGATATTACTCGCCGTGGTGAGGCACGGCAAGCGGGTATCCACAGATTACACAGATTCATCTGCGTAATCTGTGGATAGTTCGATCAGTTCTTTTAGTCCGTAGTGAGTTTACCCTGAAGCTTCACTTCAGACGGCGCGTTCGCGTCATTCGTCACTTCTACCGGTACTTGCCAAACGAGTGTTTTGATCCGGCACGTGCCCGTGTTGTCTTCACGGCAATAGAACAACGTAACCTGCGCTCGAATAGCGGCTTGACCAACGGCAGTGGTGTTCAACGGAACGCGAATCGGGAGCTTTAGATCTTTTGCTGCTCGTGCTGCATTCTTTTGGTCGATTGCCAAACTCTTACCGCCATCGACTGAGATCTTGTAACGCTGCGGCGCCATCGGATTGAGGTGATAGCCCACAGGTAGTTCCACGTCGATTTGCATTGAGGCTGCGGCGCCGGAACGAAGCCGTTGTGCCGCAACCTTGATCTCTTCAGCGTTTGGGCCGGCAGCAGATTCAAGCGCCTCCACATTCTTCAAGGGTGGAGTAAGACCGTTGATGCGAAGCGTGCTCGTCTGTTTCGTTTTCAAATCCACTACACGAATAGCATGATTGTTTGTGTCGGCGACGTAGAGCTTTTCATGGGCCAAAGCCAATCCGGCTGGTTCATAGAACGAAGCCGACGCTCCGTCTGCTTGTCCAGGTTTTCCGCTGCCAAAAAGCGAGGTAACCTTTTCTCGCTTTGGATCGAGCTCTTTGATCTTGTGGTTATACGTGTCGGCGATCAGGAGTTTGTCACCTAAGGCGATCAGGCCGAGTGGATGTTGCAGGCGTACGTCATCTCCCGTTCCATCAACGTCGCCAAACTCAAATAGATCGCCACCGACGAGAGTTTTAACCGTACCGCCCGTGAGATCGATCGCCCGAATGATGTTCGACTCACTGTCGGCAACGTAAAGTGTTTTACCATCGCTTGCCATGCCTGAAGGTTGCGCGAAGCCGGCTTGTGAAAGTGAACCATCCAAACGCGCTTCACGTCCGGAGCCTGCGAAAGTTGAGACTTCGTTCTTGTCGAGATCCATCTTCCAGATCTGGTGTGGACCAGCCATGGCGATGTAAAGCACGCGTCCAACCAGTTGCAGATCCCACGGCGAACTCAATGCAACTGAACGACCCGATCCGGATTTGAAATACTCGCGCGATTGCTGGCCGGTGCCCGCGATCGTTTCGACAGTGCGCGACTTTAGATCGACTCGTCGAATTAGATGGTTTTCCGTGTCGGCAACGTAAAGATTGTCGCCTGAGAGAGCCATGCCTTGTGGACGATAGAAAGTTGCTTTATCGAACGCGCCATCGGCAGCACCGGCGTCGCCTGTGCCGATCGTGTCTACTAACCTGCCATCGAGTTTCGTGATAACGATGCGGTTGTGGTTTGAATCGGCAATGAAGAGTCGGTCGTTATTTGCGTCGGCGAGAATCTTGCCGGGAAAGGCGAGTGGCAATTCGCCGACTTTAGCTCTTTCGAGTACGAGTTTGAGAGGTTCTTCGTTTAGCCCGCCTTTTTTACGAAACTCGTCAATAACTTTCGTGATGGTCTGATCGATGATGTCGTAGTTGCCCTCGCCTGAGACACCGCCGATCACGTAACCGGCGGGATCGATCAGCACCTGCGTGGGCCATGCACGCACGCCGTAGCTTTGCCACACTGCGTATTCCGAATCGTTGTAAACGGGATGCTCGATTTCGTAGCGCAGGATGATGCGCCTGATGTTCTCCGTCTCTTTTTCGTTTTGAAATTTGGCGGAGTGAACGCCGATTACGACCAGTTGGTTGGCATACTTGGCTTCGAGCTTCTTTAGATCGGGAATGATGTGGATACAGTTGATGCAACCATAGGTCCAGAAGTCGAGTAGAACGACTTTGCCTTTGAGAGCTGCGAGCGACAGTGGTTTATCGGTATTCAGCCAACCGCGACCGCCTGTGATTTCGGGAGCACGCACCCGTCCTGGTTCTTGTACAGACATAGAAACACTTCCTATCGCCAACGAAAATAAAATGACTAATGACAGGATTACAGGTTTTATCATGATTAATCTTGTGAATCCTGTAATCCTGTCTCGAGCAGTTGGTCCACACGATCGATCGCCCGTCTCAAGTGTGGAATAGTAATCGACCCGCCAACCACCAGCGCAATGTTGAAAGCGTCAAGGAACTCCTCGCGGCGCACCCCAATCGCGGCGCATTGCTTGATGTGATAGGTGATGCAATCGTCGCAGCGAAGCACGGTCAACGCAACGAGGCCCATCAGTTCCTTTGTTCGTTTGTCGAGTGCGCCGTCTTCATAAGCCTGGGTGTCAAGCGCAAAGAAACGTTTGATGCCCAGATGATCACTGCCGAGCAGTTTCTCATTCATCGCCGAGCGATAACGGTCAAACTCATCCATAGCAGCCGCCCTTCAACTGAAGAATCGATGTTCATTGTATATATTATGATTGAGCCTGCGAAGCAGGCGTAAGCATAAAGCCTGGGGCGCAAGCCCCAGGAAAAGATCCAAGGAGAATGCGAGCCCGCGAAGCGGGCGAGAGCCCTTCGATATTTACGGCTCTCGCCCGCTTGTATGATTAGCCCCATGCAAGTTAGAAAATGTTTGCTGAGTTGCCAATCGCTTGCACTGCGGGAGCGATTGCCGCAAGGGTGCAACAGATCCTTAGCCCGCTTGGTTGCTCCGAGCCCGTCGCGAAGCATTTGATCGTTGCACCTCGTTTTCCCTAAAACCCGAACAGTTGCCGGGGCGTTAGAGCCCGTATTCGCAAGCCCGGGAAGGAGAACAATTCTTGTCAAAAAGAAAAAATAATATTGGTATCGATGTTTCCAAACAGCTCTTGGAAGTAGCCGTGCACGAGAGCGATTTTCATTATCATTGTCCTAACAAGACCAGTGCTTTTGGGGCATTGCTGGCGGAACTAATCGCCTTGCGACCGGCACGCATTGTGTTGGAAGCCACGGGTGGTTTGGAAAAACCAGTGGTGGCTGCTTTGCACGCCGCCGGCTTGCCGGTAGTGGTAATCAATCCGCGGCAGGTGCGTGCCTTCGCCAAAGCGATCGGGCAGTTAGCTAAAACCGATCGCCTGGATGCCCGCGTTCTGGCCCACTTTGCCGCCGCTATCCAGCCACCATTACGTCCACTCAAGTCAAGAGATGAACAGGAGTTAGAGGCTTTGATGGGCCGCCGCGGCCAACTCATCGAGATGCTCGTGGCTGAAAAAAATCGACGCCACAGTGCTACGGTGGAAGCCGTACGCGACGCTATCAAAGAACACATCGATTGGCTCGAAGAACGCATTGCCGAACTGGATGAACAGCTTCAGACCCGCTTAGTAAGTTCCACGGTCTGGCAAGACAAAGATGCCATCCTGCAGAGTGTGCCTGGCATCGGTCCCGTGGTTTCCTTCTCCTTGCTCGCCGATTTGCCGGAGTTAGGGACACTCAATCGCCAACGCATCAGTAAGCTCGTCGGGGTGGCGCCCCTCAATTGCGACAGCGGTCAGCAACGAGGGGTGCGGCATATCTTCGGCGGGCGCGCCCGCGTCCGCTGTATGCTCTATATGGCCACGCTCACTGCACTGCGGTTCAATCCCGTGATCAAAGAGTTCTATCAGCGTCTGCTGGCTAAAGGAAAACCGCACAAGGTGGCACATACCGCCTGCATGCGTAAACTGTTATCCATCATCAATCTGATGGTCCGTAATCAGACGCTTTGGCAAACTGACTTAGTTTTGCCTTGACTTCCAACACAGTTGCTTCGCGGGCTGAGATTTTCCTAACACGCGTTCACCTGGGGTTTCGCTCGCAAAGCCTCGCTCCACCCCAGGCTTTATGCGGACGCCTGCTTCGCAGGCTGTTGTCTGTCACTTGCCCACGTTGTAACCTTTAGCACCCGTGAACAAACAGGCATTCATAACACTCGAATACCAGCACCTGCTGGAGTTAATAAAACGAAACGCTCAGACCGAACCAGGGCAGCGGCGTGTTGAGACACTTGCGCCCATCGAAAATATTTCTCAACTCCGGCGAGAGCTCTCCGCATTAGCTGAATGCGTGCTGCTCAGAACTCGTGGAGTGAAGTGGTGGTTCAACGGGTTAACGGATCCAGCAGAAACGATCGCGAGGCTGCGTGTTGAAGGTGCAAGTCTGGATCCTGTAGCTATTCTGCAAACAGCACGCTTGTGTGAACAGGCAATGTCAGCCCGAGCAGCCATTCTCGCTGAACGTGACAACGCACCCGTGTTGTGGCAGCTCGTGGAAGACTTGCCGCGCGAACTCAACACAGTTGTAGCACGCGTCACCAACAAGATCCTGCCAAACGGAGAACTGGACGATCGTGCGAGTCCGGAATTGGCGAGTATTCGTCACGAGATCAACGTCCTGCGCTCGCGAATCACGCGCTCGCTGGAAAGCTTGATGCGCAGGTCGGCTGAAGCCATTCAGGATGAGCTCGTGACGATACGTAACGATCGTTTCGTCATTCCAGTTAAAGCGGATCATCGAGGAAGAGTGCAGGGTGTCGCACACGGTTATTCATCATCCGGCGCGACGGCTTTCGTTGAGCCGCTCGAGACCATCGATGCGAATAACGAATTGCAGAGTTTGCATGAGAGTGAAACCCGCGAGATCGCACGCATTCTCTTCGGCTTGTCAGAAGAACTGCGAGCGCAGTTGCCTGCAATAGAGATGGCGGCCGCGGCCGTTGCTGAACTCGACTTCATCAACGCACGTGCGGTCTTTCATCAGAATTTCGACTGCGTAATTCCTGAGATCCACGCGGGTGCGGAAACGAATACAAGCGGCCGGTTGGAACTGGTCGAAGCGCGCCATCCGTTGCTCGAAGAGAACCTGCGAGCAACTGGAAATTCGGTGGTGCCTGTTTCGTTTGCACTGGATGACGATAAGAACGCGATGGTGATATCCGGCGCGAATGCGGGCGGCAAGACTGTGGTTTTGAAGACGACCGGTCTGCTGGCGTTGATGGCGTTGTCCGGCATTTCGGTTCCGGCGAAGTCCGCACGCTTTCCGTTCTACGCGTCAGTGCTTGCCGATATCGGCGATCATCAATCACTGGCTGCAAATCTTTCGACTTTCACCTCACACGTTGCCAACATCGCCCGCATGATCGATCTCTGCGAAGCGCCGGCACTGGTCCTGCTTGATGAAGTCGGAACCGGCACGGATCCCGAAGAAGGTTCGGCTCTTGGTGTCGCTGTGGTCGACCACTTCCGCAGAGCTTGCAGCGCGCACGTTATCGCAACCACTCACTACAGTGGCCTCAAAATGTACGCGGGCAACCAAGAGGGCGTGCTCAATGCGAGTGTTGAGTTTGACGAAAAGACTTTGCAGCCGACATATCGTTTGATTGTCGGAATGGCCGGTGCTTCATCGGGGCTCGAGATCGCGCGCCGGTTCGGAGTGCCGTTACAGATCGTTGATAACGCGATGAAGTCTGTTAAAGACTCGTCATTGCAGGCATCTGAGTATTTGCGGCGCATCAAGCGAGAAGCTGAGGATGCGGAGGCTTTGCGACTGGCGTTGGAAGAGGAGCGAGCTGCGGTTGCGGAGAAGTTTGCTTCACTCGACAAGGAAGCCGCGAAGCAGGAGCGCGAACGGCAGGCGACGTTTGATCAAACTGTTCAGCGCACGATTGCCGAGCTCGAAAAACGCGCGCGCGAGTTGGTTGCAAAACTTCAGGACCGCACTGAGCGAGTTAGGGTTGAGCGCGAGGCGCAACGTCAAGTCGCGGAAATCAAACGAGCAGCACAACGAGAAGTTCGTATCGTGCGCGAGGGCTCAGTGGTCCAACCCGAACGCCCGGCTGACAGTGCGGTTGAAGATGCGCCACAATACCTAACGGCTGCCCCACGCGATATCGTCGTAGGCGACCAAGTGAAGCTTCGTTCGTTTGGCTCAGTTGGCATTGTGGATCAGATCAAGGACGGGATCGCTGAAGTGCGAGTGAAGTCGTTGAGATTCAGGGAACGGTTGGACCACTTAGAACTGGTGGAGCAGCAGGGAGCGCCAAAAACACAACAGGGTAAATTGGAGAAGTTACGAAAATCGGCGCATACTGAGATTCACCTCACCGCTGCGGAACAGAGGCCGCAATCTGAGTTGAACGTGATCGGGCAAACGACCGATGAAGCGGTTGATGCAGTTGATAAATTTCTTGACGAGGCCTCGCTTGCGAGTTTGAGCCAGGTACGAATCGTTCACGGTCATGGCACCGGCGCCCTGCGTCGTGCAATCGCAGGTTTGCTCGACGGCCACCCCCACGTCGCTCGTTTCTTACCCGCACCTCCAGATCAAGGCGGTGCTGGTGCAACGTTGGTCGAGTTGAGACAATAAGGAGCCACAAAGAAGCACAAAAAGCACAAAGGCCTTACATAAATCATTCGCCCTTTGTGCTTCTTTGCGGCCGGTTTCAGATAATGCGTTACCCCCAAACATTCATCGACGATCTCAAACGACAGGCAGACATCGTCCGGGTAATCCAGGACTACGTGCAGCTCAAGAAAAAGGGCGCGAACTGGATGGCCTGCTGTCCGTTTCATAAAGAGAAGACGCCGTCCTTCTCCGTTAGTCCCGCCAAGGAAATCTTCTACTGCTTTGGTTGCCACAAAGGCGGATCGGTCTTCAATTTTGTGATGGAGATCGAGCGCGTTGCTTTTCCGGAAGCAATCAAGATCGTAGCCGACAAAGTCGGAATGCCACTGCCCAAAATGGTGGACGACAGCCGTTTTGAAGTGCGGCGTCAGGAAGCCGACCTTGTCATTCAACTTAATTCATGGGCCATGGAATGGTGGCAGCAGCAACTCGTATCGAGCAACGAAGGCCGCCTCGCTCGCGAATACCTAAAACAACGAGAAATCACTGAAGAGACGCAAAAAGCTTTTCGTCTTGGCTACGCACCGGATAGTTGGGAAGCACTTTCTTCGTATCTGAGACACAAAGGCGCCACTCAGGAGCATATAGATCGGAGCGGATTAGTTGTTAAGAAGGATGAAGGAGGTTCTTACGATCGCTTTCGCGGCCGGTTGATGTTCCCAGTGCTCGACGTGCAGGGACGGCCCATTGCATTTGGCGGTCGCACACTCAAAGGCGAGGATGCAAAATACATCAACTCGCCTGAGACCGCTGCTTACGTAAAAGGTCGAAATCTTTTTGGTCTAAATCTCACGCGCGACGAGATCAGACGACAGGAATTTGCGATCTTAGTCGAGGGATTTCTCGATCTGATCGTGCCGTATCAATTCGGAGTTCGAAACGTTGCCGCGAGTTTGGGAACAGCGTTGACTTCTGATCAGGCGAAGTTGCTAAGTAGGTTTGCGCGCAAAGTTGTTGTCAACTATGATGGCGACCGCGCCGGCGTGCAGGCAGCAAAGAAGTCCATCGAAATTCTCCTCGCCGAGGATCTTGAAGTCAAAGTGCTGGTGCTTCCCGACAATGCAGATCCCGATGAATACATCCGACAGTTTGGCGTAACTGAATATCAGCGACAAAGAGCGCAGGCACAAACACACATCCAATTCGTGATCGAAAGCGCTTTACGCGACCGCAATCTTCACCGGCCTGCGGAAAAGGCTGAAGCCGTCGAAGAAGTTCTTCCTTATATACGCGCTGTCAACAGCCGGATTCAGAAGCGCGAGTATTTTGACATGGCGATGGATGCGCTCGGGATCGATCGAGAGAACGTCAATACTTCAGCCTGGCGCCGAGAGTTATGGCAAACGGTTCGGGACAACAGAAACATTCGCGCCACCACTGTTCAAGCGTTGACAAGGCGAAGCGATGCTACCGCTGCTGAACAGCGTTTGCTTGGCCTGCTTTTTGCGGACGCAAACTTGCGACGCGAAGTTCTCCCGATGTTGCGAGAAGAAGATTACGAAGACCTGGCAACGGCGCCGCTCTTTAAAGCCTTACTAGAACTCGAGCGTGAAGGCGTTGAGATTGATTTCGAAAGTTTGACCAGCAAAACCGATGGCGATGAGTCTGCCGCCAAAATGGTTCCGATGGTTTTGATGAACTCCTCTTTGCACAGTTCGAATGAACATTACGTCGCCGAAGAATGTGTTGCGACGTTCAGGCTGATGAAAATCGAACAGCGAATTGAAGAATTGAGAAGAGAACTTGCAATCGCCGAGCGAGAACAGGACGGCGATAAAGTTTCCCGACTTTCAGCAGAACAGATTCAACTCTCCTCACTCCGTCAAGGAATGTTGCAACCTCAAACTGAAGCGGCTTCACGCAGCCGGTAGGAGCAAGAACGTGAGCAGTATCGAAGATAAGGATCGGGACGACGTGATGGAGCGGCTGCTCGAATTGGGCGGCGATAAGAAATACCTGACGTTCGACGACCTCAACCGCGAACTGCCGGACAATGTTGTTTCTCCCGACGACATTGAAGACGTACTGCAAAAGCTGGAAGGGTCAAACATTCCGATTGCAGATTCGGACGAACGACTGCTCGAGCAGGCTGCTGCGACAGTCACGGACGATGAAGAAGATCTGGATGAAGACATCGAACTCGACCTCTCGGCCGGCGCGCTCGAAAAGACCAATGATCCAGTTCGTCTGTACCTCCGCGAAATGGGAGTTGTTCCGCTGCTTACGCGCGAGGGCGAAGTTGCGATAGCGAAACGAATCGAGCGTGGTCACTTAAAGACCCAAAAGGCAATCGCGCGCTCTCCAATTGCGGTCCGCGAGGTGCTGAAGATCGGTGAGGATTTAGAAGACGGCAGAATCAACATTCGCGACACCGTCACGTTCTCCGAACAGGCAGAACTGACGGGCGATGAAGACAAGGCCGAGGAATATCGCACCTGGACCATCGAGGGAATTCAAAACATCGATAAGCTCTGCAAGCTCGGATTGAAGGAGCTTGAAAAACTCCGCGAGGAACAAAAACTCACCCAAGGGAAAAAAGATAAAAAGTTAACTCGTCTAAAACGAAGAGTCGCACGCATTCGACTCGAGATAGCGCAGGAAATTGGGCGTCTCAATTTAACTGAACGTGCTCGCCAGCGCTTGATCAACTCGATTCGTGCGGTGCAGAAGCAAGTGCGCGACGCAGAGCGTGAGATTGACAGTGCGAGTGAGAAGTTAAGCAAAAAGCGAGTGAAGCCTGACGAGCAGCGGGAGTTGAAACGTCGCATTATCGCTGCCCGCAAACGACTATTGCAGATCGAGATTGATAATTTCGTCAGCCCGATCGAAATCAAGCGCTCGCTCCAATCGATCGTGATTGGCGAGCAGCAGACCGGACAGGCCAAGCGCGAGCTGGTTGAAGCGAACCTGCGCCTCGTTGTTTCCATTGCCAAGAAATATACAAATCGCGGATTGCAGTTTCTGGATCTAATTCAGGAAGGCAACATCGGTTTGATGAAGGCGGTTGACAAGTTTGAGTGGCGGAGAGGTTATAAGTTTTCCACTTACGCAACGTGGTGGATACGCCAGGCAATCACTCGTGCCATTGCCGATCAGGCGCGGACGATTCGTATTCCGGTACACATGATCGAGACGATTAACAAGTTGATTCGAACGTCTCGATCGCTGGTCCAGGAGTTGGGGCGTGAGCCGACGAGCGAAGAGATCGCACGGAAGATGGATATACCTGTTACCAAAGTCAGGAAGGTGTTAAAGATTGCTCAGGAGCCGATCTCTTTAGAGACCCCGATCGGCGAGGAAGAAGATTCACACCTCGGCGATTTTATTGAGGACAAATCGATTTTGAATCCGGCTGATGCTGTGGTCGCTTCTAACCTGCGGGAGATTACCGACGAGGTTTTAGCAACGCTCACGCCGCGAGAAGAGAAGGTCATTAAGATGAGGTTTGGTCTGGGAACGACCGGATCGGAACATACGCTGGAAGAAGTCGGCCAGCACTTCGCCGTGACGCGCGAACGTATTCGACAGATCGAAGCGAAAGCCTTACGTAAGCTGCGCCACCCTTCCCGCTCGCGCAAGCTCAAAGCTTTTCTTGATGGCGGCGCGCCACGATAAGCCACGATAGTTAGCCACAAAAAAGCACAAAAGGCACAAATGATAAAGCAAACGAATTTTTGTGCTTTTGTGCCTTTTTGTGGCGCTATTTTAAGGTGAGGAAGGCGGTGCTCTTTACGGTGTGATCGAATTCGTAGTTGTACGTGTAGCCGGGAAACTCGATCTCGCGCACGTATTGCACTCTCACTTCTATACGGTTCTCACGATGCACCGGTGTGATGATCGCATTCGCAGGGATGTCGTATTCGGGAGCGCTCTTCATCAACTGTTCGCTGGCCCATGAGGGACGATAGCCTTGAGTTGCGGCGACGTCAGCGTAGTGCTGCATCAAGTCCTTAAACGTGTTTGCCTGGAAAGCAACGGGAATATAAAGATATCCCGCGTAGGCGCTTGCAACCAGGATCGTCATCACGATAAGAAACTTCAGGTTGGCACTACCTCGTTCGCCTGATTTTTGCATTAGTGGAAACTCTCTTTCTGTCTATCGAGTGACCGAATCCAGCTCGCAGCGAAAGACGCAAGGATTTCGCACTGATGAGCTGCCCTTCAACGATTCGTGGCCGGCCCACACCTTCGAGCAACACCCAGTTGATCTGACCATCGACGCTCTTTTTGTCGTGCTTTAGCGCGCGGATGATCTGGTTTATATCGAGGTTGTCAGCGCGCGGTAGTGGTCCACACAAGTTCACCGCGTCGCGCAGGAGTTTTAAGTCCCCGGCGTCAATGAGACCCAGGTTTCGCGAGAGTTCTCCGGCAACTAACATTCCATAACCGACCGCTTCACCGTGCCTGAACACACGGTAGTTTGTAATCGTCTCCAACGCATGCGCCGTTGTATGTCCAAAGTTGAGGACGCGCCGCGACTTCGAATCAGATCGACTCGTTGACTCACGCTCATCGTTAGTCACAATCGAAGCCTTGAAACCGCATTGCGCCGCGATCAACTTTTCAAACTCTGCGCTAAAGAGAAAATCGCTGTTGCGGCGCACTTGTTGAAGACAATCCACCGTCATATTGAAAAGCATCTGATCGGCGATGAGCGCTTGTTTCACCATCTCGCAGAAACCGGCTACCAGCTCGCGTCGAGGTAACGACTTTAATGTTTCCGGATCGATGAACACCGAGGAAGGCTGATGAAAAGCGCCGACGAGGTTTTTTCCTACGGGCAAGTTAATCCCAGTCTTTCCGCCTACCGAAGAATCGATCTGCGAGAGCAGTGTCGTCGGTACTTGAACCAACGATAAACCGCGCAAGTAAACTGCCGCACTAAACCCAGCAAGATCGCCAACCACTCCGCCCCCAAGTGAAACCACTAAATCATCTCTTTCAAAGCGGTTTTGGCTCAGGAACGTAACAGCCTTTTCCAACTCGCGAAACGACTTGTAACGCTCCCCTTCGGGCATCAGCCAATCGAAGGTCTTAAACCCCGCGGTTTTCAAAGAACGCACGACTTCCAGCCCGTACAGATCAAAAACCCGCTTATTGGAAATGATTCCAACTCGACGAGGAGTGCTCAGCGGAATCAACTCCCCAAGCTTCCGCCTGATACCTCTGCCGATATTGATTTCACTCCTGCGAGCCTCTTGTTTTAGCGAGATTTCGAGCCGGTGCATTGGGGCTAAGCCAGGGACATCATGCCATGTAAAAAGCGAATGGGCGCGACATACGTGGGAGTGCGTCGCGCCCATCCATATTCGTGGTTACTGTCCTCACCCCAGCAACCACTTGAGACGGAGGATCCACCAACCGTCTCTCTTGCCCCACAATATACATCGCAACGCCTGTGCCGTGCAAGAGCCTTTTTATTGAGGACATCCGACTCAACTGTTTACTGGGGAAGACTCGCAGAGGCGGATGATCAGAGACCTTGACCGGGTGGCGGAGAGCCGAAGGTCGTGTAGATTTTTCGTGGGTCCGAGTGTAGAAATTTCACAGGCGCCCGACCCCGGCGCCTATCTCCCGCTCGATCGCGTCAACTATTTTTTGCGCGTAGGTCTCGATCCTCGCCTGGTTCTCGCCCTCGATCATTACCCTGGCCAGCGGCTCCGTTCCCGAATAACGGAGGAGCAACCGGCCCTTCTGCGAGAGCAGTTCCTCGACCTTTTCAACCTCGGCACGAACAGACGCGAGTTCATTAAACGGTACCTTCTCGCGAACCCGCACATTTTTGAGCGTTTGTGGGTATTGTTTGAATCCTGCGGTCATTTCAGCGAGGGTTTTTCCCGATTCGCGCATCGCTCGCAAGAGGCAAAGGGCAGTGATCATGCCGTCTCCCGCAAGACTCACTTCCGGCATGATGATGTGACCCGACTGCTCACCGCCAAGACTGGCGTTGAGTCTTAAAAGTTCGTCAAGAACATACTTATCCCCCACGTTGGTGCGGACGAGCCGTATCCCGGCCGCGCGGAAGGCGATCTCGAGACCGATATTACTCATTACGGTAGCGACCACCGTGTTGTCTCTGAGCCGGCCATGGGACTGAAGATGCGTCGCGAGGGCCCACAACGTCGCATCACCATCAACATAATTGCCTTCGCCATCGACGAATAGCGATCTGTCTGCGTCGCCGTCGAAAGCCACTCCGAGATCGGCGCGCTCTTTGACAACCTTCTCGCGGAGCGAGTCGATGTGGAGCGACCCGCAGTCGCGATTGATATTTCGGCCATCCGGACTGCAATTAATTGCAATAACTTCTGCGCCGAGTTGTGAAAACAAAGCCGGACCGAGGTTCGAACTCGCTCCATTCGCGCAGTCAACCACCATCGTGAGCCCCTGCAATCTCAGGCCTTCGCCAATCTCATTGGCGAGGAATGACAGGTACTCCTGCTGGAGTTTCTTTTCGTGTTCCGTTGAAAAGACTGTTTGAGGTAACGATGGCTGGGCGGTGTTCGCAAATACATCCACTTCGATGAGACGTTCAACTGAGTCGTCCAGCTTTTGTCCTGACGGAGCGAAGATCTTGATGCCGTTATCCTGGTAGGGATTGTGTGAAGCGCTAATTACGACGCCGGCTGCGGCCTGATGTTTACGAGTTAAGAAAGCGACGCCGGGAGTTGTAATCACACCTGCGGAGAGACACTTTGCGCCCGCTCTATTTGCGCCGTCAACCAGAGCTTGCTGGATCGATTCGCCGGATTCGCGAGTGTCGCGTCCGATGACGATTTCCGGTGCCTCACCCGTCTTCGAAGCGAGATGTGAAGCGAGTGAAAATCCGATTGCGCTTACTGTGACGCCGTCAAGCGGAAACTGTCCAGCTTCGCCTCGAATACCGTCAGTACCAAAAAGAGCTTTCATGGGCTCACAAATTAACATGGATTACCCCGGTAAGAATTTCTGACAGGAGAAAGCCGCGTAATCCGTGGCTATCTTAATGGTACAAACTTCGAAGGATGCACCGTTTTCAGAATTACTTTTCCTTTGAGCGCGGCGGGTAACTCGAGTCGAGGCGTGAGAGTTTGTCCGACTAAATCCAGCACGATCTCGACATCTTCGGCTTTCAAGGTGTCGAGAAGACTTGGTACGCCTTCCAATGTAACTGACGTAGTTGCAGGTTGAACTTTGCCGCCCTGAGACGTACTGACAGAAACGCCGGAAAGGTTTTTCTCGATTCGCCGTTCACCAATCTCAATATCTACGCTAACCACAGGCTCGAGCAGATCGATCTTGGGATCGGGAACATCGATCGCCAGGGTCCGAGCCGCAAAACTCTCCTTGCGTCCGGCCAGCCAGATGCTTTCGGTTGTCACTTTCTGTAATGCGTTTACACGACTGGCCGGTCCGCGCACCGCGACGCTTCCTTTGCTTGGACGGACCGCATAAATCTCGAATCCGTCAGCAGGTTTCCCTTCGAGCCTCGGTTCAACCGTAACTTGCCGCTCGATGATTTCTTCGAGACGAATTGGAATCGCGCTTGGCTGGTAGCCGTCGACCTTGATGCCTTGCGGTAGAGAGATCACGGCCTTATCGGCGAGTCTCAAAATTCTTTCGCCGGCACGTTGATCGCTGATGTCAACGGTTGCGACGAGGTCGAGTGAAGTCAGATCGTCTAATTTGTTTCTGCTGCCGGTGAGCATCACGTCAACTGTGCGCGGTGGATCGTTGCTGATCTCCAGCGACTGAGGCCGGATGAAATTCAGTTGCACGTTGACGTGTGCCGTGACTGGTTCGTTCTGCCCAGTAACTAACAACCAGAGAACGACGGCGATGGCTAACGAGAGAAGTTTCAGGCTCCAGTCTTCCAGGAAGATCTTGCGGACCAGCTTCTCGACGCGATTCGGCGCCGGCTTGGGATCGGATGTTGTGACTTCGTCTTCGTCCTGAAACGGCATTGTTTTTCTTTCTCTGCGGCCCTCTGTGTATCTCTGCGTCCTCTGCGTTGAGTGCGCCTTAACGCAGAGAGCGCAGAGATACGCAGAGATAAACCTAGATCGACGCGATCTCCTCCGCCTCACTCTCGGATTCTGAGTGTTTCTGTTCCTTCTCTTTTCGCGGTTGTCCTTCCAACGCTTCGAGGATCGCATTGCGAAGCTTGGTTGCATCGAGCCCGCGCTTGATATCGCCGCGTTGCACGAACGAAATCAAACCTGTTTCTTCCGACACGACGACCGCAACCGCATCGGTATCTTCCGTCACACCAATGGCCGCACGATGACGCGTACCAAGCTCCCTTGAAAGACGTGGATTCAAAGTCAAGGGAAGAAAGCATGAAGCCGCTGAAATGCGATGACGTCGAACGACAACCGCGCCGTCGTGCAGTGGACTAGCCGTGTTGAAGATACTGATCAGCAGGTCGTAACTCAGTTCGGCGTCGAGTTGAACACCGCCATCGCTCACGTTCTTCAGACCGACGTTACGTTCAATCACGATCAGCGCGCCTGTCTTCGTAGAAGCGAGTGTTGTGGCCGCGAGAACCACTTCGTCGTAAATGCCTTCGCCAAACTGCCCTCGATGCCTTGAAAAAGGCACACGAAAACGGTTTCCGAAGGTGATTAGTGCCTGCCGGATCTCCGATTGGAAGAGAACGATGATCGCGATACCGATGTACAGCAGTCCGTTACTGAGAACGAACTCCAGTGTCGAAAGATCTTGTTTGACGGAAAGCCAGTAGAGGAAAACGAGAGCGGCAATCCCGGCGGCCATCGGAGCGGCGCGAGTTCCGCGCAGGAGCTTCAAAACCCCATACACCAGCACAAAGACAAGGATTATGTCCGCGACGTTGCGCGGTTCAAAAACTCGTCTCAGATACTCGGTGTATGGAAGTAGCAGTAACATCTTGCCTGTTCAAAACTGTAAGCTGCGCCCAGCATGTTCGGATTATCGCGGAAAACGGCGGCGCTGGCAATTGTTACTCATCGACAGATTACAGAGATTGTTTTCTCAATATCTGCGTAATCTGTGAAATCTGTAAACGGTTATGAACGGGAGTCTTTTGCGCGTTTGCGGCGTTTGAATTTGCCGCTTTGGAGGAAACCAACCAGGTCGCCGTTTTTCCCTACGACGGCAACAGAACCAATTCCATTGCGCTTCATCAACTCTTGCGCGTAATCCAAAGTCGCGTTTGGTTCGACAAAAAACCGCGGCGCGATTGGACGCATCACTTCGCGTGCATGAGTGAGATGCCAACGTTCGCGTGGCAACGACTTGAGATCTTCAAGCGACAACATGCCGTGAAGTCGTTGATTTTGAGCGACCGGAAAGGCCACCTGCCGGTGCAACGGCAACACAGAATCGATCAAGTGACTGATCAGTACATCAGGTTCGATGGAGAACGGAGCCGACATCGCTTCGCTGACGATATTACGGATTCGAGGGCGAACGTGCTTCACGACGCTGTACGCGGCGTCGAAAAGAAAAAGTCCAACGAGCACTGACCAGAACCCCATGAAGTACGACCGGAACGTCGGCGCGATGGCCATGTAAACGCCAAAGATGATCAGAATAGCAGCGATCAGCATCCCGCAAATTCCGGCAAGACGCGTTGCTTCTTTGATGTCGCCAGTGCGGTGCCACAGGATTGCACGCAGCACGCGACCACCATCCAACGGGTATCCCGGAAACAGATTAAACACCGCGAGCAGCAGATTGCCTGCGCAGAGCAGCAACAGCACTCCACCCGCGATCGGATAGCCGGCCATCATCGCTGGCAGCATCAGCACAAAAGTGATTGCGGCAAACAGAAAACTTGCTGCTGGACCAGCAACTGCAATACGGAATTCCGCACGTGGACTTTCAGGCTCATTGCGCAGCCGGGCGAGTCCACCGAACGGGTGCAACACTATCTCCTCGATCTCGATACCTTCCGCACGGCCCATCAAAGCGTGCGAGAGCTCGTGCCCCAGCACGGACAGAAACAGTCCAATCGTTGTCACCACCGCCAGCACCCACGCGACGGTGACACTTACCGGCATCAGCTTGAATGAGCCCACCCACATACCGCCCCGACTGAGGTTCATCGCGATCAGCCAAACACTCAGAAGAAAAACTACAAACCAGCGATAATCGAACCGCACCGGAATTCCAAAGATGTGCGCAACCGTGATCTGGCGTTTGTAGAAATCGACTAGGTTCATTCGCGGGACTTCAGGCCTTATAAATCTTACGTTTCGAAAGCGGTGGCTTCAGCGTCCATTAACAGGTGGGGTTCTGTGCGAGAAACGCGGCGGAGCAGCAGTGGTTCTTCATACAGTTGAGACAGACCACGTACGATCGCAAAGCGCGGATCTTCGGCAACTCTAACGGCCAGTCCGAGTTCTTTCTGCAAATAACTCGGCAGGCCTTCCAACAAGGCCCCGCCTCCGGTCAGGATCAGTCCGCGATCGAAGATATCACCCGCAACCTCAGGTGATAGATCTGCAAGGAGCGACCGCACTTCATCGGCAACGCGCCGGATTATCGGAGCGGTAATCGTAAAAACCTCGCCTGCTGTGATGTCCACAGCACCGGGACTGCCGGTTTGCACGTCGCGTCCACGCACGTTGATCTTCTTGCTCGGGTCTTCCGGTTCGATCGCAGAACTGAGTTCGAGTTTCAAACGTTCCGCGGTCTGCTCACCGATCGTCAGACCACAATGACGACGTAGGCGGTCCATGATCGCGAGATCGATATCGGAACTGCCGATCCTCTCCGCGCGTGAAGCGATGATTGAGCCTCTGATGATTGCAGCGACGTTCGTCGTGCCGCCTCCGATGTCCACCACGGCCGCGGCATGTTCGTCGTTAACCGGAACTCCGGCTCCGATTGCGGCAGCCTGGCCCTCCTCGATCATGTACACGCGGCTTATGCGGGCCTCTTCCGCAGCACTGAGAAGTGCGCGTTGCTCCACCTGCGTAACTTCGGAGAGCACACTCATTATCGCGCGACGGCTAAAGTGAGAGATACCGCTTCGTGCTTCTCTGACGAAGTGGTCCAACATCGTCCGCGTTCGTTCAAAATCAGCAACCACGCCATCCACCAACGGCGCGATCACTGTGACATCGCGGGCTTCACGGCCCTGCATCTTGCGCGCTTCGTTGCCAACGGCAATGACTTCACCGGTGATCTTGTTGACTGCCACCACCGACGGTTCATCGACGACGACACCGCGGCCGCGGACGGCGATAATCGTGCTCGCCGAACCCATATCGATGGCCATCGAATCGGACACGAGGTTTCGCAGCGCGTTCAGGCCGAGAAAGGTTGAGGTTTTACCGATGAAAGACATAAGAAAAAAGAAAAACTAATATAGGCCTTATAGGACATATAGGTCCTATTAAACACCCTCTTGACTAAAAAGACCCGCTTGCCTTCTGCCAATCAACTTCCCAAAGATTTACAGGCTGCTGCCGGTTCTTGACCATGATTGCCTCACGCGGGTTTAGCTTGTAACGACTGTGCGCCGCCTTCGCAGTAGCATCACTGATCAGAATCTGACCACCGACGGCATTCGATTCAAGTCGCGACGAAGTGTTAACCGTGTCGCCAATGGCCGTGTATTCCGAACGTCGATCTGAACCGATGTATCCGACAATCACCTCTCCGGTGTGCAGTCCCATGCCTACGCCGATCTCGGGAAACCCTTCTTCGCGCAGCTCGCGGTTGATACCCATAAGCCGCCGCTGCATCGCGACTGCCGCGTTAAGTGCATTGGATGCATCATCAGGCGTTGCGGTGGGCGCTCCGAAAAGCGCCATCAAACCGTCGCCGAGATACTTATCCAGTGTTCCGCCGTGCGCGAAGATGATGTCGGTCATGGCCGAAAAATATCGATTGAGCAGACCGACAATCTTTTCCGGTGGCGCGTGTTCGGAGATGCGTGTGAAACCGCGGATGTCAGCGAACAGGATCGTGATCGTCTGACTCACACCGCCCAGTTTGAACGAGTCGGGATTCTCGAGCATCTGCTTCACTACATACTCGGGTAAAAACCGGCTGTAGTTCGCCCGCGCGACCTCTTCTCGCGCCAGACGTTCATGAGCACGCGCATTCTCAACTGCGATTGCGGTCTGTGCTGCGACCGCGCTGATCAGTTCGAGATCGTCAGGTTTGAACGCGGCGAACGGATCTAGTCGATCAGCATACAGCGCGCCGTGAACGCGAGTCTCAGCGACGAGCGGCGCACAAATTGTCGATCGCACACCCTGGGAAACGATCGAATCAACACCTGCGAACTGTTCGTCAGACGCCGCGTCCTGCGATAACAAGGCCACGCGATCCCGCATCACTTTACGTGTAATCGTGCGGCCGATTGACAGCCTGCGTGCATGCGCCTCGAGCTTGTTATCGCGCGCTCGCATGGCGATCGGGGTCAGCTTTGCATCTTCGCCGCCATCTTCAGCGAGCAGGGCAACGACACGATCGGCCGGCGTCGATCTAAAAATGATGTCCGTAGCTTTCTCAAAGATGGCGTTCAGGTCGAAGACGGAGCCCAGCGTCTTACTCATCTCGTACAGTGCACTAAGAATGTTCGCTTTCCGTTGCAGCGTTTCGAGAACTTTGTCTCGCTGCGGCGACGTTGTCACTTCGTCCCTGGAACGAAGCACCGTTGACATCACATCGTTTGCAGAGATGAGCAACTGCGTGTGACCGAGAGGCTTGTCGTCGTAGCGAACGTCAGTCGTTCGTTCCTCGACGGGCTGTTCGAAGCGCAACGTGCTCGCGCCGATTGTAATGCGATCGCCGTTCTTCAGTTGATGCTCAAACTGTGGTTCGCCATTTATAAAAACCTTATTCGCGCTGCGACGAAGCTGGCCGTTGATTACGGCCCCATCGACGATGGTAAAGGTACCGTTGTCGGCTTGATTGATATGTGCGTGATAACGCGAAGCGCGAGGATCATCGAGCACCACCGCATTGTCGGGCGCGCGGCCAATCGTGCAAGCGATTTTTGGCTGAAAGCTAAACTGCCACTGCCGACCGCTTGCGTCGGTGATTTTCAGATGAGCCATGGCGGGCGCGATCCTAACAGTAGAATCTTGAAGCTGACAACAGGAAGGACTATGATGCGACGCACGAACCTCAGCACTCTCAATAGGAGTAAACTTCAATGCGTTTCTCCGGTCGTTATCTACCCGCTGTACTGCTTGTATTCCTCGGCCTGACGATCTCGCTGTGTGCCCAGTTGACAACCAAACAAACGAGCAAAGTGCCGCGCGGCACCGTCTCCGGACGAGTAACGATCAAAGACAAAGGCGCTCCCGGAGTGATGATAGGAATTCGCACAAGTGAGGATTACACGCGGCCTGAACATTTTCTGAGAGCGACGACCGACCAGGACGGTTTTTATCGCATCACGAACGTCGCCCCCGGCAGTTATGAGGCTTTTACCTCAGCTCCTGGTTTCGTAAATGCCGACCCGAACGGAACGTGGGCCCAAAGTGTGGTAGTCGGTGAAGATGACAACGTCGAGGGCATCAACTTCGCACTGATACGTGGCGGCGTCATTACAGGGCGGGTGACAGATGCGGACGGCCGTCCGGTTATTGAGCAGCAAGTCAATCTTTATCGGGTTGAGGTTTTTGAGCAGCAGCAGGGACGACAACCGCGAATTTTTTCTTCAGTGACGGCTGAAACTGACGATCGAGGTATCTATCGAATGTTTGGGCTGAGCCCGGCCCGCTACAAAATCTCAGCAGGCAGAGGCGACGACGTGAATTCCAGTAATGTTTCGACCACGCGGGCTTCCTACAAACAAGTCTTCCACCCTGATGTTACGGACCACGCAAAAGCGACGATCATTGAAGTCAGCGAAGGAAGTGAAGCGAACAACGTTGACATCACGCTCGGCCGTGCGCTTCAAACCTTCTCGGTTAGCGGGCTAGTGATAGACGCAGAAAAGGGATTACCGGTACCAAAGATACGCTTTGGCTTTCAACGCACTGCGGGTCAAAGAGTTGAATTTGTAAACGCTCCTGCAGCTTCGAATGCCTCAGGTGAGTTCGTCGTTGAAGGACTAATTCCCGGCACGTACAGCGTTTTTCTCTATCCAAATCAAAAAATCGAAATGCGCGCTGAGACGCTCAGCTTTGACGTCGTCGATCAGGACGTCAGCAATTTGACTGTCAGGCTTACGAAAGGAGTGAGTTTGACTGGCGTTGTCGTGATGGAGAGTGAAGACAAGTCAGCGCCGGAAAAGTTTTCGCAATTTCAGTTGCGAGGATATGCAGTTGGTGGCGGCATGGGTAATTCAGCGATGTCTCCGATCGCTCACGATGGAAGCTTTCGTTTGGCAGGGTTGCCGGGCGGAAGGGTAACTATGCAATTGGGGGCGAAGATTGGACCATTTCCGCCGAGGGGATTCAGCATTACTCGGATCGAGCGCGATGGAGCTGTGGTGCCAGAGAGCGGGCTCGAGGTCAAAGATAGCGAGCAGGTCACAGGACTCCGAGTCGTCGTGTCACACGGAAATGGAACGATTCGCGGTGTGGTAAAATTCGAGAACGGCTCGCTACCGGAGGGAAATCGAATTTTTGTGAGGCTAACAAAGATAAGTGAACACGCAGCAGGTTTGCGACCGCCACCAGTGGATGCCCGCGGACAGTTCTTAGTTGAGGGGGTGCCACCAGGGGTTTACGAGGTCCTGGTTTCAATAGTTAACAGTAGTAGAGGCCCTCAGCGGATACAGCCGGTGAGACGAGAAGTCAATGTTCAGAACGGTGTAGTGACGGATGTGGTAATTACAATGAATGTGGGTACAACGCCCCAACCGTAATCAGTTGGTGTCTTAATTTCATCTCTGCGTAGTCTCTGCGTGTCCTCTGCGTCTCGGCGGTTTACTGGCTTTAACCCTGCATTCACCGCCGAGACGCAGAGGACACGCAGAGATTACGCAGAGAAATATTTCAAACCCAGACACTACCCCGGTTTTACAGGATTTACATGATTTTCAGGATTGGCATGATGCTGTTGCTGTTATGCATCGCGGTGCATGCGCAAGTGCCGGCATCTGCCCCGAAGAGTTCAGAAGAACCCGCAACCATCACAGGCACCATCAGCGGCAGAGTTGTAAACGAGAGCGGGCAGCCATTAGCCGGCGCCGCTTTGTTTGTGCGAGCCGTTAATTCCGCATTCGCTGCTCGCGCGACTGCAACGGACGCTGAAGGAAACTTTCGCTTAAATGGTCTCGAGCCAGGCCTCTATACCATTTCAGCCGGAGCACCTGCCTACACCACTTCTTTCGATCCAACCACACCACCAACGTATTACCGCATCGGCGATTCTGTAAAACTGGAGTTGGTTCGTGGAGGAGTACTCACGGGAGCGGTGACAAACGCGTTGGGTGAGCCGGTGACGTTGGTTAGCGTGAGGGCCATGATGGTCCGTAATGCGAAGGGTGAAACGTTAAAGATACCGTCGTTCGGGTTTCGTGAGGATCTGACCGACGATCGCGGCGTCTATCGAATCTATGGGCTTCCTCCCGGAACCTACATCGTGGCTGCCGGTGGCTTCAGGTTCTCCTTCGGGCCTTACGATTTGGATATTCCCACGTATTCTCCGTCATCAACACGCGATAACGCCGCTGAGATAAACGTCCAGGGTGGACAAGAGAGCACTGCGGACATTCGCTACCGGGGCGAGCCGGGTCATACGATCAGCGGCACAGTCAAAGTTAACGGTCCGGGCGGAGCAACCATAAATTTGGTACCCGTGGGTGGTAGTTTCGTGCCCGGAGGAAGCACGTTTCAACTCCGAACAGTCGCGGCTTCGCATTCAATGGTCTTAGTGACGGTGATTACGATCTCATTGCTCACGAGTTCGTGACTAGCCCCACGGCAATAGTGCCGCAGCTCTCCATTTCGGAACCCCGGCGGATCACGGTCAAGGGAGCAAATGTTAGTGGAATCGAATTGTCAACCAGACCACTTCCGTCGATAAGCGGGCGTATCTCGCTCGAGCCTTCGAAAGTTCCTGAATGCCAGGGAAAGCGTCCGCCGTTGCTCGCGGAAACGTTCATTCGCGTACAGCGACATGAAAAGGATCTCGAAAAAGACCACGTGACATATCACCGCACGTTTACGGCTTCAGCCTCACCTGATCGCAATGGAGAGTTCGTAGTGCGCAACCTTATGGCCGGGCGATACCGGTTCGAACCGCGTTTTTATGCTCGTTACTGGTATCTGCGATCCATCACTCTGGGCAGCGCAACCGCGAAGTCTCCGAGAACTGACGCAGCGGCCAACTGGACCGTGGTGAAGTTTGGCGAGCAACTGTCTAATTTAACAATCACGCTTGCCGAGGGAGCAGCATCGATTCGCGGGCGATTGGCGGCAGCAGAACCGCCCGCGGCTATGGCTGTTTACCTGGTTCCCGCGGAACAGGACAAAGCAGAAGACGTCTTACGATTTTTCGTCACTGACACTGCTGCCGATGGGACCTTTGCTTTCAACAATCTGCCACCTGGCCGCTACTGGACTCTCGCACAACCACCGGATCCCCAAACAGCGACACTCACAACGCTGCGCCAGCCTGAAGCTGCAAGAGCGCGAGCCAAACTTCGCCGCACGGCCGAGTCACAAAAGAGTGAGATGCAATTAAAGCCCTGTCAAAACCTCCAGGATTATCAACTCAAAGAAAGCCACAAAGAGGCGCTAAAAGCACAATAGGCTCCGCTCATTTCGTGCCTTTTGTGCTTCTTTGTGGCTACTCGGAAACCTTGACCGTTCGCAAGATCGCTTGCTAGACTCCAACTACTTACCAAACAGGGCTTCGACGCAATCTGCGTCCTCGGAAATTTCCGCAAAGACCCGCGCGTGCGGCGCAGTCTGATATTTTCAAATTCGATGGAGGTGCATGGTGGGCTTCAAAGTCGGCCAGAAAGTCGTTTACCCGAATCATGGAATCGGGACCATCGAGCAAATAGAACAGAAGCAAATAGGCAATACACTCCTACCTTTTTACACGCTTCGTCTTGCTGCTAATAACTCGCTGGTCTTAGTTCCGGTTTCAAATGCTTCAGAAGTTGGCCTGCGTGCCCCAATCTCATCGGGTGAGTGTGACATGCTTTTCAAAGCACTAGCAGATGATTTTTCCTCCCCCGCTAATGATTGGAAGGACCGCTTTAAGGAATTCTCAGAAAAAATGCGCACCGGCGACATCTTCGAGGTTGCCGGCGTGCTCAAGCATTTAACTTATTTAAGCAATCTCAAACCTCTCTCTTTTCGCGAACAACGGATGCTCGAACGTTCACGTTATCTGGTAATTTCGGAGTTGGCGGCAGTCTGTCGCCAGCCCGAGTGCAACATTGAACCCCGCGTCGATCAGGCACTCGCCCGTGCCCATAGCAAGCACGACCGGCGTCCAATCCGCGCCCGTGCCGCCGGGGCCGTTGCTGGACATTAGCACTCTGATAACTCGAGCAAATTAGTCCCCGCCACAACTGGGCGCCTCCTTGAAGTGCGGCGGCCTGACGGCGCTTTGTTCCCGATCTCGTGATCGAAAACCAAAGCGACGTCAGGCCGCCGCACTCCAAGGAGGCGCCCTGGATCTGCCTGGGGCCGTGTCTCCATGTTATGATTTGCGCCTCACAGAATGGACGAATTGCCAAGTACCTGGTTGAGTCTGGTGATCGCCGAAGGCGACGCGGCAGCGTCATACTCGGCCGGCTCAATCATCATAAATCTAGTCTCTGTCCTCCTGCTGGTCGTGGCGAACGGGTTCTTCGTCGCCGCGGAGTTTGCATTTGTAGGAGTTAGGACCTCACGCATTGAAACTCTCGCGAACCAGGGCAGCCGAGCGGCGAAGCGCCTGATGGAGCTCCTTGGGAATCTCAACGCTTACCTCTCCGCCTGCCAGTTAGGGATCACTCTCGCGTCTTTGGCTTTGGGCTGGATTGGCGAACCAGCGATTGCCCGGTTGCTGGAAGGACCGCTCTCCGGACTTTCCGACGCGTGGCGACACGGCATCGCTTTCTTCATCGCATTCTCGATTATCACTTCGTTGCACATCGTGCTCGGAGAGCAGGCTCCGAAGTTGATGGGTCTCGCGCTCGCAGAAAAAGTGGCGCTGGCAGTGGCCCTGCCCATGCAGATCTTCTATCGCATTTTTAGCTTGCCGATCCGTGCACTCGATTGGGCCAGCGTACGCACTACTCAGCTCGTTGGAATCAAAACAACTGCCGAACACGCATCGACCTATACTGAAGAAGAACTGCGACGATTAGTCGATATCTCCCGCGAGAGCGGACATCTTCGCGCCGAAGAGCGTCGCTTGATACATCGAGTGTTTGAGTTTTCTGACACGCTGGTACGTGAGGCAATGGTGCCGCGCACGGAGATGGCTGCGATTCCGAATACCTGTAACCTCGAAGAGATCACGAAAGCTTTTGAGCAGCATCGTTATTCACGTCTGCCGGTGTATCGAGAGTCGTTTGACGACGTCTGTGGTTTCATTCACAGCAAAGACGTCATGCCTTACCTGCTTCATCCGGAGAAGTTCAAGCTCGAAGATGTGCTACAGCCGCCGATGTACGTCGTTGACACCGCTCGTCTTGAGCACGTTCTGCGCCAGATGCAGAAAGCAAAATCGCATTTTGGCTTCGTCGTAGACGAGCACGGCGGGCTCGAGGGCATCATCACACTCGAAGACTTGCTCGAAGAAATCGTCGGAGAGATTTCCGACGAACACGATGAGGAAGTTAACGAGCAGATCACTGAGATCGACAAAACAACTTATGTTTTGGACGGCGGGTTGGCAGTGCGAGATCTGAACCGCCGTTTGAAACTTTCGGTGCCTGAGTCGGAAGCTTATACAACGGTCGGCGGTTTTCTCATGACGGAGGCGGGACACGTGCTCAACCCTGGAGAAGTGGTTCAGCACGATGGTCTGGTTTTCGAAGTCGAACGCGTGGAGAAGCGACGCGTGATGCAAGTGAAGTTGGAGATTGTAAAAACTGACGGGGAAGAGGAGCAAAAGGATGAGCTGGATCGAGCACGTTCTGGCACGTGAGATATTGGATTCGCGCGGTAATCCGACCGTGGAAGCAGAAGTGATTTTGGCCGATGGTGAAATCGGACGTGCCTCGGTGCCTTCAGGCGCTTCAACTGGGGAGAATGAAGCAGTCGAGCTTCGAGACGGCGACAAAAAGCGTTACGGCGGCAAGGGAGTTTCAAAAGCAGTTCACAACGTGAACGAAGTAATCGCTCCTGCTCTGCAAGGTTTCGACGCGCTCGATCAAGCTGAAGTCGATCGAGTCCTGATCGAATTAGACGGCACCGAGAACAAATCCAAACTGGGTGCCAATGCGCTGCTCGCTGTTTCAATGGCCACGGCGCGCGCCGCCGCCGCCCAGCTAGAACTTCCGCTCTACAGGTATCTAGGTGGACCAAACGCGCGCACGCTGCCAGTGCCGATGATGAACATTCTCAACGGTGGCGCACACGCCGACAATAATGTCGATTTTCAGGAGTTCATGGTTGTGCCTGCGGGTGCTGCGAGTTTCAGTGAAGCCTTGCGGATCGGCGCCGAAATTTTTCATCAACTCAAGTCGGTTCTGAAAGGTAAAGGATACGCGACGAGCGTGGGCGACGAAGGCGGCTTCGCGCCCAACTTAACATCCAATGAGGAGGCAGTCGAAACGATTCTCGAATCGATCGTCAAAGCAGGTTACACGCCGGGCGCCGATTGTCTGCTTGCGCTCGATCCGGCTGCGAGTGAATTTTACGACGGCAGGAAATATGTATTTAACAAGAGCGACAAGAGAAAACTCAGCAGTGAAGAGATGGTTGCGTATTGGAAAAGCTGGTGCGATCAATATCCGATCATTTCGATCGAAGACGGCATGGCCGAAAACGACTGGACAGGTTGGAAACTCCTGACTGATGAGATCGGTAGCAATGTACAACTCGTTGGAGACGATCTCTTTGTAACGAACACGACCTTTCTGCAAAAAGGAATCGACCTGGGTGTTGCGAACTCGATTCTGATCAAGGTCAACCAAATCGGCACGTTGACGGAAACACTGGATTGCATTGAGCTGGCGCAAAGAAACCGGCGCACGACGATCATCTCCCATCGTTCAGGTGAAACTGAGGATCCGTTTATCGCCGACCTCGCTGTCGCTACGAATGCCGGCCAGATCAAAACCGGATCGCTGTCGCGCACCGATCGAACTGCAAAGTACAACCAGCTTTTGCGCATCGAAGAAGATCTCCGAGGCGCCGCACGCTTTCCTGGCCGCAAAGCTTTTCTGCAACAAAATCCATCCACAGATCACACAGATGTTTCTGCGCAATCTGTGTAATCTGTGGTTAAGATCATGAATAAACGAAGAGGGCCGTTGGCCCTGATCATTATCGACGGTTGGGGCTACTCCGTGGCGCGGGAGGGCAATGCGATCGCGCTCGCGACGACACCTTTCTACGACGAGCTCTCCGAAAAATATCCCAGCACACTGCTCGAAGCTCATGGCTCGCGTGTCGGCCTGCCCGCGGGCGTGATGGGAAATTCAGAAGTCGGACATTTGAACATCGGTTCCGGTCGCGTCATTCGCATGGACGTGTCGTTAGTGGACCATGAGATCGAAACGGGCGAGTTCTTCCGCAACCAGGTGCTGTCGCATGCGATCGATGTCGCCCGTGATCGCGGTAAGGCGCTACACCTGATGGGCCTCCTTTCAGACGGCCAGGTTCATTCGTCTCTGACTCATCTTTATGCACTACTGAAGATGGCGAAAGAGCACGGAATGGACCAGGTCTTCATTCATTGCTTTCTCGATGGGCGAGACACACCTCCGTCTTCGGCAACTCAGTACGTAGCGGCGCTTCAGAGAAAGATTGCTGAGATTGGCGGCGAGATCGCAACCGTGGTCGGCCGTTACTACGCGATGGATCGAGACAAGCGCTGGGAAAGAACGCAGCGCGCGTACGATCTACTGACTAAAGCAATCGGTGAACGAGCAAAGGATCCCATCGCTGCGATCAATGAGTCTTATCAACGCGGTGTGACGGATGAATTCGTCGCCCCCATCGCAATCGTGCGTGCGGATGGCGGCCCGATCGCTACGATCAACAACGAAGACTCAGTGATCTTCTTCAACTTCCGGCCCGATCGCGCGCGGCAGTTAACGCGGGCGCTGACCGTGGCGGGATTTAATGAGTTTCCCATTTCGGAGCGCCCGCACGTGGAGTTCGTCTGCTTCACGATGTATGACAACACTTTCAATCTTCCGATAGCGTTTCCGCCGCGACATCATAACAACGTGCTGGCGGAAGTTTGGGGCAACCTTCGCGTTCGCAACTACCGGCTGGCTGAGACCGAGAAGTACGCGCACGTCACCTACTTCTTCAATGGCGGAGTTGAAAAGGAGTATCCCAGCGAGCAACGACTGCTGGTTCCGTCGCCAAAGATTGCGACGTACGACTTGCAGCCCGAGATGTCGGCTTTCAAAGTGACAGACAAAGTTCTGCGCGGCGTTGACGAAGGAGAGACGGATGTTTTCGTCATCAACGTCGCGAATCCTGACATGGTGGGCCATACAGGGAAACTCGATAAGACAATCGAGGCTTGCCAGTACGTCGATACGTGCCTGGGTTGGATCACAAAGCGTGTCCGGGAGGCTCGTGGCGTCACGCTAATCACCGCGGACCACGGTAATGCCGAGCAGATGATCGACCCGATAACAGGTAATCCACACACTGCGCACACTACGAATCCGGTGCCGTTTCATTTGATTGATGAAGAATCACTGGGTGTGAAACTGCGAAGCGGCGGCGCGCTCGAAGACGTCGCGCCGACGATGCTTGGTTTGTTGGGGTTGGAAAAACCATCAGACATGACCGGCAGGGATTTAAGGACAGGTTGAAACAGTATTACATGATTTTAGGATTTACATGTAAATCATGTGACATCCTGCAATCCTGTAGAAAATTATTTTGCAATTCGATCCGCGCAACATACTAGTCATCGACTTCGGTCAGCTCGGAGACGTCGTCATGAGCTTGCCTTCTCTGCGGGCGATACGCGCGCGGTTCCCCTACGCGCAAATAACCGTCGCGGTCGGCAAACCTGGCGGAGAGTTGATCGGTCTCTCCGGTTACGCGAACGACATTCTGGAAGTGGATCGTGTTGCGCTGCGCGATGGTCCAAAGCTGATCTCGATCGCGCGCATTGCGAAGATTGTCGCGGGTGTACGCAAAGCTAAGTTCGATTTCGTCATCGACCTCCACAGCTTGTACGAGACTAATCTGCTCGGGTTTTTATCCGGTGCGCCTCGCCGGCTCTATGCACGGCGGCCAAATCGCTCGCTCGATTTTCTTGCCAATTTCGAGCCGCGGCCCGGGAAGGAACGAAACGCTGCCCATCTCGTCGATCGTTACCTGGACATTCTTCAACCGCTCGGTATCCAAAGTCCGCCAAGAACGCCTACGCTGAAGACGAATGCTGCTGCGGATTTCGCAGTCGAAGCGTTGCTGAAGAAAGAGAAAGCGCACGCGCGCGAACTGCTCGTCGGTCTGTTCCCCGGCGCCGGTCATGTTGGCCGCATCTGGCCGCTCGAGAACTTTGCCGAGCTCGCAGATCACCTGATACGAAACGACAAGGTCCGTGTCGTCGTGTTCGCGGGTCCGGAAGAACGCGACAGGGTTCCGCAGATGCGGACGCTCTTTCCACCCACCACGATCTTCTTTGACCGGTTGACGATTCCTCAGCTCGCGTCAGCGCAGGCTCGCCTGACCCTGTTCATTTCAAACGATACAGGCCCGGCGCACATCGCCGCAGCCGTCGGTACGCCCGTGATCGTTCTCCTCGACCGGCCCGATCCGCATAGTTTTACCCCAGTCGGGGCGCATAACCGCCTCATTTGTGGTGCCTCAATAACCCGGATTTCCGTTGCCGAGGTTTACCGGACGGCCCACGAGATGCTGGCAGCCAGCCGTACCGACCAGCTTTTTTACTCAGAACACCACGTTTAACTTTTCAAGGATTATTTCTCCCGCAAAGGCGCAAAGACGCAAAGAAAGCCCTTTAGAAACGCGGCAGCGCTTTGCGCCTTTGCGCCTTTGCGGGAGAGATCCGTCGGCTTGAAATCCCTGTAGACAAACAGCGTTTAACTTCGTTAGTATGGCTTGGGCTGTTGGGCAGCCTGACGTACGATTGACCTGCCCGCCTCACGAACTAAATCTTTCCAAGTTGGCCTGCCTCAGCGAATTATGGAGAAAACAATGTCTAGAATGTCTAATCGATTTTGGCTTGTTACGCTTTGCCTGCTTGTTCTAAGTACTGCTGCAAACGCTCAATCCAATGCCACAGCCAAAGCCGGTAATGCCCCAGCCGTTACCCCAGTAGTGGAAAGTGACCGGTCGAGGGATGGATTGATAGGCCCAGTGC
Source organism: uncultured Acidobacteriota bacterium (assembly GCA_963826255.1). GTDB lineage: Bacteria > Acidobacteriota > Blastocatellia > Pyrinomonadales > Pyrinomonadaceae > PSRF01. Next base: position 720,052 of record CAWGWK010000001.1, read on the forward strand.
GGCGTGTACGGACGGAAATTTCCAAGCTCATGACCGCAGACGGTCGTCAAGCCGAGAGCAAACCCGTCGTGGTTGAAATCGTTGCTTACGATATCAGGGGCAACAAGATTGAAAACCAGTATTTCCCCATCGCCGGAGCCACGCTAACCGGCAAGGAAGTCTACAAGTACGACGAAAAGGGAAACATCAGTGAGATGACCATGCTCAATGCCGATGGTTCGTTGGTGAGCAAGGAGATCTACAAGTATGAGTACGACTTCCTGGGCAACTGGAACAGGATGACGACTTCGGTTGGCGTAGTCGATTCACGAGGGATTACTTTCGAACCGACTGAAGTGACCTATCGCTCGATCATGTATTACCTCGATGAGAACATGGTCAAGATGGTCCAACCGGGCGCATCCACAACACCACAGCCCGTCGCTCCCGTTGCTGCCAACCCGGTTAGTAAGCCTGATCCAAAACCTGCAAACAACAGGCGCGACAACAAAAAGACTGTCGCTCCAGACTTACCTTCGGCGTCAGCCTCTGCGAGCAGACTCGGCTCCGGACCAGTCGATCTGAAGGTAACGGCCGTCAGCAATAATCCAGGGGTTCCAGTTGTAAATCTGGATTCAGAACCACCGCCGAGCCCGGCACCGCGGCCGATTCTCAAGCCTGTCTCCGGCGGCGTTCTCAATGGCACTGCTATCTTCCTGCCGCCACCGGTTTATCCCGAAGCTGCGAAACGAATGAGGGCTTCGGGTGTGGTTACAGTTGAGGTCGTTCTTGACGAAACGGGCAAAGTGGTTGCAGCGCACGCGTCGAGTGGTCCAACTATTCTGCGGGACGCGGCCGTTCAATCAGCACTCAAAGCAAGGTTTTCCCCCACAAAGCTTTCCGGTCAACCGGTAAAGGTTTCCGGCGTTATTAACTACAAGTTTGCGCTGGCTCCCTAACCTACCTTCGTTGGCGCGCCGGCTCCCTCGGCGCGCCATTCTCCCCCGCTTTTCCAACAAGCACGTTATCCTAGAAGGGACAAGTTCTCATGGCATTAACTGGACACCTCAGCGACCTTTCACTTTCCGAGCTGATAGAGTTTTTCTGTAATCAACGAAAGAGTGGCCGTCTCAAAGTCCTGTACCCGAAAGGTGCAGGATATTTTTACTTGCAGGCAGGCTCGGTTGTTGACGCGCGCATCGGCGTCCTGCATGGCATCGACGCAGTCTACTACGCTTTGACATTACCCAATGCAGAGTTTGAATTTACCGCGGACATGGAGGCGGGCAGCCGCACCATCAATCAACCCTGGACACAGGTCGTGCTCGAAGGTCTGCGCCGGTTGGATGAGAACATCGCTCCGAGCGTCGCATTTCCTCCCGACTACGTGCCTGAACCGGATGAACTGGAAAGTGCTCCCGTTGAGTCGAGTTCGACCTCATCAGATGTTGAGACATCGTTCGCACCGGCCTTCTTTTCTTTTGTCGGCAACGAATCTGGCAATCGTCGCAAGCCGCTCTTAATCGGAGCGATTGCTGTGGCGGTCGTGGCGAGTGTGGCTGTCATTGGATTTCCCGCAGGTTGGTACAGCAGCAAGAAAGCAGCGGCGGCACCGGCAGAGAACATGACCCAGGCTCCCGCGCCGGTAAGCAGTCAACCTGAGAGCGCAGCACAACCGCAACCATTAAGCGTGGAACCCGAACCAGCTACCGAAGACGCTGCTGCATTAGCAGCAAGGCGCCAACGTGAAAAGGAACGAAAAGCACGAGAAGCAAAGAACGCCGAGAATGCAGCGACCGTTGGCGCGGCGCCTGAAACCATCAAACCGGGGGCGAAGAGAGTTGTTGTTACGGTTACTTATGATGAGTCGGGACGTGTGACGCAGGCGTCAGGTGGTGATGCGAACGCTTTGCGGATTGCACGACAGAAGCGTTTTCCACCGGGGAAGGCCGGCTCAGCGACGGTGTCGATCCCAATTAATTAACAATCTTAGAAGTGGTTCAGAGTTCAAGCTTTAGCTTGCGGTTGTTGGATACTGAAACTACAAGCTAAAGCTTGAACTCTGAACGGAGGCCCACCATTCCGAGAACCACCAGCAACCCTCGCTTCAGTCCTTTGTCTCGGTAGCGCGGGTCGTACCACTCGTCGAGTGTATGAGAGTGGCCGGACGTGCCTCCAGCTCCGAGAGTGATTGCCGGTATACCGAGTGAAATCGGTAAATTCGAATCGGTTGACGCCTGATCGAGGCGGGGTTCGAACCCCAGCATCCTCGTCGTTTCAATAGCGAGCTCCACCAGCGGTGAATCAGTCGGCGTTTCTCCCGTCGGCCTTTCACCAATCAGATCGAGCTTGAGTTTCAACTCCGGATCTCCCGCGCGTCGTTTCACGTTCTCTTCGTCAATCGCATCTCTCATCGCACGCCGAAAGAATGCGTCGAGCCGCCGTAGTTCGTTGTCTGCCGCTGAGCGTAGATCTACTTCCATCGTCGCTTTGTCGGGAATCGCATTGACACTCGTCCCGCCTTCGATACGACCGACGTTGAAAGTCGTTCGTGGCTCTTTCGGTGCCGGATAAACTGCTAATCTCGAAATGCCGCGACCCATTGCATGCACGGGATTCGGCAGACCAAAGTCGCCCCACGAGTGTCCGCCTGGCCCAATCATTTCGACCCGGTACCTCCGAGATCCGAGCGCACGATTTGTAATGCGATCCACACCTGGACCATCGAAGCTCAGAAAGGCATCAACCTTTGTGGCCCAACGGCCTTTCGTCAAAAGATAACGAACGCCTCGCAGATTACCTTCGCCCTCTTCGCCGACAGTTCCGACAAACAGAATTGAACCCTCGATCGGAATGCGCTCTGTCTTGATTGCCCGGGCCAGCGCGATTAGTGCTGCCAGTCCGCAGCCATCGTCAGCGATTCCGGGTGCGAGCAATCTATTCTCGCGCCTGACAATCGTGAAATCCGTGTCCTTCGAAAACACAGTGTCGAGATGAGCGCTGACGACCATCAGCGGTGATTGTGAAGCGCCTTCGATCAGTCCGAGGCAATTGCCCTCTTCGTCAATTTCAACCTCGGTCAGCCCGAGTTCTGAAAATTTTCTGCTGAGATACTCGGCGCGTTCCTGTTCGTTGAACGGAGTCGCCGGAATCGAACAGATACGAATGTGTTCATCGGTGATCGCCTCGGCGTTCGTTTCAAAGAAACGAAGCGCGCGCGCGACTTCAGGTGCGGACAGCAAATGCCTGACGGTGAGAGCTGGCGAAGTTTTTAATGCTAAGGACATGGAACTCTCACAACAAACCCATAATCTCACTCTCTTCGAGCACCCCGTTGGCCGATTTTGCGTGCTCGTAGATACGATTGACCCGACTCTCGCTCGCTTCCAGCCCGCGTTTCTCGAGCCAGTAGATGACGTTTGATTTACCGCTCATCGGACCGATCTCGATCACCTGTTCGAGTCCAAACTCGCCGGCCGGAACACCCGAGTAAACGATATCAGCCAATCTCGAATCGCCTTTTCTATAACTCTTGATAACCGCCGCTGCGTGAACACCAGTCGCAGTCCGGAACGCGTCGCGCCCAAAAACCGGGTAGTTCAAAGGCACGGTCCAGCGGCATGCGCGCGCGGCCGTCTGGCAGTAATCACCCAAGCGCGACAGATCGTTGTCGATCCAACCGAGTAGTTTTAGATTCACCAATAATTGATCGAGTGGTGTGTTGCCGACGCGTTCGCCGATTCCGAGCGCCGAGCCATGGACCTGATCGGCGCCTCCCTGGATCGCCGCGATCGAATTGATTACACCAAGACCGCGATCCTGATGGCCATGCCAGTCGAGCCGGATGTTGCCGCCCTGTTCCTCAATGATGTTCTTCACGAATTTCACTACAGCGCGCGCACCATCCGGTGTTGAGTGGCCGACGGTGTCGCAAACGCAGACTGCTTTTGCGCCACAACGAATGGCGGTTGTGTAGAGTGCGCGGATCGTTTCAGGTTTGGCCCGAGTCGTATCTTCAGTCACATACATGACCGGCAGTCCCTGGCTTACAGCAAAAGAGACGGCTTCCTCGGTCATCTCTAATAACCGCTCGAGGGTCCAATCCTCCGCGAAAAACCGCACTGATGAAGAGCCGATGAACGTGCAAGCCTCGATGGGAATGCCGGCGCGTTGAGAGATCTCGACAATTGGGATGAGGTCGTTGCGATGAGTACGCGCCGCGCAGTTTGGTCTGATCTTGAGTTTCTTCTCGGCAATTTCACGGGCCAGTCGTTCGACTCCGGCCGCGTGTGTGCCGCCGGCGCCGGGTAATCCGATATCGGCGGTATCGATGCAGAGCGCTTCCATCAAGTGAAGCAGTTCGAGTTTTTGTTCGACTGGAGGTTCTGAAACTGACGGCGACTGCAGGCCGTCGCGCAGAGTTTCGTCGTCGATGCCGATGTGACGGTTCGGTGCCGTGAGCGACGGCTCAATCGTATTCCAATCGTAAACTAACTCATCGATTGTCACTCGAGCACCTCCGAAAACTGCTGGTCAATAGTGAGGTTGGATTACAGCAACGGCAGAATTGAAAGTCAAGATGCGCTACAAAAACGCACAACAGCACAAATGCTTTCGTTAATCGTTTGTCATTTTTATGCTTCTTTGTGACCTTTCTTGCTATTGACGTTCGTTCTGAGCTAGTTTTGTGCAGGCGCATCGCCCAAGCTTCCTAATCGCGACACACAAGTCTTTATCGATCCCTGGTTTCTAAGGAAACACTGGATAGAGTTGGCTATCACTAAGGAACTATTCGAGGCTTTACTTGAGTGGCTGGACCCCGACCGCGAAACCGCAGGTCAACGGTATGAGGCGATCCGCACCGGACTGGTGCGTATGTTTGTTTCCAAGGGCATCAGCGACGCCGGACACTCGGCGGACGAGACCATGGATCGCGTCATGAAGCGATTGCCTGAAATTCGAGCAAGCTACGTCGGGGATCCGGCTAAATATTTTCATGGTGTGGCTCGCAATCTTATTCGCGAGTCTATGCGAGCGAAGGAAGTCCCGACGGAGGTGCTGCCCGAATGTCTGATGAAAGAGGACGAGCTAAGTGACACTTCTGAATGCCTGTCAAAATGCCTGACGCAATTGTCGCGAGACAAACAGGAATTGATTCTTGACTACCATCTGTATCACGGAAACGCGAAAATCGAGCATCACCGGCAGATGGCGAAAGAGCTTGGGATTTCAGAAGGGGCTTTGCGTACGCGAGCGCACCATTTGCGAGTTAGCCTTGAAAAATGCGTACTTCAATGTATTGATCGGCATGCCAAAAACAAAAGTCATACCTGACGCCATACATAGTAGCGGCGACGTTGGGGGTGTCTATCATCATTAAAGAAGACAAAAACGAAGTAAGGCGATATCTGCTCGGCCAACTGAACGAAGGCGAAGAAGAGCGATTGGAACTGCGGCTGCTGACGGATCCTGACTTTGGCGACGATTTCGATACCATAGTCGACGAGATTACGGATCAATACGTTGGAAATGAGTTTAAAGGCGAAGAGCGGAGACGCGTCGAGCAATACTTTTTGCGGTCGGCGGAACGCCAAAAGAAGGTGAACTTTGCGTCCGAATTGCTCCGTCAGGCAGCCGTTGAACGCGGTAGCAGCGTTGTAAACGTACCGGTTCCACCCGAGCCGGGATGGTGGGAACGCGCGAGTTTATTTTGGAACAGGCAGGCTTTATCACTTCGCTTTGCGACTATATTCGCCACGTTGATAATCATGGTGGGCGTCGCAATGCTTGTGCTGCCTACACGCAATACGACCTCACCGTCGTATGCCTCGATCGCGTTAAATATTAGTAATTCAGATCGGAGTGCCGGCTCTGAAACCCCTTCAGTGAAACCGCAGCCGGGAGATGCGGGGGTCGGGATTGAACTCATTCTTCCCGAAGGAATCCCACCAGCAAACACCTATCGCGTTAACTTGGAGGGTGAACACGTGTTGCAAGATCTGCCGGTAGCCGAACAGAATGCTCGATCAGTTGTTGTCATGGTACCGACAACCAAACTGCCGCGAGGGGGTTACGCCATTAAGCTCTTTGCTGTGAAGGCTGACGGCACTGAGGAGCGAGTCCGCGGTAGCTACTTCTTCAATATTCAATAGCCACAAAGAATTTAAGCCACAAAAAGGCACAAAAAGCACAAAGATGGGTTAATCGTTTTGCGACTCTTGTGCCTTTTGTGGTCCGTTAGGATCTTGTTTGTGGGTCGCGGCGGCGCCAGTAGCCCCAGGCGATCCCGACCAAGAGGGTTATCAGCAATCCGGTGCCAACTGCACTTTGAACTTTGGGCGAGGCCACTGTGGACGCCGGCAAACTAACCGGCAAGCGAATCGGTTGCTTGAACTCTCCCTGCAAAGTGAAGCCGGCCCAGAAATGTGGCGACTCCCATTGCGGGTTTTGCCGCAGCGTATTTTGCGCGGTGCGCAAGGCTTCCGCGGGACGCATGCCCTTTTGCAGCATGTTCGAGTAGAAGTGCTTCATCAACTCCGCCGTCGCTTCATCGTCAACCTTCCACAAACTTGCCACGACGCTCGATGCTCCGGCATGCATGAACCCGCGAGTCAGACCGATCAATCCCTCGCCTCTGACGTCTTTGCCGAGGCCCGTGCGGCACGCGCTTAGAACCACGAGATCGACCGGAGCATGAAGACTGTAAACATCCTGCATTGAAATGAAGCCATCCTGAAACTTGCCCGCGGTATCGACCATTGAAAGGAAGAAACCGGAAAGTTCCGGACTGTTGGGATTCAGCAACCCGTGCGTGGCGAAATGCAAAATCGCATACTTCGACAAATCGGTGTTTTCAAGCACCTGGCGCGACGCATCGAAACCTCGAGCCACGAGCGAACCTGGACCGGCAATGTCGCGGAGATTTCGCAATTCAAACTTGCTGTATATCAGTGGTTGGATCACGGAAGGATCGAGTGAATCCGCGCTTAATTCGATATCGCGCCAGGCTCGTCGCCAGGGTTCTGCTTTATCCGTTTTCACCGCCGCCAACACTTCACTCGAAGTCGAATTCTTGAATTGCGCATAGTTCGACGCGAAGACAGGGTCACCAAACGCCGCCAGTATGCTCGAGCTCGGGCGACGATTCTGTTTCTCCTGACGTATCTGTCCCAGGACTGATGCTGACGGAGTATTTATAACTTCATAGTTCGCCACCAACGGCTCACGTTTGCCTGAAGGGGCGGGCAACAACTGAAACGGAACGTAATTGAGCGCGCCATCGGCAACTACGATCACGCGCGAAGCATTCAGTTGACCGGCAAGAGGACCAAGAACGATCTCTCCCAATTCGGCCGTTGCTTTATTTAGACGGCTGTCAGTGTCATTAGCCGGCTCGGTCGAGATGACGTCATAGACCTTTCGCACTGCATCCGTGATCACCTCAGCCTTTGGCAAGTCGAAGACCTTTACACCGTTGTGAGTTATGGCCCAAACGTAACTTGCCTGGTCGCCCAGAAAATATTCCAGCAGCATCGTTTGGTCGTCTTCGAGAATCAGCTCCTGGATCTGCTGCACTGAATAGGTGACCGGCTCTTTAGTTTGATCCGAATGTGGAGTCGATGCGCGCAACCTCTCGGCAACCGTGTGGTGCCGTTCGCGCAAACTCGTTAACGAGGTCTCCAGCTGATCGAGATCCTGCTTGCTGTAGTCTTTCGCCAGCAGAGTTATTGTCTGGTCTACTTGTGCACGGATCGAATGTCGTAGTGTTCTCTCTTGTTCCGCGAGACGCGGATCTGTACCCGCTGTGAGTTTTGTTTGCGTGTCGCGCAACAACTCCGCCAACGACCGGGCCTTCGCCTGCTCACTTGCCTGAAAAGCCAGCACGTCGAAGCCTTGCGAGGGCCGGGATCTGTCTTTGCGCATCAAGCAATCGACATAAGCCTCATAACGATCCTGCACGCTGGCGGAAAAGGCAGCGGCGAAAACACGACTCGTCAAATCGCGCCGGATCTCTTCGGTGTTATCTATCGACTCCTTGAGGTATTTTTCGGCCGCGTCGTAATTACCCTGGCGCATTTCCAGACGTCCGAGAGCAAACAGGATCGCGGCCTCATTAATTCGATTCGATACTTGACGAAATGTTTTAGACGCTGCGAGATAACTTGCGCGCGCACGACCAATCGCGCCCTGCTGCTCGTATATTTGGCCAATCAATGCCCGCACTTGCGCCGCGTCTCCCGGACTGCCGGCGCTCTCGTAAACCGGAAGAACGAGCTGCAAATGCTCGAGCGCAACCTCGTACTGACCCGTCGCGATGTGAACCTGACCTATGTGTTCGTGGCATTCGGCTATATCAAGATCCCTGTAGGGATTTTCCATGAGTGCTTCAAAACCATCGAGTGCTTCCTGCAAATGAGTGAGAGCGGCAGGGTAGTTTTTCAGCAGGAAATACGTGTAGCCAGTCAACATGATCGAGCGAGTGTAATAGCGATAGCTTTTCGCTTGGCCGTAGTACTCCCTCGCTCGTTGAAACTGTGTCAGCCCATTCTCCGGCAGACCGCTTTCATTGAAAACGTAGGCCATGCCGCTGGCGATTCGCGCCATGTTAGACAAATCGTTTTGCTCGTCTACGAGATTCAGTGCTTGTGTTAAGTAGGAGACGCCATTCAACCATTCGCCGTTTTTCCCTTCGATGTAGCCCAGCATGATCAGAGCATTCGCTTCTTCGAGGACGTTGTGCTGTTCACGCCAAAGTCGCAGGGCTGAGTTGTAGTATCGGGCCGACTCAGTCATTGAGTTTTGCGCGTAGTGATATTGACCGATGAGGGCATAGGACATTGCTATGCCGGCCTGGTCGTTTACGGATTGAAAAAGCGCAAGGGCTCCTTGCGCAGTTTGAATTGCCAGCGGATGGTTAGTCGGGTTTTGGCTCTTACTGAGCTCCAGCAGCTTATTAGCCTGTTTGATAGGATCCAGGCTCGCGGGATCGGCTCTTGCTGTGGTCAGAAAATACGGGCCTAAGACGAGGCAAACCAGGAGAATCGGTATTGCTTTAATATAACTGGTTCGCCTCATCTCACACCTTGTTTACGAGTGACCGTTGCTGGCAACAACCTGGTCCAGCAGGCCGATGCCTTCACCCAATGGGAACTTCCTGTCTGCTTCATTCTTACGTTTACTGCGGCCGCGGATGTCGCGCGGATAATTCTTAATCGAGACATCAGATTCGAAGCCGGCCTTGTCCATGGGATCGCCTTTTGGACCAGCGAGCGCGAAGGTATGGTCCACCGATCCCTCATTGGCATAGACGAGGCTGGCAATGTCTTCATCCAGGCTTTGCTCTACCACTTCCCGGATGCTTAATTTAGGCAAAAAGCGCCGTGGGTCGGGTTCCCTCTGGCTGACCTCACGCATCGTCGCCTCGAAGTAAGCACGCAGAAAGGTAAGCCAGGACGCTTCACCAAACTTGGTGTGGAACCTATATTTTTCATACTCCGCCATGATTTGGCTATCTTCCGACGGCTCTGACCACGGAAAATATACTGACAGCCCACGCGAATATTGATATGCGGGGCCGATAGATTCAGCGGCGACGATGAGTTGTTCGATAACGGGATCCTGTTTCCTTTTAGGATTTTCTTTCACGAGTACGTCCATGAGGTCGCCACATGCCCGGTTGATTTCAAGGACTTCAGGGGTCAGCGTGACGCCTCCTCTTTGAGTAACTTCACGCACCTTGCCACGGAAGCAGAAGCAAAAGTCGTAAATATCCGTGAACATCTCGTTGTAGAAGCTCTGCGCTTTCCAGTGCGACAACAGGATAAAGTCCCGGCTCAGAACATCGTTCAAACCTGCTAACAGCGCATTTGTTAATCTTCCGAGAGGCGCCTTTATCCTCGGTATTTTCTGCAAATCGCATAACGTCAACTGAAACGAGTAGCCTGCCAGCAGATAGTCTGCGCTATTAAACATGGTGTACTCGAAGATCTTGAGCAGCGTATCCCGCACGTTGATGGGTTGCTGCTTTTCCAGGTCAGTGAAGATGCGAAGCAAGATCTCGCGGTAGGGCCAACTGCCGACAAACGCCGGACCCTGCGAGGCCAGCATGAACTTAGCCGTACCCTGTAATTGGTAAGCGACTTCCAGTGAACTTACCGAGCAGCTATGAAAACTCACTAACTCAAACATGGAGCCTTCGAGCTCGATGTCGTTGTTAAAGTCACTCAGGACATCGCCGAGCTCGGTCAACGTCAGCGCCTTCTCGCTGGCATGTTCGTCCAGCATAAAGATGTCATTGCCTACTACCACGCCGTGTCCGAGCAGAAACAGCATGTAGTGACGAGCCGGGTACTTCGCCGCACAAAAATTCAGAAAATTTCTTAGTGAAGTTTCCGGGTCGGGCTCTTCGAATCCTCCCCCGCCGTTACCATTCGCACCGTTGGTTTCATGGGGTGCTTCGGGTGGGTTGTAATTAATGCCATGCTTGTCACCCAGGACCTTCTTGAGCGCTTCCCTGATAGTTACGCCCTCCTTGGTGGTCCCATCGGTCAACTGTACCGAGCGAGTTTTTTGATCCCGCCAAAGCTTATCTTCGATTAGAGTTCGGACCAGAGACTCTTTGCAGTTGAATCCGATACCCTCAGCGTCGGGGCCCGCTTTTAGTTTATTAACGTGGTTGACGTCAAAGATATGCGTCGGAGTGCCCGGGGTAAAGGGATCGAATTGCGTGATGACATTGGCGTCCCGGTGAAATCCGGCGGCCTTGATGGCCTTGAGCTGTGAGACAACGCTGATGGCGAGTGGATTATCGCTGGCGAAATAAAACATCAGCGTCCATTCTTTCGGTTCCCGCATGGTGGTTCTCCTTCTTACGACAAACAACAGGGGTGCTGGGCGTGCAGAAAATTGAGGTGCGACAGGCTATTCGCAGGTCGAGTTCCTGTCAACCACTTTTTGCTGCTCCATTAAGTAATGCCAAAGACATGGGAAATGTGTCTGTAGAAGCGCTGATTTTGACGAGGGGCGCTTCTGTGTTATAGCCTCTCCCGAAATTCCAGCTTGCACTGATGCCAGTCGTTCCAGACGGCAGGAATCCGTAAGAGTATCTGTGCCAGTCAAGACAATCGCTCTGGGGTCTGATCGTGCGGCTAAAATCATGGCCGTGCGCGCCAGCGTTGTACGCGTCGCCGCCGTGGATCCCGATTGGGCTCACGCGAACGTGGTTGCGCGGCGGGTCGAGACCAGCATCCCTGCCATGCCGTTGACTGACTGGCAATTAATGCAGGGCGCCCGCGAACGAGCTTTGGCGGCCCGCGACTCCTTGAGAAGCCGCCGGTTGGAAGCCGATATCTATGTCGGGCTCGAAGGCGGGTTTCATTCAGTCTCCATCGAAGGTGAGTGGCATACGTTTCTGCGCGGCTGGGCTTACGCTACTAACGGTGAACGCGGCGCTTTTGGTGCCGCGCCGTCGATCTCAGTGCCTCCCGACATCGTCAAGGGCGTGGTCGAAGGCCGGCGTGAACTGGGATTGGTGATCGATGAGGTCACCGGCGAGCGCGACATACGAAGCAAGCAGGGCGCCTGGGGTGTGCTCTCCCGCGATCTGGTGACGCGCTCCATGAGTTTTGAGCTGGCGTTGATCGCCGCCTTCGCGCCTTTTTACAATCCCAAGCTTTACAGCTAACAGAATGGATGAATTAGTGGGACAAGTGAATCATGAGGAACCACCGCCGCACTCGCGAGCGAATGCAGGTTGGGTGGAAGTAATTGCCGGATCGATGTTTTCAGGAAAATCGGAGGAACTGATCCGCCGTCTGCGCCGCGCGAAGATTGCGCGACAAAAGGTTCAGGTCTTCAAGCCGGCATTAGACTCACGATTTTCAAATGATCAGATTGTTTCGCATTCCGAGATGCGCCACGAATCCGCCAACAGTCGTTCGGCGGCTGACATACTTGCCAAAGTCAACGACGATACAGAAGTTGTAGGAATCGATGAGGGGCAGTTCTTCGACAATGAATTAGTCAACGTAGCCAACGTGCTCGCGGGCCGTGGCGTCCGCGTGATCATTGCCGGACTCGATCAGGATTACACCGGCAAACCGTGGGAACCAATGCCACAGTTGTTAGCGATCGCGGAGTACATCACCAAGACTCACGCCATCTGCATGAAGTGCGGCCAGCCTGCCAACTATTCCCAGCGCACCTTTGAATCTGAAGAACGTGTAGCGGTCGGCGCTTCAGACAAGTACGAAGCGCGCTGCCGGATGTGCTTCGTCCCTCACGCCGACACACCTACGATGCATGGGGATTGAACGTCTTAAAACCGGTTCAGAGTTCAAGCTTTAGCTTGTTCGAGGAAGAGCAACTAAAGGTTGAACTCTGAACCATTTGTTCGGACAACGAAATTTCGTCTCACCTCGTCTCAAGGCGCAAGAAGTCTTCTTAAACAACGTTCCTCATTCCGCAGGTAGCCGCGTCTCCCCGATCTCGCGGGCTTTCGTTTAGAACCTAAGGGCGTCTCCCTGCCGGTCCAATAGCGTGGTCTCCCCGTGGTCCAGATCGCTAACACACGGCTCGTGGCTGTTTCTCTGTTCAAGCCGGGCTGTCTTCAGGAGTACGACAATGAAGCCAAAGCACCTAATCACACTTGCGTTGTTCTGTCTGTTCATCGGTCTCCCTGTAGGAATCTTTCTCAAGGCCGTGGCCCAAAATTCCTCAGCGAGTCCACAGGACGTCTCAGCGGCTGTGTCTGACTATCGCCTCTCCGGTCCTTACATTCACAAAAACCTGACGGTATTTCTCGTGCACGGAAAAGATCTGACAACCAGGACATTTCTCACTCTCCAGGAAGCGCTCGAACAAAAGAAGGTGAGGGTCTACGAAACGAAAGAAGTGAACGAACTCGCCATTCAGAATCTCTCGAACCAGGACGTTTACGTTCAGTCCGGCGACATCGTGCGGGGCGGCGAGCAGGATCGAATGATTTCGGTCGATTTCATCGTTCCACCAAAATCCAAACGCATGCCGATCGCTGCTTTCTGTGTGGAATCCGGAAGGTGGAATAAGAGAGGGAACGAGCCGGGCGCGGTGTTTGCCAGCTCGGCAAATATGGTTGCGACAAAGGATCTGAAACTCGCCGCCAAACGCGAGAAGTCGCAGCAAGCTGTTTGGGAGAATGTAAGTGTGGCGCAGGAGAAGTTGAGCAAAAACGTTGGTGAAAGTGTTCAGGTAACCGCGTCGTCCTCGAGTCTGGAATTGTCAGTTGCACACTCGAAGGTCACCGAATCGACTGCGTCCTACATCGACGCACTTTCCAAAATACTGCAAAACAAGAGCGATGTGATCGGTTATGTTTTTGCGATCAACGGCGAGGTTAATAGTGCGGATGTTTACGCGTCGCGTACGCTGTTTGCCAAGCTCTGGCCCAAGCTGCTCAAAGCGAGTGCGGTGGAAGCAGTGGCGGAGCTAAAGCAGGATCTCGAACTCAAGCCTGTTGCAGATGAGACGGTTCAAGCTTTTCTTGCTGAAGCTGAACGAGCAACTGCGGCGACGAAGGAAGTGACGCCGCGCGTCAGGATGGTGACTCGAGAAGACGACAAAAACATTTTCTTCGAAACTCAGGATCGCGAGCTGAAGGATGGCTGGGTCCATCGGAACTACATTCGCAAACAGTAGCGACCACCACCACCACCGGGGAACCTCACGCTAGTCCTCAAAATAGTTGGCGAGCGATTGAAACGAAGGTCGCTCGCCAACTTTATGAGGCATGCACGCGGCATGGAGGGGTGAGGGACTTAGTTGCGCGTCGGCTTTGAGGCGACACCTGAAATATCCGGCCCCCTTGAGGCTGCCAAAAAAGCTGCGCTTCGATCTGTATGACTTCGCCCAGGCAAACATTTCAAAAAAATTTACCTGAGCGCTTCAGTTTTAGAGTTCAAGCTTTTAGCTTGCTCTTCAAACAGCAGCCCAAAGGCTGAACTCTGAACGGGGAATTTCTCATCACTCGTGGTCCCATCGAGCCCGGCGCCAGTGTCTCCATCAGTAACGGCGGAAGCTTTGTCTGGGCAGGTGCTTTCCGCCGCACTGGTTGCAATCCCGCATAGGAGAAATACCCCAGCAGGGACGAGGTATGCAGAGACACCTGGCGCCGGGCTTTTCGGCGAGTGGTCTTAGTAAGTCCAAAGACCTTGCGCGGGAGCGAAATTCTTCGGCTTCCTAATCTTGATGACTGAAAAGTGTGAAGTATTTCATGTAGCCACAAAAAGAAACAAAAAACACAAAACACACTTCGTTGTTGGTGCATTATGGGCATCCTGATGGCCCATTGTCTTGTAATCGATTTGCGGCTATCCTATCTACCTTCCCTTTCAACCCCCCGGATAAATAACGTCGCGCGTAAGCGTGAACCCTTCGGAGATTGCGAATATGAAAAAAACCGACGTACCGCCGGTCCTTGTCCTTGTGTTAGCTCTTTCAGCAGTAATGATTACCGCAAGTGCGTGCGCGCGTGGCACAGTGTCTAACGTCAATGTGAACTCCAACGTTAATGTCAACGCTAACGCGTCTGTCGCAAACGCAAACATCAACGCGAACACCGCTCCTTCAACGATCGCGGCACGCGAACCAGACAGTTACCGGGCGACGCTCGTCTTCAGCGCGGAGACCGAAGGGGGAGAAAAGACGATCGGCATTCCGACATTGTCCGCTGAAGTTGCCCGCAGGGGAGCCGACCGCCGGCTCGCTTTCAAACTGCCTGACGGATCGGATCTGATTTACCTCGAACATAACGGTGTTCAATACGGCATCGCTCCCGGGCGAAAGCAGTATGCTGAATTGACGCCTGAGGCCACAGGTTTTCAGCTTCAAAAGCTGATGACCCCCGGTCAACTGGTGTCGTATCTTGATCGACTTAAGGGGATCGAATTGGTTGGTGAAGAACAGCACCAGGGTAGGACTGCTTTGAAATATCGTTACGCGCGAACCGCCCAGACACAGACGTCGGCGGGCGAAGTGAAGACCGAATCCTTTGTCTATGTCGATAAGGACACGGGTCTGCCGCTGCGCGCCGAACTGTTTAGTGAAGCAACCGGCAATGTTCAGGGTGTTAAAGGCGCCACGGTCGTTGCTGAAATGCGCAATATCCAGACGAACGTCGATCCCAGTCTCTTCGAGATACCCGCAGGTCTCAACAAAGTTCCCGAAGAACAGGTGAGAGCACAGGTAAACGCAGTTGCGAATACTATCGCGGCGGTACTACGGACACTATTGTCCAACATGAACACTGCGCCGTCGTCATCGCCAACGGTGTCACCAACTCCTTCACCAACGCCAAGCCCAAGCCCACGGTAAAGGTAAAAAAATGAAATACGTTCTTATGCTCATCTTGGGAATCGTACTCGGCGGCGGCGCTGCGATCTTCTTTCTCGGCACGCCGTCGGCAAAGTCTGCCCCGGGACAGGCGGTGCAAGCGCCCGACCAGGGCGGGAACCCGCCCGGAACAGTAACCATCGCTCTGGAGCAGAGTTTTATCGACGCTGTGATGGCGGCAACGTTCTCCGGTTTGGGAACGCCGACGTTTCAGTTGGGCCAGACGCACGGCGGTGAGCGCTTTGAGCAGGCGTTGTTCCAGGAGGGATGCGCAAACAGCATCACGCTTTTGCCCGAGGGGAGTGGAGTAAAGACTGGTGTGCAGTTTCGCAATGGCAGTGTCTACGCGCCAATGGCATTCACCGGAAGCTACAATCTCGCCGGCTGCATGCAGTTCAAAGGATGGGCCCAAACACAGATTAAGCTTCGCTTCGATCAAGAGAAGCAGACTGTTTATGGGCACGTCGATGTTGAAGGTGTGAATCTCGAAGGAGTGAACCCGATTGCAAACAACTTCGTCACGGTGTTTGTGCAAAGTGCGATCAATCAACGAGTAAATCCGCTTATTCTTGTAACGGAGCAACAGCTATCGTTGATGATTCCGGTCAAGGCGAGCAACGGATCTGTTAAAGCACGCGCGAAGGACGTGCGCGCGGAAGTACTCGACGGATCGTTGAAGTTGTATTTGATGTATGAATTCAGTGGCGTGAAAGAAGGAGCCGCAGGCTAGATCGATCCAGATCCATCCACAGATTGTACAGATTCATCTGCGTAATCTGTGGATGGCTTTGCGGCGGTGGAAGCGAGCACTCGTTGCCGTTCGAAGTGGTCCGCAATCTCTTCCGCAGTCTTGCGCCCGACGAATGGAGTTAGTTCATTTACGCCCGCTCGCGAGATTCGTTGAATCGAACCGAAGTGACGCAGCAGTCTTCCTTTCCGTTTGTCGCCGACGCCCGGAATCGCCGTTAACTCAGAAGTGAAGTCGCGCAACTCACGGCGCTTGCGATGATAAGTAACAGCAAACCGGTGCGTCTCATCGCGGACCATTTGCAGCAAACGAAGTATCAGCGAGTGGGAGTCTAGGTAAATCGGCTCATCCTCTCGACCTTTCATCAGCAGGTACGCGACGTCATTATGGCGCTGCGGAGGCTTGACGATGCCGACCATCGGAATGGCTTCGAGCCCGAGCTCGCTCATCGCGCTGGCCGCTGAATTAAGTTGGGCCTTGCCACCGTCGATCATGATTAAATCGGGCAGCGGCTTTCCTTCTTCGAGCAGACGGCGATAGCGTCGCGTTACGACTTCGTGCATCGACGCGACGTCATTTGCTCCTTCGACACTCCTGATTCTGAACTTCCGATACTCAGAACGATTCATCTTCCCGTTATCGCAAACAACCATGCCGGCAACATTCTCCGCGCCCTGGATGTGCGAGATGTCAAATGACTCAATACGCGCAGGAAAATGCGGGAGCTCCAACGTCTCCTGAAGTTCCTCGAGCACGCGCTTCATGTCCGGTTTGAGAATTCGGAACCGCTGCTCAAAGGCGAGCTTCGCATTCTTATCGACTAGATCGATCATGTCGCGCTTCTCACCGCGCTGCGGATCGTAGATTTTTACACGCCGACCTTTTTGTTTAGTGAGTGCCTTCTCCAGTAGTTCGCGGTCGTGAAAATCAACCGGCACGTAGATCTCGCGCGGCACATAATCGGACGCGTAGTACTGCGAGAGCACGTCGCTGAGAAACTCAGCTGGATCGAAAGCATCTTCGGGCAGGTCTTCCCAGAAGAACTCTCTGCGACCGACGATGTTACCTTCGCGCATCGTGAAGAGCTGCAATGCGAGTCGTGGTCCTTCGCGGTAGTAACCAAAGATATCGATGTCACTCTCCGAGGTCGTCGCCATCTTCTGTTGTTCGGAAAGCCGGATCACAGTCTTGCGAAGATCTCGATACTTTGCCGCTAGCTCATAATGCATTGCCTCAGATGCTTCAA
The DNA here is from genome assembly GCA_963826255.1 of uncultured Acidobacteriota bacterium. Lineage (GTDB taxonomy): Bacteria > Acidobacteriota > Blastocatellia > Pyrinomonadales > Pyrinomonadaceae > PSRF01. The sequence continues at coordinate 737,391 of CAWGWK010000001.1, forward strand.
ACATGCGCGACTCGAGTGCGTCGGCGAGCTCCTTGTTTCGACCTTCAAGCAGCAGTCTCACATCGCGCACTGCTTCCTCATACTGTTCGGGAGTGCACAATCCCTTGACGCACGGACCAAGGCAGCGTTTGATGTGATACTCGAGACACGGCCGCGGTGCTTTGCCATCGATCTCAATATCGCACGTGCGCAACTGAAATGTTCGGTTAATCAGATCGATGGTCCGTCGAGCCAGACTCGCCGGCAGAAATGGACCAAAGTAGAGTGCGCCATCGCGTTGGATACGCCGCGTGATTACGACTTTCGGAAACGGCTCGTTGATCGTGAGCTTCAGGTGTGGGTACGACTTATCGTCCTGAAGTTTGATGTTGTAGCGTGGTTTGTGTTGTTTGACTAAAGACGCTTCAAGAATCAATGCCTCGACTTCATTGTCGGTGACGATGAATTCGAGATCGGCAATCTGCCCGACCAGCGCGTCGGTTTTGCGGTCAAACGGCCCGGCCCGAAAGTAAGAACGGACGCGGCTGCGCAGGTTCTTCGCCTTGCCGACATAGATCACCTTTCCCGCCGCATCTTTGTGAAGATAGACGCCGGGTGAAGGCGGAATTTCCTTGAGTTTTTCTTCTATGGGCACGATGTTGAGATGCAGTCACGTGTATTTTAGCTTACGCAATGCATTTTCCACTTAGGCTTCTTGCAAACAAACGGTTTGATGCTGTTGGTTTCGGGCTCAACGCCGTCGATCATCTGATCGTCGTGCCTGAGTATCCCGCGTTTGACACCAAGGTGCGCCTGCTCGAACACACGCTATCGGCGGGTGGGCAAACAGCCACCGCGATGGTTGCCTTGCGTCGCCTGGGTTTGAAAACTGCTTACGCCGGTCGTTTTGGATCCGATCCGGAGGGAATGTTTGGCCTCCAGACCTTGAAAGACGACGATGTGAATGTCAACTTCGCCGAGGTCGTTGAAGGTGCGAGAAATCAGATCGCGTTCATCACGATCGACGTGCGTAGCGGCGAACGCACGATCGTTTGGGATCGCGACGACAGGGTTGCTTATAAACGCGAAGAGGCCCCGGTTGAGTTTGGCCCGATGGGCAGGGTGTTGCATCTCGATGCGCATGATCCGCCGGCATGTGTTCGCGTCGCCCAGGCTGCTCGCGAGGCGGGTACGATTGTCTCTGCCGACATCGACAACGTTTACGAAGGTCTTCCGGAACTGCTTCCTTTGATCGACATTCTGATTGGCTCGAAAGAGTTTCCGCATCGCGTGACCGGAATTGCCGACGAACGCGCGGCGCTAGTTGAACTGAAGGCGCGATATGGCTGTGGAGTTGTGGGCATGACGATCGGAGCGGAGGGTGCAGTGGTTTATTGCGACGGAAATTTTATCGAATCGCCCGGCTTTGAAGCGCGTGGTGGTTGCCGCGACACAACTGGCGCTGGCGACGCGTTTCGCGGCGGCTTTCTTTACGGACTTCTCACGGGAGAAGATATCGAAACGAGTTTGCAATTAGGCAATGGTGTTGCTGCGATAAAGTGCAGTGCGTTAGGTGCGCGAACGGCCCTGCCTACTGGGGATGAGTTGGAAGAGTTTCTCACGCAAAGGCGCAAAGGCACAAAATAAGATTCAGGTTCTGTCTTTCCGCCTTTGCGCCTTTGCGTGAGCCTGCTCTAAACTCTCAGCGCACGCCACCCGAATCAACCGCATTCTTATCAACTGAGGGGAACAATGAAACTCCTTCTAATCCTGGTGAGTGTCCTGCTCCTGACCTTGACGCCTGCACAGCAGCGCGTTGACCCAGCCGACATCGTTTTCAAAAATGGCACGGTTTACACCGCTAACAACAAAGCATCCAGTGCTCAGGCCATCGCCGTAAAGGCAGACCGGATCGTCTTCGTCGGTTCAAACGCCGCCGCGGAAAAATTCGTCGGCAAACAGACGCGCGTCGTCGATCTGAAAGGCAACACCGTCCTTCCCGGTTTTACTGATTCGCACCAGCATCTCTCCGGCGTTGGCCTGCGTGAGATGACCTTGAATCTCGAAGGCACGACAAGTCTCGCTGACTTCCTCGCGAAAGTGAAAGAACGCGTGGACCAGAAGAAGCCTGGCGAATGGGTAACTGGAAGAGGATGGATCGAGACGCACTGGCAGCCCGCGGTATTTCCGACGCGCTGGGATTTGGACAAAGTCGCGCCGAACAATCCGGTTTTTCTCGGACGTGCCGACGGACACGGTGGAGTCGCAAACAGCGCGGCGTTGAAGCTGGCCGGCGTTGACAAAGATACGCCGAACCCGTTCGGTGGCGAGATCTCAAAGGATAAGCAGAGTGGCGAACCGAACGGAATGTTGCTCGATGCTGCACAAGGTCTGGTTCGCAGGCGCGTTCCTCCGACTACACCGGAAGAGGCCGAGCGCGCGGTTGTGCTTGGTGTAAAGCGAAACATTGAAGTCGGGTGGACGCAGGTTCAGGATGCAGGTGGTAGTTACGCCGACGTCGATATATTCAAGAAACTCTACGCGGCGGGAGCGATCAAACTCCGCATTTACAAAGCCGTTCATGGACCAGGAGCGAGCGCGACTCGTTTACTCAACGAGGGCGCAACCATCGGCGCGTTTGGAAACCGGTTCACGTTCAGGACGATAAAAGTGGTTTCGGATGGCGCACTCGGTTCGCGTGGAGCCGCGTTGCTCGCTCCTTATTCAGATGCTCCTGACACTTCGGGTTTTCTGACGGTGAAGGCCGAAGAGTTGCGGCCGATGTTGATCGATGCGTTGCGCAAAGGCATTCAAGTCGAAACACACGCGATTGGAGATCGTGCGAATCGTTTCACACTCGACGAGTATGAGGCTGCGTTGAAGGCTGTGCCGGTGAGCGAGAGAAAAGTTGCTGATCCCCGCTGGCGAGTTGAGCACGCACAGATCGTTAATCCCGCTGACATCCCGCGTTTTGCGAAGCTGGGAATCATTCCGTCGATGCAGCCGTCGCACGCGATCGGCGATCTATTCTTCGCGCCGAAGCGAGTGGGCATAGACCGGCTTGCTGGTTCGTATGCGTGGCAGAGTTTCATCAAATCGGGCGTTGTGGTGCCTGGCGGATCTGACGCGCCGGTTGAACGCGGCGAGCCGATGATCGAGTTTTACGCAGCGGTCGCTCGCAAAGATCAGAAGGGTTTTTCGGGTGAAGGTTGGCATCCTGAAGAAGCGGTCACGCGCGAGCAGGCTTTGAAGATGTTTACGCTTTGGCCGGCGTATGCCGCGTTTGAAGAAAAGCTACGCGGCACGATCGAGGTTGGGAAACTTGCTGACTTCACCATTCTCTCAGCCGACATCATGAAAATTCCCGAGCCGGAGATATTGAAGACGCGCTGCGTGATGACGGTTATTAACGGCGAAATTGTTTGGACCACAGATTTTACGGATTAGTGACGGATTTAATCCGGACCCATCCGTGACAATCCGTGTTGAAAGGAGGCAACGCATGAGATCACGTCGTGATTTTCTCGGACTTGCGGCCCTCTCAGTGCCAGCTATCGGAGCACTCGTGAAAGAAGTCGAGGCGGCGAGTCGAAACGTTGCTCACCTCAGTGCCGAACAGGTGGCAATGGACGAAGATTACTGGTCAATCATTCAAAACTCGTTCACCGTCACCCGCGGCATTATCAACCTCAACAATGGCGGCGTCTCCCCGAGTCCACGCATCGTCACGGAAGCACTCGTCCGGTACATCTGGCAACAGGAGGACGCGACTGCTTACACGATGTGGCAGCTACTCGAACCGCAGTCGGAAACCATTCGCACAGGTTTGGCGGAAATGTTTGGCTGCGATCGTGAAGAGATCGCGATCACACGCAACGCGTCTGAGTCGCTCGAAATTCTTCTCATGGGAATGGATTTCAAACCCGGCGACGAGATCCTCACGACCACGCAAGACTACCCGCGCATGTTGACTACGCTGCGACAGCGCGAACGTCGCGAAGGTCTCGTGCTCAAGTTGGTGAAGATCCCGATTCCCCCGAAGGACCTCAACGAGATCGTTGCAGCGTTCGAAAAGGGAATCACGAGTCGCACGAAGCTCATTCTCGTGTCGCATCAGGTAAACATCACAGGCCAGATCACACCGGTAAAAGCGATCTGCGACCTGGCGCGCGCAAAGGGAATCGAGACTATCGTCAACGGCGCTCATTCGTTCGCGCAGTTTGACTTCAGACAGAAAGACCTGGGTTGCGACTACTTCGGCACAAGCTTGCACAAGTGGCTTTACGCTCCGAAGGGAAGCGGATTGCTTTACGTGAAGCGTGACAAAATCCAGAAGCTGTGGCCGCTGATGGCAGCCGAATCGAAGCAGGCCAACGACATCCGCAAGTTTGAAGAGATCGGCACACACTCCGCCGCGCCGCGTTTGGCGATTGGAGAAGCGTTGCTGTTTCACAATGGAATCGGCGGCAAGCGCAAAGAAGCGCGGCTCCGTTACCTCTCGCGCTACTGGATGAACCGGCTAAAAGATGTACCCCGGATTGGTTTCAACACTTCATTCGATCCGAACCAGTCGTGCGCAATCGCAAACGTCAACATCGAGGGAATTGACCCGACAGCGATCGGCACTTACCTGTTCAATAAACATCGCATTTTCACTACACCGATTGTCCACGAGGAGTTTAAGGGCATTCGGATCACGCCAAATGTCTACACGACGCTCAATGAGCTCGATCGGTTCTGCAACTTAATGGAGACAATAGCCGTTAAAGGAATACCAGCCACGGAGTAACGCGGATGGGTACGGATCAAATCCGTATCCATCCGTGAAAATCCGTGGCTAATGGTGCTAGAATGCGAAGGAAGTTGGAGGGGGGATTTATGCAACAAGGTAGGGACCCTATTCGTGACGTCGCGGACGCAGTTTGCGACGGTTTTCGCCAAATCGGCGACTGTTCATACGCAATCTTGCCAAAAAACCTGGCACACGCACTGGCTGATCTCAAGAAGTCGGTGCTCACCGAACTCACGACCGCTTTTCAGTGGCAAATGGAGTGGATCGACAACCGCGTTGCGGGCGGCGACAAATTGAGAGAAAAGTGGCGGGAAAGATGTGAGCGGCAAACCTCCACTTCCGGACCGGCGGCTTAATAACAATGGAAGTCTTACTCGCAGACGAATACGGATTCTGTTTCGGCGTTGAGCGTGCTGTCGAAATGGTGGAAGAGGTTGTCGAAGAGGGTGTGCGCCCGATTCGTTCTCTTGGACCATTGATTCACAACGCGCAGGAGATGGAGCGACTCGGTGCGCGGGGCGTATCGACAATCGACACGCCGGAAGAAGCCGACTCCGATACGATTGCAGTGATTCGCGCCCACGGCGTTACGCCGCAAGTCCAGCATGAGTTGGAAGGCCGTGCAGCCAAAGTAATCGATGCGACGTGCCCGTTCGTCACTCGCGTCCAGCATCTCGCTGAGCGAGCCGCACTTCAGGGAAGAGACGTTGTAGTAGCGGGAAATCCGGATCATCCAGAGATGATCGGCGTCGTTGGTTATGCGCCAGACAATACTTACGTCGTGCGTGATGCAGGCGAAGTAGCGGCCCTTCCGCCTCTGCGTTCGCCATTAGTGGTTTCGCAAACAACGATCAAGTTGCAAACGTTTCTGGAAGTAGCTGAGGCGGTGCGTGAGAAGGCTGACACTGAACCACAGGTAGTCAATACAATCTGTTCTGCGACACGCGATCGCCAGGATGCCGCGCGAGCACTTGCCGGACAGGTAGACGCCTTCTACGTGATTGGCGGACGCCATTCGTCAAACAGCGTTAAGTTACTGGCAGTTTGCCAGGAGCAGTGCGCTAAGAGCTTCCTGATCGAAACTCCTGCCGAGATTAATCCTGCTGACCTGGAAAACGTGAAGAAAGTCGGTGTGACGGCTGGTGCTTCAACTCCAAACTGGTTAATCGATCAAGTCGTTGAGCGCCTCAAAAGTTTTTAAGCCACAAAGAGGCACAAAAAGCACAAAAGGTTTGGCTGAATCTCTTGTGCTTTTTGTGCCTTTTGGTTGGCAGTTCTTCAGAACATCTCATCCGGCTGATCGATCACACTCAAAAGTTGGCGAGCTTCTTCTGAGCCATACTCTACGACTTGTTGCCGCAGCGCTGCGCGCGCAGTCTCGGCATCGACCGGATCGTTCAGCAAAGCAGCCAACACTGAAATCGGGCAGCGAGCGAGGGCTTCATTCGCGAGTTCGCGGACGATCACCTCTTCGGAACGTGCGAGCTCGCAGATCTCACTGGGTGGAAATCGCGAAGTCAGTGCATCGGCGAGGATATCGATACGGCGATAGTCTCTTTGCATTTGCGCGCGACGCACGAGTTGCGTGAAGACCTCAGCGGATTCAGTTTTTTCCAGCAGCACGGCGGCGCACGTGTCGGCAAAGCATCTCAGTTTGCTGCCCGTTTCGGGATCGAGTGCATCGGTCTTTTCAGCGGCACGGTCATCAAGCGCCGCGAGGAAGCGGCTGAGCTCGAGATCGGCGCGCGCGTCATATTGAAAGTTTCGCGAGGTTTGTGTGCTGCTGTTGGTGGATTGCAGGGCACGTTCGACTAATCCGCGCGTCGCGGGACGAAGCTCGGACCAGACGGTAGCGATGCGGATACCAAAATCGTCAACAGTCATAAAACGGCGTACTATACGCCAACAGGTCAGAAAGGCAAAGATGAGCTTAGTATTTGGTACCTGGTTCTTTGTTACAAACAAAGCACAAAGTACCAGGCTCAAAGATCTAGAGATTGTGATCCTTGATTTCAGCGATTGAGGGGAAGGGAATCTTCACGATTTGACCGTTCGCCACCTCGATCTTCACGCTGGGAGTTGTCAGGGCTTGTGTCGTCTTCATGCTGCGAACTGTGCCGCGCACCCGCTTGCCGTCAATCGTAATGATCTCCACGTTGTCTTTGCCGTAAAGTGGTTGTAAAGCCGCGAGCGCCTTGGTTATTTCCACAGTTAACTTCCTCCCCGAGGCTGTTTCAGATTTAAGGTTGAATATTGCCCTTTAGTTCGCAGGAAGTCTATCGACGCCCTCCCATGCAACCGGAAAACCGTATTTGGCGTATAGAAACCTGTCCGTGTATTCTTCTTCTAACGCCAGAGAACAGGTGAGTCTCCTATGTCTGAGAATTCTGAAGTCACAATGCCTTTGCCGGCAACTGCAAATCAAACAACCTGTTCCAACTGCCGTTCGGTAATGCCGTCAGATCTGCGTTTTTGCCGGAACTGCGGGTTTCGACTCGCCGACTCGATGGGCGCGTATACCAGCCCGCAGATCACCACTGTTACAGACGATATGACCAGGACCGGCGCCGCGCCTAAGAAGAAGCGTCGCTTGAGCGGGATGTCGTGGGTCTTCATCGGACTGCTTGTCTTTTTCGTCTGTGCAGCCGCGTTCACTGCGCTCGTCAGTCCCGTTCGCAACAACATGCGCGTGGGCGTCAGTAGAGCCCCGGTTGTTAAGTCTTACATTGGCGTTGATGAATTCCAGGATAGTGATCGCGGCGTGATGTTTCAGGCTGTTACCACACCACGCGGACCTGCCGACCAGGCCGGTCTGGTGGGCGGAGACGTGATTCTAAAATTCGACGGTCAACCAGTACAAAACGAAGATCAAATGGAAGAGCTGATGGTCCGGACGCCGGTAGGCAAAACTGTCGAAGTCGAATTCCTGAGAGACAGTGAAACAAAGACCACGAAGCTGACGACAATTTCTGAGCAAGACTTTAGGCGCTTAACTCGTGAATTTGAGCGGCGTCCAGAGGGGCGAACTCAATTTGGTTACGACGATGACGATTCGGAAAGAGTCCTCGTTCCGGGAACGAATATTTACGGAGTGAAATTAGGTTCGATTTTGCGGAGCCGCCCGGCGGATCTCGCGGGTATCAAAGCGGGCGACATCGTGACGGAGTTTGACGGTGTTCCGATTCGTACGCCTGAGGAGTTCCTGATGCGAGTGCGCCGCGCGCTGCCTTACAGCACGGTGAAGCTCGTAGTGATGCGAAGCAAGGCTCCGGCCCCAAGCGAACCAGTCGAGGGTGAACCGCCGCCGCTGCCGCCGGTCGAACAGAGCAAAGATTTTGAAAAACTCGAGATTCCGGTGAAGCTCGGAAGGCAGTAACACGGATCTTCACGGATGGAGACGGATTAATTCAAATCCGTTTTTCATCCGCGAAATCTGTGGTCCCAAGTACGTAGTCCCGCAGGCGCGCTTCCATCTCCAACCGTACATCATCACGCTCTTCTTCAGTCTCATCTGCTTCAAACGTCTCAAACAACGCATACTGCGTTTGCGCCAGAAGCCGTAACTCCCAAGCCTCGCGATTGTTATGAGAAGACCGCGCAAACCACAACGCGTCAACCGCCGCTTCTTTAACCGGCACTTCCCCCAGTAATCCCTGCGACTGTACCTCCGCCAGCGTCGCCGGTTGCAGCAGCGCGCGTCGCAACTCCCATCCGTGTTTGCGATAAATTGCGACCAACTCCATAAACAGATCGGCATTCTTCATCTCAAAATCGAGCCTAGCATAGTTCCCTGCTGTTGACCGCCAGAATCAGCCGCCACTATCATTCGTTAACGTTTTGGAGGGTCGTCTCAGACTTGCTGTCATGTTGAGCGGCATCGATGTATTTGCGAAGCCTGATTTTGATTGTAGTCTGTTCGAACGTTGCGAGCGGTACGGTACGAGTACAGGGCCAGATGTCAACACTTACAATGCCTTCAAATTCCCTTCGTGAATCGAAGGACCTCAAAGAACCAACTCCCTTCTACGAGGCGCTTGCAAAAGCACTTAAAAAACGTAAAACAAAAATCGATTCTATTTGTCCTCCATCTGATCCGGTGGCGCGCCGCATTCTCGAGGAATATGGTGCGATCTTCGTCGCCAATAAAAAGGTGACTCCGCCGCCGGTCTGCATGTTCAGCAACGAAGAACAGGTTACGAAGTTTCAGGATGATGCCGGTTCTGAAGTTGAAGTAATCGGGTACGATGAAGTTGAACTTCAGCCGGAAGCACTCAAGCAACTAAATAAGGCACGTAAAGAAGCACAGAAAGAGGGACTCGACATCACACCGCGCGACGGTGCCGAGGCCGCGCGGCGCAACTACGAAGACAGCGTTCGGTTATGGAATTCGCGCTTCGAACCGGCGCTTGACTACTGGTTGTCGCAAGGACGTCTCACCGTGGAGCAGGTAACTCGCCTGAGAAGCTTGCCTCTTCAACAACAAGTCGGTGAGGTTCTTGAACTTGAGAAGACTGGAATTTATTTCAGCAAGGATCTTTCAAAGTCGATTCTTTATTCGATCGCGGCGCCCGGCACGTCGCAACACATCGCGATGCTGGCGTTCGACGTGAACGAGTTTGAGAATCCGCGCGTGCGTGAAATCATGGCGAAGCATGGCTGGTTCCAAACTGTGTTGAGTGATCTGCCTCACTTCACGTTTCTTGGTTTGAAAGAAAAGGACCTGCCAAAACACGGACTGCGCAGTGTTGAAATCAATGGACAAGTGTTTTGGATCCCGAACGTAGCGGGTATTCATCCAGGGCTGGACAAATGATTTAGCCGCGAAAATCTTCCGCTAAAATCACCGAAAGGTGCTACACTGTCGCCCTCCTCCCCCGAACCAAGATTAAAACCGACGTTGCTCCAGGCCTTTTACCCGAAGGAAGGTCCATATGGATGTCCCCCAATTTATCGCTGGCAGGTTCCGAATTGAACGCGAAATCGGGACCGGTGGCATGGGCACGGTTTATCTTGCCACGCATCTCGGACTCGAACGCCCGGTCGCAGTAAAGATCATCAAGCGCGAATGCGCGGCTGATGCCGACGTGGCCGATCGTTTTCTCCGTGAAGCGAGAACGATGGCCAAGCTGCGTCATGCGAACGCGGCGATGATCTTCGACGCTGGAAACTTGCCTGACGGCCGTCACTTCATCGTGATGGAGTTTGTTGAAGGTGAAACTCTTTCACAAACTCTCGCGCGTGAAGGGCGCTTCCCGGCTTCGAAAGCCGTGAGCATCGCCACGCAGATTTGCGACGTCCTTGAAGAGGCACATCGCCTCGGCATTATTCATCGCGACTTGAAACCTTCAAACATACTGCTTGGCAAGCGAGGTGTTTGTGTTCTCGATTTTGGTGTCGCGAAAGTTCTCGCCTCGTCGGCTGAATCGACTTTTACACACGCGAGCACCGGTTCGGGCCAGTTGATCGGCACGCCGCGTTACATGTCGCCCGAACAATGTTTGGGCCAGCGAGTCGGCGCTCGCAGCGATCTCTACAGCCTGGGAGTTTTGTTATACGAGATGCTCGCAGGCCGCCCGCCATTCGTCGATCCACTTCAATCAGCGCTCTTGATTAAACAGGCAACTGCTCCGGCGCCGCCGTTACCGCGTTTGCGACCGGACATCGCTCGCCCGTTAGCACTCGCAGTTCATACTTTGCTCGCGAAGCGTCCTGAGGATCGTCCGCGCACTGCGGCTATGGCGAAATTCCTTTTGGAGCGCAGCCTCTCGCAACCCGAGAGTACTTTGCCTGACATTGAACCGCTGTCCGCGATGGTGGCGGCAGTCGCTGCCGGACGCGGTCTGTTGTTTCGAGTTGGCGCGCCCGCGGTTTTGGTGACGACTCTTAGCGCGCTTCTCGCGTGGGGCTACACCGGACAGAGCGCTTCGGAACCGCGCATACCAAACACAGCTCTTCCCATCGCTGCTTCGCAAGTACGAATGACGCCCGTTTCGTGGCGCAACGATGTTGGCGTAGCGGGCGGCATAGCAGAACCACGTGAAAATCCAGCACCGGTAGAGCAGTTATCGGTCGATCAAGCGCGGAAGATTGCGGCGCGGTTTGCTCGGGGATCCGTCGGCGATCTCGAAATTGTGGACACCGATTCAGGCCCGGCGATCGTTGTTGTGAATAGTCAGCGCAAGACAGGCAACACCAATTTCCTCGTACTTCAGAAGCGCGACGGAAAGTACAGGCTCAGCGCACAAGGGCGGCTCGACACGGAAGGCTTTAGTCATGCGAGCTGGACTGCTGAGCTCGTTGACGCGGACGAAGATGGTTATCAGGAATTGCTCTTCAGCGGCAAGGATTCGAGTCAGAGCCGAAATTTGCGACGTCTTATTTTGTTTGTGCCAAATAACAAACGCACCTACTCGATGCAGATGACAGGCGAAACAACACCTCGCGGCACGCCGCGAATTCAATGGCTCTCCAACGCAGCAGGAGCCGACGCGGCCGCATATCGCACCACCCTTCGACAAAAAGCGCGCTCAATCGTCGCCAGGAAGCGTTGACAAAGAATCTCTGCGGTTCTCTGCGTATCTCTGCGCCCTCTGCGGTAAAGACTGTTTCAACGCAGAGGACGCAGAGATATGCAAAGGACCGCAGAGATAATGGTTCACTCCTAACTCCGATTTGTTTATTTTCCTCCGGCAAGATAACCTTTTCCCCACGACCAACATCAATGTCCAGCATGGAGTTATCTGTGAAACGAAGTTTGCTTGTCCTTTTACTTCTGTTTACTTTGCTGTCCCCCTTGAGCCTCTCGGCGCGAGTGGTACCGCAGCAGCGCGCGACCAAGCCAAACCCGGCAGCCACGGCACCGGCGCCGGCTCGCTTGCCGGAAGCCAAGCTGATCAGCCACGTGCTTCCCAATGGGCTGGAAGTAATCATTCTTGAAGATCACTCGATCCCACTAGTCACGATCGAACTGGCCGTCAAAAACGGTTCTTACACCGAACCACCTGAATTGAACGGCCTCTCGCATTTGTACGAGCACATGTTTTTCAAGCAGAACCGCGCGATTGCCAACGCGGAAGAGTACCTGCGAGCAATCGGCCAGATGGGTATTGCTTACAACGGCACCACACGCGAAGAAGTGGTTGACTACTACTTCACCACGACGAGCCCCAACCTGCGCACCGCGATGCAGTTTATGAAAGACGCGACTCGTTATCCGCTTTTTGACGATCGTGAGTTTGTTCGCGAGAAGCAGGTGGTAATCGGCGAGATCGATCGCAATGAGTCGAACCCGTTCTTTTATCTCAGCCAGGAGATGAATAACCGGCTCTTTTACAAATACACCAGCCGCAAGAATCCGCTGGGTAACAGGCAGACCGTTTCCGGTGCGACCACAGACATGATGCGTTTGATCCAGCAGCGCTACTACGTGCCAAACAATTCAGCGCTGGTTTTGACTGGAGACGTCAATCCTCCCGAAGTGTTGAAGATGGCGCAGGAGTTTTACGGCGACTGGCCACGACGTGAAAAGGATCCATTCGTTGAGTTTCCGCTCGTGGAGCATCCGCCGCTCTCCAAGAGTGAAGGCGCAGTGATTATTCAGCCGGTGCAGAACGTAATTCTCAACATCAGTTGGCATGGACCATCGATTGGGAAAGACAATCCCGCAACTTATGCAGCCGACGTTTTTTCGTTCATTTTGAGACAGCCAAATTCGCGCTTCCAGCGAAACCTCGTCGATACCGGTTTGGTGACGGGTGTGGATTTGAGCTACTACACGCAGCGTAACGTGGGTCCAATCGCGCTAATCGCGCAAACGACTCCGGACAAAGCACGCGCGGCCATTAAGGCGCTCTACGAAGAAGTGGCCCACTTCAACGACAAAGACTATTACACCGATGAACAGCTCGAAAGTGCCAAAGCACTTCTCGAAGCCGACGATCTCTATTCGCGTGAGAAGCTGAGCGACTACACCCACACGCTGAGTTTCTGGTGGGCCTCGACAGGGCTCGAATACTTCCGCGGGTATCTTCCGCGCCTGCGTGCTACCTCGCGCGCCGACATCAGCCGTTACATCACCACTTACATTCAAGGCAAGCCGCACGTCGGCCTCGCTTTAATGTCGAACGAAGCGCAAAGCAAGATCAAACTTACGCCGGAAGAGCTAATGGGACAGTGAACAAATGAACATGAGTCAATTCGTAAACCAGTCAGAACAAAAAAAGCGTCAACGAAAAGCTTTCAGAAAGAAGTTCAGCAACTTTTTGCTGATAGCAATTCTGGTCACCGGCGGAAGTGGCTCTTCCTTCGCGACTCAAGAAGGCAAGGGGCAGTCACAGCAGAGCATTCAAAGTGTCGTTGCCAAACAGGCGGCGCTCGTGAGCGAGTTTGAAGTTAATGGTCTGAAGGTGCTTTTGAAACGGCGCGAGGGAAGTTTGACGGTAGCTACCGGTCTCTTTATTCGCGGAGGCGCGGCTAACATTAACGCGCAAAACGCCGGTATCGAAACGCTCATGCTCAGCGCCGCCACCGAAGCGACCACAAACTTTCCACGCGCTCGCATGCGCAGTGAGCTATCGCGTATGGGCACCGTGATCGGCAGCAGTTCGAACAACGATTACTCCGTGCTGTCACTGGCTACCACACGCATGCACTTCGATAAATCGTGGCAGATTTTTACTGACGTGGCGTTGCGGCCTTCGTTTACAAAGGAAGACGTTTCACTGGCCCAGGAGAGACTTGTCGTATCGCTCAGCGATGATACCGACAACCCGGATGTCTACTTACAAAAGTTGCAGGAGCGGGTGGCTTATGCCGGTCATCCATATCTGAACAACACCGGCGGCACGCCTGAGACAGTGGCCAAGCTAACGCCGGACGATCTGCGTCGGTATCACACAAAGCTGATGGAAACGTCTCGGTTATTGCTGGTGATCGTGGGTGATTTGAATCAGGCGGAGGTGCGTGATTTAGTGACTGCGAGTTTCGGCAAGTTGCCCCGTGGCAATTACAAAGCTGAGGTAGTGCCGCAGTTGGCGTTTGATAAGTCTTCGGTTGAGATCACTCCGCGAGAGTTGCCGACGAATTACATCCAGGGATTGTTCGCCGCGCCATCGTTGACTTCGCCGGACATCTACGCGATGCGTGTAGCGAGTTCACTGTTGCGCGATCGTGTGTTTGAAGAAGTGCGTGTGAAACGGAATCTCTCGTACGCGCCGGATGCGTTTTTGCGAACGCAGGCAGCGAATGTCGGTGGACTTTATGTAACGGCGGTTGATGCGAATCAGTCGATTCGCGTGATGTTGAGTGAGATTTCGCGATTGCAAAATGAACCGGTTGGCGCTGACGACATTCACGCCGTCGTTGCCCAGTATTTAACTACGTACTATCTCGGGCAAGAGACGAATGCTGCTCAAGCGGGCGAGTTGGCGCAGTATGAATTGATCGGCGGTGGTTGGCGCAACTCGGTCGATTTTCTCGAGCGGTTGACGGCGGTTACGCCGGCTGACATTCAACGAGTCGCACAGAAGTACATGCGCAATATTCGGTTTGTGGTGTTGGGTAATCCGCGGAGTGTTGATACGGGCGTGTTTACCGGTCAGGCAGGTTAGCCGCAGATTTACGCAGAAAAACGCGGATCAGAAAAAGCTTTCTGATCCGCGTTTTTCTGCGTAAATCTGCGGCTCACATCGTTTCGCGCAAATATTTCTCGTAGAGCTTATGATCTAACCGCTGGAGAACGCGCGCCTGTGTAGCCGCCATACTCGGATTCCCACTCTCCGAATAAGCGATCGCGAGGTTATAAAAAGTTTCCGCCCAATCTGGACGCAGCAGCGCCGCTTCGCTGTACGACTCAATCGCCTCACGCAAACGCCCGGAGTAGTAATAAGCATCGCCGAGCTTGTTGAAGATCTCCGCATCCGCGGGTTTGAGTTGTAGCGCTTTCAAATAAGCGTTAATCGCTTCCTGGTTTTTCCCCTGCTTCACTTTGCAGTAACCAACCTGCACCCACGCTTCTGCGCGCCTGGGATTCTTGTTTACTGCGTTCTCGAAATAACCCACTGCGTTGTCGTAGTTACCAAGCCAAAGTGATTCGAGTCCGGCTCGGTACGATGATTCCGCGACATCTCCTTTGCTCTTCACAGCCAGTTCCGATAGTGGTTGAAGCTTGCCTACCTTCAACTCTCCAACTCTGGCTGCCGCAATCGCGAGATTAATGTTCTGTCCATTAGTGACTTTTACCGTCACTACTCCCAACACCTGACCACGCAGATTAAAAACGGGGCTCCCACTGTTTCCGTGAGAGATTGGAGCCGTAATTTGAATGATGCGGTAACTGTTTGGGACTTCGCGCACCGCCGACACAATCCCATCACTCACCGAGCCTTCGAGCTTGAGTGGGTTACCGATAACGAAGATCGGTTCGCCTTCATCAGGAAGCTCACTGGCGAGTTCACTGGCTCTGGCGCGCTCGAGAGGCATCTCGACGCTGAGCAACGCGAGGTCACCTTCCTCATCCACGGCCAGCGTTCCGCTCACCGGAAAAACTTTCCCTTTGCCGTCCAGCGTTTTGATCTCCGCGCGAACCGCGCCGCGTACGACGTGAAGGTTAGTCACGACCTGGCCCGGCCTTAGGAAGAATCCGCTGCCGGTCATCAATGCTTCACCACTGCTGTCGTAGGTTGCGATAGCCACCACGGCGGGTTTTACTCGTTTGACCAGAGCCGGCAAACTCTCCTGCGCGTGAACCGCGGACGTGAGGAGTAAAACGAACGCAATCGGGAATAGACGGGGGTAGGTTCTCTTGTTCATGTCGTCAATACTCAGGCGAAAACGGAGATTTCGGCCCGTGAAGGGGATTCACGGTCAGGGGATCTCGCGGTTAGTGAAAAGATTTGCCGGCTCGAGTTGAGCCCGTCGGGAGACTGAAGAGTGCCCGGTGCAACTCCTGCGGAGGACATCTTAACGCAAGATCGTACTTAGGTGGTAGCTTTTTGTGAAGGATTTGACACAAGTAGGGCCGCCCTTTCGAGCGGCCCCAAACGCCTATTGATTCAGGCTAAGGAATGATGTGGATATGTGCGACGGACGGTCCCTTCGGCATATCTGCATCGGCTCCTTCCATAGTCACCACGAGACCAAAGTCCTGCAACGTTGTTTCAGACTTAATTTCGGCCTCGTTGCGTCCGGCCACGTTCACTATCTGGCCGAGTTTCACAAACTGATTGTCTGGCGAAACGGCCCACAGGATGAACTTCTGATCGGCAGGCGCATCTTTCAATTCATGGAAACGCATCTTGACTTCGGTCGGTCCATCTTTGCGCGGGGTAATGAAAACGTTCGCACGCGCACCGGTTAATGCTCCAGTGAAGTCAACCTTGATTTTGGTGTCGTCTCCTTTTTTGTAGGCCGGGATGTTCAGCATCGGCGCCGTGTAGGTCGTGGCTACAGTGGTTCCACCAGGAGTGACAGTAGTCGTGGTGCTTGGCGTCACCGTTGTGCTTGGCGTCGTGGTGGTGCTGGGATTCGTGGTGGTAGTGCTCGGCGTCACCGTCGTAGTGCTTGGATTCGTCGTTGTAGTACCACCTGGGGTCGTCGTTGCCGAAACCTTCTCTCCCGACGCACTGGTCAAAGGTATTACCGCGAAGCCTTCCGGCACAGCACTCCGGAAAACTATCTTCGAGTTGGGGTCATAGGTGGTCAAGGCTGGTTCTGGCGAAGCAATCAGCATAAACCTGGAGAGTGGCGTGGTTGCTGAGAACGTGCCTGCTCCGTTTGAGATCGCGACCGGCCCGAGAGCGGTTACTACACCTTTATCATCAACTGCATAAAGAGTCAGCGAAGTCAGGTCGGCGGGAACGTCAGTAAGATTGAGTTTAATTCTGGTCCCATCATCGTCGCGGAGAATAGTAGCTACACCCTTGGCGCCCGTGATGGTTACCGGGTTCAGGTTGAGCGTGACTTCTTTCTTCGCGGGATATTCAATTATCGTGTAGGTCCCATCCGGGTTTTGTACTGTCTGCGTGACAGTTGTGGTCGTTGTGGTTTGTGCCAGAGCGACAGCGCCGATTGCGAGAGTCAGCATCACAGCGCCGAGAACGCTCAAAACGTGCTTGCTCATCAGTTGTACCTCCCTTGTGTTTAATTAATCGCGATTAATTGTCAACGTGGGGGAACAATGTCGGGGAGACGCACACAGGCGTATCTGCTGAGGTTTTGGGGCAACATTTATGCCTTAGTTTTTTGCCTGAATTGCTGAGAAAACAGCCCAATTTGCGAAACAGAACGATACACGTCTGTACGGGTATTGAATGGCCACAAAGAAGCACAAAAAGCACAGAGAATTACTAATTTTATTCTGTGCTTTTTGTGCTTCTTTGTGGCCCTATAAGCTTACTTCAAGAGGCGCAACCCAATCGGGTGACAGATTCATATCGATTAGAATCTTCATCCCATTACTAACGGCAGTTCGATTTCTTCAGCCCGCCACGCAGCATAGGCCAATGCTTCCTGTAAGTCTTCTTCTTCGAGATAGGGATACAGTTTCAGGATCTCAGCGGATGAGTGGCCAGAGGCCAGGAGTCCCACAATGGTTCCAACCGTGACGCGAAGACCGCGTATGCATGGCTTGCCGCCCATGACGTTATGATCGAAGGTTATTCGAGTAAGGTGTTTCATGGTCCGATTATAGGACTGCCACAAAGAAGCACAAGGGCTCAAGAACGAGCGAAAACAATTTGTGCTTTTGGTGCTTCTTTGTGGCTCAGTAGGCCTTCAGTTCCGCGATTGCTTTGGTCACGTCGGAGACCTGGGGGAGGATGGCGTCTTCGAGTTGAGGGGCGTAGGCGACGAATGTGTCGAGCGCGCAGACGCGTTTCACTGGAGCATCGAGATATTCGAATAGCTCATCCGTGATGCGCGCGGCGATCTCGGCCGCGTAGCCAAACGAGAGCGAGTCTTCATGCGCGATGATCACGCGGTTCGTCTTTTTAACGGTCTCCGCGATCGCATTCCAGTCGAAAGGAACAAGACTGCGCAAGTCGATGATCTCCACGCTGACACCTTCCTGCTCCATCTGCTTTGCTGCGACCAGCGAGCGTTGGACCAGTGCGCCATAAGTAATGATCGACAGATCCTTACCTTCGCGAACCTTCTTTGCCTTTCCAAACGGAATCATGAAGTCGTCGGTGGGATACTGCGACTTGTTATACGCCTGTCGGTAGAGATGCTTGTGTTCGAGAAACAGTACCGGATCGTCACAGCGAATCGCGGTGCGAAGAAGCCCATTAGCATCGAGCGCATTTGACGGATAGACCACGCGCAACCCGGGAATCTGTGTGAACGTCGACACGCCTGATTGCGAGTGATAGACAGCGCCGCCTTTTAGATAGCCGCCGATAGGCACGCGAATCACCATCGGCGCTTTCCAATCGTTTGCGGATCGCCAACGCATCAGCGCCAGCTCATTACGGATCTGGTGCATGGCCGGCCAGATGTAGTCGAAAAACTGAATTTCAACCACCGGCTTCAGCCCGCGTGTCGCCATACCAATACCACGTCCGGCGATGTTTGCTTCTGCCAAAGGTGAATTGAAGACACGTGCGCTGCCGAACTTCCGCTGAAGGTTCGCGGTTACTTTAAAAACGCCGCCCTTGCCTTTTACGGTATTCAGATACTGTTCGCGCGAAACGTCAGCGACGTCCTCACCGAATATAACAATCCGCGGATCGCGCGCCATCTCCGTCTCGAGACACCGATTGATAAGGTCAACCATCGTTCCCGCATTTCCGGAAAGCTGCACTGCGTCTTCGGTATCGAACTCTTTAGAGCAGGGATCGACGTCGGGTGAGAAGACGTAGTCGGTAGCCGTTTCTCGTGAAGGTTGCTCACTGGCCAGTGCTTTGTCGGCGGCATCGTTCACTTCACGATCAACTTCGTCTTTGATCTTTTGCAGTCCCTCCTGATCGATCACACCTTCGTCAATCAGAAGCGCGCCAAAACGTTTTACCGGATCGCGCTCGGCGTCGCTCGCCCGTTCTTCGTCAGGCCGGTAGAGCTTTTCATCGTCCGAAAGCGAATGTGAGTAAGGTCGAATGACTTTGGCGTGGACCAGCGCGGGGCCCTTGCGTTGGCGGCAGTAATCAACCGCGCGTCGCATGGTTTCCAAAGACTCGATCGGATCGGTGCCGTCACATCTTTGGAGATACAGCGACGGAAAATTCTCGACCAATCGCGAAACGTCGCCGCCCGCAGTTTGCACTTCAACCGGAACACTGATCGCGTAGCCGTTGTCTTCGAGCAGGAACACGACCGGCAACTTCAGATTCGACGCGGTATTGAGCGCTTCCCAAAACTCTCCTTCACTGCTGGTGCCGTCGCCGAGTGAAACGTAAGTCACTTCGTCGTTGTGAAAACCGCTGATCCGCTTTTGCAGCTCAGGTATGAGCTTCCAGCGATAACTCGCTTCGGCACACCCAACCGCCTGCAACAGTTGCGTTCCTGTCGGCGACGACTGAGAAACGATGTTGAGTTTTTTGTGACCCCAGTGCGAAGGCATCTGACGCCCGTGTGAGTTTGGATCAGCTTCAGCGCCGACGGCTGAAAGCAACTGCTCCAAAGGCGTCATACCAAGCTGCAAACAAAGTGCACGATCGCGATAGTACGGATAGAACCAATCGTAGCCGGGCTTCAACACGACACCCGCAGCAGTAAGCACCGCCTCATGACCCGCGCCACTGATCTGAAAGAAGATCCGGTTTTGGTTTTTGAGTTGAATCTCTTTGTCGTCGATACGTCGCGACAAGTACATCGTGCGATACATCTCGATCAAGAGTTTCGGGTCCGGCAACTCCTCGGTTTTGGGCCTGGCGGCTGAATCGGGCACGGCTTTAGGTGTTGACCTTAAACGTGGTTCCGGCGACGGGTCCGGAGTTGCGGGAACAGAAGTTGGACCAGGCGCCATGCCCATCTCAGCTTCCTGCTCGGGTGCTTCGGTTGTTGATGCCGAGTCGGTCTTACGTACCAGTTTCAATACTTTAGTGTCAGTATTCATAGTTGCTAGCCAGAGTCATTCGGTACTCTTCGGCCATGCCGGGATGGCCATGGCGCTCCGCCGTTTCGATGCCACGTTGGTAAGCTTCGCGCGCCTGGTCTCGTTGACCCATGCGTTCGTAAGCGCCCGCCAACATGCCGAAAGCGTTTCCCTCATCGTCGTAAGCTTCAATATATCGCTTCAGTGTTTCAATCAACTTTTCATCCCGGCCAGCCTTCTCGTACTCCTTTGCCAGCCCGAAAAGCACACTCGTATTCCCGGGATCTTGGGCGAGCATCTGTTCGAATATGTCGATTCGAGAAGCAGTCATTTTCCAATAATCAACTTGGCAATCGTTTGCAATTGCATGTTCGAGGTGCCTTCGTAAATCGCACCAATCTTCGAGTCGCGCCAGTATTTTTCAACCGGATAATCCTTCACGTATCCGTAACCACCGTACAGCTCGATCGCCTTCGAGCTTACGCGCTCGGCGACTCGCGACGAGTAGAGCTTGGCCATCGCTGCTTCTTTGACGAAATTGATTCCGGCGTCCTTCATGCGCGCAGCGTTGTAGACCATCAACCGCGCAGCTTCGAGCTCCGTGGCCATCTCAGCCAGTTGAAACTGAACAGCCTGAAACTGATTGATCGACTTGCCAAACTGCTGACGCTCGGCCGTGTAAAGCAGTGCGCTCTCCAACGCGCCCGCGGCGATGCCGATCATCTGCGCGCCGATTCCGATCCGGCCTTCGTTCAGTGTTTCGATCGAGATCTTGTATCCCTTGCCTGATTCGCCGAGCACGTTTTCTTTCGGCACCTGGCAGTCTTCCAGTATCAACTCGACTGTCGAAGAGGCGCGGATGCCGAGTTTGTTCTCTTTCTTTCCAATCGAAAACCCGGGAAAACTTTTTTCGACGATGAAAGCCGTGATGCCGCGATATCCAGCTTCGGGGTTGGCGTTGGCAAACAGCACAAAGATCTCGGCTTCGATTCCATTCGTGATCCAGAGCTTGCGACCGTTCAGCAGATAGTGATCGCCTTTATCAACGGCACGCGTCTGCATCGCAAACGCGTCCGAGCCTGAAGCCGGTTCACTCAACGCGTAAGCCCCAACGCTGTCAGCCGCGAGTCTAGTTAAGTACTTAATTTTCTGCTCGGGACTGCCCCATCGAATAAAAGCGTTGTTGACGAGTGTGTTCTGCACGTCAACAAAAACTCCCACAGACGCATCGACTCGCGATAACTCTTCGACAGCGAGAATTGCGGTGAAGAAATTCGCGCCCGCTCCGCCGAATTCTTCAGGAGTCTCGATACCCATCAGGCCGAGATCGAAACACTGCGTGATAATTGCCGGATCGAGCTTCGCGACTTCGTCCATGTGCTCGACGCGCGGGCGCAATTCGCCCTCAGCAAATTCGCGCACGCTCGCGCGAAACATTGTCTCGTCTTCCGAGAGCGTGGTGAGCGGACTGCCTGAGAGTTGCGCAACGGCTTGTTGGGTTTGACTCATATTGTAGGTGCTCGTTCTGGTTTTCGGTGGAACGTTGCATCATATACCAAGCCACAAAGGGCACAAAAGGCACGCACCGAAAATCGGGGCCGCACGTGTTGCCGGAAAGCCGGACCCGTGTGGTACCGTACCTCGATGCCCAACGATGTTTTGAGTGAGAAGCGAAGCGGGAGCAGGAGATTCGCGCCACTTGGAATCATCTTCGGACTCGTGGGACTCCTGTTATTTGCTTACTTTGTGAGCCGAGCAGGCGTCGGTGAAATCGTTTCCCGAATTCAGCTACTCGGCGCCGGCTTCTTCCTCATCCTTGCAGTTTCGAGCGTCCGTTATATAGTTCGCGCACTCGCCTGGACTCGCTGTATCGAGCGTCCATATCAACTGCCTTTTCGCGACGCCTTCGCCGCCCGTCTGATGGGCGACGCGCTCGGCAACATTATCCCGTTTGTGAGTGTGGCGGTAAGTGAACCGTCAAAGGCAGTGTTTGTGAAACACCGCGTGCCGGTTGTCGTGGGATTGTCGGGGCTGGCAATTGAAAATATTTTTACGGCTTGACAGTCGCGCTCTTCATCTTCTCGGGAACCGCGACTCTGCTGCTTAACTTTTCGCTGCCGAAGGCGTTGCGCTATGCGAGCATCGGAGCGCTGATCGCCACGGTAGTGATCATCCCGCTGGCGTATTTCGTCATTCGTCGCCAGTCGAGATTTCTCAGTGGTGCGCTGATATTGCTTAGTGAGCGTGGAATCGCTCGTAATCTGACAACGAAGCTGAGGCCGCGAGCCGAGGCTTTTGAAGAACGGGTTTACGGGTTTTACGCGACGAGCGAGCGAAGCTTTCTTGCAATCTTCGCGCTTGATCTTTGTTTTCACCTGGCCGGGGTTCTTGAGGTGTTCATCACGCTTTCCTTTATCAGCCCGATAGCGCCGACGTTGACGCAGGCTTTCATTCTCGAGTCAGTGAATCGAATCATAAACGTGGCGTTTAAGTTTATTCCGCTACGGGCGGGTGTTGATGAAGGTGGCAGTGGTCAGGTGTCGCGGGTGCTTGGATTTGCGAGAGGCATCGGAGAAGCGCTCGCGATCGTGAGAAAGGGGCGTGATATTTTCTGGAGCGCTATCGGGCTGGTGTTGATCTGGAAGAGGGGCTTTTCGCTGCGTGGGCTTTCAGATTGATTTCCTCGCAAAGGCGCAAAGGCGCAAAGGAAGAGCAAACAAGTCAGCCAACTCACTTCTTTCTTTGCGCCTTTGCGCCTTTGCGAGGTAACTATTCGTAGGCCAGTGCGTTCACTGCATCAAGGTTGGACGCACGCCACGCCGGATACAACGCGCCGAGGATCCCACCGCCGATCCCAATTGCGGCCGCCACTATCGCCCACGTCCAACTGTATTCAAAAACCAGCCCGTACATTTTGTGAATCAAGTAGCCCGCGACCAATGAGACCGCAAAGCCCGCCACCAACCCGATCACGCTGATCAGGATCGCTTCCTTCTCAATGATTCCCACGATGTAACCGCGCGACGCGCCCATCGCTTTCAAGATACCGATCTCGCGTGTGCGTTCGGTGATGGTGGTGTACATCGCGAGCATCACCACCAGCGAACTGACCACCGCCGCCAGTCCGACCAGCACACGCAGAAACACTCCCAGGTACGGAATGCTCTTCTCAAAACTCGTAAACACATCGCGTGTCGGTTGAATCGTGTTTCCTTGCAGTTGCTGATCGATGCGCTGCGCAACTTCCTGTAGTTGATCCGGATTGCGAAGCTTTATAAAGATAAACGTACACTTACCTTCCGCTTCGAGCGCTTGCTGCATCGCCGCGAGCGACATCTTCACGCGCGCGCCGGATTCCGGTGAGTAAATTCCGGCAATGCGATACTCCTGAGTGCCGAAGGGCTTGATCACGTCGCCGACACGATAATTGTTATCACGGGCCTTCTTCTCGTCGATAACGACTTCGTTGAGACCTTGCGGCCCTTGTCCCTCGACCATACTGATCCCATTGATCCCGGCATAAGCGTCCCACTCAACACCGTCGATCTGCTCGAGTCCAATGCCTTTCGTCCCCTGGATAAAGTGGCGGATAACCGGCAATGCTTCCTCGACGCCTTCGATCATCTTCAGCCGATCGACATATCGCGTATCGAGATTGGCGGTAGTCGCAGTTAACTGCACCGCTCCCGGCCGCATGAAGATCAGCTCAGCGCGAACGTTTGTCGCGCGCCGCTGCAAATCGTTTGACATACCGCGGGCAAGCCCGGTGAAGAGCATCACCAAACTTACTCCCAGAGCGATACCCGCCACGCTGACGAGTGTGCGAATCGGTCTTTGACGAATATTGGACGTTACTAAGTTATCCATTTGGGTGCCATTTTATCAGTGCAAGCGCAGTCAAGTTCCGACACAGTCCATGCAGGCCTATTACCATAAAGCATTTTGGTCTAAGCTAACAACGACAAGGTACAGTTATTGATCGAAGGATTTCGCGCGAAGGCGCAAAGCCGGCAAAGAATATGCCTTTGCGAGGTTCTCTTGCGGCTTTGCGCCTTTGCGTCAGAATTCTTCTTAAGGTTTGTAGTGGCTGGTAATCTCAAAATTAGTTCTTCACCGCCGTTGGTAAACACCAGAGCGAATTGGAGAATTGAGCGCCTCGGATTGGTCACTGCTCTTGATTGGTCCATCGCCGGCAGTCTTGCTCTCCTCGTAGTCCTCGGCTTCGGCCTTCGCGTCAACCAGCTCGGCGCGATCGGTTTCGCCGAAGATGAAATGAACAAACTGGATGCCATACACGCTTACGAGCGTGGCGACTTCGCCATCAACTCCGAACACCCGATGGTGATGAAGGTCTTGATGTGGGCCTCGTTGCGCGGCGTACCGGCGAATAGTGAGGAAGCGGCTTTACGATTGCCGAATGTTTTAATCGGCGCGCTGACAGTAATACCGCTATTCCTGTTGACCGCGGCTTTCTTTGATCGCTGGCACGCACTACTCGCCGCGGCGTTCTGGGCTTTCGGCGTAAATGCGGTCACACACAACCGCATCGGCAAAGAAGACTCTCTCCTGGTCTTCTTTATGTTGTTCGCTTTCTACTTTTTCGTACGTGCGAAACAGATCGCACCGGCAAATAAGCAGGCGAGAAACCGTCGTTACGCGGCTAGTGCTGTAGCATTTGGACTGATGATCGCGTCTAAATACTTTCCTCACTATGTCGGTCTCAACATGCTTTTTCATCACAATTTCCACCTGCGCCCGGCGTTGGCAGGTGAGCCGAGCGGCAAAACTCCGGGCTGGTTCTTCCTCACGATAATGGTCGTGTTTGTACTCGCGAGCCCGGCAGTGTTGCTGCCAGAGGTTTGGGAATACATGAACGCCTACATGGGCGAACGACTGCTCACACACTCTGGTTATCTCTTTGCAGGCCAGCTTTATAAGAACAACATGTCGAGCTCGCCGTTTGGGGGTACGCCGTTCTATTTTTATCTGCTGTTTCTCGCGATCAAAGTGCCTTTACTGATCCTGGCCGCCTTTCTGATCGGTCTCGCTATCTCGGTAAAGCGTCGCGCGGTGGGCCATGCGTTCCTTCTTTTCATGTTCCTGTTCTGGATCGTTCCTTACTCGTTGATCGGAGGGAAGTGGCTCCGGTATACGCTGTCATTGATGCCTTTTGTTTACATGCTGGCGGCGGTGGGTGTGGTCGGATTGATTCGGTGGTTGATGCCGTTGTTCTCTGGAGCGAAGCGAACGGTTATCACCGCGGTTATGGTGGCGCTGTTTGTAGGGATACCTGCCTGGACCGCGTTTGCCAACAGGCCTCACTACGCGCTTTACACGAACGCGCTCGCCGAGGGGAAGGCAGGTTATTTTTTCCCGCACGACGAGTTTTATGATGATGGACTTCGAGAAGCGATCAGGTATGTTTGTGAACAGGCGCCGGCAGGCGCAACGATCGCGCACGAAACGCCGGGGGTCGCGCGTCATTACGTAGGAGTTTTTGGGCGTACGGATCTGAATTCCCAGGCGGTTTCTTCGAAAAAGTTTGATGTTCGAACGGCCGCGGGGCCCGTGTACGTGCTGGTGCAGCGTGGACGCACTTATTTCGAGAATCGAGAAGAAGTGGACCACGTGCGCGCCCGCTTTCGGCGGGTGCATGAGATAAAGATTAATGACATTAGTGCCGTCGAGGTGTACGTGAATCATTAGACAGGATTTCAGGATTAACAAGAATCTTGTAAATCATGAAAAATCCTGAAATCCTGTCCAAGTAATATTATGAAACGAAAACCATCACCGCTCATCTACTCCGTATCAACACTCATCATCATGCTCACGCTGGTTCTTGCCGGCCGAAGCTTCGCGCCGGAGCGAGTTCAAATAACTATTCTCGGCACCACCGATCTGCACGGCAACATCAACCCGATCGACTACTACACAAACAAGTCTGACAATCGTGGTCTCGCAAAGGTCGCGACTCTGATCAAACGTATTCGTAAAGAACACCCCAACGTCCTGCTCGTCGATTCAGGCGACACGATTCAAGGCTCGCCGCTCGCGTCGTTCCACAGTCGGAAAAACAATCAGCCGCCGAACCCGATGATGCTGGTGATGAGTTCGTTGAACTACGACGCGATGGCAGTTGGAAATCACGAATACAACTTCGGTCTGAAAGTTTTAGAAAAAGCGCGCAACGAAGCAAAGTTTCCCTGGCTGTCCGCAAATACTTACGACATAGCGACGAAGCAGCCGCATTACAAGCCTTACATCGTTAAAGAAGTAGCTGGCGTAAAAATCGGAATCCTCGGACTCACGACTCCCGGCGTGCCCAACTGGGACAACCCGCCGAACTACGCCGGCCTGGAGTTTCATGAACCTGTAAGCGAAGCGCGTAAGTGGGTCCCGATTTTGCGCGACCAGGAGAACGCCGACGTTGTGGTCATCGCAATGCACATGGGCCTCGGTGAGGATTTGCGCACGGGTGAAGTGAGTCCCGGGCAAGTGCCACACGAAAACGAAGCACTCTCGATCGCGAAAGAAGTGCCGGGTGTTGACGTAATTTTCATGGGACACACACATCGCGACGTTCCGTCGGTCTACATCAACGGAGTTCTTCTCACGCAGGCAAACCATTGGGGCCGGCATCTCGCTCGCGCCGATCTGTATTTGCAGAAGTCAGGCGAAGGTTGGCGGATGTATGCAAAGTCCGCACGAACGATCCCGGCGGACGATCGTGTGGAACCTGATCCGGAAGTCGTCAAACTCGCCGAGCCTTACGATCAGGAGACGCAGGGCTGGTTGTCGCGAGTCATTGGTGAATCGTCCGAAGAGTTAACGGCCCGCGAGGCACGTTTCCGCGATACTGCCATCCTCGATCTGATTCAAAAGGTCCAGATGGAAGCCGGCAAGGCTGACGTGTCGATGGTTGCGAGTTTCAATGCGGAAGCGCGGATCGCGAAAGGACCGGTGAGTGTGCGCGACATCGCCGGTCTTTACGTTTATGAAAACACCCTCGCCGTGCTCGAGGTTACTGGACAACAACTCAAAGACGCGCTGGAGCATTCCGCCAAGTACTACAAACCTTACGTCGCAGGTAAATCACCGCGCGACCTGATCGACGAAAAGATTCCCGCCTACAACTTCGACATCGCCGAAGGTGTTACTTACGAGCTCGACATCACAAAACCCACCGGACAACGAATACAGAACCTGCGTTTCCGCGGCCAGCCACTTGCGCCCACGAGAAAGCTTCGTCTCGCCACAAACAATTATCGTGTTAACGGCGGCGGCGGATACACGATGTACAAAAACGCGCCGGTGGTCTATCGCTCCAGCGAAGAGATTCGCGAGCTGATTATTGACTGGGTCGAACGAAACAAAACCGTACCTGCCAAGCCCAACAACAACTGGCGCCTCGTTCCTTAAACCAGAACGGCAACCCGGGGGCGCTGGGTTGCCGTTCTGCTGTTGGAGAGAAAATAAGTCGCCCATTTCTACGACCCATTTTCTTTTCGCGGGCGTGCGTTGCGTTCCTCCAATGCGATACGCGTGCCATCGTGATTTCTTAGTGATTATCGTTGGAAGGTGTCTTAGTTTCTATCCGAACGGATAGTCAGGCTAACATTTCGGATACAGGATTACATGATTAGCAGGGTTAACAAGATCATCCTGTTCAATGCTGTAATCCTGTAAACTACAGAACCAATGCCACCGCGTCTCGCAGCAATTTCGGGCAAACTCAAGGGAGCCATCTTCACACTCAATGAAGAGGAGTTGGTCATTGGCCGCGAAACCGCTGCCGATCTTTGCATCGCCGACGCCTCAGTCTCACGCCGTCACTCCAAAATCGAAAAAAAAGAAGCAGGCTTTGTAATCACTGACCTCGAGAGTCTCAATGGCACCTTTATTAATGACGTGCCGATTAAGACACGACTGCTCGAGCACGGCGATCGTGTGCGCATCGGCGATTCGCAGTTTCTCTTTTTCATGCACGAAGGCGAGGCGACCGCGAAGTCGAGCGAAGTCAAGCTGGATGAAGCTCACGTAGTCAGCGGATCCACCGTGCAGATCCGTTTCGACGACGCGCTCTACCTCATGGCGCGCGACCTGAGCGCGTTGATGAAAGTCAGCACCACGATCAACTCCATTCGTGGTCTCGACGATCTGCTGGAGCGTTTACTCGAGCTGCTCTTCGAAGTGGTGCCGGCCCAGCGCGGCGCAATCCTGCTTACGAACGATGGCTCCTTCGAACCGAATCTGGTGTTTGGGCTCGATCGCGCTCAGGGAAAAGATCAGGCGGTTAACGTCAGCCGGACCATTGTTCAGCAGGTGCTCAGAGATGGTGTCGCTTTATTGGCCAGCGACACGACGGTTGAACCAACGCTTGCTACGGAAAGTTTGATTGCGGCGCGCGCTCATTCGGTGATGTGCGTGCCGCTGATCATGTTTGGCCGCAAGCTCGGCGTGCTGTATCTCGACACAACTCGCGCACGCGATCAATTCAACCGCGACCACTTGCAACTCGTCACAGCTATCGCCGGCATCGCGGCGGTGGCAATCGAAAATGCACGTCACTTCGAGTGGCTCCAAACTGAGAACGAGCGTTTGCTCGCCGATGTAAACATCGAACACAACATGATAGGTGAAGGCCCCGCGATGCAACGCCTCTATCATTTCATTTCGAAGGTGGCGCCGAAGGATTCCACCGTACTCATCTCCGGCGAGAGCGGCACTGGTAAGGAGTTGGCAGCACGCGCGATTCATCGCAACAGCAAGCGCACGCAGAAACCGTTCATGGCAGTAAACTGCGCGGCGCTCAACGAGTCGCTTTTGGAAAGTGAATTGTTTGGTCACGAGAAAGGTTCCTTCACCGGCGCCTTCGCGCAGAAGAAGGGTCGGCTTGAAGTTGCTGATGGCGGTACAGTCTTTCTTGATGAGATCGCCGAGCTGACTCCGCCTTTGCAAGTAAAACTGCTGCGCGTGTTGCAGGAGCGAGAGTTTGAGCGCGTCGGCGGAACAGTAACGATCAAAGTCGATCTTCGTTTGATCGCGGCGACCAATAAGAACCTCGAAGAAGCGATTGAGGCAGGCGAGTTTCGTCAGGATCTTTACTACCGGCTCAATGTTGTTTCGCTCGAGATGCCGCCGCTACGCGAACGACGTGAAGACATAATGTTGCTGGCGAGTTATTTCGCTAACAAGTACGGCGTGAAGTGCAACAGAAAGTTGCAAGGATTCTCCGCTGAGGCCCGCGTCTGTTTGACTGCTTATGATTGGCCCGGCAACGTGCGCGAGCTGGAGAATGCGATTGAGCGCGCCGTTGTGCTTGGGACCACCGATTTAATCTTGCCCGAAGACTTGCCTGAATCACTGCTTGAGAGAGCGACGACGCCCGCTCAGGCGCAATCCAGCACTGGCTATCACGAGGCAGTGGTCCAAACCAAGAAACAGATCATTCTGCGAGCTATCGAAGAGGCGAAAGGCAACTACACCGAGGCTGCGAAGCTGCTGGGCGTTCATCCAAACTATCTGCACCGGCTCATTCGTAATCTGAACCTGCGCGCCCAATTGAAGAAATTCTCTGCGTAAAGCCACAAAGAAGCACAAGATCACAGACGGTTCAGCTGAAGGTTTGAGCCAAAGGCACTCAAGGCCCTTGACTTAAGAACGCTACCGCACTAGAATCCGCCTGCTTATTTCGCCACAAACCTGCAACACTTTCGGAGTCAATCGCTTTTTCCGGAAGATGCCGGTCCAATCAAAGAGTCGCCCGAGGCAGTTCTCGCTGGATTTACCAATCCTTTACTTTGGTTTCTAGCTAAGACTTGGTAGGAGGCTCCTCAGAAGCCTGGTCCCTCGCAAGCTCAGGTTATCTGTCAACCAACGCCCGGAGCTGTGGCCCGTTCAATCCGTTTGCGATCAAGGGGTACCCGTGTCCTTCAACTTAGAATTTTCTTACCGACCATTCGCAAGCGGTAAAAACCGTGGTTTCAGCCCAGTCTATAACTTCCCTACACCCGATTAACGACAAACAAAGGAGTTTCCGATGTCCCCTAGTAAATACCTCGCGCGTTATCTCAGCACTCGAAAGAGCTCCCATTTAACCAAATCGAAAAGACAGGTTGCTGCATTGTTGATCGCAGGCGTTGTCCTGTTCGCAGCAGTCGTGTTCTCAGTCGAGTCGAGAAGCGCAGGATGGTTATGGAAGGCGCAGCCGAGCAAGTCAGTTACGGATGGCAGCGTTGCTAACGTGGCGAATACGCCTGCCCTGAATCCGAATCGTTCGATGGGAACATCTCCCATGCTTCCCACGCCCGTAGCGGCACCAACTGTGACTGCTACCAAGACGGACTCCTTTGCGGATGCTGATAGCGACGGTAAGGCTGAACCGGGGGAAACGATCAAATACACTGTCGGGATAAGCGCCAGTGGCATGGATGCCCTCGGCGTGATGTTCAGCGACACGGTGGATACGAATACTAATTTTGTCGTAGGTTCGACCGCCGCGTCGTCTGTCGCCGTCAATGATACTTTCCCAGTGACGGTAACCGGCAACGTAAGAATCAATTCGGCGAATCTGGCTGCTCCATTCAGCGTTGTTTCGAATGATTTTCTGGGACTCAATACGACATCGACGATTAGCACTGTCCAGGCAGTCAACGCGATTGTGACAAACACGATCAGCGCCACGTCAGCGAACGGCGGCAATATCGTGATGACTGTTTCCGGCACGGATATCGGCAAGTTTACGTACAACCCACCAGCAGGATTTGAAGGCGTCGATACTTTTACTTACACGCTGACCGACAATGTGAACGTACCGACTACCGCGTTAAATCGCACGGCGACTGTCTCAATCACCGTCGCCGGCATGATCTGGTTTATCGATAACGACCCCACCCTCCCTTCCTGCCTTACGCTTGCGGCAGGCTGCGGCCGTCTTACAAATCCATTCTCGACGCTGGCCGCATTCGCCGCGCTTAACAACGGCAGCGGTAACAATCCGGCGGCGAATGACAATATCTTTGTTTATGAAAGCACGACCGATTACGTCGGACCAGTGACCTTGCTAACCGGTCAGAAATTCATCGGACAGGATGCTACCGCAACTCTCTCTTCGATTACCCTTATCACTCCGGCGACTGGCAGCGATCTTTTGCCACCACCAAATCCCACCTCCGAAATCGTAAACATTACGGGGAACGGAATTACTGTAGGTTCAACCAATACGTTGCGTGGATTTACGGGGGGCAATTCAACCTCGGATATCAATGGCAGCAACTTTGGCACACTCAACATTTCAGAGGTAACGTTGAACGGTACCGGCAATGCGCTGAACCTTTCGACCGGCACCCTAAATGCCAGCTTCGGCAGCATCTCTTCGACGAACAGCGCTACTACCGGAATCAGCCTGGCGGGCCTCGTCGCTGGTAGTAGTTTTACTACTGGCTCAACCACTGTCACGAATTCCACCGGCATCGGCATCAGCGTAAGCGGCTCCGCCGGTACGCTCGGTTTTGCCGCTACGTCAGTAACAGGATCAGGCGATACGGGAATCAGCCTGACGACGAATAGTGCCGCGACTACTTTCGGCGCTCTGACCCTTACGCCTGATGCGACCGAACGTGGTCTGCTCGCTACAGACAACAGCGGGAACATCACAATCCCCAGCGGTACTGTCAGCACCTCCGGAGCCGCTGCGGTCGAGATCACGCGTGGCACAGGCACGACGCCGCTGACGGTGGCGCTCACCAGCGTCTCAACCACTGGTGGACCAAACGGCATCCTCCTGAGGAACACTTCCGGAAGCTTCTCCGTCAACGGTGACGGAGCTAACACCACAGTGGGCGGCAATGCCACGGGTGGTACGATTTCCGGAATGACGGGCGCCGACGGCACAACTGCCGGCAACGGTGTGTATTTAGAAAGTGCCACCAACGTGACGTTGCGTCGTCTGACGGTCAGTGGCACCAACCAGAACCACGGCATCCGTGGCGTCAACTCCAGCAACTTTATCCTCGAGTTCTCGACGGTCACCGGTACCAACGGCACCAGCGCCGGTCTCGATGAGGGCGCTGTGAATTTCGACAACCTGACCGGCACCGCCGCGATCACCTCCTGCTTGATTCAGGGTGGTTTTGAAGACAACCTGAACGTCATCAACACGTCAGGAACACTCAACCGCTTGACGATTAGCGGCAGTACGTTTGGCTTCAATAACACGGCGAACGGCAACAACAACATTTTGATCCAGTCGCAGAACGCGGGTACGACGCTGAACTTCACGCTGAAGTCGTCGATCATCAGGGGCGCGCGTGCTGACTGGATTACAGCTATCAACAATTCCGGTTCGACGATGGATGCAGTTATCGGCGGACCGTTGGTAGCCGATGGCAATACCTTCGACAACCTGGGCGTGAATGCGCATCCCGGCGCAGCAGCAGGCAGCAACCGTCTGGTCACGACCTCAGTCGGCAATCAAACGGTAGACATTCGCAACAACACGCTGAAGGGCTCGATCGGAGTGGCGATGCTGGTGCGAGCGACGATCGTGGGCGCCACGAGAGGAATACTGAATGCGCGAGTGCGCAACAACACGATCGGTGTAGCCGCGACGCCTAACTCCGGCTCGACGACCAATGGTGGTATCGCGCTGGAAGGCGATGGCGGCAGTCAAATCAACGCGGCCATCACCAGCAACAGTATCTTCCAGTACAACAATCACGGCATCCTGTTGGAGTTTGGCGACGAGATCATCGATGGAGCGGCTTACAACGTCACCGTGACACAAAATACGGTGAGCAACCCCGGCAGTACGCCCGGGTTCGGGTCCTACAGCGGCATCAGTCTGAACAATGGAACAGTCGACGTACCACTCGACGTCTTCACCACCTGCGCAGATATCGGTGGAGCAGGTGTAGGAAACAGTGTGGCAAACAGCGGCAATGCACTCGCAGACATCCGCCTCCGCCAACGCCAGGGCACGACTGTGCGGTTGCCAGGCTATGGTGGTGCTAATAATGACAACACGGCAGTGGCCAACTATTTACTGGGGCGTAATACTGCGGCTACGGCTCAATCCTTGAACTCAGTTGCAACCGGCGGCGGTGGCTTCATCGGCGGCGCAGCTTGTACCGCGCCTTCGGTCGCAGCAGCATCAATTACAGAAGAGTCCCCGGTCAGCAGCCTCTCGGCTGAAAGCCTGAGCACGGGCGCCAGCGCAGCCGTCGTTGACCGACATGGCAGCACCTTGTATGCAACCAAGGGTGAGAACACGAACCCGCAGAACGTACTCACACTCAGACAAGACGAAGTTTCTGCAATGTTCCAGGCAGCGATCGCGCGCTGGGCAGAAGCTGGTCTCTCGGCTCAGAACATGGCGAGACTACAGTCTCTATCCGTTGAGATCGCAGATCTACCGGCAGGTCAACTGGCAACCGTGACCTCTTCCAAGATCACGCTTGACGAGACCGCGGCCGGTTACGGCTGGTTCTTCGACGCGACACCTTCAGACGATAGCGAGTTTGATGTTGCCGTCGAGAACAAGGAACGTCAGACCACCGACACCAGCGCAGCCAACGGTCGCATCGACTTGTTGACCGTGCTGATGCGTCAACTTGGTTCGCAGGTGACTTTTGGCAAGTCAGGGCTCAATGGTCCGGCTGCATGGCTCATGGAAGGCACGCTCAGCACCGGTGAGAGACGCGCTCCTGCATTCAAGATAGCTACGGTCGGCAAGGCAAAATCAGCTCCGAACGCGACAGTAGCCAAGCAAGTCCGCGGTAGGGCTGAAACACAGAAGCGCGATGCAAGCTATCAACAAATCGCTTTGGTGAAGAGCCCACGCGGTTCGCGCGTCGTGAGAAATCACGCCATGCGAGCTGCGGCGCCGATGTCTTTCGTCAACGTAATGCTCGACATCGGTACTCTACCGGCCGGCAAGACCGTTACGATTACTTTCAACGTAACCGTCGATAATCCGTACCTTGGGGCCACAAACCAGGTCGAAAACCAGGGCTTGGTCGAGGGTGCGAACTTCGATGACGTGCCCACCGACGACCCGGACGTGAATCCCGGCCTTGCCGACAAGACCAAAACCACGATTGATCAGCCGGACGTGACCGTGATGGTTGCGCCCAGCTCGACCCCCGAGGATGGGGCCGGAACCCTCGTCTATACCTTCACGCGGGAAACGGCAAGCACGGCCCCGCTGACGGTCAACTTCAGGGTGGATCCGGCCAGCACGGCGTCTGCGAGCAACGATTACACCGTGACTGGAACCGGCGTCACATTCAACACCGGCACAGCCACGGGAACGGTCGTCATTCCCGCAAACGTTGCGTCGGCCACCGTGACCGTCGAGCCGACTGACGACACCACGGTCGAGCCGGACGAGACAGTGAAAGTGGACGTCCTCGCTGGGATCGGTTATGACATCGGCACGCCTGCTTCGGCGACCGGGACAATCACCAACGACGACACCAACGTGACAGTGGCAGTGGCGCCGTCCTTGGTGGAAGAGGACGGGGTGCCGAACCTCGTCTACACGTTCACGCGTAATGGCGTGACCAGCGGCGCGCTCACCGTCAACTTCTCGGTTGCCGGGACGGCCACCTTCAACACCGATTACACGCAGACGGGCGCGGCGACCTTTACCGCTACCGACGGCACAGTGACGTTCGGCGCTGGCAACTTGACCGCGACCGTGACGGTTGACCCGTCAACGGACACGGTGATTGAACCCAACGAAACAGTGGTCCTGACCTTGACGACAGGGACGGGCTACAACGTGGCCAATCCCAGCACCGCCACCGGCACGATCACTAACGACGACGCGGAGGTGACGTTGGCAGTGTCGCCGTTAACGGTGGAAGAGGACGGGGCAACGAACCTCGTTTACACATTCACTCGCACTGGCGACACCACCGGCGCGCTGACTGTGAACTTCTCGGTCGGCGGTATAGCTTTATTCACGAACGATGCGACGACCGACTACACGCAGACCGGCGCCGCGACCTTCACGGCCACGTCCGGGACAGTCACGTTCGCTGCCGGCAGCTCCACCGCGACGGTGACGGTTGACCCGTCGGCCGACGCGGCGGCCGAGCCAAACGAGACGGTGATCTTTACGCTTACGGCGGGCGTCGACTACAACATCGGCTCGCCCAGCGTGGCCACGGGCACCATTAATAACGACGACACCTCCGTTTCGGTGGCGGTGTCGCCGGCCGCGGCGGATGAGGATGGGGCGACTAACCTCGTCTACACCTTCACCCGTAGCGATTCCAGCGGCGCGCTCACCGTCAACTTCTCGGTCGGCGGAACGGCCGTGTTCACGAACGACGCGACGACCGACTACACCCAGACCGGCGCGCTGACGTTTACTCCGCCCACCGGCACGGTGACCTTTGCTGATAGCAGCTTGACGGCTACCGTGACTGTTGATCCGTCGGCCGACTCTACGGTCGAGCCCGACGAGACGGTGATCCTGACGGTGACCGCAGGCTCCGGCTACACGGTCGGTGCCCCCGCGTCAGCGACGGGGACAATCACCAACGACGACACGGACGTGTCGGTAGCAGTATCCCCGTTGTCAACCACCGAGGACGGTGCGGGGAACCTGGTCTACACGTTCACGCGTACCGGCGTCACCACCGGCGCGCTAGTGGTCAACTTCTCAATCAACGGAACGGCCACGTTCAATACTGACTACATGCAGACCGGTGCAACCACGTTCGAACCGCCCGCGGGCACGGTGACCTTCCTGGCTGGCAGTTCGACGGCGACCGTGACGGTTGACCCGACGGCAGACAACACGAACGAGCTGGATGAGACGGTGATCCTGACCGTGACTTCTGGCACGAACTACAACGTCGGCGCGCCCAGCGTGGCCACCGGCACCATCACTAACGACGACGCGGGTGTTACCGTTGCCGTGTCGCCTTCTTCGGTGGATGAGGACGGGGCGACTAACCTCGTCTACACCTTCACCCGCACCGGTTCTATCACCGGTGCGCTGACGGTGAACTTCTCGATCGCCGGAACGGCTGATCCCAGCACCGACTACACGCAGACGGGCGCGGCGACCTTTACCCCGCCCACTGGAACGGTGACGTTCGGTGCCGGCAACTCGACCGCGACCGTGACGATTGACCCGTCGGCGGATGCGACGACCGAGGCGGATGAGACGGTGATCTTGACTGTCACGACTGGCACCGGCTACGAGGTCGGCGTTCCCGACTCGGCCACAGGCACCATCAACAACGACGATAACGCCGTGTCAGTGGCGGTGTCGCCGTTGGCGACGAACGAGGACGGGGCGACTAACCTCGTCTATACGTTCACCCGTGGCGATTCCGTCGGTGAGCTCACCGTGAACTTCTCAATTGGTGGGACGGCTGCCTTCAGCACCGACTACACGCAGGCCGGCGCGCTGACGTTTACTCCGCCCACCGGCACGGTGACCTTTGCTGATGGCAGCTTGACGGCTACCGTGACTGTTGATCCGTCGGCCGACTCTACGGTCGAGCCCGACGAGACGGTGATCCTGACGGTGACCGCAGGGTCCGGCTACACGGTCGGTGCCCCCGCGTCAGCGACGGGGACAATCACCAACGACGACACGGACGTGTCGGTAGCAGTATCACCGTTGTCGACCACCGAGGACGGTGCGGGGAACCTCGTCTACACGTTCACGCGTACCGGCAACACCACCGGCGCGCTAGTGGTCAACTTCTCGATCAACGGAACGGCCATCTTCAACACCGACTACACGCAGGCCGGTGCAACCGCGTTCACCCCGCCCACGGGCACGGTGACCTTCATCGCCGGCAGTTCGACGGCAACCGTGACGGTTGACCCGAGTGCTGACGGTGCGGCCGAACTCGACGAGACGGTGGTTTTGACCGTGACGGCGGGGGCGGGCTACAACGTCGGTGCGCCCAGCGTGGCGACCGGCACCATCATCAACGACGATACGGAGGTGACGGTAGCCGTATCGCCGTCCTCGGTGCTTGAGGACGGTGCGACCAACATGGTCTTCACCTTCACGCGCACGGGCATTATCTCGGGCGCGCTGACGGTGAACTTCGCGGCCAGCGGGACGGCCATCTTCGCACCCCCGGGCGGCGATTACACGCAATTCGGAGCGGATACCTTCACCAACGGCGGTCCCGGCACAGTGACATTCCTGGCCGGCAGTTCGACGGCGACCGTGACGGCTGATCCGTTCGGCGACGCGGATATGGAGCCTGACGAGACAGTGATCCTGACGGTGACCGCAGGTGCGGGCTACACCGTTGGTTCGCCCAGCTCGGCCACGGGTACCATCTTGAACGACGACAACGCTCCACCGACTGTCGTGGTCGGTTACGGCCAGTGCGGTGGTGGTTCAACCGGCACTGTGAATCTCCTCGTCGGTGACGCGGAGACGCCGGCAGGTAGCCTGACCCTGACGGCCACTTCGTCGAACACCTCGGTGGTGCCCCTCGGCAACATCACGTTCGGCGGCAGCGGGGCCAACCGCACTGTAACAATCAGCGCCATTACGAAGAATAGCGTCCAGTTCTCGGATGTCACTATCACGGTGAGCGACGGTACATTAACCAGCTCGATCAACATCAGAGTCATCGTCGGCACCAACAAGACGGAGACGATCAACATCGGCACCACCACCGTGGGCACCGATATGATCTTCGGCGGCAATGGCGACGATACGATCAACTCCGGAGCCGGTAACGACTTGATCTGCGGCGGCAACGGCGGTGGCGTAGTCAACGGCGGCCTCGGCGACGATACGCTCGACGGCGGCAACGGCAACGACACCCTCCGGGGTGGGGACGGTAACGACCTCATCTTCGGCGGTGGTGGTAATGACACTCTCGAGGGCGGCAACAACAACGACACGATCGACGGCGGGTCGGGCACCGACACTCTCCGGGGTGAGAGTGGCGACGATACGCTGACTGGCGGGTCGGGCGCCGACTCCTTCAACGGCGGGCCGGGTAACGACACGGTGACCGACTTCAGCCCCGGCATGGGCGACACCAAGGATATATCGGTAGAGATCGCCTCGCTGTTCGGAGCAACAAATGATTGGGGCGGGGTGTTAGCTTACCTCGCCTCACCACCTCGGTGGTGGATCAGCCCATTGCCAGGTGATGTGTACTCTTCGTCGCGTTACTTCGTGAATGGCAATAAGCAGTAACCACTTAACTTGACCCTAAGAATCCGTGTAATCCGTGGCTGGTTTTAGCCGCGGATTACACGGATTACTACTGATTATGGCTGCCGAATTAACTGAACAAGAATTCTCGAAACACGTAAACACGAAGTTCCGTGTAGTCAACGAACAGCCAATCGAGCTTGAGTTGACGGAGGTTAAAGGCTACTCGAGCAAGCCGCACGAGCAGACAGGAATGGAACGCTTTTCTGCATTCTTTCGTGGGCCGGCGGATCGTGTTCTCGTGCAGCAGACGTACTCGATCGAGCACGAGCAGATGGGCGCTTTCGATCTATTTCTGGTGCCGGTGAGCCGCGATGACAGCGGGTTTCGGTATGAAGCGGTCTTCAATTACTTCAAACAGTAATCCTCAAAAACTAGTCCCAGGACCTGTTTCATTCTTTTCGCCATTCCATGTGTTTATAGGCGCCGAAGTCCTCGATCTTCTTGAATCCCAATCGTTCATAAAACCGATCGGCGTTGTTGTTCAGCACGAAGACCATGTGACGCAGTGCCTTGCCTGCACTTTCCGCCTCGCTCTTTAACCTCTCCAGTAGTGCTGTTCCGACGCCACGATTCTGAAACTCAGGCATTAGAGCGATGTCGAGGAGACGGATCTGTTCCTCGTCAGCGCCGATCCAGATGCGTCCGGCGCGTTGCCGATCGATCACGATCACGCGATAGTCCGCATCGGGAAATCTCGCCTCGTATTCCCTGCGTTGCAAGTTAAACTGCCAGCGAAGAAACATCTCCTGCTGGCCTTCGGCCCACTCCGCTTGCGCGAGTTCATCGGCACGCGTGCTCGCATAGACCGCGAGCAGAAACTCGTTGTCGCTCTCCGAAACGGGACGCAGTTCTACTGTGCCACCGTCGGGGAGTTGAAAACCTTCACTCCACCTACTCATTGGGCCGACAATAATACAGGATTTGCGTTCATCCGCGACAATCCGCGGCTAAATCACTAGTCGATGTGATTGACGATGGCCGTTTGCAGGAACTTACGACCGTCTTTCGACTGGCTCATAAAAAGGTCGAAGCTGCCAAGCTGGCTGTGATTCAGATTGTGAATACGAGCCCTCACCGGCAATGGCTTCGCCGCGTGAAATTGCATTACAAAGCAATCTGTGCGGGCGACCCTTCCGGTGGTCACGCCGCGGGAGGCCGGCGAAACATTCTCGAGAGCCATTAGCTTTAGATCAATCATTTGCTTGCCGACACGAACGTGGAAGACATCTCCAACATACGGTTCAAACATTTCGCGGCGGTACGTGTGTGCCGGGTTTGAGTTATGGGAGTTGTTGGACCAAAGGGAGTCTTGGCCCAAAACAAACGTGCCGGGCTTTAACACGAGAGCAGCAGACACTACGGCGCCGGCTTTCAAAAACCTACGACGTGAAACAGACATTTTTTATCGATCTCCTATAGGCAGGAATTGTTATGTGGATCGTGTTAGGCGGGTGGAACCTGCTTAGCGAATGGTGAGATTGGGGCGGCGTGGATTAGATGGTCCAGCCAAAGGCAGTGTATTGAGTTGTCAAAGGTTTGACAACACTTAAAATTGCCTTCAGGTTTAGCTTGATATTCTGCGGGTCTGCGAGTAGAATCTGCGGCGCTTCAGTGCAAGATTCTTTCAAGTGCCCTCAAGCAGGTTTTTTTTCCCAAGGTCTTCAACTAAGCA
Organism: uncultured Acidobacteriota bacterium; assembly: GCA_963826255.1. GTDB lineage: Bacteria > Acidobacteriota > Blastocatellia > Pyrinomonadales > Pyrinomonadaceae > PSRF01. The sequence goes on from CAWGWK010000001.1 coordinate 777,085, forward strand.
TTCAGATCGCATCGGTTTCAACTTTCGTGAGAATCTCGACGTTCGTTTTTCGCCAATATGTCACGAAAAATTCACGACGAACGCCTCCCAGGAAGCCGGTGACAACAGTTCTCGATTAACTACGAGGAGTCAATATGGCAGAACCCTTCTTGTCTGAAATCAGAATTATGAGTTTTGTGTTTGCCCCCAAAGGCTGGGCTCTTTGTAACGGGCAACTTCTACCCATTAACCAAAACCAGGCCCTCTTTTCTTTGCTGGGTACGACATTCGGTGGCGATGGACGGGTGAACTTCGCCCTCCCTGATTTACGTGGACGGACGCCTATCCACGTCGGCAGTGGTCACACCCTTGGTGAAAAAGGCGGTGAGCAGGCGCACACGCTATCCATAGCTGAATTACCAACACACACTCACGTGCTTTCGGGGTCCGGCGCCAATGCCGCGGTTAACAGCCCCGCCGGAAATTCTTTGGCTAACACGACCGCCCTTTATCATGGGCCCACAAGCCTAACCACCCTTAATCCGGGATCCGTCGGGAATGTTGGGGGCAGTCAAGCACACCTTAATATGCAGCCATTCCTTACGCTGAGTTTTTGTATAGCGCTGCAAGGCATATTCCCGTCGCCGAACTAAGGAGAAAATAATGGCACAACCATATGTTGGAGAAATTCGCATGTTCGCCGGTAACTTTGCTCCCGCCGGCTGGATGTTCTGCGAGGGTCAATTACTGCCCATCTCGGAGAACGAAACACTTTTTCAACTGATCGGCACGACGTACGGCGGCGACGGCGAAAGCACATTCGCGCTACCAGACCTTCGGGGCCGCATCCCGATCCATCAGGGAAACGGCTTTATCCTGGCGGAAACAGGTGGAGCGGAGGAGATCACGCTTACAGTCAACCAGATCCCCTCCCATACTCACCCGTTGCTCGCTTCAGGCGATGTGGGCGATCAGATCAATCTGGAAAAAAGCCTGACGAGTAACTCAAATGGTGAGAAGCCTTACATCGCGGATCCGCCGTCGGTACAAATGAACCCCTCAGATATTTCGCCAGTCGGCGGCAGCCAGCCACACACAAACTTTCAACCGTATCTCTGCGTTGATTTCATTATTTCGCTGTTCGGGATTTTCCCAAGTCCGACCTGATCTCAGGATCGAGTTTGTTTGTCGCATGTGAAATCTATTCTCGACGATTAACTTTCTTGAGTCACTTTGAGGAGATTGATATGGCAGATCCTTTTGTTGCTGAAATTCGCATCTTCCCATTCAACTTCGCGCCGAAGGGTTGGGCATGGTGCGATGGCCAGTTATTACCGCTCTCGCAGAATACGGCGCTGTTTTCTTTGCTGGGAACTACCTACGGTGGGGACGGTAAGTCAAACTTTGCGCTGCCTGATTTGCAGGGCCGCGCTCCTATGCACCCCGGACAAGGTCCGGGACTCTCGCTTCACGATTTGGGTGAGACGGGTGGTTCGGAAACCGTTAGCCTTTTGGAGTCAGAGATTCCGGCACACTTGCATAGCTTAAACGCATCACCGGATGATGGAGACATTCGCATCCCCCTCCCTACCCGGAGTTTGGCGAAGGCCGTAATGTATAAGGCCGGCGCTCCAAATCCGAGCACGGCGATGGCGCCAGAAGCGCTAGCTCCAGCAGGCGGGGACCAGCCTCACAACAACATGCAGCCTTACCTGACGTTCTATTTCAGTATCGCGTTACAGGGCGTCTTCCCACCGCGAGGTTAGCTGGTTTCGAAGTAATCTTTGCAGGGGTGGCACTCGTGGCCACCCCTTTTTGTGGGCCTTTTCGTGTTCAACAGAGCAGAAAAACGTTGACTCCTGGTCGGCGGTTGGACTAGAGTCGCCCTTGTCCTGCTCGTCCAGCGACGCGTATCAAGCCTGCGTCGCTTTAGTTCATCAAGGGAACTCAATCTTCCAGCTTGTTTAATGGCTACCTACACGACTGTCATTCTTCGTACTGCACCCGCCATTTTTACCTAACCTAACAGAGGACTCAGATGATCAAAACAACCTTTGCGGACCACCATTCCTGGACCAGAACTTTTGTCGCTTTCCTAATCATCTCGTTGTTGATCCTGAGTCCCTTGGCTCCACTGGCGCCATCCGCGGCGGCTGCTCCGAAGTCGTCCAGGACCGCTATTGCTCCACCGGCTGAGCCTTCTTCTGTGTCACCGGTTGAGCCTGCCGTTGCTCCGCTCGTCCCGGACATTAGCGCTACGAAGACCGACTCATTCCCTGATCCAAACGGGGATGGCAAGGCGGCGCCGGGTGAGACGATCACTTACGACGTCAACATAACCAACAACGGCACTGATGCCTCAGGCGTCAATTTCACTGACACGATCGATTCCAACACGACGTTGGTTGGTGGCTCGTTGAAGGTCTCTCCGCTTGCCTTCGCGGATGCATACTCCGCGGCCAAAGATACTCAACTGGTAGTTGGAACTCCGGGCGTACTCGTGAATGACACAGGCCTTCCTGCGCCTACAGCAGTGGCAATCGCCGGCGGGGCGACAACGCAAGGAGGTACGGTCACTCTCAACACGGACGGCAGTTTTACTTACAATCCGCCCGTCGGTTTTACCGGAACGGATACCTTCACGTACACGGCAACAAACAGTCTAACACCGAACGATACTGCCACCGTCACGATCACCGTCAACGCCGCGCCAAGTGTGGCTAACACCACGCCGGCGAACGGCGCCTCGAATCAGTCACAGAATACAGATATCGCGATTACGTTCAGCGAACCCGTTAACGTTACGGGCAATTGGTTTCAGATCGCCTGCACTACCAGCGGCACACGCAACGTCGCCGATACGGTCGTAACGGGTGGTCCAACGACATTTACGATCAATCCGGCCGCTGACTTTGCGACAAACGAGACGTGCACCGTTACCGTGTTTGCCGCACAGGTTTCGGACCAGGATACAAACGATCCGCCGGACAACATGACGGCGGATTTCATCTTTAGTTTCGCTACGGCCGATGCGGCGCCCTCAGTTACCAGCACCACGCCAACGAATGGCGCGAGTAATCAGCTTACGAATACCGACATCACCGTTACCTTTAGCGAGCCAGTCAACGTAACCGGCAACTGGTTTCAGATTGTCTGCGGCTCCAGCGGAACTCGAAACCCCGCCGATACTGTGGTGACTGGTGGACCAACTACTTTCACGATTAATCCAAACACTGACTTCAGCGCGGCTGAAACCTGCACAGTGACGATCTTCGCCGCGCAAGTCGTCGATCAGGATACGAACGATCCGCCGGACAACATGACGGCTAATTTCGTTTTCAATTTCAGCACTGAGAGCGCGCCTACGGTCAACGCCACAACGCCAACCAACGGCGCGACGCAGGTGCCGAACAACTCAAACATCACCCTCACGTTCAGCGAGCCGGTTGACGTCACCGGCAATTGGTTTCAGATCGTGGGTGCAACGAGCGGCACACGTAATGTTGCTGACACAGTCGTGACCGGTGGTCCAACCACGTTCACGATCAATCCGAATGTTGACTTTGCGAATGGCGAATTGGTTACCGTCACTGTCTTTGCGGCGCAGGTCACCGATCAGGACACCGGCGATCCGCCGGACAACATGGCGGCGAACTTCGTCTTCAGTTTCACGATCGATCAGGCGCCATCCGTCACGGGGACAACACCAACCAACGGCGCGAACAATCAAGCGTTGAATACGAACGTCTCGATTACGTTCAGCGAGCCCGTCAACGTCACAGGTAACTGGTTCCAGATCGCCTGCACCACAAGCGGCACACGCAACCCCGCCGATACAGTCGTAAGTGGTGGTCCAACAACTTTCACGATCAACCCGAACGCTGATTTCGTCACCAGCGAGACGTGCACCGTGACGGTCTTTGCCGCTCAGGTCACCGATCAGGATAGCGGCGATCCGCCCGACAACATGACGGCGAATTTTGTTTTCAGTTTTCAGACAATAGACGCTGCTCCGACCGTTACCGCCACCACGCCCACTAACGGTGCGACCAGTCAGGCAATTAATACTGACATCACTGTTACCTTCAGCGAGCCTGTTAACGTAGGCGCCACCTGGTTTACGATTGCGTGTCCCACCAGTGGAGCGCGCACCGTCGCTGATACCGTAGTAACAGGTGGACCAACTACTTTCACGATCAACCCCAATACGGATTTTGCTCCGAGCGAAATTTGCACTGTAACGATCGTCGCCACGCAGGTAACCGATCAGGATACGAATGATCCGCCGGACAACATGGCGGCCAACTTCGTTTTCAGCTTTACCATGGACGGTCCGCCTGCTGTCACTACCACCACCCCGACCAACGGCGCGACTCAGGTGGCGGCAAACACGAACATCACCATTAACTTTAACGAGAACGTGAATATTCAGGACGCGACTGCGTTCACAGTAGAATGTCCAGTCGCGACCCCAATTGCTTTCACCGTCACGCCAGTCGCACCTGGTGGGATCAACAGCTTCGTTCTTGATCCGACATCAGATTTGCCGTTAGGGACAATCTGTACCGTGACCGTGGTGGCGTCGAAAGTGACGGACGTCAACGCCGGCGATCCGCCGGACAACATGGCGGCGAACTTTGTTTTCAGCTTCACAACTGATCAGGCACCGTCAGTTACCACGACAACGCCGGCCGATAACGCAGTCAACGTCCTGCAAAGTTCCACAGTCACTATTAATTTCAGTGAAAACGTCAACGTCGCAGAAAACGCCGTGACGATTAACTGTGGTAGCGCAGTGACCTTGCCGGCCGCGCCGCAAAACAACATCACGTCTCTCCTGCTGTCGCCGACTCTCCCGGCGGGCAGCACCTGCACGGTAACGGTGGATAAGACCAAGGTCTCAGACACTGACGCCGGTGATCCGCCGGACAACATGGTCAACGATCATGTCTTCAGCTTCAAAGTCAAACCCGACGCCGTCAACGACGTCTTTCCGGCGAATGTGGTCGGCAACGTTCGGATTAACACTGCCGGATTTCCGTTCAGCATCACCACCAACGACGTTTCCGCCAACGCGTTCTCGATTAGCGCTGTTCAGGCGATCACCACGGTTGTGACAAACACGATCACCGCCACATCAGCGAACGGCGGCACTATCGTGATGATCGTTTCCGGCACGGATCGCGGTAAGTTCATCTACAACCCTGCGCCTGGGTTTGAAGGCACTGACAGTTTTAGTTACACGATCAGTCGCGACGATGGGGGCGGCACCGACACAGCTTCCGTTAACATTCCAGTCGCCGGCATGATCTGGTTCATCAATAACGCTGCTTCGTGCCCGTGCGATGGACGTCTCACAAATCCTTTCAATGCCGTGGCAGCATTCAACGCATTGAATAACGGTGCCGGCAACAATCCTGCGGCTGGCGACAATATCTTTCTCTACGAAAGTGCAACCTCCTACACCGGCCCGCTGACCTTACTCAACAACCAGAAATTGATCGGACAAGATGCCACTGCGACACTTTCCACGATCACTGGCTTGACCCCGCCGAATGGCAGCGATCCTTTACCAGCCGTGAACAGCGGCAACGGCACGATCGTTAACATCACGAGCGCCGGGATCGGCATTACCGTCGCTCAAAACAACCTCCTCCGCGGATTTACTGGCGGGAACGCAACCACAGACATCAGCGGCAGTGGCTTCGGCACACTTACCGTTTCAGACGTTACGCTGAACGGGACGGGCCAGGCGCTGTCTCTTACGAATGGGACGCTGGCAGCCATCTTCGGTGGCATCTCGTCGACCAACAGTGCTACTACGGGCATCAGCCTGACCACAGTCGGTGGCAGTTTGACGAGTGGCTCTACCACTATTTCAAATCCGACCGGTATCGGAATTAGCGTGAACACTTCCAGCGGCACGCTCAATTTCGGCAACACGGTGTCAACATTGTCGGGCGGGACCGGAGTAAGTCTAACGACGAACACCGGCGCGATCCTGTTTGGCATTCTGGATATCTCGCCGGATAACAGTCAGAGAGGACTGTTGGCGACCGACAATACTCAGACGATCACTACAACGAGCGGCACCATCGTTACGAACGGCGCAGCCGGCGTGGAAATCAGTCGCGCCAGCAGCACCACTCCATTGGCCGTGGCGCTTACCAGCGTCTCAACCACTGGTGGACCAAACGGTATTTTCCTGAGGAACACTTCGGGTAACTTCTCCGTCAATGGCGATGGAACCAACGCTACTGTCGGTGGCAACAACTCCGGCGGCACCATCTCCGGAATGACCGGCGCCGACGGCGCCACTTCCGGCAACGGTGTGTATTTGGAAAACGCAGCAAACGTGACGTTGCGCCGCATCAGGATCAACGGTACGAACCAGAATCACGGCATTCGTGGCGTCAACTCCAGCAACTTTATCCTCGAGTTCTCGACAGTCAACGGCAGTAACGGCACGAGCGCCGGACTCGATGAAGGCAGTGTCAATTTCGACAACCTGACCGGCACCGCAGCGATTACCTCGTGTCTTATTGAAGGCGGTTTCGAAGACAACCTGAACATCATCAACACCTCAGGCACACTTAACCGCTTGACGATTAGCGGCAGTACGTTTGGCTTCAATAACACGGCGAACGGCAACAACAACATTTTGATCCAGTCGCAGAACGCGGGTACGACGCTGAACTTCACGCTGAAGTCGTCAATCATAAAGGGCGCGCGGGCTGACTGGATTACAGCTATCAACAATTCCGGTTCAACGATGGATGCAGTTATCGGCGGACCGTTGGTAGCCGATGGCAATACCTTCGACAACCTGGGCGTGAATGCGCATCCGGGAGCAGCGGCAGGCAGCAATCGTCTGGTTACAACCTCAGTCGGCAATCAAACGGTAGACATTCGCAACAACACGCTGAAGGGCTCGATCGGAGTGGCGATGCTGGTGCGAGCGACGATCGTGGGCGCCACGAGAGGAATACTGAATGCGCGAGTGCGCAACAACACGATCGGTGTAGCCGCGACGCCTAACTCCGGCTCGACGACCAATGGTGGTATCGCGCTGGAAGGCGATGGCGGCAGTCAAATCAACGCGGCCATCACCAGCAACAGTGTCTTCCAGTACAACAATCACGGCATCCTGTTGGAGTTCGGCGACGAGATCATCGATGGAGCGGCTTACAACGTCACCGTGACACAAAACACGGTAAGTAACCCCGGCAGTACACCCGGGTTCGGGTCCTACAGCGGCATCAGTCTGAACAATGGAACAGTCAACGTACCACTCGACGTCTTCACCACCTGCGCAGATATCGGTGGAGCAGGTGTAGGAAACAGTGTGGCAAACAGCGGCAATGCACTTGCAGACATCCGCCTCCGCCAACGCCAGGGCACGACTGTGCGGTTGCCAGGCTACGCAGGTAGTAATAATAATAACGCGCAAGTGGTCACCTATTTACTGAGTCGCAACACTGCGACGACGGCAGCAGCCCTTAACACTGCGCCAGTGCCGGGTGGTGGCTTCATCGGCGGCGCAGCTTGTACCGCGCCTTCGTTCGCGATGGTCAATCCGCAGGTAACTAACCAGCGAGATTACTTTGCTAGTGCTGCCAAGCCTGCTCGGAACAGTGGGCCGAGCAAGTCCGCAGCGTCAACCAGCAACGCTAAAACGAAACAAACTGTCTCGCACCACCCGAAGGCTACGAAGCGCAACAGCGCTCCAGTCCGCAACGCTACAGTTGCAAATACAACCGTCGCGAAGCCTGTCGTCAACAAGACCGTGGGCCAACAACAACCCAACGCAATGCAGGACAAGAAGCCACGCCGCGGTATCAGTGTGAGGCCGACCGTTGCACCGCTCGCCGGTGAAACTGTCAGCCATTCAATTGGCACGCTGCTGGCCGGCAAGACTGTTCGCATCACTTTCCAGGTAACAGTCAACAGCCCTTATCTCGGCGGCCCAACCGTTTCGAATCAGGGTACGATTTCCAGCCCCGACTTAGCGCAGGATGTTCTGACTCAGGATGTTCCCGGAGGTGGTCCAACGCTGACTCCGATCCAGCCCACGCCAAACGTTTCAGCGGCTGATGCTCAGGCAAACGAGCCGGCCTCCGGCACCGCGCAGATGCTCTTCACGGTATCGCTGTCATCTCCAGCTCCAGCAGAAGGGGCCTCGGTCCATTACTCGACCGCGGACCAGTCGATCGGTGCCGGCCATGCAGTTGCGGGAGTCGATTACGTAGCAATACCGGAAACTCCTCTTAACTTTGCGGGTGGTGAGCAAGTGAAGGTAGTTGCAGTTACGATTCTTGCTGACCCGGATTCACCTGAGCCTGACGAGACGTTCCTGTTCAATCTAACGAACGCGGCTAACGCGGTAATTGTCGATGCGGAGGCTGTAGGAACAATCAAACAAGGTAGCGCAGCCGGCACCTTCCTGATTTCCGAGTTCCGCACTTCAGGACCGGGCGGAGAAGGTGACGACTTCGTCGAGGTTTATAACAACACCGACTCGCCACTGACGGTCGCGGCCTCTGATGAATCCGCTGGTTACGGATTATTCAAGAAGGGCGTCAACTGTAGTGCGACGCCGGTTCTCATCGGTGTAATTCCAAACGGCACGGTCATTCCCGCACGCGGGCATTTCCTGTTCGTTGGATCTGCTTACAGTCTCACCAACTATGGTGGCACGGGAGCAGCGGCCGGCAATCTAACGATGTCCGAGGATATCCAACCGGATACGAACATCGCGATATTCAACACGTCGTCAGTCACGAATCTTTCGTCCGTGACGCGTCTGGATGCGGTCGGTTTATCCGGCCAACTCGGCGCCAACTGTCTGCTGTTGAGTGAAGGCGGAACCCTGACGCCACCGGTTGCCAGTGTGCTGGAATACAGTTTCCATCGTGACCAGTGCGGCAAGAAAGGCAATCCGGCGATCTTTGGACCATGTCCGAGCGGTGGCTTCCCGGCGGATACGAACGACAACCAGAACGACTTCGTCTATTCGGATACGTCAGGTACGGCAACTCCTCAGGGCCAGCGTCTCGGAGCGCCGGGTCCGGAGAATGTGGCCAGCCCGGGTTTACGTAATGCGATTACGACGTTGTTGCTCGACTCGAACATTGGAGCACCGGCGCCACCGAACCGGGTGCGCGATCTAACGCCGTTGCCGTCCAACGGAGCAAATGGCACGCTCTCAGTGAGACGACGCTTCGTTAATAACACCGGCGCGCCTGTGACTCGCTTGCGGTTCCGCATCGTGGATATCAGTTCCATTTCGGTTCCGGGAGGTATTGCGGATGTGAGAGCGTTAACATCGACGAGCGTCGTTGTCAGCGGGATCACTGATGCAGCCACCTGCCTGGCATCGACTGGATCTGCTACGACGCCATGCACGGTCACGGTGTTGGGAACGACGCTGGAGCAACCACCTGCTCAACCTTTGGGTGGAGCTCTTAACAGCAGCATGTCGGCGGGAACGATCACGCTCGCCGCGTCGCTCGCGCCGGGAGCGAGCATCAACCTGCAATTCCTGTTGGGAGTGCAGCAGACCGGCTCGTTCAAGTTCTTCTTCAATATCGAAGCGCTGCCGTAAGATAAGAAGTAGCCACAAAAAGGCACAAAAAGCACATAAACAGGTAAACCAGATTTACTGTTTGTGCTTTTTGTGCCTTTTTGTGGCTATCCTTTGACGGTGAGTGGCTGTGGCTCGGGGTCGGGCTGGCGTCCGCCGCGTGCGGAATCAACGATCAACGGCGGTGGGTTGGCCACAAGCATTTCGAGTGCAGCGTCAACCACTTCTCCGATTCTCGACACGAATATTATCTGCAACTCAGTCCTGACATCTTCGGGAATGTCGTTGACGTCCGCTTCGTTGCGGCTTGGCAGGATGATCCGCCGGATACCGGCGCGATGCGCTGCGAGCACTTTCTCTTTCACGCCGCCGATCGGAAACACCAAACCCGAAAGCGTGATCTCGCCGGTCATCGCCGTGTCTGGTCTAACACGCCTGCCTGTGTACAACGACGCCAACGCAGAAGTGATCGTCACGCCCGCGCTTGGTCCATCTTTCGGAATCGCCCCCGCAGGCACGTGCAGGTGAACTCCAAAGTCCTTGAATACCTCCGGTTCGATCCCAAACTCCGCCGCGTGCGACCATAAGTACGATTGCGCCGCGCGCGCCGATTCCTGCATGACTTCACCGAGCTGCCCCGTAATCGTCAAACCTCGACCGCCAGGTAACAACGTCGCTTCGATAAACAGAACTTCGCCGCCCATCTCGGTCCACGCCATGCCGGTGGCCACACCCGCGGGCAATTCTTTCCGCGCCTGTTCCGGATAGAAGCGAGGCGGTCCAAGATACTCGCGAATGTCGGCGGCAGTTACCGTAACAGTCTCAGCCTGACCTTGCGCGATCTTCAGCGCCACTTTGCGTGCAACGCTGCCGATGTTTCGTTCCATCTGCCGCACGCCTGCCTCGCGTGTGTACCGCGCCCCGATCAACTCGAGCGCATCATCAGCGATCTTCAGTTGCGCGTTATTCAATCCGTTCTCGGTGGTCTGCCGTGGTACCAGGTAACGCCGGGCAATTTCGAGTTTCTCTCGATCGCTGTAGCCGGCCAGTCCGATTATCTCCATGCGATCGCGCAATGGAGCGGGAATTGGACCAAGCTGGTTGGCAGTCGCGATAAAGAAGATCTTCGAAAGATCAAACGGCAGATCGAGATAATGATCGCGAAACGTGTTGTTCTGTTGTGGATCGAGAATCTCGAGCAGCGCCGCGGCCGGATCGCCGCGATAGTCGTTGCCGAGCTTGTCGATTTCGTCGAGCATCAGCACGGGATTGTTCACTCCCGCGCGTCGAATCGACTGGATAATTCTTCCCGGCATCGCGCCGATATAAGTGCGGCGATGACCGCGCAACTCAGCCTCGTCGCGCACGCCGCCCAACGACATTCTTTCAAACTGGCGGCCCAACGCACGGGCTATTGATCTACCCAGAGACGTCTTACCTACTCCCGGTGGTCCGACGAAGAGAAGTATCGGACTCTTCGTGTCCGGACGAAGTTTGATTACCGCCAGAAACTCGAGGATACGTTCCTTAACGTCTTCGAGTCCGTAATGATCTTCGTCGAGAATGCGCCGTGCCTCGGTGAGGTCCAACTTATCTTCGGACGACTTCAGCCACGGCAACTCCAAAATAAACTCGAGGTATGTTCGAATGACGTGATAGTCAGGCGCCGCCGGAGGCAGTCGTTGTAGGCGTTTCAACTCACGATCAGCCTCTGTCCGCACTTCATCGGGAAGCTGCGCTTGCTCGAGACGCTCTCGCAACAACTCCGTCTCGGCGGCTTCACCAGTTTCATCTTCGCCGAGCTCCTTCTGGATCGCGCGCATCTGCTGGCGCAGCACGTAATCGCGCTGGGCCTTGTCCATTTCAGTCTGCGCTTCCGAAGCAATCTTCGAACGCAGTTGCAGGATCTCGAGCTCGCGAGCGAGATTGGCGTGGGCCAGTCGCAACAGCTCGTCGGCAGTATTTGCTTCGAGCATCTTCTGCTCTTCTTCAATGCCGAGGTTGAGGATTGAGCCAAGGAAATACGCCAGCCGGGTGGCGTCGACGGAACCGAGCACGGCAATGCGAACTTCCGGAGGCACGTTCGGTAGTAAAGTCAAAGCCTCCTGAATCATCTGTTGCAGGTTGCGTTTTGTGGCTTCGACTTGTTCCGCATCAACGGTGCGCGGTTCGGGCAAGATTTCTACAACCGCGCGCAGGTGCGGATCCTGCTGTTTCCACTGGACTACGCGAATGCGTTCCGTTCCCTGGGCAATGATTCGCATTCCTTCGGGCGAACGCTCCATCCGCTTGATCATTACGAGTGTGCCCACTTCAAACAGATCAGCAGAGGTCGCGTCTGTGTCGTCGGAACGATCGGGACGAACAGTGACACACCCGAGAAGTTTTTCCGGAGTCGAAAGAGCTGCTTCAACTGCGGCGAGAGATCGCGGCCTGCCAACACCGAGCGGCACAACGGTCTCAGGGAAGAGCGTCAGGTTTTGCAGCGCCAACACCGCGACTTCGAAGGGTTCGCCCTGCGGTTGAGCGGAAAACCTTATGTCCTCGCTTTGTTGTCCGGCAGCAGTTGTTTCAGTGGCTGGCGGCGCGGTTTCAAGAGATTCCGGCATGAGTCTTAACCTTGTTCTCTGCGCACGTTGATTATTAAAAACCCATCGCGGTAATCCCGTCCTATCGACGCGCCCTCGATTGGACCGGGAAACTGAATGGACTTCTCGAAGCGGCTGTAGGTGATCTCCATCTGCTGGTAAACGAAACCCTCGCGATAATGCGTATCGCGCCGGCAGCCGCGAAGAGTCAGGGTCGAATCCCGTAATTCGATCTCCAGCTCATCAGAACAAACACCGGCAAGGTCGACTTTCACGACCCAGCCGTCCGCCACACGGTACACGTCCGCGGCTGGGTTCCACAGCCGTCCAGACGGTACCACCCGCCGATCCATCCGGATCAGCGTGAACTCTTCATCGAGGTTTCGCATGCCGACAGAATAAGGGAAAAACCGCCACAGATCTACACGGATGAACTCAGATCCAATCTGTGATCATCCGTGTAGATGCGCGGCAAAAAATTAGCCAAAGATCCGATTCCAGAATGACGAACCCTTTGAGATATCTTCCAGAGCCTCTCCTAGTTCGCGATCCTGACGGGTCTCAACTGCGACATCGGCCATGGAGATCATTCCAACCAGGTAGCCATTCTCGTTAGTTACCGGAATGCGTCGAACCTGTTTGTCTCCCATCTTCCGAATCACGTCAACAATGCGGTCGTTCGGTCGCACTGTGTGAATATCAACTGACATGATGTCTTCGGCACGAGTGCTCGCACAATCCTTGTTGTCGGCAACAGCACGGATGGCTATATCGCGGTCGGTAATTAAGCCAACTAGTTTCCCACGTGTGTAATTACGGCCTTCGTATTTTCTTTCTGAGCCTTCGACTCTACCGTTACCACCCTGAACGTCATACTCGACGACCGGGATCACGCCCGTGTCTTCTTGTTTCATCATCAACGCTACTTCCGTAAGCGTCGTGTCACGAGTGGCCACTGCCAGATCCCGCGTCATGATGTCGCGGCACCGTAGCCGGGAGCGTTCGGGCGCGTAGTAATCGCGACCTCTTTGCGTTGAGAAATCGCCCCGCACATCGTCGAGCGAACTACGTCGTCTCCAGTCCTCACCGAAGCCGCCGCCGCCACCACTGCCGCCGCCGCGATAATCGCCGTAGCGTGGTTCGTCGTTGTCGTATTCGGCGCGCTCGCCGAACCGGCCGCGATTGAAATCGCGATTGTAGTCAGGCCGCCGTTCAGTCTCGAATTGACGACGGGCACGGAATGGTTCGTCGTAAGCGCCGAGGTTTTCGCGTCGTAGGCGCTCTTCGCGTTGATAATAGTCCCTCTCGTCATCCATCTCGTTTCTGTATCTGGCCATTGCTTCCCTCCTTACCAGGAACATAGTTTGTCGAGCCTGTCATCAGGCGACTTTGAGCGGGGGCTCGGGGGGAGAGGGGAATCAATTACGAACTGCATTAACCCGGTTCCACTTCCGCGATTAACTGCACGCGCGAAGTTATTTCGAGCGAACCGATTTCGATTGGCGTCGCTACATCTCGCTTCGCCATAAATGTCTCAGTCTGGTAAATCGGTACGGGCGGTCTTTGTAGACCTTCTTCCTGCACCTCAACCACGCGTACCACACGACCACCGAGTGCGGTGGCAATCACGCGGGCCTTGTTCATTGCTTCACGAGTGGCTTCGCTCAACGCCTGGTCGCGTGCCTGGCGATCCTGCCGCAGCGTGAATGCGATACCGGAGATATCGTTTGAACCGGCTTCTGCCGAGGCGTCGATGATGTTGCCCACTTTGTTGAGCTCACCGGTGGTGACTGTAACGCTGTTGCGCGCTTCGTAACCGGTGATCGTCGGCGGCTGGCCCTCTTTGTACATACGCTGCGGCTGAAGGCTGTAGCCACTAGTCTTTACTTCAGCGCCGGCGCCGGCTGCGGCTTTCAGTGCACGCACAACGGCGTCGGTCTTTGTTGCGTTCTCCTGTTGCGCGTCGATAGCACGCCTTGCCTGAGTTACCACAGAGATCGTCAGGATCGCGGTGTCTGGTTGCGCCCGCACGATCGAATCTCCGCCGACCATGACACGCGTAACCCGTCTCGTATCATCGCGGCCGGGAGTAGCTACCGCTTGATCGACCGGTTGCATCGACTTTGCTTCGAAAGGCGTGCCCTCCATGTGGATGGTCATCACCTCTTTGGTTTCTCCCACGGCTTCGACGCCGGTTGACTCTTTGAACCAGCCGTTATTTTGGAAGCTTTTGGCGTTCAGGATTAGATATTTGCTGTTGTCGTTAACGATTAACCAGCCGCCGGCTTCGACAGTCTTTTGTAGTTTTCCTCGGACGGTGATCTCTTTTGCGTGCAGGACGGTGGCGGTTCCCAGAACAAGCGCCATAACGGCGGTGATAAGTAGTAGTCGTTTCATAGTCTCTCCTCTTGGTCCTAGAATCTCACAGCCCGGAGAGAGTTGAAACTGGCTGCGAAGATAGAGAACGTGCGAGAGACGAAATCTTGCTGGCCGCTGCGCTTGAGTCTGAGTGTGATTCTGGTTCTGCAAAACGTGTTTTGTTACCATCCATTCCATGCAATCATTCGATACTGGTACCGACGACGCAGCGCAATCGCCCGACCGCAACCGAACATTAGTTGTGGGCGGAACTGACGATTTGCGCCCAGGCGCCTGCATTAGAATTGCGCTGCCCGATGGCGACGAGTTAGCTGTCTATAATGTGGGTGGCGAATACTATGCCACCGAGAACTTCTGCCCACACAGGGGTGCGTTGCTTTCCGAGGGCGTACTCTGCGGGAACATTATTGAGTGTGGGTTACATGGATGGCAGTTTGATGTTAGGAGTGGTGAGTGTTTGACGGTGCCGGAGAGGGTCAAAACGTATCGAGTTACCATTGAAGATCAGTTGATCATCATCCATTTAACCGCGGATGACACGGATAAAAAATCCGGATTTTAAATCCGTGTTTATCCGTGGTTAGGATTTAGCCGTCGTTGCCGATCGCCTCGACTGGACAACAACTCATCGCTTCCTCGCACAGAGCGCGCTCCTCATCTGTCTCTGGCTGCTTGAACACGAACGAATAATTATTCTCATCGCATCGCGTGAAGTTCTCGGGCGCGGTGTCGCGGCAAACGTCGCAATCGATGCACGACGTATCCACGTAATAAGAACCGCAGACGTTCTCTTTTACTTTGTCTGTTTTGTCAGGCACGCGATCAGGGGTGCGTCATCTCTTCGGGCTTCACCAATCGATCGAACTCTTCACCTGTCAGAAAGCCGAGCTCTACGGCCGATTGGCGCAAACTAATCTTCTTCTTGTGAGCGTACTTTGCAACCTGGGCGGCATTGTCGTAACCGATGTGAGGGTTCAAGGCGGTCACGAGCATTAGGGAGTGTCGTAAATGTTCATCAATCTGTGCGCGATTGAGCTCGATTCCCGCTATGCAAAACTCAACGAAACTGTGAATCGCATCTCGTAAGAGTCTGACCGAGTGGAGAAAATTGTGAATCATCACCGGCTTGTAAACGTTCAACTCGAAGTTGCCTTGCGATCCACCAAAACTGATTGCGAAATCGTTTCCAAACACCTGCACCGCAACCATCGTCAAGGCTTCACTCTGCGTGGGATTCACTTTGCCGGGCATGATCGACGATCCCGGCTCGTTTTCCGGCAGGATCAACTCACCTAAGCCACAGCGCGGTCCGGAAGCTAACCAGCGAACGTCGTTCGCGATCTTCATCAACGAACCTGCGAGAGTTTTAAGTGCGCCGCTGGCGAACACCAGTTCGTCGTGCGCTGATAATGCAGCAAACTTGTTCGGATGTGAACGGAACGGCAAACCCGTCAACTCGGCGATCTTCTTCGCCGCGCGTTCACCAAACTCGGGATGAGAATTTAGTCCGGTTCCAACTGCGGTGCCGCCGATAGCGAGATCGAGCAGACCGGGCATCGCGAGCTTCAATCGTTCGACATCACTGATAATGAGGCTTCCCCAGCCACCCATTTCCTGGCCAACAGTTAAAGGTGTGGCATCTTGGAGATGTGTTCGTCCAATCTTCACGACGTCGGCAAACTCTTTTGCCTTTGCGTCAATGGCATCGTGCAGTTCCTGGACCTGCGGAATTAGTTTGTTCATCTGCTCGGCGGCGGCGATGTACATCGCCGTCGGGAACGTGTCGTTTGACGACTGCGACATGTTGACGTCATCGTTTGGATGAATCGGCTGCTTGGTGCCCATGACGCCGCCGGCGATCTCGATCGCGCGGTTGGAGATCACTTCGTTGGCGTTCATGTTGGTCTGTGTGCCGCTGCCCGTTTGCCAAACGCGCAACGGGAAGTGAGCGTCCAGTTTTCCTTCGATTACTTCATCGCAAGCCTGGACGATTAATTTCGCTTTTTCGGGCGGGAGTTTGCCGAGTTCTTCGTTGACCAGCGCCGCAGCCTTCTTGAGAATCCCGAGCGCGCGAATCATCTCCCGCGGCATGCGATCCTCGCCGATATTGAAGTGATGCAACGAGCGTTGAGTCTGCGCACCCCAGTAATGGCCGGCGGAGACCTCGATGGGACCCATCGAGTCGGTTTCTATTCGGGTTTTTGCGGATTGTTCGGGGGAATGTTGAGCCATCGTCGGAGCGATCTTGCCACAAAAAGGCACAAAAAGCACAAATGATTTAGGCCGATAAGGCATTTTCCGACTATCAGAAAAATCTTGACAGGAATTTGGGCAGTAAATACTCTGGCACGGTCGGTGTGGCGGTCCTCAGCCCAGAAGCTCACCTCGGTTTATCAACTCGCGCAGTCGTTCAAGGTTCCATGATCTGGGAAAATACAAAACTCCTCCTCGGCCTGCTTTATCGTCCCGTGTCGTCAATGGGCCGGATTGTGGATGAAGGGCACTGGCTGTATGCGGCGGTCGCGGTCGCGGCGCTTTCTATGCTCTTTCATGCGACCGTGACTTCGCTGATCTACAGCAACTACCAGGCTGTTTACCGCGAACTCACACCCGCCGAGCAGGCGGAAATGGCTGCGGCTTACGAGGAGGCAAACTCCGAAGAGATTCAGAGACCGAATTACACCTTCGATCAACAGCCACTGCCTTTGGCCGGACAACGCGCATGGTGGTTTGTATCGTTCGAGCCGCCGAGTTTCTATACGGCAGTGCTCGGAATAGCTGTCCTGTACATTCCGTGTTTGATCTTGCTCGTAGCAATGGCCGGCGCCAACGCAAGCTTCGGCGTGCTAATGCGCCGTGATTATGGACCACTGCTCACCTGCGGCTTGATGGCGTGGGCTGCGGGACATTTGCCTTTCGCGTTTGCCGGGCTGGCTTTGGAACCGTTGGGCCTGAGCGAAAAGACTGCACTCGGACTGTGGGTCGTGAGCGCGATCTGTTTCGGACTGCTGATGGCACTCGGACTGCGCATGCTCTTCGGCATCAATTACACAAAAAGCATCCTGCTTGTTTCAGTTGGCGCGATTTCGTTTTCTATCCAGGCGAAGTTGTTTGCCACAGTCTCGCCTCTCCTGTTTTCTCCGTGTCTGCTTATCTACGCTTACAGCATGTTTCGTGGTGGCGTTGGCGACATCGGATCCTCTCTGCGCCAGCGCCAGGGCTTTCGCCGCTCGATGGAAGCCGCCACGATCAACCCACGAGACGCGAGTGCCCACTATCAACTCGGTTTGATCTACCAGTATCGCCGCCAGTATGCCGAAGCGATCTCACGTTTCGAGAAGGCGATTAAGATCGACAACGAGGAAACAGACGCGCATTTTCAACTCGGCCGCATCGCACGTGAACAAGGCCGCCTGCAAGACGCAATTAATCACTTCAGTGTCGTAGTCGAACAAGACGACAAGCACGCGCACAGCGAAATCTGGCGTGAGATCGGTGCGACCTATCTTGCGGCCTCGATGTTTACGGACGCGAAAGAAGCGTTAGAGAAGTTTATCGATCGCCGCGCGTTCGATCCCGAAGGTCTTTATCATTACGGCAAGACACTGGAACAACTCGAGCAGCGAGATGAAGCGCGCGAAGTGTTTGCTCGTTGTGTTGAGGCAGTGCAGACGCTACCGTCTTATCATTATCGACAGCAGCGCAAGTGGGACAAGCTGGCCAAAGAGAAACTTAAAAATCCGCAGATTACACAGAGATCTGCGTAATCTGCGGATTGATTGAAAACGTTAGCGACTTATCGCATCGCCGACGTCTTCGATTGCCTCACCAACTTTCCTTCTGGCTTTGCCAAAGCCTTCCTTAATGTCACCGCCTGCGTTGTCAGCGCGACCCTCAGCTTCGAGTTCTTCGTCGTCGAGAGCTCTGCCGACTCCTTCTTTAGTTTTGCCCTTCACCTGATCCCATTTGCCTTCAACTTCATCCCTGTTTGGTAAACCCATGATCATAACCTCCCTTAGTTTAAGTAAAGCGTTACTCCGTCCGAACGTGTTCGCCACCCAACTCGGCGAGCAAGTCTTCAAGGCGATCTACTTCTTCATCTGAACGTGCTTCCACACCGATCAGAATGCCACCGCCCTTGATTCCTGCTTCGTAAACTTTCGCGCGATATTCCGGAATACCCGCGCCTATCAAAGCACCGATTAATCCACCCGTTGCGCCACCAGCGCCCGCTCCGGCCAGTGCTGCTGCGATTGGACCGGCGATAACCAGATTGATTCCGGGCAGAAAGAGTGTTGTTCCCACTGCGGCAATTGCGGCGAGAACCGCGCCGACCGCTCCACCCACTGCACTGCCGATTCCTAAACCGTCGGCTGCGTGTGTGCGGGTTTGAAGAGCAAATTCCTTCGATCGGGTTGCGTCTGACATGAGCACGCTGATGTCATCGCGTGTAAAGCCGCGTTTCATGATCGCATCGACTGCGGATTCAGCGGCTACCTTGCTCTTAAAAAGTCCTGTCACTAACGTTGACTTTGTTGACTTGGCCATACAATCCTCCCAACAAAACAGTTCTATAGCGTACGGATGGCAACACTTGTGCCGACTCCGTCCGGTTGCATTTACTAATGAATTGGGATTGCCTGCGGCGTTAAAAAGCTAATAAACAAACACCGGATCGCCTCGGCTGTTTGGGTTTGGTACGGATGGAAGAAAATTTTTTACGACAACTTGTCGATCTTGGCAGCGAGGATGAAATCGCTCTCAGTGAGTCCATCGATCTTGTGTGTCCAGATTGAGATCTCCGCTTGTCCCCACCCAAAACAAATATCCGGATGATGGCCTTGCTCCTCCGACAAATCACCGACGCGATTTACAAACACCTGCGCTTCGCGAAAGTCTGAGAAGCGATAACTCTTTTTGAGGTGATGCTCGTTAACAACCTCCCAGCCATCCAGCTCCGGCAGGAGTTTCGCGATCTCTTCTCCGTTCAGTGGCGGCACACCGCCGCGACATGGCACACATTCTTTCAACGATAGTCCGCTCATAAATTCACCAACGCCTTCTTCAACATCGCTATCTGTCCCGCGTGATACAAATCGTGTTGCACGCCACCATGAAGAGTTACGTAGGCGCTCGAATATGGTGGGTTGGGATCTTTGATTATCGGTTCATTCAATCGAGACTCATCGAGACTCGCAATGGCGGTCAACAGTTCACTATGATTGTCGATCAAAAGTTGTTTCGTGATCTCCCACGCGGCTTCGCTCGTGTCGTTGATAGGCGGCCAATCTTCCGCGTCGGTGAGTTGGGCCGGGTCGCCCTGAAGGCGTCGCAAACAGGCGCGTTCCCAGGCTGCGATGTGCAACGTCAATTCCCAGATCGAATGAGCGCCGGGAATCGGATGTGCCGCAGCTTGTTGCGCAGTCACGCCGTTGAGGATCGCAAGCACTGATGGTCCATGCCACGCCTCACCGTCAAAGGCGCGGCGAAATTGATCGCGAATTCGGTCAACTTCAGAAGTGGAACGTTGTTCCTGGGGCGTCATCGTTTAAGTTCCTCCGGTAGACGTGATTCTACATTTTCCATCGATAGCGTGATAGGCTACGTCTCACCTGTTCAAATCTCAACTGTGACAAACGAAAAGAAACAACAATCTGCGCTCAAGCAGGTGGCCATCTACTGCGACGGCTCGAGTCTTGGCAATGGACAGGTCGCGAGTCGCGCGGCGGCGGTAGCGCTGTTGGGTTACAAAGGGCACTGGCGCGCGTTCGGTGAATATTTAGGCGCCGCGACGAATCAACAAGCTGAAATAGCAGCGGCGGCAATCGGCCTGGAATCGTTGAAACAGCCGTGCGAGGTGAGCGTGTTCACCGATTCGCGATACGTGGTTGAAACAATGAACGGGCGCTTTCGACGCAAGACAAACCTTCCGTGGTGGCAGCGATTGGATCGTGCGGCGGCGGCGCACAAAATTCGTTGGGAATGGACACGCGGACACGCGGGACACCTGCTTCAGGAAGCCGCGGACGCTGCCGCAAGACGAATTGCGGCAGCCGGACATGTCGATAAGTCTATTCTGAGTGACGCCGAAGAGAAGGTCGGAACCGTGGAACCGGAAGATCTTTAAGAGACTGCTCGGTTAGCATTCGGGCGCGTTGATCACTATAATCCTCCCTCCCCTTAAACTTCGTCGGGATCGGTGATGGTGCCTCTCACGTTGGTTAGAACGAAAGCCCTACTCTCCCACTGTGTTCTGCGCCGGGCCGGCATCTGGCTCGCCGTCTATCTCTTTATTGCTCCACTGATTGTTCACGCGCAGGACCCATTTCGCGGTTGGCAATGGCAAAACCCACTGCCCCAGGGCAATTCGATCAACGCGATCCGGTTTGCTCCGGACAAAAACCGCGGTTGGGCTGTAGGCGCGAATGGAGTCGTGCTGACGACGGACAACGGCGGTTTCGAGTGGGAAGAGCAGACATCTCCCGCCAACACGACTCTCTACGGAATGTACGTTAAGGACCGTGGGCGCGCGGTGATTACAGGTGCACGCGGTGTAGTTCTGACAACCACTAATGGCGGCGATAAATGGGTGCTGCGGCAGAGTGGCGTCCGCGATCATCTATTCGCCGTAACTTTTGCGCCGAAGAATCCATTGCTCGGTTGGGCCGTCGGCACGTTTGGTTCGATCATCGCGACAGTCGATGGCGGTAAGACCTGGAAGTCTCAGAACAGTCAAACTTCGTCGCACCTGTTTTCGATCGCTTTCTACGACGCCAAGAATGGCATTGCGGTCGGCGCACACGGAACGATGCTCGTCACTAACACCGGTGGTGCGGAATGGAAACCGGGAAAGAAGTTGACCGACTTCGCCCTTACCGGCATCACCTTCACATCTGAAAAGAAGGCCACCGCGGTCGGCTACCGCGGCGCCATTCTCCAAACTGAGGATGGTGGTGAATCATGGACCATCAGAGACGCGCTCGTTAAAACCGATCTCTATTCCGTCTTCTTTACTGACGAACTGCACGGCTGGGCTGCGGGCGATGCGGGCGTGATACTGACCACGGGCGATGGTGGAAATATCTGGCTGCCGGTGAACGTCCGCACCGGTCCGAAACTGACAACGCTGTTCTTCTCCGATGAGTCTATCGGCTGGGCCGCGGGTGCCGACGGTTTGGTTGTGCGTACCGATGACGGAGGCTTGTCGTGGCACAGGCTCACTGACGGTGGGCGGGATGATATTGCCAACATTTTCTTTATCGACAACTCTCACGGCTGGGCAGTGGGCGAGCGTGGCAGGATCCTCTTCACAAACACAGGGGGCAAGAGTTGGACCATTCGACCTTCAGGATCGACGACTACGCTTAACGCTGTCACTTTCACGAGCGAGAAGTCGGGTTGGGTAGTCGGCAACAAAGGCACGATCCTTCATTCAACGAATGGAGGAGTGACGTGGAGCACAGTTCCGAATCCGGCGACTGAGGACCTGTTTGGTGTTTCGTTTATTTCGACTGAAGAGGGCTGGGTAGTGGGCGCTCGCGGCGCTGTCTGGCATACAAAGGACGAGGGCGAAAGCTGGCAATTCCAGCAGACAAACTCACTCAACTGGCTCGAGGACGTTAAGTTTGTCGATCCGTTGCGCGGCGTCGCGGTTGGTTCGAGCGGCACGATCCTGCGCACGGAAGATGGCGGAGAAAATTGGAAGCGCGTCGATCGCAATCTCAAGGAGTGGTTGTACGCGGTCGCTTTTGCCGACGCAGAGCGCGGATTTATTGTCGGGGCGCGTGGAATCGTTTTGCGAACTGACGATGGCGGTGAGACGTGGAAAGATCTTGAGAGTGGCGTTAACGGGAACTTGTTTGCAGTTGCGTTAGCGAGCCGGAATGACGTGCTGGTCGCGGGTGAACAGGGAAGCATTATTCATAGCGACGATGGTGGCCAGACGTGGGAAATTCAGCCGTCGATTACTAGCGCGTCGTTGTTCTCGATTGCTTATCGTGGCGGGACTAACGTTTGGGTTGCGGGACGTGGCGGCGCGATTCTACGGCGCGTCGATCCGATTGCGACTGTGAGTATTCCGGTAACCAAGCTGCCGCCGCTGTTGAGGGGTGGAACGGCGAAGCTGGATAGTGAGATTGATCCGAATGATATTCCAAAAGCTACGCCGCCGAAGAAACCAGCAAAACCTTAGCCACGGATGACACGGATCTTAGGTACGGATAAACACGGATGAATAATGTCTGTGTCAGGATTCGTGTTTATCCGTGCCTACGATCCGTGTTATCCGTGGTGAAGTTCTAAATGCGGACGCGGTGCTCTTTCGCGTAAGAGTACGCGGTGTACGCGGAGATAATGTGGCAAACCCAGCCAAGCGTGCCGCCAGTTCCAAGCCAGAATCCCGGCGTAAGGATCAACCACAAAATTCCCGCGAGGATGCGGCCGTTGTAAAGCTGCCCCACTCCCGGAATAATCAAACTTAAAACTCCTGCTAACACTGGATCGCGCATCGTATCAAAGCACCTCCCATATGGCTCCACAGTGGAAGGTCATACGAAGGTTCGGCGATTTTTGTTCGTCACCCTTCTCCGTCGCGCCGCACATCGACGATCTCGCCACGAAATGTCTTCAGCATCTGTTGCACGATAGGACTGTTTTCAGCGGCCTCGCGCAGCCGCTGCTTCTCGATCCGCTTTTCATCGTCGCGGCTTGGCGGTTCGTCTTTGGCGTTGGGGTCCTTCACGAGGATGCGAATTGCAATCTCCTTGCCCGTAACTTCGCGGCACGCCTCCTGAACGAACTTCACGTTTTCCAGTTTCGAAAGCGTATCGCGGAAGTGACGCGCATCCGGTGCAAACTCGACGCACAGTTCACTGTCTTCAAGAACTGTCGCTTGAGCCGCATCAAGCGCCGTAACGAGCAACATCTTTCGTTGACTTTCCAGAACAGCCTTTACTTTATCGATCGTTGAAGCCTCTGTTGAAGTCTCGCCAGGAGGTGCAGTCGTCTCCATCTTTTCATCGAGATCTTTTTCGAGAGCCGGAGCGACCGCAGTCGCAGCAAATGAAGACCCTGCGGATCGAGAAGTCGCCGGTGGACTACTCTTGCCCGGAGCCTTTGAACTGCCGCCAGAACCGGATGGTGTGCTGCTCGATGAAGTCGATGGTTCGCCACCGAGATTTGTTTCAAGCGCAGACAGCCGTTGAATGATCTCACTGATGCTCTCAACGCCGCGCAACTCCATGAGTTTTACAATGCCGATCTCCAACTGGTAACGCGGCTGAGTCGCAGCGCGAAGTTTTGTTTCAGTCTCTGCCAGTGAATGAAAGAAGCGCACGAGGTCTGACTCGGAAAACAACTCTGCCTGGCGTTTGAGTTCCTGAGCTTCGCAGACAGCCGACTCCAGCAACTCTTCGTTTCCGGAAACTTTCGTAACCAGCAGATCGCGGAAGTGCGCGAGCAGATCGCGGCAGAAGTTTCGCAGGTCATGGCCGCGCATCACGATGTCGTCAACGGCGGCAATCGCTTCCGCAGGTTTGTTGGTGGCGATGCTGTCAACAATGCGTTTTAGAATGTCGGCGCCCGCGACGCCGAGTGCCATCTCCACGTCTTCTTTCGTGATCTTCTCGCCAGCGAAACTGATCACCTGGTCCAGGGCCGATTGCGCGTCGCGCATCGAGCCTTCGCCGGTGCGTGCGATCTCCCGCAAAGCATCATCAGGAATTGAAATCTGCTCGGACTTCGCGATCAGCTTGAGACGTTCGAGAATCTTTGCGGTCGCGATCGTGCGAAACTCAAACTGCTGGCAACGTGACAGAATTGTTTCCGGAACCTTGTGACGCTCGGTTGTGGCCATGATGAAGACAACGCGAGGCGGAGGCTCTTCCAAAGTTTTCAGCAATGCGTTGAACGCCGCGCCGGAAAGCATGTGGACTTCGTCGATGATGAAAACTTTATAACGATCGCGAGCAGGAGCAATGCCGACACTGGCGATGATTGCATCGCGCACGTTATCGACGCCTGTATTTGAGGCCGCGTCGATCTCCTGCACATCGATCGAACGGCTCTCCGTGATCTCGCGACATGACGAACACTGATCCGGATCATCAGAACGGCAAGGAGTTGCCGTGGGCTGTTTCGCTTTGTGACAGTTCAACGCTTTCGCGAGCAGGCGCGCGCTGGTTGTTTTACCAACGCCACGCGCACCGGAAAACAAGTAAGCGTGATGAAGCCGCTGATGCTCGATCGCATTGCGCAGCGTGCGCGTGATTGGTTCCTGGCCTGTTACTTCGTCGAATGTCTGAGGACGCCACTTCCGGGCAATAACTTGATAGGCCATGTGTCGTTTCGTCTAATTGTTTCGAGTGAGATGCGGTATCGCGAACGTTGCCAGATTCTTCCAAAGAATTATAGCGCTGCCATCGGAATCAACACGCACGACCCTGAACGCGACCAGAACATCGGAATCTGAGTAGTTGATGGATCGGACCAGGTAAGCCGAGTTTAATCGGAGTGGCTGCTGTCGCTTATAGGTTACGCCTTCGATTGTTGTGCCCTCGGACGAGCGGCGTTGTTCAATACGAGCCTGGGGCTCTTCTGTCGGAGGCTTGTGCAGACTCAGGACTTGCGCGGCCGGAGTTTCCAAACTGATATTTTCCAACGGCACGTCACCCAGACTGACCAGCATTCCGTAATCGGCGCCCGCGAAGCCGGTTGTTAACGAGTCCTGGGTTAGTTCAATGTCGCTGCCGTAGCCGTATTCGTGTGTCAGGCGCGAGAAAGAGTAATAGGCGCCGCCGCCGCGAAGAGTAAGCGATTTCTTATTGTCTTTTATCGCATCACCGTCGTACTTTTCGCGAGGCAACAAACGAATCAAGCCGGTATTCGGCAGGCGCAGAAAGTCTGCATAAGCGGCGCGATCATCTTCAGATGGCGAGAGGAAGCGTTTTTCGAGTGCGGCTAGTTCCGCACGTTTGGTTTCCAACTCTCGGAGAATGTCCTCACGGGATTGCGTCTGCGCGATGGCGGTAAGAGTACTGAGGATGAGTGTCGCGACGACCCCGGTGGTCACAAAGATCCTTTTCATTGGAATCAACTCCCTTGTTTGATCAAAGACCCACGAGGAGAGAAGAAGTGGCCAGACCCCGGACTTTCCCGCAACACACGCTGCCGTTGCTACCGTTGCTCCGTTCCCGGCCTGGCGGGGTTCACAAGGCTAGCGTTGTGCGGAGCCCGGGATCTGATAACTCATTGTCAAACTGCGAAGCTTATATTTCCGTTTTCCGGTGCGCGAACATTCGCAACGCACCATTAATTAACAGGTGGAGCAACACATACGCAACCAGCGCGATCACGATCGGCAGCAGTAACGTGTGGCCACCATCCGTCTGCGGGCTCGAAACAATTCCGCGAAACGGTTCATAGAACGGATTGCTCGCCGCAACAATGAAGCGAACGAAGCCTGCAGTACTGCGAGCCGCAAGTAAAGCCAGCAGGAAACGCATTGCCAGCAGCGCGTAGATTACATAGAAGATGTAATCGATAACTTGCGAGACTCGCGCGAGTCCTCTCGAACGCTCAACTTCGCGCTCAGTGTCAATGACCTCATCGACCGCTTTCGAACGAAACTCGCCCGCGACTCGATCTATTCTCTGCGCTTCACCGGGCGTTGCTCTTGCGGCGGCGCGTTCGCTAATTTCGCCCTGAACCTCGCCTTCAACCTGACTCTTTACTGATCCGTGCTGTGCCGCGCGCCTTGCTTCTTCAGTTGCTAACTTATCGTCGCTCATCGATCTTCCCCCTGGGTTTAAAGTTGCGGGGGAATTGACAGTTTCTGGCGGAGAGGGTGGGATTCGAACCCACGGAACGGTTTCCCGTTCACAGCATTTCCAGTGCTGCCAGTTCAACCACTCCTGCACCTCTCCATGACAGGATTTACAAGATTGAATTGATTTACATGTCAAGCCTGAAAAATCATGTAAATCCTGTAAAACTGGCGGAGAGGGTGGGATTCGAACCCACGGTGGGCGTTAACCCACTCCGGTTTTCGAGACCGGTGCACTAATCCACTATGCGACCTCTCCGCGTCCTATTCTGTTCGCCTGCTCCGGAAAAATTCCTGCATCAGCGCCCGGCATTCCGCTTCCAAAACGCCCGCGCTGATCTGAATCCGGTGGTTCAGGAAATCTGTGTCGCAGATGCGAAACCGGCTTATCACTGCGCCTGCCCGTTCATCCGCCGCGCCGTAAATCAAACGTCTCACCCGCGCTTGTATCATCGCTCCGGCGCACATCGCGCACGGTTCGATGGTCGAGTAAACATCCACGGTTGTCAGCCGGTAATTGCCGAGCTTACCGGCGGCCTCGCGGAGAGCAACGATTTCAGCGTGGGCTGTGGGATCGCAGTCGGTTCGCGTGCGGTTTCCCGAAACGGCGACGAGTTTGTTTTCACTGACGATACAAGTGCCGACGGGCACTTCGCCGCTTGCTTGCGCCTCGCGAGCGGCGGCTAGTGCCTGCCGCATCCAGTAAACATCAGATTCAGTCATCAAACGGCCACGCGATTTTGCCACAAAGGGGCACAAAAAGCACAAGCAGAGAAAGCAAAAGCACAGGGGAATTAAGTAGGTAAATGAAGGTGAAATACTTTTTGTGCTTTTTGTGCATCTTTGTGGCTCTCTTCGTGAAGTGCTTTGTGCTTCTTTGTGGCCGCGCATGCTATTATCGGTTTCCGGGAGTTCCGCGCTCCAGTCCGGCCGGCGCGCTCCATTGATCAAGTCCCATGTCCACCGAAGCAAGCCAACGAGGTAGCGGTCAACTATCCACAGAAAGGATGACCGGCAGGCTCAGAACGCCACCGCCGGTTGAGCCTCTGCCCGACCCTGCGGCACAAACTCCGGCTTCATTTATGCGCCGCATGTCGCCGGCTGAGTTCAACGCCGCGATGATCCATTTCTATCGCGGCGAAGTGCAACGCTCAAACACCTGGCGAAATCGACTCGATACGACGACGAACTGGGCCGTGATCACAGCCGGCGCCACGCTCTCGTTCGTTTTCAGCTCCCCAAACAACCCGCATTTTGTTATCCCGATCAACTCGATTCTCGTCGCGATCTTTCTCCTGATGGAAGCGCGCCGCTATCGTTATTACGAGATCTGGTCGAGCCGGGTGAGAATTCTCGAAACAGGTTACTTCGCAAACATACTTTCGCCGGAAAACAAACCGGTGGACGAAGCATGGGCCGAACATCTTGCGGCTGACCTGACCACACCTCATTTCACCATTACCGAGTGGGAGGCGGTAGGCCGTCGCTTGCGACGCAACTATCTCTGGATCTTCGCGCTGCTCGCTTTGAGCTGGAATCTGAAAGTTTACCTGTCGCCTTTGCCGGCGCGCGACTTTAACGCTTTCATCGATCGCGCTACGGTCGGCGTGGTTCCAGGATGGATGGTGTTTGTGGTGGGGATCGTCTTCAATGCCGCCGTTGCTGTTTTTGCGATTGGCACAGTGCGTTTGCGCGAAGCCACCGGGGAAGTGCTGCCGAAACACGAGTTCTCATTACGACCGTTCAAGCGAATGACAAACTGGACCGCTCAAACTACGCGGCGCACGACGGTGCGCGCAAAACGTGCGCGCCAGCGTGTGCGCAGCACCGCCAGCACAACAGCCGAATTCAAAAAGATCGACATTTCCGAAACACCTGACAAGCGACCCAGCGTGCCATAAATCGCAGGTTGGTATCCACAGATTCCACGGATTTTCACAGATTGACTGAATCAGTGTAATCTGTGAATCTGTGGATTCGTTTTCTATGCTTCAGCTCAACGGTCAACAACTCACTCTCCAGCAAATCGTAGATGTTGCCCATGGCCGAGAGCAGGTTACGCTCGCGGCGGAAGCACGCACGCGCGTCGAGCAAGCCCGCCGGGTGGTCCAGGATATCGTTACGCAGGGACGCACCGTTTACGGCGTCAACACCGGCTTTGGCAAGTTGTCAGACGTGAGTATCGATCCGTCTGACTTGATTCAGTTGCAACTGAACCTCGTTCGTAGTCACTCCTGCGGTTTGGGTGATCCGTTGCCGGAGAGCGAAGCGCGTGCAATGTTGTTGCTACGAGCAAACGTGCTCGCCTCGGGATTTAGCGGCGCGCGGCCGCTGGTGATCGACACTTTGATCGCAATGCTCGAGAAAGGGGTGACGCCGGTCATTCCTGAGAAGGGCAGTGTGGGCGCAAGCGGCGATCTCGCACCGCTCGCGCACCTGGCGCTGGCGGCAATCGGCGAGGGAGAAGTTTTTTACAACGGCGAGCGTCTGCCTGCGGCCACGGGTCTCGAACGAGCGCATCTTGCCCCGCTCAAGTTGGAAGTGAAGGAAGGGCTCGCCCTTCTCAATGGCACTCAGGCCATGGGCGCCGTCGGCGCTCTCGCACTTCATCGCGGTGAACAACTCGTGCGGCTTGCGGATGTCGCCGGCGCAATGACACTCGAAGCACTCAAAGGTACGCCTGTCGCCTTCGACGAGCGCATTCATGCCGCGCGTCCTCATCCCGGTCAGTTGGCCGTCGCCGCACACCTGCGCGAACTGCTGCAAGACAGCGAGATTCGTAAGTCGCATCTCGATAACGATCCACGTGTGCAGGACGCGTACAGTCTGCGCTGCATGCCGCAGGTCCATGGCGCCATCCGCACCGCACTGAGACATGCGCGACAAGTCGTCGAGCTTGAAAGCGGCAGCGCGACTGACAACCCTTTGGTTTTCTCCGAAACAGGCGAAGTATTGTCCGGCGGAAACTTTCACGGCGCGCCGCTCGCACTGGTTTTTGACTACGCCGCAATCGCTTTGACAGACTTGATGAGTATCACGGAACGGCGCATCGACAGGCTGGTAAATCCTGACTCGAATGAAGAACTGCCTCCGTTCCTGACAGCGCAGCCGGGAATATCTTCGGGCTTCATGATGCTGCAAGTGAGTGCAGCAGCGCTTTTGAACGAGGCCCGCGTGTTGGCCCATCCGGCAAGCATCGACAACGTGCCAACTGACGGCGGCAAAGAAGATCATGTGTCGATGGGTATGACGTGCGCGACGAAGTTGCGCGCGATTGTGAAACTCGCGGAAATGGCAACGGCGATTGAACTAATGACGGCGGCACAGGGATTGGATTTTCACGCGCCGCTCGCACCCGGACGCGGCGTGAAGCAGGCGTACCAGATCGTGCGTGGGCTGGTTGCGCCGGTGATAGAGGATCGTTCGATGTCGAGTGATATTGAGAAGATCACGGCAGCGATCAGGCGTGGGGATTTTGATTCGTTGGGTTGACGTGTTCTTTGCGCCCTCTGCGTATCTCTGCGTTCTCTGCGTTGAAAGATCACTTAACGCAGAGGGCCGCAGAGATACGCAGAGGCCGTAGAGAAACGCGAACGGAGGAATTAATATGGCAAACGGAATGGACGATCGCAGGAAAAGTCTCGAGGAAGAGTACTTTCATCGCAAGAACCAGGAGGCAATTGAAAAGCTGCGTGCGCAGATGAAGGTCGCCGAGGAAGCCAAGGCCGCCGGCGTATCATCGATGCAGTGCCCCCGTTGTGATGGAAGCTTGAAAGAGAGCAGGTTTGAAGAGGTGTCGATCGACACTTGCGACAAATGCGGTGGCGTCTGGCTCGACTCGGGCGAACTCCAACAACTGACCCGCAAAGAGGGCGGTGGCTGGCTCAGCAGGCTTTGGGGTGCTGAAAAATAGTTGATGGACCACCGGGTGATTCATGCGCCACGCGGCGCGCAGTTGAATTGCAAAGGTTGGCATCAGGAGGCTGCACTTCGCTGCCTGATGAACAACCTCGATCCGGACGTCGCCGAACGTCCGGATGAGCTAATCGTGTACGGCGGCGCGGGCAAAGCTGCTCGCAACTGGTCCTCTTTCGACGCAATCGTGCGTGAGTTGCGCGAGTTGGAAAACGATGAAACGTTGTTGGTCCAATCGGGTAAGCCCGTCGCCGTCTTTCGCACTCACGAGTACGCGCCTCGCGTTTTGATCGCCAATTCAAACCTGGTGGGTGCCTGGGCCAACTGGAAACATTTTCACGAGCTCGAACGTCGTGGCCTGATGATGTACGGCCAGATGACTGCCGGTAGTTGGATTTACATCGGCACGCAGGGAATCGTTCAGGGCACGTTTGAAACGTTCGCCGCGATGGCTGACAAACACTTCGCGGGTGATCTTTCCGGCAAGCTTGTCGTGTCGGGCGGCATGGGTGGAATGGGCGGCGCGCAGCCGCTTGCCGCGACGTTGAATGGCGCTGTGTTTCTCGGTATCGACGTCGATCCGGAGCGCATTGAACGGCGCGTGCGCACAGGCTACTGCGATCGTCTCGCGATGACGCTCGACGAGGCGCTGGACATTTGCGAAGACGCACGCGAGCAGAGACGTGCCGTTTCTGTTGGGTTGGTGGGAAACTGCGCGGAAGTGTTGCCGGAGTTGGTAAGGCGTGGAGTTAAAGTCGATACAGTTACGGATCAAACAAGCGCGCACGATCCGTTGAATGGATACGTGCCTGCTGGAGTGACCTTGGACGAAGCCGCGAAGCTGCGTGAAGACGATGCGGCAGGTTACGTTGAGCGATCGATGGAGTCGATGGCTCGGCACGTGGAAGCAATGCTGGCGTTGAAACGATCGGGCGCCGTGGCATTTGATTACGGTAACAACATACGCAAGCAGGCACTGGATGCGGGCTGCGAAGACGCGTTCGAGATACCGGGTTTTGTTCCCGAATACATTCGTCCACTCTTCTGCGAGGGCAAAGGGCCGTTTCGCTGGGTGGCGCTTTCGGGTGATCCGCAAGACATTCGCAAGACCGACGATCTCGCGCTCGAGATGTTTCCTGACGATCGCACGTTGAATCGATGGTTGCGTCTCGCGCGCGATCGCGTTCAGTTTCAGGGTCTGCCGGCGCGCATCTGCTGGTTGGGGTATGGCGAACGTGCCGAGATGGGCGAGGCCATTAATGATCTCGTTAAGCGTGGTGATCTGAAGGCGCCGATCGCGATTGGCCGCGATCATCTCGATACCGGTTCGGTGGCGTCACCGTTCCGTGAGACAGAAGGAATGAAAGACGGGTCTGATGCGGTTGCCGATTGGCCCATACTCAACGCGTTGCTGAACACGGCGAGCGGTGCGAGTTGGGTTTCGTTTCATCACGGTGGTGGCGTTGGTATCGGTTATTCGTTGCACGCGGGACAGGTGTCGGTGGCGGATGGAACTGATGAAGCGGCGAAGCGGTTGAATCGTGTGTTGACGAACGATCCGGGAATTGGTGTTGCGCGACACGTCGATGCGGGGTATGAGGCGGCAGAGCAAACCGCGCGCGCGAAAGAGATTCACATTCCATTATTAACCACGGATAACACGGATTAAATCCGGATTTAAAATCCGTGTAATCCGTGTTAAGGATTTTATGAACAGCATCAGGCTCTTCAAGGCCTTTTTACTATCGCTTGTCCTTTGCATTTGTGCGCTCGCGAATGGGCGCGTTGAAACAGTTCGCTTTCAAAGCAAGCTCGTCAACACAACGCTCCCCTACAACGTAATCCTCCCCACCGACTACGAAACTTCAAAAACCACACGCTATCCGGTCCTATATCTCCTCCACGGTCTAACCGGGCACTACTCCGATTGGCTGGCGCGCACGAACGTCGCTGATTACGCAGCCGGCTACCGCATGATCGTCGTCATGCCCGAAGGCAACGATAGTTGGTACATAGACAGCCCCACCATCCCCACCCACAACTACGAAAGCTACATTCTCAGAGAACTGATACCTGACGTGCAGCAACGCTATCGCACGATCGAGGCCCGCTACGGTCGCTCAATTGCCGGGCTCTCGATGGGCGGCTACGGCGCAATCAAGTTTGGTTTGAAGTCGCCGGTTACGTTCGTTTTCGCAGCGTCAATGAGCGGCGCGTTTGTTGTGTCGCGACTTGCTGAGAAAGACACTCCTGAGTCCTGGGTAGAGTCGCTGAAAGTGTTTGGTCCCGCCGACAGCGAAACACGGCGCGACAATGATCTTTTTGAAGTCGTCGAAAAACTAACACCCACTCGCGTCGGTTCGCTGCCTTACTTTTATTTCGACTGCGGCACTGAAGACGCGTTGTTTATCTTTCAATCCAATCGCGAGCTAGCGTCACTGATGTTTGAAAAAAGAATCGCGCACGAATTCAGGCAACTGCCCGGCGACCACTCATGGGCTTACTGGGATCGGCAGGTCCAGGAAATCTTGAAGATCGCCGCGGCCAAAATGCGGATGCCGAAGAGGACCTCACGTGCTTAACTTCGCTACTCAAATCGCGCGCGAGGCCGGCAACCTGCTGGTCCAACGTCTCGGCGTTGCAAAGATCACAAGCAAGGGCGACATCAACCTCGTTACCGAAGCCGATATCGCCGCTGAGGAGCTGATCATCGAGAGAATTCGATCTCACTATCCGCAGCACGGGATTCTTGCGGAGGAATCGGGCGAGGCAATTTTGGTGGGCGGCAAACGCAGTGATTGGAAGTGGATCATCGATCCCCTCGACGGCACCACAAACTACGCGCATGGCTATCCATGCTTCTGCGTTTCGATTGCACTGGAGCACAACGGAGAATTAATACTCGGCGTTATTTACGATCCGATGCGCGATGAGATGTTCGCGGCTGAACGCGGCCACGGCGCCACGCTCAACGATCGAAAGATTCGTGTATCGACAGTGGACGAACTAAACTGCGCGATGTTGTGTACAGGCTTTCCTTACAACGTTCGCGAACGGCCGGACTTCGCGCGCGAGTTTGCTAAGTTCACGATGGAGGCGCAGGCAGTCAGGCGCGACGGATCCGCAGCGCTCGATCTTGCTTACGTTGCGTGTGGTCGTTTCGATGGGTTCTGGGAAGATGGTCTAAATCCGTGGGACATCGCAGCAGGCGCGTTATTGATTTCCGAGGCACGCGGCAAAATCACAAACTTCAAAGACGAGCCACTCGATATCTACAACGAACAGGTTCTCGCCAGCAACGGCCTCATCCATGAAGTGATGATGCGCATATTGAACCACGGATGACACGGATAAAAATCCGGATTCAAATCCGTGTCCATCCGTGGTTAAAAATTCATTAGAGCGCGGACGCGATCACCTCTGCCAGCTTCTCGCTCTCACGCCGCGCGCACGCTCGCGTCTCTTCGTTGGGACATTGCTCCGCGTGATAAAGCGGATGGTAAGTCACGACTACCTTTCCCGGTCGCGGAAAACGCCAACCCCGCGGCCATACGCGATTTCCACCTTTGATCGTGACGGGCAGTATCGGCACATTCGCTTCGAGCGCCAACCGCACAGCGCCCGCTTTAAACCGTTCAAGTGAACCGGTTGCCGTACTCCTACCGCCTTCCGGAAAGATCACGACAGCGCCTCCATCACGCAGCCATTGTAACGAGCGACGAATCGCAGCCGGATCGCTGCCTTCGAGCGCGAGCGGCCATGCACCCAACAACGTCAAACATCTTCCGACAATAGGCCAACGAAAAGCGGCGCTCCACGCAAGGTAGCGTGTAGGCCGTTTAACTCTCAGCGAAAGCCAGAAAGGATCGATGTACGTTTGATGGTTCGCCGCGATGATTACGCCACCACGCTGGGGCACATTCTCGACGCCGTAAAACTCAATCTTCCAGAACAAGCGACTGAAGAAACCAACGACAGGTCTGAGTATTTCAAGCGCCCATTGCGGAAATATCGTGCGACCGGATTGCGGTCGCGTTTCCACTTTCTTCGCCGGATATGTACCGTTGCTGCTCACGTGATACCTATCTTACAACGGCCATTCCTTATCTATGAACTCGACGTGAATTCTGGGAACGCCGTCTGCTCCTGTGCTGCGAGATCGAATGGCGGCGTGTGCCGTGACGCCCTGTTGCTCGCTCGTCAAGCGAATGAAACGACCAGCCGGAATCTCTAGCGTCGTGAAAAGCGTAGCGCCTTTGCCGCTGATATGTTCAGTGACGGTATCCTCACTCTCGATCACTTCGCCACTCACGTTTAAGGCTTCGACTCGCATATCCACCGCAATGTTGTATCGCGTATGGGTTCGCTGGTCTTCTGAATCAACAGGTACCGGTATATCGTCGCCGGCGGCCAGTGCCTCAAAGCTGCTGGCGAAAATGTCGTAGCGCCTCCAAGGTTCGGTTTGGTAGCTTGGAGGTGGACGTTTTCCGATGAAGGCGACTCCGACGTCAAACACCACGCACTTATCGGAAGTTGATATCTTCACGTACCTCACGAGCGCCCAGATGCGGTATTGGTCCTCTACGTGATCAAACACGCGCAACTGTCGTGGCATCGGAATCGTCATGTGCAACAAGCGGCCTTTTTCGGTCGGACGTTTGAGCGGGAAGCCGGCGCCGAAAGGCGTCACGTTAGTAAGCCTGGTCATCTCTGTCCACTCAAAATCCGGCGTTTCACGACACCTGACCCGCACCGGTAAGTGCAGTTCCAACCGCTCACGAATTCGTTTCCAATTTCGTTGTTCACTCATGGGAGCCGACGGAGTTTTTGCAGCGTCCAAAAACGTCGGGAGTGCTTACACGAAGCTATTGATTTTATTGAAGTTTTCGTCTATTTCGTGTTTGCCAAAAACGGTCGAAAAAGGCTAAAATACGAGCACTTTGATAGCAATGCTTCACCTGTTTTTCTTTCCCCGAAAAAGCACCAAACTCAACCTCGGTATCTCTCAAAACAGGCCAAGTGCGTGGCGGATTGTACTGGAAAGGCTAGTAGATGGAAACAACTTCTGAACGCAACCACATAAACATTGAAGACGAGATGCGACGGTCGTATCTCGACTACGCGATGTCGGTGATCATTGGCCGCGCGCTTCCGGATATTCGCGACGGTTTGAAACCCGTGCACCGGCGCGTGTTATGGGCCATGCATGAGCTCGGCAACACCTACAACAAGGCTTACAAAAAGAGCGCTCGCATCGTCGGCGACGTGATCGGTAAGTATCACCCGCATGGCGACATACCTGTGTACGACACGATCGTTCGTTTGGCCCAGGACTTCTCGATGCGCTACCCGCTCATCGATGGACAGGGCAACTTCGGATCGGTCGATGGCGATGCAGCGGCGGCTATGCGTTACACGGAAGTACGCATGTCGCGTTTGGCAAATGAAATCCTCGCGGATATTGAGAAAGAGACAGTTACATTTCAACCGAACTACGACGAGTCGCTCAGCGAACCGACAGTTTTACCAGCTCGCGTTCCCAACCTGCTGATCAACGGTTCTGACGGTATCGCAGTGGGAATGGCGACGAAGATTCCGCCTCACAATATCACTGAAATTGTAAATGCGACGTTGGCGTTACTGAAGGATCCGGAAATGGATGTCGAGGCCCTCACAAAGATTGTGACTGGTCCTGACTTTCCTACCGGCGGATTTATTTATGGTCGTGAGGAGATCAAAAGGTCGTATGTTGAAGGCCGCGGCGTGTTGCAATTGCGTGCGCGCGCGGGCATCGATCGCATTGGACGCGGCGCACAGGAGCGCGATGCAGTCATCATCACCGAAATACCTTTTCAAGTAAATAAAGCGCGTTTGCTTGAACGCATCGCCGAGTTGATCAACGAAAAGAAAATCGAGGGGGTCTCCGACTTGCGCGATGAGTCAGACCGCACCGGAATGCGCATCGTGGTGGAGTTGAAGCGCGATGCAGTACCGCAAGTCGTCCTCAATAAACTTTACAAGTTGACTCCGATGCAGTCGTCTTTCGGCGTCATCAATCTGGCGATCGTCAATGGGCAACCTCGAGTTTTGAATCTAAAGCAGATGCTCGAGGCATTTATCGAGTTTCGCCGCGAGGTTGTGCGCAAGCGCACTGAGTATGAGCTGAGAAAGGCAAAGGCGCGCGCACACATTCTCGAAGGACTCACCAAAGCAATCGATGCGCTCGACTACATCGTCACGCTCATTCGCAATTCCCGTTCGGTTGATGAGGCGCGACAGTGGTTGACAGGTAAGTTGCAAACGACGAGCGAAGTCAAAACCTGGAAAGGTGTTCCTTCCGATGTTCAACTCAAGACGTACCTGGGCAAGTTGCAGAAGACGATGGAGAGCCTTGCGTTCTCAGAGATACAGGCGCAGGCGATTCTCGACCTGCAACTGCGACGATTGTCAGCTCTCGAGCGGCAAAAGATCATTGACGAGTACGAACAGATAATCAAGCTCATCGCCGAGCTCGAAGAGATCCTCGGCAACGAGCGCTCGCTGCGGCGTGTTATTTCGAAGGAGCTGGAAGAAGTCAAGAAAGACTTTGGCGACGAACGGCGCACCGAGATCGTTGATGAAGGTGTCGAGCTTTCGATCGAAGATCTCATCGCCGACGAAGACGTTGCGATTACTGTTACCAACAGTGGCTACATCAAACGTACCCCGATCACGACTTACTCGAGTCAGGGGCGCGGCGGTAAAGGCCGTTTTGGCGCCGCTGCCAAGAACGGCGACTTCGTCGAGCATCTCTTCATCGCATCGACTCATGCCTACCTTATGATCTTCACTGACGATGGCATGGTCTATAAGATCAAAGTTCACGAAGTGCCTGATGCCGCAGCTTCGGCGCGCGGCAAGGCGGTGGTGAACCTCATCAACATAACTTCGGAGCGAAAGCTTGCGGGCGTGGTCCCGGTGCGGGAGTTTGCCGAGGGACGTTACGTACTTATGGTCACACGCAAAGGCGTGATCAAAAAGACGTCGCTGGCGGATTTCCAGAACATTCGGACCAACGGCATCATCGCGATAAACATTGATGACGGCGATCAGTTGCTCGACGTAGTCCTGACTGATGGCACAAAGCGAATCTTCATCGCGACTCACAACGGCCTCGCGATCCGGTTTGACGAAAAGAATGTGCGTCCGATGGGCCGCGCCACCCGTGGTGTACGTGGAATCGATTTGCGTCAGGATGATTATGTAGTTTCAGTCTGCCCGGTTTCCGCGGAAGACACGGAGCGGATGTTATCGGTGTCTGAGCAGGGCTACGGCAAGCAGACTCCGATTACGACCTACCGCTTGCAGTCGCGTGGTGGTAAGGGCGTCATCAACATGAAGACGACTGAGAAGACTGGGAAGGTGGTTGCAGTGTTTCCGGTCGAAGATGAGTCGGAGATCATGATCATTACGCAGCAAGGGAAGCTTATTCGACTTGAAGCTGGTCATATCCGCAGGACTGGCCGCAGCGCCCAGGGCGTTCGCTTGATCAAGACCGATCCGGGTGACAAAGTCACGAGCGCTTCTTTAGTTGAAGCCGCTGCGGAGGAGGAAACGGAAACACAGATGAACACGGATTAAGCGGACGCGGATTAACACAGATAAATCCGTGTCTTTATCCGTGAAAATCCGTGTTTCCAACCCATTCTTCGCCGTTTTCAAATACTTCCTTCTTCCAGATTGGCACCGTGCGTTTGAGCTCTTTGATGGCCCATTCGCACGCTTGAAACGCTGCCTGGCGGTGCGGCGCGCTTACGGCGATCACGACACTCGTCTCACCGATCTCCAACTTTCCGGTCCGGTGCACGATTCCGATGTGCGCGATTTTG
This sequence comes from uncultured Acidobacteriota bacterium, assembly GCA_963826255.1. Taxonomy (GTDB): domain Bacteria; phylum Acidobacteriota; class Blastocatellia; order Pyrinomonadales; family Pyrinomonadaceae; genus PSRF01. The sequence continues at coordinate 815,218 of CAWGWK010000001.1, forward strand.
AATTGCTTGTGTGCCTCGGCGCCGAGGCGCTGCATTTCAGTTAACGCCATCGAATTGTAAGCTTCATAAACCAGGTACAGAGTGCGTTTTCCGTTGGTCCATTCGCGTGCATAACCGTCGAGCGTCACTGTCGCGCCACATTCAGGCAACACAACGCGTCTCGCAACCTGGCCCACATCGATCGTCTCAGTCGTTAACTCAAAAAAATCGTGCGACCCCCCACTCACCGGCGGAAACACTGCCAGCTCATCGTTCTCTTTCAAGAGCGTCTCAGGCGTGGCGTATTCCTGGTTCACTGCGAAAAGAAGCGAACGTCCAAAACGTTGAAGCTGAGAAAAGCTCTCGGACAACTTCTGAAAAGCAGTCGAAACTGTTGCGGGGGCGTCGAGCGAAAGCTCGAGTTGGTTCGCATCAACTGCATCTCGCGCGGCACCAAAAAAGAGCACACGGATCGTCACCTGCTGGTTCATTCAAGCTCAATCCTCCGCCCACTGTGCCCGTTGCTCTTGGCGAGCTCGTGTATGCGTGCGCGTTCTTCGTAAGCCTTTACCGCGATATTCAACATTCCGCGAAGTCGTTCCAAACGCTCGGAAGTTGAACGAAGCTCCAGCAGTTCCTGTTTCACTTCCGCTTCGATCTCCATTGCCGCCGCAACAAGAAACGACAGGCGCTGCGGCTCGGTGTTTGAAATGTCAGGCAAGGTTGCGCGCTCGTCGTTGATCGTGCGCACGGCCTGCGCGATGCGCGTGAATGTTTCGGCGACCTCTTTCGAAGCTTCGGAGAGCAGTGCTTCATCTTCCTCGTCGTCTTCGAAGTAACTGACCTGCGCAACGAGATACGGATCGCCACGGTCAACATAAGCATCGATGCGGTACCGGATAATGCCGATGGTGAGTATATTCGAACGCCCGTCGGCGAAAGTTTGTGTTTCAGTAACTTCGGCGACACAGCCGACGTGGCCCACCGGCGGAATTTCACTTTCAGAAGTTGTTGTATCGAGGTAAGCAAGGCCGAAAAGATTTTTCGTTAGGCGAATGTCTGTGAGCATCTGCCGGTAGCGTGGCTCGAAGATGTGCAGTGGCAAAGGCACGCCGGGAAACAGGACCACCGGCAATGGAAACAATGGGAGATTGTGCACTCCAAGCACTTTTTCGCTTGCTTCGCTCATGTTTTCGGGCGGTACGCGATGGATTATGGCAGAGAGGTTCGCAATTGTCAGTGAGGAAATCATTTTCCACCCGTGATTGAAAAAATGCGGCCCCCGCGGCGTGTTGGGCAACGACGCGAGGGCCCTCGAGCACACCGTCCGATGAAGAGGGATTCACCTACGGTGCTTGACGGACGTCAAAGGGAGTGACGTCCGGGTCCTTCAAAGAATATGAGCGAACAATTCCAGCCGGTGCACGGGAGTCAACTTACAAATACTCGCCAGCATGTCCTGAAGCTCGAAAGGCTTGGCGAAAAAACCATCGGCGCCTGCGGCGAAACATGCATTGCGCACTTCGGCGGTGCTGTTTGAGCTCATAATCAAAACTCTCGAGTGCGACAAGTGACCCTTGATGTATTCCAACAGTCGCAGCCCGCTCGACGGCGAGTCTTTGTCGGGCGGCATCTGTAAATCAAGGATCGAAATATCAGGTTTATAAAACGTTGCTCGTCGAATCGCAGTCTGCATATCGTTTGCAGTCACCACGTCATACTCGTCACACAGGGTCCAATAAAGTTGCTGCGTGATCGTAGAGTCATCATCGACGATCAAAATCCTGGGCTTCATTCCGGGAGCGTTCCTGCCTTCCTTGCTCCGATGGTTTGCAAAGGCTGTACCGTGTGATCGATCGATGTACGAGACCAACAAACACAGCGGATTTAGGTATGCAATGAGTTTTGCGTGTCGCCGGATGTAAACACCAGTGCGGTGGGGCGTCCTCAATCGTAGACGGTGCCACAAAAGTACAAGCCACAACGAGGCACAAAAAGCACAAATGCTTTCGCTGAACTCTTTTGTGTTCTTTGTGCCTTTTTGTGGCCCTATTCTGGTGGCTTGATGGGCTTCGGAGGTGGTGGAGGCTCGTCCTCTTCACCGACTTCGTCGATGATCTTCAGCTCGGCACCAAACTTCTGATAACTCCGGAAACGGATGTCGTTGCGACTCTGGAGCACAAACTTGGGCTGCGTAGTCGTCATCAGGATCTCGGAGCGCGTCGGCAGCAGGTACTTCCGTTCGTTGATGTCCACCCAGTCGTAATCGATCAAGCTGCTGGCGGCTGTGATGGGAAAGTCAGGCGGAATCTCTGTGGCTATCTGTTCGAACCGCAGCACGCGATCCAACTCGCGATCGATCCAGAGCCGGCCACGCGAGCCAACAACTGCACGTGCGCCAGTGTCGGCCAAACTCAGCGTCAGTTGCGAGAATTCTTTCTTGGTCGTGTACTCGTAAACAACTGTGCGTCTGGTCTGGATAACGTCGGTATCGACCATCCGAAACTCTGTTTTCGACTCGGGTTTGAAAACATCCGCCAGCGCCGAGATGTATTCGACGCCACTCGACGACGCGCCCTTGGGCGCATACTTGCTGTAGTCGCGGCTTGTCTGCACATCGGGCCCCGCAGGCATTCCGTTGACGGTCAGAATTTTGTACTCCTCGCCGACGTTCGCGCGATAGCCGACGGCGATCGTGAGATTGTCCTGCGGGATCCAGTTAGCAGTGGTGCCGTAAGCGACCGATCGTTTAATGATCTGCTTCACGAGGAAGTCGGGCATCGCATTCGCGGCAGCGAGAGTCACGTTGCGCGTCCGTTCGAGCAGTTGGTTGCCTTCGGTTTCGGACGGGAGTGTTGAGGCTGTGGGATTCACACGACGCCGCTCGGCTTCTTCGAGTGTGCGGCGCAGCAGTGAGTCGTTGCCGCTCTTGGTTGCTACGAGTGAGCGCATGCCATCGGTTAATTGGAACCCGATTCCACGTTTTCGGATCTGATCGATAATTTCGTCGCGCATGTCCGGGTTGCGTGGCAGTTGATATAGGAGGCTGACGACTTCTTTGCTGGTGAGTGGTTGGGATTCCTGTGCCGAGAGCGGCACGCACAACAATAACAAGATTATTAAGAGCGTGGTAATGCGGTACATCGTGGGAGAGAGAATAAGATTTCTCACGCAAAGGCGCAAAGGCGCAGAGGAAGACGCAAAGAAAACTTTGGCTTTAAACTTTGCGTCCTTCTCTGCGCCTTTGCGTGAGAAAATCTTCCTACGGCTTACATATTTGTTCGACTGCCTGCTTCAGCACCTCCGCACACCGCTCGAGTTCGTCAACAGGAACAAATTCACCGGTGCGATGCGCTTCCCGAATATCACCGGGACCAATCACGACCGACTCAGCGCCGAGCGCCATCATCTGAGCTGCCTCCGTACCGAACGCCACCGTGCCGGAGACGTAGCCAGTCGCTTCTTCCAACAACCTGATCAAAGGGGAATCAGGAGCAGTCTCGAACCCTGAATCAGCGCGGCTCGCATCGACCTCGCATTGAAAATCAGGATCACTCTGCATCTCTTCCTGAATCGCAGCGTTGAAAAGATTGAGAACATGATCCGAAGATTGCGTCGGTATGGGCCGCCATTCGAGTGTGAAATGGCACTCACCTGCTAAGACGTTCTTCGCAGAGCCACCGTGAATCAGACCGATATTCAACGTCGTGTACGGCGGATCGAAAGCAGCGTGCTGATCTTTTTTAAGTTGGACCGCTATCGCTTCGAGGCGATTTATCAGCCGTGCAGCACGAAATACAGCGGACGCACCCAGCGCCGGATAAGCGCTGTGCGCTTCACGTCCTTTAACAATTACTTCGGCCAGCGAATAACCTTTTCCCGCGCGAATCGGTTTGAGTGAAGTCGGCTCGCCCACGATGCTGTAACGCACTCGCAACGGCTTCGCCTTGGCCAATTTTTTTGCGCCACGCAAACCGATCTCTTCATCGGCGGTAAATATTAGTGCGAGTGGTTTGTTCAACTTGGACAGCTCGATCGCTTCGACAGCGGTCAGGGCTGCGGCGATGAATCCTTTTGTGTCGCACGCGCCACGGCCGTAGAGTTTTCCATCACGTTCGGTGAGGCTCGTGGCGTCGGTCCAATTGAGCTCGTACGGGACAGTGTCCGTGTGTCCGACGAGTGCGAGTTCGACTTCAGCGGTTGCGCTTGAGAGTGCAATCAGATTGAACTTCTGAATACCGAAATCGTCGAGATAAGGAAAGCGTTGCGTCACCAAATGCATCGCCGCGCAGCGACGTTCGAGATACTCAATGATCTCCGTGTTTGATCGCGCGGAAACTGAATCGATCCTGACGAGCTCAGCTAATGTTTCTTTTATCTGTGTCATCTGTGAATGAAGCTTTTGACAATCGCATCTTGATCTCGATGTCGTCCATTTTCGACGATCTGTTTGCCTGCAACTACAACATCACGCACCGCCGTGCGCGAAAGTGAAAATACAATGTTTGCGAGCAAGTGTTCAGTGGACGATCCTGCGATCGATGGATCATCGAGATCGACGGTGAAGAAATCTGCCGGTGCGCCCGGTTGGAGTCTCCCACCTTCGAAACCGATACTCCTCGCTCCATTCACGCTCGCGCAATCAAACAAACGCCTCGCCAGCGCCGCACTACCGGCATCCTCTCGCGGCGCCAGCACGTTTCTCGCGGTGTATTGCAGGCGAAGGTGATACTCGAGTTCGCGTGCGTCTTCGAGTAAGTCGATCTGGATCTGGCTGTCAGTTCCGAGCGACACCGGCACACCCGCATCGAAATAAGCATCGACCGGTACGACACCATCGCCGAGGTTGCGCTCCGTTGTCGGGCAGGCACACACCAAAGCTCCCGCACGCGCTATTGCTCCGATTGCTTTCGGCGTCACGTGAATCGCGTGGACGGCAGTGAATCGTTTGCTGAGCAATCCTTCTGTCTCGAGCAGTGCGACCGGTGAGCGCCCGTATTCGTCGATACACGCCTTCACTTCCGCCGGCTGCTCCGCAACGTGCATGTGAACCGGAAGCCCACGCTCGTTTGCAAAAGCAACGATCGTTTTCAGGTAATCCAGCGGGACAGCACGGACACTGTGCGGCGCCACTCCGACCCATGCGAAACCGTCTTCCAGTTCAGGCGCGCCGAGCAACTGTTCGAGATGCTTCAAATAAATCTCTGAAGTTTCAATGAAACGAACTTGCAGCGGATTTGCATCGGTTTCGAAACCGGCACGCCCGTAGGCCACGCGCAAGAGTGCGATGCGAATACCCACATCGCGCGCGGCGCGAATCACCTCGCGTTCGAGCAGGTTTGGATCTGAGTAAGCCGAGCCATCAGGCGCATGATGAATGTAGTGAAACTCACCGACCGCGGTGATGCCCGTCAACGCCATCTCCAGAAACGCCATACGCGAAACGGCGTAGATGTCTTCGGGGTCGAGTCGATTTGCGGCGGCGTACATCTGCTTACGCCACGTCCAAAAACTGTCGCTGCTGTTTTGTGAACGGTGCTCGGTGCGACCGCGAATGACGCGTTGAAACGCGTGTGAGTGCGCGTTGACCATGCCGGGCAGCAACGCGCGGTTCTTCAAGCGAGTAGCATCCGAGACCTCATTGGCATCAGCAATCCGAAGTACGTTCCCTGCGTTGTCGCACACGATCGCCTTTTCAGACTGAAAGCGTCCGTCTACGTATGTCAGGTCAGGCAACCAGGTATGTGTGGACATGATTTTCACGATTTTACAGGATGAACAGGATATCTTGGACATCCTGTAAAATCTTGTAAATCCTGTCTAAGGTTTAATCGCCAATACTTCACGCGCGGCGGTGCGATCGCCGGTACAACTGATCCGCCTTGGACCATCAAGGTACGTCAAACTAAATCCCAGATCCTTGTACAACTCAACAATTCGCGGTGTCGCCTGATTCGAAATCACCACTGGCCCAGGATGCTCTGCGAGTAATCTCGCCGTGCGCACCTGATCGTCCCACGAAAAACCACCCGAACTGTAAGTCGTGAACTCTACATCATACGGCGGATCCGCGTAGACGAAATCCTCCGGATAGATCTCGAGACTTTCAACATCTTCATTACTGAACTTCCATTGCCGGAACACGCTCGCGTAGTCTGAGAAATCCGACGCGTAGTTGATGGCTTTGTAAGTGCCGAACGGCACGTTGAAATCGCCGCCTTTATTGAAACGGCACAGACCGTTGAAGCACGTGCGATTCAGATAGTAGAACAACTGCGCGCCTTCTTCGGTGTGCGCCTTGCCGTTTCGAACAAGCCGGTTGAAGCGCTCGCGATGTCGATAGAAAAGTTTCTCGTCGTTGCGCATCCGAACGCGCATGTGCAAGCCGTTTTGCAGGTGACGATAGAAATTGATGAGATGTGGATTGATGTCGTTTAGTAACGCTTGCTGTGGCTGCAAGCCGAGCACGACTGCAAGGCCGCCGCAAAATGGTTCGACATATCGCCGGTGAGCGTTTGCTTCCCAAATTGGCTTGAGATGTGGGACCAGCCAACGTTTTCCGCCGGCCCATTTCAAAGGCGGCTTAAACATTGCGCGTGACTCTCCGCAAAAGAGCAGTGCTGTAGAGTTTTGATAATCGCAACGGGCGGTATGCGTAGTAGAGCGAATGCAACGGAGCGGGTAACGCGAGTGCTTGCCAATCAGGCAAGGTGGGAACGAAGATCGCGCGCAATGCCGAGAGCAGTGCATCGCGTTTGCGATCCATGACGCGCAAGTTGTAGAGATTGGTCTCGGTCGATCCGGCCGGCCCATGCGTTGTGAAAAGCTGTTCCCGAATTCTCGCGGCCATGCGCTGCATCGCGGCGTCGGAATCAATTGTTGTCAGGACGTGCGCGGGTATCTTCACGTCGGAAAATTGCTGGACCAGCCGCAAGCCAAGCGCGAGTATCCGCCTGGCACGCGCACTCGTCGCGCGATCGACGATCGTGTCCCAACTAATCGCAGGCGCGGCGCGTAACGACTCTGCCAGCGCAGTGATCCATTCCAAACGCCGCCACAGGTGTTTAGCGCCGTGCATGGACTGGTAAAGCACCAGATCTTCGGAACTGAAAGTTTCCACCGGCGTTCCCGACAATGAGACCGTTTGTAGCCGCGACAGTACGTCCTCTGCATTAACTTTGAATACAAAACTTCGCGGCGCAAGGTCCCAATGAAGATCGACGACTGTAAACCAATCATCGCGCATGAACTGTAGCTCGCAGTGAAAGTTGAGATGTGACGCGAGCTGCGCCGGCGTTAGGTTCGGGTGCATCTGGTAGCCGAGCGACTCCAGTAACATTCTTGCCTGATCGAATTTTTCGCGGCTAATCAACAGATCGATATCACCGGCCTGACGTAACGAGATCTCACCGTAGGCCATTTGTGCGAGCAGTGGTCCTTTAAAGATCGCGACCGGAATTCCGTGCTCTTTGAAAAGCTTGTAGACGCGCAACTGTTTGCCGATCAGGTGCAGGACGGTTTGTGAATTCGCGACTGACTCGCGTTTCAAGCGAGAGAGAAAATGAGCGGGGACGAGATCGCTAACATAACTAAGATGCTTGTGTAATAGCGGCAGCAATCCATGAGCCTGCGCGGTGGCGAACAGGTAGTCCCAGTCGAGTTGCTGTCGGAGAAGATGGCGCAGTTCTCCGCGACGTGCGATACAAAGGATCAACTCGTTTTCGAGGCTATAGTTCATTACGAAAAATTCTCCCGCAAAGGCGCAAAGAAGATTTCTTCAATTCGCGGTATAACTTTGCGCCTTTGCGCCTTTGCGGGAGGACATAATCTGTCGAGTCCACGACTCCGCGTAAAGACCACTTTGCTCGAGCAGTCCGTAATGGCTGCCCGACTCAATGATCCGCCCGCGATCCATCACGTGTATCACATCGGCGTGCATCGCAGTCGTGAACCGGTGCGTGATGATGATCGACGTCCGGCCAACTGCCAGTTTGCGGAAGCGCTCGAGCCAGTCGGCTTCGGCCCATGGATCAAGCGCGCTAGTTGGCTCATCGAGAATAATAATCGGAGCTTGTCGCAGAAACGCGCGAGCGAGTGCGATGCGTTGCCACTCGCCCACGCTCAGTTCAGTACCACCTGCGAACCAACGGCCAAGCAGTGTTTGCTCGTGCTGAGGGAGACGTGCAACGATCTCTTCAGCACCGGCGGCTCGAATCGCAGCCTCAATCTTCGCATCAGAGGATTGAAGTTTCAGATCACCATACAAAACATTCTCACGCACCGTGGTGTTGTAGTGGAATGGCTGTTGAAACAGCACCGTGATCAATCGTCGCAAATCATCGGTGGCGAAATCTCTTAGATCCCGGCCGTCAATCGCAATCTTTCCGGCATCGCGATCATAGAAACGACAAAGCAGCTTGAGCAGCGTGCTCTTCCCCGCGCCATTCGGACCGACGATCGCGACGATCTTTCCGCTCGGAATCGTCATCGAGAAGTCGTCTAGGGCTTTGCTGCTCGCACCTGGATAACTGAATGAGACTCCTTTGAAGCTGATGCCAGCCTTAACCTCGTGAACGGGTAGCGATGGAGTGTCAGCCCGACAAACGATCTTCGGTTGCAGCGCGAGAAATTCGAACAGATTTCCGAGAAAGAGACTGTTACCGTAGAGCTGGCCCGCGTTCTCCAATAACGTTCGCATCAAACCCTGGCCCTGATTGAACGCAGCGTAGATCAACGCGAGCTCACCGAGAGTCACTAAACCGTGCAGAGCTTTCCACACCATCCAGCCAAGCGCCGCGCCAACGATTAGGAGCGCAATCAAACTTGCACCGAGCTCCGCGAGACTTTGCCTGCGCGTCAACTGTAATCGTTCACCACGCAAACGTTGTCGCAGGTCTTTGTAGTTTGATTGAAAGTATTTCCCGAGTCCGAAGAGCCTGAGTTCCGCGGCTGCTTCGGCAGTCGTCATGATCCAATCGTAGTACCACGCGCGCCGATCGTCGGCTGTCGTGCTTTGCCGCCACTGATACTCGGCCAAAGCGTAATGGACCACCACATAGAAAGCCGGTAGTGTGCTCAGCAGCAACGCCAAAGCCAGCCATGGGCCAAGCGGGATAAGGATCGCACTCATCGCCAGCAGAGTGATGCTGTTTTGCAGCAACGCACCAAGATTGCCGAGCAAGGCTACAGGCCGGTAGCGAGCTTCAGCACGCGCGCGATGCAGGTGGTCGTAGTAATCAGAAAGTTCGTAGAAGGCCAGATCCGCGGTCACTGATTTTTCGTGAATGAGCGAGGAGATGTGGTCCTGCAACAACTCGGCCTGCACCGTGCGCACCCAACTGATCCCGCCACGAACAACTTCCATCAACAGCAGAATGCCGCCGAGCAGCAACAACAGCAGCAAAACATGCCGGACGGCCGGCCAGGCGCTGCCATTTCCCGACGCCGCGACAACACCATCAACCACGAGCTTCGTCAGGTAAACAGTTGCTGCGGGCAGAAGGCCTTGCACAATAAGCAGAATGATCCAAATGACCGTCCATGGCCGCGCTACTTCCCAAACAAGCTTGAGAGCACGCGGCAGGTGAGGCAGTTGCGCCAGCGCCTTGCGAAGTTTGGTGCTCAGAATTTTGCTCGAGTCGTCCATCGTTTATTGACTCAGCTTTTGCAGTTGGTCCCTTGAAAGGGGCACGCCAAAGAAAGTTGACTGTTTGAAACTGGCTTTCACGCGGGCCTCTTCGTCTCGCGCAAACACGTCGGTGTCCCAGCGCCAAACATAATCACCGCCTACCATCTTCGCCGCCAGTCGCAGTTGAATGCGGTCGCCTTCCACAACCTCCACTGGTTCGGAAAAAGGAAACAGACCAGTGCCATAGATCATTTCCGGCGCGCCGGGACGATTTGAGAAGCCGATGCCATCGACCAGCTCTGAGTCAAACCACACAGCAACACCGTGCGCCGTGCCGGTTCGCACTGCCCGCCAGCAGATTTCAGCTCGAATGTCAGGGCTGTCTACTTCGTAGTAATCGATGCTCGTCCAACAGATCGGTTCGGACAACAACTGCTCAGGTTTTATGCGCGTCTTCCGCCACGTGTTAGTCACCAGGCGCGCACCTGCGGATAGATCCAAATCGAATTTATTGTTCTGCCACGGGCCAACAATCTCTTCGTACCGATCGGGAGCTTCGACAACAGCGGCCCAGAGAATATCCCGCTGCGGAATGAGCACGCCGCGGCGCGCCAACAGTCTCGCGCGAGCGTCAATAATGGATGGAATGTGTTGTTGAAACCACGGCAGGACGCCGCGCAAATCAGAAATGATAATGCTGGCTGGTTCGGGAAGATTGATTTCAGTGGATAAGTTTTCAAAGAACTCGATCCGATCTGCAAAGCCGTTTGCAGCCGCAGCTTCGCGCGCGAGACTGATCACAGCGTCGGGTTCCACTGCGTAGACACGACGCGCGCCAAGCTTGCACGCGAGCAGCGCAAACACGCCCGGACCACTGCCGAGATCCATCACGACTGAATCAGGTTTCACCGCGCGACGGAGCGCTGCTGCATACGCATCCATGCGCGGAGCATCGGCAAGCATCTGGCCGTAGAAATGGAGGCTATACATCAAGTTGTTTGTGCTTTTTGTGCCTCTTCGTGGCTAATGAAGTCATTAACGATCGTGTGGCACAACTCGGAAATCCGCGCCGGATTCGCGTGCGGCGTCACACGTCGTAAAGGAACCTTATTCAACACTCGAGTCAACAGTTCAAACTCCCGCGCCCGCATCTGCTTATTCATCAACTTCGTTGCGTAAGTATTTGCGACGAGCGACATCAGCCCCACCGACTTCTCAACGGGCGCGACAAACGGCGCGGTAGAAACGTCACTGCGTTCACCGAGCTGATAGATCGCTGCAAGCTGTAAAGGCTGTCGGTGAAATCGTTCGCTTAGATCGAGGTAACACTTGTCCCAGTTCGGCGTGAGCCTTGGCAGATGCGTTTCAGTTCCATAGAGTGCTTTGACCGCGGCAGGCCACAAACGAATACACGGATAAGCGGGACGAACCAGAAAATGATCGTCACGATCGTCGAGCGTCACCACGTCTTCGGCGAGAATGCTGTAGCCTCGCTCTGAAAAAGCCGCTGCTGTCGTCGATTTACCCGAACCTGCCGGGCCCACGAGCGCTATCGCTTTATCACCGATCGCAATCGCGCTGGCGTGCAAACAAACTATCCCTCGCAGCAGCATGACGAAGCCCATGATTGGACCAAGCAGATAAGTAGCTGCATCTTCCAGCGTCAAAGGCTCCGGCCACTGCGCCCAAATCTCGGCACCGTGCTGGTCTACTAAAAACTCGGTCCGGTCTGCGTAACAAAACCGGTAATACCCCCCTTCGAGCACACGGAACACACGCAACACAGGATTGCCGCAATCATCCTTGTAATCCGCCACGTACGTTTCGATCTGAGTCGCGCTCACTTCAGGAAGCCATGAGGGAAGCGAGCCGAAGGAGATGCAAACATCGTCCGGCGCCGTTGGAGAGGCAGGAACTCCGGGGATTATTTTATTGGCAACAACTCCAAGACCATAGATCGAACAACGATAGGGCATGAATTGAGGCGTAGTTGTTCACATGTACTGCTGAATGTCGGGTAGTTCAACGAGGGGTAAGGCTATCAATCACTGTCCTGTCTTGGGTCCGGCGGCGGCGCCGCCACCACCATCTTCGTTGCCTTTGGGACCGACGTTCCTGGTGATCTCGCGAATGTTTCCGTAAGCGATTACTTCCGGCTTGTGATAAGGCTTTCTGGTTTTCTGTTCTTTGGTTTGGGAGTCGGTTTCCGGTTTACGTTCCATGCATCTTCTCCATTTAGCAGTCTAGGCGATTGAGGCCTTGCATAAGATGCCGCCGCGATTTTTGTTTACCTGATTTTCCGTTGCTCGTCGATCGATTGGCTGGGAGTTCGTAAGCCAATAGTTCAACGCGAATACTCGTAGGCTGGCCCAGAGGCCGTCGGGTGTCTGTTCATCCGCTATCGATCGCCGGAGATCCAGGTTAACAAAATTCCTGAGCTGCGGATTGACCTCAAAACTGTCGAGCCATCTTACACTAGCGTGCCTTGCCAATTGAAGAGCGGGACTGCCTGCGAGTGGTGTCTTGGGACGATTAAGTACTGCGGCTGGAAGCTGATCTTTCATGGCGACCCTGAGGATGTGTTTGTTCCGTCGCCACGGAACAGTCGGTATGCCCAACAAATACTCGACCAAACGCAGATCGATAAACGGATGTCGCAGCTCTAAAGGTAGTTTGGTTGCACCTGGATCGTAACCCTCGAAGAGCGCTGTCCAGATAGGATTTGCAGGACTTGCAGGATGGATCGAAGGCTGTTTCAAGCGCTCGTGCAGGTTGGTTTGTCTCGCAAAGGATTCATCGATCCATTCCGGAAGCACAGGCTCCGGAGGACGCCGGCCGAGCAGGCGCTTGAGTCTGGTTCTGATTTTAAGACGCGAGGAGCGCGGCTCGTTCATAAAGGCATCGCCGTCATAACCAGTGAGCGCCACTTGCCCGAAGTCGGCGCAAAGTCTCAAGAGATTGTGGAACTGTGCTGTCAGTGCTGACAAAAGGAACGGCTCTGGTTGATCCATGTCGCCGGGAACTTGCTCGTCGAATAACGAATATCGATCGGCGCTAAGGTGAGTGATGGGAATTTTCAGATGTTCGGCGGCGACGGTCGAATAGTGACGTTCCTCGTCCGGAATCAAGCTGTCGTAAACAACCGAGAACGCCTGGGTTGAACCGGCACCGAGTTTACGGTTAGCTATTGCTGCGAGACTGGTTGAGTCGAGTCCGCCACTCATCGATATTGCGACACGATCGGTTCGCAGTCGATCTTCTACCGCGCGCGTGAGGAGCTCTGAAAAACGTTCTACGTACGATTCGCGATCTCGAAAGCGTATTTCGGTGGAGATTTCAGGTGTCCAATAGCGTTGAGCCTGGATCGATCCGGTCGCGACGGTAAGACTGTGGCCGGGTGGCAGTCGCTGAATGTCTTTGAAGGTTGTAGTCGAGAGATCCTGGTTCACTCCAAATAGCAGATAGTCAGCGATCGCGACTTCATTCAGCGCGTTTGAGACTCTCGCGTCCTGGCGCAGCTCATTCAATGTGCTGCTGAACTTAAAGTTATTGGAGATGTGAGTGAAGAAAAACGGCTTCACTCCAAAGTGATCGCGCGCGCAGAAATACCGCTGCAACCGGCTGTCCCAAATTGCAAAAGCGAAGTCGCCGATCAGGTGTTTGACACAGTCTTCGCCCCAGGCTTCGTAAGCGTAGAGGATCAGTTCTTCGTCGCTTGGCGATTGCCTCAGTGTGAGCTTATCGCGGAGCTTTGCGATCAACTCCTCGCGCCCATCGATGCGGGCGTTGGCTATAAGCCGCAGATTGTCGCGAATTAACACGAATTAGATGATTTCGACGAGTCCTTGATCCACTAAGCTCTCGACCAGCGCGAGCAGATCCTGCCGCAGTATCGGGCCGTCCACATCATATTCCTGAGCGAGCGTGTTGTAAGCAGATTCGATCGAATCCGACGTCGTAAGTACCGATAAGATTCGCGTGCCCACAGAGTCGAGTCCGAAATAGCGCTCGCTCTCGAGATTCAGGAGTACGGACTCGTCTTGCAAGTTGGAGATGAGGACCTCGTCAGGTACTTTTACTCGGTCCGAGAATGAAACTATCATGGCCGCGCATTCTAACACGGTGAATCATCCACAGATTACACAGATTACGCAGAAATGATCTGTGTAATCTGCGTAATCTGTGGTTAAAAAAAAATGATCGCGCTTAAGCTTTCCAAGATTCATAAATCCTTCGGCCCGACTATCGCGCTTGATGGCGTCGATCTCGAACTGCGTCGCGGCGAGGTGCATGCACTCATCGGAGAGAACGGCGCCGGTAAGAGCACGCTGATGAACATCATCGCCGGATCGCTGCGCCCGGATGCAGGCACGATGGAGATCCAGGGCGAGATCTACTCTCCGTCAAATCCACTCGACGCGCGTACTCACGGCATTGCCTTAATTCATCAGGAACTCTCCTTGTGCCCGCACCTCAGCGTCGCGGAAAACGTTCTGATGGGAATTGAGCCGTCGCGCATGGGTTGGCTCGAGCGCGACAAACTCATGACCAGGACCAACGAGGTGCTCAGAACTTTTCATCACGCAGACATTCGCCCGGAGAAGCGCGTCGGTGATCTTTCCGTTGCTGCGCGGCAAATTGTCGAGATCTCTCGCGCGATTGCGGCGCACGCGCGCATCATCCTCATGGACGAGCCAACGAGCAGCTTGCAACGCGATGACGTCGGTCACCTGTTCAAATTGATCGGCAAGTTGAGCGCCGAAGGAATCTCGGTGATTTACATCAGCCATTTTCTCGAAGAGGTGCGGCAGATTTCGGATCGCTTCACTGTGCTGCGCGACGGCCGCAGCGTTGCCACCGGAGACATTGCAACTGTCGGTGACGACGAGCTCATCGCAAAGATGGTTGGTCGCGCACAACAGAACCTGTTTCCGGTTCGCTCTTCATCACCCGGCGAAACTATTCTTGACGTGCGAAATCTCTCGTCGCCGCCGTTACTGAAGAATGCGACCTTTGAGCTTCGTCGCGGAGAGATTCTCGGTATCGCAGGCCTGATGGGATCGGGACGAACGCCGCTGCTGCGAACGATCTTCGGTCTCGACCGTCCGGAGAGTGGAACGATTACAGTGAACAAAAAATCTCTTCCGAACAGACGCAGCACGCCGTCAATGCGTTTAATCGAGGGCCTTGGTTATCTCAGCGAGGATCGCAAAGGCGATGGCTTAACGTTGAACCAGTCGATCTCCGACAACGTTACGGTTACGAGATTTGATTCCTGCTCGCGATGGGGCTGGCTCGATCTCGGCGCGCAGCGCAAACAGGCGGAGAAGCTCGTCAACGCACTCAAGATCAGAACGCATGGCGTGCAACAGGAGGTAGGAGCGCTGTCGGGCGGCAATCAGCAGAAGGTGATCGTCGCGCGACTGCTGCATCAGGATGCGGATGTGTTGTTGCTCGACGAGCCGACCCGCGGCATCGACATCGGCAGCAAAGCGCAGGTTTACGAAACAATTGCAGCGTGCGCGGCGCAGAACAAAGCCGTGTTGATGGTGAGTTCATATTTGCCTGAGTTGTTTGGCATGTGCGATCGACTCGCGGTGATGAGCCGTGGAAAACTTTCCGAAGTGAAACCCATTGGCGAGTGGACTCCTGAATCTGTGTTGCAAGCGGCAATTGGGACTTCAGATCTACACGAATGAAAACGGATATGAAATCAATTTTAATCGTGCTTTTTTGCCTCGCCGCGTTAACGATCGTGCAAGGTCAGACTCCGCTTCAGGACATGGTCAAAACCGAGCAGGCGTTTTCAAAGATGGCCGAGGAGAAGAATACGCGCGATGCGTTTATGGCATTCATCGCCGACGATGGACTGCTCTTTCGACCCGGCGCTGTCAACGGAAAGAAGTGGATGCTCGAACATCCTGTTCCGCCCGTAGATGGAAAACCACTGCTCGCGTGGCAGCCGTCGTTTGCGGGAATGTCTGCCTCGGGTGATATTGGTTTCACTACTGGTCCATGGGAATTCAAAAACGACATCAAAGATGAGAAGCCTGCCGGTTATGGCCACTTCATCACTGTCTGGAAGAAACAGCCGGATGGTTCGTGGAAGTTCGTTGTGGATCTCGGCATCAGCCATCCGCAGTCAGGTGGACCACAAACGTTATGGCAACCAACTGACGCCAATCCAAAGACAACTACCAACACAGTCGATCAGGCAAGTGAACTTAAAGCCCTACTCGCTCGCGATGTAAGTTATTCGCTCGCCGGGCTGAATCAACACCTCGCCAAAGTGTTTCCTACATTTGCCTCGCCTGAGGTAAGACTGTATCGCAGCGGCAACCTTCCTTTTATCGGCCGAGGCGCTTCGGCCGAGGCACTAACAAAAGTCAAAGGCCAGTTCACGTGGCGGCCGCTTGGCGGCGACGTTTCTCGCTCCGGAGATCTTGGTTACATACACGGCACTTATGAAGTAAGCGAAATGAAGAAGGTGATCGAGCACGGCAGTTATGTTCGGATCTGGAAAAAGCAAGATGGTGTGTGGCGAATTGTGGTGGACGTGACCAATGCTCACGAAAAATAACGAAACGCGCACTTTCCGAGCTCCGGGCCGCGTCAATCTTATCGGCGAACACACCGATTACAATGACGGTTTCGTAATGCCTGCGGCCATTGACTTATCGACGTGGGTCGAAGTCTCGCTTCTCGAGCAGCGCAAGCTGCAAATCGCATCAGAAAATTTTAACGAAGAGATTGAAGTTGATCTCGACGATCGAAACCTCGCGCGCCGTGGTCATTGGAGTGACTACCCGGTTGGCGTCGCCGTGATGCTGGAGCGGGCCGGTCATCATTTGCGCGGCGCGAGATTACAAATACGTAGTCAGGTGCCGATCGGATCCGGCTTGAGCTCGTCGGCTGCCATTGAAGTCGCGACGGCTTGCGCGCTTATTGCCGTTTCCGGTTTAAAGATTGATGAACGTGAGCTCGCGCTTCTTTGTCAAAAGGCGGAGAACGAGTTTGTGGGTGCGCGCGTCGGCATCATGGACCAGTTTGTTTCGCTGTTTGGCGAGGCACAAAAGGCGCTGTTGCTTGACTGCCGATCGCTCGAATTCGAGCTGTTGCCGCTGCCCGACAACGTTCGTTTGGTAATTTGCAACACGATGGTGAAGCACGAGCTGGCTTCAAGCGCTTACAATGAACGGCGCGCACAATGTGAAGGCGGCGTGAAACATCTGGCAAAGTTTGTTCCGAATGTCAGAGCTTTGCGCGACGTGACGATCGAACAACTCGAGCAATTCGGGAGTGATCTTCCCGAAGTGGTTTATCGCCGGTGCCGGCACGTGATCATGGAGAACGCGCGCGTGGTGTCGGCAGCGCAGGCATTGGAGCAAGGTGATCTGAACGAATTCGGCAGGTTAATGGCTGAGTCGCACCGAAGTTTACGCGACGATTACGAAGTGAGCTCTGAGGAACTCGACCTGATGGTTGAGCTCGCGCGAAAAGTTGAGGGTTTGTACGGCGCACGCATGACGGGTGGAGGGTTTGGTGGATGCACGGTTAATCTGGTCGCGGTGGAGCATGTTGAAGAGTTCAGCAAGCGCATAGCCGAGAATTACGAGGAAGCAACGAAACTGAAGCCCGAAATCTTTATTTGCAACGCTTCAAACGGCGCAGAGGAAGTTGGGCCGGATAATCCTGTCTAAAAAAACAATATGAAATTAATTATCCTGGCCGCGGGCTACGCGACGCGCCTTTATCCATTGACACTCAATCAGCCTAAGCCGATGTTGCAGGTGGGCGGCAAGCCGATGATGGAACACGTGCTCCATAATATCTCGACTATTCGCGAGATCGATCACGCTTACGTGGTCACGAATGCGAAGTTCGTAAGTCACTTCGAAAAGTGGGCCGAAGGCTATCGCCATCCTAATCTCAACTTTAGTTTCACTATCGTCAACGATGGCAGCACTGACGACAAAAACAAGCTCGGCGCCATCGGCGACTTACATCTCGTCCTAACCAGACACGACATTAACGACGATATCATCGTGGTTGGCGGCGACAATCTGTTCAGCCAGGACCTCGCTGAGTTTGGTGACTTTTGCCGGCAGAAAAACGCGCCGGTGACGGCCGTTTACGATGTTGGCGATCTCGAAAAGATCAAGAAGTACAACTCTATCGAGATCGATGAGAACGATCGCATCACCTTCTTTGAAGAAAAGCCGGCAGTGCCGAAGAGCACGCTTACGGGCATCGCACTCTACTACTATCCGGAGTCTGTGCTGCCACTCATCCATCAGTACATCGCCGAAGGAAACAATCCGGATCAGCCTGGCCGGCTGGTCCAGTGGATGTACCCGCGCGTGCCGTTCTACGTGTGGAAAGTGCCGGGCCTGTGGTATGACGTCGGTTCGGCTGAAACGTTGGAAGAGGCGAATCGAGTATTTAGCAACCTGTGAACATAAACAAAAAATACTTCGGCACGCTCTCTGGCGGGGCCGAGGTTTATCTCTACACACTCACAAACCATCGCGGGTTGGAAGTGTCGATCACGACTTACGGTGGCGCGATCACATCGCTCAAAGTTCCGGATCGCAACGGCACTCTGGGCGATATCGTGCTCGGCTTTGACACGCTCGAAGAGTACGCGAGGAACCCGCGTTACTTTGGTGGGTTGATCGGGCGTCACGCGAATCGCATCGCGCTGGGTAAGTTTTCGTTGAACGGGGTTGACTATCAACTGCCGCAAAACAACGGCGTGAATCATCTGCACGGTGGTTTCAAAGGTTTCGATAAACGTGTGTGGAATGCGAAAGAGGAAGTGAGAGACGACTCGGCTGTGTTGCATCTTTCCTATTTCAGTCAAGACGGTGAAGAGAACTACCCCGGCAATCTCACCGCCTCCGTCGATTACAGCTTGTTCGAAAATGAGTTAAGCATCGAATACCGGGCGACGACTGATAAAGACACGATCGCGAACCTGACGAACCATTCGTATTTCAATTTGAAGGGCGCAGGCACGATCCTGGACCACGAGTTAACACTGAACGCCGGCAACTTCACTCCTGTGTCAAAAGATCTGATTCCGATTGGCGAGATCAGATCAGTGGCAGAGACGCCGATGGATTTCCGGACCAGCAAAGCGATCGGATCACAGATTAATGATCCATACGATCAACTCGGCTTCACCGGTGGTTACGATCACAATTTCGTTTTGAATGACTGGGATGGGACGCTGAGAACTGCGGCGCGCCTTTATGAAGCAACCACGGGGCGATTGCTTGAGATTCTGACGACGGAGCCAGGCATACAGTTCTACTCAGGGAATTTTCTCGATGGAAGTTTCGGAGGGAAGAACGCGACTGTTTACGAGAGGTACACGGGACTGTGTTTAGAGCCGCAGCATTTTCCAGATGCTCCGAATCATCCGAACTTTCCGTCTACCGTACTGCGTCCCGGAGAGGAGTACAAACACTCAACTGTGTTTCGCTTTTCAGCCGAATAGGGCCACAAAAAATCCGTAAAAAATCCGTGTTCATCTGTGGCTAAGTTCGTATGCCTTGATCGCGTCTTCATGTCGCAAGGTCAGCCCGATATCGTCAAGTCCTTCCAACAGACAGTAGCGCTGAAACTCACCGATAACGAACGACACCGAGAGGCCGCTCGCATCTTCAATTGTCTGTCGTTCGAGATCGACAGTCACTCCATAACATTCGTAGTGTTGCGCGTGGTCCATGATCTGTGCGATCTGCGCGGCAGGCAAGGTGATCGGAAGCATGCCGTTCTTGAAACAGTTGTTCGCGAAGATGTCGGCAAACGACGGCGCGATGATCACGCGAAACCCAAACTCGCCGAGCGCCCATGGTGCGTGCTCGCGCGATGAGCCGCAACCAAAATTCTTGTCAGTAACAAGGATCGACGCGCCCTGATAGCGCGGCTCGTTCAGTACAAACGATGGATTCGGTTGACCATCAGGCAAGTAGCGCCAATCGAAAAAAAGAAACTCGCCAAAGCCCGTGCGCTCAATGCGCTTGAGAAACTGCTTCGGAATAATCTGATCCGTATCGACGTTCGCACGATCGAGCGGCGCCACGAGGCCGGTGTGTTGTCGGAAAGCCTTCATTTAAATTCCCACTTCCTCACATCCGTAAAGTGTCCCTTAATCGCCGCCGCTGCGGCCATCATCGGACTGACGAGATGTGTGCGGCCGCCGCGCCCCTGCCGGCCTTCGAAGTTTCTGTTACTCGTCGATGCGCAGCGCTCCCCCGGCCGCAAGACATCGGCGTTCATTCCCAAACACATCGAGCAGCCGGCTTCGCGCCATTCGAAGCCCGCGTCGTGAAAAATGCGATCCAGTCCTTCTCGCTCGGCTGCTTTCTTCACGTCTTGCGACCCAGGCACCACCATCGCGCTCACCGACGAGCTGATGCGATAACCTTTCACCACACGCGCTGCCGCACGCAGATCTTCGATCCGCGCATTCGTGCACGAACCAATGAACGCGCGATCGATCGAGATGTCCTGAATGTTCATTCGCGGCGTGAGCGCCATGTATTCGAGTGCGCGTTCAGCATTTGCGTCGGCTGGATCGGGAACGTAACTCGTGACAGGCACGACCATTCCCGGGCTCGTGCCCCACGTCACAAACGGCTCGAGTTGCGAGGCTTCAATTTCAACGGTGCGATCAAACACCGCGTCTTCGTCACTCTTAAACGTTTGCCAGTAGCGCACAGCTTTTTCCCACGTCTCGCCGCTCGGAGCAAACCTGCGGCCCTTGAGATAAGCAAACGTAGTTTCATCAGGAGCAATCATGCCGGCGCGTGCGCCTGCCTCGATGCTCATGTTGCACAGCGTCATTCGACCTTCCATCGAAAGCGCGCGCACCGCGTCGCCGGCGTATTCGATTGCGTAACCTGTGGCTCCGTCAGTTCCGATCTTGCCGATGATCCCGAGCGCAAGATCTTTCGCGCTTACACCTTCTGCCAACGAGCCTGATATCTGCACCTTCATCGTTCGGGGCTTGTTCTGCGGCAGGCACTGCGTGGCGAGTACGTGTTCGACTTCACTCGTGCCGATGCCAAACGCGAGCGAGCCAAACGCGCCGTGAGTGCTTGTGTGGCTGTCGCCGCAAACGATCGTCATGCCTGGTTGCGTGAGACCCAGCTCCGGGCCAATCACGTGAACGATGCCTTGTTCGGGCGAGTGAATATCGAAGAGTTGAATGCCGAACTCGCTGCAGTTTTTCCGTAGTGTGTCAACCTGCGTCGCAGCGATCGCATCGGCGATTGGAAGGCTGCGATCCGTCGTCGGAACGTTATGATCGACCGTGCCGAAAGTAAGATCCGGACGCCGTACTATTCGATTCGCCTGGCGCAATCCTTCAAACGCCTGCGGCGACGTTACTTCGTGAATGAGATGGAGATCGATGTATAGGAGCGTCGGCTCACCGTCCGTCTCGCGAACGATGTGTGCCTGCCACAATTTCTCGAACAACGTCCTGTTAATCATGAAAAATCTTGCAAATCCCGTCTAAACAGCGTGATAGGCATGGCGCATGTCAGCAATCTCAGTGACGGCCTCGCAGATCACTTCACCAAACTCGCTCGTAGTCACGACGTAGCCGCCGGTGCCTTCAGCAATGTCGGGCGTGCGATAGCCGGCTTCGAGCACGTGCTCGATCGCGAGCTCAATATCACACGCTTCGTGCTCGAGATTGAACGAATGACGCAGCATCATCCCCGCCGACGCAATCGCGCCGCAAGGGTTCGCACTTCCGCGGCCCGCGATGTCAGGAGCGGAGCCATGCACCGGTTCGTAAAGTCCGACTTCACCACCGATCGTCGCCGACCCCAGCATCCCTAACGATCCCGTGATCACCGCCGCTTCGTCTGAAAGAATGTCGCCAAAGAGATTCTCCGTTAACAGCACATCGAAACGGCGCGGGTTCGCAATCAGGTGCATCGCGCAAGCATCGACGTAGAGATGTTCGAGCGTCACGTCCGGATAATTCTGCGACACGCGGATCACTGTTTGTCGCCAGAGTTGCGAGGTCTCCAGCACGTTGGCCTTGTCTACTGAAGTCACTTTACCACGGCGCTTGCGTGCTGCTTCGAATGCGACTTTCGCGACGCGCTCGATCTCTTCGACTGAATAGCGCATCGTGTTGGTTGCGACGTCGGACTTGATACCTCTCGGTTCACCAAAATAGAGACCGCCCAGCAGCTCGCGAACGATCAGAATGTCAGTGCCGCACGCGACTTCGCTGCGTACGGGAGAACATGCCGCAATCGACGGGTAAGAAATCGCGGGCCGCAGGTTCGCATAGCCACCGAGCGCACTTCGCAACAGCAGCAATCCCGCCTCAGGCCTTTGATTTGGAGGCATGCGATCGTACTCCGGAGCACCTACCGCTCCGAGCAACACCGCATCCGACGTCAAACACGCATCAAGCGTAGTTGTCGGCAACGGCGAGCCGAATTTTTTGATCGCGACACCGCCGATCACATGTTCTTCGAATTCAAATCGATAACCGTGAATGCCCGCGATGGTTTGCAGAACGCGTACTGCCTCAGCGGTAACTTCTGGTCCAATTCCATCGCCTGAAAGAGTTGTAATTCGTAACTTCATGCCGCTGCGCCTACGACTTTCTCCGCGCGCTCACGCGCAGCGCTACTGAGTAGTGAAATCAGATCCTGATCGTAGATGCGCTTCTTCCGATCAGCCAGGTTTGTAAAACTCTTGTAAGCCGCATCGAGCTCAGCGGGCGTGATGTCGTAGCCGAGTTCCATGTAGCGAAGCGACAACGCATGCCGTCCGGAATGTTTGCCGAGCACGAGTGCGTTCGCGGGCACACCGACTGATTCGGGCGTCATGATCTCATAGCAAAGCGGATTGTTAATGACGCCGTGTTGATGAATACCGGCTTCGTGTGCGAAAGCGTTGCGCCCGACGATTGCTTTGTTTGGTTGCACGTCGAAACCGACGATGCTCGAGAGCAGTTGGCTCGTCGGATACAGTTCGTGAGTGTTGATGCCGGTCTCAAACGGCAAACGATCCGCTCGCACATGCAGCGCCATCACGATCTCTTCGAGCGACGCATTCCCGGCGCGCTCGCCGATGCCATTGATCGTGCATTCAACTTGTCTTGCACCTGCTTCGATGGCAGCCAAACTGTTTGCGACCGCCAGACCGAGATCGTTGTGACAGTGGACGCTGATGATCACGTCCCTATCCCTGACAACTCGCTCGCGGACCTGTTGGACCAGCCGTGTAAACTCCACCGGCGTCGTGTAGCCGACTGTATCCGGCACGTTGAGTATTGAAGCGCCTGCGTCAACAGCAGCGTCAAGCACTTCACACAAGTAATCGACGTCACTGCGTGTTGCATCTTCGGCTGAAAACTCAACTTCCTCGGCGTAGTTGCAGGCTTGTCGCACCGCCGCCCGAGTCATTTCGATTACTTCGGCGCGACTTTTCTTCAGCTTGTGCTCGAGATGAATGTCAGACGTTGCGACGAATGTGTGAATTCGCGGATGGGCACCGAACCGCAACGCCTCAGCAGCACGTGCGACGTCCTGTTCCGCCGTGCGACAGAGTGCCGCGACTTTTACATTCCGGCACTGCGCCGCGACGGCCCGAACCGCCGCAAAGTCACCTTCCGAGGCAATGGGGAATCCGGCTTCAATGATGTCGACCCCGAGATCCTGGAGCTTGTTTGCCATCCGGACCTTCTCTGTCAGGTTCATTGAGCAACCGGGCGATTGTTCGCCGTCGCGCAAAGTTGTATCGAAGATGCTGACTCTCTTCTGTGGCATGGGATACGGATGCTACGGACGGATGGGCCAAGAGTCAAAGCTATAATCTTTATAAGAAGATAAATATTTCTTATCCGCAGATTACTCAGGATTACGCAGATTATCAGATATGAATGCAATCTGTGTAATCGGCGTAATCTGTGGATTATTTAGCTGGGACTTCAGCGATACGGCGGGCGTATTCCTCAAACTGGCCCGTGTAGTACAGGCGGATTAAATCCTTCTCCAGCGGTGTGTTGCGAACTCGCGCGCGGATCTCGCGGAAGATCTTCTCCTTCAACCAGTAGCCGTGGTCGTAGCGCTCGCCGATCGCGGAGGCGAAGGCGAGTTTATCGATCTCAGGCGTCGTCAGGCCGCGTCTCCACGCCGCGCGATAAACTGTCAACGCTTCTTGAAATGATTGGCTCGCGATGGAACCGAACAACGCATTCAGTCCCTTCCAACCTTCTTTGTGAGTATCGATGAGCAGTACGACATCCGGCTGCGGATTGCCGGCGGTGCGGTAGTCGAGCAGCGAAACACGCAAATCGATCGTCCGATCGCCGTCGTAGTCGTATTCAACCTGGTCCAGAAAGCCGTTGTTGTCCGTGTCGGTATACTTCACTACTTCCTCGACGCGAGTTGCCAACGGCTTCGGCGACGGTGTCTTGTTTCCGCCGTGAAATTCGCCTTTCTTATCCACAGTCCATGCGCCCCACTCAGCTCCGGCGAGATGTAATTTTCGATCAAACACGCCGACGTAGAGCTTTCCGCCGCCGGAGTTGTCTTCATCAAACTCTCCGCGATCCCCGAGTGAATCAGCCTGCGGATGACCCGAAAGTCCGGGCCGCTCGCCCTCCGCGACCATTGCCAGTTCAGCGTAATTGTTCCGTCGCCATTTTCTCGTGGAGTAGAGATCGATCTCCTTTGGACCACCAAAGCCGTGCATCGGGTAGTACATCTCCACACGTTCCCACCGGTGATCGTCGTCGTCCTCATCAAACACGAAGTAGAGACTGGTCCAACCGGCGGTGAAGAAAGCGTCGTAACTCTTCTCGTGCGGCATGTACATCAACTCGTCGATCTCTCGCCAGTTGTTCCATTGAAAGCAGGCGTTGAACTTCGGATTACCTTTGAGCGCCGGATACTTATGCACAAATGAGCGGTAAGGAATTCCAGGCCCACCCGCGCCACGCAGCGACATGTCGTAATCCGTTTCGTTGCCTTTGGTTGAATCATTGTCGACATCGAAGGTGGCAAAGGCCTCGCTAAGCACGCCGGAAAGTTTGGTCACGTCTTTGTCGAGTGCGGGCACAGGATCGAGCCAGCGCATCGCCATTTCGCTCGCGCCGTCGTTGTCGAAGTCGAAGAAAGCAAAGGGGTTTTCCCAATTGAGACGTGGGTCGGGAAGAGACTGCGGCGGGCGGTGCACCTTCAAAAACACGGCATTGCCGTTGTAGTCCGGCAACCAATCGGTCGTGCCGGTGTAACCCCAATTGTCGTTGCCAAAATCAAATTTTTCCCAATCCAGCCAGCCGAGCACGCCATCCTTTTCGACGTCAACAAAGACCATCCAATGCGACTCACTGGCGTTCCACTTATCCTTGGACCACTCACGACCCTGCGTCACGAACGCTTGCAGATCGGCACGGCCGTCACGGTCGTTGTCGACCCACTTGATGTTGATGTCCAGTGCGGTGTCGTAAATTCCGTCGCCGTTTTTATCGATCTGCATTACGTCCGCGACTTGATCGCCGCGCGTGTCGGTTGGCAGCAAGTCGCCGTTCTCATCGAGCCAGCGAACGCGTTTACCGTTCCACCAGCGTTCGAGGATGTCGGGCTTGCCGTCGTTGTTGATATCGAGGCGAACGATTTCTTCGGACGGTGTGGTGGACCTCAACGCTGTCTTGCGCAGATCGGGAATACCGTTTTGCGGCAGCATTAGCAGCAACGCAATTAAAAATGGGTTCATAAGGTCACGTCTTATCTCACAGGATTTACACGATTGACAAGATTATCAAGATAAAAATTTTGGCAATCCTGTAATCCTGTGAGATAACGTGCAGCCAATTATGAACCGTCGGTGCTTCTTGAAATCGTTGGCTGCGGGCGCGGTGCTGCCGCGGCTCCGCTTCAGCGGTATGCAAGCACCCGCAACCTCGCGCCGTTTGGACGCGTGGGAATATCGATGCGGAAGTCTGGGTGGTCCGTGGGAAGCGTGGCGCAAGGCAAATGACGACGCGAACATGTGGACCAAGGTACAGGTGCCTCACTGCTTCAACGCCTTCGACTCTGTCGATCCGGATGGGCCGTATTACCAGGGACCAGGCTGGTATCGAACAAAGATCGAGCTCACTAATCCTTATCCCAACGGCCGCACGCTGTTGCACTTTGAAGGCGCAGGACAGAAGACCGAAGTCTACGTCCACACGGAAAAGATTGGTTCACATGTCGGTGGTTATGATGAATTCGTGTTCGACATCACGGACCAGGCGAGCAAATTCTCGAAAGAGCCCGTTCCCCTTGCGGTGGTGTGCGACAACTCGCGAGATCTCGAGATGATTCCCTCGAATCTCAGTGACTTCAATCTTTATGGTGGTCTCTATCGTTACGTGAATCTGATCTACGCCCCCGCGATCTCTTTAGAGCGTGTGCACGTCGTCACGGACGTGCTTACAAACGGAAAAGCGCGGGTCACGGTTCGAGGACGACTCTACAATCCCTCACAACTCAAAGACGAGATCGATCTCAGTGTGTCTGTTACGGACCCGCATGACCGCACGGTTCACTCTTCATCTCGCAAGCTCGCACCCCGGGCAGGAAATCAAGATCTGTCGACCTTCACAATCGACTCACCGGCATTGTGGTCTCCAAAGCATCCGTCGCTTTATCGCTGTGCTGTCACGCTGAAAAGTGTTCATGGCCCGTCGCAGGTCACCGAGCGTTTCGGATTGCGCTCATTTGAGTTCGTGAAAGGTGGTCCGTTCAAGCTAAACGGCGAGCGGTTGTTAATTCGCGGCACTCAGCGCCACGAAGATCATGCCGGCGTCGCAGCCGCAATGACTGAAGACCTCATGCGCCGCGAGATGCATTTGATAAAAGACCTCGGTGCAAACTTCATCCGTCTTGGACATCATCAGCAGTCGCGCGTAATCCTCGATATGTGCGACGAGTTGGGCCTGCTCGTGTGGGAAGAGATTCCCTGGTGTCGCGGCGGATTGGGCGGCGATCGTTACAAAGAGCAGGCGCGGCGCATGTTGCGCAATATGATCGACCAGCATCGCAACCATCCTTCCGTGATCATCTGGGGAATCGGAAACGAGAACGACTGGCCCGGCGACTTCGAAGAGTTTGATAAGGACAAGATTCGCGCGTTCATGATCGAGCTGAATACGTTGTCGCACGCTCTCGATCCTTCGCGAAAGACCGCCATTCGGCGTTGTGACTTTTGTAAAAACGTAGTTAACGTCTACTCGCCGTCGATTTGGGCGGGCTGGTACCAGGGCCGGTACACGGACTACAAGACCAGAACGCAAACAGAAATGAAGAAAGTCGATCACTTTCTGCATATGGAGTGGGGCGGCGACAGTCACGCGCGCCGCCATTCAGAAGCAGTGGATCAAGTCCTCGCACGTCACGTCGCGGGACAAGCTCCCGATGAACGAGGGTTGGAGTTTCAATTGACAGGCGGCGTCACGAGAGCGTCGAACGATGGTGATTGGTCGGAGACTTACATCTGCAACCTGTTTGATTGGCACTTGAAAGAGCAGGAGACGATGCCTGACCTGGCGGGCAGCGCGCAATGGATCTTCAAAGACTTTGCCACCACGCTGCGGCCGGGTAATCCGGTGCCGCGCGTTAATCAGAAAGGACTGGTCGAACGCGATTTTACATTGAAGGAAGGCTATTTTGTTTTCCAGTCGTACTGGGCTGACCAGCCGATGGTCCATATCTACGGTCACTCCTGGCCCGTTCGTTGGGGTGAGCGAGATGAAGCGAAACTCGTGAAGGTTTATTCCAACTGTTCGTCGGTTGAGTTGTTTGTAAATGGCGTCTCAGCGGGGGTGAAGAAGCGCGAAGTCCGGGATTTTCCGGCCGCAGGTCTGCGTTGGTTAGTGAAGTTCAAAGAAGGCGAGAATGTACTTCGCGCTATTGGCAGGCGCGACAAAGTGGAGCTCAGCGATGAGATCAAGTTTGTGTATCAAACAGAGAAGTGGGACAAGCCGGCGAAGTTGGTACTTCAACAGTTGCGACAGGTTGATGATGTTTCGACACTCGAGGTGAAAGCGGTGGATGGGAAAGGTGTTCTATGCCTCGACGCTCGAAACTTCGTTCGCTTCGCTTTGGCGGGCGATGGACGCTTGATCGACAACCTCGGTACAGCCACGACCGCCCGCAAAGTCGAACTCTACAACGGCCGCGCGATGATCAGCGTTCAGCGAAAAGGCCACTCCGTTGTGAGCGTAGCCTCAGAAGGAATCCCCACGACCTTCATAAATCTTTAGCCACAAAAAAGCACAAAAGCACAAGACAGAAAATCTGCTTATGTGCCTTTTGGCCTCTTTGTGGCTAAAAACTTTTGTGGTTATAAGGAGAAGCTACCGTAGAAGGCGCTGTTCTCACCTGAACGCGACCATGGCTCGCCGACAACTTTGCCCGAGTAGAGAGCTTTGGACGTGTAACCGACTTTCCTGCTTTCCAAGCCGACCAGCGGTGTGTACCAAACGAGATTCGGCATCTTGCAGCACACGTCATTCGGCATCGCCTCGACGTTGATCGCGGCCTCGTTGGTGACGACCGCGTAAGTGCGACCATTGCGTTCGAAACTGATCGGCGCGCTGCGAACCTCAACAACCTTGCCCAGTGAGGCGGCATACTTCTCTCGCAGTGCATTCACCATTGCCAGCGCCTGCGTGCGCGAGGCAGCGGAGTCGATGATGATTTCGGATTGGCGCGCGGCATTATCCTCGGCGAGGTTTGCGTCGGCACTGACAATCGCCATCACGCGAACACCGGTAAGATCCACACCCTGCCATTTTCCGGAGGTAACGTTCCACGCCATCATCGCATCGCGTCCGGTGGTCACGACTTCGCCGTTATAATGACACGCTCCCGCGAACACGCTCGCGGTGCGCACTTCCACGTAATCACCACGAAGACTGACGTTCTCGGCTTGAGAACTGAAGACCAACGCGCTGACCGCGACGATCATGGTTGCCGCTATTAGAAATCCTTTTCGCATCTTAATACCTCCCGAAAAAATACAATCCACAGATTACACAGATTTCAATGCGGATGTATAGCAGGCACGACCGGGGCCGCAGCGCTCCGCATCGACGCGGCCGTTGTCAGGCCCGATCACTTCCTGAGTTTCGCAGCACCACACGTGGTTTGTCGCGTCGAGATACTCATCAGCGGTCGTTGCGAGTCGATCCAGCATGAAAAACTTTTTCGAACGCAGCGATCCGCAAAAGGGAGATTGGATAGGTTCAATTGTTTCGTTAGCCATGATGAGTCTCCTAAACACTTCCCGCTTTCGCTAACGCGCGTCGCACGAGCGTTTGGGTGAGCGGAACCTTGTACGCATTTTTCTCGAGCGGCTTTGCCTCAGCGAGTGCGATCTTGCCTGCTTCAGCCAGCACGTCACGAGTCAGGTTCTTTCCGGTCAGGAACTTTTCTGCCGCCGGCACACGCCACGGAATCGGCGCGACGCCGCCAAGCACGATCCGCGCGTCCTTTACCGTTTGATTCGGCGTCATTTGCACCGCCACCGCTGCCGACGCAAGCGCGAAGTCGAGCGATTCGCGCTCTTTGAATTTCAAATAGGTCGATCGTGCGGCGAGTGGCGAAACAGGCACGTGAATCTCGGTGATGATGTCTTCGTTCTTCAACACGTTCTCGCGTCGAATGTTTCCTTCCGACGGCAACGTAAAAAACTTATCGAGCGGAATCACGCGTTTGCCGCCACTACCCATAACCGTCACGGTTGCGCCAAGCGCCAGCAACATCGGCGCGAGATCCGAAGGATGAACGATGTACGATGGGCCACCGCCGATGATTGCGTTGTACTTGTTCTCTCCCTTGGCGGCGTAACACTCCGAACCGCCTTTCTTCAAGCAGATCACTTCCTCGAGCCGGAAATACCAGCACCGCGGCCGCTGGCAAAGATTGCCGCCGACAGTGCCGAGATTGCGAATTTGTGGAGTCGCAATCGAATGTGCCGCTTCCGCGAGACCGGGAAAACTCTTTCGCACACCCGCGTGCTCTTCCAGTTCGGTCAACGTCACGAGCGCGCCGATCGTGAGTCCTTTCGCGTTCAGCGTGATGCGATCCAGGCCGCGGATATTCTTGAGATTGACCAGACGCACGGGTCGCGACGTGTAGTCTTTCATGGTGGTCAACAGATCCTGACCACCGGCGATGGGCCGCGGCGCTTCGTCAATGTCACCCGGCGAAGCGACGGTGAGCATCTTCACGGCTTCGTTGATGGTTGCCGGACTAGTCCACTCAAAGGCTTTCATGTTTGTTTCCTCTGAATTCTGGTTATTCAGCGCTGCTGATCGTGTTCGAGCTCATCAGGCCCATCAAAATCTTGTCGGGCGTGATCGGCAGATCACGGATACGCAAACCGGTTGCATTGAAGACGGCGTTCACGAGCGCGCCCAAAGGTGGAATGATGCAGCCCTCTGCGATGCCAATCACTGCTTCGCGCTTGTCATCGTCGTCGATGATGGGAACCATCTCGGGCATTTCCAAACTGCCCGGCAACTTGTAATCGCCAAAGCCGGGATTGAGCTGCATGCCCAGCTGCGCGTCCATCACTCGACCTTCGTAGAACGCCATGCCGAGCGACTGAATCATGCCGCCGTTGATCTGGCTTTCCATCGTTAGCCGGTTCAGCGGCAACCCACCATCCTGGATGTGGACCATCTTGATCGGTCTGATGAAACCCGTCTCCACGTCTACTTCCACTTCCGCGAAGGACACGCCGTGAACACCGCGCGCCTGCAAATCTGCACGCCACACGCCGTGCGACGTGATACCTGCTGCGGGTAATGCTGCCGCGGCCTGTTTCCACGTGATCGATCGCCCTTTAGCCGAGACGTTACCGCCGGAGAAAACAACCTCTTCCGGTTTCGGATTGCCGAGCAAGGGCGCGACTCGCTCGGCCATCATCATGCGCGCTTTGATCGCTGCGTCTTTAACTGAAGGAGACAACGACGGCGCCGTGGTCGAACCACCGGAAGGATTGGCCGCGCCCAATTTGGAATTGCCGATGTGTTCTTTGACGTCTTTAATCCCGATGCCGAGTTCTTCGGCGACGATCGCTCTCGTGTACGTGCGTGTTCCGGTGCCGAGATCCTGCGTTCCGACCGCGACGAACACAGCACCGTCCTGAAGAATCGTTACATCAACCTTGCATTGATTGTTTCCGCCACCGCCCCACGTGCCGACAGCGCAACCCATACCTCGTTTCAATGGACCAGGACTTCCACCCGCGACCGGATTCCTCCTGGACCATCCGATCTCTTTTGCGCCACGGTCCAACTGGCGATGATAAACCTCGTCGCGCAAGTTCTTCTTGCGAAACTCCACCGGGTCCATCTTGATCTTGTACGCAAGCTCATCGACCAGCGATTCAATCGCGAAGGACGCCTGTGGATGACCGGGCGCGCGCATCGCAACGGAAGAGTCTTCGTTCGTATGCAGTGCGAAGATCTCGCGATAGGTGTCGCCCATGCGATAGATGTATGGCTGTCCGGCTTGAGAGCCCTGGCCGATTCCACCGAGCCGATACTGGCGCGCAGTCAGTGCGACGATCGTGCCGTCGTTCTTCACGCCCGCTTTCAACTTCTGCCAAGACCCGGAGCGATTACCCGCCATCACAAACTCATCGTAGCGCGTGAGCATCAGCTTCACCGGCGACTTCGTTTGCTTTGAAAGCCGGCAAGCAAACATGCCCTCGATGCCGATACCAAACTTCGAGCCGAAGCCGCCGCCCATGTGTTCCACACTCGCGATTACTTTACTTTGCTCGAGACCCAACTCCTTGGCTGCATCGCCTGGGATCGTGAAAGTTCCCTGAGTCGAAGCATAGATTGAGGCGGAGTCGCCGCCGCGATAATCGACCACCATGCCGTGCGTTTCGAGACACGCGTGGTGAACCCGTTGTGAAAAGTATTCAGCCTCGACGATCGCATCCGCCGTGACGAAAGCGGCTTCAGCTTTTTGCAGGTCGCCGTTCTTCGCTTTTTCCTGAAGATTGTTTTCTTCGGCGACCACTTTCGGCGCATCGGGTCGAATGGCGTCGGTTGCAACGACCACGTGCGGCAGGACTTCATAAGTCACTTTGATGGTGCGCAGTGCGTCGCCTGCGATCTCGGGCGTCGTCGCGGCGACTGCTGCAACCGGAGCACCGGCGAAACGAAGTTCGGTTAACGGACCCTGGATAATTGCCTTTACACCGGGAATCTTCGACGCGGCTTCGGTATCGAGCTTCGTGACACG
The DNA here is from genome assembly GCA_963826255.1 of uncultured Acidobacteriota bacterium. Taxonomy (GTDB): domain Bacteria; phylum Acidobacteriota; class Blastocatellia; order Pyrinomonadales; family Pyrinomonadaceae; genus PSRF01. The sequence continues at coordinate 847,123 of CAWGWK010000001.1, forward strand.
TGCGTGGCCGTGAGGGCAACGGAGGATGCGGCCATAAAGCATGCCGGGCAAACGGTAATCGTACGTGTAGAGTGCCGCGCCGCTAGCTTTCAATGGACCATCAACACGCGTCATCTTGTGATTAAGTAAGGTGTGTTTATCGTTAGGGCCCCAGCCTGGACCAGCGTCTTCGTCAACTTCTATCTCGACCATCTGCTCGACACCGTTGACGACTCGCGGAACCCTGATCTTCTTTTTCGGTTTTGGCGACGGTTGTGGTTGCGGTTGCTGTTGCTGCATGAGTTCTCCCGTTACGCTTTTGAAGCTTTCGCAGCGGCCAGTGCTGCTTCGAACACTCTCGGATAAGTTCCGCAGCGGCAGAAGTTTCCCTTGCACGCTTCGCGAACTTCTGCCAGCGATGGGTTCGGGTTCTTCTTCAGATACGCGGAGATCGTGGTGACGAAGCCAGGCGTGCAGAAGCCGCACATCAATGCGTCGTTCTCCACGAACGCTGTTTGGACTGCATTCGGTTTGTTAGGCGTACCCAAACCCTCTGCGGTTGTGATCTTTTTATTTGTCGCATCGACAGCGAGGACCAGGCAGGAGTAAACAGGCTTGCCGTCGAGCAAGACGGTGCACGCGCCGCACGTTCCCATGTCGCAAACGAGCTTGGGCCCGGTTACGGCAGGCTCAAGGTGGTTACGCAACGTGTTGAGGAGGGTGGTCCGAGGCTCGACCTGAACGGATCGTTTCTGGCCGTTCACATCGAGAACAACTTTGACACTGCCCGATGTCGCGTCAGTCGTAGCTTGTTGCTCTTCGGCCTCTGCGGTCACCCACAACTGATCGGCAATCGCGGCGCCCGCGCCCACAATGCCGACGCCTTTCAAAAACTTTCGTCTGCCCGGGTCGTGGCCCGTTTGTTTCTGATCCTCACCATCGTCACGAGATTTGGTCATTGCATCTCTCCCGCAGTTTGTGTTATTGGTCAAACCACTTTCAAGGCTACGAACAAGTTAGCACAGGATTTACAGGATGTTTCAGGATTTACAAGATCGACATCCTGTCAATCCTGAAAAATCTTGTCAATCCTGACCCAATGAACGAGGGAAAACCAATGAAGCTTATTGCAGTGATCGCGCTGCTAATTATCCCTTTCACCGTTCACGGCAAGAAAGACTGGTCAGTTGGCATGGTTGAGTCAACCATGAGGCGCTATCCAACTGCGAAAGATCTCGGCTCGTGGGGCTATGCAAAGTCTCTCTACTTGTACGGTCAGTACCTCGTGTACAAGCGAACTCGCGAGCCACGTTATCTCAAGTACATCAAAGACTGGGTCAACTTCCACGTCGATGAAAACGGTGTCGTCCGGAGTGCGAATGCGCAAGGTGAAGTTCGTGAGATTAAATTCGACAACCTCGACAGCATGCTTCCCGGAAATCTGTTGTTACTGCTCTACCAGGAAACAAAGGATCCGAAATACAAGCTTGCCGCCGACCGCATCAGAAAGCGCTTCGACACTTATCCGCGGACGAAAGACGGTGGTTTCTGGCACGCGACCGGTAAGAGCCGCGAGTGGCAGTTGTGGGGCGACGGCGTGTTCATGTCGATGCCGTTTCTGGTCAGATATGGAAACATGTTTGGCGACAGTAAATACGCAAACGACGAGGCAGTTCACCAATTACTCACCTACGCGAGCCATCTAAACGACCCGCAAACCGGCCTGATGTTCCACGCCTACGACGAGAGCGGACAATCCGCGTGGGCCGATAAAGAAACAAAACATTCAGCAGAGATCTGGTGCCGTGCGATGGGTTGGTTCGGCATGACGCTGATCGAGGTGCTCGAACTGCTGCCACGCGATCATCCGAAGAGACCGCAGCTGATTGCCCAAGTCGCACAGCTCGTCAAAGCCTGGGCAAACTTTCAGGACCAGAAGACCGGACTTTGGTATCAGGTTGTCAATAAAGGCGACGATCCGAACAACTGGCTCGAGACCTCCAGCTCGAGCATGTACACATATGTCACCGCCATGGCAATCGACCGAGGTTACGTGAAGAAGAGTTTGAGCGACGGCGTGCGCCGTGGGTACGCCGGTGTGCTAACGAAGATATTGTTGGACTCGGAAGGGCAAACGAACATCACCGACATCTGCGAGGGCACCAACGTCGCCGACCTTGCTTACTACTTTGCGCGCAAGCGAAACACGAACGACTTTCACGGGCTGGGCGCGTTTCTGATCATGAACGAGAAGTTCATGAACAAGTCACTCAAAGGCAGCAGTAGATCCCTCTGGCAGCGATTAGCTCACACCGACTGAATTAATAATCTGTGTAATCTGCGGATAAAAACCTTGACGCGAATTCAGATTGGTATTATAAGTTCCGCGCTTAACTCCAGATTGTTATGACCAATTCCGTTGTAACCAAGTTGAAGATCATCCAGCCTGCCCGTTCAGGTCAGACGACGGAGCAGGTTGTGGCTCGGGTGTACGACCTGATCAAACACCAGGATTTGAAGCCTGGAGAGCGTTTGCCGCCGGAGCGAGAGTTGTCAAAACAACTTGGAATCAGCCGCCCGTCGTTGCGGGCTGCGTTGGGTTCTTTGATTTCAATGGGGGTCCTTCAATCGCGACAAGGGGCGGGCACCTTTATCGTCGATGGACCCCCGGCACTCGATAGTGAGCCGCTGCGTCTATTGGCTCAACTCCACGGTTTCAGTTTCGATCACATGTTCGAGACGAGATCGATACTGGAAGTTGGCGCGGCCGGTTTGGCCGCGGAGCGTGCGACCGGAGAGCAACTGGCAACGATGTCGGAACAGATCGCCGACATGTTTGCGTCGCTGAAAGACCCGCAGCAGTTTTTAGTGCACGACGTAGCGTTTCACCGGGCAGTGGCGGCGGCGTCGGGTAATCCCACGCTGGCGACATTGGTTGAGATGGTCTCGGCGATTCTCTACGAGCGGCGCCGCGAAACTATCGAGCGCGCTCACGATTTCAACGAAGCGCTGGAGTTACACCGGCGAGTTTATCGTGCGATTCGCGCGCGTAAGCCTGATGAAGCTCGCGAAGCGATGCGGGAGCACATCGTTCGCGCCCAGCGAGCTTTTGCACTTGAAGAGCAACAACAGCAGGCGAATCGCGAACAAAAAACAGAACGTAGTTAGTTCACCCCGAGGCGTGCCGGCTGCCTCCGCTGTTTGATTCAGAAACGCGGGCCATAAACGGAAACATTCATTTGCAGTCTTTGATTGGGGTAGCCCCCTCGTCTTTTTATTCAAATTGTCCCAAGTAGAGACAATTTGGTTTGCCCAGATTTTCACCTGCTTGAATCAGAGCGGAATTCGAAGGAGGAGTCCCATGTCCAGTTCTCTGCGTTGCAAGTCAGCAATCCTGATGACGATCATCGCGTTACTCGCCTTTCGCCCGGCCGTGAGTGCGCAAACGATAACCGGATCAATTTCGGGCGCGGTCGCCGATTCGACGGGAGGAATGATTCCCGGCGCAACGGTAACGCTCATCAGCGAGAAGACCGGACAAGCACGCGGCTCCACTAGTGACAGTGAGGGCCGCTTTAATTTTCCGGCTCTGCAACCCGGCACCTACGCGTTGAAAGTCGAACGTCAGGGCTTTCAAACTCTCGAACAGAGAGGAGTCATCCTCAGCGCCAACGAGAACCTTGCGCTCGGTGAACTCAAACTCCAGCCCGGACAAGTAAGTGAGACCGTGAGCGTGATGAGTGACGGCGCGATCGTTGAAACTCAAAGCAGCGATCTAACTGCCCGGCTCACCGCCGATCAGATCAATTTGATCTCGACTAAAGGCCGCGACGTTACTTCACTGCTTCGCTTGTTGCCTGGAACGTCGAACAACGACGACATCGAAGGCGCGGGCGACGGCTTCGGTACCGATCTTCCGAACATTTCCGGACAGCGCGGCCGTTCAACTGTTCCCACGATCGATGGGCTGTTCGCCGGCGAGCCAAGCGGCTCAAACAAGTTGAGCTTCACGATCAACCAGGACGCAGTTGCGGAAGTAAAAGTGCTGCGCAACAACTACGGCGCTGAGTATGGCAACAACGGTGGCGCCATTATCAACATCGTTTCCAAAGGTGGTGGTAAAGAATTTGCCGGAACGGCTTACTACTTCCTCCGCAACGAGTCGCTCAACGCTACTCCGTTTTTCAACAACAAAGCCGGCTTGAAGAAACCGCTTTATCGTCACCTTTATCCCGGCGGCAACCTAGGTGGGCCAATGTGGCTGCCGAGATTTGGTGAAGGCGGCAACTTCTGGCTGAAGGACAAAGCGTTCTTCTTCTTCTCGTATGAAAAGCCACACCAGATCACGCCACAGGATCCACGCTTCGTAACGATGCCCAGTGCGCTCGAGCGCAACGGCGACTTCTCCCAGTCGATCAATTCAGCAAACGCGAAGGTGTTTATTCGCGATCCATTACTCCCGGGCAATTGCAACGCGACGGACCAGAGCGGCTGTTTCCGTGATCCTTCGCGTGCGACTGCTTCGAATCCGCTCGGCTTAAATATCATTCCGGCCTCGCGCTTCAACCCGAGTGGACTTGCTCTGCTCAACTACTTCCCGCTGCCGAATACGTTTGGTGGGTCCGGCGGCTCTGCCTTCAATTACGTTGCGCAGAGTCCTCTGGATGTTCCGAAGCGCAGCATGCTCGTTCGCTTCGACGTCAGACCGTCAAACAAGGACACGATTTACTGGAAGTACCAGTGGTGGACTTCTGACAACCTCGGCACCGGAACTTCCGGCTGGCCCGGTAACGACAACAATCGTTGGGGAATCAACTCACACTACCTCTACAAAGACGATGGCTGGACGGCGAACTGGGTGCGCGTCATCAGCGCAAATGTAGTCAACGAATTCAACTTCGGCATGCGACACGACTCCGAAGGTTTTATACCCGGCGACGGAGAGATCGAGAGTGTGCAAAGAAGCGCCTTGAACTACACCGCCCCGCAGCTCTTCCCGCAGAACAACCATCTCGGCACGATTCCGAGAGTTACAAATTGGGGCGGCGTTCGCGGTCCAACGAACGGTGTCGCCAACATCAACTGGCTCGATCGCTGGGGAGAAACCGGCGACGATTACATCAAGCCGTCGTTCGCCAACAACCTCTCGATCACACACGGCGATCACGCGCTTAAGTTTGGTGTGTATTACGAACGGTTGTTGAATGGCGAAGCGCCCGGCGGTCAATGGTCCGGCGTGTTCAACTTTGCCGGCAACGACAGCAACTACACCGCCGCACTCGGCAACACTGGTTACGCCTACGCCAACGCGCTTATCGGCAATTTCAGAAACTACCAGGAATCGACGGCGCGGCCGTTTACTAATCTGCGATTGACGCAGGTGCAGTGGTATGCCGCCGATCAATGGAAGATCCACCGGCGGTTAACACTGAACTATGGCTTGCGTTTTGGTTATCACTCACCGTTCGAACAGATCGATGGTCAGGGTTCGAATTTTGATCCGGCGTTGTTTAATCCCGCACAGGCAGTTGCCTTGTTCCAGAGTGCTTGTGCAGTAGCGTTTACTCCTCCGGCGACCTGTCCCGCGGCCCAGCGGCGAGCACTGAATCCGATTACGGGGCAGCTCATCCCGTTGGTTGGTGCGAACGCGGGTTTGGTAGGAGCGATCGTTCCGGGTAGTGGTAATCCGAATAACGGTCTTGCTCTCGGTATCGACCCGAACACGCCTCGCGGTTACAGGACAACTCGGTCGCTCGATTACGAGCCGCGCTTCGGTTTGGCGTGGGATGTTTTTGGCCACGGCAAGTCTGTCCTTCGTTTCCACGCAGGCGTTTATCACGCCCCGCGCGTCGGTGGAGGCACGACCGGCGGAAACCTTGTGAACAACCAACCCGCTAATCGAACGTTTAGTATCGATTTCGGCAACATCAATAATCTCTCAAGCCTGGTGGGCACCGCGTTAACAAGACCTTCTACCATCAACGCGGTGGAAGTGGATTCACACACGCCTTCGATCTACAACTTCACGTTCGGTCTGCAACAGGACATCGGCTTCCAGACCATCATGGAGGTTAGCTACGTTGGTTCGTTCGCACGCCACCTGGGCCAACGTATAAATATCAACGGTGTACCGGATGGTGCGCGACTGGGGACCAACAATATCGATCCGATAACCGGACAAAGGATCGCTAACGACTTCCTCAGGCCTTTTCGCGGTTACGCCGACATCAACATGGTGGTATGGGGCGGCACTTCAAACTATAACTCGTTGCAAGTGCAGCTCGGCCGGCGCTATACGCAGGGATTCCAGTATGGACTTGCGTACACCTACTCAAAGTCTTTTGACTATGCCAACGACGATTCATCGGACGTTTTCTTTGGACGTCCTTACAAACAGTTCAACTACGCGCCGTCTGACTTCGACCAAACACATATCCTGACGGTCAACTATATTTACGATGTGCCGAGTTTGAGCCGTAAGTTCAACAACGGGTTCGTGAAGGCGATCTTTGATCGTTGGCAGCTTTCCGGGACGACTTCTTACGCGAGCGGCAAACCGAAGAACGTCACGGTTACTTACAACGGCGGCATAACGGACATCACCGGCGGTCAGGACAACGCTCGACCGAACACGATTTGCGATCCGATGAGGAATATCAGTGGCTCTGATCCGACCGGGACGCCGTACGTTGTGAACGTTAAGTGTTTCGCCAGGCCCACGCGGCTCGGAGATATCGGCAACACGCCGCGAAATTCTCTACGCATGCCGTCGATCTTTAACAGCGATGTGGCACTCTTCAAGAACATTCCGCTTGGTGAGACGCGCGCGCTGCAACTGCGTTGGGAGGTCTACAACGTTTTCAATCACACGAACTTTAGAGACATCGATGCGGGTCTAGTGTTTGATGCGGCGGGCAATCAAACCAACACACGCTTCGGCGCACCGACTGCTGCGCGCACGCCGCGTGTGATGCAGGCCGCGATAAAGTTCAATTTCTAAAGACGGACACAAAAAGGCACAAAAGCACAATGAGTTGGTTTAAGGGCGCAAGCATGAAATCAATTCTTTTGTGCTTTTTGTGCCTTTTTGCGGCCCAAACAGCTTTCGGGCAAGCGTGGCCGCATCCCATCCCGGCGCGCGTTCGCGACGGCGCCAACAAAGATCTGATGGTGATGACGCTCGGCGACGTGTCACCTTCAATAGCGGACGGCACCTTTGATCCTGTCAAAGACGAAGTGCGTCTCAAAGACGGCACCGTCATCAAAAACTATTACCGCGACACACTGAAGATCAAATACTTCGCGCCCGTCAACAAGACCAAATTTCCGTTGCCTCCTTCGGGTTGGTGTTCGTGGTACTTCTTCTACCAGGAGATCAACGAAGGCGAGATCAAGCTCATTGCCAAATGGATCGCGGAGAACCTCAAAGACTTCGGCGTTCAGTACGTTCAGATCGACGATGGTTGGCAAGGCACCGGCCGCGGCCTTGGTGAGAATCGCGACTGGTCCACAATCAACAGTCGTTTTCCGAGCGGCATGGACGGTCTCGCCTCATACATAAAAAGTCTTGGACTCAGGCCTGGTATCTGGCTGGCGCCGCACGGTCAAAGCAACGAAGCAGTTGTAAAAAATCACGCGGGCGTTTTTCTCATGAAGCCTGACGGCACGAGTGCGTCGAGCACCTGGGAAGGAAAGTTTCTCGTCGATCCTTCCGCGCCTGAGTCGCAAAAGTATTTGAAAGACTTGTTCGCGAAGCTCTCGAGCTGGGGCTACGAATATTTCAAGATCGACGGGCAGCCGATCGTCGTGCGCGAGTACCGAAATAAAAAGGGCTTTATGAAGAATCCGTCCGATGACACGGACGCACTCTATCGCGAGACGCTCAAGAGCATTCGTGCAGGCATCGGTCCGGATAGTTACCTGCTGGGTTGCTGGGTGGTGCCGCTCGAAGGCGTCGGCCTGATGAATGGATCGCGCATCGGCGCGGACGTGTTACCGAATTGGGATGGTTTCAAATTCGCTATGCGCGCGACGATGCAATACTACTTTTTGCACAACGTCGCGTGGTATGCCGATCCCGATGTCTTCATGGTGCGCTCTCCTCTGCCGCTCGAGCAGGCGCGCGCGTGGGCCACGCTGCAAGGGCTCACGGGCCAGGCTGCATTGATGAGCGATCGGCTAATGGATCTATCATCGGAGCGACTGGAGATTATTAAGCGAGTCTACCCGGCCGTCGATATTCGACCACTGGATCTGTTTTCGTCTGAGCGTAACAAGCGCATCTGGGATGTGAAAGTGAATCATCTCGGGCGCGAGTACGACGTGCTCGGAGTCTTCAACTTTGATGAGAGCAAGCCGGCGTCATCTTACCTCGCGTGGAAGGATTTGGGATTGCCGGAAGATCGACCGGTGCACGTGTTTGATTTTTGGAACAAGGAATATCTTGGCGCCTGGGAAAAAGGAATGTCGGTCGATCTTGGACCAGCCAGCACGAGAGTTTTCTCCTTGATGCCCGCGACCGATCAAGTGCAACTCGTTTCGACGAGCAGGCACATCACACAGGGCTGGGTCGATCTCGTTTCGCATAACTTCAACGTTGCCCGCAATACTTATTCGGGAAAGAGCAAGGTAATCAAACACGATCCTTACGAGTTGCGCTTCGCCTTCCCGCGCGGCAAACACCTCGCGATTAAGAGTGCAACAGCAAAGAGCCGCGCCGGCAAATTACCTGTGCGGATCGTGAATCACCAGGGCTGGGCGACTGCCGAGATCGTTTCGCCGTTGACTACGGAAGTGAGTTGGGAAGTCCACTTCGAAACAGCGGCCGCTTATCACTTCCCCGTGAAGGAGCCACAGAACGTTTGGACCGAGCGGTCGGGAATCGATGGCGCGAACCTGCGCTGGACGGTGGTGCATCAACCGGCGGCGGGCTACCAGGTTTCGTTGAATGGAACGCTGTTGGGCTTCACGCCGACGCAGGTTTTTGCGTTGCGCGGGCTCGATCCGAACACGTCTTACACCGCCGAAGTGAGAACAGTTTGGCAAGACGGCACGCTCAGTGAAAAGAAGGCGCAACTCAAGTTCACACTGGGTCAGATACAACCTCCGGAAGTGTTTCTTTCCGATCTCGATCCGGTTCGTTTGACGCCGGGTTGGCGGCAACCCGAGCTTAACCGGAACTTCAACAGCGGTGGACTCTCAATTGGCGGACGCCCTTTCGAAAAAGGCATTGGTATGCCGACGAATTCGGAAATAGAGTTTGAGTTGAATGGTACTTACGATCAGTTCGCGGCGCTCGTCGGGATTGATGATGAGTTCAACAACAACGAAGCGAAGGCCGAGTTTTTTGTGCTTGGTGATGGTAAGGAATTGTGGAACAGTGACGGGTTGAAGAAAGGCGATGGAACGAAGGCGCTGAAAGTAGAAGTGAAGAATGTTAAGCGACTGACGTTGCGCGTGCGGCGTGTTGGTGAAGGCGGGCGGGTTTATGCCGATTGGGTTGATGCACGGCTGACGAAGTAGATGAAAGGCATTTCTCACGCAAAGGCGCAAAGGCGCAAAGAAAACCGCAAAGAGAGTCGGCTCTCTTTTCTTTGCGTCTTCCTTTGCGCCTTCGCGCCTTTGCGCGAAAAATGATCTCCAGAAGAAAGTTACTCCAATTAGCTCTTGTATCACCGCTTGCGGCGACCCTGCCGCGTTTGACGCAAGCGCAGGATTTCCGCGGCTCTCTTCTCAATGCGCCGAGCAGCGTCGTCCCATTGGTTGACGGCACGGACCTCTCGCGCGTGAAGGTTCAGCGACGCTGGAAGGGATCTGTTTGTCACGCGCAGTTGATCAATCAGGGCGACACCCCGGTGAGAATCAAAGAGGTCGTCCTGTTTGATTTACAACTGTCGCTCCCAGCGTCTACACGGCTCTATGGCGAAGGCTTTCAGATGCTTTCGCAAACCGGTGGAACGCTGGGCCAACCATCAGATCTAGGCAACTACACCGATGCGAAACACTACAAACTCCCCTCACCCGCCAACACAAAAGCGTTCTACGGAATGATGATGCTGTCGCCTTCGTCCGGCGACAATCACCTGTTGGCCTTTACTTCGTGTCGCCGTCTCATCGGCCAGTTTTATCTGAATCATCCTTCGTTGAAAGTCGTCCTGGATCTGGAAGGAAGTGAGTTGGGCCCCGGTGAATCCTGGCTACTCGAACCATTCACGTATCAAGCAGGAACTGATCGCGAGCAGTTGCTCGACAGCCTCGCTGCAAAGCTCGTCAAAAACCATCCGCCCTTGCGTTTTCCGACGCCGCCAACGGGCTGGTGTTCGTGGTACTGCTTCGGTCCTCGCGTCACCGCCAAACAGGTTTTGGACAATCTGGATTTCATCGCCAAACACACACCCGGTTTGCGTTATGTGCAGATTGACGACGGCTACCAGCCTGCGATGGGCGACTGGCTCGAGACCGGCGCTGCGTTTGGCGGCAACGTGCAAGGCGTTCTGAAACAAATTCGCGAGCGGGGCTTTGAACCCGCGATCTGGGTCGCTCCTTTTGTAGCCGAGGAAAAGTCGAACGTCTTTCAACAACATCCGGATTGGTTTGTGAAAGACTCCGAAGGCAAGCCTTTGCGTTCGGACCGAGTCACGTTTGGCGGCTGGCGCCGTGGTCCATGGTACGTGCTCGACGGCACTCACCCGCAAGTGCAACGGCATTTCGAAACGTTCTTTCGCACGATGAAGCGCGAATGGGGCTGCACTTATTTCAAACTCGATGCGAACTTCTGGGGCGCGATTCACGGCGGCCGTTTTCATGATCCGCGCGCGACGCGGATAGAAGCTTACCGTAGCGGCATGAAGGCGATACTGTGCGGTGTCGAAGATAGTTTTGTGCTCGGCTGCAACCATCCGATCTGGCCTTCGTTGGGGTTGATACACGGTTCGCGGAGTTCGAACGACATCAAACGCACCTGGGAACGGTTCGAGACCACGGCGCGACAGAATCTGAGTCGCAACTGGCAAAACGGCCGATTGTGGTGGAACGACTCCGATGCGATAGTGCTCACCGGCGATCTGCCCGACAATGACTTTCAGTTTCACGCGACGGCGATCTATGCGTCAGGTGGCATGCTTTTGTCGGGGGACGATCTGACAAAGATCAGCGAAGCGAAATTGGCAATGCTGCGAAAGTTGCAGCCGCCCTCGGGTGTTGCCGCGCGATTTGAAGACGATTCGTTTCGAGTTGGGAGAATGCAGTTGCGAGGGCGCGAGGTGCTATCAATTCTCAATTGGGAAAATGCGCCGCAAGACGTTACGATTCGCTTGAAGCGACGTTGTCGCATCACTGATTTCTGGACTGACGCCGCGCTCGGTACTCACTCCGGCACGTTTGAAATCAAAGACATGCCTGCGCGCTCGGGAAGGTTGTTGATTTGTGATTGACCCTGATCTTTATCCACAGATTACACAGATGATTTACTGAAATCTGCGTGATTTGTGTAATCTGTGGATGGAGATAGTTTCAATGCACCGCAATACTCTTCGCAACAAACTGTCCGGCGTAATCGCATTCCCGGTCACGCCTTTCAAAGAAAATCTGACACTCGATCTTCCCGGACTCCACCACAACCTAACGAAGTTGTTGGAACACCCGATCTCGGCAGTTGTAGCAGCCGGCGGCACCGGTGAGCTCTACTCGTTGACACCTGCGGAGTACGCGCGTGTGATCGAACTGACCACGCATGCCGTCGAGGACCGTGTTCCTGTGATCGCGGGTGTCGGGTTTGGTCAGCGTCTGGCCGTCGAGATGGCCCAGGCTGCTGAAAAGGCCGGCGCTGACGGCATACTTGCCTTTCCGCCTTATTACCCGGAAGCGGAGGAGGACGGACTCTTCGAGTATTACCGCGCGATCGGCGAAGCGACTCAGCTCGGCATGCTCATCTATAGCCGCGATTGGGCGGGCTTCGGTCCGTCCATGGTTGAACGCCTCACGACGATTCCATCTCTGGTGGCGTGGAAAGACGGTCAGGGAGATATACGACGCTTACAGGCGATCATGAATAGCGTCGGCGATCGTCTGCACTGGATTGGTGGCGCGGGGGACGACATGGTCGCTGCGTATTACAGCATCGGTCTCAGAACCTTTAGCTCGAGCATTGCGACAGTTGCACCGCAATTGTCTTTGAAGCTTCACGAACTGGCAGAGGCTGAGAACAGCGAAGCCCTTACGGAATTGTTGAACGAGTGCGTCATACCACTCTACGCATTCCGTATGCGTCGCAAGGGGTACGAAGTGTCCGCGATGAAGGCGATGATGGACATGGTTGGACTGAATGGTGGTCCTGTGCGCCCACCGCTGGTCAACGTGAGCGCGGAAGAAGAAGATGAATTGCGCACCATCCTGAGTACCTGGGAGAAGTTTCTTTAAGAAGAGGTTTCCTCGCAAAGGCGCAAAGGCGCAAAGAAGAAGAGCGAGTTCTTCTTTGCGCCTTTGCGCGAGAAATTATTGACAGTACCTACGCTAAACAGTAATATCCGTTACCGCTAACGAAAAACCGACCAACCCAGGAGACAATCTGATGAACAGGCGAAACTACCTGGCCCTGATGGGCGCAGCCGCAGGAGCTGTCGCAACCAGTCCGACGTTCAACTTAGTTTCCGCACAGGAGCCGCGGCCTGTTGATACAGGCGCTCCCACAACCTCCACCATTGAGGATCGCGCGCGTCGTATGAAGTGGTGGCACGAAGCGAAATTCGGCATGTTCATTCATTGGGGTCTCTACAGCATCCTCGGTCGTCATGAGTGGGTGATGGAGAACGAAGGCATTCCCGCGAAGGAGTATGAGCAGTATGCCGATCGCTTCAAACCCAAACCGAATTTCGCGCGAGACTGGGCGCGCCTCGCGAAACGAGCCGGAATGAAATACATGGTGCTCACCAGCAAGCACCATGAGGGGTTCTGCAACTTCGACACGAAGTTGACGAACTACTGCGCGACTAAAAAAGCGCCCGGCCGCGATCTGGTACGAGAGTACGTCGAAGCTGCTCGGGCAGAAGGGTTGAGATTTGGTTTCTACTACTCGTTGATGGATTGGCATCATCCGGACGGCGCTCGCTGCGCGAAAGACGAACCCGCGCGCCGCCGGTTTGTCGATTACATTCATGGGCAGGTCAGAGAGTTGATGACCAATTACGGTAAAGTCAACATTCTCTGGTACGACGTGCCGTGGCCGCTCGATGCGAAAGGGTGGGAGTCGGTCGAGATGAACACGATGGTCCGAAAGCTCCAGCCGGACATCATCATCAACAATCGTTCGAAGATTCCCGAAGACTTCGATACACCTGAACAACGGATCGAAGCTTCAGCGAACCGGCCGTGGGAGTCGTGTATGACGCTGAACGATAGCTGGGGTTATCACATTTCCGATCGCAACTGGAAGAGTCCGATTACGGTGATTCGCAATCTGGTCACGTGCGCACGTGACGGCGGCAACTACCTGTTAAATATTGGTCCCACTGAAGATGGTTCGATCCCGATCGAGTCAGTGCGCGTGCTCGAGACTGTTGGCGATTGGATGGCGAAGCACGGCGACACGATTCGTCTTTCGAATAACTGCCAGCCGCGACGCGGAAATTATGTCACCTACACGCGCAAAGGTAATACTCTGTACGCGCATGTTTATTACTGGCCGGGTGAAACAGTGGTGCTCGCGAACCTGCTGAACAAGGTTAACTCGGTGAAGATGCATGGGAGCAACACGCCGGTGAAGTTCGTGCAGGATGATTTCCGCATTCGATTAACAGGATTGCCGAAGAGCGCGCCTGAGCTAATTACGACTTTCGAACTTGAATGCGACAGCGAACCACGGCAGGCTCACGAGGTTAAGCGTGCTGAAAAGCCGAGAGATGTAACGGCTTAAAGCCTTTTACAGGATTTTCATGATGACAGATATCCTGTAAATCCTGTAAATCCTGTCCCAATGATCGATTCGCACCAACATTTCTGGCAGGTCGGTCGTTTTGATTATCCGTGGATGACAAGCGATCTCGGGGTGCTCTATGACGATTATCTTCCTGATGACCTCGCACCGATTTTAGAACGAAACGGAGTAAGCAAAACTGTTCTAGTCCAGGCGAGTAACAGCATTGCCGAGTCGCGTTGGTTATTAAGCATCGCCGATGCGAACAGCTTCATCGCCGGTGTCGTAGGTTGGGTTGATTTAATGAATGCAGACATCGATGCGCAGTTGGAGGGGCTAACCGCGCACTCGAAATTCAAAGGGGTCAGACACCTGGTTGAAAGCGAGCCTCGTGATGACTGGCTTGTACAGCCTGCGGTTTTATCAGGCTTGAAGCGGCTTTCGTCCCACAGCCTTTCTTACGATCTGTTGGTCCATACTCGTCATCTCAAATACGTGCCACAGATCGCCGAACACTGTCCTGACCTTGCGCTAGTGATCGATCACCTGGCCAAGCCACCCATCGCTCAAAACGAAATTAACGAATGGTCGCAGGCGCTCGCGCCGCTCGCAAAGTTTCCGAACATTCACTGCAAACTTTCAGGTTTAGTCACAGAAGCAAACTGGTCCACCTGGCAAATCGATGACTTGCGTCCATTCGTCGATCGTGCGCTCGAGTTGTTCGGTCCGGATCGCATGATGTTTGGCAGCGACTATCCAGTATGTTTGCTCGCGGCTTCTTACGATCGCGTACTGGAAACTTTTCAGCAGATCCTCAAGAATCTCAATGACGCTGAACGCGAGAAGGTATTTTCCAAAAACGCGGCGAAGTTCTATCGTCTGAATTAGCGCAATGCCTCAAACCTATTTCATCACCGGCGCACAAGGTTGTATCGGATCGTGGATCGTTAAGGCGCTGACGGAGCGCGGTGACAAGGCGGTCGTGTTCGATCGCAGCATTGATTCTCGTCGCCTCAGTGCGATTATGGAGAATAATGATCTCGCGAAGGTGCGTTTCATTGCCGGCGACATCACTGATCGATCCGCAGTGTTATCGGCACTGAGCGAATCGGGAGCTGAGCGTGTTATCCATCTCGCAGGGTTACAGGTTCCAACGTGCAAAGCCGACCCGGTTACCGGCGCACTCGTGAATGTCGCAGGCACGCTGAACGTCTTCGAAGCTGCTCGCACTGTCGGAATAAAAGGAATCGTCTACGCGAGTTCGGCCGCAGTCTATGGAATGAACGACAGCGATGTCGCCCTCGACGAGACTGCCCAATGTGAACCCACCACTCATTACGGTGTCTTCAAGCGTGCGAACGAAGGCAATGCGCGCATTTACTTTCTCGATCACGGTATCGACAGCGTTGGCCTGCGCCCGTTAACAGTGTATGGCGTTAATCGTGACACCGGCCTGACCAGCGATCCGACAAAGGCGATGAAGTCGGCCGTGCTGGGCCGGCCGTTTCACATTCGATTTAGCGGCGCCACTGACTTTCAATACGTCGCCGACACTGCGGCAGCATTTATTTCGTGCGCAGACAACACACCCGCAGGCGCGCACGTTTTCAACCTTCATGGTGAAACTGTAACTGTCGAACGTATCGTGCAATTGATAACCGAGCGATCGAATGACGGCTTGATCACTTTCGGAGGTCCGACGATTCCCATCGCGGCCGCAATGGACGACACTGCGATCAGAAAAGTGATCAGCGCATTGCCATCGACGCCTCTTGAAATCGGTGTGCGTGAAACGATGGACAAGTTTGCTGCGCTGCGTGATGACGGCCGGCTTGATACCACCGATCTCGATTAACGTATGAGTGCTACACCTGTTGCCCATCAAAACAACTTACCTTTGACCTCGGGTCAGACGATGAAGGCGAGTGTGTTGTGCGACGTGCAGCATCTCGAGGTGCGAGACATTCCGCGCCCGGTAATCTCGCCTTACGAAGTATTGATTCGCGTATCCGCCGTGGGACTTTGTGGCACTGACGTGCACATCTTCGCGGGTCACGCAAACTACAACACGAATGAGTACGGCCAACCGATACCGCTCGATTTGCAGCCACAGATTCTCGGACACGAGATCACCGGCGTCGTCGAGCAGGTGGGCGGCGCGATTAAGGATCTGCGTGAAGGCGATCGAGTTGTTATTGACCAGGGTCTGAATTGTGTCAGCCGCAGGCGTGAGATTCTTTGCGAGTACTGCCGCACTGAGAACAGTCATCAATGCGAGTTTTATCGCGAGCATGGCATCACCGGATTACCCGGCGGTCTGGCTGAGTACATTGCGGTGCCGGCTGTGAATGCGGTGAAGATCACGGCCCCGCTCGATGCAGCGACGGCGGCACTCGTCGAACCGCTCGGTTGCATCATTCATTCATCCGATACAGTTGCAAAAACACACACGCGACACGCAGTTAAAGCCGAAAGCGCGGAACGTCGCGTTCGCAGCGTGTTAATATGCGGCGCCGGTCCCGCGGGATTGTTGTTCACTCAATACTTGCGGAACGTGCTTGACTACGAGGGATTTCTTTTTGTCAGCGATCCGAACGCGCACAAGCGGCAACTCGCAAAAAAGCTGGGCGCTGACGAAGCGATCGATCCGAGCGATTCCGATCTGGTAGAAGTGGTCCATGAACATACCGGTGGAAAGGGTGTTGAGTATTTGATCGAAGCTTCGGGGTCAGGCCAGGTCTTTCGTTTGATGCCGGGACTCATTCGCAAGCAGGCGACGGTGCTGCTTTACGGACATGGGCATTCAGGAACGGATTTGACCGTGTTGAGCAGCATACTTTTTAGGGAGCCCGTGCTTGTGAGCTCTGTCGGAGCATCAGGTGGGTTTGAACATGACGGGCGTCCGGCAGTGTACACGCGCGCACTGAATCTGATCGAGCAAAAAAAGATCGACGTCGCTACGTTGATCACGCATCGCTACACGTCGTTTGAAGACGTTGAGAAAGCGTTATCTGCTGACATTCACAGCGACGACTATATTAAAGGCGTCGTAGTACTCTAATGAAGGTATCGCTGTTCGTCACGTGTCTCGTCGATCAGTTGTGGACCAGCATCGGCGTGAGCAGTGTTCAGGTGTTGCGGCGCGTGGGTTGTGAGGTTGAGTTTGACAAGCGGCAGACTTGTTGCGCTCAGCCTGCTTACAACACCGGTTATCGCGACGAAGCACGGCAGGTTGCCCGGCGATTCATCAGCATCTTCGAAGAGAGCAAAGCGGAGGCGATTGTTAGCCCGTCAGGATCATGCACGGCGATGGTACGTCATTATCCGGAGTTGTTTGCCGGCGATTCCGAATGGCAGGCGCGAGCGCAGGCAGTTGCCGCGAAGACGCATGAGCTCAGTTCCTTCTTGATTCGTGTGCTCAAGATCGAGGACGTAGGCGCAGCGTGGCCGGGAAGGTTGACCTGGCATGACGCGTGTCACGGTTTACGCGATCTAAATTTGAAGACTGAACCGCGAACTCTCATTCGCAACGTTCGTGGGGCTGAGTTTGTCGAACTCGAGAATGCGGATGCGTGTTGCGGTTTTGGTGGAACCTTCTCAGTGAAGTATCCGGAGATCTCCGTTGCGATTCTCGATCAGAAGATTGAAGCAATCGAGCGCGCCGGCGTTCAGGCGGTGATATCCGGCGATGCGAGCTGCTTGATGCAGATCGGCGGACGTCTCTCACGCAAGGGATCGAAAGTGCGTGTGATGCATCTGGCGGAGTTGTTAGCTTCAGGTTCATGAACCACCTTTCCAGCGAAACATTTCGTGAGAACGCGAAGGCCGCGTTGGCTGATGCGCACCTGCGTGGCGCTTTGAAAAACGCCACCTCGCTGTTCGGCGAACGACGAAGGGAAGCTGCCGCGAGCCTGCCGAACTGGGAACAACTACGCAGCCAGGCGCGAGCGATTAAGGACGAGGTGCTGTTGCATCTCGATCGATATCTCGAAGAGTTTGTCAGGAATGCAGAGCGTCGCGGCGCAAAGATTCATTGGGCCCGCGATGCTGCCGAAGCGAACTCGATTATCTGCGGCCTCGCGACAGAGCGTGGCGCGCGAATCATCGTCAAGAGCAAGAGCATGACGACTGAAGAGATCCACCTGAACACGGCGTTGGAAGCTGCCGGAATGCAGGTAATCGAAACCGATCTCGGCGAGTACATTATTCAACTTGCCGAAGAGACGCCGTCACACATTATCGCGCCCGCCATTCACAAGACCCGGGGACAGATCGCCGAGCTCTTCACCGCAGAGTTGGGCATGCCGCCCACTGACGATGTGGCCCAACTGACCGGTACCGCGCGCGCCACTCTGCGCGATCGTTTTGCCGCTGCGGATATTGGAATCAGTGGAGTCAACTTCGGCATTGCTGAAACCGGCACCATCGCCATTATCGAGAACGAAGGGAACATCCGTCTGACGACGAGTTTGCCTCGAACGCACATCGCCGTGATGGGTATCGAGAAGGTCGTGCCGCGCTTTGCCGATCTCGACGTGTTTCTGAAACTCCTGCCGCGTTCCGGCACAGGGCAGAGGCTCACTACTTACCAATCTTTTATTACCGGAACTAAACGCAATTCGACAGATGAAGGACCTGAAGAGTTGCACATCATCCTGCTCGACAACGGACGTTCGCGCATGTTGGCCCATCCGGTGACACGGCAGTCTCTTGCGTGCATCCGGTGCGGTGCGTGTTTAAATGCGTGTCCGGTTTACCAGCAGGTTGGCGGCCATGCTTACGGCTCAGTGTATCCGGGACCGATCGGAGCGGTGATCACTCCACAGTTAATGGGAATTGAAAAGACATCGCAGCTTCCTTACGCGTCGAGCTTGTGTGGTGCGTGCCGCGAAGTGTGTCCAGTGAAGATCGACATACCGAGGTTGTTGTTGCATCTGCGAGGAGAGATTGCGCCGCGCAAAGGCAGTGTTGGGGAGCGGCTGGCGTTCAAGCTGTGGGCGAGAGTTATGTTGAGCCCAACGTTGTATAAACTGAGCTCAATCGCGGGCCGAGTGCTGCAACGCATCGTTCCGATCTCGAGAGCATGGACCAACGGCCGCGATCTGCGTCCAATCGAGTCTAAGAGTTTTCACGATTTATGGACCAATGAATAATCCCGCACGCGAAGCCATCCTCGGTTCTATCCGCTCGCACCTCGCGGCCAGTGCGCCTCACGACAACCATGAGCTTCCTGTTAATCCTGAAAATCCTGTAATCCTGTCTAAAACACCTTTAGATATCTCGCTCGCTGAGCTCTTCAAACGAAACGTGGAATCTGTCATCGGTCACTGCCTCATCGTTCAAGACGAAACCGGCATCGCTCGAGCCCTAACCCAAATCATCAGCGATCTGCAAAAAACTAACTTGCGCGCTCAACGGATCGCGATCTCCGATACACCGTCAATCGAAAAAATCATGTACGAGACGGATCTCGAAATCGAAGAGCTCGCGATAGCACCAAACGCTCATGACATTTTCAGCTTCGACGTGGGCATCACGACTGCACAAGGAGCAATCGCGGAAACAGGCACATTGGTTCTCGACAGCGCAAACGAACGGCATCGACTGGTTTCGCTCGTACCTCCAGTGCACATTGCGATCCTAGACGCTTCACGAATATGCGAGACCCTGAGCGAAGCTTTGACTCTCTTGCGACGCGATAAAGAAATTAGCCCGGCAGTCACTTTTATCACTGGCCCATCACGCACAGCGGACATCGAGTTGACATTAGCTATCGGCGTACACGGCCCGCAGGAACTGTACGTAATCATTAACGAATTGACTTAGATGCACATCATTTCGTTCTCGACTGAAGACACAAACTGGCGCTCGCCGCGACTGGGTTTTATTTTGCACGTCGAAGGTCGTGACACGGGATATCGTTTGGACTGTGAAAAATTATTCGATGTCGCGGAGCGCCCGAAGGATCCGCTCGCGTGGTTTGACATGGATGGTCCATGGTTCCAAAAAGCACGCGAGACTCACAACCTACTCGTGCGCGACGAGAGCGCGCTCGCGCAGGCTGTGGATAGTGGTTGGTTGGTCAGAAGCCAGGACGCATACTGGCACGCGCCGGTTCCACGGCCGGGTAAAATCATCTGCATCGGACTCAACTACAGGGACCATGCCGCTGAAAGCAACATGCCGATTCCCGAGAAGCCGGTCGTGTTTTCGAAGTTCTCGACGAGTGTGATTGCGCCGGGCGAGCCGGTGGTCCTGCCGTCCACGAGTAAACAGGTGGATTACGAAGCAGAGTTGGCGGTGATTATTGGTCGGCGAGCGAAGCAAGTCAGCGCCGATCGCGCTTACGATTACGTGCTCGGCTACACGGCCTTCAACGATGTCAGCGCGCGTGACTTCCAGTTCGCCGATGGACAGTGGCAGCGAGGAAAATCGTGTGACACGTTCGCACCGATGGGGCAAACCATTGTCACCACCGATACGATCACTGATCCACACAAGCTCTCAATCAAGCTCGTACTAAACGGGCAGACAATGCAGGATTCAAACACTGACCAGTTGATCTTTAGTGTGCCGGCATTGATTGAGTTTCTATCGCAGACGATCACTCTCGAACCTGGCGATGTGATAGCGACCGGCACGCCACCGGGTGTCGGGTTTGCTCGTACGCCGCCGGTGTTTCTTAAACCGGGTGATCAAATGGAAGTGCTGATTGAGGGTATGGGTGGTTTAGGAAATCCGGTGGTTCGTGAGTTTGATCAATAAGAAAAAAATTCTTAGAGGAAAGAGATCCATGCGCAAATTTGTTTTGTTGTTCCTGCTGTTGAGCCTGGGATTTCTCTCGACCAGTTGCAAGAAAGCCGAGGCGCCAACCAAAAAATTCACCATTGCCGTCATCCCCAAAGGCACGACACACGAGTTTTGGAAGAGCATTCACGCCGGCAGCAACAAGGCCGCGAGTGAACTCGCCGCGCAGGGCACGGACATCGAGATAATTTGGAAAGGCCCGTTGCGTGAGGATGATCGCGAACAGCAGATTCAAGTCGTTGAAGGATTCGCCGCGCAGGGCGTGAACGGCATTGTCCTCGCGCCGCTCGACAATCGCGCTTTGGTTCGTCCCGTTGCTGACGCACAGCGGGCAGGTGTGCCTACAGTAATTATCGATTCCGGTTTGGAGTCAGAAGAGATCGTCAGTTTTGTTGCCACTGACAATCGCAAAGGCGGCTCGCTTGCAGCGGATCGCATGGGCCAACTTCTGAACGGCAAAGGCAAAGTCCTCGTCTTGAGATACGCGGAAGGCTCTGCCAGCACGACGGAGCGTGAAGAAGGTTTCATCGGACAGATGAAACAAAAGTTTCCGGAGATTCAACTTGTCTCATCAGATCAATACGCAGGCGCCACACGCGATACTGCAAAGCGCGCCTCGGAAAATCTTTTGAATCGTTACGGCGATGAGGTGCAGGGGATCTTCACGCCCAACGAATCGTCAACCGCGGGGATGCTGCTGGCGCTTCAGGACATCGGCAAAGCAGGGAAGGTCTCGTTTGTTGGTTTCGACGCGAGCCAGACGTTTATCGATGCGCTCAATGCCAATCAGTTGCACGGGATCGTCGTGCAGAACCCATTCAACATGGGTTATGTCGGGGTACGCACGATGGTCGATAGCCTGCTCGGCAAACCCGTAGAGCGGAAGATCGATACGGGCGTGATGCTGGTTACGAAAGAGAACATGTCGTTGCCGGAAGTTCAGGCCCTGTTACACCCTCCACTCGATGAATATCTGAAATGATCTCTCTGCGTAACCTCTGCGTCCCTCTGCGTCTCTGCGGTTAAAACAGTCATCCACCGCAGAGGCGCAGAGGGACGCAGAGGTTACGCAGAGCAATACTCAAATGGTTGCTGACGTAAAACAAACCCGAGCTTTTCTCAACGCCAGCCTGGTGCAGAACTGGCTGAATCGTCTTGGGCCAGTGCTCGGTCTGCTGCTCGTAATCGGCATCTTCTCTCTCTTGATGGACTCGCCGGGCCGCTTCCTCTCGCCTAACAACCTGCGCATCGTTCTTTCGCAAACCGTGATCGTCGCCATCGGCGCGATTGGCATGACATTGATCATCATCAGCGGCGGGATCGATCTCGCCGTCGGATCGACGATCGCTTTGACAGGTGTCATAACGGCGCTCGGCATCAACAGCGGCCTGCCGCCTTCAGTGGCGTTGTTGAGTGGAATTCTCGTGGGCGGGCTTGTTGGCGTTGTGAATGGTCTTGTCATCACACGTCTGAAAGTCGTTCCTTTCATTGCCACGCTTGGAATGCTCGGAGTCGGACGCGGTGTGGCGAAGTGGATGGCTAATCAACAGACCGTCAACATGCCCGGCACTTGGCTCAACGAGTTGCTGGTGATGTTTCCCAATCCTTCGTGGCTGCTCGTCG
Organism: uncultured Acidobacteriota bacterium; assembly: GCA_963826255.1. Lineage (GTDB taxonomy): Bacteria > Acidobacteriota > Blastocatellia > Pyrinomonadales > Pyrinomonadaceae > PSRF01. Next base: position 869,441 of record CAWGWK010000001.1, read on the forward strand.
CTCCCGGTGTGTGGATCACAATTGTGCTCGCTGTTTGTGCGGCGATTGTCTTGCGCAACACCGTATTCGGGCGTCGCGTTTTTGCACTTGGATCAAACGAAGCCGCGGCGCGCGCGTGTGGTATCGCCGCCGATCGATTGAAGGTTTGGATCTACGCGCTCGCCGGTCTGCTCTTCGGGCTCGCGGGCGTGATGCAGATGTCGCGCTTGCGACAAGGCGATCCGACCGTTGCCGCGGGATCTGAGTTGGACATCATCGCCGCAGTTGTGATCGGCGGCGGCAGTTTGAATGGTGGCGAGGGAAGCATTCTCGGATCGATGATTGGTGCTTTGATCATGGCGTTCCTGAGGAATGGCTGCCAGCAAGTGGGTTGGCCCAACTACATTCAGGAGATCATTATCGGGGCCATCATCGTTGTTGCCGTTGCGATCGATCGCTGGCGCTCGACACGTGCTTAGCCACTAACGCGCACAAGAAGTTTAGCCACAAAAGGCACAAAAAGCACAAAAGGAGGAGAGGATGGTTAAGGGGCTGGTTATTGGGGTGGTGATGGTTTTGTCCGCACTCGCGGCGGTGGGACAGACACCGGCACAGGACTGCACGGAACTGAAGACGCGGCTTGATCGTGCGGAAACCAGGTTGAAAGACTGGCCCGCGCTGGCTCGTTATGGAGAAGAGAACAAAAAGATCGCGCCACCGGCAAAGAACGAGCATCGTGTCGTCTTTATGGGCGACTCGATCACTGATTCCTGGGACGACCCCGCTAATGGCGGCTTCTTTCCCGGCAAGCCTTATGTCAATCGTGGTATCAGCGGTCAAACAACACCGCAGATGCTTATTCGCTTTCGGGCCGACGTAATCGAACCTAAGCCGAAGGTGGTCGTCATACTCGCAGGTACAAACGATCTCGCCGGCAATACTGGTCCAACTACTCTCGAGGCCATCCAGGACAACCTGACGTCGATGGCGGAACTGGCGAAGGCCAACGGCATTCGCGTCGTCTTTGCTTCAGTGCTTCCGGTGAGCGATTACGAACTCCGAGACGGTAAGCCAATCGTTCAGACAGTACGCCGGCCTCCCGAGCAGATCTTAGCCCTCAACAAATGGATGAAAGAGTTTGCGAAGACCCACCAACATGTTTACCTCGATTACTTCTCCGCAATGGTAGACGACAAAGGTGTCTTAAAAGACGAGCTGAGTAACGACGGCCTTCATCCAAATCCCGCAGGTTATGCAGTGATGGCTCCTCTCGCTGAAGCCGCGATAGCTACAAGTTTGAAACTTCGCAGGTAAACAGATGCCGGTAACTCTGGAGGACATTGCACGCGCGCTGAACGTCTCGAAGATGACGGTGTCGCGCGCGATCAATAATCATCCGGAGATTAGCGCCGAGACGCGCGCGCGAATTCTCGCGACCGCGCAGAAGATGAACTATCGCCCGAACCAGTTTGCGCGGGCTCTCACTACGAGCCGTTCCTACCTCATCGGCATCGTCGTTCCCGATTTGATGCATTCCTATTTTGCCGAAATTTGTCGCGGCGTTGAGATCGAGGCGCGTCCCGCCGGTTATCAGAATTTGATTTGCAACACTGACGAAGAAGCACGCAAAGAGATGGAAGAAATCGAAGCGTTGTTGTCGAGAACAGATGGTCTCATCGTGGCTTCGGCATTGTCGAAAAGTGAGAGCAAGTTTTACCGGAAGCTTCTTTCGGAAGGCGCGAATGTTGTTTTGATCGATCGCCTCCTTGATGGGTTGAGCTGCTCGGCGGTGACGACTGACGACGTGGAGGTGGGCCGCCTCGCGACTGAACACCTGATTAAGTTGGGCCATCGAAAGATTGGACACTTGCGCGGTCCGAATGTCTCTACTTCGCTCAGGCGTTTGCAAGGTTATCAGCACGCGATCGCGAAAGCCGGACTGAAATCTCTGGTCCGTGAGTGTGGTTTTACCGAGTCAGATGGTTATGCGGCGATGCAAAAATGGATCGCTGCCCGAAATCTGCCCACCGCGATCTTCGCGGCTAATGATCCGGCTGCAATTGGTGCCATGGCGGCGTTGAGTGATGCGGGATTGAGTGTGCCGGAAGACGTTGCGTTCGTCGGCGCCGGGAGCATTCACTACGGCGACATGCTGCGCGTGCCACTCACAACTGTTTCGTGGTCAACCCTGGCCATGGGTCAATCGGCCGCCGAACTGTTACTCGAGCGCATGAACGGTAAGATGAAGGGCAGACGGCCGCGGCGGATCACACTCGATCCAGATTTGGTTATCCGCCAATCGTGCGGCGCAAAAAGAGCAGTCACAAAAACCGAACAAAAAGCATAAAAACTCTTGACAGTCCGCGATCAGAGGAGTATATGTTCCGCGTTTAGACAAATTCATTCGTCCCAGTAATCCAATTAAACCTTAGACGTCTAGACCTGTTCTTCAGCCTGAAGCCAGTTTTACTGAATAAGTCTTAATCAAGAACAATATCAGTCATGCGCAAGATCAATCCACATGATTTCAAGGTTGCCCGGCGCGGTACCAGCCGCGAAATCAACCGGCAAATCGCGCTCAATCTCATTCGCGCTCATCAGCCAATTTCACGAGCGGATCTCGCTCGACTCATGAACGTCAGGCGTGGTGTCGCGAGCCTTTTGGTTAGCGAGCTACTCTCCGAATCGCTGATCTTCGAAGGCGCGGTCGGTGAGTCGGTCGGCCGCGGCCGCCGTCCCACCTTTCTTTTTATCGACTCGCGTGAACGATGCGTTGTCGGGGTCGATATTCGCGCGTCGCGAACCTACATCCTCGTCACGGATCTAATGGGCCGCCAGCTCGGAGTTGTCAGCAGTTTTCAAACGAATCGCGATGTTGACGTGCTGATCCAGGAACTGGCGCGTCGCATCAAGCTGATACTTTCGGACTACAAGGAAGTCGGCGCTTGCGAAGGCGTGGGAGTCTCGGTACCGGGCATGGTTGATCCTGCGAGAGGCCGCGTGCTGCACGCGCCAACGCTTGCCTGGCGTGATGTCAATTTACGCGATCCGCTTGCGGTGGCTTTGGGCATTCCGGTGCAAATCGAGAACTCCGGCAAAGCGTGCGCGCTGGCCCAGGTGTGGGCCACACGCAGCGACGTCATTGGCTCGGGAAATTCTGTTTTTGTCAGCGTCTCGGATGGTGTCGGTGTCGGAGTCGTGGTGAACGGCGAAGTGCTTCGCGGACGTCACAACACGGCGGGCGAGTTTGGTCACGTGCCTTTGAGCATCGATGGACCAAAGTGTTCGTGCGGTGCGACAGGTTGCTGGGAGGCCTACATCTCGAACCTAGCAACGCTATCACGCTATTTCGGCCGCGACTTGTCTGAACCGCGACCGCGTGATTCCGAAACCGCAACGTTCTCCGTGGAAGACTTGATCGCGCGCGCCCGCGCCGGTGACGCGAAAGCACTTGCCGCGATCAACTCGACGGCACGTTACCTCGGGCTGGGTCTGGCTTCGATCGTCAATGCACTCGATCCCGCGCGCATTTATATCGGCGGCGAAATAACCACGGCCTGGAGCCTGGTCGAACCGATCGTGCGCGGCGCTCTGCGTGAGCGAACGTTGACTGAGTTTGGCGGCGCGACTGAAATTCACGTCGTACCCGCCGAAGATCACCCGCGCCTGCGCGGCGCAGTTGCTCTCGTTGCCGCGCCTGCGTTTGCAGCTCCGATGGTTGCTTGATTAATCCGTCGCGAAGCCAGTTAAAAATCTGTGGCTAAATTCATCTTGGAGGTGTCAGACCATGCAAGGCACAAAAGGAACCCGACTACCACTTTTGTGGTCACTTCAGTTTTGCAGTGTTCTATTGCTCACCTTAACCGTTTGCTCGAGCGCCGCCTTCGGACAAACGGTCGTTGGTCGCATCTCCGGCACTGTGCAGGACGCGAATGGGGCCAGCGTTCCTAACGCATCCGTCAAAGTCATCAACAGCGCGACAAACCTGGAGCGCACTGCTACAAGCGACGAAAGCGGTTTCTACACCATCACTAATCTTCCGGTCGGCACGTACACGATCGAGGCCGAACAGAAAGGTTACAAGAAAGCGCTCGTGTCCGGACAGAGCGTCACCGCGGACGCGCGCTTGACCGTCGATCTCAAGCTCGAAGCGGGCGAGGTCTCTGAAACGGTGGAGATAGTTGCCGCGGCCGGTGAGACTGTTAACACAACCTCAGGCGAAGTCGCGCGCGTGATCGATCGCCAACAGGTGCAGAATCTCGCGCTCAATGGCCGCAACTACATTCAACTGCTTTCACTCGTGCCCGGCGTGGCGCTGCTGAACGACGATCAGCTCGAGTTGACGACGAGCCTCGCTACCGGCAACCAGTCGATCAACGGCAATCGCGGCCAGACAAACAATGTCACTGTCGATGGAGGATTCAACCTGCAATCGGGCAGTAACGCGAGCCAGATTAACAACGTCGGCATTGACTACATTCAGGAAGTTAAAATTCAGACATCGAACTTCTCCGCGGAGTACGGGCGCAACTCCGGCGCGCAAGTGAGTCTGGTTACGCGTAGCGGTGGAAACGACTTTCACGGCAGCGCGTTTGAGTTTTTGCGCAACGACAAACTCGATGCGCGCTCTTTCTTCGCACCGGTGAGACCGACGCTGCGGTTCAATAACTTCGGCTACAGCATTGGTGGACCAATCTTCAAGGACAAGCTGTTCTTCTTTGGCGGGCAGGAATGGAAATACATTCGCCGTTTATCGAGCGCGCAGCGCCGCACCGTGCCGACGCTCGCGGAGCTTAACGGCGACTTTTCACTCAGATTAGCCGGACGAAACGGTATACCGGGCGACGCGGACGACCTTGTGCTCCGCGATCCTAATAACGCAGCTAACACGTGTGTGGCTCCAGTAGTTAATGCTGCTGGGGTTGTTACGACGCCGGCCATTCGAACGGGTTGTTTCGGCGGGAACAACGTTGCACTCCGGAACATCATTCCCACGAACCGTATTACCGCCGACGGTCGCGCAATCGCTAACGTCTATAGCACCGCGATCGGTCTCGCAACAGCATTTACCAATAGCCCCATCGGCAACAACGTAACGTTCCAACAGCCGAACCCACTCGACTATCGCGAAGATTTGCTGCGAATCGACTACCGGATCAATTCGAAGCACTCGTTGTATGGCCGTTACATTCACGACAAGAATGCTTTGATCGATCCGTTCGGCACTTTCATCAACACGCAATTGCCGACCATTCCGAGTAATCGCCTGCGTCCGGGAACATCAATCCAGCTTTCGCACACGTGGATGGTCAAACCGACGTTTATCAATGAGGCGAAGATAACTGGCGCGTGGGTGGGCCAACGCATTCCTCCGTTCGGCGATCTGTGGGAGCGTGAAACTTACGGCTTCCAATTTCAGCAACTGTTTCTCGGTGGCGGCAGGTTTGAGAACTCCATCCCGGATACGACAATCACCGGCTTCGCGAGTTTCTTCGGCGCCGCCCGCTCTTTGCTATCCCCAACTACTGATATCAACGTGAGCGACACGATTACATGGGTGCGCGGCAACCACACGTTCAAGACAGGCGGAAGCGTCACACGCAATCGTATCGACCAAAACGCGCGCACGACTTATGCCGGCCAGGTTGACTTCAGCACGGGCAACAACACGCGCACGAGTAACCAGCCGTTCGCCGATGCGTTGCTCGGGAACTTCCGTACGTACAGTGAACAAGCGCTCGATCCGATGGGCTTCTTCCGCTTCACGCAAACTGAAGCGTTCGTGGCCGACAGTTGGAAAGTAAATCGCAAGTTGAGTCTCGAACTCGGCATGCGTTATCAATTCGGTCAACCGATCTACACGCAGGCAAACAATCTCGCGAACTTCGATCCTGCGCTTTACAATCCGGCGCAGGCGGTGACGATTCTCGCGAATGGAAGCATCGATACGACCAAGGGCGGCAATCGTTTCAATGGTCTCGTTCGTGCCGGTAATGGAGTGCCGCCAGAAGAACTCGGGCGTGTGCCCGGCGGAGACTCTGCCGCAGTTCTAGCGGTGCCGGTCGGCGCACCACGCGGGCTTTACGAGGGCCGTCACTACATCATGCCGCGTGTCGGTTTTGCCTATTCGCCTTTTGAAGACAACAAGACGGCTATTCGCGGCGGCTTTGGCATGTACTACGATCGCATCGAGGGAAATTTGATTTTCCCGTCGCTGAGCAATCCGCCGTACGCGACGAGTGCTCAGTTTCAAAATGCGAACCTGAGCAACATCACCGGCGGTTCGACAACGGCCGCGCCGTTCGCACAGATCAACGCGGTGAATCCGGAGCTCGACACGCCGTACACGATGAGCTACAGCCTGAGTTTGCAACGTGAACTCCCGTACGGAATCTTTGCCGAGGCTGCATACGTCGCTAATCTCGGGCGCCATCTCATTCGCCAGCCGGACATCAACCAGCCGACATTCGATCAGATCCGCGCGAACATTCCGCCGGGACCAAACGTCAACATCAACGCGTTGCGGCCGTTCAAAGGTTACACCGCGATCAGGATGCGTTTGAGTGACTCCACTTCGAATTATCATGGCATGCAGCTCTACGCAGCCAAGCGCAAAGGCGACTTGCTCATGACGACTTCGTACACCTGGTCGAAAGTGCTAACCGATGCGAGTGGTTTCAACGACAATCCCGAAGATCCTTTCAACAAGAAATTTAACTATGGACCAGCGACGTTCGATCGCCGGCACGTCTTCGCGCTTACTTACACGTACACGTTAAGGATGTTTAGTCGTACACGCGGCTTTGCGAAAGCGGTGCTTGACGGTTACGAGATCAGCGGAATTACTCGCCTCCAGTCAGGTCCTTATTTGACCGTTACCGCAACAGGAACGGGACCAGCAAACGCCGCACTCGGAAACCGCCGTGCTGATTGCATCAGCAGCGAGCAGCTTTTCCCGAACGGTGAGCGTGGTCCAAACAACTGGGCCAACCGCGAAGCGTTTGCGGCAGCGCCTGACACGCGCAGAGGAACTTGCGGCGTCGGCTCGCTTCAAGGACCAGGCGCGCAGACGTGGGACTTTTCTCTGCGCAGGCGTTTTGGATTGACAGAAAAGTTCCAGCTACAGTTCCAGGCAGACATCTTCAACGCCTTCAACCGCGCTAATTTCCGTGATCTGGAGAGCAACTTGAACAATGGTGGATTCGGTCAGATTTCAACGTCCGGACCGCCGCGGAATATTCAATTTGGATTGAAGTTGACTTTTTAACCACGGATGACACGGATTGTGAACAGATTAAAATCAGTATTCATCTGTGTAATCTGTGTTCCTCTGTTCGGTATTGCCCAGGCCAGCGCGAACACTGTTTCAACCGCGAGCTTGCGCGATGAGGTAAACAGTTTTCTCGGCAAAGAACTCGCGGCACATCTGAGCGCGATCAAGTCGTTGGATCCGCCGCCCGATCGGATTCTCGGCGTGCCTACCACGGGAGAGTTTTCGTGGGGTACGTTCATGCGTTCGCTCGCTGCTTATGCGGAGACGACCGGCAACCGCGAACTGGCCGGCCGCGATCTCGCGAAGTGGGTGGGCCAGATCGGACTGATTGAGTCGCGCGCCGGAAGCAAAGCGTTCTCGCAGCTTTACGCGGCGCTTGCGTTGCGACATTTTGGTCGCGATTTGAGGACGAATCCGCTCTGGCAGGGTTTGTCGCCGGAAGAACAGAAGGCGTGGCTGTCGCTGCTCAATCCTGAGCGCTTTTACGATCCGAAGACGAACAAGGTCATCGATCTGGCGGAGAACTATTTGGGGGTTGCGGCGCGGATCGCGAGTATCGGATTCGACCTGGGCATCTCGAACGATCGCGCGTTTCTCGACAAACTTCTCGATCGGGCCGCAGTTCAGTTTACCAGCGGTGCCATCTACGCCGACGATGCGCCGCCAACCGGACGCTACGATCGTTACTCAAACGAGTACGCGCGCTACATCTGGGAAGCAGCAGAGATAGCTGGACGCAAAGACCTGCTCGACAAGCTGCGGCCTTCGTTAACGACGCAGATGCGTTTGTGGTGGGACATCGTTTCGGAAGACGGCTACGGTTACAACTGGGGGCGTAGCCAGGGGGTGGTCAGTTATCTCGACACCCCCGAGATCGCGGGGTTTCTCGCATCGCATCCGGAGTTCAGGCCGGCGCCGCTTGCTGACATTGCCGCGCTTTATTACCAGGCATGGAACTATCTGCTTCACGATTACCGCAACGACGCGCACCTGCTCTCGATCTTTTCTTTTGGTCGCGGCAACTACGCGTACATAACACGCGAGCGCGAGTGGCAACAGACCACCGGGTTCTTCGGCAAGCTGGCAAACTCGCACACGCCGATCATGAATGCGCTGGAGAAGGAAGGCATCGCCAGCTTTCCTGTAGTTCCGTCGCTGCGGCCAGTCGCGCGTTTCGAGTTCTTTCGCAAAGCGCCGGAACGATCTGCGGGAGTTTGGGTCGTGCGACAGGGCATGCTGCGTTTTGCGTTGCCGATTACGACTGGTCCAAAACCGGGAATGTCGGATTATCTGCCTGCGCCGCACGGGTTGCCGGGTTTCGCTGCGCCGGTTGAGCAGATCTATCCAGTGCTAACGCCGTACGTTGAGCTTGCTGATGGACGCACCGTCGTAGCCACGGATGGCGCGGATGTGATTGAACCTGGTGCTGATGGGCGAACGCTGCGGGCTCGTTGGACCAGGTGGGCAGTGGTTGGCACGCCCTCAGGCACAGTGCACGACGTTGGACTCACGAGTGAGGTGGTGTGGCGCATTGAAAAAGGTACGCTGACACGAGAGGAAACGTTGAGTTCGAAGCAACCCCTCAGCATTCGTCGTTGGCGGATGGTCATTTCGTCAACGCACAACAATTTCGATATGGAGACGCTGAAGCAAGGATTGGTCCGGTTCACATCATCAAAGGGAGCACTCGACGTGATGTTTGGTGCAGACTTTCCGGTTCAAGGAAGCCTTGTTGCAGCGGGGAACACCGCCATCGGACGTGGCGTTCATGGCGCCATTCCGTTGCACCTCGTGTATGAAGCCAGAGATGTCGACGTTTCGAGTCGTAGTCCACTTAAATACAAGCTCGTATTGACACCAAGCGCGGTTTTACAGGATTTACAGGATTAGGCAGGATTAACATCATGATGAAACAGGAAATTATTCAGAATCCAATTACACCGGAAACCTGCTTTGTGCCGAAGACGCATGAAGGTAAAGGACGCCGCATGGCAGTCGCGCCCGGCCGCACCGCCGCGCGTTACCTGCACTACGGTCGCATCACGCTTGCTGCGGGCGATGCAGCGGAAAAATTCAATAATAACGATCACGAAGTCGGACTGATTTGTCTCAACGGCAAAGCGACTGTAAGGGCAGATGGCGCATCGTTTGAACTCAACCGCTATGACGCGCTGTACGTCCCACGCGACTCGGAGATCGAAGTCGAAGCGAGTGGTCCAGATGGATGTGACCTGGCAGAAGTTTCAGCGCCGGTCGAGAAACGTTACCCGTTGCAGTTTGTCTCGTATAACGAAGTGCGCCAGAACCCGAGGCTTCATTTGATTGCCGGCAAGCCTCCCGCAGAACGCGATTTGAACGTGCTCATTGGCGCTAACGTCGAGGCCGGCAGGATCATGGCTGGTGTGACTTTTTCGACCCCCGGCAATTGGACGTCATGGCCACCTCACGAACATTCAAAACTGCTCGAAGAGGCTTACCTTTTCATCGACATGCCGGCGCCGTCGTTTGGAGTGCAGTTTGTTTACACCGATCCGCAAAAACCCGAGCTGGTCCAGGTTGTTCGTGAGGGTGATTGCGTGTTGATGCCGCAGGGATATCACCCGAATGTTGCGGCGCCCGGTGGACAGATAAACTTTTTATGGATGATGGCGGCGGTCAGAGAAGGCGAGGATCGTCTTTACGGAGTGGTTAACGTGCAACCGGAATATGCCGCGGGTGGATCGGGTCTCGAAGCGGTTAGTGACAAAAAGTAGAGGAACCAGAATGTCTAACACCTCTTCTCATAACGAAGCGAACGGAAATGGCAACGGCAATGGTCTACCGCGACATTTGAATTGGTCCACGATTCCAGTGGAGCAGATGGCCGAGGGAATCGAGCGGCAGATGTTTGTCGGCAACCGCATGATGATCTGCCGGTTTCGGTTCAAGCCGTTTCTGGTGACGCCGGAGCACGATCACCCGCACGAGCAGATGACGATTGTCGAGCGCGGCCGAGTGCGGTTCTTCATTGAAGGCGAAGAACAGATTGCTTCAGCGGGCGACGTGCTGCACTTTCCGTCCCACTGCTGGCACGGGGCGACGATGATGGATGAGGAGGTGGTGCTGATCGATATCTTCTCTCCGCTTCGGGAGGATTTTCTGAACGGATAATTGTCTCTGCGGTCCTCTGCGTATCTCTGCGTCCTCTGCGGTAAGGCTGTTTCAACGCAGAGGACGCAGAGATACGCAGAGGACCGCAGAGAAGCAAGAACTGCTTGATTCTAGACCAATTCAAACTGCATGACCGTGTTGCTCTAGTTACTGGTGCGTCAACTGGTTTGGGTGCCGCCATCGCAATCGCACTGGCTGAAGCGGGCGCGCAGGTTGCTTGTCATGGCAACACAAGATCGCCCGAGTTGACTTGCGATCGCATCAACAGTTCCGGCGGTGTGGCACATGCCATTACCGGCGATCTCAGCGAGCCTGCGACGGCAAAGAGACTTGTCGATCAAACACTCGAGCGATTTGGTCGTATCGATATTCTCATCAACAACGCCGGTACAATTCGTCGTGCACCGGCTGTTGACTATTCAGACGATGACTGGGCGGATGTGATCGAAGTAAATCTCTCGAGTGTCTTTCGTCTTTGTAAACTCGCCGGCAGGCAGATGATCGAAAGCGAGCGTGGCGGGAAGATAGTCAACATTGCCTCGTTGCTTTCGTTTCAGGGCGGCATCACCGTTCCTGCTTACGCCGCGTCGAAAGGGGGCGTCGCGCAATTGACGAAGGCGCTTGCAAACGAGTGGGCGAGGCACCGGATCAACGTGAACGCGATCGCACCCGGATACATGCGTACAGAAAATACGAAGGCGTTACAAGCTGACGAAACACGCAATCGCCAGATTCTTGAACGCATTCCGGCGGGCCGGTGGGGTGAAGCGGAGGACATTGCCGGCGCGGCGGTGTTTCTTTCGTCGAGTGCGAGTGATTACGTGAATGGTCACGTGCTGGTTGTCGACGGCGGTTGGCTGAGCAGGTGAACTCTGAACCGAGGAGCAGAACCGATGAACGAAGTTGTTGACGCAGCACCTGTTGCAAAAGTACAAACCACAACTCATCGTGAACGCACCGGCAACTATCGCTGGATCATCTGCGCGTTGCTGTTCTTCGCCGCTACCATCAACTACATCGATCGCCAGGTCATCGGCATCCTCAAGAACACTCTCCAACTCGAGATCGGTTGGACCGAAGTTGGCTACAGTTGGGTCGTTTTTTCTTTCCAGGCAGCTTACGCGATCGGCCTGCTCGGTGTTGGTCGTCTGATCGATCGCATCGGCACTCGCAAAGGATTCTCACTCGCGATCGTCTTTTGGAGCCTGGCTGCGATGGGTCACGCATTAGCCCGCTCGGTTTTCGGTTTTGGTGTCGCCCGGTTTTTTCTCGGCCTCGGTGAAGCCGGCAACTTCCCCGCTGCGATCAAAACAGTCGCCGAATGGTTCCCAAAGAAAGAACGCGCGCTCGCAACCGGAATATTCAACTCCGGCACCAACATCGGCGCGCTCGTTACCCCGCTCGTTGTTCCATGGATCACAATCGCGTGGGGTTGGCGTGCAGCCTTTCTCGTTACCGGCGCAATTGGTTTTATTTGGCTAGTCGCGTGGTTAGCTTTGTACCGTCGTCCCGAAGAGCACCCATCCCTTTCAAAGTCAGAGCTGAATTACATCCAGAGCGATCCGCCCGACCCGGTTGTTAAAGTTCCATGGGCGCGGCTTCTGCCTCACCGGCAAACGTGGGCGTTCGCAATCGGAAAATTCATGACCGATCCGATCTGGTGGGTCTATCTCTTCTGGCTTCCTGACTTTCTGCACAAACGCCATAACTTGAGTCTGAAAGATTTCGGTTTGCCGCTGGTTGTTGTTTATCTTTTGGCGGATGTCGGCAGCATCGGCGGCGGCTGGCTTTCGTCGTCGTTGATCAAACGAGGTTGGACCATCAACGCCGCGCGCAAGTTGGCAATGTTGATTTGTGCTTTGGCCGTCGTGCCGATAGTCTTTGCAGCGCAAACGTCAAATCTTTGGGTTGCAGTCGTGTTGATCGGCATTGCGGCGGCGGCACACCAGGGTTGGTCATGCAATCTGTTTACAACTACATCCGACATGTTCCCAAGATATGCGATCGGATCGGTTGTCGGCATCGGCGGCATGGCGGGCGCGATCGGCGGAATGATGATTGCTCGTTTGGTCGGAGAAATACTCGAACGCACCGGCAGCTACGTGCCCATCTTTATCATCGCCGCTTCGGCATATCTCGTCGCATTGCTAATCATTCATCTGCTATCGCCAAAACTCGAGCCTGCTAAGCTTTGATGATTTATGAGCCCTTTTGTGGTTAAGCCGAAGACGAACTGTCGGTGGGACATCGTGAGTCTCGGTGAAGTAATGCTGCGTCTGGATCCCGGTGAGGGACGTGTCGCTACCACGCGTAGCTTCCGTGTTTGGGAAGGCGGCGGTGAATACAACGTCGCGCGAGGCTTGAAGCGTTGCTTCGGAATGGAAGCGGCAATTGTTACTGCGTTGGCTGACAATGCAGTTGGCCGGTTGGTCCAGGATCTAATTTATCAGGGCGGCGTGGACCAGTCGCACGTGAAGTGGGTGAAGTTTGACGGGGTTGGACGCACGGTACGCAACGGACTCAACTTCACCGAACGCGGTTTCGGCGTGCGCGCTGCGGCCGGATGTTCCGATCGTGGTCACACCGCGGTTTCGCAACTGGAGGCGGGCGAGATCGATTGGGAACAGATATTCGGGGTTGAGGGCGCGCGTTGGTTTCACACAGGCGGGATCTTTTGCGCGTTGTCTGAGACGACGCCGTCAGTTGCACGTGAAGCGATGGAAATCGCAAAGAAGCACGGCACGATCGTCTCGTACGATCTCAACTACCGCGAGTCGCTGTGGCAGTCGATCGGCGGCCAGGCTAAGGCGGTGTCAGTGAATCGTGAACTGGCGCCGCTGGTCGATGTGATGATCGGCAATGAAGAAGATTTTACTGCTGCGCTCGGGTTCGAAGTCGAAGGGCAGGACGAACATCATTCCAAACTCGACGTGCGCAACTTCCAACGAATGATCGAAGCGGCGGTTGCCGAGTTTCCGAATTTCAAGGTTGTCGGCACGACACTCAGAAATGTGAAAACCGCGACGATCAACGATTGGGGCGCTGTGTGTTACTCGATGGGGGAACTCTATCAAGCACCGGTTCGCGAGAACCTCGAGATTCTCGATCGCATAGGTGGCGGAGATTCTTTTGCTTCCGGTTTGATCTACGGATTTCTGACTGAGCGTGGACCGCAATGGGCTGTCGAGTGTGGCGCTGCGCATGGCGCACTGGCAATGACGACGCCGGGCGATACGACGATGGCGACGTTAGCGGAAGTTGAGCGAGTGATGAAAGGCGGAACCGCGCGCGTTAAGCGATGACTAAGGTCGAGGTTATCAAACAGATCAGAGACACGGGTGTGATTCCGGTTGTGCGTGCGACGACTGCTGACGAGGCGATGCGCGCGATCGACGCGATTCGCGAAGGTGGAATTTCCGTGCTCGAGATAACGATGACTGTTCCGGGCGCAGTCGCGTTGATTGAACAGGTTGCGGGTCGTTACGGGAAGGAAGCATTGGTCGGCGCTGGGACGGTGCTCGATGCGGAAACGGCGCGCGCGTGCATTTCCAGTGGAGCGCAGTTTGTCGTGAGTCCTTCGCTTAATCTCGAGACGATTGAATACTGCCGCAGTCAAGACGTAGCAGTCATGCCTGGTGCGCTAACGCCGACGGAGGTGGTCCAGGCGTGGAAAGCGGGCGCGGATTTCGTGAAAGTATTTCCGGCAGGAGCAGTTGGCGGCGCGAGTTATATCAAAGCGTTAAAGGCGCCACTGCCTCAGATCGAGCTCGTCCCGACTGGCGGTGTGTCCCTCAAGACTGCCGCCGATTTCATCCGTGCCGGAGCGGCCGCCTTGGGCGTTGGGGCCGACTTAGTTGACATCAAAGCGATTCGTGAAGGACAAGCCCACTTAATTACTGACCGAGCAAAGCAGTTTGTTCAATTGGTGCGGGAAGCTCGGGGCGTCACATAATTCTCTGCGCGTTCTCTGCGGTCCTCTGCGCCTCTGCGGTAAAATGTTTGCGAGAAAGTTTCACCGCAGAGGCGCAGAGGACCGCAGAGGACACGCAGAGAAGTCACTGATTGACACCGCTGGCGAGGAAGCCGCCGTCAACTGCGATGATCTCGCCGTTAACAAAACTTGCGGCATCAGACGCGAGAAAGATTGCAACGCCCGCTAACTCTTCTACATTCCCAAAGCGACGCATCGGCGTGCGCAACAGAAACTCGCGGCCACGTTCAGTTTCGTCCAGCAGCTTTTGATTGAGAGCGGTACGAAAAACTCCGGGCGCGATCGCATTAACACGTACTCCACGCGGCCCCCACTCGACCGCCAACGACTTGGTCAGCGAAGCAACTGCCGCCTTGCTTGCCGAGTAAGCTGCAACTTCGTAAAGCGCAACAAACGTCGAAAGCGACGCGATATTGATGATGCTGCCGGACTCCCGCTCGAGCATGTGTCGCCCAAACACCTGGCAGGCGCGCAGGGTGCCGGTAAGGTTTGTGTCGATGATGTCGTTCCAGTCTTCCTCTGAAAACTCGAGCGTCGGCGCGCGCTTAGTGCGGCCGGCGGAGTTGACCAAGATGTCGACTTTGCCGAACGCGCTGACAGTTTCATCAAGCACGCGTTGCAGCGACGCACGATCCGACACATCCGAACTGACGCGAATAGCTCGGCGTCCGCGTTGCTCGATCTCAGCGGCCGCGGCTTCAACCATGTCCGCGCGGCGCGACGTGGGAACGACATCCGCTCCGGCCTCGGCCATACCTTTGGCGATGGCCAGTCCGATGCCGGAAGTTCCGCCAACTACCACCGCGACCTTGTCATTGAGTTCCAGACGAGAATAGCCCATGTGGTCAGACCAATGTCATCAGTTAAGAGCCTACTGTGTAACATTGCATCTCGCTGGCAGTCAAGACTTAAAGTAACCGAAGATCTAATAAATACACATGGTTTCGTCCGAGTGAAAACTTGCTTGTGAGTTTGAGGATGCGCATGTTAAAGTCCTCGCTCGACGTCGGGATTGGTAAAACCATTTAGGCCATGGCCATTGCAGAATCACCAAGAGCGAGTTCGATAAACGAATACGCGATCATTGTCGATCCAAACGACAACGTTGCGGTGGTTAAGAAAGCCACGTTCACTGATCTTGAAGTGGTGTTGCCTACCGGCGCGCTCGTGCATGTTCGCGGCGCGGTGCCGCCGGGTCATCGTTTCGCAACTCGCGACATTCCTCAAGGTGAGTTTGTAAAACAGTTTGGCCAGCCAATCGGAACCTCATTAGGAATACGCAGCGGCGAGCAGATCACGCACGCGAACATGACGAACGACGTGCCGATCATCAGGGATTTACCCGAGACGCTCCACACGCTGCCGCCGGAATATATTCCTGAAGCTGAGCGCGCGACGTTCATGGGTTACCGCCGTCGCGATGGGCGAGTGGGTACACGAAACTACGTGCTGATCGTGCCGACGAGCATGTGTGCGAGTCATGAAGCGCAGCAGATTTCAACGATCGCCGAGTTCACGCTCTACAATCGAGACAAGTATCCGAACGTGGATGGCGTGGTGGCCATTCCGCACAACAAAGGCTGTGGGTGCCAGGATGGATCCACGATCGATGTGATGCTGCGCACGCTTTCGAACTACGCGGACCATCCGAACGTTGGCGGCGTGATCCTGATCGATCTTGGTTGTGAAAAGACAAACCTCGCCCAGGTGGAAAAGTATCTACTCAAACGCGAAAGATCGTTTGATAAGCCTGTCGCGAAAATCGGAATTCAGGAAGTGGGCGGAACGCAGGCCGCGATTCAGAACGGCTTGCGTGAAATTGAGCGCATGCTGCCCGAGGTTAACCTGAGCGCGCGTGAAGAATGTTCCGTCAGTGAGCTCGTGTTGGGTGTGAAGTGTGGTGGCTCAGATGGTTTTTCGGGAATCTCTGCAAATCCCTCACTCGGACGCGCCGCGGACATGCTGGTCCGCTCCGGTAGCACGGTGTTGATTACCGAAGTACCGGAGTTTTGTGGCGCCGAACACTTGTTGGCGAACCGTGCGAAGGATGTTGAAACAGGGCGCGCCGTTTATCGCATGGTCGATTGGTACAAAGAGTATGCGTCAAAGTTTGGTGCAGTGCTAAACAACAATCCGAGTCCGGGAAACATCGCGGGCGGACTGCTGAACATTACGATCAAGTCTCTGGGAGCAGTCGCGAAAGCCGGCTCGACGCGCGTCGAAGGCGTGCTCGAATACGCCGAGACCTCAAAGAATCGCGGTCTCAATCTGATGCAAGGTCCGGGGTACGATCAGGAGTCGACACCGGGGCTCGTTGCGGCTGGCGCGACTGTGGTCGTATTCACGACCGGCCGAGGCACGACGATCGGGAACGCAATTGCACCGGTAATCAAACTCGCCTCAAACACACCGATCTTCGAACGCATGCGCAACGATCTCGATCTTTCCGCCGGTGGTGTGATCGACGGAACTGAAACGATCGACGAGGTCGGTCAGCGCGTGTTTGAAGAGATTTGCCGGGTAGCCGGCGGCGCGCAGGCGAAGGCCGAAGAGCACAAGCACCGCGAGTTTCAATTCTGGGCCGAGCAAACCGTCTCGCTTTGACAGCATTCACAAGATTTTTCAGGATTTCAGGATGATCTTTTTTCATGTATGAGTCTTGTTAATCCTGAAACTCCTGTAATCCTGTCTGAGCTAACGGCCATAATTCAGCAAGCGCTCAATGTCATCCAACCCGGCGAACGCGTGCTCGCCATCATCCCCGATAAGACTCGTGACGATAACACTCACCAACTCTTTCCCGTCGCCACTGAATTCTTAACCAAACGCGGCGTCGCATCTTTCGACGCGCTCGTGGCCCAGGGCACTCACCCGGCGATGTCCGAGTCACAGAAACTCTCCAAGATCGGCTCCACCCATTTCTCCGGCGAGTTATTCGATCACCGTTGGGACGAAGCTGACGAACTGGTAACCATCGGCGAATTAAGCGCTGCAACAGTGCAGCAGCTAACCAATGGATTGATCGAACACGCCGTGCCGGTGACTGTCAACAAACTACTTGCGCCTGGAATTTACGATACGGTTCTCGTCTTTGGTGCGACAGTGCCGCACGAAGTCGCGGGCTTCGCTGGCGGCGCAAAGTATTTCTTTCCCGGTGTGGCGGGACCGGAGTTGACGCACACGACTCATTGGCTCGGCGCACTGGCTGGTATCGAAAACATAATCGGGCGGGTCGAGACGCCCACACGTCATCTGATCGAAGCTGCGGCAGATCTCATCTCGGCGCGCATCATCTCTTTCAACACGGTGGTCTCGCGCGATGCTGACAACGAATTAGTGACCTACGCGCTTTTCGCAGGAGACATCCGCGAAGCTTTTCGCCGCGCTGCTGAAGTGAGTCGACGGGTTCACATTCGCTACACGGGCAGGAAGTACAAGCGAGTAGTTGCGTTGCTGGATGCGCATTACGATGAGTTGTGGGTTGGGGGAAAGGCGAGTTACAAGCTCGGCGCGATCGTCGAAGAGGGCGGGGAGCTGATCATTTACGCTCCACACCTGACCAAACTTTCCGAAACGCACGGAGCGTTGATCGAGAAGTATGGTTACGCACCGCTCGAGAGCGTGCGCGACATGTTGGGCGTTTCACCGGAGCTTCGGGAGAATTTGTGTATCGCGGCCCATTTGGCACACGTTGCTTACGCCGGGCGGCTGGACGGGGAAGGCAAAGTCGTGCCTCGTTACAACATCACGATGGTGACGGGATTAGACGAAGAAACTTGCAGGCGTGTAAATCTTGGATATCGCGATTACCGCTCGTTTGATTACGAGGCGATGAGTTATGAGCCTGACACGCTGATCGTGAAAGATGCGGGGCGCGATCTGTATCAGGTTTCAATGTAAGAAAGAGTTTTTCCTCGCAAAGGCGCAAAGGCGCAAAGGAAGAGATGGAACTTCACTCTGCGCCTTGCGAGGAAAACTCCTTTTACGCCACTAGAGCAGCCGGAGCTTCACTCTCTAGATTACAACTCGCAATAAACTGGTCCAACTCGAGTCCACCCAGCGGTGTTGAGAAAAGGAACCCCTGCCCGTTCTCGCACTCCAACTTGCGCAGCAGCGATAACTGATCTTCAGTCTCCACACCTTCCGCAACCACATCCATCCCGAGATTCTGAGCAAGCGCGACAATCGTGCGAACGATCGCGAGGTTCTCTTCATTCTCCATCATCTGCGTGACGAACGATCGATCGATCTTCAGAGTGTCGATCGGGAAACGCTGGAGATAGCTCAAGCTCGAGTAGCCGGTGCCGAAATCGTCGATACTCAACTGCACGCCGAGCTCTCGCAATTGTGTTAGCAGTCCAACTGCGGCTTCAATGTTGTCGCTGAACACTGACTCGGTGATTTCGAGTTTCAAACAACGTGGTGGCAGTTGGAACTGCTCCAACAAACTCGCGATGTTTTCAACCAAACCTGGCTGATTAAACTGCTTCACTGACAAGTTGACGCTGACAAACAGGGGTGGAGACGCGGGACACGTTTCCTGCCACTCGCGCACCTGGCGACACGCCGACTCGAGCACGGTTTGTCCAATGGTCAGGATCAGGCCTGTCTCTTCCGCAACGGGAATGAAGTCTGTCGGGGGCACCAGTCCAACTTCCGGATGGAGCCAGCGCACGAGGGCTTCGAAGCCGATCAGAGTTTGGTTCTGAAGCGAGACGATCGGTTGATAATCGACAAACAACTCGTCTCTTTCGCACGCGCGCCGCAGATCAGTTTCCAGTTTCAAGCGACTCATGAACTCGCCATGCATGTCGCGTCCAAAGATCTCGTAGCGTGCTTTACCGCGCGCCTTTGCCTGGTGCATCGCCGTTTCAGCGTCGCGCAGGATATCTGAAACGTGCTCGCTGTAATCCGAAGCGAGTGCGATGCCGATACTCAGAGTGGTGTACACCTCCTGGCCCAGCAGGTTGAACGAGATGGAGAGCGCCTGCTGAATTCGTGTCGCAACTGAAGACGCTTCGTCTTCACCGGAAACGTCATCAAGTAGCACTGCGAATTCATCTCCGCCCACGCGTGCGAGCACGTCGCCTTGTCGCATGCACGTTTTAACTCGCTGTGCGATCTGGATCAGAAGCTGATCAGCACTCGCGTTGCCGAGACTATCGTTGACGAGTTTGAAGCGATCGACGTCGAGCAGCAACACTGCACATTGCCGGTTAGGCTGCTTGCGTGCGACTCGCAGTTTGAGCAGATCGTAGAAGCGCGCGCGGTTTGGCAAGCCGGTCAGCGTGTCCTGCGTTAACTTCTCTTCGGCCTTCTTGCGATCGCTGATGTCCTGAACCTGGAAGAACAATCGTTTTGTTCCGGTTTCGGAATCCTTTAGAAGCGAGACGTGCCACTGCACCCAAACTGCGTGCCCGTGTTCGTGAATGTATCTTTTCTCCTGCTCGTGACTTTGAACGTAGCCCTCGAGCACTCGTTGAATCTGTGACTGCACATGCCTGAGATCCTCTGAATGTGTCAGTCGCTGGAAACTCGTGGCTCGTAATTCCTGTTCTGAATAACCCAGAAGTTTGCACAGCGCGTCGTTCACCTGGAGCCAACTGCCATCCATTGAAACCACTGCCATGCCGATCGCAGCATTGTCGAAAGTTCCGTGGCTGGGACGTGGACTTGCGGATAGTGCGAACGGAATTGAATTGGACGCAAATTGCGGCTCGGCCTCCACGTAACCGAGTTGCTTGTCTAGTGTTCGTTCAGTTGCGCGGCGGCGCTTCATGCGCTTCTGCTCGTACATCGCCTGGTCGGCCTGTTCGAGTAACTCCTCGAAGCAAGTCATGCGTTCGGGCTCGAGCGTGGCGACACCGATACTGAAAGCGAGTTTGTGTCCGCGCGTGTCACTCGCGTTGTAGGCTTTGAGATTTTCATTAAGTCTCTCGATGGCGTCTTCTTTACTGGCACTCAGATCGGTGACAAGCACCGTAAATTCGTCGCCGCCGAGCCTCGCGATGATGTCGGAACTCCTGAAGCTGCGATTGAGTATCGCAGCGGTGTTGATGAGTGCATTGTCACCTTCGTTATGACCAAACTCGTCATTGATCCTCTTCATCCCGTCGAGGTCGATAAAGAGAAGAAGCAGGTTCTCTTTTTGGCGGCGCGCGAAGTCGAAATAAGGCGCCGCCTGTTTGAGTAAGCCACGGCGGTTGAACAGTCCGGTCAGGTCATCTTTAAGCGAGCTGTTGCGCAGCGTCTCTTCGATCTTCTTTCGTTCAGTGATGTCGCGGACGACCTGGACCAGACCGCCGCCGTCAACACTCGAAATCGAGATCTCCAATGGCAGCGTGCCGCCGTTGAGTTTCAGGCCCATTGCTTCGCCGCGCCACGAGCCGTCGCGCCAAACGGCGGGCATGATCTGTTCCTTGAGTCGTTTCAGTTCTTCTTCAAAGTAAAACATTTCCCAGCTTGCGCCGATCAACCGTTCGGGATCGGCGTAGCCGAAGATCTTCGCGTACGCGTCGTTGAGATAAATGCAGACGCCGCCGTGGTCGATGATCGCCATGCCGTCCATCGACGCTTTCATCGCTGCGGCTTGTTGGGCCAAAGAGCCCGCGGCACGTTTGCGCTCGGTGATGTCACGGGCGACAACGGAAGTGCCGGTTATGGCTTTCCCCTCCATGATGGGACAGATCGTCAGCGAGACGTCGATCGGCGTGCGGCCTTTTTTGAAGTGGACCATCTCATGCTGCGTGACGTTTTCTCCGCGTGTGACCTTTTCAAATAAGAGGGTCGCCTCCTGGCCACGGCGGTGATCGAAGAGCATGGAGATCGGCGATCCCAAAGCTTCCTTGGCCGTATATCCATAAATGCCGCGGGCGCCGCGGTTCCAACTCATGATCACGCCCTCGGTTGTCACACCGATGATTGCGTCACGCGAAACGTTGACAATGCCTTGCAGGCTTGAGAGTTCGTGTCGAACTCCGGTCAGTTGTTCGTGAGTACCTTTCCAGCTTTTCCAAACGATTGCACTGGCAACTATTTGGACGAGGAAGAGGATGACGACAAGAGCCGTAAGGTTAGCGATGAAACAGAGTACGAGTGCGCTGGGAATGATGAACGCAGGGAGGGGCCACAACTGGCGGCTGACGCGGGAGATGGAAGAGTTGGTGTCGAGAAACATGGGAACGAGTCTGAAGCTGGTGTCTGGGGGATTTCACCACTTGTGGTTTGTCAAAGTCGCTGGGTCGGGCTCACTGCCCGCAAAGCGTTAAGCCAATCGTGTGCCATTTATTTATATAGAAAAGTTGGAGGTGCGGAGTTGTTCGAGTGGTCAGGTTAACTGGCCGGCACGGCATTCTGACCGGAAGACCTTTATTTTGATTCATTAGCCTGCGAAGCAGGCGTGAGCATAAAAGTTTGGGCCTGCGAAGCAGGCGTAAGCATATAGCCTGGGGCACAAGCCCCAGGAAAGAGTGCGAAAAAGAAATGCGAGCCCGCGAAGTGGGCGACAGCGCTGTCGCCCGCGTCCGCGGGCTCAGGGGTTCTTTCCTACGTTGTTTCCTGGGGTTTCACCCCAGGCTATATGCTTACGCCTGCTTCGCAGGCTAAGACTGGGCTTCATGATTACGTCTGCTTCGCAAGCTCGCAAAACGGCCCGTTGCTGGAGGTGCGCCGAGTTTGGTATAAGTCCTTTGCTCCCAACCCCCTTTGCTGGTAAAAGCCCCTCTTAAACTATTTTTGCGTGGTATTGATTACAACTGTCGCCGATAGGACGGTGAAAAAATATGCCCGATACCGAGACTCAGATTGAAACCGACGATCCTCGTTGCCCCAGTGGCATATCGGGTTTGGACAACATTCTTGGGGGCGGATTGCCCCCTAATTGTTTTTACCTCGTTCAAGGGGACCCCGGCGCCGGCAAGACCACGCTTGCCCTCCAGTTTCTGCTTGAAGGATTACGGCGCGGTGAGAGTGTTTTCTATATCACTCTTTCCGAAACCGAAGCGGAACTGTTTAAGGTTGCGCATTCGCACGGTTGGTCGCTGGATCGTATTCCGTTGTTAGAGTTATCAGCCATTGACAATCTCCTCAGGCCCGACGCGCAGACGACGGTTTTTCATCCCTCCGAATTGGAACTGAACAAAATCACGAACCTCCTGCTCGAGCACATTCAGAAATTGAGACCCGCCAGAGTTGTGTTTGATTCCCTTTCTGAATTCCGATTGATAGCCGAGACGCCTTTACGCTACCGGCGTCATTTATTAAGTCTGAAACAGGAATTCGCGAAGTATGGCAGCACGGTGCTTTTACTCGACGACAAGATGAATAAGACCGGAACTACAGGCGACCCTCATGTGTTATCGAGTTGGAACATCTCTCGCCCGACTACGGTGCTGCGCGCCGGCGGATGACTGTTTCAAAAATGCGAGGCGTGCACTTCAGCGAGGGATATCACGACTATACGATCCTGAAAGGCGGCTTAAGCATTTTTCCTCGTCTCATAGCGGCGGGACATCATGTCGACTTTGAGCGTGAATCGGTATCCAGCGGCGTTCGGGAGTTGGACCAATTGCTCGGTGGCGGATTGGCGCGCGGTACTACGACTTTGTTAATCGGGCCTGCCGGCACTGGGAAATCCAGTATCGCCATTAAGTACGCCGTGCAGATGGCAAGCAACGATGAATCCACAGCAATCTTTGCCTTTGATGAAACGCTGGGAATCTTGAAGGTCCGGGCGGAGTCGTTAGGAATTCCCTTGAACAAGTATGTCGATGCCGGGAAGGTGCGGTTGCGGCAGATCGATCCCGCGGAGATTTCTCCAGGTGAATTCGCGTGGCTAGTTCGGGAATGTGTAGAGTCCGGATGCAAGTTGATCGTGATCGACAGTCTCAACGGTTATCTCAACGCCATGCCTGGCGAGAAATACTTAAACGCTCAATTGCACGAACTAACGGCCTACTTGAATCAGCAGGGAGTGGTGACGATCCTCGTGATGGCACAACATGGCGCGGTGAACGCACTGGAAGCGCCGGTGGATCTTAGCTACCTCTGTGACACCGTTATAAACCTGCGTTACTTTGAAGCCGCGGGAGAAATTAAACAATCGATCGCAGTAATAAAGAAACGTAATGGCTATCACGAACGTGCGATTCGTGAGTTCAAGCTTGATGGTCGAAATGGAATTCGCATTGGCGAGCCGTTACGAGAATTCCGGGGCATTCTCACGGGTACTCCTATGTTTGAGGGAACAGCAGAGAAGATTATGCGGTCGAAGTAAAACGCATAATGGAAGCCTCGTTGAAATCAATGTTAAGTGACAGCGATCCAGCCGGTTCAGTAGCGGGCGAAGGCTCGACTCTCGACTTGCGCCCTAATGAAGGAAATGATGAGCGAATCATCGTGATTGCTCCTCTGGGACAGGACGCAAGAGCTATCGCGGATCTGCTTAATTCGAATGGTTGTGAGGCGGTTATATGCGAATTTCCTGAACACGGCGTGGACCAGATTACGCATGCGGGCGCGCTCGTGATGACTGAGGAAGCCCTGGAATTCGCGCATACGGAAAGCCTGCTCGCCGCGCTCGAACGTCAACCACCCTGGTCGGAGTTGCCCGTCATCATATTGACGAGTGGCGGAGCTTCACGACTGGCCCGACTCCTGGACGTCGCCGCGCGAGCTGCCGGAAGTGTTACGTTGCTCGAGCGCCCGATTCGTACCGAAACGTTGCTGCGCACCATCAACGTCGCACTGCGATCGAGACGCCGGCAGTATCAGGTCCGAGATCTTTTCGAGGAACAACATCGTAACCAGGAGCAGTTGAAAGAAACCGGAGAGCAGCTGCGGTCGCTGCTGGCGCGTGAACGCGAGCTCAGACAAGCGGCCGACGAAGCGAACCGTTTGAAAGATGAGTTTCTGGCGACGATGTCGCACGAACTGCGCAATCCGCTCAACGTTATCCTTGGCTACTCTGAAATGCTGTTGCGCATGGATGAGATAAAAGGGTCGCCGCAGTTGCTGCGCATGAGCGAAGCGCTACGCCGCAATGCGCTCGCGCAGTCGTATTTAATTCGAGACCTCCTCGAACTTTCGCGGTTGCGCAGTGGCAAGTTATTCCTCAGTTCGGAAACCGTTTCCATCATCACAGCGATCAACAACGCGCTCGAGACAGTTAGAGCAGACGCGCAGGTTAAAAATATTTCCATTGAAGTCGAAGCTCCGGCCGACCCGTTATTCGTGCGCGGCGATCTGCTTCGCCTGGAACAGATAGTTTGGAACCTGTTAAGCAATGCAGTGAAGTTCACGCCGGACGGCGGCAGAGTTTGGGTCCGCCTGTTCCATGAAAACGGCGAAGTGGTGTTGGTGATCGAAGACACTGGACAGGGTATCGATCCTTCGTTTCTCGCGAACGTCTTTGAAATGTTTCGCCAGGGCGACGCGCGTGCGAGCAGAGAGCATGGAGGTTTGGGGATCGGTCTCGCGCTGGTCCAACAGTTGGTTAAGTTGCACAACGGATCTGTCACTGCTTATTCAGAGGGTGTAGGGAAGGGAGCACGATTTACTGTCCGGTTACCGGAGAAGACTCGCGCTGGAAAGGAGCACGTTGCGCATCCGACACTCGTGTCGAACAACGGTCTCGATCGAATTACAGTCCTGGCCGTAGACGACGATGAAGATACGACTACGTTGCTTCGCTCATTGCTCGAGATGAGTGGCGCAACCGTGATCACGGCCAACAGCGGGAAGGAGGCATTAGAGGTTGCGGCAAAATCGGATTTTGACGTGGTAGTTTCAGACATCTCGATGCCGGGAATGGACGGCTTTGATTTCGTGCGCCGGCTTCGCTTGCTGCCGGACAAGGAAAACGTTCGGGTGGTTGCGCTAACAGGCTACGGCCGCCGCGAGGACGTCGAACAAGCGCGCAGCGAGGGTTTCGTGGCCCACCTCACGAAGCCGCTGGATCTGGAGAGCTTAATGAAGTGCCTGCGTTCAGTGGCGGTTAAGAGCTAGTAACTTGTAGCGAATGGGAAAGGCAATGAACGCCTACACCATGGCCAGATCTTGAGATCGCAAATTGCGATTTCAAGTTTTCTGGATTGACTTCAAATCTGTGTAATGTGCGGGATGTAAATATACGATCACAAAGACGTGGTGCCGGAGGTCGGACTCGAACCGACATGAGCAGTGAAGCTCGCCAGATTTTGAGTCTGGTGCGTATACCAATTTCGCCACTCCGGCGTGAAGGATGCACATCATAAGGCGCTTTCGCGGGGAGCGCAACCTGGGCCAATAACTTTTAGACATGCCTCGATCTCCAAGAAAGCCTTGTGCTCCTTTGCGAGCTAAACACTTATCCCCCAGCAGTTTACTTGCCGCGTAAAAACATGTTTGCCACGCTGGAGTAAAACGGCTAGAATGCCTGAGCCAGGTATTGGCTTGCGGCGCATTCTGTCCCCTAACCTCGCGCCCTCACCAGCATCTAAGTTCTACTAATTTTTCCAGCCGCCATGCCCTGCCCAGTTTCAGGAGAAACGAGATGCCGACAACTGTGTCGCCCCGCATTCTGATTGTTGATGACGAAATCGAAATAACCGAGATTCTGGCGGACCTGCTCAGCGAAGAGTACGAGTGTCTCAAAGCGGGTTCAGCGGAGGACGCGCTCGCACGTTTGCGCGAAGGTCAATTTCAGTTAGTCATCAGCGACATCACGATGCCCGGCATGAGTGGCTTGGAAATGATTCCGCACGTCAAGGGACTGTCGCCCGATACGGTGGTCGTAATGATCAGCGGCATGCAGACGGTCGAGAGCGCGATCGGCGCTCTGCGTCTGGGTGCATTCGATTACCTGATGAAGCCTTTTGATCTGCGGCAGGTGGAAGCGGTCGTCAAACGCGCACTCGAACATTACGATCTCGTAGTTGCGAAGCAACGTTACGAGAATCATCTCGAAGAGTTAGTCGAACAAAGAACTGCCGAACTCGATCGTGCCTTGAATTCTTTGGAAGGCGCGTACCGGTCCACACTTAAGGCATTGACTGCTGCTCTTGAAACCAGAGACTCGGAAACGCATGGACACTCGGAAAGAGTGGTTACTTACAGTCTGCGGCTCGGACGTGAGTATGGTCTGACACCGGAAGAGATGAAGGCGTTGGAGTTTGGCGCACTGCTCCACGACATCGGCAAAATCGGCGTGCCGGATTCGATTTTGCGCAAGCCCGGGAAGCTCACTGAAGAAGAATGGGTACGCATGCGCGAACATCCGGTCCACGGGCAGCAAATCCTGCGCGGGATCGAATTCCTGCAAGGCGCTTCACGCGTGGTCGCTCAGCATCATGAGCAGTGGGATGGAAGCGGTTACCCGCTCGGACTGCACGGCGAAGAGATTGACATCTGCGCGCGCATCTTTTCAGTGGCTGATGCATTCGACGCGATTACGAGCGACCGCGTGTATCGTCGCGGCAAGCCGTACGAAGCGGCAGCAAAGGAACTTGACGATTGGTCGGGGCGACAATTCGATCCGAAAGTGGTTGAGGCGTTTCATCGAGTGCCGAAGGAAGATTGGGAAGTGCTGCACCGCCAGTCGCTGATGCCTAAGCACGATCAGTTTGACGTGCGACAGATCATGCAGAACCTCGAACAACTCGAACTCGCCGCAAAATAGTGACAGGATTTACAAGATTTTCATGATTGACCAAGATCTCACCTGTAACTCCTGAAACATCTTGTAAATCCTGTCTAATTTCTTCCGGATCAGTTTTGAACGGTCGGAACTACGTATCCGCGGCGCGCGTGGAGACTTAATCCGACTCTGCGTGAGGCCACCTCGATGCGGCGATATTCGCCGGGGCTCGCTTCGGCAAGCGGGCGTTTCGGACGATAAGTGACGACGTATTCGGCGCCGATCGCGCGAGCGACTTCGGTGGCCTGAGCCATCATTTCCTGACTGTTAACCGGCAGTAAAATTTTGCCACCCGTCTCTTCGGCGACATTCTTCAACGCCTGCTGGCTCTTCGCCACCTCTACCTCATAGGCTTTGCGCCTTCGTTTCATCGCGGGATCGAAAGTGAGACGTACGCCATAAGAAGGCGATCGCGTTGTTCCGGGAGGCAGAGTGGGATCCGTGGCTCTGATCGGATCGGCACTCGGGGGACGTGGACCAGCGACGACCGAAGATGGCTTGTCATCGCTCTTCTGTCTGACGAACTCTGTATAACTGATGATGTGTACCGTGGCTCTCGCGGCGATCAGTTTGTTAATCGCTTCAGCACGATCGACCTTGACGCCGGGTGTGTCAACGCCGTCGGTGATCATCACGACGTGACGGCTTCCCTCAGGACGATCTTTCAGTTGCACGCCGGCATTCGCAATCGCTTCGGAGATCCGCGATCGTTTCGTTGAGATGAGTTTGTTCTTTAACGTGCGAAGGACTGCGGCTTTGTCTGTGGTCCACGGCTGCAACATCTCAGCCGAGTTTCCCGATTGCATTACCGCTATCGAGGCGCCTTCCTGAAGCCTCATCACCAATTGCGACGCGACCTGACGTGTAAGACTCGTACTCTTCGACATACCTCCGAGGCCACTTGATTCACCACCAGTATCGAGTACGAACAGAACGTTTGCAGGAAGGTGCCGCACGCTTCTGAGTTGTTGAATGACACCGTCTTCAAGGACGAGAATGTCGTCGAGCTCGAGTGTCGGATCGTAATGTCCATAAGCGTCCAGAGCTACCACTGGAAGTCGCACTTCTTCCGTAAAAACCCTGACTTTGTCCTGTTCTTTTTCAGTTGGAGATGGCGAGGCTTGCGGTTTGGAGGGTTCCTGGCTCGCGCCCGGCACGGCGGCAATTCCTAAGAATGCGGCAAGGAACAAAAGCCCAGTTGTGCGCTTAAGCAGGAACATTTTTTTGAATCGGCTTTTGGATGCCAATGCAATAGGTACGTTGCCTTTGCCGCGGAGATTAGCTCTTCCGCGCCTGCGCCTGGACGGCGGTGATCGCCACGGCGTCAACAATATCACGCGCGGTGCAGCCTCGCGAGAGATCGTTAGCGGGCTTATCCAAACCCTGAAGAATCGGTCCAATGGCGGTGGCGCCGGCCAATCGTTCAGTTAACTTGTACGCGATGTTTCCGGATTGCAGATCGGGAAAGATCAGCACGTTTGCGCGGCCTGCAACCGGCGATCCGGGCGCTTTCGACTGAGCCACTGCGGGAATCAACGCCGCGTCTCCCTGGAGTTCACCATCCACCTGCAACTCGGGCGCTCGTGCTTTCACCGTGCGTGTCGCCTCAACCACTTTATCTATGAGACGGTGCTGCGCGCTTCCCTTTGTCGAAAACGAGAGCAATGCAACGCGAGGTTCCGTGCCGAGCAATGCCTTGCACGAATCGGCCGCGGCCAAAGCAATCTCCGCAAGCTCTACCGCACTCGGTTCGATCACGACGCCACAATCGGCATAGATCAGCGCGCCATCGTGCCCAAATTCCGGATTGCGCAACGCCATCAGGAAGAAACTCGAAACGAGCTTGAATCCGGTTCTGACTCCAATGCAATGCAAGGCTGCGCGAACCGTGTGGCTCGTCGTGTTTGTGGCGCCCGCTACCGAACCATCCGCCAATCCCGATCGGACCATCAAGTTGCCGTAGTACAAAGGATCCGACACGAGCGTTCGTGCTTCGTCCGCCATCAGCCCTTTCGCTCTTCTCAAGTCGTGAAAGAGCGACACCATTTTGTCAAAATCAGAAGCACGCCGGTGATCCACAATCGCCACACCACCCAGATCCAAACGGTTATCTCTGGCGGTTGCGCGAATGGTTTCTTCGTCACCCAACAAAGTGATTCGCGCGATGCGCTGATTGGTGGCTTCAGCGGCGGCAACAACCGTGCGCGGATCGTTGCCTTCAGGCAGGACGATGTGTTGCGGCCTTGACGCGGCACGCTGGCGAATGCGATCCAGGATGTCCATGGGCGGTAATGTTGCCACAGATTACACGGATCAGCACAGTTCTGTATAATCCGTGACATGTCAGAATTAAAGCTTCGAAGCCGAATGACGAACCTGTTGCTCGTCATACCTAATCTTCTTTTACTCTGCGCACGCTTAATGACCGACTCGCGCGTGCCGGCGAAAGAGAGATTGATGGTGGCGGGCGCAATCGTCTACGCGTTCGTACCGCTCGACTTCATTCCCGACATGCTGCCTTTCGTTGGCCAGGTTGACGACGCTTACCTGATCGCGTTGACCCTCTTGCGCTTGATGAGCGTCACTGAGCCGCGCGTGGTGCGAGAACACTGGCGCGGTGGAGGAGACGTAGTGGAGTTGATCGGCGCCACCGCGCTGATCGCGGCGAGACTGTTGCCGAAAAAAATTCGTCGCGTATTGACGGCGCGGGTTGAAGCAGCAAAAACCCCGGCTGGTCAGGAGCAAACTATGGCAGTGCCCTTGCTTGTTGAGCGACCAGCCGCGGAGTCAAAAGCTGTTTGAGTTAAGCGGCGAGACACCAATCGATCACGCCTTCAACTTCGTTGGCAAGACGGCCAACAAGATTCGGATTACTCGTCTTTACTGCCCAGTACCTGATCTGTTCGGGCACACTCTCCACGCGAGTCTCATCGAACGCCACGAGGGCGCAATTCAGCGATGAAGAATGAGCGATAACAAACCACTCACGTGCCAGGCGAAAATCCGGGTTGAGACTAATCAGTCTGATGTTTGGATGTCGAGGCGGCCGCCAGTCGTCTTCACCAAAAAGATATACCGACTCTGACACGTCAGCGATTCGCATATAACGATCGATAATCGGTTGCAGTGCCGAAAATTTCTCAACGCCTGCATAAACTCTGCCGGAACGATTCGTACGAAGCAGAATCGCATTCTCGATCATCAGGCAGCTATACTCGACTGACGCCGTAGTTGTGTGACAGATAAAACTCTCGCGCTCGGCAAAATCGCGCCGCGCGAGGCTCGCAATTTCGCCCAGGTTCTCAGTAGCATTGGCCTCAGAGAACTTGAGCGCGTGCTCGAAATATTGAAAAATTTTTCACCGAGGGGGACCTCCTACCCTAGCCGGAGAACCCTTTTAGCGGACTTAATCTGCGATAGCGTTACGAATAGTTCGTTAAAGTGTGTGCGTCAGCAGACGTTAGGTTAGTTTGAGTGAAGGGCTGTCAAGATCTTATCGTGAATGCCGCCAAAGCCACCGTTTGACATTATTGCGACAACGTCGCCGGAGCGCAGTTCTGGAACAATGTGAGCGACGATGTGATCAACATCAGGCAAAGCAAAGGCGGGTTTACCTTGTTGCGAAATAGCATCAATTAACTCACCTGTATCAAGGGCTCGTCCCTTTTCTGTGACCTTCTGACTGTCGAAAACTGAAGCGATGACAACGTAATCAGCGGCTGCGAAGGCATTGGCGTAATCCTGTTGAAACACTGCGAGTCGCGACGACCAGGAGCGAGGCTCAAAGACGGCGATCAAACGGCGATCTTTATACCTCGCACGCAAGGCGCGCAACGTTTCTCTAACAGCCGTCGGGTGATGAGCAAAGTCGTCGATGACTACGACGCCGCGTTCTTCGCCTCGGACTTCCGCGCGTCTCTTCACGTTCTGAAAGCTCGAAAGCGCGCCTCGAATCTTTTCTTTGCTCACGCCCCACGCGTCGGCGGCGACGATCACGGCGAGACAATTGAGAAGATTAAACTCTCCCAGCAACGGCGTCTCGAATTCGCCCCACGGCTGGTTCTCGCAGAAAACTTCGAACCTTGAAACACCCTCGTTGAACTCAGCATTGCGAACTTGCCACTTTGCGCCTGAATCAGTGCCGAAAGTTTCCAATCGCGTAAAGAGTTTCTCTCCAAACGATTCGACAACTGCTCGAACATTCGGACTATCCCAACCGGCAATCAGTCTTCCGTTCTCAGGAACAAGATTCATGAAACGTCGAAAAGCGAGCTTCACCGCAGCGAGATCGGAGTAGATATCGGCATGATCAAATTCAATATTGTTTACGATCGCGAGCTCCGGCAGGTAGTGCATGAACTTAGGACCCTTGTCGAAATAAGCCGTGTCGTATTCGTCAGCTTCGATAATGAAGTAGTCGCTGTTCGTGACACGAAAGCTTGCGCCAAAGTTCTGTGCGACACCGCCGATTAGAAAAGTCGGATCGAGTCCGCCCTGGTCCATCACCCACGCGGCGATACTCGTCGTGGTCGTTTTACCATGCGTGCCTGCAACCGCGAGTGAGTGATGCCCGCGAATGAACTCTTCCTTCACTACTTCCGCTTGCGATCGATACAGGAGCTTTCGATTCAGTGTTTCTTCAACCTCAGGATTGCCGCGCGGGATCGCATTTCCAACAATGACGCAGTCGGGCTGCGGTGTGAGATGCTCGCGTTTGAAGCCGAGCGAGACTTTGATGCCGAGATCCTGAAGCATCGTGGACATCGGTGGATAGACGTTTGTGTCCGATCCGGTGATGTGATGACCTCGCGCCTGAAGCATGCCGGCGAGCGAAGCCATCGCCGTTCCGCAAATGCCGATTAGGTGATAGTGCATCCTTTAACGTTTCCCTGAAACAGATTCGTAATTGACAGGCACACCGCCTGACCGGACCAGATCCAATGAAAGCGAGTTGAGTTTTACTTTCAAACGTAAGTAATCGAGCATCGACTCGGGTATGCGCCCATCTTCAGTGAGCGGAACTCCGCGCGGCAGGATCTCGTTTGCCGGGAGACCATCGCCAACGCCCTCGATGCGTTCCTGCCACAGTGTCAGGTAGCCGTCGAGCTCGCGCAAGTTTGGTAAGTACCAGAAATAAGGCGCGCGCGAAAGGAGCACGCCCCACATGCTGTAAGAAGAGATCGAGCAGACCAGGGCGTCGGCACTGGCCAGTGCGAGCAGATCGCTGATCACCGAGTGCGGTTGGCCGAAGTTCGTGATTGGATTGAACTCACGAACGAACTCCTGTAGCTCGGGTTCCGTGCCGTCAGTCAGCAGCATAAACGTGACGTTGTCTTTAAGAGCTGCCTTCAATTGGCGGCAAATGTTCACGTACCATGCGAGCGGAACACGAGTGTTCCACAGGCCTTGATACTCGGACCTGTTCGCGACCGGCAAAAAATCTCCCATGCGAATGTGGAGGCCCACCAGCAAACACGTATCGGCGATCTGGCGATCGAGTTGATAAAGATTGCGTGTAAGGTGTCGCGTGCGATAGAGCTGCGAGAGTACGAAGTGGCGCGCCTTACGCACTGAATACCAGTTGCCCCACAGGCCTTCGGTCAGCAGCGCGTAGGAACTCTTGTTTGCCAGGCCCTTTTTATCGGCGTAGACGCGAATCGCGCGCGCGAAGTCTTTTTCACCAGTGGCGATGTATTCGTCTTCAGTGAATACATAACAGGGGAGAACCTTCTTCAGGATTGCGTAGTAGATCCAATCGAAGCGCGACGTGCCAAAGTATTCGTAATAACGGCGATCGTTCAGTCCCAGCGCTGGAGGTAAAAACTTGATCTGCAATTCCTCGCTCGCAATGAACGCCTTGGCCCAGGGAATGAGCTCGTTGCCGAGTCCCTGATGCCTACGGCCGATCCACATGGGGAAGCAAACTTTCATAATCATTGGACAGGATTTACACGATTTTTCAGGATTAACATGATTCCATCTTGTCAATCATGCAAATCCTGTAATCCTGTCTAAGTTATACATGAATACGAATGACGTCCGTATCAATTGAGAATTGCCATTCCGACTTACGTTCATTCAAAAACTCTCGCAAGTCTTGCAGTGTCGGATAATCGTTTTCTCCAGTGAAGCAGCGAGCGTCGTCGATCAGGATGACGTGCCCTTCGACTGGATGTGAAAGTATGTGGTTCAACTCACTTTTGATCGGCGTCTCGAGCGCGCCGCGTGCCGTGATACCGCCGGAGTAATGACCATCGAGCCAGAACAGACAAGGCTCGTGAATGTCGGCCAGATAGTCGCCGAGCAGACGGCCGCTGTCGCCCTGAATGATCGTGATGTTACTGTCGTTCGCGAACCTCTGCCGCGCCTGTTCAGCAAGTGTTTGGTCCAATTCAAAGGATAGAATTTTCGAGAACGATTTGCGCATCGCATAGACCATGTCGCCGAGGTACGTGCCTGTTTCGACAAGAATGTTGGTCTTGAAAGTTTTCGCGTAGTCCTTGATCAACTCCTCTTTGACGATGTGAGGCGGCGGCGACGGCCGGCCTTGCTTCTCCCACGCGCGACGCGCCTCGAGGTCACGACCAAACTTTAGTACGTCGTGTGGAATAGCCTTTTTTAGTGCGTGCTTAATCTTCATCTCGAAAAGCTTGAGAATCCTGAAAATTCTGTAGGATGTTTTTATACCACTTCAAGTGATCTTCAACGTATCGATCCAGCGAGAAGCGGACCACAGCTTCCTGCGACGCAGCCGCGCTCATCTGCTGATTCGTATTCTCATCAAGCGCTTGTACGATTCGCGCCGCCATCGCTGAAACGTCCGCCGGCGGTACGAGAAATCCGGTGCGGCCATCGGCGATTTGTTCAGGAATGCCGCCGACTGCTGTCGCCACGACCGGTGTTCCACACGCAAGCGCTTCGAGAACCGCATTCGGAAACGTATCGATTCGTGCGCCATGAAGGTAGAGATCCGCTGCCTGGTAAAAACGAGCAACATCACTTACATCACTACGAAATGGATAGAACCTCATTTCAGCCGTGCCGAGTTGTTCCGTTGGCGCATCTTCTCCTAGCGCGATGAACGTTACTGGCTTGCCCTTCAATTCGCTTGCGACACGCGCGATCGCGGCTCGCATCGTGTCGTAGTCTTTCCAAATATTCTTTTTAATGCGATTGGCCGCGAAAAGAATTACGTGCGAATTCTCCGGCAGTCCGAGATCTCTTCGTGCCGCGATCCTGTCGCGAGGACGGAAGACACTCAGATCAACTCCGTAAGGAATAATGCGCGACCCGCGTACCGCCGGTGCTAGCATCGATGCGTTTACTTTGTTCATCAACCACTGACACGGGGTAGTCACGTAGAGTTTACTCCGGTCAAAAATCCGTTTCTTGCGTCGCCAGTTGCGCGCGGTTGCGTCTCGCCTGACCGCGGGGTAGATCGTCAAATCAGGGCATTCACCACATCCGGTGCGCCATCGCTCACAATCGAACGAGTGAGCGCAATGGCCGCTCAGAAGCCATGCATCATGCAGCGACAAAACAACCGGCAGCTTGTTGCTCAACCACGATAACGCGCGCAGATCGAAATACTCGCCGTGAAGATTGTGGCAGTGAATCAACGTCGGAGGCTCAGGCGTTAATTTCAGCAGATCCCACGTGCCCGGAAAATTGAAGTCTTCGAGTCCTGCAAACTGATCTGCCGTGCGAACCGGCTGCGCAAGCAGTTCAGACACTCGCTTCAGCTTTGCATTATTGAATTTCGCGCCCGCACCGGAAACGAGCGTGGACCACCGGCTGCGCTTCTCGTTAGGCAAGGCATAAATATCAGGGTCGTCAACTTTGGGATAACCCACCGCCAGATTTGATTGGTAGCCGCGGCGGCGATACTCGTTAAAGAGGTTCCACGCGATTCGCTCCGCGCCTCCTCCAATATCGCTCATACTAACGGTCAGGATTCGCAGCGAGGAATCAACCACGGAACCATCCTCTCAAATGACGCTCAAACTCATCGCCATCCCAATCCCGCACCACTAATCGCGGCAACTCGTAAAGCGAAGTTCTCGGTTGGACCACACCTCTGAAGTTCGAGCACGCGCAGGTAAACTTTCCCTGCCGAACAAGATCGACGGTCTCGCGTGTGTAATCGTCTTTGGTGCCGTAAGGGTAGGCAAAGCTTTCGACTGGCTGGTCCAGGATCTCCTCGAGTTGAAGTTTGCTTTGCCTGATCTCCTGTTCCTGCTGCGCCAAAGGTATCGCCGAAAGCACCGGATGCGTAACGGTATGCGCGCCGATTTCGACGAGTCCGCCCACGGCAAGTTTTCTGATTTCGTCGTGCGAGAGTGCGCGATGTGTTTGGCGCGGTGTTGTGCCTGCGCGTGACCATTGCTGGAGCTCGCCAATGACATCGAAGCGTTGCGCGGTTGGCATCAGACGCAACGAATCACCGACATGTTCATAGAACTGTTGGCGAGAGCTCGTGGCAGGATCCCAGTTGAGAGTCGTTCCATCGATCTTGAGACTCAACTTCTCGGGCAATTCGCGTGGGACGAGAAGCAGTCGTTCGAGTTCGTCCCACCAGAATTCGCGCTCGCCTTTTGCATACTCGGTGGCGACGAACACCGTCGCTGGAATGTTGTAGCGCTCGAGCAGCGGTTTCGCGTTGTGCAGGTTGTCGGCAGCGCCGTCATCAAACGTTACCACTGCTCCATGAGTCGTGACTTCATTCGATTTCAACGACCGAACCAATGATCGAAGACTCAACGGTTTGGTAATCCGAGACAAGACCTGGAGGTGTTCTTCAAAGTGTGCGGGCGTTACACTAAGCAAAAGCGGATCGACCTGAAGCTCAGCGACACGATGGTAAAGCAGTATGACCGTGCCGGGCGACAAACGGTTTTGAAGTTTGCCGGCAGCGATACGTAACCTGCCGAGTCCTCGTATCCTCATGATTCCTGCTTGACCGCCCTGACTGTCACCAACACCTCGTAATCCGGATCATGAGGTTTCAGCTTCGCGAGCTCAATGTCTTCCTGCGCGAGCCCGTGAAGGAAGGCAACTGCCGCAAAAACATTTCCATAAGCCTGCACCGTTACGGCTTCTTCGCCAAACTTTTCGGAAAAGAGTTGCTTTGCAGACATCGTCGTGAAGCGCCAGTACTCGCCCCACTGGTCCATATCGACGCGACTGATTTGACTGATGCCGGGAAAGGTCGTCAGCAGGACGCCACCGGGCTTGAGCAGTCGATGCATCGTGGCGACCGCAGCGCGCGTGTCGTAGATAAACTGAAGCGTCTGCGTGATGATCATGCAGTCGAACGAATTCGACGGAATGTTACCGGCAGTTGTGAGATCTGCAACGATGGTTGCGTGTGGCGAGCCTTGAACATGAAGCACGTCTGACTGGGTAACTCTGTCTGCCCCAAACTGTTTCGTGTAGTTGTTGTCGGCAATCTCCAGAACACGCCCCTGGATATCACTCGCATACGTCGACAAAAAATCTTCCATGTAGAAACGATCAATACAATGACCGCGATCGTAACCGAAGTGCCGGCTGATCGGATTTACGCGCCCGAGACTGCCGAACTTGAGTGTGCCCACCGGTGGCCAAACCTTCCAACCCTTCTGCTGCGCGCGCAACCAGCTACGCGCTCCCGCTGGAACCAACACCTTCGCCTTTTCTTTGAACGACCCCCCACTCATTTGTGACTTTTGTGCCTTTTGGTGGCGTAAACAAGACAAAACCACACGGTCTCAGGCGTCCAGCGAAACGGCGGCTTCGTGGCATAACCAGTTTCGTCGTCGAAGTCGTGAACGAAGTAACGAAAGCCGTTTCGATCGAGTATGTTCAAAAGCTCACCGAGGCGTTGTTCCTGACCGGCCCAACCGTGGTACTCAAATACGAGCTCGCGCACTTCACTAAGTTTGCCGCTGCTTTCCAGCTCTTGTAGCACCGGCAATTCTTGTCCTTCGATGTTGAGCTTCAGAAAGTCGATTGGACCATCGATGTAGTTCGACAATGGTTCGACGCGCACCTGAATGCTATTCTCGCCTTCGCCAAACTGGCCGCTTGCACTGTTGTCCGATAAAAAAGTCGTAACACCGCTCTCAGCGCCGAGACCGAGTTCAAACACCTCGACATCTTTCACGTTGTTACGCGAGATGTTCTCGTTCAGCATGCGAAAGATTGCAGGGTCGGGTTCGAATCCGATGATGCGTGCGTTAGGATACAGTCGTTTGAAATAGAGAATCGAGACGCCGATGTTGCTGCCGCCGTCGATGATCACCGGCCGCGGATTGTCAGTTTCGAAATGGTAGATTCCGTGAACAAACTCGTCTTTGATTTGGATAAAAAAACTTCGACCATCGGTGATGCGAATCTCGAAATCGAGATACTTGACTAAGGAGCGGGGCGCGGCGGTGAGAAATTTACGGCGGAGTTGGCTGATCTGCGCGCTCTTGCGCGTCAGGCCGAGCTCTCCCAACGCCCGTCCCACGGTTTGCTTTGCTCTCTGAACACTAACTTTCATGTAAATCTTGTCTAATCATGTAAATCCTGTAAAACCGACTCGTAATCAGCGCGCTCAAAGACATCAAGAAACCCGCCATTCGTCGCATTCAAAATCTTGATCCCTTTGCTCGCCGCAATCTTGCCCAGCGTCTCATAGCCCGTCCACAACTTCAATTGACACTCCATCAGGAATTTATAACTCCAATCCGAAAGCTGGGGTTTGAACTCCGCATGTTTTTCCAACCCGCCGTGGCCCTGGTAGAAGTGACCTGCCTCACCGCGATGCGCAAGCCAATCGTGGTCCAGTCCCAACAGGTAAATCGGCGAGCAACCCATATAGATCGCCGCCATGATACATAGCTGCGACACACTCATCGGACTCGGTATGTCCGCAGTGAGATCAATCTTACGCCGCTCGGCATAACGATCGTGCAGCTCTCCACAAAACTCGATCCAGTAAGTCTGATCCAACGGCAGTAGTCGCTGGTCCACGATGATCTCTTGCGCACGCAGCGGTGCAAAGAATGTTCAACTCGGTGATTCGCCGGCGCAGGTTTTCAAAAAACTCCTTCATCGGATCGGAACCGTTGAAGTAAGCCGGATCGCTGAAACAATAGTAGGTTGGCTGCCACTTTGCGACAACTTCATGGTGCCAGAAGCCGCTCATGACACACGTAATGTCGCCACCGAGCGGTTCGATGTTCTGCGTTTGCAGCGATGGTCCATTCGCGATCACGAAGCAGCGTTTGCCTTTGTGTTTATCGAGAAAGACGCGGTTTCGCGCCAGCAGGCTTTTTTGTTCGGAAGTCAGCGGAAGCTTCGCGGGGATCAAATCGGCCACGCGGCTGAGGTCGCGCCCGGCTTTGCCCACCACTCTTTGGCTTAGTCGCAAAAACTGATTGACCATTTTCATCTGGTCGTTTGAAAACGCCGAATCCCCGAGATCACGCGTGCCTGGTCCACGTCAGTGAGACCTACGGAGGAGGGAAGACTAACAGCGTCTCGATGCAACGCATCAGCTACACGGACGTTAAAACTTTGTGAATCTTTGTGAGCAGGAGAGCGGTGCATCGGCTGCCAGAGCGGGCGCGACTGGATCCCATTCTGATTCAATCGTTCGAGCAACGCGCGGCTGTCAAGACCGTATTCTCTTTCGCTGACCAGGACGGTGTAGAGCCACGACGTGCTAAACGCCGAGGGGGCTTCTTTCATGAAACCGATACCGCCTACGCTTTGTAACTCGCGCTGATAGGTTGCTGCAATCTCACGTTTGCGAGCGACGAACGTTTCGAGTTGCTCCATTTGAGCACAACCTACCGCGGCCTGAATGTTGGTCAAGCGATAGTTGAATCCGATCTCGTTGTGAACGTACGCGAACGGATCATCTTTAGCCTGGGTCGTCAAATATCGTGCGCGCTCGGCCCAGTCGGGATTGCTCGTCACGATCATCCCGCCGCCGCCGGTCGTAATTATCTTGTTACCGTTGAAACTGAAACAAGCGATATCGCTTTGACTGCCAACTTTCCGATTCTTGTACTTTGCACCGAGGCACTCAGTCGCGTCTTCGACCACCGCAAGATCGAATTTGCGCGCGATCTCGAAAAGCGCGTCCATGTCGCACGGGTGGCCGAGAATGTGTACCGGCAGAATCGCGTGAATGCGACGTCCGGAAGTTTTATTGATTAGCTTGCCTTCCCTCCAATGACACTCCTGCTCGATAAACTCAAGGACCTTTTGCGGATCGAGTTGCCAATGGTCAGGCTCGACATCGAGAAACACCGGCCACGCGCCCGTGTATCTCACCGCATTAGCGGGAGCGATGAAAGTCAGTGCCGGAACTAAAACTTCTTCATCAGGCTGAATACCTGAAACCAGCAGCGCAACGTGAAGCGCAGCCGTACCGTTCACCGTGGCGACCGCATGCTTTGCGCCAACATAATCCGCGACCATCTGTTCGAAGCGGTTGACGAATGGACCAACGGACGACACCCAGTTCGTGTCGAGACACTCCTTCACATACTTCCATTCGTTGCCGTTAATCTCAGGAACCGAGAGCGGAATCGTCCCGTCCGCCGGCACTGCGCCCGGCTCAAACGGCATAGATATTACTTCTGTATTGCTCATTATTTTCGGTTATCCACTCGATGGTGCGGTTGAGGCCCTCTTCGAGTGTGTGTTTTGGTTCCCAACCCAAAAGCTCGCGTGCCTTGCTGTTGTCGGCGCAGAGCCGATCGACTTCACTGCCTTTCGGCCGCACACGCTCCCCAGCATTCCGCACCGGCAAGCGCTTACCCATCATCGCGAGAATAGTTTCAGCCAGTTCACGGATCGATATTTCTCTTCCAGTCCCGAGATGTATCACTTCGCCGACGGAGTTTGAGGCCTCCGCCGCTTTGATAAATCCATCGACGGTATCGGCGACATAGTTGAGATCCCGTGTAGGCTCGAGATTGCCGAGCGTGATCGCCGATTCTTTCAATGCCTGCGTAACGATCGTTGGAATGACAGCGCGTGCTGATTGTCTTGGTCCAAAAGTATTGAACGGACGCACGATCACAACCGGCAGATCGAACGACAGATGAAACGACTCAGCAATCTTGTCGGCGCCGATCTTGCTCGCGGAGTAAGGCGACTGGCCCTGCAACGGGTGTTGTTCGTTAATCGGAACGGATCGAGCTGAACCGTAGACTTCGCTCGTCGACGTTTGGATCACACGACTGACGTTACAGCGCATCGCCGACTGAAGCACGTTCACGGTACCTTCGACATTGGTGCGGACGTAAGACAACGGCGCGTGATAGGAATACGGAATGCCAATCAGGGCCGCGAGATGGAAGACGATATCGACTCCCTGCATCATTCGTAGCACGCTATCCTGATCGCGCACGTCGCCCAGGATCACGTTGATCTGATCTTTGAATGATGACTGATCGAGCCAACCCCACGCACCGGTTGAGGTGTAGCGAACGAGTCCGGAAACGTCCGCGCCCAATTCGACGAGACGCTCCGCCAGATGGCTCCCGATAAAGCCACCGGCTCCCGTTACCAAAACTTTCTTACCAGACCAATTCATGATTTACATGTTAATCCTGATAAATTATGTAAATCCTGTACCATCGAATGTTCCGTTAGCTACGTCAGCTTGAGCTTGATCGTAATGATCCGCTTTTCCGATATCGAGCCAGTATTCCCGGATCGGAAAACACACCACCGTCCGCGCGTTTTGCAGCAGCAGTTGAATCAAGTCGGGAATATCGTAAGGCTGGCCGTTCGGAATCATGCGTCTCACCGCCGGGCTGAGCAAATAAATTCCGGCATTAATAAACTGCCTGACCACAGGCTTTTCAGAAATTCCTTTCACGTTCACGCCATCGGTATCCACCACGCCATACGGCACATTCAATTCATACTGCCGCACTGCGACCGTTAAGTCCGCATTGTGTTCGCGATGAAAATGAAGCATCGCACGGAAGTTGACGCGCGTTAGAATATCTCCGTTGATGACGAGGAGCGGTTCGTCCGACTCTTCCAACAAACTCAGCGCACCGGCAGTCCCCAAAGGTTGATCTTCTTTGACGTAGCGAATATCGACACCAAAATCCTGGCCGTCTTTGAAGTGATCGGAGATGACGTCGCCTTTGTAATGAGTCGCGACGTTTACCTGCCTGATACCGGCATCACGAAGTTGTTCGACTATCAACTGGAGTAGCGGACGGCTTCCAAGCGGCAGCATCGGCTTCGGCAGTTCTTCGGTAAGCGGACGAAGCCGCGTGCCGAAGCCACCGGCCATCACCACTGCACGCAAGGGCAGGTCGTATTCTTTGATCAGGTCGTTTAGCACGACCAGATCACAGACACATCCTTCATGGTCCAACAACGGAATTTGCCGGAGGTTTTTCTCCGCCATCAAATGCAGCAACTCGCTCGCAGGCGTGCCGATGAGAGCGGTCAGTGGTCCTTTGTAAGATGGTCGCAGCGTGTTGTTGACCAGGCTTTGCGCCGCTTGATCGAGATCCGTGCCGACG
Source organism: uncultured Acidobacteriota bacterium (assembly GCA_963826255.1). Classification (GTDB taxonomy): domain Bacteria; phylum Acidobacteriota; class Blastocatellia; order Pyrinomonadales; family Pyrinomonadaceae; genus PSRF01. The sequence continues at coordinate 911,038 of CAWGWK010000001.1, forward strand.
AGGATTGCGCGACGAATATCGCCGTCAGTGATGGTGGCCAGCAGGCGGCGCTCGGCATCGACCATCAGGGCCACACCCTTGGCATGCCGGTCGATCACGGTCATCGTTTGGCGGATAGAATCACGTGGTCCTACCAGCGGCAGATCTCTCGGGGCCTCAGCAGTCACTATTGAATAACCATCCGGTAAAGAAGAAAGTAGTTAGGCCTGTTTGCGGGGCCGGATTGCTCCAGCCATTGCGAACACAGACTCTCATAAATCTCTGGATTGTGCACACGCTGGCCCGTATGAAATGGCCTTCGTAGGCCGGAAAAAGAGAGCTTAAAACGAAGCAAGCTATCGTCGGGCGATGCGGTGCGGCCGCCTCCAAGATGGAGCCAATCATAACCGCGGCTGCGACCCCATTCAGCGACGCTGTGAAAGAGTAGGTTATTGGGCCGCAGCTCCATTGCCTCCGCGTCGCTGCCGCCTAAATGGTAATGAATAAACTTATCAAAGACGAAGAAGATCGCGGCGGCTAACACTTTTCCTTCTTTATCCTTAACTGTAAAAAGTTTCAACTTGTCGCCGAGCCCGTTCGCAAGTGAGTTGAGGTAATCGGACGAGAAGTAGTAGTAATCAGTTGCGCCGACTCGAACCATTGTTTGGCGATACAGCTCGGCGAATCGAACAAGGCTTTCAGGAGTAGAAGTCTTCTCACACTGGAGTCCGCCGGCAAGTGCTTTTTTGATCTTCGAGCGCTGACTGCCGGGGTAACTGTTCCACAACTCATCGGCGGAGCAGTCGAGCTTGATGACGACAGTCTCTCGATTCAGTTTTACCTTGTAGGAAGGATCAACGTAAGGCGTGTTGTCGAGCAAAGGATTGAAACGAATAAATTCGGCGATTACGTTGTTCATGCGACACCAATCAAAGAAGAGACTCCAGGCTTCACTTAAAAAGGCCGGATCGGTGGTGGTGGAGAGTGGTCCGGTGTAACCATATACCGTCTCGATATCCGACCACGTTTCGTCGATGGGCCGCAAAAGGAATGGATAGAAAAAAGAATCGTTGCCGCTGGAGGCGGTGAAAGCGTAAGCAGTGCCCTCGCCCTGTTTTTCATACGCAAGATGATATTGCGGCAGAAAGTAAACGTCCGCCTGCGGTTGCAGTTTAAGCGCGGTGAGCCACGCTTCAGCCTCGTCCGTAGTGAACGTTTGCCAATCCATTTGAGCCACAAAAAGGCACAAAAGGCACAAAAGTTGGTTATTAATTATTCAGGTCAGAGTTCAACGTTCAGGCTGCTGTTTCAACGTAGCAAGCTAAGCTTGAACTGCTTGAACTCTAAACTGCACCATTACCACGTTCCCTCATTTGTGCCTTTTTGTGGCTAATGGTCTTTATACTCTGGAGCGAGCAGTCCGAGAATGATTTTATTGAGGCGGTTCCCGCTGCGCAGAGCATGCTCGCGTAGCACGCCTTCAACTTGAAATCCGCACGCCTTGTACGCTTTCAACGAAGCCTCATTCGTTTCCAGAATTTGAGCCTCGAGCCGGTGCAGCCCCATCTCGTGGAACGCATAACGCGCGCACGTCAAAATAACTTCCTTCCCGTACCCTTGACCTCTTTGCGTCTGATCGCCAATCACTACGGCATGCTCAGCGCGCCGGTCGCGCCAGTCTAAATTCCAGAAGCCCGTGTAACCGATCAGTCCCGAATTATCTGTTTGCACGGCGAGGCGAATCGACGATTCATCTTGCTGAATTCGTTCAAACCAGGCTTCCTGTTGCAGCAGCGAGGAAGGGAAATGAGTTTCAGTCAACTGCGCCGTCAATTCGGGATCGTTGAACCACGCGTGCAGAGCCGGCAAGTCTTCTCGCTCGATTGCGCGCACTAAAATACGTTTGCCTTTGATGTTCATCAGAAAACGTCTCTTACCAACACAAAGGCCTCGGCATATTCCACGCCGATAGATGCGCCGCGAAATCGCGCGAGCGCGCGGATGGTCTCCGCGCATCGCGGCAGTGGATAAGGCTGCACTTCCGTTGTGTACTCCGTCATGATCTCAATCTTGCGATCGATGTAAGGAGTTATGTCGCTGAAGACCGCCGGCGCGAAGACACTTGCGGGTGCTGCATCGGTTGACGAGAGTACCTCGTAACTCAAGATGCGTTTGACGCCATGCGTGCTCGTATTGAACGGCTTGACGGCCGACACGGCTGCCGAAAAGATCACTCGATGATCGGAATGAACGTCCGCGCCGTGATTAAGATAAATGCAGTCAGGTTTAGTTTCTTCAATCGCTCCACGCAGACCGTTGATTACCTGGTTTAGCGGCAGGCTGTCGAGCAGTGTCGTCGGCAGTCCGAGTTTTATAACACTCTCAAAACCGTATGCGGATGCGACGGTTTCGATCTCGACCTCGCGGCGTCGCAAAAAATCCTGCGTCACCTGCGGCTCACGCGCTTCAGTGACGATGCACCACGAAATCTGATCGCCGGCGGCTTTGTGTTTCAGGAGAGTGCCACCGCAACCCAGGGTCTCGTCGTCAGGGTGGGGTGCGATTGCCAGGATTCTCATCGTTTCAGTTCACAACTTTTCAGTGGCAAAAACCCAGCGAGAAAACTTGCGGACGTAATCTGGTCCGAGTTTTCTCTCGGTAATTTCACTGTAGATGATTCGAAACAGACCGTCAAACAACTCTTCCGTGTCGCGCTGGGAAAAGAAATGCTGCACCAGTCCTTCCTCGAAGCCTTCACCAACGACGAAGGTGTTTGGCTCGATCTGCTCGCCAACGCCATACTCCGAATCGTCAGCGCAGCGCAGATCACAGTAAAAAAGACCCTGTGGTTTCAGAACGCGATGGACCTCTGCGGCTGCTTGACGGGCTGTCGCGGCGCGAACGTGGTCCAACACGCCGTGTGAAACGACTACGTCGAAAGTGTTGTCTTCGAAAGGCAACGCGACGATATCCGAAACACGAAAATCAACTTCGAAACCTTCGCGTTTGCTCCAGTCGTTGGCCCAGTCGATCGCCTGCTGCGAAACGTCAACGCCTGCCGCCTTTATTCCCTGGCTCGCAAAATAGATCGCGTGCCGGCCGTTGCCGCAGCCGAGATCCAAAACGCGCTCGATCTTGCGTTTGACGTCATAACGATTGTGAGTAAGGCGCTTCTGAATCAGGCGTGCGCAGAACCGGATGATATCCTCGTTCGGATACCACATCGTCATAAACTTCTCGCTGTAAACCTTGTCCCAACGATCGGTAGTGGCGTCGTCTTCCTGAATCATCAATACGTTAAGTCCTTATCAAGCAGTCTACGATCGATCTTCGTTTCGGCGAGAAGTTGTGCGATACGTTCACCGGTGCGTCCTTCGCCAAATGGATTCGAACAGTTTTTGACGCGTGCTTGCGTCGCCGGATCTTCGAGAATCAATCGCGCGTGTCTCACGATCGCCTCTTTATTATGATCGACGAAGAAAACGTTCTCCGCATGAAATCTCGCTGATTGCCTGCGGCCCACGTTTATCACCGGCAGGCGAAGGAAAGGCGCTTCCATTAATCCGAGACTCGAGTTGCCGATCAGCATAGCAGCGCCGCGCAGGAGATTGACGAAGACAGGATCGGGAATGTTCTTGAATGCACGGATTTTGTCGTGTGAGTCGAACCAGTTAATGACATCAATGATTTGATTGCTGCCGGGATCGGAGTTTGGATATGTTACGAACGCCGGGAAACCCAACTCGAGCACCGCTTCGAGTGTCGTGCGCATTTGTTCTCCGGCCTTCGTCCATTCAGACGACAACGGATGCTGCACGACAACTACGTAAGGCTTCTCAATCTGTTTCACACCTAATGCAGGTGCCAATTCCGCCGGCGACATCTCAGCAGTTTCTCGAATTCGATCGAGGCCGGCGAGTCCGACATTGTGAACTCGCCACTCTTCTTCACCGCCTTTGATCAATCGTTGCCGCGCTTCTTCATGACTCGTAAACAAGAGATGCGCCAGTCGCGAAACTGCATGGCGCATCATGTCGTCAACGTTTCCCACTACGCGATCCCCCGCGCCGTAGTGGGCCATCGGAATTCCGAGATACGCGCCACACAATGCCAGCGTTATCGCTTCTTCACGATCCGTCGGTACCAGTAGCCAGTCAGGCCGCATTTGATCGACGACGTGGGCCAGCACTTGCAACTGGGAAGCAGCACCTTTGAGCCGCGCAGCGTCGCGATCCGAATAAACGAGATTATCGATGCGTGCCGCGATCGGAAATCCATCTGCTTCGACGTCGCGCACGGTCTCGCCGTGAAGCGGCGAAAGATGTGCACCGGTAACGATCAGTTGTAGCTCGAGACTCGGATGATTCATCACCGCCCGAAATATCGGCCGCTGAAGGAAGTACTCAGAACGAATAGCCGTGATGCCGAGTACGCGTCGTCTCATCATTTAATTGCCACAAAAAGGCACAAAAAGCACAAAAACTGTTTTGGGAATCTTTTTAAGTTTGCTCGCTTTTATCATTTGTGCTTTTTGTGCCTTTTTGTGGCTCCAGTGGGTTCCAGCTTCCGGCCGAACGTATCATATTTGTGGCTGTATCGGGGCAATTTAAAAGCAGATCGAGGGTGGACAGGTCGGGAACAAAGCCCGCTTGTTCGTGAGCTTGTTCATACTCGAACGGCCGCCACTGTTGGACCATGATGGCGCAATCGAAGTCATCGGGATTGAGATAACTGAGCGCGCCTGTGCCCGTCAAATACTCGTCCGCACCGAGCGACTTACAGATTGATGCCACTAAACTCGAAGCAGCGCCTTCGATGCCGGAGAGTTCGGAAGCTTTGATTCTTTTTGTTTTGATACCGAGTTTGTCCAGCATCCATTCAGTCGAAGCGATGGCCATTTCGGCGAGTGAGTCTGTCTCAGTTTGCAAGAGTGATCTCAGTTCGTCGCGCCAGCGATTGAAACCAGGAGTTCGACTGTAATTTGCAACCAGGGTTTTCCAGTGTTTCTCAATTGCACGCGGGTCTGTAATCCGGGTCTCAGAAATGGAGCGGCCAAATTCGTGCTTAACAGGAAGCGTTAACCACAGCGGGCCGGAGGCGGTTTTGATTTGATTGCGATTCTGAACGCCGTTCTTGCTGAATTGAACCGTGTCAAGGTACACGAATATATCCGCGGACATCACTTTGTGCACATAAGGGCTCCAGGGGAAATACTGCGGCTGATGAATCGCGACTTTCACGAGACTGACGCGGCCCCGGTTGCCAACGACTTCGCGTGATGTACTAAACGCTCGGCTACATATTGCACGTCGCCCTCTCTCATTTGCGCGTGGATTGGCAAGCAGATGTGACGCGAGAGGATCGCTTCTGATTTCGGCAGCATGCCCGGATGAGTGCCGAGCGTGTTGCGATAGACGGGCTGTAAGTGCAGCGGTGGATCGTAAGCCCAGTCGATCGTGATTCGATCCGCTGCCAGACGATCGCGCAGAACTTCCCTGTCAAACTTTATCGTCGGTGTCACGACGTAACGCCAGTAGCTTGGCAAACTGCCCTCGTTGGCGAGCAGTGGCACAAACAATTCGCTTTCCAGCAAAAGCTCGTCGTAGATCGCGGCGAGGCGACGCCGCTGCGCGAGAAACTCCGGCAGACAGCGCAACTGGCTCAGACCCATCGAGGCGGCGATCTCTGTAAAGCGGTTGTTCCTGCCCGGCAGAATGTAACTCTCTACGGGACTGTTCATGTCTCTGCCGCGGTTTTGCAAACTCCTCACGATCCGCGCGAGATCTTCGCGCGCCGTGACGAGCATGCCGCCTTCGCCCGTCGTCATAACCTTGGTCGGATAAAAAGAAAAGCAACCAGCATCACCAAAACTGCCTGCGCGTTTGCCGTTGAGCTCGGCGCCGGGCGCATGCGCTACGTCTTCGATTACAAATCGTCCGGACGCGTGCATTCGCTCGACGAACTCCGGCAGTTCAGGCGAAATGAAGCCGGCGAAGTGGACGAAGATCGCGCCGCGAGTACGATCGGTGATCCTGGACCAGGCGTCATCAACGCCCATCGCAAAAGTTTGTGGTGATATCTCGGTGAAGACAGGACGAGCGCCCAACAATGAAACGGCCATTCCCGTGGCGATGAACGTCTCAACCGGAACCAGCACCTCGTCGTCTGGTCCAACTCCGAGCGCGATTAACGCCGCTTCCATCGAAGAGGTGCAACTCGGAAACGCGATGCCGTAAGGCTGGCCGCAGTAGGCGGCAAACTCTTGTTCGAACTTCTTTACACGCGGACCCATCGCGAGCTGGACGTTGAGAATCTCGCGCAGTTCAGCGGCGAGCCATTCCTGTTCTTCTGGTGGGAAGTAAGGAAAAGCGGTGGTCAACGGATGGGCCGGATCATGCTCGTAACTCATCGACGTAGTTGCGAATCGATTCTCTCAGGTCTGCTGGTTGAAAGCCAATTAGTCGTTGTGCTTCGCTGATGTCGGCCCAACAATCAAACTGCGAAGCGGGTTGGTCCACCGGAATTATTTTGCTGGTGCTTCCTAATGCTGCAACGAGAGTTTCCGCGTACTCAAGACTGGTAATCGGCCGGCCGCAGCCGAGGTTCATGATCGAGAAGCTATCGCCGGGGCGAAGCTCAATGCAGGCTTGAATGGCCGCGACGACGACGCTTACGTGCAGCGCATCGCGAATCACCTCGCCTCGTGAAAAGAGCTCGATGTCGTCGTTGTTCACTGCCAATTTAGCGAGGCCGTCAACGAAGCTGTCGGCCTGGCCTGCGCCGTAAAGACTTGGCAAACGAAGGATGATCACCTGTGATTCGCGGAATGTTTCGAGTAACTGTTCCGCCCAGCGCTTCGTGGCGGCGTACGGCGCCGGTGAGCTGGTCGGATGCGTTTCAGTAAACGGCAGCCGCGCGGATTTTGCGTAGACTGACAGAGTTGATGTGTAGATTATCTGGCGCGGCGGTGCGTCTCTGAAGGCGTCGATCAGAAGTTGTGTTGAGATTACATTTGACTTGACGAACTCGGGGAGAGAGTAAGAGCCTGGTTGCCGGGAAGCGCCGTGTATGAGGACGTCGGGCGCGCCACGTTCCTGGACTAAATTTTTGAGATCTTCTTTTTGTGCGGCGAGATCGATTGAGATCGATTCGTCCGCGTCGGGAGACTTGCGCCGCGAGAGGCTGACAATGTGATTGCCATCGCGCTTGAGAGTTGTCGTCAAGCGCCGGCCTAGAAATCCTGCTCCACCCGTGATCCAAATGTTCATCTCTTGCCCCAAAAGTTAGCCACAAAAAGGCACAAACAGCACAAAAATGTGCGGCGTTTACTCCAGCATGTCCAACTGCAAAAGCGTGCCCTCGCGCAGGTCGATGAGCGCGGTCTTCCCGACGACGTGATCGAGCATCTTCGGAGGCAAGCCCGTGCCGGGACGCTTGCACGCTGTTAACTCAGCCGTGATTACGGTGCCTGCTTTGATATCACGCGCCGCGACCAAACTCCTGCGCGCCACTGCAGCATTACTTGCTTCGCTCGCTGTTGGTGTTTTAATTCCATCTCCCAACGCCGCCTCGACTCTTCGTATCCCGTGAACCAACGATTCTAATTCGCGCGGTTCGAGCGACGCACGATGATCCGGCCCCGGAAGGTTTCTATCAAGCGTAAAGTGTTTCTCGATCACACACGCACCCAAGGCCACGGCGGCCAGCGACACTTCAATACCCAACGTGTGATCGGAAAATCCCACGGGTACATTGAGCGCCTCGGCCATCGTTTGCATCGCACGCAGATTCACGTCCGCAGGATCGGCGGGATAATTTGTAACACATTGCAGCAGGATGAGCTGATCGTTTCCTTCAGCACGAACGACCCCGGTCACTTCCTTCACCTCATCCATATTACTCATGCCGGTGGAAATAATTACCGGCACACCGGTGCTCGCCACGCGGCGCAACAACGGATGATTCGTCAGATCACCGGAAGAGATCTTCAACGCAGGCACACCGAGTGAGTGCAGAAAATCGACACTCTCAAAATCAAAAGGCGTCAACAGGAAAACAATTCCACGCTCGTCACAGTAACGTTTCAATTCGCGAAAGTCGTCAAAGGAGAGTTCCAGCTTTCGCGCCATCTCCAACTGCGATTCTTCATTGCCCGTCGTGATCCTCTGGTAGTCGGCTTTGCTTGCGTCTACAGTAATCGACTCCTCAGCGATAAATGTTTGAAACTTGACAGCGTCTGCGCCTGCCGCTGCAGCTAGATCTACAAGCTCACGTGCCATGTTCAGGTCGCCGTTATGATTGACGCCCGCCTCCGCAATGATGAATGCACGACAACCCGCGCCAATTTTGTGTCCCGCAATCTCAATCATGGTTCTTCAACTTGAACGCAAAGCCGGCGCGCTGCTGAACACCGGAATTGATCCCCACGAGATCCGGCCTGCGGCGGCAAAGATCAACGATTTCGCTCAGCGGGAATATTCGGCGCGGTCGATAAAGCTCGTCAAAAATCTGCGTGACCAGCATGAAGTCTTCCGGTGTATCGACCGTCAATCTTAGCGTTGGCCAATTGATCGCCGGGTCGTCTGCTTTCAGTAGGCCGCAACGAAACTGACCCGTGTCCGTAAACAGTGGGCCCCAGATTTCCGTGTTTGTCTCCGCCTTTAGATCGCACGCGCGTCTCATCGCCGCGCGCGTAACGACGTAACCCGCCGTTCCCAACGGCAAACCTTCAATTCGAGTGAAGTCGTATCCGCCGGTAGCGTGATGGTCCATTGTTCGATCGATGTATTCAGGATCGACAAACGGATTATCGGCAGTACAGTTGAATACCGTATCGACTTCAAACTTTTCAGCCGCGTCTGTAAGTCGCACCAGAACGTCTTCAGGTTCACCACGAAAGCATTCGATCGACTCCCGACCGGCAATATCAACGAGCGGATCATCCTGTTCGACAGTTGAAGTACACAGAATGATCTTCTCGGGACGCTGGGCAAGTTTCAGGCGGTCGATCATATGGTAGATCATGGGCCGACCTTTGATTTCCTTCATTACCTTGCGCGGCAGTCGCGTCGATTTCAAGCGCGCCGTGATAAGGATGGCGGAACTCAAGCGAGGTCCTCCTCGCGGATCAACTCATAAGCCTCGATGTTGCGTTTGGCGGTGCGTCCGGTGAGACGATGAATCTGATCCGGAGGCAAGCCGAGTTCGGCCGCGCGCATGAAAAGCAGATCTTCTTCACTGATGCGACTGCCCTCCGCCAAACGATGCCGGGCGACGACGCTCTTCTTCGAATACTTCCGATACTTAAGTTCGTCAGCCGAAAAAGGCCTCGGCGTTGCGATGCCGCGCGCTGCCTCAAGCTCCCGCACCATCTTAACGAAGCGGACAAACTCGTCTGGATTCAAAGCCGCTTCATGATCGATACCTTTGAACGAACGATCGTGAGTGATGTGTTTCTCGAGAATGTCTACGCCCATGCCAACCGCGGCGGCCGGCAGCCAGAAAGCCGCATCCGTATTGGCGTCGCTGTGGTCCTGGTATCCGATCGGCAGATTGAACAACTCCTTCAACTTCATCATGTACTCGAGATGTACGTCGTCAGTTCGCGTGGGAAAGTTTTGATACCCGTACATCAACCAGATCTCCGAGACGGACGTTTCTCTGATCCATTCAAGCGCCGACTGTATCTCGGTGATCGTCGACGCTCCCACACTTAGATCGATCCGCTTTCCGGTGGCAGCGACGTGTTTCACCATGTATGGATTGGAGAGATCGGCTGAGTGAAGTTTATAGGCGTCCGCGTTAATACTTTCGGCAAAATCGACGCTGCCCCGTTCGTAGACGCACGCGATGATCTGCATATCCGGACGGAGCGAGCGAGAGTAATCTGCCAGAGATTTCCACGTGTCGCGCGAGAGTTCGATACAAGCGAGCTTGTCCCAATCAGGGTGATGCGGAACGCACGTATCTTTGAGCGACCAGATCTGAAACTGAATTGCATCCGCTTCGGCGGCTGCGGCGGCAGAGATGATCTGCTTCGCGTATTTGGCGTCGCCCTCATGCGAGCATGCCATCTCGGCGATGATGTAAGTCTTAGACAATCAAATTCCTTTCTAACCCATCCGGCTGGTTCTCCAATTCAGAACAGGTTGCAGAATTCCCTGGCGGTTGATGCCGTGAAGCGATCCGGGTGTTCCTGTGTCCGCAATATCGAAGATCAACGTCTCGCGCCGGTCAAACACTTTCTCGCCGCGATCACTCGATATATAAACCGAAATTGAATACCGCCCAACATTCAACCATCGTCCTGGTATCTCAATCTCCGCACGATAGTAGCCTACCTCGCGCAGCCCCAGCGCCGCCTTGTCTGTATCGAAGTCGCCTGACAGAAAAGCACACGTCCCATCGAACGTAAAAACACCGATGCCGACCGCGCCGTTGCTGATGGCCTGATTGACCTCGTATTCCAGAATCACTGCAAACGACTCGTGATACCCAATCTTCGTCCGGTGTTCACCGTCTGCTGCTTTCATTGACACCCTACGCAGGTTCATCGCTTTTTCAGGCTTATGATCTTGCAAAAACTCGGTGTCGCCCGCGCCGCCTCGCATGATGTACTTCTGCACGACCTCGCTCGTGGGCCCCATCGTCAGCAACTTCCCTTGTTCGAGCAGCACTGCACGATTACACAGTCGATTGATTGCTCCCATGTTGTGACTAACGAACAGCACCGTGCGCCCATGAGTAGAAACGTCGTGCATTTTATTCAAGCACTTTTGCTGAAACGCGTAATCGCCGACCGCGAGCACTTCATCAACGACGAGAATCTCCGGTTCGAGATGCGCCGCTACCGCAAAGGCCAAACGCACGTACATACCGCTACTGTAGCGCTTGACCGGCGTGTCGATAAACTTCTCAACTTCGGCAAACGAAACGATGTCGTCAAACTTATTTTCTATTTCCCGTCGCGGCATTCCGAGAATGGAGCCATTGAGAAAAACATTCTCGCGTCCGGTAAGCTCCGGATGAAAACCTGTGCCGACTTCAAGCAAGCTCGCAACGCTGCCATACAGCTCGACCCGACCGGCTGTAGGTTCCACGATCCGCGAGAGTATCTTCAACAAAGTAGACTTGCCGGCGCCGTTGCGGCCGATGATGCCGACGATCTCACCCGGCGCGATTTCGAAGCTGAGATCTTTGAGCGCCCAAATCGTTGGGGCGGCGCCGTTCCTGCGAAGCGAGCGAACGGGCTTGCGAGCGAGGTCCATGATCGTCTCGCGCAGCGTTGAGTAGGGTGCTGATGGACCACCAAGCTGGTAGCGCTTACCCAGTCCCTGCACTCTGATGATCGGTTCCAACGCAGATTAAATGATGTCGGCGAAGCTGCGTTCCACGCGTCCAAAAGCATAGATCGCGTAGAGCAGTACGAAGATAGTCAAAACGGAAGCTAGGCCGAGGGCGGGCCAGTCAAATGGTAGTCCAAGCAGGGCGGCTCGATAGCCTTCGATGATTCCCGACATCGGATTCAACATGAGTATCCAACGCCATTTTTCCGGAACGGAAGTCGAGGGAAGAATCACTGACGACACGAATAGCCACAACTGTATGACAAAGGGCAAAGCAAACCGCACGTCGCGATATTTCACGTTCAGAGCAGCCATCCACGTTCCGACTCCAAGCCCGAACAGTGCGGTAAGTAAAATTAAAACCGGAAGAAACAGAACCTGCACGGTCAAAGTCACGCGATAATAAAGCATCAACAAACAGAGCATCGCGAACGCAAGCACGAAGTCAACCAAACCCGCGAGCATCGCGGCCGCCGGAACAATCAAACGCGGAAAATAAACTTTGGTGATCAGATTTGCGCTGCCAACGAGACTGTTACCGCTTGCGGTGATCGCGTTGGCAAAGAACGTCCAGGGAACAAGGCCGGCGAGTGCAAACAGTGGATAGGGAATCCCGGATGAATCAACAGCGGCGAGCCTGCCGAAGAAGATCGTAAAGATGATCATCATGAACAACGGTTGGAGGATGGCCCATGCTGCACCGAGAGCAGTTTGCTTGTAGCGCACTTTGACGTCGCGCCAGGTGAGAAAGAAGAGCAGCTCACGATAAGCCCAAATGTCTTTGAGGCTGAGAAAGCTCCATCGCTTACTTGGCTGGATTACGACCAGGGGTTCGGCCGGGAGACGGACTTCTTGCATACGGAATTCAGTATATATCAGTTTAGAGTTCAAGCTTTAGCTTGCCGTCTTAAAAACAGCAGCCTAAAGGCTGAACTCTGAACCTGCTAATGCTTCTGCAACACGACTACATCCTGATGCGCATTCATGCTCTTCGGAAAATAATCCAACACCTCAAAATACTTTCCGAAGTTCTTCAACACGTAATCTCGCGAATGGAACGCATTCTGGTACCACGCCGGAAAGAGACCGTTTTCATAGGAACGCTGGAATACGAAATCTTTTTCGCCCACTAAAGAACTATCGACCGTTAGCAGCAAAACCGCGCCTGGCTTTGCAATGCGACGCAATTCCTCGAGCCAGCGAAACTGATAGTTTTCATCGAGGTGTGTAAACACCGAAATCGCATAGATGAAGTCAAAACTATCTGACGAGTAATTGGTGGGGGGACTGTCTTTGCCGGCACTGAACGTAGCGAAGCGGAGATGCTGCTTGCACCATTCAATTGCGGCGGCGTCGATATCCGTTCCGTCGAATTGAGCATGCGGCGCCAGATCTTTCAGATGAATCAACGTGCGTCCGCAGCCACAACCAAAGTCCAGAATCCGAGTGAACGATCGCAGGTTATGCCCAGCCTTTCGCAGCGCCGACTGAATATCGTTGGCACAAGTTTTTCCGATGGCAACAAAATTTTCAGCGTCCGGAGAGCTGCTAACGCGATAGCGAAGCTCAGCCGGCGGCAAGTTGGCCGCGACACCGTTAGCTCGATCCTTCGCGTCCACATGTCGAAACAGCAGCCACCTGTACAGCCGCTTGTTCCGCTGCACCGCTCTGATAGCTAAACGCCGCATCATTTGTGCTCTTTGTGCCTTTTTGTGGCCAACTGTTCGTAGAACTCAATGACGCGTGGCCGGATCAGATCGCGGCCGGCTATGCGGCGCACGAGGTCGAGATTGGTCTGAGCAGCGGCATCGACGAGAGCATCATCCGTCATCGCACGTGCGAGTGCTTCAGCGATCTCGTTTGGATAGAGATTGCGCGCGAACAAAACGTTTTCTTTATCCTTAACTACCGGAACGATCGTCTCCAGCGGCGAGACGATCGGAAACGCGCCACACGCCATCGCTTCATAAAGTGAGTTTGGAACTCCATCGATCAACGCCGGCGCGAGCATCACTCTCGCCTGCGGCATGATCGCGAGCACTTCCGAACGGGCCACGCGCTTACGCGGCACACACGAGCGGCGAATGGCTTCCGGCAACGACCAGAACCACATGTTCGACTCGGCGTTCATCGAAAGCATGTGTATCTCGCACGGCTGAATACGGTCCCAGATCGTCTTGATGGCCTCAAAAGTAGGCAACATCTTTCCCCACGCCGAATCGTATGCCTTGGGCCAAACGATGATTCTCCTGCTCGAAGTCGGACCTTGCCACTGTTTGTGCAACAGCTCGACATCGATACCGCCGGTGCCAGGCACAGGAGCGATCGGCGCCAGTTGTTCTTCACGCACTCCCAACTCGCGCGCGATGCGGAAGTTCTGTTCGTTGTCGCTAATCAGTTGATCGCACGAGGTAAGTATGTCAACGAGTTGCTTGCGACGTTGCGGATCGAGATGCGTCAGCGCGAGATCCGATCCGCCACGCGTTTGCAGCACCCACTTGCCCACACCTTCCAGACCAAACTTTCGCCGCACGTGCAAATAAAACTCACCACCCTGCTCGATGCCGAGCGTGTGAATGATGTCCGGCTGCCACTCGCGGAGAATCTTCGCCAGCCAACGTCCGGCCAATGACTGCACGTCCGGCATACCAAAGGCTCGCGCCGTCTGGCGCTTCACAAAACGCTTCACACTATTCGCAGGATAGAGAGGCGTGCGCGTGTTGGTTTTCACTCGTGGGCCGTGATAACTCGTCACGTAAGTGCGAATGGACCAATCGTCGGGCGGCGATCCGGTCGGCATCGAAAAGAGTCGCACGTTGAACGGTGCACCTTCGAGCAGATCGATCCACGAATGCGTGTGAGTGTTCTCACCCAAACCGATGAACAGAACTCGCGGTCTGCCCGGATAGGTGTCGGAGCTGAAGCGCCCGTTCATGTGACCATTTACAGAAGACATCAGAAGGGGTTTTCCTCGCAAAGGCGCAAAGGCGCAGAGAAAACTCGGCCTCCAATGTCAATTCTTTTCATTGCGTCTTTGCGCCTTTGCGAGGGAAAACCCATGGGTTCACTTTCAAGTTTTGCTGGTCTATCCAAAACTTCTCGCGCCCAAAGCTCGAGCATCATCAACAGCCACGGTTGCGGCCACTCGAGAACACCCGACAGGAACTGATCTCTCACGTCCGCGACGGCCGGCGCTTCCAGTAATCCACGCTTTGCAACCGAACCCTCCGAAAGCGCATCGAGCATCACTTCGCGCAGCGGACCTTTCAACCACGAATTGAACGGCATTGAGAAACCTGTCTTGGGGCGTGTGTCGAATCCCGGCGGCAGAAAATCTTTGGCGACATCGAGCAAAATTCGTTTTGTTCCCGCCTCGCGATAACTGCGCGGAGCATTGGCGGACGAGCGAGGCGACTCACCCATCTTCGCGCTGTCAGGCAGAGAGAGTGCGAGATCAGCCACAACCGGATCCAGAAACGGAACGCGAACTTCGAGACTATGGGCCATCGAAGCCGCATCGATATCGCGAAGAAGCTGGTTGGTAGTGTAGCCACGCAAACACACGCCGGTGACGCGTTCGAGCACCGAACCCTGCGGTAACTCATCGATGGTTGATAAGTCGTAATGCGGTGAGCGTCCCGCTTGTGCTTCGCTCCGCAGGTCTTGCGCGAGTAGTCTCGCGGCCCATGGCGCTTCAAACATCGGATTCGCGGCGTAGTAACGGGCGAGAAATCCGGCGTCATCGCGCCAGTGACCAAAACGATAACCACCGCGCATCGGTACGAACGAGTCGAGCACCGGTTGACGCGCAACTGACGTTAGCAGCGACTTCGCCGCCGACTTCCAGGGCGCAGCTTGCCGGCGCGACTCTTCGAAAGCCATCTGTTCGAACCACGGATAACCGGCAAACAATTCGTCGCCGCCGGTGCCGGATATAGCTACGGTGACGCGACGACGCGCAGCCATCGAAACGAAATAGCTGTTGACGCCATCAACCGTGGGTTGATCGAGATCAAACGCGATCTGCCGAATGCGATCGCGCACGTCTTCACCACGCACAACCACGCGCGAATGATCGGTGCCGAGGAAACGCGCAGTGCTTTCCGCGTAATCCGTTTCGTCGATCTTCTCGCCCTCGGCTTCGAAGCCGACAGAGAAGGTCTTGAGACGATGCTCGCGCGTGTTTCTTGACATCATCGCAACGAGCAGCGACGAATCAACACCGCCCGAGAGAAACGCCCCGAGCGGCACATCCGACACCATCTGCAAACGCACCGACTCCTCGAGCACGCTTCTGAGTGCGGCAATCTGATCGTCGTACGAACGTCCATGCAGATCCGCGCGCCGGTTTAGGCCCAGCGACCAATAACGTTCAACTCGTGCTTCGTTTCCTTGCTTTAAGATCACGCGATGGCCGGGCAGGAGCATCTTCACGCCACGCAGGATCGTGCGTGGCTGAACAATCGCGCCGTGAGTTAGCAGCAGGCGAACCGCAACTGGATCGATTTCGGGCGCGACGAGGGCGCTCGCCAGCAGCGCCTTGATCTCTGAAGCAAAAACAAAGCGACCGTTGACCGTTGTGTAGAGCAAAGGCTTGATGCCTAACTGATCGCGCGCGAGCAGCAAACGCGCGTGTCCTGGGCCCTGGCGCTTGTCGAAGATCGCGAGCGCAAACATGCCTCGCATGCGCAACAAAAAGTCGTCACCGTAATGCTCATACATGCGAAGCACGACTTCGGTATCTGAAGTTGAGCGAAACGAGTGACCGCGCTTCTCGAGCAGCGCCCGCTCCTCGCGAAAGTTGTACAACTCGCCGTTGTAAACAATCGCGATCTGGCCGTCGGGCGAAAGCATCGGCTGATGTCCACCGCTGCCGGTGTCGATGATCGCAAGCCGCGTCATCCCGAGCACGACATCGTTGTCCTCGAACACACCACGATCGTCGGGCCCGCGATGATCGAGTGCCTGGACCATCGCGCTAACCTCGTTACGGCTATCGCCGCCCCACACTCCGCAAATGCCGCACATCAGCTCGCCCTCGCCTCCACGCCATTTCCTCCGCGCCACACCTGCACGCGCGAAAAGCCACACGCGCGCAGCGATTGCTCGATCTGTGCTTCGGATCGCAGGTGCTTGTAGTAGTCAGTCAATGTATCGTGCGTGTCGAGTATGGCCCACTCCGCGAGCAACTCACGCCTGATCGGAAAGATGCCGTAGTAGTCGACAAGCGGAGAGTATTTCGCGAGCCACCGTCGCACGCGCCACACGCCACGACGATTGTTCCAGGTCAGGCGATGCATGGGCACTAAGAGACGCGCGAGATCCAGCGCCAGCACGTGTGCGAGACGCGGCGGCAGCTTCAACAAAATTTGCCGGATGATCGCGCGTGAACGCGTCAGTGGATACTCGGGCGGGTAGTGATCGATCGCGAGTGTTCCACCCTGACGAACGTAACGCGCAAGCGCTGCGATCGTTTCTTCGGGTGAGGGCGTGTGTTGAATGACGCCGAGACACACGACGAAGTCGAACGAGTGTGGCGCAACCGGAAGCTTCAGTGCGTCAGCCTGACAGACAAAATAGTCTGGTCCAAGATCGCGGCAGTTTTCGTAGTTGGCTTCGACGGCAGATGATAGGTCGCAGGCGAAGACGCGCGCGCCTGCTGCCAGCATCACTTCCGTGAAACGGCCCGCGCCGCATCCCACTTCGAGGACGCTTTTTCCTTTGAGAACATCGATGGAGCCGCCTAGACAACGTTGCAGTCGATCTTTGGAGATCGTGGTGCCGGTGTGAGAGTCGAGTTGTGTCTTGCGAAACATCTTCCACTGCCGTCCAAACGCGGATGCATAATTTTCAGCAGGCACGAAGCGTGGAATATCTTCGACGATGGGCACGCTGCATCCGCTTACGCATTTCAATTGGTCTGACGCGACAGGGGTCAGTGATTGCTGATGACTAACACAGCGCAATTCCGGTGGCAGGTTCATCTTCATTGACTGCTTAGACAGGATTACAGGATGTTACAAGATTTACAGGATTGGAATCTTGTTCATCATGAAAAATCCTGTAATCCTGTCTACATAATAAAGTTGAGCGTAGAGCGACATAAGGTCATCAACATGCTTCTGAATCCCCATGTGTGCCTTACAGTACTCAACGCCACGTGCACCCATCTCAGCACCGCGATCGGGAAGTGAAAGGATCTGGCACGCTGCTCGGGCGAGTGCCGCCGCGTCGGCGTTTGGCACGAGTATGCCGTGGCCGAGCTTCGCAATCAGATCGGTCTCACAACAAGTGTCGAACCCGACAGTGGGGAGTCCCATTGCAATCGCCTGGCGGCTTGAGATGTTCTCGCCTTCCATTGTTGTCGTGCGGAAGTAGACGTCTGCGGCCGCGTAATATGGAAGTGGCTGCGGATCGAAGCCGATCAGATGCGTGTTTTGCGCGATGCCCAGCTCTTCAATTCGCTTTTCCAATTCGGGACGCTGCTCGCCCTCACCAAGCACGATCCAATGCAGGTTCGGAAATTGTTTGAGCATCGAAGGAAGTGCTTCGACCGCGTATGAGTGCCCTTTACTCGGATCCAAACGCCCCACACAAAGCGCAATGATCGCGTCTTGCGGAATGTGTAACTTGCCACGGACTTCGCGGCGGTAACGCTCGCGTTCTGCTCTGACGGCAGCGATGGCGTTCAGATCCAATGTGCCGTCAATACTGAGCAGCTTATTGGCCGGGACTCCGATGCTGAGCAGTTCGTTGCGATAGCCGGCGTCGAGAGCGAAGCAATCGATGTAACGATGGAAACGACGATAGCGATTTACGAGCCAGCCCGTTCCCTGTGCCTCCATTTGCGAGAACAAAGCCGGAACGATGTGCACTGTAGGGCGACTGAATAAGATCTTGAACAACCAACCATATTTGAACCCATAGAAGCCGTGTGTGTGGACCACGTTGGGCTTGAACCGAAAGTACTCCGCCGGTACGCTCAGCATTGATGAAACATGCACGATGCTGTGCTTGACTTGTCGCCAGATCGAGAAGCCAAAATTCAACAGACCAACCAAAGGTTTTTTTAACACGCCCGGCAATCTTGCCCCGGCTGATCGGGTCCGCGATTGTCCACCCTTCACCGCGGGCTGCGAGGGATTCACGGCCGTGATCTTTCCGCGATACGCTCCCAGCTCGCGCAGCGGCTCCGCATAAACAAACGGCACGAGGTAACCGTCAGGAAAGATCGTTACAACCCGGTGCTGAACGCGCGCCGGATCCGATAGACGCACGATGTCCCAGACAAGCCGTTCCGAACCGCCGCCGCCGAGAGTATCGATGATGTGCAGCACTCGCAGCGGCCTGACCAATTCGTTTTTATGATTTTTTGTGACCACAGATTAAGACAGAATCTCTCGCAGCGCTTCAATCACACGGTCCACATGATCGAGCGGCATATTCGGATAAAACGGAAGTGACAAGCTCGCGTCGCCAATGCCTTCAGCCACGGGAAAATCTCCCGGCTTGAAGCCGTATGCTTCGCTGAAGAACGTCAGCAAATGAATGGCGCGGTAATTCACCATCACGCCGATGCCGGCTTTCTGTAGTTCCGAAATGACCTCGTCGCGTTTGCCTTCTCCTATCCAGATAGGAAACAGGTGCCACGCGTGTTCGACGCCCGGCTGTGTCTTAGGTCGTGAAAGATTTGGAATGTCCCAAAGCCGCGCTTCGTAGTACTCAGCCAGTTCACGCCGCTTGCGCCAGTTCTCGTCAAGTCGATCCATCTGCGGCAGCAGCAGCGCAGCCTGGATGTTGTCCATGTTGTATTTCCAGCCGAGCACCGTCATGTCCCAGTGTTTATAACCCTCGCGGTGACGGTCGTTGGCATTCTTGTTCATGCCATGCAACCGCAGCAGCTTCACTTTTTCCGCGAGCTCGTCATCGTTCGTCACGAGCGCGCCACCCTCACCGCAAGTGAGGTTCTTGGTCGCGTAGAAGGAATAGCAAGCAGCATCGCCGAGTTCACCCGTGCGCACACCGTCGCGCGTGCCTTCGACGCAGTGCGCTGCGTCTTCGACGATCTTGAGCCCGTAACTGTCAGCTAACTTTCGGAGCGCACGCATGTCGCACATCTGACCGAAAAGGTGAACGGGCACAATCGCGCGCGTGCGTTCGGTGATCGCTGCTTCGACATTGTTCACGTCGAGATTGCCTGTTTCGTGCTCGACATCGACGAAGACTGGTTTAGCACCGGCTTCGAGGATCGCCGTCGACGAGGCAATGAACGTCATCGGAGTGGTAATGACTTCGTCGCCTGGTCCAATGCCGAGTGCGAGCAGCGCGAGGTGGATGGCACCGGTACAACTGGTCACACCGATCGCATGCCGCACTTTCAGGTAGTCGGCAAAGCGACGCTCGAAACGCGCCACCCACTCGCCGGTAGTCAGGATCGGATTCGCGAGCACTTCAGCCACTGCATCGAGCTCGGCCTTTCCGAGATCGTGCATGAAAAAAGGAACGTTCTTTGTTGTTGTTACTACCAAGGTTCTACCGTTTAGAGTTCAGCCTTTAGGCTGCTGTTTAGAGCGCAAGCTAAAGCTTGAACTCTAAACTGATTTTTTGTGCTTCTTGTGCCTTTTTGTGGCTCAATGCATTTCACGGTTGCCGGCTGCGGTGATGATCGGTATATGGCGCATCCATATTTGCGGCCGCCACCACGCTTCGTTATCGCGATACCAGCGAATCGTGCGCTCGAGTCCCTCTTCGAATTTCAGCTTCGGCTCCCAACCGATCAAGCTCTTCAACTTCGTAGTATCCGCGGTGTGTCGAAACACTTGTCCCGGCCGCCCACCAATAAACTGGATCTGACTATCGCACGGCCCCATCGCGCGTAAAACTGCCTCAGCGATTTCGAGCACACTACGATGTCTCTCGGTGCCGATATTTATGACCTGTCCCCGGATCGTTGCGACGTCGGCGTGCAGCAGCGCGTCTAGCGCTTCACAGTGATCATCGACAAACAGCCAGTCTCTGGCGGCGGAGCCGTCGCCATGAACTGTTAACGACTCTCCCAAAAGAACGCTGGTAATGAACCGTGGCACAGCCTTTTCGAGATGTTGGTAAGGTCCGTAGTTGTTGAATGGCCTGACGATGACAGTGGGAATGTTGTATGTGGCCCAATAAGAGTAGACGAGTCGATCCGCTCCACACTTCGCCGACGCATAAGGGCTCATCGGGTTGAGCGGGTGCTCTTCGTTCATCTTCTCGCCCATCGCCGTTCCATAAACCTCGGAGGTTGAGATATGGATGAACCGATCGATGCGGTTGCGGTGCTTGACGATCGCGTTGGCGACTGCCTGTGTACCGAGCACGTCAGTCTCAAAGAAGAGTTTGTTATCGTAAATCGAACGAGTGACGTGCGACTCTGCCGCCATGTGCACGACGATGTCCGACTGGCCCACAAGGGTATCCATCAACTCGCCGTTGCGAACGTCGCCATACCAAAACTCATAGCGCTTTGAACCCATCGCTCCCTCGGGACAGTTGTGGACGTTGCCGGCGTAGGTAAGCGCATCGACGACGAGCAGCCGGTAATCGGGATATTTTTTGTAGAGGTGTCGTACCAGATTACTGCCGATGAAGCCGGCGCCGCCGGTGATTAGAATTGTTTTCATTTATCTGGGGTCTTTGCTTCCTTCCGAGATTATTTTTGCGCTCTCTTCACCGCAGTTGAACAGCAGGTCCAGCGTTGATAAAAAAGGCACGAAGTCGCCGTGTTGCTGCGGGTAAGCGGGGTGTTTGTAGTCTTGCCACTCGACCTTGATTCCGTGATCCGCAAATAGTTCTACGTCAAGATAATCCTGCGCTGCGTTTCCGCTAAGGTAGTGATTCGCTCCTACGTGGAGACAAAAATTGATTAATCGTTCACTGCGATTACCGGCGATCCGCAGTTCGGATGAGCGCATCGTCTGTCGCTTCAATCCCAACCACTCGCACATCAGCTTAATCACGGCGAGGTCAAGATCACAAAGACGCTCCCAGTTTGAGCCCAGCAACACATGCTCCAGCTCCGGCAGGTAACGATTCAGATGAGGCGCCCTCGCATAGAACTGGCGCATCGTTCCCACGTGCTTGCGTGCCCATGGTTTCCGGTTATCAATCTCCGTGTCAACCAATAATTGGTGCAAACTGTGAACGCGCACAGGCACCGTCAACCAGTGCGGCTCTCCAGTGGTTGACTTGATCCGATTGCGATTGCGCCAACCGTTTTTATCGTACTGAACGTCATCATAAAAAATGAAGCAATCCGCGCGCTGAAGTTGATCGAAGAACCCGAGCCACGGCAGATAGCCAGGTTGCAACACCGCCACCGTCCGTTTTCCGCCACTCAAATCCATCTCAAATCATTGCCACAAAGAGGCACAAAAGGCACAACCATAAATCTGATTTTGTGCTTTTTGCGCCTTTTGGCGGCTACATGTACAAATCGTACCACTCCTGAAAGACAAGCAATGCGAACACCTTGTTTACTTGCCGGTAATCGTGCTGCCGAGAATAGAGATCGTCAACGAGCTCCTGTACCCGCGTCTCATTAAAGATTCCGTGGCGACGCAGCCGTTCCGCACTCAGCGTTTCCCGAACGTAGCTTTCGAGTTCTCCCGAAAGCCACTCGGTAACCGGCATCAGAAAACCTTCTTTCTTTCGATAGACCATCTCCTCCGGAAAATACTTCAGCGCCGCTTGCTTGAGCAGGTACTTCGTTTCACCGTTTTTGATCTTGAGATTCCCTCTGAGTCCCGCAACGAAGGTCACAAAATCCGTGTCGAGATAGGCCGTGCGCACTTCAAGCGAATGAGCCATCGAAAGCCGGTCAACAAACGCCAGCACCTGATCCGGAAAAATCGTGCGAAACTCAGCTTCGAGCACGCGATTGAGAGGATCAGCCGCCGTTAGATTAGCGAAGTCGTTGCGCAACTGCCCGCGCGAGCAATAGCGGCGCATCTGTTCAGCGACCGCGGGCGTGTAAAGATCCATCTTCTCTTCATCACTCAGTACGAACAGTTTCGCACGCCACTTCCAATCATCATCTTCGTGCAGCCGCGCCAGGTAGTCGGTCTGGTCCACTGCGAAAGGTCGAATCAGATCAGCATCTCCGGTTGCGCGGTATTGGTTCAACTGTGCGAGTGGTTGCGCGAGACGGTGTGAAAGATAACTACCAAAAAGTTCATCGGCGCCGTCGCCCGACACTGCCACCTTTACGTGCTTCACGATCAAGCTCGCGAGAAAGTATGTTGAAACAGTACCTGAGAAAGGTTCGTCGAAGCACTGGATAATGCGACGAAGGTTCTCGGGAAAGTTTGAAAACTCAACTTTCTCCTCATAGTGTTCAGTCGCGTATTCTGCCGCGGCCCAGCGTGCCCAGCGCGTGTCCTGTTCTTTCCCCTCGGTAGTGGACGCTCCGGCGTAAGTCAAAGTGAAAGTCTTAATCGGACTACTCGAGATCTCTGCTGCTAGAGCTGTCGATAGTGTGGAATCGATTCCGCCGCTCAAAAAGAAGCCGATCGGAACATCCGACATGAGACGCCGCTTGATCCCCTGTCGCAGGAGAGCGAGCAGTTGTTCGATCAACGCTTCCTCAGGCGCGTTTGCCGTCTCACTCGTAGCTGAAAAATCCAGGTCCCAATACCGGCGTATCCTTGGCTCCTCGCCCGGTTGATACTCGAGCGCGTGCGCAGGCGGCAGCATCCTAATGCCTTCGAAGATCGAGAGCGGACATGGAACGTGTTTAAAGCTCAAATAGTGATGAAGCGCTTCCAGATTTATGCGCCGCTCAAATCCCGGAACGCGCAGCAGCGACTTGATCTCGGAAGCAAAGTAAAGAGCGTCTTTAGTTTGGTAATAGTAGAGCGGTTTCTTACCCATGCGATCGCGCGCGAGCAAGCCGCGTCTGTTTACGGCATCCCAAACAGCGATCGCGAACATGCCGTCGATGTGTTCCGGCAGGCGTGTTCCGAAGTCTTCGTAAAGATGCGGGAGAATCTCGGTGTCAGTATGTGTGTGTAGCTGATGACCGCGGTCCAGGAGCTGCTGTTTCACCTGCGGATAGTTGTAAAGCTCCCCGTTCTGCGCCGCCCAGATTGTGGCATCCTCGTTCGATAGCGGTTGCCGCCCGTCAGCAACGCCGACGATGCTCAACCGGCGCGTGCCGAGCGCAAAGTGAGTACCTGCGACCGAGTAGCCGTCGTCAGGACCACGATGGACGATCTCGCCCATCATCCGTTTGACTGTCTCAATGTCGGGACGTCCAAAGACGCCGCTAATGCCGCACATCTTTTAACCCTTTAACGGAACATAGCTACCCGGTCGCACGCCTTCACGCACGGGCGAACCCGACAACGTTGCGCGCACAGAGAAGCTTTGATCGAACAGACTCTCGCTGATCGTCGCCTCCGCCACATCGACTGTGTAAGTTGCAACCGTCACGAATTCAAATCGACCATTCGCTTTTTTGATCGTGACATAATCGAAGTCCAGCACTGAATCCGGAGAATGCCGGACAGTGCGCGCGTACCGCAGCAATCGCTCCTGAAAAAGCTGATTGTTACTCGGATAATATTTGAGCGTCGTAAAGAGCGTCGTCAGAACTATCGATTCGGCGACGTGATTGTAACGAAGGCTTCCGTTTCGCAGCCCCATGCGTGAGATTACGGCGCGCTCGTTAACGGATGATGATGCCCGCGGTCGCTCGTAAACTCGCAGAAAAAAGTTTGTGTGATCGGCGGAGAATACACGCCAGATAATGAGGCCGAAAAGGTTCGTATAGACTTCCAGTGCGCGCTGCATGAAGCCCAGCAGACTTTTGCCTTTGTAAAAATTATAAAAAAGACCGGCATGCGCGAGGGGCAACAATATGAGATATGCCCACAGCAAAAGTTCCAGCAGTTTGCCAACCATACCCGGAAGCACACTCGGAGCCGCAACAGTTGCAGGCGGTGTGGCGAATGAAGCAGGCACTACGAGACTTATTAGCTGATCCCCGTAACTACCCGGATAAAAGAAGAGCACACAGCAGACGATCACCATCTCGCAAAGCAGTGCGAGCCGGATCTGCGTAGCGATAAATACGAAGCTGCCGAGCATGAGCAAAGCGCCGATGAATCGTGTGGGCGGCAAAAGCATCAGCACTCCCGCCAGCACCTCCAACGACCAGGCCATGTGGTTCAGGAAAGGAAACAGCGGATGTTGCGGTGAGAGTTTTTGATATATCCACCACCAGTAACCCCATTGCGGGTTGACCATGCCTCCTTCCATTCCGTGATTGCTCGCGTAACCCGCGTTGTATTTATAAATGCCGGCGGAGAGCATGATGAAAGCAAAATCGACCTGCGCCACGAGCAGGACCAGCGAGGTGAGTGAAGGCTGGTAATGCAAGGTGTACTCGAGTAGAAAAACAACCGCGGCGAGCCAGTAGGCCATGAAGCCGGGCGCGCCCATGCCGCGCAGTATTCCTTTCCAGCGCATGCGCACGAAAAAGTAGTAACAGAAGATTAGATTTCCGAGTGCGGCCGCAGTGGTCCAATAACCGAGAGTAAGAAGCGCCACGCATGAAAACCATAGAACGGCTATAAGAAACGTGCTTACCGGATTTTGAATGAAATCGATCTCGCGTGAAGATTCGGCGTAGCCGCCCCACCTTTCGCTCACGAAAAAGCGACGCCAGTGCGGCAGTGCCCACAGCAGCGTGCCGAGCATCAGAAGGCCATAAGCGATTCGGATGAAGGCGTGCGTGCTCGCGCTTAGGGGGGCAGGGAAGAGGTCACCAGACGAGAAAATCGACTCCATTTGGATCCTAAGCCACAAAAAGGCACAAAATCATTTAGGCCACAAAAAGGCGCAAAAAAGCACAAAAACGATTAGTGAAATTTGCACGCACAACATTCATTTGATTATGTGCCTTTTGTGCCTCTTTGTGGCTACTCACAAGTTTGTGCCTCTTTGTGGCTAAACGCGGCTAGAAGGTAAACGTCAACGAAAGCATCACCGGTCCAGCGGTCCTCGCGCAGTGTTCCTTCGAGCACGAACCCGGCTTTCTCAAACCCGCGGCGAGCGCGCGGATTGATCGCGAGGACATAAGCATAAACTTTATGTAAATTGAGTTGATGGAAGGCGTAATCGCACAAGCGAGTTATAGCCTCGGTCCCCGCCCCCTTCCCGGTGTAATCGCTACCCATCACGATGCGCAGTTCGGCGCGCCGGTGTCGCGGATCGATATCCCAAAGCCATACGTTACCCACGTGAACACCGTCGCTTTCAATTGCAAAGTAACGGCAGTCACTTCGTTCCTTGAGCGAAGCGAACCATGCAGCATGTTCCGTTTCGGAAACCGGCTGCGCGCGATTCAGCAGCCGCATCAATTCGGGATCGTTGGCCCACTCACGAGTTTTTTCCAAGTGACGCAGTTCCAACGGACGCAGCGAAACCGTATTCATCAGATCGAAAGTGTTTCAGACGCCTCGGGCGTGTAAATATCTACTTCCGCGCCGAGATCCTCGCTAAGCACCTGCTTGAGATGATCGCCGGACTTCTTGAGCACTTTGAGCCAGCCATGTTCCCAGTCGCGAATACCCGCGAACCACGCGGAGCAGCCGCGGCAGGGAAAGCACTCCGCGCCGCGCCCCGAGACATGCATCTGGCGATACCAGTTGAATACGTCGCCCTTCCAGATTTCCTGGATTGAAACGTCATTCGCGTTCGGGAAGAGCTCGGCAGTGCGAAACGAAATGTCCTGACCGCAAAGAGAGATGCGACCGAGCGTGTCGACATTCAAACGTTCAAACGGCCAAACACACGGCTGCTTCCTCTCGCTTGGGAGTTCCGCGTACAAATGTTTGTCCAACGCTTTACCGGCCGGAATAGTCGTGTTGTCGTCCCAGGTCAGAAACTTGCGAGTGATCACTTCATCGACGCCAATCTCTTTGAGCCAGAAATCAACTGCCTCCTGGAGCTTGCCCTCGATAGCTTCCTGGCGAATGACGGAAACTACCACACGGGTCGGGGCCCGGTGCTGCTTACGCATTTCGAGCGCTGCACGCACATTGCTGACTTGCCTGTCCCACCACACCTGCGGCGACTTCGTCATTCCACCACGAGGCGGACGGAGTTGCGCGTACAGCTCCGGATCGGCGGCGTCCATTGAGAACTCGATCAGATCGATATTCGCTTTGATCAGTCGTTCAAGCTTTTCGCGGCGTGGGGCGGTTGGTCCAAACATGCTGCCGTTTGTGTTCATCCAAACGCGCGCGCCACGTTCCTTCGCATACTCGATCATCTCCACCATGTTCGGGTGCAGCATCGGCTCCCCCCCGCCGGTGCAGCGCATCCATGCGCCGTATTGGCCACATTCGCGAGCGATGCTCTCCCAGAGTTTTACGGGAAACAGATCGCCGTCACGCTCACCGTAGAACTGGCGTATCTCCGAATTCCCATCTGTGTAAGGACACATCGGACAGCCGAAGTTGCACGGATAGATGATGGACATGACGACCATCAGCGGAAATTCCTCCGCGGCTTTTCTGCTCTCGGGGTAAGGCTGTGTCGGTTGTGACTCGCTCATATCTTAGGAAGATCTACCTCGCAAAGACGCAAAGGCGCAAAGCGCTGCCGCGTTTCTAAGAAGGCTTTCTTTGCGCCTTTGCGCCTTTGCGAGGAAAAATTCTTTTCACTCGCTGCCACCATGATACCCCTGATCCGCTGGATCGAAATTCGTCTGCACGTGTGCTAAATCGCGCGGCAGCAAGAACAACATGCCGCTGATCCTGTCATATTTGATCTCACACGCCGGACATTCAGGAACGCCACCGAGATCTTTCCGGCAGTTCGGGCACAGAAGATATCCTTCACCCTCTGCTTTCTTAAAACTCGGGCTGCTTATTGTGTATGAGACGTAAGCATCTCGCGTTCGCTTCTGAAGCGCGTCCCAAATGATCAACAGCCTCGCTAACTCTCGCGTTGCAGGCATAACGAGGGGACGGAGAATCCCGCGACAAAGTGACAAGATCACCCGCGCGTCTTCTCCTGTCAGCGGCCCATTCGCGCGCTGCAAAACACAAAACAGAAAAGACAGCGACATCACCGGCCGGCTGAGATACGACTCACGCCGCGCAATGTCATGATGCGTCTGCACCTTCGCGTCAACCACGTCTTCGGGAAGAAAAGTGTTATTGAATTTGTCTTCAACGCGGGCTGCCCTGCGCGCCGACCAACCCTTAAAGCCGAGCGCCTCCAGCATGTAAGGTCCGGGCCATGCGAACTTCCAATGATCCGTGCACTCGTTGAACATCGCTATCGGTGCGAGCCCGGCCCAAATCTGAAGCACACGTTCCTTGTCAGTGACGTGATGAAGAAAGTTATTCGAGACTACCGCGTCAAACGACCCTGGCTTCACGGGACACGCCATGATGTTGCAGATGATCGCGTCTTTAACATGAGGCAGTGTCGCCGCGCGACGGAGAGCACGCGTGTTAATGTCAAGGGCCACGACGTTCGCGTCCGCCGGAAAGAACCGGCGCGACAAACTGCCTTCACCGATTGCCATCTCGACGAACCGCGCGTCCGCCGGTAACTTATTTTTCAGCTCCTGTTTCAGGTAAGAGATCTGAATCGACTTGTAGAGGATCGGATAGAAACTCAACGGGTACTGCTCTGCCAAATCATCCACATAATCGATCGCGCCGAGATGCAGCTCGTTGATCGACTTCCTTTTCGCCCCCACCTTCACCTTCAGCCCCACGATCAGGATCAAACTGACGACGTATGCGACGGGCAACAATAAAAGACGTTGGACAAGGAGGAACTGGCGTTGAAGCGCCCTGGGTCGCAGGCCATTCCTTACTCGCAGCAAAAAGTACCAGCCCGCCCGCAGCGCCTTCCCGGCACGCGTGGCCACCACGGCCTGCTTCCAACGTACGAGTGTTCCATCACCGGTTCTCGGCGGCGGAGCAGCGACGGACTGCCTCGGCGGTATATACCTTAGATTGATCTCCTGATCGTTCATGGTTCAGCGATCTACTCTCGATTACAAAGTAACTAACAACGGCTTTGGCGCCACTCGAGCGATGGATACATTACCCCAACTCGTCCACCAAAATCCGATCCAATGTCGGCAAGTTGGACTTGGAACGACAAAATATTCGTCAATTCGTGAAGAATCGTGTACGAACCGGCAGTCTTTTTCGCACCCAGCACAGTCAGCAAATAATTTCCCGTATTGAACAGGCGCGCCGGAATCGTGACTGTAGCATGATACACGCCCGGCTCGCGTGGGCCGGCGAATTCCGCCTGATCCGCTTCAATCCCGCAAAGCAGAACGACTCCATTCGCACTCGAAATAACGAAACCCACCCAACCGAACTCGAGCCGTTCAAATACCTCGTATTCTATCTCAAAGGAAAACGGTTGCCGGGAATCAACTAACTCGGCAGTCACGCCCTCGCTGTTTTTGATCCTGGCCGAACGGATCATCAATTCCGCAGGCGGGTTCTCGTCCTGGTCCGGTTGGTAAAAATATTCGCCGCTGTTTTGGACCTTCCCCCAGAGATATTTGCGGAGAGTCTCTTCAGTCGGTCCATCCGATACGACGCGACCACCCTCCAATAGAATGACGCGCCGGCATAGTTGCGAGACCGCTTCCATGTTGTGACTGACGAAAAGCACCGTGCGGCCTGACTGCGAGATGTTGCTCACCTTATTAATGCACTTCTTCTGAAAAGCAACATCGCCGACGGCGAGCACCTCATCGACCAGAAGAATTTCCTGATCCAGGTGTGCGGCCACGGCGAATGCGAGCCGCATGTACATTCCGCTCGAGAAGTGTTTGACGGGAGTATCCAGTAGTCTTCCGATGCCGGCGAAGTTAACGATCTCGTTGAACCGAAGCGCGATTTCGCTGCGCTTCATTCCCATCACAGCGCCGTTGAGGAAAATGTTTTCACGACCGGTCAGTTCCGGATGGAAACCCGTACCGACTTCAAGGAGACTGCCGACTCGGCCGCGGAGACGCACTCGTCCGGCAGTCGGTTCAGTGATCCGCGACACGATTTTCAGCAGCGTTGATTTGCCGGCGCCGTTGCGGCCGATGAGTCCGACAATCTCGCCCTGTTGTACATCGAAGCTGACGTCCTTCAGAGCCCAGATCGTTCGATCGTCCGGCTTTCCATTTTTCCTGACGTGACTAAGCGGCGTTTTTAGAAAGCCTCCGAGCGTGTCGCGAAGATACCTGGCTGATTTATCAGCACCGATCTGATATTTCTTGCGCAGGTTTTCCGCAGTGATAATGGTGGGCATTCGAAAATTAGATAATGTCCGCAAATGTCTTTTCGCGGCTCTTGAAGGCATAGCCCGCATACACCAGTAGAACAGTGGTAACGATTGCGGAAATAGCCAGTGCTTGCCAATTAAAACTCTTACCGAAGAGAGCGGCGCGAAAACCTTCGATAATTCCGACGAGCGGGTTCAATGAATACACTAATCGCCATTGTTCAGGGACCAACGTCGATGGATAGACCACGGGCGACACAAACATCCAAAGTTGGATAAATACCGGAAGCGCAAGGCCGACGTCCCGATACTTAACGTTCACCGACGAAGTCCACATTCCCAACCCGAGCGCCAGCGCCGCCAGCAACAGGATCAGTACCGGCACGAACAAAAGACTCGGAGAAATACCGGCGCGAAAATAGATCATGAGGCCGATAAGAATGACAAAAGCGACGACTAGATCAACCAGCCGCGCGAGGATCGAAGCGAGAGGGATGAGCAAACGCGGAAAATAAACCTTCGTGATCAAATGTGCATTGCCGACGAGGCTATTGCCGCTGTTCGAAATCGCTCCTGCAAAGAAAGTCCAAAGCACGAGTCCGGAATAAGCAAACAAAGGGTACGGGATGTTATCCGACGGAACACGAATAATCACGCCCAGAAAAATTGTGAAGACAATCGTCATCAACAGCGGCTGTAACACGACCCATCCCATCCCCAGCACGGCTTGCTTGTAACGAACTCTCACGTCGCGCCACGTGAGGAAGAAAAGCAGTTCGCGATACGCCCACAGCTCGCGCAGGTCAAAAATCTTCCAGGAGGTGGTTGGTTCAATGGTTAACCAGGGAGTGTCCGTTAGCTCTGTAGTTGTACTCATGTAAGGAAAACTGGCCGCTATAGAAGAAAGCCAGTCTAACACAGGAGCCACAAAGAGGCACAAAAAGCACAAAATGAAAAATTTGAGCTTCGTGCTTCTACTACTTAATTTAGGCGGGTCGCGGTGAATGTTCCGACGGCGGAGTGGAACTTGTAGGCGCTCTCTTCTTCATCGACGCTGGTGATGAAGATTATCCTTCCGGAGATCGAGTTGGCCGACTCAAACCGGCCCTTGAACGTCAACGTTCCTTTTTCCCGGCAACAGTTGCCAAGCGGTAATTCGACCTCACCTGAAAAGCTGACGCGGTTATTAGTTAATTCCGACCATGCCGCGTGCACAGGATCCGTAACAGCTTTATCGTCCGGCCCAGTATCGAGCAGCAGAAAAGTCCCGTCGCCTTTGGCCTTGGGTTCGAAGATCAAGTTCTTTTTGGCGTCGCCAGTAATCGCAAATGTGACACGCCAGCGACCGGTAAGTTTTCCATCGGCTGCACTCGGAGTCGCAACCTGTTGAGCTGCAACTGACGAAATCAATACAAAGAAAGTAATGAATACTCTTAGTAAAACCATTTGTGCTTTGGGTGCCTCTTTGTGGCTGAAAAACTTTTCGGCGGCAAAAGTACGAGGCGGCCAGTATTCACCAGCCGCCTCGCCCTAAGTCAGGGTATTAACTAACCATTAGTTGCCAGGTCCAATCGGCGTGCAGCCTGCACACCCATCGCCACCCGTGTTGCCCTGGATCGAGTTATTCGAGAACGTGTTGATCAACCCGTTCGTGCTAATCACGGCTCCCGCGCCTACGTTGCCATCGATCTGGTTCTGCGCGATCTCAAGTCCGGACGTACCGAGGTTGCCGGCGTTACCGGCGCGGACGCCGGCAGCACCGTTGAATGAGACCTGAGAGTGATGGATGAAGGCAATAGCAGGCCCTGTGGACGCAGCTGCATCAGCAAAGACGCCGTTGGTGGTATTGTTCGAGAAGACGCAATTACGCGCGGTGAAACTGGCGCCCGACCTCACGTGCAGACCATTGCCGTTGCCGGACAAACGGACATTGTCGAGCGTGCCTCTAACGCGCAGGGATGCTGAGTTCGTAGTGGCATTTATCCCGTCGCCAACGTTGTCTCTGATCACAGTGTTCCTCACGTTCAGATTCAGAGCGCTGGTTTCGTTAACCAGAATACCCTCCCCGGCAAACCTGAAGATAACGCAGTCTTCGACATTCACCGTCTTCGCTTGAAGAATGTTCATGCCGCGTATGCCGTTGCAGAATCCGTTAATAGAGATACCCCGGATCGTGATTACGTCAGTAGCCGCTGCGTTGATGGTAATACCGGTAACGAGCGAAGCCAGAATCGAGGCCAATTGGCCGGTGCCGTCGATAGTGATTGACTTGGTAATCGTTACCGCTCCATAACCCCCTGGATCAAGCACGCTGATTTCACCGCACGCGGCGGTCTTTGAAATCGCGCCTGCAAAGGTCTTGCAGGGGGCGGTGCGGCTACACGGGTTTACATCGTCGCCTACGCCTGATACCCAGGTGCGCGAAGCTTGCGCCTGGGCCATCGACGCGAAGGCGAAAATGAACGTCGCGATTGCCAAAGTCTTCAGAGTGAACCGAAACTTGCTCATTTGTAGTCTCCTTTTGGTTTGAGGGTCTGGGGGATGGGTCCAGTAGAACTCGGATGTGTTCCGTTCACTGTTGCACCGATATTCCCCGCGGTTAATAAAGAACATGTGGTCATCAAAGACATAGGTAAATTGCTGACCAATCCCGTGTGAAATTCAGAGGTGGGCGGCGCTGCAGAATGGCGACGCCGCCCGTCGAGAGCTGTTATTTGAACTTGAAGTTCGCTTGATGAATCGTGCCGTCTCTTAACATCACCGTCAGTTGACGACAGGTATTCTTCCACGAACTCTCAGTCTTCCAAACATATTTGTACTGATTGGTAGCCGGGTCGTATGTCAGCGAACTGCCACCTGCCGTTAAGGTTTCTTCGACAGGTTGAATTGGCGCGGTGCCGTCGCAGTTGATCTGAATCGAATTGGGCGAGCCCGCGGCAAAGATGTTGAGTCCCTGGTTGCCACCCAAGCTGAATTTGACTGGAGCCGCCTGACCGGCCTTCATCTCATTCAGTGCAGGCAGATTATCAATTGGCGCAAAGAACCCGGTGAAGTTATAAGGTAATACTTCGACATTTCTTACCTTGGTGTCGGTGTGGCCTGTCGGATCGCTCACCGTATAAGTTAACGCGTAAAAACCGACCGTATTGGTATCAACGCTGCCTGTAACGACAATCGCTGACGTCAGGTCACCCGCGCAGCCATCCGACGCAGTCGCACCGGGATCGGTGAAGACTGTGCCGAATCCAACCGTCATCGGAGTGTTACCGTTGAGCGTGATGACAGGCGCAACGGTGTCTTGAACGATCACTATCCGAGTTACTTCAGACGTAAAGCCGTTCGCACTCGCCGAATAGTTGATCGTGTAGGTTCCGGGCGCGTTTGGATTCACTGTGCCCGTGGTGGTTACCGAAATCGGATTGCCGCAAACTGTCGCGGTCACGCCGGGATCGGTAAACGCTGAACCACACTCGAGCGTGATGTGATCGTCGCCATTTAGCGTGATCGTTGGTGGAACGTTCGCAGTACCCTCCTGGTCCACTTCGTCCGCTGGGAACGTACCAACGATTACAGTTCGTGTGGCCGTTGATTCACGAGTTCCATCGGTCGCTGTGTAAGTGACGATATACGTCCCGGGTACACTTGGATTGACTGACGTAGCTCCGCCTGGTCCTGAGATCGAGCTTGTAACAGGCCTGGAACCAGCACAGGTGTCGAAGGCCGTGGCGCCCGGATCTACAAACGGCAAGCAGGAGCCTTCTTGAATCCTGAAGGGATTGGCGCCGTCAACAGTGATCGCCGGTCCTTCAGTGTCCTCGACAACGATGGTGCGTTCTGTCGAAACAGAGTTTTCTCCTTCAGTTGCGGTGTAGGTGGCGGTGTAAGTTCCAACAGCGGGAGCGTCAGCATTGAATCCACCGGTATAGGTAACCGCGACTTCGAGGCTCTGGCCCGCGCCGTCGATGGCTGTTGCTCCGGGGTCGCCGAAGCGCTGTCCGCATTCCACCGTAATTGAATTCGGGCCGCTGAGCGAGATTGAAAGTGCGCCAGGATTATCGACGGTAACCTGGAAACTAACAGCAGCGCCGGTTCGAGCACTGCATAACACCGTATTGGTCCCAACCGGAAAGAACGAGCCGGATGCTGGATGGCAACTGATCGCGGGAATGGTCTCGCCATTTTCGCCGGTAGTCGCCATGCCGCAATCGCCGGTGCCGGTGGGCGTGTCGTAAGTAACAATCGCTCCGGCCTGACCAGAATCGGCACTCACACTGATGTTATTCGGTGTAGATAACTGGCAGGGTGCGTTAACTACATCCAATTCCACCGTAGAACTATTGTTGTCGGTGTTCGGATCCGGCGTGCTGCTGGTCGCGTGTGCCGTGTTTGAAAGCACAGTACCATTTGCCACCGTATCGACAACGTAAGTGGCGACAAAGATCGCTGATTCGCCACGCCCGAGGCTGGTGATGTTGCAAGTCGTGGTTCCCACTTCGCCGGTATTCGGGAAGGTACAATCAAAAGTTGGACCGGCTAACTGTCCAAAGGAATGGAACGTCGTGTTCGCGGGCACGTCATTCGATAATTGGACCGCCGCTGCGGCACTTGGTCCTCTATTGCTTACTTCAACTGAGTACAGAACCTGATGGCCTGATGATGCGCCGCTGGAGATTAGACCGGTAGAGATCGAGACGTCGGCACTCGGGTTCTCTTCATCGATCACGGTAAAGCGTGTAACAGCCTGTACGCTGCCGCCGAAGGGTTCGAATAGAATTACGCGCCAGTCGCCCAGACTGGAGTTTAGATTGAGGGTAAAGGTGCCGCTGCCGCTTGCAGTTGTAATTGGCGAGCTCTGAACGGCAACAAAATTCGCATTGGACCAGATGAGTCTCCAGCCGGGTGTCGCATTAGTAAACTTTGCGCACACAGTCTTGTCTGCGTCCTGAACGTTGTAAACGGTCTTTGCATCAGTGCAATTGCCTGCGAATGTTTCAAGGGTGACTGAACTCGCCTGAGGAAAAGGAGCCAGAAAGTTGAAATTGGAAGCTGCGATGGTGCGCTGGGTGTCCGCAGGCATCGAGCTGGTAATTTTGTCGTCAATAGCTATTGATCTAATTGGTGAAACTGCTGATCCGATAAAGAGGGGAAGCGCCATAAGCGCAGCGGCAATAAAAAAAGCAATGCCGATGTAAGACCGCGATCCGCGGTAACGGAATCGACAGGTCGAAGGGGAAGTGTTTAGCATTCTGGGTGTTCTCCTTGAGGGCTGATTCAGAAGATGTCTCACGCGAGGAGACCCGGGCCTTAGTGCCCGCACACTAAAAAACGGAAGAGCTTGTTCACTAGATGGTCTGCAGAAATGGCATACGAAGCAGCGATCTTGGGCCGTGAAAAGTGGCCAGGAACTATGACCAGTGTATCTACCAGCCAGTAGTTAGCATTGCATGGAGTGGACCTTGAAGACCTTGGCTTGGATACCCGTCCACTAGCTCTGAGCGAGGAGGTCGCATGACCTAGTCTCTAAAAAGCGGAGGATGTAATAGACCATTTTGCCCCATTCGTCAAATTATATTTTTGTTTCGGACCCCTATTGACAGTCGGTCTTTGGGGAAATAAGGTTCGCGATCGTTAATTTTTAAGTTAACGATATGAAAACATTTTTCATTACAGGCGGCGCGGGTTTTATCGGATCCGCATTTGTTCGATTGCTGTTGGAAGAATACGACGACTGCCGCATCGTAAACTTCGACGCCTTAACTTACGCCGGAAACCCGGACAACCTCGAAGGACTTGATTCCAACCGGCACCGGTTCGTTTGCGCAGACATCACCAATCACGAAGCAGTGCTGGCAAACCTGGACGAGAACACCGACGTCGTCGTCAATTTTGCTGCCGAGTCACACGTGGACCGCAGCATTACTTCTGCCGCGCAGTTTCTTCAGACAAACATTCTCGGCACGCAGGTATTGCTTGACGCCGCGCGCGCGCGGCGAGTGAAACGTTTCGTTCAGATATCGACTGACGAAGTGATGGGCAGTCTTCCTGAAAACGAGGACAGCTTCTTTAACGAAGCGTCACCGTTTGCTCCGAATAGTCCTTACGCCGCTTCCAAAGCCGCGGCGGAACATCTGGTTCGCGCCGCCCACCACACGTTTGGCCTCGACACCGTCATCACTCGCTGCGGAAACAACTATGGACCCCGACAGTTTCCCGAAAAGTTTCTGCCCCTCGCGCTTGCCAATGCGATGAACGACCAATCAATCCCAATCTACGGCGATGGAATGAACGTCCGCGATTGGATTTATGTGGAGGATCATTGCCGCGCAATCCTTGCGGCCCTGAAAAAGGGGCGCGCAGGAGGCGTCTACAACATCGGTGCTCGTAACGAACGGCGCAATATCGAAGTAGCAGAAGCACTGCTCGATACGCTCGGTAAACCGCGCAGTTTGATTACGTTCGTCAAAGATCGGCTGGGACACGATCGGCGTTATGCTATCGACCCGTCGCTGGCGGAGTCTGAGCTCGGATGGCGGCCGCGTGAAACCTGGGCGACTGGTCTCGAGAAGACGATCCACTGGTACCGCGAGAACGGACCGTGGATTGAGAAAGTCAGAAATGTCGCTTATCGCGATTATTACAAAGCCCAATATGGAACCGAGGTCACAGTCGATTGAAGATTCTTATAACAGGAGCAAGTGGTCTGGTAGGACGCGCACTCGTCAAGGAATGTACGAGCCACGGAGATGAAGTTTTAGCATACGATCACAAGGCCCTCGATATCGGCAATGCCGTTGCAGTTGAGACCGTCATAGGCCAGCAACGTCCGGACGCGGTTGTCAATTGCGCGGCGTGGACCGATGTCGATGGTTGTGAAAGCGATCCCGAACGGGCCGAGCGCGTAAATTCGCTGGGACCCGAAAACCTGGCTCGTGCGAGTCATAAGGCTGATTCGGTTCTAATCACGATTTCAACCGATTACGTTTTCGATGGACGCAAGGAAGGTTTTTACACGCAACGCGATCAACCATTGCCGA
Organism: uncultured Acidobacteriota bacterium; assembly: GCA_963826255.1. Lineage (GTDB taxonomy): Bacteria > Acidobacteriota > Blastocatellia > Pyrinomonadales > Pyrinomonadaceae > PSRF01. The sequence continues at coordinate 947,696 of CAWGWK010000001.1, forward strand.
TCAGTGTCTACGGAAAATTCAAACTTGAAGGTGAACGCAGGGCACAGGAAGCGCACGCGCGCACAATCGTCGTTCGCACCGGCTTCATCTTCGGGCCGGGCGGCAGGAATTTTTTGAGTAACGTCGTTTCGCGCGCCCAGCGTGGTGAAAAGTTGAAAGCGATTCGAGACTGTTGGGGCACTCCGACTTACGGCCGCGACCTCGCTGCGAGACTACGCGAGCTTGCGGTTTTAGACCTTCCGGGCACATATCACGTGGTTAATTCAGGTGACGGAGCGAGCTTCGAAACATTTGCTATCGAGGCGCTGCGATTGGCCGGGTTGAGTACAGACACGCTTGAAATCGTTGATAACGATTCCCTCGGCAGGCCCGCGCCGCGCCCGCATAACTCGAGAATGAAGTGTCTGCTGTCACCAGCAATCGGCCTTGCCCCTCTGCCTTCCTGGCAGGAGAGCCTGGCCCATTTCGTGGGTGAAAGCCAGAAAGAGGCATCAAGAAGCGCAATTTAATTGTGCTTTTTATGCTTTCTGTGGCTTGCCTCACGGCGAGTCTCTGTTATTATTCTCACCCGTTAGTTTTCTTGTAATTTAGTTATCTGTTTTTGAAAGCCGGAACAATATGATGTCGCAAGATAACCGTTTGATGTCGATCCCTGCGGTCGAGCGAGGCTTGGATAGACCACTGAACGATGTGGTCAGGTCGTATGGCCCCGCCGCCAGCGAGCCGAGCCAGCTCCGCGATTACCTCTTTATCGTGCTGAAGCGGAAGTGGCTGATCATCAGCCTCTGCCTCGTGGTCACTTCGCTGGTCGCCGTGCAGATGTTTCGCCAGCCCTCGATTTATGAAGCGGAAGCGACAATCAGGATCGAGCAGCGAGCGAAGAACGTTCTTCAGACCAGAGACTTCGTGCTCAACGCTCAGCCGGACGCGAATTTCTGGGGCACGCAGATCAAACTACTTCAGAGCCCCGCACTCGCGCGCCAGGTGGCGCTGAGTCTGGATCTGCAACACAATCCGAATTTCTTTGGCAGTCAGGCGCAGGGCGGAATCTTCACCGCGCTACGGAGAATGGTAGCCGGCGAGAAGAAACCACCGGCCGTTGCTCCGGCCGTTGCTCCCGGTGGTCTAAATATCATCGGAGAGGGACAACTCAGGGACGAACCGTTGAGTCCCGAGGAGCTCTCAGCTCTCGAGCCCTATGAGGACGCGATCATCGGCGCTGAAAAGGTCGAGGGAATTGTTGGGACAAACCTTTTTACGATTAAGTACCGGCACACCGATCCCGAGATGGCCCAGAAAGTGGCCAACGCGCTCGCGGAAGTTTTTCGCTCCAACAACGTAGAACGCGCCACACAAAACTCCACCAAGGCCGAAGACTTACTGGCGCGTGAGATTGCCAGCCTTCAGGAAAAGATCAGGCACGACACTGAATCTCTATTCAACTACGCGCGGGAAAAAGGACTCCCGCCGACGATGGATAGTAATCTCAATGTGGAAGCGCAACGCCTCGCGGATTTGAGCAAGCAGATCCTCACGGCCGAAAACCAGCGCAGAAGTGCACAAGCGATTTACTTGAGTGCGAAAAACTCTCCCGATGTTCTTTCAATCCCCGAAGTACTGAAGTCGGCCCGCATCACCAGCATCCAGGAAAGGATCTCAGCCCACAAGGAGCGCAAAGCCGCTCTCGAAGTGACCTATACGAAGGAGTGGCCCGAGGTCAAAAGGGCAGAGTCCGCGATCAGGCGTCTTGAAGCTGAATTAGAAAAAGCTATCACTGAAGCCGTCACCATGCTAAAGGCGCAATTCGAAGCGGCGCAGGCCCATGAAAACAGTGTCCGCGAGATGTACATGCAACAGCGCGGCACTACCGATCAGCAGACACGCGATCAGATCGAGATGGCCGCGTATACGCAACGGCTCGAGACCAGCAAACAGTATTTGAGCACGCTGCTGCAAAAGCAGCGCGAAGTTCAGATTGCGCAGGGTGACAAGGGCAGCGAAGTAAGTATTGAGAACTACAGCCGCGTTCCTAAATCTCCGGTTGGACCAGCGCGTATGAGAAACGTGATCATCGCGCTTGTGTTGTCGCTGGTTGCGGGTATCGGTTTGGCGTTCCTGCTCGACTTCCTCGACGATACAGTGAAGTCGATCGACGACATCGATCGATACATTCACCTGCCTGCGCTGGCGATGATTCCGGCAGGCCGCGGCCCCGTCTCGCGGCTGAAAGGCATTCCGGCACCGGCCAATCCGGGTGCGCCGGAAAGCACAGCGCTCGCGATGATCGACGACGTTCGATCGCCGATCGCCGAGTCGTATCGCCACTTGCGCACGTCGCTGTTGCTTTCGTCTGCGGGACAACCGCCGCGAACGATTCTCGTCACGTCGAGCCAGCCTTCTGAAGGCAAGACGACTACGGCGATCAATACAGCGTTTATGCTCGCGCAGACAGGCGCCGAAGTTTTGATTATCGATTGCGACCTGCGCCGGCCGCGCTTGCACACACAATTTGAAGTTTCGAATTCTAAAGGATTGACCACGTGGCTGTCGGGCGAGAAAAATCTCGACGCCCTGCTCCAGGTTTATGCGAAGACGCCGAACCTGAAGATTCTGACTTCCGGTCCCGTGCCGCCGAATCCGGCGGAGTTGCTGGGCTCGGAGGAGATGCGCCGCTTGCTCGGCCAGTTGAGCGAGCGCTTCGCTCACATCATCATTGATTCACCGCCGGCAATTTCGTTCACAGATGCTTCCATTCTTTCGACGATGGTCAACGGAGTCATGCTGGTGGTCCATGGCGGCAGGAGTTCGCGAGCGGTGGTGCGCCGGGCCAAACAACAGTTGCTCGACGTCGGAGCGCACATTTTTGGCGTGGTGCTGAACAATGTGAAGCTCGAGTCGCAAGACTATTATTATTCCGGCTACTACTCGAACTATTACTCGACCGAGACGGATGGCGGGCCAGACGCTTCCGCGCGTGAGACCGCCTGATACTCATCTCTGCACCATCCACAGATTACACAGATCATCTGCGTAATCTGTGGATGGCTTTCATCTTCCTTAATCTATGAATGTTCCCTTGTTGGATCTCCAGGCGCAGTATGTCTCGTTGCGAGATAGCATGCGCGAGGCAATTGAACGCGTGATGGATTCGCAGCGCTTCGTGCTCGGAGACGAAGTGCGTGAACTCGAAAATTCAATCGCCGGCTATTGTGAAACCAAGCACGCCGTCGGTTGTGCGTCAGGTTCGGACGCGTTGCTGCTCGCCCTGATGGCGCTCGACATCAAGCAGGGCGATGAAGTAATCACCACGCCTTTTTCGTTCTTCGCGACCGGCGCAGCGATCGCACGGCTCGGCGGGCGCCCGGTCTTCGTGGACATCGATCCTCGTACCTACAATCTCGACGTTTCGCGAGTTGCCGACGCCATAACATCGCGCACCAAAGCTATTATTCCCGTCCACATCTACGGGCAATGCGCGCAAATGGATCCGTTACTCGAACTCGGGAAACGACGCGGCATAGCGATCGTCGAGGACGCCGCTCAAGCGATCGGCGCCACTGATAACGGACGGCGCGCGGGTTCGATGGGTCTGATGGGATGTTTCAGTTTTTATCCGACAAAGAACCTCGGCGGCGCGGGTGACGGCGGAATACTAACGACGAACAACGACGCGATTGCCCAGCGCCTGCGACGACTACGCACGCACGGGGGCGCTAACGAGTATCAGCACGAAGAAATCGGAATCAATAGCCGCCTCGACGAATTGCAAGCGGCGGTGTTGCGCGTCAAGCTTCCCAGACTCGATAAATGGTCAGACGAGCGAGCGCGGAAAGCAGCGCTTTATTCTCAACTGCTGAATGACGCCGATCTGACGTTTCCGCTGATTACGCCTGAGGTGAGATCGGACGCACGCCATATCTTTCATCAATACGTGGTTCGGGCTCCGGGCAATCGTGATGCTCTCATGGACCACTTAAAAACCAGAGGCGTCGGCACGAAGGTTTATTACCCGGTCCCACTGCACCGGCAGGAGTGTTTCTCCTACCTCGGTTATAAAGAAGGCGACTTTCCCGAAGCAGAGAGCGCCGCTCGCGAAACTTTCGCCTTACCCGCATATCCTGAATTGACGGACGCGCAACAGCATTACGTCGTCGAAGCCATCAAGAGTTTCCAGCGTTAACATCGGATGCCACTGAAGCTCAGCATCGTCACGCCCTCGTTCAACCAGGGTCGTTTCCTGGAAGAGACGATCCTGTCCGTGCTGAATCAGGGATACGAGCCGCTCGAATACATCATCATCGATGGTGGCAGCGCCGACGAGAGCGTCTCGATCATTAAACGGTATGAAAGCAGGCTGGCGTATTGGGTGAGTGAAAAAGATCGCGGGCAGGTGCATGCGATCAACAAGGGGCTCGAGAAAGCCACCGGCGACGTTCTCGCCTTCATTAACAGCGACGATGTTTATCTTCCGGGTGCCTTCAACGCGGTGATGACTCACTTTGCGGAAAATCCTGAGAGTCAATGGGTATGCGGCGATACGATCATGTTCGGCGAAGGACACGATACGAGGATGATCCACGCGGTGGTGCCGTTATCGGCGGCGCACTGTTTGTCTTGGGCATATCGTGCGCCGCAACCCGGACACTTCTGGAAGACTGGCATTGTGCGCCCAGGGTTTCAGGAGCGTTGGAACTACGACTTCGATCATGACATGTACGTGCGGCTGCTGTTGGCGGGACACAAGTGCGACTATCTTCCTTTGCCCATGGCTGCGTACCGGTTGCACGAAGTGAGCAAGACGATCGCGGAGGGTCATCGCCAGCTAGAGGAATTCGATCAGATCGCCGAGTTCTATGAATCGCAACTGGAAGGTGTGGACCAACGCTGGTGCAAAGCGACGAGGTTTTTGAGACTTTCATACGCGGCCAGTGAAGCCGGGCGCAAATCGGAAGCCGCGAGCTGGCTGATGCGAGCCCTCGCAACTCATCCCGAGGGCGTGCTGAACAGACCGTTCTGGGGCTGTCTTCGCCGCCTGGCCGTCAGCAGTAATGGCGGCTGAGGGTGCCACTCCAAAGGGATTGAGTTGTCGAATCTTATAAATCCTGTAAAATCCTCCCCTATCTTGGTTCATGCCCTTTCGGAGATCACTGATTAATGTCTCAGCAGACAAAAGTACTGGTAACAGGAGCCGGCGGTTTTATCGGTCATCACCTGACGAAGTATCTGGTTGAGCGCGGTTATTTTGTGCGCGGCGTTGACATCAAGGAACCGGAGTACGAACCGACTGCGGCAAACGAGTTTCTGCTGCTCGATCTTTCGCAAGCTGACAACTGTTTGCAGGCCACCGAGGGCATGGACGAAGTTTACGGCCTCGCGGCAAACATGGGCGGCATCGGTTTTATCGAAAACAACAAAGCCGTGATCGTTCGCGACAACACACTGATCAATCTTCACTCGATCGAAGCGGCGCGCATCAATGGCGTCAAACGTTACCTCTACACTTCGAGCGCATGTATCTATCCCGGCTATAAGCAGAAAGAAACCGACGTCACGCCGTTGAAAGAGTCTGACGCGTATCCGGCTGATGCCGAAGATGGTTATGGCTGGGAAAAACTCTATATGGAAAGAGTTTGCCGCCACTACACCGAAGACTTCGGGCTCGACACACGCGTGGTCAGGTTTCACAACATCTTTGGACCACTCGGCACCTACGACGGTGGACGAGAAAAATCACCGGCGGCGATCTGCCGTAAGATCGCGCTTGCCGAAGATGGTGACGACATCGAGGTTTGGGGGGATGGCGAACAGACCCGTTCATACTGTTACATCGACGACTGTGTCGAAGGGATCTATCGCTTGATGAAGAGCGATCATCGCGACCCGATCAACCTTGGACAGGATCGAATGATCTCGATTAACGAGTTAGTCGATATTGTGTCGAAGATCGCAGGCAAGAAGATCGGCAAGCGCTACGATCTGACGAAACCGCAGGGCGTCAGAGGTCGCAACAGCGACAACACCCGTTTGCGCGAAGTGTTGAACTGGGAGCCATCGGTTTCTCTCGAAGATGGCTTGACGATTACTTACCACTGGATCGCCGGCGAGCTAGAAAAGCAGAACGCTCCGGAAAATGCTCTCGTGACCAGCTAGAAAATGAAGCCACGTACCTTCCGAGCAGAGAGGGAGTTTGGGCTGATTGTCGGCGTGGTGTTCAGCCTGCTCGGGCTTTGGTGGATTTACCGCGGCAAGTTTCTCAACGCAGCCTATCTCCTCGCCATCATTGGCGCAGCACTCGTTTTGTCGGGCATAGTGATTCCGCGTGTTCTGGTAGTGCCGCGCAGAGCGTGGATGAAGCTCGCCGAGGGAATGGCTTACGTTTCGAGCCGCATTATCCTGGCGCTGATCTTTTTCCTGGTGTTGACACCGATCGGATTAATAAAACGAGCGATGGGTTGGGATCCACTTCATCGCCGCTCCGGCGCGCGCGACACCTTCTGGCACCCTTATCCGGCGCGACAACAGAACCCTCGCCACTACGAGAAGATGTTTTGAGCCACAAAGAAGCACAAAAAGCACAAAAAATGATTTTTGAATAAGAATTCTTTTCTGTGCTTTATGTGCCTTCTTGTGGCTAAATACTTTTGAGGCAAACGGATGTCGAAAGTACAAGTCATCAACGAGCTGTGGCAGTTCATGAGGGAGAACAAGAAATTCTGGCTCGCTCCCATCATCATCACTCTCGTGCTGGTTGGCGTGATGCTGGTGCTCGCAAAGGGTTCGGCTATCGCTCCTTTCATCTACACGCTCTTCTAATTTAGTGGTAAGCATTCTTGGAATATCGGCGTTCTATCACGATTCAGCCGCTTGTTTGGTGATTGACGGTGAGATTGTCGCCGCGGCGCAGGAAGAACGCTTCACTCGCGTCAAACACGATCACCGTTTTCCAGTGAATGCTGCGCGCTACTGTTTATCAGAGGCGAACCTCACTGCTGCTCAACTCGATTTCGTCGGCTTCTATGACAAACCGCTGCTGAAGTTTGATCGACTCCTCGAAACCTATCTCGACTATTCACCCGCCGGTTTCAGCTCATTTCTAAAATCAATGCCGCTCTGGATGAGCGAAAAGCTTTGGATGCCGGATGTGATCCGCACCGAGCTCGCAAAGTCAGATGGAGAAGAAGACGAAAGAAAGGCGAAGAAGCAAGGCAGGAAATTCAAGTGGAAACTGCTCTTTGGCGATCATCACGAGAGTCATGCTGCCAGTGCGTTTTATCCGTCTCCCTTCGATGAGGCGGCGATACTAACGATCGACGGCGTTGGCGAGTGGGCCACCAGTTCAATCGGCACCGGCAAAGGCCACGAGCTAACTCTGTTGCAGGAGCTTCGCTATCCAAACAGTTTGGGATTGCTCTACAGCGCCTTCACCTACTACACCGGATTCAAAGTAAACAGCGGCGAGTACAAAGTGATGGGCCTCGCGCCGTATGGCGAACCGAAGTATGTCGACGCGATTAAGGACCACCTGTTGGAAGTGCGAGACGACGGCAGTCTCAAACTCAATCAGGAGTACTTCAACTACTCGCAGGGCCTGCGCATGACTAACGGCGCGTTCGACAAACTCTTTGGCGGTCCACCAAGAAAGCCTGAGTCGCAGGTCACGCAGCGCGAAATGGATCTGGCGCGCAGCATCCAGGTAATCACCGAAGAAGTGATGCTGAAGATGGCCCATTACGTTCATCGTGAAACGCAGATGAAGTATCTCTGCCTCGCGGGTGGAGTGGCGTTGAATTGTGTTGCGAACGGGAGAGTGTTGAAAGAAGTTCCATTCGAGGATATCTGGATTCAACCCGCGGCCGGGGATGCAGGAGGTTCGCTAGGCGTCGCACTCGCGATCTGGCACCGGTATTTAGCGAAGCCGAGGAAGAGCTCGGGTGAAGATAAGATGAGGGGTTCGTATCTTGGACCACGCGACAGTGAAGAAGAGATCGAGAATTACCTGCGCGCAAACAACCTGGCTTACACCAGACATTCGCGCGAGCAGTTGCCGGAAGTCGTTGCCGGCCTGCTTGCAGATGGAAAGATCGTAGGTTTGCACCAGGGGCGAATGGAGTTCGGGCCGCGTGCTCTGGGTTGTCGCAGCATCATCGGCGATGCTCGTTCACCGGAGATGCAGTCGGTGATGAATCTGAAGATCAAATACCGTGAAAGCTTCCGGCCATTTGCTCCGAGCGTTCTGAGGGAACACGTAGCGGAATGGTTCGAGTTGGACGCGGATAGTCCATACATGTTGCTGGTTGCGGACGTTGCGCCACAAAAACGATTAGAGATCATCGAGGAGCAGCAGGGATTCGAGAAACTAAAGGTCCACCGATCTCAGATCCCGGCGGTCACGCATGTCGATTGTTCGGCCAGGATTCAAACAGTCACGCGAGAGACGAATCCGTTGTACTGGGAGATCATCGAGGCGTTCAGAAAGAAAACGGGCTGTCCTGTGATCGTGAACACGAGCTTCAACGTCCGAGGTGAGCCGATTGTTTGCACACCCGAAGACAGTTACCGTTGTTTCATGCGAACCGAGATTGATTACCTGGTGCTCGAGACCTTTGTCTTGAGCAAGGATCATCAATCTGTGTAATCTGTGGTTATGAAGGTCAGTGTCATCGTGCCGGTGCGGGATGAAGAGAACTCCATTCGCGAGCTGCTCGACAGCCTGCTCGAACAAACACGTCCGCCCGATGAGATCGTGATCACTGATGGCGGCTCGGTTGATGCCACGCCTCAAATAATCGAAGAATACATTCGTAAAGGAGCACCTGTACGGCTTGTACGCGCCGGCGCTGCGCTCCCTGGACGCGGGCGAAATCTTGGCGCGGCTCAGGCGAGTTACGAATGGCTCGGTTTCACTGATGCGGGTATTCGTCTCGAGAACAAGTGGCTCGAGGCGCTCGTTGCGCGAGCCGAAGAAGATGATTCGATCGACGTGGTTTATGGTTCATGGCAGCCAGTGACCGATACGTTTTTCAAGCAGTGTGCAGCTATCGCGTACGTGCCACCACCCACCCCGCGTGATGGACTGCTCGTGCGACCACGCTTTATCGCTTCGACGTTGTTGCGTAGAGAAGCGTGGCAAGCAGTGAACGGCTTTCCTGAAGATCTACGCTCGGCTGAGGATCTCGTCTTCATGGATCGAGTCGAGAACGCCGGTTATCGTTTTGTCTTCGAGCCGCGAGCCGAGGTGCACTGGGATTTGCGCCCGACACTCAGCGCTACCTTCAAAAGATTTCTAATTTACTCTCGCAACAACATTCGCGCGGGATTGTTTCGCCAGTGGCAGGCGACAATTCTGATTCGATATGGAGTGCTGGCGATCTTGTTTGTGGCGGCACTGATCATCGAACCGGCGTGGGTCTGGTTTCCAATAGCCGCGTGGCTCTTCATGCTGGCAGCGCGAGCGGTAGTTTCGATCAGACGAAATCGTTTTTGCTATCCCGCCTCTCTTCTTCAGAACGTGCTGCGTGCAGCGATGGTGATGTCGCTGCTGGCGGTGTTGGACGCGGCTGCGATCATCGGCAGCATCCAGTGGTTATTGCTGGATAGTTTTCGCTGGAGCAGAAAGGCTCCGGTGGAGGCCGGCAATGGGGCTTGAAGGCCGTCGGGTCCTGTTTATCTCCTACAACGGAATGCTGGAGCCGCTGGGCCAGAGTCAGGTCATTCCGTACCTGCGCGAGCTGGCGAAGAGGGGAGTTCGCTTTACCCTGCTGAGTTTTGAACGGCCTAAAGCGTTTCAGCCCGATGGGATCAAGCAATGCGAGCAGTTGCGAGAAAAACTCCAATCGCAGGGAATCGAATGGCACTGGCTGCGTTATCATCAACGACCATCAGTGCCCGCAACGATCTACGATGTGCTGGCAGGACTTCGTAAAGCATTATCGTTGGTAAAGAGCAACGGGATTGAGATGGTCCATGCACGCGGCCATATTCCCGCCACTATCGCTTTGGGATTGAAGAAACAGCTCGGCACGAAGATGATTTTCGATTTGCGCGGGTTGATGGCGGAGGAGTACGTTGATGCCGAACACTGGCGCGAGGGCGGTCTTCCTTACCGCATAACGAAAGCGACTGAGCGGCAAATCCTTGCTTCCACCGATGCGATCGTAACGCTGACTGAAAGAATCTGGCCGATCATCAAGGAATGGGAAGGGCTGCGCGGGCGGGATGTGCATCACGAGGTGATTCCTTGTTGCGTCGATCTCGCGCTATTCAAGTTTAGCGAGGAAGATCGCGCGCGCCGGCGCGCTGAGCTCAATCTTGGCGATCGGTTCACGGTTGTTTACAGCGGCTCGCTCGATGGTTGGTATTTGACAGAGAAGATGGCGGACTTCTTTGCGAGTTTTCTCCAGCAGAAGCCTGATGCTCATCTTCTGTGGCTCACGACCGGCAGTCACGATCGAGTAAGAGGATTGATGAGCAGCCGGAATGTCGGTGCTGGTAGTTTCAGTGTACTTTCCGTTCCGTCAGCGGCAGTTCCTTCCTATCTGGCTGCGGCCGATGCAGGACTGGCGTTTATCAAGCGGTGTATTTCGAAGGTTGCTTCGTCGCCGACTAAGAACGGTGAGTATCTCGCGTGCGGGTTGCCGTTGATCATCAATGCGGGTGTGGGCGATTCTGATTCGCTGATCAACGACTGGAAAGCGGGAGTTCTGATCGAGAACTTCAGCGAAGAAGAATATGTGGCTGCGGGCCGCAACATAGAAGCGATGGCGGAAGCAAATGTTAGAGGGACTGCTCGTTCCGTGGCGGAACAACTATTCGATTTAAACACGATCGGAGCGAAGCGCTATGCTTCGCTTTACGAACGGGTGCTGGGCCAGGATTTACACGATTGAGCAGGATTAACAAGATACATCCTGTAAATCCTGAAAAATCCTGTAAATCATGTCAGAAATTATGGATGGGAGTGAGAAACTGCTGGAAACGCTGCGCTGCCCGAGTTGTCGCTCGAGTCTCTCATTGTGCGCAGACGACAGTTTGACCTGCGCTCGTTGCGAGATCTCTTATCCGATCATTGACGGTATCCCGCGTTTATTGTTGCCTGCTATGCGCGATGCCCTGCGTGGCGATGTTTCAGCAACCGGAACTGACGGCACGCAAGTCGAAACGGCGCTGAGTTTTGGTTACGAGTGGCAATCTTTTCCGGAGATGTACAAGGAATGGGAAAGACAATTTCTCGAGTACATGAAACCGCACGCGGCTGATTTCTTTCCGGGAAAGAAGATCCTTGATGCCGGCTGTGGCAACGGTCGGTTCTCGTATTACGCCGCGAAGTATGGAGCTGAAGTGTGGGCCATCGATCTTGGACCAGCGGTGGAGGTCGCACGCAAGAACACTGAATCGCGCAACGTGCATGTGGTCCAGGCCGATCTTCACGATCCACCATTTGCTTTGGAAAGTTTTGATTTCATCTATTCGATCGGCGTGCTGCATCATCTTCCGGACCCGGAGGCGGCGTTTCAAAAGCTGTTGCGGTTTCTGAAGCCGGGTGGTGTGGTACAGATCTATCTTTACTGGAAACCGGAACGGCGACCCGTCAAAACGGCTTTGTTGTCCGGCGTGTCGGCAGCCCGCCGGTTGACCACCAAACTGCCGCATAATGCGGTTCACTTGCTGGCGTACCCGATCGCGGCCATGGTCTACGCGTCTCTTGTTTGGCCTTACAGGATCATGCGGAGGATCCCGGCTTTGAAACGCATCGCTGAGGACATTCCGATGAAACAGTACGCAAACCTGCCGTTTCGTGTTTGCGTCAACGATCAACTCGATCGTTTCTCGGCCCCGATCGAGAACCGCTACACACGTGCGGACGTGCAGAACTGGTTGGCGCGTGCGTCGCTGGAGGCGGCCAGCGTGGGCGAGAACTTTGGCTGGGTGGCGACCGGAAAGAAGGCCGGTTGATCGATTCGCTCGCAAGCGCAGTGCTAAACGCGGGTTTTTTATTTGCGTCTTTGCGCGTTTGCGGGAAATTCTTATACTGACTTCGGCAATTCCGAAGTTTAACCTTTAACATAGAGCCCTCGACTTCCGTAGACCTATGCGTATTCTCGCCTTGATGCCTGCGCTGTTTGACACCTCGCCAGGCCAGCGTTATCGCCTCGAACAATGGGACCCTCTGCTTCGCGAACGCGGCGTTGAGATTACTTACGCCCCGTTTGAGGACGAAGAACTGCACGCGCTGCTTTATAAGCGCGGCAGGATGCAAAAGAAACTCCGGCTCGTGACACGCAATCTGGGCCGCAGGTTATCGCTCGTTAGAAAAGTAAAGAACTACGATCTCGTCTACATCCTGCGCGAGGCAGCACTGCTCGGACCACCTGTCTTTGAGAGGTTGATCCACCAGAGCGGCGTGCCGATTGTTTTTGATTTTGACGACGCGATCTTTGTTTCGTATCGCAGCCCTTCGAACGGCTATCTCAGCTATCTGAAGTTTGCCTCGAAGACAAAAACCATCTGCCGGATCGCGTCGCACGTGATGGTCGGAAATCCTTATCTCGCGGAGTACGCGCGCCAAGTCAACGATCGGGTGACTGTGATACCGACGACGATCGACACGGAAAAGTACCGGGTGCCTCCACCAAAGAATTCATCGAGACCGCCTGTGATCGGTTGGACTGGAAGCTACAGTACGGTGCAGCACCTCGACACTTTACGAGGCGCTTTGAAAAAACTTGCGGAACGTGAGTCGTTTCGTCTGCGCGTGATCGGCACTCCGGCTTACGAGTGCGCCCCCGTAGATGTTGATGCGATGCCCTGGCGCGCCGATACCGAACTGGCAGACCTGAGCGCGATCGACATCGGCGTCATGCCGCTTCCCGATGACAGGTGGAGCAAGGGCAAGTGCGGACTGAAGGCGTTACAGTTCATGGCCCTGGGCATCCCGACAGTTTGTTCGCCGGTTGGAGTTAACACGGATATTATTCAGGACGATCAGAATGGATTCATCGCCGGCACGGAAGACGAATGGGTCGATAAACTCAGCTGCCTGCTGCGATCGCACGAACTGCGACAACGCTTGGGCCATGCGGGCCGTGTCACAGTCGAACAAAAATATTCAGCCATAACTCAGACCCCCAGAGTTTACGAAATTTTCAAATCCGTTTTGCGCGATGCGAATGTTCCGGTTGATGCCGTGGTGCAATCCCGATCGGCTGCAACCGGTAATCGCGGATAACGCTGGAAGCGAGGGACCTTTTGGAAAAACTTAACGTGCTGGTTACCGGTGGCGCCGGTTTTATCGGCTCCCACCTGGTGGATGCTCTTGTAGATCGAGAACATCGTGTGCGGGTCGTCGATGCGCTTGTGTCACAGGTACATGGTGAAGATGCGAAGCCTGCGTATGTAAACTCGGGAGCCGAATTCATTCAGGGTGACGTTTGCGATCGTCAAGTCATCGATACTGCGCTGAATGGAATTGACGTGGTCTTCCATGAAGCTGCCGAAGTCGGCGTGGGCCAATCGATGTACGAGATACAACGATACGTGCGCGCGAACGACCTGGGCACGGCTGTTCTGCTCGAAGCGATTCTCGAACGCAAACCGCAAATCAAAAAACTGGTGGTAGCGTCGTCAATGTCGATCTACGGCGAGGGCGCTTACACGTGCGTTAACTGTGGCTCCGTCGCGCCACAGCTTAGACCCGCAGGCCAACTGCTCGAGCGGCGATGGGAAATGGAGTGTCCCAAATGTGGCCAGGAGTTGTCGCCTGCTCCCACGACTGAAGAGAAGCCGCTCTTTCCGACTTCAGTGTATGCCGTAACAAAACAGGATCAGGAACAATTTTGTCTGGCCGTGGGTCGATCATACGGGATACCGGCGGTTGCTTTGCGCTACTTCAACGTCTACGGCACGAGACAAGCACTCTCGAATCCCTACACCGGTGTGTGCGCGATCTTTTCGGCTCGTTTGCTCAATGGCAACCGGCCGATGGTCTTTGAAGACGGTGAACAAACGCGCGACTTTGTGCACGTCAGCGACATCGTGCAAGCTAATCTTCTCGCTCTCGAGACGGAACGTGCTGACTACCAGTCGATTAACGTCGGCACTGGCGTGGCGACGTCGATTCGGACCGTCAGCCGTTTGCTGGCGGAAGGGCTGGGCCAGGATTTAGAGCCGGAGATCGTCGGTAAGTATCGCGAGGGAGATATCCGGCATTGCGTGGCTGACATTTCGAAAGCAAAGTCGCTGCTCGGTTACGAACCTCAGGTCTCACTCGAGCGTGGAATTCCCGAATTACTTTCGTGGGTGCGCGAGCAAGCTGCGAAGGACAAGGTTGAGAGCGCCACCGCAGAGTTAGAAAGCCGGCAGCTCGTCCGTTAACAGGATTGCAGGATTTTACAGGATGTACAGGATTTATCTTGTAAATCCTGTCACCTAATATGCAGAAAACGAGCAGATCGCGTTTGCTGGTGCTGGCTACATGCGCGGTGTTGCCGTCCTTTCTGAAACGTCCCCTCTATCGTTTGTTCTTTGGTTATAAAATCGGTAAACGAGTCCGAATCGGTTTGAGCATCGTCGATGCACGTGAATGCACGATTGATGACGACGTAAGCATCGGCCACTTGAACGTCATCACGCGCGTGGAAAAGCTCAGCATTAAAGATCACGTCCGCATCGGACACCTGAATATCATTCGTGGCGGAGCAGAGGTAAGTTTGGGTCGCTACTGCGAAATAATTCGGATGAACGAGATCAACTCGATCCCCGAGCCCGAAGTCGTCAATCCAATCGATCCGGTATTCATACTAGGTGATGGCAGTATCGTCACTACCGGACATAAAATAGACTTCACCGATAGAGTGGAGATCGGCCGTCGCGTGATCTTGGGCGGTCGCAACTCTTCAATCTGGACCCACAATCGTCAAAGAACCATGCCGATTACGATCGGTTCACTGGTCTACATGGGTTCCGAGATTCGTATGGCCCCGGGAAGTGCGATACCCGCGAGATCGATTGTCGGAATAGGCTCGGTGATTACCGCGCGGTTGGCCGAAGAGGGTAAACTAATCGCCGGCGTCCCGGCCAAAACTGTCAAAGAATTAAGTACCGAGGATCAATTTCTGATTGAAAGAAAAACTCGTCCGGATCTTCCGGACGATGTGTGAAGTTTTAGAGTTATGAACATAGTCATCATTGGTTTGATGCTTTTGATTTGCGCGGGCGTGATTTTTATAAAGCCCATCGAAGGGCCAGGAGCGCTAGTGGCCTGCGCGGTTGTTTCCATTCCCACCCTTTTCATCCTGGCCCGCTCAGGGCCGGAGAAGAAATTTCTCCTGCGGATGTTTCTCATCGCTGTGACGGCAAGAATCATTATTGGAACCATCATTTTTACCGGACGCATGGAGGACTTCTTCGGAGGCGACGCCAACACTTACGACATCTTTGGTCAGTCGCTGCTGCAAGCGTGGCACGGCGACAGTTATCACGCTGAAAAGTACGCCAGTTTCGTTGCCTCAGGAGCAGGCGCGTGGGGAATGCTTTACCTCGTAGCCAGTGTTTACGAAGTCATCGGCGTCAACAAGCTGGCGGTTCAGTTCGTCAACGCGTCCGTCGGGGCAGCGACAGCCGTTGTCGTTTTCTACGCTGCGCAAACGCTTTTCAGCAATCAACGCGTGTCGAAGCTCGCAGCTCTGCTAGTCGCATTCTTTCCCTCGCTCATTCTTTGGTCCTCACAAGCGCTTAAAGACGCTTTGATTATTCTCGCCCTTGCTCTGGCAATACTCGCCACTATCCGGCTGATGGAGAAAATCACTGCCGGGTACGTTTTGATTTTGATTGTGAGTCTTTTGGCACTGCTCAGCTTGCGTTTCTACATCTTCTACATGATGACCGCGGCAGTGGCAGGCAGTTTTGTACTCGGAATGAAGTCGCTGAGCGCGCAGGGTTTTCTGCAGCGGTTCCTGGCGGTTGCTGCGATCGGGCTCGCATTCACGTGGTTCGGAGTGTTGAAGTCTGCTGGAAATCAGTTTGAGCGATTCGCGAATTTAAAGGCCATACAAGCGAGCCGGGAAGACCAGGCTTCCGCCGGCTCGGGCTTTGGTAAAGATGTAGACATACAAACAACCGAGGGCGCGCTGTCCGTGATTCCCATGGGCATCGTGTATCTCATGTTTGCTCCGTTTCCCTGGCAGTTCTCGACCTTGCGGCAAAGCATCACGTTGCCGGAGATGATTGTCTGGTGGTTTGCGTTTCCGTTGCTGGTGCTTGGTATGTGGTACTCAATAAAACATCGTTTACGGCAGGTGTCTCCGATCATAATTTTTACGACGATGCTGACGCTCGCCTATTCGCTCTTCCAGGGAAACGTCGGCACCGCGTACCGGCAACGATCTCAATTGCTTGTTTTTTACTTCATATTCGTGGCGGTCGGAGCGGTGATTGTGAAAGAGAGATCGGAAGAGAAACGCCGCCAGGCAGTCCTCGCCAAGCAGGAGTTGGCGGAATTACAGGCAGCAAGAGTGCTGGCTCGACGGCGGGCTTCGTGAACAGGATTAACAGGGTTTTCAGGATGAATCCTGTAATCATGAAAAATCCTGTTAATCCTGTCTAAAAAGATATGTGTGGAATCGCAGGCATCGTTCGCAACGACGGAAGACCGGTTGACGAAGAGTTGTTAGCGCGGATGAATAACGCGATTCGTCATCGCGGTCCCGACCACGATGGTTTTTACGTCAACGGATCAGTGGGGCTCGCAATGCGCCGCCTCGCGATTATTGATCTGAAGAGCGGTGCACAACCCATCCACAACCAGGACCGCAGCTCGTGGATAGTTTTCAACGGCGAGATCTACAACTATCTCGAACTTCGAGAAAAGTTGGAAAAACTGGGCCACACCTTCTACACAAACAGCGACACCGAAGCGATCGTCCACGCTTACGATCAGTTTGGAGTGGATTGTCCTAAACACCTGCGTGGAATGTTTGCGTTTGCAATCTGGAACGAACGCAGCCAGGAACTGTTTCTCGCCCGCGATCGCGTCGGTAAAAAGCCGATTCTGTATGCGCACGTCAACGGGCAGTTGATCTTCGCTTCAGAGTTCAGCGCGCTGCTGCTTCATCCGGACGTCAGTCGCGACATTCAACCGGAGGCGCTTGATTACTACCTGTCCTTCATGTGCATTCCCGCGCCGTTGACGGCTTATCGCGCGATTCGAAAGCTCGAGCCCGGTCACTGGCTCCGTTGGCGCAAAGGAGAGATCGAGCGGCAGCGTTACTGGCAGCCTGACTTCACTAAAAAGATCAAGATCGACGAGGAAGAAGCCGGCGAACGCACAGTCGAGATTCTTCGAGATGCCGTACGCGTGCGTTTGATGTCTGAAGTGCCGCTCGGTGCTTTTCTTTCAGGCGGCATTGACTCGAGCGCGGTCGTGGCGTTGATGAGCCAGGAGTCGAGCGAACGGGTCAAAACTTTTTCGATCGGTTTTGAAGAACAGGATTTCAGCGAGCTTCATCACGCGCGACGCATCGCTGAACATGTAGGCGCCGATCATCACGAGTTCATCGTGCGGCCCGATGCGATTGAGGTTTTGCCCACACTGGTTGAGCACTACGGCGAGCCTTATGCAGATTCATCGGCAGTCCCCACTTACTACGTTGCTAAAGAGACTCGCAAACACGTCACCGTTGCACTCAACGGCGACGGCGGCGACGAATCGTTTGCGGGTTACGAGCGATACATCGCGATGGGACTGACGGAAAAGTACCGCAGAGTTCCGTCGTTCCTGCGTGAGTCTGTGATCAAAGAGACGGTAAACCTAATTCCGAGCTCGGGCACAACTCGCAGTCGCGTGAAGTCCGCCAAGCGTTTGCTTGAAGTTGTTTCACTACCGCGCGTCGATCGTTACACGCATTGGGTGAGTGTATTCAACGAGCAGACGAAGCAACCGCTCTATTCCGATTTCTTTCGGGAGCAGACACAAGAGGCTGATGCGACGGGATTGCTGGCGGAGTGGTTCAAGCGCGCAAATGGCATCGGCGTCCTCGATGCGATGCTTTTGACCGACCAGATGACTTACTTGCCCAACGATCTGCTGGTGAAGGTCAACATCGCGACCATGGCAGTTTCACTAGAGGCGCGTTCGCCTTTTCTCGATCATCACGTCATCGAGTTTGCCGCGAGTTTGCCGCAAGACCTCAAGCTACGACGATTGACGAGCAAGTATCTTTTGAAGAAGGTGTTGCGCAAACTACTGCCCAGCGAGAACCTCAATCGACGAAAGATGGGTTTTGGAGTTCCGATCGGGCACTGGTTTCGTGGCAAGATGCAGCCGTTCCTGCGTGAGGTTGTTCTTTCAGAGAAGGCTTTGCGCAGAGGTTTGTTCAAGCCCGAGGCAGTGAAGCAGTTGATCGAGTTGCACACGCGTGGCGAACGTGATTATTCGCACCAGCTCTGGACCCTTTTGATGCTCGAACTGTGGTTCAACCGGTTTATCGATTCTCACTGAGATGCAATCAACCGACAAAATCGAGGATTTTGCGGGTCAGCGGATCTTGGCCATGGATCCGCGTGCGGAGAAGACTCTGAGAGTGTGTGTCGCTTGTGGCTCGAGTGATGCGCAACCGCTCGGAGTCAAGAACGAACTCGATATCGTGTCGTGCAGAAAATGTTCGACGGTGTACACGCCTTATTCACCGTGGTATTCGAGTGAGTATTACTACGACAGTTATTATCCGGAGGAGAGTCTTTCACCGCCGGCGTTTGTGCAAACACGGTTGGAAGAGATCACAGCGGAGTTTTCTCCTTACCGGCAGAACAATCGTCTACTGGATATCGGTTGCGGCGCGGGCAATCTGCTTTTGGCGGCGCGAAAAAATGGTTGGGAAGGCCAGGGGCTCGACGTTTCGCTCGCTGCAGTCAAACATGTTCGTGAATTGGGTTTTGAAGTGTTCCAGGGTGAACTTCAAAAAGCGCGCTTCCCATCGCAACACTTTGACGTGATCACAGCCGCGGAACTTTTGGAACACTTACCCGATCCGCGAGTGCTGTTGCAGGAAGTCGCGCGGCTGCTGCGACCCGGCGGACTGTTCTGGACCACTACTCCGCATGCTCGTGGGCTTTCTGCTCGTGTTCTCGGTCTGAAGTGGCGTTGCATTTGGCCGCCGGAGCATCTCCAAGTATTCTCCGCAGGTGGCCTCACGGTATTGATGCGCGACGTGGGCTTTCGAGACATACGCGTCCGCACGACCGGGGGCAATCCCATCGAGCTCTTTCACGCGATGGGCCGCAAAAAAGACGCGCCAAAAACTGTCGACCAACATTTCGATCGCGTAGCGACTGGCTACCAACTGAACGAGTCGTTAATGAAGAGCCGCCCACGCCGCGCATTGAAGGACATTGTGAATGGTATGCTGAACGTCAGCCGCCTCGGCGACTCTTTGAAGGTCTTTGCCACAAAATAGTTGATGCCACAAAGAAGCACAAAAAGCACAAACGATTAAGAAAACTCATTTTGTGCCTTTATGTGACTTTTGGTGGCCAGGAGGAAAAATTTGAAGGGTGTGGTGCTAGCTGGTGGCTTAGGGACGCGTTTGCGGCCCCTGACCTCCGTCACAAACAAACATCTGCTGCCGGTTTATAACCAGCCGATGATCTATTACCCCATTCAGACACTCGTGAATGCGGGTATCAACGACATTATGGTCGTCACGGGCGGCAATTCCGCCGGCGACTTCCTGCGCCTGTTAGGCAATGGCAAAGCGTTTGGCCTCAAGCACCTGAACTATACGTACCAGGAAGGCGAAGGTGGTATTGCCGAGGCCCTGTCGCTGGTGGAACACTTCGCTGCCGATGGTCCGGTGTGTGTCGTACTTGGCGACAACATCATCGAGGGGAACATACGCGCTGCTGTTGCTGCCTATCGAACTCAACGTAACGGCGCCAAGATCATCTTGAAGAAAGTTCCCGATCCACAACGCTTCGGCGTGCCGCGTCTCGACGGCGATCGCGTGCTTTGTATTGACGAGAAGCCCGCGAAGCCACAGTCAGACTATGCAGTCATCGGCGTTTACATGTACGACGATGAGGTCTACGACATCATTCGGTCGCTCAAACCCTCGGGCCGCGGCGAGCTCGAAATCACTGACGTCAACAACGCCTACATCGCTCGTAATGCGATGACGTGGGAAGAGCTCGAGGGATGGTGGACCGACGCTGGAACGTTTGAGAGTTTGTTGCGCGCCTCGAACCTCGTGGCCGAAACAGGAGCTAACAAAATGTATTTCGAAACTGAAGAGGTAGTTGCGAATGCCCCACGGCTTTAGAGAAGGCGAAATCAAGGGAGTAGTTGTTTGCAAGCTTAACAAGGCTTTCGACTCGCGCGGGTGGCTCGCCGAGCTCTTTCGCGAAGACGATCTGGCGGAAGAGTTTTTCCCGGCGATGGCTTACATCTCCTCGACGAATCCCGGCGTCACTCGTGGACCTCATGAACACGTCGATCAAGCGGATCTGTTTTGTTTCATAGGTCCTTCCAATTTCAAACTGCGAATGTGGGACAACCGCGAGGAGTCAGAGACGTTTCGCTGCGTCACTACGGTCGTGGTGGGCCAGGACAATCCCGCGTCGGTGCTGGTGCCTAAGGGAGTCGTGCATGCGTATCAGAACGTCGGAGACGTCGAAGGCATCGTGATCAACTGTCCGAACAGGCTTTACCGCGGAGCTGGAAGAAAAGAAGAAGTTGACGAGATCCGGCACGAGGACGACGGCGAGTCGCGTTTCCGTATGGAAGATTGAGAATGTCCCTGGATGATCCACCCACCCGCTACCGCAGGTGGTACTGACCGTATCCACGTAAGTGTTAGAGATGTCGGAAGTACACCACACGAGAGTCATCAGGATCATTGCTCGCCTGAACGTGGGTGGACCAGCGAAGCACGTCGTTTGGTTGACGTCGGGATTGCAGGAGGACGGCTTCGACACCCTGCTGGTGACAGGTAAAGTTCCCGAAGGTGAAGAAGACATGAGCTACTTCGCCTACGATGCCGGAGTGACGCCGCGATATTTCCCGGAGATGAGCCGCGAGATATCTTTGAAAGACGCAATCACCGTCTGGAAGCTGTTTCGCCTGTTTCTGCGCGAGCGGCCTGACATCGTGCACACTCACACGGCCAAAGCCGGAACTGTTGGGCGCACGGCGGGGATTTTGTACCGTTGGCTGACGCCCGGGATCTTTATCGGCAAGCCACGCCGGTGCAAGTTTGTTCATACCTATCACGGTCACGTTTTTCATAGCTATTACGGCCGTGGGCGCACGCAGATGTTTCTCGCCATCGAACGCTTGCTGGCAAAACTGATTACCGATCGGTTGATAGTTATCAGCAACCAACAGAGCACTGAGATTGGCGAAAAATTTCGTGTGGGCCGGCGCGGTCAGATCAAGGTGATTCCGTTAGGCCTCGATCTCAACATCTTTGCCGAACATTCTTCGCGGCGCGCAAAGTTTCGCCAGGAGCTTTGTGTTCCTGATGACGCAATCCTGATTGGCATTGTCGGGCGCTTAACAGAAATCAAGAACCATCAGATGTTTCTTAACGTCGTTGCCCGTTTGAAAGCAACCGATCCGGCGTGCCGCAGACAAGGCGCAGTGCGTTTTATCGTGATCGGAGATGGTCTGCTGCGACAGAGTCTCGAACGTCAAAGGCAATCGTTAGGATTGGATAAAGACGTGATCTTTGTTGGCGGCAGAAAGGATCCGGAGTATTTCTATCCGGCGCTTGATGTAGTTACGCTGACATCCCGGAACGAGGGCACGCCGCTTACTCTGATCGAAGCCATGGCCAATGCGCGTCCGGTGGTTGCCACGAGTGTTGGCGGAGTTGTCGATCTCTTGGGCGACGTAGTCGAAGATGGGCCGTATCAGGTTTGCCGGCGCGGCATCGGCGTGCCGGCGGGTGATGAAGAAACGTTTGTCGCTGCACTGAGCAGGATCATTCGCGATAGATCTTTGCGCCAGGAGCTGGGCGAGCGAGGCCTCGAGTTTGTAGAAGTGAACTATTCTAAAGAACGTTTATTCGAAGACATCAAAAGTCTATACAGCGAACTGCGGCACAAAAAAGCACAAAACGCACAACTGCTTCCAGTAATACGTTTGTGATTTTTGTGCGCTTCTTCATTGCGCTTCTTCATAAGGAGATAACGGTTGCGAGTACTTATCACAGGCGGTGCAGGTTTCATCGGATCTCATCTATCTGACGCTTACATTCAACGTGGCGACGAAGTTTACGTTATCGACGATCTGTCCACCGGCACCATCGAGAATATTCAGCACCTCAAAGGTCACCCGCGTTTTCATTACACGATCGACACGGTTCACAACCATCCGGTAACTGCGGAGCTGGTCGATCAGTGCGACGTGATCTTTCACCTCGCCGCCGCAGTTGGAGTGAAGCTGATCGTCGAAAGTCCGGTGCGGACGATCGAGACAAACGTTCGTGGCACTGAGGTAGTGCTTTCGATAGCCAACAAGAAAAAGAGGAAGGTCCTGATTGCGTCAACTTCGGAAGTTTATGGTCTGAGCTCCGACGTGCCGTTTCGTGAAGACGGCAATCTGGTGATGGGCGCCACTACGAAAGGTCGTTGGAGTTACGCCTGTTCAAAAGCGATTGATGAGTTTCTAGCATTGGCTTACTGGCGTGAGAAGAAACTGCCCACGATTATCGTGCGGCTCTTCAATACAGTCGGCCCAAGACAGACCGGCCAGTACGGCATGGTCATTCCGACGTTTGTGAAACAGGCGCTCGCGGGCAGGCCGATTACAGTGTACGGCGATGGACAACAGAGCCGGTGTTTCGGTTACGTCGGCGACGTCGTCGGAGCGCTGATCAAGTTGATGGAAAACAGTGAGGCAGTGGGGCAAGTCTTCAACATCGGTTCGAATGCGGAGATTTCGATACTCGAGCTCGCCGAGCGCGTGAAGGAGATTACTCATTCAAATTCGGAGATCGTCTTCGTGCCTTATGACGAGGCGTACGAAGAGGGTTTTGAAGACATGCCGCGGCGCGTGCCTGATATTTCGAAAGTGAGCGAGTTGGTTGGTTTTCGTCCCGAGGTGAGCCTCGACGGCATTCTGGAGAGTGTTGTTGATTACCAGATCGGACGCCGCCACGCCCCGGGAGATTGAAGTTAAAGTATCCACAGATTTCACAGATTACTCAGATGAGGGTAATCTGAGAATCTATGAAATCTGTGGAATCTGTGGATTTCCAATAACAACATGCCGTTTAGCCCGCGCACGCTCCTGGCGGTTGCCACATCTCTTTGTTTAGCGCTGATACTGACGCCTTTAGTGAGGGCGTTTGCGCGGCGGCTCGGCTTTATTGCCGTACCCAAAACCGATCGCTGGCACAAGAAACCCACCGCCATGCTCGGCGGCGGCGCTATCTGGCTATCTGTAGTTATTACCCACGTCGCGTTCTCACTGCAAAGCACATACGGAAAGTGGATCCTGCTGGCCAGCACTTTTCTGTTTCTCGTCGGTCTTGTCGACGATCTGATCCACATCAAGCCATATCAAAAACTGATCGGACAGATCCTCGGATCGGCTTACGTTGTTTACTACGGCTTGACGTTGCCATGGACCGGCTCAGTGCTCTTGAACATGGCGCTGGCTCTCTTCTGGTTGGTCAGCATCACGAACGCGATCAATCTTCTCGACAACATGGACGGCCTCGCTTCCGGCATCGCGATCATCGCCGCCGGATTCCTGGCGCTCAGCTTCGTGAACAGCGGCCAGTTCACCGAAGCCGGAATAATGCTGGTGTTTGCGGCTGCACTGCTCGGGTTTCTGGTTTACAACTCCAACCCCGCATCGGTATTCATGGGCGACTGCGGATCGATGTTCGTGGGTTTCTTCCTGGCGAGCTCGGCGCTGATCAATGTCAGCGGCGGCAGATCGAGAAGCTTCCTGCCTGTGCTTGCAGTTCCGATTCTGGTCCTCTTCATTCCGATCTTTGATACGACGTTTGTCACGGTGCTGCGCAAGCTTTCAGGTCGTGCAGCATCGCAAGGCGGACGCGATCATACTTCACATCGACTCGTGGCACTGGGCATGTCCGAGCGCCACGCCGTTTGGATGCTTTACAGCTTCGCTGCACTTTCAGGATTGCTGGCGATTCTCGTCCAACGCGCGCGCCTCGATGTCAGCCTGGCGGCGATAGCTGGCTTCACGATCGTGCTCACGCTGATCGGTGTCTATCTCGCGGGAGTGAAAGTTTATGACAAGACTGACGAGGAGATGGCGATGCTTAAAGATAAGCCGCTCTACGCCTTCCTCGTCGATGTTTCTTACAAGCGCCGCATCTTCGAAGTGTTGCTCGACGTCGTGCTGATCATTCTGTCCTACTGGGCTGCTTACGCGATCAACTTCCCGCCGTCGAGCCCTGCATGGCAACTCTTTATTCGCACGTTGCCGGTGCTCGTGTTTATGAAGATGTCAGTGTTTCTGGTGATGGGTGTTTATCGGGGTCTTTGGCGATACACAAGCATGAGTGATTTGATCGTGTTTGCTAAAGCCGTGGCGCTGAGCTCGGTGGCGAGTTTGCTGATAATCCTGTTTGCGTTCCGGTTCGAGGGTTTCTCGCGCAAGGTCTTTGCGATCGATCTCGTGCTGATGTTTTTGTTTTTGGCCGGCAGTCGCATGGCGTTCAGGTTATTTCGACAACTATTGCCCGCGGTCAGTAAACAAAATGGGCGGCGGGTGCTGATTTACGGCGCCGGCGATGGCGGCGAGCTTTTGTTAAGAGAGTTGCGCAACAATCGGGAGCTTAGCCTCGCGCCAATCGGTTTTCTCGACGATGATCCGGCGAAGAGTGGCAAAGTCATACACGGGCTGCGCGTCTTTGGCGGCAATGGAGATCTCGGATCGGTCTGTTCGCAGCATGAAGTGGATGAAGTAGTGATCTCCAGCATGAAGATGACGGAGGAGCGCATTCAGGAAGTGCTGCGGTGCTGCGCGGAAAAGCAGATCACGGTGAAGCGGATGCGCATCACGATGGAAAAATTAACGGAGCAGTAAGGCACGATAATGCCTCAGGAATTAGTTCACGTTAGCGTTCGCAATCCGATCGTCAAAATCGTTTTGATCCTGTTGCTGATCGCTGCGAGTGTGTGGTCCTACTTCGCCATCAATTGGTACCTGGGAAACACGTTTGCCGAATACTTCAACCCCACCGAAAGTAGTTTCGACGTTGCAGGCAGGGCTGTCGCCATGGCGCCAAACGATCCGTTGACACACTGGCGTATCGCTCAGCTCGCGGAAAAAAACTTCCGTTTGGACCAGCTAGCCGAGGCCATTGCCGAATATGAAAAGGCAGTGAGTCTTTCGCCCTACGATTACCGTTACTGGACATCTTTGGGAACTGCGTACGAGCGCGCCGGGGAGACGAGTAAAGCCGAGCACGCATTGAAGCGCGCGGTCGAACTTGCTCCGTCCTACGCTTATCCACACTGGTTCCTCGGCAACCTCTATCTGAGAAATGCTCGCTACGACGAGGCCTTCGCTGAATTGCGGCGTGCCAGTGAAGCCGATTCAGAGCTCCTTCCACAACTTTTCGGTTTGATCTGGGAAGTCTACAAAGACGATCCTGAAGCACTGAAAAATGCAGTCGGGCATACCGCGGTAGCACGGGCCACGTTTGCGCAATACCTGTTGACGCGAAAGCGGTTTGAAGAAGGCTTGCGCCTGTGGGACGGCCTCACCAGTGAAGAGAAGAAGACTAACAAAGGCACCGCCGAAGAAATGATCAAAACGTTGCGAAATGAGCTCAAGTTTCACGCCGCGGTCAGAGTCTGGAACGACATCACGATTGAGAAGTACCGCGCGGAAATGGGTCGCATTTACGACGGCAGTTTTGAGGAGCCAGTGTCGTTTGAGAACGTCTTCGGCTGGCAAGTTAAAAGCGCGCACCAGATGCAAATCGGCGTGGATCCCCACAAGAGCCATGGCGGCGCACGCAGTTTGAAATTGGTGTTCCAGGTTCGCGCCAATATTGAAACAATTAACGTCTCGCAACTTGTCCCGGTGTCGCCCGATACTGAATATGATTTCGAATGCTTCGTGAGTACGAACAAACTCGAAACGGGTAGTGCGCCTCAAGTTGTAATTCTTGAAGCAGGGACTGAGGCGCTTCTCGCTTCTTCGGCAATGGCGCCCGGCGGCACCAACGACTGGACTCGCATTAATCTCCCCTTCAAGTCCGGTGAGAAGACGGAAGCAGTGATTGTACGGATCGTTCGCGTCTCGTGTAGCAACGAAGAGACGCCTGTCTGTCCGATTTTTGGTTCGGTTTGGTATGACGACTTCAGTATCAAGCGAAGAAACTAGCGTGCTGGTGGCGGAGCCCGCCGCACCAGTCGTGGAAACGACTTTTCGGGAGCCGAGTGTTTACCGGATCAGGCACACTTTGCCGAGCCGGTTTGCCTTCCTCGTGATCTGCGTTGCGATCGTGCTTTCGGCGCTCGCCTACGGAACCGTTCACTACTGGGCGCTCGGTTTGTTCAACCTGGGGGGCTTGACGATTCTTGTCCTCTGGATGCTGGACGCGTGGCGTTTGGGTAACCTCAGAATCAGCCGCAACTCGCTGCAACTGCCTTTGCTCGGCGCACTCGCACTCGGGCTTATTCAACTTTTACCACTCCGCGAAGTCACGTCTAACGGCGCCACCGCTACCGGGCTGGCTACGTTATCACTCGATCCGAATTCAACCAGGCTGGTGCTGGTCCAACTTGCGACACTGCTGATCTATTTTGCGGCGACGCTCGTTTTTATAGACACTCCGCATCGTCTTCAGGTGCTGGTGCGGACGATCATGATCTTTGGTTTCTTTTTGGCGCTGTTTGGGTTGACGCAGTCGTTCACCAGTCCGACGAAAGTTTATTGGCTTCGCGAGCTCAATCAGAGCACTGCGTTCGGGCCATTCATCAATCGCCATCACTTCGCTGGTTACATGGAACTAACGATTGCGCTGCCGTTGGGTCTGCTGTTTGCCGGCGCAGTCGATAAAGAGAAGAGACTTCTCATCCTCTTCATGGCCGGAATAATGGGCGTGGCTCTGGTCATGACCGCTTCTCGCGGAGGCATCATTAGCCTCGTTGCCGAGGTTCTGTTTCTTGTAATTGTGACGGCGATCTGGAGAAGACCGAGTGAGCGACGGCGGCGAAGGTCTGGTCGCCTCAAGCATGTTGCCGGCAGGCTTGGGATGGCCGGAGTGCTGTTGTTTAGTCTGTTTCTCGGCGTCATCTTGTTGGGCGGCGAGTTTTCGATCAACCGTTTCATCGATAGCGTCAATACCGACGATCCAACTACTGGCCGCGCGCACTTTTGGGCAGTGACGCTGGACATAATCAGAGCACACCCGTATGTCGGCGTGGGACTGGGAGCTTTCGGTGTGATTTACACGCGTTACGATACGCGCAATGGTTTGTATCGACTGGAGCAGGCACACAACGATTATCTACAGGTGCTGTCAGATGGCGGGATCGTGGGTGCTGTTTTGGCGCTGAGCTTTGTTGTGCTGCTGTTCTACAAAGCGATTTCGCGCGCCAAATCACGCGATGATTTCCGACGTGGTGTTGCACTCGCTGGGTTGAGCGGGTGTTTCGCGGTGCTGGTGCATAGCTTTTTCGATTTCACTTTGCACACGACCTCGAACGCGCTGCTGTTTCTGGTGCTGGCTGCGATCGCAACGATCAACGGCCGTGTCGAAACCGTGTCACGAAAGCGACGCCGCAAGCCGAACAACAGCGACAGTCTTGTCTGATACCGGTAAGATCTCTCGCGCAAAGGCGCAAAGGCGCAAAGAAAGCCCTTTGGAAACGCGGTAGCGCTTTGCGCCTTTGCGCCTTTGCGCGAGAAATCTTTTCGTCTGTAGTATCATGGCGCCTCCGATGGCGTCAGCAACTTCAGCCAAAACTGAACCGAACGAGTTCTCATCGTCCAGGGAAGCGTCATCCGTTCCCGGTCTGATCCTCGCCGCTGTTTTGCGTCATAACAAAACTGATGCTCTGAATCACCGCGCCGACGGCAAGTGGCATAACACTCCGGCCACCAGTTTCATCGAACGCGTCAAAAACGTTGCCCTCGGTTTAGCGGCACTCGGCGTACGTCCCGGGGACAGGATCGCACTGCTTTCCGAGAATCGGCCCGAGTGGTCGATAGCTGATCTCGCAATCCTAAGCCTCGGTGCGATTAACGTTCCTATCTACACCACGCAGGCATTGGACCAGGTTGACTACATCCTATCCGACTCCGGCGCCCGGGCCATCTTCATCTCCACTCGCCGTCTTTACAAACACGCGGCACCAGTGCTGGCAAAACGGCCGATGGAGCATATGATCTTCTTCGATCCGGAAGTGCCGGAAGAGGTCGAGCGCGCGATCGAGTTAACAGAGTTGGAGCAGCACGGTAAAGAGTTGGCCCAGCAACGGCCAGGCGCATACGAAGCGTATCTGCACGCTGTCAGACCCGACGATTTGGCGACGATCATTTACACGTCCGGTACCACTGGTGAACCGAAAGGCGTGATGTTGACGCATAACAACTTCATGTCAAACGTGATATCGATCGGGAAAGGCTTGCCGATAGAACCGACGGATGTGGCGTTATCCGTCCTGCCTTTGTCGCACATCTTTGAAAGAGGCGGGTTCTACGTCTTCTGTTACTGCGGCGTTTCGGTTTACTACGCGGCTTCGTTTGATCAAGTTGGTGAAAACCTGCGTGAAGTTGCGCCGACAATCATGACCGCGGTGCCGCGTTTATTCGAGAAGGTCTATCACCGGATCATCAAGAAAGGCATGGCGGAGAAGGGATTCAAGAAGTCAGTGTTTCTGCGTTCGCTGGCTGTGGGTCAACGCTACGGCGAGCTCAAGGACAAGCGAAAATGGATCCTTCCTGGTTTGCGCATCAAGCAAAACCTCGCCAGCAAGCTCGTGTTTTCGAAATGGCGCGAAGGCGTCGGCGGCCGTTTGCGCTATTTCGTCTCCGGCGGCGCGCCGCTATCGCCGGCATTGTCGTATTCGTACCTCGCTGCGGGAATACCAATCCTTCAGGGGTATGGTGCGACAGAGACGTGCATCGTTTCGGCGAACCGGCCTGACAACAATCGCGTGGGATCAGTCGGCATACCTTTCGAGGGAATCGACATAAAGATTGCCGAGGATGGCGAGATCCTCGTGCGTGGTCCAAACGTCATGCGTGGTTACTACGGTCAGCCGGAAGCGACCGCGGCGGTGTTGAAGGATGGCTGGTTCTACACTGGTGACGTTGGCCACATGGAGAAGAACGGTCACCTCTACATCACCGACCGTAAGAAAGATCTGTTCAAACTTTCCAACGGGAAGTATGTCGCGCCACAGCTAATTGAGAGTCTTTTGAAGCAGAGCGAGTTTGTGAGTCAGGTGGTTGTTGTCGGCGCCGGCAGGAAGCAACCGGTAGCGTTGATCGTTCCGGATTGGGAAAGTCTCAATCACGCGTTGGCTGAGGAAGGTGACGCGGATGCGCCGAAGAATCACGTCGAACTGAGCAAGTATCCGGCCGCGATCAAGATCGTGCAGCGTGACATCTCGAACCTGACTGCCTCGTTGGCTGATTACGAGCGCATTAGGCGGGTGGCCCTCCTGCCGAATGAGTTCACCATCGACGGCGGCGAGCTGACACCGACTCTGAAGGTCAAGCGCAAAGTGATTGACGAACGCTTCGGCGACCTCATCGAAGAGCTTTATTCTTAGCCACAAAAAGGCACAAAAAGCACAAAATAATTCTTAATAGGCTTCCTTTTCGGCTGCTGCTAACTCTTTTGTGCTTTTTGTGCCTTTTTGTGGCCCAGGATTGATTCGGCGAGGATGCGGAGGTTCATGGGGATCTCGGGAGGCTTGTGTCCACCGCTTGCGGCCGGCCCATGATGCGCCAGCAGTGGCAGTTCAGCACTACAAAAATCACAGATCTCGAGGTGATCTTTCACGTCCACGGCAACGTCAACCGTGAGGCTGTTCGAGCGAAACGATAATAGGGTCGTGGACGCAGGACAAGTCGCCGTCTTTCTGAAAGCCAATGTTCTCGTTGCGCCCTTCATCTGGTTCCTCTAGATCAACCAATTAAAACAGTCAATTAGCCTACCATTCCAGAGTTTTTCCACGCTTTTTCACTTATTCTCAGGCGTGTAAAAACTTGTTGCTCATTATTTAGAATGCTGTTACGATGCGTTCGTCAGTCAGGAGCAACCAGGGCTCGCTGACGCATTTCCAGGACATCAACCGCTCATCCGCGGTAAAAAATCGGTACAAACGAGAAATTTCAACAGCTTGCTGTGGGCTGGCGCTCGTAGTTTCCATGCCGAATTAGCACATTCCACTCAACTCAGACTCACCTCGGACACAGCTCAGCGCCAACAAAGGGCACCCACCATTCTCGAAAGAACGAACTCCCAAAAGAGTAACGGGCAACACGGAAAACCCTGTGAAATCCATAAGTGAAGATCCTGAAAAATTAGCAAATTCCGGAACGGGCCAAAAACGCCCGATGCCGCGCCGCAACGAGCGCCACGGGAAGAATGCGAAATGGGTCGAAAGTCTTCGGGCTTCGGACGTCAATCGGCTCTGGACTGACTTGCACCGCATAGTCTCGCATCATCCACTCGTCCGGGCGTCGCGTAGTGCGGGCCTGCTGATTGAAGAAGGCTCCGGCGCCGCTTACACCGATCTCACGCAGGAGTTGTTTGTTCAACTGCTGAGCAAGAACCGGTTCGAGCACTACCTCGAAACCGGCATGACTGATTACGAGATTGAATGTGAGATCAGCCAGATCGAGTTAACAAATTTACTGACCGCTGAACTGCGCAAACGACATCCTGAGAGTTACCGGCTGGCGCGTCGCATCTCGACGTTGATCCAGTCGAGTCCGAATTTCCGTCGCTTTGATTCGAGTGGCATCGACGATGAGC
Organism: uncultured Acidobacteriota bacterium; assembly: GCA_963826255.1. Taxonomy (GTDB): domain Bacteria; phylum Acidobacteriota; class Blastocatellia; order Pyrinomonadales; family Pyrinomonadaceae; genus PSRF01. The sequence goes on from CAWGWK010000001.1 coordinate 978,673, forward strand.
CACACCGGCGTTTGGCCGATCGCGTTTACGGTTTAAGTGAATGGAAGGACACCAAACCGCGCCGGGGCGCGCACGATGTCGAACAGCGTGTCCAAATCATTCCCGTGCGACAAAGAGACACGCGGATGGTTGGCTGCACTGGTGACTCGCAGATAGTCATCAGTAACGTCGATCTGGAAGACCTCATCGTGTCAGTTCTCGATGCGGTTGACTCGCCCGTCAACGTTCGCACTTTGCGCAGCCTCGTGATGTCGCGCCTGCCGGTGATGGACATCTACCTTGTTCCACTCGACAGCGACGATAGCGACAACGAAAACAGCAATAGCTACGAGCCTGTAGACAAGCGTGAGAATCCTGAGGAAGGGCTCATGCGCCGTGAGTCTGAGCGTGAGGCCGCGGGTTTTGTCGATCAGTTCCTGGCCAGCTTGAACGAGGCTGTACGCGGCAAGGTAAAGCAATACAACCGTATCATCGGCGTGCTTTGGTACTGCTACTTGAGCCCCGATCACTCGACGCAACTGGAAGTAGCGGCGGTATTGGGCGTTTCTGATTCATTAGTCTCCGACTACCGCAGGCGCATTGAGCAGGAGCTGCGAGCGTTATCTTTTACCGAGGTTGAAGAGGCCAAGCAGTTTGAGCTCGCGCTGAGGGAACACGTCAAGACATTGGTTTTTGACATGGAAGAGAAAGAAGTGGGCGTCTAAGCCACAGATCGCTCAGATTTGTGGAAGTTGTGTTTGAGCGGCTGCCGCGCAACGAGCGCAGCAGCTTTTTTGTTTTGCCACAAAGAGGCACAAAAAGCACAAGTGAGAGGACTGGACGGAGTCCCTTCAAAAAGTTCGTCATTGTCTCTGCCAGTCAAATTGTTTATCTTGAGCGCAGCGGTACCGCCCAGCAGCGATTACATGCAGCAAAAAAAGCGAAGACATACAGGAGTACTTGTTCGCGGATTGTTTGAGGTTCTCCTGGATCATCCTGAAGGTTTGCCTGTCGATGCGGCCTTGCAGACGTGCCTCCCCAATGGAACGAATGCAGATAGCAGGCGTCTTGGCGAACAGTTGCTGCGTGGCTGCGTCGCGCCTATGAAGGCCGGCTGGTTGAAGCTCAACGGTAACGGTTTTGTCGTTTCCGAAGAGGGTAAGCTCGCTTATCAGCGTTACAGCGACCCGGACGATTTTCTTCTGCGGGCGGGGAAACACTCGCTGCGTGGCTGGATGTCAGTCCATTTTCCCGAACAATACTTCTTCCTCGGTAAGCTTCGCGATCAGTTGGGTTTGGAATATCGCGTCGTGAAGCGTATTGGAATTAAGCACCTCGTAGAGAAGGCCATCGGCACACCAGCGTCGTGGCAGGAAGTGCTACCGGTCCAGAAGGCGCGCAGAATCAACATTCCGGACTTAGAGCTTTCCAACCTCGATTCGTTTTTGAATGATTTGAAGCAGTCAGGTCTTACTTACGGGAGCGGAGGCCACGCCGTTTACCTGCCGCCCGAGACGATCCAGAAGACCGCCTTTCGGGACCTTTCAAAGTACTATCCCTGCAATACCGGTTTGAAGATCCTCAAACATCCCGGAGGACTGTCTGAAAGCGTTTACGTTTATAACGAAAAAGGCGCAAGCCGGCTTCATCTAAGGCTGATTCATAACCTGCGGCATCTGACGCTGGTGGCTAACTTACTGCACGCTAACGGCGTGGGTGCGCGGCTTCACGATCTTGTCGAACTGCAATGCAACAATAATTTGTGGACGGCCTTTGTCGTCGAGCACGTCGCAAAGCCGTTGACGTCGATGGATGTGTGCGAGCAGGGCATCAACACGATTCGAGACCTGGAACAGCGAAATCTCGTCAAGGTAATTCTTCCTGCCGGGTATGACGATGTGGAGTTTCGATGTCCTGACTGTACTGGAAATGCGTTCATGACCGCCGATGGTGAGTTTCGCTATGTCGACTTTCAGAATTTTGCACTTACCGGTTACGGAGAGTTTTTGAAGTCGGTTGCTTTGGAAGCAGCTGAAGCATCGCATTTTGGCGATAAGAGTATTCTCCGCGGCGGCCGTTATCTCTATCAATCAGTGCCTGGCGTGCCCCTGCCGGGGAAACGGAACCCGGAAACGAGGATGCACGCTTTGCGCGGACTCATGGATAAGGCCGGAGTGTCGGTAGAGAATCGTCTGGTACTCGATATCGGCTGCAATGTCGGGATGATGATGGCCCAGTACTTGAAACAGGGCGCGCTGTGGTGTCACGGTTGGGACCAGGAAGTGGTTGTGCCCCACACGGAAAAATTGCTGTGTGCATTGGGATGCACGAGGTTCTCGACAACCGGCGGACTCATCACTCAATCCATCGATCTTCAAAGCAGTCTTGCATCACATCTGAAGCCCCATCTCAACGGTTGCGTGGTGTCGTATCTCGCCGTGCGCGGTCACATAAACTGGTTGGACGCCCTTGAAGAAATTCCCTGGGCATTCATGATTTACGAAGGACACGAGGCCGAAACGACCGAACAGTCTCTTCGCTACCTCGAAGAGTTCAACAAAACCGTTCCCTTCCGGATCGCAGCCCAGGGCGAGTATGCCGATGGCGACAGTGAACCTCGCACCGTTGCCATCCTGGTTAAAGATTGACTCGCCGGTTGTTCGTCAAAGATGTCTCAAAAGTTTTCAAGCCACAAAGAAGCGCAACAAACACAAATTGCTTCGCTGACTTCTTTTGTGCTTTTTGTGCTTTATTGTGGCTATTGCTTTTGAGGCAAGCTGATGTCAAAAGAACCGCCGGGTAATCCCAGTCACGAATATTTCAATACCGAACATCTGACCAATGCGCTCGGGAGCCGCGCCGCCCGCGGCGGAGTAGTCACGATCGTCTCACACGGTTTGAAGTTTGCTCTCAGTATTCTGGCTACCGCAATCCTCGCTCGCTTGTTGACGCCGCAGGATTATGGACTAATCGGAATGGTCGTGGTGTTTACCGGATTCGTGGCGATGTTCAAGGACCTTGGACTATCGCTCGCCACGGTCCAGCGAGCAGAAATAAGTTATGACCAGATAAGCACACTCTTTTGGGTGAACGTCACACTCAGTGTTGCAATCACGCTGCTAATGGTTTTGCTGGCGCCGCTGATTGGTTGGTTCTACGGTGAGCCGCGTCTGACGATGATTACAGTCGTCACATCATTGGGATTTTTCTTCGGCGGCCTGGCGGTGCAGCACGAAGCACTGCTGAAACGGCAGATGCGATTTTATGCGCTCAGTGTCGTCGCTTTTCTGTCGATGATGATTGGGTATGTCGTCGGGATCATTTTGGCCTGGCGCGGCGCGAGTTATTGGTCTCTGGTGTTCAGTCAACTCGCGTTACTGGCCTCGAACGCAATCGGTGTGTGGGTAACGTGCCGCTGGCGTCCTGGCCGTCCGAAACGCAACACGGGCGTGCGCTCAATGCTCTCGTTTGGCGGTAACATCACGGGCTACGCGCTCATCAACTACGTTTCAAAAAACTGCGACAACCTCGTTGTCGGAAGAGCGTTTGGTCCGCAACTCCTTGGGCTTTACACCAAAGCGGCGCAGCTACTGAGCCTCCCGACAGATCAGATCAACGAGCCACTTTCTTCAGTTGCGATTCCCGCGCTGAGCCGTTTGGCTGATTCGCCGGAGCGATACAGGCAGGCTTACCTGCGAATAATGGAAAAGATAATTATGGTTACGATGCCGGCAGTCATACTGATGCTGGCGACTGCCGACTGGCTTGTGCTGATCATCCTTGGTCCGCAGTGGGGCGAGAGTGCAAAAATATTCGTTTTCATGGGTGTTGCCGGGTTATTTCAACCGGTGGCAAGCACCGGCGGCTGGTTGCTTGTGAGCCAGGGCCGCGTGCGTGACATGTTACGCTGGTCTTTAATAAATGCACCGATCTCGATCTTGTCGATCGTGGCGGGTTTGCCGTGGGGCGTGGTTGGGGTTGCTGCTTCCTTTTCGTTGGGAAGAATTCTCATAGCGAATCCGTTGCTCTACTGGTTTGTCGGTCGCTCGGGTCCGGTCCGCATGGCTGATTTTTATCGACTGTTGGCGCCGTTTACGGGTGCATCGATATGTTCGTTGCTGGCGTGTATTGTCTTTCGCAGATTTGTCGAGGTTCCTAATCCTTTGATTGGATTGGTGGCGTGCGGAATCGTCGTGGCGATCACAACACCTTTGTTTCTCGCGCTAATGCCGGCAGGCAGGAAAGCTCTCGTGGACATAAAAAACTCGATGTTGCTGTTGCTGCCCCATAAACCAAAAGCTGTATGAGTGCTGCACTGAAAAAAATAGCGGCCCAATCGAAGACGCTGATCATTGCTCACCGGATCTTCGACAACTGGCGCCGGCGGAGGGCGTTCAAAGCCGGGAACACCGTTTCGGCTTATGGCTCGACGCACGAGTCTTGGAGTCTGGATAAAAGTGTCAGTTATATCAACCTGGTCTATGGTGACTACCTGGAGTATTCAGGTTTGGGTCCGGAAGCTTTTCGCGGTAGCCGGATTCTCGAAGTTGGACCAGGAGACAATTTTGGTGTCGCGCTTAAGTGTCTGGCGGCGGGTGCTGCGAAAGTTGTTTGTCTGGACAAGTTTTACTCAGAGCGAAACGTGGACCAGCAGACCCGAATCTACCAGGAGTTAAGAAAACAACTGAACGCGGACGAAGCCAAAGTGTTCGATGAATCGATCAAGCTGGACAACGGAATCGATTTGAACGAGGAGCGGTTGCACTACATTTACGGTCACGGGATTGAAGAAGCAGATCAGATCCTGGAGCCGGGTTCGTTTGATTTCATCCTTTCGCGCGCGGTCATTCACAACGTCTACGACATCAATCGCGGTTTTGAAGCGATGGATCGCCTGCTCGCGCCGGGTGGCTACATGCTCCACAAAATCGACCTCAGCGACGAGAACATGTTCAGCAGCCGTGGCATGCACCCGCTGACGTTTTTGACGATTCCGGAGCGGGTCTACTACTTGATGGCGAGCGATTCCGGAAAGCCAAATCGCCAACTGATCGGCGATTACCGGGAGCAGATGGTCAAGCGCGGCTACGAGACGAAGATATTAATCACCGGGGTGCTTGGAGAGGGCCCGCTGGTACCGCACAAGGAAAAGATCGAGTCAGGGGTGGATTTCGGTGGGAAGACGCGCTTTCTGATAAGCGAAATTCGGCCAAAGCTCGCTGCTCCGTATCGGAACCGTTCTGAGGAGGAACTGTCCACGACCGGCATCTTCCTCATAGCTCAGAAGCCCAAAAAGAGCACAAAAAACACAAACGAGTAAGGAAGCCCGGAACCTCGGCTGCAACCATTCGTGCTCTTTGCGCCTCTTTGTGACTTGTTTGGAAAAGGCGGCATTTTCGTTGTTTAATGGCTGACGTGAGCGTGCTCGAAATCATCTTCTGGATCGCGGTGGTGGCTATTGCCTACACGTACGCCGGTTATCCTCTGCTGCTGATTCTGATGAGCAGGCTTCGAGGCAAACCTGTTCTGCGCCGGGAGTTTACACCGGCTGTGACTGTGATCATCGCCGCCTACAATGAAGAGCGTGATCTAGCCCAGAAGCTCGAGAATACCCTCGCGCTCGATTACCCCAAGTCAAAACTCGAGATCCTCGTCACCTCAGATTGTTCGAGTGATCGCACGGATGAAATCGTCCGAAGCTTCGCCCCTCGCGGCGTTCGCCTTCATCGACAGGCTGAACGGCTCGGAAAGACCGCCGCGCAAAACGCTGCGGTCGAAAAGGCCACGGGCGAAATTCTTTTGTTTTCGGACGCCACGACCCACTATCGCCCTGACGTTCTGCGCCGCATGGTGCCGTCTTTCGCGGACGAAAGCGTCGGCTGTGTCACTGGAAACGTGATTTACGCTCACGATGCTGATTCGAGTGTCAGTCATGGAACCCGCTCGTACTGGAACTACGAGTTTCTGTTGAAGAAACACGAGAGCTCTATCACCTCGCTGATCGGTGTCTGCGGTTGCATGTACGCCGTGCGCAAGTCGGCCTACGTGCCGCTTTACAACGAAGCGTGCAGCGATTTCCTGGTGGCGACGACGATGGTACGGCAGGGGCTGCGGGCCGTGTACGAGCCTGACGCCGTGTGCGTGGAAGAACCGAATAAAAAAGGCACTAAGGAACTCGCAGTTCGAGTCCGCATCATCACGCAGACTCTTGCCGATCTCTGGCGCAACCGCGACGTACTTAACCCATTCCGCAAAGGCTTTTATGCGGTGCAACTTCTCTCTCACAAGGTAATGCGTTATCTTGTGCCCCTCTTTTTAATCGCGCTACTCATCACATCGGCGTTTCTTGCGTTCAAGAACCTCTTCTACGCTGCTGTTTTCATCGCGCAACTCGGTTTTTATCTAGCCGCGGCCGCATCTGCATTGATGGTCCGGTTCGGTATTAATTCGCGGTGGCTGGCTTTGCCGCAGTATTTCGTAATCACCAACGTCGCGTGCCTGATTGCTTTGATCAAGCTCCTCCGTGGAGAGCGCTACGTCAGGTGGGAGCCGGTTCGGGAACGTATTGCCAACATATGAAGAACGCCATCTCCATCGATCTTGAAGACTGGTTTTGTGTGCACAACTTGAGCGGAGTTATCAAACTGCGCGATTGGGATAGTTGTGAGTTGCGTGTGCGTGAGAGCACTGAACGTCTTTTGACACTCTTCGATCAGCATCAAACTCGCGCGACGTTTTTTGTGCTTGGCTGGGTTGCGGAACGGCTGCCCGACTTGATTCGAAAGATCGAATCGCAGGGACACGAGATCGCGGTCCATGGTTACAACCACCTGCTGCTGACTGAAATTTCTCCACAGGAATTCGAAGAGGATCTCGCGAAAGCACTTCAGGCCATCGAAGACTGCGGCGTGAAATCGCGTCCCATCGGGTTTCGCGCTCCTTCTTTCACCGTGGTGGAAAAGACAAAGCCGTGGGCGTTGCCGATTCTCGAGAAATACAATTTCAAATACGACTCGTCCGTGTTTCCCATCGGCTTTCATCCGGACTACGGCGTTCCAAATTCGCCGCTGGTTCCTTACAAGATTACCGATGGCCTGTATGAGTTTCCGATGAGTTGTCTGGAAATGTTTGGCAGGCGGTTTCCCTTCGGAGGCGGCGGCTACTTTCGCCTGTTTCCGTACGCTTACACGAAGTATTGCTTAAAGAAAGTAAATGACGGTGGACGGACCACGGTGTTCTACCTGCATCCGTGGGAATTGGATCCCGGCCAGCCGCGAATAAAGGATTTGTCCCTTTCGCAAAAGATTCGGCATTACCGGAATTTAGATCAGACAGAGAAGCGGTTTGCGAAGTTATTAAAGGATTTTGAGTTTACGACTATGAGAGAGGTGCTTGGACTGTGAACGAAGAGATAGTAGCTCAAAGAGAATATTGGAATAACGAGGCTGACGCGTTTAGCCGAATTTACTCCCATCGTAAGTCCAAACTGTCAAACATGCTCGACAGCGTCTTTCGCAAAGACATGTACGACCGTTATGTATTTACGATCAAACATTGCGAGCCGATTCCGGACAGGACGTTTCTCGACGTCGGCTGCGGCAACGGCCTCTACAGCCTCGAGCTCGCGCGCAAGGGCGCACGGAAAGTCGTGGGCATCGACATCGCCGAAGTGATGATCGGGTTGTGCAAGGACGCAGCCGCTAGAGAGAACCTCGACGATCGTTGCTTCTTTGAACAGACTGATCTGCTTGCCTATGACGGCAAGACGAAGTTTGACGTCAGCTTCGGCATCGGACTTTTTGATTACATCAGCGACCCACTGCCAGTTCTGACAAAGATGAGAGAGCTGTCGACGGACAAGGCGATCCTTGCGTTTCCCAGGTATTGGACGTGGCGCGCGCCGGTCCGAAAAGTGAGACTAAACGCTCGCGGTTGTGACGTGTACTTTTACACCAAATCGAGGATAAAAGAACTCATGGACCAGGCGGGTTTCAAGCGCCATGAGGTCCATAAAGTTGGAAAACTTCATTGCGTGATCGCTTACACGTAAACGCCGAATTTTTGTTACATGCGAAATACGCCTGAAGCTCTCGATTACGAAGGAGTGTTTCCTTCGAAACGTCCGCGTCCGGGCGAAGGCGCACCCGTCCGCAAACCTATTTTCAAGGAACCGGACCTCGAAGGGTCTGCAAAAGATCCGGCTGTTCCGTTGATCAACGCCGACGGCTCGCCGACCTTCATGGCGGTAGAAGCCGGGAAGTGGCAGCCAAAGCGCGGCCATACTCTCACCTTCGCCTGTTTGTTTCTTTTCAGCGTCATCCTTTACTTACGGCCGTACGAGCTTATTCCCGCACTCTCGTCGTTGAAGACCATGGCGTTTTACAGCGGCATCGTGACGCTCGTCGTGTACTTCGTGACGCAGTTGGTGGTTGGAGGTAATCTGACCGACCGCCCGAGAGAAGTGAACATGGTCCTTCTCATGGGACTGGCTGCGCTCTTGTCGATTCCATTCGCTATCGATCCGTCAGAGGCCTGGGGAGAGTTTGTCGATCTCGCGATCAAGACGATTTTGATCTTCATCGTCCTGGTAAACGTGTTGCGCACTGAGTTGCGCGTCAAGCTTCTGTTCTGGCTGGTGCTCGCAGTCAGCATCTATCTTAGCGTCAACGTGATTCACGACTACCAGGCAGGTGTATTCAAGCTGGGCCTGGCGGAGCAGAATACTCAACGCGTCGCGGGCGTGATCAAGGGCCTGTTCGAAAATTCAAACGAGCTTGCCCTTCATCTCGTAACGATGATCCCGATTTCAATTGCGCTGGCGCTCGAAAAGAAAAACCCGATCAGGAAAATTGTGTTTTTTGGAATCGCTTTGCTGATGGTTTCCGCCGTAATTATCACCTTCTCGCGCGGTGGTTTTATCGGATTGATCGCAGTGAGTCTTGTGTTGGTGCGCAAGTTGGGTCGTCGCAATAAGACTACTGCGCTCGGCGCGCTGGTCCTGGGGATTATCTTTTTTATTGTTGTCGCACCCGGTAGTTACTCCGGACGCCTCGCGACGATCTTCGACTCCGCCGCGGACATCACCGGCTCGTCGAGCCAACGTACTCAGGTATTGAAGAGATCGATACTTGTAGCTATCAGGTATCCGATCTTTGGCGTGGGATTGGGAAACTTTCACCACAAGTCGTTCCAGGAGCTGGGAACGCACAACGCCTACACGCAGGTCGCCGCCGAAACGGGAATCGCGGCGATGGTCTGCTACATAATCTTTCTTGCGCATCCGCTGAGAAAACTCAGGATGATCGAGCGCGAGTTGTTTGAGAAAAACGAGAATTCGCGGTTCTATTACTTGTCCATTGGTTTACAGGCAAGCTTAGTGGGCTTCATGGTGGCGAGTTTCTTCGCCGCGGTTGCTTACCAGTGGTATGTCTATTACCTCGTGGCCTATGCGATTGCACTGCGCCGTATTTACTATCTAGAGGAATTGAAGAAAGCGAATCAGGCGTTATCCGAGACACCCGCTCGTACCATTTAGGGGATGAGCCTGCTCGTGCCTGTGGAGATGAGCCTGCGGAGCAGGCGGAAGCATAAAGCCTGGGGCGTAAGCCCCAGGATCTGATAGCAATTGAAATTGGAGCCCATGAATGGGCGGCAGTCGTGTGGGTTGGAACAATGGTGGCATTTTTGCCGCATTGGTTCTGTCGCCCGCATTCGCGGGCTTAAAACTTGTCGTGCTTTGACCTGGGGCTTACGCCCCAGGCTTTATGCTTGCGCCTGCTCCGCAGGCTAAAGCACAGCAGCCTAAGCTTTATGAAGATGGTCACGCCAACCGGGACACTCCCTCGCGACAGCCACACGCGCCCGATCAAAATCATCCGACCCGTTTCGTTTTCTCCGCTTGATCTGTTCCGCGAGTTGCGAGGACTGTGGCATTACCGCGATCTCTTCTACACGCTTACTGTTCACCGCATCAAGGTACGTTACAAACAGTCGGTGCTGGGCTTGGCTTGGGCCATCCTCCAACCGCTGTCACTGATGCTGATTTACACGGTGATCTTTTCTGTGATTGCGAAAGTGCCGAGTGAGAATGTTCCGTATGCCGTCTTTGCTTACGCTGCGCTTTTGCCGTGGACGTTTTTTTCGAGCTCGCTCACAAACGCCACTACGGGCCTGGTGAGTCATACCCAGTTAGTAACAAAGGTTTATTTCGCGAGAGAAATTTTGCCTCTGACCTACGTCAGTGCGGCAATGTTTGATTTCGCCATTGCTTCTTCGTTTTTGATCGCGCTGTTTATCTATTATGGAGTGGGCCTGACGACCTACGCACTCTACGCTATTCCGATATTTCTCTTGCTCGCAGCCCTGGCGACAGCTTTTTCATTGTTTCTCTCGGCGGTGCAGGTGCGTTTTCGCGATATCGGGGTGGCCATGCCGCTGCTGTTGCAAATCTGGATGTTTGCAACTCCGGTGGTTTATCCACTGAGTGCAGTGCCGCAACGGTGGCGAGGCATTTACGTGCTCAATCCAACGGTGGGCGTGATTGAAAACTTCAGGCGCGTCGTGTTGCAGGGAGTCCCGCCCGACCTTTATTCGCTGGCAGTATCGGCGATCATAGCGGCTATCCTGCTGCCGCTGGCGTATCTCTATTTCAAACGTATCGAAGCGACGATGGCCGACGTGATTTAACTTTCGATGATCGATCTCGAGTTAAAAAAAGTTTCCAAGAAGTACCGGATTCGCCGCGAGGGGGATGCTACGGGCACGTTTCTGCGAAAGCTCCTGTCGCTACGAAAACGGAAAGAAGATTTTTGGGCGCTTAGAGATATAAGTTTTAGCGTGCAAAGAGCGGAAGCGCTCGGCATCATCGGACATAACGGCGCGGGCAAAAGCACGATTCTCAAGTTGCTCTCCAGAATCACCACGCCAAGCGCCGGTGAAATCATGATCAACGGGCGGCTTTCGGCGTTGATAGAAGTTGGCTCAGGGTTTCATCCTGAGCTTACCGGGCGCGAGAATATTTATCTCAACGGTTCAATCCTCGGTATGTTGCGCCGTGAGATCACTAAAAAGCTGGACAGCATCGTAGAGTTCGCCGAGCTCCGGCAGTTCATCGATACACCGGTGAAGCGTTACTCGTCGGGCATGTACGTGCGTTTGGGATTCTCGATCGCGGCCCATCTGGATCCCGACATTCTGTTGCTGGACGAGGTCCTCGCTGTTGGCGATGCGGCGTTTCAGCAGAAGTGCATTCAGCGGATCATGGAGCTGAAGAAGAGCGGCACGACCATCGTGTTCATTTCTCATGACTTGAGAGCGGTTCAGAAGTTATGCGATCGTGTGATCCTTCTGAAGGGTGGTCAGATTGAAGCTGACGGCGATCCGCGAGAAACGATTGCGTTCTATGAGAGCTCATCGCGCAACCTTCACGCACAGGCCCGTGCGGCCATAGGTCAGGAGGCTTCTCGTGAAGCTGTGGTAACTTCGTTGAGTTTTTACAACGACGAGGATCAGGAATGCCTGTCGTTCGAAACGGGAATGCCGATGAAAGCGGTCTTAAAATACGAAGTGTACAAACCGCTCGTCAACGTGATCTTTGAAGTGCAGTTCTATTCGCAGGAGGGGCGGCTGTGTTCGTTCTTCAGCAGTGAAACGCTGCCCGGGCGGATAGATCTTCAGCCGGGCGAGGGCACGATTGTTTTTGACTGCTCCTCGATAGGCCTCGGCCCGGGCGTTTATTTCATCGACACCGGCATCAGAAATCGCGAGGCGCCATTCGGTATTGATATCGACTGGCGTAGACGCTGTCTCGCAGTTCGGATAGATTACGATCGTCATTTGCGCGACACATTTTATATGCCATATATCTGCCGGCACTCCCCGCCGCCCGCGTTGGCAACAGAAGCCGGTGAGACGGATGAGGCTTTAGTCTCCGGCACGACATTGTAGTTGGGTACCCCTTCGTCGGTTTCGAATTCCAGTAAGATGAGCGAGCCTGAAGTTTCTGTAGTGATCGGCACGTACAACCGCTGCGACGTTTTGCGTGGCGCGATCGAGAGCTTGATCACCCAGGACAGCGGCGGCGTGGATTACGAAGTGATCGTCGTGGATAACAACTCCACCGACGACACTCGCAACATGGTCGAGAGCCTGCGTCACAAGCTCGGTTGCAATAACCTCATCTATTGTTTTGAACGCACGCAAGGTGTCTCACACGCGCGCAATCGAGGTATCACCGCGGCACGCGGCCGCTTGATCGCCTTTACCGACGACGACATCAGGCCGGCATCGAATTGGATCGCATCGGTGCGCGAAGGCTTCAATAAGTTTCCACAGGCTGACTGCATCGGCGGCAAAGTTCTACCGCCTCCAACAACAGAGTTTCCGGTTTGGTTAACTGCAAAACATTGGACGCCGCTGGCGCTTTTGGATCTCGGTGACAAATCGATCGAGTTGAACGTGCGAAATGGTCCGGGACTGGTGGCTGCGAATATGGCCGTGCGTGCTTCAGTCTTTACGGACGTGGGGTTCTTTCAACCGCAGTTGCAGCGGGTTAAGAACAGCATCGGCTCGATGGAAGACCACGAGTTTCAGTTTCGCCTGAGCGATGCAAAAAAGAAACTAATGTATCTTCCTGAACTGGTGGTCCATGCTCACGTCCTTCCGGAACGGCTGACCAAGGATTATCACCGCCGCTGGTATCGCGGTCATGGTTATTTTTACGCGCTCATGAGAGCCGACGACTTCGAGGCTTCCAAGATGCGCGTGCTCGACGTTCCCGCTCATGTCTATCGACGTGCGCTATCGGATGTTTATCTGTGGATGAAATATCGCTTGAAGAACGAGCCTGAGATGGAGTTTCATCATGAAGTCGAGTTGAGCTTCTTCTGGGGTTTTTTTCGCAAACGTTTGGCTGACCGGCGTGGGCCACAAAAAGGCACACAAAGCACAAATGGATAAACCATGAAATTCAAGATGACTCCCAAAAACTCTCTCCTGTTGTCTGTGGCTCTTTGTGTGCTGGCAGTCTTTCTGCTGGTTGAAAGGCCTGGTGCCGCCGCGGAGGTTCCGGAAGGATTTGCCGTGACGCAAGTCGCCACGGGAATGACGAGCGTAACCCGCATGGAGTTACTGCCGGATGGCCGCATACTCGTTTGCCAGCAGGACGGGACGATACGGGTTATTGAAAATGGTGTGCTTCGATCCACACCATTTCTAAAGATAGACGCTGACTCTTTTAGTGAGCGCGGTTTACTCGGCATCACGTTGGACCCGGCTTTTGCCACCAACCACTTCTTCTATGTGTATTACACGGCCAAGACTCCGGTTGTTCACAACCGCGTCAGCCGATTTACCGCCGGTGCGAGTGCGGATCCGGCAAGCGAAGTGGTGATCTTTGAGCTCGAGGAGTTGAAAGGTGAACTGGGCTGGCATCAAGGTGGCGACATTCGTTTTGGACCGGACGGCAAGTTATATATCGCTGTCGGAGACGATAAAAACGGTGCCAATTCACAACTTTTCACAAACCTGTTTGGAAAAATCCTGCGCATCAATAGCGACGGATCGATTCCCGCGGACAATCCGTTCTTTCTGAGTACGACAGGAAAAAACCGGGCGATTTGGGCGCTCGGATTGCGCAACCCTTATAGCTTTGCGTTCGCCAAAGCTGATGGGGTGCGGATGCTAATCAACGACGTCGGCGAGCAGACATGGGAAGAGATTAATCGCGGAGTAGCTGGGGCAAACTACGGATGGCCTGACACCGAAGGCCCTACTTCTGATCCACGGTTCCATAGTCCGTTCTTCGTATATGGCCACGGTTTCGACGACGATAAAGTGGGCTGTGCCGTCACCGCTGGCGCTTTCTACGACCCTCCAACATTGCAGTTTCCGGCAAAGTATAGCGGCTCATATTTCTATGCTGATTTTTGTGGCGGCTGGATTCGATCGCTGCAGATTAGTGATCGGAGTTCCGAAGTGCTGGCTACCTTTGCTTACTTCCTCGTGGATCTAAAAGTCGCGAACGACGGCACGCTTTACTATCTCGAACGCGGTCTTGATACGAATACCGATGGAGCCGTCTTCAAGATCGAGTATACGAAGCAGGACGTGCCGCGCATCACTACGCAACCTGCGAACGCAACAGTTGCGGTGGGCCAACCGGCAAGCTTTACAGTCGCCGCCGCTGGTGCGGCTCCACTGTTCTATCAGTGGCGACGCAACGGAGTAAATCTCAGCGGCCAGAATTCGCCCACACTAAATATTGCTGCTGCACAAGCTTCTGACAATGGAGCCAGCTTCGTCTGCGTTGTTTCCAACCAATTTGGCAGTGTCTCGAGTCAACCCGCTCAGCTCACAGTTATTCCAGGTAACCCACCAGCGGGCTCGATAACGCTTCCGTCAAGCGGCGCGAGTTATCGAGGAGGCGATACGATTCAGTATTCCGGAACAGGTACTGACCCTGACGATGGCAATCTACCCGCGAGCGCTTTCACCTGGCAGGTCGACTTTCATCACAACACGCACACACATCCGTTTATCCCTGCGTTTTCCGGAACGACTGCGGGGCAGTTTACGATTCCTAACACGGGTGAGACGGCGACAGATGTGTGGTATCGCGTTTACCTCACAGTGAAGGATTCGAGCGGATTAACGCATACTTCGTTTCGCGACATTAATCCGGTAGTCGTGTCGATGGCTCTCGATACCAACCCTTCGGGATTGAAGATCAACCTGGACGATCAACCGCAAAATACTCCACACAATTTGTTAACGGTGGTAGGGGTGAATCGAACGCTGAGTGCACTTTCTCCGCAGCAGCTCAACGGTCAATGGTATGAGTTTGAGTCGTGGTCAGACGGCGGTGCGGCCACTCATACCGTGAACCATGGAGGAGTGTTTGTAGCTAACTACCGGCTGGCCCAGACGCAGGAGGTAGTGCTGTACGCGGCGGAAGGTATCAGGGTCGGAAACTATTCGGTGGTGAGTGATGCGACGGCAGCGGGAGGAACACGCTTGCATAACCCGGATGCTGGAGCAGCGAAGCTGAGCAATGCGCTGGCCGACCCAGGGAGTTATGTGGAGCTACAGTTTACGGCGCAGGCTGGCACCGCTTACCGGTTGTGGGTGCGAGGCAAGGCGCAGAATGACGATCCCTTCAACGACTCGATCTTTGTGCAGTTTGACGACAGTGTCGACGAGCAGGGAGTAGCGAAGAGCCGGATCGCAAGCAAGACTGCGGAAGTGATCAATCTGGAGGATTGTTTTGGCTGCGGGTTGAGTGGCTGGGGTTGGCAGGACAACGGCTGGGGCGCGGGACAACTTGGGCCGTTAGTTTTCTTTGCGACGAGCGGCACGCACACGCTGCGAATTCAGCCTCGGGAAGACGGGTTGTCGCTGGACCAGGTCGTGTTATCGCCGGTCGCATTTCTGACGACTGCACCGGGAGCGTTGCGGAACGACACTACGATCCTGGGCAAGAGTGGTGGGCCGACACCAACACCAACACCAACACCGACTCCAACACCAACACCAACACCGACGCCAACACCAACACCAACTCCAACTCCGACGCCAACACCAACACCAACACCCACGCCGACGCCCACACCATCGCCATCGACTTCAGCAGACGTGGTGCTGTATGCGGCAGACAGTACCAGGGTGGGAAACTATTTTGTGGTGAATGATGTGACGGCGGCCGGAGGAACGCGCTTGCACAACCCGGACGCTGGAGCAGGCAAACTGAGCAATGCGCTGGCGAACCCCGGGACTTATGTGGAACTCCAGTTTACGGCGCAGGCCGGAGTCGGATACCGATTGTGGGTGCGAGGCAAGGCGCAGGATGACAATCCATTCAACGATTCAATCTTCGTGCAGTTTAGTGACAGTGTGGATGGGGGACAGGGAGTAACGAAGAGCCGGATCGGAACGACCAGCGCGGAAGTGATCAACCTGGAGGATTGTTTTGCTTGCGGGTTGAGTGGCTGGGGCTGGCAGGACAATGGCTGGGGCGTGGGAGAGTTGGGGCCGCTGGTTTTCTTTGCCACGAGCGGCACGCACACGCTGCGAATTCAGCCTCGTGAAGATGGACTATCGCTGGACCAGATCGTGCTATCGCCGAAGACATATTCGCTCGCACCCCCCGGAGCGGTGCGGGATGACCCTACGATCCTGGCGAAGACAGGTCCAGCGCCAGGTACGGCGGACGTGGTGCTGTACGCGGCCGACGGTTTCAGGATCGGAAACTATTTGGTAGTGGGTGATGCGACGGCAGCCGGAGGAACGCGCCTGCATAACCTGGACGCTGGAGCAGGAAAATTGAGCAATGCGCTGGCGAGCCCTGGGAGTTTTGTGGAACTCCAGTTTACGGCGCAGGCGGGAGTCGGATACCGGTTGTGGATACGGGGCAAGGCGCAGAGTGACGATCCTTTCAACGATTCGATCTTTGTGCAGTTTAATGACAGTGTTGACGGGCAGGGAGTAGCGAAGAGCCGGATCGGAACTACCAGCGCGGAGACGATAAACCTGGAGGATTGTTTTGCTTGCGGGTTGAGCGGCTGGGGTTGGCAGGACAATGGCTGGGGCGTGGGACAACTTGGACCATTGGTTTTCTTTGCGACGAGCGGTACGCACACGCTGCGAATTCAGGCTCGGGAAGATGGATTGTCGCTGGACCAGATTGTACTGTCACCGAAGACATATTTGAACACGCCTCCCGGAGCATTGATGAACGACACCACGATCCTGGCAAAAAGCCCGTAAAGCACAGATGCAGCTCGACGTTGTTATCCCTACTTACAATCGAAGCGCCTTGCTCAGGAAGGCGATAGACAGTCTTCTGCGTGCACGAGTGCCGGATGGTCTGAGCGTCAGGATCATAGTCGTCGACAACAACTCAACCGACGACACGAAGGCGGTCATAAACGATTATGCTGAACAAGCGAAAGGCCGCGTGTCGTATGTTTTTGAAAAACAGCAGGGCAGGTCACCCGCACTCAACGCGGGAATAGCAGCAGCGACTGGCGATCTCATCGGCTTCATCGACGACGATGAAGAGATCGATGAGAAGTGGTATGAGACAATCTTGTCGGCGTTCAAAAACAATGAGGTGGATTTTATCGGTGGGCCTTACGTGCCGCGCTTTGAAGGCGAAGTTCCCGAGTGGCTGCCGAAGGATTACACTGCGGTTGTCGGGATTGTTGACGGTGGTGACAAAGTAGTTCCGTTTGACGATTCCTATCCGGGAATTCTAATGGGAGGCAATGCGGTTTTCAGACGTGAAGTATTGCAGCGAGTTGGCCCATACTCGACTGCTCTCGGCCGCAGCGGCACGCGCCTGTTGTCGTGCGAGGATGAGGATATGTACCAGCGTCTGCGAGCGGCAGGTGCGCGCGGGCTCTATCTCCCTGAATTAATTATTCACCACTTCATTCCACACGAGCGACTGACAAAGAAATATCATCGCTCGTGGTGTTTCTGGCAGAGTGTTTCCAGCGCCGTGCTGGATCGGATTCGTCCGAAGCCAGTAGCGTATGTTTGGGGAGTGCCGCGTTATTTTTACGGCCGTGCGCTTCGCGGGATGTTGCGGCTGGCCAATCTCCGCGACCGGGAGCCCGCGACGCGTTTTTCGAATGAGCTGTCCTTGTGGGAGTTGGCGGGTTTCTTCTATGGTAAACACTTCTACCGGTCGGATAGCTGAAAATGGGTTTGCCCGAAACTGTTGTGGCGAAGAAATATTTCTCGCGCAAAGCCGCAAAGGCGCAAAGCGCTGCCGCGTTTCCAAAGGGCTTTCTTTGCGCCTTTGCGCCTTTGCGCGAGAGATCTTCCTGAGATTAAACGGAACGTTTAGCTTATTTCGTGTTTAGATAAATTATGTGCGGTATCGCGGGATTTGTAGATTACTGGGACCGGAACGGCGGCGACTCGTTCGAACGCGGGCGCCTGCTGAAGGGCATGTGTGATGTCATCAGGCATCGCGGTCCCGATGACGACGGCTTTCTGCTGAAAAATGGGGTCGCGCTCGGCATGCGGCGGCTCTCCATCATCGATCTCGCCGGCGGCGCGCAACCGATCTCAGGTGAAGACGGCTCAGTCACCATCGTCTTCAACGGAGAGATCTATAGCTTCCACGAACTTACGACCGAGCTCGAGAAACGCGGTCACACGTTCAAGACCCACTCCGATACCGAAGCTATCGTTCACGCTTACGAAGAGTATGGCCCATCGTGCGCAAATCACCTGCGCGGGATGTTTGCTTTTGCGATTTGGGACGACAAAAAACGCGAACTTTACATCGCGCGGGACCGCGTCGGAAAAAAACCTCTTTATTACACAGTCACGCCGGGACAAACGCTGGTGTTCGGCTCGGAGATCAAGTCGATCCTCGAGCACCCGGATGTGAAGCGCGAGATCAATCTCGAAGCAGTGGATGCGTACTTCACGCTTGGATACGTTCCCGATCCACTCAGTATCTTTAAAAACATCTACAAGCTTCCCCCGGGACATCACCTGACGTTCTCTTCAGGTCGAGTTGCGATTCAACAGTATTGGGATTTCAACTTCGAGCCGGGAGAATCGCGCAGACCCGAAGACTACCTTGAAGAACTGCGTGCGCTGCTGAATGAGTCAGTGCGTCTGCGACTCATTTCAGACGTTCCACTCGGAGCATTTCTATCCGGTGGAATAGATTCCAGCACCATCGTTGCAGTGATGGCGCAGCACATGAATCAACCGGTCAAGACGTTTTCGATCGGATTTCATGAGGACAGTTATAACGAGCTCAAGTACGCACGCCTGACCGCGGAGAAACTGGGCACGGACCATCACGAGTTTTTCGTCACGCCGCAAATCTGCGACATCATCGACGATCTAGTCTGGCACTTTGACGAACCGTTCGCGGATCCATCAGCCATACCGACGTTCATGGTTTCGAAACTCGCACGCGATCACGTGACGGTCGCGTTGTCCGGAGATGGCGGCGACGAGTTATTCGCGGGTTACACACACTACGTGGTCCAGGAAAGCCGCCGTGCATTCTCCGCGCTGCCGAAGGCATTGCGAGAAGGTGTCATGCGGCCGCTCAGTTATCGTTTACCGCACGGCGCCTGGGGTCGCAATTATCTTCATAACATCTCGCTCGATCCGATCGATCGTTATCTCGACAGCCTTTCGTATTTCACTGAGTTGGGTAAGGAGTCGCTTTACACGAGCGACTTTCAGAAGGCCTTGCAGTCAAAGGGCCAGGTAGCGCGGAGCTTCCGTGAGTACGCCAGTCGAGTTAAGACAAAAGAACCACTGGACCAGTTGCTTTATATCGACGGCAAGACTTACCTGCCCGGAGACATCCTGACCAAAGTCGATCGCATGAGTATGGCAACGTCACTCGAAGTGCGTGTGCCTTTGTTGGATCACAAACTGATCGAATTCGTTACTAAAGTTCCGGCGTCACTGAAGTTGGCCGGTACTGAAACAAAGCACCTGCTAAAACGAGTGGCCAGAGATTTGATTCCCTCAGAGATTTTGGACCGACCCAAACAAGGCTTCGGAATACCCCTCGAACAATGGATCAATGATCAGTTGCGCGACCGGATCAGAGACACGTTGCGTGAACCTCGCACGCGACAACGCGGTTACGTGAACTCAAATTACGTCAACCTCATCCTGGACGAACACCACAAAGGCCGTCGGGATCACTCGTTCAGTCTCTGGGGCCTTTTGATACTCGAGTTGTGGCACCGCCGGTACATGGACCACTCCCCTCGTATGTCTGAGTCTGACGAGCGCAATGCTGTGCCTGTACCGGTTTAGATAATGACGGCACAAGTTGCTAAATCTTCTCCCCTAAAAGTCGGAATAATTGTTGACTCGTTTGTGCAGCCTCGCTGGGTGCGCAAGTCGCTGGAAAATGTCCTCGCTGCGGATGTGTCAACGTTCGAGCTGGTCGTAAAAGTCCCTGCTGAGAAAAGCGCTGGAGAAAGTCTTTTATACAAACTCTATAAGCGCATGGACCGCAGGGTGTTCACGGCAACGCCGGACGCACTGGAACCTGTAGGGATCGAGGATCTTGTGGGTTCGTTGCCGAGTTTGCGATCGGATGAGACGGATAAGATAAAAGCGTTCGATTTGGATGTGCTTATTGATTTCACCCGAACCGAATTGAAGACGAGATTTGCGAGTCTCGCGAAGTACGGTGTCTGGTTTTATGCATTTGGAACAGATGAAAAAGCATCGCCCGGTTTCAGAGAGGTTTTGACTCAGGATCCACTAATGATCTGGTCCCTTAGATCTCTGAACGGTGTCGGAGAACGAATCATTTACCAGTCGGTTTCACCGACCCTTAGCAGGTTCTCGGTCGGATTGAATAACAACGCGTGTTACTGGAAATCCGCGGCATTCATTGCGCGTAGTCTTGTGGATCTTCACAACGGGCGCGAGGAAGATGCGATCGAGACCACGCAGCGGACCGAGGGTTCGTTGCAGCCGACAAACGCTGCGATGGGCCAGATGTTTTTTAAGTTCTCGGGGAGGGCGGCTGCGCGCGCGCTCGAAAAGGTTTCCTCCGTCGAGCAGTGGGTAATGGCCTATCGTTTCAATGAAACTGAATTCAAATACCTGATTCCACCTGTAGATCGTTTCTGGGCGGATCCGTTCCCGATCAAAGTCGAAGGAAAGTTCTACATCTTCTTTGAGGATTATTTGAATAGCGCCGGTAGAGCGCACATCTCAGTAATCGAAGTCGATCAAAATGGAATCGTGAGTGGTCCAACCGAGGTGTTGAAGCTGGACTGTCATCTTTCCTATCCGTTTGTTTTTGAATGGCGCGGTGATTACTACATGATTCCCGAAACGGGCGATAAAAATGTAGTTGAGCTTTATCGTTCCGTTTCTTTTCCCTTCGACTGGCAACCAGAGCGAGTTTTACTCGAAGCCAGGAGTCCGTTGGATACGACTCTGATGGAAGTAAACGGCACCTGGTGGATGTTTGTGAACATTCAAGAAGAAGGTGTCAGGGTCAACTGGGACGAGTTGCACCTGTATTACTCTGATAGTCCGCTCGGACCGTGGAAACCGCATGCTCGCAATCCGGTTGTTTCCGATGTGAGATCGGCGCGCCCCGCCGGCCGGCTCTTCTGGGCTGATAATGTTTTATATCGGCCGAGTCAGGACAGTTCGATCAGGTATGGATACGCGACCGTCCTGAACCGGATCACAAACCTGAGTCCCACCGAATACAGTGAAACTGAATTTTCGAAAATCCTTCCCAACTGGGACAAAGACATTCTCGGAGTTCACACCCTAAATACGTCCGACGACCTGACTGTAATTGACTGTTTGACTCGGAAAAGACGATTTAGCCGCGGCAAGCTCGAGCCTCCGCCAAGCCTGGGCATGATTGATGATCTTCTGCGACGCAGCGGCAGATCAGCACCTAAAAGCAAGGGAAATTTCTGAGGTGGCCGTTGTGGCGAGATCTGTTGTGGTCGGCTAACATGGAAGCTCAGCGATGAAGCGACAGTAAACTAATAGACGGAGTTGTTCGTTTGGATCAAAATGCATCGCCTCTCGTCAGTGTCATAGTCCCGGCGTATAACGTAACTGAATTTATCGGTGACGCGCTTGACTCCGTCCTGGCACAAACTTTCACTGATTACGAGGTGATCGTAGTCAATGACGGCTCGCCCGACACAGAAGCTCTGGAACGCGCGCTTGCTCCCTACATGTCGCGCATCGTGTATATCAAACAAGAAAATCAGGGAGTCAGTGCCGCACGCAATACCGGTATAAAAGCAGCTCGTGGTTCACTCATTGCCTTTCTCGATGCTGACGATACCTGGCTGCCCAACTACCTCGAGGTCCAGGTCGCTAGAATCCAGGCCGATCCCACCATCGACGTGCTCTACCCGAATGTGATGATGTTTGGAGGCAAATCACAAGACGGCGAAGAGTTCATGACGATTTGCCCATCGAGCGGTGAGGTCACGTTCGAACGACTCGTTGCGCAGGAGTGCAACGTTTCAAACTGTTCCATAGCTCGCCGCGAGACGATCATTCGGGCCGGGCTTTTTGATGAGTCGCTGCGCAGCGTTGAGGATTTCGATCTGTGGTTGCGGGTTATCAAACACGGAGGGCGCATTGCTTACCACAGAGACGTACTTGCTCGTTACAGGCGACGTTCAGGCAGCCTCACTGCCGATCCAATATGGTTGGGGCAGCACATAATTCGAGTGCTGGATAAAGTCAACCAGACCATGGAGTTGACACCTTCAGAACGCGCCAGTGTGGACCTGCATAAGCAGCGTTTCCAGGCGTTGTTAAGACTTCACGAAGGCAAACGCGCGTTCTTTTCCGGCGACACTGCCGGAGCGATACAGGGGTTAACTGAAGCAAATCGATTTTTTCGTAATCGCAAAACCACGCTTACGGTGATGGCGTTACGCATCGCACCGCGATTGTTGCTCCGTGCATATGATTTACGCGACAAGCTCTACTTTCGCATGATTACGAAATACTGAACTGTTGTTACCCTCCCCGCGATCGATTGATGTCAAAGCCGAGTGTCTTACAAATCATTCATGGGTTCATTGAGGGCGGATCAGAGCGTCAGATGATCCAGATGGCCCAGCTACTGCGTGACAGCGGCGAATACCAGGTGCACATTGCGGCGCTTACCACAGCTGGCGTTCTGAGACCTCACGTGGAGCGCCTGCAAATACCAATTATCGACTTTCCCCTGACAAGCTTTTATGACGCAAACATGGCCCGCCAAACGCGCAGGTTCGTTTCTTACGTCAAGAAAAATAAAATCCAAGTTGTTCACTCGCACGATTTTTACTCGAACGTCTTCGCTATGACCGGCTCAACGCTGGCACGCGTTCGCGGCAGGATTGCATCCAAGCGTGAAACCACAGGCACGCGCACTCCTGCTCAAACGACGGTTGAGAACTACGCCTTTCGCCTGGCCCATGCAGTTGTCGCCAATGCAGCGGCCGTAAAAGAACAGTTGTTAGAGGCAGGATTGCGCAGCGACAAGGTTGTAGTTATCCATAACGGAATCGACCTCGGTCGTTTTCGTCAGAACGGTAACGCGACTGAAGCACTTCAGCGCCTCAACCTTGCGAGCCTTAGTGGTCACCCGATCATCACGATGGTGGCGAACTTCGAATACAGAATCAAAGATCATCCGATGCTCTTGCGTGCGGCGCAACGTGTCAAACCGGAATTTCCGGAAGCACTGTTCGTCATGGCCGGTGAAGGCGATTTGCGAGCAGAAACGCAGCAGCTCGCGGAGCAGTTAGGTTTGAAAGACTCCTGTTTCTTCATTGGCCGCTGTGCGAGTGTGCCCGATCTCCTGGCCGCCTCGGAGATTTGTGTGTTGAGCTCACAAGCGGAGGGTTTTTCGAATTCCATTCTCGAATACATGGCCGCCGGACGTGCAGTTGTTGCTACTGACGTCGGCGGTGCGAGCGAAGCCATTGTCGAAGGAGAAACAGGCCACCTGATCAAGGCCGGAGACGATCGGACCATGGCCGAACGAATCATTTCGTTGTTACGAGATCCAAACAGAAGCCGCACGATGGGGTTAAACGGCCGGCGTTTGGTTGAGCAAAGATTTTCCACTGAGAGACGGCTGGCAAATACGTCGGCGCTTTACCAAAAATTCTTGAACCCACAAAAAGGCACAAAAAGCACAAGAGAAATCTGAAATCAGGACACTATCAGGCTTTTCAATGATTTGAATGCCTTGGACCACCTTTAATCGTTTTGTGCTTTTTGTGCCTCTTTGTGGCTAACTGCTTATATGCCTGAACCAGTTCGAGTCTTAATTATCGCGGCTTCACTGGACATCCTGGGCGGACAAGCAGTTCAGGCTCAACGGCTCATCAGACATTTACAGAACGAACCCTCACTTGAAGTTTCATTCCTGCCTATCAACCCACGCCTTCCCGGCGTACTAAGAAAGTTACAGTCAATCAAATATGTTCGCACGGTGACGACTTCGTTGCTCTATTGCCTGAAGCTCCTGACACAGGTGCCGAAGTATGATGTCATTCATATATTCTCAGCCTCTCACCTTTCGTTTTTGATTGCGCCCGCGCCCGCGATATTCATCGGCAAACTTTACGGCAAGAAGATCCTGCTCAACTATCACAGCGGACAAGCTGAGGAACACTTGCGGCGTTGGCCACGTTCGACCTTCCCGGTATTGAAACTGGTGGACAAGCTCGTCGTGCCGTCGAAGTTCTTAGTCAAAGTGTTTGCCAAGTTTGGAATCGAGTCCTCTGCGATCTTTAATGATATCGATTTGAATCGATTTGAATTTCGTGAGCGTGTGCCGCTGCGGCCAGTCTTTCTCTCCAACCGCAATTTAGAAGCTCATTATGGGGTCGATTGCGTCCTGCGTGCGTTCGCTCAAATTCAACAGCAGGTACCGGAAGCAGTTCTGACGGTTGTTGGATATGGCAGCCAGCGTGAAGCACTCGAGAAACTGAAGGGTGAGCTGAACCTGAAAAACACTTCGTTCACCGGCCGGATCGATCACGAAAATATCTACCAGCACTACTCAGCGTCTGACATATTCCTCAACGCTTCCAGGGTTGACAATCAACCGCTCTCGATCATCGAATCATTCGCCTGTGGCCTGCCTGTTGTAACCACCGATGCGGGTGGAATTCCTTACATGGTGACGGATGGTGAAACCGGGTGTGTGGTCCCCGTTGATGATCACGAAGCGTTGGCAAATCGTGCACTTGATCTACTTACCCGGCAGGATCCTGCCATAATGGTCCAACGAGCACGAGCTGAGTGCGTGAAGTACACGTGGGATGTTGTGGGTCAACAATGGGTCCATTTGTACCACGATCTCGCTCAAAAATAATTCCCGTTACATCAAAATGTAATATTGGACCATGATCCGTGGCACGCGGAAAAAAGTTTTTGACAGTACTACATACAGGTGTTAGTTTTCTCACGTCGTCGTTGAGCGAAGTAAGTAGCTCGTTGACGATCCTTTCGGTCTAAATCAATTCAAAAGTTACCCCGTCAATAAATCAAGAGGAGAGAAGTAGGTTGGTTACTAGAAAATTGTCCCCCGTGTATGCCGTTCTTTGCTTGATCTGTCTAACTTTCTTACACGTTCCTGCGGGAAAAGCTGAACCACCCACATTGGCCCCGTTTGCTGTTGTTCCTCTCAGGGTAATGAGTTGGAACATACAGTTTGGTGATGGAACCGATGCCGTCAAGAATTACGATCGCACGGCGTCCTGGATCGCCTCCTTCAATCCCGATCTCGTTGGCCTTTGTGAAGTGCCATCGGGCAGTGTTTCGACACTTAAAACGCTGCTCACGCAGAAGACAGGACGTACCTGGTACTCTCATTTCGTTCCCAAGTATTCAGGAACAGACGAGGGGAATCTCATTCTTTCCCGACATGCTTTTGTAGGAGTAGACGCTCGGTATCTAAGTGCCGATCGTTCGGTTGCCCAAGCCACTGTCAACGTTGGCGGACGAAATATAAATTTCTTCGCGACGCATTTCGACGACGCTGCGTCATCAAATCGAGTCGTCGAAGCCGGCGAATTAATAAGCTTTGCTTCGGGTTTTTCGAGCACGCGAATTTTTACCGGCGACTTCAATGGAGGCCCCGACACCGCGGAAGCTTCCGCGATGTTAAGTAGCTATTCTGATGCCTGGACCGATGCGATGAATCGTGGAACAGCGTCCGCGTATTCCGATAATCCGGTCGGCATGCACACGCGAACGCGACGCGGACGGATTGACTACGTTTTTTATTCGCGCAACTCGGTGCTGACTGCGAATGCTGCGAGGATTCCGGACAGTCGCGATCTCAACAATCAAAATGTCGTGATCAGACTCGGAACAGCTGACGATAAAGGTGTGCGACCGTCAGATCATAACGCTGTCATCGCTGACTTTGATCTGAACGTTGACACAGCAACACCAGCGCCTACACCAACACCAACGCCTACACCAACCCCGACTCCGACTCCGACAGCGACACCGACACCAACGCCGGCGGCGCCTCCGGTACTGCTCACTGACAGTATTACCAATCGTGGCTTAGCGCTGCATTCGACGTTGTTGACGCGCGATCCGTTCTGGATTACGTCACCGCTTAATCTAGACTCGGACAAGCGTACGCGTATCACACTCTTCAGCACGAATATAAAGCTGTTGTCAGGAGAACCCGCCTCCACGATCAAGGGGAAGGCGATAAGTTCTTTTGGCGGCGTTTATGAACTGCCGGTGGAATATGCGGGTAAAGTGCCGGGATACGATTGGTTGTGGCATGTGACGGTGAGGTTACCGGAAGATCCAAGCCTGCAAGGTAATATTTCGGTGAGCATCTCTTTGCGCGGGGTTAGTAGTAACAGCGTCACGCTGAGAATCGCCCCACCGTAATCTGTTAGCCTGCGGTGCGGCGTTGCCTGCGGAGCAGGCGGAAGAAGTCGGGTTAGCCTGCGGAGCAGGCGGAAGCATGTAGCCTGGGGTGAAGCGAGGCTTTGCGAGCGAAACCCCAGGTCACCTGTAGTAGAAAAATGTCAGCCCGCGAATGCGGGCGACAGATAACGCGGCTAATAAAACAGCAAATGGAACAGGCTGCCGCCCATTTCATGGGCTCGCAATGTAATTGATGCGCAAACCCTGGGGCTTGCGCCCCAGGCTATATGCTGACGCCTGCTTCGCAGGCTGCATTCGGTTTACGCCCGAGCTCGCCGGCTAAAAGCGGCGAAGTGACGCAGATGGCGCTCAAATCATCGAAGTTATGTTGAGAAATGCCGCAGAATTTATTGCAATGTTGCGATCACTTTGCAAAAGAATTGTTTTCTCGACAAAACTCGTTAGAATTTTGACACATTTAGACGTAACGTGTTAGGGTGTTTCACGTCGAGCTTGGGGTGGTTTTGTGAGTTGGGCAATTCGTGCGGCAGATTTTTTTGTTCGCTTAGCACACCTCAACAAATTGGATTAGAACAACGCACCATCCGTTCTAATCTCTCGAGATCTCAGAGTCAACGAGATCGATAACACTAAAACCTGGCATTCGATCACGGCGTCCACTTTAGGTGGACCACGATCGAGCTTTTACTCCGTTCGTGCACTGGCCTGTGCTGTGTGCATTCAGCGCTATGCAGGTCTGTTGTGCTTTCGTTTGTACGGAGGTCGATATCCGTTTAGACGTTTTATTCCCGACCTTTGATGGTATTTACCTTCGGTCCTTCGGCCTTTCCCGACGTGCCGCTTGCCCCTCTCGATTCGTCTTTGCTTTACAAGTCACATCCCCTCCCGGCCGTTTCAATGTCTTTGTCAACTCAAGAAGGGAGAACTGTTAAATTGTTACTTCGACCCCTACGTCTCTTAACTGCATTCATTTTCGCAATCATCCCCCTCGGTTTAATTCAATCCGCTTCAGCGCAAACGGTTGTGTTGTATGCGTCCCAGGCGCCGGTGAAAGTCGGCAACTGGTCCGCTGTTGCCGACTCAACTGCCGCAGGTAGCTACAGGTTAGCTAACTCCGATAATGGCGCTGGGAAGGTTGTCACACCTTCTTCCTCGCCCTCGAGCTACGCGGAACTTTCGTTTTATGCGAACGCGGGCCAGCCGTATCGCTTATGGATACGCGGCAAAGCCCAGGGCGACTCGCCCTATAACGACTCCGTTCACGTTCAGTTTTCCGGCAGCGTTACCAGCGGCGGCTCCCCCATTTATCGCATTGGAACTTCCTCGAGTACAGAGATCAATCTCGAGGAGTGCCTGGGATGTGGAGTTCAAAACTGGGGCTGGCAGGATAATGGCTGGGGTAATTTAGGACCCGCGATCTACTTCGAATCGACCGGACCGCACACCATCAGAATTCAAGCGCGTGAGGATGGGTTATCGATCGATCAGATCGTTATCTCGCCAACTACGTACCTGTCGTCGGCGCCTGGAGCTTTAAAGAATGACGGTGTGATCTTAACGCAAAATGGAGACGCGCCGGCACCGGCACCCGCACCGAAACCTTCAGCTACTCCAACGCCCACTCCAACACCCACTCCAACACCCACGCCGACCCCAACGTCAACTGCTTCCAATATCGTTATCTGGGCGTCGAATGTAACTTCCTATTTCGGTGGGTGGCAGAAGGTGTCAAGCAGCAGTGCTGCCGGACAGGTCGCTATGCGTCATCCGGATTCCGGAGCGGGAAAATTAAGCAGTCCGCTGGCGAGTCCAAGCAACTACTTCGACGTTTCATTTCCTGCGAACGCTGGAACAGCATACAGGCTGTGGGTTCGCGGTCGGGGCGAGGGCGACTACTGGGGCAACGACTCTGTCTTTGTGCAGTTCTCCGGAAGCCTGAATACCTTGGGTAGCGCTGCCTATCGCATCGGCACGACGAGCGCTGTGGATGTCAATCTCGAAGAGTGCTCAGGTTGTGGAATTCAATCCTGGGGTTGGCAGGATGATGGCTGGGGCATCGGCGTCTTAGGCCCGGTGATTTATTTCCAGTCTACCGGAACGCAAACGCTTCGAGTGCAAACGCGTGAAGATGGTTTCACAATCGATCAGATCGTGCTTTCACCAGTTCAATACATGTGGTCGGCACCAGGAGCTTCGAAGAACGACGGTGTCATTCTCGCGAGCACCCTCGGAGGAGGAACGGCCCCGCCGGCACCTAATCAGCCTCCGCAAGTCAGCATCTCGGCATCGCCGACTTCGGGAACGAGTCCGCTGTTCGTTAGCTTCTCATCTTCTGCCAGTGACCCGGATGGATACATCGCATCGTACTTCTGGAATTTTGGCGATAACACCACATCGTCATCTGCAAATCCGACGCATACATATTCTGCGGGTTCGTTCCTGGCTTATTTAACAGTTACTGACAATAACGGTGCGGCGACGACGGCGAATGTGTGGATAAACGTCAATGCACCGGTCGCGACAACGTCACAACTGAAGGTGTTGAGTTGGAACGTAAGTTTCGGATCGGGCACGGATGGCGTTACAGACTGGAATCGCATCGCGAGCTGGATTGCGAAGATGAATCCCGATCTCGTCGCGCTGTGTGAAATGCCGCCAGCCGATATTGGAACGCTCGTGAGCCTGCTGCAACAAAAGACAGGACGCACGTGGTTTAATCACTTTATCGCTAAGGCACCGGGTATCCAGGAGGGGAACCTGATTCTTTCGAAGTTTAGTTTCGTGAGTACAAACTCGCGCTATCTCAGTTACGAAAGATCAGTTGCACTAGCGACAGTGAATGTCGGAGGAAGGAATGTCAATTTCTTCGCCACTCACCTCGATCACACTTCTTCATCGCTACGTTACCAGCAGGTAACCGAGCTTCATAATTTCACGAACAACTTCTCTGAACCGAAGATCGTGGGCGGCGACTTCAATGCCGGTCCCGATCTTTCTGAAGCAGTTCACATGGCAGAACGCTTTAACGATACCTGGGTGCAGGCGATGAACATTGGAACTGCCGTCGCGTACCCCGACAATCCGGTCTATATGCACACGAGGACACGGAGAGGACGAATTGACTACGTGTGGACATCTCACGGCGGGAACCTGTCCGTGAAAAGCGCGCAGATTCCCGATGTGCGAGATTTAAACAACCAGAATATCGTGGTCTGGCTCGGCACGGCTGACGATAAAGGAGTGCGGCCCTCGGATCACAATCCGATGATCGCGATCATCGAAGTACGTTAGCCTGCCTTAAACGACAAGAGCCACAGCCAGTAATACTGGTCTGTGGCTCTTGTGCTTTTTTGTGGACTTCAGTTATGGCTTCGCGGCTTTGAAGTTGTCGAAGACAACCGTGCCGGGATTCGCACCTTCAATGCGCCACGTTCCTGCCTTCAACTCCAAAATCACGGCATTCAACGGCACCGCTGACGTATCCCAGGCTTCGGAGTAAAGCATGGTCCAGGCACCCGGCGTTCCTCCATTGGACGGCGCGGCCTCAAACACGATCTGTCCTGAGATCGCATCGTGCCGTATCCGCCAGAATGCGTGACTGGTCGAGCTAAACGACGTCGTCAGCATAGTCGATTTCCCGCCACCGATTTTCTTCTGCACGATCAAGTTTCCGAACTCGACGTACATACGGTAACAGTTATCGACATTCCGTCCGATCGTAAAGAAAGCATCCGCGGCTGTAACCGAATTCGGCGCTTGCACGAGCTGCACGTGGGAATAGGCACCGGTGAAGTCGAAAGCAGCTTGCGACCGGATACCGTTGTAGTGTGATGCATCAACGTTCTGTTTTAGCGGTCCGATTGCCAGCGTTGTTGTTTCACTAACAGACACTGTCGAATCCGTGAATCCGCTAAATAGGCTGTTGGCGAGCCACTTCGACGTGTTCAGTGAACCATCGTTGAAATCATCGGCCAGCAATATCGTTTCACCGCCCGCAGGCGCGGTGTAGGTGTAAGCACCCAGCTTCCCGCCACTCTGACCGTTTGGATTAGTGACTACCACGTCAACTGTTCCGGCAGTATGAGCAGGTGTCGTAGCTGTGATGGTTGTGCTGTTGTTCACTACAACGTTGGTAGCTGGCGTTCCGCCGACCGTCACTGTTGCGCCGGCTGTGAACCCGGTACCCGAAACGGTGATCGAAGTTCCGCCGGTTGTAGGTCCTGAAGCAGGATTGACACCGGTTACAGTTGGCGCCGTCGCAGCTGGTGCTTCATAGGTGAAGCCTTGCGAAAGCGTGGCTGATTGACCGTCCGGATTAGTGACCACGACATCGACCACTCCTGCACTGCGCGCGGCGGTCGTGGCGGTAATCGAGTTGCTGTTCACTACGTTAACGTTGGTTGCGGATGCCCCTCCGAGAGAAACAGTCGCACCCGTGACAAAGCCACCGCCCGAAATTGTGATCGAAGTTCCGCCTGCTGTTGGACCAGTCGTCGGCAGAATCGATGTGATGTTCGGCGCCGGAGCACTTGGGCCACCACCACCGCCGCCTGCTTTAGGAAGAATGGTATTGTCATTCTTCGACGGTCCGGGAGCCGTGTTGAGATACGTCTGTGGCGAGAGAACGATCTGATCGATCGATAGACCATCTTCTCTCACTTGAATTCGTATGGTGTGCGTGCCGGTCGTCTGGAACCTGACTAGTGGTCCAAGTACACCCACTCCCCAGCCGTTGTCCTGCCAGCCCCAACCTTGAACTCCACACCCGGAGCAGTCCTCAAGATTCATCTCGGTAGCCCCGGTAGTTCCAATGCGGAAAACCGGATTGCTGCCGCCGTCCACACTGTCTGAGAACTGAATGAATACCGAGTCGTTACTCCAGGCGTCGTTCTGCGCTTTGCCTCGCAGCCACAAGCGGTAACTTGTTCCCGCTGGAGCGTTGAACGTCATTTCGAAATAGTCGCTCGGGTTCGCAAGGGGTGTCGATCGCTTCGGAGCACCCGCGTCGGGATTCGAAATGCGACTTCCACCGGCCGCGGTTCCGTCGGCGACTACTGACCACGCGCCTACCCTCGTTGACGCTTCAGCGGCCCAGAGAACTATGTCACCTGCACCCGGAGTTGGAGCCGCCGGTGTCGTGGCACTCGCGACGTTGCTGTACGGTGACAAGCCCGCGCTGTTTCCTGCTCGCACTCTGTAGAAGTAAGTTTGCTGCGCCGTCAGTTGCGTATTCTGATAGCTGACTTGATCGGCCGCTATACTTGCAATCTCGGTCCAACTATTCGAGCCATTTGGACTTCGTTCAACTCGATACCCGGTCTCGCCGTTGACGTCGCTCCACGCCAGGTTGATCTGAGTGGGCGAAACGGCCGTCGCGGTTAATCCAGTTGGAGCCGGCGGTACGTTGCCGGTGCTTGTTCCTGCGGTCGTAAAACTCCACACCGGACCAGAGGCGGTCTTGTCCGCCATCGTCTTTCCCACGACTTTCCAGAAATAAGTTGTTCCCGGTTGAAGTGCCACCGGAATCGTGTACGATTCCATCACACCATCGTCAACCGAACCGGTGTCGAGCAGCGGTTGTCCCGCCTGTGCACCGCTCTGAAAAGTACTCGCGTTCTCTACTAACAGCGGCGGATTGGGCGTGGTGCCGAAATAGATGTCGTACTTGTGGGCCCATGGACCGCCTTCCCATTTCAAGGTCAGGTCTGTTGGTTGAGCGATTGCTGAGTTTGTCGGAGAAACGTAGCTCGGCTGAGTCGGCAATCCCGGTACGAATAGTTCGTTTTCCGTAGTTGAGTTCCACTTGCGTTCGAACTGGTTGACGAACCACTGGAAGAACCACGACTTCGTAGTGAAATAGTTATGCTCGAGTTGAGAGTTTGACGATGGACCAGTCCAGTTTGAAGAACCGAAAATCGTCATCCCCTGGCCATACAGAAGAACCGATTTCTGGTGGTTCAGCCCGAGATGTTTCCGCATCTTGATCTGAACGCCGGCCATGTACATACGATCGATATTCCATGAGTCCCATTGCCGGGCGAGGTTGCGATACTCATCCGGCTCATGGATCAGCCGCACCGGGATTCCGCGCTTGACAGCAGCAATCGTGGTGTCAGCGTAACCCTGGTTGGTGATGCGATACATGATGATATCGATCTTCTGCGTCTCGGCGTTGAAGCGTTGTTGCGTGCGTATCCCAAAGTCCTGACTACTGTCCGCGGACGGCGGAAAATTCAGCTCAGGATTAATCGGAAAAATTGGATACTTGCGAGTTAAAGGGCCGGTAACATTGGCAAAGTTTCCATAATCAACGGTATTGGTCCAAACGTCGTCGTATTTTGTCTTGAAACTTTGGATCAGCGATGTATCGTTAGTAAAGTAAATCGCTTCGTCCATGTAATTGACGTTCGGCGAGTCGGGAACAAAAAAGTTGCCGGAATAATTGGCGCCGCTGAACTCGAGTTTGTTCTGACCGACGAAGAGCATCATCTTCCAGTGCACGATGCCCGCGCCCAGTTTATAGCGCATCGGAATACCCGCGTCTTTCAACATCGTCAGCACAGCTTCGTTGCCCGCATATGTGGGATTCGCCCGTGGGTCCACAATAACTCGAACAGGAACGCCGGCTTTAAATCGATCGATCAATTTAGTGGCGTAGGAGGAGTCCTGCATGAACCAGAACGCGACGTCGATTCCCTGCGTCTCGGCGTCAATCAGCTGCCACAAAGGTGTACGGCAGTCTTCGAACGCCGAATCGCAAAGACGCTCTTGAGCTTGAATATTAATGACTGGTATTAGGAGGAGAGCAACAACCAGTGAGATAAATAGCTTGGGAGCTAGCATATGGTCCTACTTGTTTAACTAAGAAATCGCTTAGAGTCTGGAACCGGTATAAAGGTTCACCACCGAAGAGCCAATTGGCTTAGACAGATTGAGCAAACCTGCTCGACCCCTGTGGATTCACTCTACAACGCGCAAACCCAACCCCTTTTGGTCCGCCGGGAGAGACTGTGTGACCTCGGGAGTTTCACAACCACCGGTTTGGGTGGGAAACACAGCAAAAATCACACCGCGGTTATTTGCCCCGAAGGCCTTCATTTTTGAACTTCGCGCTCGTCTGAGTGTCTCATATTCGGACAACAGTCTAGTTTCTGGAACGTATAAGTACATCTATCTTTATATGTTAGGAACGGGGCGGGACGTTTTTGGGTGCAGCGAACACAATGCATGTCCAGAATCTGGGCAACGAATCGCTTGTCACAAACCAACACAGAAAGCACGAATGCTTCGTGATCGTCTGTGCTTTCTGTGCTTGCGTCTACCGTGAGTCAGAGCGATCGCGCCGATGTGATAAAGTTCATTCGCCATGAAGTTTTCTGTCGTTATCGCTACTTACAATCGCGGCGAGGAACTGGTGAAGACGCTCGACTCGTTGCGGAATCTTCGGGTTTCAGACCCCTGGGAAGTAGTGATCGTCGACAACAACTCTAAAGACAACACCAAAGAAGTCGTCCTCAAGGCGGCCGAGGACTTTCCCGTTCCGCTGCGTTACTTCCACGAACCACAGCAGGGCCGATCCGCAGCACTGAACACGGGAATAAAAGCAGCGCAGGGTGAAATAATCGCTACTACGGACGACGACGTACGCGTCGATCCTGACTGGCTCACTAACGCCGAGCGCGCGCTGCAACAGCTCGGATGTGACTATCTCGGCGGCAAAGCTCTTCCGATCTGGTCAGGAAAACGTCCGGCCTGGATCCCTGAGGGACGAAGCATTCACTGGGCAGTGATCGCGCTCCTCGATTACGGTCCAAAACCACTTCCGCTCGACGATTACGTTGCGATCGGAGTGAACATGGTTTTTCGACGCGAGGCTTTCGATCGCGCGGGACTGTGGGACAACACCATCGGACGTAAAGCAGGAACTTTGCTGGGCCAGGAAGTGAGAGAGTGGTGTTCGCGCGCACGGGCGGCAAATCTCAAGGGCTTCTATTCGCCCGATCTGGTGGTCCATCACGTGATCCCGGCGGATCGACTGACAAAGAAATACTTTCGCAAGTGGTTTTACTGGCACGGCATTAGCCGGGCGATCCTTTATAAAACTAAAGGACTCGATATGGAGTCGCCGGAAAGCACGGCGTTGGATTTTTCGACTGTGCCTCATATTGCCGGCATACCGCGCTACATGTTCCGCACTTACCTGCAATCGTTCTTCTCGATGATCTCGGCGGCTGTGCGCGCGGACCAGGCGGCTGCCTTTGAACACGAGCTGGGTCTTTGGTTTTTCGCAGGAGTTGCTAAAGAGAGATGGAAGGACAGGCGGCAGCCAATCCCCGCGCGAAATAGTTTGGTCACGCTGCAAGATAATTAATCAGGAATGAAAGCAATCATACTCGCTGCCGGCAAAGGTACACGTCTCAACGGTGTCGATCTCAAACCTAAATGCCTTTTTGAAGTTGGTGGTCGAACGCTACTGGACCACCAGGTATCAGCACTAAATGAAGCAGATATAAATGAGATCGTGCTCGTGCTGGGTTTCGAAGCTGAACGCATCAGGCGACATTGCTCTCCTGGTATTTCATTCGTCATCAATTCGCGTTTTGAAGAGACAAGCAGTCTCTACTCGCTTTGGCTGGCCCGAGAACATCTGCTTGACGGCTTTGTCGTGCTCAACTGCGACGTACTTTTTCATCCGCAGATGTTGACGAAGCTCATCTCATCGCCATTTGGCGATGCTCTGCTCGTTGATTTTGGAAACAGTCAACTCGGCGAGGAAGAGATGAAAGTGAAAGTCAGCGATGGTCGCGTCGTTGATATTCGGAAAGACATGGATCCTGCTGAAGCTGACGGCGAGAACGTCGGCATGGTGAAGTTCAGCGCCACCGGTGCGAAGCGGTTGATCGAAGAAATGGACTCAATAATTTCACGTGGTCAGGAACGCGACTGGGCGCCGCGCGCCTTTGGCCAGTTCGCCACTCGTTTTCCACTACACGCGATAAGCACTGACAAATATCCGTGGATCGAAATAGATTTCCCTGAAGACTATCGAAAAGCCAAAGAAGAAGTCTTTCCAAAAATCTTGTTGGCTCACAAAGAAGACGCTCTGGTTTGATCTCTGCATATCTCTGCGTATCTCTGTGTACTCTGCGTTAAAAAGGCGTTTGGCATCTTTACCGCAGAGGACACAGAGATACGCAGAGATACGCAGAGAAGATGCCTTATGATTTCCCGTACCTCCATCGAGTGGTTGCGTGGGCTGGACAAGCGTTGGCAACGAAGTCGTGGCGCTGAAAGACGTCAGATCCTGGTGGACGGAAGGACCGCGATGAATTATGCGACGGTCGCGCCGATTGTCGAAGGCCTGCAAAAAGATTCACGCGTCAAAATCTTCTTCACCGCCAGCGAGAGCCCGGACCAGCTTAACGAGATCTACGCCGAAGCTCACCCGCCATATCAACTAGTCCGCCCCAAAACCGCCGCCTTGATGCATTTCGATGCGTACCTGACGGCTGACTTTCTTTGGGCCAGGTTGCCGCGCGGTACTCGTCGCGTGCAAACGTTTCATGGCGTCGCTGGTAAGTATCGGAAGGTTTACGATTCACCGGCGGACTCGATGCGCGGTTGGGACCGATTGTTCTTCATCAACAAACGTCGCCTGCAACACTTTATCGACACCGGCGCGGTCGACGCAGACAGCCCCGCTATTCGTTTGATTGGAATGCCCCGGTTGGATTGCCTCGTCGATGGTTCACTCGAACGGGACCGGATTTTGAGCTCTCTCGGCATCGATCCATCTCGAAAGACTGTTTTGTACGCACCAACCTGGTCCAGGTATTCGTCCGTTGCTTTGATGGGTGAGGAGATCGTCAAACGCCTCGGCGCGGCCGGATACGCAGTGATCGTTAAACTTCACGATCGCTCACGGCAAGGTGACGATTACCACTCAGGTGGTGTGGATTGGGGACAGCGGTTAGCGCCACTTTTGCAGGTTAACGGCGGAGTTCTGGCCACCGGCAGTAATTCGTCTTCATACTTGATGGCGGGCGATGTTCTGATTACCGATCATAGCTCAGTGGGGTTTGAATATTTGTTACTGGATCGTCCGCTGATCCGAATCCACGTGCCGGAGCTGCTGGAGAAAACGGACATCGAGCCGATTTACGTGCAGTTAATGACAGAAGCTTCAACCAGCGTGTTTGATATCGATCAGTTGGTCGCGGCGGTGGATGAGAGTTTTGCGAATCCGCAGCGGAAGTCGGATTCGAGACGAGCAGTGGCGGGCGAGATGTTTTATAAACCCGGCGGCGCAACCGCGCGCGCTATCGGTGAGATGTACGAGGTGATTGAGCTGAATCCATTGAGGGAAGCACAAGGAAGAACTTGAGTTCCTTCACGACAAAAATAAAGAAGCTCAAGGGACTGAAGATGGATGAGATCAGCGTGCGCATGGCGCAGCGGGTCGCCATCCTCTCGGAGCGGAGCGGTTGGTCCAGGCACGTCAATCTCCCGAGCGACGAACAGTTGCTCGGCTTGCTCGCGGCGCGTTGGACATCAACTTCCGATCTTGTCGAACGTCTTCAGATAAGAAGTGAGCCGCGGTTCTTTGCGTCGTTTGACGCGAAAGAACAAACGGTAACGGAGCTTCGACGTCGCTGGCCGGACGCCCAGGAAGAAATTCTTGGAGCCGCGAATCGTGTTTCCGAAGGAACTTTCAGTTTGCTGGGACTACGTGCCCTCAAGCTCGGGCAGAATATCGATTGGCACCTCGAACCGATCTCCGGGAAACGCACACCTCTCTGTCACTGGAGCCAGCTGAATTACCTCGATGCCAATATTGCCGGTGACAAAAAGATCACCTGGGAGCTCAACCGTCACCAGTACTTTGTCACACTCGGACGTGCGTATTGGTTGGCTGGCGACGAGCACTACGCCGAGATCTTCGTCTCACACATTACATCGTGGATGGACGAGAACCCGCCGAAGCTCGGGATCAACTGGGCCAGTAGTCTGGAAGTGGCATTCCGGTCGATATCGTGGCTGTGGGCACTGCAATTCTTCAAAGGATCTCGCTCGCTAAGTTCTTCCGTGATCCTGAGGATGCTGAAGTTCCTGTACCTGAACGCATTACATCTCGAGACTTTTCTCTCAACGTACTTCAGTCCGAATACACACCTGACTGGCGAAGCGCTTGGCCTTTTTTACATCGGGTTGTTGTTGCCTGAGTTTAAAGATGCGGAGCGTTGGCGCGAATTAGGGCTCGGGATTCTTGTCTCTCAACTGCCGCGACACGTGAAGCCCGACGGAGTTTATTTTGAGCAGTCGAGTTACTACCACCGTTACACGACAGACTTTTATATACACCTGGCAGTTTTGCTTCGTGTCAATGGAATGGCATTGCCGCGTGAGTTGGAGCCGAAGCTAGAGCGGTTGTTGGACCACCTGATGTACATAACGCGGCCGGATGGAACCAGTCCTTTCTTTGGCGACGACGATGGCGGGCGGCTGGTCATGCTGGACCAACGTCCCGCGAACGACTTTCGCTCGTTGTTATCAACGGGCGCGGTCATCTTTAATCGTCCCGATTATAAATTCGTGGCCGGCGCACCAGCGGAAGAGACACTTTGGCTGCTCGGCGCAGAAGCTTTGAGCAAGTTCGATCGGATCGAGGCGCAGCAACCCGCAAAGGAGTCAATCGAGTTTGCGGACGGCGGTTACTACGTCATGCGTGACGGTTGGTCTGCGACCGCCAATTATCTGCTTTTCGATTGCGGTCCTCACGGCATGGCAAACTGTGGCCACGCTCACGCCGACGCGCTGGCAATCGAACTAGCCGCACAGGGTCGAACGCTACTGGTTGATCCCGGAACATTCACTTACACCGGCGGGAAGGAGATGCGAGATTGGTTTCGCAGTTCAGTCGCCCATAACACCCTCACAGTCGACCGTGAGTCCTCGTCTATTTCCGCAGATACTTTTTCCTGGAAGACTGTGACGCATTGCGAGCGTGTCGCCTGGGTTGATCACGCGCGATTCAGCTTCGTCTCGGGACGGCATCGTGGCTACGACCAGTTGTCGAAACCCGGAACGCACACACGCAGCATCCTGTTTTTGAAGCACGATTACTGGGTCATGCGAGACCGGATTGAGCTCAGTGGAAAGCACCAACTCGATCTCTGGTTCCACTTCGATTCCGGCACGTCGCCGGGGCTCAAAGGCGAGAGTCCGAGGCAGAAGGTGCATGAAAATGGTGCGACCGGCGGTCTGCAAATCATCAGTTTCGCCGCAGGTGGGAGTTGGACAACGGAAGAAGGTTGGGTTTCACACTGTTATGGAGAAAGGGAGCCGGCGCTTGTTTGTGTCTTTTCCGCTCCGGCCGAAGGCGATTTTGAGATAACGACGTTTCTGCTGCCTCAGCCGGCTGCGGGAAGCACCGAGGCGAGAGTTGAACAAATCGAGGTGACTGGCGGTCGCGGCTTTGAAGTGCATAATGAAAACTGCCGCGATGTGGTGATAATTCGCGACCAGGGCAACGCCGGAGTGGCACAAACAGCTTCGGTGATTTCAGATTTCGAGTACACTTGGTTAAGGTTTGACGGAAACAATTCGACCCCCGCGGAATTAGTATTGCTTGGCGGACAGAAGCTCGATATCGCCGGGCAGAAAATAGTAGAGTCGCGTGAGCGCGTTGAATACTCCTGGTTGAGGAAAGACGCAGAACAAGAAATATATGTGCGGAATTAACGGGATTGCGTTCTCCAGTCGGTCGAGACGTCGGGTCGATCCCAGCCTGCTCAAAAGCATGCGCGATGTGATCACGCATCGCGGTCCGGACGACGAAGGAATTTTCATCGATGAGGGAATCGGCTTGGGCCACCGGCGGCTCAGCATCGTCGATGTTGCTTCGGGTCATCAGCCGATGACCAATGAAGACGGTTCGCTCCACATCATCTACAACGGCGAAGTCTACAATCACGCAGATTACCGCGAGACGTTGGAAGCCCGTGGCCACGTCTATCAAACTCATTGCGACACGGAAACGATCCTGCACCTCTATGAGGAGTACGGCGACGGTTGTGTCGAACACTTGCGCGGTATGTTTGCGTTTGCGATCTGGGATCGGAAGCGGCGTGAGCTGTTCATCGCGCGCGATCGTCTC
Source organism: uncultured Acidobacteriota bacterium (assembly GCA_963826255.1). Classification (GTDB taxonomy): domain Bacteria; phylum Acidobacteriota; class Blastocatellia; order Pyrinomonadales; family Pyrinomonadaceae; genus PSRF01. Next base: position 1,018,226 of record CAWGWK010000001.1, read on the forward strand.
GGAGTCAAACCGCTTTATTACGTTCACACTGCTGACGGTTCTCTCTATTTCGCTTCAGAAATAAAGGCGCTGCTCGAAGCACGGGCAGTAAAGCCCGAATTGAACTTCACCGCGTTCTCGGACTATCTCGCAAATCACGCGACGTCCGGTGAAGACACGCTGTTCGTAAACGTGAAGCGTTTAATGCCGGGCCACACGCTCACGTGGCACGACGGCGAAATCCGGATCAATAAGTATTGGGACGTCAGTTTTGTTAAGAGCGCGCAAAACGGGCGCAGCGATCGAGACTATATTGCCGAGTGGAGTGAACTGTTCCGGAAGTCAGTCGAACTCCGCTTGATGGCCGATGTTCCGCTCGGAATGTTTTTGTCAGGCGGAATTGATTCGTCCGCCATCGCGGCGGTGATGAGCACGCTCGTCAACGAACCGATCAAGACGTTCTCCGTTGCTTTTGCCGAACGCGAAGCCAACGAACTCGCGTACGCCCGACTCGTTTCACGCGCTTTCAAGACCGATCATCACGAAGTAGTCATTAAGCCGGAGCAGTTTTTCGAAGCCTTGCCGGAATTGATCTGGCATGAAGATGAGCCGCTGGCCCATCCTTCGAGTGTCGCACTGTATTTTGTTTCAGAGCTTGCTTCGAGGCACGTCAAGGTAGTCTTGACCGGCGAGGGCAGCGACGAACTGATGGCCGGATATGCTCGTTATCGTAAAACGATATTGAATCTCGCGCTGGGCGAACGCTATCACCGCATGATTCCGTCGAGCATCCGCGATATGGTGCGCGGGCAGATTGCCGGCATGTCCCGTTCAAAACTGCGCGCGAAACTACAACGAACCTTTCTGAATCTCTCGCCGGATATCGAGAGTATTTACTTCGATAACTTCGCGGTCTTCCCGCGCTCGGATCAGCATCAGCTATTGACGCGCGAGACCATCGACCGCATTGGCGGGATCGATCCTTACGCTGGTGTTCGGCGTGTGCTTTCAGACACTGATGCTCAGTCGCTACTCGATCGTTTGCTTTATGCCGACATCAAGACTTATCTGCACGAGTTGCTGATGAAGCAGGACCAGATGAGCATGGCCGCATCGGTCGAGAGTCGAGTGCCGTTCCTGGACCACAAGCTGGTGGAATTTACTTCAGCACTGCCTGAGCGACTGAAATTGAATCGTTGGACTACAAAATATGTGCTGCGCCAGAGCATGAAAGGTGTGCTGCCGGAACAGATTTTGAAGAGACCAAAGATGGGCTTTCCGGTCCCGATCGGCGCGTGGTTTCGCGGCGCATACGCGCATGTGTTGGAAGACTATGTGCTCAGCAGTCGCGCAATGGACCGGGGCATTTTCAATCCGCAGTTTGTACGCGCGCTCGTGAACGAGCATAAGCGTGGCGAGGCAAACCACTCCGAAAGATTGTGGTCTCTCGTCAATCTTGAAATGTGGTTCCGGCGATTCATTGACGGAGAAAACATGTCGCCCGGCTTGGAAAGCGTTGATGAAAGCATCCTCGCAACCGCGCGTGCTTGATTTTTACGATGGGTATTATTGGAGGCTCGCTTGGATATAAGTTGCTTCGTCGGATCAGTTCCGATGGAGAAACGGGTTATTGCGACGGCAGCGCGTATCAGGGTGTCAGCAAAATCGAAAAGCTGTTGGGTGATCGGATTTGGGAAGAGACGAAAGATAAAGTCGTAATCGACTTCGGCTGCGGCGACGGCGAGGACGCCGTTGAAGTTGCACAGCGCGGGGCAAGAAAAGTTATCGGTATTGATATCCGCGAACGTGCTTTAGCGAACGCGAGGAAGACAGCAGCAGCGCGTGGTGTAGCCGATCGTTGTATTTTTACGACTCGAACTGATGAGAAAGCGGATGTCATATTGTCGGTCGACGCTTTCGAACATTTCGACGATCCGGCTGCAATTCTGAAGATCATGCGTCAGCTCGTGAAGGACGACGGTTGCGTGATCGCTGCGTTTGGACCAACGTGGTATCACCCGCTGGGCGGTCACCTTTTTTCACCTTTTCCCTGGGCTCATCTCCTTTTCACTGAGAAGTCGTTGATCCGGTGGCGGTCAGATTTCAAGACAGATGGCGCCACGCGTTTTTGCGAAGCTGAAGGTGGTCTTAACCAGATGACCATACGGCGCTTCAAGACGCTGGTTGACGAGAGTGATTTTAAGTTCGAGGAATTTGAACCTGTTCCGATCAGAAGAATTCAGATATTGGCAAACCGGCTGACGCGAGAATTCACGACGGCTATCGTGCGGTGTAAGCTCGTCCCACGTTGAGACAAAGTTGATAGACAGGATTTCAAGATTCTCAGGATTAAAGGATTGAATCTTGATCATCTTGAAAAATCCTGTAAATCCTGTATGCGTATCTTATGGCTAAAAACTGAATTGCTTCACCCGGTTGATAAGGGCGGGAAGATCCGCACTTACAACATGCTGAAGGAATTGAAGCGAGATCATCACGTCACGTATCTCACGCTCGACGATGGATCCGCGAGCGCTGAAGACGGCGAAAAAGCGTCAGAGTATTGCCACGAGCTGGTCTGCATCCCGCACAGTCGCCGCGAAAAGTTTACGCCGGGGTTTTATATTGAATTGTTTCTCAACCTCATTTCCCAACATCCGTACGCGATTAAGAAATATGAGTCCGCAGCGATGCGGCGCGAGATTGTCGAGCGGGAACGTAGTAATTCATTCGATCTGCTCGTGTGCGATTTCCTCGCGCCCGCTGCAAATGTTCCGCGAACGCTCGCGACGCCCACGATTCTCTTTCAGCACAATGTGGAGGCGATGATCTGGAAGCGCCACTACGAGGTTCACACCAATCCGGTTAAGAAGGCTTATCTCTACGGGCAGTGGCAGAAGATGCGCCGCTTCGAACGCGACATGTGCCGTCGTTTTGATTGCGTCATCGGCGTGTCGAAAGACGATCGCGAGCAGATGAAACAGGAATACGGCGCCGAAGCCGTTTTTGATGTGCCCACCGGAGTCGACGTTGAGTTTTTTCGACCGGGTGGCGCGGCAACGTCTTCAGCTCACAACATGGTGTTCACCGGTTCGATGGATTGGCTTCCGAATGACGATGCAATCCGCTACTTCATGCGCGAGGTTATGCCCCTGATCAAACAAAGAGTACCTGATGCGACGTTGACGGTAGTCGGCAGAAATCCAGCACCGGCCCTTGTTGAATTAGGTAAGTCCGATCCCTCTCTCGTCATCACGGGCCGGGTTGACGATGTGCGGCCTTACATGGACCAGGCTGCCGCTTACATAGTTCCGTTGCGCATCGGCGGTGGGACGCGGCTGAAGATCTTCGAAGCGATGGCGATGGAAAAAGCTGTCGTCTCGACGACAGTCGGCGCCGAAGGTCTGCCACTTACAGACGGCGTAGAGTTGCTCCTCGCTGATGAACCGGCTGCGTTTGCGGATGCAGTCGTGAAAGTGTTGAGCGACAGTTCGTACGCGCTCGAGTTGGGCCAAAGAGCAGCGTCGATTGTCAGAAAGAATTACGGCTGGCGACAAGTTACTGACAGTTTCGTTTCCATCTGCTTGAGCAATGGCGGTAAAAACCAGCCACAGATCACACAGAAGTCTGTGCAATCCGTAGATTACGCCTGAGGACGAAAAGACTTAATGAGAATAAGCATCTTTGGTATTGGGTATGTTGGCTGTGTTTCCGCGGCGTGTTTTGCACGCGCCGGACACGACGTTATCGGGGTCAACGTCAATCCCACCAAAGTGGAGATCATTAACAGCGGCAAGAGCCCAATTGTCGAGCAGGGCATCGATGAACTGATTAATGAGGTAGTCAAGGCGGGCAAGTTAAGGGCAACCACTAACTCTTCGGAAGCGATCAAGGCGTCGGATATTTCACTGGTTTGTGTTGGTACGCCCAGTAAACCAAACGGCAGTCTTAATTTGGACCACGTGCGGAAAGTGTGTCTGGAGATTGGCGCTGCTATCGGTGCAAAAAATGAACGTCACACGGTCGTGATTCGCAGTACGATGCTGCCCGGCAGTATCGAGAGCGTGGCCCAGCCTGCACTCGAAGAAGCATCGGGAAAGAAGGCCGGGAAAGACTTTGGTATTTGCGTCAATCCCGAGTTTCTGCGTGAAGGTACGTCGTTGAAAGATTTCTATGCCCCACCATTCACGCTGATCGGCGCTGACGACGAAGTGACCGCAAATGTCGTGCGCAGTCTTTACTCAAACATCGATGCGCCTGTGTTTACGACGTCGGTGAAAACCGCGGAGATGGTGAAGTATGTTTGCAACTGCTTCCACGCATTGAAGGTGAGCTTCGCTAACGAAATCGGAAACATCTGCAAAGCGCTCGAGCTTGACAGTCATGAAGTCATGAATGTCTTTTGCGCCGACACCAAGCTCAATCTTTCGTCATATTACCTTAAACCCGGTTTCGCCTTCGGTGGTTCGTGTCTTCCGAAAGATCTGCGCGCCGTTAGTTACAAGGCGAAGGAACTCGACGTCGAAGTGCCTGTTTTATCGGCGATCAGTATCACCAATCGACTCCAGGTCGAGAAAGCACTCGACATGGTCCTGCGCACCGGTAACAAACGAGTTGGCGTGTTGGGCTTTAGCTTCAAAGCCGGCACAGATGACCTGCGCGAGTCGCCGATGGTGACACTGATTGAGACGCTGCTCGGCAAGGGATTAGAGCTTGTTATCTACGATCGTGACGTTTCATTGGCGCGTCTTTTCGGGTCCAACAAGGAATACATCGAACATGAGATTCCTCATATCGCGAAGTTGATGCGAAGCTCGATTGACGAGGTTCTGAGTGCTGCGAACACGATCGTGATCGGAAATAAGTCTGAAGAGTTTCGGCAGATTGAATCGCTCCTGCGCCCGGATCAAACGGTGATCGATCTGGTGCGACTTTTTGATAAGCCTTCCGGCAACGGGTATCAGGGAATCTGCTGGTGAGCAGGCGCCAGCGCATTATCGTCAAGATTTTTGTTAGTTGCACGCTTGTTTGGCCGCTGGTTGCCTGGATCGGAGCGAGGCTGTTGATAACCGAGGCGCCCCTCGCGAATGCAGAGGCAATCGTCGTGCTCGGCGGTTCGGCTAACTACAAGGAACGCGCGCGTGAAGCGGCCAGGTTACTACTCGAGGGTCGCTCTCCACGAGTCTTGATAACCAATGACAATATGCGTGGTCCATGGTCCAGCGCAGAGCAAAGAAACCTTTACTTTTACGAGCGTTCGTTAGAGGAGATTAGAAATGCAGGAGTGGCGGCGAACCGTGTGGATGTGTTGATGACGCCGGTCGCCGGTACGCAAGAGGAGGCGGAGGTCGTCAGGCAGTATGCTGAAGAACACAAGCTGCATTCACTTTTAATCGTCACCTCTGCTTATCACTCTCGCCGCGCGTCGTGGGTGTTCTCTCGGGTCTTTCGAGACACCGGCATTCAAATCGGATTGATCAGTGTGAGACCTGGAGACCAGTCTCCGCGACCCGCGACATGGTGGCTTAGTCGCCGAGGCTGGAGGTTAGTACCGACAGAATATGTGAAGATGATTTACTACGTGATGAAATACAGGTGAGGTACAAAGACTGAATATGGAAATGAACGCCGCAGAAATTGCGCGTGGTGAGAGATTCGAGTTTGGTAAGAATTGGTCGCAATTCTTGGCGGCCCTCGACGACGAGCGTATCCAACGGGCGGAATCGTCTTTAAAGGAAATGCTGGAAGTCGAGTCTCTCGCCGGGAAGACTTTTCTCGATATCGGATCAGGAAGCGGTCTCTTTAGTTTGGCGGCGCGCCGCCTCGGTGCTCGCGTTCACTCTTTCGACTTCGATCCGAAGTCAGTTTCTTGTACCAGACAGTTGAAGAAGAATTACTTTCAGGACGACGAATCCTGGAAGATCCAGGAAGCTTCGGTGCTCGATAAAGAGTTCATGCAATCGCTCGGACAGTTTGACGTCGTTTATTCGTGGGGCGTCTTACATCACACCGGACAGCTTTGGCCGGCTATGGAAAACGCGCAAGAACGCGTGGCGCCGGGTGGAAAATTTTTCATCGCCTTGTACAACGACACGGGCAGCCAGAGCGCGCGTTGGTATTGGATAAAGAAGACTTACAACGGCTTGCCGGGAATCTTAAGAACACCGTTCGCCGTCCTGATCACTATTCCCGGCGAACTGAAATTGATGGCTGCCTCAGTGCTTACCCTCAATCCGCGTCGTTACACCGAATCCTGGACCAACTATCGCAAGAATCGAGGCATGACCAAGTGGCGCGACATTATCGACTGGGTTGGCGGGTATCCATACGAAGTGTCAACGCCTGACGAGGTTTTTGAGTTCTGCAAGGCTCGCGGTTTCACCCTCACAAAACTGAAGTGTGGCTACGTGGGTCTGGGCTGTAACGAGTTTGTGTTTGAAAAGAAGTGAGCAGTGCAATGACTAAAGCTGTTTCGAAGCCGTTGGTGATGCTCAGTGTTTTGGCTGTCGTGGGTACACTCGGCGTAGTCATCGCACTTAAACAGCACGCTGGTACGTTTTCTGAAAGTTGGGTGAACGGACGCCGGATCATTACGGTTGGCCCAAAGGATGATTTACAGGCGGCAATTAATGCGGCGCAATTGGGAGATACGATCGTCGCGCAGGCCGGAGCGATCTTCAAGGGTGGCTTCGTGTTGCCGGCAAAGAGCGGAAGCGGCGAGATCGTCATACAGAGCTCGCGTCTGAGCGAGTTGCCGGAAGATGTGCGAGTCAATCCTTCGCAGTCAGCTCTGTTTGCGAAGTTACAGTCGGACACGAATGAGGAGCCGGTCGTAAGAACGGATCCCGGAGCTCATCACTATCGTTTCCAGGGTATCGAGTTTTCCACCACGACCCCGAGGGTGAAGATCTATGATGTGATACGCCTCGGTGAAGGTCGTCAAAAACAGAAGACACTGGATTCCGTACCACATCACATCGTAATCGATCGCTGCTACATCCACGGTTTTGACACACAGGACGTCCAGCGCGGAGTCGCCCTGAACAGTGCTGATACCACCATCAGCAATTCCTACATTTCGGATATTCATGTCGTGGGCGTCGAGGCACAGGCAATCGGCGGCTGGAACGGTCCCGGGCCGTTTCGCATCATCAACAACTACCTCGAAGCAGCCGGCGAAAACCTCATGATCGGTGGCGCGGATCCGGGCATCACCGGTCTCATACCCACAGACATCGAGATCCGGCGTAATCACATGTTCAAGCCGTTGTCGTGGAAGGTTGGCGATCCGAGTTATGCAGGCAAGCACTGGACTGTAAAGAACATCCTGGAGTTGAAGAACGCGAAGAACGTTGTCATCGATGGCAACGTGTTTGAGAACTGCTGGACGGACGCGCAAGACGGCATACCAATTCTCTTTACAGTCCGCAATCAGGAATGCAGCGCTCCCTGGTCAACGATTGAAAACATTACCTTCGCAAACAACATCGTGAAAAATGCCCCGGGTGGTTTGAACTTTCTCGGTCAGGATAATGAGGTTACCGCGGCCTTCGGCAAATGCCGTCCCGCGTCAACATCCGGCACAGGCACCAACGCGAACATCAGTAATAATCTCTTTTACAACATCAGGGGACCCTTTCTTCAACTCAACGGATTCCATAACGTGAGTCTGACGCACAACACTCACATTCAAACCGGCAACATCATGACCCTTTACGGCAAGCCGGCTCAGCAGTTTGTGTATCGCGATAACCTGACGCTGCGAAACTCCAAGGGATATGGTGTATTCGGCGACGGGCTCGGAGAAGGTGTGGCCGCGTTGAAGAAGTTCGCACCCGATTACGTTTTTAAGAACAACGTCCTCGCTCTCGCCGATGGCTCGCTTTATCCAAAAGAAAACGAGTTTCCCGCGTCACTGGAACGCGTCGGCTTTGTAAATTTCGACAAAGGCGACTATCGCCTTGCACCTTCCAGCCCGTACAAGAAAGCTTCATCCAAAGGTCAAACCGTGGGCTGCGACTGGGAGAAATTAAATTTCAGCGCGAAAACTCCTGAATGACAAATCTGCCGGTTAATTCAAAACGCCCAGTGCGCGTTGCGCTCCTACTCGATTCGTTCAGTCAACCCAGGTGGGTTTTCAACATCATCAAGAACATTCAATCTTCCGAGATCGCGGAGATCTGTCTGGTCATAAAAAACGAGACGACGGCCGAGTCCCGTGGCCGGCTGCGGAGTTATTGGAAGAACCGAAACTATCTACTGTATTCCCTGTATCTCCGGCTGGATCATTACATCCCTCTCGTCGAAGAAGATGCATTTGCAGAAACGGATCTTCAGGAGGTGCTTTCCGATGTTCCTGTGTTAAGCATCATGCCGGTCATGAAGAAGTTTTCGGATTGGTTCCCGCCGGAAGCTATCGAAACGATCCGCGGGTACGATCTGGATGTGGCGATTTCGTTTGGTTTCAGAATTCTGAGAGGTGATGCGCTGCGCATCGCGAAGCACGGAGTCTGGTCCTACCATCATGGTGACAATCTTGTGAATCGCGGCGGACCGGCCGGCTTCTGGGAAGTCATGGAAGATTCTCCGATCTCCGGATCGGTTTTACAAATTTTGTCGGAAGATCTGGACAACGGACAGGTTATCGATCGTACCTGGACGCGCACCCGCGACAGGTTCTCAGTCAAAGGCAGCAAGAACAATCTTTACTGGCGGGCATCGGCCTTTGTCATGAGAAAAATCAGGGAGCTTCACGATTGCGGAAAAGTTTCGACCGAAGCAAATCAGTTTCGACCCTACTACAATCGCCTATACAAAATGCCGACAAATACAGAGCTCCTGCCGAGGCTTTGTAAGTTGTCATTGAGTTACGCTGCAACGAAGATTCGCTACTCACTGTTCTTCGACCAATGGTCGCTTGCTTACAGATTCAGAACGAGCCCTGACGATCCGAACAATAGTTTTTACCGGTTTAAATATTTGATTCCGCCGAAGGATAAGTTTTGGGCGGATCCTTTTCCGGTGAAGTACGAGGGAAAGTACTTCGTCTTCTTTGAGGAATTTCTTTACAAGGAAAACAAAGCTCACATCTCGGTGTTCGAATTGGGTAAGTCCGGCGCCGGGGAATCCAGGCCCGTGCTGAAACGTGATTACCACTTGTCGTACCCGTTTATGTTTCGCTGGAACGATCGGTATTTCATGATCCCGGAAACTGCGGCGAACCGGACCATAGAGGTCTACGCTTGCGAAGCTTTTCCTGACGAGTGGAAGCTGGAGACGGTGCTCTTTGAAGGGGTGTCGGCGAGAGATGCGACGCTTGTCGAGGTGGACGGGCTCTGGTGGATGTTCGCGGCCATTGCAGATACCGGGTTTTCCGATGAGCTACATATCTACTACAGCGAGAGTCCCTTCGGTCCATGGAAACCTCATAGGCGGAATCCGGTAAAGTCGGACGTGAGAAACTCGCGGCCCGCGGGAAGACCTTTTTACTGGCAGGGAGATCTGTACCGTCCGGCTCAGGACTCTTCGCGAGGATACGGTTACGGCATGCGGATCAACAAAGTGGTCCGACTCACTCCCACTGAATTTGTCGAGGAAGAAGTATCGCAAGTGCTGCCCCAATGGAGAAAGGATCTTCAGGGAACGCACACGCTAAACATCTGTGAAGATCTCACCGTGATCGACTGCCTCATTCACCGGCGTCGCTAACCCTGCTGTACTTGGCCCAACGCGCGAAGCGCGTGTGAGCATGTAGCCTGGGGTGGAGCGAGCTTGCTCGCGGAACCCCAGGACCATGAGAATAATAATTGTGAGCCCGCGCAGCGGGCGACAGCGGGCTGCGGGATCCGTGCTGTCGCCCGCAATTCGCGGGCTGAATTGTTTCTAATAATCCTACCTGGGGTTTCGCTCGCAAGGCTCGCTCCACCCCAGGCTTCCGCCCGCATTCGCGGGCTGAAATGTTCGAATAATCCTACCTCGCTCCACCCCAGGCTTCCGCCCGCATTCGCGGGCTGAAATGTTCGAATAATCCTACCTCGCTCCACCCCAGGCTTCCGCCCGCATTCGCGGGCTGAAATGTTCGAATAATCCTACCTCGCTCCACCCCAGGCTTCCGCCCGCATTCGCGGGCTGAAATGTTCGAATAATCCTACCTCGCTCCACTCGAAGCTACATGCTTCCGCCCGCTGCGCACGGCTGAATTTTGCGGCCATATTGACCGATACCAGCCACCTCCGAAAAAGAATTAAAGCTTGACAAAAAAGTTTGAAACTGGAAAATAGCCATAGGTTTTGACACCAGTTCTTTTCAAAACGATTGCAACGATAAAGGCAAACCTGTTGCGAAGCAGGGACGCAAAGCTGTGAATCTCAAGTCAAAATGACTGCTGAGATTGTCTAGCCGCCGAAGGCATCGGGATGTGCGGAATCCCATTGCGGATTCGCAGATCTGTGTTCTACGCGACCTTTAACGTATGCAGCCGTAGAACCCCGCCCGACTTCTTCCTTCTCTCATTCGCAGATCAATCAGGTTTCCATCGCCCCAGCAGTTCTCATCACGCTAGTTCTTTCTCGAATACAAAACAAAGTGTAAGGAGACGGCAGCTCTTTACACATCACCGATAAATGGCACCCCCGTAGCGATGCGGGTCCGCAAACTCGGGAATCTCGTGCGTCGAGATCGTCCTGATACCGAAGTGAGGCGTCAAATGAGTGAGGGAGGCAGTAGGCACGGGCGACTTTCTTTTCTTGCAATTCATAAGTGGTTCACAATTGCTCTTACATTATTCGCTGCGACTTTGAGCGCGAATGCAGCCACCATCACCGTACCGGCCGGTGGCAGTGTTCAATCGGCGATCAATGCAGCCCAGTACGGCGATACGATAATTCTGGAGGCTGGAGTTACCTATACGGCGACTATTGTCCTCCCGCTAAAGAGCGGAACTGGAGAAATTGTCATCCAGAGCTCGCGCATAGGCGAGTTGCCCGAAGGCGTGCGAGTCAATCCTTCGCAGAGTGCGTTGTTTGCGAGATTGCAATCAAACGTCCCGGCCGAGCCTGTAGTTAGGACGGCTGCCGGAGCTCATCATTACCGTTTCCAGGGAATTGAGTTTTCCACCTCCACTGCGAGTGTGGTTATTTACGATATGATCCGGTTTGGTGAGAGTCGCTTTGGGCAGACGTCGCTCAGCTCCGTGCCGCATCACCTCGTACTCGATCGTTGCTACATTCATGCTTTTCCCACGCAGGACGTGCAACGCGGAGTCACGACGAATGGTGGTGAGACTACTATCAGCAACTCCTACATTTCTGAAATTCACAGCGTAGGCATCGAGTCGCAGGCTGTCGCGGGCTGGAATGGCCCAGGGCCTTTACACATCATCAACAATTACCTCGAAGCAGCGGGCGAGAACATTATGATCGGCGGTGCGGATTCAGCGTCGGCGGAGTTGATGCCCGCAAACATCGAGATTCGCCGTAATTATCTTTTCAAGCCCTTAAGCTGGAAGCTCGGTGACCCGTCCTACGCAGGGAAGCACTGGGCGGTGAAAAACCTGTTGGAGTTAAAAGCAGCGCGCAACGTAGTGATCGATGGCAATGTGCTCGAAAACAATTGGACGGATGCACAGGACGGGAAAGCAGTGCTGTTCACGGTTCGCAATCAGGAGTGCACGGCGCCCTGGTCAACAGTGGCGAATGTCACGTTCACCAACAACACGGTGAAAAACGCCGAAGGTGCGCTTAACTTCCTCGGCATGGACAACGAAGTCACGGCAGAGTTTGGTAAGTGCAACCCTGCATCGACCTCGGTACGCGGCACTGATGTCAACGTCAGCAACAATCTCTTTTACAACATCGACGGGACGTTCATGCAGCTCAACGGCTTCTACAACATTACTCTCAACCACAATACGAGTTTTCAAAAATACAATACCTATACGCTCTACGGTGAACAATCGCTGGGTTACGTTAGTACCAATAATCTGACGATAGAGAATCCATACGGTATCTACGGAGACGGTGGTCATTTAGGCACGCAGGGTCTTACCCATTACACGCCGTCATTTGTTTTCAGTAAAAACTTGATGGTCGGCGCCTCGGGCAGCGAGAACCCTGCTGGTAACTTTTATCCTTCAGTAGTTTCTGATGTCGGTTTTGTCGACTTTGCGGGCGGTAATTATGCCCTTGCGCCAACCAGTCCTTATCGCAATGCGGCTACTGACGGTAAAGACGTCGGCGTAGACTTTGTACAACTGCATGCTGTTCAAGCCGGCGTTTCGACTGGCCCACCACCAACCCCGACTCCGACACCCAATTCCACGCCGACACCGAGTTCCACTCCAACGCCAACGCCAACGCCGACAGCCACTCCCACACCGACTGCAACGCCGACGCCCACTCCTGCGCCTTCTCCGGTTGCGAGTGCGAAGTTCGTGCAGTTGGACACGACTACGAAAGGCAATTGGAAAAATACCTATGGTGGCGACGGCTTCAACACCGTCAACGACGTCGCGAATTATCCTGCTTACGTGCAAGTGAGTGTCCTGGGCAACACGTCGCCAACCTGGTCAACCTCGACCACGGACACCAGGGCCTTGCAAAAAATGAATAGCAGCGATCGCGTGGCTGCGAGATGGGAATCGAATTCGTTCTTTACGATCGACTTGAAGTTTACCGATAACCTGACGCATCGCGTCGCTGTCTACGCACTTGATTGGGACGGTAACAATCGCTCGCAGCGTGTGGATCTGCTGGATTGGACCACTAATACGTTACTCGATAGCCGGCACATCTCCTCATTCAATGGTGGCCGGTACCTGGTCTGGGACGTCCGCGGCCGCGTTAAGATCGTAGTGAACAAGACCGGCGCCAAGACTGCGGTTGTTAGCGGTATCTATTTCGGCGGCAATACGCCATCGCCTACCCCAACGCCGACGCCAACGCCGAGTCCTACACCGACTCCGGCAGCAGGTGCGCCGCAGGTCACGTTGACCGTTCCCGCTACTGGTATGACGTTCGTAGCGGGTACGAATATCACACTCGCAGCAACTGCTACCGACGCAAACGGTTTCATATCAAAAGTAGAGTTCTATCGCGGTACTACTTTGATTGACACTGATACAACCAACCCGTACAGCGCTGTCTGGACCAATGCGCAAAAGGGAAATTACGATCTAACTGCGAAGGCGACGGACAATAGCGGTGTTAGTACCACATCAGCAGTGGTGCCGATTACCGTAACCAATTCACCAAACAGCGTGAATAGAGCCAAAGGTCATGCCAACACCCTGAGCCAGCAGACGCAGGAATTTGCGAGTACAGCCGTCGGCAGTTTCGTGGAGAATTCGGCGCTCGCTTTTGATATCAACCTTCTCACGGCCGACATCACACAAGCCTATTCAGAGTTTCAATCTGAAAGCGCATCGTTCAAAACCCTCCAACCTGCAATCGAGGTGCATATCAGGGCGGCGATGTTGTTCAGCAGGGCGAGCACTGGTTTGGCGATGAGAGCGGCGTCGAGCCCAAACATCAAGAACAATCTGTTGCGGATCGCTTCACACCTGGCAATGGCGGAAGACCTGATGCGTTTTGGAGTAATCTCGCAAACGACGGCCAATCAGGCGAGCACGACGAAGACCAGAACAGACGTCGTCGTGGGCCAGGCAAGCACCGGGTATGCGTTGACTTCAGTATCGTCTGTTGCACCTGCCAGTCTTGCATCAATTGCCGGCAGCGGAAATCTGCAGCCGATGACTTCGAAAACGGTTCATGCATCGCCCTCGAGCGACGGAGCCTTTCCATATGAAGTCGGGGGACTGAGTGTCACGATCAATGGCACGGCAGCTCCTGTGCTTTACGCGTCACCCTGGGCGATCAAGTTTTACGTGCCCGCGGAAACCCCTGTTGGGATCACGGAAGTTATCGTGTCGTCGCAGGATGGCTATATTTGCCAGGGCCTTGTCAGCGTCGAGCGAAATGGTTCGATGATCATGACGATGAGCGAGGATGAAAACGGGACTATTGCCGCGGCGAACGGCCACGACCTGATAGCTTCAAATTTTGACGTCGTCACTCCCGGGAATTTCGGCACCGACAAGCGCACGCGCCTGGTCTTCTTTGCGACCGGCATCAGCGGAAGTGCTTTCAACACCGACACTAGCAACGACATTAAGATCGGTGGAACCGTCAGACCGAATTTCGCCGAGGGAGTCACAGTCGAAGCACGTTTGGGTAACGGCCAGGTATTCACGCTTCCGGTGAAATTCGCAGGTGTTCAGGGAACAGTGCCGGGGCTGGATCAGATCACCACTGTTTTGATTCCGGAGCTGAGAGGTGCCGGAACCGTGCAGCTAACGCTGGTCGTCGGTGGACGTCGTAGCAACGCGCCGACTGTATTCGTAAAGTAAGTACGATTGAGCCTGCGGAGCAGGCGTAAGCATAAAGCCTGGGGTGGAGCGAGGCTTTGCGAGCGGAACCCCAGGTTACGGTTGTTAGGGAGGTTGAACCCGCGAATGCGGGCGACAGAACCAATGCGGCCATAATGCCGACATTGCAGCACTCACGACTGCCGCCCATTTCATGGGCTCGAATTCCATTGCTTCCAGTTCCTGGGGCTTACGCCCCGGGCTATATGCTTGAGCCTGCTCCGCAGGCTTTTTGCTTCTTTGTGGCTCAATCTTCTTTGACGACTTCGAAAACCTTTACCGTCGCGTAGTAAGCCAGTGAAGGAAACTTCTGTAGCAGGTAAGCGTCGGGATAAGCGCAAAGTTTCACTGCGCTCTGGGTCCAAAATGGTAAGACGTGCGCAATCCTTGACAGCGGAAGCTGAAAGGTTCTCCCTCGAATACACGAATGGCTGTGCAAAGTCTTTGATTTCCTCGTCGGTGAACGGCCGTTCAAAAGGTGAGACATTAGCCCGCTTGGGAAAGAACTGTCTGAGCCAGGCATATAGTTTTGAATTTCGCAGCGGTTCTTTAAATATCGCCCGGCCTCCCTTCTTCAGTACACGCCGGACTTCTCTGGATGCGATCTCGAGATCGAGATGGTGAAGAATCGCCATTCCAAAGATCACGTCAATAGACTCATCCGGGAGCGGGAGAGAATGTGCTGAGCCAAGCAGCAGTTCCACTCCTTCGCACTGGTTTACTTCAACGCGCTTCTTTGCGATAGCGAGCAGATCGGGTGAGATATCGAACGCAATTACTCTTGCGGCGCGATGTGCAAGTGGAACCGTATACAAGCCGCGGCCACAGCCGTATTCCAGAACGGTCTTCCCATTCACGTCACCAAGCAAATGAAACGCATAATCCAATGGAAATATGCTTGATTCCGGAGGATTCCGGTAACGGGCGATCGTTTCTGCCGGCACTATTAGCGGTGCGGTTGACTGCGACGCTTCGCAAGCACTGCGCACTATTTCA
The DNA here is from genome assembly GCA_963826255.1 of uncultured Acidobacteriota bacterium. GTDB lineage: Bacteria > Acidobacteriota > Blastocatellia > Pyrinomonadales > Pyrinomonadaceae > PSRF01. The sequence goes on from CAWGWK010000001.1 coordinate 1,033,623, forward strand.
GCACGTTCTCGTTCTTCAAGAGAGATCATTGCGGGAGGTTCCGATTGATTTTTTGACAGCCTGGGCCAGCCGTACCGAATTAAACTACAGGCAAACGAGCTTCGCCAGCAATTAATTTTTTTGTGTTTTGTTGCTTTGTGAAGCAAAGCCGTTGCGTCAAAAAAACAGGAACAAACCACCCTTTAATCCTTTTCTAAATCTGGTTGAAACGGCCTTTGCGTGTTTGTCACGCGAGGTCCATTTGAGATAAGCTTCTCTCCGCTTTACGAACCGAGGGAAGATATTTAGGTCAGTACGGTTTTCGCAAGAGAATTGCCCTTTTCTGGCGGAAATCTTCAAGGAAATCGAATGAGTGTCCCGGCCGCAAAGAAACTGTGGCAAGGTCTCGCCATCAGTTTCGCTATCGCCTTTGCCTACGCCACTGTGCTGGTGAAGTTATTCCACGACTGGTGGAATGACGAAAACTATTCGCACGGTCTGCTAATCCCCTTAATTATCGGCTACATCGTTTGGACCCAGCGAGACAAACTCGCCGGTGTGCGCGTTCGCCCAATGTTGTATTTGGGATCTGCCGCGATCCTGTTTGCCCTGTTTGCCCTTTGGGCCGGTGTCGCCGGTGCCGAGCTCTACACACAAAGACTCTCGCTTATCCTGCTTCTCGCCGGAATCACTGTTTATTTCTGGGGCTTGAGCCTATTAAAACTGCTGCTCGTCCCACTGAGTCTCCTGTTTCTGGCGATGCCGATTCCGGCAATTGTTTTCAACAAGATCGCGTTTCCGCTTCAGTTATTTGCCTCGCGTTGCGCGGTGTGGTCGATGAGCGTGCTCGGCATCCCCGTACTACGTCAGGGCAACATCATCGAACTCAAACCCCTGAACTCTTTCGAGACCAGAAAGCTCGAGGTCGTCGAGGCGTGCAGCGGCATCAGGTCGCTGATGACTCTTTTAACTCTGGCAGTAGTGTTTGCCTATTTCAGTCATTCTCCTTCAGACGATCCACCCGACTCCGGGAAACGTTTTGGTTGGCTGCGAAGCTACTGGTTTTGGCGAGCGGTCATCATAGTCGTCTCGGCAGTGCCCATTGCCATTCTGACCAATGCATTCAGAGTGAGCGGCACAGGCGTGTTAGCGCATTATTATGGAACAGCCGTCGCTGACGGTTTCTTCCACTCTTTTTCGGGATGGGTCGTCTATATTGTGGCTTTTATTATGTTGTTCGGTATTGGCATGATACTTGATCGCTTTCGACCGGCTCGGGCTGACCAGGAACCAGGCGAGCAATCAGGGAAGCAATTAGAAGGGAAAACGTCCGAACCTGAAACCACTGTGTCTATCGCTCCAGTGGTCTCGGCTGAAGGCTCAGAGCTATGAAATCTTCAATGCGTTTCGGCGTGCTGCTGGTGCTAATCCTGGTAATCGGGATTGTTGTCAACGCGTGGTCCTACCTCGGTGAGGCGCACGTTGAGCGAAAAGATCTGCAAGATTTTCCACAAAGTATCGGGGCGTGGCAAAGAACAGGGACCGATCGAACACTTGACGAGGAAACTCTAAAGGTTTTGCGTGCAAACGATTATTTGCTGAGAGATTTCCGCAAGCCCGAGGGCACGGTCGCTAATTTCTACGTGGGCTACTACGCAACACAACGTTCCGGTGCAACTTATCACAGTCCTTTGAACTGCTTGCCAGGCTCAGGGTGGACGTTGAGCGAGCCCGCCAAAACGACCGTCCCATTACCTGATGGAACGAGCTTTATTGCAAACAAATACGTGATTCAAAACGGCGAAGACAAGAATCTGATGATCTACTGGTACCAGGGCCGGGGACGAAATGTCGCAAGCGAGTATTGGGGCAAGGTTTACACCGTGCTCGACAGCGTTCGCTTACGCCGATCGGACGGAGCAATGGTGCGAGTAATAGTTCCGATTCACGCTTCAGAAGCGGCGGCGCAACAAGCTGCTGTCGAGTTCGCTTCGGCTGCTTCGACGGTACTGCCGGAGTTCGTACCCTGACGTACGCTAAATTTGGGGAGGAACACCTTATACTTTCGGAATTTATGATCGATTGACCATTTTTGAGAATTGTCCTGAATTTAAAGTTTCCGGCAATTGCCCGTCGGGACCTCGACAATCCAGAGACAAATTTAAACCCTGCCCTTTGGGCAGCGATGGAGTAAGCAATGAAAAGCGAGTGCCGCGGTTACACCTATCAGATAACACTATTCTGTCTTCTTCTCGCAGCAGCAATTTTTCTGGCCGGCTGCTCCAACCCCGAACAAAGCAAAGCTGAGCATTTAGCGAAGGGCGAAGCCTACCTGAAGGATTCAAAGTTTCAGGAAGCATCGCTCGAATTTCGCAACGCGCTCCAGATTGACGAAAAGCTGGCAGCCGCCCACTGGGGCCTGGCGCGCGCTTACGAAGGGCTCGAGCGCTTTCCGGAAATGCTCGACGCGCTGCGAAGAAGTGTAAGTCTTGATGCAAACAATCTCGACGCACGCGTCAAGCTCGCCAACTACTATCTAGCCGGCAGCCGCAATAGATCAGATATCGTTGCCGAGTCGGAAAAACTTGCCAAGGAGGTTCTCGCTAAAGATCCCAATCATATTGAAGGTCATATTCTGATGGGTGGCGTGCTCTTCGCGCAGAAGCAACAAGACAAGGCCTTCGAGGAACTGAACCGCGCCATTGAGATCGATCCCAAACGGGTCGAATCCTATTTGAGCTTGGCGCGCTTCTACATCGTCACCAGGGAAAGAGACAAAGCAGAGGAACTTTACAGGAGAGCAATCTCGGTCAACGGCAACTCGCCGCTGGCCCACACCGAATACGGCAAGTTCCTGGCGCAATCAAACCGGCAGGCGGAAGCTGAAGCTGAGCTGCGCAAAGCTGTCGAAGTTGGACCAACCGATCGGATGTCGCGGTTTGTGCTCGCCAGTTACTACCTCGTCAACAAACAGTTTGACAAAGCCGAAGAGTCGTACAAGGCGATGGCTGCACTGGAACCGGATAAACCTGAAAGCCAGGCAGTGCTGGCGGACTTCTATTCGTCAATCAACCGCGGTGACGACGCGGTGAAAATCTATCAGGACATTCTTTCCAAAGCTCCGGATTACATGCAGGGCCGCTATCGTCTCGCTGAGATTCTGCTCATGCGCAACGATGCTCAGGGCGCCAATGCGCAACTCGAGGAGGCATTCAAGAAGGACAAGAATGACCGGCAGGCACTCTTGCTGCGTGCTCGCATGCGTGCTCAAAGCCGGCGACCGGACGGTCTGAAGAGCGCCATTGAAGATTTAAAGGAGGTTCTGAAACAGGAACCAAACTCCCGCCCCGGGTTGTATTTCATGGCCCAGGCCAACTTCAGTCTCGGCCACATGGATCAAGCTCGTACCTTCGCTGCCGAGCTCGAAAAGAATTATCCGGACTACTTGCCCGCGAAGTTGATGCAACTCCAGATCACTCTTGCTGGTGGCGACCATAAGAGCGCGGTGTCGCTTGGTACCGACTTGCTGGACCGCTTAGATAAAACCGCTCCCGACCGCGAGAACTCCCCGCAGGTGCTCGCGGAGATTCGTCAAAAGGCTCACCTGTCGCGAGGCACAGCGCAGCTCCAGTTGAAGAACACCGCGGCTGCCCGCCAGGATTTTGAGTGGGCCAGGCAGGTGGCTCCGAACGATCCCATCGTTTACAACAGCCTCGCGCTGTTATCGCTCGTTGAGAACAAACCCGAGGATGCAATCAGCTCTTTCGAGAATGCGCTCAGGGTTGATGCCACCAATTTCGATGCGCTCAATGGTCTAATCAATCTTCATGCGAGAAATCAGGAGATTGACAAGGCCCACGCCAGAGTCGACCAGGCACTCAGCGCGTATCCGAATGTCGCTTCACTTCACTACTTGAAGGCCCAGGTTTACGGCTACCAACGCAATATTCAGAGCGTTGAGGCCGAGTTGAAAAGAGCGCTCGAGCTCGATCCGAATTACCTGGTTGCGTATGAGGCGTTGGCTGCTCTTTTTATCAACACTAAACAGGAAGACCGCGCGATCGCCGAGTATCAGAAGATTATCTCGCTGCGTCCGGAGAGCGCTGCCCCTTACACCCTCATTGGAATGCTCGAGTATCAAAAGCAAAACTACGATGCCGCGGTTGAAAACTACCGCAAGGCCCTGGAGAGGGATCCGAACGCCGCTATCGCCGCCAACAATTTGGCCTATCTGTATGCGGACGGAAAGGGCAATCTTGATGAAGCTCTAAGGCTGGCCCAGGGAGTGGTGCAAAGAAACCCGAACGTCGCTGGCTTCCTCGACACACTCGGCTGGGTCTTCTACAAAAAGAACCTGCATGCCGCGGCAGTCGAGCAATTTCGTAAGGCCGTGTCGATTAACGAGGCACAGGCTCGCGCAGCCAATGTCGCACCCAGCGCGACCTATCACTACCATCTCGGCCTTGCATTAAAAGGAAAGGGCGATAAGGAAGAGTCGCGACGTGAATTGCAAACGGCGATAAAACTTTCCGAGAAAATTCAATTTGCGAATCTGGAAGACGCGAAGAAGGAACTGGCTACGCTGTAATTTTGAGTGAACAGAATAGGAGTGCGTTATGAGTGCTGAATTTAGACAACGAAAACCGAGTGAATACTTAAAGATCCTCCAGCGACGCAAATGGCTGATTATTCTTCCAGTCATTGCCATCACGACCGCGGTCGCGTGGGTTGTGATCAAGCTTCCGGATGTTTACGAGTCAGCAACGCTCATCGTTGTCAGGCCCTCGACGCTGCCGAGTTCAGTTGTACCCACGGTTACCGAGGAGAACTTAACGCGCCAGCTGGCCAATATCTCGCAGGTGGTGACCAGTCGCAGCTCGCTCGAGCCGCTGGTAGAGAAGTATGAACTCTACAAGACGGAGCGACTTCGTGGTGAGCCGATGGAAGGCGTCATCGAGATGTTGCGCAAAGACATCAACGTCTCCGTAAACAAGAGCCGCAGCGATATCACCGATGGCTTCGATATCACGTTCAGATATCGCGATCCTAAAATCGCCCAGGCCGTTACTGCTGAGCTCGCCGGCAAGTACATCAGTGCGCAGACCAGCAACATGATGACCTCCACCGGGGCCGCCAAGCAATTTATCGACAGCCAGGTGAGCCAGGCCAGAGAGGAGTTGGCGTCGGTTGACAAGCAACGTCTCGAGTTCATGAGCAACCACGTCGGCAATCTACCGTCCGAAGCAGAGGCACTCTTTAATCAGTTGTCAGGTTTGCGTGAAGAACAGAAAGGGCTGATGTCGGAAGTGGGCCGACTCCAGGATCGCCGTGCTGCTGCCTCCAACCAGTTGGTATTGATGAAGCAAAGCAACGTTCAGGGAATCGAAGACGCCGCCGAGACTCTTACGGATCCAAAAACGACGATGGCCTGGTCGAACCTGGTCTCGCGCAAGGCCGCGCTCGAAGGAGAATTGACGAGGCTGAAGCAGGAATATCGAGAGATTCATCCCGATGTGATCGCTAAGGAAAAAGAAGTTCAGCGGGTCCAGGAAGAACTGGACCAGATGATCGCCGACTGGAAAGACAAGATCAAAACGAAACAGGAGCGGCTGACGAAGCTGCCGAATCTTACCCTCAGCGCGGCGGAAAATGAGATCAAGCTGGCCGAAAGCGAAATCAAACGCCAGCAGAAACTGCTCGATCAAAATGAAAAACAGATCGCAGCGATTGTCGAACGCATAAACAACGTTCCGGGAGTCGAAGTCGCACTCGGCGCGATCGAGCGCGATTATCAAACGAAGAAGGCCAAGTACGACGACCTGCTGCTACAACAACAAAAGATCACGCTCGGCGCGGAAGCGGCCACACAGCAGCAAGGTGAGGGGATCGAGGTTATTGACCCGGCCAACTTACCTTCGAAACCGGTTGCGCCGAAGCGGCTTTTACTATCGAGCCTCGGGTTGGCAGTCGGTCTTGGCCTGGGCCTGGTACTGGTGGGAGTGTTCGAAGGGCCACGCCTGCTCACAATTCAAAACTCGGACGATGCGAGGCACTACACCGGTCTGCCGGTACTTCTCGCGGTACCCGAGTTGTTAACTCCCCAGGAAGCGCGTTCAGTGCCGCGCCGTCGCAAGTTGCTACTTGCAGCCGGTGTGGTTGCAACCATCGTGAGTATTCCCATGTTGGCACTGGCGCTCAAGCTCACGCACGTTTTTGAATTCCTGATGCAAAACCGTGGCTAAGAGCCGTTGCTAAAACTGGAGGTCCAAAAGAGTGTACGCTGAATTTTACGGTCTAAAAGAGTTGCCATTTGCGCTGACTCCCGACCCGCGCTTCATTTACTTCACTCCGTCCCACACGGAAGTGATGGCCAATCTTCATTACGGCATTGAGAGCGGGAAAGGGCTCGTAGTGGTGACCGGCGAAGTGGGTACCGGCAAGACCACGATCCTGCGCTGGATGATGGAGCGCCTGGATCGAACGGTGCTCGTCGCTTACATCTTCAATCCGCGTTTGACTGTGCCGGAGTTTTACCAGCACGTGGCGACTCTACTCGACGTGCAGAAATGGGAGTCCAAGTCAGACTTGTTGCTCGAGCTTGGACGAGCTTTGGAGTCGCGTCACTCGCGCGGATTGCGAACCGTGCTGATCGTCAACGAAGCGCAGGGTTTGTCTCCGCACGTGCTTGAAGAGATTCGCCTACTATCAAATTTTGAGTCGAACACGGCTAAACAGTTGCAGATCGTTTTAACCGGTCAGCCGGAGTTACGAGAAGTTTTGAACAATCCCGATCTGCGCCAGTTGAAACAGCGCATTGCGTTGCGCTGCGTTATCAAGCCATTGCCGAACGTCGAAGAGACTGATCGTTACATCACTTCACGTTTACTGGTGGCAGGCGCCGAGCGCACCGACGTCTTCTCTCCGGAAGCCGTCGATTACATATTTCGCTGTTCCGATGGCATTCCGCGCAACATAAACAATCTTTGCGACAACGCGCTGCTGGCCGGCTACGCGGCAGGTGATCTGACGATCGGTCGTTCGATCATCGAAGACGTCGCCGACACATTCGACATGCTGCCCCGCTCCGATCGAGGAAGAGGACAGAGCGGAGAAGAACGCGAAGCACCGGCGCGGATTTTTACGTCTACCGGACGATCTGAGTTGTGGAATGCGGGAAAGACAACCGGTGACACGGATTAGAGTAAGTTTAGGAATCGCTCCAGAGGAGCACGATGTTTATAGCTCTGTTGGTTGAGATGAATGAGCGCTCCAGGGGAGCGCGATGTAGCTGTCGGGCAACAAAATACATTTCGCTCCAAATGGAGCGACAGGTAAAAGGGTGTTCGGGCTATAAACATTCTGCTCCTACGGAGCAAAGAAGCGAAGTCACTAACACGAGGTGAATCGATGGGAAGAGTTTTCGATGCAATGAGACGACACAGCGCCGCCGATAACGGTAACGCTGCCAAGAAGAGCGAGAAATCAGAGCACCGTGAGGAGAGCCCGAGAGTTTCAGGGCTGCCTTCGCCGCAACAGATCGAGGAGCAATTGTTGAGTGGCTCCTCAATCATGTCTGTTCCAGGCAAGCCGGTGCGAAGTTCAGCGTCCACTGCGCACACTGCGGATGTACCCGGCGGGTCGGCACTCCCCGGCGGAATAGCTTCGCGTGATGCTGGGGCAACTTTGGGCGCTGCCGAGGCGACGCGCGCCGGGGGATTTGTCAGCTATGACATTTCACCGGCACGCGTCGAGCCTCACCTGATCGCGGTGAGCCAGCCACGCTCGGCTTACACCGAGCAGTATCGCTCTTTGCGGACGCGAATCCTGGAAGCCGGCGAGCGCATGCAGATGCGTGCTTTTGTCATCTCGAGCGTAGGTGTTGCCGAAGGTAAAACGCTGACCGCGCTCAATCTCGCATGGCTGTTGGCCCAAACTGAAGGTGTTCGCGCACTCTTAATCGATAGTGACTTGCGACGTCCCTGCGCCACTGATTATCTCGGCATCGAAGCCAAGATGGGATTGTCGGAAGTTCTTGGCGGACAACTTCGCCTCGAAGATGCAATCGTGCGCCTCGAGCCTGCCGGTCTTCATTTGTTACCCGGTGGACGGCCGCGCGACGACGTTGCCGAGTTGTTATCAGGACCAAGTTACGCGCGCATATTGAGTGAAGTCCGCCGTATGTTTGATTACATCATCATCGACGCGCCGCCATTGGGCATCTTCACCGATGCGAATGTTTTGATGTCGAAAGCCGATGGCGGTCTGCTGGTCGTACGTGCCGGCAAGACTCGTTACGCGGCCGTTGACAAACTGCTGGAGCAGATGCCGAAAGATCGCCTGCTCGGAGTGGTGCTCAACCGTACCGACGAGCAACCGGATGCTGCTTCTTACTATTACCAGCATCGTTACTACAACCGCGAAACAAGAGCGACTCAAGCACAACCGGTGGCGACTGAAAGAGAGGAGGTAGCAATCGGTTAATTGAGAGCCTTACGTGTCAACGGTCGAACGGTTCTGTTGATTCTCGCCGAGGCGGGCCTCGTTTACGGCGCGATCATTGCCGCCGTGTACCTGCGGGTCGGCGCGGTAGATGCGCCTGACGAACTGATCGCAAGGAATGGATACCTGAAAGCCGCAGTGGCCACCTTCTTCTGCCTCGCGGCTTTCTACCTTTTCGATTTGTACGACTTTCTCGTGATGCACGACCGGCGCGAACTAGTGCTCCGGTTGGTCCAGGCGCTCGGACTTGCCTGGATTGCGCTCGCGTTTTCGTTCTACACGTTTCCCAGTCTGATGCTCGGTCGTGGCATCTCGTTGATCTCGTTGCCGCTCGCGCTCGCGTTGATGGTTTTATGGCGAGTTTCGATTCACTGGTTTCTGGGCCATCCGAATTTCGGCGAACGCATTTTGATTGTTGGTTCGGGCAATCTTGCAGTTGAGCTGGCGCGTGAAGTGCTGGACCGGCCAGACGCCGGTTATCGCATCGTCGGTTTTGTGGGCACGGACGCGGATCTCCTCGGCAAGAGCCTCATCAATCCGCGAGTGATCGGCCTGACCGATGATCTCGACAAGATCGTAAAACGTGAAGGTATCGATCGCATCGTCGTCGCAATGGGAGAACGTCGCGGACAACTGCCGACGGACAAGTTGCTGCAACTCAGTCTGGCCGGGCAGGTAACGATCGAAGAAGGTGCTTCATTCTACGAGCGCCTCACCAGTCGTGTCTCTTTGAGCATGCTTCGGCCTTCGTGGCTCATCTTCACGGGTCGCGGTCGCCAGGCGAAAGCCGCCGAAGTCTCGCGCACCATAGTGCACTGGCTCGTGGCTCTGATCGGCGCCATTCTTTCGTTTCCGATCATTATCGTCACGGCTATTCTGATCAAGCTCGAATCGCGTGGTCCGATCTTTTACAAACAGGAACGAGTAGGAAAGAACGGCCGGACCTTTACGTTGACGAAGTTTCGCTCGATGAGCGTAGACGCCGAAAAATCTGGTCCCGTTTGGGCGAGTAAGGGCGACACTCGCACTACGCGCGTCGGTCGCGTCATACGCAAGATCCGAGTCGATGAGATTCCGCAGTTCTGGAACATCCTGAAGGGCGAGATGAGTTTCGTTGGTCCGCGTCCCGAACGTCCGCACTTCGTGGCCCAACTCGCGCAGGAGATTCCGTTCTACGAACAACGACACTTGATCGCCCCGGGCTTAACGGGATGGGCCCAAATCAAATATCCCTATGGCGCGTCGATTGAAGACGCTCGGCAGAAGCTTCAGTACGACCTCTTCTACATCAAGAACCAGGGTCTAATGCTTGATGCAATCATTTTGTTTGAGACGATTAAAATAATTCTTTTTGGGCGAGGGGCCCAATGATAGTTCAGGGGGTTGGAGGTTGAGATGAAACACAACAGACGAATGGCGCTCGCGATCCTTATGCTGATCGCATTGACTGTCACTGGCATGGCCCAATCACAAACGCTGCCACAAACCGATCCGCCGTCGGACGTGCAAAAAGCGCGGCCGCGGACGACCACGGGCCAGGACAAAGACAAAAAGAAACCGGTTCAGGGCGACAGGCTGGAACCGGACGAGACGCCACGCACGCCATCCGATGTGTCTGACGACATTCAGGCTAACCGGCAGGAACACCTGGCTGAAGAAGAGGCCATCAGACCTTATTACAACAACTTCTTCAAGACCTACATTCTTGGTCCGGAAGACGTCATCTCGGTGGATGTGTTCAATCAGGAACGCTACTCGCGCAAAAACATCACGATACCTCCCAGTGGCCGCGTTTCGCTTTCGCTCATCCCCGGCGGAGTTTTTGTCACCGGCAAGACAGTCGATGAAGTAGCGGAGATCATCACGAAGAAATACGACGAGTACATCATCAATCCGCAGGTTACCGTATCGCTCGACAAAGCGTCGTCGTATCGTTACAGCGTGATTGGCGACGTGGGCCAACCGGGCATCCGTCTCATGAATCACCGCATGACGGTGACAGAGGCGCTGGCTGAAGCGGGCGGTGTGTTGAGCACGGGCGACAAGAGCAAGGTCGTCGTTTTGCGACGGCAGCCGAGCGGCGTGCTCGCGCAGATTCCCGTCAACGTGTCGGCCATTTACAAAGGCAAGCAGCCCGACAGCACGTATCTCGTGCCGGGCGATCAGATCGTCGTGCCGGGAAACAAACTCAAGAAGGTGAAAGAACTTCTGGGCTTCACGCAGGTCCTTGGCTTCGCCCGCATCTTCGGCGTTCCTGTTCCGTACTAGGCCTTATGGTCCACAGATTACACAGATTGCACAGATTTTCTGTGTAATCTGCGTAATCTGCGGTTAAAAGCTCAAATGACCTCAGCTTGCGCCTCTTTTCTAATCCTGCTGGTTTCTGCCACGACGCTTGCTCAAACTGGCACGTGGGCGCGCCAGCGAACGGGAACGATGTCGTGGCTCCATTCCGTTTTCTTTCTCGATCAAAACCGCGGCTGGGTAGTGGGAAGCAAAGGCACTCTGCTGCGCACTCTCGACGGTGGAAATACCTGGCAACAGCGGCGTGCATCCACTGAAGACGTTGTGCGCGACATCTTCTTCACCGATGAACAAAACGGCTGGATGGTCTGCGAGGTGAATGCTTACCAACTCAAAACCAACGAAGATCCAAGGGCCTACTTAATGAAGACCACCGATGGTGGTGAGCACTGGAAGCGAATCGAGATAAAAGGATTCGAGGTCGATGCCATTCTCGTGCGCGCAGTGTTCAATCGCAATGGACGTGGCTGGACATTCGGTGAGGGAGGTTCCATCTACGCCACTCACGATGCCGGCGATACCTGGGTAAAGCTGCGATCGCCGACGCGTCGATTATTACTCGGCGGAATGTTTGTCGACGACGATCGTGGTTGGATCGTGGGCGCAGGCGCAACGATCATACAAACGGCGGATGGCGGCGATACGTGGTACCAGTCAACGCTACCGCAAGTTGAAAAGTCAGTTCGCTTTACAGCCACTTCATTTGTCGATAACCGTAAAGGGTGGGCCGTCGGAAGTGGCGGCAGCATCTATCGCACAGTGAACGGTGGTCGAACCTGGGAACGCCAGGAATCGACGGTTGATGTCGATCTGTTTGACGTGAAGTTTGTTGATGCACTCGAAGGTTGGGCAGTGGGCGCTGAAGGAACAATTATTCATACCACCGACGGCGGCGAGCATTGGACCACCGAACGGAGTGGCACCCAGCACCCGTTGGAACGCGTGTTCTTCACCGGTAAAAATCATGGCTGGGCCGTAGGTTTCGGCGGCACGATCGTGGCCTATCTGCGGAACTAATAAAGAAAGCTCGAATCTATGAAGAAAATTCTCCTCCTAATTCTAGTTTCTACGGTGAGCTTAAACGTCTTCGCGCAAACACAAACCACCGCGACTGATACACGCACGAACCGCACGGCTGAGGGAGATATCGACAACACCCCCGACCTCGTTGCGAGCCTGCGCGATCAAATCCAGGCAGCGGTGACCCCTGCCGAGCGAAATCGTCTGCAACTAAAACTCGCCGATCTGCTTGCGTCAACAGGCTACAAAACCGAAGCGCTTGCTGAGTTACAAGCCATTGCGAAGTCAGAGTCGTTCGATCCCACCGGTTTTTACAATCTCGGAAATTCCTTCGCGCGATTCGGAGACTCGGAAGCTGCTGTGGCCGCCTACAGAACAGCCATCGAACAGCGCAAGGGCAGGTATTCGCGTGCGTACAACAATCTCGGAGTTGTGCTTCTTCGTGCCGGTAGGTGGGATGAAGCCTCCGACGCCTTGTTGTCGGCGTTGAAGCTCGAGAATTTCCGCTACGCTGAAGCGAGCTACAACCTTGGCCGTGTTTACGCAGTTCGCGGCCAGAATGATCTCGCTGCGCGCGAGTGGCGCAGGGCATTGGCGGTCAATCCCGATCACGATGCGGCCGCACAGGCGCTGTCGCAGGGGAGAAACGAAGAAAGAATAGTCGTTGCATCGCAACCCGCGAAAGCTGCGGCGTCAGATTCGCGATCGCCAGTTGTTAAGGTCGCAAAGACCTCGCCTGCTGCTGGTCCAACTTCCCCGAGTGCTGCAACAAGGCTGGAGCTCGATCAGACAAGTTTCGATTTTATGCAACGTGCCCGTAGTGCCTCCGAACGCGGCAAGATGTCGGAGGCCGTTCAACAACTTTCGTCGTGTGTTGAATCGTGAGGGCGGTTATTTTCCGCCTGCAAATCTCGAGTTGAGTTTTGCGTTGCTCAGTCTCAAGCGAAACGACGAAGCGCTTGCTAATCTGATTCAAGTCTCGCAGCGCGACGGCGCCCGCTACCCGATCAGCTATTTTCACCTCGCGCGGTTGTATGAGTTGAAAGGTGAGCTAAAGCTTGCCGAAGCCGCGTTCTCACAGGCCACCACTACCTATCAGCCAACCAACGGACAGTTTCTGCTTGACTTGAGCCGCGTGCGCGAGAAGCTTGGCGATTTTAAGGGCGCACTCGAAGCGATGGAAAAGTTTGTAAATCTGATGGAGTCGCAGGGCCAAAAACCATCGTGGTCCAATGAGCGCCTCAAAGAGCTCAAAACCAAAGCCCAGCAATAGCCACAAAAAGGCACAAAAAGCACAAAAGAGGGTAACGCTTTAACAAGTTTCGATTCGTGAACGCTAGATACTTGAACGCGTTAACTCAATTTGTGCCTTTGTGCCTTTTTGTGGCTAATCACTTTTGGGGCGCATGTGTGGAAAGAGGATCACGTCGCGGATGGATTGGCGGTTAGTGAGTAGCATCACAGTGCGATCGATCCCGATGCCGATACCCGCGGCCGGCGGCATGCCGTACGAGAGCGCGCGAATGTAATCTTCGTCCATCAGCATCGCCTCTTCGTCACCTCGTTCGCGCTGGATGACCTGATCCCGGAAGCGGTCGTACTGCTCCACCGGATCGTTCAACTCAGAAAACCCGTTCGCGATCTCCATCCCCATGATATACAACTCGAAACGCTCGGCCACATGTGGATTGGCGGGTGAGGCCTTCGACAACGGCGAGATCGGCTTGGGAAAGTCTGTAATGAAAGTCGGTTGAATCAATCCCGGTTCCACGTGCGTCTCAAAAAGCTCGACGACGTTCTCGTTTGTGATCTGGCTTTCTTCAACTAAGCCGGACAAACTTTCCTTCATGCCAACGCGACGAAACGGTGCGCCGAAGTCGATGCTGTGCTCACCGTACTGCACGTGTGTGTGGCCCACCACCGTAAACACCACCGCGCGCAGCATCTGTTCACAAAAATTCATCATCTCGTTCACGTCGGCGTAGGCCCAGTAGAACTCGAGCATCGTGAACTCGGGATTGTGACGTGTCGATATCCCTTCATTGCGGAAGTTGCGATTGAGTTCGTAAACCTTCTCGAACCCGCCGACCAGCAGCCGCTTCAAGTACAACTCCGGAGCAATGCGCGCGTACAAGTCGATGTCCAGCGCGTTGTGATGAGTCTTGAAAGGACGCGCTGCTGCTCCGGTGGGGAGTGGTGTCAGCATCGGCGTTTCGACCTCGATGTAACCGTGGTCTTCGAGAATGCGCCGCATCTCTTTCACCGCGGCCGCGCGCCGTTCAAACACTTCGCGCGGGGTTAGCGCATCGTCCTGTTCCAGTTTCAAACTTCCGGCAATCAGATCGGCGTAGCGCTGTCGTTGGCGAATCTCAGGATCGTGAATGCCATGCATCTTATCCGGCAGCGGTAACAGCGCTTTCGAGAGAAACTGAAGCTTCTGCACGTGGACCGAAAGCTCTCCGGTCCTCGTGACAAACAAAAAACCCTCAACTCCGATGAAGTCGCCATGGTCCAACAGTTGGAACAAGGCCCAACCATCAACCTCGCCGCCGCCGGCGCTGTTGTGCACGCCAATAACATCGGCTTTGCGAATGTAGATTTGCAGGCGAGAAACGCCGTCGGAAAGATGAACGAATGCAGCTTTGCCCATCACGCGCGGAGGTGAGGCGATGCGTCCGGCAATTCGGACTACAAACTTAGTCAGCTCTTCATGAGGTTGAAAATCGCGAAACTTCTCGACGACAGCAGTGATCGTGTCTTCTTTTCCGGGTTCGACAATCTCGCTGCGGTCGAACTTGTTGGGATAGACGTTGCCCACGAGTTCGCGCAGCGCTTCGAGGTGCTCGTGACGCGCGATCGTTTGGTCGTTCTGTTCGATAAAGGGTATGGACATAAAACGCGGATTATACAGAGAGGCTTGCAGGATTTACAGGATGGTTTCTTGTTAATCCGGCAAATCCTGTAATCTTGTCCGGTGATCGAGAAAATTCTAACCCCGGAGGAGATGCTCCGAGAGCGCCAACGTCTGCGCGCTGCCGGCAGAAAACTCGTTTTTACAAACGGAGTCTTCGACCTGTTACACGTCGGGCATGTGCGTTATCTCGCGCAGGCGCGAGCCCTCGGCGATGCGTTGCTTGTCGCAATTAACAGCGATCGAACAGTCAGAGAGTTAAAAGGACCTGATCGTCCCGTCTTCGATCAGGCGGAGCGGGCCGAGATACTCGCCTCTTTGCGATACGTCGATTATGTGAGCGTCTTCGATGACGTCTCGCCACGCAGTTTGATCGCTAAGCTCTTGCCGGATGTGCTGGTGAAGGGTGGCGATTATCAACTCGATCAGATTCATGGACGCGAAGAAGTCGAAGCGGCGGGAGGCAACGTTATCTCGTTGCCGTTTGTCGAAGGTGCTTCGACGTCCGTGCTAATTGAACGCATGAAGAAGTGATTTAAACAGTGGCGAGCCATCTTCAACAATCCAGCACTTTGCAGCAAACGCTGCGACAGATCACCGAGACGCGCGAGTACCAAAAACTGCTCGCAGAGTTGCGGGCGAATGCTCGTGTGATCTCGATCAGCGGCCTGGTCGCAGGAGCTGCGCGTGCCCTTGCGGTTGCTGCGCTCCAGCGCGATAGCGGCAAAACCTTCGCGGTCGTATCGCAATCGACTCGCGACCTCGAGCCATGGGAACGCGATTTACGTTTCTGGTACGCCGCACTCTCGGGAAAAGAAGAATCCGGCAACGAGATCCTGGTCCTGCCGGCCTCGGAGATAGATCCTTACGCCGGAGTCTCCCCTCACGCGCAGACGCTCGAAAGACGTGCCCTTGCACTATGGCACTTGCAGCAAGGATCACCGAGCTTCGTGCTACTGAATGCGCGAGCGTTGGCCCGCAAGACAGTAAGCCCGGCCGCAATCGCAAAGGCCGGAGCTGTATTGAGACGAGATGAAGATCATTCACCCGAAGCGCTTGTCGAAAAGTTGATGGCGACGGGCTATGTGCGCGAGGATCCTGTAAGCGCTGTCGGTGAATTCTCGATGCGCGGCGGAATCGTCAACGTATGGCCGCCCGGACGAGAGGCTCCAGTGCGGCTCGAATTTTTTGGCGACACGGTTGATTCGTTGCGAGAATTCGATCCCGAGAATCAACTCTCAACACGCCAACTGCGCGCTGTGGAAGTGCCACCAATGCATGAGTACGCCGTCACGTCAGTTGATTTTCAACTGTGGAGCGAGGCTGCGCGAGAGCGCTGGACCGATGAGCGTTTCGCGCGCTCGTTGCGCGATCGAACTGCTTTGTCCGACGAAGGCGAGGCGTTTTCCGGTTGGGAGTGGTTGATTCCGATCTCGATGAATTGCACGTCGAGTGTCTTCGATCATCTCGGTGACGCCGTGTTGATTATCGACGAGCCGGCGGGCATCGAGTCGTACCTGAGTGAGTTCTACGAACGTTTGTCAGAGTGCTTTCGTGAGATCGATCAGGCTGACGACATTGCGCTTGCGCCGGAAGAACTCTTTCTAACTGCCGAGGAACTGCGCCAATTCATTCCCACACGCCAGCGCGTGGAACTTCGCACGTTGGGCCGCGCGGCCGCCGAAACGGATCTAAATCTTGCATTGGAAGCCGAGGCGCCAAAGGTCCAACTCGGGCGCGAACGAGGTATGCGGCAACCTGTGTTTCTCTTTCCGGCAGTCGAGACCGCGCTGGAAGTTGAATGGCAATCACAATCAACGTTGCGCTATCACGGCCGCATTGCAGATCTCGCCGGGGAAGTGACTCACTCGACGGAAGAAGGGAAGACAACCCTTTTCGTGATGCCGAGCCTTGGTAATGCCGAGCGAATTGTGGAAATTCTCAACGAGTACAAGATTGAGACTCGTTTAGCATTTAGCGGCGAAACTTCCGATGCAGCAAGCTTACGTCCCGTGGTTGTAACCGTCGGGCGCCTCAGCGGCGGTTTCGAACTGCCTCACTCGCGATTGATCGTGCACGTTGAGGCCGACATTTTTGACGAAGTTGTTGACGCCGTCGAACGGCGACCAACTGGCGCTGAGCGATTCCAAAAAACCGACAAGCGTAAGCGCAGGTCGAAAGCAGCCGCGTTCCTTTCTGATTTTCGCGATCTAAAACCGGGCGATTACGTGGTCCACATCGATCATGGCGTCGCTCGCTTCGGCGGTTTGCAAACTCTCGATCTAGGACCACGCGCCGGCGAGTTCATGCTGCTGTTTTATGCTGATGAGGCAAAGCTCTACGTGCCGGTAGAACGCCTCGACCTCGTGCAGCGTTATTCGAGTGCCGAAGGTCATCAACCACAACTCGATCGACTCGGCGGCCTCGGCTGGCAAAGAACGAAAGCGAAAGCGAAACGCGCCATGCGCGACATGGCCGACGAGTTGTTGCGTCTCTACGCTGAACGCAAACTGGTCGGCGGTTATGCATTCGCTTCCGACACGCCGTGGCAACAGGAGTTTGAAGACGGCTTTGCTTTTGTTCTCACTCCAGACCAGGAAACCGCGATCGAAGACGTGAAGAAAGACATGGAAGAGCCGGTGCCGATGGACCGCCTGTTATGTGGTGACGTCGGTTACGGGAAAACGGAAGTGGCGATGCGCGCTGCGTTCAAGTCAGTGATGGAGGGAAAGCAAGCCGCGATTCTCACGCCGACGACAGTGCTTGCATATCAACACTACGACACGTTCCGCAGTCGCTTTGCTCCTTTTCCAGTGAAGGTCGAATTGTTATCGCGCTTTCGTTCGTCCAAGGAACAGAAAGAAGTGGTGAAGAAAGTCGAGACAGGCGAAGTAGATGTGGTCATCGGTACGCATCGCATTTTGTCGAAAGACGTTCGCTTCAAAGACCTCGGGCTGGTCGTGGTTGACGAGGAACAACGCTTTGGAGTGGCGCACAAGGAACGGCTCAAGCACTTGAAAAAGAAAGTCGATGTGTTGACGCTCTCGGCGACACCGATCCCACGTACGCTCAACATGTCGTTGAGTGGAATGCGTGACATGTCACTTATTGAAACGCCGCCACGCGATCGGCTCGCAATTCAAACTCAGGTCGTGCAGTTTTCGGAACCTGTCATAAAGTCGGCGATCGAGCTCGAACTCTCGCGAGGCGGCCAGGTCTTCTTCATACACAACCGCGTCGAGACAATCGACACGATTGCAGCACTCCTCAAACGATTGGTCCCTCAAGCTCGCCTGGCCACAGGCCACGGGCAGATGAACGAGAAAGAAATGGAGCGAGTGATGCTCGATTTCATCGACTACAAATATGACGTTCTGGTTGCGACCACAATCATCGAGAACGGCATAGACATCCCGCGCGCAAACACCATCATCATAAATCGCGCCGATCACTACGGTCTTTCTCAGCTTTATCAATTACGCGGGCGTGTGGGGCGTTCGAGCCGCCGGGCTTACGCTTACCTCCTGATTCCGAGCGAACAGGAGCTTTCACCCATTGCCCGCCGTCGTTTAGCAGCCATTCGTGAGTTTTCTGACCTGGGAGCAGGGTTTCGTATCGCGGCCCTCGACCTGGAACTGCGCGGTGCCGGCAACATGCTGGGAGGCGAGCAGTCGGGTCACATGGAAGCACTCGGATTCGACCTTTACACGCAGATGCTCGAGCGCACGGTTGCAGAGCTTCGCGGCGAAGAGGTTGAAGATGAGACGAGCGTCACGCTCAATCTCGGCATCGATGTAGCCATTCCCGAAGACTACATTTCTGACATGGGGCAGCGGCTGAGAACTTACAAGCGAGTCTCTTCTGCACGTGACGAGGCGACGCTGACAAACATCCGAACGGAGACGGAAGATCGCTACGGGCGCATTCCGCAGTCTGTCGAAAGGCTGTTTGGTTATGCCCGTTTGCGGCGCCTGGCGGAGGAATTGGGCATAACGTCTATCGATAAAACACCGAACGGTGTGGCGATCAAATTCACTGAAAAGGCCCGGATTTCTCCTGAAAAACTGGGAGATTATGTAAGCAATCATGAGGGAGCCGTGTTCACGCCTAACGGTGTTTTACGGCTTGTTTTGACGGAAGATCAGCAGGACAACGTGCTCGATGTAGCTCGCGACGTGTTGCTCCAACTTCGCGCGAGCGATTAGAATCCGCAGATTGCACAGATTACACCGATTCATCTGTGTAATCTGTGGATCCAAAAATTGATTTAAAGAGGTACCTTTGTGAGATTCAAATATTTTGCAGTTCTTGCAGCGCTCATAATTTTTGCATTTAGCGGCAGCGTCTTCGCCCAGGAAGGCGAGATGCAGGTTGTTGACGAAGTGATTGCGCAGGTCAACGACGACGTAATCACGTTGTCGATGTTGAAGCGCGAGACCAAAGAACGTATCGAAGCTCTGAAACAGAGCGGCATGACTGAGCAGCAGGCTAATGAGCAAGTCACGAAGAAGCAGGCTGAGCTGATCGCGACACTCATCAACGAAAAGTTGCTGTTGCAAAAAGGCAAGGAGATGGACCTCGCCACCGAGATCGAAGCCGAAGTGAACCGGCGCATGTTGCAGATTGCGCAGGACCAGGGCATCAATTCAATTGAGAAGCTTCACCAGGCAATGCAGCAGAGCGGGCTCAATCCGGAAGAGGTTCGCCGCACGATGCGATCGGAGATGATGAAGCAGGCGGTCTTTCAACAGGAAGTCGATCGCCGCATCTATCTCGGTTTCTCTCCTGATGAAGTGAAGAAATACTACGACGCGCATCCCGACAAGTTTCGCAAGCCCGAGTCGATAAAGCTGTCCGAGATTTATCTCTCGACCAACGACAAGGATGAAGCAAGTGTAAAGGCGAGAGCTCTCGAGCTCGTTACACAGATTCGTGCGGGCGCCGACTTCGGAGCGCTTGCCGCCGCGAACTCCGAGCGGGAAAAGAATGGTCAACGTACCGCGCCGCAGGATAAAGGATCTGTCGGCGAGTTTGACGTTCCCCAACTGCGTGAAGATCTACTTACGGCGTTGAAGGATGTGAAAGTTGGTGGAGTAACTGAGCCGATTCGAACCCCCGAGGGTTATCAGATACTACGCGTCGACGCGCGAACACCGGCGGGCAGTACACCAACGTTCAATGAGAACCGCGTTCGTGAAGTGATGTTGATGGAGCGCCAGCCTAAGGAGCGCGAAGCTTATCTGCAAAATCTGCGGAACGAAGCGTTCATAAAAATCACTGAAACGTATCGCGCCGGCGTCGAGCCGCTTTTGAAAATCACCGCACCGGCCGCCGCCAAGACCGACGAGAAGGACGACAAGAAGAAACCCAAGAAGCCGTAGCGTTAGCTGCCACGGAATAATACGAATGATACGAACGATCGCATCCCTGATCGGTGTCATTTGTATATTTCCGTGGCAAACTCATCTTGCGTTGCCAGTAGAAAAACCTCGTATCGTCGTTTACAAACGCGAACGGAAACTCGAGTTCTACTCGGATCAAACCTTACTGCGTACTTACCGCGTAGGCCTCGGCTTCAGTCCTGTCGCAGACAAAACTCGGGAGGGTGACGGCGCAACTCCCGAAGGCGAGTTTTATGTCTTCGTCAAGAACAACAAGAGCGCTTACTACTTATCGCTTGGTGTCAGCTATCCGAATGCGGAGGATGCCGAGCGCGGACTGCGCGATGGTCTGATCACGAAAGCGCAGCACGATGCGATTCTCGCAGCGATTCGAAAGAAGACCGCGCCGCCGCAATACACAAAGCTCGGCGGTCTGATCTACATTCACGGCAACGGCGCCGGGAGGGATTGGACATTGGGCTGCGTCGCGTTGGAGAATGAGGACATGAAGGAGTTGTTCGACGCCGTTTCGGTAGGAACGCCAGTGACAATCAAACCGTGATGCCGGAGATTAAGCCATTCAAGATTCGTGACGTCGAAATAAACCCGCCATTGGTTCTGTCGCCGATGGCCGGAGTTACCGATGTCTCTTTTCGACGCTTGTTGAAAAGGCGTGGCGGGGTTGGTCTGTCGGTGTCGGAGTTCATTTCGGTTGAAGGGCTGACGCGAAACAATCCGAAGTCGAAACGGCAAATGCGGTTCTATGAAGACGAGCGTCCTTTTGCGGTGCAGATCTTTGGTGGACAGCCTGAGCGGATGTGCATGGCCGCGGAGATGGCGCAGGAAGTTGGGGCGGATATTCTCGATGTGAATTGTGGTTGCCCGGCGCCAAAGGTGGTGAAGCATGGCGGTGGATCAGGTTTGCTCAAGGACCACTGCCGTCTCGCTGAGATTCTCAAAGGGATCAAAAAAGTAATCACCATACCGCTGACGGTTAAGATTCGCGCTGGCTTTTACGATCACACGATTAATGCGGTGGAGACTGCGAAGCTCGCGGAAGACTGTGGCGTTGAGCACATCGCGTTGCACGGTCGCACGAAGGAGCAGGGTTATCGCGGGCTTGCAAACTGGGATCTCGTCAGACAGATCAAGGAAGCAGTGAGCGTGCCCGTTTCCGGCAGTGGTGACGTAACTACGATCGAAGGCGCTTTTGCGAAGTTTCGTGAGACTGGTTGCGACGGTGTTCTGATTGGTCGTGGTGCGATGGCGAACCCGTGGATCTTTCGTCAGATCGAGGACGCGATGCATGGACGCCCGATCTTTGAGCCGACA
Organism: uncultured Acidobacteriota bacterium; assembly: GCA_963826255.1. Classification (GTDB taxonomy): domain Bacteria; phylum Acidobacteriota; class Blastocatellia; order Pyrinomonadales; family Pyrinomonadaceae; genus PSRF01. The sequence goes on from CAWGWK010000001.1 coordinate 1,055,049, forward strand.
CTGGCAGACAAGCGAGCGATCCTGCACGAGTACTTCGACATGTTGCGTGAGGACATGCCGGAAACACCTGCGATAAACCGTATGAAACAACTGGCAGGACAGTTTACGCGCGGTCTGCAAGGCGGTGCGCTATTTCGAACTTCCATTTATCACTCGCACACGGTTGAAGAAGTGCTCGATCGGATTGAGGAATACTTCACCGCGATCGAGACTGGCCGCCCGTATTATGGCGAGGCCGGCGCGCCGATCGAAGAAGCACCCGCGTTGGATTCCTGTGAAGCCGCAATGATCAGTTAAGCCGCAAAGAGGCACAAAAAGCACAAATGATTTGATTAGTGGTTTGTGTTCTTTGTGCTTTTTTGTGGCCCACTTCCGGTGTCGAAATTAACGGGCGCTGGATAGCCTTTCTGAGCTACTCCACTCAGATCAATCACAATCTCATTCTGGTTCTTCGGAGCCTGTTTTTTCCTGGCGGTCTTCTTCTCCGGCGAAGGCGAAGCTTCCGGCGACGGCGATGGCGACGCTGAAGCCGCCTTTTGCGGATTTGCCGACATCGCATTCAGCGCATTGAGTATTTCAGTTCGTTGTTGCTCGGAGAGATTGTCAAATTTTACTCCATGCGCGTCCAACACCGTCCGCAGGTTCTCTTCGGTATTGGTGTCCTGCACGTAAACATCCTTGTAGATGTGCAGCTTGCCGTCTTGAACGACAATCGTTTCGTAGCGCAATTCAACCGGTACTTCCTGGTTGAGCTTTACAGTCTGAGTCTGTTCCTTGTCTTGTAAGTACGACGCGATCGTCTTGTCTGAGACCTCGGTGTTGGAAGCCTTGCTCAGCAACACCGCGAAATCTTTTACCTGTGCGTTGGTCAACCCGACGCAGCCATGCGAAGCAAACTTTCCAATTTTCGCAGGCGACTTGCCGCCGTGGATCAACGAAGGCAGACCAATTGGTATCTTGATTGGACCAAGCGGGTTGTTTTTATCGCCTGGCTTAACCGTTTCGCCCGGAGTTACATTCTTCATCTCTGCCACCCAAGGTGAATCCGGAGGCGTCCACGTCGGGTTGAAAATAATTGTTTCCGCCTTACGCAAGCCCTGCGGCAGTGGAAACTCCGGATAACCGATGCCGACTTTGTACGATTTGACCAGCGTTCCATCCTCAAAAAGATCCATGCGAAACGCGGGAATGTTGACGACTACCCGAGTGTCGGTAGGAACCGCATTTGGTCCGGGTAACATCTCCGGACCTGTATTGCCTGAGGCCCCAGCAGCGTCGCCCCTGGACCAATACTCGTTTGCGAATGAAGCGAGTTCCCTGGCTTTCTCTTCACCGATGATTGAGCGTAACTGTTTTTCGGCGCGTGCGCGTGGGTCGTCTCCATTGCTGTCAACTTCCTCGGCGTTAGTTTCGCGCAGCCGCGTTATCTCATCCGACGACGCGCGCTTGAGTGAATCAATCTGCTCGTCAGAAAGCTTCAGATTCGTTTTCAACCGACTGATAAACTTTTCATCCGTTAATAACGCATCGAGCAGCGGCAAGGTGACTCGCCCTGCAGCCGCATGTGATCTCTGAGGCGAAGGTGACGGCGTAGGTTGCACGCTCGCCGTGTTTGAATTGGTTGGCGCCGTTGTGCAACTCGCGAACAGACAAGCCGCAAGACCGAGAATCAAAAGCTGCCGAAGGAAGATCATTTTGTCGCTCCTCTAGAATGACTTTGTTGATGATTGAGCAACGGCCGTTCCAGCGACAGCTACTGTTTTATTGAGGTTTTATGCACGATTAACGGACGATCTTCGCGGAGGTCTGTATGGTCGGTTGAAATAGTCCTTATCGCTCGAGACCGAGCGGCAAGAGCGGCTGAGGTGTGGTGCCTTCAAAAAACCAACTCGCGCCTACGCGGAGTCGATGATGCCAGGTGGGCAGCCGGGATGTGTACAAAGCAAATCGTGCCTGTCGCGCCAGTGCTCCTCCGAACGCCTTACCGCCTGTCAGCACCGCTGCTCGTTCCGTGCCGAGACTGATTGCTTCGCCGAGTTCTTCGAAGTGCTTGGTATGAAGTTCTTTTCCGGAATTGAATGCCTTTATGTTCCGCGCCGCCAGGCTTGCTTGCTGAAACGCGAGTTGGGCAGTGCCGGCCAGTGAAGGTGTGGCGTCCGGATAGAACGCGATGTCGCCGAGCGCAAAAACGTTCACGTGTTGTGATAACTGCAACGTTGGTTTGACCATGAGGAGTCCGCGCTGGTTCTTTTCCACGTCGAGTTGTTCGATCAGCGGATTCATTCTGACGCCGCCTGTCCAAACAACCCCGGCAGTTTTCAAACTCTCTTGCCGGCCTCCGTGTTCAAACGTGATCTCGTCGCCCGCAACTTTTACCACCCGCGTCTTCGTGTGCACTTCAACATCAGATTGGCGTAACGCGTCTTCAACGAATTCACGGATCTGTTCACCCATTCCCGGCACAACTCTGTCGCCCATCTCGATGACGAGCACTCGGGGCTGGCCATGAAGCGCGCGGCGCTTGAACGCATCGATCAGCAGGTCAGCCATCTTGGTTGAGAGCTCACAACCACTCGCGCCGGCGCCCACTACCGCAAACGTGACTGCCTGGCGCACGTCCTGGGGCGCGAAGTCGGGAGGCACCCGATCGAGAGCGGTCACCATTCGCCGTCGCAGATTCTCTGCATGGGCGAGCTTGCGAAAGGGCAACGTGAACTCTTCGGCACCCTCGACGCCTACGTAGTTAGTGATCCCGCCGACGGCGAGCACTAATACGTCGTAATTCAGCGTTTCTTTGTTCTTCGCCAGCGAAACGGACTGCGATGCGAGGTCGATTCCAGTCACGTTTGCGTGGACGAACCGCACATTTTCCTGAATCAGTTCGTCATATCTCGGCGCGATGTGCCATGCTTCAACTTCGCCACTGAGGTACTCGTAAAGCATTGGTGTAAAAAGGAAATGGTCTTCTTCGCTGACGAGTGTGACCTCGCCCGATCCGGCAAGCTCGAGGGCAGTAAACAACCCTCCAAACCCGCCGCCGAGGATTACGATTCTGGGTTGATGCATTTGCCGCGATAGTACACCTAAATGAGAACCTTAACCACGGATAACACGGATGTAAATCCGGATTTTAATCCGTGTTATCCGTGGCTGTTTTCGTGCATTTGTGCTATTTGGTGGCGCATGTTAAATTGAAGCGCTTTTTAAGTTTAGCGGTTGCCGCTTTTAGCGGAGTTACTGCCATCGAGGAGGACCATTTAAGCAAGTGGCGTTAGCAAAACAAACCAAGGAGCAGATAGTTTCTGACTTCCGTACCCATGAGTCAGATACGGGTTCACCACAAGTCCAGGTCGCCCTTTTGAGTAAGAGAATTAACGAGCTGACCGAGCATTTCAAGACACACAAGAAGGACAATCATTCGCGGCGCGGCCTGCTGAAAATGGTCTCGCAGCGCAGGAGTCTGTTGGATTATCTGAAGCGCACGGATATAGAACGCTACCATGAGGTAGTCAATCGTTTAGGGCTGCGCCGGTAACAGTTCAAACATAAGTGATTGAGAGAGAGCTTCGAATCTCTGTTTAAGTAAAGCCCACGTCTATCGAAGAGCTTGTGGCAGTGCCGAACGTGACGGCGATTGACTGCAAACAAGCAGGCGTGTACGGCCCAAGCTTCGAGCGAGCAATAAGGCGGCATGAGCTTCACGGTTCAAGAGGCTCGTGCCGCCTTTTTTAGTTGCACTTTTGGCCTTACCCCGCATCACGTGGCGGTCCCAGATACAGCAAAAACAGCGTTGGCGCCCAAACAGTGTGGCGACGCCCGCGACCTGAGTGTTCAGGTGCGAATGTCCGAAGGAGAATAAAACATGCCAGAAAAGAAATACCTTAAAGAATCAATCAAGCTCGGCGAGCGAGAGTTGACTGTTGAAACCGGTCGTGTCGCCAAACAGGCAGACGGATCGGTTGTGGTCCGTTACGGCGACACGATGTTGCTTGTTGCTGCCGTTAGTGCCCCCACTCCGCGCGAGGGTGTTGATTTCTTTCCCCTCACGGTGGAGTACCGTGAATCAAACTACGCCGCCGGTCGCATTCCCGGCAATTACTTCCGTCGTGAAGGTCGCCCCAATGAAAAGGAGGTTCTGACCAGCCGTTTGATCGATCGTCCCTGCCGTCCGCTCTTTGCAGAAGGTTTCAGAAACGAGACCCAGGTTATTGCCAGCGTCATCTCAGCCGATCCTGATAACAATCCGGATGTTATTGCCATTACCGGCGCTTCGTGCGCGCTTTATCTATCAGACATTCCGTTTCTGAATCCGATTGCCGGTGTGCGCATCGGTTTGATTGAAGGACGCTACATCGTTAATCCGACTTACGATGAAGTGCGTGAGTCGCGTTTGAACTTGATTGTAGCCGGAACCGACGAAGCGATAGTGATGGTCGAAGCCGGAGCGAGTGAAGTTTCGGAAGAGATCATGCTCGAGGCTTTGATGTTGGCTCACAAGGAGATCAATCGCCTCTGTCGTTGGCAAAAGGAACTCTACAAAGCCCTCGAGATTCAGAAGCGGGAAGTGACCCCGCTGGAGCTCGATGCCGAGATGCTGCGGGAGATCGCTGAGAAGTACAGCGAACGACTGCGCGAAGCACTCGACACGACTGCGCAGGAGAAGCGCTCCAGCTACGCAGCAGTTGATGCGCTGAAAAGGGAAGTTGTCGAGTCGTATCCGGAAGATCAGCCCGAAAGACGTGCAATGGCGAAATTGATCTTCGATAGTCTGAAAGAGACGATTTTCCGCGACGATATTTTGAACAAACGTCAACGTCCCGACGGACGCCGATTTTCAGAGATACGTCCAATCACGGCCGAAGTTGGTTGGCTGCCTCGCGTTCACGGTTCCGCACTTTTTACGCGCGGTGAAACACAGGCGCTCGTAGCGACAACGCTTGGTACCAAAGAAGACGAGCAGTTCATCGATGATCTCGAGAAGGGTGAAGTCAAACGACGTTTCCTGTTGCACTACAACTTCCCGCAGTATTCAGTGGGCGAAGTTGGCCGCTTTGGATCGTCGAGCCGGCGTGAGATCGGACACGGCGCACTCGCGCGACGCGCACTCGAAATCGTCCTGCCTGACGATGCAGACTTTCCCTACACCGTGCGCATAGTTTCAGACATAACCGAATCAAACGGTTCATCTTCGATGGCTACCGTGTGTGGCGGGACTCTTTCGATGATGGATGCCGGCGTGCCTTTGAAAGCACCGGTGGCCGGGGTCGCGATGGGCCTGGTGATGGAAGGAAACAAGTATGCAATCCTGACTGACATCGCGGGCGCCGAAGACCACTATGGCGACATGGACTTCAAAGTCGCAGGTACGCGTAATGGCATCACGGCGTTGCAGATGGACATAAAGATCGCAGGCATCAACGCGCAGATCATGGCTGAAGCGCTCGAGCAGGCGAAGAAAGGCCGGCTATACATTCTGGGCGCAATGGAGAAGACGCTTGCTGAGCCGCGCGAAAACATTTCCGCTTTTGCTCCGCGAATCATCCAGATCAGGATCAACCCGGATAAGATTCGCGACGTCATTGGACCAGGCGGTAAAGTGATTCGATCCTTGGTCGAGGAGACTGGCGCAAAGATCGATGTGTCTGACGACGGCACGATCTCTATTGCGACGGCGAGTGGCGAAGCAGCAGACGCCGCGGTCAATCGTATTCGCGGACTGACTGCGGAAGCCGAAATAGGCCAGACTTACCTCGGCACTGTTAACCGGATCGTAGACTTCGGAGCCTTCGTCGAAATCTTTCCTGGAACAGATGGTCTATTGCACATTTCGGAGATAGCCGATCGCCGCGTGAAAGACGTTCGCGACGAGCTCAAGGAAGGTCAGCAGATCCTCGTGAAGTGCATCGGCCGCGAAGGCAACAAGATCAAATTGTCGCGGAAAGCGGTTTTGCGAGACGAGAACCGCAAGGCTGAGGCCGCCAGCCAAAGCGACAGCGAGATGTAAGCCCGCACAGCGGGCGTGCTCCAGCCCGGAGAGCGGGCGGAAGCATAAAGCCTAGGGTGGAGCGAGGCTTTGCGAGCAAAACCCTAGGTCAAGTATTAGAAACAAGTTTCAGCCCGCGTAGCGGGCGACAGCGCCAATCCGCAACCTCTATCGCCCGCTTCGCGGGCTCACAATTCTTAATCTAATTGGTCCTAGGGTTCCGCGAGCAAGCTCGCTCCACCCTAGGCTTTATTCTTCCGCCTGCTTCGCAGGCTCAGCGCCTGCTTCGCAGGTTGCGTCCAGCTCTCAGACTGCTGGTCCAATATTCAGACAAGTCCGCCTCGAAAACATTCAATATCCTGCTTTATGGGCCATTTCCTCACGGCCCCCGATTTGCTCGCAAATCCAGCACCTCGTATGTCCTAATAAAATGGCGAGAGGCTGCAAGGGGTCGTTAAAACCTTGGAGCTAAGACTCGCTGCTGTTCAGCAAACTTCCAGCGATTACCAGAAACGACCGTGCGGCTGGAGTTTCTCGGTTATTAAGAGTGTCCTTGTAGTGGATAAGGACCCCCAACGACTCGACTTGCGAATTGATCGTGGTCCAGCCGTTTCAAACGACATGAACCTAACTGTTGCTCAGTTCTTCGGTAATAACCCCCTACGGCGTCTCTGCGCCGGTGTATCTGTTTTCCTTTTGACAGCGGCACCTGCACTGGCTGAACCAGTACGGATCAACCAGGTGGTCCAGACCGTGACGAATTCGCAAGGCATATGGGATCTTAAGCTCAACACACTCGTGTCGCAGGATCCAGTTGCGCCGGGAACCACAGGTTCCACCCCCCAAACCGGATCACGTAATGAAACCACGCCGGGCTCGAAGACTGACTCAGTTCTCTCCGGTCTCACTGTCACATCACAAGAGCAACAAATCGGAGTGGAGATTGTTGAAGAAGGCGAAGTTGAGGGCACTATCTGCGATTGCGGGGAATTACTGATTGCCGGTGGCGCGTTTCCGAAGTGGTCATTCCTCTTTCTCGCGGCTGTACCGCTGGTCTTTATCAACGACTGTGACACTTGCAACGAGCCCCCAAGCTCAACACCGACGCCGGGACCACCTTCGAGCCCAACGCCTCCACCAACACCGACTCCCGAACCGGCTTCACTGCTTTTATTCGGAACAGGGTTGCTCGCGGCTGGAGCAGGTTTGCGGCGGCGGCATGCGAAGTCAAAACTCGTAGAACAGAGCAACGCGCAGGAGGAGGAATAAGATGTCGTCAATACGCAGACTAATCCTCAACAGTAATTTTGCTTTTGCTGTTCTACTTGCGCTGACATTCTTCCTCGTCCACCCGAGCTCGAACGTCTCTGCGAAGTCTAAGAAAGCTAAGCATGGAACAATCAAGATTCTGACTACGCCCGGCGGTCTCTTTCTGACGATCGATGGGAAGCCACGCGGAGAAACTCTTACGGAATATCGTGCCTTCGATCTCGAGCCGGGAGTGCACAACGTAGCGATCACTCTGCCTAACGGCCAATCCTGGACACGCCAAATAGAGGTGCCTGCCGGACGCGTGAAGTGCGTCGTCGTAAATTACCGGCCGCTGCCACCATTACCGAAATCGCCGTGTCCGTTCCCGGTAAACATCTCCGCACCGCAACAAGTCAATGAGGGTGACATCATCACCTACACCGCCGACGTTTCGTACAGCGGAAATGCCGCACTCAGATACAACTGGAAGGTCAGCCCTTCCAGTGCACGGATAATCAGCGGACAGGGTTCACCCACGCTCAGTGTCGACTCCACCGGACTTGGTGGGCAGCGCATCATCGCGACGTTAACTGCTGATGACGGATCCTCGGATCCGACATGCGCTCAAACTGCGCAAGCGGTTTCAATGATTGCCGCACTCGAGAAGAGAGTTATTGTTGCGCAGGAGTTTGATGAATGTAACAGTTGCTCGTACGACGATCAGAAAGCCCGCCTCGACAATCTCGCGGTCGAGTTGCAGAACGATCCGTCAACACGCGCCTACATACTTGCTTACGGCGGACGGATGAGCCCGTTGGGCCAGGTCCAGAAGCTGATGAGTCGCGCGCGCGATTATCTGATTACCCAACGCGGGATCGATGCTTCACGACTGGTGGTTGTGAACGGAGGATTCCGCGAAGAAGATAGTGTCGAGCTCTGGATAGTTCCGAGTGGCGCTGCGGACCCTCGCGCTACACCCACGGTGCAAGCTGGTGATATCAAATCACCAGTACGTCGCAAACGAGATTAATGAGACACGGATGAACACGGATAAAGACAGATTGATCCGTATTCATCCGTGCAGATCTGTGGTTAAATTAGATTCAGCCTTCCCCACTTAGCCCCCTCGGGATTCCTGTCTAAAGTTACAAGGAGGAGCCTTCATGGCCGAAGAAGGTGGCGGTAGCGGCAGCGTGGGCGTAGTCGCTGTGCTCGTGATTTTTGTGATCATCGTACTCGTAGCATTATTTGCGTTTAGAGGGAGATTGTTTGGAGGTGGAGGAACTCAGAAGATCGACGTCAACGTTACAACTCCGAGCAAGTAGTTACAGGATTACAGGATTTTTCAGGATTAACAGGATTCGTTTAGAGCCGTTTTACTAATTCTGGGAATTCTGCTAAATCCTGTATTCGTGCCTGCACCAAACATCGACACCATCGTATCGCTCGCCAAACGGCGAGGCTTCGTTTTTCCTTCTTCTGAAGTTTATGGCGGACTGGGCAGCGCCTGGGACTACGGGCCGCTCGGCGTAGAACTCTGCAACAACGTCAAGCAATCCTGGTGGCGCTGGCTCGTTTACGAGCGCGACGACATCGAGGGAATTGACTCGTCAATCATTCTTAATCGACTGGTTTGGCAATACTCGGGTCACGAGGCGACGTTTCACGATCCGCTCGTCGATTGCCGCGAATGCAAGAGCCGCATGCGCGCTGACAAGCTCGAGGGATATTTCCCGGAAGGCGGTCCGCTCGTGGCCTTAGACGCCAATGCGCGGTTGCGAGCGGGCATGGTGAAGTGTGCCCAATGCGGTTCGACAAACCTTACCGAAGAACGCTACTTCAACATGATGTTGCGGACGACGCTCGGCGCGGCGGCTGATGAGAACGATCCATCGGCGCTCGCTTATTTGCGTCCGGAAACAGCGCAGGGAATTTTCATTAATTTCCTCAACGTGCAAACGACCATGCGACGCAAGATCCCGTTTGGTATTGCGCAAGTCGGTAAATCTTTTCGCAACGAGATCACACCCGGCAATTTCATTCTTCGCACGCGCGAGTTTGAGCAGATGGAAATGGAATACTTCGTCAAACCCGATGCGGAACACCTGCAACTCGTTGATGAGTGGGTTGAACTCTATTTCGAGTGGTTCAAGGAACTGGGCATTGACGCCGCCAATTTGCAGCTGCATGAAGTGCCCAAAGAAGAGTTGGCTCACTACTCGAAACGCACCGTCGATATCATGTACCGTTACTTCCCGGAACGCCCGGAAGAAGAACGGCAGTGGGAAGAGTTGATGGGCATTGCTTATCGAACTGATTTCGATTTGCGGTCGCATTCGAGCAAGCCGACTGATGCGGATGGTAATCGCATCAATCCTGACTCGACTGAAGACCTGTCTTATTTCGATGAAGCGACCAAACAACGGTTTTATCCGCACGTGATTGAGCCTGCCGCAGGCGTCAATCGCACGGTGCTGGCTGTGTTGATGGATGCGTATTCGGAAAGAACCAACGACAAGGGTGAGACACGAGTCATCCTGAAGCTCAGTCCACAACTCGCTCCGATTAAGGCAGCGATCCTGCCGCTGGCTAAGAACAAGCCCGAGATTGTCGGTATGGCGAAGGCGATCAAACGATCGCTGCAACCGGTGCTACGAGCGGTTTATGATGACACGGGCGGCATCGGCAAGCTTTATGCGCGGCAGGATGAGATTGGTACTCCCATGTGCGTGACAGTCGATCACCAGTCGCTTGAGGATGAAGCGGTTACGGTGCGCGATCGGGATACGTGGGAGCAGGAACGAGTAAAGGTTTCGGATCTCGCCGAACACTTGCAGAAGCGTTTGAAGCCGTATCCGAATCCGTTGCCGGAGCCTGTCTGAGTTATGCCTGTTGTAAAGAAACGGAACCAGCAAACCGAGACTCGCCTGTTACTCGAATCTAGCGAGCCCGTCGAGTTGCCGCCGGCTGTGATCGACGACGCTGCTGTACTGGTCCAGTTTGAGAAGTTCAAGCCGTTTATTCCCGAGTTGCTGGAAGCTCTGCGGCAGGGAACAGTCGCCGAGCCAGTGCCAGTGATGATCGACGGTTCGACTTTTGCCATTCACGGAGCCACGCGAACTTTCTGGGTCAAGCTCTGGCACGCAGCGGGCAGCGATATGACGAAAATCGACCGCGCGCAGGTGATCAGTTGCTTGCCATCCACTCGCGGTGTGCAGGTGCTGGTCGAGTCGCCTGAAGAAGAGTAAGCAATTTCTCACGCAAAGGCGCAAAGGTGCAAAGAAAGCCGCTAAGTAATCTTTGCGTCTTTCTTTTGTGCCTTTGCGCCTTTGCGTGAGAATTATTTCGTCATGCCTCAGTTACCAGAAAAGGTTGTCGCGCTCGCTCGTGCCATTCACGATGCAGGAGGCCGTGCGTTGCTCGTCGGTGGTTGCGTCCGCGACACGTTGATGGGCACGGAGCCCAAAGACTGGGACTTGGAAGTCTATGACTTGGACGCGCAACGCTTGCGCAAGATCCTGGACCACTTTGGTCCAGTCAATGTCGTAGGAGAGGCGTTCACGGTTTACAAATTGGGACGTAATCTTGACGTTTCCATCCCTCGTCGCGAACGTAAATCAGGACGCGGTCACAAGGCGTTTGTCATCAAAGGCGATCCGGAGATGAGCGTTGCCGATGCAGCGCGGCGTCGCGACTTCACCATCAACGCCATACTTCAAGATCCACTCACCAGTGAGTTAATCGATCCGTTTGACGGGCGGCTGGATCTCGAGCGACGGATCTTGCGTGCTGTCTCTGCCGAGACGTTTGCCGAAGATAGTCTGCGTGTGCTGCGTGCGGCCCAATTCGCGTCTCGCTTTGAGTTTGATATTGACCCGGACACAGTCGAACTTTGCCGCGCAATCGATCTTAGTGATCTTCCCGCGGAACGTATCTGGGGAGAGATCGAGAAGCTCTTACTTCAATCGTCGCATCCCTCAACTGGTCTTGAATGGTTGCGCAAGCTCGGTGTGCTGGAAAAATTGTTTCCGGAGATTCAGAGCCTGATCGGAGTGCCGCAGGATCCGGAATGGCATCCGGAGGGCGACGTGTTTGTGCACACGCAGCTCGCAATCGATCGAGCGCGAGAGCTGATTGACGATCTTTCTTATCCGCGGCAAGTTACGGTGATGCTGGCGACGCTGGCCCATGATTTTGGGAAACCGGCGACTACCCAGATGATCGAGGGCAGGTGGCGTTCGCGTGGACATGAGGAAGCGGGCGTTCCGCCAACCGAGAGCTTTCTCCAACGTCTCAACGTGCATACGATCGATGGTTATCACGTACGCCACCAGGTGATAGCGCTGGTGCGTGAGCACTTGAAGCCGGGTGAGTTTTATAAAAAGCAAGATGAGGTCGGCGATGGAGCGTTTCGTCGTTTAGCGCGCCGGTGCGAGCCTGATCTTTTGTATCGAGTCGCTAAGGCCGACTCGCTGGGACGAAATGCCGAATGGGTGCCGCGTGAGAAGTGGTACGGAGCTGAAGCGCAGGAATGGTTTATTGAACGGATTAAAGAGTTGGAAGTGCAGCAACGTCCGCCGGAGCCGCTCCTGCTGGGACGGCATCTACTCGAGTTGGGAGTAGAGCCCGGTCCGGAGATGGGTGAGATCACGCGTGCCGTTTATGAAATGCAGTTGGACGGACGTGTGCGTAATCTCGATGAGGCGATTGCTGAGGCGAAAACGCTTATCCACAGATTACACAGATGATTTTTAGTTGTTTGTGGATGAGTGGTTTGTCGATGGTTGTTGTTGCGTGATGCAATGGATCGTTCCCATGCCCCAGACCAGCGGCTCGCAGTTGATCGGTATCACTCGACGATCGCGAAAGAGGTTTTGGAGAATCTCAACCGCGCGAGTGTCATTCGCATGACCGAACACAGGAAGAAGCACAACGTTGTTGGCAATGTAAAAGTTGGCGTAACTGGCCGGCAATCGATCGAGATCCCGAGTGGTGGTGCTTGTGCCGCCGACAACTCCAGGCATCGGTAAGGTGACGATTTCGAAGGGGCGGCCGTCAGCGTCGGTCATCGATCGAAGCCGCGCGAGATTGTCTTGTAGGATTTCATAGTTCGCGTCTTCTGGATCGTCTTCGAGTGCGCACACGATCACGTTTGGAGCGACGAAGCGAGCAATATCGTCGATATGGCCGTCAGTGTCGTCGCCAACGATCCCTTCGCCCAGCCACAAAACCTTCGTTACTCCAAGATAGTCCTTCAAGTACTGCTCAATTTCGTTGCGACTGAGTTGGGGATTGCGATTTGGATTCAGCAAACACTGCTCGGTCGTCAATATGCAGCCTGCTCCATTCACTTCGATGGATCCGCCTTCCATCACAATCCCGGGCGAAAAACACGGGATTTCGAGCAGACTCTGTAACTGCCGCGGTACGCCGTCGTCCCTCTTCAGCTCTTCATACTTATTTCCCCAGGCATTAAATATCCAATCGTTGAAAGCTACTTCACCAGTTGGACCAATGAGGAAGTTTGGTCCATAGTCTCGAATCCACGAATCAACAGTACGGATATGATGGAAGCGAATTCTCGCTGGAGCACCGCAACGCGCGCGAACTTTTTGTTCGGTCTCCTTATCGTCAACGAGCAAGTCAACAATTTCATACGGAATGAGTGCGGAGATCATCCGGAGGTAGATCTCCTCGACGTGTGTAACTCGATCGGGCCATGTTTCCGGATCCTTGGGCCAGGTCAACCAGGTTGACTCGTGAGGATGCCATTCCGCCGGCATGCGGAAGCCCAGCGCCGCCGGAATCTTTGCTTGTAGTTCAGCCATCGAGGGTTTGAGACCGGAGCGACTTGAGCCGGTAGTACCGGTAGATACCGACTAAGCTGATCAGGACCCAGAAGACTTCCATCAGCAAAGCGGAAAGATTGAAGTCAAAGAGTAGAGAAACGATGATCAAGCTCGCACCAATGGCGTTGAGAACAGAGTAAGCGAGTCCGGCGCTGCTTAGTTTGTTCAACTGCAACATCAGGTATGCGATCATCAGCACGACCACGCCGACATTTCCGATGAAATCCAATGGGCCGTAACTCATAAGGATCCACCAAAGCGAAAGCGCAGCCCTTCGTAAGCATCGATGCGGCGGTCGCGCAGGAAAGGCCAGTTTTGCCGCGTCTCTTCAATCTTGGAAAGATCACACTCGACTACCAGCACTTCCTCCTTGTCCGCCGAGGCTTTGGCCACAATTCTTCCGAACGGATCGGCAACAAACGACTGGCCCCAGAAGGTAAGTTTTCCTTCATGACCGACGCGATTCACCACAACGACGAAAATTCCATTTGCGATCGCGTGACCACGCTGAATTGTTTCCCAGGCGGAGTGCTGCGCTTCGTTCATCTCCGGGTCCTCGTCCGGCAACCAGCCGATCGCCGTCGGGTAGAACAGAAACTGGGCGCCACCAAGTGCAGTTAAGCGGGCCGCCTCAGGAAACCACTGGTCCCAGCAGACGAGTGTGCCGATCTTTCCGTAACTGGTGTCGTGCGTTTGAAAGCCCAGATCTCCGGGAGTGAAATAGAACTTCTCGTAATACAGAGGATCGTCTGGAATGTGCATCTTGCGATACTTACCGGCTATTTCACCGGAAGCGTCGATCATCACGGCCGTGTTGTGATAGACGCCGGCGGCTCTCTTTTCGAATAGTGACGCGATAATCACAACTTTCCGCTGGCGGGCGACTTTGCTCAGAGCTTCGGTTGACGGACCAGGAATGGTTTCCGCCAGTTTGAAGAGCTGGATGTCTTCTGTCTGGCAGAAGTATTGCGAGCGGAAGAGTTCCTGTAAGCAAACTATTTGTGCCCCGCGTTTGGCTGCGTCATTGATGCCCGCGATCGCTTTCTTGAGGTTGGCGGCCGGATCAGGCACGCAACTCATTTGCACCAGACCGACGGTAGTCACGTCGCCTGCTCGATTTTTCTTAGGCATGTGGCGAGTATAACAATCTGCGTAATCTGTGGATACTGCACTTTGGACATGCAGTTTGCTCTTGGGTAAGATGTCCGGTCATTTTTAACACCTTATCGAAAAGAGTAACGAATGATCGATTTCGAGCTGACCGAAGACCACAAAGCGCTGGTGCAGACCGTGCGCGAGTTTGCGCAAAAAGAGGTTGCGCCACATATCAAGGAATGGGACGAGAAGCAGCATTTTGAGCCTTCAGTGCTGAAGAAGATGGCCGCGTTGAACCTGCTGGGCGTCTGTATTCCGGAGGAGTATGGCGGCGCCGGATTCGATTACATCTCGCTGGGTTTGGTATGTGAAGAACTCGAAGCAGTCAACACCTTTATGCGCGTGGTGATGTCGGTCCATACGGGCTTGAATTCACTCACGCTTTTAACGTGGGGCAGTGAAGAGCAGAAGCAGAAGTACCTGACGCCACAAGCCCGTGGCGAAAAGCTCGCCACGTATGGTTTGACCGAACCGGGTGCAGGCTCTGATGTCGTGGGTGCGCGTTCCACGGCACGTCGGGAAGGAAACGAATGGGTCCTGAACGGCGAAAAGATGTGGATCAGTTTGGCTGATGTTGCCGACAACTTTCTTTTCTTTTGCTGGACCGATGAAGAGAAGCGACGCCGGCGCGATCACACCGGGATGTCGTGTTTTATCGTTGAGCGAAGTATGAAGGGATTCTCTTCCGGAACGATTCACGGCAAGCTCGGCATACGAGCCGGCAACACCGGCTATTTTTCGTTACAGGACGTGCGCGTGCCGCAGGCGAACATGGTGGGCGAGGAAGGTGAGGGTTTTAAGATCGCAATGTTTGCACTCGAGCAGGGACGTTACACAGTTGCTTCGGGGGCGACAGGAGTGATTCGCGCGTCGCGTGACGCTTCAATTGCTTATGCAAATACGCGCGAGACTTTTGGTACGAAGATCGCGAACCACCAATTGGTGAAGCAAAAGATCGCCGAGATGGAAGCCGACTACCAGATGAGCCACTTGTTGTGGCTGCAAGCCGGTTATTTGAAGAATGAAGGGAAGCCAAACGCGAAAGCGACGAGCCTGGCGAAGTGGCAAGCAACTACGCGCAGCGAGAAAGCAGCGTCGATGGCGATCGAGGTACATGGCGCGAATGGCTATTCAAACGACTATCCCGTCGAGCGTTATTTGCGCAACTGCAAGGCCGCGATCATCTACGAGGGCACACGCGACATTCACACGCTGATGCAGGCAGATTGGGCGCTGGGATTAAAAAAGGAAAAACCCGCGCGCCGAACTCTGCCACCGTGGAGGAGATAGGTTTCTTTGCTCCAGAGGAGCAAAATGTTTATAGCTTTGATTCGAGCAACATGGCGCTCCTACGGAGCGCCATGTTCTTTGAAATGTACGAGCTATAAACATGCGGCTCCTCCGGAGCCCGCGACTGTTCATGCACACTTTTAATGCGCGAGGAACACGTCCCAGGCCCAGCGTCCGGCACTCCCATAGATCGTGTCCCTCACCTTTGCTCGATACTTAAATTCATTCCCGTACCGATCCACCCGTTTGGACTCTTTGAACTCCAATTCGAGCGCCTCAACATTCAACGCTGATAGCGTGTGCATCTCCTCCGGTTCTGAAATACCGTTATGATTTCGGTCCTGCCACAGACGAAGGCTGTTGAAGATTGAGTCGCGGCTGTCCACGAGGCCATCAGCATTGCCGCCATTTTCAGGCTTATCAAACTCAGCCAGCGCCAAAAACCCATTCTTGTTACTCGACGCCGGTTGCTCCGTAAAATCGCCAAACAGTTCTGCGCCGTTATCAATAGCCCCATTGCCGTTGCGATCGAGCGCCAGCCAGGCATCGTCTGAATCCGCCTTTGTCCAACCCAAACGGTCTCTCGTACCATTTCCATTGAGATCGAAGTCCACACCGGCCGAAGGGTCTGTTAGAGCGATTCCATTACCCTCGATATCAATGACGATCGGAGAGCCGCCACAAGTGTCACAGCCGAAGCAGGTACAGGTAGAGAAGTCATACTCACCACTAAATCTCATACACCTGCTCGCGAAAGTGAGATTACAACTCCCCACGCCACTGAAACAGCACAAACCCGATCCGTTTGGAGTAGTTCCTATGGGACAACTGCCATTGAACGTAGGCGTCGTGCACGTGCCGCCAGCACTGGAAAGATTGCAGGTAAAATGCTCGGCATTCACATCGCGCCATAAATTACCACCGGTTACCGTCGCCGATGCAGACGCAATCAGAATACTCAACGAAACACTGGCGTTCGTACCGCAACTCGTCCCGACCAAACATGAAGAAAAGGCGACACCTGTCGCGGAGGCACAGGAAACACTGGTGCCGATTGCTCCTGTGCGACTGGCGGTATTCTGATCCTTCGACCCAATGTGAGAAAAGAACGGCGTGACGTGGTCCAATGTGCCGGTCTCGAATGCCGCAAAGTTATTGACCGCTACTACACAACGTTGCAGGCTGCCAGGCAGCACATCACAGAAGCCAGTGTAATCAGCCGTGCCGCCATGCCAGCCGGATGCATGCTCGGTGAGATCGCCACGGATCCAAAAGTTCAAAGCAGTTGACGTAGAGCTCGCCGCAAGCGAGCCATCCACAGATGTAGTTGCGGCCAGGGAGTCACCCGTAACTGAAGCAGTCTTCGTCTGGTAAGGTGGACGTTTTTCTTCCCAGACGTTGCCGATGCCATTTACGATCGCATCCCAAAACTCCGGTGCACCAGTTGTTTCATGAAAAAGCACGAGAGCGTGGTAAGTGCGAGACTTCTCTTCCAGCTTCACCGTCACCTGGTAAGAGACATACGACTTAATGTCGAAATATCGTGCAGCCTCAAAATGAAAAACGTCCGAGACGGTCCACATTGGGTCGAAGACCGACGCATACTGTCCATGTTCCCATGCAGCAGCAAACGTAGCTTCCTGTGAACCACCATCTTCAGAATGGCCGCCGCGAGTCAGAGATACGACCTCCCCGGTGGGCAACGTGACGAGCTCAGTGTAACGCTGGCTGAGAATCTCCCGAATGTCACCTGACCGAAAATCGCTGAGCTCAAAACGGAGATTTGCTTCTGAACGAACCGGTTTCTTCGTCAGTTCGTTTTGAAAGACTTGAGCGGCGGCGTTGTAGTGCTCGAGCTTCCGGTAAGTTTCACGTACCAACTTTTCCTGTGAAGCTTGTGAAGGTCGAGCCTGGGCCATGACTGCGCCGGTACAGAGCGCAGGAAGTAAAAGTGAGGTGAGGACTAAGCAAACTGTTCGGTTCATGAGGTCTCCTAATTGGTTGAGGATTGTTTCTGAGCGCGTTGGCCCAGCTCGCGTTCGATGATTCTTTGAAAATCGGCAAAGCTGAGGGCGCCTTTGATTAGTTGTCCATTCACGATGAAGCTGGGCGTACTCTCGATGCGAAAGAGCCGGGCTGTTTCGATGTCTTTAATGACTGCGGATCGCGAGTGCTCCGAGCTGAGACATGCCTGGAACTTCGGCACACCAAGACCGAGATCCGTGGCAATCTCGTCGAATGCCGCCGGCGACAAGTTCCGAGAAGCAAACAGCGCATCGTGAAACTGCCAAAATCGATCCTGCTCGGCGGCGCAATAAGCGGCTCGCGCGGCAGGCAATGAGTTTCGATGGCCTTCCAGAGGCATGTGCTTGAACACCAGGCGCACGTCTTTCCCGTAGGTCTCCATGATCTGTTTGAGCGCGGGCTGCACTGCGCTGCAAAACGGACACTCGAAATCTGAAAACTCCACAATTGTTACCAAAGGTTTGGTGGAGCCTTTTGCCGGTGACACTCCGTCGTCCAACTGCGAGACAAACGCCGGCGCCGCAAAGTTCAGTTTTACGGTCCACTTTTTACGCAGTGCTTCGAGACCTGCTCGGAAGTGTTTCATGCGGGCCTGGTTCTCAAGGTCCAGACGCAGTCTCTCTCGTGCCTCATCAGGACTCATTGACGCGAAGAACGATGCGTTCTGCTTGTAAGCTTCTTCGACCTGCGCGCGTGTGACATCGATCTCGCCGAGCGTGAGTTGCCGGCGTACATCTTCGATCGAAATGCCCCTTGCATTAGCTTCGCTCGTAAGCAGTTTGGTGGTGATCAGGTTTTCGAGTGCTGCTTTTCTGATTGCGTAGAGTTGCTGTTGTAACGGATAGATCCTGGCCGCCACTGAATCGTCAACTTGCTTTTGTGTGATTTCACTGCCGTTGACAGAAGCCAAGACTGCGTCAGGCGTTTGTCCGAATGCCGAGAGCACAGGCAAAAGGACCAAGCATAGACAAAGTAATCCACGTGAGGACTGGAAGAACATCTTAAAAACTCCATTTGAATGAATTGTTGTTGTGGGGCGACGGCAATCTAATCTGATCGCGTTTCATAGTCAATGGCTGTTTCTTATCGAAAACGGCTATCTTTTGCCGAAAGTGGCTATTTGTTTTTGCGCGACTTCTTTTTTCGCGATTTCCTTATCTTCCGCGCGCGCCAGACTGCCCTGCGATAAGCCGTCGGTGTCATACCGTGTACCTTCCGAAAATCGCTCACGAAGTGTGTATTCGAACCGATCCCCACCTGCTCCAGGATCTGCTTCACCGAAAAGAACGTGGTCCGCAACATCGCCTCCGCTTTTCGCAGGCGAAACTCTTTCAGGTACTGAGCCGGACTCGTTCCAGTTTCTTGTTTGAAGAGATGGCGGAAGCGTGACGGAGAAAGGTTTACCAGATCGGCAAGCGACGCGGTGTCCCACGGGCTCGCGGTCTCGGTCTCCATTTTTGAAATGACGAGTTCTATTCTTCGATCCATGGTGATGAGGACGCAGAGACGAAGAGCGTGCGTGAGAGTAACTCGTTGGAAATTCATTTGTCTATCGAAAAAATATTTCGCGCAAAGCCGCAACGACGCGCGAAGGCGCAAACCGCGGCGCGATTTACAAAATCGCACTTTGCTCTGCTAGTATGAGCAGGCATTTACTGATGACTTCCCTCAACCAGGAGATCTGAAACGAATGGGTGACGACCTGAGGACAGAGCGCGAGCTGTCTCTGGATTTCTTGCGCGTATGTGAAGCCGCTGCAATCGCCGCAGCCCGGACAATGGGCCAGGGTGATCGAAAATTTTCCGATCACGTGGCCGTCGAGGCGATGCGGGAAGTAATGGACACCGTTCCGATGCGCGGGCGCGTCGTGATTGGTGAGGGCGAACGCGATGAAGCGCCAATGCTCTACATCGGCGAGGAAGTCGGAGGCGGTTTCGGCGTGGGCGAAGAGATTGCCGGGTCGTGCCCGGAGGTTGATATTGCCGTCGATCCGCTCGAGGGCACGAACCTTTGCGCGCTGGGAGCAAACAACGCGATTGCCGTGCTGGCTGCCGCTGAGCGCGGCGGTCTGCTCAACGCTCCGGACATTTACATGGACAAGATTGTCGTTGGACCATCGTCGCGCGGTGTCGTGGATATTGACGCGCCGGTGAAAGACAACTTGAAGAACATCGCGCGACGACTTGGCCGCGATATCGAAGACTTGACCGTGATCGTGCTCGATCGTTCGCGTCACAAAAAACTGATTGGCGACGTGAGAGCCGCCGGCGCGCGTATTCGTTTGATCTCTGACGGCGATCTTTCGGCAGGAATCTCGGCCGCCGTTGCCGGAACAAACATTCATGCGTTGATGGGAATCGGTGGCGCTCCTGAAGGAGTTATCACAGCGGCCGCAATGAAGTGTTTGAATGGCGAGATACAGGCGCGCCTGGTGTTTGATGCAGACAGATTGGGAGTGGACAAAAACAAAGTGCCATCCCGCGAAGAGGTTTTAGATCGCTTATCGACGATGGGGATCAAAGATCCCAACAAGGTTTACGACACCGACGATCTGGCGCCGGGGAAGAAGATTATTTTTGCGGCTACGGGTGTGACGGATGGTGCGTTGTTGAAGGGCGTGCGTTTCTTTGGTTCCGGTAAACGGACTCACTCGGTGGTAATGACTACCGAATCGCGCCACATTCGTTTTGTGGATACGTTGCACATCGAAGGTGGACCAGACACTGTAATTCGATTTTGAGCTACAAAAAGGCACAAAAAGCACAAAAGAACAGCAACCGCACGTTCGTGTTTTGGTCCATGAGCGCCCTCACCGTGCTATCAATATTCTCCCTGATAGTGGTTGCGCCCGTGGCTGCAGCTGGTGGGCATGAGAGTTTGGGGCAAGGGATCTATGGTGCGTTCAGTACGCTTTGCCATCAAATGCCTGAACGTTCCTACTTCATCGCGGACCATAAGTTCGCAGTCTGCTCCCGCTGCACCGGACTCTATGCCGGTTTTGCGTTTACGCTGCTGCTGTATCCGCTGATTCGCTCCTTAAAGACGACTGTGACACCTCCTCGCAGTTTGTTAGTCTTTGCCGCTATTCCACTCGTTATCGACTTCAGCCTTACATTTTTCGGCTTCTGGGAAAACACACACGCTTCACGTCTTTTAACAGGAGCATTGCTGGGGAGTGCGGCGGTTTTCTATGTCATGCCCGGCATTGTTGACCTGAGTTTGCGACACTCCCGCGCCACGCGGCCCAAAGTAACATTCACACTCGCCTCGCCCGAGAGCATAGCCTCGGCTCCCAGCGACTACAGCGCGCCCGAGCGCCGGATCTAGCAACCCTCACGGCGGCTTCTCAATGCTCACTGCATGCGGTAGAATCTTGCGCCCTTAGAAGTAGCGTAATTCATGATTTTTCAGGCTCCAGCACCAACTCCATGGCCCAGCCCGAGCGGGCCGCCGCCGCAAGCTCTCTTCGAGCAATATTTTCACGACCTCGTCAACAAAACCTGGGGAAATATCAGCCCGCTCTACAAGCTCGATACCTTCGATTGGGTCGTTCTGATCGTCTATTTCTCAATTCTGGGAACGCTCGCCGTTTACGGCGCATACCGCATCAAGCAGGTCATCGATTTTTGGCGTTATCGCAAATTCGTGCCGCGGCCCAGCGGACGATTTACCGAGGCTGAGCTGCCGCGAATTACGGTCCAGCTCCCACTCTTCAACGAACTGTACGTTGTCGATCGTTTACTCAAAGCTGTTACCGCAATCGACTACCCGCACGATAAGCTGGAGATTCAAGTTCTCGACGATTCCACCGACGAAACAGTCAAAGTCGCGGAAGCAGTCGTGGCGAAATATGCGGCGCAGGGTTTTGATATTCACTACATTCATCGCGCCGATCGCACCGGATTCAAAGCGGGAGCGCTCGAGAACGGTAACAAATACGCCAAGGGTGAGCTGTTCGCGATCTTCGATGCGGACTTCGTTCCGAAGCCTGACTGCCTGCGCAAGCTCGTCGATTTCTTCACCGATCCACTCGTAGGTTGCGCGCAGATGCGCTGGGCGCACATCAATGGCGACTACAACCTGCTGACACGCTTGCAGACGATCATGCTCGACGGCCATTTCGTCGTCGAACAGACCACGCGCAATCGCACCGGCGGATTTTTCAACTTCAACGGCACCGCCGGAATCTGGCGACGGCGAGCCATCGAGATGAGCGGTGGCTGGCAGCATGATACGTTAACGGAAGATACTGACCTGAGTTTCCGCGCGCAGTTGATGGGTTGGAAGTTTGTCTACCTGCTCGACGAAGAAGCGCCGGCCGAAATTCCGGTTGAGATAAATGCCTTTAAGGCACAACAGCGACGTTGGGCCAAGGGCGTGATGCAGGTCGGGTTGAAGCTTTATCCGCGCATCTGCCTTGCGCCGCTTCCACTTCGCGTGAAGCTGGAAATGTTCTTTCGCCTGACGGGAAACATCAGTTATCCGCTGATGATCGTCGCGAGCTTTTTGCAGTTTCCGCTACTCCTCGTCCGGTATAACCAACCGTTTTACCACCTGATGGTTTTGGATCTGCCACTCCTGATCTTCTCTTCGATCTCGGTGGTGCTGTTTTACGGTTCGGCGGTTTGGTATCTCGACAAGAAGCGCACGCCGCGGCTACTGCACTTGCCGCTCGTGATGGGGCTCGGCATTGGTCTCGCGTTTTCAAACGCGCGCGCGGTGTTGGAAGCTTTGATCGGCCTGAAGTCGGAATTTGTGCGCACGCCGAAATATCGTGTCGAAGAGACTAACGACGCGACGTGGAAACGGAAGAAGTACAAACGCAAGCGCGGTCTCCTGCCGCTGCTCGAGTTGAGCTTCGCGGTCTATTTCTTATTGGCGATTGCGTATTCCGCGCGTCTTCACATGTGGGGAACCATACCTTTCCTGCTGTTGTTCTTCTTTGGTTTTGGTTACATGGGCCTAATGAGCCTGCTGCAAACTGCCAGCGGGAAACGATTGAGCGCCCTGTGGCGTCCGCTCAAAACTTAGACAGGATTTACATGATTTTTCAGGATTAACAAGATGCGATCTATCTTGTTAATCCTGCAAAATCTTGTAAATCTTGTCCCCCAAAAAGGAAGACATCATGTTGTTTAGAATACCCCTACTCCTCGCGTTAATTTTTTCTATCGCGATCAGCATCAACGCGCAATCACAAGCAAACACCGGAAACATCGAAGGCCGCGTCACCGATCCAAACGCTGCTTCGGTTCCAAACGTCACCGTCACCGCAACGAATCTCGCCACGGGCCTGCAAAAGAGCGCACAGACAAACGACGAAGGAGTTTATCGAATCGTCTTTCTTGCACCCGGCGCGTACAAAGTTGAAACGAGTGGCGCGCAGGGATTTGTCCCCGCCAGTTTCACAAACGTTATCGTGACCGTCGGTGGCCAAACACCGCTGGACATTCAACTGGCAGTCGGTAACGCGACCGTAGCGATGGTCAACGTTTCCGCCGAAGGACAAGTTGTGGAAACAACTCGTACCTCTGTTTCTTCAGTAGTCAACGAACGCGCCATCCAAAACCTCCCCGTCAACGGCCGTAACTTCCTTGACTTCGCCACACTGACGCCGAGCGTCGTTCGCGATCCAACGCGCCAGGGCGATCTTGCAGTCGGTGGACAGAAGGGAACTCTCAACAGTCTTCAAGTGGACGGCGCGGACAACAACAACACTTTCTTCGGACAATCGTTCGGCCGCACGGGCACGCGTCCGCCTTACCAGTTCTCGGAAGAATCGGTGCAGGAGTTTCAGGTAAACCAGAATGGTTTCTCGGCTGAGTTCGGCCGCGCAGGCGGCGCTGTAATCAACGTGGTGACGAAGTCCGGCACAAACCAGTGGCACGGCAGCGCTTTTGAATTCTTCCGCGACGAAGCCTTGAACTCAAACACGCCTATCCTGACCGCGCGCAACGCGAAGCGACCGAAGTCGCAAATCAATCAGTTTGGCGCGACGATTGGTGGTCCAATAAAGACGGACCGCGCGTTCTTCTTCTTTGCTTACGACGGCCAGCGCTCGAATATTCCGAATGTGATTGATGCGCCAAACTTCTTCGCGCAGCCCGCGAACATTCGAAACCTGCTTTTGCCATTCATGGACACTTACCAGATCGGGCGCGATCAGGACGTGTTCATGGCCAAGTCAGACATCAGGTTGAACGACGCAAATCAGCTCGTCCTGCGTTTCAATCAGCAGAACTTCACCGGCAACAACAATGAAAACGGAGGCCCCCTCAGCGTTGAAGAACATTCCGGCAACAGTGTCGCGAAGACAACGACCTTCTCCGGTTCGTTAATTTCTACATTGACGCCGGTGCTGATCAACGACTTTCGTTTCCAGTTTGGCCGCGACCGCGAACCCGGCGAAGCGAATAGCGAAGAAACTGAGGCGCGCATTCAAACGGGCGGCGGCTTTCTACAGCTCGGGCGGAACAATTTCAGTCCGCGTGAAACGACCATCAAGCGCGCGCAATTCATCGACGTGGTCAGCTACACGCGCGGCAACCACAGTCTCAAATTCGGCGCCGATCTGAATTTCGATCGGGTCTTCAATTTCTTCCCCGGCCTGTTTAGCGGCCAGTTCACTTTCAATTCGTATGCGTTGTTTGCGTCAAACACGCCGGCTGCGTTCACGCAGAATTTCCCTGGCGCTGGAACTTCAGGAGGTACGACGAATCCCGATCTGAATGAGTATGGATTTTTTGTGCAGGACGATTGGCGCGTAAGTCCAAAGTTCACCTTGAATCTCGGTCTGCGCTACGACATACAGGACATGGCCGATCCGGCTGTAAACAATCCGAGTGCTGCTTTAGCAGCGGTTGGTTTGAACACAACGACTCCCATTCGCGACCGCAACAACTTTGGACCACGTTTCGGATTCAGCTATGCGTTTGACGACAAAACTGTCGTGCGCGGCGGTTACGGAATCTTCTTTGGGCGCACGCCGGCGATCATGCTCGGCACGGCTCATTCGCAAAACGGTATTCAGGTGACGGGCGTGAGTTTGAATTGCACGCTGGTCCCGAATCCTTGTCCGATCTATCCGAATACCTTCAGCGCGCCGCCCGCAGTTGGAGGTGTGAACCCGAGTCTTTACCTGTTTGCGAAAGATTACGCGCAGCCTTACGTCCAGCAGGGACGTTTCGGTGTCGAACGAGAGTTGTTTGCGAATACGAGTTTGTCAGTCAATTATCTTTACTTCCGCGGGGTTCATCTGAGTCGCACACGCGATATCAATCTCGCGCCGCCGGTGCCAACGACCGTTACAGATCCCGCGGGCCAAACATTCACCGTCCTGCGTCATCCAGCCGCGCGGCCGATTCCGGGATTCGCGCGTATCAATTTGTTTGAAAGCACTGCCGACTCGCGTTACAACGCGCTCGCGATGGAGTTGAAGCGCCGCTTTACGCGTGGGTTCCAGTTCATCGCTGCTTACACGTTCTCAGATACAAAGGACAATCGACCGGATCAGACGATGGTCGTCGTAGGCGCTGACGATGCGAAGGGCTTGCAAAATAACCTCGACATAAATGCAGATTGGGGTCGCAGCGATCTCGACATCAGGCACAGATTTGTTTTCAGTCCGGTTTATGAGATTGGAACGGTGCAGCAGGACAATGCGTTTGCGCGGCACGTGCTGAGTAATTGGACGTTCTCTGGAATCATCACGCTGCAATCCGGCTTTGCGTATTCGGCGTTGATTGCAGGCGATGCAAATCGCGATAGTAATCCGAGCACCGATCGTGTGCCTGGAACCGAGCGCAATGGTTTCACGACGCCGAGTATTTATGTTTTCGATACGAGGTTGACGAAGGCGTTCAGGTTTGGCGAGAACTACAGTTTGAGTTTCCTCGTAGAGGCTTTCAACCTGTTCAATCGATCGAATATAGCGACGGTGAATACAGGTCGTTACGGGATCGCGAGCTCGTCAGCGTTAGCGTTGACGAATCCGGCGGTGTCGACGCCGTTTGGTGGTCCAAGAACGTTTCTCGGTGAGCGGCAGATTCAATTGGGCGTGCGATTCAAGTTTTAAACTGACAGGATTAGCAGGATTTTTCAGGATTAACAGGATACCATCTTGAAAATCCTGAAAAATCTTGAAAATCCTGTCTAAGACGACCTTTCTAACGCAGCGCGATCCCATTTCGCGAGGTTGGCACCGGCTTCGTAGGTGCTCTCGAGGAACTCCATCAGCGCTGCATCCGGATCGGGCGCGGTTCGCACGTCGTCGTAGAACAGCAAATACTCACTCAACTCGTCACTGTAGAACGCTTGCTCGGGACGGAGTTTCGCTTCCTTCAAGCCCTCGGGTGCGGGTGCGGTGTAAGAATAGAACGCAGGCTTGCCGAGTGGTCCATGGCCCGGCCACCAGCCATGGCTGATGACCTCGTGTGAATATGCTTCGCGAGTGATCACATCTGCATCAGGCCGCGGCGGCGCAGGTCGTCCCGAGAATCGCGTCACCGCGAGGTCGAAGCTGCCCCAGAAAAAGTGCACAGGACTGCACTTCCCGATGAAACGCGAACGAAACTCCTGCAAAACGCGGTCTGAAGAACGAAGAACGCGCCATAACCGGTCTACGTACTCGCGATCGTAAGCCGCATGTTGCTCATCCTGATCGAAAGGAATCGGATCGGGTATCTCAACCGGCATTTTCCAGATCTGAACTTCCAATCCTAATCCACGCAGCGTGCTCATCGTCTCCTGATAAAACGTTGCTACGGATTTCGGCTCCAAAGAAATTGTAGCTGTCTTTCCGTTGCTGCTCGTGATCACGAGATTGTGATCGACGAAATCGAACTCCATTTCGAAGAAGATGTCGCCGTGAGGCATCGCTGTCGTGGTCAATCCGCGCGCAGAGACGTAAAGCGGCACGTTCCAATAATGATTGACGAGCGGCGTTTGCTCCAGGCGTACTTTGCCGACGATCTGCGTCCACATATGCAACGTCGCACACGTATCTTTCCATTCTTCGAGTGGTAGAGATGGCCAGTCAGACATGTGCCACAGACTATCAGTGCCATTGCTTGACAGCAAATTAACCCGAGCCTATAGTTTTTCCAGTCATGTTGAAGGCTTGCGCATGTTGTCTCTGTTGTCAGTGCTGCTATTGCAGCGCGACCGAGAGGCCGTGTGCAGGCAGGATGAGTAAATAATTCTCAACTGACCAGCAATTTTACGGCGAAACCGGTCGCACTTCTCAGAAGTGGCGACCGGTTTTTATTTGGAGTGGTTATGCCTCTGGACGTTTTAGAAGATCTCAGCGTTGGTATTGCACCGGGCACTGTTGAGGCCAACATCGGTCACACGCCGTTGCTACGATTGCGGCTAATTAATGGAAACTTGGAACGCGGAGTCGAGATATTTGCGAAAGCCGAACATCTCAATCCGGGTGGGTCGGTTAAGGATCGCGCGGCGCTCTCAATGATTCTCGAAGGGGAACGAAGCGGCAGGCTCAAACCCGGAATGACGATTCTCGATGCGACCAGCGGCAATACCGGTATCGCGTATGCAATGATCGGTGCGTCGCGCGGCTATCGAGTCAAGGTTTGTCTGCCCGGCAATGCGAGCGCAGCACGCAAAAGAATTCTGAAAGCTTATGGAGTTGAGATTGTCGAAACTGATCCCATGCTTTCGACTGACGGCGCGCAGTTAATCGCTCGGGAAATATTTGCGGATCACCCCGGAAAATACTTCTATCCCGATCAATACAACAACGACGCTAACTGGCTCGCGCACTACGAAACAACTGCCAACGAGATCTGGGAGCAGACCGGCGGGCAAGTCACACATTTCGTAACAGGCCTCGGAACTTCGGGTACGTTTGTCGGTGTCGTAAGGCGTTTGCGAGAACTCAACCCGCGTCTGAAAGCTGTTGCTGTACAGCCTGAGTCGCCCTTACATGGTCTGGAAGGTCTGAAACACATGGCCACCGCCATCACGCCCGGCATCTTCGATGAGACCCTGGCCGCCGAGACGCTGGAAGTTGCGACCGAAGATGCGTTATTAATGACAGGCAGATTAGCCCGTGAAGAAGGATTACTGGTTGGCCCCAGCTCGGGAGCCAACGTTGTTGCTGCCTGGAGGCTGGCTGTTTCACTAGAGAGGCCGGCCGTGGTAGTGACGGTGCTTTGCGACGGCGGCGAGCGGTATCTCAATGAGGGTTAGTAAATGACTGACATCACAACCAAACTCGTGCACGGCGGTGAGCGACGAGCGCTGCCCGACGCCAAGCCTGTCTCGACCCCAATCTACGCCAGTGCGACGTTTACCTACGACTCGATGCAGGAGATCGATCAGGTCTTTAGCGGCGAGAAGCAGGGATTCATTTACACGCGCTACGGCAACCCGACCACCGCCGCACTCGAAGAGGCTGTGCGTGAGGTTGAAGAAGGCGCCACCGCTTGCGCGTACGCTACCGGCATGGCTGCCATACACGCCGCGCTGATCGCATGTGATTTGAAATCCGGTTCAACTGTCCTTGCTTCGCAGGATCTCTACGGCGCGACTACAAGCCTCTTGAACAACATCTTCACTTCATTTGGTGTGAAGACAGTGAACATCGACTTCTCCGACTTAGCGAACGTGCGAGAAAAAGCGCGCGAGCTGCGGCCGCAGGTCATGATCGTCGAAACGATCTCAAATCCACTGCTCAAGGTTTGTGACATTAAGACCTGCGCCGAGATCGCGCGCGAGAACGGCGCGCGTCTGATTGTAGACAACACCTTTGCGTCGCCTTATCTCTGCCAACCTCTAAAGCTCGGCGCCGATATGGTGGTCCATAGCGCGACGAAGTACCTGGGCGGACACGCTGACGCGATGGGTGGTTTGGTGGTCTCCCGCGATGAGATGGACAGCATGGCGCTCGTTAGTGTGATGAAGCTCGTTGGCGGCGTGCTCGGTGTTTGGGAAGCACACGAGATTTTGCGTGGTTTGAAGACGCTCGGAGTGCGTATGGATCGGCAATGCGAGAACGCACGTGCACTCGCGAACCACCTGAACGAACACTCGCGTATCGCTCGTGTTCATTATCCAGGGCTCGGCGCACTCGTCTCGATCGAGTTGCGTGAAAACACGCGTGACGCGGCGTTTGGATTTATGGACGCATTGAAGTTGTGTGTGCGTTCGACGAGTCTGGGCGATGTTTTCACGAGTGTGTTGCACCCGGCGACGGCTTCGCACCGCGATCTGACGCCGGCGAGAAGACAGGAGCTGGGTATTGTCGATGGACTGGTGCGTATTTCGGTTGGGATTGAGAAAATCGACGACATCATTGCCGACATCGAACAAGCTTTATCAGGTTCAGAGTTCAAGCTTTAGCTTGCCGTCCAAAACAGCAGCCTAAAGGCTGAACTCTGAACTTTGAGCCGCGATGATCAAAATTTCCAAAGAACAGTTGGCGCAAATTCGCGAGCACGGCGTGCGCGACTATCCGTACGAATGCTGCGGGCTGTTGCTTGGTCGTTACGAAGCGGGTGGCAAGGTCGTTAAAGAAACGTATCCCATTTCGAATGCGCGCGAGGAAAGTGCGAAGCGAAACCGGTTCTTAATCGAGCCACACGAGTTAATGCGTGGTGAACAATATGCGAGGAAGAAGGAACTGGAGGTAGTCGGTTTTTATCATTCGCATCCGGACTCACCGGCGGTGCCGTCGCAATATGATCTCGAGCACGCGTGGCCCACTTACTCGTACATCATCGTTTCGACCAGCGCAGAGCAGGCGAATGATCTGTTTTCGTGGGAGCAGGAACCGGATCGTTCGCGGTTTAACCAGGAGGAAATACAATGCCAGTAACAATTTCAATACCAGCGCCGCTCAGACAGTTTGCAGGCGGGCAATCGCAGATCGTCGTCGAAGCAAAGACGGCCGGCGAAGCACTCGATTCGCTCACTTTTACACACTCCGCGCTGCGCCGCCATCTCTACAACGATCAGAACGTATTACGCAACTTCGTCAACGTTTATCTCAACGACGAAGACATACGTCACGCATCCGGACCGAACACGCCAGTTAAAGACGGCGACACGATCATGATCGTTCCGTCTATTGCGGGTGGCGCCGTGATCGAGTCGGAAGTGAAAGAATCTTTGCCGGAACTTTCGAACGAAGAGATCCTGCGTTACAGCCGTCACCTGATCATGCCTGAGGTCGGCATGCAGGGGCAGCGACGTTTGAAGGCCGCGAGCGTGTTGATGATCGGCACCGGAGGACTCGGAGCGCCGGTGGGAATGTATCTAGCGGCAGCCGGTGTGGGCCGGATCGGCATCGTCGATTTTGATGTCGTCGAAGAGTCGAACCTCCAGCGCCAGATCATTCACGGGACAAAAGATCTCGGCCGGAGAAAAATCGAATCAGCGCGCGACCGCTTGCGCGATATCAATCCACACATCGAGATAGAAACGCACGAGTCGCGGCTGACAAGTCAAAACGCAATGCGACTCTTTCGCAACTACGACATCGTGGTTGACGGCACTGACAATTTTCCCACGCGCTATCTCGTCAACGATGCGTGCGTGCTGAGTGGCAAGCCAAACGTTTACGGCTCGATATTCAGGTTTGAAGGACAGGCGAGTGTCTTCTGGGCCGAGAAGGGCGCGTGCTATCGCTGCCTCTATCCTGAGCCGCCTCCGCCCGGATTGGTGCCTTCATGCGCAGAGGGCGGCGTGCTTGGCGTTTTGCCGGGAATTGTCGGTGCGATCCAGGCGAACGAGACGATCAAGATCATTCTCGGCGCGGAAGACTTGCTGATTAATCGTCTGTTGCTCTTCGACGCCTGGCCCATGAAGTTTCGCGAGTTCAAACTGCGAAAAGATCCGAAGTGTCCTGTTTGCGGTGAGCAGCCGACAATCAAAGAATTGATCGACTACGAGGAATTTTGCGGTATGGCGGCGCATCAGGCGCCTCAGCCGGAATCGAAACTTGAAGAGATCTCGGCGACTGAACTTAACGCGCGCCGCTTGCGTGGCGATCGAATTCAGATTGTCGACGTACGCGAGGCGCATGAGTTTGAAATCGCGCGAATTCCGGGGACGAAGTTGATTCCGTTGGGACACGTGGTCAGTCGCATGAACGAGATCGATCCGGAAGTTGAGACGATCGTTCACTGCAAAGGCGGTGTGCGCAGCGCAAAAGCGATTGAGGCGCTCAAGCGCGCAGGTTTTCAGGGACGGCTGATCAACCTGAAGGGCGGAATCACCGCGTGGGCGGAAGACGTAGATCCGCGCGTTCCGAAGTACTGACCCAAGGCTGCAATTCGTCCCTCAAAAACGGCGGTTTACATCGTCGTTAACCCACACCCGCACTTTTTACAGGATGAACAGGATTTTTCATGATTACATGTAAATCCTGTTTAATCATGTAATCCTGTCTATCGTTCGGAGGTAAAAATGAAGAGAAGAGAATTCATGAATCGAAGTGCCAGTTTTGGAGTCGTCATGGCCACCGGCACTCTCCCCAATGTGCTTAATGGCAACTTTTTATCGGTCGCCCGCAAGCTCACGCCGCCAGCGAAAGGAAAAATTCCAGTCGCCTTTGCTATCTCTGAAGGCGCGACGGTCATCGACTTCGCCGGCCCCTGGGAAGTCTTCCAGGACGTACACGTTAGAGAACGCGGCAAAGACATGGAGGACCAGATGCCGTTTCAGTTGTTCACCGTGTCGGATAACACCGAGGTGGTCACTGGCTCAGGCGGGCTCAAGCTTGTACCAGACTACACCTACGAAACGGCGCCGCAACCAAAGGTCGTCGTGGTACCGGCACAGAAAGGATCGGAGGCACTCCACGCGTGGCTCCGCAAAATGTCTACTTCAGCCGACGTCGTCATGTCTGTCTGCACTGGCGCTTTCCAACTCGGCAAGGCTGGTCTGCTGGCCGGCAAGTCGGCAACCACGCATCACGACTTTTTCGATCAGTTTGCGCGGGCTTTTCCCGATGTCACCCTCAAACGAGGACTGCGCTTTGTTGAAGAGGAGAAGATCTCCACTGCCGGTGGTCTGTCTTCGGGAATCGATCTCGCGTTGCGAGTTGTCGATAGATACTTTGGGAGAGACGTGGCCCAGGCCACTGCGACTTACATGGAATATCAGAGCAAGGGCTGGATTGTATGAGCCGCAAAAAGTATGAAGGCCACAAAGAAGCACAAAAAGCACAAACGAGAAAGAGAACGCTTTTGTGTATCTTGTGCCTTTTCGTAGTTCTATTTGGATCACCGCCCATTAAAGGGCAACGCAGCACCGCGCTTAGTGACCCGGGAGTTATCCGCCGCTATCAAAGCTTGATAACGCCCGACGGGCTCGCCTCGCGGCTCTACTTCTTCGCATCCGATTTCTTTGAGGGACGAGAAACCAGCACGCGTGGACAAAAATTCGCGGCGCACTATCTTGCCTCGGAATACCGGCAACTCGGTTTGTCCCCAGCCGGAACAGAGAAAGCAAGTCACCCTCTCACGTCCTACTTTCAACCTTTTACTGTTTACAGAAGAACGCCACGACAGACGCGTTTGGAAGTCACGATTGACGGCAACCGAGTGGCATCGAGTACGTTTTCAGCAGAAAGCCACGACGATCTTTCGTTCTTCTCCGTGGGTGCGCTATCGGGGGCTACGGGCGGAGTTGTTTTTGGCGGATATGGTGTTGCTGAAGATTACGCGGAGTTGTCGGCAAAAGGAATTTCGCTTGCGGGTAAGTGGTTTCTGATCCTGGAAGATGAAACACAATTCATCAACAAGAGAAGTGCGTTGTGGAAGGCTGGAAGCAGACCGAAGGGCGTGTTGGTTGTTTCTGATGTTAGCCCGCAAGCATCGGGGACCTTCGCGGATCGTGCCGCGCAGGCGTCACTCAATGCTCGACGAGTCGGCACTTTGTCGCTAACCGAGAATACTGATTTTCCACCTACATTCGCGATCTCGAGCAAGCTCGCAGATCAACTGCTTGCTCCTTCGAATAAAACGATTGCTGATCTGGAAAAGCAGCCAGTCGTCTTCGACCTCGACAAAACCGTGAAGGTGACAGCAGCAGTCGAGGCTTTTCCCGGTCTAAGAACCGAGAATGTGCTCGCGTTTATCGAAGGCTCTGATCCAAAACTCAAACAGGAAGTTTTAGTCATTTCCTCACACTACGATCACCTGGGAATTAATCCCTCTCTGAAAGGCGATCAAATCCATAACGGCGCGGCTGACGACGGCTCCGGCGTGGTGGCGTCTCTTGAAATGGCCCAGTGGTTTATGAAAGCAAAGCGTGACGGTTTCGGACCACGCCGCTCTATTCTCTTCATCAACTTCTCCGGCGAAGAAAAAGGATTGCTGGGTTCGACTTACTATTCTCAGCACCCAACAGTGTCGTGGGAGAGAACGGTTGCTGATATCAACATGGATGGAGTTGGTGGACTCGATGCGAAACATCCCACACAAAGTAAGAACTACATCTACATTCTGGGCCATGAGGATCTTTCAAACGAGCTCATCGACGTTACAAAGCGTCTGAACCGAACGACGGCCATCAACCTCGACCTGACGCCGAATCAGGGGTTCAACTCCGACCAGTATAATTTCGAAGTGCAGTTCGTTCCTTACGTGTATTACTCAACCGGTCTCACGGAGAAGTACCACCAACTCGGGGATGAGCCAAACACAATTGATTACAACCACTTCGCGCGCGTTGTGCAGCTTATCTTTGCCACAGCGTGGCAGGTCGCTAATCAAGACACGCGGATTCGAAGCATCGACAGAAATCAACTGAGTCTGGTTGGCTACACCTGCCGCCCGTGCCCGTTCGCGTGTGACGATCACGTTTACGAACAACCTGGTGAGTGCCCGGTTTGCGGAATGTCTCTGGTGCCGAAGTACGACAGACCGCCACAAAAAGGCAAAAAAAGCACGAACGATTAAGCTGGATGACTTATGCAAACGGGCGAGTGAAGTGGGCCGTCATCATTGCCGCGTGGGCAATGCTGGGCGTGATCTATGCTGGTCCGATCTATCTCGAGACGGAAGCAGAAAAGATGGGCCATTCGCCGTGGCGCGTTTTTTCGTGGGGCATCCTGACATGGTTGGCATGGGCGCCCCTGACACCCTTCATCATCTGGCTGGCGCGCCGGTACTCGCTTATAGGTGAAGCATGGAAAGCAAGTCTCCTCGTCCACCTGCCGGCGTTTTTATTGATGTCTGTTCTTCACAGCGCCGCGGCCACTGCAATTACTTTAAGCATCGATCCGTTCGATAGCATGGGTTCGAGCCCAGCCGCGTTTTGGCCTCGTTTCCTTTCTCGCGTGCAAGGCTCCTTCGCTTCTGACCTCCTCGTCTATGGCGGTGTGATCGGGATTTGTTATGCGCTCGACTACTATCGCAAGTATCGCGAGCGCGAAATGCTGGCCACTCGCCTCGAAGCGCAACTCGCGCAAGCGCAATTGGATTCTTTGCGAATGCAATTGCATCCACATTTTCTATTCAACACTCTGAACAACATCGTGGGTCTCGTTCGTGACAACAAGAATCAGGCTGCTGTCAGTATGCTGGTCGGGCTCAGCGATCTCTTGCGCCATACGCTCGAGCACTCTGCGAGGCAGGAAGTTGAATTGAGAGAAGAACTCAATTTCACGAGGCTTTATTTGAGTATCCAGGAAATGAGATTTTCCGATCGGCTCGAGGTCGAACTGAACATCGATCCGGCGACGACGAAGGCAATGGTTCCCAACCTGATTCTTCAGCCGCTCACGGAAAACGCATTGCGCCATGGCCTCGGTCGCAGAGCTGAGTCGGGCCTCGTGGGTATTAGTGCTGCTGCTGAAAATGGTCATTTGCGCTTGACTGTATACGATAACGGAGGCGGCTTGCCGGATGACTGGCAGTTGAACGGCAGCACCGGTATTGGGCTGGCAAATACCGCCGCGCGTCTACAACAACTTTATAATGACAACCACCAGTTTGATATTCGCAATCGAGAAGGCGGCGGCGTCGAGGTTGTGATCGTGATGCCTTTGAGGAATTCGTCTTAATGGCCGCGAAGATCAGAACTCTAATCGTGGATGACGAGCCACTTGCGCGTCGCAACCTCCGTGTGCTGCTCGAGAAAGATCCACAGATTGAAATCCTCGACGAGTGTCGCAACGGACGTGAGGCAGTCAAAGCCATCAACACGCTGTCGCCCGATCTGATCTTTCTCGACATCCAGATGCCCGAAATGGATGGCTTTGACGTGTTAGCGCACGCAGGTCCGGATCACATCCAGGCGATTATCTTTGTTACGGCATTTGATCAATATGCTTTGAAGGCCTTCGACGTTCATGCACTCGACTATTTGTTAAAGCCTTTCGACGACGAGCGATTTGCTCATTCACTAAAACGGGCGAAGTCGCAGATCGAGACGCGAGAGATCAACCGGGTGAGTAAAAGGCTGCTTGCCTTGCTTGAAGAACGTGAAAGCGTCCGCAAAGACTCGATACAGCAGAAGAGTTATTTGACGAGGCTGATGATCAAGGTTTCCGGGCGGGTAATGCTATTGAAGGTTGACGAAATAGATTTTATCGAAGCAGACGGCAATTACGCGAAATTGCATGTCGGTCGCAAGGCGCATTTGCTGCGCGAAAAGATGCACGACCTGGAAGGCCGCCTCGATCCGGCGAAATTCGTTCGCATCCACCGCTCGATCATCGTAAATCTCGATCGGATCAAAGAAATGCATCCGCACTTTAATGGTGATTACATTGTCGTGCTGGAAGACGGCAGGCAACTGCGACTCAGCCGCTCTCGCCGCGAAGCATTAATCCACAGATTACACAGATTAAATCCATCTGCGTAATCTGTGGATGGATTTCGTTATGGTTGGTCCTCTTCGGAGGCGCGGTACTTCTCCTTTTCTTTCTCGCGCTGCAAATACGGAATGCCTTTCTCCATCCACTCCGGCGCCGGCGCACCCTTCAGGAAGTGATCGAAAAACTCCTGCAAGCGTCGCGTGTAGTCCTTCTGATTGATTCGCTTTCGTAGACCATGCTTCTCGCCGTTGTAATTAAACATGTACGCTTCTTTGCCGAGTCTCCGGAGCGCGAGAAAGTACTCGATGCCCTGGTACCACGGCACCGCATCATCTTCATCGTTGTGAAGCATCAGCAGCGGCGTCTCCACCCGGTCCGCGCGGAAGATTGGAGAGTTGTCGAGAAAGCGCAGCGGATAGTCCCACAAGCTGCCACCGATGCGCGACTGGGAACGTTCGTATTGAAACTGCCTCGGCAGCCCTGTGCCCCAGCGAATTCCACTGTAGGCGCTCGTCATGTTTGCCACTAGCGCGCCGGGCGCGGCAGCTTTGAATCGATTCGTCTGCGTCACCATGTAAGCGATCTGATAACCGCCCCAACTGTGTCCCTGAATGCCAATCGCGTTCTCGTTCACGTAGCCCTTGTCGACCACGGCTTGAACTGCCGGCAACACGCTTTTCAACGCGCTGCTGCCCGGATAACCGATCGTGTAAACGATGTCGGGCATAAACACGAGATAACCGTTGCTGACGTAGAAGGTCGGATTGATCGACGTTCCCGGCGACGGATTACGGAAGTTGTGCAAGCCCTGCGACAGCCGTTCGTAAATGTAAACGAGCATCGGGTACTTCTTCCTCGGATCGAAGTTGTCCGGTTTGAGAAGCAAACCTTTCAAAGGCACGCCGTCTATATTTTTGAAACGGACCAACTCTGCGGTGCCCCAGTTGTACGGCGCACGTTGCGCATCGCCATTGCTCACGCGCTTCAGCTCACGAAAGCTATTGTTGGTTACCCAAACGTCAGGAAACTGATCGAATCGCGAAGCAGTCATGATCAGCACGTCGGCATCCCTGGCCTTCGTTGGATTGTTGAAATCCTTCGCGGCCATCAGAAGTTTTTGCGGCGGAGCGTCGCTGTTTACTTTCTCGCGGTAAAAACCTGAATCGCGCGTCTCCTGGCTTTCGGCCGAGAGCAGCATCGGTTTGTCAGGATCGATCCAACGCTCTTTCGGATCGAGACGAATGTAGCGAAGTGTGGTCAGGTCTTTACGTCCCACACCGTCGGTCAGATTTTTAGCACGGCTGCCGTCCGGCGCGATTTGCCAGATGTCATAACGGTCGTAGATCAAAACGTCTGCGTCGTCTTTGGTCCAACCGGCGATACCGTACGAGTTGGGCGTCGATGGCGTGTCGTTCTCTTCGTTGTAGAAACGCACCGTCAAGTTTTTGGTGAGGTTCGTCATCGTCCCGTCTGCAACGGAGTAAGAGTTCCAGTCCTTGCCGTCGAAGTAGATTGCGTATTTTGCGTTTGGCGATAAGGAGACGTTGCCGCGCAGTTTTGTTAAGAGTGGCTTGCGCGATCCGTCGGCGGTGTTGACGAGGTAGTAGTCGCCGAAGCCGGGATCGTAGTCATTTGTGACTCGATACTTTCGATTATCAGAGCCGATCGCATAGCTTCCGTCGTTCGAGGGTGAGATGTTCTCCATCGTCTCGTCGGCGAGTTGAACAAACTTCTTCTCCTGAAGGTGGTAAACAGCGCGATACGATCGGTTGCGGTCCTGCTCGGCACGCACCCTTTGAATCGACTGCACGTAATCGTCCTTCCAGTGCCAGAGATCGACGAGCACCTTTTCGTCGGCAGGTATCTCTTCGTTCTTTTCCGGTTCAGGCGGAGGCGCGGTTCCCAGGAATAGACGACTGCCATCGAGCGAGAAATTGAGATTAGCGCGTTCGCTGACGACGAACTCTTTGCGAAAACCCGGTGAGGTGATTGAGACGATTTCAGTCGCCTGCGGATCTTTGCGGTTCCAGTGGTAAACACGAAACTTCGGCTGCTTTGCTCCGGCGTCTTCCTTATCGCTGGTAAACGCCAACTGCGTGTTGTCTTCGTCCCAGGTGAGTTTCTGGTACTTTCCTTTGCCACTGAGCAGGACAGCAGGTGGGCCATCTGCTTCGGTCATCACCGCATAGACGCCATTTGCTTCTTCCGTGCGCGATGAGGTTGCGAACACAAGCGTCTTCGCGTCTTTGCTGATGGTGAAGTCGAGCACATCGCTGAATTTTCGTTCACCTGCTGCCGCGGTATTGCGTAACACGAGCTCGCTGCCGTATTCCTTCTTCTTTGGTGACCTGCCGGAGGGCCGCGATGCTGGAGTCGCGGTGGGACTTGCTTCGGCAGGTTGACCCGGCTCTGCCGGGCTTGGTGTTGGTGTCGCGGCGGGAGTGGCTTCGCCGGTTTGACCTGGCTCTGCCGGGCTCGGTTCTGTTTTTGGTTTCTCTTCCGGCTTGGGTTCATGCAAGTAAGCTATAAAACCCGAACCGTCTTCGGGTACACGGAAAGTCTTCACCCGTTCAATGCGTGTCACGGTGCCGTTAGAAAGGTCCATGATGCTGAGGCCATTCTTCGGCAGATCCTCAGGTTTCTTCTTCTCTTTCTTCGCCTTCGTCAATTCCGCTTTGGTCGGCTCTGTGGCGAACACCAGGAAACGGCTGTCGGCAGTGAAGACTGGGCGCATCAAACGCGCCTGCTCGGCTTGAAACTCGGCGAGGTTCGCGCCCGGATCGTCCGGAGGCGGCACAGGCGGACGATAACCTCGCGGCGCCTTCCATTCGACGCCCGTCGCAATGTTGCGTACGACTATCTCGCCATCGCCGTCCTGCGGCACGTACGCGTAAGCCACGAACTTACCGTCGCGAGAAACTTGCTGTGCGAGGATCGATCGCCAGGAATCGTAATCCTGATGTGTGAGTGGACGTTTAGCGGGCGCTGCCTGTTGCGCACTGACCATCGTGGCCAATAAGGCAAACGTACAGAGCAACGCAGCACTTCGCTGGAGCAGGATTGGGCGCTTCATAAGAATCACCTCTCTAATTGTCAGATTGCGGATCCGAAGAGTGGGCGACAAAATAACACAAAAAGGCACAAACAATAACCATGACGGTTATGGATTGTGCCCTCTGTGTCTTTCCCGCGAATACTACAGACTTCAGAAGAAGAGTGTATACAACAGCCGGTTGGGCGAGCCCGTACCGGCATTACTTATAACGTTGGTCGTCGCGTTGTTGACCAGAGCGTTGCGAATGGTTGCTGCTGAAGCACCCGGGTTCGCTTGTTTGTAAAGAGCTGCCGCGCCGGCGACGTGCGGTGAAGCCATTGAAGTTCCACTCAGCGTCGCAGTAGCGGTGTTTGAAGTCCAGTAAGCGGACAAGATTCCCGAACCTGGCGCGAAGATATCCAGACACGAGCCGAAGTTGGAGAACGAAGAGCGCGCATCAGTCGTAGTAGTCGAGCCAACCGTGATCGCGTTGGCTGCGCGAGCCGGCGACGAGTTGCAGGCGTTCGCATTGCTGTTGCCGGCGGCAACGGCAATCGTGACCCCAGCATTCGAGAGATTGTTAACCGCCGTGTCGAGAGCACTCGAAGCACCTCCGCCGAGACTCATGTTAGCGACTGCCGGAGCGATGTGATTATTTCTAACCCAATCCACACCTGCAATCACGCCTGAGTTCGAGCCGGAACCTGAGCAGTTGAGCACTCGCACTCCGCGCAATAACGCACTCTTCGCCACGCCAAAGGTCGAACCACCGACGGTGCCGGCGACGTGCGTACCGTGGCCATTGCAATCTGAGCCGTTACCGCCAAAAGCGTCGAAAACGTTTGAAGCGCGTCCGCCAAACTGCGAGTGACTGGCGAGAATACCGGTGTCGATCACGTACGCACGGACGCCGGAACCAGTCCAATTAAACGTGTAGCTGGCGTTCAAAGGGCGAGCACGCTGGTCAATGCGATCGAGACCCCACGGTGGATTGCTTTGCGTCGCATCAGTGGTGACTACACCATCCTCTTCAACATACTTAACCCTAAAGTCCTGGCTCAAAGCTTCGGCTTGTTCTGGTGTCATCTCAACGGCAAAGCCATTAAGCGCGTGCTGGTAAACGTGTCTGAGATTGCCCCGGTGCGTTGTAGCCAATTCGGAAGCGATGTGCGGCGCGATCGAGAAGCGACCTCTCTCGCCCACCACCGCCTCATCAAGGACAACGATATAATTGTTTTCAATCTTATTAGCGGTCCGGCGAAACTTGGACATCTCTGTGCCGATTCCCTTCTTGCCCTGGCTGCTGACAGACGGGGAAACGAAAACAGAAACGCATAGGCCCGCAAAAAGAAATAACGCGCAAAGTTTCTTCATACTTTTCTCCTCCAGATTGTAGGTAGGTTGGTGGGGGTAATGCCGCCCGCAACGGCGAGAAATCGAGCGGGAAGACAACGTTGACGGATCTCATGAATTCGAATGGCTCGAAACATAAAGAGATACACAACAAGCGGGAGGTGAACTGCGTGAGCTGGAGATGCGAATGGCGTCCGGGCGATACCGGATCGCATACCAGAACGTAATGAGATTTACGATCTAACTTGGGACGAGTGTCTGGACGGAGGGGCGCAGTATAGCACCAATTTTCCGGAGCGCAAGCGGGGATTTGCAAGGATGGCCCTTCGTAGTGCATCATACACGGCGTTAATCCCTTCTCTCGCGCATCAACGGTGATGCGCCCCGTACCTCGGTGAGTCGGCGGCGGCGTTTTGGATGATTCGAGAGCAGGCCTGACCCAAACTACAGAAGCCGCTCATCTTGAGCATCCGAACTAGAGCTTTCGCTGCTACCGTTACAACGGAGCCCACTTCGATTCAAAGCTTCTATTTGACACTCCTGAGAAGCGGGAGAGGAGCATTTACATGTCTATGAAACTTTACGTAGGGAACCTCGCTTTCCAAACCTCAAGCAACGATTTACAGCAACTGTTCGGCCAGGCAGGTACTGTCGAGTCGGCCTCCGTTATTGAAGATCGTGATACCGGACGTTCACGCGGGTTCGGCTTTGTCGAAATGGCCTCGAAGGAGGAAGGCGAAGCTGCTATTTCGCAATTTAACGGGAAGGAATTCAATGGTCGCAATCTGACCGTCAATGAAGCTCGTCCCCGCGAGGACCG
This sequence comes from uncultured Acidobacteriota bacterium, assembly GCA_963826255.1. Classification (GTDB taxonomy): domain Bacteria; phylum Acidobacteriota; class Blastocatellia; order Pyrinomonadales; family Pyrinomonadaceae; genus PSRF01. Next base: position 1,095,597 of record CAWGWK010000001.1, read on the forward strand.
CGGCAACCGCGGTGGTGGCGGCGGTGGAGGACGTGGCGGTTTTGGTGGCGGCGGTGGACGTGGTGGCAATCGCGGCGGCTACGGCGGCGGTGGCGGCGGCGGTCGTGGTGGTTACGGCGGTGGCGGCGGTGGCGGCAATCGCGAACCGCGCTGGTAAGAATCATTTGAAATAGGTCCTATCGGTCGCTGTAGGACACATAGGACCTATAAACCCTTCAGCTTTAGGAGGAGCGATGAATAAGCCCGTTTTTACAGTAGGCGAGCGTGTCGAGAAGCTTTGTATTGTCTGCAATGAGGTGCGCGGCCACGTCGTAGTCTCCGTCACCAAGCGTGGACAAGTCTCACGGGTAAGCTGTCCGAAGTGTGGCGAGCGTAGTGCATTCAAAAGCGGCGCCCCCGCCGACGAGAATGCGAAGCGTTCGGCAGCCAAGGCCGGCGCGCCGTACGACCGCACACGCACCTATCGCACCGGGCAAGCGATGATGCACCCGACATTTGGTTTGGGAGAAGTCACAAAGGTAATCGAGCCGTGCAAGATCGACGTGCTGTTTGCCGATCGCATTCGTCGTTTGATTCACTCGTTACCGCCGTCTGAGTAGCGCAGGATTGTCTCGAAAGTCATCCAGCCACAAAAAGGCACAAAAGGCACAAAAATCAGCGAACGCTATTTTGTGCTTTTTGTGCCTTTTTGTGGTTGGGCATGCTCAAGATGGCGGACCTGGTGATGTTTCGGTAGCCCTCACAAGTTGGGTCGCACTTGACGCACCTCCCGGTCGCGAGCACCTCGCGACAGACAAAATTCTTCAGGCAATGCCCGGTTGGAAACGCGATGCACTGGGCAATCTCATGCTCCGCAAAGGCAGCGGCAGCCCACGACGTGTGGTTGCCTGTGGACTCGATCGTTCTGCGTTTGCTGTCACTGAAATTACAGACGACGGATATCTGCGGCTGCGTGAGATCGGCGCCGGCCGCCAGCATCCGCTCTGGATTCAGTTTCATGAAGGGCAGCGGATTGATGTCTTAACACGCACTGGTGTTGTTCCCGGTGTAGTTATTGTCAAGAGCACTCATCTGCAACGTGGTCGCGTGGCGAATGCGCCGGTGACGACGCTCGACGATTTGTGGGTGGATGTCGGAGCTACTTCAAGAGCCGATGTGCAGCGTCTCGGAGTCGAGATGTTGGATCCGGTCGTGCGCGATTTAAACGCATGGCCTTACGGCGATTTTATCAGTGGGCCGCTTGCAGGAGTGCGTGTTGGTTGCGCCGCTGTGGCAGCCGCGGCGACAGGGCAAGTGACTCAAGGGGAAACGATATTTTTATTAACAACGCTACGAAGCTTCGGGCACGACGGCCTCGAGGCTGCGCTGCGAACGTTGGGTCGAGTTGATGACGTAATCCTCGTGGATCAAGTCGAGGCGCCGCCGGGTAATTCGGATGCAGTGGTCTATCGAAAACTGGAGAAGACGCCGTACCTTCCGCAGTCAACTGGTCTAACTGTGATGACCGTTATAGCACCGCGTGTGCGCTTTCCCGGATCACTCGTGGAGAGTGTTCACCTTTCCGACGCGAATAAATTACTTGCCGCAGTCGAAGATGCGGCTCGTGTGAAGAACTCAACGTGGATCGCTGTGCCGCAAAAGGAGCAGCGACCACAGACTGTCGCTCCTGCAAACGATGTCGCAGACTTGCTTAAAACGTTGGCTGACGTGCCGGGAGTCTCCGGACACGAGCGCCGCGTTCGGGAAGCGATCAAGAGCGCACTGCCTGGCTGGGCTCAAACGCTCGCACGCACCGATAATGAAGGAAATCTCATTCTCGAACTTGGTCCGGATAGTGATCCGGTAATGTTCATCGCGCACCAGGACGAAGTCGGTTTTGAAGTCACAAACCTCGCTTTTGATGGAACGGTTTCGCTCCGCACGCGAGGCGGGCTCTATCCATCGCTCTGGGAAGGACAACCCGCGCTTCTTCACTTCGACACGGACAAGCCTCCGCTCCGTGGTATTTTCCTTCCGAGAGAATCGGCCACAACTAAACAACCGGAAGCGTTAACCGCATGGTTTGGTTACAACAACCCTGAACTAAAGCAAAGCGACGTCACCAATGGTTTGTCTGTAACAGCTTACAAGCGTGCGACTCGTTTGGGTGCAACTCGGTTCACGGCGCGCGGGCTGGACGATCGCACTGGCTCGACGGCTCTCATTCTTGCGACCAGAAGAATTCAACCCTCGACTCTAAAACGTAAAGTTATCTTCGCGTGGTCGGTTCGCGAGGAGACGGGCCTGGAAGGAGCGATGGCTCTCGCGAGGCACTATGGATCATCGGTAAAAAGAGTCTACAGCGTTGATACATTTGTCTCGTCTGACTCGCCCGTTGAAACGACACGATTTGCGTACGCGCCGCTCGGTCACGGCGCAGTCATTCGTGGGCTCGACAACGCGTCCATAGCTCCGCTTGCCGAACTGGATCGAATTCTGAACATTGCACGAACGCAGAATATTCCGCTGCAGGTGGGAGCGACAAACGGCGGCACTGATGGTTCGGATTTTGTTCGTTACGGTGTGTTGCATGCCGGTTTGTCGTGGCCCGGGCGCTACAGCCACTCGCCGGTTGAAGTGCTCGACTTGAGAGACCTTCAGGCGCTGGAACGACTCGTCTATGCAATCGCTATTGCGCCATGACTCTTGAGCCCGCGAATGCGGGCATAAGCATATAGCCTGGGGCGTGAGCCCCAGGACAATGTAAAAAATAAGCGTAGGAGCCCGCGAAGTGGGCGATAGCGCTGCCGCCCGCTCAAGCGGGCTCATTGCCCTTTGTTAATCAATACCTGGGGCTGGCGCCCCAGGCTTTATGCTGATACCTGCTTCGCAGGTTGCCATGAAAACTCTGCGCATCCTTTGCTTACTACTATTCCTCTCTTTCTCCACGTCCGCTCAGCGAGATCTCACACGTTACGTCAATCCGTTTATTGGCACGGCTGGACACGGCCACACGTTTCCGGGCGCGATCGTGCCCTTTGGCATGGTCCAACTCAGCCCGGATACAAGACTCACCGGCTGGGACGGCTGCTCGGGCTATCACTATTCGGATTCCGTAATCTACGGATTCAGCCACACACATCTCAGTGGCACTGGCATCTCCGATTATGGAGACATCCTTTTAATGCCTACTGTCGGTGACAAACGTCATACCTCTCGCTTCCAACATCGTAACGAAACAGCGAGTCCCGGTTATTACTCAGTCAAACTCGACGACGACAACATTCTCGTCGAACTCACGACCACCGCACGCGTCGGAATGCATCGCTACACTTTCCCTCGCACGGAACAAGCAAACATCATCATCGACCTCGCACACCGCGACAAGGTGATTGACTCCGGTCTTCGCATCACGGGCGGCACAACAGTGGTTGGTTGGCGACGCTCGCAAGCTTGGGCCAAAGATCAGATCGTCTACTTCGCGCTGGAATTTTCACAACCGTTTACGTCAAATCGCTCCGCGGACGGAAATCTGAAGACATACTTCCGCTTCGATACGCGAACTGGTGCGCCAATTCTCGTGAAGGTCGGGATCTCTTCGGTCGATATCGATGGAGCCTTGAAGAATCTCCACGCAGAGTTGAACCATTGGAATTTCGACAAGGTGACATCCGATGCGACAGCCGCGTGGAACACCGAGCTCAACAAGATAGTCGTCACTGGCGGGACCGAATCGCAGTTAACCAACTTCTACACCGGTGTTTATCACGTGATGACCGCACCCAATCTCTTCATGGACGTCGATGGACGTTATCGCGGGCGTGATTTCAAAACTCACAAGGCAAACGACTTCACTAACTACACGGTCTTCTCTCTTTGGGACACGTTTCGTGCGGCGCACCCGCTCTACGCCATCATCGATCAAAAACGCACGCGCGATTTCATCAAGACTTTCCTGGTCCAATACGAGCAGGGCGGCCGTCTGCCTGTTTGGGAACTCGCAGCCAACGAAACTGACACGATGATCGGTTACCACGCTGTTTCCGTCATCGCCGACGCGGCTGTGAAGGGTATCGATGGTTTCGATCTGCAAAGAGCGTTCGATGCGATGAAGCATAGTGCTGAGTTGCGCCAGCATCGCGGGCTTGACGCATACATCGACAAGGGTTTCATTGCGATGGAGGAAGAAAGAGAATCAGTTTCCAAAGTGCTCGAGTATGCCTACGACGATTGGTGCATCGCGGAAGTAGCTCGGATGCTTGACAAGACGGCTGACTACCAGCGCTACAGCGCGCGTGCACAGTCGTACAAGAACGTCTTCGATGTGGCTTCAGGCTTCATGCGGCCGCGCAGTAACGGCAACTGGGTCGAGCCTTTCGATCCGCGCGAGGTTACGTTTGGGTTCACTGAAGCGAACTCGTGGCAATACACTTTCTTCGCGCCGCAAGACATCAGCGGTCTTATCGAGTTGATGGGCGGGCGAGAAAAGTTTGCCGAGAAGCTGGATCAGTTGTTTGCCGCGAACAGCCGCACGACTGGCCGCGAACAGGCAGACATCACCGGTTTGATTGGGCAGTACGCGCACGGTAACGAGCCGAGTCATCACATGGCATATCTGTACAACTATGCGGGCCAGCCGTGGAAGACGCAGTCTCGTGTTCGCCAGATCATGAGCCAGTTCTACAAACCCGAACCTGATGGGTTGATTGGTAACGAAGACTGTGGACAGATGTCGGCGTGGTACGTGTTGAGTGCTGCCGGATTTTATCCAGTGACTCCGGGTTCCAGGGTTTATGCGATTGGCTCGCCGCTGTTTCCCGAGGTTCATTTCAATCTGGAGAACGGCAAGTCGTTTCTGATCCGCGCAATGGATGTTTCGGAGCGCAATGTCTACATTCAATCTGCGACGTTGAATGGGCGGAACTACAAAAAGTCTTTCCTCCTACACGACGATCTGATGGCCGGAGGTGAGCTCGTGTTTCAAATGGGGCCGCGACCGAATCTCAGGTGGGGAACTGGAGCGGGGAATGAACCAGTATCGCGAATTACTGGTCCTGAGATTGTTCCGGTGCCGGTGATCAAAGCCGCGGGGCAGACATTCAGAAACCGGCTCGAAATCAGTTTGGTTCCGACGGGCGCAAGTTCGGCCAGTCTCTATTACACCACCGATGGTTCAGAACCGAATCCAAATTCTCACCGGTTTACAAAACCGTTTGTGATCGAAGCCGATACGACTGTGAAAGCGTTGGCGATTGCTGCTGACGGGAGGCGCAGTCTCGTCGCAACCGCGAAGTATCGCCGCATTCCGCACGACTGGACGATCACTTTGCATTCAAGCTACAGCTCGCAATACACAGGCGGCGGAGATTTCGCGTTGATTGACGGTCTTCGAGGCACGATAAACTGGAGCGGTGGCGGTTGGCAGGGATATCAAGGCAAAGACTTCGTTGCGCTAGTTGATCTGGGCAGTGTGCAAACAGTTTCCACCGTGGGCGCAGGGTTCTTGCAGGACGCGGGCTCGTGGATCTGGATGCCGAGGCGTGTTGAAGTTGAGCTATCGATTGACGGCAAGACTTTTATTCCTGCCGCATCGATTAGCAATGAAGTTCCTGATCGCGAAGACGGTGTTGTGATCAGGGAGTTTCGTGCAACAGTCTCACCTCAGAATGCACGCTACCTGCGCATTCGCGCGGTGAACCTTGGAAAGATCCCCTTCTGGCATCCCGGCAGCGGCGGAGATGCATGGATCTTCGTTGACGAGATTCTGATCGAAAAATAGTACAGGTCCTATATGTCTATAGGACCTATACTCCCTGCTTACCACTGCAACTCAAATGCATACTCCGAAGCGCCGCCTCTCGGATCTCTGATGCGCACGATTGCGGTGAAATCATTTTCGCGCGAAGGTTGCTGCTCGATGAAAATCTCGCCGCGTCCTCGCTGGGCAGTTAACCTGACCGTCACTCGTCGATTGGGCAGTGAATTAGTGAAACTCGGTTGCGCATCGTGGTACTCCGTGCCTCCGATCGTTTCGATCTCAGCAGTGCCGCCGCGAATCCGAATTCGCACGTCGTCGTCAACACGGCCTCTCCACGTCATGCGCCCGCCGCGCCCTCCCGAATCCGGAAACTGACCGCCACTGGACGTGTCGGCATTGAGTTCGCGCGCAAGATCTGACATCGCGCGTTGAATGTTGTTCCAGGTGTTTCGCTGGAAGTTGTTTCGTTCCACTGAACGCGCAAGATTTGAGAGCAAGTCGAATGCGTCGCGGAGTTCCGGATTGCGACGCCGGTTAACCACCATTCGTTCAAAAATCCGTGCTGCCGCTGCAAACTGCTGCGAGAGCATCAAGGCCTCGATATCGTTCCGGGTATTGCGGGTCGAGTTTGCGTAACTGTTGTAATTCTGGTCTGCAAACTCGCCAGCCTCACGCGACAACTGCGACGCGAGGTCACTTACTCTGTTCGACCGACCAAATTGACTGAAAGTTGGACTGGCCACTAGTAGAACTGCCGCTACAACCAAAAGACTCCTGATAATCATAGATCCTCCTATGGTTTCATTCTCTCCGTGGGGCCGCGAACTGATGATTCCTTCATGTCGAGTGTTGTGTCAATGATAATCGGATATAATGAGCAGCGATTAAATAGTTGGGAGAGCCCAACAAGGAGTTAACAGATGAGTTGGAATGAATCTTCGTATGTTTCGGCGGATGTTCGCGACGTTCGGGTAACCGCGTTTTTGAGCAAAGTCTATGGCTGGATGTTTCTTGGCCTGCTTATTACCTCGGGAACCGCGGTAGTTGTCGCTTCTTCGCCACAGCTAATTAAAACCCTGGTACTGAACCGAATTTTGTTTTGGATTCTAGTGTTAGCGCAGCTCGGAGTCGTGTTCTATCTCGCTGCGCGCGTGGAGAAGATGGCGCCGGGAACTGCCGCCGGGCTGTTCATACTTTACTCGGCACTGGTGGGCGTCACCTCATCAGTGATCCTGCTGATGTACACGGGCGCCTCCATTGTCTCAACTTTCGTTATCACTGCGGGAATGTTCGGCGCGATGGCTGTTTTCGGGACTGTGACTAAGAGGAGTCTCGCAGGCGTAGGGCAGTTCATGTTCATGGGTCTGATCGGTCTGATCATCGCCTCGATCGTGGGTCTGTTCTGGCAGAACGATGTACTTCAGTTTGTGATCTCGGTCGTGGGTGTGCTGGTGTTTACCGGCCTGACGGCGTGGGACGCACAGCGTCTGAAACAGATGGCGGTGGCATTGCCGGATGGTCGCGTGGGAGCCTTTGCGGTCGTGGGTGCGTTGTCTCTCTACCTCGACTTCATCAACCTTTTCTTCTTCCTGTTGCGCTTCATGGGTGGCCGCAGAGACTAAGTACGGCCACAAAAAACACAAAGAGCACACAAAAGGGAATTACCGCGGATCTACGCAGATACTTTTTCTGCGTAGATCCGCGTAAATCTGTGGCTTAGCTCTTCGTGGCGAAACCGCGCTTTTTCATTAAGGCATCGATCTTCGGATCGCGTCCGCGGAACGCGCGATATGCTTCGGCCGGATCGATCGTGTTGCCCACTGAGAACACGTGCTTCCGCAGCCGCTCCGCCACCGCGCGATCGTACGGACCTTTGCCTTCCACAAATGCTCCAAACGCATCCGCGGTGAGCACGTCCGACCAGAGATAGCTGTAGTAACCGGCCGAATACGAATCACTCGAAAAGATGTGCAGGAAGTGTGGCGTGCGATGCCGCATAACGATCTCTTTTGGCATGCCGAGCTGCGCCAGAGTTTCCTTCTCAAACGCGTCAGCATCGATTTTGCGATCGCCCGCAAGGTGCAGCTTCATATCGACCAATGCCGCTGACAAGTATTCCACGGTCGCGAATCCCTGGTTGAACGTCGCGGAGCGAGTGATCTTGTCAACCAGAGGTTGCGGAATCGGTTTGCCTGTCTGGTAGTGAAGCGCGAAGCGCTGGAGCACTTCTGGCGTCGAGAGCCAGTGTTCCAGAAGTTGTGAGGGAAACTCGACGTAGTCGCGTGCGACAGCCGTTCCCGCCACTGAAGGATAAGTGACGCTCGAGCTCAAGCCGTGCAACGCATGTCCAAACTCATGGAACATCGTTGTGGCATCGTCCCACGAGATCAGGACTGGCTCGCCGGGCTTGCCTTTCACAAAATTCGAATTGTTCGAAACGATTGTTGTGATCTCGCCGTTGACTCGTTCCTGAGTGCGGTAGGCATTCATCCACGCGCCTGATCGTTTGCCGGCGCGAGCGTACGGATCGAAATACCAGAGACCGATGTGTTTCTTTGAAGTCTTGTCGGTCACTTCCCAGACGCGAATGTCCGGATGGGCCACCGGGACGTTTGTAACAGGCGTGAAGTTGAAGTTAAAGAGCTCGCCTGCGACCCAGAAGATTCCTTCGCGCAACTTTTCGAGTTGCAGATACGGCTTCACTTCGTTTTGATCGAGATCGTATTTGGCCTTGCGAACTTTCTCCATGTAATAACGATAGTCCCACGGCTCGATCTTGATCTTCGCGCCCTCTTTATCTGCGAGCGCCTGCATGTCGGCAACTTCTTCATGCACGCGCGCGACAGCCGGTTTCCAGACTGCTTCCATCAATTCCATGGCGCGCTCTGGTGTCTTCGCCATCGAATTTTCAAGGCGCCAGTGCGCATGTGTGGGATAGCCGAGAAGTTTCGCGCGCTCGGCCCGTAGTTGCAGGATCTCGGTGATGATGGCGTTGTTATCGTGCTCGCCTCCGTTATCGCCGCGATTGACAAACATCCGCCAGGCCTTTTCGCGCAAGTCACGACGATCGGAGTAAGTTAAGAATGGATCGATTGATGAACGCGTGTTCATGAGCACCCATGTGCCCGGTTGTTTCTTCGTTTCGGCGGCTGCCGCGGCGGCATCGCGCAACGATTGCGGCAGGCCCGCAAGTTCATCTTCACTCTTGAGAACGATGAATTGATCCGTCTCTTCGGCGAGTACGTTTTGACTGAACTTCGTGTACAGGCCGGCGAGTTGCTGGTTGATCTGCGACAGACGCTTCTTTGCGTCGGCGTTCAAGCGCGCGCCGGCACGAACAAAGTTTGTGTAGTAGAGCCAGGTCACACGTTGTTGTTCTGGCGTCAATTTCGCTTTTGCCGGAGAGTTGTAGACGGCCTCGATACGTTTGAAGAGCGCTTCGTTCTGCGTGATCTGATCGTTGAAGGCGGCGAGCCTCGGCGCCATCTCTCGTTGGACTGTCTGGTACTCAGGGCTGCTCATCGTCGCCCCCCAAACTCCATACAAAATCCCTACGCGTGAAAGCGTGCGGCCGCTGCGCTCGAGGGCGATGATCGTGTTTTCGAAGTCGGGTGGGGCCGGATCGGCGGCGATGCGCTGGACCTCCGTGAGTTGTTCCGTCATGGCAGCTTCGAGCGCCGGTTTGAACAGCGGTATCAGCACGCGATCAAACGGCGGGACACCGCCGTACGGACCTTCCCACTTCGCGAGCAAGGGATTCTCGTTCATCGCGTTGGAATTGTTGGTGATATTAGTAGCAATCATCGTGGTGGCAACGAGCAGCACAAGACTGCGAATAATCAAAGCGCGCATAGTCTGGTGTTTCCAATCTGTCTAAATTAAAGAGTGACGCAGAGGTAACAGTATAGCCAGAAAGGGGCACAAAAGGCACAACGCCAGTGCTTCTTTGTGGCTAGTAAGGGCAATGGCGGCAGCCGCTGCCGCAGCAGTAACCGCGGCGTTTCAGGTAGCCGGCGGTGAAGACCATCGCGCCGTCCTGGTTGTAGTAATCTTTTCCTTCGGTGAGTGACCCTTTGAGTAAGCCAATTTCGACGGGCTGAAAGGCGTTTGAATCTGCGAGGTCGAATAATTCGGGATGAATTAGTTGCGCCAACAGCTCCGCGCCTTCCACCACGCGCGGGCCGGGTCGCGCGAAATATGAATTGGCGTCAACTGCGTACACGCGCCCGTTTCGCACCGCGGGCAGATCAAAGAATGGTGAACTGCGATAGCCGAAGACACTCCAGACTTGCTTCATCGTCTGTTGCAGGTTGAACCCGCACGGCATGATCACCAGGACTTCCGGCGCCCAAGCCGTGATCTCGTCCCATGAAATTCGCACCGACTCACCGCGTTCGCGTCCCAAGTCGTCGATACCGCCGGCGATCTTCACTAACTCCGGCACCCAATGTCCGCTGGCGTAAATTGGATCGAGCCACTCCATACAGAAGACGCGTGGCTTGTGAGAGATAGGCTTCGTCCGATCAGATAGACTTTCAAGCCGGGCGTGACAGTCGTTTATCAGTGCTTCAGCTTCGGCGGTTCGACCTGTTGCAGTGCCAAGTTCGCGCACGTTATTAAAGATCTCGCTGAGTGATTGTGGTGTAAGCCAGAGAATCTGAGGCGCCTTTGGCAGCGCTTTGATAACTTGTGAGACTTCATTTCCGGACGGCGCGCAAACCTGACACAGGTTCTGCGTCAAAATCAGATCCGGCGCGAGTTCGCGCAACAGTTGTTCATCGATCGCGTAGAGACTCTGTCCGTCGCGTATTCGCTCCGACACCGCTTGATCGATCTCACTCTGGCTCATCGTTTCAAGCGGCAACACGTTGCGCACGACGACCGGCTTGTTCTTTATCTCAGGTGGATAGTCACACTCATGCGTGATGCCGACTATTGAGTCGGCAAGTCCGAGCGCGCAAGCCATTTCTGTTGCTGAAGGAAGAAACGAAACGATCCGAGGCATGTGCGAAGTGTATCAAGAGTGAGGTCCAGACCTGTATTTCATTTCGCTTGGCGGTGCGCGCTTTAGTTGTGTGAAGCTTCACTTTGGTTGATAATCCGGTGATTCTCGCCGCAATAAAACCTCGGGGTGATCTAAAAGGGAGGCAGTGAGTTATGAGACACATGTTCAGGTCAATCGCCCCCGCCCGCAGGATGATGATGCTGCGTAGAACCAGGCTTGAGTGTCCAGGTTAGGGGTTGATGAGGTTCAGTAGGGTGCGCTAGACTGCGGTTATGGATGTCAAAGAAATCGAGACCGCCATCGCGCAATTGCCGCCGGCGAAAGTAGCCGAGTTAGCTGAATGGTTTGAAGAATTTCACGCACAGCTTTGGGACACTCAGATTGAGCTCGATTTAAAGGCAGGCCGCTTAGATTCTTTGCTGGAGGAAGCTGACAAAGATCTCGACTCCGGTCTTTGTGGGTCGTTGTGAAGCATCTGGCCTCGCCGCGTTTTTGGCGGCATTACCGCAATCTACCTGAGACTGTACGCAAGCTCGCGGATAAAAATTTTCAGTTGCTCAAGGCTGACCCTCATCACCCGTCACTACATCTTAAAAAGGTCGATCGGCTCTGGTCGGTGCGTGTGGGAGCCCATTATCGTGCGCTTGGGCTAGACAGCTCCGAAGCAATTGTCTGGTTTTGGATTGGCTCACACGCGGATTACGACAAGCTCGTCTAATCGGTGCACACCTAAACACTTCTAATAACCTTTCCTCACCTTGAATGCTCTACCCTTCGCCGTCGCCTTTCTTGCCTTTCTTCTTAGCGGGTTCAGCTTCGCGTGGCCGTGTTGCAGGTGGTGGCGGAGTATCGACCTTGGGTGTCGCGGTCTCGGACTTCGGTTGTGGATTTGCCGGTGCGTCGTCTGTCTTTGGCGGTGGAGGCAAAGTTACTTGCTCCAGTTTTGGTGCGGCGGTCGTGTCTGCCGGCAAGGTATCCTCGTCTTCGAGATCCTCGGCCGCGGCGGACATCTCGGCACGTTCAGCCGCCAGTTCACGTTGGCGTTGCCGGTAAAGCTCGCGCATGTCTTCCGGCATCTCAGGAGCTTTGGGAAACTCTTCCTTCTCCTTGTCTTTGAGATACGTCTTCATAAACTCAACGAACATCGGCAGCGCGCCTTTGCCCCCCGTCATGTCGTTGCCCAGCGGCTTCTTCTTTCCGGGATAGCCCATCCACACGCCGGTGACGTAAGTCGGCGTGTAACCAATGAACCAAACATCGGTGTGGTCGTTGACCGTGCCGGTTTTTCCTGCCACCGGATGTGGGAGTGTGCTCGCTGCGGTCGCTGTTCCACCAGTTACTACACCACGCATCATCGAAACCATCGTCAACGCGACATACGGATCCATCACTTTGTAAGTAGTCCTCTCCCACTCCTCGAGGGTTGCGCCGTCGCGATCGAGAACTCTGCGAATCAGGTGCGGCTCGACACGAATCCCTTTGTTGGGAAACGCGGAATAGGCAGACACCATTTGATCGAGTGGGACTTCGGTCGCACCCAACGCTGAGGGCAGGTATGGAGACATCGGGACTTTAATACCAAAGCGCCGGACCATCTGAGCACCTGTTTGAATACCGACAGTTTGCAGCAGGTGCACCGCCGGAATGTTCATCGACTTCGCGAGCGCGGTCTTCATCGGCATATCGCCGGTACCAAGCGAACCATCGTAGTTGTGCGGCTGCCAATCACCGATTTTGATCGGTGCTCCGCTAACCGGTGTTTCGGGAGTCATGCCCCATTCGACCGCTGCTGTGTAGATGAAAGGCTTGAAGGCGGATCCGGTTTGGCGATACGCCTGCGTCGCATTGTTGAATTTGTTGGTGTAGAAATCGTAGCCCCCAACCATCGTGACGATTTCACCGGTCTTTGCATTGAGCGTCATCATCGCGCCCTGCACAGCCGGAACTTGAGATAGTTCAACTTTTAAACGCCGGTTCTTTTCGTCTACTTCTTTGATCTCAAACTCAGCGAGATGACCATTCTTGAATTCATCTTTCGGTTGTCGCTTGCCCCAACCCATTTCAGCGGCGGTTACGGTCGCCGTGAAGTTGCCGAAGCGCGCCTGTGCTTCATTGCGCGTCCGGTCCGCTTTCATGATCAACCCTATCAAGTGACGGCCTGGTTCATACTCGTTGCCGTACCAATCGGGGTGCTTGTAGTTGCTGAGTTCCTGCGGTGTGGCTGGTCCTTCGCCGTTGTTCGTAGTTGTCGGAATCATCGTGTAGCTCGAACGCCATCCGCTGTGCGTGCGATCGTATTGCCTTAAACCAGCGCGCACGACTTCAACGGCTTTCTTCTGCGCTTCGACGTTGATTGTGGTGTAAACGGAGAGACCACCCTGGGCCACGCGCGTCGTGTATTTATCTTCGAGCTCCTGGCGAATGTACTCAACCGGGTAATCAAACGGCGACGACTTGCGTTGAGACTGGTAATACGCGGTATCGGCAAGTTGAATGGGCTTGGCTTTTGCGGCATCAGCTTCAGCCTGACTGACGAAACCGTTTTTGGCCATCAGATCCAGCACGAGATCACGACGCTCTTTAGCCTTGGCCGGATTTGACGTCGGCGAATAATCGCTCGGTGCTTTCGGAACTCCGGCGAGCAATGCTGCTTCGCCAAGTGTCAGATCTTTTGCCTGTTTCCCGAAGTAGGTTTCCGCTCCAGCTTCCATGCCGTACGCATTCGCACCCAGAAACATGTGGTTGGTGTACAACTCCATGATCTGGTTCTTGGTGTAGTAGCGTTCGATCTGGAGCGCGAGGATCCACTCGTTTACCTTGCGCGTGTACGTTTGTTCGCGCGAAAGAAAAAGGTTCTTGGTAAGTTGTTGCGTTAAAGTCGAGCCGCCTTCGAGCTTGTCGGTGGTGAGGTTTTTCCAGGCCGCGCCCATGATACGAATCGGATCGATACCGATGTGATCGTAAAACCGAACGTCCTCAACTGCCAAAATCGCATTCTTCAGGACAGGAGGAATTTCTTCGTATTTGAGTGGGATTCTTTTTTCGAGAGCAAACTCACCGATAACGGTTTCACCGTCATCAGCATAAACCCTGGTCACAACGCTGGGACGATAGGTTGCCAGAGCGGCGACTTCAGTGGCGGCGCGCGAGTAGTTCAATTGGTAAGCGGCGATGATGCCGGTCAGGCCGCCCGCGGCTAGTGCCAAAAGCAACACGGTTGGTAACCAAAGCCGTGCCAGCAGGTGTCTACGTTGTTCAGGAGGTGTATTAATAATTGCCCTTGGCGAATATTTCGAATGATTAAAAGCCATGATTCACTTTTCTCCCTAAACAACTTGCCCTGATTCGCTGCGGGGGGACAACGTGGGTACCCACAGACGTGAAATTATAGCTGCAAAGAAGCATAAAAGGCACAGATGGCGGTTATGCTTTTTGTGGTTCTTTATAGGGCGGTTATAATGACTTTGCTCGCAAATGGGGGCGACAGGCTTCGACAGGAACCTGAACGATCGTCGCGATGCATGCCGGGCTACCTTATGCAGCTCGTTAAAAAGCGTAGGGAAAAAACAATTGCCAATAACAATGAATTGGCTCTCGCTGCCTAATTAAGCATCGAGCGTCTCGCCGCAAGTTGCTCATGCGCGCGGATCGAGATGTCACTTAGATGAGCTGGCCCGCTGCTTCGGTCCGTGGCAGTGGGCGAGACAAAGTCGGGCTAGCTCGTGTCGAGGTCTTGTCGCTTCACTGACTCGGCATCGAGCGAATTTTTGTCAGGTTCGCCTGACAAGAAAGAGAAGCGACTAAGCATGTAGAGTCCTTCGGCGTTGGTTTTTGGATCCGAGTTCAATTCTCGGCGCCTCCACCAAATTTAGAATGTGGGAGTCCTCACTCCCGTTCGAAAGACCCAGAGATACGTTATGAGTACTACAACTCAAACTCACTTAATGACGGCGGAAGAATTGATGAAGCTGCCGGACAACGGAAATCATTACGAACTCATAAAAGGAGAACTCCTCACAATGTCTCCACCAGGCGACGAACATGGCGCCGTGATCATGAACCTCACAATACCTCTTGGCGTCTACGTCAAGGAAAACAACCTCGGGGTTCTCCGCGCTGCCGAAACAGGTTTCAAACTCGAAAATAATCCCGATACCGTACTCGCTCCTGACATAGCCTTCATTGCGCGCGATCGAGTAGGACCAAGAGTATTGGGTTATCGCTGGGGAGCACCGGATCTCGTGGTAGAAGTGATGTCCCAATGGGACTCCAAACCGAAAGTGACACGCAAAGCTGAACTTTGGGTCGAACTGGGTGCCAGGTCTGTTTGGGTCGTAAACCCTCGAAAGCGAACGGTCGAAGTGTTTCGGGCGGACGGTGAGAGGAAGCTTTTTCACGAGACCGATGAACTCGTTGACGACACTGTTCCAGGCTTCCGCATCGCAGTTTCAGAGATCTTCGCTTAGGCCAACACTCACTTGGACCGCAACCTTCCCATCGGTATCTTCGACAGCGGCGTTGGCGGACTAACAGTCTATCGAGCACTGCACGAACGCCTGCCCAACGAACGCTTCGTTTATCTCGGCGACACCGCTCGCGTTCCTTACGGCACGAAATCACTGGCGACAGTCGAACGCTACGCAGTCGAGAATTCAAGGTTTCTCGCTGCACACGGCATTAAGTTGCTTGTCGTGGCTTGCAACACCGCCTCAGCCCTGGCCCTTCCCGCTATCCGCGCGGCTATCAAAATTCCTGTCATGGGCGTGATCGAACCCGGCTCGCGCGCCGCAGTTGAAATCGCTGAGGGGAAGAACATCGGCGTCATCGCAACGGAAGCCACGGTGCAAAGCCACGCGTACGCAAAAGCGATGTCGGCGATGGGCGCAACAGGCCAGGTAATCGAACGTGCCTGCCCGTTGTTTGTTTCCCTGGCTGAAGAAGGGTGGGCCGATTCGGACGTAGCACGCGCGGTAGCGCGCGATTATCTCAGTGAGTTCACAAAAACAAACTTAGGCGCGTTGGTGCTTGGTTGTACTCACTATCCCATCTTGCGAGACGTGATCAGCGAGACTGTAGGACGCGATGTAAAACTGATCGACTCGGGCGCTGCGACTGCGCGCGACGTAGAGTCACTTCTCGAAAGGTCCGGTTTAACCCACGAAGACACTCCAGGACTTTACGAAGAACGACAACTCTGTGATGATTTGGACCACTTTTACGTAACCGACGCTGCCGAAAGATTTGCTAAAGTAGCCGAGAGATTTCTAGGATCTGCGCCTTCCATTCTTGAAGCCGTAGAGGTTTGGGGACACGATGAGCTTCGCACGCACTGACGGACGCGCTCCCGACGAATTGCGTCCGGCACGAATCACGCCGGGCTTTCTTCCTTACGCCGAAGGGTCGGTGCTGATCGAAATGGGAAACACGCGCGTGGTCTGTGCTGCTTCTCTCGAAGATCGCGTCCCGCCATTCTTGAGGAACTCGGGACAGGGTTGGTTAACCGCCGAATACGCTATGTTGCCGCGCGCAACCCAAACGCGGACGTCGCGAGAGATTGGCCGCGGCGGACCTTCGGGCCGCACACACGAAATTCAGAGACTGATCGGTCGAA
Organism: uncultured Acidobacteriota bacterium; assembly: GCA_963826255.1. GTDB lineage: Bacteria > Acidobacteriota > Blastocatellia > Pyrinomonadales > Pyrinomonadaceae > PSRF01. The sequence continues at coordinate 1,111,950 of CAWGWK010000001.1, forward strand.
GCCTGCGCGCCGTCGCAGATATGAAAGCGTTAGCTGAACGCACTCTGGCCATCGATTGCGACGTCTTGCAGGCTGACGGCGGGACACGAACCGCGGCTATAACGGGCGCGTATGTTGCATTTGCCTTGGCCAGTCAGCAGTTGCTCAAGTCCGGTAAAATCTCGCGGCCGCTAACGACTAATCAGGTCGCTGCGATCAGCGTCGGGATCGTCAACAACGTTCCACTTTTGGATCTGAAGTACGATGAAGACTCGCGCGCCGAAGTTGATATGAATGTAGTCTGTACCGGTGATGGCCGGTTTATCGAGCTTCAGGGGACGGCCGAACGCGAGCCTTTCAGTCGAGCCCAAATGGATGAGCTGGTGTCACTGGGCATACGTGGAATCGAAGCGTTGATCTGCATTCAGAAAGACGTGATTTCGGCAACGGGAGACGTTAAAGCGCGCATCTGAGAAATCCGGTACTTTCACCCGGAACGAAGGAGATAAGCCACACAATGCGACGGATTTTAGCTTTTACTTTGATTTTGATTGGACTAATGAGCCCGGTCGCGTTGGCGCAGCAACTCTACACACACGAAAAAGTCGACTACAGTTTCGAGCTTCCGTCCGCGACCTGGCGCGCGATTCTGGAGCCGGATGCCGCTCACGAACATCCGGAGTTTGTTTATGGTGATCGACTGGATGGGTTCTTGACGATTCGGAAAGAAGTGGTTGAGGCTGGAACGACCCCCTCGGAAGTTGCGCGGCGCGATCAGGATCTCAAACTCAGATTTCTGCCGGGCTTTGTTCAGGGCAAGGAAGAGACATTCAACGGCCGGCTCAACGGCGTAACAATCTCTTATGAATTCGTCAGGACCGGCAAGACGATGCTCGGACGCACCTATTACTTGCAAGTCGATAACCGCACGATCTACGCTCTGCGCTTTACGGGTTTACGCGACAAGCTGAGTCGCATACGCAATCAAACCGATCTGATCGCCCGCACGTTCAAAATCAAGTAATCAACCGATTACTCAGACTTCATGAAGCTGGCCCACGGACTGGCAATCAAGCGTTCGCCGATACACGGCAAAGGCTGCTTTGCCACCGTCCCTTTCAAAAAACGACACAAGATCGCCGAATACACGGGTGAGAAGATCTCCAACGCCGAAGCAAGGCGAAGAGCTCACCGGAAAACGCTCAGAATTTGTGAGGTCAATAATCGCTGGAGCCTTGACGGAAGCCGCGGCGGCAATGGCACGCACTACATGAATCATTCCTGTGTGCCCAACGCATTCATGCAAATCCTCTACGACCACATCCTTTTCATTGCGCTGCGAGACATTGAGGCAGGCGAAGAGATCACGATTGATTACGAAACAACGTTGCACCCGAACGACAAGCGTTGCATCTGCGGCGCCGCAACGTGTCGAGGCACAATCAATCGCCAATAAGAATCTGTCGATTAAAGTCGTGGCAGTGTGAAACTGAACTTCGATCCACGTCCTTCTTCCGAATCCAGATCGACTCTGCCGCCGTGTTGCTCGACAACTTCGCGCACAAACGATAATCCCAAACCCGTCGATTCCTCGTCTTTCTCCTGTCCTTCCCGGACCACGCGATAGAACTTGTCCCACACACGCTCCTTCGCCTCCGCGGGAATTCCGAAGCCGCGATCTTCGACACAAACGCGAACAGCTTCGGCCTCGAGCGCAGTTGAAACCGTGACTGTTGTTCGTTCAGGACTGTACTTGATGGCGTTGTTTACGAGGTTCTTGACCGCCTGAGTGATGAGGCTCTTGTCGGCGGCAACGGGAGGAATGCGATGCGCAGGTTGCTCGATCAGACGAATGCGCTTTTTCTTTGCGACCGGTTGCAGCGAGGTGATAGTTTCGCGCACCACTTCATCAAGGCGAAGAGGAATCTTCAAGACTTCCTGTTTGTCCTTGCGTTGCAACTGAGTCACCGAAAGGAATGTATTGATCATCCGTGACATGCGCTGCGACTCGTTGGCGATTATCGACACAAACTCCCGAGCTTGTGCGGGAACGGTTTCGTCTGCGGTCAATAATTCCGCGAAACCGTTGATGCTGGTGAGAGGCGTGCGAAGTTCGTGAGACATGAGCGAGATCATGTCGCTCTTCAGCTTTTCGTACTCCTTGGTCGCAGTCAGATCGCGAACGTAAACAGCAACGCCGATTGGGTCATCGTTTTGCTTATCGCGAACCAGCGAGATGCGGAGATTAAGAATCTGGCTCTTGCATTCGAAGTTGAGTTCGCCTTCGTAATCGGCGCCGGTTTGCAACACCCGTCTCACGGCGATCTCCGGTTCGTCAAAAACGCCGGTGCGGAAGTTGTTTAGTAAGTCAAAGAGATCCAACTCTGAAACCTGTTCGGAAGTGAGGCTTGCAAAATTCAGAAGCCTCGGATTGACGAGCGCGAGCGTTCCATCGAGATAGGCAATCGCAACTCCATCGTCGATATGCGTGAGAGTGCTCGCTTCACATCTCTGTTCCACTGTTATTGCTTTGAGCACGTTTAGTGCATCGAGCTTTCTCTTGTTTCCACTCTGCGAGAAGTAACTTAGTAGTTGGCTGCGGGTCGTATTGTTTGAGAAGCTTTCTCGTTTCAGATTGCGAGCAAACTGTGAACCGATGGCCTCGAGTAATGGGGTGTCTTCAACGGAGAATGCCGAAGCCAGTCGAATCAGCAGCACGCCTGCCGTCTCGGTTTCGTGAAGCAGAGGCACTGCAACGGTGGATGAGTTGAGACCCACAGTTGTTTTGCTCACCAACTTTCCGGTAGCAGCAGCTCGCTGGCAAAGCTCGATACCCTCGCGCCAAACGGAGTTTCGCCGTGTGTCCTGCGCGGTGCGAGCAGGGCCTTTAAACCGCGCCACAGCTTCGAGAGAGTCTGACTCGACACAATGAAATACAACCGCCTCATTCAAAGGCAGCACGGTATTCAAGAGCTTGAGACCGCTCATGACTCGCGCGTCTGCGGCGAGGCTCGCATCTTTACCGCCGAGTGGAGAGTTAAGCAGCGTGCGAAATAGTTGACGATCAACGGACCAGAGACGATTGACTTGGGTAAGTAGCAGCGACGAACCACCGCTAAGGAGTATCGGTATCAGCAGCGAGTCTACCCCGAAGAACTCGGAACCAAGAATGCAGATGCCGGCGAGCGCGAGACCAGTGATGAGGATCTGTCGCCACGAGCGGCGAAGGCCGAAGCGAGTGATCGTGAAGCTCAATGCGAGTGAGTAGGCGATTAGACTAATGGCGACGATTGCAGAGTCGAGATTCGTGAGACGCCAATAAGCGTACCCTGCGAGGCCGGCAAAAATACCGAGACCCGTTGCGGAGATGTAAGAGTTGAGAGTTTTCTTTCGAATCAAAGCGAGATTGTGGAGGCTCGGAAGGTTTGGCGCTGCGGGCCAGGAAACCAGCAGTGATTATACAGTGTATGGCATTGTTAAATCCACGGAAAACTCTGGGTGAAGTTTAGAGTTCAAGCTTTAGCTTGCCTGTCTCAAAACAGCAGCCTAAAGGCTGAACTCTGAACCTGGAGCATAGAACTAAGCATACGCAGAGAGTTGCTGTAGTGCTTGGATCACCACTGGTAACTGGTCCGGAAAAACTGTCCGTAGATCCAGTAGCACTTTCCCTTCGGAGATCCGGCTGATTATTGGTGGTGAAGCGGTGCGAAGCTGTTGTTCGATCTCCTGGGCGGATTTTTCAGTGTGAGTAATGGCGATCAGCGTTGTGGTTAACGTCGAGGTCGGTCCGGCGCCACCACCGACGGTTGATTCGCCCGTTTGCAACTCGAGCTTGACTGCGCCTGCCTGGTCTACCTTTTCAATCAGGTTCCTTGCGCGCTGCTCCAGTTCACCGGCGGAGAGCGAAAGCATCTGAATGACAGGAAGCTCGACCTCGGCCACGTCTTTTTGATGTGAAACGAGCGTCGCCTCCAATGCCGCGAGTCTCAGCTTGTCACTACGCAAGGCGCGATAAAGCGGATGCTTTCTTAGCCGTGCAACTATCGCGTGTTTACCGACAACCAGCCCCGCCTGGGCCGAACCCAGAAGTTTGTCGCCACTAAACGAAACTACATCAACTGCAGTCTCGACGATCTCACGCACAACCGGTTCATCGTTGATCCCGTACTGCTGTAGATCCTTCAGTTGACCTGAGCCCGCATCTTTGTACAACGGAAGTCCGGCTTCGTGGGCGAGAGTCGCAAGGTCCGTGAGATCTGGCGAACTGGCGAAACCGACGATGCGATAATTCGATGGATGCACCCGCATGATCAGACGTGTGTTAGCGTTGATGGCCCGTCGATAATCTTCCAAATGAGTGCGATTGGTTGTGCCTACTTCGACCATTCGAGTGCCGGAACTCGCCATCACATCCGGTACGCGAAAGTCACCGCCGATCTCCACGAGCTCTCCACGCGAAACAATCGTCTCGCCGTCGCGGGCAAGCACCGTAAGAATCAGCAGCGCTGCCGCGGCACAGTTGTTCACAACGAGTGCATCTTCAGCGCCACTCAGATCTTTCAGCAGCGATTCGACTCGAGCTGCTCGCCCGCCCCGCACACCACTTTCGAGGTGATATTCGACTGAACAATAGCGCGCAGCCTCATCAATGGCTGCGCGTGCTGATTGCGACAACGGCGCTCGCCCCAGGTTTGTATGAAGCACGACGCCAGTCGCGTTAATGACATTCTTGATGCCGGCCCGGCTTTCACTTCTAGCGCTCGCCTCCATTCGCTTGACTGCTTCACGGAGAAGAACTTCCGCATAGTCTCCATTGGTTGCAAACGTTCCCGCATCATTTTGGACCAGCGAGCGAATCTCACCAGTTACGGAGCGCGCGATGTTAGTGAGTCTTCTAATTCCCACCAGACCGCGCAGCTCACGAGCCGCGTCAGTCCGCAGCAGTTGGTCCACTGACGGCACATGACGTAGGTTCTCGCGGCCGGGTTTTTCTGACTTTGACATAAGGTTTTGAGAATGGGAGGCTAACACAGTGGCTGCACGGAATAAAATGTTGACACATTGCTTTTGAACCTCCTAGACTGCTGAGACGCGTCAAAAATAGGGACGCAAACCCCGCCTCAAATTTCCTCACTCAGGAGAATCAATTCCGTGGGACTACGCGACAATAAGCTGCTCAGATCGAAACAGCAGGTAAAAGCCAAGAACAAATACGCCGTCGGCGAGAACCAACCGACGCCGGACGAGCAGCTCACGCGTTTGGAAGATGATATCCGCCGCCTGCGTGTTGAGTTTGATATTTTCTTCAACGGCGCGGCGAAGCGCCCGCCGTACGATACTAAAGGCCGTGTCGAGACTTTGCTGAAGCGACTTGGAGACGATCGCACATTAACTTACGCCCAAAGATATCGCTACAACTCGCTGGCTGCCCGTTATAACGCATTTCGAGATCTCTGGCGTCGCACGATGCAGGGACGTGAAGAAGGTCGCGATCCGGTTTCGGCAGCTCGTGCGGGTGTGAAGAAGCCAGTGGAGACGAAGGAAGTTTCTTTTGTTTGCCTTGATGCTCACCGCGAAGTTGAACTCGTCAAGAACCTCTACACCTCTTTGATGGATGCAAAACGACGCTGCGGCGAGCCCACGGAAGATCTTTCATTCCCGAAGTTTCATCGTCTGATTGCTTCAAAAGCCGACGGAATTAAACAGCAAGTGGGTTGTGATCGCGTGCAGTTTTCCGTGGCAATCGAAAACGGCCATGTGAGCTTTAAGGCACGCGCTGAACAAAGCGAAAATAACGATTAAGGACCAAAGCACCAAGGCTCAGAAGGTTCTTTCTGCTTCTTTGTGGCCCAGACTTTTGAGGCGTAAAAAAAGGCGACCACAAATTGGTCGCCTTTCTCCATGTGAGCTTCCCGGACCCGTGACCGGAAGCAGTCAGTGGCTGTGCTTAAAGGCAAGCCGGGGAGACCACTACGTCTTCGTGACTTTCTCAGCCTGAGGTCCCTTTGGGCCTTGCGTAACCTCAAACTCGACTTCCTGGCCCTCTTCGAGGGTTTTGAAGCCGTCGCCCTGGATAGCGCTATAGTGAACGAAGATGTCCGAAGAGCCTGGCTGCTCGATGAAACCATAACCCTTCGAATTGTTAAACCACTTGACCTTACCGGTTATTCTAGACATAACAACGAATCCTCCTAACGATTCGGTAAAACGGACGTGAAAGCACGGGGGCTTTCCCATCGACCAGGTTAATGCTTGTGAGCCGGGTCGCACCTTGAAGTGGTGCTCGACGGAAACACACAACCAACAAAAAATGCATGGTGAACAGCGCGGGGAGCGCTAATTCAACATGCACACAACTACGGGGGCAAAACTAACGAAACTCATGGACCTTAAAGCTTAGTGAATCGGGAAATGCTGGGCTCGAACTTGACGTCCCTGCATGAACGACGGCGCATACTAAGCGAAGTTGTCAAACCTGTCAAGCAAGAAGTTCAATGGACCGTCGTTGCTAAGTTAAAGTGAAACCTCACGTTAGCCGCCCTACCCTGTTTTATTTCATCTCAATTCGTTGATTGGGCCGCGGCAGACTCTATGCTGAGCAGAAGATACTGAAGCGGATTCACCGGTTGATCGTTGATGCGAACTTCATAATGAAGGTGTGGTCCAGTTGAACGGCCGGTTGAGCCCACTTTACCCAGTAATTGCGCTCGACTCACTAACTGGCCCACTTCCACATCAATATGCGAAAGGTGGCCGTAGCGGGTTGTCAGTCCACCTCCATGGTCTACAATCACGAGTTGTCCATAACCGTTTTGCCAGCCGACAAACGACACGCTGCCACTCGCGCCGGCGACCACCGGAGCCCCCCAAGCCGCTTCGATATCCTGTCCTGAATGAAACTCATAGCCCATGCCGCTGAACGGATTGCGACGTCCGCCAAATCCCGCTTCCAGCGTTCCCTCGACGGGCCAAACGGTTGGGGTATAACCGCGCTGCCGTAGAATGGCCTCATAAGCCCGCATATCTTCTTCAAGCCGGCCCATCTTGGCGGCTAGAGTTGCCAGGCCCATCTCGTCAAGAGGCAGGGCTGGGCCACCGGTTCCGGGTACGGTTGAGACATTTTCGACGACGCCTGACTTCTCAGCGAGCTTCCGCGATGTGTCTTCAACCTTTTCCACTCGATTGTTTAGCTTTTCCAGTTGCAGTCTCTGGCGTTCGTTTTCTGCCCGCAGGCGTTGGTTCTCGAACGTGGTACGCAGGTGCGCGGCTTGTTGGGTCAACCCGTAGAGTCCATAGAAGAGGCCGACGCCCAGCAATAGCAGGATCATGCAAAAGATGCTTACTGACCTCTTTTCGACTCGGATTCGTTGGACTCGTGCGCGGGAACGGGAAGTGTGGGCAATGATAAAGGCGTAAAATCGGTCTTCTCTGGCCATTGGGTCGTGCTCCTGTTGGTGCGCGAAAATAGCGCAACAACCGAAAGGCACAAAGTCGCCAATGAAAGCGATTTGCGCGAATTACGGGGAAAGATTGTCTTGTTGCTTACCTACTTGAAGATTTGCAGCGGGTGGATTGAAACCTCAAGGTCCCTCCGAGGTGAAATCCATACCCGGCCGGTCCTGCAAGGTCCTGACCCTATCACAGGCCGGTAAAGTGTTGCAACGTTGGCTAGAGAAATATAAGGAAGGTGCAGGGAAAATAGGTCATATAAGTCCTAAAGGACCTAAATGACCTATATGCTATACAGAACACTAAATCTCGGTGTCGTGACGCTTGCGCGAGCGGTCTCGAAGGATAGCGAGCAGGATCATCACGAGCAGCGCGACGAAGACAACGATGATCGCGATCTTGACTGCTGCGAGCAGGAAACTAACCAGCAGTATCAGTTGTTTCAGCAGCGCCACAACCACGAGGATCAACGCCACTATTGCTCCGAGTCCGCCAAAACCTTTAAGAATGCCGCAACACATAAAATTAAACCCCGTAAGAAAGTACTAGGATCTCCGCTCGAATGGAAGCGGATTAACGTCTCGTCGCCCAAGTTGCGTAGTTTCACCGGTGCGAAACTTAGCTGTCTCAGCCGGCCTCGTGCTGGCAACAACTGACGGTGGCGGACGCCGTGAATCAAATCGAACAATTCGATCCGATCCCCTGCCGCGACGAATGTAATCAAACAACATGTAAGCGCCGAGCGCCACCAGCGCCACCGGAAGCAGTTCCTTGATCGGCAGTGTAACTCTCAACAGTGTATGCAGCAGGAAGAGAGTGCCGATAATAATTAACGTCGTGCCCCAGGCTAACGGATTGCCGTAAAGACGCCGCGCAATTACATCGTCTTCAGCATCCGGACTCAGCCCCGATCTCATTAACTGCGCGGTTCTGCAAGCATCCACCGCGGCAAACAGCCAGGTGCCGATAACGCCCAGGACGAAGAAGTGCATTCCCTGCGTCACGACGGCCATTTGAAAGAAGCTCGCGAAGATCGCGAAGTGGACGATTGCTTTAGAAGTCTGTCCGTTATAAGCCGCGCCTAATCCGGGCACAAACGAAAGCAGCGTTGCGACAAACGGTGAGCTCTTTCTCCTTAGAATATGAGCTGGGTTTGCGGTTGATTGATACCGCAGGAGTTCAACTCCGGCGACAATGCAGTCCTGGCAGAAAGGAAATCCCCGCACGCGATGATCGCAGGCGGGACACAACCAGCGCGCGCACTGATTGCACTGAACCACCGCCGGGTTCTTAGCATGGTAGCCACAGTACATCATTTCTTAAAGCCTATCTCCTGACCGACTGTGCACCTGTTCGCTCCGCGAGCTGCAGGCCTGCATCGTAAACACCGCTTATTGAACCGTCCGCGGAAACAGTACTTGTCAACACCAGAATCGCGACTAAGACCATCATCGCCACTGTAGCAAGTTGCGGCGAGACAATCGCGTCTAGCCACAAACGAAACTCAGACGCCACACGCACGGTCCAGGGAGCTTTGATCTCCTGAGGAGTTGTTGTTCCGAGCGTCGCCTGTAAAATCCTCTCGTTAAGACCTGCCGGCAATGGTCGTTCTTCAGAGATATACGAGTAGCAAGCGCCGATCGCTCGCACGACTGCACCCGGAAGTTCGGTGCAACGATCGCAAAGCGCCGCATGGCGTTCCCACCGATGATAAAGATGGGCAGGAAGAAATCCATCGAGGTAATCCGTCAAACATTCTTCGAATTCCTCGCACTTCATGGCTGTCTCAGGCATTGTCTTTTGCAGAATGTTAGCTTCGAGCTCTCTCGAAGGTTCAGGCACGGTGCCCATTCTGCAAGCCTCGAGTGCACTGCGTACCGCAGAGAGAGTTTCATGACACACGGGACACCGCATCGCATGCTCGCCCATGAGCCGATTGGTTTCGGGACCAACTACGCCCTCAATGTAGTCAGTCAGTTGAGTTTCAAAATCCACACAAAGCATCGTTTTTTCGCTTCCTGCCCCCACTGTTTTCCTGTGCTCCTTCCTATGCCTGCCCGCGTTAAGAAGGAGCACTCCTGCTTTCTATGCCTCACTCATCGCCACAACCTTCATGCGCCGGAGAATTTTTGCCAACTCGATCCGGCCACGATTAATTCTTGACTTCACCGTTCCTTCAGGAATCTTCAGCAGGTCTACAATCTCCTGGTAACTAAGCTCTTCAATATCTCTCAGTATCACGCACGTCCGTAAATCCGGTGACAACTTGTCAATGCCCGCCTGTACTTGAGTGCCGAGCTCGCGACGCTCCATCTCTTTCTGCACTGAGTTGGTGCGAGTATGAAGATGGTAGCTATGGTCAGCGAGGTCGTCGGCGAGGTTATCGTGGGGCGTGCGTTGACGCTTGCGGTAATCGTCGATGATCAGGTTACGCGCAAGCCTCATCAACCAGTTTTGTAGATCACCCTGCTTGGGGTCGTACTGATCCAAAGAACGGTAAACTCTTACGAAAACTTCCTGAGTTAAATCTTCGGCGGTGTCGGAGCGCGAGGTAAATCGGTAGGCGAGGTTATAAATGCGGCGGGAATAGTTCTGCACAATCTCTTCCCACGCCGCGCCGTCGCCCGCGCGACACCTGCGAACCAATTCGGCTCCTTCGCTTATTGCCAAAGCCTTAACAGCTCCCACCGTATCTTCTCCAGGTACCTGTAGGTCGGAAAACTTCCGAAGGGTGGCCAAACCCTTGTTCCGAGCGGATTACGACAGGCCCTAAGGTAAAGTTCAGCAAAGTTTGCCACAAAGGTTGATTCACGCAAAGGCGCAAAGTCCACGCAAAGTCGCAAAGAAAGGCGCTGGTTATTTCTTAATGCTTTCCCTTTGCGGCTTTGCGTGAACCTCCATTTCTTGCTCTTGTCTCTTGTCATGTAGTAGGCTGTGCAGCCGGCCCAAGATGTTGTGGTTTCACAGCGCCTGACTCAAATGTCCAACGCCCAGAGCTATCGCAAATACGTCGAATTCGCCGTTTTATGCTTGCTCGCTACGGTTCTTTTATGGTGGTTTGGGCGCAATCTGGACTGGGTTGAAGTCCGGCGCGCCGTCGGCAGCTCAGATCCATACCTGCTCATTGCCGCGGTACTGCTCATTTGCTCGGTTTACCTTTTTAGAGCTTTTCGATGGGGAGCGCTCCTCAAGCCTTTAAGGGAAGCACGGCTTTCCGACCTCTTTGCCGCAACGACAATCGGGTTTAGCGCCGTGTTTCTTGTTGGACGCGCCGGAGAGTTTGTAAGGCCGGTAGTGCTTTCGATGCGCGATCCCGAAGTGAGACCCAGCGCGTCGCTCGTCACGATCGTAGTTGAGCGCATTTATGATCTAACGGCTGTTGCGCTCATGTTCGCCATCAACTTGATCTGGTTCAAGCCACCCTTAGCACTTGAACTCTCATTTGATCGAGTTCGCATCGTGGGTCTGGGACTGCTTGGTGCAATCATTCTCGGCATCGCGTTTCTCACTTGGTTCCGAAAGCGCTCGTCGGTAGTGATCCCGTTTGTCGAGCGGTTGTTGTCGAACTGGCGTTTTGTACCGAAACCGTTGGCAAAATTAGTTTTGAGCATGCTTGAACAACTGGCACAAGCACTTCGTGTGCTGGTGAACTTTGGAGAACTGGCGCAAACGATCGGCTGGACCGCCCTGCTTTGGTTTGCGATCGCGGCCGCGAATCTGCTGGTAATGAGGGCTTTTCACCTTCAGGTTGGTCTCTCGGAAACCATTTTCGTGTTGGGATGGGCGCTGGTTGGTTCACTGGTCCCGACACCCGGCGGCGCCGCCGGTGCTTTCCATGCAGCGACTGCGGCAGGCTTGTTATTCCTCGGCATTGAGAAGGACATCGCCGCAGCGCTCTCGATCGTGATGCACCTGGTGGATTTCGGTCCGGCACTTTTGTTTGGAATCTTCTACGTCATCCGAGGCGATCTCAGCTTTTCGAGATTGCGCACTCTGATTTCACCCAAGGAGGCTGAACTGAGATGAAGTGTCCATTCTGTGCGTATCTCGAAGACAAAGTTGTTGACTCGCGTGAGTCGCGCGAAGGCGATGCGATCCGCCGCCGGAGAGAATGTCTCAGGTGTGAGCGAAGATTTACTTCTTACGAGCGCATAGACGAGATACCTTACATGGTCGTCAAGAAGGACGGCCGCAGAGAAACTTTCGACCGCAACAAGGTAATGGCCGGATTATTACGAGCTTGCGAAAAACGTCCGGTGCCTTCAAGTAAACTTGATAGCATAGTGAATGCGATCGAGAAGTACGTGCAGGAGTCGTCCGAACGCGAACGCCCCACCAGCAAGATCGGAGAGATGATCATGCGACGCTTGAAAGAACTGGACAAAGTCGCATATGTTCGCTTTGCATCTGTCTACCTGGAGTTTGAAGACGTGTCGGAATTCATGGCTGAGCTTAAAAACCTCGTGCGCACCAGGGCCGGTGGACCGGCAGGTAAGAAGTAGCATTTCGAACCAGGGAATCTGAAATGATCAAACCTATTCGCGCCACCGGATTAGAACGACTCGAGTTGCAACGACTGCGCGATCGTGTGGGACGGCTTTACGCAGCTTTGCAGGAAGCGAACGAGGCTGAGAGCCCACTGGCATCAAATACCTGGGCGCCGCCAGTCGATCTTTGCGAAACAGAACAGGGAATTTCGATTCGTGTCGAACTGCCGGGCGTGACCGCCGATCAAATCAAAATCGGACTCAGCAATACCAAACTACGAATCTGGGGGGAAAAGAAAAGGCGACCCAACCGGAGGCGAATCATTTCGTACCTCTGTTCCGAACGCAGTTTCGGGAAGTTTGGCCGCATCGTACATTTACGCTGGACAGTTTGCATTCGTGAAGCATCCGCCGAACTGAAAGGCGGCATGCTTCATATTTACCTTCCCAAGATCGAAGACCGACGGGGAGAAGAGGTCCTGATAGCGGTAAAGGACGCAAATTAACAATGGCAATCGTTAAAGAACCAGAACTCACCGAAGCGATCGAACCGGTCAACAACGACCAGCAGTTGCAGATTCCAAATGAACTGCCCGTGCTGCCATTGCGCGACATCGTGATCTACCCATTCATGATCGTCCCTCTGTTTGTCTCGCGCGAGAAGTCGATCAGGGCGGTAGATGAAGCGCTTGCCGAGAACCGGATGATTCTCCTCGCTTCACAGAAGGATCTCGATAAAGAAGAACCGACTGCTGAGGATCTTTATTCAGTTGGAACTGCCGCCGTCATCATGCGCATGCTCAAGTTGCCCGACGGCCGCATCCGAATACTGGTCCAGGGTCTCGCGCGTGCTCAAATTCAATCGGTTGATGCCACCGGTGAGTACCTGCGCTCGCGCGTCAGCGTGTTACAGGAAGTGCTCCCTCCGGAACGTTCGTTGGAAGTCGAGGCGCTTTTGCGCAACGTGCGCGCATCGATGGAGAAGGCCATCAACCTCGGGAAGAACATTTCTCCTGAAGTGATGGCGATAATCGCGAACCTTGATGATGCCGGACGGCTGGCTGATTTATCCGCGTCGAATCTCGAACTGAAAGTTGAAGATGCGCAATCAGTTCTAGACATTGCCGACACGACTGCGCGGCTCCGGCGCGTCAACGATCTTTTGAACAAGGAGATCGAAGTCCTCACGGTCCAACAGGAAATCAATACTCAAGCGCGTGCCGATATCGATCGTTCACAAAGAGAGTTCTACTTACGCCAGCAACTCAAAGCGATCCAGAGCGAGCTCGGCGAGGGAAACGAGCTCGCGGAAGAAACCGCGCAGTTCAGAGAAAAGATCGAAGCCGCGAAGATGCCAAAGCCGGCTGAAGATGAGGCGCTGCGACAACTCAAGAAACTCGAGCGCATGCATCCGGACGCAGCCGAAACAGCAACACTGCGAAACTGGATGGAGATCATGACTGATCTGCCGTGGTCCAGATCGTCAGTTGACAACCTCGACTTGCAAAAAGCAGAGCGAGTTCTCAACGAAGACCACTATGGCCTGGAAAAGGTAAAGGACCGCATTATTGAAGCGTTGGCAGTTCGCAAGCTGAAAGAAAAACCAAAAGGTCCGATCCTTTGTTTAGTTGGCCCACCGGGCGTTGGTAAGACTTCACTCGGCCGTTCCATCGCGAGGGCCCTTGATCGCAAGTTTGTGCGACTCTCTCTCGGCGGTGTGCACGATGAAGCGGAGATTCGCGGACATCGCAGAACTTACGTCGGCGCGATGCCGGGAAGAATTATTCAAGCCGTACAGCAGGCCGGTACCAACAATCCACTGATCATGCTCGACGAGATCGACAAGGTCGGAGCAGATTTTCGCGGCGATCCGTCGTCAGCTCTGCTCGAAGTACTCGATCCCGAACAGAACAATTCGTTTCGCGATAACTATCTCGGAGTCACGTTTGATCTATCGAATGTGATTTTCATGACCACTGCGAATATTCTCGACACGATTCAGCCGGCGCTCCGCGATCGTATGGAAGTGATCAGGCTCGCGGGTTACACCGAAGAAGAGAAACGCGAGATTGCCATTCGCCACCTGCTACCGAAGCAGATGGAGGAGAACGGGATCACCGCTAAGGATCTGCATCTTTCGAAAACCGCGCTCATAGCGATCATTCAGCAATACACACAGGAAGCCGGGCTGCGCCAGCTCGAGCGTGAGATCGGAAGAATTTGCCGGAAGATCGCACGCAAAATTGCAGAAGGTCACAAAGGTGGTATTCGAGTCTCGCTGAAGAATGTTCATGAGTTTCTGGGTGCTCCCAAAATTATTCCAGAAGAAGTGTTGAAGAAGGACCAGATCGGAGTCGCAACCGGCCTGGCATGGACAGCGGTCGGCGGCGATGTACTCTTCATTGAAGCCCTGCGAATGAAGGGCAAGGGAAACCTGGTACTGACAGGTCAACTTGGAGAGGTGATGCGAGAGTCGGCCCAGGCGGCGTATTCCTACGCGAAAGCGCGCGCGAAGGAGCTCGATATCGCTGAAGAAGACTTCAACAACTACGATCTTCACATTCACATTCCCGAAGGAGCGATTCCCAAGGATGGTCCGTCGGCCGGAATCACGCTGGCGACCGCGATGGTTTCTGCATTATCAGCTCGACCGGTTCGCAAAGACGTAGCTATGACCGGCGAGATCACTTTGCGTGGAAATGTGCTTCCCATCGGTGGCGTGAAAGAGAAGGTACTGGCAGCACGTCGCGCACGTGTAACAACAATCATTTTGCCGCAACAGAATCGTCGCGATCTCGATGAAGTGCCTAAAGAGCCCTTTAAAGACATTCGTTTCGTGTTTGTGGATCACATGCGGCAGGTTTTTCGTGAGGCGCTCGGCGACAAGGTCGTGCCGCCGGTTACGTCAGGTCCGCGGCCGCAGCGTATGCCACAGGCTGCCAATGCTCCCCGGCCTGCTTGAGTTCGATACAGTCATCCTGAAAGTACAACCGCTGAGAAGTGCAGCGAATCTCAGTTCGCGGTTGACAATTGGTGCCTCGCGATTGTTTTATGCAATCGCATACCTACAAGGAGTTTCTAGTGAGTACAACAAAGCGCAGCTACCTGTCCGTTTTCTTCGCAGTCATTTCATTAATTCTTGCTTCTCAGATCACAGCATTCACTCAGGAACGCAACCACGCAGATGTCACCGATGTCGGTATCAAGAACTTCGGCCAAATGGACGATTGGTTCTTCCGTGGTGGTCAGCCAAAGGAAAACGATTTTAAGCAGTTAGCAGCGCTCGGCATACGTACCGTCGTAGACTTGCGTGACGATCCGAAGGCGTACGAGAAACAGAACGTGGAAGCGCTCGGAATGAAGTATGTGAACATTCCGATGAGCGATAAGGATTATCCTGAGAGTGCGAAGATCGAACAGTTTCTGAAGCTAATCGACGATCCTTCGACCGGAAAGTTTTACGTGCACTGCGCTGGCGGACGTCATCGCACAGGCGTGATAGGGGCCGTTTATCGTTTCAATCAATACAACTGGAGCTACGAGCAAGTCTACGCGGAGATGAAGAAATACGATTACTACAGCCGCTGGGGACACGGCAACATGAAGAAGTTTGTTAAGGATTACGCCGCGAATTTTCAGAAGTAAATTTAACCACAGATTACACGGATAAATCCGCGGATAAGATCCGTGTAATCTGTGGTTTCTGTTTTACTGATAAAGATACGAGTAACTCTTCTTCTGATCCCACTCGATACCTTGAACGTTCGGGCCGTCGATGGCGAGGATATCCGCGCTAATCTCGTCGGTACTCACAGTCGGACTCACATCAACTGCATACACAATGCTCCCGGGCGAGTCCTCGGCTGCTTCACGATCAAAGCCGCGCAGCTCTTTGTCAAACCCATGCTGCTTGAACACTTGCCTCAAGGCCTGCTGCGTCGCCACGACATTCGTCGTGGTTACTTTCAACTCCATCGAGCGAAACACCAGCTCTGGTTCACGCCATTCCAACAACCAAAGCGCAATCATCGAGAACAATGCGAGAACAAGCGCGAGATCCCAGCGACCGACACCCGAAGCAAGCCCCAAAGCGAGGCAGATCAATAGCACCGTAACCTCTTTGGGATCGCGGATGTTCGTGCGGAAGCGCACCAGCGAAACGGCGGCGAAGATACCAAACGCGCGGGCCGCATTGTCGCCGACAATCATCATCAGAGCCGCCGCGACAATCGCCAGCAGTATCTGTGTTTGCGAAACGTAAGGATTGCGTTTGAGCGCAAGAATTTGTTTGCGTGGTCGAAAGGCGAGAGCGGCTCCCAGCACCGACGCGAAAAACAGCCGCAATGAGATTTTTCCCATTGTCTCGAGCCACGTAGCGCCGCCGAAGTCTGGTTCGCTGTGTCGTGTGCCGAATAAGCGATCTACAAAATTCTCATCTTCTGGACTCTGCGGCGTTGCTGCGGTTCGTTCGGCAGGAACCGGCGAGGCGCGCTCGGTTGGGCTTTCGAGCACCGCATCAGGTTGTCGGGGTTCCTGCCTGATTGCTTCGGGAGTTGCGCGCCGCCCACCACCGAGGTAGTAAACTGCAAGCGCACTCAACAGAAGTACTCCCGCGAACACCACTACAAGCGTTAGTATTTCCTTTTTCCTTTGAGTGGCCATTGAACTAATCCGCTTCTACCGAACTGCACGTTGGGTCTCAGACTGAGAAGCTCATTCGTGCGTTCTCGCACTGCGCGCACGAGTAAATTGATCTGATCGGGTCTGTAGTTCGCCGCGCGGAACGCATCGCGGAGCTGGCGATCACTCAGTTGCGAGAGCCAACTACCCATCCATTGTGCGTCCTGAACATCGATGTCTTTCATAAGACCGCGGTTCTTTCCACCAAAATGCAGGACGACACGATCGCCTTTGACCTTCTCGAGAAAGTTTGACTTCGCAAAGTTGACTGGATTGTTACGGCTTCTCGTCAGACGCCAGAAAATCGGGGTTGTGCTTGCATGTCCAAAAGTGGCGCCGAGGTCACTGATGATGTATTGAAGCTCATTTCCATTATCTCCGCGAACCTGGAGGATCTCGTTGTTGGAATCTTTCAAGTCCCAGTTGTT
This sequence comes from uncultured Acidobacteriota bacterium, assembly GCA_963826255.1. Lineage (GTDB taxonomy): Bacteria > Acidobacteriota > Blastocatellia > Pyrinomonadales > Pyrinomonadaceae > PSRF01. The sequence goes on from CAWGWK010000001.1 coordinate 1,128,973, forward strand.
GATCAGCGCCATCATGATCTTCAAACCCTGAAACTCGGTGGTGCCGGTAAATGGATTCCGTTTCCACTTCCATTCGCCGACTCGTTTCCAGTTGTCCGGACGTGCTTCGAACCTGACGTTAGTAAAAGTTCCTTTACCGGGAATCGTGACGCGCGGCACCAGGTAGTTCACTTCTGTCAGGTAGCCCACACCCCACAGCAGTCTGATTGCTGACGTTTCCGATTGAGCTTCTTTGCCGATCTTCGCCACCCACCTACGACCTGAGGCATCACGCACTTCATATTTTTTCGAGTAACCGCCCTTCTCCTCTTTTATGAAAGTGATGCGCCGCAGATCCGGACGCATGGCAGTACCGCCGGGGCCGAAATAAAGATCGCGCGACGAAATGTCGGTCGGGCGCTGCCACAGAACCGGCGTTCCGGTCGGGATCTCTTTCTTCTTTTTGGGTTTAGCAAGGCCGGTATCGATCGAGGTGAGGCTTAACAGTAATGCCAGCAGAACCAGCATTCGAAGCTTCTTTGTTTTGTGCATCGTTCTCTCCGCAGCAAGGAGTGCTATTGGGGGCTGCTGAGGGACGAGGGATGTCGGGGCAGCATTACATTGTTAATGCTGAAAATTCTGTACGTGTAGTCAGTCGATATTCGAGTGCCCGATGAAGTAGGTTTGGCTATCGAATGGCTCGGCGAACGATTCGGCGCCGCGCGCAATCGGAGCGTACCTCCCATCAGGTTGTAGCTCACGCGCTTTCGTGTTGTCGTTGAGGTACGCTTCGAGTAACACGTCCCTCAGATAACGTTTCGATTTTGGATTGGTTACCGGCGCAACTACTTCGATCCGGTGTTTGAGATTGCGAGCCATCCAGTCGGCACTGCCGATGTACACTTCATCGTCACCGCCATTTGAAAACCAGAAAACACGACTGTGCTCGAGAAAGCGACCGACCACACTGCGCACCGTGATGTTCTCTGACAAGCCGGGAATGCCGGGACGCAACATACAGATTCCGCGCACGATCAGATCCACCTGCACACCCGCGCGCGATACTTCGTAAAGCTTCTCGATCACTTGCAGGTCTGCGAGGCGATTAAACTTCGCGACGATGTGTGCCGGCCTGCCGGCGAGCTTGTGCTCTATCTCACGATCGAAGAGCGCGTTCAGTTTCTCGCGCAGATTTACCGGCGCCACCATCAGTTTTCGATATTCTGTTTGCTCGGAGAAGCCCGTCAGGTAGTTGAACAATTCGGTGGCGTCTCGTCCGATCGCATCGTCCGCGGTAAACATTCCCAGGTCTGTGTAAGTGGTCGACGTTGTCGGATTGTAGTTACCGGATGCGATATGTACGTAACGTTTAAGCGCTTCACCTTCGCGCCTGACGACGAGCGTCAGCTTGCCGTGAGTCTTGAGACCCAATATGCCGTAGACCACGTGCACACCCGCCTCATCGAGCTTTTGCGCCCACTCGATGTTGTGTTCCTCATCGAAGCGAGCCTTTAGTTCGATTAGAGCTGTGACTTGTTTGCCCTGCTCGCTGGCTCTGATCAATGCCGGTGGAATAGGTGAATCCGGACCGGTGCGGTACAGACAGATCTTGATCGCGACAACGTCCGGATCTTCAACCGCCTGATTGATGAATCCGGTCACGCACTCATAAGAATCGTAAGGGTGGTGCAGTAAGCGATCTTTCTCTCGAATCGCGTCGAAGATGGTTTCGTTATCGTCGTACCACGTCGGCACTGACGGACTGAAAGGACCGTCTTTCAAGTCAGGCCGATCGCTGTCATACAGCTCCATCAGATCCTGAACGTGGAGTGGGCTATCAAAAACGTAAACGTCATCTGCTTCGAGGTCGAGCGAATCCGTCAGGTACTCAACCATCTCAGATGGCATGTCTGGAGAGACTTCCAGACGCACGGGCATACCAAACCTTCGCTTGCGCAATTCCTCCTGAATCAAGCTGAGTAGATCCTCAGCCTCTTGCTCCCTGATCTCGATGTCGGCATCCCGCGTGACGCGAAAACGATGGCACGGCCCGGGATTCATACCTGGAAAGAGCGTCTGGATATTTGCTTCTATAAGGTCTTCGAGCAGCACATAGCGTGACTTAGAAGAACCCACCGGTACTAGTCGCGGTATCACGGACGACGGAACCTTGATTCGCACAAACCGCGATTCCTCCCGTTTTCTGCGTCCCTTAAACTTGACCCCACTCGGTGCGTGAACCATCAAGCCGATGTTGACGCTGAGCGGAGAGATGTATGGAAACGGGTGACTCGGATCGACGGCCAGCGGTGTCAGAATCGGAAGGACCTTTTCCGTGAAATAGTCTTTGAGACCCTCCCTTTCATGATGCGACAGCGATTCGTATGAGACAACCGACAATCCCGCTTCTTTCAGTTGGGGCAATACTTCTTCGCGCAAACAGCGAGCCTGTTCCTCTACTAAAACAAGCACTCGCTGCCTCGTTTTGGCCAACTGTTCGGCGGGAGTCAGCCCGTCGGCGGAAACCACACTAACGTTATGTTCGAGTTCTTCTTTGAGACCTGACACACGAATCATGAAAAATTCGTCCAGGTTGGAGGAAAAAATCGATAGAAACTTCAGCCGCTCGAGCAGTGGATTCCGATCGTCGAGCGCTTCTTCCAAAATCCGCGCGTGAAATTCGAGCAGGCTCAGCTCGCGATTAAAGAATAATGGCGACCGTGCCGAGACTGGCTCGAGCTCGGCCCGCTTGGGGAATTCGTGGACTTTAATTTGTTGTTTTACGACTGTTGACATACTTTTTTCCAGGGATCGCTTATCAATCTTTTCGGCAGAGCCCTCGACGATCGCGGGGTATCGTCTTCAACGACTTCGCATTCCCGGCATAATCACGCATGCCGACGCGAAGGATTTGGCAAGCACTGTTCCACCCGCATTACGAAGCTTATTAAGCAGTCAAGAGTTGCTCTTTTCCAAAGTTAACCATTTTGTGCCGAAACAGCGCGGAGTGTGAGTGTACGGAATCGATGCTTGATATTGCCGCAAAGAACCAGAAAAAGCACAGTGGCTTGCCCGAAATTCTGCGCTTTCTTCTGCAGTGGAAAGATTGCGGCTTCGGGCTCTATAAATTTTGCAACGAGCATCTCACCTCGAGCGTTAACCAATCCTGATCGGCACAACCCGTATCGAGCAGGCCGCATCAGTAGCACGTGCATCCGATTTCGGTGGAAAAATTTACCGTTTAACCGTCTCTGTTAAGGTAGGCGTTTCATTGACACCCTAAAAAACCGTGTGGTAACCTCCGATGTGACTGGCTCCGTTAGTGAGTCCTGTAGTATCCAAATCATAGAGGAGCCATTAGATACCGCACATAACGAATGCTGCCACTTGTGACTTTCGAGTTGCTCGAAGGTCGCATCCAGCATTGAAGGAGAACGACGATTTGATGTCAGCGAGTTTCCCTCGTTTGATGGCCCGTGTGGCTGTACTAACGGCGCTCGTCGCTTCAGCGGCCAGCAGTTTCGCACAAATTCCAATAGCTTCCTCTGCACGATCAATCCCAACCGAAGTTGAACAGTCTGAAGGTCGGGTCAACCAGATCATGACGCGTGCGGAAGATCACTTCCGCCGGGGCAAGCTCAACCTTGAGGACAACAAGCGCAACGAGGCTCGCGATGAGTTTGACAAGGCCGTCGATTCCATTTTGGAGTCGGGCTTTGACGTTAGAGCCAGCCAGCGTTTGCAGACCTATTACCTCGAGTTGGTTGAACGCATCTACCGCGAAGAGGTGCCGCTGCAACAACCAACCGCTCCGAATGTTGTAAACACGCAACTCGTTGCGCAGAACACGCAGGATCCTGCAAGTCAAAGAACTCCACCGGCGCCACAGATTGGTTTTCGTGATCAGAAGTTTGAACCTTCGCCGCTCGATGAGTTGAGCAAGTTGGTCTTGACTGAGCGCGAGAAGGAAGTTTCCAGTGAAGATCTGCTGGCGTTGGAACAGGCGCAGCGAAACGTCGGTTTCTCATTTACTCTTAATCCGTTAATTCAGCAATACATCAATTACTACCAGGGCCCGCGTGGGCGAGGGACGATGGAGAATGGATTGCGCCGTTCCGGGCAGTTCATGAAACTCGCGCGCAGGATCTTCGCAGAGGAAGGCGTGCCACTCGACGTGACGTGGCTGGGTCAGGTTGAAAGTGCCTGGAAACCAAAAGCGGTTTCATGGGCTGCGGCTTCGGGATTGTGGCAGTTTATTCCCAGCACCGGTCGCATGTATGGTCTGCGCCAGAATGCTTACATCGACGAGCGGAACAGCTATGAGCAGGCGACTCGTGCTTCAGCCCGTCACCTGAAAGATCTTGCCAAACGTTACAACGGCAACTGGGAACTGGCGATGGCCGCGTACAACACGGGCGCGGGTAACATCGATCGCGCCATCTCGCGTGCGGGCACTGCCAACTTCTGGATGATCTATCCGTACATCGCGCAGGAGACTCGCAACTACGTTCCTAACATTCTGGCCGTGATCCTGATTGCCAAGAATCCCGAGAAATACGGATTCAAGGGAATCAAGCCGGACGCACCGATGTCGTATGACGTGGTCCAGGTTCCGTCCGCTACCAGTTTGCAATTGGTTGCCGACGCGACCGACAGTACGGTCGATTACATTCGTGCGATCAATCCGGAATTGAAACGCGATGTGACTCCACGCGGTGACACTTACAACGTGCGAATACCGGCAGGCCGTGCGAAACAGTTTGCCTCCGTGATTCAGAGGATATCTCCGGATCGACGCGAGACCGCACGGGTGATTTCAGTTGCTCCGGGTGAAGATCTCCAAAGCGTTGCGAATCGCACCGGCATCAACGTCGCTCAACTTCAGGCCATGAATAGTGGCGTGGATTTGAAGTTAACGACAAAACTCGTCGTTCCGAATAGCGCCGTCAAACTTACCAAGTGGGTGAGGGCGACCGCGGCGAAGTCTACTGATGCTGGAGCGGCTGCACCCACTGGAATCGACAAAGTTCGCGCGCGCAAAGGCGACACGATCGCGAGAATCGCTGCGTCTCGTAATCTCGACCCGAACGATGTTGCACGTCTGAACGGCATCTCGGTTGACACTGAACTTCGTGCCGGACAGGAAATAAGAATTCCGTCGTCAACGACTGCACCCTCGCGCCGTCGTTAATTGCGATAGTTACAACTCCGATCCATTTGGAGCCGGAAATTAACGAGCGCGCTTTCGTATTTGCGAGGCGCGCTTTAGTTTTTATAAAACCTCATTCTCAAGTTAGGAGCCGCCTCACATGCTCTTTCGTACACTCTCCGCAGCCGTCTATGGCATAGACGCTGATCTCGTAGATATCGAAGTCAATCTAACTCCAATTCGTGGCGAGACCGATCAAGCGCCTGCAGTGACCATCGTCGGCCTCCCTGACGCTGCCGTGCGTGAATCACGCGAGCGCATACGCGCGGCGATACAAAACTGCGGTCACTTCTTTCCATTTCAAAAGACCACGATCAATCTTGCTCCGGCAGACGTTCGCAAGGAGGGCGCGAGTTTTGATCTGCCGATCGCTTTGGGAATACTCGGCGCCAATGGCGATCTCGCCGAACAGTACAACTTGATCCACGTGCTTTGCGTCGGCGAGCTTTCACTCGACGGCCGCGTGCGCGCGATCAAAGGCGCGCTGCCGATTGCGATGCTTGCGCGCGAAGGCTCGATCCAGCATTTGATACTCCCTGAAGAGAATGCCAAAGAGGCAGCCGTTGTGGCCGGCGTCAATGTCTATCCGGTTGGGGATCTGCGCAGTGCTGTGAAGCTTGTGGCCGAGCTGCGCTCATTGGAACCACCGGAGCCGGTGAAGATTGACGTGGCCGGCATACTCGGACGAACAGGACACTACAACGTTGACTTCAAGGAAGTTCGCGGGCAGATGTCGGCAAAGCGAGCTTTGGAGATTGCGATTGCCGGCGCTCACAACATTTTACTCATTGGACCACCGGGCTCGGGCAAGACGATGCTCGCGAAACGCTTGCCGACGATAATGCCGCCGCTGGAGTTCGAGGCTGCATTGGAGTTGACGAAGATTCACTCAGTCGCCGGATTGACGGGACGTGCGGGTCTCGTCACAGAACGGCCTTTCCGTTCTCCTCATCACACGATCAGCGATGCTGGTTTGATCGGAGGAGGGAGCCTGCCGCGTCCTGGCGAAGTGTCCTTGGCCCATCAGGGAGTGCTCTTTCTCGATGAGTTGCCGGAATTCGATCGCAGCGTTCTCGAAGTCTTGCGACAACCACTCGAAGATCAACAGGTAACCATCAGCCGTGCCTCGATGTCGTTGACGTTTCCGGCTTCGTTTGTGCTGGCGGCCGCAATGAATCCTTGTCCGTATGGTTTACTTCGAGACCGATATACATTCCCTGCACGTTATAATCAGAAACAGTAATCGAAGGCGTGATCGTATTCAACAATGCCCGCTTATCATCGCGGTTTAGCAGGTCAAATTCCACGAACGGGGCGAACGTATCGACCAGCGTTTCGAGAGACAGATTAGCGCGTGGCTTCTCACGGCTGGCAATGGCGTTTAGTGCTGTGCGTTCACGGTCAAGTTCTGCTATCCGTTTGTCGCGTTCTCCGTTGTCAATCACGGAATCAAAGTAAGCGTCAAGAATGCGTTGCCGCTTGGATGCCAGCGTTTGTAGCTGTGCCTGGATGCGCTCGTACTTCCCGTCAGACTTCGGTTTCGCTTTGAACGCGGGCATGATGTGGTTTTGTAGGAATGCCGAGGTCGTGAGGCTGTCAGCGAAGATTTTGTCCAGCAGGGGATCTATGATGGTTCTCTGTTGGTACTTGGCCCCACACCGCGCCTTACAGACGTAATAATCGCCCCTATAATTCTTTGAATAGAGCAGGGCGCCGCACTTGCAGAATAGGAATCCACCATAGGTAAACCGACGCGGATTCTTGTTCAATCTCCAGTGCAATTGTTTCTTGAGATCCATGATCTCTTGAGCACGTTTAAACTCCGCTTCGGTGATCAGTGGTTCATCAATTACTTTGACGCGGATTACATCTTCCGGCGCACGTTTAATCCTTCTGCGGTCTCCCTGCCGCCCGTTCTTTGTCGGATACTTTCCTGAGGGAGACATATCGCGGCGGTTGTCGATAACTCGCCATCCCGTGTAGATCGGATTTCGCAAAATAATTCGGAGAGAGTAAGGGTCAATTTCGACGTGCTTTCCGATGGTGACATACGAGGTTTCACCGGACAATAAAAGTCTGAATGCCTCGCGCACTCTCTCGGCATCCGGCGTGTAGGCCCACTTACCATCGAAGGTCACGCCGAAGGGCAAACAGATCCGGCTTTGTGCGAATCCGCCAGCGCGTCGCTTTTCTTCCTTCGCGCTCCAAATTCGCTCGAGGATCTCGGTTCGTTCCATACCCGCGATCGCGGCGCGAATCGTTCCGAGTAGGCGACCCGTTTTGCTCGAAAAATCAATCGGGCCTTCGGGGAGGTAAAGCATCGTATTTGAGTCGGCGAAGGCTTGGAGTAAGGCGTAGTCCGAGAAATTTTCGGGCCGCATCAATCGGGAAAATTCACGCGCAACAACACCGTGAATTTCGCGGTCATTCATCAGCGAAATTAGCTCCTGAATTTCGGGTGCCATGAGTACCGCCGCGCCGGATACATCGGCCATCTCAATTGACCGGATAATGGTTAGACCATACGCCGCCGCTGTTCGTCGGTTTATGGCTCGTTGCGCGGGTATCGAAGCTCTATCGCTTGCGGCCTGCGACTCGGTAGAGACTCGTATCAGTTCGATTACTTTCTTCATCGGGAACTAGCTCCGTAATTAGTTGGTCTGCTTCCTTCAAGTCCTGACTGCGTATAGCGGCTTTGAGGCGCAGCAAAATATCCTTACGCCGCCTGCTAATGTCAAGGGCTTTCTCCAGTAAATGCTCTGACGGAAATTCGGTTGCCGGACGCATGAACGCTCTTGCTAAAAAGGCCAAGAACTTGACCAATTACAGTCAGCTACTAAAAACCTGAGATTCGTTTTCAGGTCGTGCTAAGGCGACCGTGAGGGGTCGTAGATGGGAGTTCGTTGTTTGCGAATTCCTCTCGGGGCAAGTCGTCAAAAGATTGAAGCGTGGAATCATGGCTCAAAGAGCAAGCCTCATAGGTTGGTTTCCACCGTTACTGGAGCCTCATTTTCGTCGGACTCGTAGCGGCCACTTCCGTTTGCGGCTTTGAAGCGCCAAGGAATGAGGTAGCAATAAAGCTCTGGGGTGTTAAAGTAGGAAGCCAACTCTTTTACCATCGCTAAAGCCTCATTCCAATTAACCTTGCCTTCGGCTAATGCAGTGTTACTTGCGTCGTCCTTATATTCAGGATCAGTTTGCAAACGTGGCTCAACGAGATCACCACGAACGAAATCGAGTAAGGCCCAGTTGCCGGCATAGGTTTGCGCGGAAAGGTTGTAATGAGCGATTGTGAACATTCTCAAGCGGGATAGGTTCTCCAATACGGTTTCCATATCCTCTGTGACACGGCGCATCTGTGCCATTAAAACTGAATCCGTGTCCGAAGCAGGATCAGCGCCGTCCTGGGTGTTAGCAATCTCTAAGAGGGGTACATTTAATCTCTGAGAGATAGCGGCGAGAGTCTGATTGATGGGTGCGAGTTGTTCGGCCAGTATTTGCTCGTCCAGTTTGCGTATCGGGGCCGCGGTTTCGGGTTCGTCTGAGTTTTGCCCTGAGAGACGCATCGTTATCGCCCACTCATGCACAATTTGCCGCAAAAGCTCTGCCGGAGTGGTGCGTCTACGGCCAACCGTCTCGGAAAAAAGCGCATGGTCTGCCTCCCACAGCCTTGTTGAAACTGTCTCGTCTGAACGCTCCTTGTTGAAGTGCGCTCGCTTTTTCAATTTGTTCATAAACGACTTTGGACCACCTTTTTGTGGATACGTGAATGAGGATAACTCGCAGCTTAGAAGCAAGCCGCACAAAGACCGTGCACGAGTTATGCCACAGAAGATTGGCCCAAGTGGATCGACAATTTGAGCTAGAGAAAGTGCTGCGCAAGAATTTTGGCGGCGGATAAGACTGTGTAAATGCGCGAGTTACAAGTGAGTGTCCGGATTTCTTGCGCAAGAGAACTCGTTATGGCCTCAAACAAATTGCAGCGCTGTAGTCGCGGAGCACTGTAGCGTGAAGCGTCAGTCAAAATGGTTGCATGGAGCCGCATGCATCACCTGCCATGCGATCACGGTACTCAGCGGGATTGTGTAACAGAACTTTGGGATGTGCGAAAAGTCGCGCGTCAGCGCGACAATTAGCTATTTTCCCCTTAGCGACAACGACAGTCGGCTGGGTGGCCTGACCGCACACCCGCAGGGCCGAAGCGAAGCGGCGGACTCGGAGCGAAGCGGAGAGTTGTGCGGGCGGGCTGCCGACTGACGATCGAGTTAAAGGGGAACCGCAGCCGCGAAAACAGAATAGGAATGCGGCTAGATGCGCTTTGTCTACGTGTTTACAACCATTAAGCCCGTAAGCGTAACATCGAGAGGAAGATCCGAGGTAGATTGGCGTCAAATATTGAGTTTTGTAGACAAGTTTAAAAACGAGACGCGTAACTACATGCCAGAGCATGTAGTTAACCGGAAAAGAAGATGAGCAAGCACAGAATCTTGTCAGCAGCGAAACAGAGCAGATAAATAAGGCAGGACAACACGAGCCATCAGGCGAGTAGCACCGTCAGAAGCGAACCTGTGAGAGGAACTGCGAGCGGAGACGAAACAGGGAAAAAAAGGAATAGAAGGCGAGGCGTATGATAACGGCAATTATGTTCGGGAGCGCCGCCAGGCGCTGTAGTGGGGAGAACATAATTTTCCGTTATCAGATGACCGTCCAAGTTGAGGCGTTCTCCAGCCGAAACCCTCTGTTCGAGGACAGGCGCAGAAGCGTTTCCTGCGGCGTCCGAGAACTAACCGGCGTGGTTGATCCTGTAAACACCGTAAAGTCTTGCGCCCGCGAAATATAAACGGCGTGCACACGCTAACGTAAACATGACAGCCCCGAAGCGGGGGTGTCGTGTCTAGTTACTTCAGGTGCGCAGCACCTTTTTCTTCGTCGTTCGGAGTCGAGATTTTTTGAGACGTTTTGGCGGGCTGATTAATCATTGCTACAAACTGTTGGCAATGATTAGAGGTAGGACAAAATGTCCTAAAGTGAACATCATCGCTGATGCTAATTCAGGGTAAAAAATCCTGAATGCATGACCGCTGACAATCGGTACTCTGAAAGTGGATGGGTGTGATCGCGAGACGGAAAAGGTGGGTCTAGGTCGGTTGGATGTTCACGGCGGCGCGTAAGGTAGTGGTGAGTTCTTCCGGGTCAAAGGGCTTTCCAAAATAGCCTTGAGCACCGGCGTCAAACGCAGCCTTTTTTATCTCCCTCTGTGACTGCGCCGGAGCAGAAGAAAATCGGAAGTTTTTGATCGAGAGATCGGATCAATCGGCAGAGTTCAATTCCGTTAATTTTAGGCATCCAGTTATCAAGTAAGACAGCATCAAACGAGCGGTGACAAGTAGCTGCATAACCTCGGCGGGATCGCCCGTCATAGACACTCGAAAGCCCGCGTGCCGTAGTATTGGTTGGACTAATTCTCGCGTATCCGCGTCGTCTTCTGCGACAAGAATATAGGCTGAATTTGCAATTAGATCTGAACGGTAATGGAGACGCGTTTAGGTTGGGGAGACGCAAGCAAAGAATAGCCGAAAGTAGGCGAACTGTCTAATGGTGAAACAAGGAAACGGAAAGGCCAGCTTGGAAGCTGGCCTTTCCACTTGGGCGAGACATTCAGCCTCAATTTGAATCACCGTCCTCACCCCGGCGATCCGTAACCCGATGCCGACAATTTTAGAAAGGCGTCAAGTAAAAGTCTAGGTGAAAACACAACGAAAAATCTGCGACTGTTTACATCGGATCTGCTGGCGAAATTATCAAAGCAACTGCGCCGCAAGCGCAGTTGCTTCCGTCCAAAAAAAAAGCGCCAGCCGAGTGCTATTGCCTCGGCTGGCGCGGTTCTTTCTCAGGGGTTGCTATGCTGTCACGGGAGCGATTTCGGGGCGTCCGGCGCGGATGATTTGGTCGGCGGCGCGGAAGATTTTTTGGGCGCTCTTTTCGGGTATCATTTCGGAGTCAGAACCAGTTCCACGGCTGAGCCAATTCTGCACGTAACCCCTGCAATACTCGGCTCCCTCAAGGCCCAACGATTCACAACAAAGAAGCGCCACGGATTCCGCTTCGACCTCACGCAGACTACGCGGCGTGGTTTCACTGTCAGCGAAATCTACCTCAGTGCTATGGCCCAATATTACGTGACCAAGTTCGTGGAAAAGAGTCTTAAAAGGGAGTTGCGCAAGTGGGTTAATCGCGACCTGGCGCTGCTTTGCAAATCCCTGAATATTTCCGTCCGTGTGATCGAATGCAACGCGCTCGATACTCAACGCGGAAAGCGCTCGCTCTGCGTCCCACTCCGGAATCGTAATTGGCTCAATTTCTTGCCCGTCAGTCTGGCTCAAAGTAAACCAACGCGCCTTATAAACAAAGCTGGTAAAGGTGTGTTCGTCGTCTGCATCTTCCTCGCGGCGTTTGCAAGTGATCGGCATGCACAAAGTGAGTGCTCGTTCGCCACGCTTTACAAAACGGCCTAAGTCTTTCCACTTCGGAAAGGTGTTAATTGGGCCGGGCTGTAAGCCGCGCAACTGACACTGCACAAGCGCGAGAATTTGATTCCCAACGCTATATTGATGGAACGCACTATAAGCTTTCATGATCAGACCTGGCTTAGTGACAGCTTCGATAAGTAGGGCGGACCACTTCGGAATGGCGGGTGATTGGTTGACGTGATTTTCCATCTTGTCGCGTGCTCCTTTTTGGGTGACTTTTCGAGCGAAGTTCGCCCTTACAGTCACTCCCGAAAACCGGCAGGGCGCAGTGCAGCGGAGCACTCAAAACGGAGCGCAGAGTTGTGCGGGATGGGCTGTCGTTTACGATGGAAGCGCAGGGGGAACTGCTCTAAGTGTGGGGACTATCTGGCCGGACAAACACAGAGTGGAGGCGAGCCGAATTGTGAGCGGGATTCTACTACTTGTTTCGCTTGCCTGTCCTTCGTGATCGGCGGTGCACCGGTGTCCGTAGCGGTATTAGATCAGGGTGCTTAGTTTCGATCATCTTCGCTAAGCCCTGATAGCTTTTGCCGACCAATTTCGCCGCGTTACTTACTTTGCCGTCCGATTGTATGAGCGCCTGTTTGATTAGATCGTGCTCATACTCCAATAGCTTTTGGTCTATGTCGTACGGCTTCGTTAAGAGAAGGTCAACCGCTTCGTCTCTGCTCAATTCCCGCCGCACACTGGCAGCGAGTTTTCCCGCCGCCGCATTCAATCGTGATAGCACGTCCAGACTTTGCGAGTCGGCCAGCCACTCACGCGCTTGCTGATATGCCGCCTGCAAAGTATCCGGTGACAGGCGATCTACTTCCTCGATCAAAGTGAGCGCCGCCAGTCCTGCTTTATTGAGCGCGTCTGCTTCGTGCGCGATTTCTATCGCTCGCTGCAAGGTGACGTGAGCGCGGGCCTGCTTTTCCAAACGGGCCAAAGCAGTTGCCTGTAGGATAAGTACGTCTGCGAGCCAACATCTGTGTCCGGCTTTTTCTAATGCTGTTGCCGCTCTGCGGGCAACAGCTTCGGCGTCTTTGAATCTTCCCTCTGCGATCAGTAAGTCAGCACGAGTGCTGTCAATCATTGCCGTTCTCGTTCGATCCTTGAAACGGACGGTTATTTCTCGCGCTTGGTCTAAATGCTTGTGGGCTTCTTTGAAGCGACCGATCTTTGAGAGCACAACGGCTTCATTGTTTTTGACGGATGCACGATTGATATGATTCTTCGCTAACTTGAATTGATGCTCTGCCGCTTTGTATTCAGTGAGGGCGCGTTGAAAGTAATCGGGCCGTCTATCCGCAACTGCGATTTCCTCGAATGTCATGGCGAGTTCATTGTGGTATGAGCCTTTAACCACTACATGCCTGATATTCTCAAACACAGCAGTATTGTCAGTGAGAAGTTTTAGCGCGTCGTAATTTCGCGCCGCCGATTGTTCCACATCAGCAAGTTTGAGAAGTGCCCGCGCTCTTTTTTCCCCTAGAGGCGGCAGTCCTTCCAGCGATTCAAGAAGCATGATCCGTGCTTCGTTGACCCGACCTTCTCGCCAGTAGCAATACGCAATCTCCGACTGTGCTTCGGCAGCTTCCCTTTTGAGTTTGTGCGTCTCGTAATAACTAATGCTTTTAGTGATCAGATTTCGTGCGGTTTCTTGTGCGTCTTTGATTTGATGGCGACTGCCGATCCAGCCAGTGAGAGTGCCAGTACAAAAGAAAACATAGGCAGCAGTCTCCGGTTGCAGCCCTTGAGTGTCGGGCTGTGTGCCGACTCCACGCCATAACGGGCGCATGATTTCAAGAGCGCCCTGTGGCGTTTCATTGTCTCTTTGTTCTAGTGCGATCTTGCATCTGGACAGAGCTTCCTCATCCCGAGACAGATGCGACGCGTCCAGCCTTGGTGAGGCTAACTTCAAGAGATAGACCTTTTGCGGTGAGTAGTAAGAGAGCTTGCGGGCGGGATATTAACCTTCGCTGCCGCCTATCCGCAATAGTTTCTGAGCCTTTGCGATTTTTGATACAACTACGGTTGCATCCTCAATCGCAAAGGAGACTCAAAGATGAAACGCTTTGTATTGGCTGTCGCACTCACGGGGCTAATATCCGTGCCCGTTTTGGCTGGCAATATCCCGACCAACGGCGTGGTGGAGACGCCACCACCGCCAACAACAACTGCACAGTCTGCAACGTCGAGCACGTTACTAACTAATGTGGTACTCACGATCATTACTACGCTGATCGGTCGCTAAACCAGAATCGCTCTCAACTGAGTCTCGCTGTCCGTCGGGCGGCAAGGGTGAAGTGTGCGCGGTGGTCTATATGCAGCTTTGATTGCATTGAATCTCGATCAGGCTGATTTCGATAATGGTTGCGACGTACGACAGGCGACAGATATAAAGCCGCACATGTTGCCGAGGCTCTGTGCCGTGAAAGAGCTTTAGGCAATGGCCCAAACATCGCCCAGAGTGTTGGGCACAAGGCGTCGCCGCCTCGTGTTGAGGCGGGGGGCAAAGGCGACCCTTGAAGAAGGGCGCTACGTGATAGGTGGGTATCCGTAGCGCCCTGTTTTACTCACATGGGCCACGCGAGAAACAGACCAAAACGATTAGCAGAGAAGCTACTACAGATTCGTGAGGCGCTTCGCTTGTCTCAACGGGAATTAGCAGCGCAGCTCGGAAACTACAGGACTCACCACCATATCTCGAAGTATGAACGCGGCAAGAGCGTACCGCCGATTGAAGTTGTGCTTGCTTATTCTCGCGTTGCGAATGTCCAGATAGAACAGATCGTGGATGATGATGTTGATCTGCCGCTCTAATAATCTTGAAAGAAACGTGCAGCAGCACGAAGCTGACTAAATATCCCGTTTTCCGTCGCCGCCCTTGCAGTGCAGATTACAATGAGCACTAACAAACGCAACACCCTCACCGCACCACCCGATGAAATGTGCCAACAGTTTAAGGGCCGAATTATCTGCGGACGTTGCGGTAACAGTGATTGGACCAAGTTCACGTATATGTTGCCTCTCGATGGTCGCGTATTGATTCAATGTTCACACTGTGGTCTAACTTTTTTTAAGTCAATGGAACCCACTTCCGATTGGCTATGACTGCAACCTGTTGAATGGAGATTACTTCCTGTTTTCCCCTGACTCGATTAACTGTTGCGGGTGCTTTCGATCCAATCGAGGAAGTTTTGTAAGTCGTGCGCCCAAAACAGTGTGAGTCCTCGAGTTTGGGCGTTTTCGAGATTATGCACTTTGTAAACCCCACTCAATATCGCAGTGGGCACAACGTTGCGATCGCCGAAATCCTTACACCAGGTTTCGGCTTTGCGTGATGCATCATTGTTGAGCCGCTTGACGGAGTTCGTGCTTGAATTGCTCACCTTGCACTCGACAGGCATCGTTCGCTGATCCCATAACCCAATGATGAAATCAGCCTTGCGGTCGCTGAATAAACTTTCCCGGCAAAACTGACCAGGGCCAGGTGCTTGTGCGAGTGTTTCCACTGAACGCGTCGGCACTTTCTCAAAGCCTGCCTGTATCAGCACTGCCTCGACACGTTCTTCCTGCTTATCCTTTTCGATGTTGCGACGCGACGTTTCCACCTTGCGCATGGCCATGAGGGCGGCAGAAGCCAGCACGGCCGCGTTGCGCTCGGGCTCGGTTGGTTCGCGCCGCTCAGCAATCCAAGGAAAGCGCCGGCGATCGAGGCCGGCAAGTATGACGTTAACGATGCGCCTAACCATTTCTGGATCGGCCTTGAGTCGCCCGACGCTCAGCACAGCCTCGGCAATAGTTTTGAGATCGTCGTCGGAAACGGGCGGGCCGGCAATGTAGCGAAAAGCATGACGTAGTTTCGAGTCGGTGAGAATATTAAGGGCAGTACTATCGAGATCAGTCAGGTCAACGGTTGTCTCCAGTAAATCTTCGACAATGCCCTGGTAATCGTCGAAGGCTTCAAGATACGCTTCTAATGGCTCCTGCATTCGCTGGAGGCGGAATACCTCAATTGCCTGTTTGCTGGCAGTCTCTAATTGCTCGTGGGTCCATATTGGGCGTTCTATCATGCAGCAAGGGTCCGGAGTAATTGCGGTGTGGGAACAAAGATCCTTTCCATCTCGCGGGGCTCAAACTTTGTCAAGCCTCCCGCATAGGTGCGGCCATCATCGACGCTGATTTCGGTTGAGAGATAAGACACAAGCGTAGTGAGCATTTGATCCGTAAGTGGTTCTCTTGGATAGAGACCGTGCGCAATGTTGATGTGTCTGGCGTCGGCAAGATTGCGGACAAAAGCCGGTGGCCGGCGCGCCATGTACGTGGCCAGGATGGGCGCGGGCTGGCGCAATCCGACAGACCACCAGACTTTACGATTCTGAGCGGTGTAGGACTCTTTTGCACCCAAGCTCTTTGCAACCTTGAGGAACTGTTGAATCACCCGGCGCTCTGCCGCGTCGAAAATGTCTAAGTCAACGGGTAGATCAATGACGCGGCGCAAGTTGGATGGGTCATCGAGTATCAAGCCGGCGCGAAATAATTCTTTTGCCCTGGTGACTGAAGGAAACAGAACAGAATCAGGTAGGCCTTTGCTGTGGTTACCGGCGATCCAAATTCTATTAGCGCCGGTGACTTGCCCACGGTGAACGCGGCAGAGCTCGCCCAGTTCAACATAGCCGTCTTTTTCAGTACGCGCCGCGCGCGTGAAGTGGGACCAGCGCCGCTCCGCCTCGAGACGTTCGCGGCGCACCGCACGGCCTCCGTTTGTCGCCTCCAGATGGTCCAGCGTTTCGATTCTTTTGAGTCTTACCGATCGGGCTCGGCTGCCAATTTCAAAAGAGGTAATGGCCGCTGTGGTTATGGCGTCAGGAAACGGCATAGCCGTCGGTTCGATGACAACAATACGCTGCCCGCCTAAAGCGCCGAGAAACAACTGGCGCAACAAGCTACCATAGTTCACATCGAGCCATTCGGCCGCTGTGATAAACGAGCCGAAGTCTCCAGCTTGCGCTTTGAGGGCCGTACTCAGGAAAAAATGGATATGCAGCCCTGCAAGCTGGCTAGCCTGCAAGCCTTGGCTGGCCGCTTCCCGCACGAGCCATTCCTTCCATGCAGCGGAAACAAGGTGATGCCTGACGTACGGCGGATTTCCGATGTAGAGCGTTTTGCCCGCAATTGCCGGCAACCGCAGACTTCGGTAATCGCCGAGAATAATTTCCGCTCTTTGGGCCAAACCTGCCGAGGCAAGATTAGCGCGCGCCAAAATGGCTACTACCGGGTCAACTTCTGATCCGATCAAACTGGCGTTTTCGAAGCGCTTACCGGCTTCGAGAATGAAGCGGCCGGAGCCGATGCCGGGGTCAACGACGCGGCTAGGAACGCCGTGCGTCTGCGCCCAGGTAAGCATCGCTTTAACGATCTTAAGCGGCGTAAAGGTCGCGCCATGCTCGCGCCTCTCGGACGGGGACCGCAACGTGCAGAAAATTTCACCTAATGGGTCGTGACCTTTGGCAATCTTGCGTTGGAGCGCATCTATCAGAGTCGGACGGATGGAAGGAAGGCGATGGGTTAGACGCTCTTCGTCCATGGTCCAACCTGGGACGTTTCTGGCCCCCAACAACAGAGCGGCAGCAATGATTTTAGCTTCGGACCACTCCATATTTGGTTCCTGTCAGGTTAAGATCGAGTCAGGAGTTTCCCATAGAACCACTCCGTTGCCAAGAGTTTACTATGTGATTCCGCAGTTGTTCCCGCTGATGGGCGCTGGGCAGCTAAAGGTAGTGAGGCGTTCATACTGAAACCGCTTCTCGTAACCGTTGCAAGAAACTGAGCATTTCTGCCGGTGGCGACAGGAAAAAGTTGCGAAGATTGTCCCGTATGGGCTGCCAGTCGGTGAAGTGGTTATCTGAGCGTGTTGGGTCGATCAGCGCCACGGATCTTCGGCGCTCAAAGTCACTCCGATTACAGTTCCGCAATCTACACGTTCGCCGCCTCGCGGCGTCTGATCAATGACTAGTCCAGGTTCAACCGGGAGATCACGCCGATTCGCCAGAACACGGATCTTGAGATTCGCATCAAGCAATTTCGTTTCCGCTGTCTTGTAGTTCAACCCGACGACCACGGGGACCGAGGTTTGTGGAGGTCGTGAGAGTCGTTCGCGCCTAACTGAGATGGCAAGTGGTACAAGGGCGATTGCTGGCAGCACTATGAAACAGACAAAGGCAAAAAAGGCAATCGCAGTTAGAGTAGCGATAAGCAACGGCTTTTTGCCGCGTATGCTATAGCCTAAGAGTAGACCTAGTAAGAATCTCATTGTCAGTCTCCAATCGTAGGAATTTGTAAGTGACACAAACAGAAAGAGCGCCCGCAGTTGAAAGGCTGCGGGCGCTCTTATTTGCGGTGCAACTCGTGATTAAGCGGCCAGATTCAGAGGAATCCAGACTCTATCGGTCTCGTGATAATCCTTACCCCTGTGGCTTCTGGAATGACCCAACGCGTGAATGCCGCTGCTCACCGACTCAGATTCAGCGTTACGTCGGAAGAATCTCAGGACCACTACTGGATCGAATTGATATTCACATCGACGTTCCAGCGGTGAAGTTTCGCGAGCTCAGAGGAGAAACACCTCCGGAAACTGACAGCTCGGCGACCATTCGTCAACGAGTGATCAGCGCACGCGAACGGCAACAGCATCGCTTCGCGGGCGAGAAGATCTTCTCTAACGCCGCGATGACAGCGCGCATGATTCGCACTCACTGCCGGATCGATACCAACAGTGAAAAGATGCTCGAGAATGCGATGCAACGTCTCGGGCTATCAGCCCGTGCTTACGATCGCATTTTAAAAGTCAGTAGGACCATCGCGGACCTGGAAGGAGCCGAGGCGATTGATTCAAATCACGTTTCTGAAGCGGTCGGCTATCGCTCGCTGGATAGAACCTATTGGACCTGAATATTCGTAACTCACGGCGCCCATGCGGCCTTTTTCCCCAAAAGATTTGTGTTGACAGTGATCCAGCATGGTTCTATGATGCGCGCGCATTTATTCATCAGTTCGTCTCTTTCGGTTGACCTCGGTTTTCAGCGCGACTCCTCGTAAAGTTCGGCTCTGAAATTACGCCAGTCAAAGAGATTCCTAAAGATCAGGCACAGTCTTTCTCCCTCTTCCGTTTCGAGCAAGGGAATTACTCGATCCCGACAACACGGTTGGCTCGACCGTTCACCCACAGGTCTGAACAGTTGGACCAATCCTTTGGTCCATACCCACACCCGGCCGCGAATAGAAAATGGGCCCAATTGAGGAGACAATTATGACCACGATTAAGCGGGGATCCGGTGGATCACTGACTATTTTAGCCTGCAGCGCATTGTTTACAGCATTGTTTCTGTTACAGCCTGCCGCAGCAAAGGCGCAGTGGACCACCCCTGATGCCAGCCAGAACATCAACAACACCAACACCGGAAATGTAGGCATTGGCACAACTACGCCAACCGCGTCGCTGGAAGTTAAGAAAAATCAAAACGCAGGGACAAACGTCCTCATCGATAATCCGTTTACCACTGCGAGTAATGCCGCCTATTCGGGATTGTTCTTTAAGCAGTCTGGAGTAAACAGGTTTCACATCGCGTCAATTAACGACAACAACACTACTCAAACTGGTGGCGCAGGGGCGGTCCAATTCTGGAATACCGCAAATGGGCCAATGCTCTTTTCAACCAATAACACTGAACGGATGAGGATTAATGCTGCCGGCAAGATTGGAATCGGCACTACTGTCGTGCCTACCGCGCAGCTTCACATCATGACGGCATCGGGTGACGGCGAGGGATTGAGACTTCATCGAAATGGTACCGGTGTAGGCTGGGGTGTGGCCCAGTTCTTTGCATTGAACAACAGCAGCGGCGCTCAAACTGATTACGCGCAGATCAGTGGCGGCATCACCAGCAACACAGCGGGCTCCGAAACCGGAGTTCTGGCCTTTTATACACGCGCCAGCGGAACTCTTAATGAACGGATGCGGATTTTGTCTACCGGTGACGTAGGCATTGGCACGAGTACCCCCGACGTCAAACTTCAGGTGCACCACGCAAGTGCGAATACCAGCCTGGCGAGCATCGGGTTAGCCGATCTCGCATTGGGACTACGCAACACGAGCAACACCAGCGGAAATATGACGAGCATAAGTTTTCAGGATGCGGCCGGCTACGGCAACGTTAACATTGTGGCCATCCAGAAGGATCAAACTAACCATAGCGGCGACCTGGCTTTCCTCACACGCACCAACACTACAACGTTTGGAGAACGGATGAGAATTGGAAGTGATGGAAACGTTGGCATTGGAACGACAGCCCCTTCCAAGAAACTCCATGTAGCCGGCGATGTCCAGATTGATGGCAACATCGCTGCAAAGTATCAGGACGTTGCTGAGTGGGTTGAATCCTCTCAGGAACTGACGCCAGGCACAGTCGTAGTGCTCGATTCCACTAAATCCAATCAGGTAGTTGCTTCCACCCAATCTTATGACAGCCGTGTCGCCGGTGTCATTTCGCTCAAACCCGGATTAGCGCTCGGCGACGCAGGTGAGGGCCGCGTGCTGGTTGCTGCGACTGGTCGCGTGAAGGTGAGAGTCGATGCGACGAATGGACCAATTCGGATCGGCGACTTGTTAGTGACCAGTGACAGAGAAGGTGTGGCCATGAAATCCGTGCCGGTAAAGATCGGCGGCATACGCATTCATCAACCAGGAACGCTGATCGGCAAAGCGCTCGAGCCATTGGCTAACGGCACTGGCGAGATCCTGGTGTTGCTGAGCTTGCAGTAACTTGGAACGCCACAAAGAAGCATAAAAAATTAGCAAACCTTTGTGCCTTTGGCCCCTCTTTGTGGCCAAAGTGTCTACGATTTGGACCACACATGGCCCACTCCACCGACTTACATAGAAAACATCGCCCCCTTCAGGAGAGATTATGACGATAATTAAACGAAGTTCCAGTGGCCCACTGACGATGCTGGCATGCGTCGCATTGTTTACAGCTTTGTTTCTGTTGCAGCCGGCAACGGTGAACGCGCAGTGGACCACACCTGACGCCAGCCAAAACATCAACAATACCAACACCGGAAATGTCGGCATCGGCACAACCACTCCAACCTCGTTGCTGGAAGTTAAGAAAAGTCAAAACGCAGCGACAAGTGTCCTCATCGATAATCCGTTTACCACTGCGGGTAACGTCGCCTTTTCTGGATTGATCCTTAGGCAGTCTGGAGCAAACAGGTTTCACATTGCGTCAATCAACGACAATAACACCACTCATTTTGGAGGCGCAGGGGCGGTCCAATTCTGGAATTTCGCTGCCGCCCCAATGATCTTCGCCACGAACAACACTGAACGGATGCGGGTTTTGTCCAACGGTGATTTCGGTATCGGCACGAGTACTCCGGGTGCAAGATTGCACGTGGCGGGAGGGATTTTTTCCTCCACAGTGATCGAATCTGCCCACTCCAACGGATTTCGACTTGTCGTGACTGGCCCAGGCGATACGCGTGCAACATGGTCCTACGACGGTGGAGTCACCACAACACGCCTCACAAGTATTGGTAACGTGAGAACGTCCCTCGGGTCAAACGGGATCGATGATCGATTGTTCCTGGATCTGGCAGGAAACGTGGGTATAGGCATTACTTCACCTCTGTACAAACTGGACGTCAACGGAGGAACTAACGGGTTTCGTACGAAAGCCGCGTCCGTGTTATCGAGCGATACTATTGCGACATTCGAGAACAACAGCGCAATTCAAATGATCGTACGGGCCAACGGAAACGTCGGCATCGGCAATACCAGTCCGACAGAAAAGCTGCATGTCACCGGAAACATCAAGGTCTCAGGAAATATAGATGTTGGCGGGAACATCAATGCGAAATATCAGGACCTGGCCGAATGGGTTGAATCCTCACAAGAGCTTCCCGCGGGAACAGTCGTAGTGCTCGATTCCAGTAAATCCAATCAGGTGGTTGCCTCGACGCAGTCTTATGACAGCCGTGTCGCGGGTGTGATTTCGCCCCGACCCGGAATAGCGCTCGGTGAGCGAGGCGAGGGCCGCGTGCTGGTTGCTGCCACTGGCCGCGTGAAAGTGAAAGTCGATGCGAGCAATGGACCAATTCAGATCGGAGATCTTCTGGTCACGGGCGACAAAGAAGGCTTTGCGATGAAATCCGTGCCGGTGGAGATTGGCGGCATACGCATTCATCGGCCAGGAACCTTGATCGGTAAGGCCCTCGAGCCGTTGGCTGGCGGCACCGGCGAAATCCTGGTGCTCTTGAGCCTTCAGTAAGAAACCCCAGGCAGTTGCTGTTTTTTCGGAGAGCACATCATGATCAGGCGATTAATTAGCGTGAGTTTACTGTTAGCGGTGTTGTTATCGTTGGCCCCGATTGCGCCAAGCGCGAGCCGAAGTTTTAGGCCTTGGACGAGGTCACGGGAAAACCGCGACCAACGAAGCTGGCTAACAGGGCTGGAGAGTTACGCC
This sequence comes from uncultured Acidobacteriota bacterium, assembly GCA_963826255.1. Classification (GTDB taxonomy): domain Bacteria; phylum Acidobacteriota; class Blastocatellia; order Pyrinomonadales; family Pyrinomonadaceae; genus PSRF01. The sequence goes on from CAWGWK010000001.1 coordinate 1,151,202, forward strand.
GCGCTGGGAAAATGGCTCATTGGTAGGCTGGCAACTCGTGCCAAACCGGAACCAGAGATGATCCCCGCGCCACCAGTGTCTGCGTTTGTCAATCCGGCGCCGTTTTTTATCAACGCACCCACCAACCTCACCGTTACTTCCGCTTCTGACACAGTAATTAGCCTGAGTTGGACGGCGCCAGGCGGCTTCGTGGACCACTATCAGGTGGAGCGCAGCCCGAGCATCTCAGGGCCTTTTCTCTTTCTCGCGAATGCCGCGGGTACGAGTTTTAACGACTCGACCGTAAGCACTGATCACGCTTATTTGTATCGGGTGCGGGCCGTGGGCACTGGTGGCGCTGTTTCATTGCCCAGCAATATGGCACTGGGAACGGCTGTTTCATTCGAATTTAGCGCACTGCTAGGGAAGCAAATCAAGGCCCAGCATTTCTACGATGTGCGCACCGCGGTGAATGCGGTGCGTGCAGTGGCGAATCGGCCGGCGGCCACGTGGTCACCGCGCCAGACGCTTGCCGGGTTGTTGGTAGAAGCCAACGATGTGCAGGAGATGCGCAACCAGCTCGGTGATGCATTGGCTGTGCTGGATATCACTGTGCCTGCTTACGACGATCCAACACTGAATACGGGCGCAAATGGCACTCCAATCAAAGCAATTCATCTCGAGCAATTGCAGACGCGATCGACGCGTGGCAGCAGCAACAGTTCCGGGCCGCTGGATTCTGATACATCAACAGCGCGACTCGATCCGATGAATACGACCGGCGGTGGTGGTGAGAATCCATTATCGCGCAACTTCAACTGGAACTTGCCACTCGTGAGTTTGCCCGGTCGTGCCGGATTGGATCTGGGACTGACGCTTTCGTACAACTCGCTGGTTTGGACCAAGATCGGTACCAACACGATGACGTTCGACAAGGACAACGGATTCCCGGGTCCTGGTTTTCGGCTCGGCTTTCCAGTAATCCAGCAGCTCTATTTCAACGCTGCGGCAAGCAAGAATGCTTATCTCTTAATCATGCCGGACGGTAGTCACGTTGAATTACGTCAGGTGAACGGCTCAGAGTTTTTCGAAGCTGCTGATTCCTCACACTTGTTGCTGAACACGAACACAATGATTCTGCGCCGGACTGACGGCACGCAAATGGCCTACGCCCTGAAAGGATCGGAATACAAGTGTACGAAGATCACGGATCGCAACGGCAATTACATCAGTATTGATTACACGCCCTCGGGCCAGCTCAGCACAATTACGGATACGCTGGGCCGCGTCCTTACCTTCAACTACACCAACGGCTTGCTCACCGACATCACGCAGCAGTGGAACCAGACTTCAACTGACGATACGCATTACTGGGCCAGGTTTGAATACGCAGATAAGACTATCGATTTCAACTTTGGCAACATGACTGTTATCGGTGCAGCGGATCTCTTACCCATTAAAACACTATCGAAAGTAAAACTTGCGGACGATTCACGCTTCGACTTCAGTTATACGAGTTGGGGACAGGTATGGAAAATCGCCGCCTTTGGCTCTGACAACAACCCGATTAACTATCGTTATTACAACCTGCCTCAGACTGCTGATCCCCAGGTTCCTTTCAGTGACTGCCCGCGCTTCACAACCCGCAAGGATTGGGGGAAGTACTGGAATGGAGATACCGATGGAACCACATTCAGCACCGAGGAAGTAGCAACTTCCACATTCATTATTCCCGAAAGTGATACCTGGACCATGCCGGCGGGTTACCCGGCGCCTCTGACGCGAAGCGGCATGCGCGCGCAGGTGACAACAGCTGATGGACTGTTGAATAAAATCTATTACATCGGCTCCGCGACTTCGTCGGGTTGGCACCGCGGTTTGGTCGCACTGGTTGATACGTTCAACGGCGGCACGGATCCGGTGCGCCGGACAATGACCACCTGGACACAGGACAATTCCGGGGCTTCATATCCGGACAACCCACGGGTCACAGAAAGAAATGTTTACGACGACGCGAATAATCGTGCCCGCATGGAAATCACGTACCAGCAGCTTACTCTCCCGAATAGTATGAGCTGCCACTTACCTCGCGATGTCTATGAGTACACCTCGGACCCAGCTATAAAGCTGCGCAGCACGCGTACGATTTATGAAACCAGTTCTACGTATCTCAACCTTCGCATTCTTGGACTGGTAAGCGAAACACAGCTCTATGAAGGTGATGTGAACGGCGTCCTGAGGTCGAAGGTCGGTTACACCTATGACGGCAGTGGTTCGATAGAGGACACGAGCGTCCCGGCCGTGCGCCACGATCACGACAATTACGGCCTCAATTTTATCGCTCGCGCGAATATTTCAACCATCACGCGCTTTGACGTTGTTAACGCCGGCCAATCGACGACTTCGACACGCAAGTACAACACGAGCGGTTCGCTCGTCTCTTCCATAGACGCATCCAGCCACGAAACAAAAATCACTTATGGCGATTCCTTCTCGGACAACACCAACCGTGACACGTTCGCCTATCCCAAGACGATCACTAATCCGGGTAACTTCTCATCAACTACCAAATACAATTTCGATTTCGGCGCCATCACAAGCAAACAAACGCCGCAACCGAATGGCACTTCAAACGCCGGGCCGCAACAATTCTTCACGTTTGACAGTATTGGCCGGTTGCAGCAGATCTCAAATTCGGTAAACAGCGGCTACACACGCTATCAATATCCGAATAGTCTACAAGTCGATACCTTCGTTACGATTCAGGACGGCCTCGGTGAGGCACGCTCGTTCAACATCGCGGACGGTTTTGGGCGGATAGTAGCAACCGCCAAAGATCACAATCCCAGCTCAAGTCTGTTCAGCGGTCAGAAGATGGTCTACGACGTAACGGGGCGCGTGATCAGGACCTACAATCCGATGGAAACTGCTGCCTCTGGTCACCCGTCACAATGGACCCCTGCGGGTGCGGACGAGGGAGCCGAATGGAAATATGTGCAGCAAACGTATGACTGGAAGGGACGTCCGCTGGTCACAACGAATCAGGACGGAACTACGAGCACAGCTTCATACTCTGGTTGTGGTTGCGCGGGCGGCGAAGTTGTAACACTGACAGACGAAGGCACAATCGACTCAGGCACGCCGAAGCGCCGTCAGCAAAAAATCTACTCCGACGTCCTCGGCCGCCCCAAGAAAACTGAGGTGCTCAACTGGGAGAACGGTGGCGTGTACTCCTCGGTTGTGAACACCTACAACGCTCGCGATCAGGTGACCCAGAGCATACAGTACGCCGGCCCTGAAGGTAGTCTCACCCATCAAGACACGACAATGACGTTTGATGGTTATGGCCGCTTAGCTACCAGGCATGTCCCGGAGCAAGCTGAAAACACGAGTACAACCTGGGCTTACAATGCTGATGATTCAGTTCAAAGCATAACCGACGCGCGGGGAGCCTCCACTAATTTGGGCTACAATAGTCGAAAATTGGTAACCAGCATTTCCTGGGCCGTTCCATCTCCTTCCCCGAGCCCGATTCCGACTCCCGCGCCGGTAACATTGGCTTACGACGCGGCTGGGAACCGTACTTCAATGACGGATGGCCATGGGAACGTGAGTTATGAGTATAGTCCGTTGTCGCAGTTGACATCAGAGACCCGCACTTTGACTGGTGTGTCAAACCCCAACTCCGTTGACGGCAAATTCAAACTTAGCTACGAGTACAACCTGGGTGGTCAACTGAAAAAGTTTACCGACGCCACGAATATGACGATCAATTATGGTTATGACGTAATTGGGCAACTCAATGGAGTGACCGGATCAGACACTATCGTAGCCGGAGTTACCACTTATGCGTCCGGATTTCAATACCGGGCGGCGGGAACGTTGAAGCAGATTACAATGGGTAATCAGACCACGACGATAGGTTACAACTCCCGATTGCAGCCTATCAGTTTTGACATCAGTGGCAACGTGGTCCATCAGGATTACGACTACTATGACGATGGTCGCGTTAAGTTTGTTCACAACACAACGGACAATAAATTTGACCGTCTTTACAAATACGATCAGGCCGCTAGATTAACCACGATGTATACCGGGGGTGACGCGCGTGGAGATTTTGTGGTGGTGCCGGTGTTGGAAACTTTCGAGTACAACCAATTCGATGATGTGACGGACCGTGAGACTTTGAGCTGGTCCAATGCGTTCTTTGACTCCGCGAGTTATTCGAATCATCGTCGCAGCGACTGGTCCTATGACACAGATGGACGAGTGAAAACTATAGACACTCGTAACTACACATATGATGCGGCGGGCCAGACTAAAACCCTGACCGGTGAGCGTTGGACGATCAATGGTTATATTCCGACTTCGCTTAACAGTGGCTTTGACGGCGACGGCAATCGGATCACTAATACTTCTACAAGTGGATCGACTTCGACTACAACTTACTTTTTACGTTCAACGGTTTTCGGAGCGAACGTCGAAGACCTGAATGCCAGCGGTCAAAAAATAAAAGGATATGTCTTCACGCCCTCGGGAACTGTGTTGGCGACTCAAAATCCCATACAGAACTCCGCGATGCTCAGGCATCTCAGTCCCATTGGTGCGAGTCAGTATGAATTCTTTGTAAGCCCATCGGGTTCTGGAACTGTATCTCGCCGGGAGTTTGATCCCGCGGGTGCGCTTATGCCTCTTGCGAACCTCCAATTCGGGCACCCAGACCGAGATGGCGACGTGCCGAGTCCTTTTGCAGGTTCTGACACGTTCGGCTCGATCGGTTCGCCAGCGGCCGGCTGCACGCTGGATGGGGTCTATGTACCTTGCAGTATGGCCTACCGGGCGCTCGAATCCGGCGCAGCAAGGGTCTGTCCAAACAACGATTGTTCGCCACGACGAGTTGATATCGATATCAGGTATGTAGGCGGCTCAACGCAGCGCATAACGGGATTGGTTACTGATCCATTTGCGATACCTGACGGTTTTAGTCGCACGTGGACTGGTGACGCCGCACAAGCAGCCGCAACGGCATTTAATTTAGGAATGGCGAACAGGAATTTTGGAACTGCGGTAGTGTGGGCAATAATCGCCGGCAATGCGGTTGAGAACGTGCAAACCAGGAATCCGGCAGAGCGCGCGCGATTTGGAGCAGCCTTCAACGACATGCTGAAGCGCCTGGAAACTCCGGCCTGCGCGAAGGCTTTAGGAGGACTAAACACTGTATTTGACCGTATTGGTCAAACTACCTTTAGTTTTGGCAACCTGGGTCGAGCGGTCATGGTTCAGGGACTTGGTGGGGTAGAGCCCACGGGTGCGCAAACAGAAGGAACCAACGTTACGATAAATTCTTACGGAGCGTTCATGGGTGTGAATAGCAAAATATTGGATTTCGTGAACAAGGCAACTGTTCACCTTGGCAAGGTTGCTGCAAGCGGCAATCCCAGCGGCACTAAACCAGTTGTAGGCGGTGATATTGCCTTGGCTTCGTTTATTCTAACGCATGAAGTGGGCCACAGGACTGGCGTGTTTGGAGCCGATGTTATTGTCTATTCGACCGGCTGGGTGGATCCAGCGTCAGTGAACCTCCAGATGGCAAATAATGACAAGATTTATGATGCATGTGGATTTGGAAAGTAAACAGCACTGGTCACAAATGACAATGGTATTGCGGCTCTGTCTGATAGTCACCTGTTTCGTATTTGCCTGTTCTGATGCTTTCGCCCAGGCGGGCAACAACAAACCAGCAGATGATCGTGAATCGCAGCAGGGGATTATCCTTGAGACTGCGGTGCTGAGCCAGGGTTACTGCCGGAGCGACAACCTCCATCTGCACTTACTCTTGAAGTACACGAATGTGGGACCTGAGCCACGCATTCTGTATAAACACACCTTTGGTATCTTCAGGCACCTGGTCAGCAGCGACTCGGCGGCTGCGCTTAAAGAAAAGTATCAGTACAAGCCATCGCTTCAGATCAACGTTACAATGCCTGATGCGATAGACTCCGCAGTACCAAACAGCTCCCTTTTCGCGATTCTCAAACCAAATGAATCGCATTCGCTCGAAGTCAACGTTCATTTATTAATAGATAACGGCAGAGAGTATTCAGGAAAGTTCCTTAAGCCAGGTAAGCACGCCTTACAGTTGCTGGTTGGAACCTGGTATCGCGACCCCGCGCTAGCGAGAACGTTGGCTGCTCGTTGGCGGACCTACGGTGCCCTACAGTGGTGGAACATAAAATCCGAACCGATGGAATTTTCAATCGAGCCATTCAAGGGGGTAATTGATTGCTATGGAGAGCGCGACATTGGGCTTCGCTCTGATCCAGCCGCTTGTCAGCACACACTTCTGCACGTATCCTTCAACCCAGCCGTACGAAAAGGTATTGATTCGGCTGGGAAAATCACTATTTTTAGGGTCGGGTAAGGCAACGACGCGCGCAAAGCGCCGCATCACAAGCCGCGTTGAGGGTATTGGGCCTTCGCACCGCATCCCCACGCGGGCATATGAGGAACAGTGCTGCTCCCTTGAAATTCGCGGAAGCGTGAGAATCGTGCCACACGAGGCGGAAGTTTGTGGGATATCTTCCGAACTTGCCCGAGCAGTGAACACGTGACCGCAGCCGAATCCGAGACACCGCAAACGACAGATTATGAGCTGGCGCAGAAAGCCGCCCAGGGCGATATGGGAGCTTTCGAAGAGCTTTATCAGCGTCATAATCGCCGCGTCTACTCGCTCTGTTTGAGAATGACCGGCAACGTCTCGGAGGCCGAAGATCTCGCACAGGAGGTCTTCATTCAGCTCTTTCGAAAAATCGGTAGTTTCCGGGGTGAATCCGCTTTTACTACCTGGCTGCACCGGCTCACCGTCAATCAGGTGCTCATGCATTTTCGCAAACGTGGCGTGCGCATGGAGCAGACGACTGAGGACGGTGAAACGCCCACTCAGATAGTAAAAGGGACAGAAAACCCCAATTCGATGCCCGTTGTTGACCGCATAGCGCTCGATAAAGCTATTGCTCAACTGCCGCCCGGATACCGGACGGTTTTTACGCTTCACGATATTGAAGGGCATGAACACGAAGAAATTGCCAGGATGTTGGGGTGCTCGGTAGGAACATCGAAGTCGCAATTACACAAAGCCAGGATGAAATTGCGCGGGCTTCTGAGGCAACAGAAATCAAATGAATAGCCTCGAAGCTAACAGCCAGCGAATGAGTTTGTCGCGTGTGCTGAACTTCAAAACGCAGTCTTCCCTTGATTGACGACAACCGAAAGGTTCTGTCCGGAGACAGTTTAATTCGAATTGTGTGCGCACTTATGAGACAGAACGAAGGTGGTAAGCAATGAACTGCGAGACATGTCAGGAACTCATCGAGGATCTAATCGACGGGAGCATCAGTCGCACCGATGAGTCCACTCTCAATACGCATCTGAAACAATGTTTGGATTGCGAAAGTGTTCGCCAGGATCTGGTGTCCATCGTGGGCTTTTGCCGCACGCAACGCGGCCACTATGAAGCGCCGCCAAACGAACAGGCATTGTGGCTCCGCATCCGCAACGTGATTGAAGCGGAAGGACCGCGAACGGCCGCCGGTAACTCTCAGCCGTCCCGTTCGTTTCTCGGCCGGCTAATGGGACACAGTTGGGAACTTTCGTTGCCGCAGTTGGCCGCCTCCGCCGTCGCGATTGTGTTGTTAGTGTCGCTGACGACTGTAGTCGGATTGCGTCGTTGGGGTGGCTATGGAGTACCCGACACGACTCCGGTCCAGGCTGAAGTTTCTAATGTCAACGACCGCGTATGGCAACGGCGCCAGGTGATCAACTACTGGAACCAAAGAGTTGAACTCAACAAGGCGCGCTGGAGTGCGGAGATGCGCGAGACTTTCGACCGTAACATGAAAGTCATCGATCAGACGGTTGCCGATTCCCTCAACGATTTAAACCGAAATCCCCACGATGAGGTTTCCGAGCAGATGCTCAACGAAGCGTTGAACGACAAACTCGCATTACTCAAAGAGTTTTCTGATCTGTAATTTGTTGGAGTTAGAAGCCCCACGGTAATGAAAATTAGATTACTATTCAGGCGCCCATCAGTTCGCGCCGGCGTCCTTGCAGTTGGCGCGTTCCTCGCGTTAGGGTCGCTATCCCTCAGTGTTCCAGCCCAACAGCGACTTTCCAAACGCTATCCGGCTGGGAAAAATGTTCGCATCGAGTTAAAAAACATCTCGGGCACGATCGTCGTCGAGTCGTGGAATAAAGACGAAATACGTTTGTCGGCCACGATTGAATCGAAAGGCGCTCACGTCGTTCCCAGACAGATCGATGAGAGTCTCGTCGTCGATGTGATGAGTGACAATCGTGGCCTGGGTGATGTTGGCGATATCAATTTCAAACTACAAGTTCCGGTTAATTCATCCGTGGATTTGGAAACTCGTCGCGGGAATATCAGTGTGTCCAATATTCGCAGTGGTCTGGTCCGGGCACACGTTTCGTCTGAAGGTGACATCGAGCTGACGAACATCAGCGCGTCGCATGTAATCGCAAAGAACGTTATTGGAAACATTTTCTTTGACGGCGAGTTTTCCAGCGGCGGCACTTACGAGTTCAAATCGAGCAGGGGCGACATCACGATTCGCATCCCCGGCAACTCGGCTTTTCGCCTTGTGGCTGCATCACCGGCGCGGAAGATCGCATTGGGCGATTTTTGGAACAATGGTTTTAAGACTCAGGATGGAAGAAGGTACGTTGGCGATGTTGGCGACGGCCGCTCATCTGTGTCAGTCACCAACTTCAACGGTCACATCACGTTTTTGCGAAGGTAAGCACCTCGCATTGCGATGGCAAGTTAATGATTGGGGGACGTTGCGGTCAAGGCAACGTCCTTTTTTTGTTTTCGATTGAGGGAAACGAAGCTACTATGACCTCTCTGGAGTGCGGTGACTTCTCACCGCTTCGGTCAACGATGCTCAAATTTAGAGTTCTTCTTTTCATCACCATCCTGTTAGTTACTGCCTATCCGGTCGCTTCGCAAAAACCTGTCGTTCCCGATATCCAACTGTTAACGCGCACGACTACTCGGCGTGAGACGCGGCGTTTCTCTCACGGCGGCACAGTAACTTTGATCGGAGCTCCGCGAGGTTCGGTGACGGTTGAAGGCTGGCCACGCAATGAAGTTGAGCTCACAGCTAATATCGAACTCAAAGCTCCAACCGAAGCTGACCTGGACCAGCTCGCCACGGTGAACAATTTTGTCTTCGACGAAGATTTGAATCACTTGAGCGTGCTCACGACCGGCACACACGATCGCACGTACATGAAGCGATCTGCAAAAAACTTTCCCAAGAAGCTGCTTAACTTGCCGTGGAAGATCGACTATCGGCTGCGCGTTCCTTTGAACACGGATTTGGAAATAAATGCGGGCCATGGTGACGTGAAGCTTTCGGGCGTCGAAGGCGCCTTGCGTGTCAGCGCCACTGAAAGTGAAACTGCGCTCACGCTTACGGGCGGTATGGTCTCAACCACTGTCACCGCAGGCGCAATAACGTTGAGGATTCCTTCGCGGAGTTGGCGAGGCAGCGGCGCGGACATTCGCATCGCTTCGGGGACAATTAACGTTGAGTTACCCGCGGGCTTCAGTGGCGACATCGATGCCGAGGTCTTACGCACCGGCAAAATCGTGAACACCTACGAAGGACTCGAGTCACGCGAAAAGCCCGGCCTCACAGAACGCACCGTCCGCGCCCGCGCGGGTGCCGGTGGAGCGTTTTTCAAGTTTACGGTTGGCGACGGTACGGTGAATATTCGGAGGGCGGGAACGTAGATGAGTATCAAATCAGATAAATGGATCCGCATGATGGCCAATGAGTACCGGATGATTGAGCCTTACGAGCCGGGTCAGGTTAAACAAGTTGATGGTAAGCGAATCGTTTCTTATGGAACGTCAAGCTACGGATACGATATTCGTTGCGCAGACGAATTCAAACTCTTTACCAACATCAATAGCACCATCGTCGATCCAAAAGAGTTTGATGAGAAGAACTTCGTGGACATCAGAGGCGACTCGGTAATCATCCCGCCAAACAGTTTCGCCCTCGCGCGCACAGTGGAATACTTTCGCATCCCACGCAACGTACTCACGATCTGTCTTGGCAAAAGCACGTATGCACGCTGCGGGATCTTAGTGAACGTCACACCTTTCGAACCGGAGTGGGAAGGCTACGTCACGCTCGAGTTCTCAAACACCACACCATTGCCCGCAAAGATCTACGCCAACGAAGGTGTCGCACAAGTTGTCTTTTTCGAGTCCGACGAGGTCTGCGAAACGTCCTACAAAGACCGCGGTGGAAAATACCAGGGTCAGCGCGGCGTGACGCTGCCGAAGATGTAGAATGTTGAAGCCATAAAGACAAATGCCACCCACAGTTGACGTTCTTCGCTTCAAACAACTTGATCCGCGTGCGACTCTTCCCAAGCGCGGGAGTGCGTTGGCGGCGGGGTTGGATGTTTGTTCGATTGAGGATTTGAGTGTCGGGCCGAAGCAGCGAGTGATGGTGCGGACGGGGTTGGCGGTGGCGATTCCGTCCGGCTTTTATGGACGCATTGCTCCGCGATCCGGGCTGGCAGCAAAGAATGGGTTGGATGTGCTTGCCGGTGTGATAGATTCGGATTATCGAGGCGAGCTTTGCTGCTTGCTCTACAACACGAGCGATGAACCGATCAACCTACCTGCCGGCAGCAAGATTTGTCAGTTGATCATCGAACAAATCATCACGCCAGAAGCTGCGTGGGCTAACGATCTGGATGAGACTGCTCGCGGTGCCGGAGGGTTTGGTTCTACAGGTTAAAAAGGAATATCAAAGAAGTGAATCCATACAAACATCTCTCAGTTCTACTCGCAATTCTCCTCGTTACTTCAACCGCCTTTGGCTGGACGCAGGCCACTGCGCCAGCAACAACGCGCGCGCTCTCCGCGACTGAGCAGCAGCTCGTCGAGAGCATCAGCGTCGATAGCATCAAAGCCACTGTCAACGCACTCGCCGCTGCCGAAATGCAAGGACGCGGAACCGGTCAGCCGGGCGGTGATAAGGCGGCTGCATACCTCGCCGATCGCTTCGCGAAACTCGGACTAAAACCACTCGGCGAGAAGAATACCTACCTTCAACCAATTAAATTCAGAGAAACGCAATTTCTACCTCAGCCCACATTCACTCTCGGCAACGAGAGCTTGAAATTCAGAGAGGACTTCATCGTCACACCGCCGTACAGTGGCGACGAAAACGTTACCGGGAAAGTTGTGTTTGTCGGTTACGGCATCGTGCTCCCATTTCTCAAGCGAAACGATCTCGCCGGACTCGACGTTAAGGGAAAGATCATTGTTTTTCGTCCCGGTCCTCCACCGGAAATCGGTAAAGAGCAGTGGAAGAAAGCTAGCGCCCAGATCAATGTTATGCGTGGATTTTTTGCGCGTGGCGCAGCAGCCCTGGTCGTCATTGGGGAAGACACAGAGACTCTTTCGTACGCAGAGATTGCGGACTACTTAACGCGACGCCAAATCGAACCTGACTCAGAGCAGGAGGTACCTGAGTTTGTACCACCATTCATCACCGTTAGTGACTCTGGCGCTGATAAGTTGTTTGCCGGCTCCGGATTCACACGAGCAGAAGCTTTTGCCAAGTCGAAAGCAGAGGACTTCACACCAATCGAGCTCCAACAATCGGCCACCATTACAGTACGTCTGAAAAAGAGTAAGGGTGTTGGAAACAACGTTATCGGACTGCTGGAAGGTTCTGATCCCAAACTCAAATCGGAAGCTCTGGTCTATTCCGCTCACTACGATGCGTACGGAGTTTCGGCAGACAATCGCGTCTATCACGGCGCAGCCGACAATGCTTTGGGTGTTGCCGAGATGCTGGCGATCGCGGAAGCAATGACGAAGGCAGCAACCAAACCGCGACGCTCCATAATATTCATGGCCGTGACGGGAGAGGAGTACGGCGGTTACGGAACAGACCACTGGGTGAAGAACCCAACCTGGAAGATCAAACAAGTGGCCGCTGATCTCAATCTCGACGGCATGGGCACTGAGGTTTATGGACCGGTAAAGGTCCTTGTTGGTTACGGCGCAGAACATTCTTCGCTTGGCAACGTGTTCACGGAGGTTGCTGCTGCAAGTGGTCTGCGTGTTATTCCGGATCCGATGCCAGAGGAAAAGTCGTTCTATCGTTCCGATCATTACTTCTTTGTGAAGAGGGGTATTCCGGGAATGATGATCCTGGGCGCGCCTGACGGTGCAACAGAGGCGTGGGTCGCTCGTATGAAGAAGTGGACAAAGACCGATTATCACCAACCGACTGATATCGTTCGTCCGGAGTGGGACTGGAGTGGTCCGCGCACGATTGCGTCGGTGATGTTAGTGATGGGACTGCGCGTGGCTAACGAAGAGAACATGCCGGCGTGGTTGCCGTCGTCGATTTTCAACCGCGAGCGCGGTACGGACAAGCCTCCACCGGTCGAGCCGTAGACAAACCTCTATACCGGGAAGATTTCTCGCGCAAAGGCGCAAAGGCGCAAAGCGCTGCCGCGTTTCCAAAAGGCTTTCTTTGCGCCTTTCCGCGAGAAACATTCTTTTCCTCTAACACCAAAACGTTGATCGGACGCCGGAAGTCAGTCTTTTTCCTCCATTCCGCAGCCTTTCCAGAAAACCTCATCTCAGGCAACACGCCCCTTGCATACATCCCTATAGATCCCGAAAACAGTGCGGCTTTGTTAGGTAATTGTTTCAAGGTGAGTCAGTGGTACGTACCGTTTTAGGCCTTCCCCCGCTAACAGGCTCTCCCGGAAAAGGCCTGTCCAAGCTGGCTGAACACTCGCTGGCACAAAGTTTGAGATGCAGGCCCTAAGTCTGAAGGAGGAGATGAGATGAGGACAATCAGAAAAACAATTTTCATGGCTTTCCTATTAGCGTTGGTGACCGCAGGCATGGCCACTACAGGCATGGCTCAGTTCGGTGCCAACGACGCCGCTATTAGAGATCTCGTGCGGCGCATTCAAACGCGCACCGACTCTCTACAGCGCGCAGTCCAGAATGCTGCTGATCGAAATAACTACCGGGTTGACGATATCGACCGTTTAATCCTTGATTTCGAGGCTGCGGCAAATCAACTCGATCGCCGTGTTGGTACACGTCGGGCGGGCACAGCGGATGCCCAGGCACTTTTAGATCGCGGGGCGCAGATCGACAATTTCTTTTCAAATAACCGGCTCGGTTCAGGATCGCGGCGCGAGTGGCAGGCGATACGCGCCGATCTCGATCAACTCGCAAGTTATTACAACTTGAGTGCATCGTGGGGTTCAGGTTCAGGGACCGTTGGAAATAACGATTACAACCTGAACGACTTTCAGATGCGGCAGTTGATCGACCGGCTCAATACGCGCTCGGCAACGTTTAGCCGCAACCTGCGGCAGGATCTCAATCGTGCGGGTTCCAACGATCGCTATCGCCTCGATGAAGTGCGTCAGCAGTTGAGCCAGTTTGAGACGTCATTGGTGCAACTTCGCAACCGCGTGAATAGCCGGCAGGTAGCGTCGTCGGATGTACAAAACGTTTTGGACCGGGCGGCGTTTTTGAATAACTACATTGCCGATCGCCAGTTGTCGTACCAGACGGAAAACAACTGGAACACGCTGCGGCAGGATCTCGATCGGTTAGCCGGTGCTTTCAACATCGCCTGGAATTGGTCAACCGTTCCCGGTGGAGGCGTTGGCACTGGCACGAGTGGCGATCTCACGGGCACTTTCCGGCTCAATACCAGCCGTGGAGACGACGTGCGCAGAGCCATCGATGATGCTACGAGAACGTTATCCGCAGCCGAGCGGCAGCGCGTTTACGATTCGCTGTTGCGACGGTTCGATCCACCGCAGATGATCGCGATCGATCGTCGTGGAAACTCGGTAACGATCGCATCCACGCGTGCCCCGCAGATTAACTTCGTCGCCGATGGCCGCGAGAATGTTGAAACTACGCCGCAAGGCCGTAGTGTTCGAGTTCGCGCACAGCTATCGGGAGACACGCTGAGCATCACGAGGACTGGCGAACGTGCTAACGACTTCACCGTGACTTTCGATCCGTCGAACGACGGCCGTGAGTTGCTGGTAACGCGCACGCTCTACAGTGATCGGTTTAACAATCCGATTACCGTCAGGACTTACTATGATCGAACCGCTGATGTCGCCCAGTTGAACATTTTCGACACCAATCGAGAATCTTCGGTCAGTGGTGGCGATGTGGCAGCGACGGGGAGTTTCGTTATTCCAGACGGAACGCAACTCGTTGCAGTGCTCAACAACGATCTGTCGACCCAGAACATTCGTGAAGGCGAACGCTTCACGATGACCGTCCGCGGCGGACAGTATGACGGCGCCACGATCGAAGGATCCGTGCTCAACGTCGAACGAGGCGGTCGAGTCACTGGTCGTTCAGAGATGACGATGGACTTCGACACCATCCGGTTGAGAGACGGCAGGAGTCATCGGTTTGCCGGCATTCTCGAGAGTGTGCGGACGCCGACTGGCGAAGTGGTCCGTGTGGACAATGAAGGTGCGGTACGCGAAAGCGACCAAACCAACAAGACGGTCACTCGCACAGCCATTGGTACTGCGGTTGGCGCCCTCATCGGTGCGATCGCGGGCGGTGGTAAAGGTGCGGCGATTGGCGCAGTGCTTGGCGCAGGCGCCGGTGCAGGTTCGGTATACGTTCAGGGTCGAAATGATCTTGAGCTGACTTCCGGAACTGAAGTGACTCTGAGGGCCACTGGTCCAAGAGGTTAAGGCCTCCTTTAGGAGAAGAGGGGGCCACGAAGAGGCACATAAGTCACAAATCATTTTGTGGCTTGTGTGCCTCTTTCAATTGATTGTAATGGTTACCGGTTGTGGCAGACGCTCGACCGAGAGCGTTAGTTGCTGGCCGGATTGCACGGGCTGTTTGTCGGGAGTCTGGAAGAAGAGAAAGCCCTGGCGGCGCGTGTCGCTCGACGAAAGCGGCGTCTTCAGATCAATTGCATAGCCACCAAACTCTTGTTCAAATTGTTTCCGCGAGTTTGGATTGTAGAGAAAGACGCCGTTCGCCTTCATGATTCTCGAAATAGCACTCTTCGGCGATAGCAGTTTCCACTCTTTGTTTTGACCATCACGTAAACGAAATCGCGCGCGCTTCACTTCCACCGGCACACCACTCTGAAAAGCTAGTTCAACCCGCACGGCCAACACGCCACTAAGCGGCAGATTCGCTTCGAAAAGTTCCTGGCTCTCTTCGTCGGTGAGCAAGGGCGCGACTCGAATCGTCACGCCGCCCGCATCCGCGCTGCGCGAGTTCGCGGGAAGAGGCGGCAGGTCAGTTACGGGTTTGACTTTGAATAGCGAGCCCGTGCAAGAGGTCGAGAGGACAGCTACCAGCAGAAAAAGTATGCGCCGGGACATGGAGGCAATTTAGCACACGAGTGTCTATGTTACTATCTCGACAAAATCATGATTAGACCGTTTCGTGGGGTTCACCCGCAGATTCACCCGACCGCGTATGTGGAACCCAGTGCTCAAGTAATCGGCGACGTGCATCTCGGTGAAGAGGCTTCAATCTGGTGCAACTCCACCGTCCGTGGCGACATTCATTACATTCGCATCGGAGATCGCGCGAACGTTCAGGACAATTCTGTAATACACGTTCGTAATGGAACTCACCCGACGATTCTCGAGGCAGAAGTAACGGTGGG
Source organism: uncultured Acidobacteriota bacterium (assembly GCA_963826255.1). Lineage (GTDB taxonomy): Bacteria > Acidobacteriota > Blastocatellia > Pyrinomonadales > Pyrinomonadaceae > PSRF01. The sequence continues at coordinate 1,166,942 of CAWGWK010000001.1, forward strand.
CCATAGTGTTACTCTGCATGGTTGTTACGTCGAACGTGGCTGTTTGATTGGCATTGGTTCGATTCTGCTCGACGACGTGCGTGTTGGTGAACTGTCGTTAGTCGCTGCTGGTTCGCTCGTCAGTCCGGGCACGATAATTCCGTCGAGATCGCTAGTGATGGGATTTCCGGCGCGAGTAAAACGTCCATTGACGGATGAAGAGGTTGCGGGGCTCGCAGTGTTTTGGAAGAACTATGTTGAGTACACGAGGGAGTATCGAATGTCGATCTAAAAATTTCTCGCGCAAAGGCGCAAAGAAAGACGCAAAGAAACCGAAGGCTTGCGCCTTTGCGTGAGAAATTTTCCATTTTCAAGTAATGCCTTCAGCGAAAACGCAACCAGCGCGCGGCATGCGCGATTTTTTACCCGAAGATGTTCGCAAACGCGAATACGTCATCGGTGTGATCAAAGACGTCTATGAGCGCTATGGTTTTGAACCACTCGAAACACCGGCGGCGGAAAATATTGAAACGCTGATGGGCAAGTATGGCGAAGAAGGGAACCAACTCATCTTCAAAATACTTAAGCGAGGTGTACACGAAGGAACCGGTGAAGCTGATCTCGCGCTACGTTACGACTTGACGGTGCCGCTTGCGCGGGTCGTTGCTGAGTATCGCGACAAGCTGCCGAAGTTTTTCAAGCGTTATCAAATACAGCCAGTGTGGCGCGCAGACCGTCCGGCACGTGGCAGGTTCAGAGAGTTTTACCAGTGCGACGTCGACGTGCTCGGATCAAGATCGATGGTTGTTGAAGCAGAGATTTGCGCGGCCGCGAGCGAAGTTTTAAAGAAGCTCGGCTTCACCGATTTTTGTGTACGACTCAATCATAGAAAAGCTTTGACTGGGATACTCGCGGTGGCCGGTGTCGCCTTGGATAAGCATGAGGCTGCGCTTATCGCTTTGGACAAGTTGGACAAGATCGGAAGCGAAGGAGTCAAGAAGGAGTTTGCATCACGCGGCGTCGAAGAAGTGGCCGGCGATCGATTGCTAAATTTCTTTTCAGTTCTGAGTTCGCTGGAACGCGCCGCTGAGATTGCTGCTGGAGACAGCCCGCAGCAGGCATTGAACAGGGCGGTGCTCGGTCGCATCGTTGAATTCGTCGGTGCGAATGAATTAGGCGCTGAAGGTGTAGATGAATTGCAGTCGATTCTGGATTTTGCTGAAGCGGCCGGAATCGCGAGTCGGTTGAAGATCGATCCGAGTCTCGCTCGTGGACTCTCCTACTACACCGGCGCGATTATGGAAATCAACGTGAAGGATCTTTCGGGCAGCCTCGGCGGCGGCGGTCGTTACGACAACTTAGTCGGAATGTTTTTGGGCCAGGATATTCCCGCGTGCGGATTCTCGCTGGGACTCGAAAGAATTCTCGTGGTGATGAGCGAGAAAGATATGTTTCCGGCTCAACTCAATTCTTCGCCGGCGGACGTGATGGTCGCGATATGGAATAAAGATTCTGTAGCGGAGTCTATAGAGTTGGCGCAGGAATTACGCGCGGCGGGTTTACGAGTTGATTTGTATCCCGAGGCTGATAAGCTCGGTAAGCAATTCAAGTATGCTGGTGCGCTTGGCGTTCCGTTTGTCGCGGTTTTGGGGGAAGAGGAGGCTGCAAGAGGTCAAGTAGCGATCAAGGACATGAGGAGTGGTGAACAGCGTGCAGTGATGCGCAACGAGTTAGTGAATTTTGCGAAAGAATTTCTCTCGCAAAGGCGCAAAGGCGCAGAGTAGGAGTTTTTGTTTTCCTTTTCTGAGACCACCAAATGAACGCGAGTCTTCATCACGTCAACGTCACCGTGCCTAAGTCGCTCGAAGACGCGGCGAAGCATTTCTATGGAGTTGTAATGGGTTTGCAAGAGGTGCCGAAGCCGGAAGCCTCGCGTGCACGCGGCGGAGCGTGGTATCAACTCGGTCAAATGCAACTGCACCTCTCGATTGAAGAACCGCGAGGAGAGAATTGTATTAGCAAGCGACACGTGTGCTACACAGTCAGCGACCTTGTTGAAGCTGAGCAGCAATTTCGGAGTGCGGGCGTCGAAATAGTTCCCGATGACATGCCAACGCTCGGCTGGTCACGTTTTTACGTTCGCGATCCGGGCGGGAATCGTTTGGAGATTGCGCAGGCAGTTTAGCCACAGATTACACGGATTGTAGACGGATTTTTAAATGCTGGATAACCTCGGAAATTTGGAACGAACACATTCGTGTGGGGACCTGCGCGCGTCTGACATTGGGCGCGAGGTGGTCCTGATGGGATGGGTGGCAAAGCGTCGTGACTTCGGCGAGCTCACGTTTATCGATCTGCGCGACCGCGCGGGCATCACCCAGGTCGTATTCAATACGGAAGACGCACCAGAAGCGCACGCGCGAGCGAAAGAACTTCGCGGTGAATACGTAATCGCGGTTACGGGGACAGTGGTCGCGCGCGCGGAGAACACACGAAACCCAAAGCTTGCGACTGGTGACGTCGAAGTACACGCGCGACAGTTGTTGATGCTCAATGACGCGCGCACTCCTCCGTTCCAACTCGATGCCTCGCCGGATGCGCTCGCGAGTGAAGATCTCCGGTTGAAGTATCGCTATCTCGATCTGCGCCGGCCACAGTTACAGGCAAACCTGTATCTTCGTCATCGCGTCGTGAACGAGATCCGTCGCTATATGACCAGCCGCGGGTTCACTGAAATCGAAACGCCGATACTGATTAAATCAACGCCGGAAGGGGCGCGTGACTACATCGTCCCGTCACGCATTCAACCCGGTAAGTTTTTCGCGCTGCCGCAATCACCACAACTCTTCAAACAGTTGTGCATGATTGGCGGTCTCGATAAGTACTTCCAGATCGCACACTGCTTTCGTGACGAAGACTTGCGGGCCGATCGCCAGCCGGAGTTCACGCAACTCGACGTCGAGATGAGCTTTGCGACACTCGATCAGGTCTACACGCTGATCGAAGGTCTATTCGCGTCTGTCTTCAAACTCATCGGCGTAGATCTGCCAACGCCGTTTCCGCGTTTCACTTTCGCGGAAGTCATGGCTCGCTACGGCTCTGACAAGCCTGACCTGCGAATTAAAAACGTCGAGTTGCAGGATTTAGCACAAGCTGTTGAAGGCACCGAGTTTCCTCCGTTCGCCTCGGCAATGAGCTCCGGTGGACAGGTTAAGGGACTGGTCGTGCCGGGTGGTGCAAATCTTTCGCGCAAGGTACTCGATGAGTTGCAGGAGTTTGCGAAACGTTATGGCGCCGGAGCGCTTGCGTGGATCAAGTTGGGCGACGAGACCTCGTCTTCGCTGCTGAAAGCCCTTGGTGCTGATGTAGTCGGCAGGATCGCGAGCGTTGCGGGTGCGCGAAAAGGCGACGCCGTGCTGATCGTTTCCGGCAAGCCGAAAGTAGTTGCTGCAAGCCTCGGCGCATTGCGAAATGAAGTCGCCAAAAGAGAGAATCTGATTCCCACGAATGTCTATGCGCCGCTTTGGGTGACTGACTTTCCGATGTTCGAGTTTCACGAAGAAGATGGCCGTCACTATTCGATGCATCACCCGTTCACATCTCCGGTCGACGAGGATCTACAGTTACTGGAACGAGCAGTCGAAGGTGGCGAAACAAATCTCCTGGGCCAGATCAGAACGAAAGCTTACGATCCGGTGATCAACGGCGTGGAGATGGCGAGCGGGTCGATTCGTATTCATCGCCGCGACGTGCAGCGTCTCGTCTTCAAAGCGTTGGGAATGAGTACTGAAGAAGCTCGCGAACGATTTGGTTTCTTCCTTGATGCACTCGAGTACGGCACGCCACCTCACGGCGGCATCGCACCGGGAATCGATCGACTGATGATGGTGCTCGCCGGCACCGACAACATGCGCGATGTGATTGCCTTTCCGAAGACGGCGTCGGCCGCCGATCTGATGATTGATGCTCCTGGAGAAGTCGATCCGAAGCAGTTGGAAGAACTGCATCTGCGCGTGGTTGAAGATTGACGATGCCGCCTATTCAACTCCGTCGCGAACACCTGGGGGCGATGATCGCCCATGCTCGTGAAACGGCTCCGGAGGAATGCTGCGGCTTAATCGGTGGAGTTTCAGAAAGCCGTGCAGTAAATCTTTATCGCCTTCGCAACGTCACACCCAATCCGGAATTAGGCTACGAAGCGGCTCCTGAAGATCTGTTCGCCGCGCAAAGACAGATGCGCGAACGTGGCGAAGGTCTTCTCGCCATCTATCACTCCCATCCACGTTCTTCGGATCCGAGCCCGTCTGAAACTGACGTACGGCTCGCATACTATCCTTCAGCTAAATACCTCATCATCGGTCTGGGCGGTATGGAGGCCGTTATCAAGGCGTTTTCGATTTCTGAAAGAGAGCAGCGGTGGCAACAGGTTGAGTATGAGATCGCAGACGAGTAAGATTTAGCCACGAAGAGGCACGAAAATCACAGAAACGGAATTGATGTCTCTAACGTAGAGTCTTTTTGTTGCGATGGAAACAAAGAAGGGCAAATACGATACGAATCCTCTTGACCCGGACGTCGAGCGCAAAGCTGATGAAGCCTGGGGTGAGTCAGGAAGTTCGGGAGGCGAAAGAACTACACAGCAGGTAGGCGGCGCGACTCGCGAAGTAGCAAATTCTGCCAATGAGCACGCGCGTCAGAATGTGTACTCTGAAGCGCCCACACGTCGTTACGACAGTCCACCGCTCGAGGCCCCGTATCCTTCGGTGTTTGTTCCCCCAACTTACGCACCACCAGCGCAATACCAGGCTGGGCAAAACATCTACCAGGGTCCTGTCAGCACCGTTCCTACATCACGGCCTGTGTTGGGAATAGGCATAGCTGAGAAGTGGGCGGTGATGATGCCCTACGCGCCTTTTTACATCGGCCTGGTGGTCTCGTTGCTGGAGTTGTTCCTCGTTCCGCGCAAAGAAGTTAAGGTGCGCTTTCATGCCTCACAGGCTTTGGCTCTTCACATTGCCATTCTCATCGTTCATACAATTTTTGGGGTGATTAGCACGATTACCGACAGTTCGCTGGGCGGTACCCTTTTCAAACTGGCAGCTTTTATATTCCTGATTATCTCGATGATTCGCGTATGGAAGGGTGAGCCCCACCGGATCGCCCCGCTCGCCGAGCCTGCCCAATGGTTTAACGAACGCATCGAGCCTCGCAATCAGAGCTAATCCTGGACAACTGGCATTTTCATTGCATTAATATCCGCTGGGTCGGTTAGTCGGGCTAATTCGGCGTATCACGAAGTGAAACCGGTCTCAGCACGGTGTACCGTGTTGCGTTTTGGTGCATGGATCCCGGAAAAAGTGGATTTGTGGAGGTCACAATGAAAAGTAATTTTGTCAGCAGGCGACAGGCGCTGATTGCGTGGCTGGCGCTCGTAGCGATAACCGTAATGCCGTTCTCCGCCTTGGCGCAGACGCAAATTAAGTATCACAGCAACAAATACAGTATTCAGGACGATGTCAAACTTGGGCGCCAGGCTGCCCAGGAAGCTGAACAACAGTTTCCCTTGCTTCGCGACCAGGAAGTACAAAGCTATGTCGAAGAGGTAGGGCGCAGGCTGGTCAGCGCGATCCCGTCTCAATTTCAACATCCCGAATTTCAATACTATTTCAAGGTAGTCAACGCGCGAGACATCAATGCGTTCGCACTTCCCGGTGGTCCAATGTACGTCAACCGCGGAATGATCGAGGCCGCGCGCACTGAAGGTGAAATGGCAGGCGTGATGGCCCACGAGATCAGTCACGTGGCGCTGAGACATGGTACGGCCCAGGCGAGTAAGGGACAGAAGTACGGCCTGCTGGCCGGCATCGCAGGGATTGCCGGAACGATATTGGGCGGTCCGGGAGTGGGCCAACTGGCCCAGGCGCCGTTTGCGGTCTACCTGCTGAAGTTCAGTCGTGAGTATGAAACTGAAGCCGATATTCTCGGTGCTCAGATCATGGCCCGCGCTGGTTACGATCCACGCGATCTGGCGAATATGTTCCGTACCATTCAAGAACAGGGCGGAGGTAGCAGCGGCGGGTTTTTGAGCAGTCACCCGAATCCCAGCGATCGTTATGAGCGCATCAGCCGTGAAGCGCAAATGCTTCGTGTTAATGCCGGCACGCGCGACTCGCGCGAGTTCGCTCGCGTTCAGGAGAGACTGGGTGTTATGCAGCGCGCACCAACGATGGCCGAGATCCAGCGCAGTGGCCAGCGCTACCCGACTGGTGAAAATACAGGTAACACTCCAAACAATCCGCCGAGTGGACGCGTTGAGTATCCATCGAATCGTTTCCAGACCTACACGATCTTCAATGGCGGCGTGCAGGTGAGTGTGCCGGGCAACTGGCGACAGATCGATTCTTCGAGTTCGGTGTGGTTTGTGCCAGAAGGTGGTTTTGGCCAGTACAACGGTCAGGCGATTTTCACTCACGGTGCGAGTTTCGGTGTAGCTCAGACGAGCAACCGCAATTTACAGCGTGCAACCCAGGAGTTGATCAACAGCCTGGCGCAGGGAAACAACAACCTGCGGACGAGTGGTGGTTATCAGAGGACTACGATGTCAGGACGTAATGCGCTTACAACGAGCCTGAGCAACGTCAACGAAGCTACAGGACGTCCGGAGAGTGTCCGTCTGATCACTACTCAACTACGCGACGGTCAGTTGTTCTACATGATCGCCGTGGTGCCGCAAAACGAGCGCAACTTTGAGAGTGCGTTTCAGAATATTCTGCGGTCAGTGCGGATCAACGATTGAGAACGCCTGCGAAGCGGCGACAGATACGCCCGCGAAGTGGGTGACAGCATAAAGCCTGGGGGTGGAGGGAGCTTGCTCGCGGAACCCCAGGACAATTTGGATTGACAGTTGAGAGCCCGCGGAGCGGGCGACAGCCCTAAAAGCCAGACGGCTGTCGCCCGCTTTGCGGGCTCGTAATTTTTATTACGAATGGTCCTAGGGTTCCGCGAGCAAGCTCGCTCCACCCCAGGCTACATGCTTTCGCCCACTTCGCGGGCTGATTTCTTTTTCGCTTCCTGCCACAACGCTTCCAACTCATCAATCGTCGTTGCGTCAAATGCTTGTCCACGCTCGTGCAGGGTTCTTTCAATATGCTCGAAGCGGCGACGAAACTTCCGGTTCGTCAACTTCAAAGCAGCTTCAGGCTCAACTTGCATGTGTCGCGCAATGTTTGTGGCGGCGAAAAGTAGATCGCCAATCTCTTCTCGCACGCGCGCATGATTGGCCTCGTCTTTTATGTCCGAGTGATCTTTGATAGCTGTTCGCAGTTCCTCGATCTCTTCTTGTAACTTATCGAAGATGTCGTCAACGGATTTCCAATCGAAGCCGACGCGAGCTGCTTTCGTCGAGAGTTGATGCGCTTCCATCAATGCAGGCGCTTTGGACGAGACGCCTGCCAGCAGCGAGGTGTCTGTCGGTTCAGTTTTCCCTGCCGCTCTACGCTCCTCGGCTTTCATCGTCTCCCAGTTCAGTAACACGGTCGCCGCATCGTCCGCAGTGACGTCTCCGAACACGTGCGGATGTCGACGGATCATTTTGTCGTGAATGGCAGTGGTGACGTCGTCGATCGTGAACTCGCCTCGTTCCTTTGCGACCTGCGCGTAGAACACTATCTGGAAGAGTAAGTCGCCGAGTTCGTCGCACAGTTCCGCGGGCCGCCCCTCACGCGCATCTTCCACTGCCTCGAACGCTTCGTAAGCTTCTTCGAGAAGCATGGGAGCGAGGGAGGCGTAGGTCTGCTCGCGGTCCCATGGGCAGCCGTTTGGCGAGCGCAGCCGATCCATCAGTGAAATCAAATCATTGAATGTTGCAGGCATGCGCGTAGTCTAAAATGCGCCGGGACGAACCACAAAGAACCGCCACGAGAAAGCACAAAAAAGCACAAAAATTCCGCGAAAACCTTTTGTGCCTTTTGTGCCTCTTTGTGGCTTGGAAGACTTTTATGTCTTTGTGGTTTAATAACGCCATGCAAGAAGATCAACCCACTTTCAAAGTTACAGACCGGAGGCTGTTCAATGCTGACGGAAGTCCGCGTGATCTGCCTCCCGAGGAGAAGCCAGAACCCAAAGTAGCGATCACAGAGGAAGCTGCTGCTGCCGCCACAGCCGCTGCGCCTGCACAGGAAGCGAAGCCTGAACCGGAAGCTTCAACAAGCGCTGCCGAGGCTGAAGAAGAGTTCAGTGAAGAAGACCTGGCGGACGCGCGCGATCCCGCGAGCTTCGTCAGCTTCGTGATGTCGATCGCTTCGAATGCTGCTTCGGCTCTCGGCATGATGGAACACCCGGTGACGCACCAGCGTGAGGTCGATGTCGAGCTCGGTAAACACTGGATCGATATCCTCGGCATGCTTCAAAAGAAGACGGCCGGAAACTTGACGAGTCAGGAAAAGCGAATGGTTGAGGGTCTCCTCGCTGATCTGCGTATGCAGTACGTCTCGCTGGTCAACTCGCCGCAGCAGGCGCATAGGTTTACGGGCAGCGATATCACTGGTGGGAGATGAGACTCACCTTTCTTGGTACTGGAACGTCCACAGGAGTTCCGTCAATCGGGTGTGAATGCGAGACCTGCATCTCAGAGGATCCTCGCGACAAACGTCTGAGAGTTTCAATCATTATCGAACATGCCGGGCGCACCGTGCTGGTCGATACCTCCGCCGATTTCCGACAGCAGGCGTTGCGCTTCGGATTGAAACAGCTCGACGCAGTTCTCATCACTCACTGTCATGCCGATCACGTTTTTGGACTCGATGACATCAGGCCGCTGAACTTTCGCTTCGGAGCGCTCAGCGTCTACGCCAATGAACGAGCGTGGGTAGATATCAAGCGCATCTTCAGATACATCTTCGAGCCTTCACACTTCGGCGGTGGTCTGCCGGAAGTCATCCCAAGCATCGTTATGCCCGGCGCAAGCTTCTGCATCGGCAACGAGTTGGAGATAACGCCGCTCGAGGTGATTCACGGTCGTCTACCGGTGATGGCTTATCGCTTCAACGATTTTGCATACCTGACGGATCTCAGCGAGATCCCGCGCGAGACACTCGATGCGCTGAAGGGATTGGACGTGCTGGTGCTCGATTGTTTGCGCTTCAAGCAACATCCGACGCATCTGTGGGTTGATAAAGCGTTGGAATACGTTAACGAGTTGAAGCCGCGGCGCACTTTCTTTACTCACATCGCCCACGACATCAAACATGCTCGCGACTCCGCCAGACTACCGGCCGGTGTCGAGTTTGCTTACGACGGACTGGTCGTCGAATCGGCGGAAATTGCCAATCTGAAAAATGCGTCTCTTTCACGGAACTGACAACGCAGAGATTCAACGACCCACCGTACTCACACTCGGTGTCTTTGATGGTCTGCATCTCGGCCATCAGTTGATCATGCGTACGGTTGTCGAGAGAGCGCGTGCTACGGGCGCGGTGCCGACAGTCATCACTTTCGATCCGCATCCACGCGCTGTGTTGCATCCGGAATCGGCGCCACCGCTGCTGCAAACTTTCGATCAGAAGATCGAAGGGTTTGGCGTTCTCGGCATCGAACAGACCATCGTGATTCGTTTCACGAAACAGTTTTCAACAATTCGAGCGGCCGATTTTCTGCGTGACGTAGTGGTCGATCGTTTGCACGCGAAGGAAGTTTACCTCGGTAAAGGATTCGCATTTGGGCACAACCGGGAAGGCAATATTGAACTGCTGCAACGTCTTGCTGGCGAACTCGGTTTCGTCGCGGGTGAAGTGCCGGAAGTCACACTGCGCGGCTGTCGCGTCAGTTCGAGCAAGATTCGTCAACTGCTGGCCTCCGGCCAGGTGAACCTTGCACGGCGCATGTTGGGCCGTCCGTATGGTGTTGAAGGCCGTGTTGAGCGAGGCTCGGAACGAGGTCACAAGCTGGGCTTTCCAACGGCCAACCTGCACCCACACAACCGCGTCATACCCAAGAACGGTGTTTACGTGACGGGAACGTTGATAGACGGGCAATGGCGGCGCAGCGTGACGAATGTGGGACTCAGACCGACCTTTGGAGAGGCCACGGAACCTTCGGTTGAGACCTTCGTAATGAATTGGGACGGCGACCTTTACGGCGATGTTGTGCGTGTGCGGTTCCTGTATCGTCTTCGCGACGAGCGGAAGTTTAGTTCGATTGAACAGTTGAAATCGCAGATTCTGAGAGATGTGGATCGAGCGAATAGTTACTTCGAGCGAGCCGGCACAAAACACATGCTCGCAGTGATATAAAAATGACGACAGATCAAGCACTGGTTAAGACAAATGGAAACGGCCTCGCGGCAAGCGTGCCGCAGGTTCCGAAGCAGACTGCCCCAGTTCAACCGTTGACGGAAGAGATGGTCGACGAGCTCTTGTCCGGGCGCGGCTTCCGTGGCTGGTTGCGCGCGGCGCGAGTCGCGCGTGTGCTGGGACTCTTCGCCCTCTACCTGTTTCTGGATACTTATGATGTGCGCGCTGACTTTAACCGTCGCGCAGTCGCGAGACTTCGAGCCCTGGCCCGTGAGCGTGGCCGAAGCGCACGATTCAAAGCATGGACCAGCGCTCAACTCTCCGCAGCTTTCGATTTGTTTATACGCGTGTTGCGCTATGTAATTTTCCGTGGCGCCGACGGTTCGGAAAAGAAACAAGCTCGACTCCAGAAGCAGGCCGCGTGGATGCGTGAGTCGTTGATTGATCTTGGACCAACATTTATCAAGATTGGTCAGGCACTCGGCACCCGAGCCGACTTGTTGCCGCTGGAATATGTGAAAGAGCTGGCGACGCTTCAGGATCAGGTGCCTGCGTTTCCGACATCAGAGGCATTCGCAATCGTCGAATCTGAGTTAGGCCGCAGTGTTCACGAAGCGTATGCCGAGATCGACAGCGAACCGATTGCAGCTGCATCTCTCGGACAGGTTTATCGTGCGCGTCTCGCAACGGGCGAAGAGGTCGCGGTTAAAGTTCAACGTCCAAATCTCGAGTCAACCATCTCGTTCGACGTGGCGATACTGTTTCGACTCGTTAAGCTGACCAATCGCTTCTTTCCGAGAGCTAATGAGAACGCCGACTGGGAAGGAATGCTGCGCGAGTTTCACTCCACCATCTTCGAAGAGATGGATTACGTAAAAGAAGGGCGTAACGCGGACAGGTTTCGTTACAACTTCCGCACCTGGCGCGCGATTCGTGTGCCGAAGATCTACTGGTCACACACGAACACGCGAGTGCTTACACTCGATTTCATTCGCGGGACGAAGGTTGTCGACATCGAAGGCCTGAAAGCGCACCGGATCTCACCGGTGAAGGTCAATCGCCTGCTGATTCGCACCTACTTGAAGCAATTGCTTGAAGACGGCTTCTTCCACGCCGATCCGCATCCGGGGAACCTGCTCGTCATGGACAGCGGACACCTCGCGTTCTTCGACTTCGGAATGGTCGGACGGATTACTCCAAAGCTTCAGGCGCAGATGATCGACGCATTCTTCCACGTCGTTGCACGCGACGTCCGCGGTTTGGGCCAGGACATCATCAATCTGAATTTCCTGAAGCCGGGAGTTGATCCTGAGACTGTTCGTCCGGTCGTCGAGAGTCTCTTCACACACTATCTGAACCTCAGGCTTGGCGAAGTAAACTTCAAAGAGCTTACATACGATCTGGCGGAAGTGATTTACGAGTATCCATTCCGCTTACCGGCAAACTTCACTTACGTCATGCGAGCGTTGATGACACTCGAGGGCATCGGCGTCGCGACCGATCCGGGATTCAGCTTCTTCGAAACAGCCAAGCCGTACGCGAAGGAATTCATGCTCCGCCGGGAAGGCAAGCTGTTCAGGAAATTGATCTTCGATAAGTTGACTGGACGTGAGAACGGCGAGAGTCGAATTGCATGGTCCAGGGTTTGGAAGCTCACGAAGATGGCCGCGCAGTTGTACCTCGAAAAATGAAAGCCATCCACAGATTTCACAGATTTAGTTCTGCGTAATCTGTGGATGGATTGATCAGCCTTACCGGCTTACCTTCTCTCCATTCGATCCCGGAATATTCAGCCGTTCGCGGAAGAGGTTCAAAAGCAGCAGCGTTCCGAGCCCGCCACCACCGTCAGCACCACCGCCTGTGGCCAAGACATCCGGTGTGATACGTACACCTTTCTCGCCGATGACCTTCAACGTCTCGACCAGCGCGACTCCCTGTGCGCCAAGAGCATTGACCTGCTGGTGATAAGCGACACCCTGTGCCTCACCCATTAGCCGAACTTTCTCAGCTTCGGCCCTGCCGGTTTGCTGGATGTAGTGGGCCTCGCCTTCGCCTTCTGCCTTGCGTTGTTCGGCGCGCTTGCCTGCGATCTCGACGCCGACGGTCGCGGCCATCAAGTCCTTCTGGTTATCAGCCTGCGACTTCGTCTTTTCGAGTTGAATGCGTTTCTCTTCCGCCTCGCGTTGAGCGTTGTACATGTTCTGACGCTGCTCGGCGAGTATCTTCTCAGTCTGAGTTTTCATCAGCTCTTCGGGAAGATGAATGTGGCAGATGAGCACGTTCACGACGTCAACGTGATACTTGAGCAGGTGCGCACGCACGCGGGCCTCGGCGCGCTCCTGCTCTTCATGCCTGTTTTGCAGGTAGGCCATCGCCGACGATTCAGATGCCTGATTGCGGAAGATGGAGTCGATGAGCGGATGCATCACGTTTTGAATTAGACGTTCGATGCCGCCAATCTTCGCTACCATGAAAGGCGCATCCTCAGGTTTCACACGAAAGACGACGCGCACTTCCAACTGCATCGTGAAACCATCTTTTGAGATCACTTCGAACGGATTGAACGTGTTGGCAACTTCTCCCGCGGTCCATTCCACGGTCTGGTTTGTTGTGGGAATAACGATTGGGCTGATCGCCAACGTGTTCACGTAGTAACGTCCTGGGCCAACCACCGTTTCCTGAATACCGCGAAAACCTTCGGGTACCACATAGGCTTCATGCGCGCCTTCATCGAGCCGTCGATCGGCCGGATCGCCCGCCATTAAATCCTGCTTGATCTGTTCGACGGTGCGTTTGTCGTCCATGACGTCCAGGCGAGCTGCTGATTCCTCCACTTGCTCGAGTTCCTCACGCTCCATTCGTTGCCGGACCTTTGCAGCCATCTCACGTCTGACTTCTTCTGAAGGATCTTTGCCGACGTTCGATACAACAACCGCGACTTCACCTGGCTTAATTTCCTTCGCTGTTTCAGGAATCACTTTGAACAGAAATGGATTGATGTAGTAGGTGCCAGGTAGCAAAATGTCTTTTTGTGGACCACGCTGGCCGCCTTTGCCGATGAACTCGTGTCCGTCCTGAAAATTGTCATGGCCCGCGAAGGATTCCGCGACGTAATCGCGCGGGTTGAGTGGCGCGCCGTCCAGAGCTTCGACGAGACCAATGCCATTCTCATTGATCACCGTCGCGTCGAACAGTCGGACATTAAAGAGTCCCGGTTTGGCTTCACTCGATCCTTCGATAGAACCGGATTGGGTCAGGATGCGATAAACACCGGGCGTCAGGATGTCAACCTGTGGTCCTTTTTGGCCGCCTGAAGCAATGAACTGTTCGGCATCCTGAAAATTACGATGGTCGGCGATTGCTTTGCCGAGCAGACGGCCGGGATCGAGTGGACCGCCGTCGGCGGCTGTGACCACTCCGACTTTGCCCTGCGGTACAAGCGTCGCCTTTGCCACTGAAACGCGGAACAGGTAAGGGTGTATGGGCCACAGCCCTGGAGGAAGCGTACGCAGTTGAATGCCTTTAACTCCACCGCGTTTGATAAACGCGATCGGATCCTGAAAGTTGTTATGAGCATTCTGCGCGCGATCGGGTGCGAAGATGCGGCCCGAAGGCATTGGCTCGCCGTCAACAGCTTCGATGACACCGAGCTCATCAGCGCCGATCTCGATCAGGGGCACCTTGCGCACGATCTTTTCAAATGGATACTTGATGAAATGTAAGCCCGGCTTTAAGACGTCCGCTTGAATACCAACTTCGCCTTCGGTGGCAACCACTCTTCCGGGAGGCATCTTTGCTCCAAGGTATCTTCGCTCTTTGATCGCGATTTCGCGCGCTCCGACGTTGACGAAGATGCGCTTCACGATGATCAGGAAGAGAATCAGAAGTACGAAGGCTCCGAAGAGCATGGGTAACGTAGATGCGATATCAAAGTTTTCCATGGTAGGTCTCTTTCAATCAACTGGAGGCAGTTGATGGTTAGGGTTGTTTGCAGGTTCAAGTTCACGATTTGCAATCGAGAGGGTGCGCTTTAGCACAAAGCCGGCTCCCGAACTTCGAGTGTGTGATGAGAGCACCCAGTATTCGCTGTTGATTAATGCTTGAAGCTCGACTGCTGACAAATCTGCGAGGGTGCCGTCTCGCCACGACATGAGCACAAGTTCAATCGCCCTTCCGTAATTCTTGGCGTCATCTGTAAGAGCAGCAATATGCAACAGCTTCGCGGTCGAGCTTCTGTTGGGGGATTGTTGGAAGGCCCGAATCGCCTGGACGGCTTCTTCAAAGGTGTTGCTGTCTACCTTGGCTTCTACAGGTTGCTCGTCTTGCTCGTTTGTTGGACTTCTAAGTTGATTAACGGTGAAGTCAGAAAACAAGCTCATGGGCGGAGGGGGTGGAGGCAAAGGCAATTCACTATCTTGCGAACTATTCGCGAGTTTCTGGTAGAAGTAAAAGGCGATACCAACGAAACCAAGGAGTAAAACGGAAGTAAGAAGAAGGGTGACCATCGTAGGCCGACAAGGTGTTTATACGCCTGTCGGTACGAAAAGTTCAAGAGTTGGCCGCCCGGCAGCAGAGAGTGTTTCACGCAAAAGGCGCAAAGGCCGCAAAAGGAAGAACTTTGCGGCCTTTGCGTGAGAAAAACTCTTATTTGGAACTCAGCGCATTAAAGAAGAGCGGGTAAGTGGCCTCTGATTGGGCGCGGTATTGAGGGCGGAAACCGAAGAGAATCACGCGGCCCTTGCCCATCGTTACCTCAACCAGAGCAGCCTTGCCTTTGATCAGATTACCGCCAAGCAGCCAGCCGGACAGTAGCGGATCTTTATCGACCGGATAGGACGCGACAACACGAACATTCGCCGCCGGCACTGTAGCGTTAGGATCGTCCGTGACTTCAAAGACCGGCGAATCCTCGGCCCACGCAATCGTTTGTTTAGGCATTCCACTCGCGAGTGGATGCGACGTGTCGAGCTCGATGCGCAGAATCGATCCGGGCACATAAAAATCCGTTCGCGGCAAGCCACCGACGACATTGCGCAACGGTAGTTTGAACTGCTCGATCGCAAAGTTTGAGGCGCGATTGATAAAGACGAGCGTGCCGCCAGTCTCAACAAAATAGCGCAAGTGCTTTACCCCTTCGGGTCCGAGTCCACCTGTGAATTCAGGCGGCATTGCTCCTGTGCGGTAACCTTCGAGCAGCGTACGTGCTGATTGATCCGGAATCAAAATCACGTAGTACTTACCGGTGATACCTGGCGCCGGTTTGTAAACCGTAACGCCTGCGCGCAGCTCTTTGTCACCCAGCACACCGTAAGACATCCCTCTGGAATCGAAAATCCATCTGGTCCAACCTTCATCGTGGCTGGGAACCGCCGAACGATAGATCGCCGGCATATCAGCACGCGGCGCTGCTTTGCACGGTTCACCAGCTTCAGCCACTTCGGTGACTGGTTCGGTTGCGCGCGAGTAACTGAAAGGTGCTTTAACCGGATGGACCGCAACTCCCATCAACAAAGGCAACGTATGCGCCGTCACGTCGTAAGGCGGAATCGGGTTTCCGGTTGCGTCTCTGAGATTTGGATAACGCTGAACCTCGAGCATCGCTTTCGCGAATGCTCCATAAGGCTGGTCCATCCTCACTAACTTCGTTCCGTTTGGAAGTGGACGGCCCGCGATTTTGAAGTTTGTGCCTTCCTTGGGTGCAGTGAATTCCACCCCGGCCCTCCGTAAGATATTCATCATCGCGATGCAGCCCTGTGGCGGTTCGATCAGGAAACCAAAAAGCTCACCAGGTCTTCGCGGCCGCACGGCCTCCTTACCAACCGCATAAAATCGGCGCAACCACTGTTCGCGATTCGTCAACGCGTGGTCCAGCAGGAGAAATGCAGCGGTCGTCATGTATTTGGTGATGTCGCTCAAGTGCCACTCGCCACCTTGCCAAACTGGTCCAAACTTTGGCGACTCCTTCTGCGGATCGTAACCTTCGCGTGAACGTAGTTCTTCAAACTTCAACGTCATCGGAGAGGCGATCTTCGCAGATGCAGTTTCGGAAAGGATGCGCACGCCGCCGTGATAGTGTGAATACGCGCGCGCGGGCGTCCAGGCATCGTACGTCGAGTTGGTTGTGATTCCCTGAAAGCCTTTGGTGCGCATCTCCCCGGCTATCCAATTTCCCAACTCTGTGAAACCAGCAATGATCGGCTTCGGCACGTTCGGCTCGACCGGCGGCATGTAAGGCGGCAGAAACAGGCGTGAACCGTAAGCGCCCTGCTGATGTATGTCGTGGACAATCTGCGGGTGCCACACGTTGTGGATCTTGTCGACAGTGAGTTGCGTTTCAACCTGCGTGAAGGCATACCAATCGCGATTGTTATCGTGGCCGGTGTATTTGTGATAGAGCTCGGGTGGATCGGTTCCTTCGAAAGGCGTGCCGAGTGTTTTGTCGTACCAGTTCTTAACGATGTCGACGCCGTCCGGATTCAGTGATGGAACCAAAAGAACGATCGTGTTAGCAAGGACGTTTTGAATCTCGGGTTCCGTTGACGAGGCGAGCCGGTGAGCAATGAGCATGCTCGAGAGATACGATCCCACCTCGGTGGAGTGAATTCCACACGTGATCAGCACGATCGATTTGCCGCGTTTGATCAGTTCCGCGGCTTTTCGATCGCGTGTAGCGAGTGCGCCCAGTTTGCGAGGATCTGCAAGCTGATCCTGGATCTGTTTGAACTCTTCCAGGCGCGCGAGATTTTCCGGTGCACTGATTGTGGCCATCACGAACGGCTTACCCATCGAAGTGTTGCCGAGGGTCTGGAAGATCACCCGATCACTTGCCCGGTCGAGCTGTTCGAAATAATCGGTCACCTGGTTCCAGGAAGCGAGTTTTCGATCCTCGCCGGGTACGAACCCCAGGACTTCGGCGGGCGTGGGAATCTTCGCCTGGCCTACCGCGACAGCCTGTAGCAACATCAAAAGCAGCAACGAAATTAGTCGAGAACGCATGATGGCAGTTTATCGGAAGCCACAAAAACGCACAAAAAGCACAAGGCGTTTTACCTGTTGTTTTTGCCTTTTGTGCTTCTTTGCGGCCTTGCCGAGCACCGTATGGCCCGTGTAAAGTAACGGCGTTCAAACCCCTGCGCACTCCCCGTTTTTCAAAACTTGTTGGAGGTCAAACCGGATGTCTTCTGAAAGCGTCGGTGCGAATGAGTTTCCGGATGTTGTCGGAGTAAAAGCTGGACCGCCTGAAAATCCTCTCCTTGCAACCTTTCGACCATATATCCCAGCCAACACGCATGTTCGTGAACTTACTGCACTCCCGCTAATCGTGGGAACGCTGCTGGGAATGGTCTTCGGAGCCTCGTCGTTGTGGCTCGTTCTAAAGGTAGGACTAACGGTTAGCGCGTCCATTCCGGTGGCAGTGATCTCCATCAGTCTCTTCCGGCTGCTCGGAAAAATTGGAGTTCGTGAAGCGACTATTCTGGAAAACAACATCGTGCAGACCGCCGGGTCCGCCGGAGAATCGATCGCTTTCGGCGTCGGCGTGACCATGCCTGCAATCATGATTCTGGGGTTCGACCTGGAATTCACGCGCGTCATGCTGGTCGCGACGATGGGCGGATTGCTGGGTATCCTGATGATGATTCCGTTGCGCCGTGCGCTGATCGTGCAACAGCATGGACTCCTCAAATACCCGGAAGGCACGGCTTGCGCAGAGGTGTTGAAGGCGGGTGCGTCCGCAGAATCTCGCGCCGCGGCAGACCCGGTGTACAAGGCAAGAGCCGCGGAATCGGATCAAGCTACGTCGGGCGCGAAAACTATCTTCACGGGTTTCGGAATCGGTCTCATCTATCAAGTGCTGATGGCAGCGTTAAAGGCATGGAAAGACGTGCCCAGCAAAGTGTTCGGCGCGCCCTTCAAAGCCGGATCGCTTGCGGCTGAGATTTCCCCTGCGCTTTTGGGTGTTGGTTACATCATCGGCCCTCGTATCGCATCGATCATGTGTGCGGGCGGTGTGCTTGCTTACCTCGTCCTGATTCCTGCAATCAAGTTCTTTGGTGAAGGAGCGACTACCGCACTTACGCCGGGAACGGTTCCCATCAGCGAAATGGGGCCGGACGATATTCGCGGCGCTTATGTGCTTTACATCGGCGCGGGTGCGGTTGCCGCCGGCGGAATCATCAGTTTGATGCGATCGTTACCGACCATCTGGCATGGATTGCAGGGTGGCCTCAGGGATCTGCGCGGCGGGCAAGCTGCCAGTGCGAATCTTCCGCGCACAGATCAGGATCTCTCGATGAAGATCGTGGTGGGCGGCATCCTCGTACTTATCGCCATGATAATGATATTGCCCCAGCTCCATCTTCAATTTAATTTGCTGGGCGCGATACTCATCATCGCTTTTGGCTTCTTGTTCGTAACCGTCTCCTCGCGTCTTACGGGCGAGATCGGATCGTCGTCAAATCCGATATCAGGTATGACCGTCGCAACGCTGCTGCTCACATGCTTAATCTTTCTGATCGTCGGCTGGAGTGGACCAAGTTACTACGTGACGGCGCTTTCCATCGGCGGCATCGTCTGTATCGCTGCTTCTAACGGCGGCACGACTTCGCAGGACCTGAAGACAGGCTTTTTAGTCGGTGCGACACCGAAGTATCAACAGATCGCGATTCTCGTCGGCGCCCTCGCGTCGGCATTGATTCTGGGACCAATCCTGCTTCGATTGAATGACCAAAGTACGGTCTATGTCCCACAAACGAGTTTCAGGACGGTTCCGGGTACTCCGCAAGTGGATAGCGCAAGTTTGGCAGGGCTTTCACCCTACAGTGAAACGGCGAGACCGACCGGTGGTGGTAACTTCAGACTACTGAGGACTGACGCCACTACTCCCGTCGCCGGACTTGAGCCGGGCGAGTATCTCGTTGACGACTCAGGCAAAGTAGTGCACAGAGTGGAGCGCAATTTCCCTGCAACTCTTCGGCCTGATATGTCCAATCTTGGACCAGCGGAACGACCGAAAGCCGCTGGACTCGCAGTGCCGGACAACAACGAGTATCGGACCTTTCACAAGATTGACGAAAGGGATGGACCTCCAGGAAAATACCTCGTCGACGCACAGGGTGTGCCGGTTTATTACGTGGATCCCGGCATCAACGGCACGCACCGGGTCGCTCCTGACGGTTCGACCGTGACGAAGTACGATGCACCCAAAGCCACGCTGATGTCCTACATCATCAAAGGCATCCTTAACCAACAGTTGCCGTGGGGCTTGGTGTTGTTGGGAGTGATGATCGCCATCGTGCTCGAGATGGCGGGAATTCCTTCGCTTGCATTTGCGGTCGGCGTTTATCTTCCGCTTTCTTCATCGAGCCCGATCTTTATCGGCGGGATGGTTCGTTGGCTGGTTGATAAATACCTGCGCTTCAAATTCCGCAACAGGCAAATGACTGAAGAGGAGTTTGTCGCTGAGACTGACAAGAGCCCCGGCGTCTTGATGGCCTCGGGTTACATCGCCGGTGGCGCACTTGCGGCCGTGTTCATCGCTTTCTTCGCGGGTCTTTGGCAGGAGCAAAGCAATCTGATCGAGCACTGGTCAAGAGACAACAATCCTTTCTTCGCGGGACCGTGGTCCAACGTGCTCTCGCTGCTGCCGTTTGCTGTGTTGGTGATTATTCTTTACCTCGTCGGTCGAGAAAAACTCCTGGCGGCCCGAACCAGGTAAACCATAGGAATCTCCACAGGTTACACAGATTGGCTCTGTGTAATCTGTGGATTCCACAGGGGACCATCTTGATACCTCCAATCCGAAAGCTTTGCTGTGTCTTGATCATTGCCTTGTTTGCTTTCTTGTGGGCAGGTTTCTCAACCGCCCTCGCCCAGGCGCAGCGCTCGCCGACTGAAACGATGCGCGAGTTTTACCGGATGATGCGCGAGAAGAACTTTCGCGAAGCGTTTGGGATGTCTATTTACCGGCCCGCGATTGAAGGACTGTCGCCGCAGGAGTTTGAAGAACTGCGGCCGGATTTCGAAAAGATGGCGATTGCGGTTAGCGAAAGAATTCCGGCGAAGGTTGATATCACGGGGGAACAGATCAGTGGCGATGCCGCAACTGTATTTGTGAAGGTGCTCGACGCGGATGGAAAAGAAAAGGTTGAGGCTGCCTCCTTAATCAAGGTCGATAACAACTGGATCGTCGGCGATAAAGAGAACCTGGCACTCGTTAAAAAAGAGGGGAAAAAGTTCTTCTTCGAAGCTCGCATCAACGCTCATCACAGCGACGTTCAGGACATGATGACGCGCATCTCGCTCGCCCAGGTGGTCTATAGCCAGGGCCACAGCGGACAATTTGGCAACACTGCCGAACTCATCACGGCCGGGCTGGTTCCCAAGGATATCGAAGGCACCGACTCCACCGGCTACCGCTTTCAGATCGTCCGCTCGGCGGACGGGAAATCCTGGTACGCCACGGCTGAACCGGCCCAACACGGGCGCACAGGCCGCCTTTCGTTCTATCTCGACGCTTCCGGAGTGCGAAGTGGAGACGTCGGCGGCAAGCCGCTGGTGGTAAAGAACCAATAGTAAAGAATTAAACTGTTGCGTCCTGCAACTCAGGTTTTCTAGAATGGCCTTGCGGCTGCCCCCGATCGCTTCCGAAGCTGTACCCTTCCTCAAACTGGTCCGAGACCACCAAAGATGTCGGAATTGCCCCGGAGAATCGTGTCACGTTTGCGCCGTTTTGTTGGCAACCGGCGCCGGTGTAAGCGTGTGCGGGTGCGTTTGACGTTTACTTTGAGTTTGTCCGATCCGAGGGTGCGTAGCAACGGCGCACGCCGTCTTCCGTCGCTGGACGGTCATACGCTCGACATCAGCAGCACGGGGCTAGCATTGGTTGTGCCCGCGATTCGAATCGGAGAGCACTATCTCGCAGGCTCCGATCGCCAGTTGCACGTTAAGCTGGACCTGCCGACTGGGCCAGTGGAGATGAAGGTGGCGACGGTCAGGTACGAGGGTCTGGAAGATGATACCGGTTACTTGATCGGGGCTCGTATTTTGGAGATGAGCGATACGGATCGGGTGAGTTTTGAGAAGTACGTCGCGACGGTAATGACGCATCAGCACGTCGTTTGAGAAAAAGTCTTCCTCGCAAAGGCGCAAAGGCGCAAAGAAGGACGCAATGAGAAGCTGATGCGTTTTCCTTTGCGCCTTTGCGCCTTTGCGAGGAAAACTTCCTAGTCAAACCGCAAAAATCCAAAGGCCTCAGGCACGTGGAAAGCCGGCTCGGGAGTTCGCGTTGGCCGCCATGCCAGGTAACGTTCGGGTGATTCCGGACCAACACACCGAAACAGATTCACTCGCCACTCCTCTCCCGCGTCAGGTTTAGGAATAGCCTCGCTCCACGGGATTTTCATTCCGACGAACAGTTGTTCTCCCTGGAGTTTAGCCGCCGTCGTAAAACCAGATTCGAAGTCCCAATCAGTCTCTCTTCCTGACGGCGTGATCGTGATCCCAAGGTCAACCCATTCGCCAGTCGGCGCCGCCTCAAACTCAAAATACTGCGAAGGATTTTCCGGATCAGGCGCAAGAAATATCTCGCACACATCTCGATCCCACAAACCTAACATCTTCTTATCAGTTCTGGGATTCTCGGAAACGATTAACGGTTCCTGTTGCGTGCACACGAAACGAACATGCAGCGCCTCACTGGACCATGAGATCCTCGCTTCCGCGTGACGTGAAGACGGAGCGGGTTCACCGGACCAGTAGTGATCGATCGTGATTGGCTGACACTCCTGCCAGATCTCGTTTTCAAAGTCAGAAACCTCAATGGGCTCTTTCGCGGAGCGGGCAACGATATACATGTTAGGTCAACTTCAAACTATTCAAACAATCAGTCAGCAACTGTTCCGGATCCTCGTTCAGAAACACACGCGCCGTACTACGCTTTCCAAATCTTTGCAGCAGATACTCTGAATCGTCAGCCACGCCGCCCGTTCCCGTCAGACATCCGATAACCTTTCGCTCATCGTGCGCGATCGTGAATTCGTTAAGCGAACCCATTGCACCGGCAACAAACAGAACAATGTCGCACGATCGCACCAGCACGACGTTTCGTCCCTTCAAACCAAATCCTGTGTAGATGACCGTGTCGCACGCATCAAGCGGTAACTTGTAGAGCTCGACATGCTCGTGTTCGTTGCTTCCGGGTGAGATCCCAATGTGAAAACAACCGGCGTCATGCGCTGTCTTTCCCACAACGTAAACAATACCCGTGGTCGCGCCGGTCAAAAGAACCACGTCCTTGCCGGCGATAACGCTCGCGAGTCGCTCAGCTTTCTCGACCAGGGTACTGCCCGTCTCCAGGCGCGAACTCTCGGGCGCTGCTGAGCCCATGACTCCGACTTTTATTCGCATGATCTGTTTCACGATCCCACCAACGCTGAGTCAAAAACCACGCAAGGCCGGGCATAAGAAAGAAGAGCCCGATGCCAATCGTCACGACACGAGGAGAAATACGAAAGCGATCGAGAAGTTCACCAGTCGCATAATTCGATGCTGCCATAGTCAACGTCATCAACGCGAACTCAGCAGCAAAAACACGACCGCGAAAGGTATCCTCCACTGATCGTTGCAATATCACGGTGGAAAAAACCCAGAGGATACTCCCTCCGCAATGCGCAATGCCCAGCACCACCAGGGCGAAGATAAAACTGGTCGCAGTGCCGAAGGCCATGTAAAAGATACCGGCGAGCAAAAACGATATCCCGATCGAAGCCTGCATGCGGCGTTCGCCTTCGCCCGCCATGCGACGGGCGACAATCGGACCCACAGCCGTTCCTATCCCACGCGCTGCGAAAAGCACGCCAATTCCGCCGGCGGCGTCCTTGCCGACTGGGAAGATGCGTTCGCCAAACACGGCGAGCAAAGTCAGTATGCCTCCGCCCAATCCCCAGGCGGGTTTCACCAGCAACAGCGCCAGCACACGCGGTCGATCCTTGACGTATTTAATTCCCTCAATGGTCTCAGTTATCCCCAGCAAGCGTCCGAACGAGAGCTTTTGCCGTTCACGTTTTTTGCGCTTGGTGACGCGGATACTGGCGATCAAAGCTGCCGAGAGCAGGTAGGTGGCTGCATCGAGAATGAAAGCGACATCAGTTCCGAACCAAGCGGTTATCAAACCGCCTATTGCGGCTCCGAGCGTGAGCATTATTGACCACGTCACGGAAGAGATCGCGTTGGCAGCAACTAGATCACGATCCTCAACAATGGACGGAATCGCAGCCGTCTTCGCCGGCTCGAAGAAGGTCGAGAGTCCCAACTGAAAAACCGTCAACACGTAAATAATCCATAACTGATCGGCGCGACGAACAAACAGGAAGCCCAAAACCACAACAGCACGTAACAGATCGGACACGATCATAATCCGTTAACGGCTGAACCTGTCGGCGATGACACCTGAAATCGGTCCGAAGAAAAAACTCGGAACAAAGCGCGCGACGAGAAGCAATCCGACGTCACGACCGGAGCCGGTAAGTTGGAGGATGATTGTGTAGAGCGCGATGGTGTTGAACCAATCGCCGATCTGGCTGACGACCTGGCCGAGCCACAGTTGCCGGAAGCTGCGATTGCGTCGCAGCAGATCGATGTAGCCCACTTGGATGTTAGCCATGATTTGAATGATTCACGAGATTCGGTAGTGGCCTAAATTGAGAAGTTTTTCTCTGCGGCCCTTTGCGTATCTCGGCGTTCTCTGTGGTAAAGACTATTTCAACGCAGAGGCCGCAGAGATACGCTGAGGATCGCAGAGAAAAACTCTAATTAAGACAACTACGCAAGATTCTTAATTCAACTATCCGTTAAGTTTTGAAATCCTGTCAAACGAGGCACGTTGACCGAAGTTTTCAATCTGACATGTCAGAATGGAACGAAGCGCAAACAACGTTCGCGAATACACAGTTTTTCGCGCGGCACACCAGTTGAGAATAGGCACAACGCGGCGCAGAAGCCTCCTGGTTTCGCGGGCTCTCCGCACGGAGTCCGTAGCCGCAAAGTTCTATGACACCACTTGAAACATCTCACCCAGCACGGCAGTTCTTCCGACAAGGGCTGCCACTTGCCCAATTCGCCGGAGATAGAGCTGAGTTGCTCCCAGTTCTGTCTCCGGCAGCTTCGCTGCGCGAATTGCTTTCTCAATGGTGGCTTACTAATCAACTGTGGTTCTCATGGTCGTTGCTCGTTATACCGCTTGCTCTTGAATTGAGCTTTGGAACTTTTCTGCTTCCGTACCTCATTCTCGCTCCGACATCGATACTCGCAACTTATCTCATCTATCGCAGCGCGCGATCGCGTTTGCAGTCAAAGACAAACGAAGTTGAGGCGCTGAGTGAGCTTCACCTCGCAACTGCGGAAGCTCTTGCCACCGCTATCGACGCTAAAGATCAAACAACGCATTGTCACGTGCGACGCGTACAGATTTATGCGGCCGGCATGGGCGAAATATTTGGGCTTTCTCCGGACGAAATTGCTGCTCTCAAAGCAGGCGCGTTGCTGCATGACATCGGCAAGCTCGCCGTACCGCCGCATATCCTGAACAAACCCGGACCGCTGACGCCGGCTGAGTTTGAAAAGATGAAGATCCACACGGTCGTGGGAGCACAGATCCTCGGACGTGTCGATTTTCCTTATCCCGTCATTCCGATCGTCAGGCACCACCACGAACAGTGGGACGGCCGCGGTTACCCCGACAAGCTGCGCGGTGAACAGATCCCGATCACCGCGCGCATCATCTCAGTCGTGGATTGCTTTGATTCAGTGCGTGAGGATCGACCGTTTCGTCGCAGTATGACGCTCGACGAGGCGACTGCTTTGCTACTCAGAGGAGCGGGGATTCATTTCGATCCGGTAGTTGTCGAACAGTTCATCAAAAATCTGCCACGATTCGAAGCGGAGATCGAAAGGCTCGGTCTACAACATCAACCTGCGAATTACCCGACTGAGCCGCCGATTCAACTCAGCGACGTTGACATGATTCAGACTCGCGAGCGCGGGTCTTTCATCGCTTACGATCAAATTAAGAAAGCGCACCGCGAGGTTTACGCGCTGTATGAGATTGCTCGTACTTTTGGGACGTCTCTTGACGTCGAACACACTCTCGAGATCCTCGTTGACAAGGTAGGACACGTCGTTCCGTTCGACACATGCATCGTCTATTTCTACGACGACGCCAAAGGTTATGCGACGGCGCGCCATGTCGCCGGTAAGAACGCGCAGAAGCTGGCCGCAAGATGCATCGCACTCGGCGAAGGAGTCACAGGCTTCGCGTTGGCGAATCGCCATGCCGTTAATCAACTTCATCCCAGTCTTGATTTCACAGACATAAATCCGGACGCCGGTATCAAGTATCGGTCGATGGCTTCGCTGCCTCTCTTCAAGGAGGACGTTCTGCTCGGAGCACTTTCGGTCTACTCGACTGAGCTCGAGCAATATACCGACGACCACATGCGACTGCTGGAGACAGTCACCCGGCTCGCTTCCGACGCGCTGGGAAATGCGATGCAACATGCGGAAGCGGAGTCGAATGCGTTGACTGATCCGCTCACGGGATTGCCAAACGGGCGTTATCTTGATTTGCGTTTTGAAGAAGAGGCAGCACGCGCGCGCCGCACGGATCGGACTTTCCAGGTCGTCATGATGGATTTGGATGAGTTCAAAAATGTGAACGACACGTACGGTCACAAGGTTGGAGATAAGATGCTGCGCGAAGTGGCGCACATCATTCAGGGGCAGTTGCGCGAGTATGATTTTCTCGCTCGCTATGGCGGCGATGAGTTTGTGGCGCTGGTGCAGGAAGTCGTCGGCGCGCAGGTTGAGGACCTGTGTACGCGTATTGAAGGCGCGGTTTCGAAGTTCTCTCTGCCTGTCGGCAGGAACCGGTTCGCGCGGGTTGGGATCAGCGTGGGTACCGCGACGTTTGGGATTGATGGCGATACGTTGGACCAACTGGTAATCGCCGCTGATCACGAGATGTACCGCGTGAAGTCGGGCCATCGACTTGGGCGTATGATTCCTGAGTCTGAATTCCGTCCTGAAACCACTCTCTCGCAAGTCTAAGAAAGATTTCTCGCGCAAAGGCGCAAAGATGCAGAGGCAGGCGCAAAGAAGGACTTGGTTCCTCCGTTGCGTCTTTCGCGTCTGCCTTTGCGCCTTTGCGCGAGACTCTGTCTTTTCAACGAAAATCTTGACATATGCTCACTCATCGCTTTCAATCAAATTGGTTGAAAGCATGGTTGCTCCCGCCGAAAATCAAAGCGCAACACTTCTAATAGTTGACGATGATGCCGCCGCCCGCGAAAGGCTGCGCGAAATCTTCGAGACTGCGCAGTACCGTGTTGTAACCGCCACCGAGGCCGGTTCCGCGCTGCGTGTGCTGAAAGGTGTGCGCTGCGACCTCGTCGCGCTCGATCTCGAGATGCCCGGCGTCGACGGACTCGCGCTTTGCAAGTTACTTCGAGCGCAGCCAACCACGAGCAAGCTGCCCATCATCGCTCTTTCGGACAGCGATGATGAAACGCGCAAGGTCCAGGCTTTCACCGCCGGCGCGGACGACTACATCACCAAGCCCTCAACGCCGGGCGAACTGCTGTCGCGTGTAGGCCTTCACGTCCGCACGTCGCAACGCGAGTGGGCGCTGATCGGCAGTAATCGCGAACTCAGGTTTCTGTCCGACGTCGGTCGCGGACTCTTGCGCGCATTGGAACCAGAGCAGTTGGTTCGGCGCGTTGCCGGAGCCACGTACGAAGCCCTCGACGCATCGCTTTGTGCGGTATACGTCACGGTCGGTCGAGACAAGCACGCGTTGTGCGTTTTCGATAGAGAAGGTGCTGCCGACGACGTTTCATTACTCGATAGCGAGGCTCTGCAAAAGTGGCTACGCTCGGCTGACTCCGCTAACTCGTTACTGATCACTGAAAACAATTCCTTCCTGCTTCAGGATGATATTCACGTCACCGAATACGTCTCGCCATTTCGTTTTGCCGGTCGCGCAAAGGGCGCTCTGATCGTCGCATTCGATCGTCGTGAGGAATGTGGTGAGACGGAGAGACGTTTGATCGACGCGGCTGCGCAACAGACATCGCTCGCGGCGCACATCTGCTCGCTCTATCAAGCCGCGCGCGACACGTCGCTGAGTCTTGCGAGAGAGGTCGAGAAGCGTACTGCTGAGACTGAAGCGCAGAAGCGATTCATCGAAGCGATCGTCGATAGTCTTCCGCTCTCACTCTACGCGATCGATCGCGACTATCGAGTAGTGGCCTGGAACCGCAATCGCGAGCTCGGAGAGCTGGGCATTCCGCGTGGCTCGGTTCTTGGCAAAAACGTTTTCAACGTTCTGACACGACAACCCCGCGATATGCTGGAGGAGGAATTCGCGCGTGTGTTCGAGAGTGGTGAGATCGAACGCATCGATCAGGAGACTCCGTCGCCAAACGGTGACATCCGGCACTGGGTCATCAGCAAGATCCCGATGTGGACCGACAACACCGGACAAGTCACGCATGTCATCACGGTCGGCGAGGAAGTCACGGATCGAGTTGAAGCGAACCGTGCCATCGCTCGCGCTGAGAAACTCGCCGCGGTTGGACGTCTGGCTGCGGGAGTCGTGCATGAAATCAATAACCCGCTCGCGACGATTTCTGCTTGTGCTGAGTCGCTCGAAGCGCGCGTCAATGAAGGGGCGTTTGATGGGTCATCGTCACTCGAAGATCTGCGCGAGTACCTCGGTTTAATTCGTAGCGAGGCGTTTCGTTGTAAGAGCATCACGATGGGCCTGCTTGATTTCAGCCGCACGCGCAATTCGGATCACGTGACGATTAATTTCGCCGACGTCATTCGATCCGCAGTGCGTTTACTTTCACATCAGAAGCGAAGTCCGGCAGTCGACTTCAAAATTGAAATAGCTCACGATTTGCTTCCGGTTTCCGGAGATCCGGGTCAATTACAACAGGCGGTGATCGCCCTGGCGACGAATGCGCTGGATGCGATGGGCGAGAGCGGCGTGTTGACGATCAACGGACGCAACGAAGGTGAAAAGGTCGTGGTGGAAGTCAGCGATACAGGTGTCGGAATCCCGCCCGAGAACCTTCCCAAAATCTTCGAACCCTTCTTCACCACGAAAGAAATTGGCAGAGGAACAGGTCTCGGACTGGCCGTATGTTATGGTATCTTAACGGAGCACGGCGGCACCCTCGACGTGCAATCGACCCTGGGGGCAGGCACCACGTTCACGATCACTCTCTCCGCAGTTAATCTAAGCGAGGAACAGACAGTTTGAGCGAGCAACAGCAGGCACGAATTCTGATCGCAGAAGATGAGGCCAACCTACGCCTGGTCCTGCAAAAGGAATTGGAGCGGTTAGGTTACCGCGTGCAGGCCGCGCCTGATGGTGAAGCCGCGCTGCGGCGTCTTGAAGAGAGCAACGTCGATGTTTTGTTGTGTGACATAAACATGCCGCGCATCGATGGCATGGAACTTTTGCGGCGCGTTCATCAACGACCTAATCCGCCGGAAGTGATCATGTTGACGGGCCAGGCGACAGTGGAAACCGCCGTGGAGGCGATGAAGCTTGGCGCTTACGACTATCTCACGAAACCTTACAGCATTACCGAGCTTGACGTTCGCGTGAAGCAGGCCGCCGATAAGCGACGGCTGCGCGTTGACAACGTGCGCTTGCGAGAACAGCTGGCGCGCCAGTCGGCGCTGCCTGAGATCGTCTCGGTATCGGAAGTGATGAAAGAGGCGATTAGACTAATTGAGCGCGTTGCGCCTTCGGAAGCGTCAGTGTTGATTACCGGCGAATCGGGAACAGGAAAAGAGCTGGTGGCGCATGCCATTCACCGCCTGTCCAGTCGCTCGGAAGCTTCGTTTGTGGATCTGAACTGCGCTGCGTTTCAGGAGTCGTTGCTCGAGTCGGAGTTGTTTGGTTACGAGGCTGGAGCATTCTCCGGAGCGAAGGGGCGTAAGCTTGGTCTAATTGAACTCGCTGATGGCGGAACACTTTTTCTCGACGAGGTGACAGAGCTGCCGGCGCAGTTGCAAGCGAAACTTTTGCGTGCGATCGAGACGCGTACGTTCTTCAGGGTTGGCGGTGTGCGGAAAGTTGAAGTCAATGTCCGCATTGTCGCGGCTACCAACAGGAACCTCGACACGGTTGTTAATGATGGCGTCTTTCGATCTGATCTGCTGTATCGAATTAATGGTTTTCAGATCAGTCTGGCGCCGCTCCGTGAGCGACCTGAAGACATCGAACCGCTGGCGCGGTACCTGCTGAAACAGATCGCGGGTACTCATCCACCGGAATTGACTGAAGAAGTTTTAACAGCGCTGCGTTTGTATAGCTGGCCCGGCAACGTGAGGCAGTTGAAGAATTGTCTGGAACGTGCAGTGATCCTTTCCAACAATGGTCGGATTACATTGTCGGAGCTGCCGCCTGAAGTTACAAGACCTGCGATTGCCGCGCCCGTGTTGGCTGGAGTTGTGCCGTCTGTGGTTGTTGGTGACGGAGGGTCTGTTCCTCCGATTATTTCATCCGCGCCTGGCTCGCTTAGGGAAGTGGAGCGGCAACAGATTCTCGCCGCACTCGAACAGACCGGTTGGCACAGAGGCAAGACAGCGGAGATCCTCGGCATCTCACCTTCGACTCTCTATCGCCGCCTGCGCGACTACGATTTAGAACGAAGACGTTAGCCACAAAAAGGCACAAAAAGCACAAACGATTTGGTGAGTTTCTATTTGTGCTTTTTGTGCCTTTTTGTGGCTACAAAGCTTTTAGCTGTTTGCGATCGATCTTGCCGCGATCGTTTTTCGGCAGGGAATTAACAAATTCGACCCAGCGCGGATATTTGTAGATCGCGATGTGGTTCTTCACAAACTGTTTGATGTCTTCCGCAAGCTCTTCAGCGCCCTCAAATCCGTCACGCAACACCACGAACGCCTTCGGCTTCACCAGCCCTTCTGATTCATGGCCCACCACCGCGCATTCCAACACCGCCACATGCTGCAATAAACAGTTCTCGATCTCCGCTGGAGCGACGAACACGCCTGAGACCTTCAGCATGTCGTCAGTGCGTCCGTGGTACCAGTAGTAGCCATCTTCATCAACGTGAAATTGATCGCCGGTGGTGCACCAGTCGCCCGCGAAAGTCTCTTTTGATTTCTCATGTGAGTTCCAATAGCAGAGCGCGGCGGAGTCGCCTTTGATCCGCAGTGTTCCCATTTCACCTGTGGCGACGTCTTTGTCTTCTGCATCGACGATCCTGGCTTCATAGCCCTCGACGACACGGCCGAGACTGCCCGGTTTGATGTCGCCCGGCCGGTTGGTGATGTAGATGTGAAACATCTCGGCCGAGCCGATGCCGTCACAGATGTTGACGCCAAAAGCGTTCATCCAACGTTCGTAAAGTTCTTTCGGCAACGCCTCACCGGCTGAATAACAGAAGCGCAGGCTGCGAAGGTCTTCGGCTGAAGCACCAGGTACATTCAGCATCGAGTTGATCATTGTGGGCACAGTCGTGAGAATCGTCGGTCGATAGCGTTTGATGACCTCGAACATCTTTTCCGCTGTCGATCGTTCTGCGAAGAGCGCTGTCGCGCCACCGACTGCAAACGGAAAAAGCAAATTGGTGCCGGTGGCGTATCCGAAAAAGAGCTTGGGTACGGAAACCGTAAGGTCGTCGGCGCAAACACCCATAGTGGCTTTCGCGAATACTTCCGTGTTGAAGGGCAGATCGTGCTGAAGATGGACCGCACCTTTTGGATGGCCCGTCGAGCCTGACGTGAACAACCAGATCGCGATGTCGTCACGCCGAGTGTCGGCCGGTGAACATTCCTTAGAGACGCCACTTACGATTTTATTGAAGTGCGCCCAATGAACGCTTTTAGTCTCAGGCAATTCAGGCTCATTGCCCACTATGAGCACGCTTTTTAAGTAGCGAGCACCTGCGGCCGCTTCGGCAAACGTCTTCAGCAGTGACGCATGGACAACTGCAACTTTCGCGCGCGTGTAATCGAGGTAGTACTCGTAGTCAGCAACCGGCAACAGCGGATTGACCATCGTGATCACCGATCCAATACGCGCCGCGCCAAACCACGTCCAAACAAACTCCGGGCAATCAGGAAGAACGAGGAGCACGCGATCTTCTATGTCTGCACCCAACGCGCGCAATGCGTTACCTGTCTGATTCGAGAGTCGCGCAACTTCGCCATAGGTCCAGGTTCGATCTTCAAAATACAGACAAACTTTATTCTCCCGGCCTTCCTCGAGATTGTGGTAGAGGAAGTAGTCGGCCATGTTGAACCGTTCTGGAAACGAATTCTGCAACGTGAACGCCTATGCTTTCTTTTTGGCCTCTGATTGAAAAATACTTTCCAAATACTTCGCGAGCGCCGCTTCGTCTTCCGGACTGCTCGAATTGAATCGCACGGCAAAACCGATCTCCGTCGCCTCGTTAACAACTTCGCCCCAGAAGTTAACCGTTTGCAGATTGCTGAGTTGAATCTCCAGCCAGATGAGTTCCTTTACTTCAATCTTCCCACCGGTAAGCAAGAAGCATCCGTTCCGGCTGAGATCGCTTACGGTCGCATTCTCGCGCGAAAGCACGCCTTCCCAACGGGCCGGCAAATTCACCCTGGCACGTGGCGCGGATCTCCTGTCTTTCTCCATTACTTGTCCTGTGACATTCAATGATTAGTGCGCAAACGGACAACCACCTTCACCGTGAGTAGTGTCGAGATAGGTCCGCGCTTCCCAAAGTTCGGGAAAGAATCTTTTGGCGAGTGTGGTTTTGAGGTAACCGATACCTTCTGAGCCGCCGGTTCCGCGTTTGGCGCCGACCATACGCTCCACCATCTTTATGTGATGCGAGCGCCAGAGCGAGAAATATTCGTCGTGTTCGAGAAGCGTCTCGGCCAGTTGAAACTCTTCATAACGCTCTTCAAAGTGAGTAACCACCTCGAGCACTGCTCGAGTGCGTTCGTCATACGTCTTTTTCTGTTGCGCTGAATCGGCGTCGGCGGGAGTTGGAGGAGCGTTAAGGCCCCGGCGTTGAAGCACGCGATAGAAACACTCTGCCAGCGAAGGCTGGGCCATTCGCGCCTGCAAGCGTTTGAAAGCAAACTCATCATTCGAGAATTCACGAAGGATATTCTTGTCTTTCAACCCGGAAGAGAATTCGATCTCTCGAAATTGCATTGACTGAAAACCGCTGGCTGGATTGAGCTGATCGCGGAAAGCCAGAAAACTGATCGGCGTCATGCTTTCGAGAATGTGGATCTGGTTTACCAGTATCTTTTCGATCTCCACCACGCGTGTTAAAGCGCGAGAGGCCGCAGGTACGCGATCTTCTTCCATTAGCACAATTGCGGCATCAATCTCGTGCAGAATCTGTTTGAACCAAAGCTCATACGCCTGGTGCACGGTTATGAACAGCAGTTCGTCGTGATGTGCTGGGGTGGACAGGCAATCCTGAAGGTTAATTAGATCCTGGACACGAAGATACTTGTTGTAAGAGAGAGGCGGATTATCGCCGTAGTTCTTGGACATTTAGAATGCAGCTCCCGCCGTCTCATGTTCTCGATAACTCTCAGAGTCGCCGATCTTCTTCATTTCCGCGATCACGAGTTCCAGCTCGCTGTCCGTCGTGTAGAAGTGAGGGGAGATACGAATGCCGGCACCCGGCCTGTAGTCGATAATAAACTCGCGACGAATGAGTTCTTTAGCGATCGCTGCAGCGTGTTCGTGCGCGATAGTCACCGTTCCTCCACGCCGCCTGACATCCTTTGGACTCGTTACTCTGAAACCAGCCTCCTCCGCGAGGCCGATTAGATATTCTGTTTGGCGCATGTTCTTCTCGCGAATCTTCTCGACACCGATCTCATTGATGATCCGGTAGCCTGATTGCGCCGCGTACAGCGCGGGAATCGCGGGCGAGCCGTGCAGGAATCTGGTGATGTTGCTGGCGTAACGTAATTCGGTTTGGAACGCGAAGGGAGCCTCATGGGCCATCCAGCCCGTTGTTTTGGGTTCCAACTTCGCCTGCAAGTCAGGTCTGACGTACAGATAGCCCGCGCCTGGTCCACCACACAGCCACTTGACTGAGCCGCCAGTGGCGAAGTCTGCATTCAGATCTTTAACGCTGAACGGAACCGTGCCCGCGGATTGATAAGTATCGAGCACGACCATCGCGCCGACTTCATGTGCTCTTTCAATGATTGCTTTCGCGTCCTGCAGGAAGGCGCTTTTGAAGAGAACGTGAGAGAAGGGAACCAGCAGCGTTCTCTCATCTATTGCGGCGAGCATTCGTTCCAGAGGGACTGTGATACCGTCATCGGATTTTACTGTTTCGATTTGCAGTTCCCCGTCGCGAGCATGCGCTTCATAGACGTACATTACCGAAGGAAAGTTGAGCTCCGAATAGACAATCTTGTTCCGCTGCGGCGTGGGTTTAAGACATGAAAGAACGAGCGATTGGCAGATGGAGACATTCTGGTGCATTACAACACTGCCGGGATCGGCGCCGATGATCCGAGCGACTTCATCGCCGACTGTGACCGGCATGTCCCACCAGCCTTCCGCCCATGCGCGCACGCCTCTGGTTGCCCATGCATCCGCGTATTCGTGGAGGCGATCATACGTGGCTTTGGGCATCGCACCGAGACTGTGCGAGATCAGGTAAACAGTCTTATCGAGTATCGGAAATTCGCTGCGCCACTTCAGTAACTCATCAGACAAATGGTCGTTCCTCCTGAGGTAAATGTAACAGATTACTCATTGCCGCGTAATCCGTGTAATCTGTCAAAGAAACATGTGGAAGTTTCCCCGTCCAATCAAACACAAAATACTGGAGACTCGCTGGCCTGCAGCCGAGGAAGCAGCGCGATCCAGGCTTTATAGTCCGATCGCGATTGGCAGTCTTGAAGCGCGCAGCCGGACGTGGGTGCCCGCGATGGTGCCCTGGCGGGCCACTGACGACGGCTTTGTTACGCAACAGAACCTCGATTGGTATCGTCGTTTTGCGGAAGGACGGCCGGGAGTCCTGGTGGTTGAAGCGACGGGCGTGCGCGACATTCCGAGTGGTCCTTTGCTTCGGATCGGTGATGATCGTTTTATTCCCGGTTTGCGGAAGCTGGTCGACGTGGTGCGAGAAGCGAGTGAAGGGCAGACTCTTCTGTTTATTCAGATCATTGATTTTTTGGCCGTGAAACGACGTCCCGAGAGAACGAAGTACTTTCAACGTTTTTTTGAGGTTGATGAGCATCATCATCACGCGTTGGCGGAAGTCATGAATGACAAGGCATGGCTTTCATCCGACGCTAATGGAGTGCGCGAGTTTCTTTTGAATGCGAGCGATGAGATTGTTGAGGCGGTGCTGAGGCCGCGTGAACTGGAAGCTTTGCAGTTTGGGTATCGCGAGCGTGTGACTGACCTGCACTTGAAACACATTCGCGATCTGCCTCAGGAACTTTCCGGGATCTTTGCCGCTGCTGCCGATCGCGCGCGCGAGGCGGGGTTTCATGGAGTTGAGCTTCACTACGCGCACGCCTACACCATGGCCGGATTTCTGAGCGCGCAGAACGACCGCGCGGATGGCTACGGCGGATCGCGAGAGAACCGCGTCCGCTTGCCGCTCGAGGTTTATCGAGAAGTGCGCAAGCGTGTGGGTGACGACTATGTTGTTGGCGTACGGTTTCTGGCTGATGAAGTGATTGCTGGAGGCAGTCGTGTCGAAGACGCTATTTTCTATGCTCGCGAATTTGCTGCCGCGGGGTTCGATTTCCTGTCGCTCTCGAAGGGCGGCAAGTTTGAGGATGCGCAACAGCCAAAGGTGGGCCAGGCGGTCTATCCTTACACGGGCCAAAGCGGATACGAGTGCATGCCCACCGTGTTTTCCGATGAGGTTGGTCCATTTGGTCGGAGCGTTCCGCTCGTCGCCGCGATCAAGCGAGCGGTTAATGAGTCGGGGTTTTCGACGCCGGTGGTCGCGACGGGTGGAATATCAACGTTTGAACAGGCCGAAGAAATTTTGCGTGAAGGCTACGCGGATATCGTTGGCATGGCGCGCCAGGCGCTTGCCGATCCGGATTGGTTTACAAAGGTGAGACTCGGTCGCGGTGATGAGGTGCGTCGTTGCACTTACACGAACTATTGCGAAGCACTGGACCAGGCTCACAGGCCTGTTACGTGCAAGTTGTGGGACCGCGTCGATCTCGATGAGCCGGGTATTGCGACTGTCGATGACGGGCGCCGCCGTTTAGAACCACCGCGCTGGAGACAGGATTTACAGGATTCGTCAGGATGAATCTTGTTAATCTTGTGCATCCTGTAATCCTGCATCGTATTGACGAATAAACTCCGGATCGCGTCGCTTCAAATCTTCATACGTCACTCGCCCGCTGCGCGTCATCAGCGCGAACGCAAGTTCCATCGGGCTTAAATGCATGTACCGCCCCGCATTCTCAAACCACAGCATACTTTCATAAGCAGCCGCTTGGTAATCGAGAATGATCGGTCGCCGTGTTTCAGCAAAGTGTGTCAGTGCCTCGTGAACATCTGTCCTTTTCTGAAAAGACTCAGCAAGTGCGATCGCGTCTTCCATCGCGAGCTTCGTGCCTGAGCCGATAGAGAAATGCGCCGTGTGTAGTGCGTCTCCGATCAGCACTACGTTCTCGAAAAACCAGTTCTTGTTTTTCACCAGCAGAAAATTGATCCACTTTGAATTGTTCGAAAGCAGCTCGTGCCCACCGAGGTCAGCGGCGAAAACCTGGCCGAGATATTCGAGAGTGTCATTGCTGCTCATGTGTCTGAAACCTGCTTTGTCCCACGTCTGCGGATCGCACTCGACAATAAATGTGCTTGTAGTTGGACTGAATTTGTATGAGTGGGCCGCAAACACCCCGGCGTTGTTTTCACGAAAGGTCAGCGTGAGGCCGTGGAATAGCTGATTAGTCCCGTACCAGATGTATCGATTAGTGCGCAGATCGAGTTCAGGCTGCAACTGTTCGACATAATGCAGCCGCGCTGTGCTGTTCACTCCATCAGCAGCCACCAGCAGATCACATTCGTTTCGCAACGACTCGATGTCATGAATCTCGGTCCGAAACTCGATCTCAACTCCCAATTGCTCGGCTCGCCGCTGAAGGATTTTTAGTAGGTGGAGACGCGCGATTCCCGAGAAGCTGTTGCCATGTATCGAAACCTTCGCGTTTCGATGAACTACATCAACATTGTCCCAGGCAGCGAACTCTCTGGTGATTTCAGCATGCGACTCTTCATCCGCTGCGCGTAGATTTGCGAGAGTCTTCCCCGAAAAGACTACACCCCATCCAAAGGTATCGTCCGGACCATTGCGTTCATCGATCTTGATCTGATGCGACGCGCCAGCCTTCTTCATCAGGATCGCGAAATACAACCCAGCCGGCCCACCGCCAATGATGTTGATCTTCATTCCTATCAGTGCAGAAAAGGCTTTTCGCGAGAAGTCAGTTGCACAGGATATTAGGATTAACATGCAAATCATGTCTAATCCTGTAATCTTGTGAAATGACTTTATTCCACGAGGTTCTCCTGCTCATTATTCATTCTCAAAGTCTTCCGCTTTCGGATCAAAGCCGTAGGCGCGGATGACATCTTCACGAGGAAGCACACGGGCGATAAATCGGCGTCGGATCTCCTCTGGATCAGCTTGGAAAACGATGATGCAGATCCGCCAGGATCAGTTGGCGGGTAGCATCGGTCAGCGCAAACGCCATC
This sequence comes from uncultured Acidobacteriota bacterium, assembly GCA_963826255.1. GTDB lineage: Bacteria > Acidobacteriota > Blastocatellia > Pyrinomonadales > Pyrinomonadaceae > PSRF01. Next base: position 1,204,001 of record CAWGWK010000001.1, read on the forward strand.
GAGAGTCTCTGGTCCGGTGATAGCCGGCGCATCAATTCGAAGTGTTTGGCTTGCGCCCCCGGAGTTGTATCTGGAGATAATGGCTTCATAGTCTGGTCTTCGTTTGTTCCTTCAAGAGTTGTCCCGCGATTACGAGTTTTTGTATTTCCGATGTGCCTTCGTAGATGCGTAACGCGCGGACGTCGCGATACAGGCGCTCGACAACACTACCGCTGATCAGTCCGGTACCACCATGAATTTGAACTGCGCTGTCGATAATTCGTCCCGCAGCTTCGGTCGCGAATAACTTGGCTTCACTGGCCTCTCGAGTAAATTTACCGGCGGCCGTGTCTCGCGCGTAAGCAGCGCGATAGACAAGCAGCCGCGCGGCATCGAGCTCGGTAATCATATCTGCCAGCTTTGCCTGAACCAGTTGATGTTCAGAAAGTAAACGGCCGAACTGTTTGCGCTGCAATGAATAGCGAACTGCCTCATCGAGCGCGCGGCGGGCCATGCCGCACGCTGCCGCACCCACGCTCGCACGAAACGTGTCGAGTGTTTCCATCGCAAGTCCAAAGCCGTCGCCTTCGTTTCCTACCATGTCTTCAGCCGGCACGCGGCACTGGTGGAAGGCAATCTCGCCGATCGGATGTGGCGCCATCAATGATGTCCGTTCGACCACGCTGAACCCTTGCATCCTCGAACCAACAACAAACGCCGAAATCTTAGGCCGGCCGTCCTCACGTGTTCCGCTCCTGGCAAAGACGGTGTAGAAGTCGGCGATGCCGGCGTTTGAAATAAAACGCTTGTGACCGTCGATAACGTATGTTTCACCATCGCGGCGAGCGGTGGTTTGAATCGCGGCGACATCCGATCCTGCTTCAGGCTCAGTTAGCGCAAAGGCGGCGATTGCCTTGCCGTTCGCCGCGCGCGATAACCAAAACTCGCGAACGTGATCCGGCGCTGCCTGAGCGATGGCGTAAGTACCAAGACCCTGCATGACAAAAGCCAGATCGGCGAGCGACGACGAATAGGCAAGCGCTTCGCGAATCAAACAAAGAGAGCGGACGTCGAGCTTTGCCTGCGCGACGGAGTAGTTCAAAAGCCCGGCTCCGGCCAAAAGATTTACAAAGTCTTTAGCAAGCCGTTCGACGTTATCTTCGGACCCGGCGCGCGGTTCGATTTCCTGTCTGACAAACTGCGCGACACCTTGCGCGAGATTGCGATGTTCGGGAGTGAAAAAGGGTAGTTGGGAGATCAAGCTATCCATCATTGCTGGTACTTGGTGCCCGGTGCTTTGTACTTTGTGTTTGAGCAAAGCATCCAGTACAACGTACAAAGCTCTTCATGAGAACTTCGCTTCTCGCTTCGCAACGAACGCTTCGTATGCTTCACGATAGTCTGGATGCTGCATGCAGATCGCTTGCGCCTGAGCTTCGCTTTCCAGTGCCGCTTGCAAGTCCATATCGAGCTCGCGATTGAGCATCTCTTTTGTCTTGCCTAATGCGAATGCAGGCCCACGCGCGAGTCGTTCTGCGAAATTACGCGTGGCTGTGGGCAACTCGCTTGCAGGCACTACGCGATTGTAGAGCCCGATTCGTTCGGCTTCAGCGGCGCTCACGAAGTCACCCGTGTACAGCATCTCGGTAGCCTTGGAAAGTCCGACAACACGCGGCAGGAGATACGACGCAGCCATATCGGTGCCTGCGAGGCCCACTTTCACAAACAAGAACGCAATCCTCGCTTCTTCACTCGCCACACGAAGATCGGAAGCAAGCGCGATGCATGCGCCGGCGCCTGCTGTCGTGCCATTCAAACTTGCAATCACCGGCTTCGGCAGCGAACGTATGTTCTGCACCAGCTCGCACGTCATGCGAGTGAAGTCGAGAAGACCTTCCATGTTGCGACTGAACAGCTCGCCAATGATGTCGTGTACGTCTCCACCGGAACAGAACGCCTTTCCGCTGCCGGTGATCACCACAACGCGCACTTCACGCTCGTCTCGCAAAGCCGCAAACGTATCGATCAACTCGCGGTAAACTTCAAACGTCAGCGCGTTCAAACGCTCGGGACGATTCAGGGTGATAGTTGCGATACCGAGTTGGTCCTGCTCGTAAAGAAAGGTTGTGGGTTGTTTCATGCCGGTAACACCGCCATGCCTTCGATTTCAACTTTTGCCGCATCATCAAGCAGACCCGCAACCTGGACCAGTACCATCGCCGGAAAGTGTTTTCCCATGTGTTTTTGGTAGCGGTTCCCGACCTCTCTGGTACGTTCGCGGTATTCGATCTTGTTTGTTACGTAAATCACCAGCCGCACGATATCAGTTGCTTCTCCTCCAGCCGCGTTCAAAACTGCGAACACGTTCTCGAGCGCTTTGTCGAACTGTTCTACAAAATCATCGCTAACGATCTTCTGTTGTTCATTCCAGCCAATTTGGCCTGCGATAAAGAGCAGCTTGCCTCCCGCATCTGTAAGGAGCCCGTTTGAGTAACCACTCGGCGCTCCGAGAGACTTCGGATTGATCACTGTGAATGCCATACGCAACAGGTTAATTGTTGAAGGGGCATTAGTAAATAGGTCCAAACAAAAGAGCCGCCAAAATGTGGCGGCTCCTCGATCAGCGTTGGCGGTTGGTTATAGAAGCTTATTCAATCGTGAGGCCAGTTGTCCGGCGAGATTGCCGGTGGGATCGAGTCCGCCGATTGGTTCACCAGAGACGTTGCCTTCTTTGTCGAGTATTACGATCGAGGGTAGTTGGTCCACGCCAAACTTTTTCGAAACCACGCCATTGTGATCGCGCAGCACAGTGACTTTCAACCCGTACTTTTGCGCGAACGCTCGCAGTTGTTCATTGCTCGCGAAATTTTTCGACTTGGGATCGTCAGACTCGGTGCTGACCCAGTAAACCACAACGCCTCGATTGCTGTACTCGTCGGCAAGCTTTCTCACGCCTTCGAGTTGGGTTTTTGACAACGGGAGCCACGACGCCCCAAACGCCAGAACGACAACCTCGCCGCGAAGACTCCCGGACGTAACGGTTTGACCATCTGTCAACGGCAGTGAAAACTCAACCGTCTGGGCGCGGGTCTGCGAGTAAGTGCCGAAGCCGGCGAGCACCGCCATCAGCCCGGCCAGCATTCGTTTTTTTGTGTTTAGAACCATCTTTCTCCTTTGCCGAACGCTTCTAGTGACGCTCGACTTGGTGCATTAGATGAAGGCGTCCAGGCTTTCGTTGGTCTCTGAGAGCTCAGAGCGCGACCTTCAGGTTCCTTGTCGAAAACAAGCTAAAGCTTGAACTCTGGACTGGGAGCTTGTTTCACGGTTCAGGCGCCGGTTGGCCGGTGGCCTCCTCGTGCAGGGCACGGTAATCATCCCATGTATCCATGTCGCGAGCAATGAACGATGAATCGACGGCGATGCGTTTCACCTCTTCGGGATGGGCGTCAAAAAGTGCTCTCAATCCGCCGCTCGAACTCAGCTTAAGCAACTCGCGCCTGAAACTGAGATCCACGAGAACGGGATGGCCGCCACGATCATGCCATGTTGGGATGATCAGGCGAGCGCCTGCCTCCCACTTCTTTATGAGATTAGCTACCACGGTTGCAGGAATTGCAGGATGATCCGCGAGGGCAATCAATGTTGCCTGGGCGGTCGCCGGCAGTTGTTCAACTCCGGCCGCAATAGAAGCACCCATTTCGCTATTCGGATCGGGGTTAAAGGCGAATGTGACTCCGGTCAATTTCTGGCGAATGTCGTCTGCACGATGCCCCAGCACCACGACGATTGTTTCAACCCCACCTTCGCGCAAATAATCGATGCAGCATTCGATGACGGTTTTGTTTGCGAAAGGAAGGAGCGGCTTGAACGCGCCCATGCGGGTTGACTGACCGGCGGCGAGGAGAATTGCTGCTACCTGACTCACGGCAGTGTTTGCAGGTCTCGCAATGCGCGTAGTGTGTACTGTCGCGCCATTTGCTTGCGCCACTGGTAGACAAAATCCGTGTTGTCGAGAGGCCGGGCTTTGACGTACGCAGCTTCCGCCGCAGCTATAATCTGATCGTCTGCTAAAGGTTTTCCGATCAACGCAGCGGCAGCTTCTTTGATTTGGACAGGAGCCGGCGCGATGCCGCCAAGCACGATGCGAGCGTCTTTGACGCCACTGTTGTCGGTTGCGATCCAGGTGGCGACACCGAGTACAGGAAAATCAAACGCGCCGCGCCGGCGAAGTTTTTGATAAGAGGCGCGCCATCCGTTTGTTGGTGGGAGTTGAATATCGACGAGGAGTTCGTCGGGGCGTTTGTGCAGGTAGTCGATACCATCGTCGTTGTACAACCCCGCTGCGTCGATTACGCGCTCGCCGAGTGTCGAAACGAAGCGTAACTTCGCTCCGATGGCGACCATCACCGGCACCAGATCAGATGATTGCACGGCCCAACACTTCGAGCTTCCAGGTGCGACCCAGCACACGTCGCCGTCTTTCTTGAGACAGAAATTGATGCCTTTGCGCCACTCGTAATTCTGATCGTAGTAGTTGCAGCGCGTATCGAGCAGGAGGTTGCCGCCGATTGTGCCCATGTTTCGCAGTATCGGAGTAGAGATAGTGCGAGCGGCTTTTGCGACGACGGGATAGTCACGATTGATGACGGGATGTTCGCAGACGTCTGTCAGGGTTACTGAAGCGCCGATGCGCAAGCCGTGGCTTCCGTCGCCTGTGATCTGATTCAGTTCCGCGAGCCGCATCACGGAGATGACGGTCTTGGGCATCTGCTGTCGCCGCTTCATGTTTGGATACAGATCGGTACCCCCAGCAACAAACTGACCCACCGGCCCCGCGCCGGCCATGATCTTCACCGCCTCCGCGATCGTTTGCGGAGTGTGGTATTCAAATTTGGGCAATCTCATCATTGGTTGTTTACGCCCGCTTCTTCTCTTCGAGCTTCAACTCTGGATGACGAGCTAGAAAGCCACCCCGCTTCATCTTGTAGCGCCCCGGCTTGAGAATAGCGTCTTCATCGATCCCGGCTGCCAAGTCACGCTGGTAGTCTTCTTCTGAAATCTCGATGGTGACATTTTCGCCGTCATCTTCAATTACTGAAAAGACAAGTGGTCTAAATGAATCTTCGCTCATAAACAGCAATGCTTACATCACTTTTGATGTTGCGATCGTGATGTTTGTCGTCCACCTCGGGCCGGAGATTTGGCTACTCGAGAGGCTTGGCGCTTTGCTGCCTTGGCGATTACCCGCAGCGCCTCGTTCACAGATTCATCGTCGGGGAAAGCTGCTCGGATGTCAGGTTCCAATAGCACTAGATTCGTACCGGAGCGATAACGTTCGGCGTAGATTCCGCGACCAACGAATTTGAGCTTCCTGAGATCGTATTCCGGTCTCATTTCATCTGACGTTTCATCTACTTTCTTCTTCATAAAGTTTCTTTTCTCGTTTTGTAACTTCCCGCGCATTGATGATTCTAATGCGCTGACCGCGATCTGCGAAGGCAATATGGAGTAATCGACCTTCAACTGAAGTTCCGATTGTCAGAAATCGCATCTCATCGACTGAATGATCAGGATCGTAGTAGATGACTGCAAGTACATCATTAAATACGCTGGAGCTTCTTCGAATGAGACGCCGTGCTTACGAAGATTGTACTTTGCTTTAATTGGGTCCCATTCGAATTCCATCTGCTAGCTTTGCACTTCATATCACGAATGTACCGCGACGCGTGGCATCTCGCTTCCGTCGCCACCTTCAGCGGGTGTCAATACTCGCAACGGCTCGGGCCAATCAACGACCGGAACGGCGGCGGGGCCGAAGCGTCCCATGCGGCCACGTGCTTTATCCTTTAATGCTCGCAAAACTTTCTCCGGCGTGATCGGCACTTCATCAATGCGCACTCCCACCGCGTTGTAGACAGCGTTCGCAACGGCTGGCGGCACGGGCAACAGCGGCCCCTGTCCCACTTCCTTCGCACCGTATGGTCCATTCGGATCCGGATCTTCAATCAAGTAAGTCTTGACGTCGCACATCTCCATCGTCGTCGGGCTCTTGTACTCGAGCATTGACGGAAACTTGTGCACGACGTTGCGATTCTCTCGATATACCATCTCTTCCATCAGGATCTCGCCGAGGCCCATGTAAACACTGCCTTCGACCTGGCCCATGACCAGCATCGGATTGATCGACCGGCCAATGTCGTGCGCAATCCAAACGCGTTCGACAACTACGATTCCCGTATCCGGATTCACATCCACCTCGGCAACAGCCGCCGAATAGCTATACGCCGGCGATGGTCCAACGCCTGACCCTTTGTACTTGCCGGGCGATCGCGGCGGTGAATAAGACCCAACGGTTCCGATCGTCCCAAACTTCGACTCCGCCAGCACAATAGCCTCCGCGAACGTCACACCAATATCCGGATTCTCGACGTCAAACACGCGTCGCTCAGCCAGTGAAATATTCTCGATCGGCACTCCAAGCTTCTCTGCCACTGCCATCACCAGCAGCTCACGCGCTCGCTCCGCAGCCTGAATCGCTGCATTACCAGTCATCAAAGTAACGCGACTCGAATAACTCCCAAGATCCACCGGTGTTAGATCGGTGTCAGCCGTAACAACGCGAATATCGAATGGATCGATTCCTAAAACCTCCGCGACAATGTACGCGAGTATCGAATCAGAACCCTGTCCGATATCAGTCGAGCCGCACATAACACAAACCCCGCCCTGCCGATCAAGGCGAAGTTGCACTCCTGATTGCGGCATGTTGTTCCAGTAGATCGGCAAACCGGCGCCGCAGATATACGAACTGCAAGCGATCCCAATGCCCTTACCAAACGGAAGTTTTCGATTGCTTTGATCCCAACCAGAAAAGCGTTCCTTCCAACGCGAGCCTTCGACGACTTTGTCGATGCACTCGCCCAAACCCATACTGCCGATTCGCAAATAATTTGCCGTTACAGTATTGGGTGCGACGAGATGCTTGCGCCGGATATCGACCGGGTCAATTCGCAGTTGCTCCGCAATCTTGTCGAGATGGACCTCCACTGCATAGCGCGGCTGCGGCGTACCGTGTCCACGCTTTGGACCACACGGCGGCTTGTTAGTAAAGGCTCGCAGTCCCTGAAACTTGTAACGCGGCACGTCATACGTCACAGTTTGCAGCGCGCCGCTGTAGAACGTGCTGGCAACTCCATAGCTTCCGTATGCACCGCCATCGAGAAACGATTGGAAGTGCATCGCCGTGATGGCTCCATCGTTCTTTACTCCTGTCTTGACTCTCATCAAAATCGGATGACGCCCACGATGACAGTAAAAGACTTCCTCACGCGTCAGCGTTACCTTCACAGGCCGACCCGTGAGCATCGACAGCTTGCAAACGACGACTTCGTGATTGAACGGATCGCTCTTTCCACCGAATCCGCCGCCGTTTGGAGTTGCAATCACACGAATGTGGCTAGCCGGCAGTCCGAGAACTTTCGCGAGAGCCCGATGAACGTAGTGTGGAGTTTGGGTCGAGCTCCAGAGCGTTATCTTGCCGTCTGAGTCGAAGTGAGCGACGGCCGCGTGTTGCTCCATCGGCAGGTGCGTGTTGCCTTCATAAAAGAACGTATCTTCACGAACAAGATCTGCTTCAGCGAATCCTTCTTCGACGTTTCCAAATTCCAACGAAACTTTTTTATGGATGTTGCCGCTATCGCCGTATTCATGAATACGCGGCTCGTCAATCAATACCGCTTCATCGATCGTAGAGATCGTGTCGAGCGGCTCGTATTCGACCTCGATCAGATTCATCGCGTCGAACGCCGCGTCTTCGTCGATCGCAGCGACCGCCGCGACCGGATCTCCGATAAAGCGTACCTTGTTGACGCAGAGCGCGTGCTCATCCTGGCTCACGGGCAGGATGCCGTACGGGATCGGAAAATCTTTTCCGGTAACGACAGCAAAAACTCCCGGCAATGCGAGCGCTTTTGAAACGTCGATGTTTTTGATTAGCGCGTGAGGCAGGTGTGAACGCAGGATCTTGCAAAACAACATGCGCGGCAGAACGATGTCGTCCGCAAACTTCGTTTGACCCACACACTTCGCACGGGCATCGACCTTGCGAAACGGTTTGCCTACAACTTTGAAATCGTTCTTATCCACAGTTACACAGATTACACGGATTTCAATCCAGTCCGTATACGCTCTCCCTTGGGAGTTCCATCTCTTCACCCCGCATCCGCGCCGCCGCAAGTTCTACGGCCTCGTATATCTTAATGTATCCGGTACAGCGGCAAAGATTACCCGATAATGCTTCCTGAATCTCAGCCCGGGACGGATTCGGCAACTTCTGCAACAACTCCTCAGCCACAAGCAGAAACCCAGGCGAGCAGTAACCACACTGCGCCGCGCCCAGATCAGCAAAAGTCTGCTGTAGCGGATGCAGTTCCGCGCCATTAGCCATTCCTTCAATGGTTTTTACTTCACGGCCCTGGGCGTCGAGGCCGAGCATGAGGCAGGAAAGGATCGAGCGACCATCGACTAGCACCGCGCAGGTGCCGCACTCGCCCAACTCACAACCGTGCTTCGTCCCGGTGAGATTCAGATCTTCACGCAAAACTTCGAGTAGGGTTTTGTGCGGTGCGAAGGCGACCTCGGTATCTTCGCCGTTAAGTCTAAAAGCAATGTGTTTCTTAATGTGGCCCTGCACCGTCTTTCTTCTTCGCTTTATTCAGAATCGTATTATCAATCAGGCGCGTTTTGCCCACGTATGCTGCGACTGCGATGAGGGTGGGCCGGTCGTCAAGCCTGTCCATTTTTTCCAGTGTCTCCGCGTCGGCAACGGTCACGTAATCCAGGCGCGCGCGTGGTTCGGCTTCTACTGTCGCTCGAATTAATTCAATTAGCCGATTGGCGTTTCGCTCGCCGTCCTTGAAGGCGTTCTTTGCCTGCTTTAGCGCTTTGTGAATCACAGTTGCCGAATTCTGTTCGTCAGGAGTCAGGTAAAGATTGCGCGACGAGATTGCCAGTCCCGAATCCTCACGCACGATCGGCAAAACGACAATCTCCGTGTCGAAGGCGAGATCTTTAACAAGCCGGCGAATAACCAGCGCTTGTTGCGCATCCTTTTGACCGAAGAATGCGAAATCAGGTCTGACGGTGTTCAGCAGGATCGTCACCACCGTCGCGACACCACGAAAATGGCCAGGCCGCGACGCGCCCTCGAGTTGTTCCGACAGTCCTTCTACATTCACGTAAGTCGAAAAGCCCTTCGGATAGATCTCTTCAACTGTCGGCGCGAAGATGTAATCGACGTTGTAGTCAGTCAGCAGCGCGGTATCCTTGGTTAAATCGCGCGGATAATGTTCAAAGTCTTCACCTGGACCAAACTGTGTTGGATTAACAAAGACTGAAACGACGACCACATCGCACATTCGTCTGGCTTCACGCACCAAACTCAGATGACCTTCATGGAGAGCACCCATCGTCGGAACAAGGCCTACCGTGCGATCCTGTTCACGACGGATTTTGCGCGCGACGGAACTCATGCGCTGACGGCGGTTGATGATCTCCATAATTTGAGGTTGGGATTAGGACTTCTCGGCCTTTGAATCTCTCGACGGGGTCTCGATCTCCAGTTCCGCGGCAGTCTCGGCGGGCAGAGCATACGATTCTGCTTCGGACGGGTACGTGCCATTTCTAACGTCATCCGCATAGCGAGTCACTGCATCAGTCATTGCTTCACGCAGGTTCGCATAAGGACGAACGAAGCGGGCCTGTTTGCCAAACCCGAGACCAAGCATATCGTGCAGGACCAAGACCTGAATATCGCAGTGAACACCGGCGCCGATTCCGATCGTGGGAATGCTGATGCTTTCGGTGATCATCTTAGCTATCTCGCGCGGTACGACTTCGAGCACAACAGCGAAAGCGCCGGCATCTTCCATAGCCTTCGCGTCGTCGATCAACTGCTGTGCAGCCTTCGCTGTTTTACCTTGCACGCGATAGGCGCCGAGTTGATTGATCGACTGCGGAGTCAAACCGATGTGACCCATCACGCTGATCTCTTCGTCAACCAGTCGCTTCACGAGTGGCACTCGTTTATGTCCGCCTTCAAGTTTGATTGCTTCGGCGCCGCCCTCCTTCACCAGTCGCAAAGCATTTCTGACCGCGTCATCATCGCCAGTGTGAAAAGATCCGTACGGCATGTCCGCAACCAACAATGCGCGTTGCACCGCTCGTCGCACGGCCTTCAGATGGATCAGTATCTCGTCGAGCGTTACGGGCACCGTGTTGCCGTAGCCCAAAACCACATTCCCGAGACTGTCGCCGACGAGGATGATGTCGATTCCAGCTTCGTCGAGTATGCGCGCGGTTGGGTAATCGTACGCTGTCAGACAAACGAGACGTTCGCCGCGCTGTTTACTGGATCGCAAAGACGGTGCGCTGACCTTTTCTGGCCTTTCGGGTTTCAAATAAGGCATTTTTCAGCTCTCTTTACACCACGATGTGTGGACAATCGAATTGCCAGTGAAACGAGGAGTTTGGAAATGTTGCCGGCGTGATAACAAGTGGGTGGCATTATAGTATCCAAAGATTACACAATCAATCTGTGGAATCTGTGAGTGGTGTCTTAATTTCATCTCTGCGTAATCTCTGCGTCCTCTGCGTCTCGGCGGTTTACTGGCTTTACCTCTGCATTCACCGCCGAGACGCAGAGGACGCAGAGATTACGCAGAGAAATATTTCAAACCAAGACACTACCAATCTGTGGATGGATTTGGCCTCCAACGGACGACCGTTGAACGATCTTTAGTTTGCGCTAACAACTCCCTCACCGATTTTCCGAGCACTGGATGCACGAGATTCGGAACCAATTCATTGAGGGGAACGAGCACGAAGCGACGCGAATGAAGACGCGGATGAGGAATAGTCAAAAACTCCGTATTCAGTTGCTGGTCTTTAAAGATCAACAAATCGAGGTCGATCGTTCGCGGTCCCATTGGCACCTCGCGTTTACGCCCCAACGCATATTCAACTCGTAACAGACGCGCGAGCATCTGGTCAGGCGAGGGAAGCGTCGCGCCGCGAAGCTCCGCAACCATGTTGAGAAAAGCAGGCTGGCTTTCGTATTCAACTGGTTCGGTTTCATAAATGCTCGACAGTCGAATAACATCCAAGCCGGCGTCGAGCATGCCACGCACGGCTAGCAACAGATATCCGGCGCGATCTCCGAGATTGGAACCGAGTCCGACATAAGCGTTTTGGATCATTAATTAATGTCCCAACTTCTGACACTAATCTGGCTTAAGTGGCGGCTGTTACGCAACTCGCTTCGCTCGTCAAAAGCCGTCGTCAACAAGATCGCGTCGATTCTCGGAATGCTGGTCGCACTTGTGTTGTCGCTGTCAGTCGCACTGGGTCTCGGCGTCGCCGCATACGCCCTCAGTCAACCTGGTGCTCTCAACGGTGCGTTTGGACGCAGCGGCGCGCAGGGTCTCCCGGCGACTGCGTCAGCGGAGTTCATATTCTTTTCCATTCTCAGTTTTTTGTACTTGATGTGGGCGACTGTGCCGTTGAGTATCGGCGGCAGCAAGCAGTTTGATGCGGGCAAGTTGCTGATGTACCCGATCACGCTGCGGAAGCTATTCGCGGTCAACTTCATCAGCGAGCTAACAACGCTGCACTCGGTTTTTGCCGTGCCTGCGGTGCTCGCGATCTGTATCGGAGCCGGACTCGGCACCGGCAATCTCTCAAGAACGCTGATCATTGCGATTCCCGCGATCTTGTTTGGCGTCGCGTTGTCGAAATGGCTTACGGCAACTATCGGTTCACTCGTTCGTCGCAAGCGCGGGCGAGGCGAAACCATCATCGCGCTTATCGGTGCTCTGGTTGGTTTAGGCGCTGCTGTCGCAGGCCAGGTTGCGCCGGTTCTTTTCAAGCACGTCGAATCGTTTCGATCATTGCGCTGGACGCCTTCAGGGGCGGCCGCATTTCTTCTATTCGGCAACGCTGCGGACGATAAACTTGCATCAGCACTTGCGTTCCTAATGCTCAGTGCTTACGCCATCGTCCTCATAATTGCGACTTACTGGATCGCACGTCGTGCGGCTCTTGGTCTCGAAGGCAGGAAAAAGCGGAAAACTTCAGTCGCCTCAGACGTCAGTTCAGAAGGTTACTCCGGTTGGCACTTACCACGTGTGTCGGCAGATCTCTCGGCTGTTGTAGAGAAGGAACTGCGCTACGCGATGCGCAACGCTCAGGTGAGAATGATGGCGTTGATGCCTTTGGTTCTGATCGTCATTCGTCTCGTCAATTCTCAACGACTCGACGATGCGAATCCCAGCGCTCCGGATAGTTTCGTGACATACGGTTCAGGATTGCTTCTGATAGGCGGTGTGCTGTACGTCTTTCTGATTCTCGCCGGTATATCGTGCAATCTATTTGCTTTTGAAGAAGGCGGAATGCGCACGCTAATCCTTGCTCCAATCGACAGGCGCAAGATCCTTCTCGGAAAAAATATTGTCCTTACTTTTATTGCACTCGTGTTCTCCACCGCGCTACTGATTCTCAACACAATCATCTTCAAGGACATTACTGTTAGTAACCTGCTCTTTCTCTCGTTGAGTTTCGTCATCTTTGCCGCGATCAGCTCGACGATAGGCAACTGGCTTTCGATTCGTTTTCCCAAACGCATGCGCTTCGGAAAGCGTTTGAACGTATCAGGTGTCGCAGGCGTTCTCCTGATCCCGATGGTGATCGTACTGGCAATGCCTCCTCTGCTGGCAACGCTCGTTGGTTACTTCACCCGCAGTCTCCTTTATGAATACGTGATCCTTGCTGTCTTCGCAGTGCTCTCAATTGGTCTATACGCCGTCGTTATAAACTTTCACGGACGTTCTCTCGCCAGCCGTGAAATCGAGATACTCGAAGCAGTGCGTGAACCGACGGACGAGTAAAAACCATCCACAGATTACACAGAACAGCCTTTCACTGTGTTACACTGCCTTGGTTATTTAACCTTTATTCCAGTGATGCTTCAGCATCCGGGCGGGTTAGAGCCCCGTCAATACACAAATGGCTCGCAGAAGATTTCGCAGCAATCAACGGCACGAACCCACCACGGAGCGTTCCTTCCAGGAGTACATCCTTTCCACTCCTGCACCGCAAACTTCCCGCACTGAATTACTCCGGCTCATACGCGGCGGTGAAGACACTTATCTCGAACTCAAAGTAAAACTTTCAAACACGGAAAAGATCGCGCAGGAGATAGTGGCCCTCGCGAATACCGGCGGTGGAGTGGTTGTCTTCGGAGTTAACGATCAGTTGCGAGTCGAAGGTGTTGACGATCCCGAGAGAGTCCAGGAGGACCTGGTAAGAATCTGTCGCGAGGAGATCCAACCGCCACTCGTGCCATTCATCGATCGCATATCACTCGACAACGGTCAACGCATCGTTGCACTCGATATCGAAAGCAAGCGGCGTCCGTATCGAACGCGTGACGGCCGCTTTTATCTACGCATCGGAGCAGAGAAGCGTGAAGCTTCGCGTGAAGAGATCTCAACGTTGCTTGATGAAGCACGCCCGCTGCGCTACGAAGATGTGCCGGCACTCGGCGCAACGATGGCTGATATCGATGAAGCTCACTTGTGGAGTTACCTGCGCGAATTTGAAGGCGGTGCATTTGAGGAAGCGTCCGTCGTTGGTTATCCGACTGCTGAAGTGCTCGAACGGGATCTTCTCTTAGCGACGAGTGATGGTCAGGATGTGGTTCCAACTGTTGCCGGGTTGATGTTGTTTGGTCATGACGAGCGAGTCGCGGAGTTGTTGCCGCGTGCTTCAGTAACGGCGACGCGGTTTTCCGGCGATTCGTTGCAGTCAACGGTTGTCGAGCGGATTAAACTATCAGGAAACATGCTGATGATATATGAAGGACTGATGCGTTTTATTCGTCAGTATTGTGACCTGGCCGAAGTTCGTCCGCGTAGTTTTGCATCAACCTCGGAAGAAGATTCACCGGTACCAGCGCGTTCCAGCTATCACCGTGGCGTCGTGGCTGAAGCGATTACAAACATGCTCTCACACAGGGATCTGGCCCTCAGAGATCTTCCGAGCCGGCTGAATGTTTTTGATCACTCGTTGGAGTTTGTAAATTCCCGCCGCAGCGTTGGCTTCTCGCCTGTGGCGCAAAAAGCCATTCGGTATGGAATGCCGGAACGTCTAAATCCTCGATTGGCAGCAGTGTTGACGAGTTCTGCTTACGGCTTGAAACTCCCTCTGCAGGGATTGCCGAACTTGTTGCGTGAGGCAAAACGATTCTCGAACCGCAAAGCGGAGATTGTTTCGTTCAATGATGAGTTTCGTTTAAGGATTTACGGAAGCGGTTGACAGCCACAAAGAAGCACAAAAAGCACAAAAAATCCGGTGAAGATCTTTTGTGCTTTTGGTGCCTCTTTGTGTCGATTTACTTTGATTTCTCAGGTTTGGGCGCGTTGTAATACTTCCTCGCCTGGACCTCGAATTCCTTGTTGTCGTACGTCCCATCGCCATCGACATCGACCTTCACTTCCAGTTTGTGCTGTTTACCGTCACGCACGTCGCCCGGATTGAAGGCGAGACTGTACTGACTACGCAGCAAGGCATTGATGCTGCTAAGCACGTTCGGCAACTCACCTTCAAACGTCACCGGAAAATAAGACCCGCCTGTCTCTTTCGCGAAGGTCTGTAGCGTGTTATCGGCTTGCAACCAGCTCATCCTGCCTGGCATTCCCATCAAACTGTCAGTTGCCGGTAACTGATCGCCATATATCTTCTTGAACAGATTCGCAGTACCGATAATATAGACCGGCACTCCGGCGTTTTGAAGCACCTTGCGCGCGTCGCCGTAGTTGATCTTACTGAAAGTATCGATGCCCGAGGCGATCAGGATCACCGCCCGGCGTCGTCCTTGCACAGACGCCAGACCGGCATACTCTGACTTGTCAGATTTTGATTCTTCAAGCACAACCGAGTCGCCACGCCCTCCGACAAGCACAAACTTCAACGCGTCAAACAGATTTGTCTCACGAAATGCCGGACTGTTCCGCAGCAACAGAGAAATCACCTGTTGAAGCCGGCTCGGATCGTTGGTGAAGTCAGTCAACGGAGTTGGACGAATATCAAACGCGACCACGGAAACATAATCGTCAGGTGGTTTTATGAACTGCGATAGAAACATCGCAGTAGGTCGAATCACTTCATAAGTACCAGGCTCGTAACCCCTGTTTCCGTAGAGCCCGAAAATCTCTGACCACTTGCTGTACTCAAGCACCATCGCCACCGTGATCGGCGCCTCAGGTGTTGAAAAGTTTGTGATCGTTTGTTGTGTGCCGTCCGCAAAAATGGCGAAGTTGGGTTTCTTCAGATTGGTAACGATCTGTTTGCTCTTCTTGTGATAGACAACGGCGTCAACGTTAACGATCTGCGTCGAGATAGTTACCTTCTCGAGGTCCTGCGGTTTGGTCGGCACGAGGTCAGGAGGAAGCGGGTCCTGCTGGTCGCCTGGCTTGGGTGTTTCGCCGGGCCGCTTATTTTTCTTTTCGTTGCTGGTTGGTGGCTGACGCCGGGACTGTGACCAGCCGGGACTGACGCTTAGTCCAATCAATAGCAGCGACAGGGTAATAGTGAGCAGCGAATAAAATCGATTAAATCTCATAGTTTTGACTCCCGAAGGACATAAAGCGAGGAAGGTTGGCGCCCACGTTTGTAGGCATACCAGTCAACTAACCCGTCTCCGAGACTTTTCAAAAGTCTGATGCGAAGGCGTGGGCGGAAGTTTACCACTAACGGCCGCTGGCTTCTGCTTCGATTACGATGTCGTAACTCCCTGTATTGTCCGCCAAATCGCCCTCGTTGACTCCCAAAAACAGCACCCCATCGCGTTGCGCGACAAACTCTCGCCGCGGTCCGATCACGAGGAAGTCGTCGTTATCGTCTCCAATTACCGCTATGAGTGCGCCCGTAGCTTCGTTGCGCATCAACTTGTCAGCATCCTGAATATTGGCCAGCCCACCCGGCGTTGAAAAACGTCCTCGTCCAAGGGAAACGCGACCCGACGCGCTGATGCGGAGTCGTTGACCTTTTCGCACTACGAGGCCGCTATTTGTCCAGCCATTGTTTGCGTTGTCAGCCCTGACACCGACTTTGATGGTAAAGAAAGTCGGAGTTGAAGACGACGCTGGGGTCGTGTCTATCGATCGGTCCGTTGCTTCCGGCTGGTTTACCGGACTCGAAGAACGGGTTGGCGGCGGGTTATTTGCGGGCGGGTTATTTCGGGCGCTGCTGCCGTCGTCGGTAGCGCTTGGGCCGCCGGAGGTTGAATCAAACTCGATCGACTCAACGTCTTCGACATAAACGGTGGTCTGCCCGCGTCTTCCTCTTGCGTTTCCACCGATTAAAATTGTGAACTGCTGGTCCTTGAATCCAATCACCTGGCCACGGATAACAGATCCATCTTTCAGGCGAATCGTGTCAGCGAGTAGCGGGGTGGAGACTGAAACCAACAGCAGGATGGAGAGCAGAAGTCGAAATGTTTTCTTCATGATACTTCTCCCTTTGGGGGCATTCCGTTGACGAGGTTTAGCAAGACTCGAATGCTTTTGCAAGCGGGAGAGGGCGCGATGGTCGTCCGTGCGTCGGATGCGTCAGGGGCGGAAAAAGGTTGTGACCGCGATAGTCTTCGAGCCACAAAGAAGCACAAAACCACGCAAATGCCTTCACCGATTTGTGCCTTGCTTTCTTGTGGCCGGAATCACGGGCGTCGTACTCTACGCCTCGATGATTTTCGATCTTGTCAGAGGAGACCCGACTTATGTCTAGAGCAACTGAGAAGGCCGAGATGGCCGGAGGTTTGGCTATCATCGGTGGTCTGATCGCGGGATTTGCGGGTTTGGTGGCAGGGTTGTTTGCGTTTTTTAGTGTCAATTGGATTGGCGCCGGTGTTTGTTTCGCTGGAGCAGGAATCTCATTCGGACTCGTAGCAAGTGCGGTTTGGCGACGTTAGACCTCATCAGTTTTGCTCACCTTCGCGTATATCACGTTGGCTTCGAGTGATCGCACAGACCCGCGTCTGAGGAAATCCAGGTTTTCTTCTCGCACACGTTCTCGATGTTCGTCTGAGAGTTGCTCGATAGTGCCGCGATAACCCGACCCAAGGACCATCGGCCACCAATCCTCCGGTGAATTCACGGGTTGAGAGTCGGATTCGGTGACGACTTCGACTTCTGGTAAACCTGTTGAGACGAACAGTGAGCGCACCGCATCGACATCGATGATGCGATCCCATGGGTTAAATCCTTTGTAGAGATCGGGTCTGACGCTACGGACAGAGTTCCAGAACGCAGTGCTTGCCGGTTCGAAGAATCTTGGTCCCCACGTCGTAACCGCCACCCTGCCTCCAATGCGGACGACACGTTTGAGTTCGCGTAAGGCAGCATGCATATCAGTTACAAAAAAGATCCCGAATACACACACCACGGCGTCGAAACTGTTTTCGGCGAAGGGTAGTTGTGTCAGATCGCCGGATTGAAACCGGATGTTCTCGAGCCCGCGTTGTTTCGCTTTGTTTCGTGCCAGCTCGAGCAGGTTCTCGGCAAGATCCACCCCCACCACGGATCCCCTCGGCCCAACCATTTCGGCCGCTGGAATCGCCGAAGCTCCACTTCCGCAACACACATCGAGCACGTGCGTTCCGGGAGTCAGTTGAAGGCGCTCGACAGTCCTCCGGCCATAGCGCTCCCAGAAAGTATTGGCTGGATGGTCGTAAAAGTCAGAGGCTGCGTTGGAGGTCTCCGCAGCCTTCTTTTTAGGGTCGTCTGTTGTGGTCATTCGGCGGACAGAATAACTCAGAATGTGGTGCCCGAGTTGGTGTATTCGGCGACGAAATGCGCATCAACACCTAATAGAACCCCCATAAATCTCAGAAATTGAGCGGATCGCGATCCGGCACGGTCGTTGCTCCTCCGCGTTGCAACGTGTCGCTGAGTCCTTCAGCGAACCTTGGCGAGGAGTAGTAGACCGATGAAGCACACTCAGATCAACGATCCGTATCGCAATCCCTTTCATAATCGATTCCGCGTTCCGGTGCATTCGCGACTCGATGAGATGCAGGCTTATACGCATATGACGTGGTTGAACAGCCCGATCTCGTTAGACGAGCAGACAGAGGAAGAGCAGCACTCGCGACATTGGGGACGCGCACTCGCCGGCGCGTTTGCGTTAGTGCTGCTCGTAGTAGTTTCCGCGGCTGTTCTGTCCTAGTTAAGAACCGCGGCGATTAGTTAGTTCCTGCTTTCAGCTCTGAAGCACGTCGTCTTTCAATCGACGTTCGCAACTCTTGGGGTGTGGCAAACCGGCCGTGTACGCCATAGATTTTCTCGACTTCCAATCCCAACTGTTGCAGCTTCTCGGCAAAACTGATCGTTACGTCCTGCGCAATTGGAATTGTTCCGTTGGCGGCTGCATTTAGCAGATCCGCTTGAAACAAGATCTTCTCCTTGGGCAGATACGCCACCAGAATTTGATTTGCATGAGGGTTTGGTCCAACGTCGTACAACTCCACTACATGTTTGTCATCCTGGAAAACGCGCTTCTTATCCACAGTCTCAATCGTCAACTTTTGACGCGACGATAACTTGGGCAACAACGAGGATTCAATTGTTGCGGCTTTCTCAAGAGACTTCTTCGTTTCCGCAGTCGCTACGATCGTCGTCCCTTCTGCAACATACTCGCGAAACCCACCGGCATGATCAGAATGATGATGAGTCAGGACGAGATACTTGATCGGCTTACCCGGCACCGTCTCCTTGATCTTGGCGAGCGCCTGGACCGAGTTGTTTGCATAAATGATCTGTTCGGGAGCTTCGATCACGAGTACATGATCGTTGAAGGCCACGAATAAGACGTTGTGCGTGCCTCCTGCCAATCCCTGTAACAAGTAAACGTCGTCTGCGATCTTGCTCACTGCCGGTGGCGGTGGTGTTGCCGGCGGTGCGGTAAGTTTTTCAAAACCGTCCGGAGCCTGGAAGACACTCTCCGCCGGCCGCGTGTTGATTTGCAGATCCGTATACTCCGTTTCCTGAATCACTCCGCCTGAGTTATACAGAACGCGTCCACCAGGAAGTTTCAACTTACCAACCGTGCGATAGTTTGAATAAGTTTGCGCTATCTCGGCGTCGCCGGTTAGCGGATCCGCGTAAAGATATCCGTATCTCGTTAACAAATTAGTCTGCGCATCAAAAGTCAGGGCCAGCATTTGATTGTCCGGCCTGAGAACGCTGATTACCTTCTGCCGCTTGCCTTCGATTTCGTCTTCGCCCACCCAACGAAGAGTTGAAGCACGGTCCAATGCTTCGAGCAATACGAATGGAGGCAGGCGACGAATTTGTCCGCGGAAATTGTTTACGGAGGGATTAGGTATTGGCGTGGCTGTCCTGGACCACATGTCGAAGGTCTGGCCTTCTGTGCCTTTGACGATAGTGCGCGTCCAGTTGTTGAAACCGGCATTGGCAGTCTTCAAATCATCGTAGACAAATCCACGCTCGGTATCGACGACGAGCGTTTCTTCTGAGGTGCCTGTGACGAATGGAGGTTCAGCGGCCGGACTTTGAAAGCGCGCGTGAATCTTGCCTTTCTCTTTGAGAGTGAAGTCTTTGATTGCGCGTAACGCTTCGAGTCCGCCATGCGCTTCGATAGCATCGTCGAGCACACGCCGTGCTTGTTGATAGGAACGCTGCGATGCGTTTGGTTGTTGGGCGATGATTGACGTTGCTGTTAGTAGAAGTAGAGTCACGACGACAAAGAGTCTTTGATTCATAGTGGTGCTCCTCTTATCCAAAATGTGGCAGGCATTCCGATAATTCGGAATGAAGGTGTGTTGGATAACTGTGGGAAGACTGCTGGTCTAATACTTACGAAGCACGCGAAAAGTTCTGCGAGTTTTGTGAGCAGGGGAGCCTCCACAAGAACGCACAAAGCCACAAAAGTTCGGCGAAACTATTTGTGACTTTTGTGCTTCTTTATGGCCTCGAAATGGTTGAAGCATTTAGGACGATCCATTCTTTCGTATGCCTTCACACATCGACGTTTATAGTGATCCTCCCGCAGGGTCGCTGACAAATTCATCTCCTCGGTAATCGATCCGAATTTCTCAACACCACTGCCGCACGTGAGGATCCAAAACTCAAAAGCCTGCAAGGTTCCTGACTAGGGCACGGTCTTTGCACTTTCTGAATTCAACTCTTTCAGATTAACTGAACGAGCGAACGAGGAAGCCAGAGGGTACTCCAAAAAAATAGATCTTGTAAGCCGAGCTTCTCACTAGGAGTACGTCTGTTTTCCAGTCATCTCACGAGACGTGAAAGCATCAACTCGGTTTATAGGTGCCGAGCCTATAAAACCAAAACAGAATTAGGAGACATTCAAAAATGACGAAACTAACATCGTCACTGATCACCGGCATACTCTTATTTATTTTGCCAGTGGTGTGTTTCGCACAAGCGACATCCTCGACGTCGGCAGTAACGGGCACCGTAACGGATGCTCAGGGCGCAGTGATCGCAGGCGCCACTGTGGTATTGGTCAACTCGAAGACTTCGCAAGAAAGGACGACGACCACAAACGATCAGGGCGTTTATCAATTCGCGCAAGTGCCACCAGGACAAGGGTACAGGCTTAAGTTTACAGCCACTGGATTTGAAAGCCTGGAACTCTCTGGAATCGCGCTGGGTGTAGGAAACGTTGAAACTCACAATGCGCAAATGACAGTGGGCCAGGTGTCCACCAGTGTTGTAGTAACAACCGAGGGCGGTGCCACATTGAATACAGTCGATGCGAGCATCGGAAACGTGATTGAGGAGCGTCGCTTAAAAGAGCTTCCGATCCAAATTCGCAGCTCGCCGGCGTCGCTGATTGGTCTACAGCCCGGCGTTATCGGAAATAATGTCGGCACTGGAGCCACTAATCGCGTTGGTTCAGTGACAGGCTCGCGTGCAGATCAGGGCAACATCACCGTTGACGGAATTGACGCGAACGATCAAGCCACGGGCCAGGCGTTTGCAACAACAGGCAATGCTCCGATAGACGCGATTCAGGAATTTCGCACAGTCACCGCGAATCCGGCCGCATCAGAAGGCCGCAGCAGCGGTGGTCAAATCGAACTCATTACCAAGAGCGGTTCAAATGAGTTTCATGGTTCGCTCCGCGAATTCAATCGCACGGCAGCCACGACAGCTAACAGCTTTTTCAATAACAGAGCAGGCATCGAAAGACCGCAGCTTACGCGTAACCAATTTGGCGGCAGCATCGGTGGACCAATTTACATGCCCCGATTTGGTGAAGGCGGTTCCACCTACTGGAGCGGCAAGGACAAGGCGTTTTTCTTCTTTGATTATGAAGCGCGACGTGATGCGCAGGGTATTTCTTACTTGCGTACCGTTCCGCTTCCGCACCTTCGCAATGGCAGCCTCGCATTCGTGAACAACAATCCGGGTTGCACCTCAACGGCGCGTCTCAACACCAATCCGCAGTGCATAACGATTTTGACTCCGGGCCAGGTGGCAACCCTTGATCCGCAAGCCGTCGGAGTCAACCAGGCGCTATTGGAATTCGTTAATCAGCGGTATCCACTGCCGAACGATCTTACCGCCGGTAATGGCGTTAACACGGGAGGCTTCCGGTTTAATGCGCCGTCACATCGCGCCGACAATACTTATACGGGCCGGGTTGATGTGAACATTTCAAACATGCAACGCTTGTTTGTTCGCGCTAACAAGATCAGCGCGGTTCAAACCGACATCGTAAACTCGGTAGCTGCTCAGTTCCCGGGCGACCCGGAGACAGCGCAGATAACCACTGGTGACTGGGCCTTTGCTGTCGGTCATAACTGGACACTTACTCCTAACGTTGTTAATTCAGCAACGGTCGGTTTAACGAAATCGATTCTAGGGTTTCCAAATAATTTCCACCCATCGTCGCCTCAGTCGTACACGTTTACGCCACTAACGGCTCCCTTTGCAGGCTTTTCTACTCAAGCTCGGGATGTTCCTGTGTGGACGTATCGTGATGATCTGACCTGGACGAAAGGTTCGCATGGTCTATCCTTCGGTGGTTCGCTCAAAACGATCAATCAGCAAACGAACCTGGTGAACGATTTCAATTTTCCGACCGTGGGACTCGGCGGTTTATTCCCCTCCAGCCTTGGAACGAGCGCCGCTGTTAACTCGCTTCGTCCGACCAATATCCTGAATGTCACCGCAGCGCGCAATAGTTATGATTCTGCGTTTGCGTTCCTGTTGGGCACAATTCCGTCCGTGTCCACGAGATTCAATTACGACACCGCAGGAGAAGATCTTCCGCTAAGCACCGGTAGAATTCGCGACTGGCGTTACGTCGAATATGAGTTTTACGGTCAAGATAACTGGAAGGTCCGCAACGATCTAACCATAACGTACGGAGTTCGGTGGCACATCTATCCGGCGCCGTATGAAACCAGAGGACTTCAGTCAATTCAGGGTGGTGATCAGGACTTTGAGTCCATATTCAATTTGCGCTTGCAAAATGCCGCAGCAGGAATTGCAAGCCCGACTTCTGAACCATTCCTCGTATACAACCTCGGCGGTAAAGCGAACAACGCGAGACCGTTCTACGAGACTGAATACAACAACTTCGGACCGCGTCTCGCCTTTGCGTGGAATCCTTCTGCGGGCAGTGGTTTGTTCGGCAAACTGCTGGGCGATCGCAAGACGGTATTTCGCGGCGGTGCAACCGTGACTTATGACCGGCCAGGTGGTGCAATTACGTTCCTTCAGGATCAGAGCACCTACATTTTCGACACGGTCGTAACCAACAACTTCCCCGCTGCGAACGGGCGCATTGGTCTATTGAACTTCCCACGTTTCACGAGCATCAACTCTGTTCCCGTTCAAAACGTCGCTCCGACGATAGCGCGTCCCTTCACTCCGAGAGTCGCCAACGGCGTTGGAACCGGAAGCCAGACCGGAAACACCAACTACGCGGTGGATCCCAACTTCAGGATCCCTTACTCGATCCAGTACACCTTCGGCTTCCAGCGTGAATTGCCGGGCAACCTGATTTTTGAAGCCTCGTATGTGGGCCGTCAGGCGCGACAACTGTTCACCCTGGCAGACGCAGCTCAGATCCTGGATTTCAGAGATCCTGCATCCGGTCAATTCATGATCGCGGCCATGAACCAGCTACAGAGTCAGATCGAAGCTGGTGGCGCAATCACGGCAATCCCGTGGTTTGAAAACCAGATGAACGCCAACTCAATCGCTGCGTTTGGTGTGCCCTGCTCAGGTCTCGGTCTGGGCCCAAGCTGCACCTCCGTGGTGGCGGCTATTAATGGGTTCGAAGTGGAAATCGGCGACACCGCAGATACAATCCAGAACCTTCGTGCGAATGGTCTGCTCCGTCCGAACGTTGGACTAAGCTCACAATTCGCCACGAATGCTTTCGTCACCAACAAAGGGTCGTCAAGTTACGACGGCATGTTGCTGAGTCTGCGTAAACGCTTCTCAGAAGGTTTCCAGTTTGACGTGAACTATACGTGGTCGCACTCAATTGATAACCAATCGACCGTCGCAAATACGTCAACCTCGGGCGGTCTCATCTGTGACGCGACCAATCTTCGCGTGTGTCGAGGTAACTCTGACTTTGACATTCGTCACTTGGTTAATGTGAATGGAATCTGGGAACTGCCGATTGGTCGTGGACGCATGATCGCCGGTAATGCACCGGGTTGGCTGAATCAGATCATCGGTGGTTGGGAAGTCACTGGTATTTTCACAGCCCGGAGCGGATTGCCGTTCCACTTGGCCACCGTTTCATGGCCCCGAACTTTCATCTTCGATGCCGCCAACGGTGTTCCCGTGGTGCTCACCGGAGACAAGAATGCGCTGAAGGCCTCGATTCATGACACGCCACAGGGAATCCAGTTCTTCGCTGATCCAGAGGCAGCCCGGGCCGCGGTGAGATACCCGCGCCACGGTGAAATCGGTAACCGCAACGTTCTTCGTTCACAGCCGTTCTGGAACGTTGATTCTGCTGTTCTGAAGAACTTCAGATTGGGCGAGAACCACCGGATACAGCTCCGCTGGGAGTCGTACAATCTCTTCAACAAAAATGTCTTTGCACCGCCGTCAACGGCTAATGACCCGAATAGCAACGCCCTTAATATCGGCGCTACAAATTTCGGAATCATTACGGCTGTTCAGAGCACTGCGCGTGTAATGCAATTCGGAATACGTTGGGACTTCTAACGTACAACTTTACTCTTATTGAGTTAGGGGCTCTCGAAATCCGGGAGCCCTTTTTTGTTTTGCGGACCAGGCGTTCCTAAGTCACAATAGAAGAAATTTTTCTCACGCAAAGGCGCAAAGGCGCAAAGGCGCAAAGAAAAGCTCTTAGAAACGCGGCAGCGCTTTGCGCCTTTTGCGCCTTTGCGCGAGAGATCTTCTTTGGTATAGAGGAAAATTACGACATGAAACTCCAAACCAAATCGCTTGGCCCAGGTATCTATCTCATCCGGTGCTCTATTCAGCTCCTCGTGCTAGTGGCGCTAATGGCAATTCTGACACCGCGAGCAATGAGTCAGAGCGGCTTCACGTTGTGGGGAGATGTAAGGCTGGACGACAGTAAAGCGGCCACGCCCGGGCCTTCAAGTCTTACCATTGTCTTATATGATCAATCGACTAAGGTTGTCGCACGTCAGACGATCGGCAGTCGAGGACGTTATCGATTCACAAACTTGAGGCCCGGGGAATATGACCTGGCCATTGAAGCTAACGCAAACGAAATTACGCGTACGCGTTTGAATCTGGTCGGCAGCATGACCTCAGACATTAGGCAGGACTTTGAATTTGAATGGAAGGAAAGGCCCGCTGCACGAAGAGCCAGCGCCGGTACTGTATCCGCCGCGGATGTTTATGAACGTTCATCGGCAACTAAGTCGTTGTTCGACAAAGCACACGCGGCGGTTGAGAAGAAGGAGTTTGCAAACGCAATTAAGTTGCTCAACCAGATTGTTGAAAAAGACAACCTGGATTTTCAGGTTTGGACGCTTTTAGGGACTGTTTACCTTGTGGAAGAGAAACCCGAGGAAGCTGAAAAGGCTTACTTGAAGGCTGTCGAGGTAAAGCCGACTTATTCGCTTGCGCTAATTAATCTCGGTAAGCTGCGAACGTCACAAAAGAGATATGAAGAAGCAGTCGATCTATTAACGCGTGCTGTCGAGCTGCAACCGCAGTCATCCGATGCAAATTTATTGTTGGGTGAGGCTTATCTTCGTTTGAAGAAAGGATCCAAGGCGATACCATATTTGAACGAGGCAGCGAAGCTCGGGAGGATAGAAGCTCATCTCGATCTGGCCTGGCTCTACAACGCAGCGGGACTGAAAGACAAGGCCGTTGTTGAATACGAAGAGATCCTCAGGAAAAAACCCGATTATCAAAATCGGAAAAAGCTGGAGCAATATATCAGCGAGAACAAAAAGCCTTAGCCATCCTTTGGACAGATTTACAAGATTGAGCCGCAGATTCACGCAGATGAACGCAGATAGATTTATCTGCGTTCATCCGCGTAAATCTGCGGCTAAGTCTTTTCAACTCTGACGCAGCGGTGCCATCGGAATCGGAATGTTGTAAGTGGTCGCGCCAACTCCCACGCCACCCTCACACGAATTCGGAGGCACTGTACAAACCCTTCTCGAAGATGGGCATTCTGCTGCCCAGAACATGTAACCCAACATTCCACTCGTCGTCCCGGCGCCGTTCGGTGCCACTGATTGCACATACGCGCCCGTTGAGTTGATCAGTGAACTACTGAAACTCGTGCATTCGGGCGCAGCCCTCGAGCCGGTAACGATGTACAGGGCCCCCGTAAATTTAGCCGGCGCAAGCGGTAAAATCGGGGGATTAAACTGTGCCTTACCATCGATATGCTCCTGCCAATTCGACTGGGCGTCTGCCGCATTATTGTATTGCTTGCTGGTCACCATCGCGTTCGCGTAGTCCAACACGGGCGTCGTCGTGTTCAGCCAATCAGCAGTTGCCTTGCGCGTCAAAGGGATCAACCAGCGGTCGCCTGCGGCGAGGTCAATGGTTAATCGCGCTGCATGATTGTTTCCTGAAGCGTCGTAGGGATGAACCGAACGATAGGCATTGATGAACGCCTGTAACCCGGTGAGATTCGGGTTCATGTTTTCTTCGTAGTCGATTTCAATGCCCACACCCAAACGTTGGGCTGCCTCGGCTGCATTCAACCCGAGTTGCGTAGGATTAGTTGCGAGAGCTTGATTCCACGGGTCCACATAAGTGATCCCTCCGATAGACAACTGCAC
This sequence comes from uncultured Acidobacteriota bacterium, assembly GCA_963826255.1. GTDB lineage: Bacteria > Acidobacteriota > Blastocatellia > Pyrinomonadales > Pyrinomonadaceae > PSRF01. The sequence continues at coordinate 1,230,354 of CAWGWK010000001.1, forward strand.
GCGAATGCCGCGGCTTTTGAAGTAATCAACCACTGCCTGGTTCATTCCAAGGGGAATGCCTTGTGAGGTGGCAGAGTCGTTTGTCTTGTTCAGCAGTCTCAGTGGATGAACAAAACTCAGAACCACAAGGTTCACAGAGGGCGTGCCATCACCTCGATCTATTAGCCATCGATTGCGATTATCGAAATCGGTCATGTTACGAACACTGGCCCAGGAACAAAATTCACTTCCGCAATGCCATGCTCCGTAAACCGATATGTTGGTAACAGCGGCGACGGTCTTCGGTTTGGTAGAAAACGCGCCGAAGAGTGCAGCAACTACAAGTAAACTCAGTACAAATATTTGTTTTCGCATCCCAGTTCCTCCGTCGAAGTTTGAGAGATCCCATGAACATTTGAGGCGTAAACGTCGCAGTTTCAGCTCACGTACCGACTGGGCGATTGAGGGAAGTCAGGGAGATTGCTCAAGAACTTTGCTTGTCGTTCGGTCCAAAGTCTCTTGAAGCTAAGTGGCGGCTATCATACCAGATTCGGCTGAATTGCCCGATAAACTTGAACCGTGACCCCACCACCTTGTATAGTCCCACTGCGGAACCCCCTAAAACTGAACTGGCACGAGTCTGAGGGTTGCTCAGGTATGAGTCTTCCCAAACTACTGATCTCGGTAGTCCTTACTGTCCTCATCTTCCCGGCGGTGATACAGGGACAAGAGCGTCTGTGTGATACGGCGTTTGAGGATTGCCGCATTCCCTTATGGAACCTCATCGATGCTGAAACGGCCGGCATCGACGTCGCCTTTTGGTTCATGCAGGACTCTTCTTACGCGACCAAGCTTATCGATAGGTTCAAAGCCGGTGTTCCCGTGCGGATAATAGTAGACCCTCGCGCAAATCCAACCTACGCCGGCAATGAGGCAGTGTTGGACCAGCTTAAAGCAGCAGGTATTCCAATGCGGTACAAGATTGGTGATGGAATAGTGCATTGGAAGATGATGTTGTTTGCCGGTCAGAACAAGCTGGAGTTTAGCGGTGCAAACTACTCCGGCAATTTTTTCGTTCCGGACGCACCGAACGTCAACTACATGGATGAAGCGATTTACTTTACGAATGATCTATCTCTCATCCAGAGCTTCAAAACCAAGTATGACGACGTCTGGACCAACACTCTTCAATATGCGAATTACGCAAACACTACTGGACCACTCACGCGCAGGTATCCGACGTTCGCCATTAATCCCGAGCTCAACTTCCCACCCTCAGTGGACTCCAGTCAGGATTTCCTTACTCGCACGCAGCAGAACCTGAATGCGGAAAACAAAAAGATCGATATCATCATGTATCGGATCACGAATCAGGCTTACGCAGACACCACTATTGCAGCGGTAAAACGAGGAGTTCCGGTACGTCTCATTCACGAACCAGACGAATATCGAAACCGTGAGCGCCAATGGGACAGTTGGAATGTGGATCGTATGTATATGGCCGGGGTCCAAATCAAGATGCGGAAGCATCTGGGCCTGAACCATCAGAAATCAGTTCTTCTCTACGGCCGCGGTTTAACGATATTCGGCTCTTCTAATTGGACCGGCCCTTCATCAAACTCGCAGTTGGAACACAACTATTTCACTACCAAGTCATGGTTTTTCCAGTGGTTCGTCAACCAGTTTGAGCGCAAGTGGACCTCAGCCACTGAGAATGAACCTTTCGTGCCGCTCCCGCCAACTCAGCCTGAAAATCTTTTGCCGGTTAACTCGTCAATTGGTCAACCGACGACGACCTTAACTCTTCAGTGGGAAGGAGGACCGTGGGCTCACAACTACGATATCTATTTTGGTACTACTCCCAATCCACCTCTGTTGGTAGCAAACGCGAGCACGCTTCAAAGTGGAGCACAGGCAGGCCAGCCGCTCTTGCAAACTGGATCCCCTGATGACGGTGTCACCGAAACTTACAAGCTCGGGACCGCACTTCAACCAGGGACGACTTATTTTTGGCGCATTGTCGGTAAGACTGTGGCAAACCAGACGGCAACTGGTCCGATCTGGAGTTTTACGACCGCTGGTACCCAAACGACCCCGACGACAGCGCCCGTCCTTCTTAATGAGGGTTCGCGCGCGATGGTATTGCACTCACCCTTATTCACTCGAGAACCTTTTGCTCTGACGTCGCCATTGAATTCGATCACGGATCAGCGCACCCGAGTCATGCTGTTCGCTCAAAATGTTGATCCAAAGACAAGTAGTACGTGGTCTGTCACAGCAGTTAGTGCGCAAGGGGTGTCGTATCAATTACCCATCGAATACGTTGGGCCATTCCCAGGATTGGAATTCATCACAACAATAATCGTCCCACTGCCTCAAGATCCGGCTCTACACGGAAGCCTTTCGGTTAACTTAATGGTGTCAGGTATTCGCAGCAATAATGTCGTATTCGCAATTCAGTGAGCGTTAAATCAATACGCCGAGGAAATGATAGACCAGCCTGTTAAGGCAGCGATTGTCACTGAAACGAGTGCTACTGAGATTGCCCAACCTGAGCCCGTAAGACGATTATCAACCCGAAGGCCTTTCGATGATTTCCGTTGAAAGAAAAGGTGGGCCAGCGAAAGACAGGCAGTTGCAGTTGCCAGGCAGTAAAGTCGATGTGTCAGGATTGTTCCAAGCTTATTTCCCGCGCCAATCAGATCACCGTAATTCCAAAGCTGAAAAAGCAACGGATTATAAAGCCAGTGTTTATAACCCTGGCTATACAGATAAACGAGTCCGGCACTGATTCCGATGATTAGTGTGTAGGCAACGTATTTATCTCGCAGCAAAACATTCAGCGCGATGGCTGCCGCACTCATGAACACTATGTTAGGAAGGAGAATTACGGAGTACGTTATCAGGTAAGCTGAAATATTAACGGGCGTGTCACCCTTAAGAATCTGTATCGCTATTGCTATTGCACCGACCAGCACTATCAACGAAACTCCCAACAAGAGCGTTGCTAAGAACTTCGAGAGCAGCAAGACACTGTTCGGAATCGGCGTGGCCCATAAAATCGGTAGGATCCTCACTTCGCGATCACGGTGCATCGCTTCGCCCGTGTAAAAGACAGTCATGCCCAGGAGAAAAAGCAACAGTGCGCCGGCTGTGCTGCTCGCATAAGCAGCCGAATAGGAGACCTCAGGAACAACTTTGTAAAAAGCCAGTTCCAAAATAGAGAAAAAGATAGCCAGAGGCGCAAGCACGATAAGACTTCGCTCGGCGCGAAGAAGCTGGAATTCAATGCCTAACGCTGCGATCAGTTTGTTGACCGTGGTCCTAAATCCTTCATTCGCGGTAGCGACGCTCGGAAGCATCACTCTCTCATGCGCTTCAGGCTTGTCGAACAGATCTATGCGCGCTGCCCGGAAACTCTCCGAGGAGTAATAAACCCTATCGGCTCCTGTTGAAAGATTAAGGACTGAAAATTTTTCTGAACGTCCGGGCCGCTCCGCTACTGTAAACCGGAGGTAAAGAATCGTCAGACACACAGCAGCGCCGAGAATCACTACTCCCCGGTTGACAAGGAAGTCTGTGCTGTAACTCACTACGTATTGATTAACCCAGGCCGCGCTGCGCGCTGTCTTTACACCCGGAGGATAGAGCAACAGATCTGCCCAGGAAAATAACAATGGATCAAGGGCTGTTCGCCACCGCATCGGCAGACCCTTCAAGGTGAGTGAAATGATGATGTAGACTGGGTAAAAAGAGACTGCTAACCCATAAATCAACTTGGCACTGCGCGTGAGTGTCCCAACACTAAAATAGATGGCGGCCAGAAATAGATGCGAGATGACGGTGAAAAAAAAGAAGTGTTTAAAATAGGGAAGCACTCGCACCGGCAGCACAATCATCTGCGACGTGTGGATCACCTGCATCACGAGGAGCGCCAGTGCATAGACCGCCATACAACAGACAAGCACAAAAAAGTTTCCGAAGAATTTACCGAGGAGATAGGAGCCACGGCTGATAGGCTTTGAAAAGATCAGCGAGTCAACGCCGAGGCGGAAATCTCTGACCACCGGATCTCCCATGATTACGGCAGTAAAGACGGGGAGGCCGAGTATCCAGGAGAAGCCCAGGAAGTTCCTGGCAATGTTGAAGTCGCTGTTCGTTGCCCATCCAGAGTGAACGGCTCTTCCGCTGACCGACCACATAACGGCATTGGCAATAAACAGAAGCATCAACACGTAGGGAGCGACGCGTTTCGAATTAAGCAACACTTCGTTCTGAAAAATCGCGAAGAACGCCCTCCCTAAAGGATTTCTCATCTCATCTCGCGCTTTCTCTGTGAGTGTTCCGGGCTAACTAACCAGATCAAAATAATAGTCTTCGAGGACCGCCGTTGCTTGTGTGAACTCTTCGCCTGGACGCCGGCCTTTCGAGATTACTCTTACGCGGACTAGCCCATCGAACATCTGCGAAGAGATCACGTTCAACTCAGACTTCAAAGTGGAGATCCTTTCGCGCGGCACGATCGATTCCCATACCGACTCGTTGAGTTGATCGACTGCATGCCGCGGCGTGCACGAAGCAAGAATCTTACCTTGTCGAATAATGGCCATGTGGCTGCAAAGGTTGGAGACGTCGGACACGATGTGAGTCGAGAGAATGACTACTGTGTTGTCGCTTGCGGTCTCAGCTAGCAAATTATGAAAACGAACACGTTCTTCCGGGTCCAGCCCCGCCGTCGGTTCGTCCACAATAATCAGCTCAGGTTCACCGATAAGCGCCTGAGCAATACCCAAACGCTGACGCATTCCTCCGGAGAATTCGCCGAGTCTCTGCTTCCGTGCGGACGAAAGATTGACTCTCTCCAGCAACGCATTGATCAGTGCATGGCGCTGTTTCTTGTTTGTGATTCCCTTGAGCTTCGCGAAATAATCGAGCATCTGCCAGGCGGTGAGTGTCGGATATAGGCCGAAGTCTTGCGGCAAGTAGCCCAACATTTGCCGTGCCTGGTCCTTGCGAGTTAACAAGTCGATGCCGTTTATCTCGATTGCACCGGAATCAGGTTCCAACAGGGTCGCCACGATCTTCATTAAGGTTGTTTTGCCCGCACCATTTGGTCCAAGCAATCCGAACACACCGGGCCGCAACTCGAGATTGATTCCAAGTAGGGCTTGAACACCGCTCGGGTAAGTCTTCGTCAGATCGCTGATTGCGAGCATTCAGGTTCTCTTAGTTGAGCCGTCTTCAGGAGGTGCGCAGACTACGGATAAGGATGCTTCTTTGGTGGCGTGGATGAAAATCGAGGGACTCAAGCCGCGCACGTAAAGTAACAAGCGACCCGAAATGGCGATCATCATTAAGGTGTCGCCAATGTGTGCGACCTTGAGATCCGAGCTAAGGATGTGTACTGCGAGACCCGTAAGGGCAAGAAGAATTGAGAACGGCTTGAGAATGCGTCGAAGAGGACTGCTCCTTCTGCTTATTTCCACACACTCATTCCGGACTCTGTCGGGATTTCCAAAGCGCTTCAAAGCGGCGGCTTTCGCATCTGCGGAGGACATTCCGTGTGCAGTAAATTTACGCTCGAGCATCTCAATGTGAAACTGCAACTCCTCCTCAACGTCGAATGCAATTCTCCTGCGGTCACGGCGATTGAGTAGATTGACTATGGCAACTCTCATCGTTATGTGGCCTGCAAGATCTTGGTAACTGCTTTAGAGATACGGTTCCAGTTGGCGTGTTCGGCTGCGAGCTGTTTTTGTCCCGCTCTCGTGAGTTGATAGAACTTGGCGCGACGATTGTTTTCCGACACTCCCCACTCCGACTTTATCCAGCCGCGTTCCTCCATGCGGTAAAGCGCGGGGTAAAGCGAACCATCTTCGACTTTGAGCAAGTCTTCGGCAGCTTCGTGTATTCGTTGGACGATGCCGTAGCCGTGCATAGATTCACGCGCAAGAGTTTTCAAGATCAACAACTCAAGGGTGCCTTGCAGCAAATCCGTGCGCTCATTTGCCATGTGGGAACTCCCCTAGATCATCTAGGCCAGAGACTAACAACACTTCCCTGGATCGTCAAGGGAAACTGTGTCACCGACTTTAAGCTGAGATATTTCGCATAAGGATCGTTGCGCGATTGCACGACTGAGCTTAAGCTTTGCCTGCTCTTGTTGCATTTGAAACAGAGTTGGCAGCTCTAGCCCGCGTGAGGAACTGGTTTTACGACTGAGGATGGGTAACGATGAAGTGCTCCGTCACTATCGGACTTAGTTTGATTCTTTCACAATCCGCCTTTCCTCAACCTCCAGCACAGCAGGCGAAAGCGCCACTTAAAAAAGTCTCCAGTAACGAAAAATCGGACGCAAAACTAGAAGCTGACCGCATTCGAAAAGAGCGGCAGGCGCAAGCCCGCATGCTATTGGTCTCATTAGCCAGTGACGCGCGGAGTTTCCGGGAGCAAGCGTTGCGCGCTCGCTCACTTGCCAGAATTGCGGATGCACTTTGGACCATTGATCCCGAACAGGGGCGGGCACTTTTCAGGAAAGCTTGGGAGGCCGCGGAGATAGCTTATCGTGAAAACAATGAGCGCCTTAATATCCGCGATGGTGTTGTGGCCCTGAAACCAGACGAAGTTAACGCGGCGACCTTTTCTTCAATAGTCTCAAATCCTGACTTGCGGGAAGAAGTCTTAAGGCTCGTTGGCCCACGCGATCGAATGTTGTCTGAGGAGTTCCTTGAGAAGTTAAAGGAGAGTCAGCTTAAATCCGAAAACACGAGTCCCAGGTTGTGGGACCTTCCCGATGCACTGCAGCAGAGATTGACCCTCGCAGAAAATCTGTTGCGCACGGGCGATACTGAACGTGCACTGCAATTGGCCCAACCTGTTCTAGGCACCGTAACCATCTCAACTCTGAATTTTCTCACGCTATTACGCGAGAAGGATTCCGCTGCTGCCGACCGACGTTATGCAGCTATGCTGGTTAGCACGGGCAACAATATGATGGCCGACGCAAATACGGTATCGTTGCTGTCATCGTATATCTTTACCCCTAACACGTACGTTATCTTCAACAGCGAAGGCGGCGCCTCATCCTCTTTTATGCCGACCGCGCCGGCAAATGTTAGCCCGCAATTGCGACTCGCTTTTTTCCAGACCGCCAGCGCCGTTCTATTGCGACCGCAACCATCGCCGGAGCAGGATCAAAGCTCCCCGGGAATTGCCGGCAAGTTTATGGTTATCAAGCGCCTACTGCCGCTATTTGAGCAGTACGCGCCGGGGGAAATGGTTGCGTCAATGCGCGGCCAATTTGAGGCACTCAATTCTTTAGTGAGCGACAGTGTTCGTCGCGCAGAAACTGAATCGTTACAAAAAGAAATCACTAGTGAGGAGTCGTTTGCAGATCGGGAATCCCCCCTTTTCGATCGGCTTGAGCATGCCGAAACTTCAGATGAGCGCGATCATCTTTATTTCAAACTGGCTTCACTCGCTCTCAAAGCAGATGACCTGAAGGCTCGCGACTATGTAAGCAAGATTGAAGAGAGCGAATTTCGCAAACAAGCAGAAGCGTGGGTTGACTGGAGTTTGGTCGTCACTGCTATCAAGAAGAAAAAGGCCGACTTGGCGTTGGAACTCAACCGCATTGGAGAGTTAACCCACATCCAACGAGTGTGGGTCCTCACTCAAACGGCGAAACTGCTGGCGAAGACTGATCGCGTCAAAGCTTCATCGTTGCTTGACGCCGCAAACGCCGAAGCGCGTCGAATTGACGGAGGAAATCTGGATCGACCGTGGGCGTTATTTGCGATCGCCAATGCTTTGAGAGTGTTCGAGCCTTCGCGAGTGTCAGAAGCCATCTTTGATGCAGTTAAGGCGGCAAACTCGACCGACGGGTTCACGGGTGAAGGCGGTATGATTACGCAGGCAATGCATAGCAAGGGTGTGGTCAGCATAAATCCGCAGAACGTTCCCGACTTTGATATCGAAGAACTTTTCGCTGCGCTAGCAAAGGAAGATTACGAGCGCGCTGTCCAGTTCGCACGCGGCTTCCAGGGCGAAGCCGCTCGAGCAAACGCGACCATCGCAATTGCTCGCTCGGTGCTTAATGAAAAAGTGACTCGTGTTCCTACGCCATAACCGGAACCAATAGCTACAAACTCCAGCGTCACGAATAACTATCGTCCGAAAAGTCGAAAAGCTTTAACGCGATTTACTGATTTAATCGTCCCCGGTGTTTCTCACTTTCACCTCGCGGAAGGGAGCCTTACATGAAACAACCAAGTATATCGTCAGTTTTCCGCTCGGTCACAAGACAAGTATTCCTTCTCACAATTTCCTACGCGCAGCGCACCAAGCTATGCGACACCTGGAATACAGGCTGGCCATGCGCCACAGCCGGCGACGTTCTCAGTTGCCGATCCCTGGCATCATACTGTCCCGCCGAATGCCCTAATCCAGACGGATACAACTGTTGTATCTACGAGGAATATCGCTGTCCACTTTACCCGTTTAGGATTTGGTCCCAGCAGGATTGTGGCGGACAGTGCTTTAACGAAAGGAGTGGGGCAAGATGAAGAAGCGATTGTTAATGCTACTTCTTATTGCGTTGGTGATTGCGGCAGGCATCATAGCTGGACGCACTCGCGCAAATCGGTATGCAAGGCGAACGAGCTGGCCGGCCGTAACGATTGTTTCTCGTCTGACGGACTATGGCCTGGATGGAGAAGTCCTAAGCTCTGAAATGTTTATTAGACAGCAACACGCTAATGGCTTTTGGCAAGAGGAGACCGCCAATCGTGGCAATGGTACGTCCCGACGCTCTACTGGGCAGATCGATGTTTCGCGAGTTCCGACTGTGCAAGAATACGAGCGAGCCGCTGCTGAAACAGGTTAACCCGAAGCGCGACTGCTCGGGTATCGCGTGTTCATCCAAAAGGATGCATGGGAAGAATTCTGGTACGCGCCGGAACTCGATGCAGTGCTCACAGCAGTCAGGTACAACGATGATGGATCAGTGAGCCATGTTATCGAAGCTGTCTCGGTAACTCCCCGCTGATTATTGGACCAATCGGCGTTGCCGAGAAATTGGCTTTTCCGTCAACACGAAGCTCCCGCCGTTTGTATATTCCCGAGTTTCTGCGTCCTCTCATACTCACCTGCCACGCGGATCGGCCCTTTCCCGCTCTAAATGCTTTTTACGATCACTCATAAGGCCAAAAATTGGCTGGCGCACTAAAGGTCTTCCCGGTTCTTCGATCTACGCACTTTGTCAATGATGGGTTAACCTGCCACAAAACGGCAAAGACGCAAACTTTGCACATTACTCACGCGCGTGCGTATTGTCTTTTCCAATTAGGGTCTTTTAGCCTTTGCTTGCATGATCGTCACTCCGCTTCGAAAAGCTCGAATGAAGGTGAAGATATTCCAAGGGGCGCTCGCCTTGGCGCGGTGAGTTGGAGTCCATGTGCCAACCTTCCTTGTCCGCCTCTCGCTCCGCGCCACCTTGAACCCAATTGGAAGATCTCTTGCGTAATATCGGTTTCGGTGATAATTTCCCCGCGCATCTAGTGGGCTTTTGGAAGGGGTCTGCTGGACCGGCTGGTCAATTCCGATTCCATTTCATTCTCAAGCAGAGGCAATGTTGTGTCTCCACGAGTAGCTGATAACGCGGCTTGACTTCTGCATCGAAATGGGGCAAAAGTGCATCCAACCGAGTCAAAATAGTGAGCGAATTTCCCCAGCTTCTATGGAAGGTTTTAGCCTTTGTGTCTTTATCAGCGTGAAGGTGCCGGTTCCAGATTTGCAGCTATTTGGGAACTGAAGGTGTAATCCTCCCGTTTTTTATTTATGAAGGAGATTAAGAATGTCCACCAGTGCAAAAGAAGCTAAAGAGAAGTATGCAGAAGTTCGCACAAGTAAAGACGGGCGAAGGTATGTCAACGTTTCTGATGTATTAAATAGTCCTGCGGGCAGGGCGGAGATTCGCCGTCAGGCTGAGCACTTCAAGCAAGTCCGGCACACGGAGAGTGGAGCAGCCGAAAGCAAAGGTACTAAGGTAACCAACAATCCCAACGGAACCAACAGGAGCAGCAACACGACAAAGGGGTAGTATCTAGAGAATGCAGTAGTTGCAGCTTGCGGGGTCCTTTCCCCCCTATAAAGCATGCCAGAAAACATTTTCCTCCTTCTCCCACTCATTGGCGGTTTTATCTTCGCCAAAAATTGGAACAAAACAAAGTGGTATGCCGCGCGATGGGAGAAGGAGCGACTTTTGCTCAATTCTGCGCTTTGGGGTCTGCTCTTTTTCGGAGTTGCCTATCTAATTATCGTCCTTCAGGACGTTCTACCTTGCGCTTGGACCTACCCATGCCTCCCTCGTTGGCCTATGGACATGGGTGAATTCAAGTATCTTGGACCATCTCTTCTTGCACTGATAATCGGCAGTTTTCTTTGGAGACCAGCTAACCTGATTTGGCAAAAACAAGAGGATGCGATCATCAAGAATGAGGGAACCCTGCTGGATATCTTAGCAAATGATTCAATGAAACAACGGAAGACGGTGCTCCTCACGCTCAAGACCGGGAAGGTTTACACGGGCTTTATCACGAGCGCCGCTTCCCCGGGTCATTCTCGCCCGATGCTTCGCATCCTTCCTACCAACAGCGGCTATCGGCACAGGGATACACAGCGCGTGATTTTTACAGCAGCCTATTCTGAGGCTCTCGATGACTTAGCAACCGACTTGGACACATTGGAGGAGGAGATCGACGGGGTGCTGATTTCGTTAGCAGAATTGAAGCATAGAGCCATTATGAATCCAATTGACGAGGAGACTATTATCGACCTAGTCGGCCCGCTCGCGGATCACGTAAGAGAGTTAGCCAGCCGAAAAGATAGGTTGGCGAGTGGGGTTGAGGATTTCGGCATCTTGATACCGGTTGATGAGATAGCAAGCGTCACACTCTACCATGCGGAGATTCAGACACAGTATTTCACTCCATTGGAGCAGTTGGACGAAGAGTAAAGCGAGCTTTGGCAAGATCGTCGTGCGTATCCTTTGCCTCCCAGAATCATGCGGCAGTCGATATTCATTATTCAAAAGAAGTGCTAAGTATTCGCGTACAGTTGCGCGAATAAGCTCACTGAGCACAATGTCTTTGAAAGCTCCTTGGTGTCGGCTTCCTCTTACTAGGGACTCAAACGACCAGACTTTGTTTGGCGCACTTATAGGCACACAAAACGGGCGACTCGGAAATTGAGCCGCCCGTAAGTGTTTGATTCTATTTGGCTGGGAGGCAGGGACTCGAACCCCGATAGCCAGATCCAGAGTCTGGAGTCCTACCATTGGACGACCTCCCAGCAAGGATTCTGAATTTACGTATCGAGGCTAAGCTTGTCAACTACAGTACAGAAATAACAAATGGGAGGTTCAGAGTTCAGCCTCACACTGCTGTTTTGAGGCGCAGGCTGAAGCTTGAACTCTGAACTGTTCATGCAATCCCTGTCGATATTAATCATTAACGTGAGGCAGCTTGAACTTACCCGCTGCGGCCAACTCCTCCACTTCCTCCGGGAGATACTCCCAATGCCATGGTTCCCCTGACACTGTCCGCACAAAACCATGCTTCGGCCCGTTTCTCTTCAGCCACTCGTAGATCTTGTCGGATCCATTGATCTTATCTCTGGTGTTGAGATCAAACGCTTGTCCGTGTTGGTGGTCTGACCTGCCTGGTTTGGCGGCTAGATTGCCCTGCCCTTTCTTGAATAGGTCAAACAGCTGAGCCTGTCGCTGGAAGGTGCGAAAGGCGCTGTGGATTGCGAGTGGAATATTCTCCTCCTCGGCAGCGTCTTTCAGTTTCATGTACGCATCGAGGCTGTCGAATGTGATCTGTTCCATCTCACCGCCGACCCCAACGATATTCACCAGCAGTTTAGGACCAATGTGCTCACCTCTGCGCCAACACGCATTCGGTCCTTTTTGATCGGTCCAATCGTCTGAGAAGTAGAGGTCGGAGCAGCCATCTTTCAAGTTTGAAGCTAGTGTCCATCCGATCTCTTCACCGAGCTCCATCTCACCTTGCTCGATCTTGATGTTGCTGACTTTAACGTGTTTGCGATCGGATGAAGTTTCAGTAACAACAACAAACGACTTAATCGGTATCGTTGTCCCCTTCGAGGTAAAGTTTGGCGGGCCTTCACGGATGAATGCCTTCTTATCGACGCAGGTCATGTTTGTGCCACTCGGCGGCAGATCCCATTTCGACGGCGCGAGGCCGGCAGTTTCATTCTTGAACCCGCCCTCCAAATTCGTGGCAGCGGTCCAGCCGAAAGGTTTTCCAGTGTCATTTGCAGCAGCGAGCACGTAAGTGTGCCTGTCGGAATCCGCTTTGACATCCAGCACCCGCACTTCCGTTCGCTGCGGAATGATTTTGAAGTCTCCGACATTCTTGCCGGGCGGCAGCTCTTCGCCGGCTTTGTATGTCTGTGCTCTAAATTTTTCGTCGCGGATAAGGGCTTTGTTCGACTCCACGACAAATACTTTCCCAACGTAGCTCGTAAAGTTCATGGCTAATCCTCCCCTCCGGTATGAAACGTTTGAATTATCCCGTCATTCTATATGGCGAAACTCGCAAATACATTTTGTGCAGCCCGTAAAAAACTAATGCTTGAACTGGAGTGTGTTCAAGATGCACAATGGGGTCTGTTCTAGCGGCTAGAACGGCACACCTAAACGCAAACAAAGACAATTGCCTTTTATCTTCTTTTTCCGAACCCATACGGAGAGTCGATGACTGAACACGACAAGGACGAGCAGCTTGCCCAATACCGGCTCAAACTCGAAGAGACTGCCGCCCTCGTAGCTCGTATTCGTCACGAGATTAACAATCCCCTTACCGGTGTGTTGGGCCAGGCCCAACTTTTATTGCGTGAAGAATTGAGCGAACGATCGCGGAAACGAGTCCAGACGATTGAAGATCTTGCACTGCGGTTGAGAGACGTTGTGGCCCAGTTACGTGAGGTGCAAAGACCGGGCGGCGACGGCGAGAGCGAACAGTCGGCTAGCTAGTAAGCCGCTTCACTGATTCTTTCAACATCAAGCGCCGGCTGCTGATCGTCGCCATGTGAAAAGGGACCACACATCCGCAGCGATCGCAATCGGCGTTGTCGCCCATCATGCATTTTCCCTTTTGCTCGCCGGTTGGACCAAACGCGAACGCTTTCAAACGAAACTCACAATTGTCGGTAACTTTTTTCGCATTCCTGGATCTCATCAGCTCGAGCGTGGAGTCGAGCATGTTGATGTATCCCGGATACTGCTTCTTCAGCGAAAGAATCTGATCTATCAATTGATCACGTACAGGCCAGTCAAGCCATAGCACTTCGTTGAGCCCTGTCACTGGCGTGAAGAAGTCGAAGATGATCCCACCGCGTGCGATTGGTCCCCACTCCTTAACGAGATCTTCCACGCAGTCTTTAGTGATGCTCGTCAGCACGCAGGAGATCTGAATGTTCAACTCCTGATGAGCAACGACGTTCTGTTTTATCTTTTGATAGATACCCGGTGCACGCATGCGCGCGAAAGCTTCTTCAGTGCCGTCGATTGAGATGACCCAAGTGCAGTTGGGCCAGTTCGGCAGCTCCATCGTTCCGTTGGTAACGATGGTATTGTGTTTGAAGTACTTCCTGCCAACCTCGATCAGTTGCTTTCGGACCATGGGTTCGCCGCCAACCCACGTGCACAGCATCATGGGATGACCGGCAGCCTTCATTGCTTCGAGCTTCTCCAGCCACTTCTCGATCGAGAGTTCTTTTTCGTTATCGTGATCTTCCGCGAAGAAATAGCAGTGCTCACAACGCAGGTTGCAGCGGTTTGTGACGTCGATCGAGCCGACTGCAAACTTCGGCAGACCAAAGACGAATAGTTTGGTGATGTCGCGGAGCTTGTTAAGCTTTCGGCGTACGTTCATGCGGGAGTCATTATGCGGTGACGAGCAGTTTCCCGCAAAGGCGCAAAGACACAAAGAAGGCGCAAGATAGCTTAGCTTGGGTCACCACTGAAAATCGTTAGCTCTTAAGTGCCACCTTTTTCTCTTCATCAGTGTAGACCTTGATCTGGGTGCCGGGCTTGATAACCGCGTTTTTCCCTTTCTTCAAAAATCCTAACGGACCAAAAAGAACGACCAGCGCGACTGTGGTCCCCGTCTTGTCATCGCCCTCTTTGCCTTTGCTGGAGCGCAGCTTGATCTTTTGATTATCCACTGTGGTGGAAGATTCCACGCGGATGCCAAGATTGCCACCCCTGCCCATCATTCCCGCTTTTTTTGCTTGAGCGACAACGCCCTTGACCAGGGTATCTTTGGCAATGACAATTTGACCATCTATTTTTACGTCTTCCGCAACCTTGAAATTAAGCGGATCACCTTCAGCCGCCGTCTTACTGGTGATCTCATCGGTTGTAATGACCGTGAATTCGGTGCCGTCCGGGATGACTTTCGTATTCTCGGTTTGGTGTTGCTGATCCTGTTTTCTCGTAGCTGCTGATAAGGAAGTGGGAGCAATGAGGCTGAGTAGTACCAGCATTATCACGACAGTCTGAAGCGGCTTGGGGGAATGGGTAGTTTTCTGCATGGGTTTATCTCCTGAGAGTGGGTTAATAGTTTCCGCTCTGGGAAAGCAGCGGAGGGCGATAGGTGAGCGGTAAAACCGAACTAGAACGACACCGTTTCTTCTTCAGGTGTCTCGACGAGATAAGGACTGACGAATGCTGGTTTCTCTTCGGCGTCTTCTGCAAGCACGGCCTGGATGACCGGCAAGCTCAAAGAGTGTTTGGTAGTTTGCAGCGGAACCGGCTTACCGGCCGCGTACACTTTATGACGGCCATGCTCTTCGTACCATTCAGCGAGATTGGCAGTCTTATGCATGTTCTCGATGATCTGCCGCCAGCCGACGCCGGTGTTGTAAGCGCAGAAGGAGATCTCGCCTTCCTGAGTGCCATAAGGAATCACGCACATCTCAGTGCGGCGAAAATCGTAATTGAAAAGATCCTGGAACCACATGCCTTCGACGCAGAGCACGCGCCACATGTCGCCGGCATCGGAAGTCTTCTGGTCCATCCGAGCCATCCGAGCCATCCGATCGTTGCGATCGGAGTTTGAATTAGTAGACGAAGGCTTGAACAGGTTGATGATCTGGGAAATCGGAAATCCCTGTGGCGCACGTTCGGCGTTGAAGTTTCGCATGATCGCCATGCCAAGCTGTGCGTATGAGAGTTTCCGGCCACGTGCCGTGTCGGTAATCACTGCCACGTCTTTCATGAACTGTTCGTAGTCGAAGAACTCAAACAATGATTTGAATTCTCCAGTCTGCTTGTTCACGACCAGCAAGGTAAAGATGCCGCAGTTTGGATGGCAGTTACACGACGACCAGCCCCACGGCGCATCCGCGCCCTGCAACATGTCCATCACGCTGGTGAAAGCAGAATAGGAAGAGAGCGGGAACCAGTCGCGCAGCGGTTGAATGCTGCCACCGAGTTGATTCTTGAGATCGTGAGTCATGCCCGCGAGCGTGTAACGCCACTTCTTGCGCAACTCGTCCGAGATATCTTCGTCGCGGCCAGTGAAAGAAACTGGTTGAAAGGCGATCGTCTGAACTTTGTCGATGTTCTTCGCGGCAAACTCGACGATTTGCCCGATACCATCGTTGTTTAAGTTGTTAACAATCGTGACGACGAGCGTCACCTTGATACCGGCAGCCGCGAGGTTCTCGATTGCACGCAACTTAACGTCGAACAGGTTACCAACGCCGCGATGCTTGTTCTTCTCTTCGCTCACGCCGTCAAACTGAAGATAGACGCCGTGTTGTCCGGCAGCCTTCGCAGCTTTACAAAACTCGAGATCTTCAGCGAAGCGAATGCCATTCGTCGCGGCGAGAATTCGATAAAAGCCGATCTTCTTCGCGTAAGCGACAGCTTCGAGGTAGTACGGTGAAAGTGTCGGCTCACCGCCCGAGAAGAGAATGATTACTTGCCGGCGTGGTTTGAACGAAACCGCGCGATCGAGAATAGCTTTCGTGTCTTCGAAAGTCGGCTCGTGCACATAACCAACCTGGTTCGCATCCATGAAGCACGGATTGCACATCATGTTGCAACGGTTGGTCAGGTCAACAGTCAAAACTGCGCCGCGTCCGAACTTGATATTCGAAGTTCCATGACGGTGCACGTCTTTGTCTTCGGCGGCACGAAAGTCTCGACCAAAGAAGAGTGACTCGATGCGTTCGAGAAACGCAGGATCAGTTGACATCACGTCTTCGAACTGTCCGTGCTTCGGACAATCCTTCCGCATCACGACCTGACCGTTGTCTTCAAGAATCTGTGCTTTGATTTCACCTGGATGCTCGTGCATCAACGTCTCGAGCGGGATCTCGCCGGAAATCACAGCGTTACGGACTTCTTTTACGCAGGTTGGACAAAGACTGTCGGTTTCGCGCGGGAAACCAAGTGGCGGAGCACTGCGCTCGTACGATTTAAGCAACGGGCCGGGCGCCCAGTTCGGACGTATAGCTTCACCTTCAGGAAGGCGTTGATTAATTGACTGGAATGCTTTCCAGGCGACATCTGAGAGACCGGAGATGAGCCGGGATCCTTTGACTCCCGACAGCTTGCTCTTTTCAGATTCCCCCCGGCGAAACTGGTCACTAAACAACGGCTTTTCGTCTCCTCCTCAGTGAAACGCCCAGAACAGTCGAGCATCATAGTGGGCCAAACCAGCAAAGGCAAGACACGATTTGCACGCAAAGCCTTTTTTTAGCCTGCGGAGCAGGCGCAAGCATAAAGCCTGGGGCGTAAGCCCCAGGTCAAAGCGCGACAAGTTTCAAGCCCGCGAATGCGGGCGATAGAACAAATGCGGCAAAACGCGAACAATTTCAGCACCCACCACTGACGCCCACTTCGCGGGCTCGAATTCCATTGCTTCCAGTTCCTGGGGCTTACGCCCCAGGCTATATGCTTGCGCCTGCTCCGCAGGCTAAAAGCAAATGAAAGCCGAATCATTGACATAGTATGTATGGAGGCGTATAAGCACGGTGTTTCCTGCGATTTTTCACGCGAACTTGTGCGCCTGCCACCCAGGCGCACGGTTCGGCCGGAATGTTCGATCCTTCTAATTTCAAAAGGCCTTAGTCGCCACCAGTTAGTTCTCAACACCGTCTCATGCAGGCTTGTCTTGCCTGGTCGTGAGTTTATTCCTCCTACGATCCCGGGAGTTAACCAATGTTCGACGAACGCGCTTTTATTTCCCAGGTAGAAAGATCCAATCCCGACGAATTAGCGAAACTGCTTGTTCGGCCCACTCTCGAAGAAGAGAAAGCCCTTCGCGCGCATTTAGGTGACGAGCGTTACCAGCGGATGCATAGCATGGCGTTGAGGCGGAAGGTCAGCCGCAGCGTCATTGAAAAACCACGAGGAAATGTCGTCGTCATACACGGCATCATGGGCGCTGAATTAAGTATCAGCAGCAACGGCCGCGCCGGAGATCTGACGTGGGTCAATGCCTTTCGCATCCTCCGCGGTTGGCTCGATCGTTTGCGACTGACCGACGATGGCCGCTCGGAATTCAATTCAAAATTCACCGTGACCGCGTCGGGCACTATGAAGCGCTACTACGGCGAAATACTCCTGGCCCTGTCGGAAAATTGGAACGTTAAGGATTTCTATTTCGACTGGCGAAAGGATCTCGAACTTGCCGCAGATTCACTAAACACGATGCTCGGTACCTGGCTCGACAATAAGAAGCCGGTACATATCGTCGCTCACTCAATGGGCGGTCTCGTCGCGCGCACTTTTATCCAGAAATATCCTGAGCGCTGGAAAACGATGTTGGATGAAAAGGGGGAAGACGGTGGCAGACTAATCATGCTCGGTACGCCGAATTATGGCTCGTTCGCCATTCCGCAGGTCATTACGGGCGTGGAAGGGTTAGTGCGAAAACTGGCAAGGCTCGATTTCCGACATAGTCGCCAGGAACTGCTCGAGACGTTCAATTCCTTTGTGGGCTCGTACCAGATGCTTCCTTCACCTGAGGTGATGAGCAATATCGAACGTCTTTACGATGCGGGCACCTACAGCAAATTCAATGTCACAGTCTCGCAGCAACATCTGAAAAGAGCCAGAGATCACCACGAGTGGTTGAAAGATGCTGTTGATCTGGATCGAATGATTTACGTGGCCGGCTACGATCAGCCTACCTACTCGGATATCAGCGACTGGGACAGACTGGACGGCACGGAAGGATACGCGATGACCGTCGATGGCGATGGCCGTGTGCCACACACGCTCGCTTTGCTGAAGACCTCTGAAGGAGTTCAGATTCCGACGTACTACATTCGTGAAAACCACGGCAATCTCTCGTCCAATGGAAGAATCCTGGCGGCACTCGATGAACTGCTGAAAACAGGTAAAACGGATGCTCTGCTTCCAAAGTTACCAGAGGACCGGGCGTTAAAGGCAAAGAGCCAGAAAGAATTAAGAGAAGAATACGAGGCCGATCTAAAAGCCGAGGAGACCACACTCGCGATCTCGCTCGGTCGCATGAGCTCGAGAAGCATTCCGTTTATGCGAGCCCTGGACGAAGAATGTTCCGAACAGCGCGGAGTTAACACCTTAGCTCCGCCTGTTATCAGTCCTGAGGAACGAAAGGTTGAAGAAGCGATCACTCGGGGATTTCTACCTTTCCGCGGAGAAGGCAAAGCCACCGACGACTCGGTGGAAGTTGATGAAAATCTGGAACCCGCAAAAATAGAGATCGGACTCATGTTCGGCGGCATTCAGAGCATTGATTACGACAATGTGCTCAGCGATGAGCAGCACCCTGTTGATTGCATCTCGGTGGGCCATTACATCGGCGTTCAGCCACAACGGGCCGAGCTGGCGCTCGACGAAGCAATCAGCAAGGCTTTAGTTAAGGAAGAAGAACTCGGCAACCAGCAAGACACAAAACAAGTCGGCAACCAGGAAAGCTCAGAAGAAATCGGCAAACTTGACCTCATCCTCACTCAATACACGGAACGCGGAATCATCTACGGCCAGTTGGGCCAACCTTTTTTAATGCCCGATCCGCGCACTGGTCGCGAGTCTAAAACCGAACGTTTGATCGCAGTCGCGGGTATGAACGAGCCCGGGCGTTTTGGCATACCGGAGTTGACCGTGCTTGCCAGGGAATTGTGCTGGGCTCTCGGGCGCTTGAATAAACTACACCTTGCTACCGTACTAATCGGCAGTGGAGAAGGGAATCTGGCATTACGCGATGCCGTCTCCGCATGGTTAAGCGGAATTCGACGTGCAGTGGCTGGTTCAAAATTTGACAGCCGCAGCGGCAGAAGATTAAAGCGAGTAACTTTCGTCGAGCACGATCCTGGCAAAGTAATTCAATTAAATAACATCATTGCTACTCAGCAGGCACAGTTAGAGAAGCAGAACTTCACCATCGTTTACCAGAAACTCACCCCCGCCCAAGTAGAAGAATTGAAGGTGAAAGCTTATGAAAAAGCCAGGGAAGACTTGGAGAAGAATTGGAAGAAAGAACTGGAGGGGAACAGTTCCAATCCCAACGCGATCCCTTCCCGTGTCACGCTGAGTCTCGATCCAGACAAAAATACCTATCGCTTTGGTGCGATTACCGAAAACGCGTCGATTCCGGAACGCGATACGGTTATCGATCCTAATCTCGTTTGGACAGCTAACGATGAACTGGCAGGTGAGCAGTGGCCCCCGGTGCAGTTGGAACGCGGACGGTTTCTCGAAGGACTGTTGATGCCTGCCGACTTGCGAAAGCAACTTTACGGCGCAGCACCATTGGTGATGATGCTGGATTCTACGACGGCCCGCATTCATTGGGAGATGGTGGCCCAACCTTCACTCGATTCTTCTCCGGTTCGACGCAGTGCCGCGTTAACTAAAGGATTCAAGTACGAAGATGATTTTCTGGGTACTTGTCGAGGGTTAACGCGGCAATTGCGCACGACGTTCGCTCCGCCACCCGAACCACCACCGCCACCTCTGAGTATTTTGCGGATCCTGATCGTCGCCGATCCTGCCGAGGATGCACATCTGCCCGGCGCCGAAGAAGAGGCAGTTTTGGTTGCAGACCTCTTTGAAAGCTACAACCCTACTGACGACATTAAGCGCACACGTGTGGAGGTGAAGCGTCTCTTTGGACCAATCGACGCAACTCGCACCAACGTGCTGCGTGAGTTGATGCTCCGGCGCTACGACATTTTGCACTTTGCCGGCCACTGCGTCTTCCAATGGAACGGAGATCCAAGTCTTTCAGGATGGATTTTCAACGTGAAGCGCAAGGAGTTGTTGAGTGCAAATGAGCTCAACCGGATCGATCGGATTCCAAAGTTTGTTTTTTCAAATGCCTGTGAATCGGGAATAACGCCGGATCGCGCGCGCGATCGAGACGACCGGCTCGCTCCGAGCTTTGCGGAATCATTCTTCAATCGCGGAGTAGCAAACTTTGTCTGCACGGCATGGCCGGTGGACGATGTGGCCGCCCGTGTTTTTGCAATAACGCTTTATTCGCATCTGTTAGGGCTCAAAAACGACTCAGATAAAACCGTCTCACGTCGTACCGGTGGTGCGGTGGCAATGCATGAAGCGATGAGAGAAGCCCGGCTCGCCATCGCCCGCACACTTAACGGAAGAACCACCTGGGGAGCCTACCAGCATTATGGCAACCCGTATTTTCGTCTCTTTTATGACGAGTCTGAACAGTGTGGTCCTGATGCGAGTGAGAATTCTAAAGAGGCCACGGGATTAGAACCTAAAGAGCGTTCAGCAGAGGAAACAGCGCCTCAGGCTGCCGCCAAATAGCAACGCAAGAATCGCCGATCATTTTCAAGAGGGGAGCCGATCATGTCGCAAGTGTCAACCGAAACCGAAGTACCGATGCCGCGTACTCTCCAAAGAAATGACTGGACGCTGCTCTTAAAGAGGATTCGCGAGGGAAGATGCACGCCTTTTCTCGGCGCTGGAGCTTCCTATGGAACGTTGCCGCTGGGTGCGTCGATTGCCGAAGACTGGGCCAAGGAATTCGGTTATCCACTCGAAGACTCCGACGATCTGATCAAAGTGTCGCAGTTCGTCGCGGTCGAGGTTGAAGACGCGATGTACCCAAAGGAAGAACTCGCTGCCCGGTTCCGAAAGGCTGGGCGCCCTGACTTCAGTTCGCCCACCGAGCCGCATCGATTCCTGGCTGAGTTACCGCTCCCGGTCTACATCACGACGAACTATGACGATTTCATGGTCCAGGCGTTGCGCGACCAGGGCAAGAAACCGGAACAGGAGATCTGTCGCTGGAACAGTCAGCTCTACAGTCTGCCGTCGGTGCTTGATCGGTTGGATTACGTGCCCAGTGAAAAGACACCGCTGGTTTTTCATCTTCATGGTCATGCCGGAATTCCGGAATCACTGGTGTTGACTGAAGACGACTATCTCGATTTCCTGATGGCGATATCCAAGAAAGAAAACAAACTCCTGCCGCCGCGAGTCCAGGAAGCGATGGCAAACGCGTCGTTGCTATTCATCGGCTACCGCATTGCCGACTGGAATTTTCGTGTGCTGTTTCGCAGTGTCGTCACTTCGCTTGAAGCAGGTCAGAAGCGAAAGCATGTGTCAGTGCAGATCCTCCCGATCGGCAATGTAAGTGACAACATCCGGAAGATGAAGGTGCTGAGCTACCTCGACAAGTACTATCAGGAACTCAATACGCGCGTTTACTGGGGCAAGAGCGACGAGTTCATGTCTGAACTGAGAAACATTTGGGAGGTGCTCTGACATGACTGTTCAAAACCTCGAGCTGTATGTTGGACCACGCCCGTATGAAGAAAGCAACGCGTCCATCTTCTTTGGACGCGAGCGCGAAGCCCGCGATCTGCTGTCACTCGTGATCGCCAATCAATTGCTTTTGATCTACGCGCCGTCGGGCGCGGGCAAAACCTCACTCATCAATGCCCGCCTTGTTCCGATGCTCGGCCACGTGAAGGATCCGGCGTTGGCGGAACAGCTTGGACCAGGCAAGGGTTTTGAGGTTTTGCCAATCGCGCGTGTCAGCGGTCTCGTTCCGGAAACGATGGATCTGGATGCGATTCCAAACTCGAACATCTTTGTCTTCAATACCCTCGTCAGTTGGCGAAAGAAAGACACCGGAACGCCGTCGGCGCAACAACGCAAACTTGCCGAAAGAGAACTAATCGGAAAGCGGCTTTGCGACTACCTCGAGGAAACGCGACCCGTCGCGGTCCAATCAGTAGAGGGAGACGATGAAGAAGGCGAGCCGTTGTCCCCGCGCGTCGTGATCTTCGATCAGTTTGAAGAGATCTTTACTCGCCACTACGAGCGCTGGCAGGACCGTGAAGGATTCTTTGAGCAGATCACGGATGCGCTGAAAGGTGGTCCACTGACGTTGAGACGTTGCGACATCCGCCGTCCTGCCGCGCTGATGAGCCGGCTGGTAAGAGGCGCCAATTCTGTTTGCCTTGCGCTGCGGGAACGTCTCCCTGACGGTGTTAACCGGCTGCTCAAGGACGATAAAAAGACGGTTGATGAGCGTCTGGAAGTAATCGTGTCTGAGTTGAACACGATTTTGAAGGGTGAAAGCCTCTACGACGAGGAGACATTTGCCGGGATCAATTTGCGTGACGAGACGATGCAATCGCTTCAGCAAAAGCGCAAATCACGCAACTTCCTTGCTTCAAACCGATTGCTTCTCGAAGACGCTTTTCCAGATGAGATTTACCGGCGCGCAGCAGGAGACCGTGCCTTGCGAGTGGTCTTTTCCATGCGCGAGGACTACATCGCCGAGCTCGATCCTTACGCACACCTGTTGCCCGACAGGCTCGGTACGCGTTATCGCCTGGATCGCCTGCGTCGCGATGCCGCGCTGGCCGCGGTGAAGAGTCCACTTCAGTTCACAACTGTGAGTTTCGCTCCGGGTGTAGCTGAGCGCCTGGTCGATAGCCTGTTACAGACTCCAGTGAAAGTCGCGACGCCGGTTACAACTGGTGAGGAGATGTTGTAGCCACTGGTAGTGCCTGGTCTTTCTCTGCGTAATCTCTGCGGTCCTGGGCGCCTCTGCGTGAATGTATTCCTAAGTCCTAATAACCGCAGAGGCGCCGAGGACCGCAGAGATTACGCAGAGAAGATCTCAAGTTTTGATTTATGCACGGGGAGGCCCGAATATGAGTGATAAGACCTGGATAACTGGTGAATTCGTTGAAACAGTGCAGTTGCAGGTAGTCTGCCGGACATTGATTAGTAAGCTCGCGCCAAATGCCACCGAGATTTCGATGGAGCATTTGGAAGCTTACGGCAGTCTCGATAAAGCGCTGCAAGTGTTTTACGAAGATTCAATCCGTGAAGTGGTTGAGAAAACAAGGGAAGTACTGCAGCGCAAAGGCAAGAGCGAGATCAAAGAAGGAGTCTTGCGCAATTGGTTCGAAAAGAAACTTATTACTCAAGCACACACTCGCGGTCTGATTTATCGCGGCGCCACTCACACGGAAGGTCTCATCAACGAAGCTGTCAACCTATTGGACCAGGCACACATCATTCGTGAAGAACGACGCGGCAGTGGTCGCTGGTACGAGTTGAGTCACGATCGCTTTGTCGATCCTATCCTGACCTCAAACAAAGAGTGGATGCTGCAATACTCCGGCGCTGCCAAGGTACGTCAATGGCTGGAAGAACGGGCCACACGTTGGAACCAAACTCAGGATGAGACAGCGCTGCTCAGCGAAAACGAACTCAAAGAAGCGGAAAGTTGGGTAGCGAGTGCTGAAGCCTCCGAGCTCGGCTACGATCGATCGGTAACAAATCTGATTCAGGCCAGCCGCACCCATATAAATAACAAGAAGGTGCAAAGGGAATTCGAGATCGAGAGTGCCAACAAGCTGGCGCGATCGGCGCGGCGTTTTAAGTGGGCATCGATTGGGCTTGCTGTGATGTTCGTTCTCGCCTTGACCACTACCTTAATTGCTTCGGTCCAATGGAGAAAGGCGTACGATAATCTCGAGTTAGCAGAAGAACGGGAACAAGAGGCACAGAGACTGCAAAAACAAGCGTCACAGCAGGCCGAACGCGAGTTATGGGCGAGGGTGGCTGCCATACAGGCGGCCAAGGAAGCAGATGCAGCCAGACAAGAGGCAGCAAATCGTGCCGATGAAGCGGAGAAAGCCAAAAAAGAAGCGGTGGAAGCCCAACGAGCAGCGGAAAAGGCCAGGGGTGAATTACGAGATGCGCTGAAGAAAGCTGAAGAACGCGCGCGCGAAGCTGAGCGAGCGCGAAAGACCGATCAACTGTCTCGCGAAGCCTTCCGTCTCTCGAGAAGACCGGAGAGTCAACAGGACGCTGTCGAACAATTCAATCGCGCGATTGATGTCTACAAAGAGACCGGCGACCGCGACGCGCAGGCTGACAGCTATCTGAATCAAGGTCAGGTTTACAAAGACATGGGTGAAGTGGAGCGGGCCGAAGACGCATTCAATAAAGCGTTGCAACTCTATCGACACACACCCGCGGACCCGCAAAAACAAGCCAGCACCCTAAACAACATTGGCATTATTTATACTTCGTCCGGTGCGTCGGATCCCCTCACGGGGGAACGTAACGAGGAGGCTTTGGCAACTGCAAAGACGAAGTTCTACAGTGCCCTCACCATGTATCGCGCCCTTCAAGACCTGTTTGGTGAAGCTGCAACTTTGACGAACATCGGTGATGCCCAATTGGCGATGAAATCCAAGGATGATCGCAGGCGGGCGTCGGATTTTTACGAGCGAGCCCTGGGTATCTACACATACTCCGTGATGAATAATTCTGCAAATCAGGAAAAACACTTAAGGGCCCTTCTTGGAATGTTCATCTCATTGGGCAACAAGCAGGCTCTGCTGGCTGAGGCTAATGAGGACACGTTTTCGTTAGATGATCGTATTGAAATGTATAAGGAAGCCCTCGATCTTTACACGCAGCTCAACGATAAGCGTGGCATGGCGATCGCCAATACCAAAATCGGAGCAGCAACTGAAGAGGCTTTGCAAAGCGCGGCAACCGAGAACGTTGAACGCTATGAGAAGCTCGTATTGGATAGTTACAAGAAAGCCGCGGATCTTTACAAAGAGTCGCATGATGCAATCGGAGAGGCTGGCGCGCACATAAGTTTAGGGCACTATTACCAGACGCTCGCGGATCCGGAAAAGCGGAGCAAAGCGGTAGGTGAGTACAGCCTGGCGGCGACTATTTACCGGAGTATCGACGATCGTGCCGGACAGATTCGTGCTCACAAGGCTCTCTACGATTTCTATGCGACGTCCTCCGAGGCGGAGCACAAAGCAAAAGCTGTTGCATCTTTGGTCCTCATGAACGACCTCTACCGAGAGCTCGAAAATGTAAGGGGACAGAGTGACACGTATCTCAAACTCGGCGCGCTTCACGAGAATCTTCAATTTCGCGATAAGGCAGAAACCGCCTTCGACGAAGCCTTGAAGCTTTATCGAACTTCGGGTGATAAGAAAACAGAAGCAGACGTCCTCGGAGAGATTGGCAGAATATATGCTAAGTCGAAAGATAAAGCGGGTGTGGAGTTAGCGGTACAACGACTCAACCAGGCCGCTGATATTTACCGCGAAACCAAGAGCACAGAGGCGTTGGCCGCCACCTATAACAAGCTCGCTGAACTTCACAGCCAAAGTCCGTGGAGGTTGGCTTTCCCGGCCGACGAAGCGACCCAATGGTACTTGAACGCTGTTAAGTACTATGAGATGGAAGCAGACACGTATCGTGGTAAAGGGTCGAAATCCGACCCGGTGAAGGTGGCCAAAGTGCTGCGATTCATTGGGTCAGTGTACCGCGATCGGTTGGACGATAAAGCCAAAGCATTGGAGTCGTTGAATCAAGCGCTGAAGCTCTACGAAGAGGCGCGAAATCCTGCGGGCATCAGAGCGGTTAAGATTGAGATCGCAAACCTGGCGAAGCAAAGCGGCGCTGAGACTTCAAAACCATAACAGCCAAAGATGCGTGCTATCATCGGGAGCGCTTTAGGCGCTCCTTTTGATGTCTATCCATCCTACAGCCGTCATCGGCAAGCGTGTCGCGATCTCTGAGAACGTCGTAATCAACGCGTATGCGGTTGTCGAGGACGACGTAGAGATCGGTCCGGATTGCGAGATCGGATCACACGCGGTCATCAAGCAGTTTACAAAAATTGGCGCACGCAACCGGATCTTCGAGCATGCCGTGATCGGCGGAGAGCCGCAGGACGTAAAGTTCCACCGTGAGCGAAGCTATCTCGAGATCGGTGACGACAATCTGATCCGAGAGTTTTGCACGTTCCATCGCGCCAGCGGCGAAGACGAAATAACTAAAATCGGTTCGCGCAACTTTTTCATGGTGGGAGTACACATCGCGCACAACTGCCGTATCGGCGACGACAATATCTTCGCGAACGAAGTTGCGCTCGCGGGACACATCATCGTGGAGGACCACGTGTTTCTCTCCAACAATGTCGGCGCGCATCAGTTTGTGCGGATGGGTCGTTACGCGATGGTTGGCGGGAAGTCGAAGATAGTGCAGGATGTGTTGCCGTTCTTTATCACTGACGGCAACCCGGCGCGCGTTCGTGGAGTGAATAGCGTAGGTTTGCGGCGTGCCGGTTTCTCGAGCGAAGCAAGACGTGCGTTGAAAGATGCTTACCGGATGCTTTTTAGGTCCGCGACGCCTGTTGAAGAAGTTCTGGTCCAACTGGAGCAGGCGGACGATGAAAACGTTTCGCATCTGGTGAGTTTCATTCGCGGATCGAAGCGAGGTTTTACGAGAGCGGCTACGGACACCACGGATGACACAGATCAGAGTTGACGAGCTTGCCGAGTTAGTGAAAGGTCGAATGATCGGCGACGGCGCGACTGTCATCGAACGAATAGCCGACCTTGAACATGCCGGCCAGTTTGAGATTGCATACGTTGAGAACGAAAGCTTTCTGGCGAATGCAGCCGAGAGCAAAGCTGCGTGTTTGATAGTTAGCGAGCGGCTCAGTGAGAAGTTGCCGGATCGGACGCTAATCGAAGTTGTTAATCCGAAGCTCGCGTTCTCGTTGATCGGCGCCGCGCTTCATCCTCCGATTCGTCGCGAACCGTCAATTCATCCGACGGCTGTCGTTGCTGAAACTGCCGACATTGCACTGACTGCCTACATTGGACCTAACGTGTGCATTGGTGAATACACGCACGTCGGTGCTTACACGAGACTCGAAGCTGGAGTGGTGCTGGGCGAGAACGTCACTGTTGGCGACGACTGTGTGCTACACCCGAACGTCGTTTTATACGATGGTGTTTCGATTGGAACTCGCGTGATCCTGCACGCTGCCGTGTGCATCGGCGCTGATGGTTTTGGTTACGTGCGACACGATCTCGGGTATCAAAAGTTTCCGCAAGTGGGAACGGTGATTATTGAAGACGACGTGGAGATCGGTGCTCACACGTGCGTTGATCGCGCAGCCCTCGGTCGCACACGCATCGGTCGCGGTACCAAACTCGATAACATGGTCCATGTCGGCCACAACTGCGACATCGGCGAACGTGTGGTCATTGCCGCGCAAACCGGGATCAGCGGCAGTGTCGTGATCGAAGACGACGCAGTGATAGGTGGCCAGGTTGGCTTTGGAGATCACACGCGCGTGCAGAAGGGAGCGATCATCGGATCGAAGGCAGGGATCTTGCCGGGCAAGATCGTTCGTCCGGGCGTGTGGTGGGGAATACCTGTGCAACCACTGGACCAGTACAAACGCATGAACGCCTACATGAATCGTCTGCCACAGATGAACAAACGTCTCAAGCAACTCGAGGAAAAGTTAGACAGGATTGACAAGATTTTTCAGGATAAGCAGGATTAACCTGTCCATCCGGACAAATCTTGTCAATCCTGTAAAAACTTTAAGATCGATTGCGCGGCGCGTTGGGAGGCGCCGGGCTGGCCCAGTTTCTCAGCGACGTCTCGTAACGTCGCACGTGCGGCGCGGTTTGTTTCGGGGTCGAGTAGTTTCAGGAGTTCGTGCGTGAGGTTCTCGCCCGTAAACTGGTCCTGCATAAGTTCTTTCGCGATCTCTTTACCTGCCACCAGATTCACCAATCCGAAATGTGGCACCGTAATCAATCGACCTAACGTGTGCCAGTTGATCGGCGATTCCTTGTAAACTACAACCATCGGTGTTTCGAGCAGTGCTGCCTCCAGCGTTGCAGTGCCGCTGGCGACGGCGGCCGCATCTGAAGCGCCCAGGGCCTCACGAGTTTGTTGTTGGACCAACTTGACGACTTGAGAATCCTTGCGGGACATGATCGGCAGTGTCTCTTCCGCTGTGCGGCTCGGCGCGACGACAATAACCGGCTGCACGTCAGGACGCGCAACGCGCAGCGTCTCGATTGCCTGGAGCATGGGCGGCAGAATTCGTTCCAACTCCTTTCGCCGGCTTCCAGGCAAAAAAGAAACGATTGGCCGTGAGGGATCGAGATCGTTGCGCCGGCAAAACTCTTCGCGTCCGAAACTCGCTTTCACTTCACCTGACAGTGGATGCCCCACAAACTCAACATGGCCCACACCGTGATCTCGATACCATTCGGCTTCAAACGGCAGAATCGACAACAACAGATCGACGTCGCGTTTGATCTTGCTGACGCGACGCGCCCGCCACGCCCAAAGTTGTGGACTGATGTAATAGATCACTTTCAAACCACGCCGGTGGAGGGCTGACGCAAGTCGCAGATTGAACTCAGGCCAATCCACGAGTACCACGGCGTCGGGCGATCGTTCGATTGCTGCCGTTCTAAGTTTGCGGAAGGCGCGGATGAATCTTGGCAAGACGCTGCCGACTTCAACGATTCCCATGATCGCAAGGTCGTCTGAATTGACGATCGTTTCGACGCCCGCAGTGCGCATCCGTGGTCCAGTCGCGCCGAAAAAGTGGAAGCCGGAGCCATTTGCTCGCAATGCAGTGACCAGCGCAGCAGCGTGAGCATCACCCGACGGCTCACCAGCAACGATCATCAAGTTGGGCACGGCGCGAATGATATCAGATCGTAAATTCTGTAAATCCTGTCTATTCGTGTTAGCATCCACGCGCCCTATGATGCGCTATGTGCTGGCACTCCTGATTCTTGCCCTTGCCTGTCATTCGGCATTCGCGCAACAAACTAATCCGGTCGATCGGAAAGTGGCGAATCCGATGACCGACACTCCGAACGTCAATCCACTCAATACCGATCAACCCGTGCAACAGCGACGTGCCTCACCGCAAGGCGTGCAAGGCGCCAGCACTGATGAAATCACTGTTGTAAGCAACAAGCAGAGTGGGTCAGGTCCTGAGAATGCCCGCATCGCTCACTACGAAGGGAACGTCGATGTGCGCATCGGCACGTACCGGCTCCAGGCAGACAAAGTTACGGTTTACGAAGCAGAGAACAGGGTCGTTGCCGAAGGCAGCGTCGTTTTCGATCAGGCCGATCAGGCGCGAATCACGGGCTCGCGCGGCGATTGGAACTATCGCACCAAGACGGGTTACTTCGAAAACTCCACCGGTTTCACAAACCAAACCCAGGACGGGACGCGGATCTATTTCACCGCCGATCGCGTCGAGAAGATCAGTCTCGACACGATTGTCGCCACCAACGTGCAAGTCACCGCTTGTGATGAAGACGTTCCGAAGTGGAGTTTTCATGCGAGCAAGGCAAGGATCAAAACAGGCGATCGCGTGTACGTCTATTCGCCGAAACTGAGACTGAAGAATCTGCCGGTGTTCTATCTGCCGTATGCTTCGGTTTCGATCAAGCCACGCGATCGCGCTTCAGGTTTTTTGACACCGACCGTCGGAGGCTCCGGAGCAAAGGGCTTTCGTTTGTCGACTGGGTACTATCAAACGCTCGGACGTTCAGCCGACCTCACTTTTCGCAACGACATCTACACCCAGCGAGGATTGGGGTTTGGTGCAGACATGCGCACGCGTGCGAACTCGAGGTCGTACCTCAACTTTGGTTTCTATACCGTCAAGGATCGAATCTTTGGTCCGAAGGCTGATGACACTCATCCCGATCAAGGTGGTTCGAGTTTGTATGTTGAAGGTGTGCACTATTTCAAAAACGGTTTCATCGCCGCGGCTGACGTCAACATAACTTCCAACCTTGCCTTCCGGCAGGTGTTCTCCGACAACATTCAACAAGCAATCTCGCCGGAAGAGACCTCGCAGGTTTTTATAAACAAAGATCATGACGAGTACAGCTTCAACTTCCTCGCGCGCACACAGGTGACATCGTTAACGAACGCGCGCATTCGCATTCGCCAGTTACCGAGCATTAGCATCGAAAAGCGGCCGGCAATTGTAAATTTCTTTAAGAATCTCCCGCTCTACTTTTCTTTCACCGGAGCTGCCGACGGCGTGAGCCGGAAAGAGACTGTCGAGGATGCGGTGCAATTTGTGAGTGACGTCGGCGGCAATCCCATCATCTCGCCGTCGATGGTGCAACGCCTCGATCTGCATCCGCGATTTGAGTTGCCGTTGCATTTTGCCGGCTGGAGCATGACGGCTTCCGGCTCAGGACGAGTCACCTTCTATTCGAACTCACTCGATCCGAACAATCGTGACGTGCTGAGCCGGAACCTGACGCGGTCGTATGGAGAGTTTGAATTTGACGTGCGCCCGCCCGCTTTTGCAAAAGACTTTCACCGCGGCGGCGGCGGTTTCTTTTTCCGTCACGTGATCGAACCTTACCTCGTCTATCGCAAAGTATCAGGCATTAACAATTTCGATCGCATCATCCGCTTCGACTACAGTGATGCGGTTGCTGATACAAACGAGATCGAGTTTGGTATCTCGAACCGCTTCTTCACTCGCCGCTCGACGGAGAACGTTAGCGATGTGCCAGTGAAAGCGACCAACGGGCAAGACAGGCCTTTGCTCTCGAGCCAGCCGTACGAAGCGTTGACGATCACGTTGCGCGGTAAATACTTTTTCGATCCGTTCTTCGGTGGCGCACTCAAAACCGGCCGTCGCAATCAGTTCTATCCTCTAAACACGCTTTCAGGTTTTGTTTACGGCGGTGTTCCGCGTCGCTTCTCGCCAGTCAATGTCGATGCGAGATACCGTCCGAGACGAGATCTCTTCGCCGATTTCCGGACCGATCTCGACACACAGGGTGGCGGAATGCGCTCGCTGTCCACGACCTTCGGACTCTCTAAATCGCTCATCCAGGTGTTTCAGAGTTTCTATTACACACGCGCGATCGAATTGAGCCCGAGCCTCGTCCAGTTTGCTGACCCGCGTGGTTTTGAGGCGGGCACGGTGCGTGGATCGCAGTGGAGCCCCGCGGCGTTTTTAGGTAATCGCGACCGCGGTCTGTTTGGCGGCGCGTCGTTCTTCTTCGACTTCCAGAAGCGGCCGGGACGGGGCGACAGCTCGCTCATCAGTTCCACGATGACGCTGGGACACACCTGGGACTGCTGCGCGGTGACCGGTCAGTTCTCGACCTTCAACGTCGGTCTAAGAAAAGAGAACCGGGTGGTTTTCAGCTTTCGGTTGAACGGGATCGGGAGTTTCGGTACCGAGCAGATTGGCCAGCGCTTCCGGTAAACCCCCCATAAACAGCCTGCGGAGCAGGCGCAAGCATAGCCTGTGTTTAGCCTGCAGAGCAGGCGCAAGCATATAGCCTGGGGCGCAAGCCCCAGGAATTGGAAGCAATGGAATTCGAGCCCATGAAATGGGCGGCAGTCGTAGGTACTGCAAATGTTGGCATTTTTGCGGCATTGGTTCTGTCGCCCGCATTCGCGGGCTCAACCTTTCTAACAACCGTAACCTGGGGTTCCGCTCGCAAAACCTCGCTCCACCCCAGGCTACATGCTTACGCCTGCTCCGCAGGCTCATGCTGGGGCCTGCGCGCAGGCTCTATGCTGACGCCTGCTCCGCAGAGTAAGACCGTTAAGTCTGGACGGCGGTGCGGTGCAAAAGTTATCATGCTCAGGCGGTCGCCCCCTGAGTTCCTCGACAATGGCCCGATCGGGCTTGTTAGATTCTTTACATTTAGTAGGCATCTTCTTGAGAGTCTCAGGCACCTGAGGTGCTTGTGTTTCGGAAGTCACTCCCCATGACGCTCTAAGGATGAAGTTCCAGGCTATGTCTCTCCGTTTTACTTCTCGCCGTGGCCTCGCCTTCGCGCTGATGGCAATTGTTTTTTTGCCGTCGCTGAGCGTCAGTGTTTCCTCGCAGACTTCATCCACCTCCGGGGAAACCTTAACGATTGGTACCGACTATTTTCTTCTTTATCGAGGGGAAGACGGAGACACCGTTTGCCGTGAAGCAACTGCGGAGGAACGGCGCGGGCTGGAGCTAATCAATCCCACGGATCTCCGCCAGATTAATCACCTCGAGACCTTCAAGGAGGGAGGTTTCAGCGCCCAAGCCGATAATGCAGCGCCGAACCTGACGATCATCCTGCGCGCAACGGCAAAGTTGGACGCCAACCCGGCAGCCAGGGCCGCGTTCGTGCGCGCGGCCGAAGCGTGGGAGAACGTGATTACTTCGCCTGTCACCATTTATCTCGACGTTGATTACGGCAATACGAACTTTGGCGAGCCATGGGGGAAGAATACGCTCGGGTCCACTAGTTCGCCGAGTCTTATTAATGTCGGTTATACGACCGTGCGGAACAACTTGCTCGCAGGCGCAAACACGGCTGCCAAACTTGCTGTCTACAACGCACTACCGGCTAACAACTTGCCGACGGATATCGGTGCCGCGAGTTTAGTTTCAGTCTCGGCTTCGATCGCGCGGGCTATTGGCTTACTGAGTTCGACCGCACAGCCCGGTGACCTCGCGGCGCGCATCGGTTTTAATTCCGAGCTCGTCACTTACGACTTCGACCCGAGCAATGGCATCGTCGGAACTGATTTTGAAGCAGTAGCTACGCACGAAATTGGACACGCCCTCGGATTCACATCGTCATCCGGATCATCGTCAAATAACCGCCCCGCGATCTGGGATTTTTATCGTTTTCGCTCCGGCACAACCTCCGCCACTTTCACCAGCGCCCAACGCATCATGACGGTGGGAGGTTCGACGACGAACTCTCAATACTATTTCGTTCCGGGTGCAACTGAGCTGGGGCTTTCAGACGGTGGTCCAGACGCCGTGACGGAGAACAATGCGGATGGTAATCAATCCAGCCACTGGAGACAGGCCAGCAAGAACGGGTTTGTTTATATCGGCATCATGGATCCGCGCATTCCGGGCGGAACCCGAAGACTGATCACTGCTCACGACATCAACGCACTGCAAATCTTCGGTTATAATGCCGGGCTGGCCGTCCAGAACCCGATCGACGGCGTGCCATTTTTTGTGACCCAGCAATATCTTGATTTCCTCGGCCGTCAGCCGGATGCCACTGGTCTCTCGAATTGGGTGGCGACGTTGAACGGCTGTCCGAATGGAGGGTTTGGCGAGTTTGATAATCCGCACTGTGATCGGGTACACGTTTCTTCCGGATTCTTCCTCTCAGTTGAATTTCAGGGACGCGGGTACTTCGCTTATCGCTTCTACGAAGTAGCCGTGGATCGGCGTCCGACATTTGCGGAGTTTATGCCGGACATGGCCCAGGTTGGTGGATCACAGTCGCCGGAGTCAGAAGTGCTGAGTAAGGCGACGTACACTAATGCGTGGATGCAGCGACCGGAGTTCAAAGCGCGTTACGATGCTTTGTCGAATGCGGCTTATGTGAACACGCTCGAGGCAAATGCGGAAGTGACGCTGTCGAACAAAGCAAATTTGATTGCGGCATTGGATGGTGGCACGATGAATCGCGGGCAAGTGCTGCGAAATGTCGTGGAGAGTCAGGCCGTAGCAAACCGTTTCTTCAATCGCGCGTTTGTAGCGATGCAGTACTTTGGCTACTTGCGGCGCGATCCGGACGCAGTTGGCTATCAGAATTGGGTGAACACCCTGAACAACAACCCAGCAGACTTCCGTCACATGATCTTTGGCTTTCTCTTCTCAGCAGAGTATCGTCAACGCTTTGGACCATAGGTTGAGCCACAAAAAAGCACACAGACCACAAATGGATTAGCAATTTGTTTGCGCCCATTTGTGCTCTTTGCGCGGCTCTATAATCCTTATACCCTTAACTGTCTGAATTTCCCCAGGAGCCCCGCTCAATGTCTACCCATCTTCGAATCCTTTTAGGCTTCTCAGTGTGTCTCGGCCTGCTCGTTGTGGCATCTGTGACTTTTCCGGTGAGTTCCGGCGCCAAGCCGCAGACCCCGCAGGAGTCAAGATCCGAAACGAAGGTTCGTAGACCAGCTTTTGTTCCCGGTGAAGTTTTAGTGCGTTATCGCAGTGAATCACACGCGAGAAGCAAAAGTAGGTCTATGCGCATTGCCGCTGTGGATGGGACCCTCGTGCCGTTAGACATGGAGCGCTTTGACGGGTCTGATCTCGTCCCAGGACTGCGGCTCGCTCGAGTAGCGCGTGAAGACACGCTCAAGGCAGTGGCGGCCCTGCGGCGCCAACCGGACGTCCTGTACGCCGAACCAAATTACATTTTTCGCGCGCTTGCCACTCCCAACGATCCACATTTTATCCGTCAATACGGCCTCAATAAGATCGGAGCTCCTCAAGCATGGGACACAAGGACCGGTAGTACGGGAAGTGACCGAGTGGTCATTGGCGTGATCGATCAGGGAATTTATACGACTCACCAGGATCTACAGGCGAACATTTGGATTAATCCTGCTGAAACTGGGGGCAACAACATTGACGACGATGGCAACGGTTTTGTTGACGACATCAACGGCTTCAACTTCGTTAATAACAACGGGACAATTTTCAGCGGTCAGAGCACCGAGGATCATGCTACGCACGTCGCCGGAATTGCGGGTGCAATCGGCAACAACGGCATCGGCGTTTCGGGAGTCAATTGGTCCGTTGGTTTGATGTCTTTGAAGGCACTTGCTGTCGATGGTTTTGGTGACGCTGCCGACATCATCAGTGCTTGCAAGTATGCCAAGCAAATGCGCGATCTGTGGGACTCGACTAACCACGCAAAAGGCGCCAACGTGCGAGTCTTGAATGCGAGTTTTGGTGACGGTGTATTTGTTCAGTCCTTTCTTGACGCAGTAGCAGAACTAAACACCGCGGGCATTCTCTTTGTTACCGCCGCCGGCAATCTCGATGACGGAAGTCGCGAGCTCAACAACGATCTCGTCCCGCAATTCCCGTCGAACTATAATCCGCCAAACGTGATTTCGGTAGCAGCGACTAATGAGACTGATGCCCTGACATCGTTTTCTCATTTTGGTCCAACCAGTGTTGACCTTGCCGCACCGGGTGAGGCCATTTTGAGTACGACGCCTCCTTGCGCCAATCCTGGACCATTCACCTGTCAACCGGAGCTTCCCCTCAACTTTGGTCCGAACGACGATACGTATTCGTCATTCCGCGGCACCTCAATGTCGGCTCCTTTCGTAACGGGTGCGGCCGCGCTGCTTTGGGCACAAAATCCGGCTCTGTCGATGCAGCAAGTGAAGAACCTGTTGCTGTTGAATGGGAACGTCATTCCGGGCCTCGTCGATAAGACGCTCACCGGACGTCGCCTGAATGTTGCAAACAGTCTTCTGGCCCTCAGCTCAGGTGACGCTACGCCGCCGGGGTCGGTTGGAAGTTTTCACATCAACTCTCAGAATGGACGATCCTTGAACATCGGTTGGACTGCTTCCGGAGACGACGGAGCAACCGGCGATGCGGCACTCTACCAGGTTGTCTTCAACGACGGCGGCCAGGAGATACCGTTGAAAGGTGTCATACCGCGGACTAGCGGAGCGTTGCAGTCAGTCGATGTCCGTATACCTTTCCGGCATACCTCGGGAACGCTGAGTCTGCGCCAGTTCGACAACGTCGGAAATGAAGCGACACCAGTTAGTTTACCGATCAGCGTTCCTTTGTCTGCGGGCGATCCTTATACGATAGCCGTTGGTGCGCCGGCCGGGTTATCAGCGGGCGGCAACCGGCTTAACATCGATGCCGATGATCGGTATGTTCCTCACATACTGCCATTTAATTTCCCGTTTTTTGGCTCGACTTTTTCGACGTTAGAGATTTCAACAAATGGCTCCCTGTACTTTTCAGCGCCGCCACGTCGTTGTCCAGTTGGGAATCCAAACTGTACTGATGCGGACGCCGACGATCCACCAGGTTCACCGCGGGCGCTGGGTGGCTACAAGATGATCGCCGGTCTCTGGGAGGATATCGATCTTAGAAATTCAGAGCGTGGCGATGCCGGCGTGTATGTCGTTCAGCCGGCTCCGGATCGGATCATCTTTCGTTGGCAGGGAGTTCCGTTTGATTTCGTCTCACGCGATCCGGTCAATTTTGAGATTGAATTACGTTCCGATGGGACCATCAAAAAACGCTATGGGAGTGTCGATGCTAATTTATCTCCGACCGTTGGTATTGGCGGCGGCGAGCAGGAAGCGTATGTAGTTGCGAGTCATACTGCGGAAAGACCGCTACAAAAGAATTTGACCAACGCGGGCGAGGTCACTTACACGCCACGCGCTCAGTCAGTGAGCACTGTTCAGTTGCAATCAGCGGGCGTCACGGTCGGTGAAGCCAATGGATCCGTTACGATCAACGTGACCAGGACCGGCGACCTGTCAAGTTTCGCGACTGTGAATTACGCCACCAGCGACACGGCCGGGTTGACCAACTGCACGGTTGTAAACAGCAAGGCGTCCGAGCGTTGCGACTACGAGACCGCGGTGGGAACATTGCGCTTTGCGACTGGTGAAGCAACCAGGAGCTTCATTGTTCCGATCGTCAACGACGCGCTGGTCGAAGGAAACGAGACTTTCACCGTCACATTGAGTGGCGTGACAGGCGGGAGTCTGGGTACCTCGAACGGTGTTGTAACCATCGTCGAAAACGACATGACACCGGCGAATCAGAACCCGATCGACGATATACCATTCTTCGTGACGCAGCAGTACATCGACTTCCTCGGACGTCTGCCGGATCAAACTGGGTTTGATAATTGGGTACAGACGTTGACTGGCTGTCCGAACGGTGGGTTTGGTGAGTTTGATAACCCGGGCTGCGATCGCGTGCACGTTTCTTCCGGGTTCTTCCTGTCGATTGAGTTTCAGGGACGCGGGTACTTTGCTTATCGCTTCTACGAAGTAGCTTTAGATCGGCGTCCGAGCTATGCGGAGTTTGTGCCGGACATGGCCCAGGTGGGTGGACCACAGTCGCCGGAGTCGGAAGTGCTGAGTAAAGCCGCGTACACGGAGGCTTGGACGCAACGACCGGAATTCAAGACGCGCTACGATACTGTGTCGAATTCAACCTACGTGAATACCCTCGAAGCGAACGCGGAGGTGACGATTGCGAATAAAGCCACATTAATCGCCGCCCTCGACAATGGACAGAAGACGCGTGGCGAAGTGTTGCGGGAGATAGTGGAAACGAATGTTGTTGGGAACCGTTTCTTCAACCGCTCGTTTGTGGCGATGCAGTACTTCGGCTACTTGCGACGCGACCCGGACACGGTTGGTTTTCAGAACTGGCTCAACACACTGGACGCCAATCCGAGTAACTTCCGTCACATGATCTTTGGATTCCTCTTCTCGACCGAGTATCGCCAACGCTTCGGACCATAGATTGAGATCGCCACAAAGAAGCACAAAAGGCACAAAAGCGCGGAAGCATTTTTGTGCTTTTTGTGCTTCTTTGTGGCTGGAAGACTTTTTGAGGCGACATGAAGATCGCACTTGATGGAATGCCGCTGGACTCGCAGTTGACCGGCGTTGGACATTACACCCTTGAGCTGGCGAGAAGCCTCGCCCTCGTTGCCCCAACCGATAAATTCACCCTGATCTCACCACAAACCCTCAAGCCAAGCGTGTTGAATCGACGCTGGTGGAGTATCGGTTTACCGCTGCACCTCTTACGAAGTTCGTTCGACCTGTTTCACGGGACCAACTACGAAATCCCTCTCTGGTCTAGGCGTCCATCGGTGGTGACGATTCACGATTTGTCGTTGTTCTTGCACCCTGAGGCACATCAACAACATCTCGTCCGGCGTGCGCGTTGGCGATTGCCATTGATGGCGAAATTCGCTGCTCGAATCATCACGCCCTCCAACAGCGTAAAAACCGAGGTCTGCGAAACGCTCAAGATCGATCCGGATAAGGTAGTGGTAACTCCAGAAGCACCGCGGTCAACGTTCAAGAGAAGAGAAGGGGCTGAGGTCATCGAACTTCACCAACGGCTGGGCATCAACAAAGATTTCATTCTTTTCGTGGGTACCGTTGAGCCCCGCAAAAACTTGCACCGGCTTGTCGAAGCGTTTGATCAACTCGTACGCACGACCTCGCTATCTACACAGCTAGTCATCGCCGGTGGACAAGGATGGCTGATGGATGATTTCTCCTCTGTCATTAAACAGAAGAAACTCGGGGATCGAATTTGCCTGACGGGTTATCTCCAGGACGAAGAGTTGAGCGCGCTCTATTCGTCGTGTAAGGCCTTTGTTTATCCGTCGCTGTACGAAGGTTTCGGTCTGCCGCCACTTGAAGCGATGGCGTGTGGCGCTCCGGTGATCACGAGCAGGATTCCGTCGATAAGTGAAACAGTGGGGACTGCCGCCCGGCTGGTCGATCCGCGCGACGTGAACGATTTAGCGAGTGCAATTGCAGAGTTGCTGACTGATGAGACTACGCGGAGACACTTCGCGGACGCAGGCGTCGAGCACGTAAAGAAATTTACCTGGGAACAGACGGCACTTAAAACCCTCGACGTTTACCGCCAGCTACTCTAAAACGCACAAAAAAGCACAAAAGGTCAACTAAACCTTTTGTGCTTTTGGTGCCTTTTGTGGCGACTTGCTTAGAACCGGTTGCGATACTCGGTCGAGAAAATGAAACCAAAGATCATGTGCCGGAAGTTACTGGGATCGGCATTCAGGGTGTTGACCCAGTTTTGGAACCCGATCGTATCCGGATCACGTCTGAGGTATCCGAAGTATTGCATCGTGACAAATCCGCGGTTAAAGAACCTATCGAATACCTGCTGACTCTCGATCACGGTTCTTAGTACCTGCGCTCGTGTCTGCGTACCGCCGTCGAGTGCCGCAATCAAATTGGCTTTGTTTGACAGGGTGACGCCGGCCGTCTGCTCGAGCTTGTTCACGAATTGAGAATTGCTGAGCGCATCGTAAGCAGCCTTGAATTCCGCCTTTTGTACAAAGGCGTTCATGTACTGAGTCTTGCTCGCCGCTTCCTGCTCAGGCGATTGCGAGCCACCGACCTTTTGCATGTCGGGAACAAACTCGGTGTACAGCGGTCGCCGTCCGAGTGCCGCATCATAGAAGCGATAAGCCCAGTAGCCGCGGCCCTGAAATTCAGTCAACTGATAAAAGCCGGCGGACACGTGCACGCGATCGCAGTGCGGGTTATCAAACTCGCCAAAACCCCCATTCGGGCAGTTACCCAAGGTCGCGTTCCAGTTCGCAAAACCGGTTCCATCTGGCATGCGGCCTAGAAAGTCGATATATTGCTGCTGGACGAAGAAATCTACGTCGTCGATGGTAATGACTTGATTCGTTCCCGGTCGCAGGCGCAGCGGTTTGACCTTGGTGTTGCCGTAGTACAGGTCTGAAGGCAGTCCCGGGACTTCTGTCACTATCCGAAGGGTAGGAGGGTTTTGATCCTGAGCCAGGACGGAAACGCCCATAAGCGCGATAATCAGAAAACTAATACCGATCTTCATCATTTCTCCTAGATTCCGTACATTCTGTGTTGTCTGGTTGAGGCGGATGGGGTCAGGTCCGTGAGCGCCTCGCGCGCCGTAAGGCTGAGTATAGCGATCTAGACTAGACGCGTCAATCAATTGGATTTTGAGGCTGTGGAGAGACCCTTCAAACGCTTACAGGAGGTACTTCGGGGCGCTCGCCGTCCGCAAAATCCCGAGCCTTCGTCGACAGGCTTGACCCCAGAGGACGTACGTTGGGCTTATCGCCTCTACCTCGACCGGGAGCCGGAAAACATTGAAGTAGTGGAGGAACACTTGCGTAAATGCTCGTCAACTCAGGACTTGCGCGCAAACTTTATCTATTCAACCGAGTTCAGGAAGAAGAACCCCACCTTGCATGTCCCGGTACTGATTGGTGATGAACCGGCAATGTCCATCGAGGATGAGTGCACCGAGAGCGATCTGCAAGAGCTTTTCGAACATATTCAATTCACCTGGCAGGAGCTTGGCAAAACCGAGCCTCACTGGTCGGTCGTCATCTCGGAACAGTACCGGCAGTCGAACATACACGAAAACAGGGACGCCTTTTATCAAACCGGCGCACAGCACGTCGAGCAACTGTTCGGCACCCTGGAAAGAAACGGTGTGCAACACAGCGGCTTCAAAACGTGCCTCGATTACGGCTGCGGCGTGGGCCGCATAACTCGCCATTTAGCACAGCGGTTTGAAAAAGTAACCGCCTACGACATCTCATCGTCGCATCTACAATGCGCCGAAAGTTACCTCGCGGAAACGAACGTCTCAAATGTCAGCCTGCACCAGCTTAGGCGAGTGCGGGATATTGAATCTCTTCCCAAGCTGGACGTGGCCTACTCGATGCTCGTTCTCCAACACAATCCGCCGCCGATCATGGCGTTCATCATCAAAGGATTGATCCGGTCACTCAATCCTGGAGGGATTGCCTTTTTCCAGATACCCACCTACCGTCTCGGCTACACTTTTTCGGTATCGAATTATCTCGAGGGAGCAGGGCAGGAGATGGAAATGCATGTGTTACCGCAAAGCCGGGTTTTTGAAATCGCGCAAAGTGCCGGCGGACGTGTGCTCGAGGTGATAGATGATGGTTGGACTGGAATTCGATATAAAGAAGTGTCCAATACCTTTGTTGTACAGAAGGATTAGTTGATGGTGGCGACAGAAACGCAAACTTTACCGGTAGAGATCGAAATTGACGGAGGTGGAACAGAACTGTCGATTCTGATGCCCTGTCTCAACGAAGCCGAGACGCTGGCCACGTGTATCCGCAAGGCACAGACTGCTCTCGCCGATCTCAACGTCGCGGGTGAGGTTATCATCGCTGATAACGGTAGTACGGACGGTTCTCCGGAAATCGCTGCAAGCCTGGGCGCGCGCGTAATCCACGTCGCGGAAAAAGGCTATGGAAGCGCGCTGTTAGGCGGTATTAAAGCGGCTCGCGGCAAGTACATCATCATGGGCGACGCTGACGATAGTTACGACTTCACCAACCTTGGTCCATTCCTCGAAAAACTACGCGCCGGCTACGATCTTGTAATGGGAAATCGCTTCAAAGGCGGCATCGCGCCTCAGGCCATGCCTCCGCTTCACCGGTATCTCGGCAATCCCGTGCTCACCGGAATCGGACGGCTCTTCTTCAACAGCCCGTGCGGAGACTTTCACTGCGGCTTACGTGGATTTAGTAAAGCGGCGATTCAACGTCTCGATTTGCGAACGACGGGGATGGAGTTTGCCAGTGAAACAGTTGTAAAGGCCTCGTTGCATGGGTTGCGCATTACTGAAGTTCCGACGACGCTTTCGATCGATGGTCGCAGCCGCCCACCACACCTGCGGAGTTGGCGCGACGGCTGGCGTCACTTACGTTTTCTACTGCTTTACAGCCCGCGCTGGTTGTTTCTCTATCCTGGATTGTTTCTGATGCTGGTGGGTGCGTTGGTGAGTGGCTGGCTGCTGCTTGGTCCAAGGGTTGTTGAAGGCGTCACGCTCGACGTTCATACGTTCCTCTATGCGGCCATGGCAATCATCATCGGTTATCAAACAGTGATCTTCGCGATCTTTACAAAAGTGTTTGCGATCACTGAAGGACTACTGCCGGAAGATCCGCGATTGACGACTCTGTTCCAGCACATCAAACTCGAGATCGGCATAATCGCAGGTATGCTTTTGCTCGTTGCCGGAGTTGCGCTGTCAGTGTATGCACTCAGTTTCTGGAGCTCGACCTCGTTTGGGCCACTCGATCCATCTCGAACCTTGCGGCTCGTGATTCCGGCGGCCACTCTCATCACACTGGGACTGCAAACCGTCTTGTCGAGTTTCTTTCTCAGCATACTCGGATTAAAACGACACTGATGTTCAAGCTTTCGCTGCGAAGAATCCTCTGTTACCTCTGGGTGGCGCTGCTTGCCTTCTCCTTTTACGTTTCTGTGCGCACGTCATATCGCCAGTCGCTGGCTACCGAAGAATTTGCTTATGCCTGTGATTCGTTCGGCTACCTGCGAATGGCGAAGCAGATACGGCACGCAGCCTCACGTGGTACCTGGCCTCAATTCAAACTCGAGTCCACGCAAACACGACTGCTAATTAACTTCATGCAGCAGATAA
The DNA here is from genome assembly GCA_963826255.1 of uncultured Acidobacteriota bacterium. Lineage (GTDB taxonomy): Bacteria > Acidobacteriota > Blastocatellia > Pyrinomonadales > Pyrinomonadaceae > PSRF01. The sequence goes on from CAWGWK010000001.1 coordinate 1,272,782, forward strand.
ACCTTCCGGTGCCGCGGTGGGAAGAGGTAGTGGCGCCACACGCGCATCATTACTTCCCTAAATCGGGCTACGTGGGCGTGCAATATCCGCCGGGGACCGGCCTCGTGTTGGCAATGTTTCCGCAGGGAGAAGCAGTCTACCGTTTGAACCGCATCGTCGTGTTTGTGTTTGTCGTCATAGGGATCGGTGCGTTGGCCCTCGCCGCGTGGAAGCAGGCATGGGCATCGATCGGTCTAGTGATGTTGGCGCTCAGCGTTGGGTTGATGATCCTTGCGCGATTGGGCGCTTTGACTTTCTCGATGAACGCGGTACTCGTGCCCCTCTTGTTGATGTGTCTGTTGAGTCTCTTTGCATTGCGATTCAGAGCCGGCAATCTCGGATTGTTGTGTGCGCTGGTTGCCGGCTTGTGCCTGGGGTTTGCGACGCTCATTCGTTTGCCCGCCCTTCTTTTATTACCGGGTTTTCTGGTTTTGTTGTGGCCAGGATGGCGGAACATTCGGGTTAAGAGTCTTCCAGTCGCGCTTGTGCTGGGGGTTGTTGTAATCGGAATTATTCCAGTCCTCATCAACCAGCAAGACGTCGCCGGCGCCTGGTATCTGTCTACTTACGCGAGCGTGGATGCTGCGGCGCCGACTCTCGAACGTTTGAAGTTTAACTTTGATTACTTCCTGAATGACGGACCCGCTTCGGTCGATAATTGGGCACTGGTTAACGCGCTGATCGGGTTTGTTGGTTTTCTCATTCTTTATCTGACACGCGACTCCGAACAGTCGAATCGTCTGGGACTGAGTTGGAAACGTCTCACGCTGTCGGCGTTTCTAATCTGGTTTGTCGGCATCGTTTACTTTCTCACGCATTGGATCACTGCCGTCCATTACATGACTCCGTCTGTATTCGCGAGCCTCGCGTTGCTGGGCTTTGGCGCTTTAGGCATTGAAGCCACGAGTAACGAGGCCCAACGATTTAATGCTCGATCGGTGCTCTCATGGATGGCGTTGTTCCTGATACTCTCGCCGGGCTTGGCAACATTTAATCGAGCCTGGTCCAAGCGTTCGCTGGGACCGGCGCCGGAAAGAGCAAGCACGCATGCGCCGATCCTGCTTCCGTCGGAGTTGGTAGATGACAAGGCCTGGGTCTGGGCGGATCTGCTAACTGGCTCACTCTGGTACTACGCGAATAAGGCGGCGTTCAAAATTCAATTCACCGATCAGGAAACTCGCGCGATGATTTTCAGGTGGGTGTTTGAACGAGGAGAGCGGCAGTATCTGATTCAAGACAGTGAACAGATGAAGAAGTACATCGAGGAGATTGAGCAACTGGGCGGCAAATTGGAGATGCGGGGCAAGGTTGACGGCCAGCCGTATTTCCTGGTTGTCTGGCCGAGCAGTGGACCAGCAGTGACCACGCAGAATCCACAGATTACGCAGAAGTAATCTGTGCCATCTGTGGATACTAAGCCATAAGATGCAGCACAAGCAGCGTACTGCGGTTTTGACAGCGCTTCTTCTCGGCGTCGCAGGTACGATCCAGTACCACTCTCAGCAATTCCTTTCCGGCTTCGATACGTTTTTCGGCGACCGTGGTGACGCGCGCGGCTTCGTCTATTTCTGCGAGCATTGGTATCAATCAATTCTCGGCAAAGTCTCTCTTCTTTCGCCCGGCATCTTTTATCCGACGAAACACACGCTCGCTTATTCAGACCTGTTGTTTGGATTCGTCGCGCCCTACGCGTTTTTTCGCGCACTCGGCTTCAGCATGTTCACTTCCGTCGAGATAGTGATCATTCTCTTTACTTTTTTAAGTTACTGCGCGGCGTTTGTGTTGCTGTATAGAACGCTCGGCTTTGGTGTGGCGCCGGCCTGCGTCGGCGCGATGTTTTTTGCGTTCAATAGTCCAAAGTTTCATCAGACCACGCACTTGCAGTTGCAATACGTTCTTTTACTCCCAGTAATTTTTGCACTCGTTATAACGTTCGCTAAGCAGATCGAAACGATCGATCAGAAGCGAGCAGCGATACTTCTGTCGTTAGCTGCCTTATGTTTGAACCTGCAACTTGCCACCACTTTCTATTTCGCCTGGTACTTTGTTATCTGGAGTCTGCTTTTTCTTTTACTGGCCCTCGCGTTTAGCAGATCGCGAAACTTTATCATCGCAGTTTGCAAAAAATTCTGGCCGGCGCTGGTTGTTAGTGCCGGTGTGTTTCTGCTCGGGTTCATTCCTCTGCTGCTGCTGTATCGGCCCACGATTCGCGCCGGAACGTGGTACCGGTACGACTTTGTCAGCGAAATGATTCCCGATTGGAGAGCGCTGTTGTCGATGGGAGATGGCAACTACATCTGGGGATGGTTTTATAGGGCATTGATGGCCGAGTCTCGGCCCTCGACGTGGGGTGAGCTGATGGTGGGCATCGGCCTGGTCCCTTCACTCGCGTGGATTGCGCTCACGGTGTCTTCAATCTGGTTGATTAAGGCGCGCCCCGAATCAACGGGAAAACTGTTTCTCAGGATCATGATCCTGGCCACCACCATCTTCTACTTGATTGGTTTCAAATATGCGGGCCATTCCCCGTGGGCATTTATCTATCAGTACTTTCCAGGCGCGGGTGCGATTCGTGCGGTCTCACGATACGTAATCTTTCTGACTCTTCCGATGTCGATCGCCTTTGCTTACGGACTGCAAAAGGCCCTTGAGTTTGCCTCGAGACAACGGAAGCAGGTGCTGCCGATCGTGATCCTCCTCGTCGCAGGGTTCGGTGTGTTCGAGCAATTCGGTGTTCACAAAATCAATGGTACGGGTTTCTCAATAAGCATTGAAGACTCGTATTTGAAAGCGATGGCCGCCGGGTTAGCAAAAGACTGTACTGCTTTTTACGTTGCCCCTGGTCCCGATGCGAAACACTCGACCGCCGAATACCACTACGATGCGATGTTGATCTCGTCGATCTCGAGAGTTAAGACATTGAATGCTTCGAGCAGCCAGTTTCCTCGCGATTGGAACATGTATTTCGTGAATAACCCGGACTACGAAAGCAAGGTTCAGGAATGGATCGCTTCACAAAGAATTTCCGGAAAAGTCTGCCGGCTGGATATACGGCCGGAGGTGCGGGCTTTTGATTTACGCACGCCAAGTCCGATCGATGAGCCGGAGTTTTTTGTGCGGCAACTGTATCGCGACTTCGCCGGCCGAGAGCCTGAAGCGGAAGTAGTGACGCCACAAGTAGAAAAAATTCGGAATTGCAGGAAGGACGACGAGACATGCGAGCGCGCGCAGGTGGCGCTCAATATTTTTCTTGCTACAGGTTTTCATGAACGCGGGTTTTTGATCCTGCGAATGTATGAAGCAGGTCTTGGTCGTCTGCCGAGTTACGAAGAGTTCATGGATGCGATGCGTCGATTTGTTAGGGAGAGAATGCTCGCTGAGTTCGCGCAAGCGAACAATTTGAACGAGCAGTCACTACGCGAAAAGGTGGAGAGTGACGAGCTTGTGCGCAAGTTTGGAAATCGGGGTTTTGTGGTGTTGCACTACTTTGGTTATCTGCGGCGTGATGCTGATCCCGCGAGCATTGCAGGCTGGTTGGATGTGTTGGACCGCAGCGGAGACTCAAAGAAGATAACAGAAGGTTTCATCACTTCAGTTGAATACCGCCAACGCTTTAGGAATTGATCTCTGCGTAAACTCTGCGTTCTCTGCGCCTCTGCGGTGAATGCACCTGTAAGAGTAGGTTCACCGCAGAGGCGCAGAGAACGCAGAGTTTACGCAGAGGATATTCTCGACTCTACAGCGTCGATTAAAGACCGCCTCACTTGCTTCGTCTGATATCTGGAGAGGACGTAGTCTCTTCCCATGTTGCCAAGATTCGTACGTAACTCTTCGTTGGCTGAGAATTCATTCAACGCCTGCGCGAAGCTCTGGTAATCGCTGTAAACGTGGCCGGCGCCGCTGTCCTTTATGTGATCCGCCAAAACTGTCGAGGCGCTGTTTGCCAGGACCGGAGTGTGTTGGGCCATCGCTTCGAGAGTTACGATACTAAAACTCTCATTCGGCGACGGCATCACGAAAGCCATGGCCCCGGCCATCAACCGAAACTTCTTTTCAGCACTCACGAATCCTCTGAATTCAATGTCTTCATGTTGAGGCACAGGAATGTCATCCTTGCCGGTTATGACCAGGCGAAGCTTGCCGGGGTTAGTCTTCTTAAACGTTAGGAAGTATTCAAACAACTCACGACAGCCTTTATTCGGATCGACGCGGCCGCAGTAGAGAAGATAAGGCACCGGCATCCACTGCGGATCTCTAACTTTTGTATCGATGGCCATCGAAACAATTCTTCCCGGCAGGTCGCCCCAAAGTTTCTGGCCCACTCGTTGTTCCGCCGCAGTCAACCACACAAGCTCACGCGCTCGTCGCGCTGCGTATTTGTATACCGGAAGATATGCGGGCAGTTCGTCATGTAATGTCGGTGCAAAGAGAGCGTTTCCCGCGGGGACTTGTTGGAGACCGAAGTACGTGGTCGGGTAAAGATAGGTGATAAAAATCACTGCACGATAATCCCGCCAATGCTCGCGAATGAAGCGAAGCAACGGTGCAGAGTAAGGGCCTTGATGACGAATGAAGTCTTCCTGCAATGCGATGGACCAACGAAGCTGCGGAACGTCATCGGTTCTGCCAGGCACAAATGGTCCGAAAGCTTCCAACAATCGTTTGTGCAGGCCTGACCAATAGTCACTGCGTCCGATAGTTACCGGAAACCTGACGATCCTCACTCCTTCTTTAGTTTCCGGTCCCGCCGGAAGCGTGTTGGCCCACACAGAAGTATCGACCGCGGTAGTCGTCAGTAGATCCACTTCATAGTCATCGCGCAGGAGGGTTGCGTAATGCCAGGCAAGAGTTTCGGAACCTCCAACGATGTCTTCATGCGATCTTTGTACGACGATTGCGACTTTATTCATTGCAGTGTTGCCAGAGCCTTAAGAAAGACGCTTTCGATCTTTTTGTTGTGAAACATTATTTCGTAGCGACGCAGTCCGCGCTCGGCCAAAGCATTCCTCACTGAGCTGTCTCGCAGGAACAGATTGATCGATTCGGCTAGCAGTAGCGGGTTTCGTTCTGTCCAAACGATGCCGGCATCGCCTAATGTCTCGGGAATCGCGGTTGATGCGTAAGCAGTGATCGGTAACTTCATGGACATTGCTTCGACCAATGGCACACAGAATCCTTCGTGTTCACTAACCGTAACAAATACGCCGGCGACGAGGTAATAAGCTTTCAGCACTTCATCCGAAACGCCTCCGGTAAATACGACACCGTCCTTCAAACCGAGTTTATATACGAGTCGATGTAAATGTTTTGAATACGGACTGAAACCTTCACCACCTTTCCCGACGATGATCAGCCTCGAGTTTTTATTGCAGCCGTAATGGTAATGCGCAAAAACTTCTATTAAATGATGCAGGCTCTTGTTTGGCACGACGCGACCAACGGATAAAACGTTAGCGGTGCCATCCGAGTATTTCCGCACCGTTTCCTGATCGGCAGTGATTTTTGAAAGTCGATCGATGTGATGAAACGGTGGTACGACAAACGATTTCGATGCGTTGGCGCCACCCGCGATCAGTTCCTGCATATTGAACGCAGAATCCGAAAGATACAGATCGCATTGCGCGGCAGCGAGATCGACCAACTGTTTTCGACCTATCTCGCATTGCTCCTGCTCACTAGTGTTGAAACCGGCAAAGAACTTCGCGGGTGTTACGTTGTGATACTTGATGACGCGGCGGCAGCGGAGTTCGTTTATGAGTTCGAGACCGTGATCCCAGCCTCTTGAATGATGATATAGAAGAATGTCAGCCGGTTCTTTTAGAAACTTCGCTAGATGCGCGACCTCCGCGATTCTGGAATGGCGTAGTGAATGACTTTCGCAAAAAAGACGCACGTCGTGCCCGTGCCGCGTCAGAACGTGAAACATTCCAAGGGCATCGTTGCTGACGGCATCAGCACTCGCGAAACTCGGACTCAAAATAGCAACTCTCGGCATAAAACCCTATAGCCACAAAGAGGCACAAAAGCACAAATGGCTTTCATATCTTTTGTGCTTTTTGCGCCTTTTTGTGGCTCACAATTGGAACCCTGCCTGAGCGGTCGCATCAAGAAACTGCTTCTCGATCGCATGGTTTGAAAAACAATCCTCGTAGCGTTGCGAACCTCTTTGCACGAGTGCCATCTTTGCAGGTTCATTTGTAGTCAGGAAGTCGATTGATTGGGCCATCAGAAACGGATCGCGTTCATCCCAGATAAGCCCGGCGTCTTGCGCAGTTTCCGGAATCGCCGTCGAAGCATACGCAACGATTGGAACCTTCATCGCCATCGCCTCGACTAGCGGTACACAGAACCCTTCGTGTTCACTCGTCATTAACAACGCATCGGCGAGCAGGTAATAAGCCTTGAGCGAATCGTCGGAAACTTCTCCCGTAAACACGATGCGAGAGTCGATGGACCACGAATCGATCAGTTGCCGCAACATCGCTGCGTATGGCGCGAAGGCCTCGTTTTCCGCGCCCACGATGAACAATCGCGCTTGCCCGTTGAAATGATAGTAGTAAGTGGCAAAGGCTTCGATGAGATCGGCATGTCCCTTGTTTGGACGAACGCCACCGACGGTCAATAGGTTGATACTCCCGTCGCTGTAGCGATCGACAATCTCGAGGTTCGCCTCTCCAGCTTGTAACTTGGACGCCTGGTTGAAAGGTGCAACTACAAAAGACTTCTGTTCCTCACTTCCCGCTGTCGTAAGGTCGGACTTGTTAAATGCCGACGCCGCGAGATAAAGGTCGGGTTGGCACTGCACGATATCTTTAAGTTGTGAGCGGCCGTGTTCGCACAGACTCTGATGTTGTTCACTGATACCCTCAAAGAATTCGGGTGGTGTTACGTTGTGATACTTGACGATCTTGCGACAGGAGGCTTGCTTCACCGTTGCGATCCCTTGCTCCCAGCCGATCGAATGGTGATAGATCAGAATGTCTTCCGCTCCACGCAAATACGACAACGCAGCAGGCGGCTGTTGTATTTGCTTGCTTACCAGGTTCGCTGTTAGGTTCGAATTTTCCGCAAACATGCGGACTTCATGACCGCGCTCACTCAACAAACGCTCCATAGCGAGAACATCGTTGCTCACCGCGTCCGCTGAAGTTAGTGTGGGTGTGAGTATAGCGATGCGAGTCATGCGGTATCACTACCGGGTTTGCGCGCCACCACCGCGTAATTCATTGGACCATAAAGAAAGTGGTTCAAGTGGCTGGTCAGTTGATCTGTCACTTCGATCGTTGTTGAGTTAATCGCGTGAAGTTTCATCACTTCCTGACAGCGAAAGCCTCTCGCTTCGACAAGCAGTTGCATCGTCGGAATCGGTATCGGATTCTTGTGGGTCGGATCCAGATAGAAATTACAACTGCCGACCACGAGGTTCTCAGGGTTGGGCGTTTCGAGAATCAGCAGTCCGCCGGGTTTAAGCGTTCGGCCCACTTCGTCGAGAAACCTCACTAGAGTCTTGAGCTCGAGATGCTCCGCAAAGTGAAAGGCCGTGACCGCACTCAAACTTCCGTTTTCTAATGAGCCTAGATAAGTTAAGGCGTCACTCTCGACGACGTCGAGCGACAACTCTCTGCAACGCTGAAGCACGATGCGATTCTGATCGATACCTCGAGCCTGAAATCCTTCCTCCTTGAGCACCTCGAGCCATTCGCCTCGCCCGCAACCCACGTCCAGGATGTCAGACGTGATCCCGGTATTCTTCAACACCGGAATATAAACTTTCACTTCCTCTTTGATCTGCCCAGGCGTTCCTCGCAAAACATCCTCGAGTGAAAAATAGAGTGAATCGAGTAGATGGTCCTCTTCGCTTGCAGCAGTTTGCGCGAGAACAGAGTCTTTTAAGGAGCTATCGAGGAGATGTGACAGTCGTGTTTCCTGCTGCGCGATGGCCATTCGTGAGTTTTGCAGCCGGTTGAAAAGGTCATCAACCTGCTTTTCCAGTTGCACTTTTAACGCTTGCAAATCAGCCGCCTGAGCCTGAACCTGTTCCTTCGCGTGTTGATTTGTTTCGTCGAGCCGGGAAGAAATCGTTACCTGTTCGTTGATGAGTGAGTCGATCTGTAAGCGCAGTTGCTCGTGCATATGATCGAGCTGCCGGCGCGTTACTTCAGCTTGCTTGCGGTTTGCTTCGGAAAGATAAGCGACGGCTTCGTTAACATGATTCGCTACGAGCTCGAGCTGCGCCGCCGTGTGTGCTTCGAGTTGCCGGTGATGGGTGATTAGTACCGGCAGGCGAACTATCGCGACCACGAGGCGCAAGAGATAACCCGCGATCGGCACGCGATACAGTTTTCTAAAATAGGTGAGCCTGCTCAAACCATTGATCTGAACGTTCGCATTTCGACCTTCCGGCGAGAACTTCAAACTCCTCAGGATATCGATCTTGCTATAACGGCCGCTTCGCAGGTGCTTCAGGTATTGCGCAAAACCAGCATCGTCGGGCTCGCGCTTGAGGATGACTTTGTAAGCATTGCTAATGAACGCTTCATCGTGAAAGCCAAGCAGATCATTCAGGTGATACTGTTCGCGTTTTTCCAGCGGCGGTTGCAGTTTGAGTTCCGGCAAAGGCGAATTACGTTGCGACAGCAGGCCATCGAAACCTTGAGTTGTTAGTTGCCGGTAGAACGGTGAGACGCCGTTTTTGAGCGAGTTGCGCTTGCGTTTTTCCGCGTCTTTCCTGATCTGGTCCATCAGTTGGGCCAGATCCAATCCATCGTTGGAGTTTCTGTTTTCCATTGTTACCAGGAGTCATCCGCAGATTGCACAGAGGTGATATGTGTAATCTGTGGATGGCGTTTACTTGCCGCGGTCGCGTTCAAATTCGCGACCCCTTCCATCGGCGTGGCAGCCATGACTCTGAAGAACAAACAACCATCAAGCCAGTCAAAGCTCACGCCCGCGCTGCTATGGACCGCGACACACAGTGAAAATAGATCCGGCGCGAGCCAGCAGTTGAACTCAAACGTCACCTCCGTTAACTGGCCTTTACTCACACGTTCCACCGGGAGTTCCTGTAGCTCGGTGTTCGTTCCGTAAACATGAATGCCGTGACGGTTCCGGATCAGGAAGCCGCAGACAACGTCGTCGAGATCCTCGTGAGCAACGTAAACGATGCGAATGATCAGCGGCTCACCAGTTTCGACAAGTTCTGTCGGGCGTAGAGCGCTGTCCAGTAGTTCAACTTGCAACACTTCTGCGCTGCGATCACCGTGACGATAGAGATAAGTTAAGGGAATTAATTTGGAAAGCGGCGCTTCCGCGCTCGTTTCCGTATTTGCCGGTTTCAGGTTTGCTTCATAAGCCTGCTGGCGAGCCATGATTATTTTCTGATAACGATTGAGCACGTCAGCAGGTGTGCCTTCGGCAACGATTTTTCCATGGTTCAAAAGGATCGCGCGATTGCAGAGGGCGCGAATGGCTGACGGGTCGTGCGAAACGAAGAGAATCGTCGTGCCGTTCTCCTGCATCTCCTTGATGCGGCGCATGCAGCGATGCTGGAAGACTGCGTCGCCGACAGCGAGCGCTTCGTCGATGATCAGTATTTGTGGTGAGGTCGCGATCGCAGTGGCAAAAGCGAGACGGACGTACATGCCACTCGAATAAGTTTTGAGCGGCTGGTAAATGAAATCTCCGATCTCTGCGAAGCTTGCGATCTCGGGGAGCAAGCGTTCCGTTTCAGTCTTTGAGAGGCCCATCAGTGAGGCGTTCATGAAAATGTTTTCGATGCCGGTGAACTCGGTATTGAATCCGGCGCCGAGTTCGAGCAATGCAGCGACGCGACCTTCGAGCGACACGCTGCCATGTGTCGGTTCGAGTGTTCCGGTAATGATCTGAAGCAGGGTGGATTTGCCGGAGCCGTTTGGACCGATGATGCCCGTGGTCGTGCCGGGTTCTACTTCGAAGCTGACATCGCTGAGGGCCCAGAATTCGCGATGGGCTTTCCAGCGACCGCGCGTTAGCGTTTCCTTTAATCTATCGGCGGGCCGATCGTAGATCCGGTACTGCTTGGATACCGCTTCAACGCGGAGTGCTGGAGGCATGGTCATTCATTAGCCCGCGCAAGCGGCGCGCATTAGCCCGCGTGAGCGGGCGACCGCATAAAGCCTGGGGCGCAAGCCCCAGGAATTATTAACAAGCGAACCCAGCCCGTGAAACGGGCGGCAGCGCTGTCGCCCGCTTCGCGGGCTGGCGCCCGTTTTTATATTTGCTACCTAGGGCTAGCGCCCTAGGCTATATGCGGACACCTGCTTCGCAGGTTGACACGGTGGCTTCGCAGGTTGCGCCGCATTCACTTCGTGGGCTCACACGCGAAAGCTTTTTACCGACACCTGCTCCGCAGGTCGCGCCGCGAGGTCTGAAGCGACCATCTCTTTAATCAACTCGCGGAACGTATAAGTTGGTTCCCATCCGAGAACGCGGCGCGCTTTTGACGCGTCCCCGATCAATAGATCAACTTCCGCAGGCCGGTAGTATCTCTCGTCTACTTTAACGAACTCACGGTAATCGAGATCAACTTCCGCAAATGCAATCTCACAAAACTCGCGCACGCTGTGTGTTTGCCCTGTAGCAATCACGAAGTCGTCCGGTTCAGGCTGTTGCAGCATCGAGTGCATCGCGCGCACGTAGTCCTTGGCATGACCCCAATCACGTTTCGCGTCGAGATTGCCGATCCTGAGTTCGTTCGCCAGGCCGAGTTTTATTCGTGCGACCGTGCTCGTAGTCTTCCGCGTCACAAACTCAAAGCCGCGACGCGGGCTCTCGTGGTTGAACAGTATTCCGCTGACACAATAAAGCCCGTATGCTTCGCGATAATTTCTCGTCAAGTGAAACCCGGCCACCTTGCTGATTCCATACGGACTGCGTGGCTGAAATGCGGTGCTCTCTGTTTGCGGTACCTCGTTGACGTTGCCGAACATCTCGCTCGAACCGGCAAAATAAAAACGGCATTTGGGCCGCAACTCACGCAGGGCAGCGAGCACGTAATGAGTCCCGTTGATGTTCATGTTCATCGTGGAAAAGCCGTCGGCAAAACTCTCCGCCACGAAGCTCTGCGCCGCGAGGTGATAGCACTCGTCAAAATCGTGTTTGCTGAATACGTGGAAAATGCTGGCGTAACTCTCCAGACTCGTCGGGTGCAGGGTCACGCGATCGAGTACATGGGCGATGCGACTGAATCTGGTCTCAGGCGCCTCCAGCGCCACACGGCGCACAAGACCGTGCACTTCGTAGCCCAAACTCAACAGATAGTCAGCGAGGTAGCTACCGTCCTGACCGGTAATTCCGGTAATCAGCGCTCTCTTTGTCATAAAGTTCCGGGTCCGGGTGGTATCGGTCTGATAGACCTATATCGCCGGGGAACATTACCAAAATACGTGCCTGCTTGCGAACCGCGGGGGTTCTGCTTAAAATGGCCGTTCTTTGATCGCCGGTGGCCGGCAATACACTTTCACCTGCGTGCAACGCTGCTCAGCTCCCCGAGGGCATCTAACCTGCTCGTATTTGCGTCTTTATTGCGGAGGAATTCGTGAAGCAAGTTTTCTGGTTCTTGTGCGCCAGCATCGTGCCTGCGCTAATCGGTGGCTCGCTTGCCTCCGTGGCGGCCCAAACATCAAGTCCGACGCCTGACCCTTTCGTCGCCCAACTTACTTCAACGCCGAACTCGTCTTTCAACTCTGTCATGGGCGACATGACCGCCAATGGCCGCTTTGTCGTGTTCGTTTCCAATGGAGACGTCGCTACTGAAAAGAGCGCCAGCAGAAACAATGCGGACGGCAATCGAGAGATCTTTTTGGCCGACTACGCCCAGCGACGCATCTTTCAGATTACGAATACGAGGCACGTTCCGAACCCAATATCATCGCCAAGTCCGACGCCAAGTCCAAGTCCGACACCGACACCAAGCCCGACGCCGACACCGGCTCCGACACCCGCGGATCTACGCCTGGTGAAGATCGAGATCGATAATCGATCTCCAATGATCTCACTTGCGCCGGTACCGTCAGCCGGCGGCCTACGCGTGTACACTATCGTCTTCAGTTCGAACGCGCCGAGTCCGGGTAACTTCGATGGGAGCGAAGGAACCCTGGCGGGTGATGCCAATTCCGAGATCTGGATCTACAAACTTCCACCAGTTGCTGACGTTAACTTAACGTTGGGCGCCGAGTTGATTCGGCAGGATTTGACTACAGGCGGCATGTTCGACCAGGTTACTGACACGCCGCGCAGCCGGCTGCCGACGCCAGGCTCATCAACGGCCGCGCCGTTCTTTGCTGACGACAACCGTGAGCCTGCGATTTCCGATGACGGAAATGTGGTCGCGTTTATCTCGACACGCAATCCCGGTGGGCTTACCGGCAACAACGATGGTAATCCGGAGTTGTTCTTTTACAACGTCGGCACTAAAGCCTACACACAGGCGACGAACACGTCGGATACTACCCCGGGAGTCGGGTTGATCTTTCAGAGCAATCCATCGTTATCTTCCAATGGATCAGTAGTGTCTTTCGTCTCGAGCGCTAATCTTCCCACGACTAATGCTGCCAGTAACCCCGATAATAACGCGGAGATTTTTGTCGCGGCGTTTGGCGCCGGAGGTTTGAGTAATGTTCGACAAGCCACGCGCACGCAGAATGGCGTCACGGTGGCGAACGTCGCCAGTCCGGGCCGCCGGTTAAGCCGCAATGGGGAACTAATAGCATTAGAATCCCGGGCGACAGATCCAAAGGCAAATACGGCTGTCACTAATCCTATTCTCGGGCTATTCGTTTACACGGTCGCCAGCGATACATTTGTTGAGGTAGGGACACGGCCCCAGTTCGACGATCTCTTCCGTTTCCCGGCTTTCACTGACTACAACGGATCGCTCGCTCCATCGAGCCTGGTATTTGCTTCGAGAGTAAATTTCCGGCCTGACGGAACGCTTCCGCTTACTGCCCAGGCTTCCGAGGGTTTGAATCCAACGAATTCGCCGCAGCTATTTGTCACATCGCTTCCGGTTTCGTCTTCCAGTACTTTTATTCGTCTGACCAGGACGCCGGCTTTCAACAGTTTGGGAAGCGTGCGCTTTGCTACGAGCGAGACTCGCAAGCGCATGGCTTTTGCGCTTGGCGGCGTGGACTTTGGTACCGGCAACGCTGATTTCTCAATCGAGATTTACTACCTGTTAACTCCGACAATCACAGCGCAGTCTGCCGCCGTGCTGTCGTTCTTTACCGGCGCCAGCAACATGCCTGTCGCTGCGGCAACGCCGGCTCCGAGCCCGAGCCCCAGTCCGACACCTACACCGAGTCCGGTTCCCGGAGCGCCGCTAGGTTTGGCTGCGGGTGAGTTGAGTATTGTTCGTTCCACTGTGGCCCTTGCGCCTTCCGATGCTACCGCTGGTCCAGGTGAAGAAAACGAGCCGCTTGCAGACAACCCACGTAGTCCGGCGCTGCCGATAGAACTCAATGGCGTTTCGCTTAGCGTTAACGGCGCAGCCGCGGGACTATACTTCGTAGGTAATACCAGCAAGCAGATCAACTTCGTGATGCCCATCACCTTGACTCCGGGACTTGGTACCGTGGCGGTCAACGTGCTTGATGCCGGGGCCAACACAGACACGCTCTTCCGTGGTTTTGTACAGATTGTTGCGGGACAACCCGACATCTTCACGACGACCAACGACGCAGGCGGACGGGCGATCGCTTTCAACGTGACAAACCCGAATGCGCGAATGATGGAGCCGTTTAGCGTTACCTCGCCGGACTCGAGCGGTAACAATGTTGCGACGGTGATCGAATTGAGTGTTACCGGGCTACGCTTTGCACAGCCCGCGGAAGTCACTGTCACTGTCGGAACGACGACCATTTCAGGGGCTCAGATCCTGTTGGTTCGCTCGAATCCGAAAATGCCGGGCTTTGACATCATTAATTTCGCTTTGCCGGCCTCTTTGGCGGGCGCGGGAGACGTGCCGATCCAGGTAACATTCACGCGCGGCGGAACTACGACTACCAGCCGGCCTGCGGCCACTGCTCCGCACATAACGATTAACTGAAGCTTACAAAGTCACAAAAAGCACAAATCAACCTTTGTGCTCTTTGTGCCTCTTAGTGGCACTTCCTTTGTACTTCTTAGTGGCACTTTTTAGCTTCTTTGTAGCCCGATCCGTGGTACGATGCGCTCCGCTGGCCGCTCCCGGATTCCAGTCGTCCTCGCAGGAAGCTCTGAATGCAGTATCCAGTAGCCATAATTGCCACTGTGGCCATGTTTTTGGCTCTCGGTTCCCGTGAGCGACTGGAGACGCGTGACTCATTCGAATTCGAACCCTCGGCACAAACCGTCCGCAAAATACGTTGGCCCAAAAAGACCATCGAGGTCTCGCTATCGACTTCGCTGCTCTCGCCCGGCGCAAACATCAAAGCCGATAGCGACGTGATCGGCGCAGCACGTCGTGCCCTCGCTCGTTGGTCCAGTTTGTCAAACATCAACTTCGTCGTGACGTGGTCTCCGGCGATTTCAGTCAGTCCCGCAGAAGCCGGCGATGGCATCAATCTGTTGACGATCGCGACCACTCTTGAGAATGAAGCGTTCAATTTCGACTCGACTACCGGACGTACCCGCGTCTTCTTCGATCCGGAAACAGGCAACATCGTCGAAGCAGACATAAGCATCAATCCTCGACCACAGTCTGACGATGGCGAGGAGTTGCAGTTTTCCACCGACGGCACGCCTGGCACGTACGATCTCGAAGCCACCTTCACGCACGAGATTGGCCATTTTCTTGGTTTGGACCATTCGGTGCTCCTGTCGTCAACGATGCAGAGTCGTCAGGCGATCAATGGAACCTTCGGTCTGCCCGCCTTAACCGAACGGACTTTGAGCGAAGAGGATCGCCAGAAGGTTCGCAGTCTTTATGGACCAAGGCAGCGACTCGGTCGCATCGAGGGCCGGCTTGCCGACAACCGCACTGCGGGCGTGTTGCTCCCGCTGAATGGCGCAAGTGTCTGGGCCGAAAACATTGCCAACGGACGCGTAATCGCGAGCGATGTGACGGCGGAGGATGGTAGTTACAAGTTGGAAGGCCTGACGCCGGGTCAATATCGAGTCATCGTGTCGTCGGGATCTGAAACCGTTCAGAAGTTTCGCAGTTTCGAACTGTCAAGCCAGCTTGCAGTCAGAGCGGATACACCCACACTGCTAAACTCCAGTTTGGTACCGGCTCAAGCATCTGCGCTCAATCCAAGAGTAATCGGACTCAATGCGGAACTCTCGATGGTTGCTCTTCCGCTCGTACCGGGCCGGCGCGTGAAGATCTACCTCGGCGGCGAGGGAGTGGATCAAGTACCGGGCACCAGCATCTCAGTCAACTCACCATTCTTCACCGTCGATCCGAGCAGCCTGGCGCGTGAACAGATCGCCGCGCCGTTTCCGGTTGTGAGTATCGAGTTACTGGTTGCGGCAAACGTACCCGTTGGCGATTACACGATTCGACTTCAGTCCAACTCCGGTGAAACCGCCTACGTGCCGGGAGCGATTACGATCGATCCGGAACCCTGATCACCCACAAAGAGGCACAAAAAGCACAAAAGAGATCAGCCTGTTGGTTTGTGCTTCTTGTGCCTCTTTGTGGCTAATCCGATGTTATAGTTTAGTGGCTTGAAGGAAAAACTACTGACCTTTCTCCGGTGTCCCTCCTGTGAACGATCGCTGAATCTATCTGTCGGCAAATCCGAAGACGGTGAGATTATGGAAGGCGAGCTGCGTTGCGCGTCCTGCGCTTCTTTGTTTCCCATAACTTCAGGTATTCCGCGCTTCGCAAATCTTGAACAACTGGAGAGCGACAAACGCGCTACAGCCACCGGCTTCGGTTGGCAGTGGCAGCACTTCACGCAGGAAGATGAACGATACGCGGAGCAGTTCCTCGGTTGGATCGCGCCGGTAACGCCGGAGTTTTTTCGTGACAAGGTCGTGCTCGAAGGTGGCTGCGGCAAAGGGCGGCACACGCAACTCGTTGCTCGCTGGGGTGCGCGCGAAGTCATCGGCATCGATCTAAGTGCGGCGGTCGAAACAGCATTCACCGCCACACGTTCATTACCCAACGCGCACATCATTCAGGCTGATATTTATCATTTGCCGCTCGCGCGAGAGTTTGATTACGCGTTTTCTGTCGGCGTCTTGCACCACTTGCCGGATCCGCGTGGTGGTTTCTTATCGTTGGCTTCGAAAGTAAAGCCGGGCGGCCACGTGTCGGCGTGGATCTATGGCGCTGAAAATAACGAGTGGATCACGCGGTGGGTGAACCCTGTGCGCGAAAAGATAACGTCGCGAATCGATCAACGCGCGTTGCTGCAACTGTCGAAGGTTCCTGCTGCGTGTCTTTACCTCGCGACAAAGCTGGTCTATGGTCCACTAAACAAAAATGGTTCATCCATCGCGAAACACCTCTTCTACAATGATTACTTGAGCGCGATCTCGAAGTTTGGCTGGCGCGAGCAGCACACGATAGTCTTTGACCACCTGATTGCGCCGACGGCGTTCTATATTCCGCGAGCTGAGTTTGAGACGTGGTGGCGCGATATCGGAGCAAGCGAAGTCGTGATCGGCTGGCACAATAAGAATAGTTGGAGAGGACTCGGAGTGGTGCCGCAAAAAGGCACAAAATTCATGGGCCACAAAGAGGCACAAAATGCACAAAAATGAGGTTATGGATCAACTCAGCTGACTAATTTTTATTTTGTGCTTTATGTGCCTTTTTGTGGCGAAAATTTTCATTTGTGCTTATGAGCCTTTTCGTGGCTAAAAACTGGCAACCGCTGTGGCGGCTCCCATCGCGCGCGGAATTGATCTTCTCTTTCGCCAAAAGAGAACTGCTGGGCCGCTACAAAGGATCGGTGTTGGGCGTTGCGTGGGCTGTACTGACACCGGTGGTGATGATCGCGATCTTCACCTTCATCTTTGCGGGTATCTTTGGCGCACGTTTCGGTGTTAACGATTCTCCCTGGGACTACGCTCTCTACCTTTTCTGCGGCCTTTTGCCGTGGTCCATGTTTCAGGAGTCAGTGCAGCAGTCGGCGAATACCATCCTCGCCCATTCGAATCTCGTTAAGAGGGTCGTGTTTCCACTGGAAGCCTTGCCGGCGGCGCAAGTGTTCGCCGCGCTGGGCAACCAGTTGTTCGCTACGATTGGTTTACTGGTCGCGACGATCATTATCCGACAGCATCTGAATCTAACTGCATTGTGGTTGCCCGCGCTGCTGGTCCCGCAGCTTCTGTTTGCACTCGGTGCGGCATGGCTGATTGCGTCACTTGGCGTTTTCCTGCGCGACATTGCGCAGGGCGTTGCGCTGCTGTTGATGGCCTGGATGTACCTGACGCCGATCATCTACCCGGAATGGATCGTGCCGGAGCGTTTCCGCACGTTCATCAACCTCAATCCCTTCACTCCACTGGTGCGCAGCTATCGTCATATTTTTCTGGACGGATTAGCACCCGACTGGCGGGGCCTCGCATACTTCGCTACCATTGCCCTCGTAGTTTTTATCTTCGGCTACTGGTGGTTCGCCCGCACCCGAAAGGGCTTCGCCGACGTCGTGTGACAGCAGTGGCGGGCTAGTCTCTCAAGTTCTTGTCTTTAGCTCAGGTTTGCTCCACGCCTTCGGCGTGAGAAAGCGAGAATGTAGAAAGATCCTGAAGATCCTCTTCGGACCAGCTATCGCTAAAATCTATTTGTTCGTCATCTTCGGTGAACTCGTTGAAGATCATCGTCTCCTCCTTGAGATGTAACATAGTAAGCAGCGTACAAATTACGCCGAAGGCGTTCGCTAGATCCAGCCCAGGGTTGGAGCGCAGTGACAACCCTGGGTGACGTTCCAACCAAATCTATTGAACCCTGAAAGGGTTCGCGCGCACATGCCTAACGCTTTCAGCGTTAAATCTCTGGTCGTTTGATGACCCAGGGTTGTCGCTGCGCTCCAACCCTGGGCTGGATTTAGCCAACGCCTTCGGCGTTACAGAAACGCCGAACGCCATCAGTGTTATCTCATATCCGGTTTCACAATTCGCAAGCTGCTGATCTATGATCCTCCCCTGTCGCTAAAAGGAATAACCATGAACAAAGCAAGACTTCTTACCCCATCCATTTTCGTAATTCTTGTGTCAACGGTCGTGACCGCGCAGGAGTGGACGCAGTGGCGCGGGCCGAGCCGGGATGGCTCCGTCTCCGGAAAAAATGTGCCCGCGGCGTGGCCGGAAACGTGGCAGCGTAGCTGGCGCGTTGAGATCGGCGAAGGCTACTCATCGCCCGTCGTCGCAGGTGGACGAGCTTTCGTTCACACACGGCGCGATCCTGAAGAGATCGTGACCAGTCTCAATCTTGCCGACGGCAAAGTCCTCTGGCAGCAGAAGTACCAGTCCGAGTTTAAAAAGAACCAGTACGCCGTGGAGATGGCGAAAGGACCACACGCTACTCCACTCGTTATCGGCAACCGTCTCTTCACACTCGGCGTCACCGGAATTCTCAATGCCTGGGACACAGCGACCGGAAAACAGCTCTGGACGCGAGACTTTTCCAAATCGATCGACACTTCCAAATTGTTCTGCGGCACCGCTGCTTCTCCGCTTCTGGTTAATGGACGTTTGGTGGTCCAGGTCGGCAGTGACGTGCACGGCGGCCAGATACTCGGCCTCAATCCCGCAACGGGCGCGACGGAATGGGAGTGGCGTGGACTTGGACCAGGCTATTCTTCGCCTGTAGTAATCGAAACGGGCGGCCAGCAGCAAATCGTGACAATGACGGAAGGCTCGATCGTCGGCGTTGACGGTAAGAACGGCAAAGAGCTCTGGTCAGTGCCGTTTCCTGATGAATGGCACGAGAACATCTCAACCCCACTCTGGACCGGCACTCACCTGATCGTTTCAGGAACACGTCAGGGCACGCATGCCTACACGTTGACGCAGAACGCCGGCAAGTGGCAAGCGACTGAGAGCTGGAAGAATCCCGACATCGCGATGTACATGAGCTCACCGGTTTTTGGCGACGGCTTGATCTATGGTCATTCTTCAAAGAAGAAGGGCCAGTTTTTCGCGATTGATGCCAAAACTGGCGCAGTGCGATGGACAACGGAAGGACGCGAGGGTGAGCATGCTTCACTGTTGCTCACTCCGCAACACGTCTTATTCCTGACAAACGGCGCGGACCTGATCGTGGCGAAGCGGGGTGCGCCGGCTTTCGCTGTCGAACGTCGTTACGAAGTTGCCGAGGCTTCGACTTGGGCCATGCCTGTGCTGTTGGGATCGAATATACTGGTGCGCGACGCGACCGGATTAATACTTCTCACACCCGGGAAATAAACCACAGATTACACCGAAGGATTCCACACTGTTACTAGCCCGACTTGTCGACGCGAGCGTCGATGGCATCTTCGCGTTCGATCGCGACTGCCGGATCATCGCATGGAATCGGGCGATGCAACGGATTTCGGACCTTGAGCGCGATGAAGTGTTAGGCAAACGTGTCGTCGATGTGTTTCCGTTTTTACGGGAGCCGGGGAATGAGCGTTGTTTTTCGGCAGTCATAGAGGGAAAAGAATGGACCGCCGAGAATCATCCTTATGGACCATCCGAAACCGGCGTCTTCGAATCACATTACTCACCGCTCACGGACGAGGCGAACAATTTCACCGGCGGCATCGCGGTCATAACTGACATCACCGCACGCAAGCAGGCTGAGGATGCCGTCCAAACAGCCTACCGACAGCTCGCGTTTCACGTGGAGAGTTCGCCGCTCGCAGTGGTTGAGTGGGACAGTGACTTTCGTGTGTCGCGCTGGTCTGCGTCCGCTGAACGATTGTTTGGTTGGAAGGCTGAAGATGTGATTGGAAAACACGTCAACGAGTGGCGATTTGTTTTTGCGGATGACGTTGACGCAGTCGCACTCGTGACCAACCGCCAGCGCGAGGGAGTTGAAGTTCAGGGAGTACAGCGTAACCGCAACTACACGCGTGACGGATCGATCTTGTTTTGCGAGTGGTACAACTCGGTGCTGCATGACGATCGCGGAAAACTGGTCTCTGTGCTTTCGCTGGTCCTCGACGTAACTGCGCGAAAAAGCGCTGAAGAAGAACGAGCGGCGGCGCTGGTCCGCGAACGTGCTGCGCGACGACACGCCGAAGAGGCCGATCGACTAAAAGATGAATTTCTAGCCACGCTCTCGCACGAGCTACGCACGCCATTGACGTCGATTCTCGGATGGGCATCGATGATCCGGAATGGTGAGGTTGAAGGATCAGGCGTAGCACGCGCGATCGAGACCATCGAACGTAACGCGCGTTCGCAGGCAAGACTGATAGACGATCTGCTCGATGTTTCGCGAATAATCACGGGCAACCTCCGGCTCGATCTGCACCCACTAAACCTTGCTCCCATAGTTGACGCTGCTCTTGACGCACTGCGACCGACCGCCGATGTAAAAGGTATCAGGTTGCAAACTCATTTCGAGCCCCCGGAATGTTTGGTGAAAGGTGATCAAAACCGGCTCCGTCAGGTAATTTGGAACCTACTCTCCAACGCGATCAAGTTCACGCAGCGTGGCGGTCTGGTTAACGTGGATCTTTCTTGTGTTGAATCGGCTCGTTTGACGGTGAGCGATACGGGTGAAGGCATCTCACCGGAGTTTTTGCCGTACGTGTTCGATCGTTTTCGTCAGGCTGAGGCTTCAATCTCGAGAAAGCAGGGTGGATTGGGATTGGGTCTGGCTGTGGTGCGGCATCTCGTGGAGTTACACGGCGGAACGATCAGCGCGGAGAGTCACGGACTCGGGCACGGTTCGATTTTTACAGTCGATCTTCCGCTTGCGGAGGACCGAAGAGATCCAGCGCGAGCGGAACAGCGAAAGCGAGAAGTTGACCGTCGTCGCAGTCGCAGCGGCGTGGCCAGGCTTGATGGTCTCCATGTACTGTTGGTTGAAGATGACGAAGACTCGCGCAAACTTCTCGGGACAATGCTCAAGCGTTATGGCGTGAGGGTCACTTCGACGAAGTCTGCGAAGGAGGCACTCAGCGTGTTTGAAGGTGAGTTGCCCGACGTGATGATCAGCGACATCGGAATGCCGGATGAGGATGGTTACGAACTGATTCGCAAGCTGCGTGCGATGCCGCCGGAAAAGGGTGGGCGCATCCCCGCGATTGCGCTGACCGGCTACGCTTCGAAAAAGGATCGCGAGCGGGCGCTCAGCGCCGGTTATCATGAACACATCGCGAAGCCGATCGAGCAGGCTGATATGATTGCGGCGATTGCAGCGCTCCTGGGCCGCGGAGACTAACGGCTTTCATAGCTTGAGGTTAAAAGATGAAACGACGAATTCAGTTTCCAATCATTTTAGTTTTATTTCTCTTAATACTCCCCGTCTTTGCACAGCAGGATCCTTCGCTTCTCACGGTCGATTCGCTTTTCAGCTATCGGTCCAGATCGCTTGGACCCGTCCAATGGCAGAACGACGGCAGCGGTTATCTCGCACTCGAGCCGTCGCCAACGAGTAAAGGTTCTGTCGACATCGTTCGCTACGACGTGAACACGGGGGAACGAACTGTCAAAGTTTCGGCGGAGAAACTCGTCCCGGCCGGCGCGTCTCAGCCTCTGACCGTTGAAGAGTTTTCCATGACTGCCGACGAGCAGAAGCTACTCGTCTTTACCAACTCCGCGCGCGTCTGGCGCAGCAACACGCGGGGCGACTACTGGGTGCTCGATCTCAAAGCGAATAGCCTACGAAAACTCGGCGGCCCCGATGCTAAACCTTCGACTCTGATGTTCGCCAAGTTCTCACCCGACGGTTACCGCGTCGGCTACGTTCGTGAGAACAATGTGTACGTCGAAACTCTTTTAGGTGATTTCAAGATCACGAAGCTCACCTCCGACGGCTCGCGTTACATCATCAACGGCACCTTCGATTGGGTCTACGAAGAAGAGTTGTTCTGTCGTGATGGCTTTCGTTGGAGCCCTGATAGCAAACAGATTGCTTACTGGCAGCTCAACTCCGAAGGCGTGAAGGAGATGTTGCTGATAAACAACACCGCGGCGCTTTATCCGGAGGTGACTGCTTTTCCGTATCCGAAAGCCGGCGAGACGAATTCAGCCGCACGTGTCGGCGTAGTCGATGTCAATGGTGGTCCAACTCGTTGGCTCGAGGTTCCCGGTGATCCGCGAAACAACTACCTGCCGCGCATGGAATGGGCCGCCAATTCCAGCGAGTTGATCATTCAGCAACTCAATCGTCGCCAGGACACAAACACGGTAATGATGGCCGACGCACGCACCGGCAGGGTGCGGCCCGTAATGACTGAGAAAGACGAAGCCTGGGTTGACATTGCGTGGGGCGACATCGATTGGGACAAAACCGGAATCGCGCGCGGCGACGTTGAATGGATCGATCAAGGCAAACGCTTTCTTTGGGCGAGTGAACGCGACGGCTGGCGTCACATCTATTCGGTTTCCCGTGACGGCAGCGATGTAAAAGTGATCACGCCCGGCAATTACGACGTGATCAGTGTCGAGCGTGTGGACGCGCAAAACGGTTGGGTCTATTTCCTCGCGTCACCTGAAAACGCGACACAGCGTTATCTCTACCGCGTGCGCCTCGAAGGCGGTGGCAGGGAAGAAAGACTGACGCCCGCGAGTGTTCCCGGCGTGCACACTTACAACATCTCGCCGCGCGGTCAGTTTGCGATTCATTTGTATTCGAGCTTCAACAAAGTTCCGGTAACCGAAGTGGTGCGCTTGCCGCAACATACAGTTGCGCGCACTCTGATCGACAATCGTGAGGTGCAGGAGCGGGTCGCAAAATTGAAACAAACGCCTTATGAGTTTTTCAAAGTGGACATCGGTGAGGGTGTGCAACTCGACGGCTGGATGATCAAGCCTCACGATTTCGATCCGCAGAAACGTTATCCGGTGCTCTTTTATGTTTATGGTGAGCCGTGGGGCCAAACAGTGATGGATCGCTGGGATGGTCGAAACCGGCTCTGGCACGGAATGCTGGCGCAGCAGGGTTACGTTGTTATGAGTGTCGATAACCGCGGAACCCCCGCGCCGCGTGGTCGTGCCTGGCGCAAAATAATTTACCGCAAGATGGGAATCGTGAATTCCGGGGATCAGGCTGCCGCGGCTCGTGCGATTGCGAAGTGGCCATTCGTCGATCCTGTGCGTATCGGGATTTGGGGTTGGAGTGGTGGTGGCTCGTCAACATTGAATGCGATGTTCCGCTACCCCGACGTTTACGCTACGGGCGTGTCTGTTGCGCCTGTGCCGGATCTTCATTACTACGACACGATTTACCAGGAGCGGTATGGTGGGCTCCCCAAGGACCATCCCGAGGAATGGAAACAGAGCTCGCCGATCACTTTTGCGGGGCAGTTAAAGGGCAATTTAATAATTGTCCATGGCACAGGTGACGACAACGTTCACTACCAGGGCACCGAGGCATTGATTGACAAACTGATTGCTGCGAACAAGCAGTTTTCTATGTTTGCGTATCCGAATCGCTCACATTCGATTTCGGAAGGACAGGGAACGCCGCGCCATTTGTTCGGCTTGTTAACGCGATATCTCAATGAAAAGCTGCCACCCGGACCAGCCACAACGACGACGAGTTCTGCCCGGTAACCCAAAACCATCCACAGATTACGCAGATTTTTTCTGTGTAATCTGTAGATGAACTGTGGTAGCCTAACCTCACGGGTTGACGGCCAACCCGGCGCTTGCCCTACTCACACTCCCGGTAACAGTCACAACCAACTCTATGGAAAGCAAAGTCGACGCGGCTCTGCGACGTCTTGTCGCCACCAACCTGATCGCCGTCTTGTTCACGGATCTCGCCGGTAAGATCCTGAGTGCGGACGAGAGTTTCCTGAACATCCTCGGTTATACCGCCGATAACCTGCCGCCAAGCATTCATGATCTGACACCTCCCGAGCATCATCGTCTCGATGAAGAGGCGTTTGAAAAGCTGATGGCCTTTGGCGCGTGCGCGCCTTTTGAGAAAGACCTCATCAGGCACGACGGCAGCCAGCTTCCGGTTTTATTCGGCGCTGCGCTGCACGAAGAAGAGATCGCGTGTTTTGTCGTCGATCTTTCCCAAAACAAGCAGACGCAGGAAAAACTCAACCACCTTGCTTATCACGATGCGCTAACTGATTTGCCGAACCAGGTGCTGTTCAAAGATCGACTCAAGCAAGCCATAGCTCTCTCGCACAGAAGCGATCAGATACAGGCAGTTATGCTCCTGAACGTCGATCGTTTCAAGACCATCAACGACTCTCTCGGATATATGGCCGGCGATCGTCTGTTGCAATCAGTGGCCCAACGTCTGACGAGTTGTGTTCGCGAGAGCGATACGGTTGCACGTTTTGGTGGCGATGAATTCGCCCTCCTGTTGACACAGATTCCGCGCGCGCAAGATGCGGCGAATGTAGCTCGCGCGATCAAGAACGCTCTCGATCAGGCGTTTCTGTTTGACGATCAGGAAATCTTTGTCTCGAGCAGTATCGGTATCAGTCTTTATCCAAACGATGGGCGCGACACTGCTGGATTGTTGAAGACTGCGGGCGTAGCGCTCGATCGAGCGAAAGTGCAGGGAGGCAACAGCTATCAGTTCTACACGGCCGGTGGGACTACGCGCGCACTCAGACAATTAGTTCTCGAGAGCAACCTGCGTTCTGGTGTGGAGCGATCGGAGTTTTTTGTTCAGTACCAACCGCAGGTTGCTATCAAGGATTTTCATCTCGTAGGCATGGAAGCGCTTGTGCGCTGGCAGCATCCGAGCCTGGGGTTGCTCGCTCCGGGCGAATTCATAACGCTGGCCGAGGAGAGCGGGATAATCATCCAACTCGGCGATTGGATCCTGCGTAATGCATGTGCGCAAAACAAAGCCTGGCAGGACGCAGGGCTCACGCCGATGTGTCTGTCGGTGAACTTTTCCGCGAGACAATTTCAGCAGCCGACGTTCATCGCAGATATCAATCAGATACTGAAGGACACGAACCTCGATCCACGCTGGCTGGAACTCGAGTTGACCGAGAGCTCGATCATGAAGGATCCCGAAGAGGCAATTGAAAAACTTCACGAGCTGAAGTTGATGGGGATCAAGGTTGCGATTGACGACTTCGGCACCGGCTATTCTTCCTTGAACTATCTAAAGCGCTTTCCGATTGACACGTTGAAGATCGACAAGAGTTTCGTCTCCGACGTTTGCAAAGATCCTCACGACACGTCTATCGTGAGGGCGATCATCAATTTGGGCCATGCACTCGATCTCACCGTAATCGCCGAGGGAGTTGAGACGAAAGAGCAGCTTCAGTATCTCAGTGCGCTTGAATGTGACGTGGTGCAGGGATTTCTGTTTAGCAAAGCGCTTTCCGTTACGGCCTTCGAAGAGTTGTTGATGGAACAGGCGCGAGTTACTTCACGCGATGTGTCGCCGACGATTCCTTTGTCGCTTGTGTCCGTGACCGCCGAACTTTAAATGGACAGGATTGCAGGATTTTGCAAGATTCACATGATTTAAAGCAGAGCGACGATCCTCAGCGGCCCGCCACTACCACCCTTAATCTTCATCGGCAGCGCAATCACCGAAAAACCTTTCACCGGCAATTGATCCAGGTTCGCGACGTTCTCAAATGCGGGAATGTTCTTCTCGAACAGTATTCGATGGCTTTCGAACAACGTCGATTGACCGTAGTCAATACTCGCCGTGTCTAAACCGATCGCTTTGATCGAACGATTCTGTGTGAGCCAGCGCGCGGCGGCAGGATCCAAACCGGGAAAATGCAACTTCGCGACAGCCGCGTCGCCACGCTCATCTGTTCCTAAATACTTTTTTCGATCCGGGTAATACTTGCCGAAACCTGTTCGTAGCAAGACGATGCTGCCCGCATCGATCCTCCCGTTCTGTTTCTCCCAGTTTTGAAAATCGGCGACGCTCACGAGGTAGTCGGGATTAGAGGCGCACTGGTTCGTCACATCGATAACCACCGCCGCTCCCATCAGTTGCTGCAAAGGGATCTCGTCAACCGTGTAACGACCCTTCGCAAAGTGTATTGGTGAGTCGAGATGTGTGCCGCCGTGTTCCGCAGCGGAATAACGATACGCCGAGTAGAAATAACCTTTGTCGGTCATTCCTTCGAAGTCGGTTTCGAGTTTGAATCCCTGGGCTGTCGGCCAGTAAACCGTTGTCGCATCGAAAGCGTGTGTAAGATCGACAACGCGGTTAAGTGGCAAGCTCGCCGGTTTCTGTGCCATAACTGGAACGGTAAGAACTAAGAAGAGAAGCAGGCGCAAACACTTCATGTGGAGTGCTCCTTTGGGTTTGGTTTCTGTTATCTTCAGGTAAAGAATAATACTTCGCAAGGGAGCTTCGAATGCAGATTGGAATGATTGGACTGGGACGCATGGGCGCCAACATGGTGCGACGTCTCTTGCGCGGCGGCCATGAGTGTGTCGTGAACGATCGCAACGCTGATGCAGTGAAAGCACTTGTAGACGAAGGTGCAATCGGCGACACGTCGCTGGCCGTCTTTATCGAGAAGCTCAAGGCGCCGCGTGCGATCTGGTTGATGATCCCTGCCGCTCTTGTCGATACTATTCTCCATCAGCTTCTTGAAGTAGTAGAGCCAGGCGACACGATCATCGACGGCGGAAACTCCTATTACGTTGACGATATTCGCCGTGCTCGTGAGCTCAAAGCGAAGAGCATTCATTATGTTGACGTGGGCACGAGCGGCGGAGTTTGGGGACTGGAGCGCGGGTATTGCCAGATGATTGGAGGTGAACATGACGTAGTCGCACACCTCGATCCCATTTTCAAAACTCTTGCTCCGGGACGCGATGCCGTTTCACCTACACCCGGCCGGCCGGCGGACTCGGGTACCGCGGCAGAAGGCTACTTGCACTGTGGACCGTCAGGCGCCGGTCACTTCGTGAAGATGATCCACAATGGAATCGAGTACGGTCTGATGGCTGCATACGCTGAAGGACTAAACGTACTGCATCACGCAAACGTCGGTAAGAGCGAAAGACCAGCCGATGCGGAGACCACGCCACTGCGCAATGCGGAGCATTATCATTACGATTTCAATATCGCTGATATCACGGAGGTCTGGCGTCGCGGGAGTGTGATCGCTTCATGGTTGCTGGATCTCACGGCGATTGCATTTGCCGAAAGTCCGCAGTTGGAAGGTTTTTCCGGGCGTGTGTCTGATTCGGGCGAAGGGCGTTGGACCATCAACGCGGCGGTTGAGGAGGGAGTTCCGGTGCCGGTGTTGAGTTCTGCGTTGTTCCAGCGTTTTAGTTCGAGAGGTGAAGCCGATTTCGCAAATAAGATCCTGTCCGCCATGCGACTCCAGTTCGGCGGTCATCGTGAGAAGTAAATAATGTCATCTGTACTTGTAGAACCAATACCAACGAAATTAGAGCAGCCGGCTTTGCCAAAGGCGGAGCCGTGCGTCGTCGTGATCTTTGGCGCTACCGGCGATCTTACGAAACGCAAGCTCATGCCTGCGTTGTGCCGGCTGTTGGGCCAGGGATGTCTCGACAGCGTTCGCATTCTGGGCGTCGGCAGAAGCGAGATGACTGACGACGCATTTCAAAGCTTCGTGCGTGAAGCGTTGGACAAGTCGAAGAAGATCGAGCACCTCGACGAAGAGCAGTGGCGCGAATTCGCCGGACGCCTTCGCTATATGTCGGGCGAGCTTGATAACGACGAGACCTATCGCAAGGTCGCTGCGCGTCTTGAGGAGTTAGCTTCCGAGGGCGCCAGTCAAAATCATCTCTTCTACTTCGCCACGCCGCCATCGCTTTTTTCTGAAATAGTCACGCGCCTCGGCAAAGCCGGGCTCGCGCAGGAAGGCGAGCACTGGAGCCGGATTGTCGTTGAAAAACCCTTCGGTCGCGATCTCGAATCCGCGAAAGAGTTGAACGCAACTATCACCGCCGTATTTAAAGAGAGTCAGGTTTACCGGATCGACCATTACCTCGGCAAAGATACAGTTCAAAACATCCTTGTCTTTCGCTTCGGCAACTCGATGTTTGAACCGATCTGGAATCGCAACTACGTCGACTACGTCGAGATCACTGCCGCCGAGACTGGAGGTGTCGGCAGCCGCGCCGGCTACTACGAAGAGGCGGGAGCACTGCGCGACATGGTAGCCAACCATCTGCTACAGCTTTTGACGCTCACCGCGATGGAACCGCCCGTCGCGTTCGATGCTGACTCGGTAAGAGAAGAGAAGGTTCAGGTGTTGCGATCGATTCGCCGTATGAAGCCTGAACAGGTTGCGCGCCGCACAGTGCGTGCTCAATATGGACCAGGCGAGATCGATGGTGAAAAGGTTAAGGCTTACAAAGCAGAACAGGGGGTTAAGCCGGAGTCAGTGACTGAGACGTACGCCGCCGTAAAGTTTTATATTTCAAACTGGCGCTGGTCGGGTGTGCCGTTTTACCTGCGCACTGGAAAACATCTCGGGCGCGACCTTACTGAGGTAGCGATCCATTTGAAACGCACTCCGCAAGCCCTGTTTGCACGCACGCCTGACGACCAGATTTATCCAAACGTTATCACGTTGCGTATTCAACCGAACGAAGGTATCACCGTCACGTTTGGCGCGAAACGTCCGGGATTTGAAATGCGCACCAGCACCGTTCAGATGGATTTCTGTTATCAGAGAGCGTTTGGTGTCGAGTCGCCGGCGGCTTATGAGATGTTGTTGCTCGACGTGATGCGTGGTGATGCGACGTTGTTTATTCGCGCCGATGAAGCCGAGGCGCAATGGCGTTTGATAACACCGATTGAAGAAGCGTGGGCCAACGAGAAGCCGCGAGAGATACCGGCTTATGCAGCGGGAACGGATGGTCCAGCCGAAGCCGATGCACTTCTGGAGCGCAGCGGACACCGTTGGCGACGCCTTGACGAGAGTCGTGCCGGTTGTGATTGAGGCCACAGATGATACGGATTGTTTACTGATCTGATCAGATCTGATCTGTTCAAAATCCGTGTTCATCTGTGGCCTAAACTTGCCACAACTGCCGCTAGCTCAAAGCGGTCCACCGGCTTGGCAAGGTGAACCTGGTATCCTTCCGATAGCGCGCGCACGCGATCCTCTGTTCTCGCGTACGCGGTTAACGCCAGCGCCGGCGTCTGTCCTCCGCGTTCTGTTGGCAGTGCGCGAACTTTCCTGATGAGTCCGTAGCCATCTTCTACCGGCATTCCGATATCGGCAATCAACACATCGGGCCGCCAGTTCTCGATCGATTCAAGCCCTTCACGGGCTGAGGGCACAGCGATCACTTGCCCGCCACACCGCTCGATCATGGCCGTCAATAACGTGCGTGCATCAATCTCGTCATCGACGACAAGAATGCGCAAGCCTTCCAGTGATGAAACCTGGCGCTCGCGTGCTTCAACTGCCGCGATGGCGGGTTGTCTGAGTACGTCGTCAGGTTCGTGCTCACTCGTAGTCATGACCGGCAGCCTGACCGTAAACTTCGCCCCTTTATCCTTGCCGGCACTGTCGGCCCAGGCAGTTCCGCCGTGCAACTCTACAAGATGTCGAACAATTGCGAGGCCGAGACCCAACCCACCGTAGTTCCGCGTAGTCGAGCCATCCGCCTGCCGGAAGCGATCAAAAACGTGAGGCAGGAAATCCGAATCGATGCCGATGCCGGTATCCTTCACGACTATCTCAACGTGCGAATTGATGCGTTGCAG
Source organism: uncultured Acidobacteriota bacterium (assembly GCA_963826255.1). GTDB lineage: Bacteria > Acidobacteriota > Blastocatellia > Pyrinomonadales > Pyrinomonadaceae > PSRF01. The sequence continues at coordinate 1,302,600 of CAWGWK010000001.1, forward strand.
GGTGACCTGGACCAGGCCGCCTTTGCGAGTAAACTTGACTCCATTAGACAACAGGTTCCAAACGATTTGCTGAAGACGCTCGCGATCGCCGTAGACGGGTTCCACATTCGGTTCGAGCAGCACTTGCAGACGTACACCTTTCGCTTCGGCAGTAGGACGGATGCTTTCAGCTGCTGCCTTGATAATTGACTGAAGTTCGCAGGCGACAAATTCGAGACGCAGCTTGCCGGTGATGATGCGGGAGACTTCCAGCAGATCGTTGATCAACTGGCATTGCGAATTAGCGTTGCGAAAGATCGTCTCGAGCGCCTGGTGCCGTTTGTCCGGCTCGACTTCGTCGTGCAACAACATTTCAGCCCAGCCCATGATCGCTGTTAGCGGCGTGCGCAGTTCATGCGAGAGTGTGGACAGGAACTCATCTTTCACGCGGTTGGCAGCTTCAGCTTCGAGGCGTGCTTCTTTCTCGCGCCTCAACGCCTCGCGCCGCTCCGTCGCATCGTGGGCCATGCCGCGCACGATCGGTTTTTCCACACCTTCGGTGCGTAGTGTGTTGTAGTACTCCCAGAGTCTAATCTCGCCGGTTGCAGTGCGCACTTTCATCACACCGCGCGCCGAGCCTTCAGTTATTACCGTGCGCAGGTACTCGTCAAATTTTTCGCGATACTCGGGCAGGAGTCCATCGCGAATGTTGATGCCGACAAGTGAGTTCTGTGGGTAACCCAGCACGCGCGCCGCCCATGGATTGACCGAGAGCACACGCCCTTCGAGATCGTGCGTGCAGATGAGCTCGTGACTGTTGTCAACCAGATCGCGGTAACGGTCTTCGCTGATTCGCAGCGCTGTCTCGGCTTTCTTCTGCTCTGTGATGTCGCGTACCAGGACAAACTCCGCGGGTTAACCGCCGAAATTTAACCGGCTCGCTGTGACGTTGACGTTGATAATCGTTCCGTCTTTCTTCTTGTGTCTCCATTCTCCTGCGTGATCTAACTCAGCACCTCGAGCGGAGAGATACTTCTCGAGCAAAGGCACGTCCTCAGCGGGGCGAATGTCCTTGATGGTCATGTCCAGAAACTCTGCTCGGGAATATCCGTAATGGCGCACGGCGGCGTCGTTGACAGCGAGGAAGCGAAGTGTGGCCACATCGTAGACCCACATCGCTTGCGGGTTCGACTCAAACAGCAAACGATACTGCGCCTCTGACTTGCGCAGCGCCTCTTCGATTCGCGTCGCCACAGTCACGTCCAGCACCAGCGAAAGAACCGAGACTAACTTACCGGCTTCGTTGTAGAGCGCGGAGTTGTACCACTCGCAATGAAGTATCGTGCCGAGCTTCGTGTAATTACGATTGCGCGAGATACCGTGATGTTCCTGTCCCTGGTTCTGCCGTTGGCCAACCTGGTTGACGACCTCCAGATCGTCCGGAACAACAAATTCCCAATCGCTGAACCGCTTTCCGAGCACCTCTTCAGCTTTCCAACCGAAGAGTTTTTGTGCGGCGGGCGACCAGCGCAGTACCTTGAAGTCATGGTCCCACTCGATGACGGCGAGTGGAGTGTTCTCAACGTGGAAAGCCAATCGCTGGTGATCGTCGAGTAACGACGCCTCGGCGACTTTGCGCTCGGTGACGTCGCGAATAATCGCAACTCCGCCGACGACTTCGCCGCTTTCGTCGTGTCGCGGCGAGTAGTAGCCGTCAAAAAAACCTTTGTGGCCTGACTGCGGTATGACGTAAGGACGGTTTTCAGCGACGACGCTTCTGCCCGCCAAAGCCTCAGCGTAATATTTGTCTTCTCCAGTCTCCTTCAGGCACGGGAATAGATCGAAAGCATTTTTACCGAGCACCTCCTCGCGCTTCACGCCGGAGATTCGCTCCATCGCGCGGTTCCAGGTGGTGTACCGGAACTCGCGATCGAACGCGATGATGCCGTCAACGTTGGCCTCGAGCAGGCACTTGAGAAAAAGATCCTGTTCTTCCTGTTTGGTGGTCATGAGGTTGCTAAAGCATAAACCACAAAGGCGCCAGGACACAAAAAATTTGGTAGTGGCTTAAATTCAGGAGTTTTTCTCTGCGCCCCCTCTGCGTATCTCAGCGTTCTCTGCGGTAAGGCTATTTCAACGCAGAGGCCGCAGAGTACGCTGAGGACCGCAGAGAAAAAACTCAGATTAGGCCACTATTAAAAATTTAAGCTGATTGTTTGGTGCTTTCGTGCCTTTGTGGTTTGATCTCCGTCCATGCACTTCCAGCAGGCGCCGCCAATTTTAGGAAATCAATACCATGATGATCGCGTTCTGCGTTCGTACCTGGCGCGTGTGCTGTCGGTCAACATGTTGCGCGATATTGAGGAATCACTTGCGGAAATGGGACGCCTCGCGGGTGCTGATTTGTACGAGCTGCAACTGGCCGACAGGTTGAACGAGCCGGTTTTAACGCAATGGGACGCGTGGGGAAATCGAATCGATAAGATCGAGTTGACTGCGCTGTGGCGTTTGGCTGAGCCTATCGCTGCCGAGCACGGCCTGGTTGCCACGGCTTACGAGCAGAAGCACGGAAGTCTTTCGCGCGTGCATCAGTGTGCACTGGCGTATCTCTTCACACCTTCAACTGATATCTACAGTTGCCCGCTTGCAATGACAGACGGCGCCGCCCGTACGCTTCTCAGTTCAGGTAATCAGATGCTTATCGATCGCGCAGTGCCGCACTTAATAACGCGTGACGCGAATGAGTTCTGGACTGCCGGTCAATGGATGACTGAACTCACTGGCGGTTCCGACGTCGGTCTCTCGGAGACGATCGCAAAAGAAGAGGCAGACTGTTTTCGTCTTTACGGGCGGAAGTGGTTCACCTCCGCGGTGACTTCTCAGATAGCGCTCACACTTGCTCGTCCTGAAGACAATCCTCCAGGCGGGCGCGGACTCGCGCTTTTCTATGTTGAAACGAGAGACGAGCACGGGCGGCCGCGGAACATTGAGATCAACCGGCTCAAAGACAAGCTGGGGACACGTAAAGTTCCGACAGCCGAGTTGAATCTTACAGGGACGCCGGCCCAATTGGTGAAGGGAACTACAGACGGTGTTCGCAACATCGCACCGCTTCTAAACATCACTCGTTTGTGGAACGGTATCAGCGCTGTCGCACTTATGCGACGTGGTCTCGCGTTAACGTCCGACTACGCTCACAAACGTGTAGCCTTCGGTGCGCCGCTGTCCGAAAAACCTTTGCATCGCGACACGCTCGCGGGTTTAGAAGCGGAAGCAGAGGCGGCGTTTCATCTGGCATTCTTTGTCGCTGAGCTGACCGGACGCAGCGAGACCGGCGAGATTAGTGAAGACGAGACGTTGTTGCTGCGCCTGCTTACTCCCGTGATGAAACTTACGACCGGCAAACAGGCGGTGGCGGTTGCGAGTGAAGTGCTCGAGATGTTTGGCGGCGCAGGTTATGTGGAAGACACCGGGCTGCCGGTGTTGCTGCGTGACAGTCAGGTTCTGCCGATCTGGGAAGGCACGACGAATGTGTTGTCGCTTGACACGCTTCGGGCTCTGCGTAGTGGCGACAGCTTAAGACACTTTGAATTGGCGGTAACGCATTGTCTGGAGAGTGTGCGCGATCCTCGTCTCACCGATGCTGCACGCAGGGCCCGTTCAGCCTTGGACCATGCGACAAGTTGGTTAGCGGAAGCCGAACGTTTAAACCAGCCCGCATTGGAGGCGGGCGCACGGCGCTTCAGTCTCACTCTCGGCCGCACAATGGAATTAGCGCTGCTGATCAAGCACGCTCAGTGGTCCCAAGATCACGAACGCGACGGTAGATCCACCACCGCCGCTCGCCGTTTCGCGCACTCCGGCGTTGACTTTATAGGGACAGGATTTCAGGATTTGCAAGATTTGGGAATTTGATTAAGAATCCTGTTAAATCGTGTAATCCTGTAACACCATCGTCAGCTAAAGGAAGGAATACCTGCAATGAGCCGCAATCGCTTTTCACTGCTCCTTATCACTCTATTCACATTAGTCGTATCTACCACCGCTGTCGCGCAAACGACAAAACAGCCGCAGTCCGTGAAGGAGTACACCATCGAACAGTTCATGAACACTGTTCGCATCGGTGGTAGTTCCTTCTCTTCCGATGAGAAATCGATCCTCTTTCACAGTAACAAGTCGAGCATTTTTAACGTCTACTCCGTTGCGGTGACGGGTGACGCGCCTGCACAGTTGACCAACTCAAACAAAGAGAGCACCTTCGCAGTATCATATTTTCCGAACGACGCGCGCTTCCTCTACACCTACGACCGCGGCGGCAATGAGAACAATCACCTCTACCTTCGCGAGCTCAACGGCACCGAACGCGACCTGACGCCCGGCGACAAAGTCAAAGCAAGCTTCCTCGGCTGGAGCCACGATCGGAAGTCATTCTTCTTCTCGACTAACGAACGAGACCAGCGCTTCTTCGACATCTACGAAATGCCGATCGACACCTTTAAAGCATCGTTAATCTACAAAGACGAAACCGGCTTCGACGCAGGAGACATTTCGAATGATAAGAAATACATCGCGTTTGAGAAGAGTGGCGGTTCGCAAGCCGACTCCGATGTTTACATTTACAACACCGCCACCAAAGAGATGAAGAACATCACGCCGCACACCGGCGACATGGCGAACAGTCCGCAAGTGTTCGATGTGGATTCAAAGAATCTTTACTACCTCACCGATGCGGGCAGCGAGTTCCGGTATGTCGCGCGTTACGATCTGACAACCGGTAAGACGGAAGTTGTAGAGAAAGCGCCCTGGGACATTGCCTACACTTACTTTTCTCGCAACGGAAAATATCGCGTGACGGCCATCAATGAGGATGCGCGCACGAAGATTAAGATTAACGACACAGCGACGGGCAAGCTCGTCGCGTTGCCGCAGCTTCCGAATGCCGACATCACTGGCGTCAATATCTCGCCGACCGAGAAGTTGATGGCGTTTTACTTGAACGGCGATCGCAGCCCAAGCAACCTCTACGTTTACGACTTTGGGACTAAGAAGGCGACCAAACTCACTGAGAGTTTGAATCCGGACATCAACCCTGCCGATCTCGTCGATTCGCAGGTCATCCGTTACAAATCGTTCGACGGTCTCGAGATTCCTTCGATCCTGTACAAGCCGAAGCAGGCGAGCCCGCAGAATAAAGTACCAGCACTGCTGCTGGTGCATGGTGGACCAGGCGGGCAAACACGTGTGGGCTATAGCCCGCTCACGCAGTACCTCGTCAACCACGGTTACGTAATACTCGGAGTCAACAACCGTGGCTCGAGCGGCTACGGCAAGTCGTTCTTCGCATCGGATGATGGTAAGCACGGTCGCGAGCCGTTGTGGGATTGCGTCGAGGCGAAGAAGTATCTGGCGTCGCTCGGCTACGTTGATGAAAAGAAGATCGGGATTGCGGGCGGTTCATACGGCGGTTACATGGTATTGGCCGCACTCGCTTTCAAGCCCGAAGAGTTTGCCGTCGGCGTCGATCTGTTTGGTGTTTCAAACTGGGTGAGAACGCTTCAGTCCATCCCCCCTTACTGGGAGTCGTTCCGCAAATCCCTTTACAAGGAGATTGGCGATCCGGCTAAGGATCTGGAAAACTTACGTGCAGTGTCGCCGTTGTTTCACGCTGACAAGATCGTGAAGCCGTTAATCGTGTTGCAGGGCGCAAACGATCCACGCGTGATCAAGCCGGAGTCAGACGAGATCGTCGAGAACATCAAGAAGCGAAACGGTGTTGTCGAATACGTCTTGTTTGATAACGAAGGACATGGGTTCACGAAGAAAGCGAACGAGATCCGCGCCTACAAAGCGATCCTCGATTTTCTCGATCGCTATCTGAAGAACGGCGACGCGATGAGTAGCAGGTGAGCCGCGAACATGTGATGCCACAAAAAGGCACAAAAGTCACAAAAAAGATGCAGTGACTGAATGGAAATTCGGTTCTGCTTGTGCCTTTTGTGCTTCTTTGTGGCTAGATCTTGCTTGCGAGGCGAGTGGCTTCAGCCGTGAAACGTGGCGATTGGCACTCAGCAACAAGCGCCTGGTATTCGGTTACTTTCGCGGCTGCTTCATCGCGCTTTTGTGCGGCGAGCAACACCTCGATATAAAGTGGGCCCAACCCCAGTTGGCTTACACGCGAATCAGTAGGCGAAACGAGTTCATCGGCCTGCCGGCAGAGTCGCTCGGCTTCTTCAAGTTCGTTGCGACGAAAACGAACCTGAGCCAAACAGCGAATTGCTTCGAAATGAGAGTAGAGCAGAGTCGGCGAGGAGCGCTCGAGATTCGTCGAGGCGGTTTTCAATGCTTCGTCGTGGCGGCCCTGCATCGCTTGCGCTAACGCGAGCTGTGCCCGAAGCAAGCCCAACACACGGCTCTCTCCGATTGCTTCGGCGAGTGCGATTCCATCAATAAACTCCTGCTCGGCAAGTTCAGGCTGGCCCAGAAAGAGCCGGCACTGACCGCCATACCAATGGGCCCACGCACGTCGTTCACGCGAGTGGAGCTTATTCGCAATCTCGATCTCGCGTTCGGCATATTCCAAACCGGCTTCATAGTTTCCTGTAAGCACGGAGTCTTCACCCAGAAACTCGTAACCTGTTGCCTGCGCGAAAAGGATGTTGTGCTTTGTACCGAACTCGAGCGTGCGTCGTGCCCAGCGATCCGCTTCAATGTAAAGTCCGTAGTGTTGGTATGCGCCCGCCGTGAAGCCGTACATCTGAGAAATGACCGGTGCCGCGAACGTGCTCACGCTTTCACCCTCGGCCGTTGGCCCCACTAATTCAGTAGCGCGCAACAGTAACTCGATCGCTTTCTTGTGACGGCCTGCAAGATGATGAAAGCGTGCTTCGGTTGATAACGCATTCGCTGTTTCGAGTGGATTTGCAACCGGATCCAAAACCTGCAAAGCCTGATGCAGGTACTCACTACCACGGGGGTCGCCGACAGTTACTAGCGATGCGGCGGCCTGACACTGCAGACGCACACGTGTCAACTGATCTGTTGCGAGTTTGAGAGCACGTTCGAAATGCTCGGCAGCGAGAATCGTATCGCCGTGCAGCATGAAAGCTTTGCCAATCGCTTCTTCCTGCGCGACTTGCTCTTCTATGAGCCCCAAAGCTTCAGCGCAATCACGCGCGCGGCCGTAAGCTGCAATCGCTTCATCAAAAGCAAAGACACGAATCGCTTCAACCGCAGCTTGCTTCGCGTATTCCAAACCCTGCTCGTGATCGCCGGCTTGAATGTAATGGTGGGCCAACTTCTCCACCGCGCAAGTAAACTTTTCACAGTTGCGCTTCAATCCTTCGGCAACGTGGCGGTGCAAGCGGCGGCGACGGATAGGATTGAGTTCCTCGTAAAGAACTTCGCGAATTTTGTCGTGTGTGAAGCTGAACGACTCGCCCGGGCCCGAGGCGATCAGTTGCGCATTGGTCGCTTCATCGAGCGCGTCGAGCAGCGTGTCTTCACTTTGTTCGGCCGCAGCCGACAGCTCGTCGAAAGTAAACACTTTGCCGAGTATGGCGCAGACGCGCAGCACCTCGTTGCAGTTTTGACTCACACGATCGAGACGATTACCAATCGCTTCTTTCACGCTCTGCGGGATGAGCAACTGCTCCATCTCACAACGTCGCCAATGCCCACTCTCGCGCCGGACAGAGCCTTTTTCAATTAACGCCTTCAATACTTCTTCGACAAAGAACGGATTACCTTCGGTTTCGCGATGTACCGCGACTGCAAACTCACCGCTCATGTTTTCACCCAATAACGCGCTGAGCTGATCGCCTGTCTCAGATTCACTAAAGCGCCGCAGGACGATGCGTGTGATCAGACGTTCGCGGTTCCAGTCAACCAACGATTTAGCGAGCGGGTGAGTGCGATCGAGCTCCGTTTCACGATAAGCACCGACGATGAGCACGCGCTCGTCTCGCAACCGGCGGAGCAAGTGACCCAACAACCAGAGCGTGCCGCGATCGGCCCAGTGCAAGTCGTCAGCATAAAAGAGCAGCGACTGCCGGCGCGCGATGTTGGAAAATACCTGCGCGACTGCATCGAAGAAGAGCAAACGCTCTTCGTGTGCACCCAGCGCCTGCCGTTCAGGAAACGGACCAAGCCGCGTTTCGATTTCAGGAGCGAGTTTGGCAATCTGAATCGCAGCATCGCCGAGAAACTCGCGCAGCTTGTCATCGTTTTTTTCTTCACGTACCCAACGTCGAAAGGCTTCGACGAATGGCAAGTAAGGTGTCGCTGCTTCGTATTCATAACAGCCACCTGTCAAGACAACGCCGCCATCAACCGCGGCCTGAATTGTGATCTCGCGAGCGAGCCGAGTCTTGCCGGCACCGGGCTCACCGCTTAGTAACACAGCATGCCCGCGTCCTTCGCGAGCGCGTTGCCACAACTCGCGCGCCTCCGCGAGTTCTTCATTGCGGCCGACGAGCCGGCCACGAGACAGCGCATCGAGAATTGCAACAGCAGGAGCACCGTCAGTCGTCGCAGGTTCGTCTTTGCTTTTAAGCGAGTCGAGCAGCGCAGCGCGAGTTTCCGCTGCCGAGCTGAATCGTTGTGCCGGATCTTTGGAGAGCAGCCGGATGATGATTGCTTCCAGTGCGGGCGGTAGATCCGGACGCAGCACACGTGGCGGTACGATGGGCGCATGCACGTGTTGCGAAACGATCGTCAACGGATCGTCGCCGGTGAAGGGAACGCGTCCGGTGGTTAGTTCATAAAGTAAAACTCCTAACGCGTAGAGATCCGCGCGTCCATCAACTCGTTGGCCCAATGCTTGTTCGGGCGCCATGTAAGCAGCCGTGCCAACGATGATGCCCGCGCGCGAGATCCGTGCGGCGTAAGACGGCAACGCGAGTCCAAGATCCGCGAGCTTTACATTGCTCGAGTCGCTCGTGCCTGACAACAGCACGTTGTCGGGTTTCAGATCGCGATGAACGATGCTGTTGTCGTGTGCGTGTTCAAGTGCTGCGCAAATCTGAACCGCGATCGCGACGACACGCGCGAGATCCGTCGGCCGCACTTGCGAGAGACGCGGCCCTGCCACTAGTTCCATCACCAGGAATGGAAATCCGCCAGACTCGCCGACGTCGTGGATCGTGACGATGTGTGGGTGGTTGAGTGCGGCGGCCGCGCGTGCTTCGCGAATTAAACGCTCGCGCGCATCGGAGGTCTGGGCGGCGGCGGACAGGACTTTCACAGCAACTTCGCGTTGGAGCTCGAGATCTGTAGCACGGTAGACAGTGCCCATCCCACCGCGTCCGAGCTCGCTGTCGAGCCGGTAGCGTTCGCGCAGGATTGTTCCGGGACCGGGGAAGGTCGCGCGCACGTCATCGGGAAGGATGCGCGTCTGCTGTGAGTCGACCATGCCACAAAGAATAACTGTAGCCACAAAGAAGCACAAAAAGCACAAATGGATTAATGGATGACCTTTTACTCGTTTGTGCTTTTTGTGCTTCTTTGTGGCTACTTATGGCTTGAACGTGTAGGTGATCGTTCCTTCCGTTTCGCGGCCGCGAAGCTTCTCGGGTGCAAAAGTAGATTTCATCGCAGCTTCTGTAGCGGCGCCGCGCATTATCCAATCGCCGCCCGAGCCACGTGCCCAGTAAACCTGGCCCTTCCGATCAACCATCACGCGCACGGTAACCGTGCCGGATACCGGCTGTGGTCCACTTAATGGACACTCTGCTTCGGGCAGCGATACTGCTTTACCAGCTAACTCACCCCCCACCTCGGGAAATCCTTTTTGAATGTTTGGGTGCTGCGCTGCGGCGCTTCGAGCAGCAGCCTGGTTCGACTTGTACACATAAGCGGTGATCAATGAGCCGATCACGATCGATCCAGTAAGCGTGATCACCACCATAATCCAAAACATCGGTATATGTTTTGGTGGCTCTGAAATGATCGGCTGGTCAGCGTCAACAAGTCGAACGATATGGTGAGCGCAATACGACACCAGCTCGCCGTTGTAGATCGCATTGCACTTCGGACATCGTTTGCGTTTCCCTGACGTAGCCGGCACGTTATCGGGTGGAATCAGGACGCGGCCCGTTGGCCGCGGTCGCTCCTTCTTCACCGCCGATTCAGTGGTGACGAGTGCGGGAGCAGGTTTCTTTTCAACGACTGGAACTTCCTTCGGTACCACCGTCAGCGGAGGTGGTGACTCAACCGGCCGAGGCTCGGGACGTGGTGCCCACTCAACCGGCTCAGGCTCGGGACGTGGCAGGCGCGGCTCGTTTCGGTTTAGCTTTCGAGCTTCCAGTTCGTCCAACCTCTGCTTCAATCCGCTCAACCATCGTTGACTCTTTTCATCGGCCTGAACCGTCTCTCGTTTTTGCGGCTCCTCGGGCGGCGCTTGTGGAACAAACTCCTTCGACTCGTCGATGTTGACTACGATTCTTCGGGGCGCGCTGGGTGGGTCAGCCCTGTTTGTGAGAATGCTGACAGCTTCGCTGAGCCCTCTTCTTTGTGCCCATGCGACCGCGTCGAGACCGAGATTGTCTCGCAGGTGCGGGTCGGCGCCAACGTTAACCAAAAGCCGTACGATGTTTGTGTGGCCGAAGATAACCGCAAGGATGAGAGGGGTTTGGCCGCCGCTGGTAGTCTCGTTGATGTCCGCGCCTTCGGCCAGCAACGCGCTGACAGCGCTTTCATCGCCGGAGGTCACGGCTTGCGTCAATGGAATAGAAGAACTCAAACTCACGTCCCTGCAAACGGTCTAGCACGAGGGCTCGTGAGACATTCTAAAGGCGATTCTGTTAAACGCGAAGACCCCCTTTGAGATCTCAGCCGAGATCTCAAAAGGGTGGTGGGACAAAAGCCTGGTTGAAACCGAGTGCGGCGGGGAACAAAGCCGATGTTGGACGAACGCCAGTGCGCACCCAAAGATCGATAGCATTTACGCCGGTCAGAATCTGTGGACCCGTGAGATTACAGTGACCAACCCCCGTCGTGAAGGTCTGAAACAGAAGTTCTTCTTTACCTGTCGAGGCAATCAATTCAGCATAGGCCGACTCATTTGCGACCACCAGCAGCGGGTCGATGATCGTGTGCATGGTCAGAATCGGGTTGCGGATCTTGCCGTTGAAGTTGGTGTTGTTGCGCACGTAGTTGCGTGCTGATGGATCTGCTTCGATGTCGCGGCGTGCGTTCATCTGCGCGAGCCAGGCGTCAACCACCGGACCAGGCACTCCGATGCCGGCGAGGTAAGCTCTCTCGGCGGCAGTGAGAGTGTAGTTCTGATCGAGGTTCTGCACGATCGGACCACCGGCACGTCGTTGCAGTTCAGCGCGGGCCTCCGTAAAGAAGAAGAAATCAGTGAGTGCCCAGCCTGGGTAAAAAGCAGGCGGTGGCGGTGGTGTGATGCCGCGGCCGGGGTTCTTGGCTACGAGTCGAATAAATTCAAACTTCGGAAAGTTTGCGATGTTACCGAGTTCGGGAGCCAGCTTTGCAAGCACTTCCGTATCGAAATCAATATCGTTTCTGACTTCGCCGACTGTTCCCCACGAAGCGGGAATTCCAAAGACGACGTCGTAGGCAAGATAAAGAGGAACACCACTGTCCCACAGTCGAGTCGCTCCAGCGCCGGCGCCACACAGGCAGAGTGCTCCGTCGTAAATACCGTTGAACTGTTCCATGCTCTTGAAGCCGACGAACGTGCCTAACGAAGCGGCGACGATGATCGTCCGTTGAGGTTGTGCGACATTTCCACGGAAGAAGACAGCAAGATTCTTTACGTCCTGAATCGCGTCTTCAATGGCCCACCCATTGTCTTTGTAAGCGGTACCGGCGAGCGCGAAACCCTGCGCGAGTAAAGGAGCTTCCAACGCTGCATTAGGCGCGACGTCGGGGTTGCGATTGTCGATCTCGCCGGGGTGATCGGCCTTGTCGCGGTAACCGTGAGCGAAGATCAGCAGCGTTCCGTTCCACGTTTCCGGCACGCGTATGCGATACGGCGCGCCGTGAATCTCACCTGACAGATCCAGTGGTGCAGCTTTGCTTACTGGTGCGCGGTCAATCAGTGAGACAGAGATTAAGAGAGTGACAGTTAGAGCGATAAGGATTCTCGCGGTGGCTTTCATCTGAATGTCCCCTTTTTTGAAGCTGGAAGGTGGACGGGAGCCTATCATGACTTGCCGCAAAAAGTCAGTAGCCACAAAGAGGCACAAAAAGCACAAAAGGAAGCACATAGCAAAAATGACTTGCTTTATCTTTTGTGCCTTTGTGTGGCCTACTTCGTAACTATAGATTTGACCTGGCTGCGCTTCAGAAGCGTGACCATTCCATTGCGGCGGTACCAGACACCGTCTTTGGTGCGCCAGACCTCGTCCGCATCGATCCTGCCACCGCTCGTCAGCATGATCACGGGTTTGCCTCCCTGTCGCGTTCCGATTCCTGGTCCACTCGTCGAGACTGGATCAGTGGTGGAGCGCGTGTGCGCGGTGGAGATTCCGTTTGGCGAAGCCTTTGGAGACGGTACAGGAGATGGTGAAGGCGAGACTGTAGGTGAGGGTGATGGCAGTGTCGCCGGAGAGGGTGTTGGGGATGGCTCGACCGTAGTAGAAGTTTGTGTTGCTGCGGAAGTGGTTCGCGGCTGTTGTTTGAAGCCGTAGTAGATCGCAAATGTGACTGCGCCGATCAACAAAACAATGGCAGCAGCTACAGGTAAAACTCTTCGCCGTTTGGGCGGATTCGTCGCGCGGTCGATCTCCGCGTCATCGATAACCTCGAGCGGCGTTTGATCGAAGTCGCATCTCTCATCCGACTCCGGATAGAGGAAGAGACATTGGGGGCAACGTTTCATTACAGGATGCTTAGAACTTGAACGGCTTCTTCAGGATGCGACCAGTCTTCTTGAATAGAGCCCACCTTCGACTCGTCTTTCTTAGCAGAGGCTTTTGTTTGAGTCACTGAGGCTGTCTTCGCTGCTGCGGTTTTCTTAGCGGGCGCGACAGTTGGCTGTTTGGTGGCGGGCTTCGCTTCTTCTTTCGGCGACTCGGCCGGCTGGGCCTCTGGTGTTGGATTCACGATCGGCGCGGGGTTCGCAGTGGTCGTAGCACTTGCCGGGGAGTTCGTTGTCGAAACGGCACGAGGACGTGTGGACACGTAATAAACCAAACCGAGCACGAGCGCGAGAATCAGCGTCGCAAAAGCAGGAACCGCGCGATTTCTCCGTGATTGGGATTTCGCAGGCACAGTCGCCAGCGCATGAAGATTTGGCAGCGTTCGTGAATCTAATACGAGCAGAACTCCATCCATATCGCAAAGACTCTGGTCGTCTTCGTAAATAAACTCACACTGCGGGCACCTTTTCATGTGCGACTCTCCTGGAGTGGTGGCTGTACGTCGTTGGGGCTCTGCGGATTGTGGAGTTTGGCGTGAGTGCGCTCCGCAGGGTTCCAGATTACACCGTGCGCGCCGGAAAAAACAATAGGTTTCCGGTCGCAGGTTCAGAGTTCAGCCTTTAGGCTGCTTTTTAAGCGTGCAGGCTAAAGCTGAACTCTAAACTGCCTTATGAAATCCCGTATTTTTCACGGAGCACCTGGGTGTGGTGCGCGACGTGGCCGGCGATTATGTAGGCCAGGGAACGGACGGTGAAAGGGTTATCGCTCGCCACTCCCGTACGTGACCACGCCTCGTCGGGCAGGTTCTGGAAAAACGAGATCGTCGCCCAGCGCACCGTTCGAAACTCAGCCACGAGTTGCGCCCAGGAGGTCTGGTTAGCCTGGGCAGTCTGAACCGCAAGATCCTGATCGAAACTCGGAAGCGGATCCTGAAAGCCTCGGGCGAACCAGAAAGCACGGCTGAGGAAAAGCCGCTCGCCGTCGTTAACGTGATTCAACACCTCCCGGATTGTCCACTTTCCCGGCGCATAACTATAGAGACTCTGCTCTTCGGAAATGCCCTCTAAAAACCGGGCAGTCTCGTCCTTTTGAGCGTGGATGATGGGCACGATATCTTCACTGGTTATAAGATCAATGTATTTGAAATAGTAGGGAGCGGCTTCGGTAGTATTGGGTCGTGTCATTTGGACGGAAATCGTAGCAAAATCTGTCCATTTTCGTAACCAACCACGGGTGCCTGGTGTCTATTCTAACGTCACAAGACTAGTAGAAAGAACAAGGGTTAAGGGTATGAAACAGAAGAAGAAATTTTCAATATCGCAAATCGTAATCGGCTTATTTGCAACGCTGTTGCTGGCGGTTGCCCCGGCGGTCGCGCTGGCTAATCCGGTGCAGGACGCAGGTAATCCTCAGGTTACCCGGCGGGTACGGCGTGAGTTGGTGACGCTTCCGTATTACGGTGTGTTCGACAATCTCGCTTACAGCATTAACGGTGGAACCGTGACGCTCTACGGCGAGGTGGTGCGACCCACGACACGTTCCGACGCGGAACGCAGGGTGAGGAGACTTCCCGGTGTGACGCGCGTGGTGAACAACATCAAGGTGTTGCCGTTGTCGACGTTTGACGACCGGATCCGAGTCGCGACGTATCGTTCGATTGCTAACATGGGTGGACTCCATCGCTATTTGCGAGGCGTAAATCCGTCGTTGCACATCGTGGTAGATCGCGGACACGTAACACTGGAAGGCGTTGTTGGCAACAGTGGCGACCGAACGCTGGCTTACCATGCGGCAAACCGCGTTTCGGGCGTTTTTTCAGTGAAGAACAACCTGCGGGTTGACGGTGAAGACCCTCGTTAATCCGCAGATTTCACAGATTACACAGATGCTGAATCTGTGTAATCTGTGGATACGGCAACTCCCATCAGGAACCAAAACATCATCGCTGCTTCAGCGTCGCCGTAGTTGTAGTTCACTAAAGAACTAACGAGAAATCCGGTGAGCGCGCCGAGCGTGCCGAGCAGAATCCCGTACGAGTTGGTATCACTGAGATCGGCAGAGCTTCTTTCCGCCCGCGCGATAACCAACCAAAACGCAATCATCATCCACAGCCAAATCGCCAGCATCGGCAAACCACGATCGAAAGCCAGTTGCAGCGGAGTCGAATGCAGGTGAAGCACGTCTTTACCGGGAAAGCCCCACTCGCTCCAGTGCAGTTTCATTGCGTCCATGCCGTGTCCAAAAATCGGATGAATGGGAATGCGCGAAAGGCCCACACGCGCGACCTGCATGCGCAACGATGAGCTCGGATCGCCGAGCAACAGCGCATTTCGATCACGCGTTTGCCAGACGACCACGGCTCCGAACGCAATAACGAAGAACAACGCGAACGTGAATGCGACCTTGAACCCGCCCCGGAGCGATCGAAACGCAATCACGCTGGCTGCAATTACAAAAGCCACAATGACCGTTCTCATCGCAGTGAAAACAAGGCCCAGTGTCAGCAGCGCCGCAGCAACGATCGCTATTTTGAAGTACTTGTTAGCACCGTGATTGCGGAGGTGAGCGAGGGCGAGACCCAACGCAAGCTGTGCGATCATCTGCATCAACTCGGCAAAGGTCTGGTAATGACGCGTCCAGCCCGACGCACGGAATCGATGATTGCGCTCGCTGCCTATTATTCCCGAAGTTGAACTTGCACTGAGGACCAGCGGGCGCTCGACCTGCTCGCCACGCGAAATAATTCCGATCGTTAACGGTGTATTCGGCGCTGCGTTTCCCAAAATCTCATCGACATCACTTGCGGAATAGACTCGATGTCTACCAACGTGCCAGATCGTGTCGCCCGGTTGAATTCCAACCTGATAAAAAGGACTGTTGGCGGCAAGCGACTCGACTACAACTCCGCGTCCGCGCAGTAGATCGAAAGCACTGTAGAGCGCGCCCGCCGAGCCTGAGACAATCAACAGGGCAACAAGCCCGAGGATCGATCGTCTATTAAGTGTTGCGCGCGCGAGGTAGAAGAGAAAAACGGTCCATGACGCGTGAACTTTTGCAATACTGATTCGAGGTTCTTCGGAGAGTAAAGAAGAGGCCACAGTCCAAAGCAGCGACAAGACGATGATCAGGTCAAACTTCGATCGACGCAGGCCGAGGCTTCGGGTCGCAACCGTTCTGACCAGCCATCCGAGACCGGCAATGACGACGGCGCTGGCACTGGCAGCCACTGAGTGAGGCGCGAAAATGACGTAAAGTACCAGCCCCGCGAGAGCAACTCGCTGCCCCAGCTTTGCCAATGAAGACTGCTCGGCTTTGGTTGAAAATGCCTTCGTTGACACCCTTTATTTACGCATGTTAGCGTATCTCGCGGCTGTTTGCCGGGGTTGGAAAGTGGAGTTTTGACAAGGGCTTAACTGAAAAAGGCATTGTCCCGCTGCCCGCTGCTACAATTAAAGCCGCCGCCGACCGTTTTCATAGTACAAAAGATTCCTGATGGCTTTCGATAAAGCGAAGGTTTTAAAAGCCGCTGAGAAATTCCTGTCACAGGGAAAGATCAACGCAGCAATCAAGGAGTATCGGCAGATCGTCGATAACGACGCTGACGATCTAACTACCTTGAATATGCTGGGTGATCTCTACGTGCGCTCAGGCAAAAAAGAGGAAGCTGTTTCCTGTTTTGAACGTATTGCCGAACACTACAGCGCACAGGAATTCAATCTCAAAGCCATCGCGATGTACAAGAAGATCGAGCGTCTGCGCCCGGGCGATCCGATCGTCGCGCTCAAACTCGCCGAACTTTACGCCGCTCAGGCGCTGGTTCACGATGCGCGTGCGCAGTATCTCGTAGTTGTCGACGCCTATACTCGTTCCGGCGACAACAGGAAAGCACTCGACATTCTGCACAAGATTGCCGACCTTGATCCAAACAACACCGAGATTCGTCTGAAACTCGCCGAGGGTTATCTCAAAGAGAACCTGCGTCGCGAATCCGCGGCTGCGTTCGTTCAAGCCGCTAATCGACTTCACCAGACAGGCGCGCACGACAAAGCACTCGCCGCTTACTCCAAAGCACTGCAATTATTCCGCGACGATCGAGAGGCACTCCGCGGCATGCTCGAAACTCACATCGCGCGCGGCACGGCCGATGAAGCGGCTGAAGTGCTGGAGCGAGTTGTTGAAGGTCGAGAAGACGATAACGAACTCGTGTCAATGCTCGCTCGCGCTTATCTCGAAGCCGAAGACCCAAAGGGAGCGGAGCGGGCCACGTCGATGCTGATGACGCAGGACGGGGGGAACTATACTCAGTTTCTTCCGGTTACTCGTCTTTATTTGAAGCACGGTGAGACAGACGAAACGATCCGTATCCTCTCGACGATCATCGAGCGCATGCTCGCCGGACGTGAAGAGAGGGAACTGCTGGAGCTTGTTAACCAGGTCCTGGAGCATAATCCCGATCACGTCGCCGCGCTCAGAATGCTGGTGCGCATCCACTGGTGGCAACGCGATATGGACGCGTTGCGCGCCTCGCTCGAACGTTTGGCGGAATCGGCCGAAGCATCGGAGCTCGTGGATGAAGAACGCTACGCGTTGACGCAGTTGGTGAGACTGGCGCCGGACGAACAGCGTTATCTCGATCGACTGAATCTGCTCGGCGGTTTGCAGGAAGAGGCTGTGGAAGATTTTGTTGCGCCGGCGGAAGTGGACGATGAAGTGCCGCAGTTTGAAACATTCGCGATGGTCGAGGAAGAGTTTGGGCAAGCGGCTCCGGTTGTAGCCGATGAATTTGAGACGAACGCCGCGCCCGATTCGGCGTTCTCCGATCCGACAGCTTCGTTTGCAGATCTCAACGAAGAAGAGTCCGCGCCCGGTTTTTCAACTGACTTTCAGGAAGTTGATTTCAGCATCGTCGCGCCGGCGGACGACCAACCGGCCACAGAGCCCGCTGACGACGGGCGCCTGGAAACCATGATGCGCCAGGAGCTCGAAAGCGTCGATTTCTACATCGCGCAGGGCTACTCGGATATCGCAATCGATACCCTCGAGATGCTCGAAAGGCAGTTTGGAGCGCATCCTGAGATTCAGTCGCGCCGTGAAAAGCTTGCGGCGAGGGACACGCAGCCGGTGGCCGAGGCGTCTACGGCATTTGAGTTTGGCGGCGCAGAAGAGTTATCGGCAACGCCGGTGCATGACACGATCGCGTTCGACGCCGACAGTGCCTATGCATCGTTCGCCGGCGATGGTGGCAACAATGTTGGAAGTGCCGCACCAGTTGCAGCCGGAATCGATTCCGGATTGGCCGAGCTGTTTGAAGAGTTTCGTGTCGCGGAAGAAGGCGACGACGTTAAGGAAGATTTTGAAACTCATTACAACATGGGCACGGCGTACAAAGAGATGGATCTCATGGACGAGGCCATTCAGGAGTTTCAAACTTCGGCGAATCTGGTTAAAGCTGGAGACGGCACCTCGCGATTTCTCCAGTGTTGCAACATGCTGGGCCATTGTTTTATTCAAAAGGGAATGCCGGAAGCTGCGGTGCTGTGGTTCAAGAAAGGACTTTCGGCGCCCGGGCATAGCGAGGATGAGTATCAAGCATTGCGTTATGAGTTAGCTTCCGCGTACGAGCAGCTCGGCGACTTGAAGCAGGCTCGTGAGTTTTATACTGAAGTTTACGGTGTTGACGTTTCTTATCGTGAAGTTGCGGAGAAGCTGAGTCAACTGAGGCAGAAGCAGGAGTAAAGCCACAAAGTCAATCCACAGATTACACAGATTATTTAATCTCGTAATCTGTGGATAATACAAAGTTAGTCATGTCAGCGAAGTTAAGCGTTATCTTCTACATCATCCTCTGTTTCGAAATCGGCATCTTCCTCACCGTGCTGCCCTGGTGGCCGCAGGGCATGTGGGGAATCAGCGATTGGGGCAACAACTATTTTCTGTTATATGCTGCGCGCAAGACGGGTATTCAAGGGCTGCAGGCAGTTGTTGCGTCAGGTTGGGTCCGTGGCGCCGTGAGTGGCGTTGGACTTTTGAATCTCGGAATCGCTTTTTGGGAGATCTTTCACTTCAAACAAACCGTCACCGCCCTGCAAAATCAGACCAATAGATCGCCCCACGATGCTGCTCGATCTTCCAGTGCCGATCATCTATCCGATAACGAGCGGAACGACGACCGCGCAGACAACTCCTGACGACCCGCAATTCTTAAATATCCTCCGGTTGGTTGAAGCTGCCGTAGCCACAGAAATCCCTCTCTTTCAAATTCGTGAGAAGGCTTTACCGGCGCGGGTTCTTTACGAGCTTACGACTCGTGCTGCCGAAATTACGCATGGCAGCAAGACACGATTACTCGTCAACGACCGCTCTGACATTGCGCGTGCGGCCGGCGCGGACGGTGTTCACCTGACGACTCATTCGTTGCCGGCCGATGTGGTGCGAAGAATTTACGGTCCGGAGTTTTTGATCGGTGCTTCAACTCACTCCCTTCAAGCCGCACGTGATGCTGCGAAGACTGGAGCAGACTTCCTCGTGTTCGGCCCCGTGTTTGAAACTGAATCAAAACGAGTTTATGGTGCACCACTGGGGTTAGAAAAACTTCGCGAAGTCACTCGTGAGTTGGGCGAGTTTCCGGTGGTGGCGATTGGCGGCATCACGATCGATAACGTCGAGGAATGTTTTGCAGCAGGAGCTAGTGGCGTCGCCGCGATCAGGTTACTGAATGATGTTGTAGAACTGGCGTTTATTGTCGAGAAGATAAGAAATGGATTCCAACGCTAAATCGCGGCCAGTCGTGCTCACGATCGCCGGGCTCGATCCATCCGGCGGCGCAGGCATTGTGGCAGATATCAAGACGATCGCGGCGCTCGGTTGTTTTCCTGCCGCCGCGCTCACGTCGATCACGTTTCAAAACACGACCGGTGTGTTTGGCGCCGAACATCAAACTGCCGCGACATTGCGAGCGCAGGTCGAACCGATTGTCAACGATCTAAGCGTTGCTGCGGCGAAGACGGGAATGTTGCCGACTGCGGAGATCGTTGCTGAAGTGTCGCGACTCTTTGATGAAGGAAACTTACCGGCGCCCGTCGTTGATCCGGTCGTGGTGGCCACTTCCGGAGACGTTTTGATCGACGATGAGGCTTTTCAGATTCTCAAAACCAAACTGTTTCCGCTTGCGCGAATCGTGACGCCAAACATTCCCGAAGCGGAAAAGCTCGCGGGTTTTTCGATACAGGGCGAAGCAGACATGCGACGCGCCGCCGAGACGATTCAGTCGTTAGGTGCGCGGGCGGTGTTGGTGAAAGGGGGCCACAGAGCGACGGCGGGTCAGGCGTTGGACGTTCTGTTGAGTGAAGACGGACGTTTCACTGAGTTTCGGAGTGAGTATCTTGATGTCGGCGACGTGCACGGATCAGGATGCACGCTTTCCGCCGCGATAGCTGCTTGTCTGGGAAAAGAGATGAGATTGGAAGAGGCCGTCGCCGCGGCAAAGAAATATGTGACTGACGCGATCCGGACCGCTCCTCAAATCGGCCACGGCGCCCGACCTTTGTAGTGTTTTCTCACGCAAAGGCGCAAAGGCGCAAAGAGAAGACAAAATCTTCCTTTGCGCCTTTGCGAGGCTATTCAATTGTCACTTTTTCCATCTTCACTTCGCTAACCGGTCTGTCATTGCGATCGCTCTGGCTCGTCGCAATCGAATTCACCACATCCTGTCCTTCAGTAACTCTGCCAAAGATCGTGTAACTCGGCGGCAACGGATAATCGACGTGCATGATAAAGAACTGTGATCCGTTGGTGTTTGGACCAGCGTTAGCCATAGCCACTGTGCCGGCTTTGTAACCCGTTTGATACACCGGCGACTTCGGATCGATCTCGTCATTGAAACGTCCGCCCCACGCAGACTCTCCGCCGCGGCCTGTCCCTGTCGGATCGCCGCCCTGAATCATGAAGCCTTTGATCACACGGTGAAAGATGATGCCGTCGTAGTATCCGCGCTGGGCGAGGGTAATAAAATTTTCAGTCGTCTTGGGTGCATCCGACTCCAAAAGCTCGACTCGAATCGTCCCTTTGTTTGTTTCTATCACTGCCGTTCGATTTGCCATGTCGTCTCCTTACTGGTTGATTAATTGCGGTCGCTTCAATATGAATTGCTCAATCGCCAGTGCCACTCCGTCTTCAACGTTGGACGCAGTCGGATGCAAGCCTGCAATCTCGCGCAACGAGAGTGGAGCATTTGCCATGACCACACCCGTGCCCGCGAAGAGGAGCATCTCGAGATCGTTGAAATTATCTCCGATGGCCATCACCTCCTCGCTACTCGCTCCCAACTCGGCTGCTGCGGCTGCGACACCCGCGCCTTTTGACGCGGCTGGATTTACCACATCCAGTAACGTGAAATCCTGTTCGAGATACTTCGTGCCGAGAACCTTTACAGTGTCGCCGAGTTCCGACTTGAGTATCTCTTCTAATCTATCCATCTCGTCACAGCCCCCTGAGAACGCGAGATGAATCGGCTCGTGATCCAAATAGTCCTCGAGTGACTCAACTTGCCGTATTGCCTCTTCTCCGTCTGCGTCACCGTGAATTCGTCGCGCCCACGACACGTACCGGTGAGCGGCTGTGTTTCCACCGCGAAGGTGATCGTAAACAAGTACACCCAGACCTTCGTGGTCATCACTCAGGAGCGCATCAGCGTTTGCTTTGCGACCGACCCGCAGGGCTTCGCGAGCAGCTGCGAGTGGCAGTGGCAACACGGCCACGGTTTGCAGAGTCTCGGCGTGTTTTGTCAGCGCACCGTTGTGAGAAATCAGCGGAACGTCGAGACCCAATTCCAAAGCTATCGGACGCGAATCGCGAAACCGGCGCCCGGTCACGAGCGCTACGCGCACGCCTTGCTCACGTGCGTTCTCAATTGCGCTGCGATTGCGCTCAGAAATATGGCCGCGAGAATCGAGGAGGGTCCCGTCGAGATCAAGCGCTAACAGACTTATCGCCATAAGGAAGGACAAGTTAAAGGAAGAACAGTCAGAACGCAAAAGGGCCACAAAGAAGCACCAAAATCACAAAAGAATTAGCGCAGGTTTTTGTGCTTTTGTGCTTCTTTGTAGCTTGTTTAGGTGATATCATGCGCCCCCCACTTAGCTAGAACAAAATCTTTGGAGGTAAAAGGGATGCGAAGACTAGTATTGTCTATTGCTGTTATTGCCTTGGTGTCGACCGTGACCGTGGTTTGGGCGCAGGGCGGCTTCAAGAACATCAGTGAGATTTTAACCGGATATGAAGAAGTCCCCGCAGTGTCTACGACTGGCAATGGGGAGTTTACTGCCAGGATTAGCAACGATGGAACCAGCATTGACTGGCAGCTTAGTTATGCCGATACGGAAAGTGCTGTGCAGCAAGCTCATATCCACCTCGGACAAAAGGATGTAAACGGCGGCATAAGCGTCTTTCTCTGCACAAATCTCGGCAACGGTCCCGCTGGGATGCAGGCCTGTCCTCCGGCACCGGCAACGATTTCAGGCACAATCTTCGCGGCGGACGTGAGTCCCGCTATCCCGGCTACTGCCGCAGCCAGAGGCCAGGGGTTGAACACTGGTGAGATTGATGAATTGATCCAGGCCATGCGCGCAGGAATGACATACGTCAACGTTCATACTACCGCTATTCCGAGTGGAGAAATCCGCAGCCAGATTGGCCGCGACCATCGTCACCCCTAAGACCAGACCCGCGGACAAAAATTGCTCTTCGTGTAAGAGGTTTGCTGCACCCACGCAAACCTCTTGCGCCAGCTTGGACCCTGCCGATACGAAGTCCCAATCTGCCTCATTACCTCGAATTCTCATTTCTAGCGCATACTGACGGGCGTTCGCCCGAATTTACTCCCCGACTCGAGGAATGTCTGCCCATGAATGTCACTCATCTGCAATGCGGCCTGTGCGGCCTGGAGCACGAGGCACATCGCTTGCACAACCTTTGTCGCGCCTGCGGTAAACCTTTGCTCGTTCGTTACGATTTACAGCGGGCTAAAGTAACTTTGACAAAAGAATCGCTGGTTGCGAGGCGGCCGGATCTCTGGCGCTATCGCGAGGTGCTGCCCGTCGATCGCGACGAGAACATCATCTCGCTCGGCGAGGGTTGGACACCTCTGCTGCGGGCAGCAAGACTAGGCAAGCGCATCAAGATTCATGAACTTTACATCAAAGATGAATCGCAGAACCCGACACAGAGTTTCAAAGCGCGTGGAATGACTGCCGCGGTTTCGATGGCCAAAGAGCTCGGCGCAACGAAACTCGCCGTGCCATCTGCTGGAAACGCCGCCGGTGCTCTGGCTGCGTACGCCGCACGGGCGGGGCTCAAGTCGTTCATCTTTATGCCGCGGGATACGCCGCGAGCGAACGTTGTCGAGTGTGAACAAACAGGCGCGCGCGTGACGTTGATGGATGGACTGATCACCGACTGCGGCGCAGAGGTCGCAAGGCGGAAAGAAGCTGAAGGTTGGTTTGACGTTTCTACATTGAAAGAACCGTATCGCGTCGAAGGAAAGAAGACGCTCGGCTACGAGCTCGCTGAACAAATGAATTGGGTGTTGCCGGACGTTATCATTTATCCAACGGGCGGTGGGACGGGCTTGATCGGAATGTGGAAAGCATTCGCTGAGATGGAAGAGATGGGCTGGATCGGAAGCAAGCGACCGCGAATGGTGACAGTGCAGGCTGCCGGTTGCGCGCCAATCGTGCAGGCTTTCGAAGAAGGCAAACGTTTCGCTGACGAGTTTCCCAATGCGGCGACGACGGCATCGGGATTGCGCGTGCCCAAAGCGATTGGTGATTTTCTGATCCTTGATGCGTTGCGCGAGTCGGGCGGAACCGCGATTGCCGTCACTGATGAGGAATTGATCGCAGCGACTGCCGAGATCGGCGCTGCGGAAGGGGTCTTTTGCGCGCCCGAAGGTGCAGCGTGCTTGCCTGCGCTGCGACAGTTGATCGATACGGGCGAGGTGAGTGCGAACGATCGCGTTGTGTTATTCAACACCGGATCGGGTGTGAAGTACATGGAATCATTTAGCCACGGATAAACACGGATTGGATCCGGATTTAAAATCCGTGTTATCCGTGGCCGTTTTTGGAGGATTGAATGAAGTACCTTGGTGTAATTGTTTTATTGTTGACGGCGGCGGCGGTTAGTGCCGCGACTCAGCAGGCTTCATCCCCATGGTTAACGGACTCAGAACGGGCGCGATTCGAGGAGCTCCGGCGCAGCGGTCTCGACGCGCTCTATAACATCGATTACGACAAAGCGCAGCGCGACTTCAAGGAGATCGTTCAGCTTTACCCGAACCATCCGGGTGGGTATCAACTTCTTGCTGCTCGCTTGTGGATCAAGACGCTTTATGAGTCGCGGCGTTTGCAAGCGTCGCTTTACAGCTCGGAATCGTTCTATTCAAACGGCGACGATAAAGTCGATCCGAAGATCATTACCGAGTTTCGGAATCTGACTCGCGAAGCCAAACGCCTCGCGGAAGCAAAACTGAAGCAGGAGCCGAAGAACGTTGAGGCGCTCGACTTCCTGGCGAACACCGAAGGACTCAAAGCATCTTTCGAAGAAGCTGTCGAACGACGCCACTTCGCAGCCCTGCGCGACGGAAACGACGCCGTCAATCATCATCGTGAAGTGCTGAAGCTGGATCCCAAATATATCGATGCACAGATAACGATCGGTCTTTACGAATACGTCGTTGGTTCGTTACCCCTGCCGGTGAAGATCCTCGCCGGCGCCACCGGTTATCGCGGTTCCAAAAAGCGTGGACTGGCGATGCTCGAACAGGTTGCGAGGGAAGGGCGTTGGGCACAGGACGATGCCAAGTCCGTCCTGATACTGCTTTACCGTCGCGAAAAGCGTTTTGCTGATGTGCTCAAGCTTGCTCGAGAGCTCAGTGCAAAATACCCGCGCAACTATCTACTGAAACTGGAGACCGCGGACGCCCTCGTTTCTCTTGCCGGAGTTAAAAGAAAAGAGAAAGACGTGGCTGGTGCTGTTCAGGCAGAAAAAGAAGCGTTTGCAACGTTTGAGGAGGTGCTGCGCGATCGAAACGTGCGCGACACGGCAGCGCGTGCGTTGGATCTGATTCATTTCAAGTACGGCGAAGTGTTGTTGACGGCTGGTCACCACGATCGTGCGGCGAAGGAGTTTTTGGCGGCGACAAAGGTCGATCGCGGAGAGCCGGGATTGATCACGATGGCGCATTTGTATGCCGCGCGTTCTTATGACGCCGCGGGCAAGCGTGACGAAGCGTTGGCACAATACAAGCAAGTGCTGGCGCGTCCGAATGTTTACGACGCACACGAAGAAGCGAAGCGCGGGTTGCGCGAGGCTTATAAGACAGAGCAGACAGCGAAGCGGGACGCCGAGCAGTAAAGAGAGGGCAGGAGAAACATGCAGGGTAATGGTAATGGTGCTGGGAAAACACGTCCGCGACGGCTTCTGCTGTGTCTGGACGGTGTTCCTCATAAACTCATCGAGCAGGAAAAAGGTCGCGGACTGTTTGCCAGCTTTGGACCAGCGACGCGACTGCTTTCACCATTTCCGACGATGACTAACGTAGCGCTCTCGGCAATGCTCGGCGCTTCACCGCCGGCGGGCTACGAGAGTCTGTACTTCGATCGCAAAGCAGGAGAACTGCGGGGCGGAATCAGGAAGTACCTCGGTCGCCGCACACCCGACAAAATCCCATCGTCGTACATGGACGATCTCGACTATCAGGAACCGCTGCCTTTCGAGTTTTTGATTTACGTCGCGCCCGATCGGATTTGGCGCACCGACATGCAACGATTCCGCGAACGATTTCGCGCCGCGCCGCAAACGCGCGATTACTTTGCATTCCTTAAAGCCACTGATGGTCTGCTCCACGCCCAGGGACCCGACCGCCTCGCGGTTGCGCTCGAGTCACTCGATAAGATTCTGCGAGAGATTCAGAGCTATTGTGGTGATGAGACCGAGATCGTGATGTTCTCGGATCACGGTATGAATCTCGAGGAGAATCGCCGGGCTCCACTGTCCTTAGATCTCGAACGCCGTGGTTTTAAGGTGGTAATTCCTGCGTTCGGACTTTGCAGTTATGCCGCTCTTTATTGTCGAGACACGGAGACTATTCCAGAAGTCGCGCGTGCGAGCGCAGAAACAACGGGGGTAGATTTTGCGATCTATAAAAGCGGCAGTGACGTTATTGTCGAAAGCCAGCAGGGACAGGCACGCATCGAGCGGCGCTCGGATCCCGACGGCTTCTCGTATCGATATGTGGCTACCGAGGGAGATCCACTCGAGCTGCGCGATCTTTATAACGATTTTGCATCGGAGCAGGACTGGTTCAAGCAAACTGCCGGACATCGTTATCCCGACGTCGTCCCGAACCTTTACAAATCGCTTTTTAGTCCGCGAGTGAAACACACGGCTGACATCCTCGTTTCACTGAAAGATGGTTACTACTACGGCTGGTCGCCCTTCGGCCGCTTCGTGCGTTTGGCTGCCACTCACGGTAATGCTTTGCAATCCAGTTCGAACGCGTTTCTCATGAGTACACACAGACAACTTCCGACGTTCGTCCGCGCAGACGACGCCAAGGCACTATTACGTCATTAACCACGGATAACACGGATTTTTTACGGATAGCTATCTGTCTAAATCCGCGTTAATCTGTGGTTGATGTCCGCATCGCCCGCAGTCGAGACGTTTTCACTCGTCAAGCAGTTCGGTGGCTTTGTCGCTGTCGATAACATCAATCTGCGCGTGAACCGTGGCAGCTTCTTCGGTTTTCTCGGTCCGAACGGTGCGGGTAAGTCAACGACAATCAAAATGCTCACGGGTCTCCTGGCGCCAACCAGCGGCACGTTGCGTGTCCTCGATCTCGACATCTCCGAACAACCGATGGAAGTAAAGAGACGGATCGGAGTCGTGCCCGAAGACCTGAACCTCTTTGAACGGCTGACCGGAGCGGAGATGCTGTCGTTTACTGGACGAATGTACGGGCTGCGCAGTGAAGAGATCGCGCAACGCTCCAAAGAGCTGCTCGAGCTCATGGAGCTACAGGATGAGCCGAGAAAACTGATCATCGAGTATTCACACGGCATGAAGAAAAAGCTCTCGCTTGCCTGCGCGCTGATTCACCGGCCGGAGATACTCTTTTTGGACGAGCCGTTTGAAGGCGTTGACGCGATTGCTTCGCGCACGTTGAAGGACTTGTTGTCACGACTTACGGCCAGAGGTCTGACGGTTTTTCTGACCTCACACGTGCTGGAGATTGTCGAACGTCTGTGCAGCGATATAGCGATCATTGCGCAAGGGAAGTTACTCGCTTCCGGATCGTTGAACGAACTGCGCAAAGGAATACGCGTTGAGGGAGACGGTGAAGGGCCGGTGTCGCTCGAGGAGTATTTCATTCACGTCGTCGGCGGCACACGCAGCTCGAGTGAAGAAGACGTGCTTCAGTGGCTGACTTGATCCTGAGGCAAAAGTCCACGGTCGCCTTGTAACTCACTATAAATCAGCAACTTAAGAAAAGCCTTGGCGGCGCGACCTCGCGTCGGCTAGAATCAAACGCGGTGGGTCTCCCGTCTCAAGTTTTCGGCCTATCGCCCAGAAGTTTCCTGTTTGGTTTAGGTCCCGGGTCGTAACTTCCAAGTTCCTTCATCACCCCGCGTTTCTAAGGCAAGCATTCATTTTCAACTCGTTCATCCCACGGCGAGGTCCCAGTCTATGGATTCGAATGTTGGTCTGGCCATTCAATGTGTCGGCGTTCTACTGATCACGCTGCTCTCAATCTTCATGCGGTCCTCGATCAAGAGCAATGCTCTGAAATATTGGACTGCTTCATGGGCGAGTCTCTCGTTCTCGCTCCTGATTCTGTTTATTAATTTTCAGATTGCTTCCGCATCGTCGATCTTTTACTCCTGTTACTTCTTCGGGGAGTACCTCTTCGGACTACTCTTCATAGCCGGTTGCCGCAACCAGATGACGGGCGCATTGCTAAACCGGAAGCATATTTACTTTCTGATCCCTGCGCTCGCGGTCGCGCTCGTCCTGCCGCACGCATCCAGCGACTTCAACGATCTCTTCATGGTCCATGCGGCAATTTTGGCCGTCTTGTTCGTGATCGCTTTTTTCACGTTGCGCACAGGTCGTCGGCGCGAGGAATCCAGTCCGGGCATTCGGGTGATGTCAGCGGCATTGCTGCTTCTCACAATCGGCTTTCTTCACTACGTGCCGGTATTTGGAGCGCGTAAAGGGCTCTGGGGAATAACAGTCCCGTTGAGTTATTTGCAGTACACGTCAGTTTTCGATCTGCTGTTTGAAATACTTCTCGGCTTTGGGACGGTGATGGTGTTGATGGAGAGCGTGCGCCGCGAAGTTGAAATGGCGAATACAAAATTGCTCAAGGCACGCGATCAACTCGAGTTGCTGGTCCAGATGGATCCGCTCACGGAAGCATTGAATCGCCACGCGTTTCATTCGCTGCTGCGCAGGCCGGAAGTTGGCCAGGACGCCGTGACGTCCGGCAGTGTGGCCGTGCTCGACATCGACAATCTGAAACCGATCAACGACACGATGGGCCATACGGCAGGAGATAAGGCAATACGTGCGGTTGCCCGCGCAACGCGTTCGTTGGTGCGCGCGGACGATATGCTGTTTCGTTGGGGTGGTGACGAGTTTCTCGTACTGATGTTCAAGCTGCCGCAGCCGGAAGCCAGCCGCCGCATGGAAAAGCTCAACAAGATTCTCGAAGAGAACTGCGAGCAATGGATTGGAATGCAGCTCACCGTCTCCGTTTCTTTTGGGGTAGCGGGATTTACGTCACTGAGCGACCTGGGCCAGGCGATCGAACAAGCTGACAAGGCGATGTACGCCCAGCGCAATCGTGTAAGAGGATTGCCACAAAAAAGCACAATAGGCACAAAATCAGTTGTCTAGATCTTTTTTGTGCTTCTTGTGCCTTTTTGTGGCTAAGGAGCGTCCACGATCAGGTCGCGACCGAATTGGAAGTTTGGCTTTTTGCGTCCCTTCATGTACTTCGCCGCGGTTTGTGAGAGCGAGGTGATCAATATCGGCAGCGCGATCGTGGCATCACACGGAACGTACGCGGTATGCGCGCCGCGCGCCAGTTTTCCGTAGATCAAACCTTCATCAAACGACACTGCGTTCGATCTACCTCCCGGATGTGGAGCATCTGTCGAAATCTGGATCGCGTACTTGTGTCCGTGATGATGCTCCTTTTGCAGGAACGACGAAAGAGTCGCCTGTTGAATAAAACTCTTCGGTGTGCCGCCACCGAGATTGAGTATTCCTGAGACGCGCGCATTCACCATCACGTTCATCATGTCGAGCACGTCCTGAATGACGTCGAACATGAAATTGTTCTTCTTCTCAAAGCGTGCGCCGGCGATGCCGACTGCGAGACCACTGTCAGCAATAGCGGGACAGAAGATCGGCACCCGCGCCTTGTAAGCCGAAGTCAATACACCGTCTTCCGACGCAATCTCGGCAAGCTCACGGCCGAGCAGGTGCAGGAACTCACGTGGCGCGTACGGCCGTGTTTGATCCAGTTGGTTCGTGAAACCGCCGATCCATTCCTTCGCTTCTCGATATTCTTCGTCACTCGCGAGCAAGTCCCACATGCGGCTGATCTGTGCCGATTCCAATTCCGCGTCGGTCATAGTTGGGTGGGCCTGAAAGTGATAACGCCCGAGTGTTTCGTGTAGATCGTGAAACAGCAACGAGCCGGAAAGCACCAGCACGTCAACAAAACGATTCTTAATTACGTAAGCGAGTAAACGCCGCATTCCGGCTGGAATGAGCGCTCCTGAGGCTGCCACCATGATGGTTGTGTTATCGCCAAGCATGTCGAGCCAGATGCGATGGGCCTCGGCAAGTTGGCGTCCTCCGAAGCCTGTTCCTTCCATCTTCTCGAGCAGTCCGGCCACCGAACGATCGCGATCCACCTGAACGGGACGCGTGGGAGTGGTCAGGTACTTCGATGCTTTTGGTTTTCGTTGAGTGACCATGCAGGTTTGTCAACCTCTCGGATTGAACGTTTCGAGATAGCTTGTTGTATTACATAATTAATAATCAGTCTTGCGCCGCGAACGAGCTTTCACTCCATTCACTGCGAGATAGGTGTAGGCGTCATAACGAGATTCGTAGAACTGGGCCAACTCGGCTCCGTCAGCCTCGCTCAACTCGCCGTCTTTAACACGACGATTGATCAGCCGGCGAAAGCCGTCGTGCAGCAGGCTGCGCTCGTAACGAGCACGCTCGACAGCAGCACCTACAGTAGTGCCTTTGATGACCTTCTTGATGAGAAAACCTTCCTCGTCGATGTGTATCTGGGCCTCGTGCGGTGTACCGAAGAGATTGTGATTGTTTCCCATCGCCTCCTGGTACGCGCCGACGAGCAGGAACGCCAGGTAGTAAGGCTCGTCCGGATTCAGAGTGTGAAGCTCCAGCACTTGTTTGACGTCGTGCAGGTCCACGAACTTGTCAACGATGCCGTCGGAGTCGCAGGTGATGTCGCACAACGTGGTATATTCAGTTGGCGTCTTGTTGAGATGATGAATCGGCACGATGGGAAACAGTTGATCGAGCGCCCAGTGATCCGGCACAGAGCGAAACACTGAGAAATTGGTCAGGTACTTGGCGCAAAGCAACCGCCGCAGATCGCCAAACTCCTCTGACACGTACTTCGCCTGTTGCGCGTACTTGTCTGCGCGTTCACAAACGTCCCAGAAGAGCACTTCACCCTTGGCTCGATCTTCGAGCGTGATCAATCCCAGATTGAATAACGTGAACAGCTCTTCGCGATGTTCGAGTGCATCGTGATAGTACTCGCGATAGTTTTTAACCGTGATCGATTCACGCAAGTCGCCGAGTTCGATAACAACTTGCGGATCGTCTTCGCCTATTTCGATCGGAGTGATGTCTTCAACAACGGTTTCGATCTCATCAAGGACGTTGGTTACCAGGATCGCGTGATAAGCGGCCAGGAAACGGCCTGACTCCTGAATGATCGTCGGATGAGGTACGTTCTCGTCGTCGCACACCTGCTTGATCGTGTAGATGACGTCATTGGCAAACTCCTGGGCCGTGTAGTTTGCCGAAGAATCGAAAGCGGTCTTCGAGCCATCGTAGTCAACTGCCATTCCGCCGCCGACATCCAGCAGCTCGATCGGAAGTTTCATCTGGTAGACCTTCGCGTAAACGCGTGCCGCTTCCTTCATCGCATTCTTGATGCGCTTGATGTCGGTGAGCTGGGAGCCGATGTGGAAGTGGAGCAGCTTGAGCATGTCCGTCCGATCGGCTTCCTCGAGACGCCGGATCACTTCCAGCAGTTCGGTTGTCGTCAATCCGAATTTCGCGGCCTCGCCGCCCGACTTTTCCCAGCGACCTGAGCCTTTCGAGTAAAGCTTCACGCGCATGCCCAGCATCGGCAGCGGCCCGTCAGTGCGCTCAGCGACGTTGAGCACGTGATCGAGCTCGTTGAGCTTCTCGATCACGATTACGACTTTCTTCCCGACCCTCGCGCCCGCGAATGCCAGCTCAATGAATTCTTCGTCCTTGAAACCATTGAGGACGAGCAAGCTATCACTCGGCTGTTCGAGAGCGAGTGCGGCGTAGAGCTCGGGTTTCGAACCGGCTTCGAGTCCGAAGTCGTAGCGAGAACCTTCACGCAGATATTCTTCAACTACGGCGCGCTGCTGGTTTACCTTCATCGGGTAAACACACATGTGCGTTCCCTGGTACTCAAACTCGCGGATCGAGCGGCTAAAAGCGCGCTGAAGTTTTCTTACTTGAGCTGCGACCAATTGCGGAAAGCGCAGGAGAACGGGCGTGGTAATGCCGCGTTTGGCAAGGTCGTCAATGATTTCTTTCAAGTCCGCTGAGCGGGGATCTCCCTCGACGGGGCGGACGATAAGATTTCCCTTCCGGTTAACATCGAAGTAGCCAGCGGCCCAGTTTTCGATTCCATAAGTTTCGAGCGTTTGCTCGATTGCCGTGGTCAATTAGCGGGTCTCCTGCCTTTTGAAATAAGCCTTGATCGATATGATTGCCGTCGCTGAAACACAGATGTACATTTTTCCGGTCGAGTTGCGGAGTTTGTGTTGGGTGGAACGCTTTAGCTGCGCAATGTAACAGAAAATGTCCATTTCGGTCTATAACTTTTTATGTGCGGTTTATACGCAGATTTACACAGAAATCTGCGTATTCTGTAGACGTATTGGTCAGTTTACCCTTGACATGATTTCACTGGTGCCTATAATGACAGTTTTTACGCGGCTACGTCCTTCAATGCGGTACGACTGTTTTCCTGGAGTCGTTAAGCACCCGATCATACTTCGCACCAAACATCACGCCGGGGCGAAGAGTACCCCCAACACTCCCTTAATGTTTAGGAGATCAAATGAACCCTAAGACTGTCTTGAAATACGCTTCCGACCAGGGCGCCAAATTCGTCTCCGTTCGTTTCACGGATTTGCCCGGCTCCTGGCAACACCTTACCTTTCCAATCGCCGAACTTGGGGAAGATCAATTCGAAGACGGCTTCGGTTTCGACGCGTCTTCCATTCGTGGCTGGGCAGCAATCCATGAGTCAGACATGCTGCTCGTCCCCGATGCCACGCGTTTCTGGATGGACCCGTTTGCCGAACAGCCGACACTCTGTTTGATCGGCAGCGCCGTCGATCCGATAACAAAAGAAGGTTACGCGTTCGATCCGCGCTCAGTTGCGCAGCGCGCCGAAAGCTATCTCAAATTCACCGGACTCGCGGACACGGCTTACTTCGGTCCCGAAGCCGAGTTCTTTGTGTTTGACTCAGTTAAGTTTCATAACGAACCGCAGTCCGCGGGTTTCTCTCTCGATTCGGATGAAGCACATTGGAACAGCGGTCGCGACGCAAACGAGTTTGCGGGAACGAACCTCGGTTATCGAATCCGTCCCAAGGAAGGTTACGTTCCTTGTGCTCCGACTGATTCGTTAACGGACTTGCGCTCGGAAATCTCGCTGACTCTGGCCAAGTGCGGCGTAACTGTCGAATGTCATCATCACGAAGTTGCGACTGCGGGTCAGTGTGAAATCGATTTTCGCTACGCGACGATGTTGGGAACGGCCGATAATCTTCAAATATTTAAATACGTAGTCCGCAATACTGCACACCAGTTTGGGAAGTCAGCGACGTTCATGCCGAAGCCACTGTATGGCGATAACGGTTCGGGAATGCACTGTCACCAGTCGTTGTGGAAAGGTGAAAAACCGCTCTTTGCCGGCGACGGGTACGCAGGACTTTCTGACACTGCGCGCTATTACATCGGTGGCTTGTTGAAACACGCTGCCGCGATTGTTGCTTTCGCTGCGCCGACCACGAACAGTTACAAACGTCTGGTGCCGGGCTTTGAGGCTCCGGTGAATCTCGCCTATTCGGCTCGCAACCGTTCGGCCGCGATCCGCATTCCGATGTTCTCGACGAATCCGAAATTGAAACGGCTCGAGTTTCGTCCGCCCGATCCGTCGTGCAACGCGTATCTCGCGTTTTCGGCGATGTTGCTCGCGGGACTCGACGGAGTTCAGAACCGGATCGATCCGGGTGAACCGCTCGAGAAGGACATCTACGATCTGTCGCCGGAGGAATTGAAGGATGTGCCGACGCTGCCGGGTACGTTGGACGA
Source organism: uncultured Acidobacteriota bacterium (assembly GCA_963826255.1). Classification (GTDB taxonomy): domain Bacteria; phylum Acidobacteriota; class Blastocatellia; order Pyrinomonadales; family Pyrinomonadaceae; genus PSRF01. Next base: position 1,336,166 of record CAWGWK010000001.1, read on the forward strand.
TTCACTGAAAGCGCTCGAGGCGGATCACGATTTTCTTTTGAAGGGCGACGTGTTCAGCCCGCAATTGATCGAGCGTTGGATTACCTACAAGCGCGATCGAGAGATCACGCCGATGCGCATGCGGCCACATCCGCTCGAGTTTTCGCTCTATTACGACATTTAGGCCACAGATGAACGCGGATGAACACTGATCAGTTAAAATCGGTGTTCATCCGTGGCCACAATGCCTAAAAGTGAAACCAATCTCGAATTTCTTCTTCGCGATCTACCGGATCAGAATGGCGCTCGTCTCTTACTCGAGCGGTTGGAGAAAGAGCATCCGCGTGCACATCAAAATCTACTGAAACAACCCGCGTTGCTGTCGGACGTCCTCGCTCTTGCTGCGTGGAGTCCGTTGCTAGCAACAACCATTGAACAGAACCCCGAATATCTCTCCTGGCTCTCGCGCGAACGCGCCGATCCTCGTGTCAGAACGCGCGACGAATTCAAAGAGTCACTCGCACGTTTCGCACTTACACATTCTTCCCTGAATCCGCAGTTGTTGTTTGCGCGTTTTCGACGGCGCGAGTTGCTGCGCACTTACCTGCATGACATTCGTCGCGCACAAACTCTCGTCGAAACGATGGAAGAGTTGTCGAACCTTGCGGACGCGATTCTGGATTACGCGCTTAGTCTGGCGTGCCAGGATCTTGACAACCGCTACGGTCGGCCGCGTCACGTTGACGAACGAGGCCGTAGCGCGACCGCCGAGTTCTGCGTTATCGCACTCGGAAAACTCGGATCGATGGAACTCAACTACGCTTCCGACGTCGATCTGATCTTTCTCTACTCAGACGAGGGCACGACAGCCGCCACAGGCGACCGAGGCGAGGTCACTAATCGCGAGTACTTCGTCAAACTCTCTGAGACGCTCGCACGGTTGGTTGGCCAATCGGGAGGTGAGGGTGCGCCGTATCGCGTTGACTTGCGACTTCGTCCACACGGCCGCGACGGCGCACTTGCCTGTTCGTTGCAGGAAGCCACGCGCTATTACATGCATTCAGCGCAGGATTGGGAGCGACAGACGTTGATCCGTTCCCGCGCCGCGGCGGGTTCGGCGGAACTGTTCTCTCGATTTAAAGAAGCGGTCACCCCTGCTGTTTTTCGCCCGAACGTGTCTGTAAGCGGAGCCCTTGCGAGTGTTCGTTTAGCCAAGCAGAAGATCGATCGTCAAGTTGAAAGAAAGAGCGGATTCAACGTGAAGCTTGGTCGCGGCGGAATTCGCGAGATCGAGTTTATCGCGCAGGCACTTCAGTTGGCCCATGGTGGTCGCGACGATTGGCTGCGTGTGCCGCACACTCTGGTGAGTCTCGGCCGGCTTGCCGATCGCGGCTTTATCACACAACCGGAACGCAGCGCGTTGTCGGACGCCTACTACTTTCTCCGTGGTCTCGAACACAGGCTCCAGATGGAGCACGGTCTGCAAACACATACTGTTCCGGATGGCGCCGACGCGCACACACTCATTGCGCGCCGGATGGGATTTCCAGCAGCGACAAACTTCGCCTCCGCTTTGAAAACGCACACGACAAATGTGCGCAACACTTACGATCGTTTGTTTTCCGAGATCGAAGCGAGCGCGGAGGTAGTTGTCGATGAAACTGCTACCCCTCTCGATAGAGTTGACAAAGACACAGCACTCGCAATGGTCGCAGCCCGCGTGTTCGCGCCACACATGGACCGAATCGAACGCGGCGGATCGAAAGCCTTGGCAAATCGGATTCACTCGCTCGCAAACAAATCGCTTAATCCTCATCGTGCGTTGGTCCAGACGGCCCGTATCGCAGCGTCGCTCGAAAAAACTGATCGCCATTTACAGATCACAGATGCCAATCTGGAGGCGCTGCTGCAACTCTGTGGCTCCTCTGAGTCGTTCGCGGAAATGATTGCCGCGAATCCCGCGCTGATTACGGCACTCGGCACATCCGCACCCACGGCTCTGCGGCGAGATCATCGCGCGATTCTTCGCACGGCGATCGACGCCGAGCACAGCTTCCCCGCGGAACTCGCAGCGCTGCGGTTGAAATGGGCGGAGTTGATTGCGGAGATCGGCTCACAGGACGTTTCACACGAACTCTCAATTTCCGAGGCCAACCATTTACAAACGGACTTGGCGATTGCGAGTATGAATGTCGCTTACCTGATCGCGCGTCGTGAAATGGCGCGGCGTTATGGTTCGTTCAGGGGTGGACCACGAGTGGCATTTTACGGTTTGGGACGTCTTAGCACGGGCGGGATGGATTACGGATCCGATCTGGACATTCTGATCACTTACGATTCGCTCGTTCCGTCTCCCATAAAAACGTTGACGCAGGACGAGACATACTCGCGTCTCGTGGAGTTTATGATCGGCGCGCTTTCGAGCATTACGAGGGAGGGGTATCTCTACCGCGTCGATTTGCGTTTGCGGCCGCACGGAAAGAATGGACCACTCGTATCCAGCTCGGAAGGTTTTCTCGATTATTTGAGAGACGAAAGCGCGCCGTGGGAATGGCTTGCTTACGTCAAGCTGCGCAGTGTCGGAGGCGATCAGGAACTGGGACGGATGATCGAGACCCACGCTCGTCATCGCATACATGCGAATGCTTTGAAGCTCGATCCGAAAGAGTTGAAGACAGTGACGCGGCATGTCAGGGATCGACTCGAAAAGGAGAAGGGCGGCCGCGGCAGGAATCTTGATATCAAGTACGGACCCGGTGGAATGCTTGATGTGTATTTTGCCGTGCGCTATTTGCAGTTGCGTGATGAAGTGCCTGACGAGGGTGAAGATCGATCGACTGCATTTACTTTAGAACGACTGCGCGAGGAAGGTTCGCTAAGCGAAGAGGACTGTTCGATCTTAACCGGTGGCTATAGCCTGTTACGTTCGATCGATCACAACTTGCGACTGATCGTGGGACGTTCGACGCGCCTGCCGGATCCGAACCACGTCACTGCGCGGGACGTGGCGCGCCGCATGGGGTTTAGATCGGTCGCTGAGTTGCAACAAACGCTCACGGATCAAATGCAGGCAATCCGCCAGGCTTATAACCGGATACTTGGGTCTTCGTAGGGGCGGAGGGCCGCCCCTACAACTTATGCTCACGCGTTAACAGGGCTTGAGCTTGTATCTTCCCACCAACAGCGAGTGCACCAGCGGTGATTCGCCTGGCGTTCGGCGAGCGAGTATTGAGCCGACAGCGGCAGCCGTTTAACGACTTCGCGCTCCTCGTCATTCAGTTCACTCCAACTCTTGAGCCCGGGTTTTTCGCAACGCGGGCAAATCTGCTTACCACTCATTTTAAATAGATATTTACTAGCAAACAGTCCTCGTGTAACTTAGCAATGGTGACGTGGGAAACCAAGTGGTCTCGACCTCGCATCAATGTCCTGGAGAAACGGTTAACGGAGAATAAATGTTTCGAATTAAGGCCTCCTACGCGGATCAAATGGAATTACGGACCACCATCGAACGGGCCCGTGAGTTTTTCGGCGAGCTCCGTAATTTTGCGGATCTGATGCCCGGCATTGAAGGTATACGCAAAGAAGCCGGAGGCATCATGCGTTGGATGGTGCGCGCCGAAGTGCCGATCATCGGTGCTGTTCAGGCATCGTTCACCGTGGAGAAGACGGAAGATTCGCCCGATCGCCTCGAGTGGTCACCAGCGCGCTCGGAAATGAAGAACTATCTTCGGTACGCGGCGGCGTTTGAAGAGCGCGGCCACAAGGTTCTGATTAAGATCGTCCAGCACGTTGAGCTGCGCCGGCAGCACGCGAAGGATCTGCATCGCTTTGCGATTGTGGTTGGTGAGAGTGCGATTAGTGCCGAGATGCAGAAACGCGTCCGCGAGATGATCAAAACATTTCTCGAACGCGCGCGGGTAAAACTGGAAGCCGAAGAATCCCTGGATTCAGAAGGAATGCTCGACTCCCCCGCTTAAAAGATCCGCCACAAAAAAGCACAAAAAGCTCAAAAGCTTCAGCTTTAACTTTTGTGCTTTTTTGTGGCTAGTCCTCCTTGCGGCGCCCGTAACTAATCAGATTCGCGAAGAACCTGTAGCCCCCCGGCAGTCCCGCCCGAAGTTGTCGATACCAAACGAAACTTGTGTAGATGTAGTTACCCCGGCCGTGAGGCGCCACCAGCAGTCCACCTCGTAACGGAGGCTCGCCCTTGTCGCTGGTTGCCAGGATTTCCTCATAGCGTTGGTCCCATTCCCTCGGAAAATAGAGTCCGCGTTCCTGGACCCAGTTCGCAAAATCCTTCTGCGTTATCCTGTTGGGAAAATTCAGCAGCGGATGCCGCGGTTGGAGAAATATCACCGGCGCATCTTCCTCGGTAACGCGCTCATCGCCAACGATGATCGGATAAGGCGCGAGCTGTGGCCGCGATCGCCTTTCGTCAGGATTCCACTCGTTAACGCGATGATAGAACACGAGCAGGGTGCCACCATCTTCGACGAACTTCAGCAATCGGTTATTGACGGGGATCAAATCCTGATGCGCTTCGTAGCCGCGATTGTCGATGATGATGGTGTTAAAGACTGAAAGATCGGATTTCGCAATCTCATCTACGGTTAACTGCTTCGCGTCCACGCCTAACGCCACAAGCGCGCGTTGCAACGTCTCATCGTAACTTGGCAGGTAACCGACTTTGCGTCCGCTGACAACCAACGCTTCCGCATAAACGAGCGGAATGCTTCTCTTCGCAATTGGTTCTTTTGGAATCGGCAGATCGACAGTGACGGCAACATTCGAGCCCTGAGTCTGTCCGGTTAGTGGCAACGCAGTGCGTACCACGAGGTTTGAACTCGCCGTTTCGTTTGGCCGAAGATTTATCTCTCGCCCGGTCTCCAAACTCTGGCCCCGTACTCTCAACAGTCCACGGAAGTCCTTCCGCAGGTGGTTCTTTAGCGTGATCGTGAATTCAAGTGGCTTCTGAGAAGTTGCCGGTGTGCTGACGTATGGTGACGGTTCGACGTCAACTATTTCAACAGCGGGCGCGACCTCTCTGCGCGTTTCGTTATCAACAATGAATGATACGCCTTCGAGAGCTAGTTCAGCTTCGACTCTCAGCGGTTCACCAAACAAGCGGCCATCGTAAAGGTGTTCTGACGAAGGAACGGTTAAGCTCAGCGTCTTCGGTATAGTGACTTTTACTTCGGCCGAAGTCTCAGTGCCGGGCAACATCTTTTCGGCAACGTCAAGACGTTTCTCGCCGCCGAGACCGCGAAACCGCAGCTGCTTTATTTGAATCTCGCCAACGCCTGTGTTTGTAACCACGGCTGCAAGTGGAGCTTCTTCGCCCGGAACCAGTGCACCGTCGCTCAAGGCTACTGATGTTCCGGTAGCCGCCGCCAAAGCATCATCCAAACGCGAGGACATCAGTTTGAATCGATGCGGATCAGTAGCAACAACTTCTTTGGGCGCAGTGAACGCTCCGCGCCGGCGCGCGTTGAGCAACGCGACGAGCACTTCGAGACGGCGGTCGACGAACTCCGTCAATGGTTTGCCTTCAATCGTGGGCGCGACGAGTTTTGCAGCGACGGCCTCGCGCAAAGTCAGTCCGTCAACGGGTGTTTTCGCGTTCGCAGGCAAAGGCCAGGCGCCTTGCACCTGTCGTACAAGGTTGTAGCGAATCTGGCGAGCGCCGCTGGGAGGAACTGTCTTGGGCCATGGGCCCTGCGTCGCGTGCTTATGCAGACCTGAGAGTGCTTGTTGCGCGTAAGTAACGCCGCGCACCGGATCGGTTTCGTTCGGATCGATCGTTATAAGCTGCGGTGGCGCTTCGGCGCCGGATGGCGTTGCCGCTTGACCGCGTGAACGCACGAAGAGTCTTTGCACTTGCCACGTGCCCGCTTGCGCAAGTTGTTCGGGAAATTGTTTGGGATCGGCAGCGGCATCGAATGCTTGCAAAACAGTTCGGCCGGTCGCCTGGTGATGACCGTGACCGCTTGTCGCGTCGTGATTTGTGATGATGACATCCGGACGAAGCAAGCGAATCTGTAACACCATGCGGCGCAGGATCTCTTTTTCACCCCACGCGCGAAACGTTTCTTCAGCAGACTTTGAAAAACCAAAATCACGGAAACCGAGGAAGTGTGGTTTGGAGCCTTGAACTTCAGAGGCGGCCATTGTTTCACGCGCGCGTATCACGCCGAGTTCTTCGTAAAGTTCAGGCCCGACCGCGTTCTGCCCGCCCTCACCGAAAGTTGAGAACAGCGATACGGTGTGAATTCCGTACTTGCGACGAAGCACAGTCAACGTGCTGCCGTCTTCGTCGTCAGGATGGGCGGCGACACACATCACGGTCCATGGATTTGTGAGATCGAGTAGTGCCTGATGAAGCGCTGCTTTGTCGAGTTTATCGGTCGCGCTCTCGGATTGGGCCAGTGGCTGCTGGTACAAAAGAAGAAGACACAGCAGCAGAGCAATGTAAGCTCGTAAATGGTTCAGTTGAAAATACCCTAACAACATTAACTCCGTCCTATTTTTCCCTCGCAAAGGCGCAAAGGCGCAAAGTTAAATCCAGGCTTTGCGTTTTCCTTTGCGCCTTTGCGAGGAAAACTTTTGTTTTAACTCCGCAATCGCTCCAGCTTACCCGCAACGACCATGCTGATCGAGATGATCACAATCAACACCACACCATACGCCGCCGCCGCCCCGAGATTGAAATCCCGCAACTCAGATGCGATCGCGATCGAAATGGGCCGGTTCGCCGGAACGAATACCAACACCGATGCCACATATTCGCCTAACGCGATCACAAATGCCAGCAGGGTGCCTGCGACTGCGCCCGGCCAAACCAGCGGCAGCGTCACTCGTGTAAATCGTTGCCATGCACGTGCGCCCAGCGATCCCGCCGCCTCCTCCAGAGTAGGATCTAATTGCTCCATGCTGGCCTGTAGCGCACGCACCACCAACGGCATGAATCGCAGAAAATAAACCACCGGCAAGATCCAAAATGTTCCTACCAACACAAACGAACCCAGTAACGAGCCAGGGCTTCCGTAAGCCTCGGCCACCGAAACCGCTACGACTGTTCCCGGCAGCGCCCACGGAATCAATACCAGCAACGACAGCAATCTACGTCCAACAAATCTGCGTCGTCTCAGAAATGTAACGACACAAAAACTCCACAGCAACGCCGCCACCGCCGCAATCGCCGACATTGTGACGCTGTTGAAGAACACTTCGGAGGCGAACGGATCCGCAAACAAGCGTTCATAGTTTGCAAGTGTGTAGGCTACCGGCAGTGTCTGTGTGGTCCACGATCCTTCCCGCGCAAAACTCACGAGGAACAAAGTCGCAACGGGCAAAACTAAAACGACTGCAAAGATCACCGCGACAATCGTGGCGAGCACGCGGACTTTTCCACTCGCGATGATCGCCCGCCTGCGTGGTGCGCCTTTCATCGCTGCCGCCGCGAACTTTCGCGTCCCTTCGTAACGTTGGAAAACAATCAGCGCGCCGAGCGAGATGATCGCGAGTATGACAGTCTCAGTCACCGCCAGCACCACATCGCCACGCTGACGCGCAGTGAAGATCTCGAGCGTCAACACACGTACATCTCCACCGAAGAACAGTGGCGCACTGAACGAAGCCATCGAGGTCATGAATGTCAGCAGTGCGGCGGCGAGTAGTGATGGAGTCAGTTGTGGCAGCACCACGCGCTTGACTACGTTAGTTTTCGAAGCTCCTAAACTGCGTGCCGCCTCGGCGAGACTCGCATCGATTCTTCGCAGGCCCGCGCCGGTGAGAACATAGAAAAACGGGTACATCGTGTAAGTGTGAAAAAGCAGCAGGGCAGGCCAGCCGCGCAGGCGCCACGGCGGGTTTTCAAGTCCGAAAAAATTTTGGATAGCGTGAGCAAGAATTCCCGACTCGCCGAACAGAAATATGAAAGCCACTGTGCCGACGAGTGGCGGTAAAACGAGTGGCAATGCCGCCAGGGCCGCAAACACTCGCCGTCCAGGAAAAGTGAAACGTTCAAAAAGAAACGCGAGAGGCACACCAAGAAGCGCACACAGCAAAACCGTGCCGACTGAAAGAGCAAGACTGCTGATAATCGCTTCGATTACGATCCGTTGCGACAGTACTTCTCGATAGTTCGCGAGTGTCCAGGTGCCTGTGCGCTGAAACGAACTGATGAGTACGGAAAGATTTGGATAGATGACGCCGTAGACCAGCACTACGGCTGTAATGAGAAATAGAACCACGGATCTCCACGGATAGATACGGATCGGCCTCATGAATCCGTGTTCATCCGTGTCCGTTTTTAAGCAACGCCAGCCGGTCCTGCGGAAGAATCACGTTGCACTGTTGATTCACTGCAAGACCGTCGGCGCGCAACACGAGTGCTTCGAGCAACAATCCTCCCGCATCGACGCGTACCGTTGAAGTTGCGCCCGCAAAAACGATCTCGCGAATGTTTCCGCGCAGTGAATTCTCGGCCTCGTGATCGTTCGTGCTGAGTTGCACGTGCTCAGGTCGAATCGCGAGGAAGACCGGTTTGTTCAATGGTGCAAGCTCATCGTGTTTTACCGGCAGACGAAGGGTGTGCCCGCCTTCCAATGTCTTGAACTCACCGTCATTCGTTTTGCTCGAACTCAAACGCATCGCTTTGATGAGATTGTTTCGGCCCAAAAAACTCGCAACTGAAATCTCGGCAGGTTCTTCGTAGAGCTCGCGCGGACGACCCGTCTGCATGAGTTTTCCACCCACCATTACGCTGATGCGATCGCAGAGCGCAAAGGCTTCTTCCTGATCGTGCGTGACGTAAACGGCGGTCAAGCCGAGACGTGTCACGAGCTCGCGCAACTCGCTGCGAGTTTCTTCACGAAGCGAAACGTCGAGATTTGAGAGTGGCTCGTCAAACAACAACAACGCAGGCTCGATGGCGATCGCGCGTGCGATGGCGACGCGTTGCTGTTGTCCGCCGGAGAGTTCGTCAACCGCACGCTTCCCGTAACCCGGCAGCTGGACCAGCTCGAGTGCGCTCGCCACGCGTTCGGCCATTTCTGCTTTGGTCTTGTGACGCGCGCGGAGGCCGAAAGCGACATTATCGAAGACGTTGAGGTGAGGGAAGAGAGCGTAGTTTTGAAAGACCATGCCAAAGCCGCGTCGTTCGGGTGGCAGGTTCGTGATGTCGGAGCCTTGAAACTCAATCGAGCCGGAATCAGGTTTCTCCAGCCCCGCGATCATTCGCAGTGTAGTTGTCTTGCCGCAGCCTGATGGTCCAAGTAAGCCGAAGAACTCGCCTTGCTGGACATCGAGAGAGACATCGGCGACCGCTCGCGTCGATCCAAAGCTACGCGAAATATTTTTTAACGAGAGGAAAGCCATTTTACAGGATGAAATCCTGTCTAATTACGACCACGAATCTCAGTGTCCCAGTATCTTAACCATTCACCGCCATTTTTACGCAACAGGTCCCAGTCGAGAGGCAGCCGCGTAAACGGTTCATTCATCCAGGCCGGAAGTTGAGAACGATCGAGATCTGTCCGCACCGGAATGCGGTAATACTTATGCGCCGCGTAAGCCAGACTCTCCGGAGTAGTAACAAACTCGTAGAAACGTTTCGCTTCTTCCTGATTTGGTGTGCCGCGAATGATAGCAATGCCGTCGATGATTACAGGCGTGCCGCTGGCCGGAACAAAGTACCCCACCGGAAAGTTCTTTTGCTCTTTGAAAAGGCGTACATCGGGCATGTCCCAAAGCGTGATCAGTCCCTCACGTCTTGCGAGCTTTTGCATCAGGAGCGTTCCGTCAGCGGTGTATTCGCGAACGTTAGCGTCAAGTTTTCGCAGCCAGTCGTAGCCTTTGTCGGGAGAACCAGTGTCTTTGTAAAACCTCCAGATCATCGAACCGAAGATCGCGCGCATCGTGTCTGAAGGATTTGGATTGCGAATGAGAACTTTGTCGCGCCACTTCGGATCGAGTACATCGTCCCAGTCGCGTGGCGCTTCTGCCTCGGTGACGCCTTCGGTGTTGTAAGCGATCACCTGCGGCGTTTCGTAAGTGCCATACCAGCGGTCGCTCGCGTCGCGCGATGAAGCGGGAATTTTGTCGGCCCAACCCGGGCGAAACTCGAGCAACAGATTTTCATCAGCCGCGGTTTGAAACGTTGTGTGAGAAGCACCCCACCAAAGGTCTGCCTGCGGGCGGTTTCGTTCGACGCGCACGCGTTCGAGCACCTCGCGTGAGCCCATGTCGAGAAACTGCACGTCCGCATCCGGGTACTGTTGCTTGTAACGTCCGATGAAGTCTTTAAGTAGATCCTGTCCGTGCGGTGTGTAGATCAGGAGACGGCCTCTGTTACCGGCGCCTGGACGACAGGAAAGTAGTAACGATATTGTGATAAGTACACAGACTACCGAAAAGAACTTGAGTCGCATCGAAAGGCATGCTATCACGTTTAGAGGTTCAAGGATGACCACTCTCAAGCGCAGAATTATCAGGGCCGGTGGCTGGCGCATTGCTAAGCGCCTCATCAAACCCATTCCGATTATTGGGTCGCTATTTGCCGTCGGGCTGGCGGGATACGAGATCAAGAGGAAGGGGTTGATACCGGGCGCCGTTCATGTGGGACTGGACGTGACGCCGGTCGTCGGCACCGCCAAAAACGTCGTCGAGATCTTCACTGGCGATCTAATTCCTGACAAATCCGACAGGCGCCGAAAAAGCACAAAGGCGCCACAACAACTGACTTAAACTCTTCTGATTTTGTGCTTTTGTGTCTACGACGCGCTGATGGGCGGCCGCTCGGTGAATGGACGCGCCTGCTCGTAGCCGTGAGCCAGTTTGAGAAGCGTCGGTTCCGACCAGTATGGCCCAAGCAACTGAAATCCGATCGGCAAACGTTCGGATGACAGACCGCCCGGCACGCTGATGCCGGGCACACCCGCCAGGTTTGCAGTCACTGTGTAGATGTCGTTCAAATACATCGCGAGTGGATCGTCAACCTTTTCACCGATGGCAAAAGCGGGCGTTGGCGACGTTGGCGTGATGAACGCGTCACAACGCCCGAACGCCTTAAGAAAATCGTTTTTGATCAGTGTGCGGACCTGCTGTGCCTTGCGATAGTACGCATCGTAGTAGCCTGCTGAAAGCACGTACGTGCCCAGCATGATGCGGCGTTTGACCTCGGCGCCAAATCCCTCCTCGCGTGTGCGCCGGTACATCTGGCGCAACTCCGGCGTGTCTTCCGCGCGAAATCCATAACGCACACCGTCGAATCGAGCGAGGTTCGAAGAGGCTTCAGCCGTGGCGATGATGTAGTAGACGGCAATCGCGTATGGCGCATGAGGCAGATCGATATCGACAATCTCGACGCCGAGATCGCGATAGACATCGACCACGCTTTCAACCGACTTCTTCACTTCGTCATCGAGACCTTCGCCGAAGAGTGCGCGCGGGAAGCCGAGACGCGCGCCCTTTAGATCTCCGGTCAACGAGGCGGTGTAGTCAGGAACAGGCACATCGGCGGTGGTTGAGTCACGTAAATCTCGCCCCGCAATAACTCCGAGCACACGAGCGACATCTTCAACCTCGCGCGCAAACACACCGATCTGGTCCAGGGAGGACGCGAATGCCACCAGACCATAACGAGAGTTGCGGCCGTAAGTTGGTTTCAATCCGATCACGCCACACATTGAAGCCGGTTGGCGCACGGAACCACCCGTATCCGAACCGAGAGCGACTGGAACAATTCCGGCGGCGACGGCTGTTGCCGAACCTCCCGAAGAGCCGCCCGAAACTCGCGTCGTGTCCCACGGATTTCGCACTGGACCAAAGGCGGAGTTTTCGTTGGACGAACCCATTGCAAACTCGTCGCAGTTTGTTTTTCCGATGACCACGGCTCCGGCTTGGGTGAGACGTTCGATAACAGTCGCATTGTAAGGTGGTTGATAGTCGCCAAGGATCTTCGATCCGCACGACGCCTGCATTCCGCGTACGCAGATATTGTCTTTAATGGCGATCGGAATACCTGAAAGCGGACCGGCATTGCCGCTCTTCTCGATCTCGGTAGCGCGCTGCAACGCGCCCTCCCGATCGATCTCGAGAAAAGCATTCAGCGTTTCATTAAGCCTCTCGGCCGCAGTTATCGAAAACTCTACAGTCTGACGCGACATGAGTCCTATTAATCCTGAAATCCTACAACCGATTACGATTCGTTAGCGAAGGACGCCACCCATTCCTTCTGTTCGGGAGTATCCGGAACCGACAAGCCGCGCGCACTCTCGATTTGCTGAAACGCTGTTCCGGGAGACTCACCTGAAGTTACCAGAACACATGCGGCAACGAGAGATGAGCGCCCGATACCTTGTCAACAGTGAATTCCTACTCTGTTCCCGACGGAAAGCCAACCCTCTAGTCTGTTCAACTAATTGTCGAGTGACTTTCCTGGACGTCGGCACACTGTAGTCGGCGATCGGGAAGCTCACAAATGTCAATCCATTGCGCGTTACGATCTGGTCCTCATCATTTAGCCCAAGTTCAGAATATTCACTCGGGGTCAACAGCGATACGACAACGTCGAGTCCGGCGTCCTTCCACCCTATGACCTCGTCGTCCAACCAGTCTGCACCCCTTGGTCGCGCAAGAATCGCCAACTTGCCCGGCCATGGTCCAGTTATCCAGTAAACGTTCGGTTTCATTGCAATTATGAACCAGTCTTCGACAGAACCTCACGAGGTAGTTGGTCTACATCGATGCCACGTTCACGAAGAATCGCAACACGATGATGGCCGTCGAGAACAGTTCCGTCGTCGCGGACTTTGAGTGAGCCAGGCTCACCCGGAGCAAGAGACCGCATTAATTCTGCAGTCGTTAGTCTAGCATACTGGTTTAGCTTGGTCCGATTCAGCAAACTTGTATCGTGAAGTGACTGAAGTGGCGGATTTTTCATCGTGAGGACGCCCTTTAAAGGAACTAAATTTGAATGTGAGAATTTGAGTTTACAAAACTTTTGGAACGCGGAAATGGCCCGAGGCCGGATCCGGGGCTTCCGCGAGGGCGGTCTTTTGTCCGAGTGAACCGGCGATCTCGTCGGCGCGGGACGATTCGGTCTTTTCACCTTCAGGTGTAAGGCCGCCCAGCGCCGGCTCGACGTTGGTGGTGTCGAGTTCGTTGAGCTGTTCCACGTAGTTAATAATTTCAGTTATCTGTGGTCCAAAGGTTTTCAACTCTTCTTCCGCCAACTCAAGATGCGCGAGATGAGCGACCTTTTCGATGTCTGATTGATTGATAGGCATTTCGATTAACGCTTACGTTTCAGTGAAAGTGTGGCAGTCTTCAGAAAGCTCCGGCGCAATTCTTTGTCCTTGATCGCGTTAGCCGCAGACCATAATTCAAGCGGCACTTCGTTGTCGAGTGGCTCTTCTTTCTCCGGCTGTTGCACGGGTGGCGCAAAGAGCTTGGGATCGATCACGAATTCAATTGCACCAACGATCGGTTGGCCCAGGACTGAATTTACCCGGAAGAGCAGTTGGCCGCGCATCGAATGCAGCTGCTTTTGCCAGATTGCGTCGGCCACTGAGACTGTCAACGTGCGATCTTCGAGTTTTACAGGCACAGCGCGACCTTTCAAACCCTCGCCGGCAGCATGTTTCCATGCCGCGATCGCAGCGGCTTCCGCGACTTCCGCGGAGTCACCCGCCGCGCGCAGAACATTCGGTAATGATTTGATAAGTGAATTCATATTTGTCCTTGCGCTCGCCGATTGAAACACGCAAACTCTGCCGCAGCAAGTCATGAATTATCTACGCGAAAAAGTTGTACTTGCGTCCGGCAGTCCGCGTCGTGCGGAGATACTCGAGCGCGCCGGCTGGCCACACGAAGTGATCGTTGCCGGTATTGATGAAACACTTCACGCGCACGAACCAGCAGCAGCTTACGTGCAGCGACTCGCTCGATCCAAAGCGGAGGCTGTGGCCCAAAAGCTGGAAGACGGTCTGGTACTCGGCGCTGACACTACTGTCGTTATCGCAGGTCAGATCCTGGGCCAACCTGTCGATGCCGCTGACGCAAGAAGGATGTTGAACTTACTAAACGGCAAGTGGCACGAAGTGCTGACCGGAGTCGCGCTGGTAAGAGTTGGAGGTGAAGCGCGAGTCGATTACGAGACGACGCGCGTGCGCTTTGCGGAGATGACCGAAAGTGAAATCGACTGGTACATTTCGACAGGCGAGCCGTTCGGAAAGGCCGGCGCTTACGGAATACAAGGAAAGGCCGCGCTCTTCATCGAAGAGATTGAGGGCGACTATTTCAACATCATGGGATTGCCGATCAGACTCGTCTACGAATTAGCGGGTCAACTTACGAGAAATTTTTAGAACAGTACCGAACCACCATCGACATTGATCCCCTGACCGTTAATTCCTCGTCCTTCGTCAGAAGCAAGCAGCAACGCCACAGCCGCAACCTCCTCGGCGGTCACTAGCCGATTTTGCGGGCTCATCTTCTTCAGTGAGTCCAGAGCTTCTTCAGCCGTACGCCCTGTCTTCGTCGTAATTTGCTCGATGCCGCGCGAGACCATGTCAGTGTCAACGTAACCCGGACAGATTGCGTTGACAGTGATTCCGGTGGTGGCGACTTCCATAGCGACCGAGCGCGTCAGGCCCAGAACACCGTGTTTCGACGCCGAGTAAGCGGCGATGTAGGGCGCGCCGGTCTTTCCGGCAATTGACGCGACGTTTATTACTCGTCCCCAGCCTCTCTTTAACATTGCAGGAAGCGCCGCTCGTGTACAGTAAAAGGTTCCTGAGAGATTAATCGCGAGATGGCGATGCCAGAGTTCGTCGGTGGTCGTGACGAGTGTTGCACTTTCGGCGATGCCGGCGTTGTTGACGAGAATGTCCGCGTCGCCAAGTCGTTCACGCATCTCAGCGAACATGCGAGTGACGCTTTCCGGATCGGAGACATCGCATACCAGGCCGATCGCGTTGCCGCCGATCTCCTGCGCGACCTCTTTCACTTGCTCGGACGTACGCGCAGCGACAGCGATGCGCGCGCCCTGGCGTGCGAAGGCGAAAGCGATAGCGCGGCCGATGCCTCTACCACCGCCGGTTATTAGTGCGGTTTTTGCGTTCAGCATGATTAGTGGCCGGTAAACTTCGGATCGCGTTTTTCGAGAAAAGCCCTCACGCCTTCGTTCCCGTCGTCAGATTCAAAACAGCGCAACTGAGCCTCGGTTTCGTAGCGCAACATCTCCTCGAGGTCCGCTCCTTCGCTCATGTACACCGCGTGCTTCGCTGCCGCGAGTGCGATGGGCGGCGCCGCTCTCAAGCGCTCGGCGAGTTGCAGCGTCACGCTTTCCAACTCTTCCGGCGCTACGACTTGATTCACGATTCCCAATCGCGCTGCTTCCGCCGCGTCGATCGACTCACCGAGAAAGAACATCTCGCATGCCTTATTCGGCGTGACCAGGCGCGGCAAAAAATAAGTGCCGCCCCAGTCGGGATGCAGCCCCACTTTCGCGAACGACTGACTAAACGTGGCGGTATGTGCCGCGACGCGCAAGTCGCACGCGAACGCGAGATTACAACCGGCGCCAGAGGCTGGACCATTAATCGACGCGATTACCGGTTTGGTCATTTGACGAATAGCAGTAATCACTCGACGACCCGCGCCAAGGATACGCGCAAACTCTTCCGCGTCACGGCGCCGCATCAACTCAGCCATGAAACCGATGTCGCCGCCTGCACAAAACGCACGGCCCGCGCCCGTGATCACAACGACGCGCACGGAACGATCGCTGCCGGCACGCTCGAGTGCTTCCGCGAGATCGCGCCGCATGTGACCGATGAAAGCGTTCAGCTTGTCCGGACGATTCAGCGTGATCGTCACGATGCCGTTAGCTTCCGAGACTAGAATGTGCTCGTACATGGAATTTTGTACTTTTGAACTTTGTGCTTTGTACCAATTACCAAGTACACAGCACCAAGCACAAGATCTATTTCCCCTTGAACTCGGGCTTTCGCTTGTTGACGTAAGCATCCAACCCTTCTTTGGCGTCCTCAGACTGAAAGAGTTGTTGCTGTAATTCGCGTTCTAGAGCGAGCGCCGGCTCGAATGAGATCTCCGCACCCGTTTGGACCGCCCGTTTGATTCTGCCAACAGCGTGCGCGGCTTTGTATGGCGTAGTGAACTGAACCGCATACTCGCGCACCATCTCTGCAAAGCGTTCGCCCGTTTCAGCTTCGAAGACCTGATTCAGAATGCTGAGCTCGAGACCACGTTCGAAATCGAACAACTGTCCCGTCGCCATCAACTCAATCGCTTTCGACTTACCGACAATTCGTACCAGGCGTTGCGTACCGCCAGTTCCGGGAAGCACTCCGAGCGAAACTTCAGGCAGTCCTAACTTTCCCGCGCCTTTTCGTGCGATACGAATATCAGCCGCCATTGCGACTTCCAAACCGCCGCCGACGCAGTGGCCGTTGATTGCCGCGATCACGAGTTTCGGAGTTTGTTCGAGGCGAGACAACGTTTCGTTTGCGTGAAGACAGAAATAGTACTTGAAGCTTGGCGTGACGTTCGCGAGCATCTGTATGTCGGCGCCCGCGCAAAAGAACTTCTCACCCTTGCCCGTGATCACGATCACTTGAACGGAGTCGTCCATTCGCGCAGTCAGGATCGCTCGATCGAGCTGCTGCATCATCTCATAGCTGTAAGTGTTGGCCGGTGGATCGTTGAGCGTGATGGTCGCAATGCTGTCGCTGGCGGAGTAATTGAGTCGTGATCTTGTCTCGTCCATGATGCTTATCTTAGCCCAAACGCCAAACGCTGGGGCTTTCTGATCTTAAAGAAGGTGCGCTTCGCAGCGCCTGGGCCATCCCGTTCTGGAGAAAGCCTCCAAGGAAGAGCTGTAAAAGATTATCAGCCAAATCGGAAACTTTGAGTTTTCCTTGTGGGTCGTACCAGTTGTAGATCCAGTTCATCATGCCAAAGAGCGCGTACGTCGCAACAGTCAAATCAATTGCTTGTTTACCCGGTTGTGTGTCCTGGACTTCGCGAAGAATCTTGCGCGCGAGTTTTGTGTACTTGTCTTTCCGCGTTGAGACATGAGTGTACAACTCACCGCGTAGCGATTCCGCTTCATGCGAGAGCACTTTCATCTCTGACATGTTCGCGGCGAAAAACGAAAGATGGTTCTCGATAAAGATGCCGAGCTTGGTGACCGGATCTTCAACTTCAAGAAGCCGCTGTTCCAACCGCTCGAGCACACGGCCAAAGCAGTTGTCCTGAATCAGAAACAGCAGCTCCTCTTTGGATTTGCAGTAGTGATACAGACCCGCGAGACTCACGTTCGTCGCGCGCGAGATGTCGCGCATTGATGTCGAGTGATAACTCTTTTCGGCAAAGATGCGCGCAGCCGTGCGCAGGATGAACTCAAGCTTCTGATCGTAACGAGTCGGCTGCAACATAACGTCTAGTTTAGCCACGGATGAACACTGATTTTTTACTGATTTAAGATCAGCGTTTTTATCTGTGTAATCTGTGGTTAGTTCTTTATAGCCTCACATACTCAAACTCGAACGGTTTGCCTTTGATTCCCGCAGCGGGCGGCGCGATCCAGTTCGCAATCTTGCCGGGCTCGAAGACCGGATGCATCAGACTGCGCACGTACTCACGATCCTCCATCGTCGGCAGCCACTCAGACTTGCGCCGCTCAAACTCTTCACGAGAGATCAGACTGCCTTGGAGATCGAACGTATGACCCGCGAATTCGCCCACGTGCCGATGGAAACGCGGATGGGGCAGATAAAGACGTTCACTCGCGCCCTCGTCAGCGAGCACTTTGTTCCAGCGCGCGAGCCCTTTCTCACAGTCTTTGACGTACTCGCCACGCAGCATCTCGTTCAATGCATTTCGCAGCGGCACTTCTCGCGTTTTCAATTGACCATCTTCCACGACTGACATCGTGAACGTCTGATTGGCTGCGGTGTGTTCGGTGTATTGCTCCCGTTCTTTGTATCGGCCTTTTAAGCCGGCGGCGAAGAAGTCCGCAGAGTTGGAGCTGATCTCTCCACCAAAAAGATCGAGCGAATAACTGAACCAGAAATTGATGTACTTCTGGACGATGTCGAGCGGAATGCCTCCGAGCTCACGCACGTCGCCCTGCTTCATCAACTGCGCCGTGCGTCTCACAACGCGACCGAGGCCGGTATCGCCCACAAACATGTGGTGCGCTTCTTCGGTGAGCATGAACTGACACGTGCGCGCGAGAGGTTCAAAGCCTGACTCCGCGAGCGCGGAGAGCTGATACTTACCATCGCGATCGGTAAACATCGTGAAGGCGAAGAAGTTGAGCCAATCGTCGCAAGGTTGATTGAACGCCTCGAGGATGCGTGGTTTGTCAGGATTGCCACTGCGTCGTTCGAGAAGTTCGTCAGCCTCGTCGCGACCGTCGCGACCGAAGTAGCCGTGCAGCAGGTAGACCATGGCCCAAAGGTGCCGGCCTTCTTCGACGTTCACTTGAAACAGATTGCGAAGGTCGTAAAGAGAAGGACACGTCTTGCCGAGTTGTCGTTGCTGTTCGACTGACGCGGGTTCGGTATCGCCTTGCGTGACAATGATTCTGCGCAGAGCATTGCGAAACTCGCCGGGCACCTCCTGGTAAGCAGGCCGTCCGTAGTTGTCGCCGAACCCGACCTTCGCGTCGGGTTGAGGTGGTTCGAGAAAGATGCCCCAGCGGTATTCAGGCATCTTCACGTAATCGAAATGCGCCCATCCTTCGGAGCCGACGTCGATAGCCGTGCGCAGCCACACATCTTTGTCCTGAAAACCTTCTGGTCCCATCTCGCGCCACCAGTCGAGATAGTTTGGCAGCCACTTCTCCAGCGCGCGCTGAAGCTTCTTGTCCTCGGAGAGATTTACGTTGTTAGGAATGCGATCGTACAAGTTCATAAGTCATAAATCCATCCACAGATTACACAGATTTTTCTGCGTAATCTGTGGATTGCTCTTTAGGTTCTTTTGTAATCAAACTCCGCTTGCGTTGGCTTGCCGTAGTTGGTCAACGCGCCTTTTTCGCCGACCGCATTCGGGCGTTGGAAGATCCAATTCTGCCAGGCGGTCAGGCGGCCATAAATTTTTGTGTCCATCGTTTCAGGACCAGCGAAACGAAGCGACGCTTCCATGCCGGTCAACGCGTCGGGCGACAACGATGTGCGTTCTTCAATCGCGACGCGGATCTCGTCTTCCCAGTCGAGATCGTCGGGCGCGAAAGTCACGAGGCCGAGATCTTCTGCTTCTTCCGTGTCAAAGCTCTTCTTGTCGCCGAATATTTCGTCGAGCTTCTTGGGTTCGGCAAGAAAGCGCGATTGCAATCGAGTTAGACCATTGCTCATTGGGAAGGCGCCGGCGTTCAACTCCGAAACAGCGAGCGAAGCGTCTGAATCCTGGAGCATATAACTGCGATCGGATGCGAGCAGCAGTTCGAGCAGGTTTCCGGCAAAACAACTTCCCGGCTCGACAATCGCAAAGAAACTCTTCGCCGTGAGATCGAGGCGTCGCAGCACGCGAGCCATGTGCAGCAATATCTCGCGCACCAGCCAGTGATCGCGGTTCGCCACTAATGTCTGGTCCACTGCCAAAACTTTTTCAGCGTCGCCTTCGGTGCGCAAACAAACGAGGCCGATCAGAGGCTCATTCACGCGCAGGTGAAGCAGCGCATCATCGAGTTCACGATAAGCTTGTAAGGGCCAGTATGCATCGCCTAATTCGTGAATCTCTTCTGGCGTGGTTGGCGGCGGGCCTTCGGGGCCATGAACGGTCAAGTCTGCATAGCGCTGTTCGCGGTTGAGTTTGAGCTTTACGTATTTGTAGTTTCTCGTGTCATCGCCTGATTCAAACTGCAACGGCGTGAGTTTGATTCCCGAGACTGGCGGTTGTTCGGCTTCGGCGAGTTGCTTCACCCGGGCGTCGATCGATTCCTGGAACTTGCTTGTCGGGAAGTAGCCGTCGATCAGTCCCCACTCCTTCGCACGTTTTCCTTTCAAGCCTTCAGCCAATGTTGAGAAAACGTCTGCGCGATCGCGCCGCACTTTTCTTTTGTTGACCAGACGAGTGAGACCGCCCGTTCCGGGCAACACCCCCAATAACGGAACTTCAGGTAGCGAAACAGCGGAGTTGCCGTCATCGACGAGATAGATTTCGTCACAGGCGATCGCCAACTCGTAGCCGCCACCTGACGCGGTGCCGTTCAGAGCCGCGATGTAGCGGCGGCCGGAATGTTTTGAATCGTCCTCGATCGCACAGCGAGTCTCATTAGTGAACTTGCAGAAGTTGACTTTGAAAGCGTGCGACGAGCTACCGAGCATGTAGATGTTTGCACCGGCGCAGAAGATCCGCGGTTTCAAACTCGTGAGCACAACCACCTGAACCTCAGGATGTTCAAACCGGAGTCGCTGCACCGCTTCGGCCAGTTCGATGTCAACCCCGAGATCGTACGAGTTGAGCTTGAGTTTGTAGCCGTCAGCGAGGGTTTCGTCCTCTTGGACGTCCATCGAAAGGGTGGCCACAGCCCCGGAAATCTCGAGTTCCCAGTGCTTATATTGCTCCAGCGACGTTTGGAACACGATTACAGGATTCTCAGGATTTATCATAATTCTGGTTCGAACGTTCGTTCGGATTTTAGGCGAAATCTCGACCCGAGGTCAAATGCAGGCCGGATCAATTATCAAGTTCGAGAATACTTCAGGATAGCAAGTGTTCTGGCGCTTTAGGCGTACATCAAACGCCCTTTCGGCTGGGGTATTTCACGGCCTAATTCCCTCGCAGTTTCAATCCACTCTTGGATTATTACATCCACTCTAGCGAGAGCCTCAGCATATGTTGATCCATCTGCCGCACAGCCGGGTAGCTCTGGTACCTCGGCGATGAATGCCTGATCTTCATCACTCCAATACATCACTATCTCGTATCTGTAATTATTACTCATCGCTTTCTCCTGCAAGTTTATACCGAATGATAACACTGCGAACTTGCTTCACTTGATACGCTTTGGCTTTCGCACCTATTGGCTGCAAATTTAGGATTTCCTCAATATCCGCTTTTGTGAAAATGTGATGGCTCCCACGTACTCGCTCGTCAAATCCTAAGTGGCCTAGCAAACTGCGTAGCTCGTCGAAAGATACGTTTGAATCTGAAGCTCCACGTAAGACTTGAAGTAGTGTTTTCTTCTGCTTTGCCATGCAAGAAAATAATACTACCTGAAGTTGTTCGTTTCGCGGAGTGGCGGGCCGGTGGGATCCGTAAACTTGACAGCCCAGCCTCCTGACGCCTATGGTTTGGAACTTCCGAACATCGGGCGAACATACGGCCCTCCACCGTGGAGGCGAATCTGTTCTGGTGAACGGCGCGGTCTTCAAAACCGTTAGTGAGACCGTGAGAGCGGGCTCAGGTAGGTTCGATTCCTACACGCCTCCGCCAGCCAAATTGAAGGCTTTATAGCTCTTTTACAAGGAATTCCTCACATGATCAGAGATTGGGTTGAGCTCAATATGACACCCGGCATCGGACCTCGCGCCGCTGCCAAACTCCTGGAGCGCTTCGGTTCCGCCGAGGCGGTTTATAGCGCAACACGAGCCGAACTCGAACAGTTGCGACTGACGCCAGAGGCCGTCGATACCATCATCGCCCGCGATTTACAGGCCCGAGCTGAGGCTGAGATTACGGCTGTAAAGAAACTCGGCGGCGACATTCTTTTGCTCGACGACGGCGTTTATCCATCGTCATTACGCGAGATTTACGACCCGCCAATTGTTCTCTATGTTAAAGGCGCGTGGTCAAAGTGTTTGGATCAACCGTGCATTGGTGTGGTAGGGTCACGTAGGTGTTCGACCTACGGTCAGAACTCAGCAATCATGCTGGCGCGCGATTTGGGCCAGCGCGGTGTGACCGTTATTTCCGGCTTTGCGCGTGGAATTGATGCGGCAGCGCATCGCGGTGCACTCGACTCCGGCGGGCGAACAGTGGCCGTGCTCGGCACCGGGATTGACGAGGTTTATCCACGCGATCACAAGAAGTTAGCAGCGGAAATACTGGATCGAGGCGGGGCATTGGTAAGCCAGTTCCCGCTGGGCACTCCGCCGGTCTCGGAAAACTTTCCTTACCGGAACCGCATCATTAGCGGGCTGAGTCTTGGAGTTGTAATAGTGGAAGCGGCCGAGAATTCGGGTTCTTTGATAACCGCGCGCCTCGCAATGGAACAGAATCGTGAAGTGTTTGCCGTTCCGGGCAACATTACTTCACGAAATTCGTTCGGCACGAATTATTTGATCAAGGGCGCGGGAGCGAAACTCGTCCAGCAGTGGCAGGACGTCGCCGCTGAGTTGCCGCCGCAAATCGCTGCGAACTTGTTGCCGCCTCCGTTTGGCGAACAGAAAAAGGAGACTTCGATCGCCAATCGTCTTTCACTTGTTCCTGAAGGTCTTTCGGCGGCAGAAACTTCGGTGTTCAAGTTGTTGACACCTGATAGCCCGGCACATGTTGATTGGCTTTTTGAAGAGAGCAAGCTGCCGATTCCCGAGTTGACGGCTGCGTTACTGTCGTTGGAGATTCGAGAATTGGTCCGTGCGCTGCCGGGCAGATGTTTTGTGAGAAAACTTTAGATGGCAAAAAACTTAGTAATCGTTGAATCGCCGGCGAAGGCGAAAACCATAAACAAATATTTAGGAAAGGACTATCTGGTCAAGGCCTCGATAGGCCACATTAAAGATCTGCCTGCGAAAGGTCTTGGCGTTGACGTCGAACATAATTTCGAACCGACCTACGAACTGATTCCCGACTCGAAGAAACGAAATAACAAGAAGATCGTCGCTGAACTCAAGAAAGCTGCAAAAGAAGCTGACGCTATCTATCTCGCCGCCGACCCTGATCGCGAAGGCGAAGCAATCTGCCAGCATCTTGCCGAAGAGATCGTTCCAAAGAGACCAGCCAAACCCGCGTATCGCGTGATGTTCAATGAGATCACGAAACGTGCGGTCAACGCTGCTTTCGAAAACCCACGCCAGATCGATGGAAATCTCGTCGATGCACAACAGGCGCGTCGCGTACTCGATCGTTTAGTTGGCTACAAAGTTTCGCCGTTACTGTGCCGCACGATTGGCGGCAGGTTGAGTGCCGGCCGCGTGCAGTCAGTGGCGCTGCGGATGGTTGTCGAGCGTGAACGCGAGATCGAGCAGTTCATTAAAACCGAGTATTGGACCATCGGTGCGAACCTGAGCGCGAAACTTCCACCGGCGTTCGATGCGCGTCTATTCAAAATTGACGAGCAGACTGTCAAAACCAGCGGTTTCGATCAGGAACTCAAGAAGAACGAGATCCTGATCAACGAACAGGCGAAAGCCGACGAGATCGTTGCGGAAGCTCAACAACAATCATTCGTTGTAGGCGATGTCACAACGAAGGAGCGAAAGCGCAATCCCGTCCCGCCATTCATCACTTCAAAGCTGCAACAGGAAGCCTCGCGCAAACTCGGCTACGCGGTGAAGAAGACGATGATGCTCGCCCAGAAGCTTTACGAAGGCGTTGAACTCGGACCCGAAGGTTCGGTCGGTCTCATCACCTACATGCGAACCGACTCCACGCGCGTCTCGGATGCTGCGCTGGGTGAAGTTCGCGATTACATCGATCGCCAGTATGGCGCGAACTATCTTCCTGAGAAGGCTGTGTTCTATCGCTCGAAGAAGGACGCGCAGGATGCGCACGAAGCGATCCGTCCAACTGAAGTTTCGCGCAGTCCCGATTCGCTGGCCCAGTATCTCAAGCCGGAAGAGTTGAAACTTTATCGTTTGATCTGGCAGCGCTTCGTCGCATCGCAGATGATGCCGGCGGTTTTCGACCAGACCACGATCGATATTCAAGCGGGGAGATTTATCTTCCGCGCTACTGGTTCAGTGCAGAAGTTTGACGGCTTCCTGAAGATCTACCAGGAAGGACGCGACGAGAAGACAGAAGAAGACGATGAAGCGGAACGCAGTCTGCCGCTGGTTGAAAAGGGCGAGACTCTCAAGCTGAACTCGATCACGCCGGAACAGCATTTCACCGAGCCGCCACCACGTTACACGGAAGCCACTCTGGTCAAGGCACTTGAAGAAAAAGGTATCGGTCGACCCTCAACGTACGCGGCGATCATGTCAACGATCCAGGAGCGTGAGTACGTCGAAAAGCTGCAGGGACGCTTTCATCCCACCGCGCTTGGCAAAACCGTCAACGATCTTCTGATCGACGGTGGGTTCGACGATCTTTTCAACGAGAGTTACACCGCGCGCATGGAAGAGGAGTTGGACGAGATCGAGGAAGGGAAGCTCAAGTGGACCAAAGCCCTGCGCGAGTTTTACGACAAGTTTGAGGGTGACCTTAAAGAGTTTCAGGAATACACCAAAAAGGTAAAAGAGACGAGCGTGCCGACCGATGAAGTGTGCTTGAAGTGCAACACTCCCGGCATGGTCCAGAAGTGGGGACGCTTCGGTCCTTATTTGAAATGTCTCAACTGTGAAGCGACGCGAGACGCGGAGCCGGCGCCAAGTTCGGATGGTAACTCTTCGGAGCCGCAGGCGGCCGGTGAAGAAGCAGAACCGGAGAATTGCGAGTTGTGCGGCAAGGCCATGCAGTTGAAGCGTGGACGCTTTGGACCATTCCTCGGCTGCACAGGTTATCCTGAATGTCGCAACATCAGGAAGATTGGGAAGACGGGAGTTGCTGCGCCGCCGCCGGTGCCGCTCGATGAGAAGTGTCCGGTTGATGGCGCGCAACTGGTGAAGCGTGTGGGGCGCTTTGGTGAGTTTATTTCCTGCTCGAACTATCCGAAGTGCAAATACATCAAGCAGGAGACTGTCGGTGTCTCGTGTCCGCGGCCCGGTTGTAAGGGTGAGATCGTCGTCAAGAAATCGAAACGCGGAAAAGCGTTTTATGGATGTTCGGAGTATCCGAACTGTAACGTGGTCTACTGGGACAAGCCTGTTCTCGAGACGTGCCCGCAGTGCAATGCGCCGTTCTTGTTGGAGAAGACGACGAAGAAGCAGGGAACGTTTCGTTACTGCGCGAATGAAGATTGTGGGTATCGATCAAACGAGCCTGTCGAACCAATCGTGAAGCCTCCAGCCACACGCCCCAGTCGTTCAGCAAGTTAGTGGTTTTTTCCACGCAAAGGCGCAAGGCGCAGCGGAAGACGCAAAGAAACCTTAAGATAAACTTGGCGTCTTCCTCTGCGCCTTTGCGCCTTTGCGTGAGAATCTCCTAGAATAGCGCTCCCTATCCTGTCTTTTGACCAACAACTCGAGGAGAACCACCATGATGCTACGGCGCTATTCAGCCATAGTGCTGCTTCTGATCTTCTTAGCTTCACCCGCAACGTTAGTCCCGCAAACGACGGCACCGGCGCCCGATCCCAACGATCCCATCCAGCGCATCAAGGAAGAGGGCATGAAACGCTCGCAGGTCATGCAGACCTTGAGTTACTTGAGCGACGTCATCGGACCGCGTCTGACGGCCTCGCCCGGGATGAAACGCGCGAACGAGTGGACACGCGATCAGTTGACCAAGTGGGGTCTCCAAAACGCGCACCTCGAACCCTGGGGCCCGTTTGGCAGAGGTTGGACGTTAAAGAAGTTCTCCGCCCAGGTGACTGAACCGCTCGCCATTCCACTAATCGCGTATCCGAAAGCATGGTCACCCGGGTTCGCAAGTCCACTTACAGCCGACGTGGTTTATGTCAACGCAAAAACCGAAGCAGATCTGGAAAAGTTCAAAGGCAAACTGAACGGAAAGATCGTGCTGACGGCTGCCATACGCGAGGTGCCTGCGCACTTTGAAGCACAGGGCACGCGCTTGAATGAGAAAGAATTGCTTGCGTTAGCTGATGCGCCTGAGCCACGACAAGGCAGCGGCCGCGGCAACTTCGGCAACAATCCTACATTCCGAGCAGCACAGGAGTTTGCAAACGCGAAGCTGCGTTTCTTTCAAGCGGAAGGCGCGGCGTTGTTAATCGATCCGAGCCGAGGTGACGGCGGAACAATCTTTGTGCAGTCAGCGCAGGTCCCTCAGCCACCGCGTGATCCAAACGCGACGACTACAGGTCGTGGCACACCTGCATACGACAAGAGTGCACCAAAGGTAACGCCACAACTCGTGCTGGCAATCGAGCAGTACAACCGCATCGTGCGCATGTTGCAGGCAGGCGAGCCTGTAAAAATCACTGTCGATTTGTCCGTTGAGTGGCAGGAAGCCGATCTGATGGGCTACAACACGATCGCCGAGATTCCCGGCACGGATCTCAAAGACGAGATCGTGATGCTGGGCGGTCACATGGACTCATGGCATTCCGGCACCGGCGCTACTGACAACGCCGCGGGCGTGTCAGTCGCGATGGAAGCAGTGCGAATCATCCAGGCACTCGGTCTCAAACCACGACGCACGATCCGGGTTGCGTTGTGGAGTGGTGAAGAACAGGGACTGCTCGGATCGCGTGCTTACGTTGCCGAGCACTTCGGCAGCATCCAGAATCCAGCGACTTCAGCAGCACCGGCAAGCGGCGGCACTAACAACGCGATGGGTGGCGGTGCAGGAAACGGCAACGGAACCGCGCCCGCTGGACCAGTGCTGGTCAAGAAAGCTGAGTATGACAAGCTGAGTGCTTATTTCAATCTTGACAACGGCACGGGGAAGATTCGCGGAGTTTATTTGCAAGGCAATGAAGGCGTTCGTTCATTGTTCCGGCAATGGTTAGCGCCGTTCAGAGACATGGGCGCTACCACACTTTCGATCTCCAACACGGGCGGCACGGATCATCTGGCGTTTGACGCCATTGGTTTGCCGGGATTTCAGTTTATTCAGGATGAGATCGAATACGACACGCGCACGCACCACTCAAACCAGGACGTGTTCGATCGCATTCAAGCCGAGGACATGAAACAAGCAGCGACGATCATGGCAGCGTTTGTCTATCAAACCGCGATGCGCGACGAGAAGTTGCCGCGCAAACCGGCACCGGGATCACGGTAAATTAAAATCTGTGTAATCTGTGGACAGTTATCCACAGATTACACAGATTAATTATTGTGCTCCACCGCTCGTGAGGACGTACTGCTTCACATAGCGCCGCAAGTTTTCGATATTGGTTTTTCGATATGCCGGAAAGTCTTGCGCTATACCTTCATCCGGAAGTGCCAACAGAATAAACGCTTCCAACAATCCTTCTTTCTCGAGCTTTTTAAGAACCTGGAGCGAGGCGTCTCCCTCCTGCTTGTCCAAAACTCTAAGAGCGGCTCGCAACGCGTGTGCTTCTTCTTTCAGGCTGTGGCGGTAGGTCTTTTCATTCGGATACTGCTTTGCGAATTCTACTTGCCAGCCGCCTCGAATCAGGCTGTACGTAAGCCACGCTGCGCTCGCCCCATTCTTCTCATCCTTCTTCAACAAATTCGGATCGAGAGTGATCGTCGCTCCACCTTCCTGCTTTCGAGTAACACTCGCCGGCAGCTCTACGTTCGGATGAGCAAGCTTGACGTGAACCTTGTTCGCCCAAGCCAAAAATCCGGCGCGAGCGAGACGATTGTAAGGCTCCGCAATGAAAGCTTCCACAAACTTGTCTTGTGCTTCCGTCACGCGGCCTTGCTTCATGAGTGCATCGCCCCAATAGCGATAAGCAGTTTCACGATCGGGATTAATCGCAATCGCGCGTGCGAACCATTCACCTGCTTTCACCTGATCCGCACTCTTGAAATAAACGTCGCCGGTGAAGAGTGCTGCTTCGTAAAGAGTGGGATCGAGGAGTAGAGCGCGCTGGTACATCTCGATGGCTTTTGGGAAGTTTCCGCTGGCGAAAGCGCCCTCGCCTTCACGCATCGCGTCGTCCACCTCTTTCTTGGTTGAGAAGGTTGAATCGTCGCCGTCGATAGGACGCTCCAGCATTACCTTCAACAGCGTGCTGTTCGCTCCCAGTTTCTGCGCGCGAAGCAGAAGTTCGCGGCCGCGGAGGCGCGCTTGTTTGCGAGCTTCCGCGTCTTTGAGATACGCAGTTTGAGTCATAACCAGCAGCCCGAAAGTCTCGATTACATCCGGATCATTAGGGTAGGTGGCCGCCAACTTCTCAAACAGAGGTAATGCCTCAGTGTGCTTGGCGTCTTTAAAAAGCTGGAAAGCGCGTCGCCGCTCTTCATCGTCCTGCGCAGCGAAGACTGCGAACGAAGGAGTCAGGAGTAAGAAACCGAGTAGGAGTGTGGCCAGAATTCTGAGCGGGTGGTTCAAAAGTTCGGACGTTCGCATGCCGCAGAGTCTATCCCGCAAACGCTAAAAGACGCAAAGCGTTCTGTGCGAGAACATCTTTGCGTCTTTATGGCCCGTTTGCGGGAAATAATCAGCTCGGGTTGCGCTCGAGCGACGGTTCATACGCCGCTGCGCCACCCCGTGATTGATCTCTCTGACTCGAAGTTCTTTGAGACTTTTCCGCGTTGGGAAGATAGTCCCCAATGAAGTTTCGCAACGACGTAATCAAAGCAGGCAAGACCACCGTTTTCGCTGTATTCGATAACTCTTTCACAACAGCATCGCCGATGTTTCCAGCTTCCTCTTTAACTTTCTCGAAAGCGGGCGTATTGGCGACTTTTTGAAAGAAGCCTGGCCCATCATCATGCGTCCCGTTTCCGTATTTTGCCCGGGTGCCTGTTTGCGGAGCCATCGCAGCCGATGGGCTCCCCAACATCGTCTGTGAAGAGTAGTATTTCGACTCTTCGCCAAAGCGATCGATCGCAGATGAATAATCATAGCGTTCGTCGCCCCTGGCGTAGCCTGCCACGCAGTAGCCCACGCAAAAACCAACTCCCATTGCGCCGGCGCTCCAGACGACCGGTCGTTTCTTAAACTGCTCACGCCAGTCAAGCGTGTCTTTCACTGCCTGAACCTGATTTGCCACTGTTTCTTTTATCTCCGTTACCGTATTTGAGATTGAATCTCGTGCTTCGCCGAGGCGCCGCTGAAGTTCCTCTTTGGAAGGCTCCTCAGTAGTGGTCTCTTGAGCGCGAGCCAGTCCTAGAGTTCGTTCTTCAGCCATTGTTTATCCTTTCTCAGTTCTGCAACTGTTCTTTTAGGCACCAGCTCCTGCTTGGCCAAACGGTTCTTCATCAGCAACACGACAATGGCGCCTACTAAAACGTAGAAGGCACCGGTTACGACGAAACCTAAAGCATAGCTGGCAGGCTGGCTAAAGTTTGCCTGCGCGAACAGGGTCGAAACAGCGAAAGCTATCGCCACATTCAACAGTGCAAACCCAACCACTGCGATTACGGCGCCAACCGCGATCATGGTGATCCCACGAGCGTAGGCGCTGGCCTCCTCCTTGATCTCCACTTTGAATAACGCGAGCTGAGAATTGAAGAGATCCATCACATCATCGCCCAAACGACTGAAGAGACCTGGCAGGCTCTCAACGTCAGTGCGTGTTGCTAGTTCATCAGCTCTTTCATTCTTCGTCAGACTCGTTCTTGGTGCCGCCATGTTGGTTCACCCCCTGTCGAATTGGTTGGTGACCGGCTTAGCGCCGGCCCCGAATGATCAGACCGAGCAACAGACCCGCAGCTGCTGAGATGAGCAGTGCCTGGCCCGGTTTTTGACGCGCGTATTGCTTGGCGTTTTCCGCGAGCTCACCGAGGTCGGCATTCTGCAACTCTTTAAACTTATCGCCCACGACGGAAACCTTGTCGCTGACATAATCCTTGGCATAAGCAGCAGCGTCAGAAACTTTTTGACCGTAGTCTTTAGCTGTTTGTGATAGCGCGGTCGCGGTTCCAGTTCCTGATGTTCCAGTAGTTCCAGTTGTTCCTGCTGATCCAATGGACCCACTGGTTCCGGGTGTTCCAGTTGAACCGGGCGTTCCGGTAGTGCCCGATGGTCGAGTTGTTCCGGTTGTACCTTCGTTGAAGTCTCTATTCTCTGGCATGTCGAAATACTCCTTCTTAATTTAGGAATTGGAAATTGGGCTAGCGGATAACGGAGCAAAATTTGTGCCGACAGAACATGAGGAAAAGTTTGCCTTTCTGCTCAGATGCTTGTTGCAAAAGGGTACGGCCGGGTACGAAAACTCAGCGGAGAGATCGAGATCCGTACAACGTCGAATGTATCTGCTCGAAGGAGCAACATGTTTATAGCCTTGAGATTCACGACATCGAGCTCCTACTTAGGAGTGCCACAGTTTGTTCGTTCGAGCTATAACATTTCGCTCCGCTGGAGCGGAACTTAAAGGTGCTTGACTTCGTTCATACACGGTGGTAAGTAAGTACTTACTTTGCGGGTGGTGAACGAAGGGAACAACAATGCGCCTTGAGTAAGCAGATGACAGTTGAGGGCGTGACCGGTAGCGCCCGAATGGCCGGCGAAGAGCGCCGGCTTCAAATTCTTCGGGTCGCGGTAAGCCTCTTTTCTGAACGAGGTTTTCGGGGAACAACGACCAAGGAGATTGCCCAGGCCGCAGGGGTCTCCGAGGCGATGGTCTTTCGTCACTTCGCCAACAAACAAGAGCTTTATGCCGCCATCCTCGATCACAAAGCGTGCGCGGGCGGCAGATTCGAGCCAGCCGAGATGGCTGCCGACGGCATCAAGCGCAAAGATGATCGGGCCGTCTTTGAGTCACTAGCCCTCGGCGCTCTCAATCACCACGAACACGATCCCGAGTTTCAACGATTGCTCCTTCACTCAGCACTCGAAAAGCACGAGCTCGCGCAAATGTTCTTCGACGAGTTTGTGCGCCGAGTTTACGACTTTCTTGGCAGCTACATTCGTGAGCGTCAACGCGAGGGCGCTCTGATCGAAATCGATCCGGCGATCGTGGTTCGGTGCTTTATCGGAATGGTGATGCACCACTCGCTCAACAACAATCTTTGGGACCCGAAACGTCGTTTGCTGAACATCTCCAACGAGAGCGCGGCAAAACATTTCACTGACATTCTTTTGAACGGCATTACAGCGGCAACGAATAATTAAGAACATGCGATCTTCAGGGAAATTAAAGTTAGCGGCTCTGATCCTGCTGCTCCTCGCCGCCAGCGCTTTCGTGGCGTCGTGTGGTGGCTCCAGGGCCAACTCGAAAAAAGAGGAAACAGCCGCAACGGCGCAACCGGTGGCCGTGGAGGTTACGACCGCGGCAGCAATTCAACGTGAGCTACCGCGCTTCTTTGAAGCGACGGGCAGTCTTGCGGGTGACCAGCAAACCGATGTGGCGCCACAAACAGCAGGTAAGGTCGTCGCTGTGGGTGTCGAAATCGGCAGTCCGGTCAGGCGCGGTCAAGTGCTGGTGCGTCTCGACGAAGCGGAATTAAAACTTCGTGTCGATCAAGCGGCGACACAAGTCGAGCAGGCGAAGGCCGCGGTCAGGCAGGCAGAAGAAAAAATCGGTTTGCGGCCGGGTCAGGCTTTCGATCCGAATCGCGTCGCCGAGGTTGCGGCAGCAAGAGTGTCACTCGATCTCGCCGAAAAGAATCTGCGTCGTGCAGAGAAACTGATCGAGTCCGGCGACGTGTCGCGTTCCTTTTACGACGAACAGCGCTCCCGGCGCGATCAGTTGAAGGAGCAGTACGAGGTTGCGGTGGCCCAGGCGCGCCAGAACTACGCCGGGGTTGATGTGGCGCGCACGAATGTGGCGAATGCGCAGGCCCAATTAGCACTTGCCAGGAAAAATCTTTCTTACGCCATCATCCCATCGCCAATCGATGGAATTGTGTCCGAGCGAACAGCCGATCTCGGTGAGTACGTTTCACCGCAGCAAAAAGTGGCGACGATCGTTCGCACAAATCCGCTGCGGATGCGCATTGATATTCCTGAGCAGGCGATTCCGGAAGTGCGTGTCGGACAGTCAGTATCGATCACGACGAGCGCGTGGCCTGACAAGAATTTCGCGGGACGCGTAGCGCGCATTGCTCCGAACGTGTCGGCAACTTCGCGCACGTTGACGGTCGAAGCTGAGATCGACAACAGCAGCGGCGCATTGAAGCCGGGCCAGTTTGCGACTGTGCGACTTCTACAGGAGCGTGCAGCCCCGGCGGTGCTAATTCCCGCGCGTGCTGTGGCCACTGAAGCAGGCGTGAGTCGTGTGTTTGTGATTAAGAATGGTCGCGCTGAGCAGCGCCTGGTGCAGACAGGACAGACCGAAGGCGACTTGATTGAAGTGAAATCGGGTGTGGCCGCGGATGAGCAGGTTGCGACGAGCAATCTCGAACAGTTGAGTGATGGAATCGCTATAAAGCAGTAGCCACAAAGAAGCACAAGAAGCACAAAAGAAATGCAGAAACTTGCTGAAATCTGTGTACGCCGTCCGGTGTTTGCGACGATGCTGATCCTCAGTCTGACTGTGGTCGGGCTGTTCTCCTACAAGTCGCTGGGCGTCGATCTCTTCCCTAAGATCGACCTGCCAACCATCACTGTAACGGTGGTGAACCCGGGCGCGTCTCCGCAGGAAATTGAAACTGAAATTACTGATCTCGTTGAAGGCACTGTCAACACCATCGCCGGAATCGATGAACTTCGCTCGACCTCCGTCGAAGGTGTTTCCCAGGTGTTCATAACTTTTCTTCTCGAAAAGAACCCGGATGTTGCAGCGCAGGAAGTCAGAAACAAGGTCGATCTGATCGTCAACGATCTTCCGCTTACCGCGGAACAGCCGATCGTGCAAAAGCTCGACACGGATGCGGCGCCCGTGGTCCGCATCGCGGTGTCGGCCCCACGCTCGCTTCGTGAAGTCACAGATGTTGCCGACAACAAAATAAAGCAGCAGATCGAATCGATAAACGGTGTCGGCGACGTTCAGATTATCGGCGGCCGCAGGCGGGAGATTCAGATCTGGGTCAACCCCGACAAGATGCGCGCCTTCAACGTGACGGTGGCCCAGGTCGCCGACGCGGTACGCGCGCAGAATTTGGAAGTGCCGGGTGGTCGTATTGAGGAAGGTACACGCGAGCTGACTGTGCGCACGATGGGCCGAATTGTTGAGCCCTCCGAATTCAATAACCTCATCGTCGCGACTCGCGATAATTATTCTGTAAAACTCAGTGACATCGGTTACGCAGAAGACGGTGCAGAAGAACCGCGAACAGAGGCACGTTTGAACGGCCAGCCGGCGGTGACTTTGATCGTCTCAAAGCAGTCGGGTCAGAACACTGTCGCCGTTGCCGATGCCGTCAAGCAGCGTTTGCAGGAGATCAGCAACACTCTGCCGCCGGGCTTCAAGACTGAAGTTGTAGGCGATCAATCGATCTTCATCAAAGCGTCACTTAATGCAATTCAGACTCACCTGATCGAAGGCAGTATCCTCGCTGCAATCGTAGTCTTCGTCTTTCTGTGGAGTTTCCGTTCAACGCTCATCGCAGGCCTTGCGATTCCGACGTCGATCGTCGCTACCTTCGGTTTGATGGCAGCGATGGGTTTCACCCTGAACAACATCACGATGCTCGCGCTGACGTTGATGGTGGGTATCGTGATCGATGACGCGATCGTGGTACTCGAAAACATCTTTCGTTACATTGAAGAGAAAGGTGTGCCGCCGTTTCAGGCTGCAATTGACGGCACGAAAGAGATCGGTCTGGCGGTCATGGCCACGACGCTATCGCTGCTCGCCGTGTTCCTGCCCGTCGGCTTTATGGGCGGAATCGTTGGCCGGTTCATGTCGTCGTTTGGCCTGACGTCGTCGTTTGCGATCGCCGTCTCGCTACTGGTGTCGTTTACGTTGACGCCGATGCTGGCGGCGCGATTGATCAAGCGCAAAGATGATAAGAAGGAACGCCCGCGCGAGAAGCACACCGAACCCGCCGATCACGGTTCGAAAGAATCGCGGTTTTATCGTCCTATCGATCGTACGTATACGAAAATGCTGGCGTGGTCCATGCATCACCGCTGGGCCATCGTGCTTGCCTGTGTGATCGTGACCGTAAGCATCGTGCCGCTCTTCATGTTCGTAGGAAAGAACTTTTTGCCCGTCAACGATCAGTCTCAGTTTGAAATCAACGTGCGGGCGCCTGAAGGCTTTTCGCTTCCGGCTACTTCGACTATGGCTGAACGCATCGCGGTGGATTTGCGCACTCTTCCCGGTGTGACTGACACGCTGACAACGATCGGCGGTGGCCAGCAGGAACAGGTCAACGTCGCTTCCATCTACGTAAAGATGACCCCGATCGAGGAGCGTAACGTCTCGCAGGAAAATCTGATGGTTCGTGCGCGTACGGAAGTTCTTGGTAAGTACGCACAGCTCTATCCCGGACAACTACGCACGAGCGTGCAGCAGGTCGCGGCAATCTCTGGTGGCGGCTTCCGCAACTCCGATATCCAGTATGTCATTGGCGGTCCGGACCTAAAGAAACTAACGGAATATTCAGACGCACTGCTGGAGAAGATGAAGACCATTCCAGACGTGGTCAACGCCGACTCAACTCTAATCAGCGGAAAACCTGAATTGCGAGTTGTGATCGATCGCGCGCGTGCCGCCGATCTCGGCGTGAGAGTTGGTGATATCGCTCAGGCGCTTAACTCGCTGGTCGCGGGACAAAAAGTATCAACGTTCAATGCCGGTACCGATCAGTACGACGTGCGCGTGCGTGCGGTGGGAGAGTTTCGTACGAGTGTCGAAGGCTTGAAGAGAATGATCGTTTCGTCGAATAAGGTGGGCTGGGTCAGTCTCGACAACCTGGTGCGCGTAGACGAGGGCACCGGGCCTGCTGCTATCGATCGTCTGAACCGGCAGCGGCAGGTGATGTTGTTGGCCAACATCAGACCGGGTGGCTCGCAGGCGGCGGTCATCGAGCAGATGAACCAGTTTGCGAAGGAGATCAAGATCGATCCTTCTTATTCCACGGGGTTGGCGGGCCGGTCAAAGGAGCTTGGCCGCGCGGGCTATTACTTCGGCCTCGCGTTCCTGCTTTCGTTTGTATTCATGTACATGGTGCTCGCGGCGCAGTTTGAGTCGTTCATTCACCCGGTGACGATTCTGTTGACGCTACCGCTCGCGATTCCGTTCGGCATCCTTTCGTTACTGATGACCGGCCAGACCGTAAACATCTTTTCCGGGCTCGGGTTGCTGCTGCTGTTTGGTGTGGTCAAGAAGAACGCGATCTTGCAGATCGACCATACGAATCAACTGCGGGCGCGTGGCATGGAACGGTTTGAGGCCATCATTCGCGCCAATCGTGATCGGTTGCGTCCGATCCTGATGACAACGATCGCGCTCGTGGCGGGCATGCTGCCGTTGACCATCTCGACTGGTCCAGGTTCAGGCACGAATAGATCAATTGGTGTGTTGGTAGTGGGCGGACAGACGTTGTGTTTGCTGCTAACGCTGCTGGCGGTGCCAGTCTTTTATTCGCTGTTCGACGACCTGGCGAGAAGTCGTGTTTGGGGGCAGATGCGAGCAGGAGTAAACGGAGTCTTCAGCCGCGTACGTCGAAGGGCGGCGAGCGCCGCGGCGTCGTTATTTGGTTTGATTTCGAAGCAATAAAGAAGTTCTCACGCAAAGGCGCAAAGGCGCAAAGGAAAACCCAAATTCCTATGTCTTTCTTTCCGCCTTTGCGCCTTTGCGCGAGAAAAAATAGTTAGGAAAGAGCAATGCAAAAAAGAATTTGGTTAGTAGCCATTCTAGTGTTGGGCCTGTGTTCAGTTGCGACTGCACAAGAGCCGTCTCCGTCGCCCGAACCGTCGAAGATTCAGCAACTGCCAGTACCTTCGATCGCGCCCGATTTTCGCGCACCGTCAAAACCATTGCCGGAACTGAACCGCGTCGGCGTTGACATGAATCAGCAGCGTCCACTGTCTCTGCGCGACGCGTTGTCGATGGCGCTGGAAAACAACAAAGACATCGAAGTAGCTCGCGAGAATGTAAGAATCGCCGAATTTGATCTGCTGGGCGCGAAGGGTGTTTACGATCCGCGTCTTGTCACCACCGCGTTTTACGAACGCGCCGAGAACCCGATCGCGAGCTTTTTGAGCGGCGGCCAGGACGGCTCAGTTGTTCAAAGCGATTACACGGGAACCGCGCGACTCGAAGGACAATCGCCGGTTCTGGGCGGCAATTATCGTCTCGACTTCTCGTCAGTAAGGTTGACCACCAACAACCTTTTCACCGCCTTGAATCCGCAGTATCCGACGGCGTTGACGGTCAGTTACACGCAACCGCTGCTGCGTGGACTGAAGATTGATAACAATCGCCGCCAGATCGAGATTGCACGGAAAAATCTTTCTTTGACCGATGCACAGTTTCGCCAGCGCGCGATTGACACAATCACAAACGTGCAGCGTGCTTACTGGGATCTCGTGTTCTCGCTGCGCAGTCTTCAAGTGCAGCGCGATGCGGTCACCGTTGCGCGCACGCAACTCGAGCACAACAAGCGGCTGGTCGAGCAGGGTCAACTCGCACCGATTGACGTGGTCGCAGCCGAGGCACAGATCTCAACCTATGAGCAGGGTGTTTTCAGCGCGCTCGAGGGCGTCTCACGCGCTGAGAACAATTTGAAGAACCTGATTGCCGAGAATCAGAAGGCGCCGATTTGGGCCGAGTCGCTGGTGCCGACCGATCCGGTTGATCTTGCGGTGCCGAACGTTTCTCTTCCAGATGCCTTGAAGACGGCGATGGAGAACCGGCCGGAGTTGCAGCAGTCGAACGTGCTGCGTGAGATCAATGAGATCGATCAGCGCTACTTCAAAGATCAGACGAAGCCCGGAGTCGATCTGGTTGGAACGTATGGCCTTACTGGCCTTGCCGGTTCGTTCGGCAGCGGTCGCGTGAATCCGTTTACTGCTTCGAATTTGGAGGTGCGGGACCGCATCAACGAACTCTCAAGACGTGCGGGACTAGCCGAGTTGCCGGATGTACCGGCGCAGACACTCTCGCCAGACTTGCTCGGCGGTTATAACCAATCGTTGCAGAACCTGCTGGCTAATCGTTACAACAATTTCCGAGTCGGAGTGCAGATCAGTTTGCCGCTGCGCAATCGCACGGCCGAAGCGCAGTTGGGCCGTTCGCTGGTTGAAGGTGAGCGGATCGGAACTCAACGCGAACAGCTCGAACAAACAATTCAGGTTGACGTTCGAAATGCGTTGCAGGCGATGCGCAGCTCCGAAGCACGTCTGCGTGCTGCGGTCGCGACGCGTGAAGCGAACGAGCAGCAGTTTGCGAGTGAGCAGAGAAAACTGGACGCCGGACAATCGACCGTGTTTCTTGTGTTGGAACGCCAAACATCTCTGACCGAAGCTCGCGGGCGGGAGTTGCAAGCTCAAACCGATCTGAACAAGGCTATCGCCGATTTACAACGAGCCACCGGCAATGCGTTAAGCGTCAACAGTATCGTCGTGCGGAGCCACTAAGAAGAATAGCCACAAAAAGGCACAAAAAGCACAAAACGAGCCGAAGGGTGAAGTTTTTTTATTTGTGCCTTTTGTGCCTTTTGTGGCTAAAAGATGAGTTCGATGATCTTGAAGGCGACGTAGAGGCCGATAATACCGCCGACAGTGGCGACCAAATACCACGCCGGCATCTTGGTTTGACAAGCTGGGCAGCGCGCACGTGTCGCGGCTATGACCCTCTCACAATTGCGGCAGGTCATCGAGTTCTTTTACTTCAATCTCACGTTGGTCCACAACGGCCAATGATCGGAAACCTCGATTTCGCGATCGATACCACAACTGGCAGCTTCCAGCCCTCGCAGCCAAACCCAATCCAACTTGAACTCGATTGGCACAAATAGAACACGCTGCCGGAATGTCTTGTGACCTCCAAAAGGCGTCTTCAGGCCGGCGTCAGAAAAGAGTTTATACGTCTTACGATGTGCATCCCTCTCCCACGTATTGAGATCGCCCATGATGATCGCGGGCATGTCTGAGGGGTATTGAGCGAGATCCTGCAACACGGCTTTGAACTGTTCCAACTTTTTATCAAAGTCCAGCCTGGTCTCCGCGTGGGCCGAGTAGACGCGCCACTGGCGCTTGTCCATCTCCACAGTTGCGCCGAGCGCAACGCGACGTCGTTTATTTGGACCTTCATGCGGTAAGACGATGCGACGCACGTCCGTCAGCGGGTAAACACTCAGAATTGCAACGCCGGTTTCTTCCTCGTCACCCGGCTTTGGAGTCGGGGGCGCTGCCCACGCGTAGTGCATTCCCAATTCGTCGGCGATCATCTTTGCTGTGTTGGAGTTCCCGCTGCGTTTCTTACGTCGATCAACTTCCTGGAGTCCGAGGATCGCAGCCCCGCCAATCTCGGGATCCTCCTTGAAGAGTTTTATGAGGAGCTTGAGGTCATCGCCACTACGCCAGCGTATGTTGTAAGAGACGATCTTCATCTCGGCCGCGGCCGCAGCGGGTTTACGAAGTGTTTCGCCTTTCCCTGATTCGAGTAAAGGCACGTCCGTTCGCGGGAGTAATAAAAACAGAAAGACCAGCAGGGTTCTTATCATTGACCTAAATCTCCAACCGCATTCCGTCTTTTGCTTCGATTGTTTCGCCGGACCACAGCGATCGAGCCTCGGCAGCAAGATCGACGTTGTCCCATTCCGAATAAAGGTGAGTCAGTACCAGTTTCGCCGGCGCGCACTTCCGGGCGACGTGCATTGCGTCTGCGAGTTCGAGGTGCTTCGCTACGGGTTTATTTTTTCTGAAAGAACATTCCATCAGCAGCAACGCGGCCTCTTTTGCGAAGGGGGCTAGATCTTCCGAAAACCCGGTGTCGGAAGTATAGACGAACAGTTTCGACTCATCGACTGTTAAACGCAGGGCGAGGCTTTCTTTAGTGTGAGGAGTGGAGAGGGTTGTCGCCGCGATGTGAGGCAGGATCTCAAACTCCGCCGCTGGTGCAACCTCGACGATTTCGAGGTCGAATGGTTGTTCGAACAGTCGATAGTTATTCGAATCGTTCACGGCGTCGATAATTGCGCGCAAACCTTCTGGTCCAAAAATTCGCAACGGCTTGTTCCGGCTTTGCGTTTGCGGCGCCCACTTCAGACTGAAAAGAAAAGGGGCGAGGCCGCCTACATGATCGAGATGAAAATGACTGATCCAGATGGCGTCGAGATTGGACCAGTCGAGGTTTTCCTGTGCCATGCGGCGCGCTGCGTCGGCACTCATGTCGAGAAGTAGTGTGCCGTTATTTGTTTCGAGCCAGTGTGCCGGCGCCGCGCGTTCAGGATGCGGCACGGAAGTACCCGAGCCGAGAATCGTTAGTTTCATGTGTGTATTTTAAGCTAAACTTCGCACATGAGTCCGCCCGAGACACAACTCGATGTGCTCGCAGTTTTTTCGCATCCCGACGATGCGGAGTTGTCCGTTGGCGGAACCCTTCTTAAGCTGAAATCACTGGGCTATCGCACCGGCGTTTGCGATCTCACGCGCGGTGAGATGGGAACACGTGGCACGCCGGAGATTCGCGCCCAGGAAGCTCTCGAGGCGGCGCGATTTCTGAAACTCGACCTACGCATCAATCTCGATCAACCCGACGGACACGTCTGGCCTTCAGAGACTGCGCGCACTGCCTTCGTACGCGTGCTTCGAACATATAAACCCAAGGTGCTACTCACTACGCACGAGGACGATCCACATCCGGATCACGCGAACACGTCAATCATCGTCAGACAAGCGGCGCGATTGGCGACGATGAGACGTTACGACGAAGAGTCAGGTCTCATGCCGGTTCCGATGCCCGCGATCATGCATTCGCTCTTTTCGAGACGCATTGTGCCGTCGTTTGTTGTCGATGTGTCTGAGTGGGTAGATGAGAAGATGTTTGCAATCGGGGCTTATAAATCGCAGTTTTACAGCCCAGACTCAAAAGAGCCGGAGACTAGAATCAGCCAGCGCCGTTTTCTTGAGGAGATAGACGTGCGAATGGGGTACTTCGGATCGTTGATTGGGGTCACGGCAGGCGAGCCGTTTTACGTGCGTGAAGCATTGAACGTCGACGATCCACTCGCACTACTCACACGCCCCATGAATATCTATTCTTAGCCACAAAGAAGCACAAGAGCACAAATTATTTCCGCTGATTTTGTGCTTTTTGTGCTTCTTTGTGGCTATTTTTTCTTCGGCTCGAGTATCGCTCGGGCGATCGCGATCGTGGCTCTGCGTAAACTCTGCGTCCTCTGCGCCTCTGCGGTGAACAGGTGTTAAGAGCACATTCACCCAGAGGCGCAGAGGCGCAGAGGCGCAGAGGACGCAGAGGCGCAGAGAAAAATCAAACGGCAATCACTTCCAACTCAGGGTCAACTTCCTGTTTCAACATGCTCTCAATCGCCATCAGCGTCCCGGTGAGGGAGCTGGGACAACTCCCGCATGCGCCCTGATAGCGAATGCTCAAGGTATGATCGCTCAGTCCGAGCACTTCGAGATAACCGCCGTCGCCCATCAATGCCGGTCTTACTTTCTCGTCCAGAATCTCGTTGATTTGCAACAAGCGCGGGTCGTCGCTGGTCAATGCCGCGATTGGACCACCCACTGCTGCCGCCGCCGCTGCTGCTGCTGAAGAGTTCACTGCCTCAGCCGCACGAATCGGAACCGCGAGTACGGGCAAGAGTTCGTCCCAATCAGCTTCGTCATCTTTTTCAACGGTGATCATGCTGTCCATATAAAAAACCGAGACAACATGGCCGACGTCGAACAGCGACTTCGCGAGTGGATCGTTCTCGGCGAGTTCTGCTGAACCGTATTGCCGCGCAACGCCATTGCTCACAGGTTCGCGAAGGATAAATTTAACCGCATTCGGATTTGGTGTTTCTTCGATATCACTAATCTTAGGCATTCCAACCTCACTTTGTTTTTGCCGTCACATTATAGCCTTTTTGGCGGGTGGTCGCAGTGAGCTGGACAGTGCCGGAGCAAGCGCTTATTTCCGGCTAAATCTTTCTTATAAAAAAGGTGCCGCCTTGTTGCAGGAATCATTGCTAAAAATCCAAACCGGGCATATACTCCCGCCCTCACTTGCCCCCCTCTCAGAAGGTGAGTCAAGTTGAGATAGAGGCAGGCGATAGCGAGGGTCGCCTGCCTCTCGCTTTGTCGGTTGAACTTTGTGCTTTGTGCTTGATACTTTGAAAGCTGAGAACAGCAAAGTACCAAGCACAAAACACTAAGCACATCTTCGCAATGAATATCGGCATCACGGTTTATCCTACCTACGGCGGCAGCGGTATTGTTGGCTCTGAACTCGGCAAGGAACTCGCTGCACGAGGACACACGGTCCACTTCATCTCTTCTGCATTACCAACAAGATTGACGGAGCTCAACGAGCGAGTGCGTTTCCACGAAGTGGAGATGATGTCGTATCCGTTGTTTGAGCATCAGCCGTACACGCTTGCACTGGCTACGAAGATGGCGACGGTTGCGGAGGAAGAGAATCTCGACCTCCTGCACGTTCACTACGCCATTCCGCATTCGATCAGCGCGATTCTCGCGCGCGAGTCGCTCAAGCCGCGGCGACGCCTTCCGGTCGTTACTACGTTGCACGGAACGGACATCACGCTCGTCGGCGCAGATAGATCGTATTTGCCGATTACACGCTACGGCATCGTGCAGTCTGACGGCGTCACGGCGATCTCGGATTATCTTAAAGAGGCGACGCACGAGATATTCAACTTTGACGATATCAAAGTGATTCCAAATTTTGTTTGCCAGTACGACTACAGGCGTCTGGAA
Organism: uncultured Acidobacteriota bacterium; assembly: GCA_963826255.1. GTDB lineage: Bacteria > Acidobacteriota > Blastocatellia > Pyrinomonadales > Pyrinomonadaceae > PSRF01. The sequence continues at coordinate 1,377,830 of CAWGWK010000001.1, forward strand.
GTAACTGGTCTTCGCCAAACGCTGGCGCCGCACGATGAGCGTTTGCTTGTTCACGTCTCAAACTTTCGGCCGGTGAAGCGACCGGTTGACTGTGTCGAGATCTTCGCTCGAGTGCTGAAGAAAGGTGTGAAGGCACGACTGGTGATGGTCGGTGATGGGAGCGAACGACCAAACGCTGAACACCGAGCGCGCTGTCTTGGTATTTACGATCAGTGCTCGTTTGTTGGAAAACAGCCGCGCATTGTTGATTACCTTTCGGCGTCGGACGTTCTGCTGTTGCCTTCGGATCAGGAGTCCTTTGGATTGGCGGCGTTGGAAGCGATGGCGTGCGAAGTTCCTGTGATCGCCTCTCGTGTTGGCGGTCTGCCCGAAGTTGTAACGGACGGCGAGACGGGATATCTGAGCGCCGTAGGCGACGTGGACAAGATGGCCGCCGACGCCGCTCGTTTGCTTTCCGACGACAAATTGCGAAACGACATGGCGCGGCGTGCACGCGAATCTGCAATCGGTCGTTATCGCACCGACCTTGTGATTCCTCAATACGTGAGATTTTACGAAGAGGTGATCGCGAAACAATCTGTGTAATCTGTGGTTAAAATGACGTCCCTGATTGTCGGCACCGCGGGCCACATCGATCACGGAAAGAGTGCCCTCGTACGCGCTTTGACCGGCATCGATCCCGACCGCCTTCCTGAAGAAAAACGACGCGGCATTACCATCGACCTCGGCTTCGCCGATCTCGAGCTCGCTGATCTGCGCCTGGGATTCGTCGACGTTCCTGGTCACGAACGCTTCGTCAAAAACATGTTGGCCGGTGCACACGGGATCGATCTGCTTGCGCTCGTGATCGCTGCCGACGAAGGTGTGATGCCGCAGACTCGCGAGCACTTCGACATCTGCCGTTTGCTTGGAGTGCGCAAAGGGCTGGTGGTGGTCACGAAGAAGGATCTCGTTGACGAAGAGATGCTCACTCTTGTTGAAGACGAAGCACGTGAATTGGTTAACGGATCGTTTTTAGAAAACGCTCCCATCGTGGCGGTGAGCTCACGGACGGGCGCTGGACTGAATGAGTTGAAGGCTCGCTTGACTGAACTCGGAAAGCGTGTCCCTCCACGATCTTCAGATTTCACGATGCGGTTACCGATCGATCGTGCGTTTTCGATGAAAGGGTTTGGATCGGTTGTCACCGGCACGCTCATCTCCGGAAAGATCACGGAGGGTGACGAGCTTGAGTTGTTGCCTTTGCAGGTGAATGTGAGAGTGCGCGGATTGCAGGTGCACAGCAAGCCCGTTCATGAAGCACATGCGGGACAGCGAACGGCGGTGAACCTCGCCGGCATCGACACTTCGCAGATCGAACGTGGCATGGTGTTGGCTCCGGCCGTCCGGCTGCGGCCAACGCAAGTCATTGACGTTTGGATCGATGTGTTACCGAGTGCTTCGCGTGCAGTTCGTTCGCGATCGCGAGTGCGTTTTCATATTGGCGCCGCGGAAGTGTTGGGTCGAGTACGAGTATTGGAAAGTTCGTCTCAGATTGAGGCGGGACACGGCGGTCTGGCTCAGTTGAGACTGGAAGCACCTGTGGTCGCGTTACACGGCGATCGTTTTATTCTGCGAAGTTACTCACCGGCGGAAACGATTGCAGGCGGCGTGATACTCGATCCGTTTGCGGTTAAGCATCGTGGCCGCGAGATGGAGCACACGCTCCAGTTGCTTCGCTTGTTAATGCAGGACGATCGAGCGGCAAAGTTCATCGGGTTCGTTCGAGCGTCGGGTGAACGAGGCTTGAAAATCGGCGACCTTGCCGCAGCGACAGGATGGACGAACGAAGTGCTCGCGACAGTGGCATCGCAAGCCCAGGCAGCAGGTGCACTGATCGATGCAGGAGGTGTTTACCTTGCGCGCGAGAGTCTCGATCGTCTGAGTGGAGCGGTCGTAGGTGAGGTGGAGCGTTATCACAAGCGCGAACCGCTGGCGCGCGGAATGTTGCGCGAGACCTTGCGCGAGAAGGTGTTTGCGCATTCCTTGCCGGAGTTGTTCGCCGGAGTGATCGGTAGGCTGGAGAAAGACGGCAAAGTTGTTTCAGAAAAAGACATCGTCCGCTCGAGTCAACACAGCGTGGGTTTGTCTGAACAGGATGCGGAGTTGAGCAAGCGCATCGAACAGCTTTACCTCGCAGCGGGAGTTGAGGCCCCAACAATTGATGAAGCAATGACGAAGGCGGGTGTGGCAGCGGCTCAGCGTGTTCAGGCACGGAAACTCCTGCAATTGCTCGTCAATGGCCGAAAGCTCGTTCGTATCCAGGGAGAAATGTTTATGCATGCGCAGGCGGTGGAAGATCTCAAAACTAAATTGCGTAATTACGCCTCCCAGCACGAACCCGAACGGTTAATCGACGTCGCGGCTTTCAAGGATCTGGCCGGTATTTCGCGTAAATATGCGATTCCGCTGTTGGAGTTTTTCGATCGCGAGCAAGTCACCCGCCGCGCCGGGGACAAACGACTTATTCTGAAATCCCGCTAGGTTCCGCCGGGCCGATGCTTCTTTGTAGCAAATATCAGGCTTGCATTCCCTCATGCCCAGCGTTAACATGCAGCCATAATTAGCGCAAATAGTCGGCTTTTTCCTTAACCTTCATAATTCATCACGGGCGGAGGTTCCACATGAAAAGCCTGAAAGATATTCTCGCGATAGTGGTGGGTATAGGAGCCGCCATCGGTGCGATCTTCTATTTCTATAAGTTTGTGACCGACCCGAACCCTGCCGGTGGTCACACATCAGGATGGATCGCGCTGGGGTTGGCAGCAGTCGCCTTTGTTTGTGGTCTGATATACTTTTTGGGCCATGTAAACAAAGAGGAAGAGATACACATTACGCAATAGCGTCGCTGACTTGCTGATAGCGGGCCGACACTGATTGACCCTGCTGTAAATTTGCGCCGCGACCCGACATATTGGACGCCGTTTGTGCACATACCAAAGCGGCTTACGTGCGCAGACGGCGCTCGTTTTTGTGCCGTATCCTGTTAACGAAGGAGATTATCTAGTAGAAATGTTCCCACTCCTGTTGGTGATGCTCTTGCAGCAGCTTCGGGCCACTCAGCCAACTTTCTTTTTTCTTGTCACCTTGCTGTTGTTGATCGGCGGAGGCGTTGGCTGGTTAATCGCTGCCGTGCTTGGTTTCGCCAGATCGCCTGCATTCGGGCCCTCGGCACGGTGGTTTTCTTACGCCGCGGTCTGCCTGATCATTTACCACCTTCATTTTCTGCTTTTTGGCGTTTTTGTGTTTCTCGGAATGAGCCAAAACTCAGTTGACCTCACCATGGCGCTGGGAGTCGGAGCGTTTTTCAACCTATTTGTGGTGCTGGGCGCTGTCTGTGCGATTATGGGCTTTGTTAGAATGACGAGCCCTAGATAGGCATCCACTTATTAAACTCGTATTGATGAATAGAAAACTGTTTGTAATGGCCGCGCTTATTCTCGTAGCAAGCGCGGCAGTTCTTTTTTTAGTTGCCTCACCAAACGTTCCCAGTAACGCACCCAATGGCCAATTCGTACGGCAACGAGGCGGACGCTTCGTTATCGGGCAACGACCCTTTCGCTTTGTAGGCGCCAATGTAGCGTTGATGTATCGCGACGAGGATCGCGAGCGCATGTCGGAAACGTTGCGTCAGGCGGCACAAGCGGGAATCAAGGTTGTGCGCGTATGGGCGTTCGGTGAAGGCGGTCCGGACGACGTCAAACCGATGGCTGATTTCCAAGATTGGCCGCGCCATCATTCGTTTCGATTCGCTCCCGGGCAGTGGAACGAAGACGCTTTCGTGCATCTCGACAAAGTGATCGCGGAAGCCGCGAAAAACAATATTTACGTGCAGCTCTGTTTGACCAACTGGTGGCGCGACACGGGCGGCGTGACGCAGTACTTGCGCTGGGCGGGGATCCATGACGCGGCCGACGATAGTTATAAATTCGGCATCAACAACGACAAGGCGATTCTCTTTTACTCGAATCCCGAAACACGACGTCTCTATCGAGAACATTTAGAAAAACTGGTGACGCGACGGAATACGATTACGGGTGTCGTCTATCGCGACGATCCGACGATCTTCGGTTGGGAGTTGATGAATGAGGCGCAGGTGATCACAGGACGTTGGGCTGAGAGACGTGCGTGGTTCGCGGAGATGAGTGCGTACCTGAAGTCCTTGGATCCAAACCACCTGGTTGCGCCCGGCGCCTGGGGTTATCGTTCTTCATCTGAACGCCGTGAGTGGTTGGATGATCATGCGATTCCGACGATTGACTATTGTGACGTGCACAATTACCCGCGCGACGATCACGATAGTTTTGTGAATTCGCCGGAGGCGTTGAAGGAGTTTGTCGAGAACCGCGCTGCGGCGGCGTTCTCGCTCAAGAAGCCGCTGGTGTTGGGTGAGTTTGGAATGGGAGTGGAAGGCCACAACGGCGCTTCGCAAGTGGATTGGTACAGGGCGTTGTTCGAAAGTAACGCGCGTGCGGGATCGGCGGGTGCAATGTTCTGGATTCTGACGCCAGATCCGCGGCGTGGTTATGGTGTCGCTTATTCAACGCCACGTGACACCGCGTTGTTGAGTGAGATCGGGCGCGCTTCGCAGATGTTCGAAGCACTTCAATCAGCCGAGCCGCCGTCGCGCTTACAAGAGGCTGACCGGCATCTGATTCCGCGTCAATTTGCATGGACGCGCCCCGATGGCGATGCGGCCACGTTGCCGCAGATGATTGTCAGGGAAGACAAGTCGATCCTCTATCAGTTCAAGCCGCAGATGGCGAGTGCTCAGCGTTTTGAAAAGATTGGTGAAGGTGCGGGTTACATTTGGGGATCCGGCTCGGGCTATCTCGAATACACTGTGCCGGAGCGGGCTGATCGTCGTCAGGTGAGTGAGATTATCGTGCGCGCTCATATTCAACCGGTATTGCCGATTGATGCGTCGCCGGGTTTCGTAAAGACGCGCGTTACGCTTTTTGTTGAGGGATGGAATGGCGGCTCGCGGCTGATACCCGTGGAGCCACAAGGACAGCCGATCATTCAGGAGTGGCGTTTAACGGGGAGACTTCTGCGTCTGCGTGCGATGCGCGGGTTGCCGTTGACGATTAGTTTTGCAGTGACACCCGAATCGGATTGGCTCTATGGCGTGAACGTTTCAAACTGGCCCGAAGGTTATGACTCGAAGGATGCGCGACCTGTCGAAGTCGAGCTGCGCCACTAAATTTAGCCACAAATAGGCACAAGAAGCACAAATGTAAATTGAGCTGGAGTTAGCGCTCAATCATTTGTGCCTTTTGGTGCCTCTTTGTGGCAACAATGTCGAAGGGGTGTATACTGCAATCAATTATGTCTAACGTAAAAACTGCATCGACCATTGAAAATATCATTGATGAGATGCACCAGCTTTCCGAAGACCAACAGCGTGCCCTCGCGGGAGCAATACTAAAGGACCGGAAACTAGAGGCATTTGTCGAAGAACTCGAGGATCATCTTAGTTGCGAAAGGGCATCTACGGAAGGACCTACTGAACTGTTCTTAAGTTGAAGTAACACCTCACAACGAATCAGGAAATCCAAATGGCAACACCTCACGTGCCTACGGTTTACACTCTTCTCACGCTTCCCGCAGCTCGCCGGCAATTACGCCAGTTACAAAAGAGCTACAGCCCCGAAGCGAAAAATATCGTCCTCGGCATCATGTCTCTTGCGGAAAATCCACGTCCCAGCGGTAGTCGCAAACTGGCAAATCGATACGAGAGGCGTCTAAGAATCGGCGACTATCGAGTTCTCTATTTGATCGACGATGTGCGTCGTACGGTGACCATCTCGGTGATTGCGCACCGGCGAGAGGTCTATCGATAATCTCTATTACCGGCGGACAGCTTCAGTGACAAGAGCAGCCGAGTCCTGATCCAATTGGTAGATTTTGGCGGAGGGGACGGAGCCGAGTTTGAGGTCGACGATGGGCACAGATTGGTCGCGGAGGGCGGAGGTGAGGGTGTCGTTGCTGAAGTAACGACGACCACGCGCGATGATTATGAAGTCGCCGGCGCCGAGTTGCTTCAATGCTTCCGGATCTGAAAGCGACACGCAGATTAGATCAGGGCGGGCAGCGCGCTCGGCATAATGAGACGCAAGTGACGGACTCTCGCTCGCCACTCGCGCGCCGGGCCGAGCGCGAGTCGCTATCTCAGCCATCACCTCGCGCATACTCGCGTCGTAAAACTCGTCGTGCGGAAAATAGTAGCCAGCCCATGCCGTCCCGCCACCAAGTGAGTTTGTGAATAAACGGAAGTGTGGCGCAGCCTGGACCGAATTGATTACTGACGCCATGATGACTACGACAGCAAGTGATGCAGGAAGGTAATGTTTCAAATTACTGGGCCAATCAAAACGAGCCATGCGATTGGCTAACCAGCGGCCGGTCCATTGAATTCCCAATGCACTCGTAATCAAAACCGCGGGGAGTACCGTCGTGTAGTAACGCGTGAACTTGCCACCGGGAAAACAGAACGCCACCACCCACAACATAAACCAGAAGAGAATAAAATAACGCCCATCGCCGAGCTTGCGTCGAAACAGCAACGGCAGCCCGATCAAAAATCCAAGCACAGTTAACAGCGGAAGCTTGACCGCAGTGAAGACGAGATAGAAGTAGACAGGTATGCCGCGAAGCCAATCGTCCCAACGTTGCGTGTAGAGCGTGTTCATGAATTCATAACCGTCGTGGCTCACACGCTTGCCGCCGGCAAACAGTCCCATCTGGCGCCAAGTCTCGGGCAGCAGAATGGTCGGGCTCAAGACCAGAAACACGATGCCCATGATGGCAAAGAATTTGAGAATGCGTTTCTTTCCCAGCCGCCAACGAGTTTCAGGAAGCCGCTGAAACATCCAGTAGTAGCACATGCTGATGGCTATCAGGTGTGGCAAATACTTCGAAGCGACCATTGCTCCATAGGAAGCGGCGGTGGCCCAGTAGTACTTATTCGGATTGCGATCGGTACTTTCCGCGATGCGCTGTCCGCGCAGCCAAAACACGTTAGCGAGTAAGAAAAAGAAAAGCAGGAACGAGTCTTCTTTTGCGACGCGGTTGAAGCCGATACCACTCGGATCGAAGGCCCACAACGCTGCGCCAATGAGAGCGACTTCAGCGCCGAAGAGTTCCAAAGCAATCAAAAAGATCAGTAGCGTACTCAGAGTGCCGACAATCGCGCCGGGCAATCTCAATGCGGTTTCCGGCGCGATGCGGTTTGCGGGAAAAGCAGCATTCCATTTTTCAGCGGCGATGATCGTACCGGCCTGCAAGGCCTTCATCAGCATCGGGTGTTCGCCGTTCGCGCCGGTCAGACCTCGTGCGCGATAGTCCGCGACGGCGTTGAGCTTGTTGAGTTCGTCTTCACTCAGTCCTTCCGCGCTCAAACCTGTGACGCGGAAACCGAAGCCCGCCACCATCAATACAACAAGGGCGGCGAAGACAAGCGTTCTGTTGGATAAGAGACCACTGCCGGCGAAGAGGTCAGGTCTCAAACCGGCAGTGACGATAGCTTCAGCGCGTGCGGACATATCAAAATGCGAAAGGGTATCGAAAGATTCGTGTCAGGTCAAAAACCGTATACAAGATTTACATGATTTCTCAGGATTTACAGGATCCAATCATGTAGAATCCCGAAGAATCTTGTAAATCCTGTTCATGGACCAAACAGATAAACTAGCACGGCGGCTCGGACTTTTCGACGCCACCATGATCGTCATGGGTGGAATTATCGGCTCCGGGATTTTTATGAACCCGTCAGTCGTGGCACTCCAGGTTGACACTCCATTTCTGATTCTCGGCGCGTGGATTCTCGGCGGGTTGTTTGCCCTGGCCGCCGCGTTCATCTGGGCTGAACTAGCCGCGGTCCGTCCTGACGTGGGCGGACAGTATGCGTATTTGCGAGAAGCGTTTCATCCGGGAGTGGCATTTGTTTATGGCTGGGTGCTTCTGCTCGTAATTCAAACCGGTGGCATGGCTGCTGTCGCCGTGACTTTCTCGCGTTACTTTGCCGAGTTAACTCACTTACCAATCGCGTACCCATACCTTGCAGCCATCGTGCTCATCACATTCACAGTGATCAACTGTCTCGGCGTGCGAGCAGGCAGCACTGTGCAAAGCATCCTGATGGTCTTGAAGATCGTGGCAATCGCCGCGCTCGTTATCTGCGGATTGGTATTTGCCTATCGCCCCTCGATGTCTTCCGAACTGTTGGATAGACCACCTTCACTCGATCTTTTGACCGCGTTCGGGGCCGCACTCGTACCCGTCATCTTTTCTTACGGAGGCTGGCAAACCGCAACGTTCGTCGCCGGTGAAATCAAAGAGCCGCGGAAGAATCTACCACGCGGGTTGATCATTGGAGTGATGGGAGTCGTTGTGCTTTATCTCGCTGCTAACGTGGTTTACGTCAGTGTTCTGGGAACATCCGGACTCGCCGCCTCAGCAGCGCCTGCGTCAGACGTCATGCGAAGCGCGCTGGGAGACTTTGGCGCACGAGCGATCGCGATGGGCATTGCGATCTCGACCGCAGGCTTTCTGAGTCAAAGCATGCTGACCGCGCCACGCGTCTACTTCGCGATGGCGCAGGACGGCTTGTTCTTCAAGAGCGTCGGCACCGTACATCCGCGAACGCGAGCACCGATCGTTGCCATCGCTCTTCAGGGACTATTCGCGATCGTAATCGCCTTGCTCGGCACTTACGAACGTATTCTCAACTACGTTGTCTCCGTCGATGTGATCTTCTTTGGATTGACCGCATGCTGTATCTTCGTTTTTCGAAAGCGTGAAGCGATTCAGGGGATTACGAGAGTTCCCGGTCATCCGCTGACCACGATCGTATTCATCGCGGTCTGTTGCTTCGTTGTTATCAACACTGTCTACCGTTACCCGGAGAACACGTTGATCGGAATCGCAATCATGATCGCAGGAGTTCCCGCTTACTTGTTTTGGCGGTGGAGGAATCGCAATGACAGCGGCGCGTGAAGTTAGAAGCTCGTCCTACATGTACTGGGCAAAGACGAGCTCGATTGCAAAGTACAATTTGGCGACCAGCGGTTTGGGCAACTTGAAACTGCGCGATCTTCGCGTCTCGCTCGACGATCTCGAAATCACCGACGGTGGTTACGGTTATCAACCGCTGATTCAGTCGATCGGAAATCGATACCGAGTCGCTGCCGAATCGATAGTGACTGCTGCGGGAACAACCTTCGCCAATCATCTCGCGATGGCGGCGTTAATCAAGCCTGGCGATGAGGTGTTGTTTGAACATCCTGCGTACGAGCCGATGCTGGCTGCGGCTCGTTACCTCGGCGCGCAGGTGAAACGCTTCTCACGCACGTTCGAAAACAGTTTTCGTATCCTGCCGGAAGAACTGGAGAGACTCGCCAGCAACTCCACTCGTTTGATCGTTATAACCAACCTGCATAATCCGAGCGGAGGTCTGATCGACGACTCCACCTTGAAACAGATCGGAGAGATCGCGCGACGAGTGGGCGCACGCGTTTTGGTTGATGAGGTTTATATCGAAACGCTGTTTGAAGAAGCGCCTCGCACTGCTTTTCACCTCGGAAATGAATTTGTTGTAACGAGCAGTTTGACTAAAGCATTCGGACTCAGCGGCCTGCGCTGTGGTTGGATCTTCGCCGAACCTGAACTCGCGAGGCAGATGTGGTTACTCAACGATCTTTTTGCCGCGACGGCGGTCCACGCGGGGGAACGGCTAAGCGTTCTTGCGATGCAACAGCTTCCGAAGATTGCTGAACGATCGAAACAGTTGCTGGACCGCAATCGTCAGTTGCTGAATGACTTTCTCGATACGCGCGAAGATTTGGAAGTAATCAGGCCTGAGTTTGGAACGGTGATGTTTCCGCGTGTGCGCCGCGACACTGCTGACGAACTTTGCCGGCTATTGCGCGACAAATATGAGACCTCAGTCGTGCCTGGCCGCTTCTTTGAGATGCCTGCGCATTTTCGGGTGGGGCTCGCGGGCGATACGGACGTTCTTAAAGAGGGTCTGGATCGACTGGGCAAAGCGCTCGATGAAATCGGCCACAGATGAATACTTATCAGGAAAGTCGCGTTTATCTGCGGCCCTTCCTAACCTCTTCAATCACAAGCCAGTCACGTACTTGTTCGGCGGCCTCGATACCAACTGCCTCAGTCGTGAGTCTGATTGGTGTTCCAGTCGGCCAGTTATCTCGCTTCAACATCGGACCACCGACTGCTTTGTAATAAACCTTACCTTCAAACTTCTTTTGGCCGGTGCGGGGCTCAAACACAAGCACACGGACGTCGAGGTCAGTCGGGTTCAGTATAAGCGTGCCCGCCTGAAACTCATCCACGTCAAATTGCAACAGGACAACGATCGACTCGGTCTCACGTTTGGCTCGCTTAACAGCGGCGTCGCGCTTGAGATTGCCGAGCGACGTGGCTGTTACGTTCTTGATTCCGCCAGCGTATTGCAGAAAGTGTTTGAAGATTGCGTCTTCGCTAAGAAGCTGTTTAGACGAAAACTCCGTTGCGACCAGCAGAGAAACGCTTTGCTTCAAATCTCTTGCCCCGAGTTTGGGACTTGCTTCAGGGTCGGTTTGTGGCGTTGTAACTGGAGGTTGAGCGGGTTTTGGAGCGCGTCGTCCTGATTGCGCAATGGTTTGCGTAGCGAGCAGGAGCAACAAGCTCGACGCGGTAAAGATGCCTTTTCTATGGCGACTTCGCTGAAAGCCGGGGAGCATTCTCATGCATTGTTCTCCAGCGGGTTTGACCTTAGAAGCGGAGTTAGTCTACAGGGTTGTTTACAGGATTTGCATGATTTATCAGGATTAACATGTAAATCACTGCCGCCGCTCCGGCGGAGTCAAATAAATCTGGATAGCGGCGCCTTTTCTCAACTCCTCAGCGTATGCCAAAAACATCTTTCGTTCTTCCTGCCCCGTCAGATACTGCATGATCTGAACTTTCAGGTCGTCAAACTCGCCGTTCAAACTTTTCTTATTCGCCTGGTAATACGCCCGTGCTTGCTCTTCACTGGGGATTGGGGCTTTCATTCTGACGTTTCGATCGATCAGAGCCTGCGGGGTTGTCCCTTGCCGTTTCGCTTCCTGTTCCAGAAGGTAATCGTTGATCCTCAGATCGAGATCTTGCTTACGAAAGGCGTACACCTGCTGCTGGATTCCGAAGATCAGCGGCCACAAACTATTCTCGATATCGCGTGAGGTGATGTTTACACCATTGACTGTTGCGAACACTCGCGACAGTTCAGCTTCGTTTGCCGGCGGAGTAACCGGCTCATTCGAGACCGTAATCTGAGCTCCGGCGCGCAAGGCGTTTGCGAATTGGGCGGCGCGAAGAGTTTCACGCTCAGTTCGGAAACGTGCAATGATGTCGTTCTTAATAGACTTGAAGTCCTCAGATGTCCGGCTTTTGTTCTGCTCGTAGAAGTTTCGGGCTTCTGATTCCGTTGGTGGAGCGATCTTTTTGGTCACTTCTTGTTCGAGAAGTTGTGCCGCAGTCAATCCGCGCCTTTTGGCTTCGGCCTCAAGCAGAAGATTATTGATCTGCCGGCCGAGTTCTCGATTACGCGCCGTGATGACGGCATCCTGAGCGAGACTTACCTGAGTTTTGGCATCGATACTCAGATCTTGTTTCGTGATCTTGAAACCGTTGACCACTGCGAGCACGTTGATCTCAGGTTTGTCTTCACAACCGCAGTTTGGAGCTTGGAAAAGAGGTGCCGAAGTAAAAACTAAAGACAACAGCAAGTAACGCAGCATGATTTATGTTTTTCTCTGCGGTCTCTGCGTATCTCTGCGTCCTCTGCGTTGAAAAATTCTTACCGCAGAGAACGCAGAGGTACGCAGAGAACCGCAGAGTAATCTTACTTGTCCAGCGCGCGAATCGCCTCGCGTGCGTAATAAGTCAAAATAATGTCGGCACCGGCGCGTTTGATGCTCGTGAGTGTTTCCATCATCACACGCTCCTCGTCGATCCAACCCTTCTGGGCGGCCGCTTTGATCATCGCGTACTCACCTGAAACGTGATACGCCGCGAGGGGAACATCAAATCGATCGCGAACCATCCTTAAAATATCGAGATAAACCGTGGCGGGTTTCACCATCAGTATGTCCGCGCCTTCGGAGTAATCAAGCTCAGCTTCGCGCATGGCCTCGCGCGCGTTCGGCGTGTCCATTTGATAGGCGCGCCGATCGCCAAATTCGGGCGCACTCTGCGCCGCTTCACGAAATGGACCATAAAATCCGGATGCATACTTCACCGCATAAGCGAGGATCGCCGTGTTCTCGAACCCTTCACCGTCGAGCATTTCACGAATCGCACCTACCTGACCGTCCATCATTGCCGAAGGCGCAACGACATCGGCGCCTGCTGCCGCCTGACTCAACGCCGTGCGCGCCAGCAACTCCAGCGACTCATCGTTGAGTACCTCGTTTCCGCGAACGACGCCGCAGTGACCATGCGATGTGTATTCACAGAGGCAGGTATCGGCCATGATGATGACTTCAGGCGCTGATTGTCGAACTGCACGGATCGCACGTTGGACAATTCCATCTTCGGCGTATGCACCGGATGCGAGGGCGTCTTTTGACTCCGGGAGACCGAAGAGAATGATGCTGCGAACGCCCATGTCGCACGCCGCAACGGCTTCCTTCGTTACCTCGTCGATCGAAAGGTTATACACACCGGGCATCGAAGAGATCTCACGACGCACGCTCGTGCCGGGACATACGAACAGTGGCAACACGAAGTTACCGGGCGCGAGTCGAGTCTCGCGCACGAGTGAACGGAGTGCATCGCTTCTACGAAGTCAACGTGGACGATGAATCATTTCCATTACCAACGATGATACGCGGGATGTCCGGGCTTTACAGCTACGAACGTGCCGCGACAAGTCGCGCAAACTTTATCGTGCGCAATCAGCTCGCCTTCAACAATGGCGCGATTGTCAGTTGATTCGACTACACGCGCGACGAGTTTAACTGGCTGGTCGCTCGGTGTCGGACGCAACAGTTTGATCGCATATTCGGATGTGACTGTGCATGGCGGCTTGTCAGCGCCAGTCTTCTGCATCAGGTGCCATGCTGCCGACCAGTTGCAGTGACAATCGAGCAGCGTGCCGATAATTCCGCCACTCAACATTCCCGCGAACGCTTCGTATTCCTTACTCGGTTGCCACTCGGCGACAACTTCATCGCCGTCGGCAAAACTGCGAACGTGTAGTCCTTTCGGATTCGCTGGACCACAACCGAAGCAAGCAAGATTCGGGGCGTAGGTTTCCTGGATGCTCTTCATAACTTTACAGGATTTACAAGATTAGACAGGATTTACATGTTAATCCTGATAAATCATGTAAATCTTGTCCAACTAAGCTCTAGCTGCTCTTAAGCTTTGTCTCAGTTTGAACCGCTGAATCTTTCCCGTTGCCGTGTAAGGCAGCTCTGAGACGAACACATACTTACGCGGTTGTTTGAATCGAGGCAGCGATTCAGCTGCGAGCGCCCGCAACTCCTTTTCAAAAGGCGCCGGCTCGGATTCTACATCCTGCTTCACAACAAACGCACACGCGCAGGGAAGTCGATCGGAGTCAAAATCTTCGACGACAGCCGCGCGCGCGACACCCGGATGTCGCAACAACACGCCTTCAACCTCAACTGGAGAAACCCACTGCCCGCTTGATTTGAAACAATCGTCGCTGCGGCCCATGTGAAACCAGTAACCATCGCTATCGCGACGATAGAGGTCGCCGGTGCGGACCCAGGCATCGACAAAAGTTTGCGCCGTCGCTTCAGGGTTCTGCCAGTAGAAGCGCGCGGCACTGTCGCCTTTGATCCACAGGTGTCCTTCTGAATCGGGGGGTGTCGGCTCTCCTTTTTCGTCAAGAAGTCGCGCTTCGTAGCCCTCGATCAGTTTGCCACTGCTGCCGTAGCGTACGTCGTTTTCATGATTCGACATGAACATGTGCAACATCTCGGTTGAGCCGATTCCATCGAGCAACTGAACGCCGAACTCTTGTTCCCATTCCTCGCCGAGATGTGCCGGCAACGCTTCGCCTGCCGAGACACACAAGCGAAAGCTCGAGCAATCGAGTTTCTTGCCGCTGCGGTGATGCTCGAGCAGCAGGTTGTAGACAACCGGAACTCCGAAAAAGATCGTCGGGCGGTGTTCAATGAAGATGCTTGCGATCACATCGGGTGAGGGTTTCTCGCGACAGAGGATGGTGGTGGCGCCGTTTAGCAGTGGAAACGAAAAGCTGTTACCGAGGCCGTAAGCGAACGGCAATCGTGATGAAGAAAACAGCCGATCTTCGGGTGTGAGCCTCAATACTTCGCGACAAAACGTTTCTTTCGTGTAGAAGATATCGACTTGCCGGTGGACCGCGCCTTTGGGTTCACCTGTACTGCCTGAGGTGTAAAGTATGAACGCCGGATCGCTGTCACCGGCGGCGGGGAACACAGACGGCTCGGTGTCAGCAACTTGGGCTAGCAGGCCTTTCAAATCGTGGAGCGAGACTACGTTTTTTAACGACTGCAACTTTTCCGGCGCATGTGTCAGCAACGTCTGGCGGAAGTCACTCTCGATGAAGGCTAGAGTGGCCCCGGAGTTGTGAAGGATCGAACACTGTTCGTCCGGTCGAAGCGCCAGATTAATGGGAACAGCTATTGCGCCGAGTGAACACGTGGCGATGAACGCTTGAACAAATTCTGGTGAGTCATGGAGTAGAATAGCAATCCGGTCGCCGCGACTGGCCCCCAAAGAGTTGATAACCTGGGCCATCTTCAAAGTTTCCGCACGCAGTTCGCCGTACGTGATCTCGCACTTGCCAAACTTAATCGCCGTCAACGAGGGGTCGTGCGTGAAAATGGCTTCGAAGAGGTTCATCAGAGACAAATAAGCAATGTGTCGTACATGCGGCTCCTAACGGAGCCGTATAGAAAAGCCGGATTGGCTATAAACATATCGCTCCTATGGAGCGAAAACAAATCTTGCTTGCTGCGTAGCAAAATATAGCCGATTGCAAAGCGGCTTTGCTCCGGAGGAGCAAAATGTTTATAGCTCCCAATTTCAAGGTGACGGCGCTCCGGTAGGAGCGCCATGTGACCCATGGAATTCCTGTTCCTCCTGCTGGTTCTGCTGACGGTCGTAGCCGTTGCCGGCCATTTTATATGGTGGGTGGCGGCCGCGATCATTCGTTGGCTTTTGGGTAAGCCGAAGACTGACCATTGGCCCTCACAGCAATACAATCCAATCGTTAATTCAGCCAGCGACCTTGATATCACTGAACGCCAGATCGTGAAGTTTTACAGTGAAGGCAGACTGAGTGATGAAACATACGAACAGTTGATGAAGCAGATCCGCGCGGAGCGAGCCGGCTTTGCTCCGCCCGAACCAGTTCGACCCGTATCGCAAAAAGAACACGTTGTCGCCGCGTCTCCGATAGAAACGCCGCCACCCGTCGTAGCCGCTTCGTTCATCGCAACTGACGACGAAATCATCATCGAACCTGTCGTCTCCCACGACGAAGAACAATTCACGCCGCCACCGCGCCCGCCACGCAGATCTTTCTCAGAAGTGCTCAACTCCTTCATGGAACAGAGCAACATCCGCTGGGGCGAGATCATCGGCGGTCTTCTGATCATCGGTTGTTCGACCGCACTCGTCGTCAGCCTGTGGGCACAGATATCTCAAATCCCGGTATTGAAGTTTTTAATCTTCACGACGGTGACGGCCGTCCTCTTCGGAATCGGACTCTACACGGAACATCGCTGGAAACTTCCCACCACGAGTCGAGGCATCCTGACGATCGCCACGCTGCTCGTGCCTTTGAACTTTCTCGCCATCGCCGCGGTTTCTGCGAGCAACACGTCTGGCGCCCTCGTGATTGGCAGTGAGTTGGTGGCGCCGGCAATCTTTCTTGCTCTGGTTTACTTTGCCGGACGTATCATCACGCCCGGTTGCGGACACATCTTGTCAGCGGGCGTGCTCGGATCGTCAATCGGACAACTGCTCGTAAGACATTTCGCCTCGAGCGATAGCCCGCCGGCACTTCTGATCTTCCTCGGCGCGTTTCCGGTCGCGTGTTATCTGGTGACAGTCGGACTCGCTCTGCGCGTGGTGCTTCACGATCGCGAAATTGACGAAAGCGAAACCACGACGGTCTTCACCATACTTGGCACAATGAGTTTTGCCGCGCTGCTGCCTTTCGGCTTGTTGCTCTACAAATCGGGCCCGCTCGGTGTGTCGATGATGTACCTCGCCCCGCTTGTCACGCTATGGGGGTTGCCGATGCTAGCCACAGGCACAATCCTGTGGCGAAAAATCTCGAACAAAGAACTCGTTGCTGCGAGAACGACGGGCACAGCGCTGGGAATTCTCGGCGTCATGATTGTGCTGGCTGGAATGATCCTGGCCTGGCCCAATCCATCGAGCATCGTGCCTGCGGCATTGTTTAACTTCGCGATCTTCACGGCGCTTGCCATCGCACTCGAACTACCTGTGGCCCATGTCATCGCAGCCATCTGTTTTGCTTTGGCTTACCTCGTCGCGTTCCAGATGTTTGCCGGGAACATCACGTGGGTAAATCTTCGTGTGATGTCGTTGCTCAACGCGAGTCTCTCAGTCAGCAGTGGACAGGCACTCGTAGGCGCGTTTGCTCTTTTCCTCGTCGCTTCGGAATGGCTCTCGCGGCGCAAGCGTGAACGCGACAGTTACTACTACTTTATTTCCGCTTGCTTGATAGCGGCCGTGAGTTTAGGACTCGCGCGAGCTTTCGGAGTATCGACTGACGCTCTTTGGCTCGTCTACGGTCTTTATTCGCTCGGCGCTTTCTGGATCGCGTGGCGACGGAAGCTCGCGCCGTTCACCTGGATCGGATCCGCGCTGCTGCTGTTTTCGTTGGCCGATAACTTCGCGCACTCGGTATCGTTCTCATTCCCCTGGCAAACAGCTCTGTTGGCCCACGCGACGCTTTGCGCGGTGGCCGCAATCGTTAGCTCACGTTACAAAAGTGAAGTCCTGTCCGTACCGCTCAACTACAGCGCACTGATCTCTTTGGCGCTCGGAGTGGTCAGTTTATTTCAAGCGAACCAGTGGGAAGTGACCTGGATGCAGGCACAGCGAGTGTTTTGGATCGCGACCATTCTGCTCCTTTTGCTCTGGCTCAATCGTCGCTGGATTCTAATCAGCGCTTTTCAGATCGCACTGACTTGCGCTCTCGTGTTAACGGTCAAAGCAGCGCTTCAGCAGTACGAATGGTATTCCTTCCTGCCGCATGCTTTCCTCCATCCGTCCGCACTTCAGATTTACGGAACAGTTCTCGCGCTGCTGTGTCTTGCATGGCTCGCTTTGCGCTTTCTCGTCAGACGTGAGTTGCCGAAACATGAACCCGAGAGTTGGTTAGCAGCAGCGTGGAGGCTGCTCGACACTAAATACTCAGTCGATCGCATCGTTGCATGGCTCCTTCTCGGCGGGTTCATGCTCCTCGTTGTTTACGGATCTCTTTCGGGTGTTACTCGAGAATTGGCAGCGTTGGCGAGCAGCCATCCGGGTTTTGACGTGGCTGGATTTCCTCACCAGGAGGCACTCGCGCTTGCATCATGGATCGTGCTTGGGCTATTGACGATTACGATGCTCGCGAGTTTTTGGGAACGTCGCAGCAGCATGTATTTACTCGGCGCGCTGGTCGTACTTTCCGCGGCAATTCCTTTGATAGCCGGACAATTTGAGTATCAGATAGCGACTGCCACGGCGTGGCGCTGGTTGGCTGCACTGTTTCTTCTCGCCGGTTCGTTACTGATCTGGTATCGACAACGTCTCACCTCGTTCGCAATTGATACTGAAGCATTTGCGAAACAGGCACGCCTGCTTCTGATCACTCTCACAGTTCTGCCGATCCTCGTCTTAACGATCTATCCTGCATTGCGAGCGATCTTCTACCAAGCTATTCAAGGTGCAACGAGCGGTCCCTTCTCGTTGCTCGGCGGTGATCTGTCCTATGGTCTGCCGCTGGTGCTGGTCGCACTGGTGATGATCGGTTATGCCTTGCGTGAGCGAATGCCGGAATTCGCTTTCTATGCGGGTGCCTTCTTCAATCTGACGGTGACGATCGCGTTCCTGCTGGCAGTTGTCGCTGCTCGTGGCTCGATGGATCGAGTGGTCCTGGTGCGTCTCGCTCAACTGAACGCGATGACATTCGCAGTCTATTTCTTACCATGGCTCAGCACTCGCCGGCGCTGGCAATCAGCTTTGAACGAAAGCGACGTCAGCTTCGCGGATTACTTGCTCAAATTACAACTGGGCCTGGCCCTCGTGTTGAACGTGCTTCTGCTGTTGCCGGTAGTACTTGCATTGATACGGGCGCCGTGGGCTGCGGGGATGGCCACAATCGCCACCGGCAGTTTTCTCGGTTGGCTGACGTTCGTCACTGCAGTTGTTGCCGGGGTTTTGTTTACGGCAACGACGACGAAGACATCTTCGCCCAACGTGCTTGCCGGTTTGTTCCTGGGTATCAGTTGCCTAATCGCTTTTAGTATCTCGGGAATCAGCGGCTGGCTCGGATTGCACACGCTCACGGTCTGCATAGCGTTGACAGCGTGGTTAATGCTCGCGGCCGGCGAGTTGACTTCTATTCCACGCAAAGTGATGGGCTTCGTATTCGATCTCGAGAGCAAATGGCAGTCGAGATCGATCGCATTGGCCGCATTGGCCGGCGGCATCGCTGTGTTTTTGAGTTTGCGCACGCTATCCGATAATGCAAATAGTCGATGGTGGTCGATTGGACCACTGCTCGCAATCACCGCCCTCGCCGCCACGTTGAACTGGAAAACACTGCGTCGCCGGTACATCTATGCCGCGGGCCTTCTTTTCAGTGTCACTGTTTCGCTCTGGTGGATCTTCATTCCACAAGACCATTCTCGTGCCAGTAAATTTTTCCTGATCAATCTGATCGCGGCTTCTCTGGCCGGCATCCTTTGGCTCTGGTTGGAACTTCGCTTACGACGACTGCGACAAAGCGAAAGCGAGTTCGGTCCCGCTTTTTCGTTCCATCACATCGTCGCCATGCTTGCGCTCGGCCTTTTGGCGCTCATTGTACTGGTGAGTTTCAATGTGGAGCGTTGGCAATCGCCGCTCCTTCACAATGCGCTTTTAGCGCCTGCATTCTTCTCCGTCGTTGCGTTGATGATCGCATGTCTCTGGGACCGTTACGCAAAATATCCAGTCGCTGGTCTGTATGTACTCGGACTCCTTGCAGGCGCGATCGTGCTTCATCTCGCAGGCACTGCTGGGCACGATCTTATCTGGGTCGTCACCATGTTGCTCGCTGGTTACACACTCTTCTCCGCGTTCCTTTGGCAGCGGCGTGTCATGCTCATCTCATTCGTCCGACAGTTTGGTATACCGCAACGTCTAAGTGCCGAAGCAACCGAACTTCCCTGGCTTTCAGCTTTCACCATACTCGCGGTCACAACGATCGCCACTCTCGCTTACTGGCTCACCCTCAATCTCAGCGAACTTCATCTGCGCGTCGCCGCAGCTCTGGCGGTGTCCGCACAGCTTCTAACGTTAGCGCTTTTGGCTGAGGGAGTTCTGGTACAACGCTGGCGCCGTGGCGCGCTCGCAGTGTTGGTAATAGGCATGATGCTTTTTGGTTGGTCCTGGTTGACGCCAGGTCTAAACGCGACGTGGCTGAACCGCAGTGTGATTTTGATGCTGGAAGCATTTGGCCTGGTCGCTGTTTACGGTCTTCTTCTCAACAAGGTGAATGTGCGCTTGCCGGATTGGACCAACGCAGCGCGAGCGTGCGTGCCGTGGCTGCTTGGAGCAGGCGTGGTCGCCCTGTTTTTCTGTTTAGGAACAGAGATCTCTTACCAGATCAACTTCGGTGCGGTGCGCATTCATCCCGCTTCGCTTGTAGCTATCGGCGTGACACTCGTCGCAGCAGTCGTCATCGGCGTGCTCTTCGCTTTGTCACCGAGCCACGATCCTCTGAGTCTCTCCGAACGTGGCCGCATGCGATATGTCTACGCTGCCGAAGTCATGCTGGCGCTGCTTTTCCTGCATATCAGACTGACAATGCCGTGGTTGTTCACGGGTTTTATCGAGCGATACTGGCCATTGGCGATCATGGTGATCGCGTATTTCGGTGTGGTAACCAGCGAGGCTTTGCGACGCAGGGAGTTGCTCGTGTTAGCGCAGCCGTTGGAACGCACCGGGGTGTTCCTTCCGATGTTGCCGGTGCTCGGATTTTGGCTCGCGTCATCACAAGTTGACTTCTCGGTATTACTGTTTGTGGTTGGCGGTCTGTATGGCCTGTTGTCGATCTTGCGACGATCGTTTGTGTTTGGAGTGATGGCGGCAGTCGCGGGAAATACGGGACTCTGGTACGTCTTTCATCGGACTGCCGATTACCAGTTTCTGCAACATCCGCAGTTGTGGCTGATTCCGGTTGCGTTATCAGTTCTCGTCGCAGCTTACCTGAACGAAGACAAGCTTACTGAAGATCAGATGGCGGGCGTTAGATACCTTTCGCTGGTGACGATTTACGCCTCTTCAACCGCCGACATTTTCATCAACGGTGTCGCGAATTCCCCGTGGCTCCCATTGATACTCGGATCGTTTTCGTTGGCGGGTGTCTTCGCGGGCATTGTCTTTCGCATCCGGGGCCTACTTTTGCTCGGATCGGTTTTCCTATTGTTGTCGATCATCACGATGATCTGGTACGCCTCAGTGAATCTCGGCTGGACGTGGCTATGGTATGTCGCCGGAATCGTCACGGGAGCCACGATCATCTTCATGTTCGCCTTGTTTGAGAAAAAACGCAGCGAAGTCCTCCGCGTCGTCGAAGGCCTCAAAGATTGGGAACGTTAACTAGCCACAAAAAGGCACAAAAGGCACAAACAGGAATGCCTTTTTATCTTTGTGCTTTTTGTGCCTTTTTGTGGCTATGCTTTGTGGCTTACTTCGCGTCGAGCTTGCGGCCGGCGTTCAGGTTGTCCCAGTTCATGATGGCGTTGAAGACGAGGAAGTAGCTTCCTTTCGTCTGCCCACGCCAGAATGGGTTGGTTGAAAAGAGCAGCACGTGGCCGTTGCCCGAGGGCACGTCGATGATCGCGGCGCGCTGCGCAATCTCATCGCCTCCATCCAACAATCCCGAAACAAACAGATCGCGGCTGTCAGCATAGCGCAGGACGACGCGCGGACGCTGGTTGGGTGGTATCAAACCAATTGCATTACGACGCTGCTCGTCACTAACCGGTGGCGCTTCCCAAGGCTCAACTCTCGGCGGCGGCTCAGGGATCTCTGCCGGCGGACGTCCTTGCGGTACATCCGGATCGTCAGGCGTGCCGCGACCAGTGGCGCGTTGTGGTGTTCGCGGGCCGCGTCCACCAACGCCGTTGTTGATGTTGTAAACAGCACCATTGAAGCAATACATCGCGAGTGAATCGCCGTAGCCATACGCGATCGGACTCGCTGAATCCACGGTTTTGGTCCGCAGTATCGCGCCGATTGCGCGCAGGCGTTGCGAACGGTTTGCCGAGACGCCTTGAGTGAAACCGTAGTTGACTGCGAACTCCGAAGTATCGTCAACGGTTATAAAAAGCCCTCCGTCTTTCACAAACTTTTGCAGGTTCTGCAAACCGCTCCAACCCAGGCCCGGCCGCATGTCGTCAGTTTCATCGAGGCGACCCAGATTCGGCGTGAGTTCAGTTTTCTTCCACGGAAGTGGGTTCCCGAACATCGGCATTCCGTTGATGATTGCCTGTGCACCGCGACCAACCGGAGCAAACAAGATGACATCGTATTTGCTCTTGAGATTCGCATCACGCGACACATCCTGGGTGCTGATGTACGCAAAAGGAACTTGCAACTGATCGAGCCCGATACGATACCAACCTTCATCCTGCGTATTTACCCACGTGTGCATCACCGCGATTCGCGGAGCTCTAAGAGGGTGAGTTTTGACTGAAGGCGCATCGGACACTGCATAAACCTGCACACCGAGCTCGTTCGCTACTCGCCGCAGATCGTCGCCAGCCTTGCGAATGATGAACGACCCGCGATTGAACTTGCGCCCCGCGGCTTCGAACGGTTCTTCCGCCGCTTCCATCTCGACGTCTTTCAAACGATAACGCAACGTGACGAGTGCGTTGTCCGCGTTGTGGTTGATCAAGTAGACCGTACTCGCACCACTGTTCGAGATGCCGCCCGGAGATCTCACGTCACCAGTCACGCGCTCCATTGACGCTTGCAGCACTTTGGGATCTACAACACGCACAACCTCGATATTCGCGAGCTCACCCATGGTCCATGCTGTGTCGTCGTAGATATCAGTCTGCGGATCGTTCGGCGCCCAGTATTGATAATCGAGCAGAGCGTCGGCGATGCGGCTGTACGGCTGGTCCATCCGGACGATGTAACTGCCTGCCGGAAAAGTTCGATCTTCAGTTTTCGGCGTTGGCATTGGAGACGCTCCTGGAGAGGGGCTGGCAGACGGTCGAGCGCTGGTGCTGGAACCTGGTCTCTTTCTGACTGGAACCGTGAACGGCGCGGTCGCTTTGCTGATCTCCACGCCTTGCGCCTGAAGCGTTCGAAGCAGTTCGGCTTGATTGCCGGGCCGAACATCGTCACCCGGAAACACGTAAGCCGCCGGACCCTCATTCTTCGGCTTGTCGATGGAGCGTTTGCTCTTGATGTAAAAGTTTTTGAGAAACAGCTTGCTGTTGTTACTGAAGTAATGGAGCGTCGTCAGCAGCGCAGTCTGCTGGTAGTTATTGTTGTTGCGCTGTGACCACTTGGCTTTCGGCAAGGGCGGATTCTGACGATACCACGTCCGTTGATACTCGTTGGGCGACAAGCTCCGTTCGACCGTATCAGCGCCGGCGTTGCCAAAAGTTTCATACAAACGGCTAATGCCATTGTGAGTCGCCGCGATAAACATCAGATAACCGGGCGACCACGTGTCGAAGTTGCCATGCGCAAACACTCCCGGCATACCAAACTTCGTCATCTCCGACACGTTGTGCCAGCCGATCATCTGCCACTCGTCGGTCAGAATCGGATCGACCCAGGCGTTGTATGGACCATCACCGATCGTGTTGTCGTAGAGGTAGGGAACTGACTCGTGCAGATCGTGCAGAACCTGTGGCTTCCACGCCAGATAGGTATTCATCACGTTACGCGTGAGTTTCAAAGAGAGCCCGATCGCGTCGCGGTTGTTGTCATGCGCGACGTAGTGTCCCCAGTAGATCAGCGGCGGCCAATTCTGGTTCGGATGAGCCAGGTGCCAGTTGTAAACGTTAACCATGCGATTCCTGCCGTCGACTTCAACGACCGGAGTAATCAGAGTCAGGACGTTGTCGCGAATTGATTTGACGTACGGGCTGTTATCTACGACGAGCCGGTAAGCGAGTTCCATCAACGCCGTTGGCGATCCGGTTTCAGGGGAGTGAATAGCGCCGGTGATGTAATAAACCGGAAATGAAGCGGCCACGAGCCGGTCGGCTTCCGCTTCATCCATGTTGATAGTCCTGGGATCGGCCAGCTTCGTGAGGCGCGCGCGATTCTCCTCGAGTCGTGAAAGCAGTTGCTCGGACGCCACCGCGACTGCAATCATCTCCCGGCCTTCTTCCGTCGTGCCGATTGAATATATTTTCACTCGCGGACTCGCACGCTCCAGCATGCGCATGTACTTGTAAACGTCTTCCGCATACGGCAACTTGCCGGGCGCGCCGGCCACGTCGCCGAGCACTGCTTTGGGAGTTGGCACGTTGGGCGAAGCAGGCAGGTAGTCAGTCAACGGCGAGTTGAAGAACGGCTCGGTTGTATACTCGCGAATCTTGTTCGTGTACTCCTGATCAATCGGTTGATTCGGATCGCGGCCCGGTTTTGTTTGGGCGTTAAGAAGGTTTGCGAGAGTGGCCAGGGAGAGAACGAATAGAAACAGCGACCAAAGGGGACGCGAATGGCTCATATTGTTTTTCCTCGAAAAGGCTTTTAGCACAGATTACACGGATTTTGAAATTCGTGAAATCTGTGTAATCTGTGGCAAGGATGTCAGAACAAACAACACAGCCTGAGGAGCTCACGGACGTCGAAATAAACCCATCGAGCAAAGCTGCCGGCGGGCTGCCTGCTATCGCCGCTACTCTGAAAGCGACCTCAGCGGAGATGGGGCTCATCCGCGGGATGCGCACGCTGCTGAAAGTGAATCAGCCGGGCGGCGTCGATTGTCCCGGCTGTGCGTGGCCGGAACCCGATCAGAAGCGCTCGCATTTCGAGTTTTGTGAAAACGGCGCAAAGCACGTTGCAGACGAAGCAACAACCAAACGTGTCACGCCGGAGTTTTTTCAAAAGTGGAGCGTCGCCGAACTCTTACAGCAATCGGATCAATGGCTCGGCGCACAAGGCCGTCTCACTCATCCGATGCTCCTCCATCGTGGTGCGAGTCACTACGAACCCGTGAGCTGGGACGATGCTTTCGAACTGCTCGCCGCTGAACTGAATTCATTGAACTATCCCGATCAGGCAATCTTCTACACTTCCGGCAGGACCAGTAACGAAGCAGCGTTTCTTTATCAACTCTTCGTGCGCCAGTTCGGTACCAACAATCTTCCCGATTGTTCGAACATGTGTCACGAGTCGAGCGGATCGGCGTTGGGCGAAACGATCGGCGTCGGGAAGGGAACCGTCACGCTCGAAGACTTCAATCTAGCCGACGCGATCTTTGTAATCGGGCAAAACCCGGGCACGAATCACCCGCGCATGTTGACCGCGCTGGAGCATGCGAAACGCAACGGCTGCAAGCTGGTTCATATCAATCCGCTGCCGGAAGTCGGGATGACACGCTTCAAACATCCGCAGCACGTCCTTGGGTTACTCGGTTCCGGCACCGCACTGGCTGATCTGTTTCTCCAGGTGCGAATCAACGGCGACGTTGCCTTGCTGAAAGGGATCACGAAAGCAGTGCTGGCGCGCGAAGGATCTCTCGACCGGGACTTTATAACTCAATACACAACCGGCTTCGAAGAATTCGCTTCAGCCTTACGCGACGTTTCATGGACTGAGATCGTCGAACAGAGCGGAGTAGCAAAAGAACAGATCGAACAAGCGGCACATATCTTCGTGGAATCGGAGTGCACAATCTTCTGTTGGGCCATGGGCCTCACACAACACCGCAACGCAGTCTCAAACATTCAGGAGATCGTGAACCTGATGCTGTTGCGCGGGCAGATCGGAAAGCCCGGCGCGGGGTTGTGTCCAGTGCGCGGGCACAGCAACGTGCAAGGCGATCGCACGGTTGGCATTTGGGAGCGACCCAGCGAGGCCTTTTTAGATCGGCTTGGTGACGAATTTGAGTTCGAGCCGCCCAGGAATCACGGGTTCGACACCGTGCGCGCAATCCAGGCAATGCACGACGGGCAAGCCAAAGTGTTTTTTGCACTCGGCGGTAACTTTCTTTCCGCCACGCCCGATACGGAGTTTACTGCCGCTGCCTTGCGGCGTTGTCGATTGACGGCACACGTGTCTACCAAACTGAACCGATCTCATTTGATAACTGGAGAACGCGCCTTGGTTCTGCCGTGCCTCGGCCGCACCGAGATCGACGTGCAGGCAACTGGACCACAGTTTGTCACCACGGAAAATTCGATGAGCGTCGTGCAGATCTCCCGCGGCTCACTCGCACCTGCTTCGACAGAACTTCTCAGCGAACCGCAGATCGTGGCGCGCCTTGCGAGAGTCACACTCGAGCATCGCACCACAGTTGATTGGGAAGACCTGGCGAGTAACTATGACACCATTCGCGATGCCATCGAACGAGTCGTGCCGGGCTTCGACGACTACAATGCTCGCGTGCGCCAGGCTGGTGGATTTTATCTGCCGAACGCTGCGCGAAACCGAGTCTTCAACACGACGAGCGGAAAGGCCCACTTCACGATTCATGAGTTGCCGCAACACAATCTTGGTCCAGATCAGTTTTTAATGATGACAATTCGCAGCCACGATCAGTTTAATACCTCGGTCTACAGTGCCAACGATCGCTATCGTGGCATCAGCAACGGTAGACGCGTTGTGTTTCTGAACGACGATGACATCGCGGCGGCGGGTCTGCACGCGCGACAAGTTGTAGACTTAGTGAGCCATTTTGAAGGCGAAGAGCGAATTGCGCGGCGATTTGTTATTGTGCCTTACGATATTCCGCGGCGCTGTGCTGCGACTTATTTTCCGGAAGCGAATGTTTTAGTACCAGTACGCAGCGTTGCCGTAAAGAGTAATACGCCGGCATCGAAATCGGTGGTGATTAGCGTCCGGCCCGCAACGGAGGATTAAAGCAACATGGCTTCTCGATCTGCAAAGCCCGCAAAGTCCACAAAGCGACCGGCGGGGAAGAAAGTTTCTGCTGCCGGTAAGAAAAAAGCACTAACAAAGCGATCTGCTGCTAGAACAGCAGCGACAGCGTCGCAGATGGACGGCAAACCAAAACTTTATGCGAGTCTCGTCGTGCAGTTGCTGAGCTTGCTCAAAGGCGAGCACGACTTCATCGCGAACGCGGCTAACATGAGTGCGTTGCTCTTCAATTCACTGCCGAATGTGAATTGGGCCGGGTTCTACTTCCTTCAGGGCGAGGAGCTGGTGCTTGGACCATTTCAGGGCAATCCCGCGTGCGTTCGGATTCCGATGGGGAAGGGCGTCTGCGGAGTGGCGGCCCAGCAATGTGAGACGATCATCGTTCCAAACGTGCACGAGTTTCCCGGACACATCGCCTGCGACGTCGCTTCAAACTCAGAAATCGTGGTGCCGCTCTTCGATGGCGAGCGAATTCTCGGCGTGCTTGATCTCGATAGTCCGACTATTGGACGATTCGACGACCAGGATGCGGAAGGATTGAATGAGTTAGTGACGGTGTTTGTAGCGCACGAGGAAGGTTTAGGATTGTAGCCACAAAAAGGCACAAAAAGCACAAGCAGGGAAGCGAAAGACATGATTAGTATTAGACAGGCAAAAGAACGCGGGCATTTCGATCACGGGTGGCTCAATACGTATCATACGTTTTCGTTCGACCAGTATTACGATCCGCGCTACATGGGTTTTCGCGATTTGCGCGTAATCAATGAAGACTTCGTGGCTGGCGGGCGCGGCTTCCCAACGCACGGGCATCACGACATGGAGATCATTACTTACATTCTCGAAGGCGCGCTCAAGCACGAAGACAGCATGGGCAACGGCTCGGTCATTCAACCCGGCGACGTGCAACGCATGACTGCCGGAACGGGTGTCAGACACAGTGAAAAGAACGCGTCCGACACGGAGCGCGTGCACCTGCTACAGATTTGGATCTTGCCTAACACTCTCGGACTTGAGCCGGGTTACGAACAAAAAGCTTTTACTGAAGATGAACGACGCGGCCAACTGCGGCTGATCGCTTCCGAGAATGGTCGCGATGGCTCAGTGCGATTGAGTCAGGACGTCAGCTTGTTTGCGTCGATACTTCCTGCCGGGCAGGAGGTTGAACACACGATGAATGAAAGACGCTATGCCTGGATACAGGTTGCGCGCGGTTCGATTGCTGTTAATGGTCAGAACGCTGAACAAGGCGATGGTGTTGTGATTGTTGGTGAGACGGATTTGAAAATTACAGCTCAGCAACCCGCTGAGATCCTGCTATTCGACCTTCAATAGGGACAGGATTTACCGGATTTCATGATGTACACGATCTAATCATGTAAATCCTGAAACATCCTGTAAATCCTGTATGACCACTCCTCCACACCCTCGACGATGGCATGCGTTGACGCTGCTCTCCGTCGCGGAGTTGTTGGGAATGGCGCTATGGTTCAGTGGCTCTGCCGTCGTTCCCGCGCTCTCACTCGAGTGGCAACTCTCTCCATCACAAATAAGCTGGCTCGCGATCGCCGTCCAACTGGGCTTTGTCGCAGGCACGCTGATCAGCGCCACACTCAACCTGCCTGACATCATCAGCACCAGATATCTATTCGCCGCCTCTTCGTTTCTCGGTGCAGCGGTGAATGGAATCTTCGGTCTCTATGTTCAAGATCCCGGAACAGCCATCGTTCTTCGTTTCCTGACCGGAATTTGTCTGGCGGGCGTCTATCCGCCCGGCATGAAGATCATGGCGAGCTGGTTTCGTGAACGACGCGGAATGGCACTCGGTGTTTTAGTCGGCGCATTGACGATGGGAAAAGCGACACCTTACCTCGTGAACGCACTGGGAAGCGCGAACTGGAGATCCAACGTGCTCTTCGTTTCGCTGCTCGCGGCGATCGGTGGACTCATCGTGCTTTTATTTGTCGAAGATGGTCCATACGCAATGCCACCGGCCAAGTTTGACGTGACACAGATCGTTAGAGTCTTCAGTAATCGGGGAGTGCGACTCGCGAGTTTTGGTTACTTCGGTCACATGTGGGAACTCTACGCCATGTGGATCTGGATACCCGTGATGCTTCGCGCGAGCCTCGCAACTCAAAACGGAGATGCGAGATTGGCCGAGCTCGGTTCGTTTATCGTTATCGGCGCAGGCGCGATCGGGTGCGTTGTCGCCGGGCTGATTGCTGATCGCGTCGGACGAACTCTTGTCACTTCATGGGCCATGGCAATCAGTGGTACTTGTTGTTTAGTGATCGGATTCCTTTACGGTGGGAGCCCACTGTTGCTGTTGCTTGTTGCTGCGATCTGGGGTGCGACAGTCGTGGCTGACTCGGCTCAGTTTTCTTCCTGCGTAACCGAACTCGGCGATCCGCAGTACATCGGCACCGCGCTGACAGTACAAATGTGCATCGGCTTTTTACTCACAACGATCTCGATCGAGTTAATTCCAAAAGTCGCGACTGAGTACGGGTGGCGTTATGCGTTCGCGATTCTCGCGCCTGGTCCTTTGTTCGGAGTCATCTCGATGCTGCGTCTGCGACAACTTCCCGAAGCCGTCAAGATCGCACACGGCCGTCGCTAAATCTGTGGATAGTGCCTTGCAAATTGTGACGCCCTCCGCTAGTCTGTGCTCCGCAGGTGATTACGATGAAAATTAACCTCTTCCTCAGAATGACACCCGACCTCGCCTGATTCCTGCGCGGCATAGCCGCGCGGCTGGAGTCGGGTCCGGGTCATACCGCTCGCACTAATTGCGAGCGGGCGGGCGCGCGCTCAGCCGCATCCTGTCTTTCCAATCACATTACAAACGTTTCTTTCAAGTGGCGCTTTGGCGATCACTTTTTGAGGTCGATCATGCAACAAGCAGCTATTCAGGTGCGCAACCTTCGCAAAAGTTTCCGCAAACGAAACGGTTTTCGAAAGAAGTCCGAGCTCTGGGCGATTGACGATGTCTCGTTCATGGTCGGTCAGGGAGAGACTTATGGACTGCTCGGACCGAACGGCTCAGGCAAATCAAGCTTGATTCGAATTCTTTCGACTCTGCTCATCGCGGACAGTGGTTACGTGCAGATGCTGGGCTACTCATTGCCTGAGCAGCAGGAACAGGTGCGCCGGATCATCGGACGCGTCAGCGTCAACGCCGCGTTCTACAAAAAGCTCTCGGCGCGTGAAAACCTGCTGTACACGGCACTGCTTTACGGGCAGAACGCCCGCGAGGCGGAGCGCCACGCGATGGAAATTCTCGAACAGTTGGGAATGGAGAACGCGAAGTTCTCGACCCCGCTCGAAGAGATGAGCCGCGGCATGCAGCAGAAGATCAGTATTGCGCGTGCGCTGATGATCAATCCGCCGCTGCTTTTACTGGACGAGCCGACGACGGGCCTCGATCCAAAGAGCCGGCGCGACGTGCAGTCGTTCCTCGAGAATCTACAAAGCCGTGAAGGCACCACGATTCTTTTGACCACGCACGACATGGCCGAAGCGGAACGACTCTGCGCACGCATCGGGTTTCTCGCACACGGCAAACTCGTGGCTGAAGGAACTGCTGTGCAGTTGATGCGACGCGCCGGTGCGGCAACGCTCGACGACGCCTTCATCAAGTTAACTGGTGAAGAACTTGTTGAAGAGGAGCTGTTGGCAGTAGGCGAGTGAGTCGCCCATCCACAGATTACGAGATTAATCTGTGGATAGAGTTAGGAGGCAGCAATGGAAGCAACTCTGCGGCAAACATGGGCCTTCCTGTTTCGCGGGTATCACATCACCCGTCGTTACATCGGTTGGGTCATCGTTTTCAACTTTTACGCGCTGGTAACGTCCGCGACAGTGGCGCTGATCGGCGTGGCGGCACAGGACTATCAACTCACTCTGAAGCTCGTTGTCGGTGCGTTGTTGTGGAACTATCTCTCCTGGCTCTATCAGGAAATCGCGATGTCGATTGCTTATGAGCGTTGGGAAGGCACACTGGAGTACACGTTCATGGCGCCGGTGTCGCGAGCAGTTCACTTGCTCGGCGTAAGTCTGTTTTCGCTGCTGAACAGTGTGGTCACGAGTGTTATCGTGCTTGTCGGTCTGATGCTGTTCACGGACCTGAATCTGCGCGGAGTGAATTTCCCTGGCGTGCTGGTGGTGCTTGCGGTGAGTACAGTAGCGTTTGTCGGACTGGGTTTATTTGCGGCGGTGTTCCCGGTAATGAGCGCCGAGCGAGGAGCTGAAGCGACGCATATATTCCAAGGCTCGCTTCTACTTGTTTCGGGAGTTTATTATGACATCGACGTCTTGCCCGGCTGGATGCAACCACTTTCGGCGATCTCGCCTGCGACTTACACGTTGTCGGCGTGCCGGAAGTTGTTTGGCGTGGACAACAGTAACTCGACGCCTGAACTTCTCGCCGGCGCTCCTTTGTCGGCAGTCACGAACGAATTACTGATTCTCGCGTTGATGGGAGCGATCCTCTTACCGCTTGGTCTGTGGGCGTTCATGAGGATTGAAGCGTGGGCCAAGAGAACAGGGAAGCTGAAAAGAACGGGATGAAACGCGAGAGTCAGGACGAACTCAAAACACGGACGCGCGATGTCATTCGGCGACTCAAGCGTGCATATCCGGATGCGAAGTGTTCGTTGAATCACAGCAATCCGTTTGAGTTGTTGGTTGCCACGATTCTTTCAGCGCAATGCACGGACGAGCGTGTCAACCTCGTTACTGCCGATCTGTTTCGGAAGTACAAGAAGCCGGAAGACTACCTCAAGGTGTCCCCGCGCGAGCTGGAGAAGGACATCCAGTTGACCGGCTTCTTTCGCAACAAGACGAAGTCGATTCAGGGAACGTCGAAGGTATTGACCGAGGATTATGGCGGTCAGGTTCCGCATACGATGGACGAGTTGCTCGAGCTGCCGGGCGTCGCACGCAAGACAGCAAATGTGGTGCTGGGGAATGCGTTTGGGGTCAAAGCAGGGGTCGTCGTTGATACACACGTCACTCGACTCTCGCATCGCCTCGCGTTTACCGAACAGAAGACTGCGGAAAAGATCGAACTGGATCTTGTCGAGATCGTGCCGAAGAAGGATTGGGTAATCTTCCCACACTTGTTGATCGCGCACGGCAGGAAGATCTGCAAAGCACGGACTCCACTCTGCGCCGAGTGCCCGATCGAAAAACTATGCCCCTCCTCGTTTCTAAAAACCGGCGTCCCGCCACCAAGCTAGAGTAGCCACAAAAAGGCACAAAAAGCACAAAATCAGTTCTGATTTACTGTTTGTGCTTTTTGTGCCTTTTTGTGGCAATCACGGTTTGGCGCTTTGTCTCGTGGCGGCTAGAATGGGCCAACGTGACTTACAGATTCCCCTGGCATCGTCTCACCGACGAACAGTTGCTTGACCTGCGCATCTGCGACCTACCGATAAAGATCAAGGGGTCGTTTCTCGAACACCACATTAAACGCCTCTATAGTGAGCTAAATGCCCGCGGCATCCGGTTTAAACCCCACGTTTGGCTGTCTGAAGAGTGGTTTTCTCCCGACGGCGTGCCCGGAATCGCGATTCCGTTTTACCTCGCGCACCCGCGCCTGATGAAGCTTGAACGCAAGCAGATGCTTGAAATCGAAGGCGGCACTGATACCGAGTGCATGCGCATTCTGCGTCACGAAGCGGGCCACGCGCTCGACACAGCTTTTCGGCTACATTTCAAACGCCAGCACCGCGAGCTGTTTGGTTCTTTTGCACAGCCTTACCCCGACTTCTACAAGCCGAAACCAAAGAGCCGCAGGTACGTCTTGCATCTCCCGGCTTGGTACGCGCAGGCGCATCCCGCGGAAGATTTCGCGGAGACGTTTGCGGTGTGGCTCAGCCCGCGTTCGCAGTGGCGTCGTCGTTATCGAGGTTGGCCCGCGCTCCGCAAACTCGAATACATTGACGAATTGATGACAGATCTCGCCGGAACAAAACCAAAGAACCGTATTCGCACGAAGGTCGAACCACTCTCCGCATTGAGAGGAACGCTGCGTGAACACTATCGTCGCAAACGCGAGCGTTACGACTTCGAATGGCCCGCTGTTTACGATCGAGATCTCCATCGAATTTTTTCCGACGATCCACGACACAAGACACGACCCAGCGCCGCAAGCTTCATTCGTAAGGTCCGTCGCGAGGTCCGGCAGATCGTTGCTGAAGGCACCGGCGTGCATCAGTACACGATCGATCACGTACTACAAAATATGATCGATCGATGCAAAGATTTAAAACTTCGCGTAGCAACCCCCTTTCGCGAAACGCGTCGTCGTGTCATGATAGTGCTGACTGTGCAAGTAATGAACGTGCTGCATTCAGGTTATCATCGCATAGCCGTATGACCTTTGAGCCGCGGAAGAAACTGCGCATCATCGTCCTAGTTCACGAAGACCTCGTGCCTCCCGATTCGTTGAACGGTCTTTCCGATAAAGAAAAGCTGGAAATCAAAACTGAGTTTGACGTGACCTCGACGTTGAAGAAGATGGGCCACGAGGTCTATCCCATCGGTCTATACAACCAGCTCAACGTGATCGGCAACGCGTTAATGGAGCACAAGCCGCACATTGCTTTCAACCTGCTGGAAGAGTTTCATGGTTATCCACTTTACGATCAGCACGT
Source organism: uncultured Acidobacteriota bacterium (assembly GCA_963826255.1). Taxonomy (GTDB): domain Bacteria; phylum Acidobacteriota; class Blastocatellia; order Pyrinomonadales; family Pyrinomonadaceae; genus PSRF01. The sequence continues at coordinate 1,410,895 of CAWGWK010000001.1, forward strand.
GGTCAGTTATCTGGAACTGATGAAGCAGGCCTACACCGGTTGCAACCCGCGCGGGATGACCCTGGCCCACGACAAGGCACTGACAAAGATGATTCTTTCGTATCATCGTCTGCTGGTCCCAAATTTCGCCGTGTTTCCGATGAACCGGAAAGTTCGTCAACCGAAGCGCCTGAAGTTTCCTTTACTCGTCAAATCAATCAGCGAGGAAGGTTCGGTCGGCATTGCGCAGGCTTCGATCGTGCATGATGATGAAAAGCTGACGCAGCGCGTGGAGTTTATTCACCACCACAATAAGACCGCCGCGATAGCCGAGCAGTACATCAAGGGGCGCGAGATCTATGTCGGAGTGATTGGCAATCAGAACATTCAAACTTACGCGCCGTGGGAACTAGTGATGGAAAAGTTGCCGGACGGCGCGGAGAATATCGCCACGTTGAAAGTGAAGTGGGACCCGGCTTACCAGGAGAAGGTTGGTTTGGCGACAAGAGCGGCGGAATTGACGCCGGAACAGCACAAAACGCTCGAGCGTTTGTCGAAGCGAATCTATCGCTATCTTTTCCTGAGTGGTTACGCGCGCCTGGATTACCGCATGACTGAAGAAGGGCAGTTTTATTTGTTGGAAGCGAATCCGAATCCGCAGATTGCTCATCGCGAGGACTTCGCTGACTCCGCCGAGCATTCAGGCATACCTTACGATCAGTTGCTACAAAAGATTATCACCGTCGGCTTGAACTACGCGGGACGCGGCTAGACCATGTTCTTCTTGTCAGTGCAAATCCTGTAATCCGGTCCTCATTGCGTCTTTAATTAATCTCATACAGTCGAATCAATTTTTGGATGTCAGGAGTTTTTTGCCCCATGACGTTGGCTATAACTCTGCTTTTTACACTGAATCTATTTCGTAAGCTTCAGCGTGCGTGATCGCTCATATTGACCGCGTGTTGATCCACGAATGGACCGATTGGCCCATAAACACGGTTTGATCGCGCTGATGACGCAACGGATTCGTGACTTCTTTTCGTTCGGACTCTGCTTTACAAAGCGTTTCGTCGCGAAACAGTCACATTGGTTGTTGAAGCACACTTTTCGAGCCGTTAAGATGCCAATGTCTTTTGCGGTGCCCTCCTCACTTAGCAATAACAAAAAAGTAGAAATTAATTGAGAGAAGGTACTTCCCTGTTTATGGAGCTACGGAAACTGTTCCCTCGTGTAATCGTTGCCTGTTTGGCCCTCGCGCTTTGGTCCACGTCAGCATTTACCCAAACTCGTCCACGCGTCACCAGTTTCAACGACGACGCAAATGAATTGTCTTGCTCACCTGACGAGCTTGCTGTGATGGTGCCCGCTGCGGAGACGAAACGTGTTTGGGAAGCAAAGCCAAAGCCGGCAATCGATCTTGCGCCGACGACCACCCCATCGAGTTCCGGATTCATTAAGTTTGAACCATTGCTTTTGACCGCGATTGATGAGCGGTTGGGATCGCGTTATCGGTGGGGAGCGACTGGGCCAAATAGATTCGATTGTTCCGGGTTCGTGTGGAGCATCTTTCAAGCTACCGGGATCAATTTCGAAAGGGCCAGTGCGCGCAACTTGTTTGCCCGGTTCCAGGCGCCTCCGGTGGAAGAGCAGTTTAAGTTTGGAACGCTGGTGTTCTTCAGTGGTCTAACACACGTGGGCGTCGTCGCTGATGAGCGTGGCTTCTATCACGCTTCCCGCCGGCAGGGAGTTATCTATTCGGAGTTTAGTGAGTACTGGCTAAAGCGCATCGACGGTTTCCGTCGGGTGCCGCTGCCCATGCAGGTTACTGACTAGATCATTTTCCGTTGTCATTTGGCATTTCTCGTTTGTCATTTCATTCGGAGTATTAAGTACTCCGATGACAAATGAAAAATGTCAAATGACAAACGGAAAATGATTTTTATTTCGTGTTTGGTGGTGGAACAAAGCCGGCGCGGTGATCGTCGTCGCGCGCTTCCCAAACTACTACAATCTTATCCACTGCGACGTAGCAGTTCTTTCCATCATCATCGCGCAGATGTAGCACTCCCATTTCAACCTTGAGCACTTCACCCCGTAAGCTCGATGCGCCACCACAGTAGATATCAATCTTCCTGCTTATAAGTCTTGCTAAAAAATCTTCCACGGCTCTTACTTCTTCCCATTTCTGAATGTAATCGTCACCAACGGCAGCGTATCCGGATCGTCCTGCTGTTCCTTTTCGAACTGGTACAGGTCCCAATACGCGCAACGCTTGGTGAGCGGAAACTCTCTGCACACCGCCGGCCTGGCGTTGTAAATGCCGCAGCCGCGCGTTTCGGGATTGATGAACTGGCAAGCCTGTCCAAACAGATGATCGCGCTTACGTCGCAGTACTCGCTCTTTCGCGTACATCTTTGTATAGCGCGCGGTCGCCACTTCTTCAGTGACGCCGAAGTGTTTCGCCAGACGACGAATGTCGCGCGGAGTAACCTGAACGCGCTCGTAGACCGAGCAACAGAACGCAGGACACTCAACACAGTTGTAATAGCTTCTCGGCTTAACGGTGGTGGCTGTTTCACCCATGATCGAGAGTTCTCTCCAGTTACGCTATCGTCGTTTGGATTTCTTGTACTCGGCTAGTAGCAGATTCATGAACTGCTCGCGCTTTTCGTAAAGACGCTTCGGCTCACGAGGTTCGTGACGTGTAAGAGCATAAGCCGTAATGAGCGGAAGCGCTACTGTAGAATCAACATAACAAACAACTGCGTCAGGTAAGCGATCGGGATCGACCTTGCCCCACGATACCGCTTCACCGGGAGTTGCACCGGAAAGTCCACCGGTGTCAGGACGCGCATCGGTGACTTGTAGAAAATAATCATGACCACGTTCATCGATCCCGAGCACTTCCTGGATCTGTGGTTCAGTTTGCAGCAGAAAGTTTTTTGGTGAGCCGCCGCCAAGAATGAAAACTGCTGAACGACCTTTCTGTTTCTTGTTGCCTGACTTCACTTCACCACGTTTTGCAGCGAGCACGATCGCGGCTGTCTCGTTCACGTCGAGTGAGGGATCGAATGCAAGCTTGTTTCCCTGAAGCGCTTTGGCGGCGACGTTCATACCGATTGAAGAGTCGCCGGGCGATGAAGTGTAAACCGGCACGGCATACTCGTAAGCGACTGCGAGCAACGACTTCTCCTTGATGCCAAGCTTCTGTTCGCGCTCATGAACATAACGTCCACAGAGGTAGTGAAACTCAGCCGTTGACATCGGACGTTGAAACTCGGGACCTTCGATTATCTGGCGGAAGAATGCGTCAGTATCGAGCAGTACTGAGTAATCGAAAAAGATGTCGTAGATACGAACGACCTCTTCCTCGCGCAACACAATGTCCGACGTCTGCGCATTCCCCTGGTGCATCGCAAGCCCGATCCCGAAATGCGTGTCGTGATAGACATTGGCCCCAGTCGAGATGATCCAATCGATAAAGCCGGCTTTTATTAGCGGAATGAGAGCGGAAATGCCGAGTCCGGCAGGTGTGAGGGCTCCAGTCAGCGAGATGCCGACCGTGACCTCCGGCTCCAGCATCTTCTGCGTAAAAAGATGGCACGCCTCGCGCATTCGCGCGGCGTTGTAGGCCAGAAAAGATTCGTCTATTAAATCAGCAACCCCTACGTTCTTCTCGATTGGCGCAGGGTCAATACGCTTACCGCGCAGGAATTTACTTTTTGGTTTACCCATTCTAATCCCTTTGATCGATTATGAAGTGTCCCTGTTTTTGTGCTTTTTGTGCCTTTTGTGGCTAAGTCATCCGTGGCTCACTTCTGCGTTCTCTTCGCGAGCCTTTTTAACTCGTAGTTAACCGATGCGTCGTTCGTCGGCTTCAAGCACTTCAACTTCGAGGCCGCGGATCGTCAACACCTCACCGACCGCCGGAACTGTTCCTGATTCATTGATGACGAGTCCCGCAATCGTCGTGAAATCGTCAGCTTCGATCTCCATGTCGAATAGCCGTTCGATCTTTCCTATCTCAGTAGAAGCAAGTACTTCGTAACTCCCGTCTTTTCCTTCGACGATCTCTTCCAGTTCTTCGCCCGCTATGTCTTCGTCTTCGATCTCACCGACGATCTCCTCGAGGATGTCTTCCACAGTAACCAGGCCGCAAACGCCGCCGTACTCATCGACGACCATCGCGAGCTGCACGTGGACCTTTTGCATCTCGTCCAGCAGGTCGGACACAGGCTTGGTTTCGGGGACAAAATAAACTTCACGAATCAGCGGCTTAATACTCTCGTCTTCACTTCCTTCAGCCCAACACTGGAGCAAGTCTCTCACATAGATGATACCTTCGACGTTATCGATCTGCTCGCGATAGACAGGCAGTCGCGAGTACTTCGACTCCAAGATGATATCGCGCGCTTCTCGAACCGTGGCGGTTTCCGCGACGGCGACGATATCGGGCCGCGGAGTCATTACTTCACTCACGCGCGTGTCGCCAAATTCGATAATGGAATGAATCCGTTCGCCTTCTTCTTCTTCCAGGATCCCTTCTGCCTCGCCGACGTCGATCAGTGCCTGGAGGTCGCCGCTGTCGTCATCTTCTTCCTCTTCCTCGCCATCGTCAGCAACCTGATCCTTCCGGCGCGAGCGATCGAAGAGACGCTGAAAAGGATCGGCGACGAAAGCCATGATGGGAAAGAATGGACGGACGATAGGCAGTAGAAAAAGCAGAGTGCCTTCCGGATTACGTGTCGCGATGAAGAGAGGCACCAGTTGACGGAAAATACCGGCGAGAATTAAGCCGGTTACGAGGCCAATGAGAACCAGTCGAGGCTCGGGAAAGAGGCTGAGTGAGATCGACGTGATCAGGACAGCGACTACGACGAGCAATATTTGAATCATCGCCGAGAGCGCAAAACTAAATCGCGGGCGATTCTCTAATGCTTGTCGCAGAAAGATTCGGGAGCGTGGCTCAGGCTTGTCTCCATTCTCGCCAATCAAGCGGCGCAGACCCACGTCGCTCAACTGAGCGAAGGCCATGTCGACCGTGGCCAGCAAAGAGAGCACTATGAGCAGAAGGAGCGCAAGCCCTATTTCAAGTTCCATCGATGGGCAGAGTATGTACAGGATTTAGAGGATTTACAAGATATCCTGTCGATCATGAGAAATCATGTAAATCCTGTCCTAGATTCCCAACTTCCTCCTTAATCGCAGCTCCAATCGATTCATCTCTCCATTATCAGTTTCATGATCGTAGCCGGACAGATGAAGCAAGCCGTGAAGGATTAGCTGGGCAATCTCGTCGTCTAAGGACAAACCATTCTCTTTTGCTTGTTTCGCGGCAGTCTCGATTGAAATAGCAATGTCGCCAAGATTCGATTCGTCCAGTTCATCAGCAGGAAACGAGAGTACATCCGTCGTTTTATCGATGCCGCGAAATTGTTGATTGAGTTGTCGAATTCGTTTGTCTGAAACAAAAGCTATCGTGGCTGAGGATTCGCTATTTCCGATCGCTGCCGATGCCTTGGCAGCAAAACCGGCCCATTCTTCGGTATCGATCTTCAAACGTCGCTGGCGGTTAACGACCTCGATCATCACTAGATCTGACTCTTCTTGCCCTGCTCTTCGTAGGCTCGAATGATCATCTGCACCAGCTTATGTCGCACGACGTCTTTGTCGGTGAAGTATACAAACTCGATACCTTCGAGCTTCGACAGTATTCGTTCTGCTTCGATCAAACCACTGCGTTTTCCGGTCGGCAGATCGACTTGAGTTACGTCGCCGGTGATCACGGCTTTTGAACCGAAACCGATACGAGTGAGAAACATCTTCATCTGTTCGCTCGTCGTGTTCTGCGCTTCGTCAAGGATGATGAACGCGTCTGACAGCGTTCGGCCACGCATGAACGCCAGTGGCGCAACTTCAATGACGCGCTTCTCGAGCAGCCTGGTCACACGCTCATAGTCGATGAGATCGAAGAGTGCGTCGTAAAGCGGCCGCAGGTAAGGATCCACCTTGTCCTGCAAGTCGCCCGGAAGAAAGCCGAGCTTCTCGCCGGCCTCGACGGCCGGGCGCGCAAGCACGATGCGGTTTACCTGTTTTTGCATCAAGGCCTGCACCGCCATCGCGACTGCTAAGTAAGTCTTGCCAGTCCCGGCGACGCCGATGCCAAACACAACGTCCTTGTCCTGAATCGCCTGAATGTACTTGCGTTGGTTTACAGACTTCGGCGCTACTTGTTTTTTCCCGGCGGGGTTGAAGCGGGCTTTGGTGAAATAGTCGCGCAGACTAAAAGCACGATCCTCCGCGATCTGCGCGAAGGCTTCGCGCAGTTCTTTGTCGGTGAAGTGTTTTCCTTCTTTGAAGAGCTCGGAAAAATCTTCGAGGATGCGTTGGACTGTTTCGACGTCGGCGGGGTCGCCGTCGATCGAAACGTCCTGACCGCGGGCATCAATTCTTACGTCAAGCAGAGACTCGAGATACTTGATGTTCTGATCGTGAACACCAAATAACGTCTCCAGACCACGAGGCGGAAGCTCAATCTTCTTCAAACTCTGTTAACTCTCTCCTTTGCACACATCCTGCCACAAAGAGGCACAAAAGGCACAGGATAAAGAGGGGATTTGTTTGTACCTTGTGTCTTTGCAGCTAAATTGGTAGTGGCTTAAATTCAGGAGGTTTTCTCTGCGGACCTCTGCGTATCTCGGCGTTCTCTGCGGTAAAGGCTATCTCAACGCAGAGGCCGCAGAGATTCGCTGAGGGACCGCAGAGAAAAACTCAAATTAGCCACTATCGCTAAGTTTGGTAGTGTCCGATTCTTGTGTTGCTGGCCTTTGGAGAATTTTCGCCCGCCAATCTGGACGTGATAAGATCCGTCCATGCCGAAGAAACAAACAGACGATCCAGTCGTCTTCGCTAACTCAGTGCTCGATCAAATCATAGCGAAGCATGATCCTGAAGCTATCCGAGAACAGGGTAAAGATCCGAAGAAAGTTGCTTCCGGTATTAAAGGCGGATCAAAAGGTGGCCATACTCGCGCCCGCAATCTCAACCCTAAGAAACGTAAGTCCGTAGCTAGGAAAGCAGCTAAAGTTCGCTGGACTGCGTAGTCGCTAAGTAGGCGACCACTACGGCCCTGCTAAGTCTTACTACTATTATCAAAAAATATTCCTTGACTGCCGTAGTCAGCTTAGGCTAATGTGTCGTCGCACACACAAAAGCGGCCTTAAGATTCCCGTAGTTACCAGACCAAGGAAATCCCAAAGCCGCGATGTATTTGCAGAATCGAGGTGATGCCTATGGTCGAGCCTTGGGGAGCCTTAACTTCGTCTGGAAGGGCGGCTCCCTATAGGGCCACTTCGCTTTTGCGGTGCCTTTATACCACAAGCTGGAAAGGAGGGAAACATCTAAATTGAGCACCAATGATAAACATGTACTCTTAAAGGGTTTTGAAGAAGAACTGGAACAGGTCGAAGATGAAATTGATGTTCTTGAAAGGCGGCGCTCAGCCCTCTTAAACACAGTGGAAGGAATTCGAGAACTGATTAGCCTCAACGGCGGATCTGCGCCCGCTAAACCGGAACGCCCACGATTCCCTCGTAATGCCTTCGCTGACCTAGGTACAGTTGAGGCCGCTGTAAAATACCTGGGGATCGTAAAGCGGCCACAAACTACACGCGAGATGGTTGATGCGCTAATCCTTGGCGGCAAGAAAAGCGAGTCAAAGAATTACACGGACATGGTTCGCATAACCCTGCTCAAGGAAACAGAGAAAGGAAATCCACGCATCTCGTGGAAAGACCACAAGTGGGAATTACCAGAATGGTCTAAGGAAGAGGACGACATACCACAATAGCCCAATTTTTCCCTTGACATTTAATTGTCGCCTAAGCATAATTGTGTTGCTGAACGGAGATGATTAAATGAACTGCCCATCCTGCAACAATCCCTCGAAACGATTCGGCAAAGACAGGAAAGGCCAGCAACGCTATCGCTGTCTCTCGTGTGGTAAGACGTTCGGAGAACCGAAGGTCAAGATGTTGGACCACATGATCCTCGCAGAAGGCAAGGCGCTGTCTGTCCTGTCGCATCTTGTCGAAGGCTGCTCCGTCCGTTCGACCGAAAGACTCACTGGCGTTCACAGAGATACGATCCTCGACTTGCTAAACGTCGCGGGCCGCAAGTGTGAAGCACTCATGCTCAACATGATTTGTGGTCTAAAGGTTCAAGACGTGGAATGCGACGAAGTGTGGCAATACATCGGAATGAAAAGTAGGACCAAATCACGCAAACAGATCGAAGATAAAGAGATCGGAGATTGTTGGACCTTCACAGCAATTGAGAGACATTCAAAGTTAATCCTTGCTTGGCACTTGGGCCAACGCGGTTACGAAGACACATTTGCGTTCACTGAAAAGCTGGCCTATGCAACGTCTGGCAATTTCCAAATCTCAACCGATGGCTTTAAGGCGTATCAGGATGCGGTGGTCTATAGCTTAGGAATGCATCAAATCGATTTCGCGCAAGTGATTAAAATCTATGCGAACAATCCCGAAGGCGAGACACGCTATAGTCCGGCGAAGTGTACCGGATTCAAGAAGCAAGCTATCCACGGCAATCCTGATATGGATCGCGCAGGAACCTCACGCATTGAAAGACATAACTTGTCTGTGCGAATGGAGAATCGAAGGTTTACGAGATTAACAAACGCATTCTCTAAGAAGTGGGCCAATCATCACGCGGCGCTCGCTCTCTACTTCGCCTATTACAACTTTTGCCGGATGCACAAGACGATCCGATGTACTCCAGCAATGGCGCAAGGTATTACTAAGAGCGTGTGGACGTTGAAGGATTTACTTTTGAATGCAACCGTGCAGTAAACCAAAGGGCCGACGAATCGGCCCTTTAGTCCCTCACTATTCACTTACTTAGTTGGCTTAGATTCTCATTCCCAATTGACGCAGTAACGCTTCTCTGTCAGTGGTGAGTTTCCCCGCGATAGCAGTCCCAAACAGTTCGCGGCTGATGCTACGAAAGTCTGAATACTCGTAAAGACAATCAATTGCGACTTCGATTTCTTGAAGGGCTTCGTGCATATCGAGTTCGCGTATTAACTGTTTCAGTTCCGTAAGGCGAAAACCGAGCGTTAGAGCAGCCTGCGGGTTTCCCTCGTAAGGTTCAAAGGCGATCTGCCAGTCCTCTAGATCAGGATACATATTCTCAGTCTCAGGGTCTGGCTTGTCCGTGTTAGGATCATTCTGCATGGTCGATTCCTCTTTCTTAACGGGATAGGATTCGGCTGTGTAGGGTTGGCGAGTGCGCAAACACTCGTCAGCCCGTGCCGTTAGCGGCGCATCGTATCACCTAAGAGACAGAAGAAATCGACAAATAACCGGCAATACAAGTTTAGGACACTACCCTAAGTTTAGTCGCCTTGACACTTATCAGTCGGATCTCTATACTCCCTCGCTTGCGCCTGGGGTAGGTTAGTGCCCGGCGCGGTTTGGAGAAAGTGAATGCCGAATCACAAATCAGCCGAGAAGCGCGTGCGACAGAGTGAGAAACGCCGCGTAATTAATCGTAGCCATAGAACCAAAGTCAGAACGTATATCAAGAGGGTGCGCGCGGCGCTCGATGCCGGTAATAGCGACGAGATTCAGAAGATGCTGCCGGACGCCATTTCAGTGATCGATAAGTCGGTCCAAAAGGGCGTCATGCACAAAAATGCAGCCGCACGTTACAAGTCGAGACTGACAGTTCAGGCGAATCAAGCGGGCAAATAGAAACTAACTAAATTTTAAATCTTCCGAGGCGGATCGACATTTCGGTCCGCCTCGGTTTTTTATTGAGAGGAGAACGCGATGAACCGGTATCAGTCAGAAGACGAGATCGAGAATATCGTGCGGACCTTTGAGGCCTGTGAAACGGGTGCGGATGACTTTCACCACGCGGAGCACCTCGCGGTGGCTGTCTGGTACTTGCACACGATGGACAGGGACGCGGCACTCGATCGCATGCGCGCGGCCTTGATGCGGTTCTTGAATCATCACGAGGGCGACATTAGCAAGTATAGCGAGACGATTACGGTGTTTTATATCGACAAGATTGTAGAGAAGTTGAATGAACTCGAGCCGGAGGTTTCGCTGGTTGAGAAGTGCAATACGGTATTGGCCGCGGATTTTACGGATAAAGGCGGATTAAGAAGATAACTCGCAGACCAACAGCTCGAGCTGAAGGCGAGGAGTGGCTTGGGAGGTTTTGATGGCCAGGTCAGTGGCGGCCGTGAGTTGAATGCCACGCGCGATCTTTGCCGCAGTGCTGCGTTGCAGAGTCGAGATGTAAGAGTCTCGTTTGAATGGCGGCAAGGAGATATTGCGGAAGACTTCTTCTCGGCCGCCGCGCGCAAGTAAACTCTTACCGAGTGCGAGCCGGTGATAGTTGCCGGCTATCAATCCGACTAACATCACTGGCTCAGCGCCGTCTTCGAGAAGACGATGCAGAGTTTCGAGTGCGCGTTTTCGATTGCCTGCGAGTAAGTGGTCGCCTAACTCGAAATTCGACAACTCGCGCGTGCGGCCTATTAGTTGGTCAACCAGGTCGGGCGTGATCCGGCCGGTTGCTGCGGCTGCGGAAGCGAGTTTGTCGAGTTCGTTGAAGAGCGTTTGAACGTCAGTGCCGACGAGTCTGATGATCTCGCTCAACACCTGATCGTCGGCAGTAATCTTCAATTCTTTGAGCCGTGTTTTGGCCCACGCCTTTGCTTCCGCATCCTTCAGTGGCGAGAACTCGACTACTGTGCAAACGTCGAGCAGCACCTTGCTGGATTTTTTTCGTTTGTCGAGCTCGTCAGCGGTGAAGATCATGACGGTCGAAGGCGACGGATTAGTCAGATAATGAATGAGAACGTCTTCGTCAGTCTCTCGCAGTTTGGCAAAGTCGCGAATGCGAACCACACGCATGTCCGACATCATCGGCAACTGCTCGGCAGCCGCAATCGCGGACTGGACCGGATCGCTCAACAGGCTGAAACTGCATTCATTGAATTCACGAAGCAGAGTGCGACTGAGAGCGGCCTCGGTGATTGCCTGGGCCGCGACGCGCCGCAAATAGATCTCGGGTCCAAGGAGCAGGTAAAGCGGGCGCAGTGGTTCACGCAAAGAACGCTCGAGCTCTGTTCGCGTCAGCGTTTTCATTTCTTTTCGACTTCGACGGCGTTGATGAGAGTTGAGACGATGCTTTCTGCAAAACTGCGCGACATGCGGAGAATGGCCGGATCCTCTTCGTTGAAGAAGCTGCGCGGATCGCTCGCGAATTCATACTCACCGCGAAAGACGAAGTTCTGATTGTCGTAAAGAACGCGGTTCTCGGTTTGATCGCGCACGGTGACCGCGGCGGCAATCGTGACTTCGAAGATTCGCGCCCGTCCTTTGTCGTCGAGCAACACACCGGCGAAGTTGAAACTCTTGATGACACCTTCGATCACTGCGTCGGCGCCCTCGCGTTGACCCTGGACGCGAAGGCCGCGGCCACGATGCACGAGTTCCCTCATCACAGCGTCGGTGAAACGCGATTGGATCTTGTAGCGCAACGCCTGGCTTTCCATTTGGAACGCCGGCACCGCGACGGTTTTGATCCGCGAAGGTAGCTGGTTCTTCGTCACCGGTTTGTAGCACTCTGCAAAACCGGAAACGAACAAGAGCATTAGGATGAAGAGGGACAGACGGAGAAGCTTGGTCATTGACCGCGGATTTTCTCACGCAAAGGCGCAAAGGCGCAAAGGAAGACGCAAAGAAGAATCTAATTCACTTAGCGGTTTTCTTTGCGCCTTTGCGTGAGAACTAACGGATTACCTTTGCAACGCGGATTGTTTCGGCGGTGGCTTTCACATCATGGACGCGGACGATGTGCGCGCCTTTCAAAATCGCGGCAGTAATCGTCGCCATCGTGCCGTGCAGACGTTCTTCTGGAGGCGCGTCGCCAAGTATGCGGCCGATGAAGGATTTGCGTGACGTGCCGATGAGCAACGGATAGTCAGGGAAGGCGGTGATGAGCTGATCGAGCTTCGCGATTAATTCCAGGTTCTGTTCCTGAGTTTTGCCAAAACCGATTCCCGGATCGATCACGATCGATTCACGCTTCACGCCGCGCCGCTCGGCCATGTGCACACTCGCACGTAGGCTACTCGTAACTTCCTCCATGATGTCCGCAACGGGTGGCAAACGATGCATCGTGGCTGGCGTGCCGCGTGAATGCATCAGGACCAGTCCTGCGCCCGCCCGCGCGACGGCGTCTGCAATGTAGAAGTCAAAGCGGAGCGCTGAGATGTCGTTGACGATAGCCGCGCCTGCATCGAGTGCGGCTCGTGCGACTTCCGACTTCGTCGTATCAACAGAGATTGGTGTCTCAGTCCGCTGAGCCAAGACTTCGATTACAGGAACGACTCGTTCGATCTCTTCGTCGATTGACACCGGCTCTCCGCCAGGCCGCGTGGATTCCCCTCCCACGTCGATGATGTCAGCGCCTTCGGCAATCATCTGTTCCGCATGGGCCAGCGCTTTATCGAGGTTGAGGAATTGTCCGCCGTCACTGAAGCTATCAGGCGTGACATTAAGAATGCCCATGATGAGCGTGCGCTCACTGATCGGGAGAAGACGATTTTTGATGTGCCAGGCACGACTCATTGAAAGCGATGATAAAACAAAAGGGAACGAGCTTTCACTCGTTCCCTCATCTGTTCACAGCTTGACCAGCCTTAGGCAGGCTGCGGATTGCCGCCTGCTATAGGTGGCAGAATCGGCTTGAGCGGTTTAGCCGTCGGCTCTTTCAGTTGCGGACGATCTTCGTCGCCACCGGAATCGACCGCCGGCGGATTCTCATCGAGCGGCAAGCCCGCGACAATCCGTCGAATCTCAACTCCATCCAACGACTCGCGCTCCAACAAGCACTCAGCCAAACGAATCATCGTGTCGCGATTCTCTTCGATGATCGCCTTCGCTCTTTCAAACTGAGCGGTGACGATCTTCTTCACCTGGTCATCGATCTTGATGGCTGTATCTTCAGAGAAGTCGCGATGCTGTGCAATCTCGCGTCCGAGAAAAATCTGCTCTTCCTTCTTACCGAAGGTGAGCGGGCCCATCTCAGACATACCGTACTCGCAAACCATCGCGCGCGCTAGCTCAGTCGCCCGCTCAATATCATTAGACGCTCCGGTGGTGATGCTGCCCAGAAAAGTCTCTTCGGCGATGCGTCCACCCATCAGGATTGCGATCTGGCCCAGCAAGTATTCCTGGCTGTAGTTGTGCCTGTCGCCTTCCGGAAGCTGTTGCGTTACGCCCAGCGCCATGCCACGTGGAATGATGGTGACTTTGTGAACCGGATCCGCGTTCGGCACTTTCAGACCAACGAGCGTGTGACCCGCTTCGTGATAAGCCGTAACGCGCTTCTCCTCGTTCGAGATCACCATGCTCTTGCGCTCAGCGCCCATCAACACCTTGTCTTTCGCCAACTCGAAGTCGCCCATAGCGACGAGCTTCTTGTTGTAACGAGCAGCATTGAGTGCCGCTTCGTTGACGAGGTTCGCCAGGTCCGCGCCGGTGAATCCGGGAGTACCACGTGCGATCACGGAGATATCGACGTCTTCACCCAGCGGAATCTTTCGTGTGTGGACTTTCAGGATGCCTTCGCGTCCACGAACGTCAGGTCTGGACACCACAACACGTCTATCAAAGCGCCCAGGTCGCAGCAATGCCGGATCGAGAACGTCCGGACGGTTTGTCGAAGCGATCAGGATTACGCCGTCGTTCGATTCAAACCCGTCCATCTCAACCAGCAACTGGTTCAACGTCTGTTCGCGCTCATCGTGTCCGCCGCCAAGTCCTGCGCCACGATGACGACCAACCGCATCGATCTCATCGATGAAGATGATGCACGGCGCATTTTTCTTACCCTGCTCAAACAGGTCGCGCACTCGCGATGCACCGACGCCGACAAACATCTCGACGAAGTCTGATCCGGAGATCGAGAAGAAAGGAACGTTTGCCTCACCGGCGATAGCACGAGCCAGCAAAGTCTTGCCGGTTCCCGGCGGCCCCATCATCAAAACGCCCTTCGGAATGCGTCCGCCGAGCTTCTGAAACTTCTGCGGCTCCTTCAGGAACTCAATAATCTCCTGTAGCTCTTCCTTCGCCTCTTCCACACCGGCAACGTCTTTGAACGTTACGCGCTTCTGCTGATTGTTGAGCAGCTTCGCGCGCGACTTACCAAACGATAAAGCCTTGTTGCCTCCGGACTGCATTTGCCGCAGCATGAAAATCCAGATGGCGATGATGAACAGCAGCGGCGCCCAGGTAATGAGCATGGGCCAGATGTAACTGCTGCTGGATTCTTCTTCAACCTTCGCCACGCGCGGTTTGCCGTTCACAATCTCGCGCGCCGATTTGAGCAAATCGTTTTTGCCCGGTTCGTTCGACAACGCTACGCGATATTCCTGATTGTTGATATCGATTGCTACAGTCTCAGTTTGTTTGACAGTAAGCTGTTTAAGGTTGCCGCTCTGGATCATCTGATCCAACTTGGTCAAATCCACGTTCTGATAGTTATTCCCACGCGGATTGACGAGCTTATATAGTAAGAGTGCTCCCGCGATTATCAGGAGCCAAAATACAATCTGTCTTGCTGTAGAACTCAAGTTCATTAACGCCTCCGACCCCCGATAGTAACTTATCAGGGCGTCATTTGTCGCCGTCCAGGTCCGACGGCCTTCCCGTCCAAGTCAATTAAACAACCTAGCTTTGATGCACACTAGCAAGTAAGGTTCCCTAATCGCTCAAAAAAGCCGCTACCCCGAGGTGCGGCATTTTCCAGAATTTGACTATAAAGACTGGGCGCTGCTTTTTCAATCGTTTTCAGACTCAAACTCGAGCCTGTTTCGCTTGCGTCTCACACGCCCCCCGCCGGGTAACTCAACCACGCGCCCGCCCGCCTCGCCTTCCAGGAGCTTCTCAACCGACGAAAGGTGAACCATTTCCAGTCTTCGGGAACCGCCTCTCGCCTCCGAGAGCCACTGCCGCAACGCCCTGCGACGCAACGCAGGTGGCGCTTCGGAAAGAACCTTTACGTTCAACGCAGGTGTTTTGGTTTCACCTTCGACCGAAGCCCGCTTCAAGAGGGCGCCGGAGTCGCTGAAAAGCACGGCTCCGTCCTCACGTAACAGCGTCGCCGTGCGGGAGAGCGCTTCAACGACCTTGTTATTGAACGATTCCATCAGCGGCAAGAGCTGTTTGCGCACCTTTACACGCGCAAAACTTTGATCCTCGTTCATCTCGTCAACCAGAAACTCGGTTCTGCGAACCCGGCAATAGTCTTCTGTGTCAGAACGTCTTGCCCACAACAACGGGCGCACAAGTTTAATCGAGCTGTTTTTCGCGAGCGGACGTATCGCCTCCATTCCGCCTAGACCGGTGCCCGCGCTGCCACGCATCAAGCGCATGAGAACTGTCTCGGCCTGATCGTCCATCGTGTGTGCAGTCAGCACATAGTTGGCTGTCACTTTTTTCGCTGTTCTTTCGAGGAATGCGTATCGAGCTTCTCGCGCTGCCTGCTCGAGATTGTCGCTCGTGGCGCGTGCCGTTTCTGCAACTCTGCTACGGCCGATCACGCTGCGGTAGCCGAGCTTTGTCGCCAGTTCAGAAACCCATTTTGCGTCCCTGGCGCTCGTCTTTCGGAGACGGTGATCGAGATGGGCGATACAGATTTCTACGGTGAGTTTATTGATGGTTTTAAGCTCCTCCAGGGCAAGTAGCAGAGCGGTCGAATCCGCGCCTCCGGAAACCGCCACGACGATGGTTTCGCCGGAAAACGGGAGCTTGAGCCTGCGCCATTCAGCGAGCAGGAGCCGTGCAAACTGGTTAATGCGCATAGCTGGATTTTAGCCACAAAGAAGCACAAAAAGCACAAACAGATTCAATTGACGCTTCGGGCCTGCCGAACGCTCATGATTTGTGCATTTTGTGCCTCTTTGTGGCCTTCCTGATTCTTTGTGGCCCGCAACGAAGCCGTCACAATTTGTTGAAAAATTTGCATAGTTTGTTGTTTAGAAGACTCGACGCTCTAAATCCCGACACCGAACAGGGGGGCAGATTTCGATGAGGGTAGACAAACAGACACAGTTTAACGAGTGGCTTTTAGGGTCAACGGTTTTGTGCCAGTCGTGTGGTTGTCTTTGGCTAGTCCCAGCGGCCCAGAAAGACGCTAGTTACCTTTGTCGGCAGTGTGGCAGCGAAGCGACCATGAAGCCAAAGGCCGCGGCAGCAGTGGAGCAGTCGAACAAGCGTTCGCATCATTGCTAACCTCCAGGCCCGTCCTGTCACAAAACGTTAAAGGGTGGTGTTTACCTCACAGCGCCTGTATCTGCCGTGTCCCAACGGTTCGATCCACCCAAGTTAATGTTCACCGGAGGCCTGCCATGAAAGTTCGCTTTATCGCCCTGCTCGCAATTTTAACGCTGCTTTGGGCCTGCTATCCCGCGCCGCCAGTCAGCTACTCAAATCCGCAGGAATCAACCGTTAACCAGTGGCTAATTGAATTCAAACCGACTGAAGCCAAAGTCCAGCTCGCGATGCGGTATCGCCGTGAACGGGACAGCGGGTTTAGCTACAGCAATACAGGATTTGGAATCGCTCTCGATCAACTGATTGGACTCACCCGCGAACAGGTGATGTCGTCGGGCACCACCGTTCGCTTCCAACTCAAACGCGACGCCGGCACGTTCAATTTCGAGGGCTGGTTCAAAGAAGGAAACGGCTCAGGTCATTTCACCTTCACCCCAAGCAGTTCGTTTGCTTCTGAACTCGCGCGGCAAGGCTTTGGCAGACCCACGGACGAACAACTTCTGTCCCTCGCAATGAGCGACACCGGTTTCGCCTTCATCAACGAGCTGAAAGCGCAGGGCTACGATACCTCGACCGTCGAACAACTCGTGAGGATGGGTAATCACGGAGTCAGGTTGGAATACCTCCAGGGCCTGAAGGCGCTGGGCTACTCAGTTAAGAGTACTGATCTCGTGGTACGAATGAGGGATCACGGCGTCACCTTGAACTTCATCCGCGAACTGGCAGCACTCGGCTACAGCAATCTCAATCCCGATGAGCTCGTCAGAACAAGAGACCACGGCGTCACCGCCAAATACATCAATGAGTTCATCGCCGCCGGTTACAACCGCTCAAGCCTCGAGGAGTGGATCAGACTGAGAGATCACGGTGTCAGCACGTCGTTTGTAAACGAGCTAAAAGAACTCGGCTACGTTCGTTTGCCGCTCGAGGATCTCCGGCGGATGAAGGACCATGGCGTTAGCGCCGGCTTTATCAAAGAACTCAAGGAAATCGGCTACACCAATATCGCCATCGAACAGTTGATAAGGCTCAGGAATCATGGCGTCAATGCCAGCTACATTCGGCGGATGAAAGAGCGCGGCCACGCCGACCTCACACTCGACGAGTACATCCGGCTCAGGGATCGAGGCGAGCGCGAAGAGTAGTCTGCGCATCACAGAGGTTTCACAGATTCGCTTGTATCGGTGTAATCTGTGTTATCCGTGGTCTAAACTGTTTATTGAGGATTGGAAATGAAATTTAGAAGACTGTTTTCTGCGCTCCTGCTGGCGCTCTTTAGTTTACAAACACTCGGTATTACCGCGCTTGCCGACGAAGGCATGTGGACGTTCAACAACGTTCCGCGCGCCGAGATCAAGAAGAAGTATGGGTTTGAAGTCACTGATGAATGGCTGAACAAAGTCCGGCTCGCCTCCGTCAGATTCAACAACGGCGGGTCCGGCTCGTTTGTCTCTCCAAACGGTCTCGTCCTGACCAACTACCACATCGTCGAAGACATCGTGGGCGAAGTAAGTACGCCGGAGAAGGATCTGGCGAAGGAAGGATTCGTCGCCAGGACTCGCGAAGAAGAGATCAAAGCTCCGAGTCTCGAATTAAACGTGCTCATGAGCATCGAAGACGTCACCTCGCGCGTGAATGGGGCAGTGAAAGCTGGTGCGACTGACGCCGAGGCGTTCGCAGCGAGACGTGCCGAAATCGCGGCGGTCGAAGCGGAGTCGCTGAAAGCTACCAGCCTGCGTTCGGACGTCGTCACGCTTTACCAGGGCGGCCAATACAATCTCTATCGCTACAAGAAATACACCGACGTTCGTCTCGTGTTCGTGCCTGAATTCCAGGCCGCGTTCTTCGGTGGCGATCCTGACAACTTCAACTTTCCACGTTTCAACATCGACATGGCCCTCGTGCGTGTTTACGAGAACGGTCAGCCGGTACGTCCGGAACACTACTTCAAGTGGTCTACTGCCGGCGCGAAGGAAGGAAGCCTGGTTTTCGTGACCGGTCATCCAGGTACGACTTCGCGTCTCGACACAGTCGCCCATTTGGAGCAACTGCGCGACACCAGCATTCCGATCATTATTCGTTTGCTCGAGCGCCGTGAAGGGGTACTAAAGAAATACATGTCGCTTGGTGAAGAGCAAACGCGCCAGGCCCAGAGTGAATTGAACAGTGTGCAGAACAGTTTAAAGGTCTATCGCGGACAGCTTAAGGGACTTAAAGATCCTGCATTGATGGCCCGGAAGACCAAAGAAGAGCAGGCGCTGCGGAAAGCAATCGCGGCGAATCCCGAACGGCAGAAGATGTACGGCGATGCGTGGGATGCGATCGCCAACGGGCACAAGGCGTATCCGACGTACATTCGCGAGCGCAGGATTTTCGAGCAGGCAGGCGGCTTTAACAGCACGCTGTTCAACTACGCGCGCACCCTCGTCCGGCTTGCGACCGAGAATGAAAAACCAAATGCAGAGCGATTGCCTGAGTACACGGATGCTCGCCGCGCTTCACTCGAGCTCACGTTGTATTCGCCGGCTCCGGTACACGAAGATTTTGAAAAGTTGAAACTGGCGGATTCGCTCGGTTTCATGGTCGAGCTTTTGGGCGCCGACCACGCACTCGTCAAACAAGTGCTCGCCGGCAAGGCTCCTGAGGCACGCGCTAATGAATTAATCTCGGGAACCAAGCTCAAGGATCCGGAGTTTCGCAAAGAGTTAGCGAAGAGTGGCAAGGCTGCTATCGACGACTCTAAGGATCCGATGATTGAAGTCGCGCGGATGATCGACGCGAAAGCTCGCGAAGTTCGGAAGCGTTACGAAAGTGAAGTGACGGGCGTCGAGCGTACGAACTACGCGAAGATCGCGCGCGCACTGTTTGAGACCGAAGGCACGAAACTTTATCCGGATGCGACCTTTACGCTTCGTCTTTCGTACGGAGCAGTTGAAGGCTACATGGAGAATGGCAAGAAGATTCCGCCGTTCACGACGCTTGGCGGTCTTTATGATCGCTCGGAATCGTTCAAGCGACAGTTTCCATACACCCTGCCGCCGCGCTGGTTGGAAAAGAAGAGTGCGGTGAATCTGAATACGCCATTCAACTTTGTGTTGACCAACGACATTATCGGTGGAAACTCAGGCTCACCGACGATCAATCAGAACGGTGAACTTGTGGGCCTGATCTTCGACGGCAACATTCAATCGCTGGTTGGAGATTTCATGTACGATCCGTCGGTGAATCGAGCGATTTCGGTTGACTCGCGTGGCATGTTGGAGGTCTTGAGGAAGATCTTCGGCGCTAACGAAATCGCCGCTGAACTAACTGCCAGCTAATTTAACCACGGATAACACGGATTAGATCCGGATCTAATCCGTGTTATCCGTGTTACGCCTTTTCCAGACCGGCGTACTTCTCGACTAATTTCTTCTGCCCGAAACCCGGGAAACTCACCGTTAATTTTGCGGATTCGCCGACGCCCTCGCGTCGTAGCACAAGGCCGCGACCGTATTTCGAATGCTTCACGTAAGAACCAGGCGTGAATTCTCCAGACGGTGGGGGTGATGCCGCCGGTTTCGGTGCTTTGGACCACTTGTTTGAAATGTTCGGCAGGCTGCCTGACGTTTGGCCCATCTGGCGGTTGCGTTGTTTGAAAAAGTCCGCGATCGAATCGGCGCTGTCGTAAGTTTTGCCTTCGTATTTCTTCCGCTCTTTTTTATACTCGCCGTGCTCGTAATCGATCGCAGACGAACCGCGCGCAAAGGACAGCCACGACTTGCCGAGGCTTAAATCCTCGAGCAGATCGATCGGCATTTCATTCAGAAACGGCGAGGGTTCAGAAGCGAGTTCCTCGCCATACACACGCCGCTTCATGGCGTGCGTGACGTACAGGTAACGTTCCGCGCGTGTCATCGCAACATATGCGAGGCGACGTTCTTCTTCGAGCTCTGCGCGATCAGTCGCCGAACGTGAATGTGGAAACAAGCCGTCTTCGAGGCCGACGATGAAGACGAGGGGAAACTCCAAACCCTTCGCTGAGTGCACGGTCATTATCGTGACTGGCGCATCGCGTTTGTAGTCGTCCTGATCCGAGACCAACGCTGAGTGGTCGATGAATTCTCGCAGTCCTTCGATTCCTTGTTCGTCGTAATCGACGGCAGCGTTTACGAGTTCCTGCAAGTTCTCGAGACGACCTTCGGCTTCATCTGTTCGTTCGGAACGGAGCGCGTTTTCGTAACCCGTTTCGATGATCGCCGCGCGCACGATGTCCGAGACTGGTGACGTGGAATTATTGTCCGACTCCGCGAGACTCGCGAGGTGATTGATGATGCGCCGGAAACTCTTAAGCGCGCTGATTGCTCGTGAGCCAAGGTTTTCAGGCTGCTCGATTACGACAGCAATCGTTTCCCACAACGAGACTTCGAGATCCCGTGAGCGCCGCTCAATTTCATCGATGGTCGTTTTGCCGATGCCTCGCGCCGGACTGTTAATTACGCGTTGCAATGCGATCGAGTCGTTTGGATTGAGCGCCAGCTTGAGATACGCGATGATGTCGCGGACTTCCATTCGCTCGTAAAAAGAAAAGCCACCAATGATGTTGTATTGCAAACCAGCGCGGCGCATCGCTTCTTCAAACACACGCGACTGCGAGTTCGTTCGATACAGCACCGCGGCGCGAATATCGAATTCGTCGCGGCGATGCTCGACAATCTTGCTGGCAACCCAGCGTGCTTCGGCCTCCGCATCGAACGCCTGGTAATAACCCACGCGGCCGCCGCGCGGATTCGAAGTCCAAAGTGTTTTCCCCTTGCGCTCGAGATTGTTCTTCACCACCGCGCCCGCGACGTCGAGAATTGTTTGTGTGGAACGATAGTTTTGTTCGAGGCGAATGGTTTTAGTGTTTGAAAAATGCTTTTCGAAATTGAGAATGTTGCTGATGTCGGCGCCGCGCCACTTGTAAATCGACTGGTCTTCGTCGCCGACCACGCAGATGTTCTTAGTTTTTTGAGTAATCAAACGAATGAGCTCGAACTGTAGCGAGTTGGTGTCCTGGTATTCGTTGACGAGGATGTAACGAAACTTGTTGTTGTACTTTTCCCTGACTTCCGGAACGTCGCGCAAGAGTCGTACAGCTTTTATCAGCAAGTCGTCGAAGTCGAGTGCGTTGTTCGTGTGCAATCGATCTTCGTACATCTTGTAAACCGTGCCCATGGCTGCGCGTCGCTCGTCAACGTACTCTGCGTGAGCGGCGAAGGCGGTCGGATCTTCACCGCGATTCTTTGCGGAGCTAATGGCGGATTGCGTCGCACGCGGGCCGAGGTACTTCTCGTCGTAACCCAGTTCCTTGATGCATTGCTTGATCAAACGCAGCGAGTCGTCCTGATCGTAAATCGTAAATCTGCGTGTGTACTTATCGTTGAGCTTTTCGAGATCCTGGCGCAGGATGCGCACGCAGAGACTGTGGAACGTTGAGACCAGCGGCAAGCTCGCGCGTTCCTGCGTGCGCAGCAGGCGTTGCACACGTTGCCGCATCTCGTCGGCGGCTTTGTTTGTAAAAGTTACCGCGAGGATGTTCCAGCTTGGAACATTCTTTTCAGCGATCAGGTAAGCGATGCGATGCGCGATTACTCGCGTTTTACCGGAGCCTGCACCGGCGAGGATCAGCAGCGGACCGTCGGTAGCGAGCACAGCTTCTCGTTGTTGTTCGTTTAGTTGTGACAGGAATTCCGAGTCCACGCGTGAGTGCATTTAACCACGGATGCCACGGATTAAAAAACACGGATCGATACTGAAATAAATCCGTGTTTGTAATCCGTGTAATCTGTGGTTAAGTTTGACCGCAAGAATCGGGTAGTTTCAGGATATTGTGATATCTACAATTCCCGCATGAACCACGATCAACTATGGCAAGCCGTCGTTGCAAAAGACGCACGCTTCGACGGACAGTTTGTCTTCGCCGTCAGTTCCACAGGAATTTACTGCCGTCCTTCGTGTCCCTCACGTCGCGCGCATCGTGAGCGCGTAAAGTTTTTCGATCTACCCGAGGCCGCCGAACAGGCCGGCTTTCGCGCGTGTTTGCGCTGCCAGCCGCAACGTGCTCGCGTGCTCGATCCGCAAATCGAATTGGTGCAGCGTGTTTGTCGTTTTCTCAACACGAGCGACAGCGAGACTCTGAAACTCGCCGAACTCGCATCGCACACCGGCGTCAGCGTCTTTCACTTGCAACGCACGTTTAAGCGAGTGATGGGCATCAGTCCACGCCAGTACCTCGCGGCGCGGCGATTCGGCAACTTCAAGACGCTCGTCCGCAAAGGCAACTCGGTGACCAGCGCGTTGTATGAGTCAGGCTTCAATTCCAGTAGTCGTCTTTACGAACATGCTGCGGATGAACTCGGAATGACGCCGGCGACTTACAGCCGCGGGGGTCGAGGCGTCAATATCAGTTACACGATTGTCGATTCACCGATGGGTCGTTTGCTGGTTGCGATAACTGAGCGTGGCGTGTGTGCAGTGAGAATGAGTGACTCAGATGCGGACCTCGAAAAAGACTTGCGCGAAGAGTTTCCGCACGCAGAGATCAAACGCGATGATTCGGTTTTGCGCGAGCCCGTGCAGAAGATTTTGAATCATCTGGCTAACAACGATCCTCATCTCGATCTGCCGTTAGACATTCGATCAACCGCTTTTCAACGTCAGGTTTGGGAGAAGCTGCGTGCAATACCGTACGGAGAAACGGTTTCGTACGGCGATGTTGCAAAGGCATTGGGCAAACCTGGCGCAGTCCGTGCAGTCGGGCGCGCGTGTGCAACGAATCCAGTCGCGCTCGTGATCCCGTGTCACCGCGTCGTGCGCGAAGATAAAAGTCTTGGTGGCTATCGCTGGGGATTGGATAGAAAGAAGAAATTATTGGAGCATGAACGCTCGCGGCCCTTTTCCTCTTCGGATTGCGCGTTAGAGGAGGCGGGGGGCAAAACGGCTCAGTAGCCAGGCACTTATTGGGGGATGTAGTGCCGCAGCCGTTTGCCCCCGAGGGGGCCACAAAGAGGCACTAAGGAAAGGCGGGCCACAAAAAAGCACAAAAGCACAAACGATTTTCTTTGTGCCTTTTGCGCCTCTTTGTGGCTTATTCAACGGTTACTGATTTTGCGAGGTTGCGTGGCTGGTCCACGTCACAACCGCGACGAACAGCGATGTGATAAGCAAGCAGTTGGAGTGGGATGATCGAAAGAATCGGCGAGAGAAGATCACTCGCGGGAGGAATTTCAATCACGTGATCCGAAACGACGGACGAGATCGAATCGCCTTCAGTCAGCACTGAGATCACGATACCCTCACGGGCCTTAACTTCCACGATATTAGAATGCGTCTTTTCATACCGGAGCTCTGACGCGCGGTTGCCTTCTTCGCGAGTGTTGATGAAGAGTACTGGTAAACGTTCATCGATGAGCGCGTTTGGACCATGCTTCATTTCGCCGGCCGGATAACCTTCGGCGTGAATGTAGGAGATCTCTTTCAGTTTCAAAGCGCCTTCCAGCGCTACAGGAAAGTTGATGCCCCGTCCGAGATAAAGAAAATCAGTTGAGCGAAAGAACTCTTTCGAGAGTTCTTCGATGCCGTCCGAATCGTTGAGCAGGTGCTCGAGTTTGACCGGAAGTTCCGCCAGCTCCTGTGCATGGAAGCGAGCTTGGTCTTCGGAAAGCGCGCCACGCAGTTGGCCCAGGTACAAACCCAACAGGTAAAGCGCGATCATCTGACCGGTAAACGCCTTCGTCGAAGCAACGCCGATCTCCGGACCCGCGTGTGTGAGGATCGTTCCGTCAGCCTCGCGTACGATCATCGAACCCTGCACGTTGCAGATCGCCAACACCTTCGCGCCGAGTTCTTTTGCTTCGCGTAGCGCGGCGATCGTGTCAGCCGTTTCTCCCGACTGCGAAATGACGAGCAACAACGTATCCTCATCCATCACTGGATCTCGGTAACGGAACTCGGAAGCGTAATCGACATCGACCGGTACCCGCGCGAGTTGCTCGATCATGTACTTACCCGCGAGACCTGCATGCCAGGACGTACCACACGCGGCAATCTTGATTGAGGTAAAGCGTTTGAAGTCTGCCTCGGTGATGTTGCTCATCTCGTCGAGAAAAACTCGTCCGGTATCGAGTGAGATTCGTCCCTGCACCGTGTCGCGAACGGAGCGCGGCTGCTCATAGATTTCCTTCAGCATGAAATGCTTGAAGCCGCCCTTCTCCGCCATGATCGGATCCCAGGTGATTCGCTGGATCGAAGGCTGCACCGAGTTACCTTCAAAATCGGTGACGCGAACGGCGTCTTTATTGATAACCGCAATCTCGCCGTCGCCGAGGAAGAAAACGTCTCGTGTGTGTTGGAGAATCGGTGGAATATCCGAGGCCACAAAAAATTCACGATCACCAAGACCGATAACGACAGGAGGTCCCTGGCGTACGGCGATGATCGTATCGGGCTCATCGGCGTTGATGATCGATAACGCGAAGATGCCGCGTAGCTCTGAAACAGCGGAACGCACGGACTGCTCGAAGTTGGAATCCTTTCTGAGATATTCCTCGATCAGGTGGGCCATGATCTCCGTGTCGGTTTCCGTGACGAAGCGGTGATCGGACTTGCGCAGTCGCTCTTTTAGTTGGAGATAGTTTTCGATGATGCCGTTGTGAACGACGACCACGCGGCCGGTGCAGTCGCGATGCGGGTGTGCGTTCTCTTCGGTCGGGCGGCCGTGCGTGGCCCAACGTGTGTGACCTATGCCGTAGGTGCCGTCGAGCGGACTGAGGCGGATCGTCTCTTCGAGATTGCGCAGTTTTCCTTCCGCGCGACGGATCTCGAGTTCGTGGCCTTCATTGACGACAGCAATGCCGGCTGAATCGTAGCCGCGATATTCGAGTTTTCGCAGCCCATCGATGATGAGCGGCACCACTTGTTTGTTGCCTACGTATCCAACTATTCCACACATGCCTGTGATCGACTCCTCTTTTTTACCGCGGATGACGCAGATTTAAAATCCGATTTTTTATCCGTGTCATCTGTGGTTTATTTCAACTTCTTCTTTATTTCCGCGGGGACACCGGCGACCAACGAATCAGGTGGCACGTCTTTCGTGACCACGGATCCGGCGCCGGTTACTGAACGAGCCCCGACCCGCACCGGCGCGACCAGCATCGTGTCTGACCCAATTTTGACATCGTCTTCGATGATCGTTTCGTGCTTGTTCTTGCCATCGAAATTGCAGGTTACGGTGCCCGCGCCGATGTTTGTTCGCTCACCAATCGTCGCGTCGCCGAGATACGTGAGATGCTGCGCTTTGGTCCCACGCTTTAGTCGGGACTTCTTGACCTCGACGAAGTTTCCGACCGTCACTTTCTCTTCCAACATCGCGTTCATCCGCAAATGTGCAAACGGTCCGACCGAACAGTTTGCCTGAACTTCAGAATCGATCATCACGGAATGATCTTTCACCACAACTCCGTCACCCAAACGAGAGTTCGTAATTCGCACGCCCGAACGAATTACACAACCTTCGCCGATGATCGACTTTCCTTCGATCGTAACGTTCGGATGAATGATCGTGTCGCGCCCGATCTGTGCTTCGGAACTTATGTAGGCGTGAGATGGATCGATGAACGTCACGCCGCAATCGATCATTAAGCGGCGAATGGCAGATCGTCGCATCAGGTTCTCAAACTCAGCGAGCTCAGCGCGCGTGTTGATTCCATAAACTTCGCGCGAGTCGTTGTGCACGTAAACGCTAACAGTCCCGCCGTTCGCAAGGATGATTTCGGGAACGTCAGTCAAATAGTACTCACCCTGCTCGTTCTTCGGCTCAACGCTTCGCAGTGCTCGAAAGAGATCTGTGGCTTCAAAGCAGTAGATGCCTGAGTTGATCTCTTTGACCTGACGCTGATCGTCGGTTGCATCTCTCTGCTCGACGATTTTTTGAAAGGAGCCGCTCTCATCGCGAATGACGCGCCCGTAGCTGGTCGGATTTTCGAGGCGAACGCTCAAGATCGTGCAAACGGCGTTGTGGCTGCCGTGATGCTCGATAAGCGTTCTTAAAGTCTCAGCGCGTATCATCGGCACGTCGCCGGAAAGAACGAGCACAAGCGAATCTGAGTGTTCGAGGGCGGCGCGCGCAGATTCGACGGCATCACCGGTGCCCCGCTGTTTCGCCTGAATCACGAAACTCCCGAGCTCTCCGACTTCCGCCAGCACCGCACGCTCAACTTCCTCAGCCTGGTGACCAACAATGACCAGAATTCTACGAGGGTCGAGAGCCTGAGCGGCCCTGACGACATGCGCGATCATGGGCGAGCCGCCGAGCTCATGCAGCACCTTCGCGCGCTTCGATTTCATCCGCGTGCCCAGCCCGGCTGCCATGACTAAAACGTTCAGTGGCCTCGGTGATGTTTTGTGGTCAGTCATTCGAAGTTATTCACACTGCGACTGTAGCCAGTGCTTGCTTGCGGCAGTTGAGTACAACGTCGGCGAGCCGATCTGAGTGGTGCCTGACTTTTTCGCCGTCGTGTAGCAAGTCTGCACGCACGATTTCCGTTCCCTGCTCGAGCGCGTCGTCAATTGAGTGATGGATCCCGATTTGATAAGCGCCCTCGGCGGCGTAGCGTTTCGCCTGCTCGCTGCTGATCCGGCGATTGTTTACGACAACAAAGTCAAAGTGAATCTCAGGCGCGTACTTCTGAATCGTTTCGAGATGCTTTCGCGCGTTATACCCGTCAGTCTCGCCGGGCTGCGTCATGAGATTATTCACAAAGATCTTGGTCGCCCGGCTTCGACCGATAACGCGAGCGACTTGAGCAACGAGAAGGTTCGGCAAGATGCTGGTGTAGAGTGAACCTGGACCAACTGTGATGATGTCGGCAGCGCGAATGGCTTTCAATGCTTCCGGTAACGGCAGGCATTGTTCCGGCTCGAGTCGGAGGTTGCGTATTGGAAGTTTGGAAGCAGAGATGTGAGTCTCACCACGCACGACGGATCCATCCTCGAGCTCCGCGGCCAACCTGACGTCGCTTATCGTCGCCGGATAAATGTGACCTTTGCTGGCGAGCACTTCTGACGACAACCGTATCGCTTCCGTGAAATCTCCGGTGATTTCAGTTAGTGCGGCTAAGAATAAATTCCCGAAACTGTGTCCACCGAGCTCACCATCGCCGCGAAAGCGGTGACGGAAAAGACGCGACAACAGGTGTGAATCTTCTGAAAGGGCGATCATGCAGTTGCGGATGTCGCCGGGAGGCAGCATTTGCAGTTCGTCGCGCAGGCGTCCGGAACTGCCGCCATCATCGGAGACAGTGACGATCGCAGAGAGGCTTTCAATCCACATTTCCTCCTCGGTCTTGCTGACCCGTTGCTTTAGCCCGGAGAGAAGACACGAAAGCCCGGTGCCGCCGCCAATGGCCACCAGTTTCTGACCACCTGTAGTTGTCGTTGGTTGCAAATGAAAGCCTCAGGAGAGATGTGAACGCCAAACGCCCTTAAATCATACCTTAATTTAAAGAGTTGTTTACCGCAAAGCGCAAAGGAGCAAAGTAAGTCTGTCGAAGTCTCTGTACCTGTGTGGGGAAAAAACCTGTTCGGGTCTATGAAGGATTGCTAAAGATCAGCCGATCAAAATCGGGATCGTTGCGCAGTGGGTTCAGGTCGTGATCGTGCTGTGCACGGACACGAAGGTTCGGCTGGAGATCGAGTGCGCGCTGGAGTGACTCCAACGCCAGATCGATCGAACCGAGTCGAGCACGAGTTGCGGCGAGGCCGTAGTGAATGTGCGCGGCTTCCGGCTCACGCTTGAGAGCCCGTTCGAACATCTCCTGCGCCGCCACATACTCGCCTCTGTTGAGTTCAATGACTCCACGATCGTAAAGCGAATCAGCATCGCGTGGGAGTATGCTTTCAGTTCGCAAACGAGACTCCGCGATCGTGAGATACGTCCGCGCCCGAGCGGCTACCTCTGCAACTTGCGAATACTTGTCTACCAGAATTCGAAACTGATTGCGCGCTTCAGCAAATCGGCCTCTCGCAAACTCCTTGTGAGCACGTTCAAAAGCTACAAGGGCAGCAGACTCATCCTGTGTCGGTGGACGCGGAGGCGGTGGTGCTGCTGGAGTGGGTCTGACTGCTCTGACTGCCGCGACCTTCTGCGTCGTTTTGACCCTCGAGCTGCCGGGCAGTTTCTTGGCAGCAGCTTTCCGAGCGAGCGGCTTTGGTGCAGCTTTTCTTGCTTTGACCGCGGGCTTGGCTTTTGCGGCTACCTTTTTCGCAGCACGGACCGGTTTACGAGCAGACGACTTCGCAGCGGTCGCCCGCTTCGCTTTAGGTTTGGTCGAGGACTTTGCTTGGACAGCGCGCTTCGCGGTTTTCGCGGATGATTTAGCCTTTGAACGCGATGTGGACCGTCTCAACCCTTTTGTGAGACTGCTACTCATGTGCGGATCTCAAAAGGGCTGCTCACCTTCGCGAGCAGCCGCAGAAACGCGGGGGAGCTTATCACAGGCAAGCCCCTAAATCAACGAGCACAAGTATTTGCGGGTGCTTTAACCTCTTGGAAATGGCCCAAACTCCGACACATGTACCAACAAAGAAAAACACTTGAAGGGCATTGTTGGCTATGTTAAGGTACGTCTTGGCTTACGGAGGCTTAATCCACCTCGGCAAACAGCCCCAACCGAAGAAGTAACCTCTTTTAGTTCAAAAACTTGCAATCCGCGGAACAGGCGTTCAGGCTTACTCTTCCAGGTAAACAATCCCGCCCCGGCCTTCAATAAAGAGTCGCAAAATGGCAGACACACCAATCCTGTTGCGTGAACAGCAATACCATCAAATCAAGGCTGTCCTGGCGCGCTTGCGGATGGACTCGTCAGCCAAAGTGGTTTTTCTGGTAGACAAGGACGGCCAGGAGATCGCATCGCAGGGGGAAGTGGGAAATCTTGACACAACCAGCCTCGCGTCACTCGCGGCCGGCAACGTCGCGGCGACGGGCGGAATGGCTCAACTGATCGGGGAGAAGGAATTTCCCACCCTCTCTCACGAAGGTGAAAAAGAGAGCATTCATATCTCCGTGGTCGGCAGGCTTCTGCTGGTGGTGGTTTTCGACGAGCGTTCCAGCCTTGGACTGGTGAAACTCCGCAGCAAGCAGATTTCCCATCAACTGGCGGCAATGTTTGAAGAGATTGCTGCTGGAGACTACGACGACCTTGATTCACCCTTTGCAGAGATCACGGACGAAGACATCGACAGTCTTTTCAGTTAACGGCATCCGCTATGACCTTTATTAATTACGCTTCCCGAGAAATTAATTGCAAGATCGTCTACTACGGCCCAGGTTTGTGTGGTAAGACGACCAACTTGCAATACATCTTCGACTCGACCGCTCCCCAGGCACGCGGCAAGCTGATCAGCCTTGCAACCGAAACCGATCGCACGTTGTTCTTCGATTTCATGCCACTCGAGCTCGGCACGGTGCGCGGGTTCAAGACGCGGTTCCACTTGTACACAGTTCCCGGTCAGGTTTTTTACGACGCATCGCGCAAGCTGATTCTGAAAGGTGTCGATGGAGTTGTTTTTGTCGCTGATTCTCAGGAAGAGCGAATGGACGCCAATATCGAGTCGTTGTACAACCTTGAGGAGAATCTCCAGTCGCAGGGTTACGACCTGATGAAGATCCCTTACGTGCTGCAACTCAACAAGCGCGATTTGAGCAATATCGTTCCGGCTGAGGATCTGGCGTCTGAGCTACAGCGAAAGGGCGAACCTGTTGTCGAGGCAGTCGCCTCCACGGGTGCCGGTGTTTTCGATACGTTGAAGGCTGTTGCGAAGCAGGTACTGACTGAATTGCGAAAAGGATAAGCAGTTTTTTCACGCAAAGGCGCAAAGATAGCAAAGGCGCAAAGTAAGAATTAAGTTCTACTTTGCGCCTTTTTGCTCTTCCTTTGCGCCTTTGCGCGAAAATCTTTCTGGCTACTCGAGAGATTTGAGCATCAGCAGCCCGTCGCCACCGTTTGAATAATACTTAGGCAGTCGTTGAGTAATTGAGTAGCCGAGACTCTCGTAGAGCTGCTGCGCGGCGGTATTCATTGTTCTTACTTCCAAACGCACTAATCTCACGTTGCGTTTGCGAAATCCATCTTCAACCTGCGCCATCAATCTCTTTGCCAGGCTCCGGCGTCTGTGCTCGGGTGCGACTCCGACAGTCGTTACGTGTCCCGTGTGATCCGGCTCAACGAGACCAATCACGAAGCCTGCCATGACGCCGCCGGTCGTGACGGCGCGGAACGATACTGACTCCGGAGCGGTCAGCAGGTAGTCGAAGGTCTCACGGCTGTACGCCTCGCCATCGACGAAGCAGCGCTGATCGAGCCGCCAACACTCATCGAGTTGTGAAATGGTGAGCGGACGGATCTCGTAGCTGGTGCCCCACGAAGGAGTAGGTGGCTTCTCTTTCTTATCCGTGTCGTATTGAAGGTCCGACTGAGACCACCAGCGGGAGCGAAATTTCTTTAGTACAGCCATAACCTTTGTCTTGTCGAGACGAACATCCGGCCCTAGTTTATCATCCACGTTTTTATAATGCCTACAGGATTAACATGCAATCTCCGTAGCTGTAAAACCGGTATCGTTGTTCGACAGCGTGGCGGTAGGCGCGCAAGATAAACTCGCGGCCGGCGAAGGCGCTGACGAGGATGAGCAGTGACGAACGCGGCAGGTGAAAGTTGGTTAATAAGGCGTTGGCGATTTGAAAGCGGTAGCCGGGTTTGATTGTTAGTGAGGCCACACCCTTGCAGGGCACGATCTTTTGATCCTCTGTGGCTGACGATTCGAGCGCGCGCATCGTCGTCGTTCCAACGACGATCACTCGCCCTCCGTTTGCGCGGGCATCGTTGATTGTTTGTGCGGCTGACTCGGAGATCTCGTAGTGTTCGCCACTAACTGAGTGTTGGGCCACGTCGTTGACGCGAACCGGTTCAAACGTTCCGTATCCGACGTGAAGCGTTACTTCTGCAAGCGTCGCGATCTCAGCAACTTGTGCGAGTACCTCGGCAGTGAAATGCAGACCCGCGGTTGGCGCTGCGATCGCACCGCGATGTTTTGAGTAGACTGTTTGATAGCGTTCAAGATCTTCTGAAGAAACACCAGAAGGTCGCTTGATGTACGGCGGAAGAGGTGTTGAGCCGAGTTCTGCGAGAACGTCATTGAAAGAACCTTCGCAGTGGAAACGAACCCGACGCAGCTCCGCGCCAGGTTGGTCCAGGATCTCTGCGATTAATTTCCCTTCGCCAAAGATTACGCGCGCGCCTTCTTTCAAACGGCCGCCGGGACGGATTAACGCCTCCCAAACTCCGGCCTCGAGCTCGCGCACGAGAAAGATCTCAACCTGTCCGCCCGTCTCTTCGCGATGCCCTGCCAGTCGCGCGGGAATCACACGCGAGTTGTTTACAACGACGACGTCGTTGGGGCGAAGATAACGAGTGAACTCCTCAAAGCTCGAATCTGACCAGACTTGCTCACGCCCGTCGAGCACGAGCATCCGTGAAGCATCGCGTTTCTCGAGTGGCCTTTGCGCAATGAGATCAGCGGGAAGATCGTAATCGAAGTCTGAAATGTGCACTGATGTGTGTCAGCCGTGTTGCTCGGTGGCAGCAGGATGTTCGTAGTGAAAGACTTTGGTCAACTGTGCGCCAAAGAGCAGGATTAAACTCGAAACATAACTCCACGTAAGGACAGCAACCACGGCGCCGACTGAGCCATAGATCTGATCGTAATGAAAGTATTGAAGGCTCGAGGCGAAGATGTACTTCGCGAGTTCCCAGAGCAAGCCTGCGAGAAACGCGCCCGGCAAAGTGTCGCGCAACGAAACCTCTGCCCTCGGCATGAAACGATAGACCAGCACCATGAGTGCAACGGTAATCAGGTAGCTACCAATGAAAATCAGTACCTGCCAAAACGCACTGCCCGCTGTCGCCAGCAACGTATATCGTTCGATCTGCCGCGGTGAAAACCGGCTGGTCATTTCACGCAGAGCGACAAGGGCAGACGTCAGGAGTACCGAAAGCGACAGCAACAAGCCAACGAGGCCAATCATCCCGATCGTCAGTGCTCTTCCATGCCAGAACGTGCGCGA
Organism: uncultured Acidobacteriota bacterium; assembly: GCA_963826255.1. Classification (GTDB taxonomy): domain Bacteria; phylum Acidobacteriota; class Blastocatellia; order Pyrinomonadales; family Pyrinomonadaceae; genus PSRF01. The sequence goes on from CAWGWK010000001.1 coordinate 1,443,400, forward strand.
GATGGCTCCCCAAATACGATTGAGCGCGCGCTCAGCCACCGCAAAAACCCATGACCCAGCCCACAACAGGATGACTACGCAGGTAACGATCGCTCCGATGCCGAGATCCGAAAACGATGAAATCGTATCGCGCAGGAATTTGCTCGATCCCGGATAGACATCGACGGCGTGATTTAGCATTTCGGTGCCGGCCGCGAGCTTGTTGCTGATGGCCAGCAGTAAAAGCAGCGCGGGGAAGAGGGCCATCAAGCCGAAGTAGCTCATCGCCGCAGCCGAAGTGAAGAGATCGTTTTCGTGAAACTGGTGCAGCGAATGCGCCAGCATGGATCTCCACGGCGAGACGTTACGAACGCCGAATGAACGACGCGAGAATGAAAGAAGGCGCTTCATTGGAAGAAACTTAGCCACGGATAAAACAGATTTAATACGGATTATTCATTTATTGTTCTAATCCGTCCTCATCTGTGTCATCTGTGGGCCCAATATCATCGGGGGTCGAACAGGCTGGGTACTCTTGCGCCGGGGGACTGAATGCCGAAGTGTTCGTACGCGAGCGGCGTTGCCAGACGGCCGCGCGGCGTACGATCCAGAAAACCAATTTGAATCAAATAGGGTTCGATAATCTCCTCGATCGAGTCTTTCTCCTCGTGAATGGAAGCCGAAATCGTACCCAGGCCCACGGGTCCGCCGTTGAACTTCTCGATTATCGTCAGCAACAGTTTTCGATCCATCTCGTCCAAGCCGTACGTATCGACTTCCATCCGATCCAACGAGTGGCTCGCGACGTCCTGATTGATGCGCCCGTCGTAATCGACTTGTGCGTAGTCACGGACGCGACGAAGCAAACGATTAACTATGCGTGGCGTGCCGCGCGAGCGTCGCGCGATTTCACGTGCTCCTTCGTTGTCGATTTCCACGCCGAGGATCTCAGCGGAACGTTTGCAGATCACTTCGAGATCTTCGTGCGGGTAAAAGTCGAGATGGAAAACTATTCCGAAACGCCCGCGCAAAGGAGCCGTGATTAGACCAGCTCGCGTCGTGGCGCCGATGAGTGTGAACTTCGGCAACTCGAGCTTGATGGAACGTGCCCCGGCACCCTGGCCGATTAGTAAGTCGAGTTGATAGTCCTCCATCGCCGGGTACAGCTTTTCTTCGAGAGCAGGCAGCAGGCGATGGATCTCGTCGATGAAAAGTACGTCGCCTTCCTGGAGGTTGGTCAGCAAGGCAGCGATATCGCCGGCTTTCTCGATAGCTGGGCCAGCGGTCGATTTAAGTTCGGCACCCATTTCGTTCGCAATGATGTTTGCGAGCGTGGTCTTGCCTAAGCCTGGCGGACCGGTCAGCAGAACGTGATCGAGCGCCTCGCGGCGCGCGAGCGCGGCCTTCATGTAGATGCGCAGGTTCTCCTTGACCTGGCGCTGGCCGATGTATTCCTCAATGCGGGTCGGGCGCAGCGTGAGATCGAGTTGGCGATCATCGTCGCCTGGTAAGCTGTCTTTCACGCGTGCTGATATTGATTCAGGAGCCATGCTGATTTCACACCCGTGCCAGTTTCTTCAGACTGCGTCGCAATACAGATTCGACCGTGATGTCTCCGCCTTCGCCGAGTGCCGCATCAATTGCTTTTTCCGCCCCGGATCGTTGATATCCAAGATTGAGCAATGCCGATAGGGCGTCGGCGCGAACAGTGTCTTCGGTCGCGTCCGCGCTGACTTCCGGCTTTGCCCCCAACTCGTCTTCAAGTTCAGCGGACGACAGTTCGGCGACTTTCTCGCGCAGTTCCACGATCAAACGCTCGGCAGTTTTACGACCAACGCCGGGAATCAGTGTGAGTCGTGCCAGGTTGTTCGTTCTGATCGATGCGATCATCTCGTCGGCGCTCATGCCTGACAGTAGCGTGATACCCAGCTTTGGTCCAATCCCGCTCACGGAAATGAGCTTCAAAAACAGTTCACGTTCACGCGCGGTCTTGAAACCGTAGAGCTGCAACGTATCTTCACGCACATGCGTATAGATGCGAAGCTGAACGTTTGAGCCTGCGTCTTCGAGGTCATAAAAAGTCGAGAGCGGAATGGTGACTTCGTAGCCGACGCCACTTACATCGACAATCACGGACGTCGCTTGCTTGGAAAGCAGTGTCCCGCTGAGATGTGCAATCATTCGGGCGGGGATTGTATCAAAAAAGTATACGAGCTATAGGGCGTATATGACCTATTTGCGGTATAGCGCTATACTGACACTACTCATGAAGTCCGAGAAAATATCAGAACTAACAACAAGCCGGTTGAGTGTTTACCTTCGCTGCCTTAACGCGCTTCACGCCGCGGGAATCAAAACTGTTTCATCGCAGGCGCTGGCGGAGCAGTTCAATCTAAACTCTGCTCAGATCAGGAAGGATCTGGGTTACTTCGGCGAATTTGGCGTGCGCGGCGTTGGTTACTATGTTGAAGATCTGCGCGATCACATTACCAAAATACTTGGTCTCGACAGCCCGCATCGGGTTGGTATCGTGGGTGCAGGAAGATTAGGCACTGCGCTCGCTAACTACAACGGTTTTGCGAAGTCGAACTTCACCGTCGCGGCCGTGTTTGATAACGACCGGCAAAAGATCGGCCGCAGGATCGGAGACGCGAAGATCGCCGTCCATGATGTGGACCAACTTGCGAAAGTGATTCGCGAGGAGTCGATCGATGTGATGGTGATCGCTGTTCCTGCCAAGGCCGCGCAAAGAGTTCTCAATCAGGTGACATCCGCGGGAATAAAAGCGGTGTTGAACTTTGCGCCTGTGTCGTTGACGGCGCGACGTGGAGTTAAGGTAAAGACTGTTGACCTCACGACATCCTTAGAATCGCTGTCGTATTTTCTTTCGCAACCTTCCGGAGCTGCGGTCACTGAATTGCGCGGACGGACGGGTGAAGAGGTTACCCTCGCAAAGACGCAAAGGCGCAAAGAAAAACAGATCTGAAGTTTCATGGATGAGCAAACAACAAAACGAGATCTGATTCGAGTTTGCCACCTGATGTACGAACGGAGTTATGTCGTTTCGTCCGACGGCAACGTGAGCGTGCGTCTGGATGACGGTCGCATCCTCGCCACGCCGACGATGACGTGCAAGGGACGAATGAGTGAGGACCTGATCGCGATTACGGATGTAGAGGGCAGGGCACTCAATGAACGGAAGGCTTCGAGTGAGCTTGCGATGCACCTGCTAATCTATCGCGAGCGTCCGGATGTGAAAGCAGTTTGCCATGCACATCCGCCACACGGGACAGCGTTCGCGGTTGCCGGTCTCGCGATCGACCAACCGATTCTCTCGGAAGTGATTTTGACTCTGGGTTGCGTGCCGCTTGCTTCGTATGGAACTCCTTCAACTGATGAGCTGACACAGGCGATGCAGCCGCTGGTGAAACATCACAACGCGCTGTTGATGGCCAATCACGGCGCCGTTGCCTACGGTTCGGATCTGTGGCAGGCGTGGGATCGTCTGGAGACGTTGGAGCACACTGCAAAGATTGCGATCCTCTCGCGCGTGCTTGGTGGCTCAAAGAACCTGCCGGCGGATGCGATTGAGAAGTTGATTAACGTGCGCGAGGCCGCAGGTTATCTCGACGAGTCTGCGCGTTCGCAATCGTGCGGTTACTTGGGTAACGCTGAGAATGGCGATTCAAAGATCTCACTTACACGCGAAGAGCTGGTTGAATTGTTAAGTCAGGCTGTAAATGGTAAATAGATCCGTATCTATCTGCGTTCATCCGTGGTTAAATCACTGAGTAGAGGAGCATCTGAATGCAAGAAGCACTCGGAATGGTTGAAACAAAAGGCTTGGTAGCAATGATCGAAGCTGCCGATGCGATGGTCAAAGCCGCTAACGTCACGCTGGTTGGTTACGAAAAGATCGGCGCCGGCTTTGTGACTGCGATCGTCCGTGGCGATGTTGCTGCCGTGAAGGCCGCGACCGATGCAGGCGCAGCCGCTGCGCGACGTGTAGGTGAATTGGTTAGCGTGCACGTGATCCCGCGTCCACATGGTAGTGTCGACGAAAGTCTTCCAATCGGGCTTGATCGATAATCAGCAATGATCATTGCTCGCATTCTCGGCACTGTTGTCGCCACACAAAAAGACGAACGGTTAACCGGAAAGAAGTTGCTGATCGTCAGACCGATCAACGTAGACGGCAGCGATACGACCGGTTATGTAGTTGCGGTTGACACAGTGGGCGCGGGATTTCATGAACGCGTGCTGGTAGTGGCCGGATCGAGTGCACGACTGGCGCAGGGGATGAAAGACGTGCCCGTGGATGCAGCGATCGTCGGTGTGATTGATACGGTTGACGTTCATTGAATTATGCAACTCGCACGCGTCATCGGCACAGTCGTAGCAACCGTCAAGAATGAATCCCTGGACGGACGGAAGTTGCTCGTGGTCCAAACCCTCAACAAGAACCTGGAATCGACTGGGAAACCGATGGTGGCGGTTGATGCGGTGGGCGCGGGCATTGGTGAGTTGGTGTTCTGGTGCCGTGGCAAGGAAGCGAGTTTTCCGTTCAAACGTGAAGACACGCCGACCGATTGCACGATCATCGGAATTGTTGATTCTGAGCAGCACGTAACAAGATGATTCTCGCTCGCGTTGTTGGAAATGTCGTGGCCACGAAAAAAAACCATCGCTACGAGAATGCGCGCGTGATGTTGTGCCAGCAGATCACACCGGAAGGTGAAGAGACGAGTTATTCAACGTTAGCACTGGACTCGGTTGATGCTGGAGTTGGCGATACGGTGCTGATCGTTCAGGAGGGCTGGAGCGCATCGACTGCCGCGACGGGGAAGGCAGGCGCGGCGATCGATTCGGCGATTGTCGGTGTTGTGGATCGGATAGATTTGTTGTAGGACCAAATGGAAGATCAGGCGAGAGTGATTGCGGAGAGGATTGCGCGGCGTGTGGCTGCGAGTCCCGCTTCGTCTCAAAACTCAACCGATATCAGTTCAGAGCTTGCTGCAATGCGTGCGAGTCTGGCTGAGATGCAAAACCGTCTGATTCAAATCGAAGCTAGAGTTCGTTCGGAAACTCCCTCGGCTCCTCGCGTGCACTCACCGTGGCTTGGTGGAGTAAATGCAAGTCATCCGAGTCTCGAGCGCTTCGGAGTTGAAGAAGCGACGGTCTCGGAACTGGTCGATTTCTTTCAAAAGGAAAAGACTTGCAGCGTCGAACCAGGCGGCAAACCCTGCGATCACTGCGCGATGTGTAGTTCGAGAGGTTTCTAGAGCCATCCACAGATTTCACATCTGTGTAATCTGTGGATGGTTTTTGTTGTTGTGCTACTTGTTTTGGTTCTGCCTTAGCGAATTCGCATTAATCTGCGGCACTGTCCGCGCACCCTCTTCAGCCCTGAAGTACGGCTCTTCCCGGAATCCGAAAAGTTTTGCCGAGATCACGGTCGGAAAACGGGCGCGAGTTGTGTTGTAGTCCTGCACCGCAGTGTTGTAATCGTTGCGCGCAGTTGCCACACGGTTTTCAGTGCCCGCCACTTCATCCTGCAACTTCAAAAAGTTTTCGTTCGATCTCAGAACAGGATAATTTTCCTGTAGCACCAGCAATCGTCCAATCGTGCCGCCGAAACTGTTTGCAGCATCGATCACCGCCTGCTTTTGTTCGGGAGACTTGTCTCCAGCTTCGCCTTGCGGTGCTTGACCCGTTGCATTCAACAACCGTGAGCGCGCCTGCGCGATAGCGCCAAACACTTCCTGCTCCTGGATCCCCGCCAGCTTCGCTGTCTCTACCAGGTTGTTTATAAGGTCTGCGCGGCGTTGTAGCTGTGTTTCTATACCGGCCCATTTGCTCTTCACGTTCTCGCGCTTCGTTGTCAGCGTGTTGTATCCGCAACCGCTGGCAGCAAAAGAAATCATTGCTACAGCGAAAAGGATCAGCAATCTTCGGGTCTTCATCTGCAAATCTCCCATTGTTTAAGTTACAGCCCTCAACCAGTGGGGCTCCTACGAATTGGCACCATGTTGGTGTACCAACTCGTCTACTGCCTCAACAACCTGCTCAACCTGGAACAGGTAGGCTCCGAAAAGATCATTCGCATCTTTTTCCGATGAGGGGAGATTACGGCCAGTGCGAAACTGAAAAATTCTTTCAAACGGCGCGGCGTCGAGTTTTAGGAGTCTCGTAGTCGCGCGGACGCAATCGGGTTTTGCTACCGGTGCTTCCTGACCGTGCAACAGCAACACGGCCCTGAACAACGCCGCGAAACTCGACAAACTGTCGCTCATCAAGTCGCACAACTTGTTGACCGAAACTGAAGCGGGAATATAAAGGCGGCGCAACTGGATCAACTTGCTTCTCAGTTCGTACTCAGCCTGGTGACGCAGGTTCGCATCCGAGAGTTTTACAAACTCGAAAGGATCGTGACCATAAAGAACGATGCGTGCGTTTGCCATCTGATGAAACTCGATGGGAAATACGTCCGCAGCATCCGAGAGTTCCTCGACAGTGAAATACACCGGCAGCGGATGGCCCAATCTCTGCCATTCGCGCATCGGCGCCTGCGCCTGGCGCAAGTCTTCCGGCGTGATGCGATTGAGAGCGATGAGCAGGTTGTAGTCCGAGCGCAGCTCGATGTGATCGCCGGCTGCGGCCGATCCGTAGAGGACCACGCACGCGAGATTCGCTCCGTGCGTAGCACGCAGATCTTCAACGAGTCCGTTGAGCGCTTCGTGTACTACCGTTTTAACCATAACTATTCGGGTGCTCCGATACTAACAAATTGACCTCTCCGCGTAATCTCTGCGTCCTCTGCGGTTAACTTCCACCGCAGAGACGCAGAGGACGCAGAGATTACGCGGAGACTACCAACTCCCGCCAGATCCGCCGCCGCCAAAATCTCCGCCGCCGCCAAAACCTCCACCAAAACCACCGCCACCACCGAAGCCTCCGCCGCCGAATCCGCCTCCACCCCAGCCACTCCTGGAGCCCCAGCGACTACCGCCACCCAAATTACTAAACAAACTTCCCCACAGCAGTGCCTGCAAACAGCCACCACCACCGCCTCCACCTCGTCTGCGTGACGAGGAGAAGAGCACCATCAAGATGAAACCAATAATGATTATTCCCACGCACATACTGCTTAAACTCTTTTGCGCCGGCTGTCGTTCCTCCGGCTCACTCTGGCGATACACATAACGCTGATCGATCCCTTCAATGCTGAAACCACGCTTCGCTGCGAGCGTCGCAGCATAAGACTGAACGGTATCGAGTATTCCTTTGCTGTAGTTCTGTTGCCGGAACGCAGGCACCAGTCGTTCACGTTGAATTTGACCGATAAGCCCGTCCGGCAAATCTCCTTCCAGGTGACGGCTTATCTGTGTGAAATACTTGCGATCCTGAATCGCAACCACCAACAGAAAGCCTGCCTTCTGTGCATCCCTTGGTCCAATGCCCCAGCCGCGCGCAACTCGCAGCGAATAGTCGAAAATGTCCAGACCGCCCGTTGTATCAACTATCAGTACCGCGTACTCAATATTCCCGCGCTCTTTCAAGTTTAAGTAGATCGACTCCAGTCGTTGCCTCGTGCCGGCGTCGATCACGTTCGCGTTGTCTACGATCGGATTGAAGGGAACAGGAAGTGGAACTGGAGATTGCGGCGCAGTCTGCGCGTTTACTGCAACGGCTAACAGTGAAAAGACCAGAGCCAGCAGGCCGAGGCCAAGCCACAATGAAGCTAATTTTTTCAAGCGCAAACGCAATAGCGAAATTCTCGTCAGTGCCAACCCTCGATCAACCGGTGCAACAGGTAGAACAGGGCCACTCCTCCAAAAACGACGATTGAGACCGTCGGGTTTCTTTCTTCTTTGTGATTCACCTCTGGAATCAAGTCGCTTGCTGCTACATAGAGTGTGACACCCGCTGAAAATGGCAACGCATAACCGACCGCATTGCTCATCCTTGTATTAAGCAATGCGACACCAATCACACCTGCCAGAGTCGCCGCACCGATTGCGGCGGTCGCAATCAACGCCTTCCGCGTAGAACGTCCGCTAGCAAGCATGATCGATGCCACAGTGAAGCCTTCGGGCATTTTGTGCAGCAGAATCGCGATAAACACCAGAAATCCGACTTTGAAACTCACCAGGAAAGCGGACGCTATTGAGACACCGTCAAAGAATGTGTGAATCCAAAGCCCACCGACGGCGGTGTACGCCGCTGAAGGTCGCATGAATGATTCGGGATGTGTCTCGGCCCCGAAGTGAAAGTGAGGAGCGAGAGTGTGTTCGAAAAACTGAATCGATAAATAACCGACGAGCAGCAGTGCCATGGCGCCCCCCACAGCTTCTGCCGCCGATTCCTCTGGCGAGTTTCTTGTCCAGATACCGACGGTTTCGGGAAGAATTTCGATGAAGATCGCTGCGAGCATGAAGCCGGCGCCGAGAGCGACGAGATATTTCAGGAAGCGTTCGCCGAAGCGGTGAGCGCCTGATTTAACGAGAATGAGGCCTCCGAGAACGTTCGCGCCCGCAGCCAGCAACCCGAAGAGGAGAATTGATGTCATTGTATGGCGGGCCAGTGTACATGATCGTTGAGGCCGGGAGTATAGGTCTACTAAAGGACCGATAAGACCTATAACAGGCCTACAAGAGGCGATCACCTCCTCAAGGTTATCTATTGACAGTGCTTGGAGCGGGGCGTAGTATCCGGCCGTGGGTGGTCAAAAGTGGTCGGAAGTGGGTCCAACCTCGTAGCAACACCGATCATTGAGCAACACTTTTCCTTTAGGCCACCCACCAAGCTCTCTCGTCAGGCTCGAAACTATGCTGCGAGGAAATTACACGGCAAGAATCGACGTTAAAGGTCGCCTGAAAGTTCCGACTGAATTCCGGCGCCTGATCGAAGAGAAGCACGGCAAAGATTTTTATATCACGAGCCTGACCGGTGATTGTGTTCGGATTTACCCGCTGCCGGAATGGGAGTCGATCGAGCAGAGACTTTCATTGTTGCCCTCCATGGACCCGGCACGCAGAAAGTTCCTTGATAGAACGAACTACTTTGGTCAGCAGGCTACGATTGACGGGCAGGGCCGCCTGTTGATTCATCCGTTGCTGCGCAAGAGTGCGGAAGTGATAGGAGACGTCGCAGTAATGGGCTACCTGACCTATTTGGAAGTTTGGGAGCTCGACAAGTTCAAAGCTCGTATGCTGGCCGACCCATACACGGAAGAAGACGAGGCGGCGATTGCGAGACTTGGAATTTAGTCCTTCGTACTTGTTACTTTGTACTTTGTGAAAAAGAACAAAGCACAAAGAACAAAGCACAAAGATCGAAAGTTCTTTGAACGAGATCACGGGGCGGTGGTGATGGCTGCGCCTTTGGGGGGCAGAGGCGCGCCCCATCGCCCCGTGCTGCTTGAGGAGACATTGAAGTTCCTCGCGCCTGAGCGAGGAGGTCTCTTTGTAGATTGCACGGTCGGGCTTGGCGGGCACAGCGAAGCAGTTCTGAAATCCTCCGCCGACACTCGCGTAGTCGGAATGGATCTCGATCCCGTGGCGCTCGAGTACTCGCGAGAACGATTGGGGCTCTTTGGGGACAGGTTTCGGGCGTCCCAAGCCAACTTTCGCGACATCACTGCTGTGTTGCAGCAAGCCAATGAGCGCGATCCATCCGGCATTCTTGTCGATCTTGGAGTCTCTTCACTGCAGTTCGATTCACCTGAACGTGGGTTTAGTTTTCGTTTCGATGCTCCTTTAGATATGCGGATGGATCCGGCGACCGGAGCTACCGCAGCCGATCTTCTACAGCAACTTCCCGAATCGGAAATTGCCAGAATCATTTTTGAATACGGCGAAGAACGACACTCGCGACGCATCGCCCGTCGCATCGTGGAACGTCGCGAACAAGGACAGCCAATTACGACGACCACGGAGTTAGCAGAGCTTGTGCGAGCCGCTGCCGGTGGTCATAAGCGAAACCAGATTCATCCGGCGACGCGCACGTTCCAGGCCCTGCGTATTGCCGTCAATCGGGAACTTGAAGGGCTGGGAGAATTTGTTGAGACAGCAGTCGATCTTTTAATACCCGGCGGGCGGTTTGTGGGGATCAGTTTTCATTCGTTGGAGGATCGGATCCTCAAACGTGAGCTGAGAAGACTGTCGGGGCAATGTGAATGTCCGCCACGTTTGCCGGTTTGTTCGTGTGGCGCGCGCAAAGCAGTTGAAGTATTGACACGCCGTCCGGTGGTCCCAGGCTCGCGCGAGGTTGACGAGAATCCGCGGGCACGCAGCGCCAAGCTTCGCGCGTGCCGAAAACTCGAGGTCACCTCCGCGTAATCTCTGCGTCCTCTGCGCCTCTGCGGTGATGGACTAAGTAACCGCAGAGACGCAGAGGACACAGAGATTACGCGGAGATAGAAACAATCATGAAGAGATTTCCAGAGCATCAACGAAACGCAAAAATCCGCCGCACTCGTGACGTTACTGCTCTTTCACGACTCGCACTGTTGTTGTTTTGTGGACTCGTGCTGGCAGGCGGGTTTGTCTTTGCGGCCAAGCAGCACTTCGCGGCCGTGCAGTTTGGTTACGAAAATGAAACGTTGCGCACTGAGCGTAAGCGATTGCTGGAAGAGAACCAGCGACTGGCTCTCGAGAAAGAGCGCGCTACAGCACCTGACAAACTCGAGCCTGCCGCTCGGCGATTGGGATTGAAGCCTGCGCGACCGGGACAGATTGCGACTCTCGGAGCGCCGGAGAATCTCCCGCCAAGGCGCGAAGATCCAAAGAAAGACGAAAAGAAAGAGGTAAAGAAGGACACCAAGAAGATCCGTCGCTGATCTCGATCAGCGTCTTTGCGCTTTCGCACGAAACCGGCAAGCTTTCAGCGTCCTCATCACGCTACTGGTTAGGGGGAAAACAAGTAGGTGATGTTGGCACGCCTCGTTGCTCGATCAAAATCCAGACCGGATGTTTCACCAGGCCGCGCACTTTTCGTCGCGGCTTTTATTGGTTTTTGGATGCTGGTCGTGTGCGCCAGACTGGTCTACCTGCAATTCTCGCAGTATGACAGTCTCGCCAACCGGGCCCGTCAACAACAACAGAACTCTATTGAAACAAGCCCGCAGCGTGGTGAGTTGTTGGACCGCCAGGAGCGCCAACTTGCTCGCAGCGTGCAGACAGTTTCATTGTTTCTCGATCCCGATGGTCTCGATGCAGAGACATTGGACCGTACTGCGCAGCAACTCGCTCAAGCGCTCGGTATGAAGCATGCCGATCTCGCCAAAGAGTTTCGTGAAGCCGGGGAAGAGAAGCGAAGGTTTATTTGGGTAGCGCGGCGACTGGATGCAGACCATGCCGCAAAGATCGTCGCGATGAATCTTCCCGGCATTCAAACGCGACTCGAGCCAAAGCGTTATTACCCGAATGGTCCATTAGCAGCGCACGTGCTCGGATACGTCGGGCTCGATGGAAAAGGTCTCGGCGGTGTCGAGCAGTTTCACAACGCCAAAATCGCAGGCGAACCAGGTTGACTGTTTCTGGAGAAAGATGCCAACGGCAAACCGTACGAGAGTTACGAGATCACCTCGAAGCCCGGCCATACAGTAGTCCTGACGATCGATCAATCGATTCAGTATCACGCAGAACAAGCGCTACTGGCGGCGGTCCAGCGTTCAAGAGCAAAGTCCGGAACGGTGATCGTGCTCGATCCACGTAGCGGAGAAATTCTCGCACTCGCCAACGCTCCGACGTTTGATCCGAACAAGGTAGCCGACGCTAAGCCCGAAACAAGGTCGAATTGGGCGCTTCAGAATATTTACGAACCGGGTTCGACGTTCAAAGTCGTCGCTTTCTCCGCAGCGTTGGAGAAGGGACTTGCGAAAGTGGACGATCGTATTGACTGCCAGATGGGTGCGATCACTGTCGCCGGACGTGTGGTACGCGATCATACGGCGTTTGGCACATTGACTATCGCCGAGGCGCTGGCGAAATCGAGCAACGTAGCGGCGATCAAGTTGGGCATACGAGTTGGCGACCCAACGATGTACGACTACATCAAGCGCTTCGGTTTCGGATCGCGCACGGGGATTGAGTTGCCTGGTGAAACAGCGGGCCTCTTGAGAAAGGTTGAACGCTGGCAGCCTTCATCGATCGGTTCGATCGCGATCGGACAGGAGATCGGTGTCACACCGGTGCAGATGGTTGCAGCGTTTGGCGCGCTTGCGAATGACGGTGTGAGAGTCGCGCCTCACCTGATTCGCGAAGTTCGCAATGCTGAAGGAACAGTTGTCTATCGTGCTCAACCCGAACAGCGACGCGTGATCAACGCTGAGACAGCAATTGCAATACGAGGAATGCTGGAAGGAGTGACGCTCAGAGGAACTGCGAAGCAGGCACAGTTGGATGGTTACTCAGCAGCGGGGAAAACAGGCACCGCGCAAAAGATCGATCCAAAAACGCGCAGCTACTCAGCAACAAAGCACGTTGCTTCTTTTGTCGGATTTGCTCCGGTGAGTAATCCGCAAGTAGCGATCATCGTTGTGATCGATGAGCCGGCAGGCGCGTATCACGGCGGCGACGTCGCCGCACCGATCTTCCGTGAAGTTGCCGAACAGATCCTGCCCGCGCTCGGAGTGATGCCTGACATCGAAGTTAAGTCCGTGCCGGAACTGGTCGCCCAGGTCAACGAGGATTCGGAACGCGCCGCGAAAATGCGTGACGAGCAAGTGCAAGCGGAACAACAGCGGAAAGCCACGTTGCCCACCGTGGATAGCAACGGAGGACGGGGCGGAGAAGTTGTTTACGCTGTCGCTACGAAGCAGGCGATGCTGATGCCTGATCTGCGCGGGCGCAGCGTGCGAGATGTGGCGAGAACGTGCGCACAACTCGGATTACAGGTTGAAGCGCGTGGCGAAGGCAGGGTTTTGAAACAGAATCCCTCAGCCGGTACGGAAGTGAGCACCGGGCAGCTTGTCTACGTTGATTTTGGGAGGTCCCAGTGAAGTTGCCATACGCGACAGATGAAGAAAGTCTCGCAGATGACGTAAACTACGGCATTGCTGACTGCAGAAAACGATTACGCAGCCAGCGTTCAACCCTCCGGGCACAACATCATCCCCCAAAAAGTGGCTCGAACGGTGACGTGAGTCCGGCCAGTGGTCGTGTTGGAAGCTATGCCGAAGTTTTGGCAAATGTTTCGATGAACCAGAGCTCGCTTTCAAAATTGGTTGAATGCCTGCTCGGCCCAGCAAACACGAACACGCCTTCGCCGGAAGAATCGATCGAACGGGAAGAGGCTGTAATAACGTGAAGGTTGGAGAGGCAGCGGATTTGATGGGCGCGAATGCCACGAGCGTCAGCGCCGAGATGTTTGACAAACAGATTAGAGATTATTCCATCGACTCGCGTTCGGTAGGCGCGGGCGAACTGTTCTTTGCACTATCGCAACAGGACTACGCCCGCGCCGGTTTTAATGGTGAGTTTGTCGATGCCCATCGCTTTATCGCGGACGCGTTCGAGCGCGGTGCAATCGCGGCAGTGGCGCGCACTGATCGTGTCACTGGCGATCCTGATCTCGAGCAGATAAAGGATCGACTGTTGTTAGTTGACGATGCGATTGCAGCATTGCAGCAACTCGCGCATCGCGTTTACACGGCCTGGGGAAAACCGGTTGTCGCGATCACTGGCAGCGCGGGAAAAACGACTGCGAAAGAGTTGACCGCGCAAGTTCTTGAAGGCGCAGGTCATCGGGTTCTGAAGAGCGAGCGTAATTACAACAACGGTTTGGGATTGCCATTGTCAGTGTTGCGCATGGTCAGCGAGGACCGTTCACCTGATCAATTCGATCTCGCCGTGCTTGAGATGGGAATGTCGTCGCCGACTCATGAGATTCAGCGGCTGTGCCGGATCACACCGCCGGACATTGCTGTGGAGCTGATGGTCGCGCCGGTGCATCTCGAGTATCTCGGGACGATTGAAAACATCGCGGCGGCGAAGGCGGAATTGATTGAAGGACTCAAGCCGGAGGGCACTGCGATCCTGAACGCCGATGACGAGCTTGTCATGAAGATGCGAGACAAGCACCAGGGCCGCACGTTGACGTTTGGTATCGACAATGTGGCGGATGTTACCGCAACTGAGATTGACACGAGTTCACTGGGAAGGATTCAGTTTCGTCTGCGAACGCCTTTGGGAGAAGCGCAGGCGTTGTTGTCGATGAGCGGGCGTCACAATCTGAGTAATGCGCTGGCCGCGTCGGCGGTGGGCACCGCGTTTTCAATTCCTCCGGAAGAGATTGCGAAAGCTTTGAGGGCCGCGCAACCGCCGAAGATGCGTGGTGAAGTTGTTGACTTCGCGGCGGGTTTCACTGTGATCGACGATTCGTACAACTCGAATCCGCGATCGTTGCTAAACATGGTGCGGATGATGGTGGAAGCGGGGGAGGGTCGAAAGCGACTGATAGTGATCGCGGGAGAGATGCTTGAGCTTGGACCTGATGAAGTTTCGTTACACAGAGACGTTGGAAGAGAGATTGCAGGCAGCGGGATTGATTTGCTTTGGGGAGTGCGTGGGTTGGGAAGTGAAATCATTGCGGGAGCAAAGGAAGCCGGCCTTTCCGCGACGAAGTTTTTCAACTCTTCCGATGAAGTTGCGGTCGAACTGGTGAAAGAGGTTCGCGAAGGCGATCTGATTTTAGTGAAGGGCTCGCGAGGTGTTGCTACTGATAAGGTGATGAAAGCACTGCGCGAGCGATTTCCGTTGGCTGGGAATGACGAGAGTTAGCTTACAGGATTTACAAGATTTTTCAGGATTTACATGTGAATCCTGTGTAATCTTGTAAATCCTGTCCAAACATTGTGTCGAACTAATGATCTACTACTTCCTTTACGAACTCCTTTATATCCATTTCAAGGATAAGGATTGGTATCTCGTAAAGGCCCTCAACGTTTTTCAGTACGTCACTTTTCGCACTGCTTACGCGACGATTACCGCGTTGCTCATCTCGCTCTTCTTTGGCGGCACGCTCATCGACGCCTTGAAGAAGTGGAACATTGGCCAGCAGATTCGCGAAGAAGGACCAAAAGAGCACATGGTCAAGCGCGGCACTCCCACGATGGGTGGAGTGCTGATCGTCGGCTCGGTCCTTATCTCCACTCTCCTGTGGGCGAAGCTCTCCAGCGTTTATGTCTGGACGACAATCGTCGCGACGTTGCTCTTTGCAGCCATCGGCTTCATCGACGACTATTCGAAGATGGCGAAGCAGCGGAGCCTCGGACTGACCGCGCGCCAAAAGTTGTTGGCCCAACTGCTGGTGGCAGTTGGTGTTTGGGCAGTGCTTTTCACGTCCACGAAGTTCCTGGGCGGCACTGGTTACTCATGGAATTTCAGTATTCCATTCTTCAAAGCGTCGGCCGATCCATTCGGAAAGAGTTTCATCGGTCCTTATATCTACCTGATTTTGATCATCGTCGTGCTGTTGGGCTCGTCGAACGCAGTGAACCTCACTGATGGATTGGATGGACTTGCAATCAGCGTCACGTTCATCGCGATGAGCGCGTTGACTGGTTTCACTTATCTCAGCAGTGACGCGCGTTGGGCAGATTATCTTGAATTGACACACCGGCCGGAAGCAGCAGAGCTGACAGTTTTTTGCGGAGCGATGGCCGGAGCGAGTCTCGGCTTTCTCTGGTACAACGCGCCGCCGGCACAGGTCTTTATGGGCGACGTCGGCAGCCTCGCCATCGGTGGTGCGATGGGTACGGTGGCGGTGCTGACGAAGCAGGAGTTTATGTTGCTGATGGTGGGCGGAGTGTTTGTGATCGAGGCGATGTCGGTGATGTTGCAGGTGAGCGTCTTCAAAATGACGAAACGCACGACAGGCACCGGGCGGCGTTTATTCAAGATGACGCCGCTGCATCATCATTTCGAGATGCAGGACTGGAAGGAGTCGAAGATCGTCTTTCGGTTTTTGATTTTGGCGATCTTGTTCGCGTTGTTGAGTCTCTCGACGTTGAAACTCAGGTGAGTGGTGCTTCTTCGTGACAAGAAAGTTTTGATAATCGGAGCGGCGCGGAGTGGAATCGCGGCGGCGAGATTTTTGTTGGACCAGGGCGCGGTGGTCGCCCTCAGCGATCAGAAGCCGATTGAAAAATGGACGCCGGAAGCGGTGGCATTGAAAGAGTCAGGCGTCGGTTTGTTGCCGGGCGAACCGCCGAGCTGGCTGCTCGATCAACTTGAGCTGGTTGTCGTCAGTCCCGGCGTGCCGGCGAACATCATTCCCATTCGTTACGCCGAACGAGCCGGCGCGGAAGTCATCGGTGAGGTCGAACTCGCCGCGCGTTATTTGAAAGGACGCATCATCGCCATCACGGGCAGCAATGGCAAGACCACAACCACGTCGCTCATCGGTGAGCTGCTGCGCGACGCCGGATTGCCCGTGCAGGTGGGTGGCAACATCGGCAAAGCGCTGATCTCGATGGTCAACAGTTCTCGAGACGATGGTTGGACAGTCGCCGAGCTTTCGAGCTTTCAGTTGGAGACGATCAAGACTTTTCACCCGTCGATTGCAGTTGTACTCAACGTGACGCCGAATCACATGGATCGCTACGAAACGTTCAACGACTACGCCGCGGCGAAGCATCGCATCTTCATGAATCAGACTGGTGAAGACGTCGCCGTGCTCAATGCTGACGATCCGACAGTTTCATCCTGGGCGAGTGGCTTGCGAGCGAAGGTGATGAATTTCAGCGTGAAGAAAGAACTGGAGAACGGCGTGTTCCTGCGTGGCCGTGAGCTTATTTTTCGTGGAGAAGTTTTGCTGAATGTTGACGAGATCAAGCTGCGTGGACTGCACAACGTCGAGAACGTTGCTGCGGCATTCGCGGCAGGGATTGCGGCAAGTGCCGGGGTTGAGTCGATGAACGCCACAGTGAAACGATTCGATCCGGTGGAGCATAGGCTCGAGTTTGTTGCTGAGATCGACGGAGTGAAGTTTTACAACGACTCAAAAGCGACAAGCGTTGATGCAACGTTGAAAGCGCTCGAGGCGTTTGCGCATGAGCGCGGGAAAGTTGTTCTGATACTTGGTGGCCGAGGGAAGAAAGCTCCATACGCGCCGCTCGAACCGCTCGTCGGCGAGAAAGTCAGGAAGCTGGTGCTCATCGGCGAAGATGCAGAGACGATCGCAACCGAGTTGGGATCCAGCGCGCCATACGAGCATGCAACAGACATGAAAGACGCAGTCGAACGTTCATTTACCGCCGCAGAAAAAGGCGACGTTGTGCTGCTGGCTCCGGCATGTGCCAGCTTCGATATGTTTGACAGTTTCGAACACCGCGGCAAGGTGTTTAAAGATGAGGTCGCAAGGCTAGAAGAAGAGTTCCTCGCAAAGGCGCAAAGGCGCAAAGAAAGAATATGAACGCCGAACCCGTGGATTTACTTTGCGCCTTTGCGAGGAAATCCTACTAACAATGGCTAGAAAGCTCGCACCAGACAAATGGCTCTTTGCGGCGACCACAGGGCTCGCGCTCTTTGGCGTGGTCATGGTCTACAGCGCGTCCGCGCTTATCGCACAAAAGGAGAATGGCAATCAGTTTTACTACGTGATCAAGCAGGGCGTTTGGGTCGCGGTCGGTTTCATCGTGATGTTGCTGGCCATGCAGTTCAACTACCAACAACTCAAGAGCCGTCGCATTGTCTACGGCCTATTGATCCTTTGCACGATCGGTTTGCTCGGCGTGTTCGGTTTTAGCGCCACGAACGGCGCGCATCGCTGGTTGAAGTTTCCCGGCTTCTCGCTGCAACCGTCGGAGATGTCAAAGTTGGCGCTGATCATTTTTCTCGCCTACTTCCTCGAGAAACGGGCGGGGGAGGAAGGAGATTTCTGGCGGACCTTTTTCCCTTGTGCTGTCGTGACAGGTGGGCTCGCAGCATTAATAGTCATCGAACCCGACTTCGGCACCGCGATGATGCTGGCGTTGATCTTCACGGTAATGATCTACACCGCCGGAGCGCGTGTACTTCATTTGGCGATGGCTGCTGCGCCGGCGTTAGCCGTCGCCGCTGGATTACTGATCTTTGTTCCGTGGCGTTTGAAACGCCTCGTGACATTTCTTGATCCATGGGCGGATCAGCAAGGCGCAGGTTTTCAGGTGGTGCAGTCGCTGATCGCGATTGGATCAGGCGGCACTAACGGGCTCGGTTTCGCGCAGGGCAAGCAGAAGATGTTGTTTCTTCCGTTTGCTCACTCTGATTTCATCTTCGCGGTCGTTGGTGAAGAGCTTGGATTGGTTGGGGCAATCGCAGTCATTTTAGTGTTTGCACTTTTTCTCTGGCGTGGCGTGCGTACGGCTTTGCTGGCGCCCGACAGGTTTGGAATGTTGCTGAGTCTCGGAATTGTGACCAGTATCGTGGCCCAGGCGCTCTTTAATATTAGTGTCGTGCTCTCGCTGGTGCCGACAAAAGGCATACCACTGCCGTTTATCTCTTATGGCGGATCGTCTTTAGTGCCGACACTCGCAGCCGTGGGGATTCTGCTCAACGTCTCACAGCACGCGAGCGGTTCGCTTGACGTCGGATTGCTCGAAACAGCAACGAGCAAAATCCGAGAGCGGAAGAAATTGAATGTCGCCGCGCCCACTGGTCTCGGCCGGCGCGCTTTTGATCATTGAAATGCGTGTACTGATTGCCGCCGGCGGCACTGGCGGTCACATTTATCCTGGCATCGCGGTGGCCCAGGAGATCATGCGGCGCGATGCCAGTTCGAAAGTGCATTTTGTCGGCACCGCGCGCGGGTTGGAAACGCGGCTGGTGCCGCAAGCAGGTTTTGATTTATCGCTCATTGAAAGTGCCGGGCTGAAGAACGTGAAGCTCGGCGCGCGTGTGAAAGGACTCGCGATCCTGCCGAAGAGTTTTATTTCGGCGCGGAAGCTGATGCGAGAGTTTCAACCAGACGTGGTCGTAGGCGCGGGTGGTTATGTGTCTGGTCCGGTCGTGTTGACGGCGGCGCTCACGAATCGCCCGACGTTAGTGATGGAGTCTAACGCGCTGCCGGGTTGGACCAATCGGATGCTCGCGCGGTTTGTCGATCGCGCGGCTGTTTCGTTCGAGCAGGCGCTGCCGTACTTTCGCGGTAAGGCCAAAGTAACAGGGAACCCTGTGCGACGAGAGTTTTTTGAAATTCCACCGAAGCGGCGTGAGCCGGGGAGGTTTTCACTGTTGGTGTTTGGTGGATCGCAAGGCGCGCGCGCGATCAATGAAGCAATGGTCGCAGCGTTGCCGAGACTAAGAAATTTGCCGGCGCTACTTCGCATCAAGCATCAGACCGGCGCGGCTGATTTTGAGAAGGTCAAGGCGGCTTATCTGGACGCGAGCTGGAGCGAATACGCGGAAGTGCGCAGTTACATTGACAACATGGTGGCTGATTTCGCGGAGGCGGATCTCGTGCTCTGTCGCGCGGGCGCCACGACGACAGCAGAACTGATTGCAGCCGGCAAGGCCTCGATCATGGTTCCGTTTCCACAGGCCGCTGACGATCACCAGCGAAAGAACGCGGAAGCGTTGCAGGCCGCCGGCGCCGCACGAATGATTTTGCAGCACGAGTTGAGTGGCGACAGGTTGGCTGCTGAGATTGAGAAACTCGTGCAAGCGCCGCAAGAACTCGATCGAATGGAAGAAGCGAGTCGTAAGCTCGCACACGGTGACGCAGCCGCAGCCGCAGTAGACATGATCGAAGATCTTGGCCACAAAAAGGCACAAAAAGCACAAGTGAATTAATGAGCTAGCACAGATGAAAGAGCAAAGAACGAAAACGAAGAACGAACAAACACACAACGAGAACGAAGACCTATAACCAGCTTTAGCTGAAAATATTTTTTGTGACTTATGTGCCTTTTTGTGGCTAAAAAACGAGGCTAATGTTTCGCAGAATTCAACACGTCCACTTTGTCGGCATCGGTGGCATCGGCATGTCCGGCATTGCCGAGGTGCTCGTTAACCTCGGCTTTCGCGTGTCCGGCTCGGATCTCAAACGCTCCAACGTCACCGATCGCCTGCAACAAATGGGTGTGGAGATCTTCGAAGGTCACACGGCGGAAAATGTCGGACACCCGCACGTTGTCGTACGTTCGACCGCAGTGCGTGACGATAATCCCGAAATCGTGGAAGCGAATCGACGCTCGATTCCCGTGATCCCGCGCGCTGAGATGCTCGCCGAGTTGATGCGCCTCAAGCCACACACAGTCGCCGTCGCAGGTTCGCATGGAAAGACGACTACGACGTCGATGGTGGCCACTGTGTTGGGCCATGCTGGGTTGGATCCGACGATGGTCGTTGGAGGCGTTGTTGGGGCTTTTGGATCGAATGCGCATTTGGGAACGAGCGATCTGATGGTGGTCGAAGCCGATGAAAGTGATCGATCGTTTTTGATGCTCACGCCGACCATTGCGGTCGTCACAAACATCGATCGCGAGCACATGGACTACTACCACGACATGGATGACGTTCGCGCCTGTTTCGCGAGTTTCGTTAATAAGGTGCCGTTCTACGGTTCGTCGGTTTTGTGTCTGGACGATCCGAATGTGCAGGCAATTATTCCATTGCTCGAGCGTCGCCGCATGACCTATGGCTTGAGCGCGCAGGCTGACGTCTCTGCTCACGGTATCCGTCACGACAACAACTTCGGTTCATCGTTTACTGTCTGGCGCGGAACAGATGTGATTGGCGAGATGGTTTTGCGCGTGCCCGGTGTACACAACGTCTACAACGCGCTTGCAGCGATCGCTGTTGGATTTGAGTTGGAAGTTTCGTTCGAGAAGATTGTCGAAGGACTTCACAGCTTCACAGGCGCGGGTCGCAGGTTTCAGCCGAAAGGCGAGGTGGATGGCGTGCTCGTGGTTGATGATTACGGACATCATCCGACAGAGATCAGGGCCACGCTGGCTGCTGCGAAGCTCGGTTCCGGCGGCAGGCGAATCGTCGTTTTGTTTCAACCGCACCGTTACTCGCGCACTCACGATCTGATGCAGGAGTTTGCTCGTTCTTTCAACAACGCCGACGTGCTTTTCATCACGGATATTTACGCGGCGAGCGAAGATCCGATCGAAGGTGTTACGGCTGAGGCATTGACTGCGGCGGTTAAGCGTTTCGGTCACAAGGACGTCAACTATATCGGCGCGCTCGACAACGCTGCGGCCGGATTGCGCGATCATGTCCAACCAGGCGATCTGGTGTTGACGCTTGGCGCCGGAACCGTGAATCGCGTGAGCGACCAACTGCTGTTCTTGTTGCGAGAACAGTCCCAGGCAACTTCAGTCTCAAAAGAAAGATGATCGTGTTGGAGGAAGAGAACAAGCTGGAGGAACGCGACCGGGCGCTTGAAGAGATCGCCGCAAGGCTTGGCGTGCGTGCGGAGCGCGGGCGACGTTTTGCGGAATTGACGAGTTTGCGAGTGGGCGGTGCGATTGATTGGGTCATCACTCCCGAAACTGAGGAGCAGGCGGCAGCGATCGTCCACGAGTTGGATAAAGCGGGCATCGGTTGGAGACCGCTCGGTTCCGGCAGCAACGTGTTGGCTGATGATGGCGATCATCATTACGTCGTGCTGAGTTTGAGCGACATGAAAGGCGAAGTCGGTATCGACGGCGAAGTGGTTTCAGTTAGCGCAGGATATTCGCTGCCGCGACTGTGCGTCGATGTTGCTCGTGCCGGACTTTCCGGGATCGAAGGGCTCGGCGGCATTCCCGGCACCGTCGGCGGCGCGCTCTGGATGAATGCCGGAGCTTTCGGTCACGAGATCGGCACTGTCACTGAAACGGTGCGCGTTGCTCGTGAAGGAAAGGTCGTAGAGGTTCCGGGCGACAGCATTCAATGGAACTACCGTCACACTTCCTTCAAGGACGGTGAACTGCTGCTTGGCGCAACGCTTCGTCTGCAAAAGGATGATCCGGAAAGTATCAAGGCACGAATGGACGAAGCGAAGAGCAAGCGGCTCGCGACGCAGCCACACGGTGCACGTTCCGCAGGCTGTTTTTTCAAAAATCCACCCGCGAGCACGACCGGCACCGGCAAGATCATCGACGACATGGGAATGAAAGGACAGCGCCGCGGCAGCGCGGTAGTTTCACCCGTGCACGCCAACTTCATCGTGACGGAAGGTGAGGACGCGCGCGCTGAAGATGCACTCGCACTGGCGGAAGAGATTCGAGAACGTGTCAGACGCGAGCAGGGGATTGAATTGGAATACGAGGTTGAACTCTGGCGCGCGAAGCCGGGAACACAGATTAACGCGGATGAGCAGACACAGATGAACGCGGATCAGAGTGGAAAGGAGCAGTGAGCGTTGAGAGATCCCGTCGCAGTTCAGAAGGTAGGCAATCGCAGTGGCATCGGTAAGAGTCGGTCCGGCGTGGGCCAGCGTCCGGCGCGGCGTGCTCCGTCCGAGTCGATTGGCGCGCGGCTCAAATCGCTGCTCGCTTACGTGCCGCTCGCGTTAAGGATTGGCGTGATCGCAATCATTCTGTTGATTGCTTTCGTCGGATACCGCGCGGCCGCCTCGGCGAGTTTTTTCCAGATACGGCGAATTGAAACGAAAGGAGCTGCACGCGCTTCGATTGACGACATTCAAACCGCCGTGCGTCGAGATGTAGGTCAAACCGGAGTGTGGCAAGCTGATCTGGCGGAGCTCAGCAAGCATCTCGAGCGTCTGCCCTGGGTGCGCACTGCGGTGGTCACTCGTGTTCTGCCTGACGGGATTCGAGTTCGGATCACTGAACGGGAACCAAAAGCGGTAGTGCGAACTTCAGCAGGTCGCTTTGTGTGGGTCGACGACGATGCGGTGTATCTCGGTGAAATGTCGCCGACTGATCAAATGCCGGCGTTCTTTCTACGTGGCTGGAACGAAGACGATTCCGCTGCCGCACAAGCAGAGAATCGCGAACGCGTCGGCAAGTTTCTCGAGTTGCAACGCGATTGGAGTACGCAAGGATTATCGGAACGTGTGAGCGAGGTGAATCTGCTGGACCTGCGTGACGTGCGAGTGCAACTCGCGGGTGACGATTCGCAGATCGAAGTCCGTCTCGGCTCACAAGACCAAAGTGCGCGACTCAGCAAAGCGTTGACCGTCCTCGACGCTCAACGTCAAACGTCACGTGGTCCACTCATCAGTTACATAGATCTCACTCAGGGTAAAAGAGCGATCGTGGGTTTAGTCACGGGCAACCATACAGTAGCTGAAAGTAAGAATGAATAAGGAAAAATTTTCTCGCGCAAAGGCGCAAAGGCGCAAAGGAAGATCTCTGGAAACCGAAGGTCTTGCTTTGCGCCTTTGCGTCTTTGCGCGAGAAATTCTTTTCTGGACCTGAGGACCCGACAAAATGGCCAAGCGTACACAACACACGATCGGTCTCGACATTGGGACGAGTAAAGTGACGTGTATTGCAGGCGAACCTGGCGAAGGTGGACTGCTCGAAGTCGTCGGAATCGGCGAAGCCGAAGCTCGCGGCTTGCGCAAGGGAGTCATCGTCAATCCTGACGCAGCCGTTGACGCAATCAAGAAAGCCGTCGAAGACGCGGAGCGGATGAGTGGACTCGAAGCGGAAGAGGTGACGATCAATCTCGCGGGGTCGCACATTCTCGGCTTCAATGGGCAAGCGATCGTCGCAGTCTCGGGCCGCGATCGCGAGATCCTCGCCGAAGATGTGCGCCGGGCCATCGATTCAGCGTGTGCGATTCAACTGCCTGCGGGCCGCGAGATAGTTGATCGACTACCACAGGAATTCATCGTCAACGATCAGGATGGGATAAATGATCCAGTGGGCATGATCGGTGCACGTCTCGCTGTGAAAGTGCACATCGTGACGAGTCCCGTGACTGCACGCCAGAATGCGATTAACGCCGTGAACCGGGGAGGACTGGTCGTTGCCGACATGGTTCTGGAGCAACTCGCCGCCGCGGAAGCGTCGCTAACTGAAGATGACAAAGAGTTTGGAGCGGCCCTTGTCGATGTCGGCGCGGAAACAACCGGGCTCATCATTTACCAGCGTGGAGCGGTCCAGCACACGGCAGTTTTCCCTCTCGGAGGATCGCACTTCACGAACGACATCGCTTTCGGATTGCGAACGCCGATACCGGAAGCGGAAAAGATCAAGAGAACTGTCGGCTGCGCGTGCAGCAGTTCGTTGAGTGAGATGGAACGCGGTGAGCTTGTCGATGTCCCTTCAGTGGGTGGACGTCCACCACGCCAACTCTCGCGACAGATTCTTTGCGACATTCTTCAACCGCGCGCCGAAGAAGTGTTGATGCACGTCGCCGATGAGATCAAAGACGCGGGATGGGAACGACAACTCTCGAGTGGCGTCGTGTTGACGGGTGGCGGTGCTTTGCTGCATGGCATGACCGAGATTGCCGAACAGGTGTTTGATGCTCCGGTGCGAATCGGATATCCCGAACGCGATCGTTTTGGTGGGTTGGTTGAAGACATTCAGAGTCCTGCGTGGACCGCCGCGGCGGGTTTGGCGCTGCTTGCGTATCGCACGCAAGCCGCCGAGATACGCACAGGCGTGAGCAGGCGTGGTTCTACGGGAAAGCTGACACACTTCGTGTCACGTTTTAAAAATAGATTCGGTAGTATTTTCTGACAAGTTGTTGTATGCTTGCGCCCCGGTTGCACAAGATATTGTCCGCAAGATATCGATGCCGATGGCTCAAGATACCCAACATAGAAGGAAGAGGCCTTGGAAGCCATCCCGTTTTGGGAGAGAGGACATAACTATGACACCGGACACTCGTCAACCGGGAACGGGCATTAATATTTTCATTGATGATGATCCGCCACTCACCGGAGCGCGGATAAAGGTGATCGGGATCGGTGGCGGGGGCAGCAATGCTGTCAATCGCATGATTGAATCAGGCATCGAGGGAATCGAGTTCCTCGTCGCGAACACCGATCTCCAGGCGCTAAAACGTTCGCGCGCGCCAATCAAGATTCAACTTGGAAGCCGCTTAACAAAAGGACTCGGCGCCGGTGCAGATCCCGGAGTTGGGCGTGAAGCCGCGCTTGAAGACACTGACAAGATCATCGAAGTGCTTGAAGGCGCCGACATGGTTTTTGTCACCACAGGTCTTGGCGGCGGAACCGGCACCGGCGCAGCGCCGATCGTCGCTTCACTCGCGACGGAGCTTGACGCGTTGACTGTAGCCGTGGTGACGAAGCCTTTCCATTTCGAGGGTCGCCGTCGCATGCAACAAGCCGATCAGGGACTGAGAGAGTTGCGCGAGTGTGTCGACACAGTTATCACGATTCCTAACGAACGACTCTTGCACACTGTCGAGCGAGGAGTGTCGCTCCCCGATTCATTCAGGGTTGCTGACGACGTTCTGCGCCAGGCGGTGCAGGGTATCAGCGATCTCATCACCGTGCCGGGTTTGATCAATCTCGACTTCGCAGACGTGAAATCGATCATGCAAGGCATGGGTATGGCTTTGATGGGCGCCGGAAGAGCAACCGGAGAGAACCGCGCCATCGAAGCGACTCAACAGGCGATCTCATCGCCGCTATTGGAAGAAGCGACCATTCAGGGCGCCAAGGGTGTTTTGATCAACATCACCGGCGGACCTGATCTAACGTTGTTTGAAGTGAATGCCGCATCGTCGATCATTCGTGAGTCTGCTGACGACGATGCCAACATAATCTTCGGCGCAGTCATTGATGAGACCTTGACTGACGAAATGAGGATAACTGTCATTGCCACTGGCTTTGACAGAGAAGCCGCATCAGTTGCGTCTGCCGCTGCGACAACGGCGATTCCCGCGCCGCCACCACGTTTCGTAGCAAGGCCGTCCGACGACCTCCCGCGGCCGATGATGGGCACTGCACGTGTTGACGATCTCGACGTACCGACTTTCATTCGAAAGAAGGCCGATTAGAGATCCTTGTATCGCCCACTTGAGGGAAGGTCTTCGGGGGCCTTCCCATTTTTTGTCTCTGCGGCTGACCCGACGCTACCACGTTGACTCCATCCAGGCACGTTCTCAGGTTCGCCGGCGTCTAATGCGTTATCGATGATGAGCACGTTGTGAAGTGATCGAGTCAGCACTGTAACCGCGCTATCGCACGGTCAACAACACTTCCGATTACTTGCAGTATTTCTTGCATGTAAAATCCTGAAAAAGAAGCGAATGATGAATGTTTTCCCCTTTGCTTTTTCTTCTCTTGTTGTGTAGCATGTCGCTCATTCCTTGCAGGAAATTCCATTACGGGTATAGTTCGTTCCTCTCCTCGGATGGGCCGCAGCCTGCGAGACTTTGAGACTGTTCTGTACATCTAAGCCCTATGTCCTATTCATCGCCTAGTTCTCGACGGGTGTTATACCCGTCATAGATTTTTGGAGGTAATAATCAAGTGAATCGTAAACTCATCAGAACCACACTCGCGGAAGTTAAAGGTAAAGCCCGAGAGGTTCCGCAGCCCAGAGAGCGTTCGAATGGTAGCTCCCGCGCCTCAAATGATAGCGGCCAGGCACGTGAACGTGAACGTACCGCGCAACAACACGCTTCGGTCCAAGTAAAGAAAAGAGTTCCGCCTCCCAACGAAACAAACGCGGAGATCTTTTATTACAAAAAACAGATCGATGCTCACACGTTGATGGTGATTGTTCTTACTGACGGTGAAGAGATTGAAGGCACGATCGAGTGGTACGATCGTGGCGCGTTGAAGGTCAACCGAAAGGGCGCGCCCAATCTGCTGATTCTCAAACGGAACATCAAGTACATCTACAAGGCAGACGAGCGTGTTGAAAGCGCCAGCGCTTAGGAGAAATAACTTAGCCTCGCCGTGAGTTCCTCGCCCTGGACAACAGTGCGTCGCCTCAAGCCATGCGACACTCAGACCAAAGCTCAACCAACCCGGGACCTCGACCCAGGCGAGTTTTGCCGCGCATCGGCATAACTATGGGGGACCCCGCCGGGATTGGGCCTGAGGTCGTTCTTAAAGCTGTTGCCGAAGAAGAAATCAGACGAGTTTGTGTGCCGGTGATCATCGGAGATGCGCAGGCGCTGGCGCACACCGCACGCACTCTCGATCTTCAATCGGGCTACGACATCATTCGCACCGAAGAGACGTTCCCCGATCAGCTTTCCGAACCGGTCATCTATCATCTCGACAACGTCAGTGGTTATATCGAGCCCGGCATCGAGTCAGGTGCAGCAGGTAAAGCTGCGGCCGGTTACATCGAAGCCGCGGTAGAATTGTGTGCGGCGGGCAGTGTCGATGCGATCGCCACCGCGCCGATCAATAAGCGTGCTCTGTTCCTCGGCGGTTACAGTTTTCCTGGCCATACGGAGTTTCTCGCTCATCTCACCGGCGCCGAGGAGTATGCGATGGCTTTTGTCGCTGCTAACCTGCGCATAGTTTTGTTGTCAACTCATGTTCCGCTCGCCGAAGCAATCAGGATGGTCGAACGCGATCGCATGGTTCGAGTTATCAATCTTGCTCATCGCGAACTTCAGCGCTGGGGTATCGAACGTCCGCGGCTTGCCGTTGCGGCGCTCAATCCGCACGGCGCGGAAGGCGGACTGTTCGGTGTTGAAGAGGCTTCGGAGATGATGCCGGCTATCGAAACTTGCCGGCTGAACGACGATATCAACGTGCAGGGGCCGTTCTCAGCGGATACGGTTTTTCTACGCGCGTCGCGGGGTGAGTTTGACGCGGTAGTGGCGTGCTATCACGATCAGGCGATGATTCCGGTAAAGTGTTTGTCGTTTGGCGAGGCTGTTAACGTAACCCTGGGCTTGCCTTTCATCAGGACTTCCGTCGATCACGGCACCGCCTTCGACATCGCAGGAAAAGGACTCGCGGAACACTCGAGTATGGTGGCGGCGATCAAACTTGCCGCCGAGCTTTCCACTCAAGCAGGCGAGAGTTGCCGCGCAGTCGAAGTTTGAAAAACAGGAAAACACACACTCACATGGACAATAACGACGCTAACGACACGAACCGGCGCATGCTGGTGGCTGATGATGATCCGGCCATCCTCCGCTTAATAGCTACGATTCTCGAGAAGGACGATTACACAGTGGTGGCCGTGCGCGATGGGCGCGAGGCCTACAAGATCTTGCAAACCGACGCGAACTTTACCGCGGCGATTCTTGACGTCGTCATGCCGCATATCTCCGGACCAGAGTTGGTTCGTTACATGAAATCTGAAGAGCGGCTGAAGCGGATTCCGGTGATGATGATGACTGCCGAGCAGGATCCAAAGCTCTCGTCTGATAGTTTTTCGGCCGGCGCGGTCGTGTTTTTGCCGAAGCCGTTCACGACTGCACAGCTTCAGATCATGTTGCAGATGTTGATAGGTAAGAAGACTGACTAATCGTATGAGATTGATCCTTGTCTTCGCGGTTGCGTTACTCACTCCCATTCAAGCGCGCGCCGATCTCAGTCAAAACCAGGCTCGGAAAGTTATTCAGACGATGGCAGGTTGGTCTCTACCCGGTGATTCGGTGCGGATTCGATCTGTTAGATCCAACACTGCTGACATTGCGGAGGTCAGCGCTGAGATCGAAACTGTCTTTCGTTTGACCTTGCGTGAAGGTCATTGGCGGTTGAGTGAGATCAGGGCCGGTCAGGATCGTTGGGAGCGTTTAGAAACTCTCGCGCGAGCTGCGAAAACTGAGTTGCCGGTGAGTGAGTGTGATTCGCTACCGCAATTTAGGCGCGCATTGCCAGCGGCTGAACTCACTGCTAAACGCACGCGATGTTTGGTGGCGAGTTTGTTTGGAGTCACGCTTCCGTCGGACGACGTCAGGATCAAAGAGATCTCGCCGTTTGGATTGTCGCTTGGATCGGAATCGACGGCGCTGGCCGTCGCTCTTGTTCGCGTCGACTTCCGGCTGGCGCGCGATCCGAAAGGCTGGCACGTCGCAGAGTTCAAGAGTGGTGGTCGCGATTGGGTTAATGTGAGCGATCTGCCTGCGGCCGTCGATCAGATCAAACGCTCCGCTGCTGCTGAAGAGCTTTCCGTGGTCGCCACTGCGCTTGATAAGTTTCGACGCGAGCGCGGTTATTTCGTGGTTTCTGACAATGAGTCAGTGCTAATCGATCACCTCAGCCCGCGCTATTTGACTCGCGTAATCCGTATCGATCCGTGGCAACGTCCTTACCAGTATGAAGGACAGCAGGGCCAGTATTCCCTGCGCTCTCTCGGTCCGGACGGCAAACCCAACACTCCCGACGACATCGTCGTGTCCGGCCCTTAACCAGCCACAAAGAAGCACAAAATTCACAAAATGGCTTTATTAATCTTTCTTGTGACTTTTGTGCTTCTTTGTGGCGCAGCGTAAAACAAACTCTTGACTGCCGCTTCCTGCGGGTGTTAGGTTTCCTGTCGGGGTCTCCTTCCGAGGCCCGCTTCGTGACGACATGCCCGCGCCATCCGTGCATATGCACTGGCCCCGCCGATGGTGCAATTCAGCTAAAGGGATTGGCTTTGCTAGCTGGACGCAAACTCCTACTTGCCGACGATTCGGCCACCATTCAGAAAGTTATCGACCTTACGTTCGCGGACGAAGGTGTGCGAGTTATGGCTGTCGGCAACGGCCAGGAGGCAATCGATCAGCTCCTTGAGTTTGCACCGGATATAGTTCTCGCGGACGTCTTCATGCCTTCTCGCACTGGCTATGAGGTCTGCGAATACGTCAAAACAAACGAGAAGCTGAAACACATTCCCGTGATGCTGCTCGTGGGCTCGTTTGAGCCGTTCGACGAAGCGGAGGCGCGCAGAGTTGGCGCGGATGACATATTGACGAAACCATTTCAATCGATACGACGACTGATCGACCGGGTAGGAGCGCTCGTGAGCAGCCCGCCTGTTGTCGAGAAAGAGCGTCCAACCGCCGAGCTTCCGCGAGTCGAAGAGCCGGAAGAGGAAGTAGTGCATTTGGATGAGCAGGAGTTGGAGGTCACGACGGCAGACACGTTGCCGCTTGACGATGCAATAGCGGCGCAATCGTTACCACGTGAGGAAAAAATGGAAACGGAAACGCGAAACGATTCTGACGTGTTGTTGGACCTTGGTGAGTTTGAGCCAGTGGGGGCGAGTGCGGCGGACGACGAGTTTGTGTTGGACCTCGATGATGAACCTGCTTACGAACGGGCGCCGATGCGTGCGTTTGTTGAGCCGCAGGTGAGGGAAGCTGTTGCCGCGGCGGCTAGTGGTTACGAATCGACTTATCAACCTGAGGTTCACAGTTCGTTTGCAGAGACACAGGAAGTGCCGTACGCGAGTGAGGTGCCGTATGCGAGTGAGGTGCAGGACGTTGCGGTTGTCGAACCTGAACCGGAGCCGATCGTTGCTGAACCCGAACTGCCTTCTTCCTCTTCTATCAGCGCCGATCAACTCTCACCCGAGATGATTGATGCGATCGCGCGCCGCGTGGTCGAGATGATGTCGGACAAAGTGGTCCGCGAGATCGCGTGGGAAGTCGTCCCTGACTTGGCGGAACTCTTGCTCAAACGCCAATTGGAAGAGAGGCAAGCGAAGTAAAACCGGTTTTGTTTGGATCGTTTGAGCAGGTGCGTCTACCGACTCACCTGCTCTTTGTTTTTTGAGATAAACCGCCACAAAGAAGCACAAAAAGTATCCAAAATTCAGCGAAAAACTTTTGTGCTTCTTGTGCCTCTTTGTGGCGTCAGCTGTTTTGAACTTTGTGCTTTGTGTGGCGTAGACTCTAGCTTTTCGTTTTTAAGTCGAGGCAAAGCATAGAGTCGCATGGACATCCCTAAACAATACGATCCAAAAGAAGCGGAGCAGCACCACTACGAACGGTGGGAAAAGAATGGCTATTTTGCGCCGGAGTTGAATCGAGATCCGAGCGCGCCGGTGTTCAGCATAGTTATTCCGCCACCCAACGTAACTGGCTCGTTGCACATGGGCCATGCGTTGCAGCACACGCTTATGGACGTGATGACACGGCATAAGCGTATGTGTGGGTACCGTGCCCTATGGCTGCCGGGGATGGACCACGCAGGCATCTCGACACAGTTGATGGTCTCGCGCGCGCTGAAGAAGGAAGGGAAGTCGCGGCACGATCTCGGACGCGAGCAGTTTGTTGAGCGCGTTTGGAAATGGAAGAACGAGTCGGGCGGACAGATCACCATACAGATGCGTCGCGAAGGCGCTTCGGTCAACTGGTCACGCGAGAAGTTCACGATGGACGAGGATCTGTCCCGCGCGGTTCGCGAGGTCTTTGTCCGCTTGTATGACGAGGGACTGATCTATCGCGGCAATCGAATCGTTAACTGGTGCCCGCAGGACCAGACCGTGCTGTCGGATCTCGAGGTCGACAAACTCCCACAAGCTGGAAAACTCTATTACCTCCAGTATCCGATCAAGAATAGTGACCGGCGCGTGACCGTCGCAACCACGAGACCCGAAACGATGCTCGGCGATACTGCCGTCGCTGTAAACCCAAACGATGAACGCTATCGCGATCTGGTGGGCCAGACTATCATGTTGCCACTCACCGATCGCGAGATCCCGATTGTTGCTGACGAGTACGTGGATCCTGAATTCGGCACCGGCGCTGTAAAAGTCACACCGGCGCACGACCCAAACGACTACGAAATGGGCCTGCGTCACAACCTGCCGCAGATCGTCGTGATCGATCCGCACGCGAAGATGACAGCCGATGCCGGCTCTGATTACAGCGGTCTCGATCGTTACAAGGCGCGCGAGAAAGTCGTTGAAGATTTTGAAGCGCTCGGTCTCCTGGAGAAGGTTGTTGACTACGAGTTCTCGATTTCCAAATGCGAGCGGTGTAAGACGGTTATCGAGCCTCTGATCTCAACGCAGTGGTTCATGAAGATGGACCAACTGCGCGACCTTGCGCTCGATTTGATGGCGCGCGAACAGAAGCCACGGTTCGTTCCCGAAACGTATGAAAGGATTTATACGAACTGGCTTGAGAACCTTCGCGATTGGACCATCTCACGCCAGCTCTGGTGGGGACACCAGATTCCCGCCTGGTACACGCCTGAGGGTGAGGTTGTCGTCGCCAGGTCCGAAGAAGATGCGCGCGAGAAGGCAGGCACAAGCGAGCTCACACAGGATCAGGACGTGTTGGACACCTGGTTCTCCTCAGCGCTCTGGCCTTTCACAACTCTTGGTTGGCCCAACGAAACGGACGACCTGAACACCTATTATCCGACGTCGGTGCTCGTCACGGCTCGTGACATCATCTTCCTGTGGGTGTCGCGTATGGTGATGATGGGGATGAAGTTTATCGGCAATGAACCGTTTGATGACGTCTTCATCACGGGAACAATTCTCGACAGCCAGGGTCAACGCATGTCGAAGACGAAGATGAACGGAGTGGATCCGATCGACGTGTTCGACAAGTTCGGTGTGGACGCGACACGCCTCACACTCGCGCAGGTTGGCAGCACAGACATTCGTTGGAATGAGAAACAGGTCGAGTCGTATCGCAATTTCGCCAATAAGATTTGGAATGCGGCCCGGTTTTGCCTGCTCAATTCCGAAGGCGCCGGCGTTAACCCTGAAATACTCGAGCAAAGCACTTTGCTGCACGATCGCTGGATCGTTTCGCGGCTAAACAAGACGGCCCGGGATCTTAACGCCGCGATCAACGGTTACCAGTTTCACGAAGCGGTGCAGATCCTGTATCACTTCTTCTGGGATGACTTTTGCGATTGGTATATCGAGCTCGCGAAGGCTGATGTCACTGCTGAACAAGACAGCGCCTCTCGCACCGAAGCACGTACGCGCCTTCTGACAGTGCTAGAACAAGCGTTGCGGTTGTTGCATCCCTTCATGCCTTACCTTACGGAAGAGTTGTGGCAACGTTTGCCCGGCGAGAAGCAGTTGCATGCTGCATACGCTGGTGCTGAGCCGACGGTGATGTTGACTGCATTTCCTCTAGGCGCCACGCCTCTGATTGACGAAGCGGCCGAGTCGGAGATGCAGGCGATCATCGAACTGATCTCGCGTGTGCGAAACATTCGCTCAGAGATGAATATCAAGCCGGGGGAGCGCATTCCGCTTGTTATCGGGTCTCCTGACGAAACCCTGCGCCGTGTTTTCGAATCGTCACAAGAACAGATCTCGCGACTCGTGCGGGCGTCTGATGTTTCCCTGAGCCAACGCCTCGATGCACCGAGAGCTTCAGCCCGCGCCGTGTTAAGCGGTGGCGCTGAGTTGGCCGTGCCCCTCGAAGGTTTGATTGACTTCGAACAGGAGCGCCGGCGATTGCAGCGCGAGCAGGAGAAGCTGCACGCAGAAGCCGCCAAGCTCGAAGCCCAACTTAGTAATCCCAACTTCGTGTCGCGAGCACCGGAAGAACGGGTCCATGAAGTACGTGAGCGAATCGCGGCCATTGCTCACCAGTCCTCTCAACTTCAGCAAACAGTCGAGAACCTTCAATGAACTGGATCGACGAAGGCGCACTTTACTCGCAAATCAGCCTTTTTCTGCGGGAAGATCTGGGACGCGGCGACATCACCACGCAGTCGATAATCGCGCGCAACACGCGAGCCCGTGCTCGCTTTGTCGCAGGTCAGAATATGATCGTCGCGGGACTTGAAGCGGCGGAAGAAGTTTTTCTGACACTCGATTCGCAGCAACAACTCGAGGCGTTTGTTTCTGATGGTGAGCCGGTTGAGGCAGGCAAGGTGATTGCGCGCATGGTCGGGTTTGCCGACGTGCTGATCTCCGCGGAGCGAGTTGCGCTGAATCTTTTACAGCGACTCTCCGGGATTGCCACGCTTACTGCCGAGTACGTGAAGGCGGTCGATGGTACTGGTGCTCAGATCGCAGACACGCGCGCCACGACGCCCGGACTACGTCTGTTGGAAAGATACGCCGTCGAACTTGGTGGTGGTTACAACAGCAGGTTTGGTTTGGATGATGGTGTGGTGGTGACCTCGAATCACGTTTCGATTCTTGGCGGAGTTGCGAATGCGGTGAAGACTGCGAAAGAGAAGCTCGGATATATCCATAAAGTCGCTGTTGAGGTCTCTTCAGAAAGTGAAGTGAGAGAGGCGGTAGCGGCGGGCGCGGATGTGATTGTGATCGAGGACCTCAGTGCGGCGGATTTTGCGTGGCTTACTGCGGTTGCGAAGGAGTTGAGTGCCTCGGTTGTGGTTGAATGTGGTGGGAAGATTACGACTGCGAATGTTCGCGAGTATGCTGAGGCGGGCGCGCAACTGATTCGGGTTGAGGCGTTGACGAGTGCCGCCGCA
Organism: uncultured Acidobacteriota bacterium; assembly: GCA_963826255.1. Lineage (GTDB taxonomy): Bacteria > Acidobacteriota > Blastocatellia > Pyrinomonadales > Pyrinomonadaceae > PSRF01. The sequence continues at coordinate 1,477,630 of CAWGWK010000001.1, forward strand.
GCCACGGAGATCAGTTTCCAAGTTCAGCCTTTTTGAGCCACAAAAAGGGCACAACAGACAAAAGAAGTAGCCACAAAAAGGCACAAGAAGCACAAAACAAAAGCGAAAACAAAAGCAAAGCAAAAACCAAAAAGCAAAAAAGATGAGTTGGGGAGAAGGGACGCGCAGGAAACTTGCACGCAGGGCGCTCGAGCGTCAACTCGCTTATCAGGAGCGTAAGGCCGCGCATGTTAGTGGGCGTGGGGAGGAGATCATCCTGGCGATGAAAACCTCATCGCGGCGCGTGCGTGAACTTCTCGAAACGTTTCAACCGATCAAGCCGGATGCTCGTGTAGTTGAAGTTGGTAGTGGCGCTCACGGGCTGATCTTTTACTTTGGCTCAAAGCGGGGATTAGGTGTGGATCCACTCGCGGTGAGTTATAGAAGTCTATTTCCGCGATGGCAGAGTTGCGCCCAGACCGTCGCGGCGGTGGGCGAGTCGCTGCCGTTTCCGAATCAAAGTTTCGACATCGTGCTTTGCGATAACGTTGTCGATCATGCGGAATCGCCCGTGAAGATTGTCGGCGAGTTGGCGCGAGTTTTGGCACCCGGCGGCTTACTGTATTTCACAGTCAATGTTCATCATCCGGTGTACGCCGTTGCCGCTGGCGTACATTCGAGTTGGCGTGCGGTTGGTTTGCCGTACGAAGTGGGGCCGTTTGCCGATCACACCACGCATCTCACGCTCGAAGCTGCGGCAGATCTGTTTCACAACTTACCACTTCAGATCTTGAGTGCGAAAAGTAATATCAATGAAACGCGGGCACGCGCGCGCAAGCAGACGCCGAGGCACGTTGGGGATCGGCTGAAACGCGTGTTCTTTAAGAATGCGCTTTACGAGGTAGTCGCGCGCCGGGTGTAGTTTTGGAACCGTGCGCGTTGACGCGACGTGGAAGTCTCCTTGGAGCTTAGGGCATCGGGCCGGAGCTTGATGGCATCTGGATAGCGGGGTATCTTAGGAGCGGTACTCGAAAAAGGAGCACGATCATGCCTGTTTGGATTCGTAGTTACGTCAAGTTCCTCATTGCGATCTGCCTGGTTATTAGCTTTTGTTTAATTGAAGGCGAGGCGCAAACTCGCAGGAAAAAGCGTGCTCGGCGCACGCCGAGGCCACCAGTTGCAAGGCCGGTGATCACAAATCCACCGGTCGCACCTCCGACGTCCACCGAAGGCACTGAGACCGGCGACGTGAAGATCATCAGTACCGCTGACTCAGCTCAGGAACCATCGCAGCCTGCATCACAAAAAAAGGCGAAGACTCCGGTCGCTCCCGAACAGGAAGAGATGCAGCAGACCATCACCACGCTCTCCAACCAGGTGAATAAGCTGACTGACAAGCTGACGCAGATGCAGGACGACGACCGCTATCAGCTCGATATGGAGCGTTTGACTCGCGCTGAGCAACGCGCCGAGCAGTTGCGTTCGCAGTTGATTGACACACAGAGCAAGATTGCAGACTTTGAATCGAGGATCGAGCAGCTTGAGTATGCGTTGAAGCCGGAGAACATCGAAAGAGCGACGCAGGGTTACGGCACGGTGCATCCGGAGGAGGCACGCGATGCCCGCAAACGTCAGCTCGAGAGTGAACGAGCGAGAGTGCAGGCGCAGTTAAAGCTGGCTGAGTCGAGCAAGACGCGTTTGGAAACGGCCGTGTCGAATGCGGATGCGGAAGTGGACCACCTGCGCTTGAAGCTCAATCAACGTCGTGAGCAGATGGAGGCCGCACCGGCGGAGACGCCTAAGCCGAAGAAGCCCGAGTAGTAGGGCCACAAAGAAGCACAGAGAAATTAGCCGCCAAGAAGCACAAAGAATTTAGCCACAAAGAGGCACATAAAGCACAAGAGTAAAGCGGAAAATTTGCGGGCCGCTGTGCAAATCCGTGGCTCAGTTTGAAGTGCTTGTGTGCATAGCTACTGCTTTCCAGCCGCCGATCTGATTCACGAAGACCAATGTGTAAGACTCACCACGGACGATAGCTGTGTCGCCGTAGATCGAAATACTCATCTTTGCCGGATCGGGCTTTCCATACTTCAGTTTCCCTGCGCTGAGATCGTCAAATAACTGTTTGCGACTTATTTGTGTCGCACCGCGCGTCCAGATGAAGGTCGCGTCAGTTAGAGCGGTGAGCTTATCGATATCGGCGGCCGTGAGTGCTTGATGAAATGCGGCTTCAGTTGATACCGCTTCGCTCTTGCTCTCTGCCTCTGTGCGAGGCATGCGCGTGGACTGCCAGTTGACCACTTGCCACTTGCCATCACGCTTCACGAATGTGCCGCTATTGAGCAGGTTCGCGACTTGCTTGCTCGCACCTGTTTCAGTGGTTGCTACGAGACGAAAAGCTACGACCGCAGTGTTGCCGTACTGCTGGATCTGTATGTCTTCGGCGGTGTAGATCGTCTTCGGATCGGTGGGCTTCGGAGCAGGCGCTGAACGCACGTCGCGCATCACCTCGGCTTTGTTGACACGACGACCAGCCGAACGCGTATAGATTAAATCGTCAGCCCAAAACCGATCGTGCACGGTAGGGTCGTTGCGCGAGGCACCGGCAAGGAAGTCATTCAACAGTTTGGTTAACTCGGCGGCATCGGAAGCGGTTTGAGCAAACGCGCCGCAGGTCAGGATTAGAACAACGATCGCAGACGAAACAATTCTTCTCATAGGCACGGATATTAGCAAGAAGAAGCCGTAGATTACACGGATTACGGTTCTTTCTCCGCAACCGTGATCGCCCACCACGGTCCATCCTCGCGCAACGCCGCCCAGTACCACGCAGACACATCCGTCCAACTCTCACCAGACTCGCTTTGTATCCTTTCGTAAACACGCAATCGATCGTTTCCCTTACTCGCTGCAAAGCTGGACCATAACAAACCGGTGTCGTCGCGATGCAAAGCGAGCGGCTTTACACTGTAACCAAGACCCTGGAAGCAGTCGGAAGCGGGATGCAACTTGCGCGTCGCTTCAGTGACCCAACGAATCACGATTTCGCGTTCACCATCGGTGAAGCGGCCGATTCTGCCGGGAAAGTCACTCATGAATCGTTGCTCTAACGCTGTCATTGGCAACGCTGTCAAGGTCTTACCCTCAAACTGATTGGGCCAACCCGGAAAACCGACCGTATTGCGTGACGGTTGCCCAGAGTGTGCATTCAAAAACGGCATGAGCGCCGCTATCGAGCAGGCAATTATGTAGAAGAAACTACCGCGTCGCATACATTCCCTCTGCGAAGTCTGAACACAATAAAGACGATGCCGGCCGCCTCCAATACAAACGCGATCAGCCCGGCATATTCGTGGCCCCACGAAGGCATCTGCAACACGCCTGCTTCCAAATAAAAGAGCGCCACGGCGCGAAAGACATTGGCACCGATAATTACAATAAACGTGAGCGGCAACAGCAACATCGCCTTGAGAACCGGCAATTCATACAGACACAAGAGAACGGAGGTTAAGAACATGCCCACCCAGAGCATCTTGATCCCGCTACAGGGCGCGTCGATCCAGATCAACCGACCTGCCCAATTCAGACATGTTCCTTCCGGCACCACTGCAAAACTACCCATGCGCAGAATCGGAGCAGTTAGTTGGGCCACCACGACTCTCATCGGATAGCCACCGAAGAATTGCAGCGTAGGAATGGTTGGCAGTGAAAGATAGAACAACCCAAACAGTCCCGGATGAAACGATTTTCCAAAACGCAACGAACTCAGCGTCAAGGCCAGTGCAGTAAACGCGATCGTAGCTCGCCCGAGTGGCGGCAAAACGAAATACGTAGCGACGTAAACAACTATGAATAGTGCCGGCAGAAACAACGAACGCTCTGCGCGAGGCCAGGGCTTCTTTGAAACCACCAAAAACAGTAACGCAGCAATGAACGCCAGCACGCCCCACGGGTGGTCCCATGAATAGACCGCGCGCGTGAGATACCATCGCCACACTTCCCAGAACGCAACAAACTGAAGGCCGAGGATCAACAGAATCCACTTCAGACGGTGCACGTGCCGCTACCTCCGTTGCGATACTTGATATAGAAGAGAAAGATCATGAAAGCGCCGGCCACTATCAACAGGGCCACCATCTCGGGCTCGGGAATTGTCGGCACACTTCCCGCGTTAACCGGTTCAAGACCCGTGGCGCGATATTGCTCAGCAGTTTCCAGTACGACTGCACCACTAACAGGAGTCACGAGTTGATAGCGAACGGCGAGCGTTGTTGCCGCTTTGTTCAATTCTTCATTTCGCGCAGCCATGATTCGCGCTACTTCATCGTTGGCCCAAAGTCTTGCGAGGTGGTCGGACGTTTGGAAGGCGCCCGATGGACCGATTTCGGCTTCCATCTTTTTGCTCGATCTCACAAACTCCAGCGTTTTGACTTCACCTGTGAGTCGTGCAAACAGTTTTTCGAGATCTTTTTGCAGGGAGTCCATGCGCGGGACTGATTTTACTTCGTTAATCCCATCGAGCTTCTTCTCGATCTCATCTGAGCCGCCGGTCACCGGCACAGAATAAAGCAGTGGTCCATACGGGCGGCGTTCCCAACGCTGTCTTAATGCTTCGACCGATTGCAGTTGTAAGAGTTGTGGCCTGTGGATCCACACAATCGCGTTGTTGCCGGGTTTTGCGGCTGCAAGATCCCACGCACCTAATAGTGCCGGAACGTTGTCTGCTCCACCGGCAAACGTTGCGGAGTCTAACTTTGCAGGAATCGCACCCGGGCCAAAATCCTCCGCGTCAGTCAATGCGGAGGTCTTGTTAATCCCGTCAGCGTCCGCGAAAACGAGGTCCGTGTCGAACTCAGGCGGTAAAGATTTGATCGCCTCCTCGATGTCATTTCTGAATTTGCTCATCCCGGCGGAGGTGTCGACTACGAGAACTATTCGTTGCAGGTGCTTCGGTGTTCTGTCTTCAATCGATTGCCGGATAATAAACCCGCCAGGCTCGAATGGATCTTTGCTCCAAATGTCACTGAGGTTGGACCTTTCTAAACTAATCGAGGCTTCAGGGCTCGACAGCGCCGCATCTGAAAGGCCCGCCCGCAAAGCAAAAACCTTGGAAGCCGGCTGCTCGTCCAGAAACATTTTATGGGCCGTCATCGGCGCCTTCGCCTCAATCCAAACCGAATGACCGACAGTGTTGGGAATGCGGAAGTTTCTGTTCACGAAGTGTGGCAGCAGCAGTCGCGCCTGGTTTATGTCTTCCAACAAGAGCGGCACAGTGATGCCGAGGCGAATCTTCATCTCACCGCTCGGAGGAACTGGAAAGCATTGGACCAGGATGCGGTCGCGACCGGCGGTAGTGACTAAAACCGGATCACGTCGCTGCCTGATAGCAACTTGCTGGTAGGCCTGCCTCACGTGGCCTCTGCCTCCAAACGCAGCCTCGCGTTCCTCGCCGTTGACCCACAGGGTCAGACGAGACACGACGCCTCCCGGCGGGAGTTGCACTTCGGCGCGGGCTTCCCTTTGCACGTGCGAATCGTTCCGAAAGACGAGTGTCCACTGCATGTAGGCCACTCCGCCATCAGCGTCCGCCGATCCGTCGAGTTGAGAGGTTGCGAGAGAAAGGTTTTTTAGTTTGCGGCCGACGTTTTCTCCTCCCTGTTCGTCGTCGAAGTCAAATTCTTCCTGCGGCACGAGGTTGCCCTTAATTCTCTCCGGCGGAGCGGACGTGTCGAACGTTTCACCAGTCACGCGGTAGAAAATTTTCCGCGCCTCGTCGGGTGTTACGGGACTTCCTATGGACAGGACAAAACCGGTGAGATCGGTGGCCCAACCGGTCTGGCTGTAGCAACTCCGCAGCAAGTAGTCCCTGCTTCCGTAAGAACGTAAGAATTGAATTCCCTGCGCCCTGGTTTCGGGAGACTCCGAGGCGGCCATTTGCAGTCCGTAGCGGGTTAGTGATGCCGGAAGTTCGATAAGGCCAATCACCACGACGGCCACACCCACGCCTGTGAGCAGACCTGCTTTGCGAACAGCGAAACTCTTTGGCGCAGCTTTCTGCGCTATCCGACTAAGTTGATGGCGCATGATGATGGCGGCCAAAAGTGACAGGACGGGCGCGAGGGGCAACAGGCCCAGGCCGACAATAAGTGCCAGCGCCGCTAACGGCAGCAACGGGAGGTAGACAATTGAGTAGAAGATTGAGATGCCGATTGCGATGGCGTTCGCGTAACCGGCCAGAGTTAGACGCTCCGCGGTGCCGCGGCGAACGGCGAACCACACTTGGAGCTGGGCCAGTGGTACAAAGATCACGAGCATCAGGTGCCACAGCGTGGGGATCGGATCGAAGAAATTCTTGGCGCAGATGTGGCTCGTGGCTTCGACCGTGATGGAGATCGCAGGCATTATCACGCCCGCGAACAAGTTGAAACTGCTGGTCCAGGTGAGTTTTGGCGTCTGTTCCTCTTCGTTCATCGTATCCTCCAGTACGAACTTTACAATACAAAGTAATTTATGACAATACTGAAATCGTGACTTAGACGCTTGCTTTGCACTTTGATGGTCGTGACGTAGACTTATCGCCAGCTAAGATCAGGTACAAACACAAAGGTTCCACGCACGAACGTGTCAACTGTTCCCCAACGCGAGCTGTATCGCTTGATTAATGAGGCTGCCGATCGTGGCGAACGCGTCGTCGTTGCCACCGTCGCGCACACGCGTGGCTCGACGCCACAGCAGCGTGGTGCGAAAATGCTCTTCTTTCAAAACGGAGAAGTGGCGGGAACGGTGGGGGGCGGCTGCATCGAAGCTGAGGTCTGGGCTGAGGCGCAGGCGGCCCTGCGCTCGGGCAAGTCTCAGTTGCACCACTTCTCGCTCACCGCTGACGAGGCAAGCGAGGAGGGAATGGTATGCGGCGGCACGATGGATATCTTTGTTGAAGTAATGAACACTTGAGCCGAACTGCAATGCAGGACTTTCTCGCCAACTACAAAGCCAAGCATCAGCACCCGCTGAACAGGCTCTCACACAATATCGGCATACCGATGATTGTTGTGTCGCTGCCGCTGTTCTTTTTCAACTGGCGCTGGGCGCTCGCACTCTTTATTGTCGGTTGGATACTACAGTTTGTTGGACACGCGATCGAAGGAAATCAACCCGCCTTCTTCAAGAACCCTGTCTACCTCCTGGTTGGACCATTGTGGCTCATGCGGCGAGCCGCGTCCGCGATTGGCTTAAGCAAATCCAGAGCGTTGAAGTAAACGTTCCCTCCTTGGCTTGAAACGCGACATGACTGAGACACGGGACCAAACATCTTCGCAATCCATAACGAAGATGATTGGAGAGGTGCTCGAGTGTGGCGAGATCGCGCTCGTAGTTACCAAAGTGAGCGGTCCAGGACCCATCGGCTCAAAGCTTCTTATCCGGCAGAACCGTAATCGATTGGGAAGTCTTGGCGACGCGGAATTGGATTCGCTTGTTGTCAACCAAGCCGAGCGTTTTCTTGCTTCACGTGAAGAGACGCGAATGTTTAGTGTTAGCGAGTTCGCACCGGAGTTCCCGTTCGCACGTGAGACCTCGCTGTTGTTCGAAAGACTCCAACCCGCGCCGCGTTTGGTGATCTGCGGTGCAGGGCACGTCGGTGCATCACTCGCAAGACTGGCCGCGTTTGCTGGTTATCACGCCACCTTAATCGACGATCGCGCCGACTTTCTGAAGCGCGAGCTTTTTCCTGAAGAACAGATCCAACTGCTCGTGTCGGATGACTGGAGTTTGGCCGTGCGTGAAGCTGTTGGAAACGGGCGAGGCGTTTCCGTGGCAGTCGTGACGAGAGGTCACAACGAAGACGAGCAATGCATGCACGCGGTCATGCGCGCCAATCCTGATTACGTGGGTTTGATTGGTAGCAAGCGACGCACGTCGATCGTTATCGAACGGCTGCGCGAAGCGGGCGTGCCCGAAGATCAACTCAAAAACATCCGCGCTCCAATCGGCCTCGACATCGGAGCGGTAACGCCCGAAGAAGTAGCACTAGCGATCATGGCCGAGATTGTTGCCGAAAGACGCGGCGGCAGCGGCTCCTTCCTCTCCGCCTGGCGCCGCAAAGTTTAGCCACAAAGAATCACAAAAAGCGCAAACGATCGGCAACTCTCTACAGCATGAGATCAGGCGTAGTTGTGCGCTTCTTTGTGGGCACATTGTTTTCGTGATAAGAGATTTACTTCATGCCCACTGAGATTGCGCCCGTAGTTGATTCGAAGCCCGCCATTCGTCGCAGCGGAATGTTTCGCGCCCTCTCGCATCGCAACTTTCGTCTGTTCCTCATCGGTGCGTTCCTCTCAAATGTCGGTACGTGGATGCAGGCGGTCGCACAGGGCTGGCTGGTGTTGCATCTGACAAACTCCCCCTTCTGGCTCGGACTCGACGCTTTCATGGCAACGGCGCCCGCTTTTGTTTTTACATTACTTGGTGGTGTCTTTGCCGATTTGATCGACCGCCGGCGCTTGCTGATCTTTACACAGGTCGGCGCAGGCATCGCAGCGCTCGCTCTCGCCGCTCTAGTCGCGACGGATCTCGTGAATCGCTGGATGGTGCTTGGGTTTTCATTTGTGACCGGTTGTTGTATGGCGCTGGCAAGCCCGTCGTATCTGGCGATGACTTACGACCTTGTTGGTCGTGAAGATCTCTCTAACGCGATCGCGATGAACTCAACACAGTTTCAACTGTCACGCGTTGTTGGACCAGCGCTGGCCGGTGTCGCCTTTCGCGTGTTTGGTTTGGCAGGATGCTTTTTTGCGAATGGCCTTTCTTTCATCGCTGTGGTGGCATCGCTCCTGATGGTTAAACCAGAACATCAAACAAGCCCGGCTGCGCATTCGGTAAAGGACCGGAGAGCTTTGTGGCGCGATCTGATCGAAGGCTTTCGTTATGTTCGAAACCGGCCCCGAGTGTCATCGTTGCTGTTGCTGGCAGCAGTGAACAGTCTGTTTGGCGCCCCGTATTTTAGTATGGTGCCGATCTATGCGCGCGACATCTTTAATCTCGGCGAAACAGGCCTCGCACTGATGATGGGTGTGGCTGGAGGCGGAGCTTTCATGGGCGCCTTGCTCGTCGCTTATCTCGGCGACTTCAGAAGAAAAGGCTGGTTTGTGCTGGGTGGTTCCATCGTGTTTGGCTTGTGCATCACAGGCTTCGCTCTTTCCTCACGTTTGCCTTTGTCGTTAGCGTTCCTCTTTGGGTTAGGCTTTGCGCTGGTGCTTTCCGTTGCTCTGACCAACACGCTGCTGCAAAAACTGGTAACGGATCAGATGCGCGGACGCGTGATGAGCATGTTTATCCTTTCCTTCATGGGGACGATGCCGATTGGTAGCATCGTTGCCGGCGCTGCGTCCGATCGCTTCGGCCCGCAGATTACGCTGGCTATCGGCGGGTTTATCGTCACGATGGTAGCTGCGGGCGTATTGATTTTTAACAAACGACTGCGCGCGCTGCACTAGATTTACGCAAGAACCATCAAGCGGCACCGTTCTAACTACCAGCCACTGGCGCTAACGTCCAATATTGGAGACTTTTTATGCGAACCAAACTGATGCGGCTGTTACTGCTGCTCTCAATCTGTTCCGGATTGGCCACGATGGCCAGCGCGCAGGGAGTCATCGTTCCCGGTCCCTGCCGGCGCTGCCCTGAGATGCCACGCCCCATCACACTGCCTCGTGCCTTACCCATCAAATCAATCAAGATCGACACCAAGATCAGCTCGCAGGTCGCAACGACTCACGTCGAACAGGTATTTCGGAATGATACTGGCGCAACTCTCGAAGGCACGTACCTGTTTCCGATTCCTGAGTCGGCGTCGATAGCTGAATTTGCTATCTGGGACGGAGATCGAAGGCTCGTTGGCGAGGTCAGGACTCGCGAAGAAGCACGGCGGATTTACGACGAAATTGTCCGCCGGCAACGCGACCCGGGGCTCCTCGAATACGCCGGCAAGGATCTGTTCCAGGCAAGCATCTTTCCTATCCCGCCGCACTCCGACAAGAAGCTCGAGATAACTTACACGCAGGTCGTTCGTGCTGAAGGCGGTACCGTCTCGTATCGCTACCCGCTGGGTATTGGCCGCCAGTTAACTCAAATTGGTTCTGTTGCGGGACGGATTCAACTCGAAAGCAAAGAGCCGCTGCGAAATGTTTACTCGCCCACACACGTCATTGACGTTAAGCGCGATAACGACAGGCGCTCGCTCGTTTCGTTCGAAAGTGAAAAGGGAAACCCGCCTCAGGACTTTCAGTTGTTCTACACCCTCTCCAAAGAAGACTTCGGCCTGACACTCCTGACGCATCGCGAACCCGGAAAGCATGGCTACTTCCTTTTGATGATTTCACCCAAAGACGATTGGTCGGAGCAGGAATACTCCGCTAAGGACGTCGTGTTTGTGGTTGATACGTCCGGCTCGATGGCCGAGGAAGGAAAGATGGAGAAGGCACGCGCCGCACTGCTTTACGGCGTGCGGATCCTTCGCCCTCAGGATCGTTTCAACATCATCTCGTTTGCAGGTGAGGAACGTCTGATGGAGACTGGCTTGATTCCGGCGGATGACAAAGGCCGCGCGCGCGGCGAGACGTTTGTGAAAGCGTTGAAGCCGGTCGGCGGAACCAATATCAATCAGTCGTTACTGGCATCGCTTCGTCAGTTCAGCGACGCAGATCGAGAGCGTCCAAAGATGCTCGTGTTCATGACTGATGGCTTGCCGACGGTCGATGAAACGAATGTTACGAAGATAGTCGACAACGTGCGCAAGGCGACTAAACCCGGCGTCAGGCTGTTCACGTTTGGTGTCGGATACGACGTCAACACCGCGCTACTCGATAAGCTCGCCGCTGAGAATGGTGGCGTCGCAGACTACGTCGAGCCGAAAGAAGATCTGGAAGTCAAAGTTTCAAACTTCTTTTCGAAGGTCAACTATCCGGTGCTCACCGATCTGCAACTCGACGTGGGTGGCGCACAAACCGATTTAATCTATCCGCGTGCTATTCCCGACGTTTTCCGCGGATCTCAAGTGACACTGATCGGTCGTTACAGCAATGCCGCGGATCTCAATTCGATTCAGATGAGGCTGACCGGTAAAGCAGGTGGCACGAGCCGGACTTACACTTACGCGAATCTGAGCTTTCCGTTGCGCACTGACGCCAACGAATACCTGCCGCGTCTATGGGCGACACGTCGTGTTGGCTGGCTGATGGAGCAGGTGCGTACCAACGGCGAGCAAAAGGAGTTGCGCGATGAGATCGTAGATCTTGGAACTCGCTACGGAATCGTCACTCCGTACACGTCGTATCTCGCGTTGGAGGATGCACGCGAGATCACGCAGGCTACGGTCGGTGGGCAGCCGGTGCAGCGGAGAGCCGCAAGGGGCGGCGGCTTTGCGAATATGAATGCGCCTTCGCCTGGTAGCGCTCCGAAAGTAGCAGATATGGTGACCGGCGCCGAGGCAGTCCAACTAAGCAAGAGCACTCGCGAGCAGAAGGAAGTCGCCCGGCTGAAAGATGACGCGAGGCCAGATGCGGTGAAGCGAGTCGCCGGTAAGACCTTTTACCTCATCGACGGGGTTTGGACTGACTCTGAATTCAAAGTCGAATCTCGTCTGCCGGAAACGGTGCTGGTGTTTGGTAGTGACGAATACTTCGCGTTGTTGAACCAACACTCGAAACTCGGAGGTTACTTCTCGTTAGGAGAGCGGGTGGTAGCAGTTTTTGAAGGGCGTGTTTATCGAGTAAACGCGCCCACCCCATAAGTTAAAACGCATCCGCAGATTACACAGAAAACATCTGTGAAATCTGTGGATGCCTTTTATTCCGCTTGTCTTAATCATTGAAACTAGGGTACAAAACTCGAAAACAAACGAGTATGAGTACCAGAACCTTAAAGTTTCCTGCTGCCGTCGTTGTGTTCCTGACTCTGGTAAGCGCGGTCCGAGCCCAGAGTGGCTGGGTGCCTTTCAAGATGAACACCGGTGGCAACGATCTCAACACCGTCTATTTTCTCGATAGCAAGCGCGGTTGGGTCGGCGGCGACGCTGGCTACCTGGGCAGCACTGACGATGGCGGTCAATCGTGGGTTCGTCAAACTGTCGGCACAAAGGCTGCGATCAACGACATTTACTTTCGCGACAAGGAAGCAGGGTTCCTGCTTGCCGGAAACACGATCTTTGTAACGCGCGACAACGGCGCGCACTGGACGCAGTCTCGAATCTTTCTTCCTGAAGAATTCGAAGGCGCCGATGTTGAGTTGTACAGCGTGCGCTTCTCCAGCAAGAAGAAAGGTTGGGTGGTTGGTTCGATCAGCAAGCGCGAGCGCGTGGTGGACAGTATTCTCGTCTACACCGACGATGGTGGCGAAAGCTGGCGCAGGCAGCGTGCGCCGAGCCGGCTCGAGTTAATTCATGTCGATTTTGTCAGTGACAAACGTGGCTGGATCGTCGGTGACGGCGGCACGATCCTGTTTACGCGCGACGGTGGAGCAAGTTGGACGAAACAGAACGCGGGATTCGACGGCACGCTTTATCACATCGATTTTCGTAATGACAAAAGAGGTTGGGCAGTGGGCGAACGCGGCACGCTCTTGCGAACCACTGACGGCGGCGAAACGTGGACTGTGGTGCCGACGAACGTGAATGTGACGCTGTTGAGCGTTCGGTTTTTAAACGATGACCAAGGTTGGGCAATCGGTAGAGGAGGCACGATTCTTACCAGCAGCAATGAAGGAAAGACCTGGGTGCGACAAGAATCAACAACGAAGCAAAACCTTTACTCGATCAATTTCAACAAGAACATCGGCTGGGTAGTTGGTGGCAGAGGAATCGTGCTGCGTTACGAGCGCGATTAGTGTGGTGAAGCAACCTGCGCGGCTTTTGAGAACATCTCAAGCTCGAGGTTAACGGATCGTTGCAAGCATAGTGACGACCATAACACTCGGTTCCTCCTGTGATTTACGCCCGGTATGTCGGCCATGCCGGGCGGTTTTTCTTTTAAAGTTTTCACGCAAGGCGCAAAGACGGCAAAGTTGAATCAAATTCTTCTTTGCCGTCTTTGCGTGAAACTTCTTCTAGTCTTTACTGCCCGTGAACGGCAATGAAGGTGTGTTCTGTAGCTTCAGAGTGCCTTCTGTATGATCACCTTCGAATTTCGCTGACACCTCGATTTCAACCGCATCGCCATCCATCTCCAAAGACGTGGTTGAGTGGAACGAATTATCGTTCATCTCAATCGCTCCTAAATCTGCGTCTCCCATTTCAGAATGGATTGTGGCTGTGAATCCTGTGCCTGCGCGTTCGACCGTTAACGTCGCAGGTATGCTCTGCCCGAGTGGTGTTTCTACTTCAATTGACCACGTCCCCGCAGGATCGGTTACCGCTGAGGCCTCTGCCGGCTTTCGCTTGCCGGCCGTGTTATAGATCTCTATGTCTTCGCAATACGGTTTGATCTGCTCCAACACTGATGCGCCATCACCAACAACGACTAACGCCGCTTCATCAGGCTTCACGTACTTCTTGGCGACCCTTTGAATTTCATCAACCGTGACGGCCTGCACGCGGTCGCGATAGTTCTGTAAATAGTCGTCCGGCAGGTTCAGCATCTTGATTTGAACTAACTGATCCGTCAGTCCTTCCTGCGTCTCCAGCCGAATTGGGAAGACGCCCGTCAGGTAAGACTTAGCGTCGTTGATCTCTTTGTCGGAGACCGGCTCATTGCGAATTCGATCGAGCTCGTAGAAAAACTCTTTTAATGAATCACCCGTGACCGGCGTTCGCACTTCCGCCGTAGCTCGAAACGTGCCGGCACTGCGACGCGCGTCGAGATTCGAATAAGCGCCGTACGTGTAGCCCTTCTCTTCACGCAGATTCATAAACAAACGCAATGACGCAGTGGCGCCCAGCACGGTGTGCATCAACATCATCGGAAAGTAATCAGGACTTGTTCTCGTGATGCCGCTGTTTGCGATGACAATGTTCGACTGTGCCGAACGATGCCGGTCAACCAGGTAGGCGGTCCGTTTAGTACGCGCCGGAGGTGCCGGAAAGTTTGCAACGAGTTCTTCGCCTCTTTCCCACGTTGAAAACAACGACTCAACACGACTCAGAATCTGGTCATAGCGAATGTCGCCAACAACAATGAAGACTGCATTGTTCGGAACCAACTTCGCGCGGTGAAAGTTGACGAACTCTTCGCGTGACGAACGATCGATCGATTCAGGCGTTGGCGCTACGACAGAATAAGGATGATCGCCAAACATGACTCGCGAAACCATCTCGCTTGCGAGAAACGATGGTTGTGCGCGCTGTTGTCGCAAACTCTCCTTTGTATTCTGTTTTGCCAGTTCCACCTCGTTCTCTGGAAATGATGGCTCGAGAATAACCTCGGCCATTAAGTCCAGAACGGGTTCGTTGAACGGAGCCAGTGCTGAGGCAGCAACTATCGTGTAATCGGAACTGGCGCCGGCTGATAAGCTCGCGCCCATGCGCGCCATTTCATCGGCGATCTCCTTACTCGTTTTTGATTGAGTTCCTTCGGGCAACAGCCCGGCGAGCAGATCTGTTAATCCGGGAAGCGCGGGCGGATCAAAAGCGCCACCGACACGAAATGCCAAACGATAACTAACCAACGGCAAACGGTTGTCTTCCACGACGACAAGCGTCAGCCCGTTGGACAGAGTTGTTTCCCGCGCCGTGGGAATCGTGATAGGTCGAGGTTGTAGCGGCGCGGGCGCCTGGCTACGAAAGCTTTGTTGTTGTTGACTCATGTTACAGGTGCAATGGACCAGAACCAGGTTTGCTTTGTGGCGGAACATCCGCCGGATCTTGTGGTTGTTCAGATGACGCCGGCTTTATTTCACGAACGTCAGCATGAACGGGCGATGGGGGCTCCACCGGAGGTAAGTCCGGAACCAGGGGAGGCGGCGCAGCCGGTTGATGCGGATCGCCTGGTGACTGTGGTGAAGCAGACACCGGCTCTGCTTCAGCGGCGCCAGCAGCGGGCGCAGGAACGATGTCAAGCACGACACGGTTCTCCACGTCGATATAGCGCGTGACGGCCTGTTTGATATCTTCCGCGGTGACGCTCAGATATTGGTCCAACTCAGAATCAACCAACCGTGGATCTGAGTCATACAGTGCAAACTCGGCGAGACGTTGCGCGCGATACATTGTTGATTGCCGGCCACGCACGGCCTCGTTGCACAGCGAGTTTCGCAGTTTCTCCATCTCAGCTTCGGATGGACCATCGGCGGCAATCCGTTTAATCTCGTGGAAGATTTGTTCGCGTATTTTGGCGACTTCCTCACCGGGCTTCGGCAGTGCGAAGATATACAACGCCGATGGACCACGGCGTTCGTCTACGCCGCCTTCAATTGAAACGACCGACTCATCGCCTTTCACCAGCTTTTGATAAAGCCGCGAGCTGTCGCCTTCAAACAGGAGCGTGCCGGCGAGCGACAAAGCATAGAATTCAGGTGTACGTCTTTCCGGAATCTTCCATCCGAGAACAAAAGCCGGCGCCGGCGCTAACACGTCGTGAAACGTCTCCTCACGAATGGCCACATGTTCAGTCTCGGAGACGTCAACGGGCGGCGGAACTGGTTGCGCAGGAATGCTTTCAAAGTATTTTTCGACGAGTGCGCGAGCTTCGTCGTTGTCAAAGTCACCCACCACACTTAGCACTGCGTTGTTCGGTGCGTAATAGATCCGGAAGAACTCCTGCACGTCATCGATAGTGGCAGCGTCAAGATCTTCCATCGAGCCGATTGTCGAGTGCGCATTTGCCGGATTCGTAAAGAGCAACTCGTTCATTCGCAGGAACGCGTTGACGTAAGGCTGATTGTCATAACGCAATCTCTTCTCTTCCTGCACGGCGTTGCGCTGGTTGTCGAGGTTCTCCTGCGTCACTTTCAGCGAGCGCATGCGATCACTCTCCAACCAGAAAGCGAGTGGCAGATAATTGGAAGGCAGCGTCTCGAAATAGTTTGTTCGCTCGGTCGAGGTGGTGCCGTTCATCGTGCCGCCGGCGTTGAAGATGTATTGAAAGTGCGCGGCTTTGGGTACGTTTTCGGACCCCTGAAACATCATGTGTTCAAACAAATGAGCGAAGCCGGTGCGGCCTTCCTTCTCATTGCGCGAACCGACGTCGTAGTAAACAGCCACGGAAACCACGGGAATGGCGCGATCCGGACTTAACACGACCCGTAAACCGTTAGCGAGTTTAAATTCTTCGATTGGAGTTGGTGGTAATTGAAATCTCTCTGTCACAAAATTTTCTCTGCCCAGAAATAAAGGCGTGCTTTACCATTCGCGAGGAAGGTAAAGCACTGCTTTGGGGGGTAAGTTAGAGCGCGATGAATATACGCGCCGAGCTCGTGAGCTTCAGACTGGTTTGTCGGCGATTAAGCCACGAAGTTCCGCTCGCAGTCGTTCGATTTCCGCGAGCTTCTGCCTGACACGCTCAAACAATGCTGACTGAGTTTTGATGCCTTCGTCGATCAGAAAGCCTGCGGCTTCCGCACGACTGCGAAAAACTCCGGCCTGGACCAGCGCCTCGAGTTTCTCCTGCGCCTCGGGCGAGATCTTTACGGCGACGACATAATCATCTTTTGCCGACATGGCCTTTTCGATGGTCCGGCTGATGTCGCGCCCGATTGCGCTCAACGACTCAGGAATACGCGATGCGATGTCGCGGACCGATGACGCTGTTCGACTGTGTTCTTCAGAACCGGTTTCGAGATCGTCGTCGCGAAGCATAAGATCGTCAATTCTCTCTGGTGTCGGATGTTCTTCCTTGTGATACGGACTGCTCATTTGGTCAGACTCCTTTATGCACTATCGAATTCTTATGTCCGTTTACGATTGTTACATTTGGTAAGTTCATTCTACGGAGCGCGGGAAACACCCGTCAAGCAACGCCTCGTTCAGAAACCCGCAACCTTGCCGCTCTACCCGGCATCCGTTATATTGCAAAGCAGTTTCGAGAGAAGATTCGAGGTTTCCAGTGAAAAGAATTTCAGCTCACGTTGCTCTCATCCTTCTGGTTTTTACGCTTGTTGTTCCCGGTTTTGTTATCGCGCAAAAACCTCAGAATCCGTCAGGCACGACTTCGAGCGGGACCAATCCCGGCACAGGCTTGCCCGGGAGACGAGCGGGAAGAGGCGCGACGAGTGCTGCTACAGCCGCGATCCAACGTGACTTCGATGAAGCGTTGACAATGATCAGGGAGCAATACGTCGAGGGTAAGAAGCTCAATTACAACGACGTGTTCAAGTCGTCAATCATCGGCATGCTTCGTTCGCTCGATCCTCATTCCAATTACTACGACAGGGAAGAGTTTGATGAGCTGAAGACGGATCAACGTTCCGAGTATTACGGGATCGGTGCGTCGATCCAGACTTACATTCGCGGTGATCAAGCAGATACATATATCACTGCTACGTTCGATGCATCTCCGGCGGGCAAGGCCGGTCTTCGTTATGGCGATCGCATTGTCGAAGTAGATGGCGTGAAGATGACTGGCAAATCGTCACTGGAAGTTCGCGATAAGATTCGTGGTCCAAGAGGTTCGAGCGTCAGGTTGACATTGGAACGTGCGGCTGACAAACGCATCGAGAAGATTGACATTGTGCGCGACGCGGTGCCGCAGCCTTCGATTCCCGATGCTTACATGTTGAAACCGGGTGTTGGTTATATCGACATGACTCGTGGTTTTAACTACACCACGACGGACGAACTGCTGGACGCGCTCGATCGCTTGCACGCGAAGGGAATGAACTCGCTCGTGCTCGACCTGCGAAACAATCCCGGCGGATTCCTCGACCAGGCGATTCATGTTGCCGAGGTGTTTCTAAGAAACGGTCAGTTGATTCTCACTCAAAAAGGCCGAAATGGTTTTCGCGACAATACCTATGAATCGCGAAACAACGCGCCTGACATGACGCCGTTGGTTATTTTGATCAATGAGAACACAGCGTCAGCATCGGAGATCGTCGCGGGAGCAATGCAGGATCACGATCGCGCTTTGATTGTGGGCCAGACAAGCTTCGGCAAGGGGCTCGTGCAAAGTATTATTCCGCTTGAATACGGCGCCGGATTGACGTTGACTTCCGCGAAGTACTACACGCCTTCCGGCCGGCTCATTCAACGTGATTATTCGAATGGGGGCTTCTACGATTACTACACTCACGGAGCAGGTATCGCCCGTGAGCCAAAACCGGAACCAGCTAAGCCTGCCGGTCCGGAGAAGAAGACCGACACGGGACGTGCGGTTTACGGTGGCGGTGGAATTGCACCTGACGAGAGCGTAAATCCACGCACAGTGAACCTCACTCAGCGGCGTTTCTTGAGCCCGACGTTTTCTTTCACGCGCGAGTTGGTTAACGGTCGTATCCGTGGCTTTGAATCGAGCCGCCTCACTTCCCGCATTAAGTTTGGTCACGATCTTCAGCCCGAAGAGTTCAAAATCACAGACGCGATGTTTAAAGCGTTTCGCGATTTCGTAGCGGCGGACCCGGCATTCAAGGTCACGCCGGCGATGGTCGATCGACATCGCGCTTTTGTAGAACTTGAACTGCGGTTCCAGCTTGTCACTGCCGCTTACGGGCGTGTGATGGGCGATCGAGTTTTCATCACGATGAACGATCCGCAGGTTGCGAAGGCTGTCGAACGTGTTGCCGAAAGCGCGCGATCTCGCGATGAGCTCCAGCAAATAAAATTTTTAATAGGTCTTCTCAGTCCTATAGGTCCCTAACCGCTCTGTTTCACAGACAAAACAAAATCTTGCCTTTAAAACCCACCGTGTGATAACGTTTCAGAGGCATGAAACGCACGAACCGACCATCGAAACCACTCGTCAACACTGAAGAACTCGGACGCGCTGTGCGCCGCCGGCGTGAAGAACTCGGGCTCAGTCTCCGCGACGTGGCCGACAAAACATCTGTCTCAGCTTCGACCCTCTCACGCATCGAGAACGGCACCGGAAAACCTGACGCTGACAACATCGCACGGTTGACTTCATGGCTCGACGTTCCGATGGAGCGCATTTTGAGCGGACGAGATACACAGGCGGAAGAATCACCTGCCGTGATCTATTATCCGCAGGAGCCGACACCCGAGATCGTCGAAGCTCACCTTCGCGCTGATAAAAATCTCACCCCCGAAACTGCTTCCGCGCTCTCCGAATTGTTTCGCGTCGCCTACACTCAGTTCAGTAAGAGCGGCGACAAGAGTTCGAAGAAGCGACGTTAGACCAGGCGAACCGTTATACTCTTCAAGTGCTGCTGGGCGATCTACCTCCAGGTGAAAAGTGGCGTAACTACGAGTTGAAAGCTCTCGGCTTGCGCGACTTCGCCGGCGCCCGCATTGATCAACCGCTAAATCCCTTCGACCTCGCACAATTTGCAAATCTGATTGTGGTTCGCTTCGATCAGGTCACCGGCTTGAGTGAGAGGGCGCGAGAACACCTGCTCGGGTCGGCGTCGGAAAAGTGGTCCGGCGGTGCTTGTTCGCTGCCTAACGGGATGAAACTGGTCATACTCAATCCGACACATGGCCGCGCGCGTACAAACGCCACCCTGATGGAAGAGATCTGTCACGTGTTTTTGGGCCATCAACCGAATCGACTTTCGATCGTAACGAGGGATGATCGTGGTAAGGTAATGAACCGCGACTACCGCAAGACCGACGAAGAAGAAGCATACGCGGTGGGCGCGGCGGCGCTGGTTCCTTATGCCTCGTTAAAAAGACACCTGTTGCAGGGAAAGACTTCGAAGGAAATTGGATTACACTTTGGCGTGAGCCCGGAGCTGGTTGAATATAGAATGAAAGTCACGCGTCTCTGGCAGGAGTACAAAGACCTTTCCCGCAAAGGCGCAAAGACCGCAAAGTAATTATTAGCATCCATGACGGAACGATTGAAAGAAGTGGCATCGCAGGGCCTGACTACGATCGACAAACTGCGCATGCTGCTGGACATTACCAAAAAGATTAGCCGTTCGCTGGACCTCCAGGAAGTACTCAACCAGGTAATGGACACGCTCGACTCCCTGATCCCTTACGATGCAGCGGGCATTTTTGTCTTGCAGTGCGAAGACCCGGAAATGGTTGCCGAAGGTGAAGAACCCTGCGAGTTCAAATCTGAAGCAGTCCGTGGCTACGACATCGATGAGCTTTCGGATTTACACCTAAAACTCGGCGAAGGCTTCATCGGCAGTGTGGCGCTGAGCGGCACCCCGATCATTTCTCCTGACGTTCGCAACGATCCGGTTTACATAAACGCTCGCGACCGCACGCGCTCGGAGATGGTTGCGCCAATCATTTCGAACGATGAAGTGATCGGCGTATTCGATCTCGAAAGTGATGAGCTCAACGCGTACTCGAACGATGATTTGGAAGTGCTGATGTTGCTTGCGTCGCAAGTGGCGATCATCATCGAGAAGGTGATGCTGCACGAGCAGTTGATCGAGAAGAAGAGACTACAGGGCCAGTTGGAAGTTGCGCGCCAGGTGCAGTTGGAGTTGTTGCCGCCGAACGATCCGAAGCTGGCCGGTTATGACATCAGTGCCTACAACTTTCCCACCGAAGAAGTGTCCGGCGACTATTACGACTGGGTCAAGATCTACGATGACGAGATCGGAATCGTAATCGCGGACGTGTCCGGGAAAGGTGTGCCGGCAGCAATCCTCATGGCCTTCCTGCGAGCGAGTCTGCGAGCTGCTACACACATCGGATACGCAACGAATATCTCGATGGCGAAGGTGAACTATTTGTTGTGGGAGTCGATCGAACGGAATCAGTTTGTCACCGCATTCCACGGAATCCTGGATGCGTCGAACAAGACCCTGTCGTACTCGAATGCCGGGCATAATCCGCCAGTGCTGATGAAGGCTACTGGCGAAATTCAATTTATTGATTACGGTGAACAGCCGTTGGGAATGTTTCCGCAAACGCGTTACCACGAGTATCACCTGTTGCTCGAACCGGGCGATGTTTTAGTGCTCTACACGGACGGCGTAACTGAAGCACAGGATCCGGGTGGTGAGGAGTTTGGTCGCGATCGTCTCGTGCAAGCTGTGAAAGAGAATTACCATCAGCCCGCGCGTGAGATGATCGCGAGTTTGCAGATGGCGATTTTGGAATGGACCGCTCACGCAGGGGCCAGCGACGACGTGACCTTTTTCATTATTAAGGCGCTCAAAGTGACGTGACGGGCTCAGGTGAGCGAGAAGATTTCTCACGCAAAGGCACAAAGGACGCAAAGAAAAGAAGAATTCTTTGCGTCCTTTGCACGAAAACTAATGTTACTATCAATGCTGGGTCAGCGAGGAGTGCGCGTGATCCCCGCCTGGTGCTAGTGGAGCACGATAGTCGCCAAAGTGAAACTCAGCTTCGGCTTCCGATAATGCATACACATCGAAGCCATATGCATCGAGATAGTCTGCCAAATCATCGGGGGAAAGAAGATAGACGGCAGGCGAGTAACCCGCTTCAACACGAATTTCCAGCAGGCGCTCGATTACTTCAAGTGGTGCAAAGCATCTAACAGGGTCTCTGTAGGTTGCCATGTGTCCAGCGCCTTTCTTTTCAATTTCGTGAACACGGCCCAATTTTTGTTAACCGTGTTCTCCTGAGAACGACCACTTTGATGTACGCAAGTCCGAACAAGTTTGTTCTTCACGCAACAATTATTCGTTAGCGAAACTTGTCGGGGATTTGACGTACGAGCGACCCAAAAGTTCCTAAAAGAAAATGAGTACCGAACAGCCAACTACCTCAAACACTCAACCTCCTGGTCCGCCACCGCCAAACTTCATAGCTGTACTGCGAGAAATGCTGCGGGCGTCAGACAAAGTGAGCGATCTTATCTTCAGCCCCGGGAGGCCGCCGCAGATCGAACTCGCGGGTAAACTGGTGCCTGTGCGAATTGCCGGCCTGGAAAAGCTGACTCCTGCTCACACTGCGGGAATTGCAAAGCTGATCATCGGAAATCAACAAACGGCGGTCGATAGTTTAGACAAAACAGGATCAGCCGACCTGTCGTTCAGCGCTCCCGGTGACGCTCGCTTTCGCGTCAACATCTTCAAGCAACGCGGCACACACGCGATCGTCATGCGCGTCATTCCGATGCGGCCGCCGAAATTCAGCGATTTCAATCTTCCCGAACAACTGAAAGAGATAGTAGATATAAAGAATGGAATCGTGCTGGTCACTGGTCCAACGGGCAGTGGTAAGAGTTCGACGCTTGCGGCAGTCATCGATCTGATTAATGAGACACACTACTATCACATCGTAACCATCGAGGATCCGATCGAGTTTCTGCACACGCACAAGAACTCGACGATCCACCAGCGCGAGCTTCACTCAGACACGCCCAGCTTTTCAATCGCTCTTCGTGCGGCACTGAGACAGGCGCCGAAAGTAATCCTGGTGGGCGAAATGCGGGACCGCGAGACCATCGAAGTCGCTCTTGAAGCTGCCGAAACCGGGCACCTCGTGTTGTCAACCTTGCACACGATCGATGCGTCCAAAACAGTGGATCGAATTATCGGAGTGTTTCCGAAGAACGAAGAGAAGGTAATCAGGACACGCATCGCGCAGTCGTTCCGGTTTATTGTTTCTCAACGTTTGATTCCGCTTAGTGATGGGAAGGGCAGAGTCGCGGCAATCGAGATTTTGAAATCGACTATGCGCACTCGCGAATATGTCGAGAAAGGTGAGGCCGATGGCAAGTCGCTGATCGATGCGATGGAGCAGGGCGACCAGGACGGAATGCAGACTTTCGATACTGTGATTGAGGGGTTGATCAGAGATGGTGTGGTGAGTATTGAAGGTGCGCTGCCGTATGCGACTAACCAAAACAATCTGCTGCTGAAGATTGCAGATTTGCGCGGCGCCCCGCCTCCTCCGCCCGCGCCTGCACGCGATGAAACCTCGATGCTCGACCTGATCGAGCCGTAGTTTTCGCGCACAGGCGCAAAGCCGCAGAGAAAAGACACGAAGGTAGATGTTTGTTTTCTTTGCGCCTTCTTCTTTGCGTCTTTGCGCCTTTGCGGGAGAATTTCTTCTCGTTTTGCTATTATGCCCCGAGTACTTTTGCCTATGTTCTCGAAGGTTCAAAGGGTCTTATACGGCCTTGTTTTTTTGGCAGCCTTCTCCCCTGCGACAGCCTACGCTGACGATGAAATTCGCATCGATCTGCCTGCCAATGCGCAGATAAAGGTCCGCAACGACTTTGGCAATGTCACGGCTGAAGTCTGGACAAACAACTATGTTGCCGTCTCCGCAGCCATCGGTGGCGATGGTTCAACGAGATTAACCAGATCTCCCATACTCATCGATAATCGCGGATCGGTCGTAACGATCTCCGTTGTACGGAGACCGCTGGATCCAGTTGTTCCAATTCATCTCAAAATCATGGTTCCGGCTGATGTTGATATCACCGGACGGTCGCTGCGTGGGACCACTAAGCCATTTCAAACCCGGATCGGAAACGGTGGCAAGAAACTCGATATCCAAACCGACACAGGCGAGATCCTTCTGACTTATGCGGCAGCATCAGAGATCTCGAGCGATCCGACTCCCAAACAGCCGGAGCTCCTCGGGGCCGGCAGTCGCAGACCTTCGGCCGGAACTCCTGCGGAGCCAGTTCCAAGCGGTGATATCAGCGAAGGCGATGTAATACGCGTCGATTCGCAACTCGTCACACTAAACATCAGCGTCATCGATCGCGGCACCAATCGCGGTCTGCTTGGATTGGGCCAATCTGATTTCAAACTATTCGAGGATGGCCAGGAGCAACAAATAGTTCAGTTTGAATCGTCGTCAGCACCATTTGATCTGGTGCTCTTGATCGATCTGTCAGGGTCAACGAGGGAGGTCGTGAAGCTCATTCGCGCCGCGGCGATCCGCTTTGTGGAAGCAGCGCGGCCGGCCGATCGCATCGGCGTCATCACTTTTGCAGGAGAACCAACTGTAGTCTCGGCGCTGACTGCCGATCGCGAACTGCTGCGACAGCGAATCGAAACGATCGACACGGCCCGCGGTGATACAAAGCTCTACGATGCGACAAACTTTGCGATGCAAGAAGTGTTGAAGGAGGCGAAGAAGTCGCGACGGTCCGCTATCGTATTGATGAGCGACGGTCTTGATGGAACAATTCCCGGTGTCAGCGGACAACAGGGCTCGCGGCACAGTTACCAGGAAACGCTCAGAAATATCCAGGAGTTTGACGGCGTGCTCTACACGTTGTGGCTGAACACGGAGTATGAGGCGATGAGTCCGCTCGATACTCAGCCGGAAGCGTTTGATGCTGGACACGATCGCATGACGGAGATGGCTAACGCGGGCGGCGGTGTCTTCTATCAAGTGGAGAAGCTGACCGATCTTGCCGGTGCGTATGAACAGGTCGTAGCCGACCTCGGAACGATGTACAGTCTCGCGTATCGTCCTTCGAACAGCATACGCAACGGACACTGGCGAACAATTCGTATCGCGGTTAGCCGTACTAATGCGGTGCCGCGCGGCAAACGTGGGTATTATGCGAACTAGAACCAGGACAGTTCTCGCGCAAAGGCGCAAAGCCGCAAAGATCCTTTCTTTAGTTTTCCTTTGCGTCTTTGCACCTTTGCCTGAGAACAGTATTGCCGTAAGCCAGGATCCTATCGAAACAATTCGCATCGATTCGGATTTGGTAGATCTGAAAGTAAGCGTGCTCGGATTCTCTCCTAACGAGCCGCCTCCGTTGCTCGAACCGAGGGATTTCCTTGTACTCGAGGATGGGGTACCGCAGGAGATCTCATTTTTCGCAGCCGCAGACGCACCGTTTGATCTTGTGTTGCTGCTCGACCTTTCGGGTTCGAATTCCAAGAACCTGAAGATGATTCGAAACTCGGCGAAGCGCTTCGTCGATGCCGCTCGGGATGTCGATCGTATCGCTTTAGTGACCTTCACGGATCAGCCTGCACTCTATTCTTCATTCACCCTGGATCGCCGCAAGTTGAAGAAGACTATCGATGAGATGGACGAAGCCATCGGTGGCACAAACTTTTGGGATTCGATGGATTACGTTCTCAAGGATTTAATCCCGCAGGGATCAGGCTTGCGACGGAGTGCAATTGTCGTGATGACCGACGGTATCGACAATGCGCTTCCGGATGTTCCCGGACCCGGATCAAGACTTTCGTTTGAAGGACTGCTGGCGAGGATTCGAACCTCTGAGAGCATTGTGTTTCCGATCTATCTCGACACCGAAGAGGAGAACGTCAAACGCTATCACGTCCCGCGTGCGGCATACGCACAGGCTCGTCAACAACTCAGTCAAATCGCCGGTGTATGCGGGACGCCGCTGTATCGAGCCTCGCGTTTGAGTGATCTGGATGAAGTCTATGCACAGGTCGTGCGCGATCTGAGTACCGTCTACAGCATTGGCTACCGGCCAACGAATAAGTCTCTTGACGGCAAGTGGCGCAATGTCGAAGTGCTATTGATAAAGCGCTCCGATCTGTTTGCACGCACCAAACGAGGTTATTACGCGAAGCTCCTCGAGACAAGTCCCAGCCAGTAGGTTGGAGTTCAAGCTTTAGCTTGTCTGCTGAAACGCAGCATAAAGGTTGAACCCGAACTGTTGCTCCGAAAAGCTTGTAAATGTTCCTGAGCAGACTATAATGCTCCGGAGATTATCTCCACCCGCACTGGATAGCCGCGAATCGAGGGTATTTCGATGAAAAAAATTTCCAGCCTCCCGATACTTTCAATTGCATTCATTCTCTGCTGCTCGACGTTCATCCTCGGGCAGAACCGCGAAAAGTTCGTGATTTCGGCTAAGGCAGGCGGGATTAACGCCATCACCGGCGACGCCAGTGTTCACTCCAGAGGTGAGTCTGACTGGCAACAGTTGAGCATCACTGACGATCTGAATGCGGGCGACAGGGTGCGGACCTCGTACGACGGGCGCGTAGAAATTCTTCTGAATCCGGGCTCATATCTGCGCGTGGGTGGTGACTCCGAGGTGGAGTTGTCAAACAACACGCTAGCGAATCTGGAGGTTCGTCTGCTGCGGGGCACGGCCATCGTTGAAGCAACGGGCGCGGACGGCCTCGAATTGAACATCAACATCAGCACGCCGCACACGAAGCTCGCCATCGTGCGGCAAGGACTTTACCGGCTGAATGTGGTGCCCGGTGATGCGACCGAGTTGATAGTCCGAAAAGGCCGCGTAATTCTCAGCGACTCGCACACGAAGGTCAAAGGCGGCAACAAGGTCGTTTTCAGTGCGAGCAATACCTCAGTTGCCAAAATGACCAAGGAAGAGAAGAAGGCCAGGGAACAGGAAGACGTCGAGGTTTGGAGCAAGGCGAGGGCCGAGACGCTGGCTAAAGCGAACCGGCGCATCAGCAACGGAATGATGACCTCCGCATTTGCTTCGTTTAGAGATACGGATCCGTTCTCGAACCGGCTGGGTCTGTGGTTTTTCAACTCACGAGCCGGTTGTTACACGTTTCTTCCGTTCTTTTATGGTTGGGGTTCGCCCTACGGTAAGTCGTACACCACGTCGGCGTACCATCCCTCTGCTTACTATCCAAGACCCTCGGGCTCGTCTCACAGCTACCCGCGACCAGCTGGTTCCACCGGTAGCACTGGCCATTCGTACCCTTCGGGCGGGACTGCTGCTCCACGTCCGGCTGCGCCGGCGCCAAGCATCTCAGCGCCAAGAGAGCCGAGGATGATCAATCCCGACACGGGACACCGGATGCCACGGAAAAATATCGAGCTGCCGTCGCGGCCAAACTAAGACGGTTTTAGCAGTTCGTCTAACTCTTCGTTAATCAGGGTTCTTATCTCAGGTGGCTTTAGCCCGGCGAGAATCAACTGTGTCAACGCCGTGCGTAGCTGTGCGCGCAGACGGTCGTCGGGCTTTTCCCTGAGTGTTTGGGAGATGACGACTGCACCTGACCCATGCCTCACTCGAATCAAGCCCTCTTTTTGAAGCCGCCGGTAAGCAAATGCCACAGTATTAAGATTCACACCCAAATCCGACGCCACTTGCCTTACCGGCGGCAACAGCGTCCCTTCCCGAAGCTCTCCACGTGCAATCAGGGTCTTAATCTCATCCACCAACTGCTGGTAGAGCGGCCGCGCGTCTCGTTCATCGACAGTTACGAACATATTGTCTGTTGCCTATATACACCAGACAATCGCCCGCTGTCGAGATCTTTCCATCCTGCAAATCTGGCAACCCTGTTCAAAAGATCGTTTTTGCGAGCGAGAATGCTGACTGCACAACGGCGTCCAGTGCCGCCGTCTCGCTAATTGTGTCGCCAACCATGAAGACGTTTCGGAGGGAAGTACGGTGAGAGGGCAGTTCGGCGTTCTCTTCAATGCCTAGAACCATACCGAGTTTGCGGCGGGTGAGGTCGTAGTAGGTGCGTGGGTTGGCGGTTTCGATGATCTCGATGTCGCTGCCGAGTTCAGGGAGCGCGGCGTGCACTCTGTTCCAGAACTGCTCGAGTGCCGTTTGGTCCCACTCTTCGTAGTCTTCTTCGCTTGTTTGATACGAGAACCATGGTTCTACTTCGGTGCGTGTAGTGAAGGTCACGGCGCGGTTCCCTGAAATCGCCAAGGTGAACTCGCCGGCATGGTCCTTTACCAGCATTCGCTTTGACGGCAAGCGGGCAACTGCCGATTCCTCGATGGTCGCGTAGATAATAAAAACTCCCGATCCGTGAAGCGTGTTCAACTGCTTGCGGATTTCTGAAGGCGTCCGGTTCAGACCAATTAGTTTGCCGTACGTGTCCCAGATCGTCAGGTTGCTGACGATTGCTTTCCGCGCAAAAACTCGCTCGCCACTCAACAAATCAACCCCAGTCGCAGCGCCTGATTCATCGTATGACAGACGCAGCACCGGACTATTCAAACGCATGGCGCCTCCGCTCGTTTTGATCGACTCCACGAGACGCTCGGCCAAACTCGCCGGACCGCCCGAGATGGAATAAAGGTCGCTTGTATCTAACCTGATGTCAGTACCATCAGCCAAACGCATAACGTGAGGTGAAGTAAGCAGCGAGACTTCAGGAGGATCGACTGGTAATTCGGAAAAGAGTTTTTTGTAAATCCCGCCGGGGCCGAACGATGTATAGAGTCCCATACCCGGTTCGAAGTCATACCCTGAGAACTCTACTCGAGCAATGCACCCGCCGACCTGCGACTGTCTTTCAAGCAGACAGGTGTTCATGCCCCGCGCGGACAACAGTGCCGCCACGGCCAGACCGCCAATCCCACCTCCTACTACCACCACGTCGTACATGAGACCTCATCCCGTCCCTTTATCGACAAAAGGCGCAAGTACGAGGATAAGCGATTGAATTCCGTTGAAGACGAGATGAATGACAAACGAAGGAAGCAGTTTACCGGTATAGGCGCGCGCCGCGGTAAGGGTGAAGCTCAGAGCGGTGATAACGGTAATTACCGCGATATTGTTGATGTACTGAAACACGTGAACGCCGGCAAACAAGAGCGAGACGACGAGGACCGCCACGGCCACACCCGCAGCCTTCTCAATCGCGGGATAGAGCACGCCCCTGTAGATCACCTCTTCGACGAGCGGCGCTGTCACGAGTGCAACGAACGCAGTCGCGAAGCGCGCCGGCATCGAACTCTCGATAAGTAAGTCCAGTTGCGTCTTACTGCCTCCCCAATAGCCCGTCACCACCCAGGCCAGCGCCAGTAGAACGATCGCAACCAACAAGCTCAACCCGCCCGCAATGACCGGGCGGACATTCTTTGGCCACTCGAACTCTATAGCCTTCCAGAAAGGACGCCGGCCTCCTTCGCTAATGAACATCCACGTCACGACGAGAGTCAGTAGATGCGTCGGAAGAATTCCCGCGACTGACAGGAAGATCAACACCTTGTCAGTTGCAAGCGACTCAGCAGAGGGAGCGCCGCCCGCGATGATTTTGTAGATCAAATAAGGCAGCGCGACCAGGACAGGAACAAACAACAGCAGGATCACACTTGTGACCCATACCATCAGAGCTTTGCCGACTTCGAACCATGGCATCCACCAGGCCAAACTCGTTGGACTCGGACTTGGTTGAACTTCCTGTCCGACAACTGGTGCTGGAGGGTACACAGGCTCTTCGGGCAGCGGCTTTATCTGTTGGGAAGGTTCTTCAGTAATCACTCAGAGGAGTTTAGGTCGTTGCCATGGGATGGTCAACTTCGACTTCAAACTGCCGGGTAGTCGATCTCCAACATCGATGAACCAACTCGCGGCGCCGCCAGCATGAGACCGATAATTGTCTTCGCGTCCTGGATCTCGCCGCTGGTGATCATCTCGAGTGCGTCGGCGATTGGGAGTCGCACAACATCCAGAATCTCGTCCTCGTCAAGGAACTGCTTTCCTTCCGAGAGTTCAGTTGCAAGGTATACCCACATCTTCTCTTCGCAGAAGCCGGGCGAAACAAAAAACTCCGATAATTTTTCGAGCCGCCCAGCCACCAGCCCGAGCTCTTCCTGGAGTTCACGCGCGGCGCCGGCTTCAGGTCTTTCGCCGTCAGCCAGCGTTCCTGCGGGAGCTTCCAAAAGATAACGAACAGCCGGATGGCGATACTGGCTGACAAGCGACACCGTACCATCGTCGAAGACGGGTATGATCACTGCACTGCCGTGATGATGGACCACCTCACGTTGATAGGTCATCTCGCCTTCGCTCACCGTGTCAACGGTGACATTGAAGACACGGCCGTTGAAAACCTTTTGGCTGTTAATTATCTTTGGCAGTTCTTTATGTGGCGTAGTCATGTTGTTTTTCCTGGCACGTACTCAAGATCGAAGGTCGCATCTCACCTATAAGGTAGAGCGATCCGGCAATGCAAATCAGACCATTTGAAGGCGTCCTCTCCGTCGCAATCCGCAATGCCTCAGCACTCGAACGCGCTTCGACAACATCTCCTTTCGCGAAGCGACTGGCTATTGGTTGAAGCATCTCGAGCGAAGCGGTTCTCGGGTTTTCAACCGCAGTCAAAATAAGCAGGTCCGCTGTTGGAAATAGGATCTCCCCGATTTGATCGAGTTGCTTATCACGCATCGCTCCAAAAACCAACGTCAGCGGACGTGGCGCAAATTCGTCGAGATACTCGCGCAACGCGTGGCAGCCGGCGGGATTATGTGCCCCATCGAGAAGAAACGGCGGCTGATGTCCGATTATTTCCAGCCGGCCGGGGTGCGTCGCGTTTTCGATTCTGGAGACGATTGCGGATTTGGGAATTTGAAGTAATTCGGCTAAACGGATCGCGACGGCGGCGTTATCAATCTGGTGTCGTCCACGCAGCCCCAGCCAAACTCTCTCATAACGATCATCAAACGTTACGCAAAATCGGCCGTCGGGGGTGGTGTCTTCTATCGCGTGCGCGCCGTTTTCAAAAACCGGAACCACACCAGTCTCTTCACAACGTCTCATCAAAACTTCTAATGCTTCAGGTTGTTGTTTCCCAATGACTGCTCTGACACCCGGGCGAATAATTGCTGCTTTCTCCGCAGCGATATCCGTCAGCGCGCGGCCCAGATATTCTTCGTGGTCCATCGCTACCGGTGTAATGGCGACGATGCCGGCGTTCGCGGCGGTGGTGGAGTCGAGACGCCCACCCAATCCCGTCTCGAGAATTGCCAGCTCGATTCCGGCATTGCGGAAGGCAAGCAGCGCGATGGCAGTTAACTGTTCAAAGAATGTCGGCAGTGCCTCGATCTGTTTGTCGTGGAGCAATTGTTCCGAGACTTCACGCACGACCGTTGCGCAGGCCGCAAAGTCATCGCGTGTTATGTCGACGCCGGAGATCCGGATACGTTCAGTGATAGAAACCAGATGAGGCGAGGTGTACAGGCCAGTCTTGATTCCTGCCGCACGACAGATCGAGTCCAGCATCGTCGCGGTCGAACCCTTACCGTTTGTTCCTGCGATCTGAACTGCAGGGTATGCGCGTTCGGGAT
Organism: uncultured Acidobacteriota bacterium; assembly: GCA_963826255.1. GTDB lineage: Bacteria > Acidobacteriota > Blastocatellia > Pyrinomonadales > Pyrinomonadaceae > PSRF01. The sequence goes on from CAWGWK010000001.1 coordinate 1,508,618, forward strand.
TGTCGAGTGCGTTAAGAAGGAGTTCGGTATTGCGAAGACCGAGTTTGATGGCCAGAGTCTCGTGACCGAGACTTAAAAGGTACTGGACGGCAGCCTCAAAATGCATACTAGCCACAAAGAAGCACAAAAGTCACAAACAAAAACTGTCGATGAAGTCTACCTTGTTTGTGCCTTTTGTGCTTCTTTGTGGCTAGTCTTTGAGCTTTGCGGCTCGACGAGCTCTTTCGATGTCCGACTCGCCGTGAATTTCGGGGTTCATCATGAAGTTCAATACTTTGGTGACGTAGGCGCGCAGCTCGCGACGATCGACAATCGCGTCGATCATACCGTGATCGAGGAGGAATTCGGATTTCTGAAAATCCTTCGGCAGCTTCTGACGAATCGTTTGCTCGATTACGCGTGGACCAGCAAATCCGATCAATGCCTTTGGCTCAGCGATGATAATGTCTCCGAGCATCGCAAAGCTTGCAGTAACGCCGCCTGTGGTGGGATCAGTCAGCACAGAGATAAACGGTAAACGTGCTTCGTCGAGTGCTCCAAGTGCGGCGGAGATCTTTGCCATCTGCATGAGCGACAGCGTTCCCTCCTGCATGCGCGCGCCTCCGGAGGCGGAAAAAATTACGAGCGCGCTATGTTCGTTCATGGCACGTTCGATTAATCTCGTGACTTTCTCGCCGACTGCCGAGCCCATCGAGCCACCGATGAAGCTCATGTCCATCGCACCCGCGACGACCGGGTGATCGCCAACTGTACCGCGAGCATTGATGATCGCCTCAGGCAGACCCGAGGAGTCTTTCGCTTGTTTTAACCTCTCTGAGTAGGGTTTGCTGTCGACGAATCCAAGCGGATCGATCGAGATTACCTCTGCGTCGAGCTCCTCAAACTTACCTTCATCGAAGAGCAACGCCAATCGTTCGCGTGCGCCGATACGAAAGTGATAGTTACAGTGTTTGCAGACTTGCAGACCATCTTCGAGTTCGCCTTTGAAGAGATGTGCCTCGCACCCTTCGCATTTGAGGAAGACGTTTTCAGTCTTCACGACGCGTTCTTCGGGTGGAACGGCTTCTATTCGCTTACTCTTCTTGTTGAACCAGGCCATGGGATGCCGGGAAGGGTAGCACAGATTCGTAATCTGGTTAAAACTCAATCCCTTGCTGGGCGCGAATTCCTGAGGTGAATGGATGTTTTATCTCCATCATCTCCGTGACCAGATCTGCGGCTTCCAGCAATTCCGACGGAGCGTCACGCCCGGTGACAACGATGTGCAAAGCCGGCTGCGCGGCACGAACCGCGCCAAACTCCTCCAGCACCTCATCGACAGGCAGCATCCTGTAACTCAGCACGTAAACGAGCTCATCGAACACCAGCAGGTCGTAATCACCGGAGCGCAGCTTTTCAACGCAGAGCGTCCACGTCTCACGAGCGGTCTTGATGTCCTGCTCCGGATTTTTTGTGTCCCACGTAAAGCCGTCGCCCATCGTGTGGACTTCAATACCGAGCTGTTCAGCTGAGACGTGTTCGCCGTAGCGATCATTCCGCGACTTCATGAACTGAATCATGCAGCACTTCAAACCACGCCCGGCGGCACGCATCATCAAACCAAGAGCACACGTGGTCTTTCCTTTACCTTTACCTGTGTGGACCATCAACAGGCCGCGCGTCTTCTCCTGGTAATCTTCGCGCCGCCACTTATACTTTTTTTCTTGTTGCGCCATAGATCTTAAAAGCCACAAAAAAGGCACGGGAAGCACAAAATAATCTTTTGTGGCGCTGTGCCTATTTGTGGCTACACTACCGGTTCAGTGTCTTTTAATGCATCCTCGGTTATGTCTTGCGCGCCGTTCGCGCGCTTCACTGCATCGAGTAAGAGCCCGACAATCATGCTCTCGGCCTCTTCCCAGCTTCCTCGAAGCGTACAGCCCGCCGCGTTGCGATGGCCGCCGCCGCCGAACTTCTCGGCGACCTTGGCGACGTTTACATCGCCTTTGGATCTGAGACTCGTGCGATAAACTCCCGGCTCGCATTCTTTAAGCATCGCGACTGCTTCAACCTCACCGACCGTCAACGGATAGTTAACAAATCCATCCGCATCTTCGTCCGAAGCCTGCGCCTGCCGCTGCATCTCGAGCGTTTGCCGCATACACGCGACGCGTCCGCTTTCATCACGCCTGGCAGTGGACAATACCGCGCCCATTAATTGAATCCTGCTCCAGGGATAACTCGCAAAAACTGCCTCGGCCGTTTTGGCAGGCTTGACTCCGGTTCGTACGAGCTCGGAAGCAACTTTGAACGTGCGCTCAGTTGTGTTCGAGTAATGAAACGATCCGGTGTCGGTTATCAGCGCAGTGTAGACACACTCCGCAATCTCTTTAGTGACACGCACGCCGGTCGCTTTGCAGAGGTTGTAGATCATTTCACCGACTGCGGAAGCGGTCGAGTCGATCCAGTTGATGTTGCCGAAGAGAGCGGTCGTTGAATGGTGATCGATGTTGACGACAAACTGCTTTTCGAGATCCGCCAGGCCCGGCCGCGTGATGTCAGAACATTCGATCACGAATACTGCATGGTAAGAAGGATCAACTGAAGGAGTAATGCGCACGTCGGCAGCGCCTGGCAGTTGCTGGTACGCGTGTGGCACTGGATCGCGCATGATCACTTCGACGTCTTTATCGAGTGCGCGTAGTAACCAGTAAAGACCGAGTGACGATCCTAAACTGTCGCCATCGGGACGAATGTGCGAGGTGATCGCGAAACGACGTTTTGCCTCGATCAGCTCGACTACTTGACTAAGCATGATGGGGAACGAATTCGGAAGAGCTTTTATAGGTCCTATAGGACTCATAGGTCATATAAGACCTATTAAAAACTCTTGCCGCTAGCTAACCTCTTCCTTTCCTTGTTGACTTTCCCATTCTCGCTCGATCTCATTCAGCAGTTGATCGACGCGTTCGCCTTCCTCTTCCACGCGATCGCGCACGAAGTGAATCTCAGGCGTGCGGGGAAGATTTAACGAGAGTCCGAGTTGCTTTCTCACGTAGGGTGCGGCGTGCTTCAGAGCTGCGAGCGCTGCTTTGTGCTCGTTCTCGTCACCTGCCACCGTGACGTAAACGCGCGCCGCTCGCTTGTCAGCTGATAGTCGAACCTCAGTTACCGTGACCATCGTCAGTCGTGGGTCTTCCAGTTCGTAACCGACAATCTGAGCAATCTCTTCCCGGAGAGTATCCGCAGTTCTTTCCGTACGATGCATTTCAATGTGCTTGGTGCCTGGTGCTTCGTACTTTGTTCAAAGAACCAGGTACAAAGCGCCAAGCACAAAGCTCCCCCTGGTTACAGCTCCGTTGCCGCTACTCGCTCAACAATGTATGCCTCAATCTGGTCTCCAACTTTCACGTCATTGAAGTTTTCCAGACTGATGCCACATTCAAACCCTTCGCGAACTTCCGATACGTCATCCTTGAACCGGCGCAACGAAGAGATGCCGCCTTCCCACGACACCACGCCATCGCGAATCAGTCGCGCCTTCGCGTTACGACGTATCAAACCATCGATGACCATGCAGCCGGCCACTGTTCCCGCTTTCGGAACGCGGAACACTTCTCGGACCGCAGCCTTGCCGAGGATTCGCTCTTTCTCGATCGCCTCGAGCATGCCGATCATGGCTGCGCGGATCTCTTCCTCAACCTTGTAGATGATTGAGTGGAGACGAATATCCACGGCCTCCTGTTTCGCCACATCAGCCGCACGAGCTTCGGGACGCACGTTGAAACCGATGATGACGACTGCCGAAGACGACGAACCTGCTTGTGTGGCGGAACCAAGCAGAACGTCCGACTCGGTGATCGCGCCGACGCCCGATCGGATCACTTTGACTTTCACGCGATCCGTCGAGAGTTTTTGCAGGGTCAACTTCAAGACTTCCACTGAACCCTGCACGTCGGCCTTGATGATGACCAGCAGTTCCTTGACTTCGCTCTCACCCAACGCTTCGATACCGCGCTTGGTGGTCTGCAAAAGGGTCGCCTGCCGGCTCAGCATTTGGCGATGCTGTGAAATGGATTGTGCCTTGGTAATGTCCGACACCACCTGGAAGCTCTCACCAGCTTGCGGCACGCCTTGCAAACCAAGCACTTCAACAGGTGTTGCTGGTCCTGCTTCGGTGATCGGCTCGCCGCGATCGTTGAACATCGCTCTGACTTTGCCTGAGATCTGTCCCACGATGAATGGTTCGTGAATTCTCAATGTTCCTTGTTGGACCAGCACGGTCGCCACGGCGCCACGGCCGCGATCGAGTTTGGCTTCCAGCACAACTCCGGATGCCAGACGCGTTGGGCTCGCACGCAGGTTCAGAATGTCTGATGTCAACAGAACGGTTTCGAGCAAGGTGTCGATGTTCTGTCGCTTCTTCGCCGAGACTTGGACCATTTCGGTTTCGCCGCCCCAATCGAGTGGCGATAGGCCCTGTTGGGCCAGTTCCTGCCTGACGCGGTCGGGGTTCGCATCGGCTTTATCGACCTTGTTGATGGCGACGATGATCGGAACGCCCGCAGCGCGCGAGTGTTCGATCGCTTCGATTGTTTGCGGCATAACGCCGTCGTCAGCAGCGACGACGAGCACGACGATGTCGGTCGCTTTTGCTCCGCGCGCGCGCATCATGGTGAACGCTTCGTGACCAGGCGTGTCGAGAAACACAACGCGCCGGGTTTCCTCAGGATTGTCAGGGCTCGGCACCTGCACGCTGTACGCGCCGATGTGCTGTGTAATGCCACCTGCTTCGCCGCCGGCAACGTCAGTAGTACGAATCGCGTCGAGCAACGACGTCTTACCGTGATCGACGTGGCCCATTACTGTGACCACCGGCGCTCGCGGCAGTTCGACGTCATCAGCGTCGGCAGCGATGAGTTCTTCAAACTCTTCCTCCGCTACCATCTCTTCAAACGGCACGAACGAAACGTCATAACCGAATCGCTTGCCGAGGTCGGCTGCAACGTCGTCCATCAATGGTTGATTGATGGTTGCGAAGACACCGCGCTGCAACAGCAACGTCACCACGTCTTTCGGCTTGATTCCGAGTTTCTCTGCAAACTCCTTGACGGTAGAACCTTCGATCAAACGGACTTCTTTCAGTGCGCCTGAATTCGGCATCTCGAGTCAACCCGCGATCCGGTCTTCCAGTGACAACGCCCTCGGCGGTGGAATGAAATCGCCCTTGTCGAATCTTCCCGCCTTGCCTTCGATCTTTCTGCCGCCGCGCGGACTGCTGCGTCTTGAACGACGACGACCGGCATCGGGCGGTGGAATGTAGGTGGTCTGAGGAGTCGCAGTCTCACCCGGCGTGCCGAGACGTTCGGCTCGGGGCAGGGAAGGACGTTCCCTGACTCTCGAATTGCGGTCAACGCGTTCCTTCGGCGTGATTGTAGGTGGCGGGGTCGGAACCGGAGCACGTTCTCCAGGTCTGATACCTGCATTGAGCGCGGCTGCGGTCGGACGCAAAACCCTGACTTGTCGCGAAGGAGGAGGAGTAGTAGGCACCGTCCTTTGTTCGGCGCCATTTGTCGGGATCACGATCTCCGGCACCGCGGCGACCGGCTCCGGAATCACTTCCGGTTCCACCACGACCGCTTCCGCCTCAATCTCAGGCGCAGCCGGCGGTGAAACTGGAACGACTTCCTCAAGCACGGGAGCTTCTGCACGTGCCGCCGGAGCCAACCTCTTCACTAACCTTGTAACCGGTTGTTGCTTGGGAGACTCAACTACAGCCGGGGGCGGCTCGGCGAGTTGCGCCGGAGCGGGGGTGATTGGTTCGGATTGTTCCTCAACAATTTCCGGTTCAGCTTCGATAACCGGTGCTTCCGGAGTGGGCATCGCCGCGCGCTTAACGACTCTGACTGTGCGCTTGGCGGCGGTTTCCTTCTTCGGAAAGTACTTGTTCCGAATCTTCTCGGCCAACTCTTTGGATACGGAGTTGGAGGGAACGCTCACATCGACACCTTCACGACGCACCTCTTCAATGAGTCGCTTGGTATCTAGCTTCAATTCTTTGGCGAGATCGTAAATACGAACTTTAGAGGAAACTGTCATGCACTCCTTCTCGACGCTTGTTCGTGCGTCCTGTCAACCTAAAGTGATTGGGCACCGCATGCCCAAGCACACAAAGCGTCGATCAGAAGTTCGGCGCGTGACAGCTGGGGCTAAGCGGGCAACACAAACGGCCCGAATAGACCGAATTTGTGTTGTTACTACGTGGCTGCATCACTGGTTCTCATCGTCCGCACTCCCGCCTGATGCAGCATCTTCCGAAACTGCGGGAGCCGATGTTTCTGCTTCTTCGGTGGTGGCCTCAAAAGCAATCTCTTCATCTTCCGCCAGCATTTCTTCCGCAACTTCCTCGATGGATTCGAAGGCTTCGACGCCCGAGGACGTTATGTCAGGAGATGGCGTGATGGTGTCAGGCCGCAAATCGCGACCGGGTTCCTGTAAAGCAATCTCGTCGGCCGGAATGGGCTCGGCTTCAGTCAGTGAAACCGGATCAGCCGATTCCCACGCTCTGATATCAGCTTCTGCCTGGAAGGGAACGCCATTCTCGACGGCTTCGTCGTAGCCGGCAGCAGTCGATTCGGGTGACGGTTGGACTTCTTCTTCCATTGACTCGTCGAACTCTGCCGAAACCGCGTGTGGTTCTTCCGGCACTTCTTCACCTTCACCCAAATTGCGATCGCGCAATGCGACGACGGCCTGGGCCGCGTTCAAGATTACTTCGGCTTCGTCCAAACTCAGATCGAGGAACTCGACGAGATCGTCAACCGTAGTCTGAGCCAGCGCGTCGATATCGTTGATACCGTGTTCGGCGAGGGCATCAGCCTGTTGCGGTGTGACACCTTCGATCGCGGAAAGCGGTACCGATTCGCCCGAGGCAATGAGCGCGCCCATCTGTTCGGTGACTTCGCGCTTGATCTCTTCCTCGCTGCGAATATCGATGTTCCAGCCAACGAGCTTGGTGGCGAGCCGAACGTTCTGGCCGCGCTTGCCGATGGCCAGCGAAAGTTGGTCTTCGTTGACGATGACCTCCATCTGCCGGTTCTCGATATCCGTGATTCTGACCTGATTAACTTTCGCGGGTGAAAGTGCATTCGCAGCAAAGACGGAAGGCTCGTCTGACCATTCAATGATATCGATCTTCTCGCCGCGCAACTCGCGGATGATCGCCTGCACGCGTGAACCTTTCATACCCACGCAGGCGCCGACGGGATCCACATCGCGCTCATTCGACATGACTGCGATCTTGGCGCGTTCACCCGGTTCGCGCACAGCCGACTTGATTACCACTGTGCCGTCGTAGATTTCCGGCACCTCCATTTCAAACAACCGCAAAAGCAGTTCGGGCGATGTGCGCGAGACTTCGACTTGTGGTCCTTTGGATTCCTTGGACACGTTATTTATGACGACGCGAATTCTCTCGCCCTGGTTCCACTGCTCGCCGCGCGACTGCTGTGAACGCGGCAGAATCGCTTCGAGATTACCAAGGTTGACGATGATGTTGCCGCGCTCAAACCTTTTCACGTAACCATTGACGAGGTCGCCGATCTTGTCGATGTACTGCTCGTAGACGTTACTGCGAACAGCGTCACGAACTTTTTGAAACAGGATCTGCTTTGCTGTTTGCGCAGCAATGCGGCCCAACTCTTCCATCGGCAACGGCAGCAACAGCGCGTCGCCCAGTTCCACTTCGTCACCGGCGAGTTCGCGTGCTTCTACGATAGAGAGTTCGGTGGCGGGGTTCTCCACTTCGTCAACGACAACTTTCGAAGCGGAGAGCTCGATGCCGGTTTCAGCGTTCCAGTCAACCTGGATGTCTTCACCGGATCGAAACTGCTTTTTGGCGGCCGCTCTCACGGCCTCTTTCATAGCTTCGATCACCAGGTCGCGCTCGATACCCTGCTCCTGGCAAAGCGCCTCGATATTTTGTGCAATCGATGAACTCATGAAAGTCTCTCTGTCTCAGTCGCTCGTCTAACGGCCCCCGGCACGGTGTAGATCCTGGCTTACGTCCACCTCCAGGTTTGCTTTGGTAATTACATCCAGAGGAACACGCACCTGCCCATTCGTTCGGTCTTCAAAAAGAACGTCGTCGCCATCCACTCCCAGCAAACGACCGCGGAAATTGCGCTGTCCGCCAATCGGCTGGCGAGTCTTCATTTTGGCCTGGCTACCCGCGAACCGCTCAAAATCGGCGCGCTTGTACAGGCCTCTCTCGAGTCCCGGGGACGAAACTTCGAGAGTGTAGGAAGCATGAATAAAGTCTTCCACATCCAGAAGCGTCCCGAGGTGATGACTCACTTCGGAGCAATCCTCGATGGTCACACCTTGCGGCTTATCAATGAAGATACGAACAATCGGCTTGTTCTCGGGGCCGGCAACCTCGGCGTGCACCAGCTCGAGGCCATGGTCGATTGCGACTCGTTCAGCTAACTCCTGAACCCGTCCTTCAATCGATTCGTTTGCCATTGCCACCTCCGAAGGTCCTCGTCCAAAAGAAAAAGTGGGCGCGAAACCCACCGGACGAGACCCTGGCCTTCGAGCAAGCTGTGAATTATACGGAAACACCTTTATTCAGGCAACCGCCCTGGGAGGCCTCCGACGGAGGTGCGTGCGCGCTGGCGCATATAACTCGCAGGGGTATCTTTCTTTTCCTGAAAGACTGCTTTATATTCTCCGCCGCCGGATCACATTACGGGGTTTTAACGATCATGGCTTCTCACAGCCCGTAGTGAGTCTGATCAATCGCTTCCTTAATCATCCGATTCGGAAAATCACCATGAGTAAAACTCGTTGGCTACTTTCGATTCCTGCGATCATAGTTGTAGTTTTGATCTTACTCGGCTTGTTCCTTTACCGTTATCAACGTCGCGTCGAGCCGTCTTTAACAATTGAATTATCCGAATATCCGAATAACGTAACTGCACCCACAGTCACCTTGAGCGGACACGTATCGCAACCAGCGCGAATCGAGGTGACCCGCGATTCCTCATTTCTCGGCACCCTTTCCTCCAGCTACAATTTTTCTTTCAACGTGGAACTGGAACCGGGCAAGAACATAATTGAATTCTCAGCTCGACCGAATGACAGCGACTCTGTACGAGCAGGAAGAGTGGCCATTATTACATGGGAGCCGAAGAATCCTCCGCCTCCCGTGATTAATCCCTTGCCGGCGACGACGAATTTACCAATGGTAACAGTTACTGGAACCACTTATCCGAACGGCAAAGTGAGAATAACTGTAGCGCCGGATCTTTCTGACGTTGCGAATAGTGCATCAGGATCAGCAAACCCCACGGTTCCAACAAAGTCACAACCGCCCAAACCGCTGCCTGAAAATGCTGAAGCGGAGGCTTTCATCGATGAAAACACGACAGACAAAGACGGCGCTTTTCAAGTGAAGGTGTGGCTCTCAAAACCAGGTCCTTACAAAGTTACAGCCATAGCTCAGAATTCGCTAGGTAAATCAAGCGATGCATCAGCTGATGTTAAGTTTGTGTACGACCCGGATTGGTATCAACCTTCTGCTCCGGTCGAGTCGAAAACTGCCAGGCGCATAATTCGTAAAGCGAACATCGTGCTGGCCCACAAGCAAATGACCATCACCCTGGAAACCACCTTGCCCAGAGACGATCCAGCCGTCAGATCTCTGTTGGCAAACCATACCAAGTTGGACGGGTTTCTTGAGGAAATCTTCGGCTTGCAAATCAACGGCACACATTACAGCGGAGAGTTCGATGACATTGTCCCTCAGATAGTGTTAAAGGACCGTGACGCCACCATCACGGCAACTACCGCGCCATATCGCACAATCAGAGACTTCTTACCGCTGCTGCATGGAGAACTAACAATCGAGGGTAAAAGTGATTTCCCGTTTTCCAGTTCTGACGACAGCCTTTCGATACGACTGAATGACTATATGATTGAGTCGATCAGCCCACCGCCGACGCTTTATGAAAAGAACACGATGACTTGGGCTGGCAGCAAGCCACGCTCAACCGATGATCGCGATTTTGTGGGCCGCGAAGGCCGGCAAATAAAAATGCAACTGTCCTATCGGCCGTTTGCCTCCCCGCGGAATCTGCTTCGTCTGGCGCAGGTGATCCCTACAATTTTTGGAAATATCCGGGTAGCATGATACCGCAACTACTATACGGGTTATACAGTTTGGTGCCGATGCTTTGGGTGCTTTGGTTAGTCGGAGAGTCGCCAGTCAAAAGCAAAATCGATGAGGGCCTACGAAACGATCTTTCTAGATTATCGAAGACTTTAATCACCTTGAGCCTTATCACTACCGTCTTTTATGTTGTGTGGGGGCTAGCATACCTCAGCTGGGATCTAGGACAATTAAAGGAGCTCCTGGAGTCCCGCTTAAGCGAGATCAACTCGACGAGTCACCCGGCTCTTCTAGCCCTGGCGAGTCTTGCCGTACTTTTGTTAGCGGTGTTATGTCAACTGTTAGCACGGCTGGTTTCAGGCCGCACGTGGGGTTTATGGGTCGCAAGAGTCAGTAGAGGCATTCGGAACGCTGCACTCGTTTCTCTACTGCTAGCGGCAACCAGCTTGCTCGACATTAATCATTTCATAGCGCGCACCGCTAGCTTCGTGATTATTGGCGGAACTCTCAGCTTGTTTTTCTTCCGCATCGCCAACGTACTTAAGCATGGTCTGCCGATTCCGAAGTACCGACGCCGTTTAATACTTCTGGCTATAGTTGTCTCGCTCCTTTTCATTATTCCGCTCGTTGTTCCATCCGATGATTTCAACGCGCAATCCGTCATTTCTCAGTCCTTTTCATTACTACAGGATGCACTGCCCTACGCAGTTGTGATGGGCCTGCTAATCATCTTGAAGAGGGTTGACGCATCCGGTCGCGCTCCAAGCCGGCTGCTCGTTTTGTGCGTTGGACTAATACTCTTCTCGGCGTATTTGGTGGGCAGTACGCCAAACCTGTTCATGATTCCGATTCCTTTCATCTTGTCTATTTGGATTTTTAAGAATTTCCTGATCCACGACGTCAGCAAGCGCGCCGATTTGGACTTGGTCAATAATGAGGTTGTGACCGAGCGTAGGAGTTTAATTGAAAAAGTGTTGGCCTACGAAACGGCCCAGCAGTTCCAGGCGGATGTCCAGAAACTAAAAGATAAAGTGACTTCCGGCGATATAACGCTGAAAGATTTTGAAGACCGTAAGCTCGAAATCGACAACTATGCGCAAGACAAAGAATCGGCCAGCACGCATGGAAATGGGCTGCGCGCGAAGAACACAGTGCTCAGTATTGGACCGAGTACCGATGATTGGATGAATGGGAAGTGGTGCGCGAAATGGGGAGCGCGGTTGATCGCCCCCTTTCTGGTTGTTTATTTATTATTGTTTCTTCTCCGCAGCACAACCATTTCTGCGTCAACATTTGGTTTTTTATTTGCTTTGAGTCAAGTAGTGACTTTCGTGGCTGATTGGCTGATTGCCGCTTTCTTCTTTGGATATTACTTCCGGTACATACGCGGAGATTCAGGATTGGAAAAAGGTCTGCGCACCGCCTGCGCAGTGATTATTTGTCTTCTCCCTACCTGGGTGACACATATTTCAAGCAAGACTGATCTGGTAGGAGTGTTTTTTCGCGCCGGTCAGACTTTTCTCTTTTTTACGTTGCTGGGAATGGGAGCGTTTGACTATAGAACTTTTCGAAAGGCGTTGCGCGATCAATTCCGGTGGAAGACATTTGCACGTTTCGGGGACATGCCCAGCTTTACAGCAGTTTTATCCGTGCTCGTTACTAGTGTCGGTGTCGGGTTGACCACGGTCGTGACCGGGCAATTCAAGGTGTTGTTGACGAATCTAATCAACGCAGCCTTCCATCAGGCGCCGGGACCGCCGCCGTAACGAGAAGCGCTCTTCACGTTCCACTCAGCTTCGCCTTTACGACCTCGCTTACGACGCGGCCGTCGGCGTTTTTTCCGGCCAGTGCGGCCTGGGCGGCTTTCATCACTTTGCCCATGTCTTTCATCGAGTTGGCGCCTGTTTCGGTAATCGCAGCCGTTACTGCTTGTTCGATCTCTTCCGGTGAGGCGGCCTGAGGCAGATAGGCTTCGATAACATCGATCTCTGCTTTCTCTTTGTCAACGAGTTCCTGGCGACCGGCCTTTTCATACTGCTCGATCGAATCGCGTCGTTGCTTCACAAGTGAACGCAGCAGCTTTTGCACGTCGTCGTCGTCCAGATCGGAACCTTTTTCGATCTGCCGGTTCATCATGGCGGCTTTAACCATGCGCAGTGTGGACGTGCGACTCGCGTCCTGAGCCTTCATCGATGTCGTGAGGTCCGCAACGATCTGTTTACTGAGACTCATCTTCAACTCCTCCGATGGACACTATGGCACAAACTCAGGAACGTTCAAATCGCCCAGCAGGCGGCGTTGGCCCGTCAGCTTGAGAAGTTCAAACGTCATCAAACGGTTACCCATGTGGTTTGGATGGATCAGTTCACCAAAGAAGCCTTGATTTACAGTCCCCGCTGCCTCGGTTAGCTCAAGAATTTCGAGATAAGGCGTCTGGCTCTGCTGCATCGCAGACTTCAGAGCAGCGCGGTACTGCGTCATCAACTGGGCTTCAGGCGGATTCGTGGTGCTATCGCGATACGGCGCACCGATCACTATAACTGATGCGCCATGATCGCGAGCCACGTTGACGATCGCGTTGAAGTTGTTAACGTACTCCGCCTGAGCGACACGCGGCACTGGCGTAACACGAGCCGCTGTTGGTCCATTGCGCGAGCGCAACCAACGCGTCGCGTGCGCAAACGCCTGACTGTGATCGACCAGCCATCTAATCGCCACCGGAAACCAGCGCGTGTCAATCGCGTCGCGATCCGCCGCATCGCTGGCGCTCGCATCGTTCCAACCAAAACTCGCAATCACCATGTCAGGTTCAAGGTAATCAATGTCGCGCCGTAACCACGCCAGTCCCTGATGACTCGTGTAACCCGGAACAGCCATCGGAAACACTTCAATCTGCCGGTTTGGATTCGCCTTCCGCAGTTCCTTTTCGAGCAGCATCGGAAAAGGCAGCCAGTCGGGGTTGTAATCGTTTGGTCTTTCAGGCCAGACAGGCGGAACGCGATAACCAAAAGTAACTGAATCTCCGAGACAAACAATGCGAAAGGCGCCGGCGGGTTTGCGTCCGATAGGATACCCGGCGCGAAAGCTTTGCGCGTTTGTCGAGACCACTGTGAAATCCCAGATCGCACGATCAAGATTTGGTTTCAATCGCCAGAGCAGTAACGGATCACCTTCGAAGATTGCCGACTGCTGCTGATTTGCGACCTGCATCTTCTGCTGAGCAGTAGCGACGAACAGATCGAGACTCTCGACACGAGGCAACGCCAAACGCGTTACGATCTCGATTGAAAGTAACAGCAGAAGGAAAACGACGTAGATTAGTCCGATAAAGAAGATGCGCCGCCGGAGCGGGATCTTATTTGATGTGGCCGTTTGTTTTCGCAAGGTAGTCGCGGAGAAATCGACCTGTATACGACTCCGGAATATTCATTATCTCTTCCGGCGTTCCGACACCGACTACGTAACCGCCGGCGTCGCCACCCTCGGCTCCGAGGTCGATCACTTGATCGGCGGTCTTGATCACGTCGAGATTGTGTTCGATCACGAGCAACGAGCCGCCGGCATCGATCAAAGCACGGAAAGCTGCGAGCAGCTTGTTGATGTCGTCGAAGTGTAGACCGGTAGTTGGCTCGTCGAAGATGTAAAGCGTTTTGGCGCCGGTCCGTTTGAGCAAATGCGCCGCGAGTTTGATGCGTTGCGCTTCTCCGCCGGACAACGTGGTCGCCGATTGGCCCAGCCGAAGATAGCCCAGTCCAACATCGTCCAGCACGCGCAGCCGGTTCGTAACTTTCGGCACCTCGCGAAAGAACGTGATCGCCTCACGCACAGTCATGCTGAGCACTTCGTGAACGTTCTTACCGCGATAACGAATGTCGAGAATCTGTTGTTTGAAGCGTGTTCCTTTGCACTCCTCGCAAACGAGTTCGACGTCCGCCAGAAACTGCATCTCGACCGTGACTGTGCCGTCACCCTGGCAGACCTCACAACGTCCCCCGGGAAGATTAAAAGAGAAGTGTGACGGATCAAATCCGCGAGCTTGTGCTTCACGCGTCGAGGAAAAGACTTCGCGGATCGCATCGTAAACCTTGATGTAAGTCACAGGATTCGAACGAGGTGTTCTTCCAATGGGCGATTGGTCCACGAGGATTACGTCGTCGATAAGCTGGCCGCCCTCGAGTTTCTGAAATGCCCCAACATGCCCTTGCCACTCGCCGCGTTGCTTCTTCAATCCGGCATAGATGCAATCGTGAATCAGAGTCGACTTGCCGGAACCACTCACGCCTGTGACGCAAACAAGCATGTCGAGCGGTATCTCAACATCGATCGACTTGAGATTGTGTTCAGCGGCGCCCTGAATTGTGAGCCGCCGCTTCTGCATCGCGCGGCGTTGCTTTGGTTCTCTGATCTCGGCGTCGCCTCGCAAGTAGCGCGCGGTCAGCGAAGTTTCGTCTGCAAGCAGGCCTTTGAAGTCACCTTCGTACATGACTCGCCCGCCGAGTTCGCCCGCCGCTGGACCGATGTCAAGGATGTGATCCGCTGAGCGCATCATCTCCGCGTCGTGTTCGACCACCAACACCGTGTTGCCGATATCACGCAGGTTTTTGAGCAGACGGATGAGCCGATCGTTATCGCGCGGGTGCAGACCGATAGACGGTTCGTCGAGCACGTAAAGTGCGCCGACCAGCGACGATCCGAGATTGGTTGCGAGCTGGATCCGTTGTGCTTCGCCGCCGGAGAGCGTCGATGCCAATCGATCCAGAGTCAGGTAATCGAGCCCGACTTCCACGAGAAATCGCAACCGGCGCCGCACTTCGAACAGTATTCTTTCGGCAATCGCAGCTTGTTCGGTCGAGAGTTGTAGCGTTTCAAAAAAGTCAGCCGCATCTTTGATTGAGAGCGCGCACACTTGCGGCAAGGTGTGATCACCGACTTTAACATCGCGCGCTTCCTGGCGCAGACGACCGCCGCCGCAGTCAGGACACAAAGTGTAGCCACGGTATTTTGAGAGAAAGACGCGAACGTGAAGTTTGTACTTCTTCGTTTCCATCCAATCAAAAAACCCGCGCACGCCGCCCCAGTCGCCGCGACCCTCAACGATCGCGTTCTGCTCCGCACGTGAAAGCTGATTGAAGGGAACAGTCATCGAGATCTTTTCCGAGCGGCAAAACTGCTTCAGCTCTGCCATCGCCCACTCGTGTTGTGGCTTGGTCCAAGGCTCGATCGCGCCGTCTTTGAGTGACAGGCCCGGATTCGGAATGACGAGATCGAGATCGAGCCCGATCGTGTTCCCAAATCCCTGGCACGTTGGGCAGGCGCCGTATGGATTATTGAAACTGAACAGTCTTGGTTCCGGCGTCGCGTAAACGGTGTGGTCGTACTTGCATTCGAATCGTTCGGAAAACCACATCCGTTTGGGTTCGGCTTCGGCAGTTTCGATGAGTGCTGTTCCGTGTCCTTCCTGAAAACAGATCTCGAGTGAATCGACGAGACGTTGATGAACTTCCGGACGCGCAGTCAGACGATCGACCAACACGAATACATCTTTGAAATCGTCGCGCGGGTAATCGTCAGGTGATTGCAACTCTATAGTTGCTCCTCCCTCAACCAATAGCCGCGTGAATCCTCTTTGCATCAGGCTCATGAGGTGCGCCGTCACCCATTGACGCGAAACCTTTCGCTTCTTTGCTGTCTCACGATCGGGTTCGGTCAAACCTGCTGAAGCAGGGAAGAGCACGTAAAACCTCGTCCCTTCCGCCAGGGTGCCGAGCACTTCATCGGCAATCGATTCCGGCGAATCGCGTGTGACTAGTCGTCCGCAAGCGCGGCAAAAGGTTTGTCCGACGCGCGCAAAGAGAAGACGCAGGTAATCGTAGATCTCGGTCTGTGTGCCGACCGTCGAACGTGGATTGCGCGTTGAGTTCTTTTGACGGATCGCGATCGCCGGGGCGATGCCCTGAATCTCGTCAACGTCTGGCTTATCCATCCGCTCGAGAAACTGTCGCGCGTAAGCAGAGAGCGACTCGACGTAGCGCCGCTGGCCTTCGGCGTAGATTGTGTCGAAGGCGAGGGACGACTTGCCCGAGCCGCTGACGCCTGTGACCACCGTCATCTGGTTTATCGGGATAGAGAAGGAGATGTTTTTGAGGTTATTAACGCGGGCTCCTCTGACTTGGATTGCTTCTTCAGGCATACAGACACGAATCTGGTGTAGTCGAAAAACGACAATAATAACCCGAAGAAAGTTTCCCGCAAAGGCGCAAAGACCAAAGCCGAAGACGCAAAGAAGAAGAGGCATGAACAGTGCTCCTGCTTAGCGCCTTCGCTCCCTTTGCGCCTTTGCGCGAAAATGCTTCTGAGGATTGACACGCTCGCAGGCCTGCACGACAATGCGCTGGAATGAAGAGTTCTCAATTTCTTCTCCGCGGATTCCGCCGCCCGCGCGAAATTGCCTGTTTCGCTCTCGGCAAGCTCGAACGCCAGGTTTTGGAAGAGACGTGGCGCCTCGGTGAAGTCAGTGTGCGCGATATCTATCGTGCCTTCGACGAACGGATTGCGTACACCACCTTGATGACCACGCTCGACCGTCTCTTCAAAAAGAAACTGCTCGAGCGACGCAAGGATGGCCGGGCGTTCGTGTATGCCGCTGCTGTCTCCCGCGACGACCTCGATCGCGGAATCAAAGCAGACGTTGTAGATGGATTACTCGGACAAGGCGCTGACGGAGTTGAACCGGTACTCGCCTGCATAGTCAACACCATCAGCGAACGAGATCGCGAACTGCTCGACGAGCTCGATCGGCTGGTCCAGGAGAAAAAACGAGAGTTGCGACGGAAGAGCTAATGTACGCGTTTCTCGGCATCACTTTAGTCCTGGCCTTACTGCTTACGATCAACGCCACGGCGACGATGTTAGCGGCAGGCGTCGGACGTCTCTGCAAACCGCTGCTCTGGAAATGTTCCGCACGCACACGTGCAGAGATATTGTTTGTGATGCGCATCGGGCCGCCGGTCATCGCAATCGTCGCGATAGTGGCTTTTATGATCCCGTCGTACCTGGCTTACGAGCCGCACGCGACGGACGAAGTCGTCAGCTTCAAACTCGGCGCGCTCGCCGCTCTTTCCGCTATCGGTGTGGGATTGGCCATCTTGCGCGGACTACGCTCATGGCTTGCCACTCGTTCATTACTCCGAAATTGGTTGGCAGCTTCAACGCCAATTGAACTGAAAGCAATCAGCGTCCCTACCTTTGTTTTACAACACTCATTTCCTATCATCGCCGTGGTAGGCGCGATTCGCCCGCGACTCTTTATCGCGAATCATGTGCTCGAATCGCTTACCGAGGAAGAGCTCGCGGCTGCGATTGCTCACGAGTATGGCCACCTCGCTGCGGGCGACAATTTCAAGCGCTCCGTGATGCGCGTCAGCCGCGCAGCGCTGTTGCTCATCCCTTGCGGCCGCTCGTTGGATCGTGCCTGGAGCGAGGCTTCGGAGTCCGCCGCGGATGAACATGCAGCGCAGCAGAGTTCGCTCGTTGCCTTGAACCTCGCGTCAGCCCTGGTGCGGATCGCGAGAATGATTCCAAAAGGACAGCTTCAGGTGATGCCTGCCGCTGTTTCGGCGTTTCTCGTTGGCGGTGAAGATGCGCCCGGGGTCAAAGTGCGAGTCCGGCGCTTGGTTGAGCTCGCCGCCGCGGATCCGCGTTTGTTAGCCAGTAATGCCTCGCTCGTTCGTTTCGTACCCTGGTTTGTACTCAGTCTCACTGTCGTGGTCGGAGTAACAATCGAGAGCCGCCCGCAAGTGCTTGCCGCAGTCCATCACTTCGTCGAACACGTCGTCGTTGTCCTGAGTTAAATTTAGCCGCGGATTAATTTCGTCATTAATTCGTTACAGTACGACGGCTGGTAGTAGTTCGCACTCAACGATACATTCCTACAGCCCTAAATACATTTAGCCTCCCACTCTTACACTATGCAAAAAGTTGTTACAGTCGTAATGTGCGGTCTGCTCGCGTGCGCGCTGTCGCTCGTCGCTGTTGGCCAGCAATTTCGAGGGAAGATCACGGGAACAGTAAAAGATCCCGACGGTGCGGTGGTGAGTGGCGCTAATGTTTCGCTGCTGCATACCAATCAGGCCGTGCTCCGTGCGACAGTCTCAGGCGCAGAGGGAGGCTTTACGCTCGACAATATCGAGCCGGGTGATTATCAACTTAACGTCGAGCGCAGCGGTTTTGTGCGACATCGCTCTGCCGTTCACATCACGCAGGGTGACACGCAAACGGTCAGCGTGGTTCTCGAGCTCATCCCTATCGCGGAACAGGTCACGATCACAGCCGAAGCGGGACTCGTTGCCGATACACGCAGAGTCAACACCCAGGTCAACGTCATCAACGAACGCAAAATTTTGGAGCGGGCTACGGAAGTCGTCGCCCAAGTTGTGGACGAAGAGCCGGGGGTTAATTTGCAACGCACCAGTCCGTCGCTAAGCGCCGTGTTTGTGCGTGGACTGACTGGACGAAATGTAGCTGTTTATGTTGACGGAGTTCGTTATACGACGAGCGCGCAGCGTGGCGGTGTCGGCACGTTCTTCAGTTTGATTGAGCCTTCGAGCCTGGAGACGGTCGAAGTGCTGCGTGGTCCAAACAGTTCGCAATACGGTTCGGACGTCCACGGCGGCGTCGTTAACTTCATTTCTCAGGCGCCGAGATATGGTGGACCAGATGACGAGTTTCATGGCAACGCCAGTGTCTTTTATAGCTCGCCAACTAACGGCGCCGGCGGCAATGCTCTGTTAAGTTACGGCACGAGCAAGTACGGTCTGCTGCTCAACATGAACGCGCGTCGCATCAGCACGCTAAGGCCTGCCGATGGTCTCGATTACCACGCCGCGGTCACGCGATTTCTTGGTCTTCCTTCCGACGTGTTTGGTACTCGCTTGCCCGATACAGGCTTTACGCAATACGGGGGTCTGTTGCGAACGAATTTCAATCTCGACGCCAACACGCAACTTCTTTTCAGTTACGCGCGCAATCAACAAGACAACGGCAAACGGTACGACCAGTTGTTGGGTGGCGATGGAAACAATATCGCCGACTTGCGTAATCTGATGACCGACACTTTTTACACGCGGTTGTTCCGGCAGAACCTCTGGATCTTCGACAATGGCTCGTTTACGTTTTCTTACAACGGTCAACGCGAAGAGAGAGTCAATCAGGGCGGTCAGGGAAACCCGGTGGGTGCGATTACGCATCAGCGGGAACGAACCAACGTTTTGGGTTTCAATTTCTATCTCGACAAGCAGATCGCCGATCGAAACACTTTCCTGATCGGCGCCGATGTTTATCGCGATAAAATCAATGCTCCTGCGTTTACTTTAGATCCGGTCACCGGAACATCGACAAGCTCACGTCCCCGAATACCGCACGGGGCCCGGTATCTTTCTTATGGTTTCTTTGCCCAGAACAACTTCACCGCAATTCCCGATCGTTTGCAGATAAACGGAGCGTTGCGTTACAGCGTTGCTTCTTACGAATCGCGCGCGAGCAATGCACCGCTTGGACCAGGTGGAGTGCCAGTGTTTCCGGATGATAGCCAGCGCTTTAGTGCGTTATCCGGACGCATCGGAGGTGTAGTCAATGTGGTTGGCGGGTTTGATATAGCGGCCAAGTACACGCGCGGATTTCGTGCTCCCAACACGACTGATCTCGGAATCATCGGCCTGGTTGGAACCGGCTTCGAGGTTGATGCAGCAACTGCCGCCGCGCGCGGTGGTTTCATTGGCACTACGTCAGGTGGCGACGCTGTTTCAACCGGCATTCCCGTTACTCGGCTTGAACCAGAATACAGCGACAGCTTCGATCTGAGTTTCCGCTACACCAGCCAGCGTTTTGGTGCAGAGCTCACCGGCTTCACACTAAAGCTTAGCGACGTCTATTTTGATCAGGCGCTCGTTTTACCGCCTGGCGCGACCGGAACTTTTCTCGGCAGCGATCAAATAGTTCAGCAGAATGCGGCCGGTCTCGTGTTTGTGGCGGCGGCGCCGACAAGCCCCGTGTTGGTCCGAGTGAACTTCGACGATGCTCGCTTTAACGGTGTCGAATTCAATGGCCGGGCACGCTTCACTGATCAACTCAGCGCAACCAGCAACTTCACTTACCTTCGCGCTCACAGTTTGCTCAACGGTTTACCACCAAGCGTTGAGGGCGGCATCCCACCTGCGACCGCTTTCGTGAGTTTGCGTTACCAGCCTCGCTCGCGCTTTTACATCGAAGGATATTCAACGTTGGCAGCGCGGCAGAATCGTTTGTCCTCACTCGATCTTGGCGACCGCAGAACTGGTGCGGCACGTTCACGTGGCAACATTCAGAACTTTTTCCGCCGGGGAGCATGTGTGCGTGGCTTAACTACACCGGGACCAACAGGCTGCGGATCTACGGGCGGGATTTTGATTCCTACCGGAGAAACGCTGGCGCAGGTACAGAACCGTCTGCTTCCGATCGGCGCCACAATCAACGGCGTTACGGTCGTCGACAACGATACCCCTGTGCCGCTCTTTCCGTACCTTCCGGGTTATGGTTTGGTTGGAGTTCGCGGTGGGCTCAAATTCGATGAACGTTCAGAACTCTTCGTCAACTTCGAAAACATCTTCGACAAGTCGTATCGCGGGATCAGTTGGGGAGTCAACGGCGCCGGCCGTGGTATGACACTGCGGTATCGTTATTCTTTTTAGCCAGAAGAGGCACAAAAGCACAAAACCTCTATTAATGATTGTGTGCTTTTTGTGCCTCTTTGTGGCTAAAAACTTTGTGGCTCTTCTAGATTGGTGGAGTTTCTTCGAACGGCAGATCAGGCTGGTAACCTTTGTCGCGTCCGGCGACGTAGAGGCGCATCACGAACCACAGCATTCCAAGAGCGAGAGCGATCCAAACTAAAGTCCAAAAGATTGCTGGAATCCCGGTGACACGTGCCATGTTCACGGCGTCGGTCGCCACTGCCGGCACAAACGGTGATGAAAGGAAGAAGACTGTCTTCAGATCAAAGAGTGCATTCAGTACGCACTGCACGGCCAGAAAACTGACAAAGAAAGTCGCGACGCGCAGACTCGCAAATCTTGCTATCAAAATTAATCCGACAGAGATAACGGTTCCCGCCAGCAGCGTAAACGGAATTCCTGACCACGCATTCATCGAGAAGATCGGTTTAATCAATCCGAAGATCATCGTCAGCGCAAAGATGAGAATTCCGCAACTGAGCAGCACGATGCGCGCAGCGATCGTTTTGCGAATCAGTAATAACAACAACGCGCCGAAGGCCATCGCACCAAGATAGCCCGAACTGGAAATTAAGAATTGTGAAATGAGTCCGCCCTGCGTGGTGTAGGTTTCGCCACTGGCGTTCGGATTGACGTTGAGGCCGGCGACAGAGTTGCCGGTCAGCAAGGCCGCGATGGCGTGTCCACCTTCATGTATAAACGTCACGAAAATTCGGAATGGGTAAGTCAGAAATTCGGCGAAAGGTATGAACCAGAGCAGCACTGAAATCGTGGCCGCGATGAGCAGTGTCAATGCCTGGGGTCGCGCGTCGTGTGAAAGCCTGTATCTCATTTCAACTCTCCGAATTCCGTGGAAATTTCTGGGCCTTATTCTAGTGCCGGGAGGATTAACGCACAATGGCGGCGGGAGGTTCCGAAACCCATCCACAGATTACGCAGATTATTTCTGTGCAATCTGTGTAATCTGTGGATTAGATCCGCTGATAATCGCCCGACTTTCCGCCCGTCTTGCTCTCCAACTGTACGTCCGTAATCGTGATGCCTTTGTCCAGCGCTTTGCACATGTCATAGATCGTGAGCGCCGCGATCGACACTGCGGTTAGCGCTTCCATCTCCACACCCGTTTGAGCGTTGGTCGAAACTTCAGCCTGAAGGGCAACGCCTTCATCGCTCAGACTCGCCTGAACATCGACATGGGTTAAGGGAAGTGGATGGCAGAGTGGAATCAAATCCGACGTTCGTTTCGCTGCCATGATCCCGGCAA
Organism: uncultured Acidobacteriota bacterium; assembly: GCA_963826255.1. Classification (GTDB taxonomy): domain Bacteria; phylum Acidobacteriota; class Blastocatellia; order Pyrinomonadales; family Pyrinomonadaceae; genus PSRF01. The sequence continues at coordinate 1,530,798 of CAWGWK010000001.1, forward strand.
GGCGCGCGGCCTCAAGCGGATCGCCCTTCGGAGTGCGATGCTCGCGCAGTGCGGAAACTGTTTCGCCGCTCATCAAAACCCGCGCGGAGGCTACGGCGCGCCGCGAAGTTATCTCTTTATTGCCGGTGTCAACCATGCGGACGCGACCCTGGTCGTCTACGTGCGAGAGCTGTGTCATTGCGAAAAGTAGATAACAAAACATCGTCGCTAGCAAGTAGATCTCGACATCCGACCTCGTTTCCATTTATCCTGCGGGCACGGGGACGAAACCCATCGGGTTGGTCTCATGCCATTCTTTCCCCAATCTCGAGCCCTGGGCAGTTCTAAAGCAGTAAAAAATCCAAGTTAGCTGGTCTGATCGTAAGATTAATAGCTTGTTCGATCCAGTTTGGAGGTTGCCCCTGTGTTTGAAACTGACAAAGAAGTGCTCGAGTGGTATGAGCGGCAGCCGCGCGCCTTATCGAAAGAGTACGTTAATAGCATTCGCTGGAACGAGATTAAGAACTACCCGATCAATCCTGCGTTTGTCCCGGTGCTCATCTACATGCGCGACATCGAATACTTCACCGATATGTATTACCAGGAGTTGCGACGTACGCCGACGGGAAAAGATCCGGTAATCAGGAAATTCATGGACCGTTGGAGTATTGAAGAGTTGCATCACGGCAACCTTCTTAATCGATTTTTGGAAGAGGCTGGAGTTCAGACTGGAAAGAATTGGCAGGCTGAAGCTACACGCAAAATTCCACGGCTTTATACTATGGGAAGTTATCTGGTGGACCAGGCATCGCGACCGTTTGGAAAATACTTTCACGGCGCGCACATGGTGTGGGGTGCCATCAACGAGATCACTGCGATGAACGCATACCGGCGGCTTTCAGATCTCGCGGGTTACCCGGTGCTGACAGAACTGCTGATCGGGATCGTTCAGGAAGAATCGATCCACTCGAGCTTCTATTGGAACGTGGCGCGAGTGAAACTTGCGGAGACGAAGTTTTCGAGAAATCTGGCGCGCTTCGTCATCGGAAAATTCTGGGCGCCGGTGGGCCAGGGAGCCAAGCCTGAGGGCGAGGCAAATTATGTCATGGCCACTCTGTGGCCGGGCAAAGAAGGGCTGGAGTTGTTTGATCAGAAAATTGGAAGCCGGATCGAGCGCTTGCCGGGGTTCCTCGGGTTCAAGGGATTGACTGAGCGCATAGCGGAAATAGTGCAGGTGTAAAAGAAGTCTTGCGCCTTAGCGTGAGATATACGCCATTAGCCTGGTAACCGCAGCACATTCACCAGCGATCCGGCTTCGATCATTTTAGCGCCCGCGGGCACGATCACGAGTGCAGTGGCTACTGCGAACGCAACGAAGTCTGATGAGCCACCCCACTTCAGCGGAAACGCAACGAGCTGCCCGTCATCGTTTATCGTCACTTGCGCAGGTAGATAACTTTCTCGATCGGCCGTGCCCTTCACAGCACGCGCCAGCAAAGCAGTCTCTCGTTTCAACACCGGTTCTGCTGCGCCTTGCATTGTGAGCAGCGCCGTGCGCGCGAACAGATTGAACGTCACCGAGACCGAAACGGGATTACCTGGTAGACCAAATACGAGTGTGCCGTTAGGCAGGCGTGCGAATACGGTCGGCTTGCCCGGACGAAGCGCGACACGCTCGAAAAACATCTCCGCTTCCAGTTCCTTGAGTGCTGACTTGGTCACATCGTAGACACCCATCGACACTCCACCGGAAGTTACGATCACGTCACAACGTTCGGCGGCTTTAGCTATCTGGCGCCGTAGTAGTGAAGTTTCATCGCCTGTCAACGGCAGACGTTCGACGACTGCCCCAGTTAATTCTGCATAACCTCCGATCGAGTAGTTGTTGGAATCGCGAATCTGGTCCTGTCCCGGTTTTTGATCTACGGGAACGAGCTCGGTGCCTGTAGCGAGTACGCCAACACGCGGCCTGCGGAACACCTCTACGGTGGCATAACCAAATGCAGCGAGCACAGCCATGATCGCAGGGGTAATTGTCGTTCCAGCATTCGATACAACTTCACCAGCCTTGATCTCAGTGCCACGTTTGACGATCGACTTTCCTCTTTCGACACTTTCGAGCAGTTCGACAACGGTGCCGTCTTTGAGCTCGTGAGTTAATTCGACTTGCTGCACGCTGTCGGCGCCCGCGGGGACTGGCGCGCCGGTCATAATCCGCACCGCCTGTCCTTCTTCCAACTGCTGATGCCAACCTCTCCCGGCTGCGGACTCACCGACAATTCGCAAACGTACGGGAGCAGACTCAACGTCGTGCGCGCGCACCGCGTAACCATCCATCTGCGAACGATCAAACGGAGGCAGGTCTGAATCTGCAACGATGTCTTGCGCAAGCACTCGGCCCAGCGCGTGTGCCAGTTCCACTTGCTCGGGCGGCAGCACGGCAGTTTCCTGCCTGACAATCTGGATAGCTTCAGCAACCGAAATCATTTGTTTGTGCTTTATGTGCCTCTTCGTGGCTAAAAACTCGTCTCTTTTCGTGGCCAAAAACCGAAAGGCCGGTTTTGGACCGGCCTCTCAAGGTTGGCGGAGGCATTCAGCCTCAATTGGTCACCGTCCTCACCCCGGCAACCACATTCACCGTTAGCAGGATTTTAGTCAAAACGCGCCTGCGGTCAATAGCAGAGGTGTAGTATTTAGTATTTTTTCAATGCGTCTAAAATCTCACGCAAGAATCGCGAACGCAAAAGAGAATGCCGGAGTTCTCGTTGAGAACTCCGGCATTTTGGATCCCGTGGTCCAACTAGAAATTGAACTTGACCGCAAACTGAATGATCCGAGGATCAAACGTGTCAGTGACCTGTCCGAAGGTAGCACTTGTAATGGTCTGGTTTTCTCCCGTGAAGAAGTTCGTGTGATTGAACACATTGAAGAACTCTGCACGGAATTCGATGTTGGTGCGTTCCGTAATCCGGGTCCGCTTGATCATGCTGAAATCGAAATTCCAGAAGCCCGGTCCGCTCACGGGAGTCAGGTGCAGCGTGCCAGTGGTGCCCGGCGCCGGATGGCCAAAGAACTGTGGATTTGCACGCCCGTCGGGACCGATCAGCCTGGGATCGATGACCAGCGGGCGACCGGTTACGGGGTCGAAGAAAGTACCCATGCTGCTCTTCAACTCCTCGAGACTCAAAGTGGTAGTAGCGGTATTCTTGCCGGATCGAGCGTTCCGGTTAAGGGTTCCGCGTCCTGAGATGAACGAAATCGGACGCCCGGTGCGCTTCTCGAAAATCCCGTTCACCTGCCAACCACCAAACAAAGTTCCAAGAAACCCATCAAAATTCAACAGGCGCTTGCCCGGTCCGATCGGCAACTCCCAAACTCCATTTGCCTTGAAAATGTGCGTGACATCATTTGTCTGGCGCTTCTTCTCGACGACTCCGCCTTGAGCGAGGTCAAGGAGTGCTGAGAAGTTGGCATCGCTTCCTTCAAAGTCCGTGTAGGCTTTGCTGTACGTGTAGTTTGCCTGAAAGTACAGTCCGTGACTCAAACGTCTGCGGATTTCAGCCTGCAAAGCATTGTAGGTGGACCACGATCCGTTGCCGATGAAGTCAACTGCTCCTGCTTTGAAGTTCGCCGGCAGGAAGAAAGCGGGACCGACCGTTGCGCCGTTTACACCCGGCGTCAGGTAAGTATTTCGAGAAGCTACGTAGGTGTTCACCAACTCTCCAACTTGTCCTTGGGCGATAAGGTTGACAATCGCAGAGTCGAGTGTGTTGCCGGTTGCGCTTGTGAAGAGACCTCTCCTGCCGATAGTCGGGAAAATGGTGAGACGCTGACTGCCGGGTACTGCCGGGTTGAAAGCCGGACTCGCCGCGATTGCGGGGTTCGTGGCATTCAAAGCTGTAGACAGTAACAGGTTGTTTTGAGCTCGCAGGAAGTCCTGTAGAAATCCATTCTCAAAAATCTTGACCTGATTGATGTCAATGCCGCGAAGCAGCTTGACTCCGCGATTTCCTACATACCTGATCTCAACCGCCGTGTTTGGCAGAATCTCGTGCTCAATTCCCAAATTCCATTGCTGGACATAAGGTGTCTTGAGCTCCGGATCGATTGTGAACAGCGTTGGAAACTGGTTAAGCCGTAGCTGATCATCCAGTGTGCGGGGCACGACAAAGTCCGGCTCATCAATCGGACGCAGCCCTCCGCCGCTGACAGTACCCGAAAGAGTGTTCACAGTCGGAGAAGACGTTAAACCCTGGTTACCATCAATGGCGGCATTCTCTGCCATTTGGATAACACTATCGATCACAAAGGAGACTGAATAACCGCCACGAATTGCGGTTTTGCCTTCCTTGAACGGATCCCACGAAAAACTGAAGTTTGGAGCAAAGTTGTTTTTGTCCGGGTTATAAAACGGACGAGTGCCCGCTCCACCACCTGCGAGATCTATTTGGACGTTCGGATCTGTGAGGGCTTCCAGTCCTCCTACTGGTAACAGACCAATTCCGTCGCGCTCGCGAACGGGACTGATGTATTCATAACGCAAACCCAGATTCAGCGTTAGGTTCGGTCGCATCCGCCAGGTGTCAGCGACGTAACCTCCGTAAAGGTCGAAGATCAAATTGCGTCGTTGCTCCGCTCCCTTGGCAAACCCGGACGTCGCGCTAATCACGTTAAATGTCTGCGTGCCCTGGAAAACAGCTCCGCTTAAGAAAGCCAGCAGATTGCTGGCGTTGTTAAACTCGGTCGTGCTGATTCTGCCGGGGAACTGGGCCAGGTTGGTGGCGCTGAGCGGATTAGGATTGTTTGTTCCGAAGCCGATGGTGTACTGGGGAATGACGCCGGCGAAACTGAAAGGCTCAAGGTGAGTTCGGCGATAGTTGCCACCAAAGCGAAACAGGTGATTGCCGCGAATCCATGAGGCGTTGTCCATCAGCTCATGGATCTTGCCGTTACGACCACTGGTCAGTGAATTCTGCACCGGGTTGGTGAGGTTGAGCGGAAACGCCAGTCTGGTATTTCCCTCGTACTCGATTTCCTCGCCGATAAAGAGCGACCTTTGGTGGTAGTAGCCCGCCCTCAACTCATTTGTAATTGTTTGCGTCGGTGCCCAGTTCCAGGCCGCCGCCCCGCGACTGCGTTTCGGAAACTGTCCCTTGCCTGGGAGTCCTGGAAACGGTTCTCCAGTGTTGTTAAAGGTGTCGTTGGGAACAGCAACTGAATCTCTGCTGTAGACCCCGTCGAACCGGTGCCTCTGAGAAACATCGTAGTTGATACGAAAGCCGAACAGCTTTTCAGTGCTCCCTGACGGAGAGTTAAAGCTGAAGCCGTTTGTGTTTATGCGGTCACCGGCAAGGTCATTAGGCAGTGGCGTCTGATTTATCAACCGGTTGATTCGATCGTCGATAGTTCTGCCGGTCAGAGCAAGTAGGTTGATTGTTTGCAATTGACCATTGTCCACGCGGCGGTAGGTGAAATTTCCTGCTCGCGCAGGTGAGGCAAGTACTGTTCGTGTAAGTAGGCTCTGTTGGGCTTCCCTGGTTTCCTCGTAGTAGGTATAGAAGAACAGTTTGTTCTTCTGCGTGAAAACAGGACCGCCTTCGCCAAAACGCGGCAGTGCGAAAGGTCCCCCAACGTTCCCGCCGAATTGATGCTGGTTCAAGTAAGGCTTAGGCTGACCAGCGGCATTGTTAAAGAAAGTGTTGGCGTTAAGTGCGGAATTGCGCCAGAACTCAAAGAGTGAGCCGTGATACTGGCTACCGCCGCGCGGAGTGACAATCTTAACCTGCGCTGCGCCCGTACCGTCGGCGGCACTCGCATTCTGGGTGGTAATCGTAAACTCACCGACGCCGGCAACGCTTGGCGCCGCCTGCGCAAACAAACCGCTGCTTGCATTTCCGCGTAGATAATTCTCCTGGATGTTGATTCCATCCCAGGTGATGTTGTTGTAGCTACCACGCATCCCGTTCACATTGGCATTCCTGATGGCGCTATTGGTGGCGACTCCAGCTTGCAGGGCTGCGAGTTGTATGGGGTTGCGTCCGTTTAGTGGCAGATCGTTAATCTGCTTCTCTGTGACGACTGTGGACAACTCCGCATTTTCCGTGTTGATGACGGCCTGTGAATCGGCGGCAGTAGTCTGAACCGTTTCGGAGATCTGTCCGGTTTCCAGTACGAGATTGACGGTGGCTGGGATACCAACGTCAACCTTCACTCTATTAACTTCGGTTTTTTTGAACCCTCCGCCTTCAGCGGTTATCCGATAATCGCCGGCTAGAACATTGGTGAAGACGTAAAATCCATCATTATTAGTCGTGGCTGTTCTTTCACTTTTTGTCCTGGCATCAACGAGGGTGATGGTGGCCCCCGACACCAGTGCCTCGTTCTGATCTTTTACTGTACCGCTCACAGTGCTTTGCGACGTCTGAGCGGATCCATTCAGCGCGGAAAGAGTAAAAATTAGAAACGAGAGCATGATGAGGGCGAAGGATGCAATCAAACCCTTGCTCACGCGGTTTTTCGCACACTCGGTTCTTGTGATGTACATAGGTGGTCTCCCTGAAGATGAGTAGGCCCGGTTCGGAGGTCGATGTTCGAGACTCAGAACCAGCCGTTGTTTTGTCTTGCGGCGGCTACAGACCTGGAAAACCTTATTGGGAGGCGGTTTTCTCGGCCTTCGAAAATTCGGATTCTAAACGTTGAGTAGATGCCGATAGGCAAGGTTTGTGCCGATTCGACAGAACGTCTGGCTCACCATTGCTATGTTCGAAGGAGTAGTTTTTTACCGGAAAATGAAAGTCAGACGGGGGGCAATCAGTCAGAGGCAAACCCATGGCATCTTCAAAGATTTGGAGATTGAAGTTAGGTTATCGATTAATTTGGATTGCGAGGCTTAAAAATTTGACCGCGCAGGTGTACATATTTTCGTACGTCGATCGGTTTGTTTCTGAGTGTTCTGGGTTCTCTGTGGACTTTCCAGAAGTCCGGATTACAAGACTGCCGGGAGACAGTTGCTGGGTGAGTGATTAAAATAAGTGGCGGGCCATACTGGACAATCTTCGCAACTTTTTCCTGACACGACCGGCAGAAATGCTCAGTTTCTTGCAAAACTTGCGGGAATCGCCGTAGTCTGGCAAGTCAGTCCGACCTTGGACGAGAAATCCGGTCATCGGAAGTGTGAGACTAAAGGATTAACCTTGAAACTGAATTGCTGCCGCCGTTTGCTACCCAAATACTTGTGCCGTCGAAGATCACACTAGCTGGAGACTTGCCAACCTTTACAGTATTGATCACGCCGCCACGTTTAGGCTCAACCTGCATCACAGAACTACTCCCGTAATTCGCGACCCACACGTAGCCGTTACCAAACGCTACTCCTACGGGTCCATCCGCAACAGAGACAGTATTTAAAACCTGCCCATCCGAAGCTCGCAGTTGCGTTACACTGTTGCCGTAAAAATTCGTTACCCAAATGTTCGAGCCGTCGAATGCGATTCCCGTCGGGCTCTTTCCCACCCGATACGTTCCCAACTTAACGCCGTCTGTTGTACGTAACTTGGTAACACTGTCGCTATCGTTGTTCACTACCCAAATATTAGTCCCGTCAACAAGCAAACCTATCGGCCTTTTCCCCACCATGTAAGTACAACTTGCACCGTCACTCAAACGCAACTTAGTTACGCTGTTATCCCCGCCATTGGCTACCCAGACATCCTTGCCGTCGAACGCCAGGCCTTCGGGTTGCTGGCCTACAGCGATGGTGGCGACCAACGAGCCATCCTTGGCGAGGTACTTCATCACGTTGTTGCTCATTTTGTTTGCGACCCAAACGTGCGTGCCGTCGTAAGTGAGAGCTACAGGTCGCGTGCCGGTCTCGAACGTACCCATGTTCAGGCCATCGCCCGCGCGTAACTTCATGAGATTGTCACTCTGCTGGTTCGCCACCCAGATGTGACTACCATCGAACAGCAAGGCTTCCGGCCGGCGTCCTACTTCAAAGTCGATGGACTGAGGGATTCCCTGCCGCTTGCCGTGGGTTACGGGAGATACCCCGAGCGTAAAGCAGGCCACAAACAGGGACGACACGATGATAAGCAAACGTCTTATTAATTTCCCTTTGTTTCTCATTGTGCCACCCCTGTCTGTAGTTGATAAAGATTCGGCTCAACTCACCTTACGAGTCTTTGTCTTCGTGTTGTGAGTGTGAACTTCCTTCTCGTTTGGATCCATCCAGAGAACGGATTCAACGATCCACGGTGGGTTCGCTTTGCCGGGACACATGGCCCACCATTGCCGTGCTTCGTTGCCGTACCGGACCATGCCAATGTGATTCGTCAGATCCTTGTCGAGCTCGGCTTTACCGTCTTTGAAACCGAGCTTTCGACGAAGGGTGTCGATCTCTTTAGGCTCTCCCGTCAGGAACGTCCAACCCGGTTTGAGTTTATGCATGTGCCTGTAATGCCTCAGCTTCTCCGGAGTGTCTTCTTCGGGCTTCAGCGTGATCGAATACATGAAGATGTCTCGACCGACGCGTTTACCCAAAAGATTCTGCACCTGCCTGAGGTTTCGAGTTATGGGCGAGCATTTTCCCTCGCACTGGGCATACATGAAGTTGATTATAACGATCTTGTCCTTGATCAGATCGTCGTAGAATTTCACTTTCTTGCCCTCGTGTGTAGTTAACTCGAAGTTGGGAAAGTGTCGAGCCTGTAGTTTTTCGCGGGATGAACTTGTTGCCTTACGTAACAGTTTATCCAGACTATTGGCTTTCGTGACTATCACTGCGCCGACCGGAGCCACTGCCAAGCCCGCGAGCATCTTTCGTCTGCTTATCTCTGACATTCTTTGATCTCCTTTCCTGGTCCGTGGCGATTAGTGGCTATCACAATCGTTTTCGTTGTTGTTGCCCACGTCATCGATGTCAAACCGCAACATCATCGCGTGGTCTTCGTGAATCGTGTTGTGACAGTGCATCGGGTAGCGTCCGGTGAAGTCGCGGAAGCGGAAGTAAATCTGCACCTCGTCATCCTCGCCGAGTCTGATGACGTCTTTACGACCTCTCTCGATTAACGTCGGAGTGTTGCCGTTGCGGTTGAGAACGTGGTGCTCCTCGAAGTGAATATGGATCGGGTGAGACCAATCACGCCCGCCTTTAAGATTCCAAATCTCGGCAGTGTTGCGTTTCACCTTGAATCGAACATCATTGCAGTCAAAGATCTTACCGTTGATCACCCATTGACCGTCATCGCGATCGAACTCAAAGCAACGTCGGATTCGCTCCGTCACTCGGGTTGGCATCTCGTAGAAGGTTGGGTTGGTAGCGGGATTGACGCTGTTGTCCGTTACAGCATCGGAAACCACACGGAACTCAAGCACCTTGTCGCCCTGTCCGGCTGGAAGAATGGTGTTGCCGGGTCCGGCTCCATCGCACTGTTGCAGCCGATTCTCAATGTGAATGATGCTGCCAGGCGCAAAAGACGAGAAGTCAACAATGACATCCATCCGCTCGGCAACCGCAATGAACAGACCGTTAGTTGTGTTCACAGGGTTTCTGAGCAGGTTGCCGTCATTAGAGATAATCCAGAACGGGTGATTTGTCCGGTCGGCTTTCGTCAGGTAGAACCTGTAGAACCTTGACGGACCGCCATTGAGCCAACGAAAACGATAACGACGCCGCTTGACCTCGAAGAAAGGTTGTATCTTTCCGTTGACAAGGAACTTGTCACCCAGGATACCGTCGCGATTAGCGAGGTCGAAGGCGAGAATCCCATCCTCGTCGAAGTTCTTGTCATTGAACATCATTGGTATGTCGAAGTTGGGGAAGCTCGGCAGACGAAAGCCTGTGGTCTCATCACCAGTGTCGAATTGGTTAAAGAGAAGATAGAACCCGGCCAGGCCCTTGTACACATTCTGGGCCGTGAAATCCACGCGATGGTCGTGATACCAAAGCGTGCTCATCGACTCGCGTATATCGCCATTCGGTTGATGGCTCGACGAGAATCCAGCGAGAACGTTGGGATAGTGCTGGTCGTAGAACTTGCCCTGAGCGAAGAAGTCGCAAGGGAAGCCATCGCTTTCGGATGGCGTGTGACCATTGTGCAAGTGCGTCGAAAGGGACTGGAGTCCAAAACCCCCATTGTCGTTCGGCAGGTCGTTGAAGTTTCTCACCAGAATCGGTTCACCGTAGCGAGCAACGTAGGTTTGACCCGGTACGGTGCCATTGAAGGTCCAAAGTCTCTGCAATGGCAGATCCGGGTGCATGCTAAGCAACTGTTCGCGCTGATGGACCTCATATAACTTCTGTGGCGCGAATTGAGTGAAAGCCTGATGAGGCCGAGTACGACCTTCGCCTGCTGCTGTGTTTGGATTTACTGTCGGTGCGGGGCTAAGTACTGCAACCGGCTGGGCCACGGGTGGAATTGGCATCGGCTCCACGAATGGATCAGTAGGCGGACTCGGGGGAGTACCGCTGCCGCCGCCGAAACCGTCTCGATCGCGATCACGATCGTCGTCACAGCTGTCTCCGCTGTACTGAGCCCGAGCACTCAAGCCGTTTTTGTGTATCAGGTAGCCGGCGCTCGTTAACAAACCTGCTTTCATCAGGTCTCGGCGGCTCAATTGCGCTGCGATTATTTCGCGCCGGTTTTTCGCAGCGTTTTGTAATTCTCTCTCTCGCCGCCGATTTCGCTTGGAAATATTGGCCATAGGGCTCTCCTTTGAGATTGCTTGGCAAGGTCTTTACGCCAAGGCTTGGATTTGTAGAATTGACCCCTTGATAAGGAGCGGTAACGCGTGAAATGGAGCGATGGGAAAACGTGATCGGGCAGGGCTGGTCAAAAGCCTTCATCTCGAAAGCATTGACCTTTGCTAAACGATCAGCCTATCGTCTGGAACAAGCTATTTTCTTGACGGTCTGGACGTCTGGACAGTGATTGCTTTTCTCGGGCTGTAAACTTTCATACAAGATCATCTATAGAGCAAGCCATATTCATGGCCTCTCATTGCTATTTATTAGCGGAAGCTGCTGCGCTGCTTTAATGAAGCGCTCTGTTTCGATCAGTCCGCATGTGAAGGGCGCGATAAGGAGTAGGAGATGCGCCGATCTCTTCTAAATCACGCACGAAGTGGCTCTCATCATGTACGCCAACTTTACTAGCGATTTCTCTAACGCTTAAAGATGTGGTCCGAAGGGGGCCGACTGGACACGGATGTAAACAAGCACAAAAGTTGATGGCAGCCCCTGCACAGCCAGACACAAAACAGGGCCGAAAGTTGCGCGCGAAAGTCCTGGCGCTCATAGCCTGAACAGTAAGTGCTGTCAAATGGGAAAAACTAAGACCTGCCGGGAGGCAGGTCTTTGAGTTACTGGATTAAGTGGCGGAGCCGACGGGACTCGAACCCGCGACCTCCGACGTGACAGGCCGGCGTTCTAACCAACTGAACTACGACTCCGCAAAACTCGGTTTTTGGTAGGCACGGAGGGACTCGAACCCCCAACCTCTTCCTTGTAAGGGAAGCCGTCTACCATTGACGTACGTGCCTTCGTTAGGACCGACCCTGCCGTCAGCCCTGCTCTGCAACAGACGGTAATCCCGTCAACAATCTGTCGGGCACGTCTCTTCTTCAAACATCGCATCGAGCGATTCGTGTTTGTTACTTATAAAGTACGGCAAACGAGTCGTCAACCCCAGCAGGAGTGTCGAACTCAGACTATGCTCCATCGATCTATTTCTCAGTGTGCCCTCAGAGGCACGAGGCATTACCTAAGTCTTAGCTTAGGTTGCAATGCTATAGTCCTTATTGGCGGCGATAAGACAGGTGACGACCGCTGGTATGACAAGTACGTTCCGTTGGCCGATAAGATTTATGACGGGCACATCGAGGCTTTGAAGAAAGAGAGCAAGGACTATGGCTAAATCATTCAAGAACCTAAAGCAAAAAATGCCGCCATCGGCTTTAGAGCGTGCTGAAAAACGAGCCAAGAAAATGTTGGCAGAGATGCCATTAAACGAGTTGCGAGCGGCCCGACAACTCACTCAGGAAAGCCTCGCCAAATCACTGGGAATCAATCAAGCTGCGGTTTCAAAGATGGAACGAAGGACGGACATGTATATCATCACATTGCGAGACTTTGTTGTTGCGATGGGCGGTGAACTTGAGATTACGGCTCGCTTTCCCGATGGCGTCATAAAAATTCAGCAGTTCGAGGAGGCTGAGACAAACTGATCGTCTATCAGGTCTCGGATGGCACGGAAGTAGGAGTAGACCTCTTACCTGAACTCCTAGTTCCGATTTTGCAGTTCCGCCGCTTGCGGTTTATATTCTTCGACGAGAGCCCATCCAGTTTTATCGCTATGCCAATATCTACAAAGCTCAATCGTCGTTTCCCCTGGCGGATCGTTCTCCTGATCGCGATGTTTGCGTGTTGTCTGATTAATGAAGTAACACGCGCGCAGCAGATCACACAGCAACCTACGCAGAGACCGCGACGGGTCAATGGAACTGAACAAACAACTGAAGCCAAGAAGACCTCGGATGAGGTCAACGAAGGCGACGTCGTCAGGGTTGATACCCAACTCGTCTCAGTCCCCGCAGTTGTAACCGATAGCTCCGGCCGTCCGCTCTCAGGTCTTCGTCCGGAAAACTTTCGCATCATCGAAGACGGGCAGCCGCAAACGATTGCCAACTTCGGTACTACCCAAACACCGTTCGAGATCGCATTGCTGCTCGATACTTCAGGCTCGACGCGGGACGACGTGGCTTTAATCCGGTCCGCGGCGAATAGTTTTATCGAAGCCTTGCGTCCTGGTGATCGGGTCGGAGTTGTTGCATTCAATACGGCGCGAACAGTCGCTGAGCCGATCGCTGCTGTTGAAGTGTTGACACCGCTGACGGACGATCGCGAACAGTTGCGAGCGGCGATTGAAAATATCGGCGCGAGTCAGGGGACGCCGTATTACGACGCGCTCGAACGAGTTGCTGACAGTGTCTTTCGCGAGCAACCGAAGGATGAAGTGCGTGGACGTCGCGCGGTGGTAGCGTTGACTGACGGAGTTGATTCGACGAGCAACTCGGATTTCGCGACCGCGAAAGTGAAATTATCGCGAGCGGGCATTGCTTGTTATTTTATTCAAGTCAACACCGAAGACTTTGTTGAAGATCGTCTGATGAAAGATTGCCAGGATGACGGCCAGCTCTCGCTTTCGCAGAGACAGTTACAACGTTACCGGCGGCTATTCTTTCCCAAAGCCAAGGAAGAAACCTTCAACAGCTTCTGCCAGATGGGGCCGTTCGAAAGAATGTCGATCAGCCGCGACCTTTATAACCTCGCGCGACGTGAGATGAACGAGCTGGCGCGTGTTTCCGGTGGCCGGAGTTTTGAGGCGGCGACGTTGGCGGATACAAGAGCCGCATTCGCGCGCGTCGCGGCAGACATCGGCACGCTTTACAGTTTGGGTTACTACCCCACGAATAAAGCTCGCGATGGAAAGTTTCGCGCGATCAAACTTGAAGTAAAAGGCGTGAAAGACAAAGCGCAAGTTCGTGCGCGCGATGGTTATTACGCGCCGAAACAATAGATGCCCACTTCGTCTCGCTTCCATCGGGTCTTACTAATCGTGCTGGATGGCGCAGGGATTGGCGCGATGCCCGATGCTCCCGAATGGGGCGATGCCGGCGCCGATACTTTTGGCCACATTCTCGAGTCGCGCGAGGTGCGCCTTCCCAACCTGCAACGCTATGGCCTTGCTAACATTCGCCCATTACAGGCAATGCCGCCGTTGGACCAACTGCGCGGGTCGTACGGTCGGTGTGCTTTGCGCTCGAATGGTAAAGACACAACGACCGGTCACTGGGAAATGGCCGGCATCATTCTCGAGCGCGCCTTTCCAACTTATCCGGATGGATTTCCAGCAACGGTAATCGACAGGTTCGTAAAAGAGACGTATGTGCCCGGAATTCTTGGCAACATGCCGGCGTCGGGCACCGAGATCATCAAAGTGCTCGGCGAACAGCACGTCAAAACAGGCAAGCCCATCGTCTACACTTCGGCCGACTCGGTGTTTCAGATCGCAGCGCACGAGGAAGTGATTCCGCTCGACAGGCTTTACGAGATCTGCGAGATCGCACGGCGCATACTTGACGGCGAACACAAGGTGGGCCGAGTGATCGCGCGGCCTTTTCTTGGTGAGCCGGGCGCGTTCTATCGCACAGAGAACCGGCACGATTATGCCGTACCTCCACCACGCGAGAATCTACTGCCCGCGCTAGCCGACGAAGATCTCGATGTCGTCTGTATCGGAAAGATTGCTTCGATTTACGACTCGATGGGAGTAACGCAGGAACTGACTGCGAAGAACAACGAACAGTCGATCGATCAGACGATCAAAGCATTGCAGGATTCCACCCGTGGCTTGATCTTTTCGAACCTCGTCAACTTTGACATGCTCTACGGTCACCGGCGCGACACGGAAGGTTACGCGAAAGCACTCGAACACTTCGACTCACGTCTTCCCGAAATCGAGTCGGCGATGCGTGATGATGATCTCATGATGATCACCTCCGATCATGGAAACGATCCGACCTTTCCCGGCACGGACCACACGCGCGAATACGCACCCTTACTCGTTTATGGAAAGACCGCTCGAGCAGGCGTCAATCTCGGTACAAGAGAGTCGCTGGCTGATATTGGGCAGACGATTGCTGAGAACTTCAGTTTGACGCTGACGGCAGGCAAAGGCTTTTTAGACAGGATTACATGATTTTTCAAGATTAACAGGATTCATGAGCACTCACGTAACCGAATTATTTGCGAAAGCCTCAATCCTATCCGAAGAGGAACGAGCCACCCTCGCTGGTTTGTTAATCGAGAGTCTTGAGTCAGAAGTTGATTCTGACGTCGAGGAAGCATGGCGTGTTGAGATAGAGCGCCGCGTGGCTGAATTAGACTCCGGCACTGCCAAAACCGTGCCGTGGGAAGTCGTTAAGGCCAAGCTTCTTGGACGCACAGAATGAATCGCAAGCTGACCGCACATTCACCCCTCTTATTGGCATAGTCGATAGGAACATTCCGACAAGAAATCGTCCTCAAGCTGGACCATGTTTGAACTAGTTAGAGTCAGGATCTAAAATCCTGGCATCCTAATATTTCGTTCCGTCGGGAAAGTGATATGGACAGCATCGCTAAAGATCTCAAGTACGCACTTCGTTCGCTGCTTCGGTATCCGACATTTACGGTTGTGGCGGTGATCACTCTTGCCCTTGGCATCGGTGCTAATACCGCGATCTTTACGGTGGTGAATGCCGTTCTGCTGCGGCCGCTTCCTTACCAAAACGCCGAACGCTTGATGATGATTGGCACGAGCACGCCCGCGATCAGGCTCTTTGCCGCTACCCGGAACAGGTTTCTTTACTGGAAGGAACACAGCCGCTCGTTTGAAGGACTAACGACATACAGAAGTTTCTCAGGCCCCCTGAACACCGCTGGAGCAGAGCCACAGGACGTGCCCGGCCTGCGCGTCTCAGAGGATTTCTTCCAGGTGTTTGCTACGCAACCACAAATCGGTCGCACATTCTCGAATGAAGAAAATTTAAAGGATGGCCCACAAGCCGCCATCATCAGCGATCGATTGTGGAGGCGACACTTTGGCGGCACTCCTGACGTGCTCAACAAACCCCTCTCAATTAATGACGTCAACTACGCGATCGTCGGTGTGATGCCGAAAGACTTTTGGTTCGAGGTCGAGGCCGACATGATTGTCCCTCTGCGACTCGGAACAAGTCAGGAGATACTAGCGGGAGGAGCTAATTATCCGGTTGTTGGACGATTGAAGCCGGGCGTGACTAAAGATCAGGCTCTGGCGGAAATGAAGGTGATTGCCGATCAATTTCGTACCTCGTATCCCGATCAGGCAATACAAAATGAAAGCGCTGCTGTCGTCGATTACCAGGAGTTCATGGTCGGCGAGATTCGACGTCCATTGCTCATACTACTCAGCGCCGTCGCTCTCGTGCTTTTCATCGCGTGCGCAAACGTAGCGAATCTTCAGTTGTCGAGTGCAGTTGCACGTGGCAGAGAGATCGCGATTCGCGCCGCTTTGGGTGCAAGCCGCTGGCGTGTCGTAAGGCAGTTACTAACCGAGGGTTTGCTACTCTCACTCCTCGGCGGGCTGGTGGGAATCATCCTGGCGTTTTGGGCTGTTGCGGTTTTCCGAACGTTAATTCCGGAAGGACTGATCCCGCGAGAAAGTGAGATTAACTTCAACCCATCGGTGCTGTTATTCACAACTGCTGCTTCAGTTTTAGCCGGCATCAGTTTTGGCCTGGTTCCAGCCCTTCACTCAACACGACTGGATCTAACGCACGCACTGAAGGAGTCGCCCACGACAGGCTCGAGGAGCACTACGTACGGTTGGTTTCGTAGTGGGCTCGTCGTTAGTCAGGTAGCGCTCGCGCTTGTGCTTCTTGCCGGCGCTGTCCTGCTCATCCGTACGTTTGCAAATCTGCGCGGAGTGGACCCGGGTTTTGATCCCAGCGGAGTGCTAACGTTTGAAGTTACGCCGCGTGGACCACAGTACGCAACCACAAATCAGATCACAGAGTTTCATCAACAGGCGATCGATAGAATCAAATCGTTGCCGGGAGTTGCATCGGTCGCTACCACCAACACGTTGCCGCTCAGGCGATGGCTTAACCTGCCGGTCGAATTCGAAGGCCAACCTGATCAAATCATTTCAGCGGAATGGCGAATGGTTAGTCCGGATTATTTCGACACAATGAAAATGCGAATTACGGCAGGTCGAAATATTTCCAGTTCCGACTCGGCGACATCCACCGGCATTGCAGTTGTTAATGAGGCTTTTGCACGCAGGTACTTCACCGGTCAACTCGGACAGCGACTCATTGTGGGCAGGTCCATGGGAAAAGATCTCGCGCGTTCGATACCTCTCGAGGTTGTTGGAGTGATCAGCGACAACAAGCAACGGAGCCTGACGGATGCTGCGTTGCCAACAATCTACGTGCCCACGGCGCAAGTGCCGGATGCGTTGATGGCAAACTTTCGCAACTTCTATTTCGTCATTCGAACCAACGGTGATCCGATCTCTTTCGCTCCTGCCGTCCGGCGCGAAATGCTTGCGCTGGATAAATCACTACCGCTCAGAAACGTGCGCACGATGGAAGACGTTATCGCGACCTCGATCTCTCCGCAGCGATTTCACATGTCGCTGCTCGCGTTGTTTGGCGGAATCGGTCTGGCACTGGCGGCGGCCGGAATTTACGGCGTTATGGCCTACACCGTTTCCCAGCGGACGCGCGAGATCGGAATTCGTATGGCTTTGGGAGCGCAGTTGAAGGATGTTCTGCGAATGATACTGCGGCAGAGTATGAAGTTAACTTTGATCGGTCTTGCGATCGGATTGGCAGCGTCGTTCGCACTAACACGTACGCTTAAGACTTTATTGTTTGGAGTGCAACCAACGGACCTTACGACCTTCGTCGTCGTGTCGCTCGTCTTGATGGCAGTTTCGTTGATTGCTTCCTACGTGCCCGCGCGACGAGCGACCAAGGTCGATCCGTTGATCGCTTTGAAATACGAATAGTTACTTCCTAGCCGACAGGCTCCTGTGAATAGTCTCGACCCAGCGATCGGTTTTGATAAATCCTGTACCCCATGATTGCCACTCGGCCGTCAGACCTTCGCTCTTGATCTGTTCCAAAGTTTTACCCGCCGTCATCTTTTGCCGAACGATCTCGGTGGTTTGCTGCAACATGCGGTGATAATTCTTGAGATCGTCGATCGTTGAAATCGGGCCGTGACCGGGAATGAGTTTCGCACCATCCGGTATTCTGGTGATGATGTCGCCGATGTTCTTGATCAAGCCTTCAACACTCCCGCCACTCTCCAGGTCAACAAACGGAAATCGTCCCGCGAAGAAATCGTCACCAAGATGGACCACGTTTGAAGTAGTGAAGAAGATGACGCTGTCGCCGTCAGTGTGACCCTGCGGGTAGTGAATCGCGCGAATATCTTCGCCGTTGAAGTGGACAGACAAAGATCGATCGAAAGTAATCACCGGCAGTGCTTCTTTGGGAGACGCCGGAGTAGTGCTGTTGAATACCTGCGATCTCTGTTCAGTAGCCAAACGCTTGCGCACGTTGTCGTGAGCGATGATTGTGGCTTCTGGTCCAAACGCGACGTTGCCGCCTGTATGATCGCCGTGCCAGTGAGTATTCAGAATGAAGCGTAACTTTCCCTGGCCGAGCTCTTTGAGAGCTGCCCTGATCTTGTCGGCGAGCGGCGCAAACTGATCGTCAACTATGAGAATGCCGTCAGCGCCGACGGACACGCCGATGTTTCCCCCGGCTCCTTCGAGCATGAACACGTTGCCGGCGACTTTGGTCGCTTTCATCTGGACTTGCGAAAAGTCTCGCTGTTGACCGTGAATGGAAACGGCAAAAACAAGAAATAGTGTAAGTAACGAAAACTTCTTCACGTAGGAGTCCTCCAAATAGGAAATATTTCAAGCAAGGGCGCAAAGCCGCAGTTACTACGCCTCAGGATTCTTCAACACTGCGATGAAGGGCAAGTTGCGGTAGCGTTCCGCAAAGTCCAAACCATAGCCCACGACGAACTCATCAGGAATCTTGAAACCAAGATAGTCGATCTTCACTTCTTTCTGCCGCCGCTCGAACTTGTCGAGCAGCGCTGCAAGCTTCACGCTCGCGGCGCCGCGCGAAGCGAGGTTAGCAAGCAGGTACGAGAGCGTCAGGCCCGTATCGACAATATCTTCAACAACCAGTATGTGCCGTCCTTCGATTGGCACGTCGAGATCTTTCATGATGCGCACTTCACCTGACGTTCGCGTCGAAGATCCGTAACTCGAGATCGCCATGAACTCAATGCTTAGACGCGTATCGATCGCGCGGAGCAGATCGCTCAGAAAGAAGCAGGCGCCCTTGAGCACTCCAATCAGCAACGGATTAAGCCCCGCGTAGTCGCGCGTGATCTCCGCGCCCAACTCTCTGATCCGCGCCCGAATCTGTTCCTCCGAAATAAGGACGTCGAGGTTTGGATTACTGAACTCCGAGGTGATCTGGGCCGAAGAAGTAGCCAACTTGTTTCTCCTTTATTGCAGGTGTTGGTCGAGCAAGATGTTGCGATGTGCCGCGTGGTGCGACATACTATGCAAGCTCTTCCTTCAGGTCAATGCTAAACACATCTCGTGCATTTCTTTGCGCCGTTGCTCTGACATTGTTCGCTGTCCCTGTATTCGGACAGGGAACTGCGATTGCCCCTTGTCAGGCTACACCTACTCCTGCCAAACCCGGAACTGCGAACGCCAGGGTTGCGACGAAGTCAACACTGTCCGCTGTCGATGCAAGTGTTCTCGACGATCCTGACGTCGTAAAGATGCTGGCGCCTTATAGTGGGAAAGTTCGCGAGCTCAGTAAAGTTATCGGAAGGCTCGAAGGCGAACTCACCAGGAAGGGCGTAGGCGTAGGCCCGCTCGGAAACTTCGTCGTCGATGGAATGAGATCGCAGGCAAAGGCAAAACTCGGAAAACCGGTCGCGCTCGCAATCGCAAACGCCGGTGGCCTCCGTAAGAACGAAATCGCCGCCGGGGAACTGCGCGCCATCGACATCTTTGAGTTGCTGCCATTTGAAAATTCACTGGTCGCGGTCGAGGTAACCGGCGTGCAACTAGCGAAGTTGCTTGAGATCGTGACAAAGGATGCGCAAGCAGGCGCGCGCATTCGGTTTAAGTGGAACGATCAAAACCGTCCCGAGTTCCTGAGCGGCAAACTCCTGGACGAGAATGGAAAAGAGCAGCCGATCGATCCGCAAAAGATCTACACGGTGGTCACCGTCGATTACCTTTTACGTCTCGGCGGCGGTGCTTACGCGATTCTTCAGGAAGCAAAGAGCACGACGCCGCTTAATATCACTCTTCGTGATGCGATCATGAATTACGTTAAGTCTGAAACTGCCGCCGGGCGTTCCATCCGTCCGGTCGTAGATGATCGGTTTGTTCAGGTTGGACCAGGTCCGAAGACAAATTAAATCCCGAGATGATTAATCGACGAACATTTCTGACCACCTCCGCAGCCTTTGGTGCAATGCTCGCAGCCTGCCCGCGCGATCTACTCAACGCAACCGCAGCGGACACGGTAATAACGATTCTGCACACCAACGACACCCATTCGCAGATCGATCCGTTGCCCGCGAATGACCGGAATGCAGGCAAGGGAGGCGTCGCGCGCCGCGCAACACTCGTCAAGAAAATCAGAAAGCAAAATCCCAACACGCTGCTTGTCAACGCGGGTGATGTACTTCAGGGCACTCCTTACTTCAACTTCTACAAAGGTGAAGTCGAATACAAAGCAATGTCGGCGATCGGCTACGACGCAGGCACGCTCGGCAATCACGAATTTGATAACGGCGTAGACGCACTGGCAGCGGCCTTGAAGTTTGCAAGTTTCGACGTCGTTTCGGCGAATTACGATGTGAAAGGAACTGTGCTCGAACAACACGTCAAACGCTACGTCGTCAGAACGCTCGGCGGCATACGTGTCGGACTGTTTGGATTGGGCGTCAGTCCCGTTGGGCTGATCACTCCCGAAAATTTCAAAGGTGTGACTTACATCGATCCTGTGGTCGCAGCTCGCGAGGTCGTGAAGAAGTTACGTGAAGAAGAACGCTGCGCGCTGGTTGTTTGCATGTCGCATCTCGGGTATTTCGAAAAGGGTGATCGGGGCGATTCGTTCGTGGCTTCGCAAGTCGACGGGATTGATTTCTTCGCCAGTGGTCACACACATACGCTCATGGAGCAGCCGGTAACGCAAACTCAACCGTGCGGCGCAAAGACGTTGATATTCCAGGTCGGCAAGAGCGGAATCTACGTGGGCCGTGTCAACTTCACTTTCCGAATCGGAAAACTCGCCGCGGCTTCGGGGCGGTTGTTGGATCTGAGGAATGTTTGATGGCTGATGATTCAACTCGCGATCGAGTTCGCGCGCTGGTGCGGGAAGTGTTGGAGAAGGCTGGACCTGAGTCTCCTGCTCCGAGTCCCACTCGCTTCGTAAACACAGTTTCCGAGAGTCCCACTCAACCTGCTGTAACGCGTGATGAATCGGCGAAGAGCGTCATCACTGAGGACGACGTGCGTGGCCTCGAGCCGGGTGCAGTTCTCAGGATCGGAGAAGACGCTCGGTTGACGCCGCTGGCCGCGGACGTCGTCAGTGAAAAGAAGATCGAGATTGTGCGTCGCACTTCGCGACGCGGATCGAAAGCTTCGAAACTGATTGCGGTCGGCGCGGACCACGGTGGATTCAAGATGAAGGAAGAGCTCAAAGCCGTGCTGAGCGATCTCGGACATAAGGTGCAGGATTTTGGAGCGTATTCGGAAGAGGCAGTTGATTATCCTGACTTTGCACACGCAGTCGCACGAGCGGTAGCGAATGGTACCGCGGATTTGGGAATCGTGATCGATGGCGCAGGCGTGGGCAGCGCGATGACGGCGAACAAGGTGCCGGGCGTTCGCGCAGCGGCGTGTTATTCGGTTGAAGTTGCACGCAACTCTCGCGAGCACAATGACGCGAATGTGTTGACGCTCGGAAGCAAGACGATCAGCAGTGCGCAAATGCGTGAGATTGTGAGGGTGTGGCTTTCGACGGAAATTAGCGAAGAGCGCCATCGCAAGCGCGTCGCCAAAATCGACGCGATCCAGCGGCAGTATCAACGTTAAGTTGGACAGGATTACAGGATTTTTCAGGATGAACAGGATTCAAGGCTGTACATCCTGTAACATCTTGTAAATCCTGTACTAGAATGTCCCCGATGTCCTTCTCAAACAACGGCGATTATGAGGCTCTGGTTGAGCAGATCACTGACGCCATCGTCACGCGGCTCAACGGCGACAGCGCCGATCAGGCCGCGATGTGCGGCTGCACCTCCGAGTGCTTTCATCGCTGCCCTGAACGGATGCACCGCATTGTCGATGCGGGTGCGGCGCGCATCGGTCTTGTGCTCGGACAAACCGGAACGGCAACCGAATGGGCAAGTCTAATAGACCACACCTTGTTGAAACCCGAGGCGACTGACGACGACATTAAAAAACTCTGCCAGGAAGCTGCCGCTTATCGCTTCGCATCCGTCTGCGTTAACCCGACGTGGGTGCGTGTCGCCTCCTGCAGCTTGATCGGTAGCGGTATTCCAGTTTGCACGGTGATCGGATTTCCACTCGGCGCGACGTTGCCCGACGTCAAAGCTTACGAAGCGCGCCGCGCAATCTTTGATGGAGCGAAAGAAGTCAACATGGTAATCAACGTCGGCGCCCTGAAAAGCGGCGACGATTGTCTTGTAGAGCACGACATCCGATCCGTCGCGCAAGTGGCACACGAGTACGACGCGATTTGTAAAGTGATCATCGAGACTGCGTTATTGACTGATGATGAAAAGGTGCGCGCGTGTCAGGCAGCTAAGAAAGCCGGCGCGGATTTTGTGAAGACTTCGACCGGATTCTCAAAGGGTGGTGCGACCGTTGCCGACGTCGCACTGATGCGACGCACAGTCGGATCAGACCTTGGTGTCAAAGCCTCAGGCGGTGTCAAAGGTCTCGAAGACGCGCGCAAGATGGTCGAAGCCGGCGCTACACGCATCGGCGCGAGTGTCGGTGTGAAAATCGCACAGGAAGCCGCGGGCAAAACCCCAACTACCGCAAGATCCTCCGCTTACTAGGAATGGTAACCAATGCCCGCAAGTCCAAAACTGTTGGCAGTAATTCTCGGCGGAGGCGCCGGTAATCGTCTTTTTCCGCTCACGCAACAGCGATCGAAACCGGCAGTTCCGCTCGGCGGCAAGTACAGGCTCGTCAACATCGCGCTTTCAAACTGCATCAACTCCGACGTTCTGCGCACGTTCGTTCTGACGCAATACAACTCCGCATCGCTCAACAGACACATCGCGCAGACATATCGCTTCTCACAATTTTCAAACGGCTTCGTCGAGATAATCGCTGCGGAACAGACACCTGAAAATCCGCAGTGGTTCCAGGGAACTGCCGACGCTGTGCGACAAGTCTTGCCGCACATCAGAGACTGGGGCATCGACACGTTGCTGATTCTCTCAGGCGATCATCTTTATCGCATGGACTATCGACAGTTCCTTGACCTTCATCATCAGTCGAATGCCGATGTAACTGTTTCGGTGATTCCATGTGAAGCGCGATCCGCGAGCGAGTTTGGTTTATTGAAGACTGACGAGACCGGGCGCATTATCGAGTTTAAAGAGAAACCTAAAGGTGATGAGCTTCTGTCAATGAAGGTCGACACCACGCAGCTCGGACTCGACGCCAACGAAGCGCAGCGGCGCCCGTTTCTCGCATCGATGGGGATTTACGTTTTTAAGTACGACCGTTTGGAACAGTTACTCAAAGAGGATTCAAAGTGGCTCGACTTCGGCAAGGAGGTAATTCCCGCGGCAATCAATTCCGGACACGTGCAGGCGCACTTGTTCGACGGTTATTGGGAAGACATCGGAACGATCGGTGCTTTCTATCGCGCGAATCTCGATCTCACGAGCAAGATTCCGAAGTTCAACTTGTATGATGCGGAAGCACCCGTGTATACACGCGCTCGTTACCTGCCCCCTTCGAAAATGGAAGAATCAGAGATCAACGATTCGATAATTAGTGACGGCTGCATCATCAATGGGGCGAAGGTGACAAACTCCGTCGTCGGGTTGCGCAGCAGGATTTCAAAAGGTGTTCAGATCGATGCGTCATTTATGATGGGCGCTGACTACTATCAGACATTCGAAGAGATGCGCCGTGACCTTGGACAGGGTAAGCCGCGAGTGGGAATAGGCGAGGGAAGTGTCGTCAAGCGTGCAATCATCGACAAGAACGCGCGCATCGGAAAGAATGCGCGGCTGTTGAATGAAGCGGGTGTGGTCGAGGCTGATGGTCCAGGAGGATCGTATTTCATCCGCGACAGCATCATCATCGTCCCGAAGAATGCTCTGATCCCTGACGGCACGATCATTTAGACAGGATTCAGAATGGCTCGAGGTTGGGAAAGTAAATCAGTTGCGGATCAAATCGAGGAGAAGGAACAACCGCGCCCGGTCCGGACCTCCGCCGAAGAGCGGGCACACAAAGAACGCGTCGATTCATTGCTGCTTTCGAAGTCGAGATTGCTTGAGCAATTGGAGCGCGCTACTCATCCTTCACATCGAAACATGCTGCTGAATGGTCTCAAGGCAATCGAAAAACAGATCGACGATATCTCAGGTGATACTTTAAGTTAATGCCGAAGTTTAACTTCCCGACGCGTGAGTATCACCCGGCCACTGTAGAACGAACCTCAACGAAGCGTCGCAAGTCTCCTGTTCCTCAAATCGAGCTACCGAAAGACAAGAACAATCTCGACGTCAAGATCGGCGATAGACTGGTAAAGCTGACTAACCTCAACAAACCGTTCTGGGCGAAGCTGCACGTTACGAAGCGAGACCTCATACAGTATTACCTTGACGTCGCCCCGGTGTTGCTGCCTCATATCACGGATCGCGCGATGGTGATGAAGCGGTACCCGCACGGTGCGGGAGGGGAGTTCTTTTTCATGAAGCGAGCGCCGTCACCGCGGCCTGACTGGATTGAGATCTGCAATATCGAGCATGAGTCGGGAAACATTATTAACTTCCCGATGATTCAGGACGTGGCGGCGTTGATGTGGGTAATCAACCTCGGTTGCATCGATCTTAACCAGTGGTATGCGCGCTGCGACGACGTCGATCGTCCCGATTACCTGCACTTCGATCTCGATCCGGTGCCGAATGCGACGTTTGAAAAAGTCCGTGAAGCAGCGCTGTTTCTAAAGCTGGCGCTCGATGTATTAAAGGTTCCGAGTTACGCCAAGACCACCGGGTCGAAAGGGATTCATATCTACATTCCGATCAAGCGTGGTCCAACTCAAAAACAGGTGTGGACGTTTGCGAAGGAGTTTGCGTACGCCGTTGCATCGCAGGCGCCAAAGCTGTTGACGGCTGTCTATCAGGTTTCGAAGCGGCCGAAGGGAAGAGTGCTGGTTGACTATAACCAGAACGCGTGGGGACGAACACTGGCTTCGGTTTATTCAGTGAGACCAAACAAACTGCCCAGCGTCTCGACGCCGGTGACGTGGAAAGAATTGGAGCGCGGGATCGCGATTGAAGACTTTCGCATCGACAATGTGCCGGCGCGTGTGGCCAAGCTCGGTGATTTGTGGAAGCCTCTGTATGAGACGAAAGGTAGATTTAAACTTGAAGCTTATCTTTAACGGTCGGCGGGCCTACATCTGAAGTTAATGATTAGCCACAAAGAGGCACAAAGAACACAAACTGATAATGAGATGGTTATAGTTTTTACTGTGGGACATTCGACGCGCAGCGCTGAAGAGTTTGGACAGATTCTCAGGGCCCATGGGGTTGAAGTATTGGTTGATGTGCGAAGTTTCCCGGGCTCGCGTCGTTATCCGCAGTTCAATAAGTCCGCACTATCCGAATCGCTCGCGAGTATCGGAATTAATTATCGACACGAACCGAGACTCGGTGGTAGACGCACGCCACGCAAGAATTCACATAACACCGCCTGGCGCAATGCGTCGTTTCGCGCTTATGCAGACCACATGGAGACTGATGAGTTTCGAAAGGGAGTTGAAGGTTTACTTGAACTCGCGCGCGGTGCTCGCACGGCAGTGATGTGTGCTGAAGCCTTGTGGTGGCGCTGTCATCGGAGCTTGATTTCGGATTACTTGAAAGCGGTCGGACACTCGGTCGTGCACATCATCGATCAGACAAAAACCGAAGAACATCCATTCACCTCCGCCGCACGAATTGTCGAGGGAGAACTGTCCTACAGAGGCCTTCTTTAATGTGCCTTTTGTGCCTCTTTGTGGCTAACTCGCTCTGTTGCTGTGCCAGACCTTTGCCTTCGCGCCTTTCTTGCGACGCTTCACGCCCGTGCGGCGCGGGATCTTTTTCGGATCGCCCGTGGCAGCCCTGGCGATGTTGCCGCCTTCGTCCTCTGCGATTTCAGCCAGTGAGCGTCGAGTCAGAATCGAAACGGGCGCGAGCTCAGTGACTTCCTCTTCCGTCGTGTAGTAATCGCGATGCTTGATCAGCAGCCATTGCCGTCCACCCGTCCGCCCGCCCGTACGCACCAGCACCCACGAGCCTTTTAACTTCTCACCATTAAGCGTGAACTTGAAGTCGCCCTTGCGCAGCGCAGCCTCAACGTCGTCCGTCTCTTCCGGCTTGTACGTTCCGTAATCCCAGACCATCACGGTGCCGCCGCCATACTCGCCTTCCGGTATCACGCCTTCAAACTTGGCATAGTCAACCGGATGATCTTCGACCTGCATCGCGAGTCGCTTCACCTTCGGATCGAGCGATGGACCTTTCGGCACGGCCCACGACTTCAACACTCCATCAACTTCGAGGCGAAAGTCGTAGTGCAGTTGAGTAGCGCGATGTTTCTGAATCACGAACATCCGGCCGGTACGCGTGCGCTTCTTCGTTGGTCCAGGCTCGGGAGTTTTGTCAAACTTCCGCTTCTTCTTGTACTCGGTTAAAGCCATCGCGGGCATTAAACGCTAAAGTGATTCTTTAAGTGTAGTGGAATGGTGAAGATTTTCTGGCTAGGCGGAGGTTTCCAAAGCCATTGTTTCCGAAACCATCTCTTGCGGCATCTCTTCTTCGAAGAGCTGGGGCTGGATTGGATCAAGGCCCAACGCTTCTCTCACGCGTGCGAAGCTGCGACGATGAATCGGCAACGCTCCGAGCGCCTTCAACACGCGGCAATGTTCGGGTGTGGGATAACCCTTGTGCGTGGCGAGCCCGTAGCCGGAATAGACCTGGTCCAACTCGAGCATGTGTGCGTCGCGTGTCGTCTTCGCGATGATTGATGCGGCCGCGATACTTGCCGACAGCGCGTCGCCGCGGATGATGCCGCGTTGCGGTGTTTGGCAATTCGGAATCTTTCGCGCATCCACGAGAATGAAGTCCGGCGCACAACTCAAACCCTGCACCGCTCGCTGCATTGCCAGCAGTCCCGCGTGGTAGATATTGATCTTGTCGATCTCCTCAACCTCTGCGATTCCGACTGACCAGCAGACTGCATCCTGTTTAATCTGAACTGCGAGCTCATCTCGTTTCTCAGGATCGAGGATCTTCTTCGAGTCGTTGAGACCGCGCAGCTTGTAGTTCTGCGGGAGTATCACAGCGCCTGCTACGACGGGTCCGGCAAGTGGCGCCATTCCTGCTTCATCGACGCCGGCGACGAGTCCGTACCCGTCAGCCCACAACTCGATCTCGAAGCGCAGCAGAAAGTGCAAACGCTGACCTTCAGCACGATTCTCACGATATCGCTCGCGAATGCGTCGCGCGAGTTGATGTGCGCCTTGTCGCCGGTCAACCTCCAAGGCTTCAAGTAAACCTTTAGGTACAGGCCTGCGACGCCGCACAAACAGCTCACTCAATTCGGGTATGGATTTACTGAGGAGGTCTTCCAGAGAGCTCATAACTTCCGAATTCCGCTGCGGGAATTCTTACCACAAACACCGCACGACACAAAAGGAGTCTCAGTGTTTTTTCCTCTCCGGGTGTTATTCTAAAACTCGTCCATGAAGCTTTCCCCCCGCACACAACTGCGCCTGCTGGGCTTGCTCCCGCTAATCTTCTTCCTCGCGCAGGGAGAGCACTACTGGAGAATCAACCAACTCGGGCACATGTTCTGGATGTGCAACGTGGGAAACTTGCTGCTCGCGATGGGACTCTTTCTCGAAAAACCTGTCGTGATCAGACTGGCCGCGATCTGGATGATGCCGGGTTTGATTGTTTGGTTTTTGTACGTGGTACTCGCGTGGGGTGTGTTTCTCACTTCAACGCTCGCACATGTCGGCGGGCTCATCGTAGCGATAATCGCGCTCAGCAGAGTCCGGATGGATCGAACTGCGTGGCGCTGGGCCTTTGGTTGGTATCTCGTGATCCAGTTGTTGTCTCGCCTGGCGACGCCGTCCGATTTGAACGTCAATCTCGCTCATGCGATACAGCCGGGATGGGAACAAGCGTTCGGATCGTATTGGATCTTCTGGTTTACTTTAACGGTGATTACAGCGGTTGTGCTGTGGCTGTCAGGATTGTTGTTCTGGAGTATGTGGCCCGCCGGCTTGCGAAGCTTTGATCAGGCTGCGGGTTGAACGCGACGGTGTGACTCAATCAATCTGGTGACGAGATTACAGAGCTCCGACGGCTGGCTCGGTTTGATTAGATACGCTTGCGCGCCGGATTTGATCGCCTGGTCCCTATCGATCTCGTAAGCTGCCGCGGAGTAGAAGAGAATCGGCGTGGCTTTGTCGAACTCACGTATCTGCTTACACAAATCCAAACCTGAACCATCGGGTAACCACGAATCCAGCAGATACAGGTCGAACTGCTGTGAACCAGCGAGCGCGACACCGCTCTTTATCGTCGAGCCGGTCACGACTTCATAGCTTCGCTGTTCAAGCACAAGCGTCACAAGTTCGCGAGTATCTTCATGATCCTCGATGTAAAGGACACGGTGGGTTTTTGTCTCTCGCATAGCTCGTTTTTGGCTACCTAGCGGACCACCCTTGAATTGTTGACGGGAATCTTATTTGACGGCGCTAAAACTCAACAATTAACAGGCTGGACCGACATATATTTCTCAAGGTCAGTCGGGAAGGATATGCCGGCCACAGCCACCCTGCTTGTTGTGTGCGGTGAATGTATGCGCATCACACAGAAGTGTCAGTACGCTCGCGCACAGTTTTGATTCAGGAGATTCCTGATGTCAGACAAGGGACACAACGATGTGTAACAAAACGTACAAGCCCTGCGCGATTCCTCTGTACGGACTCAGACAAATAGCGTAAAATGCCTTTCGTTAAATAGAAACTATACCCCCGTCCCCGAATTTACTCTACGCCCAGAAAGGCCTCCAGGTGCGGTGGGATGTCTATAAGTCTTAACATTGACAGTGAATCGTTTCTTCTAAACAGCGCCTCAAGAAACGAAGTCCTTCGAGATCTGTTCACTTCCCAGACTGTCAGAGATGATCTCTTGCCTAAGCTGGCACTCGTTTCGCTCAGTACCAATCAGGTCCTCTCCGAACAGGGAGATAAAATCGACGTCGTCTACTTCCCGGTTGATTGTGTAGTGTCCGGTCTCGCGATCATGGAAGACGGCACGACTATCGAGACGTCGATGATTGGCCGTGACGGGCTCGTCGGAATGCCTGCAATCCTCGGGAGTGGCGTTTCCAAACAATGGATCTGGGTGTCGATTAGCGGCACTGCCCTGCAACTCGATTCCAGAATTCTTGAGAGGATGTTCTTGAACAACGAGAGCGCCCTCAGAGCCTTATTGAAGTGTTATCGCTCGCTGATTACGCAAGTCTCGCAACGATGCGTCTGCAACACGAGGCACACGATTCTTGAACGACTCTGTTGCTGGCTGCTGATGATCCACGATCGCGTGGGAGGCAGCAACCTGCGATTGACTCAGGAGATGATTGCGTCCCGGGTCGGCGCTCGCCGCGCAGGCATTACGGTCGCGGCCGGAATGCTCCAGGAGATGGGCGGAATCGATTACCGGCGTGGCCATCTACATATTCGCAACAGAGAAGTTCTCGAGCAAACGGTTTGCGAGTGTTACAGGATCATGCAGGCGGAGTTCCCCCCTCGCTAGCGTTTATTCAACTTTTTCACTGTAAAGAAAAATTCGATTGGCAGTTGAGGCATCAGCCTGTGTGATCGGGACGACTGTGTGTACGAACATGTTCTCGATTAGATTCTCGTTCTCCGCAACGTTGGCACGGATGGGCTCGGTTTTAATCGCTTGCCCCTCGCGCACTGCGCCCTTGAGCACTTTAATTAAACGATCCATGTCGTGACCGGTAAAAACTTCACTGAGTGGAAGACCAATTACATCCCGGTCGCCCAGCAATGTTTTGTAGGCGGGATTGATCGTTTGGATGGTAAGGTCCTGCGCATTTAACACCATGATGTAATTGGGAAACCGTTCCAATAAGACAGAAAGTTGCACCTGCTCAATCCTGAGTTGTTTCGCCGCTTCCTGTAGTTCGGCGGTACGGAAAGACAGTTCCTCATTGGTTGTCTGTAACTCTTCGTTGGTCGCCTGAAGTTCCTCATTGTTGGTTTCAAGCTCTTCGTTCGTCGCCTGTAACTCTTCGTTGGTGGCCTCGAACTCCTCGTTCGTCGCCTGCAGTTCTTCCTGGGTGAGCATTAGCTCTTCATTGGCAGCCTGCAGTTCCTCGTTCGCGTCTTGTAGCTCCTTGTTCATTGTGCTGAGGCGTTTGTTTGCACCGCTCAGTTCGCTGACGAGCTCAGCCTGCTCTTGTTGAGTCGCCTCGAGGCGCCGCTTCATTTGGACTTGTTCGGTGACGTCATGCGCGGTGATCACTGCAAGCTCCGGAATCCCGTTTTCAACCCCCTGCATGATCGTGATCGTAAGGTTCACGTAGCGTCCTGAACCTTCTTTGCCATTTTCCAGTTCCAACTCCGAGAGGTTTATGGTTGACTGCTCGCGAAAAGTCGTATCGATAGCCTTGCGAACTTCATGATAGGGCACGCCTCGGACCGTATGGAGGAAGTCCTGATCGTAAGCAAGATCGCGAATGCCAAGCAGCCGCCGGGCGGCCGCATTGATAGTCACAATCCGGTACGAGCGATCGATGATGACAACCGCCACGTTGGTAGAGCGGAGGATCGTTTCATTGACTCGGCGCAGTTGCGCCGTCTCTACTTCGGCGTGAGTCGCGTCCAGAGGGTTCACCATCGCTGCTGCATGGCGCGGCCGTGGTTCGCGCAAGATACTCAGGGGGTTGCCGGAAGACACTGAACCCTCGTACACCGGGAAATTTAGTGGACCGGCCAGGCAACGATAAATCTTCCATTTCTTGTTTACGAGTTCAAAAGTAGCTTTTGTAGGACGCGCCGCCTCTGCTTTACCGAGAAACAGAAAACCTCGGGATTGCTGGAGCGAATACGCAAATAGGTCAAGCACAATGTGCTGGAGTTCCGGCTTAAGATAAATCAACAGATTCCGGCAAGTAACCAGATCGATCCGTGGAAAAGGCACCCCACGGCTAATATCTTGTTGTCCGAAGATAACGATTTGTCGCAGCGTTTTCGTGACTTGATAACCGTGATCGATGCGTTCAAAAAACCGATCGCGGTAATGATCGGGTAAGTCTTTGAGAACGTTCTCCGGATAAAGCCCGCGACGAGCAAACGAGATTGCGTCAGCAGCGAGGTCGGTGGCGAAGATTTTTACATTCCATTCGGGAAAATCCTTGCCCAGTTGATCTGCAATTAATAGGGCGAGTGAGTAAGCTTCTTCTCCCGTAGCGCATCCGGCTGACCAGAGGCGCAAGCTTCGGCCATTCTCTTTACCGCGTTCAACCAGTTCGGGAATGACAGTTTCCCTAAGCATTTCAAAAGCCTCAGGATCCCGGAAAAACCCGGTGACTTTTATGAGAAACGACTTGATCAGTTCCTTGACTTCCTCGGGATGAGTGCGCAGGTACTCCCCGTAGTCGTGAATGGTTCCGTTGTGAGTTACCGCCATCCGCCGAGCAATGCGACGCAGGATTGTCGAAGATTTATAATTTCGAAAATCAATGTTCGTTTGGTTGCTTACCTGGCTCAGGAGGTCGCGCAGCGGATCTTCCACCTTCTCCGGAGCGGGAAGATCCACTCCCTTCAAAAGGTCATAGAGCACCGGCCCTATCTGCTCCATCTCGAGCACGTGATCGACTGCGGTCGGAGGCAACGAAAGAGGCATCGAGGGATACGCGGCAGTTTTCGGGTTTTGAATAATTACTACGCCGCCGGCATCCTTCACGTCTACAGCGCCCGCGGCGCCATCGGACCCTGAGCCAGTTAGAATCACCGCAATCAAGTGTTCGCCATAAGCTATAGCGGCACTCGACAAAAGCATATCGACTGAAGGTTTTGGTCTATCGGCATGATCGCCTTCAAGATTTACGTGACCATCGAGGATTCTTACGTGCCTGTTCGCCGGCACGACATAAATCTTGCCGTTCTCCAGTAGCGTTGGCGAATGTTCATCGACGACCACGATGGGTAACGTACTACGGCGCTCGAGAATCGATCCCAACTGGCTTGGACGTTGTGGATCCAGATGTTGGGCGATCACGATCGGCGCGGGAAAAGCTTTATTGAGCGTACTCACCAGAGTGGAAAGCGCACCTACGCCGCCTGCCGAAGAACCCACTACGACAAGCTCGTTGTTGCTGGTTTTCATAGAAGTCATGGTTAATTGTCTGGGCCGGCCATTTAGGCTCTGGGAGTAGATATGACTGCTCAGGGGCTTCGGCTATTCAGGTAACCGAATCACGGGGTCAGGAGGCCCTTAATTCTTCATCTCTGCGGTCAGTTACATGGCCGGGTCTATCACCTTTTTCACCACGCAGCAACAATTGGCGAAGAGCTGAGCTGTCTGCTTCTGCTCTCTTAGCTCGTTTTTCAAACAAGTTCGCCGCCCGCATTTGGTTAGATTTGCGCGCGCGTTCGGCGATGCGCTTGGCCAGTATCATCTGCTCTTCCAGCGCCCTGACAGCGGACCAAAGAGCAACGTCGAGCATTTGTGATTGGCCATCCCCTAGACTTTCTGCAGAGAAAGCGTGCCCCACGTGATAGCGATAACGCAGCAACCTCTCGTCATTTATTTCCCACAGAGCGCCATGACAATCCGGACAGGTAAGTTTCGAGATTTTGCCCAGCTTTTCGACGCTTGCAATGAGCTCGCCGCTGTCCATCTCTTGCGATGCGATTCTCGCTTCGATTTCGACTTCATCAGGCACTGGATACCTTCCTTCTTCCGCCGCAGTCTCGCGTGAGAGATTGTTCAACAAGAGTGCAATCTCACGCAAAGGCATTGAATAATCAACCTTGATGTCCTGCATCACGCTCAGCGGCATGCTGGGGAAAGGGGCTTCTGAAGGATCCTGAACGACAGCGATACCGCCTCGCTTCTTTATTGCTCGCATCCCGGCGGTGCCATCATCGCGCGCGCCCGTCAGCACGACCCCGATCACTCGAGGACCAGCCCAGCGCGCAGCGGATCGGAAAAGAGTATCGATTGACGGACGATGTAAATTCTCTTTTGGTCCATGGACCAATTTGACTCGTTGATCGTCGATCAGCAAATGATGATCGGGTGGTGCAACATAGATACGGCCTCGCGTTATCTCTTCACCATTTTTCGCATGGGCCACCGTCAGTTGAGCTTCGCGGGAAAGTATCTCCGGTAACACACTGGGAGGGTCGGCGGGAATATGGAGAACGATGAAGACGGCGGCAGGTAAGTCGGCAGGGAGTTCGCTGACGAGTGTTGACAGAGCCTGAACCCCACCGGCAGAGGCGCCAATAACTATAATGTCGCGTGTTGCCATAAGTGCTCGCGGTTTAGATTTTGGGGCGGTAATGATTGGGGAGATGAAATCTTAACACAACGTAGCGTGTTTGCGGGCAAAGGAGAAGGTTGACATTGTTTAGTGCGGGTTTGGAAATAACGTCTTTCGGCGCCCTTGGGAGAAACCTCAGTGCGGTGGCGAACATTGCCACCTACATACAGATCCTCTATACTTTCGGGCGTTGAATACCCCTTTCCTCCTGTGGGTATAGTTGGCGCGGCGGACGGCAAAAACCGCCGCGCTTTTTTGTGTCTACTATGGCGCAATGTGCGAGCGAGTGGTTAAATGGCTGTCCTAGAGAGCCACTCGATGAGACGCAACCCCATTCCCCCGGTTGTTCTGAGTTTAATCGTTGCGATTGTCTATTTTGCCGCGGCAGAAGTCGGTCTCTCGCTCGCTTCGCTGCACTCAAATGTCACGCCTGTTTGGCCACCCACCGGGATCGCCATCGCGTCGCTGCTTATCTTCGGCCGCCGCATCTGGCCGGGCGTCTTCGCCGGCGCACTCGCTGCAAACTTACTGACTAATATTCCGGTTGCTTCGTCGATCGGCATCGCTGCCGGGAATACGTTGGAAGCACTCACTGCCTGCTGGCTTCTGCAAAGATCGACGCGCTGGGAAAAGTCGTTCGACTCTCTAGGCAACGTGATGAGGTTTGTCGTCTATGCGGCGGTGCTTGCGCCGATGGTTAGCGCGACAATCGGAAGTTTGAGTTTGTGTCTTGGCGACGCAGCAGAATGGTCGAAGTTTCCATGGCTTTGGTTGACGTGGTGGATGGGTGACGGCTTCGGCGCGCTAATCGTGGCCCCGATGCTGCTCTCGTGGAGTTTACCGGGCAAAGTCACGTCTCAAGACGTGCCGGAGATTTTCAGCCTGTTCCTCGTCCAGTTGATTGTGGTGCTAATAGTTTTCGGGGGTTGGTTTCCCGGGCCGGTCAAAACGTATCCGTTGGCTTACCTTGTCCTGCCGTGTTTGTTGTGGGCGGCGCTGAAGTTTGACCAGCGTGTTGTAACGACTGCCATCGTGCTGATGGCTGGTGTAGCAGTGTGGGGCGCGCGACAAGGTTATGGTCCATTTATACGTGACAATCCGAACGTTTCACTATTGCTTCTGATATCGTTTGTTGGCACAAGCTCATTGATGACGCTCCTCGTTGCCGCAGTTACAAGCGAGCGACGGCAAGCCGAGGCTGATAAGTCCAAACTCGGCTCGCAGTTGGAACTTCAGCGTCGTCGCCTCCAGGATCTGGTTGCACACGTGCCGGGCGTCGTTTGGGAAGCATGGGGTAAACCTGACGCTGCCAGTCAACGAATAGATTTTGTCAGCAGTCACGTCGAGAAGATGCTCGGCTACAGCGTCGAGGAATGGTTGGCAACTCCTAACTTCTGGCTATCGATTGTTCATCCTGACGACAAAGAGCGTGCGGCGGCTGAAGCCGCGGCGATGTTTGCTTCGCGCAAAGGAGGAGCGAGTCGCTTTCGCTGGATGCACAAGGACGGTCACGAGATTTGGATCGAGGCGCAGTCGGTCGTTGTTTCTGATGAGACTGGGCCAGCGGGCATGCGCGGCGTCACGATGGACATCACGGCGGCAGTCAAAGCCGAGAACGAGCGGGCGGAGCTGTTGGAGCGTGAGAGTCACGCGCGCCAGCAGGCTGAAGAAGCAAGTCGTTTGAAGGAAGAGTTCCTGGCGACTGTTTCGCACGAGCTGCGAACGCCGCTGAATGCGGTGGTGGGCTGGTCGCGACTACTTCGGACCGGGCAACTCGACAACGACGGCGTTTCACACGCTGTCGAAGTTATTGAAAGGAATGCAGCGGCACAACGTCAGATTATTGAAGACCTGCTTGACGTATCGCGGATCGTCACTGGCAACTTGCGGATCAATACGCAGCCGGTGGATCTTTTGTTAGTCATTCATGCAGCCATTGAGTCGGTTCGACCAGCGGCCGAAGCGAAAGAGATCAAGGTAGCCACACATGTTGACGCGCCTGACACGATCGTCAGAGCAGATATTGAGCGCATGCAACAAGTGCTTTGGAACTTACTGGCGAATGCAGTGAAGTTTACGCCGGCGGGAGGAGTGGTTGACGTTTATCTCGAACACCATGATTCACTCGCGGAGATCAGAATTGAAGATTCGGGACCGGGTATTCCGGCGGAGTTTCTGCCACGAATATTTGAGCGGTTTAGTCAGGCGGATGGATCAAGCACACGCAAGCACGGCGGATTGGGGTTAGGGCTGGCGATTGTCAGACACCTGGTCGAGCTTCACGGTGGAACTGTTGCGGCGAGTAATCGAGAAAACGGTGGAGCTGTGTTGACTGTGCGAATGCCGGCAGTAACTGCGATCTTTGACAAAGTCTCCTCGCAAAGGCGCAAAGCCGCAAAGGAAGTCTTGTGATCTTCCTTTGCGGCTTTGCGCCTTTGCGCGTCTGCGAGGAAAACTATCGTTGTTGTCGCAGTACCGGTGCAGTCCGCGAGTTGTTGACTACTGCTGCTCCGCCTGAAGGATTGAAGATGTAGCTGTCGCGAGCTCGAACCGCCAGGTTTGGTTGGCGCGCGCGTACTTTGATCTGTCGTCGCTGTCCTGCCTGGGCTGGACGCTTCGGGTAGTAACCGATGCTGTACTGTCGTCTCAGTTCCTCAGCAACGTTTGCAAACGACGAAGCCATGTTTTGCAGCGAGTCGGCCCTGTATTCACGCCCGCCGGTGCTGTTTGCAAGTTCGCGCAGGTACTGTGCACCAAACTCGTAATCGCCTCGTCCCGTGCCTCTTGGGCGCGGGTAGCCGCCTCCCCGGCGTATGCCGCCACCGCCGCCACCGCCGAAGATGCCACCCAGAATCGCTCCAAAGATATCGACTGGGCGTGTGACTGGATAATTTCCAGTGTTCATGTCCTGCTGCGTGTCGTACTGAACTGGATAGATCAATGCATCCAGTTCCTGCGCGTCCGTGAGATTGGTCTGGTAATCAGCACGGCGGCTGGTGGTATCCACGCCGTCAGTGAAGAGCACGATCGCTTTCCTGCCGGAGACGCGGCTCAACTGCTGATTGATAACCATATCCACTGCGTCGTAGAGACGCGTGCCGTCGTCGGTCCTGGCGCGATTGATAGCCTTGTGTAGTTTTGAGCGATCGGTTGTAAACTCGCTCAGTATCTTGATGTCGTCATTAAATGAGACGACCATCACTTTGTCGTCCGAGCGAAGTTGATTAACGAAAGTGATCGCTGCGTCCTGGATGTCCTCGAGACGAAACTGAGTCGAAGGACTCGTGTCCAGCATCAACACCACGGAGAACGGTTTGTTCAACGGACTGGAAGAACGCGACGTCCTGCTCGACTCCGTCTTCCCAGATCCGAAATTCTTCCTTTTGAAGATTTGGTACGTACCTGCCGTCGCGATCCATCACGCTAACGGGAATCGTGACCAGCGTTGTGTCCACGCGAATGATGTCGCCCGCGTCAACCTCCTCGGGTCCGGTTGGCACTTGCTCCTGTTGAGGTTCGGGTTTGCGATTATTCGGATAATTGGCGCCACCGAGCACAGGAGGTTTCGTGGGCGCTTGTGTTGTCGTCGTAGTGGTTTCAGGCGCAGATGTTTGATTGCCGACGCGTCTCGGGCGTCCTTGTCCAAAACCGATACTGATCGATGTTGAAAGCAGGGAGACTAGCGACAGGAAAACGAAGAACTTTTTCATAGCAAGCTCCAACTTAGACTGGCAGACAGCTCGGCCAAAGCTCAGTTTGATGCATTCAGACAGCGATAGTGTTTGCGGTTTAGGGGAATTTAGGGAGAGAAAACCGTTTCGCAAGGGCAAGAATAACCCTGCCACCGGGATTAGGCAAGGTTCCGTTCAGCCACAAAAGAAGCACAAAGCACATCAGCCACAAAGAATCACAAAAAGCACAAAAATGACTCGCTGAATCTGTTTCTGCTTTCTTGTGGCGGTCATTCTGTGGGGCTTGTTGTGGCGGTTGAAAGGGCGTTCCAAATAAATGGGAGGGTTCCCCAGGTTTGGCCGCGATGCTGCGGGCGGAAGCCAAAGAGCACGACCCGGCCTTTTCCGACGCTCACTTCCGCGAGCGCTATTTGACCGCGCAGCTTATCTTCACCCAACAACCAGCCACTCAACAGCACGTTTTCTTTCGCATATCGCGCGATGACGCGAACGTTCGCGTCCGCCGCCGGTGCATAAGCCGAGCTGTTGATGAAGTAAGCAGGAAGCGTTACCGGCAGTAGCGAGGCGAGCGGATTCTTGTTGTCCACCTCGAGTGTGACGATCGATCCGGGACAATAAAACTCCGAAGTCCTGACACCTTCGAGCACGTTACGAAGCGGCAGGTTAAATTGCTTGATTGCCAAATCGCAGGAATCGTCGAAGCAGATCAGCATCCCCCCGTTGCTGACAAACTCTTTCAGATTTTTTACTCCGGCTTCAGTGATGCCGCCGGTGTATTCCGCCGGTAATGTTCCGACCGCGTTGCCGGCGACGATCTGTGTGCTCGACTGCGACGGAAGAATAACCGCGTCGAACCTGGAATTGAGCGCTCCCTGTCTCATATCGGCGTCGCGTATCGAGGAGTAAGGGACGTTGAAGGTGTCGAAAACAAAACGCGTCCAGCCTTCGTCCATGTTACTCAGCGAAGGTTTGTAAATACCGACACGCACAGGATGCTTAACCGGATTCTTGATTGGCGACTCGTCACCTTTTTTCAACGTGAGCGCGAGATCAGCCCTGACCTCATTTGCGTTCTTGAGTAAGGTCAACTTTCTTTCGGTCGCCGGCTCCCTGATGGCGACGACTGCCGGCGCATCAATTCCCATTTGCAGCGGAAGAGTCCAACCGGCGACATCGTAGGGGCGCTCGGCTTCTCCCTGCGCGGTCAACCGGTTGGGATAAATCTGCGGTTCAAACAGCGCCAGAATGTTTCTCCGCTGCGGTTGCGTGAAGAAGATGATGTAGCTCCCCGAAGGCACCTCCTGCATCGCCGACATCCGGCCGCCGATTTTGTACGTGCCCAGCTTCTCGCTAACCGGATTAGTTCTCTGCAAGACCTGTGGGCTTAAAACAACATGTAGTTCACGATCGAGTCTGAAAATCTCGATCCCCTGATCTATCAAGCTGCCGATCATCTTCGCGACTGCTTCATCACGCGCCTGTCCCGCTGGAATCAAGTATGCGAGCGGCTCGCCCAGA
Source organism: uncultured Acidobacteriota bacterium (assembly GCA_963826255.1). Taxonomy (GTDB): domain Bacteria; phylum Acidobacteriota; class Blastocatellia; order Pyrinomonadales; family Pyrinomonadaceae; genus PSRF01. The sequence continues at coordinate 1,569,487 of CAWGWK010000001.1, forward strand.
TTGAGTGGACGTTCGAGATTGTTTCGGCCGAGCTCGTAGAAGTTGCGTAGGTAGTTGACGCGAAACTTCGAAGCCATCGAGAGAATGGACCGGGCCGCGATCATCTCCATGTTCATGATGTCGCGCGGGCGCCACGAGCCTGCCTGCCACGGATCGGGAAAATTGGTAGTAGCTTCAACTGCGTTGCGCATGCCGCGCGTGCTCGCTCGCGCTAGTTGTTCTTGTGTGACTGTGCCGGGCGTCATCAGCCTTGCACTCGCTGCTTCCGAAAGGATGCCGATTGAATTGTGATAGTAGGGCGCAGTACGAAAGCCGCCATGCCACCAAGTGTCGTAAAGCGCATTCGTCAACACGCCTTTGAAGCCGGCTGCTTGCAGATCCGCTGCGACTTTATGACCGATAAGCCCGACTTGGCGCAGCAGCAGCGGCGAGATGTTTGGGTTCGGCGGATCGTAAAAAGGAGGAATGAAAAACCTCGATCCGTTCGCCCCCTGCTGGTGCACGTCGTAAACAATCTGAGGAAACCACTCGTGCCACAGGAATCGTGTGACTAGTTGCGTCTCTTTGAGATTGAGCATGAACCAGTCGCGATTGTCGTCGTGACCGGCATAGTGGTGATAAAGCTCGGGCGGCTCTTTGCCTTCGTACGGCGTATTGAGCGTTTTGCGATACCAGTTGGCGACAATGTCGATGCCGTCAGGATTAGGCGACGGAATGAGAAGCAGTATGGTGTTTTCCAAAATCGCGCGTGTCTCCGCGTCTTGTGCGGTCGCAAGCTCGTAAGCGAGTTGCATCGACATCTGCGAAGCTACGATCTCAGTCGAGTGGATCGAGCACGAAATCGTCACGACTACCTTGCCGTCTGCAAGCAGCCGGTCGCGCTGAATGTCCTGAGTGATCCGGCGTGGATCGGCAAGCTGCTGTTGGATCTCTTTGTATTTTGGCAGAGCCAGTATATTCTCACGCGCGCTGATGTAGGCCACGATCAGAGGTCGTTTCAACGTTGACTGGCCCAACGTCTGGACCAAAACACGATCGGATGCGCGGTCCAAACGTTCAAAGTAACCTGTTATCTGGGACCAGTCGGCAATGGTGCGATCGTCTCCAGGCGTGAAGCCAAGAATCGATTTGGGAGACGGAACAGCATCCGATGTTTGCGCGACGGAAGATCCGGCGAGAGCAAGTATGAGCACCAGGCAAGCGACGAATGATCGGTGGCTAATCATTCCGAGTTTCCTTTGTTGACTATGAAAGAGAGCGCTGCAATCAAGAAGACTATGGCGCAGGAGTCTAGCATAACCGGCCACCGGAGTTTTATGCGCCGCTTGCATTACTGGTGGTCTTTGTTTGTCGCCGGAGCGCTGCTCGGATTAATCGGCCCGCCAGTCCTCCTCTTCTCATGGTTGGTTAATCGTCATCACCTTGTTTATCCGTGGGCGCTCTTCGGTGCGCGCCAGTGGCTGCGTTTGAGTGGCGTGAGTGTGAAAGTCAGAGGGCTCGGGTTACTCGATCCGAAACAGACCTACGTTTTCGTCTCAAATCATCGCTCCTATCTGGATACCGCGGCGATGTTCATCTACACGGGCAGACGTATCGGCCTGCTGGCGAAGAAGGAGCTTTTGAAAGTTCCTGTACTCGGTGTTGGTATGGGTTTCGTGAATGTCATGGCCATCGATCGGACAAACCGTGAAAGTGCGATTCGTACAACTGAAGCCGCGGCCAAACGCATTCAGTCAGGTGTTTCGTTTGCAGTTTTTGTTGAAGGGACACGTGCGAAGCCAGGGGAACTACTGCCGTTCAAAAAGGGCGCGTTCTACATGGCGAGGCAAGCGGGTGTGCCGGTCGTGCCGGTTGCGATTAAGAACTCGGATGTGTTGATGGGGAAGGGGACCGGCGAAGCTCGATCCGGTACGCTCGAGATGGTGTTCCTGCCACCTGTTGAGACAGTGAACAGGACCACCGATGAAGATATAGATCGATTAGTCTCCGAAGTCCGTGAAACGATCGCCACCGAACTTTTGACAGGATTTCAGGATGGTACATGATTTACATGATAATCCTGAAAAATCCTGTCAATCCTGTCTAAAGTCGTAGGTGATCACTCCAGAGACTTTGACCGTTATGCCGTCCCTGGTTGTGGGCTCGAACGTGGCCTGACGAGCAGCGGCCTCGGCAGCCTCACGCAATGGCAGTGGTCCATCCGTGGCTTGGGCGGAGATCACTTTCCCGTTCTCATCCACCACCACACGAACAGTGACCCTCCCCGAAGCTTTCACTCTCTTCGCCTCTTCGGGAAACACCGGTTTAGGTAACGAGACCGCTTTCGAGTTCAGAACGCCGCCTTCAATCGGCTTTGCCACGCCCGTTGAACTAGTCTCATCGGTCTCCCCAACCTCCGTGACTTTCAGTGTGGCGCGGGCCGGCGTGAAGTCCGTGTAACGAACTTTCATGCGCACGTGTAATGAACCGCCGTTATCAAAAACGAGTTCCTCGTCAGCATACGAATACGTAGGAAACCAGTAACGGCCATCGATGTGTTGGCGATAGGTCTCCACGGTGGGGAATTTGTTGTTCTTGGTTTCCGGAACTCCCTTGCCTTTGGTCTTCACGATCTGCAAATCCTGATCGTCAACCCAAACGCGGCCCGAGAACAGCCGTTCTTTTGTCTTCTTGGGGTCGGGCATGACCTTGGGCGTCACGTCAAAGATGTAGAGGTTGAGTTCGTCAATCTTCTCTTTACCGACATACCGGATGTTGTATTTATCGATCTTAGAGGGTTCGAGCGCGAATGGTTTAATACCACCCAGGTCTTCGATATCCTCGGCAGTCACTTCAGGCATCGTCGACATCGGAAAGAAACTGATCTTCTCGTAGCGATTACCTTGATCGTCAAAAGTGAAAGTGGACACCCGGTGATACTCGCCGATGACTTGTCCGCCCATGCCGATACTTTGGATCAGAGCATCGCGTTTAAAGGAGTAGCTGTTTAAAGCGCGGCGAAACTCCGCTTCCTTAGCGGTGAAAGCGCGAATGATTCGCTCGGCTTCAGCCGCATCCACCGGTCCATTGTTCTCTGTCTGGGCCGACACACCAAAAGCACTAAGGACCACGAGGGCCAGTGTGGCAATGATCAGGGAAGTCCTCATACGTCGTTCTTCATCCTAGAAGGGGATTAACCGTCCGGTTGTGTGAAATCTGCCTGTCCTCAGATGCCGGTTTTAGAGAAGGCTGTTGCCAGCCTGGCCGGGCGGTCCGGGAGGCCGCCGACCGCAGACTGCTATTTTCCTGTTGCAAAATTTCCTGCAACTAGTGTAAGGTGCCCTTACTAGAATAAGTTAACTTGGCCTAGCGGCACGTTAGACAATTAAGAAGGAGCCCGATTGACCTCGAAAATCGCGGCTCAGCTAGTTTGAAAGTAAGATTTCTCAAGGTCCTCATGTCGGCAACAGGCACTCGTCCAAAAACCGTGGAGCTTTACGGCGCGGGAGCGCAGACGTGACGCCGAGCGGCGGCGTTGCTTACACGGCGCGGACGATAAACCAGGCTTTGGGAGGAGCTTGGTTTTACGTGGTCTGGTGTCGATGATGTGCGCGGTGATTAGCTGCCCCTTCTGGGCGGGGTGGCTTAAAAAATCACCGCGCACACCCCAGCTTCACTAACTTAATCAAAACACAACAATGCTTTCCGATTTCCATTCAGAGTCCAAGCTTTAGCTTGTGCCTGAGCCGACAGCCTAGAGGCTTAACTCAAGACTTCAGGCGTCCACAAACTCGACCGGCACCGGGTGGGGAATAATACGCATCTGGTAGCCCTCGTCCAACAATCGCCGAACCGCCTCACGGCCCCGCTCCGTGTAATCCAGAGTCAGATCGTTTACCCACATGGCTACAAATCTATCGGCGAGGTCCGGCTCCATGTCCCGGGCAAACTGCATGGCGTATTGAAGTGCGTCATCCCGGTGAGCCAGGGAGTAGTTGATACTCTCCCGAAGCAGATGAGAAACCTCTTTGATCCGGGCATCGCCGAGATCGCGCCGGATGACGTTCCCGCCCATCGGGAGTGGCAGGCCATGCTTTTCGTGCCACCACTCGCCAAGATCAAGAACTTTGTGCAAACCCTTCGACTGGTAAAAAAGTTGACCCTCGTGAATCAACAACCCCGCGTCACAGGTTCCATTCTGGACGGCATCGATAATCTGGTCGAAAGGTACTACCTCATACTGGAAATCAGAATTGAAGATCCGGAGCGCGAGGAATGCGCTGGTTAGCTTTCCCGGAACCGCAATCTTGAGATTGGGAATGTCGTCCGGTGTGGCCGGTTCACGCGAAACAACGATCGGACCGTAGTTGTCGCCAATCGAAGCGCCGTGAGGCAGCAAGGCATATTTGTCAGCGACGTACGCGTAAGCGTGAAAGCTGATCGCGGTAACGTCATACGTGCCCCGCATCGCTTCCTCGTTCAGCGTTTGAATGTCTTTGAGCAAGTGTTTGAAGTGAAGGTCACCGGTGTCAAGCTTGTTGGTCGCCAGGCCGTAGAACATGAATGCGTCGTCGGAGTCTGGTGAATGTGCGAGTGTGATGGTTTCTGTCATTAAAGTGCTCTTATCGATTCCTTGATTGTGTCGCTGACGAGGTTGCTGTCGTTGCCCGCACTGACTCTATCCCCGTTTCGATCCACGCGATTGTAGAGGGTGTCGCGCTCGACTGCTTCGAAGCCGGCGTCTTCGATAAGGCCGATCAGTTCAGTCTTATTCATCTTCACTTCGTTGTTTGCTTCCACGGAGTAGCTGGTGGTCAGCTCGCCGCCTTCCGTGATCGTGCCGTCGATATCATTGGCGCCGTAATGCAAGGCTACCTGTGCCAGGCGCTTACCGAGCATCACCCAGTAGGCTTTGATGTGGTCGAAGTTATCAAGCAACAGGCGTGAGACAGCCATCGTCTTTAGAGAGTCAACGCCGGATGGACCAGGCAAGTGGGCCAGTTGTGTATCAGGTGGATAGAACGCCAGCGGGATGAAGCACTGAAAACCGCCCGACTCCTCCTGTTGCTCACGCAGTTTCACCAGGTGATCGACCCGGTCTTCTATCGACTCGATATGCCCGTAGAGCATCGTGGCATTGGTCTTCAATCCGGCGGCGTGAACTTTCCCCTGGAGCTCGAGCCAACGATCGGCATTGCACTTGTGCGCACAGATCATGGAGCGCGTTGGTTCGCGAAAGATCTCCGCGCCGCCTCCCGGACACGAATCCAAACCCGCTTCGATCAGTTTCTGAATCACGTCTTCATCGCTCATTTTGTAGAAGTGCGCGAAGTGATCAAACTCCACCATCGTAAAAGCTTTCAGGTGCAACTGCGGGTGCTCTTGTTTCAACGACGAGAGCAGGTCGGTAAAATAACTAAACGGAAGTTTGGTATTTAGTCCGCCAGTGATGTGCAACTCGGTCGCACCTTCAGCAACTGCTTGCGCGGCAACTTTCAAACTATCGTCGATATTGTGTGTGTAGGCGTCAGGCTGTCTCGGAGTGCGATAGAAGCCGCAGAATTTGCAGTCGGCGTAGCAAACATTTGTCGGATTGAGATGCCGGTTAACGTTGAAAAAGGTCGTGCGGCCATGTCGTCGCCGTCTCACGATGTCTGCCAGTTTGCCGAGTGCGGGAAGATCGTCAGTTGCATACAGAGCGACGCCGTCGGCGAAAGAAAGCCGTTCTCCGGCCGCGGCGCGCTCAGCTATCTCGTTCAAAGTTTCGTCGTGTGAAAAATTCATTTCAGTTTATCGATGCAGGAAAACTGCGGTACCGAAAGTGGCCAGCAGTATGACGCTGACGAACGCGTTCGTCGTAAAGAATGCAGCATTCAAGCGACTGAGATCGTCAGCGCGAACAAGTCGATGCTGGTAAACGAGTAATGCGCCGGTGGCGGCTACGCCAACAAACGCGATTGGCCCAAGTCCGGTTATCAGAAACAGCCAAACTAAGGCAAGAAAAGCGGCTGCGTGAAGCGCCCGTGCAATCCAGAGCGCGCGTGTGATGCCAACACGCGCCGGAATCGATCTCAGACCCTCGCGACGATCGAAATCATAATCCTGGCAGGCGTAGAGCACATCGAACCCAGCGGTCCACAACAGGACCACCAGCGACAACAGCAACGGCACCGCGCTATCGATCGCGCCGCGCACAGCGATCCACGCGCCTGTTGGTGCAATCGAAAGACACGCGCCCAGCACCAGATGCGAGAATTGGGTCCAACGTTTCGTCAGCGAGTAAAGCAGTACACAGGCGAGCGCGACCGGAGAGAGCAGTAGCGTTAATCGATTCAACATTGCAGCCGCAAGCAGAAACAAAGCCGCCGAGACGATTGTAAACGCCCAGACAAAACCGACTGACAGTAAACCGGCCGCTAATGCTCTCGAAGCTGTCCGTGGATTCTTTGCGTCGAAGCTGCGATCGGCGATCCGATTAAACGCCATCGCTGCGGATCGCGCACCTACCATGGCCAGGACGATCCAGAGAATCTGCCAGGGTGTGGGAAACCCGTCGGCTGCGAGCACGGCGCCCAGAAATGCGAACGGCAACGCAAAAAGCGTGTGCTCGATCTTGATCATTTCCAGCGTTAGTCGGGTGTTTTTGATTACTGTGGACACGGTCGGATCAGATATTGCCATAAAAGAGCACACAAGTCACAAAGCTTAAAATTGCATACGAAGGGATAACTTTATCTGTTTCTGCCTATGTGCTTTGTGCCAATTTTTGTGGCATGCTGGCCGTGATGGATTTAAATGAACTGGCAAGGCTGTTGGACGCCTACAAGAGCGGTGAATTAGAAACCAAAGACGCGTTGGACCGCATCAAAAATCTTCACTTCGAAGACATCGGTTTCGCGCGTGTGGATCATTCCCGTGCTTCGCGGCAGGGCTTTCCCGAAGTCGTTTTTGGCGGCGGCAAGACCCGCGCGCAGGTTGTTGGCATCGTCGAACGGCTCGCGCAGCGTTCGCCAAATATCCTTGTGACTCGCACTGACGAAGGCACGTTTGGCGAAATTCGCAATGTTATGACTGACGCCGAATGGCATGAGTCGGCGCGGCTTGTCAGAATTCGCCGGGACAAAACCAACCAGGGCGTCGGCTCGATCGCGGTTGTAACCGCCGGCACGAGTGACATTCCAGTTGCTGAAGAAGCTGCGTTGACCGCCGAAACAATGGGCAACGCTGTGGATCGTATTTGGGACGCGGGCGTGGCGGGAATTCATCGCGTGCTGTCTGAGCGCAGTATCCTGCAACGATCACGCGTGGTGATCGTCGCGGCAGGAATGGAAGGCGCATTGCCGTCGGTGGTTGGGGGCTTGGTCGGCGTGCCGGTCGTGGCTGTGCCAACCAGCATCGGCTATGGAGCATCTTTTGGAGGTGTCGCCGCTCTGCTCGGTATGTTGAACTCCTGCGCTTCGAACGTGACGGTAGTAAACATCGACAACGGGTTCGGCGCCGGTTTTGTGGCTAGCCTGATCAATCGCCGTTGGACGGTGCCCGTTGAATAGATTACGACCTGCGAACGCCCGCTACTTCCTGTTAACTCTCGTAGCCCTCTCGCTTGTCTCGACCGCCTGCATTTCCGCGCGCCGCACTCCTAACCTCGAACATATCTTCGCATCAGCACGCGCCCGAAGCGGAAAACGTCCGGTGATCGTTATCCCCGGAGTCCTCGGAACCGAACTGATCAACCCAAAGACTGGTGAAACCGTGTGGCCTTCAGCTTTTCGCACGTCGCAGGAAGGACTGCCGATGAGTCCGGATCCTGCTTCGAATCTCGACGATCTTGTGCCCGGGAAGATCATTGAAACGGTAAAACTTGGACGCGTGCTTCCTGAAGTTTACGTCTACCGCGATCTGCTCGAAGCACTGCGCCGCTACGCCGGGTATCGCGATGGTGATTGGGACAATCCTCATATCGATGGTTATCAGGACACGTTCTACGTTTTTCCCTACGACTGGCGCCAGGACAACGTCACCAACGCGCGCTTGTTCGTCAGACGTTTGGAACAGTTGAAGGCCAAGCTGCAACGTCCGGATCTGAAATTCAATGTGGTCGCACATTCGATGGGTGGGTTGATTGCGCGATACGCAGCGATGTACGGCGACACTGATCTACCGGACGGTGATGGTCCGATTCAGCCTACGTGGATCGGCGGCGCGCATATCAGCAAGATCGTGATGATCGGAGTGCCGAACGAAGGCTCGGCAGACGCCTTCGCGACGATCGTTGAAGGTTACTCAATCACCGAAGGTTTGCGGCGACGCATTCCGCTGCTCAACAAGCTCACCGCCGAAGACGTGGTGAGGACTCCTTCCGTGTTCCAACTCATGCCACATCGCCAAGCCGTCAGCTTTCTCGATGAGAACCTGCAGCCTCTGGAGATCGATCTTTACGACCCGGAGGTTTGGAAACGATATGGATGGAGTGCGCTCCATTCTCCAGAGTTCCGGCGACGCTATTTCGAAACGGGCGGAACGGACGGACACGTTGATCAACTTGATGCTTATCTCGCCGCAACTCTGAGACGCGCACGTCGCTTCCAACAGGCGCTGGATTCAGTCGAGAATACCAACTCGCCCGTGACGTTGCTGGCCATTGGCGGTGATTGTGAAGAGACCTTGAACTCGCCTGTGATTTTGCGAGATGCAAAACGGAACCGCTGGTTAACGCTGACCAGGCCACGCGAATACCGAACATCCAGCGGGTTGAAGATTTCCAAGAAACGCGCCACTGAAGCAATGTACGCGCCCGGCGATGGCCGGGTCACACGTGCTTCACTGTTAGGCGAGAGCCTTTTTAAATCGCGCGACAACCAGACCGGATTTAGTCTGTCGCGTTACGCAGTCTTCGGATGTGACCTTCACGGACAGTTGCAACGGAACAAAACTCTACAAGATAACGCGCTGACAGCGATTGTTGGCGAAGCGGTGAATTAGACAGGATTTACAAGATGTTTCACGATTGACAGGATTCAATCTTGTAAATCTTGAAAATCCTGTAATCCTGTCTAAGGATTGATTATCGCGTTCAGTTTCTCTGCCCAATCGGGGTCGATGTTCGTGAGAATCGTGTATTGCTCGAGGGCGCCGTCGCGGTTGCCCAGGGCCAGCAAAGACTTGCCGAGGTTGTAGTAGGCCTTACCGAAGTCGGGTTTCAAACGGATAGACTGGCGAAACGCTTCGACCGCGTCGTTAAAACGATTCAACTCGAAAAACGCCTCACCCATATTGTTGGGCGCGATCGCGTCGCCGGGTTTCATCACTGAGAGCTGGCGAAAGATTTCCACTGCTTCGTTGAACTTCTTCGATCGCAAATAACGCGACCCAAGTCTTTCATAAGCGACGGTGTAATCGGGCCTCAGTCGAATGGCTTGCTTGTACGCCTGAATCTCTTCGTCAGCCTTGCCCCAGTCACGATAGACCAACCCGAGCGCGTAATAAGCGTCAGCAGAGTTGTACGGATCGAGTTTTATCGATTGCCGGTAAGCTTCCGCTGCATCCTTGTATTGCTTGAGGTAAAAACTCGCGAGACCGATGTTGAAGTAAGATTCAGCCGATGGTCTTAGACTGACTGCCTTCTTCGAAGCTTCGATTGCCTCGGCGTGTCTGCCGAGTTTCTCATTGCAGAAACCGCTCTGTGCCCACGCTTCGGCGTAGTTGTTGTCTGACTCGACCGCCTTCTCAAAATAAGGCAACGCTTTCTCGCAATCGTCCTTTGAGAGAAAACTCAAACCGTCGCGGAAGAACTGCACGGCCTTCGCGCGTTTGTTCCGGCCGGTGCTCGCAACGAGATCCGCCAGAGACATCATCGACGCGATTTGAAGTTGTGAAATGCGTTCCGAGGGGATCGCAAAATTCACACTCTGCCCACCTGTGATCTGCAAAGTGGCGATCCCGATGACCTGGCCCTGCATGTTTACTACTGGGCTGCCGCTTGATCCCGAAGATATCGGCGCTGTGATTTGAATGATGCGGCCGAAGGTGGGAATGTCGCGTACGGCGGACACGATTCCGTTCGTGACGCTCCCTTCCAAACCGAGAGGATTGCCAATCACTACCACGCTTTCGCCTTCCTGCGGCGAAGTCTTGTCGAGCGGTAACGGCCGGATGGGAGTTGCCGGAGGATCGATTTTCAGTAGAGCAATGTCGCCTTCCGCATCTACTGCCAGCACACCTTTGACGGGAAAAACTGCTCCGGTTGATGAATGAACTTCCGCACGATGCGCGCCTTCGAGTACGTGCCGGTTAGTGACGATGCGATCATTTTCGACGAAGAAGCCGCTGCCGCGCGACAACTTTTCACCACGCACGTCGAAAGTTTCGATTGCTACCGCGGAAGGTTTGATACGGCGAACGAGTTCGGGGAGAAGATCCTGCGACGCCTCAACGCGAAGGGGGGTTAACAGGAGTAATAAGAACCAGACAAACTTCATCTTGAGGAAAACTATACAGGATTTACAGGATTTTCAGGATTGACATGTAAATCCTGTTCAATCCTGTCCAAGGACGAGTCGCTGCACGCGCGTCACGACGTCGCTGATTTTAACATCCTCGCTCTGTTTTGGGCCGCGATCGAATAGCTCCACGATGCCATCGCTGATCTTTTTTCCAATCGTGATCCGGTACGGTATCCCAATCAGATCGGCATCTTTGAACTTCACACCCGCGCGCTCCTCGCGATCATCCAGCAAAACCTCAAGTCCCGTTCGTTGCAACTCGTGATACAAGTTCTCTCCGGCTTGCCGCACTTCGTCCTGCTTCATGTTTGTGATCGTAACGACAACATCAAAAGGCGCCAGCGACTTGGGCCAAATAATGCCGTCTGCGTCGTGGTGTTGCTCGACGGCCGCACTGATTATTCGTTCCACGCCGATGCCGTAGCTACCCATGAAGATTGGCACTTCCTTTCCGTCGTGGGTCAGCACGGTAGCGCCCATCGATGCGGAGTATTTCGTACCGAGTTTGAAGATGTGACCAATCTCCATTCCCTTGAACACTTCAAGTGTGCCGGTTTCACACTTCGGACACCCTTCGCCCGATTCCACAGTGCGCAGCTCAAACCATTCATCGATTTGAATGTCCCTCGCGATGTTTACTCCTCTGAGATGGTGCTCGTCTTTGTTCGCGCCCGTAGTCATGTTGCGACGGTTTTTCAACGCCGAATCGGCGACGATGTGCAAGTGCCGCGACTTCGTTTTCGCGCCCACACCACCAAGACTTCCTGCACTCGCGCCGAGCAGTTCGCGTATCTCTTCGGGATGCGCAGGCCGCACTGCGGTCGCGCGCAGGCTGTCCGCGAGTTTGATTTCGTGCAGTTGATGATCGCCGCGTAGTAAAACCAGCACTGGACGCTGCTCGCCGTCGATCGTCGCGAGGAAAACAAGTGACTTGATCTGACGCGATGCTTCCGCGCCACCGGGAAACGAGATCAGATCCTCGATCGTGCGCACGCCCGGCGTCGGAAACTCTTCGGGCGCTGCCGGTCCGTCTTCATCAACGATATCCGACAGTCGTGATGTTGCTTTTTCCAGGTTGGCCGAGTACCCGCAGTTCGCGCAATGAACAATCACATCTTCGCCGGCCGGAGTCCGCGCCATAAATTCATTCGACTCCGATCCTCCCATCGACCCTGAAGAAGCTTCGACGATCAAAAACTCCAAGCCGCAACGCGTGAAAATGTTCTTGTACGCTTGACGCTGATCGAGGAATGCCTTGTCGAGGCCGGCGCGATCGACGTCGAACGTGTACGCGTCCTTCATGATGAAACTGCGAATTCTTATAAGTCCCGATTTTGGCCGGGCTTCATCACGAAACTTAATCTGAATCTGGTACCAGACCTGTGGCAGTTGTTTGTAAGAGCGAATCTCGCTTCGTGCGATCGTAGTGAAGACTTCTTCATGCGTCATGCCGAGACACATGTCGGTGCCTTTGCGATCTTTGAGACGAAACATTTCATCACCGATCGCGGACCAGCGGCCTGACTCCTGCCAGATTTCAGCGGGATGGAGCGCGGGCAGATAAAACTCCTGACCACCGATGGCGTTCATCTCTTCACGCAGGATCTTCATGACCTTGAGTGCGACACGCTGGCCCAACGGAAGCAGGGAATAGATCCCGGCCGACAATTGGCGGATGACACCAGCGCGTAACAGGAGCTTGTGCGAGATGACCTCGGCATCAGCCGGGTCTTCGCGTAGAGTGGGAATAAAGTATCGTGACCAGCGCATAGGTTTGGCATTCTCGCTTAGCAACTGCGGTGAAGGCAACTGATGCGTCGTAGGTTTGCTGAGTATTATGCGCTGAGTTACCATCACGCTTCTTTCTAAACATCACTATACGAAGGTTTCGGAAACATGCGAATTGCACTCGCAAGCGATCATGCCGGTTACGCTGAGAAGGAGCGCTTGAAGGCGCTCCTTGCCGATCTGGGTGTTGACTTTGAAGATCTCGGCACCGGATCTGAAGAGTCAGTAGATTATCCTGACTATGCGCGGAAAGTTGCGGAGCAGGTTGCGCAGGGGCAAGTTGAACAGGGGCTCCTGGTTTGCGGTTCCGGCACCGGCATGGCCATCACTGCCAACAAAGTTCCCGGTGTCCGCGCCGCTGTTGCATGGTCAGAAGAGACAGCGCGACTCGCGCGCCAGCACAACGATGCCAACGTGTTAGCGATCGGCGCGCGCACCACTCCTCCGGCCGATATTCCCAAGATCGTGCGCGCATGGTTCTCGACGGATTTCGAGGGCGGACGTCACGCTGCGCGCGTTGACAAAATTTCTGAGGTGGAAAGAAGAGCTAAATGAACAGGAACTCATCACTCGCCGAAGTCGATCCGATCATCGCCGGCGCCATCGACAACGAAGTGGCGCGTCAGGCGAATGGTCTCGAACTCATCGCCTCAGAGAATTTCGTTAGTGAGGCCGTGCTCGAAGCTGCCGGATCGGTGTTTACAAACAAGTACGCCGAAGGTTATCCGGGGAAACGTTACTACGGTGGATGTGAATGGACTGACGTCGTCGAGCAGACCGCTATCGATCGCGCGAAAGAGTTGTTCGGCGCCGACCATGCCAATGTGCAGCCGCACAGCGGCGCGCAGGCAAACATGTCTGTTTATCTCGCGGCGATCCAGTATGGCGATCAGATTCTGGGTATGAATCTTTCTCACGGCGGCCATCTGACGCACGGTCATCCGTTGAATTTCTCGGGGCTCAGTTACAAGGTTGCTGATTACGGCGTTTCGCGAGAGACGGAACAGATCGATTACGACGAGTTGCAACAAATCGCTGAAACACATCGACCAAAACTTCTCGTCTGTGGCGCCTCAGCTTATTCGCGGATCATCGACTTCGAACGCATCGGACAGATTGCTCGGAGTGTTGGCGCACGTATGTTTGCCGACATTGCCCATATCGCCGGACCGATTGCAGCCGGCCTTCACCCGTCACCCGTGCCGCATGCCGATTATGTAACGACCACGACACATAAAACCCTGCGTGGCCCACGCGGCGGTTTGATCCTCTGTCGCGAAGACCATGCGAAAGAGGTCGATCGCAGGCTCTTTCCCGGTGTGCAGGGCGGCCCGCTCGTGCACATCATCGCTGCCAAGGCGGTCGCGTTTGGTGAGGCGCTGCGCGAAGACTTCAAAGAGTACCAGCGCCAGATTCTTAAGAATGCAACAGCGCTGGCGAGCGAACTACAGGAACAGGGGCTGCGACTCGTGTCAGGCGGTACTGACAATCACCTGATGCTGGTTGACGTTTGGATGGATGGCAAAGGCATCACCGGCAAAGATGCCGAGAAGGCACTCGAAGCCGCGTTGATTACCGTGAACAAGAACACGATCCCCTTCGATCAGAACAAGCCTTTCGTTGCTTCAGGATTGCGTATCGGCACACCGGCGGTCACAACGCGTGGCATGAAAGAAGCGGAGATGCGAGAGATTGGACGCTTGATCGCCGCAGTAATTCACGCACCGGAGTCGGAAGAGGTAAGGAACAAGGTAAAGCGCGACGTCGCCGATCTCACGGCTCGATTTCCGCTGTATCCAAAGCGGCTGAAAGCAGCGAACTAAGTTTTGACAGGATTACAGGTTCTAAGCGACGAGTTTACGTAGTTGCGCCAGTGCCTCGGAAGGGGTCGGTATTCTTTGTCGATTGCGTCGGGCGCTCTCGATCCAAAGAGACTGGACCGTGTTGAGTTCTTCCAGACACTCGGCTTGAGTCTCACCCTGAGCCAGACAACCTTTCAGCGCAGGCACTTCTGCAACATATCCGCCTTCTTCAGCCGGGTAAATTATGATCGGATACTTTATTTCCTCCGCCATTGGTTTCTCCTCTTGATTCTTTGATTAGCTGAATCACACGTCTGACGTAAACCGATTTTACACGGTTTGCATGAACAGGGATAACGAAAGTGATTTCTGATTTTTTGAAAACGTGATGACTGCCCGCAATGCGGACGAGTTTGAATCCTTCCTGCAGCAGGAGTGTTCGAATGTCATCGAACGTTGCTCCTTTAGGATTATTCGTGAGGCGTTCGAGCAGTTTACGCGCATAGCTAAGTGAGGTAGCTTGGGTGCATGATTCTAATTGAAGCATCGTAAAGAATAAAGGCGTGGCTATTTGATTTCCACTCCAATTTGCCAGCCGTGTTATCCTCTCTCTCCCATCGACCCGAAACGTGTTGCAACAAAATGCTTGAAGTGTTCGGCCCGGACGGTTTGATCGCGCGGGCGCATCCCGAATATGAATATCGACCGGGCCAGATCGAGATGGCGCGCGCGGTGATGCGCGCGTTTGAAGAGAAGCGTCATTTGATCGTCGAAGCCGGAACCGGTACAGGCAAGACGCTAGCGTATCTCGTTCCCGCCGTTGCCGCCGCTCTCGGTGGCAATGGCCGTGTCATCGTCTCCACCGGCACCAAAAACTTGCAGGAACAGTTGATGGAGAAAGACATTCCTTTTCTCCGGAACATCCTGCCCAAGCCGTTCTCCGCGACCTACATGAAAGGTCGAAGCAATTACGTTTGCCTCAACCGCCTGGCACGTGCGCAATCAATGCCGGTGTTAGACGGACTTGACGAAGTCGATTATTTCGATGAGGTCTGTCATTGGTCGAAAGAGAGTGAGTACGGCGATCGAGCAGAACTCGCGAATTTGCCGGAGTCGCTTTCATTCTGGCGTCACATCGATGCTCGCTCCGAGTCCTGTCTGGGCCAGAAATGTCCTGACTTCGATCCCTGCTTCATCACTCGCATGCGTAACCGCGCGCAGGAAGCTGACATCGTCGTCGTCAATCACCACCTCTTCTTTGCCGATCTCAATTTGCGCGGCAGCAACTACGGCTCAGTGCTGCCTGAGTACACGGCCGTGATTCTCGATGAAGCGCATCTGGTTGAAGAAGTCGCGTCGGAGTATTTCGGAGCCCAGGTTTCAAACTACCAGATCGACGATCTCGTGCGCGACCTGGGAATGCTGACGATCGAAGACGCTGAAGTCGACAAAGAACTAACACACAGCGTTGCTCGTCTCTCGCGCTTTTCGGAAAACTTCTGGATGGGCTTTCGCGATGGACGCGGCGAAGATGGTCGGTATCCGATAATCCCCGGAACGTTTGCGCGGAAAAATAGCGACGGTGAGCTACAAGCGACGCCGCTTGGCGAGTTGTACGTCGTTCTTGAAGGCGCCATCACGCGCGCAGAAACGACGCTTGATGCACTCAAGGAAAAACCGCCGGAAGTGGAGAGCCTGATTCGGCGGCTGCGTGAGATTCGTTTTACGCTTGAGTTTATCGTCACCGGCGCTGATAAGAAATTTGTTTACTGGCTTGAACGACGCAATCGCGGTGTATTTTTACGCGCATCGCCGATCGATGTCGCGGGGCTTTTGCAAGACAAGTTGTTTGAAGAAGTGCCGACAGTAGTGTTGACTTCGGCAACACTCTCGAGCGGAGGAAACTTTGCGTTTATTCGCGACCGTCTTGGTTTGGACACGGCTGATGATCTGATCGCCGAATCGAGTTTCGATTACCAGAGCCAGGCGATTCTTTACCTGCCGGCCAGGATGCCTGATCCGCGAGACCGCGAGTGGGCGCCGGCGGCTGCTGCTGAAGTCACGCGAATTCTCAATGCCACGGAAGGTCGAGCGTTTGTTTTGTCAACTAGTTTGGCGGGCATGCAGGCGCTTTATGACAACGTCTGGTCAGAGATTGACTATCCTTGCCTGGTCCAGGGTAGTGCTTCAAAGAGCCAACTGCTCAAGCGCTTTCGCGAGACTCCGAACGCGGTGCTGTTTGCGACGTCGAGTTTTTGGCAGGGCGTGGACGTGCGCGGCGAACAACTGTCGTGCGTGATCATCGACAAGTTGCCGTTCGCAGTTCCGACCGATCCGATCGTCGCCGCACGGCAGAGATCTATTGAAGACAGCGGCGGCTCGAGTTTTTACCAGTACAGCGTGCCGCAGGCGATCATCGCGTTGAAGCAGGGACTTGGGCGACTGATTCGCAGCACGACTGATCGCGGCGTGTTGGCGATACTCGATCCACGTCTGCGAACGAAAGGTTATGGGCGAACGTTCCTGCAGAGCTTGCCGCCGTGCCGGGTGACTTCGCGAATCGCTGACCTTGCGAGTATCTTATCTACAGATTAGTTATGCCAGGACAATTCGAAGTCATGATCGAGCGGAATTTCTCCAGCGCGCACCAACTGCGCGGTTACAGAGGTAAGTGCGAGAATCTGCATGGCCACAATTACAAGATCGAGATCTACGCGCGCGGACGTGAGCTGGATAATGTCGGTTTGCTGGTTGATTTCGTGGAGTTAAAAGCTGCGGCGGATGATGTCGTCGCGTATCTCGATCATAGAAACATCAACGAGCTGCCGCCGTTCGACGAGTTGCAGCCCTCGGCTGAGAACCTCGCGAAGTATGTGTTGGAGCGAGTTGCGAAGCGAGTCGGTGATGACCGCGTGCAGATCTACAAAGTTCGTTGCTTCGAGACCCCAACCAGCGTCGCCACATATCAACTCGACTAGTAAACACGGATGACCACGGATTATTTATACAGATCTGCGCAGATCCGTATTAATGATCCGTGTTATCTGTGGTTCAAAGGTTCTGGAAGATCTGCGACGGTGTAAGCCATCACAGCCATCGTTGCCACGCAAAGTGCGAGTTCGCGTGGATTGACTTTGTCGAGCGTGTCAGCGGGAGTGTGATGAATGTCGAAGTAGTGTTCTCCTTCGACATCCAGACTCGCACCAATCACTCCCTCACGCATGATTGGACCAATGTCCGCGCCACCGCCATTCGCAGCAATGCCATCAGCACCAATGCCCGCGAGAAGTTTTGCGATCTCCTGAAGGTTGGAACGTGCTTGCAGCGGAGCCGTCGCAGCGAGTCCAAGACCTTCCGGTCGATAAACTCCTGAATCAGACTCGATCGCGAAGATGTGTTTCGGAATCTCTGCTCGATGCGCATCTCGATATGCATTTCCACCGCGAAGTCCATTCTCCTCGTTAGTGTAAAGCACGACGCGAATCGTGCGACGAGGCCGCAGCCCGAGCTCTTTGAGCAACCTGGCCGCTTCCCATGCGACGATGCAACCGCCGCCGTCGTCATGTGCGCCCTGGCCCACATCCCACGAATCATAATGGCCGCTGATAAGAACGATCTCATCCGGCTTCTCGGAGCCTTTAAGTTCCGCGATCACATTTGCCGACTCAGCATCAGGCAAAAACTTCGCGTCCATCTTGAGTCGCAGCGTGGGTCGGTCGCCGCGATCGTTCATGCGCTGCAAAAGCTCGGCTGTTTCAATGGTGATTGCCGCAACGGGAATCTTTGGTTGATTCGCGTCGTAGCTCATTGCGCCGGTGTGTGGTGTTTGAAGACTCACGGGCGTGATCGAGCGCACCAGCGCCGCAACTGCACCATAACGACCAGCGCGTGAAGCACCCTGCAAACGATACACGACAGTTGCTCCGTAAGTCGTAAAAGGCACGTTGTACACGACGATCTTTCCGCGCGCCTGCTCGCCCAAACGCTCGAGCTCAGCAAAATTGCGAACGACGACAGCTTCCGCTGAGATACCCTCAGCCGGCGTGCCGACGCTGTTGCCCAGTCCCAGCAGCTGAAGTTTTGTCGGTGCGGGCGTTAACATTTCCAGACTCTCTTCGCCACGCACCCAGTGCGGCACCATCACTTTCTCACCGCGCACGTTTTCGAGACCATCGCGTTTCATTTCGGCAATGGCCCACTCGATTGCACGCTCGAGGTTTTTCGACCCGCTTAGACGAGGGCCGATATGGTCCGTCAAATGCGCGAGCCTTGTGTAAGCTCGATCACTTGTGAGCGCTGCGCCAATGATGCGAGCAGCGGCACTGCGGTAGCGATCAATCTTGACGGTCGGCGGCGGCAGCGGTGTTGGCGTCGGAGTCGGTGAAGCGATGGGCTGCGCTCCTGGACCAGGGGCTTGTCGTTGTTGTGGGAAAGCGGTGAAGCAAATTAACGTGGAAATGAGTACGAGCAGTTGTAAGAAACGCACGCGCAAGGATTCCTCCGTGGACCAGTTATGTCACGCAGTTTAGCAGAACTTTTCACGCAAAGGCGCAAAGACGCGAAGAAGACGCAAAGTGATTTAACTCTCTTTTGCGTCTTCCTTCGCGTCTTGCGTGAAACTAAGGTTAAGCCGAGACTAGTGACGGTACGTCGATATTGTATTTTCTGATCTTGCTGTAAAGACGCGGCCGGTAAATTCCTAAAAGATTCGCCGCTGCCTGCTTGTTCCCGCCGGTTCGTTGCAGTGTTCGCTCGATCACGAGCCGCTCAATGTCTTCGAGCGTCATATTCGGCGGAACGTCCCATTGCACGTTGGCCGACGTTCCTTCCGGCAGTGAACCATTGTCGAAAGGTAGATCGATCGGCTCGATCTGTTTGTCCTTTGCCAGCAGTACCGCGCGCTCGATCACGTTTTGCAACTCACGCACGTTCCCCGGCCAGGAGTGTCCAAACAGTCTTTGATAAGCCGCCTGTGAAACTCCGGTAATCGGACGCTCATACTTTTGCGCGTACATGTGCAGGAAGTGTTCAGTTAAGAGTTGAATATCTTCACTTCGCTCGCGCAAAGGCGGAACGTGAATCGTGATCGTTGAAATGCGATAAAAGAGATCGTCACGGAGCAGGCCATCGCGGATCGCGTCCGCAGGCGGCCTGTTGGTGGAACACACGAGGCGAAAATCAACTGCGTAAGTCTTTTCCGATCCGATCTTGCGATAACTTCGTTCCTGCAACACGCGCAACAGCTTCGGCTGCAACTCGACCGGCATCTCCGCGATTTCATCGAGCATCAGCGAACCACCCGCGGCGTGTTGCACGAGTCCTTCTTTGTCTGCATGCGCACCGGTGAACGCGCCCTTGGTGTGGCCAAAGAGCTCCGATTCGATCAGTTCTTTTGGAAGCGCCGCGCAGTTTACTTTGATGAACGGTTTTTTCGAGCGCAGCGACTGGTAGTGAATGGCGTTCGCAATCAGTTCCTTGCCTGTACCTGACTCGCCGACGATCAGAACATTGGCGTCGGATTTTGCGACCGACTCGATAGTTTCATAGATCTGCTGCATGGGCTTCGAAGCCCCAATGATGTTGAAGTACTCAGCACGAGTCGATAGTTGGCGCCTCATGTTTGCGGTTTCAGCAACGAGCTCACGGCGTTCGAGTGCCTTTTCCACCAACGGCTGAAGCTGATCGAAATCAAAAGGTTTCTCGACGAAATAGAAAGCACCTGCCTTTGTTGCTTCGACAGCTTTTTGTACCGACCCATAACCGGTGACAACGATCACCTCCGTTGTCGGCCGTGCGTCCTTCATGTGACGCAGCACTTCCAGACCATCCATGTCCGGCAATTGCAAATCGCAGATCGCGAGATGATGCCCTCCCTGATCAAAGAGCTCGATGGCGGCCGCACCGGTTGCGGCAGTATCGACGGAATATCCCTCCTCAACGAAGTTCTGCCGTAGAGAATCGGCCATCGTTGGTTCGTCGTCTACAACAAGAATCCGCACTTCTTTGTTCTCCACCTTTTTCTCCTCTCTCGAAATCGCTGCGCCGTGGGGCATGATTGCTTCACTCCTTATTCTTTGTTCAAAGTTCAAGCGTCAGGTTGCTGCTTATGAACAAGCTAAAGCTTGAACGCTGAACCGGTCGTGAACGGTTGCTGGTTCGTTGAGTTATTCCGCAAGCGGAAGCTCAACCAGAAACTTCTTATCGATGAATTTTGCCGACCCACCGTGGGCCTCGATTATCTTTGCCGCTAGCGCCAGTTTTACCTCGTCGCTTCCAGCGAATGAACGAAACGGATCGCGGTCCAGTTGGCGCAAGCCTGACCACTCAACAACAGCTTGCCCGGAATCAGTTGCTTTAACACCTACCGTAATCTGACCGGCTTCATTTTCGTTCTGCCTGTGCTTTAGTGCTCCCGCACATACCCACTTCAAAGCGTCGGTTAGCTTGAAGTGATCGAAGTTGCCCTGCACAACATCTGACCGCTCTTCCCAAACTATTTGCGACTCGAAATTCGCGCAGATCGTGCGAAGCACTTTATCGATTTCAAATCCGGGTTGCTTTTTCAACTCCACCGGTTGGGCGTACCGCACAATCGTCAACAGATCTTCAGCCGCGCGATCGAGTCCGCCTATCAATTTGCTGATCGTTTCCTGTTCATCCTCGGGTCGTTCGCTCTTCTCGATCCTGCGTCGCAGAAACGTGGCATAGAGTTTGAGACCATTGAGTTGATTCTTGAGGTCGTGAACTATTTGCATTGAAGCGCGCCCGAGATCCTGGAGTCGCTCAGTGTCTTCGGGCTTCGACATTGCAGTCTTCATCAGGTGCAAATCTCTCCAAGCTCGGTTAAGGGGCCGTAGGGGAAGGGGGAACCTCGCTGCCAGTTCGAGTGTATGAATAAAACGCTGGCCTAAGATCCTTTTGTGTTGCGTTTCAATGCGGGATGTTACCAAAAAAGGCTTCCGTATTCTAGTGATACAGTAAAATCAATGACTTGGAGGCGGTTTTCGGGTTCAAAAGCGGGTTGTGGTTGGGCACGGAGCCAGGGATCACGAATGAAAAAGCAGGACGAGCAGCCTAAGGTTTTGCTGGTGGAAGATACCGAGGATAATCGCTTCATGATGCGGCGCCTGCTGGAGATGGCGGGCTATCGAGTGGTCGAAGCGACGAATGGGGAGGAAGCCGTGCAGGTCGCTCGATCTGAGTCGCCTCGACTGATACTGATGGACCTGAGTCTGCCAGTGATCGATGGCCTGGCTGCGACTCGCTTAATTCGTAAGCTTCCGGATTTTGGGTTAACGCCGATCATCGCGGTTTCCGCGCACGATACTTCGGACTTTCAATTGGACGCGCTTCAAGCGGGATGCAACAGTTACATTACGAAGCCGATCGATTTCAATGAGTTAGAGCAACTGATTGCACAATTACTGGAGAAGTAAAGTTCTGCCGCAGCGATCTGATTGCAAAACTGTATTCACGTATCTACAATTCCTTCCACTATGGCTGTCCCAGATCGGCGGATTGAAGCAAGCGAATCGAATCGAACCCTCATCATCGTCGTGGCCATTGCGGCCGCTGTTGTTATCGCACTCGTCTTCTACCTTTTAATGCGTGCCGGGGGCGGCAGGACCACTGACGGTGGGTTGCAGGGTGCGATACGCGCGGGGTCGCCACAGTTTGAAGAGTTAAAGTCCCAAATCGTTCTCGACGATCCTGAAGCGACGGAAGCGAAGCGCGCACTCGGCGACATCGTCATGACTCTTCAAACGACGGTCCGCAATCTTACGGGAAAGACATTGAACGGACTTGAAATACGCGCGGCGGTTGTCGACTACCAGGGCCAGCCTGTGAAACAGAGAACAGTAGTCGTGATCCCTGGACGTCAGCCGGAACTAGCACCGAACAAGACGATGCAGGTTCCAGTCATGTTAGAAGGGATGAGCGACGCTGACGCACGTGCGAATATCAAAATGGAAGTGACGGGGTTTAAGTTCAAGGAATAGGTTTAGGCCACAAAGAAGCACAAAAGGCACAAAAGCTATGACGAGCTTTGTGCCTTTTGTGCTCTTTGTGGCGAGATCAGTTTAGAAACAGCTCTTCCAGCGATTGTTTCACGGGTTGAACTGAGACGATCTTTCCGCCAGCTTTCCGCAACGCTGCCAACACTTCATCAATCTGATCCTCAGAAGATATCTCGATCAGCAAGCCTCTCGGTGTCGGTGTGATTTCCGTTTTAGGAAGATGCCGGCTTAATTTACGGGCATCGGTGCCGGTGGCCATGACTTCCATCCGGTTCGGACCTTCAGTTTTGCGCCGCAGTTCATCGAGATATCCAACCTGGGCCAGCCGCCCTCGTTTAAGAATAGCAACTCGATCGCAAAGCACCTCGATGTCAGAAAGAATATGAGAACACATGAAGACAGTCTTGCCTTCATCTCGCAGCGCCGCGATCAGATCTCGCACTTCACGGCGGCCAACCGGATCTAAACCACTCATCGGCTCGTCAAGAAAAACGATTTCCGGATCGTTTATTAACGATTGGGCCAGGCCGACTCGTTGCAGCATTCCTTTTGAAAACTTTCTCAGTTGCGTATCCCAGCGCTTCTCGTCGAGCTTGACGCGCGCCAGCAGATCCGCGGCGCGTTTCTTTCGTTCAGCCGCTGGAAAGCCAAAGATCTCCGCACAGTAATCGAGAAACTCGCGAGCGGTGAGGTAATCATAAAAGTATGGATTCTCAGGTAAGTAACCGATGCGTTCATGCATGCTTACGTCCTGAATGTCGTGGCCGAGAATTCGCGCGGTGCCGTTTGTGGGAAAGATCAGACGCATGAGCAACTTCAGCGTCGTCGTTTTACCCGCGCCGTTCGCGCCGAGGAAACCAAAAATCTGGCCGCGATCGATTGACAACGAAAGGTCGTCGAGCGCGCGCACTTTGCGTTTACGCCAAAAGCCGACCTCGTAGTCTTTAGTGAGATTCTTTATTTCGATAACTTTCATGGCTTTTATTTCGCGGGAATTTCGGACTTTGGATCGAGCTCAATTTCACACGTGCCGGATCGCAACACGTAAGGCACGCCTGCCGGATCGAGCGGAGCGCCTGATCCATCCACGGGCACTCGAAGCGTGCGGAAAACTTGCTCAACTTCTTTCCAGGTGTTTGGACACTTTCCGGTGCGGGATTGATATGCGCTTAAGACCTTCCGCAAAGCATCTCGCTGGTCCAACGAATCCAATTGCAGCAGCCGCTTGCGGGCCATGTCCCTGACTTGTTCTTCACTCGACTGCTCGTACATTCGCGTGTAGATCTCACGCGCAGTCGAGCGGCTCCCGCCTTCTGCCGCCATCTTCGCTTTCATAGCCTCCATCCACGGTGGCGCTCCGGGAATCTGTGCTCCGCGCCCGTAAGTTTCACCGGCAGCCTTGTAATCGCGCTGCTGCCAGTAGATGTATCCGAGATGCTGATAAAGCCTCCACGCGTTGGGATTCGCCTCAATGCCTTTTTGAGTTATTCGAATCGCCTGCTGCACATCGACCGACGGCAAAACGATCGCGGCATACTCGTAAGGATCGAGAAACTCGGGATCCAGTGTCGTTGCTGTGTCCAACAATGGCCCCAGTAACTTCATGTTGAGCTGACCGAGATTGTCGATCGGAACATCTTGAGGCACGCTGAGAATCTTCCCCCCAACGTACTGGAGTGAACGCATCCAGTACCAATCCGCCGCCAGACCATTGAAGGCGAGGCTGATTCTTCTCGCTGTCTTGCCGTCTAAATAAAGACTCTCATCCACTGGATCAACCTGCGGCTGCAATGTTTCAGTCCAGCGAACGAGCAGGGCCGCGCACGTCATCCCGACCAGGACCACAAGTCCAAGAGTGACAGTCTTCATTCGATAGTTTGAGTTTGTGCTCATCGTTATTTGAAGTTGCGACGGCTGAAGATGAGTGTCGCTGCGGCAAGGATCACGATGATGTACACCAACGCGTACAGTGCGGTTGCAAAAACAAAACTCGGAGACGGCGCATGACCGTGCGCAGCGGGAGTAATAAAGCTGTAGTTGGAAAGATTAGGGAGCAGATAGTAAAGGCCCGTAAACAACCAGCGCGCGCCGGCGCTTCCCAGAGAGGCGGCGAGGCTCTTCAAATCAGCACTAAAGTGACCGATGATAAAAACCAAGAACGTCAAGAGTGCGGAGAGTGCCGGCGACGAGAATGAAGAAAAGAGAAGCGCAATCGCCGTTAGCATCGTCAGCTCCATGTAGATCAAGAGAACTGACGGCCAGATTGTAAGAATCAAGGGATCCCACCCGCGGCTCACGTAAACGAGCGCGAGCGAAACTCCCACTGCCATCACAACCACGTTCACCAGCAACGTGAGACAGAGCCCGAGGTACTTGCCGACGAGAAACTCGCCACGTCCAACGGGCTTCGAAAAAACCGCGTAGATCGTTCTGCGCTCGATCTCTTTGTAAACGAGTCCCACGCCGACGAAGATGGCGATGAACACGCCGAAGAGCAACATCGCGCTCAGCCCGAGGTCCACGATCACCTTTCGCTCCTGCCCACCCGACAATTCGCCGATGAAGATTGAAGCGCCAGTGAGTAACAGGACGAAGAGGACCAGGTTGTAAAGCACACGATCGCGAACGGCCTCACGAAAAGCATTTCGTGCAATCGCGGTTATGCGCCAAAACCGGCCGCGTCTCGCTTCTGTACGAGTGTGTAATTGAGTGATTTCGGCAACCCTGTCCATAAATAATTAGCCACAGATTTCACGGATGGATACGGATCCGTATTCAATCGGTGAAATCTGTGGTTACCTCTTCTGCCATTGCGTGACCACAAAGCATGACGTGAGCTTGGTTTGTAGTTTGTTAACCAATGGTTCGAGTCGCATCAGCAGCGGCGCAAAGAATTTCTTACTGCCCGACGGGATGCGAAAGATCAGTGAGTTTAAGACAAGCAGAAAAGCAAAGTTGCCGAGGTACTTCGCCTGCTTGAGTTCAAAGTGATTGCCAAAATCCTTTTGCAGCATTCCGACATCGATCGATGCTTCATTGTCGGAAAAGAAGCGATCCAAGCGATACCAAACCCGCCTGATAATATCCGGAAGCGAACCGCTGTGCGGCTCCATAAAACATAAATGACCGCCCGGCTTCAGGACGCGATGAATCTCTCGGACGGCACGTTTGACGTTGGGGTGAATGTGATGCAGTCCGCCGACGATGGCGACACAATCGAAACTGTTGTCCGGCAGTTCCGAATCGAGCAACGATCTCTTCACCACGGCAGCGTTACTCCAGCGCGCCTGAAACGTCTCGATGACTTCGTTTGAAATATCCAGCCCGGTCACAATCGCGCCACGCGAAAGCAGGTAGCTGGTAGTTTGACCACTCCCGCACATTGCATCGAGCACTTTTATTCTTGAAAGATTGAGGCCCTCGAACATCGGTTCGTAAATAAACCTGCGGCGGTACTCAACACTCCAGTAATCGTTGTAGTGCGCCTCGTAATCGGCGGCGATATTGTCGTAGTGTGCCTGCTGCTGGCGCTCAGCGGCGCCGAGTCGTGCTTGCCACGTCAGTGGACCAGCGGTCAGTTCAACAGCATGCTTCGTCATCGCTTTTGCCTCCGCCTGAACGGTAGGACCAGCATGCCGGCGATCATTAAACCGCCCAAACTGGTTATTGTCGAGAATTTTGTTTGTCGCGGCTCGCGAAAATCGAGCTGCACTGAAGTGGCATTCGGGGAAAGTGATACCAGTAATGCGCCGTCTTTGTCTGGGCGTGTTGTCAAAACCTCGCCCTCACTGGTTGCGGTCCAGTGTGGATAATAAAAAGTTTTGATACGCGCTTCAGTAGCTGATCCAGGGCTGACAGAGAACTCTCGATGCTCCGGCTGCCATGAAGTTACAGCCACCGAGCGATCTGCGGCTTCAACTTGAGTTGTCATTTCCCGAGTGCCTGGGCGAGCCCAGATAGGAAACCAGTAGTTTACGCTCGCGGAGCCGCGGACATCGGTGAGCATCGTCTCAAATCTCTGCGGCGGAAAATACACAGCCTCACGCACGACGTGGGAAAGCGTAAACACAATCGAAATCGCGACTGCGCCGAGAATGGCGATCCGTTTTGGGCGATCCAATCGTTGCAGCAGCGGTAGAGCGGCAGCAGCCAGGACTGAACCTCCCATGGAGATCAGGACCAGCCAACGCCAGGGAAATTGTGTTTCCTGCAATGGTGGCAGCAGCTTCCAGATTGGACGGCTCAGAGGAACTGACATGAACAACGCAAAAGCTGTTAACACGATGATCGGTTTGAGCGAGCGTTTCCCCTCGAAGAAAAGTAAGAAGGCAGGCACAAATAACAGCAGTGTCATCGAGGCGAGGATGTTCATCCACCAAACGTTGAGATTGTCCGGAGAGAACGTCGATAAGAGAAAGTTCAAACTATAATCGACCGACGAATCGCGCTGGATCTCGTTCACTCCAATCCAACCGACTTCCGTAACCATCGTCACCCAGTAAACGGCGCTGATGCTCAACCCGAGACCTGCTGCCAGCGACAGCCTGGTGAGCTTGCGAATCTTTTCTGGTCCACCAATTCTTGCCAGTGCATAAACTAATAGTGCGAGCGAGCCGATTACTGCGAGTGGTAGATGCGTGAATAGCAAAAGGCCGTAGGTAGCAGCCAGGCCGGCGATGTCTCTCGGCTTCCCTCTCTCACAAACTCTCTCCACGAACCCGAAGACGAAAGGTAAAACTGCGGCGCCGGCCCACTCCGCCAGCAACATCGCCTGGTAAAGTTGATTGAGGTGGTAAGGAGCGAGAGCGTAGAAAAAACTGGCCCACATTGCACCCGAAGATGACAGGATCGGCCTGGCCCAGAAGTACATTCCCAAGCCACTGGTTGCGGAAAGTATGACGAAGGTGACTAAAGTTGCGCCATACCAGTTGCCGATAACGAATCGTGCTGCTGCCAGCAGGTAGTAGAGTGCTGGAGGATAAAAGCGAAAGCTTGGATCACCGTATCCACGATTCGATTCGGCCAACCAACTCGGATACAGATCACCGGCAGTTATCGCATCGTAGAAGGGAAGCGCGAAACGAAAGTGATTTATGAGATCGAGGTTCGAAGGAACTCCCCACACCATCGCCGGAACGATGACGGCAAAAGAGACAGCGAGGATCAAAGCGATTGCCGGTTGCCGGGTGCCAATTCCCGATTGCACCGAATCGGTGCTAACGGAAATCGGCAATTGGCAATCCGCAATGGGCAATGTCTTAGTTTCCGAGAACTGGTAAGGCACGGATATCTGCGATGGTGTTTGGTATTGCGCCCAGGTCTGCGTCGCCGCGCATAATGCCGTCTTCAGTCGTACCGAAGGTACGAGTGCCGGACTGGCCCACGCCGGTGGTGATAGTGGGAAATGCATAAACGCCGAACACAGCAGTAGATCCACTACCGTTTTGCTCGACGATCTCAAAGTTGTAGCCACTCTTGACGCCGTTGCCCAATACAGTGTCGGTCAGGGTCTGGGTCCGTAATGTCGCGAGGGTTCCCGCGAAAGCCCCGGCTCCTGCCGTTGCCTGATACACGACTTGGGCACTGTGGATTGTCCGCAGTGACGATTGGGCCGATCCTTCATTAGCTGCTCGACGTGAAGCGAGCAGGTTGGGGATGGCGATAGCGGCGATGATACCGATGATCGCAACTACGATTAGTAATTCGATCAGCGAAAACCCATCTTGTCGTTGATTCTTCATGTTAACTCCTCGGGAAACCGTTTTTACGATCGTCCACGCTGTCTCATGCAGCGGCATTCGGTTTCTTGGCAAACTACAAAACAAGATTCATGCCAAACGAAACAGCAAAGCCCTCTGCTTAATATGGCCCATTCAGTGCTATTCGAGCATGTAGATAGCTATTGTGTTCGAGGCGAGTGACATAATCTGTCAGGGTCAGAGACAATCTTTGTGAGTAAAAAAAAGGATGGAGGCCTTGCCTCCATCCTCCAGTCATATTTGTGAGACTTGCTTAGTTGCCCAGCGGAAGCATTGGTGCGGTCGTGATTTCCGCTCTGGTCGTGGGCGCGGCACCCAAAACGTCGCCATACATCACGCCAACTTCAGTGATGCCAAAACGACGGGTTCCTGTCTGGCCCACACCCGTTGTAGAACTCGGATAAGCGATCGTGCCGAATAATGCGCTGGCGCCCGTGCCGCCGGTATCAGTGGCCATCGTAAAGACATAACCGCTCTTGGTGCCGCCGCCGAGAACGCTGTCGATCAAGTTGGCAGTCTGAAGAGCAGCCAGGTTGGCGGCATACGCGCCGTTACCGCTGGTAGCCTGGTAGGTGGCCTGTGAACTGTGGATGGTACGCAGAGAGGATTGAGCCGAACCTTCGTTAGCGGCACGGCGTGACGCGAGAAGATTGGGGATAGCAATCGCGGCGATGATACCGATAATCGCGACGACGATCAGAAGTTCGATTAACGAAAAGCCTTCTTGACGTTTGGTAGACATGTATTGGTGCTCCTTAAAAAGATACGAGGTTTTCTAAGTTCTCGCGCCACCGGCTTTGTTCGCTGTGAGCCGCGCAAAGCGCGAAGTGTCGGTAGTTCCGATGACCAGGGATGGAGGCTTGCCTCCATCCTCCAGTCACGTGTGAGACTTGCTTAGTTGCCCAACGGAAGCATTGGTGCAGTCGTGATTTGCGCTCTGGTCGTGGGCGCGGCACCCAAAACGTCGCCATACATCACGCCAACTTCAGTGATGCCAAAACGACGGGTTCCTGTCTGGCCCACACCCGTTGTAGAACTCGGATAAGCGATCGTGCCGAATAATGCGCTGGCACCCGTGCCGCCGGTATCAGTGGCCATCGTAAAGACATAGCCGCTCTTGGTGCCGCCGCCGAGAACGCTGTCGATCAAGTTGGCAGTCTGAAGAGCAGCCAGGTTGGCGGCATACGCGCCGTTACCGCTGGTAGCCTGGTAGGTGGCCTGTGAGCTGTGGATGGTACGCAGAGAGGATTGAGCCGAACCTTCGTTAGCGGCACGGCGTGAAGCAAGGAGGTTGGGGATAGCGATCGCGGCGATGATACCGATAATCGCGACGACGATCAGAAGTTCGATTAACGAAAAGCCTTCTTGGCGTTTGGTAGTCATGCTAATTTGGTGCTCCTTAAAGATGCAGGGGTTTTCCTAAAAATTTCTCGCGCCACCGGCTTTCGTTGCCTTGTGAGCCGCGCAAAGCGCGAAGTGTCGGTGGTCCCTTAAACAACCAGCATGCCACCGGCGATTTTTAGAAAATGAGGGGAAAAGAGATCGTTTTTGATCGAAATTTTGCGTTTCTGGAAGGGGCCGCAAGAGGCCTGACAAATTCTGGCACGGGCCAAATGACGATTAACGTCAGGGGCCGCAAAGAAGCACAAGCCGACAGGCATTAGCCACAAAGAGGCACAAAAAGCACAAACAGTATTTCAATAGAAGACCTCAGGCCTTAATGAAGTCTGAGGCTTCTCTTTTGTGCTTTTTGTGCTTCTTTGTGGCTAATTTCCGTCGCCGGCGCCGGCGGCGAATTCGCTTGAGTCTTCATTGCGGCGGCGAGGGCCTTGATCGGTGGAGCGACGGCGCGGAGTGGAATCTGGCCCACGACGCTCGTCGCGCATTTGTGCAGTTAGACCACGCGCGCCGTGTTTGTCGAGTAAGTGGCGCAATGAACGCACGGACAAACGTAAAAGCTCAGCAGCATTTGTCTGGTTGCCTGCCGTGCGGCGTAATGCCTCGAGGACGTAGGTCTTTTCCAGTTGGTCCAGATGTGCGGTGAGGTTGATTCCTTCTTCCGGAAACTCCATCGCTTCCGCAACGCGATACGGATTGTAGTTCGAGATCTTTTCCGGCAAACGTTCCGGCTCGATCGAACCGGTGCGTTCGAGTGCGACTGCACGTTCGATCGTGTGTTCCAACTCGCGAACATTTCCCGGCCAGGAGTATTGCTCGAGCAACCGCATTGCATTCTCGCTGATCGTTAATGCTCGTCCAGTGGGCTCACAAAACTTCTGTACGAAGTGAGTCGCGAGCTCGGAAATGTCTTCGGCGCGTTCGCGCAGAGGCGGCAGCTCGATCGGGATCACAGAAATTCTGTAATAGAGGTCTTCGCGAAATGTATTTGCGGACACCATGCTCGCCAGGTCGCGATTCGTGGCTGCGATTACTCTGGTGTCGACGGTGGTCTCTTCGGTTGCGCCGACGGGTCTTACTTTTCTTTCCTGCAACACACGTAGAAGTTTGACCTGCATTGCGGGCGACATTTCGCCGATCTCGTCAAGAAAGATCGTGCCACTGTTCGCTGCTTCGAAGAGTCCCTTGCGATTTGTGTTGGCGCCTGTGAAGGAGCCTTTGACGTAGCCAAACAACTCCGATTCGAGCAGCGTCTCGGTGAAAGCACCGCAGTTTACCGACACAAAAGGCCTCTCTGCGCGCGGGCTCAGATCGTGAATCGCACGAGCAACAAGTTCCTTTCCGGTGCCCGAGTCACCCGTGACCAGGACCGTCGATTGAACCTGCGCGACAGTTTCGATCATCTGGTAAAGCGCGAGCATCCGTTGGCTTCGCCCGATGATGTTTCCGAGTTTGCCGCGTGTCCGTTGTCCCTGAATCAGCGCTTTGTTTTCTTCGAGCAGCGCTTCCTTCTCTTTTACGAGCGAGATCTTTTCCAGCGCGCGTGTGACTGTTTCCTTTAGAAGGTCGTTGTCGAATGGCTTTTGAACGAAGTCGTACGCCCCAAGGAGAAATGCCTCACGTGCGGTATCGACGTTCGCAAACGCGGTCATCATTATTACTTCGACTTCGGGAAGCAGTTCCTTCGCCGTCCGTAATAGATCGACACCGCTCATGTCAGGCATTCTGATGTCTGAGATGATCAGGTCCGGGGCTTGCTGCTGCATCTGAGCGATCGCGTCGCGGCCATTTTCCGCGACGCGCACAACATGCCCTTCGCGCTGGAGTAGATGCGTCAGGAACTGGCGCATTCCGAGTTCGTCGTCAACAATCAGAAGGTTAGCCATAACTAATTGGATCCAACAGCGGCGTCACCATTCGTGGCCGCAACTGGTAACTCGACAGTAATTGTAGTTCCTTGTCCCACGCGGCTGCGCACGTTGATTGTACCACCATGGTCGCGAATGATTTGATAAACAATTGAAAGACCGAGTCCTGTTCCTCCAGTAGTGGAAGAGAAAGGCTCGAAAAGGTGCTCAACCTGATCGGGTGACATGCCGCAGCCCGTATCTGAAAACGCGATGCGCAGCCGGTTGTTTGAATTTTTTTCGAGTGTCGCGCGCAGTGTTCCACCCTGCGGCATCGCCTGGAGCGCATTACGCGCGAGATTCCAAAAGACCTGTTTTAACTGGCCCTCGTCAGCTTCGGCAAAGAGCGGTTCCCTCGGCAACTCTTCCACAACGCTTTGGTTGGCTGCGATCTCCGGACTGTGCCGCATCAGCGCGAACGTTTGATGGAGCAGGTTGCCGACATCAACTCTCGCTTGCGTAAGAGAGCGAGGCCTTGCGTAACTAAGAAAGTCCGTGATGATTTGATTGAGCCGATCAGACTCACGCAAAATGATCTCCATCAGTTCCGTCTGAGATGAATCGTTGTCCATCTCTGAACGCAGCATTTGAATCGAACCACGCATGGCGGCCAGTGGGTTTCGAATCTCATGTGCGATTGACGCCGCCATGCGGCCAATTGCGGCCAGGCGATCCTGCCGTCGAGACGTCTCCTCCAGACTACGCACCTGCGTCAGGTCCTGGAAAGTAATCACCATGCCCGTCGTTTGGCCCGACTCAGACGATAGCGGCGAGATGCTGTAGCCGAGTCGAAGTCGCATACCTTCGGAAGTGAGACAGTTCGTTTCGAATCGCGGGCTCCGCTCGCCCGTTTCCCGAGCGCGAAGAGTTTCGGCGACGTGTTCCTTCATCTCACCGAAAAGAATCGAAGCATCTTTGCCGCGGATAGCCTGTTCCTGGTAGCCGGTAATCTCCTGTGCTGCCGCATTGAAAGAAAAAATGCGACCCTCAAGGTCGGTGGTCACGAGCCCTGAACGGATAGAGGCCACGATTCGTTCGTGCAGGGCGCGCAAGTTTGCGAGCGATTGCGTTGCTGCGAGCAGCCGCACGTCGTACCGTGATTGTCTTTCGGCGAGACGCGCTGAAAGCAGACCGACTACCAGGAAGGAAACGTCAAAGAATCCGACCCATTGAATAGTCTGCGACAAAGAACCACTAACAAGTTTCGTCGGATCGCTTTGCCCGGCGAGGCCGGTGATTTGAAGTGCGCAGACGGTGAACGCTACTGCACATCCAACTGAGGTAACGACTGCTTCGCGTGGTCCAAGAAATAGACTGGAGATAGCAATGATAACGATGTAAAGCGCGAGGTAAGGCGACTGGATAACGCTGGAATTCCAAACTAACCAGGTGACGAGAAGGACATCGATGGTGAGCTGGAACCTTGCCTGGAAAAGTATGTTTTTGGAAAGACGAAAGATGAGTGCATAGAGAATGGTGAGGCAAGCAACGATCGTGAGCAGGCCGAGACTTTTATTGATCGACTGCGGCGCTTCTCCTGCTCCCGTCCAGAGCGTTCCGACAACGCTGAGTAGGAGTGCAACAGCCAGGCGGCCGGCAATGAGCCAGCCGAGCTTCGATCCCGCGGTCCGATCGGGCGCCTCCATCGGGCGCAAAGCGTATCACAAAAGCCAATTCTTCTTTGCGTACTTTGCGCCTTTGCGCGAAACAAATTTCTGATCACTCGTAGCGCAACGCCTGTAGCGGATCGATCCTCATCGCGCGTCGTGCCGGGAGATAACATGCCAGCAGAGATACGGCGACGAGCAATAACGAGATCGTCGTGAACGTCGTCACGTCAACTGCCGTTACTCCAAACAGCAGTCCTGACAACAACCGTGTCAGCGCGAACGCGGCGGCGAGTCCAAACACAACCCCGACAATCGTCAGCACAAATCCTTGTTTTAAGATCAGCAACAACACCTGTCGCGGCTGCGCACCTATCGCGAGTCGGAGTCCGATCTCACGCGTGCGCAAAGCGACTGAATAGTTCATCACGCCGAAGATCCCTACAGCGGACAGCAATGTGGCGAGTGCCGCAAAGAGACCTAACAACAATGTGTTGAAGCGCGAACGAGCGACCCATTCGGACATTACCTGATCCATCGTGCGCACGTCCGAAACAGGTTGATTAGGATCCAGCGTCCGAATTTCTCTTTGGACCGCCGGTGCGATCGTGGATGGTTCACCGTCTGTGCGAATGACGAGTGTCATAAATGAATAAGCAAGATCCGGATGCGGAAAGTAAACCGCCGGTGGCAACTCATCAATTAAACTGTCGTATCTTACGTTGCCGACTACTCCGATGATCTCGGCTGGCGTCGGCTTCTCAAACATCGCAACGTCCAGCCGCTTTCCGATTGGATCTTCATCGGCGAAATACTTTCGCGCCAGAACTTCATTAATCAGTATCACCTGCTTTGGTTCTTTCAGTTCCAGGTCTGAGAAGTTGCGACCGCGCAGCAGTGGAATACCCATGGTCGGAAAGTATCCGGCGTCAACAACGCGAACGTCAGTGCTGGGACTTTGTCCCGGCGGAGGCTCTGGCCGGCCCAGGATCTTGAACCCCGTATTCGAACCCAGCCCACCATACAGCGGCAGGTGGTTAACCATGCCTGCCGTGCGAACTCCCGGCAATTGCCGGATGCGTTCAAGCGCCTGGCTGAAGAAAGTAACGAGCTGAGGGTCCTCTTGGTACTTGGCTTCAGGTAGCCGGACCACCATCGATAGAACGTTATCTGTCTCGAACCCACGATCTACTTGTTGCAGACGCACAAAGCTTCTAATCAGTAGTCCCGCACTCGCAAGCAAAACCACCGCGAGCGCGATTTCGGAGACGACCAGCGCGTTGCGCAAGCGACGGCTTCCGCTCGCCTGGCCCGACTCGGATTTGCCGCCCTCTTTGAGCGAGTCGTTGAGGTTGAGACGGGAGATGTGTAGCGCCGGTGCTAGTCCAAAAATGATTCCCGTTAACAGAGACACACCGAGAGTCCAGAGCAGCACAGTCATGTTCAAACTGACGCTTTGTAGACTCACCAGATCGCGCGGACTAATCAGCATCAGTGCCTTGATGCCCAGCCATGCGAAGCCAAGCCCGAGGACGCTGCCGAGCAGTGCGAGCAGCAGGCTCTCAGTCAGCAACTGCCTGACGATTCGCCCGCGACGTGCGCCGAGCGCGGCGCGAACTGCAATCTCTTTTTCGCGCGCGGTGGCCAGCGAGAGCAGAAGATTGGCGACGTTCGCGCAAGCGATGAGTAAGACGAACCCAACTGCGCCCAGCATCAACCATAATGGGCGTCGCACGTTGCCGAAGAATTGTTCGCGCAGCGGCAGGACTTCGGCGCTGTAGTTTTTATTAAACTGCGGCGCCTCATCGGATAGTCGCGCTTCGATCGTGCGCAGCTCTGCCTCGGCATGTTCCCGCGTAACACCGTCTTTCAATCGAGCCACCGAAGAAAGAAATCGACCCCTTTCGTTTACGCCAGGTGCGATTGCCATCGACAACACGGTCCAAAGTTCTGCGGGCCGGCCTGTACCTGATCGCTGTTTGATGTGGAATTGAAAACTTGGCGGCATTACACCGATTATCGAAAATTTAATGCCGTTGAGCGTTATCTGCTGCCCGACGACACTCGGCTGTCCACCAAAGCGCCGTTGCCACAGTGCATAGCTGAGAACGGCGACGGGAGGACTCTGAGGTTGGTCATCCTCGGATAAGAAAGTTCGACCGAGAACAGGATCGACTCCAAGCACTTTGAAGAATTCGGCCGTGGCAAATTGAACCGAAAGTTCTTCGGGTTCTCCATCGCCCGTCAGGTTAACGCGTTGATCCGTGAAGGCCGCGACGTGATCGTAACTCGTGCTCTGAGCACGCCAGGCGCGGAAGTTGGCGCGCGAAGTCGTGTTCTGGTGCCGGCCTTCGGGTGTGACTTCCCACAACATCACGATTCGCTCTGCATCACGGTAAGGAAGTGGTCGCAGGAGCAGTTCGTTGACAACGGAAAAGATCGCAGTGTTAGCGCCGATGCCCAGTGCAAGCGTGATAACTGCGATGGAAGTGAACGCTTTGTGTTTAGCGAGCATGCGAATGCCGTAACGAATGTCCTGCATCAGCGTCTCAAACACTCCGCCACCCTTTACGTCGTAAGCTGCGTCAACTGCTCTATTCATGTTGCCAAAACTTCGCATTGCCTTTTCCCTTGCTTCCCCCGGCGACATTCCCGACTTGATGTTTGCTTCGACTTGCAATTCGAGATGCGAGCGCATCTCGCGATCGATGTCGTTTATAACCGCTTCGCGCTGCCGCAGTGCACGCAGTCGATCGCGCAAAATGTTGAACCACTTCATTGCTAAAAATCCTTATCTACCCTCATGATTTCTCTTCTTGTTTTGTGCTTTTTGTGCCTTTTTGTGGCTTGATCCTTATGTGGCTTGTCGCACCTTTGCGATCGCGAGCACGAGGCGATCCCAACTTGCTTCCTGCGTCTCGAGCTGCTTCCGGCCGGCTCGCGTCAGTTTGTAAAACTTCGCCTCACGCCCTGTGTCGTGCACGTCCCATCTGGCTGAAACCCAGCCTTTCTGTTCGATACGATAAAGCGCCGGATACAACGATCCCTGCTCGACGTTGAGCATCTCGTCCGATAGTTGGCGAATGCGTTGAATTATCCCGTACCCATGTAACTCTCCCAGTGAGAGTGATTTGAGTATGAGCATGTCAAGCGTGCCCTGTAGCAGGTCGGCTTTGTCCTTTGCCACGTTGAACTCCTTAAAATCGCGATACCTAGAGAAGGTAGGCATCATACGGATCGATGCCTAGATTGTCAAAGCATCGGAGATGAGTTCAGAATCGCGCGTACGATGTGTTAGCCTCGGCTCATTCCCTATGAATGTTGACACTTATTTAAAACGAATTAACTACACCGGTTCGCTTGCGCCGACTCCGGAAACACTGCGCGCGCTCCAGGTTGCACATCTCCTTGCCGTGCCATTCGAAAATCTGAGTATTCACGCCGGCGAGCCGATCGTTCTCGATGACGAAGCTTTGTTTACCAAGATCGTTGATGCCCGCCGTGGTGGGTTCTGTTACGAAGCCAACGGTTTGTTTGCGGGGTTATTGCGTGCTCTGGGTTTTGATGTTGCGATGCTGGCTGCGGGAGTCGCAAAGAAGGAGGGAGGATTTGGACCAAACTTCGATCACATGACTTTGATGGTCACGCTGGCTGAGCGTTGGTTGGTGGACGTTGGGTTTGGCGATTCGTTTTTGGAGCCATTGTTACTTGATGAACGTGGTGAGCAGATGCAGGGAACACGCGCCTTTCGTATTGATGCTGACGACGACTCCCACTTGATTCTGATGCGTCGTAACGACGCTGGTAATTGGGAACCGCAATACCGTTTCACACTGCAACCTTACACATTCGCTGATTATGAAGAGATGTGCCGTTTCCATCAGACTTCTCCGGACTCGCATTTCACGAAAGGCCGCATCTGTTCTCGCGCGACCGCAGATGGTCGTGTAACCCTTAGCGACATGCGTCTCATTAGGACCACAAATGCTCAACAGTTCCGCGATGAGCGAACCCTCTCGAGCCGGGAAGAATACGACCAGGTGTTGTGTGATGAATTTGGTATCGTCATGAAGTAGCATCTTGCACGTAGAAGGAATGACTTAGCAAAAGGAGAGTTCAGATGAACCAGGGAGGAGACCGGGGCAAAAGCCCGAATGTCACAGGGACGCAACCAAAGTCAGACATCAAAAAATCGCCAAACCAGGCAGGCGAGAGGGCCACCAAGCGCGGCGCACGTCAAGGCACGGGAAAAGTAGCGCAGTCCGGCCCAAAGAAAGTCGCCCCTCGAAGTACAAAGAAGTCCCGAGACCGCTGACTACATTGCCGGTATATCCAACCGTCGCATCATCATCTCCTTCACGCGTTCAGGAGTGATGCCGTGATAATGTTCTCGTGAGAGCGGATGATCGGTGAGTTCCAGTTCGAAGGTAGGTCTTTTCCGTGGTGGCTGAATGTGCGCGTACATCTTTAAACTGAGAGTGTCCGGGTAATCCTCAATGCTGCTACTTAACCAGGAGAACATCGGCTCCAGCTCCACTCGCTTCGGATCATCGTTCATCGCTATCAGCTTCTGGAAATTCTCGCGGCTCAAAGATCCCCACACGCCCCAGCGAAAGGTTTCGGTTGTTCCGATAATGGGTAGGTGAATTAGGCCGCGAATAAAGTAGGACTCACCATCGATAATGCAGATATCTTCGTCGAGAAATGTCTGGGGCATTTCACGCAACCAGTCGAAAGAACTGACCTGATTAGCTTTGGCATCTTCGGTGGTCCAATAAGCGGGTGAAGCATAACTGAAGTCAAGACATGGTCCAGTGTGCCACTCTTCACACGTGCCGCATTTCCAGCGCAGACTCGCCAACTCTTCAAAGGATACGTTAGTGCGGGTATTACGGATCCTCGATAGCCCATAACATCCGGAGCAGAGCACCGTGAGTTTGATCAGCTTTTCTGATTCTTCAGTCCAGCCGTCATGTGCTTCGAGGATGGCATCGCATACATCACACCACGCATCTGGAAACGGCTCCTCCACGGTCGGTTCATAACTATTAAAACCTTGCCCTGCTGAATGCTCAGCAAGATGGATGCAAACAATAGTTGGCTCAGAGTCACCATGATTGTGGCAATAAATTGTATCGGACATTACAGCAGTATCTTCGTAACTTGAGCCACTCTTGTCAACGCGTTTGTCTTTGACTCTGGCGGCATTGCGGAATGTTCACTTTGGGAACTTTTTAATCAGCAAATCGGCAGAACAGTAATTTTCTTTTCCAACAATTTGAGTCTTGACTGACACGGATCTGTGATGTTGTCACGCGACAGTAATCACACTTGTTTGTTGGGAGGAGTTATGAGCGCACCAGAAAGACGAGAAGACAATCTACAAAAGCTTCGAGAGATGGTTAAGGACATCGATTTCTGCATGTTGACGACGGTCGATGAAACGGGTGATCTGCACAGCCGTCCCATGTCGTCGAATGGCGACATCGATCCGAATGGAGACCTTTGGTTTTTTACGGCCGCGTCGTCGCACAAGGTGAGTGAGATCGAAAACCTGCCAAAAGTAAATGTCAGTTTCGCCGATCCCGAGAATCAACATTACGTGTCAATCACCGGGACAGCGCAACTCGTTCGCGATCCCAACAAGATCGAGGAACTATGGAGGCCTGAATTCAAAATGTGGTTTCCGGAAGGGAAAGACGATCCGGAGGTCGCGTTGTTGCGAATCAGTCTGGAGAAGGCTGAATACTGGGACAGTCCTTCAAGCACGGTTGGCTATGCATTGAGTTTTGTTTCTTCGCTGGTTACAGGGAAAGAGGCGGACTTCGGCGAGAATAAGAAACTCGATCTTAGTTAGAAAACGCCCTAACTGCTTCGACGCGTGACACTGGCGGCAACTGCAACCAGCTCCGCCAACTCAACCGGCTTCGGTACGTGCATGTCATAGCCGGCGCGCAGCGCATGCAAGCGATCTTCGACCCTCGTATAAGCTGTCAAGGCAATTGCGGGTATTCTTTTACCTTGATTTGCAGGTAGTGTGCGAATCTGACGGATCAAGTCGTATCCATCCGTCCCAGGCATTCCAATATCACTGATCAGAACATCCGGCACGAAAGTAACCAGTGCCTCCACAGCCTCGGTAGCCGACCCAACAGCCTTCACGTTCGCTCCACAGTATTCGAGTCCTTGCTTCAGCAACTCGCGAGTATCTGCTTCGTCATCGACCACGAGAACCCGCAGACCGTCCAATCGATCAGAGATATCGTTCGCGGGCAGCAGATCTCTCGCCCCCGGGTGTACGCGGTTGCCGGATGAGTCAACTTGATAGATGGGACTGATTGGCAACATCACGGTAAAGGTGGCGCCGAGCCCTTCACCCTCACTGGTGGCGCTAACGGTGCCTCCATGCAGTTCGACGAGATGTCGCACGATTGCCAAACCCAATCCCATGCCGCCGTGCAGGCGGCTTGTTTTCTGATCCGCCTGCCTGAAACGATCGAAGACGTGCGGCAGAAAATCGGGTGCGATGCCCTGGCCAGTATCGCTAACGACAATCTCGAGATGTGAATCCACTCTCTCTGAACGAATTTGTACACGACCACCACGAGGCGTGAATTTGATTGCGTTAGAAAGCAGGTTCCAGACAATTTGCTGGAGTCTAACCGGATCCCCGGGAATCGAAACTGGACCAGTGTCGATCACCTTTTGCACGCGCACGCCCTTCGCTTCGGCGGCTGGCCTCACGGCTTCAACAGCCGCATCAATGAATGAATTCGGATCCGCCGGCCGCACGTCCATGCGCAACTTGCCCGTAATAATCCGAGAAACGTCGAGCAGATCATCGACGAGCTGGGCCTGCGCCCGGGCGTTGCGCTCGATTGTATCGAGAGCTTTAGTTTCGTTCTCTTTAGTTAGTTGGCCCAGGCGCAACATGCGCGCCCAGCCGAGAATCGCGCTGAGCGGAGTTCGGAGCTCGTGAGAAATGGTGGCAAGAAACTCTTCCTTAAGCCGGCTTGATTCTTCCGCTTGACGATACAGACGCTCGTTATCCGCCGCTGCTTTCTCGGCCTCCTCACGCGCGCGTTTCGCTGTTTCGTAGAGTCGTGCATTGTCCATCGCAATCGCAGCTTGCGATGCGAGGCTAAAAACGAGTGTCTCATGCCGCTGGGTAAAAACATCAGGTTCGGGATGACCGAAGAAGAGCCCGCCAAGAACTTCGCCCGATCGAGAAATAACCGGCACTGCGAGGTAGCTCAGAACGGGAAGATGACCCTCGGGCATTCCGTAGTAAGGAGAATTCTTGCCGTAGCGCGGATCGAGTTTGACGTTGCCGATACGGACCACACCTTCGCCGCGGAAAGTTGGACCAAAGAGATCGGTGGCTCGTGGCATCGGAAAATGTTCGAAAGCCTCGCGCGGCACGCCGGCGAGTGTATAGAGCATGTAAGACGCTCCTTCTTCGTTCAAAACGTTGTAGAAGAAGGAACCAAAGCGTGCGCCGGTCAACTCGGTTGCGCCATCCGTTACTGCTTGAACTGTTTTGTGCAGATCGAGTTCGGCTGAGATTATCTGGCCCACCTCGTAGAGCGTGCGTAAGGCATCGGCTTGCTCGCGCAGCGTTTCTTCCGTTGACTTGCGAGTTGAGATGTCCTGAACGAATCCCAACATCCCGACGATCTCTCCGCCTTCGCCATAAATTCCACGTCCTTTTGCCGAGACCCAAACCTGTGAATGATCGGCGCGCTCGACGCGATACTCGATGTCGTAGTCGGTATGTTCAGCAAGAGACTTTTCCACTGCGAGCCTCGCGCGTTCGCGGTCCTCTTCATGCAACCGCTCACCTAGTTGTGCCCACGTTGTGTATTGATCAGGTGGAATATTGAAGATGGCCGCTGCTGTTTCCGACAATGTCACAACGTCGGTTTTTGCATTCCACTCCCAATCGCCGAGCCGCGAAGCTGCCAGAGCGAGTTTCAAACGTTCGGAAGCTGCGTCGAGTGCACGACGCGCCTGCCGCTGGTCGGTGATGTCGCGTGCGATTTTTGAAGCGCCAATGATTTCGCCGCGAGCGCCTTTGATCGGGGAGACTGTGAGAGAGATGTCGAGAAGCGTTCCGTCTTTTCGCCTGCGGACGGTTTCATAGTGCTCGA
Source organism: uncultured Acidobacteriota bacterium (assembly GCA_963826255.1). GTDB lineage: Bacteria > Acidobacteriota > Blastocatellia > Pyrinomonadales > Pyrinomonadaceae > PSRF01. The sequence goes on from CAWGWK010000001.1 coordinate 1,610,397, forward strand.
TGCGTTGTCCAGCCCTGAGTCGCGCCAGTATGGCAGGTTCTTCGTTGAGATGATCTTCCGGAATCAGGATCGTGACGGGTTTGCCGATAACTTCGTCGGCGGTGTAGCCGAAAATGCGTTCTGCGCCCTGGTTCCAACTAGAGATGATGCCGTCGAGGCTCTTACTGATGATTGCGTCATCCGCGGATTCGATCAGTGCTGATAGCCAATAGAGCGCGAACTCCGGGCTTTTCAGGTCGGTGATTTCATCTGTAGCGACACTGCCGTCCAGGGGCGTGTCGTCGCGGCGTTTTCCGGACATAGTTCTGCGAACTCTCGTGCGTTTCGGAGAGACTGCTAAAGGGGAAGCGGGGGAAAGCGGATTATAGCAAGGGAGGTGCGGATAAGGCACTCAGAAATTCGGGGCGGCCTAGTGGTGCAAGTTTAGAGTTCAAGCTTTAGCTTGCCGGCTCAAAACAGCAGCCTAAAGGCTGAACTCTGAACCTCCGAAATTCAAACTCTACCACTACCGTCAGAGGGCCATGCCATACTGTCACTAACAGTTTCTTGCTGCGCGAAATCCAGCTCGCTCCGCGTCTTCACGGCTGGCGAATGGAATGCGATTGTGGAGGGCTATGTCGTCGTAATTAGGGCAGCCGGGCCAGTGATAAATCATGGACCGCCGGTTTCCTCGGATGAGTTCCTGCGGTGAGGCTGGAGTAGGTGAGGCTGGAGTAAGAACCTGGTCCGACGAAGTGGGTTCCGATATCGGAAATGAGGTTCTACGCTGGCGCTCACGGATCACCCATGGTTGGATTGGCGCAGCATCAGCCCATAGTCCTTTGCGCGCTGATCGAGCCTCAATTTTAAATCGATCGTAAAGCTCGCGTTCCTGATCACTCTGTTCATGCTGATACCTCTTAAAGTGCCAGGCCATTCCGGAGCGAATCTGTTCAAGGCAAACGTCTTGTTGGTCCATCAGGACCTTCCCGACGCGGCGCTTGTACTCGTCAGTCTTGATCCACTCAACAACTACTTTTCGACCATTGATTATCCTGGCTAAGGAGCGCGTTGAACGCGCTACCGAATGCCTGACTCCTTTCGGGAGCGTCAATGCCTTGTAGACGGATTCGATGGGTAGTCCGTCCACCGTCAACCATATCGAAAGTATCTCCATCGATTACCTTGACAACCCTTCCGACGAGAGTAGACGCATTGGCTGAGGAGCGCTGCGGAGTCGCTGGAACGGACGTACCAGGGCTTACGCCGGCGGGCGTCGACACACAACCAGACAGCAAGGTTGCAGCCGCGATGATCAAAATCAATCTATGAAGGCTATCAGGCAACATGGCCAGGAGACCTTCAAGGCAGGTGTGGGAGAAGCGTTGCAAGCTTATGCTGCTTTAAGCTTGAGAGACAAGGCTCTAAGAGCTTCCGGATCTTTAATGGCCCTGCGAGAGTTTGCCGATGAGGGTAAACAATGGCAGGTACATGGCGATAACGATCGAGCCGATCGTGACGCCGAGGAAGCCGATCAGCAGCGGTTCGATCAGGGTCAGGAGGTTCGCGATCGCGGAGTCGACTTCCGCTTCGTAGAAATCAGCAATCTTGCCGAGCATTGCATCGAGGGCGCCGGTCTGTTCGCCGATTCCGATCATCTGCGCGACCATGTGTGGAAACACTTCCGTCGCTTTCAATGGATCGACGAAACTTTCACCGCGTTCCACGCCGGTTCTAACTTTCGTGATCGCCGCTTCAATGATCACATTGCCTGAAGTCTTCGCAGTGATGTCCAACGACTGCAAAATGGGCACACCCGAAGAAAGCAACGTCGAAAGAGTGCGCGAAAACCTCGCGACCGCAATCTTCCGGAAGATGTCGCCGAGAATGGGCACCTTGAGCAGTAAACGATCGATGATCTTCCTTCCGCCCGGCGTCTTGTAATAAAACTTCACCGCCACGGCTGTTGCGATTACGGAAGCAAGTATTACTAACCCACCCCAACCGGCGAGAAAATTACTGAAGCCGACGACGATGCGTGTCGGCAAGGGCAACTGTTCGCCTGGTCCAAGCAGGCCAAGAAATATGTTCTGAAACTGCGGAATGACCACGACCATGATCACTGCGACAGCAACGATTGCAAGCAGGATCACCGCCGAGGGATAGATCATCGCCGAGATGATGTCGCGTTTCAGCTTCACGATCTTTTCGATGAAGGTCGAGAGTCGTTGCAGAATCAGGTCAAGAATACCGCCCGTTTCTCCAGCTTCGACCATGTTCGCGTAAAGCTGATCGAACACGCGCGGGTGGCGAGCCATCGCTGCCGCGAGCGTGGAGCCTTCTTCAACGTCCTGACGTACCTGCAAAAGGATCTGCTGGAAATACTTGTTGTCCTGCTGTTGAGCGAGGATCTCGAGACATTGGACCAGCGGCAAGCCCGCATCGATCATTACGGAAAACTGACGCGTGAAGACGGACAGGTCTTTCGACTTTACTTTCTTTCGCCCACCGATTTTGGGGATACCGATCTCGCGGCCTTTTTCCTTGACGGAAGTCAGCGTCACTTGTTCGCGCCGCAAGATCTGGCGCAGTGCTTCGCGATTATCGGCGACGCGTTCCCCAACAACGATCTCGTTGAGTCGGTTGCGGCCTTTGAAGACATACGTAGGCATAGCTGTGAGCTCCAGAGTGCTTATCTAACGTTCGGTCTGCTACCAACCGGTCGAGCCTGTGCATAGGGGCTCGCGTGCGGCTTCGTTGCGTTGCCGGGATTCACTCCCGAACCACGATCGATCAGCTCGCGCAGCTCGTCTACGTTCGACGAACGTTGCAGTGCCGTATCCAAATTGATCTGGCGTTTGTGATAGAGAGTCGCGAGTGCCTGATTAAAAGTCTGCATGCCGTATTTGTCCTGGCCCGTTTGCATCATCGAATAAATCTGATGAACCTTATCTTCGCGGATCAGGTTGCGAATAGCGCCATTGGGCACAAGGATTTCGAGCGCCATCGCACGGCCAGTTCCTTCAGCACGCGGTAGTAGCGCCTGACACATAATGCCTTCAAGCACCAACGATAACTGCGCGCGAATCTGTGCCTGCTGATCGGAAGGAAACACGTCGATGATGCGGTTGATCGTCGAAGAGGCGGAGTTTGTGTGTAGCGTAGCGAGCGTCAGGTGTCCTGTTTCCGCGATACGCAGGGCAGACTCGATCGTCTCCAGGTCACGCATTTCACCGACGAGCACAACGTCAGGATCCTGGCGTAGCGCGGTTCGAAGTGCTGCCGCAAAGCCGTGAGTGTCGGCGTTGACTTCGCGCTGGTTGATCAAACAGCCCTTGTGGTTATGAAGAAACTCGATTGGGTCCTCGATCGTGAGAATGTGTTCGTGACGATCGCGATTGATCTTATCGATCATCGCCGCGAGGGTCGTGGACTTCCCGGATCCTGTTGGACCAGTCACGAGAATCAGGCCGCGAGGCTTGTCGCAAAGCTGTTTCACCACGGCCGGCAGACCTAATTCTTCGAACGCTTTGATCTCGTAAGGAATCGCGCGGAAGACTGCGCCGACCGCGCCACGCTGGTTGAACAAGTTGGCGCGAAAGCGTGACAAGCCTTTGACGCCGAATGAGAAGTCCAATTCGAGGTTCTCCTCGAAGCGATGTTTTTGCGCGTCGGTCAACACGGAGTAAGCGAGTTGCTTCGTGTCGGCCGAGGTGAGAACGCGATAACCCTCGAGCGGACGAAGATGTCCGTCCACTCTGACCTGCGGCGGCGAGCCTGTCGTAATGTGAAGATCCGAACCGCTGAGTTCAGAAAGCTTCCGCAGCAGTTCGGAGAGTGAGATTTGTGGTGCGGTTTCGTTCAGTCGCATCTAAAGGTCTCTCCTGCTTCTAGATTCTTGACAAGGCTTTCCTCGCAAAGGCGCAAAGGCGCAAAGTAGTTCGGATTTCCTTTCCTTTCTTTGCGCCTTTGCGCCTTTGCGAGGAATCTCCTTTGGTCTCGATTAACGGTTGCTCGATTCCGATTTTGCGCGCAGCGATTCTATGAAGCGCTCGGCCTCGGTCGTCATGCGATCCGCAAACTCAACCGGCGAATCGGTGGTGAGTCCGTAAATGCGACCACCCGCTTCAGTGAAATAAAACGTCCATGCCTTTTCCGGTGTAAGTGCATCTTTCGGCGTCCGCCCGGTCACTACAAAAACGCGAGCGCCATTGATTTCGCGCACGAAGTCGTTAACCACCCAACCACCGGACGAAACCATCTTGTCGATAACCATCCGGCGCAGGTCGCCAACAGCCACGCCGCCCAGCATCCTTTTCTCTTCACGAGAAGTTAGAAACGCTGGATTGGGCCGGCTTAACGCAACCACCGCCAGATTCATCTGACCGGGCACCTTCGCAGCCGTATCTTTGAATGCCGGATGTGCCGGGTTCACGACTCTCGGTCTCACTGCGGCGTTCGAAACACTCCCAGTCATGACCGGAGGCGGCAGTGTTGTGGTAACAGCAGCACTCACAGGTAGAGACGGCAACGCTGGACCAGCAGCTCCCGACACGTCACCAAGCGAAACGTTGTTGGGCAACGTGAGCCTCGCGTTTCGATGGGCCAACTCAGCGGCCAATCTCTTCTGTCGCAAGCGCGCCCGATGGCGTCGCCACCAGGCGCGTGAACGATAGCGATGATGGCGCTTTTTCCCAACTTGTACACTCTGCCTCACACCATGTGCTGAATTCGTAAAGGGCAACATGACGCCCACGGACAGCAACAGGATCAGCGATATAGCAATTGTTCTTAGCATCTTCGGTTCTCCTCAATTAAGCGACCGTTTCACGAACAACTTCTTCAGGTGTTGTCACGCCGGCACGAATCTTGTGCAGACCCGATTCGCGCAACGTGATCATCCCGTCGTCGATCGCCTTCTTCCTCAATTCAAGTGCGGAAGCGCCGATCAAGATCAACTCACGAATCTCGTCGGTGATTTCCATCACTTCATAAAGTCCGATTCGCCCTTTGTAGCCGGTGTTATTGCACGTCGAACATCCCTTGCCCTTGTAGGTCTTCAATGTCTTGGTTTCCTCTGCCGAGAAGCCCACTTCGATTAGCGCCTCGGCCGGAGTTTGATGTTCTTGTTTGCAATCTTTGCAGACACGGCGAATCAGTCGTTGTGCCTGGATGAGGTTTACGCTGGTGGCGACAAGGAAGGGTTCGATGCCCATGTTCATTAGGCGGGAAATGGTTGAGGGAGCATCGTTGGTATGGAGCGTAGAGAGAACGAGGTGGCCGGTTAGCGCGGCTTTGATGGCGATTTCAGCCGTTTCAAAGTCGCGAATCTCGCCGACAAGAACGATATTCGGATCCTGACGCAGGAATGATCTGAGAGCGGCGGCGAAGTTCAAGCCGATCTGCTCCTTCATCTGCACCTGATTAATGCCCGGAAGGTTGAACTCGACCGGATCTTCCGCGGTCATGATGTTCGTCTGGATCGTGTTCAACGATTGGAGCGCGGAGTAGAGCGTGTTTGTCTTACCACTTCCGGTTGGTCCAGTTACCAGGACCATTCCGTAGGGCTTGGAAATATTTCTCTTGAACTTAACTAGCGATTCCGGCTCGAAACCGAGTTTGGTCATGTCGAGCATGAGGTTCTGTTTGTCCAGCAACCGGAGCACGACTTTTTCGCCAAACAGAGTCGGAAGCGTAGAGACGCGAAAGTCGAGCTCACGCGAACGCGAGTCAACTTTCACTTTGATCTTGATACGGCCGTCCTGAGGCAGACGCTTTTCTGAGATGTCGAGCTTCGACATGATCTTGATGCGTGAGATCAGGGCATCGCGAAGTTTCAAAGGCGGGTGCATCACGTCGTACAACACGCCGTCGATACGAAACCTGATGCGCAACTCTTTCTCGTAAGGTTCGACGTGAATGTCAGAAGCGCCGCGGCGCAGTGCATCGACGAGAAGCACGTTGACGAGACGGACAACGGGCGCGTCTTCACTCATGCGTGAGAGAGTGGAGAGATCGATCTCCTCGTTGTCTTCAACGACTTCGACGTCCTCAGTCTGGCCAGTTTCGAAATCGATGCTGTCCAGCGAGACAAGGTCGGCATGAGTGATCCCGCCGTTCCCATTCGAACCGTTCGATGAGGGCAGGGAAGAGACTTCTTCTACAGTAGACGATGCGAGTTCGATCTCGCGTGAACTGCCGTAATACTTGGTGATTGCCTGTTGCACGCTGCCTTCGGCGACGACTACAGGTTCGACATTCAAGCCGGTCATAAACTTGACGTCGTCCATGGCAAATACGTTGGTGGGATCCACCATTGCGAGTGTGAGTGTTGCGCCGACGCGCGAGAGGGGCAAAACGGTATGTTTTTGCGCGACCTCCTGAGGGATGAGGCTTAACACGGAGGGGTCAATATTGAAGAGGTCCAGATTAACGGAGGGAATGCCGTACTGCCTTGAGAGTACGGCAGTGATCATGTCGTCACTTATAAGGCCCAATTTGACCAGATTGAAACCGAGCCGGCCACCGTGTTGGCGTTGGTGGTCCAGGGCCTCTTTCAGGTGTTGCGGACTAATAAGATTTTCGCGTACCAGAATTTCGCCTAATTTGACGGACATTTATGGCTCTAAACTTTCGGGAGTGGGCAGATCCCCGATTACTCTGAGTGGATTGGAGGCGCCGAATGTGGCGCGAGGCATGAGTTCGAACTGTCTCAGCAACGATGGTTCAACATCGTTGTGCGTTCATAGTACAGTTTGCGCAGTTAGAGTGTCAAGGTAGGTTTTCCAGCGAAAACAGTGAGGAAATCCACAGATTATATGCTTGAACAAGTCGATTTGTATCGGAGGCAACTCTTTGCCTGCGCCTACCTTTTCGATGTTTTTGCGTGACCAACGCGCGAAGCGCGTGTGAGCATGTAGCTGGGGTGGAGCGAGCTTGCTCGCGGAACCCCAGGACCAATTATGAACAAGAATTGTGAGCCCACGAAGTGGGCGATAGAGTCGCGGATCCGCGCTGTCGCCCGCGTTCGCGGGCTAAAATTTCATATACATGTTGACCTGGGGTTTCGTTCGCAAAGCTCGCTCCACCCCAGGCTTTATGCTCACGCCTGCTTCGCAGGCTAACGGACGCCGCTTCGCAGGCTAACGGGCACGCCGCTTCGCAGGCTAACGGACACGCCTGCTTCGCAGGCTCATTACGGTTTTCTGCGGGGGGCGGGTTTCGTTTTTTCCGGAGTTACTTTCTCCGCGTTTTTCAGCTCCGCGAGGATCGCCTTCGCATCATCCTTCATGACGTTTGTGTCGGGCGCCACCTCGACAAAGTGCTGGAGATAGTTTGCCGCTTCCTGGAACTTCGCCTTATCACCACTTGCGTACAGCGCGAGACCGGCGCCGAGGTTAGCTTCCGGGCTGTCCGGTTGAGTCGTAAGGATCGTCTTAAACTCCGCGAGCGCTTTGTCAGCAGCTCCTGAATCGAGCAGCATTTGTGCCATATCGAGTTGCGCCTTCGCCTTTTTCGCCGGATCAGTTTCCACCGCAAGATAGTCTTTGAACGCAGCGAGTCCCGCTTCGGCCTGGGTCGGATCGGCCTTGCTTACAAACAGTCTCATCGCTTCAGCGTGAGTAAGCATGGCCGCATACTTGTTTCCGGTATGTTTCTGGACTTCCGCTGGATCAGTCGGAGTAGGCTGGGCCTTGATGATCGCTACAGCCTTACCTGCAGCTTCCGCCGCCGCCCTGAAATCGTCTTTCGCGGTTTGCAGTCCGGCGTTGCGTGCGGCATCGTCTGCCGTTTTCGATCTGATAGTGGAATTAAAGCGTTCGACACCACGTCCCTTAAGAGCCACAGCTTTGTTGGTGAGAAGTGCCGCCTGTTCCGGATCAGCAGCGAGGCCCTCGTCATACTGGGCTATAGCCGCTGTGTATTTCTGAATCGCGTCGTCAGAATTTTGTGCCTTTGAAGCGATACTGGCCGCATTCAACGCTTCGTTTCCGGCCTTGAAGGTACGCGAGATGACCTCGTTTGCTTCCGTGATCTTCTTGTTGCTGGCCTCAATCTCAGCATTCTTCTTCAGCAGCTCTTCACGCTTGGCTTTGTCGGCCGCGCTCTCTTTCTCCGCTGTACCAGAAGCGGCTGGTGCAGAACCGCCGCCCGCGGCCTTGATCTCTTCCAAGGTCAGACGCTTTCCGTCGCCAGGCGTGACGGTTATTTCGACGGGAATGTCGCGTCCCGCTTTCACGCCGGGCATCCAGCCTGGCGCCGCTGTTGGATGGCTGGCCGCCACAATGTAAGTGCCGATGAACGGCAAGCCGGCGAAAACAAATTCACCCTTCTTGTTTGTCTTGGTGTTGTACTTGGCGCTCATGTCCGTCCGGAAGACGTCGATTTGCGCGTCAGCAAGGGGAACCTTTTGGCCGTCCGCCTGTTGTATCCAAACGTGACCACGCAGCTCGCCAACTTGTGCGAATGCCGTCATAGAAAGGGACGCAACGAGAATAGCAACTGCAAGCGCTCCGTAAATGTATCTGCCAATCATGTAAAGATTCCTCCCTCTGTATGCAGGCTGCGATCCCGAAAAGAGTCGGTAGGATGCGCCCACACTATTTGCTGGTTGTCACTATAATCACCTGAGATTGTGACCTAAACTTAATAAGCAAAACGATTACTGTCAAGCATGTAAGGTATGGGATCCGAAGCGCCTGCCTCGCGAAATGCGCGCAAGCGCAGGGCACACGAATCACAATTGCCGCACGCCACTTCCGACGATTGATAACACGACCAGGTCAGGTGCAAAGGCGCGCCCAAATCTAAACCTTTTCGGACAATCTCCGACTTTCTCAAACCGATCACGGGAGTGTTGATTGTGATGTGAGTTTCGGGCCTGGTACCGAGGTCGAGCACGTTTTGAAAGGCGGCATAAAACTCCGGACGGCAATCGGGATAACCGGAAGAATCTTCCGTGACCGCGCCGATATAGATCGCTGTTGCATTGATCACTTCACCCCAACTCGCAGCCGCTGCCAGCAGATGAGCGTTTCTAAAAGGAACGTAGCTGGAGGGAATGCCTGTTGATCCGAGATTGGCGGGAGTAACCGGAATAGCAGCGTCAGTGAGCGATGAACCACCGATCTTTGCGAGCTGTTCCAAAGAGATCACGAGTTGCAATTTGACGGCGAAATGATCTGCGATTGCTTCGAACGACTGGCGCTCACGCTGCTCAGTTCGCTGTCCATACGAGACGTGCAGGAAAGCAAGTTCGTCGTTCTCCTGGTGTGCGATCGCCGCTGTGACGCAGGAGTCCATACCGCCGGAGACGAGGCAGACGGCGAGTCGTGGTCCGTCGGTTTCGGCTAATTCGAAATCTTCAGTTGCGAGTTCCTGAGAGCCGCCCATCACACTCCTCGCACTTCCGGGCCCCAGATGTATTTGTGCAGTTGCAACTGCATGCGCACGTTCAAACCACTGCCCGCGATCCAGTTTGCCATCTCTTCCAGATTTACTTGTCGCCAGGCAGGCGAGATTAGAACTGCCTTTGCTCGAGTCTCCAGATCTTTCTCCTGGATCACTGTCTGTGCGTAAGTCCAGTCACCCTCATCTGCTATGACAAACTTCACTTCATCTTTGTCAGGGCGCAAACGTTCGAGGTTGGACCAATCATTCCTCGCTTCCTCACCTGAGGCGGGACACTTGATATCGAGAATAACTTTCGCGCGCGGATCTAAACCCGCAGTGGAAACGTAACCGCCAGTTTCAATCAAGACTTCAAAGTCTTCGTTACAGAGACGCTCGATCAATGCGAAACACTCCTTTTGCGCGAGCGGTTCGCCTCCCGTCACTTCCACCAGCTTGCAGCCAAACGCATGGACCTGGGCCATGATGTCGTCGATCGTGAAGTGGTCGCCGCCGGTAAAGGTGTACTCGCTGTCACACCAGACACAACGCATCGGACAGCCGGTTAGCCGCACAAAGGTGCAGGGACGACCGACGTGCGTCAACTCGCCCTGGATCGAGCGAAAGATCTCTGTGACGCGGAGCATTGCGCTTGAAGCAATATCAGAGAGGCGTCTACCTGTCAAAAGTTGACGTTTGTGCATCAAAGGGACGTTGACGGTGGTAGGATTGGCCACGGATAAACACGGGATCAGAGTGAAACCCGAAATCGACATGTTGCTGAACGAAGGCGCCGCCCGGCTGCTTAAGCGGGCGAGTGATAGCCGTTCGCTCAACCGGGAGTCGCTCGTGCCACGGATCTCCGCGGCGGTCGAGAAATATCTTCTGCGAAATGACGCCGACACACCTCGCGAGGAGATTTCAAAATTTATCGACGAGATGCAGGCCGACGATCTCTGTTTGATTATTGCTTGCGAGCGTGGCGATGAAAACGCCTGGAATGATCTCGTCGAACGATTTACCGCCACCGTCCGGTCTGCCGCTCGTTCTGCGAGTGCAAACGAAGACGCGGCCGAAGACCTCGCGCAGTCAATCTGGGCGGAACTTTACGGTCTGCGAACGCGCAAGGACGGAATGCCGGCAAGCAAGCTCGCTTATTACTCTGGTCGCGGGTCACTGGCCGGCTGGCTTCGCGCAGTTGTCGCCCAACTCGCCGTTGACGTTTTTCGTAAACAGTCGAGGTTGGTCCAAACAGAGGAAGACGCCGACCTCGACCGGCTCGCGCGTGACACGCAAGTGAGCGAAGGTCAGCCGGTGCTTGCAGGAGTACCGAATCCGGAAGAGTCAATGTCGAACCGGTTCGCGCAGGCTGACATGCAGCAGGCGTTGAACAAAGCTGTTGAGGAGTTACCCGGCGAAGATCGATTGCTCGTGAAACTGTACTACTTTGACAATCTTCGCCTGCGAGAAGCGGGCGCTGTTTTGGGTGTTCACGAGGCGACCGCGAGCCGCAGGTTGACGAGGATTCAAACGGATTTGCGCAAACGAGTCACGAGAATCCTTGTTGATGAACGAGGTTGGACACAAGCCGAAACTGAACGATCGTTTGCGGAAGTCGCGCAGCATTTGGATACGGATTTGGAGTCGCTATTGAGTAAAGAAGGGATTTCCTGAGTTTGACTGCAAGGGATGTGAATCGATACGTTCTTTATCAGGCAGCGTTCTATTTGAGATGAAACGGGAAACAAACAACGAGATGGATCTGTTATTGCGACGGCTGGGCCGGAGTACGGCTAACTCGTCGCAAGATGGTGATCACCTTGATGCAGACGAACTTAGTTCGTATGCAGAGAATGCTTTACCGGCGGCCGCGCGCGTACGTTATACCGAACACCTGGCGGAGTGTGCGAGCTGTCGAAAGTTGGTTACACAACTCAGTTCATCAGCCGGCGTCGTTACTGTTGCTGAGACTGCGAGAGGTTCAGAGCCGTCAGCAATCAGAAAGTTTTTAGCGGGTCTTTTCTCGCCGATGGTTTTACGATATGCGGTTCCAGCGCTGGGACTGATCGTTGTCGCGGTGATCGGATTGACAGTTTTACGTCGCAACCAGGCACCTGAGTCTGTAGCACAGCTAAAAGAGCCAGCAGGTGTAGCGACTCCCGTGCAGCCTGAACAAGCGCAGTCACCCGCCCCTGGCCTGGTCGATGGTCGCGGATCCATTGGACCTGACCCCACGCCGCAGAATCGTGCCGCAGCAAAGGAGTGGCATTCAGCTCCTCCTCCAAACGCTTCAGCTTCGGGTAGGGTGATGGCGGACGCCGATCAAGCCGCTCCAACCACTAAACCGGAACCGCAGCCCGTGACAAACACGCCACCGCAACCTACGCCAGTCACCGCAACTGACGAGATTAAAAAGAGGGACGAGCCCGAAGTCCCGAAACAAGAGGTAACCCGTCGCGCGGGGAACGAGCTGCCGAGAGAAAGAGCTGCCGAGCCGCCGAAGGCACAAGACCGGACAGTGGGCGAAGTGTCGGCGGCACGCGCTCCCGACCCTGGAGCGAGTAAAACTCAGGGTAGGGGATCCATTGCGAGCCTCCAGCGAGACGACAGGGAAGTCAAAGACAAGAAAGATGCCGAAACTCGTTCCGTCGCGGGCCGTCGTTTTCGCAGGGACCGCGGCATGTGGGTCGACACCGCTTACGATTCTTCCAAAAGTACTTTCAGTCTCACGCGAGGCTCGGAACAATACCGCGCTTTAGTCGCGGACGAACCCGCCATCAAAACGATTGCCGAACAACTCGACGGCGAGATCATTGTCGTTTGGAAAGGCCGTGCTTACCGCATACAATAGGCCACCAGGAAGGCCCACAAAGCACATCAAAAACAATTTTTGATTTTGTGCCTTTGTGGCACCACTGGAGGATCCGATGTATTGCCCCACTTGCGGTAACGAAATCACCGTCGAACTCAAGTACTGCAATCGCTGCGGCGCAAACCTGACACTGCCCGTGATGAGTGCGCCCACAGTAATGGCTCCCGTTAAGTTGGGTGTGCCAAGCGTTGTGCTTGGTATCACGATCCTCGGTGGACTCGGAATAATCTTTGGTGGCGCCACTGAATTCGCGCAACTTGGTGTACACCCGGCAGCGATCGTCTGGATGGTTCTGTTTAGTGCGGCCGCTCTGTTCGGTTGCGCTGGTCTAATGATTCGCTTTTTCACCAAGCTGCTCACGCTGCAACGTGAACTTCCTGTTGTGCAGCAGCCTCCGCGGCCAGTGATGAATGACCGCCAAACGATGCATCACCTGCCGCCGCGCATGGAGCCGGTGCCGAGCGTCACCGAGAACACGACGCGCACCTTCAGTCCGGTTTACAGAGAACCGGTCGATCGCGGAACACGCTGATCCTGACTATCGAAAAACATGAAACCTCGAAACCGAGTTTTTCAGAGTCTGACGATTGTTATCCTGGCAGCCAACCTCGGCATTGTTGCCGCTCAAACAAGAAGATCCGCAACCACTCGTAATCGCACAATCGCGAACATCGTGCGCGAGATCGATGCCCGGAACATCGAAGCGTCGATCAGAAAGCTCGCTTCCTTCGGCACTCGTAACACGTTATCTGAGCAGAACGATCCGAAGCGCGGTATTGGCGCTGCGCGTGACTGGCTTTATGCGGAGTTTCTAAAAGCTGCCGAGGCTTCTAATGGCCGCATGACCGTAGAGAAGCAATCTTACGAGCAGCCGAAAGCTGCGCGTGTCCCGGAGCCGACGATCATCACCAACGTCGTCGCGACGTTGAAAGGCACGCAACCGGAATCGACGAACCGGATCTATGTAGTCAGCGGTCACTACGATTCGATGTGCAGCAGTCCAACGGATGCGAAGTGCGACGCGCCTGGAGCCAACGACGATGCATCGGGAACTGCCGCGGTGCTCGAGATGGCGCGAGTGATGGCGAAGTATGAGTTCGAGGCGACGATAATTTTCATGGCCGTTGCCGGCGAAGAGCAGAGCCTGCTCGGTTCCACTTATTTTGCGGACCAGGCGAAGCAGAAAAACTGGGACATCGAAGCGATGTTCACCAACGACATCATCGGCAACACGCTGGGGGGCAACGGTGTGCGGGACCGCGGCACTGTGCGAGTCTTCTCCGAAGGCGTGCCCTCGAACGAAACGCCGGCAGAAGCGAACATTCGTCGAAGCGTTGGCGGAGAGAACGACTCTGCGTCTCGCCAGTTAGCGCGATTCATCAAAGAAGTGAGCGAGCGCTCGGTGCCGCAGATGAAAGTGATGCTCGTGTATCGTCGCGATCGATATGGGCGCGGTGGCGATCACATCCCGTTTCTCGAACGCGGTTATCCGGCAGTGCGGTTTACGGAAGTGAATGAAGAATTCCGGCACCAGCATCAGAACGTGCGCGTTGAGAATGGAGTGCAGTATGGTGATTTGCCGGAGTTTGTGGATTTCCCATACGTCGCAAACGTCGCCCGCGTAAATGCTGCTGCGTTGGCAACGCTGGCCCTGGCGCCCGCGAAGCCAAAGGAAGTGACGATTCAGTCGCGCTTATCAGATGATACTGATCTGAAATGGGAGCCGAACAAAGAGCCTGATCTTGCTGGTTATGAAATAGTCTGGCGCGACACTACGTCGCCGGTTTGGACCAACTCGAAACCGGTTGGCAACGTGACGGTGTTCACGATGAAAGGAATGTCGAAAGACAATTTCTTCTTCGGTGTGAGAGCGATCGACAGAGATGGAAACCGCAGTCCGGTAACGTATCCAAAGCCCCAGGCCAGGACGCAGCCCAGGCCTACGACGAGCGCCAGCCCCTAAAAACTTAAAATAAGTCCTATAGGTCTTATGGGACCTATTTGACTATATTTTTTTATCAACCAACCCGCCCGCCCCTGCGTCTAACCCAACATGAATGCTATGAAAAAAGCGACGGCAATCCTCGTGATGTTGTCGATCGTCTCCTTCGCCTCCGGACAAAAACAGGCGAAAGTTCAAGGTTTGAATGAAGAACAGCGCATCCTCCACGTGCTCAACCGGCTCGGCTTTGGCGCCCGCCCTGGCGACGTTCAGCGCGTCAAGGCAGTGGGCCTGGAGAACTACATTAACCAGCAACTCAGCCCCGAGAAGCTCGCCGATACGGTCGCCGAGAACAAAGTCAAAGATTTGACTGTTTTGAACATGACGACCGCTGAGCTCTACGAAAAGTATCCTCAACCCGGACAACTTCTGCGCCAGCTTCAAGCGCGCGGCATGTTGCCTGCCGATCTCGCTGACGCGCGCGAGAACCGGGTCAAAGGTGGCGCGAACTCAATGCCCGCGGAAATGCCCAGGAACGATTCGAATAAACCGAATCAGACTCCGCCAGCTGGCAATCCACTTGAAAACGAAAAGTACCGCGAGTTGCTTCAGGAGTATTACCGCGAGAACGGACTGCAACGGCCACAGCGAATTATTGCTGAGTTGCAGGCATCAAGAATCCTGCGCGCTGTCTACAGTGAGCGACAGCTTCAGGAGGTAATGGTCGATTTCTGGACCAACCACTTCAATATCTTTGCAGGCAAGGGCGCGGATCGCTGGTTACTTCCTGCTTACGATCGCGACACGATTCGCCCTCATGTCATGTCGAAGTTTTCGACGTTGTTGCAGGCCACGGCGCAGAGTCCGGCGATGTTGTTTTACCTGGACAACTTCCAGAGTGTGAGTCCAAACGCTCAGCAAAGACTACGCGCGCCGCAGCAACGGAGACGCGGCATCAACGAAAACTACGCGCGCGAGTTGATGGAGCTGCATACACTCGGAGTTGACGGCGGTTACACGCAAAAAGACGTGCAGGAAATAGCTCGCTGCTTCACTGGCTGGACAATCTTTCAACCGCGTGGCGGCGGCGCAGCGGTAAATGCAATGCTGGGCGAGGCCGGGCGCCGCAATGCCGGCACCTTCTTCTTCAACGCACGCGTGCATGACGACGGCGAGAAGATTGTCCTGGGCCATAAAATTCCCGCGGGAGGTGGAATCAAAGACGGTCTGATGGTGCTCGATATTCTGGCCCGTCATCCGTCAACGGCGAAGTTCATCGCGACCAAACTCGTGCGCCACTTTGTCGCCGATAATCCGCCTGCGTCGTTGGTTGACCGTGTCGCCGCTGTTTTCACAAAGAGCGATGGAGATATTCGTGAGACCCTAAAAGCAATCTTCTTTTCGAACGAATTCAACTCGCGCGAAGCGTACCGCGCGAAGATCAAGCGCCCGTTTGAGCTCGTGGTCAGTGCGATACGGACGCTCGGCGCCGAGACCAATGGCGGCCCTGGAACTCACCAGTGGATTGCGCGCATGGGCGAGCCGCTCTACGGGTTTCAAACACCGAATGGATATTCAGACGCGGCGGAGAGTTGGGTCAACACCGGTGGTTTGCTGGAACGAATGAACTTCGGTATAGCTTTGGCGAATAATCGGATTCAAGGGACTCGGGTCGATCTCAGTAAGTTGACGAGGGATGAGTCGGTAAAAATGATCCTGGCTGGGGAGATCTCGCAGGCGACGAGGGAGACGTTGCTGAAGCAGTTGGACCAATCTGATCCGGTTGCGAAGGTGGTGGGATTGATACTGGGAACTCCGGAGTTTCAGAGGCAGTAGGACAGGATTTACATGATTTATCAGGATTTACATGTAAATCATGTTTAATCCTGCAAATCCTGTAAAAATGAAAAGATTGAATTATGAACCGCAGATACTTTCTTAAATCAGGCAGCATCGCTCTGGCGAGTGTCGGCACGTCGCTCTCAGCTCCTACGTTCCTTGAGCGTGTGGTGATGGGCCAACCTGCAACCGGCAAACGAAAAACTCTGATTGCGATCTTTCAGCGCGGCGCAGTCGACGGACTCAACATGGTCGTGCCGTTTGGCGAATCCAGTTACTACGCTTCGCGCCCGTCGATCGCGATACCAAAACCTGAGTCAGGAAATGCTGAGGCTGCGATCGATCTCGATGGCTTCTTTGGACTGCATCCCGCGATGAGTTCGTTCAAACCGCTGTGGGATTCGAAGCGCCTCGGAATCATTCACGCCTCCGGATCGCCCGACAACACTCGTTCACACTTCGACGCGCAGGACTACATGGAATCCGCAACGCCGGGCGTGAAGTCCACCAGCGATGGTTGGCTCAATCGTTACCTGCAAAGCAAACAGGATCCCGAGCGCTCGTCGTTTCGCGCCGTGTCGATGACCAGGACCATGCCGCGCGTGCTTCAGGGACGTGCCTCGGCGGTGGCGATGGCGAATCTGTCTGACTTCGCCATTCGCGCGGGCCGATCGTCAGCAAATCTACAAGGCGGCTTCGAAGCGATTTACGCAAAAGAGGTCAACGATAAGCTGGCCGGAATGGGTCGAGAGACTTTCGAAGCAGTCAACTATCTGAAGAAAGCCAATCCCGCACAATACAAACCCGAGAACGGTGCGCAGTATCCGCGCAATCCGTTTGGTAATTCGTTGTTGCAGATCGCGCAGCTAATCAAAGCAGGTGTCGGATTGGAAGTTGCTTTTACTGAGATCGGAGGCTGGGACACGCACGTGAATCAGGGCAACGCTCGCGGGCAGTTGGCAAATCTTTTGCAGACGTTCAGCTCCGGCATCGCCGCGCTGTATCAGGACCTGGGCCAACGAATGGACGACGTCGTTGTGTTGACGATGTCAGAGTTTGGCAGGACGGTACGCGAGAACGGCAATCGCGGCACGGACCATGGTCATGCGAACGCCATGTTAGTCATGGGCAATAACGTGCGAGGCGGAAAGGTTTACGGACGCTGGCCCGGTTTAAAGAGTGATCAGCTTTACGAAGGACGCGACCTTGCTTTGACGACCGACTTTCGCGACGTGTTTGGCGAGGTCGCCACGCGCCACCTCGGCAGTGCGAATACCAAATCAATCTTCCCCGGTTATTCGTTGGGCCACTTTAAGGGCTTTTTAAGTTAGGCCACAAAAGGCACAAGAAGCACAAAATTGGTTATGTGCTTTTTGTGCCTTTTTGTGGCTACCAACGCACGCGGCCGAAGCGGTTGATCAAATAGAGCATGAAAAGGGCGATCACCGAAACAATCACAGCCAGCGTGAACGCTTCGTTATCACGTCCCGCCTGCACAGCATCGTAAATCGCGACTGAAGCAGTTTGAGTTTTGCCCGGAATGTTTCCGGCGATCATTATCGTCACGCCGAAGTCGCCGAGTGCGCGTGCAAAGGCGAGTGCCGTCGCCGCCAGCACACCCCTCGCAGCCAATGGCAACGTCACGCGAAAGAAGATGAGTCGATTGTTAAGGCCGAGGGTGCGCGCCGCCGCTTCGAGATCGGTGTTCACTGCTTCAAACGCCGCGCGCAAGCTCTTCGTCACGAGGGGCAGCGCATGAATTGAAGCCGCAATGATCGCCGCTGTCACCGTGAACGTCAGACGAATTCCAAACGTGCGGTAAAGAAAACCTCCAAAGGCCGAACGCGTACCAAGCAACACCAACAAGTAGTAACCCAAGACCGTTGGCGGCAGAACGAGCGGCAGCGTTACGAGTGCATCGACGAGGTTTCGTCCGGGAAAACGTTTTCGCGCCAGCAGCCACGCGAGCCCTGAGCCGGCTATCAGTGCAATCAGCGTAGCTGCCGTGGCTACCGCGAAGGAAAGCTTAATGGGGAACCAGTCGATCACGGAGTTTTGCCGCACAGCTTAGCCACAACAGGCACAAAAAGCACGAAACAAATGAGGTACAAACCATTTGCGTCTTTTGTGCTTTTTGTGGCACAGGTTGAAGCTTACAATCGCGTCGTTCATTTTATGACGCTGCTCAGAACAAAGATCCTGCGATTCGAGTCATTGCCTTCGACTAACACCGAGCTGGCGCGCCTGGCGTCCGAAGGCGCGGAGGAAGGACTCTCGCTTGTTGCCGACGAGCAAACTGCCGGGCGAGGTCGCTTGCAGCGCGCGTGGTCATCACCGAAAGGCGCCGGACTTTATTTCAGCATCCTGCTGCGGCCTGCAATTCCACAAGAACATTGGCCCTTGATTACTTTCATGGCAGCGCTGGCTGCCGGAGATGCTTTGCAGGAAGCCGGCGGAGTTGATACCGATATCAAATGGCCCAACGATCTTCTTTTCGGCGAGAGAAAAATCTGCGGCATACTTGCCGAAGCAATTGAGACTCCGGCCGGTCGCGCAGTGATCGTAGGCATTGGGATCAACTTGACTCAAAATGCGTTTCCACCTGAACTGGAAAACGTCGCCACTTCGGTTTCCGAGGCGAGCGGCCGGCCAGCCGAGCGCGAGGCCATACTCCCCGCTCTGTTGCGAGCGCTGGCGCGTTGGTATTCGTTGCTGCCCGAGCCCGGCGGTCGTGAAAAAATCATCGCTGCATGGTCCAACAGATCTTCCTACGCGACCGGAAGGTTAGTTCAGGTAAGCAATGGTGACGAGGTGTGGCAGGGCACAACCAGCGGCGTCGAACGCGACGGTGCGCTGCGTCTCAACACAGCGAGCGGTGAAATCAGGTTAGTGAGAGCGGGCGACGTTTGCAGCGTCAGGTCTTCTAGTTAGTCCGATGCGAATTATCTTAAACACGTTCGGATCGTTTGGCGACATTCATCCGTACATGGCGATGGCGATGGAGTTGCAACGGCGCCGCCACACACCCGTCATTGCGACGATGCCGGTGTATCGTGAAAAGATCGAAGGCGCGGGGTTGGAATTTGTACCGGTGCGGCCGGATATACCGCCGCCGAAAGAACAGGACACGGAACTGATCGAAAAGATCATGGAGCCGAAAACCGGACCAAGGTTCCTGACTGAAAAACTCGTCTTTCCGGCTGTGCGCGATAGTTACGAAGACCTGCTGAAGGCTGTTGCGGGAGCCGATCTTCTTGTTACTCATCCGGCTGCGCCGGCTGGTCCATTGGTTGGTCGAAAGACGGGTATGCCGTGGATCTCCACCGTGCTGGCACCGTTCTCTTTCATTTCTGCGTACGATCCGCCGGTTCCGCCGTACTGGCAGTGGACCAGAAAGCTCAGTGTGCTTGGCCCTGAGGTGATGGGGTTCTTACTTAATCTTTCAAAAAGTACGTACAAGGCGAAGGCGGTAACGAAATTTCGCGACGAGCTCGGACTTGAAGACACCGGCAATCCCATGTTCGAGGGGCAACACTCGCCAACGCGCGTACTGGCGCTGTTCTCAAAATTATTTGCCCAGCCACAGCCTGACTGGCCCCCTCACACCGAGGTCACCGGGTTCTGTTTCTACGACGGAAATCGTGAAGCACAAGTTCCGGACGAACTGATTAAATTCCTGGACAATGGCGCACCACCCATCGTGTTTACGTTAGGTTCGTCCGCAGTTTGGGTTGCGCGTGATTTCTTTCGCGAGAGCATCGAGGCTGCGAGAGGTGTCGGACGGCGTGCGGTGTTGCTCATCGGCGATGAGCGAAACCTGCCGCCGTCGCTTCCTGAAGGCGTAATCGCGCTCGACTACGTGCCTTACCAGGCGCTGTTGCCGCGAGCTTGTGTGGTGGTCCATCACGGCGGTGTGGGAACGACGTCGCAAGGCTTGCTGGCCGGTGTGCCGACTTTGATCGTGCCTTTCGCTTTCGATCAATCCGATAACGCGGAACATGCTCTTAAGCTCGGCACCAGCCGCACGCTCTACCGGAAAAATTACTTCGCACCCACAGTGGCAAATGAGCTAAACGAATTGCTGAGGCAGCCGTATTATGCGCGCCGGGCAATTGAAATCCGCCAGCAACTTCAGCGGGAAGATGGTCCAGGTCGAGCAGCGGATTTGATCGAACAAGTCCTTTCCGGAACACCAAACAGCAACGAGGAACTCGCCCATGCTTCTGGTCATTGACGCGGGTAACACAAATATTACGGTTGCGGTGTTTCGGGAAAATGAATTGATCGCCCAGTGGCGCTTGATTACTGAAGCCGCGAGGACCAGTGACGAGTATGGCGTGCAGGCGCGAAACCTGTTCGAGTTGGCGGGCATTGATTTCAAAGACATCGACGCGATTGTCATTGCCTCAGTGGTGCCGTCTTTAAATCTAACGCTGAAGCGAATCGCCGAAGTATATTTTGAGTTAACACCGAACTTTGTCGATCACACAACCGATACTGGCTTGAAAATTCTTTACGAACCGCCCTCGGATGTCGGCGCGGACAGGATTGTCGATGCAGTGGCGGCGGTGGCTAAGTATGGAGCTCCTTGTATAGTCGTCAACTTTGGAACAGCGACAACTTTCAACGCGATTAATGCTGCCGGTGAGTACCTGGGCGGCGTGATTGCGCCGGGAATCATGATCTCCTCGGAAGCTTTATTTTCACGTGCGGCGAAACTGCCGCGCGTGGAGATCAAGCGCCCGCACAAAGTGATCGGCTCATCGACGACCGGCGCGATGCAGTCGGGAATTTATCATGGGTATGCGGGTCTCGTGGACGGTGTGCTGGAGCAGATGATCGCTGAGATGGGTTTGAAACCGCGTGTGATTGCGACCGGCGGTCTCGCGCCGCTGATCGCAACTGCTTCGAAGTTTATCGAAGAAGTAGACAGCAATCTTACGCTCGAAGGCTTACGCCTGGTTTATGAAAGAAATAGCCCCTAATAGCTTCTCTGTGTAACCTCTGCGTTTCTCTGCGTCTCTGCGGTAAAAAAGGTAGATGGAAAATGAAACCGCGGAGACGCAGAGGAACGCAGAGTTTACGCAGAGAAGAGACCAAGTTTGAACTACTTCAACTACTTCACCGAAATCGAGGATGCATTTGTCAGGCGACGCGGTAAGCATCTCTTTCTCAGTCCGATGGATTGGGCGTTGATGGAAACGTGGAAGCAGCAGGGGATTCCTCTGCACATAGTGCTGCGTGGCGTCGAGAGATCGTTCGATTCGTTTGAGGCACGGCCGCGCAAGCGAACGATTAAGTCGCTACTTTATTGCCAGGAGGAAGTTGAAGCTCAGTATGCCGAATGGATCGAAGCGCGCGTTGGTTCATCAACCCCGGCGACAGAGATTGACTCTGACAAAACACCATTTTCAGTTGCTGCAATAACTGAACATCTGAAGCGTAGCCGCGGTTCGTTATCTGCGCTCGCGAATTTAAGAGGCGAAGACGACCTTTCCGAAGCACTCGCACGTGCCGCCGCGTTACTCGCCGAGATCGAAAACGATTTCGCCGGTGACGCGACACTCGATACGCGCAAGCTCGAAGACTCTCTCACCGGGCTTGAAAGAATGCTGAACGACACCATGCTCTCAGTCGTTACTAAAACCACGCTTGACGAGTTAAAGAAGGAAATAAAGGATCAACTCAAACCGTATCGCGCGCACATGGAGACTGCCGTTTACAATCAAACTTTTGATAACCTTCTGCTGAAGCGTTTGCGCGAGCAGTTTGCCGTGCCGCGACTCAGCTTGTTTTACGTTTGAAGTTCAGGTGAACGTGACTGAACGTTTCGTAGTTGACGTGGAACGAATTCTTCCCGGCGGTAGGGGGTTGGCCCATGCCGGCGGGAAGACTGTTTTGGTTTCGCTGGCGGCGCCCGGAGATCGCGTTCGCGTGCGCGTCGATCGCCGGCAGGGTGAGGTCTTGTTTGCGTCGATTGAAGAGATCATTACGCCTTCGCCGGTCAGAGTTGAACCACCTTGTCCGTACTTCGGCCGCTGCGGTGGCTGTGACTTTCAGCAGCTCACGTACGAAGCTCAGCTCGCAGCCAAGGCGGACATGATTCGCGACTGTCTTCACCGCATCGCGCGTCTTGAAAGTATTCCCGACTTCATTGTCACCGGTTCACCAAACAATTGGCGTTATCGAATGCGTGCGACGTGGCAGATCGATCAGGAGGAGCGGACGATTGGTTACTACGAACGTGGTTCGAGGCGCGTTTGCGACGTGGTTGATTGTGCGGTGTTATTGCCTGAGTTGCAGGAAAAACTGGAGCAGGTGCGGGCGACGGAATGGAACCGGTTTCCTCGCGGGTTGAAACATCTAGACGTAGTTGCGGGTGAGAATGGTGTGTCGTTCGCGCCGTCGTTTGTTGAGTTCGAAACCAGCGAGTTGACGTTGACGATTAGAGGCGAGGTCTACAACTACAACGCGGAGGCGTTTTTTCAAATCAACCCTTCGTTGCTTGGGCAGTTGCTCGACTTTGCGATTGGAGATGCGTCTGGGGAGACGGTGCTGGATCTTTATTGTGGTGTTGGTCTGTTCACGTTGCCGTTATCACGCCGGTTTAAGAAGGTGATCGGAGTTGAAGCGAATGCCAACGCCTCACGGTTTGCACGGCGGAATCTCCAGCGCGCAGGATTGCAGAATGCGCGCGTAATCACTGCGACTGTTACTGATTGGTTCAGGAGCGGCGAAACTGGCGCAGTTGATTTTGTGTTGCTCGACCCACCGCGAGCGGGTGCCGAGTCTGCTGTAATTAACGGCATTCTCGATTTGGGTCCGGCAGAGATTTCTTACGTCTCATGTGACCCGCCGACGCTCGCGCGCGACTTGAAGAAACTCATGGCCGCCGGATACTTTGTTGATTCGATTTCCGCATTTGATCTGTTTCCACAAACTCACCACGTGGAGACGGTCGTACGCTTAGATAGGATTGACAAGATTTTACAGGATTAAAAGATTTATCCTGTCCATCTTGAAAATCCTGTTAATCTTGTCAGACATTACTCACGGCAATGAATCCTCACCGAAGCCTGTTCAGTCAGCATCCTCTCGTTCAACTCGCTGCGGCGTTCGCGCTTGGCATCTGTGCGGCGAGCTACATCCCCACTAAATTAGTCTTCTCGCTGGTCGCGTGCGCGATGTGTTCCGTTCTTTCGTTGCTCGTTGTATTGAAAAAGCGAGTGCGGTTGGCGGGGATAGCGATGTTACTGGCGCTGTTCTTTGCCGGAGAAACACTTGCACTCTTGCAGGAACGCACAAAATCTCAGAGTAGTTTGATTGATGGCGAGTCGTTGACACTGACCGGCGTATTGGATGGACCACCTGAGTTCGCGCGCGACAGGCTCTACTTATCAGTGCAAGTGGAGCAAGGTCCGGTGAAACGGGTGTGGTTGTTGGCGCCGTTTCGAAGGATCGAGACAGAGCACTATTACAGAAGCCTTCAACTTCGTTACGGCACTCGCATTCGTGTCTCCACGACTCTCGATCGCACCGGCAATTATCGCAATCCCGGCGTCTCGCCACTTTCTGAGTACCTCGACCGCAGAGACTACGACGCAACCGGCGTCATCAAGAGCCCGAGTTCAATCGCACGGCTCGAGGACACGCGCGTGTTCCAACCTTTGGCCATGCTCTACGAGTGGCGCGAGCGCCTGCAACACGAAATCGACTCGCGATTCACACCCGAAACCGCGGGCGTTTTAGACGCGGCGTTGCTCGGTAATCGTTACAACTTGTCACGCGATGCTGCTGAACGGTTTCGCGAAGGCGGCACTTTTCACGTTCTTGTAATTAGTGGCCTGCACATCAGCTTCATCGGAGGAATCGTGTTTCTCGCAGTGCGCCGTCTGACGAAAAGACGGTTGGTCCAATTCGCATTGCCTGCAATCGTGGTCTGGTCGTATTCGCTCGCGGTTGGAACTGAGGCCTCGGTGGTTCGCGCTGCTTTGATGTTCACTTTTGCAGGACTGGCGCCGATCGTGTTTCGTCAGGCCACGTCATTAAATGCGTTGGGAGGGGCAGCGCTTGTTCTTCTGGTTCGCAGCCCGAAAGAGATCTTCGATCCTTCTTTTCAACTGACGTTCTTGTCTGTCCTGGCGATTGTGGTAATTGCATGGCCGCTGCTGCTCAGACTTTCAGCCATCGGCGCGTGGTATCCGGCACGATCGTCGCCCTACCCACCTGTGTGTTCCCGCGCACTCAAAACTCTTTGTGAGATCTTGTTTTGGCGCGAGCAGCGCTGGCAAAAGGAACTCGCGCGTTCGCCGCACCGTTACCAGCTATTTAAAAGCCGGTTGGCGGTTTGGCTTGAGCGTTATCACGCGCAGCGTTGTTTGCGCTACATCTTCGGCGCCATCCTCGTTTCCGCGAGTGTGCAAATCGTGTTATTGCCGCAGATGATTGTTTATTTTCACCGGCTGTCGCTTGCCTCGCTGTTACTGAATATCGTTGTCAGTGTGTTGCTTGCAGTTTTGGTCGTCGTTGCGATGCTGACGCTGTTGATTTCGCAGTTCAGTGCGGTCGCATCAGCTCCACTGTTTAAGCTCGCAGATTCAATCAACTGGTTGATGGTGCACAGTGTCGATCCATTTTCAAGCATTGGTCTGGCTACGCTGCGACTGCCGGAATACTCGGGTCGGGGCGCGCTGGTGTACGCGGTTTACTATCTTCCGTTACTGCTGCTCGTGATCGCGCTTTCGCACTGGCGCCCGCTCGCTTCGCCTGCCGATGCCCAGTGTAAACTGCATCGTTTCGTTCTTCCGGTGTCAGTTGTCCAACTGTTGCTGCTCGCCGTTCTAATTTTGCATCCGTTGAGTAGCGGCTGGGCTGAGGGAAAACTTCGAGTTGATTTTCTCGATGTCGGACAAGGTGATGCAGCACTCGTGACGATGCCTGATGGAACTACGCTGCTGGTCGATGGTGGCGGAAATACATTCGACGCAAGTCGGAGAATTGGTGAAACAGTCGTCTCAGAGTATTTATGGTGGCGAGGCTTAAGCCAGATCGATTATGTAGTCGCCACACACGCTGATGCCGATCACATCGACGGACTGAATGACGTGCTTAAAAACTTTTCTGTCAGGGGTGCGCTCGTAGGACGAACTCCCGCTGAGGATCCAGACTTCATCAAATTCGCGGAGACGCTCCGGCAGACAAAAACTCACCTCGAAACAATTGAGCAGGGCGACACGATTCGTTTTGGAGACGTCGAAGTAAGCGTGTTATGGCCACCTGCCGGCACTCACGCTTCCAGCAACGACAATTCTGTCGTATTGCGATTACAGTTCGGCGAACGCTCAATTTTACTAACCGGCGACATCGAAAAGGCCGCTGAACGAGCATTGCTTGCCCCAAAAACAGACGTCGTCAAAGTGCCGCATCACGGCAGTAAAACATCTTCCACCGAGGCTTTCGTCTTCGCTACAAAACCCACCTTCGCGATCATTTCCGTCGGCCGGCAATCTATGTTTGGTCATCCTCACAAAGAGGTCGTCGAACGCTGGCAAGCAAATGGCGCCACAGTTCTCACCACCGGCAACTATGGAACGATCACCATCACCACAGACGGCAAAGACCTAACCCTCAAAACATTTATCGAGTCACAAAAAAGCACAAAAAGCACAAATGAGTAAGCATTGAAGATGATCCTCTAAGGATCTCCGTCTTAACCGTTTTTGTGCTTTTTGTGCCTTTTTGTGGCTAATCTTTCTTCGTGGCCGGAAAAGAGAAGCCGTACTTTTGCAGGATGGCTCGCCCTTGTGGCCCACTAACAAAAGCGGCAAAACCCCTCGCGGCCTGCTCATTCTTCGTGCTCTTCATGATTCCCAGCCCCTGGTCCAGTGGCTGATGCAACTCTTCCGGAATCAGTGACCAGCGACCGTTGCTCTGCATGCTCAACGATAACGCGACAATCGCAACTTCAACGTTGCCCGTCTCTGCATACTGAAGTGTCTGCCGGATGTTGTCACCGTAAACGAGCTTAGGTTTCACCAACTCCCAAACACCGGCACTCTCGAATGCCTGACGCGCAGCGAGACCGTAGGGAGCATGATCGGGATTGGCGATGGCAACGCGTGTGACTTCGGGGCGCGCGAGATCAGAGATCGTTGCGAGTCTCAGGTTACTGTCATTCAGCGTCCACATCGTAATGCGGCCTCGCGCATAGATCGTTTTCGTATCCGGGATGATCAATCCCTTCTGGTCCAACTGATCGATGTAGCTCACGTTTGCGGCGGCGAACAGATCCATCGGCGCGCCATTTTCGATCTGCCGTGTGAGCATGCCCGTGGACCCGAAAACAAAAACGACTTTTATTGTGTGACTGGATTCAAACTCGCGCTTGATCTCTTCGAATGCCGGCGTGAGGTCGGAGGCGGCGGCGACTGTCAATTCCTGCGAACCGGTCGCCGGGGATTTTTCCTTGCACGCGGTGGCGGCACATGCCAACGTTGAGAGCAACGCCAGGAGCAACGCCAGCCGCGTCTCAAGTCGGGAAATCATTAGGCGTGTAAAGGTCTACCTGCGAACTACCCACCTTGTAAGTTCTTAACACACCGAGCGGCGGCGCATAAACATGGACAGTGACAAGGTCCTGACCACTGACGTCGGGATTACCAAGTTGATGAATGTCGGGTATCTCGGCGCCCGTAACCGTACCCGACGGACATTCGCGACCGGTGTCGTAACACAGGCCACGCTCTTTGTCGTACGCAAAGATCGTTTCCCACATGAGGCCCTGGTGAACGCGGACAGCTCCGTGAGAACCGTTGTGATCGTGAATCGGCGTTTTCTGGCCTGGGCGCCAGCAAATCACCAGCATCTCGATCGCATCATTGCGAAAAACTCGATGGCGCCAGTAATTGCCTTCTTTAAATCCGATGTAAGGCTGTAAATCGTGGTCCGAGATCTCAACGTTTGAAAGCCAGGAGTTCAACTGTTCGAGGGTGGGAGGGCTGGTCTGGCTGTTCAATAATTGAATCAGCTCCGAAAAGGCAATGGAGCTGCCATCAAGTGGTTTGGGAGTAATGGGAGTTTGGGTGTTTAGCAGTGTCGACAAAGGCCTCGGCTCCAAGGCAAGTCTTATATTCGGTTAGGCGGGGGAGAGTCAAGAAGAGGTCGCCACAAAAAGGCACAAAAAACACAAAAACGCGAGCCATTGTGCGTTCGTGCCCTCACCCGGCAGGCAGCAATTAGAAAACTGCATTTACATCAACTTCCAGACCGGCGGCTCTAAGTTCTTTTACGAGGTTCAATCGCCATGCACCAAAGGTATCGAAATGAATATAGAGCACGCCCGAATAGTCGGAAGGTATCTCCACGTCTCCTTTGATCAACCCACAGACGAACCTACGTCCCAACTTACCGATGAAATATCCAAATTCAAACAGAACATTCTGTCGTGGTCTGGATCGCAGGTGATCTCGGTCGGTGTTAGAGGCACCTACATCGTCAGGTGTTAATAAGGCGATGGCGAACGAGACATCGGCGTGCTGCTCGAATTTTTCGATAACGGTTTTCCCTTGATTTGCTTGTTCGTGAAGAATGATCGGGTTCAGTCCGAGCTTCGATATAAACCGGGCCACCTCTTCTTTAGTGCCGGTATCATGACCATGGATTATGAAGACATTCTTGCCTTGCGGTGATCTCGAAGAATTCTCTACGGGGTCATTGGTTTTCAGTGGGCGCGCGTCTTCGTCCCAGTAGTCTTCAACCTCCTCGATCATTATCTCAAGCAAGGCAGCGACCTTCGGACTTACCTTTTTGAAGACGTCTGCTTTCCCGACCTTGTACGTTTCGCTTTCATCTGAATAGGGTTTAAGCGCAGAATCAAAATCCTTCAATTGCTGCGATTCTTTCCCAAAGACGAAAGTGATAGCTCTTCGCGCACTGTGCTCCCACTTCTGATGCTCCACGGAGTACTGAACCAAGCGTTTGACATCGTGCAGTCGTTCCAGCGTCTTTCGTAGCAAGCCCAAACTTTTTTCCCTTGTCGGTTGCATAGGCTTAATAACTATAATGCTTTTACGTTTTTGAACAAACTGTTCGTCCCTCGTGATTTAAGAAGGATGCGAAGGTCGCGTACGTTGGTTCCGGTGGTGCCGGTTACGATCAGATCGTTGAGTTGGGCGAAGAAATTATACGAGTCGCTGCGGGCGAGAAAGTCGGCGGGGTTGAGGCCGAGAGTTCGAGCACGGTTGATTGTGGTTTCGTCGGCGATCGCGCCTGCCGCGGGACTGTTACCGTCGATTCCGTCGGTGCCGGCGCTTAGCACAACCATGTGTTGACTTTCTTTATCGAGACGCATCGCGCAGCGTAAGACAGTCTCGAGGTTTCTGCCACCCATTCCATCGCCTCGAACGGGACACGAAAACTCTCCGCCGGAAATCACAGCGACGCTTTTTTCAACTGGGCCAGCAGACAGCGTTGAGAGAAGAAGATCGCAACCTTGCTCGATCGGCTGCTCGCAGATGTGCTGCGGCGTCAAACAGTCAAAGCCGAGCTCCAACGCTTTCTCTTTTGCTGCCTCGATCGCAGTCCAGTTGTCCAAAAGAACATGATGAGCGCCGCTGATTGTGCTCGTCGTGTCTGTTGCTCCGCATACGGCTTTCATGATCGACGCCGGCAACACACTCTCAAGATGATATTGTTCGACGACTTCAATCGCGTTCGGAGCATCCGGCGGTGGTGGTAGCGTTGGCCCTGAAGCAACACTGGCTTCATCGCGAGGATTGGTGTCGGAAACGATCAAGGTGAACATCTGTGCGCGAGGTGCTCGTCGCGCCAGTGCTCCACCTTTCACCGCCGAGAACGCTCGACGAACTGAGTTGACTTCGGCAATGCGTGCTCCACATGCAATCAGTGTCTGATTAGCATCGCGGAGATCTGCGAGCGAGATTGCGTTACTAACCGGCCACTCGATCATGGCTGAGCCGCCCCCGGAGATCAGAAAAATCACTGTCGCCTGTTTGGCATTCGCGCGGTCTAAAAGCGCAAACGCAGCTCGTGCTGCGTGGAGACTCGCTTCATTCGGCAAAGGATGGCCTCCCACAAAACTTTTCCATTGCCGCGATTCGAATGGCTCCGGCGCGCTGATCACACCCGCGCTCAGCTTCTTACCCAATGCTTCCTCAAGCCCGAATGCCATAGACGCCGCGGCTTTCCCGATCGCAATTGCATAAATGCGAGAACGGTTCAGCCACTCGTCTGTGATTGCGTTTTTAACAGCCTGGCGAGGATTTACTGAGGACAGCGCATGATCAAAGATCGCGCGAGCAAAGTCATGACTATCAGGATTTACATGATTAGGCACGATTTACATGTTAATCCTGATAAATCATGTAAATCCTGTTAACTAATCGGAGACGCTCATTTCATCCCATTCAGCGACCATCTCATACGCACGACCGAGTACCGGGCGAGGCCGTGAACCATCCGCCTGGCCGATCAACCCCTCACGCTCCATCATGTCGAGGATCGCGGCGGCGCGGCCGTATCCGATTCGCAGGCGACGCTGGAGCACCGAAGTCGAAGCGCGCTTCATCTCAACACAAATCCGCAGCGCTTCTTCAAACAGTTCGTCGTGATCGCCACCAGACGTTTCAAGCCCCAGCGCTTCCTCTTCGGATTGAGTGATGCTTTCATCGTACGTGGGCGGACCCTGCGCTTTGATGTGCGCGACGATACGGCCAATCTCAGTCTCGTCGATGTACGCGCCGTGAACACGAATGAGTCGCGAAGTGCCGGGCGGCAGGAACAGCATGTCGCCGCGACCGAGAAGTTGCTCGGCACCGTTCGTGTCGATGATCGTGCGTGAATCGATCTTCGAAGAGACTCGGAACGAAATGCGGGAAGGGAAGTTTGCTTTAATCAATCCCGTGATCACATCGACTGAAGGCCTTTGCGTGGCGAGCACGAGGTGAATGCCGACAGCGCGTGCCATCTGCGCCAGCCGCGTGATCGATTCTTCCACTTCGCGACCGGAAGTCATCATCAGATCTGCGAGCTCGTCGATGATGATCACAATATAAGGCAGCGGTTTCCACGGCTCACCTTTGTCGTCGTATTCCTTGATGAGGTTGCGCCGCATGATCTCGGTGTTGAAGCCGTCGATGTTGCGCACGCCCCAGCCGGCGAGATCGCGATACCTGCGTTCCATCTCCGCGACTGCCCACTTCAACGAACGCGATGCGAGCTTCGGATCGACAATGATCGGTGCAGCGAGGTGTGGAATGTCTTCGTAAAGACCCAGTTCGAGGCGTTTAGGATCGATCAGGATGAACTTAACTTCATCCGGCCGCGCGCGATAAAGAATAGAAACGATCAGCGCGTTCACACCGACCGACTTACCTGCACCCGTGGTTCCGGCGATCAGCAGGTGCGGCATCTTCGCCAGATCGGCAACGTAGTTCAGCCCGTCGATCGTTTTGCCGAGCGCGATGGTCAGTTTCGATCCTGACTCGCGAAACGGACGCGACTCGATCACTTCGCGTAGAAAAATCGTTTCACGCCGCGGGTTTGGTACTTCAATCCCGACGTGCGGCTTGCCCGGCATACGATCGATGCGAATCGACTCCGCTTTCAGCGCGAGACACAGATCGTCAACCAGCGACACGACACGCGAGTACTTCACACCCGGATCGGGCTTGAATTCGTAAGTTGTCACCACTGGTCCAGGGCAGATGTGTTTGATTTGCCCGGTGACATTAAACTCCTTGCACTTCTCCGCGAGTCGTGTGGCAAGGCTGAGCAGTTCAGTATCAGCCTGTTCGCTATGCGGCGGAGCTTCGTTCAGAAACTCGAGTGGTGGCAAGCCGTAGTCACTGTAGTTAACACGGCGTGCTGCGTCGAAAGGCAGCTTGCCGGTTGCAGGTGCCTCAGTTTTGACTCGCACAACGGAAGCGTCCTTGACCATCTCTTCGAGATCATTCTCGTCGGAAGGGACGTTCGGACTCGGGAAGATCGAACGCTTACCCGATTGACCAGTAACCACTGTTGCCGGCGGAGCCGCAACGCTCACTCCTGCGCCCGCGGCACTCGCACTCGCCGCGATCGCCGTAGTGGCTTCTGTGCTCGCACGGTTTGTTTCCGCGCGTATCACAGGGGGAGCTTCCGGGGCAACCGGTGCCTTCATGAAATCTGCAACACGTTCGGCGGGCGTTAAATTTACTGTCTGCTTAAGAGCGTTTCGCGCGGCCTCGCGCTCGGCTTTGATCGCGGCCTTCGCTTGATTACGCAGCTTCGCCCGTTCAATGCGTTGTAGCCGCCAGGCTTTAAAACGTTCAGGAATCTTGCCGACAAAAGCGAACCGCGTGCCCGCAGCGTTCACGATCATTTCGTAGAGTCGAACGAACGAGAAGTTTGTCGCAAGCAATAAGCCCGTTGCGGCTATCGCGACTAGCAGCACAGTCGCTCCAACAGTGCTCAGCCCGCTTGCCAACCCTTGCGCGACCACAGCCCCCAGCAGCCCGCCCGGTTGCACACTCGCATCAAACAGCGGACGCATTTGTGAGATCGATAGCAGCGCTGACGCCGCAACCACGAGCACAATCAAACCAACGATTCGAGTCAATGGACTGTGAATGATATTCGTTTGGAAGCGCCGCCATGCAGCCGCGAACAACAACAGCGGCAGCAGGTAAGCAGCGAGACCGATGAACTGAAAAGCCGTCGCCGCTACATTCGCACCGATCGAACCGGCCCAATTCTGCGTCTCGTTCTGACCGGCCGAGTTCCATGACGGATCGTTCGGATAAAACGCCGCGGAGACGAGGCAGAGCGCGAGCAGCAAACCCAACGCGATAAAGAGGATCGCCAGTATCTCGTTACTACGACCAGCGCGTGGAAGGATGATGCGCGGCTTCTCTTCGATATGTGTAGTTGTCGCCATGAAAACTCCCAATCAAACCTGAAAGACCTAAGCGGCCTTGCGTGCGAGCAAGTAGGCTTTGATGAAGTCGTCGATGTCTCCGCCGAGCACTGCATCGACGTTCCCTCGTTCCAGCTTAGTGCGAGTGTCTTTTACCAACTGATAGGGCGCCAGCACGTAACTCCTGATCTGCGACCCGAATGAAATGTCGGCCTTGTTGGCTTCGAGCTCGGCGGTCTCAGCACGCCGCCTTTCCAACTCGAGTTCATAAAGACGTGAGCGCAGCACCTGCATGGCAACTGCTCGATTTTGATGTTGTGAACGTTGGTTTTGACAGGATACGACGATTCCGGTAGGTATGTGGGTAATGCGAACTGCTGAATCGGTAGTGTTGATATGTTGTCCGCCCGCGCCGGTAGCGCGATAGGTATCGACACGCAAATCTTTGTCGTTGATCTCGACTTCGATGTCCTCGTCAATCTCTGGGTAAACAAATAAAGACGCGAAGGACGTATGCCGCCTTGCCGCTTGATCAAATGGCGAGATACGGACCAACCGGTGCACTCCGGCTTCGGCAGCCAAAAGGCCGTAGGCGTATTCGCCTTCAACTCTGAACGTTACACTTTTCAGCCCAGCTTCCTCGCCTGGTTGATACTCGAGCACTTCAGCTTTGAATCCACGCTGCTCGGCCCACTTGAGATACATGCGCAGCAGCATCTCGGCCCAATCCTGTGATTCGGTGCCACCCGCGCCCGGATGAATCGTGCAAATAGCGTTACGGCGATCGTTGTCGCCGGCCAGGAGCATTTCAGTCTCAGCCTGGCTTAAGTCGTGTTCAAGTCGTTCAAGCAACGGATGGAGTTCGTTGATTGAAGTCGCGTCTTCCTCAGCAAACTCAAAGAGGACTTCGGCGTCGGCAATCTGCGATTCAAACTGTTCCTGGCGTTCGATCTTCTTTTCCAGGCGACTGCGATCTTGCAGCGACTTTTGCGCTGCTTCCTGATCGCTCCAGAAATCAGGCGCTGAGGCCTGCGCTTCGATCTTGTTCAACTCCTCGCGACGTGCCGGGACATCAAAGAAACCTCCCGAGTTGTTCAACTCGCGCGCGTAAGCCGTCAAACGCGGTTCTTAATTCCTGAATCGATAAGGTGTCGCTCATCTCGAATTTCTAAAACTCCTTCTTCTATCAACCAACATTGCGATGACAACCAGGAACGTGATCGCCGTGCAAAGATAAACAAACAAGTCACCGTACCTGGTGTAGAAAGTCGTAGTTACCGTCAACTGGTTCACACTCCAGGTTCGAACGTCTGCCTGGAATCCGCCGGTCTGCTCTTGAACAACGCCGTCAGCTCTGATGAAGGCTGTCAGCCCTGTATTCGTAACTCGCAGCACCGGACGGCCATTCTCAACTGCGCGAAACACCGCGTTCGCGAGATGCTGTCGCATCACTGCCGTCGGGCCAAGATAACCGTCGTTCGAAATATTGATCAGCACATCAGCGCCTTGGTTCGCCATCGTGCGAGCGATCCACGGATACGCCGACTCGATGCAGATGAAGACGCCGGCGCGACCTTCTCCAAAGGGCATCAACGTGTAATTGCTCCCGGGAGTGAAGTCACCGACGATCCCAGTTATCAAAGAAGCTCCCGGTAACCATTGTGGGAGCGGGACATATTCGCCAAACGGCATCAGGCGAATCTTATCATACTGCGAGATCAGGTGGCCCTGTTCATTTACGAGCAGTGCTGAATTGTATGAACCATTCGCCGGAGCAGCTTCGAGTGAGTTGAAGAGCAGCGACATGTGGTTCCGTTTAGTAAAGTCTGCGACTAATTCTTGAAACGCTTTGGAGGAACCATACGTGAAGTTCATCGGTGACTCGGGCCAGATCACCAGTCGCGGGAACTTGTCGTCAGGAAGCGACTGGAGACCCTTAGTGCTGAGCAGGAGATGTCGTTCGAGGAGCTCCTTTAATTCGGCGGGGGTTTTTACCATTGTCATCGGCACATTTGGTTGTACCGCCACGACGTTTACATTCGAAGTATCTCGGTTAAAGGATCCGGGAGGTGACAATAGAAGCGCAAGTCCGACCATTGCAGTCAGCAACAGCGCTGCGGTGATGGTCCACCTTCTTCTTTCGATCATCAGCAGGGCGACCGCAGCGTTGATCGTTACGATCAGAAAGCTGACTGCGTAAACTCCACCCCACGTCGCCGGCCGAATCAACATCGGCTGGTAAGCCTGTGAGTATCCGAGCGCGTTCCAGAGCTGTCCCGTCACACTCAAACGAATCAATTCGAGCGCTGTCCAGAACACGGGCGCGAGCAGTACCGCGATATGACCCCATTTCTGAATCGCCAGGGCAAACAGTAAAGCGAATAGTCCGGGAAAGACGCCGACGACGAGCGCACCGGGAATCAGTAAGACGTAGGCCAGGAGAGTAGGCAGACCGCCGTAATGGATCATCGAGTAGGTGAGCCAGTAACAAGAGGCGTAGAAGAACACTGACCCTGCCGCCCAGCCGAGGATAAACGCGCTTCTCGGGGAGGGA
The DNA here is from genome assembly GCA_963826255.1 of uncultured Acidobacteriota bacterium. Lineage (GTDB taxonomy): Bacteria > Acidobacteriota > Blastocatellia > Pyrinomonadales > Pyrinomonadaceae > PSRF01. The sequence continues at coordinate 1,644,883 of CAWGWK010000001.1, forward strand.
CGCCGCGCGATAGCCACGAGTAGCGGAACCAGTGCGATCCACGCGAGGTAGTAAAGCTCGAAATTCGGAAACGAGAATATGAGGAGAAGTGTGGTCGCGCCTGCCGCAGCCCACTCGGAACGAAAAACTACTTGCTGCATCGCGGACGAGTTTACCAAACCAGCCACAGATTACGCAGATGGCGTAGATGCGAATCTGTGTAATCTGTGGATGAAAAATATTTTTGGGAAGTGAATACTCAGTGAACAGTGAGTGGTCAATTCGCTGATTTTTGACGCAAAAAGACAGAAAGCGTCACTGTCAAAGTGACAAAAATCGTCTCTCAAATAAAATGTGGAATCTGAAAAAGATGAGCTTTAAAAGCGGGAGAACCCAGTCATCACTGACTGGGCTCACGTTTCGGGGGGAAGCACTGAAGGAACGCTCGGAAGGTAGCTGGCGCAGCGGCAGGCGGCGCTCAGAGGGATGTAGGCGGCGGGGGCACGGTCAACGTTTTCGTCTATTCCGTGTCGTGCCGTGAATCTCTTGAGCACACCCTGTGCCACGAATCCAGATTCGTGGATGGATTTAGTTACCCATCGTCACCTGGCGCTGTAGAGCGATTGCTTCCTGGTTGTTCGGATCGATGGTGATGGCGCTGAGTGCGTACTTCCGAGCCTCGCCTCTGTCACCACGTTCAAGAAAAATTCTACCTAAAAGAATATGCGCGTCGATCAGTTTCGAATCCCAGAATATCGCCGTCTTCAACGCTGCTATCGCAGCCTCCTGATCGCTGCGACGAAGATTGATCCGGCCGCTCAGCAGATAGGCCTCAGCGTTTGTCGGTTCAATCATCACGACGCGATGGAGTTCGGGGAGTGCTTCCTCATCACGTCCGGCCTGGTAAAGATCGCGAGCTTTGATTAGCAAGTCCTGCGTAGCTGAGCTCGGTGAGCTTGCGTCCGCAGTCATGCGCTTCTCGCGGTCCAGACCGAAGACTTCCTCACGGTTCAGCACGTCGCGCATACGAAGCGTGACACCGCTCGTCGTCTGCGACTTCTGCCATTCAGTTTCCCACTTCGCATAAGCAGTTCGCAGATAGCGGCGCGCCATGTCGTCCGCGGCTGTCGCCGCTTCGGTCTTTCCAAGTTTCGCCAGCGATTTAGCAAACAGAAAATATGCTTGTCCGTCCTGTTGATCTGAAGTAATCACTGGACGAAAGTGTTCGGCAGCTTCTGAAAACTTGCCCGCCAGAAACAACGCATAACCGTAGTTGAAATGCACCATCTGATCTGAGGGCGCTGACTCTGAAGCGCGAGCCAGAAAATCCGCGCCCTGGGCTAGCAACCGTTTGCGCTCAGCCTCATTCTTGTTCTCTCTCGCCGCTTGCACTGCTACCGCACCGGCGTTGTTGTAAACGCCAATCAGCGGCAGATCACTCGACAGCGGAACGACCGTCGCTAATGCCCGCCCGTAGTCACCAAGCTTTGCATACCCAAGGCTCGCGTAGAAGGCGGCTTCCGCGTAATGCGGCTCTTTCTTCTGGATTTTTGAGAAATACTCCGTCGCCTCTTTCCAATTGCCAAGACTCATGTAACCGCGGCCTAACTCGAACGCTGCTTGCGGATAGACTGCGCCACCCAGCGAATCGGCGTAAAAACGGAGCGCGTTCTTTAAATAATTTGCGCGCAGCTCCTCGCGCAGCGGCAACTGAACTGCCTTGACATAAGCCTCAAACGCCTTTTGCGGGATCTTAGTAGCTTCCTGAACGATCTGGTTTTGTGAGTAAGGCAACGCCTTATCGCGCTGGTAAAGAATCTGATACGCAAGGCGACCGTGAATGTCCTGGAGCGTCGTAAGAGGGCCGCCGTAATCAAACTGCCGCGTGGCCCAACCGCCGTCCATGACTTCACCCAAAGTGCGACCTTCATTCACCTTGATCACACGTGAAGTCACCTGTACGTAAGCATCGGCCGGGGTCTTATCGGTGTTGTTAGTCGAAGCAGGTGGAGTGACGGAATAACTTCCGACGATGATCATCGTCGCCTTCGCCTGGCGCGCGAGTTTAATGGCCGTCGCTCGAGAGGGAATTACAGTCTCGGGCAAGCGCAGTCGCTGGTAGGCGAGCTCGCGCTCATCGCTCGTGACTACGACCAGGCCGGGTTTGTTTAGTAGTTCCGCCAGCGCGTCGGCGAAGCTTTCTCCGACCCAGTTGTATTCCGCGCGATTGGAAGTGTTTTCGAACGGCAGCACCATCACCACATCGGCGGTCGCGTTCTGTGCCTGGGCGTGTGAAAACGCGGGAATAATGGCTAATAAAAGAGCGCAAATCAGTTTCAGACTCACAATTCTCATAGTGGAGAGTCTAAACCACAAAGACAGGAACACACAAAGATCCAAATTATCTCTCTGCGTAAACTGTGCGTCCTCTGCGCCTCTGCGGTGAATGTTCGTTAAGAACCCGTTCACCGCTGAGGCGCAGAGGACGCAGAGTTTACGCAGAGACGGATTCAACGAAAGACCGCACGCTTTCTGCATCGTCCCCTAATTCCGCGTAAAGGAGAGTGCTCTGTGCTGCGTCGAGGGCGTGTACCAGCCGGAACGTCGTGAACATTTCCTCTAGTCCTGCTTGTTGCTTTCGGTTATTGTAGGACTCTCAAGGAAAGTCGATGCGACTCTTCGCACCGCGAGCACATCCTGCGCGGGCCAACGTTGTAAGTCGAGCAAAGTCGTCAATCGATAGCGCAGCGTTGTCAGCAGCTCGGGGGCAATCCAGAACATGCCCAGATTGTCAACACAGAGGCGTCTTAGCTGTACGGCCGCTTCGTAGCTGTCTAAGGCTGCTTCCCACTCTTTCTGCTTTTCCAGGACCAGAGCCTTATTCAGGTAAGCCCTCGCCAGGTCGTTGGCCAGATGCGTTTGCTGCTCACGGTTGACCAGCCGCTCCCGAATGGCGAGCGCTTTGTCATATTCGGCCAGGGCCACCGTTAACTACTGCAAGTTCTGAAGCACTATGCCCTTGTTCATTAACATTGCAGCATAATCATTTAGCAAGTCGGTGCGATCCAAGACCTCGACAAGATGCTCGTAAAGCGCTTCGGCGCAAGTCGCCGAGACTGTTTTGCAGATTACATTGAGTACGCGACCGAGACTTCTTCATCGCTGTGCGGGTCGAAATTGAGGAGGGGCTCGGAGTCGCGCTTCGAATCCTGTTTGAGGAGATGTGGCACCCGGTCGTTATCGACCGGTCGTGAGAACAGGTAACCCTGACCATACTCGCAGCCCAGCATCTTCAGTTGCTGGTACTGCTCGTCAGTCTCAATTCCTTCCGCAATAACTTCCATCCCGAGGTTCCGAGCCAGCGTCGAGATAGTGCGAACGATGGCATTGTCGTTGTCCGTTGTCAGACGCATGACGAAAGAACGATCGATCTTCAGGTAGTTGAGCGGGAAACGGTGCAGGTAGCTGAGTGACGAGTAACCGGTGCCGAAATCGTCGATACTCAACTGCACACCCAGCAGACGCAGTTGCTTGAACATCAATGCAGCAGCTTCTGCGTTTTCCATGACCACGCTTTCTGTGATCTCGAGTTTCAAACAGTGCGGATTGAGTTTGCTGGTTTTGAGCGCTTCCTTGATCCGCTCGAGCAGATCCGGTTGCGCGACCTGCCGGGCTGAAAGGTTCACGCTCAAACTCAACGAACGATGACTTGGCGAATCGATCTGCCATTGGCGAACGTGAGCACAGGCCTCATTCAACACCCACTGCCCGATCGGAACGATCAACCCGGTCTCTTCCGCAACAGGAATAAAGTCGGCCGGAGAAACGAGGCCACGCCGCGGATGGTTCCAACGCACCAGAGCTTCGAACCCGTGCAGCCGTCCGGTTTGCAGTGAAATGATCGGTTGATAGTAAACACAGAATTCCTTCTGTTCGATGGCCTGACGCAAGTCGCTTTCGAGTTGCAAACGCGAGACTGCGCGCGCGTGCATGCCGTGGTCGAAGACTTCATAACGCGCCTTGCCGTTTTCTTTAGCGCGATACATCGCTGTATCGGCATCGCGCAGTATGTCTTCCGGTCGATCGTAGCCACTCGAACTCAGTGCGATCCCGATGCTGGCGGTAGCAAACGCGGAGTTCTTATCGAGCACGAACGGTTGTGTTAGTTCGTCGTGAATTCTTTGTGCGACTCGCACGGCGTCTGTCGCATCCGTCATCCCACTCAAAAGAATCGCGAACTCATCGCCACCGAACCGCGCGAGAGTATCTATCGGACGCAGTGTTCGTTCAAGCCGCTCGGCAAAGGCGACTAACAACAGGTCGCCGTGTGTGTGGCCCAAACTGTCGTTAATGTTTTTAAACCGATCGAGATCGAGAAAGAGAACGGCGAACAGGTGATCGTTGCGCCGTTTCGAGCTTTCGATCTCTGCTTTGAGTAATTCAGTGAACATCGCGCGGTTAGGCAGACCGGTAAGTGAATCGTGAAACGCAGCGTGGCGGAAGTGTTCTTTCGTTTCCTCGAGCACACGGCTGATGCGCTCCTGTTCGGCGATGTAGTTGTTCAGCTCCTGAACGTGTCGTTCCGCTTGTTCCGCGCGTTCGTGTTCGAGCTCCGCGCGTGCGCGTTCTGCCTCTTCGGCGTGACGCGCTGAAGCCTTAACTTCGCGCATGTAACGGTCGTAACTGAAATAGACGATGATGATGATCGGAATGCAGACGAGAAAAGCCCAGAAGCGCGCGGTACCAAGACTGCTGACAATAAATCCGGCGCCGGCTGCGCCCGCGAAATAACTGATCGACATCCAGAGAAAGTTGCGACTCCACATTCGCCAGATCGATTCGTTGGCTTTGAACGCACTGGCGGTGGCGCCAATGCCTGTGTGGACCAGGTATTGGACCAGGCCCATCAAACACAACGCGATGATCGCGAATGAGGTGCCGCTGTTCAAAAGGCCGGTATTAGCACCGAAAGTGAGCTTTAATACAGCCGATGTGGCAAACACTGCACATGCGAGTGCAGCGCTGCCAAAGGCGACAGTTCTCACTTTGCGACTGATTCTGAGTGCCGAGCAGATACCTGCTAGAGCGCCGATGATGATCGCTGCCTGACCGCCATAGAGCAGCAAGGCGATGAACACGAAAGTGTCGTCAACGGTAATGTTGACGTTGATTCGTGGAATGCGAATCGCGATTCGCGAACCAATGACAGCCGTTACGAGCGTCAGTACCAGGAAGTATGCATCAATGATTCCGGAGGGTAGCGTGTACGCGGCGTAGAGGACACACATGGCGCCCAACGCCACGATGGACCACATGTAAACGCCGGTTGATTGTTGTCGTAGAGCTTTCATGTCCGCACGATCCAAGCCATCCACAATCTGTGTAATCTTGGATGATTTTATTTACTCGCCGAGCGAGCAGTCGCCGATAGCGAAACCATCGCCGATTGCAAAGCCATCGCCAATCGCAAATCCGTCGCCGATCGCGAAACCGTCGCCGATCGCGAAGCCGTCGCCAATCGCGAAGCCATCGCCGAGCAGGAGTACGTTCGAGAAGAAGAACGATCCGCCAAAGAACGCGGAGCCGTCGCTCTTCGTTAGATAGTTTCCGAGTGTCACCGTCTTGACCCACATGTTGAAGTTCAGACTTTGACTAGTGAGTCCTTCGTTGACGCCGTCGCCTAACAAGTAACCCTGGCCATAGCTGACCTGATATTTATTGATCAGATCTTTGCCGGTGATCGTCGCACGTTTGAGCACGAGTCCCTGGTTCCAGGGGAAAGTCAATCCGGAAACTGTGGTTTGCGGGGCAGGAGCAGACTGGGTTAGCAGCGAGGACCCAAATGTAGGTTTCAGCAGGCCTAATAAATCGCCGCGAACTATCTTCGCGAGGCTCACGGCGCCGGCCACGTTGATCTGACCAGCTCCTTGATCGAAGGTGTTGAAGCCGGCCAACGGTTGGGCCGTATACATTAATAGCATCTTGACCATGTTCGGAGTCAAGCTGGAGTTTGTTTCCAACAAGAGAGCCGCGGCGCCTGCCACCATGGGCGCAGACATCGACGTGCCGCTCAGGTACATGAGCTTCATGTTGGTGGTGGAGTACTTGTTGGTTTCGAGTTCGGGATACTTCCTGAGCAGACCGTTACCGGCGGCTTCGGCGGCAATAATCTTGTTACCCGGAGCGACGAGGTCCGGTTTGATGAGATTGTCGTAGTGTGTCAGGCCGTAAGAATCGACGCGGAAGCTGCGGGTTGGACCACGCGAGCTGTAGCTCGTCACTGAGTCTTCGTTGCGTGGATCGGTGCCGAAGCTGTTGCTGGCTCCCACTGTGATCGCTGAAGGTTCATTACCCGGGCAGTGAATTGCGCCGTAGATCTTTTGTCCATTCGCGTCCTTGCCGTTGTTTCCCGCTGCGGCTACGACCACAACTCCGGCATCGACGAGCTTGCGAACTGCATTGCAAATCGGATCGTCTTCGTAGGAGTTGATCGCGGGAGTTCCCAAACTCATGTTCACTACGCGCACGTTGTAAGCGTTCTTGTTGGCGATCAGCCAGTCGAGCGCGGCAAGCACTCCTGAGACTTTGCCGATACCCTGCGAGTTCAGTACACGCAGATTGACCAGACTCGCGGCCGGTGCGATTCCTTCGTAAGCGCCACCTGTTGCAGCCCCGTCGCCTGCTGCGATTGCGGCGACGTGTGTTCCATGGCCCCATGGATCGTCAGTTCTGTTTTCGCCGGTGAAGTCTTTGCTGAATTTGATCTTGCCTGTAGTCGCGAATGATTTGTGTTTGCTGTCGATGCCGGAGTCGAGCACGGCGATGGTGACACCTGAGCCGTCGAGAGTGTTGTTCAGGCCGAGCAGACTTTTCTGGGCGCGAACCTGTTGCGTGCCGGTGGTGTTTGTAATGTGACCTGAACTGCGGACCGGTGCGTCGAGCGAGATGTACGCGACATTCGGATCCGAAGCGAGCACTTCGACGTCGTTAGCTTGAACGTCGATGATGCGAATGTTCAGGTTTGAAAGCACGCTGACGAGCAGTCCACCGACTGTGTTGAGTAGTCCGCCCAGCAGGCTTGGTGACGACGAAGGTTTCGATTGCACGATAACTTTCACGCGCGCGTCGCCGTTGCCGGACAGAATGAGTTGTCGCAGATCAGGAGAGATCTTGGTCGTTGAGAGATTTGCGGCTCCAGCTTTCGTGCTGGTCGATATAAACAGGGCAGAGCAGAGAGACAGCAGCACAGCGGCGGTCACAAAGCGTTTAAAGACTTGGGGGCAAGACATTCAGTTTCTCCAATGGGGCTCGAAAATAGTCGCTCAATAAAACGCGAGCGCAGTCCTAGTGCTAGCTCCGTGCCAGATGGGGCGTTTTAGTGCTTTGTGTCGAAACTGTTGAAGAAAGTAGGAGGTTGGACGAGTGGCGGCCCCCGAGGATTAAAGCAAATTGACACCCGCGCGCGTCAGGTTGAACGTGGTCTAGTCTGAATGACAGGCCGTCGCAAAGAAGCACGTAGATACAAAAGTTAGCGAAGCTTTTGTAATCTTTGTGGCCGGACTTGTCATCACCGCGGCCCACGGGTTTCCGTGAGGCATCATTGATGTTAATTTAGACGAGAGGATAATTATGGGAACTCCGCTCGACGAAACGAAATTGAAGGAAATACTGAAAACCGCAGTCGCCGAAGTGTTTGAAGAACGGCGGGAGTTTGTAAAAGAACTTTTCGAAGAGGCAATGGAAGATATTGCCTTCGCACGAGCGATTGACGAAGGACTCAGTACAGAAACAATAACTCGCGACGACGTGTTTAATCTCCTGGAAGACGGGCGGTGAAAACAGCCTTCAAAGAGAGCTTTGCGCGAGATTTGAGAGGACTACGCGACAAGAACTTTTGAGTCGAGTAAAAGACGCGATTGAAGCTGTCGAGAAAGCCGATACTTTAAGTGCCTTACCTAATCTCAAGAAATTAAGAGGCGAAAAGAATTACTTTCGTTTGAAAGTCGGCGATTACCGCGTTGGGCTTGCAATTGAAAGTGAAACAGTCGTCTTTGTTCGCTTTCTTGCTCGAAAAGACATCTATAGGTACTTTCCGTGAGCCGAACGCGGCTATTTTGTCATTTAAAGAAGTTGCCGGCCATGCGTTGCAGGTCGTCCATAGCGCTGCCGTCCTTGTTCTGGTCCAGCATTGAGTTGAGCATGCTCATAACTCCAGGCGAGTTTGCTTCGGCTTGTTGTTCCTGACGATTGAGCAGGTTCGACAGACCCGACGGATCAAGTCCATTCTGCTGCTGCGCCTGGCCCACAGCTCCCATCACCACCGGCGCCAGCGTCTCGAGCAAATTGCCGGCAGAACCCTGGTCCATTCCTGTTGCCTGCGCCAAATTGTTTTCAATCGCTGGTCGTTGACCGCCAAAAACGTGGCTCAGAATCCCGGAGCCGTTGGCACTCTGCGGGTTTCCTAAGTACCCCATCAAATTATCCAGGATACTACCGTCATGATGATCTTTATTGATCGCCTGATGAAGACTCTCAGCACCTTGAGGCGCCGAGGCGTTCCGCGCCAACGCGGCCAGGAGCAGCGGCACTGCGACCTGCACGGCAGTGTTGGCAGTCGATTCACTGACGCCAAGGCGTTGAGCGATTGTGCGGCTCGCACCTCCGGACAACTGTTGCATGATGATCTGTGTGATTGCGTTCACCGATTTGCTCCTTAGTTAAATTGTCGGCCGGGAGATGACGTAATGACTGCTGATATGAGAGAGGGGCGGCCGTGAAGGCCGCCCCAAAGAGTTAAGTTTTTGAGCGACCTGTGCCAGTCGTTCCGGTGCTTCCGGTCGAGCCGGTCGTTCCCGCCCCTGCTGCTGCACTCGATGTGCTTGTGGGGCCGGTCGTTCCGCTCATTTCGGTACCGGTAGTTCCGGTCATGCCGGTCGTCCCGGTTGTTCCCATGCTGCTGCCATATCCTGTTTGCGAACTGCTATATCCTTCGGAGCCGCTCTGCTTGACTCGCAGGCGATTCTCAACGTTCGATACACCTGATACAGACTCAGCGATGTCTTCAGCCCGTCGCTTATCGCTGCGATTGTTCACTGTGCCGGTAAGAGTGACTTCGGCGTTCTGTACAGATACCTCGATGTCTGAAGCGTCAAAGTAACCTTCGCTCAGCCGATCGTTAACGTCTTCCTTGATACGCTCATCCGAGCGGCGGTAACCTTTTGGACCCTTTCCGCGGAACCGATCGCGCTGTTCGTCCATGCGACGTCTGCGCTCCGCCTCTTCATCACCGAACCACGAGGCTACTTCGTCAGAGGCCCGATCCCACCAGCCGCGGTCTCCACCTGAACCAGATCGGTCGCTCTCGTACTCATAGCCGCGTTCTTGTCCGCGACCATAGCGACTGCGATCGTAGTCAAAGCTGCGTCCACCCTGGTTGCCGTACATTCCTCTGGACGGCGAGTCTGACGGGTAGTCGTAATTTCGCGAGTAGTTGCTGGAAGTGTCGCCGAAACGGCGTTCGCTACCGGAGCCCTGGCCATAGTTACTGTAGCCTCGGCCCTGGCCACCGATACGTTGTCCGTACCTGCTACTGGTGCCTTGACCATAGCTACTACCCCAGTCCTGTCCCAAGTTACTGCCACCCTGGTAATAGTTTTGTCCATAGGCGCCGTAGCTGCGATCACGATCGCTGGTGTAATCGCGATTACTCTCCCAGCCTCTGTCATAATCTTCGCGGCCGCCCTCATAGTCGCGACCTCTGCCTGCGGAAGAACTACCGCCGTATTGGCCGCGCCATCTGCTTTCGCCGGAATATCTTTCGTTTTCGTCTCGGAAGCCAGAGCGTCCTTGCGACCGTTCGCCATAGGAACGACCGTACTCCGATTCGCGCCGACGACCGTAGTCTTGCTCACTGCGGTCATCTCGATCTTCGTCATGTCTAAACATCTCTAAATCTCCCTCCTTTACCCTCGGCTCGTTTTTGGAAATTCTGTCAGTCGCGCTTCACAAACTTGTTTCCTAACTGCAACGGAATTGGAGCGCTCGCGTTCATTCCATGGCGGTGCAAAATAAAAACAGCGTAGCCGCAATAAGTTTGCAGCTACGCTGAGTGTTTGCAGGGACTTGAAACCGTGTGGTGCCTGCCGCGAAATATTTTGTGGATGTGGGCAGAACATTTCGTGTGATTGATCCGTACCTCTCCCAGCCGGCAAGTTCCACAGTTAATTCCAATCGTCAAGAAGGAGAACGGTAGTGAAGTCACCCTTGCTAACTATCATTGCGTCTGTTTGTTTGTGTCTGTCAGCGTTGCCGGCCACGAGTTCTGCAACTTCCGACTGGCCTCAGTGGCGTGGTCCGGACCGCAGCGGAGTCTCTACTGAAAAAGGTTTACTGAAACAATGGCCGGCGGGTGGACCGAAGCTGCTCTGGCAGGTGAACGACATCGGCGATGGTTACTCAACTCCCGTTGTCGTCGGAACGCGCATTTACTTGATGAGCAACACCGGCATGGATAATGAGTTTGTCCAGGCCCTCTCGACTCAGGACGGAAAACCGATCTGGACAACGCGTGTTGGCAACGTGGGCAATCCGAATCAAAACCCAAATTACCCGAAAGCTCGATCCACTCCGACTGTTGACGGAGACTTCATCTATGCACTCGGCTCAGACGGTGATCTCGCTTGCCTCGAAGCGAAGACCGGCAAGATTCGCTGGTCGAAGAACCTGCGTAAAGATTTTGGTGGTCAGCCGGGCGAGTGGGCCTATGCAGAGTCTCCGCTGGTTGATGGCGATCTTGTTGTCGTCACTCCCGGCGGCGCGGAAGCGACGATGGTTGCGCTTAATAAGAAGACAGGTGCGCTCGTGTGGAAATCGGCAATACCGGGCGGTGAGCCAGCGGGTTATGCATCGGCGATCATCGTTCAAGGTGGTGGCCGTAAACACTATGTGCAGTTGTTGACGAAAGGCATCGTCGGAGTTGATGCGAAGACCGGGCAATTCCTTTGGCGCTACGCGGAAGCGGCGAAAGGTCCAGCGCAGTATTTCACCCCGGTTGCGCGCGGTGAGTTTGTGTATGGCGGAGCGCTCGGTATTGGAGGTGGACTTGTTCGTTTGAAAGCGGATGGAAACGGAGTCGCTGCCGAGCAGGTTTACTTCATACGGGGACTTCCGAACGGCATGGGTGGAGCAGTGCTGGTTGGCGATCATATTTATGGCACCGAGGTGGGCCAGAAACTGATTGCTGCTGAGTTCACGACCGGCAAGGTGAAATGGCAGGCTGAGAATTTCGGATGGGCGTCAGTCGCTGCCGCCGATGGGCTCTTATATCTTCATCTCGTGAGTGGAGAAATGATATTGGTGGAAGCTACTCCGGAGGCATTTCGTGAGAAGGGTCGCTTCACCCCACCGTCTCCGCCAAAACGTAAACAGGTGGGCCAATTTCCGGAAGGAGCGTTTGCATATCCGGTGATTGCCAACGGGAGGCTTTACATTCGCGATCTCGGAACGCTCTGGGCTTACGATATCAAACCATAGTTAACAGGATTGTCATGATTATCAGGATTAACATGTAAATCGTGTTCCATCTTGCAAATCCTGTAAAAATGCACAAGAGATGTTAGCCTCTGCCTAACATCTCTTTCCCAACGTCAAATACTTCCGCCAGGATCTTGGTCCACACCTGTATCCCGTTATCGCCGTTAGTAAACACGATCAATCCTCGTTGTGACTTGGGAAGCAAGATCACGACTGTCTTAACGCCCGGATCGCTGCCGGTGTGAAGCAACGCATACTCGCCGTTACCCAGGTCCGGCATGATCATCCAACCCAAACCAAAAAACAAATTCTTTCCATCTGGGCTAGGGGCCTGCGGTCGAATCATGTCCTCGAAAACAGCTTTTGAAAGTCCTTCTCCCTTCAGCACATTTACCGCGAATCGACCGTAGTCCTCAACTGTAGTGAGCAGTAGATCCGCTGCATTCGCAGTCGTGTGCTTACGAAGCTCGTAAGGTTTACCTTCCTGAGTGTGAGCGATCGCAAACCTCGACTCGTCCATTGATGCGTCCCAAAAGAAACGCGTGTCCTTCATCTCATAAGGTTGAAAGAGATGCTGCTGCGCAAGTCGTTCGAGCGGTTGGTTGAACTTTTTTTCCAAGGCGCGGCGCAGGTACTCGAGACCTTCACCCGAATAGTTCACCTTCGTGCCGGGGTCCGCAATGAATTCCAATTTGTTAGCAGGGCTCATCGACCGCCAGTTCTGAAAACCCGACTGATGTGTTAACACGTGTCGGGTCGTGAGCTGCTTGTGCCTGGGATCGTTATGAACGTCGGGATCTATCCAATAAGTGGCAAGTGACTCATCCAGCTTCCACTGGCCTAGAGTTACCAATCTTAACGTGAGAACTTCCACGATCGGTTTGGTCAACGACGCCACTTGAAAAATCGTGTTTGCCGGTGCAGGCATAGGCTGGCTGGCCGTAACACCTTTGTTGAGCTCACCAAAAACCCTCACATATCCGAGTCTTCCATTTTCAATAATACCGATCCCAACTGCCGGAACGTTCGTCTCCTTCAACCACTCAGGAACCTTTTGCTGAAATGCAAAGTCAACCTTTGGGGGTCGGGATGTTTGGCCGTTAATCTGATGAACGCAGGCAAGCGTTGCGATAAGAAGCAGGCAGGATATGTGGCGCATAGTGGTAGGTATTATGCCCGCAAACAAGCACAAATGACTCGCTGAGTTTTCTTGTGGTTTCTTCTGGACGCGCTTAACGTTTCCTTCGCCGCTTCAAACGCGCACCAGCTAACGCGGCGACACCTCCGCCTAGCAGCAGTAGCGACATTGGCTCCGGCACAGGTTCAACACCAAAAACGTAGGTGACTTTCTTAAACTCGTAGAATTTGAAGTTTCCTGACTGAAAGAATTCGAGCTCGACAAACGCAACTCCACTACCGGTTAACTCGGTAGTGAACACAATATCCGACGAAGTACAGGTAAGGTGCGATACTGTGCAACCATTTATGAAACCTCGTAACGTGAAGGGAGCCGTTAGCGTGATTGATGCGGTTGGCAACGGTGCTACGATAGAGCCAGCTATAAACTCAAGTGAGCCCGCGATAAACAGGTTATTGAAGGTTGTGCCGTTGAACGTGATGGTGCCCTGACCGAGGCTGGTACCGACGAATCTCGAGTTCATATTGAAGTTGCCACCGGCGCACGGAGAGCAAAAAGGTCCCACAAAACCGACGTCTCCTCCACCGCCAGTCACTGAAAAGTTCTCTCCGGCAAAACTGTACTGTGCGGCAACGAAGAATTCTGGGACTGTGAGAGAGCCGCTGGTAATTTCAATGGTATCCGCGTAAGCCGTTGAAGGCGTGAACGTTGCAAAGAGTAGCAACGTGAAAAGGCCAATCAGGAGTTTGGACATAAAGCCCCCTTGCTTAGGTTGGATTAGGTTGTGTCCGAGGGATCAAACAGTCTCTGCGTCTTGGAAAGGGGCCCGTTTGATGGAGTTCAGGGGGAGCGGCGACCTCAGACCGTCTTAAAGTCTTCGAAATACTATCGAAAGACTTTTTACATCGCAAGCTAATAAAATCGCATTCTTTGCCGCCGCTCAACTGATTTTCTCGGAGAAATGGACTGATTTTCATGATCGCCCTAATTCGTTTTGTGCAAACCTCCTGCTTGGTTATCGCCTTTATTCTCTTAACTTCCCACTCCGCACCAGCCCAGGAGCGGCTTTGCGATCCGTCGTTCGAAGACTGTTACACACCTTTGCTGCAACTCGTGCAGGCGGAGACTGCCGGGATCGACATGGTGTTTTACATGATCGAGCTTCCCGGGCTCGCCGACGCCGTCATCGCCAGACATAAAGCCGGTGTGCCTGTTCGCCTGACCGTTGAGCCGCGCGCAAATCTGAAGTTTCCGGAAAACCAACCGTTACTTGATCGCTTCAAGGCAGCGGGTGTCCCGATGCGCTACAAACTCGGCGATGCATTCGTTCATGCGAAGGTGTTGCTACTTGCCGGCCAGAATAAAGTGGTCTTCACCGGCTCGAATTTTGGCGATGGCGACGTCAGGCCCTACGACCCGTTCGTCAATTATGTGGATGGCGCATGGTATTTCAGCAATGACCTGGCAGTAGTTAACAGTTTCAAGACCAGGTATGACGACATCTGGACCAACACGAGTCTGTACGGTAACTACGCCAACATCACCACTTCTTTAACTCGCAGGTATCCGACTCATCCCATCGATCCATCGGTAAACCTCCTGCCCAATCAGAATCCCGCAGAGGATTACGGCGCACGGACAATTGCGCAGCTCGATCAGGAGACTCAGAAGATCGATTTGACGATGTATCGCCTCACAGACGTTACCATCTGTGACGCTCTCGTCAGAGCAGTGGGTCGCGGTGTGCCCGTTCGACTGCTCGCTGAACCGCACGAATACCGTTTCGATGCGAGCAGGCTGGGAGCAGAACTAACAGGACCTTACAACATGGATCGACTGCACGCGGCAGGAGTGCAGATTAAGATGCGAAAGCATCTCGGTCTCAATCACCAAAAGTCCATTTCGCTTTATTCGCGCGGCCTGACGATCTTTGGTTCATCTAATTGGAGCTTCAATTCATTTAACTTTCAGGAAGAGCATAACTATTTCACTACCAAGACATGGTTCTTTGATTGGTTCGTCAATCAATTCAATCGGAAGTGGAACTCAGCGACAGAGTATGAGCCGTTTGTGCCGCAGCCACCCAGTGTTCCGACTAACTTATCGCCCGCCAATTTCAGTACGGTAGGTCAGTCAGTAATGCTCAACTGGGAGGGGGGACGTTGGGCGCATAAATACGATATCTATTTCGGCACGGTGGAGAGTAATTTATCGCTCCTGGCTTCGAACGTGGTCACCGGTACTATCGGATCAGAGGGTTCAGAAAGCCATCTGGTTTCCGGATTGCAGAATGGCGTTACTTACTACTGGCTCATAGTCAGTAAGACTATGGCTAACCAGACGGCGACTGGTCCAACATGGCGATTTACGGTGTCAGGCACGGCGCCGACACCAACGCCAACACCGACTCCGACACCAACACCGACACCGACACCAACACCAACACCGACACCAACACCGACACCGACACCGACACCGACACCGACACCGACACCTCTTCCGACGTCATCTGCCGAGGTTGTTCTTTATGCGTCGCAAGCGCCGGTGAAGGTAGGCGCATGGGCGAACGTCTCAGATCTAAGCGCAGCGGCAGGCGTTCGCATTCACCATACTGACGCAGGAGCGCCGAAAGTCACTGCGCCTTCAGTCAGTCCGCCGCATTACTTTGAAATGACTTTCAACGCCGAGGCAGGCAGGCCATATCGATTGTGGATCAGAGCCAAAGCTCAGAACGATTTTTGGGCCAATGACTCGGTCTGGATCCAGTTTTCAGGAAGCGTCAACAGCAGCGGCGCGCCGGTCTATCGAATAGGTACGACATCAGGCACGGAGATCAATCTCGAAGACTGTTCGGGATGCGGATTGAGCGGTTGGGGATGGCAGGACAACGGTTGGGGAGTAGGTGTGTTTGGCCCACAGATCTTCTTTCAGTCAACAGGCACACACACGATACGAGTACAAGGGCGAGAAGATGGAATCTCGATCGATCAGATCGTGTTATCGCCGGGAACTTATTTAAACAATTCACCCGGAGCTCTGAAGAATGACAACACGGTGTTACCCGCGTCCGGCGGAGGACCGGCGCCGCAACCAGCACCGACAGTCACATCAGTATCTCCGAATTCCGGAAGCACAACCGGCGAAACTTCCGTCACAATCACCGGAACTAATTTCGCCTCAGGAGCAACGGTCAGATTTGATTCGACTGCGGCCACAAACGTGAACGTCGTCAGTAGTACCACGATCACAGCAACTACGCCGGCCCACTCGGCTGGAACAGTCAACGTAGTAGTCACGAATTCGAATGGCCAGAGCGGCGCGCTGGCGAGTGGATTTACTTATACGACGCCAGCAGGTGAATCCATCCTTCTCGAGGACGACTTCAATGACAATGCGTTGGACCCCGCGAAGTGGGCGCCTAATAACCTCTTCAGCGGATTCACGGATTCTTCTGTGCTGACAAGAGAAACCACTCAACGTTTGCAGATCGGACCGTTAATTTCCGGGCAGATGGGATCTCATTATAACGGAATTAGATCATCCAGCACTTACAACTTCACGGGAGCTTACAGCTACGTTGAGTTAGTGCAAGCGGCCGCCTCTACCACCAAAGCTGATGCGATGTTCACTGTCGGAAAAGATGCTGACAATTACTATCGGATCTACGTTGAAGAGGGCATCTTCATCTGCCAGACGAAGCTTGGCGGATCCAAGAAAAATCCGTTTACTTCCGCTTACACTCCGGCGGTACACAGATACTGGCGCATACGTCACGATCAATCCACAGGAAACGTGGTGTTTGAAACGGCGAGCGACAATTCAGGTCTGCCCGGAAGTTGGATCGTGCGCCACATCGAACAGTGGAACGCTTCTGTGTCGCTTGCGACAATAATGTTCGAACTCAAAGCGGGCACATGGCAGGCTGAGTCAGTCGCGCCAGGCACTGTTGTTTTCGATAACTTCAAAGCCGCGCGGCCTTAATTTTTTCCAGGATTTGCAGGATTTAGCATGATTTACATGTTAATCCTGCAAATCATGTTAATCCTGTCCAACGGCTGCGCATGCGCGTTTGCCATTGGCTTCGTGGAATGTCCAACGCCTCAAACTGATCGCTCGTATCTCTCAACGACTCGCCGCCTGCTTTCCGCGTCTTCAAGTAAAGCAACGATGCCATGATCGCTGTCAACGGCGTCACGAACACATTCAATAACTGATACAGACCGGACAAGCCCGACATTGAGAAATCGAAACCCACCTGCTTGGGAGAGTAGTCATCGTGAAATTGCAGGGTAAAGTCTGTTGTTACCGCCGCCCGCCACACTAATAAAGGCAACGCAAACTGTACGAGCGTTATGATCGCCACCGTCAACAACGCTCTGCGACTCAGCGTCCGGCTCCGGCGCAGCGTCTCACGGACGTCATGCTCCTCCATGATTACTACCGGCGCATAAAGTGCGTAGATAGTCGCAGCGATCAATCCGGGGATCAGAAAGAGAATCGATCCGAGGAGAATCAACGTCATCACGAGCAGGGACGTGAGGACGAAGATCCGCCATCGTCGTTTCAATGCTGCGATTGCAGCGCTAATACTTACCGGGCGCAACGGCGCAATCATCAGTTGGACCACGACAGGCACCGTCGCCGCCGAAACAAAGAAATATGCAAGCAGAAGTGTGATCACCATTGCGACAAACACGACAACGCCCAAAACCATCAGTTGCATTGGTGATAGTTGCTGCTCGTCAATCAACACATCGGAGAGATTTATCAAAGCGAGCACAGCGAAAGGCGCATATCCCAGCAGCGAGATCTTTATGAATGTCGGGAAGTGTTCACTGTAGAGGGCGAACGCTTGTCGCAACAGGTGAGCCGGACCTTCCCAACTCGCACGCAGTGCAGCCGCGAAGCCTGCGGCACTTTGCGGGCGTTCGGCAGCATCTTTCGCGAGGGCGGACATGACAATGCGCGCCATTTTTCGCGGCACCTTGCGATTCTTTTCTCGAATAGGCGGCGGTTGGGTAGTTTTGTGAAGTTCAATCACCTGGTCAGGAGACCCTCCGAATGGAGTTTCGCCGGTGAGCAGGCGATAAGCGACCACACCGAGGCTATAGATATCTGATCGCAGATCCAACCGTTCACCGCGGCACTGTTCGGGCGACATATAAAAAGGAGTGCCCATAACTGATCCAACCGCGGTCAGGTTTTCATCTACGGTTCGGTCACTTGCTTTGATCAGGGTCGCATGTTCTTCAGTGCTTGAACGTAAAAGCGTGCCGGCTTCAGTAGCTGATGAGTTCAACGCAGGAATTGCCCGAGTGGTTGTTGGACGAGGATCGGAGTCGCCAAGCTTAACGATACCGAAATCCAGGACCTTAACCGTATAACCACCGCGACCATTTGGCTCGAGCCAGATATTATCGGGTTTCAGATCGCGATGGATGATGCCTGCGCGGTGTGCTTCTTCAACTGCCGAACACACTTGCTCCAGAATATCAACCACCCACTGAACCGGCAGCGCGCCTTCCTCCGCGATGATTTCAGCCAACGTGCAGCCATCGAGATACTCCATCACCAGGTAGGCCACTGGACCCCCGGCAGTCTCTGCGAATCCGAAGTCGGTGACGTCAACAACGTTCGGATGACGCAGCCGTCCGGCTGCTTCGGCTTCACGTCGAAAGCGCGCGACAAACTCATCGTGAGTGGAGAGTTGCGGATGAATGACCTTGACCGCTACGGTCCGCTTGGTCCCAAGGTGTGTTGCGCGATAGACAGCGCCCATCCCTCCTTGTCCGAGGAGCTGCTCGATCTGGTATTTATCATCGAGTACTTCCATGTTGAGCCACAAAAAAGCACAAAAAGCACAAAAGCACAAAGTGTAAAGAACTCATTTTGTGCTTTGTGCTTCTTGTGGCTCGTTAGTTAACTCAGAACTCGTATAGGTAAGCTGCGCCCCCCATAAACGCAATGTCAGACTTGGCAGGCGCTCCAACCAGAACGGTGTTTCCGCTTGCAGCTACTGCAAGGCCGAATGTGTCGTCTTTCGCCGGGTCAGAAGGGTATAGCTTTTCGCGTAACGACCAGCCCGACTGCCCATTCAGCTTGTACACGTAAGCCGAGCCGCCACGGAATGCTAGTTCAGAGTCGTTAGGACTTCCAACGAGGATCGTCTCTTCGTTGACAGCCACTCGTAGACCGAATCCGTCAAAAGCATTCGTATCTTTCCCCACCAGCTTCCTGTCTTGTGACCAACCGTTAGTTTTGCGACTAAAAATGTAAGCGGCGCCCCTCATGAGTGTGCCAACAGTGTCCTGAGGAGCGCCGGCCACAATCGTGTCGCCACTGATCGCAACGTGGAAACCGAACGATGCGCTCTCTGCCGCGTCCTGAGCATGCAGTTTTTGTTGTTCGGTCCAATTCGATCCGTCAAAACTAAAAATGTAGATTGCCCCGGAGAAGAAGCCCAACGCGGAGTTTCCATCCGCTCCAGTTACGATCGTACCGTTGCTGATGTCAACGGATAAGCCGAAACGCCACCCTGTAGCAGCATCGCTCGCCGTCAATTCTTGTTGCTCAATCCAACCAGTCTCAGTGCGACGAAAAACATAGACGGATCCTACTTCGCTTTGACCGGGATCGGAGTTGCCAAATGCACCGCAGACGACCGTGTCGCCTTCGATAGCCACAGAGCGGCCAAAACTATCGACAAAGGAGCTCTCACTTCCGGTGAGCTTCTGCTCCTCGACCCAGGTCGATCCGGAACGTACAAACACGTAGGCGGCGCCGGAAAAGTTACCAGCATTTTGGTCGCCGTAAGCACCAATCACGATGCGATCACCGTCGATAGCTACCGAGGCGCCGAAGAACTTGTGAGAAGCGCTGTCGCTGGCGGTCAGTTTCTGTTGTTGTTGCCAACCGGAGCTGGTCTTTTCGAACACGTACGCCGCACCGGTGCCGAAGCCTAAAGGCGAGTCGCCCTCCGCACCGATAACAGCAATGTTGCCCTGAATAGCGACTTCATTACCGAATACATCGCCGAACTCGGCGTCATTCGCTAGTAGTTTGGTCTCCGTTGGTAGAACGGGAGTTGAAGCGGCGACGGCAGTCGGCGCCGAGAAGGCAAGAGATAAGCTCAAGAGGGAGCAAAGCACTGTAACTTTCATTAGTTTCTCCTTGGGGAAATTAGGTTTGGGCTGGGTCTCGTTTCGGAAGCTCTGAAGAAAACTTGGGTAGGGAATTAATGGTCCGAGTATCTAATCGGACATTGCGTCGAGGTCACTAACTATGACATAGGTTGAGCTTTCATGGATAGATTTTTGCATTCGGGTTTAGCCAAAAGCGCAGGTCCTGTGATCAGAAGCGGATTTCAAGTTAAAGAGCTCTAATTAAATAAACATCCCATGCCCACCGCCCTGATTGCTCGCCCCGAGAGTTCCTGACTCTAGCTCGATAGCTAAAGCGATTGCCATGGTTATCAGTCTTCTTCGAGGCCTTGTAATCAAGCTCAAACACTGCGATGCCTAGTGAGGACAAGGTATGTAACTCACTCCCCTCCGACATACAGATGACAAATCGTTATTCTGATAAATCGAAGTGGTCCACAAAAGGCACAAAAGCTACAAAGGTCTTTGAACCAAACGTTTGTCTTTTTGGTGCCTCCTTGTGGCCTAACGGGATCGGACCACGGTCGTCGCAGTGATAGTGCGGCTGAACTTTCCAAACTTAGCGTTTTCAGCGTTGATGGTGATTATAGCGGTGTAGATACCGGGGATCGTTGGCTGAAGGCGGGTGCGAAACTCACCTTTATCATTCCCGCGCAGAACCAACGTTTGGCGTATTGGCTTGAGGGCGGCCCACGTCTTTGAGTCTTGGGCGATTGCGAGGTGCTTGCGATCTATAACCGTCGTGCCGGGTTCAAAGTCGCGCAGGTTTCTAGTAGGCATAGTGGCGATGATTGACTCGGCTGACTTCGCCGGCCTCAGCAAGGTGACGGTTACCCGCGCGCTCTTGTGGATCGTTGTGCCTGCATGCCGCAGCCGAACGGTCAGATCGAGCGGGCCGCCGGCTGTCACTCGCCCGGCACCGAAGACGGCTTCATATTTCAACTGGCCGTTATCGACAATCGCTGCCGCTTCATACGCTGTGCCGGTTCTTCCTTTGATCCGCACTTGCCACGTCCCGCCGGAGTCTTTGATTCGGTTTTTAGCAGTCGTATCGATAACGAAGATCTTGTAGAAATCTCCCGTGATAACTCGACCAGCAGAGGTCACATCGACACCATCCTTCGCGACCGAGAAATTGAGCGAGTCTCCGGGCTTCCAACTCACTTTGAGCACGACCTTGCGCGCGCCTCTTTCAATAGTGAATGACTCCGTCTTCCCGTTGCGAGCCAAGCTGCCGTGACGATAAGACACCAACTGCGGACTGAAACCGTGCAAGGCGTTGATCAATTGCTCAATAAAGAACTGGCGTAAATCATTGTCAATCGCCGTAGTTTGCAACGCGTGACCGCCGGTCGCGCTCGCGATGTCGTTCAATAAAGCAACGAACGACTGCCCGGCGCCGACGCCGATCGTGTCCACCGCTATTCCGAGTGATGGACCAAGAACGATTGGCGGCGTTGTTGGAGTGACGTTCGAATTGGGCCTGGCTGGCTCGTTCTCAATCATCAGTTGATTGCCCACAGTCCGCACCATGGGATTTACGTTTTGCATGCCGTCCGTAAACAGGATCACACGCCGGAGCGGCACGTTATCAACTGCATTTAGCGCCTCGATTGACCGCTGTAACCCACCTCCCATCGCGGTCGATCCCGTTGGTGTTCGCCCGTTAACGTCGGTAATCAATTGAGTGGAAGCAGAGCTAAGGAGAGGAAGTGTTTCACCGGCGAGATTAAACTGAGTGACGTTTGTGTTGAAGTAACTTACGCCAAGCCGATCACTCGAAGCGCCCATCGCTGACCAAAGCTGAATGAATAGTTCAACAGCCTGCTTCAAAACATCAGCTCGTGTCGATGTTCCACAGGTCGGACAAGCACTCGCACTCATACTTCCGGAAAAATCGAGCGTCAACATTGCAGCAGCGCGCGGGATTACTGGAACGCCATTAATCTGTGAGCAGGTGAGACCTTTGGGCGAACGATGGTGCGCGGCGGCGGAAAGCGCGAGGCACATCACTTCCGGAGTGTGCACAGTGTTTTCATGTACAAGACTCGCATCCGTTCCACCTGGAATACTGGCGACAGGAATGTTGACGGCATTAGAACTCAAGTTCAATGCGAGTTGACGCCCCTCACAATCATTTGAGGGCGTGTCACCGCCGACGAGGTCGCGATTAGCGTCGGCAAAGATGGCGACGTAAAGCGCTCCGCTCGACGGCGGATTGCGCGCACCACTTTGGTCTGTGTCAGCGCGGCTACCTGGTGCTTCGCTCGGGTAGTTCTCGCCGGGATCCAATGCTTCGGAATCTTCGATATCGTGACCGTTCAGGTTCTCAATGAAGTCGGCAAAGCCACCTGCAAAAGGAGAGCAGTCGACAGTAGTTAGAAATCCAGTACACAGAGGCGTGTGGCCATTCATCAATTGCCGGGAGGCGCAATTGCTACCAAAAGCAAAACTAATCCCATGATTCGGTGGCGAGATCGCGATGAACTCTGAGACAGGATGAAAGCCGGGCCGCGCTGTTTCCAGGTCTTTCAGGTACAGCCTCGTGCTGATAGTCCCTTTGCTGTAGGCGATAATGACGATCTGAACGTCGGTTGTCGGATTGTTCGGGAAATTATAGGCTGGATCGTGGCGTTGCAAAATAGCTTCAACTGCTTCACTAATCTCGCGGGCATCTTCGGTGATCGAACGTCCCTGGTTGAGAAAACGAATGTAGTATTCCTCGACATCGAGCCACTCGTTTTGTGGCAGACTCAAGGCATCAGCAAACGATGATAGATTGTTCACTGACCTTTGCCAGTTTTTCTGGAAATTCGGATCATTGGACTCGGTAGATCCAATCTCCAGGTTGTGACCATGGACGAAGAGAATCGGAAGCTTGCCGCGAGGGGTCGAGTTGATGTCGAGCAGCGTGTTCTGACCAGTAGTGCGATCACGAACGTGCACTTCAGCGGCAAACGCCGGCGCGGCTGCAAGTACGAACATGATGATTGCGAGGAGATTTAGCTTCGATTGCTGTCGCATAGCAATGATTAATTAGGTGAAGATCGGCACTGCAAGCGTCTCTGTAATGTTGTCCATACTATATGAACCCGGGTCGATAAAACGTTTCTACGTTGAGCTACATCATCCACAGATTCCACAGATTCCACAGATTCTGCAAATCAATCTGTGGAATCTGTGGATAGACTCACCGGAATGACAACCCAGATTGCCATCGTTCTCGCGCTTTTAGTCGTCGCTCTTGTTCTGTTTGGCCTCGAGCGGATACCGATTGAAGTAGTTTCTATTCTGCTGGTGATGGCCTTAGTTCTCACTAATACATTAACCGCGAGCGAAGCTTTCGCCGGATTTGGTAATGACATCGTTATAACAATCGCAGGACTCTTCCTCCTGACCGGAGGGCTCGCAAAGACTGGCGTAATCGATGAAGTCGGACGCCGCTTGCATCGAACGGCGGGTGAGAGTGAGTTTCGCATGGTCGCGCTGATCATGTTCGCCGCCGCACTATGCGCCGCAGTAATGAAGAACACCACTACGACCGCGATGTTTCTCCCGGTCGTCTTAGGGATCGCTGCACGCAGGAATATAAGTCCCTCAAAACTACTGATGCCGCTCGCGTTCGGTGCAATCCTCGGCGGTACGTGCACTCTGATAGGAACATCGACCAACCTTGCGGTAAGTGGTGCTCTGCCGCGGTATGGTATCGAGCCGTTTACGATGTTCGAGCTGACCAGGGTTGGCGTGCTTATTGTTTGCGTGGGAATGCTCTATATGTTGCTCGTAGGTTTACGCCTGCTGCCAACTCGAAAGTCATCTGACTCTCTCACCGAGCAATATCACGTCAGGCAATACATGACAGAAGTCATCGTGCTGGACAAATCGCCGCTGATTGGCAAATCACTAGCGGAGGCTCGCATAGGCGACGAGCTCGATTTGACTGTTCTGGGAATTCTGCGAGGTCAGGAGCAGTATCGCGTCGCGCCCAACCCGGAGGAGAAGATAAGGGCTGACGATCTATTGCTGGTCCAGGGGCGTGCCGAGGATATCATCAGAGTGAAGAGCGAAGCCGGCATTGAGATAAAGTCTGACTTTACGTTGAACGATACTCTGCTGGAGGGTAAAGGCACCCAACTCTTCGAGGCGATGGTGCCGCGTGGTTCAGACTTCATAGGCAGAACATTAAAACGGCTCGATATTCGACAACGGCACCGCGTCATCGTGCTAGCCATCAACCGGCATGGAGTGGACTTGCTTTCAAAGATCAGCCGGGTGAGATTGCGGTTTGGCGATGTCCTCTTAATACAAGGAACTCGGGAACAGGTTGAGGCTCTCGCTGCGGACGGTCAGATCTTGCTTTTGGAAGAGATTTCTAAAAAACAGAGGCGACCCCATAAAAGGAAATGGGCGTTGCTGGCTTTTGCCGTATTTCTTTTCTTCTCGCTGACTCACCTTGTTCCTTTGCCGATCGCTGTGCTGATCGGCGTGATGATTCTCCTTGCGTCGCGGTCTCTGCGCATGGCCGAAGTCTATGAAATTATTGATTGGCGACTGCTCATTCTAATTGCCTGCATGATCAGTTTTGGTGTGGCAATGGAAAAGACAGGTGCGGACCAGTACCTGGCGGATTTCATTGTGCGGGGCACGGGCCATTATGGTCCGATGGCAGTGCTGGCGGGATTCTTTTTATTAACGGTTGCTCTGACGCAGCCGATGTCGAACCAGGCCGCCGCTCTCGTCATGCTGCCGATATCGGTGAAGACTGCGCTCGCATTGGGACTAAACCCGAGAACGTTTGCAGTGATGGTCACCTATGCAGCGTCGTGCTCCTTTCTGACGCCGCTTGAGCCTGCGTGTGTGTTGGTCTACACGCCGGGACAATATCGCTTTTTCGACTTCCTGAAAGTGGGGTCGATCCTAACGGTTGCCGTATTTGTGATCGTTATCTGGTTCGTCCCTGTCTTCTGGCCATTCCAGTAGTAGACAGGATCTACAAGATTTGCAGAATTAACCGCGATGAATCCTGCAAATCTTGATAATCATGTAATCCTGTCTAAACTGCGCGCGTTAACTCCCGGTCTCGGGCTTCACAAAATTCGCATCGCGTGCAATGACCCATCTGCCGTCCGGATTGTTGCGCAGAATAGTGAGAATGTGACCTGAAAGCCTCGTGGCATTTCCATCATCGGCCGTGAAAGTCACTTTAAGAAAACTCCGCATCCAGGCCCAGTCTCCAATGACTTTGATTTCTTTTATGTCGATGTCTGCATCCATGGTCATGCTTTTCATCGACTCGTCATTCCCGGCAAATTCCTCTTTGCCAAACGGCTCTCGACCGGGAGTTAAGAACAGCACATCGTCAGCCAGGAGACTGAGTAACGTCTTGGTATCCCCTGCCTTGCTGGCTGCGAGCCACCGATCGACTAGTTCACGGATTGCCTGCTCATTATTTCTTTCAACGTTGGCCATCGCAGCCTGATTAGTAGTCATAACTCTCCCTCCCGTATTTCAGTTCATCATCCTAATCGCTTCTCTACTTACGGCGAAATATCTCGTAGACAGTGCCCTGGTCCAGCGAGATCACGAAGAGATTGCCATTGGGTCCGGTCCTTATATCGGTGATGACTCCGAAGTCTCTACCGATCAATAAGCTTTCACTTTCGGTCATCTCGTGGAAAGTTAAGTTATCCGCTACTCGATCCTCGAGACGTGGATCATCGACTCCAATCTTCCGTCTGTTCCCAGTCAGATTAAAGTGGAACAGAGGACCACCCAACGGCTCCGGTACCGAGAAGCCAACAAACAAGTCGCCAAAGTACTGCGGGCCTAACGCACGGCTATTCAAGAAACCTATTGCGGCCGGCGCGAGCACATGTTTCCAACTAAACTCCGGATCGCTGTACCGAGAACCGGGAAGTACAAACAAACGCGATAACGCTTCCTGCGGTGTGTCGGCGATTCTTTCCGGACCCCAGCGGAACTGCTGCAAGTTTGGAAAATCTTCATGGTGCAGCGAGGTCGTCTCGATGAGCTTATACTCAGGGACGCGTTCCGCAGGTCCGATGATCTGAATCCAACCGGAATTCATTCCCGGCTCGATCAGGTTAAGCTCATCGAAAGCATCTTCACCGTTCTCCTGGTCCCAGACATTGCCGGAAAGAGGATCAACGGCCATTCCGAAGCTATTGCGAACACCGTAGGCAAAAATTTTCTTTATGTTTTCGCCAACCTCACCGCCGATTGCAGCACCCGCGCTAAAGAAAGGATTATCGGTTGGGGTGGTCCCATCATCATTGAGCCGCAGGATCACGCCGGTGAAGTGTGCATCGTCAGGTTGTGGTCCACCGAATTGATCGTCAGGTACCGTAGGTCCGAGGCCAGTCAGTGTTGGACCAGACGGCAGATTTTGAAGCTGCCCCCGGCGTCCGGCATCACCAAACATGACGTAAAGCTTGCCATCGAGTCCAAACGCGAGCACACCACCATCGTGATTGCCGCGCGGAGGCTGGGCCTCGTCTCCTTGCCCCGGCGGTACTGGAGCGCCGTCATTTTGAAAGGAGAGCAGTTGGATCAGGTTTTGATCGAATGTCAGTGTTGAGCCGTTCCAAACAAACCTGTCCACTCGATTGCCTAATAGCGGTACCGCGAGAATGTCGTCGGTATCGGCACCGAGCTGAGGAGTAACCGAACATTGTGTTTCCACTGGAAAGAACGGATTTGTAGTTGGCGGAGTCGCTCGACAGCTCCAGAAAAGATACACACCGGGATTGGCGGGGAAACGTGGATGAAGTGCGATCCCCAGGAGTCCTCTCTCTGAAGCATTGTTTACGGCGAGGTCCAGCACTGTGCTTTGAACGGCGCCATTCACTACACGTTTTACTTGCCCGGTGTTTTTCTCCAACACCAGGAAATCGTTTGGTCCAATAAAGGCCATTGTGATCGGCGTGATCAGATCAGTTGTGACTGCTCTGACTGCCAGATTGGGAACGAGCATCGTTGGGCCATTCGCCTGGGCGTGCGCCGGCTCAAATTTCGACGGAAAGAAGTTAAGTGTCAGTACTACCAGGAGAATAAAAATCAACCCACACGTTCGCCTCATGTTTTTTTACTCCTCTTTGCCGGGGACAGATCATCGCCAGGGGTGTTTGAGGGATAAGGGCAAATGGGGTAGAAGCTTCTGTACGGGAGGGATGAAGTATATTTACAT
Source organism: uncultured Acidobacteriota bacterium (assembly GCA_963826255.1). Classification (GTDB taxonomy): domain Bacteria; phylum Acidobacteriota; class Blastocatellia; order Pyrinomonadales; family Pyrinomonadaceae; genus PSRF01. The sequence goes on from CAWGWK010000001.1 coordinate 1,671,899, forward strand.
GTTAATCGTGATCATGTAAATCCTGTAAACTGACTTTTCGGGAATCGAGTAGTCGATGATGGAGCTTACTTGTTGGGAAGCCGATGCTCGTGTGGCATCTCTGGCTGAGATTATGAACTGGTGCTTGCAGCATCACGCCGTGGATTACATGCTTGTTACTATGCGCCTTGACCAGGTCGGAAATAAGTGGCGCTACCATGATCCGAAAGCCGGGGAGTTTTTCCAGTCGCATTTTGGAACTTATATCTTAACCGGATTCCAAGTCGCTGAATGGCCGGGCACAGAACTTATTGGCCACCCCGGTTTCGTTTTTGTGCTTACCTTCGATGAGGAAGTCAAGGAACTCATTCTTCGCACTCAGCCCTCACTGGATAAGTGGCAGCACAACGAAAACCCGCCGTTGCCTGAAGATATTTGCCTGTTTAGCGAATCCGCTTCCCATCCCGTTTTGGTTACTTGCACTCACGAGCTTAATGCCTGGTTAATCTCAGACAAAGATCCCAAGCTGCAAGGCTTCAAAAAGAGTGATATCCCGGCCGACAAATTTTTCCCGCAAGAGAAATACTTCTGCCGCAAGTTCAAAAAAAGAAACACAGGACGAAGTAGATGATCAGGTTGGAAACCCTGCGCGGCGTTGTTAATTGCAGCACTCTACAAAGGGGAGTTGAGAGGAACTTGTAGCTGAATCACGTCCGCCTTCTTATTCTTATGTAACTCAAGCTCATCCTTAGTAATTCGGACGTGCGTAATATGCTTTTCCAAATGGACACTCACATCTAAGTGTCTGAACTCAGGTTTGCGTCCCTTTAACCGCGGGCCCGTGTACCATCCACTCGGCACTACCTTGAATTCCGGCAGTTCGAGATCTCCGTTCTTATCAGTCGTGCAGCTGATCGATTGATACGCATCAGACCACACACCGCGCGGGTGCTCTGGATACGGGTACTCGAACCAACGCCACACATATCGGACAATTACCTCGCGCTCGACGATTGGTACTCCCGTTCGTTTGTCAGTGATTCGCAACCGAAACTTCGGAACGGTATAAGGCTGCCCATAAATCATCGGTGATTTCTGCGGAGTACCGTATCCGACTTGAACCTCACCGCAAGTATGCGGTGAAGTGGTGGTTTGCTGACCTAACACAACCCCACTGATCGTCAAAAGCAAAATCGGTGTCACTATTACCCGAAACATACGATTCTTTTTACCAAGTCACTCTGCCATTTGTAAAAACGCGACGCCTCAGCGCGTGATTCCCGTTGATTTCATGCAACTTTGGTACTTGCAAAATTTTGGAGTTTGTCAGAACTTATGTCTGAACGTTGCGACTGGGAAAACTCTTCACTTTTGAAGGACAGAAATTTGACGTTGGTGGGTTATGCTTCACGCCGGACAAACTGACAAACAGCATTGAAAGGGCGTCTTATGCAAGTAATTGTTTGCAGCAACTGTGGAGCGAAGAACCGGGTTGAAGAAAGCAGACTGGCCACTAGTGAAGCGAGATGCGGCCGGTGTGGAGAAAAGTTGGCGAGTGATCAGGATTCGAAGCCGGTAGTTATTACGGACCAGACTTTTGAACGCGAGGCATTGCAAACGAGAGGACAGCCGGTTCTGGTTGATTGTTGGGCGCCGTGGTGCGGACCCTGCCGGATGATCGCGCCGGTTTTGGATCAGCTTGCCGCGGAGTCACGCGGGCGTTATCGAATAGCGAAACTGAACGTTGATGAGAACCCGCAAACAGCGTCGCGGTTTCAAATCTCGAGCATACCCACCATGCTTATTTTCAAAAACGGCAAACTGATCGATCGTCTGATCGGCGCACAGCCGAAGCAAGCGATTGCCGAGCGCCTCCAGCTCGCATCGAGATTTGCTGCGTAACTGAATAGCAGCAAACGAAGAAATAGCTCGATCCTCACTCATTATTCGAACCCTGGGACGTAATTTCCGTGTTATCAGGAGGTGAAAATGCGACTCAGAACTTACCCTATCTTCTCGATTATTATTGCGGGATTTCTTATAGCGACCTCTGTTGTAAAGGCGCAGAAGTCTAACAAATTCGAAGATGCACAACAGCGTTCGGAAGATGCTGCGCGCATAATCAACCTGCTGGGTGTTTTACCGGAGAGCGATCTGCCGAAAGAGCTAACCGAGCGAGCGCAGGCTATCGGAGTGTTCCCGAAGGTGACCAAACAAACGGCGATGTTTTCTTCGGTCACGCAGGGTTATGGAGTGATAAGCGCGCGGCTCGAAAATGGTTGGACCGTGCCTGCGTTCTATCAATTTTCCGGTGGCGGATACGGTAATCCATTTGCGCAGACTGAAACGAACGCGATCGTGCTGCTGTTTATGACGAAAGATGCCGTCAGTTGGTTTGAGAAGGGTGGAGTGAAGTTGAAGAATGAGAAGAAAGCGATCGAAGGACCAGTTGGCGTTATCAGCGATGAGCAACGAAAGGAAATGGAAGGCGCGCAGATTATTGCCTACGCCTACTACAACGGCAGATTAACCGGGAAAGCGTTTGGCAAGAGCTTCTGGAAGAGCTTCTTATTGAATCCCGACAATAAGATCAATACGCCGTTGTATGGCATGAAAGGCAGAGAGGTTCTGGCTGGTAAAAAGATTGGGGACACGCTGGACATACCAGCGACGATCCCGTTGTTCAAAGACGCGCTTCAGAAGTACTACAGTGCAACGAAAACATCAGCCTCGAATTAATTCAGGTGTTACAAATGAAAATACTTTTTGCCATCGCGCTTTGTCTTTTGAGTTCGATGGCGTCTGGCCAAACGAATTGTCTTCAAACCGCGAGCGAAATTGCGCCACGGCTATCGCCGGAAACGCAGCGTGAGTTTGAGACAAAACTCAACGAGGCACGAGAACTCTTCGCCAGAGAGCCGCAGTCCGTTGAGCGCATCATCTGGCTAGGCAGACGCACCGCGTACCTCGGACGTTACAAAGACGCGATCAGGATTTATACAAAAGGCATCGAGCAGTTTCCCTCTGACGCCCGGCTCTATCGACACCGCGGGCATCGTTTTATCACTCTGCGTTGTTTCGACGCGGCAATTGCAGATTTCGAAAAAGCAGCAAAACTTGTTGAGGGCAAACCTGATGAGATCGAACCGGACGGTTTACCTAACGCACGTAACATTCCGACCAGCACACTGCAATCGAATATTTGGTATCACCTGGGACTAGCCCATTATCTGAAAGGCGATTTTGAGCGCGCGCTCAACGCCTATCGAGAAGCCGAAAAGGTTTCGAAAAATGCGGATATGCTCGTAGCCACGACGCATTGGCTTTACATGACGCTACGCCGTTTAGGACGTGAAAAAGAAGCAAGCAGAACGTTGTTGCCGATCAAAGATAATCTCGACGTAATCGAGAATGCGGATTACTACAAGATGATCAGCGTTTACAAAGGTAAGCTCAAACCCGCAGATGTTTGGAACGAAACCAGCCAGGGTGCAGAGAGTTTGAGCAACGCCACGATCGGTTACGGCCTGGGGAATTGGTTTCTTTACAACGGCCAACGTGCGGAAGCCGAAAAAGTCTTTCGCCAAATCATCGCAGGGGATCAATGGGCGAGTTTCGGTTACATCGCTGCCGAGTCAGAATTGAAGCGCATCCAACCCTAAAACGCGTGTGGCATTGTCTTTGCACCCCTCCTCATGGTCCATGTGTAGCTGTATACATTGCGAGCACCCAAGGGGGTTTCGAGACAATCGATGAGGAAAATACTGCGAGAAAACGGACTCTCGATAGTTCTTGGTCTCTTGTTCCTTCTATTTCTGGTCGCGCAAGCTGTGGTCGGCATGTATGAGTATAACGACGAACAGCAACTCCATGGTCAACCCACCGTGGACCTCTCTGGGTATCTGGCAACTTCTCACTTTCTAGAGGCTACGATGGAAAACTGGGAGAGCGAGTTTCTCCAGATGTTCGCCTTTGTAGTTTTAACTGCATTTTTGTTCCAAAAAGGTTCTGCTGAATCGAAGAAACTGGACCAGGAAGAGCCGGTTAACAGAGATCCGCGCAAGTCGCGCAAGAAGAAAAATGCGCCGTGGCCTGTTCGCAAAGGTGGACCAATTCTCACGTTGTACGAATACTCTCTGTCAATTGCCTTTCTTCTGCTGTTCATTCTTTCGTTTGTGTTGCACGCGGTCGGCGGTGCGAGGGAATACAACCAAAACCAACAGGAACACGGCAGGCGTGAAGAAGTCTCGACGATCCAGTACATGGGAACTTCGCGGTTTTGGTTTGAGTCGTTTCAGAACTGGCAAAGCGAGTTTTTGGCGGTGGGTGCGATGGTCGTCCTTTCGATCTTTCTGCGACAGAGAGGTTCTCCGGAGTCGAAACCAGTTGACAGTCCTCACAGTGAAACCGAAGAGTAAGGTTCGACCTCTGAAACATGGAGTCTCATATGCTAGTGATATTTCGGCGCATAGGTCAGCGAAGGTACGCGGTTGAAGCGAAGCGAGAACTCTTTCCCGATCTCGAAATGAACCCCGCTCCCGGCTACGACCCTATAATGCCGCACGATCTTCTGCACTTAGTTGTCGAGGCCCAGCTCGGCCTAAGGCGTGGAATTTTTGGACAGTTGGCGACCGGCGGAGATGCCGGCACTTTTCATCCTACTTTCAAGGCGAATGAAAAAACGCTAGAGATAGCGCGTATCAGAAAGCGCGTGAAAGCGCGTGGCAAAAAACTGTTGAAGGAAGGGCAGGAAGAATCGGCGCGGTCGGAGCGAGCCACATATATTTGCTTGTACGAATGGAGAGCTCGATCTCAATCGAGCGAACCGAGAACGCCGGCATCGTCTACGACTCAACAAGCAAAGCAAGTTCGACCCGTCGCTAACGAATCGGGCGCACTTGACGAGAGCAAGGTGAGTGAAATATGCATGCACCTGGACCAATTGAGCGAGCGCTGGTCCAACCTCGAAATTGGCCAGAGCCTGGCGGTGCACTGGCCGGATTTGTCCATCGCAAACGACGGTGAACTCAGCTGATCCTTGTGGACGATTACTTCGGCGCTCAGATCCTTCCCAGAAAATAAATAAAGACTGCAAAGAACACGATCATAAAGGTAATAATGCCTAACCACATCAAAACAAAGGAGCGCTCCTCGCGTGCGGTCGCGTTGGCCGGCAACGTCGTTATGCCCATTGCCCAATGCAGGCCATTGAAGATCTTAGCGAGCTTGTGAAAGATTTTGTCGACCAGTCCGCGACGCGCATTCATCTTGTTCTCCGGTCGATTGTTTCTAAAAGTGTTTATCTTGTGAATTTCATGGCGACGTCTTCTTACGTGTGAGCACGTTACACGCTTCGACAACGGTGCTTGGATCGATTGCGACGTTACCTTCGTCGATGTGCCGAATGATGCCTTCTTTATCGATCACGAAAGTGGCACGATTTCCAAAACCTTGCTCCTCGTTGAAGACACCATAATCTTTGACTACAGTGCGTTTGAAGTCGCTGAGGAGCGGAAACGTAATGCCAATCTGTTTTGCAAATTCTCGGTTGGCGGGAACACTGTCTACGCTCATGCCGAAAACCTGAGTGTCGGTTGTTTCGAGTTTGGCGATATCAGCCTGATACGCCTTCAGTTCCTTCGTTCAACCACCGGTGAAGGCCAGCACATAAATCGCCAGCACAACATTTTTCTTGCCTTTGAAATCGCTAAGCTTGTATGTCTTTCCGTCAGTGGCACGGAGTGTGAACTCAGGAGCCGTATCACCGACCTTCAAGTGTGTTTTGGGTGGAGTTGGTTGTTGGGCCAGTGCGACAACGCTAAACACGGCAAGCAGCAGAAGTGACATTAACCATCTTGTGTACATGATCCGGCCTCCTTGGCCATTGGAAAAGGTTTTATGTTGCGAGTTGAATTTATGTACAAAGTCGCAGGCAGTCAAGGTAGTTTACAAGTTTGGTACCATACGCCATCCTAAGATCGGAGAACATTCATGAGTTGCAACTACAGTATAGCCGCTTCAACAGCCTACAAAAACATGGTGATATGCTTTGGCGATCCGAAGTGCTCCGATTACTGGAAGCTCGGGAATGCATTCGACTCGATGACTGACTATTTGCGTTGGTGGCGTATCAAGGACATCGCTCTGCCCGGCATCGTCTATACAAGATACAAAGCGCTGACCGATCCAAATTCCATCCATCGCACCGATTGTTGGTACGATGATTATGGTTGGTGGGGAATTGCCAGTGCTAAAGCGTACGATCCTGCTTACAGTTTCTTCTTCTACAGTGATTACCAGCAGAAGTTCCAAACGATTGCGCAGGATTGCTGGCGGACCATGAACGTCGGAAAACCTGGTGCGAGCTGGAGCTATAAAGGCGCACCAAACGTTTGGACAAATCGCGACAATGGTAACCCCGACAACAACTACTGGAACCAGAAGGGCAATTGGGCAACACCCCGCTTTAATAACGGCGTTGGAAGTGGGCTACAAGGTGTTTGGCAGTACGACATTTTTCATGAGACTCGGTTGAATGAATGCAGTCCATCGAACCCGTGCGATCCGAACTCACAAGTCCTTGGTCCATATCAGAACACGGTCGTGAATGCCCTCTATTTTCTGCTGGCGCTCCGCCTCTACAACGTGGGCAAGGATCAAACCACGCGACAACCGATTCTCGACGAGTATGGTTTCCTGAGAGCCTGGTTTTCAAAAGCGCTGGGTGATGACTCGTTACTACTCTTGTTTGGTGACACCTCTGTCCCTCCCGCAGCACTGGTTCGCGAACGTGTCACCTCATACGCCGAAATAGACGGCGAGTATCCTCCGGTAAAATATTTTAATAAACATCCTGATTCATGTTGGGGCGGGGACCAAGGGTTGATCATCGCTGCGTTAGTTGAAGTGCTGCAAATGTTCCACGATCCAACGGCCGCAGATACCGCCCTCTCGATCTTGAAAGGCGTTGTGACGAGGATGATCGATCAAAATAGTAAAGTGCTTCAGCCGTACTATGGTGGTATGGGAGATTTACCCGATTACAAGTGCGGAGAAGGAATCTTTGCTCGCTGTCTCCTGTACGCGTACTCGCAACCGAATAGTCCTCTCAAACCAGTAATCGACAACAATAAGGACGATATCCGTGCCGTGTTGCTGGCTTCGGCAAACGACGTTTGCAATCGTAAGCCTCTGGATCTGTTTGATAATCTGAACGTGTTATCCATCCTGACGGCAGCGAAGGTGCTTGGCGTGATTCAGGTTCAAGACACGGCTTCGGAGTTGTAAACGATTGAGACAAAAGCAATGAAATACCAATCCGTAATCTGCGTTCTCACCGTGCTCGCCCTTGGGTCAATATCGTCTCTGTTGGCCCAACAAGACGAGGTCAAGTTGGAAGTAGTTCAACCGAAGATCACTACCGTCTCGGCTATGCGCGCACGCAGAGCGCCACAGATCACGGCTGAAGAGATCGCTCGGCTGAAAGTCGGCACGATCGTGAACGCTATCGCGCGTTCGATAAATCAAGATACCGTTGGCGACAAGACCGACCACTGGTATCGCGTCAACCTGCCAAACGGCAAGACCGGCTGGCTGTTCGGCGGCCTGCTGCTTGACTACAACCCTCGACAGCGGCAACAGCTTCTGCGCCAGATTATCGAAGCGCGACTCAAAGCTGAGAACACCGACTTCGCCGATCGGCAGGAAATTTACAACCTCGCGGCGAGTGCAATTAACGAAGCCAAAGATGTGAACACGCGTGCTGAGTTTGAACTTTTGAAGCTTCTCGCACTCGCTAACTGGGCGCCGCTGTTTCCTGACAATTGGGGTGATAACGCGCCGGATCAGAAATGGCACAAGGCGCATGCTGCGGAGATTATTCCCAATGAGTTTGGCGGAGGGTACAACCTGCGCAGCGAAGTGCTCTGGGATCTCGAGGCCAAATATCACACATTGCCAATCGCCGATCGCATTGCCTGGGCAGCGGCGGAAAATCCGCAACCGTCCGATTGTGAAGGGGACGAGGTCTGCTACTTCTTTCTCGTCGCACCCGCGATCAAGTATCTGAGCTTGCATCCGAATGGAGCACATGCGTCCGAAGCCCTCAAGAACCTTAACGAGATGCTCACGGATGAAGTTATCAAGGCAGCGAATGAAAAGAAGCCTGATCAGTACAGTGTTCAGCAGCAGACTCTATTGAGAAAGGAGTTGGCCTCTCTGCGGCTTGTACTGGCCAAAACATCTGCTGTCGAAAAGGTCGAGATTCTCAAGAAGCTGGAGAGAGTCATTTCGGCTCGTTAAAGTGCGAAATCGGATTCGTTGTTAGTTAAATCTTTAAACCAAATGCAAAAGATTGTCCTGTTCTTTGTGCTCGCCGCATTGTGTTGCGTGAGTTATTCGTGCGGTTCACGTTCTACACCCACCGCTCAGAGTCAAGCTCCACAGGCGAAAGCTGAAATCAACGCGTTGCTCCCGCGCCCGACTGGCTTCGTCAACGATTACGCCAACGTCTTCGATTCGAACTCGAAAGAACGCCTTGAATCGATGTTGGTTAAGTTGAGAGAGAATGCGAACGTCGAATTTGCGGTTGTCACAGTTGATACCACGAACGGTGAGCCGATATTCGATTATTCTCTCGCCCTCGCGAAGCAATGGGGCGTAGGTCCGAAGGATACGTCGCACGGTGGAGGATTACTGCTCGTACTGGCAATCAAGGACCGTGAATGGCGGTTGCAAGTGAGTCGAAGCCTGGAGAAGACTTTGCCGGATGAGGTATGCAAAGAATTAGGGGACAGATCGAAAGAGATGTATCAGCAAGGTCGCTATATTGAAGGTATCGAGAAATACGTTAACGCCATAATCAACCGGTTAGAGGCTCAAAAGGTTTTCCCACGAAAAGTTAGTTATGGGCTGGTGAGTGTTTATAACTTGAAGTTGTAAGTGATGGTTCCGGAGGCTGCGGTACCCTGGTTTGCCTGCTCAGGGAATTTCGCTTTTTTTGCTGCTGCGACAGCAGATGCTTGCAGCAAAGGATGCCCATCCAAAGCGCTCGCCGATATGACCGTCCCCAACTTATTGACCGAAACTCCAACCGTCACCTTACCTGATACTCTTTCGCTCTTAGCGCGAGACGGATATTCCGGACTCGGTAATAGCGCGCCTTTACTGCTTAGTCTGCCCCCCACTATGGGATCTTCCGGCTTTGCAGTCGTAACCAGCGCGGTCGCGTTTGGTTGAGCAACACTCCGCGCGCCCGAGAAATAGTTGAGTGCCACTATGCCCGCAATGCCTGTTACGAAGAAGGCTAGGACTGCGATCGTAACTACAGGCCAGGTGAAACGAGTTTTTGAGGCTGCAAGCGCTTTAATCTGTTCTCCATCAAGCAATACAGCAGCGTCGTACAAGCAGTGGACTTGATTCGCGGTGAACACTCGAGTGCAAACCGGGCAGAATTTAATTGAATCGGAAGAAGCTGCCTGGGTTTGGAAGCTCACCTGTTCCTCGTGTTGACGGTGAAGCTCAGCTTTGATCCTGGCTTGTTCCGCCTCCGCTTGTTTAATTCTTTTCTCCGCCTCTTCTTCAGCTTTCACACGGGCTTTTTCTGCAAGCTGACGTTCTAGTTCTCCCCTGCGACGTGCCTCACGTTCTGTTTCTATTTCCTGCGCCTTTCGCTTAGCTTCTTGTTCAGCCTTCAACCGTGCGGTGTCAGCGAGTTGCAGTTCATGCTCGAATTTACTTTTGGCTTGTTGTGCCGCCTCAGCTTCTTGCGCTCTTCTGCTGCCTTCTTCTTGAGCTTTCAGTAGTGCTCCCTCAGCGAGTTGCAGTTCCTGCTTAAATTTGCTTTTGGCTTGTTGTGCCGCCTCAGCTTCTTGCGCTCTTCTGCTGCCTTCTTCTTGAGCTTTCAGTAGTGCTCCCTCAGCGAGTTGCAGTTCCTGCTCGAATTTACTTTTGGCTTGTTGTGCCGCCTCAGCTTCTTGCGCTCTTCTGTTGGCTTCTTCTTGAGCTTTCAGTAGTGCTCGCTCAGCTTGTTGCCGTTCTTCCTCTGCCTGTAGTCTCCGTTGGTATTCCGCTTGAGCCTCCAGCGTTTTTTTCTCGGCTTCCTGTTCCGCCCTCTCTAATGCCAGGAGTGCTTCTTGACGTTGTTCGTCTGCCTTACTTCTTGCCTCCTGTAGAAGTAGAAGTTTGGCCGTCTGTTCCTCGGGAAGCGCGTCTGCTTTTCTTTTGCCCCTTTTTTCGGCTACCAATCGTGCGCGTTCAGCTAATTCTAATTCCTTCTCTATCTTGATTCTCGCCTGGTGTTCTGCCTGGGCTTCTTGTGCTTTCCTTGAGGCCTCCTCTTCTGCCCTGCGAAGTGCGAAGTCCACTTGCTGTCTTTCATTGTGGGCTCTAATTCTGGCTTGTTGCTCTGCCTCAACTTCTTGCGCCTTTGTTTCGAGCTCTTTTAACGCTTTCGCGAGCACAAGCTCTGCTTGTTCCTTCTCTTGTTCAACCTTAATTCTCGCCTGGCGCTCTGATTCAACTGCCTCCGTCTTCTCTTCGGCATCTTGTTTTGCTTTTAGTAAAGCCAGGTCTGCTTGCCGTCTTTCTTCTTCGGCTTTGATCCTGGCCTGCTGCTCCACTTCGACTTCCTGGGCTTTTCTGCTGATTTCCTCTACAGCTCTCAACTGCGCCTGTTCCAGTTGTTGGCGTTGCTGTTCGACTTGGATTTTGAGCTGTTGTTCGTTCTCCAGTTTCAAACGCGCAAGTTCGGCAAGTTGTTGTGTTTCTACCGCTTTAAGGTTGGCCTCTTGTTCAGCTTGAGTTTCCCGGAGAATTCTTTTCGCCTCTTCTTCAGCTTTGAGTCGGGCAAGTTCCGCGACTTGAAAATCTTTCTCTACCTTGATTCTCGCCTGCTGATCTGCCCCAGCCTGTTCGATTTTTAGTCTGTACTCGTCTTCAACCCTGGCTAATGCTGTTTTGGCTTGCTCCAGCTCTTGTTCAGCTTTGATTCTCGCCTGGTGTTCAACTTGAGTTTCCTGGACTCTTCGTTTGATCTCCTCCTGTGCTTTTCGCAGCCGGATTTGTGCCTGTTGCAGTTCGGCCTGTGCCGAAGGGGGCATTTCTGCGATTCGGGTTCCTACCGGCTGCACCGACTCAGCCGGAGATTTCCAGTCCGGGGAGAACGCGAGCAGTCCCGAACGCACCCTCTCTAAATCTTTCTCTCGTTTTTTGGCTATTTTCTGGGCTTCTCTAGCGGCAAGTTTTTTTCGAGTACTTTCGGCGGCGCTGATGAATGGGGAGACTGCCAGTTGCCAAAAGCCTTCTGCGCGCGTTGACGCGCCGTTATTGTGGGTAGTGAGTTGTACTTCAGATAATCGCGGTGCTTCTGCGACGTGTTCCGCAGGGGGGTTCTCGTTTGTTTCAGCGCCGCTTAAATTAAGTGTCTGATCACTACGTTGTTGATAGGGTTTCACCATTGCCGCACGCTAATAGGTGGAATGTGAAGACTGCCCTGGACTCGACGAATGCCCAGATGGCAGAAAGTTCAGATAAGTCATAGAGCAAGCGTTGTACCGATGAGAAAAACTTAACAAAATTAATGCATGAGCGAGGATGAAGTGTGCGCTGGCGAGCAGTTGTGGCAAAAAGCTGGGCGGTTCACACCCATAGGTGAACGCAAATCCAAATCGTCGCGCTAATTACCGTTTTCGTTGATCATTGTTGCTTAAGGAGTGTCCACTTCCAGGAGACGCCTTCCTGGTTGGTAGCCTCACCCTTCATTACGTTTCCATCAACCATTCCCTGCAACACTGAATACGAATTGCCAATCACGATCTGGACATCGTTGCCGGATTGTTTCCACGTTCCTTTGACCGTTCTCGGTGCGCTAACGCCGTTTTGAAGTACATTTATGATGTACTCGAGCTTGCCGTCTTTCAGGAACTTTATCGTGTACTCGCCCGTCTCGGGACGACTGCCGGTCCAGGTCGAACCCTCTAGCGAATCGCGGGGCTTCAGTTCGATTCCCGTATCACGACTGCTACTGTCCGTATTAACTACTGATGAACTGACATCAGTGCCGGTCGGTTGCTTCACTGCTTGTGGATTGTGCACCGAGAGCACCAGCTCATCAGCGCGATATCCTTCGACAACTGCAAATGGTTTTTGCTCCTTGCCCGCTCCGAGGTCTTGCAACACGCGCTTAGGCACACGCTCCTGTAAATAAGAAACTAAACCAGCGAGCGTCACTTCTCCTTTTTTATTCGCGGCTGCGCCACGCAACGCCTCAACTAAGATCCACGTGAAATAGCCTTGCTTCTTCTCCTTGTATTCGTACGCGCGATGGCCCACTTCGGTCGCATACAAAGTCGCAAATGCCTGCACTTCGCGGTTGCGGATATCAAAGTTGAAGCCGCGCGTATAAGCAGCAGTCAAAGGATTATCCGCGTTCGCCCGTCCAACCGGATCGTTTCTGCAAGCGTCGATAATAAGCAGTACTTGCGGGACGCCGATCTTCTTAATGCGATCTTTGATCTGCGACACGTTAATCGCCGTCTGCTCAAGCAAATCCACGTCATTGCTCACTTGTGAATCCGAAGGAAGCAGGAAAGCCTGGCCGCCGCGTTCTATGCCGTGTCCGGCGAAAGATAGGAGCAGCAGACCATCACGGGGAATAACCGCGGCGAGGTTTGATAACCGGCGCAGAATGTTGCCGCGTGTTGGTTGTCGTTCCGCAGGCTGATCAGAAGCTAAGAGTGTTACCTGCTCTTCAGGAAAACCGGCATACTGAGTCAACGCCTTAGCAAGTGCTTTCGCATCGTTACTCGCGCCGCCGAGTGTAGTGATCTGCGTGTCAGCATACTGGTCAACGCCGATCACAATCGCATAGCGTTTAGAGGTAGACGGCAATGTTTTGACTGAGCTATTCGATATGCCGACCCCTCGACCATTCGGTTGAGCTTTAGACGCGTTAGCGCTAAAGGCGATGATTAGTGCAACTAATAGAATCGGCAACAGCCGCGCTTCTCTTGATTTTGTTTTCATTAGCCAGCTCTCCTGCGAAATGTGCGATTGTAGCGCCACTGCGTGAATTGATCTATAAGGCTGCTCGCGCAAATGAAGAAAACATTTCCGTGATGCTCTGCTGAACAAGAGTCACGGAACGGTGAACCGATGTGGATGGGCGGCTCGTTGGAGTCCATGCACACAGCGACCAATCGCTCCGGGATGCGGTCACTGTGTTTTTTAACTTTCAGCTACTTCTGGGAATTCCGGTGCCGGCGCTTTTTATATGCCCTTGCAGCTATCCCTAATAGACTCGTGCCGAGCAGTATGGCCGTCGCGGGTTCGGGTATTGGATTTGGGTTTGGTAGAACCGTTATGCTCCAACCCGCACTTCCTAGTTGGTTCGCAGGAATGAACGGGTCCCCCGAAGCGACAATCAATAGTCCACTAGCGATGACCGGAGACGGTCCGGCAAAGAAAGGACTGAGCTCGACTCTCAAAATGGGAATCACTCCCGTACTCTCGCCCGGAGCCAGGGTGAGTGGGCCGCCGGTCGCAGGGTTCAGTAAACTTGTAAAAGCACTCTCTGGAAACAACACAACCAGCGTGCCCTCGAACTCCCCAACGAAGTTGAGAGTGAACAATGAGCCCGCGATTGTAACCGACGAACTACTAACGTTTGTCAGGCTGCCGCTGAATAATGCTGTAGATCCCCCAATCAACGTCTGAGTGGGATTTGTGAAGGTGATTACGACAGGATCGGCCTGGGCAACAGAGGTGGATCCGAGATAAAGAAACGTGAAACTTAGGAAAGCCAAAAGAAGCTTCTTGGTGCGGCGCATGATAGACCCTCCTTGTCTTGAATGGTAGCGGGAGCTTTAGCTTTTGTAGTGCAGAACTTATAAACCTAAATTGCTCCCCGGTTCAAGGTCCGTGAAACTCTGCTATCCGTCAGGGACAGACGTGGTGGCTATGGTGGTCTAATGCTGATTAGGACTTTGTTACTTTGCACGCCACGTAATTTGATACTGATCCATACCTCTCCACTAATCGCCACGCTGTCAGGCAACTTAATATTTATCTGCGTCACCCCGTTAAAACTTGGAACGGCGCCGGCAAATTCAACCGTCAATGGATAGATTGACTGTTGCGAGTCTTCGGCTTCAGCAGAGAGTATCGAAACATCTTCATCGGGCTTGAACTCGATGTTTGTCGCAAACAGTATGATCCGAGTGCGCCCGTCCAAACTAAAGTAATGACCTGCGGAGAGCGGGAAGGGATCGCGGAAAAAGTTTACGGAATCCAACGCGACTGCCCTGTTTGAGTTCTCTTCAGTAAGCAATACGGGAGCGGTCGCCGGAGTCGGAGTTGGCGTCGGTGTTGGCGTCGGTGTTGGCGTCGGTGTTGGCGTCGGAGTTGGTGTCGGAGTTGGTGTCGGAGTTGGCGTCGGAGTAGGCGTTGGAGTCGGCGTCGGCGTCGGCGTCGGCGTCGGCGTCGGTGTCGGTGTTGGTGTCGGTGTTGGTACAGCGTTCACCATCAAGTTCCACGTACGATCATCCGTTAGTAGACTCTCAGTGTCTTTCCTCACCATCTGAGTGTTGTCTTTTACCAACGCCTCAATGACATAAGCGCCACTACTCAAGTTGACTGTAAGTTGAGTTCCAGTTGATACAAGCTGCCCATTTAAATACCACTCGACGCCAATCGTATTCCCCTGCGTTATGAGCGGTGACACTCTAAACGTCTGCGATTGCCCTTCCGTGATTGTTAGGTCACTCGCCGTGGGCTCAATCGAGTCTATTGGTGAGAGGAAACTATATATACGCTTGATGAGTTGCTCGGTATTGATTTGCTCAAACGGCCGTCCTAAAAAGCGCATCTTGGAATCTAAGGTGGGCCGGTACAAACCAGCGTCACAATAAACCGCTCCCTGATACAAGCCCGGCACACCCTGCATGAAGGTTGTTGTTGGTAGCGGTGTGCCCGGCTCTATCCAGTGGTTCCATTTGATGAGTGAACGTTCGGTAGCCTTCGTTGCATTAACAGCAAACGGTTCCTGGTCATTGTTACAAAACGGCGGCGGTGGACCACCATATTCATCAGCAAGGAGGCCAAAGCTGTGCCCGATTTCATGAAGTACAAGCTCCACAACTTCGGGATGTGTTGACGCAACTGCGATAGAGCCGCCTGAACCACCATACTCAGAATCATTAACGAGTACGAACGTCAGATCATGTTGAGAAACGGTGAGCGTGTTTCCCAAAATCGTATGGACTTTGGAGGTGTTTATACAAATCAGGCGCTGGGACCCTGCACAATTGTAAGTGGCGTCGAGTGCCGTATCTTTAAATAAGGCTGGACTTCTCTCAGGATGATCGGCTCCCGATTGATTACTGATTACATCGATCCGGTGAACATTGAAAAAGTTTTTGTACTCCCGGAAAGGCGCGCCAAGGAAGAACCCCTGCATTAGGGCTTGAACGTCATTCCGGTATTTCTCCATGTCAGCGGCGGTGTAACCGTCGCCAAGAATCGCGATGTCCACACGATTGTCAGAAGTGCTGTTATTGAGGATTGTCTCAAAGCTCTCAGCTAAAACTATTTGCGGCAAGCAGAAAACTAGAAAAAGCGCACTTAGGACGAGGTGGAAAGTGTACCTTTTCATTTTTGAATTTCTATCTTTCCGTGAATTACCGAACAGGAACGACAGCCAAAAGCTTCAAGTCAAAATCCGACCCGGTCCAGACTGGTTTATAAAAACGCAAGTTTGTAATTTTAGGATCGTCAGGAAATGCCACAGTTAGCGTGAAGTTAGACTGGTAGAACTCTTGACTGCGCAGCTCTCCGGTGGAAGTCTGAGACTCAGCTCTAACAACGCGTGGGTCAGGCATTATGGACCACCATCTAAGTTGGTTTGTCTCGTTAACGGCAGCAATGAAAATGTGGTTTGGTGACAATTCGAGCGAACGCTGCCGCGGCAGTGTGCCCGAGCGTTTCTTATCTTCTACAAGCGAGATACCAGGCTTTTGTTCTTTTGCACTGATAGAAGGTCTGGCTTCGATATTCGACGATGCAGTCGTTGAATCAGTCCAGCGGATTTTCACTTGGCGATGCGCCTGAGGTTGATTGCTCCTTGCGCCAATCTCAACAACGTCTACTCCAACCTTAGTCAATAATTTCTTCAACTTTTCTTCGTGCATATCTCTACGACTCTTTTGCACGGCAGTGGAGCTTTGGCCTTGCACTAATGGAAAGGCGCAAAGTATCGACAGGGACACGAGCAGAACGAGTTTCATTACTTACCTCTCGACACTATTTTTCAGAAGGGACTTTCACGTGAGAGGCCTTCGGAAAAACTTCGCAGGTTGGGGGAGAATGCGGAAACAGCGATTTTATAACACAGGTCAAGAGCGATAACCAGTTGACCGATCACCTGCGGCTCAACGCTGTTGCAGAGGAACTATCTGATCGTGATTACTCAGTCAATGACGGCGGATAAACGGCGAGATTTCCATGCCCAGCCATCACTCTGATGGCGGAATGTTCCTTGTCGCTTCAACCAGCCTGCAGTAGTGTTCGTACGCGGTCGCCTCAGGAAAATTATTCGCCAAGGAAACCTCTCGCCCGATTTGCCGGACGAGCGGCCGAGTCTAGTGACCATTACGATAGATTGTCCGGTTTGCAACTCCGGAAACACGTTCGTCAGCGGCACCACCGAGCGGTTGTGCTGTGACGATTGTGGATTCCTCTTAGCTGATAACTCGGAAGTTACTGGCGACAAGTGTCTCTTTTGCCGAAGTAGATCTTTCTACTGGTCGTCTCCGTTTGGCTTGCCTTTTGTGGGACGCGATTCCGTTTGTTATGTTTGTGGCGCCCGCTACCGAAAGACGCAGATCGGTAATCCTGAGCGACGGTTTTCAGACAAATCGTATGAGGAACTACAACGATCGAGTGAGGCGAAGCGATTCAAAGAAAGGGCAAGTCGCTGGCACTGACATTTCGCAGCGTTTATCGTTCAGATTTTAATGAGAAAGTATGACAGGTTGGGAATGGTTAATAGTCTTTGCGTTCGTTATTGGAGGGCAGTTGTTATCGCCCGATGTGCGCATGTAGTTCGTTTATTTCGGACGGCATGGTCGGCAGCGAAGTGCTCCAGAGGAGCACAATGTTTATAGCTTTAATACCTCTATGGCTCTGCGCTCCAGCGGAGCGCAATGTTGTTTCGGGCGTTGAATTTACATTCCGCTCCTAACGGAGCGGGTAAATCACAGAATCTTAGGGCTATAAACATTTTGCTCCTCCGGAGCAATGTCAGAGGCACTATTGGAGCAAAGCTGCTTGAGCTATGAGAGAAGCCCCGTCATTTCTAAATCCCTTGGGCTTAGGCAAAAGTGTCAGGAGGTATTCATGAGAAGGATTCGATACTCCGTTGCCATGAGTCTGGACGGCTACATCGCCGGTCCGAACGGCGAGGCTGATTGGATCACTATGGATCCAGAGATAGACTTCAGCGCTATATTCGAGCAGTTCGACACTTTTCTCGTAGGTCGCCGAACGTTCGAAATGTTTGCACATGCAGGTGGGGCCGAAACATCTGGCATGAAGACTTTGGTCTTCTCGCGGACGCTGCGGCAGCAGGATTACCCGGGAGTAACAATTGTCTCAGAGAATGTGCAGGAGATTGTGGCCGGTCTAAGCGCGGAGCCGGGAAAAGATATCTGGCTGTTTGGTGGCGGCTCGCTCTTTCACAGTCTTCTCCATGCCAGGCTGGTCGATACAGTGGAGGTTGCCATCATGCCGGTCCTTCTGGGTGGGGGAGTACCGCTCCTTCCATCTCCGGCTGAGCAAACGAAACTGAAGCTAACCAATCACAAAGTGTATAAATCGGGGATTGTTTCCCTGGAATATGCGATCCAGTAACGCTTCCGTTTATGGGTTCCAAATAGAGCGTAGGCAGGTAACCACGCGTTCAGTGCCTTGAGTAGCGAATTCGCTCCACTGAGACGGTGTTCGCCCATAACTTTGGAAGTCGGCACACAGAAACTTAGCAAGACTAAGCTCAATGCCAGCCACTTCAACCAGAAGTCTTTCATCAATTTTTGAGATTACTGGTTGACGAGCCCTCAACTCCTTTATCACTAATTCATTCTTAGCCAGAAGAGTTGAGACGGCCCGAAGCGCAGCATCGTACTTAGGATCAGAAGTATTCTGCCACCCAAGCCCATAAACGCGATTCACATACCTTAGCGAGAAATATGTTGCGAGCCCCTCTTCCAATATCGTCGGAGGCACAGCGTATGCTGGGCCAAGCAGATGAATCGCTTCATGAGCAAGTTCATAAGAAGCCAGGTGTGGCGCGATCGTAGAGTTACTCGAAAGATAGATTCGAGCAAACCGAAGAGGGTAAACCACAACGTTCGCAGTAAAACACTCGGTAATCTGAGGCTCACGCAGCTCATATGCACTATCTCTCGGACCGAACAAGGACTCAGCCTCTTCAAGTATTTTTAACAATTCCTGATTGAAACTTCGTTCATATGAACGATCTCTCGCAGTCAACAAATACTTTGCCTCTGCCTCCACCGTTAACAAGAGTTCCATGAACCACAGAACGCGCATGAACCCGACTATATAATTAGCTGACAGGTGTCGAAAAGCCGGCAAGTAAATCTCACGACGTAGACGTTTCAAATCGTTGACTTTTGTTCGCAACAGGAATTAATCTCCCGCCGTACCAATCGATGCTGATCTCGAGCCTCTGCTCCTCGCATACTCGCTAAGTTCGGCTTTTCATCCAACATTGAACCAGAGCCGTCGCCTTCTCCCCACAATGTTAGGCGACGCTTGAACATGAAGGGAAACTCAAATGAAACATCTCTTGCTCCCGGCGCGCTCCTATCCAGCTATTACTCTGACGTGGCTGTTGCTTCTGATCTTTTATGGTCTGAGCGGAGCGGTGAACACAGCACAGGCGCAGGCGCGCGCCTACGTTGGAACCCAATGCACTTTATCGATTACTGTTATCGACACGGCCACCAACGACGTAATCACTACCATTCCTATTGGATTCATACCCTTTGACGTTGCGATTACACCCGACGGTACGCGCGTTTATGTCGGAAGTAGTAGCACTCAACCAGTCACTGTCATCGACACGGCGACAAACATGGTGATCGCTACTATCCCCACAGGAATGTCGCCCCATCGACTAGCGATCACACCGGACAGCACCAGGGTTTATGTCTCGAATTCACTCAGCGGAACCATCTCTGTCATCGACACGGCCACCAACACGGTGGTAGCGACCGTGCCTGTTAGTGGCTTTCCCTCTAAGGTAGCGGTCAGTCCCGACGGCACGCGCGTTTATGTCAGTCGTTCTAACGACTTAGTTGTTATAGACACCGCGACCAACACAGTGATAGGTAGTATCCCGACAGGCGCAGCTCCCAATGGATTAGCAATCTCACCAGACGGTACCCGCGTTTATTCCGCGAATGGAAGCGGCAGCATCACTGTTATTGATACGGCTACCAACACCGTGCTGGACACTTTGATCATTAGAGAAGGTGCTCAGGCTATAGCGCTCTCCGCCGATGGCACCCGCGCCTATGTCACGCTAAACCCCTTCGACCTGGTGAGTGTTATCGACCTGGCGACAGGCACCGAGATCGCAACCATCCCAACAGGCGACTCGCCCCTTATCGTAGCGATCACACCTGACGGCAGCCGCGGTTATGTCACGAATAATTTAGGCAACAGCGTGACTGTCTTCGACACGGCCACAAACACCGTAATCGAAACACTGACAGATCGTGTTCCTTGTCCTCAAGGTATAGCCTTCACGCCCGGGCCACTGGTCCCGACCAGCGTAGATGACTGCAAGAATGATGGCTTCAGGAGGTTCGGTTCGCCGGTAGGCCCGTTCCGCAATCAGGGACAATGCGTTAGCTTCGTCCGGAGTCAATCGTCCAGGCGACACTGACTAATGCCTGGGCCACCATGGAAGAACCGCCACAAGAAGGCACAAAAGCACAAAAAATTCGGCGGGACCTTTGTGCTTTTGGTGCCTCTTTGTGGCTTTGAAACTTTTGAGGCAAAGATTCCCTGGTCCACAATCCTTTCCGATCTTGACTCTCTAGTCCCTCACTTGATTGGCTCCTGACACTCGTCCATTTTCTAACGTACAATTCCGCATCCCGTGATGGCTGAGCGACCCAAGCTTTTTAAGATTGACACTGAGATGCAGCGATGGTGTGCGCTGCTGGAGCAGGAACTCTTAGTATGGCCTGAGGTGAGCGCGAAGCCCATGTTCGGAATGATCGGGTTTTACCACGGCAAGAGTATTTTTGCGGCGATACCGCGCACGAGAGCTCCAGGGACGGCGAGGTCACTGCTCATCAAGTTGCCCCGCTTGAACGACAAGCGATTAAAACGTGCAAGCGGGCCGGGCAGTGGCTGGGTAACCTACGAGCTTGAGTCAGCGAACGATATCACTGAAGCATTAACCTGGCTGGAACGCGCCTACAATGCAAAAACATAGGACAGTTTCTCGCGCGAAGGCGCAAAGGCGCAAAGAAAGCACTTTAGAAACGCGGTAGCGCTTTGCGCCTTTGCGTCTTTGCGGGAGAGATCTTCCGTATGTTGCGGTTCAAATAAGAGACAGCTAGAATCCACCTTTCACACAACGGCTGTCACGCTAAAGTAGTTCACAACCGAAATCCTCTCTGCTTTCTTCGCCCAACGAAGGAGTACCACCATGAAAGTGCTGTTGGTCTACCCCTGGTTTCCGGATACTTACTGGAGTTTCCGCCACGCCATTTCTTTTGAGCGTAAGCGCTCACTCATTCCGCCTCTAGGCTTGATAACCATTTCGCCAATGCTGCCCGCATCCTGGGAAAAGCGACTCGTCGATATGAACGTGCGACCACTTACCGACGCGGACCTCGACTGGGCTGATATCGTTTTCGCCAGCGCGATGCACATTCAGAAAGACTCACTGGATGAAGTTATTCAACGAAGCAAGGCCAAGGGGAAGCGTGTTGTTGTGGGTGGTCCACATGCATCGATCAGCCCGGACGAATTGGCTGACGCTGATCACGTCTTCATCGGTGAGGCTGAGACGACTCTCCCCGAATTCGTCCGTGACCTGGAGCGTGGCGAAGCGAAACGCATTTACAACGCTGTCGAGCGACCGGCGCTTTCGACGGCGCCCATACCCGATTTTCACCTTCTCGATTTAAAACTCTATAACGTCATGGCGTTACAGTACTCTCGCGGCTGCCCTTTCAATTGCGAGTTCTGCGACATCATCGAGATTTATGGTCGCGTGCCGCGCACCAAGAGCAATGCCCAGATGCGGGCGGAGTTGGATGCGCTATGGCGGGTCGGTTGGCGCGACAATGTCTTTATCGTGGACGACAATTTCATCGGCAACAAGAAAAACGTCAGGCGACTGCTGCCTGACCTGGCTGAGTGGTCTGAACGACACGGCTACCCGTTCCCGTTTGTCACTGAAGCGAGTATTAATCTTGCCGATGACGAGGAGTTGTTGCAGGCAATGCGGCGTGCCGGTTTCTACAGCGTGTTTGTAGGCATCGAGACTCCCGTCGTGGAAAGTCTGAAAGAAGCTCAGAAGGGGCAGAACACACGGCGCGACCTGATCGATTCGATCCGGAAAATTCAAAGCTATGGCATGGAGGTGATGGCCGGCTTCATTGTGGGCTTCGATCACGACCCCGAGGACATCTTTGACGCGCAGATTAATTTCATTCGCAAGAGCGCTGTGCCGTGTGCAATGGTCAGCCTGTTAGTGGCCTTGCCGGGCACGCAACTGTGGCGGCGGCTCGAGCGAGAAGGGCGGCTTCGGCAAATCGATTCCACAAGCAACAACACCGAGTGTACGATGAATTTCATCCCCAAAATGGACGAGGCGCGCCTCATCGAAGGCTACAAGTCGATCCTGCGCACGATCTATGGACCAGCCGAATACTACCAGCGCGCGCTCGACTTCCTGGCTCACTTGAACCGCGACGGCGCCCCGAAGTTATGGGGGAAAGTTTCACTGAATGATATCGCTGCCCTGGTTCGTCTTGCCTTTCGTCTGGGTGTACGTGACAGCGCGCGCTCAGAGTTCTGGCACTACATGAAGTGTGTGCTTGCAGACCACCGTGAAAGCGTCCGCCAGGGGATCGCGTTCGCAGCCATAGGCTATCACTTTCGCAAACTCACAGAGGAGTATTCGGTGGTAGATAATCTCGGATACCTTTAGACAATGAGATTCACTTCTGTCGTACAGCTATGGTTGCTTCTATTTGGTTCGATGATGGTCGCCATGGGGCAAAGTGCTACGCAAAAGGAGGCTGAAGGCAGGCAGGAAGTGAAGCAGCTTGCCCTGCGCTTTCAACATCCGCAGTCGGTTAACTTAATAACCTCACAAATGTGGGCTTTAACCCATGCGGGTATGTTAAAGAATGAAGTTGATGAGAGCATCGAGCTATTAGTCACCTTCCTGGACAAGGCTTCAAAGAATGAGGACGCTGGCAGCGCAAAAGAATTCAAGAGCAAGATGGCTGCTTTCCTGAACTCAAAAGACGACATTGTTGCTGGCTTTGCCGCTATCGTCCTGGGCATTTCAGGAGATCTCAGCTACGCGCCCGGGATAGCCAAACTGCTGGATAAGAAGGAGCCCCCAGATGATCGAACGAAACCCATTACTTCGCGCAGCCGAGCGGCTGTCGCATTGAGTCTGATGGGAGCGAGAGAGTACATACCAAAACTGGTGCCGATGCTTAAGAGCCAGAACGACTATGACCGCATGGGAGCAGCATTAGCGTTAGGACAGTTCCGGTCAAAGGAACATGCGAACGAAGTGGCCAGCTTACTGAGACCGGAAAACAGTGGGTTAAGAGTTGATGAAAGTCCCATATATGCGCTTATGGAAATGGGCGTCGGCCCAGTTTACGCTGCCGACTTTGCAAGAGTGCTGCACAGTAACTTCGACACGGAAGTAACCAAGGCTGCCGCCTTCGCGCTCGCGAAATTAGGGGCCAAAGAATACAAACAAGACATCGCTAAGCTGCTCGGCCAGGAGTTCCTCAAGGGAGATGCTGCTAACGTTCTCGCGCTCATGGGCGCGACGGAGTACGTGGACCAGATAGCCAATCTGCTCAAAGCTCAGAACGGGCTCATTCGTACGGACGCGTTACTCGCGTTGGGAATAATGCGGGCCACAAAGTATATTCCACAAGTAGCAAAACACCTGAAAGATCCAGAAGTATACGTTCCAATTTACGCAGCTTACGCCCTGGTGTTGATGGAAGCAGATGAATACGCAGACCAAATCCTACCTGAGGTGGAACATCTGTATCGCGAGGACCTCTTTTTGGGTGAGGACCGCTTTCATCCATTCGCCGAAGATGAAATCAAGAGGATCAAAATCCGTTTCAAGGAATCCTTTTCCAGGATGAAGGTTAAGCGCGAGCGACAGAAAGCTGTAATATAAATCGAGAGGCTAACAAAAGGAGATAGACTGATGTCAGCAAGCGAACCAAAGCAGGAATTAGCGATGCATGCCCAACCGCAAAAAGAACACAAGTGGTTGGAAAAACTTGTCGGTGAGTGGACTTACGAGCATGAAGCAACGATGGATCCAGACAAACCCGCAGAGGTCATGCGTGGCACTGAGAATGTGCGTTCGCTCGGTGGACTCTGGACGTTGGGTGAAGGACAAGGTGAGATGCCGGGCGGAGGCAGCGCCACAACATTGATGACCCTCGGCTATGATCCTCAAAAAAAGCGTTTCGTGGGAACCTTCATCGGATCGATGATGACTAATCTTTGGGTGTACGAAGGCGAACTTGATAACGATGAAAAGGTGTTGACGCTCAATACTGAGGGACCGGATTTTACAAGACCAGGAAGGACGTCGAAGTATCAGGACGTGATTGAGTTTAGGAGCGACGACCATCGGGTGCTGACTTCACGCGCCCTGGGTGACGATGGTCAATGGCACGAGTTCATGACCGCGCATTATCATCGAAAGAAATAGTTAGCCCGGCAAATTCTCCTGAAGAAAGCTTTCTCAAGCAGAATGATTGAGTCGTACAAGCGTTTGCCGCTGCTTCGGGGTGAACGGTAGCCATGCCGTCACCAACTACCGACAAGCTCGCCGTACTCATCGACGCCGAAAATGCTCAAGCCTCAGTCATCGGTGACCTGTTGACGGAGGTGGCGCGGTATGGCACCGCCACGATCAGGCGTGCCTACGGTGATTGGACCACACCCAATCTCAATGGCTGGAGAGAAACTCTGCATAGTCTCGCGATCCAACCAATCCAGCAGTTCCGGTACACCATCGGAAAGAACGCGACTGACTCGGCACTGATAATCGATGCAATGGACTTGCTTCACGGTGGAAGGGTAAACGGATTTTGCCTGGTGTCTTCAGATAGTGATTTCACGCGCTTGGCAACAAGAGTCCGCGAGGCAGGTCTTGCGGTCTACGGTTTTGGAGAAAAGAAGACGTCACGCGCATTTGTGGCAGCCTGCGATAAGTTCATTTATACCGAGATTCTTCGCGCACCCATTGCTAAACCCGCTGCGATCGAGACGCCACAGGAACTATTGAAGCCACTTCTCACTGCCGCAATAGCCGGAGCGGCGCGAGAGGATGGTTGGGCTCTTCTGTCAATTGTTGGTTCATTGGTCGTAAAGAACAATCCATCATTTGATCCACGGAACTATGGGTGCGAGAAGCTTGGAGAACTTGTTGGTCGCCAGCCTTATCTTAAGGTGAAGAAAGTTCCTGCGACTGATGGATCCCCAAATGCTCATATCTATGTTCGGATCAAGTAACCTAAACCCGGCGCTGACAGTAGCTATTCTAAAGATTCTATAGACGCGTGAATGAGTTGAATGAACACGTTTGTAGAGTCACATAATGTTCTTCGCGTTGCGTCTTGCAGCACAAGGCTCCCGGTGGTAGTGTGACGACATGATTGAATCATCCGAACTAGAGAGGATGTCAGTGACCGAACGGCTTAAAGCGATGGAGCAGCTTTGGGACTCTCTGGATCGTTACGGCGACGAGATACCTTCCCCAGACTGGCACCAAGACGTTTTGGCTGACAGGAAGGCACGGGCCCAACGCGGGGAAGCAAAATTTCTCACTCTGGCTCAACTCAGGTCGCGTTTACGAAGCTCTGAGCCATGACCGTCGTAATACTCGAGGACGCGGCTGAGGACCTCGAGTCGGGTGCACAATTCTATGAATCGTGTGCGACGGGAGTTGGCGATTACTTTCTCGACTCAATTCTTTCCGACCTTGACTCTCTAATTCTTTTTGCCGGTGTTCATCCAATTTACTTTGGTTTCCATCGGATGCTGTCGAAGCGATTCCCATTCGGCATCTATTATGAGGTGGAAGACGAGGTAGTCTATGTTTATGCCATTTTGGATCTGCGGCGCGATCCCATCTGGATTCGAAGACGTTTACGGGAGAGAAGATAGACGCGCTTTGGTACGTTAAGGAGTCTTCACAGTGATTTCCTGTACGCTTTGGCTGAACAGTTTGGCGTCCCGTGCTCACGGCGGACGAGGCCACGGAATATGGCGGTGGAAAAGGTTGGGCATGGCGCTGGACCATTTCGCCGATATCGTGGCGAAGAACGAGCGAGACGGATACTTCACTGTCGGCCTGCTCGCGACCTGCCCTTCTGTTAGGCGGCTACACACTTGATGATCGAATTCGGATTTACGCGTGTAATAGCTCCAACACTTTTGGCGCTGATTCTCGTCAGCAACACTGCTTGTTCTGGCAGCCCTCAATCCAACTCCGCCGGCGGAAACTCGCCGCAAGCAAACGCCGATCAATGGCAACCTGACACAAGAATTCCTGGCATGTTCCGCCGCAACCTGGTTAGCAATCCGCGCCAGGCCGGCCCGTTCAAGTATCAGCTGAGAATCCCGGGCGGGTCACGGATCGCAGTTCATCGCCACTCTAACGACGTGCACGTGAAGGTGCTGAGCGGTTCGATGTTCATTATTATCGGCGAGCCGCTCGAGTCGTCCCGCGCGCAGCGCTTTGCGGCGGGGAGTGCCTTTGTGGTCCCTGCGCACGCCTGGCACGATGAATGGTGGGAAGAGGAGACTCTCCTGGAGGCTGAGGGTGTTGGTCCAATGGAGACCATTTACAAGAGCCAGGTGAGAATTGGTAATGACGTTTGGAATATGGGGAAGTCAAATGTGCAAGCCTTGTATCTTGCTACTATCGATGATGCTTACTCTGATCTTTACAACAGGTAATAGTGCTGGGCAGCAGACATCTGCCGAATTTATTTCGAGAGTCGATCACCTTGTCTATGCTACGCCGGACTTGAACCGCGGCATTGAGGAGATAGAGAAACTCTTAGGCGTTCGGGCGATCGCTGGGGGCCAACACCCGGGGCGCGGAACCAGAAACGCCCTGGTTGCGCTCGGACCGACGGCCTACCTGGAAATTATTGCGCCCGATCCGGAACAGCCGCCGCCTAAAGAGCCCCGCCCTTTCGGGCTCGACGGACTCAAAGAGTCCAGGCTTGTCGCGTGGTTCGTCAATGGCCGTGACCTTGAGCGGTTGAGGGCTGAGGCCGTTCGTAAGGGCGTGCCCCTCGGGGAGGTGAAGTCCGGGAGCCGAAGGCGGCCGGACGGAGTTGAACTGTCGTGGCAGTTCACGGACCCTTCGGTGCGCGTGGCTGACGGTATCGTGCCATTGTTCATCAACTGGGGGGAGTCGCCCCATCCGGCCCGCACTGCGACTAAGGGCGCCACGCTGGTTAGCCTGCGGGCGGAGCATCCTGACGTGCAAGAGGTCCGCGGGATGTTGCGGTACCTCAGACTGGATCTTCCTGTGAAACAGGGCCTGAGTCCGGCGCTAATCGCGGTCATCGAAAGCCCGCGAGGTCGTGTGGAGTTGCGGTAGGCTTTGCTCGAAAAGTGCTCAAATGCATTTTGGGGCACTTGTGCGGAGGAAATATTTCTCGCGCAAAGGCGCAAAGGCGCAAAGAAAACCTACGAACCGCCGGTAGCGCTTTGCGCCTTTGCGCGAGAGATCTTCTCGCCGTGAAAGAGATCCGATGAAGAATCTTTTTGTGATGGTCCTTTTCGTATTGGTTTCGGTCTCTGCTCCAGAAGAATTTGCGCAAACTCGGTCGTCTGATTTGAACGAAGGATCAGGCGACAGCAGACAGCAAGCTGTCTTCGCAAAGTTGCCGGATAGCGTGCTTAACACCGATCTTCAACTGCTCGGAGGTAAAACTCTCAAGCTTTCGGATTACTCGGGTAAAGCTGTTGTCATTAATCTGTTTGCAACATGGTGTGGTCCATGTCGCTTTGAATCTCCCGACCTGGCAAAGTTACACCAGGAATTTAAGGACCGCGGGCTTGTAGTGATTGAATTATCCACTGAGGACCCGAAGGCTTCGGAGGAAAGCGTCCGCGAGTGGGTCTGGGATTTTCGTTTACCTTATCCCGTTGGCTGGGCTAAGCAAGAGGTCGCGCTAACGTTAATGCAAGAGCGACGCTCCATTCCGCAGGCCTTTGTTATCGCGCGTGATGGGCGAATCCTAAAGCGCTTCATTGGTTATGACCCGACTAAGACATTGAGCCTGATGAGAGAAGCTGTGGAGGAAGCGTTGAAATGACCAATATTCAAGGGTTGAATGTCGTGATTGACCTATCGCATTACAACACGGTGACCAGCTTCTCGGATGTCAAGACAGGTGGAGTCGTGGGAGTTATACACAAAGCGACCCAGAGTACTGATTGGATTGATCCAACTTACGCCGAGCGTAAGCAACAAGCCCAGGCCGCTGGACTCTGGTGGGGCGCTTATCACTTCGGAACCAACAACGATGGTGTGGCTCAGGCGCAATACTTTCTTTCGAAAGTGAACCCCGGCCCCAATGATTTGTTGGCCCTTGATTTCGAAGAAAACCCACACAGCCAGATGACTATCGCACAGGCGGAACAGTTTGTGGCAGAGGTCTTTAATCAGACGGGACGTTACCCGGGATTTTATTCTGATGCGCTGGCAGGTCAGCTGCTGGGCGGCAACGTAAACTCTATTTTGGCGAATTGCTGGTTCTGGCGCGCGGAGTATGGAGGAGCATCGCCCTCAGTGCCGCCGACCTGGTCCACCTGGACCATGTGGCAATACACTAGTTCCGGGCCAGTGAGTGGGATCAGCGCAGCCTGCGACAGGGATACTTTCAACGGCAGCATGGATGAGTTGTCACGCCTCTGGGGCTATGTCTAAAGCACTGATTGACACTTCGGTCAGTGCCTTGGCGTCGATGGTGCGCACGAAGTCCCACATTCACGCGGCGTTTTCTGACAGAAAATTTTCTGCAATTTCAGCGACTTTGGACCGTTCTCCAGTTGACTGATTTCAAAATCCACTCCAGTCCGAAGTGTAATTCCTAGAGGGAGTGTTCCATGCAAAAAAGAAAACTAACTTTAAGCGTTGCTGTAGCGGCTATCGCCATAGCAATTGTGGGGTTGCGCGCTCAAACACCGACGAGTAACGGGCAACCCAATGCCCTGAAAGTTAAAGAGGACAACCTTCCGACCGTCAACTACGATGCGCCCGAGCCAGCCAATGCAAACGAGAAAGCTCGAAGAAACGCGAGAGGCAAGCGTTTCGATGGCAGCTTGAGGGTTGCCGAGCCACATCCCGAAGCCGGAGCCAAGGGCGTCCTCGATAGCTGGATGCAGACGCTTCCGGCACTCCCGGTTGATGCCAGCGACGCGATCGTTATCGGTGACATCACCAATGCCCAGGCATATCTGTCGCCCGACAAAACCGGTGTGTACACCGAGTACACCGTGCGTGTCGACGAAGTATTGAAACGATCCTCAGCAACGGCGATTGTCACCGGTGGCTTTGTCGATGCACAGCGAGAAGGTGGGCGTGTCCGGTTCCAGTCGGGACGCGTACAGAGTTACATCACACATTACCAGGGAGTGCCGGTCACCGGACGAAAGTATGTGTTGTTTCTCAAACGTAACGAACAGGCCGACATCTTCATCGTTCTTACCGGATACGAGCAGCGAGACGGACACGTCTATCCGCTGGACGGCGTAGATCTACCTCCAGGCGCCACGGAGATACCGCAGTTCGCCGCTTACAAGGGCGTCGATGAAGCCACTTTCACCAAAGATTTGAGAAGCGCGCTCGCGCATCCGACAAAAATTCTCAGGAATTGAGAAGTAGTGTCCGTTGCATGTTGTGTTAGGCGGCAACTCTGGAGAAGTACATGTACCAATTCACTTCCCAACTATTTCCATTATCAGCAGAAAAAGATTGCTGCCAGGTTGGAGTTTCGGGATTTGTCTTATCCCAGCGAAATTCTACGAGGACAGGAATACCGTTATGCTGATCGTGTCCGCGAAACACTCCGACTGTGCCGGAGAAAGAACCTTCAACTGGAGGAAAGAGAGTTGCGCCATTTGTATCCATCCAATAAATGCGCCAAAGTCTGGAACTCTTGTCAAACAAGCGAAGAGAAACACCCTCAAAAAAATCGCCTGACTCAGTTCTACAGTGATCGATATTTCCGAGTCCGCCAAGGATGAGTTGGTTAGCAGCAGGAGTTTTAAACTCGTACCAGGTCTGGCAATCAACCAGGCGCTCGGCTAGTTTTTTGTGATGAATCAGCCACCGCCCTTGAAGGAAGTCAAAATCTTTCGCTCCCTGCGGACGGGCGTCGAGGACTTCTTGTGGTACGTCAAATAAACTCATGATTCAACACCCGCTCACAATGCATTTTTTCCAATAACTCACAACTTGAACACTTAAACACTTAAACAAGCTTTGCCCGAAAAGTCATTAGACTTGATGGTCGGCAGCGAAGTGCTCCAGAGGAGCACAATGTTTATAGCTTTAATACCTCTATGGCTCTGCGCTCCAGCGGAGCGCAATGTGCTTTCAGACGTAGGATTTACATTCCGCTCCTGACGGAGCGGGTTTCGTTTGGGCTAGAGGTCATTTCACGTGAGCGCATGAATGCTAATTGATTTCAAAAGAAACGCACAAGAGCGAAAATCTATGTGCTATGGTGCGGACCACCCACCAAAAACGAAGCGGGCCGACATGTGCTCTGAACACAACGTCAACCCTTGACTATCAACCTTCAGCGAAAGGATGACAATCATGGCTAATTATAGTAGCGCAACCGTGCGCGAAACTCCTCACGTAAACCAAACATCAAGAACCAACACTATCGTCAATGCTCTTAAACAAAGAGCGCAGGCAGT
This sequence comes from uncultured Acidobacteriota bacterium, assembly GCA_963826255.1. Classification (GTDB taxonomy): domain Bacteria; phylum Acidobacteriota; class Blastocatellia; order Pyrinomonadales; family Pyrinomonadaceae; genus PSRF01. The sequence goes on from CAWGWK010000001.1 coordinate 1,702,154, forward strand.
CTTAAACGACAGATCAATTGATCCGCAGAGTCGCACCATTATTCGGTACGCGCTGGAGACGAACGATCCGTGGCTTGCGGAACTCGTGCGCCGCGCAGATGCGGGCGAAACCGTCATCGATTCGGCGGGCTTCTTGAAGACATGCAGCACCGACGAAGAGAAGATTGCAGCATTAGCGGAGATGATCTGTCGCGCTGGTGATGAAGCCGGAACGAAGTCAGCCGCGCTGCTTGTCCTCATGTTAACGTTGGAGAATGCGTCGCATCCGAAAGCACTTGCGAATCTGGCGAAGCACCTTGCCTTTACTCGCTGTGGGGAGTTGAACCTCAACGGCATGGTGGAGGCACAGATAACAGTATTTGAGAGCGAGCTGTTAACGGACAACACGCTTGTGTCCTGAATGCTTTGTTAACGCCGAAGGCGTTGGCTAATTGCAGCCCAGGGTTGGAGCGCAGCGACAACCCTGGAAATCGAATCATTTTTATTGCAACCCTGAAAGGGTTCGCGTCGCGATAACCCTTTCAGGGTTGAATGCCTTCTTTATTCTTACTCCCAGGGTTCTCGCTACGCTCGAACCCTGGGCTGGAATTAGCCAACGCCTCCGGCGTATCCAAACTGTCCCCACTTACTGCTAAAGAAGCCGATTTTTTTGAGATGCCAAATTGGCACCTCAAAGTTTGAACCTGTCACGGTTTGTGACAGGTTCAGAGAATCCGCTAAATACAGAATTCGCACAAGCGTTCGACTCTGGAGGATGACTTTCAGCAGACCGGCATTTTATATTGACGGGCTGAGTGCTACACGTTAAAGATGCTGGCGTGACTCGCCGGTGAGCGTCCCATTATCGTTAGCAAGGTATGTTCTACTCAAAAGCGCACAGAATCGCTGACGCGATGACCGCGGTGTTCTTTCTAGGACTAGCAAGTCTGCTCTGTGTGTTGGCAGCGCATGTGCCATATCACGACCTAAATTACGCCGGCTTCTTTCTCGGCGCCGGCGTTTTGCTTGAGTGTATTTATCTGGCCGTATTTTTGGCCTTAAGACAATCTTATTTTCAAGAATCAGACTGGCGGAGAAAATTAGTGGGGTTGTAGGTCTGCTGCTGATGGTTCCTATAGGTCTCATCATTCTGGCTTTGGGGATATTACTAGAGCAGTCCATTAGAACCAGCGATGAACCAGAGATGCAAATTACGAATTGGGTCTTTGGAAGTCTCGTGTTGTTCTTGCTCGTGGTGCCCGCGATCCTGATCTGCCGCAATATACTGTTTGGATTCTTGAGGCCGCGCAGTGACTAAACCTGGCTTTGCCAAAGCCACTCTGACATTGCTCCGGAGGAGCAAAATGTTTATAGCCTGAGTTCTGTGATTTACCCGCTCCGTCAGGAGCGGAATGTAAATCCAACGACTGAAAGCACATTGCGCTCCGCTGGAGCGCAGAGCCATAGAGGCATTAAAGCTATAAACATTGTGCTCCTCTGGAGCACTTCGCTGTCAACCATCGAGTTTGATGGCTTTCGGGCCACTAGAACTTATCAATCACTACCAAGGACAAAAATGAAAACAAAAAACGAGTTGTCACCAGAACAACGTCAAGAACTACTCAGAGCGTTGAAAGCCCGTTTTGAAAAAAACATGAACCGTCATAAAGGTCTCGAATGGACCAAGGTACAAGACAAGCTGGAAGCTAATACTGAAAAACTGTGGTCACTCAATGAAATGGAAAGAACTGGCGGTGAACCGGATGTAGTTGGACATGATAAAAAGACGGGCGAATACATTTTTTATGATTGTTCAACGGAAAGTCCGAAAGGGCGCAGAAGTGTTTGTTATGACCGTGAGGCTCTGGAGTCAAGGAAAGAACATAAACCAAAGGACAGCGCTATTGATATGGCCACCGCCATGGGCATTGAGCTTTTATCGGAAGAACAATATCGAGAGCTGCAGGAACTTGGAAATTTCGATACGAAGACGTCGAGCTGGGTGAAAACTCCTGCTGATATTAGAAAACTCGGTGGCGCCCTCTTTTGTGATCGCCGCTACGGTCACATCTTCCTCTATCACAACGGTGCAGAATCTTACTATGGCGCGAGAGCGTTCCGTGGCTCGCTAAGAGTTTGAATTTTGCACAATTCTGCCTTGGGTCTGCGACGGAATCCATGAATAGTAGAACCCGGGTTCCGTTTCAAATCGTCGTCGCGCATGGGTAGCCGAGCGACGTTCAATCGAACGAACGTTCAAGACGACGTCCGTGTAATGGTAACCCGTGTGAGCATGAAATAACGAACCGGTCACAACAACGTTTTTGCCAATCAGGTTTTTGTAGGCGGTTCCGCTATCAATGAAAGCCAACTGGATCTGTGTGGTCCGGTAAACAGGTTGGGAGTTGTAGCCACCTTCCTCGCTGGGGAGTACGCTTACCGGGTTCTTAAGCACGAGAACAGGGACTTTGACCTTCTGATCCGTCTTCGGCTGCTCGCCATAGTTTGGTGGTCCATACTTGGATTGGATCACGAGTCTTCCGTCAAGCTCGACAGTCTGCGGTTCATATGACACCCAACGTTGAGCCTGCGTGGAAGTCGGGGTAGCAACTGCTACGAGGATCGTTAAGACCAGTATCGTCAGGACGTGTTTCATCGTTGTGGCGCAGAACCCAAAATCCGGGTCATTAGATGCGATTTTATTGAACACGCGCGGCCGACGTGGTCTATTAATTTTTCTGCCCGTTTGCTATGCACCAGGGATGCCTTTCTTGATAAGTTGCGCCATCTGGTCAAGCTCCTCGCGCGGAACTACCGGCAGCTTTTTGTGGGTAAAAATCACCTGACCATTTTCAATGTCCGCCATTCTCGCTGACGTAATATCGTCTTTATGGTGCTGCGGGATGATGATCATATGCGCGTGCGGAACCCCGTAACCATGGACGACCAAGCCCACCCGTTCCGGCCGGACCACCTCGCGCACAATTTTTAGTAGCGCATGGGTTTTCATATAGATCCTCAAAGCTAAGGCATCGGGAATGTCAGAGAAGTGATCGATATGGTGCTTTGGGATAACGAGCACTTGCCCCTGGTGCACTGGTTGAATATCCATAAAGGCGAGCATTTCATCGTCCTCATAGACTTTGCTCGACTCAAGTTGTCCGGCTACGATCTTGCAGAAGATACAGCTTGGCATCTGGTCCATTCTAGCAAAGACGCAAAGGGCTGGCGTTGCCACCAGCCCTACTTGAAAAACCAGTGTGCGTCAGGCCATCAGTAATTGATGTTTCCAACCATGGTGAACGTGTAGGCGCCCGTGATGAAGTTCTGCTCGACTACGATTGCAGCTCTTCCACTTACTCCTTCGAAACGGCCAGTTCCGCTTTGGAAGACCATGTCTCCGGTCGCGATTCCAGTTCGAAGATCCATCCGACCATTCTCGATAACTGTCGGAAGACGGTCGCCGTTGGAAGCTACATACGTAATTTCGCCGGGCACATGCACGATGTTCGGGTCGCTGGCGTCAGGCAGGAATTGGATCTTGCCGGTACCGCTGAACAATCCGAGGTGAGTACCGTTACCCGATAACGTGAGATTCGCACCGACGACATTGCCAGCGCCATCTGTGATGAAGGCTGCGACGCCATTTCCATTGGAAGCAAATGGACGATCAGTTGCGCTTACCGGAATAGTTCCCAGCAGCAGAGCGAAAACCAGAATCAAGCTTCTGACTATGACAAAACGTTTCATGATGATCTCCTTCATATCGATTCAAAATTTTGGGCCTGCTACCGGCGTTACCGAACCGCCGCGACCCTTACGTTTTGAAGTGGTCAATAATCGAAGAACATCACACTGATTTTTAAATTAGTTAGTGGCGACGTGATTAAGCATGAAACTCGTTCATCGCGATATCTGGAATTGAAGTTGTGGCACGCGAGTTATACACTCAGCCAATGATGAGTCGCCGCACAATCCGAATAGTTGCGCTAGTGCTTGCTCTCGTTACGGGTGTAAGCGGTGCTTTGGGCTATAACTTTGTAGACGATAAGAACATCCGCGAGCACAGCCGAGAGCAGCCCCAGAGCGAACAAGCCTTCGATTGCCTTCTTGATTTGTAATGGTCCATCCGTCGTAACTCTTTGTATGTCACCGAGATGGCTGTCGGAATGGGATGCACGTTCAAGTCGTTTAGCTTCACAACCGGTAGCTCCATCCGAGGCTATCAAAACCTTGATCAAAACACTGGACCAAGCATAGACTGTGTTCGCCTCGAGCTGTCATGGTGAGCTCCATTCTGAAACTGTTTGCGTTGGCCCTCGTCCTTGTTGTGGTGTGCTGTGGTGTGTCACCAGGTACCGCTGACGCAGCGGTTTTTCGCGATCGCGCCGCCTTTAACGCTGCCTCACAAAATGTCCGTACCATTGATTTTGAGTCGGTCCCTAACTTCGAATCGGCTCTCGAGATCGATGGCGTCTTGTTCCAAAACGTGATTGGGTCGATGCGAATCGATACTCAGCAAGGAAGCCATGTATTGGTGGCACACTCTGTACCGGAATTTACGCGCCTGAGAATTTTCCTTCCGCCCGGCACTACCGCAGTGGGGTGCGACCAGTTCAGCACGCCGATGATCGTTTCAATTCCCAGTGGAGAGAGTGTCACGATGAACCAGTCGGACACTTCAACTTTCGTCGGTTTCATCTCGGATCAGCCTATCCGAACATTAATCATCTCACTCGATTTTCCGGAGCCGACACCCCCAGCAATTGTTGACAACGTCTCCTTCGGTCAGCGCCGCGTCGGGAACGATCTGCCCGTTCCCCAGCTACTAGCGACGACCGATACTGGACGCGCCGCTGCTCTGGATTCGGTGACCACACACAGTGAACCTTTCCACGTTCTCTCATCGCACAATTTCGCTACCGACGGTCACACGAGAATTACTCTCTTTGTCGTCGGCGTAGCACTCGAATCCACGGATCTGCCGTTAGTAACGGTACAAGCCGAGGATACACAGCAGCGTCTGTTCGACTTACAGGTTGAGGGAACGGGTCGAGTAAGGAACTTAAGCTGGATGTCGCAGGTGACTATTCGCGTCCCTACCACACTTTCCGGTGCAGAGAACCTGAATTTCGCGGTTACCGTGCGCGGCAAAACCAGTAACAAGGCGCCACTTCAAATTCAGTAACTTGTTGGATGTTGAGAGCTGGACCAACTTCAAAATCCCGGCAATAAACATCACGTTATCTCGTAGGTCCGCATGAGCAGGAAGTCACCGCATCGCAGTAGGGATTGACTCCCCCGAGCGAAACCCACGCCTCGAGCATCTTATTTGGCTCATTGATGCGCACCACCAATGCACGTGTTCCCTGACCGCCGACGATTTCGCCACCCGTCACACTCCAGTTATAGTTCACGTCGTCTTTAAGGTTTCCGCCTTCAACAAGCAGTTTCACCACATAGGTTTTTCCAGTCTCGAGCAGATCAGTTGGGCAGCCGAGGATCAGCTTTGGACACTCTGAAGGTGAAGGTTTTGGCGGCGGTGGCGGGTCGCGCCGGATTTTCAAAGGTTGTCTTTCAGTAGTTGATAGAAGAATCGTAGGTCAACGGCCTTCGGGAACGCCTCCCACCGCATTCAACTGGACTGTATCGACAAGTGATTTGGAAACCGCGAGCGCGAAGCAGTGATATGCCATATTAGCGGTTCCGATGCCGTGGAGCTCACCGCGAATTTCGCAGAGGAGCGTCCTTCCCTGCAGTACCGGAGTTTCAAATGAAACGCGGACAGACCCGGCTCCTTCATCGTGTCGCAGCAACACTAACGCTTCCTCATTGAAATCGATCTGTGCCTCAAGCAGAGCATCTACAAACACTTCTGGGTGAGTCCATCTTGGGTCCTGAGTTATTTCCTCGAGGAAAGCCTTGAAATCCTCGCTGGAAGTGATAGCCATTGATTCAAAATAGTTGGCACCAGACACTTTCTGGTGGATGTTTATAGTTCTGAACGCTGATCCGCTCTGATTGTTTGATACGCCTGGGTAAATCAGCATTGCCAAAGTCATGCAGCAAAGCGATAGAACTATCTTCATTTGAACCTTCCCTTTTGTGTAAGAACTGAAGGGGCGGACTGTTCTGTGATTATCACGCGTGCTGCAGTCTGTAGTTTCTTTCTTTAAGAATTTCTCACGCAAAGGCGCAAAGCGCTGCCGCGTTTCTAAGGGTTTTCGTTGCGCCTTTGCGCCTTTGCGGGAGAAATAGTTTCTCGCATTGTTAATGACGAAGACTGCGGAGTCGTTCTGTAAGTTGAGGCACACATATGTTTCCAGATTTACGATATAGCCTTCGAAGTTTATTGAAGCGGCCGGGCTTCACTGTGGTCGTTATCGCGACGCTCGCGCTTGGGATTGGTGTGAACGCTGCAATCTTCAGTGTCTTCAATATACTGCTGCGTCCGTTGCCGGTGAAAGAGCCGGAGTCGATTGTGCGCCTCACGATCGAAGAAGGCTCCAGGCGAGCGGACCGGTTTTCATTTCCCGACTACTCCTACATCCGCGATCGTAACCAATCGTTCTCCGATGTGATAGCCGTATTCGAAGAGGAGCGTTTTCTTCTCGGAGAAAACAGGCCGAACAGCGACCCCGAAGAAATCGTCGGAAACTTCGTTTCAGAAAACTATTTCGCGACGCTTGGTGGTAGCACGCATCTCGGACGCTCTTTTACCGCCGAAGAGAATAGCGTTCCAGGTCGTGATGCAGTCGTCGTTTTGAGTCATGGCTTTTGGCAGCGCCGCTTTGGAAGTGAGGCACAGCTAGTTGGTAGTAGCATAAAGTTAAATGGAAAACCGTTCACGGTCATCGGGATAACTCATCCGGAGTTCATTGGCCTACGGCATGAGATGCCTGACATCTGGTTGCCACTCGCGATGCGTCCTGCTATGTTAACGGATCGTTTCGAGAGCGTCGCTCCTGAAAACAGAGACTGGTACGGCGGACGCGACTTTCCCTGGGTGAGCATATACGCGCGTCTGAAGCCAGCCAGGACTGCGCCTGAAGCGCGCACCGAGATGAATGTTCTGTTGAGCCACCTCGTTACTTACTCCAGCACTGGCCCAAAGCAAACAATCGCCGTTGACCCGATTACTGACATCAAGCTGCCAATCGAAGGGTGGATGCTTATCGGGATGATCCTCGGAGCCACTGGTCTGATCCTGCTGATCGCCTGCTTCAATATCGCGAACATGCAACTCGCGCGAGCGCTCGCGCGACAGAAAGAGATCGCTGTGCGACTGTGCCTGGGCGCAAGTCGTTGGCGATTAGTTAGACAGTTACTGACCGAGACTTTGGTGTTGAGCGTCGTGGGCGGCATCGCCGGAGTCCTGCTCGCCTGGTGGAGTCTCAACCTGTTTCTGTCTGTGATTTTCGTGCGCTACGGCGGTGAAGAGATGCTGCGAGTCTCGATCGATCTCACGCCGGATTGGCGCGTCCTGGCTTATTCTTTTGGTCTTGCGCTATTGAGCGGGATTGCGTTTGGTCTCGTTCCAGCGTTGCGCGCCACTCGCCCCAATTTGATTGGAATGGTCAAGTCCGAAGGCGCAACCGCGACCGGACGCTCAGCGCGATCACGACTGAGCGGCGCACTTGTTGTCGCTCAAGTGGCGGTCTGTTTTGTGCTGCTGATTCCAGCCGGACTGTTACTGCGTAGCGTCCAGCTCAATTTGGCAGCCGATCCGGGGTATGAAGCAAAGAACCTTCTTTCCGTGGATTACAGCCTGGAATTGAGTGGTTATGACGCGGAACGTGCGAAGGTCTTTCAGCAGCAATTGATGGCGCGGCTCGCAGCGCTGCCGGGCGTGAAGAGTGTCAGCCTCGACCGCGAGTATATCGGTCGCGGCATAATCACGTTGTTGGACCAGGAGGGAACTGGTCCAAAGCAATACTCCAACGTACCGATTGAAGAAATTCCCTCCACATTTCTCGACACGATTGGTACGCCGCTCGTTCTCGGACGCGGCTTCACAGAGGATGAGGTGAACGCACATGCGCCAACACTCATCGTCAGTGAATCGACTGCCCGTAATCTTTGGCCTGGCGAGAGTGCACTGGGCAAGTTGGTGCGTATCGAGCAAGCAATGAGTGACGGCGGGACCAAAATAATCTCTTCGTCGGCGCAAGTAGTCGGCGTTGCGCGTGACAATCAGATCTATCAATCCGGAGAAACACCGCCGCTCATCGTCTATCTTCCCGGCGCTGTGCCTGGCCAAATGGATACGAAAGTGCTGGTGCGTACCACAACGGACGCTGCGGGCCTGAAAGATCTTGCACGCCGTGAGGCTTATGCTGTCGAGCCTGTGCTTCGACTGTTCGTGGACACGTTCGAAGAGATAATCGCGAAACAACAGACCATTATGTCTGCCGCGTCGCACGGAGCGACTGCGCTCGGAATTTTGGCTCTCATGCTGGCAGTCATTGGGCTCTATGGCGTGATGGCGTGGTCGGTGGTCCAACGCACACGCGAAATCGGAATTCGCATGGCGCTTGGAGCACAAGCACGCAACGTTCTGGCTCTCGTGCTGAGACAGGGCATGAAGCTGGTTCTGATTGGCGTCGTCATTGGTATTCCCGCCTCACTTGCCGCGGCGCGAGTGTTATCGAGTATGTTGGTTGGATTGACGACCAGCGATGCGCTCACCATTGGAGTCGTTACGGCGCTACTCGTCGGAGTGACTCTGCTCGCATGTTATTTACCAGCGCGACGCGCGACGAGAGTCGATCCGCTGGAGACGCTCAGATACGAGTAACGCCACAATAAAGTTATGAACAATCTCTGCAAGACATCGCTCCGGACTGCGCATGTTGCTCTAAACGCCGAGAATGGGATTCGTGTAAGTGATTTATAGCGTTGGCGTCCCAAGAATTCCGAATTGGACCACCTCATCTCGTGGGCTAAAAGAAGCGGAAACTCTGCGGCAAAATGCACCGTCATTGCGCAAACCTTCATAAACGCTGCTTCCTTGGTGTTATCATCTCTTCCTTGTGGATTGAGCTGAAAGATCTGCCTAATCCACTGCGAATTAAAGCAGCCGTTTGAAGTTCGCGGGCATTACATATTACTACGATAGTTATGGGGCTTAATATGAAACGAGCATCTCTTCGTCAACTCATCAAACGAGTCGGAACGCTGTTGCTAAACTTCATTTTTGTTTATTCATTATGTTCTACAGTTGTGTTGGCATGCAGTGTTACTGGCGACGCGCCCGAGTTAAGTGAGCATAATCGCTCAGTAGTTCGCCTCTATGCGGTTATATCGGGGGCCTGTCTCTTTGCGTCGGTTGTTCTGTTTTTTCTAAGACAAAGGAAAGGGCTATGGGTGGTTGTCATCACCACCTTCTTAATGGTTTTTCACCCAGTGTGGATCTCTGGCGGAGGCGGAGGCGATTGCGGTATGTCAATGGCTAGCGGCGCGAAGTTTTCGAGCGTCTTAGCTGGGATCGGTGTAGCTTATCAATTGCGATCATGGCTTATAGCTCGCCATGATAATCGCGGCCGCGCATGAAGGTTGGTTCGAGCTATAGAAAGCTCTCAGGATCGAACCGCTACAACTTTCAGTTACTGGTAGGCATTTCCAGCGGAGATTCAAGTTTGGCGTCGTACGGGATCGAACCCGTGTCCGCCCGTGAAAGAGAAGCGATTTATAGGAATCAAAGGTAAGGCGTTTACGTTGGGCAACGTCGGCCGCAACACAGTCTATGGTCCAGGGCGGCAGACGCTGGATATCGCTTTACAACGGGAATTTGCGATGACTGAAACAGTGAAGTTGCAGATCCGCGCCGAGGCATTCAACGCACTGAATCATACAAACCTGGGAACGCCAAACCGATTTGTCAATACTCCACAGTTCGGCACGATCACGGAAGCCGCAACTCCAGGTCGTGAGATACAGCTTGGCCTTCGCGTGTCATTCTGATGTAAGAATTGGTTGTTGGACCAGAACGTAGCTGCTGCTGCGGTTGGGATTCCGCAGCAGCAAAAGAATCTGGGCTACTCACACCGAAACCTCGATGTCACGGTTGCGAGCGCTGCAACCTTCGGTTTGAGGCCGCCGGTTGCTGCGCGGCGGCGTCAAGCGGGAAGGGTTGAAGCGGGTGTCTGTTCCTCTTAACTGGATAGACTTCCACGTCAATTGACACGGCATCCGTACCAGCAGGCTCTGCCCGATAGGTATAAATACCTTCAACATCGAGCGGATCTACTGGGGTGGGGTTGGGAAATATCGTATAGAACACCTCAAAAACCACGAACCCTTCGATATACGGCGGCGGTAGGTCATTCGGCGATGGTGGTATCGGTGGAACGGGAATGTTTAGGTGACGGTAGATGTCCCGGCAAACGACTTCCATCGCCCAATTAGGAGGCAGTTGCTCGTCTTTCCTGAATTGGGGTTGAATCGGGAATTGCCCGCCCTTTAACTGGATTATCTTCTTGCGAAAGTTGATGGTAATCCCGGTGTTATTGTGAACGTTGATCTTGCTTGAGTAGTGACCTGCCTGAGCATCGGGTACCGCGAGGAGTGAGGCGTCTCGCTGCACCCCGCAGATAAATTTTGCCGCGTAAGTGTCGGTTACGATGGGCTGTTGAGCTTCCGCAGTTGTGCCTGTGACTAGTAAGCTAAAGATGCTTACCAGTGCAAGCAAGGTTATTCTTCGTACTAACTTTTTCATGTTTCTCTCCTTTACATTCACTTTGGTGAAAGAAAAGCGCTACGCCATGACGCTGGTAACAGAGTCAAGCGCTACGCAACGAAAGCGAGATTCAGGAGATCTGCTGGCGAATCTGAGGTGGTAAGGAGGTGTCTCTGTCGTCCACCCTTGGTTTGTCTGCAGTATCCGGTCGGGAATCACGCCGTGAGTGCTACTTCTGGGCGTGAACATCCAGTACGATGGGCGATTTCTATAGTGGATTCGCCGGAATGATATTCCTGCGGATGATAACTGTCAACGAATACACTCTTTGCAGTAGTGTCCCTAACCTGAGATTCAGAATTTATTTTCCGCGAAAATTGAGGGGCAGAAGTGATGTCAAAGACTGGTCCACCTTTGCGCCGGCGTTATCCTGAGTCACGACGCGTGTGGTGATCTTCCGTTGCCGCCTGGACCAGCGCGAAGGCCTATGTGAGTTCATCCAAAGCGGCCGCGACTTCGATTAAAGTGACCGATCTTCGCGCCGCGCTTAAGCGGGCTAACGAATATAAAAGTTTAATTATGGCTGTCCGTTACCTTCATGGTCGCGTTCCATTCTTCCAATCATAGTCGGCATAGAGTCAAGAGCGGCGACTCGATTAGTCTATAATCGCCCGCATGAAGCGGCTGGCATTATCTGTGGTCGGTGGCTTTCTGTTGCCATTCTTCTATAGCATCATAGTTGGCCCGCTGACGCCTTACATCAAAAACAACAGGACGTTAGACTTTTTGGCAATGGTGCCGTTAGGTGGCCGATTCTTCTTTAGATCCGTTGCGTGTGAAGCCTTTTGAAGGCGAACTATGGCTACTACTATACATTGTTAGCTGCAATGTAATTTTTTACGGGAGTCTGATCTACTTTGTGCAGTTTGCGTTATCAACGCGAAAGAACGAGTCGATTACCAGCCGCTCCGGATTTTTGAGGCAGAACAGCAGTTACCGCATAAATCAGCATTTATTAGGCAAAGCCAATTGCCATACATTAGCTTTTAATCTCAGTTCTACCTCTTTTGATTCAACGGATAACAAGCCCACAGACCAATCAGAGGATAATCTGGGTCGCTCGCTTAGTGCGCCATGTTGACGTTGGAATTACGAACCAAGCCTTTCCTCGAAAGCTCTGCTCCGCATCGCTCAAAGCTATTTGAGACGCAGTGGTCCACCGGGAGACTTACCTCAAGATCGGATTATTAAGTAACGTCTAGCACAGTCCGAAGGGATCGAATCTATCCCGACAAAATCATAGTGATGTTTTCTTATTACTCGCCACTCTAGGGTGACAAGAGGCTGGAGCCGGTCATCAACACTGGCCCCGCGCCTGAAGGAAGTATAGAGGAGGCCGTACGTATGGTTAATCACTCTATACGTCACTTGGAAATGAGTAACTTCATATATTGAAAAGGAGAATGGCAATGAAACGCTTTACGAAAATACGCACTCTGATGGTAATGCTCGTCCTATTGCTCGGAACGATCCCGGCATCAGCCGTCGAGCGCCCCTTCGCTCTAAACGGGGCCGGCGTCGCAACTCTTAACACTGACGAATCGGGTAACCTGATTGGCGGCACCGCCACGGGCTCAGGCACGGCGACCCACCTCGGTCAGTGGACCGTCCTCGGGAACGTCAAATACACTCCTGACAACGGTGTGTTACGGTCCAGCGGAGAAGCAACGATCACTGCTGCCAACGGAGATAAGCTTCAAGTTCAGATTGATGGAATCCTGGATCCAATCGCGGCTGTTGATCAGGGGGTCTTCTACTTCGTGGGAGGCACGGGCCGGTTCGAGGGAGCGACCGGCAACGCCAACTTCGTAGTGACCATCAACCCGCTAACCGGCGGTTTTGAGCTGACTATCGTCGGTAAGATCAATTACTAACGATGGAGCAGAGTTTATAGCGGTGGAGGATAAGGCAGTAACTAAACAGCCACCGAGCTTTTGTAGAGTTGAGGGGCCCTGGGTGCACACGCGTGCGTACCCGGGGCTCCTCGGTACTTAAGGGTTAGTGATGTCAGCGAGGCAAGGCCGGATAGCTATTTGGGTTGAGGAGAGTTGCGGCATAAGCTAGCGCACCCCATTTACTGTTGTTGCTGTGCACGACCTGACTGGATCAGGCGTTGTCTTGCTGTGTTTCCAGGCACCGCAATGTGCGTGGCGGGATCATATTCCTTCCCAACCGAGGGACTGCCCTGCGGCACCCAAATTTCCACTCGCGTTGAGCTATAACCTGAAGGCAGATAACGAACGTAGTAACCATCGGGGTGCAAAGACCAACGACCTGACGGCACGTCCCTGCTGCCTTCGCCGAGCGGTGCCGCGCCAGAGAGAACTGCAACACGTTCCATTTCGGCGAATGAGGCACCCGGCGTCGTCAGCATCTGCCGAAGTTGTGCTTCAGCTTGAGCTATCTGTCGTAACGGTTCCGGGACACCGCCCAACGCATCTGTCAACGCATTGCCGGAGAGCACGTCCATCGCGCTGCGGTTAAGCGCGGCGAGTTGCCGGGGCGTCAACAACCTCGAGGCCGTCGTTTTCATTTGCGGCTGTAGATCTTCAAATTTAGCCCGAGCAATAATGGCCCACAAAAGAGCTTGAATGTCTTGTTGTTCAATTTGGGGGTGCTGTACTGAGTTACGCAAAACACTCAAAACCGCATCTTCCGCAGGTCCTTGCGGCGGTGCATACAGGTAACCATCGCCACCGCCCGGGCCGTGTGTGCCGGCCTTCAAGCAATAGCTTTGCGCTTGCAGGTTGAAATAACCGGGCTGCAAAATAAAACCACCATTCGGTGTTCGCTGTAACGTCATTAGCGAACGAGCGTCTTCGCGGGGAGTAAAAGCGTCCTTAGAAGCATCACCCCATTTGGCATCCGATAAATTTGTCGTGATTGGTGCTTTGCCTCCCAGGAGGTTAGGAGCTTTCTTTTTTAATTTCTCGCCGAGTCCACCAAACTGCGCGAAGCTGGGTGCGGCGCACAAGGCAAGCACGGCAATAACGCGGAGTGATAACGAAAGCAAACGATTCGTTGTGGATTTCATACGAATATTTCTCCTGACTAAACAATGTAGCGTAGCTGCTGAGGCGACGCCTATACTGAAGTGCTCTCATCTCGCTTACTCAGACTACTGAATGAACATCAGAAGGCGCAAACCGCAACGGTGCGCATTCCGAGTTGGACCGCATCATTTCCTGGCAAAAAGAATCAAGGGTCTTTGAAGCTTTGCTGCTAATATCCAAACGACCGGAAAATATCCGAGTTGAAATTGAGTGAGGTAATCCCGACTGAATTGGAGCTCTTCGAAAACACCCTCGCACTCAGTAATGAAAATCCACTTACTAACATTGCGGAACTTGGAATCCAAAGCAATTAGTTGTGTGACAAACCATCGGCTTGTGTTAAGGGAACTATGAAGCAAGCGCTGATAGTCGCAGTCTCTGTGATCGCACTGGTCGCCTGGTTCTTTTTGTGGTTCCGGAACGAAGGCGCCGTTGCGACCTCGGCCGCTCGGCCGTGGCCGGGTGGGATGGGGTCGCTCAACGCGGTCGTCGATCGGTGGCCGTCGCTGAAGGCCAATGACGCGTCTGTGAAGCTCACGGCGCTCGCCAACGCTTTGCCTAAGAACGAAGTCGTCGATGATTTCGTGGAGCGCGAGATCGCACGTGGCGAGCTCACCATCGGCGATCCGCCGACGCTTCCCGACGTCTCCACGATCCGCGAGCTGTTGCTGCGCGAGCCGATTGTCTGGGAGAGCCGAGTCGAGTTTGACGACACCGTTGTCGCGGAAATGCGCGGGGTGCAGATGAGAGTAGCGAGAGCGCTCGTGGCGAGCGCGCTGACGAAAGCGCGCGGACACGATCTCGCGGCGTGGGAGGATCTGCACGCCGCGTGGAAGCTCGCCCGCTCGCTGGAGGAGCATCCGCAGATGATGGCGCAGACGGCCGTGCTGACTATGGCGCGGATGATCAACGCGGTCGCCTGGAAAATGCCGCTGCCCGCGCCGGCGTGGCTCGACGAGTTGCAGGATCGCGACAATGTCGAGCCGTTGCTCGAAGCGTTTCAATACCAGGTGGCGTCGTACTCGAGGGACGGTGCGTGGTTTCCGACGAAGGGTCTCGCAGACTCTGTCGATCGCGACCGCGGGATCGCTGAAACGCTGTTCAAAGAGACTCGGTGTGATGTGAACACGCCAATGAATGACCTTGGGACGGACCTTTCATCGGTTTGGCGCCGCGCGTTCCGCTCCCGCGCCGAGCGTGAGGCCACGGCGAACGCGTTGCGCGTGCGTGTGGGAAAGTCGATCGAAACCGGCTCGCGCTGCAGCGACGGCGCGTGGATGTTCGACGGGACAACGCTGCGGTTCAGCCGCGAGATCGCGACCGCCCCGCCGGATAGGCCGATGCCTCTAGTGCTGCAGGTCAAGCCATAGCGAACACATCGCTAATCTCCGCGAAGTTCGCCACAAATAACACCAACCCAAACTCATCGGCTGTCAATTGTCGTGCCCAGTGTTTTTAGCATATCAAGCTGAAGCGTCTGTACAGTCTTAGCCTCGTTTCCGATGATTTGGTAAACGAGGATCGGTGAGGCCGGTTCGCTCGGGATAACTGACGAAAGCCGCCAGCGGTCCGGATATAGAGTTGCCGCTTCGTTGAGCAAGTTCTCGTGCTCGCCACATTTCCCTTTTGGACACCGCTGCGTAACGACGATCGCGACCGGAATTGAATCCAGCACATTCATTATTTGTTGGGGTGTGTGATATTTCAGCTGGTATTTGTCGCCCATCAGGGTCTGCGTTGCCAACAATTTGCTGGCCCGCACAACATAATGGTCAGGCCGGCGGTCGCGCATCACGAATTCCGCTGTAAGCATTCCCTCTCCTTCAGCGTCGGCAGAAACAAGAACCGCTCCATTATGTGTCAGACCAGAAGAGATAACTGCGTCAGTAGCTTTTACGTACGCACTACTCTTCTTCAGAGGCACACCAAACGTAGAAGCCACGTGTACACCGACGAGTAGAGACAACGCCGCCACCGTAAGTGCTGTTCGATTACGCAAGAAGGAGTGCAGGTACTCGAGTGATGGACGCGACAGTAACATTAAGGCAGGTGCGGCGGGCAGGAAATAACGCAGGTAGATACGGTGAGTAGCACAGTGAAAAATGAATAAGGCCAGGACCATTGCCGCAGCAACAACATAGAGCGAGTACAGCTTGAGGCTGCGGTCCTCCGGTCGTCTGCGAATGTTCAAACCCATTAATAAACTGCCGAATGCCGCAAGCACAAACACTACTGGACCAGCCACCACAATCGTGTTTTTTGCATTCCCAGCAAGCAGAGCCATAAATGTCGGAGTACGGGTACCCATCTCGGCTGCAGACATCCCAAGATGACGCATTGTCAGATACCAGGGGCCGGCGATGACGAGAACAACAGCCGCCGGCAACCAAAAGTTTTTCGACCGCCAAAGGTAATGTCTACCCGTCAGAATCACGCAAAGGGGCGGAACGAGCGCGAGTGCCACTGCATTGTATTTAACGAGCAATGCCATTGCTGCACACAGACCAAACACCAGGGCATCTGCGGTCCGTTCTCTTTCGAGATAACGTGCGTAAGCAGCCATCGCAAGGAGCATCATTACCGCGAAGGGTATCTCGAGCATTACTGCTGATGTGCTCTTTTGAGTGACTGGTAGCAAGACGAGCAGGACTGCACATACCGCTGCACCGATGGTTCCGAGCGCCGTTCGGCTAATGAGATAAAAGATGAAAGCCCAGGCAGTGGTAAATGCAACAAGTAAAAATAATATTGACGTTCGATCCGTGCCGAAAGCCAGCATCCACACACCTGACAAGAGATGAAACAAAGGTGGCCATAATCCGAATGCTACTCGTGGGTAATGGATATAGAAATCCTTCGCGAAGGTGACGGGATTACCAGGCAGGCCGCGAGCAATATAATCACGGATCATTACACTGGTGACATAGTGGCTGGCTTCGTCAGGCTCCGCACCAAATGACGTAGAATGTGCTCCAGATCGCCATTGCAATAACAGGGTCAAAAGCAAAATAATCAGAAACACCGCGGCATCGCGGAGAATGAAATGAAGCCGGCTGTGGGTGACTTGCCGATCTCGCAACGGATGTTTCACCTGCCGTTCTCGATTGTGTTTTGGTTCAAGCAGGGCAGTTGTTTCTCGAGTTGGTAGTCACGTCAAGGTAGCGGCAATGCAAGACGAGTCCGAACTGATCGAACTGCAACAGATACTTGTCAAAGCCTGGCTCACTCGAGATAGGGTCATGGTTGAGCGCATCATTGCGCCCGAATGGACCAGCACGGGGCCAGACGGTCGCATGACCGACAGAGCGACAGTGCTGGCTCAGGTATTCGAGAGTGGTGTGCACCAGATCCGCGATCTTAAGGTCGACGACGTAAAGGCACGTGTGTTCGGGGATGCAGCAGTTGTGACGGGCCTTACTCATGGTGTCGGTGAATTCGAAGGCTTTAACTATGATGTCTTCATACGGTTCACCGATACGTTTGTGCGGAGCGAGGGTCGATGGCAAGCAGTTGCTTCTCACTCCAGTCTCGTTCAGGATCCAGGTTCGCTATACGGGTCAACTGGAAACATGATTTGAATAGAACGTGATGACATGACCGGCCGGCTCCTTGACCGTGAAGCCTTCGTGATCAGGCGACACTCTCTCAATGGCTGTGGGCACCAGACCGAGCTCAGTAAAACGTTTGTGAGTTTCACTAAGATCGTCCACCATTAAATCAAATGGTGCGTTGCCCGCGATCACTTCCCGCTTGGCAATCAGCACGAGATGCGTGCCTCCGCGTAATTCGAGCACGGCAACCTCCGGCCGCTGAATAATCGGGCGCATTCCTAACTTGCGCATGAATTCAGTTGTCTCTGCCAGTCGATCAGTCTCCAGCAGAACGTGTCCGACCCAAACGGGCGGACGTAGCTCCTGTTCACTCAACTTGATCCCTCCTTTGGGCACATCCGCGGCGTACGTGGTTGTGTTCGGCAAACGAATACTCATCAGGAGAGAGGCAACCCGACGCAGCAAGCGGAACAATGAAGAGACAGATCGTCTTCACTCTGATCCCAGATGGTTGCCGATTTATCCCTTGGGATGATGTCGATCTTGACCAGCCGTGCCCGTCAGGCTGCGTTGAAGTTGAATTGATGGCGGCTTGGACAGAACTTCAGGCGCTCTTGTTCTTTTCGTCCCACATCATTGGCTCCCAAAGCTCCACCTTGTTCCCCTCCGGATCCAGGATCCATGCGAACTTCCCGTTTTCAGCGGATTCGGGGCCTTGAATGATTTCGATTCCGCCTGCACGTAGTTGGGCCAGCATCTCGTCCAGGTTGTCAACCCGATAGTTGATCATGAAAGGCGAGTCGAACCACTTGCTCTCTTTTTCCGCAATGTTCCATACGGTGAGCCCCTTGTCCTCGGCCTTGTCATCCGGCCATCTCAGAATCGCGCCACCCCAGCTTTCTAGTGACATGCCCAAGTGCTTCTGATACCAGGCGGTAAGCGCGGCGCTGTCGTTTCTGCTCTTGAAGAAGACGCCGCCGATTCCGGTAATTCTCGCCATCCGTTGCCTCCATCCTCGCGAATTGATGATGCTATTTGCCAACGCTATTAGGTGCGCGGATGCAACTTACCACCTTCTCGAACCGTGAGACAAGAATTAACCGCGGAGCGCCTGCCAGAACTCTCCATGTCGCGATCGAGACGCAATCAATCATTTCAGCACCGATGCTGAGGCTGTTCTTCGAGAGCGGGCGCGGGATAAAGCTTTTCGGGGGTCATGTGCCCAGTGAAACTCCAGTTCATACGCGAGTGATCGTGCCAATCCGTCAAGGCCAGGGAAGAGCGTCGCATTCGTGACGTTCATCATGAAGAGCGTACGCATACCGGATGGCCTCACCAGGTTTGCCGGGAGCTCGAATTTCACGAGGGTGTCTTCAGGGTATCGGTGTTTTACAACGATATCTTCGACAGCGTCGCCTACCTGCTTAGTAACGATGAACGTCCCGGATTGCGCAATGAGACGCGTATTCATGACGAATGGCTCACCGACGCCGATCTCCCCGGCCAACGAGTTTCCGAAGAACTCGTTTAATCTTTCCGTGACGTTAACGAGCTTGTTTGGGTTTACGGCCCAAACAGCAGCCTGCTTTGTTGTGCTTTCTAGCGCGAAGAAAGCGGCGACTTGGGGAGACCACGTAAAATCCAGGAGGCGGGTGGGGGCACCATGATGTTGCATCAACGCAAGCCACTGGAAAGTATCTGAATGACTGGGAATGTGCGTCAAAAACAGATGCCCCTTTCTCTTGAAGAGGCGGACGATCCGGTTTTCCTGGGCCACCCAATGCTCTTCCTTGACGTATGCCTTCAGGTATCGTCCTAGCGAACTTAGCAGGGGCCACGTTGAGTCAGCGTGACCGCGGAAAGCCCAGCCAGTGCACGAGGAAATCTTCTCACTATACTCATCCCAAGAGCGTACGCGCTCCACTCGATATGTTTTGTTTTTCTTCATAGAGATGATTCGCTTGCAGATATACCAACCGTGAAGAACCAGTCATCTAACGCTTGACCTGACCGGGTTGGGGCCGAGATCATCATGAACCGAACACGCTTGATGAGAAGCTCGCAGGCGAGCAACTCCGATCCAACGATTTGTGTGTCGCGACGTAGGAACAAAGAATGAAAGCCTTGGATTTCCGTCCGATTTAATTCAACCTTCGATACGATCAACGAGGCGTTAACTACTTGGATAAGCCGCGACGATTCGAAGCCGCTGACAAAAACGAACGTCGTCAATGGACCAAGCAAGTTTACCATGCGATGGTCATGTAATGTCGGCTGTTTTCGAGCGCAGTTTTCAAGACTGATCGCATGTAAGAGAATGTAAAGCCACAATTCAAGTATCAGCCCGCATCCAGAATCTTTCGCCGATTGCCAGCTTTCAATGAGCCTCAATTCCTTCACGGTTGATGTAGGCGACGAAATAATTACGCTCGTGCCATCGTTGAAAGTTAGTGTTGCTCCTTGCGTTAAAACACTGCATGACTGTTAAGAGTCAAGCTTGATCCTGCCTGTCTTGAAAGCTGTTCATACTCCCTAAGTTGATTGGAACCCAGTAAGATAGCCAGTTAATGAGCGAGAGCACTCAGTACCGCTTTCGAGTTACGCCATCTGATGATGTAGAGGTTACCTCTGAGGGCGAGATCCTCGAGCTTCAACTCCGTTCAGTTTCACCCCTACCACTCATGGTGGGGCGTTCTCCGAAAGAGTGGGTCGCCACGGATTGCAATGGTCATACCCGTTCAGTGCGACGGACGCGCCGATTTCCAGTTCCTCAGTTTGTGATCGCGAAGGGATCGGAAACGCTTGCGACGATCCAGTGCACACATCTGCTGCGGACACGGTATGTGATCAGCTTGGCTGGTGGCGCGACCTGGGTATTTCGCATGCCGCTTTTCCGAGCGGACCACTCGGGTTCTTCCATTCAAGGTCGCTCACTTTACGTGAGGGCGTGGCGCGAAAACCTTTGGGATCTCTTTGTTGATGTAGATCAGAGCTCACTGGAGATGCTCACTGCAATCGCCTGCATCTTCCTAGCTCGATGGCAATCCACCTGAGCCAGACAGAAGGTTCGATCTAGGCTGCGGCTTTTAGGATTAGTTCGAAGGTTTTTGGCGTCCCGTACGGGAATCGAACCCGTGTCGCAGCCGTGAAAGAGAATCATTTTGTTGTAATTCAAGGAAACGTTGCGGCATGGTTAGCTCCGTAAGTATTCTAAAGACTCTAAGGGATCGTTATTGGACGCGCGGACACCGCATTATTGTGCGCGCCGCGCTACGTTAAGCGAGGATGAATCCCGAGTCTGCTGAGCAGCGCTCTCGCCGCTTCCAGCCGTCGCATTTCTTCCACTGCGGAAGAACTCAATCAATCAACGCGCAGCATTGCTTAAGCATTCTGCCTCTAACGAAAGAGAACTCACGTGACAACCAATCTCAGATCGTGCCGCGCTTTCTTTAGCGCTGCCAGGAAATTCGCGTTTACAATTAGCTTCCTAATAATCGTTGCTAGTGGCGTTGCGGCGCAAACGAACACGTTTCCGAGCAGCGGCAATGCTGGCGTTGGGACGACGAGCCCTAACAGAAAGCTCGAGGTACTCGATGCGTCGAACCCACAGTTACGACTGACTAATACGGCCGGCAGCGCGTACACAGACTTTCAGGTGGTCAGTACGGGACAGCTTGTGATTTCGCCGTCCGGCGTGGACCTTACCATGGTAAAGCCGATATCCGTTGCGGCGACATCCGATGCATTCCGCTTCTACTACTCAAGCGACGATAACAAGCGGTGGGGAATCGGCACAGGTGCGGGAGGGCTATTCCATATCTTCCAGCGCGGTGATAGCTGGGCGGACGAGGGTGCCCGGCTCACCATAAATCGAGTCGGGAATGTCGGCATCGGCAACACCACCCCAACTGAAAAACTTCATGTCAGCGGCAACGGCAAGTTCACGGGAAATGTGACTGTTGACGGGACTATCAACGCCAAGTACCAGGATGTCGCCGAATGGGTGCCTTCGACTGAACAACTCGCAGCCGGCACCGTCGTAGTTCTCGATCAAACCAAATCCAATCGAGTCATTTCATCAACCGCAGCGTACGACACGCGCGTGGCCGGAGTGATCTCTTCGCAGCCGGGAATCATGCTTGGTGAACGCGGCGCAGGCAAAGTGCCGGTTGCGACTACCGGGCGCGTCCAAGTGAAAGTCAACGCTAATCGCGCGGCGATTCAGATCGGCGACCTGCTGGTCACGAGCGACGTTCCCGGCATGGCGATGAAATCCGAACCAGTCAACCTCGGTGGCGTACAGATTCACCGTCCCGGCACAATCGTTGGCAAAGCACTCGAGCCGCTGGCGAAAGGTAAAGGCGAGATTCTGGTCCTCTTGAGTTTGCAGTAGCTTAAGGAGAAGCGGTGACTTCTTCAACAGCGTGGCTGCGCTGGTAATCCGAGATCGGTGTCGAAGAAATTAGCCACGGGCGCTAATCTACCTAGTCCATTGCGAATCAAAGCGGCCGTTTGAGTTCGCGGCCCCGACCAGCGTCCAACCCAGTGCATACTTATCAACGAACATTATCGGATACGGAGAGTCAACGCCTAAAACGCAAACTACCTCGGTTTGGAAGGCGCAGGCAGGATGGGCTCACTGATTTTGGGCAAAGATTGGTTCATGTATATGAGTTTGACGTGCTTCGATCATGGGACATAAACGGCTGCCGCCCGCCGTGTTGTCCTTATACATACCTGTTTCAAACGACCGATGATTTGTATGTCTATGTCGAGACTTGGGAAGAGTTTGATCGAATAGAGAGTGCCAGCAGCGAGAGTCGGTTGGTAATTGAATCAACACCTACAACGCGGACGTTAGTGAAATCGACTCTAGCGGGAACGATCGCTTTAGAGCACGATGAAAAACTACGGGAGTTGAATGAATTTTTTGAGATGGACGGTGATGCTGAATGGCGAGCGTGGAAAAAACATGAGATACCCGCTAACGTCATCGAGTTACTAGAGACCGCGATGCGGAGTTAAAACCGGATGTTCATGACTAAAGGACATGGAAGTCTTTTCACAACATCGACCGTTTTGTTCAAATGCTCAGGGTTGTAAAACTCAAGCTGCCCACTCCTGTTGACCGGATCGCACCCTCGGCGAACATGGGGTTTCTTGTAAGTGATTGATAGCTTTGGTGCCCAAAGCATTTTGAGTTGGAACCAGATTGTCTCCTGGCTAAAGGGAATGGAAACTCTCCAGCAAATCCTGCCTTGATTGTCTGAGAAGCTCTTAAAGCTCTCTTCTTGCGTTATTATCTCTCCCATTGTTGATTGGAACCCTACGGAAGTTACGTCTCAAAATGATTGGCTACACTGCAAAGATCATCGACACGTTCAAGTATAGTCCCGGTGGCTGGAAGGGGCTGAGGATTGGAATTTTTTTGGTTAGTCCTGATGGTGAAGAGCAAATCGGCGAATACACGCGAAACTACGGCTCATTCTACAGCACCTTTTATCCATTTAAGAAAGACGAGAAAGATTACGCTCTGTACTCGCCTCACTATACTGCTACAAGGGTCATGGAGCTTCCGTCCTGTAAAGATATTGGTGGTGAAGAGCCTAATCCGGAAGGCTTTTGTCCCGTCGATTTCTTCGTGCCGTCTTACATCTTGAGGGAATATAAAGTCCTGGATGGGAGTATTGAGGTGTCTCCAAGTAATGAGCCGGATGAAGAGACGATGCGAGATTCAGCTGACTACAGAGTCATTTCGCCGCGGCTCTATTACCCGTTCGGTTTTGTGGCTGGCTGTATTTGGGCCGATGATCACTCGTGGAAGATACAGTATTTGGATTTGTCGGCGGTTGATAAAGGCGAGATCCGGCGCGATGCTAGATTTGGGTATATCGAGATGCCTAATGGGATTAGTTTGAAGCAAGCTATTGATTTGCGCGACTATGGCTACGACGATTCGGAGCCGTACTCGTATACGGCGCTAATCGCGATTAGAAAGAGATTTGATTTACGCGATGGGCGATTCGTGGAGTAGTTGCATCCCGCCGAAGTCCAACAAGCTCTTGCAGCGGACTCGCCGGCGAGTAGCATTCATTCGGAATTGCGTGCGGAAGCGGCTGAAGCGCACCGTTAGCCGGCGTAAATCAAAATGACATTTCGGATGAAGGTCGTTTGGCGTCCCGTACGAGAATCGAACCCTGTCGCCGCCGTGAAAGAGAAGGGACCTATTGTAATTCAACGCAACTTAGCGGCTAACAGCTGTACCGACTTGCACAGTATCGGTAGCGAAGGATTCGGAGGCGGCAGGCTGAGCACCGCGAGGTGAGTATCCGGAGTCAGTTTATCTCTGCCAATGAAGTCCTTGATTGCCGATGTCACCTGGTATAGCATCCGGCCCACAGGTGTCCTGAGTCAACGCGGATTCAACCACGCGCGCTGATGCGCCGGTGTAAGATCTCTTCTGAAGAGCAGTCGCTTTTTAGTGACGCATCACATCTCGAACTCAAGAACTATCTTGATTCGCAATGTAAGTCATGTCACTCCCAAAAAACCTTTTTCCCCAGAAAGAAGGAAACGCTCATGAAGCACATACCTATGACACTGCTACGCGCCTTCTGCGGCGCGACGCTGCTACTAATGGCTGCGCACTCCCAACAAATGCGCGCCCAAACTCCCACTCCAACACCACAAGCGGCGCCCACACCGGAATTTCTGGCGATCACTGTGGTCAGCGTCAAGCCCGAGATGATGGTCGAGTTTCAGAACTTCATGAAAAATACCACTAACCCTGCACTCAAGAAGGGAGGGCTTAAGTGGCGTGAGGTTTGGCAGACTACAGGGGCGGCCGGAGACGCGTTTGAGTACGTGATCGTGTCTCCAGTGGCGAAACTCGCAGAGTTTGATGGACCGAGCGCTCTCGAAAAGGGCTTAGGGCCACAAGGTTTGCCCGCGTGGCAAACTAAAGCAGGCGCTCTCGTAAACAGCGTTCGCAGGTTCATCATTCGGACACGACCCGATTTGAGCTTTGCGGGTCAACGCACGGGAGCACCGAAACTGGCAGTCGTGCACATGGTCCACGTTGCTCCGAATCGAACCAACGAATATGAGAACTTCCTGAAGGCCGATTTTGTCCCGGTAATGAAACAGGCTGGCGTCACTTACCTGGTATCTCAGACGATCTTTGGAGGAAATGGCAACGAATACATTACGCTCACTATGCGCGACGGCTTTGCGGATCTCGATAAAGGGCCTGTCCACGTTCAGGCGCTCGGAGAAGAAGGAGCACAGAAACTAATGCAGAAAATGCCGGCTGGTGCAGTGGTCCATCTCGAGCGTTCGATCACCAGGTTTGTGCCCGAACTGAGCCTCATGCCTTCGACACCATAAGAGAAATCGTGCCAATCTTCGCCGCCTCCCAAAGGACCACAAAACAGAGATTAGATTTCTGTTTTGTGGTCCTCCGTACCAGCTTTGAGGTCGTTCAGCTTGCGATCTAACATCCGCTGTCAGTCAGAATTCAACCGTCGTCAATTCATTAGTGCGATTGCTGGCGTCCCGTACGGGAATCGAACCCGTGTCGCCGCCGTGAAAGGGCGGTGTCCTAGGCCGCTAGACGAACGGGACGCATGGTGAGTTGTTTGCTCTCTAGCGCAAGCGCGTTACGTTAACGTATGCGATTTGACGCTGTCAAACCACGCGACGACTGCACCGGAATGATACCGCGGCAAAGCGCAATCACATGAGCTCGGAAACACCATTCCCACCGAAGCTCATTCTTATCTATAATGCCTCGCGCGGTTTCTCGCCGCGTCCATTCCGAAGAGCAGCAGGAGAACATGTGATGTCGATTCAATCCCGCCCCCGATTAATAAGTCTGTCCGCAATTATGTTGCTTGCATGTGGCAGCGTCGCAGTGGCTCAACATGATCCGACCGGTATCACCGGCGGCGGAATGATCGGAGGCAGCACGGGACGGCCGTCCAGTAAACCTGCAACGAAGCCCGCGACTAAACCCGCAACCAAACCGGCGTCTACAACCACAACTCCCCCACCTCGAAGGCGAAGCACTACACCGCTCACACGACCGGCAACAACCGCTACAACGACAACTACCACGAGTGCGAACGCCAATTACTACTACCAGCAAGGCGAAGTGCTTTACAACTCGCAAAAATATCGCGAAGCACTCGAACCTTATTTAAAGGCCACGCAGATAAATCCCTCGATGGCCTCAGCGCTGTATCGCATGGGATGGATCTACAACGATCTCGAGGAATACGACTCCGCCATCGATCCACTCAAACGAGTCATCGCCATTCAACCCAGCAACGCAGCCGCACATTTTGAGTTGGGCTATGCGTATCGCAAGCTCGACCGCTACGCAGAGGCGTTAACCGCTTTCAACCAGACCGTCCGAGTTAAGCCTGACCACGCTTCAGCACACTACGAGATCGGATGGATCCAAAACGAGCAGAAAAACTACGACGATGCAGTCAGAGCACTGAAGCTCGCGATCAGTAATCGCGCGAATTATGCCGAAGCACACAACGAGATGGGTTATGCGTTGCGACACCTCGGCCGTTATTCGGAAGCTATCGAAGAGTATCAGGAAGCAGTTCGCTTGAACCCTAACTTC
The DNA here is from genome assembly GCA_963826255.1 of uncultured Acidobacteriota bacterium. Classification (GTDB taxonomy): domain Bacteria; phylum Acidobacteriota; class Blastocatellia; order Pyrinomonadales; family Pyrinomonadaceae; genus PSRF01. The sequence goes on from CAWGWK010000001.1 coordinate 1,728,110, forward strand.
GGCCTCGCGCATCTCGGACTGGGCGACGTCTATTACTACAACACCAAGCAATACGAAGAAGCGGCGCAGGCTTACAAACGTGGTCTCCAACTCCGGCCCGGCAATGCCACCGCGCAATACAACCTCGCCTGGTGTTACAACGATCTCGGGCGCTACGGCGAAGCAGTCGAGGAACTGCGCAAGGCGATTCAGTTGCAACCGCACTATCCCGAGGCCCACAACGAGCTGGGCTATGCGCTTCACCAATTGAACCGTTTTGCGGAAGCGGTCCAGCAATATCAGATCGCGATCAGGCAAAAGACTGATTACGCCTCGGCTCACTACAATCTCGGTATGTCGTACGTCGCGATGCGCAATCGCAACGCAGCACTCGAGCAATACCGGATCCTCCAGCGCATCGACAGCGCGCGCGCAACAAAACTTTTCAATCAGATCAAGTAAAGCATCCAAAGAACGCGACACTTCATCACAATTCCCGATCAACGTCTCCTCAGAGCGTCACCTTTTCACTGGTTTCGGTAACAAAGCATTAAGAGGGCTCCCCGCGCCGGCACGCATCTACGTTTGCCGGCACCACCGTAGTACGTAAACACAACCCCGGTCGTATTGGTCCCGGTATTGGCTTGCACAGTACGCGGACGTTGAGCCGTAGGTGTGCTTACGAGCAGTGCGAGGTTTCTACGATGAATGCTAAACACGAATACCAACCCACGATTATCGAAAGTAGTCCCCTGGTCAGACGACTCGCGCTACAGATTGCGTTCTTTAACAATGGATTGAAGCGAAGTTGGATTGACTTCAAAAACGATCCGCTCGCGTTCGGCGCGCGCTCCACTCATACCCTAAATCACAGACTAAAGAAGTTGTTAGCGATGCCGAATGTGACGGCACTTGTCAGTGTCACATTCGTCGTGATCATCGTGCTTATCGCTGATGGAGCAGTCTCAACACAAGCAGACAATTCACCGAATGCAGATGAACCGCCACCGGAAATAGTTTTTTTGGACGTAGCGAAACTGCCGCACGATTCAATAGGCGAAGCACGAATCGGCAAAGATGGACCAGGGCGAGTCGGTTTTCAAAATGACAAAGGCGAGGGCTCGGGCGCCTCACCAAAACGCGCACAGGGAGGCGGCAGCGGAGGTAATCGCAATCCCATACCACCGCAGGCCGGAAAGTTACCACCACCTTCATCAATTCTTGCTGCCATACCGACAGCTCCGCCCATCAGCGCTCCAGCACTTCCAGTCGCGGGCATCGATATCGACCCAGTGCTATGGAGAGATCTCAAAGCGCCTGTGTATGGCGATCCGAGATCGAAGTCTGAAACTCCATCGAAAGGTCCGGGAGAGGGTGAGGGAATCGGCACGAACAAAGGACTCGGTGTAGGCGACGGAAGTGGACCAGGCTTTGGACCAGGAAACGATGGAAACATGGGCGGCGGCTCGAGGCAGATCGGTTGTTGCGGACCAGGCGGTGCTCGTGACGGTCTGGATGGAACCTTCACCGGAGCTCAAGTCGAGCAGCGAGCGCGTCTCCTGTTCAAGCCTGAACCAAAATACACTGAAGAAGCGCGGCGAAATCAGATCTCAGGCACCGTCATGCTTCGCGTGGTCTTTTCGAGCACTGGAGAAGTGGTGCAGATACGCGCCGTGCGTACGCTGCCATTCGGACTGACAGAACGAGCCATCGCAGCGGCACGTGAAATCAGGTTTGTTCCGGCGATGAAGGGCGGGCGACCGGTGTCGGTGTTTATGCAGTTGGAGTACAACTTCAATCTGTATTAGGACAGGATTGACAGGATTTATCAGGATTGACATGTAAATCCTGTCTAATCCTGTAAATCATGTGCAAGTTCCCTCATCGTCTGCGTTCTAGGTCTAAACCTTTCAGGAGGACATCATGGCCAAAGAGTTCTTTCCGAAATCCTTTCTACTGCTTGCCCTCAGCGTTGTCACCTTACCGGTTTTCCTTGCCTTGCACTCTTCGGGAACCACCGCATCCGCTCAAACCGGCGACTCTCCAGGTTCGCTGACGGTCGTTGACGCGGCGGGAAAACCAAGGTCCATGTGTCCGCTGAAACACACTGAGGTGAAGGCCGAGATCAGTGGTTTCATTTCTCGCGTCGTGGTGACGCAGCAGTTTGAAAATCCGTTCCAGGAGAAGATCGAAGCTGTTTATACGTTTCCTTTGCCGCAACGAGCGGCAGTTGACGACATGACGATGATGGTTGGCGATCGGACAGTCCGAGGAAAAATTCTTCCTCGTGAAGAGGCGCAGGCTGTTTATGACGCGGCGAAGTCGAGCGGCAAGGTGGCCAGCCTGCTCGATCAGGAACGTCCAAACATCTTCACGCAGTCAGTAGCCAACATCCTTCCCGGCGAGCAGGTGAAGATTACGATCAGCTACGTCGAGACTTTGAAGTATGAGAATGGCGCTTACGAGTTTGTGTTTCCGATGGTTGTAGGTCCGCGTTACGTGCCCGGCAACCCCAAAGTAGAACAAAGCGGCAACGGTTTTGCACCTGATACCGATAAAGTTCCCGATGGTTCGCGCATCACTCCCAAGCTGGCGCCACCGGGCATGAGAAGCGGTCACGACATTTCGCTCGAAGTGGCGCTCGACGCTGGTCTGATTGTAGATAACCTCGATTCGAAAACTCACCTGATCGACATTCAACGTCCGGACGCTCGCAGTGCCCGTCTGCGTCTTAAAGAAAGCTCGACCATTCCGAATAAAGATTTCGTCCTGCGTTACGACATCGCGGGCCGTGCGATCCAGGACGCGTTGTTGACGCATCGCTCCGGAAAGGGAGGCTTCTTCACCATGATCCTCCAGCCACCCGAGCGCATCACCGCGGCGGATGTCACGCCAAAGGAGTTGGTGTTCGTGCTCGACACGTCCGGCTCGATGATGGGTTTCCCGATCGAAAAGGCGAAGGAGACGATGAAGTTGGCGCTCGACAGTCTCTATCCGTCTGACACGTTCAATCTCATCACCTTTTCGGGCGACACTCGCATCCTGTTTCCGCAACCAGTGCCTGCTACGAGTGAGAACCTGAGAAAGGCCCAGGCTTTCCTGAGCTCACGTTCAGGTTCAGGTGGCACTGAAATGATGAAAGCCATTAAAGCCGCGCTCGAACCGTCTGACGATCAGTCACATGTTCGCATTGTTTGTTTTATGACTGACGGTTACGTCGGCAACGACATGGAGATCATCGCGGAGGTGCAGAAGCATCAGAACGCGCGCGTCTTTTCGTTTGGTATTGGAAGCTCGGTAAACCGGTTCCTGCTGGACAAGATGGCGGAAGTGGGACGAGGCGAAGTCGAGTACGTCAGTTTGAGTGACGATGGATCCGCAGCCGCGCGACGCTTTCACGAACGCGTGCGCAATCCACTGTTGACAGACATTTCGATCGACTGGAATGGCCTGCCGGTAGCGGATGTTTATCCGGAACGCATTCCCGATCTCTTCGGAGCCAAACCCGTGATTCTGACCGGACGCTTCACCGCTGCCGGACGTGGAACTATTCGCCTGAAAGGAAAGATGGCGGGAAACGATTTCGTACGAGAGATTCCCGTCGAACTTCCGGAGACAATGGCTTCGCATGACGTGCTTGCATCGCTTTGGGCGCGCGAGCGAATCGACAGCTTGATGGACCAGGACTACAGCGGCGCGCAATCGGGCAATATGCGACCGGAACTGAAAAACACGATCACGCAACTCGGGATTGAGTACCGGTTGATGACGCAATTCACTTCGTTCGTTGCTGTTGAGGAGATGATCGTTACTGACGGTGGCCAACCGCGACGGATCGACGTGCCGGTTGAAGTACCGGAAGGTGTAAATCCTGGAGCAGTAATGGGGGACCTACAAGACTTTTCTAATATCGGTTTAACGGCAGCAACGGCACGGCGGACCGCGGCTGCAAACTTTATGGTAGTGCAACCCACACCTTCTCCCGGAAAAGCAGGGGGCGGTGGCGGTGGTGGAAGAGGAACGCCTCAGGCTCCAAATCAACAGTCGAGTGTAGCCTTTATTGACCGCGATGTGTCGTATCTGCTGTCGCCGGAGGAACAGAAAGTCGAGCGACTTAGAACCAAAGTACACCCGGCAGTCTTCGCGGTCATTCAGCGTCTGGGAAGAAAAGAAATTCTTCCAGGAGCAGGCGAAGCTGCATTTGTGAGTGCGGATAAAGCTATGTTGCAGGTGTGGCTGGCAGACAAATCAGACGAAGCTCGCGCGAAGCTGAAGGAACTCGGCTTCGAAGTCATGCTTGACGCGAAAACTTCGAAACTGATCATCGGTCGTTTATCGATTGATAAGCTCGAAGCGTTGGTGGCTTTGGATTTCGTTAAGTACGTAGCGCCGCAAGTGTCGAAGTAAGCCGCGGATCTTCACGGACCTAATTTGAGTTTTTCTCTGCGGTCCTCAGCGTATCTCTGCGTTCTCTGCGGTAAAGGCTATTTCAACCGCAGAGCCGCAGAGATACGCAGAGGGCCGCAGAGAAATCGAAAGATCTTTTCGATCCGTGTTTGTGCGTGTAATCTGTGGGCTTCAATGCCGGCGGTAATGAAATTTGGTGGGACGTCAGTCGCTGACGCCGCTGCTTTCGAAAATGTCGCGCGCATCGTTGCAGGCGAGCGTGACGTCTCGCCTGTTGTCGTCGTTTCAGCGATGAGTGGAGTGACGGATAATCTGCTTGCAGCGACTATCGAGAGCAACGCAGATGAAGCGATAGCGTCACTTGGACCAACGTTCAGTCGTCACCACGACGTGGCGAAAGAACTCCTCTCTCAATCCCAAGCAGAACAATTTATCAAACACGTCAGCAGTGCTGCCGATAGTGTTGCGGAATTGCTCCGAGCGATTGCGCAGAATCCGTCACAGAGCAAAGTCCTTCAGGATGCAGTCGTCTCGTTTGGAGAAATGCTTTCGAGCACCTTGCTTGCCGAAGTATTAACCGAACGTGGAATTCAAGCCCGGCAAGTTGACGCACGCCGCTGCATTATCACTAACGAAGAACACACTTGCGCTGCTCCGCTGATGTCTGAAACGTTCGCGGCCAGTCAGAAAGAGTTGCGGCCGCTTCTCGAAGCCAACGTTGTTCCGGTGCTGGGTGGATTTATCGGCTCGACAACGAGTGGAACCACAACAACACTGGGACGCGGCGGCTCAGACTACACCGCGGCGCTGATCGGAGCAGCACTTGGCGCGCGTGAAATACAGATCTGGACCGACGTCACCGGAGTGTTGACGGCCGATCCGCGAGTAGTTCCTGAGGCACAGACGATCGAGCGTCTATCGTATAGCGAAGCAGCGGAACTTGCGTATTTCGGCGCGAAAGTCCTGCATCCAAAAACAATTCAACCGGCAATCGAGAGCTCTATTCCGGTGCGGATCTGCAATTCGCGCTCGCCACGTGAGCCGGGAACACTGGTTGGCCCACAAACCGAAACGTCTCCACGAACCGTGAAAGCCATCGCGCACAAGAAAGGTGTGACCACGGTCCAGATCACATCCGCACGCATGCTTGGCGCGTATGGATTCCTGCGTGCGCTCTTTGAAGTTTTTGAACGACATCGCACCGTGGTTGACGTGGTCACGACGTCTGAAGTAAGCGTGTCGCTTTCGTTGGATGATGCGAGTGCGTTGCCCGCGATAGTAAACGAACTGGAACAATTGGGGACCGTTCGAGTCGAGAAAGGCCGAGCGATCATCTGCGTCGTCGGCGAGGGGTTGAGAGGAACGCCGGGTATTGCCGCGCGTGTGTTCAGTACGATCAGCGATATCAATGTGACGCTGATCTCGCAGGGCGCGTCGAGTATCAACTTTACGTTTGCTATCGAAGAAGAACGCGTGAACGAGGCAGTCACGAGATTGCACAAAGCATTGTTTTGAGCCGCAAAAGAAACACAAATGAAGTTGTTTGAGTTAACTCGCAAGCTCGTCGATATTCCGTCGCTCACGGGTGATGAGATGGCGGTCGGGAAGTTTCTGTCCACACATCTTGAAGGGCTTGGTTATAGAGTTGAAAAACAGGAGGTGGCGCAGGACCGTTTCAACGTGATTGCCACGACTGAAGAGTCGCCGCGCATCGTGTTCTCTACTCACATGGATACGGTACCGCCGTTCATTGAGTCGAGCGAGGATGAGGAGTTTATTTATGGGCGCGGGTCGTGCGATGCAAAAGGGATCATCGCGGCGCAAATATTTGCAGCCGAGCGGCTCCGTGCGAATGGCGTAAACGACCTCGGCCTCCTTTTCACCGTTGATGAAGAGCTCTCGAGCGGAGGTGCGCAAGCTGCAAACAATCATCCACTGGCGCGAGAGTGTAGTTTCCTGATTAACGGTGAACCGACCGATAATCGTTTAGCTACAGGCACCAAAGGATCGATGCGAGTGATCATTACGACTGAAGGCCGCGCGGCACATTCTGCGTATCCGGAAGCTGGTGACTCGGCGATCGAGAAGTTGCTCGACATCCTGCAGGACATACGCGCTTGCGAATGGCCCGAAGATAGTTTCTTTGGTACGACAACGTGCAACATCGGCGTGCTCAGTGGGGGGACGCGTCCGAACGTAATTCCAGACAAAGCGCGGGCGGAATTGCAAATTCGTCTCGGGATCGATATAGAGCACGTCCAAAGAGTTCTCGAAGAAGTGACCAGCGGGCGCGGCCGTCTTGAATATGCGTCGGCGCACAATCCAGTCAGACTCTTTTCTGTTCCGGCTTTTGAGCAGTGTGTGGTTCGCTTCACGACAGACGTTCCGTACCTTTCGCAGTGGGGAAAGCCGCTGCTGCTCGGACCGGGATCGATTCTCGACGCGCATACGGATCACGAGCGAATTGCCAAACGTGAATTGAATGATGCAGTTGAGATCTATGTAGATCTCGCAAAGAAATTGAACACATGAAACTTGCGTTAATCGGATTCGGTGCGATGGGCCAACTGGTTGCCGCTGAAGCTCGCAAGGCCGGCGACGACGTTGGCGCTGTGATCACGAGTAAAGAAGGTGATCTCGCGAGCGATCAGTTGGCAGAGAAGCTCCGCGGTCATGATGCGGCGATCGATTTCTCCGTGGGCGATGCAGTTCTCACAAATATCGAAGCGTGTGTGCGAGCGAGAGTATGTCTCGTCGAGGGAACGACCGGTTGGAAACAGCACGAGTCAAAAGCGAAACAGATCGTGAGTGAACACTCAGGCGCGATGGTCTACGGCGCAAACTTCTCGATCGGCGTGAATCTCTTCTACCGCATTGTCAAACAAGCTGCGTCGTTGTTCGCTGCGGTCGAGGGCTACTCGCCGTTCATCGAGGAAGCTCATCACAATCGCAAGCGGGATGCGCCGTCCGGAACGGCTCTCAAGCTGCGCGATCTGATGTCGGAACATCTTGGACCAGACATTCCCACGTCGTTGACACGCGCCGGCTACATTCCCGGCACGCATCGAGTCGGTTTTGATTCGGAAGCCGATCAGATCCTGCTCACGCATACGGCCCGCTCACGACAGGGCTTCGCGAGTGGCGCGTTATTGGCTGCCCACTGGATTACAGGACGAACAGGGGTGTTTGAGTTTGGGGATGTTATTGAAGACATCTTGAAAAAGTAAAAGAGGATTTCCTCGCAAAGGCGCAAAGGAAAACACCATGACATTACAACTCGATTGGCTTCGCGGATGTGCAACAGCCCTGGTCACTCCTTTCACAGCCGATGGTGTGGTTGATGAGAAGCGCTTGCGCAACCTGATCGAATATCAGATCGCGGGCGGCGTACGCGTGCTCGTTCCCTGCGGCACAACCGGTGAGAGCGTGACGATGTCTGATGAAGAGAACAGACTCGTTATCAGCACCACTGTCGAACTCGCTCGCGGGCGCGCCAAGGTGATTGCCGGAACGGGCAGTAATTCAACGGCCGTGACGATTGCTCGTTCACAAGCTGCGCGTTCGCTCGGCGTTAACGGCGTGCTGACCGTCGCTCCTTATTACAACAAGCCGACGCAGGAAGGTCTCTACGCGCACTTCCGCGCGATTGCCGAATCAGTTGACGGCTTGCCGGTCGTGATCTACAACGTTCCGGGTCGCACGTCTTCAAACATTTCTGCTGAGACTACGCTGCGACTCGCTCATGACGTGGAAAACATCGTCGCCGTCAAAGAAGCTTCCGGCAATCTCTCGCAGATCATGGAAATCCTGCGCAGCCGTCCGGAAGGTTTTCGCGTGATCTCCGGTGATGATGCGTTGACGCTGCCGATGATCGCGCTCGGAGCGGAGGGTTTGATCTCAGTCGCTTCAAACGAAGCACCCGAAATGATGTCGCGCCTCAACGATCTCGCACTCGCGGGCAACTGGGACGAAGCACGTGCACTGCATTACCACCTGCTGCCGCTGATGGAAGCAAACTTCATCGAGTCGAGCCCTGGTCCAGTGAAGGCGGCAATGGCTTTGATGGGTCTGCTCGAAGAGAACCTGCGTTTGCCCCTGGTGCCGGTGCAGGAAAAGACACGCGCGCGCCTGCGTGAAGTTTTGATCGAAGCCGGTTTACTGAAGGAAACTTCACATGCCATTGCGTGAACAGATCGAAGCGCTTGCCGCACGCCCGAGCAATGAATTTTCTCGCGAGGACAGAAACGTATTCGAAGAGTTTAAGCGTGCGCTCAATCGCGGCGAAGTTCGTGCTGCTGAGAAAGATGCGAACGGCAAGTGGCAAGTCAACTCATGGGTGAAGCAGGGGTTGCTGCTTGGCTTTCGCATGGGTGCAATCACTGATATGTCCGTTGGCGAGGGCTTTAAATTTTTTGACAAAGATACCTATCCTGGACGTCCCACAAAGATCGACGACAACGTACGGATCGTCCCTGGCGGTTCGACGATCAGAGATGGCGCTTACATCGCGCCGGGTGTGGTTTGCATGCCGCCGATGTTTGTAAACGCGGGCGCGTATGTTGACGAAGGAACGATGATCGACAGCCACGCGCTGGTCGGTTCGTGTGCGCAAGTCGGCAAACGAGTGCACATCTCTGCTGCGGCGCAGATTGGTGGTGTGCTCGAGCCTGTGGGAGCAGTGCCGGTCATCATCGAAGATGATGTGCTTGTCGGTGGAAATTGCGGAGTTTACGAAGGCACGATCGTGCGCGAGCGCGCGGTGCTTGGCTCGGGAACGATTTTGACCGGTTCGACTCCTGTTTACGATCTCGTTCGCGGCCAGATCTATCAGCGAGATGCGAATGCAACACTCGAAATTCCCGCGGGCGCGGTTGTTGTTCCCGGCGCGCGTGCAGTGACCAATGAGCGCGGACGAAACTGGGGTCTTTCACTCTACGCGGCGATCATCGTTAAGTATCGCGACGAGAAAACTGACACGGCGGTGCGATTAGAGGATTACTTACGTTGAATAAGTTTGCGCCACCGAAACGCCTGCAAGGTATCGAGAAGAGTGTGATCCGCCAGATGTTGGATCGCGCACGGCCCGGCAGCATCAATCTCGGATTAGGCGAGCCCGATCTGCCGACACCCGATGTCATCCGGCGCGCGGCGGTCAAAGCGATCGTCGAAGAGCAAAATGGTTACACCACGCATTCCGGCCTGGCGGCGTTGCGTGAAAAAGTTGCTGCCGAGTATCCGTATCTCGAGCGCAAGCCGGAGCGCGTCGTTATCACTGCGGGTTCGCAGGAGGCTTTGTACCTGGCGCTGCTCTCACTCGTCGAAGAAGGCGATGAAGTGCTGCTTCCCGATCCGGGATTTGTTGCCTATCCAACGATCGTGCAAATGGCGGGCGGGACAGCGACGTTCTATCGCCTGCCGCGCGAAAACGGGTTTGCGTTTGACGTGGATGAATTTCGTCGCGCGCTTTCGCCACGAACCAAAGTCGTCGTGTGCATCAGTCCATCGAATCCGACTGGGCGCGTGCTGTCGAGAGATGATCTGGTAAGTATTGGTGATGCGCTGCGAGACCATGGCGCTTATTTGATCAGCGACGAGATCTATCGCGACCTTTATTACACGCCGGAGCGGCCCGATACGTTGTCGTCGTTTTATGATCGGACGATAGTTATTGGCGGTCTTTCAAAATCGATGAGCATGACGGGCTGGCGTTTAGGTTGGTTGTGTGGCGATGAGACGTTGGTCCAGGCTGCGCTCGTGCTGCATGGTTACGTTACGACGTGCGCGTCAACCGTCTCGCAAAAGGCATCGCTAGTGGCGTGGAGCGAAGAGGCTGAACAGGCGCGACGCGGCTTTCGTGAGACGTTTCGAGCGCGAAGAGATCATCTGTTGTCGTTGATCGATTCTGAATTGGGACTGCGAGCAGTCACGCCGGAGGGCGCTTTCTACACGATGTTGGATGTGAGTGCGTATGGTCCATCGATAAAGGTTGCTGACGCTCTGTTGGAGCAGCTTGTGATAACAGTGCCGGGGGTAGGATTTGGTAGTGAGGCTGAAGGCTTCCTGCGCGTTTCGTTCTGTGCGGACCACGACACTTTGTCCGAAGGTGTTCGGCGAATCAAGAAAGGTTTGTCCACAGATTACACAGATTAATACGGATTTTTAGAATGGATAAAAAGTACAGAGTTGGAATTCTCGGTGCGACCGGGATGGTGGGGCAGCGGTTTATTCAACTGCTCGCCGATCATCCACAGTTTGAAGTCACTGCTGTCGCGGCGTCGGATCGATCGCAAGGTAAGGCATACGGTGACGCTTGCACGTGGCGTCTTGACGGTGAAATGCCGCCGTCAGTCCGTTCGATGCCGGTGCAAGCACCTACTCCTCCGCTCGATTGCGATCTCGTGTTCTCGAGTTTACCCGGTGACATAGCTCGTGAGACTGAAGGTAGCTTTGCCGCTGCGGGTTATCCGGTGATCAGCAACTCATCTGCGTTTCGCATGGACGAAGACGTGCCGCTCCTGATCCCCGAGGTTAATCATCAACACCTCGGCCTCATTGAAAAGCAGAAGCGTAAGTTTTCGCCGGGCGGCTACATCGTCACCAACCCGAATTGCTCGACAATCATGCTGGCGCTCGCACTCGCGCCTTTGCATGCATCGTTTGGCGTCTCCGCGGTCGCTGCTACTACCCTCCAAGCGCTTTCGGGCGCCGGATATCCGGGCGTTGCTTCGCTCGATATTATCGACAACGTGCTCCCTTACATCGGTGGTGAAGAAGAGAAGATCGAAACTGAGACCACGAAGATTCTCGGACGTTTCGCGGATGAACGGATCGAGTTGGCGCCGATGGCCGTCAGTGCTCAGTGTCATCGCGTCAATGTTGCTGACGGACACATGGCGGCGATGCGTGTTAAGTTCGTGCGCAAACCTGAGCTGAAGGAATTGCGCGAGTCGTTGGAGTCGTTCAGCTCGTTGCCGCAGGAGCTCAGATTGTTTTCCGCGCCCGCAAAGCCGATTGTTGTTCGTGACGAACCGGATCGCCCGCAGCCGCGATTGGACCGTGATGCAGGGAAGGGAATGACGATCACCATCGGACGATTGATGCCTGATTCTGTGCTTGATTATCGATTCGTGGTGTTGAGTCACAACACGATACGTGGCGCTGCCGGTGCAGCGATTCTGAATGCGGAGCTGTTGATTGCCTTAGGACATTTGACAGGATGAACAAGTGACAGGATGAACAGGATTTTTCATGATTAACAAGATAAGACTAATGAAAATACTGAGTGGAGCGAAAGCACAAAAAAATCTGAAATTCAGCTCCTGCCCATTCTGTGCTTTTTGTGCCTCTTTGTGGCTCGAAGCCTCGTTTTTGCGGCCCTCCTGAATCCTGAATTTCTATATACGATTCAGAAATTTGGATATACTCGCAGCCCGCTGATCCATTTATTACAGGCTTGAACCTGAAAATATGAGGGTTTGGCGCGGCTGTCCTTAAGACATCCTCGCGGAATGGTTTCTGCAAGAGGCCGTTTCGAATAAACAGTGGCTCACGGATAATCCGCCTCATTTCTTCGGATTAGTTGACATAAGTTACGGAGCCGTCGCAGTTCAAGTCCGGTTTTGCCGCAGAACTTGGAGCGGCAACAGCGATCAAGAACTCGAGCAGTGACCCGCAAAATTTGTATCGGAGGACTCAATGAAAACAAGTATCTACTTGAGAAGTGCCGCCCGATTTGCAAGTGCCCTTCTGCTTATCGGGATGTGTACCCTGACCATACTCGCACAGCAGGGAACTTCCATCGTGCGCGGTACGGTTAAAGATCCGCAAGGCAACGTGGTCTCGGGTGCGGCGGTCAAGCTCACCAGCCTGGCCACCAACGCAGAACGTACGACCACGACCACGTCTGAAGGTCTATTTTCGTTTGAAGCCATTCAGGTCGGCGACTACAAGATTGAAGTCGAGGCCGCAGGTTTCAAGAAAGGTGTTGTTACTGACATTCACGCGCTGGTATCGACTCCCACACCCGTAGATGTGCAACTGGAGATTGGTAACATCGCCGAGTCGGTAACTGTTTCGGCGACTTCGGCTGAGCTCCTGGTCAACAGGGAAGACGCCACGCTGGGCAGCACCTTTGTTAATAAACAGATCACTCAGTTGCCGCTGGAAGCGCGCAACGTTCCCAGCCTGCTCACGTTGCAAACGGCGACCACCCGTGATGGTTACGTTGCCGGCTCGCGTGCAGACCAATCAAACATCACGCTCGACGGCGTGGATATCAACGAAGCGCAGACGAATACGATTATCGGCGCGGATCCGGCAAACGGAACCGACATCGAGAACCTCTCCCCATCAAATTCAACTGTGCTGCGTCTCAACTCTGAAGCGATTGAGGAATTTCGCGTAACGACTACAAATCCGAACGCGAGCCAGGGTCGCTCGGCCGGAGCCCAGGTCAATCTCGTAACCAAAAGCGGAAGCAACGAGTGGCATGGCGCGGCTTTTGAGTTTTATCGTACGTCTGCATTCGCAGCGAACAACTTCTTCAACAATGCCGCGGGTGTTGAGCGGCCTTCGCTGATTCGACATACATTTGGCGGCGCCCTCGGCGGACCAATTATCAAAGACAGGGCCTTCTTCTTTTACAGCTATGAAGGCGATCGCATCACGCAGTCGGTTTCCGCGCTGCGCACTGTTCCGCTACCGAGTCTCGGTCAGGGCCTGGTTCGTTTCCGCAATCCTGAGGGAGGCGTAACCACTTTGACTCCGACCGACATCGCGTCGCTCTTTCCCGCAGTCGGAACTAACCCGTTGGCGATTCAGGCGCTGGCTAGTGCGGCGGCGAAGTATCCGGCCAACGACTTCACGATCGGTAACCAATTCAACACTGGCGGTTTCCGATTCAACGCGCCGATTCCCGTGAAACGGAATTCGCACGCGGCCAAATTAGATTTCAACATTAACAGCAAGCAACAAGCGTTTGTCCGCGCTAACGTCATCTACGATCTGCTCGCGCGCGAACAGCAGTTTCCGGATACCCCGGCGCCCAACATCTGGTCGCACCCGACCGGCATAGCAGCAGGTCATACCTGGACCGTGTCCAATAACCTGATCAATACGTTCCGTTATGGCTACACGCGAGAAGCGTTCAGCCAGCAGGGTGATTCGGCAGAGAATTCAATCAGTTTCCGATTTGTCTTCTCGCCGCTGACGTTCTCTCGCACGTTGACTCGTATCACCCCGGTCCAGAACTTCACTGACGACATCTCATGGGTGAAGGAAAACCACAGCTTCGGCTTTGGCACCAACATTCGCCTGATCAGCAATAAGCGCGAGTCTCTTGCGAACTCATTCGATAGCGCGATCACGAACCCGTCGTTCTTCTCGGGCGGCGGCACCACTATTTCCGACGCGATCGATGCGGTGTTTCCGATCCAGGGCTCGGCTGTCGGCGTGCAGAACGCGGTGACTGCCGTCATTGGAAGGTTTTCTCAATATTCCGGGAACTTCCTCTTCGATGCCGATGGCACTCTTCTGCCGATCGGTACGCCGAGTGAGCGCGAGTTTAAGACACAGGAATATGACCTCTATGCTCAGGATTCCTGGAAGATTAGACCGCACTTCACTCTGACGTATGGTCTCCGCTACTCCATCAGCAAGCCGGTCTACGAAGCCAACGGCTTCGAAGTCAGGACCGACATTCCCTTGTCGGAGGTATTTCGCCTGCGCAAGGAAGCAGCCGCCAAGGGTGAGAACTTTACTCAACCCTTGACGCTCGTGCTTTCCGGCCCGGCTAACAACGCTGACCCCCTCTATTCGTGGGACAAGAACAACTTCCAACCGCGCGTTGCCTTTGCCTGGTCTCCGTCGTTCAGGAACGGGTTCCTCGGTAAAGTATTTGGCACGGGCAACCAGTCAGTGTTCCGCGGTGGTTTCGCGATCACCAACGACTACTACGGCCAACAACTCGCGGTCACCTTTGACTTGAACAACACGCTCGGCTTCGCGACGAGCGATACGATCGCGGCCAATACATTCAACCTGACAACTCGACCGGCGCCGCTTTTCACGGGCTTCGGCCAGACTGTCAGGAATTTGCCGCGAATCGACATTCCCGGGAACATCAGCTTCCCGCGTACGCAGCCGTTCGCGACGGACCCGGCGGCCCAGTCTGCGCGTATTGAATCGACTTTGGATTCAAAACTCGTGGCGCCAATCAACTACTCGTGGAACCTCACGTACGAACGTGAGTTGCCAAAAGGTCTCGTGATTCAGACCTCTTACATCGGCAGGATGGCACGCAATCTCATCGCTTCGCGCGACGTGATGGCGCTCAACAATCTCGTCGATCCTAAGTCGGGAATGGATTGGTATACAGCGGCCGGAATTCTCGAACAGTTCCGCAGGGCGGGCACAGCTATCGAGGACATCCCGGACATTCCGTGGTTCCAGAATATGTTGCCTTCGACCATCGCCGCCCAAATGGATGAAATCTATTTTGGTTTCTGCTGCGGTGTGTTTCCAACTCACAACCTGACGCAAACACAGGCTGTGTATGCGGTCGCGTTGAACTTCTACGGCAACGACTGGACTGACACTCAGGACGTTATCGAAGACGGGTTGGGAAAAAACCTCTTCTTCCATCCGCAGTATGGCGCCCTGTCTGCATTCAGTAGTATCGCGAGATCAGACTACCACGCCGGTACACTCAGCATTCGCGAGCGACTCGGCCGCAGTTTGACCATGGATTTCAACTACACGCTCTCACACTCGATGGATGATGCTTCCGGTCTCCAGACCAGCGGCGCATTTGCTGGAGCGTTCATTCTCAATCCTTTGAGACAGGATGACTCGTATGCCAATTCCGATTTCGACGTGCGGCATATCATTAATGCCAACGCCGTTTGGGAAATGCCGTTTGGTCGCGGGCGCCGGTTCTTCTCGGGCGGGGGCAAATTTGCTAACGCCTTAGTCGGTGGTTGGCAACTCGGTGGCATCTTCCGTTGGAATTCCGGCTTGCCGATCTTCAGCCCGTACGACGATGCTCGTTGGGCTACCAACTGGAATGCCCAAAGCAGCGGCGTTCGTATCAGGGATGTCCAGTCCTGTCCGACGCAGGGTGGCAAACTGTTCGGCGCGTGCCTGCTTGAAGCTTACACGAGTTGGCGCGGTGCATTCGCAGGTGAAACGGGAGACCGGAACGTACTGCGACTGCCCGGCTACGTCAATCTCGACATGGGCTTGAGCAAGTCGTTTGACATGCCCTGGAGTGAAAATCAGAAACTGCAACTTCGCTTCGAGGTATTCAACGTGACCAACACGCAACGGATGGGTGCTATCGACTCCAGCCGCAGCGGTTTTGGTTTGCAGCTCGATCCGGACAAGATCACGTCCATCGATGACATTCCTACCAACTGGTCGAACTTTACTGGAATTCAGGGTCAACCACGTGTAATGCAGATTGGAGCTCGTTTCACTTTCTGAGCTTCAGCTGAATCAGTAACCTGAAATTACGGGCTGAAGCTTAACGGCTTCAGCCCGTTTTTGTCTGAGGCCAAGCGCATTGCTCCGGGAGGAGCAAAATGTTTATAGCCATAAATTCCCCCATTAACTCCGCTCCGGCCGGAGCGGAATGTTATATCGAACGCCTGAACCACATTGCGCTCCTGCTGGAGCGCGGATCCATTGAGGTGGTCGTGCTATAAACATCGTGCTCCTTTGGAGCACTTCGCTTTTGATGGTGCTCTTCCACTGAAAGGTGTGATAAATAACGATCGCTCAAGTTTTATAAGGAGGCAGGACGTGTATCGAATCGGGTTCTTTTTATTCGCCGCGTTTGTGTTCAGTGGATCCGTGTTTGGTCAGTTCCCGGATCGCAATACGGTTTTGGGAAGAGGTGGTGGCACTTACATTATTTTCGGCGACCTTTTGGTTGATGAGAGCAAGTCGGCAGAGTCTAAGGCTCGTGTATATGAGGTCGTCCTCAATAATGCCGGTGGTCTTCCCGCAGCTCGTCAGCATATCAGCGCCGGTGGTCGCTATCAGTTTATTAATCTAACGGCCGGACAATATGAGTTGGTGGTCCTTTTGGATCATCAGGAAGTAGCCCGCTCGCGCGTCGAGATCTTACCGGGCCCGTCTCAGGAACGAATTCGTCAGGACATCAGTCTGGCCTGGAAATCTAACACCAGCGCAAAACCGGATTCAGTCTCCGCAGCGGACTTCTACAAACGTTCAGCGAGTAATGAAAAGCTATTCCTCCAGGCGAAGGAAGCCACGGATCAAAAACGCTACGCCGATTCGATCAGGGTTTTGGAAGAGCTGGTTGCCGCCGACCCCCGCGACTTTCAGGCATGGGCTGAGCTCGGTACGGTTTACCTGTTTCAACAGAAGTACGATGAGAGTGAAAAGGCTTACGTGAACAGCGTGACTGAGCGGCCAACGTTCTTTCTTGGTCACATGAATCTAGGGCGTCTTCGCATGCTGCGGAAAAACTACGAGGGTGCGATTGAGCCGCTAACTGCCGCGGTAAATCTTAACGCCACGTCTGCCGATGCGAACTACCATCTCGGTGAGGCCTATCTCCAGATTAAGAAAGGCTCGAAGGCTGTTGGTCATTTGAATGAGGCGATCAAGTTGGATCCGGTCGGCAAGGCCGACGCTCACCTGCGTCTCGCTACGCTCTACAACGCCGTCGGGATGAAAGACAAAGCGGCCATCGAGTATGAAGAGTACTTGAAGAAGAAGCCTAACTATCCCGAGGCTAAGAAACTCCGAGAGTACATCGACGCTAACAAGCCTAAAAATTAACCATCCGCAGATTACACCCGTTACGCAGATTGTCTGAATCTGTGAAATCTGTGTAATCTGTGGACCATGTTGCCACTCGTTATCGTTATTCTTGGCGCGACGCTCATCGACGGTTCCGGTCGCGCTCCGCTCCGAGACTCAGCTGTAGTTATCAGGGGCGACTCGATCGTCGCAGTCGGCCGCCGTGGTCGAGTGAGAATTCCTCGCGACGCGCATGTGATCGATGCGCGTGGAATGGTCGTTGCGCCGGGCTTTATTGATGCACACAATCATTCCGATCGCGGCTTCAACACAGATCCTTCCGCAGTTTCACAAGTCTCGCAGGGCATAACGAGCGTCGTGGTCGGACAGGATGGCGGCTCACCTTTTCCTGTGGGCGAATACCTCGCCGGCCTCGACAAAAATCCCATCGCGCTGAATGTTCTTACCTTCGTGGGCCATGCGACCGTGCGCTCGCGTGTGATGGGCGACGACACCAACCGCCTTGCAACACCGGCCGAAGTTGAAAAGATGAAGCAGATGGTGGAACAGGCGATGCGCGAAGGTGCAGCCGGACTTTCCACCGGCCTCGAATACGAGACCGGAAAACCCGCCTCGACCGAAGAGGTGATCACCCTCGCTCGAGCTGCCGGTGCGTTCGGCGGCATGTACATCAGTCACATCCGCGACGAGGCCGATAAAACTTTCGAGGCTTTGAACGAAGCGATCCGAATCGGCAGGGAAGCGAAACTGCCGGTGCAGATTTCACATATCAAGTTGGGCACCGTCGCAGTCTGGGGCCGCGCAGGGGAAGCGGTGGCACTCATTAACAAAGCACGCGCTCGCGGTCAGGACATCACCGCGGATTGTTATCCCTACGATGCATGGAGCTCGACGATAAGAGTTCTGATTCCGAGTGGTCGTCATGACGATCCGGTCAACGTCGCGCGCGGGCTGGCGGATGTTGGTGGACCGGCGAATATCACGATCGTCAGTTGCCGCGCGCATCCGGAGTACGAGTTTAAGAACATGGAAGAGATCAGCAAGCGCGAAGGGATCAGCGCAGTCGATCTTTACATGAAGATCGTGCGCGACGGTGGCGCCGGCGTTGTTTGTCATTCCATGAAAGACGCGGACATACGGACTTTTTATCGTCAGCCGTGGGTGATGGTTAGTAGCGACGGCGGCATTGGATCGCGCCATCCACGCGGCGCCGGTTCATATCCGCGCGTACTCGGTCGCTACGTTCGTGAACAACATTGGCTCACCTTGTCCGAGGCTGTTAGAAAGATGACCTCACTTCCAGCACAACGCTTCAAGCTGAACGACCGTGGCTTGATTCGAACAGGTTTCAAAGCCGACCTGGTCGTGTTTGATCCGAACACCATCATCGACCGCGCCACTTTTCAGGAGCCGCAATTGACGTCGGATGGTGTGAAGCACGTCTTTGTAAATGGCACTGAAGTCTGGACCGACGGCCACGCCACAAGCGCCCGCCCCGGCGTCGCCCTCCGAAATATTAGCCACAAAAAGGCACAAAAAAGCACAAATTAATAAAGGCAGAATTTAGTGAATTGAAACCCCTCTGCTCATTATTTGTGCTTTTTGGCCTTTTTGTGGCTAATGCTTTTGTGTCACTTAGTGGCGCTTCGCTGTCACAAAATCCGTCACTGTAAGAACAATTCAGTTCAATTTCCTTAGGAAAAGTTGCGGCATGAGTCTTGAGACGGGCTCTGGTGGCATGTTGTTGATTATTTCGCTCATCGGCTTCACCGCGCTCGCTATGATAGTCCACGAGTTGGGCCATCTGCTCGCGGCGCGTGTTTGCAATGTGGCCGCCTCCGAGGTGGGTCTCGGAATGGGTCCACGGCTCGCTGGCTTCCGTTTGGGCAGCATCCGCTTCAACCTCCGTGCGATACCGATTGGATCGTTTGTGATGCTTGACGGTACGGCGTTGAAGGAGAAATCGGTGCAAGCTCAACTCCTCGTGCATCTCGGAGGAGTTATCTTCAATCTCGTCGCGGGCGTTCTTGCTTACGGAACAACTTTCGGTTGGCTGAATCTATTGCTCGCGGCCGGCAACATCCTTCCGCTTTACCAGCATGATGGTTGGAAATGTGGCGTCACGATCATGCGTGCGCTGCTGCGGCGCAAGAGTCAACCGGCAGAGCGTGTGTTTACATTCTCAGGCGGTTTTGTGAGTGTGGTTATTGCGTGGGCTGTGATTCGATCTTTTATCTAGCTCAGTAAACTTCCGGAATCGAAAAATCCTCAACTCCTGGTCCGAGTTGAGGATTTTTCTTTGTTTCGTCCTGGGCCGTTTAACTACTTACTTGTGAATGACAATGCTGCCTCCGCTAATCGCCGTTGGGTTGGCAGCGTCAATATCCTCCGAGGCCCCTACCCTGTTGTCATAAACAACAATTCCGTCTTTAGTGATCTTGATCCGGAACTTGTCGATTCCTCCTCCGCCATTGATGTTGCCATCATATGCGGTGAGAACAAATTTGTAGCCGGGAACACCGTTGATTTCTCCAGTGCCCCTGTACTGTGCTTTGAATCCAGCGACCACCAGTGAGCCGTAGTCGTAGGCGGAGCTATGGAAGTTGATGCCGCCTGCCTGGAATTGGAACTCGGTCTGTCCATCTGGAGTATTGGAACCTCTCTTGTACTTCGAGACAAAACCGAAGTTTGCCCTTCCAGTTGAGGTTGCGCATCCGGGAGTTAGTTGACACGCGCCGGCTGGCGACATGATCCACCCACCACCGGTTACGAAACCAGAGCTGGGATCGAAGATGACGACGAACTGCAATTCAATCGGACGGCTCGTACTGCCAGTGTCATCATCGGTGACGGTCACGACAATAGAGTAAACGCCAGGACTCGTGTACGTATGTGAAGCTGTACACATTCCGCTGCCGTTAGCTTCTGTCACCGTGCCGTTCGAGGTTGTGCCGTCATCCCAATTCACCGAGCAACCGTGAGTATCCAGCGTGCCGATATCTGTGAAGTTTGCAGTCACGGTAACGGAGCTGCCAACCGGTTGCGGGGTGGTGGGGCCGTTTGCACTAGTGATCACCGGCGCCACGTTGCTTACCGTTATCGTGGTGCCCTGGCTTACGCAGGCATTGTCTGCTGAGGTTGCCGGGTTCCCATCCTGACCGCCATCGCAAACAGTCACCATTACGGCGTTGACGTCGGACGAAGTATTTGTGGGGTTATCGTCTTTGTATTGGTGGCTGGCCGTAAAGGTGAACACCCCTGCGGCAAGGTTAAGGGTGGTATTTGGAGAGCCATCGCCCCACGAGATGACAACCGTGTGTGAATCGCCGCCATCAGCGTCAGAGAATGAGCCATTGAGAACAGCGGAGTCATTCTCGTTGATTGCACCAGGCGCGATGTTCAAGCCATTAATGATTGGCGCATCATTTACGTTTGTGACCGTCACATTCACCGTGGCCGTGTCAGTATGTCCGGCCGTGTTAGTGCCGTTGTCACTGATGGTGTAGGTGAAAGAGTCTGGCCCAAAGTAGTCGGGTGCCGGAGTGTAGCTGACACCTGAGGCGGTGAAGGTGACAGTGCCGTGCGTGCCCTGCGTTACGGCGATGACCGTTAGCCCGGCATTGAACGGAGGCATCAGGTTGTCGGCGTCAGTGTCGTTCGCCAGTACGTTGATGGCGTTGTTGGTTGTGTCTTCATTCACCGTGGCGCTGTCGTTTACTGCGTCAGGCGCATCGTTGATGTTGTTGATGGTGACGTTCACTGTAGCCGTGTCAGTGTGCCCGGGATCGCTGGTGCCGTCGTCACTGATGGTGTAGGTGAAGCTGTCACTGCCGAAGTAATTAGGTGCCGGAGTGTAAGTAACGCCAGTAGGCGTGAACGCCACGCTGCCGTGCGTACCTTGCGTGACGGCGATGACCGTCAGCCCAGCGTTGGCTGGAGGCGTCAGGTTGTCGTCATCAGTGTCGTTCGCCAGTACATTGATGGTGTTGTTGGTCGTGTCCTCATCCACCGTGGCGCTGTCGTCAACTGCATCAGGCGCGTCGTTGATGTTGTTGATGGTGACGTTCACTGTAGCCGTGTCGGTGTGTCCAGGATCGTTGGTCCCGTTGTCACTGATGGTGTAGGTGAAGCTGTCACTGCCGAAGTAGTTCGGCGCGGGAGTGTAACTGACTCCACCTGCTGTAAAGGTGACACTGCCATGCGTACCTTGCGTGACAGCGATGACCGTCAGCCCGGCATTGAGCGGAGGCGTCAGGTTGTCGGCATCAGTGTCATTCGCGAGCACGTTGATAGCGTTGTTGGTTGTGTCCTCATCAACGGTAGCGCTGTCGTCGAATGCATCAGGCGCGTCGTTGATGTTGTTAATTGTGACGTTCACTGTAGCCGTGTCAGTGTGGCCAGGATCGCTGGTGCCGTTGTCACTGATGGTGTAGGTGAAGCTGTCACTGCCGAAGTAGTTGGGCGCCGGAGTGTAAGTAACTCCAGTAGGCGTAAACGCCACGCTGCCGTGTGTACCCTGCGTGACGGCGATGACCGTCAGACCAGCGTTGAACGGTGGTGTCAGATTGTCGGCATCGGAATCGTTTGCCAGTACGTTGATCGGGTTGTTGGTCGTGTCCTCATCCACAGTCGCGTTGTCATCGATGGCATCGGGCGCATCGTTGACGTTGTTGATGGTGACATTAACGGTAGCGGTGTCGGTGTGCCCGGGATCGCTGGTGCCGTTATCACTGATGGTGTAGGTGAAGCTGTCACTGCCGAAGTAGTTCGGCGCGGGAGTGTAACTGACTCCACCTGCTGTAAAGGTGACGCTGCCGTGTGTACCCTGGGTGACGGCGATCACCGTCAGCCCGGCATTGAACGGCGGCGTCAGGTTGTCCGCATCGGTGTCATTCGCGAGCACGTTGATGGCGTTGTTGGTCGTGTCTTCATCAACGGTAGCGCTGTCGTCGAATGCATCAGGCGCGTCGTTGATGTTGTTAATTGTGACGCTCACCGTCGCAGTGTCAGTGTGCCCAGGATCGCTGGTGCCGTTGTCACTGATGGTGTAGGTGAAACTGTCACTGCCGAAGTAGTTCGGCGCGGGAGTGTAACTGACTCCACCTGCTGTAAAGGTGACGCTGCCATGCGTACCCTGCGTGACGGCGATGACCGTCAGCCCGGCATTGAGCGGCGGCGTCAGGTTGTCGGCATCGGTGTCGTTCGCGAGCACGTTGATGGCGTTATTGGTTGTGTCCTCATCAACGGTAGCGCTGTCGTCAACTGCATCAGGCGCGTCGTTGATGTTGTTGATGGTGACGTTCACTGTAGCCGTGTCAGTGTGGCCAGGATCGCTGGTGCCGTTGTCACTGATGGTGTAGGTGAAACTGTCACTGCCGAAGTAGTTCGGCGCGGGAGTGTAAGTAACTCCACTAGGCGTGAACGCCACGCTGCCGTGTGTACCCTGCGTGACGGCGATCACCGTCAGCCCGGCATTGAACGGAGGCGTCATGTTGTTGACATCAGTGTCGTTCGCCAGCACGTCGATGGCGTTGTTGGTGGTGTCCTCATCCACCGTAGCGCTGTCGTCGATTGCATCAGGAGTGTCGTTGACCGCTGTGACGTTTATCGTCATGGTGTTTGGTGACTGGTCTAGATCTACGCCACCATTGGCCGTGCCGCCGTTGTCTTGCACCTGGAAGGTGAACGCCGCATAAGGGGTGCCATTCTCGTTGGCGTCCGGGAAGAACATCAGATTGCCGGCGGTAATATCAGCGACGAGAATAGACTGACCTGGCGTCACGTCCACGCCGTTAAGTTTCAGCTTGCCGTCGGTTGCCACTGTCGTGATCTTCACTGCCGCGAACGTATTCGCCGGCGTGTCGTTTGGATCGCTGAAACCAAACTCCGCCGCTGCGAACGTGTGGGGCGTGTCTTCGTTTGTGGTTACCGAATTGTCGGTACCTGCCGGTTCGTCATTAACCGCCGTGACGTTGACCGTCATGGTGTTGGCTGACTGATCGAGATCCACGCCGCCATTGGCAATGCCGCCGTCATCCTGCACCTGGAAGGTGAAGGCCGCATACGGCGAGCCACTCTCATTAGCATCAGGGAAGAATTTGAGATTGCCGGCGTTGATGGCGGCTACCGGGATGAACTGCCCGGGAGTGACATCCACACCGTTCAACTTCAGCTTGCCGTCTGTCGCTACCGTGGTGATCTTCACTGTCGCTAACGCATTCGCCGGTGAGTCGTTTGGATCGGTGAAACCAAACTCTGCCGCTGCGAAGGTGTGGGCCGTGTCTTCATTCGTAGTTACCGAATTGTCGGTACCTGCCGGTTCGTCGTTAACGGCCGTGACATTGATAGTAATCGTGTTAGCTGACTGGTCCAGATCAACACCGCCGCTAGCAGTACCACCATCGTCCTGCACCTGGAAGGTGAAGGTCGCATACGGCGAACCGCTCTCATTAGCATCAGGGAAAAACTTGAGATTGCCGGCGTTGATGTCAGCTACCAGAATCAATTGACCTGCGGTAACGTCCACACCGTTCAGCTTCAGCTTGCCATCGGTGGCAACGCTTGTGATCTTCACTGCTGCCAGCAAATTCGCGGGTGTGTCGTTTGGATCTGTGAAACCAAACTCCGCTGCTGCGAAGGTGTAGCTCGTGTCTTCATTCGTAGCGACAGTATTATCGGTACCTGCTGGTGCGTCATTGACCGGGGTAACATTAACAGTCATCGTGTTCGCAGACTGGTCCAGATCCACACCACCATTGGCCGTGCCGCCATCGTCCTGCACCTGGAAGGTGAAGGTCCCATACGGTGTGCCGCTCTCATTGGCATCAGGGAAAAACTTGAGATTGCCCGCGTTGATGTCGGCTACGAGAATCGATTGACCTGGGGTGACGTCCACACCGTTCAGCTTCAGCTTGCCATCTGTGGCAACGCTTGTGATCTTCACTGCTGCCAGCAAGTTTGCCGGCGTGTCGTTTGGATCTGTGAAACCAAACTCCGCAGCCGCGAACGTGTAGGCCGTGTCCTCATTAGTTGTTACGCTGTTGTTGGCTCCCGCCGGTTCGTCATTTACTGAGTTGACGTTTATGGTCATGGTGTTGGCGGATTGATCCAGATCCACACCACCGTTGGCCGTTCCGCCATTATCTTGCACCTGGAAGGTGAACGTCGCGTACGGGGTACCGTTCTCGTTGGCGTCTGGGAAAAACTTCAGTTGCCCGGTGGTGATGTCTGCTACGGAAACTGACTGGCCGGCAGTCACATCCACACCATTCAGCTTCAACTTGCCGTTGGTCGCGACGGTCGTGATCTTAACTGCTAAGAGCGTGTTAGCAGACGTGTCATTCGGATCGGTAAAGCCAAAGTCCACTGCGGTGAACGTGTAGGCGGTGTCCTCATTTGTGGTTACTGTGTTGTCCGTGCCTGCGGGTTCATCATTAACGGACGTCACGTTGATGGTCATCGTGTTCGGCGTTGGATCAAGATCTACTCCGCCTGCGTCGGTGCCGCCATCATCCTGCACCTGGAACGTGAAGCTCGCGTAGGGAGTGCCGTTTTCGTTCGCATCCGGGAAGAACTTCAGATTGCCTGCGTTGATATCGGCGACCGGAATGACCTGGCCTGCCGTTACGTCCACGCCGTTCAATTTCAGCTTGCCGTTCGTGGCGACTGTCGTGATCTTCACGGCAGTCAGCGCATCGGGCGGCGTGTCGCTCGGATCCGTGAAACCAAAGTCCGCCGCTGCGAAGGTGTAGGCCGTGTCCTCGTTGGTGCTAACTGTATTGTCAGTACCTGCGGGCGCGCTGTTCGGAGCTGCCACGGTGGTAGTCGCGGTGGCCGTGTTGTTCCCCGGTGTGTTGTCGTTGGGAGAAGAGACAGTTGCTGTGTTGGTAATTGACCCTGGCGTAGCAGGCGCTGTCACTACTATCGTGATACTCGGCGCAGCACCTGGAGCTAAATTCCCACCAGTTCGATTACATGTGACGGTGCCGGATGAATGATTGCAGTTCCAATTTGTACCGGTTGCGCTGACGAACGTAACCCCGCTGGGCAGTGTGTCAACGACTTTGACGGCCGATGCGTCATCTGGACCAGCATTGTTGACGTCGATCGTGTAGGTAAGCGTTCCGCCCGTTGCAACGGGATCCGGCGAGTCAGTCTTTGTAATCGATAAATCGGCGCGTCCTGCGGCGATCGTTAACGAACCACCGGTTGTCGAGACAGACTGATTGGTACCGGACGGTGGATTCGATGCGTTCGTGCTCGGTGTTGAGGAGACGAGGTAAGTCCCTGAGGTACAATTCGGCGTCGTTGTGAACTGGACGGTCAGAGTGCCATTATTCGCGATTGCACCGCCCGATAGGCGGATAAACCCGTCAGTCACAAGGACCGGAGTGTCGTAAGCGTTTCCTCCTGCGCTGACAGTCGCCGTCACGCTGGATGGGCTGCTGAAGCATGTAGGGACCGCAATATCAGTGTACTTGACGCCGTTTCCCGTCTGCGTGATCCGCACACGAACAGTCAACGCGATCCCATTCTGGAGGACGGGCGAAACGATAGGAACGCCGCCTGCATCAACGAACGTGATCGAGGCCGTTGGGTTCGTGATGTTGCCGATAAGGACAGGCGGGTTGTCGTTTTGCTCACCCGTGGTGCCTGCAGTATTGGTAAACGTCCGCATTACCCACTCAGCAGCGTTGCCACTCTGATTCACAAGCGGCGTCGTCGCGGTCACATCGATGCGAGCCCAATCGACGTTATTTGTTGCCAGACCAGTGCCGGCTGTGAGTTGGGTATCGATCGTGCGCGTGACCTGGTTCACGATCGGCGTGCTCCAGGTTCCTGAAGAAAATGCCATCGCGGCAACACTGATATTGGTGTATCCGACAGGCAAGGTGATCCGGACGTGCTGGACCGTTCCGCCAGTCGTCTTCCGGTAGAGGGTATTGAACGTAACGGTCGTGTTGGTAGCCGCCCACCCTGGTGCGATATGCGCATCGTTATTCGCATCCGTGAACGTCGTCTGCGCGTTCCAACCAGAAGTCAGACCCCTGGCGGTAACGATAAACTTCATGCTGAGATCGTAGTCCTGGACCAGGTAAGTGCCGACAAAACTGCCGTCACCAGCCGCTACAATGTCGAAGCCTCGCTCCTGAGGCGTGTGCGGATCTTCGTGGATCCTGACACGAACCGTTTCGCCGGGTTGGAAGCCGCGGCCGGAAATATTAACTGTCTCACCGGGCGCATAGTCCAGCTTGTTCGTTGTGATGCTCGAGGGAGAACTAGCCAGAACAGAAGTTGAATCAAGCACGATTCCGCTACTATTCGCGCCGCCGACGACTAACGCCTGGTTGGATCCGGGAAGCTCATCGATGGTATGACCGGATCGATCGAGCTGGGCGTCGGATTGGCCGTTGTGGAACAGCGCTGCACGGGTTTGCGAAGCCAGAATGCCAGGACGAAGGCCAGTACAAGTGTCGGTTGCGGGTAACACATGCGCGTAAGCACCAAGCTCCCGATTAACGGGATCGTAGATCTCCATTGACTCATCATTGTTGCCGCCAATGATCTGTACCTTGCCATCAAACAACACGCGCACGTGGGCCAGCACCCGCGCTACTTTCAGCTCACCGACGCTTGAGAAACTCTGATCAGCAGGGTCGAAGATCTCCAGAGAAGAAAGATCTGCGCCATTGGTGTCACGTCCACCAACCACCAACACTCGACCATCCAGCAGCAACGCGGCTGAATGCTTTGAACGAGCAACAGTCAGGTTACCGCCAACTGTGCTGGAACTACCGTCAAGAATCTCCGCGCTGCCGTTTGCATCGCCTCCCCCGACGAATACACGACCATCAGTCAAAAGTGTCGCACTGTGTCCTGCACGCGCGCCGCTCATGGCTGGACCACCGCTGAAAGTTCCAGTGGTCGGGTCAAAAACTTCCGTCGTATTTGTTGTCCCGATCGCCGTGTGCCCGCCCGTAATCAAAACTCTTCCATCAGCCAGTCTGACAGCAGCGTGTTCCGAACGCCCGGCGGCCATAGAGCCAGCTACCGAGAATGTGCCGCTTGCGGGATCGAAGATTGCGGTCTCGTTCAAATAGCCTCCGCCGGCATTGTCGCCACCCGCGATTAGCACGCGACCATCCGACAGACGCGTTGCGGTATGACCACGACGCGCCGTAACCATCGTTGAGGGCGATGCTGTTTCCGTTTCAGGGGCAAGAGAGTGACTCGCCGGCGCCAGCTTGGTTTCGGGTGCGCCGCTGATGATCGCTGCGGCGCCCGCAAGCAATCTCTGACCAAGCGAACGGGCCGAAGAATTAACGGAAGCAAAACCCGCTGCGGCTATCGCCACTAAGCTAAGAAGAACTGTTATGCGAATTGTTCGGGTGGAAAGCAAACGGGTCCGGGAGGTCGGGTTAGGGGACATCATCGTCGTCAAGACTCCTAATGGGAAGTGAACATTTGCCTTGGCGGCGCAGTTGTCCTGAGAACAACTCTCCACCAAAGCCCTGGGCTTACATGTCTACTTGATTACAAAACTCGGAAAGAGGATAAATCCGCACGGTGGCCCCAATCCTTGTACGCGAGAAGAACAACTAAAACTCCGCGATTGCAGTTTCGTGTGCACGACTAGCTGCAAGCGCCGGGCCAGACAGTGGCAGGATCCTGCCTGTCGAAGAAGCTGAACTGTGGCAGAAACTTAGCGGGAAAAATGGACCAGGTGGTAAAAACGTTTGATCATCAGCACTGCTCACTGGCGAGCAGTTGGGCGGTGTGTGAACAAAAAGAAGAGGGCTCAGACTCTGCCGAGCCCTCTCTGGAAGGACCGGTCGGGTAGACTACCGGGAACCGCCCTCTCATTAACCAGTCCCCGGTTATCTTCGGTCATCTTCCAAAACGCAGGATCCAGGGTTCTGGGCCTCATCTGGACCGTGCGCCTGCGACAATGGCCGCAGTTCGTGATCAAAAACTTGCCCACCCTCGTGGGCATATCTTTTCCAACGGAGCCGGAGCTTTTCCCAGTTATGCAGATGCCTGCTTTGCAGAACGGACTGTGCGCTTGCGGGGCGATTCGATCAGACCTTGAACTACCTGGGCTACTTGCGACAACGGCTTTGGCTTGCGCAAAAAAGCATCAGCTCCGGCGTTACGAGCTTCTGCTTCAACTTCCGCCGAGCCATAGGACGTGAGTACAACAATGCGAGTGTCGGGATTACGGCTGTTAACGAGCTTGATGATATCAATACCGTCAGGGTGTCGAGCGAGTCCCAATCGCAGATCCTGAATAATCACGTTGTAGTCATTGCCTTTGATCAGGCTTTCCGCTTCCTCCATCTCGCGCGCGGTATCTACCGTGAATCCATGCTGCGAGAAGTATTCACGCATGGAAAAACAGATCGACTCCTCGTCGTCAACCACCAGCAAATTCCGTGGGCCGGGTTCACTAACTGGGCTTTGTTCCCGGCCACGGAAAAGCTTTTTGAGGCGGCCAGACACCGATCTGAGGTTCAGCATTGAAATCGTTTGAATCCGGCTACATTACTATCGAAGTTCGTTTATATCCCTTAACCATGCGGGCTAAGCAGACTTGAACTCTGGACCAATGGTCCGAGTCGAAACGAAGTCGCGAGGGTAAATGACTGAGCGTGATAAAACTCCTGGTCATTCACACTGTGGGCCGGTGTGAACGTGTCGGGGATGGGAGGCTGTAAAGCTCGCTCGTCAGTTGGAGGGCAATTCGGCCGGCTAAAACCACCAGCCTCCCATTGGCAACAGGATGCAGCGGAGCGTCCGCATCCTGTACCCTTTGCCATTCACTTCTCTTTCTCCAGTACAGAAAGCTCAAACAACAGGCAGTTGTCATTAAATGAAACTGTGTTGGTGATCCTGATGCTCAGGCCCTCTGGCCGTCGGCCTCCATAAACGCTGTGGACGAAGAGTCGATTTCCCGATCGGAAGATGGGAGTCGAGGATGTAGTTAGCTCGCTGTTCACACTGCATACGGGAGGACTCGTTCTCTTTTCGAATTGAACATTTGGATTATGAAGTTATTGCAAAATGGCGACAACGGAGGTCTTTGCCCATTTCTATGGCATTAACTTAGGATTTTTTGGGCTGAAAGTATGGCAGGAACCTGCCGTTAAGGATGGAGTGAGATTGGCGAGAAAGGGCGTCACCGTGTTTCGGATCGGCGACGCCCCATCTTCAAGCGCTCCTGGAGGGATACTCAGTTGCGTGCTTTGAGTTTCCGTCGAACTGCCCCGACTGCGCCAAGCAGGCCAGTACCTAACAACAGCATACTGGTAGGTTCAGGAATCTCACCACCGGGGGTGCCCACATCGCTGCCGCCACTTCCTCCGGCGCCGGGTACATTCTGGAACCGCACAAAGATCGCGTTGCAGATTTCTTCCTCAGTAAAGCCGGCGAATGCAGCACCACTTACGGTAAAGGATGCACTCTCGCCCGGCGTTAGTCCGAGGTTAGTCTTACCTCCGGAGAAACCGTTTCCGGTGATGAAGGCAAAATCGAGCACTACCGGGGGCGGGCTGCCAAACCCGTGCGGGACCGTGCCAAGGTCCCCATCGCTAAAGGTAAAGTTCGATGAAAGACTCGGGGCTTGTGACCCGGAAAAGCCGTCAAGACCGGAATCACTTGCGTTACCGCGAGGTGGCAAGTCAAAACCGATAGCTGTGATAGTTGAAGTTGAGCCGGGTGTTGTGATTGCTGACGTGTTCGTGATGGTGAATGTGAATGTGTTAGTTTGGGAGTTAAACTCACATTGGACCACCGCTGTGGAGAAAGCGCCTGATCCAACACCGACGACGTTGATGGTATCCGCTTTGGCTGTTACCGCACTTACCAGGATCAGAGCGAATAAGGACAATGCTACTTGTTTAAGGCGAAAAAGCTGGGACATACGACCCCCTTCGGTTGGTCTAATTTGGGGCCACTGTTTACACGTAAGTGGCGGCATATTAACAAGGCAGGAACTGCCAAACCGCTTCGCAGAGACCTGCCATTTGGACCACAAAGAAGCACAAAACTCGCGAAACTTTTTGTGCCTTGTGTGCTTCTTCGTGGCTTCTAAATCTCAACTATGTAAAGTCGTAATTGCCATTGCCATCCAGGAATGGAATTCGCGAGGGTGGGCTTTAGCCAGAAAGAAGCACAAAAAGCACGGGCGGACGTTTTTAGGCGTCCGCCCGCGCCGATCAATTCTTCAATCTCACTATCGAGGTGAGTTGAATACGACATCAGCGAAAAGGTTGCTGGTGCTGAAAGTGGTCGGGAAACTTCCAGCAGGCGTTGAGTAATACGAGGCCCAGGCGGTCAACGGTCCTTCTGTAATCGGACCGTTGTTGAAGACACCGAAGGTTTTCGCCACAACGTAGTTAATGTTGTAAGTAACCCTGTATCTAACCCCGGCAGTGATTGGAAGATTCACTGTTGCATATTGCCAACCCGGACCGGAGGAGGTTTCGCTAAAGGGCTTTTCGATAAGCTTAGTACCTGAAGCAGTCCAAATCTTGGCTGTTAGAGGTTATTGAGGAACGAAGACAGATAGAGTTCTATCCAGCCGATCAACTTCGCCAATCGATCGTTCAATACCTATTGGCTTACCCGGTAGCCTTGTGCGCCTGCATGAAGAGCAGCCTCTTTGTCAACTCATACGCAGCGACAGAATAGACGAGAATTTGGAGTGAGCGGGAATAAGATCAGGCGTTACCCCGTGCGGCGATGGTAACGCCTAATCTACCCATGACCCTGATATTGCCCGTTCAGGATCATCCTTGGTGGTGATTGAAAACGACCAATAGTCAGTACGCTCCGAAAAGCTCGGCAGATAGGAGGCAAGTAACTGCCAAATTCGAGTGCGGCATCTTAAACACATCCACTGCTAGCCGATTACGTTGACTTCCTTACTCCGTCAAAAGAATAATCTCAACGCGTTGGGAAACCAGATATACATAGTTCGGCGTCGGGCAATAGCAGGAGAAGGGTAAATTGGATGGGATACGACGTTCACATTACCCGCGCAAGCGAATGGTCGCAGAACGAGGGTCAGGAGATAACTCGTGAAGAGTGGCTGGCGCAGGTCCAGTCAGACCCTGAACTCGCACTCGACTTGCAGAATGGGCCCTGCTTCGCGGTGTGGAGCAGACCGAGCCAGAATCCGGATGCTTGGATTGACTGGTTCAACGGCGACCTTTTCACGAAGAACCCCGACCGCGCCTTGGTCGGCAAAATGCTTCAAATTGCGACTCGGCTCGGTGCCAAGGTTCAAGGGGACGACGGTGAAGAATACAGATCCACCGCTGACTGGCCAGCTGCAGACGGCTCCGGCCCCGGAGTCGCGGAGAATGAGAACGAAGCATACGAAGCATCTGACCGTCTTCCGACAGCCCCCAAGCGATCCTTCGGTGAGCTAGTCACCTCCTGGTTCCACCGGCGGCCGTCCGTGCTTCCTCCGCCGGTCCAAGCACTTCCGTTTGGGGTCGGTAGCCGGGTAAAAGACACTGGTGGGGCGAAAGCCACTGTCGTGGCGATCGATCCAAGCGACATGCACGGATTTGGATCAATCACAGTACTTTTTGACAACGGAACGCAGCTAACCTACGCGCTGTTCGCCCATGGCTTTGAGCTGGCCGACGACTAGCGTAATCGGGCCGCGGCCGACAATCAGCAACCGCCGAACGCTTGCAGCGAACGGCGGCGGGCAGTTGCGATTGCAATCAACGCACCCGATGGCCGCCGTTGGCTGAGCTTGGACGTTAGGCCCCACGTCATACGACTACGACTGCCTCTTCGCGCGGTTCATTGCTTCCGTTACCAGCGGCGGTTCCATCACCGAGCACATGCGAGCTGTCATCAAGTGGGCCAGACAGACGCCACACAAGTTCAAGGCTCAGAGCGCGCAGGAAACGTCATTAGCCCTTTGTCGTCCCTCCATCACCTCGACTGTTTGGTCTCCTTTCATTGAATTCCTGCATCAGCTTTGCTCTGGCATCGAAGAGCCGATACAAACCAACGGACGCCCGCGCTTGCCCTTGCTGACATTATTTTTGCCGCAGCCTACAAGACCTACACGATCGTTAGCGCGAGGCTGGAAATTCGAAAGTGGCTGCTGTATCTCCGGTAAAGATCTTCCTCGCGGTTCTTTCTGATCTGCGCGTCTTTATAAAATCTTTACGACTTTTATGCCATTCTTAGTCCTGACTGCACATCAGGCATCGTCTACCAATTAACTATGACCGAGTATGGTCATCCTCCAGTTTGTGCGTCGCGACGATAACTGATCCTGAGCGGAGTTGATTCTGTGTCGCGAGCGAACATATCGGAACCGGCAGTTACTGACATTCACACCACAGCAGCAGGGGCCACTCATATCCCGCGCCGTGCGCCGCGTGGACGGTATCTTTTTGTGCTCTCACTGGTGGCGCTCGGAGTGGTCTATGGCGATATTGGTACGAGCCCGCTCTACGCGATGCGTGAGTGTTTCCACGGACCGCATGCGATTGTTCCATCACCGGCGAACATACTCGGCGTTCTGTCACTGATTTTCTGGTCACTCATTATCGTCATCTCCATCAAGTATCTCGTTTTTGTGCTGCGGGCCGACAATCAGGGCGAGGGAGGGATTCTATCGCTCACCGCACTAGCCACACCGATTAGACCATCCGGACGCACTGAGCACGCGTTTTTGATTTTTATCGGCATCTTCGGTGCGGCGCTCTTGTATGGTGATGGAATTATTACGCCGGCGATCTCGGTGCTTAGCGCCATGGAAGGTTTGACCGTTGCGACACCGATTTTCAGTCCCTACGTAGTGCCGATCACAATTGTCATACTAGTCGCCCTGTTCCTTATTCAGAGTAGAGGAACTGCGAAAGTAGGGAGGATCTTTGGTCCAATCACGTTAATGTGGTTCATGGCATTGGCGGCGCTCGGTATCGCGCAGATTCTCCGTTACCCGGACGTGGTGGTTGCGGTCAATCCGCTGCACGCTCTGGATTTTTTCATTCGCAATGGGTGGCATGGTTTCCTGATTCTCGGTTCAGTCTTTTTAGTTGTCACTGGTGGCGAGGCGCTCTACGCCGACATGGGCCACTTCGGCACGCGTCCGATTCGACTCGTATGGTTTATCGTAGTGCTACCTGCTCTAATGCTCAATTACTTCGGCCAGGGCGCTCTGTTATTGGAAGATCCTGAAGCGGCTCACAATCCTTTTTACCGGCTTGCTCCGGCATGGGCTTTGTACCCGATGATTGTTTTGGCGACCTCGGCAGCGATTATCGCGTCCCAAGCGGTCATTTCGGGAGCCTTCTCACTCACCATGCAAGCCGTGCAACTAGGATTCAGTCCTCGCCTGAAAATTAATCACACTTCGACGAGAGAATTCGGTCAGATCTATATTCCGGCTGTGAACTGGGCCTTAATGGTGGGATGCATTGCGATCGTCGTTGGCTTTCGCTCGTCGAGTAACCTCGCGGCAGCCTACGGTGTGGCGGTTACATCGACAATGGTCATTACCACGATTCTGTTTTATGTGGTAGCGCGCCGTATTTGGGGTTGGGGTCTGCTGCCAACGGCCACGCTGGCCGTCTTTTTCTTGATAATTGATCTGGCTTTCTTTGGAGCGAACATTATCAAGGTGGCCCAGGGCGGCTGGTTCCCGCTTCTGCTCGCTGCTTTGGTCTTCATCGTAATGACGACGTGGAAGAAGGGACGACGCATCCTGAACGAGCGTATTCAGACGGAAGCGATGCCTCTCGAGGAATTCCTTCAGGAGATGGAGCGACGTCCACCAACGCGCGTGCCCGGAACGGCGATATTTATGAACGGGAATGCTTCCCGAACGCCTCCCGCGCTACTGCATAATCTTGAACACAATAAAGTGCTCCACGAACGAGTCCTATTCTTAACTGTCAAAACAAAACAGATCCCATTCGTTGCTCCCGACGAACGAGTAGCAGCCGAGTCGTTGGGGAATGGATTTCTCCGGCTCAAGGTTTACTACGGATTCATGGAAGACCCGGACATACCCAATGTATTAAACAGTCTACGCATGCCCGGATTTGATTACGCGCCACAAGACACAACTTATTTTCTGGGGCGCGAAACAATTATCGCGTCTAAGCGACCTGGAATGGCGCTGTGGCGCGAAAGGATCTTTTCCATCATTTCACACAACGCGACGAGCGCGACTGCTTATTTCTGTATTCCGCCGGATCGTGTAGTCGAGATGGGTGAACAGATCGAGATTTAGGTGTCTACGGTCTTACAATAGGCCAATGACGCGACGTGTGTTGAATTTGAGATGGGCAGGTTATGTTGGCGCTGTGGGAGGTACGGCTTTTATTTCGGCTGTGCTTGCTCCCTTTCAACAGCAGGTGAATTCAACGACGGTCGCGCTTGCCTTCCTATTGGTTGTGCTCTTTGTCGCGTTGTTTTGGGGAAGTCGACCAGCACTCCTGGCCTCAGTGCTTGGAATGTTTTGCCTTAACTTTTTCTTTCTGCCACCCCTGTATACGTTACACATCGCACATGTAGAGAACTGGGTCGCTTTAATTGTTTTCTTTACCACGGCTTTGGCGGTTGGCCAGCTATCCGCACGCGCCAAACAACGCGCCGAAGAAGCGGAGAGCCGAAAGCTTGAGGTGGAGAGCTTGTACACGCAGTTACAGGCCGCCTTTGAGCGCGAAAGTGAGGCGGAAGCAGTTAAGCGAAGCGAGCGGCTGAAGTCGGCACTCCTCGACGCGGTAACCCACGACTTGCGCACGCCTCTTACTGCAATCAAAGCGTCGATCACCACACTTATAGATGAAGCGCCCGGACACACAGAGGAAAGTCAACCTGTTGCGCTTGATCCAGAATCACGATCTGAAATGTTGGAGATCATCGACCAGGAAAGCGACCGGTTGAACCGTTTCATCACGGATCTGATCGATCTCGCGCGCATCGAGGCGGGTGAGCTGCGACTGCGGCGGCGGTGGGGCGCGGTTGATGAGATTATTTCAACTGCCCTGGCACGAGCAAAATCGCTAACGACTAATCATAACCTACACATCAATACTGAAAAGGAACTGCCCGTCGTGCGGGTCAACGCGAACGCAGTAAGCGAAGTGGTCTATACGCTTGTTGATAATGCTGCGAAGTATTCTCCACGGGGCTCATCAATTGTAATCGACGCGCACCGAGGTCCAGAGGGCATGGTGACCATGGCAGTGGAGGACGAAGGAGCGGGCATTGACCGCGACATGCGGGAGCGTGTGTTTGATAAATTCTTTCGGGCAACTCGCGATGGCGATGTCACCACGCATCAACCGTCAGGGACCGGTATGGGACTGGCGATCGCGAAGGGAATAGTTGAGGCACACGAAGGGAAGATCTGGATCGAATCCGGTAGAAACGGCAAGGGCACACGCATCGTCTTTACATTACCAATCGGGGATGACGATGCCTCGAACAATGGACAAGCACTTTCTGGACCATGAACGATCGAGCACGAATTCTGGTTGTCGATGACGAACCTCAATTGATCCGTGTGCTGCGTACAGGACTTAAGTCACGTGGTTACGACGTACGGGGCGCTTCCGACGGCGCATCGGGATTGGAAACCTTCAACGAATGGCATCCGGACCTTGTGATCACCGATCTCGCTATGCCGAACGTTGATGGTCTCGAGTTTTGTAGGCGCTTGCGCGCGATATCTCAGGTCCCGATTATAGTGTTGTCTGCAAAAGGCGAGGAAAAAACGAAAGTAGAAGCTCTTGATATTGGCGCCGACGACTTTGTGACCAAGCCGTTTGGGATCGATGAATTGTTGGCGCGAGTTCGTGCCTCACTGCGGCGCGCAAACACCCCACCTTTTAACGAAGCCGTTCAGACAACATTGGATGTCGGTGACTTTCACGTGAATCTCGAAACCCGCGAAGTGAAGGTTCGCGGTAACGAAATCCACTTGACGCCAAAGGAATTTGATCTGCTGATCTATTTCATCAAGCACTCGGGAAAGGTTTTGACCCACCGAACATTGCTCTCCGCGATTTGGGGCAGCAACTACGTAGAACAAAACGAATACCTGCGAGTCTTTATTGGCAACTTGAGGAAAAAGATCGAAGTCGATGCGACGCCACGTTATATCGTGACCGAACCCTGGATTGGTTATCGCTTCGATCCAGGCTCCTAACGTCGCTTTTCTCCTTTACCTCTCTTCTTTATAAACTTTTTATAGAACCTTTACGCCCCTTTTATGCGGACGAGCGTAAGGTTCTATTGATGTTTAGAAAAGAACTCAAACGCACCCAGCCCGCATGGTACGCTCCGGCGGCGGTCGCATGTTTCGTCGTAGCGGTTATAGCAGGCTTAGTCGGAAGTCTTTTTACAACGAACTGGATCTTGAGCGCGCAAGAGCACTCAACTCTCCATGCAGTTGGTCTAGCCTTACTAATACTGTGCTTACCGATCGCGATCCTTGGCGCACATTGCCTGGATCTGAAGGACCGTCAGCAAAAACGATCACGCGCTGCTTAGCACTTTCCCATTCTGAGATCCTTGTCATCCTTTATGTACTCTTACACCATCCTTTAGAAAATTCTTCGTAACCTTGAGTCGTGAACACGATGCCGGTCGCCGATTATTTCACTTTCGGCGCACTTGCCGGTCGCTTTCCAGCCAGCCCTAGAGTCGGCAGTCATGTCGGGTTCGCCTATGACTTCAAGTAACGTATCCTCTTTGAAGTGTGATTTACCAAATAACGAGAGACAATGTTTCTAAGTGATCACTACTGTCTGTTTAAATAGCAACTCCAAGAAGTTCACTCAGAACTGCATCGCGGCTGACATCAGTGAGCTTCGCGAGGTGGACGGTAATGTCATATGGGCCGACATTACCGATCCCACCAGCCGGGATTTTGAAGAGCTCGCCGAGGAATTTGGCTTCCATCATCTCTCGATTGAAGACTGTCAAAACCAACACCAACGTCCAAAGGTCGAAGAGTATCCCGGGTACTACTTCATCGTGCTCTACGAGGCCGAACTCGCGGGTCCAAACGACCGCCTGGAGTTAAGAGAACTGAATATATTTCTAGGGAAGAACTACCTTGTCACTGTGCACAGCCGTCCCATTCGCGCCGTCGAAACGGCCCGACGCCTCTGGCCTGAGTGGCTGGACCGTGCCGAAGAAGGATCCGGATTGCTTGCTTATGTGCTAATCGATGCAATCGTAGACGATTACCTTCCCCTGCTCGACATCATCAGCGAACGCATGGACTCTCTCGAGGATTCGATCTTTGGCGAGTTTAGAGCCGAGGTAATCGAGGACATTTTCGGAGTAAAGAAGAAGTTGCTTTATTTGCGACGCGCCATAGCGCCGCTTCGCGACGTTTTTAATACCTTGTTGAGACGTGAGCAGCAGATTTTTTCTCGAGGGACGTATGTCTATTTTCAGGATGTGTTCGATCATCTCATCCGCGTAGCTGATACGGTTGACACTTTGCGTGACATGCTCAGTTCAACCATGGATGCTTATCTTTCCGTTTCAGGAAATCGCATGAATATGATCATGAAACGGCTTACTTCGATCTCAACAATCTTGATGTCTGTGACACTCATCGCGGGTATCTATGGGATGAACTTTGATTTTATGCCAGAATTAAAATGGCGTTTCGGCTACATTTTTGCACTCCTTTCAATGGTGGGCGTAGGGTTCGCCCTTTATCGATACTTGAAGAAGGTGAAATGGATATAAAGAAACCGTCATCACGGGCGCGTTCCAGGCAGCACAAACGGAAGAAAGGTGATACAGATCGGTTGGCCGCTCAACTCGCTCCCCTCGAGGAGCAGGACAAGCCCGCCGCTGAACAGCAAATCGGCAGCCATTCCGAGTCCACGAATGGCCGGCAACAACAACGGGATTATGGTGCGATTGTCGTGGACAACGCCAATTTAAATGTCCCAAAGGGAATTATCCAAGGCGGAGAAGAAAAGCAGTTTTTGGGCATTGAACCCGTGGTACTGGTGGTCTTGATTATCGTGCTGGGTTTCATCGCGTTCATAGCCTGGCAGATTTCCCTAATGCCAGCCCGCTGAATAAGCCCTGTCTTCACTACTCAGCACCGTTTGAGAAGACAAAAGACGTTCTTTGCACACAGAGGTCCATTACTGTCGAACTCAGAACAAGCAGGGCTGGGCCACCCGTTGAGGCGACTTAGCGGGTGGCCTTTGCATTGGTTCGTACCCACAATGCGGCACCTTATGCCCAGCATCTTTGTTCGTTGACAATGGCGCATCGGTGGTGCACCGTAGAACGTACCCAGGTTTGACAATTCAACAATCGACATACGGAAGAGTCTAAACATCTTCTCCTTGTGCCGTCTGCTGTCTAGACACGCGACAACGCCAAGGAGAAGTAAATGGCCAACGTACTGAACCACGACTCGACCCCGATCGAAAATCACATACTCCGAAGTCTGCCACCCTCGGATTACGAGCGGATCTCTCCGCATCTCCAGTTTGTCCAGTTGAGTCACAGCGAAGTACTGTACGAGTCTGATCAAACCATTCAATCAGTGTATTTTCCGAACCTCGGTATCATGTCACTGATCGCTCAGGACATTAAAGGTCAGAGCGTTGAGGTCGGCATCGTAGGCTTCGAGGGAGTAGTCGGACTTTCCACAGTGCTTGCTGTCGATACATCGCCATACCAGGTGATAGTGCAGTTGCCAAACAGCGGTTTCCGCATGAACGTGCGAGCTTTTCGCGATGAATTCAAACGCGCGGGCGCGTTGCACGATCTGGTGTTGCGTTATACGCATAGTCTGCTATTGCATACTTCGCAACTGGCAGTCTGTAATCGCTTGCATTCATTGTCCGAGCGCCTGGCAAGGTGGCTCTTGATGAGTTATGACCGTTGTAAGTGTCCAGATCTGCCGTTTACTCACGAGTTCCTTGGTTTAATGCTTGGAGTTCGCCGAGCCGGTGTGACCGAGGCTGCCATAATCCTTCAAACCGAAGGGTATATCAAATATCGACGCGGCCACATCACGATCATTGACAAGGAGGGCCTTGAAGAGCACTCGTGTGAGTGCTACCCACTTCTGAAAAAGGAGTTTGATTCAGTGGTCGGTCTGTAGTGAGCCTTCCGATTTCTCATGTCCACGCTGGTAAATCAATTAAGCCTCTGCTTCTAAGGACGCCCGCAGCGTCCGTCACACCCGCTCGTCTTGCGCCTAACATCATGGCGATAAATTCATGCGTCAACTCCAGTTCCTTAGAGTTCGCCCTGCCTTTGCACATCAGTAGCCACTTCCCCCTATGTCCGGAATGTGACAGAGGAGTGTCTGGCATCAAACGTAAAGAATTTGATTTTTGACGGAATTGTACAAACAAAACCATATTTAATGTGCGATAGTGCCCTGCAATAGGGGAGACGAACAGGATGGGTACAGAACAGGGAAACCAGCCGACCATTTTCCTGATAGAAGAGGACGATGAGACGCGGGCAATCTTGAAGAAAAGTTTAACCAGATATGGTTATCGGCTCTCTGTGGCAACAGATGACGAGGATGCTCTTGACAGAGTCAGCGCCGGGCCGATGAGTTTCGATGTGATTTTAATTAATGTGGTAGGTAAACCAATCGAAGATATGTTGCAGATGGGAAGGCGCATCCGTGAACGAGCAGAGTTGGATGGCAATACGCCGCTCATCGTGATGGCTGAGAAGTACGGCAAGGAAGTAGAAGGAACCGATGAAAACGTCGGCGGGAATGATTGGATTTTCTACCTGGGTGAAGAACCGGAACAACTACAGAATCTTCTTCGCCGTCTTACCGCTACTTGAAAGCTGATTATCATTTCACTCTTGCTCGCAATACTGTCTATCGTGCTCACGTCAGGAACAATGTAGGTTACCTGTTCCTCTGGCTCTCACGCTTTCCGCAAAGCTCACGAATACTTAGACCATGCGAGACATCTCTTAATCAGTGTTAGAGACAAGGTCCGAGTCGCGCAAGTAAACGACACACGTTCCAATCTCGTTATTGATTTGAGCAACAGCAAGTCGCTCCTCTTCACCCTTATTGATCGCTTAGCGCAGACTCGCGCGACCGAGCACCTTGCACCTTGATGTTCGTGATGGCTGCACGGATCTCCGTCAGTTCGTCGGGAGTAAGTTTAACGGCAGTCGCTCCAAGGTTTTCATTAAGATGATGTGGATTGGTCGAGCCGGGGATCGGGACGATCCACGGTTTCTGCGCCAGTAACCATCCGAGTGAGAATTGAACCGGCGTGACGCCCTTGCGCAACGCCCAATCGCGGACCAGTGAAAGGAGTGGCATATTTGCTTTTAATGCCTCGGGAGTAAAGAACGGAACGGAGGCGCGACGGTCCTCCTGCGCAAACCGGCTGTACTCGTTGAACCGATCGGTAAGGAACGCCCGCCCTGTTGGACCCCAGGGGACGAAGCCTATCCCCAGCTCCTCGCAAGTGGAGAGGATTTCGTTTTCCACAACTTGCTCCATGAGTGAGTATTCTGACTGAAGCGCTGTCACGGGCTGCACGGTGTGCGCTCGCCGGATGGTCTTCGGCGCCGCTTCTGATAGGCCGAAGTGCTTGATCTTCCCGGCTTGAATTAACTCCTTAACCGTGCCCGCAACCTCTTCAACTGGAACCGTTGGATCGACGCGGTGCAGGTAGTACAGATCGATAGCGTCGACTTTCAGGCGTTTGAGCGAGCCCTCGACGGCGCGGCGAATATTTTCAGGACGGCTGTTCCGTCCGGATGTTCTGCCATCCTGAA
Source organism: uncultured Acidobacteriota bacterium (assembly GCA_963826255.1). GTDB lineage: Bacteria > Acidobacteriota > Blastocatellia > Pyrinomonadales > Pyrinomonadaceae > PSRF01. Next base: position 1,769,084 of record CAWGWK010000001.1, read on the forward strand.
AGTTGAACCCGAACTTGGAAGCGATGACTACCTTTCCCTTAAACGGCGCGAGGGCTTCGCCCACAATCTCCTCGCTCGTAAATGGACCATAAACCTCGGCGGTATCGAAAAATGTCACACCTCGCTCAACGGCTGCTCGGATGTGCGCAATCATCTTCTCTCTGGGCGGAGCTGGGTTGTAGAAGCCGGCTACCATGCTCATGCAACCAAGACCAAGGGATGAGACCTCAATAGAGCCGAGCTTGCGACGGTCTGTTTTCGTCAGACGACCATCGTTAGTGCTGGAACCGCCGTGAGCCGGTTGCCCTGATTGCTGCTGTGACTGAGCACCGGCGGGGATACGACTCAATAACGATGCTGCGGTGAATCCCGCTCCCGCGGCCAGGAAGTTACGGCGGCCCGAACTCACTTCTTTTTCTTTTTTACTCATTCAAGTTATCTCCTTACTTTCGCACATCTACTGAGTTGGCTTTCGAGGCAGCGGAGAAAGCCCATGTCCGCCAGTGGAACTCGTTCCGAGCTTTGCCCCAAGATCGGATTGCGCAAGAAGTTGCTCAGTGGTCCGGGCGCCCTGCACCTGGATTTTCGCGAAACCATCTTCGAGTTCTTTCAGATCGGCGGTAGTAAGCTGGACCTTTAACGCGCCTAAATTCTCTTGCAGATGATTTAGCTTCGTCGTTCCGGGGATGGGAACTATCCACGGCTTGCGCGCAAGCAGCCAGGCCAACGCGACTTGCGCAGGCGTCGCTTCCTTGCGCTGGCCCACGCGCTGAAGCAGCTCGACGATGGGCCGGTTTGCAGTCAGGGCCTCAGGCGTAAAGCGAGGAAACATTCCTCTCAGATCACCGGCGCCGAATTTTCTTGTGGGAGTGAGGTTGCCCGTTAAGTAACCCATTCCGAGCGGACTCCACGGCACAAACCCGATTCCGAGTTCCTCGCAGGTTGGGAGCACTTCCGGCTCGGGATCTCGAGTCCAGAGGGAATACTCGTTCTGCACAGCCGTCACCGCTTGCACGGCATGAGCACGTCGGATTGTTGCTCCTCCAGCCTCGGAAAGGCCGAAGTGCTTCACCTTACCTTGCTGGATCAACTCCCTCACCACACCCGCGACGTCTTCGATTGGCACGTTCGGATCAACGCGATGCTGATAGAGCAAGTCGATGCGGTCCGTCCTAAGTCGTTTGAGCGAAGCTTCAACTACCTGCTTAATATGTTCAGGGCGACTGTTTAGGCCATTGATCTGCCGCGTGTTGGGATCGATGTCGAAGCCGAATTTCGTTGCAATGACGACGCTATTACGAACGGGAGCGAGCGCTTCCCCAACGAATTCTTCGTCGGTGAAAGGTCCATAGATCTCCGCCGTATCGAAGAACGTCACTCCTTGATCGTATGCAGCGCGGATTACCGAGATCGCATGGTTCTTGTCTACGGGTGGGCCATATGCCCATACCATGTTCATGCAGCCCAGCCCAAGCGCGGAGACCTCCAGCGAGCCCAGTTTTCGACGCGCGCCCTGAGTGGCCGCCGACTTGTTCCCTTGATTGTTGCTCGTGGCTTGATTGCTCGATCGATCCTGCGGAGTCGCACACGCTAACGAACTCACAGCCAAGCCGGCGCCGACGATAAAGTCACGTCAACTGATGCCGCTATTTTCCTGAACCATTGTTTCCTTGTTCTCATTCATCTCGTTAACGACCTACTTCTTGTTTTTCTTCCCAATCGAATACTGATTTTCTTTTTGCAATAAGCCACCGGTTATCTTCGCGGACATATTCATCCTGATAATAAACACCAATAGAGGTTTTCACTTTCTTGCCATTTTCAGTCCCGATCAGCGTCACCATGCAGTATGAAATTCCGGACGCTTTATCACCGTTTATTGTCACGGTCTGCTGCCCGTTGAAGTGATAAACGGTCTCAAAGTTTTTGAGAAACGCTCCAAATGCGTCTTCCATTTCTTTCCGCCCGTTTAGTTTTGCAACGAGCTCACCCTGACGGTATGTTTCTACCGTCCCGCCGGGAGTAAAGAGCTGAGTTTGCGCTCGTACATCCTTTCTGTCGGCTAATACTGAAAAGGCATCAACAAGCTCTTTGAGAGCTATGCGATCTTCTATTTGACGGATTCTCTTGTTGAGATTGTCATCGCTTTTCACAGTTTGTGAGTTAGCTGAAACGTAAAAGGATAAAAAGAAAGTAAGTAGTAATACCGCTTTTTTCATAACGTAGATTCTGATGTTTGGCGGAAAAATGGAGATACAACGAAACTGGCGAATGATTGCACGATCCTGCAAAAGGCGTACGATTTGGCTGCCGATTAAGAAGTAAGGGGCTAGTATGAATCCATGAGAAAGCGAGAAACCAATCGCGACGCGCAAAGGATGCAAATCAACAGGGAAGAGATCGTTGAGCGGATCTCGCGCGCCGTTCCAGTAGATGGGTGGAAAGAAGTGTTGCCGGCCTTTTTCTTCACCCGTTCATCGAAACCAACGGAATCACTGAACACCGTGCACCAGCCTGCCTTCTGCTTTGTGGCCCAGGGTAGCAAGCGAGCTCAACTCGCCGAGGAGGTGTTTCAGTACGATCCGGATCATTACATGATATTCACGGTCGATCTGCCGCTGATCTTCCAGATCGAAGAGGCGTCAGAAAAGCGGCCCTGCCTCGGTTTGCGGCTGAACCTCGATCCATCTCTGGTGGGCTCGGTGATGATGGAGTCCGGCATCGAGATCAAGAAAGGTGACGCCGGTACGAAGGCGATGAATGTCAGCTCGGCCGATGCCGACCTGCTCGATGCTGTTGTCCGATTGGCGCGGCTAGCGGAAAGGCCGGACGAAAGCAAGGTGCTCGCACCGCTGGTTGTGAGGGAGATCATTTTCCGGCTTTTGGTGGGAGGTCAAGGTGCGCGGCTCGCCCACTTGCTAACGTCGGGTGACACCCGGCGTATATCAAAAGCGATTGGGCACCTGCGCGCGCATTTCGATGAGCCGCTGAAGATGGAAGATGTCGCCCGTGACCTGGGCATGAGCGTTTCGGGCTTCCACCACCACTTTAAAAGCGTTACGGCAATGAGTCCATTGCAGTATCAAAAACAGATCCGCCTACAGGAAGCGCGCCGCCTCATGCTCGGCGGTGACCTCGATGCCGCCAGCGCCGGCTTTAAAGTCGGCTACGAGAATGCATCCTACTTCAGCCGCGACTACAAAAAACAATTCGGCGCCCCGCCGCAACGCGACATCGCGAGGCTGCGCAGCAACCTCGAAGTTTGAGGCGCTCCGAGTCGTAATGCAACTTCTGTAGAAGGCCTTATCCTCTTCTATGCGATAACCAGTCATCCCAAGTCTCACTACTCAGCACCGTTTCAGAAGACAAAGACGTTCTTTGCACACAGAGGTCCATTGCTGTCGATAAACCGCCATGCCAGGTTATGGTGCAGTTGCCAAACAGCGGTTTCCGCATGAACGTGCGAGCTTTTCGCGATGAATTCAAACGCGCCAGCGCGTTGCACGATCTGGTGTTGCGTTATACGCATAGTCTGCTATCGCATACGTCGCAACCGAGATAACAAGACTGCGTGCGGTATGGACCACGCTGCCCTGGGCCGTCTCAACGCGCCTAATATCTAAGCCTTTTTTATGAGGGTAATTCAGAACCTCACGTTAATGGTTTAGTCAACCGGACAAACAGTTACTTTGTGCTGGTAGCGTTCTATTTCGGCGGGCTTATAAACGTCAACGTGCGCGCACTTTACGCATTGCCAGTAATAGTCTCTCAGAACTTGCTTTACCGTTAGAACCATCACCTTGTATCGGCTGGGATTTAAAAATACGTGCGAGCAGCCGCGTTAACTGGTCCACTTCCCTGTCGTCGAATCAATTTAGAAGTAATAATTCAACACGTCTATTTCGACAAATCAGCATACAGATCATCGTACTGCTCTTTAATTACCTGATAGCACTCACAAGCGATTGCCTCCAGACCCTTCCGATCAACGACGTGAATATGGCTGCGTCGGTAGTTAATTGCTCCACTACTCCTAAAGGTGTTCGCAGCGACGCTAATACCAGCCCGACGCACCCCTAGTGTAAGTGCCATTAGCTCGTGAGTCAGGCCTAGTTCATCCCCGACATAATCATTCATCGTCAGCAGCCACCGCGCCAATTGCTGCTCCAGGCTGTGCAACTTGTTGCAGGCGCCTGTTCGTCCTGTCATAGCAAGCAACATTTGTGTATAGCGTGTGAGGTTGTGCAACAGTGCAGTGGGGCCGGCGGCTAGCTCTGCTTTAAGCACGCTTGCCTTAAGCCGCAAGGCATTTCCAGCTATATGTACGACTACTCGGTCGAGTGTTGTTTCCGCACCTAAGACGATCCGCAATCCGACTAAACCTTCTTTTCCTACCGGTCCGACCTCAACCGTGCGACCGTCTTCCATAATCGCGAGCATGGAAAATACTGCCGTTTCGGGAAAATAAACGTAGTCAATATCGTCCTCGGCCTCATACACGAGTTCACCTAGCGAAAGAGAGACACGCTCCAACTGAGAAAATAAGTGTTGATGAGCAGTTTTATCTAAACGGGCAAGTATCTGATTCTCGGTCAAGGGGGAATGTTGGGATAGTGGGATCATGAACTAACTCCCTTATTCGTTCTTGAAATCGTGAGAATCGTACCATGAAGCGTCAGGAAAACTTATCACAAGCAGCAGACCGGTAGACAACTACTTTCGTGAGATTTACCTGCTGCCCTTCAGGGTGTAGCTATGTTGAACTGTAAGACGGGCGTGAACTAAGTCAAAGAAATGGATGCAGCCCTTTGACGCCTTGTATAGGTCGACCACGTTACCACCTCATTAGGTCTCGCGTGCTCAACTGTGAAAAGTAGTCAGCGTTATGCCAGGACTTGAAACCACTAGGACGCTTCGGGTTCCTGTTTTCGTGGTGAATTCATTCCTGCGCTGATTCATTATTAATTCAGAGCTCAGACGAACTCGTAACCGTCTTCGTTTCTGTAAAGCAGTCACCGACATCCAGTCGGCGGTGACAACTTTTTACAATCCCGGTGCGAGCGAATGGCGGCCTTCTGTAGAGTCTCGATGTATGCTATCGCCCGGCATGTTCCGAGATGTAATCCGCAAACTATCGCTGCGAAAAAAGTTGACGATCCTGGCACTAGTAGGCGTGTTCCTTCCCGTCGTAGTGCTGACTTATATGCAGTATCGATCGCTCGCAGAACTCGAGAACAAAACCAAAGGCGCATTCAAGGATAACCTGCGACAGGGATTTACCATCCTACAGCGCCAAATGACACAACGCCTTAAGGACGTCGCAGCTCAAACGTTGAATCCGATCGGCAGTCTGCACCTTTCATCCCCTGAAGCCGCCGAAGAGATCGAAAATATTTTGCCGACGTAAAGCGTTCGCATCCGGAGATTGAAGAGATCTTTGTTTTCGCCTACTCGGATGGTAAGCCAGAAACAAAAGCTCGTGTGTATTTGTATTCAGACAAATTTGTGAAGCTTGCTCAAGCAGAATTCACCCCTGCGCAGTCGCCCATTGTCTCTGTATTCGACAGAGCACGAACGGCCCAAAGTTTTCTCGACGACAATCGCAACTATTTATTCGTACATGATTTCTGCCCGGCATGTCCGCCGAGCATGCGTGAAGGAGCATATCTATTTTATCCGTTGCAGGACCTAACAAAGGATTTAGCAAAAGGAGAGCAGAGCGGTTTTGCGGGGGTCTTATTAACCGAAAGTTTCGTCAGAGATGAGTTAATAGCTCGCACTATAAATGCACTCGTCGCCGCCCACTCACCTGAGGTAGCGATCACGATTACCGACGACAATCAGAGGGTACTTTATTCAAACGCGACGGCTCAAAATGGATTCCTTCTCGAAAGCAACTTTGATCGTCCGTTCTCGAATTGGAGAGCAGGAATCGCTTTGAAGAATACAAATCTCGAAGACCTCGCGCGTAATAGTTTTTTGCATAGTGCCGGAGCAACTTTCCTGGTATTAGTGTTTTTACTTGCTGGTATAGCCCTGACCATACGGGCCACGGACCGCGAAGCACGTCTGGCGCAAGCGAAGTCAAATTTCGTCGCCAATGTCTCGCATGAACTAAAGACACCTCTATCCCTGCTCAGCCTGTTTTCTGAAATCCTCGAACTAGGTCGCGTTAAGAATGAAGAGAAGAGGCTCGAGTACTACCGGATTATTCGCCATGAAAGCCGGCGTTTGAACAAGATCATCGATAACATCCTCGATTTCTCAAAAATCGAGGCCGGGCGGAAGACGTATGATTTCGCCGAGGGTGATATGGCGGAAGTGATTGAGAATGTGCTTTCCACCTATCGCTATCAGACCGTCAATTCCGGCTTTGACATTCAAACAAACATACAACCTGATCTGCCGCCGGTTTTGATTGACCGCGATGCGATGGCGCAGGCTATCTCAAACCTGCTTGATAATGCGATTAAATATTCAAGTGAGGTGAAGCAGCTTTCGATCACCACTGAAACGCTCGGATCTAACCTGTCTATTGAAATAGCAGATCGCGGTATTGGAATTCCACGCGCTGAACAGGCAAAGATTTTTGAGAAGTTTTATCGTGTAGGCAACGGGCTGGTCCATGATGTAAAAGGGAGTGGCCTCGGCTTATCTCTGGTGAAGCACATTATTGAAGCTCACAAGGGGACCATCTCGGTCGACAGCGACGTCGGTAAGGGCAGTCGTTTTACGATTCTCCTTCCGCTCGCGCCCATCGTAACTCGAGCCGCTGATGCTCAAACATAGTCATAGGAGAAACAGTTGGCCAAAGTCCTGATAATAGAAGATGAACCCAACATGGTTCTCGGGCTGAAAGATAGTTGTGAGTATGAAGGCTACGAGGTCGCTGTGGCACGCGATGGGAAGGAGGGATTAGAGAAGGCCGCGACTGAGAAACCTGACATCATTCTGCTCGACGTAATGCTGCCTTTGATGAGTGGATTAGATGTGTGCCGCACCCTGCGCACCCGCGGGATTGAAACTCCGATTCTTATGTTGACTGCTCGGAGTGAGGAAACGGACAAGGTAGTCGGCCTGGAAGTTGGCGCAGATGATTACGTCACGAAACCATTTAGCATTAAGGAGCTGCTTGCGCGAATCAGGGCGCATTTGCGAAGGGCTGCAAAACAAGTCGTCGAAATCGAGAGTTTTACATTTGGCGATGTGGAGTTGAATTTCAAAAAATATGCGGCGCGTAAAGGCGGGCAAGCGTTGGATCTTTCACCTCGCGAATTCGAGATCTTGCACTACCTGATCCGGCATCGAGGTGAAATCGTCACACGCGATCAACTGCTCGACGAAGTTTGGGGGTATGACAGCACCCCGGTTACGCGCACCGTTGACAACCATATCGCTAGGCTGCGTCAGAAGATCGAACCTGATCCATCCGAGCCGCAGCACATCATTACTGTTCACCGTCTCGGCTATCGCTTCATCGAATAAACCTATCCACAGATTACGCAGATTACGCAGATCAACTTTGGCAGTGATCTCTGCGTATCTGTGGTTCGTTACAACTTTTTACAATCTCATTACAGTCTGTGGAGACTTGGAAGTGCAAAGACTATAGAGTGCGACAATGCGTTGGACCATATTAGTTTTTCACGTTTGCGGTGGCGTCGCAGGGGTACTCTCCGGGGCGGCCGCAATGTCGTTCCGGAAGGGCACTCGACGGCATCGCGTATCCGGAAACGTATTTTTCGTCGCCATGCTCGTCATGGGTTCAAGCGCGGCGTATCTCGGCAATGTCATCGGTGGGCTATTGGCGTGTTATCTGGTGGCAACCGCATGGTTAACGGCCAGGCGTCGAGCAGGGGAAACGAGTATTTTCGATTGGGCTGCGTTTCTGTTTGCCCTCATCGTCGGTTTTCTCATCATGGTCCAGGTCGTCAGACTGGCCACTGGAGCAGTTGCACCAAAACCTGGTGTTCCTATTGGAATGATCTTCCTCCTCGGTTTTGTCGCCCTGCTTGCTGCCGCGGGTGACCTTCGCATGCTCGTGCGCGGCGTTGCCGGTAGACAGCGAATCGTGCGTCATCTTTGGCGCATGTGCTTTTCGTTTTTTATCGCTACCGGTTCCTTCTTCCTGGGCCAGCAACAGGTCTTTCCAAAAGCTTGGCGCGGAGCAGCCGTGTGGTTCATTCCGGCGCTTCTGCCGTTAGCGGCAATGATTTTCTGGCTGATCCGAGTCCGTTACACAAATGCATTCCGAGGGAAGCCGGTTTCAAGCAGTGGCAATGTTCACTCCGTTGCCGGCTTAGACATCGCATAAGAAGAACGATTATGAAACGCAACGTTATGTTAACCATCACGTCTCTGCTCTCGATCCTCTTCATGACGTTCCACCTGAGCGACGACATCCGCCGCGGGTTTGAACCGGGAGGCGTCAGGAACGTTAGTGGAGTCCTCATGATGGTGGTCTGGCTGTACGGGACGACCATGCTCGCAGGAAGGAGATCGGGATACATTATTATCCTCCTCGGATCGATCCTGGGGTCGGGCGTCCCTGTCATCCACATGATTGGGAAGGGACTTGTCGGCGGCAGGATCGCCAACTCCAGCGGAATCTTCTTCTGGGTCTGGACCCTAATCACGCTCCAGGTGACTGCGATCTTTTCCCTCATCCTCTCGGCGCGTGGACTGTGGAGCCTGCCGTGGAGGCGGTCCCGGAAGTCTGATACGGCTCGGTTGCCGCTGGCGTGATGTTAGAGGGGGTTTGCACGCGTAGCTCTATCGAGAAGATCTCTCGCGCAAAGGCGCAAAGCGCTACGCGTTTCTAAAAGGGCTTTTCTTTGCGCCTTTGCGCCTTTGCGGGAGAATATTCTTCATCCATCCATCCATCCATGCGGAGGGCTGAGATAAAGTGCCCCTAAATTTCTCACGACCGAAAGTGTAGTTTGTTGGAACAGCCTGAAACGTTCCGGAGTCGTCGCTGTACTAAGCCCGTACGATATCCGGCGTAGCCGCAACAGGATCGTGAAATACGTGCTGCTCCCGTAACGAATTGACAGCGCGCGTGTTGCTCAATCGGAGGCGCAGGTTTAACAGGGCTGGCACGACTTCCGCATTGGACCCCATCGGTGAAGATCTTTTCTGCTCGAATAACTGTTCTGAGAGGGGTAACACATGCGTCGATCAAAACTCGGTCTTGAAGTCCCCCTCGTAATCGGATTAAGCCTAATCATCTGCCAATCGGTATTCCCACAATCCAAACGAGTCAACGATTCGAAGGAGCCGGCAGCGCGACCAATCATCTGGACGCATCCAGGAAATATCTCTCAGCGCAACCTGTATTATGGTCCAGGCTCAGCTGAACTGGCGCCAGTTGGTCCATTTTCTTTTGTCGAAGAAGACAAAGGCGGCGAGTCGCCAAAATTCGTTGTGCGTGATGCACGCGGTGATGAATGGACCGTCAAGCTGGGACCAGAAGCACAAGCGGAAACGGTTTCCACGAGACTGGTGTGGGCAGTCGGATACTTTGCTGAAGAAGCCTATTACTTCGAAGAGGTTCGAATAGATAGACTGCCGCGGCTTTCCCGGGGGCAGGATTACGTGAGCGGGGACAGTGTGCGCGGCGCACGTTTTGAACCTAAAAGATCCGGTATGAAGCGCGGGTCAACCTGGAGCTGGCAGAAGAACCCTTTTGAAAGCACGCGTGAGCTTAGCGGACTCAAAGTGCTGATGATTCTGCTAAACAACTTCGATGCGCGACCTGAAAATAATCGCATCATCTACGTTAACGCCGCGCGTAGAGAAGCACGTTATTACGTTACCGATCTCGGTGCGACACTGGGACGTGCCGGTGGGCTAGGCGGTACGCGAACAAAAAACGATCTCACAGATTTTCTCTCAACAAAGTTTGTGCGTGGTGTTGATGAAAGGGACGGCGTAGTTGAGTTTGACTATGACACAAGGCCACGCGGATTGGGCCATCTGTCTGTCCTTCACCCACTCTACTACCGGCATGAGGTGAACAAGGAAAAGGCAATGCGCGGTATTCCGATAGCGCATGCCCGGTGGATAGGATCGCTGCTCAACCAACTTTCAGACGAACAACTCCGCGACGCTTTCCGTGCCGCCGGTTATTCCGACGGTGTTCGAGAGAGTTATGTCGCAACGCTTCGGGAGCGCATAACTCAACTTACGCAATTACCAACTCCCCCGCAGCCTCGACAAAAATCTGAAGGTGTCGTCACAAAGATCGGCAGGTTCAACTCACGCGCTGCCGACAAGGTGGAATCGACCGTCTCAAACGTCTTTACAAGAGTCCGTTCAACTATCAAAGGGAGGAACTGAAAATGGCACAGAGTGAAAGTGGAAGTAGCGCAGGAATAGTAGCCATTCTTGTGATCTTCGTGGTCCTAATTCTCGCGGCGCTCTTTATGTTCGGCGGCCGCCTCTTCGGTGAAAGGAAGGGAGTCAACGTCAATATAAGTGCACCATCCAAGTAGGCTTTATTGACTTGGACAAAATCTGGTGGTCCGGAGCAGTGTATGAGCTCAACGTCTGATTCAATTTCGTGGCAGATCTGGTCGCAGAAGTGGGGTGACTGGACCACCTGGTTTCAGAAGGTGGATGTACCGCTCAAGCCATTGCAACGCGGTTCAGCATTGCCGAAACGCCCGCGCAAAGCAAAACGTTCGAACAGCAAGGCCGTAAAAACTGAGTCGCTTCTTAAGTTGTATAGATTTCAAGAATAGTGTAGTCGCTCAGTGGGCAGGTGCGGTGGCAACCGGCTGTACCGTTGATGTCTTCGGCGACTGGAGCTGCTTGTAGTAAGAGAACACGTACTTCTTGAGTGATCGAGGATAAAAGAAGCTGTCCTCAAAGTCGTACTTCTTCATCTCGTCGTATGCCTGATCAGCCGTCCACCCGTCTTGAGTGATTCGATAAATAGCAGTCATCTCGCCGGTGCGATGCCGTCCGCCTTTGCAATGAACGAAGACGGGCCAGTTTTCCTGATCGTTGACTAACTTCAAAAAGTATTGTGTTTGCTCGTCAGTGGCAGGCCGTTTGGTCGTTAGTGGGATGTTGATGTATTGGAGACCCGCAGCGCGAGTCCGGTCGGGGGCGTCCTTAATGCTGTCCTGTCGCAGATCGATGATCGTCTTAATACCCAGCTTCTTCAACTCGGTAAGGTCGTCGGCAAGGGGTTGCGAGCCACGATAGTAGTGGTTATTAACCTTTCCGAAGTTCTCAATTCCAATCGAATCTGCCGTGCTGATGGATTGCGCTGAGCCCGCGGAGAAAATACCTGCGAGCAGGATCGTCAACGCCAATGAGAGCGAAAGGGTCTGCCCTGTCCGATTGATCATCATTTGTATGTCCCTGGAGTCTGAGGCTGTTTCAAAAAATAACCAGCGCCACGTTGGTGGCGCTGGTCAGTTTAACAACCCTCAATACCGAGTTACAGCCCGCGACGCTTCTTTCGTGCAAAGGCCGCTGCCGCCGCAAGACCGGTACCCAACAAAAGCATTGTCGTGGGTTCGGGGTTTTCAGAAACACTACTGGGGGATTGCGGCCTCACGATTCCCAGTCGCGGGCCACCCTTAAAAGCGGCCAGGCTGAATCCGAGGTGCTTTCCATTGTTGTTTTCAAAATGACCCGCATACAGATAACCGTTTTCCGCACGTACGATATCTAAAACGGCCAAATTATGGTTGTCGGCATACATCAGCTTTTCGAGCTGCATGTTCGGGTGAACGACATCAGCCTGAACCGCCGAAACGACGGTTAAAAACGAGCAGGCACAGAGTACTCCTATCAAAGTTTTTGCTTTGATCATATCCGACCCCCTGGAGACAGAGTAGTTGCCCTATTGAAGGCAACGGGACTTTCCTTTAGCCGCACTTTTATTAGGAGAGTGGGAGGCAATATAGCATAAATGTAGTATGTGTCACCAGATTTTCGGGCCCGAGAATGAGAATTTCTTTTGAGGACCCGTCATGGTGCCCGGTGTGTGTTGGGTCGATCCACTACATGCTGGTAACGTTCAATCTCGTGAGGCTCATAAGTATCAACGTGCCCGCACTGTACGCAGCGCCACGTATAGCTTCGTAAAAGAGCGGCTTTACCCTCGGATCGATCACGGTGGATCGGCTGTCGCGCGCCACACTTCTTACACGTCGCGACAAGATACCACCCGAAGGGCTCGCACAGACTTAGGGGCATGGGGAACACCGGCCAGAGATTCTTTAGAGAAACGAACGGCCAGTATCGCACCTTATAGAGCACTCTGCGCGAAATGTCTACGATAAAACAGGGTAAGAACGGTAATCACCCCTGCCTTAACAAGGCCCGTTCTTACCCTGAGAGCGGCGGCAGCACAAAACTTTATCGCCTCAGTGCGGCATCAGCGCCAAAGTTTAGTGAGTTCGTCGCTCTAGGTTACTTAAACTTCGAATGACTCTAATTTCGGAAAAAGTTCCAGGCGCAAAAAAGCACAAACAGCACAATGGCTTCGGCTGAGCTTTGTGCTGTTTGTGCGTTCCTGGTGGCCGGTATGAACTAAATCAGCGTTGGGTAGCTCTGCTGATTGCCGGCTGTGGTTGCAGGCTCGTCAACTCGTTGATTCTTTTGCGAACGGCGCTTGCCAACATTCGTACCTCGTCCGCGCTATAGTTGGCCGCGCGAAATGCATCCTCTATCTGGCGATCGCTCAGTCGCGACAGCCAACCGCCAATCCATTTCGCATCGGCAATGGTGATGTTGCGCATCATTTCTGAATTCTTGCCGTCATAGTCCAGACGCACCTTATCACCCTCGACCTGATCGATGAATTTGTCGCCCACATAATCTTTAGGTTCATTCCGGCTGCCTTTAATTTTTTTGAAGAACGACACGGGACCGTTCTGTCCGCCGGTCTTTCCGAATGTGGTTCCAAGATCGCTGACGATGTAATGCAGTTCGTTTTTACCGTTGCGACTCACCACGAGTATTTTGTTGTTCTCATCTTTGAGGTCCCAGTTTTCCATCAACGCCATCAGCACTTTTAAGCCTTGCAGCTCTCGCTTACCGGTAAACGGATTGTTGTCCCACATCCATTCTTCCCAGCGATCAATCTCCTCCGGGCGTGCTTCAAAACGTACGTTTTCGAATGTGCCTTTGCCTTCGATAGTTACTTGCGGCACGAGATAGTTAATCTCAGTGACGTACCCGACTGCCCAAACGAGCCTCACGGCAGCGGTTTCACTTTGTGCCTCCTTACCGAGCTTGGCTACCCAAATACGTCCCGCTGCATCTTTGACGCGGTACTTTGTCGAGTAGCCTCCTTTTTCCTCTTTAACAAAGGTGACGCGTGTAACGTCAGGCCTCATTCGTTCTCCGCCGGATCCAAGCAAGAGATCACGAGACGCGATGTCTGTAGGTTCTTGCCAGAGTACCGGTGTGCCTTGCGGGGCTGGTTTCTCTTGTTTCTCTTTCTTCTCTTTCTTTTGAGTTTGATCCTTTTGAGTCTGAGCACTCGTAAAAGTCCCAAAACCCAAAACCAGCATAACGACGACAGCTAGTGTCCGAGACATGCACAGTTTCAACATTCAATATCCCTCGCTGAAGTTCTTGATATGCCTGATTCTAATCTACAGGCTGTTGCTCGTCACCTGGTCAGGGTGCCGAGGCGACGCGAGTGTTTCCGTTTTTCGCCTGACGCTGTAGAACACCGGAATCCACGGTTTCACCCGTGCGTGAAATGACCTGAAAGTGCATTTGCTGGTCATTGATTTCAACCAGCATGAACGACATATCCTTGTCGTAAGCTTTTTGTGTTAGCGGCGAGCCTTTTTTCACGTCACCTTCGCGCAACTTCCCACCAGAGCCGGAGATAAAGTAATAGATGCCTTTCTGCGGCTTGATACGTTCGTAAAAGTGCTCGTGGCCGGTCAGAACGACGTTGACCCCATGCTTCAAAAAAATCGGTTCCAGAACCTCACGCAATTTAGTGTCGGAGCCATGCTTGCCGCCTGAGGAATAGGGTGGGTGGTGAAAGAATGCGACCTTCCATTCAGCAGTATCAGTCGCTAATTTTTCTTCCAACCATTTCACCTGCTTCTCATCCATGTAATTGCTGTTCAAAGCATAGAAGCTGACATTTCCTTTTTTGAGGCGATAATACTCCTGCCCCTCCATATTGAAGTGCTCATAGAACCTTTGGTTTGACTCGTCATGATTACCGAGGGAGGCGTAAAACTTTACCTTCTGGTCCAGCAGAGGTTTATAGACATCCTCGAATTTCTTCCGGTAATCGACCGCCTTTTCGCTTCCATACATGTTGTCGCCCATCATTAGCACAAACTCGTATGGAAAAGCCTGCCGGTAGCGCAACATGGTCCTGGCGAGATCATATTGCTTGTCGGCGCCTGTGCCTGTATCGCCGACGACGAGAAACCGGACGCTACCTTCCTTGTTGGGAAGTTTGACAGTGATTGGTGCAGTTGGTGCAGAAGCCGCGTTTTTACGCGACGACGTATCGTTTTGACCGCTGGCGCTGCCGGCAGTCAAACCTATTGTGATTGCGATCGTAACTATAAGCCGTTTCATGGTCCCCTCTCTCCAACTTGCGTTTTAAGGAATCGCGTTAGTCATGTAATCGACAATCAACCCGTTCTCACGATCCACGAGTAGCAGGTTCCTTCCGACAAACCGATACCTTACTTGTTTCGGAAGTTGTGGAAGTCTCAACAGGAGCGTGGCCGGCATTTCGAGTAATTCCTGCGTTTCCGGGTAAGGGTAATTGACGCGTAGTGGAACCGCTTTAGTATCTGACTCCTTCAGTACGGTATCGCGGAGCTCGACTCTCTCTCGGCCCTTAAACTCGTCCTTAATAATTACCCGGATCAGTGCGGCCGCGTCGGGCGTAAATATTTCTCCATGCTTTGCCGTTGCGCGTGCGGCCCTCACTCGTTCCTGGAATTGCTTTTTATGAACTTCGATCTCTTCAGGCTTTGCTTCCTTCGAGAGCTTCGGCATCTTCGCTTCCAGATCTTCACGGAGCTTCGAGTATTCCTTCACTCGTTTCTCAAACGCATCGACGATCTGTTGGTCGTGCGCAGACAAGGTGTTGGCTGGTTGCGTTTGCCCGGACACTGCAACTCCCAGAGCCAGGATCGCGAAAATGGCAGGTAAACTGATTCTCATGTTTGCTTTTCCCCTACAGGAGAAACGCAAGCAGGGTACCGATAGGTGAGTAAACAGAGTTTTAGGTTTCGCAAGCACATAATGAAACGTTCTGAATCGTTTCCTGTACGATCTGCGTACGATTCGCCACGCATAGATCAGCCACAAAGAAGCACAAAAAGCACAAAATGAGGAATGCCCGCATGAGGTGATTACCTTTATCGTCGCTGCTGATTTGTGCCTTTTGTGCTTTTTTGTGGCTACTCAGGCATCTTCGCCAGCTTGTTGGCGAAGGCGTAGATTACAAGCTCGAGGCGATCGGATACTCCGAGCTTTGAATAGACCGAGCTGAGATGGTGAGTCACGGTGGTTGGACTGATGAAGAGTCGTTCGGCAATCTGTCTATTCTTGAGGCCCTCGGCAATGAGAGCGATCACTTGTCGTTCTCGATCTGTAAGAGTTGAGATTTTCCTGGCCCGCGGATCGAGTGAGTCCTTATCTCGATTGGACATTTGCCAGAGCAAGTTTCCCAACGTTAGCCGATCGAGCCAGGCTTCACCCTGGTAAACCTTTTCAATTGCTTTGAGCAGCCGTTCGGCAGCGTCTTCCTTTAGGACCACACCCATCGCACCGAGTTGAGCGGCCTTTTGATGTGTCTCTGAATCACGTGAGCCGGTTAACACGAGTACACGCGCATCCTTTGCAGCTTCGCGCAATTGAGGAATGAAAGAAAGCGCACTGTATCCACTCAACTCCAAATCGAGAATGATGAGATCACACTGCTCGTGGGTGAGGATTTCCAGAGCTTCGGAACGCGTGCTCGCCATCGCTACGACTTTAGTCCCCGGATGGTTCTCGATGAGCATGCGCAGACCCTCACGGACGACCAACTGATCATCAACTATAAGAATGCGTATCTTTATTGGTGCAGGCTCCATCGAACGGTCTCGTTGCTGGCACGGTCTCGTTGCTGGCAGGGTCTGAGGTCCGATTGGATTATGGAGATGTCGCAGGAGCCTTACAATGGAGATCTTTGCCCATTTTTATAGCAGGATCCTGCTACACGATGACGAGATTCATCAGGATATTGAGCAAATCCTGTAACCTGTACCTATTTGGGCATCTTGGCGAGGCCGTGGCGGAAGGCATAGATAATGAGCTCGAGGCGATCGGAAACCTCGAGCTTGGAGAAGACCGAGCTGAGGTGGTGGGTGACAGTAGTTTCACTGATGAACAATCTCTCACCGACCTGCTTGTTCTTGAGACCTTCGCCGATCAGTGCGATGACTTCGCGTTCTCTGTCGGTGAGCGATTCCATCTTCGTGACTTCAGGGTCGACTAACGCGGGCTTGTTGAACTCCTGGATCATGCTGCCCATCATCGAGCGTTCAATCCAGACCTCTCCTTCGTTGACTTTCAGAATTGCTTTGAGAAGCTGATCGGCCGCGTGTTCCTTCAACACAATCCCCATCGCTCCGCGCCGTATCGCACGCCGGTGTGAATCCGGATTTTGCACCCCCGTCAAAACCAACACGCGGGAGTTAGGGCTCGCCTCGCACAACTCAGGCAGAAACGACAATCCATCTTCGTCACCAAGGACCAGATCCAGAATAATCACATCCGGACGCTCGCTAGTCGCGCGTTCCAGCGCTTCGGCTTTGTTTCCGGCCTGGGCCACTACTCGCATCCGCTGATCGTGTTCAATCAACATGCGCAAACCACTGCGGATCACCACGTGATCGTCAACAATCATGATGTTAATGGGCTTGGAGGTCATAGAGGTATTCCAACGCTAACAACTGTGTAATCTTTCTCGTCTACAAACACCTGCGTATCGCCGCCGAGTGAAGCCGCGCGTTCAGCGATTGAATGCGGGCGAAACGATCGACCATCGCGAGGCTCAACCTCAGGGTTTGCCCCGGCGCGCGGCCTGCTGTTCTTTATTTGCAGCAACAACAAACTCTCCTTGCACGATATCTCTACTCGCGCATCGCGACAAAAAGCATGACGCCTGACGTTGCTCAAACCCTCAGCCACGATCTGAAACAACTCGGCTGCCAAACGATCGTTGATCTTCACCTTACCGTAAGCCTCGACGTCTACTTTGATTCCAGTCACGAGAGAGAACCGCTCAGCGAATCGCTCGATCGCCGGCAGCAGAATGTCCATTCGCTCTTCAGTCGCTTTGAGTCCCCAAACGAATCGTCGCAACTCTGCGAGCTCGTGATTGGTCAGCTCGAGCAGTTCTTGCACATTCTCCCGAATGCCTGTGTTGCCTGCTTCCAGCTTTTGGTCCAGGGCCGAAAGACCAAACTGCAATCCGAGGTAAGGTTGAATCACACTGTCGTGAATGTCATGTGCGATGCGGCGTCGTTCCTGTTCCGCTGCATCGGAAGCAAGATTGTCGATGAGCCTGATGTTTTCCATCACAGGGGTAACATGGTCCATCAACTGCAACATAAATTCCATGTCAGGACTGTCAACGCGCTGCGGACCGTCAATGATATAAAGCCGGCCGACGGCCTGGTGACGATAATAGACCGGTACTGACAAATACCTTTGCGCTTCGAGCATCACGGCCAGTTTGTCGCCGTCGCTGGAACTCGAATCAGAAAACACGCGAGTCTTTACGTCAAATAATCTCGTCTGAGAGGTGCCATTCCTGCGATAGATGACAGCGTAGTCGAGCGATGGCGAGAGAAACTGCGCAGCCGCTTCACGGCCAATTTCCGGTGGCGCCGATCTGCTGGGATGCGTGCCGCGCGCGACGCGATACATCTGGTAACTCTCAGCATCGCCAGGCTTGCCCGGAATAACCAGCACGCAGGCTTCGGCGTCGTAAAAAGCGCGAACGCTTTCGAGAATCGCCTTGATGGTGCGGTCGATACCAAACCGAGGATTGGAAAAGACCGTCACGTCTTTCAGCAACTTGAGACGGTTTTTGAGTTGAGTGTGATAACCGCCCCAGCGCGCAATGATGTAACCAAAAATGAGCAGCCCGATCGGCGCCAGCAACAGACGATCCAAATCGAGGGGCCGGTCGTCCGGGGCGCTCAGCGTGCCGATGATCGTATAGGTCGCAGCAGACGCAAGAGTTAAGCGCAGCCCGTCATTAAGCCCCCAACTGAACGACGCAACGATGATCGAGAAGAAGAAGAAATAATAAAAGAGACTGTTTGTGTTGCTCGTAAAGGCGATGAGCGGCAGGTACCACAACAGATCGAGCCAGGGAATGGCTTTGTGTGCAACGACCGGGTTGCGACGAATCGAGAGGTGATAGATCAGCAGGCCGTACAGTGAGTAGAGAGCAAGCGTGACGTAGGTTGGTGTGGCCCACGCCAACGCTCCAACGGGTTGCATCAGAATGAAGAGCAGTGCCGAGGTGCCCAGCGCTACGCGCATGCCCGCGATCAGTCTGAGATCGATCCACTGCTCTGAAAGTGGGTCGGGGGTTGGAACCGGTTTCTTCGTCGATTCTTGATTCACACAGAGAATTTAAATCCATCCACAGATTACACAGATAAGTCAGTGAATCTGTGTAATCTGTAGATTAACCTGAAGCGTCCTTCAGCTTTTGCAGTATCTGCCACGTCCGCTCGGCTTCTTCGCCAAAGAGCACGATCTCGTTCTGGCGCTCATCGAGATCCAGCCCGAGCCGGGTTTTGCCTTCACCAGCGCGATAGTGCGCACTCGTGATGTGATCGATGTGAACCAAAAATCTTCCGCCCTCAGGGTGGGTTAACTCGATGAATTTCATCGTGATGCTTCCTCAAAAGAAGAGTGGACAACAAGAGCAGCCGTTAACGACCGTAGGATCTCGGCGATCTATTTCCGACGTGGATATGAGGCCCGGTCGCCACGCCGGGAATAGGCCCGCGAAAGACCAGAAACGGGATCGACTCAGCGCGCAGGAACTCAACTAACGCCCGGCCTTCGACACTATCCGGATGGAGATTAACGTCCATGCTGTTGCGATGGTCCAATCCCCAGCGCGTGTGTAGATCTGACTGTCCGAAAGCCGCGACCGGCAACGCCTTTTTGAACTTCGATAAGAAGAAGTCACGGACCTTCGCCGCATCTGCAAGTTTCCACTTGCCCGGGGTTCCAGGGACTTCGGTACTGGCGGATTCGCTCGGCGGCTTTGGATGCTCGATGCGAACTACTCGTTGGCGATCGAGGAACGTGGTCATGTTTCCACGCTTGTACCAGTAGCCGTCAGAGTCTTCCGTCACTTCATCCACCACCAACGGATCACCGCCTGCGAGGACAATCGTGACTGGAGTTTTCTCTTCTGTGGCAGGCGCTTTCTTCTCGTCCGCAGCCTGGGCATAGGCACACGAAAAACTCGCGACTAAAAAAAATAAACTAAAGAGTACTCGGGGCATCGACAATCTATGAGGCGGTCTTCTTTTTTGTGCTTTTTGTGCCTAACTAAGTCTTTGGCGCGAAATAACCGACGCGTGTGTGCGAACGATAAGAAGGATTAGCCGTCTCCACGCGCACTCGCCGGAAGCTTCCATCACGGGCTTTGTTCACCGGCGTGAAGTAGAGCGCGTACTGATGTCTTAGCTCCTCGGCAACTTCCGCGTAAGTAGATTCCAATGCATCGAAAGTGCGCGGCTTGTAGAGCCTTCCGCCGGTCGCTTGCGCGAGCTGGTCGAGATTTTCTTCACTCTGGTCCAACACCCGCAAACCCAGCTTGAGATCGTCAATGCGCAGTTGATTGAACCGCACGGCGGAGTCTGGCCCACTCAACAAGGTGTCGAGTTCAGCTCGCTTCGACGCTCGCGAGATCTCAGTGTTGGCGACGACGTAAACTGTCACTTGCGCTCTGATCAGAGATTGCAGCGCAGCTTCGAGAGTCGAGGTGCCGCGACCGTTGTCTATTCCGTCTGACAAAACAATCACAGCCCGGCGCGATTTAGTCATTGTCCCAAACTGTTCGCGAGAAGCCAGCATCAGGGCATCGTTAAAGCGCGTGAACATGCCCGGTTCGATGCGATTCAAGGCACGTTGCAATTGGAAACGGCTCTTGGTCCAGTCCTGAAGGAGCTCGATGCGATCGTCAAACTTGATCAGGCTGATCCGATCGTCGGCTTCGAGACGTGCAGCGAAACCCTGTGCGGCACGACGAAAGTCCTCGAGATTGTTGGCCACCGACGACGAGGCATCCACCATCAGCACGACGTCAACCGGTACCTGGCGCAACGCGAGATCGCTCAGGGGTTGCGGATTGTTATCTTCAAAGATACGAAAATCGGCACGCGTTAAATCGTTAACGAGGCGTCCGGTGGAGTCGCGCACGGTGACGGGAAACATCACCTCCGTGGTATCGACTGACACGACGTCGCCGGGACT
Source organism: uncultured Acidobacteriota bacterium (assembly GCA_963826255.1). Classification (GTDB taxonomy): domain Bacteria; phylum Acidobacteriota; class Blastocatellia; order Pyrinomonadales; family Pyrinomonadaceae; genus PSRF01. The sequence goes on from CAWGWK010000001.1 coordinate 1,789,595, forward strand.
GACTTCCTGTTCAGGTGGTTTCTTTAAACTAGGAACGGGCGGAGGCGCTCCCATGGTTTCGAGCTCTGTTTTTGGAACAGGCGTAGCGGTCGGTTTCGCTTGTTTAGTTGCGGGCCGTCGTTGACCAGCTTTTCGCTGCGCGCTGGCAACAGAAAACAAGAGCGCTGCACAAATAAGCAGCGCGATCCAACGAATTCCAGCTTGTAGTTTCATACGTTTTTATCCACAAATCACGCAGATTAATCCGTGTAATCTGTGGTTTTATTTGTCTTCGCCCATCGCAGCCTTCATTGCCGCGAGCACCTTGTCACTCACACGCCGCTTGCGCAGTTCATCCATTTTGCTGGCTGCGAGGTCAAACTCCACCGGCGACTGTTCGATGCGGCGGATGATGGTCCCTTCCGAGAACCCCGCTTCAACCAACTCAACGATCGTATCGTTCGTCAGGCTTTTGGTCTTTTCGAGTTTTGCCGTCCCGCCGCCGGGTTCAGTTGGTGGTTTAAGGATGCGCACCGTGGCGCTTCCGGACAGTTCACTATCACCTGATGCGGAACCGGTACCGGTGCGACTCGAGTTTCTCTGTTTTGACCCGGTGCTCGAGCCAAAAATATTCGTCGAGCCATCAGAACTTTTAGCTCCAACCCGGTCACCTTTCGAATTGCTGAAGAAGGGATCGTCCTCCCACCCATCGCCAGCAACCGAGACGTCATTTCCTTCCTGCCGAGCCAGCATGGCCACGATGATGTCTTCGCCAACACCGTTGCGTTTAAGCTGAATCATGCGATCCGAGGAAAGATCGAAGTTCGGAGGTCGCGAGGCAATGATCAAAATGATCGTCTTCTCTTTGAAGCCTGCCTTGACGAGTTTGATTACCTCGGCGTTGGTTAGCGGCCCTTCATTCTGCCGGTCCTGTGCACGCGCACCAATGGCGCCGCCGGCGAGCAAACAAAAAGTAATTAATGTTGTGGGGAAAAAAGATTTCATCGCGCACCCCCTTTAGCGTTCCGGATCCGGCACATCATTTTCTGAACCTGGCTGCCGGCCCGTCAGTCCATAGCGTTTTCCAATCGTCTTAACATACTCGCGTGTCTCTCGATAAGGAGGGACATTGCGACCGTATTTGAGCACCGCGCCTTCTCCGGCATTATAACTCGCGAGCACGAGATTGACTTTTCCGCCAAACATGTCCATCAGTTCCCGCAGGTATTGAGTACCGCCCCGGATATTGTCAGCAGGATCGAACGAGTTGCGAACACCCAGGCGCCGGGCTGTCCCCGGCATAAGCTGCATCAACCCCCTTGCCCCTTTTGGACTGACTGCACGCGTATGGAAACGCGATTCCTTCTCTATCACTAAAAAGACCAAATAGGGGTCGATTCCGAAACGGGCGCCGTTGGCTTTAATTAGTTGGTCAATTGCAACATTTCCGGAGGTCCAGTCTGTATTCCGGCGGACGGCCGCCGGTGAGCCGGGGACTTCAAGTTCGATCCGGGCGATACGTTCTTTCGCCAGAAAGATCGACACGTTGTTGCGCGTGTACCAGGCGCCATCGCTTTCCTGCCTGATTTCGTCCACTCGAAACCGGGCCCCATCGACCAGGTGAATCACCACTGGATTCGCTTTGGGTGGTTGCGGAGCGACGGTCTTGGCAGTCTTTGTCGCCTCCGCCGGTTCGGCTTTTGGCTGCTCGTAGACCGGCTTGACTGACTTGACCTGTTGCTGGATTTGCCTGGTGATGTTGCCTTTGCGGTACCAGATCTCGTCGCCCTGTTTCCACACTTCGTCGGCCTCGAAGGTGTAGCCGTCAGAAAGTGTGACGATGTTTCCGGTGACTTTGGGTGTTTGAGGAGTCTTATCTTGCGCGCTGACCGTCACCACGGACAGCGAACACAAGAAGAGAACCAACGTGATCTGTTTCCACTGTCCGCACATTATTAATTACTTCTCAGATTCCTATGCCTTTTGGTTGCCTCTTTGTGGCTCACATCGGCATGCTATCGCTTTGTTTCGCGGTGCGAAACTGCATGATCTCCGGCGCGAATCCATGTGATGTGCCGAAGTAATTTCCCCATGCCAGATCAACCAGCTCGGGGGTCAGCCTCAGCTCGCGTCCCTCGAAGAGACAGATGTCGTTGACCTTGTTCAAAAGGTCACGAGGCTCGCATCCCTTCATGACCCGGTTCTCATCGATGTAGCGCTTGAGAACGTGGCGCAGGCACTCTTCATCAATCGTGACACCGCGCGTCTTCGCCGTGCGCTTGAATATCTCTGTAAACGCAGCCGCGCTTGGCGGTTCGACGCGCGCGCGATAACCCATGCGTCGCAGAAACGCTTCGTCCACAAGATCCTTTTCATTCAGGTTGGTGGAGAAGACGACAAGCTGTTCGAAGGGCACTTCGATCTTCTTGCCACTGTGCAGCGTAAGGAAATCGACGCGCCGCTCGAGCGGCAGGATCCAGCGATTCAACAGATCCTGTGGGGCTACGCGCTGGCGGCCGAAGTCGTCGATGACCAGTGTGCCACCATTGGATTTAACCTGGAAAGGCGCTTCATAAAATCTCGCTGTTTCCGAGAATGCGAGATCGGTGTTGTCGAGTGTCAGTTCGCCGCCGACGATGATCAGCGGTCTTTCGATCTCAATCCAACGGCGATCGTGTTCGATAACCGAAGTCCGCTCCGCGACTGGACGATGGCAGTGAGCATCGAACACGCGGATGATGTTTCCATCAACTTCGATTGCGTATGGGATCCAGATCGAGCCGAACAGTGCTGCGTTCATGCGCTCAGAGACGGCGGTCTTTCCTGTTCCCGGCAAGCCGGTAAGGAAGAGCGACGAGCGCGAGTTGATAACGCAGCCAAGTGTTTGCAGCAACGAATCCGGCAGCACGAGATCCTTGAAAGCATTCTGGACCGTCTCGAGCGAGGCGGGCTTTGAAGGAACTGCCTGGAGGCGCATCATCAGCGCATAATCGTCGAGCGAGACAGGTGCTGGACCAAGGTATCCGCTCTGCGACTGGAGTCGCGCAACGCGCTCCCAGCCATGATCGAGCATCGCGTAGCGAGTAGAGCCCACTGCGCTCTGCAAACGCATTTCGATCAGCTTTTCGCGGTACAGATGGTAAAGCAGTTCTTCTGTAAGGACGCGCGGCAGATGGAGCCTGTCGGCGACAGCCGTGGTATTCGGCTCGGGAAGCATGGCGACGTGCTTGAGGGCGAGGTCACAAAGAAATGCTTCGTGAATCCCTGAGTCGGCCAACTCCTCCAGCATAGGCGGACCTAAGCCTTCAATCTCCGATCGGCTCAATATGCTAAGGTTTCCCATAAAGTTTTGGTCCTTTAATTTTTAATAAGCTGGAGGTCCTACGGGTCATGTAGGATCTATCACCTTCCGGCTGCTGCTTGTGCCTTAACTGCTACGAGCGCAGTGTTAGCCTCAGCGGCCATCGCGTCGTTACCGGCCCGCTTGTAAAGAACTGCTAATCTCAGAAGAATCTCTGCCGTTAACGGACGCAACACCCGGGCGTGCTCGAGGTGCTTGATGGCTGCTTTGTCGTAGCCCATCGCCTGCGATCTATTGGCTACGTTCATGTGCCCTTCGTATTCACCCACCGCACGAGCAAAACAATCATAAGCTTCGTCAAAGTTAGCGCGTTGCGCCTGGATGAGGCCCAGATTGTTCCAATAACGTTGCACGCTCGGCGCGACCTTGACGGCGCGTTTCAAATACTTCGCGGCTTTATCGTAGTCACCGTTTTTGAAGTGCAGGTAACCGAGATTGTTGAGGTATTCGGCGTTATTGCCGCTGCCCTTCACAGCATTCTGAAGCGCTTCAAATGCGCGGTCGCGCATGCCTTTCGTTTCGTAGGCGACACCGAGAAGGTTGTGAGCTTCGTGCAGTTTTGGATTCTTCGACGCCGCGGTAGAAAGAACCGCGATTGCGTCGTTTACGTTGCCGCTGTTCAGCAACGCACGCCCGCGGTCGAGGTTTTCCCGAGCGGTAGCAGCAGCAGGATCCGACATAACGACACTCGCGTCGGCTTCGGCAACTGAAGCTTCTTCAGCTGCGGTACGAGCGTCAATCACCTTCGACATGCCGACGGCCTCAAACTTCTCCACATCCTTGCGCGACAGCCGTTCGAGTCTTTTACTGTCTTTTTTACCCGCGCCAAACAAACGTCCGATTGCTTTAACGGGGAACTTCAAAACCTTGACGAACTTGTTGTCACCTTTCGATTCGCTCTTTTCGACGTCCTGCGAAGCGGTTTCGAGCATCGCTTCTTCCTCAGGCGTCGAGTGCACACCTCGGACCATAGAACTGGGCACCGCGCTGGTAATCAGTACGAGTGTGAGCAGTCCGACGATTAATGAACGCTGTAACATTAGGATGATCCTCCTCAGTTAGAATCCAAGTCCACCGCCCAGCATGTCAGAGATGTTGAGCAACGCCGGACCAAGAATGATGATGAACATCGTCGGGAACAGCAGCGCTCCAAGCGGCAGCAACAGTTTGAAAGCTGCTTTCTGCGCGGCTTGTTCGGCACGCTGGCGACGTTTGGTGCGTAAGCTGTCTGAATATACTCTCACTGCACGCGCAATTGAAGTCCCAAAGCGATCTGCCTGGATCAGCATGCCCACGAGACTATTCAAATCCTCGACTCCGGATCGCTCGGCAAGGTTTCGCAGGGCTTCGCTGCGTTCGCGGCCAACACGAATTTCGAGGTTAGCCAGTTCAAATTCCTTACAGATGTCGGGATGAACCGTTTTCAATTCGTCGCAAACTTTCAGCATCGCGGCGTTCAAGCCCAGTCCCGCTTCCATCGTAATCACCATCAGATCGAGGGCATCAGCGAGTCCCCAGGTGATTCGTAGTTTGCGTTTGGCGACCAGTCGATTAAGGATGAATCGGGGCTTAAGGAAACCAGTGGCAAAAGCACCTAGCATCGGAAGGATAGCCTCGCTCATTGGTTCAGCACTGAAGGTATAGCCCACGAACACCATCCCGGGCAGTATCAGCATTAGACCAATCTGAGTTGCGCGATAGATTGATGTCGCCGCGGGTGAGCGAAAGCCGGCCTGCATTAACTTCTTTTGCAGTTTTTTCGCGTCGGCGGCTGAAGGAGGAACCAGGCGATTGATTGGTTCAGCCATACGAGCCGCGAGCGATTCCATGGTATTCGCTTCGATGCTCGCCACTACTGCCCCACCGCGTGGGTCTTCGAGTTCGTGCAGGCGTTGGGCCGTTGCACTTACCGGCCGGAAGACAACCCAGTAAACAGCCATCACGATGAATGCGATGGAAACGAAAGTTGATAGCACAATAATCGTTATCATGATCTCACCTACTCAATCATTGCCTAGATTTTTATCTTCATGATCTTCTGGACCATCAACATGCCGACTATTTGCATAATAGCCGCGACAGCCAGCAACCAATGTCCACGCGGATCGCGCCACATAACATCCATGTAGCCGGGGTTCATAAGGGTGACATAAACGGCGAGGAATATCGGCAGCGCGCACAGCAACCACGCCGACCAGCGCGAGCTCAACGTCATGGTCTTCAGGTCTTCCATAATCTTGAAGCGTTCACGAATCGTGTGCGCTACCTTTTCGAGCAGTTCGGAAAGGTTGCCACCGGTTTCTCTTTGAATCATGACGGCCGTGACGCACATACGAAGATCGAGTAGCGGCACGCGCTCGACCATATTTTCCAACGCGAGTTTCAATGAGAGCCCGAGGTTCTGCTCGTCGTATGTTTTGCGAAACTCGCTTGCGATCGGCTCCGGCATTTCACTGGAAACCATCTGCAACGCTTCGGTGAAAGCGTGACCGGCTGAAAGTCCGCGGCTCATCAGATCAAGCGCATCGGGCAACAACTGCAAAAACTTATTCAAGCGTTTCCTGCGCTTCATGAGAATGTGAGCGAACGGCAGCACGGTAGCGATGATCGCAAAGAAAAACATCAGCAGGTAGGAAGTGGTAATCATCGAAACTGCCAAAAACGCGAGGACGCCGGCAGTCAATGAGAACAGGATTAAACGCATCACTGTCACTTCTGAGGCAGCCTGGTCAATCATCTTCTTCATCTGCGAAGTGACTTGAATACCAAGCATCACCCGGTTTACCCAGGGGATCTCGCTCAATAGTTCCCGGCGCACCAATTGGACCTCGAGGTCCTGAGAGTGAACCGAAGATCGGATCGCGTCAGCCAAACGCTCTTTCAAGATCGTTCGCTTGGCCTCTGACGACCGAGAGGTGATCAGGTACAGCGCGTACACCATGAACAAGCACGCGAGAAAAACAAAGAAGGGAATTAAAAACATTCTCTTAAACCTCCTCAAAGAACGAGCGCGGAAGCTGCATACCGTAAATCTTGAGCCGCTCTGCGAACCGCGGCCGTACGCCGGTGGGACGGAACCGTCCGAGAACCTTGCCGTCCTTGTCCACGCCCTTGCGATCGAAAATAAATACTTCCTGCATGGTAATCGTGTCGCCTTCCATACCGGTTATTTCCGAGATGGAGGTGATGCGACGAGTGCCGTCCGTAAGTCGTGCCACCTGGATTACGAGGTTGATGGCGGAGGCGATCTGCTGTCGCATAGCGCGATCGGACAGACGCATACCGGTCATCTGGATCATCGTCTCGAGTCTGGCCAGCGCATCACGCGGTGTGTTCGCGTGAACGGTCGTCAGCGATCCGTCGTGACCGGTGTTCATCGCCTGTAACATGTCAATCGCTTCAGCGCCGCGGACCTCGCCGATCACTATGCGATCGGGTCGCATGCGGAGGGCATTCTTCACGAGATCTCGCTGGCTGACTTCGCCCTTGCCCTCGATGTTGGGCGGACGCGTTTCGAGACGGACGACGTGCGGCTGTTGCATCTGCAACTCCGCCGAGTCTTCAATCGTGACGATGCGCTCGGTTGACGGAATGTAGGCCGAAAGAGCATTCAGCAGAGTTGTTTTACCGGCGCCGGTACCGCCCGAGATCAGGACATTCAACTTGGCGTTTACACACATCTCAAACATCGACGCCATGTCGGGTGTCAGTGCCTGGTTCTCCAGCAACCGGTTCATGCGCAGCGGCTCGGCGCCAAAGCGGCGAATCGAAAGCACTGGTCCATCGAGCGAGAGTGGAGGAATGATGGCGTTGACGCGCGAACCGTCTTTCAAACGAGCATCGACCATCGGCGACGATTCATCGATACGGCGCCCGACGGACGAAACGATGCGCTCGATCACGCGCATCAAGTGTTCGTTGTCTTTAAACTCAATACTGGTGCGTTCGAGTTTTCCGCCGCGCTCGATGTAGATGTTGTAAGGCGAGTTGACGAGAATGTCGGAGATTGAATTATCTGCCAGCAGTTGCTCGAGTGGTCCAAGCCCGAACAGCTCATGCCTGACTTCATGGATCAAACGCTCGCGCTCGACGGTCGAGAGCGGCGTGTCTTCCTGGGCCAGCAGGCTGGACGCGAGCCGCGCCACCTCATCATGAACTTGCTCCGGTTCGAGTTGGCCCAACTTGGTCAGGTCCATCCGGTTGATCAACATCCGGTGGAGCCTTGCCTTCATGTCCTGGAAGCCTTGTTGATTGTTGATCGGGTCGTCGGATAAAGGCCCGGTTAAGCCGTTGTCTCTAACTAGTCTTTCACGTAGTGCCATAAATTATTCCCCACCCGGCGCTAAACGCGCGGTCTTTTTGTTTACTGTGCCTCTCCCAGGTTTGCTCGTTCGAGGGCCGCGTTCAGACCCAAATCCTGCATGGTTGCCGATTGGCGGCGGAAGAGAGAGTTGAAAGGCCGCTTTCCATTTGTCAACGGCGCTGAGTGTTCGATCGCGTCACCGAACAGTTTGCCTGCGAGGCTATGAAGATCGGCTGTCAGAACTGACCCCGGCGCCGATTGGATCAACGGCTGTCCGAGATTGATCGAGTTGACGGCGGCACGATAGTCACTCTGAACAAAGGCAATCACTCGCTCGCCGAGAAAGTCTTCGACCTGCTTCTGATCGAGATCGATGTTCTTGCTCCAGCGATTCACCACGAGACGGACTTTCTTACGAGCGTATCCAAGGCGATCGAATATCTCGAGCGCGCGGCGAGTGCTGCGAATCGCGTGTATCTCGAGCGTCAACACGACCAGGATCTGATCCGCATGGTCCAATGCCGAGATGGTGACTGAATCGAAGTTGTGAGGCGTATCGATAATCACGTGGTCATAGCGCTGCCGGAGCAACTCCATGACTTCATAGATGTGCTTGGGCTCGATGTCTTCAGCACTTTCGGCTTTCGTCGGCGCTGCCAGCAATGAAAGGTTCTTCGAGTGAGGAGTGATGTAGCTGGCCAGCAGTGCGTCATCCAGTCGATCGCGATTATCGACTACATCTGCCAGTGAGAATTTGGGTTTGAGGCCCAGGAGCAGCTCGAGATCGCCCGACTGAAGATTCAGATCGACGAGCACAGTCGGGGTCTTCTGTATCATCGCGAGGTTGGTGGCGATGAGAGTCGTGCCACAACCACCTTTGCTCGAAAAGACCGCGATGGCGCGTCCACGCTTTTTCGGTTCGTGGTCAGCATGTTCAGTGGCGAACTCCGCGGTCCGGTCAATTACTGTCGTTAATTCATCGTCGTTAATTGGGAGGCGGATGAAGTCGCGCGCGCCGGTGCGCATGCTGCGCAGGATCATGTCCGGCGAGCATTCTCTTGAGGCACAGATTACTGCGGTGTTGGGACAATCACTGACAAGACGTTGCACAAGCTTCAGTGCAGGCTCGCCCATGTGGCTGAGATTGATTACCACTGCCGACGGACGCAGGCGACAGCTTTCGGTAAACACTTGTTCCGCGTCCTCGCTCGTCATCAGCAGGCTTGTGCCTGCGTGCGCCCCGAGTGCCCGGCTCAAATCCCGGGAGTCGGTTGCGTCTTTGCTGAGTACTATGAATGTTAGCGTTCGTTTCATTGCGTATAAATCCCTTTGTCCTCATGACTCCTGAACGTAGTGCCATTTCTATCTAAATGTCGGGCGGCTCAAAGCCTGCGCTCTCTGCCGGTAACGTGGTTGTGTATGCCGGCAAGGTCACCGTGCGACGCAAAAGGGGGATGCTCAAATTGAAGTTGTAGTTCTTGATGGTTACGGTTGCGGTCCCGAGATTCGCGCCGTAAGGATTCGGCGTCAGGGGTTTGCCGTCGAGATCCGCACCATTGAATGTCACCTCAATGTTGGCCGTGGTGATTCCGCTAATCAAAGTCGGTTGGCCCGCCGGAGGGTTACAAGCCGGGTATGCGGAGATGTGAGTCTCACCATACATGATTACGTTTTTGACGCACTTTGCGACCTTGGGGGTACCGTCTGTCGCTACTTCAGCCTTGTGAATAATCGCGTAACGGACTCCGCGTCGCGCAGCGTCAGTCAATGCATTGTGAGTGTAAAGAAGGCGACCGAATTCGATGATGCCGAAGATCAGCATGAAAAAGAAGGTGGCCACCACGGCAAACTCAGCCATGGACGTACCACGTTCGTTTTTTCGGAAGCAGTTGGATCGCATATTCACGTACCCTTAGAAACGTCTAATCGAGCATGTAATACATAGTCGTACTCGGGCTCATCATAGGCTTGAACGTAAATCCGGTACCCAGCAGCCCGCCGATGTTAAAAATGGGCTCGAATTGCAAAGGCGTGGCGCAACCCTCACCTTTGCGCGGAAGCCTCACAGTGACAGTATCGATTTTGGCTACACCGGTCGATTCGATACAGACGTTCGCAGTACTCAAGCCCGGAACAAGCTCTTCGCCCGCGGCGCACGTCAGCTTGCCGCAAACGACCAGGTTTCGCGCCTCAGTCTGGCTCGTTGTAAAAGGATGATTGGAAAGATAACGCGCAGCTGTGCGAGTTGCTTTCGCAAGCGTTGTGTACTTCTGAAAGAAGCGTCCAAATTCAGTGACTGCTGCAACGAGCAGGATGAGAATCGGCACCATGATCGCGAGCTCAGCGAGTGCCGCTCCGCGATCGTGGCGTATGAAGCAGCGTAGTTTCTGAAAGATCATCGATTTCACTTTCACTCGCAATCTCCTTTAACGATACAAGACGGGCGTCACGATGTTGGTGACGTTGGTAGCGTTCGGGTCGAACCCAATGATGCTGTTGAGCTCGTCGCTGATGTATTCGACCTGAATGTCACCGCCTGTTCCATCGCTGACTTGTGCGCGCATGAAGAACCCTTTCAGGGCGCTCATCTTGACGATCTGGTTACCCGTGTCATCCGTAAACTCGGTGATGGGGATTATTGGGATAACAAGAACACGCCGATCCGGTTGTCCGGTGTGGCCCGTCTTGGGCCCAACAGGAGTAACTGACGGAGTTGCGGTGCCTTTGTATTGGCCATATGAAATGCCGTCCCAAAACTGGTTGTTACCGGTACCATGCGGTGAGCCCTGAGCGATGTTTGTATCGGGAGGTATTTGGTCTGAGTACTTCAGACCGCCCCCATACTCGTCGAAGCGTACATTTAGACCAGCTCTGACGGCGCCGGCCAACTCGCCCGTTTGGGTTTCGATCTCGTCGCCTGGACTAACCCGTCCGCAAGAACATTCATCACCGTATGCCGCCAACGCATCCTTCACTGCGTCAGCGCCATTGCCCGCGCAACGAAGGATTTGAAAGTTACCGGCCGCTGGACCTTGGCCGTTTTGTGGTCCAGAGCGGATGTTGTACGTGCAGCCCTTGCAAAACTCTTTCTTCGGATCACAAAGGCCATCACCGTCCGGATCGTCTGCTCCCTTTACTTTGACTGCTATTGGATCGTGTGGATTAGCGCCGCCACAATTTCCATAGTACTTGGGCTCAGTGCAGTTACCGGCAGCGTCAAAGGAGGGACAAAGACTGCAATTCGCCGCGTTCGGCGGACAGGAAACTGCCGAAAGAGGTGCAGGACAAACGCCTAAGTTGCCAGGAACCGAAAGTCCTGCGGTAGCCTTTGCGCTCAAATTTTTCGAAAACCCGAGAATAGGGATAGCGAAGAAAGTATTGATTGGCACACTCGGCGTGGTAACGCGAACGAAGCGCACCTGGGCCTTTTCAGCTGCTGTCATTGCGGCTTCTGTTTTGTACGTTGCGTCATTAAGATTCTTAGCGAACACGACCAGATTCCGATGAGCCACGTTGCCGGGGTCAAGATCGTACGTGAGAGTGTTGAAGTTGTATTTGTTCGCATTCATGATCTGAATTGCACGATCGACCGCATTAGGAACCTTGTCAACGACCGGGAGTTTCAGTGCCGAAGCTCCAGCAAGCGCCGCAGCGTCCGCGGTATTTTGCAATTCAGTTTTGGCGAGGTAGAGATGGCTAAGATCGACGCCGAGTCCGACTGCCATGAAGAGGAAGAAAGCAGAAAGAACTGTGTACGCCAGTACATTGCCGCGTTCACCTTTTCGGTGGGAGGCTCTAGTCATGTGTTCGGGTCGCATAATCTCTCCTTGAAAACCATGGTGGATTTTGACTCTCTTTTAGTCATCAGGGGTGGTAATCAGATTGCCTGACCACCACCCTTTTGAGAAACTCACGCCGGTCGCTTGGAAAAGTCGAATCGGGCCTATGGCGTGAGCTTCGCGGCCGCGCCGGTCGGGGCCGTGGTTTCTGTTGTCTTCGTTTTATCGGCTGGCTTGACTGCCGGTGCTTCAGGGGCCTTCTTTGGTGTTTCCTTAAGTGCTGGTACGGCAGTGTCTGTACCAGTTGAGAAGCCACTCGTTCCGGAGATGCCCTCACCCTTCGGCTCGATTCCGAGTGGGGAACCATTCTTCAAACCATCGACGCCACGCAGGTTCGGCAGATCATCGCGATTAACCGGCTTCACTAGATCGGCAGTCACGATGAACACCAACTCGGTCTCCTGCTTCTGGAATTGAGTCGACTTAAACAAGTTTCCGAGAATCGGAATATCGCCTAAAACCGGAACCTTGGAAAGCGAACGCGATTCGCTGTTATCAAGCAGGCCCGCGAGTGCAAAGCTCTGACCGTCGCGCAATTCGATACCGGTGCGAGCACGCCTCGTGCGGAGCGCGGGAACTACGAAGCCCTCAAATCTCACGCCGTTCGCAAAATCGATCGTTGAAACTTCAGGTTCGAGTTCAAGCTTGATGTGATCTTCGTCGATGATGGTGGGTTTAAAGTTCAAACGTACGCCATATTCCTTAAACTGAATGGTCACGGCGCTGCCGCTGCCACCGCCGCCTTGAATAATCGGAATCGGAAATTCTCCGCCCGCGAGGAAGCTGGCAACCTGACCATCCATCGCGATCAGGTTTGGCTCGGCCAGTGCGCGTAGTGCACCATTGGTCTGCATTGCTCGAATCATCTGCGAGACATTGCCACCCATCAGAAAAACATTCATGGCACTTGTGAAAGTACCCTGCATCAGGCCGTTTGATACTTCGCTGAGTGAGCCCGGGCCACCACCGGTAATGAAACCGCCCGCGCCTGGACTGCCTTGATATGCAAAGGAAGAACCCAGCTCACGCAGCTTGTTGCGGCTCACTTCAGCAACGCGAATCTGAAGTTGAATCTGCATTGCATCCTTAACTGGCGACGCGAGCATATTCACCGTCTTGAAACCGGCTGCCTGGACCACGTTGTCAGCCTGCGTCACGGTCGCCAGATCTTTGACGGTGCCCGATAGCACTACTGATCCATTGGCCTGGCTCAGACGAATATCATCACGCGGAAACAGCGCGCGCATTTGGGAGTCGATGAGCGAGAGGTTCGCGCGTACAAACACATCGAAGACGATGAACTTGCTGTCGGCTTTCTCCCACGCAATGAAGTTGACCTGGCCAAATGCTTTTCCATTTACCAGCACCTGGTCGGGACGGACCATGACGGCCTCTGCAATTTCCGGATTGGAGATTGAGAACCGGCCGATCGGGCGATCAAAGTTGATCACGCGCGACTGGCCCACGAGCACGTTGATTGGAATGGCTTCCTTGACGGTGCTGTTGAAGGAAGCGTCATAGGTGGTTTCCTGGGCATAGATCGCGCTAACGACACCAAGGCCGAGGGTAACGACTGCTGCGAGCAGCAGCGTAACGAAATAAGATCTTGTGGAGTATTTAGCCAACATGTTTCAGTTCTCCTCTTGATTGCGAAAATCGGAGTTTATGCCTTACGTGTGCGTCAGTCTTTCTTATGGGAAATCGACGGTCTTTTTCTTCGCTCCTTCGTACACGTCAACGGTGGGCCGTGGCGGCGGCGGAGGGGTTACCTTAGCCGTGGGGTTGGCATCTCTGACAACCGGACGCGGAGCAGTGCGACGGATTGCCGAAGACGGGGCTGCCTTTGGCGCACTGGAGGAACCCGGCTCTGGGGCGATCACGGCTCGCTCGCCACTTAACAGGCTTCTCTTGTTGGCGCCGGCCGTTTGTTCGTCGGCCTGGTCCACGGAGTTGCGCATCACGAGCTGGAGCTTACCTTCGCTGGAGGCGAGGGCGAGTTTCTCAGCCTGTTCCGGAGTCACCTGAAGAGTGACTGCCTTGATGGCGCGTTCAACTTCGCGATCGTTCTTCGGTTTGTCGATGTTCTGACCACTGGCAAGCACCTTGATGTTTTGCAGTACGATCTTTGAGATCATCTCTTCGTTTCCGCTGCCCTTCGGCGGCGTTATCACAACGACAATGTCGACCAGCGTGCCGGGCATGATGAAACCCGATACGCCAACGACGTCGTTCACCGCGACCGTCATCGCGCGATAACCTTCAGGGATCATCGAAGACAAGCCACCAGCAGCTCCGACGGGTGCGAGCTTGTACTCGGTAACCGGATCGCGCGGCGAGATACTGGTCACCACCACGCGGCCAACCAGCTTGTCGTCTATAGTCGACAGTGCTCCTTCCGGAGTGACGTTCGCGGGAAACTGAGCGATGGTGAGTTGCTCAGGAATGATTCGTGAGCCCACCGGGATATCTACCTTGGCCACTACCACGTCATTCAGACTGGTCTGGAACGTTTGGGCACTTAAGAGATATTGTTTGACGGAAACCGCGGCTATCAAGCCGAAAGTTATGGCCGCCAATAGAGCAATGACTAAACGCTTATTCCGCATGATGATTTATCTCCATTCGTTTTGAAACGTCGCCCATGTGGCGGTCGTCCAAGGCATTACTAATCGATTCAGAATCCAACTATCTTTGAAATACCGCGACTGCGATCAGGCTTCCGAGCATGATCGCGACGCCGTAAGGAATGGTGTGTTTGCGATCCGGCGACATCGCGAAACGCGGCATCTCCCAGCCTGGAAGAATGCCGACGAAAATTCTCACGACGCCATGTAGCGTCGAGAAAACCGTGCCGGCTCTAAGCATCGTGTAAATGGCAAGCACTGCACCCAGCATCACCACGACCACAAACGCGAGCGGCACGAGGCTGACTCCGAGCACGGCTCCAACAGCGCCAAAAAGTTTTACGTCTCCCGCTCCCATCGCTCCGAAAATGTGCATCAGGAGCATGGGGAAGAACGCGAGAGCAAATCCTTCTACGCTGGAGAGCATTCCCTGAAAGCCGCTAAAAACGATGTTGACGGAAATGCCGGCGATCAAGGTTGCAAGCACAAGTACATTCGGAATTCGCCTGTACTTTACGTCGTAATAAATGACGAAGATGGCGAGAGGGGCGAGCAATATTAATTTCATAGTTTCCTCGGCGCAGTGAACTTAACGATTACTTTTGCACTTCGTTAGCCACCGTATTCATCTTTGTGTTGACAGCGCTACCGAGAACTCTATAGACGACGAGAGCGATCGCTACGAGGATGGCTACGCCGACTGCGTACTCTGCCAACTCCGCCCCTTGCTCGTCCTGTAGAAATTTAGTTAGTCGTTTCACCAAGCAACTCCGTTCGAATAAAAACATTGAAGACTCGCGACTATGTGTGCTCGCGAGGTCTGGCTGGCGAAAAAAGACGCTCACGGTGTGAAGGTCGTGGTCTGTAATACCTTGGCACCGGTGCCGCTGTTCTGATCGTTAATCGCATTACCTAACGTCTTGTAAACAACTAAAGCGATGGCCACGAGAAGTGCGACAGCCACTGCGTATTCCGCGAGTTCTGCACCCTGCTCGTCTCTGAGAAATTTTTTCGAGTATCGTTTTAAGTTCATCACCGTTCATCCTCGGGGGGATCAAAATTTTGAATGAGGTGGGAGCTCCCAATCGCGAAGCCCCCTTTACCTCGAGAACCAAGCCTTACGGGAAGGTTGGGTTCTGCATCTTGGCGCCAGTCGTGGAGTTGGCTTGGTTAACCGAATTGCCCAGCGTTTTGTAAACAACCAGGCCGATGGCAACGAGGAGGGCCACCGCGACGGCATACTCAGCCAATTCCGCGCCGGTCTCGTCTTTCAAAAAGGCTTTCAACATATCTTTCATTCTCCTTGGTAAGATTTTTGGGTTTTTTTAAGTCTGTGTTGACCCGGTGTTTTTTAGTGCGTGTGCTCCGACTCCGAGGGCAACATAAGTCTTGGAGTGCAGGCGTCATCCCAGGAACCCTGAGCTGATCGCTTCCTGCCAATCACGGCAACACTTCGAGACTGTGCCGCCCCTTTCGCAACGACTGTGCCGCGAAGATATCGGGCTAATTTGGGTACTTGGTGAGTTCTGTGAGCAGTTCGACTGCTCGCAGGCGAGCAGTTGCCTTAAAACTGCGCACGGTGAGAAGACTTGTAACTATGGACTGTTGGGCCAAAGCTCTTCAGGATGCGGCTATGCCGCCGGATGTGAGGCGGGGCTGTGCCCCGCCGATAAGGTCTTAAAGGATTTCCGGCTCTACCCTTGGTTCGGGCTTTGCCCCATAAAACATTAGCGCACAGCGCGAACCGGGGGCACAGCCCCAATTTCAGATCCGAAGATTGACGGCGGGGCGACGCCCCGCCTCACATCCAGCGGCATAGCCTGAGCAGGAATCCTTTAGGACTACTGAGTTACAGCTCCAGACCGGGCACGTCTTTTGCTCTAGTAGACCAATCTATGGTCGCTAGCTCAGTCGCCATTAATGCCCGGCCGGTGGGCTGGCTGCGCGGGTTTTCTTTCGACGGTATCTACATTTTTGGAATTCTCGGCGCGGCTCTTATCTCCGGCTGGTTTGTTATCGATAACCCAGGCCTGTTTCCAGCAGTTTTTGTTTTGAACGGCTGGCTGCTTGGGTATCACCACGTCGTGTCGACGTATACCCGCCTCACCTTCGATAAACAGAGCTTTGGCGAACATCGATTTCTCATTCTGTGGGTGCCGCTAATCGTGCTCGCCGGCGTGGTTACAGCGTGGGCCATCTTCGGCTCCTGGGTCTTAACCACGGCTTACTTGTACTGGCAATGGTGGCACTACACGCGTCAGAGTTACGGAGTCTCGCGAATCTACAGCCGCAAGGCGGCGCTCCCGCTTAACGATCGACTTACAAACCTGACGATCTATGCTGTCCCGGTTTGGGGAATTCTCTATCGCTCATATCAAGCGCCAGGCGAGTATCTTTTCACTGAAGTCAAAGTTCTTCCAGTCCCATTTTGGCTCGTATCAGTGGCGGGAGCGTTTGCGCTGATCGTTACCGCAAGCTGGATCTGGCAACAACTCAACGCGTATAGCGAGGGCCGTCTCCCAGTGGCACACACGCTTTACATGTGTTCGCACCTCGCTGTTTTTGGCGCCGGATATCTCTTAATCAGCGACATTAATCACGGCTGGCTGGTGCTGAACATCTGGCACAACTGCCAGTACATCCTCACTGTCTGGATGTTCAATAACAATCGATTCAAGGACCAGATCGACGCGCGTCACCGGTTCTTGTCTTACCTCAGCCAGAGAAAGAACATAGCTATATACTTCGCCGTTTGTCTCGCCATCTCCACGGTTTTTTACAGCACGCTCGCGACGACACTGAATTGGGTCTCACCGTCGCTGGCGATCGTTACGTCACTTCCGCTCTTCGCCGTCGCCTATCAAACAATTAACTTCCACCACTACGTTGTAGACGCAGTTATCTGGAAGGTTCGAAAGAAGAGTCTGCGGCAAAATCTCGGTATCGCGAATTGAGCTCGCACAGGTGATGAGCAGCACTACCTTAAATCTAGTCAGCGCGAAGTCGCCGGTCATCGAAAAGTCTGCTCCGTTCAGACTGGGCTATCGTCCCGCGCTGGACGGGCTGCGCGGTATTGCGATCCTCGGTGTACTAACTCTTCACACACACCACCTTTTTGGCTGGTCTCTCCTGAAAGGTGGAAGCGCCGGCGTCGATATTTTTTTCGTGCTGAGTGGCTTTCTCATCACGACGCTCCTGCTCGAGGAGTGGGAACATACGGGGGCGATAAGTCTGAAGAGTTTTTACTGGCGCAGGGCATTGCGGCTGGTGCCTGCTTTATTACTCTTACTCACGACTCTGTACTTCCTTGCAGACCTTCTCTTCCTACCGGCGGAAGCCGATGACACGCGGCGCGGTATACCGATAGCTTTTGTTTACGCTTCTGATCTGGGACTGGCCTTCCTCAACATTCGCCTCGGCGCGCTTCAGCACACCTGGTCGCTGGCAATTGAAGAACATTTTTATCTCGTTTGGCCCTTGCTCCTGTTAGGCGCTTTGAAGCTCGGTGTAAGCAGGAAGAAATTGGTGGTGATCACGTTGCTCCTGACGTTCGCGTCAGCATTTCACCGGGCTTCGCTACAGCAGTTTGGAGCTTGGCCGGTGAGGACGTACTACGCCTTCGACACGCGGGCGGACGCATTGCTGATCGGGTGTGCGACGGGCATGTGCGTGAGTTGGGGACTGTTCCGCAGCCGCGGCTTTCGACCTTTATTAATACCCTCGTTGATATTCATCATTCTTTGTCTGTTCGCGACTGGCTACGCCAGCCCGTTCATGCACGTGGGCGGATTCACTCTGCTGGCGAGCGCAACCGCGGTGCTGCTCGTTAATGTGGTGCTGTCACCGTCAACTTTATTGGCCAGTTTATTGGCCAAGGTGCTCGAATACGGTCCTTTAGTCTGGCTCGGTCGAATTTCTTACGGCGTTTATCTCTGGCATTACCCCGTTTTCAAGGCCTCGAGTTTTCTGAGTTTAGGGTGGCCTCTAAAACTATTCATCGCGGTGGCGGCGACTCTGATGGTGAGTTCTTTATCCTATTATCTAGTGGAGAAACCAGCACTAAAGCTGAAGAGAAGGCTCCATGCTAATCGTGAGCTTGCTGAGGTCAGCTAGTGCCGCTACGAAGCGACTGCAAACCGTTTCTTCATTCTGAGGAAGGGCTTTTCAACGACGTAGTACGATAGCGAAGATAACGCTAACGTTAATACGACAGACAAGCAGGCCTTGAGCCACCCGGGAAACGGGAGAGACGCAAATGTGAGACAAATCGGAAGGTGCCAGAGGTAGATACCGTAAGAGAGTTGACCAGCCCACACCAACGGCGAGTATTCGAGAAACTTTGTAAATAGCCTCGGCGGGTTTGAAGTCAGTTGAATAAGAAGCACCGCGACCGCAACAGCAAAGACTGTAAAACCATAAGTAAAGAGCGTGGGATCAAATAAGTCGAACGCATTTTGAAGATAAAGCTCAACGATCAAAAGCGACGCAAAGGCGCACCATCCAAGGGCTTTCTTGAAAAAGCGGCTCGCCGGCAGCAGTTGCCAGCTCACGATCATAGCGGCGACGCAGCCCGCGATTAACGAATCAGCCCTCGTATCAGACGCGCTATAGATTCGCGGTTTGTACACCCCCGGTTGGTAAAGCATTGAGCGATGAAAACAAACGGCCGCGATAAGTAGTATCCCACCCACTACAATCGTGGTACGGCGCACCTTAAGCTTCAGCAGGATCAAGAGTAAGGCCGGCCATACCAGGTAGAATTGTTCTTCAATCGCCAGGCTCCACATGTGTCCTAAAAACTCTGAGATTGGGGCCAGACGAAAAGCATTGACCCAATTCGCTGTGTAGAAGATGGAGTAGAGAGAGGTCCAGTAAGTACTCTGAGCGACCTCGCGTGATTGAGTAAGCGTAACAAACAGCGAAATGCACGTGAGGAATATAACTAAAGCAGGTATCAGTCGAAAAAAGCGTCTCGCATAAAATCGCCACAGGCTGATATGACCCGAGTTATCCCATTCTTCTAAAAGTAAACTGGTTATCAGAAACCCGCTGAGCACAAAGAAAATATCAACGCCGAGAAAGCCGGCCGCAATTAATGTTGGTTTGAACTGAAAGGCGAACTGCGACAAATGAAACAAGAACACAAAAATGACGGCCAGTCCGCGGACGCCGTCCAGCGCCGGACGATGGCCGAGACGAAATCCTGCCGAAGACTCCTGAGGCGTTGAAATAGCTAACGGTAAGGCTACTGTGCTCATTGAAGAATGCGGGCCCTGGATCGCGAATTAAAGCAGTGACTCGGTCGACAGCAGCAAAACACATACCGACGAGGCAGGTGCGCAATTCGAGGTTTCCCAAGTGTACAGGGTGCTCACTGGTGAGCAGTTGAGTCAAAACATGGCACAGCAAAGTGCGCTTGAGAAGATCGAAGGCGGTTGCATAAAAAGAGTTTACGACTACCCCCACTTAGGCATAGACTTTGCAGCTAGTAGGTTGGATTTCTCTCTAACCTGCGAGGACTTAAATGAAACAATGTCCCCAATGTCGTGAGCACTTCGGAGATGAGCAGAAGTTTTGCGATTCCGACGGAACGCCACTGCTTGACGAAACGGTGCTGCTGCGCAATGCGCTCGGCGCATTAGAACCGGCTGCCCCTATTAATAGTCAACTTAATAGTCAACGGCAGATGTGGCCCATTGTCACGATCGGCATCCTAATCGGGGTCATCATTTCATTGGCCGCTTATGTGCTGATGGTGATGCCGGGAGCGGAGAAAGACGAACTGAAGAGTGGCAAGCCCGAATCCGCGAGGTTAAATACTCCCGAAATGTCTGCCCAGCCCAGAATGATTCCATCAGCACCGCTACCGTTTTCCAGTCCTGAGGCTTCCCCTGAAGCGAGTCCAGCAGAAACAGCCTCACCTGAGCCCGAGGCGGTCCCGGAACCGACCCAACCTTCGGTCTCTCTAAACCATGGACCAATCTCAACGAACCAGCAGGAGGGCGAGAGGCGCGGACGGACTATCATAAAACTGAAAGGCGGCGTGTCAGTCGAAGCTGACGCTGCCTGGGAAGATCGATTGGGGATTTGGTACCGGCAAGGCGGGCTCGTCTCTTACGTTGAGCGTGAACGAATCGAGTCGATAGGTGAGCCGCCGCGGCCTAAATCACCGGCCGCGGACGTAGATAAACCCTGACGTCAAAGAGGGTACATTCATGAAAGTAGAAGAAGGTTTTTTGAGCCGGAGAACCCTGAACTTCCTACTCTTCATTTTTTTTGTAGCGTTAGCCGTCGTCCTCTTTACATCTGAGCGAGGTGTATCCGGTGCCATGGAATGGATAGGCGGCCATGTAGCAAGCCTGTTTGGTTAGTAGGCGGGGTCATTGCAATTAATCGAGCCGCCAACGCGCGATTTCCGACACGCAATCTCATCCCTTCGACTCGGAGTTTACTAACGTCCCCCACTCAAACTGCCGCCCTCCTAATGGGACCACGCCTCGTCTCGCAGAATTCATGAACAAGACGCTCAGAACGGTTTGCGAAGTGTACGTGTTCGCCTATGCGTTTTTCTTCGCGGCCAGGCCGCTGAGCGATGGTGACTTCTGGTGGCACCTGAAAACCGGCGAGTACATTATCAACACTCGTTCGATCCCGAAGACAGACTTCTATTCTTTTACTAACTATGGCAAACCGTGGGTTGCACACGAGTGGCTCTCGGAAGCGATCTTCTACGTTATTTATTCCAGGTTAGGGTTCAACGTTTTAATTGTTATCTTTGCCGCTCTCACCGCTTTGGCTTTCTGGATTGCGTTTAAGCGCTCAGAGAGTCACCCATTGATTGGCGCATTCGCAACGTTCCTTGGCGTTTGGACCGTCTTGCCGACAATCGGAGTTAGACCACGCGTCTTTACGTTGCTGCTGAGCAGTGTTTACCTCGCTTTGCTCGCGCGTTATGTTCGACGTGCCGAAGGCCGTCACCTCTGGTGGCTCGTTCCCTTAATGGCTTTATGGGTGAACCTGCACGGCGGATTTTTGATGGGCCTCGTCTTAATCGGGTTAACAATTGTCGGTGTACCTCTCGACGCGTGGGCCCGGGGTGAAAGGTTCAACTCGACGTGGCCGCAGCTTAAAACCTTGAGCATTGTGTTAGTTGGCTGTCTGCTCGCGGGGCTCCTGAATCCTCACGGCATTTGGATTTACAAGTTTCCATTCGAAATTTTCTTATCGCCGATCCAGCAGCAAACAGTAAATGATTGGCTCTCACCTAATTTCCATCAATCAGAAGCCGTGCCGCTTATCCTGCTCATCTTTTTGACGATTGCGGGTATCGCGCTATCTCCTAAACGTGTTCGGCCAAGCGAGTTGCTGCTTTTTCTCGCCACGTTGTATATGACGTTGAAGTCGCAACGTCACATGGCAATCCTCGCGCTCGTGGCAGTGCCCATGATGGCGGATTACCTTCAGAATTGGATCACGGCCGCGTCCGGCGGCAAGATGTTCAACGCGTCAGCCTCGACGAATTTGAATCGCAAAGCAGTCATTTTCAGTTTGCTCCTGCTCGTGCCACTGATCGCCTTCGCTTGGAGATTAAATGCAACCGTCTTCGCGGCGCCAACACAGCTTGCGGTTGATGCTCCTGTGACAGCGGTCGAGTACCTTGAGCAGAATCAGATCACGGGCAAGACATTCACCGATCCCAACATCTGGGGTGGATATCTGATCTGGAAGACGCCTTCGAATCCTGTCTACATCGATGGACGTATCGACATGTACGGCGATGAATTTGTCAAAGAATATCTGAACATCATTTTGGGTTATGCTGATTGGCGAGAGCCGTTCGATCGCTACGGTGTTCAGATTGTTATCGTCGCGCCAAAGTCAGTAGTCGCTACAGCGATGAGAAACGCTGCGGACTGGCAACAAGTGTATGGCGATGAAACCGCGGTGGTGTTTACGAAGCGCTAAGTAGGTGGAATGACATTTGATTTGTGACTCGCTTGTGAGGTCAGTCTTGAGTTGTATGAGTTTGTTTATTGCTTCTGGTCCAGCTTCTCAGCAAAAATCTTAACAACTGAAATCTATTCTTTGCATCCTCTCGTGACGTTGTACTCGATCTTAAAAAGTTAACTTCATTTTCTATTGACACTCAAAAAACATCGGAGTAGAGTGCGGCGCTACATCGTTGCGTTTTTCTTTTTGGGCCATAAGGGCATTTCAACTTCTTGCTTCGCTTGTGTGACTGCTAAAAACTGATTTCTCCCCGACTCTCGTAACGATCCAACAACTTCATCTTTCAAGGTTATCCGTGCATTACTGCGCGGATTACCCAGGGCGAATCGCGTCTTCCAGCGAATGCCCGTCCCAACAACCTTTTATCGGGAGCTTCCACATGGTCTGCGATTGTTTGCACCAAAAGTATTCTGCAAGAGTACTGCGCGTCGCGCAGATACTTTGCCTGTTGCTATTTTCGGTCGCGGTCCCAGGCCAATCGGGGAATGAGATTGTCTACGTTTACGACGAACTGGGAAGACTTGTCGCGGTGATTGATACTGCCGGCGACGCGGCAGTCTACACGTATGATGCAGTCGGTAACCTGTTAACGATCGCGCGTTACAGCGCTGCCACCGTATCCATAATTGAATTCACACCCAATAGCGGCCCGGTGGGCGCCGCGGTCACGATTTACGGTACCGGATTCAGCACAACCCCTTCGCAGAACACGGTGACGTTCAACGGTGTAGCCGCAACCGTAACCGCAGCTACTACCACGAAGATCACCACCACCGTACCAGTGGGCGCAACTACAGGGCCTATCGCGATAACGACACCAGCAGGAAATGCTTCAAGCAGTACGCCGTTCGTAGTAGGAGGATCCGGATTACCAACGATTACTGACTTTACTCCTACGATCGGTGTGAGCGGAGCTCCGGTCACGATCACTGGAACGAATTTTGAACCGGCGGCAGCAAACAACAAATCAAGGTTCAATGTAACCTATTCTTCAATCACCTCCGCCACCAGCACCACCATCGCGACGACCGTTCCATCTCAAGGCACCTCGGGTCGGATAAGCGTAAGTACGCCCGCAGGCACCGCAATCAGTAGTGCTGACTTCTTCGTACCGCCACCTCCTTACACCGCTGCTGACGTGGCAGCCACAGGGAGAATGGTTTATGACGAAAGCAAAACGGTATCGCTTGGGACAGCTAACAAGATTGGGTTGATTGTTTTCGATGGGATCGCCGGGCAACGCGCGAGTATCAAAGTCACGAGCTCTACAATCAATAGCACTGTCCTGACTGTTCGTAGTCCGACCGGTGTGTCGATAGGTTCCGTCACAGCCAATACAAGCGGCGGCTTTCTGGAAACCTCTACGTTACCGATGAACGGAACGTACACGATCCTGGTTGATCCGAGCAGCACCAACACTGGAAACATAACGTTCACCCTTTACAACGTCACTGATCTCTTAAACACCATCACGATTAACGGGCCTGCCGTCGAAATAACCATCGCATCTCCGGGACAGAATGCGAGACTCACGTTTGCAGGCACAGCGGGACAACGAGTCAGTGTGGGGCTGAGCGCGATGACGTTAGGTGTCGGTTATTGCTGCGAAGTGGGCAGCATCTCGCTGCTGAAGCCCGATGGAACAACGTTGCAGGCGCCCGTGAACTTCAACAACGCCGGAGCAGGAACGGCGAGTATGCTGCTGCCGGTCAGCGGGACCTATGCGATTTTTATCGATCCGTCGCAGACGCGCACTGGTGTAATTACGGTGACGCTCTCAGAAGATTTGGCTTCGCCGATCAGTATCAATGGCTCAGCAGTTAACCTCACCTATCGCATTGGACAGAATGCGAGGCTTCCGTTTGAAGGCACGGCGGGACAGTGGGTCAGTGTGGGATTGAGTGATATGACGCTGGGCGTTGGCTACTGCTGCGAAGTGGGCAGCATTTGGCTGCTGAAGCCGGACGGAACAACGTTACAGGCGGCAGTTAACTTCGGCAACGCCGGAGCGGGAACGGCGAGTGTATTGCTGCCGGTGAGCGGCACGTATGCGATCGTGATCGATCCGTCGATACATCGCAGTGGTCTCATGACGGTGAGATTGTCGGGAGATCTAACGACCCCAATTACTATCAATGGACCAGCAGTTAACCTGAACTTCAATCCTGGACAGAACGCGAGGCTTCCGTTTGAAGGTACAGCAGGACAACGAGTCAGTGTGGGATTGAGTGATATGACACTGGGCGTTGGCTACTGCTGCGAGGTCGGCAGCATCTCGCTGCTGAAGCCTGATGGAACAGTTTTACAGGCAGCAGTTAACTTCAGCAACGCCGGAGCGGGAACGGCGAGTGTGTTGCTGCCGGTCAGCGGGACCTATGCGATTTTTATCGATCCATCGATACACCGCAGTGGCGCGATGACAGTGACGCTGTCGGAAGACCTCGCTCCGCCGATCAGTATCAATGGCTCAGCAGTTAACCTGACCTATCGCATTGGACAGAATGCGAGGCTTCCGTTTGAAGGCACGGCGGGACAGTGGGTCAGTGTGGGACTCAGTGATATGACACTGGGCGTTGGCTACTGCTGCGAGGTCGGCAGCATTTGGCTGCTGAAGCCGGACGGAACAACGTTACAGGCGGCAGTTAACTTCGGCAACGCCGGAGCGGGAACGGCGAGTGTATTGCTGCCGGTGAGCGGCACGTATGCGATCGTGATCGATCCGTCGATACATCGCAGTGGTCTCATGACGGTGAGATTGTCGGGAGATCTAACGACCCCAATTACTATCAATGGACCAGCAGTTAACCTGAACTTCAATCCTGGACAGAACGCGAGGCTTCCGTTTGAAGGTACAGCAGGACAACGAGTCAGTGTGGGATTGAGTGATATGACACTGGGCGTTGGCTACTGCTGCGAGGTCGGCAGCATCTCGCTGCTGAAGCCTGATGGAACAGTTTTACAGGCAGCAGTTAACTTCAGCAACGCCGGAGCGGGAACGGCGAGTGTGTTGCTGCCGGTCAGCGGGACCTATGCGATTTTTATCGATCCGTCGATCCACCGCAGCGGCGCCATGACAGTGACGCTGTCGGAAGACATCGCTTCGCCGATCAGTATCAATGGCTCAGCGGTTAACCTGACCTATCGCATTGGACAGAATGCGCGGCTTCCGTTTGAAGGCACAGCAGGACAACGAGTCAGTGTGGGACTCAGTGATATGACGCTGGGCGTGGGCTACTGCTGTGAGGTGGGCAGCATCTCGCTGCTGAAGCCTGATGGGACAGTTTTACAGGCGGCAGTTAACTTCAGCAACGCCGGAGCGGGAACGGCGAGTGTGTTGCTGCCGGTCAGCGGGACCTATGCGATTTTTATCGATCCGTCGATACACCGCAGCGGCGTGGTGACAGTGACGCTGTCGGAAGACATCGCTTCGCCGATCAGTATCAATGGCACAGCGGTTAACCTGACCTATCGCATCGGACAGAATGCGAGGCTTCCGTTTGAAGGCACAGCAGGACAACGAGTCAGTGTGGGATTGAGTGATATGACACTGGGCGTTGGCTACTGCTGTGAGGTGGGCAGCATCTCGCTGCTGAAGCCTGATGGAACAGTTTTACAGGCGGCAGTTAACTTCAGCAACGCCGGAGCGGGAACGGCGAGTGTGTTGCTGCCGGTCAGCGGGACCTATGCGATTTTTATCGATCCCTCGATACACCGCAGCGGCGCCATGACAGTGACACTGTCGGAAGACATCGCTTCGCCGATCAGTATCAATGGCATAGCGGTTAACCTGACCTATCGCATTGGACAGAATGCGAGACTTCCGTTTGAAGGCACAGCAGGACAACGAGTCAGTGTGGGATTGAGTGATATGACACTGGGCGTTGGCTACTGCTGTGAGGTGGGCAGTATTTCGCTGCTGAAGCCTGATGGGACAGTTTTACAGGCGGCAGTTAACTTCAGCAACGCCGGAGCGGGAACTGCGAGTGTGTTGCTGCCGGTCAGCGGGACCTATGCGATTTTTATCGATCCCTCGATACACCGCAGCGGCGCCATGACAGTGACACTGTCGGAAGATCTCGCTCCGCCAATCACCGTCAATGGACCGGTAGTCACTACGACCTACCGCATAGGACAGAACGCGACACTCACCTTCGAGGGCACGGCAAGCCAACAGATTACCGTCCGGATCACGGGCAACACGGCGGGCCATATTGTCGTGACGCTTCTTAAACCGGATGGCACAACTCTAACTTCAGGAAATTCCAGCAATAGCTCCTTCAACCTGGCCGCGCAGACGCTTCCGACAACAGGGACGTACACCGTGCGCATCGACCCAAACTCAAGCAACACCGGCAATGTTGGCGTAAGTCTGTACGATCCTGCGCTCGCGAACGTAAACAATCTTGCGTACAACAAAACGGCAACCCAGTCGAGCACAAACTTTAGTGCGGCGGCTTCACGTGCGGTTGACGGTAACACTAGTGGAAATTGGAACGATGGTTCCGTTACACATACCGCAGTGCAGAACACGGCCTGGTGGCACGTCGATCTCGGGAGCGTGGAGTCGATCGGCAATATCGAGCTTTGGAATCGCACCGACTGCTGCGGCTCAGCGCTGACGAACTTCTACGTTTTTGTATCCGATGTTCCTTTCATCTCGACTGACCTCACGACGACGATAAATCAATCAGGTGTGTGGAGCACAAATGTGTCCGGTCAGGGAGGGACGCCGACCACGCTGACCGTGAACCGGACCGGACGATATGTGCGAGTGCAACTGGTTTCTACGAGTGAGCGCTTGTCGCTGGCTGAGGTTCAAGTGTGGCGTCCATGAAACGCACGGGTGAATTGAGTTCATACAACGCAATAAACCTAATGAGGATTTCGGAGAAGGGAAATCATGAAGCAGTTGATCAGATTTAAGCTCAGTACTGTCCGGCGGCTCCGGTTAGCTTCCCGGCAAATGGTACGCGTTTGTATTACTCAGCTATTGATCCTTGTCGTCTGTCTTGGTCCCGGCTTGACTCTGTCAATATCGGGCAAAGACGCAAGTAATAAACCGGTTGTTTCGACCGCGAAGCGTGGGCCAATCGCGGTACGCAGGCCAAAACCTGTTTTGGCCGCGCGCGTTCCGGTCGCGAACCTTCTCCCGGGTCAGACGATTACCTTATTACCAGACGGTCGCTCGCTGTTGCTTGGAGGCGAGGTTGACAACCATGCAGTGGATGCAGTATCGATCAGCGACCCTCGTAGCGGCGCCCCGGTGGCAGTAAAAAACAAACTTCATCACGCGCGTGCGTGGCACTCGGCGACCATGTTGCCGGACGGTCGCGTGTTTGTACTGGGCGGTGTGGGCAAGAACGGTGCGGTGTTGAAGAGTGCGGAGCTCTTCGACCCGGAGACGCAATCATTCGCGCTGCTGCCGGTGCCGGAAAGTGCGGCGCAAGCGTATCACTCGGCGACGCTGCTCACCGATGGACAGGTACTGATCACGGGAGGTTCGCTGGACCATGGCGGAACTTTGCTGTGGGATTTTAGAACGAAGGCATTCCGCGCCCTGCCGGCGAAACTTTCTGCCGCGCGCCAGAAACATAAAGTCACGCTCCTGTTCGACGGCAACTTACTGATCGAGGGTGGAGTTGATGGGAGCGGCAACCCGGTCACCGCGGCGGAGTTGTACAACGCGGGTACGGGCAGCTTCAACTTCACCAGCATGTCCAATGAACAGATGGACCAGAGTGCGCCTTTTCTGGCCGGCTCGTTACCGGCGAACGGGGCTGCTGATGTGCCGGTGGATACGTTTGTTGCGCTGCGCTTCTCCAAACGTTTGCGGGTGGAGACGGTAAATGCGCAGTCGCTGCTACTGCGGGGGCCGGAGGGCACATTGGAAGCTAAGGTGGTGCCGGCGGAAGCAGGCCGGCTGGCATTCGTTACACCTAAGGTTCCTCTGCTACCAGGCATGACGTACACCATCTCGGTGGCGGATGCAGTTGATGAAAGCGGGACAGCGATCACGCCGGCCTCGAGCACCTTCACCACCAAGCAATCTTCGGAGCCGGAGGGCACCACGGCTGATGGTGAGGAATGGAATCCTGATTGGACCAACTTCAAAGGTAACTGGACACGCAAACATGAAGACTCACCATGGCGTTCATTGCCGCTGCTGCAAGCGGACGAGGGTGTAACGGCGCTGGCCGGACAGGTGTTAACGCTCGATGGGAAGCCACTGGAGAAAACCACACTACGCATTGGCGACAAAGCCGTGCAAACGGACAAGACGGGTCGCTTTCTCTTGTCGCAGTTGCCGGCTGGCCGGCAGGTGATGGTAATCGACGGGCGCAGCGCCAATCGGGGCCAGAAAGTCTATGGCATTTTCAAAGCCGGGGTAGAGATCAGCAGCAGTAAGACGAATGCGCTGGGCTACACGATCTGGATGCCGCGGTTGGATACGAAGAATGTAGTCACTCTTTCGTCGCCCACGAAAGATGCGATCAAGGTGACGAACCCAGCCATTCCCGGCCTTGAGTTGCGGCTGCCGCAAGGCACAGTGATTCGCGATCTGGATGGACAAGCGGTGACGCAAGTCAGCATTACACCCATTCCGACGAATCAGCCACCGTTTCCGTTGCCACCAAACGTTGACGTGCCGGTGTACTTCACGATCCAGCCAGGGGGCTCGCAGATTATTCCGCCCCGTGCGCAACTGATCTATCCAAACTTCATCGGCAGTCCCGCCGGCGCGCGGATCGACTTCTACAACTACGACGCGGCTGAGAAGGGCTGGTACATCTACGGGCAGGGCACGGTGACACCAGACGCAAAGCAAATTATTCCTGACGCAGGCGTGACGTTGTACGAGTTCAGCGGCGCGATGGTAGCTGGGACAGCGCTCGCGCCGGGTACCTTTGTTGCGTGCGGTCGCGGAAACTTTGGCGGCTCAGGTGTGGATCTCAATTCAGGTCTGTTCCTGCACGGCGGTAGTGACCTGTCGCTTTCCGGTTTCGGTTCGCTGTCGTTGTCGCGCGCCTACCGGCCGAACGACACACGGTCACGCGCGTTTGGTATCGGCGCGAGTCACGTCTACGACACGTACCTGGTAGGCAGCACGTTTCCTTATACGTTCATGGATCTGGTTGGTGCAGACGGCGGTCGTGTTCGCTTCAATCGTATCTCTGCCGGCACGGGTTGGGCCGACGCTGTGTACGAGGCGGAGACGTGCGGAACATCATCGTGCAGGGTGAAAGCCACGATTCGTTGGAACGGTGGTGGCTGGATTGTCATCTATGAAGATGGCACTAAGTTGTTATTCCCTGAGGCGTTCGGCGCGAGCACGCCGCAACGGTCTGCGATCATTGGTTATGAGGATCCGTTTGGCACCACACTGAGCTTTGTGCGCGACAGTGCCGCGAACCTGACGCGGATTACGTCACCCAGTGGCCGGTGGATGGATTTTACCTACGATGCTTCGAACCGGATCACGCAGGCCAGAGACAACATTGGTCGAGCCGTTAACTACGCCTACGATACCAGCGGGCGACTGGCAAGTGTCACCAATCCGATGAGCGGGTCGCAAAGTTTCGTTTACGATGCGTCCAACCGCATGACGGAAGTGACAGATGAGCGCGGGATCATAGTCTTGAACAATGAATATGATTCGGCCGGGCGGGTAATTAAGCAGACCTTTGCGGACAACACACCCGCTACGACCGACAACCCCTTCACTACCTTCGCCTACACACCGGACAGCGGTGGCCGCGTGGTGCAAACCGACGTCACGGATCCGCGCGGCATCGTCCGGCGAGTGATGTTTGATGCCAACGGATATACCACCAGCGAGACCTACGCTGTGGGCCTGGCCGAACAGGGGACAGTTACCTATGAAAGACAAGCAGGAACAAACTTCCTGCTAAGCGTTACGGACCACATCGGTCGAAAGGTGGCTTACACCTACGACTCCGCGAACCGAGTGACGGGAGTGACTAACCTGGCAGGGACGGCAGAGGCGGTAACCACAACCTACGGCTATTCGCAGCACTGCGAGTGTGATGATGTGACCAGTATCACGGATCCGCTCAATCACACGACCACTTTTACGTATGATGAGAAGCACAATCTAATCGCGGCTGCAGATCCGCTTAATAATGCTACGACCTTTACCTATAACGGTGTGGGTCAACCACTCTCGGTCAAAGATGCATTGAACAACACCACAGAGTTTACCTACGAGAACGGCGATGTGGTAGCTGTTACTGATCCACGTGGCCAGATAGGATCGGCTTTCATAGATAGCGCCGGCCGAGTGCTAAGAACGAGAAGTCCTCTTGGTCAGGCTGCTCGATATGAATACGACTCGCTCGATCGGGTGGTGAAAGCCTTTGACCCGGTCGGCGGCGTAACCGAGTTTACTTACGATGCAAACAGCAACTTGCTGAGTGTCAAGGACGCACGAAACAACCTCACCACCTACACCTACGACAATCTGAATCGCGTGACCAGTCGCACTGACCCGCTGCAGCGGGTAGAGACCTATGAGTACGATGCGTTTGGCAGTCTGAAGAAGTCTACCGATCGCAGGGGCAAGGTGACGAGTTACGTTTATGACAATCTCTATCGTTTGACGTTCGTCGGCTTTGGCACGACCGGGGACCCTGGGAATCCCAGTTACGAGAGCAGCATCACTTACACTTACAATACTGCTGGGCGACTGACGCAAGTAGTTGACTCGGTTTCCGGCTCAAGTACGTTCGGTTACGACAATTTCGATCGTCTAACATCGAAAACTACAGCGCAGGGCACAATTAATTACTCCTACGACTCAGCCGGTCAACGAACAGGCATGACAGTTGTGGGACAGCCGGCTGTTACTTACACGTACGACAATGCTAATCGCCTGACACAAGTCACACAGGGCGCAAACAGCGTTGCCTTTAGTTATGACACCTTGAGCCGCCTTATATCTATTACCCGTTCAAACGGAATAATCGTTGAACACAGCTATGATGCAGGTTCAAATCTAACCGGGATTACGTTTAAAAAGGATGCGACAGCACTGGGCAATCTGACTTATGAGTACGATGCCGCAGGCAAGCGAACGAAGATGGGTGGTACCTTTGCGCGCACGGGATTACCACAATCTATGACTTCAACGGCTTACAATGCGTTGAACCAACTGACCCAAATAGGCACTGCCACTCTCACCTATGACAATAACGGCAACCTGACGAGCGATGGCACAAACACCTACACGTGGAACGCTCGGAACCAACTAGCGTCAATGAGCGGGCCAGGATTAACGGCTAGCTTTCAGTATGACGCCTCCGGGAACCGAGTCGCTAAAACTATCAATGGCGTCTCGACGAATTATCTATACGACGGAGCCAACATAGTTCAGGAGTTGTCGGGTACAACTCCGACAGCAAATTTGTTGAATAGTGGTGTAGACAAAGTCTTGACGAGAGCCGACGGCACTGGTGCTAGAACTCCTCTTACTGACGCACAAGGTTCAACCCTGGCATTGGTCGACGACGCTGGTACGTTACAAACGCAGTACACCTATGATCCATTTGGCAATACGACGCTCAGCGGCCAGGCCAACGCTAACTCATCAAAATACACCGGCCGGGAGGATGATGGGACAGGTCTTTATTACTACAGGGCTCGCTATTACTCTTCCTCGTTACAGCGGTTCATCAGCCAGGATCCCATTGGTTTCAACAGCGGCGACACCAACCTTTATGCGTATGTGGGAAATGATCCTATAAATTTTGTTGACCCGTCAGGACTCTGTGGCATGTTTTCGATTTCCCCGCAGATAGGGGAGCTTCGCGTGCTGGAGGAAGCGCAAACACGGGTAACAGCTAATTACGACACATGTCGCTCAAGAGTATTCGGAAATGCAGGAGCATTTGCTGATAGGGCCATCATTGGAAGAGAGGAGTCCGTATTGGCGCTTTATGCTGGTGCGCTGGGATCTGACAGAACAGCGATGGTTGCTGCGCTCTGGGGGCACGAATCCAATTTCGTGCAAAGGCCAGATGGGGACGCCGGCCCAGCGCAACTGACTTCCTGGTGGCGAAGAAACCATCCGGAACTAATTGTGGGCAATGCTTACGGCAGTTGGCGTGGCCGCACAAATGGGATTCCCTTCGATGGCAATGTCAGGGACAATTTAGCTACTCTTGGCAATATCGTTCGATTCTCGCAGCAGCGTTACGGTAGTAATTATTTAACAGCTTATTGGTATGGTCCCGGCGATCCGAATAACCCGGCGAATGCCGCAAGAAACCGGAGGGATTATGCAGACCACGTCATGGAGTTGTATGGAGCGTATTTTAGATTCTTTGAGTGTTTAAGGAGTCCGTGACCTTACAAGCGGGATTGTTTAGAGGGTGGCGAGGTCGCGACAGAGAAATGATTGGAGATCACCAGAAATTGAGATACGTGGTTAGCCTACTTCTGCTTCTAATCTTGCTGCCCGGTTGTCAGGACTTGGATGCGCGTCGCTCCACCAACTCTACCGTAAATCAACAGCCAATCTCAGCATCGCAGAATTCCAACAGTGTTGATGATCTTAGAACCGTTTTTAGTAAGGAACCTTCACTCTCGTACTTGGGTTATCGAGTCATCAAGGAACAGAAAACGGTAGATATTGAGGGCATTAAAACTGAGGTCTCTTACGCCCTACTTAAAAAAGGAGAGGTAACGGTTGCAACTTTTGATGGTCTATATCATCCGGCAGGAAACACAACGGAGTTCGGTCTCTTTTCGTTTCTTGGCGGCGAACCAAAACAGCTAATCGTAGAACAGAGCACCCCTCGCAACTGGTCACACTGGATTGCCAAGCTGACTCCCGACTTTCAAGTGATTTTCGATAGCAGAAAGTGGTCCCTCGACGGAGAGTTAATTCTCCTCGACATAAATCACGATGGTACCTTCGAGTTCACGAAAACGCTTGCGATTTTCTACGATTTTCATAAGTTGCCGACATCTGAGTCGCCACTTATACCGATTTTGTTTTCGTACGACAGGAATGCCGGGCAATACATTCCGGCTAACCATGGTTTTCAGGAGTATGCCCTGAAGGGAATTGAACACGAAGTCAAAAATCTTGATCGTAGCAGCGCACAGGCGCATCTGGCTGGTGTGCTTCACATCCTGCTTCGCTACATCTACGCCGGAAAACAACAAGACGGATGGGCTTACTTTGAACGAGAATACAATCTGAAGGATAAGGATGTCGTCAAGTCTGATGTTGTCAGCAAACTTGAATTTGAACCCGTTTACAAATTCATTTACCAAAAGTCCCAATGATTGTTTTTAGGCGGATAACCCAGCTTTTGCTTTTCAGCGCAATTTTTCTCGTTTGCGTGATGTTAATCCTTCAGCACCGCTCCAGTGCGCAAACCGTCGCTGGTAAAAACTTCAAGACTGAAAAGATTGCTCTTGGAGAGAAGCTTTACTTTGATAAGCGACTTTCCGTTGACGGAACGGTTAGTTGCGCGAGTTGCCACGACCCAGCTGCGGCATTTGCAAGCAAAGATACCGTTGCCATCGGAGTGAGAAGCAAAGCCGGCACTCGCAATGTTCCTACCATACTAAATGCGAAGTTCGGCGTGACGTTTTTCTGGGATGGACGAGCGAGCACCCTCGAAGAACAGGTCAAACAGCCATTGTTGAATCCTTCAGAAATGGGACTCGAGAACGAGGCAGCACTGGTGCATCGCTTGTCGTCGATTCCTGAATATCAGAAGCAGTTCCGCCGCTTGTTTCCGAGCGAAGGCATAACTCTCGAAACTGTCGCGAAGGCTCTTGCTGCGTACGAGCGGACTCTCATATCGAACAATTCACCTTTCGACCGATTCATCAAAGGCGACCAAAACGCCATTACGGAGAACCAGAAATCCGGCTGGTTACTGTTCAAAGGCAAGGCAAAATGTATCGAGTGCCACACGTTCTCCGCATCGGCACCGCTCTTTACTGACTCCAGGTTCTATAACACGGGTATCGCTCTGCGGGACCAGAACTTTGAAAAACTGAGTCAACAAATAGAAGTAGTCAAAAACGTGCACACGAGCTCGCTTGCGCACGAGCCGGAGTTCTCGGAACTCGGACGTTTTCTAGTCACGAATGATCGCAAGGACATGGGGGCTTTCAAGACTCCGACTCTACGCGACGTGGAATTAACCGGACCATACATGCACAATGGCTCCCTGAGAACCTTGCTCGATGTCGTGCGTTTTTACAATCAGGGCGGACAGAATAATCCAAACCTGGATAAGAAAATTCATCCACTTGACCTCAATGAAAAAGAGATCAACGAACTTGTTGAGTTCTTGAGGGCTCTCACCAGCGACGATGTCTTACGGCAAGCGCAGACCTCGAAACCTCAGACACGAGCAGCAGTCGCTGTCTCGCCACAATAGCCGGCAAAGTATGGAGTAGTCTTTACGATGCGCTCAGCTTCCACATTGCGGGCGGCCCGGGCTGATCTAATTTGCGGAAATGGAGAATCGCGAGCACCAGCATCATTCCATACGTGGCCCAGTACGTTAGACCAAATGGAAAAATCGAAATGATCAATAGCGATCCGATCGCCAGGGCAAGCGGATGCAGGGTTAGCAGGACAATTATGAGTAGTGACAAGTCCCACAGGTGAACGTGAGGAGCAGTAAAGACTGAAACGATTACTGCGATTGAAACTGTCGCAGGAGTGATACCCTTTCGGTTCCACAGAATGCAGACCAGGATAATACCCAACACGAAAACCGGCCACGACCAAAAGTGATTTACGCCCGAACGGGCAAGAATTCCCGTGAGGTTGTACATCCCCTCCGGCCAGGTCCCAAATCCCCGGATCTTCGACATCAAAGCCATCAGGCTCAAGATCCCTTTCAAGCCTTCGACACCCACTAAGGCAAGGCTGAAAAGCACCAACGCAAACCCGCCCAGGCAGAATCCAAGAAAAGCTTTGAAACGAGAAAACAGCAGAGGGATCGCAAGCACCAGCACCAGTTGTGGTTTTACAACTCCGAGCGAGAGCGCAATTCCCGCAAGTAGATCTCTATTACGCGTCAACAGGTACACGCACAACGTGACCGCCAACAGCACCAAAGCGTTATCCTGGCCCATCCACAGACCGAAGACTGCTGGAAAAAACAGGATCGACTGCGTTGCGATCCGAAGATCGCGCGAAAGGAGATAAAGGGGAATGAGACAGAGCACAAGAATGACGGTAGTCAGAAATGTCCATCTCCAGTATGACGCGACATAATTTCGATCGGAGACAAGACCCAGCGCGGGTAAAAGAACAGGAGGATGGGCGAATGGCAAGCACGGCTGAGCAGGGTTAACTTCCTTCTCGACACGACACTGATTTTCAAGGTTGTACGGTTGCTCTCCTGACTTCCACAACAAGCCGACGGCATGAAACGCCGGAAAATCGGTTGTCGTCAGGTCTGCGCGATACCAGAAATGTCCGTAGATGAAAATCTGAGCCGCTATGACCAGCCAAAGAAAAAAAGGTTTAGTCCTCATACTCCTGGTCTATTATCGTACCCGCTTACACCATTAGTTCTGGAATTGATTGATGGACCAACGAAAGCTACATCCGGCGGTAATTGTCTTCTTTCTGCTCCAGATAATTCTGTACGCGGCAGCATCGCGAACAGTGCAACCGAGCGAGACTGATTTTCCAGCCTTTTATTCAGCCGGTCGTATCTGGACCAGCGGGCAGAATCCTTACAGTCTTGAAGAGCAATGCCGGTTACAGGTTCCCATACGCGGTGAGCCCTGTTTGCCTTTCGCACACCCACCAGTTCTATTACCTCTGATTAGCCTCGTGTCCAACGAGAGTTTTGATTCATCCTACTATCGTTGGACTCTATTACTTCTCGTCGTGACAGCCGTTTGTATTTTTCCTCTATATCAAATTTCAAGAGACTGGAAGGGTTCTCTTCAGTCACTGCTCTTCCTACCGGTGGTTATTGCAATCACGTTAGGTCAGGATACTCCTTTTATCTTGCTGGCTGTTCTCTCATGGGCGTGGCTCCTCACAATAAAGAAAGATGTCTTAGCTGGATTGGCCCTTTCATTGGCTGTCGTGAAGCCTCAAATCGCTCTGCTCCTGGCAGTGCCGTTATTGTTTTCGCGCCCAAAGGCTTTTGCAGGATTTTGTATTGGGGCCGCGGCGCTCATGGCTTACAGCTTTGCTCTTGTGGGGCTACAAGGGTTTCGGGGAGTGCTGGGAATTGTACAAATCATGTCGCAAGGCAGTGGTTTCGGAGTCAATCCCAGAGTCATGATAAATGCGACGGCATTGCTGGTACGGGCCGGACTGGGCGCAAATTGGGTTTGGATCACTTTTACTCTTGGTCTGATAGTAACAAGCGTTATCTGGAAAAGAATGGGCACGTCTCCAAATCAGCTTGTGCCCGGCATTATTGTGGCGCTGTTTTGCGCCCCGCACTTACATTTACACGACCTGTCGCTGCTTAGCCTGGCTCTTGTACTGGTCCATCCGTTGGCCCCGATGCTCTGTTCGGCATTGCTGCTGGTGGCGTATGCGTTCGGTTGGCACCAATGGGCGGGCTACGCTCTTATGTTGGGGTTATTGATCACGCACCTGATCCGTGCCCGGCAGATCAAACCCAGTGAGCATCCCGCCTGAATCATTTTATTTTGAGTACCTGATAACCGTATTCGTCAGAGTACAGTGTCTGGAGAAATTTCCTTTTATACATCGTGAACGTGGACCAGTTTCGTAGCAACTGGTACTCAGGGCCGAGGCGGCGAGCTTCGTCCGAAAGCTCTGCTTTATTGACGGAGATCATTTCCATCCCACCAGTTCCCTGGGTTCCCATGAGGGCTGCGAATCTGAACAGATCGGCCGAGAAGAAAACGTGAGTAAATCCCTGTCGCTTTAGATCCTCATTCACTTCTTCAAACGACGTGTTACGAATCAGAACTCTTCGCCACTTTGTCGCAAACCAACTCTCATCTGTCAGGTACTCGCGTTCTATCCCATAGTTTAGTTGGGCGCCAACAAGTAGGATGCGAGCGTCGGGCGGCAGTTGGTTGTTAATGAACTGGATTGGTTGGTAATAAGTGAGCGGCTTGATTGCCTCTTGCCGCGATATTCTTCCCGCCAGAAAACTAACAGAGCTGAACATGAGAATGGCATGAACAGTCGCGGACAGGACCACACCCAGTGCCGCAGCGACAGCGTAAAGTGGGAGTTTTTCCAGCGCAGGCAGTTTCGAGCGCAATCGTTCTGACAGTGCGACGAGTGTGTAAGCCGATACGATGGTTAGAGCCGGATAAGCAGGCACAAGGTACCGCGCAATCCATGAAGTCCAAGTTACGGCGAAGACAAACCCAATACTTATTACCAATAACCACGTAACCCATTGTGATCGTTTGACGAACGCCAGAAGCGGAATAACGAGGAACAGGTAATTAGGATACTGATTAGGCTCCGACATTAAGTAGGTATTTGGTTTCAGGAAGAATTCCCACCACCGTAGTGGATGCCGTGGCACTCGTGAATTAATTGCGTCTACTAGTTCCTGTTCCTGCGCTTTTATGACCTCAGGCATTTCCGAACGCACGATGTTGAAATACGCCTCAAGTCTTTGCTCGTCGTTCGCATCAAAGAAGCGGATGCTCTGTGGTCCAAACTCCGCAACCTCGCCGGTCAACAGTGGGTAAAATGGATTGTGAAACCACACGTAATTCTTGATGTACCAGGGTGACGCGATTGCAAAAGCCAACAACGCGTAGGCCGCCCCGCGTCCCAAGACTTCGATCACGCGGTCACGATTCAGAACGAGACCTCGGACCAGGTACATGCAGCCAACTAATGCAAGCCATATCGCTGCAGTGTGCTTGATTCCCAAACTAAAGCCCGCAAGCAAGGCTGAGATCCATAACCAACCTCGATTTTTGGTGGCGAGGTAGTTCACCATTGCGTAGGTACACAAAAAAAGCATCCCGGCTAACGAGACATCTATTCGCGAAGTGACCGCAACTTCGACGATCATGCCCGCGCCGAAGAAAGCGAACATTCCGATCACACCGACGCGTCTTGTGAGGTAGCGACTACAGAACCCGAAGATTGCGAGAGAAATGCCTACAGCTAAAAACAAACTGAACAGCCTTGCTGCAATGTCCGATCCCGCCATCAGACAAAGCGCATAAATCATATGAATCAGAAAGGGAAAGTTCCCCAATGAGTTATCAAACATTGGGTAAACCCGGCCTTGCTGGACGAACGACTCCGGTACCGGCAAATGGTAAATGAGTTCATCCGCCGCGGCAGGCGGCGAGGCTGCACGCACAATAAAGAGGAGTATGAGGCACGTATAAATTGCGGCAACTAATCTCGTTTCCCGGTTCTCCGTGAGATGTTGAATGCGCTCCGCAATGACTCTATATAGCCTCGACCAACTTCGCCGGGTTGAGACAATGCACGTAATCAATAGTAGCGAGATCGGGAAAGGTCGCAAGCCCCCCGCAAGTCCTAACAAAAGGACTGCGAGACCGACTACACCAGTGCCGACAAATAGCGAGACGCCAATCTCCTCAGGCGCATTCAAAAATCGGAGGCGGAGCCTTTCACAAACCGCGTGACCTACCGCCGTCAACGTTGCAGACAGTGTGAGCGCCAGAAGCAAATCGAACACATGATCGAGTACGGCCAGTGCTCCTGTCGCCTCTTCACGACGGCCACTCAGGTAGATATGCGCGGCGATTGCGGCCAGACCCAGTGCCACCACAGCGATTACCAGGACGACCTGTCCGCTGTTTGCAATGGAAAACTTTCGAGGGCCGGCTCTAGCCATTTAGTTGATCTCACTATTGTGTGCATCTTACCGTGCACGGTAGATTTCAAAGTTCGAGATTGTCTTGTTCAGACGATAGTTCGATCGAACATAAGCAATCATCTCATTCGAGTACGAAGTATTGTTTCGGTCTTCAGGGTCGATCACGATAATACGAGGCGGTTCGTGTGTTAGCACATTCATAACGGCTGTGGCTTCTACGTCATTCCGAACCCCAACGGCTGTATTCCAAAACCTGAATGGGTTTCTTCGTTCCGCAAGAAAATAAAACTCCGGATTATTAGGCAGCACAAAGATCGTGTCGTTCGGTTGCGTCTCGGCTTGAATCGTTTGAACAACCTCAGTGTAGATTCGCAGGCTTTCGTGATCGATCCACAGCCCGGTGCGCGGTAGAGTCGTAGCGGGAACAACTTGAAAGCGCTCGCCATCGATAGTTCCGCCTAATAGCCTGCCGATGGGCTGAGCAGCGTGATAATAAATACTTACAATCGACAAAAAAAGCGTGCCCAAACTCAGCGCCAGCACAGTCGATCTGCTGCGATTGCGGCATAACCAAAGCAGTGCCGCCAAGGAAAGCGGAAGAGTATAAAAAAGATAGATGGGAACCTGTTGCAGAAGCGCGACCTGAGCGTAGAAAACCGAAATGATCGGCAGGCTGCCGGCGCTGGACCATTCGCGTGAACGATGGAAGGCGAGCAAGCTGGCGATCCCCGTGAAGAGCGCAACGAAGGGAAGAATCATCCAGTAAAGACCATTGGCAACTGTAGCAAAACTATTAAATGCGACAACGTTGTCGGCGGCCAGTTCGATCTGCTCCCAATATCTATGAATCTTCAAGTAAGAAAATCTGGCAA
This sequence comes from uncultured Acidobacteriota bacterium, assembly GCA_963826255.1. GTDB lineage: Bacteria > Acidobacteriota > Blastocatellia > Pyrinomonadales > Pyrinomonadaceae > PSRF01. The sequence goes on from CAWGWK010000001.1 coordinate 1,829,403, forward strand.
CGTGTAAGGCACGCAAAATCGTATCGTCAAAAAAAGTCCGAAGAGAGCCATGTGCCACATGGTAGATCAGGATCGGAAGCGCGGCGGCGAGACCGCCAAGTGCCAGCCCGATCATGATCCGCAGTGATCGTTTGTTACTCGTCTTCGAATAGGCGAAAGCATATCCAAGAATGGCAATGGGCCAAATTCCGAAAAGCACCATTCCCGCCGGAGAAGTCGCAGATGCAAGATAGGTAACAGCGCCGAGAAGCATTACTCCCAACGAACTCCTGGATAATAACGTTCCCGAACCCTGCGCTTCTTCTCTCCGTTCCGACAAGAAGTAGGTGAGAACAGCCATCGCAACAAAAACACCGGTGATTTGACGCAGTAGAAAAATCAGACCAGTGATAAAACCGATCAATGCCACGCGCCACTTCCAGTGTGGTGGAATGTAAGTCAAACAAAACGCGGTGAGGGTGGCGAGGAACAGGCAATACCAATTGGGAGTTGGATTCAAATACTGGATCACACCGAGCGATGTAGAACCGATGGCGCCCATTGCTGCGAGCCACAAGTCGTCCCTGGCAAGTATGAGGAATACCAGGCAAGACTGAATGAACGCGACTGCTGCAAGCGGATAACGCAGGCTAACCAGTCTGACACCAAAAACGCGAAAAACAACAGAATGAAAAAGATTGAGATAGCCGGTGTGAATCTCTTCAACGTCAAGATTTAGTACTTCGCCTTTCGCTACTCGCTCGGCAATGTGCGCGTAAACACCCTCATCGGGTGGCCACCAGAAGCGGTTATGAAAATACGTCAGAACGATCGCGTTAAAAACGATCGTGATCAGGAAGGCGATGAGAAAGCTTTTGTGCGAACGCTCCGAGGTGTTCGCGGCTTCAGTCAAACGATGGTCCAGGACGCTCGACCGCACTTCACGATTTTGGCTGGCAGATCAAAATAAACTGGTAACCAAAAAGCGTCTTCCTCAACTTCGTAATCCCCCAGTTCAGTGCGTGGAGAAAACTCAGTGCTCGTCCTTGACTGGTTGACGGCAGGATCAAAGGCAAGGGAATCGGCGTAACGTTCGTGCTTATCACCTCGAGTCCAGAGTCGCGTGCGATCTTCTTCGAGGTCTCGAGGGTAAAGAAGCGGAGGTGGGTCTCGTCAAGGATTCCGACCCGGCTGTAGTTGAAACGACCAAAGAGTAAGTTAAGGCGCACCCAGATATTCGCAACATTCGGAAGCGAGATAAGAATCTTGCCGCCTTTGTTCAGGAGTTTACCGGTCTTCTGTAGAAACTCACGCGGGTTGCGCAGGTGCTCGACGACGTCACCGAGTATGATCGCGTCGTAAGTTCCCAGTTCTGATAAATCCAGATTCTCAACGTCTCCGACGACCATCTTCGCGCAATGCTTCTCCGCGATCTTCGCCATCTCCGGATCCTGTTCGATGCCGGTGACAACACAGCCCCGTTTCACCATCTCTGAAGTGAGATAGCCGGTCGCCGTGCCTACTTCCAACACCTGCTGCGGCCGCTCTCGATCGATCCATTCGATGATGCGCGAGTGGCTGCTGTAAGGATCAGTTCGCTTGTAGGTGTACTGCGCACCGTCGATATCGTACTTTGGCTCATACGCCAGTTTTGCTTTGTGCAACCTGTATTTCATAGCCGAACGGAGGCAATTCAACGCATAGACCGTCCCGTTAACGTAACAGATCTCATCGCCATAATACGTTGGTATCGGCCGTTCACAAATGCGAAGTCCGGCCTCGTGAAATTGAATCAGTATGTCAGTATCGAAATGCCATTCATTTGAGTTCTGCTTAAAGGGCACTTGCTTCAGCGCCGCACAACTGTAGAGCCGGTAACCCGAATGGAATTCCGACAGCTTCATTCCGGTGATGCGGTTCTCGAGCCAGGTTAGTATTTTGTTGCCGATAAATTTGTAGAACGGCATTCCACCAGCCAGCGGATCTCCGCCATTTGCCATACGCGATCCAAAGACCATGTCGGCTTCGCCATTCTCTAAAGGCGCGAGCAGCTCAGGCAATGCCTCGGGCGCATACTGTCCATCAGCATGGAGCATCACGACGATGTCGAGGTCGCGTGCGATCGCATATTCGTAACCCGCTTTTTGATTGCCGCCGTAGCGCAGGTTTTTGGCGTTGCGATGAACCGTGAGTTTTTGCACTGCCTTCGCGTGCTTGTAACCGATAGCGGCGTAGTAAGTGTTGTCCGTTGAGCAATCGTCGAACAGGAATACTTCGTCAACCTTCTCCCAAACTTCTGCGGGAATGCGATCGAGGGTCCAATCGAGTTTGTTGACCGCGTTGTAAGCGATCACGAATATGCCGATGCGTTTTTTATTTCTAGTTACTTCAGACATCGCGCAGACCTCAGTTCTTAGCTGCTCTAAACGTTTCCTTGACGCCAGGTCGTGTAAAGATCACGGCCTGATTGTCTTCATAAACTTTCTGCCACTGGTCGTCATTTCTAAGCAAGCTGGCGAGTGGTACGTCGGGTGAGATCAATACGGTGCGGATCGAGAGTCGATCGAGCGGCTCAAACCAGCCGGTGCCGCCGTCGTATGTATTGAATGTTTCGTACATGAACTTGTCGCCATAAACATCGGCGCGGCCATCGATGTAGACCGGGTATTCTCGGCCGAGTCTTCGTATGAGGTAACCACCCCAACCGTAGCGGTTATAAATTGGACCAGGCACGTTCTGTGAATCGAGAAAATTGACCGCGGCCTGCGGATAATTCGTGGCCTCGTATGCTGCCTGATTCGTCACAAAATGCCGGATAAGCGCAACGTCCAGGACGGCAGGTGCAAGCAGAAGGAGCAAAGCAAAAGGCAGGGCCGTTCTGGACGCTGACTCCTGGGGAGTAAATAAACGAGCTTCCCAACCGCGGGCGCGAATCAATTCCCAAAGCTGTTGCGCAAAAATCGGAGCAGCAATCAGAGCGAAAATCGGTATATGTCGCGCCGCCCTGAGAGCTGCCAGTCCCGTGATAAAAACAAGAAAGACTTCGCCGAGACGTGCACGCCGGGGAGATAACGCGAGAGCGCCGAGCAACAGGAATAGAAACAAAGCCAGCGGCAGAAACATCGCTTTGTGGAAGTCGGGTGACGCCCACTCTTGAATGAATGCAGCCATCGATGGGGAGCGAAGTGTTTCCAATGGATAGGAGAACATTCGAAACCCATTTGGATTGAGCGGTACGACGGCAGTGCACGCCGACAGTACGAGACCCAATCGAAGTATCAAGTTCCATTTGCGATCCAACGCCAGACTGATCATGTAAAGCACGATCAGTCCGAGGCCCAGCGCGTAACCCGCATGAAGGTTTACCCACAGCAGCATCACCGGTGCCATCCAATAAAGACGACCGATTCGGCCATCGTCCGCGTATCGAGTTAACAGTGTGATGAATACGCTGGCGAGCAGGAGCGTGATCATCTGCGGGCGGATTCCGAGCAGCGGCGATGAAGCAGCGGCCGCGAGCAGGATCGCGAACGCGGCAATGTAAGGTTTGCCAACGCAGCGCCGGTAGGCTAAGTAAAAAGCAAACGCAATCAGCCCGGGAAACAGGATCAACAACCCGGCCCAACCGGCGACGCGAAACGTCGCATAGATCAAAACCTCAGACAACCATTCGTGTGTAATCCATTCGGAGCCGGCTTTGGTAAATGAATAGATATCGGTTTGAGGAATTGCGCGTGAGGTGACGATGTCCTGGCCTGTTTGCAGGTGCCACCAGAGATCCGGATCGATGAACGCACTCTGGCGCACCGCCAGAGCGAAGATCATTAAAAAGAAGACCAGCGGAAAGATCTGCCGGAACGAGAGTCTTTCCGTGATTGGTTTTGAGAAGATATTCATTCGATGGGACAAGGTTCAGAGTTCAAGCTTCAGCTTGCTGTTTTTTAGTGATAGAAAGAACAACCTAAAGGTTGAACTCTGAACAATCTCACTGTTCAGGCTCGTTTGCGGCGCTTCAGTACCAGGTAAGCCACAGCGATAACAATGACCGCGATGGCTACCACTGTCACAGTGTCAAATTGCATCGGATTGCTCCTTCTTGTTCAAGATGTATAGAGCTGTCTTGCTATAAAAGACGCATCGCGGAAGAATTTCCAACGTACGCCCACAACAAAAAAGCGTCTTACCAGTATCTGTTCCCGTGAAAAAAGCCGTCCGAATATCGCTTGCTCAGTGCCTCACCTCGAGGCGTGGAAAAGCTGCCGCTGGGGATGTCTTGTTCAGTTTCCCCTTCAATGATTCCGCATAGTGATAAATTACTCGCTCCCGATCCGGGAGGAGCCCTGCGACTTCAGTGTCGGCCTTAATAATCGCTGCGAACTGTCTGCTGCCACGCACGACCGCGTCGTCGCCCTTCTTAAATCCCCAAACGATGGCCGCAGGGGCCGTGTAGGGGAAAATCAATGCCGATGTTGCAACTGCCCCGACTGCCATCACGCCGGAACGGTTGCCGCCGGATGCTGCTGCTGTTAACTGCACTGGAACGCGAGATCCGTCCATTGCCAGGATGTATTCCATTTGCAGTGTGAGAGCGCCACCACGCCCCCAGGTTTTTGCCTTTTCTGCTCTGGTGATTCGCGCGCGGGCGATTGTGCCCCTCGGAATCGTCAACACTCCGTCGATGGTGATCGGACTCACGACTGAGAACGCAACCGTGTTGTTTACCTTGAAGTTTGCTGAAGACACTGGATAAAGCGTCTCCACGATTATCGGGAGACCTTTCGGCATCTTTACCGTGCGGACGAACGACTGTGGACTAGGCTGGCCGGCCTCAGGAAGATTTGGCGGTCCATTCGGCACGACGGACATGAAGTGCAAAATGTTTTCGGGCACCCCGCGTCTTTTCAAATCCTCCAGGACGGGCGGAAAGATATCGAAATTGCAGTGCGACGTCATGATAGTCGCGATGATGAGGTGAGATTGGATACCGCTGCGCACCATCTGCAAAACGTCCCGATTGCGGAGTATACGTGTTGTGTGAGGTTGAGGTTTTGGCGCCTGTCCAAACGTTTCAATGGAAGTGGGAAGCAATAAAACGGCAGCAATAACCAACCAGTGTTTCCAGCTCATAATCGGACTCCTGGCGTGCGAGCAAACTTATGGGTAGAGCAATGCTTCGCAAGCAATGTGCCGCCGTAAGTCTAAGTAATTCAATGGATCTGCCGCGGAAAGGTGGGCGCTCAGACACAAGTGCTCGCCAGCGAGCAGTGCCACAGAAGGAGATGCCACAAAGAAGCACAAAGAGCACAAGAACTTTTGGCGAAATCCCTTTTGTGCTTTTTGTGCCTTTTGTGGCGGTGTCGGGGCTGAAAATTAGTGAGAACGGAGCTGGTGGCCGTCCAGGTCTTCTTCCTGCAAGAACCTCACTGCCATCACGCCATACTGCTTGAGCCTGCGATAAAGTTTGCTGCGATCGATTCCCAGAGCGGCTGCGGCACGCACCTGGTTACCGCCAAACTGCTGTAGAACTGAAAGAATGTAGCGTTTCTCAATCTCGGCGAGCGGTACCGTGTCGTTCATGTAGGCCTGAAGCACTTGCCTGAAATCGTCCGCACTCGGTTGCGGAGCCGCAGTCAAAATCTCCGGAGGCAGATCCGCGATTCCCAACTCTTCGTCGAGGCCGATAGCCAGCGCATACTCGATCGTGTTTTCGAGCTCGCGCACATTGCCGGGCCACGGATACTCACAAAGCGCGCGCATCGCTTCGTCTGTAAATCTTCTAAGCGGCTGACCGTTTCTCTCTGACTTCATGTGCAGGAAATGATCGACCAGCAACTGCACGTCTCCACCACGTGTGCAAAGCTCAGGCACGTGCAATGGAAGCACTCGCAACCGGTAGTAAAGGTCAGGACGGAAACGTCCTTCAGCAACTGCTTGCGCAAGATCGCAATTCGTTGCTGAGATGATGCGCACATCGATCGCGATATTGGCGCGTGCTCCAATACGCCGGACAGTGCGTTCCTGCAAAACGCGAAGCAACTTGGCCTGGGCAGACAAGTTCAACGCATCCACTTCATCTAAAAACAGCGTACCGCCTGATGCTTTTTCAAATAGACCGCTGCGATTTTCATGCGCGCCGGTGAAGGTGCCGCGCTGATGACCGAAGAGTTCCGCTTCGATAAGCGTCTCGGGGATAGCGGAACAGTTGATATCTACGAATGCGCCATCGCGCCTCGGGCTCAAATCGTGAATGGCGCGGGCGGCCAACTCCTTGCCGGTTCCCGTCGCGCCGGTAACCAGTACCGAAGCATCAGTTGGTGCTACACGTTCAATAACGGAGAAGAGTTTTCTCATCACCGGCGATTGGCCGATGAGAGTGGGGGTCCTGCTTGTTCTAAAGTTTTCCTGATAGCCTTGGCTACTCGCATTGGACCAGCCATCGACAGCGGGAGTTGCTAGGGGCATCAATTCACTAACTCCTGGGGTTAAGATCCGTGCTCAATTGGGGCTTGGAAAATGAGTCTCCGCGGGATTTAACCTTGAGAGCACTCCTTTCAAAACTGGAATTACAAAACGCCTAAACGACTTGGTGTTCCGAAATACTTGAGCCGCACGTCACAAATAATGGACCGGGTTTGATCTTTGTACCTCGATGTCTACACTCGTAGGCTCACGGGGGCGAACCGAGGCTAGTTGTTTATTGCTAAATGAAAGAAGACTGACGAGACCTTAAACGGTTTTGGGTAAAGCTCAGGTATTGCTAACTCGAACAGTCTGTCGTGCTATTTCACCAGACATGTAGATCCGACGCCCCTGTGTGCAACTGATGGGCCATCCGTTTTGTGTGTCGATCTCTTCACGATTCCTTGGGAATTGCTGATAAAAAATGTTGTTCACAGGGTAGCTGTCCAGCATCTGGACGCCGTTTCTAGAATTGGGAATTAACGCTTGGAGATTTGCATCAGGGCATCTGTGAAAAGCGTCGCAATGACTGGAACACTCCAGTCATTACTTCTTTAATTTCTCTGCTGAGAAAATGAGGCGACACTATGCTGCGATTAAAGGCCCACGTCTGCTCGATAGCGAACATTAGGACGATATTTTTTCTGCCCTATTAAAATCACGATGCTTACCATCAGGCTCTACATTTGCGCGCTCACATTTCTATTTCTTTTTCTCGTGATCGCAAACCGCGGTTTGGGAATTCTCGAAGCGATCGTGATCACTTGCGCCGTTGTTTATTTAATCCTCGATGTTAGAACAGATTTACACGCGCTGAAGTCTGAACTTCGGTCATTGAAAGAATTAGAGAAGCAAGTCTCATTGTTGTTGCGCTGATCTGCAAACATGAACGTCTTCGTCATCAATGCCATTGTGAGTTTTTTTGCCGCACTCGTACTTCACGAGTTGGGCCACTACTTTGCTGCGCGCGCCTGCGGCGTTCCGATCAAGCAGGCGGGTTTTGGTTGGGGACCGAAACTCTACGGCGTTCGTGTTAGCAATGTTGATTGCCAACTGCGTTTGTTTCCAGTTGGCGCATACGTACAAATGGATATGGTTGCATTGCAACGCCGGCCGCTGTTGCAGCAGTTGTTTGTGCTTGGAGCAGGGATCGGAGTGAACCTTGTGCTTTGCGTGCTGACGTGGGGGTCGCTGTTTGGCGCACTCAATCTCGCCCTGGCAATCGGAAATTTAATTCCGCTATATCAGCTCGACGGATGGAAGAGCGGCATGGTGATCTGCCGGCGAATGTTTGGACGACCCAGTCCACTCGTTGAATGGGTCTTGACGCTTGGCGGTGGAGCTATTGCTTTGTCGATGCTGGTGCGGGCATATCTTAACGTCTGAAAAATTCGAGATGAGCACACCATTTTGGGGAAACATCGATAGTCGTCAACTTGCGCGGGCGTATGTCGCGTTGGCCTACGCGCAGGATATGGCGAAGGGCTACGTCAAGGAACACGCAGCGGCGCACCCGATACTTTCTGCACTCGACATGTCCGCGAAGTTGATCGAAGAGATTCTAGAGGACGTGTTGCCCGAGAATGAGGTGACAGAACCGCAGATTCCACAGATTACGCAGATTATGTGAAATCTGCGTAATCTGTGGATGGCTTTGCTTACATGCCCATGCCGCTCATGCCGCCCATACCGCCCGGCATCGCGGGACCGCTCTTTTCGTCCTCTGGAAGCTCAGAAACCATCGCTTCAGTCGTCAGCATCAAGCCGGCGATTGAAGATGCGTTCTGAAGAGCTGTGCGAGTGACCTTGGCGGGATCGATAACACCAGCCTTCACCAGGTCCTCGAAGGTCTCAGTCGCTGCGTTGAAGCCGATGTTCTCATTCTTCTCAGTACGAATACGCTCGACAACCACGGCGCCTTCCTTACCGGCATTCTGCACGATCTGACGGAGTGGCTCTTCCAAAGCGCGACGAACGATGTTGACACCGATCTGCTCGTCAGGATCGCCTTCGCCGTCCTTGTTGATCTGGAATTTCTCGAGTGCTCTCGCCGCTCTTACCAACGCGACGCCGCCACCCGGAACGATTCCTTCTTCAACGGCAGCGCGTGTCGCATGCATCGCATCTTCAACGCGCGCCTTCTTCTCCTTCATTTCGGTCTCGGTAGCAGCACCAACCTTGATCACTGCCACGCCGCCGACGAGCTTAGCGAGTCGCTCCTGGAGTTTCTCGCGATCGTAGTCGGAAGTCGTATCTTCGATCTGCGCGCGCAGGGTCTTGACGCGGCCTTCGATGTCCGACTGTTTGCCGTTGCCTTCTACGATCGTGGTGTTGTCTTTGTCGATCGTGATCTTCTTGGCACGGCCGAGATCTTCGAGTTTGACGTTCTCGAGTTTGATACCGAGATCTTCACTGATCACTTTGCCGCCAGTGAGAATCGCAATGTCCTCGAGCATCGCCTTGCGACGATCGCCAAATCCCGGGGCTTTCACGGCTCCGATGTTGAGCGTGCCGCGCAGCTTGTTCACTACGAGTGTTGCCAGTGCTTCGCCTTCAACGTCTTCGGCGATGATCAGCATCGGCTTTCCGAGCTTCGCCACCTGCTCGAGCAAAGGCAGCAGATCCTTCATCGAGCTGATCTTCTTTTCATTGATGAGGATCAGCGGATTGTCGAGCACCGCTTCCATGCGCTCGGGATCGGTCACGAAATAGGGGCTCAGGTAACCGCGGTCAAACTGCATTCCCTCAACTACCTCGAGTGAGGTGTCCATCGTCTTCGACTCTTCAACGGTGATCACGCCGTCTTTACCGACCTTGTTCATCGCTTCGGCAATGATGTTGCCGATGGTCTGGTCGCCGTTTGCGGAAACCGTGCCGACCTGCGCGATCGCATCGCCCTTGACCGGCTTCGAGAGTCGCTTGATCTCTTCAGTAGCGCGCTCGACAGCCTTGTCGATGCCGCGCTTGAGTGCCATCGGATTTGCGCCCGCTGCCACTGTCTTCACGCCTTCGCGGAAGATCGCCTGTGCCAGAACAGTAGCGGTGGTAGTGCCGTCCCCGGCAACGTCAGAAGTCTTGGAGGCGACTTCACGCACCATCTGAGCGCCCATGTTCTCGAGCGCGTCTTTCAATTCGATCTCTTTTGCAACGGTAACGCCGTCTTTAGTGATTGTGGGTGAACCAAACTTTTTATCGATAACAACATTTCGACCCTTGGGTCCCAGGGTAATCTTCACGGCATCGGCGAGTTGATTAATACCGCGCAAAATCGCCGCCCGCGAGTCCTCACCATGAATAACTTGCTTTGCCATCTCTACTTACCACCTTTCTTGCCGCCGCCGCCGGTAGCTGCGCCGGCGCGTTCTAGAATTCCGAGGATCTCGTCCTCGCGCATGATGAGAAGCTCTTCGCCGTCAATCTTGATCTCAGAGCCGCTGTACTTGCCGAACAGAACACGATCGCCCTGTTTCACGTCGAGGGGTTGGCGCGTGCCGTCCTCTTTATATTTACCTTCGCCGACCGCGACGACCTCGCCTTCCTGGGGTTTCTCCTTGGCAGTGTCGGGAATAATGATGCCTCCCCGCACCTGCTCGCCTTCTTCGATCCGCTTCACAATGACGCGATCGTGAAGAGGCCTGATGTTCGTTGCCATGACCTTGGGTCTCCTTTCAATTCTCGTCGATTAGGGATTTTTTAGTATGAAAGCTTCCTGAATCTAGCACTCTTTGAGTCAGAGTGCTAAGAATAGAACTACAAAGACTCGGCTGTCAACTATGCACAAAAGTTGATAGTGGCTTAATTTGAGTTTTTTCTCTGCGGTCCCTCAGCGAATCTCTGCGGCCTCTGCGTTGAGATAGCCTTTACCGCAGAGAACGCCGAGATACGCAGAGGTCCGCAGAGAAAAACTCCTGAATTTAAGCCACTACCCAAAAGTTCTGGCTAAAAAGGGCTATTCTTTTCGATTCGTCTGCTTCGCGCGTGAGGTGAGCCAGCGCGTGATGTCATGCGGAATTTGCTCAGCTAGTTTTTCCGGTGTCGTAAATGTCCAGGTAACGTAGCCGTCATTAAATTTTTGCACCCGTTCAAGGAATTTTATAAGTTGCTTATCTTCGCGCTTAACATCCTTTACATACACGAGAATTTTCCCAGGCTCAGCACGTGCGACGTTATATTCAAATTCAACGACAGATATTCCTTCGGGTTCAATTATGTGTCCGTAGCGTTCTCCGATTATCAGAAGAAGAATGTCGCATTGCTTAGCCATTAACTCGGTCAGCTCTCGAGGGGAGAGAGCAACGCCTCCCAACTTTTCAGCTCGGAATCTACTAAGACGCATTGCGAGTATGGCGCCCTCGGCGGCGTCTCTCTCCCGTTCGAGATCCTTTACTGTTGAGCTAATCATTACTTGGAATGTATTCAGCGGGTTTGGAAGCTTCAGTTGCTCAATGTTGGTGACAACGTCTGCAAACGAAGCTTCTGCTCTTTCCACCATTGCTGAAATCAATCTGATCCAAGCAAACAGAAGTAAGCTACGCCAGACCGGAAAGGCTAATAGAGTTGCGATCTGGGTCCCGGCCAGGGGAGTGAACCAAAGAGATCTCCAGATGGATTGAGAACACCCATGTATAAAGAACATCGCAACGAACATCTTGCTGAGACGCCATTGCAAAATCCAAAGTACAAAGGCTGTAAAGATTACGAAGGTCGAGAAAGCATCAATTACCGTAAGCCATGCGGAGGAAAGGATTGCTGTTCGAGAAGTGACTGAGGCAATCACAATCGGGAACATTAGCAGCACCGGCAGGCTCAGCGACTTTCGGGTAAGCTGCTTTGGATAGAGAGACAAAACGGCGCTGAACCATAAAGCATTCTGCATGAGCCCCAGCCACAGACCGGTGTCATTAAGGAAAGAACCAGTCGGGAAGGAAATGCGCGGGGCGGGTAAGAGAATTACGTATTGTAGAGTCCCGACTATCCAAGCGATGAAAGAAAAATAAGCGAATGGTAACAGCCTCGCTTTATAGATAGCAGCCGTATTCCGTAGTTTGGAAACTGTGGTCCATGCGTATACAAGCAGTGCCGCAAAAATGGCGAGATTGACACTGTTGTAGGTTGTGAAGAGTTCGTTTGGGATGTTTATCGGTATCTGTGACGTGAGTTGTTCGTGTGAGCGGCTCGTTGGACCAGTTAACTATAAACAGGAATCAGTTGACCAACTGACTGAAGGAGAAAAATCACAACAAACAAGACAACATAAATAAACACTGCGCCAAGCCGTGATACTAAGAGTCTCGTGAGCTTGATCACAGCAAAAACGCCCAGAGCCGGCACCACGCTCACTAAAAAGCCAAACCCCAGCCGGCTACTCAAAGGATTGTCGCTGATCGAGGCATAGAGTACGAAAATAAAGACGAAAGTGAGACCCGCGGCCATTGCGAGCGTCAAAATTAAGGCGCGATTGTCCATTGCATCGGGCCCGGAGCTAAACGGAAACCTGCTCCCTGGATTGTGTGAAGTAGTGTTCATCGGCACGCTCCATTACACGGATAACTCCAAAGAGTTCCGCATCCGTCCCCAGTCGTATCACAATTGCCACCACCACAAGAACTCCACATCGGACAATAATCAGATTCCGTTGAGCACCCACAAGCGCCCCGTTCAAGGTCATAATCTTGCCTGGCAAATCGATTGTGCATCCACGGCTTGTAAGGACCAGAGTCACTGAGTGGCTTGTAGTTTATGCTCTTCAGCCAAACCGGCGCACTACTGTTTGCCAAGTCTGCATCATCGCCAAGCATGGCGAAAATCTTGGTGGCGTCCTCCAAAGAGAAGGCATTGACTATCTGGTCTTCAAGAGAACGTGAGGGTTCTCGCACCTTTGCTTTCCAGTCAGGATCGCTGGACCGCACCCCAAAGTAATCAGGTGTTGCTAATGACATGGCAGACCAGATCACCTCTTTCTGCCATTCATTTAGGTTTGGGCGGTTGAATAGGAAAAGCGCAAGGTGCGTTCTCCACAAGTCGCTTTTATCATTTGGTGACGCTCTCCTAAATAAGGCCCTTCGCTTTTTTAACGGGAGTGCTGATATATCGTAATACATCTTCAAGACGTCTTCTTCAGCTTTTCCCCCTGCCATGTCAGCAAAGAGTTTGGACGCCTCACCGTTCGGGAATGCACGAATCGCCCTGCCATTCAGCACTTCAAGAGCTTCATCCGCTTTGATCTTTATTGCGCGAGGATCCGGGATCGGCAGCGTAGCGCTCTCTTTGCATGTTTGCAGGAGCCCGCCTGATTGATAAGCGCGCGCCACAGTTGTGGGTGCAGAGATAGCAGATTTTTGAGTTCTACCCAACATTACGATCGATACAGCGACGATCAGAAGCAGCAACGAGGGAGTCGTTATTTTCAAAGTTGAGGCCCCTCCGGGAGGTATAGGGTTGTTCATCAGTGCGACTATTTAAAGCCACGCGTCTGGGACTTAGAACGAAATATCACGATCGGGACGCTACAGATTGAGCCATGCATTTCAAGGCGGGGCATGAAGATGAGGGCTCGAATTAACTGTTTTCTCGTTTAAAGATCAGTGCAGAATTTCACAGCTTGAGGATCTGTATAGTCCGTTAAAACCTTTGAGTTAACACGAAAGAAAGCTCTTCTGAGCGGGTGTAAATACCAGGTGGCGCTAAGCCGGGTGGTTGATATTCTTTCGCTAGAGATATGAGGGTATTACGCATTCGAGTTCCTCCTGTTGAGTGCGAGGTTATTTGGTGATTAGGAACTAAAGGTCTGTGAAAGAGCGATCCGTTTGATGGGGAGGAACTTTACACCAGTCATAAGCCTTGTCAATAAGGAAAATCCCGAGTCCGCAATCGGCAGTGCTGTCGCCCACTTCGCGGGCTCGTCCCCACCTTTCTTGAGTGTTCTGGGGCTTGGAGCCCCCACTTTATGCTTTCGCCTGCTTCGCAAGCTTCCCGTTTCGCTCCTGGCTCTTGTAGGTGGCTACACGTTTGGCTAGGGTGTTCCGGTGGATGCCGAGCACGGCGGCCGTGTTGGAGAGGTGTTGTTTGTTTTTTGCGAGCGCCTTTTTGATGTAGAGCTTTTCGAATTCGCAGAGCGCCTCATCGAGAAGGATGTGGCCTTCGAGCATTTCGTCGATGAGGCTTTCGAGTCGGGTGTGAATCAAAGCTCTTTTCCGGTCAGTAGCCTGTAAGCTTCTAAATAACGAGCAGTGGTCGCGGCGGCTATCTCACTGGGTATGGCCGGTGCAGGTGGCTTTTTGTCCCAATCGAGCGTTTCGAGATAGTCGCGCACGAATTGTTTGTCGAACGAAGGTTGTGAACGCCCGGGCTCGTACTCGTCAGCCGGCCAGAATCGCGAGGAGTCTGGTGTCAGCACTTCATCAACCAACAGCAATTGACCGTCCTGGTCCAATCCAAATTCAAACTTTGTGTCGGCGATGATGATGCCACGCTGCCGCGCATAATCGTGAGCTTCCGAAAAGAGTCGAAGCGATGTATCGCGCAGTAACGCAGTATTTTCTTCACCAATGAGCTCGCGCACTTGATCTTCGGTGATGTTTTCGTCGTGGCCCTGTTCAGCTTTCGTTGAAGGCGTGAAGATCGCTTCCGGCAACTTGGCCGACTCCGGTAAACCTTCCGGCAATTTGTGACCACACACGGAGCCGGTGCGCAGGTAATCTTTCCAGCCGGAGCCGACGAGATAACCACGGACCACGCACTCGACTGGAAAAACTTCTGCGCGACGGACCAGCATTGTCCGACCGGCAAGTGTTTGCGCGTGACGTTGCACTGAAGCCGGCATCGCCTCAATATTACTTTCGATCAAATGGTTGGCGACTACATGTTTCAGCTTCTCAAACCAGAACTCGGAGAGCGCGGTGAGAACTTCGCCTTTTCGTTCGATCGGCGTCGGCAGTATGCAGTCGAAAGCAGAGATCCGATCCGTTGCGACGATGAGCAAACTTTCATCGTCTACGGCGTACACGTCGCGGACTTTGCCGCGGCGAACGAGCATCAGATCCGAAAGTGATGTTTGGAGAAGTGTGGCAGCACTCATGTTGAACGGCTGCCGTGAAGCAGCGGAGATTCAATTTTATTTAGAGACAGTTCGGATTTTGCTCGTGCTAAAAAACTTTGTCAAGACAGAGGCTGATTTAACTATTCAGAGCGTCTTTCAGCCGTTGAATTTGCGCTGCGTGGTTGTGCGCGTGCTTCGCGTAGATCACTAACCAGTCTTCCGTTGTGTACGGACCACTCTCGGTGTGTGTGCCCGCGCGCTTCCAATCATCTTCGGTCATTAGATTCACAACTTGCATCGTCGTCTCGCGAGCGAGGCGAAACGCTTCGAGCGCCGGAGCCATATCTCGCTCGTTGTAACGAAGCTTCGCGGCAAACTGGTCCTGATCATAACCCTGGATAACAGCATCGTCTTCAACGAGAAGTTTTCGCAGCCGCCACGCTGACTGTGTTTCACTGTCGCCAAGGTGATGCACTATCTCACGAGCACTCCACTTGCCGGGAATCGGATGTGCGCCAAGACTCTCAGCGGGGAAACCGTTCAGCGCTTTCATGACTTCGTCGTAACCGGCAGCATAAATAGCGATGAGATGGGTTCGTTCTTCGGGTGTCATCGGTGGTCGTCCTTTTTATTTATTGGGATTGGGAGAGCAGCATAACACTTTGGGCTTGAACACCGAACCGATTCCCTGTACTATCCCCCCGAACCGAGATGCGCCTGACCCCTGGTGCTTGCCCTCTGAGCCTCCTGCCAGTTTCATATCGTTGACTACTTGACTCCCATGGCTACAGCTACCGACAGACAAAAAACCGCTAAAGAAAACTTCGGAGTTCCCGACTCTGGCGAACGTAAAGTCTCGCTGCTGGTCGTTGAGGACGACGAGAATATCTCGACTGCGATCAGCGAGTACTTCTCGCGCGCGGGTTACAACGTCAGAACTGTTGAGGATGGTGTCAACGGTGTAAAAGCAGCGCTGGACGATCCTCCGGATGCAGTCGTGCTTGACCTCATGCTGCCCAAGATGGATGGCCTGGCGGTCTGTAAAGAGCTGCGGGAGAAGGTCGGCTACTTACCGATTCTCATGCTGACGGCCAAAGACGACGTCGTAGACAAGGTGCTCGGGCTGGAGATGGGGGCGGATGATTACATCACTAAGCCTTTCAGCCTGCGCGAGCTCGAGGCGCGCATCAAGTCTGTCCTCCGGCGTACACGGAATGGGCCAAGCACTGAAGGTCTGCGAGATGAAGCACCGATCGTCCGGGGCCGGCTCAGGATCGACTCTGCCAAACGCGAAGTAACCATTGGGGAGCGGCAGGTTGAGCTTACGCCGAAAGAGTTCGATTTACTGCGCCTGTTTGCGTCGAACCCGGGAAGGGTGTTCCCGCGCAAATACCTGCTGGAGAAGATTTGGGACTATTCCTACGAAGGCTACGACCGGACCATCGACTCTCACATCAATCGCTTGCGAGCCAAGATCGAAGAGAACCCCGAAAACCCGCAGATGGTTTTGACAGTCTGGGGCATTGGCTACAAGTTCAGCGACGAACAATAGACAGGATTACAGGATTTTCAAGATTGGCAGGATAAGAGACTTATCCTGTTAATCCTGTCTAACCGTCTTTCCTGCCAATATACTAATCCTCTTAAGCTAATGTAATTCTCTAGCTTTTTAAGCACAGGTATTGTATTCTGCGCCGCAGTTTGCACCACATATGGGCTGCGCTGTAGTCCTTCCCCGACGCTATTTGAAATTTGGAGGAGTCGAGATGAATAGTAGTACCGTGCGGATTCTGCCGGCTTTTCTGTTATTGATTTCTGTTTTGACGATTAGTGCGCCGGTTCGGGCGCAACTCACAACCGTCTCTACGCGACCCGCAATAACAGTCCTCGATAGTACGAAAGAGCAGGACGGCCTCGTCGGCTCTGTGCGTCGAGTAAAAACCGAAACCGCAAAGATCGAACTGAAAGATGGGCGCCCCGTCGAAGGACTACCCCAGCTGGTCGAGGTCACCACCTACGGAATCAAAGGAAATCGGATTGAAAACACCTCCTATCCCATTGGAGGCGCTCTTGTAGGCAAAGAAGAATA
Source organism: uncultured Acidobacteriota bacterium (assembly GCA_963826255.1). Taxonomy (GTDB): domain Bacteria; phylum Acidobacteriota; class Blastocatellia; order Pyrinomonadales; family Pyrinomonadaceae; genus PSRF01. The sequence continues at coordinate 1,845,968 of CAWGWK010000001.1, forward strand.
TAAATATGACAAGCGCGGAAACATCACCGAGATGACCGTCCGCGACGAACGCGGCGCTATCCTCAGCCGCGAAGCCTACAATTATGAATTCGACAAGTTTGGTAACTGGACGAAGATGGTTACCAGTCTGGTCTTATTCGAAAATGGCGAGTTGAAACGCGAGCCTGTCGAGGTTACCTACCGAACACTGACCTATTACTTCGACGACAGCATTGCGAAGATCGTTGATCAGCCGAAGATCGAAGAACCGAAAGCATCCACTGCGCCGGTGGTGCCGGTACCAGCCGCTGTCGATCTCCGACGGCCGGAAGTTTTGGAGATTGACTCGCGGCCCTCGAGTCCAACCGGTTCAGTTCACCTTGCTGGTGAGCCTCCGCCTTTAAAGCCGCTGGCGCCGGACGGTGTTGCGTCGGCGTATGCGGCGCGTAAACGGAACGAGGTTGTCATCGAGAATGTGGGAGCGCGTGCGGAAACAGCGCCGTCGCGAGTCGAACCCTCACCCGGAACAACCGGCACCAATAATCAGAAACTCGCCAACGATCTCTACCTGTCGGGCCGAAACCGGTTTGATACCGGCGACGCGCCTGGAGCAATCCAGTCGTACCTGCAATCGATCAAGTTGGAGCCCGGGTCGGCGGAAGTTCATTTGGGTCTGGCCCATGCATACCTGAAGTTGGAGAAGGATCGCGAAGCTCTAAGGGCCTTCAAGGAGTCGATCAAACTCAATCCCGCTCTTGCCGAGACGCACTACGGTTTGGGTTTTTCGAACTTCCGTTTAGGACGCTTCAGGGATGCGGCCGACGCGTTCAAGAAGGCGATAGCGTTGGAGCCCAAAATGGCGAAGGCGCACTTCGGGTTGGGCCTCGCTTATCAGGAATTGGGTATGACGTTGGCCCTGATGGACGAGTACCGGATTCTCGAGACGCTCGATCGCAGCCTCGCGAAGAAGCTGGCCCAGACCTTTCCCCAGTTTAACTTTTCGTGTCGCCTCGTCCGGGGCTGCCCGTAAACCAATCTGGCGTAATCTGCGGATGGTTTTAGATAAGGAGTAGGAATGCAGAACAGTCGTTTTGTAGTTTTGACCGGACACCTGAGCAGTTATCCCCTGTCCGATCTGGTCGGTATCCTCCGTCACCAACGTAAGTCGGGCCGGCTGTTGATCGAATACCCGAAAGGCCCCGCGACGTTTTTCTTTCAGAACGGTGAATTGATCGACGCCCGCATGAATGACTTAAAAGGCTTGCAGGCTATCTGCGTCGCCCTGGCCCAACCCGAAGCGTCTTTCAATTTCAATCCGCTGATACAGAGTCCACGCCGGTCTATCGACCCTTCTTTGCAACGCGCAGTGTCTGAACTGTTTGGATGTTGGGACGAGAGCGCGCTTCAGATCGAGAGCACGGCAACGGCAGAGGCTGCACCAGCGACAAGTACTCCTCTGCCAGGCAGGCGCTCGGAACTGCTGGCGCTACCTCCAGCTCCGGCTTCATTGGTCCAGCAACGCTCGATCTTGTTTATGGGCGCTGCAATAGTAATTGCAATCGGTTTATCAACCGTCATCGCAGTGACTGGAGGATTCAAGAATAACCCACCGCCGGTACAGCAAACTGCGACTCAAGCTGCGCCCGTCGTCGCTCAGCCCGAAGTATCAAACCGTCCAGTGCCGGTTGCGGCAGTCGTAAAACCGAACCGTACAGAACGGAAAGAACAGAAACGAACGAAGCAGGACGAGAAAAGAACCGAAGTTGAGACTCCGGAAGCAGATGATAAATCTCCACAACCTATCAAGGTCGTTATGCAGATCGAGAACGGGCGCGTGTTGAAAGCATCGATCGCCAATCACAAACCCGGAATGGACAACTACGAGGCACTGGCGCTGCGCATCGCGAGGCAACGCCGTTATCCGACTACGTTAACAGGCGGTGAGACGGTAACCATTAATGTCAGTCGTTAAGAAGAGTTCTCCCGCAAAGGCGCAAAGGCGCAAAGTTAAATCAGATCGAGGTACACGCGATGCTATTTCTTGAAAGCAAATCTCTGAATCATGCAGTCGACGGTGACGCCAGGATCAAACTCCTCCAGGAACTGCAAGAGCGAGACCTCGTGCCGGTGATTCGCTCGCATCGTCTTCGTTTTTTTCAAGACGTTTTGCTCGGCGCGCACCGCGTCAGGGAGATGGAAGTCGCCCTCGCCGCTTCGAACGAGTCAACGATCGAAGAGCCGTTTGTGCGTGGCGATCTGTTTTGCTTTGAGGATTACATTCTCTTCCTGGTATTCGAAGAAGATGATTCCGCACTCCGCGCGGGGATAGTCTATGAACCACGCACACGCGAGCCATTCAGAAAACTCGACGCCTTTTGCAACGAAGTTCGCAGCCTCTTGATCTCGCAGGAGCAGCAAATTTCCATGTCGTTTCCAAATTGGCAGACGAGCACGCCGTCGATGCCGAAAGGGTTTAGAACGTTTGTTGAAAGACAGGATGCCGACTCGCTCTACACCAGCTTGCGCAAGGAGACGATGAGCAAGCGGATCATGGCCGCGTCAAAACTCGAAGACGAGAGTGCACGGGTTTTCCTCAGGACCGCGCGAAGCGCACACGAGGAAGGTTACGCAGCGAAACTTCTCACGGGCCACATTGAAACTGAGCACGTGCCCCTTCAACGACTCGAAGATGCCGGGCTCGTCGAGCGTGAAGTACAGATCAGTTGTCGGAAAACCGGTCACGCGTTGTTCCGGCTGCCGAATCCGCATGCGCTCGCCGTTGTAACCGTCAGCGATGCGACGTGTAGCGAGTGTGGCGCGCCGGTGGCGGATGAGAACGTTGAGGAAGTGTTTGCGCCGACGCAGTTAGCCTCGTCCTTGTTGGAAGATGGATCATGGCTCGTGAGCCGGCTTCATTTTTTGCTGCGCGAGATGGGAGTGCCGGAACGGGAGATTGCGGTTGGACCAGCCGATGGAAACGGTTACGGACAACTGATGGCAAACATCTGTGGCGAATCGTTTTTGATGATCACTCGTGATGGGGATTTAACTCCGGCGTTTGCTCGTTGGGCCGTCAACCTCGAAATCGATACTGAGGCTTCGCATCTGGTTATCGTTGCGACCGGACGAATCCATAAAGAGGCGGGCGTGCTCTTGCAGAACCACTCGAGACGTCGAGTCAGCAGCGGCGAGGATTTCGAAATGATCATTGCCGGTGATGTGGCCACGGCTGGCCGGGAGTTGGAAGCCGCGCTCGGACGGGTGTCGCAACGCGTGGTCGGCGAGCAACTCTGCGTGTTGGACAGCAGCATGGGTTTCTCGGTTAGTCGGCTGGTGCTGACGAAGTTTGAACTGCTGCGGGCTGAATCCCCGAAGGATGCAGAAGTTGTAACTGATAGCGAGCCTGAGTTCGTTCCGAGTGCACCGCTTTCGCTGGCTGCACACGCATCGGGAAATGGTGAGGCGTTTGACGCTGTGCCTGAAATTGATCAGCCAGGTAACAACGCCTTTGGCAGTTTGCCATGAAGCAAAGCAAGAAAGCGGCGCGACGCAGCGAAGACGAGCGGTGGAGCAATGACATCGCCACGTTGCGACGCGCCGCGGAAGAGTTGGCGCAACGCCGACATGAACGGCCCGCCCTCGGTCAACTCCGCCTCACACGTACTCCTTTTGAACAGATCGCAGAATTACTGGACGACCGGTCGGCTGAAGTAAGACAGAAAGCTGTTCGCGATCTTTATGAGCTTGATCCAGATCGGGCTGCGACGTTCGTGAACAACGCTTTGCGCGACGGATCGTCGGCGGAGCGCCGCCGGATTGGGAGTGCGTTGGCTGACTCCGGCTTACTTTACGAGGCCATCAACGACCTGATGGCCGAGAATCATGAAAGCTGCTACGGCGCGTTTTCGCTGTTGTTCCTCGTGGCGAAAGCGGGAGTGGTCGAGCCGCTCAGGACGGTGATTGAGAAGCATCCGAGTCTCGATCTGAGTCTTGCCGTGATTCGACTGCTCGCTTCGAGTGGCGAACCGGAGGTCATCGCCACGCTGCAATGCCTGGCCTCGAACGAGTCTCTCGCCCCAGAGTTACGTTCCGCCGCGGCGGAATCGATAGGCGCTTTTTGACAGGATTTGCAGGATTGAACAAGATGTACATGTAAATCCGTTCAATCATGTAATCCTGTCATGCGTTTTAAACTTCATTCGGAATACGAACCCAAGGGTGACCAGCCGGCTGCCATCGATGCGCTAGTGCGCGGTCTCAACGACGGCGCCAAAGATCAGGTGCTGTTGGGAATTACCGGCAGCGGCAAGACGTTCACGATTGCCAGCGTTATCCAGCGCACACAGCGTTCGAGCCTGGTGCTCGCGCACAACAAAACACTCGCCGCCCAGCTCTTTCAGGAGTTTCGCTCCCTCTTCCCGGAGAACGCGGTCGAGTACTTCGTCTCTTACTACGACTACTATCAACCTGAGGCGTACGTTCCCGCCGCCGACGTCTACATCGAGAAAGAAGCAATCGTAAACCAGGAGATCGATCGTTTGCGGATGTCTGCGACGCGTGCGCTGTTCGAGCGCCGCGACGTCATCGTGGTCGCGAGTGTTTCGTGCATCTACGGCCTCGGTGATCCGGACGCGTATTACGGCCTGCTGTTTTTTGTCGAACCCGGCGGACGCATGTCGCGCGACGTTCTGTTGCAGCGATTAGTTGAGCTGCAATACGAGCGTTCCGACATCAACTTCCAACGCGGCACATTTCGCGTGCGCGGTGACGTCGTCGAGATCTATCCGAGCTATCAGGACCAGGCGTACCGGATCGAGTTGTGGGGCGACGAGATCGACTCCATCTCGACCATCGATCCTTTGCTTGGTGAAGTGATCGAGAAGCACACGTCGCGCGTGCCGATCTATCCGAAGACGCACTACGTGATGTCGCGGCCAACGATCAAGCGGGCGCTCAAAACTATTCGCGAAGAGCTCGAGTGGTGGGAGCCGAAGCTTATCGCGGAAGGCAAGTTGGTTGAAGCACAGCGACTACACCAGCGCACGATGTTTGATCTGGAAATGATCAAGGAGATGGGATTCTGCCGCGGCATAGAAAATTATTCGCGGCATCTGACCGGGAAGAAACCGGGTGAGCCGCCGCCGACACTGCTCGATTATGTGCCGCGCGACACGTTGATGATCATCGATGAGTCACACCAGTCGATTCCGCAGGTACGCGGCATGTTTGAAGGCGACCAATCGCGCAAGCGGACGCTGGTGGAGTACGGATTTCGTTTGCCATCGGCGCTGGACAACCGGCCGCTTAACTTTCACGAGTTTGAGTCACGCATCGGGCAGACGATCTATGTGTCGGCGACCCCGGGGCCGTATGAGTTGACGAAGGCGAGTGGGGAAGTAGTCGAGCAGATCATCAGGCCGACCGGATTGATGGATCCGGAAGTTGAAGTGCAGCCGGTGAAGGGGCAGATCGATCATTTGCTGGAGGAGTGCCGGCAGCGTGCGGAGCGCCACGAGCGTGTGCTGGTTACAACGTTGACGAAGCGGATGGCTGAGGATCTGACGGAGTATTTTACGGAAGTGGCAGTTCGTGTCCGTTACCTGCACTCAGATATCGAGACTCTCGAGCGAATCAAGATCCTGCGCGATTTGCGACGCGGTGAGTTTGATGTTCTCGTCGGGATCAACTTGCTGCGTGAAGGACTCGATCTGCCAGAAGTATCTCTCGTGGCAATTCTCGATGCTGACAAGGAAGGCTTTCTGCGTTCGGAGCAATCGTTGATTCAGACTATCGGGCGCGCGGCGCGCAACTCTCGTGGCAAAGCGATCCTGTACGCGGATCGAGTTACTGATTCGATGAAACGCGCGATTGAGGAGACGCAGCGAAGACGCGCGATTCAGGAAGTCTACAATCGTGAGAATGGAATCACACCGCAGACGATTGTGAAGCCGATTGAGGCGACGTTGATTACTGCGTCGGAGGCGGATTATTTCAAGCTTCCGACGGAAGTGGATGAGATCGAAGACTACTCACCGGCAAACATTGAGGCGACGATTGAACGATTGGAACTGGAGATGCGAGGCGCGGCGAAGCGTTTCGAGTTTGAGAGGGCTGCTGAGTTACGCGATCGCATTAAGGTTCTGCGCGAGCGTGAGCTTCAACTCACATGAGACAGGATAATCCTGTAATCCTCTATGCAGATTAAGTCCAATCCTGACGAGATCCAGTCGTTCTTATCTGACGCGAGTTTCATCCGTGACGGACACGCAGACCGCGTTGTGTTGCCGGAGAAGATTGAGGAAGTTTCTGAAATCCTTGCGCACGCGAATGGGGATCGAGTGCCGGTAACAGTTTCCGGCGCGGGCACCGGAACGGTCGGCGGGCGCGTCGCCTTTGGAGGAATTGTTTTAGCAACAGACAAACTGAACCACATCAAGAGCATCGTTCACGAACCGGGTGGTGGTCATGCTGTCGTTGAAGCCGGCGTGATCTTATCGGATCTGCAACGCGCAGTGGACCACGAAGGTTTGCTTTATCCGCCGGATCCAACGGAGCGCGGGTGTTTTATTGGCGGCACGGTGGCAACGAACGCATCCGGAGCACGGACGTTCAAGTATGGTCCAACGCGCAACTACATAAACCGATTGAAGGTGGTGCTTGCTTCGGGCGAAGTGCTGGACCTGCGGCGCGGGGAAGTGCGCGCTGATGCGAAGGGAAGAATTCGAGTCGGAAAAACGATCGACTTGCAGTTGCCGCAGTATCGCATGCCTGCGACGCGCAAGAACGCCACCGGCTACTTTGTAGCCCAGTCGATGGATGCCGTCGATCTATTCATCGGGAGTGAAGGCACGCTCGGCGTCATCTGCGAAGTTGAGACGCGATTACTGCCTAAGCCTGAAGGCCTGCTGAGTGGCGTCGTGTTCTTTGCGGATGAAGCAGACGTGCTTGCCTTTGTTGCGGCCGCAAGAGCGGGGTCAGGTGCACGCGCGCTGGAGTTCTTCGATCAGGAATCACTCAACTTTCTGCGTGAGAAGTATCCGACGATACCAACGAATGCTGTTGGCGCCATCTTCTTCGAGCAGGAAACCGACTCCGCCAACGAGGAAGCGTTACTGAACGACTGGATGGCAATGTTGGACCAGCATCATGCGTTTCCAGACTCGTGGTTTGCGACGAACGAACAGGACCAGGCGAAGTTGCGTGAGTTTCGTCACCAGCTGCCGGTGCTGATGAACAAATGGTTTGCGCGCTACAACCAGCGAAAGGTCTCGACGGACATGTCTGTGCCTGACGAAGCCTTTCCGGGACTGTTTCGGTTGTACCGCGACACGCTCCGCGCGAGTGGTTTGCGATACACAATCTTCGGGCACATCGGCGACAATCACGTTCACGTAAACATCCTCCCACGCAACGACACGGAAGGCACACGCGCGCGCGAGTTGTATGTTGAGTTTCTGAAGTATGCTGCGTCAGTAGGCGGCACGCTCTCAGCCGAGCACGGCGTTGGCAAACTGAAGCGTGAGTACCTGCGCTTGTTCTATACCGCTGATGAACTGCGGGAGATGGCGGCGATTAAGAACGCGTTCGACCCGCACGGAATACTCGGCCGCGGCAATATCTTTTCGGAAGACTTATTGTAGTAATTTGAAATTGCAGAAAGGTAAACCGTGACATGTTCACCCATGTTAACGTCCTCACAAGAGAGATCATTGGCGCGGCGATCGAAGTGCATCGCCATCTCGGCCCAGGCCTATTGGAATCGGCTTACTTGAAATGTTTGACACGTGAATTATGTCTAAAGCAAATACCCTGTAAGCGTGAATGGCCATTGCCTTTGGATTATAAGGGAGTTCGATTGGACTGCAGTTACCGATTGGATCTCCTCGTTGGTGACGCTGTGGTCGTTGAAATAAAATCTGTTGATGCTTTGACCCCGATCCATGATGCTCAATTATTAACGTACCTTAAATTGGGAGGATGGAGAGTAGGGCTGCTGATTAATTTCAACGTCGTACTCTTAAAATCTGGCATTCATCGCAAGGTGCTGGGCTTATCAGAGTAACTCTGCGTAACCTCTGCGTATCTCTGCGTCTCTGCGGTGAACTTGTACTTACGATTAGGATCACCGCAGAGGCGCAGAGATACGCAGAGGTTACGCAGAGAAACTAATATGCTTCGTTTCACCACAGCCGGAGAATCGCATGGACGCTCGCTAATCGCGATCGTTGAAGGTCTGCCCGCGGGACTGCCAGTTGACCCCGAGTTGATCGACCGCGAACTACACCGGCGCCAGCTCGGCTACGGCCGTGGCGGCCGCATGAAGATCGAGCAAGACCACGCGGACATTCTAACCGGGGTCAGACACGGCCTCACACTCGGCTCTCCGCTTACGTTACTGATCGAAAACAAAGATTGGCCCAACTGGACTGACGTCATGGCCTCCGAGCCTCGCGATGTCGCGCCTGAAAAATCGCGTCGCCTCAAGCGCCCGCGTCCCGGCCACGCCGATCTGCCCGGCGGTCTCAAATACGACGTTCGCGATCTGCGCAACATCCTCGAACGCGCCTCCGCTCGCGAAACCACCGCACGCGTCGCCTGCGGCGCACTCGCAAAACAGTTGTTGGCAGTATTCGGCATCGAAGTCCGCAGTCACGTGATCCAACTCGGCGGCATTCCCGATTCACCACTCGAGTTGAGCTGGGATCAGATCGCCGCGATCCCCGATGACGCACCTTTGCACTGCGCCGACAACGATGCCCAACAAAGAATGATTGAGCTCATTGACGAAATTCGGAAGAAGGGCGACACGCTTGGCGGCATCTTCGAAGTCGTGGTGCGCGGAGCTGTACCGGGCCTGGGTTCGCACACCTCGTGGGATCTTAAACTTGACGGGCTGCTCGCTCAGGCCGTGATGTCGATCCCGGCGGTGAAGGCGGTGGCGATCGGCGCCGGCGCGGAAGCCAGCAGTTTGCCGGGTTCCGAAGTACACGACGAGATTGCTTACAACGCTGAGACGCGTGAGTTCATTCGCGACACAAACCGCGCGGGCGGGCTCGAAGGCGGCATCACGAACGGCGAACAGATTCGTGTGCGCGGTCATCTAAAACCGCTTTCGACCCTGCGCCGCGCGCTGCGTTCCGTTGACATCGACACTAAAGAGGAAGAATCCGCAGCGTTTGAGCGCTCCGATGTCACGGCGGTTCCGGCGGCGGGAGTTATCGGTGAATCGATGGTCGCGCTGGTGCTCGCGGGCGCGATGCGCGAGAAGTTTGGTGGCGACAGTCTGGGTGAGATGAAGCGCAACTTTGAAGGTTACCGCGAGCAGTTAAGAGGCTACTAGCCCTGGACAGGATTACAAGATTTTTAGGATTAACAGGATTTCTTCTTTTGTGACTTTTGTGCCTCTTTGTGGCAATGTGTAGAATTCAAACATGGCATTACTAGAAATCGTAAAGTGGCCGGCGCCGGTGCTCGATACACCGGCTGATCCGGTGACGGAGTTTGACGAAAATCTCGCGAAGCTCGTCAGCAATATGTTTGAAACCATGTACGCGGCGCCGGGCGTCGGCCTTGCCGCGGTGCAGGTTGGAGTTCCCAAACGACTTTTTGTCATGGACTGCTCCGGCGGCAAGGATCCGGAGCAACGCGTGGTGCTCGTGAATCCGGAAGTCCTGCGGGTTGAGGGAAACCAGAATGGTGAGGAAGGCTGTCTATCCTTTCCGGGCATCTTTACGCCTGTCGAACGAAGTCTGCGAGCGATTGTGCGCGCACAGGACCTGAAGGGCGAGTGGTTCGAACTCGATGGAATGGAACTCACCGCGCGCTGCATGCTCCACGAAACCGATCACTGCGATGGGATCGTGTTTCTCGACAAGATGAGCACAATCAAACGTGAGATCGTAAAGCGCAAGATCAAAAAACTGCAGAAAGCAGGAAAGTGGGATTGATGCCAGCAGAATTTCGTAACGAACCATTTACAGACTTCAGCAAAGAAGAGAACGCGCAGGCGATGCGCGACGCGATCCAGAAGGTGCAGGAGCAACTCGGGCGCGAATATCCGCTCGTCATTGGCGGCGAACGTATTGCCACCAACAGCAAGCTCGACAGTTTTAATCCCGCTAATCGCACACAACTCGTCGGACGATTCAACAAAGCAACGAAAGAACTGGCCAGCCAGGCGGTAGAAAAAGCTGCCGAAGCATTTCGCACGTGGAAAAACGTGCCCGCCGCGGATCGCGCCGCGTTGCTGTTTCGTGTCGCGGAGATCATGCGCGAACGCAAACACGAACTGTCTGCGTGGATGATTCACGAAGTTGCGAAGACGTGGCCCGAAGCCGACGGCGACACTGCCGAAGCGATCGACTTCTGCGAATTTTATGGCCGCGAGATGTTGCGCTATGCAGGCGAACAACCGCTGGTCAACATTCCGGGCGAGCATGGTGAGCTTCATTACCTGCCGCTGGGAGTGGGCGCAGTCATTCCACCCTGGAATTTTCCGCTCGCGATCATGGCGGGCATGACTGTCGCTTCCGTTGTTACTGGAAACACAGTCGTATTGAAGCCTTCTTCAGATGCGCCGGCGATCGCGTTTAAGTTCTTCGAAATACTCGAAGAGGCAGGACTACCTCCGGGAGTTGTTAATTTCATGACCGGATCGGGCGCAGAGGTCGGAGATGTGATCGTGGACCACCCCAAGACCCGTTACGTTGCTTTTACCGGATCGAAGGAAGTCGGACTCAGAATCAATGAGCGCGCGGCGAAGGTTAACGACGGTCAAATCTGGCTCAAGCGAGTGGTCGCCGAAATGGGTGGCAAAGATGCGATCATCGTTGCCGAAGATGCTGATCTCGATGAAGCTGCGACAGGCGTGGTCCAGTCGGCGTTTGGATTTCAGGGACAGAAGTGTTCGGCGTGTTCGCGCGCAATTATCGACACGCGGGTCTACGACACGATGCTCGACAAGATTGTCGAACGCACAGCGAAGCTTAAGCTTGCCGATCCCACTGACCCGACCACCAATTTGAGCGCAGTGATCAATGAGAAGGCGTTTAAGACAATCAATTCCTACATTGAAAAAGGCAAGAGCGAAGGTGGGCGCGTGTTGATTGGCGGTGGTTCCGACGGCGAGCAGGGCTTCTTCATCGAGCCGACCGTGATCGCGGACGTGAAGCCCGGCGCGACTATCGAGCAGGAAGAAATATTTGGACCGGTGCTCGCAGTCGTCAAGGCGGAGAATTACAGCGAGGCGCTGAACATCGCGAACGATACGCAGTATGGTTTGACCGGCGCGGTCTACAGTTCGGATGAAACAAAACTTCAGCGAGCTCGTCGAGAGTTTCATGTCGGAAATCTCTATCTGAACCGCAAGTGCACCGGTGCGCTGGTGGGTGTGCATCCGTTTGGCGGATTCAACATGTCCGGCACCGATTCAAAAGCCGGCGGGCGCGATTACCTCTTGTTGTTCCTGCAAGCGAAGGTGGCCGCCGAAAGAGTGGGTGCTACAACGAAACGCGCCGAAGCAGGAACCGCCACGGATTAGCACGGATTAAATCCGCGGATTTTATCCGTTTAATCCGTGGCTGATTAACCATGCGAATAGTTTTTATGGGTACACCTCACGCCGCAGTACCTACTCTGCGGCAGTGCCTTGCGGATGGCCACGAAGTGGTCGCAGTCTGGACGCAACCGGATAGACCATCAGGGCGCGGCAATAAGGTTACCTTTTCACCCGTCAAAGACTTTGCCCTTTCTCAGGGACTCACCGTTCATCAACCCGCGCGAATAAAAAACGACGAGGCGAAGGAATTGTTTTTTTCGCATCATGCGGACGTGGCCGTAGTAGTTGCGTACGGGCGGATCTTGCCGGAGGAGTTTTTGCGTGCTCCGCGGCGAGGATGTATCAACGTCCATTTCTCACTCTTGCCGTTATATCGCGGAGCAGCCCCGGCGAACTGGGCCATCGTCAACGGCGAGACGATGACAGGTGTCACAACGATGTTCATCGAGCCCGAGCTCGACACGGGTCCGATCCTGCTGCAACGCAAGACTGAAATAGGTGAGACAGAGACTGCGCCGGAGTTACTGGAGCGTCTCGCGGAGATCGGCGCTGGACTGCTGGGCGAGACTCTTACTCGTTTGAATGAACTCACGCCTCGTCCGCAACACGATCGTGACGCGACCTTTGCGCCAGTGCTGAAAAAAGAGGATGGATTGATTAAGTGGTCGCAGAGCGCCGTTGTGATTGAGCGGTGCGTCAGAGGTTTTCAGCCGTGGCCCAACGCGTACACCAGCTTGAACTCGAAGGGCCTGACGATTTGGCGCGCGCGCCCGACGGTATCACCAACGCCGAATGCGCCTCCGGGCGAGGTGATTGTTGCGCATAAAGACGAACTGCTGGTGAACTGTGGTGAGCAGACGGCCTTGCGGTTGATTGAGGTCCAGCCTGAATCACGGAAAAGAATGGCAGTCCGCGAGTTGATCAGCGGCATGTACGTGAAAGTTGGCGACCGCTTTGGCAAAGTTTAAGGAAGTCTCACCGGCGCGCGTTGCCGCCTTCAATGTCCTGCAGCAGGTCGAAGCAGGCGCGTTCTCTTCAGTTCTTCTGGCCGCGGCAGAGCCTAAACTTCAACCATCCGATCGGGCGCTCTGTCACGAACTGGTGCTGGGCGTGCTGCGCCGGCAGTTAAACCTCGACAAGATCATCGAACACTGTTCGAAACGGCGAGTCGAGAGTCTCGATTCCGCGGTGCGCATCGCGCTAAGACTCGGTTTGTATCAGCTTCGTTTTCTAACTCGCATCCCGGCGTCTGCGGCGGTGAATGAATCGGTGAGTCTGGTTCGTGTGGCGCGATTGAGCTCAGCGACGGCGTTTGTGAATGCGGTGCTGCGCCGTGCAATACGGGAAGCCGATTACGATCCGGCGGCTGAGATTTCTGATCCGCTGGAGAAAATTGCGCTGGACACATCGCATCCGGTTTGGTTGATTGAGCGTTGGACCAAAGCGTTTGGGAGCGCGGAAGCAGAAGGCTTTGCTTATGCGAACTACGATGTGCCGCTAACTGCCTTTCGAGTAGTCAGGATGCGGGCAAATGAAGAGGAAGTGTTGGCAAAGCTCAAGGCTGCCGGGGCGTCGCTTGCACGATCGCACGTTGCTAAGGACGCGTGGCGTGTTTCTCAAGCGATATCCATGCTGCGCGAGTTGAGTGCTGCTGGTCAGATTTATCTACAGGACGAAGCTTCACAACTCGTTCCGCAATTGTTGAATGTTGAACCCGGTGAGCGAGTACTCGATCTGTGCGCTGCGCCTGGCGGGAAAACTACGTTGATGGCCGATCGCGTTGGTGATGAAGCGATGATCATCGCGGCTGATCGTTCGCCAGCCAGAATGGCGACGGTGATTGCGACGAGCAGCCTTCACGGGCTCAAATCAATCAAGCCGGTAATATTGGATGCGACTGAACAGTTGCCGTTCAAACTGGGTAGTTTCGATAAGGTCTTAGTCGATGCGCCGTGCTCGGGAACGGGGACACTGAGACGAAATCCCGAGATTCGTTGGCGCCTTTCAGAGGCGGACATCGGAGGGTTCGCAGAGACGCAAAAACAGATTCTCAGACAGGCTGCGGACGCGGTGAAGTTGGGTGGACGATTGGTGTATTCGACGTGCTCGGTCGAGCGTGAAGAGAATGAAGAGGTGATAGAGGAGTTTGTCACACGCCACCCTCGTTTCCACCTTCTTAACTCCATTCGCACGTGGCCGCAGCGTCAAGGTTGCGATGGGTTCTTCGTAGCTGTCTTGAAATTCTCTGCGTGATCTCTGCGTCCTCTGCGCCCCTGCGGTAAGTCTGGATCGAGGAACAGGTTTACCGCAGAGGCGCAGAGGACGCAGAGATCACGCAGAGAGTGGCTTGCGGCTGATCATAGTGGGTGCTAGACTTCGCAACTTGGTGAGTTTAGTTGCCAGAATTATCTCTGTCTTCCGCAGTATCGCAATCGTCATCGCGATCGCGGTTGTTTTTCTTTTCGGAGTTGCCACGACTGTCTATCTCTCCTTGCGCAGTCCGGAAGTGAAGGTGCCGGACGTAGTCGGCAAGGATCGATTCGAGGCCGAGAAAATTTTGGCCGAAGCTGATCTCAAGTTTCGCGTGCGCGCTACGCGGCCCAGTAATCAAGCAAAACCCGATACCGTCATGTTCCAATTGCCACGACCCGGAGAGGTCGTTAAGACCGGCCAAACTGTGGCGATGGACGTCAGCCGCGCCGCTAAAGAAGGCGAGACACCCGAGAACGTCACACCCGACGAACCAACCGAGAATCGCAATACAAACGCTTCTTCAAACAGCAACGAAAACAGACCGAGAAGGCCGAGAAACAGGAACGCAAACGACAACGCCAACAGCAACAAGAACGCAAACGGCAACACGAATAGACCAGTTAACATAAATCGACCCAATGCAAACGCCGGCGCCGCTAACGTGAATGCGACTCCGCGAAGTAATGTAAATCGGAGTGACATTCGAAATGTGAATACGCGACCGGCAGTCAACGACAACAGACGTCCGGTGGCTCCTCGACCCACGCCGAATCAGTGATAGTTAACAGACACATCGAAATCGCCCCGTCGATTCTGTCGGCCGACTTTTCGTGTCTCGGCGAACAGATCAAGGCAGTCGAGCGCGGTGGAGCGAGCGTGCTGCACGTTGACGTGATGGACGGTCACTTCGTCCCGAATATCACGGTGGGTTTGCCTGTGGTTAAGTCACTTTCGGGTTTCACACAGTTGCCGATCGATGCTCACCTGATGATCACGGAGCCGGGCATCTATGCAACGCAGTTTGTCAGCGCAGGCGCGCAAATGGTTTCGGTTCACGTTGAAGCAGATCCGCACCTGCACCGAACCTTGATGTCGATCAAAGACGCGGGGGCACAGGCCGGCGTGGTGTTGAACCCTTCGACGCCCGTGGGAGCGGTGGAGGAAGCGTTACACGTTGCCGACTATGTTCTGGTAATGTCTGTCAATCCCGGGTTTGGCGGCCAGAAGTTTATTCCGCAGTCGATCGATAAAGTAAAAAGACTGCGGCGCCTGATCGATGAACGGCAGTTGAATGTGCGCATCGAGATCGATGGCGGCGTCGATCGTAAAAATATCGAAGCCGTGGTAGCAGCCGGGGCCGAAATTATCGTGGCCGGCTCAGCCATTTTTGGGACACCCGACGCGGAAGCAGCGGTTAGAGAGCTTCGCAATGCGACGGTTCAATGGGTCTAATTTGGGCCACAAAGAGGCACAAAAGCACAAAAAACGGCTGTAACAAAAGGGAAAGCCAACCGGATGAGTAAAAACTGAATCCGATAGCGGTAAGTCCCGGCCAGCTAAAGGCAAAGATAAATAGAACTTTTCAGCCTGAATGCCTCGTGTCGTCTTTATCATTTGTGCATTTTGTGCTCTTTTGTGGCTAGTTTTATTTGGAGGTTGATTTTATGAAGTCTCGCTTTCTTATCCTGATGGTTTTCTGCGCGCTGGTTTTTGGCCTGCCAAATGCCGGATTTGCACAGCAGAGGACCGGCGGCCAGACAGAGTTGTCGACCAGCCAGCGGCTTGACGTCATGGCCTCAAAACTCGACTTGATGCGCCGGTCGCTCAGCAGTGCGCTCAACACGATGGAGGATAAGAGTAAGGAAAAGACCACCGCTGACGATCCGGTCGTGCGATTAAAGGGACTCGAAAAGGAAGTCGCGTCGTTGATGTCGGAAGTGAACGATATTCGTGCAAAGAACGACAAGGCTGAGAAGTTTGACGCTACTGCGGTGGATCGTCTCGAGACTTCAGTCGCTGAGTTGAGGACCCGTGTTGAAACTGGATTACAGGAGACCGCCCCAGCTCGAGGCACGAAGGCGACAACCAGTTCCAGTGACAAAAAGAAGAAGAAGGGCCGTTTCTTTGGACTGTTTGGCGGTGGGGACGACAAGTACGCTGACCTGACCGGGGCCGCTGTTGCCGGTCGCGACCGAGTGCTTTTTGAAGAAGCAGCAAAAGAAGTTCGCAAGGGTAACCACGACACTGGCCGCCTGCTTTTCGCAACGATTATCAACACCTATCCCGATTCGCCTTTTCTGGCACTCGCGAAACTCGCAATCGCCGATTCCTTCTTCCTCGAGGGCACCACAAGCGCACTGATCCAAGCTGCGCAGGCTTACCAGGATTGGCTGACCTTCTTCCCGACTGATCCCTTAGCGGACGATGCGAGTTTGAAAGTCGCAGAAGCCGAGATGAGGCAGATGGGTCTATCCGATCGCGACATCTCGCACGCTCGCAAGGCCGAGCAGCGGCTCAAGGTCCTTTTGCAGCAGTATCCGAAGAGCACGCTTCGTTCAACAGTCGAGGCTCGCCTGGCTGAAGTGCAGGAAAACCTCGCGATGCACAATCTCCAGATCGCGCGCTTTTATTACGACGTGAAGTACTCTACTGGTAAGGGCGGATTGAAAGGCTCGCAGTCGCGTTTGAAAGAGATCGTCGATAAGTATCCGTGTTTCTCTTATAACGACGAAGTCTTTTACCGTTTGGCTTCGACTTACCAGGCCGAAGAAGAACCGGACGAGGCGGCGAGGTATTACCAGAAGCTCATTCAGGAGTTTCCGGAAAGCGAGTACAACGAAAAGGCCCGCGAGCAGTTGAATATCATCGGCGCGCCGATTCCTGAGAAGTCCACGCCGAATCCGTGCTCGAAACGCCAGCCGCAAAGCTTTATGGGCAACTTGATGCAGCAGGTGTCGGGCAGGGCAGACATCACTGTCAACAAGAACGGCATTCTTATCAGCAAGGATGGAAAAGAAGGTTCAGATCTGATCGACGAAGCGCTACGGTACAACGGAACGCTTCCGGCTCTGACTACGCCAGACGCGCCGACACAACGTTCGCCAAAGGCGACACCGCCGCCGGCATCCGATCCCAAGACTCGAAACGCCACCAACGGAGCTGCGCCTTCCGCAGTGGTTAAGCCTTAACTCCAGGGCGGCCCTCGTGGCCGCCCATTTTGATTGATTGATGGATCCGACCTCCCCAGAGGCTCAGGCAGAGTTGGCCCGAAGGCATAAAGCCGCCGTGACGACTGTGCTGGGTCTTCTGGTCGCTACGATCCTCCTCTGCGTCATCGCCTTTCTCGGCAGATCTTACTTCACTGAAAAACCTCCAAATTTGCCGCTCGATATGGCGGTAAGAATCGTCATTTTGGTATTTGGTCTGGGCGCGGTGGTCTGGCGACGAACGAAGTTTCAACCGATGAGACTTCAGGACATTTTCGGTTTGCACGGAGTTACAGGGCTATTGAAGACGCTGGAAAAAACCACTGTGCAGATTGCGTTGTTGGGCTCATCGATCACTGCCATCGGCTTTATTGCGACGTTAGTCACCGGCAACGATCTCTACACTTACTGGGCCAGTGCCATTGCCATAGTGGTCCTCGTTTATTGCTATCCGACAAAATCCTCCTGGGTTCGCGCACTGACTCGCTTCGCGAACCCCCAATCCGAACAGGCGGAACAAGCCGAACAATCCTGAATCCTGTTAATTTTTTGACAGGATTTCCTGGAATCTAAAGATTGTTGATCCATGTTTTGCCAGCTGCTATCTTGGGTTCGGTATGGGGTTTCGCGTCACAGGATTGTCGGTCTGTTTACTGGTTATGGCTGTGTCGGCCTTTGCTCAAGAGGCAAAGCGTCAGCCTGTAGCCAGGCTGATCACCTCCATTGCACCGGTTCCAACGCTACCTGCTCCCTCCGCTTTTGTTGAACCGAACGCTATCGAAAAACGCGCTTTCGAGCAGACGAACCTCGTTCGAGTGCAGAATGGCCTGCCTCCTTTCGTCTGGGACGCCGACATTTGTCGCATGGCTCGGACCCACTCCGAAAACATGTCCCGTGAAGGATTCTTTTCTCACGTCACACCCGCGGGACTGCGCTTGCGCGATCGAGCACGCGCCGCCGGCATTTTGCAGTATGCAGTGCTTGGTGAGAACATCGCGTACAATCAGGGCTACGAAGATCCGGGAGCGTTGGCGGTCGAGAAGTGGATGGAATCGCCAAAGCACCGCGCCAACATCTTGTCTCCGGAATTTCGCGGAATGGCGATCGGAAGCTTTGTCGCCCCTGACGGCTCGATTTATCTGACACAGACTTTTATCAAGCGTTGAGCACGACCTCTCTCAGTTATCAATCCTTCGCCAAAATCAACTGGTATCTACGAATTCTGGGTAAGCGGCCCGACGGTTATCACGAGGTTATTACCGTCCTGCAAACGCTTACATTTTGTGACGACCTCACCTTCGATCTGCGTGACGATGGCAAGGTCGTTCTGAGTTGCGACGATCCGGCCATCCCTACAGACGATACCAACCTGATTATCAAAGCCGGACTCGCATTGCGAAAACGCCTTCAAAGCGCGCCTGGCGCTTCCATAAAACTAACCAAAAGAATTCCGCCGAAGGGTGGTCTCGGAGGCGCATCTTCGAATGCCGCTGTTGCACTTTTGGCGCTAAACGCCTTGTGGGATGGTGAACTCAGTATCGAAGAACTAATGCCTGTGGCGGGCGGTTTGGGCGCTGACGTTCCGTTCTTTCTCACGGGTGGGTGTTGCCTCGGCACTGGTACCGGTACAGACATTTCTCCCCTTGCGGATGGTCCAAAACAGCACCTGATAGTCATCACTCCAAACGCCGCCGTCTCGACCGCAAACGCCTACGCATCTCTAAATGCTGGTTCCTTGACAACTTCTGACTCGAACTCTATTCTTTCAAGTTCCTTAGCGGAGCAGTTTTCCGCCGACAGCAGGCAATGGCCTCTGCGCAATGATTTTGAAAGGGTGATCTTTGAGATAGAGCCTGAGATCGAGCGCGCTAAAATAGCGTTGCTTGAAGCAGGTGCGCGGGGCGCTTTATTGGCTGGAAGCGGTTCGAGCGTGTTTGGTGTCTTTGATGACGAGGTGACGAGAGATCGCTCTCTCAACAATTTAAGACGTGAAGCGGGTTGGAGAGTTTTTTCCTGCAACACCCTGACACGCGATGACTACTTCACAGCGATGAATTCAACTCGGTTCCCGCTATTACGCTCTCTTAAACTGCAACAAGATACTGGGGCGTAGCCAAGTGGTAAGGCACCGGTCTTTGGAACCGGCATTCGTTGGTTCGAATCCACCCGCCCCAGCCAAGTTGGTACTTTGTACTTGGTGTTTTGTTCTTTGTTAGTTCCAACAGAAACCCCAAGTACAAAGTACAAAGCACAAAACTACTAAGCACCGAGGCTATGAGCACAACCGGCGGCATCAAGATCTTTTCCGGAAATGCGAATTCCAAGTTGGCTGAAGAGATATGTCGCCAACTGAGTTGTGACATGGGGAAGGCATTTCCTGAGCGTTTTTCTGACGGCGAGTTCAACTTTCAGATCGATGAAAATGTTCGCGGCGGCGACGTTTTCATCGTGCAGCCGACTTCGCCTCCGACCGATGCGCACCTGATGGAACTGCTGGTGATGCTCGACGCGTTTCGTCGATCGTCAGCAGAGCGCATCACGGCCGTGATTCCGTACTACGGTTATGGCCGGTCTGACAAGAAAGATCGACCGCGCGTTCCGATTTCGGCGAAGCTCGTAGCGAATTTGATCACGGTCGCCGGCGCCCATCGTTTGTTGACGATGGACCTGCACGCGGCGCAGATCCAGGGCTTCTTTGATATTCCGGTGGACCACCTTTACGCTGCTCCGGTTTTTATCGGTTACTATCAGGAGCATCCGTTGCCGAATTTGACGGTGGTGGCGCCGGACACCGGTGGCGCTGAACGTGCTCGAGCTTACGCCAAACGGCTCGACGCAGAACTTGCTCTTTGCGATAAGCGACGTGAAAAAGCCAACGTTGCCGAAGTGATGAATGTCGTCGGCGACGTTCGTGGCCGCAGTTGTTTGATTGTCAACGATATGTGCGACACTGGTGGTTCGTTGACGAAAGTCGCACGCGCGTTGAAGGAGGCCGGCGCCGAACGCATACATGCGTGCTTCACGCATCCGGTATTTTCCGGTAAAGCAGTTGACATGCTTGGTCAGTCGGACATTGAAAAGATAATCGTTACGAATACGATTCCGCTACGCGATCACGCGTGCGAGCTTGATAAGATAAAAGTACTAAGTATCGCGCCGCTTCTGGCGAAAGCGATCAAGTCGATCCATGAGGAGACTTCGGTTTCCTCGCTCTTCGTATGAAGGGCAAACACTGATGGCTTAAAAACGAAGACCATCAGCGACCGGCAAGACATTGCCGATTGCCAAATGCCGATTGCCGATTTGAAAAAATTGGCAATTGGAAATTGGCAATTGGAAATGACTCGGGTCGCTGAAAGTTTGTAAGGAGACATCATGGCGGAGAAAAAAGATTTCAGGATACAGGCAAAACAGCGCGAGGGCCGCGGCAAAAACGACGCGCGACGCGCGCGGCGTGGCGGCATGGTCCCAATCACGGTTTATGGCGGCGGTGCGGAGACAGTTGCCGCTGTCGCACCGTTGAGAGAACTGGCTGCAATCCTGCGCTCTGAAGCTGGACGAAACACAATCTTTACGATCGAGGTCGAGGGCGTAGGCGAGAGTGAAGTCATGTTTCACGATCGCCAAATCGACCCGGTCAGGGGTCGCTTGATTCACGCCGATCTCACGAGGTTGGTAAAGGGACAGAAGATCGAAGTCACAGTGCCGCTTCACCTGGTCGGCGAGCCGATCGGTGTTAAAGAAAAGCAGGGCGTGCTGGAACAGATCATCCGTGAAATTGAAATTCGTTGTGAGCCACGAGAAATTCCTGACTCGTTCGATCTCGATGTTTCTCATCTCGACGTGCACGACTTGCTGCACGTGTCGGATATCAAGGTGAGTGAGGGTGTTGAGATTTTGACAGATCCCGACCAGGTGATCGCCACTGTCGGCATCGTGAAGGAAGAGGTTGCTCCAACGCCGACGCTTGAAGGTGAAGAGCCTGCTGAGCCTGAAGTCATTGGCAAGGGCAAGAAGGACGAAGAGGGCGAAGAAGGCGAGTAGCGCTTTTGAACAGGATTTACATGATGAACAAGGATTTACATGTAAATCATGAAAATCCTGTAATCCTGTCCAATGCTTATTGTGGGTCTTGGAAATCCCGGCAAAGAGTACGAGTGGTCGCGACACAATCTCGGGTTCATGTTGATTGACAAGTTGGCCCATGATGAAGGGATCGTGGTTGGGCGGCGCGAGTGCAGTTCTCTGGTCGGCCGGGGTGAAGTTGAGGGCGTACGAACCAAACTCGCGAAGCCACAAACCTTCATGAACCTGAGCGGGCACGCGGTTTCTTGTCTGCTGGCAAAGCTCAACAGCGAGTCGCCGGTAAAAGAACTGGTCGTGATTTCAGACGACCTGGCACTGCCGCTCGGAAGAATTCGTATCCGTGAACGCGGCTCGGCAGGCGGACACAACGGGCTCAAGTCGATCATCGCAAGCGTAGGTACGACTGAGTTTGTGCGCTTGCGAATCGGGATTCAGCCTGAACATCCGATCTCGGATCCGAAGCGTTTCGTGCTCGACTCATTTTCACGAACTGAGCGGCCGGTTGTCATAGAGACGTTGGCCCTGAGCGCGAACGCCATACGAACGATTATCAGGGACGGCGCGTTAAAAGCGATGACAGAGTTTAACTGACAAAGTTCAACTGAGGGACTGGAGGTTGATTTGGAAACAAAGAGACAGTACGAAGTGGTCTTCATTGTAGACCCGACAGCGGACGAGGAAGTGTCGAGACTCACCGAAGGTTTTACGCAGATCATAACCGATCAGGGTGGCGTGGTGACGAAGGCCGAAACCATGGGCAAACGCCAACTGGCCTACGAGATCCTGCACCACAAAGACGGCACGTTCGTGCTGCTGGAAATCGAAGGGTCAGGCCGCGAGATTGCCGAGCTCGAACGCCGCATGCGAGTCAACGATCGCATTCTGCGATACATCACGGTGCGAGTCAACGAAGATCGCCGGCGCGCCGACAAGTTGAAAGATCGCCGTACACGCAAGGCCGCCAAGCGTCCGCAACGCGGCGGACAAGCGCGCCGTGGACCAGCAATGGAGTTTGCCGAGGCGAGCGGCGAATAGAATTCCGAGTTAAGAGGATAATTTATGTCAACCAATTATGAGGACCGCCAGCGTGGTGGCGGCGGTTACGACAGTGATGACGATCAGGATCGACGCCCAATGGGCGGGCGCGGCGGCGGCCGGCGTATGCACCGGCGACGCGTCTGCCGTTTTTGTATCGACAAGGTAGACCTGATCGACTTCAAGGACGTTAGGTTGTTGCAGAACTACCTTCCCGAACGTGGCAAGATCCTGCCGCGACGAATCTCCGGTACTTGTGCGACGCACCAACGCATGCTGGCGGAAGCAATCAAGCGCGCCCGCAACATCGCGTTGCTGCCGTACACGACGGACTAACGGGCAGAAGGGCAACAGGAGAAGGAAGATGGCACATACGAAAGTACTTTTGCGTGAAGATGTAGATGATCTCGGCGCGCGTGGCGAGATTGTTAGAGTTCGAGCCGGTTATGCTCGCAATTATTTGTTGCCTCGCAATCTCGCGGTTCAAGCCACGGCGGGCAACGTCAAGGGAATTGAGCAGGAACGAGCGGCGCTGTTGAAAAAGGAAGCGAACGAGCGCGCGACCGCTGAGGCGCAGTCGCAGCAGATGAGTTCGCTCGAGCTCGAGTTCAGGAGAAAAGCTGGAGAACAGGGCGCGCTGTACGGCTCTGTCACGTCGATGGATCTGGCTGAGTCGTTGAAAGAGCGCGGCTACGAAATCGATCGACATCGCATTCATTTGCGTGAGCCTTTGAAGCGTGTGGGTGATTACACCGTTCCGGTCAGGCTTCATCGTGAAGTTACGATCGATCTGAAGGTCAGAGTCGTGCCGGAAGGCGAAGTGATCGTGGGTAACCTGACGCCTGAGCAGGAAGCGGAGCTTGCGAAGCGGACTGAAGAAGAGGCGGCCGCGGAGTAAATAAAACAGGTCGTTGGTGTCTGGGTATTGTTAGGCGCTGCAGGTTTTCATAAACTTGCAGCGCTTTTTATCTACTCGAAATCAACTTCCGCCCAAACGAAAATCCGCAAGTCATAATCAATTCATGGCAACTCCTGATCTCATCCGCGACCAAGCTTTCGAGCGTGCGCTACCCAACAGTTCCGAAGCCGAACGCGCAATCCTCGGCGCAATCCTGCTCGACAACGGTTTGATTAGCCAGGCGATCGAACAACTTCGTCCGGAAGACTTCTACGTTCCGTCGCATCGTCGCATTTTCATCTCGATGATCGCGTTGTTCGAACGAGGCGCGGAGATCAATCCGATTCTGATCGGTGAGGAACTGAAAAAAGAGAATGCATTGGAATCGGTCGGCGGCATTAGTTTCATAACTAACGTGACGTACGGCCTGCCCCATTCAACAAACATCCTCCACTACGCCAAAGTTGTTCGCGGCAAGTCGATGCTGCGGCAACTGGTCAAGACTTCAAACAAGATCACGCAGGAAGCACTTGCCGAAGAGGACGAGCCTGAAATAATTCTGGACCACGCCGAGCATGCGATTTTCCAGCTTGCAGACGAACGCATTCGACAGGGCTTCGTGCACGTCAAACCAATCGCGGAGCAACTGCTCGAGAAGGTCCAGGAGATGGAAGGTCGAGCGGCTGTCTTGACGGGACTCACCACCGGTTTTCCTGATCTCGACAAGATGACTTCAGGCTTGCAGAACGCAGATCTCATCATCCTTGCCGCCCGCCCTTCGATGGGGAAAACCAGTTTCGCTTTAATGCTGGCTGAGAATGCCGCGATTCACGCGGGTGCAGTGGTAGGCGTTTTCTCGCTCGAAATGTCGAAGGAGTCGCTGGTCATGCGTATGCTTTGTTCGCAGGGCAACATCGATGCGCAGCGCTTCCGCAACGGCTTTCTTTCGCGCCTCGAATGGGCACAGATTGCGAAGTCGCTGGGCATTCTTGCGGACACCAAGATCTTTCTTGACGACACGCCGGGCCTGACTGTGTTGGAAATGCGCGCCAAGGCGCGGCGACTCGCCGCGGAACAGAAGAAGTTGGACTTGATTATCGTCGATTACTTGCAATTGATGTCCGGATCGGCAAAGCGCGTTGAGTCGCGGCAACAAGAGGTTTCGCAGATCTCCAGGGAGTTAAAGGGACTGGCGAAAGAGTTGAATGTTCCGCTCGTTGCGTTGTCGCAGCTTTCACGTGCGCCCGAATCGCGTTCGGATCACCGGCCGCAACTTGCAGACCTGCGTGAGTCGGGAGCGCTGGAACAGGATGCGGATGTGGTTGCGTTCATCTTCCGTGAGGAGCAGTACAAGTCGCCTGAGGAACGGGAAGCGATGCCGGAAGATCGAAAGAACATCGCCGAACTGATCATCGCGAAGCAGCGCAATGGTCCAACCGGGACTGTCAACTTACGCTTCACGCCGTCGAGCATGCGCTTCGATAATCTGTATCGAGAGTAATAATCCGCAGATTACACAGATCTGTGTAATCTGTGGATTACTGTGGCTCGAACATCTTCGCGTCGATCGGCACGTTGTGGCGGATCTCTGTCACGGTGTAAGTCAGTGTTAGTTTGTCGAAACTCAGACTGAGACTGAAAGGATATTTAATACCATCAATCTCGCGCCAATCATCGAAGTAGGTCTCAGCCGGAGCGGTAATTGTGCCGATTGTCAGAACAGTATTGCTACGCACGGGCAAATACGTTTGCGCATCCAGGTAAAGCCTTTCAACCGTTCCCGCGGCGGGCTGTAAGTCGAGAACGTAGACGTCCCGGTAACCTATCTTGCTCATGCCTGGTAGGGTTACTTTCGCAAAGATATTCTTTAACCTGAGGGTCGGGTAAAAATCCGCGTCTCGTTGTAGCGAGGCCAACTCCTGATGCTTGAGTGTGCGTAGACCTTTAGCCGTGCGCGACCAGCCGCTGCGCCCGTTGAAACCGTCTTTGATGGTTCCCAACGGGTGTGCCTGCATCACAGTGAGAAGTTTATTAGGTGCTTGCGCGTGAGTCTCAAAAGTTCCACCTCTGCTGACGCCGATCACGTCCACTGTTCCTTTAACGACACGGCTGGTTACAGCGTTGATAGCTTTTTCCCCGCCCATTGCCTCCACATACTTCGCGAGCACTTCATCGACTGTTGGCTGCGAAGCGGATTTCTCGATCGTTTGACCATCTCTAATCGCGACTCCACCCGAGTCGCCGCCGAGCATGCGCGAAGTTCCGGTTGTCTCCGGTTCAGCAATCGTGGCGCTATTAATCGGCTCGATACTTGAGCGCGTTCCTGATGAGTCAGAACGTTGGTTTTGGATGTGCTCCAGTAAAGCCGAATAATGCTTGTTCGACGGTGATAGTTGGCGGGCCTTTTGGGCCATTTCCAATGCCTCATCGAGCCGTTCGTTTGTCACTGAATTGACCAGCGCCAGTAAGTAATATGCGGGCGAATAGTCGGGCGCGAGCTTGATGGAACGCAGGAGTTGTTCGCGCATCTCGGCGGCATTCTCGCGCGAGTATTCAGTTATCTGACCAGTCGGCGACACTCCTTCGTGGCTCAGAACATACGCGTAGAGGTAGTGAGTCAAATAACTCTGCGGAGATGCAGTCGCCTTTTGCAAATATTTCTTCGCCTCTGCATACCGGCGCTGATGCACGGTAAGCCGGCCCAGCGCTGCGTACGTAGGAGCGAATCCCGGCTCGACTGCGATGGCTTGTTTGAAATAACGTTCCGCATCGCTCTCGCGACCGGTATGCAGTAACAGATCTCCGAGATAATAATTTGTTTCACCGTCAGAGAGTGACGTGCGTTGCATCGCCGTGTAAGCCGCATAAGCCTGCGGGTTGTCACTGGCAATCCGTTGAGTTGCGAGATCTCCGCGGCGCACGTAAGCGCGCAATTCCTGCTCCAGCGCCGGCAGGCTCATGCCAAACGTGTCTTCGACCGCCTTCGCGGAATCTTCGCCCTGACTTACTTGTTGCAGGAATCGCCTGAATTGTTCCGGCCGCCCGCGATTGCCGAGCATCAGGTAATGGACCAGGGCCCACGACTGTCCGTAAAAAATTCCGGTCTTGTCCTGCTCGTTGTAGTGTGGCGAGTTAGTGCCAATTGAAAACAGGGTCTTGAGAGGCAACAGCTCCTGCTCGCGCAATAGACCGAGATAATGGAAGAGCGGAGCGCCGAGAAGTGCCTCGTTGCCGGAGAATTCCAGCGAGCCGTAAAGTTCCGCTAGTCCTTCGTTCAGCCACAACGGTGCGCCCGGGATATTGTCTTTTACGTGCAGGTGAACGTACTCGTGAAACGCAGTGCTGTGAGGATTTCTGTCCCGCGGATCGAGGGAGATAGCAATGTAGTTGACATCGTCGCCTGGTTGAAAGAACCCGGCGATGTTTGCCGGACGTCCCTGGTAGAGTGGTTTGAACGGCACGAACGAAGCGTCATCGCGAAAAATGATCACAGTTGTCGGCACTGATGAGTTGATCACGTTGCGCGACACCAGACGTGCAAAGGCGCTATGAAAAAATTCCAGCCACGCAGCTACCTGGCGTAGTTTCTCTGCGTCCGCGTTTCCAATCACAAACAGATTGTTGGTACGAACACTGCGCCACGGATCTCTGCTTTGAGGGAGAGTAGGAAACGAACACAGAACAGCGAGAAATAGAGCAACAACAATCTTCATAAACATTTTTTTGTGCCTCTGGGGCACAATGTCATTGTAGTGCTTGTTCGAGCAGTGCGGCTAAACGCCAGCCGCCTTTATGAATTTCTTCTTTGACAACGCCGCTGGCCCAGATGGCGTAGAAGGTTCCGCCGGATTGCCTTTTCTCGTCGGCGCGGCCGCTTATGATATCGCGCTTCCCAGGCTCAATCAGGATATCCTTGTATTGGAGACGCTCGTGAGCCTCGCGTGCGACGGGTAAGATGTCGTTTGCGAGTTGCTCGGCCCACGTTTCGATTCCGCCGGTTAGCTTCCACTCGGTGGGTTCTTTGGCGGCCAGCCGTTGAGCGAGCTTCGAATTTGGCGTATTGCCGAAGGCGTTCTCGACAGTTTGGGTGTCCCAATATCCATGAAACTTTCCTGCCGAAACTCTTCTGCCGTTGAAGAAGGTAAACAGCGTGAGCTTGTTGCCTCCCTGATCCTCAAAGCCTTTGTTAGCGGGTGTTGGGTGAAAAGGATTTCCGTTAGCGTCGAAAAATTCTGCACCCACGTGAAGTGGTTGGTGTATGTCGCCGAGATAATGCGTAAGCAGGATAACAGCTATCGACCTGGTAATCGCCTTGTCGTTCGTCTCCGGGACTTCTCCCTTCAACACACGGATACAGAACGGAATCATTTGCACGATATCAAACTCCGCTCGTCCGATTTCGCCATCGTCGTAGTCCTCATTTCCGGCGACTGGAACATCCGTGAAGTGAAAAAAGTTGTGCGAAGGTTTGTTACCGCAATTTGCGTTGATGAACGCCTGGAGCTCGCGGTTAATTCGGTTAGGGCCGGCCGGCTCTTCTCCGCACTGCCATCCCTTGATTTCATCGGGAAGCGTGGCGGCGCGTTGCAGGGTAAGACCATCGAGCAGATCTCTTACTTTGTTTGCAATCGCGTGCTTCCTCTGCAATCGCCGGTCGGCAATTGCGCCAACTAACTGGTGTCCGCGGGGTCCGTAAGCCGAGGCATTAATCGATAGGAGGGAAACTATCAGTAACCCAACGAGCAATCTGTTCATCGTTAACTCTCCTTTCTGGAGTGAGACGGGAGTTGAAAGAGAGCGAGCCGGAGTTTAAGGCTGTGACAGTGTACAGTAAACTAAAAACCATGTCTCAGGTTGAGAACCAACAAAACACTCTCGCCCGGCGACCTACCTGGGCTGAGATTGATCTAAACAATCTTGCTTCCAATTTCAACCAGATCAAAAAGCGCGTGAGTCCAGCGGCTCGCGTCATGGCCGTGATCAAAGCGAATGCGTACGGGCACGGCGCGGTCGAGTGTGCACGACGGCTGGTGAATGAAGGCGCGGATTGGTTTGGCGTCGCGCTTCCCGAAGAGGGAATTGAGTTGCGTGCTTCGGGCATCGCGCAACCAGTGCTCTGTCTGGGAGGTTTTTGGCACGGACAGGCCGGCATCTGCATCCAGCACCGGTTAACTCCAGTTGTTTACCGTCTCGACATGATCGAGTCGCTGAACCAGGCAGCAGCGGACGCGGGAGTCGTCGCCGACGTTCACGTCAAAGTCGATACAGGGATGGGCCGGCTCGGAATTCGTTTCGATCAATTGAGTGAGTTCGTCGCCGCGCTCGAGCGGTTTCGCAATGTCCGAATTGATGGATTGATGAGTCACCTCGCGGCCGCTGACGACGCGACATGCCAACCCTTAACTCAAGATCAGATTCGTCGTTTCGAAGACGCGGTCGTAGTTTTTCGTGACCACGGATATCGCCCCACCTATTTGCATCTCGCAAATTCGGCCGGAATCTTTGGTCATCGTGAAGCGTGGGGAAACATGGTCAGGCCTGGTGGGGTTTTGTACGGTTTGTGGCGCGACGTGCTTCCGCCTGCAGCTTCGGATACCGAACTGCGGCCCGTGATGTCGCTGCATTCAAGAATAAGTTTGCTGAAGTGGGTGCCGCCGGGAGAGACGATTGGTTATGGTTGCACCTTTGAAGCTTCGCGGCGAAGTTTGATTGCGACGTTGCCGGTCGGGTATCACGACGGCTACATGCGAGGGCTATCGAATCGTGCTCATGTGATTGTGCGTGGTATGTACGCACCGGTGGTGGGACGAATATCGATGGACCTGACGTTGATCGACGTGACTAACGTTTCGGGTGTTGAGCTGGATGAGCAGGTAACGTTGTTGGGCTGGGATCGAAATAAGCGCGAGCTTAAAATACCGGCGGAAGATCTGGCGCGGATTTCAGGAACACTCTCGTACGAGGTGACGTGTGGCGTGGCCGAGCGTGTACCGAGAGTTTACGTTTAAATATCGTTCAGGAGAGAGAATGAGACGCAATACTGCTATTGCGATATTCAGTTTGGTTCTATTGTTCGGAGGCGCAGTGAGTTCGGCGGCACAGGTAAAGCGAGTGCAAATGCACATTGCCGGTTATTTGTGCGGGAATTGAGTGTACAACATTCAGAAGGCCGTGAGCCGTCTAAACTACGCACCGAAACTCAAAGAGATTCAAGTGACAGACTTTCAGAAGGGATTGGGAGCTTTTACGCCCAAGCCTGACAAAGCGGTGTCGTTTGCAGCACTGAAAGAAACTTTGAAGAAGGCAGGTTACACGCTCACCTCGGCAGACATAACGGTTGCCGGAATTCTCGCCAGGGACGACAAAGGTTGGGCCATTGTCGTGCAACCATCAGGGCAACGGTTTGCTTTAGAAGGTCCAAAAGTGGACCAGATCCTGGCTGATGCAAAGGCCGGGGACGAGATCGAATTAACAGGCGATTGGAAGACCACCGGCACCGGTACAACAGCACATGAAGAGATTTACCCTGAAACACGAAAAGCCGTGACGAGCATGGGTGAGATGTCTTCAGCAATCTTTGCGAATGTAAGCTTTACTGAAGCAGCGCGTTCAGAAACTCTTCGTCATCAGAGGTTGCACTCTACTGGCGCAGCACTAGCACCGATTCGCGTAACCTCTCCTGGTTTGACCGTTTACAAGGGTGGCGCTGTTACTCCCCGTGTCTACTTCATCAAACAACATCTCGGCACTTTGGAAGTTAATCGTCAAATCTTCGACTTGAGCATTTCCTACACTCCGTCGCCACGTTTGCAGTTGGAGATCGAAGCGCCTTTCGCGAGGACTGCGTATGACGATGAAATATCTTCGGGTTCTGGATTCGGAGTAGGAAACATCACCGGTTGGGCCAAGTATCGTTTCTTTCGAACCGTCGAGACCTATGGAGACAGACAAGCTGCGCTGCGCATCGGGCTCGAATTACCTACTGGCAAGCAGACCGCCCCAAGCCAGGCGCAAATCAATGTGCCCGCGTTTGTGAGACAGCAGCTTACTCCGATCAATGGCGGGCTGAGTCCGCATTTCGATGTTGCATTTTCTCAAGCCGGCGGGCGCTTTATCTTCGGGGGGAATGCCGAAGCGATTTTTCGTACCGAGCGCGACGGTTTTCGCATGGGCCATGAGCAACGTCTTAATACGGATCTTGAATATGTCCTACCACGGGATCCACATAAGCCTGGTGGTGAGTTGTTTCTAATTCTCGAAACTACGTTTGTTCATCGAAGCAACGGTCGTCTCGATGGAACCACGGTTAATGGAAGCGGCGCCACGGAATACTATTTGGCTCCTGGACTTCAGTACGCCGCCCATCCGCGCTTTGTGGTCGAGGGCAGCTTTCAGTTTCCGGTGGTGCGCAACACGGGACCGCTCGCTTTGCGAACTGATAGAAACATCCTTCTTGGCGTGAGATATCTGTTTTGATAGGCATGAATAAGAAGATAATTATCGCGCTGCTATTTTTGTTCGTGCCGATCGTCACTCTCGGTCAAGACTCGCAACCGGCGCAGTTGACGGTTAAGGATATACACGGGCGTTACATTCGTCTCAGCGACTACCGAGGCAAAGTGGTTTTGATTAACTTTTGGGCCACCTGGTGTCCACCCTGTCGTGCCGAAATCCCCGACTTAATTAGATTGCAGCGCGATTACCGAAACCGAGGCTTGCAAGTGATCGGAGTGACCTATCCGCCGCAGAAGCTCGTGGAAGTGCGCCGATTCGTTCGCAGAGCAAAGGTGAATTATCCTATTGGTCTTGGGACTAAAGAAACGAAATTGCTCTTTACTCCAAGCGAAACGCTGCCGATCACGATCGTGATTGGTACTGACGGAAGAGTTCGGGATATTATCGAAGGCATCCTGTTGCCAGAGGAGTTTGAGCAAAAGATAAAACCGCTGCTCAAATGAGCTACGAATACAAACTGTAAGTTGCCATGGGCAACAATCACTCAATCGATTCTGTTAGGAGAACTTAAATGAAAAGCAAATCACTGGTGGTAACTACCGCCGTGTTTCTTATGATTGCGTTCGCCTCAATTAGCGCGTTAGCGACTACCAAGAAATCTACTATTCGCGTCGAGGGAATGAAGTGCAGCAAGTGCACGGGCTCGGTGGAGAAGGCGTTGAAAGCAACGGCGGGTGTAGAGAAGGTTGAAGTAAGTCCGGACCGAAAAGAAGTAACAGTCGAATATGACGACGCGAAGGTGACGGAACCCAAGCTGCGCGAAGTTATCAACGCCACAGGCTTCAAGGCAGTGGAAGAGAAGGCTGGTTCGCAATAACTAGACTTCTGTTACGCGGCCCTGCTACCTAATCAAGACTGCGTTACTTAATCACAGGAATCCGGATCTCTCAACGGCAGCCTGAACGCTGAACTCTGAACGTTTGTTGACTACGCTGCAAAGCGTTTACTAATATTTCGACTCCCCGCAAAAACCGGAGCCCCGGCGAATTGTTAAAGGAGATCCCTCGATGACTTACACGGTAAAGCCTGGCGATACGCTCTCAAAGATCGCGACGCGCAATGGCGTATCATTACCGCAGTTGCTTCAGGCGAATCCCAAAATAACAAACCCGAACAACATAAAAGTGGGTGACATTATCAATGTGCCTGATAGCGCTATTACTACTGAGAACACAAAGCCGCTTCCTTCAAACGTTCCCGCTGTTGCAGCCAGCGCATCTGCGGCAGCCGGTGCATTAGGACAAGCGTTAGCGGATGCACTGGGAGCGTTGTCCGCAAAATATGAAACAGGGGGTAAAGGACCGGGAACAGTCTCGACAGGAGCCGGAGATTTCGGCGGTGTTTCCTACGGGTCCTATCAGATGGCCTCAAAGATGGGCGTCCCGACACGTTTTGTAACGCAGCCGGGATTCCCCTGGCTTCAGGACTTCGCGAACCTCGTTGCCGGTACAGCGCAGTTCACGGCAGTCTGGAAACGAATCGCCGCGGCACAACCTGATGCTTTTCAAAAAGCGCAGCACGCGTACATCAAGAAAACGCATTACGACCTGCTAGCTGCAAAGATACTCAGTGATGATAATCTAGACGTGAATACACGGAGCCACGCGTTGCAGGACGTGGTTTGGTCCACTGCCGTGCAGCACGGTGGCGCAACGCCGATCGTGCATCGCGCGTGCGCCTCTTTAAGTTGCAAGCAGAGTGATCCCGACTACGATAAACAACTGATTTGCGCCATCTACGCAGAACGCGGACGCAGGAAGCCCGACGGCAATTTGGCTTACTTCTCCAAGAGCTCTCCGAGTGTGCAGACAGGCGTGGCGAACAGGTTCAAGAATGAGATGCAGGACGCCCTGGCCATGCTCGCAAAAGAAGTCTAGTCAACTAAAATAATGCCAGACGAAACCGAGAAGCTTACCGTTGAGGTCAACGATAAAGAGGCAGTGACTGCGCTGCTTTATTCCGCTGTGAAAAAGATCCGTGCCGGCTTAACGGTCCTGTTGGGCCATGGCGCCGGCGCGAACCAGATGAGTGGGTTTATGCGCATGTTTGCAAAGGGACTCGCAGCGCGTGGTCTTGATGTCATGACTTTCAACTTTATCTACATGGAGCAAGAGCGCTCTGTGCCCGATCAGAAACCGAAGTTGGAAGCCTGCTTTCGTGCGGTTATTGATGTGGCGCTCAAGCACAAGTTACTGAAGAACAATCGCCTGGTTGTCGGCGGGAAGTCGATGGGTGGGCGGATTGCGTCGCAGGTCGTCGCGAGTGAAGCGGATAGCGCGGTCGCAGGTTTAGTGTTTCTCGGTTATCCACTTCACCCGCCGGGTCAATCGACAAAGCTTCGAGTGGAACATCTCGAACATGTGCAGCGGCCGATGTTGTTTGTCCAGGGCACGCGCGATGCGCTCGGCACCCCGGAAGAGATTCATCCGTTCATCAAAGATCTGCGTCCCGCCGCGAAGATCTTTGCCATCGAAGGCGGCGACCACTCCTTCAAAGCCCCGAAAAAATTCGGTCTGCCACAGGAGCAGATCTATGAAGCCGCGATGGACGAAATCGATCGCTGGGCCAGAGCGATCTAGCCACCAAGATTAGCCACAAAAAGGCACAAAAAGCACAGAACAGAAATAGAGCTTAATTAATACCTTTCCTGATATGTGCCTTATGTGGCTTTTTGTGGCTAATTTTTGTGGCGGGAGAGGTACGGAAGTGGCTACTCCCGTACCTCTTTGCTTGGCAGGAACTATTGCGTTACGAAGTTGTAAGTGATCATTCCTGAAACTTTGACCGGCTGACCGCTGAGCGTTGTCGGCTGGAATCGTGCTTGCATCGCTGCTTTCTGGGCCTCAGGAATGAAAATTGGGTGACCGGAAACCGCCTTGGCTGAAATGACTTTTCCGGTTTCATCAATAAGTACCTGCACAATTACGGTTCCCTGAAGTCTTATCGGCCTGGCTAACGCAGGGTAATTCGGTTTTGGCAACGACACAGCCTTGCCCTCCAATACGCCACGCGAGACTTTAAGAATCTTTGGAACAACGGGCGGCGGATCAGGTGCGGGCGGTGGAACGTCAGGGATATTGACCACCGGTGTGTTGCCTGTTCCTCCTCGAACTCCGTGAACGCTTCCCGGCGGCGCCGGCGGATTATAGTTAATCGATGAGATCGCAGCGCCCGGCTTCCACGCCGGAACGTCTGAGGCCTTTATGCCCGGTGTGGGTGGAACACGCGTGGGGTCTGAAATGCTTGAGATCATGTCCGTACGCGTTGGTTGAGTGGGAGCTCTGCCAGAGGTCGGCGTAGTGCGAACCGGATCAGGTGTGACCGGCGGTGCGGGGTCAGGCTGTGGCACAAACGTGAGAATCTCTAGCTCAGTGTTCTGCGCTTCAAGGTGTGCATCATAAGCATAAATACTGACTACGCCGGTGACGACAAACAGCACTAGATAAGTGGCTGTCGTAAACAGCAGGAACGATCCGCGCCGCTTGAATTCATGAGCGTGCGAAGTGGATTCAATCAGGTTATTAAACATCGAGTTCCTCCGCTAGTTGCCGGTGCCACTCGGGTCGCGGGAGCTTACTCGGCAAGTTAGACACCGGTTAACGTGAACCGGTTCCAGTTTCGCTTGAAACATCTTCGTTCACCACTTACGATACTGCCGCTCTCCGAGTCCCACTCTTTCCAGGAGCGATTGCATGGCGACCCAAAAAGCTTTTAAGGAAGAACTCAATCCGTTCGAGATCGCTAAGCAGCAGTTCAATCGAGCAGCCGATTACCTCGAGCTTGACGCCTCGATGCGGCACGTACTGGAGAATGCCAAGCGGCAACTCATTGTTTCGATACCGGTGAAGATGGATGGCGGCGACGTTCAGGTGTTTGAAGGTTATCGCGTGCAGCACAACATCGCGCGTGGTCCAGCAAAGGGCGGCATTCGCTATCACCCGAACGTTACGCTTGACGAAGTGAAAGCGCTTGCTTCGTGGATGACCTGGAAGTGCGCGACCGTCGGCATACCTTACGGCGGTGGCAAGGGTGGCGTGATTTGCGATCCGAAGAGTATGTCGCGCAATGAGCTCGAACGTCTCACGCGGCGCTACGCTTTTGAGATCGCGCCCATCATTGGTCCGGATCGTGACATTCCGGCACCCGATGTTTATACCGACGAGCAGACGATGGCCTGGATCATGGACACGATCTCAATGGTGCGTGGCCATACGGAACTCGGCGTCGTGACGGGCAAACCGATCTCTCTCGGCGGTTCACAGGGACGCGCCGAAGCGACAGCGCGTGGTTGTCTCTATGCGTTGCGTGAAGCTTGCCGCATCAAAGGGACGAGTTTGAAAGGCGCGCGTGTGGCGGTTCACGGCTTTGGAAACGCGGGCGCGAATATCGCGCGGCTGGTAGCGGAAGACGGCGCGAAAGTCGTGGCGGCATGCGACTCGAAAGCGGGAGTTTGTTTAGATAGTGGTGTAGACATCGTGGAGGCCTTGAAACACAAAGCCGAAACAGGGTCGCTGGCCGGACTGCGCGGCTGCAAAGAGATGTCGCCTGAGGATATGGTTGGAATTGATTGCGACATCCTCTTACCCTCCGCACTCGAGAACTTCATCACGCTCAAGAATGTTGGAAAGGTTAAAGCGAAGATCATTGCCGAGTTGGCGAATGGTCCAACGACGCCCGGCGCCGATCGCGTGTTGGAGGATGAAGGTGTGTGCCTGATTCCTGATATTCTGGCAAACGCGGGCGGAGTCACGGTGAGTTACTATGAATGGGTGCAGGATCAGTATTCGTTCTTCTGGTCGGAACGCAAGATCAATGACACTCTCGAGCAAACCATGCAAACAGCTTTCGATTCAGTGTACGAGACTGCCGAGCGTTATAACACTGACCTGCGGACCGGAGCTTACATACTCGCGGTTGGTCGCGTAGTGGAAGCAACGAGTGTGAGGGGGATCTTCCCATAAGAAACATGCCGGATACGATTACAGTTTACGAAAAACCTACTTGAACGAAGTGTCGCGAGATGGACAAGCTGCTCCGTGAGAGCGGCATTCCGTTTGAAAAGGTGAACTATTACGTCGAGCCGCTGAGTCGAAAGAAACTCACCGAACTGATCCGCAAGATGAAACTGAAGCCTCGAGATCTCTTGCGTAAGAGTGAGCCGGTTTACAAAGAGCTGGGACTGGCGAAAGACGAGTTCAGCGACACCGAGTTGATTGACTTGATGATCGAACACCCTGATCTGCTTCAGCGTCCGATCGTGGAGCGAGGCGATCGTGCGGTGCTCGGCCGTCCGACTGAGAACGTTAAAGAGTTGTTGTAGTACACTGATTTAACTTTGCGCCTTTGCGCCTTTGCGCGAGAAATTCTGTTTAGAACCTGGCGTTAACGATTGAAAAAAGAAACACTCTTCGTCTGTCAAAGCTGTGGGCACAAGTCCGGCAAGTGGCTGGGCAAGTGTCCTGAATGTGGCGAGTGGAACTCCCTCGTTGAAGAAAAAACTCGCAAGCCGAGTGGCCGAAACGGATTTCAACTCCGCGACGTCACCGCGGCTGCCTTCACGGAAATTGAGCCACAGGACGACGTTCGCGTTACCTCCGGTGTCACTGAATTCGATCGCGTCCTCGGTGGTGGCATCGTACCCGGCACCCTCGTTTTAATCGGCGGCGATCCGGGTATCGGCAAAAGCACGCTGCTGCTCCAGGTCGCGGACAAGCTCAGCGCCGCGGGCTCTCTCGTGCTTTACGTCTCGGGCGAAGAGTCGGAGCGACAGATAAAGTTACGCGGCGAGCGACTCGCAGTCGAAGCTAAAAATGTCTTTCTCCTGCCTGAAACCAATCTCGAAAACATCATCAACGAAATCGAACGGCTTAAGCCCGGCGCGATCATCGTCAACTCGATCCAAACTGTTTTCTCGAGCGTGATTGAATCAGCGCCCGGATCAGTTTCACAGGTAAGGGAAGTCGCGCATCAGTTTCTTTTACTGGCGAAGAATCGCGGCATTCCGATCTTCTTGATCGGACACATCACGAAGGAAGGCTCGATTGCAGGCCCGAAGATCCTCGAACATATCGTCGATACGGTGCTCTACTTCGAAGGCGAGCGCCATCACAACCATCGCATCGTGCGTGCCGTGAAGAATCGTTTTGGCGCGGCGAATGAAGTTGGTGTGTTTGAGATGACGGGCGCGGGATTGATGCCGGTGGCTAATCCGTCGCAAATGTTTTTACAGGAACGACCGCAGAACGTAGCCGGTTCGATCGTCACCGCTTGCATGGAAGGCACGCGACCACTGCTCGTCGAGATCCAGGCACTTGTTTCAGGAACCAGATACGGAACCGGTCGCAGGATGACGCAGGGCCTGGACCAGAGTCGAGTTGCGTTGTTGATAGCGATGCTCGAGAAACGTTCGAGTCTGCAACTCACGGGCGACGACGTCTTTGTAAATATCGCGGGTGGTCTCGAGGTTGATGAGCCGGCGGTTGATCTCGGCGTTGTTACGGCGATCGTTTCCAGTTTCAAAAATATGACCATCGATCCACACACTGCTGTGTTTGGAGAAGTCGGGTTGACTGGCGAAGTGCGTGGAGCGATGCAGGCGTCTGTACGCGCACGCGAGGCACAGGCGCTGGGGTTCAAAAAGATCGTGATGCCCGCTTCGAATGTTTCGGGGCTGGAGCGATTATTAGGCGTCCGTATTGTTGGCGTGCGTTCTGTTGATGAGGCACTAGAAGAACTCTTCTAATCGTTTGTGCTTTTTGTGCCTTTTTGTGGCCGCTGATAAAACTTCACCACGAGGTCGTTGCCGAGCGACTTTGAATCCACTTCCTTAAATCCTTCCAGATAACCTTCGGGCATGAACGCGTCCGCGCCGCTAACCGTCAACGGCACTTCCGTGATGATCCACTTCTCGATGTGCGGCAGGAACGCCTGATAGATCTGCGCGCCTCCGATCACAAACAGATCCGTTGTCAGTGAGTTGTTGAATGAAATGACAGACTCAACATCAGTCAACACGAGCAGCGAGTCGTGCGGTTCGATGTTTGAGTCGCGGCTGAGGACAATGTTCAATCGATCCTTGAGTGGCTTACCAATCGTGAGCCACGTCTTACGACCCATCACCACTGCGTGTCCAGTAGTCGTCTCACGAAAAAACTTCATGTCAGCGGAATAGTGCCACGGAAGCTTGCCGCCTTTTCCGATTGCATTTTTTCGATCGACCGCTGCGATGCCGATGATCATGAGTACACTATCTCACAACACACGAACGCACACAGTAAAATTTTTCTTACGAATGATGAAACTACACTGCGACGGGCGCTGCGATCTTGCCGTGTGACTTGTAGCCGATCAGGTTGAGGTGTTCGTAAGTGACTGCGAGCAAGCCTTCGAGACCGCGCAATTTATTTTCCGGATCGTTGATCTTCAATTCCGGCAGCGGCAAAGGCTCGCGGGAGAGTAGTTGCTCCACCTGATCGAGATGGTTCTTGTAGATGTGGTAATCGCCTAACGTGTAGACGAAATCGCCCACCTCTAATTCCGTGACGTGCGCGATCATATGTGTGAGCAGCGCGTAGGAACTGATGTTGAAGGGCACGCCGAGAAACGCATCGGCGGAGCGTTGATAGAGCTGGCAGTGAAGAATGCGTCCGTTCTCGACCTTGAACTGAAATAGAGTATGACAGGGCGGCAGATCGACCTTGTCGGCTTGGCGTGGATCCCAGCCGGTTACGATCAATCTTCGCGAATCAGGGTTGGTGCGGATCAGTTCCAGGAGCTTGGCGATCTGATCGACGCCATTCTTCTGCGGATAATTTCCACCAAACGACCGCCAGAGATATCCGTAGACTGGACCAAGATCGCCAGCAGTTCGTCCAAACTTTTCCGTATGAGCTTCATCAGCCCACTCGGCCCAGATATCGACACCTCTCGCGCGCAGGTTTGTTTCGCTGGTATCGCCAGACAAGAACCAGAACAACTCTTCCGCGACCCAGCGAAACGGAACACGCTTCGTAGTGACAATAGGAAATCCCTGGCGCAGATCGAATCGTGTTTGAAACCCGAAGTGTGAAATCGTGCCGACACCAGTCCGGTCGCGGTGCTCGGTGCCGTTCTTTAAGATCGATCTCAACAGATCGTGATATTGTCTCATCCCGTCACCCTGAAAAATCTTGTAAATCCTGTCTAAATATACATGAAAAAATATCGAATCGGCTTCATCGGTTTTGGCAATGTCGGACGCGCACTCGCAAAACTATTCATCTCCAAATCAACCGAGCTCCGTGATAGGTACGAGATCGAATGGCAAATCGCGGGCGTTGCGACGCGGCGGATGGGTTGGCGCGCGAGTGATGACGCGATCGATGTGACGAAGTTGCTTAGCGGTACTGATGACACAGCGAGTGTGCAAAGCATTGATGAGTGGTTGGCGATGGCGAAACCTGATGTTGTGTTTGAAACGACATCACTCAACCCCGAAACTGGTCAACCTGCGATCGAGTATCTTCGTAAGTCACTGCAAGCAGGAGCGCATACCATCACCGCAAACAAGGCGCCCATCGTTTACGCATACGATGAGCTCAACCGAATCGCTCTCGCTAAAGGCAAGCGGTTTTTTTTCGAGGCGACTGTGCTCGACAGTGCGCCTGTGTTCTCACTGTTTCGCGAGACGCTCCCGGCTGTTAAGGTGCGTGCTTTTAGCGGCGCGTTCAATTCAACAACGAACGTGATTATCGAAACGATGGAGGCCGGCAGGAGTTTTAATGAAGGCGTCAAGATCGCTCAAGAGTTGGGTGTTGCTGAAACTGAGCCGAGTCACGACGTGGATGGTTGGGACTCGATCATGAAGGTTTGCGCAATCTCCCGCGTCATTCTTGACGCGCCCTTACTGCCGGGTGCGGTGCGACGCGAAGGGATACGAGCACTGGATTCAGCGACACTGCAAGCAGCGCGAGCCGAAGGAAAACCGTATAAGTTACTCTCACGCGTCACCGTAAATGCTGACGGCTCGATCACAGCCTCCGTCCGACCCGAACAGATCGCCGCCGGCGATCCGCTTAGCAACGTGCGTGGAACCTCGCTCGCCATTCACTTCGAGCTCGATACGATTCCCGGATTAACTATCGTCTCTCACCGGCCCAACCTGCAAAGCACCGCCTACGGACTGCTCGCTGATTTCATTAACGCCCTCGATTAAACGATCGATCTCTGTTTCAGTTGTGTAGCACGCGCATCCGGCGCGTATTAATCCTTCCGGCTCGAGGCCGAGCCGTTTGATAACTGTGGCGGCGTAGAAATCTCCGTGTGATAAGAAGAGGCCTTTCGTGGCGAGATACCGCGCGGCCTCAGTTGAAGTGCAACCCGCAATGGTGAAAGCGAGAGTCGGCGTGCGCGGCGAACCAGGTGGTGGACCATAGAGTCTGACGCGCGGTATCGCACTCAACCCGCGCCACAAACGATCGAAGATCCGAGCGCTACGCAAATGCATTTCGTAGAAGAAACTGCGCAGACTTTCGCGTCGATTCGACTCCCCACCGAGCGACGCCAGAAAATCGACGGCCGCGGCTGTGCCCACCATGCCTTCCTGGTTCTGAGTGCCTGTTTCGGCGTTCTCGGGCGTGTAATCAGGCGCCGGCACAAGCTTCGGAAAGTTGATCTCCTCGAGCAACGCGCTCTTTGCAAAGAGCACTCCCACATGTGGTCCATAAAACTTGTACGCTGACATCCCGAGAAAGTCACAATCGAGGTGCTTGACGTCAATCAGTGCGTGTGGCGCATAGTGCACGCCGTCAACAAACACGAGGGCACCGGCGTGGTGAGCCAGCTCGATAGCTCTGGCGAGATCGTTGATTGTTCCCAGCGCGTTTGAAGCAGCACCAATCGCCAGCACTCTGGTTTTCAGACCGATGAAACGTTCCAGATCGTCCCAGTTAAGCTGACCGGTTTCAGTATCCATTCTAACCGTGCGAATCGTTACGCCGCGTTCGAGCGCGAGACGCTGCCAGGGATCGATGTTGGCATGATGATCCAACTCAGTGACCACAATCTCATCGGTCGCCGAAAAGTTCAGTGCGATGGCGCGCGAGAGGTGAAAGGTCAGCGTCGTCATGTTCGCGCCAAAGACAATCTCCGCCGGGGAGGCGTTCAGGAAATCCGCGCAAACCTCACGCGCCTGCTCGATCGCTGCATCCGTCTCCGCGCTCGTGGGATAAGCCCAATGAGTATTTGCATTATGGTGATAGAGGTAGTCGCTCATCCGTTCCACGACGTAACGCGGCACCTGCGTCCCACCAGGCCCATCGAAATAAGCCACTGGATAACCGTTGTGTATGCGCTCGAGAGCGGGGAAGTGCTTTCTAATTTTAGTGACCGGAGAGACTTCTGTTTGGGGTTGACGGGAAGTTGTAGACATTTCCGGCATCATAACAAGAAACATGCCAGACTCTGGAAATTCTCATTCCGTTTTTTGGTCTTGCGCGTTAGAATCAACTCCGGCATGTCAACGCGTCCACCGTGCGGACCGACGAGATAACGTCCACAGAGTCGCTGTTCTGAGGCAGTTGTCCCGACGACTGTCTCACCTCAGGTCTTCACGGCTAACTGTTTCCTTAACCCGGCTAGTGCACTCATGAGCGACCGCAGAAGAGAAGAAAGATTAGAGGTTTGTCTCGATGCCGTTTGGGACGGTAAGAGCGGAAACTACACGGCCCGCGTCACTGACCTGTCCGAGGGCGGTTGTTACGTTGACACTCTCGGCGAAGCCGCACCGGGGGAAATCGTGCATTTCAAACTCCAATTGCCTGGCGGCGATTGGCTGGATTTAGCCGGTGAGGTGGCCCACACGACTCCACCCCTGGGTTTTGGTATGCGCTTCCTCAATCCGACTGAGGCCCAAGTTGAGAAACTGCGGTCCGTAATCGCCCATCCGCAAGGGCCTCATGACCCCGTTACGGCCATTCTGAGTAGCTAGTTTGTGCGGAAACGTACAGGACTTGCCGGTTTTTGGCTTACGGGTGCTGTGATTGTGGAGATTTTGTCACGGCCGTAAAACAGTCATTGACCGCAACGCCACACGCTCTTATTATCCTGCGCACACACGCTAGAGTGAGAATTGCATTGCCCCGCAATTTCTCCCCCACTGTACCATCGTGCCGGAGTGCAGATGAGGGGGCGGGTGTATCTTAAGAGCACCAGCACAAGGAGGAGTTGCATGTCTCGATTTGGCAAATTAATCTTTTCAATAGCCGCGCTCTTGGTATTCGCGAGCGTCACCGTGCGGGCGGATACCATCACAGTTACGGGTGTAGACACAGGTCAGTTCTCTACTGCTACAGTGGTCTGTGAATTCAACTCGCAAACTAATACGTTCACCTTTACCATTACGAATACCTCGGCCATCACGCAACCCGGATCCACTTCCACAATCACTGGTATCGGCTTTGACTTGCCACCGCTTGGCAATGCTAGTCCTTCAGGATTGAATGGTTTCACCGGTAATCAGGCGCCGAGTCTTTCGGCAAATTTCACTTTTTCGGATGCAGACCTGGGAAACGTACCGCACGGCTTCAACAGTGCGGTGCTCGACTTCGGGTTCATAACCGGTAATTCCGGCAATTTCAGTGGTGGATCCGTGAATGACGGATTAACACCAGGCGAAAGCGCATCCTTCACAGTTTCAGGAACGGCGTTCACGGGATTTACGGAAGAGCAGATCTGCAATGCGATCTTCGTCAGATTCCAGAACGTAAACACCGGAGCGGGAAGCGACGTTGGCGTGCCGGGTGAACCAATCCCGGAACCATCTTCGATCCTGCTATTAGGCAGTGCGTTGTTAGGATTCGGCGGTTACGTACGCCGGAAAATCAAACGAAACTAGCTATCTAGGGAGTGCCAGTCAGCACCCGTTCAGGGCGTCACCGACGTGCGGCCGGTGACGCTCTTTTGTTT
The DNA here is from genome assembly GCA_963826255.1 of uncultured Acidobacteriota bacterium. Taxonomy (GTDB): domain Bacteria; phylum Acidobacteriota; class Blastocatellia; order Pyrinomonadales; family Pyrinomonadaceae; genus PSRF01. The sequence goes on from CAWGWK010000001.1 coordinate 1,888,440, forward strand.
TGCCCACAGCACAAAAAGCACATTGAAGCAGTGAACTCAGTCCCCACTTTCATGTGCCTTTTGTGCCTTTTTGTGGCTGTGCTTTTTTGTTCTTCTTTGTGGCGCTACTTGCGTTTCCAGCGGACGCCGTCTTTCGTGTCTTCAAGGATGATGCCGCGGTTGGCGAGGTCGTCACGGATTTGATCGGCGCGTGCGAAGTCACGGCGATGACGAGCCTCCTGGCGTTCGTCGATCAACGACTGAATCTCACTATCGAGCATCTCGCGTTGTTGCTCGCCAAAAATATTCAACACCGTGTCGATACGATCGATCGCGGCCAGCAACTCGCGCTGGTCCTCCGCTCGCACCTGCTTGCGAGCCAGCGCGGTGTTTACTTCGCGTGAGAAGTTGTGAACAACAGCGAGCGCGATCGAGGTGTTGAAATCGTCGTCCATCCCTGCTTCGAACTCTTGCAACATCCGCGCAGCAGTTTCAGAGAGCTTCTCGTTCTTACCGGATTCAGTCTTTGCCTCGCTCAAACGCGCGCGAAAGTCGCGGAGGCTTGCGACCGTTTTCTCGGCTCCGGCAAGCGCGTCAAAAGTGAAGTTCAACTGCTTGTTGAAAGGAACGCTGATCAGAAAGTAACGGATGGCAGCAGGTGAGAACCCCTTGGCCGTGATGTCGCGAAACGTGTAGTAGTTACCTTTGGACTTCGACATCGTTTCGCCGTCGACCTTCAGATGTTCGAAGTGGATCCAGTAACGGACAAACTCTTTCCCGGTTGCGCCCTCACTCTGCGCGATCTCGTTTTCGTGGTGCGGGAACACCAGATCGATTCCGCCGGCGTGAATGTCAAACGTCTCGCCTAAATACTTCATCGACATCGCCGAACACTCAATGTGCCAGCCCGGACGGCCGCGGCCAATCGTCGTGTCCCATGCAGGTTCCGTTTCCGCTGCCGGTTCCTTCCACAGGGCGAAGTCGCGCGCGTCTTCCTTTTCGTACTTGTCGGTGTCCACTCGTTCACTTGCGCCGGCGATGTTTCCGGCGAAGTTGATCTTCGATAATTTTCCGTATTCCGGAAATGAAGCGATGCGATAGTAGATTGAGTCTTCGGATCGATACGCGTGGCTGGTGGCTAGTAGTTTTTCAATCAGTGTCACCATCTCCGGGATGTGGCGAGTAGCCCGCGGAACGATCTCGGGACGTTCGCAGCCGAGCGCGTCGAAGTCTTCCCAGAGCGCGTCGATGTACTTGGCTGTGTAGTCGTCGATACTCAGCCCGGCTTTTTGCGACTCCGCAATGATCCGGTCTTCCACGTCCGTGATATTCATCACGTGGGTGACTTTGAATCCTTTGAACTTCAGATAACGACGGAGAATGTCAGCGGCCACAGCGCTGCGAAAGTTGCCGATGTGACCATAGTTCCAAACAGTTGGACCGCAGTAATAGAAGCCGACCTCGCCTTCCTTCATGGGGCGAAATTCTTCAACGCGGCCGGTTAGAGTGTTGCGAAATCTAAGCATGGTTACTTGCCCATTCAAAGATTACACAGATTCTGTGTAATCTGTGTAATCTATGTACTAGAAATGCTTCCAACCACCGGGTTTGAGTTCCCAGGTCCGCGAACCCTCGGAAACCTTTACGCCCTCTGATGCACTCTGAATGGTGCCGATACGTTTGATCTCGACTCCATCAACTTTGCGCGGCAGACGAGCAGCGTTTTCCGGCTTTACTGTGAAGAGCAACTCGAAATCCTCACCGCCATGAAGCGCAAGCTGGAGCGGATCCAAAGCGCGCCGCCCACACAACTCCTGCACCCGATCATCGATCGGTAATAATGCCGAGTCGATCAATGCACCCACGCGGCTCGCATCACACAGACGATTCAGATCAGAAGAAAGACCATCACTCAGATCGATCATCGATGTGGCAAGGCGTTCCTCGCCCAGCACCATTCCCCAACCAACTCGCGGCTCAGGTCTAAGCTGTCGCAGCAGGACGTGATCGAGTTTTTGCGAATCCTCATCGGCGACATTTTGCTCAGCCAGATGAGCGCCGCGCTCGATTAGACGTAGACCAGCCGCGGCCGCGCCCAGTGAACCCGTAACAAAGATCTGATCCCCGGCACCGGCGCCCGCTCGCATGATCGAGTTTCCGGCTGCGCATTCACCGGTGACGATCGAGTCGATAACAATATTCTCGGTAGTGCGTGACGTATCGCCGCCGATTAACTGAACGCCGTAGCGGTTCGCCAGATTCAGTAGTCCATCGTAGAGCCGTTCGACAAAATCGGTTTGCCAGATGTCATCCGGCACACCAATCGAAACTAACGACCAGAGCGGCCGCGCGCCCATCGCAGCGATGTCTGAAAGAGAAACCGCGAGTGCCTTATGGCCCAGGAGGTACGGCGGTGTGGTTGTGCGACGAAAGTCTATGTCTTCAACGAGCAGATCCGCAGTGATGACTGTTTCTTTACCGGCGGTGTTATGAACGACTGCGGCATCGTCTCCGATGCCTGCGACGAGAGATTTATTGGTGATTGACGCGACGCGTTGTCGAAGTGAGTTTATGAAATCAAATTCGCTACGGGGCGAGCTGCGAGGTTTTTCCTGCTCGTCTTTCATCCTTAAAGATTACGACGAAGCGAATCCAGCCCTGCTTCTATGGTTTCGATCGAAGTCGAGAAAGAGAAACGCAAGTGACCTTCGCCTTCTGCTCCAAAAACTGTTCCTGGAACAGTTGCCACCTGCGCGCGATTCAGCAATATGTCCGCTGCTTCCCGACTGTCAGTACTGATGCGAGTGACGTCGGGGAAGGCATAGAACGCGCCTGCCGGAGGTTTGCAGGGAAGACCGATGTCATTCAAACCTGACAACAACAGATCGCGACGCAAACGATATTGATCTCCGATCCCTGCAAGTATTGCGGTATCGATATGCATCGCTGCGACTCCGGCCCACTGCGTCGGCGTCGAAACACCATTCGAGGAATACAGAGTTGCTTTCCGGAGACCAGTCATCCACGGTTCGGTTGCGACCGCGTAACCGAGTCGCCATCCGGTCATCGCATACGATTTAGAAAACGTGAAGCAGCTGATGGTGCGTTCAATCATTCCATCGAACGAAGCGATTGAGAAATGTTCACCGTCGTAAACCAGATCTTCGTATGCTTCATCGGCTATCACAACAAGGTCGCGCTCCTGCGCGAACTCCGCGACTGCTTTCGCTTCTTCGGGTGTGAATACCACACCGCTCGGGTTCTGTGGAGTGTTGTAATAGATTGCGCGTGTTCGCTCGGTTGTATAGCGCGCAAGTGTTTTCTGAAAACCGGATTCACGAGCTTCTTTTGTCGGCACGAAGACACTGCGTCCCTGACAATGAGCCACGAGATCTTTGATCGGTGTCCAGTAAGGCGAGAAGAGAAGCACTTCATCGTTCGGATTCACCACCGACTGAAATGCGCCAAACAGACCCTGCATTCCGCCGTTGACTACGATCACGTCTTTTAACTGCGCCGGAATGTTGTTTCTGGTGCGTAGCTTTTCCGCGATAGCTTCGCGGAGTTCAGGTATGCCCGAGGAGGGCGCGTAACGAGTGTGGTTGTCGTCGAACGCTCGTTTCGCTGCTTCCTTGACGGATTCAGGAGTCGGCATGAAAGGTTCACCACCTTCAAACTGGTAAACCGTCGCACCTTGATCGCGCAACTCCATTATGCGATTGCGAAGCTTTACGATATCGGAAAAACCGACTTCGTTGAGCCGTGAGGCCAGGCGTAGAACCGTTGGCGAGGTTGTCACTATTTCAACTCGTTTCCTTCCGGCATTGTGCGTGGGACGGCGGATTATAGCAGGTATTCACGGATTACGACGAATCGGTATGAGTGCGCCTGACCTTCAGGAGATACTTTTAAGAAAAAGTTTTAAGTCAGACCCGCTAAGTGTAAGTGTTGACACGTCAAACTCACGCGGGTAACATGTCGCGGTCGCACGATGTTGGCGAACTCGCCAAGAGACTTTCCCAATTGCAACGCCCGACATAGAGCCAACCGAAATTCAGTTAGAGGCTTGAGTGAATGAGTCGTCCTGCTGTAGCCATACCCGAAAAACTATTTTTCAAAATCGGAGAAGTTTGCGAGCTCGCGGGTGTGCAAGCTCATGTGTTGCGCTACTGGGAATCTGAGTTTCCAATGCTGGCGCCGCAAAAGAATCGTGCTGGACAACGTGTCTACCGCAAACGAGATGTGGAGATGGCGTTACGGATCAAAGAGCTGCTTTACGAAGATCAGTACACGATCGCGGGCGCGAAGAAACGATTGACAAACGAGCTTCGCGGTGGAAAGTTGAAAGTCGTTGGTGAGGAAGGTGGGCAGGCTGAAAGCGCGGTCGCTGAACCTACAAATGGTATTTCTCAGCCGGCTAATTATGCGCGCACAGTTGCACCGCGTACTGCTGAAGAGCGACAAGGATTGAAGCAACTGGCATCCGAGCTCCGCGAACTGCTCTCTTTACTCGAGCAGGAAACCAAGGGCCGCGCGAAGTGAGCCACAAAAAGGCACATAAGGCATGAAAATGTGTTGTGGCGTAGTTTGACTTTTGTTCTTTGGCAGGATACTAAGTCAGGGACACGGGACGTGGCGCAGCCTGGTAGCGCGCACGCTTGGGGTGCGTGAGGTCGCGAGTTCGAATCTCGCCGTCCCGACCATTTCTATCAACCATTACGGCTGCCAACTCTGGCAGCCGTTTTTGCTTTGTTGCGCCCGGCAGGGCGCTCTTACTTGGAGTGAAAGTCTCCTACGAACCCGACAGGGGGAATCGTTAGCTGGACGGCAAGGGTGTCCATCGCGAGGTGGAATCTGAAGGAAGCCGCAGGCAAAGCGCTGGCTCGACGAACAGAAATCGCATAAGAGGCGTGCAAGCTGGATGAGAAGGCCAATATCTTCAAAGTCCGATACCTGTACGGAAAGCTTGTGCGTATATGCGGCGGGCCTAAGCGTGAAGGTGAGAGCGCATTACCCGGGGAGATCTGTCAGCTTGTCACGTACTACCATCATCGAAAGGTGAGGGGAAGAGTTGGCAGAAGTCAGCCGAGGGCATAGTAGGTTCATTCGACCGAACCGAAGGCCCGAACATGAAGTAACGAGCCAGAGACTCAAGTTTCGATGAGTAGCAGAGACGCAGACAGTAGAGTTGAAATACTCGACTCCCACCCGGAGGGTAGCCAACGGAATTGGCGAGAAGAAGGCTTGGGTGCGTCAAGCGGCACGGCAACAAGAGAAAACTCTGGAGCGGAAGCAGCAGAGCAGTTGTTAGAGGCAGTGGTCGAACGAAAGAACATGTGGCTGGCGCTTAAACAGGTAGAGCGCAACAGCGGTGCTGCCGGAGTGGACAACATGACGGTAGTGCAACTGCGCAGCTATTTGCGGGAGCACTGGCTGAGCATCAAGGAAGAACTGTTGGCGGGAAGCTATCGACCGCAGCCGGTGTTAAAGGTAGAGATACCAAAGCCGGGCGGCAAGGGAATGAGAATGCTGGGCATTCCGACGGTAGTCAACCGACTAATACAGCAGGCGTTACATCAAGTGATAGGCCCACTCTTTGAATCACACTTTTCTGAATCGAGCTACGGCTTTCGGCCGCAACGAAGCGCGCATCAGGCGGTGCTAAAGGCACGGCAGTATGTGCGCGAAGGGCGGCGTTGGGTAGTAGACATCGACTTGGAGAAGTTCTTCGACCGCGTGAACCACGACATCTTGATGTCGCGGCTGGCGCGGCGAATCAAAGATAAGCGAGCACTGGGACTAATTCGCCGCTATCTGCAAGCTGGCATGATGTCGAATGGACTGACCACAGCGCGACGAGAAGGAACGCCACAGGGGGGACCACTCTCGCCACTGCTGTCGAACATTCTGCTCGACGAGTTGGACAAGGAGTTGGAGCGACGGGGTCACAAGTTCTGCCGTTATGCCGATGATTGTAATGTCTATGTGCAATCACGGAGTGCGGGAGAGCGAGTGCTAAAGTCGTTAACGACCTTCCTTGAACGACAATTGCGGCTCAAGGTGAACGCGGAGAAGAGCGCGGTAGCTCGCCCGTGGGGACGAAAATTCCTGGGCTACTCGTTCACGTCACAGCGTGAGGCACGGCTGAAAGTTGCGCCCGCCTCAGTGCAACGACTAAAAGAGAAGCTGCGGGAAATCTTTCGCCGTGGGAGAGGACGTAACCTGCACAAGTTAATCGAGGAAGAACTAACACCACTACTGCGCGGTTGGCTGAACTACTTCCGGCTGGCAGAGGTGAAAGGAATCTTCGAGGAACTGGATAGCTGGATAAGACGGAAGCTACGTGGCCTTATCTGGCGCAAATGGAAGCGACCTTTAACGCGCACGATGAAGTTGATGCAACGAGGGCTGGCGCAAGCGCAAGCCTTGAAGTCAGCTATGAATGGACGTGGCCCGTGGTGGAATGCTGGGGCCGCGCACATGAATGCTGCTTTTCCTAAATCTTACTTTGATCGTTGTGGTCTTTTGTCACTGCTGGAACATCGCCGACGCTTCCAGCTTGCTTTGTGAACCGCCGTATCCGGAACCGTACGTACGGTGGTGTGGGAGGACGGCGGAGGTGACTCCGCCTCCTACCCGGTGAAAGTCTATGGACCACACTGCAAACCCTGAAGTCACCGCGCGCATTCAATCGAGCTTCGATCGGCAGGCGTTCATGAGAACTGTTGGGGCCCGCCTCGTCTCGATCAGGCCGGGGCATGTTGTCATCGAATGGCCCTTTAGCAGTCACCTCACTCAACAGCATGGCTTCCTACATGCGGGAGTTGTGGCGGCTGTCGCGGACAGCGCCTGCGGGTACGCGGCGCTGAGTCTAATGCCTCAAGGAGTTGGGGTCTTGAGCGTCGAGTTCAAGGTCAATCTCATGAAGCCTGCGGCGGGCGAGCATTTTCGCGCGATTGCGAAAGTCATCCGTGCTGGGCGTACGCTGAGCGTCTGCGGAGCGGAAGTGGAGGCGCGAAGCGGGGAGAAACAAACGATCATTGCCATTATGCAGGGAACGATGATGGCCGTGGACCACGCCAGCCTGGTAGATTGATTGTCGCCTGTTAACCCTCCTTCACGTCGACGATCACGATCTCGGAAGTGAGTGTTTTGTGAACCGGACACTTGTGAGCGATCTCGTGAAGACGTGCGCGTTGTTCGTCAGAGAGTTGTCCCGTGAAAGTGACTGAGCGTTCAATGCGATGAACGTAGCCTTCCTTGTTTTGAAGACACTCCTCGCAATCTTTCGAGTGGATTCGGTTTTGCCGCAGGCGAACAGTAACACTTTCAAGCGGCCACTGTTTCCGTCGCGCGTAGAGATGCACTGTCATTGAAATACAACTGCCGAGCGCGGCGAGCAACAGCGTGTATGGATCAGGCCCAGCATCTTCGCCACCGGCACTGATCGGTTCATCAGCAATGAATGTTTTTCCCGCGCCATACCGCACCTCATTGCGCAGGTTTGTTTGAGAAGTTACGACGACCTCGTTCATGTTGGTCTACCTCCGAAATAATCTTATCGCACAAAGAGGCACGAAAAGCACAAACCGATTAGCAAAGGCTTAGGCTCTGCTCAAACTCATTTGTGCTTCTTGTGCCGCTTTGTGGCTTCGCTTGCCGTGACCTCCAGCGCGCGGCTACACTCGCCGCGTTCCAATCAAAGATCCAAATCGTCTGAGGCCATTGCATGAAGATTCATGAGTATCAGGGAAAAGAACTCTTAAGAAAATATGGTGTGCCGGTTCCGCGCGGCATTGTGGCGCGCTCGCCTGAAGAGGCTTATCACGCCGCGAAAGAACTCGGTAGCGAGATCGTGGTCGTGAAAGCGCAGATTCATGCGGGCGGGCGCGGCAAAGGAGGCGGTGTCAAACTGGCCCGCAGCGCTGACGAAGCGCGAGACATTGCCCGGCAAATGCTCGGTATGAAACTCGTCACACATCAGACCGGACCCGAGGGCCGCGAAGTGCGCGTGTTGCTCATTGAGGAGGGCTTGCCGATCGATAAAGAGTTCTATCTCGGCATTGTCCTCGATCGTGCAACGGGCCGGCAGGTGTTCATGGCTTCCTCAGCAGGCGGTATGGACATTGAAGAAGTGGCAGCGACGACGCCAGAAAAGATCATGAAAGAGACGATCGATCCCGCAGTCGGTTTTCAATCTTTCCAGGCGCGCAAGCTGGCGTTTGGTCTGGGCTTACCGGCAACGCTCGTGGGCCAGGCAGTAAAGTTCATGCAGTCTCTCTATTCAGCCTATGAACAGATGGACGCGTCGCTCGCAGAGATCAATCCATTTCTGTTGACGAAAGACAACCGGCTGATTGCACTCGATGCAAAGATCAACTTCGACGACAATGCCCTTTTTCGTCACAAAGACTTTCTCAACCTTCGCGATCTGCACGAAGAGGAGCCACTCGAGATCGAAGCGTCGAAATTTGATCTCAACTACATAAAACTCGACGGCAACATCGCGTGTATGGTTAACGGCGCCGGCCTTGCCATGGCGACCATGGACATCATCAAACTCGCCGGCGGTGAGCCGGCCAACTTTCTCGACGTCGGCGGTGGCGCGTCGCAGGAAAGAGTCGAAGCTGCGTTTCGGATTCTCCTGGCGGATGAAAACGTGAAGGCTGTTTTGATTAACATCTTCGGCGGAATCGTGCGTTGCGATATGGTGGCGCGCGGAGTCGTGGAAGCGGCGAGAAACCTCGGAGTGAAAGTTCCGGTTGTGGTGCGTTTGGAAGGAACAAACGTTGAAGAAGGTCAACGCGTCATTCGAGATTCAGGTCTTAACTTCACGGTCGCTGATGGGATGAAAGACGCGGCGGAAAAAGTGGTTGGCCTGGCTGCTTGAGCTACGGATTTACACAGATAGACACGGATCAGAATTGGTCTCTAAATCAAGAGTTGTAGTTTGGCTGGTCCGTATCAGTCGTTACGGACTGGCTCTGCTGTTTCTGTTCACGGCAGTCGCGAAGCTCGCGATAATCAAGGCGTTTGTGAACAACATGAGTGAGCTGTTGAGCACGTCGGGATTTGATTACCAGCGCTGGTCATGGCCCGCGACTATCGTTGTGATCCTCGCGGAAATGGTCACGGCACTTTTTCTGATCGTGCCTCGCACGGTTCGACTCGGTGCGTTGTGCGCTGCTGCGTTGCTGATCGGATTTGCGGCTTACGCGATCTACTACGTCTACGCTTTGAACGGTGAGCCACTCGAGTGCGGTTGCTTTGGCGGCATCATTGCGAGCCAACTCGGTGTCAAGACTGCTCTCAGGAACCTGGCACTGCTTGTTCCCGCTCTCATTGTGTGGTTTGGATATCGAAGAACGAAAATGTTACCGCGGTGGGAAGGAGTTTCTTAATTGGCGAACATTGAATTTTGGGGCGGCGTTGGTACCGTCACCGGATCGAAGTACCTCGTTAATACAAAGAAGGGGCGCGTCCTCGTTGACTGCGGACTCTTCCAAGGCCTCAAGGAGTTACGCGAACGAAACTGGCAAGAGCCGCCATTCGATCCACGTTCGCTTGATGCTGTTCTCATCACGCACGCACACATCGACCATACAGGTTATCTGCCACGCCTGGTTCGGCATGGTTTTCATGGTCCGGTTTACTGTTCGCGCGGCACGGCAGATCTGTTGAAAATAATGTTGCCCGACTCGGGCCGTCTCCAGGAAGAAGAAGCGGACTATCGCAACCGTCACAAACTGACGAAACACGCTCCAGCGCTTCCGCTCTACACAGAGAAGGATGCGTTTGCTGCGTTGGAACTGCTCCGTCCGGTAGCAAACACCGGAGATTCGATCGAGGTCGCGCCGGGCATTCAAGGGAGCTTCAGGATCGCGGGACATATTTTGGGATCCAGTCTTGTGTTCCTGGAAGCGGATGGGCAGCGCGTGCTGTTTTCGGGTAACCTGGGCCATTACGATCAGCCCATCATTCGCGATCCAAGTCCGCCGCCTGCGTGTGACTACCTGCTCGTCGAATCGACTTACGGCGACCGCCTGCACGATCCGGAAGATCCTAAAGTCGCACTCGCGCGAATCATCAACGATGCCGCACAACGACAGGGTCCGGTACTCATTCCGGCATTTGCCGTTGGACGCACGCAGGAGATCGTTTACTTGATTCGAGAGTTGGAAGACGAGCAGGCGATTCCGATTGTTCCCGTGACGGTTGATTCACCGATGGCTGCTGCGGCCACCGCGGCTTATGCCAATCGAAAGGAAGAACATGACGAGGACTACGCGAGCATTCTGACAAAGCAGAGACATCCGCTACGAACTCACTCAATGACCACTGCGTCTTCGAGACAAGAGTCTAAGCGGCTCAACGATGCGAAGGGTGCACGTGTGATCGTCAGCGCGTCAGGCATGATGACGGGCGGGCGTGTGTTGCATCACGCGTTGCGCATGGTGCCTGATGCAGACGCCACGATTGTTTTTGTCGGCTTCCAGGCCGCCGGCACGACGGGCCGCCGCATACTTGACGGCGAGCCTGAAGTGAAAATTCTGGGCCAGTGGGTCCCGGTGCGTTGTCGCACGGCAAAAATCGGCGGCTTCTCCGCACACGCCGATTGGGGGGAAGTTTTACGTTGGCTTGAAGGCATGAAGGATGGCGTACCACGTCAAACCTTTCTAACTCACGGCGAACCCGAAGCCGCAAACGCAATGGCCGGACATATAAAAGAAAGATTTGGTTGGAACGTTCACGTACCGCAGTACGGTGAACGCGTGGAGTTGGTTTAGTAGCGTTAGGCAGGGTACCCTAGCGTGACAAAGAACTCAGGCGCTTGCGTTGCTTTGACGATAGTTGTTTCACGCGTTTCGCCACGGCTTGTATGAATCGATCGTCTTGTGCGAGTGTGTTAGCATCAACAGATTCTTTGCCTTCCATTTCGGCTCGTAGCACCTGATTGATCTGTGTTTGATAAGCGAGTGCTCCCGCCTGTGATGCTCTCCCTTTGAAAAAATTCAAGACATCAAGATCGACCAGAATTGAGATTCGTACCTTTGTGTTTCGAGGCTCTGTTTCGCCCGCTTTGGCTAAAAAGGATCCGCGTGGCAACCGCCTGAATTTCTTGGGGTCGAATACCGCAGCATCAGCACCGTGTTTAGTTTTCTTCTTCATAAACCTTCACCATCCACTTTTCTGCGCGCCGCACGTACGGTGAGCGCGTAGAATTAGTTTAGTGTAGACTAGTTTGGGTCGTGTGATGGAATTATCAGATACAAATCAATTGAAAGCCTGGGTCGAAAATTGGAAAACATTAGGCCCTGAACTCGAGCGTTTGAGAGTGGAAAGTATCCGCAACGCAAACACGGAGCAGGCGATCACGATGTTCGATTTGGCCTTTAAGGCTGCGATCCGAAACACTCCATCTCGTACTACCTCTGGACTTGTCGAGTTTCATCGATTGCTCCAGAAGCTTCCGCAAAAATGATTGATCTCATCACCGAAGCTCATCACTTTCAGAAGTTTTGTGAAGGTCTGGGTTGGGACTTTTGCTTTATTGGCGGGTTAGCTGTGCAGCATTGGGGAGAGCCTCGCCTGACCCGCGACATCGATGTTAGTGTCCTGACAGGCTTTGGAGATGAAGCACAGTTCACTTCTACCATTCTCAGAGCTTACGAGCCGCGATTTCCAGATGCGAAAGGTTTCGCGCAAAAACATCGAGTTTTGCTTGTCAGGACCGGCTCTGGAATCGATTTCGATATTTCTCTTGCAGCGCTCCCGTTTGAAGAACAGATGATTCGGCGCAGTAGGATGGTGGCGTATCTCTCGGGCATAGAGTTACGTATCTGTTCCGCTGAAGATCTGATCGTCGGTAAGTGTTTTGCGGACCGCCCGCAGGATTGGCAGGATGTCCGCGCGATTCTAATCAGACAGGGGACCGCAAATCTGGATTGGCATTACGTTTTGTCAAATCTCGAACCACTGGTTGCTCTCAAGGAAGAACCGCAGATCCTTCAACGACTATTGAATCTTCGCGATGTTGGCTTTTCCAATTAGTCCGAACAAGAACTCACATGATCATCGTTACCTCTCAATTCAGCAGTGATTTTGCAGCGAACGTTGCCTCCGCAGCAGATGTAACTTGGACCAATAATTTCCTACTCCGGCAACTTATTGGTTCCATTAGCCTCGGGCAATTTGGTCCCATTTTTGCAGAAAGTTCAAAGCGTGGTGACCTAACGATTGCGTAAAGCGTTAACTACCCTTCTCGATGAACGTTCCATCGGAGACCCTTGCCTGGCGCCGCGACCGTTCTTACGTGTGATAAATTGAAATCTCGTTAAAATGAGATGCGAATCGCGAGCAACGTCGTCTCCGCTGACTGCGCTTGTCGAGGTCGTAAATCTCACCATTCGGATGTTATAAACGGCCCCCATGACAAAGTACGTCTGCCAAGAGTGCATTCGGGACTATCCTCTGCAGCAGCTGATAAATCGGGAAGCAACGGTTTCCACGTGCGACTATTGCGGCACGACATCCGCTGAGGAAGCGATTGCGGCTCCCATATCTGTACTGATGCCCGTGATTCGCGAAGGTATCTTAATGGAGTGGGAATATGCGGAAGATGAGTTGTTTTGGGACTCCGAAGAAGGCCGCTACGTTCTCCCCACTCACGACAGTTACGACCTGCTGGAAATAGTTTTAGATACGACGTCTCAAGAACTACTTTCTGATCTAACACAAGAGCTAGGCGATCGGGAGTGGTGCCAGAAGAATCCCACCAGACTCACGAAGGAAGCGGAATGGTATTTGGATTGGCAGAATTTCTCAGACCAACTAAAGCATCACACGAGGTATGTATTCTATAAGATAGAACCAACAGCAAGGGACATTTTCGAACCAGCGCGCAGCCCTTACGAGATTTTAGACACCATTAGCGACCTTGTGTTGCAGCAGGGTTTGATTAAAGCAATTGGGATGGGCAAGAAGATCGTCCGAGCGAGGGCACACGGATCAGCTAAAGCATTCTCAACGGTGGAGGAACTTGGCCCGGCGCCTATCAATAGGTCGCGCTACTCCAACCGCATGAGTCCTGCGGGAATTCCAATGTTTTATGGCTCAGACAGAGAAGACACTGCCCTTAATGAAGTGGAAGGGGAAAAGGATTTCGCAACGGTGGCAGACTTTCTGACACTTCAGCCATTTAAGGTTTTAGACCTAACGGACCTGCCGAGTATACCGAGCCTTTTTGACCAACACAGAAATCATCTTCGACCGGCACTTAAGTTTTTAACGAGCTTCACTGAAGATCTAAGCAGCAGGATTGAGAAAGATGGACGGGAACACATCGAGTATGTTCCGACACAGGTCGCAACAGAATATTTCAGAAGAGTATTCCGCGATAGCGAAAACCAGGCCTTGCGAGGAATCAGTTATCCGAGTTCGCGACACGAAGGTGGTGTTTCCTGGGTGCTTTTCTTCGACGCTGAGGATTGTACGCAAGACAACCGGCCTCAAGGCGAAAGGAAGGGGTTGTCGATGCTAACGGCATCTGTGCGACACGTCGATCTAAAAAACCGGGTTGCGCCTCCACCTGTTGGTCGTCTGTTCTGACAGCGTTGTTTGTTTCCTTTACCGAATGAACCGAGAACGTCTGTTCTTCATTGACTTTAGTCGTCGTAGGCCTCTCGAACTTCGACTGGACTGACAGAGTATCGACTTACCCGAACCGATGTTCTTGGAATGACTATAGCGGCTGTCTACATACTGACACTCCACATACTGACACAACCACGCCCAGACAGACGCCGTACTTTGCCCATTTCCTCGCGGTTGCTATACTCCCGCCTTTCTACAACCAATCCATCGCGAGGAGCATTCATTGAGCGTTCTAGTCGATAAATCAACGCGCCTTGTTGTGCAGGGCATCACCGGGAAGGAAGGGACGTTCCATACTAAGCAGATGGTCGAGTATGGAACGAACGTCGTCGGTGGTGTGACGCCCGGAAAAGGTGGAACCACGCACGAGGGGATTCCTGTTTTCAACACGGTCGCTGATGCTGTCACAGAAGCCGGTGCGAATGCGTCCGTGATCTACGTGCCGCCCTCGTTCGCGGCCGACGCCGTGATGGAAGCCGCAGCTGCTGGAATACCCGTGGTTGTTTGTATCACTGAAGGGATTCCGACGCTCGACATGGTGAAGGTAAAGGAATACCTGAGCGACAAGCCCACTCGCCTGATTGGACCAAACTGTCCCGGCATCATCTCTCCCGGTAGATGCAAAATCGGAATCATGCCCGGTCACATTCACCGCGAAGGAAACATTGGCGTTGTATCGCGTTCAGGAACGTTGACGTATGAGGCTGTCGGCCAACTGACTGCACTTGGCCTGGGTCAATCGTCGGCGATCGGTATCGGAGGTGATCCGATCGTCGGCACAACTCACGTCGATGCGCTGCGGCTGTTTGAGGCTGACGATGAGACTATCGGAATAGTAATGATTGGAGAGATTGGTGGTACGGCTGAGGAAGAAGCTGCCGAGTTTGCGAAAGAGAATGTGACGAAACCGATCGTCGCATTCATCGCCGGACAGACAGCGCCACCGGGAAGACGCATGGGCCACGCGGGTGCGATCATCGCCGGCGGTAAGGGAACTGCCGCAGAGAAGATGAAGGCACTCGACGCAGCTGGTATTCACGTCGTCAAGTCACCGGCTGAAATAGGGCAAGCAATGAAGGAAGCACTTTAGCCACAAAGAGGCACAAAGTACACAAAACAGAAAGCGGCGAGCACAAGTCGAGTACAAAGCACTAAGTACACAAAGCACCAAGTACACATACAAATGTCAAACCTAACATTCGGCATCATCAAACCCGACGCGGTCCGCGCGGGTCATACAGGATCGATCATTCAAAGCATTCTCGACAGCGGTTTCAAAATCCGTGGACTAAAGCTTATCCACATGACGCGTCAGGAAGCCGAGGGCTTCTACGCCGTGCACCGCGAGCGACCCTTCTTCGCCGGTCTAACGGAATTCATGTCGAGCGCGCCGTGTGTGGTCATGGCGCTGGAGAAAGAAGGCGCCGTGAAAGCGTGGCGCGACTTGATGGGCGCCACCGACCCCGCCAAGGCTGATGAAGGAACACTTAGAAAAAGATTTGGTGGTTCGGTCGGTGAGAACGCCGTCCACGGTTCTGATTCAGACGAAAACGCAGCGATCGAAATTTCTTATTTCTTCAGCCGCCTGGAACTGGTTTGACAACAGGATTTCAGGATGAAGTACTGTCCGCAATGTAAGAGGCAATTCAGCGAAGCGTGGCTGGCCTTCTGTTCGGATGACGGTACTCCGCTGATCGACGAGCTGTCACCACCGTTGGATCCGAACTGGAATCCGAAGATTCGCGATCCGAGAGTCGACACCGCCTCGGAGCAGGAAACCCAATGGCTTCCACGCGAACCACCGATGCCCGGCGGATGGGTCGCGCCCGACGAGCGACCGCCGATGACTCCGGGCCCTTGGCAGCCTCCACCACCCCCATTTCGCCCCAATCAGCAGCCGAGTCAGGGATTAGCGCTCGCGTCGATGATTGTTGGCCTTCTCGGAATCTTTACCGGCGGGTGCTTCGGCCCGATTCCGGGGATCATTGCGCTTGTTCTGGGATGGATCGCGCTATCGCAGATCAAAAAGTCGCCTGATAAATTCGGGGGAAAGCCATTCGCGATGGCAGGAGTGATTGTAGGCGCGATAAGTGTGGCGTTCTATACCCTGCTTCTCCTCTGGTTCCTGCTGTCTTTGGTCTTTAGGTAATTTTGTCGGCAGTGGGTAGAATTCATCTTACGATGAAGCGCTGTTCTACCTGCAATCGGACGTACACGGATCCGAACCTTAGCTTTTGTATTGACGACGGCACACCGCTGACGACAATCGCCGCCGAAGATGAGGCGACTGTCGTTTCGCCGCGTACCAATGAACAGGATTGGAATGCGGCAGCTTATCAGCCGCCGGGTTCGTATGTTCCTCCAGGCGGCGACCCGGGTTGACCTCGAAGACGAGTGTGGCCATGGGTTCTCGGAATCGCTGGCGCGTTCATTCTTGGCATCGTTGCGATCTCGATAGCAGCAGCTGTTTTGGCGCCAAGGCTGCTACGTTCTGTCCGTAATCAACAACGTGAAGCCGCGCAGAATCAGCGACGCGAAACTCCCAATACCAACACGCTACCGGGAAACGCAAACGTCAGCGAGCCGGTTAACGCTAATGTCAATACAAACGAAAGCGTTGCCGTTCCGCCGCCAACCGACCGAGATCTGGTGTTGGCCCAACTGACTGATCTGGAGAACGATTGGACAGTTGCAAACATCAACGCCGACAAGAAGGCGTTAGCTCGAATTCTGGCTGATGACTATGTTGGGCAGGGCCAAGGTGGGCTGCAAAGCAAAGCGGATTACATTCGCACGATTGAGCGCGATACTGACATCGACAAGTGGGAGTTTGACGACTTGAAAGTGACGCTGGCCGGAGATCGGGCCACGCTGTCGGGAAAGATCAAGCTGATGTATCGGAACCAGGATCGCGACCAGGTATTTGAATTCACCGATAAGTTTGTCTGGCGCGATGGCAGGTGGCAAGCGACCGGATCTGTAGTGACGCCAAAAGAATGAACTTTGTACTTAGTTCTTATTTACAAAGTACAAAATACAAAACACAAAGCACGAATATAAAATGTCAATCATCACTGAAGTTATTGAATCGACGAAAGCAATCATCCAGGGAATGGGTGTGACGTTGTCCTACATTCCCAAACGCAAGTTGACGGTGCAGTACCCGGACGAACCGGTAACGATGCAACCGCGTTATCGAGGGCAGCACCTCCTGCACGTTGACGAACTCGGACGCGAGAAGTGCGTGGCCTGTTATCTCTGCGCCGCGGCGTGTCCGTCTGAATGTATTTACATCGTGGCCGCTGACGACCCGCGTCCGCCCGAAGAACGGATAGGTGTCGATGAACGCTACGCGTCGGTTTACAACATCGACTATGGACGCTGCATTTTCTGTGGTTATTGTGTCGAGGCCTGCCCGAAGGATGCCATCACTCACGGCTACAATTTTGAGTTGTCTGTTTACAGTCGTGCAGATCTCCTCAAGACCAAAGATGATTTGCTGATTACCAAACAGCTTCAATCAAAGAACTATCGAGTCGCTCTGTCGCATGAAGACGTGGACTCGGAGTACAAGGAAGTCTGATCCTGCAACAAAAACCATCCACAGATTACGCAGATTACACAGCAAATGAATCTGTGTAATCTGTGGATGAGGTTTTGAACATGCCTCTCCGCGAGTATCACAAACGGTGGGAGTTTGATCTCAAATCGAGTCCCGAGCGACTTTGGCCCTTCATCGCTGATACCAACAGATTTAATCGCGACACTGGTGTGCCGAGTATTGAAGTGGACTCCGCCGGCAAACGACTGCCCAACGCGCGGCGCAAAGTGCGGCTGTCGCTGTATGGCTTGCCTGTCGAGTGGGAGGAACAGCCGTTCGAATGGATCAAGCCTTTTCGTTTCGGCATTGAGCGCGTTTACAACAAGGGACCTGTGGCACGGCTGCGAGTGCTGGCCCAGTTAACACCTAAATCCGAAGGCGGTACGCATCTGATTTACGAGGTGTGGTCCACTCCGCGAAATCTTCCGGGCGCAGTCGCTATACCGGTGCAACTCAATCTGGTCGTCGCCCGCAGGTTTCGCGATTCGATTCAAAAGTATGACGACTCGGCTTTCAAAGGAGGAGTTGCGGAGCCAGCTCAAGCAAATACTTCACAATCTTCGTTTGACCTGTCGCGCCTCTCATCTCTCAAGCAAAAACTGATCGCAGATCTTGAAAGCACGGAAGCGCCGGAGCTAAAAATTTCGATCGCCGAGCGATTGGTCGATTTTCTCGCACACGGTGACGATCTCGCTGTCTCACGTATTCGCGCATACAAGCTCGCCGACGATTGGCAGGAACCGAGACGTCTGGTGTTGGAGATCTGTTTGCGCGCAACGAGAGCCGGGCTGCTCGATTTTCAGTGGGATTTACTCTGCCCGTTGTGTCGTGGACCACAGGAGAGCGGCGCTTCATTGAAAGATATCCAAACCGACGTGCACTGCGATACGTGCAAGATCGATTTCACGGTCAACTTCGATCGTTATGTGGAATTGACGTTTCGTCCTAATCCCGCAGTGAGACGTGTAAGTGTGCCTTCCTATTGCGTAGGCAGTCCGCATTGGACACCTCATGTTGTAGCCCAGCAACTTCTGCCCGCCGGAGATAAACGAGAGCTGATTTTGCCACTCGAGTCCGGGAGTTATCGATTGCGCGCGCTCGAGTTGCCGGGCTCTCAGGACGTCACCGTTTCTCCGGAAGGCGACAGTGCGGCGCAGGTGACGCTCTCAAATGATGGTTGGAGTCGTGAGCCGTTGCATGTGAACGAGAAGTTTACACTCGCGTTGAAGAATGAAACTGACGCGGAACAACTTCTCATTCTCGAGCGGATGGAGTGGAGCGATCAGGCCACAACCGCGGCTGAAGTGACTGCGCTGCAAATGTTCCGCGATCTGTTTGCGAGTGAAGCGCTGCGTCCAGGCGAACAGATTTCAGTGGGAACCCTGACAGTGCTCTTTACCGATCTCCGTCACTCGACACAACTTTATCGGGAGATAGGAGATGCGACTGCGTTCGGTCGTGTGATGAGCCACTTCGACGTGGTCAGAAAAGCGATCGCAGAGCACGACGGCGCAATCGTCAAGACAATCGGCGACGCCGTGATGGCGGTCTTCAGATCTGCTGCTGACGGTTTGTGTGCGATGCTCGAGGTGCAACAAGCGCTCGCCGCGCCCGCTGACGGCAGCATGCCGTTGCAACTGAAAGCCGGATTGAACACTGGTCCATGCATCGCCGTAACGCTTAATGATCGACTCGACTATTTTGGTTCGACTGTAAACATGGCTGCGCGTCTCGAGGGGCTGTCGTCGGGTTCCGACGTGATAATCTCACGATCAGTTTTCGAAGATGCGAGAGTTCGTGAGTTGATCGAATCGCAAAGGTTGTCGGCTGTCGAGTTTGATATGTCGTTGAAGGGCTTTGAGAACGAGCGTTTCGAATTATGGAGGGTCAGCAGGCTCTAATGCCCACCCTCCTTGCCGCGCAGGAAGTATCCAAGATTTACCAGATGGGCAGTAACAACGTTACTGCTCTCGACAACGTCTCGCTGGAAATCGGTGAAGGCGAGTTTGTCGCGATCCAGGGAACTTCCGGCTCAGGTAAATCGACTTTACTGAACATGCTTGGCGGACTGGATCACCCTAGCAAGGGTGAAGTGTTTTTTGCTTCAAGACCTTTGGGGCCGTTTACGAAGAAAGAGATGGCGCGTTACCGGCGTTTTTCTGTCGGCATGATTTTTCAGAACTTCAATCTCATTCCGACGATGACGGCGCGCGAGAACGTTTCGCTGGCTCTGGCTTTCGGAGGTTTGCGCGGGCAGCAGCGACGCACGCGCTCGAGAGAGTTGCTGGCGCGCGTGGGTCTTGGTGATCGCCTGGAGCACAAGCCGTCGGAGTTGTCAGGTGGTGAACAACAGCGTGTGGCAATCGCGCGCGCGCTCGCGAACAATCCCAAAGTGTTGCTGGCGGATGAACCGACAGGGAATCTGGATTCGATTCGCGCGCACGAACTGCTTGGACTACTGCGAGAGATGGTCGATCAGGATTCATTGACGATTTTAATGGTCACTCACGACCAAGAGCTGGCAAATAGTTTTGCCGATCGAATTGTGTTTATGAAGGATGGAAGAGTCGTTGAATAGGTCCTATAGGACCTATAGGACTTATTTAGGTGGAGGCTCCTATGTCACAGCCCGTTAGTGAAATGACGATCGAGGCGCTTCGTTCGGTGCCGCTCTTCGCTTCGCTCGACGACGAAGCTGCCAAAGATTTGCGCAACCTGCTTTCCGATCGTGTCGTGCCGCAGAATACGCGTCTTTTCAGGCAGGGTGATAAAGGCGACGCTATGTATCTGATCGAGAGCGGGCGCGTGCGGATAAGTATTCGCGACCATGATCAGCAGGAAGTCACGCTCGCCGAGCTTGCCCAGGGCGACTTCTTTGGCGAGATGTCGATCATCGACGGCCGTCAAAGGTCCGCTGACGCGCAGGTGATCGAAGATGCTCGGCTCGCGATTCTTTCACGCGACGCGTTTCTTTCTTTTGTCCGCACTAAGCCTGACGTTGCGCTCGAGATGCTCAGTGCACTCACTGACAGGTTGCGACGAACTGACGAACTACTGCGATCGCGTGTGTCGCGTAACGTGAACGAAGAAGCAAAGGCGCGGTTGACGCTCGCGGATCGAGCAGCGGACTTGATCGCCGAGTTTGGCGGCAGTTGGAAGTTTATTGGCGTCTCGATAGCGATCATCATCTTCTGGATCATCTTCAATTCCTTCATTCTGATACGCGGTTTCGATCCGGCGCCGTATCAAATGTTGAATCTGGTCTTGGCGGTAATCGCCGGCATGCAGGCGCCGATCATCATGATGTCGCAGAACCGGCAGGGCGAAAAGGATCGTCTGCGCGCGGATCTCGATTACCGTGTGAATTTAAAAAACGAACTCTCACTGGCGGAAGTGCTGCGTCGTTTGGATGTACTCGAGAGCGAACGCTTGCCGAAACTGATTGACGACCTGAGAACACAGCCTAAATGATCAAAGCCATTTTCTTCGACTTCAACGGCGTCATCATCGACGACGAAACTATTCAAATGAAGGCCTACCAGGAGGTGTTGAGTGGGCACCAGATAGATTTAAAGGAGGAGTGGTATTTCAGCGCGCTCGGCATGAATGACAGGATGTTTGTTCAGTCGATGTTCGAGCGAGCTAAAAAACCTTTGACCGATCCGGTGTTGGAGACAGTGCTTTACGCCAAGATCGACTTGCACCGTCAGATGATCGAGGACGAACTGCCCCTCTTTCCCGGCGTGCTCACATTTCTCAAAGCAACATCGCGTCACTTCCACCTGGGGCTGGTGAGCATGGCAAATAAAGCCGAGGTCGGTTACGTATTTCAACGCGCAAACCTGACGCCGCTTTTTTCTATCATCGTAACTGCGGAAGATGCGTCGATGTGCAAACCCGCGCCCGAGTGTTATCTGGCGGGCCTGACGAAGTTGAACGAGAAACGGCAGCGCGAACGTCAACTTCCGCTGCTGGCGTCCGAGTGTTTGGCGATTGAAGACTCACCACCGGGCATTGAGTCTGCCCGCGCGGCGGGAATGCGCACACTCGGCGTAACAAATACTGTCCCGGCCGCAGCACTCCACGAGGCTGGTGCTGAAGTTGTTACAGGGAGCCTGGCAGATTGGACCGTGGATGCTGTGCGCAGGGTGTATGCTGTCAATCCTGCAACTCGTGTATGAGTTTTTTAGACATCCTCCATCTCGCGTTAAGAAACTTGCGGCAGGCAAAACTGCGCGCAATCCTGACGACTATGGGCGTCATCGTCGGCGTTGCGGTGATCGTGACGATGGTGTCGTTCGGCCTTGGCCTGCAAAGCAACATGCTCGAGCGCTTCAAAGCGCTCGACTTCTTCAATGAAATACAAGTCTTCGGTCAGGGGCTCAGCAGTCTTGCGGGACTGGATCGCTCGGCGCGCAGGGATGAAAGCGACAGGCGCCAACGGTCCAGCAGAACCGCGACTCGCATTCTCGACGACGCGGGTATCAAAGAGATCGCAGCAATTCCCGGCGTCGCTTACGTCGAACCCAATGTCAGCTTCCCCGCTTACGTCCGCTCCAATGGCAAACTGCTGACGCAGTACGTCGGCGGTGCAAATGTTCCAAACGCAGCAACACGGTTTCAGCACTTCGCGGCGGGAAACATGATCTCTTCTCCAACAGCGGACGAGGCAGTTGTTTCCGAACGCTTCATTCGCGAGTTTGGTTATGCGAAGCCCGCCGACGCCATCGGTAAGACACTCGAATTACTTGCACCGCCGGATGAGGATGACGAGGCCGAGGAAGAGACACCGAACTTCTTTGGCATTCCGTTGGACGATCCGGGCCTGGATGAAGCGAGTGCCGTGGAAATTCGGACGTTCCGGATCGCCGGCGTGCTCGGCGAGATCAAGGAAGGCGCTGGACAAGGTGGTCTGCGCGGACTCATGCCGAGCGCCGGCATCTACGTTCCATTGCAGGTGGCCCACTCATGGGCCACGCAGCATCGTGGACCATTGGGTCGTGTGGCGCTTGCGTTGGCGCGACAGGGAGGGAATCTTGGGGCAGGACAGTCGGAGGGCTATGAGGTAGCGGTCGTGCGAATCGCCGATCCCGTCCAACTCACGGACGTGCGTACGAAGATTACGGAACTCGGCTTCGGAAGCTTCTCAATCGTGGATGAAATCGATCAGATTCGAACGGTGTTTCTCATCATCGATTCGGTGCTGGGCCTATTGGGTGGGATTTCATTACTCGTAGCATCGTTTGGAATCGCAAACACGATGATCATGTCGATACTCGAACGCACGCGCGAGATCGGAATCATGAAAGCGATTGGGGCCGAGGATCGCGAGATCAAATTGATTTTCTTTGTTGAAGCGGCAGTGATCGGAGTTGTTGGTGGAGTGGTAGGCGTGCTGGTCGCGTGGGGAATCGACGGGATCGCGAACCGGTTGGCTTATCGATTCATACTCAAGCCACAAGGTGCGTCGTTCATCGATTTCTTCGACCTGCCGCCGTACTTGTGGTTGGGAGCAATCCTGTTCGCGTTGATAATCTCGATCCTCGCCGCGCTCTATCCCGCATCTCGTGCAGCGCGCATTGATCCTGTGCGCGCCCTTCGCCACGATTGATTCTCGCGCAAAGGCGCAAAGGCGCAAAGAAAAGACGCAAAGGAAATTTTAGCGTCTTCCTTTGCGCCTTTGCGCCTTTGCGCGAGAATTCTTTTCTTAAGTACTCAGCGCCGTCCCGCAGCGATTACAAAACCGAGCGGAAAGATCTCGTTGTGCAATGCCGCACGAGGGACAGTTTCTACCAACCTTCAGATTAGCGCCGCACGAAGAACAGAAATCCGAGCCCGCGATGTTCGCTGCTCCACAGGTGCCGCAACGGCCCGGCAGCGGAGGAACGTAGCCGCCCGCTTTGCGCGCGATGTGATCTTCGATTATCTTCCACGCGTCTTCCGTAAGTTTGTATTGCCAGTAAGCGCCGAGGGCCGCTAGCGCGAGCAGTGGCGCAAACACAATGGCTCCGACAGCGGCCACTGCGGCTTTGTCAAACCACTTCTGCATTCCGATCTCGACACGCGTGCCGCCAGGCTCTGGTGTGATCTTGATCGTAAGGGCCGAGGAGAGCCCCGTCAGATCTCGGAACGTGTTCGACTTTCGCGCCTGAACAATGCTGGTGGTCGATACCTGAAACGTCTGCACTTCATATTCGCTGTCAAAAAGAGTTCGCAGTTCCGCACTCAGGCTAGGAATGTCGGCTTCTACACCGGGATAGTATCTGTTGTCCATTAGTTGGCTTCCTTTCGCATGCGGACTCGCGTCATTGTACGCAGCCACAATACCAATATGAAAACCATTCTGACTATCCTGCTACTTGCCACGTTCGTGCTGCCGTCGCCAGTGGCGCTTTCGCAAAGCTCAGCCATCGATGGATTCAATGCCGAGCGAGTAGCAGCCCAGCGTCGCTGGGAAGAGCAGTTCCGCGCCGTTCCAAATCCGCAGTCAGCGCGCGAACACTTGCGACGACTGACACTCGAGCCACACATCGCCGGTACAAAAGAAGACTACGACACCGCCGTGTACGTTCGAGATCAGTTGCGTAGTTATGGCCTTAACGCGGAGTTGAAGGAATATGAGGTCTGGCTGAACTACCCAAACACGCCGAGCGTGCTCGAGTTGATAACGACGCGCCGGCAGAAATTGAATGTTCACGAGGCGGTGGTGAAGAGCGATCCTTCATCGTCACATCCCAAGATCACGCCGCTGTTCAATGGTTACAGCCCGAGTGGTGATGTGACCGCGCCGCTTGTCTACGCAAACTACGGCTTACCCGACGACTACGAGGATTTGAAAAAAGCCGGAGTCGATGTGAAAGGCAAGATCGTGATCGTTCGTTATGGCAACTCGTTTCGCGGAGTGAAAGCGAAAGTCGCCGAAGATCACGGCGCGATCGGTTGCATCATCTACTCCGATCCGGCTGACGACGGTTACATGCAGGGTGATGTTTATCCGAAAGGACCATGGCGCCCGGTTGCATCAGGCCAACGCGGTTCCGTTCAGTATTTGTTTGATTACCCCGGCGATCCTTTGACGCCCGGAAGGCCTGCAATCCCGGGCGTGCCTCGTTTGAAACCTGAAGAGGCAACTGATCTCACGCGCATACCCGTGCAACCTATCGCCTACGACGTCGCAAAAACGATCCTTAGCCAGTTGAAAGGACCGGTGCGGCCGAAAGGCTTTCAGGGTGGCTTGCCGTTTCCGTATCACCTCGGCGGCACTAACGACGTCAAGGTCCGTCTCAAAACCGATATGGACTACAAGCTGCGAACGATCTGGAACGTCGTCGCGCGAATCGACGGAAACGAAGAGAAGGATCGTTGGGTGATTCTTGGTAATCATCGCGACGCGTGGGTGTTTGGCGCAGTCGATCCAAACAGCGGTTCGTCGGCGATGTTGGAAGTGGGTCGCGGTTTTGGACAGTTATTGAAAGCGGGTTGGACGCCACGGCGCACCATCGTTTTTTGCAGTTGGGACGCGGAGGAGTATGGCCTCATCGGTTCGACCGAATGGGCCGAAGAGCTGGCGACCGAGTTGAAAGAGAAAGCAGTCGCGTATCTCAATCTCGATGCAGCGGTTTCAGGTCCACACTTCGGAGCTGCGTCAGTACCGTCGCTTTGGAAACTGATGCGCGCAGTGACGCGCGACGTCAAGGACCCGAAGTCAGGAAAGACTGTCTATCAACAATGGCAGGATCGCGCACGTGAAGATCAATCCGAAGAGGAGAAGAACACAGGCGGCGAAGCGCGCATTGGATCACTCGGTTCCGGATCAGACTACACACCGTTTCTCCAGCACCTCGGAATCGCCTCCACTGATATGGGCTTTGGCGGTGATTACGGTGTTTACCATTCCGCTTACGACTCGTTCTACTGGATGGACCACTTTGGCGATCCGGGTTTTCGTTATCACGTCGCGGCTGCGCAGGTCTGGGGCATACTGGCAATGCGTCTCGCGGACGCTGACGGTTTGTCGTTTGATTACACGGACTATGCGGGGCAGGTGCGAAACTTTTTCACCGAGGCGATGAGGCTCGCGCGTCTTCGGAATCTCGCTGGTTCGCTGGATGATAAGTCAATGACAGAAGCGATCGATGACTTTGCGAAAGAAGCGGAACGGGTCGAGAGGAGCCGGCAGGATGCGATTCGCAGTTCCGATCGTTCGAAGCTTGCCAAAATCAATGATGCGTTGATGCAGGCCGAACGGCAGTTCATCGATCCCAAAGGATTGCGTGGTCGGGCCTGGTATAAGCACCAGATCTACGCGCCGGGTTTTTACACGGGTTATGCCGCGCAGCCGCTGACTGATTTTCGGCAGGCGCTTGACGATCGTAATTCGGCGGTTGCGAAGGAGTCGCTGGAGAGAATCGTCGAGGCGATCAAGCGCGCCACGAAAACCCTAAAACAGTAACCACAGATTACACAGATTTCACGGATAGAATCTGCGTAATCTGTGGATTACTTGTTCTTCTTGGCTTTCTTTTCCGCTTCGGCTGGGAGTTTATTCGCGGCTTCGAGGATCGATTGCGCATCCTCGTGCAGCAGTTCGAAGCTGGCGATTTCCGCGTCGCTCTTTGCTTCGACGCTCAGCGGCTTTAACTGGCCCATAATCGTATTCACCGCCTGCGCGAGCTTCCGCAGCGCCTTGGGAATCAGCGGATTTCGTTCATCGCGTGCGCTGACGTCGTCGATGTTGGTAATCGCCTCATCGAGAATGCGCGCAATGTCCGTCACGAGCTCGGCGCGCGATCCCTTCGGCAGTTCACCCCAACGTTCCGAATCCTTCTTCAACTGCTTTGCGTTGCCCGCACCTGAGCCATTGATGACCAGCAAGCGACGCTCGGCTGCTTTGATGAAAACGTCGATGCGTTTGTCGAGCACCTGAGCTTCCTTCACCAAATCGACTTCCTGTTGTGTCAGATGGTCTCGCGCTTGCAGGGCCGAGGCCAGGGACACGAAAATCGATCCAAGCAGTATTACCAACAAGAAGATTCGGGCGATCATGGTTGATTATTCTTCTCTTTCGGTTTCTCGTTACTCTTGTTCTTCTGCGGTTCGCGCACGACGGTATGACCGTAGAATGAATTGAGCGCTTCGGTTCTGCCCTCGCGGGCGAAGTCTTCTACTTGTTTAATCCAGACGGCGAACTCGAGCGGCGTCGTGCGGCGCATCGAGGTCAAACGTGGACCATGAGCACGAAGCGCCAACTCGAGACGTTTATAATGATCACGTGTCTTGTTGCTGTCGCGTTTGAAGGTACTCAGAAAAGCCAACGCGTTCTCGATCAATGCGTGATACATGCCCACTTCGGCTGAAGCTGCCTCATAGTTTTCGCGTGCCGTGTGATCTTCGGCACGTCCGAGGTGAGCAACTGCGTATTCGATTGT
The DNA here is from genome assembly GCA_963826255.1 of uncultured Acidobacteriota bacterium. Lineage (GTDB taxonomy): Bacteria > Acidobacteriota > Blastocatellia > Pyrinomonadales > Pyrinomonadaceae > PSRF01. Next base: position 1,915,101 of record CAWGWK010000001.1, read on the forward strand.
GAGACGAAGTCGCTTTCCCGAGTCGTTGGTCCGATCGATCTCGTCACGCTCTTCTTTGACGATCATCTTAAAAGGAGGCGGCGCAGTGAGCGGCGTCGGTTGCGGTTGCGGATCCTGAGCGCAGACTGCCGGCACAAACAGGAATGCAAAGGCACAAAAAACCAGAAGAGTGCTCCACATCTTATTTGTGCTTCTTTGTGGCATTGTTCAGGGCTTTTTCTTCACGCCCTCTCCCAACTGAATTTGCCGGCGAAGTGTCGGCAATCGCAGTTTGACTTTATCGATCTCGAGCTGGTTTGTCTTTGCGTCGGCTACGGAAAGAAACTTCTCATACGACGCGAGTGCTTCGGGATATTCTCCAAGATAATCATGCGACGTGGCAATAAAATAATGAGCTATAACGGTATCGGGTTTCGTCGTTAAGATCCATTGATACTCCGGAACAGCTTCCTGATAGCGTTTCGATTCATACAACGCCGTCGCCAGGTTCGCGCGCGCCGTGTAATTTTCAGGATGGGCTTTCACCACTTGTCGCAGGATATATGCCGCCTGGGAAAACCGGCGGGCTTGGACCAGAGCGGCAGCGTACCCGAGTGCATAATCCGCGGAGTCTGGCTGAATCTCTGCTGCCTTTTTATAGAACTCGAGTGATCGAGCAGGATCGTCGGTGCGGTATGAAGCGCCGAGGCGACCGAGCAGCATTGCGTTCCTCGGGTTCTTTTCGAGTAGTTTTTCGAGCGCCTTGCGAGCGGTAATCGCGTCAGCACTGTTTGCCGCTTCGATCTCCTCAGGTGTTCCGATTACTCCAGCGACACCGTTGGCGGTTGTTGCCTGAACTTCAAGCCCCGCAGACTTCGCGACCGAGAGTGCCTCTTCTGCTTTACCTGCCTGTTGTAGAACGTACGCAAGACGTGACGCGACGACTTTATGCGCAGGCTTCAGTTTCGCTGCCGTCTTTAGATCGGCAATGGCCGCTTCGAAGTTTTTGTCATCGGTGAAAAGATCCGCGCGCTCCAAAAGCGCAGCGACATTTTCAGGTTCGTCCGCGAGCACGCGATCGAGAGACGCTTTAGCTGCAACCTTATCGCCATTGGCTTTCTCGGCGATTGCGAGACCAATCCATGCCGACGCTGGTGCTTCCGGGATTGCTGTTGCTCGTTTCGCGAGCTCAAGTGCGGACTTTACGTCACCAGCGCGAATGCGTATTTCGGCCAGCATTCGCAACGCGACTGGGTCTTTGTTGTCTACAACAAGCGCTTGTTGGAAAACTTGTTCTGCGTCTTTGTCGCGATTTTGACGCATCAAGACAGCGCCGAGTGCGGAGTAGGGAAGTGACCAGTTTTTCTTTTGCGAGATCGCGACGCGAAACGCCGCTTCGGCTTCGGTCAGACGATCGAGCGAGGCGAGTGCATTTCCGCGTTGAAATTCAGCTTCCGGAAACTCGGGCTTAACTTTCAATGCTTGTTCGTAGAAGCCGATTGCCTTTTCGAGCTCGCCGCGCGCGTGTGCGCTTTGTCCGCGTTCGAACAATCTGACCGGATCGGTGGCGCTGTCGCCAAAAGCTTCTTCAGTTTGCGCAGCGGAGCCTGCACACAACAGCACCACGGCTGTCGCAGTCAGCAAAACTCTCTTCCAAATTGAGGTGTTCAATTCAGACATGAAGAATGATCCGGGGAGGATTGGATGTTAGCATATTCTTTGCGTAACCTCTGCGTCCTCTGCGTCTCTGCGGTGAACTAATCCGCTGCAAACATTCACCGCAGAGACGCAGAGGACGCAGAGATTACGCAGAGAATGCTGGTTGCGCCGCTGTTGATGCATGAGCTACCATGCGTTCCTCCAATGAATTCAATCGCCAAGGAAGAAAGTCTGAGAAAGATCTTTCGCGAGCTCGAGTCAGTGATCGTCGCATACTCGGGTGGTGTTGACAGCAGCTATGTCGCTTATGTCGCGAACGCCGAGCTCGGACCGCGCGCAGTTTGCATCACCGGCCAATCGGCGAGCCTCCCTGCTTATCAACGTGCCGAGATCGATCGCGTCGTGGAGCGGTTTGGGTTTCAACACGAAATAATTCAAACCGCGGAACTGGAGAATCCCGGCTATCGAGCGAACAACGCCGACCGTTGCTTCTTCTGCAAAGACGAGTTGTACACCAAACTCGAATCTGTCGCGCGTACTCGCGGCATTCAACACATCGTAGACGGATCTACAGTCGACGATCTCGACGACTATCGTCCAGGCCGCAGGGCAGCAACTCAGCATGCCGTGCGTAGTCCACTAATCGAAGTTGGTTTGAGCAAGAGCGAAGTGCGCGAGTTGAGTCGCAGAGCAACGCTGCCAACCTGGGACAAGCCGGCGAGTCCGTGTCTCTCTTCACGAATTGCGTATGGGACAACCGTAACGATCGAAAGATTGAGCAAGGTCGATCGCGGTGAAGAGATTTTGAGAGAGTTTGGGTTTCGCGAGTTCAGGGTGCGCCATCACGACCAGTTGGTCCGGCTCGAGATTGCGCCTGCTGAGATGGATCGCGTGCTGCGGAAAGAATTGATCGAGGAATTGGCGAAGCGCTTTCGTGAGTTGGGATTCAAATACGTGACGCTCGATCTTCAAGGCTTTCGCAGCGGCTCGATGAATGAGGTTCTAGAATAATCCTTACACGATTCACAAGGACGGAGAGGCTCCAATGCCAAGCATGTATAGCACGATGTATGTCGATGATATTCGCGAGATCAAAGAAGAGAATCCGTTTGAGTCGATGATGTCGCGATTCGATCGCGCCGCGCAGTTGCTCGATCTCGATCCGGACCTTTATGCCGTACTCCGAGTGCCGAACCGCGAATTGAAGGTCTACATCCCCACCAGAATGGACTCAGGTCGCATTCAGGTGTTCGAAGGCTTCCGCGTCCAGCACAACTTCGCACGTGGTCCAGCCAAGGGCGGTATCCGTTATGCGCCTGACGTAAATCTCGACGAGGTGCGCGCCCTTGCCGCCTGGATGACCTGGAAGTGCGCAGTTGTGAATGTTCCGTTTGGCGGCGCCAAGGGTGGAATCATCTGCGATCCACAGCAGATGTCAGTGGGTGAACTGGAACGCATGACGCGGCGTTATGCCGCCGAGTTGCTCGACTTTATTGGGCCGGAGAAGGACGTGCCTGCTCCGGACATGAACACTAATGAGCAGACCATGGCGTGGATCATGGACACTTACTCGATGCACGCGCGCCACACCGTGACGGCTGTGGTCACCGGCAAACCCATCGACCTCGGTGGTTCATCAGGGCGCCGGGAAGCCACCGGACGCGGGATACTTTTTGTAATCAACGAAGCTATCAAACGATTCAAGATGACGCCGGCGGAGACTCGTGTGGTGGTGCAGGGTTCGGGAAACGTTGGTGGAATCGGCGCTCGCCTGTTGCACGAGGCCGGTTACACGGTTGTAGCGATATCGGACATCCATGGAGGAATTTATAACCCGGCCGGAATTAATATCCCGGATGCGTTGGACTACCTAAGGACCACGCGGTCCTTCGAGGGTTACGACGGAGTGGACTTTGTAAACAACCAGGAACTGCTGGAGCTCGAGTGTGACGTGCTGGTCCCAGCGGCCACTGAGAACCAGATCAACTCCCAAAACGCCGACAAGATCAAATGCAAGGTGCTCGCCGAGGGCGCGAATGGGCCAACTACGGCGGCCGCCGATGAGGTGCTGCACGAGAAAGGAATTTTTGTTATTCCTGACATTTTGGCCAATGCGGGCGGCGTGACAGTCTCTTATTTCGAGTGGGTCCAGGACAGAATGGGCTACTTCTGGCGTGAAGATGTAGTCAACGAAAGACTGCAGGACAAGATGGTCGCGAGCTTCAACGATCTGTGTCGTTATGCCGATGCTCATGCGGTCGATACAAGGACCGCGGCGTACATGTTGGCGATAGACCGTGTGGCCTATGACACGCGCATGAGAGGCATCTACGCGTGACCGAAAAAACATAAGAGAAAAAGCCGCTAAGTAGTGAAAAAGGCTTGATTTCCATTTTAAGGTAGAGTATGGTCTGGCATGATTTACGTCTCGGACCAGCATTAAGAATTCTCAATATTATGCGACGGTTAAGGACGAAATCATTGACAAGGTAAGGTTCATTTCCTATAAGAAATGGACTTCAGTTCTGGAGCCACTCGGGAATAGTAATTGGTGGATATAGAGTATTCATTGTAAGGCCGAAGTACTCTGTTTACACCGCGGTCCGAGCGTCGCCGCTAGACCTTGCTGGTCCAAGCGGTTCAACGGAATTGACAACTGTAGTTGGGGCCTCCGCGGAACAAGACGGTGGTGCTTGTTCGCATACGGCGGCACTATTACGAATTCTTTATTACTCATTTCGCAGGAGGAATGCGATGAGACTCGCACATAGGGCGCTTATAGCTGCGCTCGTTTCGTTGGTGCTGTGTGCCGCAGTATCAGCACAGACTGTGAGGTCGGATAGAGATCCGCGCAATCAGTCTCCAGCAGTCGGAACCGGTGGTCCTGAAGGTGGCCCAACCGGTCTTTTTACTATTTACGATGGATCAACGCTGCGTCGCGGGGAGTTCACGTTCAGTATTGCTTATAGCAACTACGATCGTGATCCGGGCAACGTTGACATCGTTGACGTTCCGCTGAGCTTCAATGTCGGCTTGAACGATCACGTCGAGCTTTTCTTCAAAACAAATGGCTATCGAGGGATCAAGGTCAATACTCCGCAGAATCTATCCGGTTTCTATCTTCCTAACTCGCAACTGTTCTGTGGCGCCGTATTATGCAGAGGGGCAGCGATCGTGTTGGCTCCGTCTGGACCACTAGTAGGAACTCTAGCGGGTACCGCCGTATTTCGTCCTTTGAACAATCAGCCGTTCGTTCAATTCCCGTTTGTTGGTGGTTCGGCGGGAACATTTGGTTTAGCACCAGGACCGCTTGGGGGGATTTTTGGTTTCCCGGGCTTCAACGCGCAGCTCGGACCGCCAGTCGTGCAGCCTAACAGCGGCACCTTTGGCTCGGCTGACAACTTCCCGGGAATCGGCTCGCCGGTTGGTGGCATCCTGCCCGGTATCGTGTTAGCGACGACTACGCTTCCGCAAACCGCATTGACCACGCCGATTACCGTACCGCTTACGTTTACCATTGCACCGACTTATCTGGCGGATGCTCCGTTCGTAAATCGCTTGTATGGCGAAAGCAGCTTTACGAATATGGTGGTGGGCGCGAAGATTCGCTTTACCGGACCAAACAATCCGTTAGGTGTTGGTCTCATTCCCTTTTATCGCTTTTATCCGGATAAGGCGGATGATGCCTCAGGCTTCAATCAGATGCAGCGTGGCGCGGGCCCCGGTGGTGACATCGGTGACTTCGGCCTGGTTGGTTTCGTGGATGGTCGCCTTGGCACACACGTAAACGTGTCAGCCAACGGTGGTTATATCCTGAACAGCAACCCGAAAGGCCTCGGCGGCGATTTCGTGTTGTTGGATCGTCCCGATGAGCTTCTTGCCGGCATCGGACTGGACTTCCCGGTCAACGAGCACTTCCAGCCAATCGTTGAGGTCAGATCTACTACCTATGTTGGTGGCCGTACGCCAAATGCCTTCAACAACAATCCAGTTGATGTCATTGGCGGTCTCAAGATTTACCCACGTCGGTGGTTCGGAATCGGTCTTGCTTATCGCAGGCACCTGAACCAACAGGACATGGATCATTTTAATCCCGTAGACGCCAACATTTCGATTCAGCAAGTTACGAACGTAAACGTGCCCGGACGAGGTTTGGTTGTTGTTCCGGGGACCACGAGGCCGGTGACTTCGCAAGGCTTCCCGATTGGCATGATCTGGTCAGAAGAACCGAATGGCTTTATCGGTCAATTCTGGATTGGACATCGCAATGCGAGGACGCCTCCAGTTCCACCGAACCAGGCGCCAACGGTTCGCACCGTTACGCCGTCCATGGCGTCGGTGTTGCGTCCGTGTCCGCCGCCTACAAGTTCTACTACATGTACGCCAACCGGCAGTGAAGTTACGCTGGTTGCTGATGCAGTAGATCCTGATAACGACCAGTTGCTCTATACCTGGTCAGTAACCGCAGGCAGGCTCAGCGGCGAAGGCCGGCAAGTAACCTGGGACCTGACTGGCGTACCGAATGGCAGTTATACAGCCAGTGTTGAAGTCAACGATGGTAATCAGCACACCGCGACCGGTACTGCGACTGTGACCGTAGCCGATTGCACGGGCTGCGTCGCACCACCACCGCCGTGTCCGACTGTTTCGGTGAGCTGCCCGAGTGACGTTGAGGCAGGTCAACCGATCACGTTTACGGCAAGTGTCACTGGTGGTGCTGAAGGAGCGACATTTACCTATAACTGGTCAGTCTCTGCCGGAACGATCTCGAGCGGTCAGGGAACGTCAACAATTACTGTTGACACCGCTGGCGTGAGTCAGAGCGTCACCGCCACTGTCAATATTGGTGGCGCGGATCCGAGTTGCACTGGCACCACGGCGTCTTGCACGACGGGTGTAAGGCCAGCCCCGCAGCCGGCGCGTAAGTTTGACGAGTACGGCAATATCCGGTTTAACGACGAGAAGGCCAGACTCGACAACTACGCCATTCAGCTCCAGAACGAGCCAGGATCGACAGGCACAATCATCGTCTACGGTAGCTGTGCTGGTGAAGCACAACAGCGTGGCGACCGCGCTAAGGACTATCTCGTCAATACGCGTGGAATCGAAGCTGGACGCATCACTGTAGTAGATGGTGGTTGCCGTGCAGACTTGACAGTTCAACTTTGGGTGGTGCCGCAAGGCGCAACAGCACCGGAGGTTGACACCACTAACACCATCTCACCCTGTCCGGAATGCAGAAGAGCTCCGCGCCGGCGCAGAGGACGAGATGACGAATAGTCGATAGATACACTACTAACCCTTAACCAACCGGGCGATGCTTCTCAAGAGCATCGCCCGGTTGCTTTTGAGCCACAAAGAGTGATTAGCCACAAAGAGGCACAAAGGCACAAAAACAGAAATACATAAAAGAACGAACAAGGAGGAGACAAAGGAAAATAGAGAGGAACGCTACTCTTTACTCTGAACCTTCCCTTCATTTTGTGCATTTTGTGCCTCTTTGTGGCCTTCTGTTTTGTACAACTGCATCTTCTTTTGGTGGCATCCTAAGGTGGCGCCCCCAGCTTTTAGACACAAAGTAACGAAACTGTAATAAACTACGGGTCACGGTGAGCGATGTGCTCCTGACGATTAAGACCCTGGATGAACTAACGATGAAAAGAATTGCTACGCTACTCCCCCTTGTAATTACTGTTTTCGCCCTCGTCTCTTTCCCCCTTTCTACCGTCGCGGTTGCAGCGGGAGATAACGCCGATCCGGCACTGTATTCGAACGACTGGCGCACTACCGGTCCTCCGGGAGGAGATGTCCGTGGGTTAGTTGTGGATCCTTCCAATCCAGATCGTTTCTACTTCGGAACTCTTGATGGGCAGATTTATACGTCAGCAGACGGCGGCAAGCAGTGGCAGCTCTTGTACAACTTCGGCAAGCCCCGGTTGTTCGTCGATCACATCATCGTTGACTCGCGCAACCCACGCGTTTTGTATGTAGGTGGGCATAGGCACAACCTGCCCGGGGGATTCTTCAAATCGACTGATGGCGGCGTCACCTGGCGTGAGAGCGCACAGTTAAAAGATCAGGCTATTCACTCGCTCGCACAATCAGAGTCGAATCCCGATACTTTGATTGCCGGGACCTTCACCACCATCTTTCGTTCAGAGGATGCAGGTGAGACGTGGAAACAACTTCCGACCGCAAACGTCTCGGGACTCCATCACGTTGAATCTTTGGCAATCGATCCGCGCACTACCAATACAATTTACGCCGGTACGTTCTATCTGCCGTACAAGTCAACTGATGGCGGCCAAACCTGGAAGTCGATCAGAAACGGAATGATCGATGATTCAGACATCTTTGCTATCGACATCGATCCACGCGATCCCAATCACATAATCGCGTCGGCGTGCAGCGGTATTTATGAAAGCAAGAATGCAGGCGAGAGCTGGCGCAAGGTCCAGGGTATTCCTTCTCAGTCGCGCAGAACTCGCGCGATATTGCAGCATCCATCCGTTGCCGGCATCGTCTTCGCCGGTACTACAGAAGGCTTCTGGCGGTCTGAAAAAGGCGGCGATGCTGACTCGTGGATGGTGACCACTTCGCGGCAACTCGAGATCAACTCGATTGCGGTCCACCCATCACGTCCGGACATGATTTACATCGGCACCAACAACTACGGTGTGATGGTTTCGAGTGATGGCGGCAAGTCGTTTACGCCGATGAATGGCGGGTTCAGTGGACGATTCGCTAACGCGATTCTAGCAGACCGCGAAACGCCGAATCGAATTTACGCCTCGACGATCAATACCGCGACCGGCGGCGGATTCCTGTTCGTCAGCAACGACAACGGAGAGACTTGGCGCCCATCCATGCGCAGCATGCCTTCACGTCTCATCACGTATTCGATCTTGCAGGACGTGCGTGATGCGAACGTGATCTATCTCGGTACGAACCTCGGAGTCTATCGCTCGGTTGATCGTGGGACTTCGTGGGCGCCAGTGTGGGTCGAGGAGAAAAAGAAAACGCCAACGAAGAAAACAGCGAAACGGGCGACTCCACCGCGCAGATCGAGATCGCCACAATCTCCGGATTCAGTTCTCCGCGCACAGGAAGCGCTGAATGCGGCTGGTTATCATCTCGGCGAGCCCGACGGCAAAGCTGGTCCATCTACTACCGCTGCGGTGAAGAAGTTTCAGGGCGATCGACATCTACCCGTTACGGGTAAGCTCGATGCGATTACGCTCGCCGCGTTGGGTGTCGGAAAAGAGAGTGGTCCAACATCGACCGAGACCGGTGGTTTGATTCTCGCCGACGCTGTCAACGCTTTGGTCCATACCGTTGACGCCGAAACTCAGGAACCAGCTATCCTCGCGGCAACCAACACAGGCTTGTATCGCAGTGTGGATCCGGCGAAGGGTTGGCAAAAGCTTTCGTATGGCTCATTCGATCCGCGCACCACGTGCATCTCCACCAACCTGAAAAAACCGGAAACTATCTGGGTTGGAACGCCGAGCTCCGGAGTTCTTATCTCGCACGATAGTGGAAAGATTTGGAAGCAGGTCTCAGGTGTACAGACCGACATGCCGGTGAACGCGATCGTGCAGGATCCGCAACGTCCGGACTACGTTTACGTGGGGACCAAGCAGGCGCTCTACATGTCGCATGATGGTGGCGCGACGTGGCGAGTTCGCGGCGGCAATCTTCCCTTCGGAGACTTCACCAGCGTTCTGGTAAACCCACGCAATGGCGACGAGGTCTTCGTAGGCAATGCTTATCAGACTAGCGAAATCGGAGGCGGAGTTTATCGCAGCACGGATGCGGGGCAGACGTGGGCGCGCATCGATCCGAAGGAGAGACGTTTACCGAGCCAGAGAATCTGGGCCCTGGCGTTTGATGCGCACGATCAAAACGTGCTCTTCGTAGGTTCGCACTCGGCTGGTGTGTACGTAGTGCCGCGCAGTAACGACACCCTTTCGTCCGCGCAACAGGAACGCTAGAAACCCATCCACAGATTGCATAGATTTAATATCTGTGTAATCTGTGGATGTCTTTGCGTCCGTATGCTTGACATGCACTTATACAGGCTGTACTCTGCCGCCCTACCCGGTAAAAAGGCGGCGGGTGTTTGTCGGACCAAGCGGGGTAACTACGGCAGGGCGGTAATCGAAACAAATTAGCTCGACATTTCAAATCCAAACGGCTCGCTTCCTCGCCAGCCTTCAACTCCCGACAACGCCAAGGTCAATCCAGCTAAAGGCCGCTGTACATTGTCCGACAGTCAGCGAAAACCCTGCGCTGATTGTTCCGGCTGAGTGAGGCGCGATAAGATCTTACACGCGCTGAGAGTTACCGGGCCTACAGGAGTATGCATGTCTAGTGAACAACCCAAGCTGAATAACAGCGAGGTCAACAATAACTCAAACCCCGGCGAGTCAAAGACTGCGCCGCAACAAAACGCCATGGCTTCTCAACCAGCACCATCAACACGCACACCTGAACCCGATGAATCCGACGAGTCGCGCGCGAGCGGCGACGTGGACTTTGGACAACTTCTCGATCAGTTCGAACAGGAACAAGCGACCCTTGAAGAAGGCGAAGTCGTTCGCGGCACTGTCGTAGGCTTGAGCGAACGCGGAGTGGTCATCGACTTTGGTTACAAGTCGGAAGGCATTGTTAACCCAGCCGAGTTTACTGAGAACGGTCAACTTACTGTGAAAGCCGGCGATGAAGTCGAAGTGCTCGTCAAAAGCATGGAAACCGCCGATGGACTTCCGGTACTTTCACGCGCCGATGCAGTGCGCATGAAAGCCTGGGACGATCTCGAGAAGGCGTACCGCGACGGCACCACCGTAAAGGGCCGCGTCATCGATCGAATAAAAGGCGGATTGCGTGTTGATATCGACGGCATCGCTGCGTTTCTGCCCGGCTCACAAGTTGATGTTCGTCCAGTGAGAAACCTCGACAGCCTGCGCAATCAAATAATCGAAGCCAAAGTGATCAAGCTCAACCGCAAGCGGTCCAATGTCGTCTTGTCGCGCAAAGCTGTTATCGAACAGGAGAACACCGGCCGGAAAGATCAAACGCTACAGCAGATTGAAGAAGACATCGTCGTCGAAGGCCAGATAAAAAACCTCACTGACTATGGCGCGTTCGTCGATCTCGGAGGAGTTGATGGACTGTTGCATGTGACGGACATGTCGTGGGGTCGTTTACAGAACCCGAACGAGTTGTTCCGCGTCGGCGACAATATTCAGGTCAAGGTCCTGAAATTCGATCGTGAGCGCGAGCGCGTCTCCCTCGGTTACAAACAACTGCTTCCCGATCCGTGGTCCAGTGTCGAAGAACGTTTCCCGATCGGCACGAGAGTTAATGGACGCGTGGCCAGCGTTGCGGATTACGGCGCGTTTGTCGAACTGGAGAACGGGGTGGAAGGACTGGTTCACGTTTCCGAGATGAGCTGGTCGAAACGGGTCAAGCATCCGAGCAAAGTGGTGAACCCCGGCGATCTGGTTGAAGTCGAAGTCCTGAGCGTCGATCCGAGAGCACGTCGCATCAGCCTCGGCATGAAGCAGGTGCAGGAAAATCCCTGGCAAACGCTGCACGAACGTTATCAGGTCGGCACGCGTGTTCACGGGCGTGTCAGAAACCTGACTGACTTTGGCGCGTTCATCGAGATTGAGGATGGTGTTGACGGACTCGTTCACGTTTCAGACATCTCCTGGTCACGGCGTATCAAGCATCCCAGCGAAGTCTTGAAGAAAGGACAGGAGATCGACGCCGTCATCACAAGCATCGACAGCGACAACCGCAGGCTGTCGCTTTCCATCAAGGATCTCGAACCAAACGCCTGGGAGAAGTTCACGACCGACCACAAGCCCGGCGATGTGGTTCACGGGAAAGTCGCACGCTTCGCTAACTTCGGCGCGTTCGTTGAATTGGATGACAATCTTGAAGGTCTCTGTCACATCTCGGAGCTTTCGGAAGAACGCGTGGCGAAGCCGGAAGACGTGGTTCAACTAGGGCAGGAGATGGATTTCAAGATCCTGCGAATCGATCCTGAGACAAAGAAGATTGGTCTTTCGGCCAGGGCTGTCGGTAAGGATGAACCAATAGTCGATACGAAGATCTATTCGTCAGAGGCGGGCGGGGGCATGGCTTCGCTTGGTGAACTGGCGGACTTTGGTCTCAGTAAAGCCGATACCGACGAATAACAAACCACAGATTCCACAGATTGATTGCATCAACCCGCAGCGGTGTAATCTGTGGATTCGTCTTGCCCCATTCATTGAGTTTCTGATAGTGTACAGTACACATAACCTCGCTATTATCAAGCAGTTAAATTTGAATCCATCGAGGTGATGCATGACAAAAGCAGAACTCGTCGAGGACGTAGCTCGAGCGGCTGAACTCACGAAAAAGGACGCCGAGCGTTTGGTCGAAATTGTCTTTGAAAGCATCATCGAAACCCTGAACCAGGGCGAGAAGATTGAGTTGCGCGGCTTCGGCAGCTTTCGTGTGAGAGAGCGCGGCGCGAGGCGCGGGCGAAATCCGAAAACGGGCGATCCCGTGAGTATCCCGGCCAAACGTGTTCCTTACTTCAAACCGGGCAAAGAGCTGAAAGAACTGATTAACGACGACAAGCCGGGCTCACACGCTAACTCGACAAACACTTCACGCTCCATCAGCGACGACACCCGTCAGCCGCCCATCCTTTAGCTTCAAACAAGTCGAGGTGCCTGAAATTGGAAAGATTGTGGAGTCCCTGGCGGGCCAGGTACATCGCATCAGGCGGTGAATCGGATCGCGAGGGTTGCGTGTTTTGCCGGATGGTCAGCGAGCCGGAGCACGACGAGACTAACTTTGTACTTCACCGCGGCCAACACGCATTCGTCGTCTTAAATCTCTATCCATACATCAGCGGACACTTGATGATTGTTCCTTACCTGCACACGAGCGAGTTTGATTCCGCACCGAAGGAGATCACGGACGAGCTGATGGATCTGGCGAAGCGGTCGCAAACTGCGTTGCGTGAGGTTTATTCACCTGCGGGGTTCAACCTGGGTATGAATCTTGGTAACGCAGCCGGCGCGGGCATCGCCGACCACATGCACATTCATCTGCTGCCACGCTGGGCCGGCGATACGAATTTCATGACGACCGTGGGAGAAACCCGCGTCCTTCCCGAAGACCTCGAAACAACGTATTCGAAACTCCGCCCGAAGTTTTAACCACAGATTACACAGATTTCCAACCCAGATTCACAGAAATTTCTTTTATGCTTTTTGTGCCTCTTTGTGGCTAACGTTTGCTGACTCTTCGTGGCAGCGCTTCGTCTTCGACCTCGCCGCCCCGGCTGATCGGAACTTCTGAAGGTTTGCTGTAACTGATCCCGCGTTCTTCGCTGTCGAGATTTCCCGCCGGCAGCGTCGGCATCGGTCCAGTGAGCGGCGGATTGAAACCCGGATAATCGATTCGGGCGTGATAGATCGCGGTCAGCGCACTGATCATCGCTTCTCGAATTGTCGTTAACTCCTGCAACGTCACATCACACTCATCCAGTTGTCCATCACTCACGATCGCATCGACGATCTTAACGACGATCGCACGAATGTTCTCCGGGTCGGGCCGCGCGAGCGACCGCGCTGCGGCTTCACACGAATCAGCCAGCATCATGATCGCCGCTTCCTTGAACTGTGGCTTTGGTCCAGGATAACGGAAATCAGCTTCGTTGACAGTCTCGTTTGGTTTAGCTTGAGCCTGGGCCTTGCGCAGGAAGTAGTGCAGTGTTCGAGTGCCGTGGTGTTGTGGAATGAAGTCCGCGATCTTCGTCGGTAGACCGATCTCCCTCGCGAGTCTCGAGCCGTAAGTTACGTGACTCGTGATGATCTTCGCGCTCTGGTAGGGCCGCAGTCGATCGTGTGGGTTATCGCCTTGTTGATTTTCGACAAAGTACTCGGGAGCTGCCAGTTTTCCGATATCGTGATAGAGCGCGCCGATGCGAGCCAACAGAGGATTGGCGCCAACTGCGCGACACGCATCCTCAGCGAGTTGACCGACAGCGTGCGAGTGCTGGTTGGTGCCGGGCGCGCGCAAAGCAAGTTGGCCCAGGACCGGCAGATCGGCGTTTGAAAGTTCCAACAGTTTGACGTCAGTAAGTATTCCGAAAAGCGATTCGTTGATCGGCAGGCCGCCGGCAGCAAAGACTGCGGTGAGTAGTCCACCGGCAATACCACATCCAGCCGCCATCAGAAATGTTCTTAGCGTTAGCGGTTGTTCTGAATACGCGAGGAGCGCAATAGCCATCACGACATTCACCGCGCCGACTAGTAGACCAGCGAGGGTAACAGACTGCCGCTCGCGATAACGCCCGATTCCGTAGATTGCGACCGAAGCTGAAACCATCGCAAACAGCGCCTTTTGCATTCCGCCGGGCGCCAGCATGCCGGCGAAAAGCGCGGTGATGATTCCGGTCAGGAAAGCCAGTTGTGTATCAACCAGCATAGCGACTAACAGCGCCGCGGCTGCAAACGGTATCGCAAAGTTCCAAATGGTGGGATCGTTGAACGGAGCCTGCATCCTGTAGACTACGCTATCGCTAAAAGTAAACCCGATTCTCATGAGCGCCGTTTGCACGAGAATCGCCGATCCGACGAGCGCAAATGCTTTGTGTTGGGTCAAACTCAGCAGGGTGCCGCCGCTCCTGTGTTCGGCAAACTTCCATGCAACCCAGTAGACCGCGATCACGATCAGCAGCAATCCAAAGAAGTTGTGCCAGGGCCTGCCTGCGTGGCCCGCGCTCTTGATGGCGGCGATCTGAGCGAGAGTGCTGGGCGTGACGGTGTCGCCCTCGCGACCGACGACTTGATTACGTTTCAGCGAAATCACAACCGGCTCAACCCGGCTGGCCTCTGTTTCACGGGCCGCGGCCGTGGCTGCTTCGTCCAAAACCACGTTTGGACGAATTAATGGCAGCAATGCGGAGGTGAGTGCGGTTTTCTGTTCAGGCGTCCAGCCCGGAAGATTTACGATTCGCAATTCGAGGCTTCGACGCGCTGACGAGAGTGGAACCATTCTCGTTCGAGGCGCGGGCACGATCATGTGTGCCACTGGATTACGAACGTCAACGAGTATGATCTCCCGCTCCAAACGATCCGCATCCTCGTCGTCATAAATATAGCCGGCGCCGATTTCTCGAATTATCGAGGTGAGGCGATCGAGATCGGTTTCGTTGAACTTGTGCGAGGTGATGGCTCGGGCAACTGCCGAACCTCCTTCACCGGTCCAGAGGGGAGACTTGTTTTGGCCTGAGGCCGCTTGTTTTTGGAACTCTTCCCAGGCGGTGCGAAAGCTTTGTACCGAAGTTTCCGCGCGACTGGAATCAAAATTGAAAACAGTCCGCGTCGTTTCTCTCGCGACGGCTTTTCGTCGTTCAGTTTCGGCCTGATCTACAGCGGTGAGATCGGCGGGCGCGACAATCGTTCGTCCGATCACGTCGCCGACTTTGTAATTTTCAGTGAAACTGGAAGTGAGGTTGCTGAGAAGCAGGATAGTCGTCAGGAGAACGAGGACGCTACAGCCGATGAGAAATCGCGTGCGAGGCTTGAGCACCATCAACGGCTGCAACGCGTAGGCTATGAGCTTATCGCGCGCCTGGCTAAATGGAGTTTTGAATCGTGGACGAAGTCCCATACTTGCCTCAAGAGCCGCAAAAACAACTAGCCACAAAAAGGCACATAAGGCACAAAAAATTTATTTGATTTACTGAAGTATTGGTTTTCCTCATTTGTGCTTTTGGTGCCTTTTTGTGGGTCATTCTCATGCGGCGGCGAGGTTGCGGGCCAGGACTGCGCCCGCCTTTTCGAGTAAAGCATTCAGCGTGGCCGCCTTGATGGCCGAGATTACTACTGTTTCCGCACCATCCAGTTGATGCGCCTGGCGAACCGCGGCTTCCAAAGTCTCAGCGTCAACGAGATCAGCTTTGTTGAGCGCGAGGATCGAAGGAATGTCCGCGAGCTTTAAGTCTGCCAAAATTCGCTTGACCGATTGAATCTGCTGCACCCAACGAGAGTTTGAAATATCGACAGCATGAATCAGTAACGTGCTGTCACTAATCTCTTCGAGTGTCGCGCGGAAAGCCGAGAGTAGATCGGGCGGCAGCGCGCGAATAAAACCGACCGTATCGTTGATGATCACTTCCTGTTCGCGTGGCAGACGCAGCCGCCGCGAGGTCGGATCCAACGTAGCAAACATGCGCTGCTCGGCGTGCACGTCACTCTTCGTAAGCGCGTTCAGCAGTGTTGACTTGCCGGCGTTCGTGTAACCCACGATCGAGATCACAGGCAGTCCCTGGCGTGTTCGTCCCTTGCGGCGTTCCTGGCGTCGTTGTCGCTGGCCTTCGATTTCCCGTTCGAGGCGATTGATACGATCGCGAACGCGGCGGCGATCAGTTTCGAGTTTAGTTTCACCTGGACCTCTGCCGCCGATGCCACCCGCCAAACGCGAGAATGCGGAATCCTGACCGGCGATCAGGCGGGGCAGCAGATATTTCAGTTGGGCCAGCTCGACCTGGATCTTTCCTTCTTTTGACTGCGCCCGTTGCGCAAAGATATCGAGTATCAACTGCGATCGATCGATGACCTTGAGATCGGTTGCTTCTGATAGCGACCTCACTTGCGCGGGCGAAAGCTCACTGTCGAAGACGAGCATGTCGGCGCCGAGTTGTAATGCGCGGATGATTAGTTCGTCGAGCTTGCCGCGTCCGAGCACTGTTCGCGGATCGATCGCTGAACGGCGTTGAATGATTCGATCCTGGACCATGACGCCTGCCGATGCAGCGAGGTCCGCCAGTTCCGCCATCGATTCTTCAGCATCTGCTAACGAACCTGTCGCCACACCGACGAGAATCGTGCGGTCACGCACTTCCGCGCGCCGTGCGGTGCGGCGATTTCTCGCCATCTCTTCTTCGAGTGAATTAATGAGAGCTTGAAAATCGAGATCGAGTTGCGACGCTACTTTCGGTTCGAGGAAAGCATAGAGCTCAGGCGTGGTTGCGTTGTCGAGTTCACCTGAGTGCAGCGGTAACAAGTGTGCAGCGCGAACCAAGCCGGGCAAGCCTGACTCGGCGTCAACGTCAATCGCCGCCATCAAGTCCAGGCGCAGCAGTGCAAGGTCGGTTAAGTCGTCCTGCGTGAGTGGTTCGCCTCGCAGATGCGTGTGCACACAACGGAGTCCGCGGAATCGTCCGGAAGCGACGCGGACGCGCTTAAAATCCGGAAGCTCGATACGCCGGTTGTCGCCCACCATGACGTATTGAATGTGGCCCTGGCGATCAATGAGCGCGCCAATCTGTCTGCGTGTTTCGTGAGACAACTCGCCGAGCTGGCGAGCAAATTCAGGAGTGACGATCTGGTCTGGGGGTATGCGCCGAGTGTACAGCTTTTCGATGCGCCGCAGTTGATTTGGTTTTAAGCCCAGAGTGTTGCCTAGAACGCTGGTGATGGCTTTTTCCTTCCTATACGGACGCGAATTATAACATAGGACTTTAGCCACAAAGAGGCACAAAAGGGCACAAGTCCTTTATCTGGATGTCATTTTCGTCTTCCCTTGTTTGTGCTTTTTGTGCTTCTTTGTGGCACAGCGTATCATGGCGGCCTTTATGTCAAAGATCCTCAACATAGATCCTCCTTTTGCTATCGCCGGCGGAGAAATCGTCGTTGACTGCACGGGGTTTGATACCAGCGATCCGTCTCAATGTTCAGTATTGATCGGAGACTCACCCGCCCAGATCGTTGCGCTTGGCCCGCGTCGCGTGCTTGCGCAAGTGCCGGAAACAAAGGGTGGCAGAGTTGAAGTCAAGCTAACAAGCAGGGGCAACACAAGTGAGCCTGCGCATCTTACGGTCGGTAGAAAACTTGCCGGAGATCTTCATCCGGTCTCGAATCCTGCATACGATCCGGATGAGGGAGCACTCTTTGTGACGCGTTCAGGATCGCGAGGCGAGGAGTTGCCCGTTACGCTTTTTAGGATAGACCTCAGTGGCGACGTTTCGGAGTACTCCGGAGACATTCCAAACCCTACCGGCATCGCCTTCGGCCACGATGGTCAGATGTTTGTCACCAGCCGGCTCGAAGGAGTTGTTTACAAGCTTAATCCGTTTAAAGAGGCCGTCGTGTTCGCGCGCAATCTTGGAGTTGCGACAGGAATCGCGTTCGATCGCCGCGGGCTGATGTATATCGGAGATCGCACTGGGACGATCTTTAAAGTGAACGGGATCGGCGAAGAACGAGCGTGGACGCAAATTGAACCATCGGTTTCAGCGTTTCACCTCGCGTTTGGACCGGATGACTCGTTGTATATCGCTGGTCCAACTGTAACCAGTTTTGATTCGATCTGGCGAATAAATCCTGAAGGCGAGGTGGATGTCTTCTTTAAAGGACTCGGGCGCCCTCAAGGTTTGGCGTTTGATAAGGACGGAAACTTGTATGTTGCTGCGGCGTTGCGTGGGCGGCGCGGTATCGTTCGCATCACGCCGCGTGGTGAGGCAAACGTGATTGTCGCCGGAAACAATCTCGTGGGACTTGCGTTTAGCTCGGCTGGAGAGATGGCAGTAGTTTCAATCGATTCGGTTTACAGTCTGCCGGCGCAGATTAAAGGCACGTTGTTGCGTGGTTGACGCAAAAAGATGCGGAGGAGTGCCCGGCGCCTTTGCGCCTTTGCGTGAGAATATGATTTAGTAGCCCCGCACTTTGTTATAGCGAGTTTTCACTTGAACCCGGAACAATTAATTCCACAACTTGTGATCTACATGGTGGTGCTGCTGCTGGCGATCTCGGCACACGAGGCAGCGCACGCCTGGATGTCTGACAGGTTTGGTGACGATACGGCACGACTCCTCGGACGAGTTACGCTGAACCCGGTCGCTCACACGGATCCGATCGGGACGCTGTTGATTCCGATCGTCACGTTTGTTTTTAGCGCCACTGGAAGCTCGCTAGCCGCGATTCCACTGATTGGCTGGGGCAAACCGACGCCGGTGAATCCATTGCGCTGGCGCAACAAGGATCTGGCGAATGTCATGGTATCGATCGCGGGCATTCTCGCAAATATTATTCTGGCGATCATTGCGTTTACGATTTTCAAGATCTTATTGCACCAGGGTGGATTTGAGCAGCTCCCTGAGTCCTTGCAGGAGCCGGTCGGAATCCTGCTTCGCGACATGCTGGTAATGAACATCTCGTTGGCAGTTTTCAATCTCCTGCCATTTCCTCCGCTCGATGGCAGTAAAGTTCTCGACACGTTTTTGCCTGCGAGCATGCGACCACTGATGGATATATTTGAGCAGTACGGCTTCATCATTCTCATGATTTTGATTTACGTTGGCGTGCTCAATGCAATCATTACTCCTGTAATAAACGTTGTTGCTTATCTGCTATTCCTCGGCGTGAGATGACCAAACGAATCTTCAGTGGCGCCCAACCTACCGGCAACGTCCATCTCGGAAACTATCTCGGCGCGTTGCGCAACTGGGTCGCGTTGCAACACGAATACGAAAGCTTCTTTTGTATCGTGAACCTGCACGCGATCACCATCGCTCAGGATCCTGCGCTGCTGATAGAGAAGACGAGAGACCTGGCGAGGATCTATCTGGCCGTTGGAATCGATCCGCAGATTTCGACTGTCTTCATTCAATCAGACGTTCACGAACACGCGGAACTGACATGGGTGTTGAACTGCGTCGCGCGCATGTCGGAACTCGAGCGCATGACTCAGTACAAAGATAAGGCACGCAAGCAGCAGGAAAACATCACGATCGGTTTGTTTGACTATCCGGTTTTGATGGCTGCCGACATCCTGCTCTACCAGACGGACCTCGTGCCGGTGGGTGACGATCAGCGACAGCATTTAGAGTTAACGCGCGATCTGGCGATTAGATTCAACCGTGATTACGGCGAGACATTCAAACTACCGGACGCTTACATACCGAAAGTCGGCGCGCGCATCATGTCGCTGTCGGATCCGACGAAAAAGATGTCGAAGTCTGACGACGATCCCAATGGCTGCGTTTTGTTGATGGACGACGCTGATACCGTCCAGAAGAAGTTCAAACGTGCTGTGACTGACTCAGGCACCGAGATCAGGCTCGACCAGTCGCGGCCGGCAATTAACAATCTCCTCGAGATTTATCACCTCATTACCGGAACTACACCCCAGGCCGTTGAAGATCATTTTGCGCGCAAGGGCTACGCGCAGTTGAAAGGTGATCTGGCAGAAGCGACGATCGAGTTTCTGCGTCCGATTCAACAGCGCGTGAATGAGATAACTGACGAAGCGCTCGACGCAATACTGGACCAGGGCCGTGAAAAAGCCAGGCAGATCGCAACTGTAACCCTGGACCAGGTTTTTCAGCGGACGGGTTTGGCCAGGACTGAATTCAGGCGCTGAGTTAACGATGAACGAAGACACGCCCGAAATGGCGGTGGAAACAGTTGAACCGCGTACTGCTCCGCTCAACGTGGCCGGCGCAGTGCCGCAAATTGTTTCAGATGACGTCACCGACGATCTGAAAATCCTGCTCGGTGAATTTGAAGGCCCGCTCGATCTCCTGCTCCACCTCATCCGACAGGAGCACGTCAGTATCTACGACATTCCGGTTGCGCGTATCACCGACGAGTATTTGCGTTACCTGCGCGTGATGCAGGAGATGGACATCGCGGTCGCCGGCGATTTTCTCGTGATGGCCGCGACGCTGATCGAGTTGAAGACGAAGATGCTGCTGCCGCGCGATCCGCTGGCGCCGGCCGAAGAAGAAGAGGATCCGCGCTCTGATTTAGTGAACCAGTTGCTCGAGTACCAGAAATACAAGGCCGCGGCCGAGATGCTCTGGTCGCGTGCGACTGTCGAGCAGGCAGTTTTCAAGCGCGCTGAGCTCGACACCGACAAGAACAATCCGGAAGTCGCAGTCGGTCTGTTTGATCTACTCAAGGTCTTCCAGGACATTTTGGCGCGGCACAAGGAAGAGGCGCTGCTGGAGATCGAGCGCGAAGAGATCTCGATGGCTGAGATGCTCGAGCGTCTGCGCAATATGGTGATGTCGGCCGGCGAACTCAACTTACGTGTCTTTTTTGAGCGCGCAAAATCACGACGCGAGCTCGTGCTCGCTTTCTTGTCAGTGCTTGAGCTCGTAAGAACTACTGAAGTCAGATTATTTCAGCGCGAAACATTTGGCGACATCATTGCGCGCGCAGCAGGCGGAACAGATGGCAACTAACGAAGAGACTGTAAACCAGGAAACAGACGAAGCCGCGCTGAACGAAGAAGCGAGTCGCGAGCTTGCGGCGATGGTTGCGGAGGTGGAGCAGTCGCCGGGCGTCGGCGAGGAAGAAGGCGCTGATGATGGGCCGTTGTATTCGCCTCAGAGTCAGTCTGAACGCGCCGCAGTGATCGAAGCGTTAATCTTTGTTTCGGATGAACCGCTGACTGCTAAGACCATTGCCGAGGTTCTCAAGGAAGATAAAGAAGTCGTCAATGAGGCACTCACGGCACTGGCGCAGGAGTTCAATGAGCGAAATGGAGGGTTGCAGTTACGCGAAGTTGCGGGTGGTTGGCAGTTTGCTACCCGGCCTGAGTATCACGAGCATGTGCGTGCCTTTCTGAAAACGCGTCCGAGTGCAAAGCTCACCATTGCATCGCTCGAGACGCTCGCGGTGATTGCTTATCGCCAGCCGGTGACTGTTCCGGAGATTCTTGAAATCCGTGGTGTGCAGTCGCCGTCGGCTATCAAAACTTTGCTCGACAAGAAGTTGATCGTGGCGAAAGGACGCAAGGAGACTGTTGGCCGGCCGATGATGTACGGAACGTCGAAAGAGTTTCTGCTGCAATTTGGGTTAAAAGATTTGTCGGAGTTGCCAAGTGTAGAAGACTTCCACGACTTGAGCGGCGGGAGCTAAAGAGTTTTCACGCAAAGGCGCAAAGGCGCAAAGGCGGCAAAGATAAGCAGGGGTTTCTTTGCGGTCTTTGCGCCTTTGCGTGAGAATGCTTGTATGGAACAGCGTCTGCAAAAACTGATCGCCGCGGCTGGAATTGCCTCACGCAGGCATGCGGAAGAGTTGATTACCGCCGGTCGAGTCACTGTCAACGGCGCGGTCGTTAAGGAACTCGGAACTAAAGCCGATCCCGACAAAGACCACATCAAAGTCAACGGCAAGCTCATCAATCCTCAACTTCAAGCTCGCGAAAAAGTCTACGTGCTCCTCAACAAACCAAAAGGGTATCTATCAAGCGTCTCCGATCCCGAAGATCGACCGCTGGTGACGGAACTGTTGCCGCCTTCGCTGGGCAAGCTTCATCCAGTGGGACGGCTCGATTTCAACACCGAAGGGCTACTGCTACTAACGAATGATGGCGACTTCACAAACTTCGTAACTGCCGCGCGCAATCGTGTCGAAAAAGTTTATGAAGTTAAGGTGAAGGGCGTGCCGACGGAAGCCGGAATCGAAAGACTGCGGCGAGGAATCACGCTCGAAGACGGCACTCGCACTGCGCCCGCCAAGATCACCAAGCTCCATGAGACGCAGACCAACGCCTGGTTTGAAGTGCTGCTACATCAGGGACGCAACCAGCAGGTGCGTCGCATGTTTGAGTTGATAGGTCATTCAGTGTTGAAGCTGCGACGCACGCGGATCGGTTTTCTTGACGACGAGAACATGAAGCCGGGCCACTGGCGTTTCTTGTCTCCGGGAGAAGTCGCGCGAATGATGAAGAAGAGACCGGCTCCCGCAAAGGCGCAAAGCCGCAAAGGCACAAAGAAATCCTCTAAGTAATTTTTGTGCTTTTTGTGCCTCTTGGTGGCTCCCTTCTTTGCGCCTTTGCGGCAAACTCTGTTAAAAACAATCACTATGCAATTTGAGCTAAGCGAAGAGCAACAACAGATCAAGATGAGTGTCCGCGAGTTCGCCGAGTCGGAGATCGCGCCTCACGTTTTGGAATGGGATGAGTCACAGCATTTCCCAGTCGAGCTACAACCCAAACTCGCTGAGCTTGGTTTACTCGGCGTCATCTTCCCCGAGGAGTATGGCGGCGCGGGAATGGGTTACGTCGAATACGCCACGATTATCGAAGAGTTGTCGCGCGTCGATGGATCGGTCGGCATCTCGGTCGCTGCCCACAATTCTCTTTGTTCAAACCACATCTACCAGTTCGGAACAGAGGCGCAGCGCAAGAAATATCTCGTACCGTTGGCCAGCGGTGAACACCTGGGCGCCTGGGGGCTCACTGAACCAAGCGCCGGATCTGACGCGTCGGGAACGAAGTCAACAGCCGTGCGCACTGACGGGGGTTATATCGTCAACGGCTCGAAGAACTTCATCACTCACGCGATTCACGGTGACACGTGCGTAGCGATGGCCGTCACTGACAGAGCAAAACGAAGCAAGGGGATTTCGGCTTTTGTTTTTGAGAAGGGGATGAAGGGATTTTCACCTTCGAAGAAAGAGAACAAGCTGGGCTTGCGTGCATCCGAAACCGCGAGCGTTGTTTTTGAAGATTGCTTCGTGTCAGACGACCACCTGCTTGGCGAAGAAGGACAAGGCTTCGTGAACGCGATGGAGATACTCGATGGCGGTCGTATTTCGATCGCAGCGCTGGCAGTAGGAATCGCACAGGGCGCGTATGAGTCAGCGGTGCGTTACGCAAAAGAGCGACAGCAATTCGGGAAACCGATTTCCGAGTTTCAGGCAATTCAGTTCAAGCTGGCTGACATGGCAACCCAGATCGATGCGGCGAGGTTGTTGATGTATCGCGCGGCGTGGATGAAAGACACGGGCAAGAAGACGACGAAAGAGTCGTCGATGGCGAAGCTGTTTGCTTCCGAAATCAGCGTCAAAGTTTGTGAAGAGGCAATCCAGGTGCACGGTGGGTATGGCTACACGAAGGACTATCCACCCGAAAAATACTGGCGCGACTCGAAGTTGTGCACGATCGGGGAAGGGACATCGGAGATCCAGCGGATCATCATCGCCCGCGAAGTGCTGCGACAGATCTGAGCCACAAAGAGGCACAAAAAGCACAGATGTCTCAAAGCAATACTCTGAGTGAGCGCGTGCGCAATGGAGAACCGGCGGCAGTGGCGCGTGCGATCTCGAAGATCGAAGACGGCTCGTCAGGCGCGGCCGCTTTGATGAAGGAGATTTACCAACTCTCTCGCGGCGCGCTGGTGATTGGAGTCACGGGCGCGCCCGGCGCAGGTAAATCTTCACTCGTCGATAAGCTGGCCATGTTCTATCGCCAAGCCGGAGAACGCGTCGGCATCGTCGCAGTGGATCCGTCGAGTCCTTTCTCAGGCGGTGCGATCCTCGGCGATCGAATCCGCATGCAGGCGCTCGGCTTGGACGAAGGCGTCTTTATTCGTTCAATGGCGACGCGCGGAAATCTCGGTGGATTGGCGCGAGCCACAGTCGATGCCGTCGCGATTCTCGACGCAGCAGGATACGCAAAGATCATCGTCGAAACAGTTGGAGTTGGGCAGGACGAAGTCGAGGTCGTGAAAGCTGCCGATGTTTCGGTAGTGGTTTTAGTGCCAGGCATGGGTGACGACATTCAGGCCATCAAAGCCGGCATCATGGAAATTGGTGACATCTTTGTCATCAACAAAGCGGACAAAGAGGGCGTTTACGCGACAGAAAAAGAGCTGGAGTCGCTGCTGTCACTGGCCTCGCGAGACGACGGCTGGGACCCTCCCATCGTGAAGACAGTCGCCACTGAAAATCAGGGCGTTACCGGCCTCGCGCAGGCGATTGATAGCTTTTGTCAGGCACAGCTTGGCGCCCGCGTGAGCAGTGAGCGGCGCAAGGCCATCGCGCGCTGGCGGATTGTCGAACTTTTGCGCGAGAGTCTGCTCGCGCGGGTTTTGGCATCCGATTCGTCGGTTGCTATGCTTAACCGGCTCGCGGACGAAGTTGCAACCCGGCGGCGAGACCCTTATTCTGCGGTCGAGGAGATTATTCAGGCTGCTGGGCAGTGAACATGAAGGTCGATCACATCGGGATTGCCACAACGAGCATCGAAGAAGGTCTCGCAGTCTGGCGGGACGCGCTCGGCTTGAAAGTGGATTCGACCGAAGAGGTCGCGGAACAAGGGGTCAAGGTTTGCATGCTGGCTGTGGGTGACACTCACGTCGAGTTGCTCGAACCGCTCGGACCGGAAACATCGGTCGGAAAGTTTCTCGCTAAACGCGGACCGGGAATGCACCATATCGCGATCGAGGTTACCGACATCAACGCCTCGCTTGCTGAACTGAAAAACAAAGGAGCGCGGTTGATTGACGAAACGCCGCGCGTCGGTGCAGGTGGGTGTTTGGTCGCCTTTGTTCATCCATCGTATTTCAATGGAGTGCTGCTCGAGCTGGTGCAGCATCGATAGTTTTAGAAAGGACAGTATTTTGACTTCTACAAGAAAAGCTCTCATCGCAGCTGCTGTCGCAATAATTTTTTCGGCAGGTTTGATTTTTTGGCAGGTTAAAGCAAGGAAAACCGGCCCGGTCGAATTAACGGCTGAAGACATGGCGTTGATTGCCGCAGACCAGCCGCCACAAATGCGTGCGCGGCTCGCTGCCGACGAAACAGCCCGCAAAGAGTTTGCGCAGGACGTGCGACGGCTGTTGGCAGTTGCCGAAGAGGCGCAGGCACATGGCGTCGGGAACGCGCCGGATATGAAACGACAGCTTGAATTTCAGAAAGCCAGCGTGATCGCCCAATACTATTTTGAGAAACAAGGCGAGCAAGGCGGTGACATCACCGATCAGGAGGTTGTAGAATTTTTCAAACAACCTGGCAATCAGCAAAAGTTTGATCAGATCATCGCCGACGCAAAGAGCAAAGATCCGCAGTTTGCGTCGCAGGAAATTCCACCCGAGCAGCTCAACATGCTCAAGCAGCGCTTAGGTCGAATCTACGTTGCCGAAAAGAAAGCGCTCGCGCAGGGACTCGATAAGAAGCCTGAGGTCAGGTTGCAGATGACGTTGCAGCACGCGCGTGTGTTGGCTCAGAAGTACGCCGTCAACAACTTACAGGCGAAGATGAAGGCCACGGATGAGGAAGTAAACGCGTATATTGCGAGCCATCCCGAACTCGACACTGACAAAAAGAACCGGGCTACGGCTGAGGAAGTTCTCAAACGTGCTCGTGGCGGTGAAGACTTTGGCAAGTTGGCGCAGGAGTTTTCAACTGACGGCAGTAAAGAAAAGGGTGGCGATCTCGGCTGGTTCGGCCGCGGCGATATGGTCCCGGAATTCGAGCAGGCCGCTTACGCTCTGAAACCCGGTGAGATTAGTGACATCGTCCAGAGCAAGTTTGGTTTTCACATCATCAAGCTCGAGGAACGAAAGACTGAGACGAAAGACGGCAAGTCGGAAGAGAAGGTGCACGCACGTCATATTCTGATCAACGATGCGGCCAGTAATCCTTTTGGACAGCCACAATCGGGACGCGACAAAGCGAAGGCGGCGGTTGAACAGGAAAAGGCCAAGAAGATTCTGGACGAGATTGTCAGTCGTTCGCACGTGAAGGTAGCGGACAACTATCAGGTGAAAGCTCCAGAGCAACAGCCGATGCAAGGCTTGCCTCCGGGATTCCCACCGCCGGCAGAGCAGCAGGCTGCACCCGAGCAAGCTCCTAAACCGAACGCGACTAAGAGCCCCGAGAAGCCGCACTAGAAATAGGTCTTATAGGTTCTATACGACAGCGTATAGGACCTATAAAAGCCGCCCAGAGCTAATCCAGATTTGCATGCACCTAGGCGAGTACCGCGTTGAGATCATTCCGGACACCGAATTCCGACTCGATGGAGGAGCGATGTTCGGAGTGGTCCCGCGCAAGCTGTGGTCACAGGTCTGCCCGCCCGACGATGAGAACCGCATTCGCATGAACATGAATTGTGTTTTCATCGATACGGGTTCAGAGAAGGTCTTGATCGAAACGGGAATCGGCGACAAGTGGACGGGGAAGCAGGTGTCGATGTACGGGATCGATCGTGCACGGCAGCTCGGTGAGACGCTGGAGATGCGCACCGGTTGTGCGGCTGACGAAGTAACAATCGTCGTCAACACGCACCTGCATTTCGATCACTCTGGCGGAAACACGAAGCTCGACGATTCAGGGCAAGCTGTTCCTTCATTCCCAAACGCTCGTTACTTCGTTTCACGCGCAGAGTTGGACCATGCAGAGCATCCGACGGAGCGCGATCGGGCTAGTTATTTGCCCGAGAACTGGAGACCTCTGATTGAATCGGGACAACTCGAAACGAAGGAAAGCGACTACGAAGTCGTGCCCGGTCTGAGAATGGAAACGATCACCGGGCACAATCGATCGATGCAGTGTTGGCGGCTCGAGAGAGACGGAAAGACACTCTTCGGCTTTGCTGATCTCGTACCGTTGCGCGCGCACGTTCGTCTCCCATGGATTATGGGTTACGACCTTTATCCGGTGGAGACTCTCGAAGCTAAGAAGAAACTATTGCCTCAGGCAGCGCGCGAAAATTGGCTCTGCCTGTTCTATCACGATCCGGATGAGCCATTGTGTCGATTGGAGCAGGGTGAAAAGGAGTTGAGTCCGGTTCCGTTCCGCGGAGAGCTTTCATGAGCACAGCTTCAGGAATTCGCACTGGCATCATCGGCGGCAGCGGTCTTTATCAAATGCCGGAGTTGACCGGCATCGAAGAGATCAAGGTTGACACTCCTTTTGGACCACCATCCGACTCGTTCATTGTCGGAACTCTCGAAGGCCAGCGAGTTGCTTTTCTTCCGCGTCACGGACGTGGCCATCGTTTGACGCCTACCGAAGTTCCGTTTCGCGCCAATATCTATGCGATGAAGTTGCTCGGCGTGGAGAGCATTCTCTCCGCGTCGGCAGTAGGTTCATTGCAGGAGAAGTATGCACCGCTCGATATGGTTATTCCCGATCAGTTTTTCGATCGGACCAGAGGACGAGTTAAGGAGTCGACGTTCTTTGGCGAAGGTATCGTTGCACACGTTTCTTTTGCGCATCCGGTTTGTAAACGGCTTGGCGACGTTCTTGAGGCATCGTGTGGTGTTGCTGACGTAAAAGCGCATCGTGGCGGTACCTACCTGTGCATGGAGGGGCCGGCGTTTTCAAGCGTGGCTGAATCGAATGTCTATCGCTCGTGGGGCATGGACATCATCGGCATGACAAACTTGCAGGAAGCGAAGCTGGCGCGTGAAGCCGAGATTTGTTACGCGACGCTGGCGCTGGTGACTGACTACGATTGCTGGCATCCGCGGCATGACGCCGTGAGTGTTGAGACAGTGGTCGAGTATTTGAATAAGAACGTTCGCAATGCGCAAACGATTTTGCGTGAAGCTGTTAAGCGGCTGAGCCCGGGTGAGCGCGAGTGTAAGTGCGGCTCGGCGTTGCAGCATGCGATCTTTACGGCGCCGAATCTCTGGCCGGAGGCGACAACAAAGAAGCTTGAAGCGATCATCAAAAAGTATACAGGATTTACATGATTTTTCAGGATTTACATGTAAATCCTGTCTAATCCTGTAATCCTGTAAAAATGATCGAGGTGAGTTATGAGATTTAAGTTTTTGCTGCTGTTTGTTTTGTTCTTGGGAGTTTTGGCTTCTGCGCCCGCAACGTATGCGCAGGGAGTGCGGAGTGGTCCTGACCAATCCACGCTTCGAGATCCTGATCTGGAGCGAGACTCGCATCACAATCTCGAGGTCGCTAAAAATTACTTCAAGTTGAAGAAGGCTTACGTCGCCGCCTTGAAGCGCTGCGAAGAGATCATCGCCGGCAACCCGAACTTCGCTAAGATCGATGAAGTGTTGCTGATGGCCGGTCAAAGCAGTCTCTGGCTCGCGGACAGCAAGGGCAAGCAGAAACCGGAGCTGTACGTCAGTTTCGACGGTGGTGAAAAGCGCACGCTGACGTCGGAACAGTTTCGCGAGATGGGCCGTGACTATCTGACAAAGTTGGTTAACGACTATCCGAACAGTCAATATGCGAAGCAAGCGCGTGAGGAGTTGCGCGCGCTCGAAGCACCTAAACAACCGTAAAGAACACACTCATGTCCCTTCTAGTTGTCGGATCGGTTGCGTACGACGCAGTCGAAACACCTTTTGGCAAATGCGACCAGATGCTCGGCGGTTCAGCGTCGCACTTCTCCATCTCAGCCAGTTTTTTTACAAACGTCAGCATCGTCGGTGTGGTCGGAGGCGACTTCACGGACGAGGAAGTGTTTGAGAGCCGTGGCATCGGTACGCGCGATCTCGAGAGGATCGAAGACGGTAAAACGTTTCGTTGGGGAGGTCGTTACGACTACGATCTGAATGTCGCTCACACCCTGTTCACCGATCTGAACGTCTTTGCCGACTTTCAACCAAAGATCTCTGACGAATCAAAAGCATCGCGGCTGCTGTTTCTCGGCAACATTCAGCCGGACCTTCAACGTGGAGTACGCGAACAGATGCCCGACGCCGAACTGGTGGCCCTGGATACGATGAACCTCTGGATCGAGCACACGCGCGATTCGCTGGTTCGTACGATCAAGGGTGTCGACGTCGTGATCATCAACGACGCGGAAGCGCGGCAGCTCACGGGTATTCCCAATCTGATCAAAGCGGCACGCGAGATTCTCGGTTGGGGACCAAAAGCACTGATCATCAAGCGCGGCGAGTATGGCGCGGCGCTGTTTACTTCCGAGAGTTATTTTGCAATCCCGGCATATCCGCTCGAGTCAGTTTTTGACCCGACTGGCGCGGGCGATACATTTGCGGGCGGCTTCATGGGTTACCTTGCCAGCCAGGACACGCTTGATGAAAGCGCAATTAGGCGAGCGATGATTTTTGGATCGGTGATGGCCTCATTCAATGTGGAGGAGTTTGGCACCGAGCGAGTCAAACGCCTGACGCACGCGGAGATTAACGATCGTTTTCATGCTTTCAAACGGATGACACATTTTGATGAGATTCCGTTTGTGGCTAAAGTTAGTTGAGGAGACCATAATGTTCTGTCCCATTTGTGAGGCTGAGTACGAACCGGGTATAACCGTGTGTCCCGACGACAATTCACCGCTCGTTGAGCGCTTGACGGTGGAGAACACGGGGCGCGACAGCAGCGAAGCACGATTTGTTCCGTTGCATAACCTTGGTTCGCCGGCCGAAGCAGAGATGGTGAACGATATACTCAGTCAGAATGGCGTTCGCTCTGTCATCAAGTCGGGCGGCGCGGATGCATTTTCCCCTTTACTATCGGCAACGTCCGAGGGCGCAGTAATTTTTGTAGACGAGCGCGATGTGGATCGTGCGACGGAAGTTTACAATGCGTTTTTCGGTCGCGATACGACGCCCCTTACTGGTGGTTCACTTGAAGATGAAGATGAAGAGTAGTTTTTATGTCGAACGATGTTAATGATGCGATTGTAGTCTTCATGACGGCTGCGAATGGCGAAGAAGCAACGCGACTCGCTGATATGCTCGTTGGCGCACATCTCGCCGCTTGTGTTCAGATTCTGCCGGAGATGGAATCGATCTATCGTTGGGAAGGAAAGATCGAGCGCCAGTCTGAGGTTCTCTTGCTCGCAAAAACAACGAGAGCAAAGTTTGAAGAGCTTGAGAGGGAAGTGCGCGCGCTGCACAGTTTCGACACGCCGGAGATCATCGCGGTGCCGGTGACGGTTGGGTCAACTGCCTACCTGGAGTGGTTGAATGCGAGCGTCACGCCCTCGCATTCACGGAGTACTTTTAACTAGGCAGTCTGATTTCGTCGGAGATGGGCGTATCGAGTTCGGTGAGTGAACTCTGGCTCCGGGTTACTATCTCAACCACTTCAGCCGGCGAGTCCGTGATGTGAAACATAGCCATATCGTGTTCAGAGATCTTACCTTCCTGTAACATCACTGCACGCAACCAATCCAGCATTCCACTCCAATAGCTTTTCCCGAAGAGCACGATGGGGAAGTTTCGAATCTTCTTCGTTTGGATCAACGTGAGCGCTTCAAACAACTCGTCCAGCGTCCCAAAACCACCGGGAAAGATCACGAACGCGAGACTGTATTTTACAAACATCATCTTGCGCACGAAGAAGTATTTGAATGTGACACTCAGGGTCTGATAGGAGTTTGGCCGTTGTTCGAATGGCAACTCGATATTGCAGCCGATGGAGAGGCCACCGGCTTCAAAAGCGCCGCGGTTCGCGGCTTCCATGATGCCCGGACCTCCGCCTGTGATGACTGCGAACCCCTGCGCAGAAAGCAGGGCGGCGGTTTCCTGCGCCGCTTTGTAATCGGGATCGTCGGGTCTGGTACGCGCGGAGCCAAAGATAGCGATGCCGCGCGTTAGCGTGGCTAGCTCATCGAAACCTTCGACAAACTCGCCCATGATGCGAAACACACGCCACGGGTCAGTGTGCTTAAACTCGTCGGGCCGAGGACTTTCGAGCAGTTGCTCGTCCTGCGTCGTCCCCGGTGCTTGCCGGCCAATCGGCTTTTCGTTCTTCTCCATCTCGTGGTCAGATGCCCATGATGTTGTAACCGCAATCCACGTAGATCACTTCGCCTGTAATGCCCGAAGACATGGAACTACAAAGGAAGACTGCCGTGTTTCCCACCTCGCGCGGCTCGACATTTCGTCCGAGCGGAGCGCGTTCAGCGTGGTGCTTCAACATCGTGCTGAAATCGGCGACGCCGCGAGCTGAAAGAGTTTGAATTGGACCAGCGCTGATGGCGTTGATGCGAATATTCCGCGGGCCGAGATCTTTTGCTAGATAGCGCGTACTTGCTTCGAGTGCTGCTTTCGCGACACCCATCACGTTGTAACCGGCGACGACTTTTTCGGCACCGTAGTAAGACATTGAAACAATGCTGCCACCTTCGGTCATCAGCGGAGCCGCGGCGCGAGCAAGTTGCGGCAGAGAGTATGCACTGATCTCGAGCGCGGTCAGAAAAGCCTCGCGGGTAGTGTCGAGGTACTCACCGCCCAGTGCTTCACGTGGCGCGAAGGCGATGCTGTGGATCAGGAAATCGAGACGGCCAAACTTCTCACCAACCTGACGAAAGGCCTCATCGACCTCTTCCTGTTTCGTCACATCGCAGGAGAGGAGTAACGATCCGGGCATCGCATCGTTCGTCAAACTTTCAACGTTCTCTTTCAAACGCTCACCCTGATAGGTGAATGCGAGGCGTGCCCCCGCCTCGTGCAACGCCTGGGCGGTGGCCCACGCTATGGAGCGCTTGTTCGCAACTCCGAAGATGATTCCATTTTTGTCTTTGAGCATAAGTTGATGATGTTTTCTCCCGCAAAGGCGCAAAGGCGCAAAGAAAATCCTCTATGTTCTGTCTTTGCGCCTTTGCGCCTTTGCGGGAGAAAACGATCTAAGCTGCTGCACTTTCGGGCGCCACCATAAGCGCTTTGTACTCGCCACTCTCAACCCACTGGAGAATTTCCGACACGCGCCAGACAGGAAACGGGTGGCTCAGTCCGGAAGTGATCACGTCCGCCCAGAAACGATCCAACGCTTTCTCGTCGTAGTTCTTTTGGAAGTCGCGCGCCTGCGCGAGAAACTGATCGTAATCCACGCGAGAGGCAAAAGTGCCACCGCTCAACTTCATCATCGTGCGGCCAATCACGTTTGCGTCCTGCGTCACGAGCAGAGCGGCGCGATCGCATGACAGCTCGGCCCGCCTGGCCCATGCGAGCAAGGCTGCACGCATGCTCATCGTGAGTACTTCCTTGACGATGAGAGCGAGGGGCGATGCCAGCACGGCAGTCTTCGCCAGAAACTCGAGCAAACGCGCGGCGGTTAAATAGAGAACGTGTTCGGCATGAATGTGGCCCACTTCATGCGCGACGACTGCCAGCACTTCTTCGTCGTTCAATCTCTCCAGGAGTTGTGAGTACAGCACGATGACCGGACGTTCGACGCCACCGGTGAACGCGTTGACGACCGGGTTCTGTTGTACGAACAGTTCCGGCATATCGACACCGAGCGTCGTGCAGGCAATCTGAAGCTTTGCATAGAGATCGGGACACTGCGTCGGCGTGACTTTGACGGCGCTCGCGG
The DNA here is from genome assembly GCA_963826255.1 of uncultured Acidobacteriota bacterium. Taxonomy (GTDB): domain Bacteria; phylum Acidobacteriota; class Blastocatellia; order Pyrinomonadales; family Pyrinomonadaceae; genus PSRF01. The sequence goes on from CAWGWK010000001.1 coordinate 1,947,806, forward strand.
TGAAGATGACGCGTATCGCCGACTCGCCGGTGACTGCGAGGAGTTTCTTAAGGGCCGAGTCAATCCCCGGAATTGCTCGTAGTGCTGCGAGTGCGCGACGGTCAGCGGGGTGGATGTATTGTTCCTTGTCCAGACGCGCGAACTTCTTATGCGGCGCATCGGATAACGCCAGCCGGCAACGTCCGCAGCGTGCTTCGCCGCCGTCTGTGCGAACCTGGTTTCGTTGACCACAATAGCGGCAACGGATGGAGGGGACGTTGTTAACCTGGTCTTCGTTCTCAGCCATATTTAATGCTCACTTCCCGGCCGAATTGTGGCGAAAGTATCAGCTATAAAGGTGAATAGGACAAGTCAGGCCACGGATTTCACGGATCTCTACGGATTTATCAAAATCAGTCTTTATCCGTGCCATCCGTGGCCAATTAATGTCTGAAATGCCTAACCCCGGTGAAAACCATCGCGAGCCCATGCTCATTCGCCGCCGCGATCACTTCATCATCTCGAACCGAACCACCGGGTTGAATCACTGCCGTGATCCCATGCCGTGCAGCCTCGTCAATGCCATCGCGAAACGGAAAGAACGCGTCGGAGGCAAGCACGGATCCTGCAACCGGCAACTGCGCTCGCATCGCACCAATCTTCACCGAATCAACGCGCGACATCTGTCCCGCCCCAACGCCCACAGTTTGTCCATCGCGCGCATACACAATGGCGTTTGACTTCGTGTGCTTGCAGACGATCCATGCGAACAGCAATGCACGAATTTCCTCTTCGCTGGGCGCGCGCGTCGTTACGACCTTGAGTTGCTGAGGGTCGAGCTTATGGTTGTCCGCCGTTTGGACCAGCATGCCACCGCGTATGTGTCGAAACTCGAGTCTCTTGTCTGGTGATTCCTTCTTCAAACGAAGCACGCGCAGGTTCTTCCTGGTTTGGAGGATCTCGAGCGCAGACGGTTCATAATCCGGCGCAATCAAAACTTCGGTAAAGATTTTGATCGCTTCCTGAGCAGCCGCTGCGTCAACCGTTTGATTGAACGCAACGATGCCGCCGAAGGCTGAAACTGGATCGGTCGCGAGCGCCTTTTTATAAGCCTCTGCGGTAGTTTCTCCCAAGCCCACGCCGGCGGGGTTTGTGTGTTTAATAATGGCGCAAGCAGTCTGTTCAAAATCACAAACAAGCGCCCACGCGGCGTCAGCATCAACGTAGTTGTTGAAGGACATCTCCTTTCCGGAGAGTACCTCCGCATTGGCTAGACCACCCTGCGTCCTCATTTGATAAAGAGCAGCAATCTGATGCGGGTTCTCACCGTATCGCAGATCGGCAGTCTTACTGATGGTCCAGGATGCCTGACCTGGCATCTGGCCGTGAAATTTCTCCACTGAAAACTCTTCCACAGCATTTGCAGGTTGAGCAGAACCCGGACCGCCGCCAATCATTACGAACCGATCGGCAGTGCTCTCGGATTTAAGGTAAGCACTCACAAGCAGGTCGTAGGTAGCCGTTTGTTCAAATGCCTCTTGCGCGAGTCGCTCCCTGGTGCCGATCGACAAGGCGCCATCCTGTTTTCTCATTTCGTCGAGAATTTCTGGGTAGCGGGAAGCAAGCACCACAACCACCACGTCGCGAGAGTTCTTCGCTGCCGAGCGAATCATCGCTGGCCCACCGATATCGATCTGTTCGATGGCTTCTTCGCGTGTTACGCCTTCGCGCATGATCGTTTCCGCAAACGGGTAAAGGTTCACCACCACCATATCGATCGGTTCGATCCCATGCTGTTTCATCGCCGCGACGTGTTCCGGGTTATCGCGAATGGCAAGGAGTCCACCGTGAATGCGCGGATGCAGTGTTTTTACGCGCCCGTCCATCATCTCCGGAAAGCCTGTAATTTCGGAGATGTCGCGCACGTTGATGCCCGCGTCGCGCAGTGTCTTGGCGGTTCCGCCGGTGCTGATGATCTCTACGTTGAAAGCACTGAGTTCGCGTGCGAAATCAACGATGCCGGTTTTGTCGGAGACGCTGATCAGTGCACGTCGGATGTGTCGAAGCTGGAGGTTTTCAGTCATGCGTTTAAGGAAGTTGTTTGGAGCCCGGTGGTAGATTGATCATGAACTTATGCGTACGCGAATAGCCTCGTGGTCCCAAGGAGTATTCGACACCGTCACGCTTCATGCTTACAGAGAAAACGTGTTTGCGATTGTCGCGCGACGATTCGGATATATAGAAACCCAAAAGGTACTGGCTTTTCAAATCTTCTTCGATCGCCTGGAAGATTGGCGTCAGATCGTTTTGCTTTGGCGCGAGGGCCGATTGAGCGTCGCCGACGAGAAAGTACTTTCCGCCGGTTTTTTCTGCGAGTTCCTTGAAGCCCTTAGTGGGACGGCGCACCGAGAGACGTCCGTCGCGTGGCTCAAAGAGTGGCAAGTGGATCACGTAGAACGAAACACGTTTTTCCTGCGCGGCGTTGATCACACTATCAGCACTGGTGGTGCTGCGCGTGTCCAGGCCGTCGCTGATCAGCACGACTAAGCGACGCTCGGCGCGAACCCGTGGCAGATCGTCAAATGCTTTAACTGATTTTGCAGCCGCGTCGAATATCGCCGTGCGCTGATTTGGTGCCGCGTAGAAATCGAAGGCAGCTCGCGCCGCCGCCGAATCTTTAGTGAACGGAACTGCGAGTGAAGCAGTGTCGGAGAAACGAAGCACGGCGACGCTTGATCGTTCACCGAAGCGCGAGAAAAGCGCGAGTGCTGCTTCTTGCTGTTGCGAGATGATCTGGCGCAGGCTTCCCGACTGATCGAGGGCAAACAGCAAAGCCACGCGATCGGCGCCGGGAGAAAAGTACAGCCCGGTCGTCACCTGGTCCTGATCTTTTAGCAGCAGATCCTGCTCGGTTAGACCGGCAACTGCCTGGCCCTTCTTGTCTCGAATGCGGATCGGAAAGAGGAGGAGGTCGGTGTTTACACGCACTACCTCGTCGTCATCAGTCGTCTGTTGCGCGAAAGCGACCGGAGCAGTGACGTACAGGCAGACGAGTAGAAGAGCGAGAGCAATACGGCGCAGCATCAGCCGTTCGGCTATACGAAAAAACGACCGAAGAGCAGAATACTGAGGATAACGATAATTGTGATGACGATGATTTTGACCAGACTCACGGCTAAATCCTCGGGTTTTGGGACCAAAAGCGGAATTAACTGGGCTAAGCAAGGCGTATTCTAAGAACCGCCTGCCGGGACTGTCAAACAAAGTAAGGATACGTGCCTGTCAATTCAGTGGTTCAATTTAAAATCAGCCGCGGATTACACGGATCTGTGCAAATCGATTTACACAGATCCGTGTAATCCGCGGCTAAATAGATCAGAAGAACCGTAAGGTGTACGTCACCCGCAGCCCTCGCCCCATTTCCGGTGCGAACTCCTTAATGAACGACAGGTGGTTGCGATAAAGCCGATCACCGATGTTGAAAAAATTGAACGAGATGACATGCGCGGCATGCCCCCTCGCGATCAGGTAAGAACCGGAGAAGTTGAAGACCGTGTAGCCGGCCGTCGGCGTCTCCGTTGGAAATACGCGCTCCTGGTGGTTCGCCATGACCACTTCCGGGTTCAGCAGCAACCCTTTGTATCTAAGCTCGAGTCCTACGCGACCACGCAATGGCGGAATTCGCGGCAGCGGCGTGCCGCTTGATGTGAGCTCCGCATTCACGTAGTCGAGTCCGAGGTTTAACCAGACCGATTGATGCAGCGCTGCGTCCAATCGCGCTTCAGTCCCAACATAGCGGGTCGCTGCCTGATCGTACTCAGCGACGGCAAGGCCATCTTCAACATCTCCGGTTGGCGCCAGGAAAATGAAGTCCTTGATGTGGTAGTAAAATCCGTTCGCTTCAAACCGCACTCGATTCGAGGAGTGTCGAATTCCAAAATCGACTCCGTTGCCGAGCTCACGTTTTAGATTGGGATTGCCGATTTCAAAGGCGAGATTTCCCGGGTGTGGTCCAAAGTTGTACAACTCTTCCAATGCCGGAGCGCGGTAAGAGTGAGTGTAGTTGGCTACAAAGGAGCCCCCCTTCCACGTTCCCACGCGTATTCCGGCGGCGCCTGAAAAACCGGTAAAGCTTCGGTCCGGAAGAATGCCACGCGCGGTTGACGGCTCAGGGTTGTAGCGATTGTTCTCGAGCCGGCCGCCAAACTGCAACGACACCCGTTCGTAATCCAGTGTCTCTAGTCCAAACACCGCGAATGCATTCTGCTTAGCCGGTGGAGATAAAGCTTCTTCACCGGTGGCTGAGAAGTCTCGATGCATTCCCCAGAAACCAAAGCGCCCGGAAAGTTTGCCGGTCTTTCGTTGATCGAAGATGCCCTGATAAAGAAAGGTGTTGTTCTTGAACGCTGTGCCTGTTTCACCGGTGAGTGATTCGATCTCAGCGTGCTTGTAGTTATTGTATTGAAGGGAAAAGGTCCCCGCGTTGATAAATGTTCCGGTCTCGCGAAAGCCTCCGCGAAACTCGATGCTGTGACGCCGTGGATTTAGTTCGACTATCTCGGGATCGATCTCGGATGGATCGAAGGGAATGCCATAGCGGCGCTTGTTGAAGTTGTAGTTGAAACTGAAGAATCCCTTTTCCGGATAATAGCCGAACCCTGCGGCCGCGCTACCCTCTCGTGAAAAGGAGTTTTGCACTTCGCCGATAGGTGTGTCGTAGTCGCCCGATCTTTGGCCACCGGCATTTCCCCAGACCATCCATTTATCGGTCCCGAATTCCAAGCCTCCGCTGCCGCCAGCTTGGCGGCTATTTGTGCTTCCCAAACCTGTTACATAGCCATTGACTCCTTTGTGCGGAGCGTCGTGGCCGGAGATAGTGTTGACTACACCGCCGATCGCATTGCTGCCGTAGAGAAGAGTTGCCGGGCCTTTGACGATTTCGACTTTCTCAACCGTTAAGACATCGACCGGTTCCGCATGGTCGCCTGACTCGAAACCAAGTCCACCAACGCGATTGCCGTCCTGTAGCACAAGCACGCGATCGCCATCAAAACCACGAATAACGGGACGCGCTGTGCCTGGTCCAAAGCTTCGTTTTGCGATGCCGAGTTCGCCGTCAAGCGCTTCGCCAAGTGACACGGGACTCTTCTTCGCCAGCTCGACGGAGCCGAGAACGTCCACTGACTGAATTGAGCTGCTAACCGCTTGCTCGGTGCCGGTAGCCGTGATGGTTACCTCCTCGCGTACGCCGCTGAGTGCAATCTGAAAATCAACAGTAGCTTCACCGGTCGTCAAATTTACCGTTCGAACAATGTCCGGAACTCGATCCAAATGCGCTACGACGTCGTACCTGCCCGGCGGCAATCCCTGGAATTCGTATTTACCATTGTTGTCCGTGTTCACGGTACGTTTTAACTGAAGAATGGTGATTAGAACGTTATGCACAGGCTGGCCATTCTCGCCCAGCGTGACTGTACCGCGCAGCGTGGCGGTTGATTGGCCGAGTGCCGGCAAACTGATCAAGCAGGCAAACATGAGTGCGAGCGGAACGCGCCGCCACGTATTTATTTTTCGATTAAGGTTCATTGTTTCCATCTCCTAAAAGTTCATTTGCGCCCACGCGAATGTTGTTATGCATTCGTGAATGGGTCTGCGCAGACGCTCGCAAAGCGGCGTCCGTGATCGGCAACTTGTTAGGAGATAGAAGGAGGAGCGCGCCCGGCGATCGGTCCTGTTACTTGAGAGAAGACGTCGGGCGAAACTGCTGCGGGAGTCTTAAGCCTTAATTGATTCGGGGGATCAGAAATTCGAAAAACAGTCAGGGTGGTAGCGAAGCTCTGGTGCAACTGGCAAATGAGACAGTCGCTGCACCCGGTCTTGCTGCCGGCAGGTGTTGTTGTTTGCTGTGAGTCAACCAGCGAGGTGGCACTACTTCCGGCAGGCAATATGCGGCCATGACGGTGTGCGGCCTCGACCGTTGTTCCGTACAGGATGAAGACTACCAGCAACAGTCCGAGCCCACGCTTTAGATTGGCGCTCTGGTTCTGAACTGTGCGGATCAACATGCCGGTCAATGTCGGATATGTTAGAGTCGGGGAACTTCAGAATTGTACTGACTTGCAAGTGCAAAACGCAATTCGGAACATGTTTCCCGCAAAGACGCAAAGGCGCAAAGAAAGCTTTTGGTTTGGCTTTCCTTTGCGCCTTTGCGCCTTTGCGGGAAGTTGCTTTGTCTTGCTGTTCGCCGGGATTGGTAGTGCACAGGGAAACGTGCGCAGTCGAGTCACGATTTCGATCACAAGTCCCGGCGAGATCAAGGTTGAGGCGGAGTTGTCCAGGCCGGTGAACTCGTGGTCTTTCCGAAATGCCTACGCGGGAGTTCTTGGCATCGCCGAGCGGATCAGCGAGTTTCAGGCACGAGATGCCGTGGCGAAGAAGGTCGTTACCGGCGAGTTTCGATCAGATCTTAAAGCCTCCAAAATCAGTTACACAGTCAAGCTGTCTGAGCCCACTGCGGCAGACGTGTCTCACTTCAGTTGGCTCGTTGGCGAGCGCGGGTTCTTGATGTTCGCGGATTTGATTCCGCTCGAGATCCATAGCCTGTCTGTAGACTTTGTATTGCCTGCCGGCTGGACGGTGGAGTCGCCATTTCCACGCGATGTTAATGGGCATTACGAGGTGGCGGAACCAGAGAAAGCGGTATTCCTCGTCGGACGTGCACTGAGTAAAGCCTCGAGCACTGTCGAAGGAATGCCGCTGGAAGTTGTTGTCAGCGGGAAATGGCCGTTCAAGGAAGGGGATGCTTTGGATCCGGCGACGGGGGTGATGCAGAAGTATCTCGCGCTGACTGGGTTTCGATTGCCCGGTAAGTCGGTGATCATGATTGCGCCACTGCCGGTCTCGGATCGGAAGACCGGGTGGAAAGCGGAAACGAGAGGCTCAACAGTCGTTTTGCTGATCAATCCAAAGGCCCGATTCGAGCGCTTGAGAGGACAGCTCACAA
>CAWGWK010000002.1:0-4677520 GCA_963826255.1 uncultured Acidobacteriota bacterium
GTTTCGTTAAAGAAACAAGGAAAAGATCCAGCCCAAAAGTTACTGCTGGCTCTGTTGCAGGACGTTAGGTACATGTCCTTTTGAATCATCTCGCCGGGCGGCGAAGTAGAACACATTGGCGGTTATTTTTCTCATCTTATTTTTCTTCTTTTGCTCTCGATAAAGTTTCTAACAGTTCTTCCAGAACTGGCATTACTTCCACAATGGCGCGGTGCAACGTTTGCATCTCACTGCGGTTTGGTTCAGGTAGGCTCGCAATATAGTTTTTGATCTGTTCTTGTACGCTCATATAAAATTAAGGAGCTTTCTTTATTGCTTTGAGGGCTTAGCATCGAGAAAGTCGTTTACCATCGGAACGATCGTTGTAATGCGGGACATCAGCGTAACGTGTGTTGTGTCGGGCAAGATGGCCAATCTCGATGCTGAGCGCGGCCGCAGGTCGCCGGGGACCTCGCCGCCCTTCAGGCGGTACATTTCCGCGATGTGATCGAGCCGCACGCCGTCGGCGTCGCCGAAGATGAAAAATATGGGCGCTTTGGTGGCCTTGAGCTTGTCGGCGCCGAAGTCGTGCGGCTTCAGATCGATCGAGATGACGCGCTTGACGAAGTTCGGGAATTCGTTCGGCGTCGGGCTGAGTCTTTTGTAGTCGGCTTCGAGGGGCGAGCCCTTGAACGCTTCGGCGGTGAGTTGCGGGAATACGTCCAGCGTTTCTTTGGCCCAGCCGTCCTGGCGGAACACTGCCGAAATGCTGACGACCTTGCGCACCTTGTCCGGATGGCGGATCGAGCAATTCAGCGCCACACCGCCGCCCAGGCTGTATCCGATGACATCCGCGCTTGGGATCTTGAGGTAGTCGAGCAGCGCGGCCACGTCGTCGGCAAGGTAGTCATAGCTGAAATCGCGTTTGATGTCGGCCGTGCGCCCGTGGCCTTGCATTTCGATGGCGATCACTTTCCGCGTCTTGGAAAGTTCGCCGATCCACTCGGTCCAGTGGAAGTCGTTTGAAATTGCCATGAATGCACCGTGCAGCAACACCACAGGCTCGCCGCTGCCGTGGATCTCGTAATACATTTTTAGCCCGTTAACCGGCGCATAGCCGGTAGTTGGTTTTTGCTGCCCCGATACGACCCCCGACAGGAGCATTGTCAGGAGTATCGAAAGGAAAAAAGCTGTTGTCTTCATATTTGGATTCCAATTCATAATTCTTCTCATTGTTTTGTCTCTTTTGCCGACGATAGTTTCGCAAGTAGTTCTTCCAGGTTGTTCAAGTTGCAGTCAAAGTTCCTTCGCGAATGCCGATGTCGATCATCCTCTCTAAGCGTTCCAGCGACTCGTTGTAAATAGAAATGCTGACCTTTGTCGTTCCGCCTTGCTCGCTGAAATTCAGGTCCCAATCAGAACCCGGCAATTCAGGATTTTCATCTTTGTCGGCAAATGCGTTAAAGAACTTGAAATTGGTTTTTGGAGTAATGGAAGTATATTTCTGAACGGCCCAACGTTCGTCACCTTCGGGGCTGACCATCGCGTAGAATCGCCGCCCGCCTTCTCTGAATTCCATAACCTTGGTTCTCGATGCGCAGGGTTTTGGTGCCCACCATTGGTCGAGAAGTTCCGGTTTGGTATAAGCGTCCCAGACCAGGTCACGCTTCGCGTCAAACTCTGCGGTGATCGAAACCGTCTTCGTCTCTTTGTCGACAATAAATTCCATATTCATCCCTCACTTTTCTGCTTTTTCATTACCTTGAGCACCTCGCCGAGCTGCTCGAACCGCGTCTCCCAGATCTTTCTGTATTGCTCTAACCATTTGTCGATCTCTTTCATTTTTTCGATCTCAAGCGAATAGTAAATTTCCCGTCCCTTTTGTTCCTGTCTTACAAGCTCGCACTCCGTCAGTATTCGCAGATGCTTGGAAACAGCTTGCCTCGTGGTATCAAAATGCTCGGCGATAGCGTTCGGCGTCATTGCCTGTAACGCTATCAGACGCAATGATCGCCCGCCTTGTCGGGTCGGCTATGGCTTGGAAAATGTCTCGTTTCATTATCTACGAACAAGAGTATGCAACCAAACGGTTGCATATGTCAAGCGCAACCGAACGGTTTCGCAAATTATTTTTCGCTTTTTTCAGGAGTCAGAAATAAGGCTCGGAATTTTCAGGCTTGGTGTTCGCGGGTGGGAATATATAAAAACGCTTATCTAAAAACATAGCTAAGGCTTGTTGCGTTTCGTTAGCTTCACGACGATCTGTCATTTTAACCGTGCACTCATTTTTTGCCGGTTCATAGGAAGAGTTACCGCACCACAGAAGAAATTTGCTGCGCTCAAAAACAAATCGCAAAGCTTCAAAGAGCGCAAGTCCTCGCCGAGGCGTTCCTCGAGTAATACTGTGACGCCAGCTAACGCCGAAGTTGAGGAATCTAGGTCCACGTCACTTTATGACCCAGCGCCGGTCAATTTATGACCGACGGATTTCATTTAATGCTCCACGAAATCGGGCTATTAGTGGAATCAATAACTTACGCGGGCGATTCCGTCACTAAATGAAATTCTTGTCCGGCATAACGTGAAATTTTCCTACAGTTTTCGGTCATAACTTGAAATTTTCTTCATCCCTTGTGTGAGGCTTGCTAATGCGCCAATACCGGCGAAGCGCTAACATTTGGCTTTCGGTGCCGCACATTCACGACATCCCACCAGTCGCGAAGAAGGATCATGAAGTGCTCAGCGAATCAGAACGGTCCTCCAGAGACACGGGTATACGGATCGCTCTGGCATTTGCTTACTTCACAAACATGTCGATCTCGATTCCGACGAGTGCCTAGTGGAATACATCGAAATGAAATAGTCGAACGCAAAGTGTGGTGGTCGAGCCGCGCCAAGCATCAACTGCGGGATGGATTGAAACTGTGTGGCGGTTTTTGGATTCTCTTAACGTTACAGTCTGTGAATAAGAATGTAAGTTTGAAGACGCCGGTGAGCTGTCCTTGGGCCAAGGTAGTTTTCGAATTCGCTTTGGCAAGCGGGGCTCTTGCTCTCCGTTGTCGGACACCGGATTTTAAGTCCCGTGAATGGGCCATCGGTCACCAGGATCTTTCCGTCACCGTTTTTCCGAACAGTTACAGCCGTAGTATTTGGCTCTAGCGGCTCGGGCCCTGAAATATTCCGCGCTCTTTGGCGTCGTTCATTAAGCTTCAGTGTCGAAGCGCGATCCCTTTTTCTTGCTCAGGCGTGATCGGTGCCTCGGTAGTGTCTGAAAGTTGTGTCGCTGGCGAGTTGGCAAGTTGAGAGGGCTATCCCACCATGACTCGGTTAAGCTTCTTCTCGTTGCCTTCCGCACTTCCAACACGAAGTGAATTGACCTTCAATCGTTTCGCCGCAATCCGAACAAAGCCATTGTCCGTGAGTTTCAACCGGGGAACTTCGCCACGCCTTAACCAGCTCATAGGCTCTGGGATAGTCTGCGTCATTCATAACCCACAGTTCCGGGAACTCTTGCATCGGAAGTTCACCCCGCTGCCATTGAGAGATGTTCGTTTCGGATCAAGCAGGGAATGTTTTTCTCTTCAAGAAACATCTTGAGCGGGTTAACGTCGCTCGATTCGCTCATCGTATTTGGCGCGAACCAGTATTTCATGCGTTACCAACGTTAGAATATAGCAGCTGCATTTAGCAAGTCTTTCACACTCCACAAGTGCTTTACAGTGCCCGCTTCCATCGCTGCAGTAGCGCCATGGAGGTTCTGTACGGTCTGCAAAGTTGTAATGAGCGAGATACAGAGCGAGCGGTGATTCCCTAGCTTCTTCGAAAACGCATTGGTCAGCCTTGTGAACCTTCTGTTTTCCGTCCTCAAGCTCAGGTTATGTTTTTCGATTGAGTCTCCTAAAGCTTCTCGTCAAGCACCCGGCGGTTCACTTGCCCTAGGTTACCAGCTGAAACGGAAATATCGTTCCGCGAACGAGGTCGGCTTTCACCAGATCATCATCGTCAATAATCTTTTGCGCTTCCGCTTCAGAATCGAGGCGCACTACGATGATGCCGAAACCGGATTCGTCAGTAACCAGTGTGCGCCCAGAAACACGCAAATACCCTTCTGGGTCAGGGCCTGCAATTTCTGGAAATGCTGGTCAACCATTCGCATCCCGTCGGGTTCCTGCGTCTTCTTGAAAAAGTCCGGACCGGTGCGGAGACGCACCGCGCACCTGTGGGTTCGGTCATAAAGTGAAATCGGCCTATTAGTGGAATCAATAACTTACGCGGACGATTCGGTCATTAAATGAAATTCTTGTCGGGCATAACGTGAGAATTTCCTACAGTTTTCGGTCATAACTTGAAATTTTCCTCACCGCGTTTTTACCCGGGATTTAAGTGCCAGACTTGGATATATTTACGTGAAGCGACGCGAATCCATCCCACGACCTGACAGAGTCCCACGCAGGCTGCCCGCCTTTGGAACCCAGTTTGTTTTACGCTTTCTTTTTTTCACGTTGTTTGCGGAAGGCGGCAACTGCGCTTATCCTTCACTTCAATTTCTCCTAAAATTTCTTGAGTCGGGACGCGTGGTGCCTTTCGTCGGTTCACGTCACGGCTTCTGTTTATGTCGCGTCGCAACTCCACAAAAATTAAAGAGCGCTCGATCACTGAATCGCTGCAGGAATACGGACGCGGCGTGGCAGGTGGCCTGATGTTCAGCCTTCCTCTGCTGTACACCATGGAAGTGTGGTGGGCGGGATTTAACACTCATCCTTACCGGCTGCTAGCCTATGTATTGACAACGTTCCTTTTGTTACTTGGCTACAATCGATATGCGGGTTTAAGGCGCGATACGAGTATGACGGAAGTCGCAATCGACTCCGTCGAAGAAATGGGCATCGGTCTTTTTCTCGCAGCCCTGGTTCTGTTTCTTTTGGGGCGCATTACCTTCGAGATGCCAATCAATGAAATTGCCGGAGTCATCGTGGTGGAAGCCATGACTGTAGCAATCGGTGTTTCTGTCGGCACGGCGCAGCTTGGCGCGGGTGGAAAGGACGAGGGAATGGGAGGGAATTCGGACAAGGACGGAATTCACTTCGGTGCCCAGATTGTTTTTGCCTTCTGTGGCGCCGTGCTCTTTGCGGCGAACCTCGCGCCGACTGAAGAAATCGTCATCATTGGAATTCAGACGTCCTGGTTGAAACTAATAGGAGTGGCAGTGTTTTCGCTTTTGATTGCCTTCCTGATTCTGCACTACAGCGATTTCAAAGGCGCGGGGGAATTTGTTCGCGCGGACCATCCAACACTTATTCTGCTAGGCACTGTGGTTACTTACGCGATTGCGTTAAGCTCTTCGGCATTGATTCTCTGGTTCTTCGGTCGGTTTGACGACGTGACAATGTTCACCGCCCTGGCTCAGACCGTGGCGCTCGGATTAGCCGCGACACTCGGCGCATCCGCTGGAAGGCTATTGCTGCAATGAATAAGCTACAAAAGAATTGGTTCGAGTGGATTGTCTTTGCCCTCGGGCTTATCCTGGTTTCCTCAACGCTCGGTTATCTCATATACGCCGGCGCCTCGATGGGCCACGAACCACCTAGCCTCGAGGTTCGCCTGGGAACTCCGGAACAACGTCAATTCAATTTCATTGTGCCCGTCACTGTAATTAATCACGGCGATGAAACAGCCGAGGGCGTGCGCATCGAGGTGGTTATGGAGAGCGGCGGTGAAGTGAAAGCGCGAGGGGAATTCGATGTCCCTCTTTTGCCGCGCCATGCGACTCGCGAAGGGTGGGTAACGTTTGAACAAGACCCCCGGACAGCTCAACTTAAAGCGCGAGTGCGCGGCTATCAAAGACCTTGAAGCCTGTGTACTCGACCATCCGGATCAGAATGTGGGCGTCAACTTTGGACACGAATCACGCAGCCATTTACTCCTTCATATTGCGATCCTCGCTCTTAGCCTCCGCCATTGCCTCCGGCTCTAACTCCTCGGCGCTCTTGTTCAATTTGATGAATATGCCCCAGGCTGCCAGCAGCACGCCCGCCGCGATTCCGATGGCAGCGGCCTGCGGCAGTCGGGCGGGATCCTCATGAGCGAGCGCGAAGACAGTCACCAAACATTCTATTGAAAGCGCCACGACGACAACTACCATAAACCGCGACAAGAATCGCCGGACGCGGGTCGGCGCGCTCACCTGAACTTTCCGCTGCACTTCCTCTTCCAGGATCGTTTGCCCGAGTTCCAGCGCAACGACCGCGATGGTTAATAACCCGATACCCTCAACGATAAAGTTGAAACGGCTCCTCAGCGGCAACGCCTCGCTAGGGTTGAGTCCATGCCAAAGCTCCAGTGCTGCAAAGAAGATCAAAGCGAGGCCGCAGCAGATGAACAGAACAATAATTGCTGAATAACTGACGGCAAATATTTTTCTGATGATTTGCAACGCAGGGCCCTCTCTTTACATAATTGGCAACCCGTATAGGTTAGACGGCTAGGCCGAAACACTCTTCCTCCCGTTCGACCGTTCAGTTCACAACCTAAAGTTTTGAAAACGAGCGGACAATAGATCCGGCGTTCGCGACCGCGACGAGTTTATCACTTGCTTGCCGAAGTGATCATGCCTCGCAAATGCTCTCCGACTTGTTTGTGGTATATCGCAAGATCATGAATGGTTGAGGTGGCATTCGAGACGGGCTCTTGTTCGACAACTGCTTCAACATCCTATGGTGATTGAGCTCCTGCCGAGCGTACCCTCGCGCTTTCATCGGGAAGCTTTTCACCTGCCCCTTTCGCCTCAGGGTCTCCAGTTCGAGCTGCGGCTTGCTCGATGATGGCGTTAACTTCGCCGCCGATAAGAATCGTCACGCCTGTCAAGTAAAACCACAGCATCAGAATGATGACCGCCCCCAGTGAGCCATAGACCACGCTGTAGTTGTTATAAAAGTTGAGGTATGAGCCGAACAGAAAGGAGACGAGCAACCAGAGCACGACGCCAGTCATTGCGCCAGGGGCGAGCCAGCGTAGTTGTTTTATGTTCAGGTCGGGCGCAAAGTAGTAGATCAACTCAAAGGCTAGAAAGACGAATACGACTACGAACACCCATCGCAAGACCTTCCACACCGTTGTAAACGCTGCGCCGAAACCGTAGTGGTTCGCGATCGCTTCAGCAATCCGGCTGCCGTAAAACATCAGCGCCAGCGCGGTGATAATCAGCACAGCGAGCGCAATCGTCAGCAAAATGGCGAGCAGAGTTCTTCTCCACCACGCGCGCGTCTCTTTCACGTCGTAGGCGACGTTCAACCCCTCGATGATCGCGCCCATGCCGGAGGAAGCGAACCAGAGTGAAGTCAGCAGACCGAACCACAGTTTGCCGCCACTGCTTTTTTGACTGATCTCGTCAACTGTCGTGTTGATGAGGTCAGAAGCAGAGACGGGCACAATGCGCTCCAGATAAGTGAGCAGATTGCGGCGCAACTCCGTTCCGGCGTCGACGAAGTAACCCAAGAGAGCCGTCAGGAAAAGCAGTAGCGGAAAGAGCGCGAGCAGGAAGTAGAAGGACAGAATCGCGGCACGGTTAACCACGTCGTCCGTGTTGACTTTCGTCCAGAGGTGCTTAGCGAACGTCTTCCATCGCCACCCGCTGATTCTCCAACCTCGTGTCGCCCACATCATGCTTTCTTCCGATTTGCGTTTGAGGAAGCGCCTCAAGGTAATGTTCGGTTCAAGGTAATCAGCACCGCGAATTCTTAACTTGGATCCTCAAGCGCGATTGGATCATCATGCTTCTTGTCCGGTGCGAGAAGTTCGTCACCACTTTCAGACCCGATCTGTTGAGCCAGCACTGTTTCGGCAGCGTCAGCCAGACGTTCCTCCAGAACCTCACTTTGAGCTTCGGCTGCAGTGATGTCTCCGGCGTGATAAAAATATGAGCCCGTGTAGAGTTCTCGGAGAAACTTTAAGAAGACTTTGGCGATGGCGATGGTAGGAACCGCAAGGATGATGCCGAGTAAACCGAAGAGTTTGCCCCCAATCAGTAGCCCAAGAAAAACAGCCATCGGATGTAAACTCAAACGGCGGCCGAGAATACGCGGCGTTAAAATGTAGCCTTCTATACTTTGGACCACCACAAACACCCCCAGGATGCCTCCTATGCGCCAGAGCCCACCTCCATCGGCCAGCGTAAAAGCTGTGGCGAGTCCGAGACCCAGAATAGTGCCGACGTAAGGAATCGCGTTCAGAAGTCCCGCCAGCGCCGCGAGGCCCGCCCAGGCTGGAACTCCAAACGCGTAAAAGCCGATGGCATAAAGGACGGCCATACAAAGTGCAATAAGGAGCTGTCCACGGACATAGGCTGCGAGGATTCGCCCAACCTCATCGAAGAGACGGCTAAAGGTGTCGCGAAAGCGAGGCGGAATCAAATCCTCCATCGAGTCTCGCCAGGTACCGAAGTCAATCAAGATGTAAAAAACGAAGAAAGGCACTATCAGCAAGTCCAACGAAGCGACGGCAGTCGAGAGAAAGCCCGATAGACCACCGGCGGCTAGAAGAGCCGGCGAGCCGATCGCCTCGGCCGGGTTGCGCAGGATCTGTTCGATCCGGCCACCCGCCATGCGATCGAGCGCGGGCGAATAACGGCGTAATGTTTCACGCTTGCTGGCAGCGCTTTCCGGCGTGAAATTGCGCAAGATCTTCTGAACCGCGTTGGTGCTTTGCTCCCAGAGATCTGGAATGACAAACACAAGAAAGGCAACTACCGCAAGCGTAACAAGCAGCAGAGCAAGGGCGGACGCGATGGGACGCGAAAGCCCATATTTCTCTCCCTGGCTGACGACGGGGTTCAATAGGTAAGCCAGTGCGAACGACGCGAGTACGGGCACCAAGGCGACGCTCCCGATAACGTACAGAAAATAGAGGATGAGTAGGGTGAGGACGACGGTCGGAATCCATCGAAACCACCAAATTGCAGACCGGTCTTCGTGCGGAGTAGGGGCGGAAAGCTTAGGTCTCATTGAAGTCTGAAGAACGCCACGGCCAGGGGAAACTATTGCGGTACAAGCAAGGGTGAGCCAGCAACCAATTCCCAGAGATCCCTAGTTGTAACCAGACCGGAATCAACACACTCATATTTCATGTTCTGGAACGTGGTTGCTTCACCCGTCTCGCCAGCAGGTCCTGAAGTTTTTGCGGATCAACTGGCTTGACTAAGTGATGCTCGCAGCCCGCTTCTTGAGAGCGTTGGCGGTCGGAGTCCTGCCCGTAGCCGGTCATGGCAATCAACCTCACATCTTTTGTTTGTGGTTGCTGACGCAGATGTCGCGCGACCTCATAGCCGTTCATATCCGGCAAGCCAATATCCAGCAACACGACGTCCGGTTGATACTCAACTGCCGTTTCCAGAGCGGTCTGACCGGTGTAAGCCGCTCGAACCTCATGCCCGAACATTTGCAGCATCATGACAAGCATATCAGCCGCATCCATGTTGTCATCAACTACCAGCACCCGCGATGTTTGCGCGGGCTGCTTCGCTGTTTCAATGCGGGCGATTATTGACTCTTCTGCCGAAGACAGTGCCGGCAGACGCACGATGAACTCGCTTCCTTGCCCCAATCCCGCACTGTGAGCCTCGACTGTCCCTCCGTGCAATTCCACAAGTTTTTGGACCAGGCTCAAGCCGATGCCCAGGCCACCTTGCGAGCGATCAAGTGTGCGATCCGCCTGCGTAAAGAGATCGAAGATGCGCGGCAGTAGTTCGGGAGCGATGCCGACGCCGGTATCCCACACACGTAGCACAACCTCACCGCGCTCTTGTTCAACGGTGATCCATATCTGTCCGCCTTCGTCGGTGTACTTGGCGGCGTTGTTGAGCAGGTTCACCACGACTTGCTCCAATCGGGTCGAATCGCCCTGTAACCAGATAGGTTCAGCCGGAAGCGACACCGATAGCTCATGCTTGCGTTGCTCAATCAGAGAGCGAACAGATTCTAGAGCGCGTTCGACGATGCCCCTCATCTCCAGGCGTTCTCGATGAAGTTGAATCCTTCCGGTGATGACGCGGGACACTTCCAGCAGATCATCAATGAGATGCGCCAGTTGCCCCACCTGACGCTCCAGAACGATCTTGGCTTTCCGTTGAATTGGGTTCTCGGTGTCTTGGAGACGAAGGATATGCAGGGCATTGAAGATCGCCGACAGGGGATTGCGTAGCTCATGGGAAAGCATCGCCAGGAATTCGTCCTTGCGATGGTGAAGTTCTGCCAACGCCTCCGCCTGCTCGTGCGTCTGCCGTCTCCAGGCGACTGCGTTCGGTAATGTCCCGAATGTTGCACTGTATGACTTGGCGCTGATCCACCTGGTAGACGTTGCTGACAAATTCGACTTCGATCCGCTGTCCTTGCTTGGTTTCGAGCGGCAGATTTTCGTAGCGAATATAGCCTTGCGCTTGCAGCTCACCGAAAGCGGCTCGGCTCTCTGCTTGATCTCGGAAGAGACCGATCTGCCAGAGTTCCTTGCCGACGAGTTCTTCTTGCGAATAGCCCAACATCTCTTTGATGAACGGATTGGCATCGAAGATTTTCCCGGTGTTGCATCGAGGATGAGGATCGCATCCTGGGCGGTTTCGAAGAGCCGGCGATAGCGCACTTCGGAATCACTAGTGCCTTTTCCAGACGGCTGCGTTCGCTGATATCGCGAATATTGCATTGGATAACTTCCGTCTGGTCCTCCTGATAGAGGTTGCTGACGAGCTCCACCGCAATCTGCCCACCGTGATTCGTTTTCAGAGGTAGGTCGTCGTAGCGAAGATAGCGATGCTTTTGTAATTCTTTGAAAGCGGCTTGACTAGCCCTAATGTCTTGAAATAGACCGATCTCCCAGAACTCCTTCTCAAGGAAATACTCTCTAGGGTATCCGAGCAGATCGGACATGAACGGATTGGCGTCGATGATTTTAGCGCTGCTGACGTTGAGGATTAGTATTCCGTCCTTGGCGGCTTCAAAGAGTCGCCGGTAACGAATTTCGGAAGCCTCCACTGCGGCTTCCATCTGCTTGCGTTCGGTGATGTCCTCGATCGCGAGAAGGATCAGTTCGGGGTTCTTGCCACCTGGAGGAATGCGGCGGGCGTTGAGCAACATGATTTGCGTCCGAGGAGTCGGAAAGCGAATGCTCAACTTCAACATCTTGGACGGAGTGGTTGAGGGCGAGGACTTCTATCCAGCAACTTCCGCAGGCCAGGAATTCCCCAGGCTCCATCGCCTAGATCATAGATAAACTGGTTCTCCGTTTCCTCCTGCGTAGACGATGAACGACTTGTAGAAACAGCGGTTCGCCGTCCTGATCCGGAGGTTCGTGACCGAGAACGAGGAATGGCTCACGTAAGGTCGCAATGATGTTCTCGCAGTAGTCAAGGCTTTATCCAACGCTCTTCTGTCTCGGCGTTCGCTCACGTCGCGGAACACCAGCACCACTCCGGCGACTTCATCGTTCGCATGGCGAATCGGAGCGGCGCTGTCGTCAATGGGGCGTTCCGTGCCGTCTTTGGCGATGAGTAGTGTGTGGTTTCCTAGATCGACGACGACCCCTTCGCGCAAGGCACGGGTCGCGGCATTCTCCACCGTCCGGCGAGTTTCTTCGTTGACAATTTTGAACACCCTTTCCAGCGGAACGCCTGTCGCCTCTTCCTGCGTCCAACCGGTCAATGTCTCAGCCACGGGATTCAGAAAAGTGACGCGAATTTCTTTGTCGGTGGTGATAACTGCATCGCCAATGCTAGAGAGAGTGACACGCAGCAACTCACGTTGCTCCTGCGATGCTTTCGCTGTCTGCCTTGACTCCGACTTCTCTCTGTCAGTGTCCATACCGCCTTCTCCAGGAGAGACCAACCCAAGGGTTATGAAGCGAACCTACCACGGGGCGCGAGAGTCGCGGTGGTGAGTAGCAAGAAGATATTATACACGCGCTTAACCACGGGGCTCGAAGGACCAAACGTGGCATTCGTTCTTAGTATCGAGTGTCTCACGAGCGCTTCTTAAAAGCCGGAGCTACATGGGTAATCCACAAATCACTCTGGAACACCACGATGCGACAGGCGCCGCTAAAATTCTCAGCCCGCACGAAAGGTTTGACGAGTTGGCCGAGCTGAAATGGAATTGATTCCAATGAAACAGATTCGATTGTTGACGCGGTTGATGAAGGACCGAAAATCGCTAATTGGTTGTGAAAACTCTTAATGGTCTGCAGTCAAATACGGAGGATTATTCTTCCGTTTCATCCTTCTCATCCTGGGCGTTTCCCTCATTGCCTCCTTGACTATCTTTAATAAAAAGCGGAGTTGAGGGTTCCTTAGAAAGGATTTCAGAAACCGGCTCTTTGTTCTCACCTTCGTCTTTCAGTTCCTGGCCCAATTCAATACCGGCTTGCCAGTTCTTCGTGTCCTCTGTGGAATTCAGCCCGGCTTTCAGGCCTTCTTTAAACTCCGCAGAACTAGTGTCCACATTTTGTTTTACGCCTTCGCTCATTCATAGCTCCTTTACTTTGAAGATTATTCTCGTGAGAAGCCGCTTAACTGTTCTCGCGCTCGTAACCACAACAATTCATGCGTGTGAAAGCACTGCGTAATTGACGCCTGCGCTCTCAGCGCTCCAACATGCTTCTCGCTCTTTGTGCAGCTCAAGTTCAGGCCGCAGTCTTCGCACGAGCCACCTCTGGCTCGCCAACTAGGTCCTCAAAAAGCGTCCGGTAATGGATCATTGCCTGGCGCAAGTCTTCGGTGTTGGCCTGCCCCTGCGTCTGACGAACCGCGATTGCATGGGCCGTCCGGTAATTTTCCATAACCAATGGATGGTCCACGGAAATATCTGCCGCCCGCTGTTCAAAGTCACTTACCGGATAGCCGCGTGTGGACATCACATCGCGTAACAGTTGATCGGCCTCGGTGACCGCACCTCCGGGGCCGTCAACGAACCGCGCCTGGACCCTGCTCCACGACTCTACGAAACGCGCACGATCACCTGGGGCGAGCGGTCGGATGTTCAAACTCTCTACTCGTTCGGTGCGCTCTTTGAGCCCGGCTTCCGCATGCCGCCGACTGCCGTCTTCCTTCAAAGCGCGGTCATATTCAGCGCCACCAAACTGAGTGCGCAGCTTTCCAGTGCGGCGCTTTCGGAAAAAAAGCCACGCCGCTATGCCTGCAACCACAATCACGGCGAGACCAATAATTAAGGCCAGTTCTGTTGGGCCTAATGTTGTTATATCCATTACTGCCTCCAATTTTTGTACTACTCCTCGTTGCTAAGAGCATCGCGGTCCGGTTGACCTAACTTGAACCACCTCGCTACTTTTCGAGGACTTTTCTAAAGTGTCTTTTCTGCGAGCGTCGAGCTTTAGACTGTGCGTCGGCCAGAGACCAGGTTATAGACCAAAACGATCGCGGCCACGACCAGCAAGATATGAATCAGGCTAGTTCCGCCGCCGATCCCAAAGCCAAACCCCAGTAACCATAAGACCAACAGGATCACCAGTATTGTCCACAACATTACTTCATCTCCTTTTGTTAAGTCCGAGCCGTGTTAGGGCTCAGAATGAATGGGCTCGCTCTGCTAACGTTGAAATAGGCATCCCTTCGAGCCAGCGCTCCCATTACGACTGTTCACTCTCCCGAAACGACAATCTTATTGTCGACCGATTTCACGCCTCGAACAGCCTTTACTATCTGCTCGGCCTTCGCTTTTATGGCGGCTGAATAGACGGTTCCAGTCAAGACTGCTTGTGAGTCGGTGATAGTTATAGAAACTGCATTCATGTCCGTCTCCTCACCCAGTCTTTTTGTTGCAACTTCCTGCATGTTTGCATCATCGCTCGCATTGTCTCTCAGGGTTGGTTGCTGAATGATCACAGGCGCCGGTTGCGCCGCGGGTTGCTGAATGATCACTGGTGCTTGCTGCGCGGGTTGTTGAACTATCGTAGCCGGTTGCTGCGCCTGGCTGGCCACTTCCAGATTCGCGTTTCGGTTGGCCGACTCATTCGCGTTTCTATTACTTACTATGTACAGAATCGCGGCCATAGCCGTGATCGCGAGAATTGCAATTATGGCGATCGTTCCCACTGAAAGACCCGATTCGCGCGGGCCTCTCTCTGTTCTTTCGGTTACAACCTCGCTGCGCTGGTAAGGCCTATCGACTACGACCCGCTTCTGTACCGTCTCTTCATTGGAATTCATAAATTTCTCGCTTCTTGATATCACGTGATTATGAACGCGGCATTAGATCACTGCGCCTGCATTTACTATGGCCATCCTTGGCAAGCACAAACGGCACAAGAAGGAGGTGGTTGGTCTCGGGTGTCGAGAGTGGATTCGTCTAAAGAACGACTACGAATGAGTTTACGACTCAACAGATTGGCGGTCTGTGCGTCAGCACACATAGGAAAAAACACTGAGGAAGGAATGACAGAATCTTCCAATCAGAACAGGCGATGATGATGAAGGCTAATGAGCTAACACTTTGTGTGTGTCTATATGTGTGTTAGTGCACGGACAGACGCTTCCACCCGATCTAGCCTAGCTATCCATTCCAGACGATTATCCCCAGATCTGGGTTTCAGTAAGCGCAACCATTCATAGGAAGCAGAAGACATGAACGCAGAACCATCAGTCAAACTCGTTAAGAAAGGGGAACGCAAAGGCGCAGAACCTCAAGCCGAGGTCGAATGTAGCGTCGACCTAAATAGATGGTCCACAGCGGTTCAGTCGTGGGTTCGTGAATTTCAAAAGCATCGTCGCTGCGAATCGCTGCCAGCTTTCGACAGTCTGTTCAAGTGATGGCATCGCATCGCAGCTGGCCTGCAGCACTATGCGATCAGAGTGAATTCTTGCCCAGTCTCTAAGTGTGCTACCAAGTGACACGAGTAATCCCAGAATCCAAAAGCACTCACCTTGTCGAGATCGCTGCGTAAGCGCGGAGGATGGTGGCGGGCGGATAACACAAAAAACAAAACAGGAGGAAATACAACCATGAAAACACAACTTTCAATCATTAAATCACTCGCGATAGCAATGATTCTAGCTGCCCTCCTCGTCGCGACTTCCGTGCAAGCCTCCCCTCAGGCCGAGAAGAGCCTGTACGAACGGCTTGGCGGCGTCTTCGCCATCGCCGCGGTAGTTGACCACTTTAGCGACGCGATTGTGCAGAACCCCATCGTGGGAAAGAATTCGAAGAATCCAGCCCTCAGGAAATGGCACACGAACAACTTGGGCAGGTTGCCTGGACTCAAGTTCATGCGAACCCTTTGGGTCTGCGAGGTCACAGGCGGGCCGTTCAAATTCTCGCCAACAAAGCCGGGTAAAACTCATTTGGGCCTTGAGGAGGCGCATCGTGAACTGAATATTTCGCCAGCGGAATTCGACGAGGTCGCGGCCGAGCTGGGACGCTCGCTTGACTTCGCTAAAGTGCCTGCCCGTGAGAAGGCAGAAGTTCTCGCCGCGTTGGCAGCGCATAAGGACGAGGTAACGGCTGGCTACAAGGAGAAGTGATTTCCGGCAGGCGCGTTTCTAGTCATTGATGAGTCTCCACGCTGGCGGGCAGTTTTGAAAGCATCCTTGAATTAGGCTCCATGGATTTTCGTTTGTTGTGAGCTAGTGATGGCGCCGACGATCACCAGCGCGCGTGGAAAGGTCATGGGTCAATCGTGGTTCCTTAACCTCAAGCAGCTTGGTCCCGCGTCTTTAGCTGCCAGACGCGTTAGTTGTTTTCTTCATTTTCAAAATAATTGATCATCTTTCGCGCAGTCTTCAGCTTTTCTTCTGGTGGGCATGTGAAGAGAGCTTTGCGTTGTGGAGGAGCATCTGCTTCGAGCAGCTTCTGGTCGATCCTCTCAAGCAGTTTGTGCGCGCGAGATTCTGCGCTCAACTCGGACCAATCAGGCAGGAGAACCAATTCACTGTAGATCAATTTCCAGTAGTCGTACTCGCGCGGTGTAATCATGCGGCCTTCATCGTCTGTCATCTGTGGTCTCTCCCTGTTTGAGTTCTCGGCTAACTGAGTGCTTGAAAGATGAACGATCGTGCGCGCAATTTCATTTAATGACGGACAAATTTCACTTTATGACCGACAAATTTCATTTAATGACCGAACCCACAGGTAAAACATGTAGTGATATCTCAGTCGCGCCAGATCTTGCTGAATGAGCGTTCATTCAGTATTATGCACGGCTAACCTGGTGGGACTGTCTAGGAAAGAGGAGTGGCGAAGCGATGATGCGGATTGAGCGGGCGGCGGTGTTGGGGGCGGGGACTATGGGGGCGCAGATTGCCGCGCATCTCGCAAATGCAGGTGTGCCCACGCTGCTGCTCGATATTCCTCCGCGCGAGCTCAGTCCAGAGGAGCAGGCAAAGGGACTCAAACTCGAGAGCGCGCAGGTGCGCAATCGCATTGCGCGGAGCGGGCTCGAGGCGGCGGTGAAAGCAAAGCCAGCCGCGTTCTTTGTGGCCGAACTCGCCTCACTCGTCACGCCAGGAAACTTTGACGACGATCTCGCAAAGATCAAAGATTGTGATCTGATCATCGAGGCTGTCGTTGAAAATCTTGACATCAAACGCTCCCTGTTTGAACGTGTCGAACAACATCGCCGGCCAGGCTCGATAGTCGCTTCAAACACGAGCGGCATTCCGATTCACTTGCTCGCCGAAGGCCGTTCCGACGATTTCAAGCAGCACTTTCTGGGCGTTCACTTTTTCAATCCGCCGCGTTATCTACACCTCGTCGAAATCATTCGCACTGAATGGACCAAGCCTGAAGTCTCTTGTTTCCTTTACGGCTTTCTCGATCAGCGTCTCGGCAAGGGCGTTGTGCCCGCGAAAGATCGTCCAAACTTCATCGCCAATCGCATCGGTACTTTCGGAGCGCTCTTCACCATTAAGACGATGCTCGACGATGGTTACTCGATCGAAGAAGTAGACAAGATGACTGGCCCCACAGTTGGCCGTCCGAAGTCGGCGACTTTCCGGACCTTTGATTTGGTCGGATTGGATGTTTTCACTCACGTCATCAAGAACCTTTTCGAAGCCCTTCCGGAAGATGAAGAGCGTGAGATGTTCGTTGTGCCCGACGTGCTTGCGACGATGGTCCAACGTGGCTTGCTGGGGAACAAGGCCAAGGGCGGTTTTTACAAAAAACAAAAAGGCGAAGGCGACAAGAGCGAAATCTGGGCGCTCGACACTGCAACACTCGATTACAGGCGGACTGAAAAAGTCAAACTTCCCTCGCTCGACATGGCGAAGAATATCGAAGCCGCGCCCGAGCGAATCAAAGCGCTCACCTGGGGCAAAGATCGCGTGGGCGCGTTTCTATGGAAGACGCTCTCACGCACGCTCACTTACGCAGCCAAGCGTATTCCCGAAATTGCAGACACTGTGGTTGAAGTTGATCGGGCAATGCGCTGGGGCTTTGCCTGGGAGTTGGGGCCGTTCGAAGTTTGGGATGCGATCGGCGTTGAGAAGTCCGTCGCGCGGATGAAAGAAGACGGAATGACCGTGCCCGCGAACGTCGAACAGATGCTCGCGACCGGCGCTAGGTCGTTTTACAAGAAAGAGAATGGACAAGAATTCTATTTCGATTTTGCTTCGGGCAAGTACGTTCCGCTAAACGATCCGCCGGGCGTTTTGATTCTCAAATCAGTAAAAGATCGAAGTGGTGTGATCAAGAAAAACGCCGGAGCATCGCTGATTGATATCGGCGACGGCGTTGCGTGTCTCGAGTTTCACTCGAAGATGAACGCCATTGGCGGCGACACGCTTCAGATGTTGAAGTTCGCGCTCGGCGAAGTTGAGAAAAATTTTGTCGGGCTCGTGGTCGGCAACCAGGGCGTAAACTTCTGCGTCGGCGCGAACATCATGCTGATGCTGATGGAGGCGCAGGAGGAAAACTGGGAAGAGCTCGACATGATGGCGCGAGTTTTTCAAAACTCCACGATGAGCCTGCGCTATTCGCCAAAGCCTGTTGTGGTTGCTCCGTTCCAGATGGTTTTTGGTGGCGGGTGCGAGATGGTATTACACGGCGACCGCGTCAGAGCGGCAGCCGAGACTTACATCGGACTCGTCGAAGTGGGTGTAGGAATTATTCCCGCGGGCGGCGGCACGAAGGAGATGTTACTGCGCACGTTGGATTCGATTCCGAAAGGTGTTGACGACGCGGATCCGTTTCCGTTTGTGAAGCGGGCGTTCGAAACGATTGCGCTTGCAAAAGTCGCGACGTCCGCAGAAGAAGCAAGATCGATCGGCTTCCTTTCCGCCGACGATTCCATTTCGATGAACGCGGATCGGTTGATTGCCGACGCGAAGAAGGAAGTATTGGCACTGGCGGCAAGCGGATACGTTGAGCCACAACAACGCAAAGACATTCTGGCATTAGGCGCGCCGGCGCTCGCGACGTTGAAACTCGGTATTCACCAGATGAAGCGTGCAGGATATATTTCGGACCACGATGCCGAAATCGGCACGCAGTTGGCCCGCATCTTGACGGGCGGCGACTTGAATCATCCGACGCGTGTTTCCGAGCAGTATCTATTGGATCTGGAGCGTGAGGCGTTCTTGTCGCTCGTGAGCAAACGCAAGACACAGGAAAGGCTTGCGCACATGTTGAAAACCGGAAAGCCGTTGAGGAATTAACCAAACGATCCACAGATTACACAGATTTTAAAATCATCTGTGTAATCTGTGGATGGCTTTGCACTAAACAGAAAGAATCAGTATGAGAGACGCAGTAATCGTATCAGCAGTTCGTACAGCCGTCGGCAAGGCACCCAAAGGAACTTTGCGCACTACGCGCCCTGATGAAATGGGCGCGACTGTAATCAAGGAAGCAGTCGCACGCGTGCCCGGCATGGAAACTTCCGAAATCGAAGACGTGATCATGGGATGCGCCATGCCCGAGGCCGAGCAAGGCATGAACGTCGCTCGCGCAGCGGCGATTCGCGCCGGCTTGCCGGTTGAGACGAGTGCGATGACGATCAATCGTTTTTGTTCGTCAGGTTTGCAGTCGATCGCAATGGCGGCCGAGAGAATCAAGAGTGGCGGCGCCGAAGTGATCGTGGCGGGTGGCTTGGAAACGATGTCGATGATTCCGATGGGTGGTCACATCATCCGGCCGAATCCTCATCTCGTTGAGCACTATCCGGACTTTTATTTGAGCATGGGTCTGGCAACTGAAAATGTGGCGCGCAAGTATGAAGTGACGCGCGAGGAGCAGGATGAGTTTGCACTTCGTTCACACACGCGCGCGGCTGCGGCGTTGGACGGAGGTAAGTTCACGGATGAAACGGTCCCCCTGCATGTAGTCCTCGAAGATATGGATGAAAACGGCAAGAAGCAGAGACGCGAAGTCGTGTTTGATAAAGACGAGGGCGTACGGCGCGATACGTCTGCGGACGGGCTCGCAAAACTCAAACCTGCTTTTCACGTGAAAGGGACGATCACTGCCGGCAACGCGTCGCAGATGTCTGACGGCGCTGCTGCGGCGATCGTGATGTCTGACTCACGCGCGCGGGAGTTGGGCGCGAAACCGATGGCGCGTTTTGTTGCCTACGCGACTGCGGGTTGTCCACCGGAGGAAATGGGCATTGGACCAGTGTTCGCAATTCCGAAGGTGTTGAAGCTTGCCGGGCTGACGCTTAACGACATCGATGTGATTGAGTTGAATGAAGCCTTCGCCGCGCAATCACTGGCGGTGATCAAAACACTGGGACTTGATCCGGAGAAGGTCAACGTTAATGGTGGCGCTATCGCATTGGGCCATCCGCTCGGTTGCACTGGGGCAAAGCTAACTGCCAGCATTCTGCGGGAGTTGGAGCGTCGCAATGGTCGATATGGAATGGTGACGATGTGCGTCGGTGGCGGCATGGGCGCCGCGGGAATTCTCGAGCGATTGAATTAAGCCGCAAAGGCACAAAAACATCAGCCACAAAAAGGCACATAATGCACAAAAAGAAATTTCAGGTTTCAATTCATATTTGAGCATTTTGTGCCTTTTTGTGGCTTCTTCATGAAAGGATCGAGCAAATGTCAGCCGTAGCCGAACAAAGACAACTTATCAAGGGTGGCGCGTTCCTGATCGAGGAGCGGACTACTGATGAGATCTTCACGCCCGAAGACTTCACTGAAGAGCATCGCATGATTGCCGAGACCACGCGGCAGTTTGTCAACAACGAAGTCATGCCGCGAATGCAGGAACTCGAAAAGCACGACTGGAAACTGGCGCGCGAGCTCGTCGTTAAAGCGGCTGAGCTGGGACTGATCGGAGCCAACATACCCGAAGAATATGGTGGTCTGGGTCTCGATCAAACGAGTGGCGCACTCGTCGGTGAGAACATCGGACGCTCGGCTTCTTTCGCCACCACGCTCGGTGCGGAAAGTGGCATCGGCTTGTTGCCTATCATCTATTTCGCCACTGATGCGGCGAAAGAGAAGTACCTGCCCAAGGTTGCAACGGGCGAGTTGATTACAGCTTACGCACTGACGGAAGCAGGCTCGGGCTCGGACGCAATGGCCGCGAAGGCGACAGCGCGTTTGAGCGACGACGGCAAGGAATACATCCTCAACGGCGAGAAGATGTGGATCACCAACGGCGGCTTCGCCGACATTTTCATCGTGTTTGCGAAGGTTGATGGCGACAAGTTCAGCGCATTCATCGTCGAGCGCCAGCCCGGACTCACCTCCGGCGCTGAAGAACACAAGATGGGGATTAAAGGTTCGAGCACCACGGCGCTCGTTCTTTCAGACGTACGCACGCCAGTTGAGAACCTGCTCGGCGAAGTGGGCAAGGGCCACAAGATAGCTTTCAACGTGCTGAATATCGGCCGGTTCAAACTGGGCGCGATGTGCGTTGGCGGGATGAAGTTGATGGTCCATGAATCAGTGCGTTACGCAAATGAACGCCACCAGTTTGGTAAATCGATTTCGTGGTTCGGCGCGATCAAAGCCAAACTTGCCGAGCAGGCGATTCGCACGTGGGTGGGCGAGTCGATGATCTATCGGACGCTCGGAATGATCGAGGCAGGCGTCGGCGCTGTCGATCCGAAAGACATGGACGCGCGTCTGCGTGCGATTGAAGAGTATGCAGCCGAGTGTTCGATCATCAAGGTGGCACTTTCCGAGTACTGCGATTTTGTTGCTGACGAGATGGTCCAGATCTTTGGCGGGTATGGTTATTCCGCCGATTATCCTGCCGAGCGTGCTTATCGCGATTCGCGCATCAATCGCATCTTCGAGGGTACGAACGAAATCAATCGCATGCTGATACCCGGTCGATTGATGAAGAGTGCACTCAGCGGCAACCTGGCGCTCTTGCCTGCCGCGCAGGCGTTGATGGATGAAGTGCTGTCGCCGCAGATGAGCGGTTTTGATGATGACGACAGTTTGCTTGCTACAGAGCAGAAACTCACTACCAATGCCAAAAAAGTGGCGCTGATGACACTCGGCACAGCGGCGCAGAAATACATGATGAAACTTGCTGACCAGCAGGAAATTTTGATGGGGATTGCCGACATCATCATGGACACCTACGCGATGGAGACTGCGATTCTCCGGGCCCGAAAACTGGCCGCGAACCAGGGCGAAGAGGCCGCGGCGCGTTATCTGGATATGACGCGTGTATTTTGCAACGACGCCGTCGAGCGGATTGAAGCGAGGGCGAAGAATACGCTCGCGGGAATGGCTGAAGGTGATGAGCTGCGGACGCTTCTGGCCGCGTTACGGCGGTTCACGAAATTGCAGCCAATGAACACGATCGCCGCGCGGCAACGCATCGCCGCGGATCTGATCGCCGCGAATAAGTGGATGTATTAAGGCCACAAAGAAGCACAAAAAGCACAAAGGATCATGAAAAATGCATTTGTGCTTTTTGTGCCTTCTTATGGCTAGCTCGCCCTGTGGCTCTATGCGGATTGTTCCCATTTCAGTACCAACGCCATTCTACATCGGGCCCGTCAACGTCTACCTGATCGCCGAAGATCCGTTGACGATCATCGACACTGGTCCAAAGACAAAAGAAGCAATCGAAGTTCTCCGCGCCGGTTTGCGCAAGGCCGGGTTTCTCGTCTCTGACCTCCGTCGGATCGTGCTCACTCACGCACACGAAGATCATTGTGGACTCGCCAAATCCTTGCGTGACGAAGCGAAGGATGCCGAAGTCTTTGTTCACAATTGGGAGACCGGTCATCGTCACAGCCGGCTCGAATATGAAGAGCATCGCGTGCTGCTGGTCCGTGCGGGTGTTCCGGAAAACGAGATCGAGACAATGCGCGGCATGTACGATCGGATGCGAAAGTATGCCGACTCATTCAGCGATGACGAATACACTGCGCTTTGGGATGAGGCTGAACTCGAGTTCGAATCGGGCAGCCTGCGCATTCTGCACACACCCGGACACACGCCGGGCTCCTGCTCATTTTTACGTGAAGCCGATCGCACTGTAATCGCAGGTGACTGCGTGCTGAAACGAATTACTCCGAACCCTGTCTTGTCGCCCGATCCGATCGATCCTTCGAGGCGTTTTCCATCACTGGCGGAGTATCTGGTTAGCCTGGCGCGTTTGCGTTCTTTCTCACCAACGCTCGTTTATGGCGGACATGGCGAGCCGATAAACGACTACGAGGAACTGTTTCACCGTTACTTCAGAGCGTTCCAGGACCGGCAGTCGCAAGTGATTGGGCTAGTTGCGAACGCTGGCGTGACTGCGTGGGACGTAGCTCTCAAGATGTTTCCAAAGGCTGACGACGTTCATCGCTTTCTTTCAGTTTCGGAAGCCGTTGCCCACCTTGATCTCGCACACAGCGAACGAAAAATTGGATTCGAACTAAACGGCCTGACTGAAGTGTACAAACCTTTAGGCCCTCACTAGTACCATCCACAGATTACACAGATTTTTTTGGAACTGCCCCTCCGAGCACGCGTGTAAAACGCAAACTCTTCCGGAGGAAATCTGTATGAAACTGAAATTTTTCTTCAGTCTCCCACTCGTTATTTTTCTGGCCACTGGAATCGCGCTCGCGCAGGAACCCGCCCCGCCGCCTGCACCCCCAGATGAACCTCTCGAACCAAATTTTTCACTCCTAATCGACGGTGGTGGTTTTTTAGGTGTGTATGCCGAAAACATCAGCCGCGAAAACATGAACCGCTACCGCATGAATCAGGTGCGTGGTGTCGGAGTGACCCAGGTAATTAAAGACAGCCCGGCTGAGAAGGCAGGGTTGCGCAAAGACGACGTCATCCTGCGTATCGATGGCGAGAACGTAACCAGTGTTCGCAAACTCAACCGGCTGGTTTCTGAACTCGCTCCTGATCAGTCCGTACGAATGACCGTTAGTCGTGGAGGTGCCGAACAGGAGATCACCGCAACGATCGGCAAACGAAACAACTCAAACATGGTCGGAGATCTAATGCGCGGCGAGCCGCGGGTTTGGAAATGGGAAGGCGATCCGAAGAACTTCAAATTCGAAGGTCTCGACAAGTTTCCCGGTAGCAACGGCGACATGACATTCTTTCTCGGAAACAGCCGGAGGATTGGCGTGAGCACGATGGAGCTCACGAAACAACTCGCCGATTACTTCGGTATCACGGGTGGCAAAGGTGTACTCGTAACTTCAGTGACTAATGATGGTCCAGCGGCGAAGGCGGGCGTGAGAGCCGGCGACGTGATAACCGCAATTGACGGTGAAGCAGTAGATTCGCCTGGCGACATCTCGCGCGCGATCAATCGCAAGAAAGATGGCGACGTTTCGTTAACGGTGATTCGGAACAAAGCTCAACAAACGATCCGCGTCACGCCGCAAGAAGGTGGTTCAGGAACATTCGGCCACCCGCAGACCGGACGTCGCATCGTCATCCCGCGGATCGAGATTCCGGACATTGACATTGCAATGCCGCGAATCGCAATTCCCGCGATCAACATCGACCTGCCGCGCGTACGCGTGACGCCTCGAGCCAGAGTTGTCAGGACCGAGCGCGGCCCGATTTAAGATCGATCCACAGATTACAAATATTACCGCGAGTCTCTGCGGGTCTCTGCGTGTCTCTGCGTCTCTGCGGTAAAATGAATGGTGAAAACAATAAACCGCAGAGACGCAGAGGTACGCAGAGACTTCGCAGAGTTGAAATTAGGGATTACCTAATCTGTGGACGACTGCTTGCGCCAAACGCTTTGTTGTGTGATGATCACCCAGCGATGAGAATCGTCATACATAGCCCTGATCTTTTGAGGAGTGCATAAAGCGTGAAAGCGGAATTACAGAAGTTAATCGCTTTGCAGAATCTTGATACCAGCATACGAAAACTAGAAAAAGACCAAGAAGCGATACCAGAAAGGCGCGCGGAGATCGAAAGTGAGTTCGATCAGCGCGCCTTTGAAATTAGGGCGCTCGAAAGCCGCCGCGACGAGGCCAAACACGCGCGCGCCCGTTTGGAAAATGAAGTGGTCGAACAACGAGGACGTGTCGAGCGGGCAGAACGAAATTTGATGTCGTCGAAGAAGCAGGACGAGTACACGGCGGCAATTCGCGAAGCAGATGCGGCCCGCAAACTGATCTCAGCGTTGGAAACACAGATCCTCGAACAAATGGAGACCCTCGAACAGACAGAAGCAGCTTTGAAAGAACGTGCCGACGAGATTGCAAGTTTGAATTCGGATCGGACAGCCAAACTGAAGGCGTTCGACGACAACTCGGGCACAATCGGAGAACGGTTAGCAACAGCTCGCAAAGAACGTGAGGAATTGTTTGCCAACTTGCCGAAACAGATGAGCGGGCTTTATTCGCGCATTAAAGCGCGGATTCGCGATGGAGTCGCAGTCGCCGAAGCTCGCAACCGGTCCTGCACCGCCTGTTTCATGTCACTGAGACCGCAGGTGATGGCGGAGATCCGGCGCGGTGAGGAAGTTATCACCTGCGACAATTGTGGGCGCATCCTTTACTACGTACCGGCAGAGAACATTCAGGCAGACGCGGCAGCGCCTCAACCTAACGTTGCCATAACCTGACACTAACTCTTGACAGGATTACATGATTTGCAGGATGTGCCCATCGGGTAGATCTTGTACCCTTGTGGCATGCGTGTTCTAGTCACCGGCGGTGCCGGCTACATTGGCAGTGTAGTCAGCGAGCAGTTGGTCAACGACGGCCACGAAGTTGTGGTCTACGACAATCTCGTCAAGGGCCATAGCCAGGCAATCGTTCCCGGAGCGAACTTTGTTAATGGCGATCTGCTCGACGCTGAAGGCCTCCGCCAAACATTCAAAGACAATCAAATCGAAGCGGTCATTCACATGGCTGCGTATTCACTCGTGGGTGAGTCGGTCCAGGAACCGGCGAAGTACTACCACAACAATGTCGTCGCCGGTCTTGTGTTACTTGACGCGATGCGTGACAGCGGGGTGAAAAGAATTGTCTTTTCCTCAACTGCGGCGACGTATGGCGAACCTGAAGCGCAACCGATTTTTGAAAGTGCTCCCACCAACCCCACCAATCCGTACGGCGAATCAAAGCTCGCCTTTGAACGCGCGATGAACTGGTACGAACGGGCGTACGGGCTGCGATACGCTTCGCTACGATATTTCAACGCCGCCGGAGCGAGTGAAAAGTGCGGAGAGGATCACGATCCGGAAAGTCATATCATTCCCATAACTTTGCAGGCAGCGGCGGGTAAACGCACTCACGTTGAGATTTATGGTGACGACTATCCGACCGCCGATGGGACGTGTATTCGCGACTACATTCACGTGATTGATTTGGCGCGAGCGCATATCCTGGCGCTTGGTGTGTTGGGTGAACGCAGTGCGATTTACAACCTTGGCTGCGGCGGTGCTGGTTATAGTGTTCGCGACGTGATTGAGACAGCGCGGCGAGTGACGGGAAAAGAGATTCCGGTTCGAATGGGACCACGCCGTCCTGGTGATCCGGCGGTTTTGATCGCGAGTTCAGACAAGATCAAGAGTGAGCTTGGCTGGCAGCCGCAGTTTCAGGATCTTGGGTTGATCATTGAGTCCGCATGGCGCTGGATGAGCGTTCACCCAAATGGGTATAGGAAGGATTAGAAGAGTTTTCTCACGCAAAGGCGCAAAGGCGCAAAGAAAGACTCAAGTTCCTGCGGCTTTTCTTTGCGTCTTTGCGCCTTTGCGTGAGAAAACTTCGATTAGCTCCGCCCGACGATATCAAAGTCGAACTTAACCTTATTCTTCACCCTGACCAGTCCGTGAAACGCTGACGTCGCCTTCACCTTGTAATCGTCGCGATCGATGCTGAACTCGCCAACCGCACGCATATTATTTCCACTGAGTGTAACCACTGCCGGAATTGTTATGCGCCGCGTAACCCCGTGCAGCGTAAGATCGCCATCGATCTTAACTTCATGACGATCCGCATTTGAACTCTTCAGCGTGACGTTCGTGCTCTGAAAAGTGATGTCAGGATACTGATCGGGATGCAGCACGATCTCGCGCAGTTCTTTGTTGATGATCTGCTTTTGCGGCTCCGTGAAATCGGCGCCGGTTTCGTGCAGCGAAGCGGCCTTCACCACGAGACGCAACGAGGCAGGCGTGATTGTTCCCTCAGTGATCTCGACTCGTCCATTGAAGTCGCTGGCCGCCAAGTGATGATTATGGCCCTTGAACCAAAGGAGACCGCCCGCGTTTGCGTGGGCCATGAATTTACTTTGGCTGGCGTCGAGATTGTAGGTCAAGGTCGCCGGCGCTGCTCCCAGCAACGAGACGAGCGCAGTTAGCAGCAGCGTGATAATGATTGTTCGCATAGCAGGACCCAATTTAGCAGCACTTCTGTGAAAGTTGCGTTGTAAAGTTCTTCAAATAGTTTTACGGTTAAGTGATGCCAAAAGAGGGGATCAAGGTGTCTGGAGTTAAACGATCGCGGCCAAAGGGTGGAACTGTCCTTACGATCGACGAGTTCCTCAGTTTGGAGCGGCCGAAGGGTGATCTCCTTCTCAAAGTTGGTCGCGAGCAGGTCTCAGTGACGAGTTTGGACCGTATTTATTGGCCCGACGAGAAGCTCTCCAAGTTTGATCTTCTCAGCTACTACTTGAAAGTCGCCGATTACATTATGCCGTTTCTGCAAGACAGGCCGGCCATTCTGCAACGCTATCCACGCGGCATTAAAGCGCCGATGTTTTTCCAACAGGATCTCGATAGTGCGCCCGACTTCATAAAGACTGCGAGACTGACAAATCAGGAAGGCCGGGAACTGGATTATGGCGTCTATTCCACTGTGGCCTCGTTGCTTCATTTCGTCAATCTCGGAACCATCGAGCAGCATCCCTGGCATTCCACCACGAAGCGGCTCGACAAGCCCGACTGGATCGCAATCGACCTCGATCCAAAGACCGCGCCGTGGGAGAACGTTTTGCAAGTTGCATTATTGGTGAAGGAAGTGGCCGATGAGGTCGGGTTGGAAGCGTTTCCGAAAACATCCGGATCTTCGGGCATTCATATTTACGTACCGCTGAAGCCGACCAACGAGTACGACAAGGTGTCGGAATTTGCGCGGCTATTCGCGAGCGAAGTTGCGGGGCGCGCGCCGAAGATCGCCACGATCGAAAGGACCATTGCGAAGCGAAAGAGCACGCAGGTTTATGTCGACTGGATGCAGAACGCGAGAGGCAAGAGTTTGGCCGCGGCATTTACCGCACGAGCAAAACCGCATGCGTCCGTGTCGATGCCGTTAACGTGGAAACAGATCTCGCAGGGTGTGAAGATCGCGGATTTCACGATCACGAACGTGCCTGAGCTTTTGAAGAAGAAAGGCAACGCGTGGGAGAAGTTTTTTGAATCCCGGCAGACGCTGAAGTTTTAGGGATCGCCCTTGACGAGTTCTAGCTCGACCGTCTATTCTGTCCGTCGAGTCGCCATGAATCGATACTCTTATCGCTATTATTACTATTACGGCCCGCTCTCCACTGGGAGGGACGGTCTGGCGATGGGCTGTCGGCGTGCGATGACGATGTAGCACCTTAGACAAGTTTCCTAAACCGGCCATCAATCCCAGGAG
Source organism: uncultured Acidobacteriota bacterium (assembly GCA_963826255.1). Taxonomy (GTDB): domain Bacteria; phylum Acidobacteriota; class Blastocatellia; order Pyrinomonadales; family Pyrinomonadaceae; genus PSRF01. Next base: position 28,003 of record CAWGWK010000002.1, read on the forward strand.
GATTGGTGGCCGGTTTTTTTGTGTCCTGAAAATCCAGGAGGTGAACCAAAGTGATGACATCAACTGAACACCAAACTCTATTAAGCGATCATGTAGACATACGCATGATCACGGCCAATGGCGAGGATCAAGTGCCTGATCGCAATGCGATCGTGAAGCTCGACCCCGACCACCCGGGATTTCGAGATCGCGAATATCGCACTCGGCGCAACGCGATCGCGCAGATCGCCCTGACCTATCAACCCGGTTCACCCATTCCTGCTGCTCCTTACACGGAGCTCGAACATGGCGTTTGGCGAACGATTTGGAAAGCGCTCGGGCCCGCGCACCGTGAGCATGCCTGCGCTGAGTATCTCGAATGTCTCGAGCGTCTGGAATTTGACACCGATCGCATTCCGCAACTCGATGAAATTAGCAAAAAGGTGGAAGCGATCAGTGGTTTCAGACTCGAACCGGTCGCCGGCCTGGTCGAGGCGCGCGTCTTTCTCGAGTCGCTGGCTCAGGGCGTGTTTCTTTCCACGCAGTATATTCGTCATCACTCCACGCCGTTGTACACGCCGGAGCCGGATGTGGCCCACGAGATAATCGGCCACGCCGTGACGCTCGCAAGCAAACGCTTCGCGGAGCTCAATCGTCTGTTTGGCGCAGCGGTGAAACGCACCACGAGCACCGAGGATTTTGATCGTCTCGCGCGGATCTACTGGTTCACGATTGAATTCGGCGTGTTGCGCGAGAACGGCCGGACCAAGGCTTATGGCACGGGGTTGTTGTCGTCCGCCGGTGAGCTCGCCGAGATGCATCAGGCTGAGCTGCGGCCATTGGACCTCAAAGTGGCAGCGAACCACGTCTACGATCCAACTCACTACCAATCAGTTCTGTTTTGTGCGGATTCGTTTGACGAGATGTACGAGACGGTTCGCGAGTACCTAAGTTCAGAGTTCAAGCTTTAGCTTGCATCGCAAAGCAGCAGCCTAAAGGCTGAACTCTGAACCTGTGTTTTTGGATAGGCTTGTTGTTTTTGGATCGATACGCCTCGCGTGAGGTGTTGAAGGCGAGATTTGCTAAGGAAATCTCGTGGCCTTGGGTCCACTCCTACGGCATCCACATTGCTTAAAGTCTTTTTTCCCTTCCCCCGTTTGAAAACTTGCCCGCCATGTCAGGAGGCATTTATGCTAAGCAAAAGAATCGCACTGTTCTTCCCGTTCTTGATGCTCGTAGCCGCTCTCCTAGCGACTTCCTCAGCATTGGCCCAATCAACCGCAACACTTCAGGGCACTGTCACCGATTCCAAGGGCGCGGTGCTCCCTAACGCAACTGTCATAGTCAGAAACAGAAGCACTTCTACCGAACGCACCACGCAAACCGACAGCGACGGTAATTATCAGGTACCCGCGTTACCTGTCGGGGTCTACACCATCGAGGTACGAGTCGAAGGCTTCAAGACCGGGGTTGCCGATCAAGTCACTCTCGAGGTCGCAAAAACCGCGGTCCAGAATTTTCAAATGGACGTCGGCGCGATCTCCGAACAGGTGCTGGTCTCCTCCGATGTTCCAGTGATTGAAACTTCAACCACTTCGGTCGGAACAGTCATCAACCAGCGAACGGTCCAGGAGATCCCACTCAACGGCCGTCACTTCGTTGACCTCGGTTTGCTCATTCCCGGTTCCGTAACGCCACCCCAAAACGGTTTCTTGACCGCACCGCTGCGTGGCCAGGGCTCGTTTGCATTCAACACGGCTGGTGGTCGTGAAGACACGGTTAACTTCATGATTAACGGAATTAATCTCAACGACATGGTCCAGAACCAGATTACTTTCCAGCCCTCGATAAACACGGTGCAGGAATTCAAGGTGGATAATTCAACCATTAGCGCCGAGTACGGGCGAAATTCCGGCGCCGTTGTGAATATCGCAACGAATGCAGGCAGTAACCAGTATCACGGGGAGTTCTTCGAGTTTCTGCGTAATGAGGCGCTCGACGCGCGCAATTTCTTCGATGCTCGCAAGCCGCCCTTCAAGCGTAACCAGTTCGGCGTCAACATCGGCGGTCCACTGAGCCTGCCTAATTTTGGCGAAGGCGGTTCAGCTCTTAGTTATAACGGTAAAAACCGGACCTTCTTTTTCTTCAGTTACGAAGGAACGCGACAACGTCAGGGGCTGACGCTCACCAGTAACGTACTGACCGATGCCCAACGCGCGTCGGTGACAAATCCAACCGTCTTACAGTTATTGCCGTTGATTCCACGCGCGACGAGCGTGGACACTGTCAACGGCGTTCCGGTGGGGAGGTTTGCAGGCTCGGGCACAGCGCCGGTCGATATCGATCAGTGGACCGGTGACGTAAGTCACAACTTTAGTGCGAACGATCGTTTACACGGTTACTACGCATTCCAACGCGACCGGCGTGGTGAGCCGAATCTCCAGGGCAACACGATCCCGGGTTTCGGCGACACGCGCCAATCACGACGCCAGATATTCACGTTGAACGAAACCCACATCTTTGGTCCAAACCTGACCAATGAAGCGCGGCTCGGCTTCAACCGCATCAACATTACCTTCACGCCCAACTTGCAGTTGAATCCTGCCGATTTCGGCATCAACAACGGAATCGATCAGGACATCGGCTTGCCGCAAATCAGCATTACCGGCTTCAACTTCAACATCGGTGGACCAGCGGGATTTCCGCAGGGACGCGCTGACATGACTGTTGTTCTCTCAGACACGCTCACTTATCTGAGAGGGAACCACTCGTTCAAGTTCGGTGGTGAAGGGCGGCGTTTCTACAACAACAATTTCACGCTCGACACGGGCACGTTTACTTTCGCAAACGTCAACAGTTTCCTCGCAGGAAACGCGAACGCGTTCAGCGTCACGCTGGGCGATCGTTCGAGCGCGATTGTTCAGAACGCTCTCGGGTTCTTCGTGCAGGACAACTTCAAGGCGCGGCCAAACCTTACTTTGGAATTGGGTTTGCGCTACGACTGGAACATGACTCCGACCGAGCGATTCAACCGGTTCGTTCTTTTCGATCCGGCAACGCGATCGTTCGTACGCGTTGGCTCCGGAATCGACAAGGTCTATCACGAAAATAATAAGAACTTTCAACCACGCGTCGGGATTGCCTGGGACCCGTTCAACGACGGCAAGACCTCAGTTCGTGTGGCTTACGGGATTCTAACGGACCAGCCGGTAACCAATGTCGTTACTCCGGTGACATCCAATCCGCCGTTAGCAACACCGCTTACTTTTTCAGGCCCGATCACATTCGCGAACGCAGTTACGACTGCTGGGCTGGCGGGACTGGCGCCGAACAACGTCGACCCCAACTTCGACAACGCTTACGTCCAGTCGTGGAACCTCAACATTCAACGCGAGCTCGGACGTGATCTCGGCGTGACCATCGGTTACTTCGGCACGAAGGGAACTCACCTCCGTATTTCGCGAAACCTCAATCAGCCCATTAACGGCGTGCGGCCGTTTACCAGTGTCTCCGCTTCAAGTCCGATTCGTCCCGGAGCTGGATTGAACAACATCGTGCAGATAGAAGGCACGGGAAACTCGAGTTACAACGCGCTCTGGCTCACCGCCACCAAGCGATTGTCTCGAGGGATCCAGTTCAATGCTTCGTACACGTTCTCAAAATCGATCGATTACAACTCGTTGAATAGCCAGGGTGTGGTCGTGCAGGACAGTTACAACCTGCGCGGCAGCCGCGGTCTTTCGGATTTCGATGCGCGTCATCGATTCGTAATCAGCGGGTTGTACGAATTGCCGTTCCGCGGAAATCGATTTGTGGAGGGCTGGCAATTCTCGACCATCGTGCAGTCGCAGAGTGGCAATCCAGTGAACATCGTGGTGAACAACGCGGCGTTCACCGGAACCAACAATACTGTGAGGCCGGATGTAACTGGTCCGATTGAAATCCTGGGCACTCCGAACCGCTGGTTTGATACGAGTCCGTTTGTGGTGCCGGTGGGACGTTTTGGGAATCTTGGTCGCAATGTGGTGATTGGTCCAGGCTTCAACAATACTGACTTTTCAGTTATTAAACGGACCAGGTTGAGTGAGAGACAGTTGATCGAGTTTCGCTGGGAAGTGTTTGATCTGTTCAATCACGCGAACTTTGGTCAGCCAGGACGTGTAGTTGGCACTGCAAACTTCGGACAGATCACGAACACGCGTTTCCCGACTGGGGATTCGGGATCGTCAAGGCAGATGCAGTTTGCGTTGAAGTACAAGTTTTAGTACAGGATGATCAGGATGTTTCAGGATTTGCAGGATTCAATCCTGCAAATCCTGTAATCCTGAAAACTACATCGTCAACGTCATCCTCAGGCCTTACGGCAATGTGAACATCCGCAAGTTGGTACATCGGTCTTCGACGGTCGAAGAGTTCCTGTGCCTGCTCTCTGGTTTTTCCCAGCGGCCGATCGTGATCCGAAGCTTCAATCCTGCCCCAACAAACTTCGAACGAAGCGTCCAACCACACACTTAACCAATTGTGCTGATGGATTAGTTCGCGATTCTCCTCCTGGATCCAGGCACCGCCGCCAAGTGCAATAACACCCACCGCATTATTCTGTAGCAACTCACGCAAAGCATCCGACTCGATAACGCGAAAGACAGACTCTCCCTCCTCCACGATCAGTTGTGCCGGTGATCTTGCTTCCTTTTCGGTAATGAACTCATCGAGATCCACCATTTCAAGATTGAGGCGTCGCGCCAGTTCGCGTGCGACTCGCGTCTTTCCGCAACCCATAAAACCCGTGAGTATCACTTTCATCGCACTACGACCGACTGAAGAAGTCCGAAGAATTCCGGAAACGAAATCGCGACGCATTCTGAACCGGCGATCTCTGTTTCACCATCAGCGATCAGCGCTGCGACCGTGAACGCCATGGCGATCCGGTGATCGTCATGCGAATCGATCGAGGCGCCGCGGAGTTGTGCCGGCCCCTGAACAGAAAGACCATCGTCAAACTCTTCAACTTCCGCGCCCATCGCTCGGAGGTTCTCGGCGGTTACAGCAAGCCGATCGCTCTCTTTCAGCCTTAGCTCACCAGCATCACGAATGCGGATACCACCCTCGATCTGCGATCCGACGACAGCCAACAACGGCAGTTCATCTATCAAGGACGGAATCATCGCTCTGCTGAGCGTCCTTTCGTTATGGCCGGCGCTGCCTGCAATACCGCCGCGCACGTTGATCGTTCCGTATGGCTCATTGCGCTCGGTTTGTAAATCCGAAGTTGAAATATCCGCGCCCCACGAAGTCAGCACGGAAAGAAATGTTGCGCGAGTAGGATTCAAAGCGACAGCCTCAATCGTCAGCTCCGACTCGGGCAGCAGCATCGCCGCCGCGATAAAATATGCTGCTGATGAAATATCGCCGGGAATCGTAATCGTGCCGCCGCTAAAACGTGCAGGACCATCGAGTGCGACTGACAGATGAGCACTTGTCGTGACCGGCACACCAAAACCATTGAACAGTCGCTCCGTATGATCGCGCGTTGGCGATGGTTCGATCACCGTCGTTCGACCTTCAGCATTGAGGCCAGCAAACAGAATTGCGGATTTGACCTGGGCGCTCGCGATTGGAAGTTTGTAAGTGATCGGAACAGGTTTGCCTGAGCCACGGATCTTCAGCGGTGCTTTGCCATTGGACGCCTGGATCTTTGCTCCCATCAGTTCCAGCGGTTCGATGATTCGTTGCATCGGACGGGAACTCAGCGACTCGTCGCCGACAAGTTCGGCACTCAAATCGTGCCCCGCCAGAACGCCGGCAAGTATGCGTAAAGTTGAACCGCTATTCCCGCAATCGAGTGGTTTACTCGGCTCAATCAGTTTTTCACCACCGGCGAAAAACAGTTTGCCGTCCTTGTGTTCAATGGAAATGCCAAGGTCCTGGAGGCAGTCGATGGTCGAAACGCAGTCACGCGCCGTGGAGAAGTTTGAGATTTCAGAACTTCCCGTAGAGAGCGCCGCAATGAGTGCCGCCCGGTGAGAGATGGACTTATCTCCCGGTAATCGTAGTCGTCCGTTAATTTGCCGTGCCGGTTCTAATCTCATGTCGCATATGTTCGCTAGGGGACATAAGGGTTTCGAGTATGTTATAAGTAACCACTCCCGCGACCCCCTTCCCCCTTGAGACGGGAAATTTCCCCCTATACATGCTGGGTAGCAGTAAAGGCATTTAGCCTAATGTGGAACGCCATGTCTGCAATACTTAATCCGACAGTCCTTGTTGCTGAAGATTCGCGGGATACCCGCATTATGCTCAAGCGGGCCTTTGAATTGAAAGGATACCGCGTTTTTGAAGCTGAAGATGGTGAGCAAGCGCTCGAAATAGCAAAGCAGCAACGTCCCAGTCTCATCGTTATTGACTTAAACATGCCCGTTCTGGACGGTCTAGAGACTGTCAAAAACTTCCGGAAACTGGAAGGACATGGTGATCGCGTGCCGATCGTTGCGATAACTGCTTACGACGTCTACGGCATGGAAGAAGCCGCTCTCGAAACCGGATGCAATTCATATCTCAGCAAGCCACTCGATCTAGAGGAGCTGGATCGCAAGCTGAAAGGGTTAGGGTTCATCGTTTGAATTAGGTTTTATAGGACCTGTAGATAGTGGCTTAATTTGAGTTTTTTCTCTGCGGTTCCTCAGCGAATCTCTGCGGCCTCTGCGTTGAGATAGCCTTTACCGCAGAGAACGCGGAGATACGGAGAGGTCCGCAGAGAAAAACTCCTGAATTTAAGCCACTACCGACCTGTACGACCTATTGACATCCCTACATCCAGCGTGGTACACCCTCGAACTCCTGATAAGTGTATACGGTATTAGAAAGCAGCCCGAGTCCTCGCGCAGTGGCTTTCGGAGAGGTCATGCATAAGAGTTGTGGCCGTAGAGACGACCGAGCTAACTTTCCCCAGCCGCATTGACACGGTTGCTACCGTGGCCGCCGCAGTTGCTGATTTTGTTGGCCGTTCAGGCATCGGCGATGATGTTGCGTTTGGAATCGACATGGCGGTGCGCGAGGCCGTGACCAACGCAGTGCTTCATGGCAATCGTCAGGATGAAGGCAAGGTTGTTGAAATCGTTTTGAAGAGCTCGCCTGACGCTGTTGAAATCAGCGTGCACGACCAGGGTCCAGGGTTCAACCCGGAAGAAGTCCCAGATCCAACAGCACAAGAGAACATCTTAAAGACCTCGGGCCGTGGCATCTTTTTTATGCGCACTTTTATGGATGAAGTTAACTGGTCGATAAGACCCGGCGGTGGTACAACGGTGCGCATGCTCAAGCGACGTTAATCGCAATTGGATAAAGGAGATTTCTGAAATGGCTGAGTTGAATATCAACGAACGTCAAGCCGGAGATGTAACCGTCCTTGACATGAGCGGCAAGATAACTATCGGTGAAGGAAGCGTCGCGCTACGCACCGCCATCCGGCGGTTGCTCGAAGAGGGCAAAAAGCGCATTCTGTTAAATCTTTCGGGTGTGGGTTACATCGATTCCAGCGGCATTGGTGAACTCGTGTCCAGTTACACAGCTATCGGCAAAGAGGGAGGACAGCTCAAGCTCCTAAATCTCACACAGAAACTTCAGGATCTGTTGACCATCACCAAGCTCCTGACTGTCTTCGACGTTTACGAAAGCGAAGCAGAGGCCCTCAACAGCTTCAAATAACGCCCGGCGATCTCGCCCGGGAAGCTGAACGGAGAAAGTAATGGCTGAGCTCGATGTGAAAGAACGACAAGCAGGAGACGTCACCATTCTCGATTTGAGTGGTGAAGTGCGAATCGGCGAAGGCAGCATTGCGCTGCGCGATGCGATCAGAAATCTGGCTGACAGCGGCAAGCAGAAAGTGTTGCTCAATCTCGCTGGTGTGAAGTATATGGACTCGAGCGGGATCGGCGAGTTGATCGCTAACTATACGACCGTCAAACGTCAGGGCGGCCAGCTCAAATTGCTGAACCTAACCGAGCGAATTCAGAATTTGTTGGTAATTACAAAACTGCTTACTGTCTTTGACGCGTACGACAACGAAGCAGAAGCATTGAACAGTTTTCAGTAACTTCATTGCCGATTGTCGATTGCCGATTGCTGATTGGTCGTGCGGTTCGAAATTGGCAATTGGCAATTGGCAATAACTGATGTTTCGTGCTGCATTTCGCCGTCTGCTTGCGATCGATGATCCACCCGAGCGGACGGCGCTTGCATTTTCAATCGGCGTCTTCATCGCTTTCTCGCCGTTTCTTGGTCTTCACACCATTATGGCGACTGCGATCGCGTTCCTGTTTCGCTTCAACAAAGTCGCTATTTACACCGGCACCTTCCTCAACAATCCCTTCCTGACGCTGGTGCCGATAATCATCCTTTCGTATGGCGTCGGTGCTTTTATCCTCGGCCGCCCATTACAGATCCCCGACGAAGGCCTCGAACTGTTAAAGAACCCGCGGATTTTTTCCGGCGACTATTACCGGCTCCTGTTTGTGCAAAGCTGGGCTATCGTGTGGCCCTTTTCAGTGGGGGCCATGGCCCTCTCGGTCGTTTGTTCGCTCCTGGCTTATCCGCTAACATTACGGATGCTGCGCGCCTATAGCGATCGTAAGAGCCACAGACTTTCACGGAGTGACACGGATTGAAGCAATACCTACTGATTCTACTTACCCTATTTCTGATCTCCCCAGTTGTTTTATCGCAAACAGTACAACAGCGACCGGGCGCAACGTTCGAAGTTTCTGAGTACGGTGTCGATTTCCAGGCCGATCCACGACTCATCGTCGTAATGGCGGCTTTGGATGTTGCCGGACTCGATACTGTTCCGCCGGGCAGACAGCCTTCCGCCTTTCGCGTCAAGTTGCGCACGGATTTGAGTAACCTCGATCCGGATCTGCGCGCTCGCTTGCGCACTTTTTACGAGCGCAATCGATTACCGGCACCGGCGACTCCAGCCGATCAGGCTGCGCGTTATGTTTCTCTCGCACTGGCACTCGGAACGTCGCCCACCTTTGACGCTCCTGCGCGTTCCGAGGATATGCCGGCAGGACTTTTGGAAGTGCTCGATTTTGCACCGTTGGTCCAGGAGTTTTATCGCCGGTCGGGAATTGACGAGCACATGGTCGAATATGTTCGTGCCTACCAGGCTGAAGGCGACAGGTTGCGTGCGCCCACGACCGAGATGGTGCGAGCACTGCTGACGTATCTTCACACCAGGCCAATCACTTCTTCATCAGAGCGAGTCGAAGTTAAAGATCCGTCGAAGAAGAACAGCAAAGAAAAGAAGTATACGTTCCGGCAGAAAGAGCGTCGCTTCCTGATCCTTCCGGATCTGCTCGCCGCGCGTGGAACAATAAATTTCCGCATTATCGGAGACGATTATTATGCAGTGGTGCCGGAAGGCACTGACCCGACTGCATCCGAGCTGCGCCGCGCGTATCTCCAGTATGTGATTGACGCTCTCGTGCTGCGATTCAATAAAGACATCGCACTGCGGCGTGAGCAGGTGAAGCAGCTTTTAACTGAACGACAAAAAGCAGGTGGGCAGGTTAGCCCGGATGTGTTTTTGAGTGTGAGCCGTTCACTGGTGACAGCAGCCGACGCGCGTTACGAAGAGACGAGAAGGCTCGAGATGATTGCGCGCGACGCTCGTGCGCGTTTGGCGGCTGCGAAGACTGACGCTGATCGGGCAACAATCGGAAAGTCAGCACAAGCGGAGACGAAAGCTATTCAGGACGAGACGGTCGCCCGTTTGGCTGAGGAGTATGAGAAGGGTGCGGTGCTCGCCTTTTATTTTGCGGATCAGTTGAAAGGCATCGAGAGCGCGGGCTTCGATCTCGCAAACTTTTTCGCCGACATGATTGCGTCGTTCGATCCGGTGCGCGAAGCTCGCCGTCCGGCGGAATATGCTGAGACGGTGCAGCGAGCACTCGCGGCGCGTGAGGCACGTACCGCAGCACGCAGGTCGCAATCGGAAGTTGCTACTAATGCAGCCGGTCGTGAGTCGGGGTTGGTGCGAGATCTGGCTGCGATCGAAGACACTTTACGAAACAAGGATTACAACGAGGCTGAAGCGCGTTTGCGGGAGATGTTGAAGGAATATTCGCGCGAGCCGCGCATCTTTTTCGCGTTGGGACGTGCGGCGAGTTTGTCGGCGATGGATGCGACGGACGAGCAGGTGCAGGCGGAACGACTGAACCGCGCCCTCGGTCACTACCGAATGGCTGTTGCTGCATCTTCCCCCGAGACTGACAGGGCGATCATGTCGCGCGCGCATGAGTCGATGGGACGCATCAATGCGTTTCTGGAAAACACAGCGGAGGCTGTGAAGGAGTTTGATGAAGCGATCAAACTCGGCGACGTGCGCGGTGGTGCTTACAAAGAAGCCCTCGAAGGAAAGAAGAAACTAAATCAGCCTTAAATCCGTGTTATCCGTGGTTCATTAACCGCGGATAACACGGATGAAGTCGGATTTAATTCTGTAAAGCTTTCGCGGCGTTAATCCTGCCGCCGGCGACGGTCTTGCCCTTCAACGCCACAATCGGGTCACTGGAAGCCATGATCCGTTTGCGAAGATCGTCAACGGACATACGCGGATTTTCCGACACTATCAGCGCCGCAACACCCGCAACCACCGGCGTCGCCATCGAAGTGCCCGACTTTTCTTCGTACGCATTCCCTAACCACGTGCTCAGAATATCGACGCCGGGCGCGGCGACAGCCACACTCTTAGCGCCGTAGTTGGAGAATGACGCCAACTGATCATGTCGATCTAACGCCGCCACGCTGATCACGTTCGGCACGTCGTAGCTCGACGGATAATGTGGTGAACGATCATTGTTGACGCTCGCGTTGCCCGCCGCGGCCACAAACAAAATATCGTTCTCATAAGCTTTGCGGATGGCCTGCTCGAGCGCACGAGACTTTTGCGTTGAACCCCAGCTTGCGCTGATAATGCGAACATTCACGCCCGCCTTCTTACGCTCGATGACGTAATTGATCGCTTCGATCGCGTCTTTAGTCGATCCGAAACCGCCCGCGTTCATAAACTTCAGCGGCATGATCTGAACTTTCCAGTTTACACCCGCGATACCTAGATTATTTTCTCCTTCAGCGCCGATGATGCCCGCGCAATGCGTTCCATGACCGTTTTCATCCATCGGATCGGAGACGTTATCGATGGCGTTGAAACCGTTCAGGTCGTCAACTGTTCCGAGCTCGTTGTCGCGATAAGGAGCCAAGTTCGCAGGCCGCAGCCACATGTTCTGTGCGAGATCTTCGTGTGTGTAATCGACACCGCTATCGAGCACTGCGACCACAACCGTGTCACTGCCGGTCGTGGTGGCCCATGCAAGAGTGGCACTGATGTCCGCGCCTTCTTTGCCACCTCGTTGACCTGAGTTCGCGAGCGCCCACTGATCGCTAAACTGAGGATCATGCGGAAGAATGGGGACGAGTGGTCCATCAATCGCTTCCGGCAGTTCGATCTCAAAATTCGGCTCAACGTATTCAACTTCAGGAAGTTGACTGTATTCCGCAACGATGGCTGCTGCATCTGCATTATCCAGGTCGTCAATCGATTCCCAGCCCACATTCTCGATGCGGTCTTCGACTTGATCGTGGAGACGTGAAGTTAACGCTTCAATGCTTTCGCGAGTGACCCCGCTCCGGAATTTGACGAGCACTTCCGGCCTGCCGAAACTTCGGGTTTCGCCGAGAGCGATACCTTCAGTAGTAGTCGCCCGCTTTTTCTCAGTGACCGGCACAATCCGGACATGCGATTTCCATTGTTTCTGCCACCGGTTGAGTTGGCCCGCGAACGCGGCCACGAGAATGAGGACAAACGCCAGCGCGAGATGGATGAAGATGTTATTGCGGTTCATGGTGGTACCTCTGGTGTGATTTTAATAGGTCGAATAGGACGTATACGACGTATTAAACTCGGTAATTCTTTCCTTTGAATTTATAAGCCCTCACCTGGTTCTTATCCGCGCGGTATTCATAAGTCTTTCCGTGCGCTTCGAGACGGATGCGCCAGCCGCGCGTGATCATCTGCCCGCTCATTTCGCCGTCCTCTGCCGCACCGAGCGACAGGTCGGGAAAGTCGGAGTCTTCGACCGAGTGCTGTTTGACGTCGGCAGCGTCGATCTTTAATCGCTTCGCCAGGTCGTTGCGAGCGTTCTCAACTGCACCATCTTTATCGATTGACATGACGAAGATTCAAACGACCCCCTTAGATTCTTTGTTCCGGCGGATGTAATGATCTCACGCAAGGCGCAAAGGCGCAAAGGAAAACCGGAGACTTGAGGCTCAACTTTGCGCCTTCGCGTGAACTTTGAGCCTTTGCGCGAAACCTCTTTTTATTGCAGATCGCCATAGAGGTGTTGCAACAGCGCCATCACCGTAATTGCCGCCGTTTCGGCGCGAAGGACGCGACCGCCGAGCGTAACAATATGGAAATCCTGTACTCTGGCCTGTTCGATCTCTTCGTCTGACCAGCCACCTTCGGAGCCAACGAGAGCAGTCATACTCTGCGAAGGAGTCACACTACTCAATGCACCTCCGCCACGTTCCGAAAACATGACACGCAAATCATCCTTTGAACTACCCAACACCAAACCAAACGCAACTGGAGCGCTGATTTCCGGCACAAACGCCCTTCCCGACTGCTTCGCCGCCTCCAACGCAATACGCTGCCAACGTGCGACGCGCTTTGTGGCGTCTGCTTCATCGCGCAGGTGAATGTCAGCGTAACGAGTGATCAACGGTACGACTTTGGTCACACCAAGCTCAGTTGCTTTCTGCACGACGAGGTCAAACTTCTCACCTTTCAGCAGCGCGACGCACAAGTTAAGCTGCAACTGTGACTCAGGCTTTGCGGGCTCAACCTCCGCTTCGATCCGAAGCTCAGCCGAATCGCGTTTGGCAGTGGAAACGGTGCAACGAAACTCACGTCCGATTCCGTTGAAGACGTAAACCTCATCGCCGCTTTTCAGCCGCAACACGTCGCGCAGGTGTCGCGCTTCGTCGGCTGCAAGCGTGATTGTTTGGTCCGCGAAGGCACTCGGCGGCGCATGGAATCTTCGGCGGGTCATGAGGCTAAATGATCAGCGTTATCCATTCGCCGTCCTGCCCGACTTCGAACTCGGATAATCCGCAGTCATGAAGAGCGGCTTGGACCATATCGATCTGCGTCTCGAGTATTCCGGAAAGGACGAGCTTCCCGCAGGTCAAACTCACGAGCGTTTGCATCATTCCGACAATCACGTCGGCCGTCAAATTTGCGCAGACGAGGTCGGCGGAAGCCGTGGCCTCGTCGATTGATCCCACATGGAATTCGATCTGAACGTTATTCGTTTTTGCATTATCGCGCGCAATCGCAATCGCGTCTTCATCTGTGTCAAAGGCATCGATGCGAGCTTCGGGAAAAAGTTTGGCGGCTGCGATAGCGAGAATGCCCGTCCCGGTTCCGACATCAAGAAAACTACCGCCGGAGAAGTGTTTCTCAATCGCCTGGAGGCAGAGACGTGTTGTCTCGTGAGTGCCGGTGCCGAATGCCATTCCGGGCTCGATGCGAATAATCAGACGGTCATGTGTGTTACTGAGATCGGACCAAGGCGGCGCGATTATGAAACGTCCGACTTCCACCGGTTGCCAGTTTTGCTTCCACTCCTCGAGCCAATCACGTTGCGCCACCTCACGAACGTTCATGTTTCGTACTGACGATGAAGGAAGATTGTAAATACGCAGCGCATCAAACAGTTCGCTACGCACGCGTTCGCGGCCCGGAGTCTCTGCGAAATAACCGGTGACTACTCGCTCGGTTGTTTCAGTTCCCAATGCACCGGCTTCCATTAACGCGTACTCGACCGCTTCGCAAGCCTCCGGTTCAACGTCAACGTCGAGCGCGTACCATCCGCCGAACTTTTCCTGTGCTTTTTGTGCATCTTTGTGGCTCAATTTCCGCTCAATCCATATTCGTCCAGGAGTTGATCCTTGTTTCGCCAGTCCTCTTCGACTTTCACAAACAGCTCCAGATGACAGCGGTGGCCCAGGAGACTCTCGATCTCCTTGCGCGCGTGCGTGCCGATCTCTTTCAAACGGCTCGCGCCTTTGCCGATGATGATCTTTTTTTGTGATCCTCGCTCGACGACGATCACACAGTAAATTCGAGAGAAGTCTTCACGCACTTCTTCAAATCGCTCAGTCACAACTGCGGTCACGTAAGGAATCTCGTCGCCCGTGACGTGCAAGAGTTTTTCGCGGACGATCTCTGAAACCAGCACACGCAGCGATTGATCAGTCAGTTCATCTTCGGAAAATATCGCCTCACCTTCCGGTAGGTGTCGCAGACAGCTATCGATCAGCACTTCAGTCATTTCATTCTTAAGTGCCGAAATGGGAACGATCTCGCGCCACTCGTGTTCGTTCCGGTACCAGTCCATCAATGGCAAGAGGGCGGATTTATCTTCGAGCTTATCGATCTTGTTCAGCAGGAGCAGCGCCGGCTTTTCGGATCGCTTGACGAGGTCGAGCACAAAGCGATCGCCGTTGCCGGTTGAAACCGACGCGTCGCGAATCAGGCAGACGAGATCGACACCCAACAGCGCCTCTTGAACGGCGGACATCATGCGCCGGTTGAGTTCGTACCCGGGCTGATGGACGCCAGGCGTATCTACCAGAACAACCTGACCTTCAGGTTTGGTGATGACACCCTGAATCCTGAAGCGTGTGGTTTGAGGTTTATCAGAGACGGCGGCAATCTTCTGGCCCACCAGCCGATTCAGCAGCGTTGATTTGCCCGCGTTCGGCCGGCCAATCAACGCTACATAGCCGGATCGTTGAGAATCTGACATGTTGGTTTTTTCGTTCAGAGTTCAACCTTTAGGTTGTTCTGGAAATCCGTGGAGAGACCGTTTAGATGGTCCAGGGCTTTCTGAAGTTCATCGCGCTTGGCGGCGAGTGTCTTTTCGTCGGCGTCCGGAGGGACATAAATCGGTGGCGCTACGTAGACCCGCGCACGTGTAAAGGGCTTTGGAATCTGAAATAAATCCCAACTCGGAGTCGTCCAGTAACGCTGTAGTCCCATCGTCACCGGCACGATTGGATGACCTGACTTTTTCGCCAGCATCACGGCGCCCATTTTGGCGACGTAGCGCGGACCTTTTGGACCATCAATCGTGAACGCAGTGGTGCAGCCGGCGCGCATCAAACGAGCCATCTCGACGATTGCGCCTACGCCGCCACGAGTGCTCGATCCGCGAACTGCTCCGTAACCAAATCGCTGGATGAAGCGGGCGATGTATTCGCCGTCAAAACTGCGCGAAGTCATAACGATGATGCGCCGCTTGCGCCACCAGTAAGTGGTGAGAAAAATTCGATCGTGCCAGAAGACGTAGATCGGGAGCCCGCCATTCTCCTCGGCTTTCTCGTGGTTCTCCCAACCGATCACCTCGAAACGCGCAGTGAGTCCGATGAGATTGATCAGAACGTAAAAAACGAGATCAGCAGCGCGAATTAGGAGACGATCTTTGAACGAGTAGTCGGAAAGATCGGCAAACTCATACGCGCGGTTGACGCGGGCGTGGGAGAATCCCTGTTCGACAGATGCCTGCATTAGTGTGGGAGTATAGAAGTTTCCCGCAAAGGCGCAAAGACGCAAAGCAAACACGCAAAGGAGAACTGATTCAACTTTGCTACTTTGCGCCTTTGCGGGAACCTCAATAAATGCTCGGCTCGCCTGGCGGCCGGGTCTTCCAGCGCTTATGAATCCAGAGCCATTGACCGGGATAACGGCGGATCTGGTTTTCGACTCGCTGAGTCATCTCGATTGTCAGCCGCCGCACGTTCTCATCTTCATCGTCAGTTTGTTCGAACGTGAGAGGCTCTTCGACGATCAGCAGGTACTTTCCTTTTTCCTCACTCCACGGCGCAAAGAATGGAATGATTGGCGTGTTTGTTCGCAAAGCGAATTTGGCGACAAGGAAATTCGTCGCGGCAGGTACACCGAAGAAGTCGATAAAGATGGCTTCGTCATCAAGCGTATTCAGATCGGGCAGCAGTCCCAAAGCTGTCTGACCAGAGCGCAGGATTCTTAGCATCGAGCGACCGGCGGACAACTTGTCCATCGTTTTGTTACCAAACCTCGTGCGCACGCGATCGACGAGCTGCTCGATTTGCGGGTTATCAATTCTTCGGACCAGGAAGGTGAACGGGTGGCCAAACAGCGAGACCGTGAAGCTGGTGAATTCCCACGCACCCAGGTGAGCGGTGTAGTAAATTAATTTCTCACCGTGAGCTTTTTTGGCTTCTATCAGGCGATCGAAGTCCTGCACCTCGATCAGGTCATGGAGTTCTTCACGAGATCTGGTGGATAACTGGCTGAATAGCCCTAATTCACGGCCGAGGCTATCGAAACACTCGCGCAGCAGTCGCGCTCGTTCCTCTTCCGACTTCTCGGGGAATGCGAGGCGAAGGTTTGTCGCGCCCGTTCTTCTGAGGTCGCGCGCAAGAGCGTAAGCGACTTTACCCATCGCACGACCGAGCATAAAGGCGCGTTGAGGAGGCAATCGACCCAGCGTTGCGAGGACAGACTTGGCCGCAGCGTACTCGAGGGAGGTTTGTAGTTTTCCGTGTTTAGCCATTCGCTGGACAGGATTACATGATTATCAGGATTAAATATTTCTCGCGCAAAGGCGGAAAGGCGCAAAGCAATACCGCATTTCTAAGAGCTTTCTTTGCGCCTTTGCGCCTTTGCGCGAGAAATATTCTCCCCACCGGTGCGCCAAATGGATTTGAACTCTAACCTGAACCGCTACCTAATCCTGTAACCCTGTCACACTTTTCTGATATATTTCGAACGCGCGGCGAAAGATTTTCGTACAGCCAGTCGAAATCTCTCCTCAAACATTCGCTTAGATTGGAGCTTGATGCACAAACGCCGGATTCTCATCGTGGACAATAACGATGAGTTGCACGTTCTCGAACAGGCTCTCGGAAGCCTCGGTCATGAGATCGTGGTGACCGCCCAACGAGAAAAGGCGCTCCGTCGCGACGACCTCGACAGCTTCGATTTGATAATCAGTGACCTTTCCGAGGATGAGGTTAAGGCCTTCAAAATGGGCGCCGCAAACTACCTCCGGCTGCCTTACAATCGCGATGAGCTTCGCGAAATCGTCGAGAAAACTCTGGCTCATAAACTTCGCTACGTCGACGATCCCAGCATCCTTTCTCACGTTCACGAAAAGATCGAGTTTGAGCTTCCCAGTGATTTGGCCTTGATGAATGGCATCCTTGAGTATCTTCAGGAACGCGTCGCAAAGCTCGGTTTGATTCGACCAGAGCGTTCGAACCTTTTCGTCGCGCTCGACGAAGCTTTTGTCAACGCTGTCAAACACGGAAACAAAAACGATCCAACCAAATTATTGAAGATCACCGCCGAATTGTCGCCGAAGGAAGCGAGTTTCACCGTTGAGGATGAAGGCGAAGGCTTCGACATTCGTGAGATTCCGGATCCTTGTGACCCCGCCAATTTGTTCAGAACGTCAGGCCGCGGAGTGCTCCTCATCTACAACATCATGGACGAAGTTGAGTACAATGCGCAGGGTAATCGCGTAAAGATGATTAAGCGGCCGGAAGGACCGGTTGAAGCTCAACTCGTTGACCCAAATACCGCTGACGACAAACACGCCTGACACTTTCCAGACTTTAAATTCCAGTTCCCCGACTGGCGCCGGATCATTTTGGCAAACGTGGCGTTGGTGGTTGCCACCGGCTCTCGTCGCCCTCGCGCTGGTGCTTTATTTTGTTGACCCATTCATCGGCGATTGGGACGGCCTGGACTACACCATGCTCGCACTCGATGGATACCCATCATCGATGGCGTTGGGCCGGAGTCTCTTCATCTTCTGGAATCACGCGCTGTTTCTAGTTGGCCATAATCTCTTCAACGTCCAACCTGAGAACGCGTATTTGATTTTTAAATATGCCGTTGTCGCACAAGCTCCATTTGCGGTGATTGCGTGTTGGATCCTTGCTCGCGACATCAGCGGTTCGCTTTACACCGCGACAACCGCGGCGTTGTTGATTGCCTTCTCGCCCGTATTTGTGGTTTACGGCGGCCAGGTGATGACCGACGTTCCTTCTGTTTTGCTGCTGGCGACTTCACTGATCCTTCATCTTCGCGGCATTCAGCAAAGAAAGTTTTGGCTGGTACTAATTGGTGCAGGGCTCATGGGTCTGGGCATGAATCTGCGTGAGACGATCGGGTTTTATGCGCCGTGGCTGGTGCTGGCCCCGTTTGTTTTAGGTTGGAAGTTTCAACGTAAAGAAATTCTCTGGGTGGCTGCGTCGTGTGTTGTTTTTGCGGTGCTTGCGTTTGGCTGGTTCGGTTACTGGTTCATCACCGACCAGCATTACCGTTCGGTTTGGTATGGTTGGCGCCAATCTATGCACGACGAGTCGGCGCGGCATCCGATCACCATCGCGAATCTTCGTCCGTACGTTATGTACTACTTCATCAGTGCACCGCTGGTGTTCCTGACGATCCCGTTCGCCCCGGTTCTCGAGTGGCGCAAACGTCGGTTGTCTCCGATGCTGCTGCTGTGGCTGGTCGCCTTCTTCGCCAATGTGCTTCTGTTTTTCAATTACAGCACCACGGTCAACTGGCGTTATTTCTTAACGGGGCTGCCCGGCATCGTGCCGCTCGGTGCTTTCTGGTTACTTCGGATTGCGCAGAAGCGATTGAAAACTGAACGCCGTGCGTTGGTGGCGTGCTCAGTGGTGATTGCTCTTTTGGCCGTAACGTTTTTTATTTTTATCCGGCCGGTAAGCTCTGAATTCATTCAGCGGCGAGCGATGAGCAAAGAATACAGGCATCGACTCGAAGCTGTGCCGCCCGACGCGATAATGATCTCCGGCGGACAGACGATTGCCGTGAACTACTGGGCTTCGATCGGTCCCGGGCGTTGGAAGACTATCGGAACCGGTGGTGGTTGGCCAGGGGATAAGTTGTTTTCGATAATTCAAAATCACCTCAATCATCAACGTCGGGTTTTTATCGATGCAGATCCGCGTTGGTGGTTACCGTGTGGCTGGCAACGCGATGAGATTCCGATGATCGTGGAGTTGGAGAAGCACTTCAGTTTTCGTCAGGTCAGCGACACGATTTACGAGATCAGTTATCCGGGTGATCCGGCTGCGCGCGACAATCCAAACTTAAGCCGGCTGTTGCCTGAGAACAGACCGGAAGACACGAAGAAATGTCCGCCCGGGCGGACATAAATCCATCCGCAGATTACACAGATTAATTCATACAATCTGTGTAATCGCGCATAGATCTTATGCCTTACGAAGTCTTTCTCGCCTTTCGTTATCTTCGATCGCGGCATAAGCGGCGGCTGGCGCGCGTGACTTCAATCGCAGCAATACTCGGCATCTGCATGGGTGTTGCCGCACTGATTGTCGCCTTCGCTTTATCGAACGGTTTTCGTGATGAGATGCGAGAAAAGATCCTCCAGGGCACCGCGCATCTCAGTGTCGTGCGCGCAGACGGGCGTCCCATTGAGAACTACTCGGAACTTGCGAATCGTTTACGACAAGTCGAGGGCGTCGTGAGTGCCTCAGCCACCACCTACGACGGCGCGATTGCGCGTGGACCACGAGATTCCGCTTACGCCGTAATTCGAGGAATAGAGAACCAGGGCGGCCAGGCAACTCAGGCCCGTCAATGGTTGAACGAAGGCTCGTTTGAGCCACTGTTTGAGCTATCTCCAACAATAGATAATGTCGTTGTCGGATCAGACCTCGCTACCAGACTCGGAGTTTCAGTGGGTGATGTTTTCCAAATCATTCCTGCGAACCAGCCGGCCGGTGGTCTAACACGTCACTTGCGCACTGCCGGCATCTTTCGTTCGGGATTGTTTGAATACGACTCAACCTGGATCTTCGTAGCATTCGACACCGCGACTGCTCTGGCGGGAGATAATCATGCGGCGTCAGTGATGAGTGTTCAGGTGAACGACGCTGACAACGTCAAGCAAGTGGCCGCCGCTGTTGCGAAGAGTTTGGGTAACGGTTACACCACGATCGATTGGCAGCAGGCGAATCAACCACTCTTCGCCGCACTCGCGCTCGAACGCCGCATGGGGTTGTTCATCATTGGCCTAATCATCGCGATTGGAACTCTCAACATCACTACGATGCTGATCCTCGTTGTCGTCGAACGACGACGAGACATTGCAATCCTCAGCGCGTTAGGCGCGACACGCACCGGAGTGATGTTGCTCTTCATAATCGAGGGCGCTGTGGTTGGCGCGATCGGCGCAGTCGCTGGAGTGTTGCTGGGTCTTCTAGCTTGCTTCGTTGGAAATTATTACAAGCTCGTGAGCCTCCCCGCCGATGTTTACTCGATCAGCAACGTACCGCTGAACGCACGTCCGAGTGAAATGTTGGTGTCTGCCTTGATCGCTTTCGCGCTAAGCGTGTTGGCGACAATCTATCCCGCTCGTGCCGCATCGCGCATGCGACCGGTTGAGGCACTGCGCGACTCATGATCAGCGTCGTCGATCTGCGTAAAAGTTTTATCGCGCCGAACGGCGAACGGATCGAGGTCCTGCGTGGCGTCACATTCACAGCAAATGTAGGTGAGAGCATCGCGATCACTGGAGCTTCAGGTTCGGGAAAATCGACCTTACTTCATTTGCTTGGTGGCTTGGAAACAGCCGATCACGGGACTATTACCTTTGATGGGACCAACGGCCGCCCGCAACAGATCGGATTTGTTTTTCAGTTTCACTACTTATTGCCTGACCTGTCTGCGGTCGAAAACGTTGCCTTGCCACTGCTTATCGCACGGCACAAAAGCACTCATGCATTTGATCGCGCCCGCAATCTTTTGCAGGACGCCGGCCTCGCAGCGCGGGCCGAGCATCCGGTGTCGCATCTTTCCGGCGGCGAGCAGCAGCGCGTCGCTGTGGCGAGGGCGCTGGTTACGGGACCAAAGCTGTTGCTGGCAGACGAACCGACCGGGAACCTCGACGCCACGATCAGCGAGGAGATCGCCCGCACGTTGGTGAGTTATGCCCACAAACATTCCGCTGTCGCCGTGATCGCGACTCACAGTGCGAGTTTGGCGCAAATGTGCGATCGTTCATTCATTCTTGACGAAGGCCGCATCAAACAATCGACAGATTACGCAGAAGGTCTGAAATAAGCGGTTTGTTACGACTTTTTACAATCAGCCGATCATCTGTGTAATGTGTGGATGGTTTTTCTTGGCATAGGTTATAATGCCGCCAAGTTGCTGAGATTCATTTTTCGGCAAATGTAATCATAAGGACGTTTTACCGAGAACCAAGATGTTCGAACGCTACACTGAAAAAGCGCGCAGAGTTATCTTTTTTGCGCGCTACGAAGCGTCACAGTTTGGAGCTCCGGCCATCGAGCCGGAGCACCTTTTATTGGGCTTGTTGCGTGAAGACAAGACCCTGACCGGGCGCTTTTTCCCAAGGGCACAAGTTTCTATCGAGTCAATCCGCAAGGAGATTGAGGGTCGCACATTGCTGCGCGAGAAGATCTCGACTTCCGTCGAGCTGCCTCTTGCTCCGGAAACCAAACACGTTCTTGCTTACGCGCACGAAGAGAGCGATCGCCTACAGCATCGTCACATCGGAACTGAACATCTCCTGCTCGGTTTGCTTCGCGAAGAGCGTTCGATGGCCGCGGAAATTCTTTACGAACGCGGCCTGCGTTTGAACGCCGTACGCGACGAGATAGCACGACAATCGGGCGCCGACTCGCGAACATCGCAAAAAAAAGACACTCCCCACCTGGTTGAGTTCTCGCGTGATCTCACGGAAGACGCTTCAAACGACAAGCTGGATCCGTTAATCGGCCGTGAAGCGGAGATCGAACGAGTAGTTCAGATCCTTTGCCGTCGCACGAAGAACAATCCGGTTTTAATTGGTGAGCCTGGCGTCGGCAAGACAGCGATTGTGGAAGGCCTTGCCCAAAGAATCGTGCGCGGCGATGTGCCTTCATTCCTCGAACACAAACGCATCCTGTCGTTGGACCTGTCGTTGATAGTTGCAGGCACGAAGTACCGAGGCCAGTTTGAAGAGCGACTGAAGCAGATCATGCGCGAGCTCGTCGAGAATCCTCAGTACATCGTTTTCATCGACGAGTTGCATACGTTGGTTGGAGCAGGCTCGGCTGAAGGGTCATTAGACGCAGCGAACATTTTGAAGCCGGCATTGTCACGCGGCGAGATTCAGTGCATCGGTGCGACAACACCGGCTGAGTTTCGCAAGTCGATCGAAAAGGATCGATCGCTCGAGCGTCGTTTCCAGGCCGTGAAAGTTCCACCGCCGTCCGAAGCCGAAGCAGTCAGTATTCTCGATGGTGTGCGCGAGCGTTATGAAAGTTTTCACCAGGTTCGTTACACGGACGACGCACTGCATGCCGCGGTTTATCAATCGCATCGTTACATTCCCGATCGATTCCTGCCTGACAAAGCAATTGACGTGATTGACGAAGCAGGCGCACGCGTGAAACTCCGCGTCAGACGTGAACAGGGCAATCTCGCTGACTGGAACGAGCTGAACGAATGGTCACGATCATACGGCGATACTTCGAGTTTGCGTGTCCATCAGGAAGACGCGCTGGTCTCGGCGGAAGTGACCCGCGACGACGTTGAAGACGTGATCGCCCGTTGGACCGGCATCCCGGTTAACTCGTTGAAGGAAGAAGAGACGCAGAAGCTGCTGCGGATCGAAGTAGAGCTTCACAAACGCGTCATTTCTCAACGGCCCGCGATCTCGGCCCTTGCTCGCGCGATTAGAAGATCCCGCGCCGGGCTTAAGAATCCGTTGCGTCCGGTCGGATCGTTTCTGTTCCTTGGTCCGACAGGTGTGGGCAAAACTGAAGTGGCCCGTTCGCTCGCGCAGTTTCTATTCAGCAGCGAGCGCGCGCTCATCCGGTTCGACATGTCGGAGTTCATGGAGAAGCATTCAGTCTCCAAACTGATCGGTTCGCCTCCGGGCTACGTCGGACATGAAGAAGGCGGCCAGCTAACCGAGCGCATCAAGCGTTCGCCCTATTCGGTGCTGCTGTTTGACGAGATCGAAAAGGCTCATCCGGACATCTTCAACATCCTGTTACAGGTTTTTGAGGACGGAATACTGACGGACGCCCTCGGCAACACTGTCGACTTCAAAAATGCAATCATCATCATGACGTCCAACATCGGCGCCCGCTTCATTCAGAAGAAGGGCACGCTCGGGTTCCAGGCAAACACCGACGCCACCCGCGAAAAGATGGAAGAGATGGTGATGTCGTCAGTCCGCCAGACTTTCAATCCCGAGTTCATCAATCGTCTCGATGAAATCATCATCTTCGACCAGTTGCTCGACAACGAACTTCTCGAAGTCGTCCAGTTGCAGCTCGACCAGATCAACAAGACCATGAGCCGCCACGGCTTTGACATCAAGTTGACGGCCGAAGCCAAGCGTTGGATCGTCGACAAGACCTGTGCCGATCGGTTGTATGGCGCTCGTCCGATCCGTAGAGCTTTGCAGAAGTATGTTGAAGATCCGCTGTCCGAGGCGTTGATTCAAGGTCAACTCGCAGGTGCGACGCTGATTGAGATCTTCCTTGAAGGCCAGGAACTCAACTTCCGTCCGTCCGGCATCGAGACCGCAGACGACGCCGTGCTGATCCACTGAAACCATTAACCATCAGCACCAAGACACAAAAAGAGCAAATTTATTTTGTTTGTTTTTGTGTCTGTGTGTCTTAGTGGTCGATCCCTCTTTTTGGAGTTTGCACTTTTATGCCTTATAATGCGCCACTTTGCTACTCCAAAGCTGGCAACGGGCCACATTGACAGGGAATCAAAGCTGCTGTCTTCGACCCAGTTCAGCAACGAGCGCTTTTGCCTTTATTAACAGTCTCTGGAATTATTCGCTCATAAGCTCCCCGAAGTTTCTGAGGCCCCGTAAGAACTATTGAGGGAATTGGTGCCTATGCACTCATATCGCGCGTTTTGGCTCTTGTTTTTGGGCCTATTTGCTGGAATCACCGCCACCTTAGTATCACCGGCACGCGTCGTCGCCCAGCAACCTCAACCACAACGACTCGTCGAAAGCGTTGATATCGTCGGCAACCGTCGTCTGCGTAAGGATGACATTCTTTATTACATTCAGACCCGGCCCGGTGATCCGTACAACGTCGATCAGGTCCAGCGTGATTACCAAACGCTGTTGTCGCTGACCTTCTTCGACAAGACCGCCACTCGTGTTTTAACTGAAAACGGTCCACGCGGCGGCGTCAACATCATCTTCGAAGTCAAAGAGTTGCCAATCATTCGTGATCTCACGTTTGACGGTTTGAAGAGTGTGCAGGAATCGGACGTACTCAAGGCTTTTCGTGAGCGGCGCGTCGGCGTGTCAAAAGAGAGCATTTACGATCCGGTTAAAGTTCGCAACGCCATGCGAGTTATCAAAGAGCTGCTCGCCGCCGGCGGACATCCGAACGCAACCGTCGAAGAACGTACCGAAGAAGTTTCCGCGACGTCTCTGGCGATCACGTTCGTGGTTCGTGAGGGCGATCGCGTTCGCGTAGTTGACATCCAGTTTGAAGGCAACACGGTTTTCAGCGACGGCTCGTTGCGCGGCGCGATGAAGTACGTTAAAGAAGCCGGCCTGATCTCGCGCTTCAAGGGCGCTGACATACTCGATCGCGAAAAACTGGAAGTCGACTTGCGGCTGGTCGACAACTACATGCGTTCGAAAGGCTACCTCCAGGCGCGGCACGGTGAGCCGCGTGTTGAAAGCGTGGGCCCGCGCCGTACCGGTTTTCCGATTCTGCCGTTGCCGTTTTTGTCTTCCGTCGATGAAGGCCTGCGCGTGACGATCCCCATCGTGGAAGGGAAGGTTTATCGTCTCGGCGAGTTCAAGGTGGAAGGCAACTCGATCTTCTCCGAAGACCAGATCAGGTCAGTAATCGGGCTCAACAAGGGCGACATCGCCGATGGCGAGAAGGTGAGTAAAGGCCTCTTCGAGAACCTCAAGAAGTTTTACGGGCAGCAGGGATTTATCGAATACACGGCCGAGCCGGTCCCGACCTTCAAAGACAATCCGCAGAATCCGAACGAAGGCATAGTCAACTTCACCGTCACCATCGAAGAAGGAAAGCAGTTTACGTTGCGCCGACTGGAGTTCGTCGGCAATACGTTCACGCGCGACAACGTGTTGCGTCGTGAAGTGCTCATCAACGAAGGTGACATCTACAACGATGCTTACTGGGAGTATTCAGTCGTTAAGCTGAATCAGCTTGGCTACTTCAATCCCATCGACAAAGATAAAGACGTTGACCGCCGCACCAACGACGAAGAGGCGACGGTCGATCTTGCGTTGAAGGTCAGTGAGCGCGGCCGCCAGCAGATCTCTTTTAACGGTGGTATCTCCGGTATCGGTGGTTCCTTCTTCGGTCTTGAATACTCGACCAACAACCTGCTCGGCCGCGGCGAAGTGCTTTCGTTCAACCTCGCGGCGGGCAATCGCCAACGCTCGTTCCAGTTTTCGTTTACCGAGCCGTACATCAAAGACAGACCTATCAGCGCGGGCTTCTCACTCTTTGCTTTCTCGCAGAAGTTCTTTGGCGAAGGAACGTTCCTGTCGCAAAACATCAGTGCGCAGGAAGACCTGCTCGGTGCGGGGTTCAATTTCAACGACATTAACGAAGCGAACCTGTTTACCCGGGATTCTTACGGTGGCTCACTCTACGTGAGTGCTCCGCTTTCCGAGTTTTATCGCAAGCGAAGGTTTACCCAGTTTTCGCGCGTCGGTGCTTCGTACCAGTTGTCGCTCTCGACCGTCAAAGATCCCGAGGCGAACACTGACCCAACCAACACCAGCTCGTTCATCCCGGTTATCTACAGGCAGCCGAACATTCTGACGAGCCGCGGTACGGTGACTTTCTCTTACGATACGCGTAACGCCAGTGTCGATCCGACCAGTGGACGCGAGCTGTCGGCAGCCTTCGCAGTCGCGGGACTCGGCGGCGACGTACGCACGTACCAGCCAACACTTTCGTATACGCAGTTCTTCCCGATGCGACGGAAGAGATCGGCTCATCCCGAGGTGTTCGGCTTTCGCATCATCGCCGGAACTGTGGGAAGCTTTGCGACAACCTCGACAGTCAGGGATGCTAACTCGCTCGCTTTCGTCGCCGGCGTTCCGATCTTCGAGCGCTTCTTCCTTGGCGACGAGTTTACGATTCGCGGTTACAACGTCCGTTCGATCAGCCCGATCGCTCCGGTTGATTCGTTCATCACTACGCAAGGCGTTGTCGTTGCTGAGAACCCTGCCGGAGACCCCGTTGAGATTCCTGCTTTGGCAAGTGCGGCCAGTCTGGGCCTATTTACTGGAGTATCCGGAAACAACGTCGCCGCCTTGCCGCGGTCGTTCACTTCGGTCGGCGGTGATACGCAGCTACTCGGAAACTTCGAGTACCGCATACCGATTATTAGCGACACCGTCAGTCTCGCGGCGTTCGCTGACATCGGAACCGCTTTCAATCTGCGAAGCAAGAGTGACCAGGCGTTCTCGAGCGCCTTCCTTCCCGACCAGCCGTTCCTACAGACAGTCGGATTCATTCCGTGTCCGCGGTTCGGTACTGTGAATGGAGTGCCGCAGAGCGTGCCGGTCACTTTGAGTTCGCTTGCTTTCTGCAAGAACCCGAACCTGGCCGTTTCGCCCTTCTCGGGTTTGGTCGCGCGTGACAATCGCATCGTGACGCAGGACGAACTCAACAATGCGCAAACGGGCGACATCAACCCGCTGACACTGCTGCCGCGTGGATTTCAATCGGTCTTCCTTCGTGGCGAAGCTCAAACCAACAGTGTAGTGAGGCTGTCGCAGAGTTTGTTTGCCGGTCTTGGCGACTACCGGTCGAGTTTAGGAATGGAAGTAAGGGTCCAGGTACCCGTCATCAATGTACCGTTTCGGTTGATCTTTGCGTATAATCCAAACGCTCGGCCAAACCAATTCATTGACGGGTTTCCGTTCTTCTTTAACGAAAAAAAGAGAGTCATTCGCTTTAGTGTCGGGCGCACCTTTTAATGGCCTGAGCCAACCAATGGTGGCTGGACAAACAACTAAAGGCTTTGTCCAATCACCCTCAACGTAAGGAGTAATACAAGAAAGTCATGAAGATAGCTCGTTTTTCCGCTGCGGTTGCCCTGCTGACGGCTGCTGCATTTTGCGTCTCAGCACAACAGCAGAAGCCGACCACACCCGCAGCACCGCCGGCCGCGGCTCCGCAAACCGCGGTAGCCGTACCGGACAGCAAGATGGCCATGATCTATTCGGATGCGTTTTTGGATCCGAAAACAGGGATTGCCAGATTCAATACCTTGCTCACAACGCTCAATCGAGAGTTTCAGCCGCGGCGGGCCGAGTTGGAAGGCCTGCAAACAAAAATGAACGCCTTGAACAAAGAGATCGACGACACACAGAGCGTCGCCGACCCGAATGCGATTCGGCAAAAAAGAGAGCAACTCGCTCAGATGAACACCGACTTCAAACGGAAGGGCGAGGACGCTGAAGCCGCTTACACCAAGCGCCGGCAGGAGATCTTCCTTCCGCTACAACAGGACATCGGCAAGGCGCTCGAGGCTTTTGCGAAAGCACGTGGTATCACCGTGATTGTTGACGGCAGCCAGGTTCCAGTGGTTTATGCAGCCGACAGCCTGGATATCACTCGTGCGTTCATTAACGATTTCAACACCAAAAACCCGGCAACCGCATCAGTAACGCAACCATAGTTACTGGCAAGAATCATGATTAGACATCACCTCTTTCCAATCAGCGCTGTGATGGTCCTGGCAATTGCCACGACCATCAGCGCACAACAACGACCGGCAGCAACCCCGACGCCGACTCCTGCTGCCCGGCCCGCACCGGCTGCAACGGCGCCGGCCGATACGACCGTCGCATTGCCAACGAGCAAGATGGCAGTGATCTATACCGACCTGTTTCTGGACCAGAAGACTGGCATCGCCAAGTTCAATAGCGTGGTGACCAAGCTGAATGGCGAATTCCAGAAACTTAAAGATGAGATCAACGGATTGCAGACGCGGGCGCAAACGCTCGAGGCTGAAATCACGAAGCTGCGCGACGCTCCGGCGGGAACGCCCATCGATCAGAGAGCGTTGCAAGCCAAGATCGATCAACTCGACCAGTTGAAAAAAGATACTCAGCGCAAAGGTGAAGATGCGCAGGCTGCATACAATCGTCGCCGTCAGGAACTCTTCACGCCCTTGCAGGAAGAGATCGGCAAAGCGCTTGAAGCTTTTGCCAAAGCCCGCGGCATCAATGTAATTATCGATGCGGCCCAGGTACCCCTGTTGTACGCCGCCGATAATATCGACATCACACGCGCGTTCATTGCGGACTTCAACAGTAAGAACCCTGTTACCGCAGCCACAACCACCACGCCGCCTGAATAGGGCCACAAAAAGGCACAAGAAGCACAAACAAGTCCTTTTTGATCCCTCTTTATTGTTTGTGCCTTTTGTGCTTTTTTGTGGCTAAGTTTATGGAAACAGTTCTTGATTCACAGGCGATCCAAAAGCTTCTGCCGCACCGCTATCCCTTCCTTCTCGTCGATCGAATCGTAGAACTCGTACCCCGCGAAAGAATCGTCGGCATAAAGCAGGTCAGTATTAACGAGTTGTTTTTTCAGGGCCACTTTCCCGGCGCGCCCGTGATGCCCGGTGTGCTTGTGGTCGAAGCACTGGCCCAGGTTGGCGCGGTGCTGGCCTTACGCGAGATTGAAGATCGAGATCAGAAACTGGTCCTTTTTACTGGCATCAAAGAAGCGCGTTTTAGACGTCCCGTTGTTCCTGGCGATACGTTGGTTCTGGAAGTCACCGCATTGCGCATCGGCTCGAAAGTCCAACGCATGCGTGGTGAAGCGAAGGTCGATGGCCAATTGGCCGCCGACGCTGAGATCATGAGTATCGTCGCTCCCAGGGAATAGGCGCACATGTCCGCAGCCACCCATCCCACCACTATTCACCCATCCGCGGTTGTAAGTCCGCGCGCACGGATCGGGTACGACTGTTTTATCGGACCATATTGCACCGTGGGCGACGAGGTTGAGCTTGGTGACGAGGTGCGTCTCGAATCTCACTGCGTTGTCGATGGACGCACCTCGATCGGCGCGGGCACACACGTCTTTCCGTTTGTGTCGATCGGACTGGCTTCGCAGGATTTGAAGTACAAGGGTGAACCCTCAGAAACTCGCATCGGTGAGCGCAACAAGATACGCGAATTCGTTACCGTTCACCGCGGCACGGCGGGTGGGGGAATGCTCACTAAAACAGGCAACGATTGCCTGATCATGGCCCAGGCCCACATCGCGCACGACTGCCTGATCGGCGATGGAGTCATTATGGCCAATGCGGCCACTCTCGCTGGACACGTCGTGATTGAAGATCGGGCCAACATCGGCGCTTATTCGGGCGTACATCAGTTTTGCCGCATCGGCAAGGAAGCTTATATCGGTGGCTACTCGGTCGTAGTCAAAGATGCGCTGCCATTTGCTCTGACAGTCGGCAATCACGCGAAGTGTTACGGACTTAACATCACGGGAATGAAGCGTCGCGGGTATTCTCGCGAGACAATCGACGCGCTTCACCACGCCTTCCACCTGTTGCTTTCTGCAAAACTCAACACCACTCAGGCAGTCGAACGTATCAAGCAAGAGATCAACAACTCTCCCGAAGTTTCAGACTTGCTTCGCTTCATCGAAGCCTCGAATCGCGGCGTTACCAAATGAAATTCGGATTGATCGCGGGCAACGGCAAGTTTCCCTTCATGGTCGTGGACGGCGCGCGCCAATCAGGAGTGCAGTTGGTCGTCGCCGCGATCCGCGAAGAGACGGATCCGGAGATGGAACGGCGCGCGGAACGCGTGAAGTGGGTAGGCATCGGCCAACTCGGGCGAATGATCCGTTTCTTCAAAGAAGAGGGTGTTGAGAAGGCCATCATGGCCGGGCAAGTGAAGCACGTTCAGATTTTCAGCCGTGCGGTGCCTGACGCGCGAATGTTGAAAGTGCTTTTGAAACTGCCGCGCCGTAATACTGACGCGTTGATCGGAGCGATCGCTTCCGAATTAGAGAGCGAAGGTATTGAACTGGTTGACTCGACGTGCTTTCTCCAGGATTCATTGCCGAAGAGCGGCACGATCACGCGACGCGAGCCCGGTAAACAGGAACGCGAAGACATCGAATACGGTTTAGAGATCGCGCGTGAGATCGCGCGCCTGGACCTGGGCCAGACCATCGTGGTCCGTGGTAAAGCTTGCGTAGCGATCGAAGCGATGGAAGGCACAGACGAGACGATCAAACGTGCGGGCACGTTGGTTAATGGCCGGCTGACTGTAGTGAAGGTGGCGAAGCCGAATCAGGACATGCGATTCGACGTGCCGGTGGTTGGGTTTCCGACGATTGAAGCGATGGTAGAAGCCGGTGCGACGTGTCTCTGCATCACGGCCGGTAAGACGCTGATGTTCGATCGCGAGGAGATGATTCGCGCCGCGGACAAAAACAAGATCTCGATCGTAGCCACGGATTACACGGATTTTAAGAACTGATCAGCGCGGATCAGAAAAAATCCGTGTCATCCGTGGCTAATTTCCAG
Organism: uncultured Acidobacteriota bacterium; assembly: GCA_963826255.1. GTDB lineage: Bacteria > Acidobacteriota > Blastocatellia > Pyrinomonadales > Pyrinomonadaceae > PSRF01. The sequence continues at coordinate 58,703 of CAWGWK010000002.1, forward strand.
GCGAGGGTGAAACGGCTCCCGCGGTTTGATCCGCTTTCGGATCGTACGGAGCGGCCATATACTTCTTCGCGATCGCCTGCGCATTGTCGTAATCAATGCCCGACTGCACCGCCTTCTTGTATTCCGCCATCGCGCGTTCGCGCTCACCCTTCGCATCGTAGGCATTGCCGCGTTTGATGTGAGCCCACACTTCGATCCACGACGGCTTCAGATTACCGATAAGCGAAGCTTCCAGGTTGTCGAGCGCCTGTTGCCAGTTGCGCTGTTCGAGAAACAGCAGCCCGAGATTGTAGTAGACCCACGAATTGGAACGATCGAGCTTTAGCGCTGCTTCAAACTGCTGTTGTGCTTCCGCGTAGATCCCTTCCTTCATCTGCTCGATGCCGCGCCGCGCAATGATCGACACACGCAGATCGTCCGACATTCGCAGAATCTTGTTGTTTGGATCTACAACCACTTCGATTGGCTGTCCATTCGATTCGAAGTCGAAATCTTCACTACGACCCTCGATACGAACAATCTTCTGCTGATTGTCGCCTTCAGCCCGCAGCAACAATTCAACCGGCATTCGCAGCGATTCGAGATTCTGTTTGACTGTGCCGCGCGTGCGGAACTTGCCCGCGCGCGTGCGAATGATTTGATAGTCGACGGTAAACTCGGGTACGCCCGTTCCTTCAATCCACTGTGCGAAGAAATAGCGCAAGTTCTCCTGCGAAATCTTGTTCGCCAGTTTCTCAAAGTCGTCTATCGACGCATTCTTACCTTTATAAGTTTCGAGAAAACTCGCGAGCAGGCGATCGAAGTTTTCTTTTCCAATCGTCTCGCGCAGCATGCGAAAGACCATCGAACCTTTGTAAAAAACGATCGACTGGTATGCGGCTGATTGATCGTCGAGAGCGCTTGGCGCACGGGCAATCGATGCTGTTTGCTCGAAAGTCAGGGCCCGTTCCTGTTGCTCGCGTTGTGCAGCCTCGAGGCCGCCTTCACCCAGTGTGCTCTCACGAAACGCAAACGCGCTCCACTCGGCTAGTCCCTGCGAAAGCCAAGCGTCGTCAAACGATTTGAGACCGACGCTCTGGCCCCACCACTGGTAAGCGATCTCTCTTTGAATCTTCTCTTCCGGCACGGGCCGCGTCGTGTCGAACATCTTGCTCGACAGGAAGATCATTCCCGGACCCGAGTAAGCGTCTAAACTTTCGTCATCGATCTGAACGACGACAAGCCTTCTACCGAAGAGCGGCGCGCCGTAGCGCTTGGTATAGAACTCGAGCACGCGGCCGGTTAGCTCAGCATACGCTTCGAGGCGTTTCTCACTGCCCGGCATTGCGTAAAGCTGAAGGTCGTAATTGCTGTATCGAAGATTCTTGTTTATGTATTGACCAGCGGCGAAGTTTCCGATGAGCACTGGCTGGCGATGCACGAACCGATACCGAACCGCACCCTCTTTCGGTGAGGGCTGTGCGACGATCGCGTCGTCGCTCGTCCCGGCAACCTGCAAACCTGAAGGCACGATAAACGTGATATCCGAGGTGGCTCTATCCGCCGCGTAATCATGAAATGGAAACCAGCGCGACGCATACATCAGGTAAGAACCTTCAGTACCGACGTAAGCCAATCGTCTCGTCGCTAACGGTCCGCCTTCCGGAGACACGAGCGCGCCGCTCCAACGAAACCTCAGCGTCACTGGCTGATTCGCCGGAACAACCTGGCCTAGATCGACGCGGACGCTCGGCCCGAGCGAGCCGACGCCAACCGCATCCTGAACAAAGCCGGTCAACGCCTTGCCGTCCTTCTCGATACTTTCCACCTTGAGTGAACCGTTGAGCTCAAAAACGACCGAACGCGTCGCATCTAAAGGCACAAACGTTACGTCAGCACCGGCGCGAAGCATATGTTGGTCAGGAATGATCTGAGCTTCGATACGGTAGTGAGTCACATCAAAACGGCTGGCGGGTTGCTGAGGCGCGGGCTGCTGCGACCTCACCGGGAGGGCCAGCGCAAGTATGGCAAAAACCATAGTAACGCCGGGCAAAATGAGCTTTATTCTTCTTGTCATAGCTTTTTGCGACGATTATACAGTCGAGGACTTTGGATGGTAAGAACCGAGAGGCGGTTGGCTGAGCGTAAACCACGGATTACATAGAAATGTGCGTAATCCGTGACTTGACAGGGCACCGATCACAGCATAGGTTAACGCTGGAAAACTTTCGGAAACATCAGCATATAAAGGAGTTTGATTCATGAGACGCGTGTCTAGATTTTTGTACACGGTGCTTGTCTGCGCGCTCGCAGTTCTCTCCGCCCAGGCACAGGGCCCTCGCAACGTGCGAGTTGATTTCAAAGAGACCACTTTAAAGAACGGCCTGCGCGTGATCACTGTTGAAGATCATTCAGCGCCCGTTGTGGCGATTTCCTTAACCTACAACGTCGGTTCACGTGACGAACGAAAAGGCCGCACCGGTTTTGCGCATCTCTTCGAACACATGATGTTCAAGGGATCCGAGAACATCGGATCGGGTGAACATTTTCTGCTCGTCTTCAACAACGGTGGCTCCATGAATGGGACCACCAACGAAGATCGCACAAATTATTTCGAAATCCTTCCGGCAAACCAGCTCGACCTGGCTCTCTTCCTCGAAGCCGATCGAATGAAGAGTTTGGCAATCACAAAAGAGAACCTCGACAACCAGCGCAACGCGGTTCAGGAAGAACGGCGGCTGGGCGTTGACAACCAACCGTACGGTAAGAGTGGCGAGTTGCAGCAGGAGTTGCTTTACGACAACTTTGCTTACAAGCACTCCGTGATCGGTTCAATGGAGGATCTGAATGCGGCAACGGTTGAAGACGTCGCTTCGTTCTTCAAAATGTATTACGCACCAAACAACGCGGTGCTCACTCTGGTCGGTGACTTCAAAACCGACGAAGCGCTCGCGAAGATTCGCAGCAGTTTCGAGAGTATTCCACGTCAGCCCGATCCGCCGGCCGTTGACATGGCTGAGCCGCCGCAGAAAGCAGAACGCCGCGCCACCGTTAACGACATGCTGGCCCGCGCGCCGCGCGTCGATCTCGCATTCAAAGCTGTTCCGGGCAACACACCTGACTTCTACGCGTTGCAGGTATTTAGTGCGGTGCTGCAAAGCGGACAGAGTTCACGTCTCTACCAGAAGCTCGTGAAAGAGAAAGAGATGGTTACGGGCGTCGGTGGTTTTATGGATGAGAAGCGCGGAGTCGGCGCGTTGTACACGAACGCCACTCTCCGTCCAGGGGTCAAAACAGAAGATGTTGAAGCGTTGATCTACACCGAGATCGAGCGTCTGAAGAAAGAGCCCATCGCTGATTGGGAACTTCAGAAAGCGAAGAACACCACGCGGCGAAACCTGATCAACGGCCTGCAAAGCTCACTCTCTCGCGCCGTCACTCTTGGTCAGTACACGGTCTATTACAACGAGCCTGGCCTGATCAATACACGTCTCGACAAAGTCGCGGCGGTGACGAAGGAAGACGTGCAGCGTGTTGCCAACAAGTATCTGCTCGATACAAATCGCACCGTTGTAATCACAATGCCAAAGGCAAAGGCCCAGCCGGCAACCGGCGCGACGGGGCAGTAAAGGAGTCATATAGCAATGAGAATCATAAAGAACAAAAACGTTATCCTCGCACTGATGCTGATCGTGCTCGTGTCGTCTTTGGTTTTGGGCCAGGGCACGCCCACGCCGGCTGGTCAGCAACAGCCAACCACCAAGGGCGCGGTTATCAAAGGCAAAGCGCCCGTTAACAAGGAAGTCTTGAGAGTAAAACTTCCTCGCGCCGAAGAAGCCACGTTGAAAAACGGTTTGAGAGTGCTGCTGCTGCACTCTGACAAGGTGCCCACCTTCAACATGCAGATGGTTGTGTTGAGTGGCGGCCTTTCAGACAAGCCCGATTATCGTGGTCTCGCAAGCTTCACCGCGAGCTTGTTGCGTGAAGGAACGACCAAGCGCTCGAGCAGGGACATTGCGGAGCAGGTTGATGCCCTGGGCGCAACGCTGACCGCGAATGCCGGCCTCTCTTCAATGACCAGTACCGTGAATACCGGTGGCCTGGTCGAGAACCTGGACCAGACACTCGATCTGTTTGCCGACGTCATTAGAAATCCGATATTCCCACAGGCCGAGGTTGAAAAGTACAAGACACGTACGTTGGCCCAACTTCAGTTTCAACGATCAATTCCGCAGTTTCTCGCGACGGAACAATTCAATCGCGCGATTTATGGCACGAGCCACCCGGCCGCGTTGATCGCACCGCCCACGGAGTCAATCAAGAAGCTGACGACCAAAGACCTCACAGACTTTCACTCGACTTACTACCGTCCTAACAACGCCATCCTCGCGATCGTTGGCGATGTCACGATGAAAGACATCATGCCGAAGCTCGAGAAGGCATTTGGCGACTGGGCCAAAGGTGATGTTCCGGCAGTAACCATTCCGCCTGCTCCCGCGCAGTCCGAGTCACGGATCTATTTGATCGATCGCCCCGGCTCGGTCCAAACGGTGTTGACCTTGGGAACTCTCGGTATCGAGCGGACCAGTCCTGATTACTTTGCAGTGCTGTTGGCCGACCGTGTTCTCGGCGGTGGTCCATCAGGCAGGCTCTTCCTGAACCTGCGTGAAGACAAAGGTTACACTTATGGTGCGTACAGCAATTTCGGCGGTTCGAAATTCAGAGGTACGTGGACCTCGAGCTCGGAAGTCAGGACTGACGTTACTGAAGGCGCGATGAAAGAGTTTATGTATGAGCTCAATCGCTTACGTACCGAACCGGTACCGGCGGAAGAACTGGACAATGCAAAGAGAGCCATTATCGGAAGCTTTGCGTTGTCGCTGGAACAGCCGGCGACTCTGCTGCAAAACATCATCACGCAGAAGCTCTACAACCTCCCCGCGGATTACTGGGACACGTACCCGCAAAAGGTTTCGGCGATCACTGCTGCTGACGTGCAGAAAGCCGCGCAGAAGTATCTCGATATGGAGCACTTGCAAGTAGTTGCTGTAGGCGATGCCGCGAAGGCGCGTGAGATCCTGGCGAAGTATGGAAAAGTTGAAATGTACGACGCTGAAGGAAAACCGATCACGGCTCCTCCAGGTCAGAACAACAACAAATAAGGCAAATCCATCCACAGATTACACAGAAAAACCAATCTGTGTAATCTGTGGATTAAGGTTTACTTCCTAAGAAGTCGATCTCTCTCTGATCCTCAATCAATCCCGAAAACGCGCGATCCATCGGAGCAAAAGTGTAACCTTCCTTTGACGGTATCACTCGATACGTCTTCTGCGACGGTGCGACGGTAAACGAGTAATTACCTTCGTTATCGGTCGTCGATGCCAGCACTGTTCCCGAAGGACTAATCAACACAACCACCACGTTGGCAATTCCCACTTTATTTGCATCGACAATACGTCCGGTGATCTTCACGTTGGAACGCAAACGTGATCCGACGCTCTTGAGGGCGTCTTCAGACATCGGCCGCGATGAATCAGAGACAGGAGCGGCTGAAGAATCAGGTGCAGGTGCAACATCTGATTTCGGAGTTTCCGTGGGAGCAGGTTCAGCAGTAGTCGTTGTTGGTTGAGCGGTAGGTGTAGACACTTCAGGTGTAGTGGTTGGCGTTGATGTACCGCTGGTCACTGCTCCTGCTCCAATCTGTTCCTCCAGTCCTTCGAGTGAACCTTTGACACTCCGATACAATTGCTCAATGACGGAACGGCGAACAGACTCAGCCGGGCCTCCGCGATAGCTCTTGATGTAAGCCTCGAGTGCCTGTTCCTTCTGTCCTGATTGCTCGAGTGCCGCGCCCAAATGCCAGAGCGCTGTACGCCATGCGGGAGTCTCTGCGGGTAAGATCTCCGACGCCTGTTTGAGATGAGTGATTGCCTCCGTATATTTTTCCTGATTAAACAGCGCCCACCCGTGCAGATCTTCAAGGCGCCCTTTCAGAATGTTCGATAACACGCTATGTGGCGCGTCCGAAACGTTTGGCACATTGCCCGAAGCGATTGCGCGTGCACGCAAGTCTCTGAATTCATCGGCTTGCACTGCGATGGTGAGCCCCGGCACTTTGAGCGCATCGTCCGAAGCTTTTCGCGCGGCGGCGATTAGATCCAGCACGGTTGATATGCCCACACCATGTCGCAGCAGACGGCTTGCTGCGTAGAGCTGGCGGAAAGCACGCATGCTGTCAGTGCCTGCTGCAAATTCCTGCGCGGCCGCGACCGCGTCTGACTCATTGATCTTCTCGCCCTCCGTTGTCGGAGTGATGGCGGCGTTGAAAGCGAGAAGCGCTTTCATGGCTTTTGCGTTGGCGGCGTTGTCAGCAGAAGTTGACTGGTAAATTCCGGCCCGTCGCTCCGGCGCAAGCAGTTCCAGAAACCCTGTTTCACTCGCGGGCAAGTGTCCCGCGAGATATGTATGAATCTGTCCGTCCTTAAGTGTGAACGACTCGCGAAGAACCTCGGCGGCTTCATCGTAAAGTCCCATCGACGACAAAACATTCGCAAGCTCGTAAGTCAGAGTCGGAAACTTCCCAAATTGTCTCGCGTAGCGGATCGCTCGTTCTGCGTCCAGTGGCCGCTTCAAACTGAGCAACGAGCGACCCAGCGCGATCTGGCCCCACGTGTAACGTGGCTCAATGGCAGTTGCTTTGCGAGCGAGGTCAAAAGCTTTCTCGTTGTTGTCGTGTGCGGCGAACCAATATGCCGTGCCCGCAAGCAACGGCAGGTTGCGTGGCTCGGCTGTTAATGCGGCTTCGAGAGCAGTGTTTGCCTCGTCTGTGCGGCCGAGCTCAAACAGTGAGATCACTTTACCAGCGAGTGCTGCGTTGTCCTTCGGATCTGCTGCGAGTTGTTCGTTGTAGAGTGTGAGTGCTTCCTCAGTCTTGCCTGATGCGCGATAAAGATCGGCGAGGCTGCCACGTGACACTTTCGACGTCGGAGCGAGCTCGAGCGTGCGCTTGTATTCGGCGATAGCTTCGTCGAGTCGCAAAGATATGTGCAGTCCAACTGCGAGGATGCGATGCGCTTCGGCAACATCAGGCGCGAGCTTGATTGCACTCTCAGCGAGGCGAACTGTTTCACTCCCACGCTCAATCCCGAGATAAAAACCCGCCATCGCGAGCAGCCGTTTCGGATCTGAACCAAACTTACCTTCGATAGTTTGCGCAGCTTTGAATGCCGCGTCTCGCTCGCCGCGCAGATAAAGATTCGTCGGAATCTGCGCAATGACTCCGGAGAACAGTTGATCCGAGATCGTAACGTCTGACTCTTCGATTGCGCGAAACAACTGCTCAGTTCCAGCAGCGATGTCGCCATTTTTTAACTTCTGATCGCCGAGTGCCGCATGCGTACTGATCAGTAGTTCAGTCGCGCGTGTGCGTGATTTGGAATTCGGATGAATGTCGAGCCACTCTTTCAACGTTACCGCGCGTTTGTCCAAAGGCAGTGTCAGCGTCAGTTCCACTTCTTCGGATTCGTCGGCGTCTTGTTCGGCAATCTGGGCAGCAGTTTTCTTCCTGACCGGAGTATTTACTCTTGTCGTCGCGCTCGCTTTTCGGGGTGCTGTTTTTGCCGTTTCACTTTTTGATGTTTCAAGAACGGGCGCCTCAGTCTTCGGCGACTCAGCAGGCGTTGGTTCAGTCTTCGGTGATTCTGACGGAGTTGGTTCCGCAGTTGGAGTTTCAGTTGGTGTGGGATTTGTTTGAGGAGTGTCTACCGGCGGTGTGGCCTGGGCCAGAGCCGGAGCATCAGCTACTGTTCTAGGACGCGTCGTCGCCGGTGTTTTGTCGCTGACGAGAACAGGCTGTGGCGCATCGTTTGTAACTTCAGGGCTGTTAACCGCCACTGCCGAAGGTTCAAGATCCGCGACAGTAAATCCAATCTTCTCAGCGAGTGCATTCGCGAATACGTGCACACCGCTATCAATCGCTTCAGCGAAACGACCATCGCTCAACGGTCCCTGCATGCGATACGTCATTTCCCCCAACACACCATCGGGCAATTGCGTTTGCACGGTCCGGCTGAACTGAGTGAATGAAGTCTTCGACGCTGTCGAGATCACGAGCAACAGGCTCTTACCGCGTGTGGTCTTTGCGCCGATGTTCCATTCACGTGCGAGCTGTTGCGAGAAAGCAGAGATCTCCTGCTCGCCCGTGCTTTCGACAGTCGCGACATACAAGTCGATCTTGCTTTTTTCTTTCAGGTTCTGGAGCAGCGTTTCGAGCCGGCTCTTAGTTTGAGCGTCGATAACTCCGGCAAAATCGCTCACGTGACTCGCGGGCGCAGGCAGTTTGCCCGATTGTGCGAGCGGGTTTACGCTAATCAGCAGAAACAGACCAACTGCTGGAATGATCGCCAACAGGCGCTTTACGACTCGAAATGATGGGGTCATGTCGATAGGGTTCCGCATCTGGGATTGTGGGGGGACAAATCGGCGCTCATGATACCATCGCCAAGCCAATATGAGCGAACTAGATGAAGCCTGGGCAGCGGCTTTGTCCGAAGCCGAACACAGAGCACGCCTCGCCGGTCGCACGGATGTTCTCGAGTATCTATCACTGAGGAATTCGAACGACCTCTTGCGCAAGGCCGGAGTCGATTGGTTGATTGCCGGATTCACGACGCTGGCCGGCGACGCGAATCGCGCGGGTGCGAGTATTCAGATCTCAAAGAAAGACGGCCATCGGTTTGCGATGGGATCGTCAACGATGGTTGGTCATCTCCTCACGCTGACGAACGGAGTGCGGACGTTGTACGTCGAAGCCGGCTGGCCGCGTGTGCCACGTGATGGATTTGTGCGCGGAGGAGGCTTGGCCTGCGCCAACATTCGTCACATGGGAATTCGGCAAGCGAGTGAAGAGTTGTTATTGACTAAAACAAAGACTGGAGCGCCAGCGTGGAACTCTGCTATCAATAAGCACTTCTCTTTACGCGAGGCCGACATGCGCCGCCACATCGCTATCCTCATCGACAAGCACTTTTAAGAATTTCCCCTCGCAAAGGCGCAAAGGCGCCAAGTCTGAACTTGGCTTTTCTTTGCGCCTTTGCGAGGAAACTTCTTCCGCAACCATTTCCGTCAGTCCCTGCACGTTTTCGCGCCTGCCCGGCCCAGTTTCCACAAAAATACTCGCAGTTTTGCAAAAGGCACGGCAGTTGCCAAAGAACCCGACAGGGTCGAAGTGATACTGAGGAGACAGCAAGAAATGACGAACCGACACACACTGAAGTTTTCAATCCTGGCTGCCGCGATACTAGCGCTCAGCTTGCCGGCGGTAGCGGCTGCCCAGTGGGGACGTTATCCCCAGGACCGTTATCCGGATAATCGCGGTGGACGTTACGACGATCGCGGACTGCGCGATTCAGTGCACCGGCTGGACCGTTTAGCAAAAGACTTTGAGCGCGATATGGACCGTGCACTTGATCGAAGCCGGGCGAATGGATCGAGCCGGGAAGATCGAATCAACGAAGAAGTGCATCAATTCCGTGATGCCGTAGGCGATCTGAAATCGAGAGTTGGCGATGGCCGCGATTTGAATCGAAGTGCCGATGAAGCTCGCCGCGTGCTGCAAGAAGGTCAGCAGTTGGACCGTGTTGCCCGGCCGCGTTGGTTTGATAGCAGGCTTGCGTCAGAGTGGGCGCAGATTCAACAGGAGCTGCGCTACATCAGTGGCGTCTACGGTTTTAGATACAACGGCGGTTATGGGCGAGATGACGATTGGCGTCGCAACGATCGCAACGACGACTGGCGTCGTGATCGCGACCGCGACCGCGACCGCAATGACCGCAACAACGATTGGTGGAGACGAATTCCATTCCCTCAGTAATTACCTGCAACTGACATCCGCTTGCAACCCTGCTGGTTACCCCTTTCTGAAGGCCTCGGCTCTTGCCGGGGCCTTTGTCTGTATAATCCTGTCCAGCTATGCCTGGGACTCTTTATCTTGTAGCAACACCCATCGGTAATCTTGCAGACATCACGCACCGCGCTCTCCAGATCCTGAAGGACGTCGATCTGATCGCATGCGAAGACACGCGTCACACGCACAAGTTGCTCCAGCATTACGGCATCGATACAAAAACCGTCAGCTACCATGAGCACAACGAACATCAACGCGCGGCCGAGCTCATCGATCAGTTAAAGCAGGGAAAGGACGTAGCGGTAGTTTCGGACGCCGGCACGCCGTCGATCAGCGATCCTGGTTTCCGTCTCGTTCGCGCTGCGATTGAGAATGAAGTACCAGTAGTTCCAGTGCCTGGTCCAAGTGCCTTGATTTCCGCACTGATTGCGGCAGGCCTGCCAACGGATGAATTCTTCTTCGCCGGGTTTCTGCCGTCTCGATCGAATGCGCGCCGCGCACGTCTCAGCGAGCTACGAACTGTCCCGGGAACATTGATTTTTTACGAAGCGCCTCACCGGTTAGCCACAACGCTAACAGACGCTTTCGAGATCCTGGGCGAGCGTGAAGCTGTGGTAGCGAGAGAACTGACCAAGCTACACGAAGAGATCAGGCGTGGACGTTTGAGTGAACTAGCCACACATTATGCGAGCGAGGAGAACACTCGCGGCGAGATCGTTGTGCTAATCGATCGTAATGTAATCGGCGAGACGATCACTCCCAAGCAAAGTATCGCGGCCTTAGTCGATCAATACGAACAGGACGGCATGGACCACCGCGCCTCGTTAAAAAAAGCGGCGCGCGAGCTGGGACTCTCACGCTCCGAAGCTTATCGCAAGTTAATTGCCGAACGAGGCGGAACTTAGCGTGCCATCGACATTTGCAAAGGCTTATCGACTTTCAATCTCGCCGGCCGGTTCGCAATTTCCCACAACGTCATGTAGATCGTGCGTGTAATCTTCTCCATCTTCTGATAATCGATCTTGTCGGCCGTGTCACCCGGACGGTGGTAGTCTTCGTGCTCGCCATCGAAGAAGAAGATGATCGGGATTCCCTTGCGAGCGTAGTTGTAATGATCGCTGCGGAAGAAGAAGCGGTTCGGATCTTTCGGATCGTCGTAACGCGTGTCAAAGTTTAAGTTCAGAAACGACTTATTCACCGCATTTACCAGTTCACCCAATTCGGTGCTCATCATAGTCGAGCCGATAAGATAAACCGAATCGGGGCCAGTCAAGTCACGGTTACGCGGATTCGTGTCGCCCTCTTTTTTGCTTCGTCCAATCATGTCAAGGTTGATTTGCGCCACGATCTGATTGAGCGGCACGGTCGGGTATTCGACAAAATATCTCGAGCCCCACAATCCCTTCTCTTCACCGCAATGCCAGACGAACAAGATTGAACGTTTTGGCCGCGTAGGAGCCTTGGACAATGCTTCAGCCATTCCCAACAGCGCGGTTGTACCTGAGCCGTCGTCGTCGGCGCCATTGCAGATCGTGTCGGTGCCCGCAGGAGGACAACCACTGCCAACGTGATCGTAATGCGCGCCGAGCGCCACGTACTCTGTTTTCAACACCGGATCGTTACCTTCCCAAACAGCAACCACGTTCTGCGTCGGAACTATCTCCGCGTTGTTCGCTACACTCATACTGATCGTTTTCTGCTCGTTCATGAGAAATGGTGTTGGCAGAGTGGCTCCGTATGATGCATTGAAGATTCCCGAGGCCGACTGCCGCTCGCCCGCAAAGATCGCATTGGCCATTTCAGGCGAGATCACAATCGACGGCACGGGTGAAGCAGTTTGCCCAGTTGCAAACTTAGCAACAACTGTTGAGCCGCGTTCCATGAGTCGTGCGCGATTGCGCTGCCAGTTTGCGAGGTATTGAAAGTCGGGAACGTAAATTAGACCAACGACACCCTTGCTGCGCGCGTAGTCGGGTGCATTCATGTAGTCAACGCCCGGCTTGCCGTAGTCGGCGCGCGAGACGCCGCGCGGTTGTGAATTTGGAGTGCCAAAGATCACCGCAATCTTCCCGGTTGGATCGATATCTTTGTAAGCGTCGATCTCTTTCGACTTAACAAACCAGCCATTGCCCGCGAAAACGAGTTGGCCGCTAACGGTGCCGGAGCCACCCGCCGGCAGGTAATCTGTTCCGACAATCAATGTTCGTCCACCAAATTCAACTTTTGTTTGTCCGCTATCGGCGCGATCTCGTCGCAACTCGATCCGTTGAAAGAAAGTTCCATTGTCACCGGCCGGTTTGAATCCCCAGCGCGAGAGGTTCATCGCCAAAAATTTTGCGGTCACGTCGAGTCCGCGTGAAGGCGTGTCGCGCCCCTCCAGTTCATCGGAAGCGATAAACGTCAAGTAATCTCTAATCTGGTTGGCGGAAATCGTATCGACGGCACGTTGGACAGTAACGGAGGCGGCGGCCTTTTTGGATTTTTGCGCAGCGCGTTGTGCGTAAGTTGCGGGAAATGTGGTGACGAGCAGACCCGTCAGCACGAGTGCGGTTAAAAATCTTCGCATGAATTCTCCAGTAAGCGATTTTTATCGCGAGATCATTTTGGGAGATTGTCTTTGATGCGCGAAACGAGTTATGCGTGTTGGACTGCCTGCACCAAACGGGTCAGCGTGTCTTTCGCATCGCCGTAGAGCATGCCTGTTACCGGCTTAAAAAACAAAGGATTCTCGAGACCGGAAAAGCCCCTGCCCTGGCCACGTTTCAAGACGACAACCGACTTCGAGCGATCGACTTCAAGAATCGGCATGCCCGCAATCGGACTTCCCGGATTGTCGCGTGCATCGGGATTGACCACGTCGTTTGCTCCAATCACCACCGACACATCGGTTGTCGGAAATTCTGGATTGATCTGCTCGAGTTCGTACAGTGCTGAGTACGGAACGTTCGCTTCGGCAAGTAAGACGTTCATGTGTCCGGGCATGCGGCCCGCCACCGGATGGATTCCGTATTTGACTGTGACGCCGCGCTTCTCGAGTACGTCTGCGAGCTCGCGCACAGCGTGCTGCGCCTGTGCGGTCGCGAGTCCATAGCCGGGCACGAAGACGACTTTGTTTGCATAGGCGAGCTGGGTAGCGATGTCTTCGAGCCCAACTTCGCGCATCGATCCTTGTTGTTCGCCGGTGGCTGCCGCTGTTGCCGCACTCCCGAAAGCGCCAAACAAAACGTTGGTTATCGAACGATTCATCGCGCGGCACATCAGGATCGAGAGTATGAAACCGGAGAAACCGTCGAGGGTACCGGCAATGATCAAGACCTTGTTTGAGAGCACAAATCCAGTAGCGGCCGAAGCGAGGCCTGCATAAGAATTCAGCAGCGACATTACGACCGGCATGTCTGCCGAGCCGATCGGCATGACCAGCAGGAGTCCGAAAATGAATGCGAGGCCGACCATCGTGTAAAACAACGGCATCGAACCAGGCACGACGATCAAATAGATGTAAATTCCGGTCGTCACTGCAAGCAGGGCCATATTAAAAATGTTCTGACCCCTGTAAGTCATGGGCGTGCCGCGCACGAGTCCTTGAAGTTTGGCGAATGCGAGTAGGCTGCCGGTGGTGGTGAGTGCGCCGAACATGACTTCAAAACCGAGCGCGCTCATTGTTATTCGTTCGACGTGTCCGCCGTGTTTATAGAATTCCGAGATGCCGACGAGTGCCGCCGCGAAAGCTCCGAACGCATGTGACAGTGCGGTCCGTTGCGGCATTGCCGTCATCGGTACCCACAGGCCCATCGCCAGTCCTATAACCGAGCCGACTGCCAGGCCCGCCAGGATCCACGTGTAGGTGACGATCTCGTGATGCATTAGCGTGCCGATGATGGCCATCAACATGCCAAACTCGGCGAGATGCATACCGCGTTTCGCGGTTTCAGGGTGGCTCAACCCCTTCAATCCGAGGATGAAGAGGATTGAAGCGAGCAGGTAACTGAGTTCGATGAAGTAGATTTGCAAGTTTGTTGTAAGTCGTTCGGGAGCTTTGTGCTTAGTACTTAGTGCTTTGTGCTTGCTCGCGGCGAACAAAGTACAAAGCACAAAGTTCCAAACTCATTCCTTCTTTGCAATGTCTTTCCTCTTAAACATCTTCAACATGCGATCGGTGATGACGAAACCACCGACGACGTTTGTCGTCGAACAGACGACCGCGATGAAGCCCAGAATCGTGCTGACTGTGTTGTAGCTCGCGCCCGCAGTAACGATTGAGCCGACGAGCGAGATTCCCGAGATCGCATTCGTGGCCGACATCAAAGGTGTGTGCAGCAGCGGCGGCACTCTTGAGATCACCTGGTACCCCAGGAACGCCGCGAGCGCGAAAACGTAAAGCGCTGACATCAATGTTTCTGCTGACATGCTATTTCACTCCCTCGACCTTTCTCTTCACTTCTTGAAAAAGATACTCGTGCTCAGTGAATGTTGTTCATGGTTACCTGGCAGGTACTGAAAGACTCGCCGCTACTCGCAGATTCACGACCTGCCCGTTATGCGTGACGCATGATGGGCCAACCACGTCGTCGTTCATGTCGATCTGCAAGCGGCCGTCTTTGATCAGCAGCGACAGGAATGACGTTACGTTACGTGAGTAAAGCTGGCTCGCGTGCACCGGGACGGTGGCCGGCAGATTGGTCGGCGCCAGGATCGTAACGCCTTCGCGTTCGACTGTTACATCGGCCTGGCTGAGCGCGCAATTGCCACCTGTCGCGCCTGCGAGATCGATGATGACCGAGCCACGTTTCATTCCTTCAACGGCCTCTCGGGTAATCAGTAGCGGAGCGCGCCGGCCGGGAACCTGTGCGGTCGTGATGACGACGTCCGCGAGTTTTGCGTGTTTGGCAATCAACGCGCGTCCGCGATTCATTGCTTCTTCGGATAGCTCTACTGCGTAGCCGCCGGCGTCTTCAGTTTTGATCCCACCCAGATCGACTTCGAGAAATGTTGCGCCCAGCGATCTTACTTGCTCGCCCGCTGCCGCGCGTACGTCGTAACCTTCCACGACTGCGCCCAAACGTCGCGCGGTCGCGATTGCCTGCAAACCGGCCACGCCCGCGCCGAGCACAAGCACTCGCGCTGGTGGCACCGTCCCGGCGGCGGTCATCAGTAACGGGAACATTCGCGGAATGTGCGCCGCGCCAATCAGCACGGCTTTGTAACCGGCGACGGTCGCCATTGACGAGAGTGCATCCATCGCCTGTGCTCGCGTGATTCGCGGAATTAGCTCGACCGAAAAAGTAGTGACGCCACGATCGACTGCTGGAATCAGCGCGGCAGGCTCATCGAGCGGGCGTAAAAAACCGATGACGACAGCGCCTGTTTTGAGGCGGGCAAAATCGTTTGGACCAGGACGGTTGACAACTGCGAGCACGTCCGCTCCGGTCAGCAGCGCTTCTCTATCACTGCTTACTTCAGCTCCGGCTTCGAGATAGTCGTTGTCAGTGCGCGCGGCATTGAGGCCCGCGCCGCTCTCGACTCGCACAGTGGCGCCCAAGCCTATAAGTTTCTTCACAGACTCGGGCATGAGCGCGACGCGTGCCTCACCCTCTTGTATTTCCCGCAACACGACGATGTTCATGGGTGAAACTCTCGCGTCCGATGGGATAGGCTAGCGTTCAAGCGGCGTGAGTATAGCAAAATTGCCCACGAATTCGCGCGGGAGCACGGAACGGAATTCGTCTGTTCTCTTGGGGCGTGGCGTCAGCTTGCGAACGCGCCAGCGGCGCACCTATAATCCGAGTCCACTACGGCGCATTGGTGTAGTTGGTTAACACGCTGCCCTCTCAAGGCAGAGATCACGGGTTCGAGTCCCGTATGCGCTACCATTTCCTTCCAATTAAAATACGCTGTGCGTTTTGTATTCTAATTCTCAACCTGACAGAAATCGCTGAACTTTGTAGCCCGGAAAGTACAAAAGATCCAGGGATCTGAGATAGGTGTCACTTCGATGAAGATTCCGAAGGGGTTGAAGATCAGTCAGGTCAGGGCCGGAAAGTGGCGGAACCCGGGGCGTTCGCGTTAATTCACTATGATTGTTATCTGCCTCGCGGCGAAAAATGTGAGAGCTCTCGAAACCAAGGGTTTCCAGTGCAGCTGAAGGTTGGTGAACGACTCACGTATCCAGCGATCGCTTACGCGCTACCGGGAATGACAGTTGGTGAAGTGAGGATGGTCAAGGTTAGTCCCAATCTCACCTACTACGAACGAAAACAGAATCCCAAATTGCCTCCGGACGCTGCTCTCACATATGAGATTGAACTTATCTCTCTCAATGATGAATGGGACAATAGCGTTTACCGAACGAGCGATGAAACGTCTTTAGACAAACCTTTGACGAACACGTGATACGGAACAAGCTGTCGCACGCCTCGATAGCATGGCTCTCAAGTAACTTCCTGACGCGTGGAGCATTCATGCATGATCCTTCACTTCGGTGACGCCGGCGTGCCGGGCGCAGTTGGCGCAACAATAGAAAGTATTGTTCGCCTCTATGCCATGTCCGATGATCTTGCAGCCGCAGTGATCACAAACCGGCGCAAGTTTGTGGATCGCACACTCGAAGCTGTCAAAGGTATGACGGGCGCCGGAGGTAATGACTTCAAACGACAGGTAATAATCATTACCGCACACTTCACATTTCGCCATCACTAGAGCCCTCCCTGAATTGTATAAACGGAAATTCTCGGGTCGCCGTGCGAGAGTGTCTGTACGATGCGGCACAAAGAACGCCGCCTCTTAGCTATTCACTAATCCGACTCAGAGGCGTACCATTGGCGTCATGCGGATTGTTCTTGTCTTGATTGCGGTGGGGTTGTTGCTGCTGGAATCGGGCGGCGTAGCTAAACCTGCCGCCACGACCACCATCGTCTCATCCGCACCCATCTCGAACTCTTCAACTGCGAAAGAGCGGGTCGATTTCGATACTCAGCTACAACCGATCTTTAAGTCGAAATGCATGCCGTGTCACTTCAACGGTGGGCAGATGTACGAGCGCTTGCCGTTTGATAAACCCGATACGATCCGGAAACTCGGCCACAGATTGTTCACGCGAATCAAAGAGGAAAACGATCGCCGCTTGATTGAAGATTTTCTCACCCAGTCGCCTTGACCATTTCAGGAGTGAGACATGATTTACATGTTAATCCTGATAATCATGTCAATCCTGTAAACTGACTCCCGAATGATAAGAAAAACAGATCGCGCCGTGCACATCGTGGCTGCGGGTCTGGTCCTGCTGCTCATGATCGTGTTGCTGCGGGTGCAGGGGCGCCTGTTCCTTTGCGCATGCGGCTACTTTGACGTTTGGACCAGCGACACGTGCAGCTCGAATAACTCGCAGCAGTTGTTCGATCCTTACAGCTTCACCCACGTGCTTCACGGCTTTTTGTTCTTCTGGCTGATTGCGCTGTTGTTTAGACGACTGAGTGCGGCCTGGCAGTTCTGGCTGGCGCTTATGTTGGAGAGCGCCTGGGAAGTTTTTGAGAACACCAGCTTCGTTATAAACAAGTATCGAACGGAAACGGCTGCGCTTGGTTATACAGGCGACACGGTCGTGAATTCTCTCGGCGATCTCGCCTGCGCGCTCGTCGGGTTTCTTGTCGCGCGACAACTCGGTGTTCGTCGTTCGTTGATCGTGTTCCTGTTAGTCGAAGTGGTCCTGATTCTTTGGATTCACGATAGTCTGTTGTTACAAATTCTGATGCTCGTGCGACCGGTGGAAGCTATCAAGTTGTGGCAGATGTGCCAGTAAGATAAACCACCTCGACATTATTTCGGCGACGTGGAAGTGGCATTGCTCGTAGTGGTGAGCACACGACTGTTGAGATCCCTCAGAGCGGCGAGATTCTTTTCACGCAACTCCACCGCGCTACGTCCCACCTGGATCTCAACCGACTGCGCCTCCACCATCTTCTTGAACGCTGCGTAAGGAATCTTCGCTTCGAGCGTTTCCACCTTCGTATCCCAGGTGCCTGGAGTGGCCTGCACGGGACTCATCCTGCCTAGTCTCAAAGTTTCAGTATCGGTCACAACCATCAACTCTCTCTGATCGGGCCCGTGCAAGTGCGCCCAGTCTTTATTCTCGAAGACGACTTGCACGGTCACGTTGCGAACGTAATTGACCTGCGTACCCGGAAAGTGCAACGTGATCTCGAGGCTGACGCACGCGTCTTTGAACTTGTCTTTGAAACCGTCGCAGCTAACCTTCATTTTCTTCAGCCGCATGGTGGTTTCGTAGTTAAACCCGTCGTATTTCGTCTCAATCTTCCCGCCATGCTTAACGGGCTGCCGATCTTGCGGCTTTGCTACCACCGGCTGAAGAAGAAAGACCGCACTACAACTCAAAACAAGCACGAGTTTTTTCATAAGTTCTCCAAAGTCCAGATTAGTTATGCGATGTGAAGAATCGGGGCGGACCTGCGAGGAAGGGTCAGAAGAAACATAGCGAAGCCGCGGACGCCGTGTCAATAAATTTGTATTCGGTACTTTGTACTTTGTGCTTTGGGTCTTTTACTATCCCTGCGCGCGTAAAGGAAAAGGACAATTATGAAAGCTTCTCTATCAGATGAGACTCTGAATGACCTCAAGGATGCCTTGCGCCGGGCGAATGAGGAGTTCACACGGCACTATCCCGGTGAAACGGGCCGCCGGCAACCTGTGCATACGGTCTATGGAGGCGCGCACCTCTTCAAGTCCGACTCCGCAAAACGACTAGGCTCGCTGGCGCAGCGTTCTCTTGATCAATTTGCACCTGACTTTGTGGCCTTCGCCAGGGCCATCGATCTGCCTGGCGCGGATGAGCTTCCCGCGAGTTTTGACGAAGCTACTGAGCTGGTTGAGTTTCTTACTAACAATCCCGAGCAAGCGCGCAAAAAGAAGAAATCTGCGTGGCTGGCTTATACGATTTATCGGCGCGTAACGGATAAACTTGTGCGAGAACCGGTCGAAGACTTCCGCATTGACTTTGAAGATGGTTATGGAAACCGGCCCGACGAGGAAGAGGATGGGCACGCCGTTTCTGCCGCTGCCGAAACCGCTGATGGAAGTAAGAAAGGCACGCTGCCGCCGTTCATAGGCATTCGCATCAAGCCGTTCAACGAAGAGCTGCGCGAGCGCAGTTTCCGCACGCTGGATATTTTTGTCTCCAGTCTTGTCGAACTCAACAACGGACATTTGCCTGACAACTTCGTAGTGACCTTGCCGAAGATCACGATTCCGGAACAGGTGTCGACGCTTGCTGCACTGCTCGAAAAACTCGAGCAGCAGACAGGTCTCGCTGAGGGCAGTCTGAAGTTTGAAATGATGATCGAAACCACACAATCGATCATCAATCATCGTGGAGAGATCAATCTCCCGCTGCTGCTTGCGGCGGCAGAGGGGCGTTGTGTTGCCGCCCACTTCGGCACTTACGATTACACTGCCGGCTGCAACATCACCGCGGCCCATCAACACATGCTGCATCCCGTTTGCGACTTTGCAAAGAGCATGATGCAGGTTTCGTTTGCCGGCACCGGCATCTGGCTCTCAGACGGCGCGACCAACATCATGCCGGTTGCTCCACATCGTTTCACGGAAGGCGGTCCGCCTTTAACGCAGGAGCAGATCGAAGAGAACCGGGAAGTGGTCCATCGGGCGTGGAAACTTCACTACAGTCACATTCAACACTCGTTGGCGAACGCTTTTTACCAGGGATGGGATCTTCATCCGGCACAACTCCCGACGCGTTATGCAGCCGTTTACGCGTTTTTCCTCGAGAGCCTTGAAGCTGCTTCCGAGCGATTGAAAAACTTTGTCGAGAAGGCCGCGAAGGCAACGCTAATCGGCGATGTTTTTGACGATGCCGCCACTGGGCAGGGGTTACTTAACTATTTCCTGCGCGCCATTAACTGTGGCGCAATGACTGAAGACGAAGCGATTGAATTGTCCGGTCTGACGTTGGCTGAGCTGCGCTCGGCGTCGTTCGTCAAGATACTGAAGAACCGGCAGGCATGTTGAGCATTGGTTGGTGACTTCGTTAGCCACTTTCGGTAAGAAATAGCCGTTTTCGATAATAAATAGCCACCGTCACTCAAATACCGTATGTGGTAAACTCGCCGCAACTCACAAACATCGGAGCCTTATGAATACGAAGCTAAAACCACTCACGATCGCCGATTGGGACGCGATGCCTCACGGCGATGGCAATCGGTACGAAATAATAGAAGGAGAACTGTTTGTGTCCACCTCACCGGGCCTCACACATCAAATAGTTTTGAGCAACCTCATATTCCTGGTTCGAAGATTTCTGGAATCGAATCCGATCGGAATGGTTGTTACTACACCAGGATTGATTCTCAGCAATTTCAGTGGTGTTATTCCTGATCTGGTCTTTTTCCTCAACGAACAGCGCGAAAGGATTATTACCGACGATCGATTGATGGGGCCACCTGATTTGGTTGTCGAGATTGTTTCGGCTGGTTGGGCGAATAATCGACGTGATCGAGTCGTCAAGCTTCAGCTATATGCTAAGCACGGAGTACCCGAATACTGGATTGTAGATCCCAAAAAGTTGACTCTGGAAAAGTATGTGAACCAAGAGTCTTCCTTAAGCTTATTAGAGACTTTGGAACACGATGACGAGCTGTCAACTTCTGCACTCCCGGACTTTTCGTGTCCATTGAGTGAAATCTTTAGGCACCTCTAAAATTATGTCGTCCTTGAAATTCATCATCTTTGTTGTTCTAACAATGACACTACTTGCAACTACTCTGACGGGCCAAAAACCAGCAGCCGGCAATCCCGAGCTGGCGCGCAAGATCGCGCGTTTTGCGCCGACTACCCTGACCGCCGATATCTCGAAGCTCACGCCGAAGGACCAGCAAGCTCTCGACAAGATTATCGCGGCGGCGAAGCTGCTTGATCCGTTATTCCTGCGTCAGGTGTGGAGTGGTAATGAGGCGCTCGAAAAGAAACTCCTGGCGGACAAAACTCCCGCTGGACGCCAGCGACTGCATTATTTCTACATCAACGATGGCCCATGGTCGCGACTAGATAATAAAGAACCGTTCATCGAGGGTGTGCCGCGTGAGAAACCGGCTAACGCCAGCTACTATCCGGACGACATGACGAAGGAAGAGTTTAACTCCTGGTTGCAGGGACTCTCCGAGGCGGACAAGCAAAAAGCGACCGGCTTCTTTTATCTGATTCGTCGCGGACCGGATAAAAAACTGACGATCATTCCTTACAGCCAGGCTTATAAAGAGTACCTCGTTCCCGCGGCAGCGCTCTTGCGCGAAGCCGCCGCGTTGATGACAAACGCGACGTTGAAAAACTTCCTGAACAAACGTGCGGACGCATTCGGCTCAGATGATTACTACGAGAGCGACGTCGCGTGGATGGACCTCGACTCTCCAATCGACGTCACTATTGGTCCATACGAAACGTATGAAGATGAGTTATTCAGTTACAAAGCGGCATTTGAGTCGTATGTAACGCTGCGCGATGACGTGGAGACGGACAAACTCGCAAAGTTCAGCGGCCACTTGCAGGAGTTAGAGAACAATCTGCCAATGGATCCGCGTTATCGAAATCCGAAACTCGGTGCGGCCTCGCCGATCAGAGTTGTAAACGAAGTCTTCGCCTCAGGTGAGGGAAACAGCGGCGTGCAGACTGCGGCTTTTAATCTTCCGAACGACGAGCGAGTGGTCAAGGAGAAGGGCTCGAAGCGCGTCATGCTGAAGAACGTGCAGGACGCAAAGTTTAATAAAACCCTCATTCCGATCTCGCGAGTCGTGTTGGACCCGTCTGAACAGTCGGCGTTGGCTTTTGACTCCTTCTTTACTCACATACTTTGTCATGAGCTGATGCACGGTCTTGGACCACACAACATTACTGTCAGCGGCCAGGAAACGACTGTACGGAAGCAGTTGAAGGAACTCTATTCCGCGATTGAAGAAGCGAAAGCCGACATGACCGGACTGTGGGCGCTCCAGTACATGATCAACCGCGGCATCATCGATAAGGCAATGGAGCGCACGCTCTACACGACTTACCTCGCAAGTATGTTTCGTTCAGTGCGTTTTGGAATTACCGAGGCGCACGGGCGCGGCGTCGCCATGCAATTCAACTACTTGACTGACGAAGGTGCGATTAAGTTCAACGAAGCAAAGGGGACGTTCAGTATCGATCATTCGAAGATCAAAGAATCAGTCACTAAGCTGACGCGCGAGTTGCTGACCATGGAAGCCGAAGGGTCTTATGACAAAGCGAAGGCGATACTCGATAAGTTTGCAGTAATCCGGCCACCCATGCAGCAAGCGCTGGATAAGTTGAAGGATGTGCCCGTGGATATCGAGCCGGTGTTTCCGCTGGCTAAGTGAATATTCCGCGCAAAGGCGCAAAGATAAAGAGAAGGCGCAAAGACATTACTATCATTCTTTGCGCCTTCTTTGTCTTTGCGCCTTTGCGCGAAATACTATTCCTTGAATTGCTTTCTGAAGAACGTCGCGATCTTCCAGGCATCGATCGCTTTCCAGGGCATCTCACCGGTCGTGTAGTGGCCGCACGGAAGCCAAACGACATCGAGCGGTAATTTGTGGCGGCGAGCTTCAGCGACCGTATCATGAGAGAGATCGAGTGGGAAGGTGAGATCGTAGCGCGCAATGATGAAGCGCATGGGACGGTAAGCCATGCCGGCGATGCGAGGCATAAACGGCAGCGGACTTATCGGCGCCCAGTAAGTACGCAGTTCGTCCAGTGTCACGTGGTCGGCAAGACCCGCGCGCACGTGCGTTGTCGAGAGCCCGTGCCAAACAACATCCGCCACGTAACCTGAAACGTGATTGAAAGCGCCCGCGTTGAGATTGGGCTCGTGTGCAAACGCCAGGAACGAAATGCACGATCCGACACTCGTGCCAAGAATACCGACCTGCTCGTACCCTTGCATTTTCAACCAGCGAACGGCCGCACGCGTATCCAGCACGGCCTGCCTCATAGATTGAATGGTGCGGCCGATGTTGGTGCAGACGAGGTGGTCCGCACGTTCGATCTCGGGGGGCTTTCGTTGTTGATGATAGGGAAGCGTCAGGCGCAGTGCCGACATACCAATCATGTTGAAGATGCGGCAAGCTTCAACGTGACTTTCCGGTTGCGCATTCCACTGTGGTAGCACAACGACAGCCTTCCGCGATCTCTTTCCGTTCTTGTTTTTCGCCGGAAAGAACCTCGCACGAGCAGTATTGTTTTCGATTGAAGGCGTGTGGATAGCGCTCGTCCAGGTCAGTTGATCGCCATCGAGACGATAGTCGTTGATGGGAGGCAAGGCATAAAAGTCTTCGCTTGCCTGCATCACGCGAGCGGTGTGGCTGCGAAACAGGTCGCGCGGATCGTCACCATTGACGTGATCAACGATGTACTGCAAGCCCCAGTCAAAAGGACGGACGAGCCGGTTGTCGTCGAGTTGATGGTACCAGCGCTCGCGCCGGTGCATGTATTTTTTCCAGAAAGCCACGAGTTGGGGATACTAAAATAGTCGGCGGGAAAAGTAAAAACCATCCACAGATTACACAGAATCTGCGTAATCTGCGGATGGTTTGAAGGGGTTGAACTAGTTACAAGTTGATAGCTTGAAGCTATGGATAAACGTCGTCCAGTTGAAGTTGCCGTTAGCGGGCTGATACTGCGTCGTGAAAACCATCGTGCATCCGTCTACGGGATCGACGCTGATGGTACTGTAATCACCCCAGCGTGTCAGGGTTGCCGTTTGGATTCCAAGTCCCACCAGGGCATTGGTTTCATTGCCCATGGTTCCCAGCGGATCGGCCGGGCCACGATATGCGTAACGAATGCTTGGCACGATCGCAGCGCTGGAGATGTTGTAACCAACGGCGATACCGCCGGTCTTGTCCATCGCCGCGCTTCCCATCCAGCGAAAATCATTTGTTGGCGCGAACGTTCCCTGTTGACGAAGCACTGGCGCCGCCGAGCCAAAAGTCTGTCCGACAGCATTTCGCAATTCATACCAACGGATTCCCACGCCTGTGCCGCTGGTCACTGAATGGTTAATAACCAGCGCTTCGTGCGTTCCAAAGTTCCGGTAGCTCAATCGGTACATCAACCGATCGGCTAAAGAGTCGAGCCGGTTGGTCGTTCCGGGTTGCACAATGCAAGCACCACCACCACAAGCCCTGCTAAATGCCGCGACTCCCGCAACATTAGTCGGACCGGTCAGTGTTCCGGTGCCGGTGGTCCAGTTCACGGAATATCGCCAGAACTGTACTGCCGTACTCGTCAAGCTCATCAACAGGTTCGGTGAGCCCGCCGGTGGCAGTGTCGTGCCTTCGAGATCCGCCGGTTCAAGGCTATGGCCCAGGGTTGTGTTAACGCACGCCTGCCGCGCCGAAAGACCGAGCAACATTCTGGCGCGTTCAAAAGCACAAACGGTGTTGCCGGTGAACGATTGACCATTGCGGAACATGTTGTAAGTGATGTAGTAAGCGTCCGGCCAAACACCCATCTTCGGATAGTCGTTGAAACTCCGGCTATACGAGAATGCGTAGCGGTGGTAGGTTCCCGTCGGATCTGGAGTTGTTGATACGGCCACGCACTGAGTAAAGGGTGTGGATGACACGGCAAACTGGGTCAAGATCCAACGATCAGCCAACTGATCGTATTGAACGATCGGATCGCCGTCGTTATCTGTCTGGCAGCGACCGCCGAAACCTTGCCACACAACGTTCCCTTGTTTTGGAAATCCGGACACAAGGTTGAATCCGGTGATCTCGTTATTCGCACCTCTGGTCAACGTGTAGATTGAATAACGAAGATTGACCCATTGCACGTAGTGATTTGGTCCAACGTCGCCTGTCGTATCCGGCGGCGCGACGCGGGCCTGTGGGTCGATCGGCGTACCGTTTGTTGACGCCTTAATCTCAGCAAGAGCGGACGTCATGCCGATACTCTTGTCTGCCAAAGGATCAGTGAAGGGTCTGTTAGTATTTCCGACAGGTTGCGGTCTCCCCGGCTCGAAATCCTTGCCACCACGAGCAGGCTCCGGCCGCTCCCCGGTTTCAAACATTTCGCGAAGAGGTTTTGGTGACGTGTCGAAGTGGACTGCATTGCTAATTTCAGCTCGATGTCTTAGAGCCACGTCGCTTTGGGCTTCGGCTGTTAGAGGCAGTGAGCTAACCGTGCACAGGAGTAACATCATTACAAACGCATAAATCTTTTTCACGGAACATCCTCCAAATCAGGGCTAATTGTGAGAAACGACGCGCAGTAGTAATTGGGAGTAAGAAAACTACAGCTCGAATTGCACAGACACAGACTGTTACAGGGTCCCCCTAGAGAGTAGCGGCAACGCATTTTGGGGGGACGGCAGTATAGCACTCCCCGGCCGCTACTGCCAACGCTAACGCCGGTCGAAAAGTCGACGCAAGATTTTCGGTAAAAGTAATGAGGAACTCAGTACGGAACCGGACGTGAAGCGCCTGGCAAAGCCGCGAAAGAGCGCGGCAGCCTGTTTTGTATACGGGAACCACCAAACGTCGGGTATCGCAGGTATTCCATTGACGTGAATGTGTTGTGGCGTGACCATCTCGAGTAATCCGAGACGCCCGTGTGTCCGGCCGTAACCACTCTGCTTTACGCCGCCCCATGGCGTTTGGGCCACGGCGTGAGTGTAAACCACTTCGTTAACCATCACTGTGCCGGCGTCAATCTGTTCGGCGATGCGCCGCCCGCGAGCGATATCGCGTGTAAAGACGCTGGCGGTTAGACCATAGACGCTGTCGTTCGCCAAACGGATTGCCTCTTCGTCGGTTTTGAAAGTCATGATCGGCAGCACTGGACCAAAGGTTTCGTCGCGCATCAGTTTCATTGAATGATCGACGCCCGTCACAACCGTCGGTTGATGAAACCAGCCTTGCGAGTCGTTGAGTCGATGGCCGCCAGTGCGCACTTCCCCGCCATGCTTTACAGCGTCGCTTACGTGGTCCTCCACGATCTGCAACTGCCGTTCATTCGTCATTGCTCCGATGTCGATGGCCTCCTTCGAAGCGTTGTCCTGCTTCAGCAGCCGCGTTTCCTTTACAACCAGATCGATAAACTGTTGCGCGACGGACTCGTGCACGTAGCAACGCTCGATCGAAGCACATGCCTGACCGGAATTGCAGAAAGCCCCCCACACTGCCGCTCGCGCCGTGTTTGCGAGGTTCGCGTCTTCGAGAACGATCATCGGATCTTTACCGCCGAGTTCGAGCACCACCGGCGTCAGATGTTTGGCAGCGGCCTCGGCGACGCGCTTACCCGTGTTCACACTGCCGGTGAACATGATCTTGTTAACACCGGCTTCGACAAGTGCGGCGCCGGTCGTTCCATCGCCGGTAACGATTTCGAGCAAGCCTTCAGGTAGTTGAGCCTGCTTGAATACACTTCCGATCTTCAAGGCGGTGAGTGGAGTTAACTCGCTCGGTTTCACCAAGGCCGCATTCCCGGCCATCAGTGCCATGACGACTTCATCCAGCGGTGTGGCCCACGGAAAGTTCCAGGGCGAAATGATCCCGACAACGCCGAGGGGTTTGTACATGACATAAGACGAACGGCCCATGAGGTTGTACTGACCGATGTCTATCCGCCGGTGGTCCAACAGGCGGTGCGTGTTTTCCGCAAAGTGATGCATGAGATCGAGTGTGGGCACGATCTCCATCGAGATTGCTTCAGTAGTTGGTTTGCCGGTCTCACGCGAGATCAGTTTGGCGATATCTTCGAGCTGGTCGAGCACGAGTTCGCGCGCGCGTAAGATGAATCGACCGCGTTCTCGATACGAAAGCTCAGCCCAGGCGTGTTGCGCGGCGCGCGCCCTGCTGACAGCAGCCGCGACGTCGTCCCCATTCATCAACGGCACTCGCCCGATCTCTTCACCGGTTGATGGATCGTACGAAACGATCTCGCGGGTTTGGGTTACTGGCAGAGTTTGTGTGCTCATCGCGTAAGCTGATTATCCATCCAGTACGCACTCAGGTACAATCCCCCAAAACTTGATTACCCACAAGAGGCATAAAAACACATGATCAGACCCCAGCTCGAGGAGTTTTTGCGTCGCATGGCTCCGAAATCAGTCGCCATCATTCCCGCCGCACACGAACCGCGACGCTCCAACGACACGCATTACCGGTTTCGTCAGGATTCCGACTTCTTCTACCTGACGGGCTTTGAAGAGCCTGATGCAGTTGCGATCGTCCGGCCTGAAACTGCCCCAAAGTACACGTTGTTTGTGCGGCCCCGGGATCCTGAAAGAGAGATCTGGGACGGTCGCCGCGCGGGTGTCGAAGGTGCGAAGAGTGAGTTTGGGGCTGATGAGGCATTTCCGATTGCGAAGTTTGGCGCAAAGCTTCGTGAGTATCTCGATGGTGCTGAAGTGCTTTATTACCGCCTTGGCGTCGATCGCGAGCTCGAGGACACGATCATTAAGGAGATTTCGCAGATGCGCGCCTGGAACCGTAAGCCGGTTCATCCACCGCAGACGATTGTCGATCCGGCCACGATCGTTCACGAGATGCGCGTGGTGAAAAGCGCTGACGAACTGGAGATCATGCAGAGTGCCGCCGACATCGCCGCCGAAGCTCATTGCGAGGCCATGAAAGCTGTTCGGCCTGGAATGCGGGAGTATCAGGTCGAAGCATTAATCGAACAAGTGTTCCGGCGACACGGCGCAGCGGCTCCCGCTTACACGTCGATCGTAGGTGCTGGCGCGAATGCGACCGTGCTGCATTACATCAACAACGACGGCGAGCTGCGTGATGGCGATTTGCTCCTGGTTGATGCCGGCGCGGAATACAAGGGCTACGCTTCAGACATCACGCGCACTTATCCGGTCAACGGACGTTTTTCCAAGGCGCAACGCGAAATCTACGATCTCGTGTTGAAAGCGCAGATGGAGTGCGTGGAGATGGTGCGGCCTGGTGTTACGCACGATCAGTTGAAGCAACACTCGATCGAGGTGTTGACGGAAGGCATGCTCGAGCTTGGACTGCTCGAGGGTAAGACTGAAGAGATCATTAAGGAGAAGAAGTACGAGAAGTTTTACATGCACGGGCTCGGACACATGCTTGGGATCGATGTGCACGACGTCGGCCGGTACTACTTCGGAAAGGAGTCACGCGCGCTCGAGCCGGGTGTGGTGATGACGGTCGAGCCGGGACTTTATATCGCGCCTGATACGAAGGACGTGCCGGAAAAGTATCTCGGAATCGGAGTCAGGATTGAGGACGATGTGCTTTGCACTGGCAATGGACCAAGAGTGTTGACGAGCAAAGTGCCGAAGCGCGCCGAGGAGATTGAAGAACTAATGAGCACAGGATGAACAAGATTGTTCAGGATGAACAGATGAATCCTGTCAATCCTGAAAAATCCTGTCAATCCTGTCCCAATTTTTGAATAATCGCGTCCGCAAATTCAGCGGTCTTCGCTGTGCCACCGATATCTTTTGTCCGCACCTTACCCTCTTTGAAGACGGCAAGCATCGCATTCTCAACTCGATCCGCGGCCTCCCGCTCGCCGATGTAACGCAGCATTAGAATGCCCGATTGCAGCAGTGCCGTCGGGTTCGCAATACCCTGACCCGCAATATCAGGCGCGGAGCCGTGCACCGCTTCAAAGATCGCACCCTTCTCTCCAATGTTTGCTCCCGGCACCAGACCCAAACCCCCAACAAGACCAGCACACAGATCTGAAACGATATCGCCGTAAAGGTTTTCGAGCAGCATGATGTCAAACTGTTCGGGCCGCATTACGAGTTGCATGCACGCGTTATCGACAATCTTGTCGTCGGCAATAATCTCTGGATAGTCCGCACTGACCCTTCGAAAACAATCGAGAAAGAGACCATCGGACAGCTTCATGATGTTCGCTTTATGGACCGCCGTCACTTTCTTGCGCGACTCACGCCTCGCATACTCGAAAGCAAAACGCGCAATACGAGTCGAGGCTTTCTCAGTGATGATCTTCAAACTCTCGACGACGCCCGGCACCACGATGTGTTCCAACCCTGCATACAAACTCTCCGTGTTTTCGCGCACGACGACCAAATCAAGTTCGGGATAGCGACACGGCACGTTCGGCAACGCACGCACCGGGCGCAGGTTCGCGTAAAGATCCAACGTCTTGCGCAGCCCGACGTTGACCGACGTGAACCCTTTACCGATCGGAGTCGTGATCGGGCCTTTCAGCGCGACCTTGTTGCGCAGAATTGAATCGAGCAAATCCTGCGGCAGTGTTTCGCCGAATTTTTCGAGCGCCTGCGCGCCCGCGTAATGAGTTTCCCATTGAATCTCGACACCGGAAGCTTCGATGATCCGCACTACGTTCGAAGCCACTTCGGGGCCAATGCCGTCGCCTGGAATCAGTGTGATAGGATGCATTGTCTGACGATAGTATCTAAATGAGGTCTATCAAAGGAAGCGCAGACGTTGTCGTCATCGGCGGTGGCGTTATCGGTTTGGCTGTGGCACGCGCGCTCGCTCTGCGCGGTATGCGCGATGTTTGTTTAGTTGAACGAGCAGGCCTCGGGACTGAAGCATCATTTGCCGCCGCCGGAATGCTTGTCCCGCAAGCTGAGGCTAATGCGGAAGACGACTTCTTCGCGCTTGCCTGCCGGAGCCGCGATCTGTATCCGTCCTTCGCCGTTGCCTTACGTGAAGAAACCGGCATCGATGTTGAGCTCGACACGACCGGAACGCTTTATCTCGCTCTCACTGAGCACGATCAGGAAGAGATCCAGAAACGATACGAATGGCAAAGTCGTGCGGGGCTTTCTGTCGAGCTTCTCAGCGCAGAGGAAGCACGTAAGTTGGAGCCTTGTATCTCCAACTCCACGCTCGGCGCGCTGCGGTTTCCAAAAGACATTCAAGTCGAGAACCGTCGACTTCTCAGCGCGTTGGCTAACAGCGTAAAGAAACTCGGCGTAACTATCACTACCGAAACAAGTGTTGAGTCTTTGATTATTGAAAGCAGCCGGTTGACTGGCGTGCAGACGAGTCGCGGTAAAGTTGATTGTGCAGCCGCAGTCGTTGCGGCGGGAACCTGGTCGAGTTTTATTAAACCGACTCCTTTGATCGAACCGGTGCGTGGGCAGATGGTCTGTCTCGAAGCAAAGCCGCAGTTGACGCGTCACGTTATCTACAGCCCTCGCGGTTACATCGTGCCGCGCCAGGACGGCCGTTTGCTGGCCGGCTCAACCAGCGAGCGAGTGGGCTTCGCAAAGTGCGTCACAGCAGGTGGAATCAGCACGATCCTGCAAAATGCGCAGGAGATCGCGCCTGCCATTTCAAATCTGCCAATCGTCGATACGTGGGCGGGTTTGCGGCCGCGCGCTGCTGGCGGTTTGCCTGTACTGGGTCCTTGTGGTGAAATTGACGGGCTGTTTTATGCAACCGGGCATTATCGAAACGGAATCCTACTCGCACCTTTAACTGGTGAGCTAATTTCCGAAGCAATCGTCTCCTCCCTAAAATGATTTCAACCGTTCCATTGACGTTCGTTCTAATACTTTTGGCGGCAATGTCGACCCTTGCGCAGGGTCTTGCTCCAAACACCAAGCCAGACGCAAAACCAGACAAACGTCCGGCTCAGGAACTCTTCGAAGATGCAAACGGATATCTCGGGCGACGATATCAGGAGTTCAACAAACAGAAAGTTCCTTACGATCCAAAGCTCGAAGCGCAAACGCGGAAAGAGCAAAAGGACCTTGCGATACGAAACGCCGCGATTCTTCAATCTCGCTCGCCTTTAGCGCCCGACGATCTGTACTACCTCGGCATGCTTCATCATCTCGCCGGCGATGCGGATGCGGCACTCTCGACCATGCGTCTTCTGTTAAGGGACGATCCAGACGGTGAAAAAGCGCAAGCTGCTCGTAACGTCGTTGTTCTTTACGCAATCAAAAAAGATCTCGTGCCGGAGGCAAAGGCGGCCGTCGAAGCGTATGCACGCCATCAGCCACAGAGCTCTGACGATCGTTATCGTATGGAACTGCTGATCACCGATGCTTACCAGCGCGCTAAGGATTACGCGTCGATGACGACGCACGCGAAGCAAATGCTCGCCGCCGCGAAATTATTTGCTGAGACGAACAAGGCGCAGGTCGTGCGGCGTGACGAGATGTTGTTGAAGTCAGCCGTGGTGCTGGCAGACGCTTACTTAAAAACCAATCTGAAGGATCTGGCGCTCGAAACATTGGCAGACCTGCGGCGTTTGTCGATACAACTACCATCGGCAACACTTTACACGGACACGACGCGGCGCTTGATGAGACTTGATCCGTCGCTGAATGTGGACCAACTCTTCGACAATAGTTTGACATCAGGAAAAACCGTGTTGGCGGAGATTGTCGGCAATCAGTGGATCGAGCAGGCGCCGGTGAAACTCGCGGATCTTCGCGGTCAGGTTGTACTGCTTGATTTTTGGGCGCCGTGGTGTGGTCCATGCCGCTACACGCTGCCGAATCTGGCGAAGTGGCACAACACGTTCAAGAGCAAGGGACTCGTGATTCTGGGCGTGACCAAGTACTATGGACACGGCGATCAGAAACCACTGACACCCGGCGAAGAGCTGGTTTATCTTCGCGATTTCAGGAAACGAAATCGTTTGCCGTACGGGTTCGTGGTCTCTGACTCGAACACAAACGAATTCAACTACGGAGTGTTTTCGATCCCCACTTCGTTCTTGATCGATCGCAAAGGTGTCGTGCGCTACATCTCCACCAGCGCCAGTGAAGAAGAGATCGAGTTGTTGGGTGAGTTGATTAAGAAACTGATGGAAGAGCAGTAACCAGTTTAGAGTTCAAGCTTTAGCTTGCTCCCAAAACAGCAGCCTAAAGGCTGAACTCTGAACATAATTGAATTGCGTTAATTGAAATGGACGATCAAGGCATTACATTATTTCGCGTTGTGATTTCGTTTGCGGCGGGAATACTCTCGTTCCTCTCGCCGTGCGTGTTACCACTCGTGCCGGGCTACATCTCGTTGATTTCCGGCGTCAGTGTCGATCAGTTGAAGGAGGGAGTGAGCAGTCGCCGCGCGGTCATTCTCAACTCCCTGGCCTTCAATGCCGGTCTCTCAGTCATCTTCCTGATTCTCGGCACCACCGCGGGACTCGTAGGCGCCGCAATCACGAGCAATCCCTGGGTCCGCATCATCGGCGGACTCGTGATCATCGCCTTTGGTTTGCAACTGATCGGTCTACTCAAGATCTCGGCACTGTACAAAGACACACGCTTTTTCTCTGATGACAAGCCGCGCGGAATGTTCGGATCGGCGGCGTTGGGGATGGCTTTTGCCGCGGGTTGGACACCGTGCATTGGTCCAATACTGGGCGGCATCATCGGCCTGGCCGCAACAAGCGGCGGATGGCGTAGTGGTTTAGTGCTTTCCGCATTTTACTCTGCCGGTTTAGCCGTACCATTTTTGTTAACCGGACTCGGCATCAATCAGTTTCTCAGCTTCTATAAAAACTTCCGCAAGCATCTGCACAAGGTCGAGGTCGCTTCAGGTATCGTGCTGATCCTCGTCGGCGTGCTCGTCATGAGCGGGCAATCGACATTGCTGGCAACCTCGAGTTTCATGGCGTGGATTCCGAACTTGGAAGGCAAGTTGAAGCTCGATCAAAAAACACCAGCACCAGTGACCACTGCGCAAAACACGAATTTTGAGCTCGCACCCGACGTTGAGTTTCAAACACTCGCGGGCCAACCGTTTCGACTAAAGGAGCTTCAGGGCCAAGTCGTGCTGCTGAATTTTTGGGCAACTTGGTGCATTCCCTGTCGCGAAGAAATTCCGGCATTGAATGCGTTGCAGCGGGAACTTCAATCGCAGGGACTGAAGATTGTCGGCGCCTCGGTGGAGGATAGTATTGATGGAGTAAACGCATACCAGGAGGAAGTCGCAAAGTTTGAGTATCAGGTGTTGCTTGGCGGTAATGATGCGAAGGTGAAATTTCAACAATCAGTGTTGCCGACAACTTACCTGATCGATCGCCAAGGACGGATTCGTCAAAAGATCATCGGCACTCGAGACAAAGCTGGATGGGAAGCCGCCGTCAAGCCGCTGCTCGCGGAGACGCCCGCCACCGCAAGCACGGCGAATTAGTAGCAATACTGGAGTACTACCATGAAGAAACTATTGATGCTCTCGATTCTTGCACTCGCCGTATCACCCGCTCTCGCGCAGAGCGGTCACGAGTATTCGCCGCTGGTTGAGAAGACCGTCAATTACAAAAACTGGACGCTGCCGAATCTCACAACGGACCAACCGGAAGATCTGCGAAAGCTCATGGCCGGCAAGAAGCTGGTCATGATCGTTTACTTCGCGCCGTGGTGCGGAAACTGGAAGTACGAGGCTCCCATCGCCGCGAAGCTGTATGAGAAATACAAGGATCAAGGGTTTCAGATTATCGGCGTCAGTGAATACGCTTCGCGCGATGACGTTCGCAACTACTTCGGTAAAGATGGCCCGCCGTATCCAGTCGTCACTGAGTCGGAGTCGAAGGAAGATAAACAGAAGACGGCCCATTACGAATACCGGCAGCTCGCAGGTGACAAACGTAATTGGGGTTCGCCCTGGAATATCTTTCTCGAACCAGACAAAGTCAACGCCAGCGGCGATGTGCTCGTGGAAAAGGCGTGGATTGTGAATGGCGAGTTGATCGAAGACGAAGTCGATAAATTTATCGCGTCAAAAGTCGCCCCCACCACGTCAGCTGCTGTGATCGAGCCTTGTAAGAATTGAGTTTGGTCTTTGCCTTGGGTCTTTGGTTTTTGCTCCAGAGGAGCAGCATGTTTATAGCTTGGGCGAGGGAAATGGCCGCGCTCCGTTAGGAGCGCCATATCGCTCCTACGGAGCGAGCTAATGAAATACAGGTACAAGCTATAAACATGCTGCTCCTCCGGAGCAAAGACCCAAGCCCCAAATACCAACTAAGATGAAACTTCGCCTCCTGTATCACGGTCACTGCTTCGACGGTGTTGCTTCCGCAGCGACCTTCACACGCTTCTACAAAGAACGCATCCATCCCGAAGCTGAAGTCAACTACACCGGACTGCTGCACCGGCCTGGCAACTTGTTTGACCTGGCCATGTTTGATTCAGACGAGAACGCGATTGTCGATTTCAAGTATGCGGCGTCTGAAAAACTGACCTGGTGGTTCGATCATCACGAGTCGGCGTTTCTTACACCGGAAGATGAGGCCCACTTTCGTGCTGACAAATCCGGCAGAAAGTTTTTGGATCCCACCCGGAAATCCTGCACCGAGTTCATCGCCGATGTAGCCCGCGAGCAATTCGGCTTCAACGACGCACCGATCAAAACCCTGGTTCACTGGGCCCACGTTATAGACGGCGCGCTTTACGAATCGCCGGCGCAGTGTGTGGAATTGAAAGAACCGGCGTTGCAGTTGATGCAGGTAATTGAAGCGGATCCTGACGACTCGTTTATCGAGCGAATTATTCGCGAGCTGACAACGCGATCGCTTGAAGAGGTCGCAACCAGCTCAGAAGTGCAGCGCCGCTTTCAGCCAATCCTGCAACAACATCTCGAGACGCTCGAAGCAGTGAAACGCAAGGCGAGTTGTTTCAACGGTGTCGTGCAGTTTGATTTGATTGACGAAGGTTACGAAGGCTTCAACAAGTTCATTCCTTACTACCTGCATCCGGAGACCACGTACTCGGTGGCGCTCACGCGCGCGCCGCAACGCACAAAGATCTCGGTCGGCTCAAATCCCTGGGCGCCAAAGCCACGCACTCACAACATCGCGAAGATCTGCGAACGCTACGGCGGCGGCGGTCACGCGGTAGTCGGTGCAATTTCGTTCAAGCCGGAAGAAGTGGAAGAAGCGCGCCAGGCTGTGCGGGAAATTGTTGAAGAACTATCCACAGATTACGCAGATTAACTCCGTGTAATCTGTGGATAAGATTTTCTGTTTATCAAGGTAGGGGGATTATGCGCTTTACCAAACTGTTTTTCCTTCTGTTAGTCGTACCTTTGCTGACTAACGCCGCGACGCTGCCCGCAGGTTTCACTGAAACCCAGATCTCCGGGCTTTCCAATCCAACAGCAATGGAGATCGCTCCCGATGGTCGTATCTTCGTTTGCCTACAGGATGGCAGCCTGCGCGTGATTAAGAACGGCGCACTGCTCGCCACACCCTTTCTCACGTTGAATGTCGATCCGAGTGGCGAGCGAGGGCTGCTCGGCGTCGCTTTCGATCCGAACTTTGCGAGTAACAATTTCCTCTACCTTTATTACACGGTCCCGACGAGCCCGCGGCACAACCGCGTCAGCCGCTTCACTGCGAATGGAGATATCGTCGTCCCCGGCAGTGAAAGCATCATCTGGGAGCTGGACAATCTCACGTCGGCCACAAATCACAATGGCGGCGCGATCCATTTTGGACCTGACGGAAAGTTGTACATCGCAGTCGGTGAGAACGCCACGCCTTCAAACGCTCAGACGCTCGGCAACATGCTCGGCAAAGTGTTGCGCATCAACTCGAACGGCACCATTCCGGCTGACAATCCGTTTTTCAATACGGCGCTGGGAAACAATCGTTCAATCTGGGCGCTCGGACTGCGGAACCCATTCACGTTTGCGTTTCAACCCGGAACTGGGCGGCTGTTTATTAACGACGTCGGACAGAGCGCATTCGAAGAGATCAACGACGGCATCGCCGGCTCGAACTATGGTTGGCCAAACACTGAAGGTCCGAGCAGCAACCCGTCGTTTCGTTCACCTCTCTTTTGGTATGGACACGGGGGCAGTGCAACAACGGGATGCGCCATTGCCGGCGGCGCTTTCTACAATCCTACGACGGTGCAGTTTCCGAGCAGTTTCGTCGGGAAATACTTCTTCGCCGATCTGTGCAGCGGTTGGATTCGAGTGTTTGATCCGGCGACGGGAACAGCATCAGGCTTCGCGACGAATGTTTCGCAGCCCGTTGATCTGAAGGTGACGGCGGATGGAAGTCTTTACTACCTGGCGAGAGGATCGGCGTCGCTCTTTAAAGTTCAATTTACCGACCCCGTTCTCCTTGCCGAAGAGAACTCCGACATCGCGATCGCACTCGATTCGGTAACGATGGTGCGAGACCCGTTTCCGCTCACGAACAATTTCAACTTCAGCTCTGATCGTCGCACCAGGCTGATGTTGTTTGCGATGAACATGAGTTTGCTGCCGAATGGAAACGCGTCAGCCGTAACCGCGAGAGCTGAAGACGCGGCGCTGAATCCCTATCCGCTCACAGTGGAGTTTGTCGGGAAAGTTCCGGGCTTCGATTGGTTAACGCAGATCGTGGTGAGGCTGCCGGACGACACGCCTGCCGCTCAGTCTCTGTTTGTGAGCACCACTCTGCGCGGACGCACGAGCAACAAAGTCAGAATTCGTATGCGGTGAGCCACAGATTACACGGATTTGTGGCGGATTATGATTATGACTTGATCTGTAAAAAAATCCGTATTAATCCGTGGCTGGTTCTATTCCGAGTCTCTTGATCTTGCAGTTGAGCGTCGAAACTTTCACGCCCAAAAGTTTTGCTGCACGGCGTTGATTGCCGCGAGTGCGCTGGAGTGCGTCGCGAATGAGCTCAGCCTCATATCGCTGGACCTCCTCCTGTAATCCAGGTTTGCGGTCGGTGTGAGGCTGTTTGCTTGCAAGTGACTCAACTTCACGGAGAAGTGTTATCGCTGCTTCTCTCAAACCATTCAGGTTGTGAAGTGGGACTTCCAACGAGCTACTCATCACATAACCTCCAAATTAATCCTTGCTCAAAAGTTCTCTAAAGAAAGCAACTGCGCGTTCGTCCCCCGTTTGACCGAGCACTTGAATCGCCACCTTTCGCACAGCCATCTTCGGATGACTCCGAGCGGTTCGAATCAGGATCGGAATCGCTTCATCCTTCGAGCGGCGCCCGATCG
Organism: uncultured Acidobacteriota bacterium; assembly: GCA_963826255.1. Lineage (GTDB taxonomy): Bacteria > Acidobacteriota > Blastocatellia > Pyrinomonadales > Pyrinomonadaceae > PSRF01. The sequence goes on from CAWGWK010000002.1 coordinate 95,569, forward strand.
CAACCACTGCCTGCTTCTGTAATTCGAGCTCACCATCGCCGTCGACCGTGGTGGTCAATGCACCCAAACTCTTCTGACCGGCAATGCGGCCGAGATTCGCTATCGCACTCTTGCGCAGTTCGAAATCCTTTTCTGCTTCGGCCACTCGAATCAGGTAAGTGGCAGCCGCGTCGCTGTTGTCGTTGCGTGCGATACCACTGAGTGCCGCGCGCTTGAGCTCGCGCGCCGGCATCGTTTCAAACAGGTTCTGAAGCAGTGGCAATGTCGCGGGCGAGCGGCTCATCGCCAGTGCCGATATTGCGTGCCGGCGCGCCTGAGAGCTTTCCTGATTGTTACGCACGATCTCCATAAAGAGCGTCGTCTTGGTTTGGCTCTCGGGCGTTGTTCCGAGCCAGTGAATTGCACGAGAACGAACTTCCTCGGTAACAGGTCGCCGAATCATTTCGATGAGTATCGGATCGACTCGCGCATCGTCGTGCACTCCGATCGCGAACACTGCGCGTTGGGCAAGGCGGTTTACTTCAGGCGCGGTTGAGTCGACGATCGATTTCAGGTAATTCAAACTCTCTTCGTTGCTGATTCGTCCGGCCCAGTAGACGGGATAGTTACTGAACTCGTGATTGCGACGAAGATTGTAGACCTCGGCTCGAGTGAAGTGTTCACGTTGCGTGTCGAAGAGCAGGAACAACCCAAGCTCACGAGTTTCGTAACGCGGGTCAGACGTCATCGAGGTTCCATCCGTCTGGATATAAACGCCACCGGCACTATCGACAACTTCAAAATCGATGGCGACGCCCGGTCTAACTTCAAACTGGTAACCCACCCAAAACCGGCCGCCCGGCGCATTCGCCTTGCCCGCTACGATCGCGTTGTCGATTTTGGCTTTGAGATTGGCGCCCTCGACGGGGATGAAACTCTTCGTCTGCCCCAGCACGACGACGCACAAAGCCAGAACGATGGTTGTCGCTGATATGTTTCTTCGGATCATGGCTCATTCTTGTCGGTAGGTTTGGAGTTCAGCCTTTAGGCTGCTGTTTGAGCGAGCAAGCTTGAACTCCAAACGATTGTTACTTCAACAGCTCTTCGAGAAACTTGAGCACTTGCGGATCTTTGCTCCTGCTCAACCAGCCGATCGCGCGCTTGCGACGTTCCATCGGAGCTTGAGGGCTCCTCGCGATCTCGATCAGTTTGCTAACCACACGCTGGTCGTTCATTCGACTACCGTTGTTGAATCCGATCGATGTTTGCCCTGGAATCCCCGCATAGATGCCACTACCATAACCGAGTGAGTTGATGATCTGGTCCTTCAACTCTTCATTCTTCTCAGTGTCATAAAGATTGAGCAGAAACTCGATCGTTTTGTCGCCATCGCGTCGCGAGATGCCGCTGATGGCTGCCTTGCGAAGCTCGACGTTCTCCGAACTGCGCGCGATCTCAAACAGCCTGTTAGCCGCACGTTCACTTTTGCGATTGGCAAATCCGGCAATGACAGTCCTTCGAATTTCGACGCTCTGATCACCGTCGTAGATCCGGAACAGAGCGTCAACCGCAGGTTCACCAGGCCGGCTGGCAATACCGGAGATCGCGAGCCTGCGCTGTGTCGGCGTTTTGCTGCTGATGGCGATGTCAGTGAGAACGTTGATCGCACGCTCTCCCGTGTGTCTACTCAACGCATAGACTGACGCCTCGATGATGTCGTTCTCCTGCGAGTTCAACGCAAAGTCGCGCAGCGCATCTACCACGGTATCGTCGTTGGTTGCGCCGAGGGCGGAGATAGCACGCGCGCGCAACTTGAGATCAGGTTCACTTCTCGCCACGCCCAGAATCACCGGCGTGACCGCTTTACCGCCGCTGCGACCGAGCAAGCTCAACGCTGCACTCTTGCAACGCACAGTTTGTGTCGAACCAGGCTTCAACCAATCAGTTGCGGCCATGATTCCGCGTTGCAAGTCGGTTTGAAACAAAGCCTGAAGTACGACGATTTTGAATTCACACGGATCGTCATTGTCGGCGGAGTTATTGAACCCATCTACCCATACCGGCGATGCTGTGATCACCGGGGCAACCATTGGCGTGGCGTCAACTTGATCCGGGGGCGCCACCGGCGCGTAAATAATTGAACTCTGCGGAGGCACTGTAGCTACCCCAGCCGCTCTGACTGTTGAAATGAGATCCTGGTAAGCGATCGCATAATTGCCGGGCACCTGTGCGAGCAGCACGCGCGCGTCGTCTTTCCAACTCGTATTGGGATACTTCTCGAGGAGGCGCTCGATGGTTGCGCGGCACTGGTCAAACTTCGCTAACTTCTGTTGCGTGTAGGCCAGCCAGTAGAGCGCCGCATCGGTGTTCTTCTCGTTTGGATATGAAGTGACATACTCGTTGAACTTTTGCTGCGCTTTGGCCCACTCGCCGTCAGTGATGAGGTCACGAGCACTGCGAAACACAGTGATCGCATCGTTCCCGGTTTGCTGCGTGGTGCGATTGGACGAAGCAGAAGTCGTGCGCTGTTGGCCCAGTGCGACGCTCGCCATTAGCATGATGACAAGTGAAAGAGAAATTTTGGATGTAAGGGTCTTCAACATTTGTTTAGCCTCTATTCTTATTAACGATTATTTGTACCCCGATCCTGGTAATCCAAAAGCGCGGCAACGATTTCGGTTTTTTCCACGCGCTCCTTGATCACGCGCACGTCTTCCGGCCGCGCACGATCAGGCAAATTTGCGATATCGATCAGGAACGGTTCCAAATCGGCGAGGAGTGTCTTTGTAGGGAACTTCGCTTTCATTTCCGCGTCGCGGCGCAGCACGACGTTTTCGTTCAGCAAGCGACGCGAGAGTGCTTTGTCATATGTGACGTCAACTTCTTCTTCATTGTCCGAGACGGGTAAGTTGCGTATCGAGCGCAGCAGATTTTCTGTTTGCTCGATGTGCTTGGCCATGTCCTGCTCGTCCATATCGAGGTAAGCCAGGTCTGAAGACAGGACGCCCGATTGATCTGATGTAGTGCGATCGATTGTTGGGGTAGCTCTACGTTTCAATTGGACCTTTGAAGCTACGACTTCCGGTTTCGAAGGCGCTGCCGGAGTTGGAGCTTGATCGCTTGTCGGTGCTTTTGGACTCTGATCCTTCGCTTGGGCCGGGTCAGTACCGTTACGCGGTAGCGTCGGGTTGTTCTGTTTTACCGTCGTTGTTGGATTTGGCTGACGTGAGATCAGATAAACAACTCCCACGGTAATCGCGAGCAACACCATCGCGATCGCCGTTGCAGGTCTTGCGAAAAGCCTAACGAACCAATTCCAGGCAGGCTTATTGTTCTCAGAAACAGTCTGTGCCTCTACTCTCGTCCACAGGAACGGCGGTACTTCGATTTCGCGATCGTAACGAGCGAATAGCTCCTGTTCTGCGGTGAGCGCTGCAAAGCCGGCGGAGCAGGCAGTGCACGCAATCAAATGCTCACCGACTCGCGTGCTATCTTCGCTCGGCAGTTCACCGTCGAGATATTCTTCCAAAAGCTCTAAACAAACTTCACACTTCATAACCAACTCCAGCATATGGGCTGATCCGCTTTCGCATCTCCGCGCGCGCACGGTGTAAATCAGTCTTCAACTTGGCGAGCGAGAAACCGGTGATTAGCGCGATCTCTTCGTAACTGCATTGGTGCAGCACCTTCAGCGTGAACACCAGTCGCTTATCTTCGTCGAGCGCGGCGAGCGAGCGACGGATGAGTTCGTTCAACTCCTTGCTGAGCAATCCGTCGACCGGGACGGGTTTTTTATCGCTCAAATCCATAACCGACTTGTCAGCAAGATCCACGTGATTGCCGGCGCGCGCTCGCGCTCGGAGTGACTCGCGCGCCACGTTTCTGGCAATGCCAAAAAGCCAGGTGGAGAGTTTCGTCTCGGCGCGCATCGTGTGAATGGCGCGGAAAGCGCGGACGAAAGTCTCCTGCGTCAACTCTTCAGCCAGCCCGCGATCGTTAACCATGTCGTAGATGAAACTGATGACGGGCCGCGAATACCTTTCAAAAATCAGACGAAAGGCATCGGCGTCGCCCTGGCAAACGCGAGTAACCAGGTCTGCTGAACTATTCATCAGAGTTCCCGCGAACGCGCCAGGCTGAGCATCCAGAGTTAGTTCATCGACCGTCAGCCGTTTCATCATTGTCCTGCTGGGTTAGTGAAGCGGGCGTTTGAAAAGTTTCAGAAAATCCATCCACAGATTACACAGAAATCGGCGTAATCTGTGGACTAAAGGAATTCTTTTGGATCGACAATCTTGCCGGCGATTGCGGAGGCGGCGACTACGTAGGGTGAGGCGAGGTAGAGTTTGCCGGGTCCGCTGCGGCCGGGAAAGTTCCGATTTTGCGCACTGACCGTGACTGTTTCCGCCGAAGGCGAGGCGCCCGGGCCGGCGTTGATGCATGCCCCACACGAAGGATCGATCAACTCAGCGCCCGCGCGCTCGAAGATGTCGATGTAGCCACGCTGGCGGGCATATTGCTTAATCTTTTGCGATCCAAACTGAATGTACAGGTGCACGCCTTCCGCCACTCGTTTGCCATTCGCCAGCGCGTTCTCCAGCACCTGCGCATACATGTCCATGTCGGCCATCTTGCCGCCCGTGCACGAGCCGCCGTAAGCAGCATCAATACGCACGTCTCCATCGAGCTGCTCGATCGGAATGCCGTTTCGCGGATCGCCGGGCGTGGCGACCATCGGACCAATCTCATCGAGATTGATCTCAAACACAGCCGCATACTCCGCGTCCGGATCGCTGTAAGTAAAACCCTTGCGTACTTCTTCCGGATCGAGTCCGCGTGTGCCCACGATATAATCGAGCGTCACTTCATCAGGCTCGATTATTCCCGTCGTGCCTCCTGCTTCGACGGCCATGTTCGTCAGTGTCGCGCGTTCGTCCATTGGCCAATTCTTCAAGTCTTCGCCGGCAAACTCCAACACTTTTCCGATACCTTTGCTCGTCTTCATGTACTCCGACGCAAGGATGTGGAGCATCACGTCTTTTGCGGCAACGTCAGCGCGCTTGTTTCCCTTCAGCACGTAACGCACAGTTTCAGGCACACGAATGCGAATGTCTTTCGTGTACCAGGCGTTGGCCATGTCCGTCGAACCGACACCGAAAGCGAAGCAACCGAGCACGCCGGCCATGCATGTGTGTGAGTCAGTGCCGATCACGATCTGTCCGGGCAAAGCGAGATCTTCGACCACTGCGTTATGACAGATTGCTTCGGATCCGCCGTCGGGACTCTCGCCATATAGCCTGATGTTTTGCTGTTCAGTGAAACTCTGCTGCGTCGTTGCCAGTCCTTCAGCCTTTTCGAGTAAACCCATCTCGCGATGCTTCGGCGACATCACTCGTCCGAGAAACGTCAGGTGATCGCGAAACGCAAACACTGATTCAGGTTCAGAAACGCGCGCGTCAGGACCCAAAGCCTGCTTGAACAGCGACTCGGCCATCGGCGTCACGTACTCGTGCGAGAAGCGCACGTCCGCGAGTGCAAACAACGCGTCGCCCGGCTTTACCGCTTCGACGCCGATCTTGCCCGCGGTGACGAATGCATGCCGCGCGATGATCTTTTCCACGATCGTCATCGGACGTGGATCGGTGTCGATCGGTGGTGGCGAGACTTTTCCGGAGAGCCGTGCCTTGTTGTAGTTGAAGAGCCCGCCGTGAGAGACGATCTCCTGCGAGATCGGGTCGAGGCCCTTAGTGAACTCAGCGAGTGGAATTTCCTCGCCGAGTCGAATGCGTTCAACCAATCCGAAATCTGTTGACGTCAAGAGCCCGATGTTCTGTGAGTTTTGTCCGTAAATCTTTTCGATACTCTGAGCGATAACGAGCTGAACGCCGGCGGCTTTTTCAGCGTACGGCGCAGTCTCACGCGACGAGCCGCAGCCCTTAGAAAGTCCCGAAACTACGACCGCAAACCCGCCATTTTTCACCTCGTCTTTTTTGACCGCGGCGTCGCGCATGCCGACGTAGACGTACTGTCCGAGCGTTTCGTCGTAGTAGAAACAGACCCAACCCGGCGTTATCTCGTCGGTGGAAATGTTGCTCATCAACGGCAGGTCGCCTTCGAGCAGGCGCCCGGCGAGCTCGGTTTCGAGGGTCGTCGCGGTCTCGTCGCGGGCTTCGAGTTGCTGCCGGATTAACGACGTATCTTCCGTGAGAAATAGAATGCGGCCTGAGAATTTGATATGTTCAGGTCGTTTTTCGAATGTGCCGGTCATCAGTGCGCTCTGTTCTCCCCTGGGATCTGATTTCTAATCATCATGTTATATTTTCGGGAAAGCATAGTGATTATAACCTCAGGATGATAAAACCCTTAGCGGGCCTGGGAGCGTCTAAGGTGTTCGTTGGAAGAAGTCGAGCGGAGGAGAGTTGATATGACGTGGTCAGGAAAGAGGTTGGCCCTCGTGGCATTGATGGCTTTGGCCCTGGTGACACTTGGGTCGTCGGCGGTGGTGGTCGCGCAGGAGACTGACGACCCGGTCAAGATCGAAATCTACAAGCGGTTTGTGGACAATCGTATTCAGAATCCGACCGCTGCATATCAGGCCGCGCGAGACTATCTCCAGAAGTATCCGAAAGACAAAGACCAGTACACTGACTATCTATCCAAGTGGGTCACGGCTTTCGAGCGTGACGAGCGCAAGCGACATCTTCCAGTTCTCATTAACGAAAAGAAGTTTGCCGAAGCCTACAGCTCAGGGGCAAAGATCCTGGCGGATGAGCCCAACTACCTCCGCGCGCAAATAGACCTTGGTTACGCTGGTTACCTGGCCGCTTCAGCCAAAAATGAGACTTTCAACACTGCTGCGCTCGACTATGCTCGAAAAGCCATTCAGGCGATCGAATCCGGAAAAACACCAACCGAGTGGGCGCCATTCAAAGGCAAAGACGACACGCTCGCTTATCTCAACTATGCAGTTGGGTTTCTGACACTTAAAACCAGTCCGGAGCAGGCGATTGATTCTTTAATAAAGGCCGCACAGTACGACAGTGATATCAAGAAAACGCCTTCCACCTATTACTTTCTTGCGGTAGCTTATGAGTCTGGTCCGTACAAGACGATGTCGGCGGCTTACCAGACAAATTTCGCGAACAAGCCCGAGACACCGGAGAGCAAAGCAGCGCTCGAGAAGCTGAACGTCGTAATAGATCGCATCATCGATGCTTACGCGCGCGCGATTGCTGCGGCTGGAACCGATCCGAAGACGGAACAGGGTCGTAAAGACTGGCTGGCCGCGTTGTCGAACTACTACAAGTTCCGGCACGACGGAAGTGACGCGGGGATAAATGAATTCATCGCGGCGGCGTTACAGAAGCCGTTGCCGCCAAAGCCGTAGCCTATGGTCAAAAGGATTGATTCGGATATCGAGACGCTCGAGCGGCTTGGTCGAGCGCGTGACTTCATCGATCACTGCTACGACCATCCGCTCAGTCTCGAACAGATTTCCGAAAAAGCCTGCTTCTCGCGTTACCATTTTCTGCGTCTCTTCCGGCAAGCATTCAACAAGACTCCGCACCAGTACCTGATCGAGCGCCGCATCGAGAAAGCGAAAGAACTGCTCGGTGGCGACGAACTCCGCGTGACTGACGTCTGCTTCGAAGTCGGATTCCAAAGCCTCGGATCGTTCAGCACGCTCTTTCACAAATGCGTCGGGCATGCGCCGGTGACGTACCGAGAAAGAGCCCAGGCCAAGCGACAGGTTCCCGGCTGCTTCCTCGTCATGCATAAACTAATTTAGCCACAGATTTGAACGGATTTTTGACGGATAAAGACTGAATTGTTTGTCAAAGATCCGTATTTATCCGTGTAATCTAATACAGCAATTTTCAAGAAGCTAATTCAGTGGGCATTGGTTTATCTTCATGTCTAAATTCATCAAGGAGCATCACCCCAATGATTCGCAAGATGTCGCACGCCACTATCTTTGTAAACAATCAGAACGAAGCGCTCGAGTTCTATCGTGACAAGCTGGGCTTCAGGATCCACACCGATGCCATGATCGGCGAGGATTTCCGCTGGTTGACGATGTGCACTAACGATCAACCTGACTTTGAACTAATCCTGCTGGAACCAAAACCCGGAATGCTGATGGACGAAGAGACGTCGAAGCAGTTGCGCGGGATCATGAACAAGGGCGTGCTCGGAGCGGGTGTATTCAATACTGATGATTGCCGTGGAACTTACGAGGAACTCAAAGCGAAGGGCGTGCAATTCATTTCCGAACCTGCCGAAAGACCTTACGGCATTGAAGCGGTCTTCACAGACAACTCCGGAAACTGGTTCAGTCTGACGCAGCCAACCGGCGGCAATTAAGGTTAGAATAGGTCCTATTCGTCCTATAGGACCTATTACAATGCACCGAATCAAGTGGACCGACCGGCGCTTTAATTTCGACTTCCCCGCGGGCATCTATCCCGAAATGATCGAGCGGATTCGCGGCACTCCTGCTCGTCTCGAGGAACTGCTCGATGGTCTATCACCTGAAATACTAACTACCCAGGCAGACGGGCGGTGGTCCATGCAGGAGAACGCGGGCCACCTCCTCGATCTGGAAAGTCTCGTCTCGCAGAGAATCGATGAATATCTCGCCGGCAATGCAGCTCTGCATGCCGCCGACATGTCGAATCGCAAGACCTACGAAGCGACCCACAACAACGTACCTGTTACTACAATCCTGAACGCGTTTCGCACCGCCAGGCACGACATCGTCCACAGGCTCGAGAGTCTCGACTCGGGTCTGTTCGAGCGTGCCGCATTGCATCCGCGTCTCAACGTGCCGATGCGACTGGTCGATATGTTATTTTTCCAGGCTGAACACGACGATTATCATCTCGCCAGGATTAGTGAACTCAAGAAGTTGCTTTTGGAGCGACAATAGATGCACAAAAAACTTTTCCTCGTACCGGCGGCGCTCGCCGTGCTCGTCCTTAATGTGAGCGGGCAACAACTGTCGCTCGATGCAATGATCGATCGCGACCTTGCCTCCTGGCTCACAACCTACAAGACCCTTCACGCTGCACCCGAACTTTCTCATCGCGAGGAAAAGACTGCCGCATTCGTTGCAGGCGAACTGCGCAAACTCGGATTCACTGTCACAGAACGCATCGGCAAGTTTCAGAACGCCGAGTGGGTTGGATACGGCCTCGTTGGCGTAATGAAGAATGGACCAGGCCCGACAGTTCTCGTGCGCACTGAACTCGATGCATTGCCCGTTGAGGAAAAGACCGGCGTTCCGTATTCGAGCCAGGTGAAGATGAAGAACGACGCGGGCGTGGAAGTAAGTGTGATGCATGCCTGCGGGCACGACATGCACATGACGAGTTTTCTTGGCACTGCGAAGATGCTAACGGAGTTGAAGAATCGTTGGAGCGGCACGCTCGTGTTGCTGGGCCAACCGGCCGAGGAAACGGGCGATGGCGCGCTAGCGATGTTGCGCGACGATCTTTACACAAAAATTCCCAGGCCTGATTTTGCGATCGCTTTACACGACAAACCGGAGTTGGAAACCGGCAAGGTCGGCTACACGCCGGGTTATGCGATGGCGAGTGCGACTTCGATCGATATCAAGATCAGAGGTGTGGGCGGGCATGGCTCGATGCCGGAAGCGACTAAAGATCCGGTGGTCGTAGCGGCGCAGGTGGTGATGGCGCTGCAAACAATCGTGAGCCGTGAGAATTCTCCGCTCGATCCGGCGGTCGTTACGGTCGGATCGATCCACGGCGGCACTCGTTACAACATCATTCCCGATGAAGTGAACTTGCAATTGACAGTTCGCACCTACAAAGAAGACGTGAGAAAGCGTGTGCTCGCTTCAATCGAGCGAATTGTCAAAGGCGTTGCGGCGATGGCTGGTATTCCGGACGATCGTGCTCCGATCATGAAGGTCGCTGAAGGCACGGGCGCCACGTACAACGAACCCAAGTTAGTAGAACGTCTCGTGGTTGCTTTCAAGCAAGCGCTGGGTGAGGAGAACGTTGTCCCAATCGCGCCGATCATGGCCAGTGAAGACTTTGGTTACTTCAGTTTGGACCAGAAGATTCCGACCACGATCTTTTGGCTCGGCGCATCTGATCCGGCGAAAGTTAAGGCGAACAGGGAATTAAATGTGGCGCTTCCGGGACTTCATTCAGCGCTCTTCGCCCCTGTGCCGGAACCGACGTTGCGAACAGGCGTGAAGGCGATGACGTCGGCGGTGTTGGAGTTGATGAAAAAATAATATGGACCTCGAACAGATTCGTAAATTCTGTCTTTCTCTGCCGCATGTAACTGAACGGGTGCAGTGGGGAAACGATCTGCTGTTCACTATTGGTAACAAGATGTTTGCAGTAGCCGGGCTTGATCCAAAGTATGACACCAAGCTTTCGTTCAAATGCACGCCTGAGAAATTTGCTGAGCTGGTTGAACAGGAAGGTATAGTTCCTGCACCATACGTGGCCCGATATCACTGGGTCGCACTCGAGGACCTTGATGCACTGCCGGCTCGCGAGCTCAAAGAACTACTCAAGAACGCCTACCAGCTCGTACACGATAAGCTGCCTCTGAAGGTGCGGAAGCAATTGGGACAGGATTGACGGGATTTTTCAGGATTTACACGATGCAGGTGAATCATCCTGAAAAATCCTGTCAATCCTGTTAATGGCTCGCCGGGCAACCTAAGCCATTAGGGAATCCTCAAACCGTCACTCTTCCCGGCAATTCCCACAAATCCCATTCGTCTGGAGGTCCCGATGAACTCGAAGTTTTCCTTCCTTTCGTTGCTCCTGCTGGTCCTGCTTTCCGTACAAATCGCCCGCGCAAATGAGCCTGCTGAGGCCCTGGCCCGCAAGGCAGTTTCAGAAAACACCGCCGAATCGTCTCGCGCAATTGAAGATCTGCGCGCACTTGGGCCGGCCGGCTTACAGGTACTGATGGCCCAATATGCAGACGAGATCAAGAAGCACGTGGCATCTCCGACAGCCAAGTTCGATCACGAATGGGTACGGATCACAACCGCCCTCGACACCGTTGCTCAACAGAAGAACAGCTATCTCGCCGGACTCTACTGGCACACGGATCTCGAGAGTGCGAAGAAAGCCGCTGCCAAAAGTGGCAAGCCGATTCTCTCGTTGCGCCTGTTAGGTAAACTCACCGATGAGTTTAGTTGCGCCAACAGCCGCTTCTTCCGCACCGTTCTCTATCCCAATGCTGAGGTGGCGAACGTTTTGCGAGAACGTTTTGTGTTGCACTGGCAGTCAGTGCGGCCGGTGCCTACAGTTACCGTCAACTTCGGCGACGGGCGCAAGCTCGAGCGAACGCTCACCGGCAACAGTATTCATTACATTCTCGACTCCAAGGCACGGCCAATCGATGCGCTTCCTGGCCTGTATGGACCACAAGCTTTCCTGCGTGGACTGACAACTGCGGAGACATTCTTCAAATCACTTTCAAGCACGGCCGAACAGGAACGAGATCTGCGGTTGCGGCTGTATTACGCTAACCGGCACAGCCAGATTACCGCAGCCTGGACGATGGATACGGACAAAATCGGTGGTGGTAAAAAGCCTGAGGGATTTAGAGTCGGGAAAGGACCAAACGGCGGCGCCGCGCTAATCATTGCGCCGATGGCAGCGACCAAAGCGATTACTGAGACCAGCATTCTTCGCGCTATGACCATGGCCACAGAAACGCTTGGCAAGATGACCGACGAAGATGCGTGGAAGAAGATTGCGCAGCTTCATGCCTCCGACGTAATTCTGGACAGTAACAGCATCGCGCTGATCAAACGTCAGAATCCGACGCTATCGGAAGAGGATCTGGCGCGCCTGTTGAAGAATTTTCAGGAGTTGCTGGCCCTCGATACAGTTCGCAACGAATACCTGATGCATACGGAACTCTATACGTGGTTAATGCGAGATCCTGTTCGCGACGATGTAGAGAAGTTGAATGACCAGGTTTACGCGAAGCTGTTTCTGACGCCGCGTTCCGATCCGTGGCTCGGACTTTTCTCAGCCGACGTCTACACAGCGCTCGACAACGGCGGAATAATCAAGAATTAGCCGCGGATAAACGCGAATAGACGCGGATTCAGACTGATTGTTTGGATCCGCGTTAATTTGTGTTTATCCGCGGCTGAATAGATAATCGCGCCATGCTGCGTCGATTGTCTCTTCTGTTCTTTTTGTGTCTCCCGGTCTTTGCTCAAACGACTCAGGAAAAAGTTCGCGACTACCGCCGGTCCAACGAACATCACCTCCTGAAGGAGTTCACCACTCTCCTTTCAATCCCAAACGTCGCTGCCGACACTGAAAATATCCGCAAGAACGCTGCGCTGATTGTCGAGATGATGAAGCAGCGTGGATTGAACCCGCGTTTGTTGGAAGGCTCAACTCCAGACACTCCGCCGGCTGTTTATGGCGAGTTGAAAACACCCGGCGCGCAACGGACCATCCTGCTTTACGCGCATTACGATGGACAACCGACAGATCCGAAGCAGTGGTCCGGAACGTTACCGTGGCAACCAACTTTTCGTTCTGCCGCTCTCGAAGCCGGCGGGCAGATCATACCTGCGCCAACTGACGGTTCGCTCATCAACCCGCAGTGGCGCATCTACGCGCGTTCGGCTTCTGACGATAAAGCCGGTGTGATGGCGATCCTCACCGCATTCAGCGCGCTCAAAGCAAAGGGCATCCCGCTCACATCGAACATCAAGTTCTTTTTTGAAGGCGAAGAAGAAGCCGGCTCGCCGCATCTCGGCGAGATCATCAGCCGCAACAAAGAGTTGCTCGAAGCCGATGCGTGGCTCATCTGCGATGGACCAGTGCACCAGTCAGGTGTGAAGCAGGTTGTTTTTGGCGCACGTGGTGACACGAATGTGGACGTTACGATTTACGCGGCTAAGCGTCCGTTGCACAGTGGTCACTACGGAAACTGGTCGCCCAATCCCGCGAACCTGCTCGCACGCTTGTTGGCGTCAATGAAAGACGATGATGGACGAGTGACCATCGAGGGTTGGTACTCGGACGTTGAGCCTTTGGGCGAGGCAGAGCGCCGCGCGATTGCTGACGCGCCGCAATACGACGAAGAGTTGAAGAAGCAATTGGGGCTCAAGCGGACCGAAGGTGGTGGAAAAGTTCTACTCGAGTTGATCAACCTTCCTTCGTTGAATATCAACGGCTTCGCCAGTGGTGATGTTGGTGAGCTGGCGCGTAATGTTATCCCGACTAAGGCCACTGCGGTGCTGGATCTGCGTCTCGTTAAAGGAAACGATCACCAGCGACAGACGCAGCGCCTAATCGAGCACATCCGCAAGCAAGGTTATTACGTTACCGAGCGCGAACCGACCGATGCGGAGCGTAATCAGTATCCGCTGCTCGCTCGAGTCAACGTTCGAGCTGGTGGTTACAACGCCGAGCGCACGAGGATGGATCTGCCGATCTCGAAGTCGGTTATCGACGCGGTGCAATCAACTTCTTCAGGCAAGATTGTGTTGTTGCCCACGTCGGGTGGCAGTCTGCCGCTATCGATCATCACCGAGAGACTCAAAACGGTCACGATCTCAGTTCCGATCGCGAACTACGACAACAACCAACACGCGGAGAATGAAAACATTCGCATACAAAACCTATGGGACGGCATCGAAACCTGGGCCGCAATAATGACCATGAAATAGCCACAAAGGGGCACAAAAAGCACAAAAGAACAACCCATTACTGATTATGTGCCTTTGGTGCCTTTTTGTGGCTAAGTGAACTTTGAGGCTGATATGGACCAATTGAATATTCCGGTGCTGCTTGGCACTAATCGAAAGCTCAGAAAAAGCGGCTTCGCTGCGAAGTGGCTCGTGAGCGAAATGGAGAAGCGCGCGGAGATCCGCACGCGTCTCTTCGACGCTGCTGATTTTGCTCTACCTCACGACGACTATGGCCAGGAAATAAAAGATCGCTTCCCCGAATGGCGCGATGCCATCATCGAAGCCGATGGTTTGGTGATCGTCTCCCCTGAGTACAATCATGGCTATCCCGGTTCGCTAAAGGCCGTGTTAGATCTTCTGTTACGAGAATACGTGCACAAGAGCGTCGCGTTCGTCGGTGTGTCGGCTGGGCCATGGGGCGGCACTCGCGTCATCGAAGCGATGGTGCCGATGGTCCGTGAGTTGGGATTAGCAGTTACCTTCACCGATCTAAATTTCCCGACTGTGCAAAAGACCTTTGACGACGAGGGCAAACTGCTTGATAGCGCTTTCGAGAAACGAGCGAAAGATTTTCTCGACGAGCTTGTCTGGATGAGTCGCGTGCTGAAGTGGGGACGTGCGAATGTGCCTTCGAAGTTTCACACCTGAACCTGGAGTGCGGCAGTGGCCTAAGTTTGAGTTTTTTCTCTGCGGCCCTCTGCGTACCTCTGCGGCCTCTGCGTTGAAATAGCCTTTACCGCAGAGAACGCCGAGATACGCAGAGGGCCGCAGAAAAACTCCTGAATTAGGCAACTACCGAAGGGCGTTTGTCCTTTGTGCTTAGTACTTTGTGATTTACACTCTACGCGCGATAGGCCAAAGCGCCACGAGTACAACGCCGCACCAAAACTCTCTCCCTACGCGGTATTCGTTCCAGGAGACTACCCCGATGAAAGCCAAAACATTCCTCCCATTGCTACTCTCGCTCTGTATTTTTCTGCCATCCCTCGCGCAAAACAAACCGGACGACCAGGACGACGTCGTCAAAATCACTACGAACCTGGTGCAGGTTGATGCTGTCGTAACTAAAGACGGAAAACCGGTAGCGAATTTGACCGCCGACGACTTCGAGATTTACGAGGACGGACGCAAGCAGGCGATTACGAGTTTTGCCTACATCTCGAATACCGCGAACTCGACTTCGCAGCCCACCCAGCCACGTAAAGACGCGAAAAACAATGTCGATGAGGTCCCGTATGCCCCTGTGAAACCAAACGAGGCGCGTCGCATCATGGCGTTTGTAGTCGACGACCTCGGGTTGTCGGCTGAAAGTATGAGCCAGGTAAGGCGGCAGTTGCGCAAGTTTGTCGCGGAGCAGTTACAGCCAAACGATTTAATAGCCATCATTCGCACCGGCGGAGAAATGGGAGCCTTGCAACAGTTCACCAGCGACAAACGTCTCCTAACCCGAGCGGTGGACCAACTACGGTGGAATATTTGTAATCGAGTCGGTGTCAGTGTCTTGCAGCCCGTTGGCGGAATCTCGTTCGGATCAAGTGCGTGTGGGCAACGATCGATCTACTACACCCTCCGCTCTCTGCGTTTTATCCTCGATGCAATGGGCTACTTGCCCGGTCGTAAATCGCTTGTGTTCTTGTCGGATAGCCTGCCAAGGGAATCGCAGGACGAGATTATTATCGGTCGAAACCTTCTAGAGGGAGGAATGAATGACGATCAGACGAGCGCGCGTCCAGAACGCCTGAGCGATGCAGGCATCGTTGACGGGCAGCAGTCGGGCCTTCCTCGGGATTCAATCAACTATGCCCACTTTCTTCAGAAACTCGCAGAAAAGGCGATTCGCTCCTCGGTCGTAATCTATTCAGTGGATACGCAGGGTTTGCAGACCACCGGACTCACCGCAGCTGATTCTTTTTCCGGCACTGGTCCACAATTGCAGCAGCTGATCTATTCTCGCTCGAGGCTACTCTCGACCCGGCGTGAAGGCGGCGAGATCATCGCCAAACAAACCGGCGGCTTTCAGATTCGTAACTCAAACAGCTTCGGATTCAATCGCATCCTTGAAGATCAGAGTGGCTATTACCTCATCGGTTATCGTCCGACAGAAGAAACATTCAACAGACGCTTCCATCACATAAAAGCCAAAGTGAAGCGCTCCGGAATGCAAGTGCGAACGCGCTACGGCTTCTTCGGAGTCAGCGAGGAAGAAGCAAACCGTGCCCGGCTAACACCGCGCGACATGACCAGCCTCGCGCTGGCCTCGCCTTTTGCAGCACAGGATATTGAAATCGACTTGACGTCGTTTTTTGCCAACGACAAAACCGCCGGCTCGGTTGTCAGATCGTTCGTCTACATCGATCCTAAAGATCTGGCGTTCACGCGCGTTAACGACCAGCAACAGGCCTCCATTGAGTTTCAGAGCATCATCTTTGGAAACAACGGCGCTGTGGTCGAGCAACTCAGACGTGGTGCGACAATTAGATTTTCAGACAGCGAATACGCGCAAGTGGCCCGGAATGGAATGGGATTTAGTATCGACTTGCCGGTGAAGCGGCCCGGTGATTATCAGGTGCGCGTTGCCATACGAGACCGGTCCTCTTCGAAGATCGGATCCGCGGGACAGTTCGTGGCCATTCCTGATTTGAACAAAAAGAAGCTGGCTGTCTCCGGAATTGTTTTGGGAACGGTGGCACGTGATGCGAGCGAAACAATGGCGAATCCCGGCACCAGACGTTTTGAGCAAAACTCCGATCTTTACTTTGCTTACGTGATTTACAACGCGTCGCAGTTTGTAAATCCCGTGATGCAAACGCGGCTCTTTCGCGACGGCAAGAATATTTATTCAGGTGCTGATTTACCGATTCAAACTGCAAATCAACCGGATCCGAATCGTTTGTTTGTGAACGGTGGGATACAACTGAGTCGTGATCTCGAGCCCGGCAATTATTACTTGCAGGTAGTGATTACCGACAAAAACGCAAAGAAAAAGAAAGCAGTGCCTGTCGTGCAGTGGATCGACTTCGAGCTAGTGAAATCCTGATACCACACACAAAGAAGCAAGCACAAAAAGCACAAAAGTTGCATTTGTGCTTCTTGTGCTTCTTCGTGGCCGTACGTCGGCCTACTTCGTTAACACTTCCCGGAAGAACTCGACAGCCCTCGGATCCCCTGATTCACCCAACGCACGTATCGCGTGTTTCCGCACGAGTTGATTCGGATGCGTTTTCGCGATCTTGATCAGGATCGGCACTGACTCTTCCGAACGTCGTTCGCTGATCGCTTTCACTGCCTGAACCTGCACCTCAGCATTCCCGTCAGTACTCTGCGCAGTTGCACTCAAGAATTCAAAGCTGCGTTTGCTGGCACGCTCGCCGAGAAGACGAATCGCCTGGCGCCGCACCTCGACAGCATCGCTACTGCGCGCTACGTCAAACAATTTGTCTTCAACGCGCGTGCTCTTGATATCTGAGAGGGCTTGCAGCACTGAGCGCTTGACCTCCGGCGCTTGCTCGGAATCAAACAGCTTCAGCAGATCATCAACCGCGGCCTCACCGCGTTCGCTAAGCACGCGAATCGCCGTCTTGCGCAACTCTGAGTTGGTGTCGGTGCGTGCTATTTCGAGCAGACGTGCTTGCGCGCGCGGATTTTTCGTTTCGCCGAGCGCACGCAACGCGGCGCGTTTCACCTCGACGTTCGCCTCGTTTGTATAAATCTTCATCAACTCTTCCGCGGCGTCATCGCGTTGAAAGCGTCCGAGCTGGCGCACCGCGGTCCGTCGAGACTCCACGTCGGCATCGTTCTTCGCCACACCGAGAAGAAACGTGAACGCCGGCTGCTCATCGACACTCTTGCCCGCTGCTGAAATTACACTGCGACGGACTTCAACGTCCTTCACGCTTTCATAGAGTCCTTGCAGCGTTGTCATCGTACCGCGATCGCGGCTTTGCCCAATTGCATGAGCTGCGGCACGTCGCATCTTTTTATCTTCGGCATCATTGCGCACAAGCGAGGCCAAAAACACCTGTTCGCCGCCAACCTGACCTAGCCAGTAAACAGACGAAGAGCGAATGTGTTGGTTTGGTGAACTGGTAACAAAATTTTTCAGCATGCCGCCGACTCGCGCATCGTCGTGCAGCGCTATCCCCAGGACTGCGCGTTCGCTCAGCCTGTCGAGCGGTGTTGCTGCGGCGATCGCCCGCAGGTAGTTAAGGCTTTCTTCGTTGTTTGCGCGGCCCAGCCAGTAAACGGGGTAGCCACTGTACTCGCGTTTTCGTTCGAGATTGTAAACCTCCATCCGTGTGATCTGGTTACTCGCCGGATCGCGCAGTAGAAAGATTGCGAGGTTACGTGTTTCAACAGTCATCCCGCCCGCGGTTGTGCCGATGAAGATTGCCGTATCGCCGATCGTGTTCATCGAGCCGTGAAACTCGCCGATACCCGGATCGACAGCGATTCCAGGGCGCACGTCGAACGTGTAGGCCGACCAGTAGGGCGCTTGACGTGTGCGTGCTCGTGCCTGCGCTGCTTCGAGTTTAGCCATCAGGTCCGCGCCTTCGACGGCGGTGAAACTTTGAATGGTCGTAGCGCTGGATTGGGTCTGTGGACCGTCAGTGGTCGCGGCCGCAGCGGCGCTTTCGATAGCGTGGTTTCCCCCGGCACAAGCGATTCCGGCGATAGCAAGACATAGGACCATCATTGAATGACGCATGATTGCCTCCAGGATTAAATGGGTCCGATAGGACCGGTATTTTTTACTTCAAAAGTTCTTCAAGAAACTTCAGCGCTTCAGGATCCTTGCTGTCGCCCAGGTACCTGACAGCCGCTTTGCGCAGTTCCACTGTCTGATCGCTGCGGGCGATGGTCATCAACTTACGCACGGCGCCCTTCTGTTTCGAGTCGCCAAACGCTCGGAGCAGCAGCATCCTGATCTGCATGTTTTGTTCAGAGTCGTACATCGCAATCAGTTTATTGACGGTCGGCTCGTCGTCTTTTTCGCCCAGCCGCCGGACTGCAACGCTACGAAGTTCGATTGGATCGTTTCCACGAGCGATTTCGAAGAGCTTGTCCTGTGCACGGGGATCACTGCTGTCGGCAAAAGCCCGCAACAATCCCTGTTTGATCTGTGGGTTTGTTTCAGTGGTGTAGAGCTGGAGGAGATCGTCCATCGTTATGCGGCCATGATCGGAGAGGCGCCGAATTGCGTCCATTCGTAACTCCGGTGTATCTCCTTGCCGCGCGATATCAAACAGCTTGGTGCGCGCTCGTGCGTCGTCGCGTTCGGCAAGTGCTCGTAGTACCTGCGCGCGAATTTCTTTTGTTTTGTCCGCGTCGTAAATCCTGATCAACTCATCGAGCGAGGCCGCATCTTTCATGTGTCCGATAAAACGAATTGCGACTTGCCTGGCGGAGAGATCGTCGCCCGCGCGTGCGATTTCCATCACTTTCGCGCTGCCCCGTTGACTGCGGCTCTCGACGAGCGCGCGCAGGATCTGGCCACGAATCTCCTTTGTCCTATCGGCGTCGTAGATCTTGATCAGTTCGTCGGTAACCTGCTCAGTAGGTTGATCGCCTAAACGCTTGATCGCGGTCAGGCGAAGTTTTTGATCCGGATTGCTGCGCGCGATATCGAGCAGAATTGGAACTGCTCGCGCGCCGCCATGTGAGCCGAGCAGCGACACTGCTGCTGCCTGAAAGTTTTGGCATTGTCCCGCGTTGGTCCTGAGTGCTTCGGAAGCGATGCCGATGGCTTTCTCCTGATCTGCCTGGAAGAGACTTTGCAGTGCGAGCATCTTGATCTCGCAATTGTCGCGTTGAAGAGCCTTGTCAACGTCGTCCTTACGTCCGAGCACGACGAGCAACGCGTCAGCTTCACGGCGCCAGCTCGAGTTTGGAAACCTCGTGATCAATGTGACGAGTGGAACCGCAGCCTCTTCCTTCCGGTCCTGTTTCTGCAACGCGTAGCCGTACCAGTAGAGTGCGGCGTCGAGATCTTTGTCCTTAGGATAAGCCTTGATGAAGTCGTTGAATTTTTCGGCGGCCCTTTGCCAGTTTTGCGCTTCGATAAAGTCGCGGCCCTCGCGGAACATTTGCATCGACGCCGTGTTCCCCTTGGTCTGCACAAAGCTCTTCAGCTTCGCGATATCCTGATCGGAGCCGTAAGTGCGTTGGGTAAAGACACCGAAAGTGGTTGCGACGATGGCCACAGCCAACAGCGCGAATCCGAATCTAATGTGGGGGCGATAAGTAACTAAATGCTTCATGATGATCGTTTGTCCTTCAATCAATGGAATTGCTTTAACTATTCGGTTCACCGCACAGGCACAGAGAACCCGAGAGCGAGCGCAGAAGATCGAGCGGTGATCAAAAACGCACAGTGCTTCTCATGTTCCCTGTGCCTCTGAGGTGAATCATTTGTTAATCGAGAGCACGAGCCAGCGCAGTGGAATTCACCTGCAACAGCCCGACGATGTTTTTGCGTTCGACGCGTTCACGAATGACGCGAACAGCGTCTGGATCCGGTTTGTCCGGAAGGTTCGCAATGTCGATCAGTATTGGTTCCAAACTCTCGAGCAGCGAAGAAATTTGCACGTCGCCCGCGGCATCAGCTTCACGTCGTAACATCATGTTTTGGAAAACGAGTTGTTGCGCGCGTTTGCGTTCATAACCGACGTCCGCAGCGGTTTCCGGTTCGTTTAAGCGTACGTTTCTGAAAGCGCGCAACAACGTCTCGGATTTCTCGAAGTGCATTGCCGTCAGTGTTTCTGCATCAGCGGAGCGCACACGCTCTGGAATGCCGGCAAACTGCTCGCCCGGTTTTGGCTCACGCACGAGTGGCCGCTTCACTGGAGCACGGCGCGGGCTCTGCGTTTCTTTTTCAGCTTTGTTTGGTTGTTCGGTTCCGGGTGTTGGTTCCGGTGACGCTTCGGGTGCTGGCTGCCTGGTTTTTTCAACTGAGGCTGACGGCACGGGCGATGGAGTTTGGACCACAGCCGTGTGTTCTGACTCGGGCGCGCGGGTGTTCTGATAAATGATTAGTCCGATGATTGCCCCAACTATGAGAAGCGTTGCGAAAGCAATGGCCTGTGTGCCGAAAGCCCATTGCAGCGCAGGAACACGAGGTTCGCGCGCCAGGATCTTTTTCAGTGCACGATTCTGAACCGCAGGATGGAGCGAAGTTTCGAAGCTCGCGATCTGGGTACGTAAGTTGAGAAAGTCGGCTCGCAGTTGTTCACACTCGCCGCAGTTCAGGAAGTGGCGCTCAACCTCGCGCGCTTCCGCAGGTGCAAGCTCGCCGTCGATCAACGAAGAAATCTTTTCAGTAAAATTACAACTCATAATCTTCTGCTCACGTTCAGAGCTCAAGCTTTATTTCTCCCGCAAAGGCGCAAAGCGCTACCGCGTTCCTAAGGGCTTTCTTTGCGCCTTTGCGCCTTTGCGGGAGAGATCTTCTCGGTATGGAGGCACTCTTAGCCAACGCTCGCGCAGCGACGCACGCGCACGGAAGATGTCAACTTTCACTTTGCTTTCCGAAACTTTCAGCACCTGTCCGATCTCTTTGTAGCTCAACTGTTCCTGCTCTCTCAGCAACAACGCCGCGCGCTGGTCTTCGGGCAAAGTCTGTAGCATTTCCAGCACCAGTGTTTTCCGTTCCTGAGTTTCGAATTCCTGCTCCGGATTGCGTGCTCGCGGCCTCATTGCTTCCACCACGCGATCGAAAAGCCGGTGACGCGTGTTTGATTTGCGAAACTCGTTGATCGCCATGTTGCGCGCAACGCGATAGAGCCAAAAGCGCGCTTCAGCTACCGGCAGAGTTCCCCACGCCGTCCGATGTAGTTGCAGGAAACTTTCCTGTGCCAGATCTTGCGCCAGCGCGGCGCGGCCTCCCAACAAACACTCCAGAAAGCGACATAGGCTCGGGTAGAAATCCTGAAACAGCATGGTGAACTCTTCATCTTCGCTCGCCATAAGCTGCGTTACATCTCCTAAAACACGTGGGTTCAGCAAAAGTTACAAGAAAATTTTCTGGATATTGGACCGTCGCAACGGCTAGAATTCCTCAGCGCTCAAGCCGACAGACTGTAAGTGCCTGCAATCATGCGAGGAGTCGCAGCCATTTTAGGGATTTCTTTCGCCGCTTGCCTGATTTTGAGTGGTGGCAACTGGGTACAGGTGTCTGCCCAAAAGCCGGTCCGAGCCGGTGCACTGAAATTTGATGAGTTTGGTAGTGTGGGTCATTGCGACCTGACAGCGAGACTGGACAATCTCACGATACAGGTCCAAAACACTCCACGTTCGAAAGCTTACATCGTTGCGTACGGGCCGGAGGCTAGCGCAACGGTTAATCTGGAAAACATAAAGTATTACCTTGTTCACACGCGCGGCTTGCAACCCAATCGAATTGGGACGATCTACGGTGGGAGGAATAACGATCTACACCAGCCTAAATTTGAACTGTGGATAGTTCCTAAAGGCGCACGACCACCCGAACCCGAAAAGTATGAAACCAACATTGATACTTTCAAAGGACTCTTTTCTGATGAGGAAATGCCGGACGACTTTGGCGTTTATAACGAAGGTGAAGACGTCGAAGGGATGGGGCCGGGTATCGCAAAAACAACTCTAGCTTCATTCGCCGAAATCCTTCAGCAGCAGAAAGACAGTATTGGATATGTCGTGACTTACAACGGCGAAGATGCCGCACCTGGTGCATGGCGACGAGTAGCCCAGAACGAAATCGATGCTTTGAAGAAATTCAACCTCGATGCCAGCCGGTTCAAGACCATGTTTGGAGGGCGGCGGAAAGAAACAAGAGTGCAGCTCTGGGTCGTGCCCAAAGACGCGCCGGCTCCGGTCCCTGAAGCTGGACCAGAATTACCTCCAGTCAAAACAATTAAGATTGACGACTTCTATGCTTCCCACCTGGCTACCGAACGAAACCAGATCGCGCTATTAACGCGGCTGACTGAGATATTGCGCGAGCAAAAGTCGGTTCGCGTTTTTCTCGTCGTTCGTCTGGCCCAGCCGATGCCGGAAGAACAAATAGAGGATAGCGAAGCTCCGGTTGCCAGCGAACCGGAACCTGCTCCCACAGAGGAGCCTGAAGAAGTCGATTTAACAAAGCTGGTGGAGAAGTGGCGCGTCGAGCTCGCTAAAAAGCACAACATTGGTGATGATCGTTTCGTCACGTTGTCTACACAAGCGACCGACTTTCAACCGAACCTCCTGGCGCTATGGATTGTTCCCAGAGGACAACCGCTTCCGGATCCGAATGAAGAGGAACAAGAGTTAGAGAATGAAACTCCGGTGATCCCAACGAGCCAGCAGGCTCCTGCGCCAGGCGGCAAGCGAACTCTCGAGAATCCTGAGGTCCTCCCGCAATCTCTACCAGCAGTTGTTCCAATCACAGGAAAACGTCCCTAACAAAACATTGAGCCCGATGGCCACGCCACGCAGCGCTACCCTGGACCAGGCGCCGAGCGGTACGAAAACGCCCTCCGCTCTCAAAGGTAAGCGCGTAATTTTTGTGCTGGTGAATCTTGAGCTTGGCGGTGCTGAGCGTCAGGCGATGATACTCGCGCGGTACCTGGCTGAGCACGAGCAGGCGACAGTTGAAGTTTGGGGATTCGATAAGTCTGGTCCAGTGAAGAATATTTGTGAGCAGCATGGCATCCGTTGGAGAGTGGTTCCTTCTCCATTTAAAGCAGGACCGTTGACACGTCTCGGCAGTGTCTTGAAGTTTACCTGGGCCCTGCGCTGTGCGCGTCCGGATGTTCTGCTTCCTTATACCCGCGTCCCGAACATCGCTTGTGGTTTGGTGTGGAAGTGGACCGGCGCGCGCGTTTGTGTTTGGAACCAGAGAGACGAAGGATTACTTCCTGTGACAGGGAGATTGAAACGTTTGGCCGTGACGCGAACGCCGCACTTCGTCGCCAACTCGAACGCGGGCGCCCGGTATTTGATCGATAAACTCAGCGTGCCGGCTTCCAGGGTGAAAGTCATTCACAACGGAACCGAAGCATCAACTCCGAAACTGGATCGACATGCCTGGCGCAAACGTCTCGAGATCGACGATGCGAGCTTTGTCGCCTGCATGGTGGCAAATCTGCACACCAACAAGGACCACGCGACACTCTTGAGGGGCTGGCAAAAGGTAGTAGCTGCCCATGATGCGATACTCGTTTTAGCAGGCAGACATGATGGTGCTCATGAATCTCTTGTCGCGCTTTCTCGCGAGTTGGGGATCGAGCACAACGTTCGTTTTGCCGGTCACGTTGATGATGTTGCGGGATTGTTGAGTGCCGCTGACATTGGTGTATTCAGTTCGCGTTCCGAAGGTTGTCCGAATGGCGTGTTGGAATGTATGGCCGCAGGGTTGGCTGTTGCGGGGACAGACATCGAGGGCATCAGAGAAGTGGTGGGTCCTTCAGGCGTTCAACTCCTGGCGCCGCCCGGAGACGTTGAAGCGCTGGCCCAAATAATTTTGCAAATGGCCAACGATCCGAGCCTGTGCGCGAGAATCGGAGCAGAGAATCGTAAAAGAGTCACAGAGAGATTTAGCCCGGCGCGCATGTGTGAAGAAACTGTATCCCTGCTTGTAAACTTCTCCGCAAACTCTGCGTAAACTTGCGACTCATTTGTCTGTAATAGTGGAGGACTGATGCACTACGTCAAACAGCGGTTATTGGCCGTTTTACTGATTCTGGGCTCCATCGGGATGATTTACTACGGTTGGTATAAGTTGCGTGTAGACGGCGTTTACTACCTGAAGATGGCTGCGTTTGCTCCACTTCTCGGAGTCGGCGGCATCTTTCTTTTATTGTTTCCGTCGCTCGGAGGAACACCAAATACGACGAAAGAAAAAATGATCGTGATGGCGGTGTTTGCGATCGGAATACTGGCCGGATTGCTCAACTGGTTCTTGATGGATCCGGGCTTCTTCGGTTTGACAGATTGAGGGATTGAAATGTGGGAACTTTTGTGGCAAGAACTGACTTCGGGATTACCTGATGGCAGGCACCTGGAAATAGTGCTGATTCGCGTTATCATCGCCACGCTGCTCGGTGCAGTCATAGGCGTGCAGCGTGAAAAGGCAGGAAAGCCTGCGGGTCTGCGTACTCACATACTCGTTAGTCTCGGGACGGCGGTGGTAGTGCTGGCTTGTGCCGCAATCGGAATGGCTCACGATGCTCTATCGCGAGTGATTCAAGGTATTGTCACAGGCATCGGTTTTATTGGGGCCGGTTCGATACTCAAATTGAGTGAAGAGCGCGAGATTAGAGGATTGACGACCGCAGCCGGTCTCTGGATGACTGCCGCGATCGGAATCGCGGTCGCTTTGGGAGCTATCGGAGTCGCCATAATTGGCACCCTGTTAACCGTCATTGTTCTCGGGGTGCTCGGTGCAATAGAGTCTCGTTTAGGAACAGATGAAAAGAAAGAAGCCTAACCCTTGCTTCTCCCGGTGAGCGCAAACTTTTAAAAACGAGGTGGCAACAAAGCAGCATGTGTCGAAATATCAAGACCCTTCATAACTTCAAGCCTCCGGCAACAGAGGAAGAGATTCGCGCGTCGTCGGTGCAATTTGTTCGCAAACTCAGCGGCTTCACCAAGCCTTCAAAGTCGAATGAAGCGGCTTTCAATCGCGCCGTAGATCAGGTCGCACAGGCAGCACGAGAGCTGCTTGACTCGCTCGTTACGAACGCCCCTCCTCGCGATCGTGAAGTTGAGGCAGCCAAGGCTCGGGCCAGATCGGCTGAGCGCTTTCAATCCGCGACGACGTAGTTACAGGAGATGACTTCCTGGCCCGATCTATTTGTTGTTAAGCAATTCCTAGATCAACTCGAATGCGACCAGATCGTCGCCACCACCAACTGCGTGGGTTGATGTAATAGTGCAGGCCCGCTAAGCTCCTTGAAACGTGTGCTTGAATGAGCCGAAGAGAGCTATACTATGAAACCTCGGTGCCAAGCTAACATAGGACCTGGCGGAGATCGCGCATGAAATATCGTGTCTTAATCGAGCAAGATGAAGATGGGGTTTTTGTGGCTGAGGTCCCTTCTCTTCCTGGATGTATTTCTCAAGGCCGAACTAGAACGGAAGCAACAGAAAATATCAAAGAGGCAATTGCGCTCTACCTTGAGAGTTTGAGCATGCATAACGACGCCGTGCCACCTCCCATCACCGAAGAGTTAGTCGAGGTTGACGCGTGAGTGTTCTTCCTCGCGTTTCTGGCAGGGAAGTAGTCAGAGCCTTGACGCGGATCGGGTACGAACAAGATCGACAACGCGGCAGTCACATCATTCTCAGACAGAACTCTTATCCTCATCGTCGCATTACTGTTCCAGATCACAAAGAGGTAGCTAAGGGAACGCTCAGAGCTATCATTCGTGAAGCGGGCTTGACAGTTGATGAATTCAAAGCATTGCTGTAACTACAGTTGAAGGAGGCAGACCATGGCAAAGATCAATTGGGGTCGGCTCATCGTAGGCACCTTAATCGCAGCGATCATCATGTTCGTCACTGATGGTTTGGTTCACGAAACAATCGCCAGAGCCGATTGGAGAGCAGTCTACGCCGGCTTGAGAGCCGCCGAGCCTGAACCGCACAGCACCAGTATGGCTTACTTTGCGGTGTTTGAGCTTGGTCGTGCGTTTATCTCGATGTTGTTCTACGTCACGATGCGCAGTCTCTTCGGAGCTGGACCAAAGACCGCCGTGCTGGCGGGAATCGCCGGATGGATTGCATTCTCACTCACCGGACCAGCACAGTTTATTCCGCTGGGATTCTTTTCCAATGCGCTGTGGTTGAAGGTCGGCGCCATCCACCTGGTGACGTCAATAGTTGCAACTATGGCGGGCGCCGCGTTGTATAAAGATGAAACGAGACCGGCTGTAGCATAGTCATTGGATCGACAGGACCTTGCATGAACTTTCAGCCAATTTTCTGGGGCGGGCTGATCGCTGGAACTCTCGATATTTGTGCAGCGTTTCTGACCGCGTGGTTGCGGGCTGGGGTGAGTCCGGTTCGCGTGTTGCACTTTGTCGCGAGTGGACTAATCGGCTCCGCTGCATTCAGCGGCGGTGCTAAAACAGCGATTCTTGGTCTCGCGCTTCACTTTTTAATCGCGACTGTGGCGACGGTAGTCTTCTATTTCGCCAGTCGAAAGTTGCGGTTTCTTATCGAACGTCCGGTTAACTTCGGCCTGCTGTACGGGATTGCGGTTTACCTGTTCATGACCTTCGTGGTCGTGCCGCTCTCGTCCGCTGTGCAACGTCCGATGACTCTTTCCAACTTCATCATCGGCATACTCACGATTATGTTTTGCGTTGGTTTGCCGATCGCACTGATCGTGCGCCGCTTTTCGCGATAGGTTAGGTTAATGATGTATTGCCCAAACTGTGGAACAAAGACTGCGTCCGATCAGAAATTTTGTCGCGCGTGCGGGCTGGGTCTGGAAAAAATCGCACTATCACTTTTCGAGCAACTTCCCGCGAAAGTAGACAGAAGCCTGCAAGCGCGGAAGGAACGATTGGAGAAGTTGGGAGTTGTCGCCTTGACCGTATTTGGTCTCGGCGTGCTGAGCTTTTTGCTGTACAGCGTTGGGTACAAGTTAATGATGACGCAGGGTAACGTTGTGGCAGGGCTTGCGGTAATCGGTTTCGTTATCATGATCGCCTGCGGTCTCACTTCCGTTGTTCTGTTCGCCAAGGCGAAAGAGGTGGGTGAGGAGGCGTCAAAGCGTCCGTTGCAGCAAAACCTCTCGCCCGCAGGCGATTCAACCAAAGAGCTATTGTCTGAAGGCCATTTTGAACCGGTGCCAACGGTGACGGATCGCACAACCGAATTGCTCGTAGTGGAAAAACGCGATACTCACAGTCGCTAAACCGCCTACGCTCTGATTTCAAGAAAGGGAGTTACCGCAACTCGATATGAGCTTCTCTTCGATCCGCGCAATCCGTGTTAATCCGCGGCCCGCTCTACTGCTCCTCGCCTGTTGCCTGCTCATTCCATCCAGCTTCGGCCAAACCCGAAACCTCAAAGCCCTTGTTGGCGGAACGCTAATCGACGGCTATGGCAGCACGCCGATTCGCAACAGCGTAGTCATCATCGAAGGCGAACGTATCAAGGCGGTGGGCCAAGTCGGAACGCTCGCCATTCCGCCCGGTGCGGAAGTGATTTCTACTGAAGGCATGAGCGTGTTGCCGGGTCTTTGGGACATGCACGTTCACCTGATGATCAATGGCCATAGCGACTATGCTCATTGGGACAAGACTTATCCGCCGATGATGGAGTCGGTGATCATGCCGGCGTCGGCGCGCCAGTTACTCATGGCGGGCGTGACGAGCGCGCGCGATCTCGGCGCGCCGCTTAAAGCCAGCATTGCTGTGCGGGATCGCATTCGGAAAGGCGAGATACCCGGGCCGACACTTTACGTCTCCGGTCCCTTTATTCAACACGAACCATATCCCGGCACTGACTATGTTCGTTGGGGAGTAAAAGGTGTTGAGGATGCGCGTGCGAAGGTGCGCACGCTTGCTGACGCGGGAGTAGATGTCATCAAGTTGATCGATCAGGATCAGATGACGATGGAGGAAGTGCAGGCCGTTGTTGACGAAGCACACAAACGCAAACTGCCGGTCGTTGCTCATTCGCATCGTCCGGAAGAGATTCGTCGCGGGCTGCAAGTTGGTGTTGACTGTTTTGAACACACTGGCCTTGCAACGGCGCCGGAGTATCCGTCCGAAGTCATCGCGATGATTCGTGAAAGAACGGCAAAGATGAGTCTTGGTCCATTGTTCTGGACGCCGACGGTGCAGGGACTTTTGAACTACGAATACGTGCGCGACAATCCGGAGCAACTCGACGATCCGTCGTGGCAAGTTGGACTGCCGCAGTCGATTATCGACGACATTAAGGGCTCTTTGAAGAAACCGGGCCAACTCGGTTACTACCAGATCACTCCTCTGCGCCGCCCCACCTTAGCGCGGAAGATTCAACAGTTATCCGAATCGGGCGTTGTCCTTTTGATCGGCACGGACAGTGGCATTCCGATGAACTTCCACAGTCAAACCACCTGGCGCGAGCTCGACGCTTGGGTCAACGGTTTCGGCATCGATCCGATGGTCGCCATCCGCGCCGCAACGTACTGGCCCTCAGTCGCCATGCGCGTCTCGGATCAAGTTGGAACAGTGAGTGAGGGCAAGTACGCCGACATCATCGCGGTGCGTGGCGATGTGTTGCGGCATATAAGTTTGTTACAGGACGTGGATGTCGTGATCAGACACGGGAAGCGGTGGAAGTAAGTTACACGGTGGTCGAGTAGACTCGACTTGGTTAGCAGTGAAAGCTAGAATCGAGTGTCCTCAGTTTCGGAGGTGTTGAATGAGTCAAACTTTAGATGCCACTTTCGATGGAAGTGTGTTTCGGCCGGACCGGCCCATCGAGTTGGAGCCAAACACGCGCGTGCGCATCACTATTGAAGCAGCCTCTCCCTCGGCACAAAAATCTGAGTCTTTTCTAGAAGTCGCGCAATCGCTGAATCTTGAGGGACCTCACGACTGGTCCTCTCGTCTTGACGAATATTTGTATGGCGAGAACGGAACCCTTGATGAATAAGGTGTTTCTCGACACGTCGTATGCTGTCGCGCTGTCGGCGCTGACAGACCAAAATCATAAGCGGGCAGTACAACTTGCCGCGGAATTAAAATCGTCAGCAACATATTTCGTCACTACGCGTGGCATTCTGCTCGAAATCGGAAATGCCTTAGCGAAGGTGCGTTATAGGGAAGCCGCGGTAAGGTTACTCACTGCGCTGGAAAACGATCCAAGAGTCGAAATAGTTCCTGCTTCGGACGAGCTATATCGACGAGCTCTCGAGATATACCGCGACAGAGTTGACAAGGAGTGGGGGCTGATCGATTGCATGTCGTTCATCGTTATGAACGATCACCAACTCACCGATGCATTAACTGCCGACAACCACTTCCGTCAGGCTGGTTTTCGTGTTCTCCTATAAGTAAGCTCGAGTTTACTTCTCTGGCTAAAATCTTCCAACGCCGTCTTCAACTATGCTTACACGAATACTCTTCCTTATCCTCGTTCTCACACTCTTAACGCCACCAACCAGTGCTCAAGCACCGGCCAAAGCCGGTCTGACGCTGGAATGGATCTTTAGTGATGAAGGGCGGCGGGTGGCGAGTGTGCCGTCGTCTCAATGGCTTGCTGACGGCAAGCTTATGCTCTACGACGGTCGGTTGCCCGCGTCTCAACGTGCGTTCGAGGTACTTGATCCGCAGACGGGCGCGCGCCGGACAGCGTTGGACATGAAGACGGCGGTGGCGAGTCTCAATGCGTTTCTGCCGGCGACATCAAGCGTGCAAGTGCTCCCATGGCCGCAGTCGTTTGATCCGTCAGGACGTCGAGCGCTCTACATCTTCAACGGAGATCTTTTCTTACTCGACCTCGCAAAAGCACGCGTCACGCGTCTCACTAAAACCAGCGAAGAAGAACAATCCGCGGAGTTTTCTCCTGACGGGGATAAGCTTGCTTTCGTACGCAAAAACGATCTCTACGCTGTCGACCTCGAAACACTTGCAGAAACTCGCCTCACACGCGACGGTGCTGAAACGATCTTAAACGGCACTTTATCGTGGCTCTACTGGGAAGAGATCTTTGGCCGGCGCGACATTGGTTTCTGGTGGTCGCCCGACTCAAAAGCGCTTGCTTACCTGCAAACGGATGAATCCGCTGTGCCGGTCAGCACCTTCGTCGACTTTCAGCCCGAGACAACGCGCGTCATCACACAACGCTATCCAAAGGCCGGTATGCCGAATCCGCGTGTCCGTGTCGGTATCGCTGAGCTTGGCGGCAAACCTACAACGTGGATAAGCATCACCGATCGTCCTTTTGAATATATCCTGCGCGCCAAGTGGTTACCCGATGCCCGTCGCCTGAGCGTGCAAACGCTCACGCGCGATCAGCACGAGCTCGGTCTCTATCTCGCCGAGCGTGAAACCGGCGCAGCAAAACGAATACTGACTGAAACCAATTCCGGCTGGATCAACATTCACGACGATCTATATTTTCTGAATGACGGACAACACTTCCTATGGGCCTCAGAACGCGATGACTATTACCATATTTATCGCTACACGATGGATGGTCGTCTGCTGAATCAAATTACAAAAGGACCATGGTCGTTGTTGTCGTCAGGTGGCGCGCCCTGGGTGAGACGCGCTGTTTCCGGTATCGACGAAAGCAATGGTTGGATCTACTTCACATCTCTTGAGCACTCGCCCATCGAGCGTCATTTCTACCGCATCAAGTTTGACGGATCCGGCATGACGCGTCTTTCGACTGATTCAGGCGTGCACCGGATTTCGATGTCGCCAAACGCGCAGTTTTACCTCGACACTTTCTCAGACGTGCGAACGCTTCCTTCGCTCACGTTGCATCGTTCTGATGGTGCAGAGCAACTCTCGCTCACTAAACCAAGAATGGAACTGCTCGCGGATTTCGACATGCAATATCCCGAGTTGATCACCATTCCGGCAAAGGATGGGTTTAAAATGCCGGCGCGGGTTCTCAAGCCGAAAGGGTTTCGCAGTGATCGCCGCTATCCGGTAATCCTGGAGATCTATGGAGGTGCGTCGTCGCCGTCAGTGACTAACTCCTGGCAACGCGCATTACTCCTGGATCAACTATTGGCTCGCGAAGGTTATGTTGTAATCAGAGTTGACAACCGTGCGGCAACGGCGATCAGTAAAAGCCTCGAGAACACCGTCATTGGTAAGATAGGCGAACCAGAAACCGTCGATTTAGTCGATGCAACGAAGTGGTTGAAAGCGCAAACGTGGGTCGATCCGAATCGAGTTGGCGTGTGGGGTTGGAGTCACGGAGGTTGGACTGCGCTGAATCTGATGACGCGATCGAAAGAGTTTGCGGCGGGAATTGCCGTGGCGCCAGTAACGGATTGGCGTTATTACGACTCCAAGTGGTCTGAGGCTTTCCTGCGAACACCGCAGGAGAATCCGGAAGGCTACGCCCGCACGTCGATGATCAACCGCGCGGGTGAACTACATGGTCGAGTATTGATTGTGCACGGTTCTTACGACGACAACGTGCATCCGCAGCATGTGCAGGCGTTTACTAACGCGCTCATCAAGGCGGGGAAGTTGTTCGATCTTATGATCTATCCGATGCGGAAGCACGACATCGGCGATCAGGAAGCGACGCTTCATCTCTTCCGTACAATGCAGGATTTTTGGAAACGAAACTTGTGAGTGGGTATACAACGATGTCGATTCAAATTCGAGAGATGAGACCGGAAGATGTTGAGAGGTGTGGGACGATCGTCTACGAAGCCTTTAAAAACATCGCAGAAAAACACAACTTCCGCCGTGATTTCCCGACGCCGGAAGTGGGAATCGAACTGACACGGGCTTTCGTTGCCAGCCCACAGGTGTTCAATATCGTCGCCGAACGCGATGGCGAGATAATCGGTTCGAATCATCTTTGGGAATACGATGCCATTCGCGCCGTTGGTCCAATTACAGTTGATCCGGGCGCGCAGGCGAAAGGCGCGGGCAGGATGCTGATGGAAGCCGTTCTCGAACGCGGCAAGGGTAGCGCCGGCATTCGCCTGGTTCAGGATTCATTCAATACTGCTTCGCTTTCGCTTTATGCATCGCTCGGTTTTGAGGTGAAAGAGCCGCTCGTGCTCATGGAGGGTGAGCTGAAGGGTGATATCCCTCCAGACACAACGGTCCGAGCTTTGAGAGAAGAAGATTACGAAGGCTGCGCTGAGTTATGCCGGAAGACGCACGGCTTCGACCGCATTAACGAAGTAAAGAACACGCCACCGTTTCTAACCTCCTTCGTTGCTCTTCGTGATGGTCGTGTTACCGCCTACGCTTCAGCGCCGCACTTCTGGGCGTTGAATCACGCCGTTGCAGAAACGGAAGAAGACATGTACATGCTATTGCGTGGCATAGGCAATCTTGCTCCCGATCAGCCGATCTCGTTTTTATTGCCAACGCGCCAGAGCGCTTTCTTTCGTTGGTGTTTGAAACAGGGAATGAGGGTAATCAAACCGATGACTCTCATGACAGTGGGTGAGTATCAGGAGCCGCGCAGTTGTTACCTGCCCTCGGTAGGTTACTAGTTTCTGAATCTGCGACAACTGCCATTCAGTTGCGCGCCCTCTTCGACAACCAGCGCGGGCGCTGTGACGTGACCCTTGACGTTCGCAGTCCGACCGAGCACCAGTTCTTTGCTGGCGAGAATGTCGCCTTCGACAGTTCCGTTTATCTTCGCAACCGCGACCTTGATCACGGCTTGAGTAACCTCGGCTCCAGTGCTGATGATCAGCGTGCCGTCCTCTGAAGTAACATTTCCCGAGAAGTGTCCATCGATTCGCAGCATCGATTTGAAGCACACTTCGCCGGTAAATTTCACCACGTCGCCGACGAAACCGAGCCAGTTATCTTTGTTAACGTTTGAGCGATGGCCATTGACGAGTGTTGGCTGGCCGCGTTCGTCTCGGCTCGCAACTGCTTGAGTAGTCACTGGCTGCCCTCCTCTATCGTTTGCTATTAACGCTGGTTAGTTGGGTGGGTTGGAAGCTGCCGGGTGCCGCCGCCGCTGCTGACTTGCATCAGGAAGAATGACCTAACTGTTCGACACTATAACATTCACTACTTGGTAAGGAATGTTACGATTAGATTGCAATCCGATCCGTCAGAGTAGGTGACTAAAACTGAAACTCGATCTCCACACACACTTCTATACCGAAGCTTTCTTCCAAACGATCCGAGATCTCCCTTCGGAATTCTCATTCGGCACTAGCTCCAGTGGCCAAACAATCATCACTTATCGCGGCGCGCGTTTCTTTGGCGTCACCCCGGCGATGACCGACGTCTCCAAGCGTCTCGAAGACATGGATCGGGCCGGCATCGACGTCGAGGTTGTCTCACTATCAACACCCAACGTTTTCTTTACTGACACGCAGCATCAGCCGGCAGTCGCCAAGATGGTCAACGACTCCTACGCGGAACTGATCGCGCGCTATCCAAAACAGTTCAAAGGCTTTGCTTCGATTCCGATGGACGCGCCTGACGAAGCGCTCAATGAACTTCATCGGGCCATCGATACCCTGAAATTAAACGGAGTGATTCTCCTGAGTAACATCGGCGGCAAAGCTTTGACCTCTCCCGAGTATCGCCCGTTTTTCGAAGAAGCAAATCGGATGAAGCTTTGCATCTTTCTGCATCCGATGTTGCCCGCAAACTCAGATGCGTTTCGCGAGTACGTGCTTGGGCCGATCATCGGGTTTCCGTTCGATACGAGTCTTGCGGTAGCACGCATGTGTTACGACGGAATGTTTGAAGAGCTGCCGGAGATACGTTGGATCATCGGACATCTCGGAGGCGCTGTGCCGTACTTGATGGAGCGCATGGACAATGGGTTCCGCGACTTCGCGGATTGTCGCGTGAAGATCGACAAGCTTCCGAGCGTTTATTTGAAGCGGCTCTATTACGACACGGTTTCTTTTAGTCCGCACACGTTGAAGATGGTGCGAGATATGGTAGGAGCGGACCACATGGTCTTGGGCAGCGATTACCCGCACCTGCTCGGTTCGATCGATCGCGCGGTTACTTCCATCGAAGAGCTCGATATCGGCGAGGTAGAGAAGCAGCAGATCTTTTCAGGCACTGCGTTGACGATCCTCAACAACATTTAGACACGATGATCAAATCCTGTACTAACGAACTACGAAGTCAGCTTGCTGAGTCGCACTCGTCCCCGCGATGCCATCCGTGACAATCACTTTCAAATCGTACTTGCCAGGCGCGAGTGTCTTCAGCGCAATCTCCTCGCCGAACGGAATCCTCGCCGCATCCGGTCCAGCATTGTTGATTTTGCGTTGCGGCGAACTGAGCACCACCTGGCCATCGCGCAAGATCTGTGCTTGCACGGCGAGCTGTGGGTTTCCATTAGAGTCACGTTTTGCGTTATAGGCAAACACCCAATAGCCGAGTTTTGACGAACGCGAGAAAGTGTGGTCTACACTCAACTGCACGTGTGCACTACCGGCATGGGCTTCCAACACCTGACCGCCAAGCAGAACACTGCTGAGCGTCAACTGGCTCTTCGTCAAATCCGGAATCACGATCCACTGAATCGCACTTCCCACGCGGCCCGATCTCTCATCGCGCGTAGCTACGCGAAACTGATAAATCCCGGGCGCGAGCGGCGTGTGATGATTGTAGAAAATTGCATCAGACGCGCCTGACTTCGGCGGATCGATATTCAGTTGATTCTTGAAACTTGATGCGATTTTGCCCTTGTCGTTGAGCACCACGCCTGCGAGTTTGATCGTTGCCTTTCCGTCGCTTCCATAAGTGACACCGCTGCCGAGAATCTCCATGGACGAAGTCACTACAAGGCCATTCGCGGGAGTGTTGAGATAAGTTAGTGAGAGAAGAGTCGGCAAACCACCGGCAGGATAAAAATCGCTGAGCGCATCGCGTAGTTCCGTATCGGGAGTCTTTGGCGTTTTGCTTTTCTCAGTTGCAGCAGCAGTCGCTGCTTCCGGCTTCGGACCTTCCACGTATCCTCGTGGCGCGCGCACAGACAGTTCCGGATGATCGGTGACACTGATCTTCACGTGACGAAACTTCTGAACCTTCTCTTCATCTTTCTCCGGACGCCAGGCGAGCACGTAATAGTTTGAAGTCTCATCAAGCACGGTCGAGACCCAGCGATCGAAAAAGTTTGTACTGCGAAGTGCCCGTCCGCCGGTATCGGCAGCGATTGCATGGAGCGCGTCTTGATTGGCTTCGAGCTCTCCCGTGGATGCGATGTCGAGCCGCCCAGCCGGGTCCATCGGTTTGTTGTTGCCCGGATCGTGGAACGAGCTGTTGACTAATCCCTGTGCATGAATGGTGTAGACCACGACGCCGGCACGCTGCGCGGCATCGATCACGTGATCCAGTTTGTCACGCACCGTAGTGGCACGCGGTCCAGCATCGAGCAGAAAACCATCTGAAACGAAGAATGCGAGCTTGCGGCCTGGCGTGCGACCTAAAGAACGCATCGCGGACTCGAGCGAGTTGTAGGTGTTCTGAGTGATATTGGCAGCTTGCATCAATATCGCTCGCGCGCTGTTTTTAACCTGTGTTTCACAGGACGCACGGATGAGAGCCAATAAAGAGCGGGTCTTTTTGAAAGTCGATGCTCCCTTGATGCACTCGCCAACGTAGAAATCCAGCACTTTGCTATCGCTCTTGCCCGCATCGATCGCGAGCGCCATGTACTCCGTCATCTTTGTTGAGTTGCCGTAACTATAGCCACGCGCGTCGTACGGGCGTGGAATAAGCCGGGCCAGGGCAGCATCGAGTACGGCGCGATTGTTCGTGAACTGCTCCAGAAATCCAACCTGTCCGCTTGCAGACAGGATCGCAACGTTATCGCGGGAACTCATTTCACGATCGAGAAAGTGCTGCAACATCATCCGCGTGCGATTCATGCTGTCCGGTGAGAGATGAAGATCGTCAATGAAGAAGACGATCGTGCGGCCGGGAACTCTCAGTGGAGTCGCTGGTTTTGCGCCAGCGTCATCAGGTTTGCCGAGCGTCGCGAGCTCCCGTTCTCTCGCGCTACCTGCCGCGACACGTTCGAAGAAGGCTACCGAGCGCGGCTTGCCGTCAACCACCAATTCAAACTGATCGCGTTGCAGTCCTTCGACAAAGTTTCCCTTCTTGTCGAGCACGGTAACGGACGTTTGGACCAGTTCGATGTTAGTGCGGAGGATATCGGGATCTTGTGGATTCTGTGGTTGCTGGGCGCTTGCCACAGAGCAGATCGTGACGAGCAGCAAGATCGAGCAGAACTTCATTTGTTACTTCTCCCGAGGAAAACTTTGCCACAGATTACACGGATTATACAGAACGGATTAACACAGATCCGTCTTCATCTGTGTTTATCCGTGGCTAAGGTCTTTTGCCCCACACAGGCGGCGGTGGCTCCTTCGGCGAACGATCGACCGGGCGCTCTTTTAACAAGCGCATAGCCTCCTGCACCGCACGTTCGAGTTGCGGATCGCGACCCGCGATAACGTCCTTCGGCCAGTTCTCAACGTCAATGTCCGGCGCCACACCTTCATTCTCTACTGCCCATTTTCCGTCGCGGGTAAAGAACCCACCACGCGGAGCGATCATCGATCCACCATCGATAAACGGCGGTGTGTCGGCGGTGTGCACCAGCCCGCCCCACGTTCGTTTGCCGATCAATGTACCGATCTTGCGTCGCCTGAACATGTAAGGCATCAAGTCGCCGCCCGAGCCGGCCATTTCGTTGATGATCATGACCTTAGGTCCCCAGATGCCCGCCGACGGACTGGTGAACGGGTAACGATCGCCTGCGACGTTATTGAAGTAACCGTCGAAATCGCGCTGCAGGATATCGATAATGTAATCGGCTGCTGATCCGCCGCCGTTGAATCGTTCATCAACCACTACGCCTTTCTTGTCCTGCTGGGAAAAGTAGTAGCGATTGAAACTGCTGTAGCCGGGCTGACCAGTGTTGGGCAGGTAGACATAAGCGAGTTGACCGTCCGAAAGTTTTTCAACCAGTCGACGGTTTGACTCAACCCACGCTCTCGTGCGAAGCGCTTGCTCGTTCGCAACGGGCACCACCGTGACTGTGCGCGCGCCTTGCATCGTCGGAGTCGTGTTGACGGTCAGTGTTGTTTGCCGGTTCGCGGTTCCATCCAGCAAGCGATAGATGTTGTCAGGTGCTTTCAGCTCGATGCCGTTGATGGCAAGAATGTAATCACCGGCGTTGACGTTTGCGCCCGGCGTTGCGAGTGGCGAGCGTAGATCGGGGTTCCAACTCTCGTTGTCGTAAATGCGTGTCACTTTGTAGCGGCCGTTGTCGATCGCGAAATCAGCGCCCAGCAGACCGGCAACAGGCTGTGGCACGGTCGGCATGTCGCCGCCACGCACGTACGAGTGCCCGACTGCAATCTCAGCGCCCATGATGTCCATCAGGTAGTTGAGATCAGCGCGATGCATCGCGTACGGCAGCAACTGTCCGTACATCGCCTTCATCTTTGGCCAATCGGTGCCGTGCATGTTTGGCACGTAGAGATAGTCGCGTTGATTGCGCCAGCCCTCGTTGAAGATCTGTTTGAACTCTTCCTTCGGATCGAGATACATGCGCAACGCAAAGTTCAAACGTCCCGAACCTGCTTGGGGCGGTGTTCGATCGGCATCGACGAGGAACAACTGCGGTGGTGGCGGAGTGCCGCCGCCGCCACCTGGACCACCACCTTGTCCGCCACCGCCGGCTGCCGCGCGATAAACGAGCTTGCGATGATCGGCGCTGATCTCGTAAGCAGCAACATTGCTGACGAATGTCGTCACACGACGATCGCAGAGACGATAGCGCAACAATTCATTGCCGCCAGCCACAGCAGTTGGACCACTCGGACCAGGGCCAGTTCGTGCGGCTTCCATATAAAACACCTGACCATCGACACCGGCCTGAAGATCTGCGTACTGCCGCTCGGCAACACCCGGAACTGCAACGATCCTTTGTTGTAGTCCGTCAAAATCGATTTGCACAGTGACTGGAGCTCGCGGCGCGCGTTGACCGCCGCCTCCTTCACCACCGCCGCCGCTCTCGCCCAATGCTGGTGCATCACCGGGGCACATGCCCGGCTGCGTCCTACGCGTACCTGTACCGACGCCGCGATCTTCGTCACTCTCCGGCAGTAGCGGGCTCGGATCAGTTTTACGCAAGACTGCGAAGTAGAGTCCGAAGTTGGTAGTGCGATCGTACGACGTCATATCGAGCCACTGTGAACGCAAACCAAAATCCGTGGAAGCAAGAAACCAGAGATACTTTCCGCTCGCGTCCCATGCGGGCCAGACCGCGTCCGCGAGCCCATCGGTGATCTGCTTCGACTCGCCCGTCTCGACGTTACTTACAAAGATCGCGTGATACAACGAACGCAAACGACTGGAGTAAGCAACCCACTTCGAATCAGGACTCCAAACCGGATTCAAGGTACGCTGCGGCACCATCCATGGATCCTGACCGACAATCTTGGCCTGCTCGGTTGCGAGATCGAGCACCCACACTTTTAGGTTCGTGTCAGTGAAAAGAATCTTCTTCGAATCGGGCGACCACGATGGTGTGTAGTAATGCGTGGGCTTTGCGAGTGTGATTTCACGCGGCGGCGTCAACCCATCCTGCGCTTCGATCACGAGTTTGTATTCGCCGGACTTGTCGCTGAAGTACGAAACAAATTTGCCGTCGGGAGACCATGCGGGATAACGTTCCGCGGAGCCGCTCGAGTTTGTCAGGTTGCGAACGTCGCCTTTGTCAGCCGGGATCGTAAAGATCTCGCCACGCGCTTCGACGACGACGCGCTTGCCGGTCGGCGATAGCGCCATGTTCGAAAGACGATTCGTGACGTCTTCCCAATTCGGCATCATCCACGGGAAGTCACCGGCCGCGAAGATGTTCACGAATTTTGTTTTGCCGCTCTTTGGATCGAGCTCGTGTACGTATCCCGCCTGTTCAAAGACGACGGTACCTGCACCTGAATCGATCGACTTCACGTCGAAGTCAGTGAACTTCGTAATCTGCGTCAGCTTCTTGCTTTGTGTCTGATACTCCCAAACGTTTGCCACGCCGTCGCGATCGGAGATGAAGAAGACGGAGTCGCCAACCCAAACCGGATCGACGTCTTTGGAGTCTATCCATGGCGGAGAAACGAGATCGAAACTTTTAAGATCGACGATCCAGATCGGACGATTCTGTCCGCCGCGATAGTTACGACGTTCCTCGTCCCACGAGTTGTTCATGCGATAAGCGATGCGAGTACCGTCAGCGGAAATCTTTCCCTGGTAAGCTCGCGGCAGGACCATCGGCTCTTCGATGCCACCTTCGGCGGGCACGGTCCAAAATCGAGGCGTGCCGCTCGGCGCCCAGCTTCCGCGCGTTGAGGAGAAGAGGATCGATCTGCCGTCGGGCGTCCAGCCTTCAACCAAGTCAGCGCCCGGATGCCACGTGAGACGACGCGGTTCGCCGCCTTCAGATGGGACGATGTAAACATCGAAGTTGCCGGCGTACTCGCCACTGAACGCGATCCATCTTCCATCAGGTGAGAAATGTGGATTCGCCGTCTGTCCCTGGAAACTCGTCAATCGTCGCGCACTGCCACCTGTACGCGGCACGACCCAGATGTTGTTTGCATAAGCAAAGCCGATTTGAGTTGCACTAACGGTTGGAGTTCGGAGTAGTCGCGTTGTTTGACCGCCGTGTCCGTTCTGCGCCTCGGATTGGATTGAGAATGTTAAGAGACATAGGAGCAGTAGAAGGATGGGCGAGATGCGGCTCGTCATGCGGCGTGTCCTCCAAAAAATTGCAGATTTGAAAGGTTAGTTGAATTGTCGAAAGCATTATAGCCATATCGGTCCTGTAGGCCCTATACCGGATTCTTAATTCCCTGATATCATTCCCACCAAACCCAATCACGAGGAGAAAGACCCATGAATTCCCTGAAGCGTGTTTCTGTTTCCTTCTTAGCCTTGTTGTGTCTATTGTGCTTCGCCATTTCGGCCTTCGCGCAGATCGATACGCCGCGTCCAAGTCCGAAAGCGAGTGTGACGCAAAGAATCGGAGTCACCGACGTCACGATCACTTACAGTCGTCCCGGCGTTAAGGGACGAAAGATTTGGGGCGATCCGTTGCCGGAGCAAGCGGCCACTAAAGGTGAGGCCACGCTCGATAACCAAAACGAGCGGCCAAAGGGTGCCCCGATCGTTCCCTTTGGGCACATGTGGCGCACGGGCGCCAACGAAGCGACGATGTTTGTCATCACCGATGACGTTTTGATTAACGGTCAAAAACTTCCCGCCGGTAGCTACAGTCTCCACACCATCCCTGCGAAAGACGAGTGGACCATCGTCTTCAACGGCACTGCGAACCAGTGGGGCAGCTTTAACTACGATCCCGCCAAGGACACGCTACGTGTCAAAGCTAAGCCACAGATGATGAACGACAATCAGGAATGGCTGACGTTCACGGTCGATCCCGTTAGCGAGGACTCAGCACAGGTGAATATACGTTGGGAGAAGATCAGCGTA
Organism: uncultured Acidobacteriota bacterium; assembly: GCA_963826255.1. Classification (GTDB taxonomy): domain Bacteria; phylum Acidobacteriota; class Blastocatellia; order Pyrinomonadales; family Pyrinomonadaceae; genus PSRF01. The sequence goes on from CAWGWK010000002.1 coordinate 136,423, forward strand.
CCGTTCACGGTGAAAGTTCCGGATGTGGCCGCGACGACGATGGCCAAACTTCAGAAGAGCGTTGGGAATGCCAAGCCCGACGATTGGCGCACTCCGATGCAAGCCGGAAACTACTTGATCAACAACCAGAACCCCGCGGATGATGCACAGGGTATGGCATGGTTGGACCAGTCGATCAAGGTGAAGGAGACTGCCCAGAATCTCATGGCCAAGGCTAACGCTTTGTACAAGGCCGGCAAGAAGGACGAGGCGGTCGCGTTGGCTGAACAGGCGGTGCAGCGTGGCAAGACTGACAAAATCGACACCACGAATTTCGAAAAGCGCCTGGCCGACATGAAAGCCGGGAAGAGCTAGATAAGCCACAAAGAGGCACAAGAAGCACAAGCATCTCAATTGATCGTTTGTGCTTTTTGTACATTATTGTGGCCTGAAGCTAATGGGTGTAGCGAAGCTCACTGATCAAAATACGATTGTCCCGGAAAGCAAGTATGCGCGCGTCGAGCGCGAGCGGCGCTACTTGTTGCGCGACCTGCCTGAGGGAATGAGTCGGGTCGATCCGCATCTACAAATCACAGATAACTACATCACCGGCTCGCGCCTGAGATTGCGTAAAGTCCGCGATCCTCGCACAAACAAGTGGACAGTAAAGTTCACGCAGAAGTACGCGCCCGATCCAAACGACCTCTCCCGTACAATCATCACCAATACATACCTCAATGCTCTCGAAGCGGAGATCTTGTCAGTCTTCGACACGAATGAGATTCGAAAGAATCGTTATCCCTTTGAGTTTGAAGGTCGAAAGTTTTCAGTAGACATGTTTCTGGGTGATCTGTTTGGGTTGGTACTCGCTGAAGTCAGTTTTGAAACGGACGACGAGCTGGACAATTTTCCCAAGCCACCGTTCGCGCTGGCGGATGTAACCAACGACCCGTTGTTCAGCGGCGGCAGGTTATGCGAACTGACGTTTTCCGATGTGCGTGCAGAAATTTCCGAACGTGGTCTGATAAGATAGACCGCGATGAACAGAGAAGAATCGCCACAAAGAAGCACAAAAAGCACAAAAAATTCAGCGAAAACCTGTAGTGCTTTTCCTGGTTCTTTGTGGCTGCTCATTGCGTGTCTGCTTATTTCATTCGGCTGTCGTAAAACAGCAACAACGCCTCCTCAAGCAGCGGCGCCCTCCGTCGCCACTGCGTCACCGCAACTGAACCATCCTGAAGGCGGGATCGCGCCTGCGCCACAGGTCAAACATTTCACAGGTTCCATCGGTACTTCACTCGACTTGCAGATGAAACTCGTGCGCACCGGCGATCAACTGAGCGGCAGCTACTTTTACCAAAAGGTGGGCACCCGCATTGATCTGCGTGGCAACGTCGATAAGGACGGCAACCTGACGCTTGAAGAATTCGACGCGAAGGGCAAACAGACAGGAGTTTTCAAAGGCATCTGGAGAGTGGATGCGGCGGATGGTCTGATCAAGCTCGCGGGAAACTGGTCCAAGCCTCCCGGCGAAAAAGGAAGTGATAAGAAGACAGCGTTCTCACTTCACGAAGGGCCGATCTCTTTTTCCGGCGATGTCGAGCTGGTGTCGAAGCACATTAAAGAGAACAACAAGAAGTTGATGTACGAGATCTCCGCGCAGTATCCGCAACTGACCGGAGGCAACAATCCGAACTTCGAGAAGTTTAACCAGGCGGCGCGTGCCTTAGTGACGAAGAAAGTCGCCGGCTTTAAGAAGGACATGGCTGCCGACGAAGATGAAGAGGCGCGTCCCGAAGGATCAATGGGAAGCGACTTGACCGTGAGTTATATAGTAAACGTAGCCCAGGACGATCTGGTGAGTATTAAGTTTGACATCGGCAGTTACTATCAGGGCGCGGCGCATCCGAATTCATATTCGGACGTGCTCAACTTTGATCTGAAGAACGGCAAACCGTTGAAGCTCAGCGATCTATTCAAGCCCGGCGCGAAATACCTCCAGGCGATCTCCAGCTACTGCATTGGAGAGTTGAAAAAGCAGATGAAGGCGCCGGATGGAAGCGTGGACAACGAGTCGATTGAGAGTGGCGCCGCGCCGGTCGCAAAAAACTATCAAAGCTGGAACATCACGAAGCGAGGACTCGGTATCAACTTCGACGCTTATCAGGTCGGGCCCTATGCCGCGGGGCCGCAGTTTGTGCTCGTGCCGTATTCGAACTTAAAAGATCTCATCAATCCCGATGGTCCTATTGCTCAGTTCGCAAAGTAGCCACAAAGAGGCACAAAAAGCACAAAAACCAGCAAAGCATCTAGGCTCTTTGTGCTTCTTTTTGGCCATAGTAGAAGGCCATCAAGAAGGCCACAACCATAATGGCTGCGGCAGTCCAAAATGTGATGAAGAGCGAGTGGTCGCTCATGTAATGCGGTATGCCGTCGGCTCCTTGATGCGCGATTGAGCTATTGATCAGCACGGCGGCGAGAAAAGGACCGACAGCACGCCCCAGGCTTGCAACTGATTGCGTCACTCCCAACACAGCTCCCTGCTCACCCGGACCCACACTCTTTGACGCGAGACTCATGAGGGCCGGGCCTGCGAGCGAGTTGCCCATCGAAAACACGCCGCCGCCGACTAGCAGCGCTGCCAAACCACCGGCCGCTGGTCCAACAAAAGGAACTGCAAATAAACTGATCGCGAAACATAGCGCGCCGAAGATCACCAGCGGCAGTTCGCCGAAACGCTTCACCAAACGCCCGATCAGTCCTCCCTGAATAATCACCGCGATCAGTCCGACATACGCGAAAAGATAGCCGGTGTGTTGAGCATCGTAGCCGTAGCGAAACATCGTGAAAAGTGAGAACGCCGTGGTCATGATTGAAAAGGCGACGATAAACAGGAAATAAATGATCAGGACAAACGACAGCCGTGGTTGTTTCAGTGAAACGAGCACGCTGCGAAAACTGCGGGCGCCAGCGAGATGTTTTGCCGGATGATCCGGCGTTACGGTTTCGGGCAAGGTGAAATAAAGAAGCACTGCGTTAGCGAAACAGAGAGCGGCCGCGAATAAAAACGGCACCTGAATTCCCCACCCGCTCAGAATCCCGCCGATCGCTGGACCAAGAATAAATCCGAGCCCGAAGGCTGCGCCGATCAGGCCCATGCCTTTCGCGCGATTCTCCTGGGTTGTAATGTCGGCAATGTAAGCTTGAGCAGTTGAGATGTTTCCGCCGGTAATCCCGTCAAGAATGCGGCCGAGAAAAAGCATGAAGAGCGTTTGAGCAAATCCCAGCACGAGAAAGCCAACGCCCGTGCCGATGATCGAAAGCAGCAGCACGGGTCTGCGTCCATATTTATCGGATAATCCTCCAAGGACAGGTGAGAAGATTAGTTGCATGACCGAGTAGGAGGCAAAGAGCAGCCCGACCATGCGTGGCGTTGCGTTGAAGACCGTGCCTTCCGCGTAAAAAGGCAACACGGGGATCACGATTCCGAAGCCTACGAGATCTATAAAGACGGTTGTGAAGATGACGATCAGGGGTGAACGATTCATTGCGCCTGTGCTTATTTCCGGTATGAGTGCCGCAAGATAGTAACAGTTACCTTGCTCGGATCGCACCGCTTCGTAGTAACATTCCATCGCACTTGTCAGCAACTTCTCTCGAAAGACGTTACACGCAAATGCACAGACGCCGAGTAGTGTGCGCGGCCGCGTGGTTGTTGGCGCTTCCGCTGATCGCCGCGGCCCAGAACCAACCGGTTGAAATCTCATTTACGGTCGCAATGCCGCGCCCGCATACCCACTTGCTCGAGGTGGAGGTCTCAATCAAGCGTGCGACGAATGGTCCGCAGGAAGAACGACTGGTAATGCCGGTTTGGACGCCCGGGTCTTATCTCGTGCGCGAGTTTGCGCGTCACGTGCAGGACTTCGCCGCGACCAATGCAGCGGGTCAGCCACTCCAGTGGGAAAAAACCAACAAGAACACCTGGCGCGTGGTCACAAACGGCGCTAGTGAGTGGCGTGCGATTTATCGTGTTTACGCCAACGAGCTTTCAGTACGAACGAGTGAGTTGAATTCGAGTCACGCCTTTTGGAACAACGCCAACATCCTGATGTATCTCGAAGGCCATTTGAAGAACCCTTCGACTGTTCGTGTGCTTGCGCCCGATGTTTGGAAAGTGGCCACTGGACTTCCCGCTGTTCTCGGCCAGAAGAACACGTTTCGCGCCGAAGACTTCGACGTTCTTTACGACTCACCGTTTGAAGTCAGCAACTTCAAGACTCTCGTTTTCAACGTGAAGGGAATTCCGCACCGGATCGTGATCGACGGTGAGGGGAATTATGATCCCGAACGCATGCGCCGCGATGTGCAAAAGATCGTGGAAACGCAGGTCGAGTTAATGGGCGGCGAGATCCCTTACCGCGACTACACTTTCATTCTTCATGTGCGAGCGAACGCGGGGGGCGGGCTCGAACACGCGAATTCAACGGCGCTGGGATATCCGCGTTTTGGTTTCAAGATCGAGAGAGGAGATCGTGCAACTTCGGCGGCGCCTACGTTGACTGCCACACCAGAACGCGACTACCGTGGTTTTCTCTCGCTCGTGTCGCACGAGTTTTTCCACCTTTGGAATGTAAAACGAATCCGGCCGGATGCGCTCGGGCCTTTTGATTACACACAGGAGAACTACACGAAACTTCTCTGGGTCGCGGAAGGCATCACTGACTACTACGCCGATCTTGTGTTACGTCGCGCGGGGCTGATCACCGAGGGTGAGTTTCTGACAGCCACTGCGCGAGCGATCCAGACGTTGCAGAATACACCCGGGCGCCTGGAGCAGAGTGTTGAGGAGTCGAGCTTCGACACGTGGATCAAGTACTACCGCCAGGATGAAAACTCGATAAACTCGCAGATTTCGTATTACGACAAAGGCGCGATTCTCGGACTGCTGCTGGATCTGGAAATTCGCAAACGCAGCAACAATGGGAAGTCGCTGGATGATGTTTTGCGTTATCTTTACACGGAGTTCTTCAAGAAGAAGCGCAACTATGGACCAGCCGATTTTCAAAAGGCGTCCGAGCTGATGGCCGGTTCGAGTTTGGAAGAGTTCTTTAGCAAGTTTGTGCGCGGGAAGGGAGAACTGAATTACAACCCGCTCGAAGCTGCCGGACTTCGTTTAGATACTGCTGCTCCGCCAAGCACTGCTGCTGCCGCGGACAGAGTGTTTTTCGGCGCTGACGTAGCAGACGAAGAGGGACGGCTGATGGTGCGGCGCGTTTATGCAGGTTCGCCTGCTTACGAGCAGGGACTGAATGCAGGCGATCAGATCGTCGCCATGGACAACATGCGGGTTACAAGAGATTTTCTGAACGCGCGCCTCGCGGAGAAGAAGCCGGGCGATCTCGTTAACCTGACGATTTTTCGTTTCGACGATTTGAGTACGTTGCTTATCAAACTGGGTGAACGGCGCCAGGGAACTTACCGCATCGCTCCCGTGGCGAACCCAACGCCGGTCCAGACGCGCGTTTACCGCGACTGGATAGGCCCCACAGAGGCACAAAAAGCACAAACGCCTTAGCTGCACTCATCTATGCAAAACATTCGCTTCAATCTCGACGATCGCGTGGGGCGCATCACCTTCGCCCGGTCGCCACTAAACGTTTTCAACATTGAGATGATGCGGGAGATCACGGCCGCCCTGGGCGAATGTAATCGTCGCGATACCGTAGCGATCGTGTTTGACGCCGACAAGGATTGTCGTGCCTTCAGTGCCGGCGTGGCCGTCGAGGAGCACGTACAGGACACGATCTTCCAAATGCTCGACTCCTTCCACTCGATCTTTCGCGCCCTGGAGCAGATCGCTAAACCAACCATCGCCCTGGTTGACGGGGCGGCGCTCGGCGGCGGATGCGAACTGGTCGCTGCTTGCGATATCGTTATCGCTTCTGACCGGTCGCGTTTCGGTCAACCCGAGATAAAGCTCGGCGTATTCCCGCCGGTGGGGGCTGTTCTCCTGCCGCTGGTAATCGGTGAGAAACGGGCGCGCGAATTGATACTTACCGGTGAGATAATCGATGCCATGGAGGCCGGCCGGCTGGGTTTGTGCAACCACGTGGTGCCCGGCACTCATCTCGAACCCAAGCTGCTCGAGGTGCTGGCAAAATTAAGAGAACTTTCCGGGACGTCACTGAGTTATGCGAGACAAGCACTGGACCTTGGGCGTGGAAAATCTATCGAAGCCGCGTTGAACGAGCAGGAGAATATTTATATCCACGAACTGATGAAGACTGAAGACGCTAATGAAGGCGTCAAGGCTTTCATGGAAAAGCGTAAGCCTGGTTGGCGACACCGTTAACGTATGAACAAAGCATTTCCTCGCAAAGGCGCAAAGGCGCAAAGTTTTTCCGCAGGGTTCTTCTTTGCGCCTTTGCGCCTTTGCGAGAAATACTTTTTCGCGGCTTTGCTCGTCTGTGTCTCCTTCTCGCTTGCGCTGCCGCAAACAAAATCCGAATCACATTCAACTCGCGCTCGGGCGTCCATGTCCGCCGACGCGAAAGCGTTACTCGAACAGGCGATCGGAGTTGTTTGTACTCAAGCGAAACTCGATCCGAGAAGCAGTGTTGCGATCGATGAGATGCAGTCGCGTCCGTCATTGCCGGTGCAAAGCCCGGAAGCGCGTGAGGGCGCCGAACGCGCCCAGCGACTGCTCCCACTCGCGAAAGATCTCGCAATCACTTCACTGCGCCAACTCGCGGTTGAGTACGGTTTTCAGAAGTCTCCGAGATTCAAAACGCGTCTCCGCCAGGCCATTAACAGGGTCAACGGCGTGAAGCGAGTCAGACCCGACATGGAGTCGCGTGACAATGCGTCAGTCTTTCTGAGCCGCCCGCACGTGATAACTTTCGGCACGATCTTCCTCGCGGGTCTCCGTTCCGATGAAGGGATGATCAGCGTGTTGGCCCACGAACTGATGCACATCGCTGACGGTGATAACGATAGTTTGCGCCCGCTCGTTGCGGCGGTTGGAAACAAGGCTTCGGATCTAACCGGGCTGGACATTCACGGACAACGTGGCGAAGAGATCACTTGTGATCTGATTGGCGCGATGGCGGTTCGTTCATACATCACAGGCACGCCCAGTTACGAGTCGATCGCCAGGCGAGCGGCCCGTTCAATCCAACATAACTGCGTCGAGATCGATGAGGGCGACGAAGATCACCTCTCGCCTCGCGACACGATCCGCGCGCTACTCGCACTCAACCCTGTTCTCGTTCGGGAGTTACTCAACGATCGCCAGGAGCGGCCACCGCGTTGACGACGTCCTCGAGACTAACAATTCTCTTTACATTGATCTTTGCGGTTGGGTGCAAATCTGTGATCGAGCGGCAGGACGTCAGGCCACGGATCCTCCGTGACGTGCCGGCACGGAACCTCGCCTATCGACTTACGCCGGACGTTTCTCCGCCTGCCACAAACTTCGACGATCCGTTAGACAAGTTTGAGGCGGTCACAAACGACTTCGCCACGAAGCGAAAAGATGAAGCACTCATACGCACAGTCGTCTCGCCTGACGGGCGAAGAGTGCTCGCTCTTTACGTCACTGCGGATGAACCAGGCTCCGCGTTTCGCATCGATCTCTACAACTCGGACGGGCAGTTTCTGCGCAATCTGATTCCACCCGATATCTCATGCGTTTTTCCTGAAACTGTTACCTGGTCGCCGGACGGGAACTTCATCAACTTCGTCGCACACAAGCGCGTCGTGCCAACTCCGACGCCGACTCCTCTCAATGCGCCCGAGCCAGAGGATCTTACAGCAGCGCCAATGGCGTCGCCTTCCGTCGCTCCGCTTTTTCCGCCCGTCGCCAGTTTTACCACCGAACAGATCTACATCTGCAATCGCGACGGATACGATCTCAAACCGCTGACGTCGCGCGAAGGACTTATTTACTTCTACTTTGTGTGGGCTCCCGATGGCCACGCAATGGCGGCACTGGCTTGTAAAGAAGACGAGTGGAACGCGCGGGAGAGGCAGTTTAAGTTGCCGGCCGGACGCCCACGGTTGATCGCGCCGGATGGCAGTGAGCGGTTACTTGACGACGCGTTAACAGACGCGTTGCCGGTTTGGTCGCCGGATGCGTCGAAGGTGGCAACTGCTTTCGAAAATGACCTCGCGATCTACGATGCCGGCGGCAAGACTCCTACCCAGGGCCGTTTGCCGCTGGGCGAGCAGTTGATTGCTGCTTCCGTGGTTTACGAACAAAGGACCGCCACTAAAAAAGCAAACGCCAATGGCAACGCACCAGCATCTACGACGAACACCGCAAAGACTGCGAGTGTGCCACCGTCCTTCAATCCGATCGTGAGACTCGACTGGCGCGCACCCGAAACACTCTATTTCCAAACAGCTTTCGTACGCCTGATGCCGAACGAAACTATCAACACCTTTCAACGCTGGCATCTGCTCAGCCTCAGTGCGCAGGCCGCGATCTTGAAGTGATAACCGTCACAACGATGATATAGTTACCGCTGCAACCGTCTCGCCCCGGTCTAGCAATCTTAAAACCAACGTAAAAAACGCAAGGCCGGGATCTTTTTTTTCGTGTTTTTGAAACGAACAGCCGTGGGCCTACATTACAAAGTGTAACTACCTGCTGAACGAAAGGATTAGACAGGTGCCCTACTGCAATTCGAGGCGGCACTCGATTGTTGCGCACTAACACTCACGCAACTACACGACTGCTGCTCAATCGTTGGATCAGAGTGCGACCATCACGGCCCGCACGCATCCGGCGATCTTTCAAAAACAAGGAGACGGCCTAAAATGATTAACCCGGAAAAAAAGAAGAAGTGGACTTTAATGTTCTTTTTTGCAAGCGACAACACGCTGTCGCCCAGCACGCTTTCTCAACTCAAGCAAATCAAAGCGGCAGGATTTCAAGCCAACACCAACGTTATCGTGTATTTGGATCCTAACGAGAAGGGCGCCCCGACCAGGGTTTTTCAAATCAACAAAGAAAACAAAGTAGGGCCAGAAAGTCAGAGCTCCGGCGATTCTGATGGGCTAGTTTCCGTACTTGTTGAAGACAATATCAGTCCAGCGGAGATTGGTAAATCGGGACCAGAATCAAGAAATTTCGCAAGTTCATTACAAAATGTCAACCAGTTGGAGGCCCATACGGCACTCAAGCAATTTCTAAGTTTCTGCCGCGAAAATTATCCGGCTGAGCACTATATGCTCTTTCTCGTTGGGCATGGACTCGTCGTTGGGCGCGATGCCTTCCTGTCAGATGACAATCCCGATTCGGCTATTGGCTTACGAACCCTTGGGGAAATCATGCAGGAATTCTCCAGGGAGATAAGAAACCAGCGTGAGGTACTCGAACTGATCGGTATGCACAGCTGTTCGATGAGCGCAATCGAGGTAGCATACCAATTAAAAGGTACGGCCAATTACATGTTGGCTTCAGAAGGCCTTTCTTTTGTTGGTTCCTGGCCCTATCGCCAGTTGCTATCGAGGATTTACGCCGCCATTAACAACTCGACAGATAATAACGTTTTGGAGTTGGTGAAGGGTTTGCATTTTCTCTGTATTCACCACAGTGTTGATTTCATGTATGCCGGCTACTCGTCTGATTTGTGCTTGTGCAGTTTAGACCCAGAACGTATAGACACGCTAACTGAACCAATTTCAACATTGGCGAAGGCCTTGAAAGAAGGTTTGGAAGAGGATCGATGCGGGGAACTTGTAGTGTTGGCACATTGGAAATCTCAAAGTTATTGGCAGGAGACGTATTCCGATCTTTATGACTTTTGCCTCTGTCTTCGTCGCCTTTGTGAGCGTGAACTGGAGAAAAGGAATCAGCGGACCGATAACAATGGGACGTCTCTGATCTGTGTGCGCGAGTCTGACGTTAAGCTAAAGGCGATAATCGAAGCTTGTGCGAAAATAGTTGAAAACCTAACGCCACCTAACGGCCATCCGGTCGATGGTCCAATCGTGTGTACGGATTACATTGGACCTGATTGCCAATACTCTCATGGATTCTCAATCTATTTTCCATGGTCCAAACCCTCGGAAGATGCAAACGATCGTGTTCTTGAAAACTATCAAAATTACTTCTTTACGACTGCGACAAATCCAGGGGCTGTATCCTGGTGGGAGTTTCTTAACTCCTATTTCAAAAAAACCGAGCGAGAGGATCGTCTGAAGGAGGATAAAAATCTGGCTGCGATATACGAAACGGATCCGGCGTATAAAAGAGCGCTCGATGCCGCCCGGGTAACCTTTGACGCGGCGCTTAGTTTAGGGGCGCGCGATGTCACTCCAACCAGTGCGTTGGAGGGAAAAATTAGTCCGCCAGACAGCGGTGGCGGCGCCTGTTCTTGCGCCTCTACCAAGAACTATTCGAGATTATTTTCAATGAGTCACGGCGCAGCGACCATAATCCCGGCGACGGTAACTACAACGACTGCGGCAACGGCGATTAGGTCCAAACGTACACAACGCCGTTCCCGTGGAGCAGGCCGGTAAACGTCGGGTTCGTTCGGCGTTGAGTTCAAGATGAAACTCTTCGTACGACTGTTGATTTCCGTGTTCTGTCTTGCGTTTCTCGTGTACGCACTGGAAGCGCAGGACAGGTCTGCCGCGCAATCACAGGAGCCGATCGAGAATCTGACCACAGTCGCAGCCAGGCAGCAGGCACTGGCCGAACTCTTGAAGTCTGCGCACGATCTGCGCCAGGCCAATGAATTACTCAAGGCGGCCCAGGCTCTAAATAAAGCGGGCCATTTGCAACTACGACTGTTCCTGCCCGATGAGGCCCTACTCACCTTCGAGCGGAACTTTAAACTCGCCGACCAAGCCAACGATCCTGTAGCTAAGATCGATGCGCTCAACGGCGCCGGCACAGCGTACCTGCACGTTGGTGACTACAAGAACGCCATACTTTCACTCGAACAAGCCCTCGCAATTGAGCAACAAAATAATTACCTCGCAGGCCGCGCCGAAGCGTTGTTGCTCTTGAGCGATGCCCAGAACTACACCGACCACGCCCTTCCGTTGAAGACTGCCAACGATGCACTTGCGCTGTGGCAAACCATCGGTAACCACCGCGGCATCGTCCGGTCTCACCTAAGCATCGGTACTTACCATCTGGCCCAAAATAGTCTGGAAGAAGCGATCCGCAGCATCGACGCGGCGCTGACTCTGTCTCGCACAAGCGGCTTTAAAGATCTGGAGGCTGAAGCGCTCATTAACCTCGGCTTTGTCGAATATCGCAAGGGCGCCTGGCAGAATGTAACCAGGTTTATGTGGGATGCGCGGAGGTTGATTGATGATGCGGAGGCAGAAGCTGTAAAGATGGCGCAGATCTCGACCTCGACAGCGGAGGCCCTGATCGAAAGTGGTTTACCGGAAACAGGACTGCCGAAATATTATGAGGCGCTCGCATACGTTCGTAAGGCCAATAGACCACGTGATGAACTTGTAGTGAGATGGGGTATAGGCAAGGCCCAGTATCTTTCACGCAAATATGATGAAGCTTTGGCTACTCTGCAAGAAGCGCTGGCGGATGCAGAGTCGCAGGACCAGCCGGTTGTGATGGCAATGTTCCACCTCTTACTCGGACGAATTTCCGACGCGATGGGCAATCACCCGGCGGCCCTGAGACATTTAGAGACGGCGTTTGACCTGTATTCCAAAGCTAAAAACACGATGGAGATCGCGCGCGCACGTGCCTGGATTGGACAGGTCTACGAAAACTCCGGACGATTGGATGAGGCCCGAGCCGCATATCAAGAAGCCTTGCAAATATTCGATGCTCTTTCCGATCGGGTTAACCAATCAGCGACACTCTTTGCTTTAGGCCGGCTGGAGATGAAGATCGGTAATTACGACACAGCTGAGAACCTTTTGCGCAAGTCGATCGACGCCACTGAGAACATGCGTCGCATGTTGACCAGCCGCGATCTTACCGCGGGCTTTTCGGCCACCGTTCACGATCGTTACGAACAATACATACAATGCCTGATGCGAAACAGTGGTGGGCCATCAGCTTCATCGCGGGTCACGCTCGCCTTCGAGACCAGCGAATCACTACGCGGACGTTCGCTGGTGGAGCTGTTGCGGGTCACCGATACAAATCTTCTGTCCAATGTCGATTCTGAGTTGTCAGCGCAGGAAACGTGGTTGCGCCAATTACTTCGCGTCAAAGAAGACGAGAGAGTGTCGTTGCTCGCCGGAAAGAGTGACGATGCTCAGAAGGCACAGTTGGAGAAACTAGATGCCGAGCTAAAACGCCTGGACACCGAGTACAAAAACGTCCTTGCAAATATCAACGCGCGTTATCCGGCATACAAACAGATCATGCAACCTCAGAGTTGGGACCTGCGCCGAATTCAGGACGAAGTTATCGTCGATAATGACACGGTTCTGCTCGAATACATTTTAGGGCCGGAAAGAAGTTACGTATGGGCCGTAACACGAAATGACGTGACGAGTCACGTACTTCCCTCGCGCGAAGTCATCAGTAAGAAGGTGCAAAGCCTCTATAACTTGTTGAAGGAACCTAAGCCCGAGTCAAAGAATGAGTTGGACCAGACAGCACGGGAATTGGCAGAAATGATACTGTTCCCGGTTGCTGCTGAGTTGAACAGGAAGCAGATAATCGTGGCGGCTGATGATGCCCTCAACTATATCCCGTTTCAAGTCCTGCCGGTTGGGCCGAATAACTCCGAGCTGTTAGTGGCCCAGCACGACATCGTTAGTGTTCCTTCAGCCTCCATCCTCGGAGAGTTACGAGAAGAAGCTGGTAGCCGCGGAGTGCGAGCTAAAGCGTTGGCGATTTTTGGCAATCCGATATTTGCAGCGCAAAACGTTAAGCCGGACAAGTCCCAACAAGTCAGGTCGATGCAAGCGGATCAGTTGAAACACGCAGTGCGCAGTATTGAGCTCGACGGTGACACATTCGATCTTTCGAGTCTCGGTCGCCTGTTCTATTCAGAACGCGAAATAAATAACCTACGCGACGTCGCTACCGAAGGACAAACGTTCGTAGCTTCAGATTACGATGCCACTCGCGAGCAATTGTTGAAGACGGATCTCTCGCAGTATGCAATTCTCCACTTCGCTACACACGGTTTACTGAATCCGGAACATCCGGAGAATTCAGGATTGGTACTCTCCACAATCACGCGCGATGGCAGGACTGTGCACCCCTTCGTCGGCTTGCAGGATATTTATACCTTGCGAGCTCCTGTGGATCTCGTCGTGTTAAGCGCCTGCCAAACCGGGCTCGGAAAAGATATTCGTGGCGAAGGTTTGGTCGGACTCACGCGAGGTTTTATGTACGCGGGCGCGACGAGCGTAGTGGCGAGTTTATGGAAAGTAAAGGACGATGCCACTGCGGAACTGATGAGGCTCTTTTACACCGAGATGTTGAAGAACGGAAAAACTCCCGCGGAAGCCTTGCGCGCAGCGCAGAACAGCATTCGGCAGCAACCGCAGTGGAGCGCGCCGCATTACTGGGCTGGATTTACTTTGCAGGGTGAGTATCGCTACGTGGTGAATTCGTCGCACGGCTGGCGGAGGTACTCAGCCGTCATAATCGGCGCGACCGTGGTTCTGCTTCTGTTGACAGCGGCTTACTGGTATCGCTTTCGTGTGCGGCGGAGTTATTCGACATCGAAGAAGTAACTGCCGGCGACGTGCTGTTCCGTTCCATCCTGATTTTTCCGCAACAGCTTCAAAGCATATCGTCCTGGGACCAACTCGTCAGCAGGGATCACTACGTTGATGGATTTAGCATCTTGCGACTCTACGTCGAGAATCTTGATTGAGCCTTTAACGTTTTCCCATTGAACAATATAAGCCGAACCTGTGGGAGCAGGTTCGGGTAGCGTCAATGAGAGTCTTAAGGCATCGGCGCCGAGCGGCAGCGTAACTTTTTGTGGAGCAGTTGGGGCGCCTTGAGATCGATTTTCTGAGGCAATGGTGAGATTTAGATTCGCAAACGTTCTTGGCCCAGAGTGAGGAGGTATAGATCGTATCAGCAGGAACGCGCTTAAGATGAGAACGATAGCGACGGACGCGTACTTAAGTGTTACCGGTTTGGTGTTCCAAAAATCTCGGATGCGATCGGTCCACGTCGGCTTCGGCGGCTCACCTGAGCAAACGACGCGCAGGAATGATCTCGCGAATAGCACGCGTTCTTTGCGCGCGGCAGTCGTCAGGTAATACTTTTCAAAACGCTTTCGCCGGTCAGGGCTGAGTTCTTTGCGGACATACGCCTCAACCAGATCATCTTCCGCGGAATCGACGCTCGCCGGCCATTCAGGCTGGGCAAAGCATTGCTCCTCGAACTCTTCAGCTTCGCGTTCTGATAGTTCCTCGAGAAGATAAGCAGTGGTGCGTTCGTCAGTCATAAACCCGTAGTTGTTATTTTTAGATTTGCCGGAGTACAGAGCAATTCCCGTCTCCTATTTAATATGCGCGGATTCGCAAATAGTAACAGGCAAAAACAATTCTACCGATTTTTGCTCAGTGCTTTAACACAATTCTCGAGTTCACGACGCAGTCGCGTGACGCGAATTCTCAATGCTGCAATCGTTGATTTCAGGCTTTCAGCTAACACGCGACGATGTTCAGCACGAGACGTTCCCGCTGGTACTTTGCAATACGAATTCAAGAGGTCACGATCGTCCGGCTCCAGGCTCTCAAAACACGGCTTCATCAGGTTGGTGATGCGATCGAGGAGCACGTTGTCATTCTGACTGTGTTCGAAAAAATGGAGGAATGCTGATTCCTCTCGCCTTTTATTTCGCGAACGTTCCAACACAACATTCCTCGCGATGCCCATACAAAACCGGTCGATATCGGGAATTGGAACGCCCTCTAAAATCTTCTTGCCCGCACGATCGAGAGCATCATCCGCATCAGTAACAGGATCGGCCATGCCTTTCAGCCGGAAATAACCAGCGAGCTTTTGATGAAGACGCAAATAGTGATTATGTGCTTCGTTAGGGTCCTCGGTAGAAAGAAAGGCCAACAGCGCTGTAAAGGGCTCCGCGTTTACCTCTTGATCATCGAGGTTGTCTGAACTGTTATTCGGCATGACCACGTCGCTGGTCAACCGTCAGAATGCAATATGAGAACGGTTTAGTCGGTTACCAACGTGAAGATAGCTAGATGATAGCAAGAAATGCGTGAGACAACGCATTTCCCGTTCGCTGACGCGAAAATAAAATGTTTTTTCTCAAACAGATGAGGAAAAAAGATCGCCAACTTAACGGCGGCGTCTAAAAAGTAGAAACAAGATTAGACCAATGATAAGTAGCACAAATGTGCCAGACCAAATGAACCATCCGCGTTCGTTGCTGTAACCTCCCACGACGATACAACCCGTTGAAGCCAGCAGTAACAACGATGCGAGTGTGATTTTTAATTTCATGCACATCTTTTCCTCGAATCCTCTCGCGTTTTTGTTTTCAAATTATGATCATTTCGCGAATAGCGCCACAAAGAGGCACAAAAAGCACAAGAGGAAGATCGATCCTTCTTGTGCTTTTTTGTGCCTCTTTGTGGCTGTCTTTAACTGCCGGGCTGTGATTCTGACGTCATTTGCTGCGCAGCACTTTGCACTTTATCCAACGCGCCGCGGGCTACGTCTTCAGCTTTATCCACCAACCTCTCACTCGCTTCGCCGATGTATTCGCTTTCGAACCTCGTCGATGGCAGCACTAGTCCAACCGCTGTTCCGGCCGCGACTGCAACCGCGCCCACAGCGAGTGGATTTGAGCGAAGCGCTTCGCTAAAGCGCGTGCCCACTGTTGACACGCTATCCTTTGCTTTCGTTCCGAGATTGCTCAGAGCATGTGTGGAACGTGTGGCCAGGTCACTTGCGGTGTGCTTAACCTGGTCCAAAGTTCCCGTGGTCCCGGTTTGCCTCTGACCCAGAGTTCCCGTGGTCTCGGTTTCCATTTGGCCCAGCGTGTTCGGCCGTCTATAACGTGGAGTGGTGCGCCGCGTTTCGTAGTCATAACCATTGCCGCCCCGATACCTTCGCATCACGAGCATGCCCAGGCCGAGACCGATCAGTGCGACTGGAATCGGATTCCGCCAAACACTGTCACCAACTGACCTGCCTGTCTCCTTGATCGCAGTGCCCGCGCGACCCATTACTTCAAGCGCCGGTTCCGTAACTTCGCCAATCGTCTCGCCTATTTGGTCCATAACTCTTTCAACCTTTCCTATTGTAGCTTCGCGAACGGTCTCTTTAACCTGGCCCATCAAGTGTTCCGGGCTGAGCCGCTCTTGAATCTCATTGATCGTCTGACTCATCTCAGCACGTGTGTCTTCGATCTCCGCGCGAATCTGTTCGGTATTGTCCTCGTAATCGTCAGATACAGACGCGACAGTGGAGTCATAACGCTGAGTCGAGGTACTCCGATCTTCATCCCAATCCGCGGTGCTCATTTTATTTGTTGCTTCATCCATGTTGCGTCCTCCTTCAAAGTCTCTACTATCTGGCGGGGCGTCATGTCGGTTTGCTGGAGTGCGGACAGTGCTTTGCCAATCAACAACCAGCCAATACCGCCGACTAAAACTCCAACCAACAAGGCGGCGCCCCAGCTGGGCATCACTCTATCCAGGAGCATGATGATGGCAGCGATAATCGCCAGCAGTGCGGCGTACGCGACGGCTCCTCCGACAACGAGATAGCCGACATTTCTTCCGACGTACTTCGCCTTCTGTCCGACCTCCACTTTCGCCAGAGCCACTTCCTGCCTGACCAGGTTACTCATCTCGGTTGCGAGATCGCTGAACAGGTCGCCAAGCGGCTTGTTATCCATCGAGCGATTTTCATTCATCCGTTGCATAAGAAATACCTCCTCCTTTTGCTAACGAATGTTAGGCGTGGGTGACGATGGTCTCGGTGCAGGAACGTTCGGCGTCGTAGTTCTGGGCACGTTGGGTCTCATAGCGTCGGAGTGGAACTCGTGTTGAGATGCCGCCTCCATTGAGCTCTTGATGAGACGCGCCCCCGCGAATCCCAGAATGAACGCACCACCGAGTAACCAGGCCGGCCGGCGCCGTCCAAAGTTCTGCATGTCATTGAGCAGTTCTTTCGGATCTTTTTCCCGGATATAGGAACTTAGACGTTCGAGATTCTCGGCTGCTTTGTCGCCATACTGTGCCGCATAACGTGCGATTGGTCCGGTTTCTTCTCCACTCAGGCTTTCGCCGAAGCGTCTAACCGCATTGACTATGGTTGTGAGTTCAGTTGCGGCACTTTCCTTTTGCTGGCTTATCTGTGAGCCGGCGCGTTGTTGCACCTGATTCACGATTTCACCGGTTGTTTGTTTAGCTTGTTGGAGAAGATCTTGTCCTCCTGTTTGCCCACCGGTTGCGCCCTGACTTGCGCCGCCCTGAGTTGCGCCCTGATTAGAAGCTGCTGCGCCTTGCTCTCCGCCCTGACCGGCTCCCTGTTGTTGACTTGGAGACGTTGCTGTCGCAGCGCCGGATTGTTTCCGCCCGCCACCGCCCCCTTTTGAAGCCCCAGGAGCAGCACTCATTTTCGGCTCTCCAATATTCTTTTGTGTATCCATCGAATACCTCCCCTTTGTTCGATCTGTCGCCCAAATTTATCCGTGTAGTGAACGCTGGAATTATTTCAAAAAGAATTTATCGCGTTCATTTTCCTGTGATCAGAATTGCGAAACGAACAAGTTCAAAGTTCAAGCTTTAAGGGCATGGAGTTTGAGTGTTACTCACGAATCAATCCAAGTTGAATTTCAACTCAAGGGGGAAATTTCATGTCTTCTACAAGGCCACAAACAGGAATCCATCAGCGGAACTCTTCTTCAGCAAACGATTTTGAACATTCAACCTTCTCTTCCCGCGGAGCGAATTACAACGTCCAGCGCGGGAGACCAGGCATGCCGTCCAGCAGCGGAAAGCGACTGGCCAAAGGTTTAGGTTGGTTCAGCGTGGGACTCGGGCTCGCGGAACTTCTTGCGCCGCGTACGATTGCAAACATTTCGGGTGTTTCAAACACGCGCACCGGTTTAATACGACTGTACGGTCTGCGCGAAATCGCTTCCGGTATCGCCATCTTCTCGCAAAAGAAACCAACTGAGGCCGTGTGGTCACGCGTTGCCGGCGATGCGTTGGATCTGACGAGTTTGGGGATCGCCGCTACATCACCAAACGCAAAAAAGGGAAGAATCGCATTCGCTACAGCCAATGTGCTTGCCGTGACAGCGCTTGACGTTATTTGCGCAATGCAACTGAGTAACGGCAACCAGGGCATCCATGCAACGGGAATGTGTGTAGTGAATCGTCCGCCGGACGAGGTCTACAACTTCTGGCGTAACTTCCAAAACCTGCCGCGGTTCATGCGCCATCTCGAATCAGTCGAAGACCTCGGAGATGGCCGTTCTCACTGGGTCGCGAAAGGCCCGGCAGGCATGAGCGTGGAATGGGACGCGACGATCATCGCAGACGTCCCGGGCGAGGTCATCACGTGGCGTTCGCTTGAAAACTCCGACGTCGATAACGCGGGCGCTGTTCGCTTTGAGCGAGCTCCCGGCAATCGAGGAACGATCGTCAAAGTTAATCTTCAGTACAACCCGATCGGAGGCGTGCTCGGCGCGGCCGTGGCTAAACTCTTTGGCGAAGAACCGGAACAACAATTGGACGACGATCTGCGTCGCTTCAAACAAGTAATGGAAGTGGGTGAAGTGGTGGTTTCAGACGCAACACTGTTCGGCACCGGCTACATGGAACAACGACCCGGCAGACCGGCGTCAGCAAGTGAGCTCGAGCAGGCGGAACAGCTTCCGAGTGAAACAGCGACGAACTACCGCGAGAATTATCGAGCAAATGATCAATTAGGGGGGAGGATGACTCAGCGATGAAAGCCAACTGTTGGTACGGCAAGACAATGATGGTTGTCGAGGAAGTTCCCGATCCGCAAATTCTTAATCAGCGAGATGCGATCGTAAAAATCTCTTCCACGGCAATCTGCGGCTCAGACCTGCACATGTATAACGGATTCATTCCGACGATGCAGCGCGGCGACATACTCGGGCATGAATTCATGGGTGAAGTGGTCGAAGTAGGTCGGGAAGTTCACAACTTAAAAGTAGGCGATCGCGTGGTCGTGCCTTTTCCTATCGCTTGCGGCAACTGTTTCTTCTGTCAGCAGCAGATGTTCACGCTGTGTGAGAACTCCAATCCGAACGCGTGGATGGCGGAGAAGATGTTTGGCCATGCGCCCTCAGGAATGTTTGGTTATTCACACTTGACCGGTGGTTATGCCGGTGGGCAGGCGGAATATGCCCGTGTACCGTTCGCCGATGTTGGTCCGATCAAAGTTCCGGACCATTTGCCGGATGAACAAGTTTTGTTTCTCTCTGACATCTTTCCGACTGGTTACATGGGCGCCGAACTGTGCGACATCAAGCCTGGCGACACGATTGCTATTTGGGGTTGCGGACCAGTGGGACAGTTTTCAATTCGCAGTGCTTTCCTGCTGGGGGCAGAGAGAGTGATTGCGATCGATCAGGTCCCGGAGCGGTTGAAAATGGCAGAGGACGGTGGCGCGGAAACCATCAACTACGAAGAGCAGAATGTGTATGAAACGTTGATGGACATGACTGGTGGCCGCGGACCCGATGCGTGCATCGACGACGTCGGGATGGAAGCGCATGGTCCGGCAGCCATTTTCGCGTATGACCGCGTCAAGCAGGCGATGATGTCGCAGACGGATCGGCCGCACGCGTTGCGTGAGGCGATCATGTGCTGCCGTAATGGTGGAACGATCTCGATCATGGGCGGCTACGGGGGATTCATCGACAAGTTTCCAATCGGATCCGTGATGAATCGCTCGCTTACGATCAAGACCGGGCAGGCGCACGTGCAACGTTATATGCGGCCGTTGCTGGAAATGATCGAAAATGGCGACATCGATCCGAGCTTTGTGATTACTCACACGATGAGTCTTGACGATGCGCCTCGCGGTTTTGACATGTTCAAGAACAAGAAGGACAACTGCATCAAGATTGTGCTCAAGCCCGGGTACGAAAACGGGAACGGCGCGGCGGCAAAGGATGACAGTTACACCGTGATTCACTAGCTAACGGAAGCTTAACCACGGATTACACGGATAGATACAGATAAAAACAATCCGTATTAATCCGTGTAATCTGTGGTTGGCTTTTTTCTATGGTCCGAATCTTCCTCGATACTCGTTGGAAAAGAGGAAGCCGAAGATCATGTGCCTGAAATTACTGGGATCGGCAGTTAGCGTGTTGACCCAGTTGCTGTAGCCGATGGTATCAGGATCGCGACGCAAGTATCCGAAGTACTGCATCGCTACAAACGCCCTGATGAAGAACTGGTCTTCGACAGCCTTGCTCTCCACTACCTCGCGCAACACCTGCCCGCGTGTCTTCTGATTAGCATCGAGTGCAGCTATCAGCTCGGCTTTGTTACTGAGTGTGATTTCCGCATTCTGCTCCAGCGCGTTTACATACGCGGAATTCGTCAAAGCGTTATATCGGTTGGTGAATTCGAGGCGCTGCACAAACGCATCCGTGTAAGCGGCCTTACTCAGAACTTCTGATTCCGGAGATTGCGCACCTCCGACTTGCGCCATGGCCAGTACAAACTCGACGTAAAGCGGCCTGCGATCCAGTCCTACCTCGTAGAACCGGTAGGCCCAGTAACCACGACCGCGGAATTCATCGGACTGGAAGAAGCCTGCTGAGACATGCACTCTGTCACACGTCGGGTTATCGTTTTCGCCGAAGCCACCGTTAGGACAACCACTGAGAGTTTTGACCCAATTTTCCAGGCCTATCGAATCCGGCAAACGGCCCAGGAAATCTATGTACTGCTGAATTACGAACGGTTCGATTCCATCTATCGGGTTTTGTGTGGCCGGGGTGGTCTCGTTGTCTGTAATCGTCACGGTTACCGTCGAAGGCGAACCCATTTGAGCACCAAACGAGTCCGATAAAATGATGGTGAACGTTTCATTACCCTCGACGAGAACATCATTGACGATCGGAATTACGATTGTTTTGCTTGCCTCGCCTGCGGCAAAGCGAAGTGCGCCGGCTGTTGTGCCGTAGTCGCATCTTTCAGAGGCCTTGGCGTTTACAGCGTTACACGCAGCCAGTCCGGCTGCGTCGAATGTAGTGAAGTTAATCGTGGCCGGACTGATTGCATCGCCTATTCGCGAAACGACGATTTGCGCGGATCCACTGCCTTCACCTACCGAAGGCGCTGCCACGGAGAACTGCAAAGTGTTGCGCCGCGTGCCGGTGAAGAGAAGATCCTGATTAATGGTTAACGATGGTATTTGAATTTGAGCAAACGGATTCGGAGCGTTTACTGCCGGCTCGAAGATGAAGAACTGGTGTGGACCAACAGAGACTGAGTAAGAATTGTTCGACTTTCTTTCACCGAAGCTAAAGTTTCCGTTACTGTCGGTGAAGGTAGACGCGGCTGCGCTTATGCCTTGTGCAAGGCTTACCTGAATTCCGGGGATACCCTGACCGGTAACAGTTTCAATAACGCGTCCCGCTATCACATTAGCCGGCTGCTTTGTTCCCACAAAGTCGATGACTTCGCTTTGTATCAGATCGGAAATTACCCCCGTCTGTGGGACGAAACTATAAGCTGTGAACGGATCGGGGGAGATGAAATAGGTGCGGCGTCGTTGCACGTTCGGGAAAGAATAGAAACCGTTTGCATCCGTGAACGTGGCGCCTTCGGGAAAACCTGCTGACGACTGAATTCTGATTCCGGGTATTGGGTTGCCGTTGGGGTCTTTCACATGACCGGTGATGTTTGCCGGCACGAAAGTACCAACGAAGTCGAGCCCTGTGATGTTGGCGTTTGTGATCGTGACGGTGCGGCTTGCCGGACTGAAGCTGTTAAAGATGTTGATTGGTGTCAGGGTGTATTCGCCTGCCGGAAGATTGACGAGTTCATAGTTTCCGGCGGAGTCGTTTTGGATCAGGGCGCTGACTGGGCCATCGAGACTTACCTGCGCAAATAGCGGTTGACTAGTAGCACTCGTGATTTTTCCTGAAAGTGAGAACGTCGGCGCGGGCGTGGGTGTCGGAGTCGGAGTCGGGTTAGCCAGCTTTTGCCAACTGGGTGAAAATTCAGAAAAGTTTTGGTGGTTATTGAATGTCAAGTACTTGAAATCAGTGTTATCAAGATTGACCGTGGCAATCTCGTTCGACTCTACCAGCGCCACAGAAAGTCCGTCGGGCGACCAGACTGCTGCGCCGGCCCTGAAATTGAAGAGCTTCCGCAGATTCGATCCGTCAGCGTTCATTAAATAGACGGTGTTGAAATTGTTTGTGAATCGCGTAAACAGGATCCTGGTTCCGTCGGGTGACCAGCGTGGACCCACATCAGTGGTAGCTCCATCGAGCGTTTGCTGAATCGTCGTTAGTTGAGTTTGATTGGTCGCGTCTGCGTTCATCACGAAGATTTCACGGTCAGTCGAGTACACGAACTTCGTTCCATCAGGCGACCAGTTGACTGAGGATAGGAATGTAGGACTCCCAGGCAAGCGATACGAGCCGCTCCCGTCAGTGTGCGCGATGTGTACGGCCCGTATTCCGTCATTGTTGATGGATGGGCTGTTGCCGATGTAAGCGATTTGATCTCCACTGGGCGACCACGTGACGTTGCGATTGAAATCCGAACCGTTACTAGCGACCTTCAACAGGCCTGTGCCGTCGGCGTTAATAATGCTGATCTCAGTAACCAAAGTACTGTTATTAAAATTTCTCACCTGAAAAGCCAGCTGTGTGCCGTGAGGTGACCACTCCGGCGTGGTTGCATTCGAAGGAATGTTGGCGAGCAATTTCTCATCAGTTCCATCGGGCTTCACCGTGTAGATGCCGTTCGGTTGTGGGTTGGATGTGAACTCCCGATCACTCTCAAACGCGATCAGGCCGTTCGATTTTTGCTGCACGGTGACGGCACTGACGACAACAATGTATGGGGACGAGTTATTTAGCGTATCCGTATCCGGAACTGTCGAGCTCACTGAAGCAGTGTTGGCTATAAAAGTCCCTTCAGTTGCTGAACCACTCACACTGACCGTTATCAGAACCACTTCCGAAGCCCCCACCACTAGCTCTGAGAAAGTGGCAGTCACGTTGTTGCCGTTTGCGGAGCAGGCGCCATTGCCGGTGGTCGTGCACTTGATAAACGTCGTACCTGCCGGAAGATTATCGGTGACAGTTACAGGCGCCGGAATACCGCTCTTGTTTTTTACAATCAGCGAATAGGTCACTGTGCCGCCGGGCGCGACTAGATTGTGGGCAGCTTTCTTTGTAATCGACAGGTCGGCGAAATCAACGAGCGTCTCGGCTGTTGCGGTGTTGTTGGCGGGAAAGGCATCAGTTTCGTTGAGCGTCACAGTCGCCGTATTAACGATCGTTCTTACTGCCGGCGGAGTGACGATTACAGTGACGGTGACCGTTGCTCCCGGATTCAATGTTCCAAGTGCGCAGTTGATTGGAGTAGTTCCGTTACACGTTCCGGCTGTTGTATTGGCCGAGACGAGTGTTGCACCTGGGGGTATGGTGTTGCTGATGTTGACGTTCGTCGCCGCCAGGTCGCCGTTGTTTTTTAAATCGATCGTGTACGTCAGATTGCTTCCGAAGCTTACCGGATCAGGAGCGTCCGCAATGGTCACTGCCACTTCAGGCGCGGGACTTAGTTTCGCAATGAAGACGTCTGTAGCGCCGCCGCGACTCGCTTGCAGTGGATTTAGTGTGGGGAAGTTTGTCGAGCTGGTGACACCAATGATGTAAACATTTTGTGATGAGTCAATCGCTATTCCTAATCCATTTTCGCTGCTTGTGCCGCCGAGGTAGGTCGAGAAGAGCAGACTTGATCCGTTGGCACCAAGCTTCGTTACAAACACGTCTGATTGAAAGCCACTTTTTACTGGCTGTAATGCGCCGAGAGTAGGAAAGTCTTCGGAACTGGTGTTTCCGGTCACGTATGCGTTACCACTCGCATCCACAGCGAGTGCGAAGCATTCATCACTCGAACTACCTCCGAGATACGTCGAGTAGACCAGGGCAGAACCGGCGGGATTTATCTTTGAGACGAACGCGTCACTCGAGAAATTAACGTTAGCACTTTGAAAGGCGTTCAGCGTCGGAAAATTTTGTGACTGCGTGACGCCGCCGATGTAGGCATTGCCTGCGGCGTTGACTTTAATCGCCCGACCTAAGTCGTTGCTGTCACCACCGAGAAATGTCGAGTAGACGAGAGCAGAACCAGTGGGATTAAGCTTCGTGATGAACGCATCACCGCTGATTCCTTTAACAGGCTGGAATGCGTTTGCTGTTGGAAAATTGCTCGAGGCGGTGGAGCCGGTGATGTAAGCGTTACCGTCCGCGTCCAAAGCGATACTGGCCGCCGTATCGGATTGGCTGCCGCCAAGGAAGGTCGAGTAAATCTTCGAAGCACCTCCCGCACTCAGCTTCGTCGCAAAAACGTCCGCGCCGCTATTCGTGCCGATGTAGATATTTGCCGGCTGGACGGGATCAACCACCAAAGAATTTACAGTCGAGTTTGGAAACCCATTGTTGCTCACAGTCCACGTCGTGCCTGCATCGGTGGTTTTCTGAATGCCGGCAGGTGTGCTGACGTAGATTATGGATGAGTTAGTTGGATCGGGCGCAATGCGAAAAACAAGCGGAAGTATGGCTAAGCTCCCGCTTAGGTTGGTCCAACTAGCACCGCCATCGGCACTCCTGATGATCCCCGAATTTGTAGCTGCATACAGCAGGTTATGCGTCTTATCGACGGCGAGACTACTCGCGCTGACGCCAAACGGGAGTCCGGCGTTAGTCGAAGCCCAATTCGATCCTGAATTCGTGCTCTTGTAAATCCCGCTGCTCGTGGCTGCGTAGAGCGTCGTCGGTGTGTTTGGATCGATCGCTAATTCATTTACTAAACCCACGTCGAAGTTGATGAACAAAGGAGTCCAGTTTGTTCCACCGTCGATCGACTTGAAGATCTGCGGACCTATCGTGGTTGCGTAAACGTTGGTGGGAGTAGCTGGATCGACCAGTATCCCGGTACCAAAGAGCGTCGCAAATCCGGTGTTGAGGGCGGTGAAGTTATTTCCGCCATCGACGCTTTTGAAGAGCCCGCCACTCGTGGCCGCATAAATTATGCTGGTGTTTGTTGGGTCGAGCGCAATTCGGTTAATCGGAAGTGCTGTTTGTCCGGGCAACCTGGTCCAATTCAGCCCGCTATCGTTTGTTTTAAATACTCCGGTTTCCGTTGCGGCATAGATGATTGACGAGTTGCCTGGTTGAAACACCAGGTCGCCGACTCCGCCAGCCGCCAAACCTGAATCACCAGGTACCCAGTTTGCGGCGCTGTCCGTGCTCTTGAAGAGAGTGCTACCCGCCCGGTTTGCTTGCAGTGGATTGGTGGTGGGGAAATCGGGCGATGCGGTCGAGCCCGTAACGTGAGCATTTCCGAGACTGTCCACCGCGATTGAAATACCAACGTCATTGCTCCTGCCACCGAGATACGTCGAGTAAACAAGAGCAGAGCCGGAAGTGTTCAGCTCAGCGACATATGCATCGCCAAGACCGGACCACGTAGGATGCAACGCATTCACTACGGGAAAGTTGCTGGAACTTGTTTGACCCGTTATGTAAGCGTTGCCGGTGTTATCAATTGCTATGCTCGTACCAGTATCGCCACCGCTTCCGCCCAGGAAAGTAGAATAGATGAGTGCTGAACCAGCGGCATTCAGCTTTGCAACGAAAGCGTCTATTGAGCCGCCATGTGATGCTTGTAACGGTGAGCTTGTAGGAAAGGCAAGTGAAGCGGTCGTGCCTGCAATATAAGCATTGCCCGATGAGTCGATGGCGATGCTGTTACCTTGATCCTGCCCGGTTCCACCAAGAAAAGTTGAATAAACAAGTACCGGATCGATTACCAGTTCACGGCTCTTGTCATAGTTACCCACCTGAAAAGCCACTTGACCGCGTGGCTTGAGCAAGTATCTGACCGGTACTTCTCGCCTCGTGTTACCACTCTCCTGATAGGCTTTGGGTCGCAACAAGGTAATCTTGCGCGCACCGGATCGCAGTATCAGATCGCCGCGCCGGTTCAGTCTCAGCTTGCCTGCACCATCAAAAGCTAATCGTATCTGCCTAAAACTCGCGCCTGGTTCGACGACGAAGTCATACTCGAGCTGTCTCTGGTTTCCGTAATAAATCAGATCGACGCCCGGATAGACTTGCTCGTAGCGAACTCGCGCGTAAGTTGGAATATTCGTGCGCCACTTTTCTGAACTATTGCCGATCAGATAATTCACTGTGCCGGGTAGTTGATCGACACCGGTGATGTGTGGCGACGTTGTCGCGCCCTGAAGGTGCATTCGCAGCGCAGGCGTAGATCCACTGAACGAGAACACTGCTTCCGTGCCCGTAAGAAAGAGACCATAGCCCTGACCGCGGGCGAGAAACTTAACGCGCGCTTCAGTCTGGCCCTGATTGAGTTCGAAGCTTAGCGGCAGACGACCGAAGGCG
The DNA here is from genome assembly GCA_963826255.1 of uncultured Acidobacteriota bacterium. Lineage (GTDB taxonomy): Bacteria > Acidobacteriota > Blastocatellia > Pyrinomonadales > Pyrinomonadaceae > PSRF01. The sequence goes on from CAWGWK010000002.1 coordinate 163,002, forward strand.
TCTGGCGGCACCGGCGCCGGAGCTTCCGAGGCCGAAGTGGTAGGCGTTGTTGTCGAAATGCCAGTGGACTTTGGCGCAAAAATGGCCGCAACGATCAGTGTCAGGGAGATTAGAAGGCAGATTGAGTTCGCAGAAGTTCTGTATGTATGGGGGTACATATCGTTTCCTTAGGTCGAGAACAGTTAAATCGAGAGAGGCTGGGAAGCAGATGATCGGAACTATAGGACCGGTAAGGAATATAGAACATTTTAGGGTGAGATAGGAAGGGCTGATCCCTAAACACGAAGAAGCACAAAAAGCGCACAAGTGATTTTTTGCGCTTTTTGTGCTTTTGTCGCGATAAAGCGGGTTGTCTTTAGTGTGCTCGATCAGACCCTTGAGTCTTCACGATCTTGTTGTACACACCGAACAGCAGCAATGGCGCTACCCAATCACCGACGAAAAGACTGGCGTTTTTCTTTCCCATCAATTGAAGCACTGCTGACGTTCCGATCGATCCCAGCGCCGCCCATAAAAACACGTCCGATGGCAGCTTTGCTGTTTGTTGTTCAATCGTCCGTGCGATCGAACCTTCTGTATGCTGTTGAGCCTGACTCATGCTGCCGCCCTGACCACGGGTCATTTGGCTTTCGCCTTGTCCCTGGTTCGACAGGCCTGTGCCGTAGCCGGTTTGTCCTATTGTTGAACTCATCTTTCCCTCTCCTTGTTCTCGTTGTATTAAGACATTTATCTTCAAACTTGCGCGCTGTCCAACACCGATTCCGACAACCAGGTACGAACGTTTATCAGATGCTCCTCCTCGTTAGCGAGTGCCGATTCAAACTCTGCTTTCAATTCATCGTGACCGAGATTGTCCGCGAGTTGTATCAGTAGTCGCCAGCCGTCGTTGTCAGTCAGCTCAGCAATCAACAACGCTTGCAGGCACTGTGCCATCGAGCTTCGTGGATCCGTTAATACCTGCATGATTCCCATTGACGCGACGCCTGCTACATCAGCGCACGGACTCTGCACCGTTGGATCGCCACCAAGCTCGGTGATCGTTCTATTGATTAGAAGAAAGTGTTCCAATTCTTCACGGCCGATGTGCTCGATATCTTCAAGTGTCGGGCCGGGTGTCGCTTCGCCAAGCGTCTCACATTTGTTCAGCAGCGCCTCGTACAGACGCGTTCCCATACGCTCGAACGCCAGACGTTCACTCAGTTTGTCTAAGAAGACGGCCATGCCTGCTTCTTCTTCCTCGGCCTCGCCTTCTTCGGAAACGGGCATCATCGGCATGGAGCCGATTGGAAAACCCTCCGCGATGTAGTCGACGCGGTACTCTGCAATGTCTTCTACTCCGCCCTCAGAACTCGGAACCGTGCCGCTTGTTCCTTCGATCAGTTCTTCGGCGAGCTCGGGCGACGTTTGCATGCCCGTGCGATTACCGGTCATGGCTGGTTTTGCTCCAGTGCTTTTCATGATGATGCTCCTTTTGCAAATGCGCTCTTATTTTCAGTCAGCTCGGTTCCGGGCGTCCATGTATAACCGGCTGCAACGGTCTCCGAAGGCGAACCTTCCGAGTTCATCTGCTCGCGGTAAGCGATTGACAACGGCGAGCGATCGGCTTCGTCATCCTTGTTCGTGAATTGTGTTCCGGACGCTCGCAAATCAACCTCATTGGTCAATACTTCGCGGACAAACTGGCGATGGCTCACGTAATCAATTGGCTCGGGCAGGGTTTGCGGCAATAACTCGGCGGGATCGCGATTTTCCATCTCTTTGAACAGTTCCATCACCATGTGGAGATGTCCGAGTTCGTAGTTGACGAAACGTGTCCAAATCTCTTTAACGCGTGGATTCGTTTCATACTCCATGCACCCGTAATAGTTGTAAACCTCCATCGCCTCGTGCAGCAGCCACTTCTCCAGCGGCGACTCGTTCGGATCGATCATCGATTCGTATTGTGTGACGTGTTGTTCTTCAATCGACGCAATCTCAGCGTAGAGTTGGCGTGCGATTGGGTCAGCAAACATCGGACCAATCGTCATGTAGTAGTCATGCGTCTGGTTCTCGGCTGCCGTGATGGTGAGTGCATGTAGTTTGGTTAGCGGGTCAGCCGTAGCACTGACGTAATGCTCACGCAAATCATCTTCCGGCGCGCGATGTTCGACCATCGTCGGACGTCCGGGCATGATGTCGGTATAGTTTTGGATGATGTTGTTTGCGTCACCGCCGGCGACCCGATCCATGAGTGCTGAGAACCGGTACAGATGATCGAAGTCTTCCAACAGGCCAAACCGGTAGACCTGTGCAAGGTAATCGTCGGGCTCGCGCAGGGCCACGCTGGCAGTGACTTCGATTGCGACTTGTTCAAAGCCAATGGTTGTTTCCAATGGCGATAGATCGGCCGGCAGCAGCCAGTTGACCATCGTCTGCTGGTGGTGCTCGACGCGTCTAATCTTTGCGAGAGGCAACCGTAGCTGACCATTCATCATGCGCGCGGTAGCGTGCGAGAAGCGCACTGCTTCCGATTCAAGACCGTTCATCAGGATGATGCGGACACGCGTGAACGCGTCATCGTCGAGTTTGCTCGTTGGCGCCTGCACCAGGTCGCGCCAGGTAAAAAGCTGCTTATCGAGCGGTGTTCCCTTTTCTTTGAAAATGTCGAGAGTCATAAGGCTCCTTTGCTGTGCTTGCACGTTTCCGCGAAGACACCTCGACGTTCGAACGCGCACGTTTTAGTTTTTTGTGTGTGCTACGGAAAGTAGGTGATGTGCAGACTAACTTCCGTACGGTTATGTACAGTGAAATTAATCGTGTGGTGTTGGGAAAGTTTTCGTGATGTTTAGATATGAATCCGGTAAATCTGAAATTCTGCGAGAAAGATGCGACGTTTAATAAAGTAGCTTCAGGCGAGGAGATCTCTCGCGCGAAGGCGCAAAGCGCACCGCGGTTCTAAGAGGGCTTACTTTGCGTCTTTGCGTCTTTGCGCGAGAATATTCCTTCGGAAATTACGAACTCCGTTACGGTACAAGGTCGTTGCTTGCAGCCGAGTACTTCCTGTTACCAAAATGTCCCGTAGCCTCGAGCTTTGCTACTTGCGTTTGGATCGTTTGGATTCGTTGAGGGTAGTTCTCTGCTCCAATCGTCAGGAGCTTTTGGTAGGCGCCGGAGTCGTTGTTGTTCTCGACGATATGTTTCATCGCAGCAAAAGTACCGCGGCCCTGGTGAAGGATGTCCATTATGACGAAGCAAACCTTGTCGCTACGGCCATCAAGGTTCATTCGGGTCTGCGCCCGGCGTAGATGTCCTCTCGCCGCGTCAACTCCACACTTTACCTGTATATGGCGATGAGCCTGGCTGTGCCTGCTCCAATGTATCAATCGCGCGGCTGAGAGAATCTCTCTGTTCTCCACTTCACCGCCGGAAGGATTCAGATAACGCTTGAGGGCTTCAGAAGAGTCCGCCGTTTCCAGGCGAAGCACACCGTTTGCGGTTGGTTGCACTATGCGACCACCTTGTATTTCCAGATCGGGAAAATATGCCTTGCCCTCATCGAGTTGAAGCAAAGCGCGGAAGAACTTCACAAAATCGCCATCAGCAACGTGTGCGGCAAACTGGAGGAAGCCGAAAGTGAAGCCGGCTCTGTCGTAAGTGTTGAGGCAACTGAAACGACTCCTGCTTTCTGCCTTCGCCGTCGGGTAGATGAAATATGCCCAATGCCCGAAGGTATCGTCGTACTCTGCCGGATCATAAACCGGCGAGGATGCGTCGTGATCATTCTTCAGGCCGCGGCGCCCCTGGTAAGGGACGCGACTTCCGACATAAAAACGTTCGCCAAGTGTCAACGCAAACCAGGCGCTGCCTTCATGGGACAGTTCGAAGACCAATGGCGCGTTGGTTATTTCTACTGTTGACGAAAGCGTTCCCGATTCAACGCCGGTCACCTCCTCGTCAGGGCCGTCATTCGCAGAGAATCTCACTAAAAGCTCATCAAGACCGAGAAGCGTGGGTGCGTCCAGCACGCCTGTTTGCTCTAATGCCAAGTCTGCTTGAAGTGCTTTCAATGCAGTTTCAGTACGAGGTCCAAAGATACCGCTGTTCGCTTCATTGATTCCGAGGTCGATTGCATAGTGCTCGCGTTCGCGGGCGAGAATGTTCATTGCCTGCTGCACCGCGGCAATGCCTGAGACTCTCGTACCGGTGCGAGTCAACTGCAATCTATTCTCGGAGACGAGTTGCAAGGTCGCATCATTGGCGAGTAACGAGTGACGAAGTGAACCTCCGGCCACCACATCTGGTAAATCGATCGGCATAGGGTTCCCGTCCGCGACTCCGGAATAGCGTCGCATGGCGTCAAAATCGATTCTCATGACTCGCGTTTTCGGCTGAATCTTCCACACACCGGAATCAGTTTCTCTCGTGCCGTCGCCATACTTGTTCCAATTCCCTTTGGAGCAATGGATGACTTTCAGCTCGCCGTTCTGATCCACTCCGGAAATCATTCCCATGTGACCCTGTGTTGATCCTTGATCGGGATAGACGAGGAGGTCGCCGGGTTCTGCGTCTGCGAGAGGGATGTTGCGCAGTAACGGAAATCCGGCCGCTGCGGCCGCCGCGCCGCCGCCATTCCAATAAGCGTCAGTATCGAGCCAGCGTGTTGAGCCCGGTGGAAATTCTCTGGGGATGCCGATGGCCCAGGCAACAAACCCTGAGCAGTCACATTTCTTGGTCAACATCTTTGTCGGGTCGAAACCGCCTTGACCCAAAACATACTCGGTAGTTTCTTCCAAGCCCGTGCGGGCGCGTTGCAGGGATTGTTCAATGCTTGCGGTTTTCAATAGTTCTTTCCAGTTTGCCATGGCATTCCTTTCTTGAGCAGCTCGCATTGCGAGAGCGCTGGTTGGGAGATTTCAGATGCTGAGGTTATGAGTCATTCGAACCTGACGAGATCTACGTTTTTGAACACCTGTTTTGAAACTTCTAGCAGTAATGTAAATTGCGGCGAATACATTTCAAGAAGTGATCTGTCCGGGGTTGGGATTCTCAGGTCAGATCTTCGTGAGAAACTCAGGGACGATTTGCAGCTTGTAAATGACTGTTGTTACATTCTCAAGCAGACCGCTCGTAAGTCATTGTGCCCCTGTAGCTCAACGGTTAGAGCAGCAGACTCATAATCTGTTGGTTCGGGGTTCGAATCCCTGCGGGGGCACTAATTTGAAAATTGCAGGGCTGCTGAAGTCGAGAACCTTGCCCAAAGACTAGCTCCCGCTCAGCGATCCAAGTCTCCCATGAGGCTGACGTTGATCCCTGATGCAGACTATTAATTAACCGTGTACACTGTGGCAATGATCCAACCCGAAGAACTTGTTGGTGAGGAATGGGCGGCGTGGTATCGACTTCCCCCGGCCGCGCGCTGGACTGAATCAGAGCGGCTCTGGCAAATTTACTTCCGTCTTGGTGGCTCGCTTGAAACCGAACCCGATACTCAAAGTCCTTTCTTCAATCCGCGCGAACCGAGTGCGCGCACTGCTGATGGGCGGCCAGGCATGCGTGTTCTACGGCGCAGCCGAGTTTAGTCGCGACACAGATCTCGCCATTCTTGCCAGTTCGGAGAATTTCGTCAGGCTCAACAAAACGTTAACGGACCTGGAGGCGCAGGTTATTGCCGTGCCGCCATTTGAGGCAAGGTATCTTCGCAAAGGTCACGCGGTCAATTTTAGGTGCCAACACGCTGAGGCGCGAGGTATGAGGGTTGATGTCATGACCAAGATGCGCGGTGTCAACTCTTTCCCGAAGCTATGGACCCGTCGCACAACAGTGTCGGTGCGTGACTCCACCATAGAACTCATGTCGCTGCCGACTTGGTCCAGGGAAAAAAAACACAGCGAGATAAGGACTGGCCGATGGTGCGCCGGCTCGTCGAGGTGAACTATTTTGCGAATCGCGAAAATCCGACACGAGAGCAAGTCCGTTTCTGGTTTCTGGAACTGCGAACGCCGGAATTACTAATTGAGCTGGTACTGGAGCGGGGCGGATTACCACCACACTTGTTTCGCAAGCGTCCGCTTCTAAAACTCGCCCAAGCCAGGAACGAATCATTACTGGCGGACGCGCTTCTGGAGGAGGAAAAAAGAGAACGCGCGGCCGACCGGCAATACTGGACGCCGCTGAAGAAGGAACTTGAAATGCTCCGTCACGCGCGAGTGCTTCAGTTGAAGCGTTAAGCGATCTCACACGCCAGTACTTGCCCTCAACTGCCATATCGTGACAACAAAGTCTCCTGCACTTTCACCTGATCAAATAAAAGGCCGTCTGTCGCGGACGAAACCACTTCATTCCATCCTTAGTTAGATACGCATCGTCTTCCATCATGATCGTGACCTTCTGGCCACCCCACTCCGGAACTGGAGTAGTCGTGTTCAGCTCGATAGCAGTGTATGAACCTTCGCGAAAAGGTGGTTCCAACGGAGCTCCGACCGCCGGACGGCGAAAATCGACACTGGCGCCGAGTGCATGTCCCTGACTACCGACCGAGTGCGAATAGATCATTGCCTCAATCCCGGCTATCTTCATGTCTGCCATAGTCGCGTCATAAACTTCAAAACCCTTCGCGCCGGGTTTTATGTGAGCGAACAGTGCGTCCTGAAGTCGATTTGTGTTAGCCAGCGCCTTCTTCAATCCCTCAGGCGCAGCCTTCTCGCCCGGCCGCAATACATACCCCATCTTCTGCCAATCGGTGCTCAACCCCATGTAATTCACACCACAATCGATGTGAATCACATCACCGCGCTGGATGACGACTGACTCCTCAGCAACGCTGAGAAACTGCTGTGTTTTTCCGGTCTCCTGACTTTGTCGCTGTACGCGCAAATCAGGCTGAAACCAAACATCCAACCCAAGATTGTTCACCTGTTGCAGAAACCACCAACGAACATCGCCGACGGTCGTCTTGCCAGGTGTAATCACCTCGTTTGAGAACGCGCGCTGCGTCAGGATGTCTGTAACTGCGACAGCCGTTCGATAATGTTCAAGCTCTTCAGGCAGTCGCGTGTCCATGTATTCAACTATCAGTGGACTGGCAGGGATGAAACGTGATGCATGGTCCTGCCCGAGAGCGTCCGTCAAAAACTTGTACGTATCATGAGTGATGCCATTGGTTGCTCCGCGCGTTCCTCCCATGTTGAGAGCAATCGTTTTTGGGTTTCGTTCTTCTACAATGCGACGGAGTGTGGCTGGTATATCTCTGCCGGGAGGATTCAGCACTTCGAAAAAGTACTTCAAGTGTTCCTCAAGATAACGGACGATAGCGATCCGATCGAGTTTGTCTCCACCGCCATCCGCGAAGATGAAGAAGTCACGCCGGCCCACGTACGGAATCGGAGGCGCAATATAGGCGGTTACGGGATCGGCGTGAAACTCTTCATTCGTCACGATCCACATCTCGATCTTCTGTTGACGCATCAGCGGAAGAAGCATTGTGTCAAGCCGTTTCTTCAGCCACCTTTCGCGCACGCTCAGTTGCTCGCGTACGGAGAGGAGTTTCGGAAGCGATTCGATGGGGTTTCGTGTTTGCGCATAGATCGACGAACACAAACTACAAAGAAGCACAAAGAATACAAGTGGATTGCCTAATGTTCCGGTATTTTTTTGTCGCATAAGAGAATGGATTCTTTCACAGCCAAAGGAAGAGCGGCAACAGTACAATTTGCACGATGAGACTCAACATCGGCATCTACAATCTGCACATGCAGGCGATCGGCGGTGGAGAAAGTTAACCACTTGTTCTCTTTCATCTCGGCTCAATCATTAAAAGGTCCGTTTCGTGCGATTGCTTTGCCACCGGTGTGAGTGAGCCCAAACCGTCAAAATTACCTCAAATCTCCTGTATTCCCCGATTGACATCGCTTGATTAACTCCATTACTCTGCGCGCTGCTCTCTCTGTCTGTCTATTCACGGCTACAAAGAACTGCTTTTTCCTGGCGATCATACCGTTCGCTGCTTCGCAATATCACGCGGGAATCGAAATACCAGCCCTAATGAGTAAAGGTCCCCCAACGCCGGAAGGTTTTGAGAAGCTACTACGCTGGCTCAACCCAGACCGCGACAAAGCCGGAGAAAAATACGAGAAGATTCGCGTCCGGCTGATCAGGGTCTTTGCCTGCCGTGGTTGTTGTGAAGCGGAAGACCTGGCAGATCAGACAGTCAACGTAGTCGTTTCAAAGATTGACTGGCTCGAAGCTAATTACGTAGGCGATCCGGCCTTGTTCTTTTACGGGGTCGCAAAAAAGATCCATCCGCCGAAACCACCTCCAATCCCGCCCCCACCTGATCCGGACCCACCGGATATCGAGCGGGTATGTAGCTATCTTGACGATTGCCTGGACGATTTGCCATCCTCGGACCGGGATGTGGTCCTGCGCTATCATCAAGGCGACAAGCAGGAAAAAATCAAAAATCGAAAAAAACTGGCTGAGGAATTGAAAATTTCGCGCAACGCGTTAAGAATAAAGGTGTGTCATATCCATTCACGCCTTAGGAACTGTGTCGAGCAGCGTTTGCGGCAGCATCCAAGTGACTGAAACGCCTTGGCTGTAGAAATCATATTCTATGGAAGGTCTCCCCGATGACCGGAAAGTAGTCAGTTTCTAAATGGCGCTTATTAACCATGACCAGGCGAAGATCCGACAATATCTTCTGGGGCATCTCAGCGATGAGGAGCAGCAGAAGTTAGAAGAACGGTTGATGGTTGAGGACAATCTCTTCGAAGAACTGGAAATAACAAAGGGCGAACTGATCGAGGAGTATTGTTCAGAGGATCTCACTCAAAACGAGCGTGAGTGGTTCGAGCGTCATTATTTAGCCTCGCCTGAAGGAAGACAAAGACACACCTTTACACTCGCGCTCAATTGCCTCAAGCGTCCGGTTCCCGTACCGGAACGCCTTACCTTCTCTGAACGATTGGCAGCTTTTTTTCAGAAGTGGCGTTGGGCGGTTGCAGTTGCCGCTCCGGCAGCTCTGGTCGTGGCCATAGCGCTAGGCGTGCAGGTTTCTCGTCGCTCCCAACAATCCCCCACATCCTATGCCTTCAGTCTCAACAGCACTGTCAGTCAGCGCTCACCCAGCGATGCCCGGTACCAAAACGTCCCGCTGAATTCCGAAATTGGAGAACTGAGGATCACTCTGCGACTTCCGGCAGGCGTAAAGGGTGGGACCGATTATCGAGTGGAGCTGGACGATCGTCATGAAATCAAAACTCTGAACGCCACCTCTCACGACGCAAGTTCCGTCCTGGTGGTGATTCCCACCTCACAACTGCCGGAAGGACTTTATGCTTTGAGACTTTACGCGAGTAAGAATGACGGCACAGAACAATTAATTCCGGGTGAGTATCTCTTCCAAACTAAATAGCCGCCCGGCGCCAACGAAGCAGAAACCACAGGGCAGCTCCAGCCAACAGTAACAAGCCAACAACAACAAACATCGTGGAGCGTGACACTGGAATGCGTGCTTCCGAATTCGCTCTAATCGCTTGTGGATACTCGCCTTGCAACGTAAAGGCGGCCCAGTAATGCGGGGAGCGCCACTCCGGCCGCTGCCGAATACTGTTTTGCGCCGCGCGTAGCGCCTCGCCCGTCTTCATTCCGCGTTGCAGCATGTTGCTGTAAAAAAGCTTCATCAACTCAGCCGTGGCTCTGTCGTCCACTGCCCATAAACTTGCTACAACGCTCGAGGCACCGGCATGCATGAAGCCACGAGTCAACCCCATCACTCCTTCGCCCCGGACATTCTCGCCTAGTGCTGTTTGGCAGGCACTTAAGACCACTAGAAGAACCGGTGCGCGGAGCTCGTAGATCTCCCGAAGCCCCACAAACCCCTCCACTCGTTTCTGTTCGCGATTAATATCCGAGAGCGCAAACCCGGAATTCTCCGGATGTTTCGGATTGAAGAAGCCATGTGTGACGAGGTGCAGTATTGCGAATTGTGTTAAATCAGTATTCAGAAACCGATCGCGGGTCGCGTCAAATTCATTAACAATCAGGGCCTTTTCACCAGCCACCTCACGCAAGCTGTCTAACTCACGTTTAGCGTGAAAAAGACGAGTGACGGCTGTCGGATCGAAAGCCGCACCATTGAGATCGGTATCACGCAAAGCTGAACGGAACCGTGCAGTGGCGACGACTTGTTCGTTGTTTTCTGGTTCTTGGGCCTGGAGATAATCTGCGGCAAAGACAGGATCGCCGAAGGCTGCCAGCACGTTTGGCGCCGGTTGCCGGCGTGCGGCATCCTCTTGTAATTCACCAAGTATGGAAGCCGAGGGTGCGTTAATGATCTCCTTATCTTCCACTAATGGTTTGTTGTTGGAGGGTGACGGCAAAATTTGAAACGGAATGTAGTTTAGAATTCCATCCGGAACCACGATGATGCGTTGACTGTTAAGGTGTTCGCCAGCAGGCAATAAAATCATCTGTGCCAACTCATGCACTGCGCTGGATAATTCGCTCTCGGTGTTGTCGAGTGGTGGCTTCGACAACAACTTGTGAACGCGGTCGGCCACTTTAGCGATCTGTTCTTCCGCCGGTAACTCGTAGCTCTTCATCCCGTAACGCGTGATTGCCCACAGGTAACTCTTCTGCGAGCCCAGGCTGTATTCCAAAAGCACAGTTTGATCGTTGGCAACAACTTGCTGCTGAATTCGGGTGAGGTTCCAGGCGGTTGGTCGAATAATCTGTTCGTAACTTGGATTGCGAGCGCGGATGTCATTGATGATGTGATCGTGCGCCGCTTTCAGTTGCTGGTATTCCGTCTCGAGTGCCTTCAGTTCTGCTGTCTCATATTTCCCGCTTAGCAAGTCTATTTTGGCTTTTTCGTTATAGTGTAAATATCCTCTGAGTTTCTTTTCTTCCGAGGCGAGCTGAGGATCAAGTCCAGGAAAAAGATCCGCTTGCGTTGCTCGTAACAACTCTGTTAGCGAACGAGCTCGTGACAACTCACTGGTTTCAAACGCGTCTTTAGCAAGGCCTTCAGATTGTGATGAGTGGTGTTTACGCATCATACAATCGATGTATTTCTCATAACGATCGTGAATCCTCGCCGAGAACGCCGCAGTGAGATCCGCACTGAAAGAGACGCGGCGCATGGTCTCAGTCATTTCAATTGACTTGCGCAAATACTCTTCTGCTGCGTCAACGGAGTTTTGCTCCAACTCGAGGGCGCCCAGCGCGTAAAGCGTTGCCGACTCGTTGAGCTCATCCGACAATTCCTGAAACTTAGCCAGCGCTGTTAAATACTGGACTTTCGCACCTTTAAAGTTTCCCTGTTGCTGATAAACCTGGCCCATGAGGGCGACGGTGCGCGCTTTCTCCATCGGGTTTTCGGATTTGGTGAATCCCTTGAGCGCGGCCTGATAATGACGCAGGGCAGCGGGATAGTCGTTCATCGCATAGTAGGTTCGTCCCAGGAAATCATCGCAAAGCGCGGCGACCATAAACTCCTTGATAGCCATGGCTTCAGCCCGCGTGTTTTTCAGGATCGCAACAGCTTCCGAATAATTACCGAGGACATAATGAACGGTTCCTATTTCCCATTGAATTCCAATTATAGGAACGGGGTAGTTTGTCTGACGATAATATTCGAGCGACTCACGAAACTTGTCGAGCCCTGTTAGCGGCACTCCACTTTCAAGAAAGGCTTCCGCAAGTCCGGCTTTGATCTGACCCATCATGTAAGGCTCGGCTGCCTCTTCCACAATCAACTGTTGCGCCTGGATGAAGAATGTTAAAGAAGCTTGCCAGGCGCCTTTGCGGTATTCAATAAATCCCAGGTTGATTAAGACTTGGGCCATCTGATTAGGGACGTTGAGTTCCTCCCAAAGTTTCCGGGCAGTTTCGTAGCTGCGAGTAGCCTCAATAGTATTGTTCTGTATTATCTGATGCTCGCCGACCACGAGGTAAGCCTGCGCTTGACCGAGCTTGTGATTGATAGACTTCCACACTTCAAGTGATTGCTGGGCACTCTGAAGCGCTTTAGCCTTACTAGGTATGCAGTAGGACCGGATGAGTAGAGCCTCGGCCTCTCCTTCAACGTAGCCATTCTTCTTACTCAGAAGGATAGCCCGCTCGAGCGGCGGGTTCGCTTCGTCACACTTGCTCAAGTGTTTGTAAGCGCCGGCGAGTCCGTTGAGGCTGTCGATGCGCGTCTGAGGGGCAGATATTCTGCTGAGGACATTCAGGGCTTTGCGGTAAGTTGCGATCGCCTCCTCTGGTTTGTTCATCCTTAACTGGAAGCGGCCCGCGCGATTCCACGCACGGGCCGCTTCCACTTTATCGCCGGCATCGCGCAATTGATCGCCGGTTGACAGGAGATTTGTTATTGCGTCTTCTCTTGCTGCAACGGTTGCGACTCTCGCGTCCTCTTCGTCCGTTAAAGTCTTTCCGTTCTCTTGAGCTTGAAGCGCAACGATTGGCCAGGCAAGACAAAACGCGAACATCAGTAGCGCACGAAGCATCATGATGTTAATGCGTGGGGCGTCGGGTTTTGTTTCCGCTAGTTTTTTTGCTAGCGGAAGTTGTTTTTTTCGATCTTGTCTCTGTTTTGTATTTCATTGCTCGACTTGGCTCACCATTTGGTGACGTCTTGGGCTTCTTGTTCGCCTCCAGATCATTAAAATCCTGGAGAGCTCTCGGGCTGCGGAAAAACTCCATTGGATAATTCTTGACGCTGCAACCACAACCCCCGCTCAAAGCTCCACTTGCTTTCTCCAACGCTCCACTTGCTTTGTCCGGAGCTAACGCTCCGCTTGCTTTATCCGGAGCTAACGCTCCACTTGCTTTATCTGGCGCCAACGAGTCAAGGCCAAAACTTGAAGTACCGATCATGCTAGCCGTCACACTTGGCCTGAGCTTCGTGCCGTTGGCAGAGACATTGCGCACCTTTTCTGTCTTTTCGTTATCTTCCTCGTCTCGGCTGGCGCGCTTCGTCTTCGTAAAGTATTCCTCCAGAAAACTCAACCATGAATCGGCTCCGAGTGCTTTGGTGAATGCATACGTCTCATAGCGCGTCAGGATGTCCTCATTCATAACCACAGGTTCTTCCTGAACCGGTCGCGACCAGGGAAAGAAAATTGACAGGCCGTGAGAGTACTGGAAAAGAGGGCCAAAGTAATCGGATTGAACTATGAGTGACTTAGGGTCGCTCGATTCCTCAAGCTTACCTCGGACTACTTTGCACGCGTTTGCCATTTTCTGCTGAACTGCGTCGCGTGGATTGTTGCATTGCCGTTCGAGGCAGAGGCAGAAATCGTAAAGATCTGTGTACACTTCCTGCCAATAGCTCTGCGCCTCCAAATGAGCAAGCCGTATCAGTTCCAGTCCGCGCGGGTCGTTCAAACCTTCCTTCAGCGCTTTCGATAACTCTCTTAACGGAACGTTCAGCCCGTCTATGAGATCTTCATCTAAACGGCATAGAGAGAGGTCGGCCGAAAGTCCTGAAAACATGAAGTCAGTGCTGTTATGCAGGGATAAGCCGTGGATCGACGTGATTAGGTCGTTGACGTCGAGTTGGCTTCCATTCTTTGGTTTCCCGTTCTCCGTTTTGGTTCCCGCGATCGCATTCAAAATCTTTTTCATGAGCTGACGGTAAGGCCAACTGGAGACAAAGGAAACACCTTCGGTAGCCAGCATGTATCGAGCCGTGCCCTTGAGCTCGTATAGCACTTCTATAGCGCTCATCGAACAGCTATGCATCCCGATCAGCTCAACCTTTCCACCGTTCTTCTGGACGCGCGTGTTGAAGCGCCGCATGGTATCGCCGAGTTCTTCTAATGTGATCGCACTGTCAGGCTCATAATCCGGCAAGAAAGCATCGTTTCCAACGACTACGCCATGTCCGACAAGACAAACTATGTAGTGGTCAGCACGATACTGCGTTGCACCGATCTCCAGAAACGCTCCCAGGGCCTGTTCGGCAGTTTGCGTTCGGGACGGTCCCTCAATGCGGTCTTCCTGCAAGTTGCGGATAAATGGATCTTTCCCATCGCCGATAATCGTGGCGGCCCTCGGGTCTTTATCCTTCTTGCGCTGCTTTCGAAGCTCTAACTTGCGCTGCTCGTTAATTGCAAGAGTGGTAGTTGCGACTCCTCTCTCGTTTGGATCGTAGTGAACCAAAACCGTGGTATTGTCCTGAAACCCTGCATCCTTAAGTGATTTAAGCTGTGCAGTCATGCTCGGTGACAGCTCCGGATCACCGGCAAAAAAGATCATTATCGTCCATTCGTTTTTGGGCTCGACATCTGGTTCGACTTGTGTTCGCACTGACGACATGTCGGGATCCTCCTTATGGATCTGTGGTTGATTGTCATGTGTTGGAGTACGTTCAGGAGTCTTGCTCGTGTTGACTGCTGGAACGCGGAGAGATTGTTACTGGGCTAACAAGCCTGGGCGAAACTTAGCCGTTCGCGAATCTGTTCTTCCTGCCTACAATGAAAAAAACGAGCGAAGCATTTCGGGAATCATTTGGGTACTGGTGCCAAAGAATATTTCTCGCGCAAAGGCGCAAAGGCGCAAGAAAGCGCGTATTGTTCGGGCAAACGTTGCCCATGGTCCGATCCTGTGAGAGACTGGCCGTGGTCTAAGGTTGGTCTTCACTTCCCAGGGCAGTCTTTAATTCCTTTTCGTTAGTACTTCAGGTCAGATTTCCCGAACAGGCACCCGATCTTAATGTTGCCGTCTATCTTTAATGCACGCTTGCAGTCTCGGCTTGTAAGACTGGCATACCTCTGCCTGTTCGCTACGCTGTGCTGGGCGCTGTTTTGGCCTTCTCCCTCCCACGCCGGGCTTTCCGTCCGTCAAGTTCCTCAAGTCCCTCAAGTTCAAAGCCCGAACTGGAGTTTATCCAGCGAAGCTGACGAGCACATATTCGTCGTTTACCGCAACGAGCGTGGCGAGTTTGCCTGTCGTGACGCGACTAAAACCGAACGCGAGCGAATTGCCGGCCGCCGTCGCGGGGGCTTAACCCGGCTGATCTACAACGGCGCCTCGAGGGAAGGCTCTAAATCGGGCGGGCCGAAATCCACATCTGTCTCAACGCCAAGCCTGACTCTTCTACCCTCAGCCGGTCTGCGCATTGTCCTTCATGGCACCACTCAATTAGATCAGAACGCGCAAGCTAAAAACGCATTCATCGTCGCTGCCAATCGCTGGGAAGCGGTGATCGCCACGCCGATGACAGTCGTCCTTGACGTTGACTACGGACCGACCTTCTTCGGTCAACCGTATAGCAATCCGGGTATTCTGGGTCAGACAGGTACTGCATCGGCGCTCGGTCCTTTTTCCGATCTGCGGCAGCGCTTGATAAACGGCGCGTCCAACTCCAGCGAGTCGCAACTTTACAATGCCTTGCCTGCCTCGTCGGTCCCAGTAGAATTGGAGAGCAGCACCACCAGTTTTGCGAACGCGAGAGTCGCCAAGCCCAATGCGCGCGCTCTCGGCATTGTCCCTGACATCACTAATCCGGATTCGCTTACCCTTGGTCAGGCTGATGCCGGCATTGGCTTCAATTCGGCATTCCCGTTTGACTTCAATCCCGACGACGGTATCAGTTCCGGACTTACCGACTTCGACTCCGTCGCAGTGCATGAGATCGGTCATGCACTCGGCTTCGTCTCAAATTCCGGTTCCAGCAACGCCGCAGTCACGGTGTGGGACTTGTTTCGCTTCAGGACTGGGGCCGCAACGCTCGCAAATTTCGCAACGGCACCGCGAGTTATGTCGATCGGTGGCAATCAGGTTTTTTTCTCGAACCAACTTAGCACCTTCGCGACGTTAGAACTAGGTCTTTCGACAGGCGGCCCGAATCCCGGCGCTGGCAGTGGCGACGGTCGTCAATCAAGCCACTGGCGCGACGACTCACTTCTGTCAGTAGACCAATACATCGGCATTATGGACCCGACGCTCGATGACGGCATTCGGAGGACGTTTAGTGAAAACGATTTAATGGCCATCGATCTGTTTGGCTACTCCATCGGCGGACCACCCGTGGTACGGCCGCCTAACGATAATTTCGCGAATGCCATTTCTCTTACGACGGCCACTGGATCGATCAACGGTAGCAACGTCAACGGAACCCGACAGGCCGGCGAACCCGTTCACGCCGGTTTCCTTAGTGATAAATCGATCTGGTACAGGTGGACGCCGCCAGTGACCGGACAGGCGACGATTGACACTATCGGCAGCAACTTCGATACGACCCTGGGTGTTTACATCGGCTCCGAGCTCAACTCCCTTTCGAATGTCGCACAGAACGACGACATAGTTAGCGGTGTGAACAGAGTTAGCCGTGTCGAATTCAACGTCAACGTCGGAACAACCTATTGGATTGCCGTCGATAGCTGGAACGGCGAATTCGGCAACGTCACTCTAAACTGGACATCGAGCGTCCCAACTCCTACACCAACCCCCACGCCCACGCCGACACCAACGCCAACACCGTCGACTGACCTTGTAATGGAGTCGTTTGATGCGACTCCGAATCCAGTTGGCACTGCGCAGTATGTGAGCTTTGCGGTTTCGGCTCGAGCTTTAAGTGGGCCCGCACTTAATTCAGTAGTATCCGTTGTACTTCCCTCCGGAGTTACGTTTGCCGGCTGCCAACCGTTCTGTATAGCGCCTGGCACCTCCGATGGTGGCACGGTTAATGCGAACTTTGGCAGCTTTGCACCTGATACCAGGCTGATTCTTGTGGTGACTGCCAAAGTAACAGCAGCAAGTGGTTCTATTCTTTCTTCTACCGCAACGTTGACAACCACCAACCCGGACATCGTTCCTGGAAACAACTCAGCGTCAACGACTGTCACGGTCAGGGAAGTCATTCCGTTTACGGCGGCGAAGAAGCTTGCAATAAGCGCGGCAGGACAACATGTGCTGGTATTACGTGGCGGCACCGTCTGGACCTGGGGAACCAATTTTCAAGGAGAGTTGGGCGACGGCACAAACCTCAGCAGGAGCTTTCCTGCGCAGGTCGATGACCTGATGTTTGTAAAAGATGTCGGTGCGGGAGCGAGTTTCTCTGTTGCATTAAAGAACGACGGGACTGTTTGGACGTGGGGCAATAACGGAGTAGGACAACTGGGAGATGCAACGACGCCTTTTTCCCGCAACCGACCTTCACAGGTCCCAGAATTGTTTGGAGTCACCGCCATTTCTGCCGGCAGCTTTCACGTTTTGGCGCTTAAGTCGGATGGCACCGTTTGGGCGTGGGGATCTAATGGCAATGGGCAACTGGGCATCGGCGTCCAGGACTTTATGGCACATCCCACACCTGTACAGGTTCCTGGTCTCTCGAACGTTGTCGGCATATTTGCCGGAGAGAGCTTGTCATACGCGTTCAAGTCGAACGGCGAAGTTTGGGGATGGGGCTCCGCCTTTGGCGGGAAGCTGGGAGATGGCACAACCGGAAGCGTTAAGACATCACCCATAGAGTTGCCTGCTTTGAAAGACACAGTCACTGTGGCGTCCGGCGTGAACTCAACGATTGCGATTAAGCAGGACGGCACCGTTTGGACCTTTGGTAATAATCTAGCTGGCCAGCTCGGTCAGGGAATTCTCGACAGCAAGACATATCCGGCACCCGCTCAGATAGCGGATCTTCTCGCCAGGGCAGTCTCAGCGGGTGAATCGCATGGGATTGTGACGCAGTTGGATGGCACTATCAAAGTCTTCGGAGGCAATTCCAGTGGTCAACTGGGACTGGGCGGTACTGACTTCTCGTCACATCCTTCTCCAGTTTCAGTGCCGGGACTGTCAGGAGTTTTTGCTACCGCGGCTGGAGGAGGCGCAAGCTTCGCGCTGATCGGGGATTCGGCTACAGGCGGCACGATTAAAGCATGGGGCGGCAATCCCTTTGGTGTATTGGGAATTGGAAGCACTTTTCCGACCGCTACGCCGATCGTAGTGGAAGAGAACCTCACAGTTGCTAAACCAATCTTTAGTGTTCCTCAGGGAACGGTGTTCGCCACTCAGGTTCACATCGCGTGCGGAACTCCGGACGCGGTTATTCACTACACGACCAACGGCTCTGATCCGACGGAGAGCGATCCGGTAATTGCTTCAAATTCCCCGGTCACGGTGGGCCAGTCGCTCACCTTAAAAGCCCGCGCATTCAGATCAGGTTTTGCGGCGAGCGCGGTAAAGAGCGCGACTTACACAGTCGTCACGATACCGCCACTCCAATTGCTGCTGGATGAGTCCGGACCGGCATTGGACCAGGTGGCCGCGCTGGACTCATTGCTGTTTCTGCGAGATCCGTTTCCGGTCGTCAACCTGGGTGACTTGCTGAATCAGGGAGCCGATCGCAATACGAGAGTAATCGTGTTTGCAAAGGATCTTCTGCTGCCACAAAGCGAGCCCGCCTCTTCTGTAGTTATTAACCTTGTCGACAGTAATAACCAGATTTTCGACATTCCCGCAGAGGCCGTGCGATCGCTAGCCAACACGGAATTCACGCAAGTCACGTTCAGACTGCCAAACAACCTCGCCATCGGAACCTGCACCCTCCGCATAAAACTACTGGACCGCGTGAGCAACGCAGGCACGATCAGAATAAAAACTTGACCTCGCAAAGGCGCAAAGGCGCAAAGCGCTGCCGCGTTTCTAAACGGGCTTTCTTTGCGCCTTTGCGCCTTTGCGCGAGAAATTCTTCTTCCTATTTATCGCGCCGTGACCTGGACGCCTGCCGTTGCTGAGTTACCCGCCTGATCAAACGCACGCGCTTGCAGTTGATAAGTCTTGTTCATCGCGCCCGGCACTCGCCAAACACAGCTATACGGCGCAGTCGTATCGGTACACTGCAAAGCGCCGTTCACCAGAAACTCAACTCGCGTGACGCCAACGTTATCACTAGCCGTCGCCGTAATCGTGACGTTCGCTTTACGCCCAACGATCGCGCCATTCGCCGGATTAGTTATCGAAACTGTTGGCGGAATATTGTCTCCGGCCGCTGCAAACCCGATGCGGTTAACTGATCCATTACCTCTCGCGAGGTAGTAAAGAAAACCATCAGGTGACACCTTCAGATCCACCGGGAGAGAAATGCCGGTTGCGAAATCCGAAACAGCATTTCCATTCGCAGGATCAAGCCTTCTTATCCAACCTCCGCAAAAATCCGCAAAGAAGTAGTTGCCGACAAAGTTTGACGGAAATTGAATGATCTGCGGATTGTAGAACGCACCTCCGGTGATCGCGCACGTTGAGCCGTCGTTTGCATAAGCAAAAATCGGATCGCGAAAACTCGGATTTGGCGGATTGCAGAATCCTTCGCAAGTGGGCCAACCATAGTTCGAGCCTGCGATACCGTCGTTAATCTCTTCCCAGATATTTTGGCCCACGTCGTTAATAAACATACGACCGGCGCCGGGTTGAAAAGAAAACGTAAACGGGTTGCGCAAGCCGAGCGCCCAGATGGCACGGTTGTCTCCAGTCGCTTGATTGAAGAACGGATTGTCCGTTGGAATGGCGCCTGTTGAAGTGATGCGCAGCATCTTGCCATGACGCGTCGCTAACGATTGAGCATTGGATCCGTTGGCATTGTCTCCAACTGCAACGTAAAGGTGTCCGTCTGGTCCAAAGTGAAGAGCGCCACCGTTGTGGTTTGTAGCGGTACTAAGATTGTTTAGATCCATCACGATCGTTTCACTGCCGGCTAATGCGACGTCGCCTGAAGCTGTGAAGCGGCTGATGCGGTTATGAATCGTTGGAGTAGTCGCTGTGTAGTAGACGTAGATCAGTTGATTGGAGACGAAATTAGGATCGAACGCCACACCGAGCAGGCCGCGCTCGCCCGACGCATCCACCGTCACTGTAAGAAACGGAGTGGGCAGCAGAGCGCCGTTCTTAATAACACGCAGCGCGCCGCCCTGCTCGCACACAAAGATGCGCCCGTCAGGAGCAAGCGCCATGGCTGTTGGATTGGTTAGACCCGCGGCCACCAACGCATCCGTAAAACCAGCGGGCACGGTTGCGGCGTGAACGTTAATTGTCGTGAGCAGTAAGGTAAAAACCAGAACAATCGAGTTCCTTGATTTCATACAGAAGCCTCCACAGCGAAAGAGTTAAGCCGGGCTATTGTTCGGTCGGGGCGACGGGTTTACCTGTCGAATTGCAGAGCAGGTGACGGGAGGTGAAGTACCTTGCCACGATTGTATTTCGAAAGTTTTTCAGGCCCCGAGGCACGGAAAATATCATCTGGAATCTCTTATCGAAAACTTCGATCTGTGCAATCCGTGTAAATCTGTGGCTAAATAATAGGGCCATG
Source organism: uncultured Acidobacteriota bacterium (assembly GCA_963826255.1). Classification (GTDB taxonomy): domain Bacteria; phylum Acidobacteriota; class Blastocatellia; order Pyrinomonadales; family Pyrinomonadaceae; genus PSRF01. The sequence continues at coordinate 183,289 of CAWGWK010000002.1, forward strand.
AAGAAGTCACCGGTCGGAATCGGAATTGTAGGGACGGGGTTTGCCCGGACGACGCAGATCCCAGGCTTTCGCGATTGCATGGGAGCGAAGATTGTCGCCATCGCGAGTCGCAATCGCGAACGAGCGGAGGGCGTTGCCAGAGAGTTTGGAATTGAACACGTCGCCACCGATTGGCAGGAGTTGGTGGCACATAAGGACGTCGATCTCGTCAGTGTGGTCACACCTCCATCTACCCACATGGAGATCACTCTCGCAGCACTCGAGCAGCGTAAAGCAGTACTCTGCGAAAAGCCGATGGCACTTAACGCCAATGAGGCTTTGCGAATGGTGGAGAAGGCAAACGCCGCCGGCGTGCTTGCCTTGATCGATCACGAACTGCGTTTCCTGAACAGTAGACGAGTGATGCGCGGCATGCTCGAGTCCGGAGCGATTGGTGCGGTGCGTCATTGCAACTACGTGTTTCGCTCGGACTATCGCGGTGTCGCGGACCGCAACTGGGATTGGTGGTCAGATGTGAGGATGGGTGGCGGCGCGCTCGGTGCGATCGGATCGCACGTGATCGATTCCTTTCGCTGGATGTTGAGTACTGAAATCACGAGTGCGCTCGGCATGCTGACCACCCACATCAAGCAGCGCACTGATAAAGCCAGCGGAGGGTTGCGCGAGGTTACGACCGACGATGAAGCCAAGCTGCTGTTTAAATTCGGTGATGGTCCACATACGAATGCAGCTACGGGTGCTGCGTCTATTTCGGTTCTTGAATCAGGAAAATACGAAAACCGCTTCGAGATCTACGGCACTAAAGGGGCGCTGATGGTCGAAGAGACCGGCGAGCTGTGGCGTTCGCCGCTCGGTTCCGGCGCCTGGCGACCGGTGCAAGTGGAGCAGGACCACATGGCCCAGGGCATGCGCGAAGGGAGTTGGTCCAGAGGTTTCACCGCATTCTCCGTTGCCATCGTCGAAGCGATGCGAGCTGGAAAAACCAGCGTAAAAGACGCCGCAACTTTTGAAGATGGATATCGAATTCAGCTCGTGCTCGACGCGATTCGTGCGTCGGATGAGAGTGGGTGCTGGGTGACAGTTGGCCAGTAGACAACCCATACGCGTCGGTGTGGATACCGGCGGCACGTTCACCGATTTCGTCTTTGAACGAGACGGTCGTCTGCAACTCTTCAAACTTCCTTCCACACCTTCCGATCCGTCCGACGCAATTCGCCAGGGACTTGAGCGCATCTGCGCTGAAACCCAGTCTCGACTCGATCAGATCGAGGTTGTTCACGGTACAACTGTCGGCACGAACGCTCTGCTCCAGCGTCGCGGTGCACGTATCGCTCTTGTCACCACGAAGGGGTTCGAAGACGTGCTTGTGATCGGACGGCAGGCACGGCCGGAGCTTTACAATCTCAACGCGGTCAAATTGCCACCGCTTGTTGCTGACGAACTCAGGCTGGGTATTAGCGAGCGTGTTGTTGCTTCGGGCGAAGTGCTGGAGCCCCTTAATGAACGAGAACTTCGAAGCCTGCTCAGGAAATTGAAGCAGGCGGGGGTGGAAGCGGTCGCGATCTCGTTGCTCTTTTCCTTTCTGCATCCGGAACATGAGGAGCGGATTGCCTCGTCGCTCGCGTCACTTGATGTGCCGTTGTCGATATCGAGCCGGATCCTGCCCGAGTATCGTGAATACGAGCGGACGTCAACAGTAGTTATCAACGCTTATTTACAACCATTGATGGGCCGCTATTTGCAACGACTCAGTGGTGAAACAAAACTCAACCTGCGCGTGATGCAATCTTCTGGCGGTAGCATCTCCGCCGACGTCGCCGCAACCGAACCGGTGCGCACGATTCTTTCCGGGCCATCCGGTGGCGTAGTCGGTGCTTTGCGCGCGGCCCAGGCGGCTGGAATTCAAAACGTCATCACGTTTGATATGGGTGGAACGTCAACGGACGTTGCCTTATGCGATAGCGGCGCGATCCGCACGACGAATGAAGCGACAGTGGCCGGATTGCCGGTGGCGGTCTCCGTCATGGACATCCACACCGTTGGCGCGGGTGGCGGATCGATCGCGCGCGTAGACGAAGGTGGCTCGCTGCGTGTTGGACCAGAGTCAGCGGGCGCCGATCCTGGACCAGCTTGTTACGGACGCTCGCTGTTGCCGACTGTGACCGATGCTCATGTCGTGCTCGGCCACTTCGGCGGTACAGGTTTGTTAGGTGGGGAATTCAAGCTCGACGAGGAACGTGCCCGCGAGGCGATGACGAAGCTGGCAGAGGATTTGAGCAAAGTGTCGGGTAAAAGAGTTAGCATCACTGCCGCGGCCGAAGGAGTTTTATCGGTTGCAAACACAAATATGGAACGCGCGTTACGACACATCTCGGTCGAACGTGGCCATGATCCCAGACAGTTTGCGCTCCTGCCGTTTGGAGGCGCCGGAGGTTTGCACGCCGTCGAGCTTGCTCGTGCGCTTCGCATCCCCACGATCATCGCACCGGTAGCTCCGGGTGCGCTTTCCGCGGTCGGTGTGCTGGTCGCGGACGTGATAAAGGACCAGAGCCGCACGGTGATGTTTACTTACGAAGCGAAGTCGATTGCGAAGCTGGGAAAAGTGTTTAGTGAATTGGAAAGAGAGGCCGCGCGGTTGTTGCGCACAGAAGGATTTACACGTTCGAGGCAAAGACACGAACGTTCGCTGGCGATGCGTTATCGCGGGCAGTCGTTTGAGTTGGAAGTGAGAGACACGACCGGAGATCTCGTGGCTGCATTTCATCGCGCACATCGCGAACGTTACGGGTACGCGCAAGAAGCTAGCGAGATCGAGATAGTGAGTGCGCGTTTGAGATCGTTCGGTTTGGTTGAGAAGCTGCCACAAAGAAAGATTGCTTCGGGCAAAATAAAGAAAGCCAGTGTTGGCGTGTACAAGCGTGATGAGCTTCCTGCCGGTGCAAAACTGCAAACGCCGTGCATCGTCACGGAATACTCAGCCACAACGCTGATTCCTAGCGACTGGGAAGCTCATGTTGACCAGTTCGGCAACCTTATTTTACAGGATTTACAAGATGTTTCAGGATGAGCAAGATTCCTGTTCATCCTGCAACATCGTGTAAATCCTGTAAAGTGACTTTCATGAAAAGATTCGATCCGACAACTTTAGAGATTTACCGCGCACTGTTTACATCGGTCGCGGAGGAGATGGGAGTGGCCCTGCGGCGCACCGCATTTTCACCAAACATCAAAGAACGTCGCGATTACTCGTGCGCTGTCTTCGACGCAGAAGGTCGCGTGATAGCGCAAGGCGATCACATGCCGGTGCACCTGGGATCGATGCCGATGGCCGTCGCGGCAGCGCTCGCTGAGATCGATCTCGTTCCCGGTGACGTTGTCGCCCTGAACGATCCCTTCGCCGGCGGAACGCATCTGCCCGACGTCACGCTTGTGATGCCGGTGGCGACTGGACCACAAATCCTTTTCTACGTCGCTAATCGCGCGCATCATGCCGATATTGGTGGAGCGACGCCGGGATCGATGGGTCTTGCTACCGATATTTACGGAGAAGGGATACGCATTCCGCCAATCCGCCTGGTGCGAAGTGGAGTTCTCGATCGCGACACGATGCGTCTGTTGCTGGCCAATGTCCGCGGAAACGTTGAGCGGCGCGGCGATTTCGACGCGCAGATCGGTTCGTTGAAAACCGGCTCCGCTCGTTTGCTGGAGATTATTGAGCGTCGCGGCGACAAAGAGGTTAGGGAGTACGCGTCGCAACTAATCAACTACTCTGCACGCCTGATGCGACACACGATCTCTTCGATTCCTGATGGTGTGTATGAAGCAGAAGATTCATTGGACGACGACGGCGTCGATGATCGTGCGGTGCCGATCAAAGTGCGTGTCTCGATCAAAGGAGAACGGGCGCTCATTGACTTCACAGGCAGCGCGCCGCAAGTGACGGGCGCAATCAACGCGGTCGAAGCGATCACCGTCTCCGCAGTGTCATACGTGTTTCGTTGTCTGGTTGGCGGTGAAGTGCCGGCAAGCGCTGGATTGATGGAACCGATCGAAGTGATCGCACCGCGTGGCACTGTCGTGAACGCTAATCCACCCGCGTCTGTAGCCGGTGGTAATGTAGAAACCTCGCAACGCATCGTCGATGTTTTATTCAGAGCGTTGGCGCATGCCTTACCGGATCGAATACCGGCAGCGAGCCAGGGTACGATGAACAATCTCACCATCGGCGGCATTGATTCGCGCAACGGTCAGGAGTTTTCGTACTACGAGACTGTGGCCGGCGGTATGGGCGCGCGTCCTGCGTGCGATGGTATGAGCGGCGTGCACACGCACATGACCAATAGCCTCAACACGCCGGCCGAAGCGCTCGAGTATGCTTATCCTCTGCGCGTGCGTGAGTATCGACTACGCAAAGATTCGGGTGGTGCAGGGAAGCGGCGCGGTGGCGATGGTGTCGTGCGTGAGATCGAAACGCTTGTGCCCGCGCGCATGTCGCTGTTGTCCGATCGTCGCAAACGTGGGCCGTACGGATTGTTTGGCGGTGAAGAAGGCGCGGCCGGAGTCAACGAGATCGTTTCAGAAAAGAAGAAACACCGAATCCCATCGAAGGGTTCGCACGAACTGAAGGCCGGTGATCGAATTCGAATCGAGACGCCCGGCGGCGGCGGTTGGGGGAACACGGATGACACGGATTGAGCACGGATAAAATCCGTGTCATCCGTGTTACGTTGTTAGCCGGCGATAGATGCCGGGCAGTCGCTCGGGTAGCGATAACACGTCGTCGATTATCGTGTAGCCAACTTCGCCGTACAGATCCCGAAGCTCTGCCTCCGACTCTCGATCGATCGTTATGCAGAAAGGCGTGATGCCTTCGTTCTTCGCCTGTCGCAAAGCTTCGCGCGTGTCTTCGCGCGCGTAGCGAGCGTCACCATAATCGTGGTCGTACGGACGCCCGTCGGAAAGCACAATCAGCAGTCGCGTGCGCGCGTCCTGTTTTGCAAGCTTCGCAGTGGCGTGACGGATCGCCGCCCCGAGCCGCGTGTTGTTTTGGTAGTTGATGCCGCCGATACGTCGTTTCACTTCATCGTTGTATTTCTCATTGAAGTCTTTCACCACGTAAAACTTTACGTTGCGCCGTCCCTCGGAAGTGAATCCATTGATCGAATAGACATCGCCGACAGCCTCGAGCGCCTCGCTCATCAACACGAGACCTTCTTTCTCGATCTCGATGATGCGGCGTCCGGGACGCGTGTATGGCTGTAGCGGGTGACGGCCGATCGTGCGCGCCGTCGAAGACGACTGGTCCAGCAAGAACGACACAGCTACGTCACGACGACGGCGAATCCGTTTGGTGTAGATACGTTCTGACTGCTGCCCGTCTGCGCGGCGATCGATCACGTAATCGATCACGGCATTCAAATCAAACTCCTCACCGTCAACTTCGTTCGTGACGCGCGTGAGGTTCTCCGGTTTCATTAACTGAAACTGGTGACGGATCGACGAGATGACACCCTTGTGCCGTTCCTTCGTTTGTTCGACGAAATTACGGTCGCCATGTTTCACTTGCTTCTCGACCACACGGCACCAGCCAAGACGGTGATCTGTTAGTTCACGATCCCACTCGTCGTAGTTGTAAGCCACTTCGCCCTCAGCGAGAACCTGCTCCGGAGTGTCAGCTTCCGACCATGCTTCAGCGCCGGCGAGTTCGTCAGGGTCTCCTTCTGCTGAAGGATCATTCCACGCGTTGAATAGCTCACGAGCATCACGGCGTTGCGGCATCTGTTCAGCTTGCCGTTGCTTCATCCTTTCAGTTGCAGCCGAATCGTCTGACTCCGATTGTTTTTCAGGAGCTTCAACCTGTTGCACTGAGTCATCAACCGGCACAACCGACTGAAACAGATCGTAAACACGATTGGTCGCCATCAGCGTGTCGGCAACGGTTGTCTGCTCGCGTGAAAGATAATCGCTGACGATTGTCTCCAACTCCGAAACGATCTGCCCGTAGGCAACACGAGCATCATCCCGCGCTCCGCCCAGCATGGTGACTTGAAAAAGCAACTCGAACGGAACCAGAGAACTTGGCAACTCTGTTATTCGCGGCCGGCCTCGGCTGAGGTGCTGGCGAATCAGATCCAGGTCGCGACTTAGACCACGGTACGCACGTCTGAGCCGGCGATCGATGCGGCCGTTTTCGAGAGTTCCAAAAACGCGGCGTGCGAGCTGCGGCTGCGGAAACAGTTTCAGAACTTCACGATAGCCAACGTCTTCTGTCGCTTTTGTGGTTTGTTGCGGTTTCTCCTCGCCCTCGTGCATCTGGACGATTTCATCGGCAAGCGCAAAAGCATCAAGCGCGTCAACGTTCTCTTTGGCGTACGCTGCGGAAATCGAGGCGTAGGCAGCCGGCAACATTTCCCCACGCGCGTAAGTGCCAAACTCGATCTGTCCCGCAGCGTGCGCTGCGAGCACTTTGTACAACCTGAAATCGAGATCGTCGTCGCCGAATTCATTCACCAGCGACGGCAAGTGAATCGTGTGTCCATCATCGATCCGTGCTTCATCCGGCACCGCGGCTAATGGAGCAATTTCAACTTCACGTCCGGTCAGCGCTTCGACGTAAAGCCGGAGCAGATGTTGGACCGAGTCGAGAGCCAAACCCGCGCTCCCGCTGAGTAATGCTTCGTAACTTCCGCGTGTCTCGAGGGAGAAATAACTGCGACGTGCGCGCGAGTCCGTGCGGCCCGAGGTAAGACCACGACGTGCCCACGCTTCAAACTGCTCGATCGAAACGGTACGCAGCGCGCGCGAACTCGAACGGAAACAGGCTAACGCTGCCTCACTGTCCACAGCCGCAATCTCTTTCGTCAGAGCGAGCACACGAAGTGAAAGGTCGATTGCGGCGGCGCGATTCGTGTCAGTGCTCAGTAAGCGAACGAACGCCGGACTACTGCGAACAAAAGCGACGAGGCTGGCGTTGCCGTGCGTGGCCACCACCCACAGCAAAGCGATCCATTCGTCGAATATCTCAGGCGCGCGCCGCAAAATCTCGCCTCCGGCAATGAGGATGTGAAGAGCGGCTCCGCCTCCACGTTCGAGAAAGTTCTGCGTCGTCATAAGCAGACGGATCGCGTCAGTCGATGAGAGTTCGGCCAACGCCTCGGGAATCATGGCCCATGCATCTGCGGCAATCCCGCCGGCTCGCGTCGCAAAAGCGCCTGCGAGAGCGAGTGCGGCTGAAGTCAGATTTGGATCGTGAAACTCGTTGAGTTCGTGGGAGACCGCGATACTGGCGTTCAGGAACTCGGAGCTGTGTTTTGCGGATCGTCGCGCTATTTCGGTGGCGACGTCGAGTACTGCGCGGAGCAGTTCGCTGTCTTCGATCTCAGCAGCTAAAGATGGAAACGAATGAAGAGTCTCGCGACCAATCGCCGTTGAGAGGGCCATTTGTCGTGTGCACAACACGAAGAGAGCGGAGCGAAGTTCAGGCGCTACGCTTCGAAGCGGCTCGACACCCTCCGCAAAAAAGGCGATTGCGGATTCGTAGTCGGCCATTGCGATGCGCCGGCCCATGTCTCCCCAGGTGCGCAATTCCGCTGGCTGCAAAATGTGTGCGGCCGCAGGCGCGGCGCGCAGAAACTCAATGCCGGCGCGGAGTGATACGCTTGCGATCGCTGCACTCGTCTCGACCACTGCCGCTGCTTGCTCGAGCGGCAGTCCGGTGAGACTGCGTGTGAGATCCAGAAACGACTGGCGCTCTGCTGATTGGTGTTGCTCTTCGGACATACTAAACAGTTTTCCTCGCAAAGGCGCAAAGACGCAAAGTTTTTATCGAACTCTTCTTTGCGCCTTTGCGCCTTTGCGAGGAAACATCGTTAAAGAACAGAAGCTTTCTAAATCACTGTCGTTACGATCTCGCGGATGCTGCGTTGCAGTTCGCGATCGTCGGTGATAGGCGAGCACATCGCCACGTCGGCGGCATCGACAGGAGGAATGCCGAGTGCGATGAGTTGTGCAGCGTAGATCAGGAGCCGGGTCGAAACACCTTCTTCCAAACCATGACCGCGAAGGTTACGCACCTTCTGTCCGATCAAAACCAGATCGCGCGCCGTGCCTTCATCGACTCCGCCTTCGCGCGCAACGATCTCCGCCTCCATCTCCGGTGGCGGATAGTCAAACTCGATCGCGACAAACCGCTGCCGCGTCGACTGTTTCAAATCCTTCAGTATGGATTGATAACCGGGGTTGTAAGAAACCACGAGCATGAAATCCGACGGCGCGTCAACAATCGTGCCACGCTTTTCGATTGGTAAACGACGACGGTGGTCTGTTAGCGGGTGAATGATCACGACTGTGTCTTTGCGCGCTTCGACCACTTCGTCGAGATAGCAAATCGCGCCGTTGCGAACAGCGGACGTCAACGGCCCGTCGTGCCAAATAGTTTCATCACCTTCTAACAGGAAACGCCCGACCAGATCAGTTGAACGAGAGATCTTCGTGACAGGCAACGGTGATCAACGGACGTTCGAGACGCCACGCCATGTGTTCGACAAAGCGAGTCTTGCCGCAGCCGGTCGGACCCTTGAGAATGACCGGAAGTCTCGCGGTATGAGCGGCTTCGAACAGTTCCACCTCGCGGCCGACAGGCAGGTAATACGGCTCGATGGCTACTCTATATTCCTCGATTGCGCTTTCTGGCATTCAGTAACAAGCCTCCCGCAAAGCCATCCACAGATTACACACACAATCTGCGTAATCTGTGGATGGGTTTGCATCAGAGAAAACGGCATCTTAACATTCAGGCAGAGAGGCACCAAATCGCACTATGAAGATCGCGGTAGCAATGAGTGGTGGCGTGGATTCTTCCGCAGCCGCGGCGATACTGAAAGAGCAGGGCCACGAACTCGTTGGCTTTACGATGCAACTGTGGGATCAGCGCCGCGGTATCAATGTAGACCAAAACGGCGATCCGCTGCCTTCACGTTGCTGCTCGCTTGACGACGTTTACGACGCGCGTCGTGTTGCCGAAGAGCTGGGCTTTCCTTTTTACGTGCTGAATCTCGAGCGCGACTTCGAGCGCGACGTGGTGCAACCGTTTGTCTCCAGCTATCTGAGTGGTGAAACGCCGATTCCGTGCGTGTCATGCAACAGCCGTTTGAAGTTTGCGTCATTGGATCGACTCGCGCTGAGTTTGGGGTGCGAGAAAGTTGCCACCGGCCACTACGCGCGTGTTGAGTTTGATCCTGCCACGAATCGTTACAAATTACTGCGGGGACAAAATTACCAGAAGGATCAGTCCTATTTTCTCTGGGAGTTGACGCAGGAGCAGTTGTCGCGAGCGTTGTTTCCGCTGGGTGAGATGTCGAAGCCGGAGGCGCGTGATGCAGCGCGGCAACATGGTTTGACCGGGGTTTCCGAGAAGAAGGAATCGCAGGAAATCTGCTTCGTGCCTGACGGAGATTATGCAGGCTTCATCGATCGTTATCTTGAAGCTGAAGATGCGACTGATCGTCTGCCAGGCGCGGGCGATATAGTTGACACGAGTGGCCGCGTTATCGGCCGGCATGAGGGAATTCAACGCTATACAGTCGGACAGCGTCGCGGTCTCGGTATCGCCGATGAGAAGCCGTTGTACGTAATCTCGCTCGACGCTGACAAGAATCGGGTTACGGCCGGTTCATCAGAGGAGTTGTTAAGCAGCGAGTTCACCGTTGCAAGAGTCAACTGGATTGCTTTGGACGATCCCAGGGAACCCGTGCGCGCCGAGGTGCGTGTGCGTTATCGTCACACAGCAGCGCCGGCCACAATCACTCCGCTGGACAACCAGCGCGCGCGTATCGTGTTCGATGAGCCACAGCGCGCGATCACGCCCGGACAAGCGTCGGTCTTTTACCGCGGCGATGAGGTTGTTGGGGGCGGCTGGATCGTCCGAAGCCACTAAAGAAAGAGTTGCCACAAAGAAGCACAAAGAAGCACAAAAGAATTTCGGCCAACCCATTTGTGCTTTTTCTGCTTCTTTGTGGCTAAACCTTTTCTCGGCCCCTTGCGTACTCACAAACTGGATGATTAGCAAAAACCCGAAACAAAACTGAGGATTTGAAATGTCAGGAACAAGAAAGACGCTCTTAATTATATTCGGAATTTTAGCGGGCCTGGTTTTAGTTGCCATCATCGGCATCGTGCTGCTCTGGGCGGCCCTGCGCAAAGGCGAACCAGCCATTCGCGACAACAGTGTGCTCACGCTTCGCGTCGCCGGCTCGCTGCCCGACTACAGTCCCGACGATCCATTTAAGAAATATTTTGGCGGACCGGATCAATCGCTCACGGGCCTCGTGATGCAGTTTAAAAAGGCCAAGGTCGACAAGCGCATCAAGGCCATCCTGCTCGACGTCAACATGTCCGGTGTGGGTTGGGGAAAAGCTGAAGAGATCCGCGACGCGATCACCGACTTTCGCTCGTCCGGTAAACCGGTCTACGCCTACATCGAGTTTGGTCTGAACAAGGAATACTACATCGCCACCGCGTGCGACAAAATCATCGTGCCGCCTCCGGGTGAGTTGTTCATCAACGGACTCGCAGCCGACGTGATGTTCTTCCGCGGCTCACTGGATAAGCTCGGTATCTATCCCGACATCTACCAGATTGGTAAATACAAAAGCGCGGGCGACACGTTCACGCAGAAACAGATGACCGATGCTCATCGTGAATATATCAACGCGCTGCTTGACGATCTTTTCAATCGTTACGTGAACACGATTGCGCAGGCGCGTCACAAGACGCCCGAGGAAGTGCGCGCGTTGATCGACAATGCTCCTTATGACGCAATCAAGGCGAAGGAAGCAGGCCTGGTTGACGACACACTCTACCGAGACGATGTCGAGAAGCAGTTGAAGCAGTTGTTGGGCTACAAGGATACCGATTCGTTTGTGCCGGTGCGCAGCGCGGATTACAGAGATGTTTCTCCGGAGTCGCTCGGACTCAACAAGGGAGAGCGCATCGCCGTGATCTATGCGACCGGCAACATCGGATCGGGGAGTTCTGAAAACAGTCCCACGGGCGATCAATCGGTCGGGTCAGATACCGTTTCGAAGGCTCTCAATGATGCCGCCGCAGACAAGTCGATCAAAGCGATCGTGTTGCGTGTTGATAGTCCAGGAGGTTCTGGTCTGGCGTCAGACATAATTTGGCATGCAGTCGAAGCAGCAAACCAGAAGAAGCCGGTGGTGGTTTCGATGGGCGACGTTGCAGCGTCTGGTGGTTACTACATCTCGGCAAGTGCGGCGAAGATCATTGCTCAGCCTTCGACGATTACCGGATCGATCGGCGTGGTTGCGGGTAAGCCAGTCATGCGCGGCTTCTACGATTGGCTCGGAATCTCGAACGAGTACGTGTTGCGTGGCAAGACGGCAGGAATGTTTCGCGAGACGGAGAAGTTCTCTGACGAAGAGCGCGCAAAGTTTGAAGAGTGGATCAAGACGACTTACTACCGTGACTTCGTACCGAAAGTAGCGAAGGGTCGCAACAAAGATACCGGGTTTGTTGATTCCGTCGGACAGGGTCGCGTGTGGACAGGCGCGCAGGCAAAGGATCGAAGCCTGGTGGATGAGTTTGGCGGACTTGATAAAGCGATCGAGGTGGCGAAACAACTCGCGAAGATCCCGGCGGATAAGGGGGTCGAACGTGTCATCCTGCCTTATCCAACAACGTTCCTACAGCAGTTGTTGAGTGGTGGTAACGAGAATTCAAACACTGAAGCCGAACGGCAGCAACGCGCAGTATTCGCGGCGTTGCCTGAAGATGCGCGACGAGGGTTGCGTTACATGGCGTTGCTGGATCGAATGAAGAACGGCGAGTCGATGTTGTTGATGCCGTACGACATTCGCGTTAAGTAAGACACGCTTTCCACAGATTACACAGATTTTATCGGTGTAATCTGTGGATTCCACCCAGGTAGGGCCTGAGCGCTTCAGGAATAATTACCGAGCCGTCTTCCTGTTGATAATTCTCCAGCACCGCGATCCACGTACGACCGATCGCCAATCCTGATCCATTTAGCGTGTGCACAAACTCCGGCTTGGCTCCGCCCGAGCGGCGGAAACGGATCTGCGCACGCCGCGCCTGGAATGTTTCGCAGTTTGAGCACGAAGAGATCTCGCGAAAAGTGTTCTGGGATGGCAGCCACACCTCGATATCGTAGGTCTTAGCAGAACCAAATCCGAGATCGGCAGTCGAAAGCTCCACCACTCGATAATGAAGACCGAGCTTTTGCAAAATCATCTCCGCGTCACGCGTCAATGATTCGAGCTCTTCGTAAGAGTTTTCCGGCAGTGAGTATTTCACCAGTTCGACTTTCTCAAACTGGTGTTGCCTGATGACTCCGCGGGTGTCGCGCCCATAGCTGCCGGCTTCGGAGCGGAAGCACGGCGTGTAAGCGGCCCATCGTATTGGTAGTTGGGAAGCGTCGAGTATCTCTTCGCGGTGATAGTTGGTCACCGGCACTTCGGCAGTCGGGATCAGGAAGAGATCGCGAGGGTCTTCAAGCTTAAAAAGATCTGCTTCAAACTTTGGCAACTGGGCCGTTCCGAACAGTGACGCTCGGTTGACGATAAATGGCGGAAGTGTTTCGAGGTAGCCATGGTCGCGAGTGTGAACGTCGAGCATGAAATTGATCAGCGCACGCTCTAACCGCGCGCCGGCGCCGTTCAGAATCGCAAAACGCGCGGCAGCGATCTTTGTGGCCCGCTCGAGATCCAGAATGCCAAGCGCCGTGCCAAGATCGACGTGGTCCTTGGGTTCAAAAGCAAACTCCGGCGCCGTGCCCCAGCGACGAACCTCAACATTGTCCGACTCATCCGCGCCGATCGGTACGCTTGCGTGGGGGATGTTGGGCAGCGTTGAAAGTAGCTCGTGCATGCGCGACTCGGTTACAGCCCGCAATTGATCGAGGTCCGAGATGCGATCCTTTAGCCCACCAACTTCACCTCGCCGCGCTTCCGCTTCCTCCTTCTTACCTTCCTTCATCAACGCGCCGATCTCACGACTCGAAGCGTTGCGCTGTGCATTCAGTTGATCGGATTCGGCAATGACGCGGCGACGTTCTTCGTCGGCGCGTGTGAAATCGTCGAGCGCTGTTGTATCAGCACGCCGCGCATTCAGCGCTTCGCGCACTTTGTCGATGTTCTCACGAACGTAATTGAGATCGAGCATTGTCCTGTTCCGTTGGATATGTTATTAGACCACGCTAGCCGACGCGCGATTGTAGTGTCAAATTAGAAAGGAACCAATACTTGTCTGATCAAAAACCATTTGCCGGCCGCGTGGCGATCGTCACGGGCGGCACGCGTGGCATCGGCCGCGCAATCGCGCTCGAGCTCGCGAGACGCGGCGCTGACGTTGCGTTCAACTATGCAAAGAGTGCGGACGCCGCCGAGAGTTTGAAATCAGAACTCGACTCGCTGGGAGTGCGCTCACTCTCAGTGCAATGCGACGTCGCAAACACAGAAGCCGCAGCGGAGATGGTCAAGCAAGTTAAAGATACTTTTGGCCGCATCGACTTTCTCGTCAACAACGCGGGTATCACGCGTGACAATCTGATCCTGCGAATGAAAGAAGACGATTGGGACGAAGTGCTCAATACGAATCTTAAAGGCTCGTGGAATTTTGCGAAGGCTGCCCTGCGCACAATGCTTCGTCAGGACACGGGTGGCTCAATCCTCAATATCTCATCGATCAGCGGTGAAGTCGGCATGGCTGGACAATCGAACTACTCCGCATCGAAAGCGGGAATGGTGGGTCTAACGAAAGCGCTCGCCAAGGAGGTTGCGAGCCGCAAAGTAACCGTCAACGCCCTGGCATTGGGCATGGTGGCCACGGACATGGCAGGGAAGCTGGACGAAACTTACCAGGCAAAGATTCGCGAGCAGATTCCGCTCGGCCGCTTTGCCGAACCAGACGAAGTAGCACGCATCGCGGCGTTCCTGCTTTCTGACGATGCTCGTTACATCACAGGGCAGGTGATTCAAGTGGATGGCGGCTTGGCAATGTGAGCCACGGATTTGACGGATGAAGACGGATTTAAATACAAATCGGTAAACATCCGTGTTATCCGTGGCAAGCCTTACTTGATGCTCTTCACGTTGTCGGGTTTGTCGAAGAGATTGTCTGCGAACCTTTGGTTGTATTGGATCGACTCGTAGTTGATGCGCGTGCTTTGCTTTCCGTTCACGAAGTGATCGATCACCCACGGCGCGGTTACACCGTCGACCGTGATGTATTTCAGTAGCACATCTTCTTCGGTCGCCTCGACCTGATCGCCGGTATCAGGATCTTTCCGGTTGCGTTTGTAGATAATCTTCGCGGGCAAACTATCCTTCGCGCCAAACTCGTACTCGATCCAGAACCCATCCGGATAGGTAAGACGAATGGTCTCGTTGCGTTTCGCCAAGCCGGCCTCCCGCCGCCCGACGTAAGTAATCTTGCCGCCTTCTTTTTTCCAAAACCCGCGCAGGAGATATTCCACACTGGTTTTCATCGAACGTTTGAAATCTTCAACTTGCGCAGGTGTCTGATCGGAGATCTTCTTTACTGCACCGTCAAACATCCATCCGGTATCGCCGACGTTTGTCTGTATGGTACGAATTCCGGCGCCGGTAAACTCTGTGCGCTCGCGATCGGGATAAGCGATGTAATCGAGAAAGCGTGCGGGAATCTGAGAGAGGCCGTCGCGGAAGGTCGTATAAAAACCTTTGCCGATGACTGTCTGAACGTTCAGATATTTCTCCCCGCCCAAAGCCTGAACGGCCCGATCGATTATCTGTTGGGACTTGTCATCGATCGAGGCAGGGGTCTGCGCAAGCAGCAAAGACAGTATTAGGACCAGAATCATTTCTACAGGATGTACAAGATGTTTCAGGATTTACAGGATGAATCATGTTCATCCTGTAAAATCCTGCTAATCATGTCTTAGTTGAACTCGGGTATGAGCCCGCCGTCGGGTTTCACGACGACTTCACCATTTTCGACATCAACCCGGAATCGTGAAGACGTTTTCCACAAACCGGTGATTGGCAGTTTCACCTTCTCATCGATGTGACGTTTCAGGAAGCGTGCGCCGTAAGCGGTGTTGTAACCTTTTTCGGTAAGCAGGTTCACTGCTGCCTCCGTAACATCAACCAACTTACCCTGCCGCTCCATCTGCCGGCGAAGTTTCTCGAGATAGAGTTTCGCAATCTGCCGCACTTCATCCATCGTCAATGGCGAGAACACGACAATCTCGTCGATGCGGTTACGAAACTCCGGTGAGAACCGCTGCTCTGAAGCCTTCATCACTTCATTCTTTACAGCACGGAAGTCAGAAGCAGTCTTGGTGCCGAAGCCTAACGGTTTCTCAAACTTCTTGAAGCTCTCCGAACCGAGATTGGACGTCATGATGATGATCGCGTCCGAGAGGTAGACTTTCTTGCCGCGTCCATCCGTCAACCAACCTTCGTCAAAAGCCTGAAGGAAAAGATTCATCAGGTAAGGCGAAGCTTTCTCCACCTCATCGAGCAGCAGCACCGTGTACGGATTCTCGCGCAGTTGCTCGGTCAGGATTCCACCTCGCTCGGAGCCGACGATTCCGCGTGGCATACCAATCAGCTTCTCGATACTTACCGTACCGTCGCTGTATTCAGACATGTCGATGCGAACCATCTTTTCTTCGTCACCAAACATGAACTCAGCAACAGCTTTCGCCAACTCGGTTTTACCAACGCCGGTTGGACCAAGGAACAGCAACACACCGTCGGGTTTGTAGTGCGACTCCTTCAATGGACCTTTATTCAATCGCAAACGCTGCGCAACGGCCTTGATTGCGTCCTTCTGTCCGATGACGCGACGGCCCAACATCGCTTCAGTCATCGCGAAACGATCGCTCGTATCGCGGAAGATCATGTCGGGTGGAATACGGGATTCCTGCGAGATCACCTCGATGATGTGTTCGGGCTGGACCACCATCTTCTGCGGTTCGTTGATTTCAACCTTCACCGCTGCGGTATCGAGCCAGCCGATCGCCTTATCCGGAAGATGCAGATTGCGAATGTACTTGGGCGCCATTTCCAGCGCGGTGTTAATGGCCGCATCGGAAATCTTAACCGAGTAATTCTTCTCGAGCCGCGGACGAAGTCCGAGGAGGATCTCCCGTGTTTCGTTAATCGTTGGCTCGACCACTTTCACCATCCGGAAACGTCGCGCAAGCGCTTCGTCATCCGCAATGTATTCTTTGTATTCGGAAAGCGTGGTCGCGCCGATGATGCGCATCTCGCCGCGAGCGAGCGCGGATTTGAACATGTTGGCAGCGTCCGAAGACGTACCAAGAGCCGCGCCTGCACCGATGATCGTGTGCGCTTCATCGATGAACAGGATCAGGTTGTCGCGTTCTTTGACTTCGTCAATGATTCCCTTGATTCGTTCTTCAAACATGCCGCGCAGCATTGTGCCTGCCACGATGCCACCCATCTGGAGTTGAACGATGTGGGAACCACGCAAACGCTGGGGAACCTTTTCTGGTTCCAGTTCGATTAAGCGTGCGAGTCCTTCTATTACAGCGGTTTTGCCGACGCCTGGCTCACCAACCAACATCGGAGAGTTGGCACGCTCACGATGACAGAGGATCTCGATAATCTGTTGAATTTCTTTTTCGCGCCCGATAGTAGGCGCAATCTTATCGATACGTGCCAGCCGGTTAAGTGAGACTCCGAAGTGTTTCAGATAAGGCGGAAGTTCAAACTTCTTCCTGTTCTGCTCTTCTTCCTGTTCGCGCTTTTGCACCTGAGCACGCACGTTTTCAACCACTGCTTCGGGGCTTGCGCCCATGGTTCTTAAGACATCAACGAACAGGCTGTCGTGACTGCTCAAAGCTTCAAAGATGTCTGTTGCTTCAATTGTTTTGCGTCCCTGAGTTCTGGCCCGATCCATCGCCCGTTTGAACAGGTCTGTAGTGTCGGGACCGATGCGGAATCCTTTGCCGACATGTTGCTGCCGGCTGCTACCGAGTCGTTTCTCAATAGCCATTTTGACCACGACAGGGTCAAGCGATAACTCCCGCATCGCAGAGTTGAACATATCCGGCTCTTCGACAGTCAGGGCCTGAAGGATATGCTCAACTGAGACAAAGTTTTGGTCACGACGACGCGACTCATTCAACGCATGTTCCAGAATGCGCTGGCCGCTATCGCCAAATTTATCTTTGTATGAACCTAAATCAACCATATTTTATTTACGACCATCGCATTCAATCAGATCAGCATTTCCGTGCGACAGTCAACTCGACTTTCAAACAACTTGTTCAGTCCAAGTTGCTGCACTTGGATGTCGTCAGAATAAGCGCCGTTGCGTTTCAATGCAATAACAATCCCGGCGCGCCTTCCCCTGCAATTTTCTTGCCGTTAAATTGATCCCTAATAATCGTAATCATCGCCACCCGACATTGGCGGGCCGCCTTTCTTCTTCGGCTCGGGTAGTTCGGTCACAGCCGCTTCGGTGGTTAAGAGCAATCCTGAGATGGAGGCCGCGTTTTGCAAGGCAGTGCGCACCACTTTGGTTGGATCGATAATTCCAGCGGCTGCGAGATCTTCAAATTGACCGGTAACCGCATTGAAACCTCTGTTTCCTTTTAACTGTTCTACTTCTCCAACAACCACCGCACCTTCGATACCTGCATTCTCAGCGATACGCCGGATCGGTTCCTGCAACGCGCGGCGCACTATGTTCACTCCCGTACGAACATCCGGATCGACATCCTCATGGTTATCAAGGACTCTGGAAGCGCGCAGCAGTGCGACGCCTCCGCCAACTACAATACCTTCCTGGGCCGCAGCTCTCGTCGCATTCAGTGCGTCTTCAACACGCATCTTGATCTCTTTCATTGCCGTCTCCGTCGGAGCGCCCACTCGCACGACAGCCACGCCGCCTGCAAGTTTCGCGAGGCGCTCCTGGAGTTTTTCACGATCGTAATCAGACGTAGTCTCCTCGATCTGTTTGCGGATAGTTGCGACGCGGCCCTGCACTGCCTTGCGATCGCCTCCACCCTCAACAATTGTTGTGTTCTCTTTGTCAACGTTCACGCGTTTTGCAGTTCCCAGATCATCGATCGTTACGTTCTCCAACTTGATGCCGAGATCTTCAGTTATAACTTGCCCACCAGTCAGCGTAGCCAGGTCTTCGAGAATTGCTTTGCGCCGGTCGCCGAACGCAGGGGCTTTCACTGCGCACACTTTGATAGTTCCACGTAACCTGTTCACAACCAGCGTCGCGAGCGCGTCGCCTTCGATATCTTCGGCGATGATCAAGAGCGCGCGTCCGGCTCCTGCTGTTTGTTCCAACAGGGGCAGAAGATCCCGCATCGCGGCAATCTTTTTCTCGTAAAGCAAAATGAACGGCTCGTCGAGGATCGCTTCCATGCGGTCGGCATTCGTAACAAAGTACGGAGACAAATACCCGCGATCGAATTGCATTCCTTCGACTATGTCGAGCTCGGTTTGCAGTGTTTTGGATTCTTCAACTGTGACAACGCCGTCCTTGCCAACCTGCTCCATCGCTTCGGAAATAAGCCGACCGATTTCGCGATCGTTGTTTGCCGAAACGGTAGCGACGTTCATAAGCTCTTCTTTACTCTTGACCTTTTTGGACATGCGTTCCAGTTCAGCAACGACCTGCTCAGTCGCGAACTGAATACCGCGCTGCAACGCCATCGGATTCGCGCCCGCAGCCACGTTCTTGACACCTTCACGGAAGATTGCCTGCGCCAGAACTGTCGCGGTCGTGGTGCCGTCGCCGGCCTTGTCGTTGGTCTTAACGGCGACTTCGCGAACCATCTGTGCGCCCAAGTTTTGATACTTGTTCTTGAGCTCGATCTCTTTGGCCACTGTGACGCCGTCTTTGGTGATCACGGGCGAGCCAAATTTCTTACCCAGAACGACGTTCCGACCTTTTGGTCCTAACGTCACGCGCACCGCATTCGCGAGTGTGTCCACACCTTGAAGCATCGCATTGCGCGCTTCTTCTCTAAACTTCAATTCTTTTGCCGGCACTCTTGTCTCTCCTTATTGGTTTCTTCTCTGTGCAACCTCTGTGTTCTCTGCGTCTCCGTGGTTAATTGTCTGTTATCACCACAGAGACGCAGAGAACACAGAGGTTGCACAGAGAATACAACTGATTTACTGCTCAGTGGCCTGTCTTGCCTGTGCGGAAGCGCGTCCGACCTTTACCCGTGCGGGACGCAGCAAGCGATCTCCCATGCGAAAGCCGCGACTATATTCTTCAATCACTATTCCGTCCATCTCGCTGTCTGTTTCTTCCGTGTCGACAGCTTCGTGCAACTCCGGATTGAACTCCTCGCCAACCGACGCGATCTGCTCGACGCCAGCACTGGACAACGCCGCCTGAAAACTTGCAGCGATGCCTCGGATACCCTCGATGATTGCTTCTCGCGTGGCGCCTTCTGAAGCAGCGTCAACCGCTCGGTTCAAGTTGTCCATGACCGGAAGCAACGTTGAGATAAACGTGGCGGTTTCGCGGGCAGCGCGTTCTTCCGCTGAACGCGTCAGACGCTGTCTTGTTTCGTCAGTCTCACGCTGCAACTGTTGCCGCAACTGATCGAAGCGCGCCTGAACTTCCTGTACTTGTTTCTCGGCGGCTTTGGTCCTGGCCTCGAGCTCTTCGACGTAAGTCGGTTTTAAGTTTGGACGTTCAGCTTCCTCATTTACTTGTTCAGCACCCTCGGGATCGAGAGAGATGCGACGTCGATCCGTTACCCTTAGCTCGTTTATTTCATTATCCATCTGTTGGTCCTTGCTCTTCATGATTCACGAAATTTTGATATCTATTTTCTTTGGTTTTTGCTCGGTGCGCCGTGGCAGGCGAATTTGCAAAACACCGTCTTTGTATTCGGCGCCGATCTTAGCCTGGTCCACCGATACAGGAACACTGAATGTGCGCAGGAATTTCCCGCGCGGTCTTTCAGTACGGTGTTTTGATTCGGCAATCTCCCGCGTTCCCTTGACGATCAACCGGTTCTCATCAATATCGATCTGGAGCGCCTCGCGATCGATCCCAGGCAAGTCCATAGCGATCAGATAACCGGACTCGGTTTCGTAAATGTCCGACGGGGGCGTCCAATC
This sequence comes from uncultured Acidobacteriota bacterium, assembly GCA_963826255.1. Classification (GTDB taxonomy): domain Bacteria; phylum Acidobacteriota; class Blastocatellia; order Pyrinomonadales; family Pyrinomonadaceae; genus PSRF01. The sequence goes on from CAWGWK010000002.1 coordinate 203,439, forward strand.
AGCCCGCTCAAACTCGTCGCCCGATCCTGTTCCTGCCTGAGTGCGTCGTTGCGTGGCGTCTTCAAAAAGTCTGTTCATGCGGTCTTGCAGCACCATCAGATCCTGCAACGGGTTCCATTGTTGTGACATAGCTCTTCTCCGAAATCTCTTTATGCAGTTGCAAAGGCCGCGTCAGTCTTAAACTCCAGTTTCTCGCCGCTCGCCGAAACGTGCACGGTCTGCCCCGGTAGAATCTCTCCTTGCAGGAGTTTCACTGCCAGAGGATTCTGAATCAGCGACTGGATGGCGCGCTTCAAAGGTCGAGCGCCATAAGTTGGATCGTAGCCTTCCCGCATCAGGAGTTCTTTTGCAGAAGGATCCAGGATCAGCGTGACGCCTCGATCGCTCAACATCTCTCTGAGACGCTCGAGTTGGACCTCGATGATCTGGCCGATCTGTTCGCGTGAGAGCTGATGGAACACCACCACATCGTCAATGCGATTTAGAAACTCCGGTTTGAAATGTAATCGCAGTTCCTGAATGACCGCTTCACGCACCTGTTTCTCATCGCCCTCGGCTGCCTGAATTTCACGAGACCCGAGATTAGAAGTCATAATCAAAACGGTGTTCTTGAAATCAACCGTGCGGCCTTTTGAATCTGTCAATCGACCGTCGTCAAGAATCTGAAGCAGCACGTTGAAAACATCCGAGTGCGCTTTTTCGATCTCGTCGAAAAGCACCACTGAATATGGCCGGCGGCGAACTGCTTCCGTGAGCTGCCCACCTTCCTCGTAGCCAACGTATCCCGGCGGTGCGCCGATCATGCGCGCCACGGCGTGCTTCTCCATGTACTCCGACATATCGAGCCGGATCATTGCTCGCTCGTCGTCGAATAAAAACTCCGCCAGTGCGCGAGCAGTTTCCGTCTTACCGACACCGGTTGGACCAAGAAAGATGAACGAGCCAATCGGACGATTCGGATCCTGCAAACCGGCACGAGCGCGCCTGACCGCGTTTGCGACAGCAGTCAGCGCTTCCTCTTGACCAATGACGCGGTGGCCCAGTCGGTCTTCCATCGTCACCAGCTTCTGCATCTCGCCTTCCAGCATTCTCGAAACCGGAATGCCGGTCCACTTGGCAACAACTTCCGCGACGTCCTCTTCGTCAACCTCCTCTTTCAGCATCACGCCGTCTTGCTGAAAGCCAGCAAGTTTGTCCTGATCAGCTTTCAGCTTGCGCTCCAATTCCGGAATCTGGCCGTATTGAATTTCAGAAGCACGACCCAACTCGCCGGCATTGCGGGCCTGATCGAGTTGGAAGCGAAGCTGCTCGAGTTCGGCTTTCGCGGTTCGTATGTGATCGATCGCCTCTTTTTCAGACTGCCACTTCGCCTTCATTCCCGAAGAGGTTTCCCTCAAATCGGCAATACGCTGTTCAATCTCCTGCAAGCGCGCTTTCGACTTTTCATCTTCTTCGCGTTGCAACGCTTGTCGCTCAATCTCGAGCTGGATGATCTCACGTTCCAACTGATCGATCTCCTGTGGCAGGGAGTCGATCTCGATGCGAAGTCGTGACGCTGCTTCGTCAATAAGGTCGATGGCCTTGTCCGGCAGAAAACGATCCGTGATGTAACGATTCGAAAGCGTGGCTGCGGCAACGATGGCCGAGTCTTTGATACGAACACCGTGGTGGACCTCGTAGCGCTCTTTCAAACCACGCAGGATCGCGATCGTGTCTTCAACGGTCGGCTCACCCACGTAAACCTGTTGGAAGCGACGCTCGAGTGCCGCGTCTTTCTCGATATGCTTCTGGTACTCGTTGAGTGTCGTCGCGCCCACACAGCGGAGCTCACCGCGAGCCAACGCCGGCTTCAACATGTTCGAAGCGTCGATCGCACCTTCAGCAGCACCCGCGCCAACCAGTGTGTGGAGTTCGTCGATAAAAAGAATGATTTGACCCTGTGCGTTCTCGATCTCTTTCAGTACGGCTTTGAGTCGATCTTCAAACTCGCCGCGATACTTCGCACCCGCCAGCATCGAGCCGAGATCGAGTCCCACTAGACGCTTGTTGCGCAGAGTCTCGGGCACGTCTCCGGAAACGATCCGTTGGGCCAGGCCTTCAACGATTGCCGTCTTACCCACGCCGGGTTCACCGATTAGTACCGGATTGTTTTTGGTTCGGCGTGAAAGAACTTGAATAGTGCGCCGGATCTCATCGTCGCGGCCGATCACCGGATCAAGTTTTCCCTTTCGGGCCAGCTCGGTTAGATCGCGGGCATACTTGGAAAGGGCCTGATAATTTTGTTCGGCGTTCTGATCGGTGATTCTCGAGCCACCGCGCATCTGCTCGATTACCTTGAGAAGATCCTCTTTGTTAATTCCGTGCTGCCGGAGAATCTTCCCGGCATCGCCCTCTTTCTCTTCCGCGATCGCAAGCAGGAGAGGCTCGGTCGAGATAAACTCGTCCTGCATCTGTTCCGCCTTCTTCTGCGCCGCGGTAAATATCTGGCTCAAACGCGAACTGAAATATTGCTGCCCGCCCTGCACTCGAGGAAGGCGAGCGACGGCCGCCTGCGTGTCGTTGAGTACGACAGCAACGTTAGCTCCGAGCTTGCCAAGGATTGGTCTGACGATACCTTCTGGTTGTTCGAGCATAGCGATCAGCAAATGCTCAGGCTCAACCTGCTGGTGTTGATTCCTTTCCGCCAGCTCGATGGCGGATTGAATTGCTTCCTGTCCTCGTAAAGTGAACTTATCTAAACGCATCTTGATTAACTAAAACTTTCTATCAAAAAAGACTCGAACGGGCTCGACATTCGTATCCCAAACTACGACGAGCCCGCTCGCGATTTACCGATCCGTCAAAGCTTTATCGCCCGCCACTGGCCTCTTTTGCTTTTCCGGTCTCGGCTGTGGTTTCGATTGTCTTTTGCGAGGCTCCGGCCTGTGTTCCCGAAACCTCGATTCGACGGGCCTTGGTCTCTTCTCGTTTTGGCAACGTCACACGTAACACGCCGTTGTTGTATTCAGCCGTTGCCCCCTCAGCGGAAACTGTTTGCGGCAAAGTGAAAGAACGGGTGAAAGCGCCATACGAGCGTTCGACTCGATGGTAGTTGTCAGTCTCGTCCGTCTTTTCAAACTGTCGCTCACCGCGCAGAGTCAGCACATTGTTCTCGATCGAGAGGTCGAAGTCTTCCTGTTTCATTCCAGGCAACTCGGCCTCGAGCACGATGTGGTCCTTATTCTCATAGATGTCGACGCTGGGTGCCCATGCACCGCGGCCAATGCCCTCATCGTCAAAGGCGCGGGTCATATTAGTAGAGAACAGACGATTCACTTCTTCCTGCAAGGTCCTCAAGTCGCGGAACGGGTCATATCGAACAATAGCCATGACTAGTCTCCTCCTTTATTCCTAATATTCGTTGTTTGAACGCTCAGCCGGGCTATTAGTAGCTGAGCGTGGCGTCATAATAAAGGTTGAGTCCCCATCTGTCAAGTCTTAGATAAAGTTAGAGAGAGGGCGTTTTGTGGAGGTGGCCCTCTGTTAGAGGCCGAAAAATCGCTTGATTGCCGAGAGGATACCGGCGGAGGAGTCTGATGTGGCGGCGGAGGAGTCGGTGTGTGAGGCCAGTCCCTGGCGGCGTTCGGCCATGATGAAACTGAGCGATTCGACCAGATCCGGGTTCGTATCAAACACCCTCTTCATGGCTGCGTGGCCGATTTCAAGGACCTCAGTTTCCTCAAGCGCCAGCACGTTGGCCGTCCTGGGCTCCCCCGTAAACAGAGCCATCTCGCCAAAAAAGTCGCCCTCGTTAAGGGTGGCCACAGTTCTTGGGCGGCCATTTTCACTAACTTGCACCCGAACCTTACCCTTGTGCACGACGAACATCGAGGAACCGGGATCTCCCGCGCGGATAACCGTTTCACCAGGGGCGAAGACGTGACTGACTGCGGCCTGCGCCAGCATCGTGGTTTCCTCGGCCGATAACGGGGCGAAGATATCGACAGCGGATAATCTTTCAGTAATCGCGCCGCCATCTCCGTCTCGGATGGCCGAGGTTGGGCGGCGTTCAACGTGGAGGGTCCGCGTTGGATAGGCAAAGTTCAATCCGGCGCGACGGAACGCGTACCAGATCCGCTGCCGGACCAGTGCATCAGTATCGTTGTACTTGGCGTAGTCATCGAGCCAGTATTTCACTTCGTAATCGACACCGTTCTCGCCGAGATTCTTGATCCTGACAATCGGCGCAACCTTGGTTGAGACGTTATCCGCTTCGCGCACGGCCTCGCGCACTACGTGGATCGTTTTCGCAGGCGAATCGGTATAAAGGGTATTGAAAAATACGAGCCGTGCGTTCAAGTTGCCGCGTGGACTAACCTCGATAGGCTCTCGCGCAGCGTTACTGTTGGCTATCAGGACCACCTGGTTGGTGAACGTTCGAATCTTAATGGCTCGCCAGCTGATCTCTTCCACCACGCCCGTGTGTCGTTGGGCTCCGACGGTAATCACGTCGCCGACTTGAAACGGGCGGTCAGCCTGCAAAGAAATACCGGCGAAGAAGTTACCGAGAGTGTCCTGAAGCGCGAGTCCGAGGATGACACCGAAGATAGCGGAGGTCGTAAAAAGTGCGCCGAGGTTCACGTCCGGAAACAGGAACGTGAAAGCGATCAGAAAGAGAATAGTGAAAGCGACGATCGTGAAGATGTTGCGGATGAGGGTGGGCGCGTCGATCCGTTTCAGTCGAAAGGCGAGGCTAAAGAAGAGGAAGTTGAGAGCGCGAACGAACAGGTAGCCGACTATTCCAACTAAAAACAGCTTCACCACGCTGACGATCGTGTCGGCGGAAGGCGACGCATTGGCGCTACCCATTCGGTGCTCGAGAAGCGCCTTGACGTCGCCGGCGAAGGACCAGAACAGATAAGTGGCGAGCAACGCTATTGCCGTCGCCACAAAGAAGAGAGCGGTCTTGTTAGTGAAACGAGGACGCGTCACGGAGCCTCTTTTTATCACCAAATATGTTTCACGCAAAGGCGCAAAGACGCCAACTTTGCCCTTTGCGTGAAAACCAATCTTTCCTCTTTACAAGCGCATGAGGTTGGGAAAGAGGGTAATCAATATGAACAGTAGCGACAAAAGCGTGACCACGATCGCGGTCAACCACGCGGCAATATTATAAATAGGCCCGTTAACGTAACTGCCCATCAACTCACGATTATTTACCAGGCGTAAAACCGCGAACAGCACAACAGGAAGCAGTAATCCATTAATTACCTGCGTCACTAACAACACGCGAAACAGCGGCAGGTTTGGAACGATCGCTATAGCCGCTCCAACCGCGACGAGAAAAGTAAACGTTCCCAGAAAGGCCGGCGCCTCCCTGAAACTTCGCGAAACACCTTTTTCAAATCCTAAAGCCTCGGTTATCGAGTAAGCCGTCGCCAGGGGCAAGACTCCCGCGGCCAGCATTGAAGCGCCGAACAGTCCGATCGCGAAAAGTGTTTCGGCGTACCTGCCAGCTAATGGTCGCAAGGCGTTGGCGGCGTCGGCGGCAGTTGATATCTGGATGCCGGCCTTATGCAGAGTTGACGCTGTTGAAACGACGATAAAAAAGACGATGAGAATCGCGAAGATGGTGCCCACCCACACGTCAGTCTTTGTCTTCGCATACTCGTCTGGCGTAACCCCTTTTTCCACGACTGACGATTGAACGTAAACCTGCATGTACGGCGAGATCGTGGTACCGATGATCGCCACGAACGTGAAAAGAAACGCGTGCTCCAGCCTGAACTCCGGTCTCACGAGACCGACCGCCACTGCCGACCAATCGGGTCGCGAAAGAAATGCTGAAATGATGTAGCCAACGAAAACAAGCGACATCAACAGGAACGCGCGTTCGACTCTTTTGTAAGAGCCTTTCACCACGAGCCACCACACGGCAATGGCCGCGAACGGCACCGCGACGAAACGCGAGATGCCAAAGATCTCCGTGGCTGCGGCAATGCCGACGAATTCAGAAACTGTTACCCCGGCATTCGCGACCAACAACGCAAGCATTACTAAAGCCGTCCACCGTACGCCGAAACGTTCTCGAATCAGATCGGCGAGCCCCTTTCCCGTGACCGCGCCCATGCGTGCACACATCTCCTGGACGATGCCGAGACTGATTGTGATTGGAATCAGGATCCAGAGGAGGGAATAGCCGAAGTCAGCGCCGACTGAAGCGAAGGTAGCAATACCGCCGGCATCATTGCCGGCATTGGCGGTGATCATTCCCGGACCGAGTATGGCCACGTAGGCGAGCAGCCGTCTCCGGCGTGCGACGGTGCGTCGCACACCCTGAGCTCCGCGACGCATTAAACGTCGTCCGGCAGCTCGAACTGCTGCTCGTGGTTCGGCCACTTGGAGGTTCTCCGTCCTTCATGATCACCACTATCTTTAACACGGATTTCACGGATTATCAGCGGATTTCATCCGTGAAAATCTGTGGTTAATATACTTCCTAGCCGAAAAGACGTGGTAGACGTTGTCGCCAGTCTCTTGGCAACAGGATTTCCATCGCATCGTCTACGGTTATGATTCCGAGTATATCTCCTGAGTCATCGACGACGGGAAGCGCCAGCAAATTATATTCGGCGATTCGCTGTGCTACCTCCCTGGCCGGCTCACCCGGATCCGCTCGCTGAAATTCTGTACGCATTACTTCTTCGAGAGGCATCGAGGGATCTGCGAGTATCAAACTGCGCAATGCGATAACGCCTAACAGCTTCCACGAGTGTTCCGCCTCTACGACGTAGAGGTAGTAGATCATGTTTGGCGTCTCCGCCATCTCGCGCAGTCTCGCGAGCGCCTCACCCACGGTGATTGCGCGTGGCAGCGTTACAAACTCCGTGGTCATCAGTCCGCCGGCGGTGTCGTCTTCATACGGCAGCAACTCAGCAACTTCAGCCTGTTCGTCATGCTCCATCAGGCCGAGCAACTCTTCCGCCTTCTCTTCAGGAAGATCACCCAGCACGTCGGCCGCTTCATCAGGCGACATCCATTCGAGAATGTCGGCCGCGCGCTCCTGGTCCATGTCGGCGAGTATTCTGGCCTGGCTCTCAGCGGGCATTTCCTCGAGCGTTTCAGCCGCGGTCTCATCGTCAAGAGATTCGACGACTTCCGATCCGTGGTGATACGAGAGCGCTTCCGCGAGGCGAGCGATCTCCACGGGATGCAGGCGAGCGAGTTTGTCGCTTGAAGATTTCAACTGGACCGTAGCGGCGTCCGTAGCCAGATATCCAACGTCGGCCCAATCGAGTACTTCGACAGGTTTCTTCGTCCCCACAAATCCGGACGGGGCAAGCCGTCGCCAGAGACCCTGTAAACTGACGTCGGCGCCAGTCACGCGATAATCGCCGGCGGCTTCGATGATCTGAACGTCATTAACGCGGACCACTCGCTTGCCATCGACATCGATCAGTTGTTTGTCGAGTACGTCGCGGGCGAGCAAGACTTCGTTTTCCCGGCGGACGAACGGTCGCAAGTCGAGAACGTCAGAGTTCAAGCTTACGCCTTGTTCATTCAGTTGAGTAATGCGCCAGCGCGAGAGGAAGAAATCACGGCGCCGGTAACGCGCAACGAGGCCGGTGACCGGTGGATGATCATCAGCGCCGAGACGCACGATCACGTCCTTCACCGTGGCCACACGTTCACCTTCAAGGTCGCGTATCGGCCGACCTAACACTTGCGACAGGTAGAGCATTAGCTTGTATTTTTTCCTACTTTGCGCCTTTGCGCGAAAAAAACTTCTTCGCTGATTCAAAGGCCGCATCCCGCCGTGAATAAATGTCTTCCCTGCGCGGCGAAATCACCTCGTCCGGCTTAATGCCTGCGCCTTGAAGTCGCACGCCGCCGGCGGTGCGGTAGTCAAACTCACTGACATCCAAAACGCCTCCGTCGGGCAGTGCATGCCTGTTTCTAATTGCCAACACGCAACCACACGTGCCGGTGCCAATCACGCGCGCGCGTCCTTTAGTTTGTAGAGCCGCTGCGAGGATCTCTGCTGCACTGGAGGTGGTTTCACTCGTGAGTACTACGAGCGGAAGTTTTATCGACACCAAGCGAGGGGTGCGCCACAATCGCTTCGAATAAGTTTGCAGTTCAAACGAAGCGCCGGAACGATCCGCGAATTTTCCAAGATTGATTCCGTCATTGAGGAACAGCGACGCAATGTCGGCCATCGCCTCGGCATCTCCGCCGCCATTTGCTCGCAGATCGAGAATGATGCCTTCGGCGCCTTCCACTACATTCGGAAGCGATTTTGAAAAGTCCAGCGCTACGCTTTGCGTGAAGGCGTCGAGCCTGAGCACAGCTATTTTGCCCTTACGCTGGTTGGTGAATCCCAATTGCCGCTGGCTCCAGTAACGTTGCAGCACCGCTGACTTCTGCTTTCCGTCGCGAGTGGTCCATCCGACTTTCACCGCAGTGCCTGCCGGGCCTTCAAAGATGCTTGCAATCGTCCGAGATCGCGCCGCCTCTGACGAGCCCGATCGTTGTGCGATAAAGTCGGGTACACGAAGATCGTCGATCTTTGTGATTACATCTCCGGGACGAATGTCAGTCTTCGCGGCAGCAGAACCAGGGTCAATATGGACCACTGTAGGTGCGCCTTCGACTTCGCGAACTGCCAAACCCACTGTGACAAAGCGCGGACTCCACCAGTCAAACTTTTCGTCGGGTGAATAGACTCGTGTGTGCGCATCCTTGAGTGATGCAATCATCTGACGCAGCACTTCGTAAAATTCATAACCGCCGGTTGCCCGTGCTGCAACAGGACGAAATGCATTCCGTTTTGCCTGCCAATCGATCCCATGAAACTTTGGATCGTAATAACGTTCCTGAATCGTTTCCCAAACGTCATCGAAAACTGCAAGCCGCCCTTCAAGTGTAGTGGTGGAAACCGGCGACGAGTCGTCGAGAGAGGATAGAGCTGCGGGTTGAGGGAACCACGCACCAATCACCAAACACAAAACACAAAGCACAAGGGACGAGCGAATTTTGTTTCTTCCCATTTCTACCTCGGTGGTTTGCGAAAGTTGTAGCGCAGCAACACGCGCATCGGTATCGGGGTTCCGTTCTTCATTGCCGGGAAGAAATGCATTTGACGAACAGTTTCAACGGTTGTCTCGTCCAGCCCGAATCCAGCCCAACGAACGACTTGTACTTCATCCACTTCGCCATCAGCTCCAATATCAACAGCCACATCAACCGTAGCTTCTGCCTCAGCGCGCGCGGCGGTCTCAGGATATTTTGGTCGCAAGCGCCGGTAAGGCCTCGGCAGCCGCATACCTTGAACCTCAGCTGCTTTTTCGTCTTCGGGGGCCTCCTCGATCAACGCTTCCGCGGTCGCAGTCAGTGTCGTTCGTTGCGCGCGCTCTTCTTCGTGAGCCGTTCGGATCGTTGCTACGAGACGTCGTGTCAAAGCGTCGCCGGAGAGATACTCTGACAGCTTAGCTTCCGCAACAGTTGCCTCGTTGTTTTCAAAGCCTGGCCTCTCCCACAAAAGTAGACGGCCGGTTCGCGTGCTGATCAAAAAGAGCGAACAGTAAGATTCAAAATAAACAGGAGACTGGAAGGACGAGCGACGTATAGTTTGAGCATCTCCGATAACGTAAAACTCGGCTGCCAAAGCTGCGCCCAAATCGCGCGCCTCAGTCAATGTGAGATTGAGTGAGCCGGAGTAGCCGATTCCTTTTGCAGCGGCGCGACTTAAATCGGCATCGCCCACGAGCAACTCACCAGTCGTACGAAATCGATCTCGAAGTGTCTCAGCGGCCGTCTTTGCGATCTGCGTGGCGCCAAAGTCGAGTACGCTCACCCGCGGCCGTTGGCTTGTTTGCGCTTGTACGTTTGCAAGGCCACCAAGAAGCGCAAGAATTACAAATGATTTAACTAAGCGCTTGTGCTTTCTGTGTCTCTTTGTGACTACCACCATGATAGAGCTCATACACTTCCGTTTTTACATCGGCAGGAAAACACACTCGATGAAGCTCGTAAGCATGTTGTAATCCTCTCACCACGTTACTCACTTCACTGATCTCCCGTATCTGCGGTGAAGCATAACCGCTCTCCACGTAAATGTGTGTCTTCGGTTCCGATTTCTCGGTTTCGTAGTAGCCGTAGTAAGGCACGTCGCTGGCCCGGTCTTCAATAAAATAGTAATCCGGATCGAAACCTGCACGCGCGATGGTTTGTCTCGCGGCCGCAAGAAACTCTGCTTGCTGGTCCAGGGGCATATCAAGATCGATCGCCTTGAACAGACGCCGGGCAATAAACCGGCGACTAAGATCACTCAAGATCGAATCATCTGATCTCTGCCACTGCTTGATGTGAAAAACGAAATCCGAATCGTCAACCTGCAAGTGCTCGGTAATGGTTAACGGCTCACGCCGCAGGATCTTTTCAAACGCAGTTCCCGCTGCATGCCAGACCTCTTTCCCTTCATCCAGCAACGCCAGCGCGCGCCGAATGATGGATCGCAACACAGCTTCTGCCGATCGCAGCGTGCGATGAAAATAGACTTGACGAAACATGTAATAGCGCGCCTGTAGATATTCCTCAACGGCATACACTCCACGTGCCTGCACATAAATCCGATCGGCTGCCTCGTCGATTGCGAGAGCATTGATGATCCACTCGAGATCGTAGATGCCGTACTTTGCACCAGTCATGAGTGAGTCACGCAGCAAATAATCCATTCGATCGACGTCGAGCTGCGACGAAACGAGTTGAGCGAGTGCTGACGGCTGAAACTTTCCTTCGATGATCGACGCGACTTTGAGCGGCAGATCGCGCGAGTGCGATCGCAGCAGTTCTCCGATTTCAGAATGCTGGTCCAGGATTACCTGCACGGTCCAGCTTTCGTGATGGAAGTTGAGCACTTTTTCCATCACATGCGAGAAGGAGCCATGGCCCACGTCATGAAGCAAAGCAGCAGCACGTGCTGCAATCCTGTCGTCCGGATCGATTGAATACGTTTCAGCCAGACGGTCCAACACGCGTGTCATGAGATGCAGCGCACCCAGTGAATGCGTGAAGCGAGAATGTTCGGCGCCCTGATAAGTGTATAGACCAAGGCCGAGTTGCTTGATGCGACGCAATCGTTGAAACTCGCCGGCGTCGATCAAGCGCATCATCAACTCGCCTTCATCGGAATCGGTTTGCAGACGAATGATGTTATGGACGGGATCGCGATAGATGCGTTCAGGCATTGCCCGAATCTTATTACAGGATTGCAGGATTCGACAGGATTTACATCTCAATCTGTCAAATTCTGCACCGTGTAAAAACTGTCCTGGACTAACGCGACCCCCCGCGGCGCTTTTTGTGATTTCTGGATTTTCCCATTTTTTTGGATTTGAACGGGTAGGCGCCTCAACCAGAGTTGGGGTCAACTGTCCGAATATTTAGGGATTCGCCCAAAAGGCCATGTGGGCATGGCAATTGCCAAAACCGGGGCGGAACGGTGCCTCTTTTAAGCCGCTCATTTGGAATTCTTCGGTGCTGCCAAGAAAAAGGGTAATTGACACAGGAGGGGGTAGCACCTTTGTCTAGTTCAAGAAAGGAAAGCAGAAAATGAAGAATGTCTTTAAGTTTTTTGCCTTGTCGGCATTACTGACGTGCTTCGCGCTGTTTGCTGGCAGCGTGTTTGCTCAGACGTCATCGACAGGGTCAATTGAAGGGACGGTCACCGATACAACCGGTGCTGCCGTACCCGGAGTCACTGTTAGAGTGACGAGTCCGAATCTTATTTCGGCTCAAACCGCCACGACAGATGACAGTGGTCGATATAGGATCCTGAACCTTCCTCCGGGAAGGTATGCTGTCTCAGTCGAAGCAGATAAGGGATTTGCAAAGTTTGAGAGGAGCGAAGTTGAAGTTAATCTTTCCAGAACTTCTGCGGTAGAGATTCAACTTCAACCTGCGGGCGCCCAGGCAACAGTGACGATCACTGACACTGCCGGCGCAGCAGTAGACGTTACCGGCACGACCACCGGGTCGAACGTTTCGTCTGACCAGTTCTCGAACTTCCCCACCCAACGTACTGTGCAGGGGCTCTACACGATCGCTCCGACAGTTACGCGTTCCGGTCTGCGCGACGCAACTGGCCGCGACCGAGATCCCTCGGTGTCAGGTTCATCTGGTCCTGAAAACAACTACATTCTCGACGGTGTGAACACGACCGACCCCGCCTTCGGTGGTTCGGGTGCAAACCTGCCGTTCGAGTTCGTGCAGGAAGTCGAAATCAAGACCGGCGCCTATGGTCCAGAGTATGGACGGTCAACCGGTGGTATTTTCAACGTTATCACCAAGAGCGGTGGCAACGAATTTCACGGTGACGTTTTTGGCTACGGCACAACCAAAGGTCTGGTTCGCGAAGTGAAGAACTTCCCGTTCACCGGCTCCGCGTTCAGTGGCTTCTCAGAAGCGGACATCGGCGGTGACATCGGCGGTCCGATTGTGAGAGACAAGCTTTGGTTCTTTGGAGCTTTCAATCCACAGCGGCGCAGGAATTTTTATCTTACACAGACTTTCCATGACCCCGTCGAAAACAAGGTGACCATTCCGTTCTACGCCGGCAAGATCACCTGGGCCATTAATCCGCGAAACACTTTCACGGCCTCGACCTTCGGCGATTTCACGAAGATCGATGGCTTCCTGGCTACTTTGGCTCTGACCAACGTCAACGGTTTCGGCAACAACGTCGAGGCCTTTGAAGGAACCCAGGAAACCGGCGGACACAACTACGCGTTCCGCCTCAACTCAACAATCACAAACACCTTTATCGCAGAGATCTCTGGTGGTCTGCACTTCCAAAGGGCCAACACGATTCCTCGTGCGGTTGACGCGCCAAGTATTGTCGACAACTTTGCCGTGTTGAGAGGTGGCTCTGTTCTGACGCCGGTGTCAACGGGCGTTAACTTTGGTGCGGGAACCGGGTTTCTTGACTTTGTTGATGGACGCGGTGGTTCTTTGCAGCGTAACTTCTCACGTGGTCCAGGCTTTGGTCTTTTCTCATTCCAGGACCGCAACCGTTATGAAATCAACGCCCACATGCAGAACATCGTAGGTGGCAACCACACAATTAAGTGGGGCTTTGAGTACGCCCGGAACATTTACAACATTGACACTCGTTCGAGTGGTCCGGCAATCACCTACGGATTTACGCCTGGTCTTGGCCTGACTCCGACAAACGGTGCAGACGCAAATGCAGTTAACGGAATGCGTATCACCAATAACTGGCTGGTATGCACTGTTCGTGGAACTGTCATCACCTGTCCGACCGCCGCGGGCGCCGATCGGGCGTCGGCTCTTCCGGCTGCGACCCTGGCCGCATTAGGTCTGACCGTGAATCCGTTAGCAACCACGATCAGCACGGCTGAGGCGTTCGGTAATCCATTCATTCTTCGGAACACCACCCGCGTCCGTGACTTCCAGCTCGTTGGAGAGACTTACACGAACGTGGAGAGCTTCTATGTCGGAGACGACTGGAAGTTTGCCAAGAACTTCCAACTCAGCTTTGGCGTGAGATGGGATTATCAGCAGGCTTATTCCGACGGTGGGGATACCTACCTGAAGTTCAATAGCTTTGACGACAATGCTGCACCGCGTTTTGGCTTTATCTGGGACTTCACCGGTAAAGGCAAGGGCAAGTTCTTTGCTAATTACGCGCAGTTCATCGAAGTTCCAATTCCTCTAGACGTCAACGTCCGCGCAGGCGGCGGCGATGTGCAGACGGACAAGAACTTCAACGTCAACACAATCAATGCACCCGCCGGCGCTTTGATCGTTCCGGGCGTCAGCACGGGAGCTACCAATTTGGGCTCTCATGCAACCCCAGCCGATGTGGGTCTGAAACCCCAGAGCATTCGTGAGTACACTGCCGGTTTGGAATATGAAATCGGCGGCGATGTAGTACTCGGAACTCGCGGTGTTTATCGTGCGATGATCAACGTCATCGAAGATGGTTCGTTCGACGATGGTGATACTTACTTCATCTTCAATCCTGGCCGTATCGGTCCGGGCACAACTGAAGAAAATGCCTGCGCCGGAGACCCGGTTGTTGGCCGTGCTCCTCAGTGCTTTGGCCGAGCCCAACGTTTTTACCGCGGTATTGAGTTCACGGCGAATAAGCGATTTACGAATAACTTCCAGTTCATCGCTTCTTACGTGTTCTCGAGCTTGATCGGTAACTACGAAGGCCTGTTCCGTAATGACAACGGGCAGTCTGACCCGAACATCACTTCGTTGTTCGATCTTCAGAGCTTGCTTGCCAACACCTACGGACGCTTGCCGAACGATCGTCCGCACCAGTTCAAATTCAACGGCAGCTATCGCACGCCGTGGAGAATGCTGGTCAGCGGAAACTTCTATGCGCAGTCTGGTGTGCCGTTCAACCAGCTGATTCCGCATCCGATCTATGGCAACAACGAGGGCTTCGGCGTCCTGCGCGGAACCGCGGTTGTTCCGACTGTGTCGGCTGTTGATCCGGGATTCCCGAACGTTGTGGAGAGCATCGGTTCCACCCGAACGCCGACCACGATGAATTTGGACCTCGGTGTCTACTATCCGATTAGAGTTGGTGAAGGTAAAGAGTTGCGATTGACCGGTGACTGGTTCAACGTTTTCAACAGTCAGCGTGCCGTGACTTTAGATCAGACCTTCAGTATCAATAGTGGTGTGACGGGAGTTCCGCCAGTGCAAAATCCGTTCTACGGATCCGCACTGCTGGTTCAGGCTCCTTCGGCGTTCAGGTTTGGCGCCAAGTTCACCTTCTAAATAACTTCCGCCTTAGGCGAAAGCCATTGCGGGTGATGGGGAGAGGCGCCGGTTTCGGCCCTCTCCCCAATTTCTTTTCTGGTAAACAAATTCGGACTTGATCTTAATGCGCTCAAGCGGTTAAATCATCAAAACCGGTCAAGCTGTCCAGGAGGTCTCCATGTCACGCTTTACGTCCCTCCGCTTCGTCTCTACACGTTGTTTCTTGTTCATTGTCCTTGGACTCCTTCTCTTACCCGTTACTGTGAATGCGCAGGGAAGTGGTAGGTCGACTCAGGGCAACGGCGGTAACCACATCATTCACGGTTACGTTTTTTTCCCATCCGGACGAAGAGCTGAGGGCACGATCGTCGTCAAGCTCAACTCTCTTCAATTTGGTGAATTGCAGGCGATCCCGGATTCCAGCGGAGCGTTCAGCTTCTCTTCATTGTCCCCGGGAAATTACACAGTAATAGTAAATGCGGGTGACGAGTACGAGGTATCCCGCGAAGGTATCTATATCGACACCGATTTAAACCTTTCGCGTAGCGGCGTTCGCCTTCCCAACACCACTCGCAGGTACACAGTGATGGTGCACCTCCAGCCCAAAGCAAAATCGGGTCACGCTAAGGCATCTGTTCTAAATGCCGCCCTTGCAGGAGTTCCTGAGAAGGCGCGCAAGCTTTATGAGAAAGGTGTCGAACAAGCGCGCGCCAACGATGTCGCTAAGGCTGCGGACACTCTTAAAGAGGCTGTGTCGCTGCATCCGAACTTTCCGCTCGCTCTCAATGAGCTCGGAGTGCAATATCTGAAGTTGCGGCAGGGTGACAAGGCCCTTGAGGTGCTCAAGCAAGCGTGTAAGCTTGCGCCTGAAGCCTTCAGTCCCCGGTTGAACCTCGGTATCGCGTTACTCGAGTCTAAGCAGTTTAGCGAAGCTGAGGAGCAATTACGCGCGGCCCTGAAGCAAAATACCAACGCGCCTACCGCTCACATGTATCTGGGAATAGCGTTGGTCCGTCTCAACAAACATGACGAGGCCGAGAAGGAGTTGGTGGTAGCCGCATCACAAAGCGGCAATCAACTCGGCATGGTTAGTTATTATTTGGGCGGGATCTACTGGAAGAAGCAAGACTACCCGCGCGCGATCGAGCAATTGGAAACATATTTACGCTTGACGCCGAATGCGCCGGACGCGGACCGCGTGCGCGCGACGATCAAGGATCTTCGTACCCGCATAAAGGAATAGTTATTAAGAAAGGACAGCAATTCATTCATGAGTGCAAAGAAGTTGTTGGTTTTGATGTTGATGATGGGGTTGGTGGTGTTGTCTGCGTCCTCAGCGAGTGCGCAGGCGCCGGGGAGTTCCCGTGGTGTCGCAAGCGGCGATGGGAACAACATGATCCAGGGCCGTATTCACTTCCCATCGGGGCAGTCTGTAAACGGCAGGGGTGTTAAGGTCAGCTTGGAAAGCATAAGCGCTTTCGGAAACTACACTGCCGTTGCGGATCAGGATGGGGTTTTCCGGTTTACCAGTCTCCCCGCCGGCGCGTATACGGTCGTGGTCGATGCCGGTCCCGAGTTTGAGAAGGCGCGCGAACCAGTAAACATCGATCGTGAAGCAAGCCGTGGTGGTCGCAGCGTCCAGGTAAGTATTCACCTTCGCCTGAAAGTCGATTCGTCAAATCCTGCTTTTGCCGGGATACCTGAGAAGGCCCTCAATCTTTATCAAAAAGGCACGGCAGCGGCGCGGAAGAACGATGCCAAAGGCGCCGTCGAGTTTCTCAGTAACGCTGTTGCTGCTCATCCAAACTTTCCGATTGCACTTAGCGAACTCGGCTCGCAATACATAATCCTGAAGCAATGGGATAAAGCGGGTGAAACGTTTGACGCATTGCTCAAACTGAAACCCAACGATGCAGCAGCCCACCTCAACCTCGGAATCGCGCTCTTCAATCAGAAAAAAGCGGAGGAGGCCGAGTCGCACCTGCGCAAAGCACTAGAGTTGAAGAGTGCCGGACCAACCGCCCACTACTATCTTGGACTCACCTTGATCAATCTCAGGCGATTAGAAGATGCTCAGAAGGAGTTTGAGGCGGCTATCGCTAACGGCGGTGAGAACCTCGCGCTGGCCCACCAATACCTCGGTGGCATTTATATGAGCGCGAACAAGAACCGTGAGGCGGCCGACGAATTGGAGAAGTATTTGAAGTTAGATCCAAAGGCACCAGATGCAGAGAAAATCAAGGGAACGATCAAGGAGTTAAGAAGCAAGCAGTAGAATCCAGCCACAAAGAAGCACAAAAGGCACAAAAGGTTTCGTCGAATTTTTTGTGCTTTTTGTGCTTCTTTGTGGCTATCTTTTCAGGTCGAGCAGGTGTCCGAGTTTCTCTTTCTTCGTGCGCAGATAACCCGCTGCGTCTTCAGACGAATCAACCTCAATTGAAACTCGTTCCACAATCTTCAACCCGGCTTCTTCGAGCGCTCGAAGTTTCTGAGGATTGTTTGAGATGACCTTCACGCGACAGAGTCCCAGGTCGAAAAGAATCTCCGCACACTGGCGATAATCTCGCAGATCGACAGCCAGGCCGAGTCTTTCATTTGCTTCAACTGTGTCCGCTCCCTGGTCCTGAAGCGCATAGGCGCGGATCTTGTTTACGATGCCTATGCCGCGACCTTCCTGCTGCTGGTAAACAATCGCTCCCCGGCCTTCCTGCTCGATCATCTGCATGGTCCGGTGTAGCTGCCGTCCACAATCGCACTTGGTCGAGCCAAAAACATCACCCGTGAGACACTGAGAGTGAATGCGGACCAACGTTGGTATATCGCGGTTCATCTCACCTTTAAATAAAGCGACAAACTCTTCGTTTGTTGTAAGTGAGCGGTAGGCTGCAATCTGAAAATCTCCCCACTCCGTGGGTAAGGTCGCGACGGCGACTCGTTCGACTGTGGGGTTCTCGACTGAGTCGCAGCAAGTGCCGGTAGCTGATTTTTGTAATGAGTGTACTTCCATGGCAGTAAATAGGAGTAAATTGGGTTCGGAGATTATAGCGCACGGGCTGGGGAAAGGGTAAATAGGTCGTATAGGTCCAATAAGTCCTGTAGCTCCTATCAAAAGAGTTTCTGAAACGAACCTGGCACTCAGGCGTGTAAATCTTCCGGCGTTTGCGATTGGTTCCTCAGGCCGTGTATGCTTCTCCGGCCGGCCTGCCTAGAGGTTTTCGGTAAGGAATTTCTCGAGTGAATAATAGTCTCAACCTGGCCTCAAAACCGTTTAATAATCGAATGCTTCCGTGGGCTTTGACCGCGATCGTTCTTTTCGTCTCGCTCATCGGATTGATTCTGGTGGTGCGTCTGACTACCAGGGCAAATCAGGAGGCTCGTGCCGCCGAAGCGGAAATCAACGTACTGAAGCAACGTGAACACGGCTTGCTCCAGGCAGCCCAGCAGGTGAAAAACTCGTTCACGTCTGACCAGCAGCAAGCGCTTCCCGCCGCTCACGAATTGATCGATCGGAAAGCATTCTCATGGTCGCGACTGCTCGCGGATCTCGAGTCGTCCCTTCCGAACAATGTCAGGGTTTCGCGCATCGCCGTTCGAGATGTGACCAGGCAATCAAATCAAACTATTGCGCAATTGGACTTGGCCGTCTTCGCTAAAAATGCATCGACTATCAGCGAGATGATCTCGGCAATGCAGCAGGAAGGCATTTTTGAAGCGCAGATACGTAGCCAGAACCTGGCAAAAGGCCGTGGTGAAAGCGGGACTGAATATGAGCTCTTTGTGATTTACCGGTCGCGCCCCGGTTATGCGAGCGAGAGCGTTGCCGAAGTTGAGGGCGCTCGCAGCGCGGGCAGCGAGGTTCAAAGATGAAGGCAGAACTGAAGACAGAACCTCAAGCTCCGAGCCGCACCTATAACGCTCGCTTCAGCGATTTTGTCAGCTCGCGCCGCGGCAAAATGTTTGGAATCGTGGAAGTTGCAGCGTTGGCGGGCAGTTGTTTTGTGCTGGCTGTCGTCTTGTTTAGTTATCTCTATTTTGTAGTGCCGGCTCGTTCACGCATCGCTTCGCTAAATGCCGATCGCAAACAGTTGCAGACGAATCTGCAAACGCTCGATGGCGTTGTGAATAAGGAACAGAACACAAAAGATCAAGTCGATCGAGTTGCCGCAAGCCTGACCCAGTTTGAGACCGCACACCTGCTGCGACAGGATGAAGGTCGCATCGATTTATATGAAGAACTTAATCAGCTCATCGTGAAGAATGGAGTGCGAAACACTTCAGGCCCGACTTACATGCCGCTGGATCCAACCGGCATGAAGTCAACTTCCGGAAAGACCGTAACTACCAAGTGGCAGAGTTTCTATCCGGGAATCGCGGTGATGGTAACCGTTGAAGGACAGTACCAGGACGTTCGCCGCTTCATTCGCGACGTCGAGCGCAGCAAACAGTTTGTAGTCATCAATGAGGTAGAACTTCAGCGTGCCACGCAGAACAGTGCGCCAACCTCTGCCGATGAAGGCGGTGGTTCGGGAACGCGCGGCTCCCTCGTGAGTCTACAGTTAAATATGACGACTTACTTCCAGCGTGAGAATGCGGTGAGGACTCCAGTTGCAGGTCAGGAACAATGAAATGCCGTTAGTCGATCTAAGTAAACCCGGAGAAAAGAAGAAACTGATTTGGGCTGCTGTCCTGGGTTTCGTGGCGATCGTCTTTCTCTGGTGGATATTGATTGGTTTTGGCAGTGGAACTCCGACCACCTCGAGACCGGCTGCGAAACCGACTCCGCCGAGAACTGCTCCGAATGCCCAACGGGCTAATGGAACAGTCTCGCCGGAAGTGAAGAGCCTTGAGGCTTACACTGAAGTTAGATACCAGCCTGCTTCCTATAATGCTCCGGAAGCGAAACGTAACATTTTTGCTTTCTACGAGCCGCCAGTGAAGCCGGTCCAGGCTCCTTCAACGCCAACGCCGACTCCGGAGCCTCCTCCGCCGGTTCTGCTCGCGTCCGTTTCTCCCTCGAACGTTTACGCTCGCACTGCTGATTTCAAACTCGAGGTTACAGGTGACAAGTTCACTCCCGACCAGCGCATCTTTGTAGATGGTCGCGAGCTCGCAACCACTTACAAAAGCCCGCAGCAACTTTCAGCGACTGTGGACGCGTCGTTCATCGCGAATCCTGGTGCGCGCCAGGTCGTTGTTCGCACACCTGACAATCGGCTCTACTCAAACGCGTTGGCGATAAACGTCGCGGCGCCGCCCACACCCAACTACACGTACATCGGAATTATCAGTCCGACGAATCGTGTGGACGAGATAGCTCTCATTCAGGAACGAAACAACAAGAACATCATCAACGCGCATCGCGGCGACGTTTTGAGTGGAAGGTTTCGGGTGACCAGCATCTCGGAGAAAGAGGTGGTGTTGGTCAACACCACTTTGAAGATCAAACACACGATCGCGATGAGCGAAGCCGACAAGGGCGCAGGCCCTTTGACACGTCCAACACCGAGAGTTGACGCTGAAGATGACGAACCATAACGCAATAGCCGACCACAATATATTCGGGTCAAGCGAAATCGGTTTGGCGGCGGTCAATGACGCTGTTTCGGTTGTCACCAGACGATCTGAGGCCGGTTACACCCTCGTTGCGCTGCTGGCGATGATGACCGTCGTCGCTCTGTTTGCGATGGCAGTTGCGCCCAGTGTTCAGCAACAATCTCTACGTGAGCGCGAGCAGGAAGCGATCTTTCGCGGCGAACAAGTAGCCGAGGCGATTCGAGCTTATTATCGTCATCGAGTGATTTCGTTTCGTGCCAGTGGCGCTCAAGCACTGCCGACATCGATGGACCAACTGCTCCAGGGAGTTCCAGTGCAAGGTGGATCAAAGAACCGTCAAATTCTTCGCGCGTCTGCGGCGCGCGATCCGCTCACGATTGAAGGTGAGTGGCGTTTCGTCCTTCCTCGAACCGATTCCTTAGTCGACTTTCAGCAGTCGATAATGTTTTATAGCGGCAACGTCCTTCCTCCTACGCGTGATCCGCAAATGGCGCAGTTGCAACAGTTTGCAGTTCCTCAGGTTATTAATAGACTCAATCTTGGCACACAGCCTTCAAGTACGAGCACCTCTTCGATCGACGATGATGCGACTGGCCCGTTCGTCGGCGTAGCGAGTCGGAGTAAACGAGAATCAGTGCTGACTTACTATGGTATCGAACGACACGATCAATGGATCTTCACTCCGCTCTTTCGTTAAATGAAAGTTGGACCACGTGGTCCATCACACCTGATCGATCTCACCTCTCAACATTACCTGCTTCAACTTAGCGCGCGCGTTCCGAAAGTTTAGATTGACCGTTCAGACGATGACGATCGGCGTCGATCCACTGCACCTGTGCATGAGCATGAGCCCGCATGAAAGAGCTGATCAGCCTCGCCGATGATGCAAAAATATTTTCAACATCGAGTAATAAGTTATTGACATCCGCGATGATTGCGTTTATATAGCAAGATGTTGTGCGCCGTTTACTCTAGCCCACAAGAAGGAAGTAAGTACAGTATCTTGTGGTCATGAAGAAAACAAAACAACAACCTAAACTTGAAAGAAGGAGCACATAGAAGCTATGGCAACTAAAAAAGGTGGAAAGAAGGGCGGAAGCAAGAAGGGCGGAAGCAAGAAGGGCGGAAAGAAGGGTGGCGGCGGCGGCGGAACCAAGAAGGCCGCGAAGAAGAGATAAGCCGAACCAGCAAGTTACAGCACGAACCTTCCACCGGCGCACAAAAACATCTGAGGCCGAGCGGCCTCGCAAAAGAAACGACGAGACCTTCAAGCGAAGCTCGTCGTTTCTTTTTGTTTCATGGTATACGTCCTATAGAGGTTGTTCGACCTATACTTGTTCGCATGCTTTCCGTCGCGCTCGTAGAACCAGAGATTCCACCCAACACAGGCAACGTCGCTCGCCTCTGTGCTGCTACTAACGTTCCACTCCACATCATCGGCGTCACAGGATTTCGTATGGACGATCGCGCGCTGCGACGAGCGGGACTGGATTATTGGCCGGAGGTGAAGCTAACGCGTCATCGTGATCTCGAGTCGCTCTACCAATCCTTGCCTGAAGCTCGATTCGTATATCTCACCACCAAAGCGGATCGACTCTACACCGAGTGGGCTTTTGAGCCTGCCGATTGCCTTGTTTTTGGACGGGAAACGCGCGGTCTGCCCGAAGATCTCTTGCGCGCTAACTGGGACAACTGTTTGAAAATTCCGATGCTGAATCCAAACGTGAGAAGCCTGAATCTGGCCACGGCCGTCGGGATTGTCCTTTTCGAAGCACTCCGGCAAACAGGCCAATTCTTAAGTCCTCGCTAAATCGTTTGTGCTTTTTGTGCTTCTTTGTGGCTAAGACTAAACTCTCTCAATGCTTCAACGAAAAGACATTCGCAATATCGCAATCATCGCGCACGTCAACCACGGAAAGACCACGCTCGTAGACGCGATGCTGCGTCAATCAGGTACCTTCCGCGAGAATGAACAAGTTCGTGAGCGTGTGATGGATTCAATGGATCTCGAGCGCGAACGCGGCATCACCATCATGGCGAAGAACACCGCCGTTCGTTATCGCGACGTAAAGATCAACATCGTCAACACGCCCGGTCACGCAGACTTCGGCGGCGAGGTCGAACGCGTTTTGAAGATGGTCGATGGTGTGATGCTCCTGGTCGACGCTGCTGAAGGATGTTTGCCGCAAACGAGGTTCGTGTTGCGAAAAGCTCTCGAAGCGCGGCTGCCTGCTATCGCCGTCGTGAACAAGATCGATCGCAGTGACGCTCGCCCCGCGGAAGTCGTGGACGAGATCTACGAACTGTTTCTGGATCTCGACGCCAACGATGAACAGATCGAATTTCCCATTCTCTACGCAGTCTCGCGCGAGGGGACTGCGAAGCGAAACCTCGAAGACGAGTCGGTCAATCTGCAACCACTGTTCGAGCAGATCGTCGAGTCGATTCCGCCGCCGCGTGAACTGCGCACCGACTCGCTGCAACTGCTCGTCGCCAATCTCGATTACAACGACTATGTCGGCAGGCTCGCGATCGGGCGCATCTTCTCGGGCGAGATCAAGATCGGCGATCAGATCGCGGTGGTACAACCGGATCGATCGATCCAGAAAACCAAAGTCTCGCAGCTTTATGTTTTCGAAGGACTGAAACGAGAATCCGTCGAGCGGGCCGGCTGTGGTGAGATCGTCGCGCTCGCAGGGATCGAGAACATCAACATCGGCGACACGATCACGTCTGTCGAGAATCCTCAGCCATTACCGTCGATCGCTGTCGACGAGCCGACCATCTCGATGATCTTCGGTGTCAACAATTCACCCTTCGCCGGTCGCGAGGGAAGGTTTGTGACGTCGCGCCAAATCAAAGAACGACTCGACAAGGAGATCCTGGGCAACGTTGCCATCAGAGTCGAGGAAACCGAGTCGCCGGATCAATTCAAAGTCTCGGGGCGCGGTGAGTTGCAGTTGGCGATCCTCATCGAGATGATGCGGCGCGAAGGATACGAGCTTCAGGTGTCCAAGCCGGAAGCCATTACGCGCAAAGTCGATGGCCAGACGCTGGAGCCGATCGAAGCGGTAGTTATCGATTGTCCCGACGAGTTCATCGGCGTGATTACCGAAGCGCTCGGTCGCCGCAAAGGACAGATGACGAAGATGGTCAATCATGGTACCGGGCGCGTTCGTCTCGAGTTTGAAGCGCCCTCGCGCGGGCTGATCGGATTCCGCAACGAGTTTCTGACGGAGACGAAGGGAACGGGTCTGCTGAATACAATGTTTATTCGTTGGGGTGAGTGGCAGGGATCAATGCGCGGCCGCTCGACCGGGTCGCTCGTGGCGGATCGCATGGGCGAGACTACGACTTATGCACTTTACAACTTGCAGGAGCGAGGCCTGCTTTTCGTCAGGCCCGGGACGCGAGTTTATGAAGGCATGATCGTGGGCGAAAACGCGAGGGCCGTAGACCTCGATGTCAATGCCATCAAGGAAAAGAAACTTACCAACATGAGGGCTTCGACCGCTGATGAAGCCATGCGTCTCGTTCCGCCAAAGGAGTTATCGCTTGAGCAGGCGCTGGAGTTCATTGCCGACGATGAGTTGGTGGAGGTTACTCCCGAATCGATACGTTTGCGTAAGCGCGTTCTCGCCGCGAATATGCGACCCAAGAAAAAAGATCCACTAAATCCTGACTGAGCAAAGACAGCCACAAAAAGGCACAAAAGCACAAAATAGAAAAGATGGGACATTCGTTTCGGCTTCCGCGAGTTTATCCGCTGACTGATGTGCAACTGTCCGGACTCTCGCATGCGGAGCAGGTGCGGTTGCTAAGCGCGGGAGGCGCTTCGTTCGTGCAACTTCGCGAGAAGCAAGCGCCGGCTTTGGAGTTTTATGAGCAGGCTAAAGCTGCGGTGGCGGTTGCTGTGCGAAGTGGGGTCAAGGTGATCATCAACGATCGCGTCGATGTAGCGTTGGCCGCCGGCGCTCATGGTGTTCATCTTGGTCAGGATGACATCCCTCCTGAAGCCGCGCGAAGACTGCTGGGATCTGAAGCGATCATCGGTTATTCCACTCACACCGTCGAACAAGCTGTCGGAGCACTGGCAATGCCCGTAGATTACATTGCCATCGGCCCGATCTTCCAAACCGCGACTAAGACTGACACCTCTCCGGTGCTGGGTCTCGAGGGATTGCGGGCAGTTCGACGAGCTACCGGCGACTTCCCATTGGTCGCGATTGGCGGGATTACACACGCCAATGCTGCGGAAGTAATCGCCGCCGGCGCCGATTCAGTTGCGGTAATCAGTGCTTTGTTGGCTCAGCCTGACGAGATCCCTCACGCAACAGAAGCCCTGATCCAATCACTAAGTTCAGAGTTCAGCCTTTAGGCTGCTGCTGGTCAACCGAGCAAGCTAAAGCTTGAACTCTGAACTGGTTACAATAATTTTTCTTGCGTTTATCATTGTTATGCGCGAGAATCGACCCGATTCGGAAGGGAGCACCCTTTCGAGCGGCCTACCACCAGCGGTCAACGCACCACACCGACATGAGTTTCTTCGATTTACCGCCCATAATTGAGCGAATGTTGCTGGTTTCTGACAAGATCAGCGACTTGAATTTCTCCGTGGGCCAGCTCCCGCAGGTGGAGATCAACGGAAAACTCACGCCGGTCCAGCCCCTCGGAATGCAGAAGCTCTCTCCTTACCAAACCGAGATCATCGCCCTCACACTGATGCACGGCCATCCTGACGCCGCTGAGCGACTTGCGCGCACGGGGACCGCGGACCTCAGCTATTCGCTGCCTTCGCGAGCCCGCTTTCGTGTAAACATTTTTCAGCAGCGCGGTGTCTACTCAATCGTCATGCGGGTGATCCCGACTGACATTCCCACTATCAAATCCTTGGGTTTACCCACGCAGTTGGCTGACGTCGCGGAACTTCGCAACGGACTCGTGCTGGTAACTGGCCCAACAGGCTCTGGCAAGAGTTCCACTCAGGCATCGATCATCGACCTCATCAACGAGAAGAAGTATTACCACGTCGTTACGATTGAAGATCCGATCGAATACCTTCACAACCACAAACGTTCGACAATCAATCAGCGCGAGGTCGGGCACGACACACGCGACTTTCCGTCCGCTTTGCGCGCGACATTGCGCCAGGCGCCGAAAGTCATCCTCATTGGCGAGATGCGGGATTTTGAGACTACCGAGATTGCACTCGAGGCGGCGGAGACTGGTCACCTGGTGCTTTCAACTCTTCACACCATTGACGCTTCGAAGACAGTCGACCGCATCATAGGACTCTATCCCAAGAACGAAGAGGCCGTGATTCGAACGCGACTAGCGCAGACTTTCCGCTACATCGTTTCACAGCGTTTGATTCCGCGCGCAGACGGTAGTGGACGTGTGGCCGCGGTGGAAATCTTGCGCTCGAGTCCACGCACACGCGAGTACATCGAAGCGGGCGAGGTTGAAGGCAAGTCTCTGCTGGATGCGATGCGCGATGGAAAACTCGACGGCATGCAGGACTTTGACACGGTCATCAAAGGACTCATTGAATCCAAGGTCGTGAGTCTCGAAGATGGGTTGACGTTTGCCACTAACCAAAACAATCTACTGCTTTCACTCAAGGGCATGACGGCCGCGGAAGATTTTATTCGCAGGGACGGTACGATGCCCGTCAATGCGTTTTTCGATTCTGGCTCGATGCTCGGCATGATTGAGTAATGATTATCGTTTGCCAAAAATGTTCGACCCGGCTTCAGGTCGACGATGAAAAGTCGCCGAATCGACCTTTCACCGTTCGTTGTCCGAAGTGCAACAGTACGGTTAATTCCGGGCCGGTTAGTCCGGCGACGGAGCAGAGCGCGCTGGCTGTCGGCGGATCTCCCGCAACTGATCATCCGCGGTTCGAACCATCCACAGCACGCACTTACGAAGACGCCACACAGAATTCAGCGAGCGATGTTGTTTTGAGCGATGAAACCGTCCGTATGCTGTTTGATCTGCTGTCGAAGGGCACGCGATCAAATAATGAAGACACGATGGCTCGCCCTTCGTGGGATAAACGCAAAGCGTTGGTTTGCACGAGTGAGGCGTATCGGGAAGGGATTGCACGAAAACTTACCCACAGTGGTTTTCAGGTTCTGGTGGCCGAAGACACGCGCCAGGCCGTTGAAACAATGCGCGCAAACAAAATGGATGTGGTCGTGCTCGAGCCGCAGTTCGATCCTGCCGAACAAGGATCGGTCTTTGTAATCAGGGAGATCAACATGCTTCGGCCCCCTCAGCGCCGCCGGCTCTTCTTTCTGCTCGTGTCGCCTTCACTGCGCACGCTGGACGCGCACGCCGCGTTTCTTAACAACGTCAATGCGATTGTAAACATTCACGACCTCAACGAGTTGTCGCGAATAATGGAAGTAGCGCTGCGTGAATACAACGAGCTCTACCGTGAGTTCTATAGCGCCTTCGGCCTCACCGCCTTGTAGAGCCAACGTCTAAGCAAAAACCATCCACAGATTACACAGATGTTTACAAAGAATCTGCGTAATCTGTGGATGGTTTTTGCTTTGTGTCTTCGTGTCTTTGTAGTTAAGAATTTGCTAACCTTAAGCGCCGTGGGACACGCGCAACACAACCATAAGCACCGGCACACCAACGAAAGCTGGAGGCGCTTGAGTCTTGTGCTGGTCCTCACTGCGTTCTACATGGTCGCTGAGATTGTGGGCGCGTGGTGGACCGGATCGCTTGCGTTGCTCGCCGACGCAGGACACATGTTCACCGATGTCGCGGCTCTTATTCTGGCGCTCACAGCAGTTTGGTTTGGTTCACGTCCCGCAACTTCTCGCAAGACCTTCGGTTATTACCGCCTCGAAATCATTGCCGCACTCGTTAACGGCGTGGCGCTCGTAGTGATTTCGATCCTGATTTTTTACGGCGCGTACGAGCGCTGGCTGTCGCCTCCCATCATTCGCAGTGAGCCGATGATCGTCGTGGCAACCGGCGGGCTGGTGGTGAATTTGATCTGTGCCTGGATACTTCACTCCCGCCACGAAATCGATCTCAACCTGCGTGGAGCATGGATGCACGTTATCGGCGACGCGCTCGGATCGGTTGCCGCGATCCTCGCGGGCGTGTGTATGTCGCTCTTCGGCTGGTATGAGGCAGATGCAGTTTTCAGCGTCGTCATCAGTCTTCTTATCATCTGGGGCTCTGTAAGGCTGATTAAGGAATCGACCAACGTGTTGCTGGAAGGCACGCCGGCGCACATCAATCTCGCTGCGGTTGAAGATGCGATCCTAAATACGCGAGGTGTGGCCGACGTCCACGATCTTCACGTTTGGACCATCACGTCCGGTCGCGACGCATTGAGCGCGCATGTGATTCATGCTGACAGCATTTCGCAGCCTGACTTGTTGCGGGAGTTGCGCACGAAGCTTCACGATCGTTTTGGCGTTGACCACCTCACGATTCAGATGGAAACTCCCGACTTTGAAGACGAGACGTTTCACTTTTGCCATGCGGGTACGGCGTGTTTTAAGTCTGAGCGCAGCTAGATGGAACTTAATCTCCTACTAACTCTGGACCTGCGAGAACAGGCTGCGTTGCAGGCGGCGCTCGTTACGCACGGCGCGCCCGATGCGCTCGTCACGCTGGCGCTGACAGGCGGGTGCCGCATTTCGTCCATTGAAGAGGCACGACAACTACGCAAGTGGCTTGCTGAAGCGCGCACCGCAGGCGACACAGACTTCGCAGCCTTGCACGTAATCGAGAAAGCTATGATTGACTTCGGTTTGTGATATCGATGAGCGGCGAAATCGAACTGGCTTATGGACGCACATGCGTTAAGTTTGGTTTTGATGAAGACCGTTTCGCAATTGTCACCACAAGCACCGACAGCAAGTCGCCGCTGAGCGATTTCGAAATCGGCGCCGCATTCGACTCTCCAATCGCTTCCCCACCACTCGACGAAATCGCCGGCAGTGATGATTCGGTGCTGATCGTCGTGTCTGACGCGACTCGGGCCACCGCAAGCGCGCAGCTCGTAAATCTGCTGGTCCGCCGTCTCGTTCAGGGTGGAGTCTCACCGGCTAACATCGCGATCATTTTTGCCACTGGCATTCATCGTCCAGTAAGCGATAAGGAAAAGTCTGAACTGCTGACGCCCTTTGTTGTGCAGCGCCTGCGTGTTCTCGACCACGATGCATACGATCGCGCAAAGCTCACCACACTTGGAAAGACGGACAGCGGCGTGACGGTCGAAGTGAATAGCGCGTTGAAAGAATTCTCGCGCGTGATTCTGACCGGCGGTATCAATTTTCATTACTTCGCCGGATTCACAGGCGGGCGCAAGTCGATTTGTCCAGGACTCGCATCGGCAAAGACGATCGAAGCCACGCACATGCTGGCGCTCGATTTTGAAATGGGTGGTCGCAAGGCCGGTGTTCGCGCCGGACAACTAGATGGCAATCCGGTGCACGAGGAGTGCGAACGCGTCACGTCGCTGGTCGCACCTGCTTTTGCAATCAACACGATCATTGACGAAAACAAACGTGCGGTGAAAGTGTTCTGTGGAGATTGGCGACTGGCTCACCGCGCCGGTTGTGAGTATTACCTAGACCAGTGTTCTATCACCGTTCCAGCAAAGCGCGACGTCGTGATTGCGAGTTGTGGCGGCTTCCCTCACGACATTAATCTAATCCAGGCTCACAAAGCGCTCGACATGGCTGCGCTTGCCTGTAACGATGGCGGTACGATTATTCTGCTTGCCGAGTGCAGCGAGGGACTTGGCCGGCCGGATTTTCTGAAATGGTTTGACGCTAGCGACTCGCGCGTGCTTGAAGCGCGGCTGATGAACGGTTATGAAGTGAATGGCCAGACTGCGTGGGCGCTTTTAACCAAGGCAGAACGTTATCGCGTTTGTCTGGTCTCAGAACTTCCAGGCGACGATGTGAAACGAATGAGAATGGTGCCGGTGCGAAGCGTTTCTGAAGCACTGGAACAAGCGGGAGGCGGCGACGGGTTTATCATTCCGCGTGGTGCGGCTGTGTTGCCGCGAGTGCAAACTTCGTGAATCTACAATTGGCATCATGCAGTGTGCGTAGTTGGGAGTGGCGTGACCGCGATGCGATTGTGCGTCATGCAAACAACAGAAAAATATCCATCAATCTTCGCGATCGCTTTCCTTACCCTTACACTACCAGCGATGCACGGAGCTGGCTGGAAATGGTTGTCGGCAATAAACCGGAAACAAATTTTGCGATTGACGTAGCCGGTGAAGCGGTTGGTGGTATAGGCTTCACCTTGCAGCCGGACGTGGCCCATCGTTCCGCGGAGATTGGATACTGGCTCGGAGAGGAATTCTGGGGGCGAGGTATTGCCACCGAAGCTCTAATCGCCGTGACGGACCACGCGTTTTCAAACTACGACATCTGCCGTTTGTACGCGCATGTGTTTGAGTGGAACCGTGGGTCGGCGCGAGTGCTCGAAAAAGCGGGCTACGAGTTTGAAGGACGTTTACGGAAGAGCGTGACCAAAGAGGGTCAGACGATCGATCAGTTTATGTATGCGATGATCCGGGACTGACGGACATTGCCAATGCCACAAAGAAGCACAAAAAGCACAAAGGAGATTCCTTCATGAAAAGATTCGCAACGGCTCTCATTGTTTTATGCAGTGCTTTTTATGCGAGTGCGCAAGAGACAACGCCGCCGCCGGTCGATAACTTGATCGAGAAGCGCATGCCATTGACTGAGCCCGCGGTGGCGTTCGATGGAAACGGAACGCCGGCACTCGAAGCAACTCTTCGAACCACCGCGCTCACCGGCGCGCCCGACGCACCAGTCACAAACATTCGCATGATCGTGAGGAACAGGAGTGCTGTTTCATATGCATTTGTTGCAGGGTCTGTCACTTTCTACGACGCGGCCGGCGTGCGCTGTGGTGAAGGCGTTTTCAAAGCTGATGTCCTCGCGGTAGACGAGTCGTTCGAAACCGACACTCCGGGACTTCGCATTCGCTGTGAGGTTACCAGTTGGCGCATCGTAGCGACGCACCTGTTGCCTCGCGTGCCACCGAACCAACCTCTAACCAGACTGATGCGGGTGCCGGCGAACCTGGTTATTAGCATTGACGGTGAGGTCCATCCGATTCAGTTGGACAAGCCGATGACGCTCACTGTAGGTGAGAAGAAGCGGACGATTGTCGTGCGCACAGCGCGATGATGCTTGACCATCCCAATCCCGAGTCCTAGCATTTAGACCAAATCTGGAAAGCAGGGGTATTCGCATGGCGGACAACGAAAAATGTGCACACGGTGTGTGCGAGTGCAGGGCTGAGAGAGACAGCAAATACTGTAGTGAGTATTGCGAGAACGCTGAAGACACAGATGTTTCGGAAATAAGCTGCGGCTGCCAACATCCTGGTTGCCGTTAGGCTGCTAGTTTAGCTACTCGCACCGCGCAAATTTATCATCCAATTCCCCTCCTGGTATTGGTGTAAGTTAATATGTGACTCCAAAGCGCCACCCGATTGGCGCATTTTTCGTATTTGCGACTTTCACGCATATGCTCTCAACTCTAATCGAACTCCAACGTTTGAAACGACTGGATCGCACCGGCTGGATCCTGCGCGGTCTTCCGAACGGCACCGAATCCGTCGCATCTCATTCGTTTGGTGTCAGTGTCACTGCAATGCTGCTCGCTGACAAACTCATTGCGCAGGGTGTTCTCGTTAACGTGGAGAAGGTCTTGCGAATCGCGTTGCTTCACGATTGGGCCGAGGTTCGTGTAGGAGACATGCCGCGCACTGCGACGCTTTATTTCGGATCTGAAGCGAGAAAGCAGGCTGAGACTGCTGCTTTCTCCGATATTGTAAGTGACCTTGATGAAGACGTGTATGCGAGTTTGTACAACGACTACGAGCGTCGCGAGAGTCTCGAAGCAAGACTTGTCAAAGCCGCCGATGTGCTCGACTTACTTATTCAGGTACTTGCACTCGAACGCGCCGGTGCTCGCGGTCTCGATGAATTCTGGGAAGTTGCTGAAAAACCGGAATTCAATCTCGGTGGTGTTGCGGAACAGGTAGTGCAGGAGTTTTTGAGATCGATTCTGAAAGCGCGCAGTGAATTGCACAAATAATGGTTGAGCTCTTCTTAGCAATCACGTGGCGCAGTGTATTAATCGGAGTTGCGATTTTTGTTGGGTCTTTCGTTCTTAATCTCGCCATCGTCTCAGTAATTCTGGTTAAGCTACCAGCCGATCACTTTAACAAGAAACGGAAAACGAAATTCTGGTCAGGACCTCATCCTGCGCTTAACGCCGCAAAGGTTATCGGCAAAAACATCCTCGGAGTCTTGTTGGTCGCGCTCGGCGTTGTTCTCTCGTTGCCCGGTGTCCCGGGACAAGGCTTACTCACGATCTTGCTGGGGATTATGTTGCTCGACTTTCCGGGTAGAGAACGTCTGGAACAGAAGTTGTTAAGCAGACCCTCGATTGTGAACACGATCAACAAGCTGCGTAAACGTTTTGGAAAGCCGCCGCTCGAACTCAAGTGAATTTGCGACGAAGATACACATCCGCCAGGTTGACCTGCCATTTCTCGATTCTTCCGCGTTTGACGTATGATTGGCGCTTAGAAGGCTGATGCTCAAATATTTCGACGCCTACAGAATCATGCCCTCGCGTTTAGTGCTGTCAGTCTTAACTGTCGCGGTGCTATTGCTGGGCTCCGGTTGCGGTCTTTTTGGCGCTAAGAGAAAGATTCAGGTCCCACAACTTCTCACGCCGCTATCTGAAGCCAACAAGGATCGACTCGTTCAGGAGATCAATCGGCTCTCAACCGTGAAGTCCATTCACGGCAAGGTCGATATTCAGTTTGAAGATACGTCGTTTGCCTCTTCTGGTGTTGCGGACCAGTATCGACTGGTTGACGGCACGATTACGCTGCAACGACCCGGCAAGATCTACCTCGTCATTCAATTCACGTTCGTTGATATCGCGCAGATGGCGTCTGATGGAGAGCGCTTCAGCGTCGCTGTGTTGCAGGGGGACGACAGGTACAAACGCTTCGTGAGGGGAACCAATAGCGCGATTTACCCAAAGCTGGAGGCTAACGGAACCGGCAATACAAACGACAAACGGAAGGCTGAAAAAGAAACAGTCAGCGCGCTTTCGAATTTGCGTCCACAACATCTGACGGACGCATTCATGATCCGGCCAATCGAGCCAAACAACTCGTTACTGTATGCGCAAAGCGAGTTTTTTCAGGAGGAGCCGGATAACCGTCGCCAGGCAAAAAAGGGCGACCGCATAATGCGTGGCTACTATCTTCTCGAGGAATTTTCGCAGCCCACTGCCGGAGAGACGAAGTTATTACGACGCTTCTGGATCGATCGTGTGGGAGGAATTCGGCTCGCGCGCGTGCAGACTTACGATGAACGAGGCCAGTTAATTACAGACGTTTCTTATCACAACGAGAAGACTCTCGGCAGCAGTGCAACCGCGATGTTGCCCAGCCGCATTGAGATTACTCGTCCACAAGATCAGTACAAACTGAGTATCACCTATCAGGACTCTGCTTCAGTCGAATTGAACCGGGAGTATGGTCCGAAAGCGTTTGTGTTGGAAAACAAATGGCAGTTGCCCGAGGTCGACCTCGACGCCCAGAATAAGAAGGTCACTGCTAACCAATGAGAACGATTCTAAAAGCCGAAGATCTCGTCAAGGTTTACCGCATCGGAAAGGTCGATGTGCATGCCTTGCGCGGTGTTTCGCTCGAGGTTGAGGAAGGCGAGTTTTTGGCGATCATGGGTCCGTCCGGTTGCGGCAAATCGACCATGCTTCACTTGCTGGGCGGTTTGCTGACACCGACTTCCGGCCGCATCGTCATCGATGGTGAAGACATCACTGCTGCGTCAGACGCGAAACGCACCGCGATCCGGCGCAAAAAGATCGGCTTTGTCTTTCAGAGATTCAATCTTTTTCCGACCCTGACTGCTGAAGGAAATCTCCGACTGGCGGAGCGAATTCACGGCAACGGCGGCGGCAACGCACAACTTCGCCGCGATGTCCTGCGCCTGCTTGGATTGGAAGATAAACTCCACCACAAGCCTCTTGAATTGTCCGGTGGCGAGCAGCAGAGAGTGGCACTCGCTCGTGCTGTCGTAACGCGTCCCGCAATCGTCCTGGCGGATGAACCGACCGGCAATCTCGACTCAGAAAACTCGTCTCTCGTCCTTAACATGTTTCAGGAGTTGAATTACCGGTTCAACCAGACCATCATCATGATCACTCACAATCCGGAGGCGGCTGCAATGTGTCGCCGAATCGTGCAGATGCGCGACGGCCACATAGTCGATAGAAACTCCACCGTGAGATTGTAAGATTCTCGTTTACATACGATTGTGTGAACGTTAGAATCTATTCACCCTGCCAGCCACGCCATCGCGTGGCTGTTTACTTGCAAGCTTGAACATGTGCGAGGCCTTTTAACCACGCTTAAGAAGATCTTCTTTTGGAATTACGCGAGAAATACCTGGCAATGGGATCTGCTATGTGTGGTCATTCTAATCTTCATCTTTTTGACGCCAAAAAGCTGGTTTACGAGTGGCGAACGGGCACAGAATATGCTGCATCAAAGCCCAGTCGTAAGAACAGTGCTGTTAACCCCGGAAGTCGTTGTTGACGAAAGGGATACACGTCAAATCGAGGAGCGGGTAAAGGCATTGACAGGACGTTCTAAAGTGGAGGTGGTAGCGGTTCGTCCAATACGTGATTCTAATGGACGCACTCGCAGCTTCGAGGTTGACATACGGTAGTCTTTCCCTATAATTGCGAGGTTTTTCGCAAGCCACGCGAAAGGAGAGCTAATTTAAGGAGCATTTATGAAGAGATTGATTTCCGCGGGCCTGATGGTAGCTTTCATATTGTCCGTACTCGTCACAACCCCGACCACGACTAATGGTCAGGGAGCGGGCCTGGTGAGTTCTGTTTTGAATCGGATGGAGAAGAATCGTCAGAGCTTGAAGACGTTGCGCGCAGGCATCAGCGTCGTTAAATACAATTCGCAGCTTGGCGTTGAAGATAAATACAGTGGGGTGGTGCTCTACATGCCCGGTGCAGGTAGACAAGCTTCAGTCAGAATCGACTGGAGCAGCCCGCGACGTGAAGTGCTGACTGTGAACAACAACAAATACACCATTTTCCGTCCCGCTTTGAAAGTTGCTTACACTGGCGACTCTCGCAAGATGGGTAAAGAGAATAAAGCCGGTGGGCTGATGGAAATGATGAACATGTCGCGCCAGCAGCTTGAAGCGCGTTTTCAGCCGGTGAAGGACGTGCGTGAAGAGACTTTGTGGGGTGGCGTCGGAACAATCCACCTGACGCTGGTTCCAAAAGGAAATGCCGGTTACAAGTACGCTGAAGTTTGGATCGATGGCAACGGTATGCCCGTGCAGACCAAGATCGTGGAGAAAAATGACGACTCGACCACGATGCGTTTGACCGGTCTGGAAAAGAACCAGAAGATCGATGCGAGCGAGTTTGATATCAAGCTCGATTCCAGTGTGAAGATAGTTAAGAGCTAAAACGGCCAGACAAACCAAAAGCCTTGAAGGGCTCTGTCGTAAAGCAGAGCCCTTCATTATTTATTATTGTTTTTGCTTGCTGTCCGCGAAGCGGGCCACAGCATATAGCCTGGGGCCTAAGCCCCAGGTAAAACGTCATCATTGCGTCGGAGCCCGCGACAGCGGGCGAAAGCTGCCGCCCACTATGTGGGCTACGTTTGTTTACCGTTGTTCCTGGGGCTTGCGCCCCAGGCTATATGCGGACACCTGCTTTGCAGGTTGGCCCAGTTGCGTTAGCCTTCGTTCTCGCATATTCTTCGCGTCAAAATGAGGAAGACCAAGTTCCTAAAACTGAAGATGCGCGAGGCTAGTTTTATCAGTCGCGCATTACTCTCCACGCGCCATCCGGTACTGGCCCATCTCATTCCGATGCGCCGCTGCAATCTCGCCTGCGGTTATTGCAACGAATACGATCACACTTCAAAACCGATCGACCTCGAGATCGTCAAGAGCCGGTTGGATAAGCTTGGTGATTTGGGAACTTCGGTCGTGACGATTTCCGGTGGCGAGCCAATGATGCATCCCGAGCTCGATCAGATCATCTACCACATTCGCGTACGTGGAATGATCGCCGGGCTGATTTCCAACGGTTACTACTTCACGCCTGATCGAATCAAGCGGCTCAACAAGGCTGGTCTCGAGTATCTGCAAATAAGTATCGACAACGTGGAACCGGATGAAGTGTCGCGCAAGAGTCTTCGCGTGCTGGATAAAAAACTTCGTTACCTGTCGGAATACGCTGACTTCCACGTCAACATCAATTCAGTTATTGGCGGTGGGATCAAGAATCCTGACGATGCGTTGACTGTTGCCCGGCGCGCGGTGGAACTTGGGTTCTCAACCACCGTCGGTGTGATTCACGATATCGACGGGACCTTGAAGCCTTTGTCGGCCAAAGAAAAAGATATCTTTCAGCAGGTCAAGAAGCTCGGGAATAAAGACCATGCGCGGTTGAACTGGTTTCAGGACAGCATCGCCGAAGGCAAGCCTTACAACTGGCGCTGCCGTGCGGGCGCTCGCTACCTCTACATCTGTGAAGATGGCCTTGTCCATTGGTGTTCGCAGCAACGAGGTTATCCGGGCATTCCGTTGGAGCAGTACACGATGGAAGATTTCGCTCGTGAGTACACCACTGAGAAATGGTGTGCGCCAACGTGCACGCTACAGTGCGTTCACCAGGTTGGGATTCTCGATAACTGGCGCGATCCGCAGAAGACACCGGCCCAGATGGCCCAGGAACACAAAGCGGGTAAAGGCGTTGGTGAGATGATCGGCGCGGATTAACCGAGACTCACTCTTTGACTGGGCCTGTCGGTCCCAGGCTTCCTCCCACCGTAAAGATCGTTACTGAACTCGAGAGGCCGAGTCCTGACAGACGTCCGGCCATCACTACGATCATTTCACCTTTTTCAACAACGCCCTCTTCGAGCAGTCGTTGTTCTCCGATCTTGAGCATCTCTTCCGTCGACCGCGCCTTGTTGACGAGCAAAGGTTCGACTGCCCAGATTAGCGCTAACTCTGAAACGACCAGTGGTCGATGTGTCAGTGCGATGATGCGTTGATCGTGACGCAGGGACGAGAGCCTGCGCGCCATTAAACCGGACGCGGTGAAGACAGCCGTTACCGTCGTTCTCATCTCTCCCGCCGCGAAGGCTGCTGCCTCACAAAGCGCGCGACTGACACGACCTGATTGCCGGCCGGCCCAACTGGCAGTGAAATCCGTTCGATGCTCTTTCCCTGTTTCTGCTGATTCGATGATACGAGCCATCATTGCTACTGACGCAGCCGGATAAGCACCGGTGGCAGTTTCGTTTGAAAGCATGACGCAGTCGGTGCCATCCCAAACAGCGTTCGCCACGTCGGAGGCTTCGGCGCGCGTCGGGCGCGGGTTCGTGACCATCGATTGGAGCATCTGCGTGGCAGTGATGACCATCTTTCCCGCGTCAATCGACTTCTCAATAATTCGCTTTTGATAAACCGGAACTAGCTCGACACTCGTTTCGACGCCGAGATCGCCGCGGGCTACCATGAGACCGTCAGCCGCGGCGATGATCTCGTCCAAATGGTCGATAGCCTCGGCCTTTTCGATCTTTGCTATCAACGGTGCGTGCCCGCCTGCTTCGTTGATCAGTTTTTTCGCATGCTCGCAGTCGCTGCCGCGCCGCACAAACGAGAGTGCGATGTAATCGACATCCTGTTCGACCGCCCATTTAAGATCGACAATGTCTTTCTCGGTGAGTGACTCGATCGGCAGTGCGACTCCGGGCAAATTGATACCTTTACGCTCGCCGAGCAGGCCGCCGTCAATGACCTTACAGATCACGTCTGTATCCCCCGTGCTTTCGACGATGAGGGACAAGGCGCCATCGTCGAGCAACATCCGTGTGCCGGGTTGCACCACGCGTGGAAGGTCCTGGTAGTTGGTGGAAACCTGATGTTCGTCTCCGAGGATGGTTCGAGTAGTTATAGTGAACGATGAACCTGACGTCAGTTTTACCGGTTGATCGTCTTTCAATTCGCCCGTGCGGATCTTGGGCCCTGAAAGATCGACGAGAACTGCGATGGGACGTCCCAACTTGTTTGCGGCCGCGCGCGCACGTTCAATGTCGACCGCTTTCTCTTCGTGAGTTCCGTGCGACATGTTGATACGCACGCCATTGGCGCCGGCGGCGATCAGTTGTTCTACGATTTCAGGCTCGCGAGAGGCTGGACCAAGAGTAATTAGAATTTTTGCTCGTCTCAAAGTTTGGACCCGTCTCATTTGATGTTTAGGACGCAGGGGCTTGCAGTGTGCTTTCGATTATGCGTTGAAGTCTTTCACCCGCTTCCTTGTCATAGCCTATGAAACGTTCCACCAGCTCACCCTGACGATCAAAAACAAAGGTTTGCGGAATCGCATCAATGTCTGAGAGGAGGAAGCTTACGAGATCTTCGTCAGGCTTCGCGAGTGCGTATTGAATGCCGAATTCTTTGGCGAAGGCCGGAACTTTTTCGGGGTCGCCTGCTCCACCGACGTTCAGCCCTACGACTGTGAGTCCCTGCTCTTCAAATTGCTTCTGTAGAGAAATCAAGTGAGGAATACTATCGCGACAGGGAACGCACCACGTCGCATAGAAATCAAGGACCAGCACCTTTCCTTTGTGTTCTGACACGACCGAACGCTTTCCATCAGCAAGCTCCCAGCCCATATTAGCGAGAGAGACGCCCTTCAACGGCGGCATTGGATAGGTGGTGCCTGATGGTGGATTAGAGATAACCGGGGTTTTGGTGGAGCCGGCTCTGTCAGTGCTGTTGCAGCCCGCCAGTAACATCAGACCGCAAAGAAAGATTCCCTCGCAAAGGCGCAAAGACGCAAAGGGTTTTCCTTGGTTTTCCTTTGCATTTTTGCGCCTTTGCGAGGGAACTGCCCCGGTTGTGCCGCTAGTCTCGGCTTTCTTTGTCCACATCGTTTTGTTCCTGAGGAAGCGCCTCACCGGGCACGCGATACTCGCCTTCAACCCACCGGCCGAGATCGACCAGCTGGCACCGCTCAGAACAGAAGGGACGAAAAGAATTATCTTTCCACTCGACCGGCTTACCGCAGGTTGGGCATTTCATGATCTTGAAGCCACGAAACGGCCGTGTCTCACTAAAGAGATGCCGGTCGTTTGATCAGTATTCGTCGTTTGACGAATGCGATCGTACCTTCGCGGCGCATGGCGTTCAAGCGCACGGTAACACTTTCTCGGGTGGAGCCGACAATGGAGGCTATTTCGCGGTGAGGCAGGGGAATATCGATAAGCACCCCTCCGGGTTCGGAGACCCCATAACGCATGGAAAAATCAGCAAGTAAACTGTCCAGCCTTGCCGGAATGCCGTTCAAGGCAAAGTCAGCGAGCCGGCGCTCTGCGTGATCAAGTCGTTGACCGATTAAGCGGAAAGTGTAATCATGAAGGCGGTCATCCTCAGTCATCCCCCGTTTGAAATCCCCAACCTGAATTCGCAGGAGCCTCGAGTTTTCGTAGGCGATCGCAGAGTTCGCTCGTTGCCCCGCAGCAGAATAGAGAGCTGACTCCCCGAACAAGGATCCCTCAGGAAGGATATCGATGACGGCTTCGCGGCCAGTGTCAGACTCGATACGACAAAGTTTTATTCGGCCATGAACAATCGCGTAAAGGCAGTCCGCTGGTTCATCCGCGCGGTAGACAAACCGGCGGCGGCGAAAGTCGAGGACCACGGAATTGCGGGCCATGTCGGCGACGAGGGCATCATCAAGTGTTAAGCCAAATTCCAGGCGGCGGATTAATTCAGCGCGATCCTCGGGAGTTAAATCCCGGGCGCGCTTTTGTTCCTGCAGGGCATTCATCTCCATGTCCTTTTGGGCATCGAGTCAAAGGTTCGAGCTTGAATCGGGAGCCTTCTGTTCTTGTTCAAAGTGGTCCAATGCGGGTTAGTTTCTACGATTGTAAGGAAACCTGCGCGATGTTTTCCCAGGCTTGTTATTTCTCTCGATTGAATCTTTTTGACGCGATGCTAGGGCGAGTACAGATACGAACGTATCAAATCGAAGTCCCAAACTGTACCATGAAGCGCACAGGGGCGCAAGAACAATAAGGTCCAACAAACTCGTTTTATGCAGTCAAAATCCAACATTCTAGTCGTCAACGATAACCCGGATAAACTAAGCCTGATCGAGGCCGCATTGAAGCTTGCGGGCTACAACGTCACCACCGCAACAGACGGCGATGAAGCGCTCGCGACCATCGAGTCGTATCAACCTGACCTGGTGATAACTGACGTTATGATGCCGCGCATGAATGGCTATGAGCTGGCCGAACGAATTAGGGCCAATCCCGTAACGAAATTTATTCCAGTAATCATGCAAACTGCGGCGGGCCGGCGATCTGAAGACCTAAGGAGAGCTAACGAGGCTGGAGCCCTGGGCTACATTACGGATCCAACCGATTTGGATTTGTTGCTCGCCAGAACGCGAACACTGCTCGAGTTCAAAGCCTATTTAGACGTTTGTGAAGAAGCAGCCTTTACGGACCACCTCACTGGGTTGGCAAACCGCAGGCGGTTCGAACGTCAGTTGGAACGAGAGGTAGGCCGGATGTCGCGATTTGGCCACCCGTTCAGCCTGTTGATGCTCGACATCGACAGTTTCAAAAACCTCAACGATAGCTACGGCCACGACGCCGGCGACGAGGCCATACGTCGCATCAGCAAGGTCTTGCGCGAGGGTACGAGAGGGATCGATCTGGCGGCCCGAATCGGCGGTGAAGAGTTTGCGATATTGCTTGTTGAAACAAACAAGGAAGGCGGTCTTGAAGTCGCCGAACGATTGCGAGCGGCGATCAAGGCGCTGGAGATTCCGAAGGCCGGGCGCATCACGGGGAGTTTTGGGGTTGCAGAATGTCCGAGTGATGCGCAAACTGCTGCCGAGATCCTGAAAGCGGCTGATGTCGCTTTGTATGAAGCCAAGCGAAACGGCCGCGACCAGGTCGTCGCGATGGGCGAGGCGAAATCGAACTCGGTGGCTGCGGGCGACGTACAAGGCGATGGAAATATAGGAGTTATATCGCGAGGATAGAATGGCTGACTACAAGGAAAAGTTCGACGAGTGGCAACAGGCGGCGCGGCGAAAGGCCCGCGAGCTCGATGAGAAATTTGCGATTTCCGATCGCGTTGGTGAAGCTGCGAAGCGTGGGGCTGAAACCGTAGCGAGTAGCGCCGAAAAGCTACGCACGGAGGCCGAGCGGCTGACTGACGACGAAGAAGTCAGTGAAGCTGCGAGACGAGCCGCAAACGAAACTGTAAAGAACGTGAAGAAAGCCGGGAAAGCTGTGCGGGATGTTGCGGGCGACACCGGCAAAAAGGTTTTTGACGACGCGAAGACCTACTACGATCGAGCATCGCATCTCTACGATACGAGCGCTCGCTTCACACGTGCTTCAACTGCCGCAACTTCAGGTTTGCTAAAAGCGCGTGACTGGATCAAAGAGAATCCGGGCAAGGCAGCAGTTGTTTCTGTTTCTTTGGTGCTGGGCATCAGGGCGGGTGCTGCGTTTCCGGGTCTGGACGCGGTGTTATTGGGCTCGCATCCACACTGGCTCACACACTCGGCACTTCCCGTTTACGGGCTCCGTAAAGCGAGTGAAAAGTTTGACGGCTATTTGAGGAAACAGGAAGAACTAATCGCGCGTGGCGAACTTGGTGAAGCCGAACAACAGCGCGCGGAATTTGAACGCAAGATTGCCAAGTATGTTGGAGCACCGTTACTGGGAGCGTTTAGTTGCGCGGCCGGCGCCGCGATGTGGGCGCAGATTTTTCAGCCAGGCGCGATTACCGGCGCGCCAATCAGTTGGCTGTTGGGCGGCAATCCATTTCTCGATGGCGTTTGGTTATTTGCAAACGGAGTGATCTGCTTCCATCAGGGTTACAAGTTCTTCATGATCGCATTAGCGAACCAGGAAGAAGTAGTGCGCGTCGTGAGGGAGATCAAAGGTCTGTTACCCGCCGCCATGGCTTAGGCCACAAAAGGGCACAAAAGGCACAAAAACAATAAACCTGCTATGAGGGGTTCCTTTTTGTGACTTTTGTGCCTTTTTGTGGGTTATGTGATTGTGATCGGGAAGGGCCAGAAGCAGAGCACGAAGACGATCAGCGTCAGGATCGCGATCAAAATTCGTTTTGTTCCCAACGGCTCCATCACCGCCGGTTGCGGATGTGGGACCTTCATCATAATTCCCAACAGCACCGCGTAAAGAAATCCACTTGGGCTGTCGTGCCACCAGAAGCCCAACACTGCCAACACCACTACGCTGATAAAAGCTAAACGGCCGATGATCCTGTGCGCGCGTGGGCCGAATAGCGCAAACGTTCCGTGACCTCCATCGAGTTGGCCCACCGGCATCAGGTTCAGACTTGTCACCAGCAACCCGAGCCACGCCGCCATGTGATAAGGATTTGTCGGCGAGTTTGGATCGAGAGGTATTCCCGCCACTTTCGCAATCAACCGGAACAGCAGTGGATCATTAAAGAAGATTAAGTGACCTTGCTGTTCCAGTGGCGGACCAATCGTCAGAACCCCGATAACAGACAAAGGAACTGCCACAACAAAGCCTGCCAACGGACCAGCAAGTCCGATATCGAATAATGCACGACGAGACGGAATCGGTGAGCGAATTTTAATAAATGCGCCAAACGTCCCGGCCAGAAACAGAGGCGGCGCCGGAATGAAATAGGGAAGTGTCGCGTTCACTTTGTAGTAGCGACACGCGAGGTAGTGACCCATTTCGTGCGAGAAGAGAATTGCCAGTAGCGCTGCTGAGAATATGGCACCTTGCGCAATCAGATGCGGGTTCGCTAACGCATACCTGAGCAGCTCGACAACCGAATACAAATAAGCGAGCGGAACATAGAACAGAAAATCAAGCGGATTCGCCAACGGCGGCTCAGCGGGCGTGAGCTCCGGAACCGCAAGCATTATTCCCGCCAACGTTGTGCTGATGATGGTGAGAATGAACAGTCCGCCATGCAGTCTCCACTCACGGGCGGAAAGCCTTTGCCGTTCCAGGAGGTCGAGACCCGTTGGAATAGTTCGAATCGATTCAGCCATAACTCGCTGTAAGAAGCTAAAGGCTAGAGTCTGGATGCTCGTGCAGTTCCATCTCTAGCCTTGAATAAATCCTATTTGTTAGAAACCCTAGAAATCGTCGTCGTCTTCGCTCGTATCATCCTCGAGAGTTTCGCCGTCCTCCTGCGCCTGTAGCTCTTTGCCCGGCTTAAATCGAATCGTTTTGCCCGACGGAATCGCGACTTCCTCACCCGTGCGAGGATTCCGGCCTACGCCTCTCTTTCGCGGCTTGACCACGAAGACGCCGAATCCACGGAGCTCGATTCGTTCACCCCTGGTCAACGCTTCCTTCATCGAATGGAAAAGAGCTTCGACGGCTTGTTCGGCTTTCATCTTTGGCACGCCGGTCTTATCAGCAACGCGGTTGATGATATCTAACTTGATCACGTCTAGGGGCCTCTTTTCTGGTCCGCCTCCGGCCGCTGTCCTCGGCTGCAGAATGCAGGTGAGGATGATAGAGAGCGTTGGTAAAGGCTGTCAAGAAAGATCCAACCACAGATTACGAGGATTGCCCTCTGTCATCGTGTAATCTGTGGATGGGTTTGTTTGACAAGGGCGCAAGCTGAAAGATAACCTCAAAACCGCTTATGTTTGGAATTAGAAAACGCCGGCCACCGCCATTTGGTGGCGTTCACGTCGACGACGACAAAGACATCCTGGAACACAAGCCTGAGGAGGCTTCGCGGAATGACCTTTGGTCGGAAGCGCGCCTGTTGCTCCGCGATCTGATCTTCGCACTCATGATAGCGGCGCTCGTCGTCGTGTTCATCGTGCAGCCGGTCAAAGTTGAAGGCACTTCGATGTTGCCGCGCTTGCACGACGGCGAACGCATCTTCGTTAACAAGCTCATCTATTACGACGAATATCGCTGGGCACCCAAACTTGATCGCGGCGACATTGTCGTTTTCTGGTTTCCCGACGATCCTTCGAAGAGCTACATCAAAAGGGTCATTGGTTTGCCGGGCGATACAGTCGAGGTGCACGAGGGAGTCGTGCGCGTGAATGGTCGCGACATCGAAGAGAGTTATCTCGATCCGCGACTGAACCTTTCGCA
This sequence comes from uncultured Acidobacteriota bacterium, assembly GCA_963826255.1. Classification (GTDB taxonomy): domain Bacteria; phylum Acidobacteriota; class Blastocatellia; order Pyrinomonadales; family Pyrinomonadaceae; genus PSRF01. Next base: position 247,056 of record CAWGWK010000002.1, read on the forward strand.
TCGGAGCCTGGCGCCGATCTACGTCAGACCGAATTATTACTTTGTGATGGGTGACAATCGCGACAACTCGAGCGACTCGCGAATTTGGGGTTTGGTGCCGAAGAAATACATTTACGGAAAGGCGCTGTTTCGCTACTGGCCACTGACCTCAGCGAGCGTCATACATCACGAGGACATCACTCCCCTTACTCCGGCGTCCCCCGGTTTCCGGCCGAATTTTCAGGATACGCCCCTTAGTGAACCGATGCGTGAACCCATGAGTGAACCAACGCGTGAACCGCCCGCACAGCCTGAGCGTTGAATCCGATGATTGATTGGCTGCGTTTCCTGCTGATGATCTTTTACGCCCCGTTGCGTGGTATGCGCGGAATGCGCGACCGTGGTTCACTGGCGCCCGTCGCTTTGATTGCCTTCCTCAGCCAGGCTGCTTACAGCTTCTTGACGGAAAGGTTTGCCGGCACCGCAGCGCGTACCGGAGTCTTCTCGGACCTCTTCCAGGCAGCGATAATCGTCGTCCTGGTGGCGGTGGTTCTGGTTCCAATTCTTACTCTAATTGCGAACATGTTCGAACGCAGAGGCAGTTTCCGCGTAGTTATCACACAGGAATATGCTCCGGTGGCGGCGACGATGTTTTATGTACTGACTGCCGCCAACGTCCTCGCGATCGTGATCGCAGCGCTGTTTCATTATTCCGGAATTCAGGCGCAGCAGGTTGCGGGCATGATTCAACATGCGGAGCAAACTCGCGCCATGCTTCCTGACACGCCGCAGTTTGCCGCAGCGGCGGAACAGTTGAAGGATCCCGCCATACTTTCTGAAAATCTTTTCCTGATGCCCAAGTTGCTGTTCTTTGGCGTAGGCCTGATCCTCGGGGTGAAAGATACGTTCAGAATGTCAGCGGTGCGGGCGTTCGCGGTGACAGTGATTTCGTGTTTTTGCGCACTGTTCGTCGCACCGATCGCGGTGCGTCTGTTCTCAGGCGTATTTGGTTCTCCGTTTTTGTTGTTTCTGCTGTTCCTGCTTTTGCGTGGTTACTTCAGCGACATCATGGGCAGCCATCGCGCGAAGGCGGCGTTTAAGCAGAATCTTGAATCTGCAACATTGAACCCGGCGGATGCGTCCGCGCATTACAACCTTGGTTTAATTCACCAGAGCCGGGGTGAGTTGGACCAGGCGCGTGAAAGGTTTGAACGCGCGTTGGAAATCGATCCGGAAGAGATCGACGCGAGTTATCAACTCGGTCGCATTGCGCGACAGCAGAAGAGATACCCAGACGCGATCCAGAACTTCGAACAGGTAGTGTCAAGAAACCCGGCACATTCGCAACATGAGATCTGGCGGGAAGTAGCTGCGACGTATATCGCCGCGGGCCAGTTTGAAGATGCTCGCAATGCACTGGAGCAGTTTCTCGAGCACAGGCCTTCGGATCCGGAAGGACTGTATCTCATGGGCCGCGCGCATGCCGGGCTGGGACACAAGCGCGAAGCGACGAGTTTGATGCAAGCGTGTATCGAAGCAGTGAAGACTGCGCCGGCGTATAAGTATCGCGCGAGCAAGCGTTGGCTGAACGAGGCGGAGCAGTTTATTAAGAGCAGCCAATAGGTCGAATAGGTCCTATAGGACTTATTTAGCAGCGAGATGACAAATCGAACTCCAGCACTCTTAGCGCTTGAAGATGGTCGCACGTTCCGCGGTCGATCGTGGGCGGCCGAGGGCGAAGTTTGTGGTGAGATCGTTTTCAATACTTCAATGACCGGTTATCAGGAGGTGCTGACCGATCCTTCTTACGCCGGACAGATCGTTTGCATGACTTATCCGCTGATCGGGAATTACGGTGTAAACGAAGCCGACGCGGAATCTACACGACCATGGGTTGAGGGCTTTGTGGTTCGTGAGGCAAGCCGGATCACTTCCAACTGGCGCGCTGAAGAGAGTCTCGAATCGTACTTGAAACGTTGGAACGTTGTCGCGCTTGAAGGAATCGACACCCGCGCCCTTGTGCGTCACATTCGCGATAAGGGCGCGATGCGCGCTTGTCTCTCGACGACCGATCTCGATGAAAAAAGCCTGATTGAAAAAGCACGCCAATCTCCACCGATGGTGAATCGTGAGCTTGCCAGCGTCGTGACCACGAAAGAACCTTACGAGTTTTCAGCCGAAGGTGAAGAACGTTTTCACGTTGTCTGTTTCGACTACGGAGTAAAACGAAATTCTTTACGCGAACTGGCACAGCGTGGAGTACGTACGACGGTCGTGCCCTCGACCACCTCGGCAGCGGAAGCATTAGCTCTCAAGCCCGATGGGATCTTCTTATCGAATGGTCCGGGCGACCCGGCGTCAATGGACAACGAAGTAGCCGCGATTCGCGAACTGTTGCAGGCGAATGTGCCAACGTTCGGGATTTGTTTCGGACACCAGTTGCTTGGCCGTGCGTTTGGCGGGAAGACTTTCAAACTCGTGTTCGGGCACCGTGGTGGCAACCAGCCGGTTAAAGAATTGTCGAACCGGAACGTAGAGATTACCTCACACAATCATGGCTTTGCAGTAAGTGCTGAAAGTCTACCGCCGGAAGTTGAAGTCACACACATCAATCTCAACGATCAGTGTGTCGAAGGCATGCGTCACCGCACCTTGCCGGTGATCTCAGTTCAATACCATCCTGAAGCCGCGCCTGGTCCACACGACGCCGAGCATCATTTTCAGAGATTTGTGAAGCTGATGGAGGAAGCGAGTTCGCGTAAAGGCGCCACGGCTCAAGTCTGACCTTCCGGCACCTTCAATTCGCCAGTCGTGAGATCAGGGCGGGCTCGGACCATTTGATCGGGTGTTGTTTTGGCGTGAAGTTCTTCCGGTTGGATTGGTGGTACCTCAACTTGCGCAGGAGGAGTTGGTTCAAGAAGATCCGCAAAACCTTCGCTGCCGCGGTGTTCCATGTAGTGACGATAGCTGACCGTCAAAATCGCTACGACGGGAATTGCTAAAAAGATACCTGCCACTCCCGCTAGTTTCTCACCAGCCAGAATCGCGAATATCACTGCCAACGGATGAAGATGAATGCCCTGGCCGATTAGTCTCGGGTAGATGAAGTAGTCATGCACGATCCGCAAAATTCCCAGAAACAAAAGTACCAGAAAAGCATTGAACGGACCGGCATGAAACATCGCCAGTATTCCCGCGATGATTGCGATAATCAATGGTCCAACAAGCGGGACGAACTCAAAGACACCGGCCATCACGCCCATCACCAACCCGCCCGGCAATCCCAACAACGTGAAGCCCAGCGCGCAAACGACGCCGATGAATAAACACGCGGTCAATTGCGCGCGAATGTAAGCCGCCAGCGTGTGGTTAATGTCCTGGAAGAACTCGTCGCCACGCCAACGCCAACGGCCACGCGGAAGCATCAACAAAGCCGAAGTGCGAAAGCTTTCCGCGTCCTTCAGTAAAAAGAACGCAAGGATCGGGATCAGAATCAGCCAGGGCAGATAGACTAAATAGGTGAACGAGGACGTGAAGAAATCTTTGACAGTGTTGAAGACTGTAGTTTGTACCTCCGGGATGGCGCTCATCAAGGCGGCAACTAAGGGCGCGGGCAGGCGACGGGAGTACTTAACGATCTCCTGCATCCTGTCGCCAAGCGACTGCCAATACACCTGCGATTGGGCGGCGAATTCCGGAAATTGTGTGCTCAGGCTCGGGACAATAATAAAAATCGCAAACGTGACCGCCGCCAGAATAATCAGGTAAGCAAGCGCGATTGCGACGAGCTTGGGTATCTCGATCGTGCGTTTACCAACACTTCTCGGTCAACGTAAAAACTCAACGAGCGGCGACACCAGGTACGCGAAAAAGATCGAGAGCACGAGCAGCAGAATGATGCCGGTGATCTTGGAGATCACCCACAGAACGATCACTACCGCCAGCAGAATAAAAATGAGACGCAGCACCACACGCGTCGGTGGACCAGACGCTTCCACAGCGACCTTCGCCGCAGCAACCGCCGTCTCTTGGTTCTCTTTCTTCACAATTAGTGTGTTACGTCGGGGTCGTGTTCTTCACTTTCCTCTTCACCCTCGCCCTCGCCTTCAACCACAGGCGGTGGCGTGACGCGAGGAGCAGCCGGCTCCCAAACCAGACCTCGCCATTCATCAGTTTCACCGAGCAACTGGAGCGCGGCGAGTGGATGACCCGGATGACGTTCGATGCGAAGCACTTCCGCAATCACCTGTAGCTTCTCACCGGTTTCGCCGAGCACTTCGAGACGCACGCGACTGCCGACCTGCGGCAATTGTCGCGGCAAGTGCACGAGCGTACCCTCTGGGCCGACGTTCTCAGTTGTTCCTTCTGCAACGACGTGCGTACCGCCTGGCTCATCCCACTCGGCTTTTACTTCGAGACTGGCGAGGTAACGTGGCCCTGAACGATTGTCAGGTTCTATGTGTCGCGGCATGCAGTGCCTCCTTGATCCGGGAGTTTACTCTTCCTCTGCCCTCAGCTTCTCCAGTACAGAAAAATCTTCCAGCGTCGTCACGTCGCCTGCAACCGAGCCGCTGGTTGCAATCTCGCGCAAAAGCCGGCGCATGATCTTGCCTGATCTCGTTTTCGGCAACGCGTCAGTAAATCTAATGTCGTCGGGTCGAGCTAGTGCGCCAATCTCCTTCACAACGTGCGCTCGCAACTCCTGGTTCAACGCGTCAGATGCATTATGCGAACCTTCAAGAGTTACGAAAGCAATGATCGACGATCCCTTCAGCTCGTCAGGTCGCGCCACAACTGCCGCTTCCGCGACCGCATGGTGAGACACCAGCGCGCTTTCAATTTCCGCAGTTCCGAGTCGATGGCCGCTTACATTGATAACATCGTCGATCCGGCCCATTATCCAGAAATAGCCCTGCTGATCGCGCCTCGCGCCATCGCCGGCGAAGTAAATGCCGTCAATTTGCGACCAGTACTGCTGGCGGTAGCGTTCATCATCGCCCCATATCGTTCTGAGCATCGAAGGCCAGGGCCGCTTAATCACGAGATAACCGCCTTCATTTGCGCCCACCTGCTTACCGTCGCGGGTCATTACGTCTGCATCGATACCAGGGAAGGGTTTCGTTGCGGAGCCAGGCTTTGCCGGCGTGGCGCCGGGAATCGGAGTGATCATGATGGCGCCGGTTTCAGTTTGCCACCACGTATCCACAATCGGACATCGCTTCTTCCCGATCAACTCGCGGTACCACATCCAGGCCTCGGGATTGATCGGTTCACCAACCGTGCCGAGTAACCGGAGGCTCGAGAGGTCGTGCTTCAACGGCCAGCGATCACCCCATTTGATAAAGGCACGGATCGCAGTCGGCGCAGTGTAGAAGACATTTACTCGATGGCGTTCGATCATGCTCCAAAAGCGATCCGGTTCCGGAAAGTTTGGTGCTCCTTCATACATCAAGACAGTCGCGCCGTTCGAGAGTGGACCATAGACAACATAACTATGTCCGGTGACCCAGCCGATGTCCGCCGTGCACCAGTAAAGATCTTCATCTTTGAGATCAAAGACCCACTTCGTTGTGAGATGAGATTGCAAGAGATAACCCGCCGTCGTGTGCAGGATACCTTTCGGCTTACCGGTCGTTCCCGACGTGTACAGAATGTACAGCGGGTGTTCGCTGTCCAACTCTTCGGCAGGGCAATCCGCGTCAACAGTCTCCATCAACTCGTGCCACCAAAAGTCGCGCCCCGGTTCCATGTGCTGGCGCGATCCTGTTCGTTGTACGACGATACAAGCATTGACTGACGGCGTTGATTTTACCGCTTCGTCAACAGCTGGTTTGAGCTTTACTTCATTGCCGCGACGCCAACCCCCGTCGGCTGTGACGACCAGCTTACACTCTGCATCGTTGATCCGATCGATCAGTGCCGAGCTGGAGAATCCTCCGAAGACAACCGAGTGCGTTGCGCCGATGCGCGCGCAGGCGAGCATGGCAATCGCCAACTCAGGAATCAGTGGCATGTAAAGGGCGACGCGATCTCCTCGTTGAATGCCCGCGTGCTTCAGGACGTTCGCGAATTTGCAGACTTCCGTGTGCAGTTGTTGATAAGTAAAGGTACGGGTTTCGCCGGGTTCACCTTCCCAGATGAGTGCTGCCTTGTTACGTCTCCATGTCGTCAAATGCCGGTCTAAACAGTTGTACGAGATATTTATTTTTCCGCCGCCGAACCACTCCGCGTGAGGCGGGTCCCACTTCAACACCGTGTCCCACTTTTTGAACCAGTGGAGTTCTTCGGCCATGCGTGCCCAGAAAGATTCCGGGTCGGCATCGGCTTCCGCTCGGAGCTGATCGAGTTCGGCGAGCGACTTGATGTGGGCCTGCTCTGAAAAAGACTGCGGTGGGGGGAAGACCCGCTCTTCCTGAAGTATTGATTCGATGTTCGAAGTAACGGTCGACATGCCTGCCTGTGTACCACAGAATTTAGCCACAAAGAAGCACAAAAAGCACAAATGAGTTAAGCTGAGTTATCTTAAACGTTTTGTGCTTTTTGTGCCTCTTTGTGGCGATGATCTACGTTGGGACCAGCGGCTACAGTTATAAGGAATGGAAGGGAAGTTTTTATCCCGAAAAGATTCCGGCCAAAGACATGCTCTCGTATTACGCTGCGCGTTTTCCGGCGGTGGAACTCAACAATACTTTTTACCGGTTGCCGCAACCAGGCATGGTGGAAAGTTGGAAGGGCCAGGTGCCGGACAATTTCCGGTTCACGATGAAGGCTCCACAAAGTGTTACTCACTTCAGACGACTAAAAGATGCAGGAGCGGTAACGCGATCTATGCTGAAGACAGTCTCGGCGCTGAAAGATCGTTTCGGGGCTGTGCTGTTTCGACTTCCCGAGGACATGGAGAAGGACCTCGGGCGTTTGAAAACATTTCTCAAGGATCTACCGGCAAAGGCACCTGCTGCGTTTGAGTTTCGACATCCAAGCTGGTTTGACGAAGAGGTATTGACTTTGCTGCGCAGTCAGAACCGCGTGCTTTGTATTTCAGACAGAGACGAGATGCCTGCAAACCACATCGACAAGACTGCGGATTGGGGTTACGTGCGTTTGCGACGTGTTAATTATTCTGAATCGGATCTGGTCGAATGGGTTAACCGCGTGCGAGAGCAGGATTGGAAGGACACCTTCGTGTTCTTCAAGCATGAGGATGAAGCGACTGGTCCAAAACTGGCGGCGCAGTTTATTACGTTAAGCAAATAGAAAACAGGATTGCAGGATGCAAAATTTACAGGATTGGAATCTTTTCAATCCTGTAAATCCCGGGGAATTGTGTCTAGAAGTTACCGCCGCACGCCTCATGCCCGCAGTCACAATCAAGCTCGATCGTGCCGCCCGATCCTTCACATGATGCACTACAGTATTTGCCATCATCTTGCGCCGGGCAGGTACAACTCGGATTTTTGCACGTCTTTTCGTCAGCCATCAGATCCTCCTGAAAATTGCAGTGTTTTTGGGGTGCCTAGAGTAGCACACTAAACCATTTCTCTCGCAACCTGGGCTGCCACACGCGCGTTGTTCTCGAGTAAGGCGATATTCGCCCTCAATGTTGCGCCTGCACTACGTTCAGCCATCTGGCTCAACAGAAAAGGTGTTAACGCAGGTCCCGTGATTTCTTTCCAATCCGCATCTTCCAAAGCGGTGGTCAATACGATTTGTAGCTCATTGGCCGGGACCTCAAATTTAGGCGGCACAGGCACAACGACCAGCAGCGCCGATTCAATCCCGAGAGCTTGTTGCGCTCGAAAAACGTTAAGCACATCAGCAGGTGTTTCAACGCGCGCATCGACCGGCAAACCGCTGCCTCTCGAATAGAAAGCCGGCAGTTCGTCGCATTGATAACCAATGATGGTGACCGCGTGTGTTTCGAGCCACTCGCGAGTTGCAGGCAAATTAAGAACGATCTTCGCGCCTGAACAAACGACGATGATTGGAGTGCGAGCGAGTTCCGGGAGATCCGCGGAAACATCAGGCAGCGAGCCACGATGAACTCCACCGATTCCACCGGTCGCAAAAATCTTGATACCGGCACGATGTGCGATCCAGAGCGTAGAAGCGACTGTTGTCGCGCCGTTCCAGTTTTGTGCGACCGCGAGCGAAATGTCTCGAGTGCTGACCTTCCGGATGTTTCCGTCGTTCGCTAGTAAGTTGACCTGATCGTCACTGAGTCCGACGGTCAACTTGCCATCGAGCACTGCGATCGTCGCAGGCACCGCTCCGGCTTCACGAACGATCTGTTGCAGTCGATGCGCAGTCTGCAAGTTTTGCGGCCGCGGCAAACCGTGCGCAATCACTGTCGATTCGAGTGCTACAACCGGATAGTTGTCACGAATCGCGTCAGCGACTTCGGGAGCGATGTTAAGCAGTTCGCGCATTGGCAGTCGCCGCCCTCGTCAATGTAAACACGGTGCCACCACCTTCGCGTGGCTCCCACGAAATGCGCGCGTCGATCAGGCCCGCACGCGCGCGCATGTTGGCCAGTCCGCGTCCTTCGGAGTTTGTCGGCTGTGATGCGAACGGGCGGCCGTTATCTTCAATTCGCAAAGAGAAATCACCTTCCTTTGAAATCGTTACGAACATCTTCACTTCGGTAGCTTCAGCATGACGCCAGATGTTGTTCACTGCTTCCTGTACGATGCGGTAGATCTGCATTTGCACACTCGGCGCCAGCTCGCTTCGCTCTTCTATAGCATCGTCACAGTGAAACTCATATTTGAAACGCTTCTCTGCCGGAGCGTCCTGCACTGCATGAGACAACGCAAACTCGAGCGCTGCCGCGAAGCCAACATTTTGCAGTACTGAAGGACTCAGGTCCTCGCAGATGCGTCGCACTTCCTGTGAGATGACTTCAATCTCACCTCTCAGCGTTGTGGTCGTGTGTGACTCACCATTGCCTTTGATCTGATCCGTCAACAACGCGAGGTGACGCAAATCGGCCAGCGTTTGATCGTGCAGGTCGCGAGCGATCCTGCCTCGCTCGCGTTCGGCTTCGTTAGCGAGATTGAGGCGCGCGTCCGCGAGCTCGCGATTAGCATCGACGAGGGCCGCGCTGGTCGCAACGATCCTTCGGCGTTCGAGGATGGCCCACAGCAGAGCGAGCAATGCCAGCGCCAACAGAATCGCGAGAGCTGTCGAGGTCCATGGGAACGGCGCCTTGGCAACTGTGAACGAAAAACTCAGAGGCGTCGAAGACGTTAAATCTTTCGTGAACGCACGTGCCGTTACCGTATAGGTTCCCGGCGTCAAACCCTCCATCGTGAACTGCGATTCGCGCGAAAGTTTCTGCCTGATCGACTGCCCACTGCCGTCAACGAGCGTAAACGCATACTGAAATTGCTCGGGGAAGGTGCGGCTGCTGATTGCAGTTACGTCAAGGAGCAAGCTGTTCTGGGGGTATTCGAGATTCAGGCCGGCTTTTAGCTCGGCAGGAGCATGCACACGTTTACTGAGAATACGTGTCACCGACAGCGAAGGCTCCAAACGACCAGGCTGGTAACGTGCAACACCCCGATTTGTGCCAATCAATAAAGCTTCGCTTCCATCCGCCTTGCCTTGCGGCCACACGGCGAACACATTCTGCGAAGGCAGCCCCTGCTCCGAATCGAGCTCCGACACCACAGGTCCAACTACAGGATCCAGCAGAATGCGCAGCAGTCCGTTTCCTCGCGTTCCGCACCATATTTCATTTGTCTTATCCGACTGGATCGCAAAAAGGTGACGCACATCGACGTTCGGCACTGTGACACTACAGCCGGTATCTTTCCGGCAAAGAAAAACTCCAGTTGAGGTACCAAACCAGAGTGAGCCGTCGGGCGTCCGCACTATCGATCTCACCGCCGGGCCTTTCAGTGTTGCGAACGCCGGTTCTTCAGTAATCGTCTTTCCGTCTGACGAGAACACGCCGTCTCTTGTCGTTCCTATCAAAAGTCTATCTTCACCGTCGGCAAGAAGACTGAGGACCTCGCGCGCGCTTCCGGGAGTGTTGGACCAGCTAAGACTCGCGCGTCCCCCCTCGATGCGATCGATGCCGCGACCATAGATTGCGAAATAGGTAGCGCCGCGAAACTGAGCGATCGCCCGCACGCTTCCAATCGTGTCAGCGCCGCCCGGACCTGTTTCCACTCGCGTAAAGAATTGTTCTTCGAACCGCGTCGTTTGCCTTGGAGCTATGTACAAACCACTTGCCGCGGCCACGAGCAAACGTTGTGACTTATCTTCGGCGAACGCATAAATAGCGTTGCGTCCGAGCGCTGTCACTGAATTCCACGATGAAGTTTCGTCGTCGTAAACGAAGAGTCCGCGATTGGTGCCGGCGAGCGTTCTTCCGTTGCTTGTCTGGTAGAGCGATCTAATAAAGTTTGTATCGCTGTTGTCGCCGACGGATTCGACGCGTGGCGCGAGCGGATCAAAGCGGCAAACTCCGCGGTCTGTTCCGAACCAGATAACACCTTCGCGGTCAACGAAGATCGCGTAGACGTGATCGGAACGCAAACCACCAGCAGTTCCATCAAAAGTAAAACGCTGGACCTTCGTTTTCGAAATTCGAAATACACCACGACCATCGGTGCCAACCCACATTTCGTCGCCGATCAGTTTTAGCGTCATCACTGGACCCGTTGCCGCCTCGTGGCGTTTCAAACTGGCTGGATCAGTTCCGGAGAGTACGCCGGGCTCTTCTTTTTTCGCGCGGGCGCCAACCCAGAGCTTGCCTTCGTTATCGTGCTCGAGTGCGTTGACGAAGAAAGTGATCGGCCTCTGCTGCACCTTCGCTGTTCCATTAGTAATTTCCAGCACGCCGCTGCTGAGTGAGCCGGCAAAGAGCCGGTTGTTTACCGAGGTGATGCTGGTGAGCGGGAGTGGACCAGGCCGCTCTCGATCCTGGCTTTCCAGTGGTTGGTTCAACAGCGAGCGAGTATCGATTACTGTCCGGTTGGCGGTGGTTATCTCGCTATCTGAAAGACCTCTGTTGACTATAGTTGTGACCACGCGTGCACGGCTTTCATAAACACGGCCCTGTTCGCTCGTCATGAACGCCACACCGAACGGATCGGTGAAGATGGAAGAGATTGCCTGACCTGAAGTTTCGTCTATCTTGATAAACTCTCCGGCATTGAAACGTGCGGCGCCGGCTTCAGTTCCGATCCACATGGCGCCGTCCTTATCGGTCTGAAGCGCAAGGATGCGTCCTGTGTGCAAAGCTGGGTTGTTGATTGTTTGGGTGCGGCGCCCATCGAATTTGGCGAGGCCGGTTTCAGTTCCAAACCACATCGCACCGTCGAACGTCTGTGCAATCGCGCGGACACGATCGGAAGGCAGTCCGTGAAATAAAGTGACTGCGCCCCACTGATGCAGTCCGGTTATCGGCGTTGGTGAAGGTGATGGAGACGGTGAAGGCGAGGGCGACGGCGATGCCTGCGGGTCTGGTGTTGCCTCCCCTGTCTGCGCTGAAGAGCTATCAACAATCGGCAAAAGAACAACGCTCAGCAACCACAAACAAGCACAGAAAGCGTAAGCAGTTTTTCCAATGCATTTTGTGCTTTTTGCGCTTCTTTGTGGCCTCATTTCTTCTTCGAGGCAAGTTCTCGTTTCTGTTCTTCGTTGAAACGCTTCTGGTCCTTTTCGAGCCACGCTTCAAGATCCTTCGAGGCCTTTTCGAGCTCGTCGCTGTTCAGCAAGCCGCGACGCAGTGCTTCGAAGAATGCTCGTGTGCGAATGTTGTAAGCGAGCTTTTCGTAGGCTTCCAGATCGGTACCTTCGGCGACGCTGATGAAAAGCTTTTCGTAAAGGGTTGCCAGCCTGCTTTCGACGCCGCGCAAGCTCAACGAACATTTGCGTGCGATGGCCCAGTTTGAAAGTCCGAGCGCGAGATAATAAAGTGCCTCGGCTTCAAACTCTGTTAACAACGGTCGTTTAAATGAGTCTTTGAACGCCGGATCGATCATGTCGGCGCCGTCTTCCAGCACCGCGGCAACGAAACGAAGAAATCGTGACTCGGGATTGTTCTTGTGTATGAAGCCGTATGCCGGTGGCGGATCGACAGACTTTACAATTTTGCGGATCTCGTTGATGTAGATCTCGTGCGGAAACTGCGTCCAGAAGATAATGCGCGCAGTGGGAAAGTCGCGCCAGATCGCGCGCGCGGCCTTTACTCCTGAGAGCTTCGGCATCTGGATGTCGAGTATGCAGACGTCAGGCCTTTTGTCGAGCGCGAGTTTGACCGTCTCCTCACCGTCGCCGGCTTCGAATACGGGGACGTGTGACGGAAACTCCTTTTCGAGGATTTCGCGGAGGTAATGGCGCTGGGCCATGTTATCTTCGGCAATCAGGATTGACATGACGGCTGATAATAATGCGCTAATCACTCAGGTGACAACGTGGTGCGCCACACTGCGTGAGGAATTAGCCACAGATGACACGGATGAAAACGGATCATCCGTCTTTATCCGTGTAATCTGTGGCAACTTTTGAAAGGTGAGTAATGAAAATACGTCGAACCCTTTGTTTGGCTGTTCTCGGCCTAACGCTTATAACCAGTGCTCCAGCGCAAACCCGCGACGAAAGACTCTGGCAGCGGGCGCTCCAAATTCACCGCCGCGCCATCGTCATCGACACCCACAACGACGTGACAACCCCGATGACCAACGACGATTTCGATCTCAGCGGTCCTCCGCCCGTTCCCTATCGCACAAACATCGAACGCATGAAGCAGGGTGGGCTCACCGCTGAGTTCTTTTCGCTTTACATTAGACCTTGGTACGTCGAGCACGGCGGATCTGCGCGTCGCACTCTGGACATGATCGATTCTGTTTATCGAGCAGTCGAGCGCCATCCTCGCGATCTGATGTTTGCGACGTCAGTGGCCGATATTCGGCGCGCCAAGCGGCAGGGAAAGATCGCCGCGTTGATGGGTATCGAAGGTGGTCACGCGATCGAAGACTCGTTGGCCGCCTTGCGTGAGTTTTACCGCCTCGGCGTCCGTTACATGACGCTCACCTGGAACAACACCCACAACTGGGCCGACGCCGGTCGAGGCGAGAAGAAACACAACGGTCTGAGTGACTTTGGCCGTGAAGTCGTGCGCGAGATGAATCGACTGGGAATGCTGGTGGACGTTTCACACGTTTCCGACAAGACGATGAGTGATGCGCTTGACGTTTCCAAAGCACCGGTGATTGCTTCGCATTCGTCGGCACGCGCGATCAGCGACGTTTCCCGGAATATTCCGGACGACTTGTTGAAGCGCATTGCGAAGAATGGTGGCGTGGTCCATGTGAACTTCTACAGCGTCTTTGTCAACGTCAAGACTGTTGCACCGCAAAGCGCTGAACGCGACAAAAGATTGAAGGCCCAGCAGGACGCGATCGACGAGAAGTACAAGAACGATCCGGAACGGCGTGCTGAAGAGAGCGATAAACTCGAACAAGCGCATCCTCTGCCACCACTTCCGATTTCCAAATTGATCGATCACATCGATCACATCGTTAAAGTAGCAGGCATCGATCACGTAGGGATCGGCGCGGACTTCGACGGCGCCAACGATATGCCTGAAGGCGCACAGGATGTTTCGATGTTGCCGAATATTACTTACGAGCTACTCAAGCGGGGCTACAGCGAACGAGACATCAGAAAAGTTCTTGGCGAGAATTTTCTCCGCGCGTTTGCAGAAGCCGAACGAGTCGCGCGCAGTTCAAGCAAGTCGATCAGTGGTGATGGCAGCACGCGTAGAATTGACAAGAAGTAACCGCCCAAAAAAAGAGCACGGCGCGTAACGGCCGTGCTCAAAGCAGAAAAGAAGAAAAATTGATTAACTACCGATTCTGTCCACCACGATGCTGTCCGCCGGATTGGCCCATGCTGCCACCGCCGAACTCGTCATCATCTTCCATGTTTCCTGGTTCTCTTTGCTGACTACCTCCATAACCGCCACCCTGCTGCTGGCCACCTTTCTGACCACCAACGTTCTGACCGCCACTGTGCTGGCCGCCACTCTGCTGGCCACCGCCCTGGCGTCCGGGTGTTTGCTGACCAAAATCCTGGCCTTCCTTGCCGGAAGTGCCCATGTTCCTCTGGAGATCGTCGTTCTTCATTCTGTCATCTGCCATGTCTCTATCCTCCCATGTGTTCGATTAATGGCTTGACCGGAGTCGCTAATACCTCGTGTCTCCGGCCAGTGTGACGCTTTTTGACTAATCAACACCCGTGCCATTTAGCCCAAGCCCACGTAAACCGCATTTTCTATTCAATTGTTGCAATGATAAGAGTTGCCAAACGATACGCGCGGAAATGAAATAATACACACGCATGCTATTATTTCCCGCAATAAATGACTGCCGCAGGTCTCTACGTTCATATTCCTTTTTGTAGTTCGCGTTGTTCATACTGCGACTTCGCCACCGGTCTTTATCAGAACGAACTTGCTGAGCGATACGTTCGGGCTGTTGTTGCAGAGATACGATCGTTGCGTAGGGTGCACACACAGGTTGATACGATCTATTTCGGTGGTGGCACGCCATCACTACTGGCGCCGTCGCAGCTTGATTCTATTCTGCTTGCCCTGCACGATCATTTCGCGATCGATAACTCGCCGGAGATCACGCTCGAGATAAATCCGGGAAGTGTCAACTCTGAGAAGTTGCGTGAGTTTCAACGGCTTGGAGTTAACCGGGCCAGCTTCGGCGCGCAAACGTTTGACGATGCTGAGCTCGCAAAGCTTGGTCGATCGCACAGTGCCGTGGACGCACTAAAAACTTTTGCAGAACTGCGCGGTTCCGGTTTTGCAAACGTGAGCTTTGATCTAATCGCAGGACTGCCGGGTCAGACTCTTGCTGGATGGCAACGAAATATCGAAGTCGCGCTCGAGCTCCAACCTGAGCATCTCTCTTTTTACTTACTCGAGGTCCATTCAGGCACGCCTTTAGCGGAACACATTCGACGCGGAATTCAGCCAGTGCCTGATGATGATCTGGCCGGAGTGATGTACGAGTGGATGCTCGAGCGCGCTTCTGAAGCCGGTTATGAACATTACGAGATCTCGAACCTGTGCCGGCCCGGTTTTCATTCACGACACAACGTCAAGTATTGGACGGGGGCCCCTTATTACGGCTTTGGTTGTTCCGCCCACTCTTACGACGGTCACGCGCATCGCTGGTCCAACCATCGGGACGTTCTGAAATACGTTGAGCTGATCGAAGCAGGCGCTTCGCCGGTTGTCGATGAGCAACAGTTAAGCGAGATGGATGTGCGTTCCGAAGCAGTGTTCCTGGGAATGCGATTGATGCAGGGCATCGACACACGTCGTTATCGCGAATCGTTTGGAGTTGATCTGCGCGACGAGCACGCGGCGGATTTGGAACGATTTTGTAAAGCCGGACTAGTTGAGTTTGATGGCGACTTGATTAGATTAACCCGCACCGGAGCTTTGTTGTCGAACGAAGTCTTTTCAGCATTTGTATAGCTTCTCATGATTATCGCAATCGACGGTCCGTCTGGCTCTGGTAAATCAACTCTGGGCCGAATGTTGGCGCGCGCTCTGAATCTTTTGTATATCGACACGGGCTCGATGTATCGCGCAGTGGCACTGGCAGCGATTGAAGCGGACGTTGATCCAACCGATACCGAAGCCGTCACTGAGTTAGCCAACCGGATCGAGATCGATCTTGAAGGCGCTGCTGATTCGCTGCGTGTCTTGCTGAACGGCCGTAACATCACGGATCAGATCCGCACCGAGAGTGTGACCGCCATGTCGTCGATCGTCTCTACTATTCCGGGCGTGAGACGCGCGATGGTTGAGCGTCAGCGGGCGATGGGCAGGCGAGGCGCGGTTCTGAACGGTCGCGATATCGGAACAGTTGTATTTCCAGACGCTGACATCAAGTTTTTCCTGACCGCTGTGCCCGAAGAACGAGCGGAACGCCGTTTCAAAGAAGATCAAACGACTTCAACTTCGTCCGCTACTCTCGCAGCTACACTGGCGGAGATGATCGAACGCGATCGACGCGACTCGACCCGCGTGGATTCACCTTTGAAGGTTGCGGACGATGCGATCGTCGTTGACTCCACTGGAAAAACGATTGACGAAGTCTTCGCACAGATGATGCAAAGCATTGCGAGCCGCGAATTGCACAGCACACCACGGATTCATCCTTAAATGTTCACCGGAATCATAGAAGAGCTCGGCAGCGTGCGCAGCATCGAGGAGCGCGGCGAGAATGCTCGCATCGTCATTAGCGCGCAGGTTGTGACTGAGGGAACAAAACACGGCGACTCGATTTCGGTAAATGGCGTCTGCCTGACCGCGCTCGACATCCATCCCGAATCTTTTGCGGCTGACGTCTCACGCGAAACATTGCTCCGTTCGACGCTCGGAAATCTAAAGCCTGGCGCGCCGGTGAATCTCGAGCGTGCCGTGACTCCGGCCACCCGGCTCGGCGGTCACATTGTTCAGGGACACGTCGATGCTCGCGGCCAATTTGCGGGTGTCGAGGACCACGGCGAGTCGTGGACGATCAGAATTGAGTATCCAAACGAGATTGCGCGTTATCTCGTGTTCAAAGGTTCGGTCGCCGTTGAAGGCATCAGTTTGACGATCGCGGCGCTAACTGAAGAATATTTAGAAGTCGCCATCATCCCCAAGACCTGGGAAGTCACAAATTTGTCCCACCTGAAACCCGGTGACGGCGTTAATCTCGAAGTAGACGTCATCGGGAAGTACGTTGAAAGATTACTCACCCATATTTCTTAGCGTTTTTGCCTTTTGTGCACTTTCGCGGCTATGTCCTTTGGGTTAACATGCGTCCGTGACTATTGCGACCATTGAAGAGGCCGTTGCGGACATACGCGACGGCCGCATGATCATCATTGTTGATGACGAAGATCGCGAGAATGAGGGCGATCTCGTCTGTGCTGCCGAGAAGGTAACGCCCGCCATCATTAACTTTATGGCCCGGCACGCTCGCGGGCTGATTTGTTTGCCACTCACAGAGGAGCGTTGTGACGAGCTTCACCTGACAACGCAGGTCGCCGACAACACCTCGTATCTCGGCACGGCCTTTACTGTTTCCATCGACGCGCGTCGTGGCATCACTACCGGAATCTCAGCCGCCGATCGAGCCACCACGATCCTCGTCGCGGTCGATCCTAAATCTCGACCGCAGGATTTAGCCCGACCCGGTCACGTTTTCCCCCTGCGCGCAAAAAACGGCGGTGTGCTGGTGCGTCCGGGACAAACTGAAGCCAGCGTCAACATTGCACGCATCGCGGGTCTCTATCCGGCTGGTGTGATTTGCGAGGTGATGAACGAAGACGGGACGATGGCGCGTATGCCTCAGCTCGAGCAGTTTGCCGCGGAGCATAATGTCAAAATGATCAGCGTCGCGGATCTCGTGAGATATCGCATCCAGAAGGAAATGCTGGTGCGGCGCGTAGTCGAAAGTGATTTACCAACTGTTTATGGTCGATTCCGCGCAATCGCGTATGAAAACGTGATTAATGGCGACGTGCACCTCGCGATGGTGATGGGCGACGTGACGACTGACGAACCGGTGCTGGTCCGCGTTCATACTGAAAACGTCACCTGCGACATGTTTGGCTCGTTGATCGACGACACCGGCTTCCAATTGCACACGGCGCTCGAAAAGATCGCCGCCGAGGCGCGTGGTGTAGTCCTGTACCTGCGCCAGCGCGAGCACAGTTTGGATCTGGTCAACCAATTGCGCACTTACGACATCATGCAGCAGAGAGGAATCAGTAAGCTGGACGCGAGTTTGGAAACGGGTTACGGTGTTGCTCGCGACTACGGCGTGGGAGCGCAGATACTCCACGATCTCGGGTTGCGTCGCATACTACTTCTTTCGAATCATCCCCCCAAAGTAGCAGCGCTTGAAGGTTTTGAGCTCTCAGTTGTCGGCAATGTTCCGCTGGGCGAGCCTGCATCTCTGAAAGACCAGCAGGGTGTTGCCGAGAAACCTAAATGAGAACTACCATCAAGGGCACAACGAAGCTGATTTCTGTGCCTCTTGATGGCCCTTTCGGTCTCTCCCTCTAGAATTCAGAGCTCCCGGAGTCGCGCGGCGGCTTGTAGGTTATGAGTGTGGAGAATAAGCCTGCTTTAACAAAACGTTGGCGTTACTTCACGCGACGTCATGCTGTTCTGGCCACCATCATCGTTGGTGTTGGTGCGCTGGCGCTGATCCTGCTCGTCCTTTTTCTCTACCGCCTGGGTTACGTGGATAGTTACGTAGCCGGTCAGATAAAACGAACCTTCGCAAACTACGGAATACGCGCTGAAATTAGAGAGTTTCATGCCGGCTTTCCACCTCAAACCGTGGAGATGAATGGCGTAGAGCTCTACGATGCACAGACAGGCGAGAAACTCGGAAAGATCGATAAGCTCGTGGCGACGATCCGGATTGAAGATCTTTACGCGTTGAACTTGCAGCGCAACATCAATCTCCAGGATCTCAAGATCGAAGGATTTGAAGCGTGGGTGACGTTTGACGAACAGGGCCGTTCGAATTTTCGCAATCTCCACATCCCTGCCCCTGAGCCAAACAGACGCATTCTCTTTGCTTACTCAACCGCCAACGTAGAAATCAAAAACGGCACGGTCCATTACGGCGATGAGCGTCACGACATCTCCGGTGAGGCGCGAAACCTGGAATTGACTGTGCGGCCGGACGATCTGAGCGCTCCGGCGACCAGTCGCATGAACAGCGTTTTGCTGACAGTTTCCAACTCCACTTTTACGTACGATGGCCGAGCCTTCAACAACATCGAGGCGCAGGCGCGCGCTCGTGTTAGCCAGGAACGAGCTGAGATTCAAGAGTTGTTCTTGAAATCACCAGTTGCGGAAGCGCGTTTGTCAGGCGTAATGGACGATTGGCGCGCGCTGCGTTACCAGATGAACGTCACATCGACAGTCGATCTCACGCAACTTTCCGACACCTTGCAATCGGGCACTACTCTCCGTGGCGCCGGGAATTTTACGGGCACGGTCACCGGCGAGGGAGATCAGTTCAAAGTAAACGGTGAGATTAAGTCGGACGCTTTGGCAGCGGATGGAGTGCGTTTGCAAGGACTGAATGTAAGCGCGAGCGGTTCCGTACAAGGCAAGACTTACGAGATCAACGGAAAGGCTGTTGCCGATCTACTCAACGCCGGAGATTTTCGGATCGATTCTTTGCAACTGGCCGGTAACGTGATGGGAACCGGAAGTAATTTCCGTTGGGTAGGCGAGTTGCGCGCAGTTGCCGAGCGAAGTTACGGAACGACGCTCACGGGTCTGATTCTTCACGACGCGCGTGCGGAGATGAACGACGGAGTGTTGACTGCACAGTCGCGCCAGTTCACTGCAAACAGCCTTGCTGCGTCGGATGCGAAAGTAAACGGCATCACTGCTTCGAACCTGCAAGTGCGCAAGGAGAACAACGTCACCACAGCGAAAGTCGACAACGTCAAAGCTGGGACAATTTCAGCCTCGGGCGCGCAGGTCAAAGGAGTTACGGCGAACAACGTCGACGTAGTGGATCGTGACGGAGTTACCAGTGTTGTAGTGAACAACGTCCAGGTTGGAGCGACGAGTGCCGCAGGTGCGGAGATCGGAAGTCTCAATATCGCCGGTGTTCGTTTGTCTGTGCGCAATCGACGAATCGAAGGCTCGACAGCGGATATCAATGCCGGAACAGTGAAGTTAGCGGACGGCCAGGCTGAGAACGTCAAACTCGCGAAGCCGGTGTTTGTCGTTGAACCGTCGGGCAGCTATCGCGCAACTGCGGATCTGAGTATTGGCGGCGGTGTGTTAGGCCGCATGGACATGGGCCAGGCGCGCGCGTCGGTGGTTGCGACCAACCGCGAAATTCAACTCAACAACTTCACCGCTGACGTTTTCAAAGGACGCGCAAGTGGAAATGCGCGCGTTGCGATCGCGAGAGGCGGCACGTCTCAAGTACAGGCTGACTTTAACAATCTAGACATCGCTGGACCCCTGACTGCTCTGGCGGGCAGCGCTGTGCCACTTGCAGGCCGCGCGACTGGCAGAGTTGATCTGACGTTCCCCGGTACTGAGTTCAAACTCGCTTCCGGCACAGTGACTACACGATTGTCTGCCGAAGCCGGTGAGACAAGTGAAGACAGGATTCCAATCACTGGTGAAGTGGCGATGCGGGCCAATCGAGGCACGTTTGATATTCAACAAGTAAACCTGCAAACGCCCGCGACGAGATTGAATGCGACGGGCCAGTTTTCTTTCGAAAACGATTCCAACCTGAACGTTGACCTGAATTCCTCCGACGCCGCTGAACTTCAGGCTGTTCTCATTTCTTCGGGACTCCTGCCGGAAGTTGAACGGCAGATGCACGATTATGGAGTCGAACTGGGAGGCCAGCTTGCTTTCAATGGAAACATACGAGGCCGGCTGGATTCGCCAGACGTGAATGGAAAGGTTTCGGTCGGAAGTTTGATCGTAAACCGCAACGAACTTGGCGCGCTGTCGGCTTCCATCGAGATGAATAATGCGCAGATACGTGTTCCGGATGGAAGCCTCGCCGAGCGCGATGGCGGAGGCGTTCAGTTTTCTCTGATCGCGCCGAGAAGTGGTGAAAACAACATTTCAATTGAAGCGAAGCTCGACCAGTTTAATGCCCGAACTCTGCTGGCCTTGTCGCCATTGAGTGGTCAGCGGCAATTAACTTCCGATACGGAATCGGATCTTTCGGGCCAGATAAATATCCGCGGAATTCCGGACGCGATGACTGGCAACGCCGATCTTCGGTTTGGACCAGGCAGGCTTGCAGGGGAACCCCTCGAAGGTGCGGTAGCAAGGGCCACATTCAACGGTCCCAACGTAAACATCGAGAGCGTGGATGTTCGTTTGGTAGCGGGTCACATCGTTGGGAGCGGAAATCTAAATACGAAGAGCCAGGCGTTCGATTTTCAGGGCAAGGCCGAAAACATTCAGCTAGCCCGCCTCACTGCGCTGGCGAACCGGCCCGGTCTGCCGGCAGTGACCGGCGTTGCCAACTTCACGGCCCGTCTTTCAGGTAACCTGTCCGACCGCGACTTCTCCGCCTACCAGGTCACATTCGACGGAGATGCAACTAACGTAACAATTAACGGTCGCGATGCAGGTAAGGTTGCGCTTACTGGCCGCACCGCTAATCAAAGACTCGACATTACGCTGACTTCCGGTGTGTTGGGCCAGGACCAGGTGCTGGCCGCACAGCTCAATCTCGGCAGTGAGCTATTGGAGGCAAAACTCGAAACCACTCTTACCAATGCTGATTTAACCAACCTGTTTCAGATCGCGTTGCCGCGCAACACAGTGCGGATTTCGGGCCGCGCAAACGGTACGATAACAGCTTCCGGAAACCTGCTCGATGACGAGGAAAATTTTTCACTCTCCGGACTGTCAGGCACAGCCAGCTTCACGGAGCTCAGTTTTAGCGTTGAAGACGTTCAGCTTTCCGCCACGACACCTCTGGTGGTTCGTTTCACTCCAAGCGAACTCACTTTCGAGGCGACCAGGTTTACCGGACCAGGCACAAACATCGTTCTCAACGGCACGTTGGCAACTGCTACGGGCGGCCGCCAGACTCTGAATGTCAACGGCGACTTGAACATGCGCGTGCTCAACGGCATTTCACCGGACTTCTTCTCCTCAGGCACCGCCGAGATCGCAGTTCGTATCAACGGCACTTTTGAAGACCCGCGTGTGATCGGCACCGCGTCGCTCAACAATGCTTCTGTTTCAGTGCTGATGGGAAATGATCGTTGGACCGTCGGCAACTTGAGAGCCGCACTGAGGTTTAGTGCTAATCAAGCGCAGATCGATTCGCTGAACGGAACAATTGGCGGCGGGCGTGTTTCCGCCACCGGTGGCGCTTTGCTCGAGGGATTCACCGTTTCCGCATTCCGCGTCAGCATTCATGGCGACGACGTTACCGTTCCATTTCCTGAAGATTTTCGCTCGACATTGGATGCCGATGTTGAGATTCGAGGATCGTCGCGAGAACAGTTGATCAGTGGTCTCGTCACTCTACGTCGCGCTGAATACACCGAAGACATCGAACTGGCCGATCTTATAAACGCGCGACGCGGTGAGTCGATCGAAGAAGGCACCGAGATTGAGCTCACGCGCACTGCCTTGTTCGGCGCCCTCCGCGTTGAGGGAAGGAACGCTTTGGTGGTGCGAAACAATCTCGCCGACCTCGTCGGTTCGGTTTCGCTTCAGTTGGATGGTCCGGTTAATGACCCGACTATCTCCGGACGCGTCACTGCCACCAGTGGAACTCTCAATTTCCGCAACGATCGCTACGACATCACCAGGGCGCTAGTGGATCTTCCTCCGAGTCGCAACGCCGATCCGATTCTCAACATTCAGGGCGAGTCGCAGATTAGAGGGTATCGCGTGATCGTGAGTTTGACTGGTCCACTTTCTCAACCGCAGGCTGCCGTACGTTCCGAGCCCGCATTGCCTCAGGCCGACGTGGTTGCACTGATCACGACTGGCCAGCTTTCAACCGGCGACCAGAGTTCGTCGATCCTTTCTCAATCGGGAGTGGGCGCAGCCACGAGTTTGCTGACGGACGCTCTCATTAATGCGCCTGCACAACGGGCGACGAGCAAGCTTTTTGGTTTGACGCGTTTTGAGATCAATCCGGTTATAGGTGGAACCACAGGCTCCACTCCGGGAGCTCGATTAACTGTTGGAAGACGAATCAGCAAGGAAGTAACAGTTACTTATTCAACGAACGTCACCTCCGACCCTAACCAGATTCTCGCACTCGAGTATCGTGTTTCAGATCGACTTTCGTTTGTCGCGCAGTACGAGCAAGCCTCGACCAGAAGGCTGAGCGCTCGCACCAACAATTTTAATTTTGAGATCCGTTTTAGAAAGAGATTCTGAGCAAGGGGTACGTTGAGAATTGGCCGCAAATCAGCATAAAAAGCTCAAACTGTTGCTTGTGGTCATACTCTCTTTGCTGACGGTGGCACGGGCCAGTGTTGCTAAGGACGCCAGGATCGAAGACTACGAAGGCCGCCAGGTGATCGCCGTCGAACTTGTTTTTGAAGGCACTCCCGACGCACCTGCCGCACAAGCCGAGTTTCTCGCTTTATTAAAAGTTGCTGCGAACACGCCGTTTTCCGCGGTGCACGTGCGTGATTCGCTTCAAGCACTGTTTGATACCGGACGTGTGGCGAATGCGCGTGTCGAAGTAATCGAGGAAGGTACGGGCAGAACTGGACCAGTGCGCCTGCGTTTCGTGGTGCAACGCCAGGTCCAAATCGGTGACGTGCGGATTGAGTTGGGGCTGGTTACAGGTTCTCCGATCTCAGAGGACGAAATTCGCGCCCGAATGAATTTTGCCCAGTCGAATAATCGTCTTTCCAAACAACTCGTCCTTCACAACGCGGATGAGATTCAAGTCTACTTGCGCGATCGCGGTTACTTTAACGCTACGGTTGAACCGGTCGAACAGGTCGGTGCTCGCGGTATTCGAGCGACCGTCACGTATCGCGTGAACCCCGGCGAACAGGCAACGGTCGAAACTTTTGGTATTGCGATCACGGGATTTGATCCTTCGACGGTGCGTAGTTCATTGACCTTGCAAACCGGCACGCCATTTACTCGCGACGCACTGGCGACTGACGTAAATCGAGTCCGAGATGCCCTGGTGAACACAGGTTTTCTTTCGCCGGTGCTTGAGGATCCGCGCGTGGAAAGAGATGCGGAGAAAAACACCGTCAGGATTGTTTTGAACGGAGTTGTTGGGCCAAAAGTCAACGTAGTTGTAAAAAACTACGAGATGAGTGACAAAACGCAGCGAGAGCTATTGCCGGTTAAGCGCGAGGGAAACATCGACTTCTCGGCAATAATCGAAGGCGCCCGCCGAATTCGCAACAAGCTACAGGAGGATGGTTACTTTTTCGCGGATATAACGCAGACGTGCACTGTCAGTAATCCACCGGCTGACTTTGGACCCAACGGTACCTCTGAGGCCTGCGAGAATCTCAATCCAGTCGCGTTGACGGGCCAGAACGTAAGCATCGAGTACCAGGTGGAGCAGGGCAGGCGCTTTCGTCTAAACGACATTCGCATCACCGGGACTAACAAGTTGACGTATGACGATATCGCGGCCGACTTGAAGAGCCAGCAAGCGAATGCGATCGGTTTGATTCCGTTTCTCGGTTACGGTCGTGGGTATACCAGCCTCACGCTTTTGGAGCAGGACCGGCGCACTGTCGAGGCCTTCATGCGCGATCTCGGGTATCGGAAGGCGAGTGCGCAAGTTCTACAGGGCGTTTCGATCGATGGTGAGAGTTTAATCATCACGTTCCAGGTTACTGAAGGTCCGTTGACTCGCATTGCCGGCGTCGAAGTAAAAGGAAACAAGATCTACACGGATCAAAGAATTAATCAGGAGTTGAGAACGGTAGTTGGAGCTCCGTATTCACGGTCGCAAGCGAGAGCCGACGCTGATCGACTTGCGGCTCTCTACTCGCGCGAAGGTTATGTTGATACGCGCATCGACTTTTCCATTGTCGAGCTGCCGAGGAAAGGCGATGAGGAACAAGTTCGGCTTGTTTATGCGATCAATAATGAGGGCGACAAAGTCTTTATCAACCAGATCAGTATCAATGGAGTCACAGGGGACCTTAACACTCGGCGCACCAAACGCAGGGCCATCCGCAGGGCCATTCCGATTGCGGAAGGTGATGTTCTCAGAGCGGATCGCCTCTCCGATGCGGAACGTGAGCTCTATCTCACCGATGCCTATCGACAGGTAATTATCCGCACCGAGCCTGCCGGTGAAACGACAACAGGCTACAAACGTCGAGATGTGATTATCGACGTCGAAGAGAAGAAGCCACGCGTGATGGACTACGGTGGTGGATTCTCAACCGACGCAGGCGCGCTTGGCCTGTTTGAAATCAGCAACGTGAATCTCATGAACCGGCTGCGGCACGGAGCGATGCGGCTGCGCGCCAGTCGTCGCCAGCAGCTTGTGCGTCTCGAATATCTCGATCCGCGTTTCGCCAGGTACAACGAAACACAGTTTGCCCCGCTCGCGGCCTCGATTCAGTATCATCGCGACTCGACCATCACGCGATTTTTCCGTTCTGCGATAGACCGCGGAACGATGGGAATCGTGCAACGGCTTGACGAGGATGGAAACCCGATCGATATCTTCGGTGCTCGAATCAATGAACCGACTATCAATCGTTTTACTGCGACTGTTGAAACGCAGCGAGTGCTCGATAGGGACACTCGCAGCATCGTCTTCGGCCGATTCAGTTACGAAGATGTGCGTCTTTTCAATCTTGAGAGTCTGGTTGTGAGACCGATCCTCGAACCCGACAGAAAGATCCGCCTGGCTCGCCTCGGCGCCTCATTTGTGAGAGATACCCGCGAGCGATGTGAACGCGGACTGTTAGGAAGAAATCGGGACGACGATGACGAAGAGCCAGGCGCTCCGGGCGAGGTGTGTCGTTACAACCAGCTCGATGCGACGCGCGGTGGTTTTCTCAGCGTCAACTATGCTGTCGCGTTGCGGCAGTTAGGCGGAAATATCTCATTCAACAGGTTCCAGGGGACTTACAGGCATTACTACAAAGTCTCGATGCTACGAGACACAGTGTTGGCCGGCAACATGACGCTTGGCCTCGCGAACTTGTTCAGTCCGCAGGACCGCGACGGCAACGGAAGCATCGACGAGATCGATTTAACGATGCCCATTAGCGAGCGGTTCTTCTCCGGCGGCTCGACAACTTTGCGCGGGTTCAATTTCGAAGAGGCTGGTCCACGCCAGGTGGTGATTCCTGAGGGCGCATTTCGAGACCAGGAGAAGAACATCGTATTTCTCAATCCGTTTACGGTGCCCGTCGGTGGTAATGCCCTCGCGGTCGTGAATCTCGAAGCACGTATTCCGGTTACGAGGTCTGTGCAGGCTGTACCATTTTATGATGGTGGCAACGTGTTCCGCAGAGTTGGTGATCTGTTTGGAAAAGATGATCCAACGCCCGTACCGCCGGGCGATATTCTCGCGGCCATTAACGCGGCAAACCTGCGCGCGCGTTGGACCAACACTGTCGGGTTAGGGCTCCGTTTTCAAACGCCGTTTGGTGGTGCGTTGGCGGTGGATTATGGTTTCCTGTTGAACCCGCCGGAGTTTTTGATTCCGCAGCGTGGGCCGACAGGTCTTTTCGACGCTACGCCAGCGATATTTCGTCTGCATCGTGGAAACCTACATTTCAGGATCACGCAGACGTTCTGAGGGAGCGAGAGATGAAGACACAAGCATCCACAGATTACACAGATTATTTAAAAGAATCCGCGTAATCTGTGGATAAGAATTCTGCTTTTGGTGATTGCCTTCCCTGGCTTGTGCTCCGCGCAGCAAGTCGTCAACAAGATGGTCGCAACAGTAAACGCCGGAGTAAGGACTGATCTCATTACGTATTCTGATCTCCTCTGGCAATTAGCGTTGCAGCCCAGCACTGTGCTCGACAATCCGTCTTCAGCGGATCTCAATCGCGCACTTCGCCTCCTGATAGATCAGCGCCTCATTCTTCAGGAAGCAGAAAGGTTGCCGACGATCGTGCCGACGCAGAAAGAAGTGAGTGATGCACGCGATGAACTGGCGCGCAACTTTGCTTCTCCGCTCGCATTCCAGCAGCGGCTTCAACGAGTCGGGTTGACGAGCGAAAAGCTGGACGAGATCATCGAGCAGCGTCTTAAAATGGAAAAATATCTGGATTTCCGCTTTAGGAATTTCGTAGTGATAAGTCCGAAGGAGATTACGGATTATTACGGGCAGATTTACGTACCTCGCTTCCAATCGCGTTTTCCCGGACGCATTGTGCCGTCGCAGGAGCAAGCGAGGGATGAGATTGAGAAAACCTTGATGGAGGCAAAAATAGAATCCGATACGGATGCGTTTTTGGATACAACTCGCGAGCGGGCTGAAGTTGTCATGTTAAATGCGGTTTGAGAATCCCACCATCGGTCTTGCTCTCTCTGGCGGTGCCGCGCGCGGCATGGCGCACGTCGGCGTGCTAAAGGCCCTGGCGGAGAATGGTATTCGCATCGATTGTGTCGCTGGAACGTCGGCCGGCTCGCTCGTCGGCGGCGCGTTAGCTTCCGGCATGCCTCTCGAAGACATTAAAGATCTCGGACGTAAGCTTCGCTGGCGGGACATTGGCCGCGTAACAATGTCACGACTGGGCGTGCAGAGTAACGAACGTCTCGAACAGTACCTGCGAGCACGTTTACCGGTTTCGAAATTCGAAGATTTGCCGATCCCGTTTGCGGTTGTCGCGACGGAATTGAAGACAGGTGCAGCCGTGATCTTGCGCGATCGTGGCGACGTGCCGCTTGCGATCCGTGCGAGTTGCGCGATTCCGGGATGGTATGTACCGGTCGTAGACGATCAAGGCCGGCAACTGGTTGATGGCGGGTTGGTGGCAGTTGTGCCTTCATCTGTGGCTCGTTCGCTCGGTGCTGACATCGTGATAGCGGTGGATGTTAACGCGGCAGGCGCGACGTTCATTGGACCCCCGACCTCAGTGATTGGTGTGTTGTTACAGTCGATGCTTGTGGTGCAGAAGACTGCGTCGCATTACCAGTTAGAGATGGCAGATCTGGTGATAAGGCCACAAGTCGGACACATTCGTTGGGATGAAATGGGGCGCGCCGAAGAGCTGATGGCTGCCGGTTACGAGGCCGGGCTGGAAAGTATTCCGGGAATTCGTGCGCTTATAGATGAGTGGGTAAACGCCCAGCCGAAGTGGTACCAACTCCGCCGCCGGAAGAAACTCCTCGCCAAGCGTGCGTTGTCGCTGCCGTAATTTGCACGAAAGTAACTCTGCCGAGAAGATCTCTCTGCGTAACCTCTGCGTCCCTCTGCGTCTCCGCGGTTAACCAGTCATTCACCGCAGAGGCGCAGAGGCGCAGAGGGACGCAGAGGTTACGCAGAGAGATCCCGCATTGACTCACTCTAAACAGTTCCTGAATTCCTCACATGATTGAACCTTTATACAAGACACAAGACATTGAGAAGCACTGAAGGAACTCGGAAGAATTTCCGGTTGGCAGAGGTTTGCCGCATTCGTCCATGGTTATCGAGGTTACATCTGTGCCCGACCATCGAAGGCCCGTTTTCGGAAGACGTGTCGTTCGACTGGGCATTGTCTTCTTCATAATTGCATCGGCTATTGGCGCCGGCGCACTCATCCGTTCTTACACTTTCTACTCACAAATCATCGATGCCCGTCTCGCAAGTGGTTACCTGACGAGCAGACCCGGGCTTTATGCAGCGCCGCGTGTGCTGCAAGCCGGTCAGAAGTTGTCAACCGATAAACTCGTTACCATTTTGCGACGCGCTGGTTATCTCGAATCGAAAGCCAGCGACGTGTGGAGCGGGAGTTTTACGGTCGATGGTTCAGTTATCGAGATTCGACCGGGCCGGAAACAGCCGGAAGTAGTTCGCGTGATCTTTAACCGAAACGAGATTGCCGAAGTGCGCGGCGACGGCATCTTGCTCGAGTCGTTTGCCTTGGAGCCTGAGATCTTGTCAAACGATCTCTCCTCAAAGGGCGGCAAGCGTGAAGCGCTTAGTTACAGTGAAATTCCGGAGGCGATGGTTCACGCCATTCTCGCGATCGAAGATCGACGTTTCTTTGAGCATTCGGGCGTGGACCTCGGCGGTGTCGCGCGCGCGTTGTTAAGAAATGCGGGCGATGAGCGACTGGGCCAGGGCGGATCAACCATAACTCAGCAGCTCATCAAGAACACTTACCTTTCGCCGGAAAAAACATTCCAGCGAAAGTATGCGGAGGCGATGTTATCCCTCGCGCTCGAGCGCCGGTTGTCGAAGAACGATATCTTTGCGTTGTACTGTAACGAAATCTATCTAGGCCAGCGCGGCGCAGTGACGGTTCGTGGCATAAAAGAAGCGGCCAGGGTTTTCTACGGAAAAGAACTCCGTGACATCACGCTTGCGGAAGCAGCTACGCTGGCAGGCATGATTCAGAGTCCCGCGCATTACTCACCTGTACGCCACCCTGAAGCCGCGCGGGCGCGAAGAAATATCGTTCTCGACGCGATGCAACAAAATGGCTGGGTCACTGTCGAACAATACTCGACAAGCAGTGCTGAGCCGGTCGTGGTTGGACCTGCTCCGAACGTCGATAATTCACTGGCGCCTTACTTTGTTGACTACGTAAATCGGTTTGCCGAATCTGAGTTCGAAACGTCAGGCGCCAGCCAGCGAATCTACACCACGATTGATCTTGAGTTACAGCAAATAGCAGAACAAGCGCTCAATCGACAGTTGGATCGTCTTGATACTCGCGAGCTTAAACCGCAAGCTGCGCTCGTGGCGTTGAATCCGCATACCGGAAATGTTCTGGCGATGGTTGGCGGACGCAATTACGCTGAATCGCAACTCAATCGTGCAACGGACGCGTTGCGTCAACCCGGATCGACTTTCAAGCCTTTTGTTTACGCTGCAGCCGTCGAGGATGGGATATCGCCGGTGCAGATGTTTATGGACGCGCCACGCGATTTTGTTTATGACCGCAACAAGACTTATCGGCCCGCGAATTACGGTGGCGGTTATTCAATGCGCGAGGTGACGATGCGCGCGGGTCTCGTTAGATCGCTAAACGTGGTCACTGTCGATGTTGCTTTGCAGACTGGTCTCGCACGAACCGCGAATCTCGCTGTCAGGTTTGGTCTGCCGAAGCCGGAGCGCTATCCGGCGCTTGCTTTAGGCACGGAGGAAGTCACACCACTTCAGCTAGCTTCAGCATACGCTGCCTTTGTTAATGAGGGCCGGCGTGTTGAAGCGAAAGCGATAACGACTGTCGGCGAGCCGCCAGAGGTTCATGCCTTCTCGCCGTCAATAGACCAGGTCGTTAGCCCAACGACCGCGTACGTGATCACCAACATGCTTTCCGCGGTTATCGATCGCGGCACTGCTCGCAAAGCTCGTGGCGCGGTACCCGGTACAGCGATCGCCGGCAAGACCGGAACGTCTCGTGACGGCTGGTTCGTCGGTTACTCACCAAATCTCGTGTGCGTCGTGTGGATTGGTTTTGACGATAACAGGCAGCTTGGTCTAACCGGTGCTGAAGCAGCTTTGCCTGCCTGGGTTGATTTCATGAAAGAGGCGATCGCCTTCAGACCGGAGCTCGGTGGGGCGAACTTTGAATGTCCCGAGGGCATTAAGTTTGTGGAAATCGATTCACTCACCGGTTTGCAGTCCACGGTTACGTGTCCGCTTCGTGAGTTGATCGCCGTTACTGATCGAATGTCGCCAAATATGGAGTGTTACCTGCACGGAAATTTACCGGTGCAAAGCAGTCCGTTTGCTGAGGAGAGCGAATCCGGCACCGAATTCATTGCTAAGAAAAAAGAGACTGCCGCACCGCCGCCGGAGTTCACGCCTTACAGATCGACGCGAGTTGATGTCGATCAAAAGGGGCGGCGATCGTTGGTCAACGAAATGCGCTAATAACGTTCCAGCACGACCTGTGCTATCGCATGTTCGCTCGTATGTGAGATTGAGAGATGGGTGGCGGTCGCGCCGAATTGCTTGAAAATCGTCAGCACCTGTCCAGTGAAGATTAAATAAGGGGCGCCGTTTTCTCGAGACGACACTTCGACGTCCTGCCAACTGATTCCTCCACGCCAGCCAGTTTGTAACGCTTTCAGCGCCGCTTCTTTAGCAGCGAAGCGCGCCGCATAATGCTGTGCTGACACAACGCCGCGGCTGTCGCAATAGTTACGCTCGGCACGCGTAAACACACGCTCAGCGAAACGCGGTGTGCGCAAAAGCACTTCGCGAATGCGCGCGACTTCGATAATGTCTATACCGATGGAAAGAATCACGAGTGACGACCAACTAACCGAAGCCGGCTTCTACTGGCGCGAGATCGACGGCGTAAGCGTCCTTATCTGCGCTCCACTGGAAGCAGATGGATTTGTAAATGGCTTTTCAACGCGTCTCGGTGGCGTCAGCGAGATGCCTGCGAATGCACTGAGTCTCGCAGGCTTCAACGATGACGCAGCGCAGAACATTCTGGAGAATCGTCGCCGCTTTCTCAAACTTTTTCAAGGCGAGTGGGTTCTTGCCGGTTGTTGGCAGGTGCACGGCGCTGATGTGCGCGTGGTCCAAACAGTCGAGGACGCCAGGCCCGCCGAGAACCAGCTAGGTGAGACGGTTTTCTGTGATGTGATAGTCAGTAACGCGAGCGGCGTGCTTGCGGGCGTCAAGACTGCCGACTGCGTTCCGATTCTTTTAGGCGATCCGGTTACAGGTGCGTTTGCGGCCGTGCATGCTGGATGGCGAGGCACCCTGGCTACTGCTGTAATCATTGCTGTGAAGCGATTGACTGAAGAATACGACGCGAAGCCGCACGACTTGCGTGTGGCGATCGGTGCTTCCGCTGGTGCGTGTTGTTATGAAGTGGGTAGCGAGGTAATCGATGCATTCACCAGTCGCTTTGCAGATGGAAATAAATTGTTTAAGCCAACGCGTCAGGGCCATGCGTTGGTAGATCTGCTGCAAGCGAATCGCGATCAATTAGTGTCAGCGGGAGCGAGGCCGGAAAGAATTCATATCGCGCCGATTTGCACGATGTGCCGCACAGATCTTTTCTTTTCGTATCGAAAAGAAAAGAGCCTGTATGGAAAAGTCGGGCGATTGATGGCAGTTGTCGGAAGAAAGTGATCACTCTACGTTCAGCCACATCTTCACTTCGCGCGTCACCGGCGGAAAACACGCGTCGTCGTTACACGCCTGAAAACGCAGCTTGCCTTTGATGTCTCCCGATCCTCCGGAGTAGCTGGGCGGTATAGTGACATTGAATCGAATCACCGCTTTGCCTTCGTAAACCGCGACCATTCCCTTGGAAAACTTTAGCTTCCTCATCAGTGCACGTGGATAAGAGATTGGTCCAACCTTCATGCCTGACGGCGTTTCGACGTCGAGCTTCGTGGCAACGAGAAACTTGTCGAGCGGTTTGCTTGACTGCACGTGCAGGCCGGAAGGAATGTCCATGACGACGCTTGCGCGCGCGACACGGCCTTTCTTTACTTTCTCGGGGGCAAGGGAGCTGCTGACGTTTACGTCAGACGAAGACTGCGGAAACGGCGTTGAATAGAAAGTGTTTGGAAGTAACAGTATGACGATTAAAGGAAAGATGCGACGAAGTTTATTCATTTAGTTGTTAGCTCCGATTGAAGTTGTTCCACTAAGTGCGCCCTGGCGTGCTGCAAGTTGTCCACAGGCCGCAAAAATGTCGCGCCCTCGTGGACGCCGCACGTAAGTATGAATTCCTTTTGACTCGAGGATATTTTTGAATCGTTCCACTGTATCCAGCGGAGATGGTTGATAAGGGAGTGGGTCAGCCGGGTTGTGTGGAATAAGATTCACCTTGGCCTTGATACTGTGGCGATTTAGGAGGTTCGCAAGTTGCCGAGCCTGCTCGTCTGAATCGTTAACACCATCGAGCATCACGTATTCAAAGGTGAGTCGTTCGCCCGGCTTCAAACTCTTTTCAAAAACCTTGCAGGCGCTGAGTAGCTCTTCAAGTGGCCACCGCTTGTTGATGGGCATAAGCTCGTTGCGCAACTCATCCGTGGGAGCGGCCAGAGAAATCGCCAGATGCGGTCGATCAGAAGCCTTCGCCAGATCCAGAATGCGCGGTACCACGCCCGCGGTGGAAACTGTCACGCGATTCGGAACGATGTGGAGACCGTTAGGATCGGCCATTACGCGTAACCCTTTCAGCAGCGCATCCAAATTGAGCAATGGCTCGCCCGCTCCCATTGCTACCAGGTTTGTGCCTCGTGGAGGTTTGACGCCGGTACCGTAGGCGTCGTTTAGCGCGATCACGATCTGCTCGACAATCTCGCCGGCCGTCAATGAACGCAAGAGGCCGAGTTGAGCTGTCAGGCAAAAGGTGCACTGTAGCGGGCACCCGGATTGCGATGAAAAACAGATAGTGTCGCGGCGCTCTTCGGGAATGAAAACTGTTTCGACCGGTAGACCGTCATGAGTTTTCATCAAATACCGTCGCGTGCCGTCGCTCGAAACGTATTGCGACTCGATTTTCAGAGTCGCCGCCTGACTCACCTCGCCCAAACGCGCGCGCAATTCTTTCGGCAGATCGGTCATTTCGTCAAAACTGCGCAACCGGCGATGTTGCAGCGCTGCAAAGAGCTGACGACCACGATAGGCGGGTTCACCCAGCGTCTCAACGAATGAAATCAATTCCGGCTGGCTGAGGCCGGCTAGTTGTATTGCCTTGTCCATACGGATTCATCTTACCATCGGAAGGCGGCACGTCTCATCCGCTCAGCGGAACCCAAACGGCGTAGACGCGCGTAGTATTCACATGTTTCGTGATGCGGAAGCGAGGCCCTGCATTTTCCCGCGAAACGCAGCACACGCGCTCAGGTGGAGGAATTCATTTGTAGCGCGCGAAGCGTGAGGTGCTGAATTAGCCGCGGAGGGGATCGAGTCCGGCTAACGGAAGTTAGCCGGACCAGAACCATTACGGTTTGATTACTGAGTAATGCTGAACTTCTGCGACGGCGAAAGCGCTTGTCCGGACACGCGATCGCGAATCCGAATTGCTACTTCGTATTCACCGGCGCCGAGGTTGCGCGTGTCGATTAAACGAGCAAGTGTGAGTCGTTGACCCGCGTCGCTCATACCGCGCCAATCTTCAGCCTGCTTACCCACTTCCTTGCCATCCTTGATCAGTGCATATTCCACGTCAACTGAAGGTCGCAGCGTCGTTTGGTCGATTCCCGCGTTGTAAACTTGCAGGTAAACGCCGACCGGCTGACCACGACGGTAAACGCCGGACACGTTTGGAATGACCTTGGTCGTGCCGATCACAAATTGGCCTACTGCGGGTTGATCGATAAGGCTCTCGAGCTTGGCAGCCAGAATCATTGTCGAAGTGGAGAGTTTTTCCTGATCGTACTTTGGTACCGTGAAGCCAAGCTGCTTCAGGCCGGTTGCGCCGGAAGTGACATCGCGGACGATTACGTCCACTTTGTAAGTTCCTGGAGCTAACGGAACAGCCTTCTGGTACGCCGACTTCCTGTCGCGCGCTTCGGTGAGCTCCTGAGCGGTCGCGGTCGTGATGACCGGATCTTCGAAGATTCCCACGCGGCGGCCGGCAACGGAAGTAATACGCGCAAAGATATTCATTCGCGCTTGCTGCAATCCGCCGCTGTCTGAAAAGACAAGATCCTTATTCTCCGCTTGTATGGTGAAAGCAGTGATCACTCTTTCATCTGACTGGCGGAAGAAATCGATTCTCAGATCGAAGTTGAGCGGGTTCTCTTCAACCACGCCGGTGTTGACCGCAGTCGCGAGGTCGTTGAATTTCACTTGCGGCGCCCGGTTCAGATCGGCCATTAACTGCAATCGGGAGAAAGGACTGTCCTGCTCGCGTTGATACTGAGAGTTACCGATGCCCCCGATACCTGAAATGCGATCCGCTTTATTGGAAAGTCCTAACTGTTCCGATAAAGTGAGCCCAGCGCCCGGGATCATTAAGAGTGCGTCTTTTTCGTTTGGATTTCTTGCAATCCGATACTCGCCGCTGCCCGTCGGGTTAACGAATTCGATCTCGATGCCGGAGCCTACGCCTGGGAGATAACGGTAGAACCAGATTTCAAAAGGATAAGTAGTGGTCGAGCCGCCGCCTTCCCAGGAAGGACGTTGGTAAGAGCCGCCCATCGGGTGAGTTTCCCGCTCATGAGGCTTGCCATACATGATCCAGATCCGGCCGCGGTCTGTTTTCCAGCCCGGTATGCCGGAACTGAAGTGCTCGTTGGCGTAAGCGATTCGCTCGTAATACTCTTCCTTGAACTCGTTCTCGTCGGTGTCCGGATCGGGATCACGCCGGCGCCAGAATTCCTCGATAAAGCGCTCGCGCTCATCGTCGGTAGCCAGCTTCTTGAACGCTTTTCGTTCTTCGTCGGTAATGATGTAAGTAACGTCTTTATCTAGCCAGTCTTTGTAGGCTTTCTTCAGTTCCGGTTTCACATTGCGAGGCTTGGTGGTCGGATCCTGTTGTTCCTGCGTGAACACGCCCGGGGTGGCACTCAAAGAAAGGGCGATTACGACCAGACGAAGAGCAAGTTTCTGGTAAGACATTACAAAACTCCTAATGGATGCTGTACGAATCGTGCGATACGGACTACTGCCGAATACCGTTTGAAGACCTTGGATTCTAAGATCGCGCTGAGAACACAGTCAAGATGCGGCGACCAACGGGGTTAGTTGCCCGAAAACTGATGCAAATTAAGGCGTTTACGTTGTCGTCCGAGGTTTGTTGAAAATCCATGCTATGAAGATAGAAATGATGTACAGAACAATCATCGGCGCCGCAAACAACAGCATGTTGGCAATATCAGCCGTCGGAGACAAGAGCGCGGCACTGATCAGGATAACTATCAGTGCGGTCTTCCAAATCCTCGCCATGAACCCGGCTGTTACCAGCCCGATTCTTGCCAGAACGTAAGTTACTGCCGGCATCTGAAACACTACACCCATTCCCAACATGATGAGGATGATGAAGTCGAAATAGTCGTTTGCCTTGAGCAGGAGCCGGAAGTCCGTTCCCAGGCCGAGAAGGTACTTCGCGGCGGGCGGGAAGATTATGTAGTAAGCAAACGCAGCTCCCAGCACAAAAGAAATGGAAGAGAGGGCGATGAACGGCGTCACGTACGCTCGTTCATGTGGATAAAGGCCGGGAGACACGAATCCCCAAATCTGAAAGAGTAAAAACGGGACCGACAGGCAGATCGCCGCATAAAGCGACACCTTTATGTACAAAGAAAATGGTTCGAGTGCGGTCGTAACGATGAGTTTGTCGTTAACACCGGAAAACGTTTCTGTCGCGGTCGCAAGTTCCACCGGTAAACGGACGCCTTTCGGAATGATTGTATTACCGGCAAAGAGCGCTTCGTCAGTAAACAAAGCCAGCTTGCCTCCAGCATCTTTAAGGACCCGAGCTGTGACGGAGGCGCCAGCGGGAATCAAACTGGTTCCCAGTTTCGTTTCTTCGGCAAAGACGTAGCGGCCGGAGTCGTTCTCCTTCAACGAAGCCATTGCCGCGATCGTCTCGGTGCCGGTGTGACCTGCGATCGGCACTTGCCGCCGCTGTGCATCTGCTAACGCTCGTTCAACAGGCGCGGCGAGAAAGGCGTAGATGCGATCAGAAAAAAACCAACTGGCCGAGGTTGCGATGAATATGAAGATGAATGAACGGATCAAACGCTTGCGGAGTTCGTCCAGATGTTCAAGGAAGGACATGTGTCCGCCGAGTTCTTCTTCGTTTCCTCTATTTACGGAGATTGCTTTTAAAAGTGCAGACATCGGTTCAGGTTATATCCACTCTTGTTTCCTGACGGGTACGGGTTCCGCATGAGTAGTTCCGGCGGGGATTTCAACTGGTTCGGGTGGTGGTTCTGAAGTCGTTAACGCTGTGTTTTCGCGCGCGACCACCAACTCAGAATCCGGAGTTTCAACTAGCGGCTGATCGAAGGTCTGCGCGCCTTCGTAAGGGGCCGGCTGATCCAACTCGAGCATTGTATTGTCTTCAGCTTTGGTGGTCTCTAAAGCTACCTCCCGTTCCCATGTTCGTTTAAAGTCATCCGACGCTTTGCGAAACTCCGCCAGACCCTTGCCCATGGAGCGGGCAAGTTGAGGCAGTTTGCGCGGTCCGAAAAAGATTAGCGCGATTACGAGAATGAAAAGTAATTCGGTGCTGCCGAGACCTTCGAGAATGAGTGCAAACACGGCTCGTTTTTCACTTTCCTATAAATTGCGGACGCTGGTAAACCTCGCCGGGCGGGAAAACCGGAAAGAGTCGGGACCTGGGTGCCAGCGAATTGTAGCGCGTCATCGTTCAAAGCAGAAGGCACGAAGCCCATTAAATAAATTTGCGAGGATCATTTAAGATCGCCCACGCATAATGAGCGAGGAACTGGACAATAAATATGATAGCTCCGATGGATCGATCAACTCTGCCGGAACGCTTCAGGCTTTCGCTGAGTGTGCCGATGCCGTAGCTGCTACGACCAAGAAACTCGAGAAAGCAGCGTTACTAGGAGCTTATCTGGAAACGCTGTCTGATCCTGATCTGGGTCGCGCGGCCAGATACTTCGCAGGCCATCAGTTCGCCTCAACCGATGCTCGTACCACAAACGTGGGTGGCAGCATCATCAGTGCTGCACTTAGTGAGGCGACCGGATTTAGCTCCGAGGATCTTTATCCGCGTTACGTTCGTTTGGGAGATCCGGGCGAAGTGGCTGCGGAGATTATCAGGGAGGCGAAACGTTCTTTTCAACCCACGGTGACACTTGCAGAGGCGGAGTCGCTGATTACACGCTTGAGTGAAACTCGCGGCATAAAGAACAAAACCGCATTGCTTGCCGCTGTCTTGCACAGAGCAACGCCGCTTGAAGCCAAATACCTCGTGAAGCTGCTCGCCGGCGACCTGCGCATTGGTCTAAGAGAAGGTCTCGTGGAAGATGCAATTGCTCGAGTGTTCGGTCAGTCGTTAGCGGATGTTGCCTACGCAAACATGTTGTTGGGCGATATCGGTGAAACGGCCACGCGCGCAAGAGTGGGTGATCTTCGTAACGTCAACATGAGACTCTTTCATCCGATAAAGTTCATGCTGGCCACACCCGCTGCCGATCTGACTGATGTAGCCCGGACCATGCCGGAAGAGTTTTTAATTGAAGATAAGTTTGATGGCATTCGGGCCCAGGCTCATGTGGAGAACGGAAGAGTTGCGATTTACTCCAGGACCATGGATGAAATTACTCATCGATTTCCGGAGTTGATTGAGCCGCTTCGGTTGCTGTCGACTGATGTGATCATCGATGGAGAGATAGTTCCGGCCAACGATGAAGTGATTCTTCCCTTCAGTGAATTGCAAAAAAGATTGGGCCGGAAAAAGGTGGGTAGTCAATTACTCAAGGCTGTGCCGGTGGTGTTGGTGGCTTATGATCTGCTGTACGCTCGGGGAAAGGTCCTGATCGACCAACCCTTGAGCGAACGCCGACATCTACTGGACCAGTTGGTCCCTGGCCGCGGACCGTTGCGCATGTCTCAGGGCAAACTGCTCAAGGACGCTGCGATCCTTGATGAAGAGTTTGACCTTGCTCGCGCTCGTGGTAACGAAGGCTTGATGATCAAGAGCCCAAGCTCGCCTTACAAGCCCGGGCGCCGAGGGCGGGATTGGCTGAAGTTAAAACGAGCGATTGCGACTCTGGATGTTGCAGTTACGGCCGTGGAAGTAGGTCATGGAAAACGAAGGAACCTGCTTTCGGATTATACTTTCGCGGTGCGTCGGTCTGACCTGGACGATGAGCTCCTAAATATCGGGAAGGCATATTCGGGTTTAACCGATCGAGAGTTAACGGAATTAACTGAGTGGTTCAAAAACCACACTCTCCAGGAATTTGGCCATGGTCGGGTCAGAATTGTGGAGCCCACCATCGTGATTGAGGTGACGTTTGACAGAGTTCAACCATCCAAGCGTCACAAGAGCGGTTATGCTCTTCGGTTTCCAAGAATATTGCGCTTAAGGCCGGACAAAACCACGACCGATATCGATACGCTCGACACGGTACGAAGGCTGGTTGAAGGCACCGAGAACAGCCAACGGGAGGAGAATGGTCCGAGCAAGAGACGCTGAATAGGGGGGCGGCAGCTGAATCCCAATCGGCTTCGGTAGTTCAAATAGGTTAAAGTTCCTATTGCCACAGAGGCCGGATGGGGGTACGATGCAGCGCGTCACCGCCTCCCAAGTAGCTTTTCAACGTAATCGGTGAGCCTGGACACACAACACCACACGCAGCGACGCTACGCCACGGGCGTATGCTGAAGTGCTTAAGCTGGTTTGCGCTTCTCAGTACACTGATAAAAGGGCTGCCAACGCCTCGAGAAACAGGTAGTCTGAGGTTTCAGCCATGACGCCTCCCGTCTGTTGCTCGAGGTTGGAAATAGTAATTTCTTCATCAGAAGTGCTCATTGCATTTGGCGGAGGTGGAGGTGCGTAGCCAGGGGTATCCTGTTCTCCGGCAGATGTGTTGACTGCGATGGCAGACACAAGGAGCACGGCAAATACGAAGTTTTTGACAAGTTTCATTGATCTTCTCCTCTAGAATGTTTGTATCAAAGCCCGTGAGGCCGGTGTGCAACCAAGTAGAAATTGGTTGAATATGATAATATCCGTCAATCGAAAGGCTTGCAAGGTTCCTTGCCGATTCCGTTAAAGTGGAGATCTAATATGGATTTGCATACGTTTGTTTATGAAAACCTGGTTGACTCTGCGGCCATAAATAATGTTCTGCCCTTGTGTGAGTTTGCGAAGAATTTGGAGGAGGCGGGCGAGTTTGAACAGGCTGCAGAGACCTTGCGCCCTTTTTGGAAGGGGTTACCTAATCGACCAGAAACAGGAGACTTAGAAGAGAATGTGAAGGCCGAGTTGCTCCTTAGAAGCGGAACCTTG
Source organism: uncultured Acidobacteriota bacterium (assembly GCA_963826255.1). GTDB lineage: Bacteria > Acidobacteriota > Blastocatellia > Pyrinomonadales > Pyrinomonadaceae > PSRF01. The sequence goes on from CAWGWK010000002.1 coordinate 286,638, forward strand.
ACAGGTTGGCTTGGAAGTGCAAAGCAGATTTCAGGTGCTCAAGAGGTTGCTAAAGATTTCATTAGTGAAAGCGCAGCGCTCTTTGAGAGCTTAGGACTGTTCGAAAAAGTGGCAGAGGCCAGAGTTGACTTGGCAATCTGTTACTGGCGCGAAGGCGCACTCGATGAGGCACGAGTTACCTTGCGGCTCGTTGTTGAGAGCTTGTGCGAAACACGAAGTGAGCAGAGACTCAGGGCGCTTTTGAATAGCGCGATTGTTGAGAGAGCAGCGACTAGGGATCACGATGCGTTAAGGATTTGTACGGACACGGCGCCGCTTTTTCGTTTGAGCACAAATGATGCCCTCAAAGGTAAGTTTCACAATACACAGGCTGCCGTGCTTAGAAGTTTGGGTACCTCAGAAAATCGAGAGGAGTATATTGACCTAGCATTGGTTGAGTATGCAGCTGCGAGTTACCACTTTGAGCAAGCTGGACACAGGCGATTTCAAGCGCGTGTTGAAAACAACGTCGGCTTTCTATTTGCGACTATAGGCAGATTTGCCGAGGCTCAGGAGCACTTAAGGCGCGCTCGGGCGTTGCACTTGAGCGTCGGGGATCATGGGGGTGCTGCAGGTGCTGAAGACAGCCGTGCACAGGCGTTTCTTCTTGAAGGTAACTACGAGCGGGCCGAGAGAGTTGCTCGACTTGCGGTTCAGGCATTAAGGCGAGGTGGTGAACAGGGGATCTTAGCCGAGGCACTCACCACTCACGGCAAAGCTCTTGCCCGACTCAAGCAAACTCACATAGCTAGAACGACTTTGGATCAAGCAGTCGAGATCGCTCAGAATGCGGGCAATCCCGACCGCGGCGGAATTGCTGCGGTTACCGCGATCGAAGAATTGAGCGATTACTTATCAGCTGACGCGCTCCAAAATTACTACCGCACTGCTGAAACGCTTCTGTCGAATTCGCAAAATCGGAGCATCAAAAGTCGCTTGGGCGAATGTGCACGCCGTGTTCTCTCTGTTTCACTAGCTGATACTGACGCAGCAACTAAAGAATCCGCATCGATGGCTTCCGGCTTCTCTCTGGACGCTGAGGTACTTCGCTACGAAGGAAACCTCATCCGTCGCGCGCTTGAAGAGTCGGGAGGCAGTGTTACGCGAGCGGCCCGTCTCCTTGGCGTAACCCACCAAGGGCTGGCTTTCATTCTCAACGGCCGTCACAGCGATCTTCTGTCCATTCGAACGCCTGTAAAACGCCGCCGACGCAGCATCATTCGTAATCATTGATCGCCAAGTCCGCATTGGGGCATCTCGTGGCGCTGTTTTTCAAAAAAGCAGCGCCAATGTTATTTGTGCTCTAAGGATCCTTCTCCTATCATTCGACCAATGAAGGCCAAAATAACCACGCTATTATTAATGCTATCCATGTCGCCTCCCGTTCTCGCGCAAACTGCAAAACGGAGAGGCACGACTAACCGCAAACCGGAAGCTGCAACGACTCAACCGCAACCTCCCGCTCAACCACCCGCAGCGACTCAGCCTGCCCAACGACCAGTCGGACCCATTTCGCTCGTAGCCGTGAACCGGCAAACCTTCACTACGGCGGATCTTGAGCCTGCGCTTCGCCAGGAACTCGAGCGCCTCGAAGATAAAATCGCGGCGGCGCGGAAGAGTGTGTTGGACCTTCAAATCGATACCATGCTGCTTCAAATCGAAGCGAAAAAGCGTCGTATCGATACAAATCGTTTGTATGAGCTCGAGGTAAGTAGTCGTGTGCCCGCAATTACTCCCGCACACATCAAGAAATTCATTGATGAAAATCGATCACAATTTGAAGGTGTGGATCCGGCCGTCGCCAATCAACAGGTTACGGCTTACCTTCACGACGAAGCCGAGAACCAGCTTGCCGACGAGCTCGTGAGCCGCCTCCGGAAAACTAATCCAGTTGTCATGGGAGTTGGTGTAAATTCGCCGGCTCTCAACAATAATTCTGTCGTGGCCACAGTCGCCGGCCAACCACTGAAAGCAGATGCTCTCCTCGAAAGGCTGAAGCCCATAATCTACAAGATGAAGCTGGAGGCTTACGAAGTGGCGAAGAAACGGGCGGATCAGTTAGTCGACGACATGTTGCTGTTGGAGGAAGCAAAACGTCGTCAGGTTGGACCAGAAGAAATAATCCGGACTGAGATTAGCGATAAAGTTCGTAAACCAACTGAAGAAGAGATTGCTAAATTTTATACAGAGAACAAGGCCCGCATCGCCGGAGATCTGAACAGTGTACGCAATCAAATAGCGACCTACCTGCAGAATGAATCGAGACAGCGTCTCGAGCAAGAACTGTCAACGCAACTCCGTAAAAGCGCCAACATACAGTGGTTCATAACTGAGCCCACTCCACTGGTCCAAAACATCAGTGTCGATGATGATCCGTCGCGAGGTGATGTCAATGCTCCGGTAACCATCGTTGAGTTCACTGATTTTCAATGTCCAGCGTGTGCCGCAATGCATCCCGTGCTGGATGAGGTCTTAAAATCCTATGTCAATAAGGTCAGGTTTGTCGTCCGCGATTTCCCGCTCAGCCAGCACGAGTTCGCGCGCAAAGCTGCGGAAGCTGCTAACGCTGCTCACGCGCAGGGAAAGTACTTCGAATACATTGCTTTACTCTTCAAGAAGCAAAAGGCTCTCGATGTCCCATCGTTGAAGAAATATGCTACTGAAATCGGATTGGACCGCGCCCGTTTTGACGCGGCATTGGACCGCGGCGTGTACGCAACCGAGGTGAAAAAAGACATCGAAGACGGAGAGATGTACGGTATCGAAAGCACGCCAACGATCTTCATAAATGGGATACAACTTAGAACTTTGAGCGCAGAAGGGTTGCGCGAAGCGATCGATCGCACAGCAGCCAATCCGGTAAAAGTTACTTCGCCGCAATGATAATTACCCTGGACCAGCCCAGATACCGTATGATTCTTACGTTAAACTTCCGTTGCTGATGCGACAAAGTCTCAAACTAAATACTTCGCAGTTTTGTTGGACCGCTACGAGGTGAAGGCATTCTAAAATGGTGGTTTCCTTAAAACCCGAGCGACTCAAGCGTTACAAAGATGTCGCCATGCTGCTGATCAGGTATGGACGTTCTGATCTGATCAGTGCGGCCGGACTCGAAGGCAGTGTCCTGCCTGATGAAATCGCGGCCGAATCGCAGACCGCTTCTGCCGAAGATCTGGCCAAAGACCTCGAAAGGCTTGGCCCAACTTTCATCAAGTTGGGACAGTTACTATCCACACGCGCCGACCTGTTACCTGGCCCTTACCTCGAGGCGCTCGAAAGACTGCAGGACCAGATCGAGCCGTTCCCTTACGAAGAGGTTGAACGAATCGTTTCGGGCGAACTCGGCGTCAGATTGTCGAAAGCCTTCGCAGACTTTGATCCTGTTCCACTCGCGGCGGCATCACTGGCCCAGGTGCATCGAGCTTACATGCGCGACGGCAGAGCCGTCGTCGTAAAAATTCAGCGACCGGATATTCGGGACCTCATCGTTGGCGACCTTGAGGCCCTGGGAGAGATCGGGCATTTTTTAGACGAGCATACCGAACTCGGCAAGCGTTACGAGTTTGAAAACATGCTTGTCAACCTGCGCAAAAGTCTTTTGCGCGAGCTCGACTTCACGATCGAAGCGAATAATCTAAGTACCATCGGTCAGAACCTCGCCCAGTTTGAAGATATAGTCATTCCTGAACCAATCGAAGACTTTACGACTACGCGCATTTTGACGATGGAATACATCTCGGGAAAGAAGATCACGGCGCTCAATCCGCTGCGGCTTCTCGAGATTGACGGAAGCTTACTCGCCGAAGAGTTGTTTAGCGCTTATCTCAAACAGTTTCTTGTCGATGGTATATTCCATGCCGATCCTCATCCCGGAAACGTTTTTCTTACCGACGACGATCGCATTGCGTTGCTCGATCTGGGCATGGTGGGCCGAATAACGCGTAGTTTTCAGGACAACCTGTTGAGACTTCTGCTCGCGATCAGTGAGGGAAGAGGTGAGACCGCAGCTCAAGCCGCAATCAAAATGGGTGAGGCGAAGGAGGGTTTTGATCGGTCCTCTTTCGAACGGCGAATCACAGATCTTGTAGCTGACAATGCTGACGCCGTTTTGAGCCGCGCGAATGCAGGCAAGGTGACGTTAGAAATAACGAGAATTGCTGCTGACTGCTGGTTCCGTTTGCCTCCCGAATTCACAATGTTCGCGAAGGCCTTGATGAACCTGGACCGGGTGGTCTACACGCTCGATGAACACTTCAACCCCAATATCATCATTCGCGAACGGGCCAATGAGATACTGCAACAGAACATCATCAAAAGTGTTGCTCCAAGTAACTTGCTATCCGGTGTAGTTGACCTAAAAGAGTTTGCTGAAAAATTTCCCACTCGCATCAACAGAATCCTCGACGCTGTAGGAAACAACGAACTAAGTTTTAAGGTTGACGCGATCGATGAGAAGGTTGTGCTGGAAGGGCTGCAGAAGGTAGCCAATCGCATCACGCTTGGGCTCGTCGTCGCTGCCCTTATCGTTGGTGCCGCACTGCTGATGCGCGTTGAGACATCGTTCCGAATCTTTGGCTATCCCGGACTGGCGATGATCTTTTTTTTACTCGCCGCTGCCGCCGGTTTCGTTCTGGCCTTCAGTATTGTCTTTTATGATGAGAAGCGTCGGCGCAAACGCTAGCTCGTATGCTCTTTCGCCGTTAACATCAGTTCTTTCAAAGCATCAGCTTCGTTCTTGCTCAGCGAGCTAAATGACATTCCAAACCCGACTCCAGGTTGATAAGACGCCACTTTCCCCCGCAGCGACAACCATTCGCCTGAAGGGAGTTGTATCTCCAGATTTACATCTTCCTGGAGCTCGACTCTTCCGTAGGTGTTTACAAAGCAACCGCCGAGGCTAACGTCGTCAACTCGAGCTTCGTGCCGGCGCGACATACTCTCCCACTTCGCTTCGAGAAGGACCCTCTTTCGCTTGCTGGTTCTGCGCTCGTTTGACATGGTTCGCGTTGACTTCAAATCATACGAAGCCATTCTAAACGAAGGCCGCCAACGTGACTACGAATACTACTCGCGTGGAAAAAGACCTGGACCGGTCGAGGGCTGTTGAGGAGGCGCGTACTTCACGAAGAGTCGATATCCGAGTAGGAACAGCAGGATAAAGCCGAATGTCAACGGTAAGCGTGTGTCAGACTTTACGAGCATCCAGAAGTGGACCACGCCTGCAATTGCTGCTAAGTAAACCAGACGGTGCAGTTTTGCCCAGCACTTTCCTCCAAGCCGCTTCACCATCTTATTGGTTGAGGTGATCGCCAGCGGAACCATCAGCACAAATGCTGTCATGCCCGCGAGAATAAACGGACGCCTCACCACGTCCTGACCGACGCTTACTAGATTGAAGAGCCGATCGAACCAAATGTAAGTGAGCAAATGCAACGAGCCATAGAAGAACGCAAACAGTCCGAGCATTCGCCGGAGTTTCACCAAAGAGTTTATGCCGAAGATCTTCCGTAGTGGTGTGACGGCAACAGTCAAGGCGAGAAACACGAGCGTCAGCATTCCTGTGGTCCTCGTGGCGAACTCGAGAGGATTTGGACCAACCCGTTTATAGTAGAGATCCCACAACAGCAACACGAGGGGCACGAGAGAGTTTACGAAGACTACGAGTTTAGGGAAAGTCATGTGCTTAGAAGTTCTTCACCAAATCCATCCCCTGGTAAAGATGGGCCACTTGCTCAGCGTAACCATTAAATAACAGGGTGTCGCGGCGTCCGTATTCACCGATTCTTCGTTCAGTCGCCTGGCTCCAACGAGGGTGCGGCACGTTTGGATTCACATTCGAGTAAAAACCATATTCATCCGGCGCCTGTAAATTCCAGGTTGTTGGCGGCTCATCGGCCGTAAGCGTTATCTTCACTACAGATTTGATACTCTTGAAGCCGTATTTCCACGGCACGACGAGCCTGATCGGCGCTCCGTCCTGCGGCGGCAATGTCTCGCCATACATTCCTGTCGCCATGATAGTCAGCGGATGCATAGCTTCATCGAGACGAAGTCCTTCGACATACGGCCAGTCGAGTATGCCAGTGCGCTGATTAGGCATTCGCTGTGGATCGAGAAGAGTTTGAAACGCTACGTAACGGGCCCTAGCTGTCGGCTCGACCTTCTCCAACAACTTGTGAAGCGGAAATCCAATCCAGGGGATTACCATCGACCAACCTTCAACGCAGCGCAAGCGGTAAACGCGTTCCTCGAGCGGAAACTTCAATAACTCATCAAGATCAAAAATCCTCGGCTTGTTTACTAAACCCTCAACTGAAACCGCCCACGGCCTGGTAACAAAATCCTTCGCTGCATAAGCGACTCCGCTCTTCGAAGTATCAAACTCGTAGAAGTTGTTGTAATTGGTAACGGCCTCTAACGGCGTCAACGTATCGTTTACTGCGTAGCCCTCTTTGAGCGCCTCCTCTTTTGGCGCCTTACCGACGCCCGCGAGCTTGTCGCCCTCAACTCGTTCCGCTGGAGGCGGATTCAGGCGGCGATAAAGCAACGTGCTCGCAGTCGCAGTTCCAGCCAGAACCGCCGCATGCATAAAGAGCCGCCGGTTTAAATAAAGCTGCTTATCCGTAATCTTTTCTGACTTTTCCGCCATTTGAATCTTGCTTTTAGAATCCCTCTATTTGTCGTCGGGTTCGCCAAATACTTACGTGCCCGCGTCTCAATCGGATTCGAACGATTAAAACTCTTGAGTAAGTAGTGTCTAAGGGAATAGTATCCCGAAGCTGTTCTGTCGCCCAATAAAGGACGATCGTGTGGAACAACCATTATCGCTGCCCGCCGAAACATCCGAAAACGAACCCGCCGATAAGATTGGATTTCGCAGCAGACTCCTGCGGTGGGGAATTGTGCTCTTTGTTGCTGCTGCTATTTTGCTGATTCCGGTTCCGGCCGGCATTACCCCTCAATCCTGGCGTTTACTGGCAATTTTTGCCGCGACGATCACCGGATCTATCGTTCGTCCAATTCCTGGCGCCGCCGTCGTGTTGCTGGGAGTTACAGCGCTGCCGGTCTTCAGGGTTCTGACGATCAACGAGGCCCTCACGGGCTACGCCGATCCGGTCGTGTGGTTGGTCCTGGCTGCTTTTTTCATTTCACGAGGAATGATCAAGACCGGCCTCGGACGCCGTATCGCGTTTCTGTTTATCAAAGCCATCGGCCGGCATTCCCTCGGACTCAGTTATGCCCTTGGCTCGACTGAGATGGTGCTCGCCACTGTAATTCCCTCCACTGGCGCACGCTCCGGCGGAATAATCTTTCCCATCGCGAAGAGCCTGGCTGAAGCCTATGAATCCAGACCAGGACCGACAGCCGGTCGCCTGGGAGCCTTCCTCATGGCCAGCGTTTACCAGTGTAACGTCATCGTTTGTGCGATGTTTCTGACGGGTCAGGCCTCGAATCCAATCATTGCCCGGTTCGCGCAGCAAGTAACAGGAATTGAGATCACATACGCGCGTTGGGCCATCGCTGCAATCGTGCCGGCGCTGTTGAGCCTTTTACTCGTGCCCTGGCTCCTGTATCGAGTCTTTCCCCCGGAAATCAAACACACACCTGCCGCCAGTGAGCTTGCTTCAAACCAATTAAAGGCAATGGGCCGCATGAAACCGTCTGAATGGTTGATGTTACTTGTGTTCGGCCTGGTGGCGATTCTGTGGATGACAAGCAAGCTCCACGGGATTGACTATGCTGCCGTTGCTCTTATCGGAATAAGTGTACTGCTTATTAGCGGGGTCCTGGATTGGGAGGATCTTATTAGTGAAAGATCGGCGTGGAGTGTATTCATCTGGTATGGCGGATTGATTCGAATGGCCGAAGCGTTGGGCCAGACCGGCATAACCAAAAGATTCGCAGAAGCATCAGCCAGTTTAACGACGGGGTGGAAATGGTGGCTGGCTCTTGCATCACTGCTGTTGATCTATTTCTATGCTCACTACGTTTTTGCCAGTATCACTGCTCACGTGACGGCAATGTATGTGCCCTTTCTGATTGTGATACTCGCGGCCGGAACTCCATCGTATCTGGCAGTGCTTTCTTTGGCTTACTTTTCTAATCTTGGTGCTTCACTCACTCATTATGGAACAACGCCTGCGCCGATTTACTTTGGCGCCGGCTATACGACCCAACGAACCTGGTGGATGCTTGGACTGATTACATCTCTGGTGACTATCACTGTCTGGAGTTTAGTAGGTTTCACGTGGTGGAAACTTCTTGGACTTTGGTGAAACATGGCTGGATACTCTTCAACGCCTTTAGCACAGAAACTTGGTGTCAAGGAAGGCTCTCGCATCGCATTAATCAATGCACCGAAAGACTTTCAATCCGAGTTAGGAGAACTGCCGGACAACATCGAGTTCGTAAAGCGTCCGACAAAATCGATCGACATCATTCTTTTCTTTGTCTTATCGAAGCTCGCGCTTACTCGAGACTTCGCTAAGCTTGCTGAAAACCTTGCGACGAATGGCATGATCTGGGTCGCTTGGCCGAAGAAGAGCTCAGGAGTAGCGACTGATCTTTCATTTGAATGTGTACAGAGAATCGGTCTTGACGCAGGTCTGGTGGACGTAAAGATCTGCGCAATCGATGAGACGTGGTCCGGACTCAAGTTTGTCTATCGCTTAAAAGATCGAGCGACTCGTAAATGAAAATTTTTGCATGTGCGCCCTCATCAATGTTTTCCACAGAGCCTGAGGAAATCTTTGTGGAAATCATGGGCTTAAATTTTACAAAGCTGTTACAAGCGCACACTTAGAACATTTTGCACACGTGAGCGGCGCGCCCAAAAAGCTTGTCGCATGAACGTGTTAACCGTTATTCCCATGCAACTCTCAGTGACATATTCGACAAGTGGCCCAACAACTTAGCCTTCGTCTACTAATTGTAGGACCACTGAAAACAAGTACGAACTACTTGGGTCAAACATACGGCGAACGCTTTTTGGAGTTTTATGAAGCAGTCGAATTTTCTAAAGAAAATCGAATGTCTCTCACCGTACTCTTTGACAATTCAGACACAAAAGCGAACCTCATCATGTTCATGATGCGATCACGTATCCTCTCGTAATGGAGTTGTTTGCGCTTAGAAGAAGACGTGTTGAAGTAACGATCGATCGGCAAAATTTCGTCGCTGATTTCCTTCTGAAACAAATCCGAAAAAGAAGTTGCAAAAATAATGTCGATCACTATAATGCGATTCCCTCGCTGACATTGATTGCCAATTTACAGTTTTGATCAGCGGCCCTGTTATTGATCGTTTGAAGGTTTACTAAGCTCTCATTTTCTTCTCGCAATTGCCCGGAAGCCTTCAACGTAATGAACTGCAGGGAAGTGTGGGGCGTGACTCGTGCGGCAGTTGCGCAAGGCAATCTAGGCGTCGCCCCGATGGGATCTTCGCCAAAAAATAACTCAAAAATAAACGTCTTTGCCCGGACGCAGTAACTGCCGGAGCAAGGTGTAGTGTTGCCCGAATACACATTACAGCAAGAATTTTAATGCCTGGTGGAGTGCGGAAAATGACCGAGATACAGTTGTCTCCCGAAATAAAACATTGTCCTATTTGCTCGAATGATTTGCCGGTATCTGAGTTTGGAATTTGTCGCGCGCGCAAAGACGGACGCAACCTGTATTGCAAGAGTTGCATTCGTCATAAAGTCACACAAAGCCGTCGCGCTTTAAAGGAATACAAATCTGCGCGCAAGAGATATATCGCGCAGCAGGTTGATATTGCTGAACTCCTTTCTGCCGACTCATCCAGTCAATACCCATCGAAAGCGATGAGCAAGTTGTCTCCGGTGGAGCGCGTACGCGACGCTATCCGGCGAGGCTCACGAACACAGCGTGAGATTGCTCAGGAAACAAAACTCGGAAAAGATGAGATAGGCGACGCGCTGGCGAACCTTCTGCTTTGGACTCACGAAATCAGAACGCAGATCGTGGACAATACACGCTTATATTTCCTGAACGATTCCGCAGAGGTCATTTTGGACGATGGTCCTCGTTTACCCGAGCGGAAACGCGACGTGCCAAGTTCGTTCAGTTGTTTGCACGGATTGATGCCTGGAAGAAACCCTGAAGGTGAACCCGAGAAAATTGGAGGCTGGGTGGCAGCCTAGCCTCTGACTATTTCCGATTGGTCAATTGCCGATCTCTGCAACCGGCAATTGGCAATCGGAAAATCTGAAATCACCTGGGTCAATCAGCGAAAGCCTCAAGGACCTCACTGGCGTGATCCTCAGGCTTCACCTTCTCGAAGATCTTTTTGATCTTCCCTTTCTCATCGATCAAAAAGGTGGTTCGATGGACGCCCATATATGTTCGTCCCATGAACTTCTTCTCTCCCCAAGCGCCGTAAGCCTCCGCGATCGAGCGATCCGTGTCGGCCAACAGAGTGAACGGGAGTTTGTACTTCGTCTCAAACTTTTTGTGAGACGGTTCGCTGTCTGGAGAAACACCCAACACGGTGATACCTTTCTTTTTAAACTGGGAAAAAGCATCGCGAAAAGAGCAGGCTTCTTTTGTGCAACCAGGCGTGTCGTCTTTGGGATAGAAATAGAGCACGACCTTCTGCCCGCGAAGGTCCTTTAAGCTAACAGTTTCGCCGTTGGCATCTTTGGTGTTAAATGCAGGTGCAGTGGATCCCTCTTTGATCATGTTTCGTCTCCGTCTCAAGATGGTCTAAGGTCCAATTGTAGAAGATTACGGTCACATTCATGAAAGCTGCAACGAAGAACAAGCACAGCTATTGGATGGTAAAGCAGGAACCTGAAACGTACTCATGGGACGACTTCGTACGGGACGGCAGCACTGACTGGTCCGGAGTGCGAAACTACCAGGCAAGAAATAATCTGCGCGCTATGAAGCCGGGAGACAAGGTTCTCTTCTACCACTCCGGTAAAGGAAAGGAAGTTGTGGGTTTGGCTGAGGTCGTAAAAGGCGCCTATCCTGATCCAACTGCTGACGATCCGCAATGGGTTGCAGTCGATCTGAAACCAGTGAAGCCCCTAGCGAGTTCGGTCCAGTTGGCAGCGATTCGTTACGATAAGCGGCTTAGTCAACTTCCTCTCATTCGTCAATCTCAGCTTTCAGTTATGTCGTTGACCAGGGATGAGTTTGATGTGATCGTCGCGATGGGAAGTAACAAAGGGCGTAAACGTAACGGCAGGAAATAGATTCAAGCAATAATCCTAAACAATCGTGTAAATCCTGTAAAAATGGTCGTAACATTCAGTCGAATAATGTAGGGGACTTGGTTGGGATCTCCGGCGACGCTGATTCGCTCAGCCGGGGATAAACCTTAAACAGCGGTTCTGGCGCCGGAACTGATTCCTCGGTCAAAGCTGCTTTGATCTCCACTGCATTAACCACCGCTTGGCCGCGAAAGTGATTATTGGTAATCACATACGTTTCGCGGGTCTGTTTCGCCACTTCCTTGATTCGGACAATCCATGGCTCCAGCTGATCGAGCGAATACAGGTAGTTGTAACGCTCATCACGCGGCGCTTTGTCGCGAAACCAGTTTTGATAATTCCTTCCATGAAGCCGCACGTAGCCGACCGGCGAGGTCGTTACTGCCGCCGGGCGAATCGACTTTGCAAACACCGGCTGGTCGATATTACAAACTCCAACTCCACGTTCTTCCAGCCATTCATAAACTTCCTCGTTGTTCCAGGACGTATGCCGCACTTCGACAACCAGTGGATAATCAGAAAACTGTTCTAGAAGTTTGGCGAGGTAGATGCGCTCATCGGCGGTGTTTTTGAACGACCAGGGAAACTGGAGTAGCAGCGAGCCGAGCTTGTTCGCTTTGGCAAGCACGTCCATGCCTTCGCGATACGCCTTTTCATCCTCGGCTGTCGCTTTGCCGCGTTCGTGTGTGAATACACGGTGCAGCTTGGCCGTAAAGGAAAACTCTTTATTTGCGGCGACACGATTTGACCACGATTTAGTTGTGGAAGGTGTAGGCGGCCGGTAGAAACTGCTGTTGATTTCGATGGTGTTGAAGAACTGGGAGAGGTATTCGAGCGGATCGAACGACTTGCCGGGTTTTTGCGGATAGACCACCCCTTCCCAGTCTTTGTATGACCAGCCGGCGGGTCCAACGCGGATAATTCGTTTTGGCAAGTAACTCCTTAATTAGTCAGTCGTGGTCAAAGTCGTAAAAATAAACGGGATGCTCAGTGCCGGCTTGACGAGCAGAAGCGGAAACCTCATAGTCGAAAACCTCCTGCGACACCTATGCATGGTTCAGCATTTTACAGGATTTACATGATTAATAAGATGGAAAGGAGGTGATGACGATGCGTCTGACTGAGATGGTTTCGTGTTCTGGTTGAGCGGCGAAGCTTAGCCCGAGCTTACTCGCTCAAGTTTTGAGCGGGCTACCTAAACAACCTGTTGACCCAAACCTGATTGTCGGCTTTGACACGGCCGATGACGCGGGAGTATACCGCCTTCGCGACGACCTCGCGTTGGTGCAGACGCTGGACTTCTTTACCCCAATCGTTGACGACCCGTACGACTACGGACGTATCGCAGCCCTCAACTCCATCAACGACGTGTGGGCGATGGCAGGAACACCCATCACTGCCATGGCAATCACATGTTTTCCGAAGAAGGGCGTCGATCCGACGATCCTGAGCGAGATCATGCGCGGAGGCCTTGAGACGATAAATAAGTATGGCGTCACGTTAATCGGCGGTCACAGCGTCAACAACGAGCAGATCATGTTTGGATACTCAGTCACAGGCGTAATCGATCCAAACAAAGTTGCGACCAATTCCGGCGCTCGCGCGGGCGACGTTCTGATTCTTACCAAACCGATAGGCACAGGAGTGATTTCCACAGGAATCAAGAAAGCGCGCGCGGAAGAACACGTTGTCGCCGCTTCAGTGGAAACGATGCTAACTGCGGGCAAGTATGCCGCCGAAGCGATGCGCGAGTTTGGCGTGAAGGGCGCCACGGACGTGACGGGTTTCGCGCTCTTGGGTCATGCATGGGAGATGGCACGCGCGAGCAAGGTCACTATCGAGATCGACGCCAACGCGGTTCCGCTGTTGCAAGGCGCTCTTGAACTGGCCTCGGCAGGAATGCTAACCGGTGCTGACAAGACAAATCGCGAATATGTGGGCGCGGATATCGAGATTGGCGATTCGGTTGATCAAAACCTCGTTAAGCTACTGTTCGACCCGCAAACTGCCGGTGGGATGCTGATCGCCATCGTTGAAGATAAGGCTGCGTCTCTCCTTGATGCCCTTCGTAAAAACTATCCGAAAGCAGAGATAATCGGTCGCGTTCATCCCCCTGGCCCCCGCTCAATCGTTGTGACGAATCCACAGATTTAGCTTCAGTCAAGTGTAATCTGCGTAATCTGTGGAGTATTATTGCTCCAATCAAAATCATGGCTTCAACAATACGCGAGTTTACCGGGCAGGAGACCGTTTCGATCGCGGACCTCTACACCCAAGTCCGGGCACGCACGATGCAGATCGTTGCGCCGCTCGAAATTGAGGACTATGTCATCCAAACGGCTGACTTCATGAGTCCTCCTCGTTGGCACATCGGCCACACCTCCTGGTTTTTCGAAACAGTCCTGCGAGCACACAAGCCCGGTTATCGTGTCTATTCCGAGGATTATCTTTTTTACTTCAACTCTTATTACGAAGGATTCGGCGAGCGAATCGAGCGTCCGAAGCGTGGAACAAAGTCGCGTCCGACCGTCAAAGAGACGATTGCTTACCGCAATCACATCGACGAGCAGGTACTCTCACTTTTGCAATCGCTTGACAGCTTACCGAACGCCGAAACAGTACGGTCGCTGGTGAGGCTGGGTCTCGAGCATGAAATGCAGCATCAGGAGTTGCTCGTTTATGACATCAAGCATCTTCTGTGCGATCAGTTTGAGGCGCCGATGAAACCCTTGCCGGCGCCGTCAATTAAGGTGGATGGGATGGCTGAAGTCGAAGGTGGACTCTTCTTGCTAGGCGAACAGACGCGCGAGGAGTTTGCTTTCGATAATGAGAAGCCCCCTCATCAAGTGTTTCTGCAAGACTACGCCATCGACAAAGCCCTCGTCAGCAACGGAGAGTTTCTCGAATTCATTCACGACGGCGGTTATCAAAACTTTCGTTGGTGGTTTTCCGAAGGTTGGGAGACCGTCAACCGCGAGCAGTGGCGCGCGCCGCTGTACTGGGAACTGCATGACGACGAATGGATGATTCGAGACTTTTCCGGTGTTCATCCAGCCGCGAACAGGAAAGACGAACCTGTTTCCCACGTCAGTTACTTCGAAGCCTCAGCGTTCGCGAAGTGGGCCGGCAAACGGCTGCCGGCGGAAGGCGAATGGGAGAAGGCGGCGTGTTATGATGCGCGCCGCAAAATCAGAAATGCATTTCCCTGGGGCGACACCAGTCCCGGCAGCGGCAATACAAACCTTTTCGAGAACGGCTTGTGGTCGGTTGCCCCCATCGGCGCTTTTCCGGATGGCGCGAGCGCGTACGGCTGCCAGCAGATGATAGGCGACGTGTGGGAATGGACTACGTCCGATTACGTGCCTTATCCGGGATTCAAATCCGAGTTTGATGAATACAACGACAAGTGGTTCGTCAATCAGAAAGTTTTGCGTGGCGGCTCGTTTGCCACGCCGCAGTTGCATATCAGAGCGACATACCGAAACTTTTTTCACGCCCACGAGCGCTGGATGATTTCGGGATTTCGTTGCGCGCAAGATTTGTAATCCGCAGATTACACAGATTTCACAGATCCGGCCTGCCTGATTAAGGAGAACATCATGTCCCTAAGACTCCGAAGACTGTTCCCCAGCTTTATTTTAGCGGTGTTCACGAGTATTCCGGTTCTCGCGCAAACCGAAGCGCGCAGCAGCGCCGAATCGACACGCACCACTCCAACGTCGAGCGCCACCAAAGCCGCGGCTATAAATCCGAAGTACACCACACCAAAGAATCCGCTCGACACGGCTTACGGCGCGAGGATCGCCGAGTATACGACCGAAAAGTACTTCATGACTGAGCTCGTCGATCACCTGCCACTGTCTGACAAAGTGCCGTCGCCAGAGAAGGTCCTGGGATATGTCATCGGGACACCAAACAAACTCACGTACACAAAAGATCTTCACCGTTACTTCCGCGAGCTCGCAGCAGCGTCGCCGCGTGTGCGCGTGCTTATCGCACCGGAAAAGAGTGAAGAGGGACGCGAGCAAATGCTCGTGCTGGTGAGCGACGAGGCGAATCTCACCAAACTCGATCGCTACAAAGAGATAACCGCAAAGCTTGCAGACCCGAGGAAGATTAGCGAGACCGAAGCGCACGCGCTCGTGGCCGAAGGGAAGCCGTTCTACTGGGCCTCAGGAGCGATACATTCTCCTGAAACCGGTTCGCCGGAAATGTTGATGGAGATGGCCTATCGCCTCGCGGTCGAAGACTCGCCCTTCATCGAAGATATTCGCAAGAACATGATCGTGATGATCACTCCGACGCTAGAAGTTGACGGCCGCGATCGAATGGTCGATCTCTATAACTATCGCAAGGCGAATCCGGGTAAACCGGCGCCTTCACTGCTTTACTGGGGCAAGTACGTCGCACACGACAATAATCGCGATAGCCTGGGATTGGCGCTCGCACTCACGCGCAACCAGATGCGGACGTTTCTCGAGTATCACCCGACCGTGCTTCACGATCTGCACGAGTCAGTGCCTTATCTCTACACGATGACCGGCACTGGTCCGTACAACGCCTGGCTCGATCCTCTCGCGATCGACGAGTTTCAGTTACTCGCTTATCACGAGATCGAGGAGATGACGAAGCGCGGCGTTCCGGGCGTTTGGACACACGGTTTCTACGATGGTTGGGCGCCGAATTACATGCTCTACATCGCCACCGGACACAACTCGATCGGGCGTTTTTACGAGACGTTTGGCAATGGCGGCGCCGACACTCGCGACCGAACGCTCGGCGCAAATCAGACGTCGCGCGTTTGGTATCGCCCGAATCCACCGTTTCCGCGTGTCAAGTGGTCCCTGCGCAACAACGTCAACATGCAACAGTCGGCGCTCCTCTTCGCCATGAATTTCGTCGCCAAGGAGAAGGAGCGTTTTCTAAATAACTTCTATCTGAAGAGCAAGCGTTCCATCGCGAAGGCTTCGAATGAGGGGCCGGCCGCCTACATCATTCCGGGTGACACACCGCGTCCGGTTGAAGCCGCCGACATGGTGAATCTCCTGCGGATGCAGGGCGTCGAGGTACACCGCGCGACGAAAGAATTCAGCGTGAAGGACCAGAAATATCCTGCCGGTTCCTACATCGTCAGAATGGACCAACCGTATTCGCGCATGGCTGACATGCTGCTCGATACGCAGTATTACAACGTCAACGATCCGTCACCCTACGATGATACGGGCTGGACGATGGGGCCCATGCGAAACGTTAAGACCGTTCGCGTAGTCGACAAGAGCGTTCTCGACGCGCCTGCCACACTGTTAACTGCTGACGCAAAAGTCACGGGCCAACTTACCGGGCCTGCTTCACCAGTCGCGTACGTCATCAATCACAACACTGACAACACGCTTGCGACGCTTCGTTTCAGGTTGAAAGACGTGAAGATGAGCGCCGCCGAAGATTCGTTCAAGATCGGTGACCAGCAATTCAATACCGGCTCATTCATCTTGAAGAAGGACGGCAACCCGCAGGACCTGCGCACCAGGTTAGAGTCGGCTGTAACCGAGCTGGGTCTAAAAGCGTTTGGCGTCAACAAACTGCCGGAGGTGAAAACTCACGATCTGGCCGTGCCGCGCATCGCGATTGTTCACACTTGGACCAACACGCAAAACGAAGGCTGGTACCGGATCGAGTTTGATCGGCTGCAAATACCCTACACGTACATCTCCGATCACGTCATTCGCAACACGCCGAATCTGCGCGAGAAGTTTGACGTATTGATCTTTCCGCCTGTCGGTGGCTCCGCCCAGACAATCGTCAACGGTATTCCGAGACGCGGGGATCCGATTCCGTGGAAAGCATCCGCTCTCACGCCAAACTTTGCCAAATCACCCGATCAAACGGACGACATACGTGGCGGAATGACAGTCACGGGTGTAGCTAACCTTCAGAAGTTTATTGAAGAAGGTGGCTTGTTCATCACCATAGGCAACAGCGTCTCTCAGATACCGATCGACTATGGCATTACCACAGGTGTTTCCATTCAACCCGCAGACAAGCTTCAGGCCCGTGGTTCGATTTATAACGCGACGTTCTCTGATAGGAAGAGCCCGATTTCTTACGGCTACGATGCTGGTCTGCCGATCTACTTCAGCCAGGCGCCGCTGTTTCAAGTAGCCGCAGGCGCCGGTGGTTTCGGTGGTGGCGGAGGAGGCGGCGGCGGCGGCGGGCAAGCAGGTGCCGCCGGCACGTCGCGCGCTTCAGGACGCGGTGGCGTCAATGATCCGGATATTATTCAGGCAATGCCGCAGCCAAGACCTGCTGATCCCGCGAACCGGGCGGATTCGGATCAGGACCAACGCGAGAGTCCGTTCTTCGTGCCGCCGCAGTTGCGGCCACGCGTTGTACTGCGTTTTGCGTCTGATGAAAAGAACCTTCTCATCAGCGGCATGCTTGCCGGCGCGAATGAGCTTGCGAATCGACCAGCGATCGTCAACGTGCCGGTGGGTCGCGGGCACGTGGTGATGTTTGCGACCAATCCGATGTGGCGGCACCAGACACAGGGCGAGTTTTTCCTGTTGTTCAATGCGGCATTGAACTTCGACAACCTCAGCGTAGGTCGTGCTGAACCGCGTCGAGAGGGGCAACGCTCAACCGCTGAAGAAGACCAGTAATGCTGACAGATATCGAGACGCGTGTGTTGGGAGCGTTGATCGAAAAGCAGGTGACTACACCCGAATACTATCCGCTCACGCTGAACGCGCTGACGCTTGCGTGCAATCAGAAGAACAACCGGCATCCGGTCACTTCATATTCCGAAAACCAGGTGGCCGACGCGCTCGAAAGCCTGCGCGAGAAGAATCTCACCTACGTGTTTTACGGCAGCACGAGCCGTGTGCCGAAGTACAAGCACGTGATGCCCGAAGTGATGCACTTGAATCACGCGGAGACCGCGTTGATGTGCGTGCTGATGTTGCGTGGAACACAGACGCTTGGAGAATTGCGTGGCAGCGCCTCACGACTGCACGAGTTTTCCAGCTTGGAAGAAGTTGAGGAAACTCTGAATGGACTCATCTCGCGCGAGCCTGAGCCGCTGGTGGCACGGTTGCCACGTCAGCCGGGTCAAAAGGAAGGCCGGTTCGCGCACCTGCTTTCGGGTGAGATAGACGTCGAAGCGCTGGCAGTTGAAACCGAGCGCATTCCACGACGCAGTGGTTCCGAACAGGTTGAACGATTGGAGCAGAAGGTCGACGCGCTGGCTGCAGACATCCAGATACTGAAGGAACAGTTCGAACAATTCAGGAAACAGTTCGAATGAGTTCTTCTCTGCGCAAACTCTGCGTCTCTCTGCGTCTCTGCGGTTACCCAACCACCAACCGCAGAGATGCAGAGGAACGCTGAGTTAGCGCAGAGAAGCGTTTCATGCCTGGGCTCGTGATTCAACTATGCAAGCCACTGGTCCGCGAGTATAATACTTCTCCCTTATGAACCTGGAAATTTTCCATCCAGCACTAGCGCGCTGGTTTGCCCGGAGCTTTCCCGCGCCCACCGAGCCACAATTACAAGCCTGGCCCGAGATCAAGAAACAACGTCACACACTGATCGCGGCGCCAACCGGATCCGGCAAAACTCTCGCTGCATTTCTCTCGGCCATTGACGACCTGGTGCGCCTCGGCGTTGAAGGAAAACTCGACGACTCCACACACGTTATCTACGTCTCGCCGTTGAAAGCGCTCAGCAACGATGTGCAACGCAATCTCCAGGTACCACTCGAGGGTATTCAAACCGAACTAAAAGCCCTCGGATTGCCGGAAGTTAACATTCGGACCCTGGTGCGCACGGGCGACACACCCGCTGCCGAACGCACGGCGATGACGAAGCGCCCGCCGCACATCGTCGTCACCACTCCAGAGTCGCTCTACATCTTGCTGACCAGCGAAGGCGGCCGCCGCATGCTGGAAACGGCGCGAACGCTGATTCTGGACGAGATTCACGCCGTGGTGGGTGACAAGCGCGGCTCGCACGTCGCCCTTTCGATCGAACGTCTCGAACAACTCGCCCGCCAACACTCAAACGCAATCGGCAATTCTTCGCTGATTCGTATCGGACTCTCAGCCACTCAGCGACCGATCGAAGAGGTGGCGAGATTTCTGGTAGGCACGAGAAACATCGACACCAACAACACTCCTGACTGCGCCATCATCGACAGCGGCCACGCAAGAAAACTCGATCTCGCGATCGAGCTGCCGGAGTCGCCTTTACAAGCCGTAATGTCCGGAGAAGTTTGGGACGAAGTCTACGATCGACTGGCCCAACTGATTCGCCAGCACCACACGACTCTCGTTTTTGTGAACACGCGACGACTGGCGGAGCGTGTGGCGCGACATCTGGGCGAGCGTATCGGTGACGAGAACATTGCCGCACACCACGGCAGTCTCGCTCGTGAACAGCGTTTAGTCGCGGAACAGCGACTGAAAGCGGGCGAATTAAGTGCGCTCGTCGCGACTGCTTCGCTCGAGCTCGGAATAGATATCGGCGACGTAAACCTCGTCTGCCAGCTTGGTTCAACTCGTTCCATTGCCAGTTTTCTTCAACGTGTCGGTCGCTCGAACCACACCGTCGAGGGTTTTCCGAAAGGCAGGATCTTTCCACTCTCTCGCGACGAGTTGGTTGAATGTGCGGCAATCGTCAACGCAGTTCGTCGTGGCGAACTCGATCGTTTGGAGATACCGGAGCGGCCTCTCGATATTCTGGCCCAGCAAGTGGTGGCGTCCGTCGCGGCTGAGGAGTGGAGCGAAGATGGCCTCTTCGGAATGATTCGCGACGCATATCCTTACCGCAATCTGGAGCGCGAGCAGTTTGACGCCATCGTGCGCATGCTCGCGGAAGGTTTCACGACGAAGCGAGGCCGCCGGTCTACTTACCTGCACCACGACGCCGTTAACCAGCGGCTGCGTGGGCGAAGAGGCGCGCGATTGGCTGCGATCACTTCGGGCGGCGCGATACCGGATACTGCGGACTACGCAGTAGTGCTCGAGCCGAGCGAGCTTGTTATCGGGTCGGTGAACGAAGACTTTGCGATCGAGAGTTTGCAGGGCGATATCTTCCAACTCGGAAACACTTCGTGGCGGGTGTTGCGAGTGGAGCAGGGGAAGGTGCGCGTCGAAGATGCGCACGGTCAGCCGCCATCGATCCCGTTCTGGTTGGGTGAAGCACCGGCGCGAACGCACGAGCTATCGGTATCTGTTTCGCGTTTGCGAGAAGAAGTTGCGGCTCGAGTTGAAATCACACAGCGCGACCAGACCACGACTGAGATCGACCGTGAGGAGGCTTCTCTAAACTCCAAAGTTAATCTTGAACCTGCGCACGATTGGCTCACGAACGAAGTGGGCATTTCGCGTTCAGCCGCCGAGCAGATCGTCGAGTATCTCGCTGGAGCAAAGATCGTCCTCGGCATTATGCCATCACAGGAAAACCTCGTGCTCGAGAGGTTTTTTGACGATAGCGGCAGCATGCAGCTTGTTCTGCACGCACCTTTCGGAAGTCGCTTGAACCGCGCCTGGGGTCTCGCCCTGCGGAAACGGTTCTGCCGCAAGTTCAACTTCGAATTGCAGGCGGCGGCGACTGAAGATGCCATCGTGCTTTCACTCGGACCAACGCACAGCTTTCCGCTCGACGAAGTGTTCCATTATCTGAACTCGAAAACTGTGCGACAGCTCTTGTGTCAGGCTTTGCTGGACGCGCCGATGTGGAACATTCGCTGGCGCTGGAACGTGACGCGTTCGCTGGCCGTGTTGCGGCGTCGTGGTGGGAGGAAGATCCCGCCCCAGTTGCAGCGAATGGACGCGGAGGATCTGCTCACGGCGCTTTTCCCGGATCAGGTTGCATGTGCTGAAAACCTACCTTCCGGAGAGCGCGAGATTCCCTCGCATCCGCTCGTCGAACAAACGGTGAAAGACTGTTTGGAAGAGGCGATGGATGTTGACGGTCTCGAGCGTTTATTGACGTCGATTGAGCGAAACGAGAAGAACCTTTTTGCGCGCGACGTCATCGAGGCCTCGCCTCTGTCACAGGAAATACTCAACGCGCGGCCTTATGCATACCTCGACGATGCGCCGCTGGAAGAACGCCGCACGCGCGCGGTATTTCAAAGACGTTGGCTCGATCCTCAGACAGCCAGTGACATGGGCAAGCTCGATCAGGCCGCGATCGATCGTGTGCGCGAGGAAGTTTGGCCCGAACCGCGCAATGCAGACGAGCTTCACGATGCGTTAGTTGAACTTGGTTTCCTGACTGAAGAAGAAGGAGCGGGTTGGCGAGAGTTCTTTGCTGAGTTGAATGCCGATCGACGCGCGGCAGTGTTGAGCATTGAAACAGGAAAGCGGTTGTGGGTTGCCGCTGAGCGCTTGCCGCAGATCAACGTGGTCTATCCAACCGCGAATTTAGAGCCTCCCATCTTCGCGCCGGAAAGCGTCTCACGAATGGCCTGGAGCTCTGAAGATGCGCTGGTCGAGATTATTCGTGGACGTCTCGAGGGATTGGGACCAGTTACAGTCACGCAGTTAATTGAATCGTCAGGCCTGACCAAGCTCGAGATCGAAACTGCTTTGCTAAAACTCGAAGCCGAAGGCTTTGTGATTCGTGGCCAGTTCACGCCCGGCGGAACGCAAACCGAGTGGAGCGCGCGCCGCCTGCTCGCGCGAATTCATAGCTACACGTTGAACCGGCTGCGACAGGAGATTGAGCCGGTTGCAACCACTGACTTCATGCGGTTCCTTCTTGCCTGGCAAAAAGTCGCGCCCGATCATCAAGTGGAAGGGCCGGAAAGCCTACGAGCGATCATCGAGCAGTTAGAGGGTGTTGAAGCCCCGGCGGCAGCGTGGGAAGGCGAGCTCCTGCCGGCGCGAATGGTTGAATACGATCCAACCTGGCTCGATGCATTGTGTTTGTCGGGTGAAGTGGTTTGGGCGCGTCTGACTCCTTTATCACGCTCCGTGGAAAGCGGCGAACGAAGTCGCGGTTCGGGTCCTGTACGAAATACTCCGATCGCCCTCTTGCGCCGGAAGAATTTTGCCCTCTGGAGCTCTGTGTTTCCGCAGCCGGCGCCGCTGACGATCTCCGAGTTTTCAACAACAACGCAGTTGGTCTACGAATATCTAACCTTACGCGGAGCGTCGTTCTTTACTGACATTGTTGACAACACGAAGTTATTGCGCAGCCAGGTCGAGGAAGCACTGGCTGACCTGGTTGCGAATGGAATCGTTGTTTCCGACAGCTTCGCCGGATTGCGGGCGTTGTTGACACCGGGAAGCCGGAAGACGCAGGCAGCTTCGCGACGCAAACATCGCCAGCCGGTTTACGACATGGCAAGCGCCGGTCGCTGGTCCATCCTGCAGCGCAACATCACAACTCAAACCTCCACCGATCCGGCGTTGACTGAAGAGGTGGCGTGGCGGCTTCTCAAACGCTACGGTGTGGTTTTCAAACGTCTGTTGGAGCGCGAAGGAATGGCATTGCCCTGGCGAGTCCTGTTGCGCGTCTATCATCGATTGGAGGCGCGCGGCGATATTCGCGGCGGCCGTTTTGTTGGAGGCATTTCGGGTGAACAGTTTGCTCTGCCCGATGCGATCGGCATGTTGCGTTCAATTCGTCGCTCGGGCGCGCAAGAGAGTTTGATTTCAGTGAGTGCTGCTGATCCTTTGAACCTCGCCGGCATCATCCTTCCGGGCAGTCGCATAACAGCGCACACGAGCAACAGAATTCTTTATCAGGACGGCCTACCTATCGCAGCGTTCGAATCCGGTGAGACTCGTTTCCTTATCGAACTAAGCCGCGCGATGGAGTGGAAAGCCAAGGCTGCGTTGATGCGCAAAGCGACACGACCTGAGCTTCGATCATATTTACAGCGGCCGGCGTAATTTTCTCGCGCAAAGGCGCAAAGGGTGCAAAGCGCAAAGAGGAGCCAAAAATCTTCTTTGCGCCTTGCACCCTTTGCGTCTTTGCGTGAAACACCGCACGAAATCGTATGAATTTTCGATAATTCCACGCAAAATAAGTCACTTAACTCTTGAGGCATGCTAGTTGCCAAACATCCGCACAAGGGAGGTTTAGCACAAATGAAACTAGCTTACTCGAGTAAAAAAATTGGTGGATATCTCCTGGCTTTCTTCCTGCTGTTTGGAGTCATAACAGTTGCCAGTTCCACTGCTCAGGCCCAGTGGCGAGACAATGATCGCTACCGGCGTGATCGCCGCGACGATCGCCGAGATGATCGGTGGGAACGTCGTGAAGACAGATTTGAACGCAGGCAGGGTCTGCAAATAGCCCGGGAACGCGGCTACAGTTACGGAATGAGCGTGGGTGCCGCTGACGCACAGCGTGGTCAGAGCTACAACCCGCAACGTTCACGTTACTGGAGGAACGCAACCGAAGGATACGACAACGACTTCGGTAACAAGGGACAATACAAGCAGATCTTCCGTAATGCGTTTGAACAGGGCTATCGCGAGGGCTTCCAGCGCTACGGTTATAACCGTAGAGGACGTTGGGACGACCGCTGGCGGCGGAACTAAGAGGTAAAACACTAAAGAAAAGAGGGGCGTCCGGTTTGGGCGCCCCTCAATTATTTTAACCGCAACCCTGGAATCCGGAGGCGATTGGCACTGCCTTAGATTGGACAGGCGTTATTCCAAGTTCAACAAAGGTGCCAATGAAAGTGTTAGCCCAAAAGAATCAAACCCTCGCCCTGGAGTTTCCGTTAAGGAAACGCCGCTATCTTAAATATTTACTCGTGAATCCTCGAACGTCGGTGCCCTCGACTGCCGAGTTCATGCGCGTTAACAACGCGACCGTCCGCGAGGGCAAATCGCATCGCGTGTGGCCGCCCGATGTCCTCCGCAAGTTTCAAACGGCGGAGGTCGTCACTGAACTCCACACTCCACATTACGTAGTCCGCGACCGGAGCATTTCACCCGTAGCGCGGTAATTCTTAATAGGTCCTATACGTCCTATAGGACCTATTCAGATCTCTTTCCATTCTGCTCATCGAGCCACGACTTGAGTGGTGCGAAGTAATCGATAATCGCCGTCGCGTCCATCTTCTCTTCGCCGGTCATCGCCTTCAGCGCCGCGGGCCAGGGCTCGCTTAGACCCATCGCCAGCATCGCTTTCAGTTTCTCTCCAGCCTTCTTATTTCCATAAATCGAACACTGGTAGAGTGGGCCACTGAAGCCCGCTTCGCGACACAGCGCGCGGTGAAACTGAAATTGTAGAATCGCCGCGAGGAAGTACCGGGCGTAAGGCGTGTTTGCAGGCACGTGATACTTCGCACCCGGATCGAAGTCCTGTTCACTGCGCGGCACCGGTGGGGCCACTCCCTGATATTTCTCGCGCAAGTCCCACCACGCCTTGTTGTAATCGTTTGGTCCAACCTCGCCCGAGAAAACCTTCCAACGCCATTGGTCCACCAGATAACCAAATGGCAAAAAAGCGATTTTGTCGAGTGCGCGATTCAGCAGGAACCCGATATCCGCACTCGGATCCGGCACCTTGTCGATGAAACCAAGCTGTTTCAGGTATGGCGGCGTCACTGATAGTGCAACGGTGTCGCCGATAGCTTCGTGAAAGGCATCATTTGCGCTGTCGCGGAAGAGAAAAGGTTTATCGGCGTAAGCCATCTGATAATAGTTGTGGCCCAACTCGTGATGTACGACGGAAAACTCTTCTTCGTTGATCTGGACACACTGCTTCAGTCGCACATCTTTTTCGTAATCGATGTCCCAGGCGCTGGCGTGACAGACGACTTCCCGATCTGCTGGTTGTTTGAACAACGAGCGCTCCCAGAATGTCGGCGGCAGTGGTTCGAAGCCGAGCGAAGTGAAGAACGCTTCACCATAGCGCACCATCTGTTTCTCATCTGTGTTACGCGACTTCAAAATCTGCGTGAGATCGTAACCGCGATCCGCATTGGCAGGAGCAAGCAGCGGATAGATGTTGGCCCACCCTTGCGCCCACATATTTCCGAGCAGGTGCGCGGGGATTGGTTTGTCTTCGGCAACCACTTCCTTGCCATACTTCTCAGACAATTTGCGTCGCGTGTAAGTGTAAAGCGAGTCGTAAAGAGGTTTGACTTGTTGCCACAAACGCTCCATCTCGGCGGCGAAGGCGTCCGGCTCCATGTCGTACTTCGAACGCCACATTGCACCCGTGTCTTTGAAGCCCATCTCTTTCGCGCCCTTGTTGCTGAGCTCAACAAAGCGCACGTAGTCTTTGCGAATCGGAACGGCGATCTGATGCCAGCCTAACCACATTCTCTTTAACTCTTCGGGATCGCGGCTCGTACCGATGATCTCTTCGATCTCAGGCAGTTTCAGACATTTTCCCTTGTCCCCTTCGGGGCAGTACTTGCCCTTGCCGTAATCACCTTCCATCGCGGCAGTCAGCTTTGTGATTTCAGTGCGCTCTGCCGGATCTTTCGGCGCCGGCAAAGTGAGCGAAAGCTTCAGTAGTTTGAGTTTGCGTTTGGCCTCAGGCGAGAGGTCAAGGTTCTCGTATTTTCGTGCGCGTTCGGCGAGCTCGGTTGTTGCCGCAATCAAATTTTCGTTGGCCCCAGCGGCGATAGCTTCGGTATCGTCAGTGATGAAGGTGCTTTTTACCCACTCAGCGCGTTGCGCCTTGATGTTCAATTCCAGCAAACGCGTCTCGGCCTCCTCGAGGAATTTTTCAGCCT
The DNA here is from genome assembly GCA_963826255.1 of uncultured Acidobacteriota bacterium. Taxonomy (GTDB): domain Bacteria; phylum Acidobacteriota; class Blastocatellia; order Pyrinomonadales; family Pyrinomonadaceae; genus PSRF01. Next base: position 312,623 of record CAWGWK010000002.1, read on the forward strand.
CCCCTTTGCTGCCGGAACCGGCGGTTGAAGCTAAGTTTGGATCATCAGTACACGACATAAGCGCTAGTCCCACACTGAGAAGAAAAAATACGCCTAGCCAGAACTGGCGGCGCTGACAAATGAAGCTCACCGTTAACCTCCTGACGAGTCATCTTTTTGCCACAAAAAGGCACAAAAAGCACAAAGAATAATTTTGTGCCTTTTGTGCTCCTTTGTGGCTACGGGCGAACGAGACCTTTCTTGATGTTTCGTTGCCACGCTTCGTAGTTTCTGATGCGGCGTTTGGCTTGTTTTCTAGTCAGCTTCATTTCCTGGGCTACGTAGTCGATGCGCGCGGTCCGATCTTTTTTCTTATCAAACCGATCGCCGGGTGCTCTGAGGTAAAACTTGTATGCGGTAGACCATTCTGCTTTGACTTCTTCCGTGGCTTGTACGCCCCGTTTCTCTGGCATGCCTGCGGGTTCCTTTCAGGAGGTTTTTTTTGACTGGGGATTCTACACGGAGGGATTTCGAATTGCGAACCGAATGGCCACAAACCGGCACAGGACAATATAAAAATTTTCCAGTTAGTCTTCTGTTTTATCTGTCTTATTCTTCTTAAACCAGCGTAACAACGACAAAGTGCTTCCGATGATCGCGATCGCGATTAGTGCGTAAACAACATAAGTAACGACGTCGGAGTTTACAAAAGCAATCACCTGCCGGCCAAAGTAGAGCGCCAGCACCGCCACAATACCAAACCGCAGCAGCCGTCCCACAAAAACAGCACCGAGCAGTTTTCCTTTGGGACACTGCAAGGCAGAAGCAGTCATGACGGCGGGCGTGAACGGGAATGGCGGCGGTATGAGAGTGGCCAGGAACACGCTCACCCCGGCTTTGTTTTCCATCTTGGCTTTCAGCTTTTCGATCTTCTTCGGGCTGAGAAAACGCTCCAATCCCTTTTCCCCGGTCTTGCGCATTATCAAGTCAATTACAAACACGCCGACCACCGAGCCGATCGCCGACACAATCACGTAACCGATCCAAATCGGGCTGTCGCGATCGGAGCTGATGAGCGCGACCAGCAGCAGATCGTTTCCAAAGGGAAGCACGAGGAACGAAGAATCAAGCGCGCTCAAGAGGAACAGACCGAAAAATCCCATCCTGCGAAAGAATCGCAAAATGGTAGTCGTAGTACTAGCGAAGAGCAGAAAACGTAGATATTCCAGCAAGCAAAGACTCCTCTACTCAGGTTTACTGAAGAAGCCTGGTCGGTTCAGGCGTAGAGGGTTCTGTGATCGGCGGAGGCTGGTCGGGTTCGCGAATTGGAGCTTTGGGTTGCGAACCTGTGTCGGGTGGTAACGGAATTGGCGCCGGAGCCTGATCTGGATCACTGGGATCATACGGTGTGGTTGGCGGAATTTCTGGTTTCTCCCCCTTGATCTCTTTCCTCATGCATCTACCTTACTGGCATCCTGTCAATTTCTAATGATGAAAGTCTCACCAACGTTTCCCATAACATTCATTCGTGTTCCGCCGCCGGGCCGGATCCCAAGCAGTCCCTGCACGATTGCCAGGCGAGTCATGATTCTCGACTCGGCAAATTGAAATCGTCCGGCCAACATGTCCGCACGTTCGAAATCGCTGCGGGCAAGCACCGCCAGTTCCTGCCCATATCGATTGATTGTGGAAGTCAATCCGTTGCCACCCTGAATTGCCATCTCTCCGTCGCGAAACATATTGATTTCGAAACCATTCAACACCGCTGCGGCTGAGAGCAACTCGTTGAGTTGACTAATGCCCGGATCCAACACTTCAAAACTCCGTGCGGGATCGACCGTGGCAAACGCGTGTGCGACTTTTAGCTGCTGCTCAAAATGTTCGTAACTGGACGCACGGCGAGTCGTCATCTGCTTTGCTTCTTCCAACAACTGTAGCGCCAGTTTCGGATTACTCTTTTGACTATCGTTTGCCACCCGTATCAAGAAATCGATCTTTTCGTTATCTGTTTGCAGCCGCGCTACCGCTTGTCGTACTTCTTCGAACTGAGCGGTTTCGGCTTTCTTGGCCATTTCTCGAAAATCGATCCGTTTCATGACCGCGTCCCGAGCATTGTTTTGCAAATGGTTCGTAGCAATCTGGCGCGCGCGTTCAGTGTCGCCTTCTTCCAACGCTTTGTAAGCCGCCTGTTGATAGAGCCGCGCCTTCATTTGCTGCGGCGCAACGGCGGCAGCCTGGACCAGCGCATCGGCAGTCGGATTTCCCTGGAGCGCGCCGAAAGTTTGCGCGATGTTCATCGGAGAGATGTTTGACATACCCATCTCCGACATCTTTTGCCGCACCAGTGCGGCCTTTGCCGGCAGGTGCTGATCGATGATAGGCAGCGCGACCTGCAAGCCCATCAGCAAACGACGCGTATTGTTCTGTTCAATCTGTGCCTCGGTCGGTGGTTGCCGAGCTGCGGTTGGGGCTCCAGGACCCACTGCGCGCGGGCGCGGATTGGCTGCTGCCCGCTGATTATTTTGCGCAGATGGCGTGACTTTAAGTGCGGCATCAACCACGCTCGACAGGAGATCCACGTAAGCAGATTGTGAGAGTGCAGGCGCTCGGCCTTGTTGTTTAGTGGCTGCGCCTTCAGTGGCAGGTGGACGTGGTCCAGGTGCTAGAAGCGACTGGGCCAAAGCTCCTGCTTCGTTATTAGTTAAAAGGTTTGTCGCTTGAATTCGTTTTACAGTCTTGTCGGCAAGTTTGTCAGCAGCTTCGGAATCCTGGGTTCGGAGTTGATTGATCACTTCAGGAAGTGTTCTGGGAAACTGGCCCTTGTCCATCATCTGTTCAGCGTTCTGAGCCGCGAGTTTTGGATCGAGGGCGGCGATCCGGCCAAGCAGCGTCTGTTCGAGATTCTCTTCCGAGGTGAATTGCGCACGCGGACCACGCTGATCGGCAACGTTCTGCGTTGACGGTGGAGGTTTCGTGGCTGCGAGCAACTGGTAAGCAAGCGCGGCATCGTGACGAGCGGCAGCTAATACCAGGTCCTGCCGCAACTGAAAAGAGCGAAGGTTCGGTGGGCGCGGAGGGCCATCCGGCTGAAACTCACGAGTTCGAGTTGGTTGCTGAGACTGGTTCCGGCCTAGTTCCGCGACTCCCTCCGCAGCCATGGAAAATAGCGAGCGCGCGCGTCCCTGATTCTGATCCCAAAGCATGTCGGCAGCATTTATCTGGACCCGCACACGGTTCTCTGCGAGCCGGAGCGATTGTGCTTCATCAATCACCTGATCCAGCAGACGGTAAGCGTTCTTTTCCCTTTCAGCCTTCTGCTTTTCCTGCTCTTCAGTCGCGGGTTGCTGGGCCGGCTGGTCCTGAGCCAGGGCGGGCCACTCCGAAAAGCAAAACAGTGCGAGTGTCAGGGCTAATGCAAATAAGTTTTTCATGGACATTACCTCTGCGAGATCCTGGCGGATCTTAGCATGCGGGGGAGGGAATTCGCATTTCGCAGGACCGCAGCTATAATCCGCGTATTCCTTTCAATTCGGAGTCTTCGATGCCAGAGATCAACCATGTAGATGCAAAGTCAGGTGATGTAGTTCTGCTTGTCGGAACGATGAAGGGCGCATTTCTGCTGAGTTCGAACGAGGTACGCAAAAATTGGACTGTCGGAGGTCCCTACTTTCCCGGCCGCGCGATTTATGCACTCATTCACGATCAGCGTCAGCGAAAAAAACGCGTCTGGGCCGCGGTCAACAGCCCGCATTGGGGCTCCTATCTGAGCTCGTCTGAAAATCTCGGCCGCGATTGGACTGAGCCGGAGGCTTACAACATCAAGTTTCCCGAAAGCGCGGATACAGAGCTAAAACAGATCTGGCAAATTGAAGAAGGTCACGCCGACGAGCAAGACACGCTCTTCTGCGGAGTTGAGCCAGCGGCGCTGTTTCGATCCGACGATGCGGGCGAGAGTTGGTCGCTCGTGAATGGACTCTTCGATCATCCACATCGGCCGCAGTGGCAACCCGGCGGGGGTGGTCTATGTTTGCACACGATATTGCCTGACCCGAGCAATAAACAGCGAATGCACATCGCGATCTCCACTGGCGGGGTTTATCGCACCGACGATGGAGGAGAGACCTGGAATGCGCGTAACGTTGGAGTGCGCGCGCAGTTTCTTCCGCCGGACCAACAGTATCCGGAGTTTGGTCAGTGCGTGCACAAGATCGTCAGCCATCCCTCTAATCCGTCACGCTTGTTCCTGCAAAACCACTGGGGACTTTATCGCAGCGACGACGGCGCCGATTCATGGACCGACATCGCGAACAATGTGCCTTCTGATTTTGGTTTTGCACTCGAGATCGATCCGCATGATCCGAATTCAGTGTTCATCATTCCGTTGGAGTCGGATGAGTTTCGCTGTACGCCGGAAGCGAAGCTGCGCGTGTATCGCACGAGCAATGCCGGCGAGTCGTGGGAACCGCTGACAAATGGTCTACCACAGGAAAACGCGTTTGAGACGATTCTGCGTGATGGCATGTCGGCGGATAGCTTGCAGCCGACGGGGCTTTACTTCGGTACACGCAACGGCAAGTTGTTTGGTTCAAGCGATGCCGGTGAGTCGTGGCAGACGATTGCCGAAGGTCTGCCGCCGATCGTTTGTGTGAAGACTTCGCTGGTGAAGTGAGCTACCTCTAGTTCAGAGTTCAGCCTTTAGGCTGCTTCTTTGGGAGACAAGCTAAAGCTTGAACTCTGAACCTCATTCGAAGATGACGACGATAAACATCTCGGGGTTTCTAACTGATTTCACTGCCGGGCGGAGTGTCATCACGCTCGAGACTTCGCCCGCAACTGTTGGTCAGGCGCTGGCGGAGCTGTGGCAGATGTATCCCGGCGTGCGCGATCGTGTATTGACCGAACGCGGCGAGATCCGCAGGCATGTCAATATCTTTCTCGACGACGAAAACATACGCCGCAAAGAACTGCTGGATACGCAACTGCCCGAGAATAGCGAGATCACGATTCTGCCGTCCGTTAGCGGCGGCCTCTGATTCAGGCGGAACTTCCGACCCCTTCTGCCGTATAATCCCCATCATGTACTGCCCGTCCTGCGGTTCTGAAGAACGACAGCTGAGTCAATTCTGTCGCGCCTGCGGCACGGATTTGCGCATCGTTCGCAACTCGCTGGAGAACCCCGACGCGATCACGCAGTCAGCCATATCGGCGCGAGAACATATCGGGATGGCCGTTGCCGACAAGATCCGGCAAATGAAGACGGCGAAAGAACTCGAGAAAGTTGCGGAAGACATCTTGCCGCCGTTTGAAAAGTTTCTGGAGTCGCCGGAAGAGAAGCGTTTGCGCAGGATTCGCGCTGGCGTGATCACCGCTGCGATCGGATTGGGCGCGACCATCGTCACGTTTCTGATGGCAATGGATAAGATCGACGTCTTCCCTTTCATCACGCCGCCACTCATAACTTTCCTTGTTGGACTGGGGATGATTATCAACGGAATGTTGTTTACTGTTCCCCGTAAGAAACTTCCCGGCGATGCTTACGATGCTTTGTCGCAAAAGGCGCTCGACTCAGGCGTGAATAGACCTCCTTACGAAGTGGCTCCGACAAACCTGACGAACGAGCTCGCGCCTGCCACCAAAGCTCAGGTCAGTTCAATAACTGAACACACGACCCATCATTTGAATACGAGCAAGTCTTAGGAGCTTCGGCGATGGCGGTAGTCTTGGAAGGCGGGTGCCGGGTCTCGACGATGCATGAAGGCACTCCGCACGTCTCCGGCTCACTGAAAATCCGGAATCAAATCGGCAAGGCTAACGGCGCTGAAGCAATCTCGTTACGAATTTTGGAGTTTGGACCAGGCTCATCACCGGAGCTGCGCAATCGAGAATGTGACGAGGTGCTTTATGTTTTGGAAGGTGCTTGCACGATTGCGATGGACGCCAGCGCTTACGAAGTTGGTCCACAGACCGGCGTTTACCTGCGTCCAGGACAAACACTCATCGTTGAAAACCCTGGGCCGCACGTCGCGCGCTTTGTTAGCTGCCAATGTCCCGAGGAGGGATTTACACCTACGCCTCGGCTGGAGCAACCGGTGCACAGCGGAGTTTCTCCTGTGGTGAAACTGTCAGATCGCAGGGCATTGCCGACGGCTGATCGCTGGTATCGAGTCTTGGTTGACGATGAGGTTGGCAGTGAACAAGTGACCCAGTTTGTCGGATCGATTCCTCCGGGCCGCGCGCCGGATCATTTTCACGAGTATGAAGAAGTGCTTTTCATCCTGCGTGGAGAAGGACGAATGTGGGCCGGTGAGACAAACACTCCGATCGCCGCGGGCTCATGCATTTATCTTCCGAAACGCCAGTTACATTGTGTTGAGAACACGGGCGAGGGAGAGTTGCGATTGTTAGGTGTGTTTTATCCGGCCGGCAGTCCCGCGGTTAGATATGAGGCCACAGATGAACGCGGATCAGATTTGCGTTAATCCGCGTTCAGCTGTGCTTCAAAGTCCCGGATGTCTTTGAATGGAGTCGCGGCGTCGTTGAAGTCAGGGCGGTAGTAATAAGCAGCGCCGTCAAACTCCTGCATCCAACCCTCCGTCATCCCTAACTCTTCGAGCGCGGCAGTAGCTTTTAACCATTCCGTTTCTCTGATTCGGCGAGACAGCAGAACGTAGCGCTTATTCGTCTCCGCCTGGTTTGTCGGGTAGTACTGGGCCATCAAAGAGATCGCGACACGCGGACTCAACTCATCTCTGATCCACTCGATCGACTCAGCAATGCTGCCAATGTCATTCGGCAGCACCAGCAGACGCACCACCATACCTCGCTTCAATAGACCATTCTCGTCAAACACCAGCTCATCACCCGTCTGCCGGTACATCTCACGCAATGCGAGCCGCGAAAACTCTTTGTAGCCACTCACCTTCGAATAGAGATACCCCGACTCGTCGTCGGCATATTTCAGATCCGGAAGATAAATATCGACGATACGATCCAATAGTTGCAGCACAGCAACCGAATCATAGGCGTTGGTGTTGTAGACCACCGGCAAACGCAATCCTTTTTGCGCGGCGAGTAGAATGGACCGCGCCATCTGCGGAACAAAGTGCGTGGGAGAAACGAAATTGATGTTGTGGCAACCACGCGATTGGAGCTCTAAAAGCATCTCCGCCAAACGTTCGTGAGTCACCTCATTTTTGATCTGTTCTTTGTGCGTTTGCGAGATCTGGTAGTTCTGGCAATAGACACAACGCAGGTTACAGTTGCCGAAGAAGACATTGCCTGCGCCCTTAGTTCCAACCAGCGGCGGCTCTTCACCGAAATGCGCCGTGTAGGAAGAAACGATAGGCAAACGGCCGGAGTAGCAGGCAGCGATCTCGTTGTTCAAACGATTGTTCAGGCAGTCGCGCGGGCAAACGGTGCAACGTTCGAGCAAGCGTTCGAGTTGCTCGACCCGGCCTTCGAGAAGGCCTCCGTCCAACAGCGATAAATATGAGGCGGAATGCATCGCTGACGCTTATAATCCGTTGAACCTGAAGTCGTGTCAAATTTGAAATCCGGTCAAATCCGACATGCGCCTCTGGATTTCGAAAAATAGTGAAGTTCCAATTCGCGAGCAGTTGGTGACGCAGATCGTTCTCGGAATCGTCAGCAACGACTTGAGGGTAGCAGAGCGTTTGCCGAGCACTCGTGAGCTCGCGCGCCGTTACGACATTCACGCCAACACCGTAAGCGCGGCGTATCGCGAACTTGCAAAACGCGGGTGGGTCGAATTTCGCAAGGGAAGCGGCGTTTACGTGCGAGCGCGCAACGACGAGCCCCTGGATAACAGGCTCGCGCTGGATCAACTCATCGGACGGTTTTTCCGAAACCTTCGTGAGGACGGATACTCGCTGGCGGAAATACAAGCAGGCGTGCAGCGCTCGCTATCGTTACAACGGCCCGATCATTTCCTTTTAATCGAACCCGATCCGGAGCTCCGCCAGATCCTGATTGCCGAAATCTCAACAGCGACGAAGGTAAGAGTCAGTGGAACCGGTCCTGAAGAGTTTGACGGTGCGGCGGGCGCTGTGCCGTTGGTCCTGTATGGACATCTCGAAGGGCATGCAGATCGGATCAAGCCTGAGACCGATCTGCTCATTCTGCATTCAGCTTCGGTGGTGGAATCGATGCGAGGACAGACGCGGCCCTCGCGTGAGTCGCTGGTTGCGATCGTTTCACGTTGGCCTGAGTTCCTGCGCTGGGCGCGCACGATGTTGATAGCAGCAGGGCTCGATGCAGACGCGCTGAGTTTTCGCGACGCACGTGAGCGCAGTTGGGAGAAGGGATTGCGTTCAGCGACGTTTGTGATTACTGATTCATTGATGGCGCCGAGGATTCCGGCGGGCTGCGAGGTGAAAGTGTTTAGAGTGTTAGCGGAGTCGTCGTTGAAAGAGATTCGCGAGTACGCGGAGCGGTTCTTTTAGTATCCACAGATTACACAGATTAATCTGCGTAATCTGTGGATGGATCTATTTGTCCTTTGCCAAAGTCCGAATGTAATTCACCACGTGCCAGCGCTCTTCTTCGGTCATGCGCTTCTCGCCGGCCGGCATGATTCCGGTTATGCCTTTCGAGATCTTCCAGAAAAGTTCTCCATCGGTCATTGCGGTCATGCGTTCCTTGTTCGAGATGTCGGCAGGTTTGCGGCGAAGCCTGGCGAGGTTTGCTTCGTTGCCCGAGCCAGTCTCGCCGTGGCAAAAGATACAATTGCCTTTCGTTCTATCGAGATAGAGCTCTTTCCCTTTGGCGATCGTCTCAGTGGTTGGCATCGTCGGGTTTTTGGTCTTGTCGGCATCCTCCGGGAGCTCCCACGTATTCTTTGAGAAGTCCTGTTGCGCGCCGGCGCCCGACGGTGCGGGCGTAACCGAACGGGTGTCGTTCTGGTTTTGGTTCTTGTTGGTGATGGTGGAACTGTTCGCATTTTGCGCTGACGACGTAATGGCAATGTCGAAAGAAGTCACAAAAAGTATCGAGCCCGCGAGCAGCACTAAAATTGGCAATAGCGCCAGGCTAATTGACTTTCGCATTGGTTGCTTTTCTCCTTGACTGTGCTCTATTTCGTCCGCTTTCTCCGCACCGGCCGCCGCGGAGAAGGTTTGGTCGCATCAGTTTTAGCCGGGGATGTTTTTATAAAGTCGGCGACTGTTTTTTCCGGAATGTCGGCCTCCCAAACGATCTCGCTTTCTTTGGCCGTCATTTTAAGAGACTGCAAAATCGATTGCGCGTTCTTATCAGGCACGGCGCTGATGCCTTGTTGCATCAATCCCGAAATCAGGCCGTGAATAATCTTTGCTGTGTCGGGGTTATCAGCATGCATCGCACCCCGCAAACTGAAATTGGTTCCATCCATTGTAACGGCTGCGTAGAAGTTGCCTAAATCTGTGGTGCAACTCGACTCTCGAGTAGTGTTTTCAAGGCCGAGTAAACCAAAACTCCTTGCGAGGGCAGCGATGGGCGCGCCTTGCGCAGCAATCAGCGCATTTGGATCTCGCATCAACGATTGAATCGCTACTGGATTGATCCGGGCGTTGCCTTCGACAGCGTCGACAGCCGACTTGAGATAGCGCAGGTTGCCGATCGCAAAAGAGTTTGCACTCAAAGGCACTGCGCCAAGCTCGACATACGGCTTGAATACGGGATTCTTCGCGGCCTGGGCCGCGATCTGGTCGACGCTCATCACCGAGATTGATTTCGTACCGTGCTTCTCAACGCGAAGCTTGTCCTGGAGATAAAGTTGGCCCAGCGTCATGAGAGAATCGGCACTAAAGTCTCCGCCCAATACAGCCATCACATCAGGAGCAACGAAGCTCAAATCGCCTGCCGGTTTGTGAAAGCGAGCTGCGATTACCAGATACTCGATGGCAGCCGGATCGACCCCGATCGATTTCTTTATATCGGCGAAGGCCGCACGCATCTTCGTGAGCTCAGCCGGCGTTATCACACGCGGCGCAGCGTCACTGAGAATGCGTTGCGGGCTGATATAGATCAGGACGTCTGCTTCCGGCAGAGAAGCAAGTGCAGCCGGCGCGTTCTGTGCGAACGCAGCAGGCGCCACTGAGAGAAGAACGAGAGCGGCTATCAACAGTAATTTCGAAGTTGTGTGTCGCAAAGTAGAGGACCTCCGTTAATAAGGTTGCGTCATAGTCGCATAAAGAAGATTTCACGCAAAGGCGCAAAGGCAGGAAAGTAAAAAATTAGCTTTAACTTTGCGCCTTACCTTTGCGGCTTTGCGTCTTTGCGTGAAAACTACTCTCGACTTCACGGTAACGAAAACATTTTAAGTCGTGATCGTTGACCATGCCCACCGCCTGCATGAACGAATAGCAGATCGTTGAGCCGACAAACTTAAAACCGCGCTTGATCAAATCCTTACTCAACGCGTCAGAGACCTCCGTACGCGCGGCGATCGGCTGTCCTGGCTTTCGCCGTAGCGGCTTTCCATTTACGAAGCGCCACACGTAGTCATCGAAGCTGCCAAACTCGCGTTTGACTTGCAAAAAAGCGATCGCATTCGTTACCGCGGATTTAATCTTGAGCTGATTGCGAATGATACCGGCGTCGTTCAGCAAGGCCGCAATCTTTCGCTGATCGTACTTGGCGACCTTGTTGGGATTGAAACCATCGAACGCCGTGCGATAGTTGTCACGCTTTCTGAGAATAGTCTCCCAACTTAGACCGGCCTGTGCTCCTTCGAGGATCAGGAACTCGAAGAGACTCGTATCGTCATGGACGGGCACACCCCACTCTTCGTCGTGGTAGGAGATTGATAGGGGAGTGGTGGCCCAGGAGCAACGCATTTACAGATCGCAGACATTGGCCAAGATTTTCATGATTTACATGATGAATCTTGCCTAATCACGTAATCCTATTTTTCCGGTCAGGCATTTTACCACCGCGACGAGTTCGCGTATCTCAACGGGCTTCGCAACGTGCGTGTTGTATCCTGCCGCAATTGCGCGTATTCGATCCTGCGCACGCGCGTAGGCGGTAAGGGCAATCGCCGGAATGTGCTCACCTTTGTCACCCTCGTGCTTGCGCACCTGTTGGATCAATTGATAGCCGTCGGTATCTGACATCCCGATATCGCTTATCAACAGATCGAATGGCTCGGAACGCAGCAGCGTGAGAGCCTCCGCCGCAGAGGCAGCTCCACGCACTTCGGCGCCATGTGCAGCAAGGTCGATCGTGATCAAATCGAGTGCATCGAGTTCATCCTCGACGACCAGAATGCGCACGTTTTTGAGATCGACCTCCGTCACATTTGCTTTGATCGGAGTTGGAGCCGGAGCCGGCACGCTCTCAGCATTGAGCTCGGTGCTTGGAAGAGGAAGTTTGACTGTGAAAACTGCTCCGGATGCCGATGTGACATTTTCTGCTGCAATCATTCCGCCGTGTAGCTCAACTAAATGACGCACGATTGCGAGCCCGAGCCCCAGTCCTCCATGCGTGCGCGTCGTGGAGCCATCCGCTTGGCGAAAGCGTTCAAACACGTGCGGCAAAAACTCGGCAGCGATACCCGGTCCCGTGTCGCTCACCTCGATCTCCGCGTACGTATCGTCCTGACTGACACGAACGCCCACAACGCCACCTGCCGGCGTAAACTTCGAAGCGTTTGAGAACAGGTTCCAAACAACCTGCTGCAAACGATCGGCGTCACCCGCAACGACTTTGAGCCCGTCCTGATAATCCGTTTCGACACGGATGTCTTTTGCTTCCAGCGCCGGTCTGACTGCATCGAGTGCGGCGTTGACGACGGAGATCAAGTTGACTGGCCCGAGGTGTAGCTGAAGTTTTCCGGTGATGACGCGCGAGACGTCGAGAATGTCTTCGATGATCTGCTTTTGCGCCCAGGCGTTTCTTTCGATCACTTCAATGGCGTGAACAGAGCTCTCGTTGTCGAGGCGGCCGGCCTTCAATATTCGCGACCAGCCGATCACCGCATTCAAAGGCGTGCGCAGTTCGTGCGAGAGCGTCGCGAGAAACTCGTCTTTCAACCGGTTAGCTTTCTCGGCATCGGCGCGAGCAGTGCGTTCACGCACGAGCAGTTGGGCCACCCGCTCTTCGGCGCGTTTGCGCGCAGTGATGTCGCGTTTGATGCTGACGTAACAGAGCGGCTCGCCGAGCCCGCTGCGCATCGTGAATACCGAGAGATCGATATTTCTTTCTTCACCGCTTTTGGTCCGGCAAATATTCTCGCCGGAATAATCTCCCGTTTCCACCAGATGCTTAAAGATCTTTTGAAAAGTTTCTTCACCGAGATATATGGCCGGAGTTTCGCCCTTCAGATCGTCGTCAGCGTAACCGAGCAGCGTGAAGTGAGCACCGTTTTGCTGAAGGTAGAAACCGTCGCGGTCGATGATGGCAATGGCTTCTTTCGAGTGGGCGAAGATCTCGCGATAGAGGTCTGCGTGCAGTTCGACCGGTCGAGCGATTGGTTCAGCCCGAACTTCTCGACGTGACGAAGCCTCTTGAGACATAAAAACGCCTCCGCACTAAAGGGCACATCGAGGGGGTGTTTGCCGGGTGAGGCGATATTAACACAGACTTTTGAATCAGGCGTGGTTTCGCACTTCCACCGGCGCGCCCGTTCTCACTGATTCGTAGACCGCATTGGCTATTTCAACAGACATCAGGCCATCAAGCGCAGTGACGAGCGGTGGTGAGTTGTTAACAATCGAATCGATGAACGCTCGATCCTCTTGCAGGTAACCCCACTTCTCTTCGCGTGGTAACTGCTTCATTGACTGCTGTGTAAAGTGACCTTCGAGGTTGGAGCTGCTCGTGAGGCTTTCCACTTCACGTGTGACCAGCGTTGCATGATGACAATAAACTTCCACGCGTTCGAACGGAAACAACCAGCTCGCATCCGCGGCAGTCGCAAACGTTGCGTGCATGCCACTAACGAACTTCAAGAGCACTGAAAAATCGTCGACCTCGTTGTACTCATGTCGGGATCCAATCGCGTGCAGGCTTTCCACCTCGCCAAACAGAAACCGCATCATGTCGAACATGTGAATCGGCGTCTCGTATAAAAAGCCGCCGGTGATCTCAGGGTTGCTGGTCCATTCGGGTTTGAGTAACTCGCCGCGGTTCATTTTGATGTGGGCTGAGTGTGGTGCGTGAGTTTCGGAAAGCATTCGCTTCAGTTCGACGTAGACAGGAGCGAAGCGCCGGTTATGGCCCACTTGAAAGACGCCACCCGCGTTGCGGCTCTTCTCGAACACCTTTTGTGCATCGGCAACGTTCGTTGCCAAAGGCTTTTCACAAAAAACGTGCTTGCCGGTCTCGATAGCCGCAATCGCTAACGAAACGTGTCTGGTGTTTGGCGTGGTGATAAAGACCGCATCTGATCTTTCGAGTAGTTCAAGAGGCGTGGCCACGGGAGTGGCGCTGTGCGAACGAGCAAGACGTTCAGCACGTTGCGGAATCACATCGTGCACGGCAGTGAGTCGCACCCGATCATCGCGCGCCAGTACGTCTGCATGAACCGCCGCGATATAGCCTGCCCCGATAATGCCGATATTGATCTTGTTCATGATTCAGCCACAACGAGCACAAAAATATCAGCCACAAAGAAGCACAAAAGCACAAAATGAAGAAAGGGCGCCCGGAAATTTCTAAATCAATTTTTGTGTTTTTGTGCCTCTTTGTGGCTCAAAATTCTTTCTGTGGCGGCGCGTGCGTCACGTGCAAGTGCAAACGGATCCCTTTCCCAGTACTCCGGACGAAAGATCTCGACACTCACAACTTTGTCGTAACCAATGTGGCGGAAAGCGGAGATCATTTCCCGCAACGGAAGAATTCCCTCGCCTGGCAGAAGCCGGTGACGATCCTCCAACTGTTCGCGCGGAAGGTCTTCAGCGTCGTTGATGTGAAAGATCTGAATAAGCGACGGATCGAGAGCTTCGATCATTTCGAAGGTCGAGCCGCCAGCGTAAAAATGAAAACTGTCGATGATGAGTCGCAAATCTTTCCGATCTGCTTCGCGCACTATCTCAGCCGCGAGATCGAGTGTGGGCACACTGCAATCCGGTTGACCTAGAAATTCAAAAGCGATCGAGACGTTGTGGGCCGCTGAGATCTCGCATAATTCATGCAAAACTTTGAGCGACTCCGCGATCACCGTGTCACGCGAGGCGCCACCTTTCGGCAGCGGCCCAGGCACCACGACAATGCACGGGCAGCCAATCGCCGCGGCGATACTGCTCAGTTCCTCACACTCGTGTTTGATCGTACGGTACGCTTCAGCGTCGCGAAACGTGATGTGCTCGATGGAGTTTATACTCAAAGGCTGTAGGCCGGATTCAGTAAAGAGATCTTTGAGTTCTGACGTCGATCTCTGTTTGAGAAAAGCCCTGAGTTTTGCGGCCCAGATTTCCAGGTAATCGAAACCCGCTGCTTTGGCTGCCTGCAAATCCGTAGCAAGATCAGCCCTCATCGTCGTAGCGCCGTTAAGTGCGAGTTTCATAGATGAATTTTTGTTGGCGAAGAGAATAACACGGTTGCTGTTTCCGGTTTGACTTGCCGCAGCCATTAGTTGTAAAAGCGTTAATAAACCTTGTTCCGCATCCCTACTTTCTCGGTCATGAGGCCGGGAATCGGTTTTGTTGACATCAAGAAGGAGATACAAATGGCTCTACGACTTGGCGACATAGCACCCGATTTCACAGCAGATACAACAGAAGGCCCCATACGTTTCCACGAGTGGATTGGCGATAGTTGGGCAGTTCTGTTCTCGCACCCAAAGGATTTCACCCCGGTTTGCACCACCGAACTAGGTTACGTCGCGCGCTGTAAACCAGATTTCGAAAAGCGTGGCGTGAAAGTGATTGGGCTCAGCGTTGATCCCACGGATTCGCACAAGCGGTGGGCAGAGGACATCAAAGAAACGCAGGGAACCGAGCTCAATTTCCCGGTGATTGCCGATCCCGATCACAAGATTGCTGAACTTTACGACATGATCCACCCAGAGATCAGTGACGTGTTCACAGTCCGCTCAGTTTTTGTTATTGGCCCAGACAAGAAGATCAAGTTGATGATCACATATCCGGCCAGCACCGGACGCAATTTCGACGAGATCCTGCGCGTGATCGATTCACTGCAATTGACAGCGAAATACAGCGTTGCGACGCCGGTTAATTGGAAGGATGGCGACGACGTGATTATCGTGCCGTCGTTGTCTGATGAAGCCGCGAAGGAGAAGTTCCCTGAGGGCTGGCGAGCACCGAAGCCGTACCTGCGAATTACACCGCAACCAAACAAGACTGCCAGTCAGAGCGACACGGCAGCCAAGACCGCTTCGTAAGACTGCGAAGCAGGCAACAGCATAAAGTAACGCACCCAGCCCGCGAAGCGGGCGCAAGCATAAAGCCTGGGGTGAAGCGAGGCTTTGCGAGCGTAACCCCAGGTCAACATTGGTTAGAGAAATTTGAGCCCGCGATAGCGGGCGACAGCTGTCGCCCGCTATCGCGGGCTTATTGCTCATGTCGATAATGTTCCTGGGGCTTACGCCCCAGGCTACATGCTCTTGCCTGCTTCGCAGGCAGGCTTTATGCGGTCGCCTGCTATCGCGGGCAAATCTATTTATATCCCCACTTAAAAACGCTCAGAATATTCGAGAAGTCATCGGTCCAGACTTCGTTCGTCCCTTTACTCACCAACGGCCGAGCGTCCGGATCGTTAGCCAGCGTTCCATAATCCGCACTGTTCCGCGCGAGCACGACCCAGTGTGACGGATCCTTTCCATTCGGCTGGCTTGGACTCAGATCGAGCATCGAGAGCCCACTAAGATTTCGACTCTTCGCGAGATCCGCAACCACCTCACCTAATTCAAGATTGCGATTTGAAATATGAAACAGAATCAGACCACCTGGCGCGAGCTTCGAGAGATAAAGATCGAGCGCCTGTTGCGTCATCAAGTGAACGGGGATCGCATCGCTACTGAAAGCGTCGAGCACAAGTAAGTCGTACGAACGATCAGGCGCGCTGTGCAGTTTCAGTCGCGCGTCTCCGAGCACCACGTCTATCGGCGCTCCCGCACAATCGCTCAAGTAACTAAAGTAATCTCGTGAACGCGCCACAGACACAACTGCCGGATTAATCTCGTAGAACGTCCAATGTTCACCTGGTCGTGCATAACTGATAGTGGCGCCCGTCCCAAGACCGATAATCGCCACCTTCGACGCGGTGCGTGAGTTTTCAAACTGCGTGAAAATCCGCCCCAATGGGCCTTCGCGATGGTAGTACGAAAGCGGCTCGCACTTCCGCTCGGGGATGGTGCTTTGCCGTCCATGAACAGTGCTGCCGTGCAGGAACGAATGCACGTTGCGCTCCTCATTGTTAATAACTTTTAAGACGCCAAAAAAGTTACGTTCCGAGTGCATCGTGCTCCGGCCGATGCCAGTTACCAACCCCGCCGCCAGAATTACCGCGCCGAGTGATAAGGCAAACCGCAGAGGACGTTTGTGTAGCGGGTAACTGATAAAAAGCGGGAGCGCCACGACGAATAGCGAACCGCTCATTTGCGTGGGAGCATACTTGTCCGCTACCCAGCCAAGTCCGACCGTAAATACGAAGATCAGAACCGGCAAAGCAAAGTCCAATCTTTGTTCTTTGCCTTCACCTCGCGCGCCCGGCAGCAGCAGGCACGAAAGCAGGATCGCCAACGGATATTCCACCACCCCACGAAACAGCATGGGCGCAACCAGCGCGTTGAAAATTCCTCCGAGTACACCGCCGAGCGAGAGCCACACGTAAAACTCCGCCAGGTATCGTGGTCCAGGTCGATCCGCTGCGAGCTGGCCGTGACACATCAGAGCGGCGAAGAAGAAATAACCGAGATGCAGGACCATGAGCATTCGCGATCCGCTACCCGAAGCATCCGCTAAATAAAGCATCAACAGAACAACAGTCGCACCCGGCACGATCAAATCCGCGAGCCGCGGCGAGAACAAGGGCTTCCGCGCGAATGCGAAGACCATCGTGAGCAGGTAGAGCGCGAGGGGAATGATCCACAACAACGGCACCGAAGCGATGTCGGTGGTGATGTAGTTTGTCACTCCAAGCATCAGGCTCGAAGGTGCAAAGGCCAGCAACAGCCAACGCAAACGACGATTAAGACTCGGCTTCGGCGTGGCTGTTTCTTCCTCAACTCTTGCTGGCTCAATCGCTCGCGATCGCCACAGCATCAACGAGTGCAGACCGATAAGTAAGACAAGCACTGCGTAAACCACAGTCCATAAACGACCCTGTGCGCGCAACGTGAAGAACGGTTCCATCAGCGCCGGGTACGCCAACAGCGCGAGCAAGCTGCCGGCGTTGGAGGCTGAATAGAGAAAATAAGGATCGCGCGCAGATTCGGTTGACGTTCGTGAAAACCACTTCTGAAGCAAAGGACTGTTGCTCGAGACGATGAAGAATGGCAGACCGACGGAAGCAGCGAGGCACAGCAACAACCACAACGAAGGATTGTCGTTTGGCGGCACCGAATTCATCCATGAAGACGAAAGACCGATCGGCAGGCTGATGAATGCGAGACAGAGTAATGCCAGTTGCGCCACGAGTTGACGTTTCAACGGCCAGCGCGAAACGAGCAGGGCGTATGCATAACCGCAAAGCAACACGGCCTGGAAAAAGACCATGCACGTGTTCCACACCGCCGGCGTTCCACCGAGCAGTGGGAGCAACATCTTCGCGATCATTGGTTGGATCGAAAAGAGAAGTGCGGAACTGACGAATATTGTCACGCCGAATAGAAGCGTGTGCGCACCATGCTCGCGGAGCTGAGTTCTAAAGTCTTTCATGCTTGGAGTTGTGAGGCTCGGGGCTGCCGATCAGAATCAAACCGGCAAAATCAATATAGGTAAGTTAACCGGAGGATGTCAATAAAACCTTTAACAGGATTGACATGATTTATCAGGATTTACATGTGAATCATGTTCAATCCCGCAAATCCTGTAAAAGGCTTTCGTACAAGGCCGTTTCGTGCCTTAACGCGTTTGTGGTTAAAATTCCGAATCTAAGAATGAGTCTTCCTCCCAAAACACAACTCGGGCGCTACGAGGTTCGGTCTCTTCTCGGCGCCGGTGGCATGGGTGAGGTCTATCTGGCACAGGACACGAGTCTTAATCGCAAAGTCGCGTTGAAAGTCCTGCCGCCCGAAGTTGCTGCCAATCAGGATCGGATGCGGCGCTTCAAACAGGAAGCGACTGCCGCGGCTTCTCTCAACCATCCAAACATCGCTCACATTTACGAGATCGGCGAAGCATCCGGCTTGAATTTCATCGCCATGGAGTACGTTGACGGCTCAACGTTGCGCGAGAAGATTCACACCGAGCCGGAAGAACTCTCGAAACTGTTGCGCATCCTCCAACACGTCGCCGAAGGACTCGCGAAAGCACACGACGCCGGAATCGTTCATCGCGATCTCAAGCCCGATAACATCATGATCACGTCTGACGGGCACGCAAAGATCCTGGACTTTGGCCTCGCTAAACTGATCGAACCGCAAACCAACACGAACAGCGTGAGTGGCGAAGATCCGACCATCTTGCAGCATTCAACTCCCGGTCTGATCCTCGGAACGATGGGTTACATGTCGCCGGAGCAGGCGCAGGGCAAAACAAAAGATATCGATAACCGTTCAGACATCTTCGCTTTCGGCTGCATCTTGTTTGAAGTGATCACCGGACAGAAAGCGTTTGCAGGCAAGGATCACATCGAATCACTCAACAAGATCATTCGCGAACCGGTTCCGCCTCTCGCCGCATTCAATCCAAACGCGCCTGCCGATTTGCAACGGATCGTGCGGCGTTGTTTGGCGAAAGATCCCGATCAGCGCTATCAGAATATCAAGGACGTTGCGATCGAATTGAGGGAAGTGCGACGCGAGATGCAGGAGGGCCGCGTCGATACCACTGTTTCATCCGTTTCCCCTGCGGTCAGTGAAGCACGAACGAGGTGGCACTCGGAAACAACTCGCGTGCAATCGCGGCCGGCTACCACCGAATCATCGGGCGCGTCTTCCACGCGCGCTTCGAGCGCCGAGTTCATTGTCAATGGACTGAAACGGCACAAAGCCGCCACGATGATTGGTGCTGGCCTGGTTTTAATCCTCGCTGTCGCTGCTGTGTTGGGGATCCGGTCTTATCTTCACGCGCAGAGTACGGAAGTCGCAGTTGAATCGATCGCTGTGATTCCATTCGTCAATCAAAGTAAGGATGCGAACTCCGAGTGGATCTCCGATGGTCTGACCGAGAGCATCATCAACAACCTGACTCAGCTTCCAAACCTGAAGGTTATCGCACGCAGTTCCGTGTTTCGTTACAAGGGCAGGGAATCTGATCCGCTCGCCGTCGGTCAAGAGTTGGGTGTGCGCGCGGTGTTGACCGGACGATTGATGCAGCGTGGCGACAGGATGGTAATCAGCGCTGAGCTGGTTGACATTCGCGACAACAAACAACTTTGGGGCGAGCAGTACGAGCGACAACTCGCCGACATGCTTTCGGTGCAACGCGAGATCGCGCGTGAGATGACCAACAACCTGCGACCGACGCTGTCAGGTATGGAGCAGTCGCGCGCTGAAAAACAGTACACGGCTAACGCCGAGGCGTTTCAACTTTATCTACAGGGGCGCTTCTACTGGAACAAGCGCACGCCGGCGGACTTCCAAAAAGCTATCTCATTCTTCGAACAGGCGATCGGGAAAGATCCAAACTACGCTCTGGCCTATTCCGGCCTTGCCGATACCTACGCCGTGCTCACCGCATACACCAACATACCGGCACGGCAGGTGATGCCAAAAGCCAAAGAAGCTGCACTGAAGGCGCTTGCTCTCGACGACACACTCGCCGAAGCACACGCCTCGATGGGCCAGATTGCGAGATATTACGATTATGATTTTTTGACAGCAGAAAGAGAGTATCGGCGCGCAATCGAGCTCAATCCCAACTATGCGACAGCACACCAGTGGCTTGCTGAGCAACTGTCGGCGCTGAAACGCGCGGACGAAGCTATCGCTGAAATTCGCCGCGCGCTGGAGCTCGATCCGCTCTCACTAATCATCAACCGGATCTACGCTGATCTTTTGGTAGCGGCGCGACGTTACGATGAAGCCATCGAACAGTATAAAAAAGTGCTCGCACTCGATCCGAACTTTGCGGCCACTCATTATTTCCTTGGTCGTGCTTACGAAGCGAAGGGGAGGTACGATGAAGCCGTCAAGGCATACGCGCTTTTGGGAGGAGCAGGAGCGACGCCGAATGACTTGCAGGCGCGCAACGAAGCTTACAAAAAGTCCGGCTGGCATGCGTACGTGCAAACTAGTGTGGATCAATTGGTCGGAAATTCGCCGGAACAACGGTTCCCGCCGTTCGTGATAGCGACCTTCTACGCGCGATTAGGTAAGCGAGAGGAAACCCTGGCGTGGTTGGAGAAAGGATACGAGGAACGTGATTTTCGGATGACGCAGCTGAGCACCTCGTTCGAGTTCGATAAGTTTCGATCGGATCCGAAGTTCAAGGAAATTATGCGACGCATGGGTTTGCCTGAGTAAGAATTATGAAGTCGATCTTGATGCTAATTTTGTTGTTCCTGCTTTGTGCGCCGGTTTTGCATTCGCAAACTACCGATCAGGATGACGTCATCCGCGTCGACACGGATGTTACAAACCTGCCCTTCACGGTAACCGACAAACAACGTCGCTTCATCACGACTCTACGGGCTGAAGACGTTCGCGTGCTGGAAGATGGTGTGCCGCAGACGGTTTCTACTTTTCAACAAGAGACAGATCGGCCGCTGGCAATCGCGTTTCTGATCGATATCAGTCGATCGCAGGAGTTCACATTGCCTGACGAGAAGGCGGCGGCGAGATCGTTTATCGAGAAGGTGATTAATTCGAATAAAGATCTGGTAGCGATCGTGCCTTTCACCGGCCTCGCGTATCTCGAACAGGAGCTCACGCGCGACATGTTGGGCGTCTATCGAGTGCTACAGCGCGTGGAGGTCGCAGTGCCGGCTTATCTAGGCGCGGGCCGACCGCTGACCGGCATACCGACTGGTCCAGGATTGTTGGCGCCTCCCGAAGAAGGCACGACTGCAATCTGGGATGCAGTGTCGCTGACATCGTCCAACGTCTTAGCCAAAGCCCCGGGTCTCAGGCGCAGAGCGATCATCCTGTTGACGGATGGGCTCGACACGGCGAGCCGCCTGATGCAAAAAGAAGCGATTAATCGCACGCTTGGGGCCGAAGCGGTGATCTACGCGATCGGCATCGGCAGCAAGCGAGACGGAGTGGACCGCGGCGCACTTCGTGATCTGGCCGAGCGCACGGGCGGACGCGGATTCTTTCCCGACAAGAAACTCGACTTGAACGCAGTCTTCACCGACATTGAGAGCGAGCTGCGCACGCAGTACCTCATTGCTTATTCATCGACGAATAAGAAGCGTGACGGTGCTTACCGAAAGATAACCATCGAGATCACGAACCCCGAGCTGCGCAAGCAAAAACTCGAGATACGCCACCGCCCGGGTTACTACGCCAAGCCGGGAACATAGCCACAAAAGGCACAAAAACAGAAATCATTTTGTGCCTTTTGTGCTTCTTTGTGGCTAATGATCTTTAGTGGCTCATCGCGTAGATCACGACGTTGATTCCCACTTTGTAGGCAGGCAATCCGTACTTCACCGGATATGCGGGATCGTTGATCCATTCCCATGCGTCGCCGAGATCCGAGTTACGGGCGAAAAACGCGACGAGACGGCCGTCTTTGTTTTCAATGCCCATGTAGTATGGGACCACACCACCCTTTTCCGATGTGATGCCGCGCTGCGCATTGTAGACATTCGGCACCTGGACCACTTCTTCAACGTCCAGATACGCGTGAAAGATCGGATGACTTAGAGGCAGTTCCTTGATTTCATACTCCGGAACTATTTTCTGAAACTGCTCCTGGACGTTCTGCCATTCATACTCGCCCCAGAAATCGTCGAGAAAGATAAAACCGCCGCGCATGATGTACTCACGCAGGCGCGCAGCCTGTTCAGTCGTTAAGTCCATAAAGCCCGGCTCGACGATGTAGATGATCGGGTAATCAAACATTCGATCGTCGAGGATCTCCAGCGCTTCGGGACGTGGCGCGATCTTCAAATTTGTTCCGGCCCATTCTCGCAGGCCGACGATGAAGTTGTTGTCGGCTTCAGGATAATCGGTGGTCCATGTACCGCCACCGTAGAAACCGCGCCGGCCATAACCGCGCGTGGGCGACTCGTAAATAGTACGGACGAAAGTGAACTCTCCAAACGACGCACCGGCTTGTTGCGGCGCAGAAGTCGGACGGCGACGTTGCCGGAAGTTGCTGAACTCGTCAAACGGCCGTTGCCCGACGGTCGGGATCAGCAGCGCCGCCAATAGGCCCAGGGGAAGGATCAAGCGGTTGAAAAGCTTAGAAATCATGATTACTAATAATTAAGATTCAGAGGTGGTCACTGCTTTTGTCTTGCTCCAGAGAGCCTTCGATAATACTCCTCGACGGCGCGACGATATTTCTCAGGTGCGGCGCCTTCGTCACGCAGACGCAAATTCGTGCGACCACTCTGTTGCTGTAGTTTCCTGCTCAACTCCAATTCGAGTTGACGCAAGGGTTCAACGACATCCGCCTTTAAATACGCCGCGGTTGCAGCATCACCTTCCATCTTGCCATCGGCGAGTCGCTTGAGCTCTTCGATAACTTCGTCGAGCCGGCCAGCGCCCAATCCGGTTGCACCCCACTCGCGTCGCAGATCCTGAGCTTCATTCAGCCGCTCGCGTATCTCGGCGGGAAGTTGCCGGTTATCGCCCCAACCGTCTCCCATCGTTCCCTGGCGATCGGGCGCACCACTTTGTCTTCCACTCTGCGACTGACTTCCGTTTTGCGTGCCACCGGATTGCTGACCTTGTTGTTGCCCTTGTTGTTGCCCCTGTTGTTGCCCCTGTTGTTGGCCGCCTTGTTGCTGTCCGCTTTGCGAACCCTTTTGTCCCTGTTGCCCTTGTTGCTGGCCCGGTTGCTGTCCCTGCTGATTGCCTTGTTGCTGGCCATTCCGGCGCGCTGCATTTTCATCCAAACGACGCCGCAACGAATCAAGATTGTCTGCAAGCTGGCGAGTACGATCGAGATTCTCCTCAGCACTCGAACCGTTCGTTCCGCGCGCACTCTGCTCCGCTGACTGCAACTGTTCGGAAACGTTGTTGAGACTGCGTTCGATCGCGCGTTCATCTGCTCGAGCGCCGCCTTGTTGACCATTATTCAAAGACTGCTTGCCTTCACGAATGCGATCCGCAACGCGATCGCGTGCAAGCGATTCGGCCGCATCTTTTAACTGGCGCGCGGCACGTTGCTGTCCCTGACCGGAACCCATCGCACGCGCCGATTGTTCGATGTCCTGCTGCAAACTATTGACACTGTCAGCCAGCGTGTCTTTTCTTTCGCCCAACTGCTCGCGCGTTTTCTTCGAGTTCTCATCCTGCGCGTTTTGTCCACCGCGGCGCGCGAGGTTTTCCATGTCTTTCGCAATTTCACGTTGACGAGACGCGGCTTGCGCGGCGCGTTGACGCAAGTCGGAGATCTGCTGCTGGCGGCCTGACGATCCTGATTGTCCACCGCGCTGTCCACTCGCGCCGTTCATTTGTTGGAGCCGTTGCTGAGCCTCCTGCAATCGTTCGAGTGCTCGTTCGTTCTGCGCCACCGATTCTTCGGAGTTATTCCGAGACGAAGCCTGCGCCTTCTGCATTTCGTCGGCAGTTTGATTGAGCTGTCAACTCAACTCCTGCATCCGCTGATCGCGTCGTTCGCGTGAGAGTCGTTCCAACTCTCGCGCTGCCTTGCGCGTCTCTTCTATCAGCTCCTGCTGTTGCCGTTGATTACTGCTACTCGATCCGTTAGCAGCGCCCTGCTGGCGCCGTCGCTGTTCTTCGAGCGCTTGTTGCTGGCGGCGAGCGAGTTCTTCGAGACGACGTTCTGCTTCACTCTTCTGCTGCTCAGCCTGCTGCTGTTGCGCACGCTGCACGGTCTCATACTGGTTCTTCATCTTGTCGAGCTCGAGCTCGAACAGACCAGCCAACTCCTGTTGCTCTCTTTCGCCACCACTGCCACCACCGCCGTTGTTCTGATTGCCAAACGCGACTTGCACTTCGCGGAAGATCGCATCGGCCGCGAGTAGTCGTTGCAGCGCACGTTGCTCGGGCGGCAAGGCATCTTTGCCTGCCTCTTTTCTCAACGGCGGCGGCGCACCTTCCATCTCTTTGGCCGCCTGCTTCAAATGCTCTGCCATCTCGACAACCTGCTTTTGCCCACCTTCAACACCACCAAGACGGCGGCCCATGCGATCAAGAAACTCGAGCGTATCAGTGCGTAGTTTTTCCTGACCGGCAGCAACCGCTTCGTAACCGTCCTTGCGCTCTTGGTCGTTGTACTTGTCGCCTTCACGAATGAGCCGGTGCGTCGCCGCGATCAGATCTTTTTGACGTCGCGACAACGCGTTTTGATCCTGATCGCCTCCCTGACCACCGCCGCCGCCACCTTGTTGCTGCGACTGCTTGTATTCCATCTCGAACGGTTTGACTTCGATGAAGTAAATATCGCTCGTCGATTCATTACTCGCATCGCGTGCCTTCGCGAAATACGAGATGAAGTCTCCGGGCTTGAGATTGTATTCCTCGAGAAAGAACGTGTACGCGCCGCTGAGTGAGCGTGCTGACTCGCGCGTCAGTTGCTGGAGGTTGACCTTCTTCTCGTCGCCGCCATTGACCGAGAAATGCAGGTCCATGGAAACGACGCCGTAGTCGTCTTCGGCTCGTGCTTGCGTAAAGACCTCTTCAAGGTTTGTCGCCTTCTTGTCGCGGCCCGGTTTATCGAAAGAGATCACAGGTGGTTGATCCGTAAGTAGCGATACGTCGTATTCATTCGAGCCGCGATAAGCTTCGCCGTCGACGCTGACGAGTTCGATGTAGTAGCTCGTGTCGGCAGCTACGGTTAATTCGCCTACGAAGTCGGAGCCCTGTTGTTTCATCTCCGTTTTCTTACCATCGGCAAAGACAATGCGCGCCGCGCGGACTTTCCCGGATAGTTTTGCAGTGACGGTGGCGACAGTTCCCTTCAACGCTGCGATGTCGCCGCCATCTTCGACCGCCTTCGTGGGAAGATTCGTAAAGGCCGGGAAGTTGAGCGAGAGATCTAATTGTTTGACGTAAGGTAGATCGACGACGTTGAGTTTGAAAACTTCGGAGCGGACGCTGTTTGACTCGACGAAGTATTCCATCGAATCCTGAATGTTGAAGATCGAAAAGCGAAAGTCACTCCTTGCTTTTGCAGGCTCCATTGTTTGGCCTTGAAAGTCGTCTTTGGATCCCAACGGGCGCGCGAATACGGTTACCTGCTGCGAGTCGAAGTTGACGAGCGTGGCGGTGATGTCCTGATCGGATCCTTTCGGCACACGCGCTGTTCCTGGTTTCACCTTGATGCTGAAAGCGTTCTTCGACGCGGCGAGCGTTGTCGGCGTTACCAGTTGTGCAACGCCTTCAGAGATCTCGCGCGGTCCCCATTTCAGCACGCCTGCAAAAAGCAACAAGCTCGCGAGCGCGGCGCCGCCGTACAGCAAAAGCCGTGAACGGCGGATCACGTTTCCCACATCGAGCATCGCCGAGACGCTATTTGCGTCCTGGTACATACGGGTCGCGAGTGCCGGTGAGATGCGGTGGTTGTCGTTTGAATATTCGACAGCGGTGACGAGGCGGTCTTCAGTGCCGGGCGAGTGTTCTTCAATTAGACGTGCGAGACGCGCGTCGCTGATACGCTTGAGCAATGGACGAAGCAGGGCGAAATAGATCGTGGCCAGACACATGAGCACGGCGCCGATGCGCAGAACAATCAGCGCGCTGCCGTTGTATCGATAGCGATGTGCAATCAAGCCTGTGAGTAGCAGCACGCCAGCAACAACGCCCGCGCTGATAGCCACGCCGCGCAGCGAGAGCAGAAGTTGCCGTCGCGCACGCGCTCGACGCAGGAGGTCCTGTAATAAATTTGTTTCAGGGTTCATGATTCATCACCCATTTAGCCACAGATGAACGCAGATTTGATACGGATTAAAACCAGATCTGTATCCATCCGCGTAAATCCGTGTTACCCGATCATCTTCGCCATTTTCGTCCTTCGCGCCAGGAAGGATTCCGCTAACAACAACAATAAAGCAATCAGCAACAGCAACCACCAAACCTTCTGCCGGGCCTCGACCTCTTCATTACTCAAGTTGCGATTCGCTTCACTGCCTTCCGCACTACCCGCTCCGCCTGTTACGCCGGCGACGAACTCGGCAAAGTTCAATTTCGTAAAATCACCTTCCGCGCCGTCGATGTTCACTGCCGCGAAGCCGGGCCGATCGTTGTATCGCAAGCGATAGAATCCGGGTTCACGCGCAGTGACGAGTAGATCGCCATCGGGTGTGAGTCGCGTCTCCGACAATCTTGCACCGGCAGGCGTATCGATTGGCGGTGGCACTGCTTCCTTGTTTTTCGCGACAGTGAAAGTCTGGCCCAGGCCATACCACGAGTTCTCTTCGCGCGCTCCCGCATAACGGACCATCTGATGCATAAACGGCAAATAGAGCGGCGTTAGCGGGAGATCATTCCAACTCGGTCCTAGCGACGACGTGAATAACACCACGCGGCCTTTACCCGTTCGTGCTTCGAGGAGCGCTGGGCTGCCATCTTCGAATCGCGCCAGCACTGCCGCGTTCGTACGCGGCTCGGAGCGGAAGTAACCGATGACATTCGCAGCGGCGAGCCTGCCGCTCTCCTGAAACACTTCGAAGATTGGATGATCGAACTTTACGTCAGTAATAGCAACACTCTCGCCCGCCTTTGTCTGTACGGGCTCGTGCAACGTGGCAGGCAGAATTCGCTGGAGCGACGTGTTGAACGCGTCTGCCTGCGTGCGTGGCCCAGTGGACACGATCATCTGCCCGCCGGCCTCAACAAATTTCGCGAGGGCATCAGCCAGCGCGGAATTGAGTGGCCCACTATCGTTCAAAACCACGAGCGCGTAATCCGAAATGCTGCCGGGATCAACTGAGCCAGTGGTTTTCAGCGTAAAAGTGAAAGGCAGATCGTCGTTTGTTGTCAGTGCGCTTTGCAGATGCAGACTGTCACTACGCCCGCGCGAAGCACTCTCGACGATCAAAGCCTTCGCCGGAGTTTCACGTCGCAGCGTGAAGTAGAAGCGATTGTCCGGAGCGAAATCGCCGGTGACGACATCGACCGTGCAGCGATTGGCGCCGTCATTGAGATTGAAACCGGTAAACTCGACCACTCGCGAAGCGCGGCCGTTGAGGCTGATGTCACGCTTCTCGACCGTCTGCTCGTTGATCTGGAAATCGACCTGAACGTGATCGCGGGGCGTGTCGCTGAAGTTACTGACGTGGACGACAAGGTTGTCGAGATACTTCTGACCGAAAATGACGCCACGCGCTTCGACATTGGTAACGGCAATGTTCGGCGGTGGATTATTTCCGCCAACGTCGAGAGTTATCAGTTGCGTGTTGTTTGCGAGTTTGAAAGTCGCGCTCGCCTGCGTCCAGCCGGGCATTTGGAAATCAGAGATCATGACGATCCGCTTTGGACCAGTCGTTTCGATCTCGCCCAGCAATGACTCGGCGCCGCGCAATGCTTGTTCGTAGTCGGTGCCATCCCAGCCGGCAGTCAAACTCCTGACATTGAATCGAACTCTGTTCTTGTCAGTAGTGAAACGATTGAGCACTGTGTAGCGCTTGTCGAAACTCAACAGCGCCACCTGTTCATCGTTGCGCGCTTCGTCGACAGTACCCTCGGCACGCCTTTGTGCTTCCGCAAACAATTGCTCGCGACGCATGCTCAACGAATTGTCGACCAGGATTACTGTCGCACCAGCGGCGTTGTTGTCTCTGGCGGCACTACCACCACTGAAGAATGGCCGCGTAAAGGCAATTACGATCAAAAGGATCGCGAGACAGCGAAGGAGTAACAGCAGCAGGTTGTGCAACGTCCGGCGGCGAATCGTGCGCTGTGGCACCTGACGGACAAAAACCAGTGCCGGAAACTGAACACGCCGCGCGCGCGTGCGCCGCACGAGATGCACGAGTACCGGCGCTGCGAGCGCTGCAACGCCGAGAAAAAATAATGGCGTCAAGAACGACATAAAAACTACTTACAACTATTTGCCGGCACGCCGTGAAAGAAACGAGAACAGCGCGAAATCCAAAGGCTGCTTCGTCGTCAGCATTTCGAAATCGACGTGGTTGGCCGCTGCGCAACGTCGCATCTCTTCTACATGCCGTCGCATCCGTTCGCGATATCCACCCATCACCACGTCAGGCAGCACCGGCATCTGTTCCTGCGTTTCCGCGTCTTCGAGCAACAACACCGGATCGCTGAAATCAAAGTCCAACTCGTTTTGATCGAGCACTTGAAACGCGACGAGATCATGACCTTTGAAACGCAGATGCTGAAACGCTTCTTGCAGGCGCTCCGGCTGATCGTAGAAGTCCGAGATGATGACCACGATACCGCGACGCGTCAGGATTTCAGCGAGCTGGTGAAGCGACTGCGCGAGATGTGTTTCACCGCCACTTTCGAGCAGCGAGAGATTCCCGAAGATCGTACGCAGGTGACCGGTACGATTCCGCGCGGGAACATGAGTATGGACCTTCTCTGCAAACGCGACCAGGCCGACCGAATCTTGCTGGCGATTCAGAAGGTAAGCCAATGACGCCGCGAGATATTGAGCGTATTGCAGCTTGGTTACTGAACTTGCGTGCGCGTAATTCATCGACGCGCTGGTATCGATCAGCAAGTGACACTGGGTGTTCGTATCGGCGCGATACTTCTTGATGAAGTAACGGTCGGTGCGTCCGAGGAGGCGCCAGTCGAGATAACGCAGATCGTCGCCCGCGTGGTATTGACGATATTCGGTGAACTCTGTGGAGAAGCCAGTGAATGGCGAACGATGCAAACCGGACATGAAACCCTCGACCACGGCGCGTGCGAGCAGCTCGAGCGAGCCGATGCGCGCCAGGAGCTCTGGATCGAGAAACCTCGCTGGTGTGGTTGCTGGT
The DNA here is from genome assembly GCA_963826255.1 of uncultured Acidobacteriota bacterium. Taxonomy (GTDB): domain Bacteria; phylum Acidobacteriota; class Blastocatellia; order Pyrinomonadales; family Pyrinomonadaceae; genus PSRF01. Next base: position 341,756 of record CAWGWK010000002.1, read on the forward strand.
GTCATCTTTTCTGGACAGGATTTACAGGATTTTTCAGGATGTACAGGATTTTCATCTTGTTAATCCTGTAAATCTTGTAATCCTGTCTAATAATGATCTAGAGCCCGCTCTTCGGCTCGGGCACTGTTTCAATCAACCTCTTAATCACTTGATCCGAATCGATCTTTTCCGCCTCAGCCTGGAAGTTCAACAACACACGATGACGCAGCACCGCGGGCGCCACAGCACGAACGTCCTCACACGAAACGTTGTAACGGCCACGCAGTATCGCGCGGGCTTTACCGCCGAAGATCAAGAACTGCGAAGCGCGCAGCGACGCGCCCCACGTCACCCACTTGTTTACAAAGTCAGGCGCGGGCGGCGTTCCGGGCCGGCTCGCGTTAACCAGTCTCACGGCGTAGCGCGCGACCGTGTCTGAAGCGGGCACCTGCCTGACTAGACGTTGAAACGCGATGATCTCGTCCGCCGACATCAGCCGCTGGAAATCGTAATCCTGCGGCGAGGTGGTTTGTTTGACGACCTCGACTTCATCTTCCTCAGGCAGGTATCCAATCTTCACATTGAACATAAAACGATCGAGCTGCGCTTCGGGCAGCGGATACGTGCCCTCCATCTCGATCGGGTTCTGTGTTGCGAGCACGTGAAACGGCCGCGGCAGATCGTACCCGACACCCTGCACGGTTACGCGGCCTTCCTGCATCGCTTCAAGCAAAGCCGCCTGTGTCTTTGGCGGCGTACGGTTGATCTCGTCAGCCAGGACGATGTTGGCGAAAATTGGACCAGGAATAAACTGCATCGCGCGGTGACCCGTGGCGCGATCCTCTTCGATGATCTCAGTGCCCGTGATATCGGCGGGCATCAGATCGGGAGTGAACTGAATTCGCTTAAACGAGAGATCGAGAACGTTAGCGATTGTCCGAACGAGTAGTGTTTTTGCGAGGCCCGGCACGCCGGTGATTATCGAGTGGCCACCGACGAAGAGGGCCAACAATACTTGTTCGACGACTTCGTCTTGCCCGATGATCGCCTTTCTGATTTCGCGCAGCAGGCGCTCACGCGCGGTGCCGAGTTTGTCGAGCAGTTGCTCGTCGGAAATGGTTAATTGGTCAACCGCCATGTTTTCCTCGTTTTTATCCACAGATTACACAGATTAATAATCTGCGGATTTATTGTCCTACTATTCTCAACAACAACTCCTGAGCTTTGTCGTAGCGTGGGGCAGCTTCGAGTGCGCGCAGCACTGCACGCTTCGCTTCGGGCCGGCGACCCAAAGCATGAAACGCCGACGCCACATTGTAGTTTGCTTCCGCGACATTCGGCGGCGCTAGTGCCAGCGCGACTTGAAACTCCGTCAGCGCCTGTGAGTAGTCTTTTAGCTCGATACTCAACTCACCCGCCTGCGTGTGCAACTTGTAATCGAACGGACTGATAAAGAAGCTGGCCTGCAAAGCAGCGAGCGCGGACGAGCGTTCTCCCAGCGCCATGCGAATGCGTGCGATTGTCTTCAACGCTTCCAGGTTGTTCTCGTCAGTTTTTACCAACTCTCCGAGAACCTTCGCGGCCTGGGCCTGGTCACCTTTTTGTTCGAGTAGCTTTGCGAGCGACTCGTATGGATTTCCGGCGCCGGTGACGTAAGGAAAGAGCTCGAGCGCGCGCAGGTAATGAGTCAGAGCACCTTGAGTATCGCCATCGGCGGCCAATAGCTCAGCGGCGCGAATGCGCAGCGCAAACGTGTCCTGAGTCGCCAGCATCTTCAGCACTTCTTCTTTCGACAGCGAGGCAACGACGTTATTCGGCGTACTCAATGCCTGCTGCAACGGCTTCACCTTCGCTTCAACGTAGGCCATGAATTCACGATCGAAATCACTCTCGCTCAACTTCAAAACTTGTTGCAGCACGTCCGCCGTGCGTGCCTTCTCACGGTACATGGCAAGCATGCGAAGGATCGCGTCGAAGCCGAAGCGTTCCGCGATGAACTCACAGATCTGCGAAGCCTGGAAGTAAGCGATGGGAATGTCCTGCGGAGTTTTTGGGCGTTGAAAACCGCCGTCGAGATCCGCGATTTTGAACCAGCGCCCACTCGTGAAGGCACGGACAAACATCGGGTTCCAATCGTCGCCCCAACCCGGTCGCGCGCGTCGCTCTTCGTAAACGGAAAGGCCTTCTGAGAACCAGCGTGGAATGCGATAGTCAGTCATCTGCAACGTGATGACGTGCGTGTATTCGTGCCAGAGCGTGCTGCCCCAGTTAAATTCACCTGCCTCACGCGCCGAAGGAGAATCCTGCGCGATCACCACTCCAAAACAGACGCCGAGCGCCCCGAGCCCGGGAATGCCGAGCGTGCGCACCGCGAAGTCTTCATGGTTGTTGAAGATCTCGACGATGATCGGTCCCTTCGGCGTGAAACGATACTTCGAGGTCAGCTTCGCGGCGGCTTCTTCGAGAAGATTCGCGGCGTAGGGCGATAGCACGTCGCTCTCCTGTGCCGACGCCTTGATAATGAACGCGCCTCGTTTGGTTTCCTTGAAGTCGCGCATGGAGTCGAGCAGGTCGAGTGTGTTCTTGGCCCACACGTTGAACGGATCGCCTTTGAAAGCTTTCTCGACTTGTTGCCGGCCCGGGTCCATCTGGCCCAGCCGCAGCAACGCCATTCCGAGGTTGAGATGTGCGTCCCACAAACGCGGCGCGATCTCGATCGCACGTCGCGCGAATTGAGCCGCCTGTTCGGTGCGGCGCGTGATGGTGGCGTAGTGAGACAATGTGTTGAAGATTTCGCCGTATCTTGGACCAATGGCAAGCGTGGCCGAGACTTGCGGTTCGAAGTCTCGATCCTGGAGATAGAGCATCGCAGCTCGAAGTGAATGTGCTTCGAACGAACGTGAGTTGATCTTTAATGCTTTTTCAATTTCGGTGGAGGCCTCGTCAAACTGGCTGGCGTCGAGGGCGCTCGCCGCTTTCAGTGCCAACGCTTCAACAAGATTCGGATTGATCGCCAGCGCGCGTGACAACGCCGAAGCCATTTCCTCGCCGCCCTCGAGTCGCTTGTTGCGAGCGAGATTTAAATAAGCGCGGGCGCTGTTTGGATTTATTCGCAATGCGTCGTCAAGAAACGTTGCGGCATCGCCGTAAGCGTACTTCGCCGTAAACAGTTCAGCGGCGCCGAGATGCGCTTCGAGATAACTCGAGTCAGCTTCGATCGCCGAACGGTACATGTCGTTCGCGTCCTGGAATCTTTCGAGGTGGACGAGGGCACGCGCGATCAATGTTAGCTCGGGCGCGGTTTCAGGATCGTTGTCGGTGTAGTATTTGACAAACGATTCGTAGATCTTTTTCGCGCGATCTTCCTGGCCGATCAGTTCGAGTACTTCGGCACGACGCAGATCGCTCGCGAGTTTATCTCCGGGTGCGCTGTCCGACTTTTCAGCATCCGCAGCGGCACGTTCAAACTCAGCAATGGCTTCGGTGTGCCGGCCGGTGATTGCGAGCACCTCGGCGAGTTCGTGGCGAACTGTCGCCGCCTCAGGTGTCTTTGCAAGAAACTTTTTCGCGCTTGCTTCGGCTTCTGCGTAGCGGCCGGTTTCGATGTAGACACGCAGCAACGCGCGTTGAGCGGGAAGATCGTTTTGGTCAGAGGCGAGACGCGCGCTGAGGAGTTTGAAGGCGTTCTCGTAGTCGCCTTTTTTGAGTTCCGCGAGGCCGCGGGTGTCGGTGATTTGCGCCGTCGAAGACAAACCTGCCATGACGACAAGTAGCAAACCGCAAAAGAATGGCCTCGCAAAGGCGCAAAGGCGCAAAGAGAGACCTTGATCTTTGCGTCTTTCATTGCGCCTTTGCGCCTTTGCGCGAGAAATACTCTTCATCATTACGTTCCTGCCTGTTTAATTGAACGATTCACCTTCGCCAGTTCGATAAAGAGTCGCTCAAGCGACGCTTCATACTCCGGCTCCGGCATGCTTGCTTTGCGTGCGATCAGTTGTTCGATCTCGCCTTCAAGTCGCGTGCGTTCCTTGAGTAGTTTTGCGGTTGTGGCGGTCGCCGCCGCCTCGTCGACGCTCAGCGAATCGAGATAGGTTGCACGTGCCAGCAGCCCTTCACCTGCTTCAACTTTCTCGTGGCCCACTCCGTCGCCATTGTCGTCGAGCAATGCGTGTTCGCTGGCGAGCCTGCCGGCGCGTTTGTAAAACTCCGCGGTCAAACGATTGGCATAAATAAAGGTCTCGAGCACCGACGTGTGGCCATCCTGATCTGTATCGGCATCGGGTGCGTTGAGCGCTGCGATAAAGAATCCGGGAAAGCGCGTGGCATTCGTCTCCTGCCCATTTCGAGTCGCGGTGATGATGATCCGGCCTTTCGCTGCGAGACTCTTGACGAATTCGCCACTCGCGCTGGCCATGTTGAAAACAACGACGCGACGAGCCGGCAGCGACGAAAGCAAAACATTGTATTCGGACGCTGAAAGATCCGGCCCGACGAGATTGAACTTCGACTCTTTTCCATCGAACGATCCGTGTCCAATCAAAAACACGAACAGGATATTGTTTGCATTGAGCTGAGCTTTCAACGCCGCAAACGTGCGTTTCACTTCCTCAGCCGTCGCTCGAGCTGCACTCGTATCGACAGGTTTCTCTGTCAGAATTTTGATTTGTTTACTGTCAAACCCGAACCGATCCGAGAGCACCGAGCTCAACTGCCCCGTCCATTCTTCAAACTGCTTCGCATAGACAGGCTCGCCACCCGCGCCATTGATGATCACTGCAAACTTGTTCGGATCCAATGGCGCCGATTTCTTCTTCGGATCAACCGGGCTCGTCGTCTGCGCACAGGCCACACCTGCTAGGAATAGCACCAGAACAAATTGCAGTACGTATCTGTGCATTATGTGCCTTTTTGTGGCCTAAGCCAGGCCTTCGCGTTTGCGCAGGAACCACTCGGCGCTCAGCAGTCCGATGATTAGCATAAAGTTTACCGGCATGTCCCAAAGATCTTTGGTCACGCGTTCCGAATACGGCGTTTGCCGGTAAATCAGATCGTCCAAAAGCGATTGTGCTTCGGAAGGCGTGTAATACTTGCCGCCAGTCTCAGCAGCGATGCGCTTCAAGAGATCGCTGTTCTGCGCGGCGCTGTAGTATTCACGATTCAGGTCGCTCACCAGCATGTTCGAGTTGGCGCTCAGGGTGCCAAGGCTCGTGCTGCTGCCAATCAATTCGATCCGATGTTGGCCCAGCTCATCAGCCTTGAATTCGCCCGCGTAGGTGTTCACGGCGTTTAGTGTCGTAAACTTTAAAGGCACATCGACAACCGCGCCGGAAGGTTTAGTTACTCGCGCTGTTGCATGCGCGTCGCCGACTGGATTGAAGCGCTTATCACGAATGTCGGCGACGATGTTGACCGTATCGTCGAGTGCGTAAACTTCCTTTTCAGTGCCGATCTCAATCTGCCGCGGCGTCCCGCTTACAAGATATCGAAGCATCTGCCGCCAGAACGTTTCGTGAGCATTGTTCTTTGAATCCATCTTCATACGCCAGCGCCAAGTATCCGCCGCGGTGAGGGCCAGCGTCTGTCCGCGACCGTAGCGTTGCTGAATCAACAATGGCGCGACTTGCGCTGAGCCTTCAACCCGGCGAGCTTCGAGTAACACCGATGCGCCCGGCTTAACGTTGGTCAATACTTCCGATACAGAAATTGGAGCCAATTCGTTCCACGTTTTTTGATTCGCGGCGCGATCTTCGTTGAGACGTGTAATCGGATGTGCTTGCCCGGCGCCTGTGAGAACGGGCTTGTAAACCGGCAAGAAAGAGTTTGCGTCGTCAACTGGTCCACCCGTAAGCGAAACCGGAAGCAGATCGTCGAGCGTTGTTCCTTTGTACTTGCCGCCATCGAAAGCAAGACGACCGCCGATCGCTAGCAGTCCTCCGCCGCGGCGTGCGACGAAAGCCTCGATGTTGCGCAACTCGTCAGCGGTGAAGAAGCCTGCCTCAACACTGCCGATAATCAAACCGTGATATGAGAACAACTCTTCTTCCGTCTTCGGAAAACCAGTGGCGAGCTCTGCCTGGTTGCCGATGCCCTGGCGATAGAATTTATTCTCGCCAGTGCGCTGAAGCGATACGACCGTGACGTTCTTTTCGTTGGGCTGAAGCGATTCGCGAATCTTTCCCAGTTCCCAACGCGGCTCACCCTCGACGTGGAGAATTCGCAACGGCCCTTCGATCACTTCCACCAGCGAATCCTGCTTGTTGTTCTCAACAGTCAACTCGCCATCGAGTGGTGTAACTTCAACCGTGTAGCGATGAAGGCCTGGAGTTGTTGGTGTGATCTCGAGATTGAGTGCCTGCGTGTCGTTACCGCGCAAGTTGAACTCTTCGGTTTTGATCGCGCGCCCGTCTTCACGCACGCCAAGCAGAACCTTCGTTTCGTCATAACCACTCAGACCGACAATCGTTTCGATGTTCAATCTCGAACCGACGAGAACTCGTCGCGGCATGTTTACGCGAGTCAGTTCGGCATCCATCGGCCGCGACGTGTTGCCGACGCCGATCGTGAACACTGGAATGTCCTGAGCTCGTAGCTCTCTTAAAACAGCCGCGAGGTCACGCGGAACATTTGCGGCGCCGTCGGTTGCCAGCACAACGGCTGAAAGCGGCATGCCTGACGAGCGTTTCAGAGTTTCATCGAGTGCGCCCGCGAGATCGCTGGTGCGTCCTTCGCCGTAGAGGTCGTTGCCATCCTTCAAACGCGCGAGGCCGCCCGAGAAGCCGTAAAGATTTGTTTTGAACTTCTTGTCGAGTTGATTCAGGAACGAATCTTTTCCGGCGTTCGTGTTAAGCAATGCTTGCTTGACCGTTTCCAGACGCGTTGCGCCACCGGGCACGTCGCGCAGCTTCATGCTGACGGAATCGTCGATGACCATTGCCACGTAACTGCTGCGTGGAATCACTGAAGACACAACCACGACCGGTCGCAACAACAAAACAACCATCAGGGCGAGCAGGCCCGCGCGGAGGGCGATGAGCGTCGCGGTCGTTCTTTTTGACAAACGCGCGCGCGGCCGCAGGTAGATGAAGTAAATAAAAACGCCGGCGAGAAGAACTAATAAAACGAGAACAAGGGCACCCGGACGCACGTCAAAACCGAACCGGCCGTTAGTAAAAACGGCCTGTTCATGTCCGAACAGAAACCGTACGAGTTGGTTCATTTTTGGTGCTCGCCATTATACACGCCGGGCCCGCGTGTGGGCTGCTGAGCCCGACCGGCTTACACGAACGTTGTTCTTAGTAGCAGACAGGAAGTGAGCGGTTGTTTCAGTTAACTACTTGTGGTCACATTTATTTTTTTGGATAGCGTATCCACAGATTACGGCAGATTGTGGTTAAGTGCTACACTCCCCACAAGGAGTTAACGATGTCCTCAAAAGTACCACTTCCGCCGCCGGGTTTTGACGAATTATCGACTGATGATCAAATCGAGTATCTTCAGGAGCTTTGGGATCGCATCACCTCAGATCCAGACGAGGTGAGCATTCCTGATTGGCATAGGGAGATCTTGGAAGAGCGATTAGCTCGGTATAGTAAAAATGGCGTGGAAGGGACCACATGGGAGGAGTTTGAGAAGGAGTTAATTGAACAATTAATTAAGGGCTAAATCCTCACTTACAGCAAAATGAGTTATCGCATCATCCTCTTGCCGGATGCAGTGGCAGATATCGAGTCAGCCATTCGGTGGTGCCAGCGAAGAGAATTGAAAGGTTCCCGGCCGCAGAAAAACACTTAGACAGGATTACAGGATTTACAAGATTTACAGGATTCAATTCATCCTGTAAATCCTGAAAATCTTGTCAATCCTGTCTAGCGTGCGTCGTAGACCATTGTGCGGCTGCGTCTGCTTTGGCCGAACAGCAATCCGCCTACTGCGCCTGCGCCCGTGCCGATCAGTAAGCCCATAACGACGTAGATCTCACTGTCGTCGCTTTCGGGTGAGTACTTCGCGGCGCCGATTCCGGTGCCCGCGCCTGCTCCGACACCCGCGCCGATCAGGGCCCATTTGCCTTTCTCAGCTTTACCCGCAATCACAGACACCTGGCGCACGTCGTTCCGGGGAATACTCAACGGCTTGCCATTACGATCGATCGTAAGAGCGGTATCAGAAGCTTCAATCATCTCGCCTTTGAATTCCTTACCATCTTTCTGTCTGACGACGAGCTTTTCATTGGTCTTGATCTGTTGCACGACGGCCCAATCGTTTGACGAAGCGGTTTGTGAAAGAGCCACCGGTGCATGGCTTAAAAGAAGTAGCAGGGCAAGTGATAACGAAACTGGTTTCATATTGTTCTCCTCGGAGGAAACAACTGCAACCAATGTTCCTGCGTCGTTTGGTGGGAAATCGCGGCGAGCAGCGCTCGCGCGGCGCAGTGAAATTCCGACAAAAGGTACTTATGGTTTCTCGGGTTGCGGAATCAGCTTCTTGAAAGCCGGCAACGACGAGAGCGGTTTTAGATCCTTTTCGTTAACCATCCACTCCGCCTCTTGGGGATCAAGTTCGACTGCTTTCTCCAGTGCGGACATCGCCTCTTTGATCCGCCCAAGACGTGCTAAAGCACAGGCGCGTTGGTAATGGGCCTCAGCTTCCTTGTCGTCGAGGCTGATTGCCTGTTGAGCGGATTTGAGTGCCGCCTTCCAGTTAGACATTTTGCGGTAAACCTCCGCCAACCAGATATGTGGATTTGCCCACGTTTTATCAAGTTGTGCAGCAATATTGAAAAACCGTAGTGCTTCAGCGTAACGCTTGCCTGCCGAATACAGGCGACCCATTGCGAGGTTTGCGTCAGCGCTGGTTTTCATCCTTAACGGTTCGCTGGCGGCAAATTTTTCGGCAGTCTTATACTCTTCACTGGTGACCAAATACTGGAGCGCTGAACCAAAGACATCTGCATTCTCACCATATAGTTTGTCGGTGGCGACCAGCAACGGCTTTACTTCGTCAATCCGATCATTTCGAACTAGAAAATCAATCAGGCCCAGGTAGTTATAACTGTTTCCCGGATCAATTTCGGTGGTCCTTCTATACGCTGCTTCAGCCTTAACGAGATTCTCTGCATTTTCATAAACTATCGCGAGGTCGCGGAACCCGCGCGGATCGCGCGGTTCGAGCGACACGTAACGTTCGTAAAAATCAATAGCTTCTTTTTTGTCCTTTTCCTCTTCTGAGAGATGAAGGTGATCGGCAAGTTTGTAAACTGCCGGCGCGAAAGATTCGTGGCTGAGTTCCCTCAATAGTTTTTCTGCGTCGCCGTCTTTCTTCAGTTCCATCAAGGCCAATGCCTTAAGAAATCGTATATTCTTATCAGTAGGTTTGGCCTTTAACACCTGATCCGCCAGTGCAACTGCTTTCTCGGAATTACCTTGAACCAGCAATAGCACGCGGAGAAAATCGGTTCGGCCTGCGGGTGGAGCCTTTTGGCCAGCACGTGTTTTATCAATCGTGACGATGGTGGGTTGAAGCAATTCCGAAACAACGTGGAGACCGGTGTCAGCTTGAAGTATCTCCACGAGATACCAAACATCATTGCGACGCGAGAGCCGAAGCTTCACCAACATGCCAAACGGCGTCTGCAGGCAAATTGCTTCGGCTACGTCCCCTTTTTCTTCCAGATGCAAGAGACGCAACTGGGCGCCTGAAGAGTCATTCTCCTCATAACCGGCAAGAATTTCGTTTAGCACTGTGCGGTATGCAACCGCCATTTGGTCGCGTTCGCCCTCGGTCATCTTGGACCACGCGCCGGCGCCTATGTACTCGTCGGTGAGGATTGCCACATCGATTGCGGCCTCGATCTCGGATTTATCTCTCATCGGAAGCACCTTAACGAGGTGTTCCGCCAAACCCCTGGAGCTCTTCTGAAACTCGGCAACCGTTCGCCGCGTTTCCAACACTTCAATGTCGATTAGATTCAGCGCCGCCGAGGTAAGCAATGCACTCGACGTATCGCGAATGTGAGTAGCATCAACAAAGTGCGTTCCCCATGTCGGGTCAAGCTCGATCCACTTTCCGGCCCAAACCTCAACCCATGCATGCCCACCAAACGATTCGCCGCTGTAGGCAATGCCACTGACTGTGCGCGCCGGCAGGCCGAGCGATCTCGCCATGGCAACAAAGAGATCGCTAAACTCGGAGCAGTCTGCTTCAAGCGTAGCAAGTGTTTGCCCTGCGCTTGCGCTTTGAACGAGTTTCCATTTGAGGTTCTGGTGAATCCAGTCCGCAAGTTTACGCGCGACGCTCCAGGCATCTCGATCAGTGCCGGCAATCTCACGCGCTCGCTCCGTCACTTGCTTGTTGTCGGCCGGGAATTCAGCGGTGGCTTTGAGATAAGGAGCCAATTCCGGATCGTTGATTGGCAACTCAACTGCCTTTTCGCCGGCCGGACGCCGTGCCGCGACGGTGAGCATCAGCTCGTTTGCTGATTTTTGTTCTACGACCTGGTTGACTGTTTTAATGTCGTCTTTGATGCCGTCGATTGGACCGGCTGCTTTGGCGCGAATTCTCAGCACCAGACTGCTTAACCGGTTCTGATCGGTAATCGGAACTCCGGTCGGGTCCAACGTAGCGTAAGTGATGTTTGTGCCTCTCGGCAGAAAAGAAACATCGGCTACTGCGTAACGTCCCTCACGATCCATAGCTACTGACGATCGTGCTTCCACCGTGCCGGCAGTTGCAGTCGCATAAAAGTTTTGACTGTGGAAAGCGCTGGCGAACGAGAAGAGCAGGTGTGCTCTTTGAGCTCTTATCCCGCCATCGACTGTACTGCTCGCAGCAGCAACTGCGGCTTCGAGGTTGTACCCGCCGAAAGCGACGATACCGCCCGGAACTTTATCCGCCGCCCTTGAATAATCGCGTGTCGCAGCGAGGTTGCTCTTTCGGTCAAGGGCGGCCAGTCCCTTCTCTCGATTGGAAACAACGAGAAATCCGCTCCGCGTTGCGACAAAAAATGAATCATCGCCGGCTTTGACTTGCGCAAAGTTTGTTGTTGGACCAGCACCGCGGAGGAGCTTACCGGCATTCAAAGCATCGCCAAGTTTATTGCTTTTCAATTTGCAGAAGGCGGCCCAGGTTACGCTCCCGATGTCTTTCGGGTTTGGTGGTTCGAGCATTACTACGCCGCATTCTGGTCCCAACTCCGGCAGCACCTCCTGCTTGAAATCGAGCGACCAAAGATTCGAAATGGTTTCGATATTGGCAGGGACGAAGACGGTCTTTGAATAGCTGGTCCATGCACTGGCTAAATCGGCTTTCGTCAGAAAGTAAGCGATGGTCGAGGCGGGCAGCAGATCGCGAGGCGCCGACAGTTCCTTCGGATCAAATGACAGCAGTGGTTTCGACCAGTCACTCTCGTCGAAATCAAGATGATGAGTGTTTTCCCACGACGAGTTCGCGATATTCAGTGCGCCACTTTCGTTGACCCTTTCAGGCTTTTTACCTGCGTTCGAACCTGCGGCAAACAGGGCGGCGAGATCGCTGAAGTAAACAATGTCTTTGCGACTCTCGATCGCCTTTCGAAACTCAGTGTTATCGGCGAGGTATTGCTGCTCACTTTGGTTACTGCCCAGGAGGTCGCGGATCGTGGCGAGGTCTGGCGCCAGTATGACAGTGTCGCCCAGGAAAACCATGTGCGTCGCTGCGCCGTCGATCTGCGACTCGGAATTAACTGTGTAATGCTCGATGGTCTTGATACGGAGTCCGTTCCACTCTTTCTCGCCGATGAACGAGTATTTCGCCACAGGCTTCGCGCTTTGTTTAGACTCATCTACATCCAGCACTGCTTGCGCGATGAACGGCAGCATCGCAGGCAGCGCAGCAATCATGCGCGTGCCGGCTGCGACGTAGTCAGTCAAGTTGAGAAAGCTCCCGCTAGTTTGCTGAAACTTTTCCACCAGCCGCTCGAACCTGCCGCGATCTTTCACGCGCAACACGATGGCTCGACGCCGTGCGAGCGGGGTGCTGTCCGGAGCGTTATCAGCGGTCCAGACACTGAACGCTACCGGCGATTCGGGATCGATCCCGGTGTAGTCAATCAGTCTCGCTGCATCGGCAGGCGCACTCAGCGCACCAACCAGCATTTGCCTCACGCCACCCATCATGAGCACGAGATTCGACTGCGCTCGTGGCGACTCCATTTGCAGACCATGCAGCGTTTGATAAAACTTCTCGACTGCTTGCCCGGGATTCGAAATAGCACTGTAGTGAACGACTTTTTTCGGAAACAAATTCTCGCCAAACGGCTTGACGGTGAAATCACGCTTCAATGTGGTTGGGGTGCAGCCTGCAACCGTTGCTTCACAGTCGTAACGCCAGGCGAAGTCGGCAAGTGAAGAGTCAGTCAAAGCCTTGCTAATGATCTCACGTGACTCGCCTGGACTTTTCGCTGCACCCAACTGGTTTCGAAAATGAATCTTCTTGATGCTGAGTTTGAGTTCGTCGTCAAGAACCTTTTTCGTGCTCGCAGCGTCTTTCGAGATCAGCGCTTCGATACGCGTTATATCGGAGAGCGTCGCTGACACCCCTAAACTTTGAGCAGCGAGTTTGCTCACCTTCTGATCGGAAGAGGCTATTAGCTTAAATAAAGAGTCCACTGGCAACGACTCTCCTCGAAAATGTGCAACTTGCAGCGCCATAGCGATCAGCGGCTCGTAATTCGAGGCCATAATCCGCGCGAGCGGCAGCTTAAATTCTTCCGGCGAGATGTTGCTGAGTAGTGTTAACGCCCCCATCTGAACCTTGGGAAGCTTGGAGATCGTCAGACTGTCACCGCCGAGCACCGTCGTCACGCCACGCCGGATCGGAGGAGCGTCAATGGTGACAACTGTTCCTTGCGAAGGACTCTTCACTGATGGCGGCGGAGTAGACTCGACTGGTGGCGGAGACGGTGGGCGGATGGCAGTCTCCCTAAAAACAGTTTCCAGCAGTTCGATCCGCTTATCCTTCGCCAGGAAGGCCCAGACTCGAGCTATCGTTTCAGTCTTTAACCCGGATAGCGAATGTTCGAGCGTTTTCGCAACCACGTCCGGCGTACTCGCAACGCTGCGAGCCGCGGCTTCTGCAACGAGTGGTTCCGAGTCGGACACCATTGCCCAAAGAAAAGGTGTGAACGCTTTGTTGTTAGCTCGAGCGAGAGCTTGAACAGCGGCGATGCGAACGAACGGGCGACGATCTAGCAGCAGATCGATGGTGACGTCAGGTTGTGAAGCAAAGAGCGCGGTCAATCGAGCGATCGCCGGTTCGCGATCCGCAGTGGCTTCGTTGAGAGATGCCACGATGCTCTCGATCTCGTGCATTGGACCAGGAGCAGGCGCCTTGATGTTTACCGATCGCAGTGCTGCGAAAGCTGAATAATCTTTGGGAAGGAATATGACCGACTGCATCACCGCTTTGAAAAACGGTTCGAGCTCAACAGCGTGAGCCGCCGGAGCGCGGAAGTTGAACGTAACCGCCAACGGGCCGGTGACCGTAATCCAACTCGTACTGCGGATCATTTCGCCTTCTGTGTTAGGCGCTTCGAGGAAGATCTCACGGGCTTCCAAATCCTGTAGCTGTGTTTTGCGAGTCAGTGTTGCTTCCGCGGCGCCAGGGCTATCTCTTACAGCCTGGAGGATCGAACCAAAGTAGTCTTGCAGCGGATAACCGTCAGGTACTTTATCGACAACCAGTCGGAGTGTTGCAGAGCGAGGTCCAGTGAATGTGAGTTCTGTGCCTTCCTGTTTCCAATCAGCGGGGACACGAAAGATGAGTTCCTTGTCAGGCGTTATTTGTCGTGCGAAGCTCACCTGCGGCACTGAATAACTCTTCCACTCGGCATTACGGGCTTGTAAACGAGTTACCTGACCGTTCGCTGAAACGAAACAGCAGCAAAACAGACAAATAAGGAGGAGGGGGAGGAGCTTTCGCATTAGTTTGTGCCTTTACTTCTTAGTGGCCTTAGGTCTTGGACGAGGCGAATCCGGCGGCAACAGTATACACGACTCCTTCTTCCTTCAGCCGCAGGCCTACGAGTTCGTTCAAAGCGGAATCGAGGAAGCCACCCATGCATAACGACTCCAGGCCAAGCTCCATGGCCCTGAGGCAGACGTTTTGCGCCACGTGTCCGGCCTCAAGCAGGATGTAGCGATACCCGCGTGGGCCATACTTTACCTGCGTACGCAGAAACACCGCGGACATCGCGATCACGACGTTCGCGTCTTTCATAAATGGGTAGGCATAGAACATCGGCTCGAGAGTGAGAAACAGATTCTCGCGGCGAAGCTGATGCAACGAGTGCGCGACGACGTCGTAGTGATACAAGCCGTCATCGAGACCCTGCACACGTTGCGTGAAGAGATACAACTCCAACGGAAACAAGCCACCGGCGGATGGAACGGTGCGACGCAAAAACGGTGTTTGGCCGCCGAAACGTGGCCTGTCGATCGCGCCGTAACCCGATGCCAGCAGGTCCGACACATGTTCGAGAGCCATTTCAGTTTGCGCAAAGTCACGATATGAACGCCGGTGGGCCAGAAGATCTATGAGTGGACTGCCGCCCGGTCGCGGTAGTGGAACTTCGGCGATGACACCCTGCGGAAGCTTTAACTCCTGATTCATCGCACTGCCTTGATAAGCCTCATCGTTGAGCCACGGTTCGGAGTTCAAGTGAAACAGCAGCGATAGCGTTGTCGGATCTTCGAGTGGGATCATTTTCGCCTCAAGAACTATTAGCCACAAAGAAGCACAAAAAGCACAAAAAACTAATTACGGTTTTTCTCTCATTTGTGCCTTTTGTGCTCTTTGTGGCTAATGCTTTTTTGTGCCGGTTTGTAGCTACGCTAAGGGGTGGGGGCATGGGTTTAAGTCGCTTTCGCTGCGCACGGTTGTGGCGAAGCCGAGTTGCTGGGGGAGCTTGAACAAGCGCTCGCCGCCTAATCGCTCCTGCCCGTGACCGAAGTGCACGGGCTGTAACCCAGGCGCGATCACACGAACGACGTGGATGCCGTAGTCAACGAGATCCGGAGTCGTTAACTCAACGTAAGCCGGACGATGTCCCTTTCGCGTGAGCTCGGCAGCACATCGCTGAAGATCTTCCGCGGCATCTCCAGTGGACCAGTTTCGCACCTCTTCGATTTGTTTCTTCTCACCCGTCTGCCACAGAAACTCAAACTCGTGACGCCGATCCATCTGACTCATAAACGCGCTGTGATCGTCGAGTGTGAGCACGTCTTCATAATTGTTCAAGCGGCCTTGGGGCGGCTTGCTTTGAAATCGCGATGCCTCCGCGGGACGGCCCTGGCACATCTCAAAAAGCGCTTTGAGGAGTGCGATGCTCGGATCAGGATGACACCCAAGCCCAACCACATTCGCCGGCCGCGACGGATCGTCTTCAAACGAGATCGCCATAACAGTCGTTGCCGGCAGATCGCTGGGCATGACGAACGCTCGCACCGCGACTCCGAAGTGGGCGTAGTGACGATAAATGCGTCGTGAAATTCCTGATGAGTCGTCGAGCTTCAATTCCACCGCCGGTAATCGATTCATCCACGTAATCAACATCGCATCGCGTTCCATCACTTCGCAGAGTCCGCTGAGCGCTGCGTCTGCGAGCGTCGCGCCCGCAGCCAATCCGTTTGAAGTGGAAGGCGCGAAATAGTCTTCCATGCGCGGCGGTGGAAACACCAGATAACTGAGGCTTGCCGGAAGTGCGACCGTGCTGCCGTCACAAACGTCCACGCCATTGATCCACGCGACTTCCTGATCGGGCGTCCAACGAGGATGTGGCCAATCGAACGTCGCGTACTGGCGGTCGGAATAAAGAACGCACTCGCGCGGAGTGATACAACGCGACTGGACGTCGCCTGACTTCGCCAGAAACGTTCGCTGTGGATCCCAATGGTAAGCGCAGTAGCGCTCGGTTGCTTCGCCGATAGCAGAGACGATTGCTTCTTCGCGCGTGCGGCCTTTACCGGCGGCCATTCGTTCAACTTTGCTCGCGACGCGAAAGTCAAAATTCGAGAGTGTCGCAGTGTAAAGATAAGGCGGCATCGGCTCGTCCGCACCGCGCCCCTGCGGCGCGATCTCGCGGATGAGACCGACCTTCGGGCTGATCAACTCGTTCAGGCGCTCACTTAGCATCTTTATCAGAGGCCGCTTCCGAAGGATTGAAACACGCTGGACACCACGGTTTGCGCAACACGAAGTGCTTATCGACGGTGAGATCGGTGAGGCGGACGCTCAGGATTCGTCCCACCAGCGAAGGCTCTGCCAGGCCGGTTAACTCTTTCACGATCTCCATTCCGACGAAGTTCGCTGCGAGTCCTGCTCCGAAGACGAGGTTCTCGCGTCGCGAGCTATCGTCCTGTTTGCGGCGGTCGAGAAACCGCTCGTACGCAAAAGCGTCGTCGGGATTGCCGGCGCACGCGACCGTTCGCATTCGATAGCAGAGGTAGCATGGCCCTTTACCCGGATGCATTGCCGGACCCGCAATAATTTCAGCACCCGAAAGCGAGCAGGTGATCCAACGCATTCCAGTAGCGATGCAAACGCGATTGAGCTTGTAGATGAGATTCGATTGGCTCGCGTCCAGACAGCACGCAACGATATCTGCGCCTTCGATGGCCGCGCGCAGATCGTCTTCAGATTCGAGTTTGCGATCGTCGGCAACAATCTGCACTTGCGGCGCCGCACGTTTCGCTAGCTCAGAGATCGTTTCTGCACGGCTGGCGCCGACCGCGGGCACCCCTGTAAACGGAGCGAGATAAACATCAGATGGCGCGACATTGAGTGAATCGATACAGCGGATCGTTCCAACTCCCGCGGCGGCGAGTGAAAGCGCAAGCGCTGGTCCAGCTCCAGACAGTCCAAGCACCGCTACGGTCGCCGTTTCCAAACTCTTCTGTAACGGTAATTCCGGTGCGAGGTCGTGAAACAGGTTGATCTGAGGCGCCATGCGATCGGCAATCTCGGAACTTACCGTTTGTGCCGCAGCGTCGACCACGATTCCCTGATCAGCGAGCACACCGAGCGCTTCCCGAAGTTCGCTGGCGGGAAAGATATCGGCGGTCGCGGTCTCAATCTCCTCGATTGAGTGTCTGCCATTCAACAGAGGGATAACTCGCTGGTGAAACTCGCGGAAAGAGCGTCCTTTCAATTTCAGCGACCGGCGCTCCGAAACAAAATGGAGCACCTCGTCGCCCCTTTCGTCCGGTGGATCAAACCACACCGAGAAGTGGGTCGGCAGCAGAGGGTTTTGCAGTGATATAGGCATTAGACAGGTGTTGATTATTCGCGGCAGGTCGTTTTCGAAATACCGGCAAGCTCAAATACTGTTTCTCATCTTCAAGCATCAAGCGATCGTCGCAAAGCTGTTTTAGCGTTGATTCAATCTCCGCCGCGGAAGCAGCGAGATCAGCACGGCGAGCCAGCGTCTCGATAGTCGTTGCCGCGTCACAGTAAAACAGCAGCTTCGCCGGCAGTCCGTTTAGCTCGCGTTCATACGGTGCAGACGAATCGCGGCTGTCGCTGAGACGTACGGAATGGTCGTCAGAAAACCAGGCGTCAAGCTTCGCGGGTGTTTCGGCAGTCCTTCCCGCCCACCAGCGCCGCACAACGTCAGAAATCGGCTTCATATAACTTTGCGGATCGCGATCATCACCGTAATCGAAATCAAAAAAGTATGCGAGACGACTCATTTCACGTCGGCCCAACGGGAAGACGTAGAAGTAGCCGCGCGCTGGACGGATGTGACGGAAGCCAAACTGCTCGGAGCGTGTGTGAAACGGACTGAAGCGATCGAGCCTGATCTGCCCGCACGAGATCGGAGGTTGAAGATGAACGAGCAGCGACGCCATCTTCGCTACACGTTCGTATTCGGAAGGCGACTCGCCGGGAAAACCGCCGAGCATGTTCCACGAACATTCGATCCCGACCTCTTCACACCAACGCATCAACTGAATGTTCTGCAACCCGGAGACACCCTTCTCCATCAGTTTCAAAACCTCGTTGCTGAAGTTTTCGATTCCCGGTTGAATCTGCCGCATTCCGCCACGTTGCAGTTTGACGACCTGGTCGTATCGCAGGTTTGACTTCACTTCATAAAACAATTCCAACTGCATCCCGTTGTCGGCAAGACGCGGAAACAGCGTGTCGATGTAGCGCATGTCGAGTATGTTGTTGACAAACCCGATGCGCTGCATGCCGTACTTGCCGGCGATCGCCGTAATTTCATCGTAAGCGCGATCGGGACTCTTGCTGCGAAATGCCATGGTGTCGCCGTTGAGTCCGCAGAAGGTGCAGTGATGCTTTGCGCCCCACCAGCAACCGCGCGATGTCTCGACGACGACGTGGTAAGCCTTATCGCGTCCGACCTTTGAGCGGTCGAGTTCCGCGAAGTAATCGTCAAAGTCAGGATAGGGCAGTGAATCGAGATCTTGAATGGCGTCTGACTTCGCGACCATGTTCGACTTGCCCTGTTCCAGTACGCCGGGAATAGCCGTGGAACTGCCACGAAACACGGTGTCGAGAAGTTTCGGAAACGAGATGTCAGCTTCGCCGCAGCAGACGTAGTCGATCCATGGAAACGACTGTAACAACTGCAAGCCCATCTCGCCTTCACAGTTCGCGCCGCCGAAAACAATCAACGGCGGATTTGGAAGTGCTTTCAAACGTTTGGCGACAGCGAGTGAGGCACAGGTCTGGTGAAACGTCGTCGTGAAGCCAACCATGCGTGGCGAGTGCGCAGCGATTCGTCGTGCGCACTCGTCCAGGTATTGGGAAACGTTAGCGCGGCTTTGAACAACCTGGATCGCAAATTCCTCGCCCGCGTTTCGTGCGAGAGGTCCGTTTACGTATTGATCGGTCTCCGGAATGTCACCCGCAAACAGATCGTGGGCGAAGAACCACTCACCCAGAACCAGGTCCGGCGGAAACGACGATGAGATCTGTTGATACAGATCTGCCCCAATCTCGGCGGCAAGTTGAATACTGCAGTATTCAATCAGAGCGGAATAGCCCGCCCGCGTTGCCGCCGACTTAAGCAGACTGACACCAATCGCCGGCCTTCCCAGATCGGCGAAGGGCATCACGACGAAGACAATGTCCACGATTTTCCTTTGTGCGGCTTTGCGCGAAAGTCACTTTACAGGATTGCCATGATTTTTCAGGATTAACAAGTAAATCCTGTCTAATCCTGTAAATCCTGTAAAAGGACTTATCCGCCAAAACCTCCGAAGCCGCCGCCGCCGATTAATCCACCGCCACCTGGATCGCAGTTGCCGCCGCATTCAAACGTACAGGCGCGAATGGTGCAGGCCCGAATGGTGCAAGCGCGGATTGTGCAATTACGAACGATGGTACAAGCGCGAATGGCGCATTCATTGATGCAGCCGCCGACGCAGTCGAGAATACAACCGGCCTGTGGCGAAACGCCGCCCGCTGCCATGCCGGCAGCGCCACCACCGCCGCCGCCCATCAGTGCGGAGACCTTTTGATAGGCCTTCATTTCCTCTTCAGTGACGTGCATTTTTGAGAGCTTGTCTTCAAGCTCCGCAACTCGCATTTCGAGAGTTTTTTCCCTGGATTCGTCAGGCATATTTTTACGACTCCGTTTCATGGGATTAGATAATAAGAACAGGTTGTTAGGGGGGCTAGAAAAATACTCCGCGATCGAAGTGCTGTCAATAATTTTGATCGTGATTTTAGAATTACGTGATGGTTGATTTCTTAACGCGCAGCGTGTTGGTACAATCACCACATCCTGCATGCCGGAATCCGCGACAAGACGCATCAGAGTGATCGATTCACATACGGGGGGTGAGCCCACGCGTGTGGTTATCAGTGGTGGACCAGACCTCGGAACCGATGCGCTGGCAAACCGGCTCGAGCGCTTCAGAGATCAATATGACGACTTTCGTTGTGCTGTCGTGAACGAGCCGCGTGGTTCGGACGCGATTGTTGGCGCTTTGTTGTGTGCACCGGTTGAGGAGACGTGCATAACCGGCGTGATCTTTTTCAACGGCGTCGGCTACCTGGGGATGTGCGGGCATGGAACTATCGGCATCGTCGCTACACTAGCCTACCTGAATCGCATCGGTCCGGGCACGCATCGCATCGAGACGCCGGTCGGAGTTGTAGTCGCCCGTCTTGACGAGAGTGGCGAAGTCGAAGTGGCCAACGTGCCGAGTTACCGGCTTGCAGCGAACGTCACAGTCCAGGTGCCGGGATTTGGACCAGTAACTGGTGACGTTGCGTGGGGCGGCAACTGGTTTTTCCTCGTGAACGACCACAGGCAGGAGCTCGAATTCGAAAATCTCGAGAAGTTAATGGAGTTTACTTCACGCGTTCGAGAATCATTGGCGCGTGCCGGAATTACCGGGCTTGGCGGGCATGAGATCGATCACGTCGAACTCTTCACCTCATCGCGATTGGCCGGAGTGGACAGTAAGAATTTTGTGCTGTGTCCCGGTAAAAGTTACGACCGCTCGCCGTGCGGCACAGGCACGAGCGCCAAGCTGGCTTGTCTCTTTGCGGATGGAAAACTCACAGAGGGCCAGACCTGGAGGCAGGAGAGTATCCTCGGCAGTGTTTTTGAAGGAACTGTTTCGGTGATTGACGGCGTGATTCATCCGAAGATCAAAGGGTCTGCGTTCGTCACCGCTGAGTCTGATTTCATCCTCGACGCGCGCGATCCCTTTTGCATGGGTATTTCACGCAAAGGCGCAAAGGAGCAAAGAGACAACTGAGTTTTTCTTTGCGCCTTTGCGGGAAAACTCTTCCTGGTTATGAGTTCCTATGACGTCATTATCATCGGCGCCGGCATCGTCGGGGCCGCCTGTGCGGCGGAGTGCGCGCGCGAGGGATTGAGCGTTGCGATCGTGGAAGCCCGCATTGTTGGTGGCGGCGCGACTGCGGCCGGGATGGGACATCTCGTCGTGATGGACGATTCGGAAGCGCAGTTTGCGCTGACACGTTACTCACAGCAGCTTTGGGATGAGATGAGCTTGCCTCGTGAGGTTGAATACGACGCGTGCGGGACGATCTGGATCGCTGCCGATGACGAAGAGATGGCCGAAGCGAAGCGAAAAGCAAAGTTCTATTCCGATCGCGGTGTGCGAGTTGAAATTCTCGATGCGCAGGCACTTGCTGAAGCCGAACCGAATTTGCGTCCGGGATTAGTTGGCGGTCTTCGTGTGCCCGGCGACAGCGTGATCTATCCGCCGTGCGCGGCACAGTTCTTGGTGGAGTCCAGCGGTGCAGATCTGTTTCTCGGCGTAGCGGTTGAGACTGTGACAGCAGATGGCGTTCGCTTGCGTGACGGAATTTCGATCTCCGCTGGCGTGATTGTGAACGCGACAGGCAGTTGGTCGCCAACGTTGACGCCGGGACTCGACGTTAAGAAACGCAAAGGACACCTCGTTATCACCGATCGCTATCCAGGGTTTCTGCGGCATCAACTGGTGGAACTCGGTTATCTGAAGAGCGCACACTCGCTGACTGCCGACTCAGTGGCTTTCAACATTCAACCGCGAAAGACAGGACAACTGCTGATCGGTTCGTCGCGACAGTACGACGTTGATGAGCCTTACGTCGATGCGTCTATTCTGACGCGTATGCTCGATCGGGCTGTTGAATACTCGCCGCGGCTGCGCAAGCTCGCTTCATTGCGAACCTGGACCGGATTTCGCGCGGCGACTCCCGACAAGCTTCCGTTGATTGGTCCTCACGAAGATCACCAGCGGCTCTATCTCGCTACCGGTCACGAGGGTCTCGGTATTACGACTTCACTTGCAACTGCCAAACTCCTGGTCGCTCAAGTTATGAAGAGAAAGCCGGCCATTCCAATCGAGCCTTACTTGCCTTCGCGAGCGATACAGCATGCTTGAAACGGTGACGGTCGTCGTCAATGGTGTTTCAGTTACGATGCCGGCGGGCAGCATGGTGTCGGCGGCAATTCTGAAAAGCGGTACGCATGGGTTTCGTCGCTCGGTAACCGGTGAGCTTCGCGGGCCACTGTGTGGGATGGGGATCTGTTTTGAGTGTCGCGTGACGATCGATGGCGAAGCGCATTGTCGTAGTTGTCAGACACTTTGTAAGAACGGAATGGACGTGCGAACTGATGGCTGAGGCTCATCACGTTTGCGACATCCTCGTCGTTGGAGCTGGACCGGCGGGGCTTGCCGCAGCTTATCGTGCGGCGGACAGTGGACGGCGTGTAACGGTTGTCGACGATAATCCTGCGGCGGGCGGTCAGATCTGGCGTGGTAAGCCTTCGTCGCCCGAGGCGCAAGCGTGGTTTGAAAAGATTCGCAGTGTTGATATTGAGTTCATCAATGGTGCGCGAGTGTTTCAGAGCGGACCCGGAATGCTGTTGGCGGAAACGTCACATGGCGTGTGTGAGTTGAATTATACGAGTGTAATCCTGGCGACTGGTGCACGCGAGCGATTTCTTCCGTTTCCCGGTTGGACGTTGCCGAATGTGATGGGCGCTGGCGGATTGCAGGCGCTCGTCAAAACCGGATTGCCGGTTGAAGGGAAGAGGGTTGTAGTAGCAGGCACTGGACCGTTGTTGTGGGCAGTCGCTGCGTACTTGCGGGCGAGTGGGGCGGATGTTTTGTTGATTGCGGAACAAGCGTCTTCGCTGCGACTCGCGAGGTTCGGGTTGGGGTTGATTCCCCATAGGGGGAAACTGGGAGAGGCGTGGAGATTCAGAAAAGAGTTCTCGCGCAAAGGCGCAAAGGCGCAAAGCCTCCGGTATCTGAGCGGGTGTTGGATTTCGGCGGCGCACGGGAAAGAGAAGCTTGAGAGCGTAACGTTGTTCAGACGTGGAAAGCGCTGGCAGATGTCGTGTGATTACCTTGCGTGCGGTTTTCATCTCGTGCCGAATGTTGAGTTGGCGGAGTTGTTGGGATGTGTGATCGAAGATGGCCGCGTTAAAGTTGACGAGTTTCAAAAAACTTCGGTGGCGCAGGTTTACAGTGCCGGAGAATCGACCGGCATCGGTGGTTTAGAACTTTCGCTGGTTGAAGGTGAGATTGCGGGATTAGCGTCGGCGGGCAAACGTGAAGCAGCACGCAAGCTGTTTCCGGTTCGTGATAAACAGAGAAGGTTTGCGGACCTGTTGAACCGGACATTTGAGCTGCGTGACGAGTTGAAGCAATTGGTCGAGCCGGAGACGATCGTGTGCCGGTGTGAAGATGTCACGTTTGGCCGCTTGCGTGCACACGATTCGTGGCGATCAGCAAAGCTGCAAACGCGCTGTGGTATGGGACCATGTCAGGGTAGAGTTTGCGGTAACGCGGTTGAATTTCTGTTGGGCTGGCGTGCGGAGTCGGTGCGTCCGCCGGTGTCGCCAGTGCGTGTCGAGAGTTTAATTCGTTCGGAGTGATGAGATGGAAATGAAATGGGCGGGCGTCATGCCTGCGACTACGACGGCTTTTGACGAGGAGCTCAATGTGGATCACGCGTTTGTGGCCCGGCACGCGAAGTGGTTAATTGATCACGGCTGCACCGGCATCGTGACGCCAGGATCACTGGGTGAGAGTGCAACGCTGAGCTTCGATGAGAAGCTTGCGATCTGGAAGACTGTGATCGATGCGATTGGAGATCGTGTGCCTGTAGTCGCTGCGATTGCTTCGTTGAGTACGAACGAGGCCGTGAAGCTCGCGCAAAACGCCGCGGACATCGGATGCAGCGGATTGATGGTGTTGCCCCCGTATGTTTATCGGAGCGACTGGCGCGAGATGAAAGCGCACATCGAAGCGGTGTTTCGCGCAACCAAACTTTCCTGCATGCTTTACAACAACCCGGTCGCATACGGGACCGACTTCCTTCCTGAGCAGATCAAAGAACTGGCTGCTGAGCACGAGAAGCTTGAAGCGGTGAAAGAGTCGAGCACTGATGTGCGTCGCGTGACGTGGATACGGGAGTTGGTTGGCGACAGGTTAGCGATCTTTGTGGGCGTGGACGACGCGATTGTTGAGGGCCTTGCTGTCGGTGCGGTTGGGTGGGTAGCAGGTTTAGTGAATGCGCTCCCGCAAGAGTCAGTCGATCTTTTCAACTACGCGATGAACGGCGAACGGGAGAAAGCCAGCTCCCTCTACAACTGGTTTCTGCCGTTACTGCGAATGGATACCGTGCCGAAATTTGTGCAACTGATCAAGCTGGTCCAGCAAGAGGTTGGGATGGGAAACGCGCGCGTCCGTCCGCCACGATTAGAACTGGAAGGCGCCGAATTGGAAGAGGCGTTGAGAGTGATCCGGCACGCACTTTCTCTGCGGTCCTCTGCGCTACCTCAGCGTTCTCTGCGGTAACAGCGATCTTACCGCAGAGGACGCAGAGATTACGCAGAGGACCGCAGAGAAAGGATTTCATCCGTGACTCTCAGTCCAACATCAAACGCCTCTTCAAACAACGCCACGCCACTCAGCTCCGAATGCGCAAAGTGAATCGACCGAAAAGGCTTTGCTCCCTCGCGTCGCGCCTGTCCCCACATGAACCCGGTGCGCGGCCGGATCATCGCATGCCCCCAACGCATTACGTCCAATCTCTCGACCAGGCTGCGAATGTCCGGATGCGCGCGTGAGAGGTCGCTCAACGTCACTTCCGCCCAGCCACCCCAATCAGTGTCCAAAAGACGCGTGCGCGCAACGCGCGGGTTCTCGTCACAGAGCGGATAATAATAAGTGAGCACCGTTGGACCACGATCGAGCCCGCGTTGGTGAGTCGCGACTACATAACCGAGTGACGGACTTTCGTAAAGAACATTGTCCCACGCGAGCGGAAAGTCACGAGGACCTGGTTTGGGCCGATCTTTCAACGTCAAATTCGCAACCATCCACGATCCAAACTGAAACTCCGCAATGTGTGGCGGCGGATTGTCGCGATACGGCCGCACGACATAACGCGCCATGAATTGTGGCGCCGCGAAGATCACGCGCCCGGCGCGGAACCCACGAGGATTTCGTCCATCCCGATCGAGAGTAATCACCTCGACACCATCATCGCGCGGTATCAACTCAACCACAGCACGATCGAGTTGAATGTTTGCTTTGGCTTTTTCGAACAGATGATGGACCAAGCGTCCGTTGCCTTCGGGCCAGGTAATCAGCGACTGCGACTCAACCTTCGGCGCTGCGACTCGCGAACAGAAATAAAACAGCCCGGCCCAGGCGCTGGTCTGCTCGAGCGTCATGCCGTAGTCGTCACGACACGCGTAGTCAACCCACCAGCGCAGACGCGGACTCGTAAGACCACGCGCGTTCATCCAATCGGCAATGGAGATCCGATCGAGCGCGGTTAATTCAGCATCGTCTGAACAAGCAGCCACGGGAAGCGTGAACGCCCGGCGACCGCGTGCATCGCGCCACGAAATCCACTGGTCCACCTCAGTGTTGAATTTTTCGAACTGCTGTTTGTCTTCCTCAGATTCGCCTGCGTGAAGATAGAGCCCTTCGTACCAGCGGCTCTTATAAAAGACACGTTCTTCCGGATCGCGACAGAGAAACTGCTCGCCGATGATGGGCTCGCCATCTTCATCTTTCCCTTCGACGACACCCATCTCTTCGAGCAGCGACACGAGTTCAGTGTTCTCTTTCATCGGCGCGGGAATGTAATGTGCGCCCCAGGGGAACGAGATAGAATTGTTGGCGCCCGAGCGAGATGTGCCTCCCGCAGCGCTCTCCAGTTCGAATAAAACAAAATCGTAGAATCCGGATCTTTGTAAACGCCACGCCGCAGTGAGACCAGCAACGCCACCACCAACAATCACAATCGGAACATTGGTCCAGGCATCCTGAGGCACTTCCACATGCAGACCATCCCTCAGCCGATGTCCAAAGACATCAGACGTTCCGACGATCTCTCCGGCAGGCAACGGCGGTGTTGCGCTCCGGCGACACGCGGCCAGCGCAAACGGAACGCCCAAAAAAGCCGCAAGAATCTCACGCCTATTCATCGAAAGCATCCTTGCCACAAAAAAGCGCAAACAGCACAAAAATGACTTCTGCTATATCTTTTGTGCTTTTTGTGCCTTTTTGTGGCTCTACTCAAATCGTTTCCACTCACCCTCGTAATATCTAACCAGCACCTGATTATCGAGGCGGTTGATCTCGACCGGAACCGGTTCGATATCTTTTGAAAGCGTAAACATCGCTGCCAGCGTCTGATCGTCAAGAAACTTCAAACCCGGCGGTGGATTCCTCGGCACCTCAAACGGAGACGAGCGCGCCAGCGCGTAACCCCACAACCCAAAACTCGGCACTGCCGTGTAATACGGTTTGACAAAAAAACCCGAGGCTTCGAGTGTGCGGATGATGCACCAGTAAGAATTTCGCGCAAACATCGGCGACGTCGATTGCACCGCCACCGACGCGTTCTCACTCAGCCGCGATCGCAGCAGACGATAGAAGCGCGTGGTATAGAGCTTCCCCAGCGCAAACGTGTTCGGATCGGGGAAGTCAAGAATCGCAGTGTCGTACACAGGCTCCGTAGTTTCTTCCACCCAGATGAACGCGTCCTCGTTTACGACCTGCACGCGCGGGTCGTCGAATGCCTGCTGGTTCAACTTCGCGAGCAACGGGAAGCGACTCGAGAGCCTAGTCATCTCGGGATCGAGATCAACGAGCGTGACGCGTTCAACTGACGGGTATTTCAGGATCTCTCGCAACGCCAAGCCATCGCCACCACCCAACACCAGCACACGCCGCGGATTGTTCGCCAACAGCATCGCGGGATGCACAAGCGCTTCGTGATAGCGATACTCATCAGTCGAGCTGAACTGTAAGTTGCCATTAAGAAACAACTGAAATCCGGCGCGGCCTCGTGTGATCACGATCCGTTGATAGGGCGTGTCTTTCGTGTAGACGATTTCATCGGCAAACATCTCGTCTTCAGCAAGCGACGTGATCGTGTTTGCCTTCACAAGAGCGACGAGCAAGAGTGCGAGCACGAGGATTGCCTTCACGCGCAGTCCGGTAATGCGGCCCTTGATCAGCGGCCGCAGCAGCCACGTACCCCACAAAGCAACGGCGGCATTGAGCATTCCGAAGATCAGCGACGTGCGAATCAGACCAAGACGCGGAACGAAGAGAATCGGAAACAGGATCGAGGCCAGCAGCGCGCCGATGTAGTCAAAGGCGAGCACGCGCGAGACGAGTTCTTTGAATTCAATCTCGTCCTTCAGGATCCGCAGCAGTAACGGAATCTCCAGACCGACGAATACGCCGATGGCGAAGACGACAAAGTACAGTACGAGGTAGAAATAACTTACGCGTGAGAACGTCAGAAACAGTAGCGGAGCAGAGAACCCGCCGAGTACAGCGACGGCCAACTCGATGTCGACGAAGCGCCGCGCAAGTGCCTTGTCAATGAAGCGCGAGAGCCAGGAGCCGACTCCCATCGCAAAAAGATAAATACCGATGATGAGTGAAAACTGTGTTACCGAATCACCGAGGACGTAACTCGCGAGTGTGCCTGCAAGCAGTTCGTAGATCAGTCCGCAGGTAGCGACGATTAGAACGTTAAGAAACAGTAGCGGCGGACGTTTCATGAAAAGCAATCCACAGATTACACAGATTCTGCTGCGTAATCTGTGTAATCTGTGGACGGTTCTAACCGTGAACGGCTGCGGCGATGATCACTGCACTCCCGAGGATCACGGCAGCGATCACGATGGCCAGAGCAACGTTGTGATCCTCTTCGATCTCCTTCCGCACGGAAAACGGTGTTGCCTTCGCGATCACCAGAAAGGCCAGGGCAAAGACAATGAGACCAAAGATCACGAATACCAACGTCGTGATAAATACCGGCAGGAGAGTTTCGAGTGGGACTACCAATCCGAAGCTTGCAATCGATTCAGTCATCATTTTCCTCCGCGTAAGCCGTAGTGCCAGAAGTGGAACGAGCGATAACCGTTCTGCCGGGCGTCAGGTGGCAACTGCCGGCGCGACCCTCCGCTAATCTCCCATCCCAGCAGCGCGGCCACGCTGTACAACGTCACAATGCCGATACCGAAGATCGAGTAAAGGGCTTTAAGCATAGAAGACTCCTTGTTTTATTTCCCTCGCAAAGGCGCAAAGGCGCAAAGAAAGCAAGCTGCTATTTGAAGTTCTTCCTTTGCGCCTTTGCGCGAACACTTATTCATCATCATCATCGTCACCACTATCGTCACCGCCGCCAAACATACTCTCCGACCAGCGCCTGCGTTCAAATCCAATGTGATAAATACCCATTATGATTGGACCAAGCGATAACGCGATCAGCGCCAGTATCAAATTGAATCCATGCGTAACGTTCTGTTCGATCCTGACTGCGACAGTCGCAGGCTGGCTCCACTTCTCCCACTGCCCTTCCAGCCGCAGGATATATCTACCCGCGGGCATCGACGAACTGTAAGCCGAGTCTCTCTGGCCGCCTTCGGACCACGACTCGCCGCCTTCCACGCCCTGATAGTAAGAGATCTCGATCGGAAACGATTGGACCACGCCAGTCTCGTCATTGATCAGATCCCCTTCGAGATAGACCCACGTGTTTTGCACAGCCGACTCGCCGACGATCTTGATGTTGCGCCTGCCGGCCAACTCAAATGGCTGACTGAAGAAGACCTGTGTGCCGTCTTCATTAGGCAACGGCGGCAGAGTCACAGTTTGAGAAAAGACCTGCCTGCTCGAACCTGTCAATAAGAAAGTTAGAGCACCAACGAGCAGCACAATGGCGAGAAAGGCGATCCAGTATTTGTAAACCCACCAGTGTTTGTAAGGCTGATTGGGCGCGACGCCCTTCGGGCGAGGCAAGCCGCTTACGGAAAACGACTTTTCGATCTGCGGAACCGTGATGTAAGTTCCGAGGGACCAGTTTATCTCTCCGGTCGTGCGCCTCGACTTACTCGCATCATCGGGATCGGTTACGTAAACAGTCGAAACTTCTTTCGAGAGCATGTATGGCGGCGCGACGTAATCGACGCCGCGCACCTGTTCACCTGCTTCGACCTTCCAATAAAACTCACCGACCACGGCTTCAACGCGCGCCTGCGCATCCTGAAAAATCCGGTAGCCCTTGCCGCGATAACTTGCTGACGTCCCTACTTCGGTGACTTCACCCGGCGGCACTGCGCGCACATAATTCCAGTGATCGTCGCTATGGACCAGCCAACGGAAACCGATCTGCGGATTGTAGAGAAGATACTCGCTCCAGAAATATTGAGTGCCTTCGATCGTCACGCTGCGCGCCATCGCGCCGATGACCGTCATCTTTCCTTCGGGCACTTCGCCAACTGTGCCAAGCGGAATCACCGGTTGAAACCACTGCTTCTTGAGCGCTTTTAGAAACTCAAGTCGCCCTTGATTGACATCCAACAGCGAGTTGCAGTTCGGGCAAGTGACGCGTTCGGTTTTATCAGGCGCGCGAAGTTCGAGAGGGCCGGCGCAGTTTGGACAACTTACCTGCGCGGCGCCCACGCGTCGCGCCTCTTTTTCAGGAGGCCGTGCGGCGGTGATGCCGAGTTCGGTAAGCGTAACCTCGTTTCCGAGGAAGATGAGTGGCGGTGATTCGTTGTAATCGAGTGTGCCGAAGGCGCGGTCTGCACCTGAGAGATCCGCGTAGTAATAAGTTTCACCAGGCGTTAACAGATAAGGGATCTCGCCTTTGGCGCCGAGGGCAGTTGCGCGTCCGGTTTCGGCAACCATCAAAGGCGTGGGCCAGGGAAGACCAGGCACCGGTTGTCCGAGTTGGAGTTGTTCGAAGGGTGGTAGTTGCACGCCTTCGGGAACGGGATATTGAAAGGTCAGATAGAAGCGGCCCTGGGCTTCGGCCAACCAGCCGAGCCATCCGTTTGAGAAGGTGGCGTACCACTCATCCCATTGTCCGCCCATCTCGTGACCGAGTTGTGCGCGACCGGTTAACTCAAACGGCACATCTCTCCACTTGCCGCGCAGTCCAACGTCCAACGGAGATCCGGTTTCGACAACCTCCGCGACCTTGCCGAGATCCTTGAGATCACGATCGGTGCGCGCGACTGCGGAGCGGCAGTACTCACAAATGACGACGATCGACTGCCCGCTTTTAAATTCGATCTGCGCTCCGCACGCCGGGCAGTTCGCCACCAACGCGCTCATTTAGCGGCTCCTGCCACGTGAGTGTCTTCGTGAATCATGCGCTCAAAGACGTGAACCTTTACTTCAGTAGCCCCGAGCATTTCTCGAAGTGTTGTCTCCCAAGTCCACGAGGCGCGATTGCGACAGCAGTAGAGATTAAATGTCGCGGCACGAAATTCAGGATATGTGTGGCAGGTGAGATGCGATTCTGAAAGAAGTGCGAGGCCGCTTATGCCTCCTGGATCAGCGAATTGATGCCAGGCAATGTCGCCGAGGACGTTTAGATCCATATCGCGGATGACACGCGCGAAAACCGCACGCAGACGATCGAGATCTGCAAGCGCAGCCGCGTCGCATCCGCTTGCGTCAATGAGCCATTCAGTGCCGAGATTCATAGTTTAGTCCGCAGATTACGCAGATTGCACAGATTAACAAATTCTGCGTAATCTGTGGATTGCCTTATTCGCCTGCTAAAGAAGCATGCGGCAGGATTGAAGGTGGTATCGGTTCGAGGAAGCGCGAGAGCGTTGGCGTGCCGTCGGTCTCCGGGCCCCTGTAAACGTCAACCGCCGGATAAACAAAATGCAATTCCTTCTTCGCTCGTGTCGTGGCCACGTAGAGCAGCCGGCGCTCCTCGTCGAAATCGTCAAACTCATCCTGAAACCTGTTCGACGGAAACCAACCATCAGTCATCCAGATCATGAAGACATTGTCCCACTCCAGACCCTTCGCCGAGTGGACTGTTGAGAGCGTGACAAATCCAGTGCTGCGGCGTGGCGTGTTTTCCTGCACCGCTTCAGTCGGGTCAAGCGCAATATCGTCAAGCAGTTTCGTCGGCGTCTTGTAACGCTTCGAGATCGATTGCAGGTGTTCAAGATCGCGGCCGCGACGTTGCACGTCATCGTACTTGCTCTTCAAAAGCGGTTTGTAGAAGCGTAACACCGCTGATAACTGTTCACCGGGCGTTTTGGACTCCATCATCGTGCAGAACACACGCGCCAGCCGCGTGAGTTGCGCTTTGTAAGCAGCTCGAGCAGGGAAGCGAAGAAGTTTCTTGAACAACGCTGTCTTGGTTCTCGCAGAGCGAAACTCTCGCTGCTCGACTCCGAGATGTTCGAGTATCTGATAGACGGTCGCATCGCCGATATGATCGATTAGCTTGAGCGCGCGAAACCAACAAAGCGTGTCGGAAGGCTTGACCATCACGCGCATGAACGCGAGCGCATCCTTGATGTGTGCTGACTCAGCAAATCTCATCCCGCCAAATTTTCGGAAAGGAATACCTGCGCGACCGAGTTCGATCTCCAGGTCGAATGAATGTGAACTCGAACGAAAGAGCACCGCGATCTCGCTGAGCGGCACGCCCTCATCGCGCAGATCAGCAATTCGCTGGGCGACGAACCGCGACTGTTCGTTCTCGTCGCGTGCGCTTACCACCACTGGCGGTTGTCCGCCGTCGATGCGCGAGTAAAGTCGCTTCTTATAACTCTCTTTCACGTCGGCAATAATCGCGTTGGCGACGTCGAGAATCGGTTGCGTGCTGCGAAAGTTCTCTTCGAGTTTGATGATCTGTGCTGACGAAAAGAGTTTCGGAAACTCGAGCATGTTTCGATGACTCGCGCCGCGAAACGAATAGATCGACTGAAACTCATCGCCAACGACGGCGACGTTATCGTGACGAGCAGTCATCAGTTTCACGATCTGCGCCTGAAGCTTGTTAGTGTCCTGATACTCGTCGACCATAATGTAGCGATACTGATCTGAAAGCTGCTCGCGCATGTCGGTGCTTGCTTCGAGTGCCTCACGCAGGCGGACGAGCAGATCGTCGTAAGTCAGCATGTGGCGGCTGCGTTTGAACTTTTCGAACGACTTGAACAACGTTTCGAGATTGCGGCGTTCGTCAATGAACTGCGGATACTGCTGATTCAGCACCTGCTTCAGCGATTGGACCTTGTTGACCATCATGCTGAAGATCGCCGCGATCGTGCGCTTGCGTGGAAAGTGTTGCGCTTTGCTGAGCCTGATCTGGCGCCGCAGTAGATCGATTAAATCTTCAGTGTCGCTCTGGTCCAGTACCGTGAAGTTTTTCTGAACGCCCGCCTGATCGGCAAACTTTCGCAGCACTGCGTGACCTAACGAATGAAACGTGCCACCCGAAACTCTTTGACAACGTGCATCGGCCAAAGCTGCGGCGCGCGTCAACATGCTTGCCGCTGCTCGTCGTGTGAACGTCAGCAACAGAATCGATTCCGGCTTGACGCCGATTTCAACCAAACGCGCGACGCGATAAACGAGCGTGCGTGTTTTCCCTGTGCCTGCTCCCGCGACGATTAACAACGGACCTTCGGTGGTTGTGACCGCTTTGAACTGTGCCTCGTTGAGCTCTTTCTCGTAGTCGATCGCGCGCGAACCGTCGGCGATGCGCCTTAACACCAATTTCGTCTTCGAAGCGACCGGCAAAGTTTTACCCAGATCGAGATCGCGTTTGATTTGCTTGAGCTCCTGCGCGAGCTCAGCGACGGTTTGATATCGATCCTTCGGTGTTTTGGCCAGCGCCTTGGTCAGGATTCGTTGCAGATCAAACGGGAGCTCCGGCCGGCCGTCACCGGGCAATCGCGGATCACCGTGAAGGATGGCGTGCATCGTGTCGATGCGGTTGTCGTGAACGAACGGCGCAGCGCCCGTCAGCATCTCACACAACACCACGCCAAACGAAAACACGTCACAGCGACGATCGACGCGTTGGCCCAACAACTGTTCCGGCGCCATGTAGTTGACGGTCCCCATCAACGTACCGGATTCCGTTTGAACACCGCGGATTAGCGTCTTCTGTTCGCTATCGGCAACGAGTGCTCGCTCGCGTTCGGCGACGAGTTTAGCCAGCCCGAAATCGAGAATCTTCGCGTAGCCGTCGCGGCTCAGCATGAGGTTCTCAGGTTTCAGATCGCGATGAATGATTCCGACTTCGTGAGCGCGCTCGAGACCGGCAGCGATCTGAATCGCGATTTCCAATGCTTCTCTAAGCTGTAGACCGTTATTCTTGATCTTCTGGCGCAGCGTTTCGCCTTCGACGTATTCCATCGCGATGTAAGGACGGCCATCGTCCTCGCCGACTTCGTAGACTGTGAGGATGTGCGGATGGTTCAACGCGGAAGCGGCGCGCGCTTCCTGAAAGAAGCGGCGACGGCGATCCTCCTGCGAGACGTACTCAGGTGGGAGAACCTTCAACGCGACAGTGCGCTGAAGTTTGTTGTCGTAAGCTTTGTAAACCGCGCCCATGCCGCCGGCGCCGATCAGTTCGACGATCCGGTAATGCGCGATACTCTTAACGGGGAGGGGCTTCATGGGGACTGTGCTAGTTTAACGGATCATGAGTTGAATTCGTATTATGGCCGCAGATTTCGCGGATGAACGCAGATCTAATCTGCGTTTTATCCGCGAAAATCTGCGGTTAACTTTTCGTTAAGCTTTCGAGTTCTTCGGGAGTGCGTGGCCAGTCGTCTTTTAGGAGGCGGGAGAGGGCGCGATCGGCGAGGAGTTTGCCGCCGGTCTGACACTTTGGACAGTAGTTCGTCTCGTTCGTTCCGTAACGGATTCGTTGAATCTTACTGCTGCAACGTGGACACAGTTGGCCGTACTTGCCATGCGTGGCCATGTCTGGCCGGAACGCTGTTACCTTCTCTGGAAAACGTTCGCGTGAGTCTGCGCGCAAACGCTCGACCCAGTCAGTCAACGTTCTTTTGATCGCGTCGAAGAGATGAGCGACCTCGGTATCGGTGAGTTTTTGTGTGAGTGTAAACGGAGACAGTTTTGCCTCGAATAGAATCTCATCCGAGTAGGCGTTGCCGATGCCACTGAGTATGCGCGGATCGGTGAGTGCGCGTTTGAGCGTGTGGTTCTTTGCTCTTATTGCTCGAGCAAACTGTTCCGTAGTTGCTCCGAAAATCTCCAGGCCACCAGGGTTGAGATTTTCCAGTCCGGCTTCACCCTGGACCACGTGAAGCGAGGCGCGCTTCTGCGAACCAGCCTCAGTCAGAACCAGGCTGCCGCTGCTGAAATCGAATACAGCCAGACCGCGACCCTTTGCGGCTTTGCCTCGCTCGTTATACCAATGCAGCCTGCCCGCAATCATCAGGTGCAGAACGAGCCACAGATCTCCTTCGAGCCCGAAGCAGATCCGTTTGCCAAGCCTGCGCAGCTCGAAGACTTTTGTGCCTTCCACGCTGGACAGAGGCGGCACGGCCGTGCGCAACAGAAAAGGATTCGCCACGCGCACGCGTTCGAGAACACTGCCTTTGATTCGTTTCTCGAGAGCCTCGATATAAACGACGATGTCCGGCAGTTCAGGCACTAAATTGTTAATTCGTTAAACGGTACTGCGGCTCCTCGCCATCCGCCAGATCCAAAGCACGAGGATCGCGCCGAGTATCGACAGTATCAAACCGGCCGGCCGGAACCCACTGTCAGGAGTATCGGCGCCCCAGATTGCCCAACTCACCAGACCACCGATGACGGAACCGACGATGCCCAAAAGCATCGTCGCGATCATGCCCATGGCATCCCGTCCCGGCATAATCAGACGCGCGAGTGCGCCCGCGATTAACCCAATGATTAACCACCAAATAAAACTCAGCATCAGTTTTGTCCTCCTTGTTTGCCCCGCTTTATAACACTCCTACGCGACAGCCACAACACGGGAACAGCCACAAAGAAGCACAAAAAGCACAAAAAATGTGATCGTGCCTTTGTGCGTTTTGTGCTTCTTTGTGGCTTATCACGGTTTGACGCGCTTGGCACCGTAGAGTTCGGTGAAGAGAAAATTGATCTTTCCGTCCTTACCCGGTACGAACACAAGCTCGTTCTCGTTCTGTGTGCCGAAAGTAAACTTTCGATTTCCACTCTTCGTCAGCAGGTGTTCATTGCCGTCAAACTTGACATAGAGTTTGCCGTCCTTAACTGAGACTTCCCAGGTTCTCGGCGCGTGCGAATAAGCTCCCACGTATTCGTTCATTTCTGAGCCGCTGAGAGGCGCGACCGTTGAAGGTTTTTCTGGCTCGCCGTCCTTCAACCCGAGTCCGAGCTCCGTCGCCTTATTCAAACTCTTCCTCATCGTCTCGCCACTCTTGTTAGTCAACACGATGACTGCAAACTTTCGCGACGGCACCATTTGAATCATCGACCCATAACCCCGACTAAATCCACCATGGCCCACAAACTCCAGCCCCTGATACTTGAAAACTGTTAACCCGTAAGCGTAATACGCGTCAGTCTCACCCGGAACGGGTGTGTGATGTTGGACCATCTTATTGATCAGTGACGCTGATACCACTTGCTTGCCGTCCAGTTTTCCCTCGTTCATAAAAGCGATTACCCAACGCGAAAGATCTTTAGCATTCGAAAACATCGAACCGGCCGGCCACATCGCGACATTATTGAACATCGGGCGAATGATGGCCGGCTTTCCCTCTGTGATGGCGTGGCCGGTCGCAAAGGGATAAGTGACTGCCGTGAACGGACGCAGTGTGGTGCGCTCCATTCCTAGTGGCTT
The DNA here is from genome assembly GCA_963826255.1 of uncultured Acidobacteriota bacterium. Taxonomy (GTDB): domain Bacteria; phylum Acidobacteriota; class Blastocatellia; order Pyrinomonadales; family Pyrinomonadaceae; genus PSRF01. The sequence continues at coordinate 377,396 of CAWGWK010000002.1, forward strand.
GAACAGCAGTTCACTCATCGCATCGGCGTACGGCTTGCCCTGGAGCTCTTCCACGACGAACCCGGAGAGCCAATAGCCCGGGCTGGAATAGGAATAGATCTCACCTTGCTCGGCAAAGAAGACGTCGTCTTTCCACGAGCGCACCATGTTTCCCAGAGCGGGATCGTCGTTTGAGATCACAGGCGCGGCAAAGTCTCGGACGCCCGCGGAGTTGCTCAATAAGTGATGCGGGGTAGCTTGGCCAACCTTTGAGCTCAATCCTTTCACTCGATTGCCGATGGGCTCGTTGAACTTGATCTTGTCTTTCTCGGCGAGAGTAAGCAGCGCAGCGGCCGTAAACATTTTTGTAGTTGAGCCCAGGCGAAAGAGCATCTCGGGCTGCATCTCGGCGTTTGTCTCGACATTCGCAACGCCGAACGCCTTTTGATAAACAATCTGGTCACCACGCACAACGGTGATCACGGCGCCAGGCGTATTTTTCTCTTTAAGCTCCACCGGTACGAGTTTATCGAGTTCACTGAAGTCGATAGGTTTAGCTGCTGATTGGGTGACAAAGACGACGAGGCACAACAGTATCAAGCACGCGCGAACGATTTGTTTCATGAATTTGGTTTGTCTCCTGATGAGTTTCAGCGACGCAGTTGGTGCGTATTACGCGTATCGACGAGATAAGGTTCTTGGATCAATGGTCCAAATAAATGGAGCACAAAAAAATCAAGGCCACCCCTTGTCAGGAGTGGCCTTGTACGAACGCGATAACTTGCAGGTTTACTTTCGATTGACCGTGACGGTAACGATAGCTGTAGCCGTGCCACCGTGGCCGTCGCTCACCGAATACGTGAAGCTATCTGTCCCTGTAAAACCGGATTTTGGCCGGTAGCTCACTCTGGTGCCGCCGTTGGTGATCGTTGCAGTGCCGTTAGCACCCTGAGTCACAGCAGTTACCGTCAGAGTATCTCCATTCGGATCTGCGTCATTCGCCAGCACCGGGATATTGACGGTCGTGTTCCTGGTCGTCGTTGCGTTGTCGGCCTGCGCAATAGGATCTTCCCCGAGTGGATTGACGGTCACTGACACAGTGGCTTCAGCCGAAGAAGCAGCGCCATAGACAGTCTTGAACGTAAAGCTATCCGGACCAAAGTAATTCGCGTCAGGTGTGTAAACAAGGTTCGGCGTGACACCACTCAAAGTTCCATGTGATGGATCGGAAGTAATGACGTAGGAGACTGCACCGCCATTTCCTACCCGGCCCGTCAGAGTGATACCAGCAGCAACGTCTTCATCCGTACTCACCGATTGCGAATCAGCCACCAATGGATCATAGAGACGCAGGTAACGCACTCCACCGTCAACCGTCGCGAACAGTAACGATCCGTCCCGTGACGTTTTAAGCCGGCCTTGAGTGAAAGCAAAGTTGCCCGGCCAACTGAATGTGTGTTCGAAATCATGCGCAGCAGTTTGTGCGAAGGATACGGTGTCGAAAGCGCGAACTTGCGTAGTTCCTGACCAGGCGAAGTACACGGTGTTCTCGACCGGGTGATAGACAACGCCAATCGGGTGATTGCTGCCGTTCTGGCCGATTAGATTGACCTTAACCAGATTTTGATCGGCAATGTAGGTGCCGTTGAAGGTTGGTATCGCAAACTGCGTCCCGTTGCTGTTCACGCCGATTTCGAAATTGAACCAACCGGTTCCGTTCGGACCAGATTTACGCAACAGGTTTCCATCTGCGACTCTGTACCTGCCGAATGGACCATCAGAACTATTGGACTCGGCAATACCGATGATTCCCATGTCGCCACTGGCTGTGACCATTGCATTTTGTTGGACTTGCGCGAGCTGGCTCCAGTCTCCGGTGAGCGGGTTGAACTTACGCAGCGGTACCGACCCTGAGCCTTCGAAAGTAGAAGTACTAAGAACTAAGCCATCATTCCCGAATGCGACTGTGAAAGTGCCGCCTTCCAAGAAAGCGCGCGGAAATTGCAGTTGGGTGATCTGTTCCGTCTTCAGATTGATCACATATACCCACACAATCGTTTCCAGTCTACGCCGGTCTGCGACAACAAGAGTGTTGTCATCGGGAGAAATGTCGATTCCACCTAGATTACCGCCTGCCTGAAAAGGGGAAAGGAAAGTATTGGAGCCGAGATGATATCGAAGTATAAAACCGCCGCTAGTGATGTAGAGAACATCGCGGGCGGAGTCATAAACCATATCAAAGCGCGACGGCGCTGGGATGAGCGTTCCTGAAGCGTAGATGTTGTTAGTCGATGAAAGGAGAATCAGAAACGCAACACAGAGCAGCGTTCTGACAACTGTACTTCGGGAGAATTGGTGGGTAGTCATTTCGTACCTTCTTTCTGGGACTGGGAGTTACGGGTTCAAGTGAGAAACACAGTGTTGACACGTGTGGCGTTCAGTAATTGGCTTGAACGTCAATCGATTAGGATCGGAATAGAGCTGTTTGCAAGAGTAAGGCTTGCTCGATTTCGATGTCAATAATTTCAATAGACACGTAGTGGCCTAAATTCAGGAGTTTTTCTCTGCGGACCTCTGCGTATCTCGGCGTTCTCTGCGGTAAAGGCTATTTCAACGCAGAGGCCGCAGAGATTCGCTGAGGGACCGCAGAGAAAAAACTCAAATTAAGCCACTATCAATAGACACACGATCTACGTGATTCACAGATCGAAATTCTATGAATCCGCCAATTGACTCTTAATCCACGTTGATTCCGAGACGATCCGCGCACTTGAAGAGTGATAGGCCAAGAATGCAAGCGACGACGAGATTGAAATAGAACGTGAACGTCGCATTGATAAAGTTACCGACTAAATTTCCCATGAATGGAAGTGTGAACGGTGACGTTACAACCGAAATAATTGCGCCGACGACAAGGGCAATAATCTGGACCAACATGACCATTGCGAATGCCTTGAAGTAAGTAGTTCCCATCCGGCGAATGGTGTCCAATCCCACCAGAGGATTTAATACCGAGCCGAAGCTTTGCGTATAGCCCGCCACTGTGAGGGCCATCGGGTAGTAGAACACCGCCCATCCAAGCAACAGCACGAACAAAAGCACTATAGACATTCCGGCGCCAAGATATGGCAACAAGTCCCTGAGAGCACCGGTGGGATCGCTAGCCTCGGCCTTCGACTTTTCAGCTTCTTGTGCGATCTGCGCTCCGGGTCGCGTCGCTTGAAGCTTCTTGTTTGCTTCTTCTAGTTTTGCCGGATCAGCCTCGGGATCGGTGAGCACCGCTAGGTCCTCTTGCGTGAGCGACTGCGCAGCCTGATCCCCGCCTGTGACAGCCGAAGGTTGCACGCTGCCACTGCTTAGAACGCCAAACATCAATGCGAGCAGGAGAGCGATCACGGGACCCCACGAAACAATCATGATTCCTACGCCGAGAAAGACAGGCACAACCAAGTCGTCCCAAACTGAGAATTCGCTGAAGTCCGGCATGAAACTACGATTGAGTCTGCCCCACGAAACCTGGCTGATGACGTGTGAGATGCATCCGAACAAAACTATCCACGCGACTACGCTACCGCGAAAGCCTGCGAACAATAGAAATGCATAAATCAGAGCGCCACCCGCCAATGCAACCTTGTGTTGCAACGGATAACTAATTGCGCGAACGAAGTCTTCCATTCCGAAACCCGAACTCTGAAACTCGGCTCGCGCTGTCTTTTCTGCGACTACTCGATACTCACGGCAGAGGTCGCCACACAAGGGACAGACTGGTACCTTCCCGCTAACGAACTTCGGGCAATCCTTGCAAAAAAGCGCACCGCACATTCGACACACATAGTCCGGATTCGCTTCCGGATGGTTGTGACAAACGTTCGTACTCGGTGGGCCAGGAACGCCTCGCGGTTCTACGTAGGCTGTTGACAGGTTTGGATTGCTGTAAGCAGAGTTGGATTCTACAAAAGCTTCGTATGAGGTATTCACTGGTTCCGGAACGGCCGCGGGCTCTCCATTGAATGCGCCTTTGAGTTTGGGGACGCGACCGGCTTCAATCCAGCTCAAGTTGCCTTTGCTAATTTTGTCGGTCGGTAGAACGCAACCTTCGACGATCCATTGTTTGAGCGTCTCGAGGTCAGTTTCGAAAATTCCTTCAACCGTACTCACACGCCAAACTTCAGGTTGTGCACTCATGTTGTGGTCCTCTTTAGGAAGATTGCAGTTAGGACTGCTAAAGGGAATGCTGGAACGCGGGTGTTGAGAACTCCTGAGAAGGAGGGCGGCGACGCTATCGGGTAGGGCCGCTGGTTCAAATACTAAGACTGTTAATTTACGTACGTCAACGGAAAACTAACGCTGGAAAGTCTTTGGTCTCAAAAATCTTCCAAGCCACAAAGTGGCACAAAAAGCACAAAGGTCTCGCCAAATTTTTTGTGCTTTTTGTGCTTTCTTGTGGCCCTGGCCATGAGCGAAACCGTTGTTCTCAAAACATCTCGTGTAGTAAACTCAGTTCGCCCTCGGTCTTACCATCGCGCGTTCCGCTCCGATAGGCAATCTGGTTAGGTTAGGCAGTTCCGCAAACATCACGAAAGGTCTTGCTGATGAAATTCCCCCGTTTCTCCTTACGGTTTTGTGCGCTTCTATTTTTCCTATTCTCCACGGATGCCGCCGCAACGATAACAGTTGAGGACTGGCGAGCGGTCGATCCAGCCGAGCTCTCTCTTAAGAATGCGACTGTCGAGAAGGATGCCGATGCAGAAGCGCTCTTTTGGGAAGTTAAAATCGACGACAGTGCTAAAGGCGATCTGATCCTCAGTCACTACGTTCCTATCAAAGTATTCACGGATCGTGGACGAGAATCGCAAAGCAAAATAGATCTTCCTTTCGGGCGACTCTACGGCAGCGAAATCAGAATAAACGACACGATCGTTTTTGCAACGCGCCATGACTATTCCAGCAGCAAGCTACGAGTGTATCCGCAGCTTCTTCGAGCGTATGCGCGCCGCGGAGCAGGCACCAGTCGTTCTAGCGAGAAAATAACTCAGCCGATGGTCCACGTTGGATCACAAATCGTGAAGACCTATGATGAACTATATACTGCTGTATGGGTAAAAGAGAGGGACGCTGGCGGCTTGTCGCCGAGCAGGGAAATCTGATCAAGCAGCCATGATTTCATCAAGACATGGGCGGGCCTCCTGGGTATGTCGAGACCCGACAAAGTAAGCTTACTAACAATGGAGCGACCAACCTCAATATGAATGATGAAACAAGAATTCGAGGAGCAGGCGGCACGCCAGGCGGGATTGGAGAGTTTTTCCTTGGCTTGGCAATGGCGATAGCCGGCGCCTACCTGATCACAAATCGCGTGATGGTAAGTGGCGCCTGGTCTATGTGGGGGTACAACGGTTTCGGCCTGTCGTTGCTTCCCATTATCATCGGTATTGGAATCCTGTTCTTCAACGGCAAATCCATCATAGGTTGGCTGCTCTTACTGATTGGAATCGGGACCATCTTCCTCGGGATCCTGATGAATCTCCACATTTATTTTCAGACAACAAGTCTCTTCAACACTATTGTAATGATCGTGCTGTTAGCTGGTGGGATCGGATTGATAGTTCGAGCTCTTGCACCTCACGGGCGACGCGACGAGCAGTAGCGGCACCTATCTGATCCACTGCCCAACGCCCCACGCCAAGCGTCTCCACGCGGAACAACGGTCGTGGCCAACGCGGATCGGAGTGTTGAGCCCACCGACGACGGCCTCCACTTCGTTTGGAATGCGAAACAGTCCCAGGTACCGACGGCTGCTCCGAAGAAATAATCCTTCCAGGACCTCAGCGCGTGGATCTCCGGTCGCGTGTCTTCCCAATTCCTCCAGGGCGCGCAGGCGTTCAAGTCCGGAGGGAACGGAATCATCGCCTGGGCGGCTTTCTTCCAGACTCACAGGGTGCTGAGCCGCTATCCATTCAGACCCGACGAACTGCAGCGCCAGGTCTTCGATAGTCATGCCTGCCTTCGGCAGAAAATCCAGGCATGGCCCGCCTATCGCGAAATACGGTTCATCGTCGTCCTCGAACTCGAAGATTATGCTAGTTCCGATCTCGCCAAGCCGACGTAGGCTGAACGGCGAGGTCTCCGATATCGCGGCGTCACCCTCTTCCATTCCGAACTCGTGGAAGAGATATTCGTTCAGGTCGCGCTCGATGCTCTCCATGTTTCGGTCTCCTGGTTAGATCGCGCGTTTAAGCACGCGACCGACTCGAAAAAGGAAATGACTACTGCTGTAGGCCATCATGCGGTCTGCATAATTCTCAGCGTCCGCTTCTTGCTCCGGGTCTTGCCCGAATGTGTGTCGATGAACATGATGACCAATTTCATGGTACAAGGTGCTCTCGATTATGAAGTTGTTCAGCCATGACATTGGACTCCATCGCGGAGAAGGATTATCCCACGCCAGATTTATACAAAACAGAACAGGCCGGTAACTTCCTAGTGCTTCCAGGTCTGACTTCGGGAGAACGTAAATGCGCTCGATCTGGTCCAGGTCTTCACCTGGCACAGGTTTGAACCACTGCTCCAGTCTCCGCTTAACGTTCTGTCTTGTCACGAGCTTCTTATGCTCAAATATTTTGACTCCACGAACGTCGTAACGAATGAAATCTTTAAGCTTGAAACTACCGATTGAATCCAGAATACGCGCCACAACCGGACCGCAACCATTCCCCATCAGTTCAATCCTGATCTTCTCCGACTCAGCTTCGTCTAAGTCATGAATAAGGGTGAACAGGCCAGCTATATAGCGAATCTCATTCGGGTACTTAACGTGGGACCACTTAGCCTTGAATATAGCCTCACGAATCTGCGGAATCGCCGCCCGCCCTACCGCAAAGAGGGCCTTGTACGCTTTATACATCTCCGTCGCGTCATCTTGAGTCAACCCTCTGATAAGGGTTTTCAAGCTCCGGCTAATGTTTTGATCCGCTACGTTCGACTGTTCTTCCATTGTTAGAAGGAAGCGATCTAACGCCAATATCAAATGCAGATACCAATACCCGCAATTCGGCAGAGTACCACTTAGGTTTGCTATCGAGCCGCAAACGTCGGTTTACGGTTGTAGTTCGGGAGCGGTTCAACCTCGTCGAGCGCCTTAAACATGATCATCGCCCCATCACGGCGGACAATCCCAAAAAAACTCGTCGTCAGGCGTTGGTCCTCGAAAGGTAACTTCAAACCCCAGCATATCCTGATAGAAGGAGAGTGTTGCCGTGACGTCGGCGACGATAAAGAACGGTGAGATGCTGGAGATCGCGGCCCGAAGTCATTTGTGACGCTCTGATTCAGATCCGATTCAAGCGAAACCGAAAGTTGCTCAATTTCGTGTGTTCGAACTCAATATGGAAGGACCACACTCTCACCGCGACGTTTCGCCAACCGTTTGATCTACTAGTGGTTACGAACACGACTTGGCAAAGAAAAAAGGCCGCCGGAGCCGATTCCAGCGACCTTTCGTCCTATCTGGCTCCGCAGGTAGGACTCGAACCTACAACCCTTCGGTTAACAGAAGTAATCACGCACTATCACCACGTAACTCTGACTGCTACTGTGTAATTTTCCGACGTTTTCATGTGCCTTTTCGCGTGGCCCATTTTCACATTCAGTGCTATGCCCTGCGATTCAGTGTCATTCCGTGCGCGAGTTTGACCGGATGGCACACTTTCCGGCACAACTCGCCGAGGCGGAAACCTCTTGTATGAAAGCGTCCCAAAATGAAAGGATTCAGTTAACGGACATTCGCGACAAAAAACGCGCGCGCGTAAGTAACGTGCAAAGTTTGCGCATTACTCGACGGACCAGTTTTAAAACTTCAGAAAACTGTAGGAAACGCGTATTTAGTAGCTTCGATCCATCCATTTCCGCACCGAAAAATTGATTAATCAAAGGTTTTCAAGTTGAATAGCCAAAGCGGATTCATACCGGAGGAACTGAGGAAGGAGCGACATCATGGCAGATAAGATGTCCTTATAATTGTCGAAGTTAGTCGAAGTTAGGACTAAAAACGCGCGTGTGCGCGAGTAATGAGGAAACTTTGCGCATTACTCGACGGAGTTGTTTTAAAACGCGGAAAAATGAAGAATGGTCCGGGCGGCAATGAGTACACCTTGGCATCCTGCGAACTGGGAAGAAGCCTGCAAGCGTAACGCAGGGCGAAAGAAGCTTCACCAACGCAAACGGAAGGAACGCGCCGATCGCATTGTTCGTCTCCTCGCGGGTATTGAAGCTGCGCCAGAATTGCTTGAGAGTTCCTATGGCTGGCTATCGCTCACGGCTGAAACAATGAAGCGAAGCAAGGCAACAGTGTGTCGCGACTTTCAACTAGCACGACGCATTCACACTCAATTTGGTCGAATGTTTGGTAGGAGGTTCGAGGTAAAAAACGATCAGATCCTCTGATCCTGGGACTGGTCTCACTATGGCTTTCGAACGCGAGAAAGCTATCAGGCAGGCTATCGCAAAGCAGTCGGGCACTTTCCCTTCGACACGAGATCAACGCCTTCTGAGGAAGCGTTTTGCGGCTTAGGACCAAACTCATGGCAAGCCAAACCTTCATATATTGGTGGTCTAAGCGATCGCCAATTAATTGCCGGTTTGAAGCTGTTAAATCGATATAGAATTTGATTCGCAGACGGTTATAACTGGTAATTCCTGCGAGTGTTGCGACAACTGCGAGATCTAAGACGCTATGCGCCGGTGGTGATTCAGAACGCGCAACAGGTGAATGTGGGCAATCAGCAGGTGAATGTCTCAGGCTGACCCGTTTCGCTAATTTCAGTCTGACGCGCCCCAAAGATGACGCTTTTAGCGTAGCGCATCAGCCCCGTCCCGATTCTCCATCGTCCGGCTGATGAGCTGCACGAAAGCAACCTTACCAGGGAAAGACCCCTGCTTATCGGGTAGCCCCAACATCTTTCCAATACCCACGCTGTTGACCACCATTGCGGTGACGAAACTCCGCTCGGTCACACCTGCTAGGTGGTACGTCACGGGATAGGAACGTGCGAAGACCTCGCCTCGGTCACGCTGAAAGTCTCTGGGATTTAATGCGAGGGTGAGCGAATCAAAAATAGGACGAAAGGGAGTGCCGTAAATGTTCGAGAGCGCGTTCGGCGAGACTGTTCCCTCCTTCATATCCAGCATGACGGAGATAAGTCGATCATCAAGGAATGTTAACCACACCTTTTCCACTCCCGAGGCAGGATCCTTGTATTCGAACATTCTGAATACCTTTTGCTTGCGCTTACTTGAGACCCACGACTCCACAGGGATCGCCGAGAGTGAAGACGCTCTATCGGTCTTTGGCTTGCCGAGCAATTTAACCGCGTCTCCCGTCGTGCTTTGATCGAGCGTTAGGCCGTGCCACCGCTCAGCCTGTGATCCCGCATTCTCTGTTGCGGTAGGTGCTTCTGAGGGCGTTACCTCCAAGCTTTTTGGCGGATTAACCTTCTGAGATCCTGGCATTTGCCAAGGTTGGTCAGTTTGAGCAAGAACGGGAGCGCAGAGCAAGATGAGGCAGAGCAGTGCTTTCATAATGACAAATACCCCGTGCAATCACAGTGCCTCAAGTTTTAAGGCGTTTTGTGACCGGTAGCCCGATTTAGTGCTCACTGGCGAGCAGTTGAGCGGTCAAGCACATTAGTTACGGTGCCTCTTACTGTTTTCTTTGGTTTGCTGTGCTTAGGTCACTCCCCGCGAAGTGTGCTCACGGCTATTACGATGCCGATGATTAGGCAAAACAGTCCAACCGCGATCATAAACGGAGCTACCATCTTCGTCTCTGGCGGCGCATGGGCATCTAGAGAGATTAAGCCGAAGACAAGTAGTACTATGCCAATGAGAATAAGAAAGGCCGCTGCAATTTTCATTTAGTTTCTCAGTTCACGCGATGCCGAAACCACAGATCGCGATCATCGTAGAGAATGTTTTCAACCGGAATGCCCGCGAGTCTCGCATAGCCCCACAACACAGGCACAAGTAGATCGTCTTCGTCGTTCTCATACGCATGAATCTCTGCGCCGGTCCTCGCTCCGACTTTGGGCGCGATCTCATCCGGCGTCAAACCTAACCGCTCCCCGAATCGGTAGTGTCCTAATCTGAGATTCAGAATTGCGGGCATGGCACAGAGTATGTTCCGCGTTGGCTCTTTAGATCTGTTTTGCTTCATTTGCGATGTAGTACCATAGAGCGCCCGCAGTCTTCTCAACAAGGCGAATCTGTTCCCCGGAAACTAAAGTGAGCGTGACTTGTGGATTCAGGCTACCGGCAGTGTTAATCTCTTGGTATTCGACCAGCACAACGTGATCTGTGTTTAGGAATGTCTTCTCATCGACACGAATAAACATGGTAAGTGTCCCACCTAAGCTATACAGATTTTGCGAGGATTCTAGCAGTGCATATAGACAAACCAAAAGGCCGGGATCTGAGCTTTCCCGGCCTTCGGTTCGGACAGGTGAGAGCAAGTCCGGTATCACGAACAATTCAATCAAACAGGTCTAGGTCGTCGTCAATAATGTTTTCGAGGGGAATCCTTGAAACGCGGGAGCGGGCAGCAAGTGAACGTCGCGAAGTGAGTAGATCAGAACAGCGAGTTCATCTCTAAGATGTTGGGCAAGTGGGCTTACGACCACCAGGTGACGCTGGACTTCTCCCGGCCGGAAAAGCAACGGATAATCCGTTCATCGAATCATTCAACGGCAGCTTTCGCGATGAGGCTTGGACGTCAATTGGTTCCTCTCCCCTCGAGTTTTCTCTCACGAAACCAGTTAGGATCTCCATTACGGTCCAGTGGTCCTTCTGTGAGTCTCTTGCGATTCTTTCGAGGGCATATATTCCCCCGAGGCGGACGCTTAGGGTAGCATTACCCAGCAGTTCAACGGCACTGCTAAATCGGTCAGTTAGTTTGCCCTCTTCCGTGATGCTGAGATTCCTCCAGGTGAAATACAGACCAAGCAGGAGAAACCCGCCCGCGAAAATCTGGGCGAGGGTGACACGGGCATTGTTCTCAGCCGCAACAATACTCTGTTCGCGCTGGAGTTGTTCGATTGGGAGGAGTCCCTTTATGTCGAATCTCGTCCTGTAAGCATTCGTTTGCCAAATCGGAACCTTCCAAAGTATTCCGACCAGTACGGCCAATATGAGAAGCTGCCAGGAGAAGAGTTTTGCGTAGGAGGTAATCTTCGGCCAGTCTTTTTCCACGATCGCGCTCAGACTGTACATTTTGGATTTGGTCCTTACCCGGAAATTTCTATATCTATCTCTTAACCTCATGTTGGCTCCCTCGGTGATGAGTCAGTGTCTGTTGGCTAGTTCTAGTTGGCGACCAACGTTTATGGTACTCCCCAAAAAACTGAACAGGTAAATAAGATCTAAAATCGGTGCCTCATTAGGAGGGACTGATGAGTGAACAATTCCGAGTTTCCTGACACTACAAAAACGCGCGCGCGCGTGAGTAATGAGAAACGGTTGCGCATTATCAAAGTTGAATTTTCTGAATAGCGACGCACTGCCTATTACTCACACATGCTAGACTCGCCTCGACTGCGAGGAAAGCAAATTGGCCGCATGGAATCCAACGAACTTCGAGGACGTTTGCAAGCGCAACGCGGGCCGGCGCAAGCTGCACATGCGAAGGCGCAAGGCGAGAGCTGATCGCATCATGCGGGTGCTGGGCGCGATGCAGTCAGCCGGGGCAACCGAGTTGCGCGACAGTACATACGGACTGCTTGCTCCTGTCTCGCTCGCGATGGAAGTGAGCAAGGCCACTGTAAGCCGTGACTTTGCTCTAGTGCGCCGCATTCATCGCCAGTTCGGGCGCATGTTTGGCCGCAGCTTCGATCCGAAGAGTGACAAGATTTTCTGGACCTGGGACTGGGCGCATTACGGATTTATGACGCCAGAGAGTACGCGAGCGGGATTCTCAAAACCTGTGGGCCACTTTCCCTTCGACACTCGCAGACAGGAGACTGAAGAGTCTTACAGTGGGTTCAGTCAATTGTCATGGCATAACAGTAAATTCTTCTCACAGTTGAGCACGCGAGACTTGATGCGGGCGTTAACGTGGAATTACAGAAGATTGGGCAGGAACTATGCCGGGAAGTGGACCTCTTAATACGTCCTAGAGAGCGGCAGATAGACAGCCATGCTTATCTGAAAGAGGAGAATACTGATGAAACTGATGATATTTCTCATTCTGGCAAACTTACTGATTATTTTCGATCATCCGGGAGTTGAAATTCAGGAGAATAATGATTCTGCACTTCTTGCGGCGTCCAAGTGTGATACTTCAAGAGTAAGAACGTTGATCGATTCTGGAACTAAAGTTGATACGACCGATGAACACGGAAATACGATCTTGGATTATGCCGTGGAAGTGAACTGCACTGAGTTAGTTGATTATTTGATCTCACTCGGTGCCAACGTGAACGCTCAAGCAAAGCATGGCGGCGGAACCCCTTTGATGACGGCAGCATCAAAGGGCCACATTACTTTAGTGAGAAAATTGCTCACCTTTGGCGCTGATGTGAACGCTAAGGATCAAGCAGGCTGGTCAGCCTTAAAAAAATCGGTGGTCAATCAGCAAAATAATGTCGCAAAAGTGCTGATTGAAGCTGGGGGAGACGTTAACGGACTAGATAGAGATGGGGAACCGTTGTTGGCCACCGCGGCTGCTGTAAACAACATTGATATGGTGAAGTTGCTGCTAGACTTGGGCACTGACGTTAATGCTAAGAACAAATATGGTTGGACGGCTTTATTCTATGCGGCCAGTTCCCCACGCCCAGCAATTTTGAAGTTATTGATAGCTGCGGGTGCAAACCCGAATGTGAGAGATAACGAGGGCAAGACCGCTTTAATGTGGGCGGCTGTTTCAGGAAACATCAAGGGTGTTAAGGATCTGGTGCTCTTCGGTGTAGAAGTAAATGCGGTAGATAATCACGGTAAAACTGCACTTATGTACGCCGCAGAAGCTAAGAACAGAGCAAAGGAGATTTACACCTTATTGAGAGACGCAGGGGCAAGAAATAACGCAACTCCAAATCCGTAACCGTGTCGCTGATCATGATTTCACAACCGAAAAGGCCAACACTTAGATCGGCCTTTCAGTTCCCATCAATGGACCGCAGAGCAGATTACTCCGCGCGAATTGCCCTAACGGCTATCACGATCCCGACGATTAGCCAAAACAGCCCAGCCGCGATCATAAACGGAGCAGCGGTCTTCGCCTCTGGCGGCGCATGAGCCTCTAGACAGATTAAGCCGAAGACAAGTAATACCAGGCTAATGATGATAAGAAAGGCCGCGAGAATTCTCATGTATTTCTCAATTCACGCGATGTCCAAACCACAGATCGCGATCATCGTTAAGGATGTTTTCTAACGGCACGTCGCTCAGTTTCCAATAACGCATCAAGACGTAAACCGGAAGATCAACTTTACCTTTCTCGTACTTCTCAACCGCCTTTCCGTCTTTTGCGTTGACGTGCGGCGCAAATTCATCCGGCGTGAGCCCTGTTCGGTCTCGGATTTGTTTGAGCTTTTCCGGTAGCTTCGTCCGAAACTCCGGGCAAGTTTGAATAGTTGATGGTTAAGGACTTTCGCCTCCCTGAGGTTGAGTTTGGGAGTTGTGGCGGGAGCGTCTTGTTACTTCTTGGGAGGTGTAACTTGTCATCGATCACCGCAATGTTGAGACGTTGCGATCTTCGCATAGCGGAGCGATACCGGCAAGGGCGGTTCTCTCCGACCCTTTCAAAGTTAAGACTACTCACTGTTTGCGTTGGCGACGCCGCACTGGAGTCCGATATTTGAGCAAGTCTTTATGTCTTGTTTCCAGCATGTACGTCAACGCTTGAAACGAAATTCCGAGGTTGCGAGCGGCTAGAGTCACACTGCCGTTTGCTTGCTCGAGAGCAGCCTTTATCCCCTCATGTTCCAGCGAACGTTTTTCTTCACGCAGCCCCCGACCGGGAAGTAACTGCCCACCTTCGATCACTGCTAAGTTTTCTCCAAGTTCGCGCAGCGTGGCCATCGCGGCTTCTGCTGATTGATTGCTACAGCCATTATTTTCCGACAAGTCAAAGGCGCGTCTAAAGGCGAATAGCGCTGGGCCGTATCTCCCAAGTCGGGCCAACGCTTTGCCGTGCGTTATCAACGCTTCGGCTAACCACCCGTGTCTGCCAGTCTTTTCCTGAATGCGCATTGCCGCTCGCGCGGCTTCCTCTGCCTCTATGATGCGCCCCTGTTTGAGAAAGACACAGGCGCGAGTTTCATCAATGTGCGCGGCGGTTCCCGCGTCTCTCAGACGCATGAAGATGCGCCGCGCACGGTCTAAGTGCTGATGTGCTTCTTCGCAGCGATTGATGGTGAAGTAAACTAGTCCAAGTTGATTCTCGACAAAAGCTAAATACGGTTTGTGTTTCGCTCGCTCATAGTGATAACCAGCGGCGGCGTATTCGATTAGAGCGCGATCCAGATAATCACCATGCGGCTTTGATTCAAATAGATGACGGAGCACGGTTCCGAGCTCTAGATGGTAACTGCCCTTCAACGTGTCATTATTGATTTTCTCAAACATGAGTGAGTTCTTTGTGAGAACGCGTAGTGCTTTGGTGTAACTCGCTGCCTCGCATTCCACAATTGCTAATCTCAGCACGGCTTTTGCTTTTACTTCGTTTGGCGTCTGCAAGCGCGAGAGCGCGTCATTGATTAGATCGCGGGCTTCATTCAATTCGCCACTGCGCCAATAACAGAGCGCGAGTTCTGTTTGTGCTTCGGCTATCTTCTTGCGATAGCTGAGTGACTGAAAGATCGTGAGGCTTTCGCCGATTAGATTCTTTGCCTGTTCCTGCGCGTCAACGATCTGACTTCTGCTACTGAGCCATCCGGTTAACACTCCGGCGCGCAACAACACCTCTGCCGCCGTGCTCGGCTCCAAGCCCTTCAACTTCGGACGCTCGCCTATACGCGTCCAATAGTCAGCAAGCAGTCTCCGGGCTTGCTCATACTCGCCCTTGTACTCCAGCGCTCTCGCCGCTTCGCAGTAAAGCTCTGCGCGATTATTCACACTAAGGTTTGGATTTTCCAGTTCGCGCAGAAGTGAGGGCGGCAAGGTCATGTGAGAACTACTTTTTACATTTGATGCAAGGAAAGAAGCTAAAGCACTCCGCGCGAATCTTACGCCCTGCCTTTGGCCCTTGCAACCGGATTCAGGGCTGCTCTAGTGTCCTTACAAGATTTTTGTTAGCAACAAAATCCTTGTATTTCACACTAGGAGGCATCAAGTGAAAACCTTACGCCAAGTATGCGCCGCGACGATTCTCAGCCTGACGATTGTTGTGTTTGCTTCGGCAGGCGATCTTCATGCGCCGGGGAAGGCATCAACTGGAACTAACACAACAACCGGAAGGGGCACCACCTCGGTCACAACGTCTGTCATTCTCACGATTGCTAGCCTGATTTACCGCTAAAGGCGCAATTCAGCCGCACTTTGGAGAATGCCTCGCACTCGCGAGTAGGTACAGATCTGTCTAACAAAGTCCTTGTACGAGTTCAGAAAATTTGATTGTCGCTTACGGCGTTGTGGGAGCTGTCTGGCGGCAGATATAAAGCCGCCAATATCGGATAGCCCCACATCGCCCAGACTGTGGGGCCGGGGGGCGTTGCGGTCTTGGTGAGGGGCCAATGCAACGCCCTTCATATTGCTTACCATGCTACATGAAGAGGATTGGCAAACAGTTTTTGAGATTTATGCAGGGCGTCCCGGCGCGGCCTTGAATCTCGCCAGTCACTTGATGGACATACGCAAACTTCTGCAACGCGGAAGCAGAGGCAACGCAGAAGCTATCGCGGCAATTGATGCAGCAGTTGGAGCACTATATGAACACACCAGTTTCAACAGGGTGGGCCAGAAGTTTTATCAGCTTTGCATCCAAGCCAGATTAACCGCGAAGCAGGAAGACAAACTGCGCGAGCTCGGCGTGAAGTTCTGACCCGTCGGTCGCTGTGTTACTCGCTTACCTCCCGCGCTGCAAAAGTCTCAGTCGAAACACTTATTGACGATGACTTGGATCTATTCGACTGAGTACATTCTGTTACTCCTTAACCCTAGTGGCAAGATGCTGCATGAAATTCCCTACGTGGTCTAGTATAAGTTTTACTTCACTCGGGTCGTCAAACCATGCCCTTGAATGAACGGTGTCGTCTCGGTATGCCTGCTGTAGATACCGGAATTCGCTTGCCAGTGTGGAATAGAATCTTGCGTCAGCCTTCGGCAACTGCGGTTGCCTGTTAGGGTCGATTAGATCGTCAATTTCTTTCTTAATCTTCGGGATAATGATGCCCCAGCTCACCTCGTCAAGTTGTTTAGGGGGGAAACTGATGCTAAGGCTGAATGCGCTATTCAAGTGATGCACAAGTGCATGTAAGCCTTTTTCCGCAACCCTCATAGCGTGGAACACGCAGGCCGTATAGCGCCCAGCCGCGTAGCAGTTACCTGCCTCTAAAACGTCCTTCTTGGTTGAGCGGAAATTCCTATAGACCTTCGGCCCGAACAGTTTTGGCTTGTTATAAAGCTCAGCCTCGGCGGCAGGGATGTACATGAACTTGCGCTGTTCAAGTTTCTCGTATATTCCATGCTTCACGCGGTCTATGTACTCGCTGAGCGTCGTCTTGTATCGTTCGGGTTCGTGAACGTAGCCGTCTGCCTGCCTTGTCCAGTAGGTGATGTCCATGCCGTACTTACTGCACACGCGTTCGGCGTGATTCATCCACCCCAAGAGGCCCGCCCCGTGTTCTAAGGCAAGCTGTACTCTGACTTCCTTTGGCTCCCCTCCCGCCTTCAATCGCTCGGCGGCGTCATCCTCTATTTGTTTCTTTATTGAAACCAGCCCCGCGATTAAACCTACCAACTCTTTGATGTCGGCTTCAATCATGTCGAGCAGGCTCACAATCTGGAAGGGTCTGAGATCCCGGACATTTAATCAGTGTGCCGGGACTGTGCCAACTCAGTAACACACAGTGATACTCAGTGGCATTGAGGGATTATAGACCAGCGGGAAGTACGAATGAATCAGGGCAGGATCGTATTCGAGTGGCGGATGGCGGATAGTGGCGGATATTCGGTAACTTTTTCTAGTTTCCACTCATAGAGAACTTTTCCGACAAAGCGCCACTAAGCGCCACCCGCCCTTCAATCTTCACTGAACGGAGTCCGTTGGGGAATCTGTTATTGAATCGTTGAACGAAGCTGTGTCGCTGTGAAGTCGAATACCGCTCCAGCCCCGAACGCCGCCTGTCCCTTTTCGAGATGAGCATCCGAAGCGTTGCAGCTTCTTTGCGAACGCTTTATCAGTGAGACCGTTACCGTTTAGCCTGCCGTCGCTGTGCTCGCTTGACCAGGATGCGTATTGTTCGCGCAGATCCTCACTCGAAACCCAGGTATCGGCTTCCAGAATGCAGCAATCCGAAATGAAGTCACCAAACGAATCCTGCGAAGCGCGATACTCGGCAGTTGCTTGTTGGACCACGGTTGGAATCTTGAGTCCTTCGCGTTTCCAGTCGAGACAGCCTTTCAGTAACCATTGGAGAATCGCCGGCCCGGCGATCGCGGGGTTTGTCAGATGCGCTTTGACCTTTGGATCTCGTAAATCTTCAGGGACTTGGCAGATCATCGGAATAAGACGAATGCGACGCCACATAGCATCATCATCTGGATCGACTTTCGGCGCGTGATTCGCCACCAACCATAGCTTGAATGCAGGCTTGAACTCGAAGCTCTCCTGATACAGCTTGCGCGCTGTTATCGTATCGCCGCCCGTTACCATTTTGACCAGCCCCTCTGCAAGTTGCTTTCCTTCGTCAACCTCAATGGAAACCACCAGCCGACTCCCTGCGAGGCGCGCAATGTCATTGCGTGGGCCACCCGCATCTCTGCGCTTGACGAACGTTTCAAAGTCAGCCGTCGTTGCGTAATCCCCGAGTGTTGCTTTGATCGCCGCAATGATCGTGCTCTTGCTCGTGGCGGCTGGTCCATGAATTAAAAACAGTACCTCTTCGCCAGTGTCGCCCGTACTCGAGTAGCCAAACGCTCGTTGCATTAGCTCTTTCAATTCTGAATTGCCTCTGGTGGCATCGTTGAGAACCTTTTCCCAAGTAACATTACTTGCTCTCAGTTCAAACCTGACAGGGGCCAGCTTCGTAATGAAATCCTTACGTCGATGTTTATGCAGCTTTCCCGTGCGCAGATCGATGGTCCCGTTGAGGCAATTCAGTTGATAGTGATTCGCATCCAGTTCGGCAGGCGTGATCGGAATGCCTGGCTCTGACTGCGCAAGTCTGATCATCGCAGTGATAGCGTGCTCCGATTCGCTCTTATTGCCCCACCCCGCTATTTTCTCGCGGTCATCCTTGGTCTTGCCTTTCGATACTTCGTCATAGATTGAGAGTGCGGTAGCCTTCGCCAAACGCTGGATCTCGCCTGTAGTATCCGCTTGCCATTTCGTCCCGTTCCAGACCAACCATTGCCCCCATGAATGACAGTAGCGGATGTTTTTACCGAACAGTTTCACCATGCGCCGGGCATTGCCTAAGTCAGTCTGATTAATTGCCTGCGAAGACTTGTTCATCTGCGGCTATCCCGTCTATTCACGGTTACTGTGCGAGTTGATAGGCGAACCGGATGGAGTATCAATCCACGCTTGAAGGTCTACATCTTTCACGAGAACGCGCCGACCGATCCTTGTCGATCGCAGATCTCCTGCGTCAATTGCCTTGCGGATGAAGCTTGGAGACAAGCCTACTATTTGTGCAGTCTCGCGGATGCCCCTCGCAATTGGCCGCTCCTGCTCTCTTTCGGTGTTCATACATCAATCTCCCTCCGATGATTCTCACTGCTCAGTGGTACTCCATATATTAAGAATTACATAGACACGAGAGCTACGTTTTATTTATACTCTATTTATGCTTAAGGATATGGAAGAGCCGAAGAGACCGTTAGCCGTTGATCAGTATTGGGCACCAGCACCTTCGGACCTTCGACTAGAGAATGGTTGTTTGTTTTGGGAGCCGAGGTGGCCGGACCACGGACCACGGAGAATCACGCCCACGGTTGAAACCTTTACTCAGTTTCTAAAGCTGGCAGAGAGTGACAGTGATCGCGCTGTGCTCCGATACGCAAGGCGCTGGGGCGTGCTAAACCTCTGCAAAAATCACTGGGAACCTGTCACTCATCAGTCTCCGCCGTGTATTCCAATTGTTAGACCAGGGGTTAATGCGGGAGAACCGACAAGCGAATGGAGACGCCTGTCTCGCCTTGCAGGAGCAATCATGCGAATGAGCGCCAAGGTCTATGAAGGCCAGACCGGAGACGCAAACGATTTCGAAATCGTGAAGAATGATCGCACCTTTGGCTGGGAATCAGGTAGACCGTACCGCAGCACGCTCGAACTCCATAAGGCGGTAGTGGTGGGAGCCGTTAATTATTGGCTTGTTCTAGGAAATGTTCGCCCTACGCTGCGCTGGAACTCGCCCGACCCAATTTTAGTTCTCGCCAGCCGCGTTGCCGAAGCCGGACTCTTTGGCGCGTTGGGAGTGCAATTACTTGAGAATAGCGGCAGCTATGTAATTGTCGCATGTACGGGCTGTCGAAGGTTTTTCGATGCCAGTCCAAACCCAGAACAAGAGGAAGGCCGCAAGCGCAGACCCAAGACCGGACAGGGTCGTTACTGCCGCGAGTGTTTAGAAGCGGGCGTCCCGGTGATCATGGCCAAGCGTAGAAAGATGCTCGGCCTTAGCACACCTCGGAAGCCCGCGAAACGTAGAAAGGATCGCAGAAAATGAAATATCACCTTTACCGCAGACCAAACAAAAAGACGGGTGCTTTCTGGATGGACGTACGGATAGATGGCGTCCGCTATCGTGAGCCGCTAGGTACTCGTGACCGTGGCGAAGCCGGCGAGTTGATGCACAAACGCATAGACCAACTAAAGACCAAAGCACCTGATCCTGAAAAGCGTAGCGCATCGTTTGGTGTGCTCGATATAAAGCACGCGCTTCAGGCATATACAAAGCTACGCAGGGGCAAAGTTTCTCCTCGGATGGTTGCTTACTGGACGGAGCAAGCACGCCCGCTTGAAAAGCATTTCTGGGATCTGAAACTAAAACGGTTCACAGTTGAACACCTGACCGAATATCAGAACGTGCGCCTCGATGCGGGCAAAGCGCCCAAAACAATAAACGGCGAGGTTTCAGTGTTGCGGCAACTCTTAAAACATGCAAAGTTTTGGTATCGGTTCGAGGACTATGAGCCGCTTGCTAACACAAAGCCGCCTGTAGGACGCGCGCTAACCGAAACAGAGCAAGCAAGACTCTTCGAGGTTGCGCAAAGTCGCTCTGACTGGCTTTACGCTTTTACGGCAGGCGTTCTAGGCGCTTATTGTGGCATGCGATCATGCGAGATTAAAGCGGTTCGCTGGGAGGACGTTGATCTCGTCGCGGGAGTGCTGGAAATAAAACGATCCAAGACTCCCGCTGGATGGCGTTCGCCTACGCTGAATAACGTATGTCGTGAAACGCTCTCGCGATTACGCGCAAAAGCAGTGCTAATCAACGCCGCAGAACCTCAACATTTTGTTTTTCCGTGGCATGGGCGTCAGCAAAAGATAGATGCAACACGACCGATCACGTCTTGGCGCTCTGCATGGCGTTCTATTCGCCGTAAAGCCGCCACAAACGACGAAGGCGAGGTTATCTATCCGAACCTCGTGAACGTTCGCTTTCACGACCTACGGCACACCGCAGTAACAACGATGGCAGAGAAAGGTTTGCCCGATCTCACGATCATGGCCCAGGTCGGTCACGTTGCGCCGCAGATGCTCAAACACTACAGTCACATTCGACGCCAAGCGTTGAATGTTGCAGCAGCAGCCCTAGAACCATCCTTCGTGAAACCCGAAACGGCAACCGTAGAACTGATCAACTAGACCGTTTGGCACAAAAAACGGCACAAAAGACTAAGGCCGCCATAATCGGCGGCCTCTGTCGTTGGTTTTGCTAGAGTTTTTGGCTCCGCAGGTAGGACTCGAACCTACAACCCTTCGGTTAACAGCCGAATGCTCTGCCATTGAGCTACTGCGGAATAAGCGCCCTCACATAATTCCAAAAAAACTATGTGCAGGGCGCGAAGCGTTTTTATAGCAGATGGGTCTAGGAGCGTCAACCGCCCCGCACCCTCCCAAACTTGCGCTCGGAAAAGATCTGCGAGAATATCTCCAGCCCTGATTCCCCCAACGAAAGGTGTCCGATGGAACGCCGCACAACTGCCTGGTTCAGCCCAAACTTAAACACCGAAATGCCGCTCGTCGCTTACGGGCATGATGGACCGCCGCTGCTCATGTTTCCCACCGCAGCCGCCGACTATCTCGAGTATGAGCGCTTCTATCTGGTCGATGCTATAGCTCCGTTCATCGAGGCCGGAAAAGTTCGCGCCTATTCCATCAACAGCGTCAATCGCTACAGCCTACTGAATGAACAGATGCCGGCGCCACTCAAAGCTGAATTACTCACGCGCTACGATCGATACATCACTGACGAGGTGTTGCCGCTCATACGAAAAGATTGCGCCGACGGCGAGAATCGGCCGTTAACGACCGGCGCGAGTTTGGGTGCGTTTCTTTCAGCCAATGCTTACTTCAAACATCCCGATCTCTTTCGCGGCGTGATCGCAATGAGTGGAAGTTACGACGTGCGGGCTTATTTGAAGGACTACTACGACGACAACGTCTATTTCAACAATCCTGTCGATTATCTTTCCAACCTTAACGACGATTATCATCTGCCGTTGCTGCGCAAAGCTGACTCGATCCTCATCATGTCGGGGCAGGGAAACTACGAAGCACCGGAACGCAGCCGCGCGCTATCCGATATCCTCAATGCGAAAGGCATTCCGCATACGCTCGATTTGTGGGGATACGACGTGCACCACGATTGGCCGTGGTGGCGGAAGATGCTGCCGTATGCGTTGGGAAAACTTTTGTAGGAAGAGTTTTCGCGCAAAGCCGCAAAGAAAGCAAAGGCGCGAAGAAGAAAAATTCAAGCTTTGATCGCGACACCGCCTCTTGATGCGAGTCTGCCATCTTTAAACGCCACTTTACCGTTGACGATCACCAGATCGATTCCCGCCGAAAACTGATTCGGATTCTCCACGGTAGCGTTGCCGCGAATAGTTGCCGGATCAAAGACAGTTAAGTCAGCGATCGCACCGTCTTCAAGCACGCCACGATCTTTCATCGCCGGTCGCACGACACTGCGCGGTAGCGAAGTCATCTTCACCAGTATCTTTTCCAGCGGCATCCCAATATCGAGAGCATGTCGAATGGCAGTGGCAAAACAGCCCGCGCCACGCGGATGAGAATTCGCACGCGGTTCAAACTGAATTCCACCATCTGAACCGATCATGCAAAAGTCTTCTTTGAGCGCGAGGTCCACAGTCTTATCCAACGGCATCGTGCCTTCCGGAACTGCCGCGAGTGTCGCAGTCTTGCGGTAGTGTGCGAAGGTGCGCGCTGTCAATCGCTCCGAGCTGCCGACAATCCTCAAGTCGTTATACGAAAGACCGTACCTGCGTTGCCAACCAGCGCCGAAGCGATTGTTCGAAAGATAAGTGGCCCAGTAAGAATAAGGATAGCCGCACGTCGTGATGGTTAATCCCTGAGCGTTTGCGGTGCGAATCTTCTCCAGCGCCTGCTCCATGTGAAAAGTTCCGCCGGTGGAATGAAGATGAGCGATGTGGACACGTGCACCACTGTCGCGCGCGAGGCGAATCGCTTCGTCAACTCCGTCCAACTCTTTCTCACGCGAAGAGTAGCGCAAGTGTAAGAACAGCGGCCGTTCGTATTTCTTTGCCAACCGCGCATACTCCAACATCTCAGCATAAGGCGCGGGCTGATATTCGAGACTGTGCGAAACGCCGAGCGCGCCTTCCTCGAGGTTCTTTTCAATCAGTCGTCGCCCGCCGGAACGAGCGCGGATGGCCATCACGAAAGTTGAAACACCGAAATTGGTCAAGTGTGGCAGACGAGCGAACCTGCGGTAGTAAGCGCCGCAGTCAGCACTGCCGCCGTGCATTTGCAGAGCAGTCGTAACGCCGTCTGACACTTTGTACTTTTCGAAAATCGAATAGGTCGTTTCCGGTGAGGTTGAGTTGTCCGCCAGTATGTCGATGAATCCGGGTGAGACAACTTTGCCGCTTACATTCAACGTTTCGACCCCGCGCAACTCGCTCCCGAAGCGAAGCCTGCCCGCTGCATCGATCCCGATGCTCATCGTCCGCCAACGGCCTTGAAAAAACGAGCGCCCGCCCTTAAGCACCAGCGGCAATGCAGGCATTTGCGCGGAGCCTGGTAGAACAAGGTCCGCCGCGAGAGGGAGCGACAGTTTGAGGAACGTTCTGCGTTTCATGCAGTGGATTTCGGCAAGGACGGGGGCGGCCATGGAGGGCCACCCTACAAAGGATTACTCTGGCAGTCCCAGGACCTGATCGGCTTCGGTCCGAATTACTTCAAACTCCTTCTTCAACACTTCGTAGCGCTCGATTGCGTCGCGCCCGATCTTTTGGTCAACGTTCGCGGTCATGCCCGCGAGGTATGTGATGTGCGCCTGGAGTCCGGGTTTGCCGTAGCGCACGGGTTCCGTAATAAGTTTTGCTGCAAGCGCATTCAGCCGCGGGTCGTTGCGCGACTTCTGAACCTCCCTGACTCGACTCACCAGTTGATTCACGTTATTCACGAGCTCGCGCATGCGCATGTTGTGCTCATATTGCTCCTGCAAGTCAGCAAACGTAACGCCATCAGCCGCGACTCTTGGATCAATAAGAACCTGCAACGGTTGCATCAAACTGACGCCACCGGTCTTGAGCCTTACCTGATATTGACCCGGTGGAAGCGTGACGCCGGCCTGGTGACGTACATCCCACGCGAACCGATTGATGCCAGCGAGTTTGGTAACTCTCGGTGGCGGCGCAGAACGTCGCGTTGGAGCGGCATCGGGATCCGGTTGCGATTCCGGACCGGCGGTACCAACGCCGGGCATGGCGGCTCCACCTGCACTACCACGACCGGCGCGTGGTGCGGGTGTTTCACTGTTATAAGAATTTAGCACCGCGCCTTTCGTGTCGAGGATTTCGATCACGACTGCTTCCGTTGGTGCGGACGGCAGATAGTATTCGATGACTGGTCCTAGATTCGTTGGGCCAACTCTGGTGCGATAACCATCGCGCGGTTTAAATAGCTGTACTTCTGAGGTCTTCGATTGCGACGAGAGCTGATGAAGCGAACTCAGATTGTCGAGAATCCAGATAGCTCTTCCCTGCGTCGACACAACCAAATCTTTGCGATGGACTTTGATGTCAGTGACCGGGACATTGGGCAAGTTCAACTGAAACGGCTGCCAGTGTCCGCCGTTATCAAACGAGAGGAACATGCCGAATTCGGTGCCCGCGTAAAGCAGTCCTTCACGATCGGGATCCTCACGGACAACACGCGTGGGCCAATCAGCGGGAATGCCGTTCTTTCCGTCGCTTAGCCTGGTCCAGGTGGCGCCGTAATCATTGGTGCGGTAGATGTAAGGTTGATAATCGCCGAGCAGCCAGCGATAGACGGCGAAGTAAGCCGAGCCCTTGCGATGTGGCGACGCTTCGATGAATTGCACGCGTCCGCCCGGCGGCAGATCTTTCGGCGTTATGTTCGTCCACTTCTTACCGTTGTCACGAGTGACGTAAAAAGGTCCGTCGTTTGCTCCGGTCCAGATTACACCCTTCTCGAGTGGCGACTCCGTTATCGCATAAAGCGTACTGTAAAACTCTTCCCCCGTGACGTCACGCGTGATCGGTTCACCGCTGATGCCCTGGCAACACTCCGGACGCGCGGTCAGGTCAGGCGAGATTTTCTCCCACGTCACGCCCTTATCACGCGTGCGATGTACGTACTGCGATCCGTAGTAAAGCACTTCCGGATCGTGCGGCGATGTAGCCATTGGCGAGACGCGCTGCATGCGGTAAATCAGATCGCTCGCGGGGTTTCCATACAACGATTGCGCGCCGATCCAGTAGCTCTTTTCCTGTCCGGTCTTAAGGTTCATCACACCGTACTGTCCCTTGCACGAGCCGTAGACGATCTCGGGATTCAGGGGATGCGGCATGATTGGACCAGTTTCACAACCTGGACCAGGGCGCCAATCAGTCGTGGAAGACGGCTCGGCCTGACTGGAGATAATGAGTGTCGTGTTGTCCTGCTGCGCGCCGTAGAGTTTATAAGGAAACTGATTATCAACCCAGATGCCGTAGATCTCAGCAGTGGGTTGGTTCATTTGCGATGACCATGTTCGACCGCCGTCGGTCGAAACGTTGGCGCCGCCGTCGTTTGCCTGAACCATGATCTGGCTGTCTTTAGGATTGATCCAGATATCGTGATTGTCGCCGTGTGGCGTGCGAAACGCTGTAAACGTCTTGCCGGCGTCGATCGATTTGAAGAAGCCTTCAGCTCCGGCGTAGACGACGTCTGCATTCGACGGATCGGCGCCGAGAGTCGTGTAGTAAAAAGGTCTTTGGATTAGCGAGCCTTGAGAATTGATCAGCGCCCACGTTTGTCCCGCATCTTCGGAGCGATAAAAGCCATCGCCGGGTTTGGCTTCAATGAGTGCATACACGCGATTCGGATTGGCGGCGGTCACGGCGAGATTGCCTTTGCCAATCAACTCAGTTGGAAGTCCGGTCGTGATCTTCGAAAAGCGTTCACCGCCGTCCGTGCTCTTGTAGAAACCACCTTCCCGAGAACCGCTGATGATCGTCCACGGCTTGCGCTCGAGGCGCGACATCCACGCATAAACAACATTCGGATTCCCGGGTTGCAACTCGACATCCATCGCGCCCACGCTGTCTGAGATAAAAAGAACCTTGCGCCACGTCTGCCCACCATCAGTTGTTTTGAACACGCCGCGCTCGTCGTTCGACTTGAAGATGTCGCCCCCAGCCGACACCCAAACGATATCGGGGTTCGTGGGATGAATGCGGACCGCACCAATCTGTCCGGCGTTGTAAAGACCGATGTGCTTCCACGTTTGTCCGCCGTCGGTCAACTTGTACATGCCGCGACCGGTTGAGACGTTGCTGCGTACGCTGTCCGATCCGGTACCGAGATAAATGATGTTTGGATCTGAATCCGCGACTGCGACACAGCCGGTCGAGCCAACCGGGACTTTGCCGTCTGTGATAGGTGTCCAGGTGGCGCCGTTGTCAGTCGTGCGAAATAGACCACCGCTGGCGACGCCCATGTAGAACGTTTTTGGTTGTGAAGGAACTCCGGTAATGGTCGTAACACGCCCGCCTCTCGATGGACCAACGAGGCGATAGCGTAGTCCGTTGAAGAACGTCGAATCCGGAGTTTGCGCCTGGACCGCGACAGACAGAATCACAAACGTGAGTAAGAGAGAACCGGACCGCAGCATTAATCGTCCTCCGGAACTTGTGCAACTATGATGTAGCAGGTGCAAACCAGTCACGAAACTTGTTCGCAACCTGCCGGAAGAATCGCAAAATTCTTTTGAAGACCAGAAAAGATATTACTAAACCTACACCGACGATGATGAATAACACCACCGGCAGGAACACAGAACAGATCACGGCAACCACCGCAAGGATGTCTTCCAGGATGCTGGCCACCACGTTCGACACGGGCTCAGGACTCGTATTCAACATCGCGCGGGTCGCAGCCTTTGTTCCATGAGAGCTGAAAGCCAGACCTCCACCGAGAAGCAATGCAATCACCTGGATGCCCGGGTCGAAGTCGCCGAAGGCGCTCGCCGCCAACACTGCGCCGGCAGGAATTCTGATGAAGGTGTGAATCACATCCCACGTGCTGTCGAGGTACGGGATCTTATCCGCAAAGAATTCGATGAGATACAAAACAACGGCGACTCCGATGACCCACCAGCTAGTCAGCACTTCCAGTTCGCCCGGAAGCCGCAAATCGGCAAACCTACCGAGCAAACCGAGCGTAGCCACACTGGCGTACAGGTTAATCCCGGAGACCCAGGACGCTCCCATTGCAATTGCGATTGTCGAGATCAATTGAGTCATTACTCGTCAAATACTGATAATCTACCGACAGGGTTCCTGGATTATAGCGCCACCGCATGCGTCTTCTGGAATACACTCCCTCTTTCGACGTCGAATCGGCCGTAGCGATTGCTGACGAACACTTCGGCATTCGCTCGAGTGTGCGTCCGTTGCCGAGTGAACGCGATCAGAACTTTCTGCTAACCGCCGCGTCAGGTGAAGAGTTTGTACTTAAGATCGCCAACGCTCTTGAAGGGCGCGCATTTCTCGAGGCACAAACTTCGGTACTGAAACACCTGGCACCGCGCGTCTCATTTTGCCAGCGTGTTGTGTCGGCGACTTCCAGGCAGGACATCTCGACAGTTCAAGCAGCTAACGGAGCGACTCATCTCGTGTGGTTAGTTCGTTATCTGCCTGGAGTGCCACTCGCCGAGATCAAGCCCCATCCGCCTTCGTTGCTATACGATGTCGGCCGCAAGCTGGGCCAGTTGGCCCAGGCGCTGGTGGATTTCGATCACCCGGCAGTTCATCGTAACTTTCACTGGGACCTGGCAAATGGCAACCGAATACTGAATCAGTTTGGCGGACTAATCCAAGATCCGAGTCTGCGTGAACTGGTTTTCAAATGCCGCGTTGACGAGGAAATTAATCTGCGCCGCAGCGTGATTCATGGCGACGCCAACGATTACAACGTGCTGGTAAATCCTGAGAGCATCGTAGTTACGGGTGTGATCGATTTTGGGGATATGGTTTACAGCTACACGGTGGGAGATCTCGCGATTGCGATCGCGTACGTTGTGCTCGACAAGAGCAATCCGCGCGCGGCCGCGGCCGAAGTCATCAACGGGTATACGAGCGAGTTCGCATTACTGCAAGATGAACGTGAAGCATTATGGAAGCTGGTGCTGTTGCGACTTGCTATGAGTGTTTGCATAGCTGCTTATCAACTGGGCCAGCGGCCGGAGAATGAGTATTTGCGGATTAGTCAGAGAGGCATCGAAGAGAATTTGCAACGGATTTACGCAGATGAAGCAGATTGAATCATTGCTGGAAGCGCGAAGCAGGCTACTCGGAAGCAATCTGAGTGTCGCCTACGAGCATCCGCTGAATATCGTGCGCGGCTCGATGCAATACCTTTACGACGACAAAGGTCAACGTTATCTCGACGCGTACAACAATGTCGCGCATGTCGGTCATTGCCATCCGAAAGTCGTAGCCGCAGGCCAACAGCAGATGGGACTGCTAAACACCAACACGCGCTATTTGAGCGATCTGATCATTCGTTACGCAGAACGTCTCACCGCCACACTACCTGAATCGTTGAGCGTCTGTTTCTTTGTAAACTCAGGCAGCGAGGCAAACGAGCTCGCGCTTCGTCTCGCACGCACTCACACCAACGCACGTGACCTGATCGTGCTCGATCACGCCTATCACGGGAACACGACCACGCTGATCGACATCAGTCCATACAAACACGATGGTCCAGGCGGTGAAGGTGCTCCTTCGTGGGTATACAAAGCACCGCTTCCTGCGTCAGCGGAGTGTGCGCAACACGTTATTGATCTCGTAAGCCAAATTGAAGGACAGAGACTTTGCGGATTCATCGCCGAGTCGATGCCGAGCGTCGCAGGTCAGATCGTTTTACCTGAAGGCTATCTTGCGAAGGTGTACGAGGCGGTACGAGCAGCAGGTGGCGTTTGCATTGCCGACGAAGTACAAACCGGTTACGGGCGCATCGGCACTCACTTTTACGGATTCGAGAAGTATGGTGTAACTCCGGACATCGTCGTACTAGGCAAACCGATCGGCAACGGCCATCCAATCGGCGCAGTGATTACAACACGAGCGATCGCCGATTCGTTTGCTAACGAAATGGAATTCTTCAGCACCTTCGGCGGTAACAACGTTTCGTGTGCGATCGGGCTAAAGGTGCTGGAAGTGGTTCACGAAGAAAACCTGCAAGCGCACTCTCTTCAGGTTGGTGAACGTTTACTGGCGGGCCTACGCGACTTGCAACAGCGCCACGAAATCATCACCGACGTGCGCGGCTCAGGACTATTCCTCGGTGTCGAGTTAAGGCAGGAAGCAGGTGGCGTCGTGAATCAAATGCGCGACCGCGGAATCCTGCTCGGCACCGAGGGGCCACTCCACAACGTGATCAAGATCAGACCACCGATGCCATTCTCTGAATCTGACGCAGACGAATTGCTATCAACACTCACGGAAGTCTTGCCACAAAAAGGCACAAAAAGCACATAATAATTGAATCTACAGATCACTTAGTAACCGATCGTTAATAGAACGATCTTTTAAAGAGATCTTCTTTTGTGCTTCTTGTGCCTTTTTGTGGCTAATCGCGGTTGAGGATGAAAGATAGCGAGTGGCCCTGGGTGGTCCAACCACCATTGGAGTACGCGATGGGCAAATCTACTGCGGTAGTTTTCTCTTCTTTCCAGACTGCGCTCGACACTTGCTCACAATGCAGCAGGTAATGCTCGATGCCGGTGAAGACGCTACGCCAGTAACCGCCGTAGATAGTTTTATAAACAACTCCGCCAACTTCTACATAAACTCGATTACCACTCAGTATCCGATAGTTAATCCGGCCAAGCAGATCGAGCAGCCGGCACTGTTCCCGCACAGACGGATCGCCGGCAGGTTCGTCAGCGTCTCGCCATGCTTCGGGTTCGTATTGCGGCATGCGGCGTAGTTTAAACCACAGGTTGCGCAGATTCCACTAAAAACCTGCGCAACCGGTGGGAAATATGCGACGAAATTATGGAAGCTGCGACGCAACAAGTGAGAACCGGAAATTGAAATCGTTTCTCCTCGTGAACGTCAACCCACCATTCGTCGAAAGGAATGACCGTCCTAAGATCGGCGCCTGGCTGCTCAAACCGATTAGCGGAGGCTGATTGCTGACCCCCGGGAACGGTGCAGGCGGGATTTGAATGACCAGAAACAGGTTCTGAATCGATCCGTTCGCGATACCCGCGCGGACAATCTCGCTGAGATCGTGCGGGTTCTTGAAGAAGAACGGCGAGAAATCAGTCTCCTGGCCAAGGAATGTGATTGAGCTGGCGAGCGGGGTTGCCAGATTAATCGTGGCTGTCGTGTCCGGATTGACCACGCCAGTCGTTAGCATTGCCTTTGCGAAAACTACAGGAACCGATGCATCAACCACGGAACTGTCGAACAGTCCGGCCTGAAGGAGTGTCGGGTTTCCGCCGTTGAGGGCACTAACCTGCGAAGCCGGGAATTGCACTGCGTAGATAAAGCCGCCCGCCGGAGGATTGATGAACCCGATGTTTGTCCGCGCGCCAAAGCCGGCGATCGTCAACTGGTTGTTGGTGATGATGTCGATACCGGCAGTGGTCTGTCCGGCATTCACGTGAACGTTCTTATCCTGCTCCGGATCGCGTTCAATCGCAGCTTCGCCGTTGTTGTTGTAAAACTCCTCGTGGAAGTTTTGTTGACCGTAGAAGCTTCCGATCTGTGTTGTGAAGCTGATCTGTCCAGCAGCCGCAGGGCTACCATCAACTGCTTCGATGCCAACGCTGTAATTTCCCGGCAGAACCGGTATTACATAATTGCCATTCACAACTCCCTGGCTAATATTCGCAGCGGGAACGAAGAACAAGCCACCGTTAGCCGGGTTGAACGAAAGGTTCGTGGTACCACTGTATCCGCTTACCGTATTCTCGCCAGTGTCCCAGTTAACTGCGTAGACGCTTCCACCAGCTACCGGCTGATTTAATACGCCGTGTCGCAGTTCGCCCCTGATCAGTCCGAATACACTGGAGAATGCCGTATCTCCGGCCTGAAGCGCTGCCGGACCGGAAGCCGCGGTGCCCTCAGGATAGATGAACGCCGCCCAGGCGATATCGTCGATGTCGGGCGTCGCCTGGCCCAATTCAGCCGCCGGATCGCCGGTGTCAATCAACGGAAACATGGTAGCCCCATGACCGTTGCTGACGCTTGTCTGGTTGTCCAGCGAATGCGACATACCGATAGAGTGTCCAAACTCGTGGACCGCAACACACTCGAGGTCAACAGAGCGAGTAACAGTGTCTACCTGCGCATCATCGATAGTAAAGCGGAAGCCGTTGCTGACTTTCGTGTTGAACTGAACGTCGTTGTCGAGAATCGTTCCTGCTTTGTAGAAGCCAGGGGGAAAATCATGATCGCCATCCGAGTCAGGATCGCCGACGACGGAAAGCGAGTTGAAAACGTCCGAATCGCCGTCTCCATCGATATCATCGCCATTCACGAGGGTCACGTCCTGAATGAAATTTACGGATGGAGATGAAGCAATAGCGGCAAAGGCGTTGGAGGTACGGAACGTCAGTTCGTTAATCATATCGAACTGGATTAAACCCGGATTATTCGTCGTTCCAACAACTTGCGCACTGATGTAAGAGGTTGGGATCGAATTCCAGGCATCGAGCGCCGCCTGCATACCCGCACTAACTTGAGCCACACTCAAAAACGCCGGGCCCAGCGGATTGGGCCAGGGATCCGCCGTGTTATTGACGCGATATTGCACCGGTATGGTCCGCGCGTCCCACTTAATACCAATCACGCGAGCCAACACATGACCCGGAATGGGTGATGGACCAGCATTAGTAACATCAACGGTTTCGAAGGGTCCGCCTGCGAAGGTGGTCCCGACGCTCATCAAAATCATGCATGTAGTTAATAAAATCGATGTGAGCTTTCTTTTCATTATGTCCTCCTCGGGAAATCTGTTCTCGCTTTCGGAGCAGCCTGTTCGGCTAAACCGATCGTGGGTTAACGGGAGTGGGCGATCAGGTTATTGGCTTCCTAAGTAACCTTTGACCTGGGCCTTGAAATTAGCGAGTGGAGTCGCGTTTGATTGACCACGACGAACTCCGTTATTGCCCTGGAGCGCGATCTTGGTAAGGTCACGCGACACGACTGGTTGCCCGTCTTCGTCGTTCACGATTGAGAATTTCCCTTGAGAAAAGCCGGCAACGTTAAAGCCTCCATGATCGGGGTCGGAGGTGAGAAACAGGAATACATCTTCACCCGGCGTCAGTCGGGGCGCGCCCGGGTAAGAGACGGCAACTGGGAATTTACGATTGGCGTCGATGCCGCCGGGCAGCACCACGGTCAGGCTTCCGGACGCTGTTCCCTTGAGTGTTTCAGATACAGCGACGGTCGCGACCGTCACCAGTGTGCGATCTACCCAGACGCTCCGGGTGTCGAGACAGTTTCCGATCGCAATGACGTCTGCCTGGCTCGTCATGTCTTGAACTGAGAGGGCAACGGCCAGGGTTGTGTCCGGTGTACCGAGACTATCCTGAGCGGGAGCATTGACTGCCTTTGTACCCCAGCGGGCTGACACCAGGAGGGCGATCCCGATAAGTAAACAGCTTACTAACAATATCTTTTTCATGCGCGGGTCCTTTCTTAACAGCTTGAGAGTTATGGAAACGGGCTATCCGATAGAGCTCGGGAGAGAAAGATCAAGAATGATCACAGATAAAATTTTTCCGCACGTTTAAGCTACTGAGGTATTACAGGCACGCAGAAGAGGTGCTACTCACAGCAGTCCCGGCTCAAAGAAGTGCGGGCACATTAAGGCCCTGTTAGGATAAAGTCAAGCGGAAAGCAGGGATCTGCCGATGAAATGATGGAAAAAATGTTGCGTTCGATATTTGCGGCGCCGCTCTTTTGGGGAATCGTGCTTGTAATTCTTCTAGCCGGATGTAATCGGGAGAACGTGATTCAACCAGCACCTGAGAAGCCAATGATTGCAGGACCTATCGTTTATGTTGCCCTGGGAGACTCAACGGGATCGGGCGTTGGGGCAAGGGAGGGCGGATATGTTCTGCGCCTGTTCAACCGGCTGGTCCAACGGCGGCCGGGCTCGCGGTTGAATAATCTTTGTGTGAGTGGCGCGACGACCGCAGACGTGGTACGCGGTCAATTGCAGCGCGGCGTCGCAGCCAATCCTGACCTTGTCACCGTGGGTATCGGCATTAACGACATCGGGCATGGCCTGACGCTGGAGCAGTTTTCCAAAAACTACGAAGAGATTCTCAGCACCTTGCGGCAGAAGACGCGGGCGCAGATCGTCGTGTCGAATCTTCCTGATGTTTCGAGTGCACCGCGCATACCGGGTGCGTTGCGCAAAGAGTATCAGCAGCAGATCATGCGGTTTAGTCAAAGACTCGAAGAGATCGCAGCGCGTCATGGTGTAACTGTTTTTGATATCTATGCGATTACGCATGACGAGTTGGGGTCGCATCCCGAGTATTTCTCGGCTGATGGGTTTCATCCGTCTGATGAGGGGTATGAATTATGGGCGACGCAGATGTGGCCCACAATTGCGAGGGTGATCGGAGAAGCGGAATAAAACCACAGATTACGCAGATCAATCTGTGTAATCTGTGGATGGATCGAAAAAGTGTGCCTTCTCGATTGCGAGTCGCAGCCACACCTTGCTCTCCAGCTCAGCTCGAAAGTCCGCCGGAGCCCGTGCAATCAATTTGTTCGCGCCCACTGAAAGAAATACAAACGTCTCATTCCCCATCAACTCGGTGACATAAACAGTCGCGGCGATTGCTCCATCACGCGGCTCGGTCAATACCTGAACATGTTCCGGCCTGATTCCCATCGTCAAACGTGATTGCCCCTTCAAGTCGTTTAACTGATCGGCGTTCAGTGGAATGCGCAGCGAATCACTCACAAACGTTCCCGCCTCGAGCTCACCTTCAATGAAGTTCATACTCGGACTACCGACAAACTCCGCCACAAACCGATTAGTCGGGTGATTGTAAATATTCATAGGCGTGTCGAACTGTTGCAGCTGCCCTTTCTTCATCACCGCGACGCGAGAAGCAAGTGTCATCGCTTCAGCTTGATCGTGCGTGACGTAGATCGTCGTCGTCCCGAGTTGATGCTGGAGACGTTTTAGTTCACCGCGCATCTGCACGCGCAGGCGAGCGTCGAGATTGGAAAGCGGCTCATCCATCAGGTACGCGCCCGGCTCGCGCACGATCGCGCGCGCGAGCGCAACCCGCTGGCGTTCGCCGCCTGATAACTGCCGCGGTTTGCGTTCAAGCAGGGATTCGATCTCCAGCATCGCGGCCACGCGATTGACGCGCTCGCCGCGCTCCGCTTTTGGAAGTTTTCTGACGCGCAACGGATAACCGATATTGTCCGCGATGGTCATGTGCGGGTAGAGAGCGTAACTCTGAAACACCATTGCGAGATCTCGGTGCTGGGTCGGAATGTCGTTGACTCGTTCGCCGGCGATGTAGATATCGCCGGAGGTAACTGTTTCGAGGCCCGCCAGCATGCGTAACGTTGTGGTCTTGCCACAACCCGATGGTCCAAGCAGGACGGCGAATTCGCCATCGCCGATCTCGAGCGACAGATCATCTACGACGCGCGCGCCTCCAAACGTCTTACTCACATTCTGAAACTTGATACTCATCTAGCCTTTAACCGCGCCCATCGACAGACCACGCACCAGATACTTTTGCAGCGCCAACGCAAACACCAGAATCGGGACTATTGCTACCGACGCCGCAGCGCTCATGACGCCCCATTTGATCTCGTACTGTGTAACTCGCCCAGCTATTCCCACCGGTAACGTCATCGCCGCATCGGTCTGCGTCAACACCAAAGCAAAGAGAAACTCGTTCCACGAAACAATCAAACAAAACACTGCGGTCGCCGCCAGGCCGGGCGCCACCAACGGCAAAACCACACGCACGAGTGCGCCCAAACGCGAGTCGCCGTCAACCAGTGCGGCCTCTTCCAGATCGCGCGGCAGGTCAGCGAAGAAACCGCGCATCATCCAGATCACGAATGGTAGGTTGAATGCGGTGTAGACAATTATCAACGAGGTCCGCGTGTTCAGCAGCCGCACGTCGCGCATCATCAGAAACAGCGGCACGGCCGTGACGATCGCTGGAAACATGCGCGTGGAAAGTATCCACAAAGAGAGCCGGCGGTTTAGCTGCCAGGGAAGTTGAAATCGCGCGAGCGCATAAGCTGCGAGAGTGCCGATTACGAGCGCGCAAGCAGTTGATGTGACTGCCACGATGGCGCTTGTCATCAAATACTGTCCGAACGCGCGTGTGACGAATGCGTCGTAGTAGTGTTGGACTGTCGGTGTGAAAGAGAACCAGGGCGGGGGGCTGGCAAACTGGTCCACTTCAGTCTTCAACGAGATCGTGAGCATCCAATAAACCGGCGCGAGCGCAAACACCAGCGCCGCCACCAGAGCCACGTAACGCAAAATACGATTCGTCACAAACATGATTTGTGCCTTTTGTGCCCTTTTTGTGGCTAAATCTCCCTGGCTTGCAGGAACTTGACATAGACCGCGCTGATCACATTCGTCAGCGCGAGTAGCACAAACGACATCGCGGCCGCATATCCGAAGTCAAAAAATCGAAAAGCCGTGCGATAAATGTAAAGGCTGATCGTCTCAGTCGCGAAGCCTGGTCCACCCTCAGTCAGAATAAAAATCTGATCGAACACGCGCAGCAGATCCATCGTGCGCAAAAGCAGCACGATGAGGATCGACGGTTTAAGTAGCGGCAACGTCACGTGCCAAAACGTTTGCCACCGGCTCGATCCGTCGATCAGCGCTGCCTCATACGGTTCCTGTGGAATCGCTTGTAGTCCGGCCAGAAGCACGAGAAACACAAACGGTGTCCACTGCCAAACGTCAACTGCAATGACAGACAACATCGCCAGGCGCGGCGACGCGGTCCACGTCAAACTCTCAGTGTCGATGCCAAACTGCTTGAGCGTTCCATTCACCGCGCCGAAGTTAGGATTGAGCATCAAACGCCAGACGACTCCAACTACCACCGTCGGCAGCATCATCGGCACGAGTAAACTTGCGCGAAACAAACCGCGTCCGCGGATCTGTTTGTTAAGCAAAAGCGCGAGGCCCAGACCCAGGAGGAACTCGCAAGTCAGTGCCGCCGCGGCGTAAACGAAAGTGTGGGCCATCGCCGTCAGGAAGAAGTTGTCTGACACAAGCCTGGAGAAATTTCCCAAACCCCATCTCGTGCCGGACGCAGTTTCCTGTTGCAGACTTATCGTTACGGAATAGATGAGCGGATAGATTGAGAGTGAGAGGAGCACCGCCAGCGCCGGTGCGATAAAGAGTACCGGCAGTAGCAACTCGCGCTTACTGTGTCGCAAAGACGCGTCGATTAATCTTTTCGATTTCGGCATTCGCCTGATTCATTGCTTCCGCAGGAGACAGTTCGCCACTGTTTGCCTTTGAAAGAAAGATGCCAAAGGCGTTCTCAATTTCATTCCAATATGGCGTGCGCGGGCGTGGACGTGAGCTTTCGAGTGAACGCAACTGGGCGGGATACGCAGGATTCTTCGCGACGAGCTCAGCATCGCGAAATAGCGATTTGCGCGTCGGTGGATTGCCTCGCTCCGCCGATCGTTTCATTTGCTCGGCACTGGTGGCCCAAAGTAAAAAGTCCATTGCGGCCTCGGCGTTTTGCGAATCGCGCGGAATTGCGATCAACCAGTTGCCAATCTCGGCCTGACCGGGCTTTTGCGCGCCGGGTAACGTTGTGAATTCCATCTTTCCGATGACCTTTGATTTCGACGGATCGCTAAACGAAGTGATCCATGCGGGCCAATTGATCGACATCGCCGCCGTACCCTGCAAAAGGTGCGCACCCACTTCATCAGCATTGAAACTCGCATAGCCCGGCGGCGAGTATTTGCCGAGCTCGAGCATGAATTCAAGCGCCGCGATCCCTTCGGGACTATTTACTACTGGTTTACCGGAAGCGTCGAACATCTCGCCGCCGAAGGCCCAAAAGATCGGCATGAAGTCGGCGACTGCTGCGTTGCCCTGCGCCGCGCGCATGACGTAACCGTAAACCCTCCCGTTTTCTTTTTCGTGGATTGTTTTGGCGGCGGTGAGAACGTCCTGCCAGGTCGCTGGTGCTTTCAACGAGTGCTTCTCAAAAAGATCTTTACGATAAAAAAATAATTGCGAGTTGCCGACGTAGGGCAGAGCGTAGAGTGGCCCCGTTTGATATGGATGACGGCAAAGTGCGACTGAAGTATCGACAAAATCGCTGTCAGGCCCGGCTTGTCCTCGCTGCTGGAACAGAGGCGTAAGCTCAGTCAGGTGTTGCTCGCTCGCGAACCGTGGAAACCACGGATCGTCGAGCATGATCAGATCGTAAGCGCCGGTGCGTGCTTTGAGATCTATCAATTCTTTCTCAAAAAGATTTGTATAAGGAAATTCGGCGATGTTGATGTGCGTGCCGGTTTGCAATTGGTAATCCAGGGCGGCCTGTTTGAGAGCATCGCCTTCGACTCCTGAGACTACGGCGAGAGTCAGTTGTTTTGATCCGGTTTGCTGATTTGGAGTGCAACTGACAACGCAGACAAGCAACAGGACCGTCAGGAAAATTGTTAATCGCATATTTTCGCCAAAGATTAACACTGATGTCGCGGATCAGAACTGATAATATCGGTCTATGCGACAAATCGTCACGACTACGACAGGCGGCATCAGCGTGTTGAAGGTCCAGGAGAAGCCCGATCCGATGCCCGGCGAAGGTGAAGTTGTTATTCGCGTGCGCGCAGCGGGATTGAACTTTGCCGACATCCTCTCGCGGCAGGGTTTGTATCCCGACTCGCCGCCAAAGCCGTGCGTGATGGGCTACGAAGTCAGCGGTGTTGTTGAAGCCACCGGAAAGGATGTGAACAGCTCGTTTGTAGGCAAATCCGTGGTGGCAATGACGCGGTTTGGCGGTCAGTCGGAATTGGTTGCAGTGAAAGCCGGACAGATGTTCGAGAAGCCTGAGAAGTTGACGTTTGAACAGGCTGCGGCTATTCCGGTGAACTACCTGACTGCGTACGCGCTGTTAGTTGTGATGGGCTCTCTGCATGCAGGTGAGTCGGTCTTGATCCATAACGCAGGCGGCGGAGTTGGACTGGCGGCACTGGACATCGCGAAGAAGATCGGTGCCGTCACGTATGGCACGGCGAGCCCGGGTAAGCACAAGTTTCTCACCGACCGCGGCCTGGACCACCCGATCGATTATCGTAAACAGGACTGGCTACCGGTCTTGCAGCAACTCACGAACGGACGCGGTGTGGATCTTGTGATCGATCCGATTGGCGGTGCGCATTGGAAGAAGAGTTACGCTGCGTTGCGACACACCGGACGCCTCGGCATGTTTGGCGTGTCAACAGCTTCAGCAAACGGATTCGCTGGAAAGCTCAAAATGTTGAAGGCGGCGATTCAGACTCCGTGGTTCCACGCATTTCCGTTGCTGAATAAGAACCGTGGGGTATTTGGGCTGAACCTCGGCCACATGTGGCACGAACCGGAGAAGGTTGCGGTGTGGATGCGCGATATCCTGAGAGGCGTGGAAGAAGAATGGATTCGGCCGCACGTCGATCAGGCGTTCGCTTTTGACGATGTCGGAAAAGCTCATCGCTTCCTCGAGGAGAGGAAGAATATCGGGAAGGTTGTGCTGGTTCCGAAATAGGTGTCTAACGTTCTTCCGACTCGCGCTTTGCGAGGAAGAACGAAATGACCGTCGAGTAGACCAGACCGAAGAGCATAGCCCCGAGAAAGAATCCTACGAATGCCAGTGCTGCAACGCGCGCTGGTGGCGCACCGGTGATTTCCGGTTCGCTTGCCAGCCATTTAGTTCCAACAACTGCCAGCACAGCGACGAAAAACAACGAGGCGGTGAATGCATAGACGAACGAAATCGCAACTCCGGTCTTCACTCCTTCTTTAAACGTGGGCCTCTCGCCTTTCTCGCGTTCCAGCGCCTTGACCCCGAGATAGATCATCACGAAGTGCAGGAGGTTGAAAGCGATGGGGTTGCCGAGGGAATGGACCAGTGACTGCGGATTGGCGACAAGCGAACGGGCAACAAGCACCAGGGCCATGACGCCGAGCGTGATCAGTAGTCCGTACTTGAGGAGAATTTTCATTTGCCACAAAGAAGCACAAAAGTCACAAAACAGTAAAGCAGAAAGGTCCTATTCCCAGGCGGGTTTGATTCCCCCCTGCGCGTCGTGCCAGTAGGGCGCCCATGCGAGGGTGAGTAGTTTGACGGCGATGTTTGCTTTCGTTGGTTTCAAACTTATCTTGTCGAGTTCTTCCGTTTGCGGATCGATAGAACGTTCTAATGCTGCTGTTTCTGCTTTGAAGTCCGCATCCAGAGCCGCTAGCTTTTGGTTAATCGCCGCCACGTTCTCCTCCGCGCGGTCCACGTCATCAGCTTCTTTCATCGAACGGCCCGCGCCGCGAACTGCGGTGGTTGCTCTGCCGAGTGTAGACATGCTTACTCGCTTTCGGCCCATGAACGACGAGAGCAACGTGGCGCCAAACGAAATCGCCGTGTTTAGCTTTTGACCTTTTGCCTGTTCCTTTTCGCGCTCGACAGCGTGTTCGGCGCGGCGCTTTCGGTCCTCGAGTTGCTCAAACTTCGGCGCGTACTTCCGCCGCAGCTTCTCGACTGCCTCATCACGTTTTTCTCTGGCAAGCTGTTGCAGGCGAACTCGGAAGTCGCGTTCTGACTCGCCGGGATTTGAAGCCATGTCGAGCGTTGAGCTCTCGAATAATTCCAGCCGCTGGTTTCGGTAAATCCAACTCGCGAGATCTTTGCTCCACGTTGAATAGCTCTTCGCTTTAGTCGCCTTGGCCGGTACTTCAACAAACTGCGCACCGGGTTCCGGCTCAGATTCGAGATCTGAGACGGGCAGATCCAGCGGAGTGGCCTGGCTCCAATCCACAGTAACTGGTCCATCTGTGATTGCAGCGAGTAATGTCAACTGCTGAGTCGTATCGACTGTTTTTGAATTCTTGTAATGAATTTCCCCGGCGCCGAGCAGCATTGGCTGATACGACAACTTTGCGTTCGCACCACCAGATGAGCGAACGGGAATGTAATACTGAGTTATTTCAGGCGGCAGTACCGGTTGCTCATTGTGCGCCGGTGCGGTTGCGATTGCCGCCGCGACAGCGGGCGCCGGTGTGACAGTCCCCTGCAATGGATCCCCTTCCAACGGATCCATCAGCGACTTGATTTGCGTGCGTGTCAATGGCCCACGCAGGTAAGACATGGCCCAGCGAGTTTCGAACACTTCGGGTGCTTCGTCGTGCACGTTGTTCATGAGGAAGATGCGTTTATCAAGACTCGCGAGCAGTTGCTCCATCTCCTGCCTGTCAAACTTCTGGCCTGTACCTGCTGCAATACCTTCGAGCCCCTCCAACATTCGCGCCTTGTCGCGTTCAGTTTGCAAGCGACCGATAAACCACGTGCCGGTGTTTGCGAGTCCTTTGTAGTCGAGATCGACTGGATTCTGCGTCGCCAACACGACACCCAACCCGAATGCGCGAGCTTGTTTCAACAAGGTCAGCAGCGGCAATTTCGACGGCGGATTCGCAACCGGCGGGAAGTAACCAAAGATCTCGTCCATGTAGAGAATGGCGCGCAGGCTCGACGTACCTGATTGAGTTCTCATCCAGCCGAGCACCTGATTCAGCAAGAGCGAGACGAAGAACATCCGCTCCGCATCGGCGAGATGCGCGATTGAGAAGATCGCGAGGCGAGGCTTTCCTTTTTCTGTGTAAAGGATCTTTTGGATGTCGAGTGGCTCGCCTTCCATCCAGCTCGCGAAACTCGGCGACGCGAGCAGATGGTTCAACGCCATCGCGAGTTCGAAGCGATCGTTTGCGGGGAAGAACGAGTCGAGATCCATCACTCCGATCTTCGCGATTGCAGGCGACTGGATCTTTTGGATGAGTCCGGCGAGATCCAGATCTCTACCGGCGGACCACTCCTGATTGAGAATGTTGGAAAGTAGAATGTGTTCGCGGCTGCGAATCGGATCGGCGTCAACACCGATCAATCCGAGCAAGCTCGTAACAGTCGTGTTAATTCGCTCCGCGAGTGACTCGTTGTCTTCCCTGATCGTTTCGGGTGGCGCCGCAAATGACTTGAGAATGGATACCGGCAAGCCGGCGTTGCTGCCAGGCGTGTAAATGCGAAAGTCGGCAGCGTCTCGCAGGCGTTGAATGCGATCGCCGTCTTGTCCCCACTTCGCGAGACCTTCTTTCCAAAGGTTGGCCTGTTGCGACGGATCAACGCCTTCTTCCACCCACGGCGCGAAGTCCTGGGGAGAGAGGTTTGGAAACGTCAGCAGTAAGTTACAGAGATCACCCTTCGGATCGATGATGATCGCGGGTATACCGTCGATTGCAGCTTCTTCAAGCAGCGTGATGCAGAGTCCGGTCTTGCCACTGCCGGTCATGCCGACACAGACAGCGTGCGTTACAAGATCCTTCGAGTCGTAGAGGAGGAGATTGTTATCGGATTTTGTTCGACCAAGATAGAACACGCCTAGCTTTTCAAAGCCTTGCACAGGGTTTACAAGATTTTCAGGATTCGCAGGATTCATTCTGTCATTAACCCCCATCCACGTAAATCTTGTAAATCCCGTTTCCACTTTGTTCGGGTATACGCGATGCGGAATCCATGACGCTCCGCGTTCCGCTGTGATCCGCTTCCTGGCTGCGCGGCCATCATCGCAACGGTACAACCCTGCCCGGCAGCGTAACGCAAACGTTCTTCAAGCAGTGCAAGCTGAGCGCCCTGCCGTCGAGCTGTGGGAATCGTACTCGCGCCGGCAAGCAGCGCCACATCATCAGCGATCCTCAAAGCCCCAGTTCCGATCGGTTTTCCCTCCAACTCCGCGATGAACCGAAGTGCCTTTGAGTGCGCCGTCACGCGGCCCAGGTCACGCAAAAAATCGGCGACTTCAGCAAACTCCTTCCAACCTTCGGACGATGTTTCTGCCCAGAGTTCGCCTTCATTCTTCTCGATGACTCTCACTTTAATGTTCTCGTTGCGAGAGGCCTGCAAGCGCAGGTCCGCACTTATGGGTTGATAAAGCACATTCGAAAGCTCGACCGGTTTATAACCGCGCTCACCAATCAACGTGAACACTGATTGATCGGCGAGCGGACAAACTTCCTGAAAAACTTCAGCGCCTCTCGACTGGAAAAACTCTTCGATCCGGTCCAGATCTGCTTCCGTGATCGGCTGGAATACTCCCAGGCCAAAAGTCTGAGTGAGCGGCGAGCCGACGCCATCAAACATCGCATACGTCCCGGCCACCTCGATCCAGGTTGCACCCACATCAGGAAACGCCTGCGCGCGAGCTTCGACAAAATCAGCGTTGCCTCGTCCCTCGGTACGTTCCAGACGACGAGCCAAATCGATATCGGCAAATGGATATTGGTCCATAGTATCAGGCTTCACCAATCCAAACGGTCTTGATGTTCACGAACTCGCGGATCCCGAACTCCGCGAGTTCGCGACCGTAACCGGAATTCTTCACACCGCCAAACGGCAAACGCGGATCCGAGGCCACCATTCCGTTGATGAACACTGATCCGGCTTCGAGCTCCTCGATGAATCGCGCCTGTTCGCTAGGGTCGTTGGTCCAGGCGGCGGAACCGAGCCCGAACTGCGTCGCATTCGCGATCCGGATCGCTTCGTCAATATCCTCAACGCGAAACAGCATCGCGACCGGTCCAAAGATCTCTTCGCATGACACCGGCGCCGCGATGTCAACATTGACGAGCACCGTCGGTTCGAAGAAGTTTCCGGGACGACTGAGTCTCTTTCCGCCGGTTAACACGTGTGCGCCTGTGGCCACTGCCTTTTTTACCTGTTCTTCGAGATCGTTCACGATCTGCGGTGTCGCGAGCGGTCCAATCTCAGTCAACTCCTCCATCGGATCTCCGATACGAAGGGCCTGCATCTGACTCACAAACTTGCGCTCAAACTCGTCGTAGATCTCGCTTGCAACGATAAAGCGTTTCGCCGCGATGCACGACTGGCCGTTGTTGATGGTGCGTGCTTTGACCGCGGTGGTCACGGCTTCGTCGAGATTTGCCGAAGGCATAACGATAAACGGATCACTGCCGCCGAGTTCGAGAACCGTCTTCTTAATCTGTTTTCCGGCAATGGATGCGACACTGCTGCCGGCAGGCTCACTACCGGTTAACGTTGCGGCCGTCACACGCGGATCGTTCAGGATCTTCTCGACTGCGTCTGAGCCAATCAACAGCGTTTGAAATGCGCCTTTTGGAAATCCTGCGCGCGTGAAGATCTCTTCGATCGCGAGCGCGCACTGCGGCACATTCGAAGCGTGTTTGAGCAGCCCAACGTTCCCGGCCATCAAAGCCGGCGCCGCGAAACGAAAGACCTGCCAGAACGGAAAGTTCCAGGGCATTACGGCGAGCACTGGCCCGAGCGGCTGGAAACGCACGTAGCTCTTTTTAGCGTTCGTTTCGACAATCTGGTCGGCGAGATGATGTTCGGCATTCTCTGCGTAGTAACGGCAAACCCAGGCGCACTTTTCGGCTTCACTAACGGCAGCTTTGATGGGCTTGCCCATCTCCGTCGTCATCAATTTGCCGAGCTCATGTTTTTCGTTTTCAAGGATCTCCGCCGCTCGCTGCATCATGCGCGAGCGATCGGCGAACGGCGTGCGACGGTATTCGTGAAATGTGTCTGCTGCGAGTTGGAGCTTTTCTTCGATCTGCGCTGCGGATAAAGCTGAGAAAGTTTTTAGAGTTTCACCTGTTGTCGGATTGATTGAAGCTATAGCCATGATGAAAGTAATTATTCCCGCAAAGGCGCAAAGGCGCAAAGGAAGGCAAACAATTAATGGTTCACTTTGGCCTTTGCGCCTTTGCGTGAAAAAAGCGAAACTTCCACTCATGTCAGAGAACCAAAAACTCGACCGGTTCGGTGTTGCCGCTGCGTTGCAGGAGATCGCCCAGTTGATGGAGTTGAAAGGCGGTCAGTATCGTTTCAAAGCCAAGGCTTACAACGCCGGCGCACGAGCGATTCAAGGTGTCGCAAATCTCGACCAGTTAGTCAAAGAGGATCGTCTGACGACACTGCCACGCATCGGCGACGCACTCGCTTCGCAGATCAAACAACTCTATCTCACCGGCGAGTCTTCAGTTTTGAATGGACTGCGCAAAGAGTTTCCGACGGGCGTTGTCGAGTTGTCAGCAGTGCCGGGATTGAGCATTGAAAAGATCCAACAACTCCAGGCGACCCTCGGAATAACTTCAGTGGCGGAGCTGAAAGCCGCGGCGGAAGCAGGGAAGCTGCAAAAGCTGAAAGGCTTTGGAGCAAAGACTGAGCAGCGCCTGCTGGAGAAGATCTCGAACCCGATAAAAAAACCGAAGCAACGTTTGCATCTTCATCACGCGTGGAGCACCGCGGAGCAGGCGATTGAGTATTTGAAAGCAATTGACGGAGTTGTCGATGTTAGCGTTGCCGGATCGCTGCGACGTTGGGAGGAGACGGTTGGGATTGTCGATCTGGTAGCAAGTTCCAAGAAACCGGCCGCGGTTGTCGAACAGTTCCTGCGTTTTCCGCTGATTGTGTCGAGCCAAACGGATGGTCCAAACGAGTGTGTCGCGCAGTTCGCTGATGGCGCGCCGGTTTCACTCACGGTGGTGACGCCGAAAGAGTTTGCCGTTTCACTGTTTGTGAGAACGGGGTCCGAAGCGCATGTCCAAAAAGTGATGGAGTACGCGGCGCAAAAGAAAAAAGGCCTCGCCCGCGCGCCGCGCAGCGAAGAAGAGATCTACAACCACTTCGGCATGGCTTACATACCGCCGGAGCTGCGCGAGAACGAAGGCGAGATCGAGGCGGCCCTCAAGAAAAAACTTTCTGACGATCTGGTGACTGAAGCTGACGTGAAA
This sequence comes from uncultured Acidobacteriota bacterium, assembly GCA_963826255.1. Lineage (GTDB taxonomy): Bacteria > Acidobacteriota > Blastocatellia > Pyrinomonadales > Pyrinomonadaceae > PSRF01. The sequence continues at coordinate 422,313 of CAWGWK010000002.1, forward strand.
GGCATGGTCCATTGTCACACCACTTATTCCGATGGCGTACACACGCTCGAAGCGATGGTGCGCGGCGCTGAAGAGATGGGAATGAAGTACATCACGATCACCGATCATTCGCCGACGGCGATCTATGCTGGTGGACTGAAGCTGGACAAGTTGTATCAGCAGTGGGATGAGATCGATGAGGTGCAGGAGAATGTTTCGATCAAAATCCTGCGCGGGACTGAGTCGGACATTGTTGCTGATGGCAGGCTCGACTATCCGGATGCCGTGCTCGAAAAGTTTGACGTGATCGTGGCGAGTATTCACGCGCGTTACAAAATGGATTCGGCGAAGATGACCGAGCGCATCACGAAGGCGATGCGTTATCCGGTGTTCAAGATCTGGGGACACGGGCTGGGACGATTGCTGCAACGACGGCCACCGTTTGAGTGTGACGTTGAGCGCATTCTGGATGTGATTGCCGAGTCGAAGGCGGCGATCGAGATCAACGGCGATCCTTACCGCCTTGACCTGGAGCCACGCTGGGTGCGAGAGGCACGGAAAAGAAAGATCAAGTTTGTGATCTCAACCGATGCGCATTCAGTGCGAGCGATGAACAATGTGAAGTATGGCGTGGCGATGGCGCGGCGCGGTTGGGTGACAAGAAGAGAGGTGCTAAACACTCTTAGCACCCCTGCCTTTATCAAAGCTGTCAAACCCGTTTAATCCTTATCTGCGGCTCTCGGCGTATCTCCGCGATCTCTGCGTTAAAAGTGCGTTTCTACCGCAGAGATCGTGGAGATACGCCGAGAGCCGCAGAGAAGAATTACTCGGATTCACCACCCTCCGGGCCATAGAACAAGACCCACAGCGTCAGGTCGCCGGAAAAGTTCTCAAAGCGATGCACGCTTCCGGCTGCGGCGAAGAGAATGTCGGTTGGACCAAACGTCTGTCGCGTGTCTCCGCACACGTATTCACCAGTACCCGCCGCAACGAAGTAGATCTCATCTCTCGTATGGGGTTGTTGCGGATCCGTGCCGCGCGGTGCGTAGATCTCCACCAACAGGCTGCCGTGTTCGAAGATAGTCGCGAAGCGTTTGCCGTCCGGTCCCGGCAAACGCTCGAGCGCCTCAGCAACCGTGGCGCGGATACACGGGTTGTTTGAGTTCATCTCGGGCCTTTCTTCACGTCGCAGGCCGGTGGCAGGTTGGGGTTCTTCGCTTCGTAATTCCTGATCTCCTGCTCAAACACGTCCTTCGCCTTTTGCCGTTCGTCATCACCAACCAGGCCGGCATCGCCGGATTGTTGACTGACTCGTGCGCGGAGACGACGCGCCACAGTTAAGATCTTCCGACGCAAGTTATTCTCTAAGTCGATAATGTAAACGGCCGTCGTTCCGCCGGAGGTCACGAACGTTCCAAAGGGGATACCGGCGCGGTAGAAAGCATTTGCAAGCACAACAAAATTCGACGCATGCCTCGGGGGCCGCAAAGTGTAAAGCTGCATTGAGGCTCCGCGTCGAGGTTGAAAGTAGGCCACATACTCCTGCTGTGCATCGCGTCCCATACGCGATAAGAGGTAACGAAGTGTTGCCTCATCGCTTTTGACGCGCAGCATGACGGCGTGTTCCGCCCCGCCATCGGCCCACAAACCCAGTGCTTTGAATCCGCGGATTCTGGATTTCACTACGCAACTCAAGTTGATTGCGTTCGTACGTAACTGCACTTCTTCAGGCGAGTTCATTCCCTTGATCGCTTCTTCGAGTTTTAAGTTCGTCCTTGTGTTCGGACTGACAAATCCATAATTGAACGACTTCTGCGTCTGCTGGCCCGAGATTGTGGTGGTCCATCCGAGCAGCAGGACCAGTAAAAACGATCGTGACGTGGAGAATCGATTTGTCATAGAATGAGCCACCTTAATCCTCATCAAGGAGATAAAATCAATGCGACGAAGAACCCTCACCGAACTCGCCAATAATCCTGACTTAATCTCAGGCATTTACAACTATTGCGATCGTTGGTGTGAACGGTGTCCTTTAACCTCACGTTGTCTGGTCTACGCGACCGAGCAGGAAGACGACGATCCACCGGAGAGCCGCGACCTTCGCAACGAAGCATTCTGGCGAAAACTCGGTTCCATTTATCTGGAAACGCGCGAAATGATTGTTGAATGGGTCAAAGAGACTGGCGTCAACCTCGCCGGGAATGGCGAAGAAGGCGAAGCCCGGTCTCACAGAAAAAGACAGCTAATTGACAATCACCCGTTGGCGAAATCTGGCAAGAAGTACGCGAATGCAGCCAGCGACTGGTTTCGCGAGTTTGATCAGAATACCGAACTAAGCGATCTGCGCACAACAGAAAATAATGGTGGGAATGCGGAACACCTGGAAGATGCACGCGAGGTGATTCAATGGTATCAGTATCAAATCGCGGTGAAGACGATCCGGGCACTCTCAGGGCGGCGGGAAGAAGAAGATCCGGAATTTGCTGAGTTTCCCAGGGATTCTGACGGATCGGCAAAGGTTGCGCTGATCGGTATCGACCGATCAATTGCAGCCTGGCGGCTCATGCAACTATCGTTGCCGGAGTGCGCCGGTTCGATTGTGCCGCTGATTCTTCAGCTCGAACGTTTGCGCCAGCGTTTGGAAAAAGGCTTTCCGGAAGCGCGAGGCTTTGTCAGGCCCGGCTTTGACGAAATAAATGAAACCATCCACAGATTACCCAGATAATTTCTGTAATCTGCGTAATCTGTGGATAAAAAGGATATTCGATGGTTGACGACAACTGTCTGTTTTGCCGAATTGTGTCTGGCGAACTGCCGGCAACTGTGGTTTACGAAGATGAGAACTCGCTCGCGTTTCTCGATCATCGTCCGCTGTTTCACGGCCACACTTTACTGGTGCCGCGAGAGCATTTTGAAACACTCGGAGATCTTCCGACTACGCTCGTTGGTCCATACTTCGAAGCAGCGCAACTGCTTACTCGCGCAGTTCAATCAGCGCTTGATGCAGAAGGAACTTTTGTCGCGATGAACAATCGTGTGAGTCAAAGCGTGCCGCATTTGCACGTGCATGTAGTGCCGCGACGCAGGAAAGATGGATTGAAAGGATTCTTCTGGCCGCGCACAAAATACAAAGGTGATGAAGAAATGAAAGCTGTGCAAAGCAAGATCGTTGCAGCAGTCAAGAAAACAAAATCACTGTCAAAATAAAACACAGAAAAAGTTGCTCTAAAAATCGTTGAAGAGTATAAACCTCCTGTCACGAAGGTTGCGGCCTTCGAGACCGAGAAAGGGATCGGCAATCGGTGCGGTGACGCCCGAGCGAGAGAAGAGACAGGCGGCTGTTGATTCTAATGACGCCCTAATCGGAGCCGAAAGGCTTAGCTAGAGAAGGTTGCGAGACTTTCTCGAGCCATTCGAATAAAAACGAATGGCACCCGGAGGCAAGGACCCGCCGAAGGGAGCAAAGCGGTTCAACGTAAGTTGAGCTTCGTTGCCGGAGCGTAACCGGCGGTGGAGGAAAAGCCACCACAACAAAAACCTAAAGGCACCACGTTCTTCGGAACGTGAGGATTGTGAAAACGATTCGTGCTGACCGGCGATCGGCTGACCGCCAGTTGATCATCGGGATACAAATTGGTGACTTGAGTGTGTACATGCTCTTGTTGCCATCTTATAGGGAGCTTCGGCGACCTATAGGAAAACGGATTGCGCTACTTTCAGCTTGCTGGAAGTAGCGCATTTCGTTTTTAAACTCAAAGATTGTTTAGCGATACAGAAGCACAAGAAGTAGTTAATCGAAACTCTTCTTGTGCTTTTTGTGCTTCTTTATGGCAAGCTCCTGAAATAAATGAAAGCGCGTCTCGTTTGGCTGATACTCTGCGTCATTTGGGGATCTACCTGGCTCTTCATCAAGCTGGGTCTTGACGATCTCCCTCCATTCACGTTTGCGGGTATCAGATTTGTAATCGCCTGCGCGATTCTCGTGCCTTTGATACTCATTCGCCGGCTGCCAATTCCACGGACACGCGCTGATTGGATCCTGTTAGCGATCACTGGAATTCTTTCGTTTGGGTTCAACTACGGTTTGGTTTTTTGGGGCGAGCAGTACGTCTCTTCCGGTCTCGCCGCTCTTTTGCAAGCCACGATTCCCGTCTTCGGATTAGTGTTCGCACATTTCCACTTGCCCGGCGAACGCTTGAGTTGGTCGAGGATTGGCGGCGTGATTCTTGGGGTGTGCGGCGTGGGAGTTGTTTTTTCCAATCAACTTGCCATTGCTGGTCCCCAGGCCGTGGCAGGTTGCGCGGGTCTTGTTTTCGGTTCGATGTGTGCGGCCTATGCGAATGTATTGGTGAAAGCGTACGGAAAGCATCTCGATCCGGCGATACTCTCGGCTGGTCAGATGTTCGTTGGTTTATTGATGCTCTTTGCAGTCGGCATCCCGCTCGAAGGGAATCCATTGCACTTTCGCTGGACACCGATGGCTTTGGTCTCTCTGTTCTATTTGGCGATCGTGGGTTCGGTGATTGCGTTTTTGCTTTACTACTGGCTGGTCATGAACATGGACGTTACGAATTCGATGTTGATCGCGCTGGTCACACCGGTTGTCGCGGTAATTCTGGGGATGATTGTTTTGGACGAAGAAATAGGCTGGCGCACTCTGATCGGCGGCGCCATGATTATCTTCGGCATCGCCTTCATCGTCATCCGCAAAAAGAGCCACAAAGAAGCACAAGGCACAAATAATTTAGCCCCTAAATAATTCTCATTTGTGCTTTTTGTGCCTTTTTGTGGCTCAGATCAGTCCTCGAATTTGGGCGGCGAGATAAGCTTCGATTGCAAACTCGACAAGTGGCGCTTCATTCGGTGAGTAATACTCAGGCAGACGGCGCAACTGATCGATCTGAGACGACAGCAACCAGAAGCCTCCAATGTCCGCGCCGAACTGATTGTGCACCGCAAGCTCGAGCGCAGTGCCGTGCACGACTCGCAAGTACTTTGCCGACGCCACATCGAGATTAACTGTGCAATCGCTTAGCGCAAAACCTACAAGCTCCATCTCATGCTGTGGCATATTTCCGAATTAAACCTCTCACGACACCCTGGATCTGAATTCTTTCCGGCGTCTTGATGAAGATCGGTTTGAACTGCGGATTAGCAGGCTCGAGGCGAATAAACTCAGGTTCGCGATAAAACCTCTTCACCGTCGCATAGTTGCCGTCGATTAGAGCGATAACCATCTGGCCGTTTTCGGCTGTCGGCTGGTACGCAACGATGATGATGTCACCGTCCTCAATGTTGTCGTCGATCATCGAATCACCACGTACGCGCAGGGCGTAAGTGCGGCCGCGTCCAAGCATGTCTTTCGGCACGGATATCATGTCGCCGGTGAGAATCGCCTCGATTGGCTGGCCGGCAGCTACGGTACCGAGCAACTTAACCTCACTGTCATCGTCGTCACCGCCACCCTTTTGTTGAATGATCTCAATTCCGCGGCTGATGTTCGGAATGCGTTTTATCAATCCTTCTCGCTCCAGGGCTACCAGGATGGCGTGAACGCTGGCAGACGAACTCATCTGAAAATGTTTCCCGATCTCCGCGATGGTGGGTGGTTCGTGATTCGACTCGATATAGCCCCGAATGAACTCATAAACTCTTCTTTGTTTAGCCGTGACAGGCATAACGTTCCCTCTTTGCTTGCTCGAAATAATTTTCGTTGACAACCGAAAATTCAGCGAACATTCTCGAACATATGCGGCGCGACGTCAAGTAGTTTTTTTAGAGCCGAGGCGGTGGCGCGGGGGAGACCGTTACCGTCTTGGTTCTGTCGTCGCGCCGTGACTCTAGCCCGGTGATCAACTCGTGCCCCTCATGGTCCGGATTTGAACGGCTTCTGGACAGTTGGCTGGTTGAACACCACCACCGGGCTAAAGCCACGGCGCAACTGAAGTACGGGAACGGCGCTGCTACTTGATTACCTTGGAGAGTTTTTTGAGGTCGTCGATAAAAAGTCGTAACTCGAGATGGCGCGTTTCATCGTCGGGAGCACGAAGAATTGAGGAGGGATGCACGGTAGCCATGACGTAAGGTGCGAGGGTTGAAGGAATAAATTCGCCGCGTTGTTTTGTCACGCGAAACTTCGGTCCGAGAAGAGACTGGGCGGCTGTAGCGCCGAGGGCAACAATGACGTCAGGTTTGACGACGGCGATCTCTGCTTCAAGCCAGGGACGGCAGGCAGTGATCTCCTGTGAATTGGGTTTCTTGTGGATCCGGCGTTTACCACGCGGCTCCCATTTGAAATGTTTGACAACATTGGTGACGTAGGTTTGTTGGCGATCGATGCCGGCTTCTTCCAGCGCGTTATCAAACAAGCGCCCGGCAGGTCCGACAAAAGGTTTGCCCGTCAGATCCTCTTCGTTGCCTGGCTGCTCGCCGACGAACATGACTTTTACTCGCCGGGCGCCTTCTCCGAAAACGGTTTGCGTTCCTTTTTTCCAGAGGTCGCAGGCACGGCAATCGGCAGCAGCGCTTTTGAGCGACGAGAGTGTTGGTCGCGGTGGAATTAAAGCGTTGGCCGCGCTATCGGCAGATGTGAATTTCGGCATTGAATTCTCTGCGTAATCTCTGCGTCCTTTGCGCCTCGGCGGTGGATCTTTACCTCTTACCACAGAGGCGCAGAGGACGCAGAGATTACGCAGAGAACCTACTATAAACATGAAAGCAGCATTCTCAAAAGCAGAACTCGAGTCTGAAATTGCCGGTCGTTTTGGCGATGTATTCAAGGTCCATGAAAAGTCTGTACTCGAAACTCTCTCCACAGGCATTCCGGAGATCGACGCTTTAACAGGCGGTCTCCCACGTGGAGCTATCAGTGAAATCTTTGGACCGGCATCATCCGGACGTACCAGTCTGGTGTATTCAATGCTTGCTTATGCAACCACTCATGAAGAGACCTGTGCATTGGTAGACACTACTGATGCGTTTGCACCGACGGCCGCAGCTGCCGCTGGCATAGATTTCGATCGTTTGCTGTGGGTGCGCGGCGCAGGAAATCTCGAGCACGCTTTTAAAGCCACGGATCTATTGTTACATGCAGGTGGGTTTGGCCTGGTGATCCTCGATATCGGCGATGTCGCGGCACAGGATACACGCCGGATCATTTCGTCATGGTGGTATCGCTTTCGCCATACGGTGGAAGATAGACCAACAGTGCTCATGGTGATTTCAGAAGAAGCCTGTACCCGGTCATGTTCTGCACTAACGCTGGAGTTGAATGGAGTGGTGGAATGGTCACGAGCGAATGCCGAGCCGCGCGTGGCAGTACCGGGCCCGTTCGTAGCGCCCCGCAACGTGTTGCCTATGCGGAAGCAAACGCCCGCAAACCGGGCAACGGTTACACAGCAAGCGGTTACACAGGGAAATCTTTTGCGTCTCAATACGATAAAAGTTAATCGCCAGCGTCCCCTTTCTCCCTCGCTGAATGAGAGTCAATTCCGCGCTTCTCAAAATATTTAGTTTTCGATAATTTTCGCCAAATCTTTGTTTCGCTGTGTTTGCGTGTATTCATGCCCAACAAATACCGGTCAATCTCTCTCTCCCGGAGTTTGCCTATAACTTTTCGCCCGTGGTTGAGGAGGCGCGGAGCGGCACGGTCGTGATTGACGCCGACGGGTGTGAGCTGTTATTTGGCTCCGCTTATCAACTCGCGAAGGAAATAGCTTCGCGAGCCAAAAAGTCGAGGAGCCATGGCGGCCTGGAAAGCACGGTCAGTATTGCCATCGCGGCAAATCCCGATGCCGCAATCCACGCTGCCACTCGTTTGCATGGAATAACCTTCGTTTCACCCGGCGAGGAACTAACTTGTCTCGCAGATTTTCCTGTCGACCACCTCGACTACTCGCTGGTTAACATCGAGAGAAAAGTTGCGAATGAGATCCTGGAAACACTGAGGCTCTGGGGCATTCGCACCTTTGCTGATTTCGCTGCGCTTCCCGTCGCCGGTGTTTCTGAACGTCTGGGACAGGCGGGAGTGAGACTGCAACAACTCGCGGCCGGTAAAACCGAGCGACACTTAAAGGTCAAACAGCCCCCACCTGTTTTTGCATACTCGGTTGAGCTCGAACACGCCATTACCGAGCTAGAGCCACTCTCATTTGTCTTTGCGCCACTCCTGCATCAACTCTGCGCCGCTTTGAATGCTCATGCGCTGGCTACAAACGAATTGTGTGTGGTGATGCAACTGGAAAATCAGACGACACATGAACGCAAACTGACTCTGCCTTACCCGATGCGCGACCACAAAGTATTTCTGAAGTTGTTATTGCTCGACACAGAAATGCATCCGCCGGCAGCAGCCGTGAGATCCGTTTCAATTACTTGTGAGCCAGTGAAACCGCGTGTGTTGCAGAACGGTTTGTTTGTGCCACTCGCTCCGGCGCCGGACAAACTGGAGCTCACACTCGCGAGGCTTGCGAAACTTGTAGGAGAGCAAAATATCGGCTCCCCAACCTTGCTCGACACTCATCGTCCCGACGCGTTCACCTTGAAGCGTTTCACGCTCACTACTAAATCTGATTCGCGTAAGCGTGGAAAAGCAATTTCACAATTCACAATTCGCAATTCGCATTTAGCCCTGGGCTTCCGGATATTTCGTCCGCCGTTGCGAGCGATAGTTCAAGCGGACCAGGGCTGTCCCGTGCAGATCAGCGCCTGGAGTAAGCAGCGGAGTGTTTACGGAAAAGTAGTGGGCCTTGCTGGTCCATGGAGAACTATGGGTGATTGGTGGCGCGACGATCGGTGGGCCCGGGATGAGTGGGACGTGACGCTCGAGCGTTCAGGCCACCAGGCGGTGTATCGCATTTATCGAGAACTTAAAACCGAGAACTGGTTCGTAGAAGGGAACTACGATTGAAGCCACAAAGAAGCACAACAAAAAATCATTTTGTGCTTTTGGTGCCTTTTGTGGCAAGTAAACATGTCCACATACGTTGAGCTACACGCGCGGTCGGCTTTCAGTTTTTTGGAGGGCGCTTCTGTGCCTGAAGAATTGATTGCTGCCGGTGTTGAGTTGCAGATGCCGGCGATGGCTTTGCTGGATCGCGATGGAGTTTATGGCGCGCCGCGGTTTCATCTCTCCGCAAAGAAGAATGACATCAAGGCCCACATCGGCGCTGAGATAAGCGTCCAAATTCCAAAAACCAAAGTCGAAAGACCAGCCATCTGTTCAATTCCTGTTTTAGTTCGCAACCGCACTGGTTATCAAAATCTCTGTCGCCTGATCACCTTGATGAAACTGCGTGTACCCAAACACGCAAAACCGGGTGAGTGTGTGGTCACTTCTGAAGAGTTGGCGGCGCATGCCGCAGGGTTGATCTGTTTGACTGGGGGATTTGATGGACCAATTGCGACCGTGCTCAACCCGAGAGATGCAGAGAACGCTCACAAAGCACAAAGCATCACCGAATGGCTGATAGAACTGTTTGGTAAAAAGAATGTGTACGCCGAGTTGCAACGCCACTTCGATCGTACCGAAGAAGCCCGCAATCATTTAGTGATTGAACTTGCACGGCGCAATCACTTGCCTTTACTCGCTACGAACGGAGTTTGTTACGCGATACCAGCGCGCCGTGAAGTGTCTGACGTCTTCACCTGCATTCGCAATCACGTGCGACTGGAAAACGCCGGACGCCTGCTGGCGCAAAACTCAGAGCGATATCTGAAATCAGGCGCGAGGATGCAGAAGCTGTTTGCGGATCTGCCGGAAGCAATCGCGAATACCTCTGAGCTTTCATCGCGACTGAAGTTCACACTCGAAGATCTCGGTTACGAGTTTCCCAAATATCCGACGCCGCCGGGCGAAACGATGGCTTCTCTCTTGCGCAAGCTCACGGAAGCAGGCGCACGTTCGCGCTATACAGGCGTGAACGATACGCCCACTTACGAAAAAGCACGCCCGCAGCTCGAACGCGAGTTGAAGTTGATCGAAAAGCTCAAACTGGAAGGTTATTTTCTGATTGTTTGGGACATCGTTCAGTTTTGTCGCAAAGAAGGCATTCTGATCCAGGGGCGTGGGTCGGCGGCAAACAGTGCGGTCTGTTATTCGTTGGGGATTACGGCCGTGGATCCTGTCGGCATGGATCTGTTGTTTGAACGATTTCTTTCTGAAGAACGAGGTGAATGGCCCGATATCGATCTCGATCTGCCGAGCGGGGATCAACGCGAGAAGGCAATTCAATACGTTTACGAACGCTACGGAAAATTGGGCGCAGCCATGACCGCGAACGTCATTACCTATCGAGGGCGCTCGGCGGCGCGTGAGGTCGGTAAGGCGCTGGATTTTGATGAAGAAACACTTTCACGGCTAGCCGCTCTCGTCCACACATGGGAATGGAAAGATCCAAGCGATTCCAGCGAGCGCCAGTTTCGTGATGCGGGTTTGGACCTGAGCCATCCACGCATCCGGAAATTCTTCCAGCTTTATCAAATGGTGCAGGATCTGCCTCGCCACCTGGGCCAGCATTCAGGCGGAATGGTGATCTGTCAGGGGCAGCTCGATTCGATCGTGCCGCTCGAGCCCGCCGCCATGCCGGGACGCGTTGTGGTCCAGTGGGACAAAGAAGATTGCGCGGACCTGGGACTGATCAAAGTGGATTTACTGGGGCTTGGCATGATGGCCGTCCTCGAAGATTCAATCGAGTTGATTCGTGATTCCTATGGTGAAGAAGTTGACTTAGCACATCTTCCGCAAAACGACCCCGCGGTTTATGAGGCGCTGCAAAATGCCGACACCATCGGAATGTTTCAAGTCGAAAGTCGTGCCCAGATGTCGTGCCTGCCACGACTGCGGCCTGCGAGTTTTTACGACATTGTGGTCCAGGTCGCCATCATCCGGCCCGGCCCGATCGTGGGAAACATGGTCCATCCCTATCTGAAACGCCGGCAGGGTAGAGAGCCGGTGACTTATGCACACCCTCTTTTGGAACCAATCTTAAAACGAACACTCGGTGTGCCGCTCTTTCAAGAACAGCTATTGAGAATGGCGATGGTGTGTGCCGGATTTTCCGGTGGCGAGGCGGAAGAGTTGCGGCGTGCTTTTGGTTTCAAACGTTCGGAAGCTCGCATGAAATCGATTGAGGTAAAACTGCGGGAAGGCCTGACGCGAAATGGAGTCACCGGGAAAACACAGGAAGAGATTGTGCTGGCTATCAGTTCGTTTGCGCTTTACGGTTTTCCGGAATCGCACGCGGCAAGTTTTGCGCTGATAGCTTATGCGAGTGCCTATCTGAAATGTAATTACCTGGCGGCGTTCACCGCGGCGATACTCAACAATCAACCGATGGGTTTTTATCAACCTTTCACGCTCATTAAAGATGCCCAGCGTCATGGATTGAAGGTCTTGCCGATCGATGTTACCTGCTCGGATTGGTTGTGCACGCTGGAGAAAGAAGACGGAGTTCCTGTGCTGCGTCTCGGACTGAGATACGCGAAGGGTTTGAGTCAGCAGTCCGGGCAGGCAATTGTTCGCGAGAGAGCCGTACGTGATTTCGCGGGTATTGATGATTTGCGTAATCGAGTGCCTGAACTGCGCAAAGATGAGATGAGAAAGTTGGCTGCAATCGGCGCGTTGAATTTTATCCAGACTCCTGCTGAGCCAAAGTCTCGAGTTAAAAAAACAAAGACTCATCGCCGCGACGCGCTGTGGCAGGTTGAACGGGTGACGCGTGCTCCAGGCGAACTCTATGAGGAGTTACTCGAGCGAGACGGCAATTCACCTTTGCAGCAGATGGGTTTACTCGAGCGAGTGGATGCGGACTTTCGTGGGACAGGGTTAACGATCGGAAAGCACCCGGTTGCTTATTATCGAGCCGAGTTGAACAAGCTCAAAGCCTTGAAAGCGATCGAGATCCGCCGCCTGCGCAATGGCAGTTTTGTACGCGTAGCCGGGTGGGTGATTGTTCGCCAGCGGCCGGGCACGGCAAAAGGATTTATGTTCTTGAGTCTCGAGGACGAGACTGGAGTGAGCAACATCATCGTCACCCCGCCACTCTTCGATCAGTACCGGCTCGAGCTGGTCGATCATCCTTTTCTCTTAATTGAGGGAGTGTTGCAAAACCAGGATAACGTGATTTCTGTAAAAGCCAGCCACGTGAAGCCACTTTCGTTTACGGTCGCCGGTGCCCCCTCCCACGACTTTCATTAGCCACAAAAAGGCACAAAAGCACAAAACAGATCTATTCAGCTTTCTCTTAAAATTATTTTTGTGCTTTTTGTGGCTATGCAGGGCGGGCGGTGCGGCGCGGAGGGGATTCAAGTAGACCTTGGACGATCTGTGCTACCTGCGATAACGGTTTGGGTTTTCGTAGAAACGCGTCGGCGCCACAACGCCTCGCTTCCTCTTCGATCTCCGGCGAACCGTACGCGGTCAGGACGATGATCCGCGCTTGTGGATTGTGTTCCCTGATGAGCCTGATCATGTCCAGGCCGTCACGATTGCTGGTCATCGTGAGCCGCAAATCCTGGATTACGACTCTGTAGTTACCCGCGGCGAGCAATTTTTCTGCTTCTTCGACTTCAGAAGCTGTATCAACCTTGTATCCCTGTAAAGAGAAGTACTCACTCATCGAGAAGCAGATCGACTCTTCGTTATCGACGACCAGCAAACGCGGCATCGGCAACTCGGGTTTCTCGTCTCGCCCGGCCCACAGTTGTCTCAATTTCCCAGAGACTTTTTTAAGGGTTCCGAATGGGTTTTGCTTCACAGGGCACACTGAAACAATTCAAATTTTAGGTCGTCTGATTGTGGCGAGGTTAAAGCCAGGAGCACGTGCAGTCTGCATGCGCAGAAGCAGCACGCGCATCATGCGGAGTGATTCTAGTGCTCCCGTAAAGCCCATCGTCGTAACTCCGCACCGTTAAAACGATAAGGTTCAGGGCAACAGTTGCTAAGCAACTACTGCCCAATCCGAAAGCTATATACCGATGGCCGCACGCACATTAGGGCGCCGTGCGCCAGGCACATTTATTCTGCCTGAAATACTTTCCGAAGCCGGCTTAGTGATGATGTAGAGCAGCACCTCACATACCTCACGCGTGCCGGTCCCGATCGTATTTCCCTTTGCATCCTGCAGGGCATAGATCCGCCCGTTCGCGTCCAGGGGAAGAATCGTTGGTTCCATTTGAAAAGAACTCCCTCTTTACCCGGGCTCGAATACAGATCCGCACTAGCTGTTCAAACCGGTCAAGTTGGCACCCTCAAATGCGAAGGTGCCGGGTTTAATCCACCCGTTAGCGGGTGAAACGTTTCCTTACTGCTCCGGCTATACCCAACAAACCTGTTCCGAGAAGCAACATGCTGGTTGGCTCCGGAACCTCGCTGGTTATTTGGCCCTGCACCGTCGTTATTCCATTGTTTGACGCTGGAGGTACCAGGTTCAGTGGATTGTTAGTTATGGCGTAGGTAATACCGCCAATGGTCACCGATGTAACAGTAAAATTGACTACTCCGGTACCGGAATTACTAGCGCTAAAAGTCCCGCTGAAAGTAGCCGAGAAACTATCGCTGCCGGCGATCGGAACCGTCTGTGTAATCGTGAGAGTAAAAGTGCCGGAGGCATTAATGACGCCGGTACCACTCACGAAGGTTTGAAAGTTACCGAAGCTGGAACCTGTCGGAGTGTTCAAGCTGGTAGATCCCAGTCCAGTGAACGTGATCATGAGAGCGTTGCCCATGCCACCCAGAAAGGTTACAGAGTTTGTGCCGCTGCCCGCGCAACCTCCACAAGTAAAAGTGCCAGACGTGGAGAAAGTTACAGGGTCAGCTTTCGCCTCTGATGTTCCGAGTGCCAACATTGCCAGTAGCAATGCACTCATCAGAGTTGCTTTGAAAGCCATATTTGCTCCCTTTGTTTCGCCTCGATTTACGTCCGCACTTGCCCTCCAAGAGGAACGACTGATCGCGTGGCTGCACCCGGTTTAAGGTTGATGTTTCCACAACTGCGGAGCAAGTGCAGTTGCGGAAACATGGTTTTATTGGTTGATGATTCAGAAATAGTTTGAATGCCGAGCTTCTTCCACTATTTCTTTTTCAAACGACGACGCAAACCGGTGGCGGCACCGATTAGTCCTGATCCTAGAAGCAGCATGCTGGTCGGTTCGGGAATCTCGCCAACATCACTACCTCCAAGTCGAACCTGTCTGACGTCTTCAAAGGTCGCGCCATTGATTGCCGTTAAACTGATCGATGTAATCAGTTGACCGTTGATGGCTGTCACCGTGAAGAAGTTCTGGCCATTGGCGTCTACCGTGAAGTCGTCTTCGAAGAATCCACCGTCGATGTTGACACCCTCGACGTGGATCAACACTGAACCATCCGTTGCCGCATTTATGTTGAATACTGCACGAGTAAATGTGTCATTGTTGGCTAAACCGAAGGTGAGTTGGGTTAAAGCGGTGTTCCCGGTTCCTCCGCTGACCGTTGCCTGGCCAGACGGATTAGCATTCAGCAACCCGCTACCACTCGAAGAAGTAAAATTGACCAGCAGATTGCTTGGGCCAACGGTACCCGTTACGGTAAGGACATTGGTTGCGGGGTTAAGCAGGACATTATCCGTACCTTGATTGTTGACTCCTGTGATTACAACAATATCGGCTTTGGCTGTACCTGCGAAAACGCTGACGATTCCGACAACCGCCAACGCAAGTACAAAGTTTTTTAGTGACCCATATCGGGACATTTCATTGCTCCTTGATCTCGACTCCCGAAACAGGGAGGCCTTAAGAAGATGCTAAGTGTGGGAGGCTTGACTTCAGCAGAACCAAGCGGGGCAAGTGCAGGCTCTAATCAGTTCAGCCAAGATTACTCGGTGAACTACCCGAGAAACATACGTATGTTTGGCACAGTGGCCCCCTGACGCAGCAAACACTGCGCCATGAATATGGCTAAATTCTACTAAGGTAAAACCTTAGGATTTTAGACGGAGATTTGGGATTGCCCGCGAGGCGTAGGCCGGCCTGTCTGACATTCAGACTGGGTTCTAGACTTTGGACGGTTGGATCTGGTGTTTCTTAATCTTCTGATAAAGGGAGCTTCGCGGGATGCCGAGGCGCTTCGCAGCCTTCTCCACACGCCCACGCTCTTCTAGAAGAACACGCTCGATGTGCTGTCTTTCCAATTCCTGAAGAGTGAGACGTGAGTCGAAAAAAGGAGCACCGATCTGCGTGTGCCCATCGAAATGAAGATCGTTGAGCGTGATGCTTTTCTGGTCACTGAGCAAGACCGCACGTTCGATTACGTTACGAAGTTCGCGAATGTTGCCGGGCCATGAATAGGCTTGCAGTGCTTGAATACAACCCTGGTCCAAACGCATTTCTCCGCGGCCCAGGTCTGCTGAGACCTTATTAAGAAGGTATTGGGCCAGCGTCGGAATATCTTCGATGCGATCGCGTAGCGCCGGAAACGAAAGAGGAATGGTGCTGATGCGAAAATAGAGATCGTCGCGAAAGCGCCTTTCTCTTACAAGCTGGCCGATATCCTGATGTGTCGCGGCGATCAGCCGTACATCCACTTGACGATCCCTCACGTCTCCCACACGTCTGAAACGTTTCTCTTCGAGGACCTTCAGCAGTTTCGGTTGGATCTGGAGATCGACATCACCAACTTCGTCGAGAAAGATCGTACCCCGATGGGCCACCTCAAACAGTCCCTGCTTTGAAGCGGTCGCACTTGTAAATGCACCTTTCTCATGACCGAAGAGTTCGGTTTCGAGAAGCTCCCGGGTGAGTCCGGCGCAGTTCAGATCGACAAATGCTTCGTCGCCACGCGGACTGTTGTCGTGGAGCCAGCGCGCAAGCACACCTTTACCGCTTCCGGTTTCACCAAGGATCAATACAGGACTTTCCGTCGAAAGAATCTTTCTGGCTTGGTCCGCAAGTACGCGAATCGCCGCACTAGTGCCTATGAACGGATCGATCGCCTGCCGCACCTGTCGAGATTTACTGGCGAGTTGTTTGTGATAGTTGCGCTGCTTCTGAAGTAAACGTTGGAGGATCACGAGTAGTGTGGGTAGCTCGAGCGGCTTCGTCAGGAATTGATCAGCGCCTTCTTTAATCGCCCTTACGGCAAGATCGATCGAGCCGTGCGCCGTTAGGACAAGCAAGGGAATTCCGCCGTCGATCTCTCTTAAGCGTGGAAGCAGGTCGAGGGCGGTGCCGTCGGGCAGCATGTAATCAGCGATGACGATGTCCGGGCGAGAACTGCGAAACAGGTGCTGCGCATCCTGGCAGGTTTCAGCTTCTTCGATTTCATAGCCGTGCTGTTCCAGGAAATCACGGATACCAAATCTGACTCCCATTTCATCGTCGACAACCAAGACTTTATTCCTGGCCATTAAGCATCTCCCTCAACTGGTATGGGAAATCTCGCTATCATACAGGCTCCACCTTCGGGATTATTGCCTGCGATCAATTTTCCTCCGTGTTCCTGCATGATGCGCTGAGCGATTGCCAGACCGAGTCCGGTTCCACCCCGTCGCTTCGAGAAGAACGGTTCGAAGATCTTTGGTAAATCTTCCGCCAGAATGCCTGCCCCTGAATCCCTAATCGCACACTGGACCCACTCCTGATTTTCGTCCGCGATTTTCGCTGCTTCGATCGTGACTGTAGATTTCTGCGGCGAATGCTGAATAGCATTTTCGATCAGGTTTACAAAAACCTTGGAAAGCCGGCGGCGGTCGATTCTGAGCTTTGGCAACGAGTCTTCGATTTTGGTTTCGAGATTTACGTGGGCCACGTCCGCGGCCGGCATACAAGCGCGAATGGACCGTGAGATCATCTCTTCCATTGATACCAGGTACAAATCACCGCGGAAAGGCTTTCCGTACTCTAACAACTCTTCCATCAGAATTGTGAGTCGTCCTATCTCATCGCGCAACACATTTGTATAGCGCAGGTATTCCGTGCGATCGCTGAATCTTGTTTCGAACGCGTCGATTATAGATGAGATACCAAACAGGGGATTTCTGACTTCGTGTGCTACGCCGGCCACGAGCGACCCAAGCAACGACATCATTTCGCTTTGTCGCAGCGATGCTTCGAGCTCAACTCTCTTGGTGATGTCCTGTGCGATCAAGATGGCGCGTTCGCCTGTCGAGCCGAATTCGTTGATGTGATAAAGCGTGATGGCCCAGGTTTTACCGGTGGCTTTGTCTTTGACTTCTTCGGTCACCGGAGCACTGTTAACACGAATACTCTCGAGCAGTTCGGCGGCCCTTTTCCAGGGCTGGCTGTCAGCGAGTTGACCAAGCGTGGTTCCGACGATCTTTTCCGCTTCGATACCCACGATCTGTTCCGTGGCCAGATTCGAACGTTTGATCGCACCCTCGAGATCGATGATGAGCACTGGAAAATCAATCGCATTGAAAGTCTGCCGCCACTCCATCGCAGACTGTTGCAGTGACGTGTGCAGGCGCTGCTGTTTCTCGTCAAGAAGTTTTCTCTCGGTAACGTCGTTGACGATCACGAGCCTGCTGTTCTTGCCGTCAAAAACGACCGGATGCGAGCTCATCTCGACATAGATAGTTTTTTGGTCCTTTGTTTTATGACGCCACGGGCTGGAGATCACGAGATCGTTGGGATCGTTTTTGATCATCAGCGTTGGGATGTCTTCGCGCGCACGAATATCGTTGACAGTCATTGCAAGGAATTCGTCGCGGGTGAATCCGTAGGTGCGAGTGGCGGCTTCGTTAACGGCCAGGAATGCAAGGGTATCTTCGTTGTAGACCCAGATTGGCTGCGGCGTAGATTCAAAGAGGAGACGGTAACGCTCCTCCGAATCGCGCAGTGCTTCCTCGAAGTGCTTTCGCTCGGTGACGTCGCGGGCGAGTCCTCGAAAACCTACAGTCTCATCGAGTTTGCCCTTGATTGGAGAAACGATCAGGTCCAGCCAACGGTCCTCGCCTCCAGCCGAACGGGCCACAAACTGATGACGAAACTCGCGTGCTTCCTGCGGGCGACTGAAGTTGCCGGCGAAACCATTGGTTTCCGGAATGATGCCGAAGACTGAGAAGAATGAGTTGCCGATGATCTCTTCCGGTTTTCGCCCGAGAAAGTTTTGTCCAGCGATATTAATATTGGTCAACTTGCCGGCGAGATCCTGCGTGAAGATCATGTCGCTGGCCTGTTCGACCAGGTCACGATAACTGGCTTCCATGCGCGAGCGTTCCAGCAGGCGCGATACTTTGGCGACGAGCCGGGTGGAGTCAAACGGAATTTCGAGATAATCGTCGGCCCCGGCTCGAAGGCCGGCAACCACACTCTCCGTGTCCTTTTGTAGTGCGCTGATGAGCAGAATGGGTATTGTCTGTAACTCCGAGTCAGCGCGCATCTCGCGGCAAAACTCCAGGCCATTCATTCGCGGCATGGAGACGTCGCTGATCACGAGATCGGGTCGCTTTTTCTTTGCGAGAGCGAGGCCGTCCAAACCGTCCTCTGCCGTCAGGACGGAGTAGCCGGCTTTGTGAAGCAGATTGCCCATCAGGCTGAGTTGGTCGGGCTCGTCGTTGACGATCAGGACGGAATTGTCCTCGTGGCTATTAGAGATTTCTATCCCATCCACCAGAGCTATACCTCGATACTGTTGCCGTAATTTGGTTTGGAAGACCCGGGCGAAACGGCTTACAGGCTGTGACTTACGCGATTGCTGGCATTAGCAGTTGATTAGATCCAGGGTTTAACTGGCGTTAAAGCGGCGCAGTATATCACAAACCTGTGAAGCAGGAACCCGTTCCTCGCCCGGTAACCTGCGGAAGCAGGTGACCGCATGTAGCCTAGGGCGCAAGCCCTAGGAACGGGTAAGAAACCGAGGCCAAGCCCGCGCAGCGGGCGGCAGCGCTGTCGCCCGTTTCACGGGCTCATCATTCTCTTCTACGTTGTTTCCTGGGGCTTGCGCCCCAGGCTATATGCGGTCACCTGCTTCGCAGGTTGGCCCGCAGTATGTTTCGCAGAGTGGCCGGCGGGAAACCGAAAAGGACTTCTTTGAATCCAAAGTCATACTTTTACAATCGGAAGCGGAGATATTGTGATGAACAGAAGAGGAGTAATGAAACAAGCAAACATCTTTTTAGGCTTGGTATTGGTTGTATTTTCTTTCACCTCGTGTAATGCGCAGAACGGATTGATGAACTTTGGCGCCGCTCAGCCCGCGCCAACCGTGGCGGCGGCTGCGGATCCCGTTAATGTGCAAGGGTCTTATGCGGACCTGGTGAGTAGAGTCTCGCCGGCTGTGGTGACGATCAGGTCCACGGAACGTGGCCGGTCGCCCCAGCAGTTTCCTTTCATGGACGATCCGATGTTCCGGGAGTTTTTCAGAGATCGCTTGCCGCAGCAGCAACAGCCTCCGCGGCAAGTACAGGGAGTCGGCTCGGGAGTAATCGTTAGTCCCGACGGTTATATTGTGACAAACCATCACGTCATTGACGGAGCGCTCGAGGTCAGAGTTGAACTGACGGATAACCGCACGTTCACAGCCAAGGTGGTTGGTTCCGACCCGCCCAGCGATCTCGCGGTTTTGAAAATCGACGCGAGGAATTTGCCCGCACTTTCGATGGGCGACTCAGACAAAGTGCGCGTCGGCGACTTCGTGCTGGCCCTCGGCAATCCGCTGGGCATCGGACAAACAGTTACATCCGGCATCGTGAGCGCAAAAGGCAGGGCCACTGGTTTGAGCGACGGCAGCTTTGAGGACTTCCTTCAGACTGACGCTGCAATCAACCGCGGCAATTCCGGCGGTGCTCTCGTGAACACCAACGGTGAGTTGATCGGTGTCAACTCGCAAATTCTTTCGCCATCGGGCGGCAACATCGGGATCGGCTTTGCCATTCCGTCGAACATGGCAAAGGCCGTGATGGACCAGTTGCTGAAAACTGGAAAAGTGTGGCGCGGAATGCTTGGCGTAACGATTCAGTCAGTGGATGCGGACCTTGCTTCCAGCTTGAATCTTCCGGCTGCAAGAGGAGCGATTGTTACGTCGGTCCAGGCTGGTGGTCCGGCTGATAGAGCTGGAATCAAACGCGGCGATGTGATTACCGCAATCAACAAGCAATCAGTGGTTGACAACAACAGCTTGCGCAACCTCGTTGCCAGCATGGCCCCCGGTACCAACGTCCACGTGACCGTGTTGCGCAACGGACGCGATCAGAACCTTCAGGTGGCGCTCGCGGAATTGCCTGAGCGGGAGCGACCGGAAAGTGAAGAGAGCAGCAGCAGTGGCAGCACCGGAACTGACAAATTCGGACTAACGCTGCAACCACTCACCGCTGAAATGGGTTCGCGTTATGGTCTGGATGCCGACGATCAGGGCTTGCTGGTCACGAAAGTGGATCCCGCCAGCAATGCCGCAAATTCCGGTATCAGGCAAGGCGACTTGATTCAGGAAGTGAACCGGCAACAAATAAAAACGGTTGCGGAGTTTAACGTCGCGATGCAACAGTCAGGTGCAAGGCCTGCACTTGTCTTGATCAAGCGACGCAACAACGTCATCTATGTCACGCTAAAAGCAAACTCGTAATCGTCAGTCAGGATAGAGGCAAAGACACAAAGGCTCGAAATGAGCCTTTGTGTTTTTTTGTGCCCTATTGTACGTTCCACCATTCGAGGAGGAGCGTATATGCGAGAGTTTGATCGACGGCCCTGGGGAACCTACACGGTGCTTGAAGAGGGAACAACTTTCAAGGTCAAACGTATCGAGGTACTACCCGGCAAGAGACTCAGTTACCAAAAACACTCGCAGCGCGCGGAACACTGGGTCGTAGTAGAAGGAACTGCGAAGGTGACGCTCGACGGCAGTGAGATTACCGTGCGAACCGGTGAAGCGATCGATATCCCGATCGGAGCGGCCCATCGAGTAGAAAATCCAGGAGAGACAGATCTGATCTTTATCGAAGTGCAGCGAGGAAGTTATCTCGGTGAAGACGATATCCAACGTCTTCAGGATGACTACGGCAGAGCTGATTAAAGCCACAAAAAGGCACAAAAAGCACAAAGACATGTCCGACTCCCCCAACGAACTCGTCTCCAGCGAAATCCCGGTTCAAAAAGATCCCACTCCAGCTCACGAAGACACACAAAGCCTGTGGTCTGCTGTGAAGGAATCGATCCGCGGCTCGCATCGCGACTACACCACCGGCCCGATCGGGCGCTCAATTCTTTTGCTCGCGATACCCATGGTCCTGGAAATGATCATGGAGAGCGTGTTTGCGGTCGTCGATATTTTCTGGGTGTCGCACCTCGGAACCGACGCGGCCGCTACTGTTGGTCTCACCGAATCCCTGCTCACTTTGATCTACGCGCTTGCCATCGGTTTGAGCATCGGCGCGATGGCGATGGTGGCGCGGCGCATTGGCGAACAGAATCCCGACGGCGCCGCACGTGCAGCGGTGCAGGCGATTGTGCTGGCGCTGTTCGTGTCGATCGTGCTCGGCGTTGTCGGCGCTCCGCTCGCACCGCAACTACTGGCTCTGATGGGCGGCTCGCCGTGGGTAGTTGAGCATGGCGCAGCATTCACGCGAGTGATGCTGGCCGGAAACGTAACGGTCGTGATGCTCTTCATGATCAACGCGATCTTCCGGGGCGCTGGTGACGCAGCGATCGCGATGCGCACGTTGTGGCTGGCCAACTGGATCAACATCGTGTTGGGGCCGTGTTTGATCTTTGGACTCGGACCTTTTCCGAAGATGGGTATTGTCGGCGCTGCCATTGCCACAAACATCGGCAGAGGAACCGGTGCAGTGTACGCACTCACGAAGCTCATTCGTTCCGGTGGCCGGTTCAATATCGAACGCCGCCATCTGCGGATCGAACCGGAAATCATCGGCCGTATGATCAAACTGTCATCGACCGCAACGTTTCAGGTTTTCATCGGAATGGCGAGTTGGATTGGATTGGTGCGTATCATTTCGAGTTTCGGCAGCAACGCGGTTGCGGGTTACACGTTTGGAATTCGAGTGATTCTTTTCGCACTTTTGCCCTCGTGGGGAATGGCCAACGCAGCGGCGACGATGGTCGGTCAGGCGCTCGGCGCAGGCAATCCCGAACGTGCCGAACGCGCAGTCTGGAAAGCCGGTTTCTACAACATGATCTTTCTCGGCATTGTCGGACTGGTGTTCATTCTGTTTGCCCCGCAGATCATCTGGTTCTACACCGACGATCCGAACGTCGCGCACTATGGTGTTGACTGTCTCCGCATCGTGGCGTATGGGTTTCTGTTCTATGCCTACGGCATGGTGCTCGGGCAATCGTTCAATGGGGCGGGTGACACCTGGACGCCGACGATTATCAACCTGTTCGTGTTCTGGCTGTGGGAGATCCCGCTTGCATACGTGCTTAGTAGCGTAGCCGGCCTGGGTCCTCGAGGCGTATTCGTCTCGATGACGATTGCGTTTTCAACCCTGGCCGTGGTCAGCGCGGTTGTCTTCCGGCGGGGCCGCTGGAAGAAGAGAGTCGTCTAAGCCGCAACAAGGCACAAAGAACAGCTAGCCACAAAGAGCACAAATGAATTCTGTGCTGTTCCGTACCGTTTTGTGGCTTAAGTACAACAGTGCTGCCTTAGTTCGTTACGTTTTGCCGATGCTTTTGACCTTTCATTGCATGTGTACGGTGCAATACGTAAGCCTTTCTCTGATCGATCTCGGCGGCATCTTTATTGCCTAACAATCATTTGCCAAATAGAGAGCAGGGCACGGTTGGAGTGCGGTGACTTGCCCAGGCTTCGGATCCGCCGACCAAAGCGGTCAAGTGCCGCACTCCATGAAAAAGATGTCAGCTCTGGCGAAGTTTTTGGGAGAGCAAGGAGGAGACCTCATGGAGAAAGTTTTAAAGGGCAAGAAAGTGGCGATTCTGGTCGCCGATGGATTCGAACAAGTTGAGCTGACGGAACCGAAGAGAGCATTGGAAGAGGCCGGAGCAACGATCGAGATCGTCTCGCCCGCCGAAGAGCAAGTGCAGGGATGGAATCACGACGAAAAAGCGGACTCATTTACTGTTGATATGCCCTTGACCCGGGCCCGTTCTGATGATTACGACGCGTTATTACTACCAGGCGGCGTGAGAAATCCCGATCAATTGAGAATGATGATGCGAGCGGTCGAGTTTATCGATGGATTTTTTGTAACGGGAAAACCCGTAGCAGCAATCTGTCACGCGCCATGGACGCTAATCGACTCCGAAGTAGTTAAAGGAAGAACGATGACGTCGTGGCCGTCTTTGAAGAAGGATCTTATGAATGCCGGCGCGCGTTGGGTGGACAGAGAAGTGGTTGTAGATAACGGCTTAATAACCAGTAGGAAGCCTGCCGATATACCCGCGTTCAATAAGAAGATGATCGAGGAGTTTGCAGAGGGCCGACATTCGCGGCAGAGAGCTGCGTGAGGTCTGCCATGGATTAACGCGGATGACATGAACCAGATCGTGTCATCCGCGTTGGTTCGTGGTTATTTTTTTTGCAGTGTGGCCCACCTTCACTACACCGCCCTGGACCACCCTCGCATTGATGCCGCGGAAACAGAGTTCCTTGCCTACTTTCGAATTAACAAACTTCATTGCATCGACGCCGAAGCGCGAAACGAACTTGTGACAGCCAGTGTGTGGCAGCGCACTTACTTCAATCACTGCTGAACCGACTGCTATCTGCGAGCCTGCGGGCAGGTTCAATTTACTCAAATCCATATCGATGTAGAGTTGATCGCCCGCGAGTGGCCAGCGTTCTATCTCCTGCGCGACGAGAGCGGTGACGCGAGAGTTCATGATGTTGATCTGCATCTCCGGATGCGGGGAGCCATCTGCGGTTTTGGAGCTGCCGCGCCTGCTCCAACTGTCGCCGATCAGGCCGAGGACCGGATCGAGCTCAGCTTCCTCCAGCACCTCTCTGTGATCTATTTGCGGACGCCGCACGATTAGCCGCACAAGGCCTTCATCTTTCGGCGCATCTCGCAGATGATCTAACGCTGCTTCGAGTTCCTGCATCGTCAAGTGTTTCACTGTTGACTCCATGGCCTTAATATAACTCAGGCCCAAATCCACAGACTACAGGGAACGAGGAATCGGGTGTAATGTGTGGATGAAGTTCACAACTCTTAACAAATTTTTACTTAGCGTTGACACACCGTGGCTTTGCACCGCGTATGCTCTGCCACGCTGTGCCAACACCTGCGGAGGCTGAGATGAAATCCAAAAGAGAAGGCAATACCCGGTTCCGGCTCGTCCTTACGCTCGGGCTGGCGGTCGTGTTGCCGGCTTTGACCCTCATCTTCGTCAACTTTCAACACGTCAAATCGATCCGGCGCGACAAGAAGGTCGAGGCATTGATCCATCGCGATTTTCAATACCTCCTTACGATCGCTGCCAAGAAGATTAACGGGAAAGCTTACGAACTGACGGAACAGGCCAGAGATTCTTTTCCCACCGAAGCCGATTCGGAGGAGGAGAAGCGAAGAAAGCTTGATCTCATTCTCTCGAAGAGTCCGTGGTTCGCACACCTCGCTTTTTTCGACGCCAAAGAGGGAGTGACTTTTCAGCCACAACGTGACCGCATAGACGAAAGAGATGCTGTCGCGACCAGCAAGATGTATGGCGGTTGGTTAGGGATGGAAGGACCATATCTCGTTCAGCAGATGAGCAAGAAAAGCAAACCCATCATTTGGTTTGCCGGAGAACATTATGAACCCAAGGGCCCGATTTACACATCGACCGCTATCTTCACGTTGCCTCAGCCGTCGAAAGATCGACTCGTTTTAGGAGTCGCAAGCTTCGATTTCGACTATTTGAAGCAAACGTTTTTTCCGCAATTGCTGGATGAGGTGACCTCGCAAAAGTTTGCTGAGGATCGAGAACAACACGCCTCGCCGATTTTCCACGAGTTGACTGCGCAGGAAGTAAATGAGCACCAGGATCAACGCCTCGCGATGATGGTCTTTCCTGCCGATGCGTTGAAAGCAGAATACGATCGGCCGCTGGTAACGTCGCCGGGTTGGGGTACCGGTAAACCGGAAGTATCGCAGAGTCTCGGCAACCCGTTCAGTGGCCTCTCGTTAGGCGTCAAGTTTCAAGGCACAACGGCACGGGCAATCAGCGACCGGTGGGTGTGGCAGAGCTTTTTGCTCCTCGGAGTGTTGTCAGTGCTGATGATTGGCGGTTTGGTGTTGACGTATCGCAGTGTCAACAAGCAAGTCGCGCTCGCGCGTTTGAAGTCAGACTTTGTATCCAACGTCTCGCATGAGCTGCGCACTCCGCTAGCTTTGATCAGACTGTATGCGGAAACACTCGAGCTCGGCCGCATCACGACGCCGGAAAAGAAACACGAGTACTACAGCATTATTCGCAAAGAGAGTGAAAGATTAAGCGCCTTAATCAACAACATTCTCGATTTCTCTCGCATTGAAGCCGGACGTAAGGAGTATGACTTCAGAGAGACTGACATCGCCGAACTGGTGCGCAGCACGCTCGACTCGTATCGCTACCAGATCGAGCAGCAGGGGTTTGCACTGGAAGAGCACATCGAGCCGGTTCCCGCTGTGCGCGTCGATCGCGAAGCTATCGCGCGAGCGCTTGTCAATCTGGTTAACAATGCATTGAAATATTCCGACAACGAGAAATTTCTGGGCGTCAGGCTTTACCGCGAGAAGAGTGTGCTCAAGCTCGAGGTGCGTGATCGTGGCATTGGCATCAAGCGGCACGAACAGTCGCGTATCTTCGAGAAGTTTTATCGCACGGGCGATCCGCTGGTGCATAACACGAAGGGAAGCGGTCTCGGTTTGTCGCTCGTCCGTCACATCACTCACGCGCATGGTGGGCAGGTTGAAGTAGAAAGCACGCCGGGACGCGGAAGTAAGTTCACGTTGTCGTTGCCGCTGACTCAAAATCAGTTTACATGATTTACATGATTGATCAGGATTGACATGTAAATCATGTGGAATCCTGTTAATCCTGTAAAAGGGGTAATCATCATGAAAAGCAAAATTCTGATCGTCGAAGACGAACCGGCAATGGTCGCCGGATTACGCGACAACTTCGAATACGAAGGTTACGAAGTCATAAGTGCCGAGGACGGTGTGACTGGCCTCGAACGCGCGCTTGCTGACAATCCCGATCTCGTTGTGCTGGACGTGATGATGCCGCGAATGAGTGGACTCGACGTTTGCAAGCAGTTGAAAGCAAAGCGCCCTTCAGTGCCGATCATCATGCTGACCGCGCGCGGGCAGGAGATCGATAAAGTCGTGGGCCTGGAGTTGGGCGCGGATGACTACGTCACGAAACCATTTTCCGTGCGCGAGCTGATGGCGCGCGTGAAAGCAGTTTTGCGACGGGTTTCAGCACCGGCGCCAACGCCTGAGGTTTACCGGTTTAGCGATATCGAAGTAAACATCCGCAGCAACGAAGTGCGACGCAACGGAGACGTGATCGATCTGTCAGCCAAAGAGTTTGCCCTGCTCGCATATTTCATTGCTCATCCAGTTGAGATACTGAGTCGCGATCGTCTGCTTGATGAGGTCTGGGGATATGAAAATTATCCGAGCACGCGGACCGTCGATACGCACATCGTTCATCTGAGACAAAAGCTAGAACCCAATCCCGAAGAACCACGTTTCATTCTTACCGTTCATGGTAGTGGCTACAAGTTTGTTGGATGAGGTTTTCTTGTATGGCTCTCCCAGCAGTATCCAGCGCAGGCTTGAGCGCTCGACGTGCAGTCGAAACTTCTATTCCCCCTCGTGTCAGAGAACAAGATCTTGAAGCGAAACTCGAAATACTCCAGCGAGATTATGCGGAGCTGAACACCGCGATCTTCGAAGCTGCGCAGGTGCACCGGCGATTGTGTGCGCCGAGTCTTGTGCGACGTGGTGCTTTCGACGTTGCGAGCGAGATCTTTGCCGTTCGTCACTTGCCCGGCGACTTTTTTAGCGTCGAGGAAACGGGGGAAGGTCTGGTGCTTGCGCTGGGCGACATCGGCGGTAAAGGACTCGCCGCGGGAATGTGGGTCACTCATCTGATTGGATTGCTGCGCACGCACACGGCTGAAAGCAGTGAGCCTGAAACGATCGTCACGCGAGTAAATCGCGACATCGCGTGTCTGTCAGGAGTCGAGCCGCTGAGCAGTCTTTTTGTAGCGCGTTTGGATACGAGTTCAGGAAGACTCGACTACTGCAATGCCGGACATCCGCCTGCTTTTTTACTGCGCTCTGATGGACAACTCGAATTACTTTCGATTGGTGGACCAGTGCTCGGTGCTGTGGCTGTAGCACGGTTTGATCGAGGCAGTGTGAAAATGGGCGCCCGCGATTTGCTACTGGCCTGTTCTGATGGCATCTTAGAATCATTTAACGAAGCAGATCAGGAGTTCGGCAATACGCGGCTCGAGACTGAGTTACGTCGCGCACGAGGCGGTGCCTCCGAGTCCGTTTTATTTTCAGTGCTGGGCGCAGTGCAGGACTTCGCGGCTCCACGCCCGCTCACAGACGACATGACACTGGTGGTTGTGAAAAACAATGGGAGCGGAAGTTCCGAGTTCAGGCATTAGGGTGCCGCTCGGACACAAGAGCAAGCTAAAGCTTGAACTCTAAACAGAAGGAATACACGATGAAGCTCAAATACACTCGGGCGATCTTCGCCTTAATGGCGTTTATAGTTGCTGCCACTACGACGGCAGTGGCCTTCGATGGAGAGTCGAAATACACGAAGCTCGACGGCGCGCGCATTCATTACAAAAGTTACGGTACAGGCCGTGATGCTTTGGTCCTGGTCCACGGCTGGAGTTGCAATCTCGACAATTGGGACGCTCAGATCCCCGACTTTGCCAAACGAAACAGAGTGATAGCGCTCGACCTGCCTGGACACGGGCTCAGTGACAAACCGCAAGTTGCCTACACGATGGATCTGTTTGCCAACGCTATTGATGCAGTGATGCGCGACGCAAAGGTTGAACGAGCAGTCGTGGCGGGTCACAGCATGGGAACACCGGTCGCGCGACAGTTCTATCGCAAGTACCCGGCGAAGACACTCGGAATTATAATTGTTGACGGCGGCTTACGACCTTTCGGCACAAAAGAAATGCGCGAACAGTTTTTGGCGATGTTTCGTGCGCCAAACTACAAGGAAGCAGGCGCGCAGATGTTTGCCCAGATGATGGGCAAGCTTCCTGCCGCAGAACAGGAACGCGTGAAGACGTCCTTTTCAAACACTCCGCAGCACGTGCTGGTCAGCGCCATGGAGAGTATGAACCAGGATTCGCTTTATGGTCCTGACAAAATGAATGTGCCGGTGTTGGCGATACTCGCGAAGTCGCCGTTTTGGCAACCCGACACCGAACAGTTTTTCCGCAGCATTGCTCCCGACTTCGAGTTGCAGTGGTGGAAGGCGTGGGCCACTTCCTGATGATGGAGAAGCCGAAGGAGTTCAATGAAGCGGTGATCGCATTCCTAAACAAGAAAGCTCTATTGAAAAACACCTAAACAAACGAAAGGGGAAAGTTATGGCAGACGTAAAACCGATCCCGGAAGGATACCACTCGATTACCCCGTACCTGGTCATTGATGGAGCGGCTGAGGCCCTCGAGTATTACAAGAAGGCGTTCGGCGCAATCGAACTATTTCGCATGGACCACGAAGGAAAGATTGGCCACGCGGAAATGAAAATTGGCGACTCACCTTTCATGCTCGCGGACGAGCACCCGGAGATGGGCCACAAGGGACCGAAGTCGCTGGGTGGCTCACCGGTCGGTATCATGATCTATGTTGACGACGTGGACACTACTTTCAAGCAGGCCCTCGAAGCGGGCGGTACGGAAACGAAGCCGTTGCAGGATCAGTTCTATGGAGATCGCTCAGGTACGTTGACCGATCCGTTCGGCCACGTCTGGACGGTAGCAACGCACAAGGAAGACGTCACACCGGAAGAGATTGAGAAGCGCCTCGCTGCTATGCATACAGGAGCTTCCGGCGCTGCCGGAGATTAGCCACAAGAAGGAACAGCCACCAAAAAGGCACAAGAAGCACAAATGATTGTTTTGTGCTTTTGGTGCCTTATTGTGGCAATGATTGCACTTCTTTGAGGCGACGTTCGAGGAAGCGGCGCTCGCTTTCATTAGTAACCAACTCGAGCGCGGCTTTATAACTCTCGGCAGCTTCGTCGTTGGATCCAAGCCGGCGCAACATGTCAGCACGAGCAGCGTGCAGCAGGTGATAGTCGTCGAGTTCACCTGATGCTGCCAGTTCGTCGATCAATTTGAGCGCCGGCTTAGGGCCCTTAGCCATGGCGATTGCCACAGCGCGGTTTAGCGATACGATTGGAGAAGGCATCAGTTGTTCCAGTAGATCGTAGAGCGTCACGATCCTGGACCAGTTTGTATCTTCAGCTCGCGCAGCCTTGCAATGCTCCGCAGCGATCGCCGCCTCGAGTGCGAATGGACCAGGCTCACCATGAAGCGCTTCTTCGATCAAAGACAGTGCTTCGTCGATCTGTGGTCTATTCCAAAGAGTGCGATCCTGTTCCTCGAGCACGACGAGATTACCGTCTTCATCAAGCCGAGCCTCGCGCCGTGAATCCTGCAACAACATCAGTGCGACCAGCGCAGTCGCTTCGGCGGGCGGTTTAGGTTCGAGGAGTGTCCTGATAAGACGTCCGAGGCGAATTGCCTCAGCGCAAAGGTCAGCCCTGATGAGCGGCTCACCGCGAGTTGGCGCGTAGCCTTCGGTGAAGATGAGATAGATCGCAGTCAGCACGGCGTCGAGTCGCGCGGGCATTTCGCTGGTATCGGGTACACTGAACGGAATTCCAGCATCGCGAATCTTTCGCTTGGCGCGCACGAGTCGCTGCGCCATCGTTGCCGTTGGGACGAGAAATGCGCGCGCGATCTCATCGGTCTGAAGTCCGCCTAAAGTGCGCAGCGTGAGCGCAACCTGGGCTTCGAGCGAAAGCGCGGGATGGCAGCAGGTAAAGATCAGACGTAAGCGATCGTCGGGAATTTCGCCCAGGTCGAGTGTGGGACCGTCAACGATGGGCTCGGAAGCGAACTCCGGATCAGCTTCCAGTTTTTCCTGGAGGCGTGTTTGACGCCGCAGGCGATCGATGGCTTTGTGTTTGGCTGTTTGAATGATCCAGGCGCGCGGTGAATCGGGGATGCCGTCGGTTCGCCATTGATCGACGGCTGCCGTAAACGCGTCCTGGGCGGCGTCTTCGGCCAGTTCGAAATCGCCAAACTGACGTATCAGAGTTGCAACAATGCGGCCCCAATCGGATCGATACACTGAGTCAACAGCAACATTCGCGTTCGGCAGCATGGTTGATGATAAAAAAGTTACGTTGAGGTGTCGATCCGAGAACCAGCCGTTCGATTTACCACTGGAGACGCAAAAATTATGAAATACATGTTGCTTGTTTACCTCAATGAAACAGAGCTGAGCGAAACTGAACGGGAGCATTGCTACGTAGAATCGGCAAAACTCGCGCAGGATCTTAGCGCAAGCGGTAAGTATCTGGCGTCGGGCCCGTTGCATCCGGTTGCGACTGCGACGAGCGTGCGTGTCCGTAATGGCAGGCGTTTGGTAACGGATGGGCCATTCGCTGAAACTCGCGAACAACTCGGCGGCTACTACCTGATCGATGCGCGAGATTTGGATGAAGCGATGAGTATTGCCGAGCGAATTCCAGTAGCAAAAGTCGGCACCATTGAAATCCGGCCAGTGCTGGAGATCAAAGGCTTGCCGCCGCAATCTTAAACGGTCGAAGGAAACCCGATTATGCACATCTTACTTTGGATTTTTCAGATACTGTTAGCGCTGACTTTTCTGTTTGCGGGCGGCACGAAGCTGTTTCTACCGACTGAGGTTTTGATGTCGATGGGGTCTCCGAATCAGGTTGTGCTGCCGGGATGGTTTATTAAGTTTATCGGCTTGTGCGAAGTACTGGGAGCGCTCGGACTTATTCTCCCGGGTGTATTTCACCGGCGGCAATACCTGACACCGATCGCCGCCGCCGGACTTTTTATCATCATGATCGGAGCAGTAATAGTAACCATCATGGGCGATGGAGTCGCGCTGGCCTCTTCACCATTCATAATCGGAGTTCTCTGCCTGTTCGTCGCGTATGGCAGGTGGAAGGTAAGACCGCTTCGTTGAACCAACGGATAACGAAAGGAGCAAAGTATGCAATTAACCCCATATCTTATTTTCAATGGCAACTGCGCCGAGGCTTTCAAATTTTACGAGCAGACGCTCGGCGGCAAGATTGAGGCGATCATGAATTTCGCCGGCTCACCAGCGGCGGAACATGTACCTCCCGATTGGGCCGACAAGGTTCTTCACGCGAGTATGGTGATTGGTGACCAACATCTAATGGCGTCGGACGCGCCGCCAGGACAATACGAAAAACCACAGGGACTTTCGGTTTCGATCTCGCTCAACGACCGTGCAAAAGGGGAACAGATCTTCAACGCGCTCGCGCAAGGCGGCACGACTACGATGCCCTTTGAAAAGACTTTCTGGGCTTCGGGCTTTGGCATGTGCGTAGATCGTTTCGGCATTCCGTGGATGGTCAACTGCGAATAGCGATAGGATGCAACCCGCGAAGCAGGTGTCACATGAAGCGAAAGGAATCAACCTGCGAAGCAGGTGTCCGCATATAGCCTAGGGCGCAAGCCCTAGGTAGCAAATATAAAGACGGGCGTGAGCCCGCGAAGGCGGGCGACAGCGCTGCTGCCCGTTGCACGGGCTCGGACTCGCTTTTTAATGATGTACCCTGGGGCTTACGCCCCAGGCTTTATGCTTTCACCCGCTTCGCGGGCTGAAATCCGGTAGGAGTGTTTCGATGAACGTGCGTCGTTTAAATTGGCCGCTCTGGGTGGGCTTCCTGCTCACCCTCGCGGCGTTTCTCAGTTACTTCTTTATCTTTGTCTGGATTCCTGCCACGCGTGATTTTCCGTGGGCCAACCTCGTGCTGTTTTTGATAGCAGCCGTATTGCTCTTCGCCGGCATTCGACGCGGATTCGCCGCTGATCGCCCGCATCCCACGCGTTCGAGAATTGTCAGTTCGATTGTCGGACTGCTCGGTTTTGCCGTAATCGGGTTTTTTGTTTTTGTAATGTTTGTGTCGGCGCGTTGGTTACCGCCTTCGACTGGCGCACCACAAGTGGGCCAACGAGCACCCGAGTTCACTCTTCCTGACACGACAGGCAAATCTGTCTCTCTTTCCGAACTGCTGTCACAACCGATCAACGGCAGCCCGCCAAAGGGTGTGCTCCTCATCTTTTACAGAGGGTACTGGTGACCACTATGCAACTCCGAGTTGCGGAGCATTGAAAAGAGCTTGGACCAGTTCAAGGCGGCAGGAATTCGTCCGGTTGCGATCAGCATCGATACCCCTGAAGAGTCACGCGACCTTGCTCAGGACCAGGGTTACAGTTTCCCCTTGCTTTCTGATCGGAATGCCGACGTAATTCGGCGTTATGACCTGGTTCATGCGGGCGCCGGAGAGAATAAACAGGACATCGCGAGACCCGCTGAGTTTCTAGTTGACGCGTCAGGTACGGTGCGGTGGGTTAACCTGACGGAAAACTACACGGTGCGTGCACGTCCCGAGCAGGTGCTGGAAGCAGCGAAGTCGCTCAAATAAAAACCGCCGCGACTCTTTGTGTCGCGGCGGTTCCATTAGGTAACGTTAGCAGTTTAGCCGGCGCGTTCGCGTTCGCGTTCGCGGCCACCTTCACTGTAACCATCCTGGTAACCTCTCGAGAAGGCGGATCGGTAAACTTCAGCAAAGTTTCCGAAGCCGGCTTCCTTGAAGTAATGAGAGCGTTGGGGATCGAAGCTCTTCTCTTTTTTGCCGTCCTTCTTGCCGGTTTTGAAACCGTCTTTGTAGCCCTGATTGCCAGCCTTTTCGCTGTTATCAAAAACGTAGTGGTTGTACCGGAAGTTGTAAGACCAGGGATCGTATCCCCAACCATACGGGTAACCCCACCAATCACGATATCCAAAACCAAACGGACGATAGATGCGATACGGGTAAGGACGAACGATCACCACTCTCCGGCGCTTCTGAGCCTGGACTTCGCTCGATGAAACGAACGCGATGCCAAACAGCATGAGCGCGGTAAGGGCAAGACCGCCCACCTTTCGCAAATACTTTCCTTTCATTTTTCAACCCTTCCTTGTCTAAGCCGCATTAACCGATTCGGTAGCGGCTAATCAAACGTGTGTTTGTACGGCCGTTTGGCAAGTACGTAACCAAATAAGTCTCTCGGTAGAGGCGCCTGCCGTAGCGAACGACGCGGGACCGAGTCACGCTCCGGCGACGGTTGTAGCGCCGATCATACCGCCTGTCATAACGATCATACTGCCACTGAGATGCTGAACTCGCAGCAATCGTGCTGTTCTGGTGCGATACATCAGCCGACTTCGCTTCCGCCGAGACGATAAAACCCATGGAGAGCAACGCGAGTGTAATGCCTAGTACTCTTTTCATTGTTTTCCCCTCTTTAACACAAAAAACTGGCCGGGCTTCTCCCGCGTCTTCTGGGGAGAGCCCGACCTATTCTTAAGACACTCGAGAGGCGGGTTTGGTTACAAAAAAATTTGCCTATCCCCGTCCGCCGCGCTCTTCGATGAGTCGCAGGGCGGGCTCGCTTACGAAGTCCTTCGCGTGAAACTGCCGGCCCCACCCGAGCGGTGTGACATCGCGATACTCGTAAGTTTTCTCGACATCATATCTCGGCGCGTATCCCGGGTGGATCCGCTTGCGTAGCGAAGCGCGAACGTTTGGATTCGCGCCGTGATCGAGCAGCAACTGCGTAAACCGCGCAACCTGTGGCCCGCGCGTGCGGTTCATCCAATAATTCGGTTGCGACACCACGGTTCCGAAGAGCGCGGTGTGTCCGCCAAATCCATGCGCATCAACAGCGGCTTTCGCATCGGGAGCCATTCCTCGTTCAAGCAGCCAACGCGCAATCTCGATTTCGTCGTAGTCGGCGCACATGTGCAACAGGGTCGTGCCGGCTAGTGGTGTGCCTTGCGTCGCGAGCACTTCGTCGTGACAACCGAACTCCGGAGGATAGATCTCCTCGTGCGTGAATGTTCGTTGAAGCAGTTGTGGATCGCGACGCAGGTGCGCTTCGAGCAGATCGATGCGGCCACGATGCAGCGCCATCACAGGCGTGTCAGGCAATTCGAGTCCATGTTGCACGTACATCTCGAGAATCTCATGCTTTGCCGCAGGCTTGCGGCTGTCACTCTCAAGCACGACGTCTACCGGCGCTAGCCTCTTACCGTTCTTGTCTACAACTTGAGCACCAAGCTCCAGGACGAGTGCCGTACCGGAAGCACTCAACGTGTAAGCTGGTCCATCGAGTGCTCCTGCCTGTGGAGGTGGTGAGCCCATCATCTCGTGCAGCATTCGCGCAGTGCCGATCTTGCTCTGGAGCGCGGCGCGATCGATTGCCGTTTCCAGATCGCGCGCGCCAAGCTCGTAGAGCATTTTAATGATGCGATCGCGGCCGAGATTTGCCGCGTAGGTCAGTGGTGGTCCCCAATTGCTGTTGCGAATACCGGCGTTCTCGTGCAGCAGCTTTGGGTGCTTCTGCACGAGTTCACGTACAGCATCAATATCGTCGCGCCAGATCGCGTCGATGAGTTTGCACGATTGGACCAGGCGCGGCCAGCTTGCAGCACCGTAACTTCGCGCGAGTGCAAACTGCACGTCCGCAAGTTTTACTCGCTCCGGATCCGACGCGAGTTCACTGAATTCAGAAAGTGCCGACGGATCACGGCGACGAATGCTTCGCAGCAAGTCCTTTGCTTGATGCTTGAGTTGATCGAGGTCAGGGCGGACGGGAAGAAGACGTGTGGGATTGTTCTGATCAGACATACGAGCCTCCTCATTCTGTGCCCGTTGTCCGCTGTTCGGGCGAAAGGAGGTTCGCGTTGGAACCTGGAGTCGCTTTGGTTAATCAGGTGGACTCAGTCCTGCCCGCGGACGGGTGGCGTCCTGTACGCCGGGCACAGGATACGCCGAGTGTGGGGCAGGATCAACGGATCATTTCTTTCTAATCGTTAAATCTCCCGGTCGCTCACCTGGAACCACTTCCCAGCCGCTCGTCAGTTCGAGCGACCAACCGTCTCCCTTCAAAGGACGAACGGAAAGGTCTGACGGTGCCGGCACGCGAGCGCGGACGATGTGCCCCATTTGATTGCGTTCAAGCCAGGCTCCATTGCTCACCGTTAGCACACCCCAGTTATCAACCAATCGCAGTGTTGGATAGACGGTATTGCTGGCGTCAATGCCGATCACGTTATTAGGGTCATAGCTGTAATTCACATCTTGAGACAAAGGCAGTAGCAGTACGGGTCCGTCCAGAAACTTCTTTCGTGCATCTGCAATTTGCTGCTTCCTTCTCTGGTCCTGCTGAGTCTCAACTGTAACGATCTCCTCGCCTTCGTAACGCGATAAAGCAGCACGTGCGGCTGCTTCCGACATACGAACTGTTATTTTGTATTGCTGTTGTAGAAGTGCTCCGAGATCAGTAGAGGGCTTCACGCTAACGCGCCACGGTCTGCCACTGAGAGCGAGTAAAGCACCGTATGCCGGGCCTGAAACGTACGCAAACGAGCGGGCAAACGTAGGATTGTTGCGCGCCTGGCGAAGGATAATGTCTGCCCGCACCACGGTTTCGGCCAGATCTGCCGAACTTAATTTCACGCCTGTGTACTCGGCTAATCCTTCGTTGAGTTCCAGCGCGTTTTCATTCTTCGCGGAATCCGGGAACAGTGAGCGGCGATAGGCGCGGAAGAGCAGCGCGTCAGCGATCGCCGCTTTTCGCGCCGGCCCGGTCTGGCGTAATGCGCGCTCCAGTGCTCGCCACTCCATCTGTATCCAGATGCGACCATTAAGCGTGTCAAGATGCGCATTTACCGCATCACGCGCAGGTAATCCGAGTTTTTCTTGTAGCCGGTGGAACGACTCATGTAGTAACAGGCGCTCTCTAAGCTGGCGGAACTCCGAAACCGGCCACATCACCATGGTCCAATGGACGCCTGCCCAATTCATTGCGGTGTTCGCCGGACTAATCTCGCGGGGAAGCGTGCCAACAAACACGCCGTCTTGCGGCACCAGCTTATGTTCGAGATCTGCTTGATTGGCGACGACGTTGCCGCTGCGCGGATCAACGAACATCATTGGACCGTACAAGGTCAGACCCCAGGTCTTGCCGCCGTCACGATCAGAAGTCTGCTTGAGCTGTCGAAAATATTGTGTGGCCAGTTTGGTGTCGATGCTGGGGGACTGCGCTGCGGAGCACGTAATGAATACGAGCAAGCTCGAGATCCCGAGGACAATGCGAGTTGAAAAGGCGACCATTTGTTATGAGCGACTTCAGATTCAGCCAGGATTGGTATTCTCAGTACGCGGGACACCATCATCTGTTAGCGGTCCTTGCCAAATCCTTGCCGCGAATTCCACATCCTCTACTCTGCTATCAGCATTCGGCAGTTCAATGCGCACGACATGAGCGCCATCACTGGTTAAAACGCGAGCACTGTAAACCGTATTTCTCGGAATAAAAACGACTTCTCGTGGTCCAACTCCCTTGCCGTTTATTTCAATAGCTCCACGCAGGACGTAGAATAGCTCATCTGAATTGTGAGCGTGTGCCTCTGCGACATGATCAGACGTAGCCCAAATCTCCGCGACCGATGGAATTGACACGTGGTCACTGAGAATATGAAAGCGGCTGAAGGTGCGGCCAATGAATTTTCCTGGCTCAGTCGAAATCGCCTCAACCCACGGTTTGCCTTCAGTTGTACCGAATGTCATACATTCAATCTCCTTTCGCGAGCAGATTAGCGCGCACGCATCAATTGGGGCAACGATGCAGTTTTGTAGTAGACAAGTTGAGTGTGACGGAAACTTGATTATTGCTGCTGGTGGTTCGTATAAAGTGTTAACCACAATGACAATTAATATAGAGCAGAGCTTTGATCAGGTTTATTGAGCTGAAGTGAAATGAAGAAAGTCCACTTGATATTTGGAGTACTTGTCGTGCTTGGTTTCCTGATGACGGGCCAGTACATGGACAAATACTACAACCATATGATTGGTGTACCCGACGGCCCGCGATTGCTGTACCGAACAAGACACATTTTTATATTGTTAGCGGGTTTGCTCAACCTTGCGATCGGAGCTTATTTCACCTATCGAATTCAAACCTGGCGGCGAACAATACAAGTGCTTGGATCTTTATTGATCTTCGCCGCATCCTTTTTATTTTTCATCGCTTTTTTCTACGAGCCGAGTTTGAGTGATCTGCACACGCCGCTGAGCCATTGGGGAACGTACACGATCGCTGCCGGTGCGGTGTTGCACGTTGTGAGTGGTGTGCGGCAGAAACGCATCACCGATACGTAACAAGTCGTTCGACGTTAATGAAAGGCAACAGCTAATGAAAACGAATACAATCCGCGTCGCGTTAGCGTTGGCGAGTGTCGCGATAGCTTCTGCCGCCTTAACTTCAACACACACGTTTGCGGGTGTGCAGAAGTCCGGCGTTGGAAACGCACTTAGCGGCACGTCCTGGCAATTAGTTAAGTTCCAAGGACCTGACGAGAGGACCTTCACGCCGGATGATAAATCGAAGTACACGATCAAGTTTGGCAGTAACGGCCGCGTCGTAGCGCGAGTCGATTGCAATCGTGCCAGCAGCACCTGGAAAGTGACCTCATCTGGTGAGCTACAGTTTGGGTCATGGTCGCGGACAAACACGAAGTGTGGTCCTGGATCGCTTCACGACCAGATCGTGATGGAGGGAGCTACGGTGCGAAACTTCGCTATCAAAGAAGGACACCTATTCTTATCGGGGATGGCAGAAGGCGGTTATTACGAACTGGAGCCGATCTCTGTAGCAAAACCCTGATCTGAGATTTTCGTCGTCTGTCGGTAGTGATGCAGTTTGAATTAACGCCGAAGACGTTGGGCTAATTTCAGCGCAGGGTTCGAGCATAGCGAGAACCAGTGAATAGTCACAACGATCATTGCAGACTGAGCAACACCAGAATCTCACCCTTGCCGTGGGCCAGCGGTTCGAGTGCTTTGCCGAGCAATGTGCCAGGCGAATGAATCTTCCTACCGCCAATTACGATTGGTTCGGATTTCATTGCCACGCCGCGCGTATCGCTTGTAACCAACAAATCCCCGATCTGAATTGGAGCGCGCGTCGCGTCTACTTTCACCCGCAGGCGACCAGTGGTGGCAACGAGAACTTTGCCTTCGCCGCTTTCACCCAGAGTGATACCTGGCTGTTCAGAGATCACTCCGGCCACGCGCGTGTCGTAGGCTTGACTTGACGATGTGACTTGGTTGGACCTGGTTGAATCGAGAACTACAACGGTTCCTGTTTCGAGTTTCTCAGATGCAGGCACCCATTCGGCCACGTCTTGATATTTGGCGGCAATGTTGCCCTCAACTATGAGGTTCCCCGTGACTCTGCTGTTACCACTTACATGTAGCTTTTCAGTAGGTGAACTATTACCGATACCGACGTCGCCGATGCTGTTAATCGTTAATCTATCCGCACCGGCTGTGCCGTCGAAGACGCTGAAGTGACCAGGATTGGTCTGTGACGAGTAAAGAAAGAATTGCCTGCCACCGGCGGAAGTAGCAGTCAGCGCGATCCCTGGATTTACGCTTCCCTGGACCTCGAGCATCCGATTAGTTGTGCCAGCTTGTAACGCAGGGCTCGAGGTCCCGAACCCAACGTTCCCTGAACTGTCAACCATCATTCGGAATGCACCTACAGTGTAATCGTAAAGCCCGATCTTGTTTGACGCGAGCCCGTTTGAGGAGTCTCCTGCAAACCAACCATAGGTACGCGTGCCCGTTACAAGCCGGATCCTTGACCACTGGCCGGCAGAAGCAGACTGAATATCGATACCGGCCCCATCTGCATTGTAGACGTGTAGTTTTGCCCAAATATCGGGGGTTGTCGTTCCGATACCGACTCTACCGCTACTCGTAATTCTCATTGTCTCTGAAAATCCAAATCCGGTAGCTAAATCCGTTATGCCTCCGCCAAGTCGCAAATCCCTGCCGGCCGTCCAAATCAGAGCCGGGGAATTAGGAGTACCGCCGCCTGACCATCCCGACCATAGTGCGATGCCGCTACCTGTGTTCCCATTGCTGTCAGTCGTAGCTATAACCGACTGACTGCTAGTGTTGCCGCTCATGGCGTGCACCTTCGTTACAGGAGCAGTTGTGCCTACGCCGGCATTGCCGCTGCTGGGAAACGTATTGGTCTGCGCAGACGCCGGCCCGGCAGCAACACTCAATGAAATGATCACAAATGCATACTTGGCGGCGCTGAAGAAAGCGCGCTGTCTTACATCAGCTTTCACGGTGAGCCTCTTTCTGTGAATGGCAGGATCCAAAGCCATCCTGCAGTATTTGAACAAGTCTTCCGATCGCGGAAGAGTTTTGAAACGAAGGCCGGAGTGGTAAGAATGCAATGAAGCAGGTTCAGGGAGTTCAGCCTGCAAGTAAGTGAGGGCGCACAATATCCCTGCATGGGTCCAAAGTCAATCTTTTGCAGCGCATCTTTCGATTAGTGCAATCTACTGCCGCGCCAATTCAACGACCGCCGCATAAACCCCTTCGACAACCATCGCCATTCGTTTGTAATCCAGCTTCTCTTCTGTGTCCTGAAAAGTGTGGTAATTGCGATTGCGGTAGAACGCGGTGTCGGTAATCATCACTGCGTTGTAGCCAGCCTGCCAGTAGTTTAACTGGTCAGAGAAATCAACACCCGTAACAAAGCTGGGAGCGTTGATGGAATAGACAGCAAGCGGCGAGGCGTTGCGCATCGCCACTTTCGTCCGGCGGACCAGCGACCAATCACTCATTCGTCCGACCACACTGATGAAGTTTCCGGTCAACGGATACAATGGGCTCAACGCTGCTGAGGGGAAATGCTGGCTGTTAGGCACGTCGCTGAAATATCCAATCATCTCCAGACTAAACATCGCTCTCACACGGACGTTCTCTTTGCGGAGCGACTCAGCATGGACCGAGCTGCCCATGCCGGTGGTGCGAAAATATGGCGGCTCTTCCAAAGTAAACGCAACGAGTTCCACTCGCAGCGGCGGTTGTTGTTGGCCCAGCAATCGCGCGAGCTCGATCAATCCCGCTACGCCACTTGCGTTGTCGTCGGCGCCCGGCAATGGACCTGCTGTATCGTAGTGCGCACCGACGATGAGTCGCTCGTCTGACTCTGGTCCAAATTGGGCAATTACATTTCGATACGAGCGGCCTTGAACACGATAAGCTTGCTCCGAAACAAACGTAGTCGTTTGGCTGAACTCGTTTTTGATGTAAGACGCAACTCGATCCAGATTCTCGATATGGCTTTCATCGCGAGGAGCCAGTTCGACCGAGAGTTTGCGGACGTGCGCCTGGAGACGTGACGGATCGACGGTTCTCACTGGATTTGGTCTCGCTTTGGACAACAGCGGCTGAGTAACCCAAAACCATAAGCCGATCAGCAACAGTATGAAGATTAAGACAACGAGCAACATAAATCTGATGATACGACCCCGGCGCTCGGTTTGTGATTGCCATTGTGCTTCGATTGAAGATTCAGTCACGTGTATTGCCCTGCGGTCTAGCTTTGTTCAATGAGTGCAGCCAACTTGCGCGGCGCGATTGACTGAAAAGCCTGGCGGGCGAGTTCGTTCACAGTGTCCCAATCAACCTCATTGAGATCGAGGCGAATAGGAACCCATGCTCTCAAGCCGTCATGTCGCGAATTGGCTAATGACAACCGAAAATTCACGGCGTACAGTGTGCGCACACCCCTCAAAAAAATGAAGCGGGCCGACTTGTGGTTGCAACACGAAGTCAGCCCTAAACCCTCAACCTTGTATAGAAAGGATGAAGATTATGACCACTCATACTAGCGCAACCGTGCGCGAAACTCCTCACGTAAACCAAACATCAAGAACCAACACTACCGTCAATGCTCTTAAACAAAGAGCACAGCCAGTCTTAAACGACAGATCGATCGATCCACAGACCCGTGCGATTATTCGTTACGGCTTGGAGACATACGATCCGTGGCTCGCTGAACTCGTGCGCCGGGCGGATACAGGTGAAAGAATTGCGGATACATTCGACTTCTCCAAAACCTCCGACGTAGACGAAGATGATTCAAGTGAAGAAAAGATCGAAGCACTGGCGGAGATGATCTGTCGTGCTGGCGATGAATCTGCGGCCGCATTGCTCGTACTCATGGGAACGCTTCAAAACTCCACGCAACCCAAAGTACTCGCAAACACGGCGAAGCATCTTGCCTTCACTCGCTGCGGTGAGTTGAACGTGTTCGGCATGGTCAACGCGCAGATCGCAGTGCTTGAGGCCGAGTTGGTAGCTGCCGGTTTGGGTTCGTAAACAAGGCTTTCACGCAAAGGCGCAAAGGTCGCAAAGGAAATTCACGAAAGACTTTGCGCTCCTTGCGCCTTGCGTGAGCATCAACGTGGCTTGCTTTGTGCGATCGGCGAATGCTTAATCGTGGCCTAACTCCTCGCGCCACGCGGCGATCTGGACAACATCAACTTCTCAGTGCTAAAACGCGGCGGAGCTCAAATTTTCCTCGCCTAGTGAGACGTCTTTACACTAATCCACAGGAGTTTATTGTCATGAGCCAGAATCAGACCGAAGAGACCAACACAAATCAAGTTTGTTCAAACTCATTCAGAAAACACTGGGCCGAGGCCCAGATTGATGGCCCAATGCATGAAGTAATTCGTTATGACGACGTCGCAAAGCTTTTGATTACGATTGGAGGCTTTGTACTGGTGCCGAGGGCTGGAGTCGAACCCGCACGCCTTTTCGGACAGCGGATTTAAGAGAACAATGATCGCGCGAATATGGCACGGACGAACTGAGGCCGCGAAGGCTGACGCGTACTTTGAATTCCTCAAACAAAGAGCTGTTCCCGATTATCAAATGACGCCAGGAAACCGTGGCGTCTTTCTGTTTCGACGCGTGGAAGGGAACGAGGCGCATTTTCTGACGCTGACACATTGGGATTCGCTCGAAGCGATTAAGGCTTTCGCTGGCACTGACGTTTCAAGGGCCAAATACTATCCTGAAGATGCTGACTTCCTCCTCGAGTTTGAACCGACGGTCCAACACTATGAATTCTACGTCGCACCAGATAACAAGAGTGAGTGATCCGCTGGTCCATTGATTATCTCCCATATTGCTGGTTGCCTCGGAAGTACAACGAAACATAAACTTCGTCTCCGATCACCAACTATTATGGTTCATCCAGAATGAGACGCTTCAAATCAGACATCCCTCCAAACGTTGTCGAGCAGGTTACCCGCGAATTTCGGCGTGACGGTGGAGCGGTCTATCATCGGGTTGCAGTCTGCACCTTGAAGGGTGAAGTCGTAGGGCAACGCGCCTACGGCGAAGAAGGTCAATTGGTCACAGAGACTCCGCTGCGGAACGGAAGCAAACATGGACGTGAATATCAGTGGGATGATGACGGGAGGCTCAGCCTGATTGAGCCGTATGTGAATGGCAAAATTCACGGCATTGCCAAACAGTATGGACGTGACGGCTCGGTCATCGGCACCTACAGCATCCGTCATGGAACTGGTTACGACATTTGGCGTGTGGAAGAAGAAGACGGCGCTATTAACATTTCCGAAATTTCACACGTTGAAGGATGGTCGGCCACACGGTTATGAATGGTGGTTGACGGCGAAGCCTCATATCCTGTGGCACGAAATACACTGGCACGAGGGCCAGTACCACGGCATAGAGCGACAATGGAACGCCGCGAATAAGTTGAGCCGGGGATTCCCCCAGTACTGGATA
The DNA here is from genome assembly GCA_963826255.1 of uncultured Acidobacteriota bacterium. Taxonomy (GTDB): domain Bacteria; phylum Acidobacteriota; class Blastocatellia; order Pyrinomonadales; family Pyrinomonadaceae; genus PSRF01. The sequence goes on from CAWGWK010000002.1 coordinate 465,189, forward strand.
AAAGGTGAGCGCGTAGATAAAAGAAAATATCTCCGAGCGGCGAAAAAGGATCCAAGCTTGCCGCCCTTTCGTCTAAAGGACAATTCGCCTCGACGCAAATTTCCATCTGCAATTGAGCAGCTCTTTAGTTGATCACCTGCCGTCTTCACCAATTACTCACTTCTAATTTGCTGGTCCATCTTGAGTTGCCAAATGAGAATGCGAGCTCCAATGAGACATCCTCAATGATCTTACTCAACGGACGACCGCCGGCATGACCTGCCTTGATGTCATAAAGCAATAAAACGGGCTGGCCTGACGTGCTCGCGGCTTGTAGGCGGGCAGTCATCTTCCGCGCTTGAAGTGGAGGGACCCTCGTGTCCTGATCGCCCGTCGTGAAGAGCACTGCCGGATACTTGCGCCTGCACAGATGATGTAAATGAGATCACGAGGATGGCAAATAACAACCACAGGCGGTGACGCATGTTTCGCGCTGCTCGACTGGTGAAATTGATCATAATGAACCTCAATTCCATTGCGGCGGTGGAGGCGGTAACGGATTCAGGTTTCTACCGTAGAACGCCTTCATCTCGGGTTTCAACCAATGTATCAATAGAGGAATACATACGGGCAAACAGCAAGCGCTGGTTAGCCCGATGCAGATGAGCACAAGCCCAAAGACCCAAACCCAGCTCTTGCGCGGCAAGAATGGAGCGACAGCATAAGGAACGAAGAACCCCAGGCCCATAATAAGAAACACCGCGCCCATTATTTTCGCTTCCGCTGGACTCATTTCCCGGTCGGGTTCCGCGAACATGAACACGATTCCCATTAGTGCAAAAATCAGATAAAGCAAAGCCATCAAGATGGAGTAGACGACAAACCACTTATAGACGGGAGGGGTTGCCAGATTCAGTGGAGCACTGCATCGTTTACAAACCTCTTCATAATCCCAGTTGACAAGACCGCATTCTCGACATTTTTTGGCCATGGTATTTTTGAACGAACCTTGAAGACTTAGCGCGCGGGGTTTTTATAAACAACCCCGCCTTTCATTACAAACACGACGCGGCGCACAGCGGTAATGTCTTTTAAAGGATCGCCATCCAGGGCAATGATGTCTGCTTCGAAACCGGGCGCGATCGAGCCAAGTTGGGTGCCCATGCCGATCGCTTCCGCTCCGAGTGAGTTGGCCGAGACCATAGCGGCCATCGGATCGACTCCCGCATCACGCACGCGATTGATAAACTCCTCTGCGTTCCGCCCGTGTGATCCGGCAAGCGCATCGGATCCAAAAACGATCTTCAGTCCGGGAATCTTCAACGCGCGCTTAAAGAAGTCGTGATACGTCGGAATTACCTCCTTGATCACCGGAAACACGTCTTCCGAAAAGCCCGGTGTACCAGCGAACTTCTCTTTATTGAGAAGATAATTCTCCATTACGAGACCCGCTTGTGGATCAAGCCAAACACCCTTCTGAACCATCAACTTCAAATCATCGTCACTCGCGAGTGTGCCGTGTTCGATCTGAGTGCAACCGGCGAGCGTAACGGCGCGAACCGCATCTTTGTAAGCGTGCACAAGCGTGCGCAGTCCTTGCTTCCTCGCTTCATCACACGCCGCATTCAGTTGCTCCTGCGACAGCGATGTCTCTGGCCGGCGAACACTGATCGCCGCGAAGATCTTGATTAGATCTGCGCCTGCTTCCTTTTGCTTTCGGACATACGCGCGAATGTCATCGGGAGTGCCGGTTTGTTCACCGCGACCGTTGAGAGGTTCACCAGAGGAGAGGATACGCGGACCGGGAAGCATGCCTTTCGCGATCGCATCGCGCAGCGGTAAGTCAGCCGGCGAGCCGACGCTTTGCACGGTTGTGAAACCAGCCAGCAGCGTGACCCACGCGTTCGATGCCGCGGCGTAGTACGCGTGCGACGTGGGTCCGCCGATAGGACCTGCGTTTTTGCCATCTGGACCAAAGCTCCAGGTGATGTGGACGTGCGCATCGATCCACCCCGGCAACACTGTCAGTCCACGAAGATCGTAATTTACTGGTGAGGCGTTTGGATCGATACGAACGATCTTGGATCCTTCGATGACGATGCGAGTATTGCGGAGCACACCGCCTTTGCCGTCTAAGACTGTGCTCGCAGCGATGACGATCTGTTTGTTCTGCGCGGGCGTCTGTGCAGTCACAACGCCGCAAAGAATAGCCCCTACCAGTAAACACAATATTGATCTCATCGGGGGTAATCTGTGTGGGAAGAAATATTTCTCACGCAAAGGCGCAAAGGCGCAAAGGCTAAGACGCAAAGAAGCCCTTTAGAAACGCGGTAGCGCTTTGCGCCTTTGCGCGAGATATCTTCCTTACACCGCCCGCGCGAATGCTCCTTGGAAATAGACTGGCTCCAAACCTGTCGCCCAGTATTCGACAGCCGTGCGGTTCGGTTGCGACGTCTCCTGTTCAGTTCGCAATGTTGGTTTACTGAGGTCAGTAGGATGAAATTCAAGCCAACCGATCCACGTTCCGTCCGTTCGTTGTTCCCCATAACTGCGCACAAGGTAAGTTGTATCGTCTGGACCAACCATAGTGGTCGCGTATTCCTGCAAGAGTTCCGCCATTGCAACACCTCCCAAAAATGATCGAAGGGGAATCTTAAACCAGTTCAGCCACCCGCTCACTACTCACCAATGCAGCGAACCGTTCGAGGGGAAGATTTCCGCCAGACACGATGCCCACGACTTTCTTGCCACGCAGATCATTTCGCAGCTTGAACGCTGCGGCCAATGAAGCAGCGCCCGCGCCTTCCGCGACCTGCTTTGCATAACGGGCAAGCAATTTGATTGCGTCGTTGATCTCGTCGTCCGTGACTAAAACAAAATCGCTGAGCAGTTCCCATAGGATCTTGTTCGTAAGTTCGAAAGGCACGCGCGTGGCCAGACCTTCATGTTCCGTTGTCATCGAGGGGTAAGGTTCCAGGTTGCGATTACGCCACGCGTGCCACATCGCGGGCGCTGCTTCGGACTGAACCGCAATGACACGCGCATTCGGGTTGAGCTCATTCACGACAATGCAATTACTGGAAGCGCAACTGCCACCGCCGGCTGGCGCGATAATCACATCCACGTCTGGCAGATCTTCGAAGATCTCAAGACCCATCGTGCCGACTCCGGCGACTAACTTCGGCTCGTTCGCTGAGTGAACGTAACGAAAGCCTTCTGCCCTTGCGACACGCTCGCATTCCAGACGCGCTTCGTCAAAATCGCAGCCGTACAGGCGAACTTCGGCACCGAGATCGCGTATTGCCTGCATCTTTGTTTCGTTCACGTTTTCACGCGGAGCATAAATGATTACGCGGCTGCTGAAGAGCCGACCCGTGTAAGCGATCGATTGACCGTGATTGCCTGTGGACGTGGAAGCAAGCCCCTGCTTTCGTTCGTCATCACTCGCATTGCCTACGATGTTAACGCCGCCGCGCACTTTGAAAGCTCCGGTCGGTTGGAGGTTTTCTAACTTTGCGTAGTAGTCGCACTCGAGCAGCTCGGAAAGTTTTTTGACATAGACCAGTGGCGTCTTCGGAAGATACAGCGCGATAAACTCGCGTGCGGCAACAATGTCTTCGAAAGTTGGAGTAAGCATTAGTTCTGCCTCTTTCCAGTGGAAACCAAACGCCAGCGCATCGTCTTGCCACACCTTGACTCATAGTTTTCCATCGTGAGCTTCGGCATGTTGCCGGGAACGACGTCTGAAATGTAAAGCACGGATGCGGTCGAGGTGCTGTCGGGTCTCCCCGAAGCGCACTCGTCTTCAAGCACAGTTCCGAAGTCGTGTAGCACTCGGAAGCGACCGCTATCAAAACTTACCAGCGCGGCCATCTCAATCACCGTACCTTGATTCATATCGCCGCTGGTCATCAACAACTCATCGATACCATCGCTGTTAAGATCAGTCTTGCGCACGATGTCTCGCTTAAAGTCCACGTCCAGATCGATCATCAGCCGCGGGCCCTGAAAGATAGCGACACGTTTGGTGCCGAAGTTATCGGCATGCGAAGCATTACATTCAGCGACGAAAATTACGTAAGCCGTTTGCGACTCGCCAGGTCCAGTAAAACTGCCGGTTACCGAGTCGAGGATCCTCGGAACTATGTGCCCGGCTTTGCGAGCGGCGGCCAGTGGCTCAGTGCTGTCGCTCCAGTTGAAGTCAGAACTGCACTTGCTTTCGTCAGTGAGGTAATTGCGAAACACCTTCGACAACACCGTACGTTGAGTAGCTAAAGGAATCTTCGGTGGCGCAACCTCCGTCTGTTTTCTGAAATCCATCAGGACCTGCCTCTCCTTTTGCAAGGTGGGCTTTTGCGCGAAGGTCAGCGAAGCTACAAGTAAAAGGAAAACTATCCTCATTTTCGTCGGGTCCTTTCGAATCCACAGATTACATAGATTACACAGATTTACCCAAAGCCGTACAAGGCGCTATTATCTCCGCCATGATTTCACTACTGATAGTTTTATTCACGTTGACTAGTGCGTTCACGGACGAGTGGTCGCAATTTCGTGGTCCAAATGGAACGGGCGTTTCTGCTACCAAAGGTTTGCCGTTCGAATTTGGTCCGCAGAAAAACGTGATTTGGAAAGCAGCACTGCCGCCGGGCCACTCTTCGCCGGTGTTGACGCGCGATCGCATCTTCGTCACCGCGCATGACAAAGAGAAGCTGTTCGTGATTTGTCTCGACCGCCAGACCGGAAAGATCCTCTGGCAACGTGAAGCACCTCGTTCGCACACCGGCCGTCTGCAAAACGTCAATGGCCCAGCCTCGCCCAGCCCTGTTACTGACGGATCAAATGTTTACGTCTTCTTCCAGGACTTCGGGTTGATCTCCTACAACGCCGCCGGCAAGGAGCGATGGAGGCACCAGCTTGGACCATTCAACATATTCTACGGTTTCGGAGCATCGCCGATCCTCGTCGACGACAGAGTGATCCTCCCGGTCGATCAGGATAATCCCACATCCTTTCTCATCGCGGTCGATAAAAACACCGGACGCTCACGCTGGAAAGTTGATCGGCCCGTGGTGATCTCGGGTTACTCAACACCGATCATTTATCAACCTCCAAAGGGTGCGAAGCAGATCATCATTCCCGAGTCGTTCCAACTCTCGGCGTATTCAAGTGAAGACGGCAAAAGAGTGTGGTGGGTTCGCGGACTTGCCTGCGAGATGAAATCGATTGCCAGTCACGACTCTGAATATCTCTACATCAACGGTTGGGGTTTTCCGCAGAATCAACCGGGCAAGCAGGTGCCGACGACCTCGTTTGACGAAGCGCTGACAACGTACGACAAGGACAAAGATCGTTTGATCGCGAAGACGGAGGTTAACCGCGATGCCGGTGGTCCGATGGACAGAATTTTGAGCGGCGCGTTCGAAGCTTTCGATCTCGATCGCGATGACAAGTTGAATACGAGAGATTGGGAAGTGTTCCGCGCGATGATGGCGTCTGAGAATGGCCTGCTGGCGATCAAGATGGGCGGCGAGGGCGATCAAACTGCGAACGCGATCCGTTGGCGTTATCAGAAGCCGGTGCCGCAAGTCCCGTCCACGTTGCTTTACCAGGGCGTGCTTTACATGATTAACGACAGCGGGATCTTGATCTCCTTTGATCCAGCCACGGGCAACATAATCAAACAAGGACGGCTGCATGGTGCGATCGATAAGTACTTCTCCTCACCAGTTGCCGCGGATGACAAAGTGTATGTGATCGGACAGGGCGGCCAGGTTTCTGTTGTGAAAGCCGCGGGCGATTGGGAAGTGCTCTCAGTGAACGAGCTCGATGACGAGTGTTATGCGACGCCCGCGATCGCAGACGGCCGCATCTACATTCGAACTCGGAGCGCGTTATATGCTTTCGGTAAGTAGACATTCGGTTTTTAGCCACAGATTACACAGATTACACAGATTTAATAAATCATCTGTGTAATCTGTGGATGGCTTTTTCTTACGACTGTTTGAGCTTCGCCGCTTCTGCACGAATGCGGTCTTCCTGTTCCCTGAGCTCGGGAGTGAACTCGTCACCAAAATCCTGAGCTTCGAAAATCGGACGAATCTCGACCTCTGCGTCGCTCGGGGAGCTTTCAGCGTCAAACGGAATGCGCTTCACCCACTGGACCGCCTCTTCCATCGAATTCACTTTCCAGATCCAGTAACCGGCAATGAGTTCTCTCGTTTCGGCAAATGGACCATCGGTAACAATTCTGTTGCCGCCCGAAAACTTAACTCGTTTGGCCTTCGAACTCGGGTGAAGTCCCTCGCCGTCGAGCATAAGACCGGCCTTCACCAACTCTTCGTTGAACTTACCCATCTCGGTGAGCAGCTTCTGACTCGGCATAATGCCCGCTTCTGAATCCTCGTTAGCCTTGATAATGACCATAACTCGCATCTTCTTATCTCCTTAAGTGTCCCAAATTGAAGCTTATTTTTGCTCCTCTACTTACTAGTCGAACGGGCGACGGCGATATCGACAATCGTCGCTAGCTTTTTTAAGTCTGCTGGAGGTGTTGCCGAATGCTAACATTGCAGAAATGATTGTTCACCTTGTCAACGGCACGTACGAACTGTTTCGCCACTTTTACGGCGTTCGACGATTCAAGAAAACTGATCCTCCGTTTGGAGCGGTCACCGGAGTGTTGAGCACAGTGGTGCAAATGCTCGCGGAGGGCGCCACACACGTGGGCGTCGCCACGGATCACATTATCGAGTCGTTTCGAAACGAGCTTTGGCCGGGCTACAAAACAGGCGCCGGTGTCGAGCCAGTGCTGAAGTCGCAGTTTGTGCCGCTCGAAGAAGCACTGGTGGCAATGGGCGTGACGGTTTGGCCCATGGTTGAACTAGAGGCTGATGACGCGCTGGCTTCTGCTGCGCGCCTCGCGGCTTTGGATGATCGAGTTGAGAAGGTCTGTATCTGGACGCCCGATAAGGATCTGTCGCAATGCGTCGTCGATGATCGTGTGGTACAAGTGGACCGCCGCAGTAATGTGATTCGCAATGCGGAAGGTGTGCGCACGAAGTTTGGCGTCGCGCCACAGTTCATTCCCGACTATCTCGCGTTAGTAGGTGATTCGGCGGATGGCTTTCCCGGCATCTCCGGATGTGGACCGAAGACGGCAGCGCAGCTCATCAATCGTTATGGACCACTCGAAGATTTCGGCCCGGAAGTATTGAACGAAGAAAACCGCGCCCTGGCGTTGCTGTTCAAAGACCTTGCGACGTTGCGCGACGATGCGCCACTTTTCGATGATGTTGACGAACTGCGCTGGCAAGGAGCCACGCCTGAGTTCGCGCAGGTCGCGGAAAAGATCGACAGCCCGCGGCTGTTGACGAGAGTGCAACAGCTCGAGAAGCGTTTAATCAACCTATGACGAATGCCGCTGCCACAGTCCAAGCTCCTGCAACCGAGGCGCCTCCGGTTGCAGTCAAGCCGCGCTATGACCGGTCGATTATTGAAGGACCGCTACGTCCGGCAGTCTGGAAGATCGCGTGGCCGTCGATGCTTACAAACGTCATTGGCGGATTGCAGGGTATGGTGGACCACGCACTTGTCGGCAACATCGTCGGCTTCAAAGCAAATGCCGCGATCGGTGTAAGCTGGCAAATCTTCATCGTCGTAATCGTCTTCATATCGTCTTTGTTCACGGGAATGAGCGTGCTGGTCGCGCGTTTTGCGGGCGCGGGCGACGAAGAAAAAGTTAATCGTACGGTTTATCAGGCTTTTCTCACCGCGATTTTTATCTCGCTCGGAATCATGGCGCCAATCGGCTATTTCGTCTCGCCTGCCCTACTCAACTTCGTTAACGCTGCCCCGGATGTGAAGGCCGAAGCGTTGCCGTTTTTGCGCATTATGTTTGTCTTCAGCGGCGGCATGATGATCTTCTTCATGCTGAGCACCGCATTGCGTTCTGCCGGAGATGCGCGCACGCCGATGATGCTCGGCATTACGATGACGGTGCTTAACCTCGTCCTGAACGTGCTACTCATTCGCGGACTCGGTCCAATTCCCGCTTTCGGCACCACAGGTTCTGCGATGGGAACATGCATCGCGTCCGGACTTGTAGCGGTTTATTCGTTGTGGAGACTTTGGAATGGCACGTGGGTGATATCGATCCCGCGAGGCGGCGGCTATGGTCCGAACTGGTCGATCATCAGATCGATTTTCAAGTTTGGTCTGCCGACCGGCATTCAGGGAATTGCGATGAACATCGGCGGTGTGTTCATGCTTGCGTTCATCGGTTCTCTTGCTCAAAGCGCTGCTGCGCAGGCGGCCTTCGCGGTCGCGTACACAGAACTCTTTTCGTTGATCACCTGGACGGCGGTTGGACTCATGGGCGCCGCGGCAGCCGTCGCTGGTCAAAACCTTGGGGCGCGCAAACCCGATCGCGCAGATGCCGCGGTGCACACGGCGGCGCGCTTCGGATTCGCGGGCGCATTGTTTGTCGGGATCTTTTTTCTGTTGTTTCCACGGCAGCTGCTCGCCATCTTCGGCATGAACGATCCGGCTGTTGTGGAGATTGGAGTTCAGCTACTTCGTGTGTTGAGCGTTTCCGGTCTACTGATCGCGGTCGCTTTAACTTACACGGGTGGATTGCAGGGTACGGGAGACACGAGGAGCCCGCTGTACATTTCGATCATCTCGCAAATCGTTGTGCCGCTGAGTACGTGTTTTGTGATCCAGCAAACAGGGACGCTCGATCCAATCGATATTTGGCTCGCAATTCTCGCTGGCCACGCGACGCGTTGTGTGCTTAGTGTGATTCGGTTCAGGCAAGGGAAGTGGAGGACGATCGCTGTTGAATAGCCACAAAGAACACAAAAAGATCAGCCACAAAAAAGCACAAAAGGCACAAATAATCATCTAAGAAGCGCGAATGATTGTTTAAAAATGATTTGTGCTTTTTGTGCTTCTTTGTGGCCCTACTTGGATTTGGCGCCGAGGCTCTTCTTTAATATTTGGACCAGGTCGACCACCTTGTGATCGGCGTCGGCTTCCTCTTCAACTTTAACGACAGCTCCACGCTTGTTCTGTTTCTTCTTCACCAACTTCAAAAGTGAATCGGTCTGCTTATCAGCGAGTTTGGTTGGTGAAAACTGTTTCCTGGACTTGCTGGCAATCAGCTTTTCAAACTTCTGAACAGTAGCTTTCGAAGGAGCCGTCTTCTTCGGTAACCCGATGTCTGAAGGCGAGCGCAGTTCGTCGGCAAAGCGCATAGTCTCGGCTCGTAGTATTCCCTTATCCGAGAAGATCGCAACCAGATACTCCTTTCCTCGCATCACGAAAGTCGCGATGCCGGCGAGCCCGCTCTGGTCCATCGTTTCCGCCAGCAGCTTGTAAGCTTTTTGCGAACCCGCAGCCGGCGTTAGGAAATAACCACGCTCGAAATAGATCGGCGGAATAGATTCGGCAGGCACAAACTGCTTGAGATCGATGTCGCGAGTCTTCTCAGGCGCCAGCCGCTCCAACTCCTCGTCAGTCACGATCACGAATTTATCTTTCGCGACTTCGTACCCGCGCACCACCTCATCCGCATCCAGATCCTGACCCGTCTTTTCAGCGTAATATCTGCGCGCCAGCGGCTTACCATCTGGTCCAAGCATTCGCAGCGACGCCCGGTTGGATCGCGCAGCCGGAAATAGACTCACCGGCACACTTACGAGTCCGAACGTCAACGTGCCTGACCAGAATGGTCTCGCGCCCGCGTCCTGCTCTTCGGGTTCTTCTCTTTTGCGTGAAGTTCTAGGCAGCTCGTTTCTCCTTCTTTCTCAGCGCCTCGATGCTCTTAGCCAGCACGTTATCGAGTGCCGCAGTCTGTCGTTTCGGCTTAACTGCTTGCAACTTCGGCGCGCGTCCTTTGGCTTTCTTTTCGATGAACTCCGTCACTCGCTCCCGGTACTCGTCTTTATATTCCTTCGGATTAAACTCGCCTTCCAGCATCGCAACGAGTTGCGTCGCCATTGCCAACTCCTTTTGAGTCGGCGCCGCGCCTGAAGGTTTTGTGAGATCGTCCGCCAGGATCACTTCCTTCGCATCGCGAAGCGTAAACAGATAAAGATAATCCTCCACTGCTCGCAGTGCGCCGGTGTAATACTTATTACGCATGACCCAATGCGCGATTCCTTCGCTCTCCTTGTTTTGCAATGCTTCAACGAGTGCGAAATATTCTTTCACGTCACCATCTGGGCCAGCGTAGTAGGGTCGCTCATACCATTGCTGGCTGATCTTTGCTTGCGGAACAAACTCAACGATCTCGATGTCGCGTGAAGGCGGAGGTTGCAGTTTTTCCAGATCTTCTTCGGTGAGAATTACGTATTTCCCCGGCTCAATCTCGTAACCCTTTTGAATCTCTTCAGTGGGAACTTCTTCGCCGGAGTCAGGATCGACCATATGCTGCTTCACACGTTTCTTGGCCCGATCATCGAGCACGTGAAAGCGCACTGTGCGATCCTCGATCGCCGAATACAATTTCACAGGCACCTTCGTTGTACCGAGTTTTAAGTTGCCTTTCCAAATAGCACGGGCTGCCATAAATCCTCTACTTCATTAATCGCAGCAACCGGAACAACGCACCTCGTGAGTCTCCGATTCCTGTACGCATAGTGGACAGATGTTGCTGTCGCAATCGAGACAGTAAAAGCCTGTTTGATATGCGTACGAGTGATTGCACGTCGAGCAGACTTCGGTGCCACCTTCGAACCACCACCACTGCGTTCTTGCGGAGGGTGCGGCTCGCGTTCCGCGTTTCAAAGACTCAGCTCGTTTAGGCGACTTCGATTCCACGGTGTATGGCGATTCCTCTGGCCTTCATAACCACATCATCGTCAATAGTCTCGGCGCCGCTAATCATTGCCTCAACCTGATCAATCGTTCTGCCGAGCGCGACCGCCAGCTTTTCGTTGTCGGCGTCAAAGCCTTGATCGCGTAACGTCGTCAGGATGGTTTTCGCCTCTTCCTGATCGGTTCCTTTGTCGTCAACTTCCTGATCGAGCATCACACAGACTCCTGTCCTCTGTTCTGTTCCAAGCCACAAACTTCTTGTTAGCCGAGTAGCCGCAAATGGGGTGCCAGACAGATCGCCACAAAGAGGCACAAAAAGCACAAGATAAGGATCCGCGCTCAAGTGCTCTTTGTGGGTCTTTGTTGTGTTACTTCCATTCGCCCTGCAGGGTGAACGCGGCCCAGTAATGAGGAGCGTGCCATCGTTTGTCGTTCTGCATCGAGACTTGGGCCGCTCTCAGTGCGGCGGCGGGTCGAAGCTTCTGTCCAAGCAGGCCCTGGTAGAAACGTTTCATAAACTCTGCTGAAGCACGATCGTCGATTTGCCAGAGACTCGCAACCACGCGAGGCGCGCCGGCGTACATGAATCCGCGCGTTAGTCCAACAAGACCTTCTCCTTTGATCTGTTTGCCGAGGGCAGTCTGGCAAGCGCTCAACACGACGAGCTCCGCTGAAAGTTTCAAGTTGTAGAGATCGTAGAGTCGCAAAAAGCCGTTTTGTTGACGGCCTTTCTCATCCACAAGCGACAGAACAATTCCCGAGAGTTCAGGATGCTGGTTGTTGATTAGACCATGTGTAGCGAAGTGAACGATGCGATATTGGCCCAGCTCTCCACTGGTTGCGAGCGTGCGGCTGGCTTTGAAGTCCACCGCTTCCAGTTTCAACTCGTCATTCGCAAAACGTGCGATCTCGTCTGCCTCCTGACGACTGAAACGCAATCTTCGCAGATCTCCCAGGCCCGATTCCGAAGCTGATCGTGCTACGTCTGTTTTCTCATCAGGCGTGGCGTGAGCGAGCCGCGCCACAGCAATGCGAGGATCGTTGGTTGAAAAAACCGGATCGGCAAACACCGCGAGAGTCTTTGTGGCTGCTTTGCGGTTAGCCGTTTCCTGTCGCAACAAAGCGACGACTGATGTCGAAGGCGCTGTAACGATCTCGTGATTGACACTCAAAGGAGGTGAGTCTGTTGGATCTGGCAATCCTGCAAACGGAACATACTGCAACACACCATCGCTCACGATTAGCAACCGCTTATTCTTTAGTTCAGCAGCGGCTGGTCCCAACAACACCTGACTCAGATTTGCGGCGGCCTTTGAATACTCCGCATCTGCAAGTTCCAAACGCTGACGGCGCTGCTCGAGAGTCTCGTTCAAAACTCTTTGATTACGCGCAGTCAGCAGATCGTAAACGCGGCGTACCAAAGGTTCGATAATTGCGCAGTTCGGGAGCTCATAAGTTTTGAGCGAGTCAGGCGTAACTGCCCAAAGAAAACTCCTCTCCTCGCCGAGTGAGTACTGGAGCAGCAACGTATCGGCATCCAGAACGCGCTGTTGGGTTTCCTCAACGCCGAGCGGCACGGGTTGAATGAGCGCTGCATATTGAGGACTCGTATGGCGAATTCGCGCCTCAACCTGCTCGTATTCGGCTGTCAATGCTGCGATTTCTTTAACGGCAGCCGCGGCCTGCTCTTCGGTATGCTCTCCACTGAGCAAACGCATTTGGCTGGCGGCCTTATCGGCGATCAACTGGCCCAGCCGGCGCTTACGTTCCAGCAGCACAGGATCCACGCCATGCTGGATTCCGTTATTCGCTTCCGTCAGTAGTTCAAGCAACGAGCGCGCACGTCCTGTTTCGCTTGCGTTAAAAGCAGCACGGTCGAGTTGTTGTGAAGGGTCCTGCTTGTGCAAGCGCATCAATAAGTCGATGTAGAACTCGCGATGTTGTTGCACCGAAGCAAAGAAGGACGCGCGCAACTGTTGGCTCGCAACCTTGGTTCGTAGCCATTCAACTAAAGCGAGCGACTCTTCGATGCGTTTGCGTGCCTCGACCAGGTTTCCACGGTCGCGTTCCAGACGAGCAATCTGAAAAAGCGTTGTAGCTATGCCTTTTTGATCCCCAATAGTTTTGCGAAGCATCAGCGCCTCATTGAGATAGTTAAGCGCTTTCTCATGCTCGCCTGAGCCTCGATAGAAGACGCCAATGTGAGTCAGTGTGGTCGCAGTGTAAAAGTGATCGCCGGCTTTTCGCATCAGCTCCAACGCCTTGCTATAAAAGTCGATCGCCTTCGATTTTTCTCCAAGACGATCGTAGCAATTCCCGATGTTGCTGAGTGTAATTTCCTGAGCGTCGCCGGAGGCGCGTCGCATCTCCAGCACTCGCAGGTGAATATCAAGAGCGCGCCGGTAATCTCCGAGTTTTGCATAACTTGACCCAATGTTGCTCAACAGTACGGGATCAACGTTGCCTATCGCATGGTAAATCTCCGCAACTCGATCGTACGTCTCGAGAGACTTCTGATTGTCGCCGAGTTCGCCGTATATCCATGCTGTGTTGGTAAGAGCACGGGCTTCGTCCCTGGGGAGCTTCAAGTCCCGATATAAAATGCGCGCTTTCGCATGAGCGTCGAGTGCGGTTTGATACTGACCAATATCGCCGTAAATTATCCCAATTTCATGAAGCGTGTAAGCTTCCATCAACTTATCGCCGGCTGTGCGCCACACTGAGAGCGCTGCTTGAAATTTGTCGGCGGCTTGCTGAAACGATTCTTGCGTTTTCTGACTACGCAGAGCCCTGGCCGCCTCGCATAGTATTTGTGCAGCGAAGCGATTCCGGTCTTGTTGTGCGGCTAGGCGTACCTCATCAAGCTGCACTTCGTATCGGCCAGTCGCGTTCGTCAACTGGGATTTCACTTCCAATCGATAGAGACCTGACGTGTCAACCACTAGTGAGACCGGCTCGACGCCGTGGTTGTAGTTTGGACTATCCACTTGCACGAGCTTGGCGCCATCAGGTCCATAAATAACAACCAGGACGTTGACGCGCCGTTGCTCCACCAGTACGTGTGCATATTGACCGGACGAAAGATTGAGGGTGTACGAGTGCGTTTCCTCTGGCGCGATCGAACGTTCAAGTGGCTTGCCAAGCTCGAGGGAAACGGTTGTGAGTTCGCGGTGAGCTAAAGGTTGGGCTCCCGCGTTCACCACACTAAGAAGGACAAGGACAACGATCGAGAAGTGCGAGAAATAGAGTGGCCGGAACATACAACCTCCAGAGTTCGAGGTTCAGAACTTCAGCCTTTCAGGCTGCTCTTAGCATGCAAGAATTTTTGAATCTAAGCTGCTGCTTGTAACGCGTATTTTTATTCTCAAAAGGGACACTCATAGTGTAAGATTCACTCCTCCTAAAAAGACTCCCGCGCAAAGTACGACTCCCAGCCGTAGATCAATTGAACTTAAGAGTGCGGTTCGCCCCGGACTGTCCGCGATGTAGTTTATGCATCCGAGCCATTGCCGTCCGCCTATCGTCAGCAGTATGGGCCAAGCTGTCGAAGATAGTATTGAGGCGGTAATTGCGAGTAGCCGGCGTGTGTTCGGCGACATCACCGAACAACTCGCGCCGGAAGATCGCGATTGGACTGCGGGCTTAGCTCACGAAGTCAGAAATTCTTTAGCGAGTATCAAAGGCGTGGCCGAGGCGTTCCTGGAGCGTCGTCAACTCACCACGCAAGAACGGGTATGGATGGAAGCCGTGCGTTATGAGGTGCAAAAGATCGATGCACGTATGCGAGAGTTGCTCAATGTCTCACAGGCACGGGTATCTAATGTAAAGCAGTGCTCGCTGAACGATCTCATTACTCACGTCGTTTTGCTCGCCGCGCATCAAGTAAAGTCGATTAGCGGTCGGGGTCATCGGATTTCCATTGAATTCATAGATAAAACGAGTGGACCGATCGTTATGTCTTTGGATCCGGCCCGCATTGAGGACGCGGTTTTGAATCTGGTCCTGAATGCGATTGAGTCAATCGAGGGAAACGGTCGAGTCACGGTGTGCCTGCGCTGTCGTGGGACCAATGGCGATGGAGAAGCCACGATTGAAGTAACTGACACGGGATGCGGCATTCCTCTCGAGATTCGCCGCAAAGTCTTCGAGCCCCGCTTCACAACCAAATCCGCAGGAACCGGTCTTGGGCTTGCGGCTGCGCTACAGACTGCTGCTGCCTATCATGGTCGCATCACATTCACAACCAGGATCGGTCGCGGCTCGAAGTTTGTTCTTGCCTTGCCCTTACAACACCTCATCGAGAATCCAAAATGAGGGCCATCGAGGCTGATTCTTCACAATCAACGGTGCTCGTAGTCGATGACGATGAGACGTTTCGTGGGACGCTAGCGGAGGCGGTGGGTGCCTGGGGCTATCGTGCGCTCGAAGCGTCAACGCTTGCTGAAACACTGACCATAGTCGATCGCCAACGACCAAGCGCAGTGTTGTTGGACGTAAAGCTTCCCGATGGATCCGGCATTTCTGTATTGGACCAATTGAAAAAAAGATCGCCGGAGTTGGTGATCATCATCATCAGCGGACTTGGCGCGCACAAAGATGCGTTCGAGGCCGGCGTGCGGCACGCATACGGGTATGTAACAAAGCCGATCGATCCGGCCCAGGTTCGTTCACTGCTGGATGAGGCGTTGAAGGGCAACACTGGCACATCGAAGAAAGACGTCGCGGGTGGTCGTGAAAGACGCCGGCTCGGCTCGAGCGAATCCAGGCGTGGTCAACCTCCGCGGCAGACCACAGCACCGCTCGGTAACTTGATAGTGGGTGCCATGAAGCTGCTCGCGCTCAGTTACAAAGATGTCGTTTCTGAAAGTGAACGTCTGGCCAGCGTGAATAACAATCCTGATATGCGCATCGGAAAGTCGACGCTCGGCAACATTATTAGTGGAAGTATTCGCCAGCCGGGAACGGCAAAGCTCGACAGTCTCCGAATGATTTTGAATCTGTCTCAAGCTGACATGGATGCGGTTATCGGGTTGCAGCCAGAGCGTCGTTTTGCAGAACAACTCGAGATGAATCGTGCGCGTACTCACGAAGTACCGTTTGACGCGGTGACAAGGCAGCGAAAAGTAAAGATACCGTTCTTGCGTGACGATGCCAATCTCAATGAGACGCAGTTTTTCGACGCATCAGTTAAGCGATGGGCCAGCATAGAAGTTGAATATCTTAGCGCAGTCTATCCGCCTCACCTCTGTTACGTTGTTGTCGGTGACGCAGATGCCAATGCTTCGCCAATCGCTCCTCCAGGTAGCCGGTTGCTCGTGAACAAGCTTTTTAACAAGGTGCATCCGGCGGGTAACGTAAGCTTTCACGAGCGCGAGTTGTTTTATGTTTTGACACCGAATGGTCTAACGTGTGTGTACGTGGAACTCCTTCCGGACGAGAAGATTTTGCTTATACCCCATCCGGCATCCGGAAGTGTTAGGGAAGAGTTTCAGCTGGATGAAGTAGATATTATTGGTCAGGTTGTCGGTGTGCTCTATACGTCGCGTCCATAAAGCCTCTCTTGTGCTTTGTGCCTTTTCGTGGCTTTGTCCGGCATCGCGGACAAATGCGGCCAATTCCTTCGGCTGTAACTGCTGCTGCTTCAATTGCTTAAAAGAATGAGTTCGCGACGAGGCTAGCTTTCAGCCTAAAGATGATTTATCGCTGACCAAATAAGCTTTAGCCGTTTACGCATTCAATTTTATGAAAGTGCATAAAAACACGACGTTTTAACTCACGCTTTTGTCCGGTATCAGGGAAGCACAAGATTCTGCTACTTCGTTACTGCTATACACAGGTACATTGCGCGCTTCCAAGCACAGGGTAATTCACACTCCCGATCCTAAACCGAGCCCGCAACAGCACGCTGGATCGAAGGTCCAAACCCACCACCTTCGATTAAGCTTTATTCTGAAAAGATCTGGAGAAGGGAACCATCGCCCATAGTACCTCCGCAGATCATTCGCGAGGATTACTGTGCCGGCCGGTCAGCAGCTCAAGGCTCTTCGCAATAAGCGCAACATCACCGTTCGCGAAGTCGAACAGGCAAGCCGACGCATTGCGGACGCCAAGGGAGATAAACGATTCTGTATTTCAAATGGGTGGGTGGCCCAACTCGAAAACGGATTTTCGGAACCAAGTATTTGTAAGCTCTTCAGCTTGAGCGTGATCTATCACGCTAATTTCCTGGACCTTGTTCGTTGGTACAACGTCGATGTAGACGACAAAGAAAAATATGAATCTATCGCCGATCCATACCTCACGCAATTAGTTTCAGAAAACAACAACGGTCATGGTGGAGCACTGGCCGGGATTTCTAATCAATGTGCTCCGCCAGCGACCACCTTGATGCCGGAATTGCACGACCGCACGAGGGGCATCGTTTGCGCGCGTCTCGGTCTGGCTGAGTTTACGATGTACCCGATGATCCGGCCGGCTGCGCTTTTGCAGATCGATACAAACCAAAACAAGCTCAATCCAGTTGCGTGGCACAACGAGTACGAACGACCGATTTTTTTCATCGAGCTGCGAGGGGCATATGCCTGCGGGTGGTGTGAACTTCAAGGTAATCAGTTGCTAGTCATTCCACATCATTCATCGCCCGCGAGCGTGCGGCGGTTCACGTATCCGAGAGAAGCGGAGATCGTGGGTCGCGTTATTAGCTACAGCACATACTGTATCGATCTCGAGTCGGACTCAGCAGAGCTGCGAAAGATTCAAACAATGGCGGCAAAAAAGATCTCGAGCAGGTGAATATCCCGTTTGGGTCTATCATGCGAATGAATCAGTATCGTGAACTTCGATGGCTCGCTTCACAAGTCAAACCTTTTCTGCGTCTGCATCTTGGCAGTTACTTGTGCATTGTTATTGCCAGCACGTTAGTTCTTCTCGACCCACTTATTGTGAGATTTCTTATTGACGAGGTTATTCCCAACCGGCGCGTGAGCTGGCTGCCGCTTGTTGCTGCCGCGTTTTTCTTCACGTACATGGGCCGGCTCGGATGTGACAGCCTGGCCGGGATGCTGAACTTTCGCGCGGTGCAGAAGATGACTTTCCGATCGAGGCTGAATCTGCTCCGTCACCTTCAACGCCTCTCTGCCGAGTATCACGACAACAGACCTCTTGGCGACACTTTGCATCGTCTGCAAATCGATGTGGACCAGGTCGGAACTTTGAGCGGTGAAGTGGTTCCGAGCGCGCTTCGCATGGTGACAGTCTTTTGTCTCGTCATGACAACCATGCTCGTGCTGAATTACCGGTTAACTGCGATCGTCTTGCCACTGATACCCGTCTTTATCATCGTGCGGCGACGCTATCATAATCGTTTGCGTCAAGCGTCTGACTCAGTGCAAGAGCAATCCGGAAAGATGATCGAATTTTTGGAAGAACATCTCTCCGCGATTGTGCAAGTGCAGCTACTCTCATGCGAACAGAGGGAAGCTCGTCGCTTCGCGCGTCTCTCGGGGCGCGCTGTTAGGGCACAGATCAAGCGGCGATTTACCGAGCTGTTTTTCAGTTCTTTGCTTTATTTAATTATAGTGATGGGCATGGCGAGCGTCCTTTGTTATGGAGGCTATCAGGTGATTGTCGGAACGTTGACGGCGGGCGGCTTGGTTGCTTTCTATGGATACACATTGCAACTCTTCATTCCGCTTTACGGGGTGGTGGACATTTATTCGAAGCTCCAGCGCGCCGGCGCAAGCGTACGCCGGCTAATGGAGATCACGGAAGCCGATGCGATTCTGCGGGATCGTCCTGACGCTATGGCACTGGAGCTTAGCACCTCAGGAGCAATCGAACTCAAGGAAGTTTCTTTTAGTTATCACCCGGATCGGCCAGTGCTCAACACGATTAGCTTACGTGTGAATCCTGGGGAACGAGTGGCCCTCGCCGGTACTAGTGGTAATGGCAAGAGTACGATTGCAAGGCTGGTGGCCCGCCTTTATGACGCTCGAGCAGGCACAGTGTTGGTCGATGGAATGGATGTTCGCGACATCCAACTAAAGAGTTTGAGATCGTCAATAATTTTTGTCCCGCAGGAACCTGTGTTGTTCGATGTAACGCTGCGTGAGAATTTGCTTTATGGAAACCCGCAGGCAACTCAGGAAGAACTCGATAGAGTTGCGAAACTGGCACAGTTGGAAACCCTGATACGCAGATTGCCCAACGGTTTAGACGAATCCCTCGGACCGCGTGGCAATCGACTTTCCGGAGGTGAACGCCAACGGGTGGCCTTGGCGCGCGCGCTGCTGCAACATCCCAAGGTTCTTATTCTTGATGAATGCACGTCCGCCCTGGACGAACCTACAGAACAACGGTTGCTCAGAGGCCTGCATAATCATTTGCAGGATGTAACGACAATCATTATTTCCCACCGGCCCTACCCCATTCGTTGGGCCAACCGCGTGGTCCAATTGAACTATGGGCGGATGAGCGATGAGACCGGCACTAATATTAGCCAGCTCTGATTTTGCTCGCTCTGGAAAGCACAATTCGAGATTCCGATCGTCACTGCAGTTCAACAATCGCCTGAAAAAAAAGCAGCACAGCACCGTGCTTTCAATTCCATGCAGAAAAATTTTCTCTCCTCACTGCTGCTCACAGTGAGCGTAGAGTTACCCTCGAACGAAATATCTCAATCCAACGAGACTAGCGGCACGGCTTCCCCCAAGCTCAACCTCTAAATCAAACGACTGCGAGTCCGCATGTGATGCATGCGGATACGACGTGATCATTGTCAGGTGTGCTTGAGGCATTGTCGATCGCACGGGTACGGCGGGCACATTGACTCGCTAAGTACTCAGGTACGTTTCCCGATCTGCGTCAATTTACATGGTCCTAATCTTGTGAGTGAGGTGAACGGACGTGGCATCAGCTTTACTTTCGATAACAGATTCGAGCAGTTTGCAACTTGCCCCTGGAATTTGTTTCTCGCCTGTAACCAAAGAGGGTTGCATCGTGCTTAACATCGAGCGTGGCACGGTTCTTAGCCTGAATGATACGGGAGCCTTGATGTTTGCCAAGTTTTTGGACGGGTGCCTGACACGGCGCGAATTTCTGGATGCGGTGAGTTCTGATTTTAATTGCAAAGATCCCACTCGGCTAGAATCGACAGTCGATAGCCTGCTGCATCAGCTCGTTAATAAAGGTGTTCTGCAAAACCGGCAAAGCAAAGTTGGTACGTATGCCTGGTCGTTACGCTGTTGACTCGGTCGCGTTCTGGCGCGCAGCGTTGGCATTACTCTGAGGCTGCCCTTGATCCTTAGGGCCAAGACTACCACGGCGTTTTTGCTGCTAATAACTGCGGACGCAATTCTCAAGTTGGCTGGTTTCAGTGCGCTGCATCAGGCTGTCAAAGAGTGGCCTTTAAGAAACAAGGCTAGCGTTGAACCTCAACTCGTTTCTCACCTTTGTTCAGCAGCGAATCAAGCTTGCTCTTGGTATCCAAAGCAATCCCTTTGTCTGCAACGTTCAGTAATACTCACCTGGTTGCTGCGGAGTTACGGAATAAAAGGCGAAATGGTGATTGGAGTGCACAAAATGCCCTTCTATGGACACGCTTGGGTAGAACTGGAAGGGAAGGTCGTTAACGACGATGAAAATGCGCAAAACTTCTTTCAAGTAGTTAGTCGTTGCTGAGATCGAAATCACCGCAGCTACGGCCATTGAACTCAAACTGCAAAGCGAAAGGTTAAAAGACCATGAGCGGAATAGGCGGCATCTTTAACCCTACAGCTTCACTGATTGATAGGCAGGCACTGGCTACTCTAAGCACTGCGTTAATCAGTCGTGGTCCAGATGGTGGAAACGAGGTGCATCAAGGATCGATCGGAATGGTGCACCGAGCATTCCATATAAATGAGGATTCGCAGCGGGAATTCCAACCTGTCGTTTCCCCTGCTGGGCACATATTGGCGTGGGACGGCCGTTTGGATAACCGCGATGACTTACTTGCCTGTTTGTCCGAAAGCTCGAACAAAAGTGCTACGGATGCCTCAATTGTCTTAACAGCTTACCTCAAATGGGGAAATGATTTTCTCAACCGGATCATTGGCGACTTTGTACTATCGCTATGGGATCCCTTCTCGCAACGGCTGCTCCTGGCCCGTGATCCATTCGGAAGCCGAACCCTTTATTATTCTGGGAACTCAGTTCGATTCATATGGTCTTCCACTCTCGAGGCGTTACTCCGCGTGGCTGCAATCGATCCTGAAGTCGACGATGAATACGTAGCGGGCTTTTTGGCGCTTCATTCAGAGACGTGGCGCTCACCCTACAAGAACATCTTCGCCGTAGAGCCCGGACATTTAGTTACATTAGGCACTTCACTCGCGATTAGGACAGAGCGATTTTGGAAACCGAATCGCACCAGTGAAGTTCGTTATCAGAGCGATGCTGAATATGAGGAGCACTTTCGGCAGCTATTTCGGGAAGCCGTTCGTTGCCGCCTCAGGGCCACTGGGCCCGTTTGGTTGGAATTGAGCGGGGGTCTGGACTCATCCTCCATCGCTTGCATCGCGGACAACATTATAGAAAAAGGGGAAGCTCCTGGAGCACGGCTCGATTCCGTTTCTTATCTTGAAGACGAGGCTGCTACCTCCTATGACCGAAAGTTTCTCAGCGTACTAGCAGCGAGCCGGGGTAAGACGGGACATCTCTTTCGCGGTCAGGGACACTGGGTACGCTTCGCATCACCAGAAGCATCGTTTATCTCAAAACCCACCACAAGTCTCTGTGTCGCTGGAAGTCATGAGCGACTTTTTCAATTAATGGCCAATCATAGGGCTCGAGTTTTGCTCAATGGCCTCGGCGGCGATCAGGTATTGTGGAGCATTCCGACTGCCTCACCTGAGCTTGCTGATCTGGCCTTTCAACGCCGGCCGCTGCTCCTGCATAAGCAATTACAGATCTGGAGCCATCTCTTGGAGCGGCCGTACTGGCAGCTCCTGTGGCGCGACGCGGTGTGTCCATTATTACCAGAGTCGTTAAGCGGCTGCCGGCAGTCTGACATGACACCTGCACCCTGGCTCGAAACCAACTTTGTTGAGAAAACTAACCTGCGGCAGCGCCTGCTGCTCCCGAAAGACCCACTCGGATATCGCTTGCCTAGTAGTCGAATGCAAGCAAGCAGAATCTTTTTCATTATTTCAAGCATTGCGTCCGGCAACTACTGGGAGCACGCGGCCTTCGAGAGGACTTACCCATTCTTGCATCGGCCCCTGGTTGAGTTTTTGATGGCCATTCCCTTTGAGCAGAAACTGCGACCGGGTGAAACGAGATCATTGATGCGCCGTGCGTTGAAGGACCTGGTGCCAAACAAAATTCTGCAACGGAGAAGTAAAGGAGTAGTTGGTGAAGCTTTCTGTCGCGGCTTGGATAAGGAGTGGCACGTGCTCAGGCCAATGCTGATGAACGCTCGTGTCTGTAGCAGGGGATACGTCAACCAGGAAGCGCTGATCACCGCGGTCAACTTAGCGAGGCATGGCAAAACATACGATATCAGCACTTTATTGCAGACGATTGCTCTTGAGATCTGGTTGCGATCCCTTGAGTGCCACTTTCCGAAGTCGTCGAGCAGTGCGCGCCAAATGGTTTTTACATCAGGAGGTGTTGATCGATACGCATCGATTAACACACCCGCTTGCGACGTTTCAATTTCTGCCCCGTGCTCTTAGGTGGGGTAATTTCAGAAGACAGGAAAGGAGAATACGATGAACTATCATGAACCAGAAGTAGTAGAGATGGGCCTTGCGAAAGAGCTTATCCAATTGTTTGAGGACCCGATGGATCTTGAGAAATCGATCGAGCCTACAAGGACATACCCGGGCGCCGCAGTTTACAGCTCACCAGAAGTGGTCGAGATGGGACTTGCGGAAGAACTCATCCAGCTTGTCGAGAACCCGGTTGACCTCGAGGGATCGATCGAGCCTACCAGGTCCTTTGCGGGGGCCGCAGTTTACAGCTCACCAGAAGTGGTCGAGATGGGATTTGCGGAAGAACTCATCCAAGTGGTCGAGAACCCGCTTGACGTTGAGGGATCAATAGAGCCTACTAAGGCTTTTCAGGGCACCGCAGTTTACAGCTCTGAATAAGGAGCCTGAAACACGCGGTTGCGGCGTAGCCTGGGGTGTGGTCCATCCCAGGCTACCCTTATGTCATGAACGATCTCTGGTGTTACTCACGGCTACTAATGGAAGCACGTGCTGCCTTTTCAATCTTCCTGACAGTTATTTTAGTGACACCCAAAGGAGCGGTTGCCAAATTAATAGAATTTTGAGCCGTAGCAGTCGTCGTGTCATGATCTTGCTTCGTCTCTGGCTGAGCCATAACGGCTATGAACCCAGCCAAATACCGGGACCCTGTAGGCGTCGCATCGACTGTCACGCTAATCCGTTCTGTCCACGTCGTTCCGCTCAGGTGGTATGACGATTTTCCAGTCGATTTCAGAACACCAAACGCTGGATGAGCAAAAAAATCGAAGTAGATAAATTTAATTTTGCTCTCGCCTGAAAATGGATCTACAAAAACCTTCCACTTTCCTGCCGCAGGATCTTGTACGTAGACTTCCTCGGCTGCGCGATCGTTCGTGCTGAAATCCTTAAGTTTGCACGTACCCTTTGTGCAATCAAAAAGGTACAGGTCCAAATCGGCCAAGGTATCGTTCGCACCGTCAATGCGTGCATTGAGAGTCCGAGTACCTGGCGGTATGCTGAGTTCAAAAATTTGGAGAGGACGGTTTGCGTCAATCGTTCTCGTTTCACTAAAGGCGCTGCCGAGAGGTAGATCTGCAACACCACCGAGGAAAGAACCAAGCTGATTGGTAAAGCTAACGCTCCGGGTATAGTTGGCGTCAGTACTCAGCAACTCGAGAGGTCTCGCTGTTTGAATGGCTGTTGCGGTCAGGATCGTTGCGCTGATTTCCACGATCGCACGAGTTGGTGATGCGAGGCGCGCCTTCTCGCTAAGGTTCTTGTTTGCCACAACCAGCTGCCAAACGCCTACATCAGGCCGAGAGATGATACGACTCCACGTCCCTGCTTCTTGATAGTCAGTGGGACGCATAGGCTTCAGGGGCAGCGGCCAATAGAACGCGCCCGAAGGACGTAGCAGGTACGGCATCACATTTCCCTGAGCAATCTTCACGTCCAGCTTCAGCGCCCTAGTGCCAGCCGGCACGTTTAGATAGCAGGAGGATTCCCTCATCCAGTCTGCCTGTGCCTTCTCCGTCACGATGAATCCTGAACGAGCAACGAACTGATGCGCAACTACGATCGTGTTCATAATCTGGTAAATCGCGCTTGAGCCGCCGGGTATGTCCAGGTTGAAAATCGCACTATGAACACCAGGGGACTTTGCATTCACGGCAATCGGTATTGTCACTGGACTGTTCAGCGGCAGAGTAAGAGCGGATGGACTGCTGAAGATCCCATCGTTACCCAGCCAGCGCGCGCGGAAGGTCATTGGCTTCGACTCACCTGAAATTCGGGTAAGGACGATTGATCGTTGGCCCGATTGGCCTAACGACCAGCCTTCACGCTCGAAAATACCGACGCCTCGATTGGGTTCGTCAAGATATTGGCTGAGGGCTGCGAGTACGGGCGCTCGGCTGACGATCTCGATAATGTCGGGCGCGTTCTTGAGTGCTTCCCAGGCGGCGCCGACCTGGAAACAGCCAGCGCCCTGTTCGTGGGCTTTGTAATTCTGGAGGTAGCGAGCGCTGGACATTATGGCCCATCGAAGCCGATCGGCATCGTACTTTACTCCGTTTTGTTTAGCAGCACTGATCAAGAGGGCCGCAGCGCCAGCCGCGATCGGGGTCGAGGTCGAAGTTCCGCCTCCGACACCGTAACCTGGAGGAAGTTCGTAGGTACCTCCGTACGTTTGACTCGGGAGAAAACCTGGCCATGTTGTGAGCGACACAGTGGGAGCGAGGATGTTGGGCTTGAAGGTGCCATTCTTGGCGGGTCCGTGCCCGGTGAACGCATCAAGGTTGTGCTCTTGATCGGTCGCGATCCCATAATTCACTCGAGCGGTTTCCCGATGGATGTAGGAACCAACAGCAATTGCTTTGCTGGCCGTAGCGCCTTCATTAATAAAGTTGAGCGCTCCCGAAGAATTCCCAGACGAAAAAAAAATGAGCTTCTTGTACTTCTCGATGAGACGGTTGCAAATAATGCTGAGAGTTGAACGGCCATCGTTTAACGGCACTACAAAGCTGATTTGTACCGAAACGACATCAACCTGTGGATGCTTGACCGCCAGAATTATTGATTCGACTTCCGATGGCAAGACTTTTTGTCCCCCAAAGGGCACAGAGATAATTTGCGCTTCTGGAGCTACCCCGTTTATCAGCCCGCCAAAAAAATTTTTGCCGGCTGCCACACCTGCCACGCCCGTTCCATGGCTTGAATAACCAGGCATGACGTAGACAACTTTATGCGTGGCGTCGGTCTGTACTGTAAAACCCACCGTCTCGCGAATCGCCGTAGCTGGATCATCTTTGCCAAAGATCCCAACATCATTGTTGACGTGATAATCGGTCATTCGCTTCTCATTGATGAAGCTGTGGTCCTGATTTGTGTCAACCCAAACAGTGTTCGTCTTTTCATGCCAGAGGACCGCAAATAAATTGCTGCTGTTTTCCGGGTTACCGTCACGATTGAGATCGTCTTTCGCGTTGTTCATGCGCTCATTCAAAAAACCTAAACGAAATGTGATCTGGGCCGGAACGGCATACGTCACGCCTTCGTGAGTTAACTTACCATCATAAGCCATCACCTCTTTTCCCATATTGATGGCTACGTAGCCTGAAATACGGCTGTTTTCGTAGTCGGGAACAAGAGCATCTCGCTCGGCTGTGAGTACGTTCGCGATCTTGCGTGTTGGCCGCCCATCGAGTGTTTTGGCGGTTTGTAACTCGGGGCTAAGGAGATCGATTGAACCATCTACAATTGCAATGGTTGCACCTCGGCCATCGAAGGTGGGATGTTGAGCGCTGAATTGTGGTGATCCGATATCTCGACTTGGGAGATATGGGTTTTCCGCGGGAGTGTTACGGCCGGGTGGTGGGATCCGGTTTGAGATTGCAATGCCAGGCGACGGTTCAGGGGGTGGGCTATTTAAGTAGTCCATCATTCCATTGATGATGATGTTGAGCGATTGAATATCGGGGCTGCGACCCAGTTTCTCTACATTCTCGGTGGGCACCTTCACGCGCAGGTAACTCACATCATCATCTCGGTACTGTACGGAGCCGCCAAGGCTTGCGACTACCCGGAGAACTGATCGATTAGCACCTTCAACGGACGCGATTAAAAGGGTGAGCTCTTTTTCACCCTGTCCCTGTGCCTCAACCAAACGCAGGCGATCATGCTTTCGCAACTTGCTGCGGCTCACCTTACTGGTTTCGAAATGTTCAGGTGTGGCTGAAACTCTGTTTTCCGAATGGACCGAGAGAATGACGGATGATGAGACGCCCACCGAGCAGATCGCTAACAAGGCTATTAGTGATTGCGCGTGCATTGTGATCAAAATTGTAGTTTGAATGATAATTGGACTGATCGAGGTCCACCGACTTGGTAGAGCGGACTAAAGCCACCTCCAAATCTGCCGATAGAGCGACCGAACATGAAGCGTGAAAGTCCAAAACTCGGATTCAGTACAGGTGTGCCATTTGGCAGTACGGTTGAAAAAAGCAAATCATTCCCAGGAACGAACTCCGGATCTCCGAAATTAGGATGGTTGAAAACATTGAACAGATCGGCTCGGAGTTGCAGGTTAAAACGTTCGGTAAGATTCAACTGTCGTCGTAACGACAGATCAACTTGTGAAAGAGGAAACCCGCGCAACGCATTGCGTCCCAAAGTGCCTTGGCGGCCGACGGCCGGCAGCGAGAAGGCTGCAGGATTGAAACGCATACCGCCTGGAAATGCCTTATCGTTGAGGTAAAGCGGAACTCCGGAAATGAGATCGGGTCGAATATTTTGTGTTTGCCCAAATAACGTCTGACTCATGCGAGCGATCACATTTACCGGCGCTGCCGATCTTGCGATAACAATGGCGTCGAGTGAAAAGTTGTGTAGGATCGCCTCTCCAACCCGGCCAATCGAAGGCGTAGGGAGGTCGTAAGTGATGCCCGCGTTGAACACATGTCGAATGTCGAAATCGGAGGCCCCCCGAGCCAGGTTCGTGTCGAAGAATTCATCGGATGCATTGTCGATTGAGTGAGACCAGGTGTAAGACGCCAGTGCTTGCAGCCCCCGCGAAAAGCGTCGATTGTATTGGAGTTGCAGGGCATGATAGTCGGAGGTACCTTGGTTGTTAGTGATATCTACAAAAGCATTTCCGAGGGTGGGAACAGGATTCACGAGCCGGATTTGCCTCAAAAGTCGGCGGCCTGCCGCTGCGACATAAGACGCGGAGACTGTTTGACTCAGTCCGAGTGAACGTTCGAGGGCCAGATTCCACTGGTATGTGCGTGGCAGTTTGAGATTCGGCTCAAAGGCCCTGATCAGCACAGCGCTGGCGAACGGCGGAATTAAATTGAAGGAAAACGGCGCCGCCGCTGCTGCGCTCAGAGGATAGGGCACATTGGCTTGAGTCCTGGACCCCGAGTAAGGAACGCCGGTGAAACCCTGGGCTGTCTGACCATTGCCGAGATCATAAAAAATCCCAAAGCCTCCGCGTAGTACGGTTTCTCGTCCAGGGCCTTGAGATAGCTGGTAGGCAACACCGATTCGTGGCGCAAAATTGTTGTAGGTAGTCGCATAGAGTGGTGTACCAGCTGGTGCGAGTCTGGCCGTCAATGGATGGTCAAGGCCGAGCACGTTGAAGGGCTCTTTACCAGTGGCCTCCGATGGTGGAGGATTCACTTCATAGCGCAGACCATACGTGAATGTGAGCCGGTTGACCTTCCAGGTATCCTGTGCGAAGGCGGAAAAGTTTGTGTAGATCGGCTCTATTCCCTGATTCCCAATAATACTTAAGGAAGAGACTGTACCAGTACGCACCGCGGCGGCGTTGCTAAAGGACAGGCTTTGAAAGTAAGCCTGTGGTCCATATACGGGTGATAGTCAACGGTAGTCAACGCCAAACTTTAACTGATGGTCGCCAGTGATAATAGATAGCGAATCGACGATGTTTATTTGACGCTGCTCGTTTGTCGCAGAGTTACCGACCGTAACTCCAGCGGAGGTTCCGAAGAGGAGCGTAAGGCCGACACGGTCGTTCTCGCGTGAGGCAAACGACGGAAACCAGGCGCTATCGGCAGGTGGTACTGCACCACCGAAGTCGTCCTGGAAAAAAAAACTCCCGGCAATTGTTCTACTCCAATTACCCCGGATCTCATTACTCACCTGAGGATTAAAAATCTGGGCTGATCCTATAGTCAGCGTTTCCGTGTCGATCTTCGTAGGGTTGAGAGTGCTTAACGTGAAAGTACCACCGCGCTGAACAGACTCGGAGGGCGCATAGTTGAACCGTCCGAAGAGAGTCACGCGATCAGTGAATGTATGATCAATACGTAAACTTGTCGCATCGAGTGAAGCGGGGCTTGAAAAGCTGGCTGACAGCTGCGCTAACTGAGTTGCGGGATTCTCTGGTCCAGTGGGAAGTGGAAACGCTCGCAATAGCGGTTGCAGTGAAGCCGGGGCAGTTTGCCGCAAATTAAGCGAAGGAACACTGACGTTGATGGCCACCTGAGGCAATCGTTGTCTCAGTCCCTCATAGGAGAAAAAAAAGAACGTTCGATTCCGTCCGTTGTAGCCTGGTTGGTTGCCCCCTTCACCAAAACGAGGCAGCAAAACGGGACCGCTGAAGACTCCGCCAAAGTTATTCTGTTTAAGTGGTGGTTTGCCGGTCCGATTGGCATTAGCGAACCAGTCGTTGGCATCCAGCGCGTCATTGCGGAAATACTCAAACAGAGATCCGTGAAAATCATTTCCGCCGGAGCGCGTGACAATGGAAACTTGCGCACCTGGCGTGCGCCCAAACTCCGGGGCATAAGTGGAGGTTAGAATTTTGAACTCTTGAAGAGCATCAACAGAAACGAGATTATTCGTGCCACCAAATGCGTTAAAACCGGGTTGCGCCCCACCAGCGCTCTGACTAAGAGTACTCGCGGGTCTTATGCCAATATTGGCACTCACACCATCCACAGTGAAGTAATTTGCATTGGTACGCTGACCATTAACGCTAAATTGGCCGGGGTTATTGCCGTTTGTTCGGGTCAGAACAACGCCTGGAATCATTGTAATCAGAGGCTGAAAGCTTCGCCCATTCAACGGAAGGTTCTCAACGAACTGACGATCCACCACATTATTAACTGCGGGTGAATCATCAATAAGGCTCGCAGCGTCAACAATTTCAACGGTTTGGCTGAGATTGCCAACCTTCAAATACAACTTGATTGCCTTTTGATCGTTCACATTTAAAATCACATTTCTAATCTCGGTAGGACTGAAGTCTTCACATTCCGCCTTTACTACGTAACCGCCTGGAGAAAGTAAGGTGACAACAAAGGCGCCTTCTTCATTAGTTTTGGTAGTTCGCTGAAAACCCTGGGTGATGTTGATAACGGTGATGGTTACGCCCGGTATTACCGCGCCTGCCTGGTCGGTCACCGTGCCGCTGAGGGTTGCCGTTGCGCTCTGTGCATGGACCACGACGAATGATGAGTGCATGAAAAGTATGAATAGGAGAGAAAATAAGAACGCAAAAAAACCGGCTCTGGCAGCCGGTATACATCTGGACAAAAACTGAAGGGGTGTGGCCCACGTTCTGCCTAATGCGTTGACATGAGGACAGAAGGCACACGGACAGACTTCCGGGATTCTGGGCATAGGGAGTTCTCCTGTTACTGTTTATAAGACACACCGCCGGGCGAAGACGGACATGTCAGTTAAACGTTAGCTCTTCATCACGGCCCTGGTACGCTGCAATGAAGATCATCGCCCACGCCACTAGGTCTTTGCCGCACGTAGATCTCAACTACTAAATAGAACTAAAACTAAAAATAGTCCTTAAAGAATTATCAAAAAAGTTCTCAGGTGTCTGGACGAGCAGAGAATTAATTACTTGTGGTTTGATACTGCTTGATTTTTGCCGCTAAAGTTCCCGCTCTCTGAATTGACTGCCAAAACGCCGCCGACTTGACCGCTGCGGCAGAACTCTGCGAAGAGATGGTGAACGCCGCACGAATCCCTTCGTTATTCGAAAGCGCCAACTTGTGAAGCCGTTCTACCGCGCGAGCGAGATCGGCATCACTTTGAAGCGAAATCTCTTCGGTAACCTGCAAAGATGTTCCTGGAAAAAATATCGGTTCAATCTCCTGATGTAGCACGTCATTCTCACGCGTGAAAGCAGCCGCATGTTCGTGCAGCATCGCGAGCCACTTGGCACGTGCGTCGGGAGCAACGGTGCGCATGTTGACATTCGCAAATCGATTTACCAGTCGCTTTAGCTCGATAGCGTGAAACAACGCACGGTAGGCGCCATTGACCATGCGCGAAGAGTAAGATCGAATAGCCTCATCAGTTGATACACCGGGATTTTTTTTCGTGAAGTATGTGCGCAACTGTTCATCCGCAGCGATGGTGGCGCTGGTTTCTTCCGGCTCTTGAACTGAGACGGAACCGGCACGCACCGGACGTTGAACTGTTTCATCGATGGTGCGAATCTCGATCTTGACTGCGGGGTTATTAGTAACCGGCGCCAGTGCTCGCAGGAATTCGTCTTTTCTTTGTTGCGTATCAACAATTCCCTCAACGCGCAGTGACCCACCTGCGCTGCGCGTGAGGGCGACTTGCTCATTCCGGTCGGCCTTCGCCTCGTTGAGCAAGTATGAGACGTTGACTTCCAACTCTACGGAGGCTACAGGTGGAGTCGACGTGCTGGGCGACGGAGGGACACGGCTAGAGGTGAGGTCCCGGAGTGCCCAGCTTCCGGGCCCGCCAGTTTCCCCGGCCCCTCCTGTCAGTTCCGGTTCAATTTCGAAGGCAGCCGGGACTACAGCTTTGACAGGTAGGAGTTCAAAGCTTGCCTCCACGAACCGGTATTCGCGCAATTCATTGCCACGCTGCACGAGCAGGACCTGCTCGATTGGATGAAGATCAGACTTGCTCAACGTGAGTGTTGCTTTTAATAGATGACTGGCTCCGATCGTTCGTCCCTTTTCATAACGAAGCACATAACTGGTGGACCGTTCTTCAACGTAAGCAACAGTTGGTTCAGCGATCAGTGCACTAAAGGCTTGCGCCGAAGGTTCCAGTTGCCAGATGTCCTCGAGGTTGATTAGAAGATTATCGACCGTGGCCATTGGAAGCTGCGTTTGCGGCTTCGAGCCATGATGATAAATAGTGCGAGCACCATCTGCCGTTTGCCAGACGCCCGCAATCATTCGATCTGAATCGTCATATAGCCTTTGCGCCCGATCACCCTTTACACGGTTTTCCCAGATCTCGACCTTTCGTCGCGCAACGATCGCTCCTTCGGCGCTGCGACGTTCCTCCAGGTTGACGATCCGGTGCCTCACCCGGTCGGGCACTCGCGTAGCAATTTGCTCGGCATCATTGGCACTTTCGAGCAGGCTCGTGGCCGTTAACGAGGGCGACAAGCTGGCTCTGAAGAAAAGGAAACCACCAACCACTGCCGCTGAAACCACCAAAATCAATAAACCGAGATACCGCACCGAATGCTTGCGATCTCCGTAGTTTGGTTGGCCCAAAAAGGTGAGGAACGGCATCTCCTGGATCTTGTCAGATGTTTTATTAAGAGAACCTAGTAATGCGGTTTTACTGAGCTGAGTCTCTTCAGCACTATTCGGTCGCGTGACGATCGCTTTTAAGATCCGAAATACCTGCGAGCGAACACCGTGACTCCCACGCTGGTCCACCAACTCCGGCTCATCCGACTTGTCCTGACGAGGAACGACAAAAAGGGGTGAGGACAAACTGTTTATATAGGCCGCTTCACTGGCCCGGGCCTCTTCGGGTTGCGGATCTTTATAGATCACGTGAAGACTTGCCCCATCATCATTTTTGAAGAAAGCTTCAAGTGAGCGGGCTTCACTCAGTTCAATCGATGCCCACTCATCGCTTTGACTTCCTGTTGCGTTGACGCTTAAGAAAAGCAGCAACACTCCCTGCTCGCTGCAAACCTCGACAAATTCAACCGGCTCATTCGGCGTCAGGTTGAGATTTAATTCGCTCGACTCTGAACCCACCTTAAAAGAGCTCACGAGAACACCATTGACCGCGATACGCAGTTCGTGAGGTTTGTGCTCGTGTGTTTCGCGCAGCTTCTGTCCAAGCTTCGCCGTCAGATCTGCCGATCCACCACCGGACGCGCCACCACCCGTTTCATCAGGCGGTGGATTCTTAGGCTCGCAAGGTTCAGCCTGGTAACGTTGGGCCAAAAGTGGCAGGCCCAGTAAACTATTCACCGCATCGAGGCATGAGTGACAACTAACAATGTGGGCCAACTTCGTAGTCGTGAGCGCATCCGCGCGGTTGTCTGCATAAATCTCCTTCAACTCCTGCGGCGATAAACAATCACCATGACGTGAGTTGAAAATCAGCCGGCGCAGGTCGAATATCAGATCGCAATCTGATCTTAAGTATGCGACCGAATGTCGTTCTGCTGGAGTGTTGCCATTCATGAATCGCAAACGGCCTTGTCGGGTCATGAACAGCTTCGCTTCGCGACGTGCCAACCTTTGCCATTGGTCAACACAATTCCGCGAGCTGTTTAGAATGCGGACAATCTCGCTCGGAAAATAGTTATGAAAGAAGCGCAGGATCAGGACGCTACCTGCTTTTGAAGATTCTTTCCGTGAGCATGCATAGGTACAGATTTGATGAAGCTCTTCAGAGGCCTGCATGCGGCGCGGGGGTTCAATTGCCGTCCAGCCGAGCCGAAACGAATCGTAGTCGGCAACTGAGAGCGCCGATTCATGCAGGTGTTGCGCCGAGCGACTCATTCGTGAGACGTGCATGTTGCGCAACATTCTTCTCAGGTATCCTTCGATGTTTTCAATCTCTTCAAGCCTTGTGCGCCCCAACACCCATTGCACAAAGGCATCCTGCACTAAATCTTCAGCAGCATCCCGTTGCTGATTGGTCAAGCGCATAGCCCACGCGAGCAGACACTCATACCGCTCGGTGAACAACTGTTCACGCTTCTCGTTTGGTTGTACGGCCACTCGGCGCTGATCCAGCATCTGGTCTCTGGGCTTTCTGGATTAGTCCCGTCGGGGCTTTACGGATCGAACCCCGTATAGGTCGAACTCTACCTTTTCACATCCAATCGCATTCCTGTTTCAGGAAACTGCGTTGATGTCTATGTGACTATTTTGGCGAGGCTGATCTGAAAGAAAAAATAGAGGCTAAATGAAGAAATAAAAAGAGATACGGCGAGAAATTTACACAACACTACTATCACACGCTCAAAAGAAACGCGCGCGACGCAGGCCATGACAATCACAGTTTAATAGAAGCCACCAAAAGCCCTGGACTTAACGCGCGATCCTCAATTGGATCGACACGTGGCCATTGGTCACTTTATTAACCGCGGGGTTCAGAAGCCGCACGTGAGATATCCCAGTCCTCATGAACTCACCGCGAAGCTGCCATATCCTCCCTCCTGATCGTTATCGCCAGTGACATGTTAGAATGCGCTCGCAAATTCGTGGTCAATTCAACACGCTCGTTCTTTGGAATTCATTGCTAACGTTTCGCAACGGCGCATGGGCCAAGTCTCTTCACAACGCGAATGACGAATCGCGCCACGGAGCCTCGAAGCTGTACGCTCCCGGTGGTGACGCGATGCCTGACTCGCAGCCTAGCTGCAATTGCAGACAAAAGCAATCCCTCTAAAAGCTTTCGCCTATTAGGAGATCTCTTCTAATGGGCAGAAAACCCCGACGCCAACAGCGTCGTCTCGCTGACAAGCTTCTGCAAATCCGTTTGAGTCTCGATCTTTCCCAGAATGAAATCCTCCGCCAGATGGGACTCGACGAAGAATTTTCAAGAACCAACATCTCAAACTACGAACTGGGCCAACGGGAGCCTCCGCTCATCGTTTTATTGCAATACGCACATCTAGCCGGCTTGTGCCTGGACGTGCTGGTAGACGATGACCTCGAAGTACCTAAACGATTACCGAGTGTTCCTACACATCGCGGAGTAACAGTGAGGAAGGGAAGACGTCGTGTGCCCAAGGGGTGATACGGGCGAAATGCAATCGGACGTCGGTTTGGGTGCTCCGTCAATCCGCGCCGCGGAACTGAATGCGATCCGGCTCACTCAATTTAGAGAAGGTTGATGTTAGTAGACGATCTTGTAAGACCGCATTCCGACCATTGTCTTCTTCTCGGGTGAATATTGTGATCGCATTCCGAACTGTTAATGCGCCGGATATTAAGTGCCGAGTCGAAAGTCTGTCAAATATTTTTCCCGGATAAGGGACAAGCTGCTTCGGATGCAAAAGATTTGATTAAGCGGCAACTCTTCGGAAACGCCCGTGTTTTTGTTGTTTTCCGTGGTTGCGTCCACGATCCGGGAAAAATCTGCGACTTCAGTGCGACGTAAGTGGGCCTTTGGCTAAGGTCATTACTTTCGCGCAAGGCATAAATGGATAAGAGAGAGTTGACAACAATTTTGCAGGATCCGGCGAGCGCGACGCGTCGCATTCTTAGCACGTGGGCGGACATTCCACTGCTGCTGATGATCGACGTCGATTGGGATCGCGGGCCTTTGGTGCTTGTAGGGTTGTCTGATCGGATGATGTGGCCTCTACTACCACCAGGCAGCCTGCTTCAGTTGAATCAAAAAGTCAGAACGGTCGCAGATGGCCCATGGTCAGAGTTCGAGCGGCCGATTTATCTCATCGAATTCAAAAACAGATTTTATTGTTGTCACGCTCAGCGACGAGGCGAGATGCTTCGGCTAATCTCACATGCCGAGTCACCGTCTCCGCCGGCAACCTCCGTTCCCTTCAAAGAAGCGAAAGTGCGCGGCCAGGTCACGCCTATTTTTCGACCGCTCGCAACACGAGGTAGCCCTGCCGGCCGGCCGCAACGTGTTAAGCAAACTCGCTGACACTAGCATTGCGAAACTTTCTTTGCGGTTGTGCCTCTTCATAGACTGCTTCCAGCCGGCGCCAGGTTTTGATTGTCGTTAAAGAATGAGAGGGAGCAAACCCTAACCTTTCCGCCTTAATAGCGAGGCCGGCGTAGCTCAGTGTTGTTCCGGTCTGGCGCTTCAGCCGGATGAGAGTTTTAGGCAGACACTGATCTCTTCGAATGCCCATTATGCCCATATGGGCCACAAAATCGCGGTCCGGAAAGAGAAGCTCGGCCGCGAAGATCTCTGCTCCAATCTCCACACTCTTATTCAAGTTGGATTGATCGCAATAAGAAATGCCGAGATCGCGATCGCGAAAGAAGTGTTTTAGTTCATGGGCCATGGTGAAAACCATTGGATCTCGCGGCAGACCTTTGGCGAGCATGACCGTCGCGCCGAGATCGTCGTTGATAAAGGCGCCTCTAAGATGTCTGAATCTATAAGGCCATTCGTCAACCACGATGCCGTGCTTGGCATAAATCCTCATGAGGTCACCCGGGAGAACGCGTGGTGAGGACAATCCATTTTCTGCACGCACTTGTCGCGCAAGCTGCTTAAGATCTTCGTAATAGTTTTGAGTGTTCACTTATGTTTTCCCCCTTTTCGACCAGGCTGAGGTTTACTTTTCCCCTGGTAGATGCCACGCACCCTCCGAAACTCCGCGTACCTTTTCAATTCCTCAAGATCGGCAGGATGCAACTGCCTGGCGGTACGCAAAAGCGCTTTGAGGTTTTCATCTTCGTCCTTGTCAACCATTTCATCTGGAAGGAAGGACGTCATGGAGACGCCAAAGAAACGTGAAATACGTTCGAGGTCTTTGAGGCCCGGACGATAGGTTCCTGTCTCCCAACGGGAGATCGTATTTGGTGCAACTTTCAATTGAACAGCGAGTGATTCCTGTGAGAGTCCTTCACCGCTGTTGTAGCTAACGCGCAGATCTCTAATTTTCGCTGCGACGTGGTCCAGCAGTTCCATTCCTATTCCTCTTTCTCATCCTGTATGAGGACGACGTTTAACTAATATCGTTGACAAGGAGGTTGAGCCTGCGTATTATACGCGAGCGGCAAATTAATTCAATGGGAAAGCCTCACATGAACAAGTTCTTTCGACGACGAATGTTTCTCGCATCGGTATCAACCGGACATACCTCTTATATACTGGCTGAAGTTGAATCGAGTCGCGGTGGTGAATACAAGTGGGGCCACTGCATGTTGACGATTGCTGATTGTCGTCGGCGGATTCAACTCGAGTTTTTTCTCGGCACGGTCCGTGCGCGGCGTGAGAGTTTGCGAAAACTCGATCTGCTGCTGAAGGTGCTCGGATCTTTTCGCACCGCTTTGCTCGCGGAAGCTCAGTTGATCACTGAGTTCGAACGAGTGGGAAAACGGGCCACCTCGAGGAAGCAAAAACTTAAGCCACCAAAAAGCACAGACAGCACATAAGAAATCTTTGTATGCTGTGCTCCTTGTCGGCTCGCTTTTAGGAAGGTAGAACAGCCGCCTGAGCGACCGTAGTCTCCTCCGCCTTCTCCCAGTCTCCTCCGCCATTTTCATTTCACGAGCTTTCCACCCATGACGGTGGACCCGATTTCCCGTATTTTGTCGGTGACATTTGACGGGGAGCTATTGATTCATGAAAAGGATCAACACAGACGTAATTATCATCGGCGCTGGGCCGACGGGCCTTTCGCTCGCTTGCCAGTTCATCAGGCATGGCATCGACTTTGTCGTCGTGGAAAAGAACGAGGGCATCACTCCGTTTTCAAAAGCGATTGGTGTGCAAGCCCGAACGCTCGAGATCTACGACCAAATCGGACTGGCCCAGCCGGCTATTGAACGCGGCACGATTGCAGGCAGAGTCAGGCTAGTTGAAGGCGGGGAAGTTCGCGGCGAAATGCATCTCTCGAATTTTGGCAAAGATCTCAGTCAGTTCCCATACATGCTGATGCTGGAGCAGAGCAAAAATGAGGAACTGCTTTATGGGTTTGTGCAGAGTCACAATCGAAACGTTCTCTGGAAGACCGAGCTCGAGAGTTTCACGCAAGACACAACAGGGGTGACGGCACAAATAAAAACACCGGAAGGTGAAACTCAAACGATCACCGGCAAATACCTGGTCGGCTGCGATGGCGCGAGCAGTCGTGTCAGACATGTTTTGGGACTCACTTTCGAAGGCAGCACTTTCGAACGTCTGTTCTACGTCGCGGATGCACGCGTCGATTGGGAGTTGCCACACGACGCGCTGCACGTTTGTCTGGCGCGCGAGGTTTTCACGGCGTTCTTTCCGATGAAAGGAGAGAATCGTTACCGCATCGTGGGAACTTTTCCGGAAAGCAAAAACGAGGAGCAGGGCGAAGTTTTATACGAGGAGATCGAACGAGAGATCAAAGACAAAGCGCAACTGTCGCTCGAGATTTCCGACGTTAAGTGGTTTTCACTTTACAAGGTCCACTCGCGCCGCGTGAACAAGTTTTCTGAAGGAAGATGTTTTGTGGCGGGAGATGCCGCGCACATTCATAGCCCGGCCGGCGCGCAGGGTATGAACACGGGTATCCAGGACGCGTACAACCTGGCGTGGAAGCTGGCGCTCGTGATCAAAGGAGTCGCGGCGGAAAGCTTGTTGGAAACATACAACGAAGAGCGACTCGCAAATGCCAAGCGCCTGCTCGAATCCACGGATCGCATGTTTGAGCTCGCCGCGGGTTCGCATTGGTTGCTGAGCTTCATTCGCACGACGATTTTTCCACCGCTCGCAGGTTTTGTGGCGAGTCTCGAAAGCGTGAGTAAGCGAGTATTTCCGTTGATCTCGCAGATCGGTGTTGGTTATCGCGATGCTACGCTGAGTGAACACACGAATGACGAACCTGACAACGTCAAGGCGGGCGATCGGCTGCCTTATTTCCTCGTGGCGGGGAAGAGCATTTTCGACAAGCTTAAAGAACCGAAGTTTCACCTGCTCGTTTTCACGAATAGCGATCATGGCAATTGGGACAACGAGTTTGGCGACCTGGTTGATTATCACCTGATTCCGCTTGATTCGCGCGTGAGCGAGATCTTTGAAACTGAGAAAGAGTTCAGTGTCTTTTTGAGGCCTGATAACCACATCGCGTTCATCTCGTCAGACACTTCGCTGAACGCCGTCCGGAACTACTTGAACAGAATTGCTGAAGGTGTGTGATTAGAGAAGGCTAATGAGCTGATTTTGTGCTTTTTGCGCCTTTTTGTGGCTAAAGACGCTTTAATTCCATCTCGTGGCCGTCCTGTATGAACGTAAGTCCCACAGTCTTATCATCTTCGATGTTGAAGATGATCGTGGCGCCGTCAAATGCAATGGGCTTGAACGTTCTCTGGTCCAACGGCCACAAACTCATGGGTTGTTGGCTGCCTGGTTGGACAAACAGTTTGCCGTCTTTAACTGTCATTTCAACTTCGGGACCGTGTGTTCCTTTGTACTTGCCCGCGTAGGATTGCAGCGTCTCGACATCGATTTCAGGTGGTGGCGTTGCCCCGGCGTTCCTCAGTATCTGAACAATCTCGGTGTTGTTCTTTTCGGATGCAGCCGCGAGTGCGACGTTGAGTGTTTCGATCTTTAGCTGCCCGCTGGCAACTGCCTGGCGTACAAGCTCAGGTTTGCCTTCACTGACGCCGCTCATCAGAGTCCCAAAAAAGCTGTCCTGACCAAAGGTGATCCAAAATCGGTTGAGATCGCGAATTATGACTTCACGCGCACCGTAAAACGTGTTGTGTGGACCCTTGACGACGTCCACTCGATCTTTGAGGCGCTCATAAACATCATCAACGTCGTCTGTATAAACGTAGAGATCGACTTCGCGCCGGTGCTTCGCGCTCGTCTCGCCGTCCTGGTTGAACATGACTTCGGCCTTTTCAAACGAGACGATGGCGAAACTCAGTCCGTCGCCTTCATTGCCGTAAGTGGCGACGACCTTAAAACCAATGCTCTCGTACCAGTCGACAGTCGCACGCACATCGGGCACGTGGATCATCGGAACGACGTGCTTATTCATATTGGCTCTCCTTGAATTCGACGATAGTTTCTCGCGCAAAGGCGCAAAGGCGCAAAGGAAAAGTTTCTTGTGCTAGAATTCGCCGCCGATGCCAACCTCTTCGATTCCTACTGACACCAATCGACTAGTTTCACTCGACGTTTTTCGCGGAATCACGATTGCCGGGATGATCCTGGTAAACAACCCGGGCACGTGGGCACACATTTATTGGCCGCTCCAACACGCAAGCTGGCACGGCTGGACGCCGACGGACCTCGTCTTTCCGTTCTTCCTTTTCATTGTCGGCGTCGCAATCACGCTCGCGTTTGGCCGCCGCGTTGAAAGTGGCGGCAGCACGCGAGATCTTTACCTGAAAATCATCAAGCGCACGTTGATTATTTTCGCCATTGGTCTATTTCTAAACGGCTTTCCGTATTTCGGTCTGGCGGACTATCGCATCCCCGGTGTGTTGCAACGAATCGCAGTCTGTTATTTCTTTGCCTCTATCATATTTCTTAACACGAAAGTTAGAACCCAGGTAGCAATAACGATTGGTTTGCTCCTCTTTTACTGGTTGCTGTTGAAGTTTGTTCCGGCGCCGGGTTTTGGCGCCGGCGATCTTACGAAAGAAGGCAGTCTGCCGTCGTATGTCGATCGCGTGGTGTTTGGGAACCACGTTTGGGCGCAGGCAAAGGTTTACGATCCGGAAGGTGTTCTGAGCACGATTCCCGCAATTGCCACAACGTTAATCGGAGTGTTGACCGGTCATTGGCTGCGCACAGAGAAGTCGCGCATTGAAAAAGTGGCGGGGATGTTTGTAGCGGGTGCTGTGTGTATCGTTCTTGGTTGGGCGTGGAACTCTTTCTTCCCGATCAACAAGGCGTTATGGACCAGCTCTTATGTGCTTTTCACCGGCGGTTTGGCGTTACAGTTTCTAGCGCTCTGCTACTGGCTGATCGATATCAAGGGTTATCGCCGGTGGGCCAAGCCTTTCGAGGTTTTTGGTCTCAATGCGATTGCGCTGTACGTGGGAGCGGGATTGATGGCTTCGTTGTTCGGTGACATCAAGGTCGGCGACGGCTCGCTCGGCGGCTGGATTTACCAAAATCTATTTGCTTCGCGGGCGTCACCAGTGAACGCGTCACTCGCATTTGCTATTTCTTTTGTTTTAGTTTGGCTCGCACTGATGTGGATTCTTTACCGGCGAAAGATCTTCCTCAGGATCTAATCTTCTTTTTAGCTTCATCAATCAACAAGTTGTTCTTCTCGTAACTCAACTGTTCATCATTCATCGCCGGTGGGTATTGGTGTTGTTGATAAACGGGATAAGCTTCGGTGCGCAGGTGGGCCAACATGTGATGCCCGCGCCGGACAGCACGCTCATGACGCAACGCCGAAATATCTATGGGTGCGACTACGATCCGCTCGCCCGGTCCGGGAGATGCTTCAGCGAGCAGGCGGCCATCGAAGTCAACTACCTGACTGCCGCCCGGCCATGAATATGGCGGATAGTGTTTCAAGCTCGCGCCCTGGTTAGCGGCGACCACGTAAGCGGTGTTCTCGAGCGCGCGACAGCGATTCACCACAGTCCACCATGCCATCGGTTCGGTCGCGCCCCACGGATCCATGTAGGCGGAGACGCGGACCAGAACCTCAGCGCCGTTGGCCGTCAACTGTCTCAACGCTTCCGGAAACAACCAGTCGTAACAGATAGCGCAACCCAAGCGGCCGATTGGTGTATCGGCAACCGGAAACAGGGGTTCGTCATACCCTTCCAAATCGTGCGGACTGGTATGGACCTCGTAGGGAATCCAGGTATTCACTTTGCGATATTTGTAGAGCACACCGTGAGGACCAATGAGACAGGTCGTGTTGAAGACGTGGCCGGGCCATTTCGGATCGATCTCGAGCATTGACCCACTTTGAATGTAGATGTCGTGTTCTTTGGCTTTCTGTTGCAGGCGCTCGGTGTGCTCGTTTGGAATCGAAATCGCGAGTTTATCGATCAGTTCTGCGGCAGTCGGAAAAACCGGTGCGGAATGTGCAAACTCCGGAAAGACGATAAGACGCGCGGGAAGAAATGGGGCCGCGCCGGCAACTGCCGAATCGATCATCGAGAGCATTCGATCCGTGTTCGCCCGCATTGCGCGACGATCGACAGGATTTGGTAGATCCGTCTGGCAAGCTGCAACTGAGTATCTAATAGTCATCTTGTAAATCCTGAAAATCCTGCAATCCTGTCTAAATGAGACGTAACGATGCGCGTGTTGTATTTCTCCAAGTATTTTCGTCGCTTCTCCGTCAACGGATAGCGTTCGGGCCACTCGTACGGGTATTTACTCATGCCGTGGAAAGGAAGTGGGCCAACCTGATCCGGGCTCGCCGAGTTGATGTCCATCTCTTTACTGAATCCGCCCGCGTAGAGGAGGAACGTGCGCGTCCATCCTTTCGGCAGTGGCGGCAGTTTGCCTGCTGCGAACGACAACACTAATTCATCACCCGGTCTTGAAATGACGAACATGTCATCCGAGTCCATCAACAACTCACGCACGTCGCCTTCACGTGTGTAACGTCCGGTCATCACCTTCCAAGGCGACGTGAACGACACCTGCTTGTAGTCGTAGCTCAACGGTTGTCGTCCATCCGGCGAGTGCTCGAGAGAGAAACCGCGCCAGCGCAGCTCGGCGATTGCTGGATCAATCCGCGTCAACTGCACCGGGAAGTTTCCGCCGGAACTGTCGACGAGGATCTGGTCCCAATAGATACGCATGTTGGTAACGATACGCACTTCACGACTCGCGCTCAGAAACTTACCTGTGAGATCGACAACGACAGTTTGCGGGCGGCCAACAGGAATGCCGACGTTCTCGATAACTGTGCGCCAGCGTCCGCTCTTGTCCCTCACCTGAAGAGCAGGGAGTCGCAGACTCTTTCCGCTTTGTGACGCGGCAAGGTTATCGCTGGACCATGCGTAATCGGTCCAACCAGTCAGCAATAACAAAGCGCGTCCGGAAAGATTCGGATCGAGTTTCAACGTCAACTCGTGATCCTTCGCGTAACCGCGTATGGGCTGAAGTTGAAAATCATCCGGGTATTTACGATCCAGGCGAGCAATGCGTTTCAGAACGTCATGCCCGTGTTCATCGACAGCAGCGAGCGGAACCTGCGCATTTCGGGTCGTGAAGATCTTGAACGGTGGCGGCGGAACGGTAAGACCCTCATTCGGGTAAACTTCGACACCTTGCTGATGGGCCACCGAGATCAACTGGAGTCGATCTACAAACAGCGCTTCCTCCAACTCATTAGTCACCCGCAGCTCGTAACGCCCATTGCGTTCGCGCAGTTGATCACCTCTGATACGGACGTACTCGTCCGGATCGGGAGTGTTGTAAATTCCCGGCGCGTCGAGATGGCCCATTTCACCGCCGCCCATGAAATCGGTGACAAATTCAAATCGTTCGCCATTCCAAACGTATAAATAAGGACACGATGATGGTTTGCGGTCCAACTCCGTGAGCGTCAGCGACTTCGTATTCGCCAGCTCCGTTTCTGCCTGCACGATTCCGGCCGGCCACAAGACGCGCACCGCGTCCGCCGTCGTACGTTTGCCAAGCCCGAAGAGAACGTCAGCAGGCGCGGGGGCAGGAAAAGCGGAATAGGTTTCGAGTTTCTGCGCCAGACTTCCGGCTCGCACTTCGATCTTTGCGCCAACGCCACTGCGATTGCTGACCTTGCCAACGAGATTCACGCGCACCGAACGGTTGGAGTTGCCGCCGTCATTGCGCGCGATCTTCAGTCCCCCACCGGGGATTCCAAAAATAACGTCCGTATCGCCGTCGTTGTCGATGTCGCCCGAGATGAGAACACGCGGTCAACTGGTGGTTATTCCCGGCGTCGCTTTGTTACTTACGTCTACCCATGCTTCGCCGTCGTTTCGGAGCACCCGCAGTTGAGTTTGGGAGACGGAGACCAAATCGAGTAGGCCATCATTGTCGTAGTCGATGAACTGAGAAATATTACCCCCGCCTTCAGCTCGCGTAATCTGAAAACGCTCTTTGCCGTTACTTAGTGCGAGATAGCCGGCGGTGTCGTTCTCAGAGACAAAATAAAAATCCGTAAAGCTGTCTTTATTTACATCCGCCGCGGCGACATTCGTCACACCTTTAGCTGTCAGCCCGACCTCGCTTGCGACATCACGAAATGTCCCGTCCCGCATATTGCGCCAGAGAAACATCTTTTCGTTGGAAGCGATGAGGAAATCGATGTCACGTCTATTGTCGAAATCGGTCGGAACGATCGCCCGCACCGAAACCTTGTCCGTAAGTTTCGCTGCCGCCGTTTGATTGATAAACGTTCCGTCGCCATTGTTACGAAGCAATAGATTCCCTTCGCCACCAATCAATACGTCGAGATCTCCATCGTGATCGAAGTTGACAAAAGCGCCAGTGTTCGACGAGTTCCGAGGCGCTGGCATTTTTGCGGCGGCAGATACGTCTGAAAAACTACCCTTACCATCATTGTGATAGAGCGTGCTCGCGCCCTGACGAAGAATGAGCAAATCGTCCCGCGTGTCGTTGTCATAGTCGCCGGCGATGGCGGCCGTTGCTGGGGCGGTTGATTGTTTTGACAGTGCTCCCGATTGTGGAGTGACATCTGTGAACTTGCCACCGTCGTTGTGCAACAAGCGTTGCCGCGTGCCCGCTGCTTCCAACAGATCGAGATCGCCATCAAGGTCATAATCAAAGAGCAGCGCAGCACCGCTGCTTTGCTCCGAAGGCCATTCGCCCGTAGGCAGCACGTTGGCGGTCACATCGGTGAAGACGACCTCTGGAGTTCGTTTATCAACCAACCCCGGCTCCAGGCCTGTTGATGCGATCGCTTCCGCATAGCGGCCCTGTTCGAGATAGTTTGTTCCCAACGTTGTGCCGGTGCCGCGTTGGCGCAACTCCTGAAACTGTGCGATCACTTTTTGCCCTTCGTCTTTTTGGCCGCCACGCATTAATGCAGTTCCGAGATTGTAAAGAGCAGTTGCGTTGTAAGGCTCCGCTGCGATGGCGTTGCGCAGCACTGCGATCGCCTCAGCATACTTTCGCTGCTGCGCATATAGTTGGCCCAGGTTCACGTTCGCGCCAACATCGTTGGGATCAATCCGCAGCACCTTTTGAAAAGAAGCGATC
This sequence comes from uncultured Acidobacteriota bacterium, assembly GCA_963826255.1. Lineage (GTDB taxonomy): Bacteria > Acidobacteriota > Blastocatellia > Pyrinomonadales > Pyrinomonadaceae > PSRF01. The sequence continues at coordinate 509,324 of CAWGWK010000002.1, forward strand.
GCTTCTGCCGTCCGGTTTTGAGTTTTGGCTAAAAGGCCCAGCAGGTAATGCGGTTGTGGCGCTGACGGCGCGAGCGCAGCCGCGGCTTGCAACTCTTTTTGCGCGGCCTGCAGATCGGGAACATTGAACAATGCAATCCCGAGATTGATGCGCGCGAGCGCGAGACCGGGCTCGAGTTGCAGTGCGCGCCGGAACGCATCCGCAGCCTCTTTGTGCTTAAACTGCTCGAGCAGAGCGACGCCGATGTTATTGGCGCGATATGCATCTTCGCGCGCGTTTGCTTTAGCTGGTTGGTTTTGAAGTTGAGCTGCCGGTAGAACACTGAGCAGCAGTGCCCACAACAGGAGGCCGATCTTGAAACGGGTCATACGTGCTACATTGTGCGGAGTTTCCTGCTAAGGCGCAAAGGTGCAAAGGCTAAGCCACAAAAAAGCACATAAGGCACAAAAAATTGGGCCGCTTTTCTTGTGCCTTTTGTGCCTCTTTGCGGCTTGCAAAAACGAAACGAGTAATCTCCCAGGAAAATCTTCTCCGCAATACACCGAGATCGTTCGCACGTTCTACATCGGTCTCGCCGCGCTTCAGGTCGGTCACGATGTGCAGGCCGACGCCAAGCTCGCGCAGTTTACGCAACTCGCTGCAAGTGAACCGGCGGGCTGGGCCAACTGGGGTTTGCTGGCGCTACGACAAAGAAATTACGACACCGCCGCTGAGCGACTCCAACGTGCGCGCGATCTCGCGCCTGAGAACAGCGACATCCATTACCTCATCGGATTGCTCGAAAGCAGTCGCGGTAACACCGCTGAAGCAATCAACGAGCTTCGCAAATCGGTTGAACTGGATCCACGCAATCTGATTGCTACTTACAAACTGGCCGAAGAAGTTGAGCGACAGGGCGATGAAAAAGGCTCCGAAGAGTTTCAATCTCTGCTGCAAAAGATCCTCGCCGCCCAACCTGACAACCTCGCCGCGCTGGTCGAGTTGAGCCGCGTTGCCGCAAAACGTGGCGATGCCGAAACACTCAATTCCGCAGTCGCAAAGATCAACACTCGTTCATCCGCGTGGCCCGATGAAGTGCGCGAACAAGTGACTGCCGTCGAAGCCACAGCTAAAAGCGGCGATCTTCGCGCCGCCGCAACGCGAACAACTTTTTTACGCAACGTTTTGGTGCGCGTGCCGGAATACCGGCGCGACCTCACCGCGATTAAGCCGCCGCCCGGCGAAGAAGCCACTCCATTTACACACTTCCTAAAACTAGAAGCCCCGGTCTTCTCCGCCGCGCCCGCCGACACAGCAATCACGTTCAAACCTCAGTGGGTCACGGCACTCGGCGCAGTTCAGGCAAATTGGATCGGCGCGATCTCTTTGAGCGGCGAAGGCGCTCCGGTTATTGCGACTGCGACCGCACGAGAAGTTCGCCTGACGAGTGGCGCAACGTTTCCGTTTCCTGGTAGCGCCAATACGCCGCCCGAAACGCAAGGCATCCTGCCCGTCGATTTCAACTACGACTTCAAAACCGATCTCGTGCTTACCGGCGACGGCGGCGTTCGTTTCTTCCAGCAGGAAAGTCCATCTGCATTCAAGGACGTGACGAATGCAACCAAGCTGCCCGCGACCATTCTCAATAAATCCACAGCAGCAGCCTGGACCGCAGACATCGAAGCGGACGGGGATCTTGATATCGTTCTGTCAGCCTCGCACGAAGTGCCGGCGGTTTTGAGAAATAACGGCGATGGCAGCTTCGTAGAAATTCAGCCGTTTGCCAAGGTTGAGGGATTGAGAGACTTCGGCTGGGCCGATCTTGATGCGGATGGCGATCCCGACGCAGCTATCCTCGATAGTCAATATAAGCTCCACGTTTTTAGTAACGAGCGTCAAGGGCAATTTACTGAACGCACCTTACCCAACGATGCCGGCTTCGCCAATGCCATTAACGTGATGGACGTTGATAACGATGGCATCCTGGATTTGCTGCTTGCAAAAAGTGACGGAGTGGTCGCGCGTTTGTCGGACAAAGATCACGGCGCGGGTTGGACAGGGACAGAGATTGCAAGGCCGCCGCAACCTCTCAATTACAGCCTCGCAGTATCTCTGAAGTTTGAAGTTGCAGATCTCGATAACAACGGAGGTCTCGACCTGGTGCTTATGTCTTCCGCGCCCAGCGCGATCACGGTGAAGTGCCCGGTACCTTGCCGGCCTGGCGTGCTCGTTTGGCTGAACGATGGCAACGGTAAGTTCACGTTGATGCAGGACGCGACTTGGCAGGAGCGAGTGTTTGACATCTCAGATGTTAACCGCGATGGACGGCTCGATCTATTGGGACTCTCTCTCGACGGAAAGCCACGCGAGGCACTCAACTCAGGCTCGAAAAACTATCACTGGCAAATCGTGCGGCCGCGCGCCATAAACGCTGTCGGCGATCAGCGTATTAATTCATTCGGCATCGGCGGCGAAATGGAAATCCGCTCCGGCCTGCTGGTCCAAAAGCAACCGATCACTGGTCCAATGCTTCACTTCGGTTTGGGCGAACAGACAAGTGCAGACGTAATACGTGTCACCTGGCCCAACGGTACCGTCCGCGCTGACTTTGAAGTAAAGGCCGATCAGGAAATCGTGACTGAGCAGCGTTTGAAGGGCTCGTGTCCGTTTCTTTTTGCCTACAACGGCAAACAGATGGAATTCGTCAAGGACGCCGTGCCGTGGGGTTCGGCGATTGGCCTGCGTATCAACACACTCGGGACCGCACATGTGGAGGCGACAGAGGAGTGGTACAAAATCGGCCGAGATCAACTCGTATCGCGTGATGGTTACTACGACATTCGTATAACTGCCGAACTTTGGGAGACGTATTACTACGATCATCTCAGTCTCATGATCGTGGATCATCCCGAGGGAACGGAAATCTTCGTGGACGAACGCTTCATTATTCCCGCAGCGAAGTTAGCAGTCACGACAGTTTCAACGCCGCGGAAAATTGCGCGAGCAGTCGATGACAAAGGACAAGACGTCACCGGCATCGTCAACAGGGTGGACGGCAATTACCTCGATACTTTTGAGCGAGGTAAATATCAGGGACTCGCACGAGACCATTACGTTGAAATCGATCTGGGCGAGGAGGCGCCAGCCAACGGCCCGCTTTGGTTGATCGCAAATGGCTGGATGCATCCGACCGATTCTTCAATTAACGTAGCCATCAGCCAGGGAGAACAAGACCAACCGAAGCCTTTAAGCCTGGAGATTCCTGATGGACGCGGTGGCTGGGAAGTGGTGCGCGCGAACATGGGTTTTCCTGCGGGTCGCAAGAAAATATGTCTATTTGATCTGACTGGAATATTTAAACCCGAGATTCCGCGTCGCCTGCGTTTGCGAACTAACCTCGAGGTTTACTGGGACTCAATCGAATGGGCAGTTGGCCTGCCAAACGCCGACCTAAAAACCACGCGCTTGAATCCGCAGTTGGCCGACCTGCACCATCGCGGTTATTCTGTTATGACCCAGGCGAACGCTTCGTCTCCCGAAGTCCCGGACTATAATCGTCTTTCAAGTTCCAAACAGATGTGGCGGGATCTGATCGGCTACTATACGCGGTTTGGAGACGTGCGCGAGCTGCTGATGCGCGCTGATGACCGCTACGTCATAATGAACGCGGGCGATGAAATGTCGTTCCGGTTCGCGGCGCCACCGCCGCCGCCGTCCGGTTGGGTGCGCGATTTTGTGATAGCTGGCGATGGGTGGATCAAAGACGGCGATTACAATTCAACTTTTTCAAAAACGGTTTTGCCTTTGCCCTATCACACGAAAAACCTGTACACAACTCCGCCTGGCAGACTCGAGGATGAATGGGTCTACCAGCGTTTTCCTGAAGACTGGCAGACTTACCACACGCGGTACGTAACGCCTGACGTATTTCAAAATGCAATGAGGTTGAAGCAGAGGAAATGAGCAGTCGTAAGCTGGCGAGAATCATTCTCGCCGTTGTTTTTGTTACGTTGCTGGCAGTACCGCTGATCATGAAACGTCTTGCGGCGAGCCGCGACCAGACAGCCGGCACTCTCGATAAAACCGCAGCCTTAAACCGCTACGGTTTTCATCTCGACCAAGTCGCTAACGCTTCCGGAATCAACTTCGTTCACCAGGCGCCCACGCTGGATCGCCGACTGGACCACATCATGCCGCAAGTCGCATCGATGGGAGCGGCTGTATCCGTAGTTGATTTCAATCGTGATGGTTGGTCCGATCTTTATGTGACCAACAGCGGTGAGGGAAGTAAGAACGCGCTCTTTAAAAACAACACCGACGGCTCGTTCCAGGATGTCGCCGCGGAAATGGGTATCGCCGATCTCAACCAGGCCGGCACCGGTGTTTCGATGGGTAGCGTTTGGGGTGACTACGACAACGACGGTTACGAAGATCTTTTCCTGTACAAGTGGGGCAAGCCGGAGCTCCTCCACAACGATGCGGGGCAGAAGTTCACTCGCGTAAGCGAAAAAGCAGGGCTGCCGTCGTGGGTCAATGCGAACACCGCGGTCTGGTTTGACTACGATCGCGATGGGCGATTGGACCTGTTTGTTGGTGGATACTACGCGGAAGACGTCGATCTCTGGCATCTGAAGAACACGAAGATGATGCCCGAGAGTTTTGAGTACGCGACAAACGGCGGGCGCAAATATCTGTTCCGCAATCTCGGCGACGCTTCGTTCGAAGAAGTTAGTCAGAAAGTTGGTATCGACACGCGGCGTTGGGCATTGGCCGCAACCGTTGCGGACCTGCGTGGCACCGGTAACCAGGATCTTTTTATCGCGAACGACTACGGAATTTCCGAGCTCTTCTTCAATGATGGAAAGCAGTTTCGCGAAGTCGGCAAACAGACCGGAGTCGGCTTCTCGCCCAAGAGCGGCATGAACGCTTCGGTCGGAGACATCCTCAACCACGGCCGCTACTCGATCTACGTTTCAAACATTTCTGAAGAGGGCATTCTGATCCAGGGCAATAACCTTTGGGTGCCGCGCGAAGGGACCACCGGCGACTCGCTTAAATACGATAATCTTGCGCGGGCGATGGACGTCGAGATTGGCGGCTGGAGTTTTGGTGCTCAGTTTGGCGATCTCAACAACGACGGCACTCTCGATCTCTATCTCGTGAACGGCTACGTCTCCGCCGATCGAAACATGAATTACTGGTACGATTTCTCCAAGATCGCCGGGGGTAACTCGTCCATCATTTCAGACGCTGCGCACTGGCCCGCGATGGATGGTCGCAGCTTGTCCGGTTACCAGCAGAAGAAAGTCTGGCTCAACGACGGCGCCGGGAAGTTTGTAAACGTCGCGCAAGCTGTCGGCGCGAGTGATGTTTTCGATGGACGTGCGGTGGCGCTTGTCGATCTGTGGAACCGCGGTGTGCTCGACGTTGTCGTTGCAAATCAAAAAGGGCCATTGCTCATCTACAAAAACAACGTCACGCCTGAGAACAAGTGGATCAGTTTCGAGCTCGAGGGCGCGGTGAGTAATCGCAGCGCGATCGGAGCCGAAGTGCGTCTGTTTTGGGACGGTCGGCAGCAGGTGCAACAGGTTTCAGGCGGGAGCGGATTTTGTTCGCAGAACCAACGGCGTCTGCATTTTGGTGTCGGAAAAAATCCGCGAATCGAGAAGGCTGAGATACGCTGGCCGTCAGGAAAGATTGAGACGATTGAAAGTCCTTCGGTAGGACAACTCTACAGGATCAAGGAGTCAGCATGAGCCAGTCCACGGTGCAGCCGGTAGGTGCTCTGGACGTTCCCGCACGAAGCAGGATTCGCTTCGACAATCGTTACATCGCGCCGCTCTTTATCACCTTCATCCTGTTGGTGGGCCATCTTTTTTACGGGATCCTCGAGAGTTACGAAAGAACTGCGTTGGCGATCGTTGCAGCACTCGTTACCGAGCTGGTGCTGGGACGGATCTTTTTTGGGAAGTGGCTCAATCTCGCGAGTGCGTACATCAGCGGCATCAGTGTCGGAATTCTGATCCGCTCGCCTGCTTTCTGGCCGTACGCTCTGTGCAGCGTCCTTTCGATCATGTCGAAGTACGTACTGCGGGTGAAGGGACGGCACTTGTGGAACCCTTCGAACTTCGGCATTTGCGTGTTGTTGTTTCTTGCGCCGGAGACTGTCGCGGCTTTAACAATACAGTGGGGCAACTTCATCTGGCCGATGCTGGTGATCTGGATCCTTGGCTCGATCATTATCTGGCGCGCCAAGCGCTTTCACATCAGCGCGACTTACGTGCTGTCGTTTTTTGCGTTTGCATTCCTGCGGAGTTGGATTACCGGCGATCCCTGGCGCTCGGAGATTTCGCCGATTACCGGGCCGATGTATCAGCTCTTCGTGTTCTTCATGGTTACGGATCCTAAGACGACCGTGAAGTCGAAGAAATGGCAATGCATTGTCGTTTTCCTGGTGGCGTTTGTGGAGATGTTGCTGCGTCTCAATCAGGTGGTTTACGCGCCGCTGTATGCCCTGTTCATCGTTGGACCAACGGCGATGTTGATCGAGATGTGGTTGGAGTCACGGCGTCCGGTTGTTGCCTGATAGTTTTCCTCGCAAAGGCGCAAAGGCGCAAAGAGGTTGTTGAATTCTTCTTTGCGCCTTTGCGCCTTTGCGAGGAAATTCTTTGGTCAAAGATGATTCGCTACTTTCTATTAATCTGTTTCATCCTGCTGCTGTCTGCTTGTAAACAGCCGGCTCCCGTGGCCCCGACCGCGCCGGCTACTGAGGCGGTTGCGACGACCGCATCACCATCACCAAGCCCGACACCACCGCGTCCCTCAGGCCCGATCGAATTCACCGACGTCACATCCCAGGCCGGAATACGTTTCAAACACAACAGCGGCGCCTTTGGGAAGAAATATCTCCCCGAAACGATCGGCGCCGGTTGCGCATTTCTCGATTACGACAACGACGGTTGGCAAGACATCCTGCTCGTCAATTCGATGGACTGGCCTGAGAACAAAAAGCGCAAATCATTTCCAGCACTCTATCGAAACAACAAAGACGGCACGTTTACGGATGTGACTCACCAGGTTGGTCTCGGTGTCGAGATGTACGGCCTCGGAGTCGCTGTTGCTGATTACGATAACGACGGAAACCAGGACATCTACATCACCGGCGTTGGTCCAAATCGTCTCTTTCGTAACGCCGGTGGGAAGTTTACAGACGTTACCAACAGAGCGGGCGTCGGTGATCCCGGGTTCTCTACCAGCGCGGCATGGTTCGATTTCGATCATGACGGCAAGCTCGATCTGTTTGTCGGCAACTACGTTGAGTGGTCAGTGCAAACCGATCAGAACTGCACGCTTGATGGGAAAAACAAGTCGTATTGCACGCCGCAGACTTACAAAGGCCAGAGTGCAACGCTCTATCAAAATCGCGGCAACGGCTCCTTTGAAAATGTCACCGCGCGTGCAGGTCTCAACGATCCCGCGGGTAAAACTTTGGGCGTTGCCCTGCTGGATTACGACAGCGACGGCTGGCTCGATCTCTTCGTCGCCAACGACACCGAACCCAACAAGCTTTATCGCAACAACCACAACGGCACGTTCACCGATAACGCAGTGATCGCCGGCGTCGCCTTCAGCGAGGCGGGCACTGCGCGCGCAGGTATGGGCGTGGACGCCGCTGATTACGACGGTTCGGGCAAGCAGAGCGTCGTGATCGGCAACTTCACGAATGAAAGCATCGCGCTCTATCACAACGACGGTTCCGGACTGTTCACCGACGAAGCGCCCGCCTCCGGAATCGGCAAGATGTCTGCGCAGTCGCTGACATTTGCCTGTTTCTTCTTTGACTACGATCTCGACGGAATGCTCGACATCTTCGCTGCAAACGGACACGTTTCGGATGACATCAGCCTCGTCCAACCGACCGTGAAGTATGCTCAGCCGCCGCATCTCTTCCGCAATCGCGGCAAGAAGAAATTCGAAGAGGTGTCAGCGAAAGTCGGGCGCGCATTGAACCGCGCGATCGTCGGACGCGGTGCGGCTTACGGCGATTTCGATAACGATGGCGATCTAGATCTGTTGGTAACGACAAACAATGGACCAGCGCGCCTGCTGCGCAACGAGAACGCAAATCAGAACGACTTGCTGCGTGTGAAGACGATGGGCGCGAGATCAAACCGGGATGGCATCGGTGCGAAAGTGGTTGTCAAAACGTCGAAAGGCCGAAGGTTGTTTAGCATGGTTCGCACCGGATCGAGTTACTGTTCGCAGTCTGAATTGCCTTTGACGTTTGGTTTGGGTAAGCCCGAAGAAGGAACAACTCTAACTTTAGAGATCACCTGGCCGGGAGGCCAGAAGGACACGATCCCCAACATCAAACCGAATCACTCTGTCGTTGTTCAGGAAGGAAAAGGAATAGCCGCGCAGGAACCGATCGTCTTTGTGCGAACCCCGCCGGCGTCACCAACAGCCACGGTTCAATAAAGCCGGAAAGATTTCTCACTCAAAGGCGCAAAGGGCGCAAAGAGGTTGCTCACTTCTTCTTTGCGCCCTTTGCGCGTTTGCGTGAAAAAAATCTTTGTTATTTCTGCGCCTTAAGCTTCTCCGCGTCTTTCTTAATCTGCCCGCTCAGTTGAATCATACTCTCCAGATCGAGCCGCGCTTTTGTGAGTTGTTGCGCATCGATCGTATTCGGATTCTCAATAATCGGATTGGTAACAAAGCTTCGAATTTGCTTGCAGAGTTTTATCAACGCGTCTCTAACTTCCGAATCTTTGAGTTCCTCTGGTTTCTCCGAAACTGGCCCATCTTCCGGAGTAAGACCCAATGCCAGCGTCGATTGGACACGACTGGCTCGCTTGTGGATCTCACCCGTAGCTTCTGAAACAAATCCATAATCGATGGTGTCCTTAGACTGAATAACACGGGCGATTTCGTTGTGACGAGTGAGGATGCGATTGAAATCCTCCTCAGTTTGGGCCATCAATGCTTCAATTTGTCGCCGGTCGTTCGGCGCGCCAGGCTCATTCCCGAAATTTCTTAGTTGCCATTCGCGTCGGCTCATGTCCTGCTGGCGAATGCGCTCGGCGTTATTCGTTCGATCGATTGGAGGAGGGCCGGCAGGAGTTTGCGCAAAAACGGGTGCGGCAAAAAGCAATATCGCAGTGAGCCTGATTAACATAGCAGACCTCCCGGTTTTAGAGTGCCCGCAGTATAACGCCGCTCAAACTAGAAGGCCACAAAATGTGGCGCGTTCATTTGTACTTTTTCTGCTTCGTTGTGTCTCAACGGCGTGTGGCAATTTGGGCGAAACCACAAAACGTGTTGACGGATGGTGAGCTATGTACTAATTATGCTTATATTAATTAGTCCCTCGAATTCCACCAGCTTGCGATATGCGACGAATCGACCTAAAGAAAGCAAACGTAGCGCGTTCAAACACGATTCGCGATATCAATCGCCAGATCGTTCTGAATTACGTGCGTGAACGAGGGCCGATCTCACGCGCCGAAATCGCACACGAAACCGCGCTGCAACGTTCGACAGTCTCCTTGATCGTTGAGCAATTGCGAGTTGACGGACTGATCGAGGAAGTGAGCGGAGAATCGACTGGTGGTCGTCCGCCAATCCTTCTGTCGCTGCGGACCGCCAACGCTGTTGCGATCGGCGTAGATATCGGAACGACACGAACGATCGTTGCCACCAGCGATCTTGCCGGGGCTGTTTTGGAACAGGAGAAGTTTGAAACCGATCCCAACGCGAGGCACACAACCAAAGAGATTATCGATCGCGCTCGACGGCTCATTAAGAGGAACAACAAAACGATCGAAGGGATCGGAATCAGTCTTCCCGGACTCGTCGATCCGGAAGGAAAGGAATTATTTGTACCGACCTTCCAATGGCGCGATTTACCACTCGCCAAAGAAATCAGTGCAGCGACAGGCCTGCCGGTAACGATGGACAACGACGCTAACGCCGCTGCCCACGCCGAACTCTGGTTTGGTAGACCAGAGATTCGTGAAGTGCGAGATTTCATTCTTGTGTTGGTAGAGGACGGCGTTGGTACCGGCATCGTGTTTGACGGCCAGGTCTATCGTGGAGAGAACGGAGCGGCGGGTGAGTTCGGGCACATGACGATTGGCAAGGACGCGCCAGTGCCTTGCGCCTCTGGTAGTCGTGAATGTTGGGAGGCTTTTGCATCGCAACGTTCTGCACTTGCGCGCTACCAGAATTTGTCGCGTGGCTCGAACGGTTCGAACACAAACTTTGCCGAGCTCGTCGATCAGGCTTTGCGGAGTGAAGGCGCGGCTCGAGCGGCACTCAAGGAAACGGCTTACTATCTCGGTATCGGTATCGCAAACTTGATCCGTGGACTTGCGCCCGAGGCTGTGATCGTTGGTGGTCCAATTGTGCGGGCCTGGCCCGTGATCTCCGCGGATATTCGAACTACAGTCGAAGCGACGATCTGTCGTGGACTACCTTCGACCCGGATCATCGCTTCAACGCTGGGCCCTGAACCAACGCTGATGGGCGCGCTCAGTCTCGTCTTAGCAAGCAAGTTTGCTTCTGTTTCCGTTACGTAAGTGCCGCATTGTTGGCTCTGCGAACAAAGTTCGAAATAAAAATAACTTGCGATTGAGTGGCGTTGCGCCAGAAAATTCTTGACAAGGGAGGCGAGAAGTATTAAATACTTTTGCCAGCCTCTGCAACAAAGTTAGCACTCAGACAACTTAGCTAAGGATTTCTCTCGAGGGGTCCGCAGGTATTTTTTGAATTCGTGATTCCATTCGCGGTAACACTAGGAGGTGTTGTATGTCGATGAGGTCTTGGATGCAGGCGATGTCACTCCTGCTGAGTATTGGTCTGCTTGTCGGCGTGCATGCCCAGTCGAGCACCACGGGAAATATCACCGGCACGGTGAGAGACCCGCAAGGTGCCACGGTGCCTAAGGCAGAAGTCACCGCTGTCGATGCAAAGACCGGCGTCTCGCGCACGGTCAGCGCAACTGAGGACGGCTTCTACAACATCGCTAGCTTACCCGCAGGTGTTTACACAATCAGCACCGCTCCAGCGGGATTTAAGAAAACAGTCGCGGAGAACGTCGAACTTCACGTCAATGAAAATAAGACAGTGAATCTCGATGTTCAGGTGGGCCAGGTAACGGAGACGGTTACGGTCACCAGCGAGCAGGCTCCTGTTGATACGCGCAGTGGTGAGGTCAGCAGTCTGATCTCTGAGAAGCAGGTAACAGAGTTGCCTCTGAATGGTCGCAACTATGCACAGCTTGCCTTGATGGTGCCAGGTGTCTCTCCCGTGACGCAGGCCGGCGCGGGGGGCGCCTTTGCGACTCGCGGAACAGGACTCAATTCCGGTGTTGACATGTCCGTCAACGGCAACCAGTCAAACTCGAATCTGTGGACCGTCGATGGCGTCAACAACATGGACGTCGGATCAAACCGCACGTTGCTGGTTTTCCCATCGATCGATTCGATTCAGGAGTTTCGCGTTGAGCGCAACAGTTTCAGCGCGGAGTTTGGGCAGGCGCAGGGCGCCGTTGTTAACCTGATTACCAAAGGCGGCAGCAACGAATTTCATGGCACGCTGTTCGAGTTTTTTAGAAACGACGCTCTCAACGCGAACAACTTCTTCCTGAATAGGGCCGGTCAGCCTAAACCGCAATTGGACTACAACAACTTCGGCGGCAACTTCAGTGGTCCAATCGTCAAGAACAGAATCTTCTTCTTCTGGTCAGAAGAGTGGCGGCGTGAACGGCGCGGTCAGGTGCTTTCCTCGAGAGTGCCAACCATCGCTGAAAAGACCGGGGATTTTAGTGGCGCGCTGACAGGACCGGTGCCGACCGATCCCGCTACTTGTCACGAAGTGCCTGATCCGGCTGACCCCACCAGAATGATAACTGTATGTGATCCGTTTCCCGGCAATAAAATTCCAACAAACCGGCTTAGTCCGGCTGGTTTGGCGTTTGTTAAGCTTTTCCCGAATCCGACTGGACCAGGTGTCGGTGATTGGGCAACGTCTCAGCTTCAGCCAATCGATACTCGCCAGGATATGATCCGCGGCGACATCACGATCACTGACAAGATGAATCTGATGGTTCGTTACATCAATGAGAAATGGACCCATCTTGGTGCCTCGGGTAATTTCTGGGGAGATGCTCCGTACCCAACGGTTGCGTCCGACTGGAGTCAGCCGAGCCACAGCTTTGCCGTTAAGTTAACAAATACCATTACGTCTAAGGCGGTTAACGAATTCCAGTTTTCAATCGCCGGCAACGACATCATCATCACGAACTCGCCGGAGACTCAGGCACTTCAGGAAGAGATCGCCTCGAAGATTCCTACAGTTTTCCCGAAAAACCCGGACGACATCGGAGGCTCCATCCCGTCGTTATTCTGGGGTGCAGGTGGATATGCCAACATCTGGCATCAGGCTCCCTGGACGAATCGTGAAGACCTCTACATTTGGAAAGATGACTTCTCTCTAGTAAAGGGATCGCACGACCTGAAATTCGGTGCGCTCTTCAGTCACAATTTCAAAGACGAGCCCAGCGTTGGCGGCGGCGGCGGTAATCAACAGGCAACCATTCAAGGATGCGGATTACAGACTGGCCACTGTATTGCCGACCTGCTGCTCAAGGATACCGTTCTGGTTAACTACGCTGAGATAGAAACAACTGACGTCGCTGACGGACGTTGGCGTGATTTTGAGTTCTATGTAAACGACACGTGGAAAATGCATCCGCGTGTATCACTGACGTTGGGTCTGCGCTATTCAGTGTTCCCGCCGGCCTGGGAGGCAGACAACCGCATCTCAAACTTCATTCCGAGTCTCTACAATGGAGTTGATTTCAACACCGGTCTGGTTACCGCGGCAGAAGGAGAGCAATTAGGATTCGGCCGCGCGCTTATTCACACTTACAAGCAAGGGTGGCAGCCTCGTGTCGGTCTCGCATGGGATGTTTTTGGTACCGGGCAAACAGCGGTTAGGGCAGGTTTCGGACGCTACATGAGCCGTTCGCAGGTGATTGAAGATCTGCTGCGCTTGACGGGTAATCCGCCCTGGACCACCGCGGTCACCGCAGGTTCGGGTTGGAATGGCCTGGGCACCACGTTGGCTAACTGTCCGACCTGCCGCAGTCTGGACACGATCAATGAAGGACTGAAAACTAACTTTGCCACTGTAGCCCCAAACGCGAATTTCGCCGCAGTTGATCCGAATTTCAGGCCACCTGAGAGCTATCAGTGGAACCTGACAGTCTCGCATCAGCTCGCGAAAGATACAGTTCTGGAAGCTTCGTATATCGGTAACCGTGGATTGCACATTTGGCGGCGGAACGTGAACAGCAACGACATTGCCCCGGATGCTCCTTGTCGCGGAGGTGCATGCGACGGTAGTACCGCTCCCGCTAGACTCCAATTTGCGCGTGCCACCAATAATGTTAGGAGTCCCATAACAAATGCTGTTCAGAATGCAGGTACACTGCTTGCCGATAATCGTGTGTTGAGAGGTATCGGAGACGTTCCGACTGATATGTCGAACGGCAACTCGAGTTACCATGCAATGCAGTTGTGGCTCAATCGGCGCTTCAGTGATCGCCTCGCATTCCAGGTAGCGTACACGTGGGGTCACGCGATCTCTGATGTCGCGCTAACGTCGTTCACCAATACCACAAGCGACCCGTTCAACTTCAAGAGCGATCGGGGCGATTCCGATCTCGATCGCAGGCAGACGTTTGTAAGCAATATCGTGTACGTGCTGCCGTCGTTTAGAAGTTGGGGCAAGGCGGCTGAATTTGCACTGGGTGATTGGCAGTTGAACGGAATCGCCTCGTACTTCAGCGCGACGCCAATCGAGCTAATCACTGGCGTTAATACTATCGGTACTTCCAGCGCCGTTGGACAGCGCCCGAACTACACGGGGGCGCCGCTCTATCTGGAAACCGGCGATCCGACGAAACATCTGAACCCGGCAGCTTTCGCGATACCCGCTCTCGGCCAACAAGGCACGTTAGGCAAGGGGTCGGTGCGAGGAAAACCAATCACCAACATCAACTTCTCGATGGCCAAGAATTGGAGATTCAAAGAGCGTTACGGATTCCAGTTCCGTGCGGAATTCTTCAACGTCTTTAACCACGCCAACTTTGTTGGGTTTGATACCGACATGCGAAACAGCGGCTTCGGAACGCTTCTCAATGCTCAAGCGTCCCGAGAGATTCAACTCGGTATCAAATTTACCTTCTGATATACTCCCCAGAGTTCGGAACAGAGACGAAGCGCTGAGTTTTTCAACTCAGCCTTCGTTTCCGTTTTTGCCACAGAAAAACACAACGAGGCACAAATGTGAGGGGAAGTTTTTTGAGTCAGCAGTCAATACTTTGTGCTTTGGGTGCCTCTTTGTGGCTTTTCTTTTTTCCACCACAGGGCGATCTGTTTCGCAAGCACTACGAAGCCGCGAATGCGCATCATCGCGCCCGCAATTACGCTGCTGCGGAAGCGGAATTCAAAGTCATACTCGGCGAAGCCTACGAGCGTCTCGGTAAGATCTACTCTGCTCAACACAAGTATCCAGCGGCAGTTAGCGCGTTCCAATCGGCCAGCACGGCCCGGCCCAACTCAACCGATGGATTGATTGATCTCTCAATCGTCTACTTTAATATTGGACAATATGCAAAAGGCATTGAGCCGCTCCAGCGAGTAATCACAGCGGATGCGAAAAGCTCGCTCGCTCATCACATGCTGGGCAAGACCTATTTCATGATGAGTGAGTTTGAAAAAGCCACGCGTGAGCTCCAGGAAGCATTGAGATTAGCGCCCGGTGATTACGATGCGGAGTACACTCTCGGTCTATGCTTTTTGAAACGCAAAGAACTTGCCCAGGCGAAACAACTGTATGAAGGAATGGCGGAGCGGCTTGGTAATCGCCCGGCGCTTCGCGTGCTCATCGGACGCGCTTACCGCGAGACAGGTTTCTTAGCTGAATCGATTGAAGAGTTCAAAAAGGCAATTGCACTCGATCCGAATTTTCCGCGTGTTCATTACTATCTCGGTCTGACGTACTTATATAAGGACGGCGCGGCGAGAATTCCCGACGCAATGGAAGAGTTCAAGATTGAGCTGGCTGCCAACCCTGAGGAGTATTTCGCGAATTTTTATCTCGGCATTCTCTACATTATGGAGCGGAAGTGGGAGCCGGCGATCGCTTTGCTGGAAAAGGCTGCTGGTAAGCAGCCGAACAGTCCCGATCCCTATTTTCATCTGGGACAGGCGTACCAGGGTGCAGGCAGGCACAAGGAAGCCATCGAGGTGTTGCAGAAGACGATCGCACTCAACCCCTCCCTGGCACACAACGATTACCAGGTAACGACAGCACATTATCGCCTCGGCCAATCTTTGATAAAGGCCGGTCGCACTGCCGAAGGTGAGAAGGAGTTGCAGATCTCTGCCGATCTGAAGTCGAAAGGTTTTAAGCTCGATGAAAAGAGAGTCGGGGAGTTTCTCGGCGGCCAAAACTTGCCCGATCAATCCGGTAAGAACTCGGAGTTGGTGAAAGCTGAAGGAGTAATTGCCGAACCCGTAGCGCTCGACGCGCCGACCGCGGCCAAACTCAAAACAGAAGAGACTTATTACACGAAAGTAGTCGCAGCAGCGCACAACAGCATCGGTTTGCTTCGTGCGGAACAGCAGGACTTTCGCGAGGCCTCCGCACAGTTTGCCCTCGCCGCAAAGTGGAACCCGAATCAGGAAGGACTCAACTACAATCTGGGCCTCGCTTACTACAAATCCGAGTCTTACAAAGAAGCGATACCGGCGCTCGAAAACGAGCTCAAAATAAATCCTTCAAACGTTGCGATTAAGCAGTTGCTGGGACTCAGTTATTTCATGACGAACGACTACGCGAAAGCGTCGGCGTTGTTGAATGAAGTCATCGCGGTGAAATCTCAGGACGCGGCGCTTTACTATCCGCTCGCGCTTTCACTGCTCAAAGACGGCAAGCTTGAAGAGGCAAATCGCGTCATCGAGCAGATGGTTGCGGTGGGTGGAAACAGCCCACAGATCCATATTCTGTTTAGCCAGGCGCATTACGAACGTGGCGAAGTTGCGAAAGCGCTGGAGGAGTTGCGCACCGCGCTCGCGCTCGATAACAAGGTGCGGTTAGCCCATTTCTACACCGGTCTCATTCATCTTAAAGCTGGAAAGTTTCAGGAGGCTGCTCGCGAATTCCAGCAGGAGCTGTCGTTGAATCCCAATGACTTTCAGGCCAAGTATCACCTCGCGTTTGTGGTGTTGGCCCAACAGGAAACGGCAAAGGGAATCGCGTTGATGCGCGAGATTGTTCGTGAGCAACCTGATTTCGCTGATGCGCGCTACGAATTAGGTAAAGCGTTACTGCAAAAGGGCGACATCAAAGGCAGTATTGAGAGTCTCGAGATCGCGGCGCGTTTGAAACCCGATCAGGCGCATGTGCATTACCAACTCGGCCGCGCTTACATGGCGGCAGGTCGAAAGGCCGAAGGCGAGAAGCAGCTAGAGGTCTCGAAAGATCTAAAAGAGAAGGCCCGGGCGAAAGGGAACTAATCGAACTTTTAACAGGATTTTCATGATGTTTACAGGATTTACACCTGTAAATCCTGTAACATCCTGTGAATCCTGTCACTTCTTATGAAGGCATATCTACTATTGGCAATGCTATGGCTTTTGCCGCCTCCAAAGATCGCTTTCACTGACATCACTGCTCAATCAGGCATCACGTTCAAGCACGTCGCTTCGCCCGAGAAGAAGTACATTGTCGAATCGATGAGCGGTGGAGTGGCGTTCATTGACTACGACAACGATGGCGACCTCGACGTATATCTCGTCAACTCCCTGACCGTGGATTTGAACAAGTCAAAGGGAAAAACGAAGAGTGATCTTTATCGCAACGACGGCGATGGAAAGTTTACGGAAGTATCAGTGAAGACCGGTGTGAGCGACATCGGATGGGGCATGGGAGCGGCGGTTGGGGATTACAACAACGACGGCTTCGAAGACCTTTACGTCACTTGTCTCGGTCCGGATCACCTTCTGAAAAACAATGGTAACGGCACCTTTACGGACGTAACCGACAAAGCTGGAGTAAGCGATCCGCGTTGGACAACCGGCGCCTCGTTCGTCGATTACGACCACGACGGCGACCTCGATCTGTTCGTCAGTAACTACGTCGATTTCGACATCAATAACTTACCCGAATTTGGCCAGGGAAAGACTTGCCAGTACAAGTCGATCCCGGTGCAATGTGGCCCAAGAGGTTTGAAAGGCGCCGGCGATTCGCTTTACCGCAACAACGGCAACGGCACGTTCACCGATGTTTCCAAAGAAGCCGGTGTGATGGACGCGAATGGTTATTATGGCCTGGGCATCCTCACGAGCGACTTCGATGACGACGGCCTGATCGATGTTTTTGTCGCCAACGACTCGACGCCGAATTTTCATTACAGAAACAAAGGCAACGGCACGTTTGAAGAGATCGGGTTCAACGCCGGCACGGCTGTGAACGAAAATGGAAGTGAACAAGGAAGCATGGGCGTGACCGGCGGCGATTACGACCACGACGGAAAACTCGACCTGTTCATTACAAACTTCGCCGACGAATACAACACCCTCTATCATAACGACGGCAAGAATTCGTTTACTGATCTCTCATACGCCGCGAAAGTCGCCGCGGTGAGTTTGCCGCACGTCGGTTGGGGCACTAAGTTCTTTGATTACGACAACGACGGTTGGGTGGATCTGTTCGTCGCTAACGGTCACGTTTACCCGCAATTACCGGCCTACCGCCAACCGCGATTGCTGCACCGGAACAATCGCGATGGCACATTCACCGAAGTATCGGGGGAGTTTGGGAACGTTCTGACGGAGAACCGTGCCAGCCGTGGTGTAGCGTTCGGTGACATTGATAACGACGGTGACGTCGATCTGTTGATCGCCGATCTCGATGGACCACCACAACTGTTGCGTAACGATGGTGGAAACGCGAATAACTCCATCCTCGTTAAGCTGGTGGGAACGAAGAGTAATCGCAGCGGGATTGGCGCGCGTGTGACAGTCGCATCCGGCAACTTGACGCAAGTGGACGAGGTGCGAAGCGGTGACAGTTACTTGTCGCAGAGCGATCTGAGATTGCATTTCGGTTTCGAGAAGCGTGCCAAAGTCGATCTCATTCAAGTGCGTTGGCCCAGCGGCGCGGTTGATAAGGTCTCAGGTGTGGGCGTGAACCGGGTAATCACGATCAAAGAAGGCCAAGGTAAGATCAATGAGAAGGAATTTGCCAGATCGCAAAAAGGCTCATAAAGCACAAATCATTCTCTCGTGCATTTTGTGCTTTTTTGCGGCAACAGTATTCGCGCAAGGCCCTGATCTGGTTAAATTCTTTGAGCAAGTCGCTTCACTGATTCAAAACAATCAACTTGCCGCAGCGGAGAAGGAACTCACCTCTGTCTTAGAAGTTACGCCTGACTTGCCGATAGCTCTCAATTTCCTTGGAACCATTCGCGCGAAGCAGGGACGCCTCAAGGAGGCCGAGGCGCTGTTTCTTCGAGCAACGGAGAACGATAAGAAGTTCACCGGCGCGCGTATGAATCTGGTCTATTTGTATCTATTCCAGCGCGCGCCCGAAAAATCGGAGCCCTACGTTAAAGAAATTCTCACTCTGGAGCCTGAGCAGGCTGGACCGTTGCTCGTGACGTTGGCCGATGCGTACCTCGAAAAAAACGATCTTCCAAAAGCTGAAGAGAACTACCTCGCGGCACTCGACGGAAAGCTCGACAATGCAGGAGCGCTGTTTGGCCTGGCGCAGATATCACGTTTAAAAGGAGAGACGAGGGAAGCGTCTATTTATTTGAACCGCGTCGCGAGTCTTGCGGCTGATTCCAAATCACCTGAGTTTTTATACAAGTTTGCGCTGGAAGCGTTGCGCGTGGGTATGAGCGACGAAGCAAAGGCGGCGCTCGAACGCTCGCTCGAGTTGAAACCAAAGGAACCGTCATACCTGCTTGCACTCGGCATCGCGTTGTTGAGGAAAGCGGATCTATTCGAAGCTGAAAAACTTTTCCGTCGCTTGCTTGAAATCCAGCCGGCGAATGCTCAAGCACAGTTGCACCTCGGGTATGTTCTGCTGAATCAGAAAAAACATGGTGAAGCGCGCGTGTGGCTCGAGAAGAGTGCACGATCGGGCGTCGCGATACCGGAGGTCTTTTATTATCTCGGGCTCGTCGCGCAGGAGCAGAACGACGACGCGCGGGCGATTGCGCTGTTTGAAAAAGCAGTGCAGAAACTTCCTTCATACGCGCACGCGCGCATTGCGCTCGGCTCGAGTTATATGAAGCTCAAGAATTATGTGCGTGCGAAGCAGGAGTTGGAAACGGCGGTGAAACTCGATCCCGATGAGCCGACGGCGCATTACAATCTGGCATTGCTATATGCACGATTGAAAGATCCGGCGCGCGCTCAGGAAGAGATGCGCATCATCGAGAAACTCAAAGCCAAAGGTACGACTAACAGCGGCGTTGTAGTGTTGCCACCGAAATCAAATCCATAAAAGTTTTTTTGACATTCGTCTATGCGAAAGATCGTCGTCGTTTTATTAAATGCTGTTCTGGCGATCAATTTCGCTTCAGCTCAAAAACCAACACGCCGAGCCGTCACCTTCGAAGAAGTTCCGCCCGCACAAAGCAAAATAACCTGGGTCCACAACAACGCTCACTCACCCGATCGTCAACTCCCCGAAACCGTCGGCGCGGGTTGCGCATTCTTCGACTACGATAACGACGGATGGATGGACGTGTATTTCGTCAACAGTGGACCATCTGATTTTTTTAGTCCCACTACGCCTCTCAAAAACGCACTCTACCGCAATAACCGTGACGGCACCTTCACCGACGTCACCGATAAGGCGGGCGTGGCCGGAGGGAAATTCGGCATGGGCGTGGCCGCCGGCGATTACGACGGTGATGGAGACACCGATCTATACGTAACGAATTACGGCCCAAACATTCTCTATCGCAACAACGGCAACGGCACCTTCACTGAAGTTACAGACAAGGCCGGCGTCGCAGCTCCCGGTTGGTCCACTTGCGCCACGTGGTTTGATTACGATAACGACGGCAAACTCGATCTCTTCGTCTCGAGTTTTGTCTTTTACGACAAGTCGCAGAACCCGCTCTGCACCGATTCCACCTTAAAGCGTCGTTACTACTGTGTCCCGAGACTCTTCAAACCACAGCCGTCACGTCTGTTTCGAAATAAGGGCGACGGCACTTTCCAGGATGTGAGTAGTGAATCGGGCATCGGCGCGCATCCGGGCAAATCGTTTGGCGCAGTTGCGACTGACGTGAACAACGATGCGCTGATGGATCTATTTGTGGCCAACGACACGATGCCTAACTTTCTTTTCCTCAACAAGGGCGGCGGAAAGTTCGAAGAAATAGGTTTGGCGGCCGGCGTTGCGTACGGAGAAACGGGCAGGCCTCGCTCGGGCATGGGTGTCGATGCGGCTGACTTCGACGGCGATGGATGGCAGGATCTCTTCGTCGCCAACATCGATCAGGAGTTTTTCAGTCTTTACCGGAATGAGAAGGAGTTGGTCTTTACCGATCAGCCTGGCGAGATCGCTCCTGCGACTCAGGTACTCAGCGGTTGGGGCTTGAAGTTTTTCGATTACGACAACGACGGCGATCCTGATCTCTTTCTTGTTAACGGGCATCCCGACGATATGATTGAATCACGCATCGCGCGTGTGCGGTACAAAGAGCCGATGTTGTTGTTTGAGAACACCGGCCGCGCTTTCAAAGACGTGAGCGCGAACGCGGGCTCTGTATTCAGCAAAATGTTTTCCGGTCGCGGCATGGCGCTCGGCGATTTCGACAATGATGGTGACGCCGACGTACTCACTTCCAACAATGGCGAGCCGCCGCTGCTGTTGCGCAACGAGGGTGGCAATCGTAATAACTGGGTTGGCCTGCACCTGGTAGGCACGAAGAGTAATCCCGCGGCAGTCGGGGCCGTGATTACATGGCAATCGGGAACGGTGAAACGAAGCCGGTTGAAGACTGGTGGCGGAAGTTATCTTTCTTCACACGATCCGCGTGAGATACTCGGTATCAGTGCAGCGACGAAGATCGATTTTGTGGAGATACGCTGGCCCAGTGGTAAGGTTACTCGGCTGACAAATTTGCCTTTGAACACGTATGTCAAAGTTTTGGAAAAATAGGATTCACAGATCACTCAGAATCGGTGGCATCTGTGTAATCTGTGGATTCATATTCGTTCTCGCCTACGCACAATCGGACACTTTCTTCTCCGAGTGGCGGCCCAATGCGGATGCGCGCGGCATTCGCTTTGTCGGTAACAAAGCATGCGTCGATTGTCATCCTCGTGAGGCGGCACAGTTAAATACGCCGATGGCCCAGGCTTTGGAAGTCGCGCCTGATTGCAAGATTGTAACTGCACGCGGGCGGCTCACATTCCGCAACGGGCCTTACACGTACGAGCTCGCGCGTAAAGGCCAGAGCGTCGTTTACTCCGTTACTGACGGCGTCAACACGATCGCGAAGCCGATCCTTTACTGCTTTGGTCAGGGCCACGTCGGGCAGACTTATATCTTTCGTCACAACGACATGCTTTACGAAACGCGTGTCAGCTATTTTCAAAAACTCCGCGAACTCGATTTCACGATCGGCCACCGGACCACTGTGCCGACGTCGCTCGAGGATGCGCTCGGACGCGGGATCGCAGGTGACGAGCCGCAACAGTGTTTTGGTTGTCACACTACGGGTGCGGTTAACGGATTTGAGTTGAAACTGGATCGCTTGAGCCCCGGCATTGGGTGTGAGGCGTGTCATGGACCAGGTGAGAGACACCTGATTGCGATGAAGGAGAAGAAGTTTGATGAGCCGCAGATCTTCAACCCCGGCGGTCTGGGTGCGCACGAGCTCTCACAATCATTTTGCGGAACGTGCCACACGAGTTTTGAGCAGGCGATGCTGCTGCCGGGGCAGGCGTTTATAAACAACATTCGGTTCCAGCCCTATCGGATGTTCAATAGCCGCGGGCACAACACCAACGATCCACGGATAAGCTGCCTGGCTTGTCACAATCCGCACGAGAAGTTGCAGAAGGAAACATCGTATTACGACTCAAAGTGTCTGGCCTGTCATCTAACCACTACCAAAGAGAAGAAGACCGAGCGACGTAACGCGGCGGCTTGTCCAGTCAGCACGAAGAAATGCGCGACTTGCCACATGCCAAAGGTCGAATTGCGCGGCATGCACACGGAATTCACCGATCACTGGATTCGTATCGTCAAACCCAATGAGCCACCACCACGTTAGGCCACAAAGAGGCACAAAAAGCACAAAAGGTGAGTTGAATAATCAGAATTTCTTTTGTGCTTTTTTGTGCCTTTTTGTGGCTAATAGACTTTGATCCAGTGGTTGCGTACCTTTGGCCTGATGCGTACGCCATCGTGAGTTGAGAAGATCACGTTTGATGTCTGGTTCGGCAGGTGGCAATCGACGCATTTTCCAACAATCGTGCGGCTTCGCTTCGGGAACAGCCCACAACTCTCAACCTTGTGACACGCAAGGCATTGTTCGGAAAACTCCGCGGCGTTACGCTGAGGCAGATGCACGTCGTGGCATGTCGAGCACGTCATCGTCGAAGCCTTGAAACACTTGCTCCTCTCCAGCAACGCCACCTGGTTCCCATGAACGTCGAGCGGCTCATCTTCCTTCGGGATCTCGAGTCGAATAAAATCTTCCAACGCGTTCCCCACCGTGAAAGAGAATGCCGGCGCCCTTGCGACTCCGATTCCCCCATGACACAACGAACACAACGCGAGCTGGCGATCACGAGGTAGTTTCGCCGGGTTAACAATCGCCTGGTCTACAGGCTTCGACGCTCCAGGTGCGTTTAGCTCCCCATGTTGTTTCCCTGGTCCATGACACCTCTCGCAAGAGACACCGAGCACATAGTTGGATCTCCGATATCGATTCGCGAAGCCGGAGTCTGTCACAGGCTCGAAAAATGATGCGTGACATTCGAGACAACGTGGCGCCACCGGCCTGCTGAATTCCAGGGCTCTATCCCCGTAGCCGGGACTGTTGACCCAACTGGCAACTTCCGTCCAGTACGACACAGGTAATTGAAAGAGTTGATCCTCTTTGCCCCAGTAGAGATAAGTCTGGCCTTTGCGGCCGGAGCCGATGACGAAATCGAAGCGTTCGGAAATGGAGATTGTGTCGGGTGGCGTGCCGAGTACACCTGTTTGAAAGAAGCCGTCTTTTTTGGCTTCCATCACGTAATGCAGTTCGCGTTGCGAAGTCTTAAGAATGTTTTTACCGCGCGCAAAGCTACCGGCGATCGAAGTTGCTGTTGCTGCTTGTGAGGTTAAGTGATGTGCGGTGCTGAGGTATGTCCGTTGTTTCTCGTGACACGATAAGCATTTATCATCCGTGATCTGTGCTGAAGCTGTCGCGCAGACTAAACCACAAATAACAAGCATCACAAAACACAAAAACGTCTTGTGCTTTTTATGCATTTTGTGGCTACCGCTTCGCTTCAGCGGCTGCGTTCACGAGTTGCTTGACACCGGCAATGACAACAAACTCCAACGCTCCATGCGGTTTTGCTGCTTCATCCAACTTCGCGATGCTCGTCTCGCGCCACTCTCTCGGTGGCGGCATACCCAACTTCAGGTAAGAGACCGCCTCCAATCCCGTTTCGCCCAATTGAGTCAGGCTCTGTGCCAGCGGCTTGATCTCTTTGAGCGCTGGAGTCCGGTCGATAAGTGGATCAAGCGACGCGCCGGAAGTTTGCCAGCCGGCGAGCATCTCACTTAACTCCGCGCGGTAAAGTTGATAACGCGGAGCGTCGTCAAGAAACTCCTTCACCATCCACGAAAACTTACGCGCAGTTTCGCTGTCGGGAGTCGCCGCGTCAACTACACCGGTGAGCGGGCTGAGCATTGTTTGCGGCCTCATCTGATAGCGGCGATATTCCTTCACTGGCTCGATAACCGACACGAGTGTTCGCAATGGTCCAACATCATCGTTTCGCACGAGCCGCCGCAACATCATCTCCTGGTTCCTTTTATGTGTTAGTCCGAGTTCTTCCAACTGAAGACTGATCACCGCGAGTTGACGATACATGTCGGGAATGTCAGTGACAGTTCTCGGCGACCAGAGTCTTTCGGCAATAGCTGCGGTGCGCGGCCAAATGCGCGAATCAATCGTTTCCGGCGTTACCCATTCGGCCCACATCGTCGCTTCACCCCCCAACACGTGCTTCGCCTCTTCAGGAGTCAACGTGCTGTCTGCCGGAAGTGGATCGGCAACGTAGTGTTGTGAAGCGGGCTGAATGAGGTCGATGTAATAACCGTTAGAGAGAATTCCGTCGTAGCCTTTTCGCGCGGCTTCAGCGAGTGCCGCGGTCCCGCGCCACGAATGAATCACCACGTCTTTCGGCAGTTCGGGTTGGAGAATCTCGTCCCAACCAATCATTTTCTTGCCATGCTTTTGCAGGATCTTCAACAGACGCGTGTTGAAGTAAGCCTGTAGCGCGTGGTTGTCCTTGATTCCTTTCTGTTTCATGTAAGCCTGGATCGCAGGATTTCGATCCCACTGCTTACCTTCGTTCTCGTCGCCGCCGATGTGTAAGTAATCGTCGGGGAATAGCGCCGCCATCTCGCCCAAAAATGTGTCAAGGAATTTATAAACTTCTTCGCGCGTCGGATCGAGAGCGGGTTCAAAGATTCCTGGGCGGCGTTCGATCGTGTATGGACCAGGCGCACTGCCGAGCTCAGGATGGCCCACGAGCCAGCTCGTGCTGTGACCCGGTATGTCAAACTCGGGTACCACGCGAATGCCGCGATCGCGAGCGTACGCGATGATCTCTCTTACTTGATCCTGCGTGTAGTAGTTGCCGTCTGATCCAAGCTGGTGCAGCTTGGGAAACTTCTTACTCTCAACGCGGAAGCCCTGATCTTCAGTTAAGTGCCAGTGCAAGACATTCAACTTCACTGCGGCCATCGCATCGAGATTGCGCTTGAGAACTTCCATCGTCTGAAAGTGACGTGCGACGTCGATCAGCAAGCCACGCCAGGGAAACCGTGGCTGATCGTCTATCTGAACTCCGGGCAGGAAGTATCCGTTGCGATCGGCGTCAAGCAGTTGAAGCAGCGTTTCGAGTCCACGCAGTGCGCCGACGACCGTGGGAGCGGTGAGCATTGCTTGTCGACGAGTGATGTCGATGCGATAACTTTCATTCTCACCAACGCCGGGAATGTTCTTGCCGGGACCCTGGCAGTGGATGATTAGCGGCGTCATTTGATCGTCGAGCGCGAGACCAGGCGCCAGCGTCAACACGGTCCGTCCTTCAAGACGTTTCATGAACCGTGAAATGCCGCCGAGTAACCTCGCATCTGAATGGCCCCGCGTCGCCACTTTGAAAGAACTATCGACAGCCAAACGCTCGCCGTGAAACTTCACCGAAGCCGGCACGGGCATCAGGTTGAATTTGGGAGTTGGTGCTGGTTCCTGCGCAGACACAACAACGGTGCAGATCAGGACGAGTAAAACCGGGACGAATTTTCTTCTCATTTGTGCTTTTTGTGCCTCTTTGTGGCTACTTCAACGTGAATTTCTGATTAAGGTTAGCAACCTTAACTTCAAACTCCCCGGGCTCGACGATGCGTTTGTTATCAGCCCCGATGAACGACAATTCATCTGCCCGCAGTGTGAAATTCAGAGTGCGGCTCTGGCCCGGATTGAGACTGATCTTCGCGAAGCGACGAAGCCGTCTGCCCGGTGGTGATATCGACGCCACGAGGTCGCTGACGTAAAGCAACACAACTTCTCTGCCTGCCCGTTGCCCGCTATTCGTTACCGTCACACTGACCGGCAATTCTTCATTCGCGGAAATCGTTTGTTTCCCCACACGCAGGTCGCTGTAAGTAAAGCTCGTGTAACTCAACCCTTCGCCAAACCGGAACTGCGGATTGAACGCCATATTGCCAAACGACGTGTTCTCAGTTTCGAAAGGTTTGTGATCGTAATTGATCACGCCGTTGGCTGTGCGCGGGTAGGTGAACGGAAGTTTACCGCTTGGATTCACATCACCAAACAACACATCGGCAATGGCGGTCCCACCTTCGTTGCTGGGATTGTAAGCCATCAGAATCGCGTTCGCGCTGTCAGCAATACGATTGATGATTCGCGGACGCCCTTCGACGAGCACCAGCACCACAGGCTTTCCCGTAGCCTGAATGGCTTGAGCGAGTTTTAGCTGCGGTTCGCCGAGGGTCAGGTCTGTGATGTTGCCGGGTGTCTCACAATAAGAACCTTCGCCGAGTGCCAGCACAACCACATCGACATTCTTTGCAGCTTCCACTGCCGCAGCGATATCAACTTCTTCGTCAATGTCGGTCGGTGTGTTGTTTGACGTCGAACCGGGACGTCTTACGATCCTTGTTCCCTGTACGAACGTCACGTTAGCTGCGCCAACCTTCGCCTCGATTGCTCTCCGGATCGTGTGTCGATCTTTTGGATAGAGCGACTCCTCCGATCCCTGCCACACGTAAGTCCAACCGTTGTTCAGCGAGATGAGCGAATCGGATGTTGGCCCGGTGACGAGTACTTTTGCGGTCTTCGATAGCGGCAACAGGTTGTTGGAATTCTTCAACAGCGTCATCGATTCCTGAGCTGCTTGCAAGCTCACTTGTCTGGATTCCGCCGTGGCAAATTTGGATTTGAGCGCGGCATTTGGTCCAGGCTTCTCAAAGAGGCCGAGCTCGAACTTCACACGCAGTATTCGTCGCACCGCTTCATCGATTCGCGTCTGAGGGACTGCCCCTTCCTTAACGAGCGCGATCAGGTGATCGGCGAAACTGTAGTCCAACGGCACCATGCTCATATCGATGCCGGCCATGATCGCCATGCGCGTGGCTTCCTTTTCGTTCGCCGCGATGCGCCACATCGTGACCAGTTTTTTGATGTCTTCCCAGTCAGACACGACGAAACCTTTGAAGCCGAGCTCGGTCCGCAAAATGTCGGTTAGGATCTGGCGATTGACGTGTCCGGGGACCCCGTTGATCTCGCCGGAGTTGATCATGATCGTGCGCGCGCCGGCTTTAACTGCTGCAGCGAACATTGGCAGAAAATATTCGCGCAAGTAATTTTCAGGAATCCATGCTGGTGTTCGATCTCGTCCGGTAAGCGGAAAGCTGTAGCCCATGTAGTGCTTCAAGCTCGACGCGACTTGCTGCTCCGAGCCGACGTCAGATCCTTCGAGGCCGCGCACGAACGCCACCCCCATCACCGTTGCCAGGTACGGATCTTCACCGAACGTTTCCCAAAAGCGTGGCCAGAGTGGATTGCGGCCAAGGTCAAGCACGGGAGAGAAACTCCACGGAATACCCGCAGCGCGCGTTTCGATTGCAGCAATCTCGGAGGCTCGCTTCATCAACTCGGGATTCCACGTCGCAGCCATGCCGATCTCTTGCGGAAACAGAGTGGCGCCTTGAATGTAGTTTGCTCCGTGGATTGAATCGATGCCATAGATTACCGGAATGCCGAGCCTGGTTCTTTTAACAGCGGCTTCCTGGATTTGACCGATTATCTCGTGCCACCGGTCCAGCGTCAGTGCCTGGTCGTAGACGTTGAGTATCGAGCCGACGCCATATTTAACGATCGCTTTCTCGAGCTTGACGGGATCGACCTTGATGTTCTGGTCCTTGCCCGAGGCGATCATTTCAATCGTGAGCTGGGTCATCTGCCCAACTTTCTCTTCGAGCGTCATGCGCTTGAGAAGATCTTCAATCTTCTGTGTGTGATCGCGCTCAGGACCAGTGCGGCTTGCTCTTTGGAAGAATTCGTCGCTGTCGGCGAGATCGGTTTGTGCCTTGATCGTCATCGGCGTTTGGAGAACGAAGCACAGTGAAAGACTGACTGCACCCAGGGCGAGTACGGGATTTCTCATCTATTTTGCTGTCCTCAGGCAGGGATTCAGAAACGGGGGTATTTTCTTCTATTCACGCAGACTTTTCAATGGTGATCGAACAAAGCCTGCCACAAAAAGGCACAAAAAGCACAAATCAGAGACGAGCTTAAAGAAATTTCAAACAGACCGGAGCTGGGATTTCTTCGGTATTGGCTGTGGGGGTTAGGCGGCCGGTTTGGGAGTCGATGGAAAAAGTGACGACGTTATCGGTGCGTTGGTTCGCGACGAGTAAAAACCTCGCGGTTGGATCGATCGTGAAGTTTCGGGGCCATTTGCCTTCGGTAGAAACGTGTTGGATGAGCTTGAGCTTGCCTGTGGGCGGAGCGATCTCGAAAACGACGATGCTGTCGTGGCCGCGGTTTGAACCGTAGAGAAACTTGCCCGATGGAGAGACGTGAACGTCTGCGCAATAACTCGCCCCCGAGAAGTCGCTCGGCAATGTTGAGAGCGTTTCAATGTGGGAGAGCGTTCCGTTCGCCGCATTGTATCTAAGCACTGTTAACGTCGAATCAAGTTCATTGATGACGTAGGCATACTTGCCATTTGGATGAAGGGTCAGATGGCGTGGACCAGCGCCGGCTTTAAGTTCGGCCCACGGTTGTGCGGCTGGACTGAGTTTTCCGGTGGCTGAGTCGAACCGGTAGATCATCACCTTGTCGATGCCTAGATCCGCAGCGAGTGCATGCCGCTCGAATCGATCGAGGATGATGCAGTGTGCGTGTGGTCCTTTTTGTTGTTCTTTAACACTCGAACCCTCGTGTTGCTTCAAGTCGATGGGCGGCGCGAGTGTTCCGTCTGAACGTATCGGCAACACGGCAACACTTCCGCCGGTGTAATTTGCGACCAGTAACGTTCGTTTTTTCCGATCGATAGTTAAATGACACGGATCCGCGCCTTGAGTAGCTTGTTCGTTTAGCAGCCGCAGGTCGCCGCTCGCACGATCGATCGCAAACGCGCTGACACCGCCACTGGGTTTACCCGCATAGGTGCCTACTTCATTCACTGCATACAGGTAACGTTTGCTTTGATCGATTGCGAGGAACGACGGATTCACAGACTTGAATGCATTGAAACGCGTGAGTGCTCCGGTCGCATGGTCCATGCGATAACCGTAAATGCCTTCGCTCTTGCCGGTGGTGTACGTGCCAATGTAAAGCGTGCGCTCACGAGGCGCGTTGGACCATGCAGCGGTGCGAGAAGCGGAAGCCCCAAGCAAAGCAATGCCGCCAGTTTCTAGAAACTGGCGGCGTGAAAAACGGTGTGTGAAATTAATTTTATCTGCCACGGTCCGTCAAGATAACATCCTGACGCTTCTCAGCTAAAGCTTTCTCCAACGCTCGTTCGCGATTAGAGATCTGAATCTCGCGTCCGGTGTTACTTCCGGCGGTCCAAAACTCCGACAAGAAATAAAGATCGTCGTAGCGACGAAACACGAGCCGGTTGTCTTCCTGGGTATCGATAGAACGCACCGGTCGCGTTAAAAGCAGGGCTTTGCCGGAGTTGTCCTTATGCCTGATCACCCACACCGTGTCCGTGTCTTTTCTGTTTCGCTCGATCACGTACTTGCCAGCGGGGAACGCTTTCTCACCGACGGTAAAATTAAACGGGATATTTATGATAGTTTGCCGGTCAGATTGTCCCAGCCCGGATGAGAACGTGAACAATAAAAGTAGGCCAGACAAGGCCACCGCTGTGCGAATGTGTTTCATAATGCTCTCCTTCCTCTCTATCACTAACGCGATAAAGTTTGGGAAAAAGGACCATTGTTCGCACGGATTACTTAATCAATTTGCCGAGCTCACGCCAGGTGATGAGTTTTATCTGGTTCTCCTGAAGCAATTTACGAAAGGCGTCGCTGGTGAAAAATTCGAAGTCGCGCTGGCGCCACGCTGCTCCCCAGTCAGGATGATTGAACGTCGCTGCGCGCATTTCGGCATCGTCGTATGCAAGGTGCACGACGACCTCAGTCACTCCCGGCTCCAGCTTTTTAATAGCGTCGGAGTAAAACTTGGCCCAATCATTTGCAGCGACGGCTGTATTGATATCCAGAATGCGATCGATATAAACGTCGTCCGGATTCAACGTCGAAGGCAGAAAGTCTGTTCGCGCAAACCACGCCTTCGCGACTCGTACCGGTAGCTTATGCTTGCGCGCGACGCGCAGGAACACTTCAAACAACGCCTTGTTTTGGTAGAGCGTGCCCATGTGAGAATCAAGGTGCGTGGGCTGAATACCGAGTGCTCGTGCACGTTCAATTTGGGCAGTGATTTCGAGTTCGACCTCTTTTGGATCCGCGTGAGCAGCGGCTTCACTTTCCGTCAAACGGAAGTATCCATCTTTATCGAGCAGCGAAGTCACTCGATCTCGTGACGCTACGGGACCCCAGCGGAAAGTAGTCCATTCACTCGTCAGCGTTAAGTGCAGTCCGAGATCGGCCTGAGGATTTGTGCGCGCGTAGGCCGCGATCTCTGAAAGCCATGGGCACGGCACCATGATGCTGCCGGAGTTCACCAGACCACTCTCAAAGGCCTTGATCGTTGCCGCATTTACAGAGTGCGTCATGCCGAGATCGTCAGCATGCACGATCAGGAGTTTCGCATCGCGTGGGTGACCGAGTCGTTCGGCAATGGTCTGCTGGCTACGAACGTCAACGACCGGCAGCAGTATTAATAGCAGCCACAAAGGAAGAATGCGTTTCATGGCGCTAGAGAATAAATCATTTGTGATTTTTGTGCCTTTTTGTGGCGAAAAAAACTGACGAGGACTTATGTCGTGAGGTACAATTAAGTCCGACGCACCCAGCTTCCCGAGTATCAGTTCAAGAAGTTAGATGAAACCGCTGAAAATCGGCATCACCGGCGTTCGTGGAATTGTCGGTGAAACTTTTACACCCGAATTAGCGGTCGAGTTTGCCGAAGCCTACGGAACATATCTCGACCGGGGACGAATTCTCGTCTGCCGTGACACGCGACCGTCCGGCCCGATGATCCGTTCAGCCGTGCTGGCCGGATTACTGGCGGCGGGTTGTGAGGTCGTCGATCTCGGTGTTTGTCCGACGCCGAGTATGCAGCTCGCGGTCAAGTGGTTGAAGGCTGACGGCGGTATCGCAATCACTGCCGGTCACAACCCCGGACAGTGGAACGCGTTGAAGTTTGTTCGTGGCGATGGACTCTATCTAAATCCGACTCAGGGCGAAGAGTTGCTCGACATCTTTCATCAGGGCGAGTTTGCCAAAGCAACCTGGGACACCATCAAGCAAGTTGTTCAGACGAGCGATCCGATCGACGAACATATCAAAGTGCTCGAGGAGAGTTTTGCTGCCGACGCTATCAAATCGAAGAAGTTGACGGTGGCGGTTGATTGCTGTAACGGGGCGTGTTCATTTCTGAGTCCCAAATGGCTGGCGCGTTTGGGATGCGAAGTTCTTGCAGTTAACGACGATCCCACTGCGCCTTTTCCGCACACTCCTGAGCCGAAGCTCGAGACGATGGCGCAGCTCTGTGCGGTGGTAAAAGCAGGACACGCTGCGATCGGTTTCGCACATGATGCGGATGGCGAGCGTTTGGGAATCGTCACCGATCGTGGCGAGCCGCTCTCGGAGGAGATGACGCTCGCGATCGTTGCTGACATTCGTCTGCGGAAAAAGAAGGGTGTGGTAGTTACGAATGTTTCGACCTCGGGTGCGGTAGACATCATCGCCGCGCGTCACGGCGGAAGTGTGACGCGAACTCCGGTGGGCCAGGCGTACATCTCGGAAGGTTTGATCGAATACAACGGAGTGCTTGGAGGCGAGGGCAGCGGCGGGATTACCGTTCCCGAAGTTCACCTGACGCATGACAGTGCCGCGGCAATCGGATTGATACTTGAATACCTCGCGCAAAGCGGCGAGAGCATTTCAGATCTGGTGGACGGTCTTCCTCGACTCACGACTCTGAAGCACAACGTGGTCGTTGAGCCGCATCGTTTGTATTCGTTGATGCAGGAGTTTCGCGCGGCAGTGGAACAGGAAAAGCTCGACGTTGATTCGACTGATGGATTGAAAGTGACGCTGCCGCAAGGTTGGGTTCACGTGCGTCCTTCGAATACGGAGTCGATGATTCGAATCATTGTTGAGGGTAAAGAGAAAGCAGCAGCGCGCGAGCTGCTCGATTGGGCACGCGACCGGATCAGGAGATGATGTTCTCTGCGTAATCTTTGCGTCCTCTGCGCCTCTGCGGTGAATGCCATGGCGGAAGCAGTTCACCGCGGAGGCGCAGAGGACGCAGAGGTTACGCAGAGTTAGTTGCCTTTATGCGAGCGATACCGACACTAAAGATCAGCATCTCGGGTGTGCGTGGCGTCGTGGGCCAGTCGCTCACGCCCAAGCTTCTAACACGCTTCGCCCAGGCGTTTGGCACGCACACGGGCTCGGGCACGATCGTCATCGGCCGCGATCCGAGAACGTCCGGTGAGATGGTTAAGCAGGCAGTCGTCGCTGGAATTTTGTCTACCGGCAGCCGCGTAGTCGATATCGGTATGTGTCCGGTTCCGACAGTTCAACTCCAGGTGCGACACCGCCGCGCGCAAGGTGGCATCGCGATCACTGCGAGCCACAATCCTGCCGAATGGAACGCGCTGAAGTTCATCGGTTCAACCGGCCTCTTTCTCGACACCGGCCAGGCACGCGAGTTACTCGATATCTATCACCAGGGGCAGTACACGAAAGTCAGTGGCGCGGAGATCCGAACAGTTGAAGAAGTTGCAGGAGCAACGGATCTGCACATCAAGTCGATTCTCGACGTGCTTGGTCCACTGCCGCAGACTCACAAGAAACTGCGCGTGGTGCTTGATTCATGTAACGGCGCGGGCTCGCTGGTTGGTCCGAAGTTGATCGAAGCACTCGGTGCAGAGGTAATTCCAATAAATGCCACGCCTGACGGTTCGTTCCCGCGTGGGGCTGAACCATTGCCTGAGAACCTCGGCGATCTCTGCCGCGCAGTCAAAGACCACAATGCCGACGTCGGCTTCGCGCAAGACATGGATGCGGATCGATTAGCGATCGTTTCAGATCAGGGTGAAGCAATCGGCGAGGACTACACGCTCGTGCTCGCCGCACTTTATGTACTCGGACGAGAAAAGGGACCGGTGGTCGCGAATCTCTCGACCACCGCAGCCATCGCGGACGTCGCTAAAAAGTTCGATTGCCCGGTGTTTCTGACGAAGATCGGTGAAGTGAATGTCACTGATGCGATGCGCCAGCACAAGGCGGTGATCGGAGGCGAGGGAAATGGTGGCGTGATCTATCCACGCATCAACTTCGCGCGCGATAGTTTAGTTGGTATTGCACTCGTACTTCACCTGCTCGCAGCGTCGGGGAAAACAGTGACCGAGCTGCTCGAGACTGTTCCGCGCTACAGCATTGTGAAGGAGAAGATGGCCTGTCCTTCAGACCGAATCCCTGCGGTGCTCAGGATGGTGCGGCAGGAGTTTGCAAAGTTTCAGATGGACACTCGCGACGGTGTGAAGGTCATGCAGCCGGATGGCTGGTTGTTGGTGCGAGGCTCAAACACAGAACCGATTATCCGTATCGTCGCCGAGGCAAAGACTGACGCTCAGGCAAAAGAAATGGTCAACAGCATCTTGTCTATCTTGTAAATCATGTAAATCCTGTCTTAGAAAGGACCCCCGATTAATGACGCGTTTCGCACTATTGAGCTTGCTTGTCATTTCTGCCCAGATCGCAGCTTTCGGCCAAACGGCCGCAAACGCCACCCTAACCGGCGCCATCAGCGATCCTCTTGGCGCCGTCATCGCCGATGCGAAGATAACCGCAACTCAGATAGCCACTGGTATCAAACGCGACACGGTCAGCAACGAAGCTGGTGTCTATGTCCTTTCAAATATGACGCCGGGCGATTACGAGCTGAGAATTGAAGCGCCCGGCTTTGCGGCGAAAGTCACGAAACCTGTGACCCTCAATGTGGGCCAGGCGGTGACTTTTAACACTCATCTGGAGGTTGATACCACACACGCAATCGTTGATCAGATTACGTCCCAATTACCGTTGATCGACAACAACAACTCATTGATAGATGGAATCATTGCGTCGCGCGAAGTCGAGAGCCTCCCGTTGAATGGCCGCAATTTTCTCGAACTTGCGCTGTTGATTCCAGGTAATGCTCCCGCGCCAAACTTCGACCCGACAAAAACCAACACAGTCGTCATTTCTTCCGCCGGTCAACTCGGACGCGGCGGAAACGTAACCATCGACGGTGTTGACACGAACGACGATGTCGTCGGCGGATCCATACAGAATATCTCCCAGGACGCGATACAGGAGTTTCAAATCGCCACGAACCGGTTCTCTTCACAACTGGGCCGTTCGGGTTCGTCGGTGATAAACGTGATCACGAAGCAAGGTACGAACGAACTGCACGGTTCAGCATCTTTTTATTTTCGCGACGATAAGTTGCAGGCACTTCCCGCGACGTTCGATCGCAACCTCGATGAATCGCCGGCATTCGATCGACAACAGTATGCGTTTGCGTTGGGTGGCCCAATCAAGAAAGAGCATGCCTGGTTCTTCGGCTCGTTCGAGAATCGAAACCAGAACGGCGTTGTGCTGGTAGGAACGAGAGATCTCGCAAGCCGAACCATCAGGCGTGGTTTTGCCGACTCGCCTCTGGACGATTTCATGACGACCAATCGCGTCAACTGGGCTCCCGGTTCCAACGATCGGCTCGGTTTTCGTTATTCATTTCAACGAGAAGAGGGCATCGCCGCCAGCACTCTCGTGCGCTCGATCGGTTCGGCATCGCAGCGACAATCAAGCGAGAACAAAACACACTCGTTTTTGGCCAACTACAGTCGCGTGATCTCTGCGCGGGATATCAACAACTTCAGCTTTACTTTCAGCGACTTCATCAACCAGACACTGCCGGTCACGCCTGGACCACAGCTTACATTTCCGAGCATTCAGGATGGCGCGTCTTTCCGCGTGCCCCAGCAGACGAAGCAGCGGCGGTTCCAGTTCAGCGATACTTACGCGCTGGTACGCGGCAATCACGCGTTCTATCTCGGCGGTGAGATCCAGCACGTGCAGTCAGACCTCGATCTCAAAGTGTTTCAGCAAGGTCGTGTTGAGTTGATCGAAGATTTTCCCGACTTCGATCGCAATGGAGACGGTCGTGTCGATGACAACGATCTATTGTTTGCGGTCACCCTTCGCAGTGGATTTCCCGACCGCGCACTAGTGCTTCCCGATGCAAACAACACGTACTTCGCCGCGTTTATCCAGGACGATTGGCGCCTGCATCCGCAGTTCACTTTGAATCTCGGTTTGCGGTATGAGCTTGATACGGACGTGAAGAACGTTAGTCGAACTGACGAGCTAAATCCGCTGATCCTGCCATTCCTCAACGGGGAAAGACGTAGAGATAAAAACAACTTTGCGCCGCGTGTCGGGTTCAATTACTCGACCGCCGACATGCGCACGAGCATTCATGCCGGTTATGGAATTTACTACGATCGCATCACGCTCCAAATTCAGACGCTCGAGCGTGGCCTCGACGGACGCGCTTTGCCGGTTGAAGTTCGCGCCGGCAACCTGTTCTTCATCGAGCCGCCGTTTCTGTTTGATCCGGTAAACGGTGTGTTCCCGTCGCCGGCGCCCACGCTCGCAAATCCGTTCACCGGGTTTGTGTTGCCAGGAGCCGGAGCGGGTGGCATTAACATCATCGACAACGATCTGCAAAATCCGATGGTGCACCAGGTGAACGTCGGAGTTCAGCGCGAGCTTGGCGGCAAGTTTGCACTGCGCGCTGACTACGTGCGCAACGTTGGCACGCATTTCATCATCGGGCGCGTGATTGGCACCGTGCCTTTCAATCCGGTCGTCGGCGGACCAGACATCGTGAAGAATCTCGAATCGAGTGTGAGAACGAACTACGACGGACTGTTGCTGAGCCTGGAGAAGCGCTTCGCGAATAGATACCAGTTTCGCGCGTCGTACACTCTGTCGCGATCGTCAAACTACGCCAATGACGATCAGATTCCATTTTCGAACGGGCCGATAGATTCCAACGATCTGCGCCGCGAGTATGGTCCAACGCCGAACGAACAGCGGCATCGTTTTACGTTCTCCGGAGTGTTCCAATTGCCGGGCGAAGTGCGCCTCGCTCCGATTCTGACGCTGGCCTCGTCCGTGCCGGTCGATATCCTGCTGCCCGACGGCAGTTCGCGTGTTTGCGAGTTGCAAAGAAATGCCGGCGCACGCCAGTTTCAAACCGGAGCGGAGTTGAATGCGGTCCTGAACCAGATCAATGCTGCTGGTGGTTCGCTGTGTCCAAACCCGGATCCGAGCACGGGCTTCAAGTCGCGTATGCTCTTGCCACTGGTTCGCGACGATTTGAGGCTGGGTGATAATTTTTCGTCTCTTGATCTGAGGGTGTCGAAGGTTTTCCGGCTCGGAGAGAGATGGAGTATCGAACCGATCGCCGAAGTGTTCAATCTGTTCAATGTCACTAACGTGCTCGGTGTATCGAATGTTAATTACTCGGGATTCAGCAACGTGCTGGTGCGTGACAGTAACGATCCCGGCAGTGCGGGATTTTTGCAGTCGTCGAGTTTTGGACAGGCGGTCACGACTGCGGGCGGTGTGTTTGGCTCGGGTGGACCACGTGCTTTCCAGTTCGCGGCGCGAGTGACTTTTTAGACAGGATTTACAGGATTTTTCAAGATTGACAGGAGATACAACAATTGAGTTGAGGCGCCAGATCGGTGTGCGCACGGCGACCGCTCTCGTGGTCGGCGAGGTTATCGCTGTCGGAATTTTTCTGACACCGGCGGGGATGGCTAAAGATCTCGCGTCGCCGATGTGGCTGCTGATCGTGTGGCTCGCAATGGGTGCGATGGCGGTGTGCGGCGCGTTGTGTTACGGCGAGTTGGCGGCGAGGTACCCGGAGGCGGGCGGCGGTTACGTTTACCTGCGCGAAGCTTATGGACCAGCGGTCGCTTTCATGTATGGATGGATGGCCTTCCTCGTTATGGATCCAGGGCTCACGGCGGCGCTTGCTGTCGGCCTCGCGACCTATGCCGGTTACGTTCTCAAGCTTTCACCTTTCGGAATCAAGCTTTTGGCCATAGCGACGATAATCGTCGTCGCTCTCATCAACATTCGCGGAGTGCGGTTGGGTGCCGGGTTCGTGCGCACATTGGCGTTTCTCAAACTCGGATTGCTCGCGTTTGTATTTCTCTGGGGCGTTGGGTTTCAACTCGGTGACTGGTCCAACTTCACTCCCTTCGTTGCTCGTCGCGCAAACTCGGCCCCATTGGTTGGCGCGCTCGCCGGCGGACTCATTGGTGCTTTCTTCTCCTTCGCCGGTTGGTGGGATCTCGGAAAACTCGCGGGCGAAGTGAAGAATCCCGGACGCAGCTTGCCTCGCGCACTGACTTATGGCGTGATCATCGTCACCATCGTTTACGTTCTGACCAGCTTTGCTTTTGTTTACCTTGTACCGTTGGGACAGGTCACTTCGGGCGAGACGTTTGCCGCGCAGGCAGGTGAGGTTCTCTTTGGACGCGCTGGTGGACTAATCTTTTCGTTGATTGTCGTGGTGGCGGTGCTCGGCAGTCTTGCTGCCGTGGTGATGTCGGCCCCGCGAGTTTACTTTGCGATGGCGCGTGACGGTGTGTTCATTCCTTCGGTCGCTGCGCTTCACAAACGTTTTGAAACGCCTGCGCGCGCCATCGCGTTGCAGGCCGTGCTGGCCTCGGTGCTCGTCGTTGCCGGCAGTTTTAATGAGATCGTTTCCTATTTCGTGTTCGTGGTAATGGTGTTTATCGCACTCACTGTCGCGGCGCTGTTCAAGTTTCGTCGCGACGAATCCAGCAGCATTCGATATTTGACTCCAGGCTATCCGGTAACCCCGGCCGTGTTTCTGGTAATGATAGTTTTGTTGCTCATCCTGCTCGGTAGTAGTAATCCAACGCAGGCATTTCTTGGCGTCGCGGTAGTGGCGCTGGGCCTGCCGGTTTACCTGTTTCTGTTTCGTAACAAGCGATTGGTGGAAAGAAGGACCATGCAATGACGTGGATCAAGACGGTTTCGGTTGATGAAAGTGAAGAAGTGCGAAAGGCAGTTGAGTCGCAACGCGAGTTGTACCCGATTGAGTATGCGACGCCGGTTCATCCGACGGCTGACGGTGAAACGGCCGGCATTGTGGCGTCTCACAGCTTGATTCCGAAAGCGCTTTATCATGCGTTTGCGACGTTTGGATCGTTGATGTCGCCTGACTTACCCTTGACCCGACGACAGCACGAGATGATCACGACGGTGGTGTCGGTCACTAACCGGTGTCATTATTGAATCGAATCTCACGCAGAGTTTCTGCGTCGCGTCACACTGGACCAGGCGTTGGTGGCCGCGCTCGAAGAGGACTACCGGACCGCGCCCATCTCTGAGCAGGAAAAGTTCATGCTCGACTACGTCGTACAGATAACTCGGGATGCGACACGTATTTCACCCGCGGATCACGAGCGACTGCGGTCAGTGGGTTTCGATGACCAGGGAATATTGCAAATCACGCTCATTGCGTCGTGGTTCAACTACATAAATCGTGTGGCTGACGCGTTGGGTGTGGGAAGAGGTGAACACAGATGAACACAGATGGATACAGCTCAGTACAAATCAGTGTTCATCCGTGGCAGAAAATCTGCCTCGTGGCCCTGACGCTGCTAACTGTCACCACGTACGCTCAGAATCCGCCGAAGCAGGACGATGACGTAATCAAAGTCAAATCCAATCTCGTCAACATCGACGTCATCGTCAAAGACAAGAAAGGCAAATACATCTCGGACCTCAAAGCCGAGGACTTTACGATCACGGAAAACGGTCAATCGCAAAAGGTGGAATTCTTTGACGCACCTCTTGCACGAAAACCCGGTGAGTTGGGCGTTGATTCACCGGCGCCTGCAACTGCTCCGCGCAACTACGTCTCCCTCGTCCTTGATTACCAAACAACCGACATTACCAACCTGAAGCCGGTCCGGGAAGGTGCGATCAAGTATGTTCGTGAACAGGTGACCGATGCTGATGTCGTTGCCGTTCTGTCAGTGACCAACAGTTTGCAGATGGTCCAGTCGTTTACTCAGGACAAAGCGAAGCTGATCGCGGCGCTCGAGAAACTCGGCAGCCCTGAATCAAAAAACTTCGAACAAAAAGATCTGGCAGGGAATATCGATAGTCTCCGGGAATTTTTGAACAACGCAGCGGCCGCGTCTACGACGATCTCGAGTCCGGCCGGAGGATCCGAAGCGGCCAGAATCATGATCGCCCGTACCGTGCTGGCTCAGTTCATCAAGCTGCGCACTGCTCTCAGTTTGCAACAGTCGCGTCCGATTCTCGCTGCGCTCGGTGCGTTGGCCGAAGGCCTGCGACAGATACCTGGTAAAAAGACAGTTGTACTTTTCTCACAAGGTTTCGTCACGCCCGCCGTGCTTGATTGGCAGGTGCAGAGCACGATCGACATCGCCAACCGCGCGAACGTTGCGATCTACATCATCGATTCCGCGGGCCTCAGGGCAGCCGCACCTGGTTCAGGGTCATACGTTCCCGCCTCACCACTTGCGGGTGTTTCCGCCGCTACCAGTCAGGAGCAACGCATTCGTGCAGTCGGCGGCGAGACTGTATTCGACAACGCGAGACAGGAAGGACAGAACCGCGAATACGACATTCTCTATCGCATCTCAGGCGACACCGGCGGAAGGTTTTTTAAAGGCAACAACGACATCGGTCAGGGGCTCGAGCGAATCAATCAGGAAATACAGGCGCGCTACACGCTCGCGTATCGCAGCACTAACCAAAACTTCGACGGCACTTTTCGTAAAGTGAAGATCGAAGTGCGCAGGCCTGATGCGCAGATTATTTCTCGCTCCGGATACTACGCGATTCCGCCGGAAGAAATCGTGCTGCTCTCGCCGGCCGACAAAAAGTTATTGGCTGGTTTCACTGCGGCTGAAACCAATCCGGGTTTTCCGCTCTTCGTTTCGCTGAGTCCGTTCAGAACGCGAGAAGGGCTTTACACCGTTCCACTGGCGATTGAACTGCCCGCCACTGCGGTGAGGTTTGAAAGCAAAGGCGACAAACGATCGATGCAGTTGGAGGTGCTTGGTGTGTTGAAATCGCCGCCCGATCTAGTCCTTTCACGGCTGGGCGGGAACTTCGACGTGAATCTAAACGCGAACGATTACAATTCGATTCTCAGCAACAACATCTTCTACCGCCAGGACATGCAACTCGCTCCGGGCGACTACACCCTCGAGTTGATCGTGAGAGATAAGCAGTCGGGCAAAACAACAGCGCGTCGCGAGCAGTTTGTGCTTCCTGAGCTTGACTCAGAATTCGCGGCAACGCCCGTCGTGCTCAGCCGTTATGTTGAGGCCGCGAGCGAACTGCCGCCGAATTCGGAATTTCCGGATGTGTTTGTTCATGCGAAGACGTTGATTCGTCCTTCAGCGGGACGGCAGTTTCGCGCGAGTGACAACTTGATAATGTTTCTTGCTGTTTACAATGCGGCGAACAGTCCTGAAACCAGTAAGCCATTAGTGAGAGTGACGGTGCGTTTGATGAAGGATGGCCAGCCTGCGACGAGGCCATTCGATTATGTGTTGACTGAGATTCAGAACAATCCGGTGCCTCACCTGAAATTTGCCGAATACCTTCGTCTCACTAATCTCGCGCCCGGTCGTTATCAGGCGATGATCGAAGTGAAGGACATGGTGACGCGGAAGCTTGTGAAGCAGGAAGCGCCGTTCGAGATCGTGCCTTAATTCTTTGCGTCTTCTCTTTGCGGCCTTTGCGCCTTTGCGCGAAACTAATGCTCGTTTCTGAACTTGAAACGCCCGCGGTCATCGTCGATCTCGACGTGATGGACCAGAACCTGTCACGCATGGGTGACTACTGCCGCGAACATCAACTCCTTCTTCGTCCGCACACCAAGACTCACAAGATCCCGGAACTCGCGAAACGGCAGATCGAGAGCGGAGCTACCGGAATAACTGTGGCTAAGCTCGGCGAAGCTGAAGTAATGCTCAATGCCGGGATCACCGACATTCTCATCGCCTATCCGATTGTGGGAGCAGGAAAGGCGAGACGTCTTGCGAAGATTGCGGAGCAAGCCGACATCACCGTCTCACTCGATTCCGAGGAAGCAGCGCGTGCGATCTCGGCAGCGGTGTCGCAGCAGGGAGTAAAGGTCAGTGTGTTGGCCGAGCTCGACGTGGGTTTTGCCCGTTGCGGAGTCACCAACGAGATTGAGTTGTTAACGCTCGCGCGAAAGATTAATTCGCTTCCCGGATTGGAGTTTAAAGGAGTGATGTTTTTTCCAGGACACTTTGGCGTTGTACCCGAAGAGAGAGCTGCGATGCGCCTTCAGGTGAACGAGCTACTCGATCGCGTTCTCGACGTTTTTGCGCGCGAAGGAGTGCCGCTCGCGATCGTGAGTGGTGGATCAACGCCGGCTGCGTATGAGGGTAGTTTGTTTCGTGGTGTGAACGAGGTGCGCCCGGGAACGTACATCTTCAACGATCGAAACACAGTCGGTGTTTCCGCGGCGACTTTGAATGATTGCGCGCTGTCCGTTGTGGTCACCGTGGTCAGTACCAGCGTGCCTGGACGGGCGGTTATTGATGGTGGATCCAAAACTTTTTCTTCCGATCGGTATCAAGCCGGTGATGGTAGTGGCTTTGGATTGGTGAAGGAAGATCATGCAGCGGAAATTGAGCGCCTGTCGGAGGAACACGGGCACTTGAATATTCAGCACTCCGAACGAAGGTACAGAGTTGGAGATCGGCTGAGCGTTATTCCGAATCACGTGTGTCCCACGGTGAACTTGCACGATGAGATTTATGGTGTGCGTGGTGAGCGCGTTGAGACGGTGTGGCGAGTTGAAGGGCGAGGTAAGGTGCGTTGAGCGAAAGAGATTTCCTCGCAAGGGCGCAAAGGCGCAAAGGAAAACTGTCGAATTCTTTGCTCCTTTGGGCCTTTGCGAGGAGATTTTTTCTGAGTCTCTCGTTGCTGATGCTCTCCTTCCCGGTCCATTCCAGCCCTGTTTACGACCTCGTCATCCTCAACGGTCGGGTCATCGATCCTGAATCAAGATCCGACGCAGTTCGCAACCTCGGGATCTCGAACGGCGTTATCAAAACAATCACCACCAAGAAGCTTGACGGACGCACAGTGATCGATGCGCGTGGTCTCATCGTGTCGCCAGGCTTTATCGATCTACACCAACACGGCCAGGACGAAGAGAACTATCGCTTCAAAGCGATGGACGGAGTCACAACCGCTCTCGAACTCGAAGTCGGCACGGGCGATGTCGATGCCTGGTATGCGCAACGCGCACAAAAATCTCTGATCAACTACGGCGTGAGTGCCGGACACCTCGCGGCGCGAATGGCTGCGATGCACGAGCCGATCACGTTTCTTCCCACCGGCGCTGCCGCACGTCGCGCAGGTACAGACGCCGAGATCAACGAGATGAAGCAGCGGCTCGAACAAGGGCTCAAGCGCGGTGCGGTTGCAGTTGGATTCGGAATTCAATACACACCCAACGCTTCACGCTGGGAGATCCTCGAGATGTTTCGCGTCGCTGCGCGTTACGGCGCGTCTTGTCACGTCCACATGCGACACGCAGGCGTGAAGGAGCCCGGCAGCAGCATTCAAGCGCTTGAAGAGGTCATCTCCGCCGCCGCCATCACCGGCGCACCTTTGCACGTCGTTCACATTCAAAGCACCGGTGGTCCGGCAACTCCGAAGTTGTTGCAGATGATCGGTGAAGTGAAGTCGCGCAGGCTCGACGTCACAACGGAATGCTATCCCTACATCGCCGGAATGACGGACATCAAATCCGCGATCTTCGACGAAGGTTGGCAGGAGGTTTTTGGGATTGACTACAAAGACTTGCAATGGGCCGCGACCGGCGAACGATTGACGAAAGAAACGTTCGACAACTATCGGAAGACCGGCGGCATGGTCGCCGTTTTCTCGATGACTGAAGAGATTGTGACCGCAGCGATCAAGAGTCCCGTTACGATGATTGCCAGCGACGGCATCCTCGAGAAAGGGAAAGGACATCCGCGAACAGCAGGCACTTACTCTCGCGTTCTGGGCCATTACGTTCGCGAGCAAGGCGCGCTGAGTTTGATGGACGCGCTGGCGAAGATGACTCTGATGCCGGCACAGCGTCTCGAACGGCGAGTTCCATCGATGAAAAACAAGGGTCGGATTCGGATCGGCGCCGATGCGGATCTCACAATCTTCGACCCCCGCACGATCAGCGACAAATCAACCTTTCAAGATCCGGCAAAGCATTCCGAGGGCGTCCGCTTCGTGATCGTCAATGGCGTTTTAATTGTGAAAGACGGTCAACTCCAACCTGGCATTTTCCCCGGCCGCCCGGTCCGCGCCTCTCTCAACTAACCAAACCAAAAAGAGTCACGGATCGACAGATAACGGATTTGTTTCAATCTGTGTTATCTGTTTTTCGTTGACTGCCAGGGGAAAACGGTTTAGTCT
The DNA here is from genome assembly GCA_963826255.1 of uncultured Acidobacteriota bacterium. GTDB lineage: Bacteria > Acidobacteriota > Blastocatellia > Pyrinomonadales > Pyrinomonadaceae > PSRF01. The sequence goes on from CAWGWK010000002.1 coordinate 552,896, forward strand.
GCCACCGTTTTATCCGACTCAAGCAGTACCTCGCACGTTTTTCCACTGGGACCCCCGCTGCCCACGCATCAACTTGCCTTACGACCTTCGTTAAGAGCCCAGAGCTAAGATGGCACATCGCGGTGTAATGGGTCGTGTAGTTTTTGACGATAATGGCCAGGGTGTCCCCGACCTCGTTGTCCACGTAGTAGACGTTTATCCAATCCCTGATAACGATTTAGGTAAAGCTACGACTGACGCCAACGGTGATTTTCAGCTTGCCTATTCACCGGACGATTATCAACGTTGGGAGCAAAGCCGCAGTCCCAATATCAGGATCAGGATCTACGGGCCCGTCAACCGGCAGTTGCTGGATCAGACCATCAATTCAGTCACGCTTGATATTCTCGATTTCACCTCACCGCCGATCCGGCTCAACAGAAACAATATTGGTGTACAAGACGCTGCCAATGATCCAGCCAGTAAAGCGTGGTTAGTAACCAACGCCACACTCAATGTAAGTGGTGATCCCGTTAATCTGAGTGAGGGTAATACTTTCAAGTCTTTGATTGACGGCGCGGCTCTCTTTCCGAGAATTACGGAGGTGGTCGACGCCGCTCAATCTTCGATTAATTTCATGAATCTCTATTTCCGGATCGCAGCCGATCTGAAGCGCCTGGAAAAAAAGGATCATCTCATCACAAAGTTTAATCCAGCATTCAATTTCCAATTTCCTGTCCTTGGCCAACCGGTAACTGGGGAAAAGGTCCAGGAGATCATGAAGACAAAAGCAGCAAGTGGACTAGCCGTGAGGGTAGCGGTCGGCGATGTCGCTTTGAAGACCGATGATGCCCTTGAACAGGTGAAGAAATTCTTCGCCGGCTCGAGCGTCCAGACGCGAGTTGCGGATTATGGAATCGAAGTAGTGCATGCCAGGACTGTAGTCGTAGATGGAACGAGAGCCATCGTACTCGGATCGAGTTTTGACCAAAACTATTTTAGTTCGACACATTTGATTCGGGATGCGAGGCATCGTGGTTCGCTCCTGCATGATGTGGCAGCGGAGGTTACGGGGCCCGCAGTACCTCAGATAGATGAAACATTCGTCACGGTGTGGAACCAGGCGGATAGCGCGGCGCCGCCGGTAACACCAGTGGCGAGATTTACAGGAACCGGCGAAGTCGCGATGCAGGTGTTGCGAACGATGCCGGGAAAACGGTTTCCTGCGCCATTTCCGGGTGCCGCACCCATAGAGCACGGAGAGACCAGCAATCTCGAAGCCTATCAGCGCGCCATCGCCCGAGCCGAAGATTTTATCTACATCGAGGATCAATACTTCACGAACTCCGCCATTGTCGATGCTTTGATATGCCGGATGAACCAGGACAATGCGAAAAAATTACAACTCATCATGGTCTTGAACATCAACGCTGATGATTTCCCTGGCTATGCACGCAAGCAGATCAGGAACATCAAGCTGATCCAAAAGAGCATTGAAGATCATGAAAAACGATTCAAAGTTTTTACCTTATGGACCACGCAGTTCTCCACCGAGCCTGAGCGCGTGAAAAAGCCTTTCGAAATCATGAATATTTATGTCCATAGTAAAGTTGCGATCATCGACGATAAATGGGCGACCATCGGCACGGCGAACCTGGACGGGTCGGGACTGAACGCTATCGAGATCTCAGACATTACGAAGGCTGCAATACTCAAGCGACTCCCGGGCGCCCTGTTTATATTGATCGATATAATTCTCCTGGGCCTGGCGCTTTTATTGGGTCCCGTTGCACTGGTGATAGCTGCCGGAATTCTGGGCGCTGTCGGCCTGATAATCGCAGGGGTACTTCTCGTACTGGCAGACGATAGCGGTGAAATACCCGCTCTTCTCAAAGAAGCAATCAAAAGCATTCAGGCAACAACGCAACACGCCAATCCGCTCCAGGCAACGCAGCCGTCACGTCACGTAGAGCTCAATGTCGTGCTGTACAACGGAGTTGCGGGTCTGCCTTCAACCGAGGCGATCAAAAAGTTTCGTGAAGAATTATGGAGTGAACACCTCGGCATTTCAGGCGCGTTTCCTGCCAAGCCTGCTGAGGGTTGGGTGAAGCTTTGGACGGACAGGGCGCAGGAGAAGATCGATAACGTTAAAGCGTTCGCGCTTTCCGTGCCGGGCACTACCGGGCCGGACAAAGCCACCGCCATTGAATGGAAGCCTGAAACAGCTGCCAAACGTTATCTCAAAGCCCACGGTTTGGATGTTGACGCTTCAAACGTCAGATTAACCATCAGGAACAAGGCTGACGTATTCAACTTCCTCACCGGTCAATGGGAAAAGAATAAGTTCTGAATCATGGCTGATACGATTCGCACACTCAGCGAGCAGGCCGGCAATTTGCTGGTAGGGCTTAGCACGCTCTTTGAGCGGATCGATCAAACTGAAGAGTTGCTGAATACGCTCGGTTGGGCCGTTCCTCCAGGACTCGATGATATCGGTTTAAGCGCGCTCGACTTTTCTGAGTTAATCGAAAAGTTGCGGACTCTTCTGGATTCAACCGAGGCCGAGCAAAACAATGAATTGTTGATGGCGGAGCGTATTTCGGAATTGGCCGTTGCGCTTGCAAAGGTTGTCCGCGATGTTCGGCAGTTAGCTTCAGACCTACCGGCAAATCTCGCAGGATTCGACGACTTTGTTACACGTTCTGGCATCGTTGAAGAGTTTCCCAAACGAATGTTCGATTTTTGGGTGATGACCTCGATAGCTGGAGGCTCACCTCTTACCTTTTCGATTCTTCATCTGCTGAACATTTTCGAATACAAGCGTTTTGAAGCGGATGAAGAAAACTTTCAGGTCGAGCACGTTCGCGCAATCGTCCATTTCGATCACTTCAAAACATTATTGGACGATCCCGCACAGCATTTTCGCGAAGCCTATGGCTGGGGCACGCCGCGATTTTTTGCCGAGGACTTGATCAACCGGTTGAGCCGAGTGCTGCTTGTTCTCGGTTCCGATGTCGAAATTCAGGCAATGAATGGCGCCACTGTCGAGGCGCTTACACAACAGCCTCTGCCTAATCCTGATTTAGTTGTAACGCAGTCACTAATCACATTGCATGAGGAGTTGGGCGAGATCGGCGGATTTAAACTTGGCTTCGTACTTTTTGGAGTGCCTCCAACTGCAATCGGTAATGCAGACAGGGGAATCGGATTCGTTCCCTTTGTAAGAGGAGCGGCTGAGACCAGTATTCCGTTTCTAGCCTTCGACGATACATTCATCGACCTTTCCGTTACCGGTGAATTGCTTCGAAGCGTCGCGTTCATCCTCCGGCCGAACCAGGATCTCGCCGTCAAGACTGCACAAGATGTCAGAGACACAATCACCGGCCGTTTTGCTCTCGGACTGAGAAAGGGTGGTCCAGAGAGCGAAAAGAAGACGTTGCTTTCATTTCCCGGCGGTCTGAGTTTGCAAACCCAGCAAATGTATCTGTTGGGCGGAATGGAGAAGTATTCCGATCGACCGTCAGAGAGTTTTGTTGAGTTGGGATTGCTGGGCAGCAAAGTTGACTTCTCAATGAATAATGCCGATGGGTTTTTGAAAGAAACCATTTCGGAAAAGAAGGTTGAAGCGGGGTTTGATATTCGTGTTGGTTGGACCAGTCAACAAGGCATTTTCTTCAACGGCAGCGGCGCCCTGTTAGTCTCCATTCCCGTTCATACGCGCCTCGGACCATTTACGTTGAGCAGTGTGACATTGGGGCTCAATCCTGCGGACGAAGGGCTGGCGCTCGAATCGTCGGTGAGCGGCAACCTGAGTCTCGGGCCTTTATTGATCACTGTTCAGAGAATGGGGTTGCAAGTCGATGTTGTTTTTGGCGACGGCAATCTCGGACTACTGGGACTATCCGCAAAGTTCAAAACTCCGAACGCGCTTGGACTATCGATCGACGCCGGTGGATTCAAGGGTGGCGGCTTCATCGGGTTCGATCCCGAAGAAGAGAGCTACTCCGGCATGCTCGAGCTGGAGTTTCAGGATCTCTTCACGCTGAAAGCCATCGGTCTGTTGAATACGCGCTTGCCGAACGGGCAGAAGGGCTTCTCGCTGCTGATCGTCATCAGTGCAGAGTTCACTCCGATACAACTGGGCCTCGGCTTTAAGCTCAATGGGGTTGGTGGTCTGTTGGGACTGAATCGCACCATCAACATCGAACCCCTGCGCGCCGGCCTGCGTGAGAACACGCTGAGCAGCATTCTCTTTCCCACCGACATCATCGCCAATGCCGATCGCATCATCAGCGATTTGAAGCAAGTGTTTCCGCCAATGGCCGACCGCTTCATCTTTGGGCCAATGGCGAGGATCGCGTGGGGCACGCCCACGCTCGTCACCGTGGACCTGGGTTTGGTGATCGAGATCCCGGAGCCGGTGCGACTCTTGATCCTCGGTGTATTGCGCGCCGTGTTGCCGGATGAGAACGCTCCCATCCTGCGGGTGCAGGTGAACTTCCTCGGTGAGATCAACTTCGAACGCCGGCAACTAAAGTTTGACGCGAGTTTGTACGACTCGAAACTGCTGGCCTTCACCTTGACCGGTGACATGGCCATCCGGCTCGACTGGGGCGCTGACGCCAACTTCCTGCTCACCGTTGGCGGCTTTCATCCTGCTTACGAACCGCCGCCGATGGACCTGCCGGCGATCAGGCGACTGACACTCGCGCTGCTGGAAGGTGACAATCCGCGGCTGAAGCTGGAGATGTATTTCGCGGTGACGTCGAACACGGCCCAGTTCGGCGCGAAGTTGGAGTTGTATGCGGCAGCATGGAAGTTCAACGTCTACGGCTTTCTCACCTTTGATGTGCTGTTTCAGTTTAGTCCCTTCTACTTCATTGCCGAGATCACGGCGATGCTGGCGCTGCGCATTGGGAGTTCGAGTTTTGCGAGCGTCAAGCTGTCGCTGACCCTGGAAGGTCCGACACCGTGGAAGGCGCAGGGCACGGCGCGGTTCAAGATCTGCTGGTTCTTCACGTTGAAGGTGCGCTTCAACAAGACGTTTGGTGAAGCACGAAACACGACGCTGCCGGATCTGGCCGTGTTGCCGTTGTTAGCCGCGGCCCTGCAAGCAGACGACAATTGGGAAGGAGAACTGCCGGCGCGACGACACCGGCTGGAGAGCCTCAGAGAAGCGCCGGAGATAACGAATGAACTGCTGCTGCATCCGGTAGGCACGTTGAAGATCAGCCAGAAGGTGGTGCCGCTGAACGTGCGCATCGATCGCCTCGGCAGTCAGCGGCCGAGGGATGGACGCGAGTTCAAGATCACGACGGTACAACCGGAAGCGACTACGGTTATTCCGCAGGAGGCGTTTGCCCCGGCACAGTTCTTTGATCTGACAGACGAGCAGAAGCTGACGAGTGCATCGTTCAAGGACTTCGATAGTGGTATCAGGATCGGTGATGCAGAACGTTTGCAGACCGGCTACGCAGCGGCGCGTCAGGTGGAGTACGAGTTGAAATACATCGACACGCAGCGAGACCAGCGTTTGAGTGGACCAAAAGATCGGTTTGACGTAGACGCGGGTGTTTTCAACACGTGGGCGTTGCAGGGCGCGATTGCACAATCGGCGTTGTCGTTTGCGCGCACGAGAAAGTCGAGTCTGGCGCCGGAGGCGGTGGTCGTGTCGCAGGAGTCATTCGCGATCGTAAACAGCGGCGACCTGAAACTGTTTGACGAGTTGAGCTTACTCGGCAGCGAGCGTGCCGCGGCCGCGCGACTGAATGCATTGATCGAAACTAACCCAACGCTGCGTGACACGCTGCAAGTCGTGCCCGCATTCGAACTGGCTGCATGAAATGGTAGACACCTTAAAAAACTACACCTTCCTTCCGTGGTTGCGACAGGGTCTCGCGGCCGGCATCAACGTCGCCGATAACCTCGGTGGACCAACCAGCGCGCCCGCGCGAGCGTCACTGGACGTCAGCTTTCAAATCGGTGGTCCACAACCGATCTCAAAAGCAGTTCAACTGTTAGGACCGGGCGACGTCGTCGGAATCAACTCGCGCGCAATCGTCAAAACAGAACCGCGCAACTGGGTCACGGACTTTGAAGCAAACTATCTTCCTTACATTGAATTCTACGAAGAAGAATTTCCCTGGCGGTTCACGCCCGCGAGAGCTGCCGGAAATCTGGACCAGAGCCGTTTGCGTCCGTGGATCTTTCTAATCGTGCTGACGGAAGATGAGTTTGATGAGAAGGGAGTGATTGGACCACTTCCCGCCTTTGAGATCAAGGAAGGTATCGATCCCCGCCAGTTGTTTCCGCGAAAAGACGAGACGTGGGCGTGGGCGCACGTGCACATCAGCCGAAACGTTATCGGCGAAACGCTGTTACAGACGGCCAGTCAGCAGCAAGTCGATTCGGTCGAGCAACAACTCGCAACTCTTCTCGGCAATAATCCCGACAACGCTTCATCGCGACTGCTTTGCCCGCGCAAGCTGAAGGAAAACACTGCGTATCACGCTTTCGTGATTCCAACCTTCGAGGCTGGCCGGCGCGCTGGTTTGGGATTAGATCCCGCGGGAGTGAGCGGCCAGCAGTCGTCGTGGGAAACGGGCGAACGACTTTTTCCGATTTACTATCGCTGGTTTTTCCGCACCGGCACCAAAGGCGATTTCGAATTCCTGGTTGATCAGCTCGAGGCACGCAAAGTCGATAAGCGGGTGGGCGTTCGCGATATGGACATGCAGCAGCCTGATTACAAAACGCAGGGCATGTTGCCGCCTTTGGACGTAATGGGTTTGGAGGGCGCACTCAAGAGCACGGAGATGACACCGTCACCGGCGCAGTGGCCGCCGCCTGGCACCGTTTTTGAAAATCCTCCGGATGGTTCGGCAGGAGGTTTCCTCAACGATCTCGAGTCGAACGTTAACATGCAGTTCAATCTGCAACAGGGAGAGAATATTGGTCGCGACCCGATCGTGAGTCCGCCACTCTATGGCAAGTGGTACGCACAGGCTGAAAGGTTGGATGTGAGGAGTGATGACGGTTGGGTGAACCAGCTCAATCGCGATCCGCGTTATCGAACTTCCGCGGGAGCCGGCACGCAGGTCATCCAAAAAGATCAGGAAAACTTAATGCAGGAGGCCTGGAGCCAACTGGGAGATCTGCTGCGAGCCAATCAGAAAATACGTCAATTGCAACTGGGCTTGATGAGCAGCTTTGTGATGTATCAGAAGAACGTCCTGCCCCAGTCTTCCGATCAGTTCCTGTCGTTTACACAATCGGTGCAGAGCCGTGTGTTGGGAAGCCCGGTGACGATTGCGAAGCAGGTGCAGGAGAGTCGCTTACCGCAAGCGGCGTTGGATCCGGCGTTTAGAAGAATCGCGCGCAACAGGGGCGCAATCATGCGAAAGGTCGCACCGGAAGTGCAGCCGGGTGATCGAACGATCGTGACGCAACTCAACGAAGGTAAGTTGACCGCGGCCCCTGAACCACCCGAGCCAACCGGACAAATCCTGATCGACAAAGTCGCCGATGCGATCGACGTTCACGATATACCGGAATGGCGTCGTCGCCTCATTAAAAATAAAAACGCGCGCTGGATATTGATCGGAATAATCGTTGTCGGGCTCGTGCTCGCGTTCGTCACCGGCGCATTCATAATCTTCGCCCCGATTATCGTGGCCGCTGTCGTCTTACTGCCGATGGTGGAAAGACTGCGTGCGCGCATCGAATTGGCCGAGACTTTCCGCGAGAAAGCTTTCACACCCGCTGCCGTCGATAGAGTCCCTGCACGTCCGAATTTTGTCTTGACCGAATTCAACCAGCCCATGCCCAATGTTTCCAATCCTGGAAACGTTGACAGCGTGGAAGCTGCCAACTTCCGAATCGCGTTAAGAGACGCTTACAACGTGCATCAAACGTTGCCTCCGGTTCCGCCCGTGCGCGTGCCTATCGGCATAGACGCCACCGTCAACAAGCTCAAGGACGTGCTCAATCCTTCGGTTGCGATCCCGAAGCGAGCAGAGTTCATGTTGAAGATCCCTGCGGGCATCAAGGACTCGTATCTGTTGCCGCGCAAGACGCTCGTCACGGTGATGGCCCATCCCGTTTTCACGCAACCGATGTATGGTCCGCTGCGAGATATCTCGGCGGAGTTCCTGGTTCCGAATCTCGAGTTGATTCCCAACAACACGGTCTCTTTACTTCAGACTAATCAGCGCTTTATCGAAGCCTACATGGTTGGTCTGAATCACGAAATGGCGTGCGAATTACTGTGGCGCGAGTTTCCAACAGACCAGCGCGGAAGCTATTTCAGGCAGTTTTGGGATGTCGGAGATGTTGTTAACCATGACGCGACTAAGACGCAATCACAAATCGAAGAATCACTGCTCGATATCGATAAGCTCCACGAGTGGGGGTCGGTGACAAGCCTTGGCGAACATGAAAACCGTCCGCTGCCTGCGGGAGGTGATGCTGACGACGCGCGGCTGGTGCTGGTTGTTCGTGGAGACTTGTTAAAGAAATATCCGACAGTGGTTATCTATGCGCAACGAGCAAAGTGGAGGCAGCCTGAACGGGATCGCTTCATACGCGAACTCGACGATGATGCTGAGCCGGTTGACGCAATCAAGGACCCGATTTTCAAAGCGGAGATCGAGCCCGACATTCGTTTTCTTGGTTTTGATCTGACGAAGCAGGTCGCGAAGGGTAGCGCCGATCCTCAAGCTAACGATCCGGGTTGGTTCTTTGTACTTCAGGAAAGGCCTGGTGAGCCGCGCTTCGGACTCGACACTCTCAGCGATGATTCACCTGAGACACCGGGCAAATGGGACGACGTTGCGTGGGAGCATCTCACCAATTTCGAAACGCTCGACTTCATCGATCTGGAAGATAACGCTCCGCCTGAGCTGCTCGATGTGCCCGATTCGCCCGACAAACAGTTTGTTTGGCGCAGGAACTCGGCTGATATGGCTTACATCCTGTACCAGGTTCCAGTGATGGTGGCCTTTCACGCCGCCGACATGCTGCCTTGAGATTGGTGACGAAGCAGTTTTTTCGCGCAAAGGCGCAAAGGGTGCGCAAAGGCGCAAAGAAAGAAAGCCACTAGAAACGCGGTAGCGCTTTGCCGCCTTTGCGTCTTGCGCGAGAGATCTTCTCGGTATAAGAATCATGATTGAAGAAATCAAAAAAGCTCGCGAGGCGATGCGTACGACTGAAGAGAGTTTGTACGCCAGTCAGAACCGGCTCCGATCAAAAGAAGCGGCCCTAATCAACGCGAACAGACTGGGAAAAGAGGGAGCCGAAACAGCCGCGACTCTCGAACGCGAGATCGCCGAGCTCAATGACGTAATCAACAGACGCAAATCGGATCTGAAAGGCGCAAAAGATAACGTAGGCAACCTTGTCGGAACTTTTGTCCTGCCCCTGTCGCCACGGCAACTGATCGCGCAACTGGATGACAGTCTACCTTTCCTCCTCTTTCCGGTGCGGATCGAAACGCGCTTCATGGGCAGTGGCGCAACTCGAGAGTTATGGTTGCGCGTTTATCCTGACGACATCGCTGTTCACACTCACGAAAAAGAACTCACGCGCGACGATGCGGATTCGGCAATCGAATACTGGATACAACGAACTATCGCTGCTTCTATCGACAATCCGTCAGAAAGAGAGTCACTTGAAAAGGGCGCCTGGCGCGCACTAGTAAACAGTCATGGCGGCACACGGGCTGCCTGGATCACGTCACTGCTCAAGCAGCGCGTGATTGATACAGAAGGAAGTGAAAACTTTTCTTTCATGCTCATCCGCGAGGAGATCTCAAATATTCTTGCGGACAAGCAACGAAGCGCAAATGACAAGACAGATGCAATCAACTCGCTGCTGGTGAGTTTCACTCACCCGCTCGCCGCTCTCATTCGCGAACGCATTGCAAGTCTGCTTGCCGCCGATGCGCAACTCGTCGATTCGACTCGTGATGCCATTCTCCAAACGATCAACGACGGCATTCTGATTCACCTCGGCTTCGACCCCGAAGAACTGAAACCGGACAGTTGGACCCGCGCGCCACGGACCGAAGTAATGCCCGATCGTTTCGTGTTCATCGGCTTCAACGGTGGCTCGCGACTCGAACTGCCGTTTCCCAATGCAGTGATCAACCCGCTGATTCTTGGACCAAATCCACAGAATCTCGAATCAGAGCTGGAGCAAAACGCCGGCGACCTCGTGATGGGTGAAGACTTCGATTGGATCGCTAATTTTGACAAGGCGATTCAGGTTGGAATGGCGATGCGTGTGCCGTTGGCGGAGCCATTCGCCAGCAAGGGTTTCGATCGTTTGCTGGTGTTGGGAATTCGCGTGTCGTCCTCCATCGCCGACCATCGAGAGTTGTTGGAAGAGCTGATTGATAACCACCACTATTCGCCAGATGGAATGAGTTTTCTTCCGCAGGGAACACCCACCAATCACACGGGGGAGCTGCGATCCGGCTTCTCCACTGACGACGCCGAAGGTGAAGCGAGTTTCGAAATCGAAACAAAGGAACCGGAAGAGCTGATTTCAGATGACGAGTTGGATAAGACCGATGCGAAGCGTCTTTCTGAAGCGTGGGATGTAGATCTGAAGAAGCTCACGCAGTTGGCAAATGCAAACCGCAACGAAGTCTCGCAGGCCATGATATTCAACCGAGCGCTTTGGCCCGGAACACTTGGTTACTACCTTGAAGAACTCCTCGAGATCGACGCCGCGGATATCGGCAGGATACGCAGATTTTTCGCGAACCATGTCGTAGCGCGCGGAAGCCTGCCGGCGATCCGCGTCGGCAAACAGCCTTATGGAATTCTGGTGACGAGCGCGTTTCGTAAGTGGCAAACCAATCGCTTGATCGACGGAGAAGATTTCACTTTCCTTGGCCAGGTACACGAGAAGTTGAGAATAGTCGAGGACCAGTGGCAGCAACTCGTGCCGCAGGTGGCGCACGTGGACGGACCAGGCGATCCGTTTGTGAAGCTCCTTAACATGCTGGGGCTTCAGGCGACCTCAGTTGATTACCAGCGCCGGATCGCTACGTTCGAGAACGTGCTCTGGAACGCCGCTGGTTTTTTCGCGCCAGCAACCCCAAGTCCAATAGGTGCTTACTTTAGGGAAGTAGCCGTACGCGGACTAATTCTATTAGCACAACTCGGCTTCGATTTTCCTAAAAGGCCAAAGCTGTTTGGCCTGCTGTTTTCGTCCAACGCGTCCGGCATCAATGGACCACTCATCGATGACGTTGAAAAAGCCGAGGACGAAAAACTTTCTGAGACCACCGGGCTGCCGGCTAAGTACGCAATACCGGAAAGTGACGAACTCAGGAACTACATCGGCTGGCTGATCAATACGGACATCAATACTTTGAAGCAGCAGCAGTTTCTAAATCAAAACGGTGAACGGTTGCCGGTCCCAACGGCGCTCCTGTACAGAATGTTGCACCGCTCCCTGTTGCTTTCTACGTACGAAGCCACGATGACCGTGTTTGAAGGATTTCAACTGCTCAACAACACCGTTCGTCGTGAACAGGATTTCACCAACATCGAAGCCGGACGGACCGTAACTCGTTGGGAGTTTATGGAAGCCAATGTTGGTCGAGTTTTACCTCAGTTGAGTAATGCAAATGTCGCGCTCGGCGACTTCCTGGCAACTGCCGATGTTACAAACGTACCGGCCGCCTTCACTCTGCAAGAAGTGCGGGACAGTATCGCGCGTCTTGAAAAACTCAAGACCGCGGAGCTCGAACGATTGTTTGCCGAGCACATCGATCTCTGTTCGTACCGGCTTGATGCCTGGCAAACTGCGCTCTTTGCGGCGCGTCTCGAGCGTCTGAATCTATTCAGGCAAGGCAGCGAAACAGGAGAAGCGAAGCGCGGACTTCACCTGGGCGCTTATGGTTGGTTGGAAAATGTGCGGCCTGCACGTCCGGCCGTACCTGTTCCGAATGTTGATGATATTCCACCGTCGCTTCGGCAAGACGGCGTTACGGTTGTCGAGCAGCCTGACAACGGCGGTTACATACATGGTCCATCGATCAACCATGCAGTCACTGCCGCCGTACTGCGCAACGCTTATCTCACTCATGCCACTCAAAGCAATGCGGATCATTTTGCGGTGAGGTTGACTTCGGAGCGCGTGCGAACGGCGCTCGCGTTTTTAGAAGGTGTGCGTAACGGACAACAACTCGGCGCCCTGCTTGGTTATCAATTCGAACGCGCTTTGCACGATCGATATTTAGTCGGTGGTCAGGCACTCGAACAGCATATTCTCGCTTTCCGCAAGAAGTATCCGATGGTTGCCGACAAGATCACGCCCGGCGCATCGGGCGCTGATGTTATTAACCGGAAAGAATCGTACCACGTAGTTGATGGTTACGCGTTGTTGGAAGCTGTGTTGCTTGGTCCATCACCGTTGGCATATCCGTATGGTGTCAACGGATTACCGCCTGCTACCGATCCCGCCGGTGCCGCGATCATCGCCGAAGTGGAACGTCTTAAAGACACATTGGATTCCATTGCCGATCTCTCGTTGGCGGAAGGCGTCTTCCAGGTTACGCAAGGTAATTACGAACGAGCAGGCGCAATGCTCAAGGCAGTCTCGGAGGGAACTGCGCCGCCCGACCCCGAGATCGTCAGCACGCCGCGGAGTGGTGCAGTCGTGAACCATAAGTTGACGGTTCACTTGGAGACTGGTGCAGTCGCGAGTCCCTGGGGTGGTGAAACGCCGCGATCTGGCGCGGTCTCCGGCTTGAACAAATGGTTGGGCGATATGATCGGCGGACCTGATTCGCTTCAGTTCAGCGTCAATTACGAATTCGACACCGACAACACAGCTATCTCACTCACGCAACTCGCTCTGCAACCTATCGATCTGATTTATCTGATCGGCAATCAGGCGGGCGCGGTTGTGGGAACTCAGCCGGTCAACGATCTCACTGAGCTCGAGGCCCGCATCGACTTCGCCTTCCGGCGTTCGAGGATGGTCGATCCGAATTTCGATCCTTCGGGACGCGTGAAGATCGAGTTTATGAGCAGAAAAGAGTTCACTGTGCCGGCTGCCAGAACACTCTTTGAGTTGCTACCACTGCTTCGCAATCTGCAAAAGCTCGTCACCAGCTCACGTGCACTCGGCGCCGACGATTACATGTTGCAATCGGAAGAGAAGTCCGACCCGAACACCGCAGAGAATCCGAAGCGTTGGGACCTAAGTGTGCTGGGACCGACTTTCGATGAGGCAGCGATTGCTTTGAACAACAGACTTGGAGAGCTCGAACAAATCACTTCGTTGTTTCCAGCGAATGCGTTGAGCAAAGACCCCACTGAAGTCGACTTGAGTGAAATTGACTACGAAGCTTTGCGTGCCGCGCTGATCGCGCTGTCCTATTTTGGCCTGCCTGGCGCGTTTCCAAAAAACGCGTTTCTGCCTCAGCTTGGTGCAGATGCTACAGACGATGAACGTTTGGCTTTGCTGCGCGCGCAACAGGCTCTGATCGAGCAGGCTCTGCTCACACTCGAACAGGGTCGCAGCCGTCATTCGCAAGCAGTGGCATTGACGACGTTTACTGCGGAACAGATCAATCGTCTGACGGTAGCTCAGAAGGTCGAGATTTTTCAGACTGCGGGAGCTTTGATTTTGGGAGACTCGTTTCGCTTCATTCCAGAGTTTCAATTCAAAAACTTACCCGAATTGCAATCCGCCGATGCTTTTTCGAACGCCGCCGCGCCGGAAGGAAGCTTACTGCGATTCACGCAAAGCCGCTTAAAGTCCGCCGCGGCGAATTCCGCAATTGACGATTGGCGCGATCTCGCTGTTGAAGAGTGGTTGGAGGGAGCCGCGGCGGTTCGCGACCGCGTGGGTTTGATCAATGCAGTGAATACATATCAGGAAGCATTCGCGGATGAATCGTTGACGTTCAAGCCATTGCAGTTGCCGTTCGATAAAAAGGCGCATTGGATTGCAGTGGAGTTTCCTGAAGTCACACCGGATCAATTGGACGACGAGGATGTCTTTGTGCCGCAGGGGGATTTTCTTTCTATCGTGCGACAGTTGCCGCGAGACTATGACGCATCGGGCGCGCAGGCAGGCTTGCTGATAGATGAATGGAACGAAGTGATTCCCAATCGCATCGAGACCACCGGTATTGCCATTCATTACAACCAGCCAAACACTGAGCCGCCGCAATGTCTACTGATGGCCGTAAGCCCGAATGTCAATGGACGTTGGGAATGGGACGACCTCGTCGACACTGTGATCGATACATTTGATCGCGCAAAACGCAGGGCGGTGGAACCGGATCTTCTGCGGCCCACTGCATACTGGCAGCTCTTGCCCGCTGTTTTGAGTAGTTTTACGAGTTATCCGTTTGGCACGATCTCCACAAATATCGCAGCCCAGGCTACGTCGATGATCGTGGAACGAACTTAAAGGAGAGCAACTTGGCCCAACAAATTGATCCAGCTCTCAAGGACGCACTGCTGAGTACTGAATTTCGCGCGGCGATTACGCTTTGGAACCGTCTCGAAGGTCGTCCGAGAAAAGAAGATTTCGACCGGAGTCTGCGCGTGGAAGTTCGCGATCCGCTGTGGATGCTGACCCGGCAATGGCAGTTTGGAGAGTTTAAAGGAGAGGACGCGGGATCGGCTGTCAAAGCACGAGTTCAGTTGAACACGACTCGGATCGATCGCTTCGCCGTGAAGGATGAGAATCGCGACGCGACCGGTGGCGAACAATTTCAGGAGGCGGTGCCTTACGATCAAACTCTTCCGCTCGAGATAGAAGTTGAGCGCGAACTATTGTTGCCGGCGGGTCCGAAGCGAAACACAGAGGACCTTGCTCTGCGCAGTCGCATGGGCGGTCATTGGGTGCGTTTGTTGAAACAGGCTGGACTGCCGGTGGACATTAAGAACGCAATTGTTAAGGAATTCGGCTTCGTAGATATCTCCGATAAAGACAAAGAAACTCTCACCCGTAACGAACTACTGGAGCTGGCGCATCTTCAGAGTGATCCGCACGCGTGGCAATCACTGCACGCTGTGAAAGGACGTTTGCCGGATGGACGCAGGTTGTTGGTGGCCATCGAAAGAGGAGAATTTGAAACATGGTTAGGCACTACTTCGTTTGACTTGGACCAGATCGAGGTCTTGCGAGATCTGGCAAGAGATTATCTCAGTTGGTTCCGCCGCTTGTATTCACAACCTGAGACGCCGGAGAAAGAAGATGCGTGGGCGCCATCGTATCTCGAGTATCAGTTTGCCGTATCAGCGCCGGAAGACACGTCAGGTGAGAAGCGCGCGATGTTGGTTGCCGAACAGTATTACCACGGCAACCTTGATTGGTACGCGTTTGACATCGACAGCCGGCGCCGGCTGCAAGATCTGCCCGAGGTGGAGTTTCCTGAAAACAGTTTTACCGAGCGTAAGCCCGTGGCTTTCCTGCCTTCGCAGATTGAATTCAATGGCATGCCGAATGTGCGTTGGTGGGAGTTTGAAGATCGAAGAACAGACTTCGGCAGTATTCGCGCAAACACCTCGGATGTGCCTTTGTTGTTGCTCGCCGAGTTTGGTTTGATTTACGGCAACGATTGGACCGTGATTCCTTATGACCTGGAAGTCGGGTCGCTTGCTGACATCAAAGGAATCATCGTGAGCGATGTCTTTGGTGTTCAGACGTTGATTCGTCCGGCGGGACAGGGACAGCGCATGGACTGGCAGCAGTGGTCCATGTACAAGCTTGCGAGTGGCGACGGAGTGGACAATCGATTGTTCCTGCCGCCGTCGGTCGCGAAGTTGCAGGAGAGCAATGCGATCGAGAAGGTGATACTTGCTCGAGATGAAATGTCGAATTTGGTTTGGGGCGTGGAGGAGACGATTCCGGGATTGACAGGCACTGGCGTGAATGGCTTTGAAGCAGGGAAAGCGCTTTCCAGTTACTTCCTGGCGAATGAGGAGCCGCCCGCCATAACGCGCTCGCCTAATGAAGCGAAGATTCAGTATGTGCTGGGGAGTAGTGTTCCCGAGAACTGGATTCCGTTTATCGCCTCGCACAAGCCGGGATCGAATCGAGAGGTGCGTTTGCAACGCGGCGCGATGCCACGCCTGACGGATCGAGTCCACAATACTGTGATCACGCCGCGCGGGCAGCTACTTCGCGTTGGTCTGGATAATGAACAGCCTTACTTCGTGCATGAAGAGGAAGTGCCTCGTAGCGGTGTGATCGTTACGCGCAAGTTTCAACGCGCGCGTGGACCTAATGGAGAAGTGTTCACGTGGATCGGGCGCCGGAAGGAAACCGGGCGTGGTGAAGGCGCCAGTGGTTTAGTGTTCGATCAGATCGTGCCGCTGAAGTAGCCACAAAAAGGCACAAAATGTGTGATAGATCATTTTTGTGCTTTTGGTGCCTCTTTGTGGACCATCTCTTTATGAAGCACTATGTGTGATAGATCGTTTTTGCATTTTGTGCCTCTTTGTGGCCCATTCGCTCTCCTTTATTTCGCACTCCATCTTGCTACTTCGACGCGATACGGCTACTTCCGCGACGCTTTGTATTACCTCGCGTGCTCGGAGCATCTGGCGTTTGGTTACGTGGACCAGCCGCCGCTGATCGCAGTGGTTGCCTGGATTACTCGACACACCTTGGGCACCTCACTACCTGCTCTATTGTTCTGGCCTGCCTTAGCCGGTGCTGCACGCATCGTACTGACCTCAGCATTCGCGCGTGAGCTCGGTGCCGGGCGCTTCGGTATCGTTCTCGCCGCCGCACTCGCGGCGACGCCCAGCGTGTGGTGGGTCATCG
This sequence comes from uncultured Acidobacteriota bacterium, assembly GCA_963826255.1. GTDB lineage: Bacteria > Acidobacteriota > Blastocatellia > Pyrinomonadales > Pyrinomonadaceae > PSRF01. The sequence continues at coordinate 569,681 of CAWGWK010000002.1, forward strand.
ATCATCAGTTCGCGATGAATAGTTTCGAAGCTCTCTTTTGGGGCGGCTTAGCATTCACCGTGCTGCGACTGATCAAAACAGGGAAACCGAAGCTGTGGTTGGTCTTCGGCGCCATTGCCGGAGTGGGACTTCAGAACAAGTATTCGATAGTAATCTTCGCTTCAGCATTAGTCGCGGGCATTCTTCTGACGCGCCAGCGCAGAATTCTGTTTACGCCGTGGATTGTTGCGGGAGGCGCAATCGCATTTTTGATCTTTCTACCAAACGTGATTTGGAATGTTCAGCATAACTGGCCCTTTTTGGAATTGATGCACAACGTTCGCTCCACCGGCAAGGACGTCGTCCTGTCGCCGGGTGAGTATTTGTTGCAGCAGGTGCTGATGATGAACCCCGCGAGTTTTCCGTTCTGGTTTGGTGGGCTTCTCTTTTATTTCTTTTCACGCGACGCAAAAAACTATCGCGCCTTTGGTTGGGCCTTCGTGATCACGATCGGCTTCTTCATGCTCACGCATGGAAAAGACTACTACGCAGCGCCGGCATACGTGATGTTGCTTGCCGGAGGTGCGGTCGCGACAGAGCGATTGTTTGCTTCTGCGAGACTTTCTCGATTGCAAACCATTTTGCGGCCGGCTTGTTTTGTTTGGTTGTTGCTTGGTGTCGTGCCGTTGCTGCCGCTGGTGTTGCCCGTCTTACCGATCGATACCTTTCTACGTTATCAATCGCAGCTACCTTTTGAAGTTCCGAAGACAGAGCAGAGCTTTGTTGGCGAGACACTGCCGCAGTATTACGCCGATGAATTTCCGTGGCCGGGTCTGGTTGAGGCCGTGGCGCGTGTTTACCATTCGCTGCCGCCGGAAGAAAGAGAGAGCACCGCGATCTTCGCCAATAACTATGGGCAAGCAGCAGCGGTGGACTTCTTCGGCCCGCAGTACAGATTGCCGAAAGCAATCAGCGGACATCAAAACTATTTTCTCTGGGGCCCGCGCAACTACACCGGCGAGATCATGATCGTGCTCGGAGACACCGAAGAATCTGCGCGTGATGATTTTGATTCAGTGACAGTCGCCGCCACCCTGAACAACCCCTACGCCTACCGCTACGAAAATCGTCCGATCCTGCTATGCAGAGGTTTGAAATGGGACCTCCAGCGCCAGTGGCACAAGGTCAAGAACTGGCGCTAGAAGACGGACCACAACAGGAGCAGCAAAGGCACAAAAATTAGATAAGCTCTTGTGCGATTTTGTGCTTCTTTGTGGCTTAAACCAGTCCATCGCGGTGCTTGACCTTATAAGTCAAAACCACGCAGCCATTGCTTAACTCCTGGCACTTCACCAACTCCAGATCGATCTGGCGAGGCATTTCGTAAAACAGTGGAATCCCTGAACCTAGCAACACCGGGTGAACGTTGATACCAATCTCGTCAATTAAATCTGCTTCCAACAACGACTTCGCCAGCACACCACCTCCCATCACACAGATGTCTTTGCCCGGCTCGCCCTTCAAACGCCGCATGAAGTCAGCCGCGTCTTCAGATACGAAAGTCAGCCCTTTTTCACTGGACTCTTTGATCGTTCGCGAGAAGACGTAAGTCTGAATACCGGGATAAGCAACGCTTCCCATACGTGCGCCCACTTCGTATGTACGGCGACCCATCACGACCGTGTCGATGGTTTCCCAGAAGTCCTTCATGATCGCGGTAACTTCTTTGTTCCATAGAAGCCAGTCAGCGGCGTCATCTTTACGGGCAATGAAATTGTCGAGGCTGTTGGCTCCTCCGAAGGTAACTTTACGCATAAATAATTCTCCTCAAACGGGGCGAAATAGATTTTGCCAATCGATCATTATCACCAGAACGAACCTAATTCTACCTGGGAGGGATCTATGAACCGCGATTTGTTTTTTAGAATTGCGACTGTAACAAGTAAGATCTAGTAGACGCTTTGCGACAACAGCTTGACTACTTTGAACGTCAGCACGAAAAAGGTTTTAAAGGGTTATTGAATATTTCAATTGCGTGTTCGCAATTCCCACGGCAGCGACAGTTGCGAATGGCGCAATGTGTGCCGGAGGCGTAGAATTGCCACTCGAAGATTAAAACTGCTTGTCTGAATGCTGCCCCATGTTCGGCTGATCATAGAAGAGCGTTAATACTTAACTGCGTGAAGGAGCGGTTGTCATGAGAATGCCAGAATTTAGTGGTGAGGCCTCACTTTACCGACGCGGCTCGGAATACAGTTTAAGGTGAGTCCGAAATATATCCGAGGGCCAAGTCGTACCGGCTATCCTCTGTTGTGAGAAGTGTGACCCCACGCGGCTTTTCGAGGAAGACTTTTGCTGGGAAATATGCAGGTGGTGTGGAACCTCGGCCCCCAGAATATCTACGTGTGAATGGAGATGCGCGGGTTTGGTGGGAGGCGCTTATCTGAATTGCATATGGCTTTGTTGAGGGTAGGTGGGTAACGGACAGGTACCCAGTAGCCAGAAAACAGTTCCAGGATTAAAATCTCTCATCCTTGTTATCCTCGCAGGTCCTTCTGTGCCAACGCAGAGATCACGTTGAACGCAACCGACGACCGAAAACAATAACCTTCGCTTAGTGGACCCAACGTTACGTCTCCTTTGTATCAGAACAAACGGAATGGAGACTTCCTCAGTCAGAAGGAGTTTGGGATTGAAACGAAAGGTCAGTTTTGACATTTTCAATCGCCGCGAAAAGCGTGTGCAGCTCAGGTATAAACCGCAGTAGCTAATCTCATTCTCTGCGTCCCTGGCTGAGACGAATATTTCTCGCGAAAAGGCGCAAAGGCGCAAAGAACTACCTTAGAAACGCGGTAGTGCTTTGCGTCTTTGCGCGAGAGAATCTTACTCGTTGACTTTTCCCCGTGCTCAGCTTATTGTCCCGTGCCTCCCATTCAACCGAACTCGAGCAGTCAAAAATTTCCCCGACAACTGTCTAAGGAGCAACAATGAACGACGAACAAGATGACCAAATCATTTACAAGGTTGTTGTGAATCACGAAGAGCAATACTCGATCTGGCCGGCCGATCGCGAAAATGCGCTCGGTTGGAACGATGCCGGCAAGACGGGCACAAAAGCTGAATGCCTCGCCTACATAAAAGAGGTCTGGACTGATATGAGACCTCTCAGCCTGCGAAAGCAAATGGAGCAGCAGGCCTGAGCAAGATGGTAGACGTTCAAGCCAATCTTTATCTGCCGTACCGGGTGAAACGTCCGCGCGCGCAAATGCGTCTTTTCTGTTTTCCTTACGCGGGCGGCAACGCGGCCGTCTTTCAAAAATGGCACCGCGCGTTTCCGGAATCGATTGAGGTCTGCCCGCTGCAATATCCGGGCAGGGGGAATCGCATGCGTGAACAACCTTTTACAAACGCTATTCCCCTGGCCCATGACGTGTCGCAGGCACTCAGGTCGTTAATAGATCTCCCGTTCGCATTCTTTGGCCACAGTATGGGAGCACAAATTGCTTTTGAGGTAGCGCACGAGTTGCGGCGAGAGCCAATGCCCTCGCCGCTGCATCTGTTTGTCTCGTCCGCTCGTGCACCTCAGTTTCCAAACCGCGATCGACTTGCTTACGACATGCCCGAGCCGCAATTCAAACAAGAACTGCATCGCTTGAACGGCACTCCAAAGGAAGTGCTGGAAAATGATGAGCTGATGAGTCTTATGCTGCCAATCCTACGTGCGGATTTCGAGGTGGCCCAAACTTATTCATATCTCGGGGATGATCGACTTGCATGTCCGTTAACAGCGTATGGAGGCACGGAAGATCCGGCGGTGTCAGTGCCGGAACTAGACGGATGGCGCGAACAGACGACTGGTCGTTTCAGGCTGCAAATGTTTAGTGGCGATCACTTCTATCTGCATGCGTCAGAACCACTTTTGACAGCCGATGTGCTGCGCGAATTGCGTGCTTCTGCACCTGGATTTTCGGCATCTTCAGGTTTTAAATAAGGCGAAAATTGGGCTGCATAAGAATACAATCAGCTTGCAATACTACTGGCAAGTTTCGGATTGACAAGGTCGCAAACGGGTGTATTATATGCGGCGCCTCCCAAATTGAAACGAACCTTGCATGACTTGAGATAGTAATCAAGTCATCGCCGTAGTAAGTCGAAGGAAAATCATCCGTGGGTTTTCCCGCACCGTAATATCTCTCTCTTTCCAGGAGAAATTAACCCAGACCCTGAAGAGAAAGTCAGGCGTCGGGGAAACTTTGTGCTTTGTAATTCGGACTTTTGATAATTTGAAAAAAGAAACCCGTCACCATTTGGCTGATGACGGGTTGCCGATTACACAGGCCTCTGCCGCATTTAGCGCCCAAGGTGCGTAGTCAGACAGCCACCATCTTAACGCAACTTACGGCAAAGGCTCAACTTAATTCGTGGAGGTTTCTACCGTAAGTGCGGCCCGTCCCTAGATACACTCTTCTGATCTCGCTTATAAGTCCCTCGAAGGCCTCCCCCTGGTCCAACAATGTCGAGTGACTTTTAGGCAAGATCAAAAAAAGTTTAAGCACATTTATCGTTTTCGGTTTACCGGAAACAGTTTTATTAAAGACGCATTGATATCGCGTTTGTAAGTTCGTCGCACTTTTCAGTAGACCGTCCTCGCCAGTTGTTCTTAACAGGAAGTTGCCTTTGGTGCGACATGCGGTAGCTGTGTTTGCGTGAAGCAAAGGCATTCTCCGAGTTAATTAGTTTCCCGCTTCTCACCGCGCGCGAAACTCTCTCACCTACGCAGTACAAGCAAATTTATTTTCCATCTGTCGCAAGTCGATCAACGGGGGTAGCTTGTCCTTAAGCGCACGCCAGGTCTGTAGCGCTAAGTTTGGAGTTGTTGTCCGGAGCGAAATTTTGAATTAGGAAACCCACCGCTGGTCCAGGTGACGCCCGCTCCTATGTCAAACAAAATGTTAGAAAAACAATTTCCGCACCAATCGTTGGAGATAGTGCTACCGCACCGCGCAGCGCTGCAAGATCACACGATTTACAACCAGATCTCGAGTCTCGATCATGTTCGGTTGTTCATGGAATCGCACGTGTTCGCTGTCTGGGATTTCATGTGTCTGTTGAAGGCGTTGCAGCAGTCGGTTACGTGCGTAGAGACGCCATGGTTTCCGCGCGGAGATGCCACAACTCGAAGGCTGATCAACGAGATCGTCACTGGTGAAGAAAGCGATCTGCTACCAGACGGCGCATGTGCTTCCCACTTTGAGTTGTATCTCGATGCAATGGAGGAGGCAGGAGCGAACACAGAGCCTGTCAAGAGTTTTCTCGCCGGATTGCAGTTAGGCGTACCGGTGCACGTGGCTCTCGAGAATGCGAATGTTCCACGAGGCGCTCACGATTTTGTATTGACCACGATGGGCTTCGTTGCTACCGGCAGCCCGCATACCATCGCTGCCGCTTTCTCGATTGGCCGCGAAGACATCATCCCCACGATGTTCATCGAGATCGTGCGCGGTCTGCCGGCATCAGAATCGTCTTCCCTGGAGCTTTTCCACTACTACCTGCAACGTCACATTCAATTGGACGGTGATGAGCATTCAGAGCTGGCCGAGAGGATGTTGGCGATTCTGTGTGGTGACGACACAGCAAAGTGGCGGGAAAGCGCTGAAACAGCCGTCAATGCTTTGCGAGCACGGATCCAATTGTGGGACTCGGTCGAGAAACAAATGCTGTGGTCAATCCCGAATCAGATGAGCTTGAGCGCGAGCGAGTGATCGGCTAATCAGCAGGAGAAGATTAATGAGCGCCAGTAGCGAAGTACTGATTTTTAATAGCCAGTTGCTCCAGGAGCGCGATTACTGGAGGGACAAACTTTCGGGAATAACCGCGGCTTCCAGCCTGCCGGCTGACTACGAACAGGCCCAGGATCATTTTCAAAAAAAATCAGTTGTCCAACTCCAACTTCCGCAATCATTAATTCAGGATCTCGAAGAGCTGACAAGTAGTTCACCATTCTTGATCTACACCACGTTTCTGGCCGCCGTAAAAATCTGCCTGCATAAGTATTCAGAAGGCGAGACGATAATTGTCGGTAGTCCTGCACTGAAAGAGTTGGGCAAAGCAAATTCGCTGGCAATCGTGACTGAGATCGATACCGGTATGACATTTCGGCAGTTGCTCGTGAACTTGCGGGAAACTCTGTTGGAAGCTTACGAGAACCAGAGTTATCCATTTGACTACCTGATGCGAGACCTTGGCGTCGAGGATCGGAACGGCCGCGGGTTCTTTGATCTCGTCGTAACGCTGAAAGATCTACATGGGGAAACATCCGAGTTGAGCAATGGCGTCACTGTCACGATCGCGCGGGAGACGGATGGCTTAGCTGGTTTCATCGAGTTCAGTCCATCTCTCTATGCTCGGGAGACGATCGTTGTTTTCGCAAATCACCTCGTGGCCGTTCTGGAAGACTCACTGAGAAACCGTGATAAGCGGCTCGGCGATCTGGAGATGATGACGGCAACCGAGCGCCGGCAGTTGCTCGTGCACTGGAACGCGACCGCTGCTGAGTATCCAACCGACATAACATTGCAGCAGTTGTTTGAGGCCCAGGTTGAACGCACTCCCGACGCGGTTGCTTTGGCCGGCGATGATTTACAGCTTACCTATGCCGAGTTGAACTCCCGAGCCAACCAGTTGGCCCATCACTTGATGAAGTTGAAAGTAGGGCCCGAGCAGTTGGTTGGCGTATGCATGGAGCGCTCGCCGGAGATGGTGGTAGCCCTGCTCGGCATTCTCAAAGCCGGCGCTGCTTACGTGCCCATTGATCCAGCTTATCCACGCGAAAGAGTTTCATTCATGTTGGAAGACACGCTGGTCAGCGTGCTGTTAACGCAGGAGCGCTTGCTGGCAGACCTTCCAGAGCTTAACTGTCCGAGCTTGTGCCTCGACTCTGACTCGCACCTGCTTGATGACGAATCCCAACTCAACGCGGCAGGCGGCGCGACCCCAGACAATCTGGCTTACGTTATTTATACCTCGGGTTCAACCGGTAAGCCGAAAGGCGTGATGATTCAGCATCGTGGGCTGGTGAATTACCTGAATTGGTGCACGAATGCCTATCGGGTGGCGGAGGGTTGTGGCGCTATTCTTCATTCCTCCATCTCTTTCGACATGGCAGTAACCAGTCTCTTCGCACCTCTGCTGGCCGGCAATAGTCTGTTTTTACTGCCTGAAGGTATAGAGGCACTCGCCTGTGCGCTGCTCGATAAAGAAAACTACAGCCTGCTGAAACTCACGCCCACGCACTTGAAAGCATTGGCGGCGTTGCTGCCGGCAGAGCAACTTGCCGGGCGCTCGCGGGTGCTGGTCATAGGTGGCGAGGATCTGCAAATGGAGACCCTCGAGTTTTGGCGTGAGCATGCGCCAGCGACCCGCTTAATAAACGAATATGGACCAACTGAGACGGTGGTGGGGTGTTGTGTTTATGAAGTTTCCGCAGAGGACGTAACGCCAGGCTCGGTATCTATTGGGCGCGCGATCGCGAATACGCAGCTTTACGTACTGGACCAGCATTTTCAGCCGGTCCCAATCGGCGTCGCGGGCGAGTTGTACATTGGTGGTGCCGGACTGGCGCGCGGCTACTGGCAACGAGCCGAGCTCACGGCGGAGCGCTTTGTGCCGCATCCATTCACAGCCGATGCGGGCTCGCGTCTCTATCGCACAGGCGACGTGGCCCGGTATCGAGCCGATGGGCGGCTGGACTTCCTGGGCCGTGTGGACCACCAGGTGAAAGTCCGCGGGTTCCGGATCGAGTTAGGCGAGATAGAAGCGGTATTGAAGCAGCATCCAGGCGTGCAGAATGCAGTGGTGATGGTTCGCGAGGATCGACCTGACGACAAGCGCCTGGTGGCCTACCTCGTACCACGCGAATTGACGGCGCCAAGCGTTAACGAGCTGCTCGATTTTCTAAAACAAAAGCTGCCTGATTACATGATGCCGCAAGCGTTTGTGACACTCGAGCAATTGCCTTTGAGTTTCAGCGGCAAGATCGATCGCCGCATGCTTCCGGCTCCCGACCAGGATCGTCCTGACCTGGAAGACGCTTTGATTGAACCGGTCGGTGAAGTGGAACAGACGCTCGCAAGAATCTGGAAAGAAGTCTTAACAGTCGAGCAGGTTGGAAGGCACGACAACTTCTTCGCTCTTGGTGGAGAGTCAATCCTCGCGATACAGGTGGTGGCCCGGGCCAATCAGGCAGGGCTGAGTTTGCAAACCAAACACCTCTTCGAACACAAAACGATCGCGAATTTGGCGCAGGTTGCCGGCACGGCGACGGCGGTTGAAGCAGAACAAGGAAAGGTCAGCGGTCCGGTCCCGTTAACACCCATTCAATACTGGTTTTTTGAACAGAATTGGTCTGAACCGCATCACTACAATCACTCTGTGATGCTTGAAACGGACGAGAGCCTCAACCTTGATGTGTTGAAAGCGATATTCGATGAATTGCTGCGGCGCCATGACGCGCTTCGACTCCGCTATTCGAAGAACGAAGGAGAATGGGAACAGTTCAACTCTGATTTTGGTGAGGGAGCGGCGGTTCAGTACTTCGATCTATCAACTCTGCCGCAAGCTGAACTGAGCACCGCCATCGAACAACACGCAGATGCATTGCAGGCCAGTCTGAATCTTACTGATGGACCATTGTTGCGCGTCGCCTTGTTTGACTGCGGCCCGGGTAATCCCACGCGCTTACTTTTGATCGCTCATCACCTCGTCGTGGATGGCGTGTCGTGGCGAATCATTCTCGATGATTTGCAGACCGGTTACGACCAGGCTTTGCGCGGAGAACCAATCAACTTTGGGCCGAAGACGACATCGTTCAAGTACTGGGCTGAGCGCCTGGTTGATTATTCGCGCTCGGGTTCACTTGACGCGGAGAAGGATTATTGGCTGAAGTTTGCGAGCGTTAACGCGCCGTCATTGCCGGTCGATCACGAGCCGGCAGTGAATACAGTCGAGTGGGCGCGGCGTGTATCTGTAACTCTCGACGTGGACGAGACGAGGGCGCTCTTGCAGGAAGTTCCGCCCGTATATAACACCCAGATCAATGATGTGCTCCTGACGGCAGTGCTCCAGGCGTTTCATGATTGGACTGGCGAGCGTTCTCTCTTGCTTACTCTTGAAGGACACGGGCGCGAAGATATTGTCGAAAACGTAGACCTGTCGCGCACAGTCGGATGGTTTACCAGTGAGTACCCTGTGTTTCTGAGTGTGGAAGAGGCCCGCTCGGAGGGTGAAGCCCTGTGCTTCGTGAAGGAGCAACTGCGAGCGATCCCACAACGAGGAATCGGTTACGGATTGCTGCGTTACCTGAGCGATGATGATGAAACGCGCAGTCAACTGGAGCAACTCGAGCAACCCGAGATCAGTTTCAACTACCTGGGCCAATTCGATCAAGTTGTCTCAGAGTCTTCTTCGTTCCGCGCGGCGCGCGAGTCAAGGGGACAGACGCAAAGCCCTCGCGGGAACATGCCGTACCTCTTACAGATCAACGGCAGCGTCGCGGGCGGCCGCCTGCAACTGTCGCTTACCTACAGTGAGAAAGTTTTCCAGCCTGCGACCATTGAGCGATTCGGCGAGAGTCTCCAAAGAAACCTGCGGGCATTGATTGCCCACTGCCAGTCGCCGGAAGCAGGCGGGTTCACTCCTTCCGATTTTCCGCTTGCCGCGTTGACCCAGTCTGAGCTGAGTCTCGTGGTGGGAAGCAACAAGCAGATCGAGGACATCTACCCGCTTACGCCTTTTCAGCACGGGCTGCTCTTTCACGCGCTTTACGCTCCCGATTCAGACGTCTACTTCATGCAGTTAAGTGTGACCATCGAAGAGCAACAACTCGATGTCGCCAGTTTTCGTCGTGCATGGCAACGTGTCGTCGATCGTCATTCCGTCCTGAGAACTGCATTCGTTTGGGAGGGAGTGACTGAAGCTTTGCAGGTGGTGCATCAACAGGTGACGTTACCCTGGCAGGAATTTGATTGGCGCGATCTTTCGGCGACGGAACAAAAAGAACAGTTGGGCATCTTCCTGAAGAACGACGAGCGGCGCGGCTTTGTGCACTCCGAAGCGCCGCTAATGCGCTGCACGCTGATTCGATTGGAAGAAGACACCTACCGCTTCGTCTGGAGTGTGCATCACTTGTTGCTGGATGGTTGGGCCATGATGCACGTGGTGAAGGAACTCTTCGATTTCTATGATGCTTCTGCGGGCGGCAAAGACTTCTCGGCGGCAATGAGCCGTCCTTTCAGAGACTATATTGCGTGGTTGCAGCAACAGGACCAGGCAAAAGCAGAAGCGTTCTGGCGCAGAGCGCTGGCCGGCTTTACTTCGCCGACTATGCTGGAGATCGCCCGGCAGGACTTCGACCAGGAGGCCAAAGAAGACTACTTCGATCAACGTTATACGCTCTCACGCGAAACCTCAGACGCACTCAAAGAATTCGCGCGCCGGCATCACCTGACGTTGAACACGATCGTGCAGGGCGTGTTCGGGTTACTGCTTGGCCGGTACAGTGCCAGCGACGATGTTGTTTTTGGCGCCACTGTTTCGGGCCGGCCGGCAACACTGTTGGGCGTGGAATCCATGGTGGGCGTGTTTCTCAACACCCTGCCGGTGCGCGTGCGCATCTCGCAAAACGACTCGTTAATCTCGTGGCTCAAACAACTCCAGGAACAGCAGGCCGACGCACAGCAATACGAATATACGCCGCTGCCCCGGATGCAGGCATGGAGCGACGTGCCTCGCGGCACACCGCTGTTCGAAACGATCCTGGTTTACGAAAACTACCCGGTGGACGCCTCTCTCAAACAGCGCCGAGAGGGGCTCATGCTCAAAGATATAAGCAGCATTGACAGGGCAAACTACCCACTCGCGGTCGGCGCCTCACCCGGAGTGCAATTGCATTTCCGCTTCTCCTACGATCGACGAGTCTACGAAGATGAAACCATCGCACATATGTTTGGCCATCTTCAAACCTTGCTCGAAGCGGTGCTCGCGAATCCGGAACAGCGCCTGGTTGACTTACCGTTGCTGACGGACGCGGAACAACAAAAGTTACTGGTTGAATGGAATGAGACGGCCACGCCGAGTCTTCCTCAGTTGTGCCTGCACGAACTCTTCGAAACGCAGGTGCGTCGCTTTCCCGAGGCGAGGGCCTTGTGGACAACCGAAGCTCATCTCTCTTACGCGGAACTTAACAGCCGCGCGAATCGACTGGCCCATTTCCTGCGCGAGCAGGGTGTGGGTCCGGAAGTGCTGGTCGGGATCTGCATGGAACGTTCGTGGGAGATGGTGGTCTCGATGCTGGCGGTGCTGAAAACGGGCGGCGTTTATGTGCCGCTGGAGCCGGAATATCCGCTGGAGCGGCTGCGTTACATAATGGATGAGATCAATGCGTGGGTGGTGCTGACGCAGGGCCACTTGGCGGAGCGGTTGCCGGCGCATTGGGGCCAGGTCGTTTGTGTGGATGAGGAGTGGGAAAGTTTCGATTCCTATTCTGATCAGAATCCCGGCATCAACGTGAATGGTGACAATCTTGCCAATCTCATTTACACGTCAGGCTCAACAGGCACACCCAAAGCGTCGATGGTCACGCATCGCGGTCTCTGCAACGCGATTCTTCGCCGGATCGAGGCGCTCTCTCTGAATCACGAAGACCGTATTCTGCAAACACATGCGTTTTCTTTCGATGCTTCGGTTTGTGAATTTTTTGTTCCATTCGCAATCGGCGCGGAATTGGTGATGCTTCGTCCTGGCGGACTTCAGAATCCGGCTTACATAGTCAACATGCTAGCTCAACATCGGATCGCGACGGCTGGGTTTCCGCCTTCGTTGTTGAGGATGATACTGGAAGAGCCGGCCCTGGACCGTTGCACATCTCTAAAACACGTGACCTGCGGCGGTCAGATCCTGACGGGTGAGCTACAGGAGAGATTCTTCACGAGGTTAAAGGTACCGTTGACCAACTTCTATGGTCCATCGGAAGCATCGAACGATGTGACCGGATATACGTGCCGGCGGGAAGTGATAACTCGAACCGCGCCGATAGGTTAACCGATTAGTAATGTTCAAGTTTATATCCTCGATACGTGGTTGAGACCGGTTCCCATTGGTGTGCGTGGCGAGTTGCACATTGGTGGCGAAGGTCTGGCGCGCGGCTATTTGAACCAGGCACCGCTGACCGCCGAGAAGTTCATTCCCAACCCTTTCGCGAGCGAAGGGGGATCGAGAATCTACAGGACAGGCGATGTGGCTCGCTATCTTCCTGACGGCGTGATCGAGTTCTGCGGTCGCAACGACGATCAGGTCAAGATTCGCGGTTTTCGGATCGAGCTCGGAGAAGTGGAAGCGGTGCTGGTCGAACATCCAGAGATCCTGGAAGCAGCCGTTGTGGCAAGGGAAGATATCACCGGCGACAAACGACTGGTTGCGTACTTCGTTGCCGCCACGGATTGCAAGCCAACAATCGACCAGCTCCGCGTGTACCTCGCAGAGAAGCTACCGGACTACATGGTTCCGAGCATCTTTGTCATGCTGGAAAAGCTGCCACGGAATCTCAACGGCAAGGTCGATCGAGAGGCACTGCCGGCGCCGGATCTTTCACGGCCGCAACTCGAAACGCCGTTTGTTGCGCCGCGCACTTCAGTCGAAGCGACGCTGGCCCGGATCTGGATCGAGGTGTTGGGCGTGAAGCAAGTTGGGATCGACGATAACTTCTTCGCCCTGGGTGGGGATTCGATTCGCAGTGTTCAAGTTCTATCGAGAGCGCAGCAAGAGGGTCTCAGTTTTACCCTTCAGAACATCTTTCAACTTCAGACCATCAGCCGGCTCGCTGAAGAGATCACGCCTTTCGGCGCTGAAGCTACTCCGCAGACAACACCGTTTAGCCTGATCTCCGATGAAGATCGTGAGCGTTTACCAGCAGATGCCGAGGATGCTTACCCGCTGACGCTGCTTCAAGCGGGCATGATTTTTCACACCGAGTATCATCCCGAGTCTGCCGTCTACCACAGCATTAGTTCGCGTCGCATTCGCGCGAAGCTGGACATGGATGCGTTGCGTAGCGCGATACAGCGCATCGTGGAGCAACATTCGGTGTTGCGCACATCGTTTCACCTCCACGGCTTTAGCGAACCCTTGCAGATGGTCCACCGAACCGCTGTCGTGCCTGTTACAGAGGACGACTTGAGACATCTCGAGGCAGCCGAGCAAAACCGGATCCTTGCGGAGTGGTTGGAAGTAGAAAAGCTGCGTCCCTACGATTGGACCATGGCGCCTATCCTGCGTTTGCACGTTCATCGTTTAACCGAAGATACATTCCAGTTTACTTTCAACGTCCATCACTCACTGCTCGACGGTTGGAGCGACAGCATCGTCTTCTCTGATCTCTTTAAGCGTTATGTCAGTTTCGTGAAGGGCGAAGAGGAACTGGAAGCAGTGACTCCGGCAATTTCTTATCGAGAGTTTGTCGCCCTGGAGCGGCAGGCACTCGCGTCGGAGGAGACCAGAAACTTCTGGAACCGGCAACTGAGCGACAGTGTAGTCACTGCTCTGCCACGTTGGTCCAGCGCACGCGGCGGCGCACGTCTGAGTCGAGTTACTATTCCAATCTCCAGCGACGTCTCAGATGGCCTGAAACAGATTACACAGATTACAGGTTTGCCCATCAAAGATGTTTTGCTTGCCGCACACATGAAGGTCGTGAGTTTGCTGATGGGCCAACGCGACGTGATCACGGGGCTCATCTCAAACGGCCGGCCGGAAACGACAGATGGAGAGCGCATGGCAGGACTCTTCCTGAACACACTTCCGTTTCGGATGAAGTTGCCACGCGGTTCGTGGATGGACCTCGCCGGCCAGGTTTTCGAGGTGGAAAAAGAGATACTCCCGCACAGGCGTTATCCGCTCGCGAAGATTCAAAGAGATCAGGGCGGACAGTCGCTTTTTGAGACGGCTTTTAATTTCACGCAGATGCACCTTTACCAGGACCTGGACGTGGGTGGTGTCTCGGAAGTTGAGGTGCTTGACAACGTCGGCGTTGCTGAAACCAATTTCACTTTACTGTTTGATGTCAGCATCGCCGTAAACACAAATAAGATTCACGCCCAGATCGCGTGCAATACCTCCGAATTGCAGGAAGAACAGATCGCCGCGATGGTCGGATACTACGCCACGGCACTCGAAGCCATGGCGGTGAATCCGTACGCAGATCATGATGCGATCTCGCTGCTCAGTGAAGCCGAACGCCGGCAACAACTCAGCGATTGGAATTCAACAGCCGCTGCTTACTCACGCAATCTCACGGTGCCTGAACTATTTGAAGCGCAGGTGGAACGAGCACCCGAGGCGGTGGCCCTGGTTTATGAGGACACGGAAGTCAGCTATCGCGCATTGAACGAGCGAGCCAACCAACTCGCTCATTTCCTGCGAGAATTAGGTGTCGGCCCCGAGGTGAATGTCGGCATCTGCGTGGAGCGGTCGGTGGAAATGGTAGTGGGGTTATGGGGGATACTGAAGGCAGGCGGCGCATACGTTCCTTTGGACCCGACGTATCCTGCGGAGCGACTGTCGTTCATGCTCGAAGACGCGCGGGTCGAGGTGCTTCTGACCCAGGAGCGGCTACTTGAAACGCTCCCGTCAAATACCGCAAAAGCGATCTGCCTTGATAGAGACTGGCAAGAGATTGCCAATCGCAGCGTAAGCAATGCGCCGAGCGGCCTCAGTTCGCAAAACGCTGCTTATGTCATCTATACGTCCGGTTCAACAGGGCAACCGAAAGGTGTGGTGAACACGCATCGCGGGATCTGTAACCGATTGCTCTGGATGCACGACCAATACGGGCTGAGGGACGAAGATCGTGTGCTACAGAAAACACCATTCAGCTTTGATGTGTCAGTCTGGGAGTTCTTCTGGCCGTTGATGGTTGGAGCGCGATTGGTCCTGGCTCAACCGGGAGCACATCAAGATAGCGCCTATCTCGTTAAGCTGATTGCGGCAGAGGGAATCACGACGCTGCACTTCGTGCCCTCGATGCTGCAAACATGGCTGTCTGAGACAGGGCTCGAGACTTGCGGAAGCCTGCGCAATGTGATCTGTAGCGGGGAGGCCCTAAGTAAAGATCTACAGGAGAGATTTTACGAGCGACTGACCGCACGATTGCATAATCTCTATGGGCCAACGGAAGCCGCAGTCGATGTCTCTTACTGGGCCTGCGAGCGCGAGGATGCGAGACGCACTGTGCCGATCGGAAGACCGATTGCCAATACCCAGCTCTACATTTTGAATGACGATTTGCAGCCTGTGCCCATCGGAGTTGCGGGCGAGTTGTACATCGCCGGAACGGGTTTGGCGCGCGGCTATTTGAACCGTCCCGACCTCACGGCGGAAAAATTCATTGCCAATCCATTCAGCTCCGACCCGGGGGCACGTCTCTATCGAACAGGAGACGAGGCGCGATTCCTTGAACAAGGAGAGATTGAGTTTCTGGGGCGGCTGGACCACCAGGTGAAGTTGCGAGGGTTTAGGATCGAGCTTGGAGAAATAACAGCGGTGCTGGTGGAGCACCCGTCTGTGCGCCAGTGTGTGGTCGTGGTGCGTGAGGATAAGCCTGGCGACCAACGCATCGTGGCTTATTTTGTGAACGATGGGGTGCAAGTACCTGCGATTGACGCATTGCGAAGTTTCTTGAAAGAGAGACTGCCCGACTACATGTTGCCGTCAGCGTTCGTGGCGCTGCCGGAGTTGCCGCTTACGCCGAATGGGAAAATAGATCGCAGCGCGCTCCCCAGGCCGGAACTGGAAAACGTGGTGCGGGACGAAACGTACACAGCGCCACGAACGCCGATTGAGGAACTGGTTGCGGGAACTTGGTCAGCAATATTAGGACTTGATGAGGTGGGCATCGGGGATAATTTCTTCTCGCTGGGCGGGCACTCGTTGTTAGCCACGCAGGTGATCACGCGGGTGCGGGAAGCCTTCAAGATTGACGTCCCGCTGCGCACCCTCTTTGAGAGTCCGACGTTGGCAGCCTTCGCCGAAAAAATGCAATCGCTGTTGCGGGAAGAACAGGGACTAGCCGTCCCCGCGCTGACTCGAGCAGATCGGAGTAGGCCACTGCCGTTGTCGTTTGCGCAGCAGCGGCTGTGGTTCATCGACCAACTTGAGCCAGGGACGCCTTTGTACAACATACCGCTGGCGATGCGGCTGCGAGGCCCGCTCGATGTGGGAGTGTTGGAGCGAGTGCTGAATGAGATCGTGAGGCGTCACGAGGTGCTTCGGACCAGGTTTGATACGGATGGAAACGAGCCGGTTCAGGTTATTGAAGCAGCCCAGACAGTGGAGTTGGTAGTGGAAGACCTCTCAGGGCTCGGGGATGAGCAGCGAGAGGCAAGGGTGAAAGAACTGGCCGAAGCGGAAGCGTACGCGCCGTTCGATCTCAGTCGTGGACCTTTGCTTCGAGCGCGTTCGCTACGGCTGGACGTTGAAGATCATGTGGCCCTGCTGACGATGCACCATGTGATCAGCGACGGCTGGAGCGTAGGAGTGATGCTGCGGGAAGTCGCGCAGCTCTACCGCGCGTTTGCGAATGGAGAACCATCGCCGCTGCCGGAGCTGGAGCTCCAATACGCGGATTATGCGGCGTGGCAACGCGGGTGGTTGCAGGGCGCAGAGTTGGACCGGCAGATTGGCTATTGGAAAGACCAGTTGGACGGGGCGCTGCCGGTGCTGGAGTTGCCGCAGGATCGTCCGCGGCCGGCGGTGCAGACGCATCGGGGAGCGGCTATCAGATTTGTGTTGGGGGCGGAGTTGAGCGAGCGAGTGCGGCAGCTTAGTCGGGCAGAGGGGCTGACGAGTTTCATGGTGCTGCTTGCAGCCTGGCAAGTGTTGTTGAAGCGCTTGAGCGGGGCCGAGGACATCAGTGTTGGGACGGCGGTGGCTGGGCGAACCCAGGCGGAGGTCGAACCGTTAATCGGTTTCTTTGTTAATACCCTGGTGCTGCGAACAGACCTCAGCGGCGATCCGAGTTTTGGGGAGTTGCTGGAGCGAGTGCGTAAGGTGTGTGTGGGAGCATACAGCCATCAGGACGTACCGTTTGAAAAACTGGTCGAGGAGTTGGCGCCCGAGCGCACTCTGTCGCACACGCCGTTGTTCCAGGTGATGCTGTTGATGCAGCAGCAGCAGCATGGGGTGATTGAGCAGATCGAAGGACTGGCGGTGAGCGGCCTGAGCACAGAAGTGGCGACTGCGAAATATGATTTGAGTCTGAACGTGCACGAGGTGGACGGAGTATTTCGCGGAGAGCTGGAGTACAACACGGACATCTTTGGAGAAGAGCGGGCGCAGCGGGTGGTGGCGCAGTGGGAGCGGGTGCTGTTGGCGGCAGTGGCGGAGCCGCGGCGACGCATCTCGGAGTTGCCGTTGCTGAGCGAAGACGAGCGGCAGCGCTTGCTGGTGGAGTGGAATGACACTGCGGCGGCGTATCCCGCCGAGACGACATTGCAGCGACTGTTTGAGGCCCAGGTTGAGCGGACGCCGGAAGCGATAGCCTTGGTCTACAACAACGAGCGAGTTTCTTATCGAGAACTAAACAGTCGGGCTAACCGGTTGGCCCATCACCTGGTGAAGCAGGGAGTGGGGCCGGAGCAGTTGGTGGGAGTGTGCGTCGAGCGCTCGCCGGAGATGGTGGTGGCCGTGCTGAGCGTGCTTAAAGCAGGTGGCGCTTATGTGCCATTGGATCCCGGATACCCGGCGGAGCGCTTGCGGTATATGTTGCAGGATGCAGGTGTGCGGATCTTGATCAGGGGAGCGGAAGCGGTTGAGGGATTAGAACTCGGAGACGTGCAAGCAATCACCCTGGGAGCGGGGGGAGATGAAGAGTGGAGTAGAGAGTCGAGCGAGGAAAGTCCACAGCAGTCTGCCTGCGCAGAGAATCTAGCCTATGTCATTTACACTTCGGGCTCGACTGGTCGCCCAAAGGGAGTGCAGACCATACACCGCGCTGTCATTAATCGCTTGAACTGGATGTGGCAGGCCTACCCCTTTGAGGTTGGCGAAGTCACTTGCATGAAGACCAGGTTGAGTTTTGTTGACTCGATCTGGGAGCTCTTTGGTCCAATGCTCCAGGGAGTTGCCACCGTCATTATTCCCGACGAAGTAGTACGAGATCCCTTGCAGTTGATAGACGTTTTAGCTTCGGGAGGAGTATCTCGGATAGTTTTAGTGCCGTCGCTATTGCGCGTTATTTTGAATAACGCCTCGGGTTTGGAGGAGCGGCTGGCTAATGTGAAGTATTGGGTAACGAGTGGTGAGTTGCTACCGGAAGATTTATGCCGGGAGTTTCACCAGCGGCTGCCTGAAGCGAGGTTAATAAATCTGTATGGCTCGTCGGAAGTAAGCGCCGATGTGACCTGGTATGAGACGAGGAGTGAAGACACTGCCCCGGTACCGATTGGTGTACCCATCATTAACACGCGAATCTATATTCTCGATCAGCAGGGGCAACCTGTGCCGGTAGGTGTAGCTGGTGATTTGTATGTCGGTGGCGCGGGACTCGCGCGAGGCTACTGGAGACAAGCGGGACTGACGGCGGAGCGCTTCCTGCCGGATAGCTTGAGCGGTGAGTATGGCGAGCGGCTGTTTGCGACAGGAGACCGTGCGCGTTACCGCGAGGGTGGTGAGATCGAGTATTTGGGCCGGTTGGACCATCAGGTAAAGATTCGCGGTTTCCGGATCGAGTTGGGCGAGATCGAAGCACGGCTCCTGGGGCATGCCGAGTTGCGCGAAGCAGTCGTGGTGGTGCGGGAGGAAGAGTTAGGTGATCCGCGGCTGGTGGCCTATGTGGTTGCTAACGAAAGTGAGAATGAAGCGGGGCTGAGGCCGGACAGCCTGCGAAGGTATCTACAGGAGAGCCTGCCGGACTACATGGTGCCGGCGACGTTCGTCGTGCTGCCGCAACTTCCGTTAACGCCCAGTGGCAAAGTTGATCGTCGTGCTCTGTCTGAGCTGAAGCCGGAGTTCACGCGAAGAGATGAATCGCAAACAGGATCGCTCCTGCCGGTTGAAGACATACTCGCTGGGATTTGGTCAGAGGTGTTGGGTGTGGAGCAGGTAGGAGTCGCAGACAATTTCTTTGACCTGGGCGGCCATTCACTTCTCTTAACTCAAGTGGCGTCGCGCGTTCGGGAGGAGTTCGGAATCGAAGTTCCGCTGCGTAGTCTTTTTGAAGCTCCTACGCTTTCTGGAGCCGCGGCGGTAGTCGAGGCAGCCATGCGTGCGGAGCAGGGACTCTCAGCGCCGCCGATCAAGCCAGTCTCACGTGAGATCGAACTGCCTTTGTCTTTTGCCCAACAGCGTCTCTGGATTGCTGACCAACTGGTAAAGGGTTCGCCGGTCTATAACCTGCCGGTGGCGGTACGCTTCAAAGGTCAGCTAAACATCGCAGCACTCGAACGATCGCTTAACGAACTCATCCGCCGTCATGAGACATTACGAACCAGCTTCACACTCGTTGATGGCAACCCCCGCCAGGTAATCGCACCGTCTCTCGATCTGCCGTTATCACTGGTGGATCTCTCAGAACTGCCGGAAACCAGTCGCGAAGCCGAGGCTCGGCGGCTGGCAAATGAATTCCTGATGGCGCCATTCGATCTGTTGACCGGACCATTGCTCAGGGCGAGGCTGATCCGCGTTGATGCGGAGGAGCACATAGCGTTGTTCGTCATGCATCACATCATCAGCGACGGATGGTCCATGGGCGTGGTCGTCGGGGAAGTCGCAGCGTTGTACCAGGCGTTTATCGAGGAACGCCCTTCGCCATTGCCGGAACTTCCAGTTCAATACGCCGATTTCGCTGTGTGGCAGCGGGAGTGGCTCCAGGGAGAGGTGCTGGAATTGCAGCTCGACTACTGGAGAAGACAATTAGGTCCACATCCGCCGGAGTTGCTACTTCCGATTGATCGCCCACGTCAGCCGGTGCAGACGCACAATGGCGCGCGCCTGCCATTTTCGATAACCACGGAAGTTCAACGTGGACTGACTGCGCTGAGTCGTCGCGAGGGAGTGACGATGTTCATGACTCTGCTGGCGGCGTTCCAGACGCTTCTGTATCGCTACAGTTCCCAGGAAGACATTGTTGTCGGTACCGATATGGCAAACCGCAACCGGGCGGAGACAGAGAATGTAATCGGCTTTTTCGTTAACATGCTGGTCCTTCGCACTGACCTCTCCGGGAATCCGACTTTCCTTGAGTTACTAGAGCGTGTCCGCGAAGTGTCGCTTGGGGCCTATGCCCATCAGGACCTTCCGTTTGATCGACTGGTGGATGAACTCGAGCCGGAACGCGATCCGAGCCGCAATCCACTCTTCCAGGCCGTGTTCGTCTTGCAAAATACCCCGTCAAATGAACTGAAGCTTCCGGGAATTACTCTGAGTCCGTTTACCATTGACGGTAACAAGGTGCAGTATGACCTTATTCTTTTGCTGACCGAAAGCAAAGATCGCATCGACGGAGTGATGGCTTACAACACTGATCTCTTCGATGAGTCGACAATTAGCGAGATGGTGAATCGCTACCAAACTCTCTTGCAGACGATTGTGGAAAATCCCAGTCAACGGATAGCCGACGTGCGTCTCACTACAACTGACGGACTAACGCGGGCAGATTTCCCGCGCGCAAACATCAGCCAAAAAGACTTCGAAAACCTCCTCGCACAGCTTGCCACCAGTGCTCAGTCGTAGCCGCAAAGCCGGGAAGATTTCTCGCGCAAAGGCGCAAAGGCGCAAAGCGCTATCGCGTTTCTAAGGTCATGAAGAACGTAGAAGACATTTATCAACTGTCGCCGGTGCAGGAAGCAGTGCTTGCCTCGAGGCGGTTGGGACAGATGAGCGGTACTCTCTCCGGAGCTCTCGATATTCGTGCGCTCGAATGGGCGTGGCAGCAGGTCTTGAATCGTCACTCTATCCTGCGCACTTCGTTCGTGTGGAAGCGACTCGACAAACCACTCCAGGTAGTGAACCGAGAGTTGTCGATTGCGCTTCAGATTCACGAAGCAGTTTCAGAGGAAGATTTAAGCAAACTTCGACGCGAGGAGCTGGCTAAAGAAATCGATCCTTCAGTGGCGCCCCTCGCACGTGTGGTCGTGTGTCGCACGAGTGCTGATTCAGCTCACCTGATTCTCACTTATCATCCTTTGATACTTGACGAACGAAGCGTTTCGCTGCTGCTGCAGGAAGTGCTTGCGTACTACGCGAGTGCCGGGAATGGCCGCAGCCCACAGCTCGCTTCCAGTAGTTCCTTCTGGGCCTACGTGAGTTGGGTAAAGGAACAGGATCTCGCCGGTGCTGAAAGTTTTTGGCGTGAATCGCTCCGAGACTTCAAAGGCCAAACGCCATTGGCAGAAGTTTATCCGCCTTGCGATCTAGCAAACGATTTAACAAACGCGGGCGTTGGTTACGACCAGGCAGTGACAGAAATTCTGCGTGACTCATTTGAGGCGCTCGCAGCACTCGCCGATCGTTTGCAGGTACGACTTGAAACTCTAATGCACGGAGCGTGGGCCCTGCTGCTGCATCGCGAAACGGGCGACGAAGATCTCATCTACGGTTACGCTGAGACTCCCGGAAACCTCGCCGGAAACGTGCTGGGTCCCTTGAGTACGACCTTGCCGGTGCGAGTCAGAATCGACGCGCACTCCCCGGCTAGCTCGTGGATCAAATCGCTGGAAACCCAGTTCAACGAGATACGCTCGTATGCCTTCTACAATGTGAATGAACTACCACTCCTGCAAAGCGTCGTCTTGGACCATCGCGATGATTACATCGAAGTGCAGGGCTCGAGTTTGAAGGTCGTGAATGTCGAGACCGTTGGACCAGTTAATGTTCCGATCATCGTCAATTTACCGAATGCAACAGCACCGCAATTGCGCATTCGTTACGACCGGACCTTGTTTGCGCGCGAAACGATTCAAATTATCAGCGCGCATTTCCAAACACTGCTCACCGGCTTGATCGCGAATCCGGAGCAGCCCGTTCTAAACCTTCCATTCCTGACGACAGCGGAAGAAGAACAGTTATCCGGTTGGAATCAAACCGCGACTACTTATCCACGCGAGAGCTGTGTTCACCGGTTATTTGAGCAACAAGTTGACGAGCGACCGCAGGACATCGCCGTTGTGTTTGAAGACGAGCAACTGACCTACGCAGAGCTAAACGAGCGAGCAAATCAGCTCGCCCATCATCTGCGCCTGCTCGGAGTTCAACCGGAAACACGAATTGCGCTTTGCGTCGAGCGCTCGCTGGAAATGCTGGTCGGCATCCTGGGAATACTCAAGGCCGGTGGCGCATATGCGCCTTTGGATCCGTCCCATCCATTAGAGCGACTCTCTTTCATGCTCGAAGATTTGCAGGCGCCGGTCGTGCTCACGCAAGAGCACTTGCTCGACAAGCTGCCTGCTCACTGGGGACAGGTCGTCTGTGTCGATGCAGACTGGGATACGATCTCTCTTCAGAGCACGGAGAATCCGATCAATGAAGCGACGGCGGAGAACCTCGCGTACGTAATGTACACCTCCGGATCTACCGGCACGCCGAAAGGTGTCAGCGTGTCGCACCGCGCGGTTGTGCGGCTGGTCCAAAATACGAACTACGTGCGGTTAGGTCCCGATGAAGTTTTTCTTCAGTTTGCTCCGATCTCGTTTGATGCCTCCACACTGGAAATCTGGGGTTGTTTGCTGAACGGTGGCCGCCTGGTTGTTATGCCGCCGTCGCTCGCTTCTCTCGACGTTCTCGGCGAAAACCTGCGGAACCACGGCGTCACTACGCTTTGGCTGACCGCCGGGTTGTTTCACCTGATGGTTGATGAGCGTCTCGACGATCTACAACCCGTGCGGCAACTGCTGGCTGGTGGCGACGCATTGTCGGTGCCTCACGTGAGAAAGGCTTTTCAGGGTTTGCCTTCGTGCCAGTTGATCAATGGTTATGGACCAACCGAAGGGACGACCTTCACTTGTTGTTGCCCGGTGAGGGATATGACCCAGCTTCGCACGTCAGTACCAATCGGCCGGCCGATCGCCAATACTCAGGCATTCATTCTGGATCGACATCTTCGACCGGTGTCTGTTGGTGTCGTTGGTGAGTTGTATATCGGCGGTGATGGATTGGCGCGTGACTACCACAATCGTCCCGATCTCACAGCCGAAAGATTCGTTCCCAGCACTCAAGGTGACGTGCCGGGTGCGCGACTCTACAAGACCGGCGATCTGGTCCGGTACCTGCCTGACGGAAACATAGAGTTTCTCGGTCGTCGTGATTTGCAGGTCAAGATTCGTGGTTTCCGTATTGAGGTCGGCGAAGTGGAAACAGCGCTCAGTACGCATCCAGCGTTGCAGGACGCAGTTGTCGTGGCGCGTGCAGACATCGCTGGTGAAAAGCAGTTGGTAGCTTATCTCGTGACTATTGACGGTAAATCGGTTGAGGCTGACGAGCTAAGAGATTTCCTCCGGCAGAAATTGCCGGAACACATGGTGCCCGCGGCATTTGTCTCCCTCGAAGCATTTCCGCTGACGGCGAACGGCAAAGTCGATCGGCGAGCCTTGCCCGCTCCCGATGCTGATCGACGCGGACTCGCGCAGGACTTTGTCGCGCCGAGAACCGAGATAGAGGATCTGTTAGCAGTCATCTGGTCACAGGTGTTGGGCGTGGACCAGGTGGGCATTGACGATAACTTCTTCTCGCTTGGTGGAGATTCGATTCGCAGCGTGCAAGTGCTGGCCAGGGTCCAGCAACGAGGCCTGAGTCTCTCGCTTCAGGATCTTTTTCAGTATCAAACGATTCGTGAACTGGCAAAGATTGCTGCGGTGGATAGCGCCGGACGACCGGAGCCAACGCAGCCTTTCAGTTTGATTTCTGATCAGGACCGGCAAAAACTGCCGCCTGATGTAGAAGATGCTTATCCCTTGACGATGCTTCAGGCCGGCATGATCTTTCACACCGAGCTCAATCCTGAGGCCGGCATTTATCACGATATCTTCAGCCACCACGTACGTGCGCCTTACAACCCTGATGCGCTTCACGCCGCGCTCGAATCCCTGGTACAGCGTCACGCGGTGTTGCGCACATGCTTCGTGCTTCAAGGCTTTAGTGAGCCTTTGCAACTGGTCCGCAGGGCGGTTGAGATCCCTTTGGAGGTGGCCGATCTGCGCGAGCTCTCGCCATCCGAGCAGGATTATTTTGTTCGCAATCGGGTTGAGACTCTTAAGAACCGGGGCTTTGACTGGAGTCATGCTCCGCTCATCAATATTGAATTCTATCGCCGCGCCAACGACACCGTTCAGCTCACGCTGAGTTTCCATCATGCCATCCTCGATGGATGGAGCCTCGCTTCGATGGTTGCCGAGTTGTTCCAACTCTATTTCTCGTTCATCGATCAAGAAGGAAAAGCTGAGGCGGCGCCGCTGGTTGGTTCCTATCGTGATTATGTGGCGATGGAACTGAAAGCGTTGCGCTCCGAAGCATGCCGGGATTACTGGACTGACAAGCTTAGAGGAAGCAGTCCTGCGCATTTGCCTCACGAGTCCGCTGCTGATGACCACCAGGACAGCGATGCGCAGGTTCACAGCATCGAGGTGGGCATCTCCGCAGAATTGTCGCTACGGCTGAAAGACCTGGCGCGTTCGGTGTCAGTACCGATCAAGAGTGTCCTTCTCGCGGCGCACCTCAAGGTCATGAGCTTTATCAGTGGCGAATCAGACATAACCACAGGCTTAGTCTCAAACGGCCGTCCAGAGGAAGGCGACGGAGAACGCCTGCTCGGTCTTTTTCTGAATACGATTCCTTTCCGCCAACAGTTTTCGTCAGGTAGTTGGATAGACCTGGTACAGCAAACATTTCAGAACGAATGGGAGGCATTGCCCTTCCGTTGGTATCCCCTGGCCCAGATGCAGCGCCAGCAAGGTTCCCAGTCGCTGTTCGAAACCGCATTCAACTTCGTTCACTTTCATGTCGCTGCACAGCTTCAAGCTCGCGGCAATATTGAATTGCTGGATAGCATTACTTTTGTACGGACGAACTTCCCACTGGTTGCCAACTTCAATTTGGATTTAGGCTCATCCGATGTTCGTCTCCAGCTCGTCACCGACGGGGCAAGCCTTACGAAAAAACAGACCGAAGCCATCGCTGACTATTACGTTAGGGCACTGACCGCGATGGCCACCGAGCCGGAAAGCCATCATGAGTCCACCTCCTTGTTGAGCCATGAAGAGCGGCAGCGGTTACTGGTGGAGTGGAATGACACGGCTACGGAGTATCCGTCGGAATTGACGTTGTCGCAGTTGTTTGAAGCGCAGGTAGAACGCACGCCGGATGCGATGGCGGTGGGCGGGGCTGATTTAGATCTCACCTATGGCGAACTGAATGGCCGAGTCAATCAGTTGGCCCGTCACCTGGTGAAGCTTGGAGTTGGACCGGAGCAGTTGGTCGGCGTTTGCATGGAACGCTCAACCGAGATGGTCATCGCACTGTTGGGCGTGCTGAAAGCAGGCGGCGCTTACGTGCCGCTGGATCCGGCTTATCCGAAAGACCGGCTGGCGTTCATGGTCGAGGATGCTCGAGTGCGCGTGATCGTCGCGCAGGAAAAAATGCTGGAGAGCTTACCCGAGTATGCCGCGGAGTTGGTTTGTCTGGATACTGATTGGGAGCGCATCTCGCTGGAACCTACCAGCAACGTAGAGACTGAGACGACGCCCGACAACAGCGCCTACGTGATCTACACCTCGGGCTCAACAGGAAAACCGAAAGGTGTAGTCGTAACGCACCGCAATGTGGTGCGACTGTTTGCAAGTACGGAAGATTATTTCAACTTTGGCGAGCAGGACGTGTGGACGCTATTCCACTCCTATGCCTTCGATTTTTCGGTGTGGGAGTTGTGGGGCGCATTGCTTTACGGGGGCAAAGTGGTAGGGGTGCCTTACTGGGTGAGCCGCAGTCCGGAAGCTTTCTACCAGTTGCTGAAGGATGAAGGTGTGACGGTGTTGAATCAAACGCCGTCGGCTTTTCGGCAGTTGATTGAAGTAGATCGTATTGAGACATCGGAACTGTCGTTGCGGCTGATTATCTTCGGCGGCGAAGCGCTGGAGCTCAACTCGCTGCGACCGTGGTTCGAACGTCACGGAGATGAACGGCCGCAACTGGTAAACATGTACGGCATCACGGAGACGACGGTGCACGTCACTTATCGCCCGCTCCAGATCGCAGACGTGGGCAGCCAGAGTGTCATAGGGCGCGCGCTTCCCGATCTGCGAGTGTGTGTGCTTGATGAACATCTTTGTTTGGTGCCGCCGGGTGTGACAGGTGAAATGTATGTGGGTGGCGCCGGACTCGGCCGTGGTTATTTGAACCGCTCGGAGTTGACCGCGGAACGCTTCATTCCCGATCCGTTCTCGACACAAGCAGGCGAGCGTCTTTACAAGACCGGTGACCTTGCCCGGTTCAGCGAAAGCGGAGAACTCGAGTACCTCGGTCGTGGCGACAATCAGGTAAAGATTCGCGGTTTCCGCATCGAGTTGGGCGAGATCGAGGCGCGATTGCTGGAGCATCCGGACATCAGTGAAGCAGTGGTGGTGGCACGGCAGGAAAAAGATGACCAGCGAATAGTAGCTTATCTCGTTGCGCGTGGTGAGCCGCGGCCGGAGAGCCTTCGCGTTTACCTGCGAGAAACACTGCCGGACTACATGGTGCCATCAGCATTTGTGCTTTTGGATGAGATGCCGCTGACGCCGAACGGTAAAGTGGATCGACGGGCCCTGCCGGCCCCGGGAGAAGAGTCGCTGGCTGTTTCGAGCGCCGAGATGGTTGCGCCCCGCAGTGAGATAGAGCAACTGCTGCACTCGATCTGGGCCGCCGTGCTGAAGTTGGAGAGCTTCGGCATCCACGACAACTTCTTCGCGCTGGGTGGCCACTCCTTGTTAGCCACACAGGTGGTGACGCGCGTGCGCGAAGCATTGCAGGTGGCGATGCCGTTGCGGCAGTTATTCACGCATCCGACAGTGGCCGAGTTGGGACACTGGGTTCAGACAGCTTTGCGCGACGAAAGCACTCAGGTGCCGCCACTCGAGAGAGTGCCGCGAATCCGACCGCTCCCGTTGTCGTTTGCGCAGCAGCGGCTGTGGTTTATCGATCAACTGCAACCGGGCAGCGCAGTCTACAACATACCGCTGGCGATGCGGCTGCACGGAGCTTTGGATG
Source organism: uncultured Acidobacteriota bacterium (assembly GCA_963826255.1). Lineage (GTDB taxonomy): Bacteria > Acidobacteriota > Blastocatellia > Pyrinomonadales > Pyrinomonadaceae > PSRF01. The sequence goes on from CAWGWK010000002.1 coordinate 596,939, forward strand.
TGCCGGTGCTCGAGCGCGCCATCAATGAGATCGTCAGACGCCACGAAGTGTTGCGCACCACTTTTGAGTTGATTGACGGCGAGCCAGTGCAGGTGATCGGCGCGCCGGAATCGTTGCGAGTTGAAGTGACGGATCTGTCACAGCTTGCTGCCGAGGAGCGAGAGCCGGCTGCGATGGAGTTGGCTAACGCGGAAGCACGTGCCCCGTTTGATCTCGCCTGTGGTCCACTGCTGCGCGTGCGCTTGCTGCGATTGAAAGAGGACGAGCACCTCGCGCTACTGACGATGCATCACGTGATCTCCGATGGCTGGAGCATGGACGTATTGTTGCGAGAAGTGACCACACTTTATGGCGCATTTAGTCGTGATGAGAGTTCACCGCTGCCCGAGCTCGAGATTCAGTACGGCGACTATGCAGTGTGGCAGCGAGAGTGGTTGCAGGGCGAAGAGTTGGAACGCCAGGCCGGTTACTGGCGCAAGCAACTGCAAGGCGCGCCTGCTGTGCTGGAGTTGCCGCAGGACCATCCACGGCCGCCGGTGCAGACGCATCAGGGAGCGACGCACAAATTTGTGTTGGAGCCGGAGCTCAGCAGCCGCGTACGTGAACTGGGCCGTGAAACGGGAATGACGACGTTCATGGTGCTGCTCGCCGCCTGGCAAGTATTGTTGAAACGGCTGAGCGGTACTGACGACGTTTCCGTAGGCACGGTAGTAGCGGGACGGACACACCCGCAGGTAGAACCGTTGATCGGCTTCTTTGTGAACACACTCGTACTGCGCGCGCAGATGAGCGGCGATCCGACATTCGCAGAGTTGTTGGAGCAAGTGCGCGAGGTTTGTCTCGAAGCCTACAGCCATCAGGACGTGCCGTTTGAAAAGCTGGTGGAAGAATTAGCTCCGGAACGAAGCATGGCGCATGCGCCGTTGTTCCAGGTGCTGATGTTGATGCTGCAGCAGCAACAGCACGAGCGGACAGTGCCGGTCGCAGATCTCACGATCAGCGGGGTGGAGGCAGAAGGCACGAGTGCGAAGTACGACCTGACGATGTACTTGCACGAAGGGCGAGAAGTGATCAGTGGTGGGTTGGAGTACAACACGGATATCTTCGAGGCGGAGCGAGCGCAGCGGATGGTCGAGCAGTGGCAGCGAGTGTTGGCGGCTGCTGTTGCCGATCCGCAGCGCCGGATCTCGGAGTTGCCATTGATGAGCGATGAAGAGCGGCAGCAGTTGCTGGTCGAGTGGAACGACACGGCCGCGGAGTATCCGTCGGAGCTGACGTTGCCGCAGTTATTTGAGGCGCAGGTGGAGCGCACGCCTGAAGCAGTAGCGCTCATCTCGGATGAGGAACGGATCAGTTATGCGGAACTAAATCGGCGGGCGAATCAGTTGGCGCATCATCTGGTGCAGTTGGGCGTAGGGCCAGAGCAGTTGGTGGGCGTCTGTGTGGAGCGGTCGATCAACATGGTGGTGGCTTTGTTAGCCACACTAAAGACAGGGGCAGCTTATCTGCCCCTCGATCTGCAATATCCGTGGGCGCGACTCCACTTCATGATCGAGGACGCGGGTGTCAACGTCTTACTGACACAGCAACAGCACAAGCAAAGATTTGCCGGCGATAACCTGGAAATAGTCTGTCTGGATACAGACCGCGAGCGCCTAGCCACCGCAGCCACCGCAGCCACACTCGAGGCGACGAACCCGTCGAGTCCAGCCAGTGCGCGCAATCTCGCGTACGTTATCTACACTTCAGGTTCAACGGGACAACCAAAAGGCGTCGCGATCGAGCACCGGAACGCGAGTGCTTTGATTGCCTGGGCCATCTCCGCATTCTCACCCGCCGAGTTATCGGGCGTACTGGCCTCAACCTCAATCAGTTTTGACCTTTCAATCTTCGAGCTGTTCGTACCGCTGGCTTGCGGAGGTACGGTGATTCTGGCGGAGAACGCTTTACACCTGCCGCAGTTACCAGCCGCGAGTGAAGTCACGCTCATCAACACCGTGCCATCGGCCATGACTGAGTTGGTGCGCATGCAAGCTGTGCCGGAGTCCGTGCGGACGGTAAACCTGGCGGGCGAACCACTACCGAAGCTGCTGGTCCAAAGTATCTACGCAGAACGAGACACAGTCGAACGAGTCTGCAATCTTTATGGACCATCGGAAGACACCACTTATTCGACGTGGACGGCCATAACGCGTGGTGCGAGCGGCCAACCAACCATCGGCCGGCCTGTTACGAATGGTGAGGTGTATATCCTCGACGCTCAGCAACAGCCTGTGCCGGTGAGTGTCACGGGCGAGCTTTACGTTGGCGGAGAGGGAGTCGCGCGCGGCTATCTGAATCGTCCGGCGTTGACGAGTGAACGTTTTGTTCCGCACCCGTTCAGCGAGAAGCCCGGAGCGCGGTTGTACCGGACGGGCGATCTGGCGCGATACCTGCCGAATGGAGAAATCGAGTTTCTCGGTCGCATCGATCACCAGGTAAAGATTCGCGGCTTTCGCATCGAGTTGGGCGAGATCGAGAGCGTGCTCAACCAGCATCCACGAGTGACGGCGGCAGCAGTAGTACGCCAGGACGGAATCGAGCCGCGTCTTGCTGCTTACGTCGTGAGCGACGATACGGGGTTGACGACCGCTGAGCTGCGGCTATTCACAAAGGATCGATTGCCTGACCCCATGGTCCCTTCAGTATTCATCCTCATGGACCAACTGCCGTTAACAGCGAACGGGAAAGTAGATCGGCGCGCGCTTCAGGAGCGCAGGCAGGATGTTCCCGTCGCGGCGGAAACGTTGGTTGCGCCACGCGATGTGGTGGAGTTACAGCTCGCACAGATTTGGGAAAACATCCTTCGTGTGAAATCCATTAGCGTAAGAGACAATTTCTTCGAGCTGGGCGGGCATTCATTTCTCGCCATTCGCCTGATGGCCGCGATCAAGGAGCAGACAGGGCAGTCACTTCCGTTGGCGCTGCTGATCCAGCAGGGAACAATCGAAGCGTTAGCAACCGAACTTCGTAAGCAACAAACTGCGCGTTTTACTTCACCGCTCATAGCCATTCGTCGCGACGGAGCAGCGCCGCCGTTCTTCTGCGTGCATCCAGCAGGCGGAAACGTTCTTTGCTATGCCCCGCTTGCGAAGCACCTTGGACCAGAGCGACCGTTCTACGCATTTCAGGCGCGTGGACTTGAAGATGGAGAAGAATCGGTCACGTCGGTTGAAGCAGCGGCCTTTAATTATGTTGAAGCGATGCGTGCTGTCCAACCGGAAGGTCCTTATTTCATCGGCGGCTGGTCCATTGGTGGGTTGATTGCATTCGAGATGTCGAGAATGTTGCAGGCACAGGGGCAACAGATTGCTTTGCTGGCGTTGTTTGATTCCCACCTCGTTCACGAGAAGCAGGTCGAGGAAGATGAAGCAACTCTTCTAATTGGCGCGGCATTGCACATGGGGCTTCCGCCCGAGCACATACCGTCGTTACGTCAGAGTCTGATCGCGCTCGAGCCTGAGGCCAGACTCGAATTCGCGATGAGTTACATTCGCGGCCTCAACCTGCTGCCGCCTGGTCTCGATGAAGCTCAAGCACGTAAGTTGATCGCAGTCTTTAAAGCAAACTTGCACGCAGCGCGGAATTACTTCCCGCAACCTGCAGACGTGAAAGTTACTTTCTTCAAAGCAAATGATCCGCGTGAAGCATCGACCATCGATCCAGTTGCGGCCTGGAATACGCTGGCGCGGAAAGGGGTCGCGGTTCACGAGGTCTTCGCCGATCACTTCGCGATGATGCGCGAGCCGCACGTTACGGTTTTGGCTGAGTTGCTGAGCCACCGACTACACAAATTACACACATTGTCTGCGTAATCTGTGGATGCCCTAACTTGATGGTAAGATAATTCCCCTGAATGCTCACTGACTTAGCCGGATTTTAGCGAAGGAGTAAGTTATGAAATACGGAATACTGGCAGCGTTTTTGGTTACCATTTCAGTTGCTGCCATAACTCTATCCCGAGCACAAGTGCCATCGAATGCAGCGGACGTACCGGCCGACGTGAAAGCGTTGATCCAGGAACTGTCATCTTCGGAACCAACGAAGCGCGCCGCTGCCGCGTGCGGTCTCGGAAAGATGGGTATGCAGGCCGAGCCCGCTATTCCTGCACTCATCTCGCTGCTCGGTGATGGCGCCCGCGTCGATCCCGAAATTGTTTGCTATAAAGAATACTATTCCGAGGTGAACAGCGAACCTCAGTACGAACTCAAAGAACCTTCCCCAGGTGAGGCCGCGGTCCAGGCTTTGTTTGCGTTTGGCGAGCCGGCGGTGGAACCGCTCCTGGGTGCTCTTAAGGACCGTCAATGGCGCACGCGAAAGAACGCTGCGTGGGCCCTGAGTCACTCGAAAGATCCTCGCGCGCTTAAACCACTGGTTAACGCCATGAAGGACGAAGCGTGGCAAGTGCGCGCCTCCGCGGCAATGGCCCTGGCCCGGCAGCGAGGAGATGGCGTTGTGGAGTCTTTGATTGGCGCTTTGAGTGATGAAAATGCAGCGGTGCGCTGGTTCACCGCCCTGTCGTTGGGGGAGATCAAAGATCCACGAGTGGTCGAGGCTCTGGCGAATGCATTGAAGGATCAGCATCCAACCACCCGTGGCTTTGCCGCTCATTCGCTGGGACAGCTTAGAGACCCGCGAGCAGTTCCTCCACTCATTGACGCTCTGAAAGATAAAAGTGCACAAGTGCGGATGCAGGCCGCTCATTCGCTGGGGGTGCTCAGAGATCCGCGAGCAACTCTTCCTCTTACTGAAGCTCTGAAAGATGAAAGCGAGCAAGTGCGAATGAATGCACGCCAGGCTTTAGACCATCTCAGGAAGTAGTTACCTCACGCACTGCTTTAGAAATCGAAACGAAACCGAGAGCTGAACGCGGCGGTTACCCGCCGCGGCACTCCGTTCCGCAAATCCTCCGCTCAAAGATCAGAAAGTCGCAAATGCTTCCGTTAGTTATTGAGGCTAATGCTGAACGTGTCGAAATCGCGGCGTGGGTCGCGCGCAATCGTGAGCTTGTCGAAACGCAGTTAGTACAGCACGGCGGCATACTCTTTCGCGGGTTTGAGATCACGACGCCAGTGGCGTTTGAACAGTTATGTCGCGCGGTTTCTACCGAACTGCTCGAGTACAACGAGCGTTCATCGCCTCGCACGCAGGTTAGTCCGAACGTCTACACGTTAACTGATTACCCGGCGCATCAAAGCATCTTTCTGCACAACGAAAATTCCTATCAGCAAACTTTTCCGCAGAAGATCTTTTTCTTCTGTCTCACTCCGGCGAAAACAGGAGGAGAGACGCCTATCGCCGATTGCCGCAAAGTTTTTCAACGCATCAGTCCGAAAGTTCGTGAGCGCTTCATGGAAAAAGGATGGATGTACGTGCGGAATCTTGGCGACGGCTTCGGGCTCCCCTGGCAAACCGTTTTTCAAACTGACAGCCCGGAGGTCGTTGAGCGTGACTGTCTTCGCAAAGGAATCAAGGTCGAATGGAAGGACGATCAGCGCCTGCGCATGAGCACGGTGTTGCCACCGGTGGTGAAGCACCCTCAGAGCGGCGAGCTGAGTTGGTTCAATCACGCGACCTTCTTTCACATTACAACGTTGGACCCCGTGTTGCGTGAAGTGCTGATGAAAGAGTTCGCCGAGGAAGACCTGCCGAGCAACACTTACTACGGTGATGGTTCCCGGATTGAGCCTGAGGTGTTGCAGGAACTGCGTGAGGCTTACCGGCAGGAAACAGTTTCTTTCCCTTACCAGGCCGGCGACGTAATGATGCTTGACAACATGCTCACAGCGCATGGACGCGCACCTTATTCCGGTTCCCGAAAGATTCTGGTGACGATGGCTGACGCTGTTAATCGGGCGAACTGTTAACCGGGTTTTGCCCGAAAGTCATTGTGACATTGCTCCGGAGGAGCAAAATGTTTATAGCCCTAAGATTCTGTGATTTACCCGCTCTGTTAAGAGCGGCATGTAAATCCAACCTGAAAGTACATTGCGCTCCGCAGGAGCGCAGAGCCATCGAGGTCTCAAAGCTATAAACATTGTGCTCCTTTGGAGCACTTCGCTGCCGACCATCCTGTCTACAGGAGAACATCAAGTGGAAAACGGAAGCGTATATCTCAAGAGCAACATTCTGGCGGAGCCTTTGTTCAACCAGTGGTATGCCTGGCCACACCTCATTGCTCCCGCAACGGCGGCGATGCACATTGCCAACGCTCATCTCAAGATCATGAAGTCGTACGTCATGGCTCCTCATATCCACGCGGCTGCAAACAAGAATCCCGCGATGCGTGGTGGACCATTCATCGACTACGACGGCAAACGAGTGAACGAGATTAAAGAGCTGATGGAGCGAACGCATAAGGAGCAGGCGGAGAAGATCAAGTTTGCCGAGTCGGTCGTGAAGTTGAACGATTTTCTCGCGAACGAAGCCAAGGGATACTCGATGGAGCCTCTGTATGCGAGCATTCCCGCTGAACTGAGAGGCTTTGTCGAACTGACTTACGACTTGAACAACTTTCCTTCGGTGCGATTCATCGAGGGGCTGCTGTACCAGAGCAAGTATTACGACTCGTCGTTGCAATCGATCGCCCTCTCGGAAGTTACACACGACGAACGCGCCTTTGTTTTCAGCACTCCACGGTTAGAGGACAGCGGCAACATCCACCTGCGGATTCCTTTTAATCACGTAGGCATCGACGAATTCTTCAAGATGCGCAGCGTTCCGCGGCCACTCGGTTACATCAAAGAGGCGTTGCAACTCAACGGAGAGAACGAGGAACTCTTCCAGAGTTTCTTCACAACCGCGCAACCGCCGGCCGTGCCGCGCTACGACGGCGATCAAGTGAGGATCAGGTATTTCGGTCACGCGTGCATTCTCGTGGAAACGAAGAATGTGAGCGTGATGACCGATCCGCTCATCAGTTATAGCCATCCGAGCGAGTTATTCCGCTACACCTATCTCGACTTACCGGAAACGATCGACTACGCAGTGATCACGCATAGCCATGCCGACCACCTGATGTTTGAGACGTTGCTGCAACTGCGTTACAAGATCAAAAACATCGTCGTGCCCAGGAACGGCGGCGGATTTTTGCAAGACCCGTCGTTGAAACTGATGCTCCGTAACGTTGGATTCAACAACGTAATTGAAATTGACGAGATGGAAAAGATCGAGATCCCGGATGGGTCGATTACGTCCGTTCCGTTCTTCGGTGAGCACGCGGATCTCGCTATCCGAACCAAGTCGGCGCATGTAATCCGTTTGCTAGGGAAGTCGGCGATGTGTGCGGCTGACTCGGCCAACATCGAACCAAAACTTTACGAGTATGTACACGAGCTGCTGGGTGACATCGACATCCTGTTCCTGGGCATGGAGTGCGACGGCGCACCGCTAACGTGGGTCTACGGTCCGTTGTTGACGAAGCCGGTAGACCGGAAGATGGACCAGTCGAGGAAGTTGTCGGGCTCGGATTGCGATCGAGGCCTTGGGATCGTCGAGCAGCTCAAGTGCAAACAGGTTTACGTGTATGCGATGGGCGCCGAGCCGTGGCTCGATTTTGTAACCAGCCTCAAATACGACGAGACCTCGAAGCAGATCGTCGAGTCGAACAAAATGATTGAAAGATGCACAGAACGCAGCCTGCCATGTGAACGTCTCTACGGCAGCAAAGAAATCTTCCTCTAACCAAACCACGCCACAAAAAGGCACAAAAAGCACAAAATCAGGAGGCACACATGCTTGCTCGTAACGAGTTTCGCAAGAAACTGCGGGAAGAACTATCGACGCGGTTGACACTGGACCATCCGCTGATTGAAGAGGCCGCTAAACCGGAAAAGAACCTGCCGCTGCTCAAGCTGATGGCCACGCAGGGCTACCAACTGACAAAAGTGTTCGCGCGCTACATCGGCGGCCTGTACTTTCACTGTCCTCCGTTGCCGCGCTATTCAGCGCGCCTGGCCCATAACCTTTACGAAGAAGAGACCGGCAGGATTTCGAAGACGGCCGGGCACCTGCAACTCATGCAGCGTTTCATCTACGCGCTTGGAGTCGATAAAGACGAGCTCGAAGCCGCTGAACCACTGCCGGAAACAAAAGAGCTGATCGACTATCGCATGCGCTGGGTCAGCGATCCGAACAACTTTCATCGCGGCGCCGCGGCCGTGATGATCGCGAGCGAAGGTCAGAACCTGGAAACAAAAGCCGGCAGAATGCGGCATCAGATGTTTCCACAGATCTACGGGCTCACGGAAAAAGACTTGACGTTCTTCACGGTCCACGCGGTCGAAGACGTCTATCACGTCAAAGAAGGCGTCGACCTCGTCTCTCTTGTTTGCACTACCGAGCAGATGCAAGACGAAGCTGTGCAGACTATTCACGAAACCTGCGATCGCTTCTGGTTGTTCTACGACGGAATCGAGCGAGCGTATAGATCGCAACAACTTTCCTCGTCGGCGGCAAATTAATTCCCGACCCATCCAGTCTTGTCCTTCGCCAAAGGAGTAAATCGCATGACCATGAATGTGATGGAATTCGGTGTGCAGCGAGCACCGGAAATTCATGACGCAGGTTCTTTAACCGCGAAGATACGAAAATATTGTGAGGCGATTCGCGGCACTGACCAGAGTTTTGACGTGTTGCACGAGAACATTGTCGCACTGGAGCAATTGGTTTTCGCCGAAGACTCGCAAAGCCAGGAAGCCTCGCTGGCGCTCAACGAGATGACCGTCGAAGAACGTACGGAGCTGAACAACGCCTACTGCGTTTGGGAAACTCAACTCGAATGCCAGTACGCGCAGGATATTCTCGCCGGCAAAGAGTCCGCGCTCGACAATTATTTTTTGAACAAGCGTTTCGAGCGGTTGGTTAATCGCGAGCTGTCTCTCCTCAGCGGCGATCCGCCGCAGAAGATCTTGTTTGTCGGTAGTGGACCGCTGCCGATCAGCGCGTTTCACATGCACCGCGCAACTGATCAGCCCATCGATTGTCTTGACAGCAACCCTTCGGCTGTTCATATCTCGCGGCAAGTAATCGAGAAGCTCGGGCTCAAAGATCAGGTTCGTGTCTTCAATGGTCTCGGAGAGAGTTTTGATATTTCGGAATACGATCTCATTCTCATCGCACTACTCGCGAAGCCTAAGAGACGCATCCTGCGCAATCTACGCAAACGCGCGGCGCCTGGTTGTCGCATTCTTTGCCGCACTGCTTTCAGTCTTCGCACTCTGGTTTACGAGCCAACACCCGAAATCGCGCTCGGAGGCTTTCAACTGCTGGCGCAGCAGATCGCTGAAGGCGAACAAACAATCTCCACATTCCTGCTTGAAGGCGCGCTAAACAAAGTTCCAAACGTCAAACTGCGATGGCTGGATGAAATCGACGAGAAGACCGGAGCCGGTATTCTCAGCGTGATGAACCACGTGCTGAAGTATGAAACGACGATTGGTTTTCCCGGACCACTCGATCCGGCGGAAGGAGAACGGCTAATCGCGAGCCTCAATGAAGACGTCAAGGCGAAGCGTTGTCATGTCCTGATCGCAGAGCAAAGCGGTACAGTGGTGGGCCAACTCATTCTCACGCCGCATCGCTTGCCAAACTGCAAACACCTCGTCGAATTGTCGCGCGGCATTATCGATCCTTCGTTTCGCGGCGCCGGTCTCGCGCTGAGTGCCTTCAAAGAAATCGCGAACAAGTGTAACGAGATTGGCGGTGAAGTGATCTATCTCGACGTTCGTGCCGGCACGGTTGCGGCCGAATTGTGGAAGTCGTTTGGTTTTGTGCCGTTCGGCAGATTGACAGACTACGCGCGTGTGAATGGGCGCCGTTACCAGGGCCTTTTCATGTCGCAGAAAACTTCCTCACTGAAAGAACACCTGGAGCGAATCTCGCAGGGCCGAAGAGCAACAACTCTCAGCCCGAGCGAGGCTGTCGGTTTTCCCTCGTTCAATGAATACGCAAAACGGCGCGTGCAGCCGTTGCGGCCTTTCGAGTTTGCCGGGTGGCGGTTGAAAGTCTACGGAGTGAACGTCGAAGGCAGGAATGTGGACCATTCGCTGATCGAGTCTGCACGCAACGCCGCGCAGGATCTTCTGCCTCAGCCCGCGACGGCGCCGCCGGATAGGTACGGTCTTGGCTTTATGATCGTGCACGCAGCCAATGACGTCGATTTCGTTGTGATCTGTTGGTGGGGTGCGCAAAACGAGCTGTTGCTGCGCGTGCTAACTGCACCGGCCGGACAGCCTGAACAACTACGCCAGCATTTAAACACGGATGGTCCAATCGGCTGCGTCTGGGACCTTGGCGTGATTTGGGGCGAGCGGGAATCATGGACCAAACACATCATGCGTCCCGAACCAGACGTCGATGGCTATCTAAACGATTTACAAGACGGTGAAATTTGATTGAGCCACAAAAAGGCACAAAAGGAAGCAGAGCAGAAATCGAACTGATTATGTGCTTTTTGTGCTTCTTTGTGGCTAATAACTTTTGAGGCATCGTATGAGGTTTGCTGACATTCCAGAACGACTGCCCTCGTTTAGTGGCAACACCATCACGTTCTACGACGCGGCAGGCAACGTTGTCCGTAAGGGCTATTCGTCTGTGCTCGACAATGTGCGGGAGACGATCGCGCGGCTCGAGCAGTGGGGTATCGAACCCGGAATGCGCGTCGGCATTCTCGCGTCGAACTCTTACGAATGGGTGCTACACGATCTTGCCCTGATGCACCTGAAGTGCACCTCAGTGGCTTTTCCGGATGAGTTTGGTGTCCACACAAGCGGCGAGCTGATCGAGAAGTATCAACTCGCGCTGCTGTTGTTGTCGCAGCGAGACAATTGGCCCGCCACCGCCCCTGGAACTTCGACGGCCTTTATCGATCGGGAAAATCTTTCGCCTGTCGAAATCCGCCGGCAGACGCTTGAAACAACGGACGAAGAACCAATCTTCTCTTTGACGTTCTCATCAGGCACAGCAGGACGAATCAAATGCCTGATTACTAACGAGCGCGGCGCGGAAGACACGATCGAGAGCTTCTATCGTTTGTTCGACTTCAGATCCGACGATAGCTTTCTCGTGTTTCTGCCGTTGTCGAGTTTTCAGCAGCGACTGATGATCTATGCCGGCTTCTACTACGGCTTCGATCTGCTGCTGGTAAATCCGACGCAGGCGTTGAAGGCTTTCAAAGAACTCAAGCCCACACTCGTGCTTGCGCCACCGCTGCTTTACGAATCGATTCACACGCAGTTCAAGAACGCGATACGAAACCTGAGCCCGGCTAAGCGCACGATGCTTCGTGGTCTAACTCTGGGGAGCTCAATGCCACTTGGGCCGGTCCGCGACCGTCTGTTAAAGCTCTGCTACGGAAAGATCTACGAGAGTTTGGGTGGGCGAATCCGCATCATGTGGACCGGCATGGCGCCGATCAAGCGCGCGACTTTGGACTTCTTCGCACAGTTGCGTTTGCCGCTCTATGAAGCTTACGGGCTGACGGAGTGTGGAGCGATCACGACCAACACTCCGAGTCACAACCGTCGCGGATCAGTCGGACGTCCCGTAGTTGAAGGCAGCGTGTTTCTCGCGAACGACGGCGAGATTATGGTCCGCCAGCAGCACCTGCAAACGACCGGTTATCTGGAGTGTGCTGAGAACGAGCAGGCACTCACGTACGTCGAGCCCAATGTCGTTGCCACCGGCGACATCGGACGTTTCGACGACGACGGATATCTCTATCTCATCGGACGCAAGAAGGAAATCATCATCACCACGCAGGGTTTCAAGACTCATCCGGAAACCCTGGAAGCGTTGATTGATCGTTGTCCGGAGATCGAGCGCTCAGTGGTGTTTGGCAACGGCATGCCTTACCTCGTGGCGTTGATCTCGATACAGGAGCGCACGGAACGAGTCGAAGCGATTATCAAGAAGAGTATCGATCAGTTGAATGCGGAATTAACCCCCGCGGGTCGCATTGCTAAATTCGTAATCACGACCGATCAGTTCACGCGCGACAACGGGTTTCTCACTCGTAACTTGAAGCTCGATCGCCGGGCGATATTCAAGCACTTCGAACAACGACTCACTGAGGGCAGCGATCGAGGCGAGCCGGTAAAAGAAACTGTCGCGCAGCCTGTTGTTGTTCCGGCAACGGTGAGCGTGTCTGAGCAGGCGAGGATGATTGCGGGAGTTTGGCGAGAAGTGCTCGCAGTGAATGAGGTTCGCCGCGACGACAACTTCTTCGATCTCGGAGGCAATTCGCTGCTGCTGAGCGAGATGCAGACGAAGCTGTCACAGGCTTTGAAACGTGAGATAGCTATCGTTGAGCTATTCAATCATCCGACGGTCGATTCGCTTGCGCGGTATCTGAGTGCAGATGGAATCGCTAAAGAAGAAGTTGCTCCCGCAAAGGCGCAAAGGCGCAAAGAAGACTCCATCGCGATCATCGGTCTTGCCGGACGCTTTCCCGGAGCGAAGAGCACCGACGAACTCTGGCAGAACCTCTGCGCGGGCGTTGAATCGATCTCGTTCTTTTCCGAAGAAGAATTGAAAGCAGCGGGTGTGAATTCCGCGGTGTTCAATCGACCCAACTACGTGAAGGCCAAGCCTGTGCTTGCGGAGATGGATCTGTTCGATGCTGCTTTCTTCGGTTTCAATCCACGAGAGGCCGAGATCATGGATCCGCAGCATCGTGTGTTTCTCGAGTGTGCCTGGAATGCTCTCGAGAACGCGGGCTACGACGCGGATCGTTATGACGGAAAGATCGGCGTGTATGCCGGCGCGAGTTTAAGCACCTACGTGTTCAGTGCATTGATGAGTCTCAACGGTCTCGAAACGATGGGCGCGCTGCAACAAGTCGGGATCGGCAATGGTCTCGGGTCGTTGGCAACGCGCGTATCTTACAAACTCAACCTCAAGGGGCCGAGCGTCGCTGTGCAAACCGCGTGTTCCACTTCGCTCGCCGCGGTCCACCTTGCCTGCCAGAGCTTGCTTGACGGTGAATGCGATATGGCGCTGGCCGGCGGAGTCTCGATCATCGTTCCCAACAACGAAGGCTATGAGCATCACGAGGGAGGAATCTTCTCGCCGGACGGACATTGCCGCGCTTTCGATGCGAAAGCGCAAGGGACGATCGTTGGTGACGGAGTTGCACTCGTAGTTCTTAAACGACTGTCAGAAGCAATTGCTGACGGCGACTCGATTCATGCGGTGCTGCTCGGTTCGGCGATAAATAACGACGGCTCAGTCAAGGTCGGATTCACTGCGCCGAGTGTCGAAGGACAGGCGGAAGTGATCCGCGCCGCACATGCGAACGCGGGCGTCACTGCCGATAGCATCGGTTACATCGAAGCTCACGGAACAGGCACGCGGCTTGGCGATCCGATCGAAGTGCAGGCGTTGACAAAAGCTTTCCGGGCCGGCACCGATAAGAAAGCTTTCTGTGGACTAGGCTCACTAAAAACCAACATCGGGCATCTCGATACCGCAGCCGGAATCGCAGGGCTGATCAAGACTGCACTCGCACTCGAACACAAACAACTGCCGCCGAATCTGCATTTCGAAGAGCCAAATCCACAGATCGACTTCGCGAACAGTCCTTTCTACGTCAATACATCGTTGACCGAGTGGAAAGCGAATGGTCTACCGCGACGCGCGGGGGTTAGTTCATTCGGATTCGGCGGCACCAACATTCACGTCGTGATGGAGGAAGCTCCCGAGATACTTGCGGAGGCTGGACCAGGTCGACCGTGGAACTTGATTCCTCTATCCGCGCGCTCTGAACACGGGCTGCAAACCGCGAGCGCGAATCTCAAGGATCATCTTCAGCAACATCCCGACTTGAATATGAACGACGTTGCTTACACGTACCAGATCGGGCGAAAGGTTTTCCGCGAACGGCAGGCGCTCGTGTGCAGCGATCTTCAGGATTGTGTTCAGGTGTTAGAGAGTAACGATCGTCGCCGCATTTTACGTGGCACTTCCTTCGACGATCCGTTCGTAGTTTTCATGTTCCCCGGCCAAGGCGCACAACACGTCAATATGGCTGCTGAGCTTTATCAAACGGAGCAGACGTTTAAAGAAGTAGTCGATCAATGTTGCCGCTTTTTAGAACCTAAGCTCGGTTTTGATCTGCGCACGCTGCTGTTCTCTGACGAAGCAGACACATCAGAGATCACCGCGAAACTCAATCAAACAAGCGCGACGCAGCCGGCCTTGTTTGTTATCGAGTACGCCCTCGCGCGATTGTGGATGGAGTGGGGAATTCAACCGCAGGCAATGATTGGCCACAGCATCGGCGAATACGTTGCGGCGTGTCTCGCAAATGTCTTTTCACTTGAAGACGCGCTCACGCTCGTGGCCGCTCGCGGCAAACTGATCGGCGATCTTCCGGGTGGCGCAATGCTCGCGATTCCGTTTCCAGAAGCAGATGCAAAGTCGATGGTGAACGGCGAGCTATCGCTGGCCGCGCTCAACAGTCCGTCGATGAGTGTGGTTTCCGGACCAGTCGAAGCGATCGACCGTCTGCAAAAACAGTTGACTGAACAGGAGTTGATCTGTCACCGGCTGCACACGTCGCACGCATTTCACTCTGCGATGGTTGATCCGATTCTCGAGAGCTTTACCGACCTGGTGGCAAAAGCCAATCCGCAACCACCGCAGGCACGTCTCATTTCAAATCTGTCCGGCACATGGATGGAAAGTGACGAAGCGACCGATCCTAAATACTGGTCCAACCACTTGCGTCACACTGTTCGTTTTTCGCGCGGGCTGCAAACGTTGTCTGAAAATCCGCGTCTGGTCCTGCTTGAAGTTGGGCCCGGACAGAACCTTAGCGGTTTAGCGGGTGGTCAGATGGATCGCGAAAAATGTTTGGTGATCCCATCGCTGCCACCCCCGAACAAGCCACGATCTGAAGTAGCGTCGACGCTCGAAGCGTTGGGCAAACTCTGGATCGCAGGAGTCACAGTCGACTGGCAGGGGTTTAATTTGACGCAGCGACGCAGGCGATTGCCGCTGCCCACGTACCCGTTTGAACGGCAACGTTACTGGGTCGAAGCCAAGCCGGTGGCCGCGCAAGCTCAGCAACAGATTGTGAAGAGGCCGGAAGTGTCGGAGTGGTTCTATGTGCCGGGCTGGAAACAGTCGCCTTCGCCTGCATTGTTTGGTCCAACACAAAACGGATCGTCAAAGAGCTGGCTATTGTTCGTCGACAACTCGGGATTAGGTGATGACCTCGCGCGCATGTTAACGGCGCAGGGGCAAACGGTCGTCACTGTTAGAGCTGGTGAACAGTTCGCGGGATCAAGCGATGACGGTTACGTCATAAATCCTCGTGCTGCCGCTGACTATTCAGCACTGCTGAAGGCGTTGGTCGCCGAAGGAAAGACACCGGAGAAGATCATCCATCTCTGGAACGTCGATGCGGTGGATGAATCGTTCGAAGCGGCACAGTATGCCGGTCTGCACAGTCTGGTATTTCTCGCGCGGGGAATCGGCGAGGAGAGAATGACAACACCGCTGGAACTGTTTGTCGTCTCGAGCAATCTGCAAGCAGTGTTTGGTGACGAATCGATCGAGCCGGCGAAAGCGACGTTATTGAGTCCATGCAAGGTGATCCCTCAGGAGTATCCGCAAATCAGGTGTCGCAGCATTGATATCGTGGGGTTGCCTGAGTCGGTAGATTCCTTGCTCGCTGAGTGCAATGCAAGCTCACAGGATTCGGTGGTGGCTTATCGAGGCGGAAACAGGTGGGTGCAGACTTACGAACCGCTGTCGCTCGAAGCCGCTGAGCCGGATCGATCGCATCTGAGAGAAGGCGGTGTTTACCTGATCCTCGGCGCGCTCGGCCGCATCGGTTCGATAATGTCCGAATACCTCGCCGAGAGATTCAAAGCCCGGTTGGTTTGGACCACGCGCACCGAAGTTCCCGCGCGCTCAGAGTGGGATCAATGGCTACAGACTCACTCGGACGAGGATCCGGCGAGCGTCGCAATCAGAAAAGCTTTGTACGTTGAGAGCCTCGGCGCGCGCGTGCTCATCTGTAACGCAGACGTTGGCAATCGCGACCAGATGCAGCGAGTCGTCAAGGAAGCTGTTGAACATTACGGCGAGATCAACGGCGTCTTCCATACCGCCGGACAAGTGGTGATGGGTGAAGAGACGGCGCAAACGATCCAAGACGTTCAGGAAACCGATTACGACGTGCACTT
This sequence comes from uncultured Acidobacteriota bacterium, assembly GCA_963826255.1. Lineage (GTDB taxonomy): Bacteria > Acidobacteriota > Blastocatellia > Pyrinomonadales > Pyrinomonadaceae > PSRF01. The sequence continues at coordinate 613,171 of CAWGWK010000002.1, forward strand.
CCAAACTAAGGTGAAGGGACTAATGAACCTCGAAGACATTCTTCGAGACACGAAACCAGATTTCTGTTTGTTGATCTCATCAATCTCGTCAGTGCTCGGCGGATTGGGACTGACTGCTTACACGGCCGCGAATATCTTTATGGACGCCTATGCGCGTTCTGCAAGTAAGCGCACGTCAGTACCATGGACCACCATCAATCTCGATACGTGGCAAGTCGAGGCCGAGTTGCAGCCAACCACGGCTTTGGGAGCGAGTATAACCGAGCTCGCAATTTCGCCGGGCGAGGGCAAGGAAGTCTTCGCGCGTCTGTTGCCGAGAGTCGGATTCCCGCAGTTGATAGTCTCGACCGCGCCATTGCAAGCACGCATCGATCAATGGGTGAAGCTCGTCTCGCTACGCGAAGCGGAACAAGCCCGGCGCCCACCTGGAACGTTCTATCCGCGGCCGGCTTTGCGCGAAGCGTACGTTGCTCCAGCGAACGATGTGCAACGCAAAATGGCTGAGGTTTGGCAGCGCGTGTTGGCCATCGAAGAGGTCGGCATTAACGACGACTTCTTCGAGCTCGGCGGCAATTCGTTGCTTGCTACGCAACTCGTGATGGAGATGCGCGAAGCTTTCCGCATGTCAGTTCCGTTGCGAGACTTTTTTGAAAAGCCGACCGTGGCCGCGTTGTCGGCAGTGATAGAGACAGCCCCGGTCGAAGAAGAAGTTCCGAAGATTAAACGCATTCCCCGCGAATCACTCCGCATAGATCGCAAGGCGTTAAGCGCGCGGTAGATCCATCCACAGATTACGCAGATTGTGGCTTAGAAAACTCCATGAGTTCAGTTCAACGTGAAGTCGAAGTGTTTGCAGCTCCTCTGTCGTTTGCTCAGCGGCGGTTGTGGTTTCTAAACCAGCTCGAGCCAAACAGCGCTGCTTACAACATCTCGGCGGTAGTGCGCATCGAGGGCCAGCTCGACGTTTCCGCGCTCGAGCAAAGCCTGAACGAAGTCATCCGGCGTCATGAGACGCTGCGCACAAGTTTCGTGATGACCGGCGATCGTGTGTTGCAAGTGATCAGTCCGGAATTGTTTCTGAAGTTTGAGCACTTCGATCTGAGTGAAGCGCCGGAGAAGGATCAGCAAACTCAACAACTAATTCGCGAAGCGGCACAGAGACCATTCGATCTGCAACACCTACCGCTAATCACAGCGAGGTTGTTGCGTCTCGACGCGAAAGCGCACGTGCTGGTCCTCGTGATGGACCACATCATCAGCGATGGCTGGTCGCTTGGATTGTTGATTAACGAAATCACCGTTCTGTATCGCGCGTTTTCCGCGGGTGAGTCGTCGCCGCTACCGGAGTTGGAGATCCAGTATGTCGATTACGCCGAGTGGCAGCGCGAGTGGTTGAGCGGTGAAAAGCTAAACAGCGAACTCGATTACTGGAGGCGCAAGCTTGCGGGCCAGGTGCCGTTGTTGGAGCTGCCTGCTGATCGACCGGCTCCGCCAGTGCCCGCTGAGGGCGGGGCGACTGAAATCATAACGCTGCCGCTCCAACTGGCCACTCAACTGAAAGACCTGAGCCGGCAACAGGGCACGACGCTTTTTATGACGTTGCTCGCTGCGTTTCAGGCGTTGCTATGGCGCTACACGGAACAGACGGACTTTGCAGTAGGCACACCGGTCGCCGGTCGTACTCAACCAGAAACGGAGAACTTGATCGGCTGCTTCGTTAATACCCTCGTGCTGCGTGCTGACGTTTCCGGCAATCCAACATTTCTCGAGCTCCTCAAACGCGTACGCCAAACGACGCTCGAAGCTCACGCGCATCAGGATGTGCCGTTTGAGCTGCTGGTCGAGGAATTACAGCCTGAAAGAAGCATGACGCATAGTCCATTCTTCCAGGTGATGATGGTGCTGCACCCACCGCTGCCGGCGATCGAGTTACCCGGTTTGAAGATCAAGCAGATCGAAGTCGAGCCCGAAACGGCGAAGTTTGATCTGATCTTCTCCTTCCGTGAGGAAGAGCACGGGTTGACTGGAATTCTCGAATATCGCACGCAGCGCTTCGATCGTTCGACGATTAAGCGCATGGGCGTCCACTTCCAGCAACTGCTGGAAGGAGTTGTGGCGGAGCCGGCGCAGCGCATCTCTTCATTGCCGCTACTGATCGATAGCGAACGCCGGCAACTGCTGGAAGATTGGAATCAGACTTCGACAGCGTATCCACGCGAGCGTTGTGTGCAGCATTTGTTTGAAGAGCAAGTCGAGCGTGATCCACAGGCTGTAGCCGTGGTGTTCGGCGATGAACAAGTGAGTTACGGCGAGTTGAATCAACGCGCCAATCAACTCGCACACTACCTGCAAGAACTCAGTGTTGGCCCGGAAGTGGTAGTTGGTCTTTGCGTGGAACGATCGATTGAGATGCTGGTTGGCGTGCTGGGCATCCTTAAAGCCGGCGGCGCCTACCTGCCACTCGATCCGCAGAACCCGCTGGAGCGCTCGCAGTTCATGCTCGAGGACGCGGGTGTGCCCGTGTTGCTGACGCAACAACATCTACTCGCTTCAATACCTTCGCATTGGTCGCAGATCGTCAGTCTTGATGACGATTGGGAGTTGATCTCACAGCACAGCGACAGCAATCCGCAGGTCGCAATGTCATCGGAGAATCTGGCATACGTGATGTACACGTCGGGTTCGACCGGAACGCCGAAGGGCGTGAGCGTGGTCCATCGCAACGTGGTGCGCCTCGTGAAAGAGACGGATTACGCGCGGTTTGCCGCGGATGAAGTGTTCTTGCAGACAGCGCCGCTGTCGTTTGACGCCTCGACGTTTGAGTTGTGGGGCAGCTTGCTAAACGGCGCGAAGCTCGTCGTGATGCCGCCACAGCAGCTGAGTTTCGCAGAGTTAGGTGAAGCGTTGACGCGGCACGAAGTGCCAACCCTTTGGCTGACCACAGGGCTATTTAACGTCGCCGTAGATGAAGGGCTGGAGTTGAGTCGCGTACGGCAAACGCTGTTTGGTGGTGAGGCAGTGAGCGTGAAGCACGTGAAGCAAGTGCTGGCGCGGCTCGGTGAAGAGCAGGTGTTGATCCATTGTTACGGTCCGACTGAAGGCACGACGTTTAGTACTTGCCACGTGATGGACCAGCACACTGAGATCGACAGCACCGTGCCGATTGGACGACCAATCGCGAACACGGAAGCTTACGTGCTCGACCGCATGCAACAGCCGGTTCCGGTAGGAATCGCGGGAGAACTATACCTCGGCGGCGAGGGACTGGCGCGTGGTTATTTGAACCGGCCCGACCTGACAGCCGAGAAGTTTGTGCCGCACCCGTTCAGCACGGAAGGTGGAGCGAGGTTGTACCGCACCGGCGACCGCGTGCGTTATCTGCTAGGTGGCGAGCTGGAGTTCTTGGGCCGGTTCGATCAGCAGGTGAAGCTGCGTGGCTTCCGCATCGAGTTGGGCGAGATCGAGGCGATGCTGAGAGAGCACAGCGGCGTGCAGGAAGCAGTCGTAGTAGCACAGGCGGAGGGCGTCGAGAAGCGTCTCGTTGCTTACGTCGTGTTGCAACCGGAGCAGCCGCTGGCCGTGAGTGACCTGCGAGCATATCTGCAACGACGTTTGCCTGAATACATGGTGCCTGCGGGCATCATGGCAATTGACGAAATACCACTAACAGCCAACGGCAAAGTAGATCGACGAGCATTACCGGCGCTGACGAGAGAGAGCGGTGAAGCGGAGTTTGTCGCCCCACGCACGCCGATCGAAGAGATGCTCTCCACGTTGTGGAGTGAAGTGCTGGGTGTGCAGCGTGTGGGCGCGACTGACGACTTCTTCGAGTTAGGCGGTCATTCGCTGCTGGCCACGCAACTGTTATCGCGAGTGCGCGACACGTTTCAGGTTGACGTGCCGCTGCGACACATCTTTGAGCAACCACGCCTAGCGGAGTTTGCGACAGTGTTGCAGGCCGCGCTGAGTGGAGTGGCGACTGCACCCGTGCCGGCGATCGTGCCAGTGTCACGCGACCACGTGTTGCCGCTTTCATTTGCGCAGCAGCGTCTGTGGTTTATCGACCGGTTGATAGCTGGCACGGCGGTTTACAACATCCCGATCGCGGTCAAGTTGTCGGGTGAGCTCGATATGGAGGCGTTCGAGCAAACACTCTCTGAAGTCATCCGGCGACACGAGATCCTGCGCACCACCTTCACGCTCGACGGCGATATTCCGGTGCAGGTCGTTCATCCATACGAACCCTTGCGCTTAGTGACGATCGAGGCGGCTGAAACGCAGTTGCATGAAATCGTCGAAGCAGAGACTCAACGACCCTTCGATCTGTCTAACGGGCCATTGCTGCGCGCGCTGCTGGTGAGAGTCAGTGAGCAGGAGCACGTGGCGCTGATCACGATGCACCACATCATCACTGATGGTTGGTCGATGGGCGTGCTGGTTAGCGAAGTGAAGGCGCTGTACGAATCATTTGTTGAGAACAGGCCGTCACCTTTGCCGGAACTGGCCATTCAATACGCCGACTTTGCTGCGTGGGAACAGTCACTGGGCACGAGCAGGTTCGAGAAGGACTTGTCTTACTGGCGCGAGCAGCTCGCAGACGCGCCCGTGCTGGAGTTGCCGGTAGACAGACCGCGCTCGTCGTTGGCGGCGCACCGCGGCTCGACGGAGCAGTTCCGGCTCTCGGAATCTCTCACCGCAGCGTTGAACGAACTGAGCCGGCGCGAAGGTGCGACGCTCTTCATGACGCTGCTGGCTGCGTGGCACGTTTTGCTGGCGCGTTACTCAGGACAGGAAGACATCTGCGTGGGCACACCGATCGCGAATCGCAATCGCATGGACACCGAGTCGCTCATCGGCTTCTTTGTGAACACACTCGTGATGCGTCTCGATCTCTCCGGCAATCCGCGCTTCAGCGATTTGCTGGCACAGGCGCGAACAGTTTGCCTGAATGGCTACGCACACCAGGACATGCCGTTCGAGAAGCTGGTCGAAGAGATCACGCTCGAACGCAACCTGCGTCACTCGCCGCTGTTCCAGGTGATGTTCGTTTTGCAGAACGCACCACTACAGGCGCTGGAGCTGCCCGGATTGCAGTTGAGCGTGCTGGATGTTCCGGTTCACTCGGCGAAGTTTGATTTGCTGCTCACGTTCCAGGAGTCCGAAAACGGTCTCGCCGGCACGCTCGACTACGACACCGACCTGTTCGATCGCTCCACGATGGAACGAATGGCGCAACACCTGCAAGCGTTACTCGAAGGTATCGCAACGGATCCCCACGCCAGGCTGCTCGAGTTGCCGCTGCTGATCGATAGCGAACGCCGGCAACTGCTGGAAGATTGGAATCAGACTTCGACAGCGTATCCACGCGAGCGTTGTGTGCAGCATTTGTTTGAAGAGCAGGTCGAGCGTGATCCGCAGGCTGTAGCCGTGGTGTTCGGCGATAAACAAGTGAGTTACGGCGAGTTGAATCGACACGCCAATCAACTCGCGCACTACCTGCAAGAACTCGGTGTTGGTCCGGAAGTGATAGTTGGACTTTGCGTGGAACGATCGGTTGAGATGTTGGTGGGCGTGCTGGGGATCTTGAAAGCCGGTGGCGCCTACCTGCCGCTCGATCCGCAGAACCCGCTGGAGCGCTCGCAGTTCATGCTCGAGGATGCGCGTGTGCCCGTGTTGCTGATGCAGCAACATCTGCGCTCTTCATTGCCCTTGCATTGCTCACGCGTCGTCAGTCTCGAACAGATCCCGGAGCACAGCGACAGTAATCCGGCGGTTTCGGTCTCGCCGCAGAATCTGGCGTACGTGATGTACACGTCGGGTTCGACGGGAACGCCGAAAGGCGTGAGCGTGACCCATCGCAACGTGGTGCGCCTGGTTAAGGAAACTGATTACGCGCGGTTTGCCGCGGATGAAGTGTATTTGCAGATGGCGCCGCTGTCGTTTGACGCCTCGACGTTTGAGTTGTGGGGCAGCTTGCTGAACGGCGCGAAGCTCGTCGTGATGCCGCCACAGCAGCCGAGTTTCGCAGAGTTAGGTGAAGCGTTGACGCGGCACGAAGTCACCACGCTGTGGTTGACCACCGGACTGTTTCACCTTGCAGTTGATGAAGGGGTGGAGTTGAGTGGCGTACGGCAACTACTTGCGGGCGGTGATGCGCTGAGCGTGAAGCACGTTAAGGAGGTGCTCGCAAGGCTCGGTGAGGAGCAACAGTTAATCAATTGTTACGGTCCGACTGAAAACACGACGTTTAGTACTTGTCACGCGATGGACCAGCACACCGAGATCGACAGCACCGTGCCGATCGGACGACCAATCGCGAACACGGAAGCTTACGTGCTCGACCGCATGCAACAGCCGGTTCCGGTAGGAATCGCGGGAGAACTATACCTCGGCGGCGAGGGACTGGCGCGCGGTTATCTGAACCGGCCCGACCTGACAGCAGAGAAGTTTGTGCCGCACCCGTTCAGCACGGAACGTGGAGCGAGGTTGTACCGTACCGGCGATCGTGTGCGTTACCTGGCAAATGGTGAGTTGGAGTTCCTGGGCCGGTTCGATCAGCAGGTGAAGCTGCGTGGCTTCCGCATCGAGTTGGGCGAGATCGAGGCGATGCTGAGAGAGCACAGCGGCGTGCAGGAAGCAGTCGTAGTAGCACAGGCGGAGGGCGTCGAGAAGCGTCTCGTTGCTTACGTCGTGTTGCAACCGGAGCAGCCGCTGGCCGTGAGTGACCTGCGAGCATATCTGCAACGACGTTTGCCTGAATACATGGTGCCTGCGGGCATCATGGCAATTGACGAAATACCACTAACAGCCAACGGCAAAGTAGATCGACGAGCATTACCGGCGCTGACGAGAGAGAGCGGTGAAGCGGAGTTTGTCGCCCCACGCACGCCGATCGAAGAGATGCTCTCCACGTTGTGGGCTGAAGTGCTGGGTGTGCAGCGTGTGGGCGCGACTGACGACTTCTTCGAGTTAGGCGGTCATTCGCTGCTGGCCACGCAACTGTTATCGCGAGTGCGCGACACGTTTCAGGTTGACGTGCCGCTGCGACACATCTTTGAGCAACCACGCCTAGCGGAGTTTGCGACAGTGTTGCAGGCCGCGCTGAGTGGAGTGGCGACTGCACCCGTGCCGGCGATCGTGCCAGTGTCACGCGACCACGTGTTGCCGCTTTCATTTGCGCAGCAGCGTCTGTGGTTTATCGACCGGTTGATAGCTGGCACGGCGGTTTACAACATCCCGATCGCGGTCAAGTTGTCGGGTGAGCTCGATATGGAGGCGTTCGAGCAAACACTCTCTGAAGTCATCCGGCGACACGAGATCCTGCGCACCACCTTCACGCTCGACGGCGATATTCCGGTGCAGGTCGTTCATCCATACGAACCCTTGCGCTTAGTGACGATCGAGGCGGCTGAAACGCAGTTGCATGAAATCGTCGAAGCAGAGACTCAACGACCCTTCGATCTGTCTAACGGGCCATTGCTGCGCGCGCTGCTGGTGAGAGTCAGTGAGCAGGAACACGTGACGCTGATCACGATGCACCACATCATCACTGATGGCTGGTCGATGGGCGTGCTGGTTAGCGAAGTGAAGGCGCTGTACGAATCATTCATCGCAGGCAAGCCATCGCCGTTGCCGGAACTCACCATTCAATACGCCGACTTTGCTGCTTGGGAGCAGTCACTGGGCACGAGCAGGTTCGAGAAGGATCTCAGTTACTGGCGCGAGCAACTCGAAGCTGCGCCCGTGTTGGAGTTGCCGGTAGACAGACCGCGCTCGTCGTTGGCGGCGCATCGCGGCTCGACGGAGCACTTCCGGCTCTCAGAATCTCTCACCGCCGCATTGAACGAACTGAGCCGGCGCGAAGGTGCGACGCTCTTCATGACGCTGCTGGCTGCGTGGCAGGTTTTGCTGGCGCGTTACTCAGGACAGGAAGACATCTGCGTGGGTACGCCGATCGCGAATCGCAATCGCATGGACACCGAATCACTGATCGGCTTCTTTGTGAACACCCTCGTGATGCGTCTCGATCTCTCGGGCAATCCGCGCTTCAGCGACCTGCTGGCGCAGGCGCGAACAGTTTGCCTGAATGCTTATGCACATCAGGACATGCCGTTCGAGAAGCTGGTCGAAGAGATCACGCTTGAGCGCAACCTGCGTCACTCGCCGCTATTCCAGGTGATGTTCGCCTTGCAGAATGCACCGCTACAGGCACTCGAGCTGCCCGGATTGCAGTTGAGCGTGCTGGATGTTCCGGCGCATGCGGCCAAGTTTGATCTGCTACTGAATTTTCATGAAGCGGAAAACGGCTTCGAGGGCAGGCTCGACTACGATACCGACCTCTTCGATCGCTCCACGATTGAACGAATGGTGCAACACCTGCAAACGTTACTCGAAGGTATCGTAAACGATCCAAATGCACGGCTCTTCGAATTGTCGTTGTTGAGTGACGCAGAACGCAGGCAGTTACTCAAAGATTGGAACGACACTACCACGACTGAGCCTTCCGATTGTTTCCATACGTTCTTTGAGCAGCAAGCGGCGAAGATGCCGGAGCAAGTCGCGTTGGTCCATGAAGAGCTGCAACTGACTTATGCAGAACTAAACGCGCGGGCCAATCAACTGGCCCATCATCTGCGCGGCCTTGGCGTCGGCCCGGACACAATGGTGGCGATCTGTGTGGAGCGCAGTGTCGAGATGTTGGTGGGCTTGCTCGGCATTCTCAAAGCCGGAGGCGCTTACGTGCCGATGGATCCATCACATCCGCAGCAGCGGTTGTCATTTACGTTAAGTGACACGGCAGCGCCGGTGTTGTTGACGCAGGCGAATCTGACGACCTCCTTGCCGCCGCACGAAGCCCGGGTGCTGTGTCTCGATACAGAATGGGAAACGATTAGCGGCGAGAGCGAGGAGAATCCGGCGGTTGCACTAGAACCAGATAACCTTGCGTATGTGATTTACACGTCCGGCTCGACGGGGCTGCCGAAGGGTGTGCAAGTAACACATCGCGCGCTTAGCAATCACATGCTTTGGATGCGCCACGAGATACCGCTTACCGCGATGGATCGAGTGCTGCATAAGACACCACTCACGTTCGACGCTTCGATATGGGAATTGTTTCTGCCGTTGATGTGCGGCGCGCAGTTAGTGCTGGCCCGTCCCGGTGGACACCAGGACAGTGCTTACCTCGTGCAGGCGGTGATAGAGAAAGAGATCACCGTGCTGCAAGCGGTCCCCACAATGCTGCGCGCTTTACTGGCGGAAAGAGATATTGCTCGCTGCCGGAGTTTACGAAAAGTATTCTGCGGCGGGGAAGCGGTCACGATCGATCTGCCTGAACGCTTCTTCAGTCTGTTCGCGGACACTGAATTGTATAACCTCTATGGTCCAACCGAGACGACCATCCAGGTTACGTGCTGGCGTTGCGAACGGGAGAGCAAAGAAGCGTTTGTGCCGATCGGCCGGCCAATGCCGAATGTGCAGTTTTACGTGCTCGATGCGTTGTTGCAGCCGGTGCCGATCGGAGTGACCGGAGAGTTGTACATCGGCGGCGCGAGCTTGGCTCGCGGTTACCTGAACCGGCCCGGCCAAACGGCAGAACGCTTCATTCCCGATCCTTTCTCTGAGACGGCAGGTGCACGTCTGTACCGCACGGGCGACCTGGTGCGTTACCACACCGATGGTCGCGTGGAATATCTCGGCCGCAACGACTCGCAGGTGAAGCTGCGCGGGTTCCGCATCGAGATCGGAGAAATCGAATCGGCGCTGGCCCAGCACGAGAGCGTGCAAGGATGCGCAGTGGTGGTCCGGGAAGACATGGCCAGGGAACAGCGATTGGTCGCGTATGTGGTAGCCAGAGAAGGACAGACCATCGAGACGGCTGAGCTACGCCACTACTTAGGCGAGCGGTTGCCGGTCTACATGATTCCCACGCTCTTTGTCCGGTTGGAATCCTTGCCACTGCTGAGCAACGGGAAGGTTGATCGCAACGCGTTGCCGGCTCCGGAGGCGACGACAGAGCGCGAGTATGTCGCGCCACGCACGCCAATAGAAGAGATGTTGGCGGTGTTGTGGGGTGAAGTGCTTGGAGTGGAGCGTGTAGGCGCGACGGACAACTTCTTTGAGCTCGGTGGCCATTCGTTGCTGGCCACGCGGATGCTTTCGCGAGTGCGTGAAGCGTTTCGGGTTGACGTGCCGCTGCGATACATCTTTGAGCAATCACGATTAGCTGAGTTTGCCACGGTGTTGCAGGCTGCTCTGATGGGAACAAACGTCGCTCTCACGCCCTCGATTACCCCGGTATCGCGCGATCAAGTGCTGCCGCTTTCGTTCGCGCAGCAGCGCCTCTGGTTCATCGAACAACTCGAACCGACCGCGGCTGCTTATCACGTTTCGGAAGCAATCAGACTCAAAGGAAGCCTCAAGATCGATGTGCTGGAACGCACGCTCAACGAGATCGTGCGGCGTCACGAAGTTCTGCGAACTGTGTTCGTTGTCAACAACGGCGAACCCGCACAGATGATCATTCCATCGTTAACTGTCGAGCTTCCCGTCGTCGATTTAAGTGCACTGCCGGAGAACGAACGCGAAACAGCCGCGACGAACGAATGCAGCACGCATGCGCAACTGCCGTTTGACCTCGAGCATGGACCATTGTTCCGGATCAAGCTCATTCAGCTTGGCGACGAAGACCACATTCTGATGCTAACGATGCATCACATCATCACCGATGCCTGGTCGTCCGGCGTGGTCGTTCGTGAGCTGACAACTCTTTATCAAGCCTTCTTAACAAACAGCCCGTCACCTTTGCCTGAGCTTCCGATCCAGTATGCCGACTTTGCTTACTGGCAACGCTACTGGTCGCACGACGAAGTTAATGAAAAGGAACTCGACTACTGGCAGCGGCAACTCGCCGGGCCACTGCCGGTGCTTGCGCTACCTACGGATCTAAAGCGTCCACCGCAGTTGAGTTATCGCGGCGCCAGTCTCTCTTTTGCTTTGTCGCCGGATCTCACAGCCCAACTGAACCGGTTGAGCCACACTCATCACTCGACCCTGTTCATGACGCTGCTCGCGGCATTTCAAACGTTGCTTCACCGCCATACAGGCCAGGAAGACATCATCGTCGGTACTCCGATCGCGAATCGCCAGCGAGTTGAGCTCGAAGACTTGATCGGCTTCTTTGTGAACACACTCGCCATCAGAGTCGATCTCGGAGGAGAACCGACGTTTACCGAGCTGCTGGCCCGCGTTCGCGAAACAGCACTCAGCGCGTACGCACACCAGCGCACGCCGTTTGAAAAGCTGGTCCAGGTGTTACAGCCCGATCGAGATCTCAGCTACAGTCCGGTGTTCCAGGTGTTATTCACATTGCAGAATGCGCCTTCTCAAACACTGGATCTTCCAGGGCTCACTCTCACGCAACACCAGATTCCTAGCAGCGCAACCAGGTTCGAGCTGGAATGCCTGATGTTTGAACAGGAAGATCAACTTCGCGGGATTTTGATCTACAGCGAGGATCTTTTTGAGGAAGCCACCATCAGGGGAATGCTCGCCAACTTCGAGGTGTTGCTCGAAGGCATTGCAAACGCGCCCGATGAGCGCATCAACGCTCTGCCTCTGCTTACTGCGGAAAAAGAACATCAGCTTCTCGTCGAATGGAATGACACGACGGCACCATTCCCTCGCGAACGCTGTAGTCATGAACTCTTTGCAGAACAGGCTGAACGGACGCCGCATGAAACGGCGGTTGTCGTTGGCGACGATCGTTTGAGCTTTGAAGAGTTGAATCGACGAGCTAATCAATTGGCCCACTACCTGCAACGATTGGGCGTTGGTCCTGATTCGCGAGTCGGCATCATGATGGAGCGTTCCGCGGAGGTGCTAGTCAGCATACTGGGAGCGTTGAAGGCCGGCGGAGCTTACCTGCCGCTCGATCCCGAGTATCCGCGAGACCGCGTGTTGTTCATGCTTGAAGACGCTGAAGCGCACGTGCTGCTCACTCAGCGTCATTTACTCGAACGACTGCCTGAGACCGCTGCTCGAGTTGTCTGTCTTGAGGATCAGGCGAACGCAATCAGCGAGGAAAGCGATGCGAATCCCATTCGCGATGCGGATCCTGAGAACCTCGCTTTCATCATCTACACCTCAGGATCGACCGGCACGCCGAAAGCGGTCGCCATGCCGCATCGCGCGCTCGTGAATATGGTTCACTGGCAGATCGATCGCTCGCTCAAAGCGCCGCGCACGCTGCAATTTGCTTCACTGAGTTTCGACGTCTCCTTCCAGGAGATATTTTCGACATGGTGTTCGGGAGGCGCGCTGGTCGCCGTCGATGAACTGACGCGGCGCGATTCTCAACGACTGCTGCGCACGCTCATCGATCAGCGGGTCGAGAGATTGTTCCTGCCTTACGTTGCCCTGGAATACCTCGCGCAGGCGTCTGAGGCGGAGAATGAAGTCCCCGCTACTCTGCGCCATGTGATCGCCGGCGGTGAACAACTGAAGATCACACCAGCCATTCGTTCATTCTTTGGCAAACTCGACAACGCGATTCTCGATAACCACTATGGACCATCAGAGACGCATGTGACGCACTGCTTTAGCATGAGTGGTCCATCCAGTGAATGGCCTGAGCTGCCTCCTATCGGCCGTCCGATGCCAAACACACAATGCTACGTCCTCGATGCACGGATGCAGCCGGTTCCGCTCGGTGTCGTGGGCGAGTTGTATCTCGGAGGCGATTGCCTCTCGCGTGGATACCTGCATCGTCCTGACGTAACAGCTTTGCGGTATGTGCCGAATCCTTTTGCAACGCAAGGCGGCGGGCGGCTCTATCGAACAGGCGATCTCGGGCGCTATCAGGCGGATGGAAACTTGCAGTTCCTCGGACGTGGAGACCAACAGGTAAAGATACGCGGCTATCGTGTCGAGCTGGGCGAGATTGAAGCGACGTTGCGGCGTCATCCACTCGTGCGTGAAGGGATCGTGACGGCCCATGAAGTGAAAACAGGCGGGAAGGTTCTGGTTGCATACGTGTTGCCGCAGGAAGGCGCCGAGATAGCTGCGGCCGATCTGCGCCAACACCTTTCGCAACATGTGCCTGAGTACATGACGCCCGCGAGTTACATTTTCCTCTCCGCACTTCCGTTGACGCCGAGTGGAAAGATCAACCGGCGCGCACTGCCGCAACCGGATCTCACTTCTGCCGCGAACGAAGTTTTTGTCGCGCCGCGAACACCGGCGGAAGAGTTGCTCGCCTCACTGTGGGCGGACGTGCTCGGCGTCGAACGCGTTGGGATCAATGACAACTTCTTCGATCTCGGTGGGCACTCACTGGTTGCTACCCGGTTGATGTCGCGCGTGCGTGAAGCGTTTCGAGTAGATCTGCCGCTGCGAAGTCTTTTCACCACGCCCACTGTCGCGGGTCTCGCGGTGACGATTGAGGCTGAACGAAACTCCGGACGCGATGTGCCGGCGATGCCTTTGGTGCCCGTGTCGAGAGAAGAGGAACTGCCGCTCTCGTTTGCGCAAGAGCGCATGTGGTTTCTCAATCAACTCGATCCCGGCAGCTCGACCTACAACATGTCAACGGCGATACGTCTTCGCGGATCGCTGAATCGGACAGCACTCGAACAAAGTTTCACTGAGCTGGTACGGCGTCACGAGGCACTGCGCACAACTTTCCGAGAAGTGAATGGCCGCGTGGTCCAGATCATCGCACCGGTGACGACGGCGGCGTTGGACTTCATTGACTTGAGCGCCATGGCGGCAGCAGAGCGAGAAGACGAAGCTCAGCATTTGCTAAGAGCTGAATCCGGTGCGCCGTTTAATCTGGCTGAAGGACCGTTACTTCGCGCGCGTTTGCTGCAACTGGGTGATCAGGATCATGTGCTGCTGTTGACGATGCACCACATCGTGAGCGATGGCTGGTCCATGAACATCCTCGTACGCGAGTTGACGGCGCTCTATTCCACATTTGTTAACGACATTCCGCCCGCGTTGCCGGAACTGCCGATCCAGTACGCTGATTACGCAGTCTGGCAGAAGAGTTGGCTGACCGGTGAGATTCTCGATCGCCAGTTAACTTACTGGCGAACACAGTTGCAGCAACCGCTGCCGCTTTTGGAACTGCCCGCCGATCGACGCCGGCCGCCGGTGCAAACCTACAACGGCGCGCAGCACAGGCTGGAGTTGTCTGCTGAAACAAGTGCGCGACTCAAAGAGCTAAGCCGGCAAAACGGAGTGACGGCGTTCATGACGTTGCTCGCTGCGTTCAAGGTTTTGCTCCTTCGTCACACTGGTCAGAAAGACGTGATCGTGGGAACTCCGGTCGCGGGACGCAACCGCACCGAGGTGGAAGGACTGATCGGATTTCTGGTTAATACGCTCGTGCTCAGGACCAGTCTGTCAGGCGACCCAACTTTCCGCGAGCTGCTGCATCGCGTGCGCGAAGTGACACTCGACGCTCATCAGCACCAGGATCTGCCGTTCGAAAAACTCGTGGATGCATTGCAGGTGCCGCGCGATCCGAGTCACACGCCGCTGTTCCAGGTCTTGTTTGCGTTTCAGAATCTGCTGCCGGATCAGATCAACGTGCAGGGTCTCGAGATCGGCGGGATAGAGCTGCCGGATGAGACTGCGAAGTTTGACCTGATGTTGATCGCCTCGGAACGCGGCGATCAGACGATCGGAACAATCGTCTACAACACTGATCTGTTTGAGCTAGGGACGATTGAGCGTCTCGCGGATCATTTCGTGACTCTGGTGGAGGCACTTGCCGACGATCCGTCGTTGCGACTCTCACAGTTGAACTTGTTGACTGATGAAGAACGGGGCGACTTGATGGAGTTGGGTCGCAATCGCCGCGAGTATCCACGCGACAAGTCGATTGCGGAGTTATTCGAGCAGCAAGTTGAGCTCACGCCTGAAGCGATCGCGCTTGAGTTCGAGGATACGCGGCTCACGTATCGGCAACTAAACGAAAAAGCGAATCAACTCGCGCACTATTTGATCAAGCTCGGTGTGACGCCGGACTCGCTGGTCGGGTTGTGTGTTGAGCGCTCCGTCGAATTGATCGTGGGAGTAATCGGTATCCTGAAGGCGGGCGGCGCTTACCTCCCTCTCGATCCGTCCTATCCGCGAGAGCGGCTCAGCGCGATGCTCGACGATACGCAAGTGAAAGTGTTGCTGACGCAGGAACCGCTGGTGTCCAAACTACCCGCGAACGCTGCTCTCGTTGTGCTGATCGATTCAGACGCAGATCAGATTGCGCGCGAGAGCATTGAGAATCCGGACATTAATCTCCGCAGCGACAATCTCGCTTACGTGATGTACACATCGGGTTCAACGGGCAGGCCGAAGGGCGTCAGCGTTACGCATCGAAACGTAGTAAGGCTTGTCAAAAACACAAATTACGCAACCCTCGATGCGCGGCAAACTTTCTTACAGTTCGCTCCGATTTCATTCGATGCTTCGACGTTCGAGATTTGGGGCGCTCTGCTCAACGGCGCGCGACTGGTCGTGATGTCTCCACAGCCGCCCACGCTCGAAGAGTTGGCCGCAGTGTTGATCCAGCGCCGCGTCACCATGCTCTGGTTGACCGCGGGATTATTCCATCAGATGGCTGGCTATCATCTGAACGCGCTCGGATCGCTGAGATACCTGCTGGCGGGCGGCGATGTATTGTCACCCGAGCACGTGACTCGCGTGTTGCAGTCTTCTTCGACACTGCGTTTGGTTAACGGTTATGGACCAACCGAGAGCACGACGTTCGCTTGTTGCCATGTGATGAGCGATCCGAACGACGTTGGCGACACAGTGTCAATTGGAAAACCAATCGCGAATACTGAAACTTATGTGTTGGACCAGCAACTACAACTCGTTCCATTGGGAGCTGCGGGTGAGTTGTGCATCGGCGGCGACGGCCTTGCGCGCGGCTATCTCAATCGGCCGGATCTCACTGCCGAACGCTTCGTGCCGAATCCCTTCAGCACCGAACCGGGTGCGCGGCTCTATCGCACTGGCGACATAGTGCGGTACCGCAACGACGGGCCGCTGGAGTTTATGGGCCGTCGCGATTACCAGGTGAAGGTACGCGGCTTCCGCATCGAGCTCGGTGAAGTGGAAGTCGCATGCGCGCAACACCCGGAGGTGAAAGAGGCGCTCGTTGTCGCTCACGGCGAGCTCGCCGAAGACAAGCGACTGGTTGCATATCTCGTAGCTGATACGTCGATTTCGAAGAGTGAGCTGCGCAGTTTCCTGAAGGAGAAGTTGCCGGATTACATGGTTCCATCTGCCTTCGTTGTCCTTGATGAGTTCCCGTTGACGCCCAATGGCAAGATCGATCGGCGCGCGCTGCCATTGCCGGGTGATTCAGATCAGGAACAACGAGAGGATCTATCGCCGAGAACGCCGGTCGAGGACATGCTCGCGAATATCTGGGCCGATGTGTTGGATCAGAAAACAGTCGGATTGCACGACGATTTCTTCGAACTCGGTGGACACTCGCTGTTAGCGACGCAAGTCATCACTCGTATCAGAGGCGCATTTCAAGTCGAGTTGCCTTTGCGAGAACTCTTCATCAATCCTACGGTTGCGGCTCTCGCCCAAGTGATCGATAACGCACTCAAAGAGGGCCAGACTCTTACTGGCCCACCGCTCGAGAGAGTTTCGAGAGATCAGGACCTGCCGCTCTCGTTCGCACAGCAGCGTTTGTGGTTCATAGATCAACTCGAGCCAAACAATGCCGCCTATAACCTGCCGGTAGCTGTTCGTCTCAAGGGCGCGCTGCATGTACCGGCGTTGAAGAAGAGCCTGACGGAGGTTGTGCGGCGTCACGAAGTATTGCGCACGGTGTTCGATGCCGATAGGCCCATTCAGTACGTGTTACCGCCTGGGAAGCTGGCTCTTCCAATAGTTGATCTCACTGAGCTCGATCCGCAGACACGCGAAACTGAAACCAGAGAACTCTGCCTGGCGGAAGTTAAGCGTCCCTTCAAACTCTCCGAAGCCCCGCTCGTACGTGCCGGTCTAGTCAAACTCGCGGACGATGAGTACGTGTTGCAGATCGTGATGCACCACATCGTCGGCGATGCCGGGTCGTTGGAAATACTCCTGCGTGAAGTGATTCCGTTGTACCAGGCGTTCCGTGCGGATCAACCGTCACCGCTCGAGGAACTCGCGGTGCAGTATGCCGACTATGCTTACTGGCAACGCGAGTGGTTGCAGGGCGAATCGTTGGCGAAACTGCTGGCTTACTGGAAACCGCGTTTGGAAGGCGCGCCCGCATTGCTTGAATTGCCCGCCGACCATCCGCGACCCGCAGTACAGAGCTCGCGCGGCGACCGGCACACCTTCGCCATTGGACCAGAGCTCACGCACGCACTGAAGAAACTCAGCCGCCGTGAGGGCGCTACGATCTTCATGACGTTGCTCGCAGCGTTCCAAACACTACTGTCTCGTTATACCGGAGTGGAAGACATCGTGGTCGGCGCCGACGTCAACAATCGCACGCGTCTCGAAACCGAAGGGCTCATCGGTTTCTTCATCAACATGCTTGTGTTGCGCACAGACCTTTCGGGTAATCCGACATTCAAAGAATTGCTGGGACGTGTGCGACAGACTGCGTTGGGCGCGTATGCGCATCAGGAGATGCCGCTGGAGAAACTGGTGGAAGAGTTGCAGCCTGAGCGAAACCTCAGTTACTCGCCGTTGTTCCAGGTCGTCTTCAACTTCAACAATGGTTCTCCGCAACCGCCGCAGTTGCCCGACGTGCAATTGAGTCCGCTGCCGTTTGATTTCACGGAAGTGAAATTCGATCTCTCGCTGTTCATGTGGGACGATCCTGAAAGTCTGATAGGCATGTGGACCTACAGCACCGATCTATTCGAGGCGGATCGCATCCGTCGCATGCACGAACATTTCGTGACGCTGTTGCAGAGCATCGTCGATCAGCCGGAGCAGCGACTGAACGCGCTCGAATATCTCACCGAAGCCGAGCGAGACGCTCAGGCGGCGGCCAGGCGCAAACTCAAACAAGCAAACTTCCAGAAGTTCAAAGGTCTGCGACCACAAGCGATCAAACATTCGCGTGTGGACCTGGTCCAGGCTGAGTTCCTGAATCCCGGCGAGTCTCTGCCGCTTTTTATTCGACCGGACGTTGAAGACGTAGATCTTGCGGCGTGGGCGAAGGACAACGTTCAGTTCATCGATGCTCAACTATCGAAACATGGTGCGTTGCTGTTTCGTGGATTCAGCGTGAGTTCGCTGCCGGAGTTCAGAAAGGTTACCACCGCGATCTCACCCGAGCTGCTCGACTACAGCGAGCCTTCCTCGCCGCGCACGCATTTGCAGGACCGGATTTATACGTTGACGGAGTATCCGGCGGATCAATGGATACAACTGCACAACGAGATGTCTTACGCGCATACGTGGCCTCGTCGTGTGTTTTTCTTTTGCGATCAACCGGCGCAGCAAGGTGGTGAGACGCCAATTGCGTTCAGCCGCAAAGTCTTCGAGCTTCTCGATCCGAAGATCCGTGAGCGATTTATGCAACGGAAGGTGATGTACGTGCGCAACTTTGGCGACGGACTCGATCTGCCGTGGCAGCACGTCTTTCACACTGACGACAAAGACGCAGTCGCAGCTTATTGCCGCGCGGCCAATGTCGAGTTTGAGTGGAACAACGGACGGTTGAAGACGCGGCAAGTACGACAGGCGGTTATCAAGCATCCGGAGTCAAACGAGACAGTCTGGTTCAATCAGGCACACGCGTTTCATGCCTCGACTTTGGACGCTCAGATCCGTGAGTTTCTGCTTTCAGAAAAGACGGAAAACGAGTTTCCGCGTAATGCGTACTACGGCGACGGTTCCCCGATCGAGAGTTCGGTGATCGCGGAAATTCGCGAGGCTTATCGACAGGCCGCGGTAACGTTCCCGTGGCAGCGTGGCGACATTCTCATGCTCGACAACATGCGCGTCGCGCATGGGCGGGCGCCATTCGTTGGACCACGAAAAATTCTCGTGGCGATGTCGGGATCCGTTAGTAACCTGGAAGTTGATACAAACGGCGACCTCACTTAAGGCACAAAGAACACAAAAAGAGTTTTGTTTGATGTCTAGACGTTCGTTTAATCGAAGTCTGAAGCCGCAGGCCGTGGTCGTGTCGCGCGAGTCGCTCGTGCGGCAGGAGTGTTTGTCGGCTGATGAGGATCTGCCGCTCGTGCTGCGTCCGCAAGTTGACGACTTCGATCTGCTGAGTTGGGTTAGAGACAATCGGGATTTTATTGAGCGTAGCTTGATCAAACATGGCGGGATATTGTTCAGGGATTTTGATATCACTGACGAGCTGAAGTTTGAACAGTTAGTGAGAACGTTCTCGCCGAACCTGATCGATTACCTGGACCAGCACACGCCTCGGACCAGGTTGACTGAGGCGGTTTACACTTCGACGGAGTATCCCGCGGACCACTACATTCCTTTTCACAGCGAGAATTCGAAGAACCACGTTTGGCCGCTCAAGATTTGGTTTTTCTGCATGCAGCCGGCGGCCAGCGGCGGCGAAACACCAATCGTTGACAACCGAAAAGTTTTTCACCGTCTTGATCCAGGAATTAAAGAGCGGTTCATCGAGAAAAACGTGATGTACGTCAGGAACTTTGGCGAAGGCGTCGGTCTCTCCTGGCAAACTGCTTTTCAAACGAATGATAAGAACGTAGTTGAAGATCACTGCCGGCGTTTTGGCATGGAGTTCACGTGGAAGGACGACAATCGCCTGAAACTTCGTCACGTTTGCCAGGCCATAGCGCATCACCCAATCACCGGTGAAGCGGTCTGGTTCAATCAGGCCCATCTCTTTCATGTCGCGGGGCTCGACAGCGCAGTGCGCGAATCGCTGCTCGATTTGTTTAGTGAAGAAGAATTGCCAAGCAACGCTTACTTCGGCGACGGCTCGCGGATCGACGACTCGATCATCGAAGAGATTCGCGAGTGCTACAGCGAGGTTGCAGTCACATTTCCCTGGCAGGCAAGAGATCTATTGATGCTTGACAATATGTTTGTGGCGCATGGTCGCAGGCCGTATTCAGGCAGCCGCAAGATTTTGGTTGCCATGGCCGACGCGTATGGACCAGGGCTTTCTAATTCCGGTGGAGTTGATCTCGATGCAGCCTGAAGTTATTCAAGGTTTTCGACTGTCGCCGCAGCAGAAGCGACTTTGGCTGCTGCAAGCTGACAGTCCTGCTTACAAAGCGCAGGCGGCGATCGAGATCGAGGGGACGCTGGTAACGGACGTACTCAAGCGAGCCCTGTCGCAAGTCACGATGCGCAACGAAATCTTGCGCACCAGATTCTCTTCGCTTCCGGGAATGAAGTTACCCGTTCAGGTGGTTGCTGATTCCGCTGAGCCTGTCTGTAACCGTATAGACGTGAGTGGCTCCGGCGAGCAGTCTAACGGCATGTCTGAGTTGCTCGAAGAGGATCGAAGCTTACCGTTCGATGATTCACCTCTCCGGTGCACGCTCGTTTGTCTTTCCACTAACCGCCATCTGCTGCTGTTGACTCTTCCTTCACTGTGTGCGGACTCACGGTCATTAGTGAATCTGACGCGCGAGATCGCGCGCTCTTATGAAAGTTGCGTGGACGATCGTGCGCCGCTCGAGGAGAACATTCAATACGTTCAGTTTGCGGAATGGCAGAACGAACTGTTGGAAGCCGAAGAGGCGAAAGTGGGCCTGGAGTTTTGGGCGAAGCAGAGTACTCACAGCTCGTTATCACTGCCGTTCGAAAACAAAGTTGCGGAGAGTAGTGATTTCAAACCTGAGCTTTGGACCGAAACCATCGATCTCGAAGCCCTGTCGCGAATCGCCGGTCGTCACAAACTCTCACTCGACCGTTTCCTTCTTGCCTGCTGGCAGATCTTTATCTCTCGCGTGACGACGCAGCCGAACGTCCGTATCAACCTTCGCTGCGATGGCAGGGTTTACGAAGAGATGAACGACGCGATCGGTTTGTACGAGAAGTGGATACCGGTACGGGGCTTCTTCGGTAGTGACTTTCGTGTCAGCGAGGTGCTGCGGCAAGTTAACAGCGCGGTCGAGGAGGCGACAGAGTGGCAGGAGTATTTCGCGCCGAACGCGAGCGACACTGCGAATATTGGTTTCAGTTTTGAGGAATTGCCAGACGCCGAACGTGCCGGTGAGCTGGGTTTTCGGCTGCTCGAACAATATTCGTGTGCGGATCGATTCAAGCTCAGATTGTCATGCGTGCAATCGCGAGGCTCCGTGAAGCTGGAGCTTTGGTATGACTCCGAGTTTTTCACCGGCCACAGTGTGGCAACCATTGCCCGGCAGTTTAAGACGCTGCTCGATGACGTATTGGAAGATGTCGATCTTCCGATTGGCAAACTAAAGATTCTCGGTGAGCACGAGCGCGGGCAACTTCTCGTCGAGTGGAACGACACGACGAGAGATTTTCCGATCGAGCAATGCATACCCGAACTGTTTGCCGCACAGGTCAAACGCACACCTGACGCAGCGGCCGTGATCTTTGAAGACGACGCCTTGAGCTATCGCGAGCTCGATCGTCGTTCAAATCAACTGGCTCATTACTTACGCGCACGTGACGTCCTCGCTGAAACGCGCGTGGCTGTTTGCCTCGATCGCTCGACCGACATGCTTGTGGCCGTGTTGGCCATCTGGAAGTCAGGCGGCACTTACGTTCCACTCGATCCGATGCAGCCAAAGCTGCGTTTGGACTACATGATCGGGGATGCACAGGCGAGGCTGGTACTTAGTCACAGCGGGCTCGAATCGTTACTCGCCGGTCAAACAAGCCAAGTGGTTTACCTGGACTCGGAACGCGAACGCATCGAGCAGGAGAGCACTTCTGCACCTGATTTGAACTTATATCCCGCTAATCTGGCATACGTGATTTACACGTCGGGCTCCACCGGCCAACCCAAAGGCGCGATGATCGAACATCGATCCGTTGTGAACCTTGCGTTCGCATTGCAACGCGAGATTTATGGACCACTGGAAACTGCGCTGCGTATCAGCCTGAATGCTCCCCTCGCGTTCGACTCGTCCATCAAACAGATCGTGCAACTCCTGAGCGGGCATGCGTTGTATATCCTGCCTGAAGATGTCCGGCGTGATGGCCAAGCGCTTCATACGTATCTCCAGCGTAATAAAATCGATGTTTTTGATTGCACCCCATCGCAGTTGAGCTTGTTGTTGCAAACCGCATGGGCAAACGAAAGCGAGGGCACAAGTCCGAAGTTATTACTCGTCGGCGGTGAAGCAGTGAGCCCGGATCTCTGGCGGACACTCGCACAACGGCAGGTCACGACTGCTTACAACGTGTATGGACCAACGGAGTGCACGGTCGATGCCACCGCGTACCGCATTGCAGGTGAACAACCGTCGATTGGCAGGCCGCTATCGAATGTCCAAACATACGTGCTCGACGAGCAAATGCAGCCTGTTCCGATCGGTGCCACCGGAGAACTTTACATAGGTGGAGCAGGTCTGGCGCGTGGCTATCTGGGCCGGCCCGATCTCACAGCCGACAAGTTCAGGCCGCATCCGTTTAGCGATCAACCGGGAGCTCGACTCTATCGCACCGGCGATCTCGCGAGTTATTCCTCCGCCGGAGATCTGGAATTCCTGGGTCGCGTCGATCACCAGGTGAAGATACGCGGCTCGCGTATCGAGCTGGGTGAGATTGAAGCGGCACTGGCAACTCATCCGGAGATTCGTGAAGCCATAGTAACTGTCAGAGAAAGTGGACCGGACGACAAGCGCCTGGTGGCTTATCTCGTCACTGGTCAAACTACGCCGTCACATCATGAGCTTCATGCGTTCCTGCACGATCGTTTGCCGGAATACATGATGCCGAGTGCGTTCGTGATGCTCGATGCACTGCCGCTGATGCCCAACGGCAAAGTCGATCGCGCCGCGTTGCCTGCTCCCGATCAACGATCAAAAGCTGAAGAAGAATATGTCGCGCCGCGAAACGCGACGGAAAGCCGGATGGCAGAGATCTGGGCGAAGGTGCTGGGCGTCGATCGCGTTGGCATTTTCGAGAACTTTTTTGAGCTCGGTGGTCACTCGTTGCTGGCGACGCAGGTCATCTCGCAAGTGCGACATGCTTTTGAGGTTGAGATCCCGCTACGGAAGATCTTTGAAACGCCCACAGTCGCCGGTCTCTCAATCAGCGTGGAGGAGTCATCATCAGCCACACCGCTGCCGGAGCTACGGCCCATTCCAAGAGATTCCGAGTTGCCGCTGTCGTTTTCGCAGCAGCGCCTCTGGTTCCTGGAGCAGCTCGACCCGGCGAACATCGCTTACAACATTCCTTATTCCGTGCGTCTCAAAGGCACTCTCGATCGCAACGCGCTGGAACGATGCCTGAACGAAATTGTGCGGCGTCATGAAGTGTTGCGTACGACCTTCACCATGCGCAATGGAAAGACCGTGCAGGTGATTA
Source organism: uncultured Acidobacteriota bacterium (assembly GCA_963826255.1). GTDB lineage: Bacteria > Acidobacteriota > Blastocatellia > Pyrinomonadales > Pyrinomonadaceae > PSRF01. The sequence continues at coordinate 636,655 of CAWGWK010000002.1, forward strand.
ATCCGGCCGAACCGTGGGTCCTGGAACTGCATGACCTGCAACACCTCCCACGAGATGAGCGCGAACCAGAGGCGCGTCGCCTCGCCATGGAAGAGTCGCGGCAGCCCTTCGATCTCGCGCGCGGTCCAATGGTACGCACGACTCTGTTGTGTCTTGACGAACAGGATCACGTTCTCCTGTTGACGATGCACCACATAGTCTTTGACGCATGGTCCATCGGTATCCTGCTGCAAGAAATGGGCGCGCTGTACCAGGCGTTCACGGCGGGCAGGCCTTCACCGCTGCCTGAGCTTCCTGTTCAATACGCCGACTTTGCACACTGGCAAACGAACCTGCTGCAAGGTGAAACGCTCGCCGGCCACGTCGACTATTGGAGAGCTCAGCTCGAGGGTGTCGCGACGCTGGAGCTGCCAACCGATCGACCGCGGCCCGCGGTGCAGACGTTCAAGGGCGCACATCAATTGTTCACCTTGTCTGATTCGTTGGCCCAGTCGGTGCACGACTTGAGCCGTCGCGAAGGCGTGACGCTGTTCATGACGCTGCTCGCCGCGTTTCAAGTCCTGCTTCATCGTTACACAGCGCAAACGGACATCAGCGTTGGAACACCGATCGCCAATCGCAACTATCGCGAGATCGAGGGACTCATCGGATTCTTTATTAACACGCTGGTCCTGCGCACAGACCTCTCCGGTGATCCATCCTTCCACGAGTTATTGCAGCGCGTTCGAGACACAGCGCTGAATGCGTACGCGCATCAGGATCTTCCTTTTGAAAAACTGGTCGAGGAGCTACAACCTGAACGAAACCTCGGACGCACGCCGTTCTTCCAGGTGCTCTTCACCGTGCGCAACAGCACGTCTAGCCGTCTGACACTGCCGGATCTCTCACTCGAAGGTTTGGACGTGGAAACCGGAACCTCGAAATTTGATCTGCTCATGATGGTCGACGAGACCGAGCACGGCATCAATTTCGGTATCGAGTACAACACCGATCTCTTCGACGATTCGACGATCACGCGGATGGCCGGGCACTTTGAGAACCTGTTGACCGGAATCGTGATGGCGCCGGATTCACAGCTTTCCTATCTGCCGCTGCTGAGTGAACACGAAGAACAGCAACTGGTCCATGACTGGAACGCGACTGCCCACTCGTATCCGATCGAGCAGTGCATCCCGCAGATGTTCGAGGAGCAAGTTGAACGTACACCTGATGCTGTAGCACTCGTCTTCGAAGATATCGAACTGACTTATCGCGAGTTGAATGATCGCGCCAATCAACTAGCGCATCACCTGAGGGAATTGGGAATCGGGCCTGACGTCTTTGCCGGGATCTTGCTGGAGCGCTCGATCGAAATGATGGTCAGCGTGCTGGCCGTGATGAAAGCCGGCGGCGCCTATCTCGCATTGGATCCTGCATATCCGCGCGAACGAATCGCCTACATGCTTGAAGACAGCAATGCGCGCGTGTTGTTGAGCCAGAAACTTTTCAGCAAAGAGCTGAGCGGCGTGCCGATTCCGGTCGTGCTGCTGGATTCCGATTGGACCACCGTCTCTGATAAACCGATTCATAATCTGCGCCCCGCGGCATTCTCAGACAACCTGGTCTATGTAACCTACACCTCCGGCTCGACGGGTAAGCCCAAGGGCATCGCGATGCCTCATCGCGCGGTGCGAAACCTGCTCGAGTGGCAATTCTGTGAAACGCATCTGCCGCCCGGCGCCAGAACTCTGCAATTCGCTTCGTTGAGTTTCGACGTCTCATTCCAGGATATGTTTTCAACGTGGGGCTCGGGTGGCACGGTCGTGTTGATTACCGGAGAAGCGCGCCGGGATCTGGCTAGCCTTTCGCAGGTATTGGTGGAGAAAAAGGTTGATCGTTTGTTCATTCCCGCGGTTGCGCTGCAACAACTTGCCGAAGGCTTCTGCGCTAACGATCGAATCACCGCATCGTTGAAGAAAGTGATCGCCGGCTCTGAGCAACTGCAAATCACTCGAGCGCTGACGAGGATGTTCACGGAGCTTTCCGAATGCACCCTGCATAACGAGTATGGACCATCGGAAACTCATGTCGTAACAGAACTGGCGCTGCCGAAGTCAGTAACTGAGTGGCCGGAGCGACCCGCCGTCGGCAAACCGATTTACAACACTCAGGTTTACATTCTCGATCCGCACCTGAAGCCTGTGCCGATCGGTGTTTCGGGTGAGCTGTTTCTGGGCGGCGCCGGTGTATCGCGCGGTTACCTTGGGCGTCCCGATCTAACGGCGGAGAAGTTTGTTCCCGATCCATTCAGCGGGCAACCGGGTCAACGTCTCTACCGAACGGGTGATTTAGGACGTTGGTTAGCTGACGGCAACGTCGTGTTTCTCGGCCGCATGGACTTCCAGGTCAAGATTCGTGGGTTCCGCGTTGAGCCGGGTGAGATCGAAGTAGCGCTGAACGCTCATTGGGCGGTGCGCGAGACGGTCGTATTAGCACGTGAGGACGAGCCAGGCAAGCGGCGCCTGGTGGCTTACATTGTGCTGGCGGAAGACAGCGCTCCGACAGTGAGCGAGTTGAGAAGTTTTCTGCTTACGACATTGCCCGATTACATGGTCCCATCGGCGTTTGTTTTCCTCGACGCCTTGCCGCTGACACCCAACGGCAAAGTGAACCGGAAAGCGCTGCCGGTTCCTGACCAGTCGCGACCAGAGCTCGAGCGAGCCTACGTCGCACCGCGCTCGGCGCTGGAGGAGGTTGTGGCGGAGTGTTGGGCCACAGTTCTCGGACTCGAACGCGTGGGCGTCAATGACGACTTTTTTGAATTGGGCGGGCACTCGCTTTTGGCAACACAGGTGATCGGAAGACTGCGCGAAGTGTTTCCACTCGAGTTGCCGTTGCGCACGTTGTTTGAAGCGCCGACGGTTGCGGGCCTCTCCGAGCGAATGGTCCAGGAAGTTGCGCAGGCAGAGACGCTTGAAGAAATCGCTCAAACACTGCAATCAGTATCCGAACTCTCCGACGGCGAGGTCGAAGCGCTGCTGAGTAAATACGCAGAAGGCGCCGGCTAATTCGTGCATTAATTGGCTTTGCACAAAAAGTCACTCTGACATTGCTCCGGAGGAGCAAAATGTTTATAGCCCTAAGATTCTGTGATTTACCCGCTCCGTCAGGAGCGGAATGTAAATCCGACGCCTAAACCACATTGCGCTCCGCTGGAGCGCAGAGCCATAGATGTATTAAAGCTATAAACATTTTGCTCCTCCGGAGCAATGTCAGAGTGACTTTCGGGCAAGCCGCATTAACTGCACACTCCTTCATCAATCAAAACACACCTGGAGAAGACCATGAGGCTGAGCCAGCAACAACTGGAGCAGTATCAACAGCAAGGTTATCTGGTTATAGAGAATTATTTCTCTCCAGCCGAACTCGAACTGTTGCAAGCTGAACTCCGTTACATCTTCGCCGTAGACTCGGAAAAAACCGTCAGAGAAAAGAGCGGCGCGGTGCGCTCGGTGTTTGCCTCGCATCTCGATAACGAGCTTTTCAAGTGCTACGTCAGACTCGCGCGCTTTATCGAGCCGGCCAGCCAGATACTCCGCAGCGACGTCTACATTCACCAGTTCAAAATCAACGCGAAGGTTGCGCTGGAAGGAGAGCAGTGGGAATGGCATCAGGACTTTCTCTACTGGCATAAAGAAGACCGCATGCCTGAGCCGCGCGTGCTCACTGCCGTACTCTTTGTCGAAGAAGTGAACGAGTTCAATGGTCCAATGCTGGTGATCCCAGGCTCACATCTGGACGGCATGGTCAACGTCGACGTTCACGAAAAATACCGGCGACCGGCAAGCACCGGCAGTGTACAACCCGCCTGGGCCGCCACGCTCACCGCGGATCTCAAATACAAAATCGACAGGGAAATTCTGCTCCAGTTGATGCACAACCGGAAGATAAAGAGCGTCACCGGCCCGGCAGGCACGCTGATGTTTTTCCATGGAAACATGTTCCACGCCTCCGCAAACAATCTTTCGCCGTGGGATCGGATCAGCATATTCGCTTCTTACAACAGCGTCGCCAATGCGCCGGAGGGGAATACTAACCCGCGGCCGTTGTATATCGCTGAACGCGATTGCGTGCCGCTCAGTCCATTGCCCGACAACGCCTTGCTGGAAATGGGAGTGAAAGTTGGATGAGCAGTGAGTTGAAAAATCCAGCGTCGCTCTCTCCCGCGAGACGGGAGTTGCTTGCTTTGATGCTCAAGCAGAAGGGCGTCAAGACCGAGTTGCCGGCGACAATTCCGAGGCGCCGCGACTCGGGCCCATGTCCTTTGTCTTTTGCGCAGGAACGCATCTGGTTCTTCGAACAGTTGGAACCGGGCACCGCGGTCTACAACATCGCAAATGCCGTGCGGCTCACCGGTCCGCTCGATTTCAACGCGCTACGGGATACCCTGGACGAGGTCCTGCGCCGTCACGAAAGTCTCCGTACTGTCTTTGCTTCGCAGGATGACAAGGCTGTTCAAGTTGTTATCGATCCCCAGCCGCTCGCGCTGCCTATTCAACAGGTTGAATACGAGGAACAACTCCCACAGTTGCTCAACGAGGAGAGCCAGCGTCCGTTTGATCTACTGCACGGACCGTTGCTGCGTTGCAAAGTGTTTCGCTTAAGCGAGCTGGAACACGTAGTCGTCTTGTGCACACATCACATCGCTTCGGATGGCTGGTCCATGAGCGTCCTCATCAACGAGATCGCAGTGTTGTATGAGGCGTTCTCGAATGGAAAGTCTTCGCAGCTGCCTGAGCTGCCGGTCCAATATGCGGACTTCGCCGAATGGCAACGGCAATGGTTGCAAGGGCCGGTGCTTGACGAACAGCTTGCTTACTGGAAGATGCAGCTCGAAGACGCGCCGCGCATGCTCAGTCTTCCGACGGATCGCCCGCGCCCGGCAGTACAAACTTTTCGCGGCGCGCGGCACTCACTCAGTGTGTCTCCGGCACTTAGTCACGCGCTGAGAGAGTTGAGCCGTCAATCAGGCGTGACGATGTTCATGCTGTTGCTCGCGGCTTTCAAAGTTCTGCTCTATCGCTACACGGGCCAGGAGGACATCGTGGTCGGAACGCCGATCGCAAATCGCGGCCGGCCTGAAGTCGAAAACCTGATCGGGTTTTTTGTAAACACGCTCGTGTTGCGCACAGACTTGTCCGGTGATCCATCTTTCAGGGAACTGCTCGAGCGTGTGCGCAAAACGGCGATGGGTGCTTACGCGCATCAGGACCTGCCGTTTGAAATACTGGTCCAGGAAGTCCAGCCGGAAAGAAATCTGAATCACTCCCCACTGTTCCAAGTACTGTTTGCCTTGCAAAACACTCCGCCGGGCGCACTCAAACTTTCCGGAATTACATTGACGCCGCTGGCAACAGATCGGGCCACAGCGAAATTTGATCTCTTCCTGGCAGTGTCCGATAGCAATCAAGGCTTGACCGTGGCCCTCGAGTACAACACTGACCTGTTTGATGAAGAAACGAGCGGGCAAATGCTCGCGAACTTGAAGACCTTGCTGGAAGTCATTGCTGCTCGCCCCGAGTCCCGTTTGTCAGAGTTGGCTATTCTGACGCCGATGGAGCGACACGAGATCCTCACGCAGTGGAACCAAACACAGGCGAATTATGATCCGGAAGCGATCCTTCCAGCGCTCTTCGAACAGCAGGCCGCGCGGGTGCCGCAGCGGATAGCGCTTGAATTCGAAGAACAGCAACTCACTTACGCTGAGCTTAATGCCAGGGCAAATCAACTTGCTCACTATCTGCGCCGGCTTGGCGTTGGTCCGGAAGTGCTTGTCGGAATCTCAACGGAGCGCTCATTGGAAATGTTGGTGGCGATCCTCGGTGTGTTGAAAGCCGGTGGAGCTTACGTGCCTCTCGATCCGGCGTATCCTGCTGAGCGACTGGCCTTCATGGTCCAGGACTCGCAAGTTTCGATTCTGTTGTTGCAGGAAGAAACGAAGACGAGGCTGCCGCTGGAAAGTGCGACCGTTGTGCTGTTGGACACGCATTCGGAAAAGATCGCGCAGGAGCGTAGCGACAACCCTGGGCAGCAAGCGACCGCAGATAATCTTGCCTACGTTATCTACACCTCAGGTTCGACGGGTAAACCAAAGGGAACTCAGATCTCTCATGGTTCGCTGATTAATTTCCTGAACTCCATGCGCCGTGAACCTGGTCTAACGGAGGACGACGTTCTGCTCGCGGTTACCACCTTGTCTTTTGACATTGCCGGACTCGAACTCTACCTGCCCTTGATGCTCGGCGCGCGTCTGGTGTTGACGAGTCGGGAATCGGCATCTGATGGACCATGGTTACTGGCGAAGCTTGAGAGCGTCACCACGATGCAGGCAACTCCAACTACCTGGCGGCTAATCATTGACGCAGGCTGGGAGAAACCGCTTCCGCTCAAGGTGTTATGCGGCGGCGAGGCGCTGCCGCGGGATTTGGCAATGCAACTGCTGGATCGGAGCGCGTCGCTTTGGAACATGTATGGCCCAACAGAGACCACGATCTGGTCGGCAATACATCGCGTAGAACACTGCGATGGACCAGTGCCCATCGGCCATCCAATCGACAACACTCAAATCTACCTGCTCGATAACAAGCTCGAGCCGGCGCCGGTAGGCGTTGCCGGGGAGTTGTATATCGCCGGCGATGGTGTGGCCCGTGGTTACTGGCAACGTTCGGATTTGACGGCCGAACGATTTGTTCCCGATCCGTTTAGCACAAACGCAGGGGCGCGCATGTACCGCACGGGTGATTTGGCACGATATCGCCGCGACGGCAGCATCGAGTACGTGGGCCGTGTGGACCAGCAGGTGAAAGTGCACGGGCACCGGATCGAACCGGGCGAGATCGAGGCGGTCCTGGCCGAACATCCGGCCGTGCGCGAAATCGTGGTTGTAGCTGCCGAAGATCCGAATGCGGACAAACGACTGGTCGCCTACGTGATCCAGAACACGCAGTACGAAATTGAAGATCTGGCAAGTGAGGGAAGCTCACAGGTCGAACGGGTTTCGGAATGGGAGTTGGCGTGGGATGAGACTTATCAGGGCGAAGGCCAGTTGAGCGATCCGACTTTCAACATCATCGGATGGAACAGCAGTCTCACTGGTGAGCCTATTCCACCCAACGAGATGCGCGAGTGGTTGAACGGTACGGTGGAACGCATTCTTCCGCTCGGCAAGGGACGCGCTCTGGAGATTGGTTGCGGCACTGGTCTGGTACTCTTTCGCGCCGCGCCGCAATTCGCTGAGTATCACGGGACAGATTTCTCACCGGCCGCCTTGAGTTATGTACAAAAGCATCTGGGCGCGCTTTCTCATGTGTCGCTGGCAGAACGTGCAGCGGACGACTTCGAGGGTGTGGAGCCTGAGTCGTATGACGTAGTAATCCTGAACTCAGTGGTTCAATATTTTCCGAGTGTCGATTATCTCCTGCGGGTTATCGAAGGCGCGTTGAGTGTCGTCCAGCCCGGCGGTTCGATCTTCCTTGGCGATATCCGAAACCTTCGTTTGCTGGGCGCTTTTCACGCATCGATCGAGTTGAGTCGTGCGCCGGAATCACTGCCCGCCTCGGAGTTGGCGTACCGCGTGCAGCAACGCCGGCGCAAAGAAAAGGAGTTGTGCATCGATCCGGAGTTCTTTCTCGCGTTGGAGCAACACTTTCCGAAGATCAATGAAGTGGAGATTCAACTCAAGCGTGGGCGTCACCATAACGAGTTGACGCGGTTCCGTTACGACGTGGTGCTGCGCACCGGATCGAAACCTGAAGCGGCAGCGGACATAGTTTCGCGCAACTGGAGGAATCACGAGTGCACTTCGGATTCAATCCGGCAGTTGTTGGTTGAGTCGCAGCCACCGGTGCTGGTTGTTAACGACATTCCGAATGCTCGTGTTGGCGAAGAGGTGAAAGCACTGTCGCTGATTGAGAATGATGGATTCGAAACCGCCGGCGAGATCCGGCAATCTCTAGAAAACGCGATTGGAGTCGATCCTGAGGACTTGTGGTCCATCGGCAACGATATGCCGTATACCGTCGAGATCAAGTGGGCTGGTTCGGGTGCGCCGGATTCATTTGACGCAGTGTTCACACGGCATGGAGTAGAAAAGAAAAGTATTTCCACATCGGTGTCGAGTAAAGCGTTGCGGCAGTTTGCAAACAATCCGATGCAAAGTGTGTTGGCGCGTGAGCTCGTCCCGCAACTGCGTCGCTATGCGAAAGAGAAGTTGCCCGATTACTTGTTGCCGTCGCTCTACGTAATGTTGGAGAAGCTGCCTTTGACGCCGAACGGCAAAGTCGATCGCAAGGCTTTACCGGCGCCGGATAAGTCAAGACCTGAATCGCAGCCGTATGTAATGCCACGCACGCCGGTCGAAACCACGCTGGCCGCGATCTGGTCTGAAGTTCTCGGGCTAAAGCAGGTTGGTGTGCACGACAACTTCTTTGAGCTCGGAGGCGATTCGATTCTGAGCATTCAGATGATCGCACGCGCGAATCGGGCCGGATTAGCTTACAAGCCCAAACAGCTTTTTCAACACCAGACGATTGCGAGTTTAGCGAGTGCGCTGGAGCCAGAGTCGGAGAAAGTGTCAGCGGATGCTTCGATCACGCAGGTCGAAGACACAGACCAGGTGTACGCGTTGTCGCCCACGCAGGAGGGAATTCTGTTTCACAGTATCGATACTTCCCATGCGGGCGTCTACATCCTGCAACTCTCCTGCATGTTTCGAAATTTGAATACGACGGCAATTGAACGTGCGTGGGAAGCGGTGATTGCTCGTCACGCGATCTTGCGCACAGCCTTTGTCTGGGAAAATGTTGAACGCCCGATGCAGGTGGTTTCGGAGCGAGTGGCGCTTCCGTTTACCCGTTTGGATTGGCGCGACCTCGAACCGGCCGCGCAAAACGAGCGCTTCGAAACGTACCTGCATGAGGATCGAAATCGTGGATTTGTTTTATCAGCAGCGCCGTTGATGCGGTTGAGTCTGATTCAGGTTGATGAAGAAGCGTTCAGGTTTGTCTGGACTTACCACCACCTGCTGCTCGATGGTTGGGCCATCTTCCTCGTGTTGCAGGAGCTCTTTCAGTTCTACGAAGCATTCGCGAGTGGACAGGAATTGCAACTCGAGCCGGCGCGTCCCTACCGCGAATACATTGATTGGCTCGAGAGACAAGATCCAGCCGAGGCGGAAAAATTCTGGCGTGAGTTGTTAAAAGGTTTTAGTGAACCCACGTCTGTGCGGCTCGCTACCGGCAAGGTAAATGAACGCGCGGCCGGCGTTGAGGAGCAACGTGTACTTTTGCCAGAGGAAATGGTGAATGATCTGCAATCATTCGCGCGACGAGAACAGTTGACCTTGAACACGTTGGTCCAGGGCGTTTGGGCGCTTATTCTCAGTCACTACAGCGGTAAGAAGGACGTTGTTTTTGGAGTGACCGGTTCCGGTTAACCGGCTGAGTTGCCGGGGATCGAAAACATGGTTGGGCTCTTTCTCAACGTGCTGCCGGTGCGCGCACGACTGTCGCCTGATAGAACACTGTCGTCGTGGTTGAAGCAACTTCAACAGCAGCAGTTTGAATCGCGCCAGTACGATCACAGCCGTCTGGTCCAGGTCCAGCGTCTGAGCGAAGTGCCGCGGGGTTTGCCTCTCTTTGAAAGCATACTCAGCTTCGAAAACTATCCTATCGATGACAGTCTGAACGCCTATACCGAGACCCTCGCGCTCGAAGACGTGCGTGCCTACAGCAAGACCAATTTCCCGCTGACCTTGATCGTGGCGCCGCGTGGAGTTTTGAGTGTGCGGCTGGTCTACGATCGGCAACGCTTTGATGAGCCTGCTATCGCGCAGGTGTTGGACATGTTTACCCTGCTCTTGCGCAACCTGACAGCGGATCCTCACGCGCGTTTGACTACGATGCAAAACATCATGGTCGAAAGCGAACAGCAACAGCGTGTGCGCGAACAGCAACAGAAGGAAGCAGCCAAGCGTAGCAAGTTCAAATCAATCAAACCGCGTGCGGTGAGTCTGCCGCGTGAGGTAGTAAAAACTTCTACGCTTGCCGAGCGGGTACTGCTAATCGAACCGGCTGTCGAGAACGTTAATGTTGTAAGTTGGGCGGCCAACCAGCGGCAATATCTCGAGAGCGAACTATTGAAGTATGGCGCTGTGTTGCTGCGAGGTTTCAAAGTGGGCTCGGTACAGAGCTTTGAAGAAGTGGCCGCGGCGATCTCCGAGGATCTGTTTGGCGAGTACGGCGATCTTCCGCGCGAAGACGTGAGTGGCAAAGTTTACGGCTCCACGCCGTATCCGTCCGACAAACCGATTCTCTTCCACAACGAAAGTTCTCACCTGCCGCGTTGGCCTATGAAAATCTTTTTTCATTGCGTGCAAGCGGCGGTGCAGGGCGGGGAGACACCGATCGTTGACTGCCGGCAGATTTACCAGCGTCTTCCGGCGACAATCAGAGATCGATTTGCAAGCCGGAAGCTGATGTACACGCGCAATTACATCGAAGGGTTGGATGTGAGCTGGCAGTCGTTTTTCAAAACATCTGACCGCGCTGCTGTTGAAGAGGCTTGTAGCCAGGCCGGGATGGCTTACGAGTGGCTGAATAATGGTACGCTGCGGACGCGCCAGATTTGTCAGGCAGTTGCAACGCACCGGATCACCGGTGAGGCCACCTTCTTCAATCAAATACAGTTACATCACGTTTCGTGTCTCGAGCCGGCGCTTCGCGAGACGTTGCTTTCGATATATGCGCCGGAGGAGTTACCGCGCAACGTTTATTACGGCGATGGCGAGCCGATTGAAGACTCGCTTGTGCAGGAGATTTGTGAGTTGTATCGAGAGAATGCCGTCAGCTTTCCGTGGCAGCCGGGGGATGTGTTGATGCTCGACAACATGCTGACGGCGCATGGAAGAAATCCTTACGTTGGGCCACGGCGGATCGTGGTCGCGATGGCCCAAATGTGCCACGAAAAAGCACTGGAAGCACGAGCCACATCTGTGTAAGCCACAAAAGGCACAAAAAGCACAAAAAACATTTTGTCATGTACGAAGTAGTCCAGGGGTTCCGTCTTTCGCCGCAACAGAGACGTTTGTGGCAGTGGCAGCAGAACAATACTGCTTTCCGCTCGTGGTGTGTCGTGCGGATTGAAGGCCCGCTGGATCTCAGTGTGTTGCGGCGAGCTGTGGAAGCTGTCATCAGCCGTCACGAAGTGTTGCGCACGTTCTTTCATTGTCCGTCTGACGTCAGTTTTCCGCTTCAGCGCATTGCCGACAAAGGCAAAACGGACTGGCACGTCGAAGATCTCACGGCGCTTAATCGTGAGGAGCAGGAAGCCAGAATCGAACATCTGGTCCAATGCTCAGAGCCGTTTGATCTGGAACAAGGGCCGTTGCTGCGGATTGAGTGTTTGAAGTTAGCAGCCCGTAGCCATGCGCTGATCATAACGCTGCCGTCACTCTGCGCAGACAGCCGGACACTGCAAAACATCGTCCAGGAACTGCGCGGTTGCTATGAAAGCGATCAACTCGCTGAGCCGACTCAGTACGTGCAATTCTCGGAATGGCTAAACGAGTTGCAGGAGGAGGATGACGAGTCAGGCAGAAACTACTGGCGCCGTCTCTTCGACCAGACATCGTTGCTGACGACACTCCCGTACGAGAAAAAGACAAAAGCTGGATTTGAGCCGGATGCTATCGCCGTTTCTTTGACGACGGGCCCAACGAGAGATTTCCTCCTGGCCTGCTGGCAAACGCTGCTGTGGCGACTCACGCGCCAACCGAACATCGTCGTCGCCGTGCAGTTTGATGGCCGAAAGTATGAAGAGTTGAACGACGCCCTCGGTCTGTTCGCGAAGTGCCTGCCGGTGCAACAGGATTTCACAGACGATCCGCTGTTCAGCAAGACGCTCGAGTCAGTGAGCCAAACGTGCCGCGACGCCGATGCGTGGCAGGAGTATTTCAACTGGGAAGAATGTTTCCAGACGGAGCCGGACCAGAACTTCTTCCCGCTGCATTTCAGCTTTGAAGAGTGGCCGGCGTGCGAGCGATCGGGCGATCTTAAATTCAGCTTCACACGACATTACAGTTGCATCGAGCCATACAAACTTAAACTTCGCTGCGTTAGCGCCGGTGATTCACTCACCGCGGAGTTTCATTTCGATTCCGGCTTTTTCGCGAAAGAACACGTACAACTGATCGCGCGGTGCTTTGAGAAGTTGGTAGAGAGCGTCACAGCTAATCCGCAGCAGCGCGCCAGTGATTTCGGTATCGTAAGTGCGCGTGATGCGCAACAGTTGTTAACGTGGTCCAAACCGGCGGCTACTGACTATCCGCACAAAACCATTCAACAGCTTCTTGAAGAGCAAGTTGCCCGCACACCTGAAGCCGAGGCCATCGTCTACAAAGGTCAAAGACTCAGTTACGCGCAGCTCAATGCGCGGGCAAATAAACTCGGTCGATACCTGCGACAACGTGGTGTTGGTCCAAATGTGATCCTTGGTCTTTGCGTGAGTCGTTCGCTGGAGATGCTCGTCGGACTCTGGGGAATCTTGAAAGCGGGTGGCGCTTATCTTCCGCTGGATCCCGAACATCCAACGGCCAGGCTCGCTTATCAACTCTCCGAAAGTAAGTCTCCGATATTGTTGACACAGCAGACATTCCTGGATCTCATGCCCGAATTCGCGGGTGAGGTTGTGTGTCTTGATCGAGACTGGCAACAGCTCGAGAGCGAGAGTGAAGAGAATCTCGAATCAGAGTCTTCGCCGGAAGATCTGGCATATGTGATCTTCACCTCCGGCTCTACCGGAAAGCCCAAGGGCGTGCAAATTACTCATCGCAGCCTCGTCAATTATTCCTCGTTCATGTCTCACACGCTCCGGCTTGATGGAGAACCTCTCCAATTTGCGACTGTCTCGACGCTCAGCGCCGATCTCGGCAACACCTGTATTTTCCCGGCGCTGATCTCAGGCGGGTGTTTACACGTTCTTGATTACGAAATCACAACCGATGGTGACAAGTTTGCCGGTTACCTGAGCGAGCACACGATCGACGTGTTGAAGATCGTGCCGTCACACCTGAACGCGTTGCTCCCGTCGCTACAACTACGAAATGTTTTTCCGAGAAAGTATTTGATTCTCGGTGGTGAGACGTTGTCTTTCGATCTGCTGCAACGAATTTCTGAGGTGTCAGGTGATTGCCGGATCATCAATCACTATGGACCAACTGAGACGACCATCGGCTCTTTGATTTATCCAGTGGGCCAGGCTACTGAGACGTGGTCTGCCACGGTGCCGATCGGACGCCCGATCGCAAACACGGAAGTTCATATTCTTGATGAGCAGCGCCGGCCCGTGCCACCAGGGTCGATGGGAGAGTTGTACATCGGCGGCGCGGGGTTAGCTAAAGGATATCTAAATCAACCTGAACAGACCGCGACTAGATTTATTCAGAATCCTTTTGCCTCAGATCCGGCGGCGCGGTTGTATCGCACAGGCGATCTGGCTCGGTATCTCCCGGACGGCATCGTTGAGTTCTGCGGCCGCGTGGACCACCAGGTCAAGATCCGTGGCTATCGCATCGAGTTGGGTGAGATTGAAAACGCGTTGCGCGAACATGCAAACATTCGCGATGCCGTTGTTCAGGCAAGAGAAGACGAGCTTGGACACAAGCACCTGGTTGCTTACTGCGTTCCCCAGCACGAACCCGCGCCACTCAGCGCCGATTTGTCTAACGCACTCAAACAGAAGCTGCCCGCGTACATGGTTCCGCAGATCTTCATCAATCTAAAATCCTTGCCGCTGACCAGGAATGGCAAAGTCGCGCGCGAGGCTTTGCCCGAACCACACTTTGGTCCGGCAACTGGCGAACGAGCGCTTCCGCAAACGGACGTTGAGAAGAAGTTGGCGGCGATTTGGACTGAGGTGCTTGGGGTTGCGGACGTCGGAGTGCATGACAACTTCTTCGAGATGGGCGGCGACTCCGTGCTCAGCATTCAGATCATTGCGCGTGCGCGGCAGGCGGGTCTGGCAATCAGTCCCAAGCACGTTTTCGATCATCCCACGATTGCCGCGCTGGCCCAAGTGGCAGGCACGATCACATCGCCCGTGCTCGACCAAGGTCCGGTGACGGGTGAGTTGCCGTTGTTGCCGATTCAACAGTGGTTCTTCGAACGCGAGCTGCCCGATCCGCACCACTACAACCAGGCTGTTCTGCTCGAAGTGAAACAACCTCTCGCGATCTCCGTGGTTGAAAGAGTCGTGCGCGAGTTGCTGCTCCATCACGACGCATTGCGACTTCGTTTCGTTCGTGAAGCATCAGGTTGGCGCCAGTTCATCGCCCCTCCTGACGACTCGCTGCCGCTGGTTTATGTAGATCTCTCGGGCGTTGGCAATGAGGAGATAGCAACGGCTATCGAAACAGAAGCGGCCAAACTTCAGACCAGCTTCGATCTGGCAACCCGACCGCTCGCGCGAGTTGCATATTTCGATTTAGGCGACGGACGTCCGGCGCGACTGTTGTTGGTGTTCCATCACCTGGTAATAGACGGAGTTTCGTGGCGCATACTTGTCGAAGACCTGGTGCTGGCGTGGGAACTGGCCGGACGTGAAGAGCAGATCGAGCTTCCGGCCAGGACCACTTCGTTCAAGACGTGGGCGGAGCGCCTGGCCTCGCTCGCACGTTCCAAAGAATTTCAACGCGAAGCATCTTTCTGGCTGGCGGCCGCGCGCGCGGCCGCGAAGCCTTTGCCGGTGGACCATGCAAACGCACCGAACACGCTCGCTTCGACCCACACGATCACAACGAAGTTGGACGAGCAACAAACCCACGCGCTGCTCTACGAAGTGTCCGGAGCGTATCACACGCAGATTAACGATCTGCTGCTGACTGCGCTGGCCCAGGTGTGTGCCGGCTGGAGTGGAAGCAAATCGGTCCTGATCGATCTGGAAGGCCACGGCCGCGAACCCTTGTTCGACGACGTGGATGTCACCCGAACTGTCGGCTGGTTTACGACGCACTTTCCAGTACTGCTCAAGCTTGAGGAAAAAATGTCGACGAGCGAAGCGCTGAGATCGATCAAGGAGCAGTTGCGGCAAATCCCAAATCGCGGCATTGGGTACGGAATGCTGCGTTACCTGAGCGACGACACCGAATTGGTCGAGCGGCTCAGATCGTTGCCGCAACCCGAAGTGAGTTTCAACTACCTGGGCCAGTTCGACCACGTCTTGCCGGACACCGCGCCATTCAAACTCGCGTCTGAGTCAATCGCCGAAACGCAGAGCCGGCGCGGAAATCTAAGTCATCTCGTGCGAGTCAACGCGAGTGTAAGCGGTGGTCAGCTGCAGGTGTTGTGGACGTACAGCCGAAACCTCTTCGAACAAACGACGATCGAGAATCTGGGCAACGAGTTTCAGAAGGCTTTGCAGTCTCTCATCGCAGACTGTTTGTCTGCGCGAACGGCGTCATACACACCGTCGGATTTCCCGGACGCGGATCTAAGTCAAAAAGATCTCGATTTGATCCTGGCGAACCTGAGCGCCACCGATCTCGAAGACATTTACACGCTCTCGCCGATGCAGGAGGGAATGCTTTTCGAAAGCCTGTACAACCGCGAGGGTGATGCGTATTTCCGGCAGATGAGCCTTGAGCTACACGCTGAGTTAAACCTTCACGCGTTCGAGCGAGCGTGGCGGCATGTAATCGAACACATTCCGACTTTGCGCACTTCGTTCTTCTGGAAGGGAACTGATCGGCCGGTGCAGTTGGTCCACCGAAACGTTCCGTTGCCACTCGAAATATACGACTGGCGCGAACTAAAGGCGGAAGCACAGCAGGAGAGGTTGCAGAGTTATCTTCACGAGCAACAGACACGTCCGTTCGATCTGGAAAAGGCGCCGCTGATACGGCTGGCGTTGATCCAATTGAAAGACCAGGTCTACCGCTTTGTTTGGAGTTATCACCACATCCTGATCGACGGCTGGTCGCGTTCGTTGATTTACAAGGAAGTGCTCGCGCTGTACGAAGCGTTTTGCGATGGCCGTGAGGGAGTGTTCGAGCCGCGGCGGCAATTCCGCGATTACATTCACTGGCTGCGGCAGCAGGACCTTGCGAGAGCCGAAGTGTTCTGGCGCGAAAAACTGAAAGGATTTGTGTTACCACCCTCACTCGGTGCGCCGGAAAGTTTGGAGCGCACCACGGGAGACTTCACGAAAGTACTAAGCCGCGATCTTTCTCCTGAGCTGACGAGTTCGTTGCAGGCGATCGCCCGGCAACATCAGTTAACCCTTAATACGCTTGTTCAAGGTGCGTGGGCAGTTGTTCTCGGTCGATTGACTGGAGTGAACGACGTTGTATTCGGAGTCATAGCTTCCGGTCGAGCCATCGACTTGCCCGGTAGCGAATCGATAATCGGTCCGTTTCTAAACACGCTGCCGGTGCGCATACAACTCTCACCGGCAGAGCCGTTGCTCGGGTGGTTGAGAAACATCCAGCAGCAGCAACAGGAGGTGCGTGAGTTTGAGCACAGTCCGCTGTCTGACGTGCAGCGATGGAGTGACGTGCCGCGCGGAAAAGCACTGTTCGAGACGGTCATCAACTTCACAAACTATTTTGTCGATAGTTCCTTGAGACAGAAGAATGAACGGGTCGCGGTGCACGATTCGCGGATCGTCGAGAGAGTGCATTACCCGATGGTGCTCGCAGCCGAACCGGGCCCGGCTTTGAAAGTCCTCTTGCTCCACGACTCACGCCGGTTTGATGAAGAGACAATCGCAGACGTGCTGCAACAGGTTGAATCCGTGCTGACAGCCATGACGTTCAAGGTCGATGGGCGCCTGAGTGATCTTCAGCCTCGTGAAAAGGCGCAACTACCGCAGATAGCCGCTTCATCCCCGGCCGGAAACGAATACGCGCTTTCTTATCACCAGGAGCGGCTCTGGTTTATCGATCAGTTCGAGAGAGGCAATGTTTACGAGTCGAGCCCGACTTACCACAACATGCCGCTCATCCTGCACTTTGATGGTCCTATCGACTACGAATTGTTGGAGACGAGTCTCAACGCGGTTATCAATCGTCACGAGTCGCTACGGACCAGGATCGTCACTAAAGATGCGAGCACGCGGCAGGTAGTAAGTCGCAGTGAAACGTTGCAGTTGAATGTGGTTGCAGCCGCGGACGATCGTTTGTTGGAAATGGCGCTGGCAGACTCTCGACGGCCTTTTGTTCTCGGTGAGGATAACCTGGTCCGAGCTACGCTGTTTCGTGCGAACGATGATGAATCGGTGTTAGTGGTCACGGTCCATCACGTCGTCGCGGACAAGCAGTCGCTGCAACTCATTGCCGAAGAGTTGGTGGAGATTTATAGCGCGCGCCATGAAGGAAGGGCTCTACAACTCACGGAATCGAAGCTTCAATACAATCAATACTCAGACTGGCAACTCAGCTTAACAAAAGAGGCGTTGGACCCGCTGCTGTCGTACTGGAAACGACAACTCGGCGCTGGACTGCGCGCACTGGAACTTCCGGAAGATCACCCGCGACCTGCCGTTCATACGTACACCGCCGCGAACACTACCTTTTCATTGAGCAAACGCTTTTCGCGACGCATCGAGCAACTCTGCCTCCAGGAACGCTCGACGCCGTTTACGGTTGTGCTTGCAGCGTTCAAGGCCCTCCTGCACCGGTATGCAAACCAGGATGAGATCGTTGTTGGAACGAGCGCGCCTTGCCGTAACCAGCCGGGCACTGAAGACGTCGTTGGTCCAATCGCGAATCTGCTGGTGCTGCGCAGCAACCTTGCCGGAAATCCGACGTTTCGCTCGTTTCTCGCTCAGGTTACGAAGACCGTCGAACAAGCGTACCGGCACCAGGACATGCCGTTCGACAAACTGGTGCTTGAGTTGAATCCTGAGAAGGACATGAGTCGCACCGCACTCTTCGACGTGCTTTTCAATTTCGAGAGCGAAGAGCTGAGTGAGGTTGAACTGGGTGAGACAATTGCACACATCGTCGATACAAATCTCGGTTACGGCAAGTACGACTTGAACCTTCTGATGCGTCGCGGAGCGCAAGGCCTGTACGGCACAATGGTCTACAACGCGGACATCTATGACGATTCGACGATCGAGCAGATGATGCGTCACTTCGAGGTGATGCTCGAAGCCGTAATTTCAAATCCTGATCGAACGATCGACGATGTCGTCCTGCTCAGCGAGGCGGCACAACAGCAACAGCTCGTGACCTGGAATTCGACGGAGGCTTCTTATCCTGAAGACAAGACGATTCACGAGCTTTTTGAGATTCAGGCGAAGAGAACTCCGGAAAAGATCGCCGTCGTTGATGGTGAAGTTTCGTTGACTTATCGCGAGTTGGATGAGAGAGCCAACCAGCTTGCTCATCACCTGCAAAGCCAGGGCGTTGGACCAGACGTGCTCGTCGCCGTTTCCCTCGACAAGTCGTTGAATACGATCGTCGGTCTGCTGGCTATTCTGAAAGCGGGCGGCGCTTACCTTCCTTTGAATCCGGAGTTTCCCGAAGAGCGCCTGCGTTTCATGTTGGAAGATTCGCGCGCTGCTCATTTGTTGACCACCGAGCAACGCCTGCGTGATCTTCCATTTGTGACCTGTCTGGATCGCGATAGCGATATCATCTCGGTGCAACCGGCTCATCCAGTGCGAAGTAATGCTGCGCCTCAAAATATGGCTTACTGCATCTACACGTCAGGTTCCACTGGCAAGCCAAAGGGCGTGCTTGTCGAGCATCGCAACGTCGTTCGTCTGATGTTGAATGACAAACTCCAGTTCAGCTTCACCCCCGACGACGTGTGGACGATGTTTCACTCCTACTCTTTCGACTTCTCGGTCTGGGAGATGTACGGCGCACTGCTTTATGGCGGCAAACTCGTGCTGGTATCAGAAGAGCAGATGAAAGATCCGCAGCTCTTTTTGAATCTCCTTGCCGGGCAAAAAGTGACGGTGCTCAATCAAACGCCATCAGCCTTCTATAATCTCGCGAGTGAAGCGCTCAAGAATCCCGAAACTGAACTCGCGTTGAGATACGTGATCTTCGGCGGCGAAGAACTGCACCCGATCCAGTTGAAAGAGTGGCGGACGGCTTATCCAAACGTGAAGCTCATCAACATGTACGGGATCACAGAGACCACGGTCCACGTCACGTTCAAAGAGATCACGGAGCGCGAGATCGAAGAGAACGCCAGCAACATTGGAGTGCCGATTCCGACGACAACGACGTACGTCATGGATTCGAAACTGAGGTTGTTACCCGTTGGAGTTCCCGGTGAAGTTTGCGTCGGCGGGCTCGGTGTCAGCCGCGGTTACCTCGATCGTGATGAGTTGACGCGTCAAAAATTCATTCCAAACCCGTACAAGTCTGAGGAGCGGATCTATCGCTCGGGCGATCTCGCTAAACTGCGTCCGAACGGCGAGATGATCTATCTCGGGCGCATAGACGATCAGGTGCAGATTCGTGGGTTCAGAGTTGAGTTGGGCGAAGTTCGCAGTCATCTGCTCGAGCATCCCGCTGTGGCCAAGGCGGAGATTATTGCGCGGCGGAGCCAGGCTGATACGGTGGAACTCACGGCGTATGTTGAACCGTCGTCCGAGGTGAGTGTGACGCAACTACGTCACCACCTCGCGGAAACACTTCCGTACTACATGGCGCCGTCTGCCTTTGTGATCCTGAAGACGCTTCCGATGACGCCGAACGGCAAAGTCGATCGTAAAGCACTTCCGCCACCCAACGCGGTTCGCGATCAGGCGCCGGAAGTTTCTGAATCGCGTTTGAACCTGATTCAAGAGGTGGTTGCGGGAATATGGGCCGAGGTGCTGGAGATTGAACGCGTCGAGCCAACCGATAACTTCCTCGAGTTAGGTGGACATTCTTTAATGGCGACTCGCGTGTTCTCGCGAATACGCGACGCGTTCCAGGTGGAGTTGCCGCTCAAGACTTTGTTTGATGCTCCCGTACTCACGGAGCTGGCAAGCGTGATTGAGCAAGCGATGAGGGCAGACTCGCAAGCCATCGATCTGCCGCTCACGCCGGTTCCACGCGATAGGGAACTGCCCACCTCTTTCGGACAACACGGACTGTGGGTAATCAACCGGCTGGAGCCTAAAAGTCATACATATAACCTTCCATTCGCGTTGCGTTTGAATGGACGGCTGAATGTCGAGGCGCTCGAACGTTGTCTTGCCACACTCACTGAACGGCATGAGACTTTGCGCACTACCTTCAAAGCACACAATGGTCAGCCACGGCAGGTAATCTCGTCATCAGCGAGCGTAGCACTGGTGAAGCGCGATTTGCGTGACTTGCCTGAGAGTGAACGCGAAACCGAAGCGCATCGTCTCGCAGTAGAGGAAGCACAAAAGCCATTCGATCTCGAGCATGGACCGTTGCTGCGGACTGTCTTATTGCAACTTGGCGATGAAGAGTACATGTTGCTGTTCAACATGCATCACATCATCACCGACGGTTGGTCGTTCGAAGTGCTGGCACGTGAAGTAAGCACCCTCTACGAAGCCTATTCACGCGGATCGTCTCCCACGCTTCCCGAGCTGCCGATACAGTACGCCGACTATGCGTTCTGGCAACGTGAATCTTTGCGAGGCGAACGGTTGGAGAGTCAGCTTAGTTACTGGCGTAGTAAGTTGGACGGCATGCAGGAGCTTCGTCTCCCAACGCAAAAAGCGCCGGCAAGAACCAGCCTCGCCGCTTCTAAAAACATTCATCTTTCAAGTTCGCTCGCCACTTCATTGGCAACGCTGAGCCGTCGCGAAGGGGTGACACTTTTCATCACTCTGCTCGCGGCATTCAAGACACTCCTTTATCGCTACACCGGACAAGACGATATCGTCGTCGCCAGTCCGATGACCAATCGCGGCAAGCGTGAGCTGGAAAACTTGATTGGTTACTTCGTGAATACAGTTCCGCTGCGGACTGACCTCTCTGGTAATCCAACCTTTCGAGACTTGTTGTCGCGCGTTCGCCAAACAACCCTGGGCGCCTACGCTCACCAGGATGTGCCGCTGCAGACACTGCTTAAGGAATTACAGGTTGAAAGAGAAGTAGGCGAGGCGATTCCTTTTCCCGCAGTCTTTCTTCTGCAAAACGCGCCGATGTCATCGTTCAAACTGCCGGATGTTACGATCAGTGCGGTTGACAAATTCAAGCAGACAAATAAAGCGGACCTCTATTTCGCGGCCACGGAAACGAGCGACGGAATCATCGCGGGCTTCAAATATAGCGTCGATTTATTCAGTGATAAGATGATCGCCGAATTACTCGCCAACTTCGCCGGACTCCTGGAAACGGTAGTGGCGAAACCTGAATGCCGTTTGTTGGAGATTCCTTTTCGCGAAGGGAGTGGCGCGAGCAGGGAGGCCAGCGAAAAGGCGCGGGCCTACCACGCGGATCAATTCGTTTTTTAGTGCGCCACAAAGAGGCACAAAAATGCACAAGGAGTACGTCATGAAGAAGTATGTCATTCTGGCGGCGATTTTGGTTGCAACCTGCACCCTCGGGATCACTCTGTCTCGAGCACAACTTCAGACACCGGACGTGAAAGAAAAGATCCGGGAGCTATCGGCTTCTGATCCGGTGAAGCGGGCTTCAGCGGCCTGCGCGTTACAAAAGATGGGTGCGCGCGCCGAGCCCGCCATTCCAGCTCTCATAGCACTGCTCAACGATGGCGCTCGCGTCGCCCCCGAACTGGTTTGCTATAGAGAATATTTTTCTGAAGCGAGCATCGATCCTGAGTTCGAAGGTCTTAAAGAGCCTTCGCCGGGTGAAGCTGCTGTGCAAGCTTTGGTGGCGCTGGGCGAACCGTCAGTGGAACCGTTGATCACTGCGCTCAAAGACAGTCACTGGCGTACGCGTAAGAACGCTGCCTTGGCGCTGCTTCACTTGCGAGACTCTCGTGCACTCAAGCCGTTGCTGGTAGCGTTGAGGGACGAGGCGTGGCAAGTGCGTGCGCACGCGGCAATGGCATTGAGCGAACAGCGTCGTGACGGAATTGCAGAGCCCTTGATTGTCGCTCTGAATGATTCGAATGCAGCGGTGCGCTGGTCCGCCGCGGTTGCGCTGGGGCTGGTTAGAGATACGCGTGGCGTTGAGCCGCTAATCGTCGCGATGAAGGATTCGCATCATCGAGTTCGTATCCTTGCAGCGGATTCCCTGGGGCTGATTAGAGACCCTCGCGCAGTGCCCGCCCTGATTGAAGCTTTGAAAGATAGCCAGGAACAGGTGCGGTCGAATGCTGCGATGTCGCTGGGGTTGATTAGAGATACTCGCGCAGTGCCCGCGTTGATCGAGGCTTTGAAAGATAGTGATGGGCGGACGCGGCAAAACGCAGTGATGTCGCTGGGCTTGATCAGAGACACTCGCGCTATTACGCCTCTGACCGCTGCTCTCAAAGATGAAAGCGCACGGGTGCGGAAGTATGCACGGGAAGCTTTAGATCAGCTCGGGCACCCATAGCCTGCGCAGCAGGCGGAAGCATAAAGCCTGGGGTGGAGCGAGGCTTTGCGAGCGAAACCCCAGGATCTTTAATAATAGCGAACGCCAGCCCGTGAAACGGGCGACAGCAAATGCGTGACGCTTTCGCCCGCTCCGCGGGCTCAAATCTCTGTTTAAAAACGCTTTCCTGGGGTTTCGCTCGCAAAGCCTCGCTCCACCCCAGGCTTTATGCTCGCGCCTGCTTCGCAGGCTAAGATCACCGCAAGCTCGTATGCTAAAACTCGCATCTGCTTCGCAGGCGTTAGAAAGCGAAGCGAAGTGAAAGTTGAACGCGGCGGTTTCCTGCTGCCGCACTCCCGGTTCCACCAAATCCTCCACTCAAAGATGAAAGCGACTCGCCGAAAGAGGGTGAACTCAAATTGCCTACCGGCAACGCCAGATTCGTGCGATTCAGAAGGTTCTGAAAGCTCGCCGAGAATGTCAACGTGTAAGGCCGCTCCGGAGTTGGACCACGACCACCACCTTGTGCGGCCGCACGCTGTCCTGCCGGTGGCGCTGCGAGCTGCGGCATCGGTCCGAGTTTGAACACACGCGAGATGCGTACGTTGACGGAGAAAAAACCTGGACCACGACCGAAGTTGCGCGGAATGATTTCCTGCCCGGGCAGCGGGTTGATATCGAAATCGCCAAAACGAGTTCTTCTCAAGTCCGCGGGTAACGTATTCGCCGATGCAAACGCCGGACGATCGGTAAAGAGGCCATCACCATTGTTATCGCGACCCGTGATGATGTTGAACGGGCGTCCGGAGTTGGCGAGGATGATCGGGTTCAAGAGCAGGTTGATTTTCGGCACGGTGATGGTGCCGGTAAAAGCAAACCGGTGCCGCATTTCGAAATTCGTCGGACCCATTTCACTACTCAGATCATAAGAGTTCGCCGGAAACGAAGTCGGACCACCTGTATTGCTGGTCGCTCTTGCGTACGTGTAGTTCGCTGAGAAGTTGATATAACGCAGGAAGCGATTCTGAAGTCCGACCTGAAACTGGTTGACGGTTTGTACAGCCCCGGTCTCAAAGGCGTAGATTGGACCAACGTTGCCTAATGGGAATACACCACTACCGGGTATCGCGGGATTAAAAGTTCCGGGCAGCGGCGCGTTGATGTTGCGGGAGCGCAAAGCGTGTCTCGGAACATTGTTGATGTATCCGGCTGAGAGAGTGAATCGCTTCGGCAGTTGTCGTTCAAACAACAGGCCGGCGGTGTAAGAGTAAGAAGCCTGAACGTTATCCGGTATGAATCTTCTTGTTTGACGTTGCGAGCCGGTCAGAGATTCAAGGGCAGGCACGTTCGAAACGCCATCGGAAGTAAATACCACCTGATTCAGTATCGTTGGATCGGTGACGATAAAATCCAGGATGTTGGTCCCGTTGAAATGCCGCGAGTCCAAAGTAAGAAACTCGTTGAAACGCTGGAAGAAGATGCCAAAGCCGCCGCGGATCACGGTCTTTGGCTGCCGGTTGGGACCAATCTCGGGCGCCCAGGCGAAGAAGATGCGCGGCGCGAAATTGAAAGGGCTGCCAATGTTGGTTTGTCCCTCGTAGCGCAGACCGAGATTAAGAGTGAAGTTGGGACGCACGCGCCACTCGTCCTGGAAGAAACCGGCATAGTCGATTTGATTGACCGACGCTTCGGGATTGCCGCCGTCGATCGTGAACTGCGATGGTCCGGCGCCGAGTAGTTGGAGTTGCGCGGCTGTGAATCCCTGGCCCTCCAGCAGCAACGTGCGGCGGTATCGTTCAAGACTGGTGATAGGCGCAACCGGTCCGAGCACGGGATTGCCGTTGCTGTCTCTAACGACCTGATTGTTCGAATCGAATTGCAGCGTGGGCGCGAAGCCACCGGCGAAGACAAACGTTCCCGCAAAGTTATTTCGGAAAACACTATCGATATGCACACCACGCAGTCGCCCTCCAAATCTGATCGAGTGATTGTTATGAGCGATGGTGGTGGTGTTGGTTAAGTCAAATCTCATGTCCTTCGTCGAAGTCAATCCGATTTGAGGTCCGCCGCTGAAGAAAGCCTCCTGCACGTTAATGCCGGGGATGGAATCGTCACCTCTTTGCTCTTGAACACCGCGAATGAATTGGAAACGAATCTCGTTGAGAGCTGTGGTGCTGAGCACGGCGGTCTCGGTTAACTGGAACGTGTGTAATGTGCGACTGGCCTTGTAAGCACGCGACGGCAGCGAGAATCCACCGACGCCGAGGTTGTCGTTAGTTGTTCGCAGAAAGCTGTACCTCGTGACGAGAGTGTTGTTCGAGTTGATCTGAAGATCGAAGCGAGGACTGAAAGTGGTGTTGCGAGTGGGTGTCAATACTGACAAAAGAAACGGATCAGGCACGAAGCTGCTCGGATCCAGAACGATTGCATTCACGATGTCGTTATCGTCAGTTTCATTGCGCTCGAAATCGATGAAGTACGAGTCTCGCTTTGGTCTGATGGAACCGCTCAGATTGCCGCCGAACTGTCGCAGTTGGAACGGCGCGCGGTTGGGAGCAAAAGGGTTACGCGCGTTGAGCGCTTCATCCATGAACGAGGTATAGGCGGCGCCATGAAACTTCTCAGTGCCTGGCCTGGTGATGATTTGAATACCGCCGAAACTCGGTACGTCACGTTCGGCAGAAAGCGGATTTTCGTTGATGCGGATCTCGCGAATCGAACTTCTCGGCGGCGTGCGGCCACCTTCGAAACCATCGATGAGAAGTTGTCCTCCGTTTGGACCAACAGCCGGTCCCGCGAGAGCTTGCAGCGCGGCGGCAAGTTCATCGGGATCGTCGGGCAACGCTTCAATGTCCTGGCCTTTTAATACCGTCGTGTCGGCCCGGTCGTTCTCGTCAACACTGAGACCTTTATCAACTCCGACCGCGACTTGCTCCGCACGACCGGCCACCTCGAGGTGGACATCGAGGAGCGTCGCTGGTCCACCGGCAATGTTGACGTCCTTATTTTGATACTCGGCAAATCCATTCATATGTACTTGAACGAGATACTTTCCCGGTTGCAGGCCGGCAAAAGAGAATTCACCGCCTTCGCCAGAGGTAGTCGTTTTGGTGGCGCCACTACTTTGTTCCGTTGCAGTTACAGTTGCACCTACGATCAATCCGCCCAACTGATCGAACACTCTTCCACGTAGTTGGCCCACTTGCCGCTGCCCTGAGACTGAGGAGACACAGAGGATTAATAGCAGGAGGAGACCAAGTCCCACTAACTTTTGCCGCAAACTCATAATTAATTGTTCCCTTCGAATGGCAATCAAACTTAAATCAAGAACCTGATCAGCCGGGAGCGGTTAAGGCGCATGACCAGGTAATCTTGTTTGACTTCTAATCCGGGCGTGAGTGTGAGAGGGGAGTGCGCGGTGCAGCAGCTCACACAGACACTTGTAATTCGGTTAAACGCCAAACATCGAAACGCGTGACCGAACCCTTATCGCAAATCGCAATGAAGCTCTTTGGGATCAGGTACGAGCCCGGTCGGCTGTCGCGTTAAGGCGCTTGTCGATGAGTGTCTTAACAAAACTAACAAACAGCGTGAGTTAACCATCAGTGTGGAATCAGGAGACTACATCAGATCAGAATTGACTGTCAAATTTTCACTTAACTGACTAACACAACGAAGCGTGAAATGATTACGCCGAACTCCTGACTAATCAGCACACGGTGAATAGTGCTCAGTGTGTCAGCCGCGATGCAGTTTAGAGTTCAAAGACGCTTTGCCCGAAGCGTCCGTTTTAGCCTGCGGAGCAGGCGCAAGTATAAAGCCTAGGGTGGAGCGAGGCTTTGCGAGCGGAACCCTAGAGGTTACGGTTGTTAGAAAGTTGAGCCCGTGAATGCGGGCGACAGAACCAAGGCGTCAAACATGCCAACAATTTGTAGCACCCACGACTGCCGCCCATTTCATGGGCTCGAATTCTATTGCTTCCGGTTCCTGGGGCTTACGCCCCAGGCTACATGCTCGCGCCTGCTCCGCAGGCTAAAAGCTACATGCTTGCGCCTGCTCCGCAGGCTAAAAGCTACATGCTTGCGCCTGCTCCGCAGGCTAAAAAGCTACATGCTCGCGCCTGCTCCGCAGGCTAAAAGCTACATGCTTGCGCCTGCTCCGCAGGCTAAAAAGCTACATGCTTGCGCCTGCTCCGCAGGCTAAAAGCTACATGCTTGCGCCTGCTCCGCAGGCTAAAAACAGCAGCCTAAAGGCTGAACTCTGAACCTAACGAAAATGTTGACAGCAGAAACGAGTATCTCTACGATCCCTCACCACAAAAAAGTCTCCCGACCTAAGCTCACAAACTTAGCCCACAAAAAGCCCCGGCATTGAGTCTCCCTTAGTGCAAATAGCGACCTCAATCTCCCATTGAGGCGTCAACTCATAAAACCTATCGGGCCGCTCTATTCGCCCAGAGAGGCCGCCCGCCTTTTAAGCCACGAAATACTTTTCCCGCCAGGTGGGAAGTGTTGGAGGAAGACCATGAACGAGCCTAATGTCTCAACAGGAAGTAGTGCACTTTGGTATGCGATTCATACTCATCCAAAGGAAGAAGATCGCGCCACCAGTAACCTCAGAGCCTGGAACGTAGAAACGTTCAATCCAAAAATTCGAGAGCGTCGTCTTAATCCTTTTACGGGAGCAGCTTCCTACGAAAAGAAGCCTCTGTTTCCCCGATATATCTTTGCGCGGTTTGATGCCGCCGCTCTGCTCTCGAAAATCTGTTTCACCCGAGGTGTGAGACGCGTTGTCGGTTTTGGCAACGGTCCCGTGCCGATCGAAGACAAGATCATCGAATTCATCATGGAGCAAACTGGTGAGGACGGTCTTATTCAAATTGGAGAAGAACTTAAGCGAGGAGATCGAGTCACAGTAAAGAACGGTCTGCTCGGCGAGTTGAGTGGGATCTTCGAACGCGAGATCAAGGGTACCGATCGAGTGAGGATTCTGCTCAATGCAATTAACTACCAGGCCAGCATCGTGATCCCCAAAGAGCATGTCAGGAAACAGACCGCCTCGTAAAGAAAAGTCAATCCACAGATTACACAGATTATTTATAAACATCTGCGTAATCTTGGATGGATTCAAAGAAAGTTGTAACCATGAATCGAGCTAACACGATCATCGAATCCGCAGCGCCGTCGTTGGCCATCTCCCCGGCGCGCGAGTCAGTCATGGCAATCGCGATGGTCCTGTTTTTAACGTTGCTTGCGGCGTTCAGTGTTTATCGTCAAAACCCACCTGCCGTGATGGACGCCAACTCGCCGCCTCCGGTTTTTTCAGCAGCTCGCGCGATGAAACACCTGGAGGTTATTAGTCAACGACCACATCCGATGGGTTCAGCGGAGCACGCTGCCGTTCGCGATTACATTGTCAACGAGCTGAGCGCGCAGGGACTGCGTCCTGAAGTGCAAACTGCGACAGCAGTTAATCCAGCGTGGAAGGGCGAGTTTCGCGCGGGCACGGTTCAGAATGTAATTGCCAGATTGCCAGGCGCCGCAAACACAAGGGCCGTGATGCTGGTCGGACATTACGATTCAGTACCGAATGGCTTCGGCGCGAGCGATGATGGGGCTGCGGTTGCCGCGATGCTCGAAAGTTTAAGGGCGCTCAAATCCTCAGCGGCTTTGAAGAACGATGTGATCTTTCTCTTCACTGACGGCGAAGAGGCGGGGTTGCTGGGAGCTTACGCTTTCGCCAACGAACATCCATGGGCCAGGGACGTGGGACTCGTGATGAATTTTGAAGCGAGGGGAAACCATGGGCCATCGATAATGTTCGAGACCAGCAACCAGAATGGCTGGTTGATCAAGGAGTTTGCGGCGAGTGCGCCACGGCCGGTGGCGCATTCGCTCGCCTACGAAATCTACCGGCTGCTACCCAACGACACAGACTTCACGGTCTTCAAGAAGTCTGTGCCGGGGCTGAACTTTGCGTACATCGACGGCATTACGCATTACCACACAGCGCTTGACACCATCGCCGCGATAGACCAGCGCAGTGTGCAACATCACGGCGCGACGGCGTTGGCCCTCACGCGTCATTTTGGAAATCTCAACTTACAGCAAACACGAGCTCGTAACGCGGTCTACTTTGATCTGCTTGGATTAACCATGGTGCGTTATTCGGCCGCGGTGATTCTGCCGTTAGCGATTGTTACGACGATCGCGTTTGTCGCTCTGCTGATTTTCGGCTTGCGCAAAAAACGTTTGCGGATCTCCGGACTGGTTTGGGGATTTGTAGCCCTGCTGGCCAGTTTAATCGTTGCGTCATTAGCCGTGAAACTACTTTGGGATCTCGTGCTGAGATTTCAGGACGTTGCCGGAGTTAGAGGCCAGGGCGAAGCCTACGAAAGCGATCTTTTCTTCGTCAGCTTTGTAGCTTTAGCGCTGGCGATCACGTCGGCGCTTTACATTTTCTTCGGCAAGAGAACGACGATCGAAAATCTAACGGCGGGTGCGCTGCTTCTCTGGTTGATCCTTCTCTGGCTGGCCAGCCTGTTATTGCCCGGAGCAAGTTATCTGCCGGCGTGGTTGCTGTTGTTCAATCTCCCACCCCTGGCTTACCTGCTGCTGGCGAAACAGCCGGATGTGAAGTCGACACAGTTCCTGGTGTTGTTATTTCTCTGCGCAGTTCCGGGAATGGTTTTACTCATTCCACTCATCTACCAAACATACGTGGGCCTTACTTTAAGACTTGCCGGCGGCGTGATCGCCATCTTGATTTTATTGATCGGCTTGTTGCTGCCGCAGCTCAAATTGATCGCTACTCCGCGCAAGTGGTTAATGCCCGCGGCAATGTTAGTAATCGCTGTTGGGTTTTTGGGCGCGGGAATATTTGCGTCGAACTATGACGCGCAACAGCCGCGACTCAACACGTTGTTTTATGGCTTTAATGCCGAGACACAAACCTCCGTTTGGGCGACACCCGATAGCCGCCCCGACGAATGGAAAGCGAAATTTATTCTCGGCGGGCCCAACAAACCTTCGTTCGGAGTTCTGCCGGACTTCTTTGGAGCGAAGAACGACAGGCGTTTCGCGATGGTCCAAACCGAGTCGCTACCGCTCGCCGCCCCGCAGCTCACCATGGTGGACGACAAGAGTGGGAACGGAGTGCGGTCTGTGGTCCTGTGCGTCAAATCACCGCGAGAAGCGCCGGTGGTTGCGATCTACATTGACTCGGAAGCAGAGGTTCAGGCGTTTGCAGTGAATGGAAGAAAGGTTGATTCCGTTCCTGCGGGCAGAAGCAGGAGCGGGTGGAACCTACGTTATCAAGCTTTACCGGCCGAAGGTATCGAGCTCGCGATGGATCTCAAAACGCAACAGCCTCTCAAGCTCAGAGTGGTGGACCAAAGCTACGGGCTGCCGACACTGGCTGACAAACCACCGCCGCCAAGGCCCGCGGGTCTCATCCCGTCAACGTATCCCTTCAACGATTCGACCCTCGTGGCGAAATCGTTTGTCTTCTGAGTCTCCGGTCTTTGCTATGACAATCTTTCTCTTCCTTTTCAACTATTCCCGTCGCATCGTCCTGATAGCGTTGTTTATTGGAATACTAAGCGGCGTGTGTAACGCGGCATTCATCGCCGTTATCAACAGCGCGTTGAAAAACGCTGAAGCTCCGTCAGCTTTCCTGTTCAAGAGTTTCATCGCTTTATGTTTGATACTGCCGCTGACAAGACTCTTGTCTGAGCTGCTGCTGGCTAGAATGGGCCAGAAGGCGCTGTTGGATCTTCGTTTGCGTTTGAGTCGACAGATCCTCGCCGCGCCGTTGCGTTATCTGGAAGAGTTGGGCTCGCATCGTCTGCTTGCCGCACTTACCGAAGATGTTCCGGTCATCACAAACGCGTTAGTTGCGCTTCCCATCCTCTTTATAAACATAGCCGTCGTTGTCGCCGGCCTTGTCTATCTGGGTTGGTTGTCGTTTGGCTTGCTGCTGATGTTACTCAGCCTCGTCACGCTCGGAATCGTGACTTACCAATTGCCGGTATTGCGAGCGGTGGGCCATCTGCGACGCGCTCGCGAAACAAACGATGAACTCTATGGAAACTTTCGCTCGCTGATCTCCGGAAACAAAGAGCTCAAACTTCATCGCGAGCGCCGCGAAGCATTCTTCGGTCGCGAACTCGAGCCGGCTGCAACAGCTTTTCAAAGCCATAACCTGCGCGCGATGGGAATCTTCAGTGTTGCCGCGACGTGGGGACAACTCCTGGTTTTCATCGTAATAGGTCTGATCGTTTTCGCCATTCCTGCATGGAAGCCAACGAACACACTCGTTCTCGCCGGATACAGTCTCACTCTGCTCTATCTGATGAGTTCTTTTCAGCTCCTGATGAATTCTGTACCGGCTGTCGGGCGTGCGAGTGTGGCTTTGCAGAAATTGGAGAAGCTTGGTCTATCGCTCGCAGCGAAATCGAAAGAGTCGTTGAGAGTCAAGCCGCCGGCTGCGAGCTGGCATCGTCTCGAGATGAAGGGAGTGACGCATTCATATCATCGCGAAGCGGAGGACGATAATTTCGTGCTGGGTGGCGTGGACTTAAAGTTTACGCCCGGTGAGCTCGTGTTTATCGCCGGTGGAAACGGCAGTGGGAAGACTACGCTGGTCAAGCTGCTGACCGGACTCTATCCGCCTGAGTCAGGCGAGATCCTTTTGGATAACGAGCCTGTTACTGATGAAAATCGCGATGCATATCGCCAGCATTTTTCTGTTGTCTTTTCTGACTTCCACCTGTTTGAGAGCTTGCTGGGACTGGAGACGGCCCAACTCGACGATAAAGCACGCGAATACCTGCGACAACTTCAGTTGAATCATAAAGTGAAAGTAACTGATGGGCAGCTCTCAACCACTGATCTCTCGCAGGGACAACGCAAACGCCTCGCACTGCTCACTGCTTATCTTGAAGATCGTCCGCTTTATGTCTTCGACGAATGGGCCGCGGATCAGGATCCTTACTTCAAACAGGTCTTCTATCTCGATCTCTTGCCGGCGTTGAAGGCGCGCGGCAAGACAGTCATCGTCATCAGCCACGATGACAAATACTATTACGTTGCCGATCGAATGATTAAATTGGATTACGGCAAAATTGTTCTCGATCAACCCGTCGTAATTTCAGCGCACGCACCCGCCGCGGCGCTTGCATAAAGCCACAAGAAGCAGAAAGCACAGAACGAGGTATACCATGCTGATAGTAATGAAAGCGGACGCAACCGATCGCGAAATCGACGGCGTCCTTGATGTTATAGACCACCTTGGTTACAAGGGCCATCCGATGCCCGGCGTCACGCGCATGGGCATCGCGATTACCGGCAATCAGACGGCCGTCGATCCCTCGCATTTCGAAAACCTGCCCGGCGTGCTCGAGGCGGTGAGCGTAACCAAGCCTTACAAGCTAGTGACGCTTGATCTCCGTCCGGAAAAAACAATTGTTCGTGTAGGTGATGCGACGATCGGCGGTGACGAGTTGGCGATCATCGCTGGTCCATGTGCGATCGAGAGTCGAGCACAGGCTTTTGCCATAGCAAGCGCGGTGCGCCGCAGCGGGGCGCGGTTCTTTCGCGGTGGCGCATTCAAGCCGCGCACTTCGCCGTATGCGTTCCAGGGTCTCGGTGAGGACGGTTTGAAGATACTGGCGGAGATTCGCGAGACCTACGGATTGAAGATCGTCACGGAAGCACTCGATGAAAGTGGTGTAGACCTGGTCGAGCGATATGGTGACATGATCCAGATCGGCGCTCGCAACATGCAGAACTTCTCGTTGTTGCGACGTGCCGGTAAGTCTCATCTGCCGGTGCTGCTCAAACGTGGACTATCGGCGACGCTCGACGAATGGTTACTCGCGGCCGAATACATCATGTCGGAAGGTAACTATCAGGTCGTGCTTTGCGAACGAGGCATTCGCACGTTTGCAGACCACTCGCGAAACACGTTGGACCTTGCGGCTGTTCCGGCAGCGGCGCACCTGTCTCATCTTCCGGTCGCTGTCGATCCTTCACACGGAACCGGCAGGAACTTCATGGTCATCCCACTCGCGCGTGCGGGTATCGCAGTTGGTGCTGACGGCTTGATCATCGAAGTTCACGATCAACCTGAGCGCGCTCTTTCCGATGGAGCGCAGGCCTTAACACTCGAACAATACGAGCAAATGGTCAGTGAAGTGCGAGCAATTCACGAAGTGGTCCAGCTCGCCGCGTCAGTTAATCTCGCTTAACCACCTTTCCCAAACAACTACAACTTATCCACAGATCACACCGATGACAGAGCTCATCTGTGTAATCTGTGGATGAACCCTTACCAACCAACACTCCTAGGAGGGAGACTCAAATGAAAGTAATGGAGGCTTTTGAATCTGCAATCAGTGGATCGCCGCTGTCCGATCCGAATATCATTCCAAACCCTTATCCCGTATATGCCGAGTTGGCCGAGAAGGAGCCGATACATTGGTGCGAAGGCCTCAAGGCATGGGCCCTCATGCGACATGCCGACTGCTTCAGCGCGCTGAACGATCCGCGCCTCAAGGCAGAACGCATGGAGGTAGTCCTGGGGGTGAAATTCCCGGGCCACGAGCTACCGCCTGACAGTATCTATCATCGCTTCACGAAGAACGTGATGATGTGGACGGACCCGCCGGTGCATGATTCACTACGTAAGGCGACCCGCCCGGGCTTTACTCATGAAGCTCACGAACATTACAGCAAACTGATTGAGGAAGTTGCCAATGATCTGGTCGCTACCATCCCGGAAGGTAAGACGGAGATTGACGGCGTAACAGATTTCGCGCTCAAACTTCCAGTAAATGCCGGGGTGCGCGCGTTCGGCGTGCCTGAGGAAGATCTGGAGTTTATTGTGCCGCGAGTGAACGACATTATGACGTATTGGTCTGGTCCGCGGGAGCAGCCTCTCGCTCTCGATTTCATGTTGGAACGTCTCGAGGACCTGCATACGTATGGGTTGGAGCTCGTGCAGGGTAAACGCGGTAAAGTTTTGCCCGACACGGTCATCGGGCGTTTGGCTGCATCTCAGGAGACTAATACTGATTCGACTCTCGAACAGACCATTCACCAATTAGTCCTGGTGTTCAATGCAATCTTTGCGCCGACAACGCCCGGCTCAACGAGCAGCGGTCTATTTTCGTTTGCCACCAACCCAGATCAGATCAAACGCTTCCGTGAGGATCCCGCATGCGCTGCGAATGCGGCAAACGAAGTGTTTCGTTACAACGCTTCGAATCAGTTCACGTGGCGACTGGCAGCCGAGTCGTTCAACATCAATGGCACTCGGATTGAGAAAGGTCAGGCGATTGTTCCGTTCCTTGCATCGGCGAATCGCGATCCGAGAGTGTTTGAAGAGCCGAACAAGTTCGATCTCGATCGGAAAAACAGCGCGCAGCATCTGTCGTTCGGGGCCGGAATACATTCGTGTCTCGGGCGGCACATCGCCGCGCTTGAAATCGCGTGGTTTTTTGCGGCGTTGTTCAAACGGTATTCGAAGATCGAGTTAGCGGGCGAGCCGGTTTGGAATTCGAATCTGGAGTTCCGGTCGTTGAAGTCTCTACCGCTACGCCTCACCGCCGCGTAATCGGATTGGAGTGCTTATTAAACGAGGTGGCAGTTCGGTGATCGCCGAACCGCCACCTCAAAAACTTTGAAGCCACAAAAAAGCACAAAAAGCACAAATTTCGGCTAAGGTCATTTGTGCTTTTAGTGCTTTTTTGTGTCTTGAACGAATCACGGAGGTGACAAATGGAAGCAACCAGAATCACAGTCGATGAAGTGAGAGAACGGATGGAACGTGGTGAGGAGTTCGCGTTTGTTGACACGCGAAATCCGAAGGCGTGGGCGGAGGCCGATCAGAAACTACCGCACGCTATCCGAGTGCCCGGTGACGAACTCGCGGCACACGTGAATGAAATCCCGAGGGACCGCGCTGTTATCACGTACTGCACTTGACCGCACGAAGGATCAAGCGCCCGGGTGGCGCAAGACCTCGCGGATCGTGGTTGGAAAAACGTGCATCCGCTGTACGGTGGATACGACGCCTGGGTTGGGGCCGGATTGCCACTGGATTCGAAGTAGGCCACAAAGAGGCACAAAAAGCACAAGAACTCGGGTAAGCCGTTTTGTGCATTTTGTGCTTTTTTGTGGCTTGGCGTAAACCGCTGTGAGGCTAAGGCTCCAATGCAGGCTCGTACGTCACGATAAACTCGAGGAACTTCGAAATCTCGATCATATCTTTGCCGGTAAATCTGATGCTATGCGCGTCCGTGCGTTCTACGATGCTCAAGTAGCTCAGTACTTCAGAAGGCCGGTAATTCTTGAAGCGCACGTCCAGTTGAATTGGCGCCGCGAGTTTATAAGGCTTGAAGTCTTTGATGCGGCCCATAGCTCTTTTGACCTTCTCACGGATCAACACGTAGCTGGCTGCGGGCACTAAGGTCTTCGCCGAGTGAAAACCTGACGCCCACTTTACTACCGCTCCTTCTACGTCGCCCAGCAGCGCCTGTGTTTCTTTCACCACTGCGTCATCGCCCGAAACCATTATCACCGGAACGTTGAAATGACCGGCGATAGCAGCATTGAGGCCGGCCTCGCCAACAGACACACCTTTCAAGCGAACATCGGCGAGCCTGGCGCTGGAGATTGTGTGTGCACGTACGCCTTGAGAGTTCGTTGTCGCCGTGTGATAACCGATGAAGATAGCGCCCGCGAAGGTCTCGTCTATGCCTTGCATCATCATGAGTGGCCTGGGCCATGCGCGAATGACCAACACAT
The DNA here is from genome assembly GCA_963826255.1 of uncultured Acidobacteriota bacterium. Taxonomy (GTDB): domain Bacteria; phylum Acidobacteriota; class Blastocatellia; order Pyrinomonadales; family Pyrinomonadaceae; genus PSRF01. The sequence continues at coordinate 671,965 of CAWGWK010000002.1, forward strand.
TGGTGGGCAGTTTCTCAATCAGCAGGTTTTGTCCGTTGCCGTGTGAATCGCTGACGACGATTTCGGTTGCACCGGCTTCAACCGCCGCCTCAATCGCGGCGTTGACTTCGTTCGTCATGAATTCTCGGAAACGTGCATACTCGAAGCCTTGAGGACCGAGTTGCTCGTTGGTTACAACGCCGACCACGCCCTCCATGTCTGCGGAGATGTAGATTTTCACCGGCCGCTGCGCCTTAGCGGTGGCGGCAATACTCATTAACAAAAGCGCGAGACAGATCACACGAGATTTCATTTCTACGCTCCTTACAAGAAATTTTCCCGCAAAGCCGCAAAGGCGCAAAGAGAGATCGTGAACGCAAGGTTTACTTGCGCCTTTGCGGGAAACTTACTTCGTTCTTTCAATGACCTTGATTGATTCCAGTGCACGGAGATACTCAACCACTAACTCCAGCGGAATTGGACCATACGTCGCTGAAACAACGTCACGAATCTCCTGAGCGGTGCGTGCGCCGTTGACGAGATTGAGAACTTCATAAGCATACTCACCCCCGGTTCCGCGTAGTCCTTGATACCGTGGCAGTCGCAGCGCCCTCTCACGGTCAGCGCCATAATGATCGGTGAAGTAATCATAGCCAAATGCCGACAGCGGCCCTTTGAGTTTCGGATTGCGCCGAAAGATTAAACGGTTCCCCTGCGGCGCCGGAGCAGGCTTAACTCCGCCGTAGAGTTTTTCCAGGCTCGTCAGAAACGCCTCTGCGTCAGCACGCGTAGTTGGCGGAATGCGAAAGAACCGTTCCATCGATTCAATCAGCGCACGTTCCTGCCCGACGTGAAAGCGCGTCAGGTTCGCAGCCTCATCTGCCGACAGCGCGTTGCGTCGCGCGATCATTATTGAAGTGCGTCGCAAGCTATGCGATTGAAGTAGTCTGAGAATTGAAGTCGCATTTTCGGTCTTAACGTTTGCCAAAAAATATGCGCTCGCCGCACCGATAAAAGCAGCGCGCTTCAGTTTTGTCGGATCAACGTTCGCGGGCGTGTCCAGGTTGGTATGAATGTACCGGTCGGGCCAGTCGTTCAGGTAAATCGCCGGGATTCCAAACGAACTATCCGTGTAGACCTGATGATCGCTGCCCAGTGAAAATTCAGCCCTCTCGGCCTGCAAGGCTTCCTTCCCACCCTCCGGCGCAAACATCGGAAAGGGAACACTTGCTCCTCCGGCAAACTGCGCTGACTGATCGTTAACAAACTCTCCAAAATGTTCGGCAACATCGTTTACAAACGACGGCAAGCTCGCTGGACCACGAGTGACATGAAAAATCGCCTTCGTCTCAGGACCGCCACCGACCATGTCCATATGAATCACGGCCTTGATGCGTGAGGCAATCTCAGGCCGCGCGTTTAGCAGTGCGATGGTACCTTCGATTTCGGGTGGCCAGATAAAACGAATCGTCCGTGCAGGCCGGGCAATCTTTCCTTCGTTGATCAGCTTGTTCAAAGTGTGAGCTACTTCGAGGATCGTGACGCTTCCGCTCGCGTTGTCATTTGCGCCCGGACGCTGGTGATCGAGATGACAACTGAAAGCGATCTCTTCGTTGCGCAGGTTTGCATCTGCTCCCGGGATTGTTGCCATGGCGACATCGTAGGACCTGGATGTTTTCCCGCGCGGACGATTGCATGCAGTCGAACCTTCTCTCCGCGAGCCAGACGCGTTTGAAAGTTGCGCGCCTGCTTAAGAGAGACCATAAAAGCGAAGGCGGGTTTTGCTGCGAACGTATCGAGGTGTCCCCAGCGCACGAGGTTTTCATTCTCACCCCACCACGCGCTCCGTTGGTTCTGTGCGTAACTGACGATCCCTGCTGCGCCAAAGCGTTCGACTGCCAAAGGTGAAACTGCGCCTGGTTGTGCCGCCGCCAGTACGATTTTTCCGCGCACTTCTTTGCCCGCGTAGTCGCTTTCAGACGTGCCGTTGTTGACGTCGATTAGTTCCGCTGTTGCTTCTCCGCTTTCGCTGTCCTGCGCCAAAGTGATCGGCATAGCGTCCCAACTCGCCAGCCGCGCCTGCCTGGTCCAACTTCCGTTTGTTTCACGCAGTTCCCACAGTTCGGCGAATTCTGCATCCCACGGTGGTCGCGATTTTTGAGTGCCGTAGAAGAGCTTGCCATCGGCAGGGAACTGTTCGATCTGCGCGTCGGTTATTCCATACTCGCGAAGCCGTTTGACGATGTGCTCGGCAGCGGAACGAAATCCACGCGAGCCGCGCATTCGATGGTAGCGGGCAATGTATTCGAGATTGCTCTTGGCCGTTTCTCCTGAGAGCTCCTGCGACAGGGCTGCGATGACAGAGTCGGGCAGCAAAGTCGCTTGACTAGCGGTTGCAGTATTTGTGTTGAGCAGTAAGCAGAGAAAGAGCGCGATCCATTTATTCACGATATACCTCTCCCTGGGGTGGCGCTGATGGTGCGGTGAACAGCAGTTAACTAAGAGCGTTCGGGCCGCATGCTAGCACAGTACGCCGGGGCTATCGACACAAAACGGTCAACGGTTAATAGAATCTCGCCAAACAAGGAGCACAAAAAGCGCAAAACATTTAGCGAAATCTATTGTGCCTTTTGTGCTTCTTTGTGGCTGAAGGCTTTGAGGCAAAGGCGAGAACGAGCCAGGGGGGATTTCAAATCGTGGCTACCCTAGAACGCTCTCCGTCGGGGGAGAGCAGTGATGTGGCAGAGGGCAAGCCACGTGAAGAAAAACCCTCACCGTCGCGTGGCCGGCGGATGCTGAGAACGCTTGGGCTCGGCCTGATCACAGGCGCGGCAGACGACGATCCTGCGGCGATCGGAACTTACGCCAGTGCCGGAGCCGCGATCGGTCCTTCATTTCTTTGGACTGCCCCCGTCACATTTCCAATGATGTGCGCCGTCGTTTACCTCGCGGCGAAGCTCGGTCAGGTTTCAGGCAAAGGACTCTTTCATGTAATTAAAGACAACTATCCTCGTTGGATACTCTATCCAGCGCTCGTCGGCATGCTCATCGTAAACACCATCGAAGCCGGTGCTGACATCGGAGGCATGGCCGCCGCTATCTCATTATTGATACCAGTACCACTGCCCTTCATCATCATTCCAGTCACGGTTTCTATTTTTGCCTTACAGGTTTGGGGGTCATACGAGTTGATCCGCAACATCTTCCGGTGGCTTGCGTTGACACTGCTCGCTTATGTTGGCGCAGCGATCCTCGCCAAGCCCCATCTGGCTGAGGTGATCAAGGGTACATTGATCCCAACCATCCGCTTCGATGCGGAGTTTCTTTCACTGCTGGTCGCGGTCGTTGGTACAACGTTGTCAGCTTATCTCTACACCTGGCAATCGAATCAGGAAGTTGAAGAAGAGATCGCGATGGGCCGGCGCCGGTTGCACCAGCGCAAGGGCGCGACGAAACGGGAGTTGAAAGAGACCAGGGCAGACGTCGTCTCAGGCATGTTCTTCTCTAACCTCGTGATGTACTTCATCATCCTCTCAACCGCTTCAACACTCTTCAAAGCCGGCACGAGGGAAATCAACACAGCGGCAGAGGCGGCCGAAGCGCTCAGACCGTTAGCCGGTGATGCCGCGACTATACTCTTCGCTCTAGGCGTGATCGGCGTAGGCTTTTTGGCAGTGCCGATCATGACGACCGGAGCGGCTTACGATCTATGCCAGGTCGTGGGGTGGAAGCATAGCTTGCACGCTAAGCCCTCGGAAGCGAAGAAATTCTATGCAACGATCGGGGTCTTTACAGTGCTCGCAATGGGAATGAACTTCCTGGGATTCAACCCGATGAAGGCACTCGTCTTTTCCGGCATCGTTCAAGGCTTCTCAACCCCGCCCTTGCTGTTGCTGATCATGTTGATGACCAACAACCGCAAGATCATGGGTGCACGCACCAACAGTTTAGGATTGAACATCCTGGGCTGGATCACTACTGCTGCAATTTTCGCAGCCAGTATCGGTCTCCTGGCCTCTTGGTTTCTGTAAGGTGTGATAAATTCCGCGAACGAAAGCGACATTTGGTTGTTGGATTTGCAGTGAGGGAGAACGGCCACAAGAAGGCACAAAAACGCACAAAGTTTTGAAAGTCTTTTGTGCTTTTGTGCTTCTTTGTGGCTTAACGAACATGAATCTAGCGGACGTCAAACGTTTATTTGTTTACACGGAATGGGCGAATGGCCTCGCGATGGAGGCGGCGGCGAAGTTGTCGGATGACGATCTTCGGCGCGATTTTACTATCAGCCACAGATCCATTTTTGGAACGCTCTTACACATGGCCGGCGCAGAATGGCTCTGGTTGGAAAGGTGGAATGGCCGGTCACCGGGTAGAAATGAAGCATGGTTGCTGTGGACAACAGATTCGTGTGCGGATCTTGGAGTGCTGAACGAACGTTGGCGTGACGTGATTGACCGCCGCACGCAGTTTGTTTCGCAACTTGATGAAGATCGACTCGCTACCGACCTGGCCTTCAAGCTTCTCAGCGGCGATCCCAGCTCGATGCCCCTCGTCGATCAGATGCAGCACGTCGCCAATCACGCAACACTGCATCGCGGGCAAGTCGTAGGGATGATTCGCCAGCTCGGCATCGATCCACCTTCAACCGATTTGTTGTTCTTCCTGCGGCGAGAAATATCACCTAAGTAGGCTTGTAACGCGCGGAGAGCAGGCCGGTTGCTGTTGAGATGTCGATATCGGCGACCAGTAATCCTTCTTCGCCGTATGGTTGGTAGTTGAGTAATGTTCCGTCGGGGCGCACCACTGCTGAAGTGGTGGGTGAACCGGCACTGGCACAGTTGACTGTTGCGAAATAGCAAGTGTTCTCGGCGGCGCGACATAGGGCAGCCTTCTCGTGGAATGAGTTCGCCGGATCGCCGAAACTCGAAGGCGCATAACTTCCGGGTCCCGCTTCGTGAAGATGAGGATGGAACACGATGTGAGCGCCATTTCGGACCGCCCAACGAACAGTTTCCGGGTACCGCCATCCTTCATGGCAGATCACCACTCCAAACTTAAACCCATCGGTTTCGAAAACCTGACGGCCGGAACCTGGCGAATAGATAGTGTCTTCGGTGGGGTCGAGTTGGACCTTGTCTTGAAAACCGGCGATCGTTCCGTCGCGGTTGATCACCAGTGCTGTGGGTATCACGGCGTTATCGACGATGCGTTCAGTTCCCAGGATAACCACAACATTCGCCTTCGCAGCCGCAGCCGCAATATTGGACCAAGCGCGTTGCAGGAACGCTTCGTCCGGCGGCGGCACCTGCTTCCCCATCCCTCGATAACCGGGAACGAAGCACTCGGGAAAGCAGATGATGTCCGCGCGCCCGAGTGACGCTTCTGCAATGGCTTGTTCTGCCAAAGTGATCGACTCCTCGGGAGTGGCCGGGAATCGGATGTTTGCAAGTGCGATGCGACAGGTATTCATCGGATAAACATATTACAGATTCAGGGAAAGAAAGTTCCACATCTTCTTAAGCAGAGTGGGTTGCGTCCGCTGGTTGATGACGTTTCGGGAAGAGAAGCGATAGCGCAATCGACATTGCGATCACGAATCCAATCACGCCCAGCGAGGTCTTAATCGGAAACTTTCCGCCAAACAGATCGTTCAACCACACCATCTTCAATCCCACAAACACAAGCACGATCCCGAGACCGTACTGAAGTAAGTGGAACTTATCTACAGCTCCTGCCAGCATGAAATACAACGCGCGCAACCCGAGAATCGCAAAGATGTTTGATGTAAAAACTATCAGCGGCTCACTTGTGATGGCGAAGATCGCCGGTACTGAGTTGACTGCGAAAACAATGTCCGTCGCCTCGAGGAAAACGAGTGCAACCAGCAACGGCGTCGCATAAAGTCTGCCATCGAGACGCGTGAAGAAGTGACTGCCCTGTAGTTCGTTTGAAACCGGAAGCACGCGGCGCAGCAGTCGAATCAACAGGTTCTTCTCGGGATCGACCGACTGGTGCTTTGCAAAACAGATCTTCAAACCGGTGAAGATCAAAAAACCACCAAAGAAGAGAACCACCCAGTGATATTGCATCAACGCCGCGCCGAGTGCGACGAAGATAGCGCGAAAGACGAGTGCACCGAGGATGCCGTAAAAGAGCACGCGATGCTGGTACTTCGAACTGATGCCGAAGTAACTAAAGACCATCACGAACACGAAGATGTTGTCGACGGACAGTGCTTTCTCGATCAGGTAGCCAGTGAAGTATTCGAGTGAGACGCGCCACGCCGCGGCGTTTGGATCGAAACCGGGGATCGCCATCAGCCGCGCGTCTTGTGGAAACTTCCACAGCGCGTACTGGTAGAGCAACAGATTGAAAAGAAGCGCGAGGGATATCCAAACGACGGTCCATGTCGCGGCCTCGCGGAAGCTTACAGTATGAGCTTTGCGATGGAAGACTCCGAGATCCAGAGCGAGGAGAACGAGTACGAGGCCGACGAAACTCAGGTAGAACCACCAGTACTCGGAAAAGGGAAACAATACGTCCATATACTCAATGTCCTTTCACTCGCGAACACAACCACAGTTATGCCATCGCGCAACGAAAAAAGACCTTTTGCGCGCGCACGCGGCAAAAGGTCTTGATCATTGAGTATTTGGACTCACCCCGTTGAGCCGGGCGCAAACCGTTCGCGCCGTGTTGACGACTCAGGGTCCCAAAAGAGCGGGCGATCTACTCCCCTTTTGAAAACAGCAATCTTTATAACAAACTGAAGTACAGCGAGGCAAATTAAGCCACGAGAAAGCACAAAAAGCACAAATGTTGAGAGGTCATTCGTGCTATTTGTCTTTGGCTTTGTATAATAAACGCTGCTCGATGCTTACGTTTATTTATATAGTCATCGTATTTTTCCTTGTATTTGCCAACGGTTTCTTTGTCGCCTCGGAGTTTGCACTGGTGGGAGTGCGGCGCTCACGAATCGAAATGTTGGCTGAAGCCGGAAGTCGCCGGGCCCGCCGGTTGCTCGAGCTGCTCAACGATTTGAATGGTTACATTTCCGCTACGCAGCTCGGTATCACCATGGCTTCGCTTGCGCTCGGCTGGATCGGAGAGCCAGTCTTTGCGCGTTTACTCGAAGCGCCACTTCAGGGCCGCGTGTCTGAAATTACTTTGCACAGCATCTCGTTCGCGGTTGCATTCTCGATCATAACTTTCCTGCACATCGTCCTTGGCGAACTCGCGCCCAAAACTCTCGCATTAGAGCGAGCGGAAGGAGTCGCACTCGCGATCTCGTGGCCCATGCAGGCGTTCTACAAAGTCTTCCGCTGGCCCATACGCTTGCTCGACTGGTCCGGTACCCGAGTAGTACGTCTCTTCGGACTTCATCCGAGCAAGGACCATGCGGCGGTCTACACCGAAGACGAGCTTCGCCGTCTCGTGGACGTCTCTCGACAAAGCGGACATCTTAACCCTGAAGAACAACAGTTGATCCACCGCGTTTTCGAATTTTCTGAAGCGGAAGTGCGAGAAGCGATGGTGCCGCGCATGCAAGTGCAGGCACTTCCCGTTACGGCAACAGTAAAAGAGGCGAGAGCTTTATTTCTCAACTCCGGATACTCGCGCCTGCCCGTTTACGGCGAGCGACTGGACGACATATTGGGACTGCTGTTTAGAAAAGACGTAGACATGGGCCGGATCAGCGGCGATAGGTTCGATCTGCGCAGCCTTCTGCGGCCACCACTATTCATGCCTGCAACGGCGTCACTCGGTGAAGCGTTACGCAAGATGCAGTCATCGCGGGTCCACTTCGCGTTTGTGATTGATGAGCACGGTGGATTAGAGGGCATTCTCACGCTCGAGGATCTACTCGAAGAGATCGTCGGCGAAATCAATGACGAGTATGACGAGGAAGTTCGCGAGCAGATTCGGAAAGAAGGCGACGCGTATATTTTGGACGGGATGCTCTCGGTGCGTGATGCGAACCGCCACCTTAAGTTGGACCTGCCTGACGACGGCCGCTACACCACCATTGCAGGCTTTCTCATGGACCACGCTGGGCGCGTGTTGCATCCCGGTGAGCAGCTCAGCTACGACGGCGGCATCTTCGAGATCGAAGAAGTCGAGAATAGGCGTATTTGCCGCGTGAGGTTTTCGCCGGCGGATTTGAAAGAGAAAGCTGGCGCGGCTGCCTAGTCTTTTATTATCGGTGCCTCACTTCATTACTGACCCAATAGTTGTAAGTGAGGCGAGCGCTGGATTGTGCTAACCTCGTGGCATTCCAGGTTTAAAGAGGTGAGTTCATGCAATACGAGAGTCGCAACTATTGGCGGGCGGTGTTATTGGTGTTTGCTGTAGGTTTGGGTGTGATAACTGTTTTCAAAATTTCTTCAGCTGCGCACACATCCAATGGTCCAACTCCGCAACAGGACGTTATTCGTTTGGAAAACCGCCTTACGCAGTTGGAACAGCGGTTGTTTTCAATTGAGACGGGTTTACGTACTCTCGAACAGCAGTCGCGAATCGCAGGCGCCACTTCGCGAGGTGTCAGCCAGGACGACCTTGCTGTTTTGCGTTCGGAAATCCAAACGCTACAGCGTCGTCTCGCGGATGACGAGTGCGGACTTGCAAAACTAGACGAACGGACCTTGTCTCCTGCTGCACGTAGAAAGTCTGGTGCAGGTAGCGATCCGTGCCGCGTGAATGTCGACACACCGCTGCGATTACCTGATCGGCGCTAGTCAACTCTTAGCCTGCGAAGCAGGCGTGAACATATAGCCTGGGACGCATCTTAGCCTGCGAAGTAGGCGTGAGCATATAGCCTGGGGTGCAAACCCCAGGAATAATGTAGAAACAACATGATGAGCCCGCGGAGCGGGCGACAGCGGGAATGTAGACGGCTCTCGCCCGGCTTCGCGGGCTCGCATGCTCGTTTTTGATTGCACCCCAGGCTAAATGCTCACGCCTGCTTCGCAGGCTAAGATGTGCCCAGGCTTCATGCTTAAGCCCAGCTTTCGCAGGGCTCATGTGACATTCGACAAATCAAGACGCTAGACTCCGCCCCTGTCGAACGCCAACGGAGACCAGGAAGCAAACGCAAACGGAGCTATTGCAGGACACTCGATCTCCTTGTGTTGAAGACGTTGCAGTCTGGTCCTACTCACGGTTGGGACATCGCGCAACGAATTCAGCAGGTCTCAAATGACGCGCTCCGCGTCGGACAAGGATCACTTTACCCCGCGCTTCACCGGCTGGAGGCACAGGGCTGGATCAGCTCCGAATGGGGAGCTTCAGAAAATAACCGCCGAGCAAAGTTCTACAAACTGACCGCCGCCGGGCGTAAGCAGTTAAATATCGAGACTGAATCGTGGGAGCGATTCACCGCTGCGGTTGGCCTGGTTTTGAATACGACCTGAACTCCTCACCGAAATCCGCATTGGAAAACTGGGCCGAGTCCGGTACTCTTTGCACGCTCACTGTGCGGAATGTTCCCTATGGATCGTCAACGTCTCCAGGTATGGTTGTTGCGGTTGGCAGGTTTAGTTGAAATACTCGCATTTATAGCCGTGGTGATGCCGCGCTCGTGGATGGAGACCTCGCACACATGGCTGGGCCTTGGCGAAATGCCGGGTGGACCACTCATCATGTTCATGATCCGCCAGGCGTCCTACACTTACGGGGTTCATGGAATATCTTTGTGGGTTATAGCCTCGAACGTAGAGCGGTTTCGCCTGCTGGTACTACTCAATGGCATCGCATTTCTGGTGGCTGGCCCAGTCTTCTTTTTAATTGATTACACTTCGGGCATGCCTTTATGGTGGACAGTGGCCGATCCGTTAGCATGTGTGTGTTTTGGCGCCGCACTACTATGGCTCAGCCGGAGAAAGGAAGGTGACTTGAATGCATAGAAAAACGGGTGCGCAAATTGTCGCATTAGTTCTAATAATGATCTTGTCCGGTTCGGATCTGTTAGCGCAAAGACGAATTAGCTTTCGACGCGGAACCAGTTCAGCGACGGTGCGCGGGAGAATAGCGGCGAATGGTTATACGGAATATGTCATCAATGGACGAGCCGGCCAGGTGATGTCAATCGAAATTACATCGCGTAACGGCGCTGTGATCGTCAATGCTGGAAGCGCAAGCGGTAAGAATTTCAGTTTAGAGATGTCGGGAGGCGATCATTTGCTCTCCATCGTCAACACTGCCCGGAGCGCGACAAACTACACTTTAACAGTCTCAATCAGATAAGGAGCATGATGTCGCTGGCTCGCTGGCAATCTATGTGGCGCCAGCTTGGCGCGTCAGATGCGGACGAGGAGTTGTTTAGCCAGCTCGTCAACTGTTATTCGGACTCGCATCGCAAGTATCACACGATGCAGCACTTGAACGAGTGCTTTGCGCATTTGGAAAGCGTGCGGTCGTTTGCTGAAAGAGCCGGTGAGATCGAGTTGGCGCTCTGGTTCCACGACGCCGTCTACAATACAACGAGATCAGATAACGAAGAGCGGAGCGCAGAGTGGGCGTGCGACAGCGCACTTGCTGCTGGTCTACCGGACCATCAAGCGAGCCGCATCTACCAACTCGTCATGGTGACGAAGCATAATACGGTTCCTGTTGGTCCAGATGCGGCGATCTTAGTGGACATCGATCTTGCCATTCTCGGTGCGGACGAAACACGCTTTGACGAATACGAGGCCCAGGTTCGCGAAGAGTATTCCTTTGTACCCAAACCTTTGTATCGAGAAGGCCGGCGAAGAATACTGCAGGAGTTTGCTAACCGGCCGAGCATCTATCGCACTGAGTATTTTCAAACTAAGTGTGAGGCCCGGGCGCGCAGTAATATCGCCCGGTCGCTTGCTCGACTTTAACCCACATGACCAGTCAACTTCGCAACAATCAAGAAGGCGTATTCGTTCAAGATTGATATTATTTCACCCGGAAAGACCGCTATGTTTCGGAAATGTCAGCGCAATTGCGAAACATAACAACTTGTTTATGGCCACGAGAAGGCACAAAATGCACAAAATTTTTCGCGAAGCCATTTTGTGCTTCTTTGTGGCTAAAAGGTGAACTGCGTATGAAGTATGCAAAGCTGATTTTTAGGAATGTGCTGCGGAACAAAAGACGTACCCTGCTCACGATTTCGAGTCTGGTTGTCTCGCTTTTTCTGATTATAAGTTTAGCCACGATCCTGACCGAGTTTGATCGAGGCACGGACGAAGCGAGTCCGTTACGGCTCGTGTCGCGCCATGCGGTGTCGCTGGGGTTTGTTATTCCAATGGCGCATCTCCAGAAGATGAAGACGGTGCCCGGCGTTAAGGAAGCAATGCCGTTCAGTTGGTTTGGCGGTATCTACAAAGACGAGCGAAACTTTTTTGCCAACTTCGCCGTGGATGCGCGCAAGATGAAGGACGTAATCCCAGAAATTAAGATGTCAGATGCAGACTGGGAGTCCTTTATTAAAGATCGACAGGGAGCGATCGTTGGACAGAAGCTGGTGAAGCTCTATGGTTTTACTCCCGGACAGCGCGTCACGTTGAAGAGTCCGATCTACAACCAGAGTGTCGAGTTCATCGTGCGCGGTGTTTACACGGGAAGCGATGAAAAGACGCTGTACTTTCATTACGACTATCTCAACGAGCTGCTTCCGGCCTGGGCGAAAGATCAGGTCAGCACTTTCAGCATCATGGCCAACTCGCCGGAAGACGTGTCGCGCGTGGGCCAGGCAATCGACTCCATCTTCGCGAACACCGATGCACCGACAAAGACGGAGAGCGAGCGCGAATTCGCTTTGAGCTTTCAGACAATGATGGGCGGAGTCAAACAGTTTCTGTATGGCATCATGGCCGCAATCACGTTCTCACTGCTGCTCGTTATGGGCAACACCATGGCGATGACGGTGCGCGAACGCACGAAGGAAGTCGGCACGTTAAAAGCAATAGGTTTTCAACGAGGCACGATAACAGCGTTATTTGTCGGCGAGGCTTTGCTGGTCGCGTGCATCGGAGCAGCGATTGGAATTGCTGCTGCGGCATTAGTTTTCCGCTGGATAGATCTGAGTCTTTACATTCCGAATTTCATCTCATTCATTCCCACACGAGAAACATTGATTGCGGCGTTTGTCTTGTCGCTTCTCGTTGGGGTGATTAGCGTAATCTATTCGGCTTTTCGCGTCTCAGGTCTGACGATCGCCGAAGCTTTGCGGAGCACTGAATAAAATGGCATTACCACTGAAGTACAACATCAGAAACATCGTGGTCAGGAAGGGAAGCACACTCGCTACTGCTTTCACCATCGGGTTGACGGTTGCAGTCTTTCTGATGGTGATGGCACTGGCCCGTGGTATCGATCTGACTCTCTCGAGCAGTGGCGAACCGATGAATATGATCGTCTTGCGTGAGGGAAGTACGGCCGAGTTGAACAGTACTGTGACGCGCGAGAACTTCAACGATCTGATGTACCTGGATGGAGTCGAGCGCGAAGCGGACAAGCCACTTGCTGCCGCCGAACTCATTACTCTGATCTATAAAGCTCGCAAGGGAATGAGTCAGGGTTCAAATGTCACCGTGCGAGGTGTTAGTCCGATGTCGTTCAAGTTGCGATCAGGATTTCAAACAGTCGCCGGACGAGTGTTCCAACCCGGTCTAACCGAAGCCGTTGTTTCAAAGAGGATTGCTGAAAGGTTTCAGGGACTCGATATCGGAGACAGGTTTCGTATTCAAACGACCGACTACACAGTTGTCGGTTTGTTTGACTCCGCGGGGAAGGCTTTTGAATCGGAGATCTGGGTTGATATCAACTCACTCGCGAGTACCACGAAGCGCGACGGCTACTCATCCGTACTGATGCGTGTAAAAGATCAGAGCGCTATGACTGCCCTTACCAAGCGGATCACTGACGATCCTAAACTTCATTTGAAGGCTCAATCGGAGCGCGCTTTTTACGAGGACCAACAAGGCACCGCTTCCGGTGCGTTAAAGGGATTGGCTGTCTTTATCTCTTTCATCATGGCGGTCGGCGCGGGCTTTGCGGGGATGAATACGATGTACGCCGCGGTGGCTCGACGAACGAAGGAGATCGGGACTCTACGCGTGCTGGGATTTAGCCGGCTCAGTATTCTCATTTCGTTCCTTTTGGAATCAGTGGTCATTGCGTTGATTGGTGCTGCGATCGGAATTCTGCTCGCACTGCCGTTGAATTTTGTTTCGACCGGTACATCAAACTGGGTGACATTCAGCGAGATCGCTTTCAACTTTCGTGTCACGGCGGATTTGATGATCTTTGCTCTGATTTTCGGCGCGATTATTGGGTTAGTAGGATCGCTTCTACCGTCGATTCGCGCATCACGATTTAAGATCGTGGATGCTTTGCGTGCATGAGCCACAAAGAAGCACAAAAGGCACATATGGTTACGAGTCCGAAATCAAAAGACGCTCAGGAAGATCTCAATAAGCGGCTGAGAAGCTTGAAGATCGATCGTGGGCCTGCTCCTTCGCCGGCGGGGAGTAATCGCACACCAAAGCTTTTGTTGGTTGGGATCGCGGCGCTCCTAGCATTGCTTGCCCTGGGTTATGCATTTCTCTTTTCGGGGGCTAAGACCATCTCGGTGGCCCAGGTTCGAGTCGACACTGGCGGTGGAGCATCTTTGGGCGAGAGTGTTCTTTCGGCTTCCGGTTACGTAGTGGCCCATCACAAGATCGCTGTCGGAGCGAAAGTAATGGGACGTGTCGCATGGATCGGCGTCGAGAAGGGCGACCGGGTGCAGGAAGGTCAGGTGCTCGTACGGCTCGAAGACAACGAGTTTCGTGCGCAAGTAAATCAGGCGAAAGCCAACCTCGCGGCGGCGCAGGCACGGCTGGACCAATTACGAGCCGGTTCACGACCACAGGAGAAGTTGAAAGACAAGGCTGCTGTGTTACAAGCCGAGGCGAATCTGAAAAACGCCGAGGCCGAGTACCAGCGCAGTGAGGCACTGTATCGTTCCGGTGTTGCTTCGAAGGCTGAGTTCGATCGTGCACTCGCTCAACGTGATTCTGCGGCGGCGATGGTCCAGGCAGCGCGCCAGTCCAGTGCGATGACAGACATCGGTCCGCGCAAGGAAGAGATTCGCGCCGCGGAAGCAGAAGTGCAGCAGATGAAAGCGGCGCTCGATTATGCCAACACTCAACTCGCAGCCACGGAAATCAAGGCGCCGGTAACCGGAACAGTGCTCGAGAGAATTGTGGAACGTGGTGAGATGGTTAGTCCGTCTGCTTTTGGTGAATCGGGTGCACGCACGTCAGTTGTCGATCTCGCAGATTTAACGGACTTACAAGTCGAGTTGGATATCAGCCAGACTGACTTCGCGCGTTTGAAGCCGGAGCAAAGGGCCGAGATCATTCCGGATGCTTATCCCAATCTGAGGTTCACGGGCTTCATAGAAGAGATCGCACCCGAGGCAAACCGTGCTAAGTCTACGGTCCAGGTCAAGGTCAAGGTGGAGAATCCAACCGAACAATTACGGCCGGAGATGAATGCCAGAGTTAACTTCCTGGCTGATCAAACTCCGGCAGGTGAGAATCGATCAGTGGCGCGAGTGCTGGTTCCGAAAGCCGCTGTAGTGAAAAAGGATAACAGCGCATTTGTTTTTGTCGTGAAGGGGAATCGAGTTGAGCAGCGAACAATCCGGACGGGAGAAGAATCCGGTGATGCTTACCTCGTGCTCGACGGATTGAGTGGCAACGAATCTGTTGCCATGACTGAAGTCGATAAGTTACGCGATGGAGACCGTGTGAAAGTTCAATAGGCGCGAGGATGAAACTATGTCTGAACCGATAGTGCGAGTTCGCAATGTGAGTAAGCGTTTTTCTCGCGACGGGTTTGAAGTCGTCGCCTTGGACCAGGTGAATCTCGAATTGCACGAGGGAGATTTTCTGGCTTTGATGGGACCGAGTGGCTCCGGCAAGTCAACGCTTTTAAATCTGCTGGCGGGAATTGATCGGGTCACAGAAGGCGAAGTCGAAGTTATGGGAACGCAATTGACCAGAATGACCGAGAGTCAGTTGGCAACTTGGCGCAATGCGCACATCGGCTACATCTTTCAAACTTTCAACCTGGTTCCCGTGTTGACTGCGTTTGAAAACGTCGAACTGCCTTTGCTGTTGACCAAGCTGTCGAAGGCGGAGCGGAGAAAGAATGTCGAGACCGCACTCGACCTCGTCGGGTTGAGTGACCGTATGAATCATCAACCACGTCAACTATCCGGCGGTCAGGAACAGCGCGTGGCTATTGCGCGAGCGATTGTTACAGATCCTGATTTGATCCTGGCTGACGAACCAACAGGAAACCTCGACGCGCGTTCCGGCGAGGAAATAATGCAAATACTTTCGACTCTTAACCGCGAGTTGAACAAGACAATCATGCTCGTGACGCACGACCCACATGCCGCGAGTTTCGCTTCAGAGCAGATGCATCTGGAAAAGGGTGTGTTAACTCAAGTAGAAGCGCTGGCGTCGAAGCAGGTGAGCTTCTGATCGGAGCTCACCCTGCTCAAGAGGTTGTGGGAACGTTTAATTCATCACCGCGGCTGTCGCTTTGTTTTTGTCGAGCGTTCGCCTCACGATATTTCGTAACGCCTTGCCGTACCAACTTAAAGATCGATCTGCGGTTTTGGACGATCAAATTGAGCCATGCCGTTTTGGTCATCTGCGGCACATAGATGCCGCGAAAGAAAAGCCGCATCAGGAAGTGCATGACGCGCGTATCCAAACCTCGCCCCGCCAGCAGGTCAATCACATTTTCGTTACGTTGCGGACTGTACGATCTCCGCCACGCTGTATCCAGTTCCTCGTGCGCCTCAGAAACGGTCATTTTCAGCGGCGTGTGCGACATTTTGTAGCGAGCAAAATTTAACCAGTGCTTGGGCCGTATCAAACGTCCTTCAGCTCCCAGTCTTGCATAGAGTGGGGTGCCTGGTAACGGAGTTAGTTGACTAAAGACTGGAAGTCCCGGCGGCCACTGTTCAATCTGTTCCAGCATTCGGTCTGCGACACCGGGCGTATCGTTGTCGAGGCCAATGATGAACGACGTGATTGCGTGAATGTTTCGTTTGGCGAGACGGTTGAGTACCGCAGTATATTCGCCGGGCTTGTTGAAGCTTTTGTTTACATCCGAAAGATTAGCGGCATCGAGCGACTCCATGCCGATAAAGATCCATCTTCCGCCGGACGCGGCGATCAAATCGACAAGCTCTTCATCACGCAAAAGATTTGCGCTGATTTGCGCGGTCCACGGTAGTTGAGCGTTGGCTGCGATAATGTCTCTGAGTAATGATTTTGTACGCTTGATGTTGATGGCAAAGTTGTCGTCGATGAAGAACACGGAAATCTTTCCGCGCTCCCTTCGAGCACGGTTTTTAAGCATCAACATCTCGTTGACGACACTCTCATTAGTTCTAAAGCGGATCGAGTCTCCAAAAAATCCAGTCACCGTGCAAAACTCACAACCGTAGGGACAGCCACGGCCTGATTCGATCGGCATCATGTTCAGGTATTTCCATCCTGAACCCTGTCTCTCGGCAAAACGACGAAAGGTTTTGGGGATCAAATTAAACTGATCGAGCTCGATAGTGTCCCAGGGAATTGCGGGATACGACTTCAGGCTTGGCTTTTGTTCTTTTCCCGACTCGTTCAACAGGCTCATAAACTTCCTTTAGCTGGCCGCTCGCCGCGTCTTGCAAAATTTTGGGCCACGTCTCGTCAGCTTCGCCGAGAGCCACTGCATCCGCGTGCTTGGGTCCACCGTCACGGCCAAGGGCTTCGCCGGGCAATTCTGTTACGTGTGGTCCACCCATGACCACCGGTATGCCGGCCGCGCGAAACGCGTCGGCAAAGCGATAAGCTCGAGATATCATTCGAGTCATCGCACCGATTCCTACGAGGTCAACCCTTTCCTTTCGAGCAAACTGAACAATCTGCTGCTCGTTCATCGGCCTCGCATTTCCGTCTATCAGCAACACTTCATGCTCAGGCGGAGTGAGAGACTTCAGTAAAAACATCCAAAGGTGCGGCATGAAATTGCGCGTCACCCCATTATCTGGGTTGTAAAGTAGGATTTTCATGCGTTTACTTAACTCTATTTCCGGGAAGACGACTTCCGGCTGCTCTTCACAGATTGACGTCCGGGGGGACCTTTATCGTTTGTAAGGAATAGAACATCGCCGGGCTGGCATTTCAAAGCGCGGCAGATTTTCTCCAGTGTTTCAAAATTAATTCCCACTGCCTTACCTTTTCTCAGCCGCCATAGCGTTGTGTGACTGACGCCGGTCTCTTTCGCCAGCCAGTAAGAGGTCCGCTTTTCCTTTTCGAGGAGTTTTTCAAACCGGGGAACGATCATGGCGAAAAGTATGTATCATATCCGACATATATTGTCAACTTAAGTATATCCGTGAGTGAAATATGTTGCGGCAGGAGGGACAAGCCCAACTAAAAAATCAAAGTTCAACGCACTATTCAATATAGTGCTCATTCAATTGTGCCTTGAGCTCTTCAGGGACGGATTGCCACCGGGCAATGCACAGTTGAGGCGATGTCCAGTCGGAAATATCTACGCGCGCGACGTTCCACCGGCCAAGGCATTGTTCATAACTCCAACGATAGATGGGACCATGACTTCGCTGGCTATAGAAAACATTTTGTTCAACCCGACCCACGTTGTCAGGCCGGATGAACATTCGCAATCCGTTCATTGTCCCTCGTTCGTCTTAAAGCTACGAAAAGTATCCGATTTCAACTCAGCCGCGGCAATAGATCCCCCGTTGGTCTCCACTGCCGGATCATATGCAAGAGGCGCGGCGAATGGAGTAAGAGTAACTAATCCCCGCCTTACCTCTTCCAGTGCAATACTCGTATTTTTGTGCTTGCCAGGATCCGGTTCGATCCGCGGTTTTGAGCCGCGCAGAAGTTGTTTCGCTCTTAACGCCGCTACGATCACTACTCGGAATCGTGACATTTCTGCTGGCCCATTCTGGTCGAGACTCTCGCTCATTGCTGGCTCTCCCCTGAGGTCAAGAGCGCGCAGGAAGTGCGCACGTGCCTCGAAAAACGCATAAGTGCCGGAGGGCCTCCGCAGATCGCGATCGTAGAAATGTAGTTTTTGATTGTGTGCATCAGGACCTTGGTATAGTCAGGTTTGAAAACAAACAGACGGCACAAGGAGAAGGCGCTACACGCAGATCCTGATGTCGAGAGTGTTTAAAGAACTTATAAATGCTGCGCGAGTATACCATAGTGTCGCGAGAACACCCCTTAACAGCGGGGGATCAGGATTCACAGTAACTGGTGTTTTGCCCTATTTACCGCGGATAAAATATATTCTGTACATAAAATATATTCCACAATTGATACCTACAAGAGAACTCGCGGGACTTGCAACTTGACCTATATGTAAGGCATCATAGCGTCCGGTTAATCCTTCTCTCGCGCATCGACGGTGATGCGCCCCGCGCACAATGAATTAGCGCTGGCGTTTGGATAGTTCGAGAGCAGGCTTGTTTTCACACTCCGAAGCCGCTCTTATTGAGAGCATCCGAACCTGGTCCTTCGACCGCTACCGTTTCGCCGAAGTCCATCCGATTCGCAGCTTCTTTTCAACCCCAAAAGGGGAAAGGTATATCTATGTCAACGAAACTTTATGTTGGAAACCTCGCTTTCCAAACCACCAGTCAGGAGCTGCAGGAATTGTTTACTCAGGCCGGAACGGTTGAATCAGCGAGTGTCGTGGAAGACCGCGACACCGGACGCTCGAGAGGGTTCGCCTTTGTCGAAATGTCCACGCAGGATGAAGCCAATGCAGCTATTGGCCAATTCAATGGCAAGGAACTCGGTGGCCGAGCGCTAAAAGTCAATGAAGCCAAACCCCGCGAAAATCGCGGCGGTGGCGGTGGAAGAGGCTTTGGCGGCGGTGGCGGCGGACGCGGCTTTGGCGGCAATCGCAATGGCGGGGGCAACAGCGGACGTAACTCCGAGCCACGCTGGTAACCATCAGCACCCATTCAAGTGCTCGATCTCCGCGATTATGACATCGCGGAGATCGACGCTTGCATGCGGCCATCATCTAACCATGCAAACAATCTCACCGAACCAAAAAGGAAACTATGAATTTCTCTGAACTGGGATTAACAGACGCACGATTGCAAGCCTGTGAATCCCTCGGATACACAACTCCGACACCAATACAAATCAAAGCGATACCGATGATTCTGAGCGGCGCCGATGTAATCGGCTGTGCTGAAACCGGCACCGGCAAGACCGCGGCCTTTCTCCTTCCGATCATTCAGAACATGACCGCACAGAAACGTCCGGGCGTTCGCGTGCTTGTGCTTGCACCCACACGCGAGCTGGCTCTTCAGATTCAAAAGAATTACAACGAACTGAATGATGTGAAAGCTAACGAGAGCGTTCTCGTGATGGGTGGCGCGAATATTCGAACGCAGATCGCCGCTCTACGACGCCGGGCGTCAGTAGTCATTGCTACACCAGGCCGTCTGCTCGATTTGACAGGGCGCGGCGCTGTCAATTTGTCCACAGTCGAAGTCCTTGTCTTAGACGAAGCCGATCGCATGCTCGACATGGGGTTCCTGCCGGCAATCAGGCGAGTGCTCGCGATGTTGCCGACGAAGAGACAGACGCTTCTGTTCTCAGCGACGATGTCTTCAAGTATCGAGAGCCTGGCGCGCTCGACAATGAGACAACCAAAGCTGGTTGAAGGAAGCCCACGCGGTCGTGCGGCGCAGATGGTCGAGCAGGCTGCTTATTCAGTGTCTCAGGAAAACAAAACAGCGCTGTTACTTGATCTGCTCGAGCGAGAGCAGAAAGAAGAATCGCTCGAGAAGGTTTTAGTTTTTACACGCACTCGACGCGGCTCCGAACGGCTGTCGCACATTCTCAAAGCTCGCAATCACAGAGTGAATCGCATTCACGCGGATCGAAGTCAGCCACAGCGCGAAGCAGCGTTACGCGAATTTCGCGATGGTAGTGCGCGAGTGCTCGTCGCGACAGATATCGCTGCTCGTGGATTGGACGTGGATTCTGTCTCGCACGTTATCAATTATGACGTTCCGGCCGCGCCGGAAGATTACGTGCATCGAGTGGGTCGCACGGGCAGAGCCGGTAAGCAAGGCAAGGCGATCACGATTGTCACGCCTGTCGACGAGTTGTCGATGAGAGCGATTGAGCGGTTGATTGGACAATCAGTCAAGCGCATCGTGCCGGCAGGTTTTGGCGGTTTGCAGTTAACGCCTATGGCGCCGCTTGCGCGCAAGCCCACAGTCCGCTCATTCCGACCGCGCGGACGCTAACTCAAAGCTCAGCCACAAGAACAGAAAAAGCGCAAATGATTTCTTATCTTTGCGCTTTTGGTGCTTCTTTGTGGCTTCAACGCCTTTGAGCAAGCCTAGTGTCGCAGTTTTGTAATTTCATCTGTACAACTGCTCTGTTCGTTGTCTCTCTGTGGTTAGATAGCATCGTAGAGTTTGACTACAGAGAAACAAGGGCATTTGAATGAACTTAGAAAAATACACTGAAGCCGTCCCGGTGCGGATAAGGCCAAACGTTAATTGGAGCAATACGATTTTCCTGATTGTCGCGCATGTTGCGGCAGTCGCCGCGCTTTTCTTCTGGAGCTGGCCGGCGGTAATCACCGCAGTGGTGCTTTACTGGATTGGCGGCAGTCTTGGTATCGGCATGGGCTATCACCGGCTGCTTACCCACCGCGGTTACAAATGCCCGAAACTGGTTGAATACTTTCTGGTGACCTGCGGAGGGCTCGCGCTTGAAGGTGGACCAATTCAATGGGTAACGACGCACCGCATACATCACGCACACACAGATCGCGAGGGTGATCCACATACGCCGCGCGATGGCGGATTGTGGGCGCACGTCGGTTGGATATTGTTTGGTACTGCGCAGGATCACGATCAGGCCACCACTGAACGCTACGCTCCCGACGTGGCCAGGGACCGCTATTATCAATGGCTCAACAATTATTACTGGCTGCCCCTTCTGGTCATAGGGATACTGCTCCTGGCATTTGGAGGCTGGGGCGTAATGCTGTGGGGAGTTTTTCTCCGCGTGGTACTGTGTCTTCACGCGACCTGGCTCGTCAATTCAGCGACCCACCTGTGGGGGAAAACAAGATTCGAAACCGGGGACGATTCGCGCAATAGTTGGTGGGTTGCGCTACTGACATTCGGCGAAGGATGGCACAACAACCATCACGCTCATCCCACCTCTGCACAGCACGGTGTGCGTTGGTACGAGATCGATGTGAACTGGCTAGGGATTCGCGCCCTGCAACTTCTCGGCCTGGCCCACAGCATTAAGCGCCTTCAGTTCAATCGCGCCTCTTCCGCGTGGCAGCTTGTGAACACTCGTGTTCGAGGGCGGGCTGTACGAACCGAACCTAAAATGGTTTTACAGGATTGACATGATTTATCAGGATTGACATGGGAAATCATGTCAATCCTTGCAATCCCTGTGAAATGACTCTTAAATAAGCCTCGCAATTAAATGGATTTCCGTCGCAGAGAGCGCCTTTGATAAAGGACAATTCTGTTTGGCGTCATTCGCAAACTTTTGAAAGGTCGCGTCGTCAACGCCCGGAACCTCGGCTTCAGTCTCGAGATCGATTCGCGTGATTGTGAACGCTTCTCCGATTTTTTCCAGTTTCACTTTTGCTTCCGTATGGATTCGCGTGGGTACGATGCGTTCGCGCGAGAGTTGCGCCGTCAGCGCCATAGTGAAACAACCGGCATGAGCCGCTCCCAGTAACTCTTCCGGATTCGTCGCTGATTGTCCTTCTTCAAACCGGGATTTGAAGGAGTATGGACCATCGAACGCGCCGCTTCCGACTTTCAGTTTCCCATTACCTTCCGCCAGATTACCTTTCCATTCTGCCGATGCTGTTCGTGTTGGCATAAGATCTCCTTTGTGTTGACTCCTGTGATAATACGTCACTCACGCAAAGGTGAGGACGACGCGGAAGCGCACCTTACCGCTGTGCATCTGCTCGTAGGCGTCCGCCACGCGATCGAGGGGATACTTTTCGATCATCGGATGTACGCCACTCAACGCACTAAATTCCAGGGTGTCTTGCGAATCCCTCGCGTTCCCTGAGTACCAGCCAGCGACTGAACTCCGTCGCATAATTAAAGAGAACACACTGATCGTCAACGGCTCGGTCGGCGCCGCAGGCACCAGCAGTTTGCCGTTCGGTGCTAATCCGTCAACCAGTGCAGAGATCGCCTGCGCGTTTGGAGCAGTGGCGAGAATCACACTCGCACCGCCAAGTTTCTGCAATTCCGCCACGACGTCTGTAGCGGTGGCATCGATGTAGTGATGCGCACCGAGTTTTCGCGCCAGTGGCTCTTTGTCGTTGCCACGGTTGATCGCGACTGTTTGAAAACCCATCTGCCGCGCGTACTGCACTCCGAGATGTCCGAGTCCGCCAATGCCGTGCACGGCGACTACTTCACCGGCGCGCGCGCCTGAGTTTCGTAGCGCATTGAAGACTGTAACGCCTGCGCACATGAATGGACCCGCTTCCTCTGCCGGCAGTTCATCCGGAATAGCGGCGAGCGCAGTGGCGGGTGCGATCATGTACTCGGCATACCCGCCGTCGAAATCGATCCCGGTAACCTTTCGATTGAGGCACATGGCGAAGTCGCCGCGCCGGCACTGTTCGCAGACAAAGCAATGTCCACCATGCCAGCCGACACCCACGCGTTGCGTGTGCTTCCATGCGGTCACGTTTTCGCCTGCTGCATCGATGCGTCCGGCGACTTCGTGGCCAGGCACACGAGGATATTGAGTCCGGGCCAGAGACCTTCTTTAACAAGAGTGTCGCTGTGGCAAATGCCGCATGCCTCAACCTTCACGCGCACCTCGCCTGGTCCCGGCTGGGCGATATCCCGCTCTACTAATTCCCAATCTCCGCCGGGTTTACTCACCTGCGCGGCTTTCATTTTTGTAGTCATAAGAGTAGTTTGCCTCAAAAGACTTCGAAGCCACAAAGAAGCACACAAAGCACAAAAGGTTTTCACCGAATCTTTTTGCTCTTTGTGAAGCTATTGCGGGATACAACATGAACATCGTTTCGTGATCAAGGAGGAGACGAGCCGTGCGGCCTGAACAAATTACGGAGCCTGTTGCTTTTCACGCTGAGGGACCAGTGTGGTCCGAGCGTTGGGGTGGTTTGCGTTGGGTGGACATGCTGGCCGGTGACATCCTGTCGCTAACAGAGGACGGTGACATCCACCGTCGCCATGTTGGTGATGTTGCGGCTGCCGTTCGCCCTCGTACTCAAGGCGGAGCGGTCGTCGGAATAGAACGAGGTTTTGCACTGGAGAATGCTGACGGGACGCTCACGCGCCTCGGTGAGTTGTGGGCCAACGATCAGGTGCGCATGAACGAGGGAAGTTGTGATCCTGACGGGCGTTTCTACTGTGGCTCAATGTCGCGCGATAAACGCCCTGGTGCAGGAGCGTTGTACCGCCTCGACCCGGATTTGTCTGTGCATACCGTTTTGGAGAATGTCACGATCTCGAATGGTCTTGAATGGACCAGCGACGGATCTCGCGCTTATTACAACGATACGGCGACCTACTCTGTCTCAGTTTTTGATTACGATACGAAAAATGGATTGACCAACCGCCGCGTGTTCTTAGATCTATCCGCCGAAGGCAAACGTCCGGACGGCCTGACTGTTGACGAGGAGGGTGGTGTTTGGATCGCTCTCTCCAACGGCAGCGCAGTGCAGCGTTACAGTTCGGATGGAAAGCTCGATGAGGTTATCGAGATGCCGGTGAAAAAAGTGACTGCCTGCACGTTTGGTGGTCCAAAGCTTGATCAGTTGTTCATCACCACCTCGCGAGAGGGCATTGAGCCTGGCACAGATCCACTCGCGGGTTCTTTGTTCCGAGCGTTGCCCGGCGTGCGAGGACTTCCCGCGCGTGAGTTCGCCGGGTGAGGTATATCACAGTGGCGCTCCGAGGAATGACGCGAGTCGAAGCAAGTCGGCGAAAACGCCCGCGGCCGTCACCTCCGGACCGGCGCCAGGGCCTCTTACGATCATTGGCTGAGTGTTGTACCGCGCAGTTTTAAAACTCACGATGTTGTCGCTGCCGGTAAGATTTGCAAAAGGATGATCGAGCGGATAAGTGCGCAAACCGGCCGACATGTTACCGTCGCTGTCGATGGAGCCGGCGTATCGCAACACGTGACCTCGCGCACGCGCTGACTCGAGCAGTCCCGCGATCGCCTCGTCATGTTTACCCAGCGTGTTGAGATACTCCTCAACGCTCGACGAACGTAAACCTTCGGGCACCATGCTTTCCACCTGAACCGCATCCATTTCCACTTCAAGACCCATCTCGCGCGCGAGAATAATCAGCTTCCGAGCCACGTCTATTCCGGACAAGTCCTCGCGCGGATCGGGCTCAGTGAACCCGAGTGCCTGAGCTTCGCGCACGATTTCAGAGAAACTACGCGCGCCGTCGAGTGAGTTGAAGATGTAAGAGAGCGTGCCGGAGAGCACGCCCTCGATTTTGATTATCTCGTCACCTGTCTCAATCAAACCGCGCAGCGTTTGAATGATGGGTAGTCCGGCGCCGACGTTTGTTTCGTAAAGAAAATACCTTTGATACTTGCGGGCAACTTCTCGCAGCGTCCGGTAAGACTCCAAAGCCCCGGCATTGCTCTTTTTATTCGGGGTGATGATATTTATCCCGCGGGACAGCCACCTTTCGTAATGCACCGGCAATTCGGCACTCGCAGTCGCGTCAATGATCACGGTATGCGGCAGGTGAGAGGCGTGCACGTGATTGACGAAGTCTTCGATGTTTGCTTTCAAAGAACTCGCCCGCAATTCTTCCTGCCAGCCGTCCAGCGATAGCTGCCGATCGTGGAGGATCATCCCGCGGCTGTTCATGATGCCACGCACTCGCAAATCAATGCCCCGCTGTGTACGCAACTCTTGAATACGACTGGTGAGTTGGCCCAGCAATGTGCTGCCGATCAGTCCGGTACCGATCACGCCGATGGAAAGTGTTTGGCTGGAAAGATAAAAGGCGGAATGCAACGCTCGCAGTGCTTTGGTGGCTTCGTGCTGTTCGATGACGGCGGAGATATTACGTTCCGACGAGCCTTGTGCGATCGCCCTCACGTTGACGCCGGCTTTGCCCAGTGCGTTGAAAAACTTTCCCGCCATGCCCAACCGTTCAATCATTCCATCGCCAACCATGGCGACAATGCAACAACTCTCTCTCACTTCTACTGTCTGGATCTCGCCGCGCTGCATTTCCGCGAAGAACGTTTGCTCGACAGTCCGCTTTGCAAGCTGCGCATGAGCAGTGGGAACGGCGAAACAAATTGAATGCTCAGAGCTCGCCTGCGAGATCATGACGATCGAAACATCCACAGCTCGCAACGCACCGAAGAGTTTATGGGCCACACCGGGGATGCCGATCATTCCCGTGCCCTCCACATTTATCAGAGCCATGTCTTCAACCGCGGCAAAACCCTTTATCGGCACATCGGACGGTGAAGAAGCTGAGATCCTCGTACCCGGAGCTTCAGGCTTGAAACTGTTTTTGATCCACACGGTGATGCCGTTAGCGATCGCCGGCGACATCGTGTTTGGGTGAATGACCTTTGCTCCGAAGTAGGCAAGTTCCGCCGCCTCTTCGTAAGAGAGTTCGGGTATGACTAACGCATCGCTAACGCGGCGAGGATCGGCGCTGAACACACCGTCAACATCGGTCCAGATAGTGACTGAATCAGCTCCTAGCAACGCCCCGAAGATGGAGGCGGAAAGATCACTACCGTTTCGCTTCAAGGTCGTAGCGATTCCGTCGTGTGTGGCAGCTATATAGCCAGTGATTATCAGGAAGTCTGTACCGTCGTGATCTGTAGCCCACGCTTTTAGTTTCTCCTGGGAAAGCTGCCAGTCGATGGTGACCGCGTTGCCATTCGGTTCGACTACGAGGACGTTCCTTGCGTCAAGCCACGTCGAGGAATGGCCATGAGCTTCGAGATAAGCGTGCAGTAATTGGGCCGACCATAACTCTCCATGGCCCGAGACGAATTCCATAATGCGTTCGGAGGGAAGCCTGGTGATCCAAACTCCTCGTAAGACCTCTGCGATCGCGTTGAAATCGGAATTGATAACTTCGCGCAGTGAGTCGGTTAGCTCCGCGCCAAGATCTAAGCCAGTTATTGCTTCGAAATGCCGGGCCTTGAGCTCGTCGAGTTTGGCGAGATAAGAGTTGTTTTGAGTGGCGGCGAGTTCCACCGATTGAATGAGACCGTTAGTAATTCCACTCATCGCGGAAACTACAACCGCCACGCGTTCACCGGTTTGTCGCTCAAGCACGATTTCAGCGGCTGCTCGATAGCGATCGGCGTTGGCTACACTTGTGCCACCAAACTTATGAACGACCCATTTGGAGATCATGTGTAGTTGAACGGAGAAGATTTCTCGCGCAAAGGCGCAAAGGCGCAAAGCGCTACCGCGTTTCTAGAGGGCTTTCTTTGCGCCTTTGCGCGAGAAATCTTCTCCTAGATTACAAGTAACTTCGTTGCCAGACACAAGCGTCGCATGCGGAGCACAGGCAACTGGCTCTCGCTCAGACTCGAGTAGACCGAAAGGTCGAAACAGAGTCTGCCGCTCTGGTCCATGCCAGTCGGCTTGTGGCCGAACCACATGTTGATTGTCTCCGAAACGTTCTTGACGAACGCACTGTCGGGCGAGAGGTCTATCAAGATTGAGATCGGAGTCGGAGTGGTCAGCAGGATCGGAATCGTGATTTCCAGGTCCGGACCTTCCGCAAGCGCCCCATCAGAACCACCAGCGTCCTGAAGGTCGTAGCTATACGCAGCGGCCAGTCGAATAGTACGGATCTCGTTGCCACCTGTCTGCGCTCCCTCGAAGAAGGCGATCAGGAAATTGCTCAAAAATTTTGACACCGGCGCGGGCGTTTGCGTGTAGACGGCAATGTCGATCTCCTCATCGGGATCGAGCAGAGGTGTCAGCACATTCGCGAATCTCACTACCGGCGACTGGAAGACGAAGTTGGGATTGGTGGTCTTATCGGGCAGCAGCTTTTCATTGCGTTTGATCGCGGCTCCGGCCCATGCGTTTTCGAGTTTCAGGATATCGAAATCGTTAAACACCAATTGGCGCGAGCTGAGGTTCTGGCCGAGGTCATAAGTTAACACTGTCGTATGATCCTGCTCACTGACAAAGTAGTAAGCGGCAGACTGGCCCGTCTGCGACTTCACCTTCGTTTCATAGCCCTCGATCTCAACCTGCGGCAACTGTGGCAACTGCGCGCTGGAACCATCACCTTCCAGGGTTACAACCAGTGCACGCTTACCGCCAACATCTTCACCCTTCTGCGTGATCTCAAAGTGATACTCAGTAGACGCTTGTGGCGCCGCGTGATAAAGCGTCCGGGCGTTCTGCCATGCTTTCCACGCGTTCGCCGTTCGCTGAACGAGCCACGCGAACGATCTGATCGCGTTGAATGCGACTTCGTGGTTAGTTCCGGTCGCGAGGTACTGGTCCAGATCTTTGGCGATATCGGGATACGCGGCAGTGAACTGCACAAGCGCCGCAAATAGATCGGGATTCGTCGCGTCACTAAATCGTGCCTTGAGCGATTTGTCAGGTGGAACATTTAACTTGACGCTCGCGAGAATCTTATCTTGCGGTGCGCCAACATATTCGTAATGGCAGCGATACTTCCACAAGCGAGCTTTCCGCAGTTGGTCTTCTCCGCCTGCCCTGAGCAGATCGCTTCCGACAAACTGCTTCACATACGGGACGAAAGTCTGTTCGCTCAGCGAGGGCGGGGTCGGATAAGCGCGCAACGGTACTGGAATTGTCTGCTCGCCGAGTGATACGAGAAGTTTCCGTTCGCCGGGCGTGTCGAAACTATCCGGCAGCACGAAGGTCAGCCACGACGAAGCCTGGTAACCGTCAATACCGTTGACGTGATGAATTTTATGTTCGAGTGCGTTGATCTGGTGGAACAAATTAATTTTGAATACGTCGTCAATCTGCTTTCCATCTTTGCCCTGCTGTTCGCGATTGGTGTCGAATGAGAACGTCAGGTACGTGCCGGTCTCGCGTTTTGCGAGTGAAAACTTGCTGGTTGAAAAGGAGAACGCATCCTTCTTATCCACGTCGTTCGGATTGTCCGGATTCTGCGCTACAGGTTTGCCAAACAGGCGCGGCGCCAACCGATCATCACCGGAATATTTGGAGTTGACCTTAACGGGGTACTGCATGATCACGTCGACTGTGTAAGCCGACGTGAGGTTGACGAGTAATTGTTGGCGGAGCGATTCGCGAGCATCTGCTAGAGCGTCAGTCGGAGTCGCGGTATCAAACACGTTCGCAACGTGCGTGCTGATTGCGGACGCCAGCAACTCTTTGGCGGCGACAATCGCTTCGTACGGACTGGTCTGCGGATTCGGTGGATCAGTGACTGGCGGCGGCGTGGTGTCTGAGCCATATTCCAGTTTCCAGGTTGCCGAAGAGAATTGCGGGCCGAGCACTTGTTCGACCGCCGCGAGGAAGTTGCGGCCGAGCTGGTCCAGGTCCACGCTGTTCTGCGAAATAGTTATCGGCGTCTCATTAGCGAGGTATTTGCCGGATTGATACTGATACACGAGCATGTCGGGTCGCGAGAGCAGGTTTCGCGCCAGCGGCTCAACCGAGAAGAATGAAGGCCTGGTACCGTCGATCGTGAAAGCGATGCCCGACTCGGTAGACGCGAAGCGAGCAATCCAGATCTCTTCCTCTGTCTCGCCGAGGCTCTTCTTCGGCGCCGCAACCATCACTTTCAGAGCGGGAAACGCCGTCTCCAACTTCCGGGCAAATTCCTCGAGTGACAACGGCGGCGTGGCGTTGACTTGTGCCGCGGGTGCCTTCTTCTGTGCAGCGTTAGCGGGAACGCGGCTCGTCACCGACGCCACAGCCGGAACATCCTTGAACTCTTCGTTGACCAGATCCAGGTTACGCGCGATTTCCAGCCGTACGATCAGGGCAAACAGGTTTGACTGGTTCCCATCGGTGACGGGCTGCGACATCGCAAGGTCGGTGGGTGCCGGCGGCGCCGGTTGACCGACGCTGATCGGTGTCAGGAAGTTGATGATGTCCAACACAAACTGGACCAGCACATCCTTTGGTGAACCAGCCTCAGCAGATTCATTCGCTGCTTGCATCGTTGAGCTGACCGTCACGCGCACGTCGTCCTGAGTCAGCTGGTAGTAGATGAGCTTGAATTTACCGAGATCAGTCAGCGCCATGTCACTAAGGGCGGTTGAATCCAGTGTGGTCGTGGCGGGAAGATAGACCGCGGGGTTGAATCGCAGTGTAATGCTCAGTTGAGGGGCTGCGTCACCAGGTACGATTACGTAATCGGCGGTGACTGACGGCCATTGGTCCAACGCGATCAGATGATCGATATAGCCGACTAAGAATCCCTGGTCGGGCCAGTTCTGGTCATGCACTGCCGAATCGATCCAGTTGCCAAACAGGTCCTGCCAGTTGAAGTTCACTTCGACAGTCTTTCCAACACCGTTGTATGGATCCTGCTCCGGCAAAGGCGCGCTGTCGTTTGTATTCGCGGATTGGATTTCGAATGGATAGACGGGCACGACCGAATCATAGATCCAGTCTAACGACCCTTCGGGTGTGTCAGGACCAACCGGCAGCGCTGATTTCGTTGCTCTAAAACCGTTGCCTTGCTTGATGCGGTAAGCGGCCAGGTTATAAAGCTCACCTAATTGACGCGGGGCAGTGACGTCGGGACTGGGAGACACCGCATTCGGACGGATAAAGCGAAACGCAATGTTGCCAGCCGGAATTGTTGGAATCGCTTGTTCCAGTCGATCATCGAACGTGAGTT
This sequence comes from uncultured Acidobacteriota bacterium, assembly GCA_963826255.1. Classification (GTDB taxonomy): domain Bacteria; phylum Acidobacteriota; class Blastocatellia; order Pyrinomonadales; family Pyrinomonadaceae; genus PSRF01. Next base: position 701,888 of record CAWGWK010000002.1, read on the forward strand.
CGCCTTCAATAAGCCCAGGCACGTGCTTGTTCGCATGGGCCAAGGTCACGACCGACGTGTTAAAGCGTTCTGCAAGTGACGCCAAAGAATCTCCGGTTTCGGCGCGCCATAATCTTTCAGGCAAACGCAGGTAATGAGCCTCGGATAGATTGGCCCAATCCGCTTCGGGATTCAGCGCGGCCAGCGCTTCGGGCGCAACGCGAGCGCGCGCCGCGAAGGTTTCGAGCCGCTCACCGGCGCGAACCTTGCGAGTCACTGGAGGAACGCGGAGATGCTTGCCGCTTGCAAGTTTCGCGTGCGCGTTTTTGTTCTGTGTGGCGAGTCGCGAAACAGTGACGCGATACCGCGCCGCGACATCAGCAAGAGTTTCACCTGACGACAACGTGAAGTTCGAGACAGTCTGCGGCACCGGCAACGCGTACAAGACCTCATGCTCGGTGTCGATCACCTGACGAATGACAACGTTGTTCAGGAAGTTGCGCAGCACGTTGTCGGTGATCGTGTACGTGATGAGTAAGGTCAACGAAGCAACACCGTCCTGGCTGAACAGATAGTCCGGCAATCCCTGCTTTGGCTTTGCTTCGTAAGACAGGACGTAACCACCGCTGTTGACGACGGACGCTTCCCACAAGAGCTTCAGAAACTCGAGCTCGCTCTGGCCCAACGGATCGTGCTTCGGAGCGGCGGCTGCCAACAAAGTTGCTGCCGGTCCGGTGACCTGAGGTGGTTGCGACGCAGTCAACAGATTGGTTTGCAACAGGAAGAACGTCGGGTCGACATCGGACGTCAATCCCGTCGGTGGCGCCGTTTGCTCCGCGACGGCCGGGTTCGGCGGATAAAGGATCCGGATTTGGTCAATTACTGCAATTCCTGCGTTGGCGTACCAGACGAGAAGGTTTTCGAGAAGCTGACTGCCGCCGGCGTCGATGCCGGTCAACTCGTACGTATTCGGCAGGAAAACTTTGTCGCCGGAAGCCGTCTGGCGCACTTTGATTTCGATCACCGTGGACCACGTGTAATTCGTCACCGGCTGTTTCGGAAATTTCTGACCGGGACCTTCCTGTCGCTGCGTCCAAAGCTCGACTTTAGGTTGCAGCGCCTCCGGGCCGGTGATGACTTGAAGCAGTTCGCTTGGAAACTGCCACAACTGAGGTTCAATCGTGTCGGCGGGCAGATCATCGCTGCTGTTCGCAGTTAGCAAGGTGATCGGCGTATGCCACTGCACACTCGTAGGTAGAGTGAAACGACGCGGCTCGATGCGCAACAACTGTGGCGGCTTGAACGTGACCGCGGGACCGAAAGACGCGGTCTTCAGCGCCGCCAGCATATCGGCGGTCTCTGTGGTGAAGGTATACGTTAAACCCTCGGCACCGAGTTGAAACCACTCCTTAGCCTCATCAGGCACATTGAGTGTAATCGTGCTGTCCGCGACTAAATCCGAACCATCAAACTGCTGGCCCGTCAGATCATAAAGCGGTGCCGGTTCGCCAGCTTGCGGACTATTCGGTGGTGAAGGTGGCCGCAGCCCTTGCAGCAAAACGCGCGCAGCCAGTCCCGATAAATTGTTGAACGACTTATTGGCCTGTAGCGCCGCTGCCAGTTCGCCGATATTTTTTTGTTGCGCGTACGGCGCAAGCAACGGCTCGCCGGCGGGGAACAGTTCGGCGAGATCCTGGTTGGTGAGCGCGAGCTCGGTGAGGGAAACGTTGTAGCGGCGAGTGATGTCCAGCAGGCTTTCGGGCTCGGTGGACGACGTGGTGAAAGTTACTACCGGCAGTTTGACTGTTGACGCGGGTTCCAGCTCGTGGCTATTCGTTTCCGAATTCGCGTAACGCAGTTGGACGAGGTCGAGTTTCAATTTCGCTGCGACTGATTCCGCCGTGTCGCCGTGTTTGGCCGTATAGACCACACCCGGTACGCGCAACCGGATTCCCGCGCGTAACGGTCGATCGGCATTTGCGAGTGCGAGAGCCGGTACATCGATCGCGAGTTCCGGATGATTCCCGACAAAGCCGGCCAGCGACTCTTCGGCCTGAAGCGGCGCCTGCTGCGCTTGCAACAGATTGATCGCGTCCTGAATCGTCGATCGCGCCAGCAGCGCAAAGAAATCCATAAAGATAAAAGATGCGAGCGACTTGTCAGTCTCCTCGATTGACTCCGGCACAGATTGCAAGCCCGTGCGCTCCGAAGCCGACTTGTAACGCACGGCCATTTCTTCAAAGTACGCTTTAACGGCCAGAAGGTAGCCGGCGCTTGATGGCGTCTTCGTGTAGAAATCGATGTCCACACCGGTGCTCGTCGTCATCTTCAACAACGGCATGATCGGGAAGATGCTGACGGCTTCATCCGGACCATGGGCTACTGCGCTGGCTAGTGGAACCACCGGAGGTATCGTCAACTGAAAGCGATAGAAGTTTTTCAGGAAGTCCAGCACCTGATCGATCGTGAACGGCTCCAGCATGTTCTTCTGCGTCAAGAAGCAGAAGATCTCTTTCAACTGGACGATCGAGATGTCCTGCGTGAGGAGATCCTCAACCGTTGTGTTCTGCTTCTCGCGGTTCAGATAGGCATTCAGCGTCCACAGCAATGCGCCGCGGGCGAGGTTATCGAAAGGAGCGGGCGCCCCAAGCGGTTCCTTTGGTGGCGTGCTTGAGACGTACGTCATCGCCACGACGTACGGCGTTCGCGGTACACCGGTGCCGAGTGGCCCACCCGTGCCGGCAGTAAACTGAGGCACAAACAGCAGCGGTACCTTTACCGGATCGGAGTTCAGCAGCGGTTGCCACTTCATTTGGGGAATCACTGGACACTGTGCATCCAGCGATTCACTGAGGGGCGCATCGAGCTGGTGCATAAACGCAGCCTGCCGCAGCATCGTAGTTTGCAATAACGCACTCGACGCCCATGGCCCAACCTGATTGGTGTCGCCGATGGTGAATTCAAAGTTCAGGTTCATGTTGAACGAGAGATCGATGGAGATTTTGAAAAGACCCAGATTGATTTTGACTGACAGCGTTACAGAGACGTTGACCTCGAAAAAGATGTGGATCGGGCGATACGCTTCGAGTGTCAACCGCATCCCGACGCGCACCTCAATATCAAGGTTGGCGCTGATGATTCCGAGATCAATGGAACCATAGAGTTTGCCGACCAGCGCCACCCTGGCCTGAATCATGTAATAGAAGTCGTCGCGGTTAACAGGCGGAGCCAGTTGTTGTGAGCGGTTGCGTGGTCCAATCGACTGGTAAGAACCGCCGGCGACCAACTGCTGGTCACTTGATGAAGTCAACGAAGGCGGAGTGGGATACGGGCTGTACCACGCGAGGATACCCTCCAGAACGCCCTGGAGTGTGACGCTCGCACCGGCCTTGAACGCACCGTAGTTCAGGTCCTTACCCAGTCCAACACGAAGAGCCAGTCCAAACGAAATCACCGGACTGAAGTTGCCTTTTTTGGTGGTGGGAACTTTATCGCTCGTTTCACTGCTGAGCACGCCGAAATACAAGCCACCCGATCCAACGAAAGGCAGAGCCTGGACTGAAAACGACCGGGAGTAATCATCGTTCGCGGGGAAGCCGAGGTCGAGCATGAAATCGCCATTCGTGTAGATCTGAAGTTTCATGCTCGGCAGCGTTACGGACACTGCACCGAATTGCAGGTTGCGAACGTACTCGGGAAGCGTGAGGTCGATCTGCCACATCCCGATCGTGTCGCTGATCTTCTTGTACAGGATCTCAAAGATTAATCCCTTGAAGACAGGCAGCTTCTCGGCGGCTTTGGAACCACTGACGCTGATCACGAGCCCGTACAGTTCAGGGTCGTAGAACACGATTCCGATGTCGACTGCCTGAACGACTGTGAACCTCGCTGCGATCAACCAGTTCGTTGCTTCGTTGAAGACAAGCGTCAGCTCTTCCTTCTCGGCGAAGGCGTTTCTGAGTTGGGTGACCGCAGGGAAGATCGAAGCGGGAACGGGTTCGAGTGCGCCGGCTTTTGCAACCGCCATGTGCTGGCCGAGTCCAAGAAAGTCCAGACGGAACACTTCCGAGCCTTCACCGGGCACTTGCTTGGTGGTCTCCGGATCGGCGACATCCCATTCAACGGGATTGTCAGGGCCGATTGTTTCCTGGAGAAAGCGGCCCTTCGTAATTCTGAACATCACCTTCTCGGTTTTGACGTCGTAGTCCAGCGCGATGTCGTTGAGCTCCGCAAAGCCGAGGTTGATATTTGGAGAGTAAGTAAGGCCAGCCTTTTTAGGAGAGGACTCCTCGTCGAATTCGACGACAAACTTGAAACTCTTTAGCGGAATGCTGTTGAGCACACTCCAGGGCGCGGCAAGTTTGATATCTGCGCCGGGCACTACGGCGTTGATCAGCACTTCGATCATCTCGCCCAGCGACTTGTTACCGGCCTCAAATGTCAGTGTCTTCTTGGTGGCCTTGTCACTGAGCGTTGCCTTCCAGCCGAGGAACTCGACGATATATTCTTTACTCGCATCATTGAACTTCGCCGTGACTTTGAGTTCGAGACCACCTTCATCGCCGTTGCCGCCAAATCGCACAAAGCCCTGAATCTCACCTTCGTCTTTGCGGACGCCGTCTTCGATCGCGGAGCTGATTTTGACAAGAGCGCCGATCTTCGTGTTCAGAGTTTCGATGGTCCATTCGGCCCCGATGGCGAAGTCATACGCCTTTGACGCACCGGTTTCGAAGCCTGCTTCGAGTTTGTTGATGACGACGTTGGGAACGAAATCCTGGTACGCCGGCGGCAGGTAACGTCCAATGATTGTTTTCAGATCGATTTTTCCATCGGGGGCAAGTCCTCCACGGAAACTCCAGCCTTCTTCGGCGCCGTTGTAGGCAGCCGAGACCTCCATCGCGATGGCTCCTTCGGGCGCGTCGTCGATGAACCACGTTTCCTTCGGCACAGTTTCCGCTGGCGGTAGAAGCCAGAAAGCGGCCGCAAAGCTGCCCGTCGTTTCGCCTGCGACGTAACTGAAATTGAACTCGACCTGCGTAAGCGTGAAGGTTATGACGCCGAGATCGAATGAGCAGTCTGACTTGATGACGGTGTCGAATGTGTATGTTGAGTTTTTGGGATCGAGCAGGAGGGTGAGCAGTGTGACCTTGAGTTCCTTGCACGGCAGGTTATCCGCAACAGTTTGTCCGAGAAACTTTTTAACAAGCGCGATCAGGTCGATCTTGCTGTCTTCTTCCAGCGAACCCGTAATGATGTAACTGGGATACTGTGCATCGACGACGATCGTGAATGCCGCGTCACCCTCCAGCACACGGATATTGGCAGTCAGACCGGCGGTCGGTTCCCACTTGTCCTTTACATGATTGATGGTGAAGCTCAGGTTGATCGCCTCGAGCGTGAACCACCCGGGAATGACTTCCCACGGCTCAGCGATTCCGGCCTCCATCGAGATGCTGCTGATCCTCGGCTCGTCGGGAATGACCGACATGCTCCATTGGCCCAGCTTGAAGTTATTCACCAGCGGCAACTGCGTCGGCAAAACGGCGCCTAAGTTGGCGCTACGCGCCAGCGAGCTGAGCGCCGCCTGGCCGACGTCGAGCGCTTTATCGATGTCAGCTTGAAACGTGAGCAGGCCAAATGCCGGCGTGAAGTGGGTCTTGATGTCGAGAGTTTTCTTACCGCCTGCCGCATCAACGCTGATTCGCGAGACTAGCTGCATCTGCGGTACCGGCGCCGTTTTGTCACCGGGCGGCTGCCCTTCTCTTGGTTTAACGATTCTCGATTTGTCGATCAACTGAAACAGAAACTGCATTCCGAAGACATCGCCGGGCGAAGGATCTTCAAGGACCATTACGGGCACGGCCTTATCCGGCTTCTTGTCACCTTTGATACTGATCGCTCCGTATAGATCGACTTCGTTGGAACCACTCAGTAACTTGCTCAGTACAGCGAGTTTCCCGGTCAACTCCTGTTTGCCGGAGAAGAACAATCCGCCGGGTTGCGTCTTCGACGCATTGGCTGAGCGCAAGGTCAGCACCGCAGCGGTGAATTGCAGGTCTTTGTAGAACGTGCTCTCAAGCACCGGAAAGGCCGTGCTGAAGCGCCAGACCTTTGTCTGATCGAAGAAGCCATCCGCCTGAATTGTCATGGCAGCGACTTCTTCGGGTGCGGTGAAGACAGCAGTGATGTAAGAGTTCTCAAACGGAAACGATGCGCCTTGTCCGACAACCGTGACGTTCTGGCCGCCAACCGGCACGATGCTGGCCCGCCGGATCTCGAGATCGGCATCGAGCAGGTAGTCGCGAAACGCGTCCTGAATCGGCGTTGAATCCAATGCCGCCGCAGGCAACTTAAGCGTGCCGTCTTTTGTGTTCTTTTCGAGGATGGTTTGGATTGATTTGAGATCCATACGAGTGATGACGGCGTCTTTCAGATGACCACGTTGACGTAAACCGGAAGATGATCGCTAACCGCGTGCTTTACGATGTGCCAGGAGTCTTCAAAATCATTCGGCGGGATGTTCTGGATCAAATGGCCAAAGGGAATTGGCCCTACAACAAAATTTCCGGCTTCGTTGGCGAGAAGACCTGTACCTGGACCAGCAGGAGGAGCAGTCGCGGAATGAAGAATCAAGTCACGCACGAAACCGCCCAACGCCGGCGGCAAACCACCGGCAGTGTAATGAAAGATATTGTCGTAAGCGTTGGCCCGGTACTGCGTTGAGAGCGGAAAACCGCCTGGAGGAGTGTTGACCACAAGCGAGGTCCTTAGGTTGGTAGCCGCGCTCGAGATGTTCGTTAGATTTTGATAGTCGAGCGGAAAGTTGTTGAAATCGACGTTGAAATCACCGCAAGTAAGCGAGGCGCCCATGTTGATCGTGACACCTGCGTCACTGATGGCGCGCGACTGTCCGAGTCAACCTATGCTGCGAACACCTATCGGCGACCAGAAGCCAAACATCGTGTGGTAGCTCACGAGCGTGAAGTTAACAAGTGTATCGGTAGTGCGAAACGCAAGGTAGTAAGGTCGGCGGCCGCCATTCTGGGTAAGGCCGGAGTTAAATCGCAGCACGCCGCCCGGAGCTCCTCCCACCAATGTTTGATTACTAAGCCCCATGATCGGAACGATGCCACCGGCAGCGGGCGTCCGGTACACAAAGTTGTGGCCGCCCTCCCAAAGCACTACGTAGGCCTCGTTATTTTTCGTGCTGTTCATCCAGATCCACTGCCACTGGTTTGCCGCTGCGGGTACGCCGTTAGCGAGATTGATCGCCGGAACCAACTGAGCCATGATGTTGGCGACTGCATTATTCTTTAGCTCCAGCAGAGAAATAAGGTTTGCTCCCGACTGGTGTACAACCTCCGCGATGTAATCAATCAACGCCTGGCCATTCGCGTTGTTGAGTTTGTTATTTGAGAATGTCTGGATGTTCCAGTGCAGAAACGTAATGGCGGCCAAGCGATTCCTCCTTCAACTGGCTTTTTACAGGATTACAGGATTAGACATGATTTACATGTTAATCCTGAAAAATCATGCCAATCCTGTAAGACGTTACTTTTCCGTGCGCAACTCTTTTAATTTCTTGGGTTTTTCCTCTCGATAATACGCGGCGAACCATGAAAGGCTGCCGGCTTCGAGTTGTCGATCAGGATCTCCTGCAAGGACCATGTCTGTGGTCCCTTCGGTCGGCAGTTTCTTACCGAGTACGCTTAGCCCCATGTTCTTGAAGAACAACTGGTACTGAACACTTTTGTTTCCGGGAACCGTAAGCGTTCTGAACTCAAAGTACTGGATGCTCAGCTTCAGCACTCCCTGCAAGCTCAGCAGTTTTTTACCACCACCAGTTCCGGGCAGCTTGATCTGCACTTCGGCCCGCACAGTATTTTCTGCCGGACTCCACGCGAGCATCAGTCCAGCTGTGAATCCTGCCTTCTCCGCCAGTGCGCCCATGCTGCCGAGATTGAGTTGAAAGTCGATCGCATACCACTCGCTTGATAGTCGAAGAGCTTTGAATTCCTTCGGGATGCGAACTGACAGGTAACCGAGATCAGATGGACTTCCGCGCTCATCACTTTGCATGATTGAAGTGATCTTCATCGGAAAACGATTGAAGAGACTGTTCGGACGAACCATGCTCTGCGAAATGTCATAGCTTGCCTTGCCCGCGTCAAAGGCAAATTTCCGCGTGCCGGTTGTTTTGTTTGCCAGCAGCGGAAAGTCCATCGTGATGCCGAGATTCGAAAAGTAGAGTCCCTCTTTTTTCGAAAGCTGCGGGTTCGCTTCACTGCCAAACGAGAACAGGTCGAAGCCGGGCTGCGCCTTGAAGTTTAGATAACCCCAAAAGGAGAACCGCGTAAAAATGTTTTCCGAACGGTCCGCCTGCGGTTCGCTGCGCAACGTCTCGAAGCGGGCTTTTACGAATTGCACATAATTCAGGACGTTGCTGGTGACCAGGAACTTGTACGTCTGAGTGGGGTCGGTATAGAACGAATACGAACGCTGGCCGTTGTGTATTTCATAACTACCGACGAGATCGATCGACTGATTGTCGATCGGGTCGGGCGGATAACCGGACTGTAGCGCCACAGGTTCGCCGAACCATTTCGTCGTAGTGAGTTGAATCCTGCTGGTGAAATCCAGCAGTTCGGAGTTTTCAAACACGACCTCGAGTTGCAGCACTTTGAAGTCGTATAACTCTGCCTTCGGATCGAGCGCGTCGACCACTTGCGGGACTTGCACGCCGAACCGGTTTTCGCGGTGAAAGGCAAGCGTGTTCTTGCGTGTGGTGTAACCGCGATCGATGTAGCTAATCAGTCCGAAGAGGGAACTCCTCGCCTGACGCAACTCGCCGTCACTCTCCTGATCGCTCTTCACAAAGCTGGTCTCAATGCCGAAGTGATGGGCCACGAAGCGAGTCAGGTCGATGCCTGCGAGCAACCCTTTCAAGTCGTCAGGGAATTCGTTTAGTCCCACTGTAACTCGCAGCGCCAGTATTCCTTCCCACGCCGGATTCGACACGAGGCTGACAAACTTTTGGAAGCGATGATTTTGCTGTGCACTCGTTTCCGCATTCGCGATGTAGTTCTGGAGAAACAGCGACATCCGCGCCGCATCCTGGTTGAACACGTTGGGGCCGGTCCATGATTTAGGATCGGTTACGAGGTCTTTGATCGTGCCGCTGCCGAATTTAAAGATCAGCACATTGCGGTAATCACCGGTTGCGGTTCCTTCACCAACATTGATGTTGAAAGGCCAGCCTGCAATGGTGATGTTGTGCTGAAACTTTCCCAGCGGCGGCTTGGCCAGAGGTTCTGCCAGCGAGGCCACGAGGAAAAGCTGATTTGACTGTAGTGCTTCTCTTAACTCAGGTCCGAGGTCGGTGAACTCGAGTTTGCTGCCGTCCTTTTCGTTGTTCGCCAACAGCACCGACTTCCACTCGAGCCCCTGAACCTTTGCTATTAATCCCTGGGGCGTGGTCGTAGTTACCAAAGGCGGCTCTGTCTCAACGACAAGAGCGTTTGTCTTCACAAGGGCGCGTTGTTCCGCGGAGATTTTGGAAATCATCTCTTTGCGGACACGGTTCAGAATCTGTACTTCAAAACGCCGCACATTCTCTGCCGGAAATCCGAGAGCGATCTTGCCGTCTGCCAGCCCGGCATACAGCGCGAGCGGATAACTTTGATCCAGAGAGGCGTTAATGAATTCGGCAACAGGCGCCTGGTAGAGTTGCAGGATGTTCGCAGCCGATCCCTTGTCATAGAGGGCGGCTTGTTCCGGCTGTGCGTAGTAGGTTGCTTTAGTATTCTCCGTCGCTGCGATAGGGGCGACGCTGATCCACGCGGTGGACCATGTGGGATCGAGCAGTGGACTGTTTGCGAGGTCCGGTGATCGAAGTGCGCCGCTTGCCGTAATTCCGCTGCTCGCATCGGTCAGCGGAAAGACAGGTGCGTACGCAGGCTTCCAGGGATGAAAACGAATCACCGTCAGCGGTACCGCACGCGTCCCTGGCGAAAAGCCAATCGATTCGGTGCCCGCGAGTCCACAAAGAAGGTTGAGCTGTGGGACGTTGCCGTCGCTTTCGCTTGTTGGTGGCTCACCCAACAACTCGTAGTCGCCATCAGGAACGAGGTAAAACTTTGGTTTGCCGGAGCTGTCGGGTGGCATCGGCTGCATCACGAGACGCGCTGCATGCTCGCCGTTAAGTACCGGTCGCAACCACAAAGGCTTACCGTAGATCGTCCGTAACCATGAAGGGAGGACGTTCGCGTTCTGCGCCTCTTCGATTTGCCCCTTACCCTCGGCGGTAATGTTCAGCAGGTAGGAGTTGCCGGTGAACGCCATCCACGAGCGCTTCGGATCTAGCGGCGCCAGCGGATCCCAATTCACCTGAAACTCAACTTGATAACCAGCCGTGGCGAATATCGGATAGAACTGCGATAAGACCTTGCCGTCCTGTTTGTAGAAATATCGCACTCCGGCATTCAAACCCTGACTCGCGTCGTTCGAGAAATCACCGATCAGCGCCAAACTCTGAAGCACGTATCGCTGCGCGCCGGACAGGGGCACGTTCACACCGGTTCCTTCACCTCTCGGTAAAGGAGGCAGATCGGGCGGAGCATACGGCGGGTATTCAAGCGGATATTGGAAACAAAACTGGTGAATTCCATCGTGAGTCTTGACGGGCTGCACTAGTCCCTGTGGCATGAAAGGAAGGCCGTAACCGCCGAAGCTAAAAGTCGCGCCGGTAGCAAGCACGGCATTCTTCTCACTATCGTCGAGTTCGAGATCCAGTTGATAAGGCACGCTGAATATTACCGGCGGGCCTTCTTCGTATTTCACCCAGGCAAAACTCGCGTGCTTCGGAACAGCAAAACCGTGCTCTGCGACGACTGCGGCGAAGTCGCGAATGTTCGACGGCTCTTTCGTCAGGAACAGAAAATAGCCGTGCAGGGTTTCGCCGGACCATGCTTCATCAATGCTCAGTTTTACCGGCAGATCTTCAATCAGGAGCTGATCGTCACTGACGTAGTAAGTAAGAAAGCCCGGCTCAGCCGAACGCTCTGCCTGATAGAGGCGTGTGCCATCAACTTGGGTGAGAGTAATCAATTTACGTACCTCTGAACGAAGGCAATTTTTCTCCCGCAAAGGCGCAAAGAAAGACCTCATAGAAACGCGGCAGCGCTTTGCGCCTTTGCGCGAGAGATCTTCTTTCAGCTAACTGACAAGCGCGGCGGCGGCGAGTACGGCCACACCGCTGTACTGCATGGACGCATTAGTCTCATCGGCGTCTGGTATAGGTTGATAATTATTGTCCTGCGTATGCCAATCCATGCTGAAGATGTGCCCGGGATAGTTGGTCCACACTGCGTCGGCATTGGCGCGAAGAAACGCCGCGTACGTTGCGGCTTTCTGTTGCCGTGCGGGGTCGCTTAACGTAGACAGGTTTTTCGCGTACTCGCCGAGATAGGTTGCAAAGAGACCCTTGAAAGGTGTGTCGCCCGAATTATCGGTTTTGCGTTTCCATGCGTCATCGTGACTGGCCCATGTCGCATCGTGACGGTCCTGCATGATCTGAGTTCCTTTCCAGACCATGATGGAGATTGTTCCGTGGGCAATTTGATCGGCGACGTCGAGATACTCGGTGTTCTTCGTTGCCTGATAGAGATACCACAGCGGAGCGAGCGCTTCGCCCTGCAAGCTGTGCACCGGCACATTCTCCGGATCGATTGTGCAGTCAGCCGTCAATGCACCCCAGACCATGCCCTTGTCATCGATGTACTTTGAATTCACGATCCAATCCCACGCCTTTTGTCCGAGCTCGAGATATTTCTTGTCGCCCAGCACGGGATACAAGGTGAGCGCAGTTTCCATAAAGCCGAAAGTGGAATTAGACGCTTTGAAGTTATCCGGGAACACGGGTGGATTCCATGTTGTAGGACGCATCCACCAGATGCCTCCTCCACAATATTGCGGACTATCCCAGGCGTCCCATGCCTGACTGAGTTGGTCACATACGATAACAGCATCGTTAAGGTACGGTTTCGCCAACGACGAATCGGAACTGTTTTGAAAATAGTGGTAGGCGTGCATAAATAAGCGCCCCCACCAGGTGAGGTCATCGTAGAAGCCGCAGTTTTTGAGGTAGAACTCACTCTTCCTTCTCGCGTTTTCGAGCGTAGTTGTGTAGTCCACCTGATTGGTTTGCGACATTAAGTCAACCAGCAAAGTGCAGATTACCGGTGTGCGCCAGTAGTCCTGCGGAACCCACGACGCTGATGATGGAAACCATCTCTCGGTCATGATCCCGGCTGCTGTAATCGCATGGTCCAAATAGTCAGACGAGTCTGGCATCACAACTCCCTATCAACTAGTACTGCGAGTGAAAAGATTTGAACGGCAAGAGTCCCGGAGTCCGGTAGTGTTCGACTTGTAACACAAAACTCTTCAAGCGACAAAGAAATACAAAAGCGGTAGTGGCCAAAAATACAGGGGTTTTTCTCTGCGGACCTCTGCGTATCTCGGCGTTCTCTGCGGTAAAGGCTATCTCAACGCAGAGGCCGCAGAGATTCGCTGAGGGACCGCAGAGAAAAAACTCAAATTAAGCCACTATCCAAACGGCATTTCGTTGCCTTTACTGCTGAACAAACATCACTAGTCCTTCGCCTGTCGTGACGCGGTACGGTTCGGGCAGGCGGTAGTGTCGTAGTGCATCACGCAGCACAGATTCCTGATTCCGCAGGAAGTCGAGCGATCGGCCGGTCTGAATCGCGATGCGTCGATGGTGGAGTTCGGGAAAAACATTCTTGCCGTGATACGAATAGACGTTGAGAAAACCGGCATCCTGAAACGGCGCCACCGTTCGCGTCGCTGCGATCTCTTCCAGTAAGACACTGTCTTCACCGGCCGCGGCATACTCTTCCGTTTCGGGATAACGAATCCGAGTATCACGATGGGCCATCAGTGTTCCCGGAATGAGGCGCTCGATCCCTTGCGTATCGCCGGTGCGCCAGTCAGACCAGTAGAGCGATCGCGCCTGAAAGAAAAACTGAAGTTGATCGGTGAAGCAGGAGGCATCGGCGGCGGCTGCGTGCATGTGCTCAAACTGGCGTTCAAGACGCTGAGGATGGTTCAGGTCGTCGTCGTCCCACTGGCAAACAATGTCGCCTTTGGCGGAGTCCAGTGAAATGTTTCGTAGCGCTCCCAGCGTCTTTCCTGTTTCGGTCACATACACAAGACGGATATCGTTTCGCCCGAGCGAGTGCAAGTAGTCTTCGATCGCTGCTCGATATCGCGGAGTTCCATCGGTGACGATGATCAGCTCGCGATTTGGATAAGTCTGCTGGCAGTAGTAATGAATGGCTTCCTTCAACAACACGAGGCGGTTGAGCGTCACCGTCAGACAACTGATCGTGGGAACAGTGTTCTTTGAAACGGCCGGGCTGGCGAGCGGTTTGGTGGGGCGTGTCCCATTGGAACCGCCAACGCAAATCGGTTCCGCGGTGAATTTGATCTTCTCGGAGCCTGCTGCCGCGAGAAGTTTTTGCGTAAGCACCACATGTTCTTCCTCAAATGTCGAGGCACCGGTTCCGGGATCGTCGCGAACGACTTGTTGCAACAGACTGCCGCGAAAAGCGAGTGGATAAGTATATCGCCCGTGGGTAACCAGGCAGCCGGGATCGTCAAAGCACTGTTGCAACTGGACCAGTATTTCTTCTGACGACAGCCAGTGACGGCCATCGAGTAGTAATACGATATCGCTTTCATCGCAGTGCTCAGCCACAAACGAAGCAATGCCGTGATCTTCAGAATGCCGTACGAGCGTTACGCGCGGATCTTCGACTGGAACCTTATCGTGCGATCCATCAGTCGAACCGAGATCAAGGAACACTATTTCAAATGGAGTACAGGTCTGGTTAAACAAACGCTCGATACAGTTATCGAAGTTCGGTCCCGGATTACGGAACGCGACAAAGACTTTGATCTTTGGCCGCTGCTCTGCTGAGTTCGCGTAGACTTCCGCCGCTTTTGCAACACACTGTTGCCGGTTAATCAGGATTTGGTCGCAGATGTTCGCGGACATCTGTCGACGGTTCTCCAGCAACTCGTCACACAATCGAATACCCATCTCATACTGACCAACGTGATAACAACATGTCGCCAGTCCCATCTTGGTGACGTAGCGATAAAGCCGATCCTCGACGAACAGGTAATCCTCGTGAGGGTAGGGAAGCGCCGCCGCCTGCTGAAGGAATAAATGGGCAAGGTGAAACGCACCCTGCCAACGATAGCGAACGGCGATCCGGTACAGCGGCTCCGCTCGGGTGGGTCGAAACTGATAAGCGGCCAGATAGGCCTGAAGTACTTCGGGCCATTCGTGCTTAAGTTGTTGCTTGATCTCGGCGATCTGAAACATGGCCAACCATGCTTCTTCAGGCCAGCCTGAGACTTCCACGCACCGCTGGTAATACTGAAGGGCCGATTCCAATTCCCCAGCGGCGGTGTAACTCTGACCCAGATAAAAAAGAGTCCGTGAGTTGTTGGGATTTTTCTGATAGTCGCGCAGCAGCAGCTCGACATCACGCTGATAAACTCCGGCGTCGGCAGCTCGCGCTCCATCCGGGTGACTGTTGATCCACACGCCGTGCAGTCGTGCGTCAGTAGCCGTTTCCGGCACAACTAAATACTCGTGGACCGCACTCTCATAGCGCCAACCAGGTGCGTTTCTGAATAGCTGAATTCGCCAGAACGCGACGGGCCCGGAGCAAATCTTCAAATAGTATGCGTCGTGGGTGAGTTGAGGTAGTGCAAAGTCCTGATCGAATATCAGCTCGTCATCGGCGTCGATGACGAAAACGTAATCGCTCTTACCACGCGCTAATTCCAATACCTCGGATCGGTTGTGTGCAAAGTCGATCCAGGGTCGTTCGATCAAGACACCCGGCACACCTCGCATGCATTGCTGAATGAGCTGCTGCGTGCCATCGGTCGAGCCGGTATCTACGATGACCCAGTGATCGATAAATTGCCGGACGGAATTCAGGCACCGCTCGATCACACGGCACTCATTCCGCACAATCATGTTCAGACATACCGTCTGTTTCGACTGCGACATACTAAAACGATCTCTCGCGCAAAGGCGCAAAGAAAGCTCTTAGAAACGCGGTAGCGCTTTGCGCCTTTGCGCCTTTGCGCGAGAGATCTTTCTTCCGCTATCTGGGATACCGGTGCGGCCCGGCTGTGGTCCGAACCGGGCTTAGGGAAAGGTAAAACGCCACGGCCTGAAGAAACTCCCATGCCTTTTGGTTGTTTTTCTCTCCTTCATTAATGAGCCAATAAGCGATCTGGTACAGATCCGGGAGATCATTCGGCGGCAGAGACTGTAACGCCGCAGGCAGCGGAGGTGATGTTGGCTTAAGATAAGGACCAGTATTAATGCTTGGACCCGTGCCCCTTAAATACCATGCGATTGTCAACAAAAAGAACTCAATCCTGGAATCGAGCGATCTTGGGCCGGCTTCCCACGTCATCTGCTGGATCAACGGAATCAGGTCGGGAGGGTAGGGCCCTCTCGGATTTCGCGGCGGAGTAGTAAAGGTCGGTCTGGCATTGACTACTCGCCCGATATTTGAAAGGAACTCAAAAACCTCCATTTTCCCGCCCACTGCGGGACCACCCTCGTTGATGGCCCAGGTCATCTGCTCGAGCAGGTCCTGAACATTCAACATCCACTTATTGGGACCGGCCGGTCCGGTTGCTCCAGTCGCGCCAGGAGTTCCGACTCCGGTTGCGCCTTTAAATCCGGTCGCACCAGTGAAACCGGTTGCACCGGTGAAGCCGGTTGCGCCCTTCACGCCGGTTGCACCCGTGAATCCGGTGGCGCCAGTAAATCCAGTTGCACCTTGTCCCGTCGCACCGGTGAACCCGGTTGCACCCGTGAATCCAGTCGCGCCTTTAACTCCGGTTGCGCCAGTGAATCCAGTTGCCCCATGGACACCGGTCGCGCCAGTAAACCCAGTTGCACCTACTCCGGTTGCACCTGTGAATCCAGTTGCGCCATGAATGCCGGTTGCGCCAGTGAATCCGGTCGCGCCATGGACACCGGTTGCGCCAGTGAATCCGGTTGCGCCATGAACACCAGTTGCGCCAGTGAATCCGGTTGCGCCATGAACACCGGTTGCGCCTGTGAATCCGGTGGCGCCATGGACACCGGTTGCGCCAGTGAATCCGGTTGCGCCATGAACACCGGTTGCGCCTGTGAATCCGGTTGCGCCATGAACACCGGTTGCGCCTGTGAATCCGGTTGCACCTACTCCGGTCGCGCCGGTGAATCCCGTGGCGCCCGTGAATCCCGTCGCGCCCGCGAATCCCGTCGCGCCCGTCACTCCGGTTGCACCCGTGTGTCCGGTGGCGCCAGTAAATCCGGTTGCGCCTAATCCGGTTGCGCCAGTGAAACCTGTTGCACCTTGAAATCCGGTCGCGCCTTGGAATCCGGTTGCGCCAGTGAATCCGGTCGCGCCAGTGAAACCCGTTGCGCCATGGACTCCAGTCGCACCAGTGAATCCGGTTGCGCCGGTCGGTCCAGTCGCGCCAACCACCTGACTCAGTGCAAGGTAATTCCAGGTGGGGCCGGGAAATCCCGTGGGACCGGTTGGGCCGCCGATGCCCTTCTCACCGGTCGCTCCTGTAGCGCCAACCAGTCCAATCAACCCCGAAGGACCACTAAGACCTTGTACGCCAGTCGCTCCTGACGCGCCCGTCGGTCCGGTTGGTCCCGTGGGGCCGGTTGGACCTTCTGGCCCCGACGGGCCGGTGGGTCCAGTCGGTCCCGATTCATCAGTACTTGCGGTCGGGTACGGATCGACGTTGTCGTCAGGTGTTTTTCGTTTAGGCATTCGACCTCTGAGTCTTTCGTTCTGTTACCGGGAATACGCGAGATGGTGACTGTCAGTATCCAGGGTGGCCTTGCTTGGAGCAGCATTGTACTGTCGCGTGGCTTTGAGTCAAGTAAGTTTGATACTTTTCCATCCGTATTTTCCAATTACAGCAATTATAAGGAGACGATCGAATGCGAATATTTGTCCTGGGTCTGCCGCATACGGTGACATCCCCGAGGTTCTCTTCGTGTGCCTATACGATGAAGGCGTGGAACCTCTGCCGGATGATGAAAGACCGTGGTCACGAGGTTATCCACCTGGGAAATGAAACGTCGCATCCCGTTGCCGATCAAAATGTAGCGGTAACATCGTTTGAAGAATGGAGCCGCGTCTACGACCATCCGGGAACAGGCTTCTTCGACATTTCCGTCAACACACCTGAACGAAAGGAGTTCCACCGTTTATTCGCTGACAACATGCGCCGCGCTCTGGAAGAACGAGTGGGAGATCGGCGTGACTCTATCATCTGTGTTACGTGGGGTGGCGCTCAGCACGACGCGACGAACTCCGTGAGGCAGTCCGCCTTCGTCGTCGAAAGTGGTATCGGTTATCACCATCCGTACGTCGATTTCCGTGTGTTTGAATCTTACGCATGGATGCACATGTTGATGGGTCGTGATGGGGTGTTTCAAGGAGGGAGTTGGTATTGGTCGGTGATCCCCAACGCCTTTGATCCGGAAATGTTTGAGTATCGTGCCGCGCCGGATGGTTACTTTCTTTATCTGGGCCGCCTCACTGATGACAAAGGCGTGGCACTGGCTGTTGACGTTGCCCGCCGCGCTGGCCGCAAGTTGAAGATCGCCGGCCAGGGAAATCCTGAACCTTTCCTGCACATGGCGCCACATGCTGAATATCTTGGCCCGGTCGGTCTTGAAGAGCGGAAAGAGTTGTTGGCGGATGCGGCTGCGTTGTTGTGTCCGACGTTTTACGTAGAACCGTTCGGCGGTGTTGCCGTTGAAGCGCAGCTTTCCGGAACGCCGGTTATTACTACCGATTGGGGAGCGTTCACCGAAACCGTGCTCCCAAACGTTACCGGGTTCCGTTGTCGAACGATGGACCAGTTCGAATTTGCAGCCCGCCACATCGACCAGATCGATCCCGCCGCGTGCCGGAAGTGGGCGATGAATTATTCACTCTCGTCCGTGGCCGTAATGTACGAGGAATACTTTCAGATGGTGCTGAACCTGACCAGCGAAGGATTCTACAAGCAACATCCTCAGCGACCGCACATGAATTGGCTGCGGAAGTCGTTTCCTCAAAAGGCGACAGAGGATTTTCACAGTGGTCCGCATTGTCCACCGCCGTCCCTCGACGTGTGGGGAGTGGCGCAGCAGCATGAACGCGATTGGTGGGGCACCGAGCCTAATTCACGTTGGCAGGAAGAAATCGACAAACAGCAAACGTACGCCCGGCTGATGGGGTTGCCACATGATTTGAACATGGGAAACAAGACGATCCTGGACGTCGGTTGTGGACCAGCCTCGATGCTGCTGCGAGCCGCACACGGAGGTGCAGCCGGCGTTGACCCACTGTTGATGTCAGAGGAGACCAAAGCGAAATATGCTCAAGCCAACATCGCTCTCTATCACGGCAAGGCGGAGGATTTTGAACCGCCCAAACACTTCGACGAGGCCTGGATGTATAACTGCCTCACGCATGTAGATGAGCCGAATAAAGTGATGGCTATGCTGCTGCAAGCCGCTGACTCTGTGAGGATCTTTGAGTGGATCGACGTGCCAAGCGATCACACGCATCCTCATACATTGAGGATCGAGCAGTTCGAAAGATGGATTCAGCCGGACCAGTGGAACTATTCAATTTGGAATGTGGGCGAGCTGCGTTTCGGCCACGCATCCGGCCGCTATATCGCTATCCATGCCACGAAGATCTAGCCACAAAAAGGCACAAAAGGCACAAAAGAAGGGGCAGACACAAACGCATAAAAAGCCAAAATGATTTTAGTAACAGTTCCTGTTTTGTGCTTTTTGTGCCTTTTTGTGGCTACTAGCGTGGGAATTTTTTTATTTGGTCGGGTATGGTGGCGACGGGAAATGTGGTGGCGGTTTCACTCCCAGCTGCGACTTTGATGGTTAGTGAGCCGGCGACGGATCTCATTCGTTCGGGTAGAGTCTTCTCATCCAGCAACAGTATGTGTTCTCCGGGTGGCAAGTCACCGATCAGGAAATGACCATTTGCATCGGTTAACGTGTCGCGGCCACTGCCGGTCACGATGCGCACGTCGGCGAAGGGCTTTTCCAGATCATCCATGCGTCCATTCTCGTTAGTATCGAGCCATACCATTCCGGTGATGCGGCCGGTACGTACGACACGAAAGTCCACCACCGAGTCATGCGAATTGAGTGTGATCTGTTGCTGAGTGTTGTCCAACAGTGTCAGATCGGCACGCACGGACAACAGATCCAGGTAAACTGAGTGCTCACCTCGCGCGACGCTTTCGATCCGAAAGTTGCCCTCGGCGTCTGAAACCACGTAACGACTCCCATCGACACGAACTCTCACATTCGCTTGCGGTTTATCGATACCGGGTTCGAACCGGCCATTAAGATTCACGTCCTGGTAAACCCGGCCCGACACCGCACCATACGAATTCAAATCCGCGAGTGGCCCATTGATCGCACGCTCCGCTCGTTTTGAGGAGAAAAACAGACCATGCAAGGTAACCAGTGCAGTCGTACCAGTTTGGGTTCGTAAGTAACTGAATTGCAGTGTGCTGTTGCGCGGCAATTTCGCGGAGGCTGATAGATGTTGCGACGTGTGAAACGGTGCAGTATTGCTTCTTGTGTAACCCAGCCCGCCACTGAAACTGAGACGATTGTGAAAGAGGTTCGACATTTGCCACGTTGCGATGCCGGTAAGGAGCCCTCGACTGCCCAATGACTGGCTCACCTCAAAAGTATTCCATTCATTGATCCGAATATTCCCGCCGGCTTGCACGTTGAGATTCGTAGCTCCGAATGACTTCACCCGCGCGCCGTTGAGAAACATGTGCCAGCGGTTAAACTTTTTCGTTGCCGTAATCAACGTGAACGCAGAGCTTCTCGCTTGCGTTGTACCGGTCTGCGTATGAGAGATAAAGAGAGCCGGCCACGCGTTATCCGGCGCGAGATTTACAGTCGCGGTCACGTAGCGATTAAACTGCGCCAGCCTTCCGGGTGTCGTTGCGGTGCTGCCACTCGCTGCTGCCGTAAGCCAGCGCCGCGGTTGCCAGCTCACGCCTGCCGCGGCGAGGTTCGTAGGTTCGCGAAATCCACTTTGCGGACTGAGAAAAGTTGGACCAACATAAGCATAGCGCCCCTGCAAGAGCACCTCGTCGGTCAGGCGATAAGAACCGGTAAGATTGAGCGCGAGGTCCGACCCGTTTGCTCGAGTGCCATTATGATTTACGCCTGAGAAGTTACCGATCGCCACATCAGCCTGAAAACGATTAAGACCGGAGATGTATTTGAGGCCGCCCGCGAGAATGTTTCCTTCGCGAGTTGGACCACCAAAGTGCAGCGCGCCGGCAGAGAACGTGAAATCCTTTTGGCGCGGAGTTTGTGTTGTCGCGATCGCGCCAAAGATTTTGGTGTCGTAGCGAACGGCAAG
The DNA here is from genome assembly GCA_963826255.1 of uncultured Acidobacteriota bacterium. Classification (GTDB taxonomy): domain Bacteria; phylum Acidobacteriota; class Blastocatellia; order Pyrinomonadales; family Pyrinomonadaceae; genus PSRF01. The sequence continues at coordinate 722,407 of CAWGWK010000002.1, forward strand.
CGGTGAGAAAGGTCTGAATGTATCCGGATTGAAAGTGGAATCGCGTTCCGTTATTCCCGAGGTTGTTTGTCCACCAAAGAAATCGAGTCGCACGCGATCGAAAGGTAATTGGACCAACCCGCCGCGCACAGCCGCAGACAGGAATTCCACGTCTGTGCCGGTGCCAAATTCGCCGGCAACAAAGCTCTGACCATTGGGACGGTCCAGCCTGACGCTTCCGCCGTCCAGGTTAGGACGCGAATTGCGCGTTGAGTTAATCGATGAATTTGCGGTAAAGCTCAACCTTGCATCGCCGACACGGCCAGTGCCGCGCAGCACGAGGCTGTGATCGCCTGACGAAGTATAGCGGCTGAAGTTGTAATCGTATTCGATCTGAAAGATTTCCCATGGCGCATGCTTCGCTCCAGTGCGAACTGTCTGAGCTTGAATGCCTTTGCGGGCAATAATGATCGCGCTGCTTTCGTCGCGCCGGACGATCACATCCAAAAGTGCCGCCACGATCTCAGCGGGCAGCATCAGCTCGTTAGGTGTTGGAGGAAAGACCAGGCCGGCAGTGCCGGAAAGGGTGAGAATAACAGCGCCATTCTCGCGCACCTCATTCAACTGAGCATTGAACACCGCAACCGTGCCGTTCTGACGACGAACCGTGACGATGCGCAATGTCGAATCGGAGCTCAGCGTGTCGCCGAGTGCCTGGGCAATGGTGGCAATGGGAAGATACATTCGTCCGCCACGTAATTGCGCAGCACTGTTTGGTCCTACCAGTGCGCGCTCGTTAACGATGATTACTGACGCTTCCTGTGCTGCGGTTTTAGGAGGTGTGGGTTTACCCGGATCGCTCGCCAGTACGGATCCCGCCATCGCCACACCGGCGAGAATCAGGATCGCGAAAACTCTGAGCAGGGTATGCATGACGTGAGTGCGGAAAACGGCTTCCTAGAAATGCGTGATTATTGAGAGTGTTCTAAACTTAAGACTCTAATGTAGACAGGATTTACAGGATGAACATGATTTACATGTCAATCCTTATGCTGATCGTGGCGCTTCTTGTGCCCGCTGGCGTGAAGGCGCAAAGCAGCAGCTCCGCGACTTTAACGGGCACCGTCAGCGAAACCGTTGCTCTTTCAGTCCTACCCGATTTCGCGCGTAGCAACATCGATACGAACGTTGTGAGCAGCGGTAGCACTGTCCGCATCACGTTATCGGCCACGAATGCTAAGGCTCCGGTTATTCGTGTCCCTTTGATCGTGCGTTCAAATAGCAGTTTCAGAATCTCGGCCGCTGTCGAATCAACCACGGCCGAACTAGCTCAATTGTCGGTGATCGACGTGCGCGCCACCGGCTCGTTGGTTTCACCAGCAGCCGTTAGCGAGCTGGAGGTATCACCACAACTTGATCTCTTGTTGAGTGGACCACGCATTTCGCTCGGCGGTACCCTTAATTCTCCAAACAATGCACTGCAAGTAACCTTACTCATTCGCATGAAACCCCAACCAGTCCACGGTTGGCTCGTCCATCTGACATTCACCGGGACGGCGGCACCACCAATTCAGTGACCCCTTCCGTTGGTCTATTGCCGTCCTGAAAATCCACCCGGTATTTAACGTTGTAAGTGCCCGGCGCCAGACGCGTCTCGAGCACGAGTGGCTGAATCAACTCCGCACCACCAAGCAACGGTAACGATTCTTTTTGTAGCAACTCTGCGATCGCAACACCGGAGCTGTCCGTCACCTTTAGTGAAGTAAGAGGACGAATCACGCTGTTGCCGCCGTTCTTAAGCAGCGGAGTGACGATTACCTGATCGGCTTTTGCCTCGGCGCGCAGGCTCTCCAGCGAGCCCTGCCGGCGCAGTTGCGGCACTTTGATATAGAACACTGCGCCCATGCGATATCGAATCACCATCTGACGACGATTCTCGTTGAGCTTTAGATTGTCAGGCCGTTGTTCGATGATCAGCGCCGTCAGGTGATCTCCCGGAGTGGCGTCTTTCGGTACTGAGATGGTGACTCTGATAGCGTGCAGGTTTCCGGGTGTCACTGTCGTTTCAGCCGGACTGTAGATCAGCCAGGGACTCGCCGAGTTGGGCAACGTGTTGGCTTTTTCGAATTGCACCTGACCCGTCCGATCAATGGTCCAATCATTCAAACTTGCGACAATGCGTACCGGTCGCGAGTTCTCGGCGCCGGCGTGATAGTCCAGATTCACTACGACTGTTGTTTCTGAACCGGGTTGCATCTCCAGTTCAAGCCGGGCCGGAGCCAGCGAGATGCCATTACCCGATGGTGTTGGCGTAGGGTCTGGAGTCGGACCTTGCGCGCTCACGCAAACCACCGCAATGAAAAACCAAAATAGAACGGCTGTGATATTTGAGAGTCGCATCGATCTGGAAGCCCTTTCAGCAGGGAACGTTAGGACCAGGCGCGATACTGAATATGAGAGTTGTGGAAGAAACTCCGGCACCGAAGAACTGCGGTGTTACAGCGAAGATGGCATCGAAAACCCAACCATCGCTTTGCTGGCGTTTGGAACTATTGTTTTTTGAGAGTTCCGGACCGCTAAGAATGATGGTGGAACCGGATAAACTGCCAAGCGATGATGGGTAAGACACACGACCGTTACTTCCAACTACTGCACTGTTAGCAGGATCATTGTTGAAGGGTGATCGAATGATATGAGTGCTCTGGTTGCAACTTTGGCCGGCGCCACCCAGTAAACGAAGATTCTGAACACCTAAACCTACATCTGTCGCTTGCAGGGCCTCGGCATTTGCGTTCGTTAGGCCAGTCACTGAAACCGCTACCTGATACGGTTGATTGCTCCGGAGCGCGATCGGCACGATTACTTTTACAATTGCATTCGGATTGAGTGGCGAGACTTCGCCGAAATTGACAGTCACTACCAAATCACCTGTCACACTCGCATTGCCCGTCACCGAACCGTTCACCGCACCGGTTATCGTTGGTAGACCTCCACTGCTGATATCCAGCGCCTGCGCCGAAATCGACTCAGCAACGGCAAGGAGAATCAGCACAGTGAGAAGCGAGTATGTAAAGTGGCGTAATCGCATTATGGTGCGGTCACGGTGAAAGTGACGGAGATGGTGGTGGTTCCGTTTTCGAAAAACTGAGGCTTGATCGCGAAGAATGCAGGCACGGTCAAGCCGTTCGCATTACTGCGCGGCACCGCGTTCATGATGATTGGACCACTGAGTGCAGTCGTTGCAGAAGAGAACGCACTCAGATTCGATCTCACGGCGGTGAATTCGTAGCGGCCAGTGGTTCCGTTCACGGATCCATTCGCGGCCAGAGTTGGATCACCGGAAGTCGCATTTGTGTCTGCGCCCGTGTTCACGCCAAGTCCCGTTCGCGAGACGGTTCCCAGACCGAAGCCCACATCCGAGGCGACGATCCTGCTTGCCGTTGTGCCGGAACTCGTGACAGTGGCGCTCATCGATAAAACGTATGGCGCGTTGCTTCTCAGTTTCAGTGGTACTTGCGCAGTTACGAAGTTGTTGGTGTTGACTGGACCAAGCTCACCGAGATTGATCGATATGGCCAGAGGAGTATTGATTACTCCATCCGTTGTCACGCCTCCTCCCGAATTACCGGTAAGAGTGACAGCGCCTCCCGAGTTTATTTCGACGAATTTCGAAACGGTCGCGCTCATAGTCACTGTTCCGGTTGTGCTCTGGCCGAAACAGGTAATGGCCGAGACCATCAGCAGTATTGTAAGCAGTAGAGACTTGGTTAAGCGGGGCATGTTCATTCCTTGAGGTAGGCGTGAGATGTGGTTAACCGGTCGTCAGCAACAAGGCTGACGACCGGGCCACTTAAAACAGGAAAGCTGTTAAGAATTAAAGTGCTACGACGGTAAACTGAGCAGTGATCGTGATCGCCGGAGCAGGATCAAAGAACTGGGGCTTGATTGCGAAGATCGAGGGGAAAGTTAAGTTCGTATTGCTGTTGGCCGAAACTGCCTGGTTGATACGTGGTCCAGTCAAAACCTGACCCGACACAGCGTATGCGCCAAGAGTTGAGTTTGCACCCGCAAAGACCCAGCGGCCGTTGGCATCCGTGCTGCCACCGACGGTCGGATCACCAGGAGTGGAATTGGTGTCTGCGCCGGGCGCGAGATTTGCTGGTCTAGCGGCTGGCGTCAAACCAAAGCCGACGTCGGTATCTTTGAGACTGAAGGCGGTCGCACCAGCTCCGGCGACGCTGCTAACCATATTGAGTTGATAGGCTACGTTGCTGCGAAGTCTAACCGGCACACTCAATTTCACAAAACTGTTGGTATTGCTTGGGCCCAATTCGCCCAGATTAACGACCACTGCCAGCGGGCTGTTTGCGGTACCGTCTGTGATAACACTGCCGCCGGAATTTCCGGTGAGTGTAACGGCTCCGCCGGAAGTCAATTCAACAAAGTTCGAGACGGTTGCAGACATAGTGACGGAGCCGGTGGTTTGAGCTGCGGCAGTCATCGTTAGCAACGTTGTGATAGCCAGGGCCGTCAGGGCGCCCTTAATCAATTTAAACATTTTCGGTTACTCCTCTATGGTTGGGGGATAGTAGGCTCAAGTCCGCTTTGTGAAGGAGACTGGAGGAAGGTTGGTTATAGGGGTGAGCTCGTTCCGGAGGATTCAAGCAGCTTCGCGCGGCCGCTTACCCTATTTCACCGCCGCATAAGGATGATAGGCAGCGCCAACTTTGTTTGTCAACGACAATTCTGGTTAAACGCATGGCAGTGTGACTGAGCGCACGGGCAAATTGACAGGATTGCAGGATTGGACAGGATTTACATGTAAATCCTGCAAAATTCCGTTCATCCTGTATAATCCCACCCCCGATCCCTTTGACGTTCACGAAAATACTATGAGCACTAAATCTTCTAAGACAGATCCCATCTCTGAGTTCTATACCAATCACCCTTATCCGCCTCCGCTGGACAATCTGGATCGTGCTCGTGACCTGTGGCAGGACGAGAACGTTCATCGTGCCGAGTACCATCTGCTGTGGCCGCGCCAGGAATATCGCGCCGATTTTAGTGTGCTCGTAGCTGGATGCGGGACGTGGCAAGCCGCCAAGTTCGCGTTCACTCATCCCCGGGCCAGCGTAGTTGGCATCGATGTGAGTCCGACAAGTCTCCAGCACACCGAGAATCTGAAGCGGAAGTACAACCTGACGAATCTCGAAGCGCGATCGCTAGCGATCGAGAACGTCGCCGGCCTGGACCAAAGCTTCGATCTAATCGTTTGTACCGGCGTGCTGCATCATCTCGTCGATCCTGAGGCGGGTTTGCGTGCGCTCCGATCCGTGCTGGCCCCCGAGGGCGCGATGTACCTGATGGTGTACGCGCCTTACGGTCGCACCGGCGTTTACATGCTTCAGGAATACTGTCGAAGACTCGGCATCGGGACTTCAAGACAAGAGATCAACGATCTCACTGCCGTGCTGAAGACAGTGCCTCCATATCATCCCTTGTTGTCAATGGTGCGCGGTTCAAGAGAAAGCCTGGACGCCGGTGCTCTTACTGACGCGCTGCTGAATCCGCGTGACCGAACGTACTCAGTGTCGCAACTGTTCGACTTCGTTGAAGATAACGACTTGCTGTTGAAGCGCTGGTACTGGCAGGCGCCTTACCTGCCTCAATGCGGCGCGATCGCAACGACACCACATGCGAACCGGTTGGCGGCGCTTCCCGAACGTGAGCAGTACATTGAGATGGAGCTGTGGCGAGGTTTGATCACTAACCACGATTTCGTGGTCTATCGCAACGACGTGAACAACGATCATTTAAACATTTCGTTCGACGACGAGAGCTATTTGCGCTACGTGCCGATTCGTCGCGCGTGGACTATATGCACCCAGGAAAACCTTCCACCTGGCGCCGCGGGTGTATTGCTGAACCGAACGCATCTCTTTCACGACCTCGTTATGGCCATCGATGGCCAGGAGAAGCAGATGTATGAGGCAATCGACGGACGTCGCAGCATTTCGGAGATCGTTGACAACGTGGACCACGAAGGAGCCGCGACGCTGGCGCGAGACTTTTTCCAGAAGCTCTGGTGGTACGACCAGACGGTGTTTAATACGTCGCGGGCTCAATAGTCATTCTCAGGATTTACAAGATGCATCTTGTTAATCCTGAGAAATCCTGTGAATCCTGTCCCTACGGTCCGAATCGCTGGCGGTATTCGTTCGAGAAGATGAAGCCGAAGATCATGTGCCTGAAGTTGCTCGGGTCGGCTGTCAGCGTAGTGACCCAGTTGTCGTAGCCAATCGTATCCGGGTCACGCCGCAGGTATCCGAAGTACTGCATGGCCACAAACGCGCGAATGAAAAACTTATCCGTCACTGATTGCAGCTCAACTATCTCGCGCAGCGCTTGTGCTCGTGTCTTCTGATTTAAATTCAGCGCGTTGACCAGTGCCGCCTTGTTTGTCAGTGTCACTTCCGCATTCGTCTCCAGCGCATTCACATAGTCACTGTTAGATAACGCGTCGTAGCGATTCTTAAACTCCGGCCGTTGCACAAAGGCATCGGTGTACGCCGCCTTGCTGAGCACTTCCGACTGCGGCGACTGTGCGCCACCAACCTGGGCCATGTCAGGCACAAACTCCGCATAGGTCGGGCGGCGATCGAAGCCGACTTCATAGAACTTGTAGGCAAAGTAACCACGTCCGCGAAACTCTTCGGAGAGGAAGAAACCGGCAGAGACGTGCACGCGATCGCAGGTGGGATTATCAAACTCACCGAAACCGCCGTTGGGGCAATTGCCTAAGGTATCGGTCCAATTCTGGAGACCAATGCTGTCGGGCAAACGTCCGAGGAAGTCGATGTACTGCTGCGTGACGAAGAAGGTCACACCATCGACCGGGTTCTGCGATGCGGGCGCAGAGTCGTTCTCGACGATGGTAATCGTTACCGCATTGGGTGCACCGAGAATAGCTCCAGCGGCTCCGTTCAGGTTTACTGTGAACGTCTCATCACCTTCCACCAGCGCATCATCGACAATCGGAATCGTAAATGTTTTGGTGGATTCTCCGATCGCGAATTGCGCTGTGCCAACAGTCGTCGCGTAGTCACACCGCTCCGATCCTTTCCCGTTAACGAGGGTGCAATTCTGCAAGCCGGCCGTATCGGTAGTCGAGAACTGGACAGAAGCCGCTCTCGATGTGTCGCCCACGCGAGTGACTGACACATTCACGAACCCTGCTCCTTCATTCACGTTGAGGGCAGCGTTACTCGCTTGCACTGACGCATCATCATTCCCAATGGTCACAGTTAAATTGGGATTGGAGATGAAGGTTACGTTTGCAGCATTGCTCAGGCTTATGGAGAATGTTTCATCCGGCTCGACCGTAGTTTCTCCGTTTATTACAACATTGATGGTCGCGGATGTTGTCCCTGGAGCGATGGTGACCGTACCCGAGTTCGCAACATAATCATTGCCCGCCGTGGCGCTGCCGTTGGCAGTCGCATAGTCCACGGTTATGGTCTGGAAAGATGGATTAGGCGAGAGACTCACGGTGATAGCCGCATTCTTAGTCCCTGAATCACCTTCAGTGATGAGTACATTGGAGGAGATGGAAACAGACGGTTTAGGCTCATTGTCCGAGATCGTGATGGTCGTCGTGCTCGGAAGTGTAAGGATCGCTGGAGCGGTGGCACTGCTTAAGCTGAGGTTGAAGGTCTCGTTTCCGCCTTCGTAAAGATTATCGTTGATGATCGGGATGGTAATGAGCTTACTCAGCTCGCCTGGTGCAAAGTTGAGAGTGCCGCTCGCGGCGGTGTAATCGGACCCGGCAGTTGCAGTCCCATCGCTGGTCGCATAATTAACCGAAACAGTGCCTGACACGTCTCCTGTTCTGGCAACTTTAATCGTCAGCGACGGTGTGCCTTCAAAGGTGAGATTGTTGCCTGTCTCAAACTGCAATCCGGTCGGAATCGGGTCAGCGTTCGACACCAGCTCGGTTTGTACCAAATAGACCTGGTTTGGTGATGACTGAATCGTATTAAACGCCAGTCCGTTTGTTCCCCACCGCAGTAGGCTTACCGCCGCACCAGAAATGCCTGGCAACGTTATTGTTCCGATAGGCAGGAAAGTATTCGAATCGTAGCCGAATATTATGACGCTGGATCCGGTGGAGGTCGCAAAAAACACTCGGTGATTCGGGCCATCGACGGCTATTGCCGAAGGAAAACCCATGCCTTGAAATGTTCCGACCAATGTTTTGCTGTCCGGATCTGCGACTCTCCCCGAACCTGAATACAAGCGGCCGTTGGAAAACTCGAACCCACTGCCACCGCCGCTCACAAGAGCTCCGGTAACAGTTGTGGTACTGACTCCTGATGCATCAACCATGTACTGCACCAGGTCCATCGAACTCGAAAAGTCGTTAAAGCCGTACAAGATCGACGGGCTGGCGCCAAACTCGACAGGTCCGACGCTGTGAAATGAATCGCCGGCGTTCGGACGTTGGACACCGTCGTCATAGATTGCAACGCCGGTGAACCTCCTGCTTATCGCTAATGCCTGCGGACTTCCGGGAACAACTTCCATGTCGGACGGAGGCTGAGAGCTGGTATTGAATTGCAGACCGGGCGTTTGCGTTGACACTGCAAACTTGCGAGCAGCGTTTGCACCATCCAGGTGCACCCACAGCGTTTCGCCATCGCTTGAGAGAGCTATTTTATTCGGCTCGCTGCCAATGAAAGTGGATGGACCAATCGCTCCGGTTTCCGGTGTAATCTTCGTTATGCTGTTGCCGTTAGCGCCGGCACTACTCGGCACGCTTGCATATAGAGCCTGAGTCGCTTCGCTATACACAAGGTTGTTTGCCCGTAAATCGACTTGTCTGACAAAGGTCGGAATGTGTGCCGGAGATGGTGACGGAGTTGGAGATGGAGCGGGAGTCGGGGCCGCGACAGGCACACCCGGATTCACGAGGGCAGTCTCTAACAAGATCACCTGTCGATTACTCGTACTAAACGCTAACCCGTTAGTTCCCCATCTCACTAGATTACCCGGGTTTCCCATTAGACCTGATATGTGGACAAAGCCGATGGGGAGAAAGGTATTGATGTCGAAAGCCTTAATCTGAAAAGCCCCGAAACCAAAAAAACTATTACCCGCTATGAAATAGACGCGGCCGTTAGCCGAATCGACAGCAAAAACTGCATTAGACATTCCATGAGAAAAAGTTCCTACCAAATCTCCGGTACTGGGATTGATCACCTGACCGCTGGAACCATACAAAAGATTGTTATCGAAGATTAGTGAGTTGCCGACGGTGAAAGGCGTCGTGCTGGTTACGGTAACTCCTGAGCTATCGACCGCCATCGTAGTGAGACCCCGGAAATTATTGCCATAGAGAATGGACGGAGAGCCGAAAGCGAGAAAATCAGCTCCGTCATTGTGGCCGGGGCCAGTGTTCATTCGCTGCACACCGCTATCAAAAATTGCAACACCGGCTTCCGAAGGGCCAACGAAATGTTGTTGGCGAGCCACAGCGACGACCGATGGGTTACCGGGTGCAACCGCGATGTCAGTAAACCAATAAGGACCAGTAAAGTTATCGCGTCCAACAGGAAACTGGTCGCCGGCGGTGTGCGAGATGATGTTGTACTTACGTATTGACGACGCGCCGACAATCCCCACGTAAAGCGTTTCGCCATCATCGGCCTGGGCCAACTGTGTCGGTTCACTTCCTACAAAGACCTGATGAGGGATGGAACCCGTTACCGGATCAATTTCGGCAATGCTGTTACCGGTGCTGCCCTCGTTGCTCGGAACACTCGCATACAATTTTTGCGTGGCCTGGTTGTAGACAAGATCGTTCGCGCTTAACGCAATTTGTTTAACGAATGCCGCTGCGCCCGGCGAAGGCGACGGAGACGGCGACGGCGAGGGTGTCGGCGTGGGAGTCGGTATCGGTTCCGCTGACGGAATTAGCGAAGTCTGAATGATGAATAACTGATTGCTGCTAGTCCGGAAAGCGAGGCCATTGGCGCCCCAGCGAACAAGCGAAGTAGCAGACCCGCTGACGCCGGTTATGTTAAGTGAACCGAGTAAAAGAAAAGTATTTATATCGAAGGCTTTGAGGGTTAAGGTTCCAAACGATGGACCAGAGGTTAGAAAGTATGCACGTCCAACTGAAGTATCAGGAACAAAGGCTTGCGAGTTAGCACCCGAGAATGTGCCCAGCACGGAACTGGTATCAGGGTTTATGACCTGGCCCACCGAGTTGAAAAGGAGACCACCACTGAATTTGATGCGTCCCGGAGATCCAACGGCGGCCGTAGCGCTGAGGGTCACACCGGTCGCATCAATCGCCAGTGTCTGGAAACCGTTGTTGAACTGTCCGGCACCATATAGTTTCGAGGCAGAAGCGGAAAAGGCAAGAGAATCACTGCCGATTATAGCCTTCGTTCGAGGAACGCCATTGTCGAATACCGCCACTCCCCCTGATTGCGATCTAGCCACCGCCAATAGATTCGGCTCACCCGGAGCAACAGCAAAATCAGCGACAAAATAACGATCGAGGGACGAGTCTTGACCGACGGAGAACTGTAGGCCGGGAGTGTTCGTGAGGACATCGAAGCGCCGAATTGCAGCGGCGCCATCGAGTGAGACATAAAGGCTATGACCGTCATCCGATAGTGTGAGCTTGTTTGGCTCACTACCTATTACTGTAGAACCGGTAACCAGGCCAGTTGTTGGATCAATACTCGCAATGCTATTTCCGCCACTTCCGACGATGCTCGGTATACTCGCGTAAAGTTTCCCGGTAGAGCCGCTGGATACCAGGTCGTTCGTTCTTAACGGTATCCGCCTGATGAAATGCGTTGGTTCATCGAGAGAGGTGACCGGTGCGGCTTCGCTGTTCGCAGCTCTCGTCGCTAATAAGACGGGAGACGCAACGAGATTGACGAGCAACAAAAGGGCCAGACCTGTCCTGAGATTAAGGGTTGCTACAGGCATCTTGTTAATCTTGAGAAATCCTGTGAATCCTGTCTAAGCAAGCGTCTACGGCCCGAATCGTTGGCGATATTCATTCGAGAAGATAAAACCGAAGATCATGTGCCTGAAGTTGCTCGGGTCGGCTGTCAGCGTAGTGACCCAGTTGTCGTAGCCAATCGTATCCGGGTCACGCCGCAAGTAGCCGAAGTACTGCATGGCCACAAACGCGCGAATGAAAAACTTATCCGTCACTGATTGCCGCTCGACTGTCTCGCGCAGCACTTGTGCCCGCGTCTTCTGATTTAAATTCAGCGCCTCGACGAGTGCCGCCTTGTTTGTCAGCGTCACTTCCGCATTGGTCTCCAGCGCATTTACATAGTCACTGTTAGACAACGCGTCGTAGCGATTCTTAAACTCCGGCCGTTGCACAAAGGCATCGGTGTAAGCCGCCTTGCTGAGCACTTCCGATTGCGGCGACTGTGCGCCACCAACCTGGGCCATGTCAGGCACAAACTCCACATAGGTCGGGCGGCGATCGAAGCCGACTTCATAAAACTTGTAAGCAAAGTAACCACGTCCGCGAAACTCCTCGGAGAGGAAGAAACCAGCCGAGACATGCACGCGATCGCAGGTGGGATTATCAAACTCACCGAAACCGCCGTTGGGGCAATTGCCTAAGGTATCGGTCCAATTCTGGAGACCAATGCTGTCGGGCAAACGTCCGAGGAAGTCGATGTACTGCTGCGTGACGAAGAAGGTCACGCCATCGACCGGGTTCTGCGTTGCGGGCGTGGAGTCGTTATCGACGATGGTGATTGTTGCCGTGTTCGGCGTGCCGAGGAAAGCTCCAGCGGGTCCGTGCAAATTCACGGTGAAAGTTTCATCACCTTCAACGAGCGCATCATCCACGATGGGAATCGTGAATGTTTTGGAGAATTCTCCGACCGGGAATTGCGCTGTTCCGACAGTGGTACCGTAGTCACACCGCTCAGATGCTTTCCCGTTAACGAGGGTGCAACTCTGCAAGCCCGCGGTATCAGTAGTGGTTAGCGTGACATTAGCTGCCGTTAAGTTGATTCCCTCGCGAGTGACTGTCACATTCACAAACCCTGCGCCTTCATTCACGCTGATTGCAGTGTCAGCGAGTTGCAACGAAGCGTCATCATTATTAATGAGGACGTTAGCGCTGGAATTGAAGAGCGTCGCATTGGTGACATTGCTCAGAATTATGTTGAACGTTTCGGAAAATTCGACGGTGGTGTCCCCGTTTATCGTAATAGTAACTGTCGCGAATGAAGCTCCCGCCGGTATGGTGAAAGTTCCAGAGGAAGCAACGTAGTCGCTTCCCGCGGTGGCTGAGCCATTTGAGGTCGCATAGTCAACGGTCACGACCTGGACCGAAGGGTTGTTTAGACTTAAACGGAAAGCAAGATTCGTAGTACCCGAGTCACCCTCCTCAAGGCGAATAAAAGTTGGCGTAAAAGCGAGAGGTTTGGATTCGTTATCAAGAATCGTCACGGTTGCAGTCGCGGGCGTGAGGAGTTGGGCCGAGTTAGTCGGGCTACTCAAGCTGAGGTTGAATGTCTCATTTCCATTTTCAAAAAGATTATCGTCAGTGATCGGAATGGAAATGAATTTCGTTAACTCGCCAGGTGCGAAGGTGAGAGTGCCGCTCGTGGCGGTGTAATCGGAGCCCGCGGTTGCGGTTCCGTCGCTGGTCGCATAATTAACGGAAACAGCGGTTGTGTCGTCTCCTGTTCTTGAAACCTTTACCTGTAACGGGGAGGAGCTTTCAGCCGTGGTAAACGTGTCGCGCTCAAGCTGGAGTCCGATCGGGATTGTGCCGGCGTCTGACACGAGCCTGCTCTGCACGATGTAAATGTGATTTGGTTCGGGACCAAAATTCCGCACCGTATTGAATGCCAGACCATTTACTCCCCAGCGCACGAGGTTTATGGGTGTATTTACCGGTGTATTCGTATTGGTGGGCACGTTTATCGAACCAAGAGGTAGAAAAGTATTTGAATCGAACGCCCTTATGATGACCCCGTTAATCGAGCGATTCGCATAAAACACTCGATGATTAGCAGCATCGACGGCCATCACTTGAACATCGTCGATCTGAAACTGTCCGATCCAGGTTTTGTTTTCGGGGTCAACTACTTGACCGGAACCCGTATACAGCAATCCATTTGAAAACTTCAAAACATTCCCAGCCTGCGGAAATAGATTTAGTGTAGCAGTGGATGTCGTGGCGCCGGATGAATCGACCAGGAACTTCACCAACTCAGAAATGCCATTAAAATTGTTATAGCCATACAAAACCGAAGGGCTGGCGCCAAACTCAATTGGTCCAACGGACGGTCCAATGTTGGATCGTGGGACACCGTCATCAAAAATCGACACGCCACCGCCGAACTCTCCCTTCGTGATCGCTACTGATTGCGGACTTCCGGGAACAACTTCCATGTCACTGGGAGGTACCGCACTGGTAGTGAATTGGAGACCGGGAGTTTCGGTCAATATCTCAAAGCGGCGAGCAGCGTTGGCGCCATTCAGATGCACCCACAGCGTTTGGCCATCGTTGGAAATGGCCATTCGGTTTGGCTCGCTGCCAATGAAGACGGATGGTCCTACCGCCCCCGTTTCAGGATTAATCTTCGTTATGCTATTGCCGTTAGCACCGGCACTACCTGGTACGCTCGCATAAAGTGCTTGCGTAGCTTCGCTCAACACAAGTTTGTTTGCGGGTAGATTTATTTGCCTGACAAACGTCGGAATGTTGGGTGGAGATGGCGATGGTGTCGGCGATGGCGTTGGAGTCGGACTGGGAACAGGAACGCTCGCATTGACCAAAGCAGTCTCAATCAAAAACACCTGTCGATTGCCAATACGGAATGCCAGTCCGTTCGTGCCCCATCTAATCAGATCGCGCGGATTTTCACTGAAGAAACCAAATATATTGACGAAGCCGAGCGGAACAAATGTGTTGATGTCGTAAGCCCTGAGCTGAACACCGGAACCATTGGGAACAACGAAGAAGACGCGACCGTTGGGCAAATCGACGGCGTGAGTCGCAGCAAACATGTTGCTACCGGTAAACGTGCCGACCAACTCCCCTGTCGTGGGATTGATCACCTGACCAGTAGAACCGTATATCAGGCCGTTGGCATGAATGATTGAGTTTACGGGATCGAGACGAGCTGTGCCGGTGACAGTCACTCCAGAGTTATCAACTGACATGCTCGTGACGCCCGGGAAACCATCTCCATAGAGAAGGGATGGAGAAGCGAAAGTAATAGAGCGGCTTCCCTCGGATTGATCCGCGCCTGTGTTTGGGCGCTGTACACCATTATCAAAAATCGCCACGCCTGCCTGCGAGGGAGTAACGTTGCGCTTTTGCCGGGCGACTGCGATGACCAACGGATTGCCGGGAGTAACAGCGATATCGCTGAAGGAGTAAGGACCATGCGTTTCATCGCGGCCAACAACGAACTGCGCTCCAGCAGTGTGGGTGAGAATGTTGTAACTGCGTATGGACGCTGCACCGTCCAAACCGACGTAAAGCGTCTGGCCGTCATCCGCCTGGCCTAACTGCGTCGGTTCGCTTCCCACAAAAGTTTGGTTGGTAATGGAACCCGATACCGGGTCGATCTCGGCGACACTGTTACCACTGCTGCCTTCGGTGCTGGGGACACTCGCATATAGTTTTTCCGTGCTCTGGTTAAAGACAAGATCATTAGTACGCAACGGAACTGCTCTAACGAACGCAGGTGCTGCCGGTGAGGGTGACGGAGATGGAGTGGGCGAAGGTGTCGGAGTGGGAGTTGGTACCGGTTCCGCTGATGGAATCAGCGACGTTTGAATAATGAACACTGCATCATGCGTGCGAAAAGCAAGACCATTCGCGCCCCAGCGAATCAGTGGAAAGGGAGCCCCCTCCGCCTGAATGGTGATCGATCCGACCGGTAGGAAAGTATTTGTGTCGAACGCTTTGAGGCTAAACGTTCCGGAGGATGGACCGGAAGTCAGATAAAAGGCGCGTCCAACGGAAGTATCAGCTACAAAGGTACCTGAGTTGGAGCCGGCGAATGTGCCGAGCAATGAATTGGAATCAGGATTAATGACCTGGCCCGACGATGTGAAGATCAATCCATTATCGAACTGGATGGGCGAATTGGCGCCCAGTGGACTTGTGGAGCTTACGGCGACACCCGATGCATCAATGGTCATCGTCTGAAAAGTAGACTGTCCCGAGCCATACAGCTTTGAAGCAGAAGCGGAGAAGGCAAGGAAGCCGACGCTGGTGGACCCAACATTAGGACGGGGAACGCCATCATCGAATATTGCGACTCCTGCCGTATTACTGGTATTGAGTCCGCGGACTGCCGCCAACATACTCGGATTACCAGGAGCAACAGCGAAGTCCCGGATAGTGTAACGACCATGCGTTGGGTCCTGGCCCAGGGAGAATTGCAGACCGGGAGTGCTTGTTGAGACATCGAAGCGCCGAATTGTATGTGAACCGTCAAGCCCGACATATAAGCTGTGCCCGTCATCTGACAGTGCGAGTCTGTTTGGCTCACTACCGATGAATGTGCGAGTACCAACTACGCCAGTGACCGGATTGATAGGCGCAATGCTGTTTCCGCCACTACCTTCGCTGCTCGGTATACTCGCGTAGATTTGCCCGGTAGAGGCGCTGTAAACCAAATCATTTGTCGTCAGAGGAACCCGCCTGATGAAATGCGTTGGTTCGTCGAGAGGGGTGACCGGAGCGGCTTCGCTGTTCGCAGCTCTCGTCGCTAATAAGACGGGAGACGCAACGAGATTGACGAGCAACAAAAGGGCCAGACCTGTCCTGAGATTAAGAATTGCTACAGGCATCTTGTTAATCTTGAGAAATCCTGTGAATCCTGTCTAAGCAAGCGTCTACGGCCCGAATCGTTGGCGATATTCATTCGAGAAGATAAAACCGAAGATCATGTGCCTGAAGTTGCTCGGGTCGGCCGTTAGCGTAGTCACCCAGTTGTCGTAGCCAATCGTGTCCGGGTCACGCCGCAAGTAGCCGAAGTACTGCATGGCCACAAAAGCGCGAATGAAAAACTTATCCGTCACTGATTGCCGCTCAACTGTCTCGCGCAGCACTTGTGCCCGCGTCTTCTGATTTAAATTCAGCGCCTCGACCAGTGCCGCCTTGTTTGTCAGCGTCACTTCCGCATTCGTCTCCAGCGCATTTACATAGTCGCTGTTAGACAACGCATCGTAGCGATTCTTAAACTCCGGCCGTTGCACAAAGGCATCGGTGTACGCCGCCTTGCTGAGCACTTCCGATTGCGGCGACTGTGCGCCCCCAACCTGGGCCATGTCAGGCACAAACTCCGCATAGGTCGGGCGGCGATCGAAGCCGACTTCATAAAACTTGTAGGCAAAGTAACCACGCCCGCGAAACTCTTCGGAGAGGAAGAACCCGGCAGAGACGTGCACGCGATCGCAGGTGGGATTATCAAACTCACCGAAACCGCCGTTGGGGCAATTGCCTAACGTATCGGTCCAATTCTGGAGACCAATGCTGTCGGGCAAACGTCCGAGGAAGTCGATGTACTGCTCAGTGACGAAGAAGGTCACACCATCGACCGGGTTCTGCGATGCGGGCGCAGAGTCGTTATCGACGATGGTGATTGTTGCCGAATTCGCTGGCCCCACAAGAGTACCAGTTGGTCCGGTCAAATTCACGGTGAAAGTTTCATCACCTTCCACGAGACCATCATTGACAATCGGAATCGTAATTGTTCTGGTTTGTTGGAAAAAACCGAATCGCACTGTTCCGACTGTTGTAGCGTAATCGCAGCGCTCAGATGCTTTTCCGTTCGCAAGGGTGCAATTCTGCAAGCCGGCGGTATCAGTGGTGGCGAGTTGGACCGTAGCTACTTTTGAAATGTCGCCCGCACGAGTGACTGTCAAGGTCACAAAACCTGCCGCTTCATTCACGTTGGAGGCGGCGCTACTCATTTGCACTGTTGCATCATCATTTGCGATCGTCACGAACTGATTGGGACTAGAGATGAAGTTTAAGTTTGTGGCATTGGTCAGATTGATGAAGAAGTGTTCGTCCTGCTCAATCGTAGTATCTCCATTTATTACAACATTGATGGTGCCAGATAATGATCCTGCGGGGATGGTAAGCGTACCGGAAGTGGCAACATAGTCACTGCCCGCCGTGGCCGTGCCGTTGGCAGTCACATAGTCCACAGTTATAGTTTGAAAAGACGCATTGGAGAGCGTTAGGGTGATGGCCCCATTCTTAGTCCCGGTGTCACCTTCAGCGATGCGAGCATCGGAGGAGATGAAAAGAAAAGGCTTAGACTGACTGTCCGAGATCGTGATCGTCATGCTCGGTGTCGTGACGATGGCTGATCCTGTGGGAGCACTCAATGTGAGAGTGAATGTCTCGTTTCCGGTTCCGCCTTCGTAAAGATTATCGTTGATGATTGGGATTGAGATAGTCTTACTCAACTCGCCTGGTGCAAAGGTAAGAGTGCCGCTCGTCGCGGTGTAATCGGAACCGGCGGTTGCGGTTCCGTCGGTAGTCGCATAATCAACTGAAACAGAGCCTGACACGTCGCCTGTGCGAAGAACCTTTACCGGGAGCGTCTGTGAGAATTCAGAGGTACTAGGATTATTACCTTCAAACTGTAATCCGGTCGGGATAGTTCCGGCGTTTGACACCAGCTCCGTTTGGAGCAGATAAACCTGGCTTGTTCCTGAACCGAAGAATGAGGGAGTGGTATTAAAGGCCAGTCCGTTTGTTCCCCACCGCACTAGATTTACCGGTGTGTTAAAAACGCCAGGAACCGTTACTGTTCCGATCGACAGGAAAGTATTCGAATCGAAACCGATTATTTTGACGTTACCTCCGTCCTGTAATGCATAAAACACTCGATGATTAGCGGCATCAACTGCCATCGGTGAAGAAAAGCCGGTGCCTTGAAATGTTCCGATTAAGGATTTGGCTTCCGGGTCCACGACGCGACCCGAACCTGAAAACAACAGGCCGTTTGAAAACGTCAAAGGAGCACCAAATCCCGACAACAGACCTGAGGTAGTAGTCGATGTTGTAACTCCGGATGAGTCCACGAGGAACTTCATTAAGTCGGACCCGCTCGAGCCATACAGGGTTGATGGGTTGGCACCAAACTCAATCGGTCCCACAGAAAAAAATCCGCCGCCAGTGTTAGGGCGTTGGACACCGTCGTCGTAAATTGCAACGCCGCTGGGGAAACTCCCCCTGGATATCACCAACGACTGCGGACTTCCAGGAACAACTTCCATGTCTAGCGGAGGTTGAGAACTGGTAGCGAATTGCAGGCCGGGAGTTTCGGTCAGTATGTCAAAGCGGCGAGCAGCGTTGGCGCCATTCAGATGCACCCATAGCGTTTGGCCATCGTTGGAAATGGCCATTCGGTTTGGCTCGCTGCCAATAAAGACGGATGGTCCTACATCGCCGGTTTGAGGATTGATCTTCGTTATGCTGTTGCCGCTGGCGCCGGCAGTACTTGGTACGCTCGCATAGAGAGCTTGCGTCGCTTCGCTCAACACCAGATTGTTTGCCGGCAGATTTACTTGCCGGACAAACGTCGCAATATGTGCCGGAGACGGAGACGGTGTTGGAGATGGCGTGGGCGTCGGACTTTCTACAGCAACACCGGGATTCACCAGAGCAGTCTCTATTAGAAACAGTTGTCAACCGTCGGTACGGAATGCCAACCCGTTGGTACCCCATCTGACCAGATCACGAGGGAACCCGTTTACACCTGAAATATTGACGAAGCCGATGGGAAGAAAGGTATTGATGTCGAAAGCCCTAAGCTGAACAGTCCCGTTGCCGAAATTACCTCCCAGCAGAAAGACGCGGCCGTTAGCGGAATCGACAGCAAGAGCTGAGTTAAAGAAGAACGACGGATTGGAAAAACTTCCCAGCAACTCCCCTGTGCTGGGATTGATCACCTGACCGCCAGAACCGTACAGAAGATTATTATCGAGAACCAGTGCGTTTCCGCCCGCAAAACTCGCAGTGCTTGTTACTGTAACGCCGGAGCTATCAACCGACATTGTAGTGATGCCGCCAGAACTGCTGTTGTTATTCCCATAGAGAAGGGACGCAGACGCGAAAGCCAGAAAATCACTTCCGGCTGAATGACCCGGCCCGGTCTTCGCACGTTGCACACCATCATCAAAAATTGCAACACCCGCTTCTGGGGGGCTAATACCGCGAAATTGCCGCGCCACGGCGACGACGGACGGGTTACCAGGAGAAACTGCAATGTCACTGAACGTATAAGGACCAAAAGAGTTGTCTCGTCCAACAGAAAACTGGGCACCGGCAGTGTGGGAGATAATGTTGTAGCTACGTATTGAGGCCGCGCCATCCAACCCGACATAAAGCGTCTGGCCATCATCCGCCTGGCCCAACTGTGTTGGTTCACTTCCGACAAAGGTTTGGTTGGAGATGGAACCCAATACCGGATCAATTTCCGCGACGCTGTTACCGCTACTCCCCTGGTTGCTCGGAACACTCGCATACAGTTTTTGCGTGGCCTGGCTGAAGATAAGATCGTTTGTGCTTAAGGCCATTTGTCTAACGAATGCTGCTGCCGGTGAAGGCGACGGAGATGGAGTGGGCGAAGGTGTCGGAGTTGGAGTTGGTATTGGTTCCGCTGATGGAATTAGCGAAGTCTGAATGATGAACAACTCATTGTCTGCACGGAATGCAAGTCCATTCGCTCCCCAGCGAACCAGCGAAGTAGGAGTTCCGGTAACGCCACTCAGGGTGAGAGAGCCAAGCAAAAGAAACGTGCTTGTGTCGAAAACTTTGAGAGCTACGCCACCATTGAATTGATCGGAAGTTAAATAGTATGCACGTCCATTTGACGCGTCAGGCACAAAGGGAGGAGGGAAAAAAAAGCCTCCGGTGGTGCCGGAAAACGTACCTAGCAAAGTACTGGTATCAGGGTTTATGACCTGACCCGACGAACTAAAAATCTTGCCATTACTAAACTTGATGCGCGCACCGGCTGCAAGCGTGGTGGTAGAGTCAACGGTTACACCTGACGCATTAATCGTCATAGTGCTTAGGCCACTGGAGAACCCAGTACCATATAGTTTCGAAGCAGAAGCGGAAAACGCAAGGAAATCACTGCCACTGGAAAAAGTTGGTCCAACATTCGGTCGACGAACGCCGTTATCGAAGACTGCCACCCCTGCGTTTTGCGTTCTTGCTACCGCCAGGACATCAGGATTGCCCGGAGCTACAGCGAAATCATTAACGGAGAAACGGCCGGAAAACGCTTCTTGTCCGAGCGAGAACTGGAGGCCCGGGGTGTTCGTCAGGACGTCGAAGCGCCGAACATGAAATGAGCCATCAAGTGAGACATATAGGCTGTGACCGTCGTCTGACAGCGTAAGCTTGTTTGGCTCACTACCAATGAAGGTAGCGTTACTCACTACGCCAGTCACCGGATCAATAGTCACAATGCTATTTCCACTGCTTCCGGCGCTGCTCGGGACACTGGCGTAAAGCTTGTCGGTGAGGTCGCTGTAGACCAGATCTTTGGTTATCAGGGGGATCCGCCTGATGAAATCCGTTGGTTCGGCGAAAGCGTTTACCGGAGGGGCTTCGCTATTCGCTGTTCTCGTCGCTAATGAGACGGGAGACGCGATGAGGTTGATAATACTGACAAACAAAAGCAGAGCGAGGCTTGTCCTTAGACAAAGGACGGATCGAGTGTTTTTCATGGGGGTGGTTCAAGTTACAGATTACGGGCTCGTAAGAGTTGCTGCTTGCTTCGGTATTGCGGGGAAACCGCGGCAGCTCGGGTTTCTTAAGGAATCAGTGCGAACAAACCCTGGGATCTATTAAGGCGAGCTTACCTCCAATGCGTGTTGGGAGTTGGAGGTGGCCAGCGCAGAATACCAGATCCGCTGGTCCGATTTCTAGCTGTTTTGGTCGAAACGTTCAGAGTTTAGCCTTTAGGCTGCTGCTTTGAGACAGAGGGCAGGAGCTAGCGATTCGGTGAGTGAGTCTTGAGATGCTTGGTTGTATCTTCCGTGACGCTGTAGCTCGCAGGAACGAACTCGGTAGTTTCGGCGGATCGGAGTTTAAGCGGGTTCGTCTCTTTTTCTTCGATGTTGGAGGCCCGTTTCACAACCTCGGCCAATTTTTTGCTCACGAAAACTCCATTTATTATGAGCGCCAGCCCCACCATGACTGGTATTAACCCGGCAAGCCAAATGCGGCTGAGAATTTCGCCGGTGCCAGGGGTAATGTTGCCGCTTAAGATTAGACCTTTCATGAAAACGTGGAGAAAGATCGCGAAGCCGAAACCGACGCTGCTTGTGATCACACCGGCTTTGATCTCCTTGTAGCGTGTGACCTCAGGCGTGATGCCGCGCCGGTGGTCCAACTCTTCCTTGCGTCTTTTGCTCTCAGCATCGTAAATAGACATTTGGGCATACCACGGAGTGCTCGGCGAAAGTTGGTTGTCGGTCTCCCGAGTGTCAACCACTTGCCTGACGGCGTACAAATTGGCGCCACAAGATTTGCAGAATTTCAGCTCGTCATCCTGGTTAGACCCGCACCGTGGACAAAACATAAAGCACGCTCCTGTCGCAAGAATATTCTGGATACGAGTATTACCAGTTTAGAGTTCTGCCCACAAGAAAGCACAATAACGTTAGCCACAAAGAAGCACAAAAAAGCACAGCAAGATTTTCAGTAAGCTTTGTGCTTTTTGTGCTTCTTTGTGGCTAAGCTTCTTTTGTGGCTAACCTTGCCAGGTCGCGAGTTGCCAGACATTTCCAAATTCATCGTTGACCGATGCAGTTCGATCGCCGTACTGCTGATCAGCCGGCTCCAATGCTGATGTCGCGCCTGCACTCAGCGCTTGTCTATACACCGCATCCACATCCTCGACATACATATAAATCGCTGACTGCATCGGTTGCCATTGATCGTGTGCTTCACCCATTTCTACAATCGAATCACCCATTCGCACTTTTGCGTGATAGACGAAACCTTCGGGCGATTGGTGTTGCTCAACCACCTGCGCTCCAAAAGCTTTCTCCAAAAAGCTAATGAACTTCGGCGCCCCAACGGGATGGAAGTAAACCACGACGCTATGGAGATCCGGAATCGGAGTTGGATCAAGGGGTTTTGCGATATACCACTCGTTACCACCAATGTCCCTAACCCCAGCGACGCGCTCGCCGTACTCCTGGTCCGACGGCTCCGCCAGGGAAGTTGCGCCCGCGGCCATCGCGCGGGCATAAACCTCGTCCACATCCGAAACATAAAAGTGCATCGCGGCGGGGCGCGGATCAAAAGCTGGACCACCCACAATCAATAGGGTTGAATCACCAATCTTGACCTCACAATGCAGCCCGTCGGCTGAACCAAAGCGGAGCGCCTCAACGGCTCCGAACGCTTGCTTTACGAAGTCGACCAACTCTACTGCTGGCTTCACCATTAGATAGGGCGTAATCGTGTGAAAGCCCTTTCGTTTGAAATTCGATTTAGTCTCACGCGTAGCGGTACTCATGTTGTCCTTGCCTCCTAATTGTTGTTTGAGCGTGGCGCGAAACTGTTCGGAGGGCAGGCCCCGCAGTTCGAGCGCAATCGCGATAAGTTCAGCCAACTCACGATCTGTCGCCGTCGTCGCGGGTTCGCGTTGTGCGAGTAACGCGATGACGGCGTCGTCCAGTTGATCGATGATGGAACGTTCAGCCATTTACTTAAGCCTGCTCGCGCAATCGTGCACGAAGATTTTCTAAACCTCGAAATTGAAGTTGCTTGACCGCACCCTCGCTTCGATCGAGATCGGATGCGATTTCGCGAATACTTTTTTCGTCACCAAATCGGAGGATGATCACTTTGCGCTGGTCTTCGGGAAGCGCTTCGACGGCGCGGAAGAGTCGCGCGCGACGTTCTACTTGTTCAAGATCGGAATCCACCGCAGTGTTCGTCGCACCTTCTGTTTCTGCCACTTCGCGTGACTGCTTTCGCGCGTGGTCAGCAATTGCATTTGCGGCAATTCGGTAGAGCCAGGTTATGAATGGAGCGCCACGCCATTTGAACTTTCCGATATTTGCGAGGGCTTGCTGAAAGACATACGCGGTGAGGTCCTGTGTTTGATTGCGATCATGAATACGGCAAGCGACATACGCGTAGACCCGATGAAAATTCCTTTCATAGAGCTCCGCAAAGCGGCCCGGATCATTCTGAGCAGCCTCGATTAACGCGTGTTCATCCGATTCAGTCACCCGACTCAAGTCACCTCGCGCCAGTTTGCTATTGAGATAAACTGTGGTTGACCGGAAAAGTTACGGTGAGTTGTGAAAAAATTTGAATGGCCTTGCCTGCCAACAAAGCACAAAGCACAAAGCTTACCGGAAGTCATTTGTGCTTTTGGTGTTTCTTTGTGGCTAAAAGCCTTTTGTGCTTTTTTGTGGTTCAAGATAGACCCACTTCGCGAAGAATTCTTTCAAACTCTTTCCGTTAGCCTGTTCCATTGCGGCCACGAAATCAGTAGTAACTACCGACTTCCCAAAGTGTCAACGGGTAAAAAGCCGGAGCCCGTTCCAGAAGGCACGCTCGCCCATCTCCTCGCGCAGCAAGTGCAAAACGTAAGCTCCCTTGTCATAAACGAGAATACGATCTTCACGTGTCGGCCTTAGCCAATCCGGAAAGACCAGCGACTTGTCTTTACCTGCCACTTTCACTTTCTCGTAGTTCGCGCGGTACGTCTCGATCTCGCGCAGATAGCCCGCGCGCCCGAAGCGATGTTCGACATACGCCGCGGCCATGAACGTCGCGATTCCTTCATTGAGCCAGAAATGATTCCAGTCGCGGCAGGTCACCATGTTGCCCCACCACTGATGCGCAAACTCGTGCGCTCCAAGCCACACGTCCTGTTCGTTATCCAGCAACTGCTTTCCATACGCTTCTTTCAAAGCCGTGAAACTGCTCATCTCCTGTTCGACACCGCCGGCGGCCAGCACCTGGGTGTATGTTTTATCGACGTACTTAACACCCGCGCGATCCTCGAAGAAGTCGAGCATGTCGGGCGTGTCGCGAAAGATGCGGCGCACTTCACTCTCGCTGTAATTTGTCGCGAGGTATTGCAGCTCAACGTTTTTTCGCTTCTCCTTTACGACGTGAAATGGGCCGGCCGCAAAACCGAAGATATAGGTGGGAATAGGTGTCTTCTGTTGCCACTCGGAAACACGTTTATTATTCGCCAGTTTGCGTTGGGAAACGAGTTCGCCGTTGGCGATTGGTGTTAAGTTCGCAGGCAGGATTAGTTTGAATGTCAACGTTGCCTTGTCGGCTGGATCGTCCATACAGACGAGCCACTGGCTGGTGGAAAAAACCGTGTAGACTTGTTGTCGATCCGGAAAAAATCGAATGCCGTATCTTGGTGTGCCGTGAAACTCGATTTCGATCTCGCGCACGTGCCTGCCATCGGGAGGCAAAGACACTCGGAGGCGCTTGTCCACGACGGAGAACTTGAGCGCTGTACTCGCGAGTCGAACGGAGTCGATGGCGAGATCGCCGCAGTTAAACTCTGCTTCCTGCGAGCCGGTTGAGAACCGGATACGCACCGTTCCCTTAACGGACTTACCAGCGATGTCGGGCTCGAGTGTCGCAGCATAATGCAACACATCCGTATCCATCCGCGCAGATCCGTGGCCCACCAGACTGGCAAGCAAGATCACAACGAGACACACAAACGATTTTTCTGCCATACTTCCTCCCTCTTCGCGGGAGCATTCTATGACAGTTCTCCAAACCGAACGATTATTCCTGCGCCGGTTCAGGATTGATGATGCGCGGTTTATCCTGACACTGCTCAACGAACCGTCATTTCTTCGCTATATCGGAGACAAGCAGGTCCGGAACCTCGAAGATGCCCGGCAATACATTCTGAATGGTCCAGTTGCGACTTACGAGCGACATGGCTTTGGCCTCTGTCTGGTTGAGCTCAGAGATTCACACACGCCAATCGGCATGTGCGGATTGCTCAAACGAGAAGAGTTGCCGGAGCCTGATATCGGTTTCGCTTTCCTGCCTGACTTCTGGAATAAAGGGTTTGCTTTTGAGGCCGCCGCCGCGGTGTTGCAGGACGCACGTGAAAGACTGAGACTGCAACGCCTCCTGGCGATTACGAGTCTCGATAACGAAGCTTCGATTAAGCTACTGCAACGGTTAGGATTCAGATTTGAACAGGAGATAAAACTTTCGCCGGATCGCGAGCAGGTAAAGTTATTTGTTTACAGGATTGACATGATTTCTCAGGATTGACATGTAATTATGACGCGACACACCTGTGCAATACTAACTAGTGCCTTATCGATGATGATTACAGTCATCGTTGCCGCCTACAATGCGCCGGCGCCGGTGCAGAACGATTGGACCCAGCCCTTTCCCGCATTCCGCATCGCGGGAAATCTTTACTACGTGGGCAGCAGGGGACTGGCGAGCTATCTGATCACCACGCCGGAAGGACACATTCTCATCAACAGCAACATGGAAGCGAACGTTCCGATGATTCGCGACAGTATGGAGTCGCTGGGGTTCAAGTTTAACGACATCAAGATTCTTCTAATCAGTCATGCACACTGGGACCACTGTGCCGGAAGCGCGATGATCAAACGCCTCACCGGCGCGAAATACATGGTGATGGAAGGAGATGCCGATGTCGTTGAATCCGGTGGCAAGAGTGATTTTCAGTACGCCAACGACCCGACAACTCTCTACCCGCCAGCAAAGGTTGATCGTGTATTGCATGATGGTGATGAAGTGAAACTGGGAGATGCGACACTCACGGCGCGTCTGACACCGGGGCACACAAAAGGCTGTACGACCTGGACCATGAAAGTGAACGACGGTTCGAAGGCGCGCGACGTTGTCATCATTGGTAGTCCGAATGTGAATCCCGGATATAAGCTCGTTGGCAACACGGTCTATCCGCGTATCACTGAAGACTTCGAACAGACATTCCGGGTTTTGAAATCGCTGCCGGTTGACTACTTCCTCGGCGCGCACGGCAGTTACTTCGATTTGGAAACCAAATACGCGCAGTTGAAAACAGGGAATTCGACAGTCTTTTTCGATCCCGCAGGCTACAAGAATTATGTGACGGAAAGGGAGCAGGCGTTCCGGAGAGAGTTAAGAAAGCAGAAGCCTGTCACACGGCAGGGCAATTAAGAATATTTCTCGCGCAAAGGCGCAAAGAAAGCCCTTTGGAAACGCGGTAGCGCTTTGCGTCTTTGCGCGAGAAATCTTCCCTTCGTCAGAAGTCTTCACCCATTTTATCCAGATCCTCAACGCCCAAAATATTGTTATATAGAACGCTCTTTGGGTCGTGATTTGGCGGCAACTGGTAGTAGAGAAGACCAATATTCTTCAAAACCATTTTGCGCATCCGGCGATCGAGGAGATCGTTGTCAGACGGAGCTCCGAGATTAACGGGATTCATGCGTGCGCTAGAGACTACGGCGAATCGTCCCTGTGTCCAGTAACTGAAAGCGTATTGCCAGGTCTTCTTGCGGATGTACATGTCCTCGTCAGTGAGACCGATGAGTATCGCGTTCGGATCAGCGACCAGCTTTGGATGAGTGCGTTTCATTAAGTCGATGACTTCTTCCGCAACTAGCTGCTGACGGCGGTTGTCGATTGCAGCAAGTCGAAGAGGAAGCGGTTGAGTTGTAATGATGTCAATACCATTTTTCTGTTTGTAGTAGGTGACGAGCCGGCTCAACGAGCCTTTTGAGAAATTATTCAAAGGAATCAAATAGAGTTTCTCTTTACCGCTTTCTCTGTCCTGCGCCGACAAAGCAAAATCTTCAAAAGACGCAGCGACGTTATCCGGATCGAGCTTCCGAAGGATCTCATATTCCGCCAGCGCGGCTGGTTTGTTGTGCATTGCGATGTAAGCCATAGCCAGTGAATAGTGTGCTCTTTCGTCATCGGGATCCAGCTTTATCGCTTCCTTGTATTCCTTCATCGCTTCTTCACGTCGATCTAAATAGTCATAGGCAATACCGAGTTGGAGGTGGGCTATCGCAGCGTTAGGATCGAGACGAATCGCTTCTTTATAAGCGTTAAGGCTGGGCTGGTACTCTCGCGCCCACACGTATGCGTTTCCGAGGAACATGTAGGTGTTGAAGCTTGGATTCAATGCAGCCGCGCGTTTGAACACGATAATTGCTTCGGGATACTTGCGCAGATCGTAGTACATCCTTCCCAGATAATCGTAGGCACAAATATCGTTGTCGTTGAGAGTGATTGCATGTTTGAAGGCCTTTTCGGCGTCGTCATGACGACCCATCCGGTGATAGGTCGTTCCCAACCCGCACGAAGCACATGATTCATCTTTAATGCTGCGCGCTTTGAGGAACGCTTTTTCTGCCTGCGGATATCTTTTAAATGACAGGTTAACAGATCCCATCTCTACATAGGCTCGCGCCATCATCCATGGCGCCTGCAAAACTAGTAGGAACATCAGTGCTGAAAAAACCAGCCAACCAATGGTTTTACGTTTTGTCATGAATATTCCCTCTGGAGCTTGATCGGGGTGGTGGTTTCTGTGAGGTCGCGCGCAGGGCTGGCGCGATTAAGACAGCGCTGTAAGCATGGCACAAAACACCGGATCTGAACAATACTTTAGCAGCTTAGCCTGCGGAGCAGGCGGAAGCATAAAGCCTGGGGCGTAAGCCCCAGGTATCAAAGCACGACAAGTTTCAGCCCGCGAATGCGGGCGACAGAACACGGCTGCCGCCCATTTCACTGGCTCGAAATTCGTTCCTTCCAGTTCCTGGGGCTTACGCCCCAGGCTTTATGCTTCCGCCTGCTCCGCAGGCTTTTTGAAACCCCGGGACCATTCAAGCGTTTGCTTGTAGGCAACAGATGATCAGGAGAATCCCTTCGATGTCGCGAACTCTCTTACTCGGAGTTGTGGCCCTCATTCTCATTCCTGCATCTGTGTGCCCGGCCAGACCAATGCCACTCGATGGTGTCTGGCGCTTCCTGATAGACCCGACGGATTCGGGCGAGAAGAATCAGTGGTTCAATACTAATTTGCCTGCCTCAATCAAGCTGCCGGGCATTCTCCAGACACAACACTACGGCTATGAGATCAGCATCAACACGCCGTGGGTGCTCTCGCTCTACGATCCTTTCTGGTACTTGCGCGACGACTACAAGGCTTACATCGAACCCGGCAAGGTAAAGGTGCCTTTCCTGTCTCAGCCGCCGCGCCATTATCTCGGCGTAGCGTGGTATCAACGCGACATTCAAATTCATCAGTATCAACAAACCCGGCGCTTCGTCTTAACTCTCGAGCGTCCTCACTGGGAAACCACTGTTTGGCTGGACGGACACAAGATCGGATCCAATCGGAGTCTTGTTGGACCACACGTCTACGACCTCGCCACTGTCTCGTCCGGCCGTCACCGGCTCACGATTCGAGTCAACAATCGCATGGTCATGCCGTATCGCCCGGATGCTCACAGCGTTTCGGATTCACTTGCCGCAACTTGGAACGGTATCGTCGGGAGGATTGAGCTTGCGGACACCGACAGAGTGTGGATTGATGACGCGCAGGCGTTTCCGAACCTCGCTCAGAAGACGATGGTGATTAGAGTTCGTATCGGTAACCAGACAGGATTAAGTGGATCGGGAACACTAACGGCAATCTGGCCCGATGTCGGTATCGTGCCGGTAACCTGGGATGAACGCGGCGGGACCGCGGAAGTCGAAGTACCACTTCGCCTCGATCAGGAAAACTGGGACGAGTTTAATCCGCGCTTGTATCCGCTCAGGTTGTGGTTAAGAGGAACTGGCGTTGATGAGTTTTACGAGTTGAAGGTCGGTCTGCGCGATCTGCGAGCGGTGGGAAAAGAATTCGTCCTCAATGGCAAGCCGATCAACTTTCGCGGTACTCACAACGGCGGCGACTTCCCGCTCACTGGTTATCCGCCTACAGATGTTGCCGCGTGGAAAAAAATTTTTGAGACCTGCAAGCGTTGGGGCTTGAACCACATGCGGTTCCATTCGTGGAATCCGCCGGAAGCTGCTTTCGAAGCCGCCGATCAGATCGGTTTCTATCTTCAAGTCGAGCCGGGTATGTGGAACGAGATTAGTCCCGGCAGTCCGATGGAGCTCATGCTCTATGAAGAAACGAGTCGGTTGATCAGAGCTTATGGGAATCATCCCTCGTTCATGCTGATGTCGGCGAGCAATGAACCGAAAGGTAAATGGCACGAAGCGTTATCGAAATGGGTCGAACACTATCGCAAGGAAGATCCACGCCGCCTCTACACGACCGGCACGGGCCATACCGAAAGAGAAGTGCCGAATCTTACCGAGGGCACTGACTATCTGGCGATCCATCGGATTGGCACAAGGATGTTGCGCCGCGAGTCTGGCTGGTTCGGTCGCGATTATGAGATAGCCCTGGAGGACATCAACTTGCCGGTGCTCGCGCATGAGGTGGGCCAGTGGGCCGCCTATCCCGACTACGATGTCATTAAGAAGTTTACTGGTTACATGCGGCCTTCCAACTACGAGATCTTTCGCGACTCATTGAAGGCACACGGACTGCTCGAGAAAAATAAGCAGTTTGTTTACAACTCCGGACGTTTCCAACTAGCCGCATACAAAGAAGAGATCGAAGCGAATTTGCGCACGCCCGGTCTTAGTGGATTTCAACTGCTCGGTCTGCACGATTACCTGGGGCAGGGAACAGCCTTTGTCGGATTGCTCGACGCATTCTGGGATCCTAAGAGTTACCTCACCGTGGAAGAGTTCAAACAGTTCTCGAACACAACCGTACCGTTGGCGCGGTTTCGCCAGCGTGTTTTTACAACCGCCGATGAGTTAGATATAGACGTCGAGCTCGCACATTACGGTGCTGAGCCAATTGAAAAAGGCGTAGTGGTTTGGAAGATTGGCCCTCGAATAAAAGGAGAATGGGGACCACTCACGATTCCGATCGGAAAGAACTTCTCGGTGGGAAGGATTACAGCCGGCCTCTCTAAGTTTTTTGCGCCGGGAGAATACAAGCTCGTAGTTACCGTCGCGCCCGAATCGTTCTTCAGTCCCGTAAGCCGTGAGATTGTTGCTGGACCAAAGGTAGTTAAGGGAGTCACCTAT
This sequence comes from uncultured Acidobacteriota bacterium, assembly GCA_963826255.1. Classification (GTDB taxonomy): domain Bacteria; phylum Acidobacteriota; class Blastocatellia; order Pyrinomonadales; family Pyrinomonadaceae; genus PSRF01. Next base: position 752,582 of record CAWGWK010000002.1, read on the forward strand.
TTTGAAAACGAATGGAACTTCTGGGTGTATCCCCCATCTGACCCTGAAGAATATGCTGCCAGGCAGTCAACAAGTACGGTAGAGGGCGGACCATGTTTACCAGCGCGTGAACCCGATGTTTTGATCACCAGCTCATGGGACGAGGCTGAGCCGAAGTTGGCCGCAGGCGGTCGCGTATTGTTCATCGCTCGTAACACAGAGCTCAGTTGGGCCAGTCCACCGCTCGATAGCAGTCCGATTTTTTGGAATCGCTTGATGAACCCGGCATGGGGTCGGATGCTGGGGCTTTGGATTGACCGGAAGATAGAAGAAACGAAGAGTCAGATGCTCAACGGATTTCCCACGGCTTCGCATTTCGATTGGCAGTGGGCCGAGATCATTCAGAATGTGCGTGCTGTGAATCTCGATAACCTGCCGGCTGAGCTGGAGCCTGTGGTCTGGGCCATCGACGATTGGAACCGCAACTACAAGCTGGGTGTTCTTTTCGAAGTCGCAGTTGGTGATGGACGGCTGTTGATATCCGCATTCGATGTGTCAAGTCCAGCGAGCCCGAATCCGGTCATGCGACAACTTCGTTACTCGTTGCTCAAGTACGCGCGCGGTGATTGTTTTCAGCCGCAGGTCAGCGTATCGCCCGAGCAGGTTCGCAGGTTGTTTTTCGACACTCGCATCATGAAAAAACTTGGCGCTGTCGCTGAAGTAAACGGTGGCTCGGCCAATGCTGCCATCGATGGCGACCCAAACACTTTCATCGTCGTAGGAGATCAGGGTGCACCTATGCGCGAGCAGGTAGATCTCGTGATCACACTAAGCGCACCGGCTACGATGTCTGGCATGGTGTTGATGCAACGCCAGAACCATCGCGAGCATGAAGGTGACGTTCGCGGCTATGTTTTTCAAGTGAGTGATGACGGTCGTGAGTGGCGCGAGGTTGCACGTGGTGAATTGCTTTCAAGTTTTGCGCCACAGCAGATTGACCTTTCAAGTCCTGTCACGGCCCGGTACCTAAAATTCATTGCGCTCTCTGGCTTTGGAAACGACAAGACAACCGCACTCGCAGAGCTCGCGGTAATCAGGGGCGAGCCTGAGGCCACAAAGAGGCACAAAAAGCACAAATGACCTTTCAGTACCGCACTCACATGTCACCGCTCAACTCAATTTCATCACCACGGGTAAATGGAATTCCCTCAGCTTCTAACCACTCTATAGCCATCTCTTCAAATGACTGACGTTCAAAACGATTCCATTCATCCTGAATTCCGAGATCGAAGATCATGTCTTTGAATCTGCGAAACGCACCTTTGCCTTTAATAGCGTCCGACAACTTCTCACTGATTCGCTGATTCGGATATTCCTCGCAAAAGCGTTCCATAATCTCGTAGGAATCGAGATCAAGTTTACTCGGCAGTTCGATGAAGTGATCGGTGCTCTGTATTTCTCTCGCTTTCAGGATCAATTCGCGTTCCCATTCCGGATATTCCGATATGGGTTTAGTGTTCTCCGCTGCGCTCCAAATTTCCTCAGTCATCATTTCAATTGCACCGGTACGCCGGTCGAGAAAATACGAGTTGAATTCTTCAGTCATCTCGAGTGCATCTACAACGTCTTTAAGCTTCACTGGCAGCGACATACGGCACCTCCTCCCGTCAAATGGAACTTTGTCATCTCCTGCTCTAGTCTGCAATACTGTCAGTAAACATACTAGTGTCGAGAATACACATGAAGACAATCGGAATTGTTGCGCATAGCGCCGAGGGTGCTGCGCTTTGTTTCCTTACTGCGTGCAGAGAAGGCGCGGTGCACCTTGGATCGCACATGCATCCGAACATCGTCCTGAGTGCAGTGCCGATGGGTTTGAGCATGCCGGGCTGGGAGGCAAATGATTATTCAGCGGTCGCGAAATTTCTTTCGCAAGGTGTGCAACAAGTCGCTGACGCGGGCGCTGATTTTTATGTTTGTCCTGACAATACAGCGCATATCGTCCTGGAGCAGATCGCCAGCGATCTGCCGCTGCCAGGGCTGCACATCGCAGAGGTGGTTTGCCACGAAATCACGATGCGTGGATGGAAGCACGTTGGACTGCTCGGCACGCGTTGGACCATGACCGGGCCTGTCTATGAAGCAGTGTTGAAGAAGCGAGGTTTGGAGAAGCTGGTTCCTGACGAGCCAACGAGGGAGCGATTGAATGCCGCGATCTTTGACGAACTATGTCTGGGAATCTTCAACACAAGCACGACCGATCTTTTCGTAGGGGCAATTGAGGATCTGAAATCGAGGGGAGCTGAGTGCGTCATACTTGGCTGCACTGAGATACCGCTGATTGTAACGGAAGCAAACTCGCCGTTGCCGGCGTTTGATTCAACACGGCTGCTTGCGAAATACGCGGTTCGTGAGGCGGTAAGCGATCGTCCGATCAGCGAGAAAGCAGGCTGGCTTGCGGTTTCATAACAGCGCGTCTTTTAGTCACACACAAATTGGAAGCCAGTAACTCGCGCGTAATATTTCCGGCGCGGGACTTCCTCGCCTGCGGTGGTGACGCGAAGACGATTCCCGTAATTATCTTTAAAAGAAATGCACAGGCAGCCACACCTGTTCCTGTGCACGCTTCGACCTCCACATATCCCTTACGCCAGAAGAGCCGGCCATTTCCGTGCGAAATATCCGGATCGCTACTGGCTTCGTTGAACGACTTGGTTTGAACAGGTTGCCACCCAGCAGCGAGCAGTCTCTTTCTTGCTTTATGATACGTGGACTCTGTTATGGCCGGCAGTTTTGCGTGCCGGCGTGGTGAGCACGGTCTCTCTTGCGTCCAAGCAATGCCGGGCAATAAGCCGACGATGAGAACTGCAAGCCAAATTCTTCTCATGTGTTTCGCCTCGAGTGGAGTTTACAAACAAACGAAGGTTGAGTTGTAACTTTCTTAGAGTCTCTTGTTAGCGAACAGTTCCTCCTTGACAGATACAGTCATTCCGTCAATCATTTCACGCATGAGCCTTACATCCATTCAAGAGGAAGTTGTTCGTCTCAGTTCCGCCGAGCGCGCGAGGTTGATTGATATTCTTTGGGAAAGTCTCGATCAAGAGAGCATCAAAGCAATTGAAGCGAAATGGGCTGCTGAATCGGAGGAACGAATCGACGCTGTTGACCGAGGCGAATTGCAGACGATAGATGGACCGACTGCCCTTCGGGATCTTCGCTCGTCTCTCAGGAAATGACGCGATACCGATTTACGTCCTCCGCGCTTACGGAGCTGAGACAAGCAACACTTTATTACGAGCAACGTGAAAATGGTTTGGGAGCTGCATTCCTAAACGAAATTGAGGCCACGCTTAACCGAATCCTTAAGTACCCAGGCGCCTGGCACCAGTTGTCCTCACGAACAAGACGCTGTCGAACTCATCGCTTTCCGTTTGGCCTGATCTACCAGATCCGTACTGATGAAATCCTCATCACTTCTGTGATGGACTTACGTCGTGATCCAGAAAGTTGGAAGGACCTATTGTAGAAATTCGTTTGAACGATCTGTTAACCTCGCCTAGCTTGCAAGTGTGCCTCCGCCAAAATGAGTTATTCCCGTTCAAGCAATTGCTTTCTGATGTAGAAGTTCCAGAAATGATATCGCTGCGCGTATGGATCAGACAGATGAGGTTGGTTACGCGAAGGATCCGCTCTCGGACCTCCGTACGGTTCGTGGCAGCGTCGCGAAGCTCTTTCCAGTCATCAAGCCGACCACGAGCAATTACGTCGTCTATCGCTGCAAGTGTCCACTCAGAATGATTCAGATGACGGTGCAACATGCGTTTGGATTATAGGCCTGATCGATTCTCAAAGTGATCTCTCTCTCGCGTTACTTTATCCCCCGCGGTTCTTCAGTTCGGATCCATCCATTAACACTGTGCTTGAATTGCTCGGAAGTCGAAACGGCAAACGAACTTGTCACTGGGTTCCAAGTAACCCTCTCCACCGTGATCGTCGGAAAAGCAAGGCGAAGCAGGTTGAACGAGTTTGCTTCGCCTCTCTCGCGTGTCGAAGTGGCCGTACCGGCTTGCACGACAAGAGCTGAGTAGCCGTGGATTTTGTATCGCTTTGTATGGCCCGTGTGGCTGATGTGTAAATGACCGGCTAGAAACAGATCGGCGCCGCATTCCGCCAGGCCCGTCATCGCCATTTTCGCTCTGCCCACGAGGTGGCGCTCATCATGGCCTTCAGGCAAGTCAAATGGATGATGAGTCACGAGCACCTTCACCACTTCACTTCCAAACGAGCAGAACTTGTCCCGTAACCGGCTAACCTGCGATTCGTTAATGCGCCCTCCTTTAAAGACGAACGATCGCGCCGTATTCACCCCTACGATCACCATCTCTTCATCCTGATAAACCGGCTGAAGATCGTCAGTGATGTAGCGCTTGTATTTTGTTAACGGCTCGAAAAAGCGCGCAAAGATATTATGAAGAGGAACATCATGATTCCCCGGCACCACTATTTGTGGCTTTGGCAGAGCATCGAGGAACGAACGCGCCTGTTTGAACTGGTGCGAACGTGCCCGCTGTGTAAGGTCGCCGGAGATCGCCACGAGGTCTGGTCCAACCTCTCTGACAGTTCTAATCAAAGGATCGACCAGCGCCGGATTCACACGCCCAAAGTGCAAGTCAGATAGATGAACTATTGTTCGCATGCTCTCCTGTCATTCAGCATCTTTGGGCACAATCACTCGCAGCGCGCGCGGGCGAACCCGGTATTCAAGTGGTGGCTCCATCAAGTCAATCTCACCGTCAAAAGCAACTCGCAGGCGTTTGTGGCGTGTTTGTATTTTCACCTCGTTAGAATAAAGCTCCAGGAAATCTTTGTCGTCGCGCAGGCGTCCGAACACCGCACGCAGTGCAAGGCCGATCAATTTCAAACGACTTGTTCGGTGTGTTATGTAAATGCTCAGCACGCCTTTATCAAGCCGGTTGCGCATGCCAACGTTGAATAAGTCCATTGCATACTCATTATTCCCAATAAACACAAACGGAGTCGTCCGATCCAAAAGTTTACCGTTCGCACGGAGTTGAACGTCGAGAAATGGATACCGCCGTAGTGCCTGGATCGTGGCCCAAAAGAACGCGGGCCATTTTCGAAAGCCAAGTCGCTCACGCTTTTGTCGTTCGCGGACAATGGTTGGATATAGACCCAAACTCGAGTTGTTAACAAAAATGCGATTGTTTACTTCTGCGACATCAACTTCAATAGTATGCCCGGCGACAATCGTCTCCGCCGCTGCTTGCAGATCGAAAGGAATTTTCAAGTCTCTGGCAAAATGATTGAGCGTGCCGAGCGGCAACACCCCCAGAGTCTTGCCGCTATCGATAACCGCTGCTGCTACAGTATTGACCGTCCCGTCGCCTCCCGCCGCTACTATTACTTCATAAGGACCACGTGCTGCATCCCGCGCGAGTTCAGGCACTTCAGCACCGCTTTTGGCAACCGAAATGTTTACGTCGGTCTGATTTTCATTAAAGATCGAAACCAGTCGTTCGCATAGTTTGTCATTGTCGCCGGCACCGGCAACTGTACCGGCGTTGGCAGAAATGATGATCTTAATTGGCGTCGAAGACATGAAAACCTTTTCAGACGCACATGCAGCGCCGTCGCCAGTCGCCGGTCGTGTCTCGGCAGCGAGATTCACAATGTATTAGTTGAAAACCTGAGGGGTGAACAAACAGACTTTAATGTACTGCGCTTCGTATCACAACCAACCGCCCGGGCCGTGGCTTTTAAACTGGCTGTTCGAAGACATTTAGAGTAGCCTTAGCTTCTCCCCAAGCAGCAGCCTAACAACTGAACTTGAACATCAGAATCTCGGGTACCTACTGCTATGCACGACCTGATTTATTGCTTCCGTATGCTGCGCAAGCGGCCCTCATTCACTGTGCTTGCCGTGTTGACGCTGGCGCTCACTATCGGCGCAAGCACGGCGCTCTTCAGCATCGTCAATGTCGTGGTGCTCAATCCGTTTGCTTACAAAGATCCTTCACGACTGTTTTTTGTACGGCAAAGTTTGCCGAAGATCGGCGTGCAGGATCAGTTTCGGGCTTCGGGTCCGGAGTTTGTCGAGCTCGCGAACAGCGGGATCTTTGAACGTGTCGCTGCGTTCGAAACTGTCAGCAGGAACCTTACCGGCAGTGATGAGCCCGAACGAATCGCGGCAGCCAAAGTGTCAACTGAGTTCTTTAACCTGCTCGGCGTAGAACCGTTACTCGGCCGGACTATCGCGCCCAACGAACAAGGTCCGAGCGGCCAGCGCGTGTTAGTCATTAGTCATGGACTGTGGCAACGCACTTTCGGTGGTCACAAGGCGGTGTTGGGCCAACAGGTCTCATTGGACGACGAGCCTTTCACGATTATTGGCGTAATGCCGCCGCAATTTAGATTTGAGGAAAGCCAGGCATGGGTTCCGTTTCCATTCGATTTCGCGCAGGGTCCACGAGCCATCCGCGCTGTAGCAGTCATCGGTCGCATAAGTTCCGGCAAGACTGTGGACCAGGTAAACGCAGCACTCGCTAACCTCGCGCGACAAAACGAGCAGGATTTCGTCAGTACAAACCAGGAATACGCAGGCCGCGGAATTTATGTGCAGCCGCTGGCCGAGTTTTATTTTGGTCCGGTTCGCAGAGCGCTTTTGATATTGCTCGGCGCCGTCGCATTAGTCCTGCTTATCGCGTGCGCCAACATCGCAAACTTACTCCTGGCAAAGTCGATGAGCCGTTCGCACGAGATCGCAATCAGAACTGCAATGGGAGCAAGTCGTGCGCGAATTATCCGCCAGATGCTCATCGAAAGTGCTGTGTTAGGTTTGTTGGGAGGCGTGCTCGGATTGCTGATCGCTTTCTGGGGAACACGCAGTCTTTTGAATCTGATACCCGCCGGAACGATTCCGACCGGCGTGGATGTCACGATGAACGTGCCGGTACTCCTCTTCACGTTAGTTGTATCGTTGGTAACTGCCCTCATCTTCGGGTTCTGGCCCGCGATTCAGGGATCAAGAACACAGACACGAGAGGCTCTGCAATCTTCGAGTCAACGAGCAACTGCCGGCACTGGAACTCGACGAGCACAGAACGTGCTTGTAGTCGCGGAAGTAGGCCTGTCGCTGATCCTGCTGGTGATGGCGGGTTTGATGATTCGGAGTTTCGCAAAGCTGACGAACATTGATCCGGGCATGACCACTGCGAACGTCATGTCGATGCGCATCAATCGATCGCCGGCGAAGTCGAAAGACGGTGCGCAGAATGCGATCTTTTTTCAAAACGTAATCGATAGAATCAAGACGTTGCCGGGTGTGGAAGCGGTGGGCGTTGCTTCACACACGCCATTTGTTTTTACAGAAGATTGGCCCATCACAGTCGAGAGTGTCGCGAATGCCGGACTCCAAACACAAAGCATCGACACGCGTACGGTGAGTGCTGATTACTTTACAACTCTTCAAATCCCGTTGGTTGGCGGACAGTTCTTTTCGTCTGAGGATGGTCCGCAGGCGCCGCCGGTAGTGATTGTCAATCAAGCAATGGTTAATCGCTATTGGCCCAATCAGGATCCACTCGGAAAAAGAATCAAACTCGGCGGTCCCGAGTCGAAAAGCCCGTGGCTTACCGTTAAGGGTATTGTCAAAGACTCAGCTCAATCAGCGCTCGACCAGGGGATCGATCCCGAAGTTTACTTTCCACTGGGGCAGATGGCGGGACGCTATCGCCGCATGAATCTCATCGTGCGCACGAGTGTGGAGCCGAAGAGCACGTTGGGGGCAGTTCAATCAGCGATTCGCGAAGTTAACAAGGACCAACCCGTATACCAGGTGCAAACAATGAATGAGCTGATTGGGGATTCGGTTGGTACGCGTCGCTTTGCTTTGACGATCCTGATTCTGTTTGCCGGGCTCGCTCTGGTACTGGCACTGTCTGGAATTTACGGCGTGATTTCTTACTCGGTTAGCCAGCGCACTCAGGAGATTGGCATCAGGATGGCACTAGGCGCGACCGCGACAGATGTTTTACGACTCGTGTTGGGCGAATTCATGAAACTGACAGTAATCGGTCTTGCGCTGGGACTGGCAGGTGCATACGCGTTGACACGATTAATGACGAGCCTGTTGTTTGGTGTGACGGCAACGGACACAACAACATTTGTAGTCGTTTCGATCACGCTGTTTCTCGTGGCGTTAATCGCGTGTCTCATTCCGGCGAGACGAGCAATGAGAGTCGATCCGCTGGTGGCCTTGCGGTATCAGTAAATAACTCGCGTCGCTCCGAACGGAAAGGCGCGCATCACAGCCACGGTCTTCATAGCTGCCTGTCCTCAGGAGTTCAGCGATCGATGAATGTGGATCGCGGCCATCGCACCTTCGGCGGCAGCGACAACCGCGAGCTGAGAGTGTGGAGTAACGTCACCCGCTGCGTACACTCCATCAATGCTCGTTTGCTGCGTCTTGTCTACCCACAACAGATCGCAGTCGTCATCCAGGCGACACCCGAGTGTTTCATGAAAGTTAGTGGCGAGTTCGGTGCCGAGACTGAAGAACAGCGCGTCGCATTCAAGCGGCTCACCCTCCGCAAAAAGAACGCGCTCCAACTGCCTCGCGTCCTTGTTGCCCTCCAATCCAACCACTGCTTCTGTTCGTACCGGGATATTAAGATCAGCTAACTTTGCACGGTCGCTGGTCGAGATTTCATGTTGATCGGTCAACAAAGTTAACTGTTTAGTCCACGTCAAGAGGTTCGCGGCGAAGGCTGCCGAATTATGGTTATGTGCGAGCACGGCTACTCGTTTATCTTTCACCTCATAGCCATCGCAATCGGGACAATGATGTACGCTTGATCCATAAAAGTCACGGAAACCTGGACAGTCTGGAGTTAGATCCCGTAGACCGGTAGCGAGCAACAATCGCCGCGCCTCGAACGTTTGTGGTTCAATCCCGTCACGCCCGGCGGACACTCGAAAGTGTTCAGGCGCGAGTTTTTCTACCGCAGTTACACAGGCCTCAATAATCAACCCGCCATGGCTCGTCACTTCATCGCGCCCTCGCGCTAGAAGTTCAGCAGGACCGATTCCGTGGTGTCCCAAAAAGCCGTGCACGCCATGCGCATACTCATTACGCGGGCTGTTGTGATGAAACGTTAGTGTCCGGCGAAGGTAGCGGGCCAGAAAGAGCGATGCAGACAAGCCCGCCGGTCCAGCGCCGATGACGATGCAGTCGTACAGATCATTAACCATTTACTACAGCCGCGACTTTATCGTCGTGTCTTCTTCGCCGATTTCTTAGTCCCACCCTTTTTTGACCCTGACTTGCGAGACTTCGACGCACCTTTCTTACTGCCACCTTTCTTACTGGCGCCCTTCTTAGTGCCACCTTTCTTACTGCCACCCTTCTTACTGCCGCCCTTCTTACTGCCGCCCTTCTTAGTGCCGCCTTTCTTTGTCGATCCCTTTTTGCCACCTTTTTTCGCAGCTGAAGATTTCTTACTACTCTTCTTGCCGCTCTTTTTCGCCGAACTGCGTGCACTGCCTTGCCTGCGGGTTTTCTCGGCTTCCAGGCGTTCTCCCAACTCTTCGATCGCTTCTTCGCCTAAAGCGTCGCTGGCCTTCGGAAAGAGTTCGTTTTCCTCTTCCTCCACATGGTGCTCGACGTTTTCCTGTAACACCTTAGCCTTGGCCTGCCATTCATCGTCGGCGGATCGGGCGCGACTCAACTCCCTTAGCAGCCTTTTCACCACCTCGTGCTCTTCGTAGGCCTCCATAGTTAGTTCGTGCGTTTCCGAAGGCTTTTCCAGAGCTGGATAGAAGACCTTTTCTTCGATGTGAGCGTGCAGTTCAAGTTCCGTCCTGATCTGATCAAACACATCCAACTTTGCCTTACCACTCGCAGCTTCTAATTGCTCAAAGAGCTCCGCAACCTTCTGGTGATCGGCCTTGAGTAACGTAAAAGCATCCATAGTGTCCCTCCTCGATTGTTGAATTTCTCCTGGGCTTAAATGTACACAAGCGGATCGTGCATGCAATATCTATACAAACTGGTTCAACGCACGTTTGGGCCATGAATTAATTAGAACTGGGACCACTTCTTAGCAACGACGCGTCTTGATTGGGATCGTCACTAGCGTTTATCTGTACGGTTTTCAGGCTATTGGATCGAGACTAACGGTAGGACCATATAATTGAACCATGGATCAACTGTTAGTGTGATGTTCGTTGCAATCGTGATGCTTGGATTAATGCCTTATTACTAAACTCGAAAAGAGCAGTCTCGGCACAGATTTCTGTTAAACCTGAAGGCACACTTCTGGAGGAGATGTGAGACGATGTCCGACTTTGTACATAGACGCTCGATAGTGCGGAAGATCTGGGGTAACCCGGATCTCATCCTGTTGATCTTTGCTGGTTCGGCAGCAGAGTTCGCGCTGAACCGCGCTGTCGACTGGCTTTTCTTCACCGGCAAGATCCCGCGCGATCCGATCGGACGGCTATTTTCGACCGTCCGTTATGCTCAGGAGATCGTGTTCGTTAGTGAGGAAGCGGCGCGGCGTACGTTGAATCGCATAAACGCAGCGCACCGCACAGTCGAGCGCGAACGTAGCGACACCATACCGGATTGGGCATACCGCGACGTGCTCTACATGTTGATCGACTATTCTGAACGTGCTCACGCTCTCCTTTACAGACCACTTACAGCTTCCGAGAGGAACGAGCTGTACCGTGTGTTCCTGCATATCGGACAGGGTTTATCGATTTCCCAGTTACCTGAGACCTATGAAGAGTGGCGACACGACCGGCAGCTTCACCTCGTACGCGATCTCACTTATAGCCGGCACACCGCGCAATTGTTTCAGCAGTATCGCGTGCATTTAGGAGCGTGGCGGTATTACCTGCTACTTCAGGTTCAAGCGCTGCTTGTGCCCGGCGAAGTGAAACGGTTGCTTCGTCTGAACTCGAACGATTTGCTCTCGGGTCTTGTGCGCACCTACGGAATCCTGACGACCTTCAATCTCCAATCGGTGGTACACACCTTATTAATACCGCCGCGGTACTGGGGCGAACTGCGACAGTTGGACAGAATTGCCTCCGCGAATTGAGCGGAGCATGTTACGTTGATCTGTTTATTCGATTCCGCGGTTAACTCGGATGTATGAGCTAAACATCACGCCGGAATTTATGAGTGAGGGGGCATAGCATGGGCTCTGATCGAATTGTCCAACTGATCACGGAGCATCCCGCACTGACGGGCCTATTATTGATTGCCCTCATTGTGCTTCTCCGTTACGCCATTATTATCTATCGGCGACATCGTTATTGTAAGCAATTAGGCCATGACGTGAACGAGAAGTGTTTGTGCCGACGATGCCGAAGGCGTGTCCACGATTACGTCGAAGTTAAAAAAGAGACGCGGATAGAGGAACGCGGGGGCGCTCTTGATCTCGATAGTAATTTTCAACCTGACACGTATTCTGTGACCGTAGAACATTTTGAGTGTACGCGGTGCAAGGTAAAACAAATACAGACCACTGAAGAACAAGTTTGAAGTGACCTTTGTTAGTTTCGCGCCCTTCTACACCATCGGGCTACTGACCCGGCCACTTCAAGTCTTGATCGATGCTCGTCACGGCGATCGGGTGATACGAAGGTCGGGCGCGGCGATACATCGCGAGTGCGCGCTCTCTGCCCTCAGGTGTCTTGGCCAGCTCCTGATACAGCGGTCTGATGAATTTGCGGCGGCCAACCGAAAGGAGGAATTCCTCCAGCCGCGGATATGCCGGCTCATACTTGTTTTGGATCGACATCAGCAGCCACTGAAAAGCGATCTCGGAATTGCCTGAGCGCGTCAGGTTCAAGGCGCGGTCGAGCTCTCCCATCAGCCTTAATCTCTCGGTCTGGCTCAGTTGGGTTCCGGATGCGTCTGCTGGTCCACCCCCTGACGCAGGCGGTTCGAGTGCGCTCTGCATAAATTTCAGGAAATGAAGCCGTTCCTGTGTTGTCCATTTGACTGTTGGAATTTGCGTCGGCGTTATTTCGCCTCGCAGCCAACGTTTTGCTTGCTCTTCAACTTGCGCGAATGCGGGAGACGATGGCTTCGGAGCGCTGCCGGGAAGTCCCGGCTTGTAAATCCATTCATCGAGCGGCACTCGTGCAGCCAGTGCGGCATTTTTATCAAGCAGGTTCTGCTTTAAGTAAGCCAAAAACTGTTCAGTCGTGATGCTCTGGAAAGCGAAATGGTTGAAGTAGCTGCGCAGGAAACCATCGAAGCGCGCCCGGCCGAAAGTTTGCTCGAGGTGAAGTAAAAAGAGCGCGCCTTTTTCATAAGGCACGTCGGTGAAACCTTCATCTGGATCGCGTCCTTTGAGATCGACGTGCAGAATTTCGTCGCGGTCTTCAAGCGTCGCCAGTTCTTCCTGCAAATCACGCAAGCCCAAAGCCGCTTCCATTTCTGCGCGCGCGCGACCGTAAACAGCTTCCTGAATGCGCCGTTCGAGGTACACCGTGAAGCCTTCGTTCAGCCAGAAGTCTCGCCAGGTAGCGTTCGTCACGAGGTTGCCGGACCAGGAGTGGGCCAGCTCGTGCGCAATCAATGAGACGAGACTCTTGTCACCGGCCAGAATTGTCGGTGTGGCAAAAGTGAGCCGCGGATTCTCCATCCCGCCGAAGGGAAAGCTCGGTGGCAAAACCAAAATGTCGTAACGGGCCCAACGATAAGGGCCATAAAGCCGTTCGGTGGCGATGACCATTCTCTCCGTGTCGCTGAGTTCACGCGCAGCGCTAAGAATCACTTGCGGCTCGGCGTACACACCTGTGCGCGGGCCGAGACTGCGGAAACGCAGATCGCCAACTGCCAGTGCAATCAAGTATGAAGGAATCGGTTGGCGCATGCGGAAGCTATAGTCGCCGTCGCTCGGTGTGCGCGCATCGTTCTCGGCACTCATCACAGCCAGCAGATTTCGCGGTGTGCGTACGCGCGCGTTGTAAGTCACGCGAACAGCGGGCGTGTCCTGTAGAGGAATCCAACTGCGTGCGTGAATCGCTTGCGATTGAGTGAACATGAACGGGTCTTTCTTGCCGGCAGTCTGAGCTGGTGTGAGCCATTGCAATCCGGAAGCGCCGGGAGACGTCGAGTAATGAATGCGAACGCGTGTGACTCTGGCGGGTAAAGGAATTGTCAGCGGTGCGCCGAGAATCTTGTCGCTCGTTCCGACGGTGAAAGTTCCGGGTGTGTACTGTAGTCCGTTGACGGAGGTTTCGACTCTTTCGATTTTCAAATCCCGGGTATCGAGAATTAAAGGTTCAGTCTGCGAAGTTCGTTCGATGGTCAGCGTCGTGGTGCCCTTGAGAATCTTCTGATCAAAAAGGACGTCCCAGTCGAGATCGATGTGCCGGACCCGAACCGCCGAAGGGTTCGCGTAAGAGTGAGAATCCTGCGCAGCGATATTCATGGCGAACGCTATTAGAACGAAGAAGCAGTAAACCAGCGGTTTCAGTAATATTTCGTATCCACAGATTACGCAGATTTAGGGGAGGGGTAATCAACAGATTACGCGGATCAGAGAATTAGAGAAGTAGCGAGGGAGTTGCCTCTGCGAAATGCGGTTTTCGGCTAAAGATCAAGATACAAGACAGGAGCTACTAGAATAAAATGTCGCAGATCAACGCCAATCCGGTGGCTGCGAGCTCACGGGCACATATTCATTCGTCTCGCGCTCGCCGTCGCTGAGTTTCAATGACCCAGTTACATTTCTACGCACCATCTCTCGGAACGCTGTCTCTTGTTTATTATCGCGAAATGCTCGCTTGGGAACGATCGATAAGGAGGGAAAGTTGCGACCGTAAATCAAAACGTAGGAGCTCTTGTTTTCAGCTACGCCGGTATACAAGCTCCACGCAATCGACGCATTAACGTCCGGTGTGTTGAACTGAATGCTCGCGTCGGTAAAGATCAAGTTGTACTCCTGACGAAACTTAGGTTCGCTTCGGAAGTAACGGCGCGGAAAATCTACGAGGTAAGCGTGAGCCCACGCCACGCCGAGAAGAAAGATCAGAGCAACGACGGACCAAAGTGGCAGGAGAAAATCCAGTACCACATTCAGCAGTAGCAAGCCGCCCGATATGAGCACATATATGACAATGACTCTCGCCATAACCTCCGTCGAGTGCAGTAGATGATGACGTATAGCAGCGACGTATTCCTTCTCAGTGTGGCTGAAACGCAATTGTATTTTGTCTGTATAGCTCATCGTTTTATCTTCTTTGCTTTCGAGGCTTCTCGACCATCTTGCTTCAGCGGACAAAAACCCTGTGTTTCGCGAACGATCCCGGACGTGTATGTCAGAAGGTGACGAATGATAATGGGGTTTCCAGGCGTCAGGGGTTCCTCAAGAAACTTGCTGACGTTGTCGTCGAGAGCGATCTTTCCGTCCTGAACAGGGCAAGGCGTGTGAGGTACCGATGATAATAAAGAGTTCAAAGCTGCAGAATCAAGTCCGAAGTGAGCGATAGATCGACGACAGATGCGGGTTAGGGTCCTAGAGCTCACCACGCGGCTTCTTGAAAGCAATTTGTTCTGCCTTTGACTTTGCGCCGCTTTGCGTTTACGAATTAAGGAGCTTCAACCATCACCCGGACTTTGCCACTGATTTGAGGTCTGTAGATGATCAGAAGTTTTGATTTCAAGGTAGTACTCTTTTTCATTGTACTCACTGTGTTGGTGACGATTGGCGTGATCGTCTTTTGGGAAGAAGTACTACGCCCTCCTTTCTTTGCATGGGTCGAGGCACGTTATCCGGGCGCCGCCTACGCGCAGTTCCGCTGGAATATTCAACAGCGCGTCGAACACTTTTTCATTTCCGTCGCGGTCGATGCATTGGTGGTAACACTGCTGCTTCGCCTGGTGCACCGGCAACAACGTAAATTACGAGAGAGTGAGGAGCGTTACCGCGCCCTTTTCGAACAGGCAAAAGACGGCATCGGACTGGTCCGCCTGACGGATCGCCACCTGATCGAAGCCAATGATAAGTTCTGCACAATACTCGGACTCCGGCAACAGGACTGTACCGGTCGAGATATCCGCGAGCTTTTGCGTACCTCTACTCCAAACGCCCAAACTGAGCTCATGATGCTGTCCAACGGTCACCCTTCAGGCGAAAGTGAGTTGATGATCCAGACTGCACAAGGAAAACCTCTTCCAGTCTCGGTTTCGTTTACTCCTCTGGCAACGAATAGCGAGAAGGTGATGATCCTGGTCCTGCGTGATCTCTCGCTGCGTAAGCAGTTCGAAGCCGAGCGGGAAGAAATGGAGCGGCAGCTATACCAGTCCTCGAAGTTGGCGTCCATTGGCGAGCTTTCTGCCGGCGTTGCGCATGAGATAAATAACCCGCTTAACGGCGTGATCAACTTCGCACAGTTGCTCAAGGACGAAGATAGACCGCGTTCTGAGTTTGAGCAGCAAATGATTGACGGCATTATTGATGAGGGTGGACGTATCGCCAAAATCGTACGAGGACTCCTCGCTTTTGCTCGTGCCGAAACACACGAACTCGAACAAGTTCATTTCGCGGACTCTATCGAAACTTCCATCGCCCTTTTCGGGCGTCAATTTGAAAAGGACGGCATTCGCTTTGAACTTGATCTGGAGCCCAACCTTCCTCCCGTGCGAGCAGACGGTTCACGCCTGAGGCAGGTCGTGGTTAACATGATCAGTAATGCGCATCACGCCTTGAAAGCGAAGACCTTCGATCCGCTCGAACCGAAAGTGTTTAGAATCACCGCGCGCCGCGCGGGTCAGAGAGGCGAGATCGTGCGCGTAGAGTTTTACGACAACGGCGTCGGGATCAAACGCGAAGACCTGGGGAAAATATTCGACCCGTTTTTCACTACCCGCCGCGATGCGGGCGGTACCGGTTTAGGCCTGAGTGTCAGCTTCGGCATCATCCACGACTTCGGCGGTACAATCAGTGTCGAAAGCGAAGAGGGTAAATTCACGAGATTCATCATTGAACTTTCCTCAGTTGGCCATGAGTCACATGTTAATCCTGATAATCATGTAAATCCTGTAAATCCTGTAAAGACGTCTTTAATGCAAACTAAAGGTAATGTCTAACGTTCTACTGGTTGACGACGAACCGAGCCTTCGCCTAACGATGGGGGAGTTCCTGAAGCGTGCCGGCTACACTGTGTTGCCCGCAGCGGACTATGAAAGCGCTGTGACGCACAAAGCTGAAGGCATAGACGTCGCGGTGATCGATATCAACTTACCCGGGAAGAGCGGCATCGAGCTGTTGAAGCAACTATGCTGCACCGACATCTACATTCCCGTCATTATGATTACGGGCGAACCGAACCTCTCAGTAATACCCGAGATCGTGCGCGCGGGTGCATACGATTTCATCGCTAAACCGATCATCAAGGACGTGCTGCTCAATGCCGTGGCGCGAGCCGCGGAGAAGAAGCGCCTTACCGACGAGAAGCGCAGGCTTGAGGACGAGATAAAGCGCCACGCTGAAGAACTGGAGATGCGCGTTGCCGAGCGCACCGCCGAACTTGTCGAGACTCACAAACGGCTGGTCCAACAGGAACGGATCGCCGCCCTCGGACGCGCAGCGGCTCAGGTCGCTCATGAAGTGAAAAACCCGTTGGCCGGGTTACTGCTTTACTCGCTTCACCTCAAAAGCAAGCTCGGCGAATCTTCGAAAAGCGAAGCTGTGCTCGTAGATAAAATTGTTGACACGATCAATCACCTGACCGATCGCGTCGAACAGATCCTCGGCTTCGCTCGCCCGCTCAATCTCACGCGGAGTTCCGGGAATCTCAACCGGATTGTGCACGACGTGCTGGAGCTACTTCAGCCGCAGATAACAGCAAACAAAATCGACGTGCGTCTCTCGTTGAGCGAGCAGGCCTCGTCTGTAATGATTGATGAATCCTCCATGCGCGGGGTTTTGATGAATCTGATACTCAATGCCATCGAGGCCATGCCAAACGGCGGCAGGTTGAGCGTCACCTCTCAACGGACTGACGATACGTTACTTCTGGAAATCGTCAACACCGGTCGCGGCATAAGCGAGGAAGTGGCAAAAAACATCTTCGAGCCTTTCTACACAACGAAGCAGCAGGGGCTCGGCCTCGGTATGCCTTACGCAAAAAAAATTATCGAGCAGCACGGCGGCACCATATCTGTTGCCAGCCAACCTGGTGAAGGTACGACCATTTCCGTCGCGCTGCCCGCAGAAGCCGAAGGACGTTGACGATGCCTGCTAGCAGAATCTTAGTGGTAGACGACGAGCCGAGCGTCACCGACGCTTTGCAAATGATTTTAGCCGACCTGGGCCACCGCGTTGACTCGGCCAAGAGCGTTGCCGAGGCGACTGCGTTGCTCAAAGGATCACCATATGATCTTGTCTTCACGGACTTGCGTCTGCCTGATGCCAGCGGCATAGATTTGCTGGACCACATCAAAAGCGACACTCCCGATACGCAGGTGATCGTGATGACTGCGCACGGCTCGCTCGATATAACTATCGAAGCGATCAAGCGCGGCGCCTTCTACTACATCGAAAAGCCTTTCACGCCTCCTCAGGTCACGGCGCTGGTTCAACGCGCCCTGCAATTCGAAGCCATCAAACGCGAGAACCGGAGCTTGAAGAGTGCGCTGATGGGCGACGGGGATGATTTCGGGATCATCGGCCGTCATCCCAAGATGCAGCAAATCCACGCGATCATCCGCACTGCTGCGCCCTCGGACGCATCGGTGCTAATCGAAGGCGAATCGGGAACAGGTAAAGAATTAATTGCAGCAGCCTTTCACTTCCAGAGCTCGCGCGCTGAACTTCCTTTCACTCGCATCAACTGCGCAGCTATCCCTCAGGAGCTCATCGAATCGGAATTGTTTGGGTATCGCAAGGGCGCATTCACAGGAGCCGATCGTGACAAGCGCGGCTTGATCGAGGCCACAGCCGGCGGCACCCTGCTCCTCGACGAGATTGCAGAGATGCCCATGCACCTTCAGACCAAGCTGCTGCGCGTGCTCCAGGAGCGAAAACTGCGCCGGCTCGGCGACGAGCTCGAAATCAGCGTTGACTTCCGTCTCGTCTCCTCGACCAATCGCGACACCGCACAGATGATTCAAGAGGGAATGCTTCGTAAGGATCTCTACTTCCGCATCAGCACGATCAAGGTCAAAGCACCGCCATTGCGTGAGCGACTCGACGACGTACCTTTGCTCGCCGAACGCTTTCTCCAGCAGTATTCGGAAAAGTATAAGAAGCGGATTCGCGAAATCTCGACCTCGGCATTTGCGCTACTGATGCGTTATGACTGGCCAGGGAATGTACGCGAGCTCGAGAGCGTCATCGAGCACGCCGTGCTCTTCGCGACTGAAGATAAGTTGACGCCCGACTGTTTACCGGAACAAGTTCACCCCACGCAAGCCGGGGCGTTCCGCTGCGTCATCCCGCCGTATACGAGTATGGATGAGATCGAACGCGAAGCGATCGCGCAGACGCTTGAGCGAACTGGGGGCAACGTTAAAAAGACTGCCGAGATCCTCAACTACCATCGACCGCGGCTATACCGAAAGATGAAAACTTTTGGATTGCGGGGCGGCGCCGATGACGAGACTCAAACAGAACCCACCAAGACCCTGGCAATGCCCGAGAATCCTTAGACAGGATTTACATGATTATTCATGATTAACATGTAAATCATGTCCATCCTGTAATCCTGTCAAAAATGTCGTAGGCATTACGATTGCTGGGCGAAAATTGTGTCTGAACGTGGCCCAGAACATAAAGGCGCAGTCCTCATCATTGAGGATGAGCGGAGCGTTGCCGATGCTCTCAAGATGATCCTCGAGGACAACGGTTATCGTGTGTCTGTCGCTGTCACGGGACGGGACGGAATTGAGGAGGCGCTCCGTGGCGGGTTCTGCTTGACGATTACTGACGTCGGTCTCTCAGATATGTCTGGTTTCGATGTGATTAAAACGATCTGCGGGCACAATTTGCAGATGCATTTCATCATCATCACCTCGCAAAACCTGATGCTCGAAGCACAAGACTGCGGCGCTGCCGGCTTCTTATTAAAGCCTTTCCTTCCTTCTGACATTCTTCAATTGATCGAGACCACACTCGATCGGTAGTTGTTCCGTGGTGGAACACGCCGCCTCAACAGGGACACACGTTGGAACACGTGTGGCAGTTCTCCCTACTGTTTTTAACAGGCACGACGTTTGCTCCGTTGGTCATCACTAGATCACTGAACTCTTCAGATGAACTTCCGATGAAGCCTCGCCACCAATTGGTCCGCGCGGCGCGAGTGCAAAAGATCCGTTGACGGGCACTCGGCAAAACCAAATTCCAAAACAGAAATTGTCCCTGATTTCCTCGATGAGGTTAATAGTATGAATATTAGAGAACACTTGCGGCAGTGGCGGTCGCTCTTTTCGTCCTGCTGCGCCGCCGTGACTGTGCTCGTCGCTGTGTCCAGCGCGCACGGTCAAACGTCACCACCACCCGTTAACTGCGATCGGACGGTTAAGGCTGACGTCATCGCATTGGACCAGGTCCTGATTTATAACCGTCTCGGCGCGATCAACCCAGCAGGCATGATGTACGCGCTGAAGCAAGACGTTGTCGCGATCGATTCCTCTAAGGGATTGGTTGCGGGCAACGTCCAACTGCGTCCCGGCAAGCGCCCGCGCCCCATCGCATTGCGCATGAACGTCGGCGATTGTCTTGTAATCAACTTTACCAACCTGCTCGCGCCCGATGCAGCAGACGTTAATTCATTCGCCGCCAACAATGCTCCCGCCACGCGCACCGCTTCAGCGCATGTGATGGGCCTGCAACTGGTCGGCTCAATTCAGTCCGATGGTTCGAACGTCGGTCAGAACCCGAGCAGTCTGGTCGCCCCGGGTGCATCGACTACTTACACCTACTTCGCACAGCGCGAAGGAAACCACCTGGTCTATTCGACTGCCGCAACGACAGGCGGTGAAGGCGATGGTGGTTCACTCGCGATGGGTCTCTTCGGTTCGGTAAACGTTCAGGCGAAAACGGCCGAGTGGTACCGCTCGCAGGTCACTGCCGAGGAGATGGAAATGGCTACCGCGAGGAACGAAGACGGTACGCCAAAGAAAACTCCGGCCGGCCAGCCAATCATTAACTATGACGCGGTCTATCCCGCGGGACATGCCCGCACCGGTCAACCGATCCTGAAGATGCTCGATGCTGACAACAACATCGTGCACACGGATCTCAATGCTCTTATCACCGGACCGAACAAGGGTCGTTTCCCGGCGGGCACCTATCGCCCGAACCCGGTGGAGCCTGATCGCGATCGGCCGTTCCGCGAGTTCACCGTCGTCTATCACGACGAGATCAAAGCCATCCAGGCTTTCCCGCATTTTGAAGATCCCGTTCTTTCGCACACGCTTTACAGCGTCAAGGATGGTTTCGCCATTAACTACGGCACGGGCGGCATCGGCGCGGAAATTCTAGCCAACCGTCTCGGCGTCGGACCGATGGCCAACTGTACTGAGTGCAAGTACGAAGACTTCTTCCTGTCAGCATGGGCTGTGGGCGATCCGGCTCAGATCGTCGATGTCCCAGCCAATGCCACCGACGGAGACGGCAACCTGATCAAGGGCGCGAAAGCGACCAAGGTCCTCTTTCCGGATGACCCGTCGAACGTTCATCACAGCTATCTCAACGACCCCGTCAAGATGAGGGTGGTCCATGCCGGGCCGAAAGAGCACCACATCCATCACTTGCATGCACATCAGTGGTTGAACACCCCCGACAGCGACAACTCCAGTTATCTCGATAGCCAGGCAATGGGCCCGGGCTACTCGTTTACCACTGAGATCGCACACGGCGGCTCCGGCAACCGGAACAAGACCCCGGGCGATTCGATCTTCCACTGCCACTTCTACCCGCACTTCGCGCAAGGCATGTGGGAAATGTGGCGTACGCACGACGTCTTCGAAACGGGCACGCAACTCGACGGTGATGGCCGCCCGGTAGACGGAGCGCGCGCTTTGCCTGACGGCGAGATTGCCAAGGGCACTCCGATTCCGGGCCTCGTGCCACTTCCGACTCTCGCAATGGCTCCGATGGCGACCGAGGAGTTCAAAGGTTATCCGTTCTACATTCCGGGTGTCGCCGGACATCGTCCGCCACACCCACCGCTCGACACGATCGACGACGGTGGTCTACCGCGTCACATCATCGTCGGCGGCGAGGCCGAAAGCGTCGAGACGCGTCTCGACTTCAACAAAGAAATTCTCGTTGCCGATGCCAAGGCTCTCCCTGAGACGGGAACGCCGGAAGAGATCGTTGCAATGAATTTTCACGCGCAGAAGCAGGTCGGGAGCTTCCGCCCCGACGGCACTGCTGCGAGCTTCACCCTGAACGGTCTGCCACCGAAACCCGGAGCGCCGTTCGCCGATCCATGCCGCGATGACGCTGGTAACGCAGTCGGTCGCCCGCGTCTTTACAAGGGCGCAGCGATTCAACTTGATCTCAAACTGAACAAAGCGGGCTGGCACTTCCCGCAATCGCGCATCCTCGCGCTGTGGGACGACGTCGCCCCGACGCTGGCGGGCACGCGCGCGCCGGAGCCGCTTTTCTTCCGCGCAAATACCAACGACTGTATAACGTTCCAGCACACGAACCTGACACCGCACATCTACGAGCTCGACGATTTCCAGGTGCGCACGCCGACCGACATCATGGGCCAGCACATCCACCTAGTGAAATTCGACGTGACTTCGTCGGACGGTGCGGGTAATGGTTTCAACTACGAAGACGGCACGTTCGCGCCGGGTGAAGTTCTTGAGCGCATCCATGCCATCAACGCCGCCGGCGGCTTGCAGGCCTTCAACAGCACGTCGAAGACCCAGCTTGAAGCCAAGGCGCACCCGTTCTTCGGCACTCTCGGTGCACAGACAACCGTGCAGCGGTGGTTCGCCGATCCGACGTTGAACCTGGCGGGCAAAGATCGCACGCTCGGTACAGTCTTCTCGCACGATCACTTCGGACCTTCGACACACCAGCAGGCCGGGCTCTACGCCGGTCTCGTAACGGAGCCTGAAGGTTCTATCTGGAAACACAACGAAACCGGTCAGACTCTTGGCGGACGCTTCGACGGTGGACCAACGACCTGGCAGGCGGTGATTCAGACGCCGAACCCGGCGGACAGCTACCGTGAATTCCTGATCGAGTTTGCTGACTACACGCTCGCGTACAAAGCAGGCGGTGGCGTCAATGGCGCGGGCCATCCGATTCCGGACCCGGCCAATGTCATTAATCCGCCGGCGAAGGAAGAGGCGAATCTGCCGATCAACGTCAAGAAGGCTGAGCAATGCCCGGGCGGCGTGCCGCTTCCGTGTCCGGAAGCAGTCTCGGCTGCCGACCCCGGCACGATGACAGTCAACTATCGTAACGAGCCTGTCGCACTACGCGTACAGGATCCTTCGAACAATCAGCAGGCCGCGGGCGACGCGGGCGATCTCTCGAACGTTTACCGTTCAGACATCACACGCGCCAACCCCGAGCTTAACCAGCAGCCCGGTTTCTATCCGGCGCTGACGGCTGGTCTTCAGGGTGGTGATCCATTCACTCCGCTGATGCGCGCCTACGAGGCCGACAAGGTGCAGGTCCGCATCCTCGTCGGTGCTCACGAAGAAAGTCACAACTTCAACATCCACGGTCAGAAGTGGCTCTTTGAGCGCTCCGATCCGAATTCGGGATACCGCAATTCGCAGTCGATGGGTATCTCAGAGCACTTCGAGTTCGAGCTGCCGGGTATCGCGGCGATTAAGGGCAGTGTCCCGTTCGTCGATTACCTGTACCAGCCGGGCGGTTCTGTGGATAACCAGTGGAATGGTACATGGGGTCTGCTACGCGCCTACCGTGGCGCCGCCGGACTTCAGCCTGACCTTCAACTATTACCAAACAACCCGACTGGCATGGCGAAGGCTGCCGCCAATAACAAAGAGTTCCAGGGAACGTGTCCAGTGGCGGCCCCGAGCCGTAAATTCAGCGTGACTGCCGTCGCTGCGAAAGATGCGCTGCCTGGTGGGACGCTCGTGTACAACAACCGCCCGGGCAATGGCGGCGTCCTGCACGACCCGACGGCGATTCTCTACGTGCGCACGAACGATATTGACGCCGGAACCGGCAAGCTTAAAGCAGGTGTGCCGGTCGAGCCGCTCGTGCTAAGAGCCAATGCCGGCGACTGCATAGAGGTGACCTTGTTCAATAAGTTGCCTACGAACGTTCCCGATCTACCCGGCTGGAACACGCTGCCGATGATCGTCGAAGGTTTCAACGCAAACCAGGTGAAGCCATCCAACCAGGTTGGCCTCCATCCGCAACTCGTGGCCTATGACGTCGTGTCAAGCGATGGCGCCAACGTCGGCTTCAACGTGGCGGCTAACCCCGAGTCTGGCAGTCCTGAAGGACGTCAAACCGCCAAGCCCGGTGAATCGGTCAAGTACAAGTGGTACGCGGGTGACATTCGCATGAACGGTACGACCAAGGTTGCTACGCCAATTGAGTTCGGCGCGACCAACCTGATCTCGTCTGACCCGATCAAGCACTCAAACAAGGGCGCGATCGCGTCGCTCATCATCGAGCCGCAGGGCGCGACCTGGATTGAAGATGCGAACTCGCGCGCGCAGGCGACCGTCACTAAGACTGACGGCACCTCGTTCCGTGAATTCGTCCTTCAGTTCCAGACCGACATCAACCTGCGTCGCGGTGATCTACAAGGCGATGCCGCGGCAGTGCCCAATGTGGCGGGAGAAGAGGACGCCGAAGACTCAGGTCAGAAGGCCCTCAACTATCGCACCGAACCGATGTGGAAACGGCTGGGCTACGAGCCTGATCTTCCACTTGAGGAGACTCGCAAGTTCGACTACACGAACTCGCTCTCCAACCAGCAGGTTGGCGGCGATCCTGTGACTCCGATATTCACGGCGAAGGCCGGAACGCCTGTCAGGTTCCGCGTGCTCAATTCCAATGGTCACGCGCGCAACAATGTGTTCCAAGTTCACGGACACATCTGGCAGCAGGAGCCATGGATTAACAACTCGACCCAGATCGGCAACAATCCGCTCTCAGAGTGGAAGGGTGCCGAGCAGGGTCACGGTGCGTCAAATCACATGAACGTAGTTCCTGAAAACGGTGCGGGAGGCGCGCGCCGGGTAACAGGTGACTACCTCTACCGTACGCAGTCGTCCTTCCAGTTCGACAATGGACTGTGGGGAATCTTCCGCGTTACTCAGTAACGCGAGATCAGCCACAAAGAGGCACAGAAGGCACAAAGGGTAAGAAAACCTTTTGTGCTTTTTGTGCTTCTTTGTGGCCTTCAATACTTGGTGATCCATGCTGTGGCAGAACTCTTTGCGAATGTTCCACCACGGAACACATCTTGACGGAGGTGACGACTGATATTTCGGTTTAGCGCTTGTTACGAAGGAGTTTCGAAAGAGGCACGGTGCTTGCTGAAAGAGGGATGTCCGCTAAATCTACTCAGAAGGAATGATGAATTTAATGATGAAGAAAATCTCGTTCGCCGGTATTTTGTTTGCTCTCGCCATGCTAGTCGCCGCCCCTGTGGCCCAGGCTACGACAGTGAGCGAAGTGCAATCCATGATCACACACCTCAAAGATAAAGTTGCAATTATCATCATCAACGGCAAGTTTGCCGAGACTAAGGATCGCCCGGGCCTCCAGGGTCAGCTCGACAGCGTTAGGCTAACGTTGGACCAGGGAAAGTTCTGCGATTCAGTCAAGAAGGTCAAAGACTTCCAGAAAAAGGTCAACGATATGATCTCCGCCGATAACAAAATCAATCAGGACCTGGCTCTCGGCGTTACCGCGCAGGAGCTTGTGACTGACGGCGACGCAATCATCGGAGGTCTCAACGAACTCTCGGTTCAGAGCAAGGGTTCACCCTGCAGCTACTAGAATTTCAGAAACGCTCGATGCGTCACCCGCATCGAGCGTTTCAATTTCGCTTAACCTTACAGACCTAACTTCGCGTCTTTAAGTTTTTACGTTTTCGAAATGCTAGTTCCGTGTGTATCGCGGGCAGCATACAGTTGAGGTGTGTTCATTCATGATGAAAATTGCCAGCTCTCCCGAAGAGCAGTCGAAAATAAAGATAGTGGACAAAATGTCTCCCGGCTTGAAACAAGCCTATCAAACCACTGACCTGACACTAACCAGCTTCCTGCGCTGCCGCGGCTTCCAGATCGAAAACATCAAGCAGACCAACGGACGCACACTCTTCATTTTTCAAGAGTCGCCGGAACTGCGTCGAGCAATTCTCGACTTCGCCAATGACGAGGTTGTGAATGTCCGCTCCTTCTGTAGCACGATGCGCGACTTGAAGGCGATCACTCGCGTTTTGATATTTTTCTTTGCGGTAATCGCTGGCGTAAACGCGGTCTCGGCCCAGACGAAAACTGGCCCACAGAAGATCGAGCGAGAAGGCGTTGAGGTTGAGTTCACGATCGAGCCGATCAAAGAGCCAGGCAAGGCTTCCGAATTGATGGAGGCAAAAGAAGCTACTGTTCGTTTCACAATCAAGGACAAGGCGACGAAGACTCCACTCTCCGGAGTGAAGCCGTCGGTATGGTTGACGCAACGGGGAGAGAGCTTAACCGATGAGAAGCAGTGCCGTGAGAAAGTTCAATCGTTTCTCCAGGGCAGTCTTCGTTCACGGCCCGATGTAGATCTGAATGCCTACTACCTGCTCGCATTAAATCAAGAGTCGAATATCTCAGTTATCGATCCGCTACTCGGCTTCGGCTCGAGCAAGCTCTTGACGCTCGTAATGCTCAAGAGCCCTGGCGAAGACTGGGCGCAGAAGAGCAGGGAGGAGAAACTTTTCGTCAGCATGCCACTCGCCAACCAGGTTGCTGTCGTTGACACCAGCACGTGGAAAACCGTCGCCAACATCGACACGGGCGTGAAGCCGGCGCGTGTCCGTTTGCAACCCGACGAACGTTACCTTTGGGTGGGTAATGACGGCGAGGAGCAGAGCGGCGTGACGGTGATTGATACCACCACGCTCAAGGTCGTCGCGCGACTGGCTACGGGAAAAGGTCATCACGAAATCGACTTCAGCAATGACAACCGGTTCGCGTTCATTACCAACCAGGATGATGGCACGCTCTCGGTGATCGACATTCAGAAACTCACGAAGGTCACGGATCTCAAGACAGGCGCTTCAGCCACTTCTATCGCCTTCTCGCCGCTCGGCAACGCACTGTATGTGGTGAACGCAGTTGACGGAAGTATCACCGTTGTGGATGCGCGTAGCCGGCAAATCGCCACGCGTATTCAGACGAAACCCGGCATTAGGAATTTGCGATTCGCGCCGGGTGGTCGTTGGGGCTTCGTACCGAATCCGGCAGAGAATGTGGTGTACGTATTCGACGCCTCCACAAACCGTCTTGCGCACACGATCAGCATCGAGAAAGGTCCGGATCAGGTCGCGTTTACTGACACGTTCGCCTACGTGCGATCGACCGGGGCGAATGAAGTGAGCATGATTCGCCTGAGCACGTTGAGCGCCCAACCAGACATCGCCAAATTCCCCGGTGGCCAGAACGTCCCCGCGGACGCGGCGATTGAGGCAAGCCTCGCGGATGTAATTGTGCCCGCGCCGGAAGGCGATTCAGTATTGGTGGCGAATCCGGCTGACCGCGTCATCTATTACTACTCCGAAGGCATGGCCGCGCCGATGGGTAGTTTTCAAAACTACCGCCGCAAGCCCCGTGCGTTGATGGTGGTCGATCGTTCGCTGCGCGAGATTACTTCCGGCGTTTACTCCACTACTACCAAACTGCCGAAGAGCGGTGTCTACGACGTCGCGTTCCTGCTCGACTCGCCGCGGATCACACACTGCTTCGAAGCCGAGGCGAAACCGAACCCGGATGTCCGCCAGGAAAAACAAATCGCGATTCGAGTGGAATACTTGAGCAAGGACCAACCGCGCGTTGGGGAGAATTACAAACTCCGCTTCAAGATCATCGACACTGCGACGTCGAAGGCGAAGAGCGATTTGAAGGACGTGCGCGTGCTGACGTTTCTTGCGTCAGCCACCTGGCAGAAACGAGACTTCGCCCGCCCGGTCGGCGATGGTGTTTATGAACTGGATATAAAAGTTCCGCAAACGGGTTTGTATTTTGTGTTTGTCGAAAGCAGATCGCAGGGAGTGAATTATAGACAACTGCCTCACCTGACGCTTCAGACAGCGGCCGCCACCGCGACCAACACACCCGTGGAAGAGAGGAAACCGTAACGTGCGGAAGAAATATTTCTCGCGCAAAGGCGCAAAGGCGCAAAGAAAACCCTTAGAAACGCGGTAGCGCTTTGCGCCTTTGCGCCTTTGCGCGAGAAATCTTCTCGGGATAGAGGCACTTTCGGGCAAAGCAATGGAGAAGATATGAAACATCGAAATTTAAAACATCTGTCTCTCGCTCTACTCCTTTGCACCCTGGGGTTTATCCCCACGCAGGCGCAGAACACAAAAGATGAGGTCTATTACTCATGTCCCATGCACGCCAGTGTGAAAGCGAAGAAGCCCGGCAGGTGTCCGAAGTGCGGCATGGACCTGCGCGCGGTCCGTCATGACGAAGCGACGGACGCTACCGCGAACGTCTCGTTTGCCGAGACAGCCGGAACACGCTCCGATCAAATATCGAAAATGAACATCCCCGACATCGAAGTGATGGACCAGAACGGACGGAAGATTCATTTCTACACCGACCTCGTCAAAGGCCAGACCGTTGCGATCAATTTCATCTTTACGACCTGCACGACGATCTGTCCGCCACTCGGCGCGACGTTTGCACGCGTGCAGAAAGAACTCGGTAACAAAAACGTGCGCTTGATTTCCATCAGCGTCGATCCAGTGACTGACACACCCGAACGGCTCAAAGCATGGGGCGCGAAATTTCACGCCGGTGATGGTTGGACCTTCGTCACCGGAAGTAAGCCGCAAGTGGACGAACTTTTACGTGCCCTCGGCGCGTCTTCCGCGCGCCGCGAAGATCATTCCCCCACGGTACTCATCGGCAATGACGCCAGCGGCAACTGGACGCGTACTTACGGTTTAGCGAAAGCGAGCCAGTTAGTGCAGATCATCAACAACGTAATTGGACAGGATTCACAAGATTGAACACGATTATCAAGATTAATCCTGAAACATCTTGTTAATCCTGTCTAATGGAGATTCGAACCAATGACACGAAGAATTTTTATTGCTCTTATATTGTTTACAGCCACGCATACTGGACTGGCCCAGACACAATCCGCGCCACCGGCGCCGCACGATCATTCGCACATGATCAAAGCTTCGGAAGAGGCTTCGCCCGCAAAGAAATATTTTACGGACGTCGAACTGCTCAATCAGAACGGTGAGAAGGTGCGCTTTTATAGCGACATACTCAAAGGCAGGACGGTTGTTGTCAACGCTTTCTTCACTACCTGCACCTCGGTCTGCCCGCCGATGAACCGCAACATGGAGAAGATTCAGGAAGTGCTGGGCGATCGTGTCGGACGCGATGTCTTTCTCGTCTCAATCACCGTCGATCCGGAAGTTGACACGCCCGCGCGTCTCAAAGACTACGCGCAGAAGTTTCACGCCAAGCCGGGTTGGGTTTTTCTGACAGGTAAGAAAGAGAATCTCGATTGGGCACTCTACAAACTGGGCCAGTACGTCGAGAACAAAGACGATCATAAAACGATTTTCATCATCGGCAACGAACCAACCGGCCTTTGGAAGAAAGCATTTGGCATGGCAAACGTGGGAGAACTTGTACAAGTCGTTCAAAGCGTAGTTAACGACAAAGGCGCAACGAAATAGTTTCTCTGCGTAATCTCTGCGTCCTCGGCGCCTCTGCGGTGAACTGGAAAGTAAAAGTAGTAAACCGCCGAGACGCAGAGGCCGCAAAGGTTACGCAGAGATGATTCAGCCCGCAGTTTACTTTTCTAAGAAGATGAGTCAGAGATTACAGTTCTTAAAAGTTACATTCTGGGCGTTACTCGCGTTCGCCGCTTCGTGTGTGATTGTGACCACCGCCTCGTCGAGCAACGAGCGTGCACTGACCGCACAGGAACGACGCGGTAAGATGATCTACTTCCGAGGCGAAAGCCCTTCGGGAAAAGAGATCAAAGCCATCGTCGGCGAGCTCGACTTGCCCGCCTCGACAGTGACCTGTGCAGGCTGTCACGGCCAACGCGGTGAGGGCAAAACAGAGGGTGGCGTGACTGCCGGAAATCTGACCTGGTCCAATCTCGTCAAGACCTATGGCCACACGCATCCATCGGGACGCAAACATGGTCCATTTGATGAAAAGCTGTTTACACGGTCACTGGTCCAGGGTTTGGATCCGGCCGGAAATAAAATGGCCGTGGCGATGCCGCTCTTCGAGATGGCGCCCGAAGACGTGGCCGACCTGATCGCGTATCTCAAACGCATCGAGGCTGACCATGATCCGGGTCTGACGGAAACAAGTGTTAAGGTCGCAACAATCTTGCCGCAACAAGGTGCGCTCGCCGACATCGGCGCAGCTATGAAGGACGTGCTCACTGCCTATTTCGCAAACGTCAACGATAAGGGCGGAATCTACAACCGCAGGATTGAGCTGGAAACGATCGAGACTGGAACTGATGCGGCGGCGACGGCGGCGAATGCCAGAAAGCTTGTCCAGGGTGGCCAGGTTTTCGCAATGGTCAGCGGCCTGAGCGCGGGAGCTGATAAAGAGCTTGCGTCTTTAACACAGGAAGCCGAGATGCCTTTCATGGGGCCTTTGACGCTTCTGCCGCAAACCGGTTTTCAGAACAATCGCAACGTCTTCTACCTCTTGCCGGGCACGAGTGAGCAGGCGCGTGCGCTCGTAAACTTCGCGGCAGGCAACAAACCGGAGTTGAAAAAGTCGCGGCTCGCAATCGTCCACTCCGAAAACGAACTTTCTCTAGCGGCTGCCACTGCGATCGAGGATCAGGCGCGAAAGATCGCATGGAACTCCGTCACTAAGAAATCTTATTCGAGCAAACTTTTCGATGCGGCGCAGATCGCCGGAGATCTAAAAGGAGAAGGTGCGGAAGCTGTTTTCTTTTTCGGCGCTGGCGGTGAGGAGATAGCCTTCATAAAGGCAGCGGCCGCCGCAAATTGGACGCCGGCTGTTTTTCTTCTCGGTGCATTGGCGGGAAGAGATCTCGTTGCAGCGATACCTTTGAGTTTCAAGGATCGTGTGTTCCTTTCATTTCCGACCGTGCCGGGTGATATCACGCCCGCAGGCATGGCCGAATTACGCGCGCTACAGCAGAAGTACAAATATCCGGTGCGACACACGGCATCGCAGTTGATGGCTTTCGCGGCTGCCAAGATTTTCACCGAGGCGTTACAGCGTGCAGGACGAGATTTGAGCCGCGAAAAACTCATTACAGCGTTTGAAGGTCTCTATGAATATGAGACCGGCGTAACGCCCATCATTACATTTGGACCAAACCGGCGTGTGGGGGCCATGGGAGGCTACGTCGTTTCGATTGACCCTGCAAAGAAAGAATTCGTCTTAGCCAGCGGTTGGGTCAAAAACAATTAATTTCTGATACATGAAGGATGAAGAGTCTATGAAAAAACTTTTATTCGGTCTTCTTATGATGTTTATGACCGTTGCACCAATCGCCGCGCAGACGGCTCAGCAATCCGGCGCGACTGAAACAAAAAAGACAGTAGCCACTCAGGTCGACTGCGGATGTGAGGATAAGCGAGTTTCAGACATACTCGGCGTGGTCAATGGAGTGAAGATCACCAAACAGGATCTCAGCCCTGAAACTCGATCGCGTGTGGAACAGTTGCAGCGAGAGGTAATCGAGGCTCGCCAGCGCGAACTCGATTTACAGATCGATTCATTACTGCTGGAAGCAGAAGCGAAGAAGCGCCAGGTTTCTCCTTCGCAGGTAATCAAGGACGAAGTCATCGCCAAGGTGCAAGCGCCAACCGAGGCGGAGGCGCAGGCTTTTTACGACCAGAACAAAGCGCAGATTAAGGCGGAGTTCAAGGATGCAAAGGGCGATGTTTTGAGATATCTCACCTTCCAGCGTCAGCAGGAACTCGCCCGAAAGCTTGCCGAGCGACTACGTGCGACTGCGCAGGTTAAAGTCCTGGCAAAACCATCAGCGCCGCCAACGAGCGAAGCAGATCGTGCACGAGTTTTAGCAGTCGTCAATGGCAAGCAGATCACCATGAATGATATCGAAAACAGCTTGCGGCCTTTGATCTTCAATGTGCAGGAACAGGTTTATTCACTGCGTAAGCAGGACGTCGATCTGAAAATCAATGACATGCTGCTCACGCAGGAAGCGCAGAAGCGGCAGATGACCACGCGGGCGCTGCTGGACCAGGAGGTGACCGCCAAAGTGCCGCGTGTAACGGAGGCGCAGGCGCAGGAGTTTTATACGCAAAACAAGGATCGCATCAGCGGCGAGTTTGCGCAGACGAAAGATCAGATCGTTCAGTACATCCAGGAGAATAAGGAACAGGAAGCGACTCGCGCGTTCGCCGAACAATTGCGGAAAGCGTCGACGGTCCAGATCAATCTTACCGCTCCGGAGTCGCCGGTCTTCGAGATCGCGACGGACGATCAACCGAGTAAGGGTAACGCTAACGCGTCAGTCACCATTGTCGAATTCACTGACTTTCAATGTCCGAGTTGCGCGCAGCAGCATCCCGTTATGGAGCGTATCGTGACCGAGTTTGGCAACCGCGTGCGGCTCGTCGTGCGCGACTTCCCACTTTCGCAGCACGCCCAGGCGCCGAAGGCTGCCGAAGCCGCAGAGGCCGCGCGCGAGCAGGGCAAATACTGGGAATACATCGCGGTCCTTTTCCGTAATCAATCTGCGCTTGAGGTCGATAAGCTCAAGCAGTACGCGAGTGAGCTTGGGTTGGATCGCGCTCGATTCGATGCTTCGCTCGATAGCGGCAAGTTTGCAGAGAAGGTTCAGCGCGATGTGTTGGACGGACAGAAACTGGGGGTCAACGGCACGCCGACGTTTTACGTGAACGGCAAGCGCGTCTCCGAGAGATCGTATGAAGGTCTGAAGGCGACTGTTGAGGCAGCGCTGAAAGCTAAAGACGAACAATCTAAAGGCACGGCCTCCCGTTAGTGGGGGCCCTTTTTCCCGACAGAATTTTCACTTGTCCTCTTCAGCTTCTTCTGCCCAAAAGATCCACTCCAAACCGTTAGAGTGCGCTTTGGGATTTGCAAGGATTCCCAGCTTCTCGAGCCGGCTGCGGGCTCCCCGCTGAACGTTCGCATATAAACACTGCGCAACATCGGATAACTCCCAACCTTGATTAGCGAGGCCGGTCTTGCGAAACGCTCGTTCCATTTTCGATTGTTTCTTTTGGAAAACGCGGCTCACCTCTTCCGCCATTTCTTCACACAACGTGCGAAACTCAGCGCATTCTTCGACTTTGAACACCGGAAAGTTCGGTTCGTAATAACGTTCCGTGGGATACCGCTTTTCCCACTCCTCGGATTCGCGGAGAAGCTGGCTGTTCATCAAGTCGTTAATGTGTGAATACACAGTTGGCGCTGAGAGCTTGAGAGCGGTGGCTAGTTGCGAAATGGTTTTGGGCTCGCGGGCAACGAGTTTCAGAATCTCCTCTTTCGTTCCATTCGGCAGTAGTTTGTGTTTGGTGACATTAGCCCACGGATCGCTGTAACCTCCTGGTCCTCCCGATACACATTCGCAAGGAAAAAGTAAACGATTTGAATTCTTGTTCATGACGTATACCCTTCACATGCCCAGATTTAGGGCCTATCCTAAAACTACCCAAACCTACGAAATAGTACCCCTTATCCGGCAACGACTATGCCGGATAGGTATTTAGAAATAATGACGATCTAATGGCAACTTCAAAGGCGTTTACATTGCGTTAACGCCGTCACACATGCGGAGGGACAAATGGAAAGTAAAGCCAAAGCTCTCGGACATCCGATCCACCAGATGCTGATCCCGTTTCCTTTTGGATTGTTATCAACCGCAGTTATCTTCGACATTATTTATCTAATCTGGGGTAATCCCACGATGGTAACTGTCTCATACTGGATGATTATCGCTGGGATAATTGGCGGGATTGTCGCCGCGCCTTTCGGTCTCATCGACTGGCTTGCGATCCCACAAGGCACTCGTGCCAAATCCGTCGGCTTACTGCACGGTGGTGGCAATGTGGTGGTCCTACTGCTGTTTATTGCGAGTTGGTGGCTTCGTTACAGTAATGTCGAAGCTAGTGTCGCGTATCTACCATCCACTACTGCCCTGGTGCTTTCGTTTGCAGGTTTTGCACTCGCCGGTGTGACTGGATGGCTTGGAGGTGAACTAGTTGATCGGCTAAGCGTGGGTGTGGATGACGGGGCCAATCTTGATGCGGTTAGTTCACTGTCAGGTCCGGCAACGCGCAAGGCCGCATAACACGCAAGCCGAAGTGACGCCCAGAGCTTCGGGTATGGACCAAAAAATGGTCCATACCATCAATAGTACGACTTACAGAAAGGGTCGATGGACCAACGCAACGCTGCTTATGCTTTATTAAGGGTCACGTTTGGCGTGATCTTTTTGTTTTATGGCGTCGCAAAATAAGCCTTACTTCCTATGATCCGGCGAGTGGCTTTTGGAAAAGCTATTGTTACCGGTTGTTGGTTTCACCTGGTACAGCTTGCAGGACCAGGTTGACTGGAACATCGGCCTTCGCCGTGCATTGGGTTTCCAGTCAGTCTGTACGATCTGAATCGTGATCCGGCCCGTCGCACAAGCATACAAGCATCTTGTCAATATGTTTCGCGATGAACCTTTGTTAGCAGGGTCAGAGCTGCTTGCCTTTAACTAGCCGTGGCTTTAATAGGAGACTGAGTGAAGGCAGTATATGCGTGCTCATGGTAATACGCCTGGTCCTACTCAGAGGCCGATTTCTGCAGGTGCCATCAGTGCAGTCTTTGCGACGGTCCCTGCTGCATTGGTTCTCTGGTTTTCAGGTGCGCTCGATAGCTTGTCGGACACACTCGCCATTAAGTTTCAGCTGACGAGACCACGTTCACCGACCCGTTAGCTTTCCCCTGGGTAGTGGCTTAAATTCAGGAGTTTTTCTCTGCGGACCTCTGCGTATCTCGGCGTTCTCTGCGGTAAAGGCTATCTCAACGCAGAGGCCGCAGAGATTCGCTGAGGAACCGCAGAGAAAAAACTCAAATTAAGCCACTATCTTCCCTTGGCTAGTTTGACTTGTGCCCACATTTCGGCATAGAAACTCCTATCAAATACACCACCAGAATCGAGGATCCTTCCAAATGAAAAAGCGAATCCATGCCATGGTCTTGTTCGCAGCGGTGCTTACGTTCGCACTCGCGTGTACAACCGCTCCGACCAACGTGAACACGAATTCCGGTGCCACAGCTAACAGCTCAGTTCCGGCTGAGTTGAGGCCGGCCTTCAACGCAATCACCGCAAACGACATCATGCAACACACCAAAGTGATGTCAGCAGATGAGTACGAAGGACGCGGCCCCGGAACAAAAGGTGAAGAACTTACCGTGAAGTATCTGACTGAGCAGTTTCAACGTATTGGCTTGAAGCCCGGCAATCCGGATGGCACGTTTGTTCAGAAGGTTCCTCTTGTTGGATTTACGGGTGCCCCAACCGCTTCATTCATTGCCGGGAACAAGCAACTAAACCTGATATTTCCACAAGACTACGTTGCGGTTTCGCGCCGGTTCGTTCCTGAGTCGAAGGTTGAGAATTCCGACATGGTCTTTGTTGGTTATGGCGTAGTGGCGCCGGAGTATGGGTGGGACGACTACAAAGGGTTGGACGTGCGAGGGAAGACCATCGTGATGCTAATCAATGATCCCCAGGTTCCTGCCTCGGGCGATTCGACAAGTTTGGACGACAAGATGTTCAAGGGCAAGGCAATGACGTACTACGGTCGATGGACCTACAAGTATGAGATTGCCTCGGAGAAGGGCGCGGCGGCGGCAGTGATCATTCATGAAACCGGACCGGCTGGTTATCCCTATGAAGTTGTTTCCGGGAGTTGGTCTCGTGAGAACTTCGATATTCAGAAGCCCGACAAGAACATGGGACGTGTAGCGGTGGAATCATGGATCACGACCGACCGCG
Source organism: uncultured Acidobacteriota bacterium (assembly GCA_963826255.1). Taxonomy (GTDB): domain Bacteria; phylum Acidobacteriota; class Blastocatellia; order Pyrinomonadales; family Pyrinomonadaceae; genus PSRF01. Next base: position 787,792 of record CAWGWK010000002.1, read on the forward strand.
CTAAGGAGTTGTTTACCGCCAGTGGCCAGGACTTTGACGCGTTGAAAAAGGCTGCCGTCTCGAAAGAATTCAAGCCGGTCGCTCTGAATGCGAAGGCAAACATGACGGTCAAAAACACAATCCGGGAAATCAATTCGAGTAACGTCATAGGAAAGCTCGAAGGATCGGATCCTACGCTGAAGAACGAGTATGTTATCTACACGGCACACTGGGACCACCTGGGCCGCGATCCAAAACTAACAGGCGATCAGATTTTCAATGGCGCGCTCGATAATGCCTCAGGCACCGCCGCATTGATTGAGATTGCTGAAGCATTCACGAAACTCGCCACACCTCCGAAACGATCCATTTTGTTTCTTGCCGTCACGGCCGAAGAGAAAGGGTTACTCGGTGCAAAGTATTATGGCGAGAATCCTCTTTATCCGCTGAACAAAACGCTCGCGAACATCAACATGGATGGCGTCAATCAGTGGGGCAGGACCACGGACATTACGATGGTGGGCGACGACAACAGCACCTTAATCGACTTGCTGCGTGAAGCTGCCACTGTACAGCGGCGGACAGTGAATCCGGATCCAGAATCAGAGAAAGGGTTTTACTACCGCTCGGATCACTTCGAATTTGCGAAACAAGGCGTTCCGGCGCTCTACACTGACTCCGGGGTTAATTACGAAGGGAAGGATTCGGCGTTCAGCAAACAGAAGCGGGACGAATACACCAACAAGGACTACCACAAAGTTTCCGATGACATTAAAACTGACTGGGATCTCACCGGAGCGGTTGATGACGCACAGTTGTTGACGATGATCGGATATCGAGTGGCGCAGGGCGACAGGTATCCGGAATGGAAAGCGGGATCAGAATTCAAAGCCAAGCGTGACGAGATGATGAGGGGCGCCGCCTCGAGTGGTCCATGATGCGGTTAGACGGTGTGGACACGCATAGTCGGCCCGAAAAGTAGCTCTATCCAGAATATTTCTCGCGCAAAGGCGCAAAGCGCTACCGCGCTTCTCAAGGGCTTTCTTTGCGCCTTTGCGCCTTTACGCGAGAAATATTCTTCATCCATCGATGCGTCAGAGGTTCAGAGACACTCAGGGTGACCGCAGCTACAGTTTGTCTCTGTGCCACCAGCCGCGCTCCTGCAATGTGTGCTGCAATACTCATCATCGGAGGCTGCCGGACATTTGCACGGTGTGTGAGCGCATGTTTCGTTAGATGGTGTATTATTCATTTCTTCTCTCCTGTAACTGGGACTTAACAGTACTGTATAGCGATAATCGCTACTTCTCAACGGTATGACTGTGATGGGCTTTGCCCGAAAGTCGTTGAGACCTTGATGGTCGGCAGCGAAGTGCTCCAGAGGAGCACAATGTTTATAGCTTTAATACCTCTATGCTCTGCGCTCCAGCGGAGCGCAATGTGCTTTCAGTGTCCACTTACTCACTTCAGGCATTCTCCTCTCGTGAAGAGACTCTACGCCACGACGAACTGTTTGTAATGTTCAAAACGTTCAAGTATGTGGCTGACGTAATTCACTGGTTCCAGACCACGACAAAAGCCAAACTTCACAACCGGGTCGTTTGAGTACTGCTGCGTCGATTTCTGTAACATCCAGTACGCTACGTCCTCCCAAACCTCTGGGTTGCCACCATACTTCTCAGTCAACCGCTGTGCGTCCTCAACGTGTCCCACTCCCACATTGTACGAAGCCAGGATGAATTTCAGCCGCTCGTTCTCATCCACGATTCGCTTCGCCCAGTATTGGTGCAGCCATTTCAAGAACCTGATAGCACCCTGTACGTTGTCTGCGGGATCAAGCGCATTTGTGACTCCAAACTCCTTGGCGGTTTTAGGCATCAGTTGCAACAGCCCAGTCGCGCCGGCCCAGGACTTGGCTGTTGGCTTAAAGCGAGATTCTTGAAATGCCTGCGACGCCAGGAGTCGCCAGTCCCAATTCAACTCGACGGCATACTGTTTGAGCAATATGTCATACTCACTCAGCTTTCCTGTCGTGGAAGTGAGATATTCACTGGTCACTCGTTCAAGATATCGACGGCGATCGATAAAGTATTTTTGATAAAGACTGTTAAGCAGCGGCGTCTTCTTCTTTTCTGCAATCCAGGTGTTAAGTGTCGCCAACAACTCGGGCGAGTTCTTTCTAACAGCCCATGACACTTTCTGCGTATGGCCCAGAATTGGCCGCACTTTCAAATTCTTGAATTCAGCTTCTTTTAAGTCGGCAAGGTTCTTCTGCATTACAGTGAATTGAACTTCACCGCGAGCCACCTTCTGGGCCAACGCCTCATCCTGAATTTTACCCCCCACCTCAACGACGTAAATGTCTCCGGAAATCTCATCCGATAGCTCCATCAGCGTTCGCCGGTAGGGAGATTGCTCCGGGATATCAACTCTCCGTCCCGCCAGTTGATCCGGATTAGTTATCAGCCTCGCCTGGATATCAACCTCCGCTACGGGATCCGCTGGTCCCGGCTTAATCACCTTCTCGGTTCCTTTACCGGCTTCGGATGGTGGTTCATCCTGTTGGACCAACACCGGATCGGTGTGATAAAGCGCGTCTGTGAACGCCGCCGCTGCTTGATTGTCTGGAGTCGGGATCAACCGCGCCGCGGCAATGTCGCCTTCACCCTCGTTAAGCGCGGGTATGAGACTCTTGGGATCTGTCACCACGATGATCTTAAGAGCGACTCCCAGGTCCTTCGCAAAAGCAGCAAGCAACTCGTATTCGAAGCCGAGCGGTTCCCCCTGGTAGATGAAGTAGGTGGTGGAATTGTAAGGAGCAACTACGGTGATTGATCCGCGTTCGCGAATCTGAGCGAGATCGCGAGTGATGGGTTCGACCATCGGCACATTTGTGCGCCGGTCAATGGGATCAAGCGCCTCCAGAGATGCAGGCTTGCGCCCGCAAGAGGGAATTGAAGCAAGCAAGAGAACAATGAAAATGAAAAGTACTGCGCTGGGCGCGAATCGCATTCGACAGTTTCACCGTTGAGAGATAGAAAAGCGCCGGGGCTGAACAAAATAGCTCTGCCAAGCGGTAACGATTAGAACATGTACAAGCGCATCGTCAAGCTGATGTCTACATTTCGTCATAGTCGCGATAGACGGATTTCCATAACACAGTGAGCCTTCTATTGAATACTATCTGCAGATCAGCTATTTAAGCACCGTTAAAATAAGTAAGAGAAAACACCGGTTGGGACGTACGCATTTCACCGAAGATACGTAGAGCCCCTTCCAAAGGAAATAAAAATAGACTCTTTGTCATATGTAAGTGGTTGGTTCCGTAACTTAAGCAAGCTCTCAATCTGTGTATTTCCCTTCGTCGTTGGAGGTTGCCAATAATGCATACAACAGAGTGTCCGAGGTGCAACACGAAATGTAAGGTATCTAAAGAAGCCATTAGCCTCGGGAGCCTTATCAAATGCGCTTCCTGTGGTTGTAAGTTCGAGTCCATCGGAACACGCCGGAATTTCTCTGAATTTCGTCTTGGTGTTCGCGACAAACCCGTTATGAACGACGAACCCGCCCCAGCCGCTTCCAAGGAGGCAGTAAAGCCGTCTCCAACTCGAAGAAAACCCCGGCTTATCTGGGAAACTTTCTTGATATTGATCGTTATCTGGAGCGCGCTTTCCTTCTTTCTTGGCTTTTCAACCATAACTTTTCTGTTGCCGGTGAGCCTGATTTTTTTGGGGTTCTTCGCCATGAACAGATCGGAGTACAAAGGAGCGCACAGGAAAACGTTCGTCTACTTTGCGTTTGATAAGGCTGTCGAGCTCTTTGCCTGTCTGAGTATTGTGCTCGCTTTTTACCTCGGCGCCTCGTGGATATTTGATGGCAGCAGCGATCAATCAACGCTGGCAGACCTGTGGCGGTTGGAGGACCGGTTCGAGTCGTTCAAACAATTTCTTTCGAGCTACGTGATATTTAAACCCTGGATCTCCGCGATACTGATCGCAATTCTCATCGGTATCGACCTTCTTTATTCCTACTCAGTTGGTTTCGATCCGGCCCGCCAGACGCAGAACGACGGCAAGGACGGAAAACCAAAGTCGCTTGTGTCGCGATACCTGGCATTTCAAAAACTTAGCAAGCGGGCATACATAGTGCTCGCTTTCCTCTGTGCGTTTACTTTCTTCGGCAACGCGGTTGCCGGTGAGAAGCTTGCCCGCGTGCAAGTTCGGATCGAAAAGATCCGAACAGGATACGAGGAGGCTCGCAAGGAAACCGAAGGAATATTAGTGGCCGCCGTGCAACAAGGTCTATTGCAGCAGATAGACAACGACATCGCGGTTGCTCTCCGAGCTACAACATACGATTTCAAGTATCACAACATTGTATTTTCCTCTAACAGTCGCGTCGAGTCACTGCGACAAACCTACTCGAAGGCTAAATCCACGCCGAACGTTGTTATCGAAAGGGGGATCGAGGCCCGGGTAAAGGAGACAACCAGCAAACGGCCCCCGGCTTACCAGGGACCTGGAACCGTATCATATTCCGATAAGCCCGCTGGCGACACGCCGCTCAAGACTGAGACGCGTTATACATCTAAGTGGCGACCGCCAGGTTTGTCAGACCTGACCCTGGGAAAGATTGAAGAGGTAAAGAGCTCTTTTAAAAAGGCCCCAGGTCTTCCAAGGTCAACCTCAGCAATCAAACTCGCGGACGGCGCAGAGGTTCTTGTTCAATTTCCAAAATCGTTTACGAATGTAGTAAAAGGCGCGGCCTTTAACGATCTCGTAATGCGATTCCCGTTTCTCGAACCGATGTTCAATGCTTTGGTTTCGGCCTTCGATAAGACCATGGAGGAAAGAATAAAGTCGAAAGTTGGACCACATCTTGATCGAATCCTCGCTAAATGGTTTCCGGGCGGGACTCTTACACCGGCGGACTTTGAATTTGAGGCAAAAGAGATTGTTAACTCATCAAAAATAACCCTCACGAACGACGTGGTCAAAAATACGAAGGCAGCGGCCGGTGAATTCGCTCAAGTTATTAGTGAGAGTGATACGCTTATTAAGAAACTCGAAGGGCAAATCGAAATTGCCACTGCTGCCACACGCCCACCCGTCGTCGTCAACACTTCAGTTGACAGTTTACCTGAAGCTACCTGCGCCAGGACGGCCACGGAGAATTATATGAACCGTCTTAGACAGGCTACGACCGCTCAAGAAATCAACAAGGCTAAAGAAAAATTTACGGCTGACTTGCGCAGACTAGAGCGGCGCGACTCTCTTGGAGTTCCTAAATTAAACCCTGGTTGATAAGACAAACCTGAGTGGCGTGTCCATTCTTTCAGAATTGCATTGCTCATGAAAATGATCGACGAAGTGCGACCCGAGCTGCGTGATAGCCGCACATGCCATGGACGCCGCCGCCCGGAGGCGTCGAGGATGAGCAAATATAAACGCCGGCAAGGGGAGTGGAATAGGTGCGCAGCGTTGGTCGAGTGAACATCTGTCCGAGACTTTGAGCGCCACCATTGATGTCGCCACCAACCAGATTGGCATTGCGATTCTCGAGTTGTGCGGGCGACATCAAACTTCGTGCAAGCACCAACTTTCGAAACCCGGGAGCGAACCGTTCTATCTGATCTTCTATGTGGTCAGACATATCGAGATTCGAACTATTCGGTACATGACAGTATGCCCATAGTGTGTGTTTACCGGCTGGCGCTCTCGTGGAATCAAACAGGCTGGGTTGGCAAACAAGAACAAATGGCTTTTTGTTCGGATGACCTTCCCATGCCGCTCGTTCCGATTCGAGTATCTCTTTTAAAGATCCGCCGAGATGAACTGTCGCAGCTTGATTGGTCTCACGCGCGGTCCACGGCACCGGACCCGCAAGTGCCCAATCAATCTTGAACACACCTGGACCATAGCGATAGTTAGTCAGCTTTGCTCTGAACCGTGCGGAAAAATTTTTACCGAGGATCTGTAGCAACTGGCGTGGCGTGACATCAAAGAGCGTGCACCGGGAATGAGGAAGTTCTTCGATCGAACTTATCCGCGCACCAGTAACAATCTCGCCACCAAGTTCAATAAAGTGCGCCGCTAACGCGTCTGAAATGGCTTGTGCGCCACCACGGGGTATGGGCCAACCGACAGCGTGACCGAGTGTGCCGAGAACTAAGCCAAATGCAGCGGTGCCGAGTTGATCAAGCGCGATTGCAGAGTGTGCGGCCAGCCCGGCGCAAAAGGCACGTGTTCGTGTTTCGTAAAAGTGAGAATTTACCAATCCCTCCGCAGATCTAAGCGCACGAAAACCAAAACGAGCCAGAGCAACTGGATGTCGCGGGATTCGCAGCGGCCCAAGGATATCGTGCGAGAGCTTTTGCCAGTTGTTTGCGAGAGGCTGCATTAGGTTTCGATAATGCCTGGCATCTCGGCCAAGTTGTAGACTCGTTGTTTCCACGGATCGTTTGAGCAGAATGGCGGTGCCGTCGTCAAAAGGATGCGCCACTGCGGCGGGCGGTTCAATGAACTCCAAACCATATTTAGTTAAATTCAGCCTCGTAAAGAATGGAGAGCTGATCGCCAATGGGTGAACTGCTGAGCAAAGATCGTGAGTGAATCCAGGCAGCGTCAGATTACCAGAGCGCGCTCCACCGCCGATGTGATCGCTTGCTTCATAAATACGAACGCGCTTTCCGGCTCTCGCTAACTCAATACCCGCCGCCAGCCCATTTGGCCCTGCCCCAACGATGATTGCGTCGATTGGCTTCTGCACGGTACTGTCAAGTTAACTCAAGAAGAAAGAATCGGGAACATACGTCCGAGGATTTTTGTAATGCACTGATTAGTGAAGGTGAAAACGAGTATGGCTACTATCCAGAAAGAGATTGAAATTGAGCGAAGTAAAGATTTTGTGTGGGACTCAATTCGCGATGTTGGCGCCATTCACAAACGCCTGGTGCCTGGGTTTGTGATCGACTGCAAACTCGAAGGCGACTGGCGTACCGTCACGTTTGCGAACGGAATGGTCGTACGTGAACTCATCATAAGCGTTGACGACAACACGTGCAGGCACTCATGGGCCGCTGAACATGAGTCACTCAGTCACTATAACGCTTCGCTCCAGGTATTCTCCGAAGGCGATCATAAGTGCCGAGTCATCTGGATTGCGGATTTAATGCCAAATGAAACAGCCGGCAGCATCGGCCAGATGATTGAGCAAGCTTTAAGGACGATGAAACAAACACTCGAAAACACGTAAGTATTTCGGCTTTGCACGAAAAAATAGTTCTATCGAGAAGATCTCTCGCGCAAAGGCGCAAAGGGCTACCGTGTTTCTAAAGGGCTTTCTTTGCGCGTTCGCGCGAGAAATATTCTTCATCCATCGATGCAAGACGAATGCAATTATTCAGGTTCTTGGATAATTTTCCGAATGTCTCAATTCTCGTCTCGCCTCTCTGATCGAGTACGGAACAAAATTAACCGCAAAACGATTCGATTAATCTACTTCTGTAGTCGGGCATACTCCTTGCAGATCCGTTTGAATCCCCCCATCAACCCCCGTATCGGTCCAACGAAGCCCTGATTATGTCTGCCTGGAGTTCCCACACTCCGCGCAAGCAGGCATACACCTCCCGACGTCAAGTAGTAAGAAATGACAGTCCTATGAACTGTAGCGACACGGTTCTTCAGGAATGCGTCAGGTTCTCTAATGACAAGAAAAGGAATAGGAGAGGGTTAACCGATGAGTCAAGACTCACTTCATTCAGTACCAGTGCGGAGCGCGAAGAAGAGTTCGCCGAAACATTTAGTTAACACTACAAGAGCATGTCTTTTGATGAGTGCTTTACTTGCGAGCATTGTGGCCCTCGAGTTGTGTGTGGTTGATAGATCAGTCACGGCTCAAGGCACATTTCCGAATCCCAACGCCGGCTGTCCTAACGCTACCTGTGGCGAAGTCTCGCCATTGATTCCAATGCAAAGCGCGGAAGCGGTTCATATGGGTTTAGTTTGGAAGAGAAGTTCCACCACGCCAAAAATATTGTTTCACGCGAGGTTTCCGGAGTACACGCCCAACGACGTCGCAGATCCCGTTATAATCGATCTTGCAATTTCGCGTGGAGCATTTAGTACTCCGGGACTTCAATTCAACTCGTCGTTAAGAGATGTTCTTCACGGTTTCGATCCGTTCCTCGGTCTTGGTATGGACCGCGCAGCGGATGACTCTTTTCAGAGACTTACCTATGGCGGCTATCTCTTGCGGCAAGGCCTGAGCCAGAGTGTGCCGACACGGATCGTTGCTAATCGCACAATGGAAAGACAGCTCTTATTCGACATAGGCCATCCCGACGCGTTCAAAAACAGCGGTAAGTTTCATACAACGCTGCTGGATGAAGCTGACTTTGCTCTGAATCGCCCGGCGTTTGAGGAAAACGGCTATTCGAAAGGGAATTTTTACAACACCTATTGCAATGCGCGCGTGACGCTCGCCGATGGACGAGTCTACGTTTTCGGCGGCCATGATATGCAGAGCAACAACGGTCTGTACAAGGTAAATATCTTCGATCCGGAAACCGAGAGTTGGATTCCGCGTCTCGAACCTTGCACCAGATCGAACTGGGCCAAAGACCCATTTGGCTTGCAGCTTTTTGCCACCAATCCCGACGCCCCGTTTTATCCAGGCTGCGATCCCAGAGATCAGCAGAGCACACAGCCTTCGGAGCCTTCCGACCAGAAGTATTCGCGCTGGTACCCATCTGCCATACCGCTTCCAAATGGCACGGTGTTGGTGGTGGGCGGGTTCGATCAAAACAACTCCATCCCGCCTGACCCAAATCGGGTTACAAAAGGTCGTCAGAACATCTCGCAAACTGATACGGCGTTTACTGCGACCCGCGTTAATCAAGTCGTCCCTGAAGTGTACGACCCGAAAACTGATAGCAATGTAGCGTTAGAAAATGCAAGGATGGCTTTTCCTCTCTATCCCCAACTCGAAGTGGTGCAGACTGGTCCAAGAAAAGATGATTGGGTGGTCTGCACGTTCGACGGAGAGAAGGAGTATGGCCCTGAAGTGGTTCCGGGCGGAGCCAGGTTTGGGGTTGGCGGCGGAACTCCTGATTTCACCAAAGGTAATACCTGGTGTTTGAACGTACTGGCGGCGGTTAAAGATCCCAACCGCAATACTCCTGCTAAGAATCACTGGACGCTTGTAGATACTGCATCTGAAGTACGGCCGTACTGCTGCCCGACCGCGAGCCTTATCGAAATTAACGGCGCCGGTCACACCGTATCGCACAAGTGGTTCATGATATCAGGCGAAGATGCTGACGGTGATCAAACCGGCACCGTTGAAGAGATCGACTTCATAGATGCGAACCCGCGTTGGAAAATTGTGGGCAGTATTCTTCAGCCGCTCGCTACCACCAAGGCCGTGTTACTTCCCGATGGCAAGGTGCTCATCGGACAGGGAGTTAACCGTTCTCCTGGCTGCAACGTTAACGGAAGACCATGCACGTTTGAGGAAAAGGAAGGACTTCATTTTCAGATGTTCAACCCCGCCACTGGATCCATTACCAAACTTGCACGGACTACAGTATCGCGTGGGCTGCATGGAACGGCCACTTTACTTCCCGATGGCTCCGTATTCTTCGCGGGAGAGAATCGCGAGGCGCTGGTTCGACCAGACGATCCTTCCTTCCCGCTACTGACCTCATATGCGGGGTTGCTTCCTTTCGGGGATCCGGATCAGGGCGTTCCTGTTGGACAACTATTCTTTCCCCCTTACCTGTTCAAGTCGGATGGCAGCCGCGCTGCACGACCGGTAATCGCGAACGCACCTGAAGACATCTCCTATGGTGGACATTTTGACGTGACCGTAGCGAGTAATCCAGATCAAATTTCATCTGTGGTAATGCTTCGCAGCGATCACAACACACATAGTCTGACTACAGGTGATCGATATGTGAAGCTCTCATTTCACCAGAAGGGCGCAGCTCACAAAGGACAAATTCGCATAAGAGTACCGCGCATGCCAGCTCAGGCGGTGCCGGGAATTTACATGCTGTTTGTTCTTGATCAGGCCGGTGTCCCTAGTTTGGCTAAACGCATCTACTTACAATAGGCCGCCGTCCATGAGTTAACAGAAAAGGCTGCGCTGTGCAGCCTTTTCTGTTGAACGCAGTATTGCGAGTCGTGTGCCTCAGGACTACAATTCTCGCCGAACCTCCCGGCAGCTAACTCAGTCTACTAACATCAACAACTTCAAAGGAGAGCATATATGAAATACCTCAGAGTAACAGCTATTGCAGTAGCACTCGCTGCCGTCTCGATCGGATTCGGAGCGGCTAGTGCAGTGGAAAATAACAACAGCGAGCAGGGCGCCTCTTTTTGCGCAAGATGCGGCGATGGAGTCTGCGCTAAGTCGTGTGAGAATGCACAAACTTGTCCGCGGGACTGCGGCGGGGTAGGCGGCGGCACAACAGCTCACTAACTGCAGTGCACAGCAGAAAAACGAGTTGCTTCAATAATTGCATCTCATCATTCTCGGCCGATTCATTCTGGATGGCCCAGACAAGTGTGAATCGGCCCTTCGACGCCTGGCGTACAGTCACGTTTGCGAACGGAATGGTCGTACGTAAACTCATCATAAGCGTTGACGACCACACGTGCAGGCACTAACCCTCATTTACCCGCGTAACACGGTGCGACTATCGAGCTGGCTCGAAAAGCTCAATAGGGTTACCGTCAGGATCCTCTAATAGGATTTGTTTGCCGCCTGGACCAACTTCCATCTCGTTCCGAAAATGGAGGCCGGCCTTCTTCAACACCTCAATACGGCCAGGAAGATCAGACACTTGAAGCACAATGCGGTTCCATCCACCAGGCTCCTGCTGACGGCCATCAGGCATCGGACGCGAGCCCGAGGCTCCGGGACCACTGAGTATAAGTTTGAGATTCCCGACAGAGACCTGCGCGAATGCGGGTAGGTTTTGCTGGTCCAGTTTGAAACCAAGTTGTTTTGTGTAGAAGGTGATAGAACGGCTTACGTCCTTCACCTGATACCGAACACCCCAAAGACCTACAACAAAGCTTTGACCTTCCTTTACGTCCGACTCGCGCGATGCTTCGGACGATCGCTCCTGGTTCATACATCCTCCGATCACGATACCAACGAAACACAAAAAAAGAGCACACCATCTCCTCATATCATCTCCCCCCGAGCGTGTTCGCGGAGCATCTGTTCACGTCTTTGCGCTGATTGTATAGTTCCGAAGGAGCCTCTGTATTGGAAAAAATGGACCTATTCAGATACTGGCACGTGTTGGCTCTTCAAGCGGCCGTCCTGCTGATTGTGACGAAGGCGTCGAAGGTACTGTGTAGGGGTAAAGCCAGAGAATTCCTGGAAGTCATTTATCATGTGCGACTGATCGAAGTAACCACAGGTCAACGCTATCTGTACCCAATCAGGCTTGTCGATCTGATCCACCAGAGTCCGCACCCGTTGAAATCGCAATATGCGGCAGAAGACCTTTGGAGTGAGGCCAACTTGAGAAGCGAAAACCTTGCTGAACCGCCGCTGGCATATACCGACGTCTCGGGCGACATCTCGGACTGAAGCGCCCATGCCGTACGGGCCAAACGCGTCCAATGCAATTGCTATCGCGAGGCGCGCTTTTCGAGAGCGACGCAGGCGATCAATGAGGACCTCTTCCATGATCTGAAATCGCTCTCGAGGCGTGTTGACAACGCACAGACGTTCCCGAAGGTCAATACCGGCGCGACTCCAAAGGTCTGCCAAATTAGCATGTGCATTTGTTAGTTCGCTCGCCAGCGCGCCGAGAAATGGAAACGCGCCACCCGGCCTGAAGTGCACGCCCAGCATCGACTCATGCTGCATTGCGTCGATGACAAATATGCTCGAATAGGTTCCCGACAAAACCGCGCCTGAAAAGCGCTTGTGCTGCTTTGATTCCGCGCCATTATGAATTCGTATTTCGTCGTCACGAAGGTTGATTACCAACTCAATGGTCCCACTAGGGACGATCCGTTCATTTCGAGGCGCATGCCCTCCATCAAACAGCCAAAAATGGTCGACGAATTCGCTAATAGGCGGCCCAGGAGCATATGTCAGATAAAGCATAGACCGCATAGACCCTCAACTTAACGCCGCGATCAGTTTTCACTTCCGCATAGCAACTTGATCACGCCGCTGCAAGCAAGAGATGATTTCGCGTCACCGAACGTCACTTGATTCAAGTAGAACGATTCTCAGGATTCGCTTGTCCCGCTATCCATCATCTTCGATCACGCGGATCGGTTCGTCGCACAGATCGAATACGAGACTATGAAACTCGACTTCGAACCAGTCCAGAAACATCTTTAAGTTCCGTTCCTTGGGCCAGGCCGCTTCGTCCGTCCACCATCCTTGCAATTGTTCCTCGAAAAGGATGTTGTAAGACGATTCCAAAAGAGCGTTTTGATCAGAATCCTCCCAAAGCTCCGGAACGAGGTATGCAGTTGAATCCTCGGCCAACTCCGCGAGAGTAAAGTCCTTGTCGCCATCATCGAGCGTCTGCGCCCACTCAAGAAAGGGATGCTTGGGCTTCAAGATTAGCAGTGAACGATTGATCTCACTCATCCTGTCCTCGTAATGCTAAGTTATAACGTGCTTGCCTGCCGACTCCCAACCTCATTTTAGAAGTGATAAGAATACAAAGTAAGCTCTCACGGTGTTTTCGGACTATTTTCCGGTACGACTGGGCCACCGCATTTGCTCATAAATTCCGAATTCCATGTGGTTTTTTCTTACAAAGTTAGTGTTCGTTTACCGGCGAACTATTGATGCAGGCTAGAAGGCCGCATCACAATCATGAAGGGGCTTGAGGTAAATACGGGGAGTTGTTCACAATACGAAGCTGTTCATAATTCGTGAACACATGTATAATGTGAACGCTGTTGCTCGCTTCCAACTGAACTCTGAGGCTCAGATGAGCCAGACATCAACATTACGTCGCACCTACAAAGACATACTGGTTCAGGCAGTTCACAGCCTGGCGGATTCTACAGGACTGCAAGCTGCGATAGAGGCCGTGGAACCGAAGCAGCGAGTAGGAGCCGACGCCATCGTAAACCTCAGAGATAAAAACAAACGCTGGCGCTTTCATGTTGAAGTCAAACTACAGCTAACCAGTCACACGTTAGGATCCGCTATAGCTACTGTCTCACAAATCAAGAAGGCACATCACTCCGCTGTACTTGTGTCGGCGTATGTCAATCCATCCCAGGCGGATAAACTGCGTCAGCTTGGAATTGAGTTCTTTGATACGGCCGGTAACGCGTCCTTTCAACAGAAAGGCCTGCACGTTTTCATCACCGGTCGAAAGCCTCAAACACCAAAGTCTCTAGGCCGTCCCGCTCGTGCTTTTAATCCAACCGGGTCGCGTCTTGTATTCGCGCTGTTATGTCAACGTGGGTTGGAGAACAAGTCCTATCGCGAGATGGCTAAGGAAGCCGGTATCTCTCTCGGCGCAGTTAATTGGATCGTGAATGATCTTAAGTCGTTGGGCCACCTTTCCGATTTTGGCGCTCGTGGTAGACGCCTGGTGAATAGGAAAGAACTGCTCAAACGGTGGACCTCTGCATATCCAGAACAACTTCGTCCTAGACTAATTCTTGGACGTTTCCAAACTCCGCATCCGCATGACTGGTGGCAAAAGGCGAAGTTGTCTTCGGACGCATTCTGGGGCGGTGAAGTTGCTGCGAAGGTGCTAACCAAGTACCTCAGACCTGAAACCGTTACAATCTACTCCGAGTCAAATCTTCCGAAGTTGCAAGCACGACACGGGTTGCGGCGCGATCCAACCGGTGACGTCGAGTTACTACGAAGGTTTTGGAAGTTCAATCACTGGGAGGAAAAGAACCTTCAAACAGTACCCCCATTGCTTGTTTACGCCGATCTCGTAAGTACAGCCGACGAGCGCAATTTGGAAACAGCCGAAATCATCTATGAGCAATACATCGCTCGACTTATTGAATAGGCTTCCGGCGGATCAAGAAAACATTATTCGCCAAGTCGTGCAGGCCGCAAACAGTGAGGATCTTGGCTTGTTCATTGTCGGAGCACAAGCGCGGGATTTGCTCTTGCAGTATGTCTATGATTTGCCCGTCAATCGCGCAACGAACGACATCGATTTCGGAATCGTCATCGAAAGCTGGGGTGAATTCACCAGGCTCCGGGACAGCCTGATCGCCACCAATAAGTTTCAGTCACACCAAACATTGAAGCAGCGCCTAGTTCACGAAAGCGGCCTCCTCATCGATCTGGTTCCCTTCGGAGGACTGGAGGAAGTCAGTGGCCAGATTTCCTGGGCTCCAGATTTCTCCATCGTCATGAGCACGGTTGGCTTTCGCGAGGCCTACGATAATTCAGTTGAAATTCGCATCGCTGACGGTCTTATTGTGAGAGTTGCGTCTCTGGCCGGACTGGCGTTGATGAAGATTGTTGCTTGGGATGACCGCCGCTTTGAACGCGACGCACAAGACCTCGCACTGATCATGCGGCACTATCTTGATGCCGGTAATCAAGATCGGATTTATACCGAGCAAGGTGATTGTTTCGATCTTCTCAATGAAGAGTTTGATTACGAAAGAGCCGGCGCGCGTATTCTTGGCCGTGATGTAGGTCGGCTCTTGACTGAGACTAGTCGCTCGATAGTAGAGCGAGTTCTATTACAGGAGCCGGATCAAGGAAACTTTGACGCTCTGGCGACGGTAATGATCAGGAATAGCGCCAACTACTATGATGATTACGACATGCGACAAACTCAGCCCCAACGAACAACCACGATTTGATATTGACAATGCGATAGTCCATCAAAGTATCCACAATCAATGATGGTATCGTCGGCTGGATCGTTGGCGTCGAGTATGCGCGTGATGGACATTCAGGATCAGATACCAATGATTGTACTCTCCGGAACGTCACGGTAAACCCACTCGATATACTAAGAATGCAATTCGCCTTGCTAGGCAGTTTGCGCGATTTGGGTTGGAATACCAAGTCAAAATTCTTCTTCAAAAGATCTTATTCGAGTATCGCGATCGACTGTACTGGTGAGATTTTCAAGGTCGGTCGACGACCACCATCCGCAGTTCACTGGTGTAGTGCCGGTCGTTGGCGTCAGGCAACCAAACTTGGTCGATCGCAGGAAGCATTTCAGACACCGTTATCTGCTGCTTGCCTGAAACGTCATCCTCACAACTGCGCACCGCGGCGGCGAAAAGATCAACATACAACGGACTGTCAAAATCCACGAACAACGGCTTTCGCTCACTTGACGATTTGAAAAAGGCAAAACGGGGAATGTCTAAATCCCGGGCCCAGCGCCTGGCCCCGACGAAACGTTCCGTCTCAGTCTTCTCGAAAGCAAACTCGAGGTCAGCCGGCGCGAGTGTCCAGGATTCGCGACCGACAACCAGACGATCAATGGTGATACGTGGCTGATAGTTTTCGGACGGAAGAAGGCTGAAGCCATTCCAAATGGACAGAGTTGGTGTGTCCGAGAAGATATCCAATATGTCAACGCGCACACGTCCGTCGCGCGTACGAGCGATCAAGTCATCGCCATCTGTTTCCACCACCAGGCTGCCAAAGGGCAAAACCTTGTCGCGAGGCGCCGAATGAGGATCCGGGCTCAACTGAATCCGATAATCAGAAGATGAGGACAAGGTAGGAAACATGCGCGCGCTCCTCGAAGGCCAGCGAGAGTAGGGAATAAGAGGCACCGCACGCGTTCTTGTGCGATCTCGATCGTAGTAGTCGATCAGGTCCGCCGGCGCCGGATGGTGAGTGCAGAAAAGAGCAGGACGCAAAGTGTTGTTCGAAACATGTAACTCTCCCAGCACGAAGCTAAAATTTCCGCGCCTGATGTCCGCCACACTTGAAGCGGCAATCATTACGTCCGGACTGTGATAGATCGCTGATTTCCAGCCCGAGTTAGGAGCGTCAAATGTTTTCAATACGCGTGCGCGCAGATCTTCAGAACGGTAACTCACCCGGCGGACGTCCGGGGGCACAGCCAGAATCGACGCCCACCGCTGCTGAAGCCCGGCCAAAACATCATTCACAGGCTCTTTCGTCTCTCCGAAAATGTGCGGGTAAATACGATACCAAAACGCGACAAAATCAATCGTTTGAGTGTTGGCTCGTCTGGCTATCTCAGAATATATTTCGCGAAAGAGTTGCTTGTAGTGTGCTGCAATCCTGAAACTAAACCAGCGAACACTCGTCAGCACAAGTGAAAGCGGATCCGCCAAAGCCGCGAGCAGTTCAGGCCCGATCTCGATCTCGATATCACGCCGGCAATCCTCATAAATCAGCGTCCTGCCTGCATACATTTCGCCCGCTGAACGAGTGGCGCCCGCACCCGTCAGGCGCGTGAAGGCGGCATCGAGATTACCAATCGCATGGTCCAACTTCTCAGCGTCGCCGGCCGCACGCTCCACCTCGCTTCGCCTATCTTCAAGCTCATCTAAAATTGCCAGGCCCGTTCGGCGCAAATTATCGTCGTTGTCAATCCGTTCGAGCATGCGACGCAGCGTCCGCTCGGGATATAACTCAATCGGCACTTCCAACTCCCAGACAATGAAATCTTTCTCGCGCAATTCATCGAGAAGCTGAAAGATCTCCGCCTCACTGGTGAAACCCAGGGAAGCATTGCGAAGCAGGCTCCGGGCAATCTCGCGTGCGCTCAACTCGCCGTCACAAGCATTGAGCACAGCGGCCTGTTTGGACGATAGTTTGAGTGGCGGTCTCGCTGGAAGCAGAAGGGATGTTCCATCCAGAGATAAATGCGACATGCGCCGCGGCGAAGTCCAGTATTTAAGTGACCGGTCCTGAGCCAGAATCTCCGCGATCGCGTCGATGCACCAAATTTCGAAGTAGACGTTGCGCGACGCGAGGAGCCGTGGACCTGGCCGCACTGCGATAGGTTCTCCTTCGTGATTTAGCCGTACCCATCCGACTGGTCCAAAAAAGCCTATCGTGTCGTTCTTAGTGCAGTAGCGCTGCAGGTACTTGGCTACAAGCGTCTCACGAGCGCGCCGTTCGGATGGTTTTGAGGTTTTATTTGGCGATGCGTCGAGCAAATGTTTTACGCTGGTGCGAAAAGCGTGTCGATTCTGCCAAACTAAAGCTTCGCGAAAGTCATTGCCGTTTGCGATTTCCCGCACGGCCTGCGAGACCAGCGCCGAGCTGGTTCGGAAAATTTCATGGAAGGTGGCCCAGGAAGCGTCGGCCTCTTGCATTGCCGCGTTGAGTATTCTTACAGGTTCCGCTGCGTAATCTGGGACAACCTGGTTGATTCTCTTTCCCGTTTTCAGGCGGTCTATTAACTTCAGTGCCTGCCGTCGCTCAGGTGAAGCCGCAGCCGCGGTTTCGAACTCGTGCCAGGCGGCCTGCAGTGCTGTCTCCCTGGCCTCACTCTCCAGGTCCTCAGCTTCCAGGATCTTATCGGCGGCAGTGGCAGCCGCAGGATTGGAAAGTTTTAAGACCGCTTCAACCGGAAACCCCGCACCCCTGAGACAAACCCAACGCCACAGCGCCCACTTCCCATTGTCGATAGTGATGACATGCGACTGCTCGCGCGGTTTCTGATGTTCGCTTGTATCGGCCGGCGCGCTCAACTCTTCAGCGGCAGTGATTACGTTGTCGTTCATTACTAAGCTCCCATCAAAAAATGCGTTTGATTGAGGCGCCCTCTATGATCTGCCGGAACTCTTGCACTCCGCACTACTCGTCCGCCATGCACCAAGTCAGCACGGCCATCGCACCGAACAACTTGTTTTTCGCCTGCTGAAACGCAACGCTCTGCGGCCCGTCGAGCACCTCATCAACTACGTCGTCGCCCCGCACCGCAGGCAAATCGTGCATAAAAATCGTGCCCGTACCGTTCGAGACGCGTTGCATCACGTCACGAGTGACGCGGTATGGAATGAACTTCTCCCGCCAGTTTAGATCCCGCTTTGACTCTCCCATCGTTTGCCAGCGCGTCGTGTATACGACATCAAACCCGTGCGGCAACTGTGCAACGTTGTGATGTTGCTCCACGAGTGAACCGCGCTGCCGAGCGAGTTCGTTCACCGCTTCCAGGAGAGTGGAGGGAAGGCCATACCCTTCAGGCGTGACAATCATCAACCGCATTCCCTCCGTCATTGCGACAGCCAATGCGAGTGCTGACGCAGTGTTATTACCCTCACCCAAATACAAAATTTTTACGCCGTGCAATCGCCCGAAGACCTGTTTGATTGTCGTCATGTCGGCAATTGCCTGAGTGGGATGTTCGGTATCGCTCATGGCGTTGATAATCGCCATCTCATTCTGGGCCGCGAACATGCGCATTTCCTCGATTGATTCGTTGCTGCGAATTACGAGCCCGTCGAGATAACCGGATAACACGCGCGCAGTATCCGCAATTGTCTCGCCGGTGGAAATCTGCAAATCATTTGGTCCATACGCGACGGGCAGAGCACCGAGTTTGATCGCTCCCACCATAAAGGAGCTGCGCGTGCGTGTGGACGAACGCCTGAAGTAGATGCCGACTACCTTTCCCTTGAGAGGCAGCTCAGTGATCTCGTTCGCCGCCATCGCGCATGATAGATCCACGAGCCGGCAAAGATTCTCTGGTCCAACATCGGTGAGTGAAAGCAGGTGTCTCATATTTAGCGGGAGGTAGTACCAGGACTGCAAATGGACGGGAGACTTATAGACGCAACGCAAAAACGGTGACGCAGTATCTTACTCTTTATTCCGCTTGTCAACGGAATGTTTAGCTGCAACGAAAGCACAAAAGAATCGCTAATTAAGATCTTTATGAAGGTGGTTGCGTCCAGATCGCAATCTGCTACAATGCGCTCCCTCAAATAAGCCCGGCAGAAATTTTCGATTCTCCCGTCGAAAAAAAATTAAGGAGACAGCATGAACAACGAAACAGAAGACACCACCATCTACAAGGTTGTACTTAATCACGAAGAGCAATATTCGATCTGGCCTGCTGACCGTGAGAATGCGTTGGGCTGGAGCGATGCAGGCAAGACGGGAACAAAAGAAGAGTGCCTCGCTTACATCAAAGAGGTCTGGACTGATATGCGTCCGCTTAGCTTGCGCAAGCGGATGGAAGAAGCTGCGAGTCACGCATGAGGCTTGCGTCATGCCTCGTGTGCAATGTTTTGGAAGCACGAAATCTTTGTATTGAGGCAGAATTCTTTTTGATTGACTCACTCGAATTGAGTCAGTATTATGGCGCGGCTCAACTCCCTGACAAACAGCAGAAACTCAGCGACACAAACTTCGCTGATCTGACATTCTAAAAAATTTCACAGAGGCACTCCTAAACGCCATTTAAGGGCGGCAGCCTGTCAGTCTTAGCAAACTCTTCACGCGTCCCGGCTTGTAAAGCAAGCTCCAACTACTCAGTCACTTCCCGATCATTTTGGAATAGAAGAATCGCCGGCTTTGTTCGGCGAAACAGCCGAGCCGTCTCTTTTTTCGCTGAGGTGGCGTTCAATCGTCTGCAAATTAAGCGATGAAAAACCAAAATCTTGACTGCGTAATCATCGGTTACAACGAAGTCCCGTTTACGCAATACGAAAAGTTCCTGCGCAATTACGGAAAAGATACCGAAGCTTATCGCGACCTGATGTTCAGCTTTGTCGACCTCGACGGTCAAAAGATGGATTACATCGGCTTGATGAATCATGTTTTCGGTAACGCAAAGAACAACGGCGACTTCGAGGAGTTCAAGTCTGGTGACATTCCCAATTTGGCGGCCGTTTATCTGACCAACTTTCTCAGAAAGAGAAGTCTCAACGTCCAATACATCAATCTCTTTCAATGGGAAAAGGAAAAACTGATTTCATATCTTCGTGAAGATCCTTATTGCGTCGCTATTACCACGACGTTCTACGTTGTGAACCAGCCTGTCAACGAGATGGTGGAGTTCATCAGACAGCACAACGAGAAAGTGAAGATCGTCGTCGGTGGACCACTCGTTTCGAACCACGCCCGAAACAATCAAGGTGACTCTTTCCGGACCGCGCTCGACGACATGGGAGCGGACATCTATGTGATTGAAGGACAAGGAGAACTGACTCTCACAGGCATTGTGGAGTGCCTGAAGCGGGGTGCCCCATTGAGCACAGTTCCCAACATCGTATATTTCGAAAACGGAGAACTGCACCGCACCAAACCAGCGCCGGAAAACAACTCTCTGGATGAAAACTTTATCGACTGGCGAAATTTCTCGGAGGAGAACCTGGGCCCGACGCTGCAAACACGCACAGCCCGAAGTTGCGCGTTCAAATGTTCTTTTTGCAACTATCCTACGCGGGCGGGCGCGCTAACGCTCACCAGTCTCGACGTCCTCGAACGGGAACTCGATTCCATGCGCGAAGCCGCGGACGTGCAGAACGTGGTCTTCATCGACGATACGTTCAACGTTCCGTTTCCGAGGTTCAAGGAAATCTGCCGGTTGATGATCCGAAAGCAATACAACTTCAATTGGTTTTCGTACTTTCGTTGCAGCAACTCTGACGAAGAAGCGATTGACTTGATGGCTGAAAGCGGCTGCAAGGGGGTGTTTCTCGGCATTGAATCAGGCTCGCCGGCGATACTCGTGAATATGAACAAGTCGGCGACAGTTGAGAAATACGCGAAAGGCATTGAATGGCTTCGCAGCCGCGGCATCATGAGTTTCGGATCGTTCATCGTTGGCTTTCCGGGCGAGACGGAGGAGACCGTCAGAGAGACGATTGATTTCATCAGGGAAAGCAAGCCCGACTACTATCGCGCGCAGATGTGGTATTGCGAGCCGGGAACGCCTATTCAGCATCACCGCGAGAAGTACGACATCAACGGCGAGGGATTCGTCTGGAGCCATGCGACCATGGACAGCTTGATGGCGATGGATCAGATCGATCAGATGTTTTTGAGTGTTAAGGAATCCATCTGGCTGCCGCAGTGGTCGTTCGATTTTTGGGTAGTTCCATACTTGTTAGGCCGAGGCATCTCACTGGATCGGTTCAAGTTGTTCATGTCTCAGGCGCACAAGCTCCTGGCCCTCGAGATCGCCTCCGTTCCCGAGCACCAGAAGAAGCTCACGCAGCGAGATCTACTGAACACCATGATCGGCGATGCTCAGCTCTCATCCGCACGACGGGTTGTACCCGCCACCGCAGCGGGTGTGTGAGAAGGCTGATCTGCACAGAGAAACAAACGAGAAGGCAGAAGATATGCGATTAGTTGGCGTAGTGGGAGCGGGTCTGATGGGTAGTGGGGTGGCCCAGACACTTGCTCAGACGGGAACACATGTCTTTCTTGTGGATGTGTCCGAAGCCGTTCTGGAGAAAGCAAAAGCCGACATCAAGCAGAACCTGCGCTTCCAGCGGATGTTCGGAAAGAAAGATGACGTAGCCGCGACGAAAGATCCGCTGTCACTCATCACTACGACCACCGACTTCCGAATCCTTAACGAGGTGGACTTCGTCATCGAAAACGTGACCGAGAAATGGGACGTCAAGCAACAAGTCTTTACGCAGTTGGAAGAAAACTGTCCGCCACGAACAATCTTTTCGAGCAACACCTCAGCCATTCCGATTACGCGTCTGGCCCAGGTTACCAAACGTCCTTCGCAGGTGATCGGCACACACTTCATGAACCCCGTGCCTTTGAAACCCCTGGTCGAAGTGATTCGCGGATTTCACACGTCGAACGAGACCATCCAGGCCACCCTCGACCTGCTCGCAAGCATGGGCAAAGGAGGCGTGCTCGTTAACGACTCGCCGGGCTTCGTCTCCAACCGGGTTTTGATGCTCACCGTGAATGAGGCGATTTTTCTGTTGCAAGACCAGGTCGCCTCGGCCGAAGACATTGATCGAATCTTCCGCTCGTGTTTCGGTCACAAGATGGGCCCGTTAGAGACCGCCGACCTCATCGGGCTCGACACGATTTTGTATTCGCTCGAGGTGCTCTACGAGAGTTTCAACGATCCAAAGTTCAGACCAAGCCCACTGCTGCGCAAACTGGTCGCGGCGGGATTGCATGGACGCAAAAGCGGCCGCGGATTTTATTGTTACGACGGCGATGGTGGTTCTTTGACATAGAGGAAGCTATGGACGAAGCCAAAGAAAAGATGAAAGCGTATTTTGCGCGCCTCTTCCGTAACGCGGATCTCCAGGACGATACGGACATCTTCGCAACCGGATTTGTTAACTCGCTGATGGCCATGCAACTCGTGATGTTCGTGGAGAAGGAGTTTGACATCACGATTGAAAACGAAGATCTCGATTTGCAGAATTTCAACAGCATCAACGCCATCACCAATTTGATTAAGCGACGCACTGCCGTCGCGGTTTGAGTCCGTGAAAATCGAACTGACACCCGAGCAATCCGCCGACAAGGCTGCGTTTCGAGCCTTCGTCAACGCTGAGATCTTTCGTCAGGCCGATCAATTCGACCGGCAGGAATCGATTCCTTCGGCACTGATCAGAAAGATTGGTACCCACGGATATCTCGGACTGAATCTGCCAGTGCAGCACGGCGGCGCAGGCAAAGACATGATCACGTTAGGACTGCTGCACGAAGAAGCCGGACGCGCCTGTTCTTCGGTTCGCTCGCTGTTGACGGTCCACGGCATGGTGGCGCAGTCGGTTTTGCGTTGGGGCAGCGGGTTACTGAAAGAACGTTGGCTGCGTCGTCTGGCGAGAGGCGAGGTGATCGGCGCTTATGGTCTCACGGAACCAAACGTTGGCAGCGATGCGCAGAGTGTCGAGACGCAAGCAGAGCGTGTTGGTGATTTGTATGTTTTGAACGGGCGGAAGAAATGGATCAGCTTCGGGCAGATCGCCGACGTGTTTCTGATTTTCGCGCGTTGCCAGGGCAAGCCGACGGCGTTTTTCGTCGAACGAGAAGCTCCCGGACTCTCTATCGAACCGATTTTTGGAATGCTGGGAACGAGGGCCGCGATGCTCGCTGAGTTGTACCTGAACGATTGCCGCATTCCTAAAGACAACCTCATCGGTCGCGAAGGTTTTGGTTTCACGCACGTTCTTCCGGCGACGCTTGATTTCGGTCGTTACAGTGTGGCGTGGGGGTGTGTCGGCATCGCGCAGGCGTGCCTCGACGCATGCATCAAGTACGCAGGCGAGCGGAAACAATTTGGTTCCTACCTCAAAGACCATCAGTTAATTCGGCAGATGATCACCGATATGATCGCCAACATCAAAGCCGCGCGGCTGCTTTGCTACCAGGCGGGTTACTACAAAGACGCCGGCGATCCGAGAACGCTCACCGAAACGTTAATCGCAAAATATTTCGCGTTAACGATGGCGACGAGAGTTGCAAACAACGCAGTCCAGATTCACGGCGCGCACGGTTGTAGCAGCGAATCGTCAGTGCAACGATACCTGCGCGACGCAAAGGTGATGGAGATCATCGAAGGCAGCACCCAGCTGCTGGAAGTGTCAATCGCACAGTACGAATATCAGAACGCTTAACGCCTGCGAAGCAGGCGTAAGCACACGGCCCTCGCCTAAGCCTGCGAAGCAGGCGTAAGCATAAAGCCTGGCGCCAGAGCCTGCGAAGCAGGCGTAAGCATATAGCCTGGGGCGCAAGCCCCAGGAACTTATCGCCTCCTCGAGTAAGAGCCCGCGTGAGCGGGCGAAAGAGTTCCCCAAGAAAAAGCTGTCGCCCGTTTCACGGGCTATCTACCGTGGATTGCAACTGTCCCTGGGGCTTGCGCCCCAGGCTTCATGCTTACGCCTGCTTCGCAGGCTAAGTCTTACACCTGCTTCGCAGGCTAAGAATTGTGATGAGTGCTCAAAGCAAAATTGCGGCGCAAGCGCGCGAGTCGTCGATCAAATGTGTGGTGTGGGATCTCGATAACACACTGTGGAAAGGCATTTTGCTGGAGGACGACAACGTCGAGCTGCGACCGGAAGTTTGCCGGATCATCAAGACCCTCGATGAGCGCGGCATTCTTCACTCCGTGGCGAGTAAGAACGACTACTTTTATGCAACAGAAAAGATGAAAGAATTCGGAGTCCTCGAATATTTCCTCTATCCGCAGATTTCGTGGAGTACGAAGGTCAAGGGAATCGAGACGATCGCCACGTCGCTCAACATCGGCCTCGACTCAATCGCATTCGTAGACGATCAGGCTTTCGAACGCGATGAAGTGACGCACACGTTGCCGATGATCATGTGCCTGGACGCCGCTCATCTGGACCACGTGCTGGAGATGCCGGAAATGATGCCTCGCTTCATTACCGAAGATTCGAAAGTCAGACGACTGATGTACTCCAGCGACATCAAGCGCAAGCAGATAGAAGATGAGTGGGTCGGGCCGAAAGAGGAATTCCTGGCGACACTGCGCATGCATTTCACCCTCGAGCAGGCGCAAGCAGAAGATCTGAAACGCGCCGAGGAGTTGACGGTGCGTACACACCAATTGAACAGCACCGGCTACACCTATTCCTATGAAGAGCTTGATCAGTTTCGACAGTCTGACAAGCACCTGCTGTTAGTCGGAAGTCTCGAAGACAAGTATGGCAGCTACGGCAAGATCGGATTGGCGGTGGTTGAATGCTCGCCCGGTGATTGGAATATCAAACTCCTGCTGATGTCGTGCCGCGTCATGTCAACCGGTGTCGGCACCATCATGATCAACTACATCCGAAAACTCGCTCAGAGCGCCGGCGTAAAGCTCACCGCTGAATTTCTGCCAACTGAACGTAATCGAATGATGTATGTGACCTACAAGTTTGCGGGTTTCAGAGAGGTCGACAAGAGGTACGGTCTGATCAGACTGGAAAACGATTTGGGAAGCTTACCGGCCTTTCCTGACTACATTCGCGTAAGCGCCCCCCGAATTCATCCCCCCGAAAAGAGGTAGCAATGGCGACAACAGAACAAAGCACACTTGAAATGAGCGAAGCTGCGGATCCCGTCGATCGCAAGCAGCTTTGGATGTTTTATATCATGTGGTTTGGTCAACTGGTGTCTCAAGTCGGTTCCAGCCTGACCACCTTTGCAATGGGAGTCTGGGTTTATCAGCAAACCGGCTCAGCCGCTAAGTTTACGACGATAGCGTTGTTAAGCGCTCTGCCAGGCCTTGTGTTGATGCCCATAGCCGGGGCTCTGGTCGATCGCTGGGACAAGCGTTGGACCATGATACTGAGCGATGCCATCTGTAGCACGGCTACACTGTCCATGCTGCTACTGACCGTCTCCGGCCGGCTCACGATCGCACACATTTATATCTGCGTGGTCGTCTTTTCAATATTCGGCACGTTTGGTTATCTGGCTTACTATCCAGCGATTACGCTCACCGTCCCCAAACGTATGCTGGGTCGTGTAAGCGGGATGACCCATGCTTCGTCGGCGACCGCACAGATTGCCGGGCCACTGCTCGGTGGCTTGATGATCACGTTCATGGGTCTTCAGTCTATTTTTCTGGCTGACGTTTTAACCTCAATCTTTGCAATCGCTGCTTTGCTGTTAATAACAATCCCCAAAGTGCAAAAAAGCGAAGAAGAAAAAAAGGCGTCACCTTCAATATGGCGAGAAGCACTTTACGGTTGGACCTACATTAAAGAGCGACCCAGCCTGCTGGCGATACTTTCATTTTTTACGACCACCAACTTCTTTCTTACGATGGCACTCGTGTTGTTCGCACCGATGATCTTGAGTTTCGACAGTGCTAAGACATTGGGCACACTCAATTCGATTTCAGGTGTGGGTTTGTTGGCAGGTAGCTTAGTAATGAGTGCCTGGGGAGGCCCCAAAGATCGGGTCCGAGGCATTCTTGGTTTTAGTATGATCGTTTCTATCAGCTTAATCCTCATCGGTCTAACCCCAAAGGTATTGGTTATCGCGCCGGCCCTTTTCGCGATTTATTTTGCCATCCCATTGACGAATAGCTGTAGCCAGGCGCTTTGGCAAACCAAGATAGCGCCGGAAGTACAAGGGCGCGTATTTTCCCTGCGGCGCATGCTCTCGAGCATAATGGCGCCAATATCATTCGTTATTGCAGGCCGAATTTCGGACCGTTGGTTTGAGCCGATGCTCGCGAGTGGTGGAGTGCTCAGTGACAGTGTTGGGCGCTTCCTCGGAGTTGGACCAGGTCGCGGTATGGCCTTTATTTTTGTGCTCTGCGGCAGCTTCGCGCTCATTCTTCAGTTGACAGCTTTCAGAATTCCTATCTTGCGACGTGCCGAATCTAATGTGCCGGATGCGATTCCTGACTAGAGTCAGAGGTCGTTGCTGGATGTAGTCCCTACCGCCCGCGGTAGCGGGTGGGCAACCCACCGGGATTCAAAATCAAATAGTAATTTCGTGCGCTAATTCATCGACCCACCCGCTAGCGCGGGCGGTACTGACTTCGTCCAAGTACAACTCCTGACTTTGAAGCAAAGCTGATAGGGGTAGAACAATGAGCATTGCATTCAACGATCAAGCCAGCGCTCAGTTGGCGCGCGACTATTCAGCCGGCGCCACTGCACATTCGCTCTTTGAAGAACAAGTGCGCCGCTTCGCTCAGTCGCCGGCTCTTATCTGGCAGGGACAATCATTAACTTACGAAGAGTTGAATCACAGGGCCAATCAAGTGGCTCACTACATTATGCAGCGTGGTGTGGGTCCGGAAGCGCGAGTGGGCCTGTTGCTGGAGCGCTCTCAGGACATGATCGTGAGTTTATTGGGAGTGCTTAAATCCGGTGGCGCTTACGTTCCTCTGGATCCGAACTATCCCGAAGAACGATTAAAGACAATCCTGGGAGAGGCTGACGTGAAATTAGTGCTGACACAAAACAGCACCAGATCCAGGTTGGGAGCAGCCGTGTTCTCGGAAATCTGTCTTGACGAGCAGCGGGAGGCGATCGCGAAGTGCGCCATCGAGAATCCGGACAGTGGAGTCGAAGCCGACAATCTCGCTTACATCATCTACACCTCAGGATCAACCGGAAAGCCGAAGGGTGTGATGGTCCATCATCGAGGATTGTGCAACACGATTGCTGCCCAATTGCAAACTTTCGGCGTCGTTCCCGATGACCGCGTTCTTCAGTGGTTGTCGATAAGCTTTGATGGATCTGTGTTGGAGATCACAGCAGCCCTTTGCGCCGGCGCAGCGCTCTGTCTCGCAAGTCGCGAAGCTCAACTATCTGCGCCCGTTTTGTTCAGGTTTCTAAGGGAGAATCGCATAACAACGATCGTCCTCCCGCCCTCCGTTTTAGCCACCTGGGAAGTTGAAGAGATGCCGGCCCTGAAGACAATAATCGTAGCCGGCGAGGTATGCTCCGCGAAGGTGGTTGACCAGTGGGCGCCCGGTCGTCGCTTCTTGAATGTGTATGGACCAACGGAAACAACTGTCTGGACGTCTACCGGATTATGCGTTGCTGGAGACGCTAAACCAACCATTGGCAGACCGATAGACAACGATCAGTATCATATTCTCGATGCGAATCTAACTCCTGTTGCGACAAATAATATCGGCGATCTGTATATCGGAGGCACCGGTCTGGCTCGCGGTTACTTCAAATCGCCGGCGCTCACAGCTCAGAGATTCATTCCCAATCCTTTCGCTACGCAGCCAGGTGAACGTATGTATCAGACTGGAGATCTGGTACGCCGGCTACCTGACGGTCAGATCGATTTCATCGGACGCAGCGATCAACAGATCAAGCTGAGAGGTTTTCGAATCGAACTCGGCGACATTGAAACAGCATTGCTCCAACACCCATCGATCCAGGAGGGCGTCGTCGTGCTGCGCGAGGACCAGCCGGGCGAGCCGCGGCTCGTAGGATACGTCGTGCTGAAATCGTTGCCTCGGATTACCGGCAGTGATTTGCGTAGTTACCTCAAGGCAAAGCTTCCCGCGTACATGGTTCCGCCGGTTTTTGTTGAAATGCTCGAGTTTCCCAGAACACCGAACGGCAAGATCGATCGCCGTGCGTTGCCAGTACCCGCGCCCGTTAGTGCGGACATCAGAGAGAATTTTGTTGCGCCTCGGAATCGATTGGAAGAGATCGTCGCCGGAATTTGGGCGGAGTTATTGGGACTCGATCAAGTGGGAATTTTTGACGAGTTGTTTGAACTCGGTGCGCACTCGCTGACGCTCACACGCGCCGCCGCGCGTATACGCGATCAGTTCAAGGCTGAGATTCCTTTGCGTTGTCTCTTTGACTCACCAACTGTGGCTGGTTTGGCGGCGGCCCTCGAAATGGTTCTGGAGAAAGAGCAACAGTTTGACCTGAAGCCGATCAAACCCGTACCTCGAGATTCTGAGCTGCCATTGTCATTCTCCCAGGAGCGTGTCTTGTTCCTCCAGCAGTTGTATGGTGCAAGCAAGGCTTACAACACACAGGCGTCTTTACGCTTTAACGGAAAGCTCGACGTAAACGCCCTGGAGCGCAGCCTGAGCGAGTTGATTCGTCGCCATGAGATCCTTCGCACCACATTTATTCAGAAAGACGGGCAAGCGGTCCAGTTAATTCACGAAGCAGAAGCGAGGAAGCTTCCCGTAATCGATCTCGCATCACTGGCGCCAGGCGCACGCGAGCAACGGTTGGACCAGTTGATGCATGAAGAGTTCAACCAGACCTTCGATCTCGACAGGCTGCCGTTGATCCGCTGGACGCTCTTTCGGCTAGCGCCGGAAGAACACTTGCTCTTACAGGTCGAGCATCACTTTTTGCACGACGGCTGGTCGCTCAGTGTCTTGTTGCGCGAGCTACTCCAAATCTACGGAGCCTTTTCAAAAAACTTGCCGTTTCCTTTGGCAGAACTCCCAGTTCAATTTGCTGACTTCGCCGTTTGGCAACGCGAGTTCATGCAGGGGCCGGCAGCCGAGAACCAACTTAATTACTGGAAAAGAAAACTTACGGATGCTCCGAGTTTGTTGCCGCTCTTGACCGATTTCCCCAGACCTCCGGTTTCCAGCTTTCGTGGCAATGCCCTGCGCGTGGAATTGCCTGCGCCTCTTTCGCAATCGGCAAGAGAGTTTAGTCGTCGTTCAGAGTGCACGTTGTTTATGACGATGTTTGCAGCTTTCGTCGCACTCATGCATCGCTACACGAACCAGGAAGACTTCTGCATAGGCACTGGCCTCGCAAACCGCCGTTGGAAAGAGACTGAAGGTTTGCTAGGAATGATCCTGAACACCGTGGCGTTGCGCACAGACTTGTCGGGTGATCCGAGTTTCGAAGAGCTGTTGCGCCGGGTGCGTGAAGTTACGTTGGATGCTTACGCTAATCAGGATCTTCCTTTCGATCGTGTTATAGAAGCGATTCACCCTGCCAGGAGTCTGAGTTATTCGCCGGTTTATCAAGTGACTTTCAGCTTTCACGATGCGCCGCTCGTCGAGGTGGACCTACCGGACTTGAAGATCAACATAAAGGAAGCGTTGAGCAATGAGTCTGCGAAGTTCGATCTGAACGTGATTGTTATTCCTGAAGGAGGACAGCAATACCGTCGCCAGCGGAGCCGCGAAGAATCAGGAATGATCCTGATCTGGGAATACAACACTGACTTGTTCCGGGCGGACACGATCGAAAGGATCTCCACTCACTACGAAAACCTGCTCGCGGCGCTAATTGCAGATCCCGACCGTCGCATCTCGGAGTACTCAATATTAACCGACTTGGAAGAGCACCAGCTCCTCAGGAAGTTGAATGAGACCGAACAAATCTATCAGCCGGATCGCTGTGTACACGAACTGTTTGCCGAAATGGCGGAGAGAACACCCGGTGCGCCGGCCGTCGCTGACGAAAAGCAGCAATGGAGTTATGAGGAGTTGGATCGGCGCTCGAATCAACTGGCCCATCGCCTGCGAGCACTGGGAATCGGGCCGGAATCACGAGTAGCCGTGCTGCTGGATCGCTCGTGCGAATTTGTACTGGCAATGCTGGCCGCAATGAAAGCCGGCGCCGCATATGTTCCGCTGGATCCGCAGCATCCTTCCGAAAGAATACTTTTCATACTGCGCGACGTTGGAATCTCTGCAGTTATAAGTGCGGAGCACATAGCCCCCAATATAGCCGGCTCTAGCGCTCCAATAATTTTGCTCGATCAAGCGGAGTATGGCGCCGAACCGGCAACTCCGTTGCCGCTCGAGGTCGCCGGCGACAATCTCGCTTACATCATCTATACCTCCGGATCGACCGGGACTCCCAAAGGAGTAGCAGTCACGCACTCCGGCCTGATGAATCTGGTTCGCTGGCATCACGAGACATATGCTGTGAGCAGTGAAGACCGCGCCTCGCAGGTCGCGGGCCAATCGTTCGATGCATCAACCTGGGAAGTTTGGCCATACCTCACGGCCGGGGCCAGCCTGCATGTGGCGCCGACCGCAGTGGTGAAGACACCGGAATTGCTTGTCTCCTGGTTGGTGGACCATAAGATCAGTATTAGTTTTCTGCCCACTCCTTTAGCGGAAGCAGTGCTGGCGGAAAGTTGGCCCGAGAAGTGCGCACTCAGATATTTGTTGACCGGCGGCGATCGTCTCCATGCCGTCCCACCGAAACAGTGGCCCTTCGTATTTGCCAATCACTATGGGCCAACTGAATACTCCGTAGTCGCTACGAGTTCGATCGTTAATAGTGAATTGACGCCGCCGATTGGCCGGCCAATCGCGAACAGTGAAGTGTATGTGTTGGATCGAACGATGAAGCCGGTGCCGATCGGAGTAGAGGGCGAACTTTATTTAAGCGGCGCGGGTTTGGCTCGAGGTTACTGGGAACAGCCCTCGCTCACGGCCGAACGATTCCTGCCTAATCCTTTTAGTAAAAATGAGGGCGGCCGCTTGTATCGCACCGGGGATCTGGTCCGGTATCTGTCCAACGGCGAACTGGAGTTTCGCGGACGCATTGACGGACAGGTGAAGGTCCGTGGGCACCGGATCGAGTTGGGAGAAATCGAAACAGTGCTGCGGCGGCACGCGAGAGTAAGGGAGGGTGTGGTCCAACTGAATCAACGCTCGGACGGAGAAGCGCTTCTCGTCGGTTATGTAGTCTTTAATGAAGACATTGGTAATGGCGCTGTCACCGAGCTCGGCAGTTATTTACGCGAACATTTGCCGGAGTACATGGTGCCAGGCCAATTTGTCGTGCTGCCGGAGCTGCCGACGAATTCCAGTGGAAAGATCAATCGCAGCGCGCTGCCGGATCCGGTTGATGTGACCACGTCGAGGCCCACATTTGTGGCGCCGCGAAATGAGAACGAAGAAGTGGTGGCAAAGATCTGGGCGGAAGTGCTGGGATTGAACCGGGTTGGCGTAGAAGATAATTTCTTTACGCTGGGAGGCCACTCA
The DNA here is from genome assembly GCA_963826255.1 of uncultured Acidobacteriota bacterium. Classification (GTDB taxonomy): domain Bacteria; phylum Acidobacteriota; class Blastocatellia; order Pyrinomonadales; family Pyrinomonadaceae; genus PSRF01. Next base: position 819,119 of record CAWGWK010000002.1, read on the forward strand.
CTCCTGGCGACACGAATACTCTCGCGTGTCAACAATGCTCTTCAGGTGGAAATACCACTCGACAGTCTGTTTCGCGGAGGCACTGTGGCCCATCTCGTTGAAACAGCCCAACAATGGAAGAGTCTCAGCCATTCAACTCCTCCTTTAGCAATCCCGCGAAGACACGCAGTGTGAGCAGGGTTCTCAAATCACCTCTGGATACCTCTGCCCGAACATTTTTCTCGCGCAAAGGCGCAAAGGCGCAAAGAAAACCCTTCTTCTCCTAACGTAATGCAATGCAATCTGGTCTTGAACATTTACCTCAAGCAGAACTAAAGACGGGCAACACCTGGCCCCTGTCATTTGCACAGGAGGGACTGTGGTTTCTGCATGAGCTCGCGCCGAACAATCCTGCCTACAACATTTGCCGGTTGCTCAGATTAAAGGGAGAACTGAACGTAGAGGCGTTGCGTTGGAGTGTGAATCAGATCGTGGCGCGACACGAAACGTTGCGGACCAGTTTTGGAGTATGTGGCGAGCAACCCTGCCAGATAATTTCGCCGCAAGCTTCCCTGGATCTGGTGACGGAAGACCTTTCCAACGTGGCCGAATCCTGGCCCGCGGCCAGGGAGTTAGCGAGGGCAGAAGCTAAGCGACCATTCAACTTGCGCAAGGGCCCGTTACTGCGAGCACGGTTACTGAAGCTGGCGGGCACAGAGCATGTACTGCTGCTTTGTGTCCATCACATCATTTGCGATGGCTGGTCCATAGAAGTGTTGTTTAGCGAAATGGAAGAGTTCTACAACTGCGCTTGCACAAAAGCGGCTGTCCGGTTACCGGAGTTGCCGGTTCAATATGCCGACTACGCGATTTGGCAGCGCGAGTGGTTGCAGGGAAAAGTATTGGCGGAGCAGTTGGGCTACTGGCGCGAGCAGTTGGGTGGGGCTGAGGGAGTGTTGGAGTTGCCAACAGATCGGCCGCGACCAGCCGTACGCAGCTATCATGGCGGTATCGTGCAGTGGCACTTGAGTGAGGATTTAACCAGGGAACTGGAGCAACTGGCCCAAACACAAAAAACGACGCTGTTTATGGTCCTGCTGGCCGCATTTAAGATTTTGTTATGGCGCTACACGGGAAACAAAGACCTCGTGGTAGGAGCTCCGGTGGCAAACCGGCAGCGACTCGAACTCGAGGGCTTGATCGGATTCGTGGCAAACACGTTGGCGTTGCGAGGCAGCATCAACCCAAATGAGAGTTTCGCGGCCTTGCTGGCCCAAGTGAAGGAAACCTGCCTGGGCGGGTATGCCCATCAGCAACTGCCGTTTGAAAAACTCGTCGAGGAACTACAGCCGGAGCGTAGTCTGGCCCACTCACCATTATTTCAGGTCATGCTCACCTTACAGGGCGCGCCGCGCAATAAACTCAATCTACATCGAGTCGAATCGCAAATTGAGGTCATTTATAACGGCACCTCAAAGTGTGACCTGGACATCTTCGTTACTCACGAGCCGTCTCGCGGATTGAAACTCGCGCTGGAATACAACACCGATCTGTTTGACGATCAAACCATCAAGCGGATGGTGACCCGGTATGAGACTCTGCTGCAAAGCATAGTGATCCATCGGGAGCAACGTATATCGAGCTTGCCGCTGCTTACTGAGCACGAACTTCATCAACTACTGGTGGAGCGGAACGACACCAGGCGAGATTTTCCGCAGCATGCGTGCTTTCATCAGCTCTTTGAAACACAGGTGAAGATTACACCTGAGGCAATTGCCGTCGAGAGCGACGAAGGTAAGCTCACTTACAACGAATTGAATCAGAGAGCTAACCGTCTCGCACGGTTCCTCGTCACGCAGGGCGCCGGTCCGGAAATGCCGGTCGCTGTGCTGGCCCAGCGTAACATCTCCTTACTGACGGCCATCCTGGCAATCTTCAAGGCAGGCGGCGCATACCTGCCGCTTGATCCACGCCATCCAGCGACGCGACAGGTCCAGGTGCTCACGCAGAGCCGCACTTCACTCGTGCTGACAACAGACGACCTGGAGCCAGACATCGCGCAGGCTTTAGAGCAGATTATTGACGTGAAGATGGCGCCGCGAGTTCATTCACTTGAAGATGTACTCGAGCAGGAGAACGCTAGCGACAATCTGGATTCGCGCAGTGGTTCACACAATCTTGCGTATGTGATCTTCACTTCCGGTTCTACTGGTGTGCCGAAGGGCGTGATGATTGAGCAACGAGGGATGATCAATCATCTTTACATCAAAGTGCGTGAGCTTGGCCTGAGCGCTTCGGACATCGTTGCACAGACCTCTTCACAGTGTTTCGACATTTCCGTGTGGCAGTTTTTGGCGCCACTCGCGGTCGGCGCTCGGGTACGAATTTTCGCCGATAAGGTGGCGGCTGATCCGAGGGCGTTGCTGCGTGCGCTTCAAACAGAAACTGTGAGTGTCGCGGAAACCGTGCCCTCCATGTTACGTGCGATGTTGGAAGAGATACCAAGTCTTGCAAGCGCCGGCGATTTATTACCGGCCCTACGTTGGCTGGTCGTAACGGGCGAGGTGCTGGGGCCTGACATCTGTCGTGACTGGAAACAGTCTGTGGGCGACAGGATACGTCTTCTAAACGCCTATGGACCAACGGAATGTTCTGATGACGTAACTCACTACGAAGTGAAGCAATCACCCGGCGAGCACGTCGTCCGGATGCCAATCGGTCACGCGCTCAGCAATACACAACTCTATATTGTCGATCGTGAGATGGGATTAGTTCCGGCAGGCATGAGCGGAGAGTTATGTGTCGGGGGCGTGGGTGTAGGGCGCGGCTACCTGTACGACGCACGGCGCACGGCTGAAAGTTTCGTACCCGATCCGTTTGGCAAAGTCGAGGGAGGACGTTTGTACCTGACCGGCGACCTGTGCCGCTACCTGCCCGACGGCAATCTGGAGTTTCTGGGGCGGATTGATGATCAGATCAAGCTCCGAGGTTTTCGTATCGAGCTGGGAGAAATAGAAGCAGTACTGCGGGCGCACGACGAGGTGCGCGAAGCGTTGGTGGAAGCGCGCCATTTGGAAAGCGGCACGCAGCAGCTGGTCGCCTACCTAGTACCGAAGACAGCAGGCGGCGAGGAGCAGTTGCAGGAGTTACGCATTTACTTGCGGGAGCGGCTGCCGGAATACATGGTGCCGGCCGTGTTTGTGAAACTGGAAGCAATGCCGTTGACGCCTAATGGCAAAGTCGATCGGCGTGGGCTGCCGGATCCTGCCCTCCACCTTGGAAACGGCAGCGGCTTCATTGCCCCACGCAGCCAAACCGAGCGGGAACTGGCCGAAGTGTGGGGGCAGCTTTTGCAAATAGAACGAATCGGCGTACGAGACAATTTTTTTGACCTCGGCGGACATTCGCTGATGGCGACGCAGTTGGCTTCGCGGATTATCAACCGGTTCGCCGTTGATTTGAAGTTACAGGACATCTTCAACGCGCCGACTATCGAAGGCCTTGCACCCCTGATCGATGCTGCAATTATCGAGATGAGCGATGAGGCTGCGTTTGATGAAGCGCTGGCGATGGTGGAGCAGGATTAGAATCTAATGTCAAACCTTTCCCGCGAAGATCGCTTAAAAAACTTGTCGCCGGCTAAACGCGCCCGGTTGTTGCAGAAGATCCGGGAAGGTGCAGCCACCCGGCAGGCCGGTTCCATACCGCGCCGCGCTGCTCGTGAAAGCTCGCCGCTTTCGTTTGCCCAACAGCGGTTGTGGTTTCTCGATCAACTCGAACCCGGAAAGTCGTATTACAACCTCTCCTTCGCGTTGAAGCTTGACTGTCTCCTGGACCTCGCGGCGTTGGAGAATAGTGTTAATGAGATCATTCGGCGACACGAAACGCTGCGAGCCAGGTTTACCACGATAGCTGGTGAGCCGGTGCAGGTGATTGTCCCTGAGTTGACATTGCGTTTGCAGGTGGTCGATCTAAGCAAACTGCCGGCAGAAGAACGCAAAAGCCAGATTCGAGAACTTGCAGGCGCTGAGGCCCAAAAGCCTTTCAACCTGGCCACTGGCCCATTGCTGCGACTGCTTTTGCTGCAGACAGGCGAACAGGAATACCTGCTCCTGCCAACTCTTCATCACATCGCTTGTGATGGTTGGTCCATCGGCATTTTTACAGAAGAGTTGAGAGCTTTGTACGAAGCGTATTCCAACGGCCGGCCATCTCCACTGCCGGAGTTGCCGATTCAGTATGCAGATTACACGCTCTGGCAACGCGAACGCCTGCAAGGAGAACTCTTACTGCAGCAGATCGCCTACTGGAAGCAACAATTGCGAGACGCGCCACCAGTGCTCGAGTTGCCCACTGACTTTCCGCGCTCGGCACAACAACAAGTTCGCAGCGGTTCGCATATCATTACATTACCGCGTTCGTTATCCGATTCGCTCAAGCAGTTCAGCCGCCAGCAGGACGTCACCCTCTTCATGACGTTGCTGGCAGGATTCAAGCTGTTGCTTTCCCGTTACTCCGGCCAGCAGGACATTGTAGTGGGCTCAAGCATTGCCAACCGCACCAGGGCCGAGATCGAACAACTGATCGGTTTTTTTGTAAACACACTGGTGTTGCGCACCGACTTTAGTGGCCAGCCGACGTTTCGTGAGTTGGTGCAGCGCGTTAAGCGCATGGCGATGGAAGCCTATGCTCACCAGGACTTGCCGTTCGAGAGGCTGGTCGAGGAACTCCAACCCGAACGCTCTCTTGGTCACACGCCGCTCTTTCAGGTGCTGTTCGCGTTGCAAAATCAAACCAGCGTGTCCACTAAACCCGCGAGCATCAGAACCGTTCCCCCGGATTTCGACAGTGGCGCGGCCAAGTTTGATCTCACGTTTGTGATGAGCGATACCGAGCTGGGACTCCGCGCGCGAATGGAATACAACGCGGCTTTGTTCCAGGCTGAGACCATCCAAAAGATGCTGGAAAGCTTTCGGGCCCTGCTCGAAAGCGCAATCAGCGATCCCGATCGCCCGGTGCATTCACTGCGAATACTCAGTGCGGCAGAACGCGGGCGCTTGTTGTTTGGAAATAATCTGCGGCGGGAACACACTTCGCGGCCCTGCATTCATCAGGACTTTGCGGAACAGGCCCGGCAGACACCTGATAGACCAGCGTTGGTCTTCGAGGACCAGAGCCTCACGTTCGAAGAATTGAATCGCCGCGCGAATCGATTGGCCCATCATCTCGAGCGTCTGGGGGTAGGGCCGGAGGTAGTCGTTGGCCTTTGCTGTGAACGATCGCTGGAGTCGGTCGTCGGCATACTTGGAATTTTGAAAGCCGGCGGCGCGTACCTGCCGTTGGATCCAGCCGCACCAGCGGAACGTTTGTCTTTCATGCTCGCAGACACACGCACCCGGGTGCTGCTCACGAACTCGGAAGCGTTGACCGGCTTACCCGCCAACGAAGCAACGGTACTTTGTCTCGACACCGATTGGAATCGCATAGCGAGTGAGTCACCTGAGGAACCGGTTAACCGGGTGAGTGAAGAAAATGTCGCCTACATAATTTTCACTTCAGGCTCAACGGGCAGACCTAAGGGAGTAGCGATCGAGCACCGGCAATTACAGAACTACGTGCACAGTGTCATTGAAAAGCTCGATCTTCCGTTTCCTGCAAACTACGCGCTCGTGTCAACGCTCGCAGCCGATCTGGGCCACACGATGCTCTTCCCGTCGCTCTGCGGCGGCGGCACTCTCCATCTCATTTCGCACGACCTGGCGACCAACCTGGAAGGGTTAGGCGACTACTTCCAGGAGCACGAAATTGACTGTTTGAAAATTGTTCCGTCTCACCTTGCGACCTTAATGATGAGTGCGCGCCCTGAGCGTGTGCTACCGCGCCGCCGCCTGGTGTTGGGAGGGGAAGCGAGTACCCCGGATTTGATCGCAACTGTTCACAGGCTCGCTCCCGAATGTCGAATTTTCAATCACTATGGTCCAACCGAGACAACCGTTGGCGTGCTCACCAACGAGCTCGACGATCCGGACACTTCAGCGAATGTGCCCCTGGGGACGCCCCTGGCGAACACGCAGGTCTATGTGCTCGATTCGAACCTCGAGCCGGTGCCGGTCGGTGTCAAAGGTGAGATCTACATAGGCGGCGAAGGTGTAGGACGCGGTTACAGTGATCTGCCGGCGATAACTGCTGAAAAATTTGTACCCGATCCAATCGGAGAAAAAGCGGGAGCACGACTCTACAAAACTGGCGACCTGGGTCAGTACCTGCATAGCGGGAAGATCCAGTATCTCGGCCGCGCCGATCACCAGGTGAAGTATCACGGTTATCGCATTGAGCTGGACGAAATCAGAAATGCTTTGAAGCGCCACGAGCAGATCCGGGACGGCGTGGTACGGCTGATGAAAGACAAGAATGGAGCCGAGGTTCTGGTTGCGTACTATGTCTCGCGTCAGGAATTGGAGATCAGTGAGATTCGCGCGAAACTCAAAGAAAGCATTATGGAAGAAACACTCCCCACCGTGTTTGTCCATTTGCGGAAATTACCACTGACTCTGAACGGCAAGATCAATGATGCTGCTTTACCATCCTGGGACGAGCACCGTCTAAAAATACAGCGTGTTTACGTGCCGCCTCGCACTCTCACGGAAGAGGCAATTTGTGAAATCTGGTCTCGCTTGTTGCGGTTGGAGAATGTGGGCGTACACGACAACTTCTTCGAGTCGGGTGGTCATTCACTACTTGCCACACGTATGGTTTCCCACTTGCGCGAGACGTTTCAAATTAGCCTGCCGCTGCGAAGAATCTTTGAGACGCCGACCGTTGAAGGTCTCGCAAAAAACATCGCAGACCTTTGGGGCGGACAAGAGACCGCTGATGAAGTAGTGCGCATCAACAGGTTGGCGGCAACCGTCTCCGCCGAAGAATTAAGCCAGATGGCCGACGGCCAATTGTCCTCCGTTTCGCAATAACAAATAACTGTTATATGGACCGCGCTGCCGTAAAACGAGAGCTGCTCGAGCAATTGCTCAAGAAACGGGGCTTTGATCTGCCAACGGAAACGAGGATCCAGCGGCGGAAGAAGTTCAGTCCGTGCCCGTTGTCTTTCGCGCAGCAACGATTGTGGTTTTTACATCAACTCGATCCGAACAGTTCGGTGTATCACGTGTTTGGAGCCTTTCGGCTGAAAGGCGAGCTGAAGGTCAACGCGTTGAGCCGGAGTCTGAACCGGATCATCGAGCGACACGAGACGTTGCGGACGAGTTTTGGGTATCGCGATGGACAGCCGTGCCAGTTGATCACAATGTCTGCGCCGTTGGATTTGCGTATAAAAGATCTTTCGAGACTCGAGCCGCCGGAACGAGAGCAGACGGCGATGGCGCTGGCGCGGGCGGAGGCTGAGCGGCCCTTCGATCTGCGCCAGGCGCCGCAGTTGCGAGTGCGGTTAATGCGGCTGAGCGAGCGCGAGCACGTGTTCTTACTCGCGCTCCATCACATCGTTTGCGACGGCTGGTCCATGGAAGTGCTGTTTAGAGAACTGGAACTGTTCTACAACAGCGGGGTTGCGGCCGAGGTCGCGGAATTGCCGGTTCAATATGCCGACTACGCGCTGTGGCAGCGGGAGCAACTTCAGGGCGCCGAATTGGAAGCGCAACTCGCCTACTGGCGCGAGCAGTTTCGCGGCGAGTTACCGGTGCTGGAGTTGCCAACGGACCATGTGCGGCCCGCGGTGCAAAGTTACAGGGGCGGGGTCGAGCGGCGGCAGTTGAGCCGGGAGTTGCTGGCAGCACTGGACCAGTTGGGCCAACAGCACGGTGCGACGTTATTCATGGTGCTGCTGGCGGCATTTCAAGTGTTGTTGTCGCGCTACACGGGGCAGGACGACATTGTGGTGGGCACGCCGGTGGCGAACCGGCAGCGCGCGGAAATTGAAGGGTTGATCGGGTTCTTCGTGAACACGTTGGCACTGCGCAGCAGGGTCCGAGGTGAGCAGACGTTTACGGAGCTGCTGACGGCCGTGAAGGAAATGTGCCTCCAGGCCTACGCGCATCAGGAGCTGCCTTTTGAAAAACTCGTCGAAGAATTGCAGCCGGAACGCAACTTGTCACACTCACCACTATTTCAAGTGATGCTCACAATGCGCAGCGATCAACGCCGGCCCTTGCAATTGCGCAGCCTTGAAGCGATTCCACTGTCACTCGACCAGGCCACCGCGAAATTTGATTGGTTGCTTTATACCTTTGTAAATGAGAAGGGGTTGCAGACGGCACTGGAGTACAACTCCGACCTCTTCGATCGCACGACTGCTACGCGCGTGCTCGCTCACTACGAACAATTACTTCAGGGACTGGTTGCGAATCCGGCGCAACGACTCGCCGAGTTGCCGTTACTCACCAGGCAGGAGTACCGGCAGCAGCTCGTCGATTGGAACAACACTAAAACCGAGTTTCCGCTGCAGTTGTCGTTGGCTCAAATGTTTGAAACCCAGGCGGAAAAGACACCTGATTCGCCTGCGCTCAGATTTGAAGGCACGGAACTTACTTACCGGCAGCTCAATCAACGCGCCAACCAGTTGGCCCATTACCTTAGGGAGCAGGGCATAGGGCCAGAAGCAAGAGTCGGCGTATTGATGGAGCGCTCAGTTGAGATGGTGTTGGGTCTGCTCGCAGTGTTGAAGGCCGGCGGAGTATATGTGCCTTTGGATCCGGAATACCCGACCGAGCGCCTGGCAACGATGATTGCCGATGCTGAGCCAAAGTTGATCCTCACTCAACAACATACTGGTGCGCGTTTACGAGAAAGCGCGAGCAGAGAATTCTGCGTGGATAGAGATCGCGAGCTGCTGAACAAATATAGCGACGAAAATCTTTCTCACAGGGTTGAACCTGACAACGCTGTCTACATGATCTATACGTCCGGCTCGACCGGCAAACCCAAAGGGGCGATAAATACGCATTTTGGAATTTGCAATCGTCTTCTTTGGATGCAACAAGCCTATCAATTGAACAGCGAGGACCGCGTTCTCCAGAAAACCCCGTTTACGTTCGATGTTTCAGTTTGGGAATTCTTCTGGCCTTTGATTACCGGCGCCTGTCTGGTGGTAGCCAGGCCTCGAGGACATCAGGACGCCGAGTATCTGATCGATTTGATTGCGACTGAGAAAATCACAACGCTCCACTTTGTTCCTTCAATGCTGAGCGTGTTTCTTCAAGCGCAAGAGGTCGAGCGTTGCACTAGTCTAAAGCGGGTGATCTGTAGCGGTGAGGCTTTGTCTTTTGAGCTTCAGGAGAGTTTCTTCGAACGTCTCAGCGCAGAGTTACACAATCTCTATGGACCAACCGAGGCGGCGATCGATGTCACGTTTTGGGAATGTCAAGCCAACAGCGCGAGACCCATCGTGCCGATCGGGCGGCCGATAGCAAACACGCAAGTATACGTGCTGGACAAGAGGTTGGAACCGGTGCCGGTGGGAGTGAAAGGACAACTGTATTTGGGGGGCGCCGGCCTGGCCAGAGGCTACTGGATACGACCGGACCTGACAGCGGAAAGATTTGTCCCCAATCCATTCGGCGAGAGCGGGAGTCGCCTTTACCGGACTGGCGATTTGGTCCGGTATCTGGCCGATGGTGAATTGGAGTTCCTGGGAAGAGTGGACAATCAGGTAAAGCTACGCGGTTATCGTATCGAGCTGGGCGAGATCGAAGCGGTACTGCGGACGCACGAGCAGGTGCGCGAAGCGTTGGTCCAGGTGCGCAATCTTGAAAGTGGCAGGCAGTTGGTTGCGTACGTGGTGCCGGACACAGCAGGTAGCGACGATCCGGTGAGGCAGTTGCGCGGTTACTTGCGGGAGCGGCTGCCGGAGTACATGGTGCCGGGCGCGTTTGTCAGGCTTGAAGCGATGCCCTTGACGGCCAATGGGAAAGTCGATCGCCGTGCGCTGCCCGATCCGGATATGCGTGGAACTCCCGAAGCGATCTATGTTGCGCCGCAGAGTGAGTTGGAACAGTCGCTGGCTAAGATCTGGCAGGAAGTGCTGAGACTCGAGCGAGTCGGGCTCAACGATAACTTTTTTGATCTGGGAGGCCACTCGTTATTGCTGGTCCAGGTGCAAGCAAAATTGCGAGAGCGTCTCGATCGCCAGGTGCCGGTGCTTGAATTATTCAAGTATCCGACGATCGCTTCGATGGCGAAACGTCTGAGCAACACTGAAGAAGCAACGGCTGCTGACGTGCGCTTTTCGTCGGCCCAGGTTCGGGCCCTGGAGCGGCGGCGCTCAGCAGCGCCGACCAGAGATGTGGCGATCATCGGAATGGCGGGTCGCTTTCCGGGCGCGGGCAACGTGAAAGAGTTTTGGCAGAACCTGCGGCAGGGCGTCGAAACAATTCGGGAATTCACTGAAGAAGAAGTCCGAGCCGCCGGTATCAGTGAGCAGTTGCTGCGACAGGGTCGCTATGTAAAAGCAGGCGCAATCGTCAACGGCGTCGAACTTTTTGATGCGGAGTTCTTCGGCATCACGCCTCGTGAGGCGGAGATCATGGATCCGCAGCAACGCCTGTTCCTGGAATGTGCCTGGGAAACAATTGAGAACGCCGGTTACGACGCTGCGTCATACCCGCTTGCAATCGGGGTCTTTGCGGGATTGAGCATGAACACCTACCTCCCGAGGCTTTATGGACACATCGCTACGAGTGGCACCCTCAACAACACGCAAGTGCAGTTGGGAAACGACAAGGATTTCATCAGCACGAGAGTTTCCTACAAGCTCGGCTTGACTGGTCCAAGTTTGACTGTACAGACCGCCTGCTCGACCTCGCTCGTGGCGGTACACCTTGCATGCCTGAGTTTGTTGGCCGGTGAATGCTCGATGGCGTTAGCCGGCGGAGTATCGCTGCGATTTCCGCAGAAGGCGGGCTACATGTTTCAGGAGGGCGGGATCACATCGCCGGATGGCCATTGCCGTGCGTTTGATGCGAGAGCAGCGGGAACTGTGGGTGGAAGCGGCGTCGGTTTGGTGTTGCTCAAACCTCTTGCATCTGCGTTAGAGGACGGTGACACCATCTACGCAGTGATCAAGGGCTCGGCCATAAACAATGATGGTGCGCTGAAGGTTGGTTATACGGCGCCGAGTGTCACTGGTCAGGCTACGGTGATTGCCGAGGCGCACGCTATGGCTGGCGTGTCACCAGACACAATCAGTTACGTTGAGGCTCACGGTACGGGTACGTCTCTTGGTGACCCGATTGAAGTGGCGGCACTGACACAAGCCTTTGGCAAGCAAGATGGCCGCGGCCATTACTGCGGTCTCGGATCAGTCAAAACCAACATCGGCCATCTGGATGCAGCTGCGGGTGTCGCGGCTCTGATCAAAACTGTTCTCTCTTTGCATCATGAGGAACTGGCGCCGAGTTTGCACTATGAACGGCCGAATCCCGAGATCGATTTTGAGCAAAGCCCGTTTTATGTGAACACAGAATTGAAGCCGTGGCCGCGAACTGAAGGTCGTCCGAGACGTGCGGGAGTAAGTTCATTTGGCATCGGTGGCACCAACGCGCATGTGGTCGTCGAAGAGGCGCCTTTAAATAAGGACGAAAATTCAGCAGCAGAGAACGATGCGCGCTGGAGATTCCTGTTGTTGAGTGCTCGTAATGAAGAGTCGTTGAAGGCAGCGCGCGAACGGCTGGCGGATCATCTGGACCAACATCCCGATCAAAATCTAGATGACGTTGCTTACACCCTGCAAATTGGGCGCCGCAGCTTAGCACAGCGCGCAGCGATAGTCTGCCGCACGGCGGGTGAAGCGATCGGTGCTTTGCGAGGTGACAAAGCCGGGATAAACGTGAGCGGCGAAGAATTACGTGCGACGAAAGGGATTGTGTTTTTGTTTCCGGGCCAGGGTGCGCAACAGGTCAACATGGGCCGCAGCCTGTACGAAACGCACGGCGAATTCGCGCGAGTGGTGGACGAGTGCGCGGAAGCGGCCGCTCCGATACTGGGTTACGACGTGCGAACCGTCCTTTATCCAGACCCCGGCAACGAGCAGAGAGCACACGAACAGTTGCGCGAGACGGCGTTAACGCAAGTCGCGCTGTTTACGGTGGAGTACGCGTTGGCGGAACAACTGCGCGTTTGGGGAATTCGTCCAGCCGCGTTACTCGGACATAGCCTGGGCGAATATGTGGCTGCTTGTGTCAGTGGACTTTTCAGCATGGAAGAAGCGATCAAGTTAGTCGCCGAGCGTGGCTGCTTGATGCAACAGATGCCCACTGGTGTGATGCTCGCTGTAACTCTTGATGAGCCGGAGTTAAGAGAGACCCTCGCAGCGGTTTCCAACGGATCAAACGAACGGCTCTGGGTTACATCGCTCAATGGCCCGCAACGAAACGTCGTTGGTGGCAGTGCGGAGGCGATTGAGGAGTTGGAGCAGTACCTGAATGACAAAAAGGTGCGGACACAGCGGTTGCAGACATCGCACGCCTTCCATACCGGGTTAGTTGAACCGGTGCTCGAACAATATCGAGCAGTCGTAGGAAAAACACGGCGAAACCCAAGTCTGCAAGTGCGCTATGTTTCAAACACGACCGGGTGCTGGGCCACGGCGGCTGAAGTGCAGCAGACCGACTACTGGGTGCGACACATGCGCCAGCCGGTGAATTTTAGAGCCGGTGTGACGGAGATCGCACATGAAGGGAATTGGCTGTGGCTGGAAGTTGGACCTGGTAACGCATTAAGTAGATTGGTGCGGCAGCAATTAAAGTTTCTGGCAAGTGAGAGTCAGAACGGGCAGGGCCCGCGCGCAACGGATAAGGTGTTAACCACACTCAGCGATGGTGAAGGCGATGAAATGGCGCGAGTGCTGCAAAGCATCGCCCAACTCTGGACCAATGGCACCACGCCGAATTGGGAAGCCTTGCGTGAGTGGAGCAGTAGGCAAGCAGGAGTAACGCCGCGGAAACCACGGCGTGTTTGGTTGCCGAGCTATCCTTTCCAGCATGAACGCTTCTGGCTCGAACCGCCACCAAAAGCCGAAGCCGCCGCGGTAGCAGCGCCTTTAAATAAGACTGGCGAAAATAAGACCGGCCTCGACGAATGGTTTTACATTCCCTCGTGGAAACGATCAATGCCGCCGAAGTTGGAAGTTGATTTAAAACAACAATTGACCTGGCTGGTCTTCGTCGATCAGAACGGACTGGGTTCTCATTTGGTTGCGAGGCTGAAGAAAAGCGATCAGAACGTGGTAAGCGTCGTCGCCGGATCAGAGTTCATCGCGACGGGCAATGGTCTATACGTTATCGACCCACGTGAGCAGGATCACTATGGCAAGCTCCTGCTCGAGCTGAAGCGTGCCGATCAAACGCCGCACAAAGTCGTACACCTGTGGACCGCCAGGCCCGATATCGACCACGCTTTAGGATTTGACCTCCTGGAGATTTATCAGCGAATAGGTTTCTACAGTCTGCTTCATCTGGCCCAGGCACTTGCCCTTCACATGGCGGAGAATGAGATCCGGATGGATGTTGTCTCGACCGATCTACACGCCATAACCGGTGACGAGAAGCTTCGACCCGAGCAGGCAACTCTGCTCGGCGCCTGCAAGGTGATCTCACAGGAAATTCCCAGGCTTCGTTGCCGCAGCATCGATGTGCGGCTACACCCGGGCGAATGCGTTTCGGACGAGCTTGTCGATCAGTTACTGGCGGAGTTTAGCTCTAACGCGGCTGACCCGTTGGTAGCGTATCGTGGCGAACATCGATGGATTCAATCGTTCGAGCCAGTGGAGCTCAAACCCGGTCAGGTCCCATTCAAATCGCAAGGCGTTTACCTCATCACTGGCGGACTCGGCGGCATCGGTTTGACCGTGGCGGAGCATTTGGGCCAGTCGGTGCAGGCGAAGTTAGTGCTGATCGGCCGTTCCGACTTCCCCGATCGCGAATCGTGGGAGTCGTGGCTGGGCAATCACCCGGAAGACGATCCCATTAGCGGCAAAATCGAAAAGTTATTAGCACTGGAAAAAGTGGGAGCCGAGGTGCTGGTGTGCCAGGCAGACGTGGCTAACGAAGCGCAAATGCGGAGAGTGGTTGAACTGGCAAACCAACGGTTTGGAAACGTAAATGGCGTGATACATGCTGCCGGCATACCGGGAGGCGGGATAATTCAACGCCGGACTCACGAAATGATGGAGCAGGTGCTCGCGCCGAAGACGAAAGGCACGCTCGTCCTCGATCGCGTGTTCAAAAACACGCCGCTTGATTTCATGGTGCTCTGTTCCTCGATCGATTCAATACTCGGTGGAGTTGGAGGAGTTGATTACTGCGCCGCAAATGGTTTTCTCGATGCTTACGCGCAGTATCGCAGGCGAGAAGCGAAGGTCTTTTCAATCAATTGGGACAAGTGGCTCGAAGCCGGCATGGCGGTCAACACTCCGCAGTCGCGCCGGCTCTCGCAGAATGGTTTCGCGGGAGATCATCAGCCCATTGGTCATCCGTTAATTGGAACCTGCACTCAACGCAGCGACACCGAACAGACGTTTGAAACTCTCCTCAGTGTGAAGAACCATTGGATTCTCCAGGAACACAGGATCCGTGGCAAAGGTGTGCTACCCGGAACCGCTTATCTTGAGATGGCGCGAGCCGCGTTAGAACAGTTCCGTTCCGAAAGCAAGCCGGTTGAAATCCGTGAAATCACGTTCGTGTCTCCTCTGGTTGTAAACGATCAGGAAGCTAGAAATGTCCGGGTGACAATCACCCAACATGGAGACACGTTCGCTTTCGACATTGCCAGTAAACCCGATGCGCAAAATGGATCAGAGCCGCAGTGGGTGCGACATGCCAGCGGCACGATAAGTTACCTGGATGACGCCTCAAAGAGAACAATCGACGTTCAGGCAATTAAAGAGAGATGCGTGGAAAGGGATATGGCGACACTGCGTAGACCTGTAACGCAGCGTAATTATGGACCACGCTGGCAAACCATGAAGCAAGCCTATTTCGGCGCAGACGAGGGGTTGGCTGTTTTCGAACTGCCCGAAGAATACGGAGCCGATCTTGAATCACTGCCATGGCATCCCGCCCTGCTCGATTTTCCGATGAGCTTTCTGTCAGTGCAGTACCTCGACCACGGAACGTACTTGCCTTTCAACTATCACCAGATGAAGGTCAAGGCGCCGTTGCCGAGAAAACTGTACAGCTACGCGAAACTCAAACCCAGCGACGATCCCTCGAAGAAACAACTCGCCTTCGAGGTGTTGATTACCGATGAGGACGGCAACGAACTGATTGAAGTTAACCGGTTTACGATGAGACGAGCTTCCGAGCAGTTCAACTCCGAACTGCCGGCAGACGCAGCAGACAAAGATGGCGGACACGGCTTACGCTCGAGTGAGGGAATTGAAGTATTGGAACGTGTTCTCGCCTCGTGCACGTTGCCTCAGATCATAGTTTCAACTCGTGATTTCCCGGCGCTCAGTCGCCATTACCAGAGCGTGAAAGCCTCGATAGCGGCGGAAACGCTCGCGGCGGCAAAACCGGTAACGTCGTCCCACGCGCGGCCTGCACTTGCCACTTCGTATGAGGCGCCACGCAATGAAATGGAAGAGACGATTGTCGAAATCTGGCAGCGAGTGCTGGGTATAGAGAACATCGGAATCAACGATGACTTTCTCGAGCTTGGAGGCGACTCGCTGGCGGCGCTTCAACTCATGAGCCGGTTGCGAGAGACGTTTGATGTCGAACCACCGCTCGCCCGCTTTTTTGAATCCCCGACAATTGCGAGTGTTGCTCTGATCGTCGTGCAACAACTGGCGGAGAGCACTGACAGCAGTGCGCTCTCCGAAATCTTACTGGAAGTCGAACGCAGCAGTAGCCAGCCTCTGGCGTAGCCCTGCACCTCAACGTCCTCAGTAAAAACTTACCCCGGAAAAGGAGTTCGCAATGGTGGAGATGGAAGCCATCCTGAGGATGACGCCGACTGCTCTTTCCAGCCGTATCAATTGGATTGGTAACACGTCGCTCAAGTCGATCTATTTGAACATCGACGGCATTGCGAGGAAGGTGCATCTGAAACTCGAGGGTGAAAACCCTGCGGGGTCGGTGAAAGATAGAACTGCAATTGCGCTGGTTGAACATGTGGAAGCGCAAAAGCTGATAAAGAAGGATTCGGTAATCATCGAGTCAACTTCCGGGAATCTTGGCGTAGCGCTGGCTCTTATCTGTCGCGCTCGTGGTTACCAATTTTTAAGTGTCGTCGATCCAAAGGCCTCGCGCGAAAACATCATGCGAATGCGGGCGCTGGGAGCTGAGATAGAACAGGTCCATGAGGCTGACGCGAGTGGCGGATATCTTCTCGCCCGGCTGGCGCGTGTTCAGGAGTTGTGTCGCAAGTCAGACCGCTACATTTGGACCAATCAATACTCCAACGCAGCAAATCCGCAAGTCCATTATTCATCCACCGCACCGGAGCTGTACCGGCAAATGAATGGGAGAGTCGATGCTGTTTTTGTGGCTGTTTCCACGGGCGGCACGCTTGCAGGAATGGGACACTTCTTTCGAGAGAAGAGTCCTGCGACTCGGATGATTGGCGTTGATGCAAAAGGCTCAGTTGTGTTCGGAGGCGAGCCTGGTCCACGCCGGCTCACCGGTATAGGTTCAGCGCAACAGTCAAACTTTATCACTCGCGACTCTTACGATGAGCAGATGTTAGTCGGCGATGAAGAAGCGTTTGCCTGCTGTCGATTGCTTATGGAAACGACGGGAATTAGCGTGGGGGGCTCAGCCGGCGCAGTGCTCGCCGCTTGCGTGAAATACTTACGGAGCCATCCGAGTGTACAACGCGTGGCGTGTCTCTGCGCCGACCGGGGCGAGAATTACTCTTCCACAATCTACAATGACGAGTGGATCAAACAGCTGGGCTTACGCGTTTCTTTCGAATATCTGGAAGGTCTACACGACATATCTCTCCGCGCACCCAAACTGAGCAAAGCCTCGGCGGTCTAGCTCACAAGCCATCCGCAGATTACACAGAATGAGCGCTACACTTATCTCAGAAGAACCGATTCTTTACCTCTGCCGGAAAGACGTCGAAGCGATCTGCAGTGAACTTGATACGGTGGCGGTGATGCGCGACCTGTTCGCACTGCACGGCTCGGGAAAAACAATCCTGCCTGATGAAGCATATCTCGCCTGGACCAATGCAAACGGTGAACAGGTCAGAAGCCTGAACATGCCGGGATACGTGTTGGGCACGGGCGCAATGGCTGGAACAAAGATCATCAATAGCAATCCATCCAACGTTCTGCGCGGACTGCCACGGGCCAGCGGCTTAACGATGCTCTACGACAGCGTTTCCACGCGGATCACTTGCGTCATGGAAGCGGCTCACCTTTCCAGCTTGCGGACCGCGAGCGTCACCGGTTTGGCAGTTGATCTACTGGGCACTAAATCTATAGAAACCGCGGCCATCATTGGCGCCGGTGTCCTGGCACGCGCTCATCTCAAACTTCTTGTGCAGCGTCTCCCCACATTGCGCCGGATCTTTCTATTCGACCTTAAACGCGAGAGAGCTAAAGAACTCTCTCGCGAACTGCTCTCCGCGCACACGCACGAACTCGACATCACGATAACTTCCACAGCCGAAGAGGCGATTCGTCAAGCTCAGTTAATCGTCCCTGTGACGACTGTGACAGCCGGCTATATTCAGTTTGACTGGCTACAACCCGGTGCTCTTTTGAGCAATGTATCTCTTGACGATCCGTGTCCTGAGGTTGTGTTCAAGGCGGACAAGGTAATCGTTGACGATTGGAAATTAGTCAAAGCGGACGAGCGGAGGCTGATTGGAAGAATGTACCGCGAAGGCAAAGTGGTTGGGCCCAACGCTCCGCGGCTTGCATCGCAAAACGGCACCCGGCAGATCGACGCGGAATTCGGAGAGGTCGTACTCGGAACCAGGGCGGGCCGCGAGAGTGAAGATGAAATCATATTGTTCAATCCTTTCGGGCTTGCAATCGAGGATGTTGCTCTCGCGGCCGTCGTTTATCGCGTAGCGAGGGAATCAGGCGTAGGAAAGTTTTTAGAGCGGTGATTAAGCCACAGATACCACAGATAAAATCCACAGATCATCGCAGATAGGCATTAATCCATTTCTTATCCGCGTCATCCGCGGCCCATCTCCATGAACGACTTCTCACAGCGTATTGCACAGCTTTCTCCGGCGCAGCTCCAGGAGTTAAGACAGCGCCTGAAACGCAAAGAAACTGCGCCTGTGAATTCTGACGCAAACATATCTGCGCGCCCCCAGCGAACCAACGTGACGCCGCAATCTTTCGCACAACGACGCCTGTGGATTCTGGATAAGTTGCAACCCGGTAATCCCGCCTACAACATTCCGCAGCCGATGCGTTTCCGCGGCAAGTTGGATATCAAGGTTTTCGAACGAGTGCTCAATGAGATTGTGCGGCGTCACGAATCCCTCCGCACTAAATTCTCTTCAGGCACTGAAGCGCCAGTACAAATCGTCGAGCCGTTTTCTCCGTTCGCTTTACCCATCGTCAACCTCACTCACCTGCCGCAGGATGAGCGTGAGCAAGCAGCACGCAAACTCGGAAATCAGGATGCGCAACAACCATTCGATCTCTCCCAGGCGCCGCTGTGGCGCGCACAGTTGCTCCGGTTAGCGGAAGAAGATCACGTGCTGCTGCTGACTCTTCACCACATCGTTACTGATGCATGGTCCTTGTCTGTTTTGTTAAAGGAGTTAGTTCAGCTCTACAAGGCCTTTTCAGCCGGTCAGGATTCTCCATTGCCCGAACTGCCGATCCAATATGCCGATTATTGTATCTGGCAGAGCGAACGTTTGCAGGGCAAAGTGCTCGAGCGACAGCTCGCATACTGGAAGAAAAACCTTGCCGGTGCACCGGCACTGCTGGAGCTGCCCACGGATCGTGTCCGCCCACCGGTTCAGTCCTACAACGGCACGAGGAACGTGGTGCACCTGGACAAAGAGTTGAGCGAGTCGCTGGTGGAGTTAAGCCGGCAACAGGGTGTCACGCTCTTCATGACTTTGCTCGCAGCTTTCAAGGTATTGCTGCATCGCTACAGCGGTCAGGCCGACATTCTGGTTGGCTCGCCCGTCGCCAATCGCAATAGCACGGACGTGGAAAAGCTCATCGGGTTTTTCATCAACACGGTGGCCATTCGCACGGATCTTTCAGGTAATCCGAGCTTTAGCGAGTTTCTCAAGCAGGTGCGAGAAGTATCGCTTGCGGCTTTTTCTCACCAGGATGTGCCCTTTGAAAGAGTGGTAGAGGAACTTATGCCGGAGCGAAATCTCAGCCATTCGCCGCTGTTTCAGACCGTCTTTGCGTTGCAAAACATTCGCCTGGATCCATGGGCGGTACCCGAGCTCGAGTTTAGTTCGATTGAGCTGGATAGCGGTCATTCCAAGTTTGATCTGGCACTCACGTTGGCGAAGTCAGACCAGGGCATTTGGGGTCGCGTGGAATACAACACCGATTTGTTTGAGGAGCAGACCATCAAGCGCCTGATGGCGCACCTGGAACAGTTGCTGAGCAGCGTGTGTGCCGATCCCGACCAACCCGTGAGAGCGATACCGATGCTGACCAGCGAGGAGCGCTGCCGGCTGGCAGAGTGGAACAACACCGCGGTCGATTATGGGCTTGGTTGCGTGCACGAAGTGATCGAAGAGCAAGCCAAACGCACGCCCGGTGCTGTCGCCCTCTGCTTCGAAGATCAAAAACTCACTTACCAGGAACTGAACGAGCGCGCCAATCAACTGGCCCATTATCTGAAGCAGCAGGGCGTGGGTGCGGAAGTGCTGGTGGGGATCTTGATGCAGCGTTCAGTAGAGATGGTAGTGGCGATGTTGGGAATACTGAAAGCGGGCGGTGCTTACGTACCGCTGGATGCCGGTTATCCGGCCGCGCGTTTGCGCTACATGTTGCAGGACTGCGGTGCGGGTTTGCTGTTGACGCAGGCGCGATTGGAAGAACTGGTGCAGCAGGTCACGGCGTCAGAAACGAGCGTGCAAGTAATCAAGATAGACGAGCAGTGGGCGGACATCGCGTTGGAGAGTAAAGCCAATCCGGCCTGCGAAGTTACGGCGGACAATCTGGCCTACCTGATCTACACATCGGGTTCAACCGGTAGGCCGAAGGGAGCGATGGTTGCGCATGGTGGTGTGACGAACCACATGGCGTGGCTGCAGGAGGTGCATCCGTTAGACGAACGGGATGCAATGCTGCAAAAGACGTCGTTCAGTTTTGACGCTTCGATGTTGGAGTTCTACTGGCCGCTGATGTACGGAGCGCGTCTGGTACTGGCGCGGGACAAGGCTGACCTTGACACGGAATATCTCACCAGCCTGATCGATGCGCATCAGGTCACGACTATCTACTTTCCGGCTTCGGCGTTGCAAATGTTTCTGGCTAATCGGAAAGAGGGTCGGAGAGAGGGCCGGAAAGCGGGCACGTGCCAGTCACTGCGGTATGCGTGTTCAGCGGCGGAGGTGATGCCCCTAACGGTGGAAAAAGAATTCTTCAACCAGTTTCCCGCTGCGGAGTTGCACAATCTGTATGGTCCAACGGAAACAACGATCGATGTTACGTGGTGGCGGTGTGAGCGAAACAGCCGGCACCGCAGCGTGCCGATCGGGCGGCCGATAGCGAACACGCAAGTGTACGTGCTGGACGAGCGGTTGGAGCCGGTAGCCGTGGGAGTGGCTGGCGAACTGTATTTAGGTGGGGTTGGATTAGCGCGAGGTTACTGGCGCCAGGCTGGCTTGACGGCGGAAAGATTTGTGCCCAACCCCTTCGGTGAGACCGGCACGCGGCTATATCGAACCGGAGATTTAGTGCGCTATCTGGCTGATGGCGAACTGGAGTTTCTGGGGCGCGTGGACAGTCAGGTAAAGCTGCGCGGTTATCGCATAGAGTTGGGTGAGATCGATGCGGTGCTCGGCTCGCATCACGCGATCTCTGAATGTGTCACCGTCTTTCAAGACGGGCACGCGCGTGACAAATGTATCGTCAGTTATATCGTGCCTGATATCCTGCCTGGGAATGGACAAGTTGAAACTGCGGACGTGCGCAGCTACCTGCGAGAACGCTTGCCGGAGTATATGGTGCCGGCGACTTTCGTCAGGTTGGAACGTTTGCCGCGCACGCCGAATGGAAAAGTCGATCGCCGCAGCCTGCCGGCGCCGGATATGGCCCAGCGCGACACGACCTTGCCCTACACGGAACCGCGCAGTGAGTTGGAGCGACGGATGGCACAGATTTGGCGGGAAGTATTGAAGGTCGAGAAAGTGGGTCTCCATGACAACTTCTTCGATCTCGGTGGTCACTCGCTTTTGCTAGTCCAGGTACATGCTCGCCTGCGTGAGGAGCTCGGACTGGAATTATCCGCGATCGACTTATTTAAGTATCCAACCATCGGTTCGCTGGCAGAGCACGCGCAGGGTTCGGGCACGAGCGCCGGCGATAAGGAGTGGTTGGTCCAGGCGCGCGCGCGGGCTGACGTGAGACGCGGGAAAAAAGAGGTTGAGTCGGACATTGCGATTATTGGCATGGCGGGCCGCTTTCCGGACGCGGCAAACGTCGCTGAGTTCTGGCTGAACTTGCGTAATGGCGTCGAATCGATGCGAGAGTTTAGCGAAGACGAGCTGCTTGCCGCGGGAGTTAGCGAGGAGTTGCTAAGGCAAGACAGGTACGTGCGAAGGGGAACCGAACTGAAAGATCTGGAGTATTTCGACGCCGAATTTTTTGGCCTTCCACCGCGGGAAGCCGAGGCGATGGATCCGCAGCAGCGAATGTTTTTGGAGTGTGCGTGGGAGGCTCTCGAAGATGCAGGTTACGATTCGAGCTCCTACCCGTTGCCGATCGGGATGTTCGCGGGCGCGGGAACGAATACGTACATGTTTCAGCTCATTTCGAATCGCGAATTGTATCGCTCGGTCGGCGGGTTTCAAACAAAACTTCTCAACGATAAAGACTTTCTTACTACGCGAGTCTCGTACAAGCTCGGATTAAAAGGACCTAGCCTGACAGTGCAAACTGCCTGCTCTACTTCGTTAGTTGCGGTTCACCTGGCCTGTCAGAGTTTGCTTAACGGTGAGTGTTCGATGGCCCTGGCTGGCGGCGTCGCGATTGTTCTGCCTCAGCGCACCGGCTATCTCCCGCAGGACGGAGGATTGACTTCGCCGGACGGTCACTGCCGTCCATTCGACGCGCAGGCCGCTGGAATTGTCGGAGGCAGTGGCGCCGGCCTGGTGTTGCTAAAGCGCCTGAGTGATGCGCTCGCCGACGGTGACTCAATTCGCGCGGTGATCAAAGGATCTGCAATCAATAATGATGGGTCCCTGAAAGTTGGCTACACCGCTCCGAGTATCGAAGGACAAGCCGCTGTGATCGCCGAAGCACAGGCGGTCGCTGGTGTTCATCCTGAGTCGATCTCTTACATAGAAACTCACGGCACAGCCACCACGCTTGGCGATCCGATCGAGATTGCGGCGTTAACACAAGCCTTTCAGGCGCAAACGAACGCGCGACAGTTTTGTGCAATCGGATCGGTAAAGAGCAATATCGGCCACCTCGACACAGCCGCCGGAGTGGCGGGATTGATCAAGACCGTGTTGGCACTGCAGCACGGAGAGTTGCCGCCCAGTCTGAACTACGAGCAACCAAATCCGGAAATAGATTTCGCGCAGAGCCCGTTTTATGTGAACGCTCAGTTGCGAGAATGGTCGCGCCGGGAAGGTGAGCCGCGCCGGGCAGGCGTGAGTTCCTTCGGCATGGGAGGAACGAATGCACACCTGGTCCTGGAAGAAGCTCCTGCCGTCGTGCGGGAAAAGACTGCGGACGATTGGCACGTACTCCTGCTGAGCGCTCGCTCCGCGGATTCGTTAGCCCAGGCTAAGCAGCGACTGGCCATACATCTCACCGAGAGTCCGGAGCAGGAACTCGCTGACGTGGCTTACACACTTCAAGTTGGCCGCCACGATTTTGCGCATCGCGCCGCAGTTGTTTGTCGTTCTTCTTCGGACGCGGCGGCCGCATTGCAGTCTGACGATCCGCGTGCCCTATTGCAGAGTGTGTGCGAGCCCGTTGAACGTCCGGTTGCTTTCCTGTTCCCGGGCATAGGCGATCACTATGTGAATATGGCGGCAGGGATCTACGCCGCTGAAGAAACTTTCCGTAACGAGGTGGATCGATGTTGCGAGGTCCTGAAGGAATATCTTGGAAGTGATCTTCGCAAGGTCTTTTATGCGTCTCAACCAACGACTCAGACGCATTCTTCGCCAGGCCTGGATCTAAGACGAATGCTGAATCGTGGCGGCAGGGAAGACGACGCGCAAAGTAAACAGCTCAACGAGACCTTCATTGCGCAACCGGCAGTTTTCGTCATCGAGTATGCGATGGCGAGACTCTTGATGCAGTGGGGAATCAAGCCGCAGGCAATGATGGGCTACAGTATTGGCGAGTATGTGGCTGCGTGTCTCGCTGGAGTATTCTCACTCGAGGACGCATTGTTTCTCGTTGCCAGGCGTGCCCAACTGATCCAGACACTTCCAACCGGAGCACTTCTTGCAGTTCCACTTTCAGAAGGCGAAGTTGGGAATTATTTATCTGAACAACTCTGGGTGGCGGCCGTCAATGGCTCCGCGCTTTGTGTTCTCGCCGGCTCAAACGAAGCTGTTGACGAGTGCGAACAGAAACTGCTGAGCAAAGGTCTCGCGTGTCGCAGGTTACCCACGAGCCATCCCTTCCACTCGCAGTTGCTCTCGCCCATTGCAAGCCAGTTCACTTCGCTCGTGAGCAGAGTTAAATTGAATGCGCCGGCTATTCCTTACATCTCTAATGTCACTGGCACCTGGATCACGGCAGAAGTTCAGGATCCAAAGTATTGGGCCAAACACATGTGTCAAACCGTCAGGTTTGCTGGTGGTCTAACCGAGCTCTGGAAAGAGCCGCGGCGCATCATGCTCGAAGTTGGTCCCGGGCAATCGCTGACGAGCCTCGCACTACAAGACCGACCACAGAACGCTAACGAAGAACAGGTCGCATTGCCCACGATCAGAAACTCCTACGAGCAGCATTCGGACAACTTCTTCTTATCAGGCACGCTGGCAAAACTCTGGCTCGCCGGAGTAGCCCCAGACTGGGCAGCGGTACATCGTAATAAACAGCTCCGCAGAATCTCGCTACCTACATACAACTTCGATCGCCGCTACTATTGGCTGCCTCAGTCCAACGGCGATCAGACGAAAGCCTCGGTTCATTTCGAGAAGAAACACGACATCGAGAGTTGGTTTTATCTGCCTTCCTGGAAGCGAACAGTTCCGCTTTCGTCTTTGGCGAGCAGCGGCAGGCGCCATGAAAAACAGCGATGGCTGATCTTCGTTGACCAGGGCGGGCTCGGCTCACGAATCGCAGCGCTACTCGACAGTGATGGACACGAGGTCGTCACTGTAACTTGCGGTAAGAGTTTTTCTTCACAGCCGGCTCCCAGTTACACGATCAATCAAACGCGGCCCGGCGACTATGAAACTCTTCTCCGCAGACTTCAAGAAACGAGTTGGAGTCCAACGCACATCATTCACCTTTGGTCATTGGACACTGATAGCGAGTCGTTAGCCGGCCGCGAACTTTTTGAACGGGCACAAGCAGCGGGATTTTACAGTGTGCTTTATCTGGCCCAGGCCCTTGGACAGTGCGGCAGCGAACGTCTCCAGATTGCGGTGATTTCCAACCAGATGCAGGAAGTTACCGGTGACGAAACACTAATGCCTGAGAACGCCACCCTGCTTGGACCATGCAAAGTCATTCCGCAGGAATATCCGGAGATCACTTGCCGGAGTATCGATGTGGTGATTAATTCCTACGCTGCCGGGGACACGGAAAAGCTCGCGCGGCAAATGATTCTCGAGGTGCAGGACACACGCAGTGGCGAAACGATCGCGCATCGTGGTGGTTATCGTTGGACACAGCAATACGAACCCGTACGACTGAAACCAGACCATGGTCCCACGCGACTGCGCGAAGGCGGAACGTATTTGCTCGTCGGGGGACTCGGCCGGATCGGTCTGACGCTCGCGGAATATCTCGCAAAGCAGTCGAACATCGGGCTGGTGTTGACGGGCCGTACCGGACTTCCGCCGCGCGATACGTGGGAAGAGTGGCTGAACGAGCGGAGTGAAACACTGACTGCATCACGCATTAAGAGATTGCTGGATCTGGAAGCGCTGGGGGCTGATGTGTGCGCGTTCAAGGCCAACGTTAGCGATCGCGATGAGATGCGTGCGGTCGTTGATAAGACCTTGCAACAATTCGGCGCACTCAACGGCGTAATTTATCTGGCCGGATCGCTTGGCGACGCTTCCTTCAGTCCAGTGCCGGAAACTACTAAAGCTCAATGCGAACCAAACTTCGAAGCCAAGGGACATGGGCTTTACGTTTTAGAGGAAGTTCTGGACGGAATCGAGCTCGACTTCTGCATTCTCTTCTCATCGTTGGCATCTGTTTTGGGAGGTTTGGGGTTTACCGCTTACGCCGCGGCCAACGCTTTCGTTGACGCTTTCGTGCGCAAGCACAATCGCATGGGCCGGACGCCCTGGGTCAGCGAGGATTGGGATACCTGGCTTGTCCGTGAAGATGAAGTTCAAACGATCGACTTCAAGTCAACTCAATCGGATCTGAACATGACACCGGCACAGGCAACCGCCGCGTTTCAGGCAATTCTTTCGGCAGGCGCGCTGAACCAGGTGGTTATCTCCGTCGGCGATCTGCAAACCCGGCTCGAGAGATGGATCAAGCGCGAGCTGCCGTCGAGCAATGGTACCGCTGCTGCTGTTGCAAAGTTAACGAGTCATCCGCGACCCGGGTTGCGCAATGCCTTCGTTGCTCCACGCGGCGAGACCGAACAGGGAATTGCGGAGATCTGGCAGGAAGTACTCGGGATCGAGATGATTGGCATCTACGATAGCTTCTTCGAGTTAGGCGGCCATTCACTGCTCGGCACTCAAGTGATTTCCCGCATTCGCAAGAGATTTCACGAAGACCTTTCGATACGAACGTTTTTCACCTCACCAACCATTGCCGACCTTGCCGAGATCATTGTGCAGCGGCGCTTAGAACAGGTCGACAGCGCCACCCTCGCCCAACTGATCACCGAAGTGCGGCAATTAGCAGACTAGTGTGCGAAAACATTTCTCGCGCAAAGGCGCAAAGAAAACCCTTAGAAACGCGGTAGCGCTTTGCGCCTTTGCGCCTTTGCGCGAGAGTTCTTCTCCTAAAGAGGTACGATGAGCGATATCAGCAGTCAAGTTCGTGATCTGTCGCCTAACCAGCGTGAACGTCTGCTCGCAAAACTGCGCGAGATTCGTCCAGCCCAGGAACAGCGCACCGGAGCGGATTTTTCGCGGCGCATGGCCGAATCAGGAATGCTCTCCTTTGCGCAACAGCGGCTGTGGTTCCTGCACCAGATGTATCCGGAAACGACTGCTTACCACGTTCCTCTGACAATTCGAATCAACTTGCCTGTCAACGTGCAGATCCTGGAAAAAACTCTTGCAGAGATTGCGCGGCGTCACGAGATTCTACGAACCACGTTCAAACTGCGAGGTGGCCAACCGATTCAGTCTGTAACAACATCCGCCGAGGTCAGCCTGAGAACTACAGACTTGCGCGATTTATTGGAAGGTGAACGCGAGAACGCGGCAACAAGCTTAATCAGGGAAGAGTTCACACAACCATTCGATCTTAGTAATGGACCGTGCTGGCGCTCGTTCCTGGTCCAACTCCACGACGACAAGTTCATTCTGCAGGTTATTTTTCATCACATCATTTTCGATGGTTGGTCGATACCGATTTTCCTCAAGGAGCTAAAGGCGAATTACGAAGCTATCGCCAGCGACGGACCATCACCATTTCCCGAATTGCCGGCCCAGTATCTTGATTTCACTTTGGGCCAGCGAGAATGGCTACAAAAACCGGTGTTGCAATCGCAGCTTGCCTACTGGAAAAACCATCTCGCCGATGCGCCGCCGCTGTTGCTAATGCCTACCGATCGCCCGCGGCCCCAGGCGCTGTCGTTTCGCGGCAACAATCAGATCTTCCGGTTGCCGGAACCCTTGACGGCGAAACTCAGGCAACTGGCGCGTGCCGAAGACGCGACACTCTTCATGACTGTGCTCGCTGCCTTCAAGACCCTGCTCTATCGTTACTCACGACAGACGGACATCCTGATCGGCACGCCAATCGCCAACCGCGACCAGTATGAGCTCGAAGATTTGATAGGCTTCTTCCTCAACACTCTCGCCCTGAGGTCGAAAGTTTCAGACCAGATGAGTTTTCGCCAGTTGCTGAGATCGGTGCGCGAAACATGTCTCGACGCTTACACGCATCAGGATCTGCCGTTCGAACAACTGGTGGAAGAGTTGTGCCCGGAACGAGATCCTCGGCACACGCCGATTTTTCAAGTCGCGTTCACTTTGCAAACCCCGTCGCCATCGTTGCGAGCCTCGTCACAGTGGTCCCTGGTGGGAATGTCAATGGGAAGCCAATCTTCACAATTCGATTTAACTCTCAACATGGAGGATCGCGGGCAGGAATTGGTAGGGGTGCTCGAATACAACACCGACATTTTTGAGGATGTCACAGTCGCGCGGATGCTCCGCAACTTCCAGCGCTTATTTGAAGCAATCGTCAGCGATCCTGACATGCGCGTCGGGTCTTTGCCGTTGGTCAGCGCGGAAGAGCATCGCCAATTGGTGCAGGAATGGAACGAAACAGAGGCTGACTATCCAACAGATGCGTGCCTGCCACAGTTGTTCACGCCGGCGGTGAGACGATCGCCGCAGGTTGTGGCTATCACTGGACCCGAACGACAAATCACCTTTGATCAACTGAATCGACGGGCGAATCAGTTGGCCCATCGCTTGCGGCGTGCAGGTATAGGATTCGAATCGGTAGTCGCCATCTACATGAATCGATCGGTGGAGATGGTAATCGCATTTTTGGGCGTCTTGAAGTCGGGTGCTGCCTACTTGCCGCTCGATCCTTCGAACGCAGCGTCCCGATTGAGCTTCATGCTCGAGGATTCGCGTGCGGCTGTACTGGTTACTGATGCTCGCTCGGATCTCAACTTCGTACGCGGCGACGTCGTGACGCTGAGATTGGACGAGGAGGCCGTCAAGCTCAAAGACGAGGACGATGCAGATCCAGCGATTGTCCCGGATACTAAGAACCTGGCGTACGTGCTCTACACTTCCGGCTCGACCGGCAAACCGAAAGGCGTTCAGGTTCGGCATGGCTCGCTCGTCAATCACAGCCTGGCTGTGATTAAGCGTTATGACTTGAATTCGAGCGATCGCGCGTTGCAGTTTTCTGCGATTGGCTTTGACGTCGCGGCTGAAGAGTTGTTCCCGAGTTTGTTGGCCGGCGCACGCGTTGTGTTACGTCCTGATGAATTGCTGTCGCCCGGCGATCTCATGCAGTTCATCGAGCGCGAAGGGGTGACGGTTGCGAATCTACCGAGTTCCTACTGGCACGAGTTAGTAGACGAGTTCTCACACACCGGGATGCGACTGCCGCCGGCACTGCGACTGATTGTGGTTGGGAGTGAAAAGGTCGCGCCGGAGAAATTAACGGAATGGCACAATCTGCCGATAGACAAACCGCAACTCATCAATGCTTACGGATTAACTGAGACGACGATCACCACCTCGACTTATTTTTGTCCGAACCAGCCAACTGAAAACACCCAGCGCTCAGTGCCGGTGGGCCGGCCGATCGCAAATGCGAAGATCTATTTACTCGATCCGAATCTGCAACTGGCGCCGTTGGGAGTTCCGGGAGAGTTATGCGTCGGTGGTGATCTGCTGGCCAGAGGCTATCTCAATAAACCTTCGCTGACGGCGGAAAAATTCATTCCGAATCCTTTCGGCGACACTCCAGGATCGCGGCTCTATCGAACAGGCGATCTGGCGCGTTATCTGTCTGACGGAAATATCGAATTAATCGGACGCACCGATCACCAGATCAAGTTCCGTGGTTTCCGGATCGAGCTCGGTGAGATCGAATCGGTGCTGGCCCAACATCCTGACGTTCGCGATGCGGCGGTGTTGTTAATCAACCAGGGAAACGGGCACAACGAAATCCAAACTCTCGCGCAACAGCTTGCAGTCCTCGAGCAAGAGACCGCCCTTAATCTCTTAAACGAGATCGCTCTGATTTGAAGTTCTTCTCACAAGAGAAATTCAGGGAGACGTTATGAACAGGATTGATTGCGTCATCATCGGCCACAATACCGGAAATTTTCAGGACTATATTGCGGAATCAAAATCGATGGCCCGATTCAACGGCGCCTACCGCAATGCCCAAATAAACTCTCTCTTACTGGATGGCCGGCGCATCTCCTACATGGACCTGTTCAATTCGGTACGTAAACAGGTGGATCCCGGAGCCGAGGAACTGACTCCATTCGATCCGCTTGGTTTGGCGTCGCTGCACCTGGCGAGTTCTCTGGCGCGAAGCGGAGCCAGTAGCGTTCTTGTCGGCGAGTTTCAGAAAGGCAAATCGAAACTGAATGAACTGTTGCAAGATGAACCTCTCACTGTCGCCATCACCACCACGTTCTATTTCGAGCCGACTCCAATGAAGGAGATTGTTTCTTTCATCCGCGAGCGATCACCCGACACAAAGATCATCATCGGTGGGCCATATCCTTCGCACCTGGAGCGAGGCGAGTTGTCAGACGCATTGCAAATGATACTCGACGACATCGGCGCAGACGTGTATGTGATCGACAGCCAAGGGGAAGCTGCTCTGGCTCAGATCGTTACGGCGCTGAAGTCGGGTTCGTCGCTTGAGGATCTCCAGTCAATCCCTAACCTCTTGATTTTTTCCGACGGTCAATCGTGCCGGACAAAACGACAACCCGAAGATAACCCGATCGATGAAAACAGGGTTGAGTATTCGCTGTTTGATCGGACCGCGTTGCAGCCGTTTTCGATGATGCGAACTGCGATCAGTTGTCCTTTTGCCTGCTCGTTTTGCAGCTATCCGGTCCGCGCGGGCGACCACCGCCTGGCCGATGTTTCTCAGGTTGAAGCTGATTTACGACGACTCTCGGATATCGGTGTTGAGTTCGTCTATTTCATCGACGACACCTTTAACGTGCCCTTACCGCGCTTCAAAGAACTATGCCGAATGATGATTAAGAACCGTTTTCGATTCAGATGGCTGTCGTATTTGCGTTGCGGAAACATGGATTTCGAGGCCGTGCAACTGGCTGCGGAGAGTGGTTGTGTGGGCGCGTTGCTGGGCATTGAATCCGGGGACCAGGAAGTGCTCCAGATCATGAATAAGTTCGCCTCGCCCGAAAAATACCGGAAGGCGATTCGCTGGCTTGAAGATGCGGGCATCATGACGTGGGCACTCTTCTTTATCGGCTTTCCGGGTGACGGAGAAACGGGTCTTGCGAATACGATCTCGCTCGTTGCGGATACTGCACCGAGCTTTTATTCAACGCAGATCTGGTTCTATGACGACAGCACTCCGATCCACAAGAGAGCAAAAGAATTCGACCTCCAGGGCGCCGGATACACCTGGAAGCATAAGACGATGAATTGGGTACAGGCGTGCGACAACGTGGATCGCATGCTCCGAGAAGTCAAAAGCTCACTTTACGTGCCGCAGAATGGGTTCAGTTTCGAAACGATCTTTTATCTGTTGGGTCGTGGATTCAGCTTCAGATATGTGAACGACTTTCTCGAAACCTGTCGTGATGTAGTTATAGCGGGTCTCGGCGATACCGCAGTGGACTCAACGAAAGTCTTTTCGAGGCTGCAAGCCAGCTACGCCGCCGAGAGCGGAGCCCTTTCTTTTGCCACAGCTGAACGCAGATAAAAACTGATCGGAAAGAAACAATGCCGGAGACGGTTGATTTCGAACAGGCAGTTGCCGCTTTATCGCCGCGCCAGCGCGAGCTGCTGGCAAATCGTCTGAGATCTGATCACGAACGATTACTCGCCTACGTCGTACCGAAACTCAATCAGCGTCCATCTGTCGCTGAGCTGCGCCAGTTTCTCCAGGAGCAGTTGCCCGATTACATGGTGCCGGCGGATTTCATCGTGCTCGATGAATGGCCCAGAACGCCAAGCGGCAAAATCGACCTGCAAGCTTTGTCGAGCCCACCCGAGACGCCATCGCAATCCAAAGCTGCCCTCACGCCACCGCAGAATGAGTTGGAACAGCTCATCGCCGGGCTTTGGCGGGAAGTGCTTTACGTCGAAGAGATCGGCAGAGACGATAACTTCTTTGATCTCGGTGGCCACTCGCTCTTGCTGATGAAAGTGAACCTGAAACTGAAACAGCATTCTGGCAAGGAAATTTCGCTGGTCGAGATGTTCAAGTATCCGACCATCTCGACGCTTGCCGAATTTCTGAGCGGAGAGCAAAACGGGGATTCGCCCGAGTCACTTCAGAAGTCTCAAAAGCGTGCCGCGAACAGGCGCGAGACGAGTCAACAACAGCGCGCGCGCCGGCAGAAGTATCGATCACACAGAGGTGTTTAAGGAGGCGGTATGAGTGTGGTTTCCCAGGCGCATGAGGAAAGCATCGCCATCATCGGCATGAGTGGTCGCTTCCCACAGGCGAGCAGTGTGGAAGAATTCTGGCGCAACTTAAGAGAGGGCCGAGAATCGGTCTCTCAGTTCACGCTTGAGGAGGTCCTGGCCGAACTGATCTCGGAAGAAGTTGTAAGGCAACCAAACTACGTCAGAGCGAGGCCGATCCTGGACCATATCGACCTGTTCGACGCGACGTTTTTTGGCGTGCAACCGCGAGAAGCGGAGATGATGGATCCACAACAGCGATTGCTCCTGGAATGTGCCTGGCAGGTCATCGAAGCAGCGGGTTACGATCCCAAAACCTGTGAAAATCCGATCGGTGTGTTTGTCGGCGCCGGTTTCAACTACTATTACGAAAACAACCTCGTCTCAAACCCGGACAAGATCAAATCCTTCGGCAGTCTTCAAACCACGATCAATAACGACCGGGACCACGTCGCCACTTTGCTCTCCTATAAGCTCGATTTAAAAGGACCGAGCCTGACAGTGCAGACTGCTTGCTCGACTTCGCTGGTGGCCGTGCATCTTGCTTGCCAGAGTTTGCTCAATGGTGAGTGCTCGATGGCTTTGGCAGGCGGCTCAGTTGTCGTGCTGCCGTTGAAGGCGGGCTACCTCTATCAGGAAGGCGGAATCATGTCGCCTGATGGACATTGCCGTCCATTTGACGCACGCGCTGCCGGAACGTTGGGGGGCAGTGGGGTCGGACTCGTTTTGCTCAAGCCATTAAGCGCCGCACTGGCTGACGGTGATTCAATTCGCGCGGTAATTAAAGGGTCGGCCATCAATAACGACGGTGCAATGAAGGTCGGTTACACCGCTCCAAGCATCCAGGGACAAGCCGCCGTGATCACCGAAGCACAGGCCATGGCCGGCGTTCATCCCGATACCATCTCTTATATCGAAGCCCATGGCACTGCTACGTCGCTGGGCGATCCAATTGAAATTGCGGCGTTAACGCAGGCGTTTCGCGCGCAAACGGATCGAAAGCAGTTCTGTGCGATTGGTTCTGTGAAAAGCAATATCGGACATCTCGATACCGCCGCGGGTGTTACCGGTCTGATCAAAACGGTCCTGGCGCTCGAGAACGAAGAGTTGCCGCCGAGTTTGCACTATGAGAGCCCAAATCCCGAAATCGATTTTGAGCAGAGCCCATTTTTCGTCAACGCACGCTTGAGTCGTTGGGAGCGGAAGGCAAGTGAACCGCGTCGCGCGGGTGTCAGCTCATTTGGAATTGGTGGCACTAACGCACACGTAATTGTTGAAGAAGCGCCGCTCGTAAGTAGTTCAGAAGCAGCACCGGTAAACGACTGGCAAGTACTGGTGTTGAGCGCGCGCACTGCGACTTCTGTGCAGGCAGCTAAACAACAGTTAGCGGAACACATCGAACAGCATCCCGCGCAGAACCTGGCTGACATTGCATACACGCTGCAAGTTGGACGGCGGATGTTTGCACAGAGGGCTGCGGTCGTTTGTCGCGATCGCGCAGAGGCCGTAGCCGCGTTACGTGGCGAGGACGTTGCACGAGCAGTTACAGGTGCGCAGTTACCCGCAAATCAGGGTTTGGTTTTCATGTTTCCCGGCCAGGGCGCTCAGTACGTGAACATGGGCCGTAGTCTCTACGACGCGGGTGAAGAGTATCGCAAAGTTATCGACGAGTGCGCGGCAGTGGTGCAATCGACGTTGCGGTTCGATTTAAGGGAAATACTGTATCCCGAACCGGGTCGTGAAAACGCGTCACAACAGCAGTTGAACGAAACGGTCGTCACACAAACCGCTCTTTTTACCGTCGAGTGTGCGCTGGCGAGGCAACTGGAGCAGTGGGGAATTAAACCTGCTGCAATGATCGGTCACAGTTTGGGTGAATATGTTGCCGCCTGTTTGAGCGGAGTTTTCGACCTGGAGACCGGCATTCGGCTGGTGGCAGAACGCGGGCGTTTGATGCAGGAGTTACCGCGTGGCGTAATGCTCGCCGTGAGTCTTGGACCAGATCAACTGCGCCAGGAGCTCGCCGCAATCAACGACGGATCTGAGCAACTTTGGTTAACGGCGATCAATGCGCCACAACGCTGCGTTGTGGGCGGCTCTGAAGCAGCGATTGCGGAACTGGAGCGTCAACTGGAGCTGCGCCAGATTCAAACTAAGCGACTGCCTACTTCACACGCTTTTCACACAGCAATGGTGGAACCAGTGTTGCCGGTTTATGAGCGAGTGTTAGCGCAAGCCGTGAAAGGCAAATTGAACGTGCCGTTCGTATCCAATCGCAGCGGCGGGTGGTCGCAGGCCGAGCAAGTGCAAAGCCCACACCATTGGCTGCGGCACATGCGTGAGCCGGTGCAGTTCAGTGCGGGCGTGAGCACGATCGCGGCCACCGGAAACTGGATCTGGGTGGAAGTAGGACCTGGAGGCGCGCTGGGACGGCTCGTGCGACAGACGCTGCTGCAAGGAGACAGTCAAAAACGACACGAAGTGGTAAGCATGCTTGGCCGGGCCGGCGATCAGGAGTTGCCGGATCTGTTGCGCAGCGTCGCACAGTTGTGGACGTACGGAGCAGAGGTTGACTGGACCAGGTTAAGAGATTGGAGTTTTGAGGAAGCGCTGACGCGGACAGCAAGCGAAGTGGTCGAGCCGCGCAAGCTGCGGCGCGTTTCATTACCAACGTACGCATTCGATCGCCAACGTTTCTGGATCCAGTACCGCCGCCCCAGGACTCAATCAAATGGCAATGAATCGGTGAATGTCGAGCAAAAGCAACAGGAGAACGGGTAACCGACCGCTGCACCTGTAGAGGAGTCTGTGATGCGAGGTAATCGCTACGCAAGTGTTATCGCCGGGTTGCAATCAATCATCACGGAGAAATCGGGAGTCAACGCAGCGGCATTGCCGCCGGGCACCTCATTCTTCGAGCTGGGGTTTGATTCACTAATGCTGATCCAACTCAGCCAGGCCATCAAGGACCGCTTTGACATCAACATGGCTTTTAGATTGTTGATTGAAGATTATCCGACGATCGAAGCAGTGGCTGCGTGTCTCGATAGTCTTCTGCCTCTCGGACAAATGAGAGCAAGGCAAACGGTTACAGCGGTAGCCCGAAGCCAAATGGGTCACGGGTCGTACTGCGATACGCGGCGTCCGGGAACGTCGTGCATGAAAATACCAGCAAGGACGTTCTCTGCGGCTGAAAGAGTTCGGTCAGGCCGGTCATTCGCCCCGCCTGATCCGCCTGATCCGCCTGACCCGCCTGACCCACGTGACCTACGTGACCCGCGTGACCCACGTGACCCACGTGACCCACGTGACTCGCGTGACTCGTCGCGTGACTTGCGTGACTTGCGTGACTCGCGTGACTCGCGTGACTTGCGTGAGCCGCGTGACCAACCTCCGATATCTGCTGCAACGAAGGTCAAACCACCCACTCAATTTGGACCATGGCGGCCGGTGAATACAAAAAGCACCACCACCAGCCTGACGCCAACTCAGCAGTCATATTTGGAAGAGTTTATCCCTCGCTTTACAGCTCGCACTCGCAACTCTAAGGAGCTTACTCAGTCCTTTCGTTCCGTGCTTGCTGACACGAGAGTCTCCGCTGGTTTTAGCCGCTTGTGGAAAGAGATCGTGTATCCAATAGTTGGGCGACGTTCGGCCGGATCGAGAATCTGGGATGAAGATGGCAACGAATATATCGACGTGATGATGGGATTCGGCGTCAATCTCTTTGGACATGCGCCGAGCTTCGTCACTGAGGCGCTGCATGAGCAACTGGAAAACGGCATACACATTGGTCCTCAATCAGATCTTGCGGGTGAAGTCGCCGAGTTGATCTGCGAATTGACCGGAGCAGAACGCGTAACTTTTTGTAACACCGGTTCCGAGGCCGTGATGGCGGCATTGCGATTGGCGCGCACCGTTACAGGACGCTCGAAGATTGCGTTATTTGCCGGTTCTTATCACGGTATTGACGACGAAGTCCTGGTGCGCGGACGTGATTCCGGGTCGTGGAAGTCGGTGCCAGCGGCGCTGGGAATTCCAGCACATAAATTAGAAGGCGTTTTCCTGCTGCCTTACGATAGCCCGCAATCGCTGGAGTACCTGGAATCGCGAATGTCAGAGTTCGCCGCTGTGTTGGTCGAGCCGGTGCAGAGCAGTAGTCCCGATGTGCAACCGGGAGACTTTCTCCATCGATTGCGGCGGCTGACGGCTTACGAAGGCACAGCGTTGATCTTCGACGAGATGATCACCGGCTTTCGTATTCATCCGGGCGGAGCGCAGGCCTGGTTCGATGTGCAAGCTGACCTGACCACCTATGGCAAGGTCATTGGCGGCGGTATGCCCATCGGCGTCGTAGCAGGTAAAGCGCGATTCATGGACGCAGTTGACGGTGGGATGTGGCGCTACGGCGACGATTCTTATCCAACTGCGAACCAGACATTCTTCGCCGGCACTTTTTGTAAGCATCCATTAGCGATGGCCGCGGCCAGGGCCGTTCTGACTCATCTCAAAGCGAGTGGTCCAACCTTGCAGCGGCAGTTGAACGAACAGACAGCTCGCTTTGCGGAAGCTATTGTGGCCGAGTTTACCCGGCTCAAGGCGCCGTTCCGAATCAGCCATTTTGGTTCGCTCTTTCGTTTCCTGGTGCCGCGGGACTTTAGCTATACGAATCTTTTTGTAGCTCATTTACTGGAGAAGGGAATTTTCATCGGTGACCGTTCGGGTTTTCTTTCAACCGCCCACACGGATCGAGATATCGCAACGATCGTCAACGCTGTCGCGGAAACAGTGAAGGAATTGCAGGACGCAGGTTTTATTTCGAGACAGCCTGCATACGCTCAGCCGTCCGAGCCTACAGCGTGGAAAGCCGGCACTTCCGGAAATTTTCGAACAGTCGCTCTAACAGAAGCGCAAAAGGGATTGCTCGCACTGATGAAAACCGGAGACGACGCCATGCGAGCGTACAATGAGTCGTTGACGCTGCGACTGCATGGACCCTTCGATCCCATCTTGATGCTTGATGCTTTTGAAGTAGTTGTTCAGCGGCACGAAGCACTGCGTTCGACATTTAACCTGGAAGATAATCACCAGCGCATCTATGACAGATTGATAGTGGAAATACCGCGGGAAGATTTTTCTGCTCTCCAGGGTAACGAGCGTGAAAATCGAGTGGCGGCGTTTCTCGAAGAAGAAGCGGGACGAGTTTTTGATCTGGAGAACGGGCCGGTTGTGAATCTGCGCATTGCAAAACTCGACGAACAAGACCACCTGCTCAGCATCACCACTCATCACATCGCCTGCGACGGTTTGTCGTTCGACTTCATTGTTTCCGAGCTCTGCGCTTACTACAACGCGGCGCGGCAAGGAGTGCGCTGCTTGTTGCCTCCGGCGGCGCAGATCAGCGAGTACGTCAACTGGCAGGCACAGAATCAGAACAGCGTTGAGATGGATCACTCTCGCAGATACTGGCTGTCGCAATTCGCGGATGACGTTCCCGTAGTCGATCTCACCACCGACTTTCCGCGACCAGGCCTGCAAACTCATAACGGAAAACTGGAACGGCTGATGCTCGATAGCTCACTGCTGGGCAAACTCAAAACGAGGTCTGCGGAGCATGGTTGCACGATGTTTACGCTGTTGCTCTCCGCCTTCATGATCATGGTCCATAGGCAGGGCGAGTCCAGGAAGATAGTCGTCGGTACGCCGGCCGCCGGTCAGTCGCAGATGGGAGGTCAAAATCTCATCGGCTATTGCATCAACACGTTGCCGATTCGCAGTGAGATTGATCCAAATCAATCGTTTGGTGAATATCTGAGGTCGATCCGCCGGAATGTGCTTGATGCTTACGATCATCAGAATTATCCGCTCTATCGATTGGTAAGAGACTTGCGACTTATCAGAGATCCGAGCCGCCATCCGTTGGTGTCCGTTTCGTTCAACATGGATCGTGTGGGGTCCAAAATGGAGCTCATCGGTTTGAGAACGGAGATCCTGGAGAACTCCAAAGTCTTTGCCACTTTCGATCTCTCGTGGAATGTCGTTGAGACGTCGAGCAAACTCTACGTTGAGTGTGTTTACAACTCGGATCTGTTCACCTCAGCGAGAAGCAAAATCTGGATCACTGTTTATGAGCTCCTGTTGGCGAGGATTTCGGAGACCGGTGACGCCGTTAT
The DNA here is from genome assembly GCA_963826255.1 of uncultured Acidobacteriota bacterium. Taxonomy (GTDB): domain Bacteria; phylum Acidobacteriota; class Blastocatellia; order Pyrinomonadales; family Pyrinomonadaceae; genus PSRF01. The sequence continues at coordinate 856,888 of CAWGWK010000002.1, forward strand.
TGGAGATCTAATGACGCTGGTAGATGAAACGGTGCGCCAGGATCTGCTCGCTCGCGAAAACGCCTTCCGCGGCAGTCGCAAGGAAACCCTCAGAACTGCCAGACGACAAGCAGTCAGCCAGCAATAGCCAAGCCTGCGAAGCAGGCGTAAGCATAAGCCAGCAATGCCCAGCCTGCGAAGCAGGCGTAAGCATATAGCCTGGGGCGCAAGCCCCAGGTACGCGAATCCCAATTATTGAAGAGCCCGCATCAGCGGGCGAAAGCCTGAAGTGGCTGGAACTGTCGCCCGATTCACGGGCTGCAAAACAGGACAACGTTGATCCTGGGGCTTGCGCCCCAGGCTATATGCTTACGCCTGCTTCGCAGGCTTCCCACAAAGGTTCCCATGCAAAGAAGAAGCTTGAAGGAACTGCGGCCGGGGCAGAGAAGAGCTGTCGGTGTCTCTTCCGCCGATTTGATCACGGCTGAGCCTCTGAACGGGGGATCGCTTCCGTTAGTGGTCCAACCTTGCAGCGACGGGCTGAATCTCGCGGTCTGGGCGGCGCACAATCGCGGACTGATCGAAGACTACCTGGCCAAACACGGAGCAATTCTCTTTCGCGGTTTCAAAGTTGAAGACGTCACGGAGTTTGAGTGGTTCATCCATTCCGTTTCAACGGAGATGCTTGAATACAAGGAACGATCGTCGCCACGCAGTCAGGTGAGCGGAAGAATCTACACGTCTACTGAGTATTCCCCGAGCCAGTCGATCTTTCCCCACAACGAAAACTCATACCAGCTCCACTGGCCCACCAAGATCTTTTTCTTCTGTCTCGTGCCCGCGAGTGCAGGTGGTGAAACTCCGATCGTCAACACCCGCAAGGTCTATCAACGTCTCTCTCCGGAATTACGCGAACGTTTTATCGAGAAGCAGGTGAAATACGTGCGCAATTACGGCGTTGAGTTCGGATTGCGCTGGTCGTTTGTTTTCCAGACTACCGACAAGCAGGCGGTCGAAGACTATTGCATTCAAAATGAGCTCCATTACGAGTGGCGCGACGGCGATCAGTTGAGAACAGAGGCGATTAGACCGGCCGTGGTCCAGCATCCGCGCACCGCCGAATGGTCCTGGTTTAATCACGCGACATTCTTTCATCACTCGACTTTAGATCCCCTCATGCGCGATGCGCTGCTGAGCGAGTTGGGTGAAGAGAACCTGCCGAACAATACTTATTACGGTGACGGCACTCCGATCGAGCCGGAAGTGCTGGAGGAACTACGGACGGCTTATCGCTTAGAGACCATCAGCTTTCCCTGGCAGACCGGCGACGTGCTGATGCTTGACAATCTGCTGGTGGCGCACAGCCGTACGCCTTACACCGGTGCGCGCAAAGTCGTCGTGGGTATGGCCGATCCTCTTAGTTGGAACGACGTGCAGAAACCTGCGGGAGTGTTTTAGATGACGAGCGAATCGATCAACGGATTCAGGCTCTCCCCGAAACAAGAGCATCTCTGGTCGTTGGGCCAAAGAGACGCAGGGACGCCTTACGTGGCTCAGTGTGTAGTAATGATCGAGGGCCCACTCGATCGCCGCACGTTGAAGGAAAGTCTGCTCAGAATTGTCGAGCAGAATGAAATCCTGCGCACTAACTTCCGCCAATGGCAGGAGATGAATGTTACGGTGCAGACGATTTCGCCCGTGCAAATCGCCTGGGCCGGCGACTGTGACCTTCGCGGTCTGGGCGCACAGGAACAAGAGCTCGCGCTGCAACGACTAATCGAGACCAGCCGTCAGACGCCGTTTGATCTGGAGAGTGGCTCCGTCTTGCACGCGCAATTGGTCCAGTTGTCGTTCTGGGAGCACCAGTTGATTCTCACTCTGCCCGCGCTCTGTGCTGATCGCCAGACGCTCAGCAATCTGGTCCAACGGCTCAGCGGTTACTACCACAATGTTGAGCAATCCGGCGAACAGCCGTTGCAGTACGCCGATGTCTCGCAATGGTATTACGAGATGCTCGAGTCCGAAGACGCTCAGGCCGGCAGGGAATACTGGCGCAACCAATACGTTGCGGGAGCTGACTCTATTGCGCTGCCGTTTGAGAAACGTGTTGCGAGCGAGAGCGATTTTCGTCCGCAAGTCTTCACGATGAGAATGCCCGATGAGCTCAGTCGCAAGATCGCAACGTTTGAGCGTCGTGAGGAAACTCCGCTACCGGCATTGTTTCTCTCGTGTTGGCAGATCTTGTTATGGCGCCTGACCCGGCAATCGCCACTCCAAATCGGCCTTGCCTGCAACGGACGTAATTATCCTGAGTTGGAACAAGCTTTGGGTTTACTGACGGCGAGCGTGCCGATCCTTTCAACGATCGATGCTGAGACAACATCGCAGCAGATCTTCCAACGCACAGTCGCGGCGATAAACGAAGTATGCGAATGGCAAGACCTGTTTACCTGGGGTAGCGCTTTAAAGAACGATTCGTCACTGTCGTTCTTTCCGGTTTGCTTTGAGTTTAACGAGCATCCGACGGAGTCGTTCACCAACGGCACAAAGTTTTCCATTCACCGGCAATATGCCTGCATCGACCGCTTCAAGGTGAAGCTCTCGTGCATCCGAGCCGATCATTCTTATTTAACTGAGTTCCACTACGACTCGGAGCTATTCGATGAAAAGAGTATTCAGTGCCTCGCGTCCCGCTTTCAAACGCTGCTCGCCGGCATGTTGGCCCAACCTGAAGGCTCAGCGGGGACCTGGGAGATTTTAGGTGAGAACGAACGACAAACTCTGACAGCCTATAACGCAACGGCGCAGGAGTTTCCCGCTTATAACTCGTTCCAACAACTCTTCGAACTCCAGGTCGAACGCACTCCCGATGCGCTCGCGCTTGTCTACGGCGAGGAGCAGTTCTCTTACGCACAACTTAATGCAGCGGCCAACAATGTCGCGCATCATCTGCTCCGTTACGGCATCGGGCCTGAAAACAAGGTGGCGCTCTGCCTGGAGCGCTCGCCACTGATGTTGATTGCGCTGCTCGGCGTGCTCAAGACCGGCGCCGCCTACCTGCCGCTTGACGTGCAGGCACCTGCGCGACGATTGCGGTTCATTCTTGAAGACGCTGCCGTTTCGGCTGTCATCACGCAAAACCAGTTTCGCGGATCGTTTCCGGCAGAATCTGAATTTCCGATTTGGTGCCTGGACACGGAAGTGTTTCCGGTCAATGGAGACAGTCCGGAGAATCCGCCCGCGATTGCGCATCCCGAAAACCTCGTCTACGTCATCTACACTTCCGGCTCAACGGGCAATCCGAAAGGCGTGATGATTGAAAATCGTGGCCTGATCAATTACCTGAGTTGGGCCAGAACGGCTTATCGGATGGTCGAGGGGAGTCGAACCCTGGTCCATTCGCCGTTCAGCTTCGATTTGACGATCACGGGCTTGCTGCTGCCACTGATTGCGGGAGGGACAGTCGAGCTGGTGAGTCAGGGTGATGAACTGGAGCGTCTCTGCGATGCTTTGGCGGATCCTGAACAACTCTACGCGCTGATAAAACTCACGCCATCACATCTGCAAGTGTTAAGCAGTTGGCTTGGTGAACGTACGCGGTCTGGCCGTGTCAATGCGTTGATTATTGGCGGTGAAGCTCTGCCTGCCGATCTGCTCACAGTTTGGCAGCAACAATCACCAGAAACTCGCTTGATCAATGAGTATGGACCAACCGAAACGGTGGTGGGTTGCAGCACTTACGAAGTACCTGCATCGGTAGGTAATGGCTCGATCGCAATTGGCCGGCCTCTCGGCAACATGCAGATGTACGTCCTTGACGAAGCCATGCACCAAGTACCAGCGGGAGTCATCGGAGAGATCTACATCGGGGGCGAGCAGGTGGCCCGCGGTTATCTTAACCAAACCGCTTTGACGGCTGAGCGATTTGTGCCCGATCCGTTTAGCACTGAACCCGGAAAGAGGTTGTACCGCAGTGGTGACCTGGGCCGGATGCGCGCCGATGGTGAGATGGAGTATCTGGGCAGAACCGATGAGCAGGTGAAGATCAAAGGATTTCGCATCGAGCTGGGAGAAGTTGAAACTGTGCTACGCCAACACGAGCTGGTGAGAGAGAGTGTGGTGGTGGTGCAGGGCACGGGCGAAGAAAAAAGACTGCTGGGGTACGTGGTGCTGGGTGAAGAGAATGGTGACCGCGAGCTGAAGCAAAAGGCGAGGGAAGAGATCAGAACTTATTTGAGGCGTGAGCTGCCGGAGTACATGGTGCCGAGAGACATCATCGTCCTGGAACAAATGCGGCTTACGCCAAACGGCAAGATCGATCGCAAGGCTCTGCCTTTGCCGTCGAGAGATTCTCAGGTCGAGAGTGATGACGAACAAATCAGTCCGGCGGCGAGAGCGCTAACCAAAATTTGGTGTGAGTTCCTTAACCTTGAACACGTGGGAGTGAATGACAACTTCTTTGCGCTGGGCGGCGATTCAATTCTGGCCGTGCAGATCGCGTTCAAAGCGAAGCAGTTGGGTTTTACATTTCACCCGGTGCAACTCTTCCGCCATCCGACCATTGCCCAGTTGGAGACCAAAATTTCCCCTCCTGCAAATGCCGGCCGCACGCAGGAGGAAGTCCGCTCTGCCGCCGTCGCTGCGGCTTCGCCGCAACACAGTATCACCGCATAGCAAATCCTGATGGCAAACGTAGTCAACATCTATCCGCTCTCACCGATTCAGCAGGGCATTCTTTTTCACAGCCTCTACAGCCCTGAGAGCGGCGTTTACATGGTGCAGACGCATTTCGTTCTCCATCCTTCGCCGAACGTCTTCGCCTGGGAGCGGGCGTGGAACGAAGTAATAAAAAGACACGACATCTTTCGCACCGGTTTCAAGTGGAAGGAAGTCGATGACGCGGTCCAGGTGCTCTATGACCACGCCGAGATTTCGTTTACTCAACTCGATTGGCGGGGCCAGTCGAAGTCGGAACAGCGGGAGCGGTTGCAGGAATATTTAGTAACAGATCGAAGGCGCGGCTTCGATTTTTCAGTGCCCCCACTAATGCGTTTTACGCTGATCGAGCTCGATGACGAATCCTCTCAATTCATCTGGACTGTCCATCACTTGCTGATGGACACGTGGTCGGAGGTTTTACTGTTTACGGAGTTTTCGTCGTTTTACGAAGCCTTCGCAGACGGAAGAGCGCTCCAAATGGAACCTGCGCCGTCTTACCGTGATTACGTAAAGTGGATTAACGAACAGGATCTTAGTGAAGCGGATGCCTTTTGGCGGCAAGCGCTAAAGGGATTCGAGGCGCCCACGCAATTCGGAACAGCCCGACCATCTCGCTCCGAGACAGCGCAGATCTACGAATCACAGCAAATAAGTTTGTCGGTTGAGACGTCCACTGCCCTGCAAGCTCTGGCACGGCAGCAGGAAGTGACACTCAACACTGTCACGCAGGGCGCATGGGCCCTGCTCCTCGGTCGTTACAGCGGAGAGCGCGACGTAGTTTTCGGTGTGACAGTTTCAGGGCGACCGTTCTCCCTGGAAGGCGCTGACCTCATCATTGGACCATTTCTCAACACGCTGCCGCTGCGCGTGCAACTCCATTTGGAGATGACGTTGCCAGCATGGTTACAAGATCTTCAGGCGAGATCGACTGATCTACTGATGTTTGAATACAGCCCACTGGTGCGCGTGCAGAAACTAAGCGACGTTCAGAACGGACTGCCTTTATTTGAGAGCATCTATGTTTTTGAAAGTGCTCCGGTGAATCCGAAGGGCGATGAGTCAACCAACGGCAGATTGGCGGTTCGCGATGTACACTCGGTCCACAACTCAAACTATCCAATTGCCGTCCTGGTAAGTCCGGGCCGGCAACTCTCTCTGGAAATCATTTACGACTCTTCTGCTTTCGCTTCCGAGACGATTGCGCGCATGCTCGAGCATATGCGTAACCTGCTCGAGGCCATGACATCTCATCCAACGGCACGGCTCCGCGATTTGCCGATGCTATCGGAGACAGAACGGCGAGAGCTGTTGCACGACTGGAACAAGACTGAACGGAATTTCCCGGGCGGGACTTTGGTTTCGTTGTTTCGAGAGCAAGTGGAGCGCACACCAAACGCCGTGGCTCTTGCCGGCGAGGAACAGCAATGGACCTACGACGAACTGAACCGGCGGGCCAATCAACTGGCTCATCATCTCATTGGCGTGAGAGTTGGTGCTGAAGATCGAGTCGGGATTCTACTCGAGCGTTCTGCCGTGATGGTGGTTGCATTGTTGGGAGTGCTGAAGGCGGGCGGCTGTTACGTGCCGCTGGATCCTCAACACCCGCAGGAACGATTGGAATTCATGATCGATGATGCCGATCTCAAGATGCTGTTGACCACGCGAAAATTGGCCGAGTCGCTGAACCTGCAAGCGAGTGGGATATGGTTAATGTTCGTCGATGAGTGGGAGCATGACTCGGAGCCTGCGGGTAACCCTGGGATCGAGGTGAGCGAACACCAACTGGCCTACCTGATCTACACCTCAGGGTCGACGAGCAAAGGCGTCGCAATCGAGCATGCGAGTGCGACTGCTTTCATTCATTGGGCAGGCGAAGTCTTCGATGCTACCACTGAGATAGAAAAAGTTTACAACTTGTATGGTCCAAGCGAAGACACCACGTACTCAACATACACGCTGGTCAGGAGCGGTGAACATGTGACCCTCGGGCGACCGATAGCGAATACTCAGGTGTATGTGCTGGACGACGATCTGCAACCCGTGCCCGTGGGAGTTGTCGGAGCACTCTACATCGGCGGCAGCGGACTGGCACGCGGTTACTGGCAGCGACCGGAACTGACAGCGGAGAAGTTCATTCCGGACAGTCTCAGTGGCGAAGAAGGAAAGAGGCTGTACCGGACGGGCGTCAAGGTGAGGTATCTGGAAAATGGAAACCTGGAGTTTCTGGGTCGCGCGGATCATCAAGTGAAGCTCCGAGGTCATCGAATTGAGTTGGGCGAGATCGAAGCGATATTCCTCCGGAATAATCGCGTGAGAGAAGCAGTCGTGGTGGTGCAAGAGCAAGCGGGTGGAGAGAAGCAGTTGGTGGCCTACGTCGTCGCAGCCGCGGACGTCAAATTAAGCGAGCTGCAGAAATCGCTAAAGGAGCGGCTGCCCGAATACATGATCCCTGCGGCGTTTATATTGATGGAGGAGTTGCCGCTCACTCCTGGTGGCGAAATTGATCGTCGCTTACTGAGCAAGGCGAACTTGCAGGCAGTTAAGCCTGCGGAAAGTTTCATCGCGCCGCGCAACCGGACCGAAATGATCCTTGCCGGCATCTGGGCTGAGGTCTTGCAGGTCGAGAAGGTCGGAGCAAACGGGAACTTTTTTGTCCTTGGTGGTCATTCTTTGTTGGCCATGCGCCTGGCTTCTAAATTGCGCGAAAGCTTCAAAATCGATCTACCGCTACGAACCATACTTGCGGCGGCGACCTTGGCGGAAATGGCACGTGAAGTCGAGGCGGCTTTGCGTGCGTGTGCAGCGATTGAGATGGCGCCGATTCGTAAACGCTCGCCGGATCGTCAGGCGCCGCTTTCGTTTGCGCAACAACGACTCTGGCTCATTCAACACCTGGAGCCGGAGAGCACCGCGTATAACGTCTATAACATAACTCGCCTCCGCGGCCCTCTCAATGTAGTCGCGCTCGAGAAAGCGCTAAACGAAATCGTACGCCGACACGAAATCCTGCGCACTACGTTCACTGCGCGCGGCGATCAACTCGTACAGGTCGTAGCCCCGTTCGCAGCGCTGAAATTTGCGGTTGAAGACCTGAGAGCTTTGCCCGTCACCAAACAGGAAACGGAGCTGCATCGAGCGGCACTGGAAGAAGCGCGGGTAGTTTTTGATTTGGAGCGTGGTCCGCTCTTTCGTTTACGTCTGTTGCGCTTGAACGACGAACACGTGCTCATCACCTGTCGCCATCACATCATCTTCGATCTCTGGTCCCACGAAGTGTTCACAAATGATTTGGTGTCGCTTTACGACGCTTTCGACAAAGTGCAAACCTCGCCCCTTCCGGAATTGCAGATTCAATACGCCGACTTTGCATGCTGGGAGAGAGATTGGCTTGCAGGCGATAAGCTGAACACGCTTTTGCGTTACTGGAAGAAACAGCTTGAGGGAGCGCCCACGGTGCTCAACTTGCCGGTTGATGGGGTCGCGTCTGCGGCTTCGTCTTACCGTGGGAAGTGGCAGTCGTTCACTCTTGATAAGGAGCAAACCAAAACCATCGGCGCGCTGAGTCGGGCCGAGCGCGTCACTGTGTACATGGTCCTGGCCGCGGCCTTTAAGACGTTTCTCTACCGTTACACTGGCCAGTCGGATTTCCTGATTGGAACTCCTGTGACCAGCCGCACGCATCCTGAGACTGAACCGTTGATCGGTTGCTTTATGAACATGCTGGTGCTGCGAACTGATCTTTCGGGCAATCCTACTTTTCGCGAGTTGCTCGGGCGCGTGCGCGAGACGGTGCTCGGGGCTTACACACACCAGGAGATGCCTTTTGAAAGGTTGATTGAGGAGTTGAAGATCGGTCGCGCGCAAACCAGCACGCCGCTGGTCCAGGTTCTGTTCTCGCACGTCAAGCCACTCCAGGCCGCGAAGAAAATCGCCGGTCTCGAGTTGAGTGCGATCGACGTTGATGAGGAGTGTGCGAAGGCTGATTGGATGATGCTGATGGCTGAGCTGGGCGACGAGATCGTCAGCACGCTCCAATACCGTGTTGATTTGTTCGACGACGAAACGATCCGCCGTGCGATGAGTCACTTCGAGAATCTGTTTCACAGCATTTTGAAGAATCCGGATGCGCGGCTCGACGAGCTCGAGATGTTTTCGCAGGAAGAGCAGATCGTGCTGAACCAGGAAATAGACGTAAGCGAATTGAGTCGCAGCTTTTCTTTCTGATCCCGCAGCGTTTCCCCAGCCTGCAAAGCAGGCGTAAGCGATCGCAGCCTGCGAAGCAGGCGTAAGCATATAGCCTGGGGTGGAGCGAGGCTTTGCGAGCGAAACCCTAGGTAATCGTCATTAAGAAGTGTGCGAGCCCGCGACGCGGGCGAAAGCCTGAAACGCTGTCGCCCATTTCATGGGCTGCGAAATATGAATGACTTGTTTCCTGGGGCTTGCGCCCCAGGCTATATGCTCACCGCCTGCTTCGCAGGCTAAGTAAGGGTTCGCAGGCTAAGAAGGTTCGCAGGCTAAGAAGGCTAAGAAGGAGCCGAAACAGTATGAGTAGCACCAGCGTCGGTCTGGCAGACAAGCAACACCAGAAAGAACTGGAATACTGGCTGCAAAAACTCTCCGGTGAGCCGGTCGTCACGGGCGTTCCGCTCGACTTCAAACGCCCACCTTTCATCAGTGCCAGCCCGCAAAAGCTCGATTTGTTTATCGATCCGGAAACTCAGAGCCGGCTCCGCAGGACGTGTGAAGGTAACGAGCTATTGATCTTCACCGCTTGCCTCGCTGCGTTGAAGGTTTGTCTGTACCGCTACACGCATGTTGAAGACGTCGTCATCGGCACCGCCATCCATCAGCAATATCGCGAATTGACTCCGGACAATAAGATCGTCGTACTTCGAGATCACGTCAGTGGTAATCAAACTGTCCGCCAATTGCTCGAACAAGTTTTACAGACAATCACCGAGGCGTATGCTCATCAGAAGTATTCGTTCAAACGGCTCCTACAGCACCTCCAAATCGCGCCGCCGCCAAATCGGGCGCCACTCTTCAACGTCGTAGCCCTGCTTGAAAACATCAACCGCCGCGAGGATGCGAGCGAGCTACTCAACGATGTCACCCTAATCTTTGCGGTGAAAGACAGCGAGCTGAGCGGCGCGATTGAATACTCAACCGAGCTGTTCAAGTCTGAAACTATCGCTGTCTTCGCCAGACATTTTGAAACCACGCTGCGCGAGATGCTGGCCCAACCCGGTGCGAAGATTGCGGAGCTACAACTACTCTCGGACGCCAGGAAACAGGAGTTGGTCTTTGACTTCAACAATACGAGCCGCGACTTCCCGCGCGAGCAAACAGTCGCGCAGCTCTTTGAAGCGCAAGCCGAGCAGACGCCGAATTCTGTCGCCGTCGCCTTCGAAGGAAAGACGCTGACGTATCGCGAGTTGAATGAACGAGCGAATCAACTCGCGCACGCACTGCGCGGTCTCGATGTTGGTCCGGGAACGTTGCTTGGCATCTATTTCGAACACTCACTGGAGACGATGATTGCGTTGCTGGGTGTGCTGAAGACGGGTGCGGCTTACGTGCCTCTGGATACGCAGCATCCTCCATCACGCACGGCTTTCATGCTTTCAAACGCCGGCGTCTCGATCCTGCTGACACAGGAGAGTTTGGTTGACCGCATCAGTGACCAGGTCTCATACGCGATTTGCCTCGACACCGATTGGGAAAACTCCATCGCATTCGAAAGCACTGAGAATCTGTCGCCGGAAGCAAACCCCGGCGATCTGGCTTACGTCATTTACACTTCCGGATCGACCGGCACTCCGAAGGGCGTCGAAATCTCGCACGCGGCGTTGACGAACTACGTTTGGTGGGCCAAAGAAACGTACCTGCGCGGAGATGATCTGGACTTTCCGTTGTATTCGTCACTGGCGTTCGATCTCACCGTGACTTCGCTGTACGTGCCGCTGATCAGCGGCCAACGCGTTCTCGTCTACGGATCAAAGCAAGGCGAGTTCTCGCTTTTCGCAGTGCTCGCAGATAACCAGGCGGGCGTTTTGAAGCTGACGCCCAGCCACCTGGCGCTCGTCAAAGATCGAGACAACAGTCAAAGCCGCGTCAAACGAATCATTGTTGGCGGCGAAGCTTTCGAGACTAACCTCGCTTTACAAGTTTGGAAGAGCTTTGGCGGTCAGGTTGAAATCTACAATGAATATGGACCAACTGAAGCGACGGTCGGTTGCATGGTCCATCTTTTCAATCCGCAGCATGACACGCGCGCCGTCGTACCGATCGGCAAGCCCGCCGCCAACATGCAGATCTTTCTGCTCGATGAAAATCTTAATGCCGTGCCGGAAAACGTCATGGGCGAGATTTATATTTCGGGCGCGGGACTGGCCCGCGGCTTTCTAAACAACCCGCAGCAAACAGCCGAACGATTCATCGACAACCCAATACTGCCGGGGCAGAAGATGTACAAGACCGGCGACGTAGCGCGATGGTTGTCCGAAGGCATCCTCGAGTACGTCGGCAGAAACGACGAGCAGGTGAAGTTTCATGGACATCGCATCGAACTCAATGAGATTCGTAGTCTCCTGAACCAGCACCCCGAAATCAGAGACAGCCTCGCGCTAATATTAAAGGACAACAATGGCAACGACGTGCTGGTCGCGTACTACGTTGCAAACCAGCGACTGGATACGGCCGCTTTACGCGCAACTCTGGCGCGCAACCTTATCGAAGAAACGATTCCCAACTTCTTTGTCCACTTGAATGAGTTTCCATTAACGGCAAATGGCAAGATCGATCGGCGCACGCTTCCGACTGTTGAAGAGGTGCGGCAAGACATGAAGCCAACGTTCGTCGCGCCACGAACGCCGACCGAGAAGTTCATTGCAGAGATCTGGGCGCAGATGTTGCAGGTTCCGCAAGTTGGTATTCACGACAATTTCTTCGAGCTGGGCGGACATTCGCTGCTTGCGTATCAGGTGATCTCACGTTTGGGCGAGGCGTACCACGTAGCGATACCAATGCGCACCATTTTTGACTCGCCCACGATCGCCGGCCTGGCGCTCTCGGTGACGAAGATGCAGATGGCCCAGGAAGACATTCACGACCTCACTCAGATGATCGAAAAGATCAAACTCATGTCCGGCGACGAACTCGAAACCATGCTCGCCGCCAAAGCCACACCCTAACGCCTTCGGCGTAGTGAGAAACAAATGAGCACCGCATTCAAAGTGCATCTCGATCGGGATGCCGAAAACACGGCACTCGCAACCTCGAACTCCGCGTCCGATGAGTTGTTAGGCGACTTCTACGGAACGTATCCCTGGCCGTGGCAGCCGACCACGTTCACCTACGTCAACGACCCGCGGCTTGAAGCTGCAATGCTCAACCAGGACATTGGCGACTGGGAACACCGCCGGCTACCAGACAATCCCGCCATTTGGGTAGCCGGCTGCGGCACCAACCAGGCGCTTCACACCGCTCTGAAGTTTCCACGCGGCACCGTTATTGGTTCAGACGTCTCAACGCCATCGTTGGACCTCGCGCGCGCGAATGCGGCAAAGCTCGGCCTTACAACGGTGACGCTGAAACAGGAAAGCATCAACCAGGTCGAGTACCGCGAGCAGTTTGACTACGTCATCAGCACCGGAGTCATTCATCACAACGCGGATCCGAAAGTCACACTGGAAAAACTGAGCCGCGCGCTGAAACCCGGCGGCATCCTGGAGTTGATGGTCTACAACCGTTCTCACCGGATCCTGAACACAGCATTTCAAAAAGCCGTTCGCATTTTTGGCGAGCAACAAGAAGCACGCGACTTCGAGACGGATTTCAAACTAGCCCGCACGCTCGCCAACAACTTTCCAGTACGAAACCAAATGGCGGCGATGCTGGCAGACACGCGCAACGTCGCCGACGCCGAGTTCGCAGACCTGCTGATCAATCCGCTCGAACACAGCTACACCGTCGAATCTCTCGAAGCTTTGGCAGCCAGTTGCGGCCTGGAAATCCTGATGCCCTGCATCAGCACCTTTGCAAAGTTTACCGCGCCCACGATCGACTGGAACATGCGCTTCGAGAACCGCGAATTGCAGAGTGCATGCGACTCGATGCCGGATACGCGCCGTTGGCAGGTTACAAACCTCTTGCTGCACGAACAGTCACCATTGCTCTGGTTTTACTTACAGCGTACAGACAGTGGTCACCCGCGAAAGTCTGAACAACAGATCTGCGATCAGTTTCTCTCGCGGGCTTTCAAAAAGACTGCCGCCAAACAGGCGACCTACATCCGTAACGAAGATGAATGGGCCCTCGCGCCCCAGACCATTCCTTATCCACTTGAACAACCCGATGCGGCCTTCGACGAGATTTATCGTTTGGCCGACGGCGACAACACGATGGGACGAATTTTCCGGTTTGTGGGGATTGAACCGACCTTCCAGACGGTTAATCAAGCTCGCATCAAGTTAACCACCTCGTCCTTTCCTTACCTGAAAGCGGTGAAATGAGGGAAGAAAATGAGTAACGCGATGACCGACGTTTCGGAACTTACTCCGCAGCAACGCACAATTCTGGAGCTGATGTTGAATGAGAAGCGAGCTGCCTCGGCAGTACCGCGTCCCGTGATCGAAACCCAGAGCCGGCATACGAACACTTTCCCGCTGTCGTTTGGCCAGCAACGCCTCTGGTTTGTCCAGGGTCTCGCTCCAGACAGTTACGTCTATAACATCGCGCGAGCACTGCGGCTCAAAGGAGAGCTCAACGTCAGTGCTCTTGATGCCGCGGTGAACGAGATAGTGAGGCGCCATGAAATTCTTCGAACGACCTTCATCGTGCGCGAGGCGCAGCCGGTCCAGGTGATCTCCGCGCCGCAACCGTTCACGTTAACCGTTGAAGATCTGAGCGGACTGGAACCGGAAGCGCGCGAGGCGGAAGCGCTGCGCCTGGCCACCGTCGAGGCGCGCTATGTTTTTGATCTCGAAAAAGGTCCCTTGTTTCGAACGCGGTTGTTGCGTCTTGCCGGTGATGATTTTGTTTTTCTCGTGTGCATGCACCACATCATCTGTGACGGTTGGTCTCTCGGTGTCTTCTATCGCGAGCTCGCGGCGTTGTACACGGTGTTCCTGGAGAACGAACCTTCGCCGCTGACGGAACTGCCTCTCCAATATGCGGATTTCGCCTGTTGGCAACGTAACACTTTGCAGGGCGAAGTGTTGGAACAACAGTTGGCATACTGGCGCGATCAACTCAGCCAGAGTCTCGCGCCTTTGGAGTTGCCGACCGATCGGCCGCGTCCCTCCGTGCAGACGTTCGCCGGAGCGACGGAGTCAAAGCTGCTACCGAAGTACATGACGCGCGCGCTGGAAGAGATCTCACGTCAGGCCGGCACGACGATGTTCATGACGATGCTGGCTGCGTTTCAGACACAACTACATCTTTACACTAACCGTCGAGACATCGTGGTCGGAACGGCGACGGCGAGTCGCACGCGTGTCGAGATCGAAGGGCTGATCGGTTTCTTCACTAACACGCTGGTGATGCGTACTGACTTTGCCGGCAATCCTTCGTTCCAGGAAATCCTGGCGCAGGTTCGCGAGACTTCGCTGGGCGCGATGGCCCATCAGGATCTGCCGTTTGAAAAGATAGTTGAAGAGCTCGAACCGAAACATGATTTGAGCTACTCGCCACTATTTCAGGTCGGCTTTCTGTTCGAAGAAGCCTCGTCACAGCCATTCAAAATGCCCGGACTTCGTGTGGGCGCATTTGACGTCAACGAGGGAGCCGCAAAATGGGACCTCTCGCTGGCTTTGACTGAGAATCCGCAGGGTATCGCTGCTTATCTGGAATACAACACGGATCTGTTTGACGCTGCGACAATACAACGCATGCTCGGTCACCTCGAACACCTGCTCGAACAGATCATCAACAATCCCGGCGTGAAGTTGTCAGAACTTTGCCTGCTGACTGAGCCGGAGTGGAACCATCTTGTGGTCCAGTACAATGCCACCAAGCAGGAGTTTCCTTACCAGGTTTGCTTTCACAATCTCTTCGAGCAGCAGGTGGAGCGCTCTCCCGACGCCCTCGCCCTCTGTTGCGGCTCCGAGGAACTGTCGTACGCGCAACTAAATGCGAAGGCGAATCAGCTCGCACATCAACTGATCGCAGCCGGAGTCGGCCCGGAAAAACGGGTAGCACTCTGTCTTGAACGCTCTCCGATGATGGTGATCGCACTGCTGGCCGTGAATAAAGCAGGCGGCGCTTACGTGCCGCTCAACGAACACTGGCCACCGAACCGGATCCAATTCATTCTGGATGACGCCGGGATCTGTGCGGTGTTAACGCAGGAGTCGTTGCGTCATCTGATGCCTGCCGACGCGAGGTTCCCAGTCTGGAGTTTGGATGCTGAATGGCCGGCCATCAGCAATAACAGTGCGGAAAATCCGGCGCCCCGTGCCCATTACGACAACCTGATTTACGTCTACTACACGTCAGGCTCGACCGGCATACCCAAGGGCGTGACGATGAGTCATCGCAGTCTCGTTAACTACGCAACCTTGATTCCGGAGCCATATAACCTGCGCCCCGGTGGTCGCACGTTGGTCCATTCGCCGTTCAGTTTCGATTTGACGTTGACTGGATTGCTGCCACCGCTGATGGTGGGAGCGGCGGTGGAACTGGTGAATCCAGGCGATGAGCTCGATGGTGTAGGCGTGCCGCTGAGCAGCTCGGGGCAGCGTTACTCGCTGATAAAGATCACACCGTCACACCTGCAAGTGCTCAGCAACTGGCTTGGTGAAAGAGGTAAATGCGGTAACGTCAACGCCTTGATCATCGGCGGCGAAGCTTGTCCGGGCGAAGTCTTGCGTTACTGGCAGGAGCAGGAACAACCAACCCGCATGATCGACGAGTATGGACCAACCGAAACAGTGGTGGGTTGCAGCATTTTCGAAGTGCCTCCGTCGGAACGGTATGCCGCGATCGTACCGATTGGCCGTCCGATCAGTAACATGCAGATGTACGTGCTCGATGAAGCGATGCGAGTCTTGCCCGCGGGCGTGATCGGAGAAATCTATATCGGCGGGGAAGGCGTGGCCCGCGGTTATCTTGGTTTGCCGGGTCTGACGGCAGAGCGGTTTGTTCCGGATCCCTTTGGCACCGAACCAGGAAAACGTTTGTACCGGAGTGGCGACGTGGGCCGGATGCAAGTCGACGGTGAAATGGAATACCTGGGAAGAACCGACGAGCAGGTGAAGATCAGGGGATTCCGTATCGAGTTGGGCGAGATCGAATCAGTTCTGCGCCAGCATGAAGCCGTGAAAGAGAGCTCGGTGGTGGTCCAGGGAAGCGGCGGTGATAAGCGGTTGGTTGGTTACGTTGTGCTTAGTGAAACGATCGCAGCGGAGTCGAAGGAAGCCACGCGCGAAGACATTCGTGAATACCTGAAGCGTGAGCTGCCGGAATACATGGTCCCGGTGGACGTGATGGTATTGGATCGTATGCCACTGACCAGCAATGGCAAGGTTGATCGCAAAAACCTTCCACTTCCGGCGCAGATGCAACTCGGTTCGAGTGGCAGTTACGTTCCACCAGAAACTGATTTTGAAAAACAGCTGGTGAAACTCTGGGAGGAGATTCTGAACGTTCGTCCGATAGGCGTGACTGATAACTTTTTCGAGCGCGGTGGTCATTCGCTTTTGGTCGTGCGGCTACTGGCCCATGTCGAACAGATATTCAGACGTGAGATTACCATCTCATCCTTCTTCCGAAAGCCAACCATTCGCGACCTGATCGAGATGATCGATAAAGGCGACTTTGCGGAGGTGGACGCACTGGTCTGCATCCAGCGTGGCGCCTGGCGTGCTCCGTTTTTCGTGGTCCATGCACTCGGAGGAGACGTTGGCTACTTCAGTACCCTGGCCGAGTGCATGGGCGATGACCAACCGTTTTACGGGTTGCAGGGCACTTATCCCGCCGACCTTAAGGAGTTTATCTCTATAGAAGACATAGCAAGGGACTACGTTGAGGAGATAGTTGCGGCACACCCCGAACCTTACCATCTGGGCGGATATTCTTTTGGATCACCCGTGGCATTTGAGATGGCCAGGCAACTCAAGCGACAAGGAAAGGAAGTTGGTGTATTGGCACTCCTGGAGGGTATTTCACCTTACTGTATCAAGCATGTGGACGCCGATATACAACTCATGACGGTGGCTGGTTTGGCTCGTGACATTGCACGTATGTCTAACGTGAAATTCGATTTGCCGCACTCTCTGGTGAAGGAGTTGGAAAAGACAATGTCGCTCGATGAAGGAATCGAGTTCATCGTCCAGAAACTGCGAAAGGAAAATTTGCTTTCCGAGCGAATCGGCCTTCCCTGGATGCGTAGATTCATACAAGGCTCCAATCTGCGAAGGGAATCTATAAAGCAATACAGTCCGGAACCCTATGACGGAGTCATCACGCTTTTCCGCGCTGAGGTGACTGAGCCCGAGACAGTGAAGATGTGGTTGGAGTTGGGTGTCGACGTACTAAGCCCGACACTGGGTTGGGATCGACTTTCTACGAAACCGTTAGTGATCGAAAAGGTGCCAGGGTATCACGTCACAATGGTTGAAGAACCGCACGCGAAAGTGGTGGGCGCGAAGTTACGCGCAGCGATCGACAGGGCCAGCGCTGAAATGTGGTGACACAACATGCACCGAGAAACGTCCTCCAAATTTTCGTGCCTTTTGTACATCTTTATGGCAGAATCGGGTCCTCATATAACCCACACAAGGGAGTCCCATCAATGAACTTCATTTGGCAGGAAGTGCGTAGCGCCTTATCCAAGCTGGGAAGGAAGCCGGCTTTCACAGTGTTTTCGGTGCTGATCCTCGGTCTCGGCATCGGCGTCAACACGGCGATCTTCAGTGCAGTTAACGCCGTGTTACTGCGCCCGCTTCCGTATGGCAATCCCGATCAACTGGTCATGCTTTATGAGCGAAACCTCAAAGGCGACAAAACTAAGGAGCCAGTATCGCCTGCCAATTACACTGACTGGACGCAGCAGGCCGGCTCTTTTGAACACATAGGCGCCTCACGGAGCGCAACCTTCAACCTGACCGGTAGCGGCGAACCAGAGTCGCTCACTGGTTATCTGCTGTCGGCGAATTTCTTTCAGATGCTCGGTAAGCCGGCTCTTATCGGCAGGACATTTCAGCCTGGAGAACCGGACGGTACGTTTCCTGTTGTGTTGAGTTACCGCTTGTGGCAACGGCGTTTCGGCGGTCAGGAGAGCATTGTCGGACAATCGATCACACTCAATGGCCGGGTTTACACAGTGATTGGTGTCATGCCAAGAGACTTCCTGTATCCAAATCTCGACACGGAGCTATGGGTCATCTTGCGAATGACTCCGAATGTACAGGCGAACCGTGACGCAAGACTGCTGCGCGTAGTCGGTCGTTTAAAGCCCGGAATCCCCTTTGAGCAAGGCCAGACCGACATCAATTCAGTGGCAGCGCGGCTCGCGCAAGCCTATCCCGCCAGCGACGCGGGTTGGGACGTTCATATGATTCCGTTGCACAAGGAATTCGTCGGCGATGTTTCGCTGTACATGTTCTTGCTGCTTGGCGCCGCTGGTCTCGTGTTGCTTATCGCGTGTATCAACATCACGAGTCTGTTTCTGGTTCGCGCCGCGAGTCGTCAAAAAGAGATTGCTATCCGCGCCTCACTGGGCGCGAGTCGCAAACGCATAATTGGAGCCTTGTTAATTGAAGGAGGCCTGGTTGCATTTTTCGGAGGGATAGTGGGTTTGCTACTCGCCTGGCGCGGACGTGAAGCCCTCGTTTCGTTCTTCCCGCAGACGATTTCCAATTTAAAGATTCCACGCATGGCTTCGCTACCTCTTGATGGGCGCGTGTTTGCGTTCATGCTTTTGTTGTGTGCCATCACGACACTTGTCTTTGGTCTGCTTCCTGCGGTGCAGTCCTCGAACCCTGATCTTCAGAGCTTCATGAAGGAAGGAGTCAAAGGATCTTCCGGCGCCTTTACCAGTCGTCGCTTTCGTAGTTTCCTCATTGTCTCGGAAGTCGCGCTGGCATTTGCTTTGATGATCGGCGCCGGACTCCTGATTAAGAGCTTCCGGCAGCTCCGTCAAACCAATCTTGGCTTTGATCCCGATCGAGTTCTTACGTTGCGTGTGCAACTGCCGGCATACAAGTACAAAGACGATCATCAACGCATCGGTTTCTACAACCAGACGCTGCAGCGAATTGGAAGTCTGCCGGGCGTCGAGTCTGTTGGTATCAGCAACTATCTGCCTTTGAGTGGCTGGTACAATGCCTTGCCGATCGTTATCGAAGGCCAAACACCCGCCCCTGCGGGGCAGGAACCTGAGATTGACCATCGCGTGGTCAGCCCGAGTTATTTTTCCGCCATGAAGACTCCTTTAATTAAAGGACGCTACTTCGCTGACACGGATAACGACACATCGGCCCCAGTGATCATTATTAACGACACGCTGGCGCGTCGTTACTGGCCTGGAGAAGATCCGGTCGGCCGCCGGATGAAAGTGATGGGCGAACGCAAGGAAGATTGGCGGACAGTGGTAGGCGTCGTTGGCGATCTGAAACATTTTGGTCCTGACACAGAGGCAAAACCGGAGATGTACCGGCCGTATTTGCAGGAACCACAGCCGTTAATGGGACTAGTCGTGCGTACGATCGGCGAGCCGACTGCGATTGCGTCCGCCGCGCGCAGTGAGATCTATGCGGTGGATCCTGATCAACCCGTTTCACATGTGGTGCCAATGGGAAATCTGGTTGCGGATGCCGTCGCTCCACAGCAAGTTTCGATGATACTGCTGACGGTGCTTGGCGGTGTGGCTCTGTTGCTGGCACTGCTCGGCATCTACGGAGTCCTTTCTTATTCGATCACGCAGCGCACGCAGGAGATTGGAATCAGAACAGCGCTGGGAGCACGGCAAATAGATGTACTGAAATTGATTCTCGGTCAGAGTTTGAAATTGATTTTGATTGGTGTCGTGGTGGGAGTCGCAGTAGCGGTAGGGATGATCCGCTTATTCTCCAGTTTGCTCTTCGGCGTGAGTGCTACTGATCCTTTTATCTTTGTAGCTGTTACTGCCGTCTTGTTCTTAACAGCGTTACTGGCAAGTTATCTTCCGGCGCGTCGTGCCTCGCAGCTCGATCCTGTAAGGGCGCTGCGTGAGTAGTAAAACTTGGCGGTCGAGAGCGGCTGCAATGAGTCGTTCAATGCGTCTTAATCACAGTATTGCAAACAGCTTGTGTTTCCTCATAGCCCCATTTTGGGCTAATTTAAGAATTGACAAGTGGACGAAAGAGAGTATGATTTTCCTCCCAGTTTGGATTTAATTTAGAATTTCTTTTTCGTTTTTGTGTGGGAGTATGAGTCCTCGACTAAACCTCATAGATGTGGTTTTTGAAAGGACGTTCTGCATTGCCTCAGTCGGTTCGCCTCTAAAACGTTCTAGATAGAAACCTTCCACCTGCCCAGCATTATGTTCTCCCATGCGGTGAGAACGCGTAAAAATAAGTTGGCCCCCTTGTTACCGGTCAGTAACAAGGGAGCCTGGATCAATACAGCCGCTGCTCTCGCAGGGGTGCATTGCTTACCGCGCGTATCATAGCGCAGAGCAGCGGCATTACTCAACCGTAAACATAGAAAATAAAACGGTTTATTGGAGGAGTCGCTGCTATGTTAAGCACAAAATTCACGTCACACCCTCATCCTTCAAGGTTTAAAAAAATTCACAACTGTTGTTTTCCAGCTCCGCATTAGGAGCCTTCGTTCGGTTTCACTTTCCAATCTGTTTTTAACCGAAACCGCTTAGGGAGGAGTCTCTAATGAGTCTGGAAATGACTGACGGATCGGCGTCGTGGTATGCCGTTCTCACGAAACCCAAGCAGGAACAAAGGGCTGAAACTAACTTAAGAGCCTGGAACATCGAAGCGTTCACGCCAAAATTCAAAGATCGTCGTCGCACCCGACGGCAACGATCCAACTACTCGATCAAGCCGTTGTTTCCTCGCTATGTTTTCGCCCATTTCAATCCGCAATGTTGTTTGCACCGCGTAACCTTCACGCGTGGTGTGCATAGCATCGTTCGTTTTGGCGATTCTCTTGCGCGCATAGACGACAAAATAATTTCGATCATCCAGTTGCGAATGGATGAGGAGGGACTCGTGCGCGTTGGCGAAGAGCTCAAGTACGGCGATCCAGTGATTATTGATTATGGCCCTTTCAAGAGTTTGATGGGAATTTTTGAACGCGATCTCGCAGAAGCTGAACGTGTCAGGATTTTGCTGACGACCATCACGTACCAGGCTCATATCACTGTCGACAAACACAGCGTGACTAAAGCGCCGGCAGTTATTGGAGGCACGGCACGGATCGCTCAAGTCGACAGCAAGAACTATAGCCAGCGAGCTCACACGTTCAGCAAAGGAAGCTCGTGGGCTTAGACCGGCTACCTTGCCTGCGAAGCAGGCGTGAGCATAAAGCCTGAGGCGCAAGCCCCAGGGAATCGATATGAACATAGCCTGCGAAGGGCGTGAGAAAAAAGCCTGCTTCGCGGCTACGGCTAGGTCTGATCACAGAGAGGAGGCAGCAGTGTTACAGCCGGAAGAAACGTTCCGCTCGATGACGATTACGTCTGACGCGGGCAATCGCATTCTCAATCAAGTGCTCCGCGGACTAGCAATCGAATACAAACACACCAGCACCAGCATACATCTCGCCTCCCCTGACATGGAGCTGGTCAACTCGCTACTCCTGGCCCTCGATCAAATCGTGAAGACACAGGAAGCGATTCGAAACTATCTGACTAATGAAACGGCGCAAGCTGAAGCGCCTTTCCTGTTGACGGAGTTAACGGCCGAAGCCAGGGCCTTGCGCAATAGTCTCTGGCCCGAGCATTACCGATCATGCGAAGCCCTGACGAGAGTGTTGGACACGCTCGAGTTAGCACAGCACTCCCTGAACGAACCAGCGACCACGCCCTTCCATGTAGTGTGAATTATGTCTTGCACCTGCGCGGACGCACGGGTAATACCAAATTCGGAAAGTGAATCCCGGTGTTTGCCGGCAATCATCTTTCCTGCACTCAGAACACGACCATCTACTGCAAACAATCTCCCACAGTTAATCGACGTAACGTCTCTTTAATTGGAGCTCAACATGATCGTTCTAGGTGTACACGGTGGTTCTAAACGTGACGATGAAGACAATCGCACCGGCTTTGCGATGCACGATAGCGCCGCACTTCTGCTGCGTGATGCTCAGATCCTTTCCGCAATCGAAGAAGAACGACTAAACCGGATCAAGCACACCAACTGCTTTCCGGTCAACGCGATTAAGTATTGTCTTGATGAAAACCGTATGACCCTGGCCGACGTTGACTACATTGCCATCAACTGCGCCGAACATATGATGGACGTCATGGTCAAGCGGAGCTTCCTGGCGAACGCTCGTCTCAAAGGCCCGGTTACCGGTCGCGGCTATCTTGCTTATCTCTTTGCTCGCGAATTTGGCGTCGACGTTACGGAGAAGATCCGGTTCTGTCGTCACCATATAGCCCACGCGTGGAGCGCATACGTGCCATCCGGCTACGACAGCAGTCTCACCCTCGTGCTGGATGGGGACGGCGACAATCTCTCCGGGATGGTGTTAAGCGTCGACGGCAACAAGATGACGAAAATCTGGGAATACGGAATCGATCAATCTCTCGGCAACTTTTATACGGAGATGATCGCGTTGCTCGGCTACAGCCGCTTCGACGAGTACAAGGTGATGGGCCTTGCGCCTTATGGCAACCCCGAGAAGTATGGCCGGCTCTTTGAAAAATTCTACCGCCTGTTGCCGGCGGGCAATTATCAGATCCTCGACGACAAGATGATTATGATGCGTCTCATCGAGACAGGCATCGTGGACAAAGCGCGCCGCAAGGGCGAACCATTCAACGATACTCACAAAGATCTCGCGGCTGCGCTTCAGGTCACGCTCGAAAAAATCGTCTTTCACGTTCTGAACCACTTTCAAAAAGAGACGAGACAAAAGCGACTGTGTTTCGCAGGCGGCGTAGCGCACAACTGCACGCTCAACGGCAAGATTCTTTACTCAGGTCTGTTCGATGAGGTTTTTGTGCAGCCTGCCGCACACGACGCCGGCAGCGCGCTCGGTTCTGCTATTTCAGTTTTCTACGATCAATCGTCCGCACATCGCGCGCAAAAACTTCAACACCTCTTCTACGGGTCCGAGGTGGGGAACGGAACAGGACCAGGAGACGATATCGGAGCCACCTTGAGCCAGTGGGGCGACTTTCTCTCGTTTGAAAAAGTCAACGACATCGCGGTCAGGACAGCCCAACTGCTGGCGGAAGGTTCTGTGGTCGGATGGGTCCAGGGGCGCTCGGAATTTGGTCCAAGAGCGCTGGGCAATCGCAGCATCCTCGCCGATCCTAGACCAGCTTCGAACAAACTACTGATCAACCAGATGGTGAAGAAGCGCGAGGAGTATCGACCTTTCGCGCCGTCAGTCCTCGAAGAGAGTCTGGCTGATTATTTCGAGGTGCCTGCAACACGCGCTGAGTATCCCTTCATGATCTTCGTACTGAACGTGCGTGAGCAGTTCAGGGAGTTGCTGGGGGCGATAACGCACGTCAACGGTACTGCGCGCATTCAAACAGTTTCGCGCCAGACAAATCCGAAGTACTGGACTTTAATCAACGAGTTTCAAAAACTCACCGGCGTTCCGATTCTTCTCAACACATCGTTCAACAACAACGCCGAGCCGATTGTCGATTCAGTTGAGGACGCGATCGTCTGTTATCTGACCACTGGCCTGCACTACCTAGTAATTGGCGATTATCTCGCCCGCAAGAAGGAGACTGATTCGAGTCGTGTGGCGCTGGAGACACTCGCACCTGCTCTTCCAAACAGCAGGCGACTGGTGAAACGAAAAGGTCAGGCTGAGGGCGGCGGAGTGCATTCTGTCTTTGAAATTGAGGGCACGATGAGTCACTTCTTTGCGCGGACCGTCGTTGAAGTTAGCTCAGACATTTTCTCGATTCTCCTGGGTGCTGACGGTAAGAAATCTTTGCAGGAGCTGATCGAAGAGAACGGCATTGACGACGATCGTCGTCGCGCCCGGCTGAGTGAAGAGATGCACGACCTCTGGACCCAACGGATCATCATCCTTCGTCCTCAGCACAGCCATTAATTAGGAGGATCCATGAGTTACAGCGACATTAGTACTGGCGCACACTCCGTCGTAACGACGTTGGAAAAACCAGACACGTTCGGCGTCGGAGCTGCTGCCGCCGTGGATCGCCAACTCGTGATCGAGGGTGGCCGCATCCTGGAACGTCTGCACGCGATGGCGAAGATTGGCAGAAGTCCGCAGGGAGGTATTAATCGCCTCGCGTACAGTAGCGCTGACGTGCAAGGCCGAGCTTACGTCATGGAGCTCATGCGTGCAGCCGAACTTCAACCTAGTATCGACGCGGCCGGCAATATCGTTGGCAGACGTGAAGGATTGAATTCAACGCTGCCGGCGCTTCTAACAGGCTCGCACACTGACTCGGTGCCGGAAGGTGGAATTTACGATGGCACTGTCGGCGTGCTCAGCGCGATCGAAGTTGCGCAAGTGTTAGCCGAACAGAAACTCTCCACGCGACACCCATTGGAAGTGATCGTGTTTCAGAATGAAGAGGAAGGTCTGTTTGGCAGTCGCGCAATCTGCGGCGATCTTGCGGAGAAGGATTTGGACTTGCCGAGTCAAAGCGGAAAAACCATCAGAGAGGGAATCGAATACATCGGTGGTAACCCGGCAAAGTTGGAAACTGCTCGGCGGCGTCCCGGAGAGATTGCGGTGTATCTCGAATATCACATTGAACAAGGACCGGTGCTCGAGAACGACTGTATAGAGATTGGCATAGTTGAAGGAATAGTCGGAGTTAATCGCTGGGAGGTGACCATCGACGGCTTTAGTAATCATGCCGGTACCACTCCCATGGATAGACGCAAGGATGCGCTGCTTGTCGCCGCCAGGTTTATTGACGCTGTGAATCGTATTGTTCGTGACACACCGGGACTTCAAGTGGGCACTGTTGGACGGATCCGCGTTTTGCCGAATGCGCCGAACGTGATTCCGGGCAAAGTAATCCTGAGCCTCGACCTGCGGGATCTCGAGTCGAAGAGAATTGAAAGTCTTTACCAGGAGATCGCCAACGCTGGAAAACAGATTGCGGCGACAGTTGGGGCCACTATTACTTTCAAGCAGACGAGTGTGCAGGTTCCGGCGCTGACTGACGCACGCGTTCGTCAATCGATCTTCGACGCAGCGGTTGAACTGGGGTTGACGACTAAAGTGTTACGCAGCGGCGCCGGACACGATGCGCAGGCCATCGCGCGCATCGCACCGATGGGAATGATCTTTATTCCGAGCGTGGAAGGCATAAGCCACACGCCCGAGGAATACAGTCGCCCCACGGACATAGTTAATGGCGCGAATGTAGCGTTGCGCACCTTGCTCAAGCTCGACGCACTTCTGGATCGGTGAGTGTTTTAAAAAACAAGGGAAGGTATTAGGGGCGGCTCCGTGGCCGCCCTTTTTTATGTCTCAGTGCTCCGGGATCAACGAACAATTCCTCAGCAACACACTATTACCCCGGCCAGCTTGCAATACCTCATGGAACTAGGCATCGGCTAATGGCTCGATCATGGATCACTCCAAGCATCGAGTTCGGCCATGTAGCCGGATTACTTCGGACATCGTTGCCGTTTCGCCAGCAAGAAGTAAATCTGCGGGAGCTGCTGGTTTGTTCACCTGCGAAGGAAGGTAAGCAGCCGGGGGCCTTTCGTGTCAGGCGAAGCCGGGAGGTTTCGCATCTCGCTTACGCGCGGGTAGAGGGAGAGCAGCATCCCGCTTGCGAAGCCTGATAGAAAGGGTGACTGCTAAACTTCAAAGAGCTGTCAGTAAACCAGCCTCTTGTGTTTGGTTTTTATGTGGGGCGTTTGTGTCAGTTTGAGGCGGCGGGGGAGTTATCGAATTGACGCAAATTCAAGAGAGCGCGCAACGCTCAATCCTAACGCTCTGATTCAGAGTGTCGAGCTGGGATGGGCGTGCTCAACTTAGGGACTTCCACAAAGTTCCGTAGCCCTCGCCGCATAGGAAGTAAGCTATGAGTATTCGCGGCAAAGATCTGCGCTCTAGAACACCCAGTTCGGTAAGTATCGGTCTCAGTTCCTTGATCGCTTTCGGCATTCGGTAGAACGGTATGGATGGGAACAAATGATGGACTAAGTGACAATCGCCAACACCAGCCATGAACACGAACTGTGTAATCATACCGGTGCGATAGTATGTTCCGCAGTGCGCGCCCAAGTCTGAACTTGTTTCAGCATGCTCAAGAACGAGTCGAATGGCGTTCAGCACCGGCACCGCGGTGAGAAGCGGTAAGAGAAAGCCAAAAGACACCAGTGCCACGCCGTGAATGGCCAGGAACACTATGATTACCCAAGCGCCAAAGAATAGTGCAACTTGAACGCATTGCTCTGCCGTCCGCGAGGGATGTTCTTTCGCAGCATCGTCCGTGTTATAGCTGCGCGCAAGAGAGCCAAGAACGAAGCCAATAGGTGTGAGAAGCAACACACGCTTCCAGCGCTTATCGAAAAAGCGCGGGAAAACCAGATCTGATGCGCCACCAAGCCAACGATGGTGTTCGGAGTGTGTCTGAGCGTATATCCCCGCGACGTACAATACCGGCGTCCCGAAGATCCAAGCCAGAGCCCGCGACGCACGGTCGCCCGCCCATCGCCGATGTGTAAGTTCATGCATGAGGTATGCGATCCAAAGCAGCAATACAGCTTGGATGAGGAGTCTGCCCACAAAGGTTATGCTGAAGGGCGTCCCTCCTAACTGTGATCCATTCAACAAAAAAGCTGCCGGTACGCCGAGCACTGCCGCCATGTCCAGCCAAAAAGAGTGACGGTGAAGTGCGCGCATACGGTCATTCCCGAGTTGGTTCACAACCACCCTACGCACCTTCTCACGAAGTGCTGCCGAGGCTGCAACTTGTTTGATTATTCTTGGTCCGACGGCTGAAGGGGTTGACATGCATGCCCTCTTGAGAACGTTACTGCGAGTTGAAGGGGTCTAGGGGCGTATTAACTAGGCTCCTAACGATAAATAATTGCTTTCACAACTTCTAGAGACATGGTAAAAGACATGAGAAACAATTGATCCCAATCTGTTGACAGCATTAATTACTTTTGTAAGCTTACTACATCAAATCTTCACTCGCCGATAACATGAACAATGAATCAAGAGGATTTATAATTTCGCATCTTTCGTCGCGGCGAGCATGGTTCGTTCTCATAACATATCTCACGCTTCTGACTGCTATCGGTGTGCTCTTTCATCTCTATGTAGATAGAGAAGCGTTGCGTCAAATAGTCAACCGAAATGGATCTTTGGGCGTTTGGCTCTTCTTGTTGATTGAATACGTTTATATCTTTTTCGCTCCGATTTATAACACTCCGATTCATCTGGCGGCGGGCTACATCTTCGGAGGACAACTAGGTTGGCT
This sequence comes from uncultured Acidobacteriota bacterium, assembly GCA_963826255.1. Taxonomy (GTDB): domain Bacteria; phylum Acidobacteriota; class Blastocatellia; order Pyrinomonadales; family Pyrinomonadaceae; genus PSRF01. The sequence goes on from CAWGWK010000002.1 coordinate 884,198, forward strand.
TCTAAACTTCGTAGCTACGACCGCAGCTCTGTTCACGATTATTGGCCTCGTCAAACATTACGGGCGCCCGTTACTTGAGCGTATAGTTTCAGAGAGTAAGCTCCAGAAGTATGACAAGCTAACCCAACGCATAGGTCCCGTCGCGCTCTTCTTCGCATACGTCCTACCGTTATTCCCCGATGATGAAATAACTTATATGCTCGCCGCCGGCGAGCGGGTTCAATTTTGGCGGTTTATTCTCCCGGTTATTCTAGGCAATGTTACAAAGTCAGCAGTTAGCTTTATCGGAGACGAAGGTTCTCAAGGCGTTCCGGAAGCGCTCGGGTCCCGCGTTTTAGTGCTACTTGTGGGATTAGTATTAATCGGTATTCAAGAGTACTTAGTTGGACGTTCAAAGCACAAGACGCTCGAAGAGAAGGTGAAATGATACTCAAAGAACTGCTGGATGTATTTCACGCCCAGAGCATCGCGTCGCAAGCATTTAGTAATAGTCACACCGCGTCGCTCATTAGACTCCGTAACCTTCTGAAACATGAGTGGCGTACAAGCTTCGGTCGCCAGCATCGTCTACGTGCTGACATGGGCATAAATGAATTTCGTTCAGCGGTTCCGATTCGCGACTATGTTGACTACGGACCATGGATTTCGAGAATACGCGGCGGGGAGTCTGATGTCTTGTGGCCGGGCAAGCCCATCGCCTTCGCGACTACGTCCGGGACAACTGGAGATGACAAGCTTATACCAATCACAGAACAGTTTCTGCATGACTATCACTTGGGTTCTGTTCTGACTTTCACTCGCATGACGCTCAATGCTCCTAGTATGATCTTGGGAAGGATCCTAACGTTAGGAGGACCAAGCGAAGAGTCAAATTTATCGGGAATCCCCGTTGGTTCAATAACGGGACTTCTGTACAGGAGTTTCCCAAGCGTCTTAAATTCTAGACTTGCTATTCCGCCAGATGTACACAACATTGGCTCTTACAGCGAAAAACTGTATGTCATTGCGCGACTTGCTCTAGAGGTTCCCGTAACCGCGATCATCGCGGTGAGCCCCGCAAGTCTACTGGTGATAAGTGATGCTATCAACAGCATGGCGACAGAAGTGATCGAGGACATCGCAAATGGCAGTCTACGGCCGTTGAGCGCGGCACCTGAAAACTTGGAAACAACTTTACGCATGCGTCTGCGTCCTAACCCAAGCCGCGCTCGGGAACTTGAGGAGGCGCTAGATCAAGATGCGCGACTCCTTCCCAGGCGTGTCTGGCCTCTTCGCGCTGTTTGCACCTACATGAAGCAAGGACATCCCTCGCAGTGGGAAGCAATCCGGCAAGCGTATGGCGAATTGAGAATAATTGATCCTGGCTTAGTGGCTAGTGAGGGCAGGGTGTCCATAGGCTTGTATCCGGATAAGAAACACCATGCCGTTATACCTGTGTCCAGTTTCGTGGAATTTCTCCCTGTCAACTTGACAGGTTGTGAAGAAATTAGTGACGCGGCCACACTCCTTCCCGACCAACTGGAGAAGGATCACTTATATACGCCGGTAATATCGTCGGCAAATGGGCTTATGCGATATAAGCTCGGCGACGTTATTAGCGTTAACAAAACTGTCGGTGGGGTCCCTCTCATTGAGTACGAGGGCCGTTTAGATGACTCAATATCAGTGGCTGGTGAAAAAGTGTGCGACCTACATTTTCGAGAAGCGATTGATCGTCTTCGAGCGATTGGATATGCGGTCGAGGGGCTATGGGCGGTCGGTATCGATTGGGCTGGACATAAGCCTTGTTACTTATTTCTCTGGGAGACTGCCGATACTGATGAAAGCACCTCCAATTTTAATCATGACCTCGAGCGAGCACTACAGGATGTAAATGTGTCTTACCGCCGTAAGCGTGAACAGTTGCTGCTCTTGCCAGTTAAAGCGGTTCCCGTCGCCGTTGGCGGATTGTTATCACATAACACGAAAATCCATTGGTTGGGCCAGGCCAAGCAACGCCACATTTTGCCGAAGGCAACGTCGGCGATGAGGTGATGCAGATGGAAGATTTTGTGAACTGGGTTAAGGAGAAGCTGCCCTGGTTATACACAGCCAGGTGGTGGTTAGCTGGTTTCTTTGCTTTCTCTGGGGTATGGGCACTCAGCTTCCTGTCAAACCTCACTCATTCAACTGGGCCGGAAAACTTTCATTCGATCGCGTGGACATATATCACGCTCGCGATAGGAATCACTTCACTACTACATCCTCTGGCACTAACGATTAGAGACTCCCTAACAACCCGGCTATTCATCGCCTTCGAGAAGCTTCGAGCAAAGAGGAAAGGAGAACCCGTTAATTTTGGTGATCAAGATATACGAGATTTTATGAAACACTCCTATGAGCCGCTGCAGCGTTTTCGAAAATTACTCTTCGACATACAAATTCCCATCCTTGCCGTCTTTACTCTTTCGAGTGTCGTTAGAACACTCTTGTGTCTGCTACAAGTTGGATGGCTCGACATACGGCAGCAGATGATCGAGCCCCAGTTCTACATGTTCGCTTACGTCGTTTGGCTCATATGGGTTTCCCTTGGATTCTTAATCCTGCGACCTTACTATGCTGTAGAAAAGGCGGAAGCAGACATTTTAGGACTTCCGACTTTTGAAAAAAGCTTTCGCCAGGAGTTGGCAGACAAGTCTGACGCACAAGCCGTGTGAGATCCAAAAGATTGAGAGTAAGGCACATAAGCTGTAGGAAAGTCCCAGAGCGTGAAAAGAAGAACAGCCACCGAAACTAGTGGGCAAATCCGACCCGCAAAACTCACACATCCAATTACTACCTAGTCAGTCGCAATATTTCGAATTATTGCGGACAGTCCACCACGCCCCAGACGTATCCTGAAGACATTCCCCAGTTCAAAGCTAAGGAGTAGGTGTAGCCATGGCGCTCCTCATCCTGCGCGGTGATGAATAAGATAGCGGCTGTTTCACCTTTGCAGAATAGATTCTGTGTGCCGCCGCTGTACCTTTGAAAGGCTTCCACATTTTTACTGCCGATGTATTTCCATCCCACCCGCGCAAGTTCTGTATCGTAGTACGACTTGATCGTATCCGGTGGCAGATCGATCTTGTAAAAGCCGGCCTTTCCTCGTCTGGTTTTGTAGATGCGATTAAGTTCCGCCGGCACTGAGCCGGGCAGGATCTGAATGCTTTTGAACTCGTCCTCAAGCGCGGCCTGTTTTATTTCGCCATTTGGTTCGCCAGACAAGTCACCTAATTCAGGGATAACTCCGATGCCGTAGTAATCCTGAAAACATTTCGTAAGCCAGGTAATCTTTGGGTCAAGTTCAATCTCGTCCAGTCCCGTCCAGTGCTGTAGTCGCGGCACGACGACGTAGTTCAGGCCTTGTGATTTCGCACTTTGAATCAGATGCTCTCTGTGAGTCCACTCACGCGCATATGCAGCAAGGGTCGGGCGAAGCTGCAACATCTGCCAACTCCTGCTGACCGCGAGCAGTCCGAATACGACGAAGGTTAGGATCGGTAAGGCAGTTGCCAGAGCGCCTAGATGCGGCGCAAATAAGTGATAGGAGCGACGGCACAATCGTCCTGCAAGGTACGCCCAACATACGACAAGACAGACAAGGACGTAAGCGGGAATAATGAATGTGCGGTGTGCTAACGTAAGCGAAGTGCCCCAGGCCATCGGGACCCAACAGGCGATGAGCAAAACGAAAGTTACTGGGGGGAGCCAAACCAAAGCCGACACGAGATGCTGCCTCTCCAGAACAGATCCTTCGTGTCGCCGAAATATTCCAAGACCGAATACAAACCCGCACAGGATTAGCCCCACCCAAACAGGCGCTCGCGTAGGTGAGAAAACAACCAGGTAGAAGAACTCGCGTAAGCCACGCAAAGAAATTTCCAATAAGCCCAGAGCACTCGGAGGCGGAGGAAACGGGAACTGTCGAAAGTAATTGCCTGGTGCGATGAACACGAGTAATCCGCCCGCGAGCGATCCAGCGAGCCCCGCAACCAACGGAAGCAGAGAGCTTCTCTTATTAGGCGCAGCGTAGTGGTTTGAAATCAGCCAGATTACCAGAGCAAATACAAGCGCGATTGTTTGCACCACTGAATACGTTTCCGCAAATCCAGCAGCAATGAATGTGAGGAGGGCCGCAGCCAACAACCAGCGTTTGTTGTGCGTCGATGCGGCGCGTTAACGTACGATCATCGCAATGTAAGCCGTTCCCAAAATGAGTGATGGGAGACCCGATCTCGCCTGTGCCCAATAGAGCGATTGGCCAATAGAAGGGATCACATCAAAAACGGTGAACAGGACCATCAATGCCATAAGGCAACTAAGAAGAACTCCTACTTCCCGTTCATCGTCTCGGATAATTTGGTACACCGCGAACGCCAGCGTCGCAAACCAGATGATTACTACAAAACCGGTCTGGTAAGGAATAGCGCGAGGCCCGATAGATGCCAACAGCGTATCGAGAAGATTTGCAGCATAACGACCCGTCCAATTCATGTACCAGTAGAGTGATCCCCGAACAATGCCCTGCGAATTCGCAACTGCTGCGGAGCAGAAGTCATCCGCCACCAACCGACTGTACGAACCCAAGTGGATGTGTGTGACGAGTGGGATGGAAAACAGCGCCAATAGAAACAGAAGCAAAATGCGTCGCCACATTAGCGGTAAGTTAAGCTAGTAGTTCTGACTGGCCTTATTCATATCTAACCAAGCATGATATATACCACCGTACCATGCTGTGCGACCAGCCTGAATGCTTATACGGTTCCGTCAAGGCTGATTGAAGCTAATTGATCGCGTACCACCTTCGTTGCCGACTTAGATCGAACTGGACGAACCACAGAGGCGGTTGGTTGGGGTGGCGCCTTGCAATGGCATGACTAATGCCTAATTTGTTTTTTCTCTGCTGCCTCAGCGTATCTCTGCGGCCTCTGCGTTGAAATACCCTTAACCGCAGAGAACGCCGAGATACGCAGAGGACCGCAGAGAAAAACTCCTGAATTTAAGCCATTACCGTTCTTCCGGTGTCATCGGCGTAGGAGCGGATAGGGATTGATGTTGGTGCCTTCCCAGTAGCGTTTAGGATCAGAGACGATCGCGATTGAGAAGTGAAGATGGTAATTACCGGCTCCCGCGTTCCCGGTGTCGCCGACATAAGCAATAACGTCTCCCTGGCGCACGTCATTTCCTTCGGCCAGTCCCGCGGCGTACCCCGAAAGGTGAGCATAGTAGAAGATCAATTGCTGGTTAGAATCTAGTTGATAGATCGTGATTCCGCCGCGCTCGCTTTGAAAGAGTTTCAGAATGCGCCCATCTGCCGCGGCGACCACCGGAGTTCCGGCAGGAGCAGCAATGTCGATGGCATCGTGTAATCGGCCTTCCGATCTTGCATCAGCGAACGTGTCGATCAATTGGTCTGATCTGACTCCGGCAACGGGAACTATTAGATTCACTTTTCCCACAAAATTCGAAACTGCGGGTGCCGGCACCGGAGCAGCAGGCGTCTCTTCTGTTAGTGATGCAACGGGATCAGTAGGTTCTGGTGGTAATGGCGATCCGATCGCGATAGGAGTGTTCGGAAGACTCGGTGAGATATCGATCGCGGGCACACTTGGCGTCGTCCGGAAACTGATTGCAAGCGATACCAGCGAAACAATCACCAGAAACAGAACGCAGAGGAGAATTCGTAACTTTATCGTCCCCATAGCACGATTCACGACAACTAACGTTCCAAACCAATGGGCAATAGGGGCTGGGGGGCAGTTCCTCCGAAAAACCAATAACGCTAAGTCGAGCAACAGTTCGTGAAATCATTATATCGATCGAGTCCTTAAAGAGTAACTACCCGCTTGGCGGCATGTTATCCGCGTTCAGCACCTGAGCTCCTCCCAAATTAGAGTGTTGTTGGACCACCTCGTTCGGCGTCAGACCTGACAAGGAACTATGTGGTCTGAAGCCATTATACTCTTCGTTAAAATAACTGGAATTTTTCTTTCGCATCCTCGAGCGAGAGGAACCAATTGACGTTCAAGCACTCATCGCGAAAGCTACCATTGAATGATTCGATGAACGGATTATCTGTTGGTTTTCCGGGCCGCGAGAAGTCCAGCGTCACATGGTTGTCATAGGCCCACTTGTCCAACGCCTTCGAGATGCTCGCCGAACTGCGGCGCTAAGCCGCGCAGCAATTTCGCTCGACGCCCGCGAGTGGCGAGGTCCGCAGGATGCGTACCTGACCCAGATCACCACCAAGTGGATCGGCGAAGCTGCCATTTGGTTCCGGCAGCAACTCCACTGCCAATACACTGATCGGCGACGACTCGGGAAGGCCCCCGGCCAGCAGCGCGGCGCGTATATCATCTCCGGTCCAAAACACTTCTCCCTCGACGAAAAGCGTCGTGCTTCTGGCGACGCGCGTCCGCCGTGGGACCGCCAATCGCCGCAGATCGATTTGTATGTTTCGTTTCGTGCTGCCATCCGCTTGCATCACGCGAGCGTAAAGCACCGCCCAGATCTCCGTGTTCGGCGGAATCGGAAGCACACTGCGAAGACCTACATACGCTGATGCGAAGGGCGCGCGCACCCTGATGGCGCCATTCGGTTCGGGAATGACCGAGCACGGAAGCTCCGGCGCCGGATGTTGCACGCCTTCGAGCACCAGCGATTCACCGAAGCGTCCCTGTGCAGTGGACCACAACGGATCAGCCGCCGGCCCGCGATCGTGTCCACAACGAATGTCATACGTGTAGAAGGAGAACAGTTCCGGCGAACCCGGATCAGTATTCGGCGGCAATGGCACGAGGAAATGACGATCGCTGGTCGGGCTCGGCTCGAGCCGCTGCATGGTTGAAAGTCCGGCTGAGATCCTGCACCTGTCCCGGCGTGATCACGCGAACCAGTTCCGGATCTAGCGGAACTCCCTCGACCTCGAGCGGATCCGCAACCGGCTCCACGCCGGGCAGCAACATCGGATCGGGCGTAATCGACAACGGCTTCACAAACCACGCGTCGCGACGATCGGCCAAAGGCTCTGAAAACTCGATCCACAGTCGCTTCGTTCGCGATGCAGTCGTCGCATACTCGAACTCGCGGCTGTATGGCGTGAGCGCAATTCCCGCCGCTACGACTTTCGGGACCTGCTTCGGCGGCGTCACGATAGGCAGACGATTATCGATCGATTGCGTAACTGTGCCACCACCCTCGAGATTCAGGCGCACGTCGTACGTCACCTGTATCTCATAGGGAAATCCATCCGGTCCCAGACGCGGCGACAGCGCGTCGATGAAAATCATTCGCGTGAACGAACGTTCGGCGTTCCTTCCTGCCTGCACGTTTATGCTGTTCATCAGTTCGATCGTGCCGACGTCAACTGTCTCATCTACAGCTCCGATCGCATCGGGCAAACTTACCGTGCGAGTGACTACGAGTGTCGGGGAACCAGCCCCGCGCCAGGTCCAATCACGATCGATTACCACTTGCACCGCGTTGATCCACTGTTCGGCAAGCTCGGCGGGATCTGCAAACTCGATGCTCGAGTTGTCGGGCGCGAGATGGTGCGTCAAACCGGAACAACCAAAAGCTATGCGTTCACCGGTCTGGCCCAACATCATTGTTCCGTCCGCGACTAAATCCAACGCCGATGCAAGTCTGCCGAGCAAAGCCGGAGTGGGTTCGTTCTGCGCGACAATCGCACGTATCGGCGCCCTGAGGCCAATCGGATCCGGCCGCAGAAACACGGAACGCAACATGTCCGAAGGCGGCATCGGGCGAAGCAGATCGAACTCCGCGGCTTCAGCGGCCACGACGTGCATATCGATCACTTTAGTCGTTCCAACCCGCGCCTTCTGGTTTGCAAAGTACGAGAGATTATTTCGTCCGATGGCCCGAAGCTCAAGGCGAACGTCGCGGGCCGTGACGAGCTGAATCGCACCGCTAATAGTTCCCTCCGCCCCCAACTGTGACGAGATGTTGAGGTCGTGGTAATCGGCAGCGTCATCCCAGGTGAACGTCAGATCCAGGTGCTGCCTCGGATCGTTCGGGAACGAACGCGTCGTCGTGTACCAATGAACAAATCCATCTCTGTCAGCCGAAGGATCGAATCGGGGCGTACGGACCAGCACGCGAACCTCGACGAACGCTGTGTCAGGATCGTGAATGGTCGGAGCAACGGCGTCAGCAGGTAGGCCGGCATCATTGACGGCGATCTGGGCTAACAACGAGGCGCGCGCGGTTGCGCCGGCGGCGAACACCGCTTCCGGGTAACCGATTCGCGGCCTGCGTACCCTGATGCTGAGCACGGTCCCGTCACCTGCCGGGGTGATCGTGTCAACATCGATCAGGCTGGGTGGCCGGTGACGTTTCATGTGCAGCGGTGTCACGGGCGATTCGCCGACTCGAGATGGATCAGAACCAATGACTGGACCACCGCCAGTGGTGTCAGCCAGCCGCACGCGAAACTCATAGCGACGGCCGTAGCGCAGCTCAACATTCTCCGCGTCAACCGGCACGTCAACCTCTACCGGCGCCGGCGGCACCTCCATCAATCGCTGTTCGTCGTTGGTCGAGACTACCAGCGAGCCACCGCGCCACTTAACGAACCACGGCGGCAACCAGAATTGATTGCTGTGCTCGGTTGGCACAACTTCGGACCAACGCTCTTCGAGCGCCGTCCCCAAATCCACACCAACGTTTAGTGGCGACATCACTTTTGAGAGTGAGGTCCAGTCAGTCGTGCCTTCACGGCGCACGTCTACGCGATAGCCGAAGACTCCGCGCGGCGCCAGCACCGGATCCTCGCCGTCGGGCGGTGCGCCAAGTGCGCGATTCTGTCCCTCGAGAATGTCTTCGTCATCCCAGGCGAGTTGCACGCCTTCGTCGCGGCCGATCGGCGCGCCGTTGCCTTCTTCGTCAAGAATATCGGCGCTGAGCGGCTGCCGTGCGTGAACGATCTTTGAGAAACCGTCGTCGAAACGAACTGCCTCAACGAAAACTTTGTCGAAGTTTCCCAAGGCCGCAGCAGCGCCGGCATTGTCCGAGACCGGGAACACAACCGGTGTGAAGATTGGTCGCGTGGCACCGGTAGGCAGTTCCGGTACGCGAGTGGCGAATGAACGCACGAACCCTGGCGTTGCGGACGCCTGAGCAAAGTAGTCACTCGCAGCGGCGAGATCCACCCAGAGCCAGCCACCGTGTTCGAGACGCGGTGCGGCGTCGAGTTGAATGTCGAGGTTGTAGATCAGTCCGAGGGCTTCGGCGAGTCTTGGCCGTCGCAGTGAATACGCCAACGCCTCACCCCAGCCGATGACCATCGGCGGCTGAGGCGGCTCCGGCACCGGCGGACAATTCATCAGACAATGATAAGTTTCGTCAATCACAGCCAGCGAAGTGCGCGGCTTAACGAAGGCGAACGATTCTCGATAGCTATGCGGTAAATACTTTCGCAACTGCCTCGTAAGATCGCGTCCCTGCGGTGAAAACGTGTCGGCGGCCGGCGTGTCCGGAATTTCGAGCAGCTCTTTGATCTTGAGAAAGATCGGGCGCGCATTCGCACTGTTTACGGTTGGCAACACTGCCGTCTGGTCCACGAGCGTGCGCTGCGGCAACGCGCCAACCGAATCCGAAATGCTGACGCTGAACGTGAGGTTTGCATCGGCGAACGCCGGCACACCAGGTGCCGCAACCAATGGGTCCAACGGATTTCCGGTAGGTGTAATCAGCACGCGTATCGACAGGATGCGCGTGTTGTGATCCCAACGCTGCAAATACGGCACGAGCGTGAGTTTGTGTGGGGTGGCCATTGTTAACTCCTATGAAAGCACTTTGGTGTCGGAAACCGTGTAGCTTGCGCTGATGGAAATGATTAAGAAGATGTCGACGTTGATCTTTACCGAACCGCTGTAATCACATTTCGTGACGCCGGCGTCGCTATAGACCAGACCCTTGAGCTCGGCGCGGATTTTGACCTTCACGATTACGAGATCAACTCCGGCTTCGAGCGCGACGATGCCTCCGTACTTGGTGATGTTTGCAATCGCGTCGTAAGTAAGAAGAAAGCCGATGCCCAGGAACGCGTAGGCTTTGAATGGGCCAATCTTGCCTTCGACGCCGACGCCCACAAACGCCATCAGATCGAGCTTCTCCGCGGTAACTGCACCGGAGACAGACGTAAGACTAAACGTGATCTCGCCGGCAATAATTATGAAGACTGTCGCCACGCCAACAGAAAGCACCGGGATTTTACCTTCGAGATTAGCGCCGAAAGTTGCTGACGCCTTCGCGCCTCCCGTTGCGAGGTCGATGCCGGTACTTTGCTTTACGAACAAAGTCAGCACAACGCCGCTGCCGGCGGGGAACGTCGCGATCACAGTCGGCGGCGGAACGCTGACCTTAACGAGGACCTCGACTTTGAACTCGTGCTTGGCATTAGTCATGCCGAGATCAACCGGCCCTTGAACGCCGCGCTGACCAAAGATCGGAATGTATTGCAGGATCTCTTCGACGTCCTGAAGCAGTAGCGATCGAATTTCAGCAATCTGTGAACGCTGCTCGGTCGATCCGACAACGCGCATCTCCGAACCGGTAAGACGTTCCAGGCCTGAGATGTCGGACCACACTTGCAGTCCCGTAAACTCCGCCTGCCAACGCTCTTCCTCGATGTTCATATTCAGCGTGGAAGTGTCGTAGAAGAGACGCGAGCCATGTCCATTAGTACCTGCGATACGCAGCGGTATCGGGTGGCCCAGGATCGAGACCGGCGTAGAAAGCGCGAGCTTGCCCGTGGTCCCGACGTTGAAATGCACCGCTCCCGCTCCAAGTTCGATCGTGTTTGTCGCGGGCGGAAACGCACCCTTCGAACTTGACCTGGCGAATAGATCCGCCAGCGCTGGCTTGTGTCCGGTTTGGATCCGCGGCGGAGACGACGCTGGTACAAACGGACGTGGAAACAGAAACGCATGCGTCGGTGTGCTTTGCAGCAGCCCGTAATCGTTAGCAGGCGCAGCAGGAACCAGAAGATCCGCGGCGTCCGCAAGGCGATAGTCACCGGCGACTCCGGCGAGTGGCGGCTCGCTAAACACCGTGTCGTTCGCCGGGAATTGCACTGGATATCGCCGAATAACCGGGACACCGCGGTTCTCTGCGACGGGCACCGCTTCACCGCCGTTCACAGGAACGTTTGCCACTGGCCGAACCACGACCGACCACGCGCCAGTTTCTGGAAGACGTGGAACCCCGCGCACTGTCGCCACGAACAACGGCGTGCCTGCCTCGTCCGCCAGTCCCACTTCAACGCGTTGTGCACGGAACGGCAGACCGCTTCCCCCGAAGTCCATCCACGTATCGATTGGACCACCGATCGGACCTTGCTGTTCGATTAGCGCCTTGATGGCGTTCGCAGGGGCTGGTGCTCCGTTGGGCTGTGTTTGGAGGTAACCAAGTATTCCGACTGCACTTGTTCTGCCGGGTACACCTTCGAGCGCGACATCGGCGTCGAAGTAGTAAGGAATCAGGGTAGCGCCGCTGGCCGAGAAGGGTTCTCCCGGCGCCGGGCGAATCGTGCGCACGTTGAATAGACCGCGAAATACACCAGCGTCAAACTTGTAAGGCGCGATCAGGATAACGTTAGGGTTGACAAGTGGATCGATATATCGATAGTCGAAGATGCCAGGCGTGAAAGCCTGCCAGCCACTATCGCGACGGATCACGCCGCCACCCGGACGGCGCTCGATCGTGATCGATCGCGTCACACGAATGCCCCACGGATGAAGAACGCTGTTGACCTTGATCACTTCAAGCAACGTCCTTCCGATCATCAGTTGAAATTGAACTTTCGCGGCTTCAGCAAACGCAGCGAAGGGATTGTTCCAGTCGCTGAAGTTTGAACCGCCGTAACCGGAAAGATCGATGCGCGTGACCGGAACGCGAGGACGCGACGCCATGTCGTCATTGAAGACTTTTTCCACACTGCCTAACGGATCTCCGGTCGAGCCGAGCACTGAGATTCCGAGTGGCGCGCCGCTAGGCAGATCAACACCATTCAGCAACTGGCGCATCACACCATTGAAAGTTGGTGAGAGGCCTCCGTTGTCGGGACGCCCACCGTCGGCGTGCGCCGTAATCTGAATGCCACCTTTCGATTGCTCCGATGGAAATACCGGTCGTGTGAGCCGGTAGAGATCGGCGCGGCGAGGGGGCGTATCGTTTGGTTGTAACTGGATCGCGGCTATCAGACCGAACGGGAAAGTGGTGCGAATACCAACAGGGATTCCATCCCGGTAGGCTTCGAAGGTGCCTTTTAAAGCGAACTCCGGAATGATGGGCATTAACTTCTGCGAGCGCGCGCCGATGCGTGTGGCTCCGCCGTCTGTTGCCGAGGCAAGCGGTGTTGGAAACCAACCCATCGTCATGATGTCCTGGTCCGCATCCAGAGTACGGATTGGTTCCCACTGCACTTGGGGAAGCGTGACGACGTTCATGGCGCCGACCTGCGATTGGACCGTGAGACCGGAAACTGATAATGCTGCAAATGGCTGCGTGAAAACACCTGCATTTGAAAGGTCTGACCGTCCGCCGACAGCGACTCCGAGGAGATCCTGATTTGTCGAAACGTCGAGCAACGTGAGTAACGGCGTTGGGCCGATTATTTCACGCGTGAATCGATCGATGATCTGAACACTCTTCGAATCTTCCGACTGTGCAGTCGCCACGCGCTGGGGACGACCATGTTGCTCGAAGGCCTGTGCAGATTTCCAGTCCGCCGCCTCTCTTTCGTTAAAGGTGAGTTGATCCTGCTCGACCTGTGTAAGGCCGACGTCCGGCTGAAGTCTTGGCGGTGGAAATGGACGTGGCTCGTTTGGGGACGTTTGTCGTCCTTGAAGTGCAACGTTGGTGACGAGATCACCCTGGAAACTCACGCTGACGCGTTCCGGACCATTCCACTCCACTGTGGCAATCAGCAGCGACAGCGGAATACCGCGATCAAACCGCGGCGCGCGAATCGTGGCGTTCGAAACGTAAGGGTCGGGTAATGTAGGCGCCCATGCAAAAGCGCCGAAAGTAATTTGGGTGGTGCCAATGTCAACCTGAAGGCCGTTTATCAAATCGCCTTTGACGACGATGAATGCTGGTCCAGTGGTCCAGACGAGTGCGTTGGCTAACGCAAACTGGTGAACGGCATTGTCAGCTTGCATGAAGGCGCCAATGAATGCCGTGACAGTGTCCTTAAACTTCTTCAGCATCAGAACACTGTTCCCACTCGCACCGGGAACGGGCGCACCATCCGTCGTCACGGGACGATCGAGGGCAGCCTCAGCTCGCCCGCTGACCAGGAACATTTCACCCTCTACAACGTGGCAGCTATATAACAATGCGAATGTATCGCTGTACGTTTGCCGCCACGGCAATCGTTTGCCGCTGCCGCTGAGGGCCCACAAATCGATGGTATGAGTGACTGGAGGAGTAAGCGCCGCATTCGGCGCGGCCACGATCCTTGCGCCCGCCGGTGCGACTTCAATCCACGCGTCTTTAAGCTGATGAAAGCGCCGATCCGAGGCGTACCACTGAGCGGAGAGTTCGTCTGCTTGCAGCAGCCAGGTTGCGCCGTGAGCAGCTTCACCGAGGATCGCGGGATCTGCTGCAACCACCACCGGCAACCCCAGACCAGCATTGGTTATGTTTGCTTTGCCCTCAAAATGTACGAGATCATCACCGATAGGATCTGCGTCGAATTTTGGCGGGTTTACATCGTAGCCAAGCGCAACGGTAAATAGCGTCGGGACGAAGGTCCAGGTTCCGTTGGACGTATCGAAGTTGAACTCCTGTCCCCATGCCTCCGCACTTCCAGGCCCGCCTTTCGCCGTGGATGATCCTGAATCGAACCTGAATGTGAGAGAGTCAGGCAGAACCACTTTTGTTTTGGCGGCAGTACACGCGCCGTCAACGGGCGTTACCGTGTCGGTAGCGAGTTTGAGACTCAGAGTCCCCTTGGGCGGTGGAACGATCTCGACGATGTTGTTGTTGAAAGTCGAGTTCTGGCTCAGTTTTAAGGTGCCACCTGAGACTTTTATGCCGACGTAAGCTGAAGGAGGCAACGCACCACTGATGAGATTACCGCGAATCCAGACTGTTCCGGCATCAATTTCGATCGTCGTGGTGGTGGCGGCAATGGTTGGAGTGCGGGCCTTGGAGAAGACGAATGCCGGAGCGGCCACGTTCTTCTCTCTGACTTCAATGCGGGTCGCGAATAAGAAAACGTCGAACCAGATGTTGATACCGGCGACCGTCATAAACGGGCCGAGACGCTCTGAAGGAGCGAGCCCCGAGAGACTATCGACGAGAGTGCCCGAGGCCAGGATTTCGCGTTCGTCTCGCCGTGCGATATGAACGACTTCCTGGGGAAGTTCAGGCTCCGTGCCCTCTTCGACGCTTTTGAGCAACTCCGCTTTGAGCGCTTCCGGTACAACTCTGTGAAGGCGCGATTCAGCGATGGGAATTTTGGAGCGGCGTTTGTCACGCAGCCCTTTCCGGGCGACAGAAGTTAGCACCGAGCGTAAACGCTTCGCCTCAGCTTCATTGCGAGCCTCAGTGATGTCCGCGGTTAAATTAACAAGCGACTCTATTATCGAGCCATCATCATCAATCGGATCTGGCATGAGGACCTCCATGGGCTGACCGGAATAGGGGGAATGTGTGGGTCACCTAAACTTAATGATGGTTTGGCCGCAAAATGTTTCTATGGAAAAAAATATTCTCGCGCAAAGATCGAGAAATTTTCACTCCAACCTTCCACCGAGACTCCGAATTTGGAAACTTCCATTGCCGGAAGTAGAAAATCGGAAGTTAACACTTGCCGAAAGTTCAAATCTTTTGTTTGCTGGAGTGCGGGTGTACGCCTCCATCGGAGATACAAATTATTCTAGCTAGAATCAACTGAGGCGAAAGATCCCTCGACCACCCTAATCAGCACGTTGCTGTATAAAACAGTCAGATGGGCTCAGGTAAACTGGGAGCTCAAAAACTGAAAATCTCTATTAATTCGTGTGGGTAAACACGTGAGGGTTACACTTCTATATGCGCCCACGACCAGCAGGAGCTTATTGCTGCGTGATAGTTTTCAACAGCGTACTGCGTCATCGAGAATTGACATTGGTTTTTACATACATTTATTGCGTTGCGTATTACATCGTTATGAGTTGAGCTAAGCAATCGGGCCTTCTTTTCGGAAAAGCACCGACGAATGTGGTTCAGGCGCAGAACTCGCCAACCTACTTAACACTGAAGGAAGTGGCAGCGCTGCTCAAGGTGAAACCTCGGACAGTCTACGCGTGGGTCAGTGACAACCGCATTCCGTTCGAACGAAAAGGTAGCTTACTGCGCTTCAGACGTGATGCAGTTGTTACCTGAACGAACCGGCTCCGCTTTCACGACCTCCGTCACACTGCCGCCACTCGCAGGGCGGATGGCGGTGCCGATGCGTTCGCGTTGGCTGAAATTTTCGGGTGGTCAGATGTCGAATGGCTCTGCGTTACACGCACGCGACCGACGAGGCGAAGCGCCGAGCAGTTGAAAATTTGGTTAAGCTGATAGGACCAAGTGACGAATCGGTGACAAATGAAAAAGGCAGGGGTCGCCGCCCTGCCGTAAGTCGTTGATTCTATTGGTGGAGCAGAGGGGGATCGAACCCCTGACCTCCGCATTGCGAATTAGACGCCCGGCAAAAACGTAAGTAATTGCCTTTTCTAAAGTTGCAGCCACGAAAGAAAATCAAGGGTTTTGCGGTTCTTTCCCGGTCCTTTCTATCGCCTCACTGTGTTGTGCTGAGAATTCTGTCCACAAATTGGCCACAAATTTTTGGGGTGAACCCCTCGTTATATTACGCCGTTCACCAGAACTGATTCCACACGACCATAGCCGACAGTATGCGGACCCTCCCGAATTGTAAAAGCAGCACCAGGAATAAGGCCCTCATATTTAATGTTGGGCCAATACATCAACACAAGGTCCGCCAAAAATGGCTGCCCTGGAAGAATCTGTGTTGGGCCATTAACGAACGTAACGCCCAAGTAGGTTTCTTGAGGAACGCTGTCCACGGTCACGGCTCTGAGCTGATTCGGATCTATAACGACGTGCGGTCGATATTGTCCGCTCGAGAGATTCGCGGGAAGCACATCACGACCACCTTCGGATGCGCTAAGAAAAGTAATCTTTGCAGTGATACGAGGTTGATCCATACGCTACTGAGCAACAAACGGTCACTTAACACTTAAGGGCATGGGGTTATGAATCACCCAGCATGCCTAAACGTAACTAATTAATTTTGAATCGAGATGCAGCCACGAACAGAATCAAGCGTTTTCACATTTGTTGACATCTGGTTCCATACGTCTACGGCCGTTTTCTATTTATTCCTGCCACAAACCTGCCATAACTTTCGCCTCTGACTAAACTTCATCGCACATAAGCCCCGGCAGTCTTTCAGGGCTGCTACTCTTTTTCCTGTAGACCAGGAGACTGACAAATGAATTTCAATACGGGGACAATCATAGTGTTGACGTTACCAAGGTGGGTGAGCGTGTAGATTGTGGTGCTGGGATTTGAGTAACATGAGCGGCGAAGATCCAGGGAAGAAACAGTTCTCTCCCTAGCTAGATACTTCAATATCGTCTCGATCGTCACAAGAAACAGCCATTTCCAGTGGACCATGCACGGACTCGGGAAGATCTGCGGTTTATCCAGAGGCCCTTTAACTCCAAATAGCGTTATATTGGCGCAGGCTGCCAGCAGGACCAAAGAAATATAGAGTGGAGAATTGAACGAATCTGAGCTCAATGGTAACTTCTCGCCTTAAAGATAATCTGTAGATTACAAGCAGTAGGCCTTGAAAAGAAATCTGGTGCGCAACGTCTTCAAGTCGAGCCAAGCGAACGTTCAAACCCTATTCTCATGGGTCCATGTTTCCGATCTCCACTTCGGCCATGGCGATGAATCGTCTAACCTAGATCAGCAGCTAGTATTAGATTCCCTCAGGAAAGACATTCAGACGTTTGAATCTAACGACATTCCAAGGCCAAACGCTATTTTTATCACGGGGGATGTAGCATTCAGCGGCAATGTTCGTCGAACCACGGAGTACGAAGTTGCAAGCGAGTGGCTTAAAAGCATTGGAAGATCTCTTGATCTTGACCCAGCTCAGATTTTTATCGTTCCAGGCAACCATGACGTTCAACGTAATGTTAGCAAAAACAACAAGAACGCCTTCCGCTTGCTCGAGAGTTTACGTGCTGGACAAGAAAAGCTAGATAATGTTCTAAACGACAAGAAGGATCGCGCTTTGCTAGCAGCGCGAATGAAAAACTATCTAAAGTTCGCAACAGAATTCGGTCCTCCTGGGAACGCAAGGTTATTTTGGACCCACCGCATTCATCTAGAACATGAGGTAACAATTCGTCTCGTAGGTTTGAATACTGCATTGCTTTGCGCAGATGATACAGATAACAAGAAGCTCGAAATAGGTAATTTACAGCTCGTAGATGCGTACACGTCTATTCCCATCGAATCGAATGAGCTAGTTTTGGTACTAAGTCATCATCCGTTTGATTGGCTTCGGGACGGCCGGGACGCGTTAGCCTTGACCGGAAGGCATGCGCATATACATCTTTGTGGACACATTCACGAAGCCCAAAATGAACACTTTCGCTCAGGTGGCGGTCAAGATTTTGTTCGTATCATTTCTGGAGCAGCTCACGATTATCCGATACAAGACGCCCGCCGTTTTGGTTATAGCTTCGGTGCAATTTGTGATAGCGGGAACGTGTTCGTTCGGGTGTGGCCGCGAATTTGGTCACCAAAAAACCGCGATTTCAGGGTTGATGTTGACAATATTCCGGGAGGGAAAATATTTGCTGAACATGAACTAAAGCTAACCGTGAATCCACCGGAACTTATCTCTGAGGGTTTCGATGAAACTGTACCATTCGAAATTAGCGATTTTAAATATGATCTAGCCTTTACTCCCCCGTCCAGCGGGGGTCTCGTTCCTCTACCCTGCACATTTGACGAGCTAATATCCGCTGATGCATTTACTGTCATCTCTAATGAGATCTTTAAGTATTTTGAAGCCCTTCAAGAGCGAGAGTATTTTAGTCAAAAACAAGCATGGCAAAGGGCATGTCTTCATGTGTCTGAATTATTGATGAAGCGTAAGTTGAAACCGAAAGAGTCAAGGGAGGCTGCGATTCATCATTACTCAGCCATTACAGACAATGCTCCGGGCGATTCGATGGAGCCACTCCAGATCCTAATAACCGGCGATACAGGTGCGGGCAAAACGACGCTTGCAAGAAATCTCGCCCAAGCATTTGGTGGAGTATTCATTGACCTGCGAGATTATTCTCCCTCTGGCTCACACTCAGAGCTCTTGACAGCAACCGAACGCGAAGTCAGACCCCCTAGAGAGATATCCACTTTTCGACGACCGCGCATTTTGACGCTGGATGCGTTGGATAAGATGGTTCCTGGTGCAACTCATCAAATCACTACAGAAAATTTGCGGACCATTAGACTTTCCTCTTTGCGGCACCATGTAACAATCATTACTGCTAGAACGCCCTTTTTTAGAACGCATAGAGAAGAACAATTGCGGGACACCAAACACGTTAGATTAATGCCGTTGGATAAGGACACTGTGTTTTCCCTAAGCGAGAGCGTTGGTCTTAGAGACGTGCTGAATGCAGCTTGGGAAAGATCAGAGGCTGTTCGTGACTTGTCTAGGAAACCTCTCCTACTAGACATGCTCATGGAAATGTTAAAAAAAGGCATAGATGTCTCCCATATTGAGGATCAGGAGGATCTATTTGCGCAAGTCATTGATTTGTGGCTCACCAGGGATGCTCATGATGCGATCATTCCGAGTGACCTTCGCCTGAAGTTTATGCAGTGCCTGGCGCTTCACTCCCTAAGTACCGGTGGCAGTGCCATAAGCTATGCCACGATAGACTCACTCATCAGACAGATGTTTGCTCCGGTTACAGCCGAACAAGTCGAGCGATTCAACACCGATATCCGCGTATGTGGTTTTTTGAAGAGGTTAGATCAGGATCAGTTTGAGTTCCAGCACGCTGCGTTTTATGAGTACTGCGTAGCCAGATCTGTTTTTGAGGATCTAAAGCAAGGTGACGTCGTGGCGTTAGAAAGCCACCCGTTCACCGAGGAGATCGTCGCATTCATAACTGAACGCGCAAGAAAGGCCGGAAAAGCCAACGACCTAATGGCTATCATAAGGAATGCCTGGAGGTCTGCTCTTGGTAGTACGGCTCGAGTGAATCTTATGAAACTGTATACAGCACTGAATGGTACTTGCGATGATCTATCATTGGATAACCTTATTATAGAGAAACAAAACTTGGACGGTATAAGGTACTCAGATTCCATGACTCTTGTGTTCCATAATGTAACTTTTCGTGAGTGCGATTTTTCTGGAGCAGACTTCAGCAGAATACGAGGAGAACGATGGATATTTGAGAATTGTCATTTGGAGAATTGCAGATTCAGGTACGCTCGATTTGAATCGTCAGATATCAACCATACCCGTTGGATTGTCAACAGCACTGATGTTATTTACTTTTCTGTGTGCAATTGGCGGGGAGGGTCGATTGAAGCAGCGTCTGAAGCAGTTGTCACGATACAAGGTGGAAGAATTGCTGATTGCATATTAACTTCCACCGTGCCAACTCATGGTGACTTACGCCCAACACCGAAGTCATCTCTAATTCGCTTCGCAAGTTTGGAAAATATCAACGTGGGCCAGTCCCTGTCTACCTGGAGAATAGAAATGTGTTCAGTTGACAGCTCATCCTTGTATGCAATCTCAAGTCTTACAGATAAATCGCGGCCAAGTATGTCGGCACAGATTCTGAATGCTGTTAGGCTGGGCGGCCGAGACCCTCAGTCTACCAAGGCAGTAAGTAACCCGC
Organism: uncultured Acidobacteriota bacterium; assembly: GCA_963826255.1. GTDB lineage: Bacteria > Acidobacteriota > Blastocatellia > Pyrinomonadales > Pyrinomonadaceae > PSRF01. Next base: position 904,183 of record CAWGWK010000002.1, read on the forward strand.
ACGTTAGAGTGAAATCAGAAGTGGGCCAGCCCCGAACAATCTACAACAACTTATCTAAATCCCAGCGTAGAAAGTTGAAGCGACGGATTAAAAAGACTCTTGGAATCTTAGACGACTGACATCAGTGAGGCTTGATTTACGATTATTGCAAAGAAGAGAAACCAAAACTATCATGTTGAAGATGTCCACGCCCATCGCATCTAGACGAGCCAGTCGCTTGTCGGAGGGCACGGCCCCGCGCGCACTTGATTATCAAATCTCTTACGCTGGTAAAAAGACAATCAATGAGATCTTGGCAGGACCAAAGTCCGAGCCTCAAAAAGCATTTTCAATAACACGGGTGGCGGAGTCATGGCGCAATCGTCTGTATCACGGCGACAACCTGGGGATACTCCGCGCATTATTGCAGGATTCAGAGATATGCGAGAAAGTGAAATTGATTTACATTGACCCGCCGTTCGCAACTGGGTCGCTGTTTGAATCGCGTAACGGCAATAGAGCTTACGACGATCTAGCTTCCGGGGCAGGTTATATCGAGTTTATCAGAGAGAGATTAATCCTGTTGCGCGAGTTAATGCATAATGAAGGTTCAATTTATGTTCATCTCGATGCGAAGATGGCCTATCCGATTAAGATCATCATGGATGAAATCTTTGGGCCCTCTAACTTTCGCAACTTTATTACACGTAAGAAGTCGAATCGCAAGAATTACACGCGCAAACAGTACGGCAATATCTCTGACTATATTCTTTTTTACACTAAGACAGATCTATATACTTGGCATCGTCCACATGAGCCTTGGACTGAGGACTCGGCGGTTGAATATAGCTACACGGAGCCTCAGACTGGCAGACGTTTCATGAAGGTTCCGATTCATGCGCCCGGAATACGCAACGGTGAGACTGGAGCGCCTTGGCGGGGCATGATGCCGCCGCCAGGAAAGCATTGGCAATACATCCCAAAGAAGCTAGACGAAATGGATGCACGAGGCGAGATTTATTGGTCTCCGAATGGCAACCCTCGCCGAAAGGTCTATTTCGACGAGAGCAGGGGTATTCCTATTCAAGATATTTGGCTTGATTGCCGCGATGCGCATAATCAGAATATAGAGATCACCGGCTATCCCACCGAGAAACCAATCGAGATGCTTCAGCGAATCATTAGCGCATCGTCTAGCGCTGGTGACCTCGTTCTGGACTGCTTTTTAGGTTCAGGTACAACGATTGTTGCAGCCGAGGAAGCGAATTGTAAATGGATCGGAATAGATTCCAGCCTCGAAGCAATAGCCACCACTGTGACGCGGTTAGCTAAGGGGTCGGAACCAATGGGTGATTATGTGAGCGGGAAGAAAAAAGTGCGCAGTTTGTTGAGTGACTTGGGCCATCTCCGGAGCGCATTCGATCTGCATGCAGACCGCACGCTTCCTAAGCCTTTAATTGATCAATGGAAAGCTCTGTTTTAATGCCGCCTCGAAGCCAACTAAGCGTGATTCGCTGATCGAGTAACTTTAACGTTGCTACTCGAACATTATCATTCCAACTACCGTCAAGTTTGACGGCCTCCGCCCAAGTGTCGCCATGAGTGAGACCTGGCCCGTCTGCCACAAAGACAATGCGAAGAGGCGTCATGGGCGGTTTACAAAGCGCTTGGATCATGTACACCTTTGCGGCATTTCCGCCCGTGCGATCGTCTGATTGCGCACCTCCCCGTGTCGAATCATACCTGGCAAATCCAACTGCAATAACATCCGTCTTGTTATACTCGCGAACTACGAAATCACACGGGCATGAGCCAGTAAACGTCGGAATAACCGAGCACAACTCAACATCTTTTCCGGCCCCACGAGGCCCCTCAATCGTTAGTTGGCCATTGAACTTGGCTTCGAACCAATTGAATAATTGGTCGGTCAATGCATAACCTTGTTGGCCCCGATTGTCATACTCTCCAATCGCGACTGCCAGTGCCGTGATGAGTTCATCGCTCAGACTAGCAAATTGTTTTTTCAGAACAGAAATAGGTTTGAAGTAAGCCCCATAGTTTTGCACCAGACTTGCTGTTGTTACTGTTGTGATCTTCTTTGACATCTCCGTATCAATCACACCGGCAACGCAGCGGCGGAAGATCTTAAGAAAAGCCATACGCTTCCGAGCTGGAATTGAGGAAACACGTATGCGATGCAATAAGTCCGCGCTGTCTGTCGAGGCTGCAACGAGCAGCGCAAACTCCATAATCGCATCCTCATACTTCGTTCGCACCAGCGGTACGATTTCAGGGAACCGAAGACCGCTTTCCTGTGGAGTAATGACTGAATGGGGATCACTGACTGTAGCGAGAAAAGAGGACATGGCGGAAATTATGCTGAGATCGACCCATTTTCGCTACCCTACAGAGATATCTCGCCCACGTGCTGCCGATACTTCCGCTAGGCGCCTGGCTTTGTTGGATCACCCTCTTTTTGACCTTTCGTTCTCGGCTCTGTCGCATGCGGGGCCTCCTAGGCTTGCGATGCTTCACGAGCGCGAATCCTTCTCATCGATTAGGTAAACCCCTCCAATCATCTTCGCCGGTAGCTCGTTCGGCTCTAATCAATTTTTGAACTCGGCGAATACTAATACTGAGGCGAGCAGCAGCGTCTTTAGACGAAATCGTTGCCATAAATATCGGCTAGCATGTTAGCGAGTCCAGAAACTATTCGTCAACGCGCGGAGTTTGGATTGAAACAAACCTATACACGTCACCCCCATCGCGGCCTGTCAGAAGTTGTTAACGCGTGCGTTTACATTGTTTACTTCTCAAAGTGAGTATTCACCACTCGCATTCCATTTAGGTTTTCGTTCTCGGCTGCGTCAGGCAAAAGATTTCGCATGCCACTAAGCGAGGTGGGCTGCACAACAGTTTCAATACGGACGGTCGTCTGATAACAGCGGATTATGTTCTCCCAAAGCCTCGAACATAATCGCGTGTTATCATACGCCTCGCCTTCTATTCCTTCCTTCGGTTTCCGAGATACCGCAGTTCCTTATCGGACGTGGTACGTATGGCGCTGCACTCGCCTGCGGCTCGTGTCTCATCTCGAGGCTGAAATCTCGAATCACCTGATCGCCGGTCCTACTTTGCGATTGTGGTGAAACGAATCATCACGCCTGACCACGTGTAGACAACCCGGCTCTATTCTCCTTGTTACGCAGTCTGATGCCTCGGAAACCGTCACATGTGAAGAGCTCCATCCAATTCGAGAGCGGTAGTCAGATCTTAGAGTCAACTCTAAGTGAGCGGACAGGATAGCAGCCTTTTTTGGACCATGGAGAGAGGGTCAAGTTATAGAGTGTTAAGACCTTAGAGTTTCGGAGTTTCTAAGGCATTTTCTTAAGAACTCTAAGGTTGCGTGTAACTCCATTTAACGCAGGTGGCGGAATCTTGGGCAGTCGTTAACGGTTTTCAGGGCACTCACCAACAGACTCGGTGTGGGATTATGAGATTCAGCTAGCAAACCGTTTAGATCAGGACAATCCAATTGCAGCGGCACACATATTGATGATTGGTCCACCTGAATGCCAATCGGAGTGGTGTTGAAGTATGCCAAATCTGGAAATGCGGATCCCTAAACAGTTCCTAAAGGTTGCGGAAGTCGCCGAAATACTCAAGGTCAAACCGCGCACGATCTACGAGATGGTTGCGCAGAATCGCATCCCTTATCGCAAGCCGCCAGGATCAAATATCTTGCGTTTCGATCTCGAAGAAATCCTCGAGTGGACCAGACGAAAAAACTGATGACTTGAAGGATCGATGCTGCTACCATCCGTCGCGTTCTCTTGGTGGCTGCAACCTCATGGAGAACAACTGATGTCTGTTTACAAACGTGGAAAAGGCACGCACTGGCATTACTACTTCCGAGTGCGTGGCGTCCGTTACCGAGGGTCACTTCCCGAAGCGCGGACGAAGCAGCAAGCAGAACAAGCGGAAAGCAAAATCAAGCAGGAGATCTTTGAGAAGCGGTTCGAGGTGGAACAAAAGGGAACCGATCTTCTTTCCGATTTTCTCGATGATGTTTATCTACCCTGGTCTAAGGTCAACAAAAAATCGTGGCGCGATGATGTCTATATGGTCCCGATGTTGAAAGCGTCTTTCGAAGGAAAAGCGTTGCGAGAGATTTCAGTTCAGCTAGTCGAAAGGTTCAAAACTGATCGCATGAATACGCCAACCAAGAAGGGCACAGCACGACAACCGGCAACGGTCAATCGTGAATTGAACCTGCTTAGTTCGGCATTTTCACTTGCTGTCCTGTATGACAAAGCTGAGTTCAATCCTTGCAGCAAAGTGGATCTTTTCCCGCTCGATAATCTTCGGTATCGGTACTTGTTACCCGAAGAAGAACCACGACTCGTGGCAGAACTCAGCGGGCCTCGCGCTCACTTGAAGCCCGCCGTGATTGTTTCACTCGGAACAGGGATGCGTCTTGGCGAACAGTTGAGAATGAAGCGGAGTCAGGTAGATTTTCTTCGCAACATCGTCACGGCGCGAAAGACCAAAAACGGCAGACCGCGAGATATACCCATGAACGATGAAGTCAGAGAAACACTGGCTGAGTTGTGCAAGGACAAGCGGTCTGATGACTACGTTTTCGTTAGTCCTAAAGACTCCGACGAACGTCAGCGGGAAGTGAAGAAGGGATTTCACACTGCCTGCCGACTTGCCGGTATCGAGGGGCTAATATGGAAGGATCTCAGAGCGACTTTCGGCACTCGCTTAGCCGAGGCCGGATGCGATGCTTTTACGATTGCTCAACTGTTGGGCCACTCCGATGTTCGCGTGACTATGCGTTACGTGAGATCAGTTGAAGACACCAAACGCGCGGCGGTTGAAGCAATCAAACTAAGTTCTCGAAAAAGTGTCCACAAATTGGCCACAAATGAAATACGGCCGCCAGTGCGGGCAGCCGTAAATGATTGAAAACAAATGGTGGAGCAGAGGGGGATCGAACCCCTGACCTCCGCATTGCGAACGCGGCGCTCTGCCAAACTGAGCTACTGCCCCACGCGGACTAGCATCTTAGGTACCTCTTTAAAGAGTGTCAACTCAGACGCGCCGCCTTAGAACCACACATCCGGAAACCAATTTCGGATAGGAGTTGAACAAAATAGGTGGCCGAGGCCGGCCACCCGAAATCGCCATTCACTCCGCGAAATCGCCGGCAGTCACACTCGCGAAATCGCTGATGTAACCGCTGTGTTAGTAATCCATCTCTGGACCATGCATGGCGGCGCCGGCTTTCTTTTCTTTCCGCTCCGGCAACTCAGTCACGACGGCTTCAGTCGTCAGCAAGAGGCTCGCCATTGAGGCGGCATTCTGCAACGCCGTCCGTGCGACTTTCGTCGGATCAATTACACCTTTGCCAACAAGATCGCCATACGCTTCAGTCGCTGCATTGAAACCAAAGTTCGGATTCATATCAGCGCGCACTTTCTCAACAATGATCGAACCTTCATGACCCGCGTTGCTCGGGATCTGTCGCAGCGGCTCTTCGAGAGCCCGTCGCACAATCTGCACGCCGATCTGCTCGTCGGCATCTTCCAGCTTGAATTCATTCAGCGCGTTTTGAGCGCGAATGAAGGTCACGCCTCCGCCAGGTACGATACCTTTTTCAACCGCCGCGCGTGTCGCGTGCATCGCATCTTCAACTCTAGCCTTCTTTTCCTTCAGCTCTGTCTCAGTGGCTGCGCCGACTTTGATCACGGCAACTCCACCGACCAACTTCGCCAAACGTTCCTGTAGCTTCTCGCGATCGTAGTCTGAAGTAGAGTCTCTTCAATTTGCGCGCGGATCTGTTTGACCCGACCCTGGATATCGCTGGACTGTCCGGCGCCTTCGATGTTTTCGAGCAACGGCATCACGGCGCGGTTACGCGATGGAATACTGACCATCCAACTGCCGAAATCCGAGGAGGCAAAACCGCGTCAGATTGAAGTGAAGACTGTGCAGTAAGTTTCATCATGTCATCTTCGAGCTTGCGCGACGCTGGAAGGTTTGAAGGAAGTACCGAGTGGCATTCGGCTGGACCAGTTAATAATGGCAAAAGCAACTGGGTGACGACTTAAAGAACAAGCCATCCACAGATTGCGCAGATTCTGTGTAATCTGATTAAGTGCGAAGTGTGCGAGCCGCTTCGGCGATCGCGTCGTCAAGCTTTGAAATGTTTTTGCCGCCGCCCTGGGCCATGTCGGGTTTGCCGCCGCCGCGGCCGTCGAGCATGGCGCAGGCTGCGCGCATGAGTGTGCTCATGTCGCCGGCCGCATCACTTGATCGTGCGAACACGAGACGAGCAGTGTCTTTGTCTCGCGAGCCGAGCAAGGCAATCGTTTGTGGATGGCCCACGAGAGCCTGCGCGAGCTTCTTTAACGATTCCGCGTCGCGTCCCTCGAACACTTGAGTGACGACACCGGCCCGAGCACTGGCTAGCAACTTTTCCGCTTCGACACCTGCGGCCAGCTCCTCGAGCGCGCGAACTCGCCGATGCAGCTCTTTATTTTCTTCAATGATCTGCGTCGCTAATTGAGGAGCATCATCACGACCTGTACTAAACAAAGCTGCTATTTCACGCGCGCTCTTGTTTGCTTTGCGATAATCGGCCAACGCCCGCGTGCCCGCTACAAACTCAATTCGCGTCAGACCCTTGGCACGTTCCCACGATCGCACTGCGATCATTCCAACTTCGCCAGTGCGGTGCGCGTGTGTTCCACCACAGGGCGTCAGATCGAAACCTTCGATCTCGATCAAACGCAACTCACCCTCACGCGCCGGCTCCTTTCGCAGAGGTAGCTCCGCGGCTTCATCCGACGTGACGTTACGAATCGTGATCGATCGATCTTCCCAGATGACGTTGTTCGCCAGCTCAACTGCGCGTTCGATTATATCCGTGGTTGGATTGCTCAACTCAATATCAATTTCGCACGACGCTTCCATTACGCGGAAACTCTTTGTCGGTGCGTTGAAGAGTGTGACGAAAGCCTGCGAAAGAATATGTTGACCCGTGTGCTGTTGTATGTGATCGAGCCTGCGCGGCCAATCGACTCGCCCTTTCACGATCGCATCTCGCGCCGGCGCAGCACCCTGGACCACGTGAAGCACTCCCTGATCACCGTCGTCGATGCACTCGACCACTCGCGCGCCGTTTAGTGTTCCGGTATCACTCGGCTGGCCGCCGCCAGTGGGATAAAACGCGGTGCGGTTAAGCACGATCGCGGTCCAGCCACTGACGCGATCAGTGACGTCAACCACGCGAGCTTCAAACTCGATCAGATGAGAGTCGGAATAATAGAGACGTTCAGTTACAGGCATTATCCACAGATTACACGGATTTTTGTAAGATACCCGCCGATGAAAATATATTCCCGTAAATTGCTCATTGCACTCGCCATCATTTGGATCTCGAGCGTCGCTGCGCTCGCGCAGGAATCGCCACTGCGGTCCATAACTTACCGGCTCTCGATGTCTCGACCGGTGTCACATCTCTTCGAAGTGGCCATCATAGTGGAATTGCCTGCTGAACTAAAAGACAAGCCACTCCAGTTTCAAATGGCGAAGTGGTCTCCCGGACGTTACGGAGTTTTTGACTTCGCAAAGAACGTCCAGGAGTTTCGAGCAAACGGACCGGTGACGCGTGTTGACGATCAAACGTGGAGCGTCGCGCCGCAAGGCGCTACAACGCTGAACATTTCTTACAAAGTCTTTGGCAACGATCTTTCCGGCACCTTCTCGCAACTCGACAGCAGGCACGCCAATTACAACGGCGCTTCCATCTTCATGTACATCGTGGACCATAAGCCCGATCCGGTGAAGCTGACGATTCAAGCTCCTGCCGGTTGGAAGATCGTGAATGGCCGCACCGAGCGCCCGGGACAAAGCGAGTGGCAGTTTCCAAACTGGGACATCATGATCGACACGCCAACTGAGCTGGCGCCCGACTGGACGCAGGATACTTTCAATGTTGACGGGAAGAAGTATCACGTCGTGGTCCACTCGTTTGGCCCGGAAGGAGGCAAGCGTGCTGCCCTCGTCAAAGACATCGAGAAGATCGTGCGCGCACAGGTCGCGATGTGGGGCGCTCCGGAGTTTGAAGAGTACACATTTCTACTGCACTTTGCTGCTGACGATCGTTCCGGCGACGGCATGGAACATCTGACTTCAACTCAGATCATTCAACCCGGCGCGCTCGCTGATCCAGGTATTTACGAAGACACTTTAGGGACTGTCTCACACGAGTTTTTTCACGTTTGGAACGTGAAGAGGTTGCGTCCGCAGGAACTTGGACCATGGGATTTCACGCGCCCGCTGAACACGCGTGCCCTGTGGTTCGGCGAGGGTTTCACCACCTACTACGGTCACTTGATGTTACGGCGCGCAGGTCTTTGGGACGACGGGACATTTCTAAACCGGCAAGCTGAGACAATCAGGCGTATCGAGAGTGCTCAGGGAAGTCGCCTGATGAGCGCGGAAGAGTCGTCGCTGTCAGCGCCGTTTATCGATCGTGCGACTCACGCGCAGTTGACCAATCTCCAGAATACGACCGTTAGTTACTACCCGAAGGGCGAGCTCATCGGCATGGTGATGGACCTGCTGTTGCGCGGAAGGACGAAAGGGAAGGCGTCGCTGGACGACGTCATGCGCGATCTGTACGAAGAGTTTTACGTGAAGAGTTCTAACGACAGCTACTACCTGCGAGGTCGCGGTTATCAAACGGAAGATCTCGAGCGAGTGGCGTCGCGCCGCGCGGGTTTTGATCTTGGCGATTTCTTCAAACGACACATTCGCGACGTCGAGGTGTTGCCTTACGATGAAGCTTTCGCGTACGCCGGTCTACGGCTCGTCAAGACGCAGGCCAAAGAACCGTTTAGTGCCGGGCTGTCGATTAAGTTTGAGAATCCTCGGCAGGGGATTATCGAAAACGTGCTCAATAATTCTCCGGCGGAAGACGCGGAATTGCAACAAGGCGATCAGATCATTTCGCTTGGAGGAAGAGATGTGGCGGAGGATTCATGGCGGAAGACGCTTGCGCGTTTTAAGCCGGGCGACTCTGTGCCGGTGACGGTCAAACGAGATCGCCGCACGATCAAGACGAATATAGTTTTGGGCCAGCCGGATAGGTTTGAGTACAGGATTGAGGAGCGCCCTGACGCAACTACCGATCAGAAAGCATTACGCGCAGCGTGGCTGAACGGAAAATAAAAACCATCCACAGATTACACAGATTTTTTTCCCTCAATCTGGATAATCTGTGGATGGCTTTTTACGGAACGATAACTTCCAAAGAGTGTGGCGCGATCTCAAAGCGCATCGGCAAGTGGCCGATCAACTCGCCGTCAACTTGCACCTGAGCATCGCCGAATGCCCTCACACTCACGGCGTTCACAAACGTCACCTCCGGTTTGTCGCGCGGCATACCGTTGCGCATCGCATAAGAAAGCAGGTGCAGGTAGCGAAGCCGGCTCGCAGTTTCAATAATGCAAACTTCAAACTCGCGATGGTCCAACCGCGCGCCAGGCGTGATTGCGAGATCCCCACCATACCTCCCGCCGTTTCCGATCGCCGCAAACGTTGCGGTGTAAGTTTGACCCTCGATCTTGAGTGTGAAAGGAATCGGGTTCCAGGTTGCCAGATGACTCAATCCAGAGATCCAAAACGCACCTTTACCGATTCTTTTTTTCAGCGAAGGTTGCACACGCCTGACCACTGAGGCGTCAAGCCCGATCCCTGCCATCAACACAAAGTGACGAGTCTCATTCGTCGTTTCATCAATCGCAAGGCCAAGATAGATCTTGCGCGACTTGCCCCGTGCGGCCACTGCAATCGCTTTTTCATCGTTAAGCGGCAAACCGAGTTCACGGGCAAGGACGTTTGCGGTACCACGAGGAATAATCGCGAGGCGCGCCGCAGTTCCCGCTATCCCCTGAATCGCTTCGTTGATAGTTCCATCACCACCCGCGACGATCACGTCAGAACTACCATTGCGAGCAGCACGTGCTGCAATTTGAGTAGCCTCACCCGGGCCGGCGGTAAGTTTCAAATCGACTTTGACACCGAGTGACTCAAGACGTGAGGCAAGCTCTTCAGCGGGCCGCAGTCGTCGTGACGCGTAGCGGCCAGTCTTCGGATTCGAGATTAGAGTTGCGTTGCGAATAGACATGGAACGGAAACACAGTACAAAGATTATTTCGCGCAAAGGCGCAAAGGCGGCAAAGAAAAACTTCTTCTCTGCACCTTTGCGCCTTACTAGAAAAAACTTTCAAATGCCGGCTATTCCAACCGGTAATTCGGCGCTTCCTTCGTGATGATCACGTCGTGAACGTGCGACTCTTTCAAGCCGGCCGACGTGATGCGCAGGAAGCGTGTGCGCTCCTGAAACTCCGCTATCGTGCGGCAGCCCGTGTAACCCATTCCCGATCGCAAGCCACCGACAAGTTGCGTCACCATGTCTGCGAGCGTGCCTTTGTAAGGCACTCGACCCTCGATGCCTTCCGGTACGAGTTTCGATTCATTTTCAGTCATGTCCTGCGCGTAGCGATCGCGCGAGCCCTCGCGCATGGCGCCGATCGATCCCATGCCGCGATACGTTTTGAACGAGCGGCCTTGAAATAGAATCACTTCGCCCGGCGCTTCTTCTGTTCCTGCAAACAGCGAACCGATCATGACCACGTCCGCGCCTGCTGCGATCGCCTTTGCTACGTCGCCTGAAAACTTTACGCCGCCGTCTGAAATAACAGGAACGTTTTTGCCGCGAGCAGCTTTAACACAACTGGAGATAGCCGTGATTTGCGGAACACCCGCGCCGGTAACAACTCGCGTTGTACAGATCGATCCTGGGCCAATACCCACTTTAATCGCGTCTACCCCGGCATCAATTAGCTCCTGTGCGCCTTCGGTCGTCCCGACATTTCCCGCGATCAAATCCGTTTCACTGTGACGCTTCTTGATGTCCCTTACGGCATCGATAACACGTGATGAGTGGCCGTGTGCAGTATCGATCACGAGACAATCCACTCGCATTTTTACGAGCTCATCGGCGCGTTCGCGATAATCCCCGGTGGCGCCGATCGCCGCCGCGACTCGCAAACGCCCGAGATTATCTTTCGCTGCTGACGGATATTTGATGGCCTTCTGAATGTCTTTGACCGTGATGAGTCCTTTTATATGTTTGTCTTCATCAACGACCAACAGCTTCTCGATGCGATGTTTTTGGAGCACTGCCTTGGCCTGTTCCAATGTCGTGCCCACGGGAACAGTGACCAGCGGCTGCTTGGTCATCACTTCCGCGACCGGTATATCGAACCGTGTTTCAAAACGCAGATCGCGATTCGTGATTATTCCAACGAGGTGACCACTCTCATCGACGACCGGAACGCCGCTGATGTGAAAACGCTCCATCACTTGCAGTGCTTCACGCACCGGACGGTCGGGTCGAATCGTCACCGGGTCAACGATCATTCCCGATTCCGATCGCTTTACCTTATCCACTTCCTCCGCTTGTCTCTCGATGCTCAGGTTTTTGTGAATGACACCGATGCCGCCTTGCTGCGCGAGCGCAATCGCGAGCGCCGCTTCGGTCACGGTATCCATCGCCGCCGAGCACAGTGGGATCTGGAGTTGGATATTTCGTGTGAAGCGAGTGGCGGTGTCGGTTTGCGAAGGTAAAACGTCGGAACGGTCTGGGATCAGGAGTACGTCGTCGAAAGTAAGTCCTTCGGAAATATCAGGTGTAATCATGTCTGGGTCAAGAACTCCTCGAATAAATCCTTCTTTGCTCCGTTAGGAGCAAGATGTTTATAGCTTAACCGTACAGAAAAGTCAGGCGCTCCGCAGGAGCGCCATGTAGTGTTGTTACGAGGTGGACATGTCGCTCCTAATGGAGCGAAAAGATTCTGCAGGCTGCGAGCTATAAACATGCTGCTCCTCCGGAGCAGATATGGACGCTCGTCGTTGAAACCAATACAACGCAGCTAACGCAGCACCGGTGAGCAGCGCCAGAATTAAAATAGCCAGGACCACTGTCAATATTGGAGAACGTGTGGCCGGCGTGTCGGTATAAACCTTGGAGTAGTGCGGATGAGTGTTGACTTCGTCCGCTGAGTCACCGTGTTCACGTAGATAACGAGTGTATCCTTCGATCGCTTCGCGCTCATCGTAACCGACGCACTTTGCGTAAGCCTTGATAAAGCTGCGATTGAAGACGCCGCCGGGCAGGCGTTTGTAGTCGTTAGCTTCGATTGCTTCGAGATAGTGGACGGAAATCCGGGTCTGATCGCAGATATCGCGCAGGCCTATACCTCGCTCCTCGCGGGCGAGTCGCAATTGTTCGCCGATGCTCGCTGCCATCTCCAATCGCTCGTCCCTGGCGTTGGTTGGTCTGTCTCCTCACGAACAGTCAGGAGGCAATTAATGCAATGAGCTGATGAACCCCGGGTCTATCGCCGCGCCGCTTGTATGAATGCGTACAACTCCCACTTTTTCTGCACTATAGCTCGCGCTGCTAAACGGTGTCAAACTTTTGCATCTTAAAAGATCTGCGTCTCTTGCTTCTTGCCGCCCACGGTGGTACGTTGACGCCAACAGTGACCCGGTAGTCGCTTTTAATCTCTACAATAGACAAAAGTGAGGACAAAGAGATGCCCATGGAAGCACTCGGAATGGTTGAGACCAAAGGATTCGTGGGTGCAGTTGAGGCCGCCGATGCGATGGTCAAGGCAGCGAATGTACAACTACTCGGTAAGGAGTACATCGGTGCCGGCTACGTAACGATCTTTGTGCGCGGCGATGTTGGCGCCGTTAAAGCGGCGACTGATGCAGGCGCGGCTGCGGCACGAAGAGTCGGCGAATTGATCAGCGTCCACGTTATTCCGAGGCCGCATGCTGAAGTTGAGCGCGTGCTTCCGGTCAATGGGCGCACCGGTGTGAGTCCGGACGAGGCTGCTTTGCAAGGTGGCGCGCGTGGGCAGTTGGGACAGGGAGATCAGGGACGATCGCTCGGGGCCGGTACGCGCGAGGGTAATAAGGAACGAGCGAGATAGTTCGCCACGGATTGCACAGATAAAATCTGCGTAATCTGTGGATAGGTTTCGGAGTTTGTCATGTCCGTAGACAAGGACCTTGTTTCAGTACAACAGGCACGCGATCTGGTGGAATCAGCTCATCGCGCGCAGGCCGAAGTGGCCCAGTTCGATCAGGCTAAGATCGATCGCATCTGCGAGGCGATGGCGCGTGCGGCGCTGAGCGAGGCGGCACGGCTCGGTGCGATGGCTGTTGAAGAAACCGGATTTGGCGTTCCCGCCGACAAGCAGGAAAAGAACCGCTTCGCGGCTGAAGATGTTTGGAACTACTTTCGCGGCTTGCGCACCAAAGGAGTTGTTTCTGAGTCGAAAGACGTTGTAGAGATTGCGAGTCCACGCGGAGTCGTCGCGGGGATCGTCCCGTCTACCAATCCAACCTCAACTGCAATTTTTAAAATTCTCATTGCCATTAAGTCGCGTAACACGATCGTTCTATCGCCGCATCCATCCGCGGCGAAGTGTATCAACGAAACTGCACGCGTAATGCGCGACGCCGGTGTTAAAGAAGGACTGCCGGAAGACGCGATCGGCTGCATGACGACCGCGACCATCGAAGGCACTGAATCGTTGATGAAGCACAAGCAAACTGCCGTGATTCTCGCGACCGGCGGGATTGGGCTCGTGCGTGCTGCTTATTCTTCAGGCAAACCCGCGTTTGGAGTTGGACCAGGCAACGTGCCGGTTTGTGTCGAGCGAACTGCCGACGTGCCGAAAGCGGTGCAGGATATTTTGACAGGTAAGTGTTTTGACAACGGCACCATCTGCGCATCGGAACAGGCAGTGGTTTGCGACGCGCCGATCGAACAGGCCGTGCGTGAGCAGTTTAAACTTCAGGGTGCGTATTTCCTCTCCGCGGCGGAAGCGGATCAACTCGGTAAAGTCGTGGCGACACCGCAGCGTTCGTTGAACCCCGCGATCGTCGGGAAATCGGTTGAAGTAATCGCGAAAATGGCTGGTCTGAATGTGCCGCCGGGAACGAGATGTTTGCTCGCGGACGTGGCGGGTGTCGGGCGCGAATATCCGTTGTCGATGGAAAAGTTGTCGCCCATCCTGGCCTTTTATGTAGTTGATGGTTTGGCTGCGTGCGCTGAGCGCAGCAGGGAAGTGCTTGGTTACGGCGGCATGGGCCACACGGCCGGTATTCACACACGTTCGCGTGAAGCGGCAGTGAAGTTCGGCGCAGAGATGCCGGCTTCGCGCATTACGGTGAATACACCGACGACGCACGGCGCGATCGGATTCTCGACCGCGTTGCCACCGTCAATGACGCTTGGTTGTGGATCGTGGGGCGGCAATGTCACCTCCGATAACGTATCACCGTTGCATTTGATGGACATCAAGCGAGTCGCATTTGAGACTCGACCGGTAAAGAGTGCACGCCCAGCAGTCAGCACGCAGAAGGTTTCGCAACCGGCAGCAGCAAAGGAACCGGTTGTCGCTGGTGGCAAGATCGATCGTCAGGAGATTGCCGCCATTGTGGATCGTTTTCTAGCGGGTAAGCGTCTCGAGCCATCGAGTTCGCCGTTGCCGCCGCCGGTGATCGAGACTGAGGCGGGAAGCATGTACGCGGGACCAGCACCCAAAGAGAATGGAGCAACGAGAGCGAACGGGTCGGAACGTCCGCCTGAACCGCCTCCGCCTCCGGTAAGCAAACCCACGCCGGCCGCATCCACTAACGGTGCCAAGGCAGTAGACTTTGTCAGTGAAGACGACGTGCGTCGAGCTATTCAGAAGGGCGACAAGATCTACATCAACGGAAAGACGATAATCACACCTGCCGCGCGCGATATGGGCGAACCGGCTGAGGTCTTTGCGAAGGTTTAACCACAGATTACGCAGATTACGCAGATCAATCTGTGTAATCTGTGGATGGGTCTGAAAATGTTCTTAGCAAAAGTAGTAGGCACAGTTTGGTTAACGAAGAAGACGCCCGATCTCGAGGGCGTCAGGTTTTTGATCGTCCATCCTTACGATCTCGACAAAGAGCCCACGCGCAATATCGTTGTAGTTGCCGATCGATTAGGTGCAGGGACGGGCGAAATGGTGATGTGCGCCTTCGGCAAAGCTGCCAGAACGGCTATAGGAAATCAGGACATGTCGATCGAAGCTGCCGTTGTAGGTAT
This sequence comes from uncultured Acidobacteriota bacterium, assembly GCA_963826255.1. Classification (GTDB taxonomy): domain Bacteria; phylum Acidobacteriota; class Blastocatellia; order Pyrinomonadales; family Pyrinomonadaceae; genus PSRF01. The sequence continues at coordinate 919,403 of CAWGWK010000002.1, forward strand.
CGTGGATCGAGTTGACATAAACGACACTACCTCTGAAGAAATGCGCGAGGCCGCGCGCCGTCTCGTGCACGAAAATGGCAGACCGTGAAAAGCTAATCACGCCTAATCACTCATTTCACTTCCCTAATGGCCAATGAAGACCTGATCTATCGAATCACTCGAGCGGTTTACGACCGTTTAGGGACCGCGGTCGATGATTCGACGGTGGAGCAATTGGTCACCGATATTTACAATCAGGTTGGCTCTTCCGCGGGTGTCGATAGAAGCGCCGTGCAACTAAGCTCGACGGAAGGCTCGTCGGATCGAATGGTGATTTCAGTCTTCGGACTGGACCATCCGGGAATTGTCGCCGGCGTTTCTCAGATCCTCGCAGAAGCGAGTTGCAGCATCATCGATATCAACCAGACAGTCGTGCAGGGTAAATTCGCGATGGTGATCATTGCCGACACGTCGCGCGCGCGTGAAAGCACGGCCGATTTGAAAGAGAGATTGAGGAACGAAGGGCAGAAGCTTGGAGTGCGGATCTACGCGCAGCGAGAAGATCTCTTCAACGCGATGCACCGGATCTAAAATGTAGACAGGATTAACAAGATGTTTCAGGATGAACAAGATCGATCCTGATAATCTCGAAAATCCTGTAATCCTGTCAAAGGTTTTATGTCTGAACCTGAGATTGCACGTCGTTGTACAGCCTGTGGCGCGACCGCGCGCCAGTACGCAACGTTCTGTCCACAGTGTGGCAATCCGATTCCAACTGAAACGATCGTCGCTGCCGCCCCAACTCAACCGCTACAGCCGGCGCGTCCGCAGGAACGTGTTAAAGGGCGTGTGGAGAAGTTGCGGCACGTGTCGAGCGTTATGATCGACCAGGCAGCCTACGATCCGAGTTTGCGCTTCCTGCTTGTCGCTGCGGCATTCTTTGTACTATTTCTGGTGCTGCTCATACTTAGCAAAGTGATCGGATAGATGGAATACACCCAGGCCGAGATACTTCAAACCGTCGCAATGACCGAGATGGAGCATCTTGACGTGCGCACCGTTACGCTCGGTCTGAGTTTGCTCGATTGCAGCAGCGACTCGATGGACGGAGTTGCGAAAAAGGCCAATGACAAGATCCGCGCTGTTGCTGCTCGACTCGTAAAGACAGTTGATGAGATTGGTGACGAGTTTGGAATCAGAGTCGCGAATAAACGCCTTTCCATCACTCCTGTCTCTTTAATCACTGAAGGTCTGCGAGGAGATCTGATGCAGGTCGCGCGAGCAATCGACGATGCCGCGGGATCGGTTGGTGTCGATTTCATCGGCGGATATTCGGCGCTGGTCCCAAAGGGAACAACGCGTTCAGAAATTCAATTTCTCGATTCCATTCCTGAAGCTCTCGCCACGACCAAACGTTTGTGTTCGTCCGTAAACGCAGCCACGACTCGTGCGGGCATCAACATGGACGTGGTGGGCCACGTCGGCAGAATCATCAAGGACGCAGCCGAGCGCACTCGCGATCAGGGCGGGTTGGCGTGTGCGAAGTTTGTCTGCTTTGCGAATGCGGTTGAAGACAATCCTTTTATGGCTGGCGCGTTTCACGGTGTGAGCGAAGCTGAAGCGGTGATCAACGTCGGAGTTTCGGGTCCGGGAGTGGTCCATCACGCGGTCAGGCACGCCGATCGAGATCTTCCCTTGCAGGATCTGGCTGAAACGATAAAGAAGCTTTCGTTCAAGCTGGCGCGCGCAGGTGAGTTGGTTGGCCGGGAAGCAGCACGAAGATTAGGAATTCCGTTTGGAATCATCGATCTCTCGTTGGCGCCAACTCCTGTTACCGGCGACTCGGTTGCAAACATCATCGAGGCGATGGGATTCGAGCGTGCCGGCACTCACGGAACAACCGCGGCGCTCGCAATGCTGACGGATGCTGTTAAGAAAGGCGGCGCGATGGCGAGCGGCTCCGTTGGGGGAATGAGCGGCGCCTTCATTCCGGTATCGGAAGATGCCGGGATGATCGAGGCCACGCAATTGGGTGCATTGTCGCTTGCTAAACTCGAAGCATGGACCAGTGTCTGTTCGGTGGGAATTGATATGGTTGCTGTTCCGGGTTCGACGCCCGCTGAAACTATCGCCGCGATAATCGCGGACGAGATGGCTATTGGAGTTATGAACAACAAGACCACTGCCGTGCGAATCATTCCCGTACCCGGACGCGATGTCGGTGAGATGGTCGAGTTTGGGGGTCTGTTGGGAAGTGCGCCGATCATGCCGGTGAGCACATTCTCACCTGCGGTATTTATCCGGCGTGGCGGAAGAATACCAGCACCGATTCATTCCCTGCGTAACTGAGCCACAAAAAAGCACTAGCCACAAAAAGGCACAAAAGGCACAAAGCAGCGATCAGGTTTAAGTTAGGATTTGTGCTTTTTGTGCCTTTTTTTGGCCAGTGCTTTTTGTGCTTATTGTGGCCTGTTTTTGTTACTATTCGTGGCGATCGGAGGGGAGTTGATGCCGGAAGCACTCGGAATGGTCGAATGTCGTGGCCTCGTGGCGATGATTGAAGCTGCTGACGCGATGGTGAAAGCCGCGAATGTCCGCCTCGTAGGTTGGGAAAAGATCGATGCTGGTCTGGTGACTGCAATCGTGCGTGGAGATGTTGCTGCGGTACGCAGTGCCGTCAACGCCGGCGCTGCCGCCGGAAAGCGAGTCGGTGAAGTCGTTGCGACTCACGTGATTCCGCAACCACATTCGGATGTCGATCTTGGTTTGCCGGTTTTGCATACCGGCGAAACGACGCGGAAAAAGATCAGTGGTTCTGTTAGACCAAGAGGTTGATAGATGTCGCCAAAAAAGAGAAACGCAATGGGTTACCTGCTCGAGAGGCTTTCTTACCAGGCCACTAAAGCCACGGGAACATCTATCGCTTTTGTTTTGGCCCTTACAGTGATCGTAATTTGGGCCATCACTGGACCGCTCTTTGGTTTTTCTGACACCTGGCAACTGGTAATCAATACCGGTACGACCATCGTCACATTCCTGATGGTCTTTCTAATTCAACGCGCGCAGAACAAAGACGCCCTGGCAATACATCTGAAGCTGAACGAGATCGTGGCGGCAATGGAAGGCGCGAGCAACCGGTTAATCGACGTGGAAGATCTCAGCGAACCTGAGATCGATGCACTGCGTGGGCACTATAAAAGGCTAATTGAGCTGGCCAGAGAAGATGAGGTGCTTACCGCCACCCACTCCATCGAGGAAGCGGCAACGCGTCACGGCTTCAAATACAAGAAGGCTCCGGCAAAGAATTCGAAATCTCCGACAGCGAAAGTGACCGCGGATGATTAGGGTTTCTTGTTAGGTGTAGCTGTCCCACCCGGCATTCGTACAGACGGTGGGCGCGGTGCGTTTTGACCTTCCTTGCGCGCGATGCGTCCCGTTCTCGTCAGCGCGATCCGTTTGTCAGAATCTGAAGGTTGGTCCACCGTGACCTTGATGGCGCGAAATGTGCCATCAGGAGTCTTGTTTGTGGGATTGTAGGAAATAACGTACTGAGTGCGCAGATCCCTGATGATCTCATTTGCAATTTGCGGTAGGTCGGCGAGCGAATCCGGAAAGAAAGCGCGGCCACCAGTTTCAGAGGCAAGCTTCTTGATTAGATTGACGGCCTTTTCACGCGGGCTCTTGCGAATCAGACCAGCTTCTTTGTCCAACTCATTCACGAAGCCGATCACGAAGATCTGAACGTCTTCCTCGCGCAAGCGTGCAAAGAGTTGTTCCTGCTTGTAGAAACTGTTTCGGTCTTCACCGTCGGTGATCACGATCAGAGCGCGGCGTCGCCTGTCGCCCTCGTCGCCTTTGCGGTACTCCGAAACGTGCTCGGCTGAAAGATAGACCGCATCGATGATCGCAGTTTGGCCACCCTCGACATAAAAGCTATCGAGGCCATCCGTCAGCAATTCTTTGTTGGCCGTGAAATCCTGGACCGTCTCGATCTTGTCGCTGCTGATGAATCGGACGAGAAACGTCTCATCCCCAGGCTTGTTGCTGTTGATGATGGTTTTGCCGGCATCGATTACGCTTTGTAACTGTGAGCGCAGCGAACCTGACGTATCGACGGCCAGCCCGTAGCTAATTGGCACTTCCTCCCGCGTGAACGATTCGATTTTTTGTGGTACGCCGTCCTCAAAAACACGGAATTCATTCTGCGTCACGTTGTTGATTGGTCGATTGTTTCGATCGATCACGCGCACGTGAAGTTGGACCAGGTCGGCATCGATTGTGATTCTGTCGCCGGGGTCGATCTCAGGAGGCGGTGTCGGCGTCGGCGTCGGCTTCAGACGCGGTGGTGGTGGTGGGTCGCCGAGTGTTGGTGCAATTCGATCAGTTCCCGCAGGTCGTTGTGTTTGCGGAGCTGGAGTGGGCGTGGCAGTGGGCGCAGGTTGGGCCGGAACGGTTTGGACGCTCGGGCTCGGCGCCGGTTGCTGGGTGCTTCGCGGCCGGTCTTGGTTACGACTCGCCTCAGCACTGGAACCAAAGATCAGCGCCGCAAGGATTAAACCGCAGACTGCAACTATCACAGTCCGCCTAAGCTTCTGCTCACTAAACAATTTTCTAAAACTCCTCAAACGCGCGGGGCTGGGGCAACAGCGTCGCTGGTTAAGCAGCCACTAGACGCACACGTCCAAAGATGCAGGGTAACCGATCCTGCGTTGCCGAATGCCCTGTTTTTTGAACGTCAACGGGCTCCAGCCGTGGCGTAATAGCCCTCTTTGGATCTAACGAATAGTCGGGGAAGGCCGCGAGGCGGGGTCACTTTTACCTTGACCCGGTGCCATTTGCCGTCATTTGCGAACGATTCCGGTTTGTAGCCGATCGAGTACTGGTGCCGCAACTCCAGGGCAATCTGCTCAAAAATATCGTCCATTTCCGCGGCTGAACGTGGGAAGAATGCTTTGCCTCCGGAAACACCGGCGAGCTCGTCGAGAACACCCTGTCCTTCCATGCCCATGGCGCTGCCCGCGTCGCTGCCGCTCAGGATCCCGATCCCGTAAAGTGTTACATCCGACTCTTTAAGGAGCTTCCGAAGTTCGTTGAAGGTGTACCGGGAATCATTGTCTTGCCCGTCGCTGATCAATAGAAGCGCGCGTTTCGGATGGGACCCACGCTGCACTTTCTCAACGCCGAGATAACAGGCGTCGTACAGTGCGGTCTGGCTCTTTGTTTCGACGAACGTGAGCTTGTTCAGAATGGAATCGCCGTCGCGTGTTTTATCGAGCAGCAACTGCGCTCGGGAGTTGAAGGCAATCAGGAAATATTCGTCGGAATCGTGGCTGGTTTGAATGAACTTGCTCAGCGCGTCGCGTGCGCGCTTAACCTTGTCGCCGCTCATTGAACCGGAAACGTCGAAGATAACGCCGACGGAAACTGGTGAATCGTCGTCACTAAAGAAGGTGATCTCCTGTTGTTGCTTGTTATCGAAAACAGCAAACGCGCCCTTGCTCAGTCCTGATACATAACGTCCATAGGTGTCTGTGACGGTGACTGTCAACGTGATCAGGTCGGTGTTGGTAATCAACGACCGATCGTCGAGTTCAGAACCCAATTTTTTGGGCACTGGCGACGGACTTTGCGATGGAGCCGCAGCAGCAGGTTTGTCCTGAGTAGGTTCCTGGCTGTGCACCGCGAGCGAAAACAGCAAAGGAACAGCTAGCAGCGAGATGGAAGCCGCTGTGAACTTAGTGGCGTAACGAGTGGGCAAATGCATGTCACCCCCGACTACATTCGGCGATTCAGTTTTTAAGTACAGGGCTCGAAAGGGAACTGTCAACACAGATGCTCGTAGGGGAACGAGTGATGCCCCACTTTTCAACTAGAGCATGAAATGTTCACGGGGAGACGGCCGCGCGCGTTTCAGTTGTTGCTGTGTTGCACGGCCATTCTAGGACAGGGTGTGATTCGGCGCAAGATTGAAATGAGGGGGAATAGGTCCTATAGGATTTATAGGACCTATTTCCTATACAGGAGCGCCTTCGACGATACTGGTGGGCAGTTCGGTCGGAATGACGCGGAGCAGTTTGAATCCCGCGGCCGCGAACAGTTCTTCAAATTCTTTCGCCGTTCTTTCTTTCCCGCCTGTCATCACCAGCATGTTGAGATCAATGAACTTCGAGAAGTGCGGCTCATCAGTCTCGGGTACCACGCAATCGACCAGAATTACACGTCCGTTTTCAGGCATCCGGTCGCGACAATTCTTCAGAATCGTAATGGCGCGTTCGTCGTCCCAGTCATGAATGATCCACTTCATGATGTACGCATCGCCGCCCTCCGGCACCGCCTTAAAGAAGTCGCCGGCAACGGTTTCGCAACAACCCGCCACTCCCGCAGCTTCGATCTTGGCGCGAGCGCCCTCGATGACTTCAGGAGCGTCAAAGAGAATGCCTTTCAATTGTGGATTCGACTTGAGAATCGACGTGATGAGACCACCATGCCCTCCACCTACGTCTACCAGTTTCTTAAAGCCTGAGAAATCGTACAGCGAAGTGATAGCTTCGTTGGTGGCGGCAGTCACGCTGCTCATCGAGTCGTTAAAAACCGCCCCGTCTTCCGGGTTCTGTTGAAAGTATTTCCAGATATCCACGCCGAAGAAGTTATCGAACGCGATCTCGCCGGTTTTGACGCTGTGCATCAGGTTACCCCACGCGGGATAGTGTTCCTGGCCTAATTCGGAAACTGCGAACCAGCGCAGCGATCCCGGCGCATCCGTGACGAGGGTTTCGGATAACGGCGTGAGCGCAAAGCGTCTGCTTTCGTGGGAAGTGACGACACCAACGCTTGCGAGCGCGCGCAGGATGCGATAAAGCGACGGTGCGTGCATTTTGGTCGCCGAAGCCAATTCTTCAGCGGTCTTTGGTGCTGATTTTAGTAGGTCGGGGATGCCTAACTTGGCAATCACGTAAACTGCTCGTGAGATCCAGAAGCCGCTGATGATTTGCAGCATTTGGACCTGAGCGGGTTGTTCATTTGTCTTTTGAATGACTGGTGCTGTCAAAGCTCATTTCCTCCATAAAAGAACGCGTGAATTCAATGCAAAAAGGAACATGCTCGCAACTTTCGGTTCCATGTCGCGTGTTATACTCCCCGGTCATTCTCAGGTCCGGTAATTCAAACTATGGCTGAGTTTATTTGTCGATTAGGAACCCCTGCCGGTGAGGTTGTGACTCGCACCGTTGAAGCCACCGGCGTGCAGGAAGCACGAGCACGGCTCGAGCGTGAAGGTTTTCGCGTCTTCAACGTCACTCCTCCGCGAACTTCTTCCGGTGTCGCTGCCCTGACGCATTTTGGTCGTCCCGGTGGTCATCCTCGCGTCAAAGCAAACGATTTTCTCCTGTTTAATCAACAACTCGCGGCGCTCGTGCGCGCGGGTATTCCCATCCTCCAGGCGATCTCGATGCTCCGGAAACGAGCAGCGTCTGCACGACTGCGAGCTGTACTCGGGGACGTCGAGGACCAGATCCGCGGTGGCGCCGCACTATCACAAGCGTTTGCCTCACAGGGAGGAATCTTTCCACGGATCTACACGGCCTCGATTCTCGCGGGCGAACGATCGGGCGCGCTCGACGAAGTGTTGAGTCGCTACGTGCTGTACATGAGGCGCAACGTCGCGCTGCGCCGCAAGATTCGCGGAGCGTTGGCGTATCCGATGTTTTTGCTATTCGCTTCAGCATGCATGGTTACGTTCTTAACTATCTACGTTGTGCCGCGCATGTCGGAGCTCTTCGCCGGGTTCGGTAACGAACTGCCAACGGTGACTCAGATCGTCGTTGGCATCTCGCGTTGGTTGTCGTCAAACGTGATTTGGTTTGGTCCACTGGTAATCGGTGGCTCTATCCTGTTGTTCATCTGGTCGCGCACGCCCGCGGGCAAACTTCAGATCAGCAAGCTGATACTGAAGATCCCGCTGGCCGGAAGTCTCGCGGTGCAACTATCGGTGGCGCAGGCAACACGATCATTGGCAACGTTGCTGGCCGGCGGCATAACCCTGGTCGAATCATGGGAGATCGCCTCGGAGTCAATCACGAACCTGGAACTACGGCGCCGCAGCTCTTCGATTCTGCCGATGATTCGCGAGGGCCGATCATTCACTGAGAGTCTGGAGGCCGCAGGCTGGATGCCGGCGCTCGCCATCGATATGATCGGGATCGGCGAACGGTCCGGCAGTTTGCGCGAGATGTTGGACGAAGTTGCAGTGTTTTACGATGCGGAATCGGAGGTGCGCCTCGAGCAGTTGACGACCACGCTTGAGCCTGCGATTCTTGTCGTCATGGGTGGTGTGGTAGTGACGATCCTGCTCGCGATTTACCTCCCGATTATCCAGTCAATTTCGAGTGGCGCAGGTGTTACCGGGGCTCGTTAGTCAAACTAGTTTTATGAAGCAAATGTCAGGAAATGAGGAACCGGTGGTGTCGCCTGTGCCACCGGCCGGCGAAAACGGCCATAACATCGAAGAGCATGTGCCGCCCGAGATGAAAGCGGCGAAAGAACTGGCGCGCCGTTACCGCTTGCCGTTTGTAGATCTGCTGCCGCCCGATCGCGAGTCGCCCATCGACTATGAACTGTTTACCGAAGTGCCCGTCGATTTGATGGTGCGACACCAGTTCGTGCCGCTCAAGCGCGATCAAAAAGGTCTGCACATCGCGATGGCGGATCCGACTGATCTCGAGCGTTTGGACGAACTTTCCAGCACGCTTCGCACGCGTATCGTTCCTCACGTCGCCACTGCGGGCGCAGTCGAAGTCGTGCTGCGCAAAGGTGACACGACGCAGCGCGTGCTACAGGAAGCGGCTTCAGGCTTTCGCATCTCGCTGGTAAAAGAAACCGAGCACGGTGAGGAAGTGCTCGATCTCGATCGTCTGGCGACTGATGCTGACATGTCGCCGATCATTAAACTCGTCAACACGATCATCTACAACGCGATGGAGTCGCGTGCGTCAGATATTCATATCGAAACTCGCGATACAGAAGTCCAGGTCAAGTATCGAATTGACGGCGCACTCTACGCTAAAGTCGATCCGATCGATCTCGCTTATCACCAGACGCTGATCTCGCGTATCAAGGTCATGTCTGAGCTCGATATCGCCGAGCGTCGCGTGCCTCAGGACGGCAGGTTCAGAGTTCGTTACAAAGGACGCAACGTAGATTTCCGTGTCTCGATCATGCCGACGATTCACGGCGAAGACGCAGTCATCCGTATTCTCGACAAAGAACAGATCAACGAAGAGTTCAAAAACCTGAATTTGAATGTCGTCGGTTTCGCCGAAGACGACTTGCGCAAGTTCCGCCGTTACATCGCGGAGCCTTACGGCATGGTGCTCGTTACTGGTCCAACCGGATCCGGTAAGACGACCACGCTCTACGCGGCGCTGAATGAGATCCGGAATGAAGAAGATAAGATTGTGACGATCGAAGATCCGGTGGAGTATCAGTTACACGGCATCACGCAGATTCCGGTCAACGAGAAAAAAGGACTCACGTTCGATCGTGGTCTGCGTTCAATTCTCCGTCACGATCCTGACAAGATCATGGTGGGTGAGATTCGCGACACGGAAACAGCGCAGATCGCGATCCAATCAGCATTAACCGGCCATCTCGTATTCACCACCGTTCACGCAAACAACGTGATCGACGTGATTGGCAGGTTTCTGAATATGGGTGTCGAGCCGTATAACTTCGTGTCGTCGCTGAATTGCGTTTTGGCTCAACGGCTGATTCGCATGCTGTGTCCTTATTGTAAGCGGCTGTATCATCCAACCGACGTTGAACTGGCGGAATCGGGACTTGAACCTGATACTTTCCGTCACAATCCTTTTTACATGAACGTCGGTTGCGATGCTTGTAATCACACCGGATATCGCGGCCGAACTGCTATTCACGAATTACTCGATTTGTCTGATAATATCCGCGAAATGATTGTCGAACGGCGGCCGGGTTCCGAAGTTCGGCGCGCAGCGGAGGCCGAAGGGTTAACCAGTTTGAGAGACTCGGCCCTGCAAAAAGTTTTCAGCGGGATTTCGACCTTGCACGAAATCAATCGCGTCACATTTGTTGAAGAGATCAGCGCGGGGAAATAGTCTAAATCCATCCACAGATTACGCAGATTATCTGTGTAATCTGTGGATGGATTTACCCGGAACTGACACCTACCCCCGGCGTGTAAGGGAATTGGCCGTTCTGATCTTGCATCTTAGGCGTCGCGGCGGCATTATTAGGCCGCTAAACTTTCCACCTCCCGAACCGAGTAGAAAGCATGAAAAACAATAATAGAATTCGAACCCTTATCTCCTTCGTTCTCGCCATCAGCTTGTTGTCACTGCCAGTGACTGCCTTTGGCAAAAAAGGCGAGAAGAACTTCAAACGTGGCATGCAGTACGAAGAGGCGCAGCAGTGGGACAAAGCGGCGCAGGAGTTTACGCTCGCAGTAGCTGCCGATCCTTCAAACATGGAGTATCAGCTCCATTTTCGGCGCGCGAGTTTCAACGCCTCGCAAACGTACATGCAGCAGGGGAGGTCACTCGCGGAACGCGGGGATTTCGTCGGCGCCTATAACGCCTTCCGGCAGGCCTACGGTTACGATCCGGTGAACGAGCTCGCGGTTTCGGAGATGGAGCGCATGCTGCGCATGCAGTCCGTGAAGGAAGGGCGAGCAACTCCGAATGGAGCGAAGAATGGCGACTTGTCTGATGGTACCGGCACGCCTTCAAACGGTTCGACCACCACAAATGGTCAGGACCTCGCGACGCCTCGCGAACAACAGCTTCGCGTCATTGACGTTAAAGGCGATCTCAAAAACCTGATTCGCAGTCTTGCGGAGCAGCTCAATCTCAACGTGATCTTCGATCGCCAATCGTTTGCACAATCACGTCCGGTCGATATTAGTTTGAAAGACGTGACCACGGCGCAGGCGCTCGATTACGTGTTTCTACAGGAAGGACTCTTCTTCCAGAAACTCAGCCGCAGAACCATACTCGTCGCCGACCAGGCTCGTCGTCCGCAGTATCAACAATTGGTTCTCCGCACGTTCTTCCTTTCAAACATGAAACCGGCCGACGCTCGCACGCTGGTTCAACAAGCGATTCCGCCGTCAGTGGGACGCCCGCAGACCATCGTTGTTCCTGACGATGCAACCAACAGTTTGACTGTGCGGGACACTGCTGAAAACGTGCGCCTGATCGGTGATCTGCTTCAGAGCATCGACAAGGATCGCGCTGAAGTCGTGATGGACGTCAGCATCTATGAAGTGTCCAAAAATGATCTGCTTCAGTTTGGTAATCAGATCGGAACACCGGGTAGCAACGGCGTGTTCAGCATCGGCGGTTCACCAGGTTTCGCGCTGTTGACTGATAACGGCGTGGTGAATGGTTCGCAAGGTCGCGGCGTCAATCTCGGTATCGCAACTCCGACCGCGCTGGCTGCGGCCCTCGTGATACCGCAATCAATCCTGACTGCTTTCCAAAGTAAGAACAACACGAAACTGATCGCTTCGACTCAGGTTCATGCTTTCAACGGTGAAGAGTCGACCGCTCGCATCGGTCAGCGTGTTCCGGTCCAAACAGCCCAGGCTTTTCCGTTCGGTGTGCAAACCGGAACGCCAGTGCCCAATACCGGGAATCCTTTTGGGGGTGGCGGCTTCCCTGTCATTAACTATGAGCCCACGGGACTCACTTTGAAATTCACACCGCAGGTGTTTCCGAACCTGGATGTGCAAGTGAAGATGAACATCGAATCAAAAGACGTTCTCGGCGCGGGCAGTTTAACGCCGACCTTCACCGAGCGCACAATCACGGGCACTGCACGCGTGCAGAATAATCGCACCATGATGCTGGCCAGCGTCTCTCAGGACGTTGAGACTCATGGACGGCAAGGTCTACCGTTCCTCGGCGGCTTGCCGATTCTCGGACGGCTGTTCACGTCACCGACACGCGACAATCGACAGATCGACATTGTGATCTCCGTTACGCCGCGCGTGCTTCGCGCTCCGGCAGTGACTCCCCGAGACGAAGAGATGCGGCCCAGCGGAACGTTGCAATCGCCCACAACCGGATCACTCGCCGAGATGATTCGCGAAGCCGATCGCGAAGAACAGATTGCGGCTGCCCGCAGGTTACCGAGTAACGTCAATCTGCAACTTCCCGATGCGCCATTGGTGAAGCAGGGTGAGACAGCAGCACAGAACACAACGCCGGTTAATCTGCCTCCGCCTGCGGGAGCTTTAGCTTTCACACCTGCACCGGCCCAACCGGCCCCAGCTACGTCAGCAACCACTCAAAACAACAAGCCCGTAGCCGCGACTGCTGAAAACAAAAAGCCTTCTACGGTGGAGGAGCTGCCTTCATTCGTTCCCGCTCCGAAGTCGCTGATTACGGACCAGGCTGCCGCGGCTGTCGCGACAGTAAACACTGGTACTGCGGGAACTCAGAATGCAGTTTTGACTTCGCTGCCAAAACCAGCCGAAACGTCGCTTGATACTAAGTCGCTTGAGACGAAGCTGAGCGGCACTCGTGTGGCGCAGCTTAGTCTGTTGCCTCAGGCCGACGTGATGAAGGTTGGCGAGAAACGGCGCTATGCAATTCAGTTGAACTCGGATATACCTCTTAGCCTGGCATTGTTGGCGTTGAAGTTTGATCCAAAGGTAGTGAAGATCCATGGATTGATAGCGGGTACCATCCTCCCGACTACAGGAGAAACTGCGCCGCTATTCACACCTTCCATCGATGCATCAGGCACTTGCCTGATATCGATTTCGAGTCTTAATGGCAAGGCATCGTTCAAAGGATCCGGACCATTGCTCTTTATCGATCTGGAAGCGATTGGTGTCGGCGATGCCGCGCTGGTTTTCGTGAAGGAGACGTTGCACCTTGTCGCCACCGACGCGCGTGATGTGACGTCGCAGGTGATCCAGGGAACAGCAACCGTGAAGCAGTAGATGTTTTAGGCCACAAAGAGGCACAAAAAGCGCAAAAGTTTGGCCACTTCTAATTTGTGCTTTTTGTGCTTTTTTGCGGGTGGCTAAAGGTTCAATGGTTATGCAGCAGCAGAGAGGCTTCTCACTAATCGAACTGATGATCACGATCACCGTGTTGACCATCCTGACGATGGGTGTGTTGCCGCTCGTGAAGGTTTCAGTCAAACGGCAGAAGGAACAGCAACTGCGAGACACGTTGCGCCAAATACGGACTGCGATCGACGACTTTCATCGTGACACGGTCGGAATGGTTTGCACCGGAGTTGCACTGACCCCGCAGCAGCAGGCACAGCAGCAGCAGAACGTGTTCATCGATCCGCGCAGCAAGGTCGTCATCAGTGATTGCACGATTTTTGGTGTCGACAACCCCGATCACTATCCACCGGATCTGGATACGCTCGTGAACGGAGTCAACGTGCTGCCGAGAGGTTCGATGGGCGGTCGTGGCCAGCAGGGCGTGGATGCAACGGAAGTTGGTGGCCAGTTGTCGACCAAGCAGAAAGTTTACTTGCGAGGCTTGCCGATCGATCCGATGACGGGAAAGGCTGACTGGGAAATGCGATCCTCGTACGACGCACACGATGCGGGATCCTGGGGCGGTGAAAACATTTTCGACGTGCGGTCCAAGTCGAGAGAAACAGCTTTGAATGGAGAGAAGTACAGTGATTGGTAAAGTTAAGACTGCCGGTTTTACATTGCTCGAGTTGATGATCGTGATCTCGATCATCATTATTCTCGCTGCTATCACCTTGCCGCAATACCAGAAGACGATCATGCACACGCGCGAAACCGTGCTGAAAGACGATCTGCGCAAAATGCGTTCGTTGATCGATCAGTTTGCGGCTGACAAAGGCCGCTTGCCTCAATCGCTCGATGAGCTTGTCAGTGAAGGTTACATGCGCGAAGTTCCGGTCGATCCGTTCACCGGCCAAAAAGACTGGGCCATCACGACTGGCGAGGATCCCAATTCACTGCAAGGCGAACAGGGCATGACTGACGTTCACAGCAGCTCCGCAGAAGTATCAACTGAGGGAACGCCGTACAGCGAGTGGTGATGCCCAACCTTCTTTCACGAATCATCGATCCCTGGTATCCCGCAACCGCTATCGGACTGGAAAAGGGTGTTGCTTCCGTAGTTCAACTCGAACCTGTCAAAGGCTCGGCTTGCAAGCTGCGACGTGCCGCCACTTTCAACATCGCCGAGTCTTTGGTCCGGCCCGGCTTTGACGAGCCGAATATCGAGAATGGTGCTCAACTCGCAAGCGTGCTCAATGAGCTGGCAACGAGCGCGGGTTTACTGCGACAGAAACGCTGGTCGTTGAGTTTGCCCGAAGCGACCACCAGAACGCTCGTGTTGACGATGGAGAGCCAATTGCAATCCGCTGCCGAGCTTCAGGACGTACTGAAATGGAAAGTCGAGCGAGGTTTCGGCTCGCCCCTGGAAGAGCTCTCCATCTCCAAGGAACGTCTGCAAAAGGATTCACAGGGACGTGACCGTTACCTCGTCATCGCAGTCAAGAAAGCAATCCTCGCCGAGTACGAGAGAGTGCTCGAGTCGTTGGGATGGAGAGCGGGGTTGATCCTGCCGCGGCATCTTGGCGAGGCGCAGTGGTTGGTGCGAAACGGCTCCGCCGGTGATTCGTTGTTGCTGAGTGGTTCGAGCCAGGGCTTCACGGGCGTGATCTTTCGTGACAAGCATCCGTTGTTCGTGCGCACGGTTACGTGCACCGAAGAGGAGTTTGAAGACGAGTTTTATCGATTACTGTTGTTCTATCGCGACCGTAGCGTACCCGAGGGGGAAGGTCAGCGCCTGTCGCGCCTCATGGTTATTGGTGAAGGCATCACCAAGGAACGAGCCGGAGAGATCGTTAACGAGACGACTGGCGGAGACTTGCGGCCTCTGGAAGCTGAAGATTTAGGACTACAGTTGCCGAGCCGCGAGTTCAGTTTTGATTCAATCGCCGCTCCCGCGGGCCTTGCCACCTTGTCCTGGTAAATCCATCCACAGATTACACAGATTCTATGTAATCGGTGTAATCTGCGTAATCTGTGGATAAACTTTGCATTGAAACAATCCCTTTGGGGCGAACGTAACAACCCCTGTATTATGAATGTTGCTGCCTCCTCCGTTTCCCGTGCCTTTACACTAGATCTAACCGCGGCCAGCGACCGCGAACTCGTGGCTACCGCTGTCAGCGGCGTCGAAGGAAGTTTCGAAGAACTCGTCCGCCGGTATCAGCGCCCGATCTCAGCATACGTCTACCGCATGGTCGGCAACTACGAATCCGCCCTCGACCTGACCCAGGAAATCTTCATCAAGGTTTACAGCTCCCTTCGACGCTATCGCGAGGAGTTTAAGTTCTCCACCTGGATCTACAAGATTGCGCATAACTCCGCGGTCGATCACCTGCGGCGCAATGCGACTCGCGAGCAGTCGCTGGTCATGGGCCCGGAAGGCGATCAATACGATCTGCCGGTTGAGAGCAGCCGTCCCAGTCCGGAGCAGGAGAGTGAACGGAAGGAACGACGAGTCGAGATCGAATCGGTGGTCAGAGCACTCCCCGCCAATTACCGCGAGCTCATTATTCTGCGCCACTCACAAGACCTCAGCTATGAAGAGATTGTCGAAGTGACGGGATTGCCGCTGGGCACCGTCAAGAACCGTCTATTTCGCGCACGGGAGATGATGCGGCAGCAGTTTGTCGAAAAGGGGATCACCGGCATTTGATGAGCGCGCCAACGGGTCAACAAAACATCTGCGAGAGAAATCTGATCGCCGCGTACATCGATGGTGAATTGGAAGCAGATGTGACTCTGCGCTTTGAAGATCATTTGCAGAGTTGCGCTTCGTGTCGCGCGGAATTGAGAGCGCATCGCCTCTTTGTTTGCGAGCTGGACGCGGCTTTGACCGATAGTGCTGAGATCCCGATGCCGGCAGATTTTTCGCGCATGATTGCCGCGCGCGCGAGCAGTGACATGAGCGGTGTGCGCACGCGTTCTGAAAACCGAAAAGCTTTGAGCATTTGTGTAATCCTCGCGCTGGCCGGCTTTGCTCTTCTCGGCGCGAGGGCCAGCGGCGCGATCTTCGTCGTCGTGGAAAAATTTGTTACGACCAGCGTCGGCGTTGTCCGTTTTTTGGCGACTGCTGTATATGACACTGTTGCCGGACTGGAGATCATTTTCAGAGTGCTGAGCAGAAAGATCATCATCGAGAGCGGTTCGCTCGTTCCCTTACTGGTCCTGCTCGCTTTCGCCGTTCTTATTCTCTCCCGCTTGATCTCGAACTATCATCGCACGGGTGCAACCGAGTAAGGGGGCCTACCTGTGGCAATGGTTATCAGTCACTCACAACCCGCTCTTCCCGGAATCTCTCTCACGAAACTCGATTTGAATCGCTTCTTTGGGTTACTGATCTGGTTGTTGGTGCTCGTGGGTGTTGCCTGTGCTCAAACCGCGGGCGACGAAAAGGTGGTCCTCATCGAGGGCACAAACGACAGTACCGTTTTCGGTGTGGGAAACTCCGTGCGTGTCACGGGCACTGTGAAACAGGGAGCGATGTCTTTGGGCGGCGACGTGATCGTTGAAGGCGTGGTCGAAGGCGACGTCGCGACGATCGGTGGCTCAGTGATTCAAAAACGGGGATCGCGTATTGGTGGCGACGTGATTGTACTCGGCGGCACTTATCACGCTGAGGACACACCTCCGAATCGCAACCCGTCAGCGAAGACGATGATGTACGCGGGTTACCAGCAGGAACTTCGCGATCTCATGAGAAACCCGACGGGTCTGTTCAGCCCGCGCTGGACACCGAGCTATTTCGGCACGAGATTTCTGGTAGTGCTGTTTTGGTTTCTGGTGTCGCTGGGATTCACTGCCGCAATGCCGGGCACGATCAGTCGCGGCGTAGCGCGGTTGCAGTTAACCAGTTTGCGTGTCGCTGCGATTGGCCTAATTGGGGTGGTGGTGCTTTTTGTCGGCGTGCTGTTGTGTCTGTGGATCATGCCGGAACCGATTCGCGTGCTGGTGGGACTGCTCGCTTTGCTTCTCTGGCTAGTGGCGAGCTTGTTCGGAAGAGTCATCCTCTACGCAGCCACGGGCCGTTGGCTGCAACGCAAGTATGTTCCGTTTGGTAAGAACTCGGAAGCGGTGGCGTTATTACTGGGGACGAGTTTTTGGGTGTTATTAACCTCGCTACCTTACGTTTGGCCATTCATGGCCGCTTTTATATTGATCATCAGTTTTGGGCTCGCTCTGACCGCGCGTTACCGGGTGAACTGGCATTTAGCCGCCGAGAAGTGAGAACATTCTCAGGTCGCAGTGCAACCAAAAATCAGTACTTACCAGTCATAAATCCGCATCGTGCGGTGTTCGCGTACAAGACAGGAAGGGAGAGTTATGAGGACGCTATTTTTCGCGGCCGCGATAGGACTAATCACAGTACTCGGTTCGAGCCACGCCTCTTTTGCCCAAGGCGCTCAGGGGACCGATCCCAACATCACCGCCAAACATGCTATTGGCGAAGTCAAAGCAATCGACGCGGCGGCGAAACAGTTGACCATAAAAACAGACGCCGGTTCGGAAGTCATCGTTTCTCTTGGCGATAAGACGACGTACAAGAAACTCGCTCCGGGCGAGACATCATTGACTAACGCCACTGATATTACATTTGCAGACCTGGCGGAAGGCGATCGCGTTTGGGCCAGAGGAAACGTTTCGGAAGATCGGAAGTCAGTGCCCGCCGCCATGGTTGTCGTCATGACGAAGGGCGATCTCGCGAAGAAGCAGGACGCGGAACGCGCTGAATGGCGGCGGCGAGGAATTCTCGGAGTGATCACGGCGCTCAAGCCTGAGACTAAAGAGATCACGATTTCCAATCGCACGATGGCCGGCACGCAAACGGTCGTCATTCCAGTCAGCGACAAGACCGAAATGCGCCGTTACGCGCCTGATTCGATCAAGTTTGGTGACGCAAAGCCGAGTGATTTTAGTGAGCTGAAAATCGGCGATCAGTTGCGTGCACTCGGAGATCGAACGGAAGATCCGCTTCGTTTCAATCCCCAAAAGATCGTGACGGGAAGTTTTCGAACTGTCGGCGGCGTAGTCACTGCTGTTGATGCGGCTACCGGTGAGCTCAAGATCAACGATTTGGAGAAGAAGAGGCCGTTCACGATCGTAATCAAGCAGGACGCTGTGTTGCGCAAGTTTCCACCCGCATCTGAGATGGGCGCGATGATGGGTGGCCGTGGACCCGGAGGCCCGGGTGGTGGTGCACCGCCCGCAGGTGGTCAGCCGGCGCAAGGCGCACAAGGCCAGGCGGGAGCGAGGCCTCAGGGTGGCGGAGGTCCCGGAGGTGGACCAGGTGGAGGCCCAGGTGGCCCAGGTGGTCAGCGGCCCGGCGGATTCAATATCAACGACATGCTCGAGAGACTGCCGACAATTTCGATCGCGGATGTTAAGGTCGGCGACACTATCGTCGTTTCCAGTACGCAGGGTGTGGATCCAACTCGGTTGACAGCCATAGCTCTGGTCACTGGAGCAGACACCCTACTCGCAATGCTGGCTCCGCGGCCCCAGCCCGGACAAACAGCACCCAACCCAGCCGCTGGTTTAGGGAGCGGCATTTCATTCGGCATCGGCTTGCCATAAGAATCAGTTTCACAGGATTTACATGATTAGCAGGATTAACATGTAAATCCTGTCTAATCCTGTAAAAAGACTTGTGCTCGGTTCTGTTGAGGTCCCCCAAATGAATTTTGCACACAACCTCCCCCGCAAGATTTCCAGCATTGTTTTGACTCTCGTCATGGCTGCAGCACTCGTGGCTGCACAACAAACTCGCGGCACGCTGCGAGGTTTGATCACTGATGAATTAGGCGCTGCGATCGTCGGCGCCAACGTAACTCTGACCGACGCGACTGGAGTTCAAAAGAAGACCACGACAAACGGTGAAGGTGTCTACACTTTCGCCGGACTCGCGCCCGGCAAGTATTCGCTTCAGGCAGTCGCGCCAGGTTTTGCGTTGACTGAAACTAAAGCGGTGGATATCACCGGAGCGCGCCAGTCGGTTGATCTCACCTTGAAAGTGACGATCGAAGAAACGGTCACAGTTGCTGAAACCCCTGTTAGCACCGACGCCACGAATAACGCTAATCAAACCGTTATCGCCGGAAAAGATCTCGACGCTTTGCCCGATGACCCGGACGAGTTAGCGGCAGCGTTGCAGGCATTGGCCGGACCTTCGGTTGGTCCAAACGGCGGGCAAATCGTTATCGACGGATTTACAGGCGGCACTCTCCCATCGAAAGACGCGATTCGGGAGATTCGTATCAATCAAAACCCGTTCGCTGCTGAAAACGATCAGCCATCGGCGCGTATCGATATTTTGACACGCCCCGGAACTGATAAATTGCGTGGCGGCGCGTCAATGAATTTCAATGACGAGAGTCTCAACTCGCGGAACCCGTTTGCAGTGACGTCCAGCAAGCGCACTCCGTTTCAGATCCGCCAGTATGACATGAACCTGAGTGGTCCATTGGTGGCCCGGAAGGCGTCGTTCTTCTTCAATTTTGGACGCATCGAAACTGACGATAACGAATTGGTTAGAGCGACAGTGCTCGATGACAATCTCAATATCACCGAGTTTGGACAGTCGTTTGTTGTGCCCCGCCGCAGCACTTTCTTCAGTCCGCGAATCGATTACGCCATCAACGCCAGCCACACGCTCGTCCTTCGCTACAACTTCAATCGATTTCGTGTCGCGAACCAGGGCCTCGGCGGCTTCTCGCTGCCTGAGCGCGCCTTCAATACAGTCTCGACAAATCAGAATGTCCAAATCACCGAGACCGCGATCCTGAACCCGACAACGATCAACGAGACACGCTTTCAGTTTTCGCACAGCAGAAACGAGCAAATCGGGGACGATTCAGTGCCGGCGTTGGATGTCAGCGGCGCGTTCGGTTCTGGTGGCTCGCAGGTCGGTCAGTCGAGCAGTACGCGGAAGAGCTGGGAACTGAATAATTTCACCGCCAAACAGAAGGGCACCCATGCGATCAAGTTCGGCGGGCGTGTAAGACACGTCGAGGTCGACGATATTAACGAAAATAACTACGGCGGCTCGTGGGCTTTTACAGGTGGCTTTGGTCTGACAAGCATCCAGCGTTACCAACTCACGCTGCGGATGCAGAAAGAAGGGTTGTTCACGCCCGAACAGATACGTGCGGCGGGGGGCGGCGCAGCGTCGTTCAGAATCAATGCCGGCAATCCTTTCGCCGACGTCAGTCAAACGGATTACGGTGTCTTTATTCAGGATGACTGGCGCATCAGACCGAATCTCACGTTCGCCTACGGTCTTCGCTACGAGACGCAAACAAACGCGCACAGCAAATACGATTTTGCGCCGCGCCTGGCGATGGCGTGGTCGCCTGGAGCGGCGAATAGCGCCCGCCCGCCAAAGATGGTCATTCGTTTCGGCACGGGCTTCTTTTACAATCGCTTCAACGAGAACTCAACCCTTCAGACTCATCGCTTCAACGGTGTAAACGTTTTGCAGACTGTCGTAACGGAACCCGCTGAGCGACTGTTGCCTCCGACTGTGGACCAGCAACGACTGCCGAACGTCGAGGGTATTTATTCGATATTAAATCAATGGAGCCCGACCAGTGTTCCATCAGTTGCAGGCATACCTGCAACGCAGCAGATCGTCTGGCAGGTCGATCCTAATCTACAGATTCCGACGGTCTTCGTCGTGGGCACGCAGGTAGAGCGACAACTGCCGCGCAACCTAACGATGTTCGCCGGCTTCTATAACATCCGCATCGTTCACGTGATTCGCGCACGCGACGTCAACGCGCCGCTGCCCGCAAGTATCACGCCGCTTACACCCAATGGAATTCGCCCCGATCCTACTCAGGGCGAAATTTATCGCTATGAAGCGAGCGGGCAGTTTAATCAGCGCCAGTTCTTCATCGGCTTTAATAGCCGGCTTAGTCGAATGTTCTCATTCAACGGCAACTATTCGCTAAGTAAGACGACAAACGACACGGACGGCCAGGGTGGGGCGCTTTTCCCGATGAATTCTTACGACACGTCGGGGGAGTTTGGACGCAGCTCTTTTGACATTCGACATCGCTTTACGATCTTTGGCACGGTTAACCTGCCGTGGTGGAAGGTCGTGCTGAATCCCTTTATCGTGGCCAACACTGGACCAGGTTTCAATATCACCACCGGCCAGGATCTCAACCTCGACCGGCAGATAAACGAACGTCCGA
This sequence comes from uncultured Acidobacteriota bacterium, assembly GCA_963826255.1. Lineage (GTDB taxonomy): Bacteria > Acidobacteriota > Blastocatellia > Pyrinomonadales > Pyrinomonadaceae > PSRF01. The sequence goes on from CAWGWK010000002.1 coordinate 940,667, forward strand.
GTTTCGCCGGTCCTAACGCAGACTGTTCGGCCCCGACGATCCGCTGCACGCGCTTCGGTAACTTTAATCTCGTGCCGCTGCCCGGAGAGACGATCATCCCGCGTAACTTTGGTCAGGCTCCGGGATCGTTCGTCGTCAACCTGCGCGTCAGTCGCTCGTTTGCTTTTGGAGTAATCAACAAGGGTAATGCTGCTGCGCCAGCAAGACCCGCGGGTGGGCCAACTGGTCCAGTCGCGGCGGGAGGCGGTGGCGGCGCCAGGGTTGCAGCCATCGGCGCAGGACCACAAGGTGCCAGCGCCGCTGCTCCCGGTGAGAAGCGATACAATCTTAACGTCTCCATCAACTTCCAAAATCTTCTGAACCATGTGAATCTGTCCACGCCGGTGGGCAACTTGTCGTCACCGAGTTTTGGTGAATCGTTGGGATTGGGCGGAGCGTTTGGCGGCTTTGGTGGCGGCGGTGGCAGTACGGGTGCAGGTAATCGTCGAATCTACGCGCAAGTGCGCTTGAACTTCTGATCGAGAGGGTTTTGAAAATGAAGAGGTTAGCTCTAATTTCGCTTGTTGTTCTTTGTGGAACAGTGCTGGCCCAAGAGCCTGCGAAGACTCCTCCCGCGAATAGTGCGACTGCTCCGGCGATTGTGATCACGCCTGAGACTAGTCCGGTCGAACTCGCTCGCGCGGCTTTTGCGGCTCAGGGTGGAGAGAAGTTTCGTTCGGTGCAAAACATGATCTTGAGAGGCTCGGTGCAGCTTTATCCACCGAACAGTGTTCAGTCGATACCGGGATCGTTTTCCCTCGTGACCGCAGGCCCCAAGTTGCGAATGGAGATCGATGCTCGCCCCGTGATCGTGTTCAGGCAGATTTACGACGGCGAGACTACTTACAGTTCAATGCCGAATGTGGAGGTGCCGCCGCTGACGAAGTTTGGTTTTGGTGCGCTCGCGAGGTTCGATCAGCCCGGCTACCAGGTCACGGCACTGCCGGACAAGAAGAAGCAGCGCGCGTTTCGGATCGTCGATCCGGAAGGGTACACGACGGACTATTACGTTGATCCGAAGACCGGCAGGGTCATGACCTTTCTCATCTACCACGCCGGCGTCACCTTGGGAACGGAGAACAGTAAGTTCAAGGAAGTGGAAGGCGTGCTGGTGCCATTTAACTTTTCGCAGAAATTCGAAATGCCCATGGGCGCCTTCTTCGCCGAGTTCAGTGTGAAGGAAATCAAGCTCAACCAACAACTACCCGAGGACGCCTTCGCGATCCCCCGGTAGTGCGATCCTGCGATGGTTAGCTGCCGTCATAGTCGGTGGTCTTGGGGGAGTCGCTCCATAACCTTTGGTAGTTCTATGCTGACGATCTGCCACACAATGTCCAGATTGACGCCAAAGTAATTGTGGATTAACCGATCTCGGGCTGCAGCCATGCTCTTCCAAGGCACGTCGGAATAGGTTGTGCGCAATTCAGGTGAGAGATTTTTCGTGGCTTCGCCTAAGATCTCCAGATTGCGAATAACAGCATCTTGCGTCTTAGTGTCGTTCAAAAAGGAAGCATAATCGAAACCAACCATATACTCCGAAATGCGCTGAATGGACTCGCGGATATCACTGAGTAGCTCTCTGTCACTGCGCTCAGACATACACAACGCTTTCGGTGATATTCTTTGCGACGCGATTAACTCGAATGCTTTGGATGCCGGCGGGCGTTAAAACTTCAACTTTGGTACCCAAGAGTGCTTCCAGATAATCGACTAGTTCCAGAAACCGAAACCCAATCGGACGCTCAAACTCTATGAGCAGGTCGATATCGCTTGCATCACTAGCCCGATCTTTAGCATACGAGCCAAAGAGACCGATTTTACTAACCCCAAACTCGGCAGCTAAATGGCTTCGTTCCATTTGAAGCAGTTGAACGATGTTTTCGCGGGTCAGCATAGATTCTTGCCAAGTATACCAAGCCCCAAAGAGGCACAAAAACAAAGATAGAGAGCAAGTCTTTTGTGCTTTTTGTGCTTCTTTTTGGCCGTACTTCAGTGGCCCTACACGCTCATGATCTCTTGCTCTTTGGTCTTCGTGAGTTCGTCGATTTTGCCGATGTAGCCGTTGGTGAGTTTTTGGATCTCGTCGAGTGCGTCGCGTTCGGCGTCTTCGGAGATGACCTTGTCTTTGAGCATCTTCTTTAACCGATCGTTGCCGTCGCGGCGGACGTTGCGAATCGCGGTGCGATGATCTTCGGCAATGTCGTGCACCTGCTTGGCAAGTTGTTTGCGACGCTCTTCGGTTAGCGGCGGAATGGGAATGCGTACGAGCTTGCCGTCGTTCGAAGGATTGAGACCGAGATCGGCAGCGCGAATCGCTTTCTCAACCGCACCAATCTGAGTTTGGTCCCATGGCTGCACCGTGAGCATTTGCGGCTCAGGCGCATGCACCGACGCCATCTGGCTAAGCGGTGTCATCGTGCCGTAGTAATCCACCATCACGGTATCTAAAAGACTAACAGCGGCGCGACCAGTGCGAACCGTCGCAAGCTTGCGCCTGAAGTCGTCGATAACGGTCTCCATCCGGGGCCGCGTTTCCTTGATTACGTCCTTTTCACTCATCTCGCTGAACTCCGCTTTAACTGATTGTCAACCAACCTTCGTTCCCACGCCACGCTCACCTGTGACGACTCGTTTAATGTTTCCGGGTTCGCGCATGTTGAAGACAATGATAGGCAGGTTGTTATCCATGCACAAAGAGATCGCAGAAGCATCCATCACCTTGAGTCGCTTCTCGAGAACCTGGCGATACGTGATCTCGTTGAAGAGTTCGGCGGTCGCGTCCGTCATCGGGTCGGCGGAATAGATACCGTCAACTTTAGTCGCTTTCAGAATAATGTCAGCTTTGATCTCCAACGCTCGCAGCGCAGCGGCTGAGTCGGTAGTGAAGTACGGATTGCCGGTGCCGGCCGCAAAGATAACCACTCGCTCTTTTTCCAAATGCCTGATAGCGCGGCGACGAATGAACGGTTCAGCCAACTGCGGTATGTCAATAGCCGACATGACCCGTGTCTGAACCTCGACCTTTTCGAGCGCGTCCTGCAACACGACGGCGTTCATCACTGTCGCGAGCATTCCAATGTAGTCTGCCGACGAGCGGTCCATGTTGCCGGCACTTTTGGACACGCCGCGAAAGATGTTGCCGCCACCGACGACGACCGCCACCTGCACGCCCACCGCGTGGACTGCTTTTAGTTCTTCGGCAACACTGCGCGCTACGTTGACGTCGATGCCGTAATTCTGCTCGCCCATCAACGCTTCGCCTGAGATCTTCAGGAGAACGCGGCGATAGGCTAGAGGTGATTTCGCGATTTCGTTCGTGGTCATCGCTGAATGAAATAGGTCCTATAGCGCCTATTCGAGCATGGAAGCGACTTCGCTGCCAAAGTCTTCACTGCGGCGTTCGAGTCCTTCACCCATCTTGTAGCGGGTGAATCTTCGTATCGCGATTCGCTCGCCCGTCTTGGAAACTTTTTCGGTTACCAACTCACCGACAGTCTTTTCAGGCGCTTTCACGAAAGGCTGATCGATCAGAACAGTCTCTTCATAAAACTTATTGAGTCGGCCTTCGACGATCTTCTCGATGACCTGGTCGGGTTTGTTGGCGTTCTTCGGTTCGTTCTTAGCCTGAGCGCGCGCGATCTCGCGCTCTTTCTCGAGCACGCTCGACGGTACTTCTTCACGCGAAACGTAACGCGGCTCGGCTGCGGCAATGTGCATGGCAATGTCTTTCACCAGTTGCTGAAACTCCTCACCGCGCGCCACGAAATCTGTTTCGCAGTTCAACTCGACGAGTACGCCGACTTTTCCACCCATGTGAATGTACGAACCCACGATTCCTTCAGCCGCGATTCGACCCTCGCGCTTTTTGGCGGACGCGAGGCCACGCTCGCGCAAAATGTCTACGGCCTTCTCCTCGTTACCGTCTGCTTCACGGAGCGCGTTTTTGCACTCCATCATTCCGGCCCCGGTCTTTTCACGAAGCTGCTTTACCGCCGCTGCTGTAATTTCAGGCATGATTCCCAATTTCTCCGAGTACTTAGATTATTTGTCTTCAATGAAAAACGCAGCCCGGCGGATGGTTCCGCTTGAAGGCTGCGCTCACCGATGAGTAAGAATATCGCTTAGCTCGCCGCCACGACAGATTCAGGCGCCGCTTCCGTTTCCGCGGCGTTTGCGCCCGGTGATGTCATGGATTCGGATTGCGCCTCCCCGCCACCGATGCCGCTGCTGTTCCCGCCGTCATCAGATGCAAGCTCTGGCGCAGCACGTTCACCTGCCGCACCTTCATCTGTTGCGGCTTCGCCTTCACCTGAATCTTCAGACGGCACCGCAGGAATAACACCGCCCTCGGTCGCGATCTGATTACCTTCGACGATCGCATCTGCAATTCGGGAAGCGAACAAACGCACTGCCCGCAGGGCATCGTCGTTTCCTGGTATTACGTAATCGATCCCTTCCGGAGAACAGTTTGTATCGACGACTGCAACGATCGGAATTCCAAGACGATTCGCTTCCGCGACTGCGATCTCTTCCTTCTTGACGTCGATGATGAAGATGGCGTCGGGCAAACGTGTCATCGACTTGATGCCGGAGAGGTTCTTATTCAGGCTCTCTCGCTCGCGATCAAGCTTGATGCGCTCCTTCTTCGTCATCTTCTCGTAACGACCGTCAGTCTGCATACTCTCGAGATCCTTTAGTCGCTTGATCGACTTCTGGACCGTCTGAAAGTTAGTGAGCAGACCGCCGAGCCATCTTTGATTGACGTAGTACTGACCACACTTCTCCGACTCTTCGCGAATCGCGTCCTGCGCTTGTCGCTTGGTGCCGACAAAAAGGACCGTCTTGCCTTTATCTTCAGCGATGAGATTGGTGACGAAGGCGATCGCTTCGCGAAACATTCGCTGCGTCTTTTGCAGGTCGATGATGTAAATGCCATTGCGCTCGCCAAAGATGTACTCCTTCATCTTTGGGTTCCAGCGCCTTACCTGGTGACCGAAGTGAACACCGGCCTCCAGCAGCTCTTTCATGGTAACCGAAACCAAACTAAGTCTCCTTCTCGCTAATTGGTTTAATGTACTCGCCGCAGCCTTCGACTCTTAGCGTAAGCAACCAATCGTGCTACGGCAATGGATTTGACGCGCTTGTTTTATATAGGACCTATAGACGTATAGGACCTATCGCTTCGAAAACTGGAATCGTTTCCGAGCACCCTTTTGTCCGTACTTCTTGCGTTCCTTGATACGAGGATCGCGTGTCACCAGACCTGCATGCTTGAGAGCTGGACGAAGGTCGGCATTGAACTCGAGCAGCGCTCGAGTGATGCCGTGTCTGATCGCTCCCGCCTGACCCGCAGGACCACCGCCGGTGACATTGATGACCAGGTCAAACTTGTTCGTGGTTTCAGTCAGTTGCAGTGGCTGACGAATGATCATTCTCAAAGTTTCGTTGGGGAAGTAACGATCGAATGGTTTGTGATTGACCTTAACTTCGCCCGCGCCAGGTCGCAGATAAACTCGTGCAGTTGCCGATTTGCGCCGCCCCGTTCCGTAATACTGAATTTCAGCCACAGTAATCTTTCCTCTTATCTTCGTCTAAGCTTGTTTTGAATTGGATTTGTGAGTTAGGTCGAAGGCTTGCGGGCGCTGGGCTGAGTGCGGGTGCTCGGCATCGGCGTAAACTTTGAGCTTCTTCGCCATGGCCTTGCCGAGTTTCGTCTTCGGCAGCATGCCCTTGATGGCGAGCTCGATTACTCGCTCGGGGCGTTTGGCTATCATCTCCTTCGCGGTGACCTCTCTCAGACCTCCCGGATACCGCGTGTGGTGACGATAAAGTTTCTGCTCAACCTTGTTTCCCTTCAACACGGCTTTGCGCGCATTGATCACAACGACGTGATCGCCAGTGTCGAGAAAAGGAGTCCATTGCGGACTACGCTTGCCTGTCAGTATTGACGCAACCTCAGATGCCAGATGCCCGACGGTGTGACCGCTCGCATCTACCACGTACCATTTTCGTCTTCCAGCGAGTTCCTTACCGCTGGGGAAGTATGTCAACATAGTTAACTATCTCTGTTTTCAGCGAGTAAAACGCGAACGGCTAGAATACCGAACGGCCAAAAAGATTGTCAACCCGCTGCGCGAAGTGGTAGTGGCTTAAATTCAGGAGTTTTTCTCTGCGGACCTTTGTGTATCTCGGCGTTCTCTGCGGTAAAGGCTATCTCAACGCAGAGGCCGCAGAGATACGCAGAGGTCCGCAGAGAAAAAACTCAAATTAAGCCACTATCCGCGAAGTCATAGTTCAGAGTTCAGCCTTTAGGCTGCTGCTTTGCAGACAAGCTAAAGCTTGAACTCTAAATACCGTCCGAACATGAAAAGGCCCCTCGGGATTCCGAAGGGCCCTTGGCACTTACGATATCACAACCAGCTACGGCTTGTCGGGAGTCTTGGTCGTGCCGGTATCGTTTTTCTTAAGTTTCGGCGGCGCCGACTCTGCTGGTTTCTGCTCACCTTCCGGAGTCGTTGTCGTGTCGTCCGGAGTTGGTTGGCGACGTTTCAGCGTCGGCCTTCCCGGAGCTCCACCCTCCTCACCTGCGGCGATTGCTCCAGCCGTCGATGCGCGCGCGTTTGAAAGTCTCAACAGCCGGTTCTTTACACGCTGAAACTCCGAACTGCTGATCACATATTCTTCGTGCTCGGGGAACCTGGCTGCCAGAGCAAGCGCTGTAGCCCTGCGATCGGGCGGCGCCGGATGCGTCGCGAAAGCACGAGAGATAAAGCCCGGTTTCTTCTTGTTCTTGGCTTCCAACTTCTCAAACATCGTTGCCATAGCGCCCGGATCGTAACCAGCGGCGTACATGTACTGGACGCCGAGCTTGTCAGCTTCCTCTTCCGCGCCGCGGCTAAACTTCATGAAAATTCCGAGCAGTCCGATTCCAGCTGTGTTCTGGTAAATCAATCCCGGAATGCCACCCAGAAATATCGAACCGCCAAGCGCGGCGTATTCGAGCAAGCTCGCTTTGGTCTGGTTCTCGACTGCATGCCTGGCTGCTACGTGCGCGATCTCGTGAGCCATCACGCCGGCGAGCTCGGCTTCGTTGTCTGCCGCAAGCAGTAATCCTTTGTTTACGTAAAAGAAGCCACCCGGCAGCGCGAAAGCGTTTACTTCATCGGAATCGATGACTTTAATCGTGAACGGCACTTTCGCATCGGAGTGCAACACGATGTTCTGACCGACGCGGTTTACGTACTCAGTGATGATCGGGTCGTCAACAAACTTGGCCTGGCGATCAACTTCCGCAGCCGCTTCGCGTCCCTGCCGCACTTCCTTCTCGGTCGAACCGCTCATCTTGGCAATGAGCCCGGAATTGATGTTCCGCTTGCCAATCATGTTCGGATCTTCGTTAGTCGCGAGTGGCTTGTTCGATTTGACTGTTGGCTTAGCGGCCGGCTGAGCTTTCTTCTGGTCAGACGTCTGTTCGACCTTCTGGTCAGATTTCTGTTCGGCCTGCTTTTGTTCCGCCGGCTTCGGTTCGGCCTGAGTTTGGCTGGTCTTTGGCGCCTGGTCGGCCGGTTTCGTGGTCAACGTTTGGGCGAGAGCAGCCACCGAGCTCACCAGTAGTGATGCGGTTAAAACGAAAGCACTAGTGGCACGGGAGAAGTTGTTCATCTCAAAAAACCTCCAAAAATATTCGGACGACCTGAGGGAAGGGGTCTATGCTTGTTTGTTTTCGCTAATTCCAGACGCGCAGTCTATGATGCAGGGGTTCAGCGGCTTGGTTGTGCGGCCGAACACAATTCCTGCCAGGAGGAGTGCGACTCTCGCGCCTTAAAACACATAGCGTTAGCTCGTTAAATATACCTATGCCCGACGGGAAAAGGAAGCAAAAGCCGGAAGTCTCGATCATCGGCACTGGCCGTCTCGGAACCAGCCTGGCTCTTGCACTCGCCGGCAAGGGTTACTCCATTCAATCGCTCGTCGCTCGCCGGGCGCAAAACGCCCGCCGGGCCGCCGCATTTTTGGACGACGAGGTCCAGGTGTTGGGCGCAAAACAACTGCGGTTATTGCAGCCGGCAGATGTGTTTTTGATCACTACGCCTGACGATCAAATCGCCCGAGTTGCTGAGGAGCTGAGCGGTCTAATGCTTCCGAAAGCGATGGCGTTGCATACGAGCGGCGCACTGTCAGCAGAAACCCTCGCTCCGCTCCGCAAAAACGGATGGCACACCGGTTCACTTCATCCGCTAATTTCCGTCAGTGATCGGACCGAAGGTGAGACAGCACTCGAAGGTGCATTCTGGAGTGTTGAGGGTGGCAATGGTGATAGGGCCGCTCTGCGATTGGCGAAATCAATAGTCCGGGATCTCGGTGGCAAGAGCTTCTCGATCCGTTCGAAAGATAAGCCGCTCTACCATGCCGCCGCAGTGATGGTGTCGGGCAATGTAGTGGCGCTATTTGACGTCGCGCTGGAAATGTTGGGCCAGTGCGGACTGCCGCGAAAAACCGCGCAAAGCATTTTGTTGCCGCTGATTGCGAGTACGGTCCACCATCTCCAGACTAAAGATCCGCGACAGGCCCTGACGGGCACGTTCTCGCGCGGCGATTTGGAAACGGTAAAGCGACACCTGGAAGCGCTCAAAAATAATGAGGATGCGCTCGAACTCTACCGCCTGCTCGGTAGAAGATCTCTGAAACTGACGAAAAAGCATCCACAGATTACACAGATTCTTAAATCGGTATAATCTGCGTACTCTGTGGATAGCAATCTTATGCAGCAGACGCCCAAAGCGAGTTACAGTTTGACCCTCCGCGTCAAACTGTCGTCGCGCGCCGGAACGCTTGGTGAGTTGACCACCGCAATTGGCCGCGCCGGTGGCGACATCGGCGCGATCGACATCGTTACAGTCGGCAACGACTACATCATTCGCGACATTACCGTCAGCTCAGTTTCCAGTGAACACGGCGAACAGATCGTCGAGGCAGTCAAAGATATTGACGGCGTCGAGCTGATTCAGGTGTCCGATCCGACTTTTCTCATGCACCTCGGAGGCAAGATCGAAGTGGTCTCGAAGGTGCCACTGAAAACTCGCGCGGATCTCTCGATGGCCTACACTCCCGGTGTCGCTCGAATCTGCGATGCTATTCAAAACGATCCGGACAAAGTCTTCACGCTCACGATCAAGAAAAACACGGTTGCAGTTGTAACGGACGGAACGGCAGTGCTTGGCCTCGGCGATGTTGGACCAGCCGCGGCAATGCCGGTGATGGAAGGGAAGGCGATGCTGTTCAAAGAGTTCGCCGGCGTTGACGCGTTCCCAATCTGTTTGAACACGAAAGATCCGGACGAGATCGTGCGCACCGTGAAAGCTATCTCAACAGCATTCGGCGGTATTAACCTCGAAGACATCTCGGCGCCGCGCTGCTTTCAGATTGAAGAACGACTCAAAGAAGAACTCGACATTCCAGTCTTTCACGACGACCAGCACGGCACCGCGGTCGTTGTGCTGGCGGCATTGATCAATGCACTCAAGTTAGTCGGTAAGCAGATGACGGAAATCAAGGTGGTGGTGAACGGTGTCGGAGCAGCAGGCGTCGCCTGTTCCAAGATCATCATGGCCGCGGGCGTACGAAACATTATCGGCTGTGATCAAAGCGGGGCCATCTATCGCGGCCGCAAAGAAAATATGAACTGGGTGAAGGACTGGTACGGACAAAATACGAACCCTAACGAAGAAAAGGGAACAGTTCACGAGGTCATCAAAGGTGCGGACGTGTTCCTCGGTTTGTCAGTGCCCGGCGTAATCGATGCGGGTGATGTGAAGCGGATGGCTGAGAAGCCGATCGTCTTTGCGATGGCGAATCCAACTCCGGAGATCATGCCCGAGGATGCGGCGCCGTATGTCGCTGTTGTGGCCACCGGCAGATCAGACTACCCAAACCAAATCAACAACGTCCTTTGTTTCCCCGGCATCTTCCGTGGCGCACTTGCTTGCCGTGCGGCACGCATAAACGAACAGATGAAACTCGCTGCCGCGAATGCGATCGCAGGGATCATCACCGACGCGGAGTTGCACCCCGAGTACATTGTTCCGTCAGTGTTCGATAAGCGAGTCGCGGAAGCAGTCGCGCGCGAAGTTCAAGGAGCCGCACATCTGACCGGCGTCGCCCGCCGCCAGGAGTAGCCACAAAAAGAGTAGCCACAAAAAGGCACATAGTCAGTTAGAAGAGATTGCTTCTTTTTCAATCCGTCATTTGTGAACTTTGTGCTTCTTTGTGGCGAAACAACGTTCGATGACTGAGAGTGTCGCTAATGCTCGGAGAGATTTGTCGGTGAAGGTAGTGGCTTGAGCGAGGCTGCCATCGAAGTCGAGCTTACCCATCTCACGAAACGCATTCTCGGGATTGAAACCGGGCGTTGAGAATGAGGCATAAGTTCCGAACGTTTTGCCTTCGATCTTCATCATCACAAACTGTTGCGAGAAGTCCGGTGACTCGAGAGCGTTGATAGTTCGCACAGCATTACCCAACTCCTCAACTCCCCGGTTCACGTCAAGCTTCGCATAAAGATGCGACAGCGCAAGCAGCGCGCGCGCTGAGACGATCGTCTTCGGCGCCTTACTAACGTCGTTCGCGATCTCGTTGAGCATCTCACGCGCTTCTGTCTGGTCTTCGGCTGTCTTGAGCGATTCTTCGGCGATTCGTGTAAACAAGTAAGCCCGTTGGTCCAATTCCGTAACCTTCGCGGCAAACTTCCTCGCCTCGATCAGATTTTTCTCGGCGATTAAAGCCTGGGCTCTGAAGTAATAGAACCAATTCAACAGCGGAGCCCGGATGCCTGCGTCGGAAATCTTATCTATTACGCTGATCACCTTTTCGATCGGTTGGTCTTTTGAAAGTCCCGAAACAGCAGTAGTCAACATTTGATCGCGCCGTCCGACATCCGACAATTTTTCAGCCAGTTCGACCTGTTCATCAAACGATTTCTTCGGAGCATTGTCGGCGCTAATCAAGTCACTGACGCGGCCCTGTGCCTTTGGCTCCAACAAGGGAAGGAGCCGGTCTCTTGATTGAGTGAGCGCGCCGGCGAGGTCCGGCAAGTTAGCCTGGACCTGTTTTTCTAATCGATTGAGTGCGAGCCACATTTGGGCCGGTTCCGATAAGCGGTAGTCTGACCTTGCTTCAACGGGCGTTTGAAACACGCGTTCGGTTCTGCCCAACAAGACCTGCGTAAACTGTCGCTGCAATGTGCGAGCAGGCTCGTAGCCCTCCGGAATGCGATACATGGTGTAGCCGGGCATCAATCCTGCGTCTCTCGTATTCCCGAACGGATATGCTGAGAGGTAGAGAAACTGATCCATCGGCGACGAGTTGTAGGCCGCGAGTGATTCAACATAAAACTGATCCGCCGCCGGCTTGTTTGTTTTTGCCAGCTCGTAAAAGAACATGGCCAGGTACATCGTGGCTGGATACTTGAAACTCTGACGAGCGAAGTTAACCGCGGAGGTTACGTCGGTGGCTGCCAATCCGTGGGCCAACAACAACAGTTTTTCTGCCATTCGGCTTTTCGACTCGTCGTCAGCCGCGCCTGGTTTGTCAGCAAGCTCGCGAGCTTCATCCCGAAGCATTTGGTCAGACATCTTTCGTGCCTTCGCGGGATCTCGCTTTGCGAGCGCTGCGATTACTTGGAAACGCTGATCGGGCAGGGCAATGATTGCCGCAAACTGGCTCTTCGATGTGCGCCGGATCTCATCCCCGTGCGCTTTGAAGTTTTGTACCGCGAGATCGAAGGCCTCCATAAAGGCAGCCATTGCTTTCTCCTGTTCGTGAGGCCACAAAAGATCCGCTGCGCGCAGCAACACCGCAATGCGTTGCACTGGATTGTCGAATGTTCGAGACATGAGTATCTGTTGCTTTGCCGTATCGACTGCATTGTCTCGAGTGCAAAAAGAAGAAGTCTCGACGGAAGGTTTTTTCTGCGCCTGTCCGTCAGTGGCTGACGCGAGGCACAATGTCAGAAGCATATGCAGAGCAACACGTTTCATGCGACTCTCCTTGACGAACTGGTGACCAACCAGGCCACCTATTAGTGCAGATCTCTGGCAATCAGCGGAACAATTTGCCGGGGCACGTCGATGGCCGCTTTGATGTGACGCGCGTGCGTGAAATGTCCGGCGACGTATATTCCACGCACATTCGTCTCAAAGGTTTCCGGATCGTAGACGGGAATTTCCGCGAGCTTGCCCGGCTCCGTGTTTACTCCCAGCTTCTTCAGCAACGTCAGATCGGCATCGCTGCCCACCAGTACAAACACGACATCATTCGCAATCGTCAACAAATCACCCGCTTCAGTCGTTAACCGAACCTGATCTTCAGTGATCTCATCGAGGTGTTTATAAAGCACGACTCTGAGTCGCCCGGCGTCGATCTCTGCTTCGAGCGGAGTTCGGACCCAGTGTTTCATAGCGCCCGCTTTTGGATCGCGGTTCTCCCAGTCTTCGCGCCAGATCGCCATTGTCGTGCGAGCACCTTCTTCCGACAAAAACAACGCGGCCTCCGCAGCACTGTTGCCGCCGCCGACTACAAGCGCGTCTTTACGAACGTAAGCGTAGGGCTCGACGAAGAGGTGATGCACTTTCGGCAGATCTTCACCCGGCACATTCAAATGGCGAGGATGTTCCATTGCTCCGATTGCAAATAAGACGCGTGCAGCCTTGTATTCTGCAAGGTCAGTTTTGACAACGAAACCGTCGTCGATGTTGCCGGTTACGTCGACAACTTCTTCGCCAGTGTTAATTTTTAGATCAAGCTTCAGGACAAAGCGGATGTAATGCGACAGCAGTTCCTCGCGAGTTGGTTTTTCTCGCACAGGTTTTAGCGTGCCTTCATGCATCTCCACTTCGTTGGGCGTGGAGAACATCGTGCGGCCCACCGGATACTGCCGGATCGTGTTGGCGATCGTGCCTTTTTCGATCACGAGATAGTCGAGGTTTTCGCGCGCTGCCGCCTCAGCAGCAGACAAACCAGCGGGGCCGGCGCCGATGATGATCAGATCGAGCATCCTCAATGCATTGAATAGGTCATATAGTCCTATAGGACCAATCGGACCTATTCAAAACTCTAAAACACAAGCTCCCCTCGGGCGACGAGCACCGACGATCCACCAACCTTCACTTCTTCAACGCGCCCGCTTTGACCTTTCACATCGAGGTTGATGCGGCTTGGACGGTGAATGAAGTCGCCCTGTTCAATGACAAATTTATACCGGTCGTTCGCCGGTTCCAAAGTCAGAGCGCCGTGATGAACGAGGTAAGCACCCAGGGCTCCGCACGCACTGCCGGTTGCCGGATCTTCCGGAATGTTGTCCGCGGGAGCAAAGAAGCGTGCATGCGCGCGCGAAGCGCCGACCTCGATCGTTTCACGTGTGAACGCGTGACATCCCGTCGCGCCGTGTCGAGTGTAAATATCCGCGAGCAATGTAGCGTCGATCCGACAACGGCGCAGATCTGAGAGTGAGCGAACCGGCACCGCCAGACAAGACAATCCCGTCGTGATTACCTGAATAGGCAAACTCTCATCGAGATCCTCGCGAGCCAATCCCAATGCGCGCGCGACCTCCGCTTGCTCGTGCGCATCTTCGATCTCGTCCAGGATCTCGAAAGCTCCCTGAGTCATCACCACCTGCACCGGCTGCCCGTCGCTGAACTCGATATCAACCGGCAACACTCCAATGCCAACTTCGTGATAGATGCGTTGCCGGCCATTGCCTCCTTCAGGAACAGGAACGACACCTTCGCGCGCAAGCGCATTCCACGTACCGACGATCGGATGACCCGCGAACGGAATCTCACGCGCCGGGGTGAAGATGCGCAAGCGTCGCAGCACTTCCAGCTGACCCGCACCAGGGTGGAGCACGAAGACAGTCTCTGAGAGATTCATCTCGCGTGCGATCTGCATCATTTCATCACTGCTGAGCCCCTCAGCCTCCGGAAACACCGCCAGCGCATTTCCGGTAAAGGCTTTGTCGGTGAAAACATCGAGTTGTACGAAACGATAGGTTCCCAAGCTTTTTACTCCTTGCTAATCAGACCCGGCCCAGTACTTTGTCGAACCACTTGTCTTTCCACTCTTTCAGCTTTGGATCAGGTGGCGCGGCGCCACCCGATACTTCCGTTAACTCGTCCAGAGCTTTCCGCAGCATCGCATACAAGCCCAACGGCTTCGAATCTTCACCGCACATCTGGTCCATGATGTGCGAACTCAGAATGCGATAACTCTCAAACTGCGGCTCGTCAAAAAACTGATCCGCCGTCAACTGATGCGGAAATGTCGGGTGACTCATTTTGTATTCGAGAACGTCACGCGGCTCATCTCCGTAAACAGCCGGCTTGATGTACAGCAGCAGACCGTCCTGTACGTCTGGTCCATCGATACATGAATACCGGATGCGCCCGGCAGCCCAGTACATTCCTTTGTCGGGCGTCGCCGGCGGCGCAGCGTAGATCGGCAAGGCGGTAAACTCGATCGGAACTCCGAGATCGATACGCACCTTGCGAATCGCATTGCCCAAATCTCCAAAATGATAATCGCCGTCGGCGGCCGCATCGGAAATCACAATCACGTTGCAACGACGAAGGACCATCTCATAGATGCCGAGGTTTTCAAAGTGACCACCATCGGTAAGATAAACGTACTCGTTGCGATCGTCAGTCATGCCGAAAGCTTCGTCGAGAATTGGTCCCACCGAGTACCTCGGCGAGTTGCGATTGTAAGTGTCGTTGCCTGCCGGCCCCGGATTGCCGAGCCACCATCCTAAACGCACATTGAAAAAAGTCAGCACTAGCGACAGCACGGGGGAAGTGGTGTAGTAACCCATGTTCGAGCTCGCCGCCGCTCCCGAGATAGCCGCCGCCGTGCCGATCGAGATACCACCGCGACCTCCGTACAATCTGGAGTCCCGATATCCAAGGCGGAAGCAGCCGGCGTGCAACGGAGTGACACTGAACGGTTCCGCTTTGCGTTGCTGCCACGCGAGATTGTCACCTCCGACAAGATTGAGAGTCGTGTTGATGACAGGCATTAGCTTGTAATCCTCGATAGATTCCTTTTGCCGGATCAGATCCGGGAAGGCAATCTCGAGCGCGCGCCGGCTTTGGGAAATGTAATCCTGCTCCCCGTCCAGTTCTGCGCCGACGGGCAAACTTGCGAGACAGTTATAAAACTCCGGATCCTGCAAGGCGCCGTTAAGATCTTTACGAAGCGCGGCCAGCAGCCGGCTGGAAGGAGCAATCTTGTTAGGAACCCGCTCGAGGTTGCTGAGCAGTCCTCTGTCGTTAAGACACTCTGAAATTGCCGTAACGAGTTCAGTGTGATCCGTGGACTTCGCAAGTGCCTGGTCTTTCTTGCCTTGAGGTGACGAACTTTTTAGTTGTTCTGATCCACCCTTGAGTGATTTGTTGCCATTGAGCAGTGCATTCGCGAGTGCGACTGAATCGCCGAAGTCACTCTCGCGAAACAAACCCGCGCGCAGCTCGTGCAGGCTGAGATTGTCAGTCGGATCAAAACCCGTGAATGGATTCGGCTTTCGCTCGTGATCCGGACGAGATGCTCCAAGAAACGCTCTGATTATTCGATTACGATAACCGCCGTGCAGGGAGAAGATGTTCAGGTTCATGATCCGCGACACGATTCGCCCAAACAACAGCGACCCCAATCCGAAAGCCAACACAAGGGACAACGAGGTGTAATGAAGGACATTCATGTGAGTGATCTTTGCCGCCTGGTTGTGAGTGTAGTTGATGTAACAGGTAAACCCCGGAGGTGTCTTGGCTAACCAGGCGGTGATAGCGGTCCAACCACCAAACCACAAGGCAAGGTATTTAAGGATGAACGTAGTTGCGAGCGATAGTGAAACGATCAACGCCGCGATAAAAATGATCGCGAGCAGAGGAAGCAACTTGCTCATGATAGCTCCGATGATGCCGCCCTTTTCAGTTCCTTCCTGGTTCGGTGACTTGGGAGCGCCCGGTGTTTTTTCGCTCCGCCCCAGCAGGACGGCGAGTAGTCCTGAAAGACCACCAACGGAAGCCAGTATCTTGGGCGCATCCAACAATGCGATTGGACCAAATAGCACGAGAGTTGTGAAAATGGTCCATCCTAAAATGACGATCAGTTGCCAGGCGCTCAATCGTGCCCACCACTCTCGATCCTCATCGTCAATCCGCCTGCTCGCACTGGAAACTCCGATGAACAACGTGGCGCCCAACAAGAAGACGAGCATAAACGTCGGCACTGCAAAGGCGGCGTAAATCTCTGAATTCCACGCGATCTGTGACCAATCAATACCCGCAGGAGAACAATCGAGGCCGCGCGGCTTTATTGGTTCAAAAGCGAGGTTGATCAGCCAGAGAGCCAAGCCGCCGAGTGTGCCCGCAACGAGCAGGGCCAAATTGTCGAGTGTGAGGATACTTGTCCAACCAATCTTAAAGAGCCTGCGAAGACGGCCAAGGACCACCGCTGAGATGAGCCATGCGGTTATGCTTACCGCCAACCCGAAAATGATAAACCGGCCAGCGTCCTTGGCTCCGGTTCGCTCAGCGGACCATGCGTAGTAGGTCGTGAGGCAAAAGGCTGCCGCTGTCAGAGGCAACAGGCACCAGATTAGAAAACTTCTCTGGTCCGATCGCGTCCGCCAAAATTTACTGTATTGTCGCAGTTCTTCTCTGAAGGTCGGACGGTTGAAGATGATGTAAGCGAGCGCCCACACCGTCAGTGCAAAACCGCCGAGCAGAAATAAGTGACGTCCATAAAAAATCCGATCAATGCCGAACGCCGCGAGGCTGAAGCTCACTTGATTTTCAACCGCCGGTTGAGCGAGCGTGATTGAGAGGACAAGTCTCGGCAGGATCAGCACCGCCAGCAGCAAGGGGATGAACACTATCCAGTTCAGGAAAAGATTTCGCAGGTAGATCCCGATGAATGTCCAGGTATCGGCGCTAAGTAGACCGACCTTCGGCGTGATGAAGCTGCTGTAGCGACGTAGAAACCGGATTGGACCAGGATCCGGATCGACTTTGGTTCGTGGATGAGTGTTGGCCAACTCCGCCGTGACGCCCTTTAGACCCGCCGGGTGTCTGTGAATCCATCCTGCCAGCCAACCTCCGATGTAACCGCCGCCTGAAACTGTCGATAAGTAGTGAAACTTGTTGAGTAAGTTGTGTCGCGCAAGACCCTGAAGCACACCGAGCGCGAATGTTCCACTGCGAATGCCTCCGCCGGAAAAGCACAGCGCCGCCGGCTTCACCTCGTGAATACGTTTGTAGATCGCGGCAAGACGGATGTCCTGAATTCTTTCGAGATAATCAGGAAAGGCATCTTCGAGCAGCACCCGGTTGAGTTGGGCCGTGTCTTCTTCGTCTTTGGATGTGTCCGACGTTAGTGGGCTGGTAACCAGTGCTTTTGTTTTTGTACTCAACCGATGGAAAGCAAACCGAGCTTCATCGAAAAGTTTCGGGTCCAGGAGCAGTGCGTTCAGTGCGTCCGTAACAACTTCTCGAATGTCTATCTTACGGTCCACACCAGCCTCTAATGCAGTACGCACGTCCCGACCAAGGCGGTCGCACATGTACAGCAACAAATTGTTCTGCGCTGAGTCGTCGGCATTGACATCCACAAACGCGCGCGACTGCGCCGGATCATCTGTGACTTCCCAGGTCGCGAGTAGGTCTAAGGCGAGGCCTCTCGCGTCTTTGATATGGCTCGGATGGAAACTCCAATCGGGAGTTGAAGTGACGGATCGGAAGACGTCGGGATTCTTGGCGTCTGGAATAGTTACGGTTTGAGCGTCGGCCTGCGCGGGAGTTCCATGCAGAGTGACGAACTCTTCTTCGAGGACCTGAAACAGGTCAAGGGGGATTTTTGTCGAGTGTGACATAAAGGCTCCTGGGATAGGCTCCTGCGGAGGAATTGAGAAGCTGAAGATCTGCGATCCGGACTAAAAGCTCTATGATTAATGGTCAGGACGTGGAAATCGTTTCTGTACCGCACTCAATAACCGCCTCTATGGTTATTGTCAATCGGTTTTTGGCGGCACGTGGAGAATTTCAGTAGCCGTGGTGATATTCTTCAACGCCAACTTCTTTCAGAAGCAGCGCGTGGGCCGAAAGAGTAAATATGCACCTCAAGGGAATTTTGTTACCTGTGACCACTCCTTTTACGCACGACGGCGAGCTTGCGCTTGATGCTTTGCGTTCTAATTTGTCGCGATGGAACAAGTCAGGCGTTATAGGTTACGTATTGCTGGGTTCGACGGGGGAGAGAGTTCATCTTGACGATCGTGAGTATCTTGGAACGATTGAGGCAGCGCGCGCGTCGGTACCGGACAATCGAGCGTTCATCCTCGGTGCCGGGCAGCAAAGTACACTCGGCACCATCAATGAAATAAACAAGGCAGCTCGGGCCGGCGCGAATGCGGTGCTCGTTATCACGCCATACTTCTATCGCTCCGCAATTACTCAGGAAACACTTATCAACTACTACACGGCGGTTGCGGATGCCTCTCCGGTGTCGGTGCTCCTTTACAGTATGCCGCCGTTGACGGGCATCAGGATCGAACCGGAAACGGTTGCGCGTTTGAGTGAACACCCGAACATCATCGGTGTGAAGGATAGTTCGAATGACGTGGGCGGGTTCAGTAAGACGGTTGATCTTTGTCCGCGCGAGTTTGCAGTGTTAACAGGAAATGGAACTGTGTTGCTCGATACTTTGCGGGCTGGAGCGACGGGTGGAATTCTTGCGGTGGGATGTGCGGTGCCGGAAGTTTGCGTCGAGATCTTTCGCGCGTTTCATGCGGGGGAGGAAGAACACGCGATGGGTTTGCAATCGAAGCTGACTCCGCTTGCCACAGCAGTTACGACGAAGTTTGGCATTGGCGGATTGAAGGCCGCGCTCGACCTTGCGGGTTATCACGGAGGCGCAGTGCGCGCACCATTGCGGGCGCCTGATGAAAATGCGCGCGCTGAAATCGCAACTCTGTTAGACAGGACAAGATTGACATGATTCATCTTGTAAATTCTGTAAAATCTTGTAAATCCTGTAGAATGACCCGGCAGGAGCCCGATTATCTTGAGTACAGCCGAACCCGCTTGTTATAGCACCCCCGAACAGTCAGGATTGCGCGTCGAGACACTTCCGTTCGAACTAATCCCGCATCAATCACGCCTCTTTCTCGCGTATCTGGAAGATCCAACCGCGCTACGAAGGTTCTATCCGTCCGCTGTTCGCTTTCATCACGAATTGCCGCAACGCGTGCCCGAAGTGCTCGGTGCCTACCAGGTAGATCGCGATAAGGTGTGCGACGCACTCGGCGCGATGAACCGGCGCTGGAATGCAGGCGATGCGACGCTCGATAACATTGAGTTGCTGCGCGAGTCAGACTGCATCGCGGTTGTCTCAGGTCAACAGGCAGGTCTCTTCACTGGTCCACTCTACACGATCTACAAAGCACTCTCAGCAGTGAAACTGGCCGGATGCCTGCGACAGCGCAACACGAAAGCGGTACCCGTGTTTTGGATTGCCGCGGAGGATCACGACTTCGCGGAAGTTGCCAAATCGGAATTTATCGGTCGCGATTGCCAGCTCAAGCATGTCGAAGTCTCTACCGGACTGCATCGCGAAGGACAGCCGGTTGGACAAGTTGTATTGGACGACTCGATCGACGTCGTAGTGGACCAGCTCTTCGAGTTGTTGCCCAACTCGGAATTCGCAGCCGACATGAAGGCACTCGTAAAAAATGCCTGGCAGCCGGGGCGCGGCTACGTTGAAAGCTTCGCGACAATGATGACCTCATTGCTCGGTCGTCACGGTCTCATCTTCCTCGACCCACTCGATCCCGAACTGAAGCGCCTCGCAGCGCCACTTTATTCGGAAGCAGCACGGCGCGCGCCCGGGATCGCGACGGCGATTGAAAAGCGAAGCAGCGAATTAGAGAGCGCCGGATTTCATGCGCAGGTGCTTGCCTCGGCGAATTCGTTTCCGTTGTTTTTGCACGACGATGCAGGCGCGCGACACGCGATGGTGCGTGTTGAAAACGGGAAGTACAAAGCCAAAGCCATCGATAACGAATACACCGCAGAAGAACTCGCAGCGATGGCCCAGGACACACCGGAGCGGTTCAGTCCAAATGTCACGCTGCGCGCAGTCGTGCAGGATTATCTCCTGCCGACAATCGCTTACTACGGCGGCGCCGCGGAGATCGCGTACTTCGCTCAAACTGCCGAGGTGTATCGCGTGCTTGAACGACCGGCGACGCCGATTCTCCCGCGCTCGAGCCTGACGATGATCGAACGCCACACCGGCCGCGTGCTCGAAAGATACGACCTTACACTCGCTGATTTCTTCGAAGGTCTCGAACCGGCGATGAAGCGAGTTGTCGAGGAATATCTCGGCGCTGACACTGCGAAGCTCTTCTCGCACGCCGAGCAGAACGTTAACCATGAACTCGATCGTCTGCGACAGGAACTCCAGGCGATCGATCCGACGCTGGCGAATGCGCTTGATACCGGTCGCAAGAAGATCAATTACCAGCTCGAAGGACTGCGCACACGCTTCGTACGCGCACAGATGACGCGCGACGAGGCTGCTCACCGGCAATTACAACGCGCTTTCGATCAGCTCTATCCGAACAAGGATCTACAGGAGCGTCATATCAACATCACTTCGCTGCTCGCCCGCCACGGCACGTACGTGATCGAGTGGATCTATAACGCGATTAATCTCGGATCGAGTGAGCATCAGATCGTGAAGCTGTAGCGTTCTTTTACAGGATTTACATGATTAAGCATGATTTACATGTAATCCTGTTAATCCTGAAAATCTTGTAAATCATGTCCAAAATCCGCGTCCTCGCAGACCACGTCGCAAATCAAATAGCCGCTGGCGAAGTCGTTGAACGGCCGGCGTCTGTCGCAAAAGAACTGGTTGAGAATTCCATCGACGCAGGCGCCACGCGCATCACGATCGAGATCGAAGCCGGTGGCCGCCGCCTGTTGAAGGTGTCTGACGATGGCGAAGGGATGGTGCGCGACGACGCAATACTTGCTTTCGAACGACACGCCACCTCGAAGATTCGCGTGACCGACGATCTCGCCGCGATCGGCACCCTCGGTTTTCGCGGCGAAGCCCTGGCCTCGATTGCTTCAGTCGCAAAAGTCGAACTGACAACCTGCATTGAAAACGCAAATGCCGCCACACGCGTCACGATAGACGGCGGGCGTATGCGTGATGTGAAAGATGCAGCGCACCCGCGTGGTACGACGATCGCCGTTCGGGATCTCTTTTTCAACATTCCGGCGCGGCGCAAGTTCTTACGATCGGAGGCGACCGAGACTTTTCACCTCACGAATCTCGTGACCCATTACGCGTTGGCCCATCCAGAGATTGCCTTCACGTTTGTAAACAACGGTCGCGAGGTGGTGCGTGCCGCGCCGGCAAAAGATCTTCGTGAACGTGCCTTTCAGATCTTTGGCGCAGAGTTTTTGGACAACCTGCTCGAAGTGAATGGTGGCGAGCCGCAATTGGCGCGCGTCACCGGTTACGTTTCCGCGCCGCGGGACCGGCGCACGTCACGCGATTCGCAATACTTATTCGTTAATCGAAGGTTCGTGCGTGATCGAATGATTGGACGCGCGCTCTCGGAAGCTTATCGATCGATTTTGCCGCACGGCGTTTACCCGGCGGCGTTGTTGTTCATTGAGACGCCGCTCGAGGAAGTAGACGTGAACGTGCATCCGGCAAAAACGGAAGTGCGTTTCCGTCGCCAGGCCGCCGTTGCGGACAATGTTCGTGAGGCTGTGCGGGCAGCGCTTGCACGTGCGAACTTTGTTCCACCACCAGAGCAGCCACAAGTTCCGGAGCCACTCATGACAGCTACGGCGGCAGTGAGCTCGGTCACTCCTCAGGCGCGAATCGAATTCATTCCTCCGCCAACACCGACCCCGCCGCCCGTGCGTGCGCCCGTCGAACCTTCGGGTGAGGAGATCGCGCGCGATATCGAAGTGATGCTTCAGTCCGCGACACAATCCGTAGCTTCCGTGAAATCCGTGGCTCTGCCTCCTTTGAATTCAGCGGAGAAGTTTGCGCGCGAAGTGACGCCTGAGTCGCTCTCGACGAACATTCGCCCATTGGGCCAACTGGACGAAAGTTTCATCATCGCGACTGATGATGACGGTTTGCTCTTGATCGATCAGCACGTTGCACATGAGCGAATTCTCTTTGACAAGTACCGTGCTTTGGAATCAGAGCGTCGCACTGACTCACAGCAGTTGCTCGTGCCGGAGACTTTCGATCTCACGCCCGCGCAGGCCGCGGTGTTCGACGATCTTGCGCCGGAGTTGGAGAATTATGGTTTTGAATTGATGCGGCTCTCGGGGCGAACTGTGGCGATCAAAGCAACGCCGGCAGACCTGCCTGGAAGTGAAGCACGGAACATGCTCGCTGAGTTGCTCGACACCGTTGACGCTGAGAAGAAGAGCACAGCGCGTGAAACGCTTCGCGACGAGATTGCGGCGTCGCTCGCGTGTCACGCCGCGATCAAGGTGAACATGCCGCTCGCGCCTGAGAAGATGCGGTGGCTCATCGATCGACTCTTGCAGACTTCTTCGCCGACGACGTGTCCACACGGGCGCCCGGTGATCCTGCGCCTCAGAACCCGCGACATCCTTAAAGGCTTTCACCGCATTTAGACAGGATTTACAAGATTTTGCAGGATTTGCAAGACACATCCTGTTCATCCTGCAAATCTTGAAATCCTGTCCAATGTCTTGATCACAAGCTCAGTATCAGCGAGATCCGGCAACAGCGCATCGGGCTTGCACGCCAGGATCTCCTCGGTCGAATAGAAGCGCCCAGTGCCAACCGCGATCGCACGGGCGCCGAAGTGACGCGCACAATCGATGTCGTTAGGCGTGTCGCCAATCACGATGAACTGCTCGGGTGCGAGATCCACTTGCAGATGCTTGCGAATACGCTCAGCCGCTCGTGCCGGGAGATCGCGCCGCTTGTGAGACTCATCGCCAAACGCGCCCGGCAACGTGAAGAACTTATCGAGCCCAACGAGCTCCATCTTCAGATACGCCATCGGTTTGATGTTGCCCGTCACGAGCGCTGACTCGTAGTGCGGGTGCGCCGCGAGGGCTTCCAACGTTTCACGCACTCCCGGAAGCAGTTCAAAAAACTTCGCCCCGTTTCCGGTAACTCTCCTTGCCTCTTCTGTGAGACGCGCCACGAGCACCTCTGCGCGCGCAAGAATCTCTTCCTGGCTGACCCCCGCATCACTCAGCGCTTCAAAAACGATCTGCAAATCAGTCATTCCCGACACTTGCATATCACTGAGACGCCCGGAGGTCCCAAAGATCTCCTCCAGCACCGGAATCGTGTAGTCCTTGTACCCTCCAGTTTTCACAGAGCGAATCAGCGTGCCATCAATGTCCCAGAGCAGGATGCGCATTATTCAATCACCGCCAAAATGTCCCCTGCGTTCACGGTGTCGCCGGGCTTTACGTTGATCGAAACAACCACACCCGCGCGTGGTGACTTCATCTCATTCTGCATTTTCATTGCTTCCACCACCACCACGCCCGTGCCCTTTTCAACCGCGGCGCCTGCTTCGGTTTGCACACGCACAACCTTGCCGGGCATCGGCGCGAGGATCTGTGCAGCACCATGATGATGTCGATCCGAATTCTGCCCACTGCGCAGGCGCTTCGGATCGACAATCGTCACTTCATAACTGCGTCCACGAATGCTTACAGCGAAAGTTTCTTTTGACGCCGCTCGTTGACTGACGCGGCACTCATGCACGTCGTTGTTCAGCAAAAACAGGTACCCGTTAGGCTGTGG
The DNA here is from genome assembly GCA_963826255.1 of uncultured Acidobacteriota bacterium. Classification (GTDB taxonomy): domain Bacteria; phylum Acidobacteriota; class Blastocatellia; order Pyrinomonadales; family Pyrinomonadaceae; genus PSRF01. Next base: position 964,592 of record CAWGWK010000002.1, read on the forward strand.
TTCGCGAACCTCTAAATCGTAAACACGCCCACCAACCTCAGCGGAAACTCGTCCACCCTCGAGTTTGACGACGAGATCCTCTTCACGATCTCCGATCAAGGCTTTCAGTTTCACGACTTCCTCCACTTTGAGGAAGTTTGTTGCGGCTGCACTTTCAACGCTGCGTTTCGTCCAGCCATTTTCCAACGACTGTTCACGGCGACTTGATGGGAAGTTTGTTGTTGTCGTGCGGCGTAACTGAGCGCCGCTGCGATCGCCGCGAGGTCAGCTTCGATAGAGGGCGCCGCTTCATCCGGCGTTCTGCGCTCGTTGAAGCGCGTGATGAAACCGGTATCGAGGCGGCCGGAAATAAACTCTTCGTCTCTGACAACTTCGCGGAAGAACGGCAACGTGGTCGTGATCCCTGCAACATCGTACTCATCCAGCGCGCGTCGCAAACGATCGATTGCTTCGCCACGTGTGCGCCCCCAGACAGCAAGTTTGGCGATCATCGGATCGTAGTGAATGGAGACTTCAGAAAGACGCGTCACACCGCTGTCGATCCTGATTCCCGGTCCCGCCGGCTCTTGCAGGTGTGTGATGGTCCCAGGGCTGGGAAAGAAGTTGTTTGCCGGATCTTCTGCATAGATGCGACATTCGATCGCATGGCCCTGCCACTCAATGTCCTCCTGATTAAATGACAAGCGTTCACCACTCGCGACGAAAAATTGTTCGCGCACAAGATCGCGACCCGTGACAAGTTCCGTCACCGGATGTTCGACCTGAAGACGTGTGTTCATTTCGAGAAAGTAGAAGTCGTGCGTAGCATCCGCGAGCAGAAACTCGACCGTGCCCGCACCGGTGTAGTTCACGGCGCGTCCGATCTTCACCGCCTCTTCGCCCATACGCGCGCGCAGATCAGGATCGTTTATCGGCGAAGGACATTCTTCAATCACTTTCTGGTGGCGGCGCTGAATCGAACACTCACGTTCGCCCAGATGGACGAGGTTGCCATGTATGTCGCCGAATATCTGTATCTCGATGTGTCGTGGACGCTCGATTGCCTTTTCGAGATATAAAGACGAGTCACCAAAAGCAGCAGCAGCTTCCGTCCGGGCAGTTTCAAATGCGGAACGAAGATCCGCACTGTCCGTCACGAGTCGCATTCCCTTGCCGCCGCCCCCGGCAGCAGCCTTTAACATGACCGGGTAGCCAAACTTCTCCGCCGTCTCATTCGCTTGTTCAAATGAGATTAGCGGCTCGACCGTTCCGGGAACGATCGGAACACCCGCTTCCACCGCCGCGCGCCGCGCACTGGTCTTCGAGCCCATGATCTCCATCGCTTCTGCGCTCGGACCAATAAACGTCAAGCCCGCTGCCGTGACGGCGCGCGCAAATTCAGCACTCTCCGCGAGAAACCCGTAGCCTGGATGAACGGCCTCAGCATTCACCGCAGTCGCGGCAGCGACGATGGCATCGATTTTTAAGTAGCTTTGACTGGACGAGGCTGGTCCAACACAAACCGCTTCATCAGCCATTCGCACGTGCAGGCTCTCGGCGTCCGCCTCGGAATAGATCGCTACAGTCCTGATGCCCAACTCGCGACAAGTGCGAATGATGCGGATGGCGATTTCGCCACGATTGGCGATCAGGACTTTGCGGAACATAGCCACAAAAAAGCACAAACAGCACAAATTAAGCAATCCAACAATAAATGCTTTTGTGTTTTCTGTGCCTTTTTGTGGCTAAACCACAATCGAGTTTGCGGGGCTTCGCGGATCGTAGCGAATGACGATCTGTTTGCCGGGAGCGTAATCGCTGCCCCGTTGTTGTTGCAGTTTGCTGAGTGCTTGTGAGGATTCGTATTGAACTCCGGCCAGCATGTAGGTGTAGGTCACTTCTGTGATGCGCCCGTCGTTATCTGAAACTACGTCGATAATCCGGCCGTCAGCCATGCGACCTGTCTTCGAAAGACGCTCGATTCGTGAGGCTTCGTCTTCGGTCTTTTTACGGAAACGGTCGAGGAACGACATTGAAGTCGCTTAAGGTTGCAGGGCGCCTGCCGAGACAGAACGTCCGACGCCGCCCTTCGCCACGTCAGAAAGTCTCATGATGACGCCGTCCTGGTTGATCCAGTCGTCGTCAGTGCCCGTGATTTTGTCTTCGCCTGGAAGTCGCAGGATGTAGTTTGTAAATGATAATCCGCCTGGCGGTGTATCGTCAGTAGCTGGCGTTAGCGACGTTCTGCGAATGACCGCTCCACGCAGGGTCCTCGATTTCTCAGTTGCCACAGCAGCGACGTCGGCACTCGGACGATATGCGCTGGGATCGATACTCATGAGCGCAGCGGCGAGTTCCCCATGCGGATCCGGAATTCGTTCTTGCAGGGTTTTCACATCTGCCGGAAACGTTTGGTACTTCAGCCGGTATTCGAACAGCGCTCGTTCAATGGTGTACGCCTGTGCGCGGATGGCAGCGTCCCTGGCGAACTGGCGGTGTTGCAAACGGGCCGGCACTGTCACGCCAATAAGCAACGCGATCAGCGAAGGAACGATCGCAGACGCCAGCAAACCTCTGCGGGCGTATTTCAGTCCACAAAACTTTTCGGGTTGCTCGAGGACGGAGCGATACAGCTTTCGTCCGATCCAGATCGTGGCCAAAAGAACGGGAATGGAAACCCACTTCAACCGCCAGGCGGCGGTTTCGCCTGCGGCAACCCACGTCCAGAATCCGAATGAGTCTGATGAGCGTTGAAAGAAGGAGATGAGTGTCTGGACCACAAAGACCAGGACCACCAAAGAACCACTGATTGCCAGAATCAATGCCCGGCCGTAGGAAGGCAGTTGGTGTAACGGTTTCGGGAGCGGCTCACCGACAGCACGCGCGCCACACTGTTTACAACCACTGCTCAAAAGGCCGTGGAACTTAAAGCCGCAGCACGGACAAGTAGTCAAGCGTTTACCCTCAAGAAAACTGTATAGGACCAATCGGTCCAATGGTCCTATAGGACCTATGAAATCGCAACTTCCGGTCGCTTTCGCCGGTCATACGAAGCATCCGCGTCAACGTTCGCGGTTTTTGCTTCTGCCTTGGTTAGCTCGCGCCACGTGTGATACATGCGGTGGGCGAAGGTCCAATAAGACCCGACTGCCAGTACCCACAAAACAGCCGGCATCCGATTGGCAAAGAAATTAGTCGAACCAGGATGAGTGCTGAGCGCCCCGATAATAAAGAGTACAACGCGTTCTGGGCGCCGCAGAAAGCCCACGTCACATTTGGGAATCAAGCTCTCCGCCCGGGCGCTGGCGTAGCTTACCATAACAGAGCCCATTAATCCGGCGCCCGCAAGAAAAACGTTAAGAGTCGAATGATACTGAGTGTCGCGGGCATAAAAGACCATCAGGCCCACAAAGACCACCATGTCAGACAGACGGTCCAACGAGGAATCTAAAAAACCTCCAAACCGGGTCACACGGCCGGACAGGCGGGCCACCTGCCCGTCGAACATGTCAAAAAGATTTGCGACTATAAGCGCGATACCGGCCGAGAAAAACCAGCCAAACCCAAAAAGAAGACCGCACCCGACGTTCAGTGAGACGCCGATAACGGTCAAAATATTAGGACTAATGTGACCAATGGCCAGCCAGCGCACTATGGCATCGATGATTCGCTGAGCGGCACGTCCGATACTTGCCCCAAACATTCGTTAGGTACGTTTCTCCTCGCCGGGTTATGCCTGAAAGGCGGCAGCAGTTTACACGTTTTCTCGAAAACTCGCTGTCGCGTTTTTATCGCTTCTGTGTGCACCGTCTGTGTCCTCTGTGCCTCCATGGTTGCATTGTACGGTAGCGAACCTGACAGGGGGACACAGAATACGGTCTAAGACTCCAGATCGTCATGTAGCGTACGCATCTGCCTGATCTCAAAATTGCGTGCGCCGGCAGGAGTACGCACAACCACTTCGTCGCCTTCCTGTTTGCCCATCAAACTTCGGCCCACAGGCGACGTGGTTGAAATCAATCCCTGTGCCGGATCGCTCTCCTCAGGCGTCACAAGACGATAGGTGACTTCTTCATCTTTCTCGCCATCGTACAAGACAAGTGTAGAACCGTACGATGCTTTATCTCGCGGCACTTTATTCGGATCGATTGAAGCTATCTCACTGATCCGTTGCCGCAGTTCGACGATACGGGCCTTGACGACGTTCTGGCGATCGAGCGCGGCCCGGTATTCGGAGTTCTCCCGCAGATCGCCAAATTCAAGTGCCCGCTTGATCTCCTTCGGCAAATGAATGCGCAGTTCGGCTTCCAGTTCGTCAAGTTCTCCCTGGAGTTTCTCTTTAATTACTTGTGACACCCGATTATCCTTCCGCCAACTTTATTGGCGCTTATGATAACTGCCCTCGTCAGGCGCGCCAAAGGAAATACCGGTGTCGCGGGCCGTACGGACCAACTGGCCGTTTGGCGGCACCGTCTTAATGTTTTTGATGGCCTCGGTAAGTGGAACTGTAACCACGTCTCCCGCCTGTAACGCGACCATCACTCCGCTTTCGCCATTGGCCAGTGCGCGTACCGCGCATGAGCCGTAATTTGTTGCAAGCATCCGGTCGAATGCATTTGGCCGGCCACCCCGCTGGAGATGTCCGAGGACCACGCAACGCGTTTCCCGGCCGCTAATTTTTTCCAGATCCTGTTGCAGGTGTTGTCCGATGCCACCTAACCGAGGTGCACGATGTCCATCACCCTTGTCTTGATAAACTAGCTCGTGCCCGATCTCCAGTGCGCCTTCAGCTACGACGATAATACTAAAATTTGAACCACTCACGTCTCGCGCGCGAATCTTCTCAGCCACAACTTCGAGCGAGAAGGGGATCTCCGGAATCAGGATCACGTCCGCGCCGCCCGCGATGCCTGAATGAAGCGCAATCCAACCGGCATGCCGGCCCATCACTTCCAGGATCATCACGCGATCGTGTGACTCGGCAGTGGTGTGCAGACGGTCTAATGCTTCGGTGGCAATGTCCAGGGCGGTTACAAAGCCGAACGTCAGTTCGGTGCAGGCGAGATCGTTATCGATGGTCTTCGGCACGCCACACACCGGTATGCCGCGTTTATGAAACTCAGCAGCTATCGTCAACGTGCCTTCGCCACCGAGGACCACGAGTGCGTCGATACCGACGATCTTCATGTTGGAGATCGCTTCCTGATAGACGGCTTCAACGTCCATCGGCTCACCGTCTTTGGATCGCACAACAAACTGTCCGCGATTGCGTGTTCCGAGAATTGTTCCGCCGCGTGGCAGCAGACCGCGCACGTCGCCGGATGAAAGCGTGCGCGTTTTAGTAGCGCCGAGCAATCCTTCAAAACCGTCTTCAATGCCAATCACACGCATACCATGCTCGCAAGTGGCAGTCTTTACGACTGCACGAATCACGGCATTGAGGCCTGGCGCATCACCGCCGCCAGTCAGGATTCCAATAGTGCCGAACATAGGGCCAAGTCTAACATTGCTGAATTGGGAGTTGGCAATCTTTCACGAGTGGCGTAGCATAACAACAAAATGGAAATCGACGACGATGCAAAAGAGATTGTTCGCGAGATCGGCACCGCGATTAACGAATCCGTCGAGAATTCGACGAAGGTCGCGGAAGCCATTGAACGTCTGCGCGAGGCCGGATACGAGATGGAACTCACCCTCCGGCTCGAGATTGGTTTGAGACCTCATGCCGGCGATGAAGACACGGAAACTGACGGCGCAGACCTCGAACTCACCGAAGAAGACCTACAGGTTTTGCAGCGAATGAAGATTCGCATTGATCCCGAAATATAAGCCACAGAATTTGAGCCACAATAAGGCACAAAAATCACAAGATTTTTTGACTTCAGAGTTCAAGCTTTAGCTTGTCCGCTTTAAGACAGCAGCCTAAAGGCTGAACTCTGAACCTGCCGATTTCAAACTGCATGTTTTTTGAGCTTTTTGTGCTTCTTTGTGGCGTATGTTATCTTGTCTGGCTTTTAATCCTGCCAGTTTGAGTCGCCTTTATAGGTCGAAAGAGGAGTTCAAAGACAGTATGGCTACGCCTAACGGAAACATGAGTGCCGACGGTCATCACGTCGGTAAAGTCGTGCAGATCATCGGTCCGGTTCTCGACGTTGAGTTTCAGGCAGGCTACCTGCCTCCGATTTACCAGGCGCTGCGAGTCGTCTCTGAAGGATTCGACGTGCCTACTCCGATTGACGTTATTGCCGAAGTGCAGCAACACCTCGGCGAAGGCCGCGTGCGAACTGTTTCGATGTTGCCGACTGACGGAATGGTGCGCGGTATGAAGGCCATTGATACCGGCGGCCCAATCACGATGCCGGTCGGCGAGGGAACGCTTGGCCGTGTGCTGAACGTTATCGGCGAGCCCGTCGATACGCTCGGACCCGTGAAGCACGAGAAGCGCTATCCAATCCATCGCCACGCTCCGACTTTCGAAGAACAGTCAACCGAGTTGCAGATGTTTGAAACGGGCATCAAGGTGATCGATCTGATCCAACCGTTTTTGCGCGGCGGCAAGATTGGCTTGTTCGGCGGCGCGGGCGTAGGCAAGACGGTTATCGTGATGGAGTTGATCAATAACATCGCGAAGGCACGTTCCGGGTTCTCGGTTTTTGCCGGCGTTGGTGAGCGCACGCGCGAAGGAAACGACCTGCTGCGCGAGATGGTCGAGTCCGAAGTTATCCAGTTTGGCGAGTCCTTCAATAAACATTTCCATGCAACCGGGGCGTTCGATCTTTCCAAGGTCAACATGAGCACTATCGGAAAGTCGAAAGTGGCTTTAATTTACGGCCAGATGACTGAACCGCCCGGTGCGCGTCTGCGCGTGGCGCTTTCGGGTCTCACGGTCGCCGAGTACTTCCGCGATCAAGGTCTCGACGTGCTGCTGTTCATCGACAACATCTTCCGCTTCACACAGGCAGGCTCTGAAGTGTCGGCGTTGCTCGGCCGCATGCCTTCAGCGGTGGGATACCAACCGAACCTCGCTACCGAGATGGGCGAAATGCAGGAGCGCATCACCTCGACCAAGACAGGTTCCGTCACTTCGATCCAGGCGGTTTACGTGCCTGCCGACGACTACACCGATCCGGCGCCGGCTACGACCTTCGCGCACCTTGACGCGGTAACAGCGCTCTCGCGACAAATCGTGGAGCTCGGTATTTACCCGGCGGTCGATCCGCTGACTTCATCGTCGCGCATTCTAGATCCGCGCGTCATCGGTCAGGAGCACTATGACACTGCTCAGGACGTGAAGCGCGTGTTGCAGCGTTATAAAGATCTTCAGGACATCATCGCGATTCTCGGACTCGACGAACTGTCAGATGAGGACAAGTTAATCGTTTCACGCGCGCGCAAGATTCAGAAGTTCTTCTCGCAACCGTTCTTCGTTGCCGCTCAGTTCACCGGACTCGAAGGCAAGTACGTCAAACTCGAAGACACCGTCAGAGGTTTCCGCGAGCTGGTTGACGGCAAGCACGACGATTTGCCGGAGCAGGCGTTCTACATGGTCGGCACGATTGAAGAAGCGATCGAAAAAGCGAAGACGATTGCGCAGTAGAAACTATGGCGGACAAAATTCAACTCGAAGTTGTCACACCCGAGCGCCGCGTGCTCGCCGAGCCGGTTGATATGGTCACTGTGCCAGGGCTCGGCGGTGAGTTAGGAATACTGCCCGGTCACACGCCTTTGATCTCGCAATTGCAAACCGGCGTGCTGACGTACGCTCAGGATGGGAAGAACTTTCCGTTGCACGTTTCGGGTGGGTTCGTTGAAGTGCGAGACGATCACGTGTCGGTGCTGGCGGAAGTTGCGGAGCGACCGGACGAGATCGACGCGGCGCGTGCGAAGCTCTCGCGCGAACGACTCGAGAAGCAGTTGAATGCCTGGAGCGGTAGTGAAGAGGATCTTGAAGTTGCAAAAGCCGAGCTGGACCGATCGATAGTGCGGTTGCAACTGGCTTCAGCTCGTTAGCAGGTTTTCCTCGCAAAGGCGCAAAGGCGCAGAGAAAAACTCAAGCTCTTCTCTGCGCCTTTGCGCCTTTGCGAGGAAAACTATCCTGGGTTTATCGCGGCGCGCATCTCTCGCACCGCTTCCTGCAATCCCACAAAAATCGCGCGCGCAATGATGTTGTGCCCGATATTGAATTCGGTGATCTCTTTGATCTGTCCAAGAGGACCGACGTTTCGATAAGTCAGACCGTGACCTGCGGCGACATTCAAACCCAACCGCATCGCAAGCTCAGCACCTTCTCTTAACCTCCGCAATTCGTCCGCTGCGCGAGCGGCGCCGTCACCATGAATACCACGCGCGCCAAGTGTCGCCTCCGCGTAAGCCGCGGTGCACAACTCAACCTGCTGCGCGCCAACCGCTCGAGCGGCCTCAATCTGCTCGGGGTCCGGATCGATAAACAAGCTCGCGAGAATCCCACTGTCGATTATGCTTCCTACTGTCGCACGCACAACCGAAACGTTCGCCTTCACATTGAGACCGCCCTCAGTCGTTATCTCGTTAGGTTTTTCAGCGACGAGCGTGACCGCGTCAGGTTCTGCTTCGAGAGCGATCGCCAACATCTCTTCAGTCGCAGCCATCTCGAGGTTCAGATATGTCGTAACCGAATCGCGTAGGAGACGGATATCGAGATCTTGAATATGGCGGCGGTCGCCGCGCAGGTGGACTGTGATGCCGTCGGCGCCGGCTTGTTCACATGCCATCGCAGCGGCGATGACACTCGGCTCCGGAGCACGACGTGCCTGACGCACCGTAGCGACGTGATCGATGTTGATGTTGAGACGCGCGGTCATTTCTTTAGCTGCTATACGACGTATATTACGCGCTTTGTTTCAATTCATGAACCGCGCGAATCGCGCTTTCATAAACACCGCGGCGCGCCTGCTGCCGGATCAAACCCACTTCATTCAGCATCTTGAAACTGTCACTGAACACACTGACTTTACTTCCCTCGTTGTGGTCCCATCGCACCGGAATCTCTTTCAACTTCAATCCCGCGCGAAAGGCCAGATACAACAGTTCGACGTCGAATCCAAACCGATCGACAGTCGCTGCTTCGACAAGCGGCCGGCACACGCTCATACGAAAAGCCTTAAAGCCGCATTGCGTGTCCCAGAACGGCAAGCCGGTCGCTAAACGAACGACGAGATTGAAAACACGTCCACCTTGTTCACGGCGCCAGGGTTGATGCACGCCGATCAGCTCTCGCTTCAAGGCGCGCGAGCCAAATGCCACGTCACACTCACCACGGAGAATCGGTTCGATCAGTTTCGGCGCTTCGGTAATCGGTGTCGAGAGGTCGGCATCAGAAAAGAGGGTGATCTCACCTCGCGCGGCCAGCAGCCCCAGCCTGACTGCTCTTCCTTTTCCTAAGTTTGATTTGTAACTGATGACTGACGTGCGCAGTTTTCCGGCATCCAGAAAAGCCTGGCGAGCAAGCTCGCCGGTTTGGTCGGTCGAGCCATCGTCAACGACGATCACCTCTGCATCCGGCGAGTTTTGACGCAGGTAATCGACGACGGTCGGCAGGGTGTTTCCCAAGCGGACCGCCTCGTTGTAAGCGGGAATGACGACCGAAAGAGATGCGGACATCCAAGCCTCAATTGCAATATACCATAGCGAAAAGTCGTCGCCGCCGCCGCACTCCAACGACTTCCTTAGCCTGTGGTATATTTCAGCAATGGAAGTCGCCCGCCAATTAGAGAAATCGCCATCTCAGTACAACCCTGGTTGGATCAATAAGTTTACGATCGTCGCGGCGGTGGTAATTCTGGCCGCGGCAGTATTTGGCGGCACGATTGGCAGCAGGCGTAACCTGGGCGGCTTCACTTCGAATAACGCGAAGAACTCCTATCGCGTTGCCGACGAGATCGAAAAAGACTACAACGAAGCCGTCTCGACGATCACCAGAAATTACTCCGGCGATATCGATCACGAAAAAGCGACCCAGGCTGCGATTCAGGGCATGCTTTCCACGCTCGATCCGCATTCCGCTTATTTCCCTTACAGCGAATTCAAGAAGCTCAAAGAGGATCAGGATTCCCGTTTCTACGGCATCGGCGTGACGATCGTGCGGCATCGCGACGGCGTTTACGTGCAGTCAGCGGTCGAGGGCACGCCCGCGGCGAAGCAAGGATTGAAGTACGGCGATCGGATTATCGAGGTTGACGGCAAGAATGCGCGTGACTGGACCAGCGAGCAGGTTTCAAAGAACGTTCGTGGCTCGCTCGGTGAACCGGTGACACTCAAAGTCGAACGTGCCGGCTCCGAAGCGCCACTATATTTCACGATCATTCGTGACGCGGTGCCGCTGCCTACCATTCGCAACGCCTACATGATTAAGCCCGGCACCGGATACATCGGGCTTACCGGCGGATTTCAGAGATCCAGTGACGAGGAGTTGTCGAAGGCGATGAAGCGCCTGGAAGAGCAGGGAATGCGACAGCTCATACTCGATCTGCGTGGCAATCCGGGTGGACTTCTGGACCAGGCTATCGATGTCGCGAGTGAGTTCCTGCCACGTGGGCAAATCGTTGTTTCTGTTAAGGGCCGCACTGAATACAGTGACCCGATAGTTTATAAGTCAACTGGATCTGACCCGGCGACCCTGCCTTTGGTGATACTGATCAATCGAAACAGCGCGTCAGCATCGGAGATTGTCGCCGGAGCGATTCAGGATCACGGTCGCGGACTGATTGTCGGTGAAACGAGTTTTGGCAAAGGTCTGGTGCAGCGAATATTCCAGTTGCCTTTCAACACCGGGCTCACGCTCACCACCGCGCGCTACTACACTCCGTACGGACGTTCATTGCAGCGCGATTATTCGAGTGGCTCGCTTTACGATTACTACACCCGACCCGATCAGACTGAGACTCCGCCGGCCACCAATGCGCCACGCAATCTCGAGACGCCACTGTCATTGGCTTCTCCAACTCCTCCGCCACACACCGGACAGCCCGTGCAAACTGCGGTTGGTCGAGTCTTCTACGGTGGCGGCGGCATTACTCCGGATATCGAAGTGAAAGAACCAGCGAACACGACCGCTCGCTTGCGTATCGCGGAAGCTGCGTTTCACTTTACGAGACAGTTAGTGGCCGGAGTTGTTCCCGGTTTGGAATCGTATCGAGTGGACAAAGTGCAATACGGCAAGAGCGCCAAGCCGACAGACTTTCCGATCACCGATCGCGTTCTCGAAGCGTTTCGAAATTTCGTTCGTACCCAGCCGGAGTTTGAAGTCCAACCTGCTCAGATCGATGAGGAGCTGGACTTTACTAAACTCCGATTGCGGCAGGAGATCATAACCGCTGCATTTTCAAACGACGCCGGCGCGCGTGTGTTGCTCGACAGCGATGCGCAAGTAATGCGCGCGCTTGAAGCCTTACCCGATGCGAAACGCCTGGCCGATAGTGCTCGCGGAGCCGTCTGGCGCGGATAATCTGAGCCACAAAAAGGCACAAGAAGCACAAAACAGGAAATACTTTGTGCTTATTGTGCTTTTTTGCGGCTTTGAGTTATATTCCGCATCCTAACCGTTCTATCCCACGCAGTTTAGGTAACAACTCGTTGAAAGGATACTTTCGCATGAAAGACCGGTCGCGCTCCGTTTACGATCTTGGCCTGCTGATTGTGATCGTCAGTGCTGTGGCTTTCGCCAGCATAACCGTTTACTCACAGAACCAAACTCCGTCTCAAACTCCAGCGGCTGCGCAGACTGCGAGACCGAGCCCCAGCCCCAGCCCGACGCCGACACCGATCAACTGGTCAACCGATCCGGTCTTGAAACGTTTCGTCTGGCGCAGTATTGGACCAGCGAGCATGGGCGGCCGTATCGACGACATTGCCGTCGTCGAACAAAATCCTTTCATCATCTACGTCGCATTCGCGACCAACGGTGTCTGGAAGTCAACGAATAACGGCACGACCTTTCAACCAATCTTCGAGACATACGGCACGCATTCCGTCGGCGACGTCGCGGTCGCGCCCACCGATCCAAACATAGTTTGGGTCGGTACAGGCGAACCAAACAATCGTCAGAGCTCGAGCTTCGGCGACGGCATTTATAAGTCCGTCGATGCAGGGAAGACTTTTACCAAAATGGGATTGGAGGATTCGCAAACCATCGCCCGCATCGTGATCGATCCGAAGGATCCGAATATCGTTTACGCGGCGGTGCTGGGCCATCTCTTTGGACCAAACAAAGAACGCGGCGTGTACAAAACTACGGACGGGGGCCAGACCTGGACGAACGTAAAGTTCATTGACGAAGACACCGGGTTCACAGACATCGCGATGGACGCCACCGACAGCAAGATACTTTACGCTGCTTCATACCAGAGACGACGAACCAACTTCGGTTTCAATGGCGGTGGACCAGGAAGCGGAATCTGGAAGACGATCGATGCCGGCAAGACGTGGAGGAAACTGGAAGGCGCCGGACTGCCGGAAGGACTGCTCGGCCGCATCGGACTGGACGTTTCACGTTCGAATCCAAACATCCTTTACGCACAGATGGAAGTAGGTCCGAGCACCGGTACGGGCGGCGAAGAGCAAACGGTTGGTGGCCAGGTAGCTCCAAGCCCGAGTCCTTCGCCGTCGCCATCTCCGAGCCCCAGTGCGTCGCCTACGCCTACCCCTCTGAATCCGAAAAGATCGGGTGTGTGGCGCTCGGATGACAAGGGAAAAACCTGGCGCATCGTCAGCAATGAAAACAATCGTCCGATGTACTACAGCCAGATCCGTGTCGATCCAAAAAATCCGGAAACTGTTTATGTTGGCGGGTTGAACTTCAGCAAATCGACGGACGGCGGCAAGACTTTTAAATCGTTGCAGGCGGGCATCGCGCACGTTGACAACCACGCGATCTGGATCAATCCCGCGAACAACGATCATCTGCTGGTTGGAAATGATGGCGGTTTGAACGTCAGCTACGATCAGGGCGCCACGTGGGAGTTCATCAACACGATTCCCGCGGCGCAGTTTTACGCGATCGGAGTGGATATGCGTAAGCCGTACTACGTCTACGGCGGCTTACAGGACAATGGATCGTGGGGTGGTCCAAGTCAAACGCGAAACCAGATTGGGATTACAAATGCTGATTGGTATCGCGTCGCTGGAGGTGACGGTTTTTACACGCAGATCGATCCGACGGACCACAACATCGTCTTTGCCGAGTCGCAAGGCGGCGCGATGCAGCGGCTGGATCTTCGCACCGGACGCAGCGTTAGCATCCGGCCTCGCGGCGTGCCGCGACGAGGAGGAAGAGGTGCAGGTCCGGCGGCAAGTCCTTCGCCGGGCGCTTCACCGGAGGCTTCACCCACTCCTGACACTCCGGGCGCTTCACCAACTCCTGACACTCAGTCTCAGCTCGCCGCCTTTGCCGCAGCGCAGGGTATCGGTGGGTTTGGTGGTGCTAACTTGCAGTCGAACGTTGTTCCAACACCGCCGCCAACTGAGGTCTATCGCTTTTACTGGAACACGCCGATCCATTTGTCACCACACAATCCGCGCGTTGTGTATGCAGGTGGAAACAGGCTCTTCCGATCGATGGACCGCGGCGACACCTGGACCGCCACGATCGATCTGACCAAAAAGATCGATCGCAACACGCTGCCAATCATGGGAGTGCCCGGCAAAGATCCGATGGCCTCCAAGCATGACGGCTATAACGGTTACGGATATGTTGTGGCGGTTGCCGAATCTCCAAAAGTGCCTGGCATACTTTGGGCGGGCACCGACGACGGGAACATCCAGGTTAGTAAAGACGGCGGCGCAACCTGGACCGAAATTTCGAAAAACGTGCCGGGTATCGGTGAGACGTATCACATCTCGCGCGTCGAGCCTTCACGCTTCGATCCGGCTGTCTGTTATCTCGCCGTTGATGGACATCGTTTGGATGATCTGAAGCCATACCTGTTCGTCACTAAAGATTACGGCGCGACCTGGACTTCGATCGTCAACAATCTTCCGAAGCGGGGCTCGGTCAATGTCATTCGCGAGGACCCGAAGAACAAAGACTTGCTCTACGCCGGCACGGAATTTGGGCTCTACATCTCGCTCAATGGTGGAGCTGAGTGGAAACCGTTTATGTCGGGGATGCCGACGATGCGCATCGACGACATCGTCGTCCATCCACGCGACAACGATCTCATCGTAGGCACACACGGTCGTGGCATCTACATTCTCGACGACATTACGGCGCTGCAGCAGTTGTCGCAAAAAGTGCGGGATTCGGATGCCCACCTGTTTGAAGTGAGACCCGGAACCATGTGGCAAAACGATCCGCGGCTTGCTCGTTACTGGGGTGGTGCAAAGATTTTCCGCGGCGCTAATCCTTTGCCTGGGACGGCAATTAGTTACTACCTGAAGTCACCTGCTTCGGGCGAGGTGAAGCTGGCGATCTCTGATTACGCCGGTAAGGTGGTTCGCAACATCGTCGGAACCAACGAAGCTGGATTGAACCGAGTTCAGTGGAATCTTCGTAGCGATCCGCCTCCACGTCCGCCCGGTGGTGGTGGTTTTGGCGGTGGCGGCGGAGGCGGTGGTGGCGGGGGCGGAGCCGCCGCCGTCTTCACCCAGGGCTTGCCGCTCGAAGCCGGCACCTACAACCTTAAGCTGACAGTCGGAGGCAAGGACTACAGGACCAAAATCGTCGTCGAAAACGATCCGGGATTGAACTAAGTTATCCGCAGATTCCACAGATTACGCAGAATGAAATTGAATCTGCGTAATCTGTGGATCACATCACCCGCGCAATCACACACTTCAAATAATAAGTCTCAGGCATGCCGACCAGCACCGGATGGTCTGTCGCCTGCATTCGCTTCTCCATGATCTGCACACGCCGATGCGCATCGATCGCGCCCTGCGCGAGTATCTCGAGAAACAATTCTTCTGAAACGTGATACGAACACGTGCACGTTATCAGCACGCCACCGGCGTTCAATAACTTCAACGCCCGCAAGTTGATCTCTTTATAACCGCGAATTGCGGACTTCAGACTCGCGCGATTCTTCGCAAAGGCAGGCGGGTCGAGCACGATCGCATCGAAGCGTTCATTCGCAGCTTCCATCTCGCGCAGTGCGTCGAACACGTTCGCTTCGCGAAACTCCACGTTACTCAATGCGTTCAACTCTGCATTTCGCCGCGCGGCGGCAACAGCGTCACCGGAAATATCGATGCCAATCACGTTTTCGCACGCCGGAGCTAAGTGCAGCGCAAAAGCGCCGTTGAAGGTGAAGCAATCGAGTGCGCGTGTTGCCTTTGTCGTTTGCGCCGCGGTGCGCGCGGCCAGACGGTTCTCGCGTTGGTCCAGAAACGATCCGGTTTTCTGTCCGCCTAAGGGTTCGACATTGAAACGCAGCCCGTGCTGTAAGATTTCCAATTCAGCAGGCGCTTCTCCGTAAACAGTGGCGGCGATCAACGGCAAGCCTTCCAGTTCGCGAACGCGTGCGTCGTTGCGTTCGATCACCGCGCGCGGCTTAAATTCCTCGATCAGTATTTCAGTTATGAGCGTCTTGAATGCCTCAGTGCCTTGCGAGAGCGTTTGCATCACGAGCACGTCGGCGTAACGGTCGATGATCAGCGACGGCAGCAAGTCTCCTTCGGAATAGACGAGACGATAAGCGTTGGTATCCGGCGGAATGTTTCGCCGCCCGGCCGCGCCAGTGATTCGACGACGCCACCAGTCGCGATCGATCTCCTCGCTGCTTTGTGTGAGGAATCGAAGCGCGATCTGTGAAGCATCACTGAACAGCGCCTGTCCGATAAAGTTGCCGCGTTCGTCTTTAACAGTGACGAATGCCCCACCTTCAGCATCAACCGCAACCACGTCGCTGCGATAGATCCACAGGTGGCCCTGCCTCACTCGATCCGCGCCTTTTTTGTTAACCCTGACCGTGCTCATCACAATCCTGTCAATCCTGTAAAATCATGTAATCCTGTGAGATAAATTCTGTCAATTGCGGTATTCTAGAGTTCCTGAAGATGGTAACCAAAACAAAAGACCTGCCGGTCGATTTCAATCCCTCCAACACGCGCGCCATCGACTACGAACAAGACCTCGGCGCGCCAGGTGAGTTTCCCTACACCCGCGGCATCTACCCGAACATGTATCGCGGCCGGCTTTGGACGATGCGGCAGTACGCCGGCTACGCCACTGCCGAAGAATCAAACGCCCGTTACAAATACCTCCTCGCTCACGGCACGACCGGTCTCTCAGTCGCCTTCGATCTACCAACACAGATCGGTTTGGACTCTGACGATCCACTGGCGCTCGGCGAAGTCGGAAAGGTGGGCGTCGCGATCGACTCGCTGGACGACATGGAGCGACTGTTTGCCGGCATTCCGCTCGATGAAGTCTCGACCTCAATGACGATCAATGCGACAGCGGCGATCTTGTTGTCGTTGTATCTCGCGGTGGCTCGCAAACAAGGCGTTGCGTTCGACAAAGTCAGAGGCACGCTGCAAAACGACATTTTGAAAGAGTACATCGCTCGCGGTACTTACATTTATCCACCTGTTCCGTCGTTGCGTCTCGTCACTGACATCTTCGCTTACTGCGCGCGCGAAGTGCCAAACTGGAACACGATCTCGATTAGCGGCTATCACATTCGCGAGGCCGGTTCGACCGCGGTGCAGGAAGTTGCTTTCACGCTCGCAGACGGGATCACATACGTCGAAGCGGCACTCGAGGCCGGACTCGACGTTGACGACTTTGCGCCGCGCATCTCCTTTTTCTTCAACTCGCATAACAACCTGCTCGAGGAGATCGCGAAGTTTCGTGCCGCAAGGCGTTTGTGGGCCCGCATCATGCGCGATCGTTTCAAAGCACGCGATCCACGTTCGTTGATGCTGCGGTTTCACACGCAAACAGCCGGGTCGTCACTCACGGCGCAACAGCCGGAGGTCAATGTCGTGCGGACCACGATTCAGGCTTTGGCTGCCGTGCTTGGTGGAACGCAGTCGTTGCACACCAACTCGATGGACGAAGCGCTCGCGTTGCCAACCGAGTCCACCGCGCGAGTTGCGTTACGCACGCAGCAGGTAATTGCTTACGAGTCGGGAGTGGCGGACACGGCAGATCCGCTGGGGGGTTCGTATGCGATAGAGCATCTGACGGATGAGGTCGAAGCTGGAGCCGTTGAGTATCTGAAAAAAATCGAAGCGATGGGCGGGATGCTACGTGCAATCGAAACGGGATACGTGCAACGCGAGATTCAGGAGTCGGCTTACCGTTACCAGCGAGCTATCGAAACACAGGAGCAAGTCGTAGTCGGCGTGAATCGTTTTCAACTCGAAACCGAGCCCGCAATCAGTGTGTTGCGGATCGATCCTGCGCTCGAGCAAGCAGAGATCGAACGTGTGCGAGCGTTGCGCGAACGCCGCGATGATGCGAACGTGAAAGCGGCGCTGAATAGACTGGAGCAGGCGGCCGGAACGACTGAAAACCTGCTGCCTCACATTCTCGAATGCGTCGAGGCGTACGCGACTGTCGGCGAGATCAGTAATACTTTGCGACGCGTTTGGGGCGAGTATCGAGAGACAGCAACAGTCTAGAAGAAGATTCCTCGCAAAGGCGCAAAGGCGCAAAGGAAGAAGGGCGCCGACGGTTTGTAGTTCTCTTTGCGCCTTTGCGTCTTTGCGAGGTAAATCTTCCGGAGGAATCAATGAACCGAAGAGACTTCACGAAAACTCTAGGCTTGAGCATTACTGCGATCGGACTCGGCGTGCCCGCGATCGCAGGTAAGCCCGCACCACAGTTTTCCATCACGATGGACGACCTTTACTGGACCAACGCTGTCAAACTAACCGCCGCCGAACGCAATCAATCAATTCTCGACACACTGCAAGCCAACTCGATCAGAGCTGCCCTATTCGTAATCGGCCGCAACATCGACAGCGAAGAAGGCAAGCAACTGTTGTCCTCGTGGGACAAGACCGGTCACCTGATCGGCAACCACACTTATTCACATCGCAACTACAATGCCCCCGAAGCCAGGATCGACGACTATCAACAGGACATACTGCGAGCCGAGGCTTTGCTAAAAGAGTTTCCGCGATTCAAGAAGTACTTTCGGTTCCCGATGCTGAAGGAAGGCGACACCGCGGTAAAGCGCGACGCGATGCGAGCATTTTTCGCGAAACATGGTTATCGAAACGGTCATGTCACGATCGACAATTCAGATTGGGCCATCGATCAGCGGCTGACTGCACGTTTGAAGAAGGATCCGAACGCCGATGTGAAACCGTATCGCGATTATTATTTGGAGCACATGTGGGCGCGTTCTGAGTATTACGATCAACTTGCGCGGCGCGTGACCGGCCGGCCCGTGAAGCACACAGTGCTGGTACACTTCAATCTCCTGAACGGCCTTTTCCTCGGCGACCTGATGTCGATGTACAAAGCAAAAGGCTGGCGGCCGATTGATGCTGAAGAAGCATTTACGGATCCGGTGTTTTCAGCTAAGCCGAAAGTTGTTCCAGCGGGCGAGAGCATCGTCTGGTCGTTGGCGAAAGAGAAGGGAACGATTGCGAAATCCCTGCGCTACCCGGCGGAGGATGGCGCGTACGAAAACGCCCGAATGGAGAAACTCGGACTATAGATATGAAGCGAATTCTATTATTGCTTAGTACGTTAATCCTCACGGCCACTGGGGCTGTAAGTCAGTCACCCCAACCCCAACCCGGTATTGGGGGACCGCAGCAAGGTATGATGCTCTGGAAAAGATACACCGTCAAAGGTGAAGACTTTTCGGTAATTCTGCCCGCTGTTCCCGCAATGAGAACAAACAAGGTTTCTCAGACGCGCCTTGGCAAGTATCGAACGGAACGACACCTCAAATCTTTCTTGGACGGCATGGTCTTCAGCATTCAAGTTTTTGAGAACCCTAAGCCGAGGCAGTCTTTGGAGGAGTTTATCGCTGAACAGAATGCAGAATTCGAATACGATCCCGCGAGCGAACGGGGTTTGAGTATCGATGGTTTTGCGGGAAAGGAGTATTCATCTCGAAACAAGACCTCACCTACAGTGGTGCAGTTTTTTGCAACGGAGGAGCGCTTGTTCCGATTCGTTGCCAGTGGACCCGACGCGGGAGGACCTGCAGCAACGCTGATCTTTTCCTCAATCAAGCTGGGCAAGAAGACAGACGGTATTGCAGTTTCTGATGGTCCGGAAACAGATTTCCTTGATATCGGTGACAAGATATTCAAAGGAAAAGAGGTTGATGCAAAGGCCCGGCTTTTGTCGAAGCCCGAACCCAATTACACAGAAGACGCCCGCTCCAATAGGATTGAAGGGACAGTGGTTCTGCGCGCGATTTTCTCTGCAACTGGAAAGGTGGTCAACATTCGAGTTGTTTCAGGTCTACCCCATGGATTGACCGAGCGAGCCGTCGATTCCGCTAAAAAGATCAAATTCATTCCAGCGATGAAGGATGGAAAGCCCGTCTCGATGTGGATGCAGCTCGAATATAATTTCGATCCGTACAGATAGACATTGATGGCCCATCTACTCGAAGTTAGAAATCTCCAGACACACTTCCCCACACGCTCGGGACTGGTGCGCGCAGTGGATGGGGTCGATTTCTATCTCGATCGTGGAGAGTTGCTGGGACTGGTTGGTGAATCGGGTTGTGGAAAGTCGATCACTGCACTCTCTGTGATGCGTCTCATAGCGCCGCCGGGAAAGATCGTCAGCGGTGAAATACTCTTCGACGGCAAAGACCTGCTGAAACTCTCCGACTCCGAGATGCGCGAGATGCGCGGTGACGACATCGCCATGATCTTTCAGGATCCGATGACGTCGCTCAATCCAGTTTTTACAGTGGGCGAACAGATTGCCGAAGCGCTGCGGCTTCATCGCAAGATGTCGCGCAACCAGGCTCGCCAAGCGACGATTGAAGCAATGCGTGAAGTTGCGATTCCGGATCCGGCGCGTCGCGTCAACGATTACCCGCATCAACTCTCCGGCGGTATGCGACAGCGCGTGATGATCGCGATGGCGCTCGCCTGCAATCCGAAGCTCTTGATTGCCGACGAGCCTACAACTGCCCTCGACGTGACGATTCAAGCGCAAATTCTCGAATTACTTGACGATCTCAGGAAACAGAGAGACCTGGCCGTGCTTCTAATAACTCACGATCTCGGTGTTGTCGCCGAAGTCGCCGATCGTGTCGCAGTGATGTACACAGGACGGATAGTTGAAGAGTCTCCAGTTGACGAGTTGTTTGCGCGACCGAAGCATCCTTACACCGAAGGTTTGCTGCGCTCGGTCCCAAAACTCACGAGCACGCAGGTGATACAAAAGGAACGACTGGAAACGATCGAAGGCGTCGTGCCAAAACCAACTGACTTGCCGCCGGGTTGTCACTTCGCACCCCGTTGCCCGCATCGCATGCCGCGTTGCACGGAAGGGTATATTCCGCTTTACCAGCTCGAAGGCAGTGTTCAAGTACGGTGCGTGCTTTACGATCTCGCTGCCGCAGTGGCGGCGGACCGCGAAGGAGTTCATGAGCGTCCAAGTTGAAGTAAACAATCAACCTCAGCCACCGCTACCGGCAAAGATGAGCGATACGCTCGTCAATGTTCGTGGCCTCGTAAAACATTTTCCAGTCGAAGGCTCCGACGACGTGGTGCGGGCAGTCGACGGTGTGTCGTTCGAAATAATTGCAGGCGAGACGTTAGGCCTGGTTGGTGAATCAGGCTGCGGCAAGTCAACCGTCGGCCGCTGCTTGCTTCGTTTGATTGAAGCCACTGCCGGAGAGATCTACTTCCAGGGGCGAGACATACTCTCACTAAATAAAAAAGAGCTGCGCGAGATCCGGCGTGAGATGCAGATAATTTTTCAGGATCCTTACGCGTCATTGAACCCGCGCATGAAGATTGGCGACATCGTTGCCGAGCCGCTGATTATTCATAACCAGGGCACAAAGAGTGAGCGCCGCGATCGCGTTGCACAACTCTTGCGACGCGTGGGACTCGATCCTGATTACATGAATCGCTACGCGCACGAGTTCTCAGGCGGGCAACGCCAGCGCATCGGTGTCGCGCGCAGTCTGGCGCTTAATCCAAAACTGATCGTGGCCGACGAGCCTGTTTCAGCGCTCGACGTTTCCGTGCAGGCGCAGGTCGTCAATCTTTTGCAGGAGCTTCAGGAAGAGTTCAAACTCACTTACTTGTTCATCTCTCACGGGCTCGCGGTGGTGGAACACATCTCAACGCGTGTCGCCGTCATGTACCTCGGGCGAATTGTGGAGATCGCCAGCGCCGCCGAGTTGTATGCGCAACCGTTACATCCTTACACGCAGGCGCTGCTGTCTGCTATTCCGATTCCCGATCCTAAGCAGAAGCGAAAGCGAATCATCCTCCAGGGTGATGTGCCGACGCCGATCAATCCTCCCTCAGGCTGTCGCTTCAGGACGCGTTGCCCGATCGCGATCGACGATTGTGCGCACATCGATCCGGAGTTGCGCGAAGTGTCACCCGGCCATCACGTCGCGTGCATCCGCGTTCCTGGTTGGGGCCACGCAGAGGCACAAAAAAGCACATAGAAAATTCGTTACCAGTGGTGTTGAGATAGTGGGCCATTTGAAACCTCGCCTGGCACCACTCCGTATCAACCTTACACAAAACTTCCTTAAGGAGATTGAGAATCATGAGTGCTCCGATCGAGCAAAGCTTCCAGGCGCCACCACCACCGCCGATGCCGCAATCCGCACCACGCGCTCCGCGCCCTACCAAACTACGGCCCTTCGGAATAGTGTTTGCCGTTTTGGGATTGCTCATTTTAGTCGGAGGCATCGCCAAGGTGATTCCTGGTGGAATTTCCACTGGCGCGGCGCTCTGTTTTTTTGGAATGTATTTGTTCGCAGATAGCTTTATCCCTTTGCCGGTAATTCCCCAGTCAGAGCCACCCCTTTCCCTATTTGAGAGAGTTACGGGGATCTTTTACGAGCCCTCTCGTGTCTTCCGCAATCTGCGCGTTCATCCGCATTGGGTGGGAGCGTTTGTAATCATCTTTGTTCTCACTGCGATCTATTCGTTTTCATTTGTGCAAAGGATCACGCCCGAACGAATCGTCGAGCACACAACGGAAAAGGTTGCGGAGATGGGACCGCCGTTCGCACCGCCGCCAGAGCGGATCGAAGCAATGAAAACCACTCAGTTGCAATCGCTAAAAAATCCAGTTGAACGCGCGGGCTCTGTTATTAAATCAATGGTAGGCATTTACGTGGTCAGTACGATTGTGGCGGCGCTTTCATTACTGCTAATTCTCGCGTTCGGCGGCAGAATCAATTTCTGGCAGGCACTCGCCGTAACGTTTTACTCAGCGCTGCCGGTCGTTGCGATCCAAAAACTCCTTGGCCTCGCGATACTCTACTTAAAAGCGCCGGAAGACCTGCATCCGATTCTCAATCAGGAAACGACGTTACAGGACAACCTCGGGATCTTGTTCTCGCCTGCAAATCATCCCGTCTTTTTCGTGATGGCAAGCTTCATCGGTCTCACGTCTTTTTACGGACTCTGGTTGCGCGCGAAGGGACTGCACCATGGCGCCACACGCGCAAGTAAAGGTGCGGGTTGGGGTGTCGCGATCACACTGTGGGTGTTGATATTGATCCTGGCCACAATCTTTACGTCCTTATTCCCAGGCTTCATCGCTTAGCCACAAAGAAGCAGCAGCCACAAAGAGGCACAAAAAGCACAAAAGATTCATTAATGATTTGTGCCCTTTGTGCCCTTTGTGCCTTTTTGTGGCTCTATTCGTAGCGGAGTGATTCGATAGGATCGAGGCGGGCGGCTTTCCATGCGGGCCACAATCCGAAAATGAGGCCAATGCCGACGCTGGCGATCAGACCGCCGATAGGCGCCCAGAGCGGCACGTAAGATGGAAGCAGCAGACGCAGCAACAAGGTCAAGCCCCAACCGATCGAAAGACCGACGATTCCGCCGAGGCCGGTGAGTGTCGCGGCTTCAATCAAAAACTGCCACATGATGTCGCTGCGTTTAGCGCCGATGGCTTTGCGCACACCGATTTCGCGAGTGCGCTCAGTTACCGACACCAGCATGATGTTCATCACGCCGATTCCGCCAACCATCAGACCAACCGAAGAGATGACCACCATCGCGATCGCCAAACCGCCGGTAATCGACCGGAAATTATCGAGAATACTTTCCGACGTTTCCATTCCGAAGTTGTCGTTTGCGGCGAAAGGTACCTGCCGGCGCACGCGCAGTAAATCGCGCACCTGGTCCTTTGCCTCGTCCATCATGCCCGCGCGCGCGACTGCGAGAATGTAGATGTCGTCAGCGTTCGGCTTTAGTTTCTGGGCCACAGTGAAAGGGACGTAGATCACGTTGTTCTGATCGTCACTGCCGCCGCCGATGAGAAACTGTTCTCGTTTATCGAGCACGCCGACAACACGAAACTCCTGCGTTCCGATTTTGATAGTTTGGCCCACCGGCGAACCGAGTTTGAAAAAGTCGTCGGCGACCTTCGAGCCAACTACGCAAACTTCCTGATTCGTATCGTTCTCGGTTTGAGTAAAGAAGCGACCTTCGGAAATTACCTGCGTCCCGGCTTTTTCAAACTCCGGCAGCGTACCTTGAAGCGCGACTTGCGCCGACGTCTTGCCGCCACCGGAAACCATCAGTCTGCCGCCGAACCAGTTGTTGGTAATATCGAGGAAGGGAACTGACAGCTCAATCGTGGGCAACGATTGGAGCGCGATCGCATCGTCGTAGGTCAACTCCTTGCGCATTCTCTCTTCGCGCGACATGCGTCCGATGTGAATGCCCGGGTTGTATTTGCTGATGTAGATCGAACGAGTGCCGAATGACTCGACTTCTCGTTTCACCGACACGTCGATGCCGCTGATGATCGACGCGATCAGCATTACGGTGATGATGCCGATGACGACGCCAAAGACCGTCAGAAACGAGCGCAGCTTGTTGCCACGCAACGTTGAGAGAGCCATCTTGAGGTTTTCGTAAATGTCACTTCGCAGTATTCGCATTAGTCAGCCCTCAAAGCTTCAATAGGATCTAGTCTCGCGGCTTTCCAGGCAGGGAAAATACCAGACGCTACGCCCGCACCGCCCGAAGCCGCCAGCGCTCCCAGGATTGCAAACAGCGATAAGTAAGTCGGAAAGATCCATGCGCTCACAACCGCACCTACTACCCACGCGAGAAAAATTCCAACTGCGCCGCCGATGATCGCCAGTGTCACTGCCTCCACTAAGAATTGTTTGAGTATGTCCATCTGTCGTGCGCCCAGAGATTTTCTGATCCCAATCTCCTTGGTGCGTTCCGTGACGGACACCAGCATGATGTTCATGATGACGATCGCGCCGACGATCAGAGCGATTCCGGGCACGGCAATCGCGACGATAAAGATGGTCCCAAACAGTCGATCGCGCAAGCCAGTAATGGCGTCAGGTGTGACAATGCCGAAATTATCTTTTTCGTTTGGTCCAAGTTTACGTCTCACACGCATCAGGAACCGTGCTTCCTCAACGGCATCGTTAAAGAGCTCATCGGTTCTCGAAGTCGCGACGAAGTAAAGCGAGCGCTGTCGAATTAATCCGCCGTAGTTTACGGAGTAAGTCTTCAAGGGCAGGATGATAAAAGAGTCCTGAGGAATTCCGAATACCGTTCCCCGCGCCACTTCGACTCCGATCACTCGATAAGGCAATCCGCGGACGCTGATTTCCTGGCCCACTGGATTGCCTGCCGGAAAGAGCTTGGTTGCTATATCGGCGCCGATGTAAGCGACGCGCGCTGCGCCTTCGTTTTCAGGTTCGGCGATAAAACGTCCTTCGGCGACGTCGCGGTTTTCGATGTCCACGCAGTTGGCAGTCGCGCCTGAAACGAATACGTCTTCGAGGAGTTCATCGCCGCGCTTAACTTCAGACGGAGTGCCTCTGGCCCGCGCACCGAGCCTGCCGATAAGCTGGGCGCGTGCTTTCAAGTATTCATAGTCGTCGAGCGTGAGTTCTTTGTTGCGTCGCTGGGCGGCGGCGATGGTGTCGGTGTCTTTGAAATCTTCGAGTGGATTGAAGCGTTGGATTGTAAATGATTTGGCGCCGATACCTGCGATTTTTTCGTCAACGTAACGATTGAAACCCTCGATCAACGAGACGACCACGACGAAAGCAGTCACGCCGACAATCATGCCGAGCAGCGTCAGGGCAGAGCGCAGCTTGTGCGCCCAGATCGCGGCGACGGCAAGTTTAAGAGTTTCAATAAACTTCACGGCGTTAGTACGGGATAGCCTCTTTTATGGTTGCATTATGCATTGAGCCGCAAAAATGCACAAAAAATAAGGGCCACAAAAAGGCACAAAAAGCACAAAAACTTCCATTTATGATTTGTGCTTTTTGTGCCTCTTTGTGGCCCTATTCCCAGCGCAGTGCGTCGATTGGGTTCAAACGCGCGGCTTTCCAAGCGGGCCAGAGGCCGAAGATTATGCCAACCGCTGCCGAGATCCCGACTCCCATGCCGATGGCCCATAACGGCACGTACGCCGGAAGAGGTGAATACCGGTTCATCAGCAAACTCGCAATCTCGCCGACAGCCAATCCAGCGAAGCCACCGATGGCCGTCAACACGACCGCTTCAATCAGAAACTGCGACAGGATATTCAACCTGGTCGCACCGACAGCTTTGCGAACTCCAATCTCTTTCGTGCGTTCGGTAACGGAGACCAGCATGATGTTCATCACGCCTATCCCTCCGATCATCAGCGCTACAAAAGAGACCGACGTTAGCACCAGGGCGGTGGCACCGGTAAGCTGATTGTAAACGTCCAACAACGAATCCTGTGACGAGATCCCAAAGTTGTTGCGCGCGCCGGGAGCAAGGCGACGCCTGCGCCGGAGGATGTCCGTGATCTCGTCCATCGCAGATTTCACGAACGCGCGCGAACGGGGGCGCACGATGACGAAGAAAACAACGTCCGGAAAGGGAAGGTCGCGATAGTACTTGTCGAACGTCGTGATGGGAACAAAGATCGAGTTGTCTCGTGACTGCCCGAAGAAGTTTCCGAGTGGCTCCATCACGCCGATAATGCGAAACGGGTTGCCGTTGATTCTGACTTCCTTGTCCACTGCGTCTTCGTAGGGAAAGAGTGCCTGCTTAACGTCCACACCGATAATTACGACATTCGATCGGTCGTTCATGTCGATGTCGCTGATGAAGCGGCCGCTGGCGACGTACTGCGTATGAACAAACTCGTAAGACGGCGTGACGCCGAAGAGAATCGGCGTGTCGGTCTGTTTGTCCTGGTATCTGAGTGTGGCCGATAACATGCGGCGGATCGGCGAGACACCGGCGATTGACGGACCTTCAGTACGCAACGCTTCAGCGTCTTCCATGGTGAGATCTTTACGGTGAATCTCTTCCGGTCCAGGCAGGCGTCCGAAGCTTGGTTCAAACTTTGAGACGAAGATGGTGTTGGACCCGAGTGATTCGATCTGATCCGCAAACGCTTTGTTGAGTCCCTGGATGATCGACACCATGAAGATGACGGTGACGACGCCGACGGTGACACCCAGAATCGTCAACGACGAGCGCAGCTTGTTTGCACGCAGCGTGTCGAACGCCATAAGTGCGGACTCTTTGATGTCGTCTAATCTCATGACAAAAATTATAGGTCCTATAGGTCCTATTGGACCTATTCGGCTCTCAAAGCTTCAATCGGATCTAACTTCGCTGCTCGCCACGCTGGCCACAGCCCACTCACGATTCCCACTACTGAAGAAACTCCAACACCCAACACTGCCGACGCAACGCTGATCAGCAACGGAAATCCGATCAGCGCTGAGATCACGTAAGCCAATCCAAATCCTGTTCCGACTCCAAGCGCGCCGCCAATCGCAGTAACAGTCACGGCTTCGATCAAAAACTGCGTCAGAATGTCTTTACGGCGCGCCCCAATCGCTTTGCGAATGCCGATCTCCTTGGTCCGTTCCGTAACTGACACCAGCATGATATTCATCACCACGATCCCACCGACAACAAGCGAGATTGCCGCTACTCCGATCGTGACGATGTAAATGTTCGAAGTTGCCGAGCCGTAGAGATTGAGAAACACGTCCTGCGTTTCCAGTGAGAAGCCCTCGTCATCACTGTCGTCCATCGCGTGACCGCGACGATTTCGCATGATCGTTCTGACTTGATCTTCCGCGACTTCAAGCTGCTCGGCCGAAGGCACCTGGATAAAGGTGACCAGCGAGCGCCTGCCGCCATACGCTTTTTGGTACGTCGAATAAGGAATGTAGACCACGTTATCGCGCGAGAAGCCGAAGATCGATCCCAACGGCTCGAGCACGCCGAGAACGAGATACGGCCGGCCGTCGATCCGGATTTCCTGGCCCACAGCTCTGTCAGCCGGCGCATCATTAAACAGGTTCTTCAACATGTCAGGACCGATGACGCAAATATCGCGGCCCGATGCACCTTCGCTCTCGCTCCAGATGCGGCCGACGTCAATGGATACACCATCGATATCAAACATCGTGATCGGATCGACGCCGCGTATGCGAACGTCCTCCGCCGTTTGATCCGCGTACTTCACCTTCTCGATCGCATTCGCCGCGATACCGACTCGCCAGCACGCCGTGCACAAGCGCGCGATCGCTTCCGCGTCTTCGTACGTCACATCCTTGCGGCGGTTGAATTTTATGAACTCCTCGCGCGACTTGATGATCTGCGGGTTCTTGGAAATGGAGAAGACGGTGGAGCCTTGCGAAGAAAAAGTTTGTGCGACTGTTTGATCGAGACCTTTGATGATCGTGACCACTGCGATCACCGCAGTGACGCCGACAACGATACCCATCAACGTCAACGCGGTGCGCAGCTTATTTGCACGCAAACTTGCGGTAGCCACACGGAAGGCTTCCCAGATCGCGGTCAGACGAAGCGAGTAGCGCAATGCCTTGCCTCAACATGCACACAAAGCACAAAACAGATCATTTGTGCAGTTTGTGCCTTTTGGTGGCTCATTTAATTCTTTCGTCTTTTTCGATTTGACCGTCGCGAATGGAGATAACGCGATGGGCACGCCCGGCGATGTCGTGCTCGTGTGTGACGACGATGATCGTGTTGCCTTCTGAGTGGAGTCGCTCGAAAAGGTCCATGATCTCCATGCTGGTGTGCGAGTCGAGTGCGCCGGTTGGTTCGTCGGCCAGCAGGATCGACGGATGGTTCACCAGCGCGCGAGCAATCGCGACGCGCTGGCGCTGTCCGCCCGAGAGTTCGTTGGGCCTGTGTGTTACACGGTCAGACAAATCGACTGCTGCCAGAGCTTTCTTCGCCATCTCGTGACGTTGAGATGAACCGACGCCACCGTAGATCAGCGGCAGCTCGACGTTGTGAAGTGCAGTGGCCCGCGCGAGTAGATTGAATGTTTGAAAAACGAAGCCCACTTCCTGATTGCGGATGCGGGCGAGCTCGTCGTCGTCCATCTCGGAGACGTTCTTACCGTTGAGCCAGTATTCACCCTGCGTCGGAGTATCAAGGCAGCCGATCAAGTTCATCAACGTCAACTTGCCTGAACCGGATGGACCAATGATCGCGATGTACTCGCCGCGAGGGATATCAAACGACACTCCGTGCAAAGCATGTACTGACTCTGTTCCCATCTGGTATGTCTTCCAGATGTTTCGCATCGAGATGAGCATCGACGGGTCATGCCCGTCGACCCCATGGACATCCACACGTGGTTTAATCTCCGTCTCCGGCGGAGTGATCGTAAGAGTAGCGTCGCTCATCTAGCTGCCCTCGTTTCCATTGGCATTGCCCGGTTTTTTGGTTTGACGTTTGACCGTCATTCCATCTTTCAGCGTCTTCAAAACGCGACTGGGCCCACGCACGATCTCCATGTCTGGTTTAACGCCGCTGGTGACCTCGATATCGGCTTCACCGGTAATTCCGGTTGTCACTTCGATAAACCTTACCTTGTTACCTTCGAGCAGGTAAACGCCCTTCTGCGCTTTTGGTTTCTCACCACCCGGCGACGCCGCCGGTACACCACCGGCGACTGAAGCCTCCGGAGATGCTGCTGGAGCCGGTGCCTTCTCGACGATCGATTCAAGTGGCACGGCAAGAACGTTGTTCTTCGTGTCAGTTGTAATCGTGGCGGTCGAGCTCATTCCCGGGCGAAGTGAGGTCTGTATCTCCTCGGGCAGTTCCCTCAGTTCGAGCGTGACTTTGAATTCTTTTGCTTCCTGAACGTTGACGCGATTAGATAAACCGCCGGTGACGTCAGACTTCGAGATCGCCAGCGGATTCTTCTGCGTGACGACCGCTTTGATCTCTTTGTCGCCAAGAGCGTCAACCTTGACCTTTGCTTCCTGACCCACTTTCACGTTGTTGATTTCCGTCTCGTCGACGTTCACTTCGACGTTGATCTGCGACATGTCGGCGATAGTCATCAACGGCGTTGTCGATAGACCAGCGACAGCAAACTCACCGACGCGTGTGGGAATGTCCGCTACTACGCCGTTCAAAGGCGACAACTGCGTTGCCTTTGAACGTTGACTCGTTTGACCTCGCAGCATTGCTTGCTGCTGGCTCGCCCGCATCTCAGACGACTTGATGCTCGTTTGTGCTTCCTTCACCGCGATACGTTGTTGAGTCGCGCGTTCTGTTGCTTCCCTCACCGCGATCTTCTGAGCCTCGAGATTTGCTTTGGCTGTTTCCAAAGCGATCTTGGCGGTGTCGAAGCGGTCGCGTGCGGCGTCGTATTCGAACCGTGATGAAACGCCGGCTTCGATCAGTTCCGTGAAGCGTTTGAGTTCGCGCTGGGCAGTGTTGAGTTCCACCTGAGCGCGATCCACGCTGGTTTGGAAGGCGACGACCTGCTGTTTCGCAGCAGCAACCGCAGATTCCGCGACGACCAGTGACTGTTGCGCTGAATTGACGGCGTTGCGCGCATTTTGCACATCGTTAATCAACGCCTGCGTGGCAGCCCATTGCGCTTCCTGGTTCGACTGCAATTGCGTCGGGTCGACGCGTACGAGTGGCTTGCCCTTGGTAACCTGGTCGCCCGCGGTGACGTAAATCTCCTCGATGCGGCCCGGGACCTCGCTGGTCAGCTTGATGTATCGTATCGGGCGCACTTCGCCGGACGCGGTTACGGTCTGTTTCAGTTCCGGTCTGACGTTGAGCTTTACGGTGATTACTTCGGGCTCTTCCTTGCGGGTTGCAATCACGCTGACGACCACCGCGATTGCCAGAACTGCCACCACAACTACGCCGATAATGATCTTCTTTTTGCGACTCAGTGCCATTCTTTATTCCTTCTACCGGGGGCTCTAACTTCTTGAGAAGTAGTTTCTACGTGGAAAGTTACCAAACTGTTTCATTTAAGGGCAACTTGCAAAGGGCCATATTCGAGAACGATGCACACTCTGATTTATTAACAATGGTTAGACACCATTGAGCCTCAAGCAGCGCAAAACACAGAACGATTTACGTAGGTATTTGTGCTTTCCGTGACTCTTTGTGGCTTAATAGATGCGTTGGCGGCTAAGAGGGTTTCGCGCTAGAATGATTTGCTTTTTGTGAAGCCGATGATTACCTGCGACAGGTGCAAAACAGAAAATCTCGATGGCTCGCAGTATTGCGACGAATGTGGCGCGCCATTGAGGCCAAACGGGCGCGCGAACCCGGTTCAAAAAAGGCCTGCGCCGGGAGGTAACGGCACTCACGCTCCGTCGCCGAACCCTCATCCGGAGTTCGCCGGTGGTCGCGTTTCCGCCGGCCTGAGTTTTTCAGCGTTGCGATCGGCTCCCAAGCCGCATGCCCGGCTGGTTATCGAAAAAGGACGATCGACTGGAAAGCAGTTCATGTTGAGTGACGCCGAGGCCCAGATCGGGCGTTGGGATGCCGACGGCGGGATCTTTCCCGATGTAGATCTCGACACAGACGATCCCGAAGCTAAGGTCTCGCGGCGTCACGCGCGCATCACTCTAAGCAACGGTCAATATTTTCTCGAAGACTTAGGATCAACTAACGGTACGTTCATCAATCGCGGTAAGCGATTACCCCCCGGACAGCGTCAGGCGTTATGCGACGGCGACGAAATCATCGTCGGGAAAACCTTTCTGCGCTTCCATATTGTGAAATAGATGGCTGAGTGTAACGTATGCGGTGCTCGCATCTCCCCTGGTGAACACTTCTGCGGTAATTGCGGCACGCAACTCGTCCCGAGCGCAACTGAGATGAAGACCTTGTCTGCCACTGTTGGCGACGAGGTCGAAGTGCAGCCGGTCGAAGCAGCAGTGGGGATTCATGAACCCTCAGGCATTCTGGAGGCGACCGTTGTTGAGCCTCAAAGCACCGGTGAAGCGCAAGCACCCGCATCATCGAACTCACCCGGCACGTCGTCTACCGATGGTATGAAGGGCGCGACCTCGATACCGAAAGAAAGTACGACCGGCGGTCATCGCCCAACAGTCAAGCAACTCGCTGCCAACACAGTATTGAACGGCCGTTATGAGATCGTGCGCAGGATCGGTGGCGGCGGAATGGGTGCAGTCTATCTGGCCAAGGATCGGAATCTTGGCGACGCGCCGCGCGCGGTCAAAGAGATGGTTGAGTCGCACCTCGATCCGGGCCAGCACGAGAAAGCGATTGGAGACTTCAAACGCGAGTCGCTGCTGTTAACGTCTCTCGAACATCCGTCAATTCCGACAATCTACGACTACTTCTACGATGAGACGCTGGGTCGCTTCTATCTCGTCATGAAGTACATCTCGGGTGGCGATCTTGCATCGCGAATGCGTGCGGCAGTCGGCGGCAGACTTGACGAAAAGACAGTTACCGATTGGGGCATGCAGGTAGCCGACGTGCTTGACTACCTTCATTCACGACCGAAGCCGATCATCTATCGCGACCTGAAGCCGGCGAATTTAATGATCGACGGCAACACAGGTCGAGTGATGTTGATCGATTTTGGTATCGCGCGTTGGGTGTCACAGCAGGAAAAGGGTGTCACTGCGGTTGGCACGATGGGCTATGCGCCTCCGGAGCTTTTCAGTGGACGTGTGCAACCTGCGTCGGACGTCTACAGTCTGGGCGCGACGATGTTTCACCTGTTAACCGGAGCAGATCCGCAGGACAATCCGCTGCTGATTTTTGACTTCACGAAGAACCCGCGGCCGCGCCAGATCGCGCCGTCCATCTCGACGGAGATGGAGCAGATCCTGATGAAGTCGGTCGAATACAAGCCCGACGATCGTTATCGAACTGCGGGCGAGATGAGAAACGAGCTCGCGATCCATTTGGAAAAGTTGATGTCAGGACGGGTCAGCTATGGAATGCCTGCGCCCGTGTTGGGCAGCGAAACCGTCCAGGTACAAACAGTCTATTGCGGTTTCTGCGGTGGTCGTATCGCGGCTGACGATGTGTTTTGTGCACACTGTGGAGCGCGCCAACCATTAGGCGTCGGCTCGAGTGCGCTGTTGCATACAGCGCGGCCGACGGCGAAGCTCGTTGTCACGGGAACCACCGAGCTTGATGCGTCGTTCATCTTGCAAAAGGACAGCAATCTGCTTGGACGCACCGATCCGCACTCGAATATTTTTCCGGAGATCGATCTATCGAGATTCGATCCGGAAACAAAAGTTTCCCGGCGGCACGCGCGCATCTGGCTTGAAGGAGAAACATTTCTCGTTGAAGATCTAGGCTCGGTGAATGGCACCGTGATCAACGACTCGGTGCGTCTCGCGCCGCGCCAACCACGCGTGCTTGATAGTGGTGATAAGCTGCGTGTAGGCGAAACGACGCTACATTTCTTAGTTGGTTGAAGATTTAATGCCAATTGCCAATTGCCGATTGCCAATTTGAGCATCGTTGACGTGAGTAAACAATTGGAAATCGGCAATCGGCAATTTAAATTAAGATGACTGTTGCCCAAGGTTTGCCGCGCTCGCAGGCAAGAAGCCGCACCGCCAGGCATGGCGGAAAACGACTCAGAGCCCCTTTTCCTCTTCGTTGCGGTGCTCTGCTGATCGACTACATCGCACTCGTTTCTCTCCTCGTGGCCGGCACTCTCCTCTCGCGTATGCTTGGTGGCGGTGCGCGTGCAGCAGGAAGTTCCGCCGAGACTGCGGGAATTCTGCTCGCTGTTGCCACGGCGCTGTTCAATCTTGGAATAATTCCCGGTCTGACTGGTTTCACGCTTGGTAAGTGGGCGACCGGCTTGCGGATCGAACGAAACGACGGCGGCAATCTCGGAATCGGGCGCGCGTTGCTGCGTCATTTCATCGGTTATCCACTTTCATTTGCTCTGCTGGGCCTTGGTTTTGTGATGGCTGCAGTGACCGTGCATGGCAGAGGTTTGCACGATATCATAGCGGGCACCATTGTCGTTCGTGAGGGTTCTATCTAGTCTGATGCTCCGCTGCGCCGCCTATTAGTCTTCAAAAATGTCAGAGCTCATAGTTAAATATCCCGACCGCCCCCCTGATCATTTTCCGCTCGGACGGCTTCGTATAACTATCGGCCGTTCCGCCAGAAACGATCTCTGTATTCCCGACCCGTTCGCTTCTCGCGTCCATGCTGAGGTGCGTCGTGAAGGAGACGGGTACTTGCTTCAGGATCTCGGTTCGGCAAACGGAACCCTTTACAACGGCGCAACTGTCAACGGCGCGATTCACCTCACCGCAGGTGGACGCATCCAGATCGGTGAGACGGAGATCATCTTTGATGATGGCACCTTCAACTCCGGTATGGGCGCCACGATGATCACCGATAACACGAACAGCCTTCCGGAAGCGACGATTGCTCTCGCTTCCGGCG
Source organism: uncultured Acidobacteriota bacterium (assembly GCA_963826255.1). Lineage (GTDB taxonomy): Bacteria > Acidobacteriota > Blastocatellia > Pyrinomonadales > Pyrinomonadaceae > PSRF01. The sequence goes on from CAWGWK010000002.1 coordinate 998,420, forward strand.
ATAGGACCACATCCGGCTTGCTCGAGGCGATCGAAGGCGCGCGCACACAACCCGAAGAGATTGTGTCGACGACGGTTACGCCGAAGGCGAAGCAGGGCGACTTGCTCGCACTGATCAGCAAGGTCGGTGTTACGCTCCTTTCATCGGATACGCTGAGTGAAACGCTCGAACAGATCGTTGGGCTCGTGTTTGAGTCGGTGCCCGCGGATCGTTGTCTGATCATGATGCGCGACGAGGGCAGTGAAGACTTGCGAGTTGCAGTAGCGCGACTGAGAGATCGCGTTGGCGAAGTCGGCGAGATTCGCGTGAGTCGCAACGTGCTCGACGAGGTGGTGATTCGTGGCAAGTCGGTGCTTACGTCCGACGCGCAACACGATCCACGTTTTGCGAGTGGCACCGTGGTGCTTCAGGGTGTCCGATCCGTGTTGGCTGTTCCGCTGGGTGTTGCTGAGAAGGTGTTTGGCATCATCTATGCCGATTCACCGATCGCCGAAGGGCGGTTTACTGAAGATCACCTGAAAGTCCTGACGACGCTCGCTTCGGTAGCGGCGATTCGGGTGGAAAATGCGCGCCTGATTGAAGCGCGGCTCGAGCGCGAACGTTTCGAACGTGAACTCGCGTTGGCCAGCGAGATTCAGCAACGTTTTCAACCGACAGCGCCGCCTCACGTTAATGGCTATGAGTTGCAGGGGATCAGTTTTCCCTGTTACGAAATTGGTGGCGACTATTACGACTTCATCGAGCGCGAAGACGGACGTTTGGTGATTGCGCTGGGCGACGTTTCAGGCAAGGGAACTGCGGCCGCGCTGCTCATGTCGTCGCTGCACGCTGCGATTCACGCGCAATCAGCTTCACATGATTCGTTGGTAGCGACGATCTCGGCGGTCAACCGTTATCTCGCGGATAACATTCCCTCAAATCGCTTCGTGACGCTCTTTTACGCGGAGCTCGATCCCGAATCCGGTGCGTTGTCGTTTTTGAATGCCGGACACAACCCGCCGCTGATCGTTCATTCGGCAGGTACTGTCGAACAACTTGCGTCCGGAGGTTTGCCGCTCGGAATCAAACCCGACGCTGAATATCGCGAGGGACGTACACAGTTACAGCACGGGGATGTGCTTGTCATCTATTCTGACGGCGTGACGGAAGCTGTCAGTCCAACGGGTGAAGAGTTTGGCGCGACGCGTTTGTATGAAGTCGTGTCGCGTAACATCGAGGCGTCGGCTGCTGGAATACGCGATCGTATCGAGTCGTCGTTGACGAAGTTTGCGCAGGGAACGAGTGCTGCTGACGACATCACGTTAGTGATTGTCAAGAGACAGCCATAGACAGGATCCTGTACATGGATCCAGACACTGACATTGGCGGACCGCTTCACAAGTTTCCGGTCACCAACCATTCCGCCATCATCGGCGCACGCAGCGACGACCAACTCGTACGCCGGCGCGCTTTCGACACCATCCTCGCGAGTTATTGGAAACCAGCTTACAAATACATTCGCCTCAAATGGCAGGCAGACAATGAAGACGCGAAAGATCTGACTCAGGGGTTTTTCGCCAACGCATTCGAGAAGAACCACTTCGCCGGTTACGACGCCGGCAAAGCCAGTTTCCAAACGTTTTTGCGAACGTGCCTGGACGGCTTTGTTTCGAATGAGCGCAAGGCCGGGAGGCGGCTCAAACGTGGCGGCGACATGGACCATTTTCAACTCGACTTCGTTGCTGCCGAAGCTGAGCTTGCATCACATGCTTCTGATTCGTCACTTAGTCCGGAAGATTATTTTCATCGCGAGTGGGTGCGTTGGATGTTCACCACCGCTGTCGCTGCTTTGCGCCAGAGGTATGAAGAGTCAAACCGCACGATCCACTTTCAACTCTTTGAGCGTTACGATCTCCGGGACGACACGAACGTTTCCTATGCTTCACTTGCAAAGGACTTCGGACTGGAACCCGCAACGGTCAACAACTACCTCGCGGCCGCGCGTCGCGACTTTCGTAAGATCGTGTTAGACAAGTTGCGTGCGATAACCGCCACTGACGAGGAGTTTCGCACCGAAGCCCGTTCATTGCTCGGATTGAATTTGTCTTAATATTTGTGCTTTTTGGTGCCTTTTTGTGGCGACTGCTTCTTGTGCGTAATGTGGCTCTCCAATGACAAGTTGAACTATCTCCGGACCATCGTCGGCAATCCCGATTTCAGTTCAACCAAGTACACGTTTGTAAAAGAACTCGCGCGTGGCGGCATGGGAACCGTGTACCTGGCGGAAGACCGCGAACTCAACCGGCTGGTCGCGATCAAGGTGCTGAATACGCCTGAAGTGACTGACGATCTGCGCAGCCGCATGGTTCGTGAAGCACAGATCATCGCGCGGCTCGAGCATCCCGGAATCGTTCCTGTCCACGACGCCGGCACGTTGCCGGATGGGCGCGTTTTCTACGCGATGAAGTTCGTTCGTGGGAGCCGCCTCGACGAGTATGCAGCTCAAAACACATCTCTTCGCGATCGCTTAAGAAAGTTTCAGGCGGCTTGCGATGCCATGGCATTCGCGCATGCGCACGGTGTCATTCACCGAGATCTGAAACCGCAAAACATCATGATCGGATCGTTCGGCGAAGTGCTTGTGCTCGATTGGGGAGTCGCAAAAATTAAGCCACAGATGAACGCGGACGAACACAGATCAGGATCTAATCTGTGTTCATCCGCGTTCATCTGTGGCGATACCAACCACGGCACAATCATCGGCACGCAGCACTACATGGCGCCGGAACAGGCTCGCGGCGAAATCGATCAACTTGACGAGCGCGCGGACGTCTACTCACTCGGCGCCGTTCTTTCTTTCCTGCTGAAAGATCAACCCAAAGTCAGCAAAGCGGCTAAAGCGATCTGTTTGAAAGCAACGGCGCCGCAGAAGGAGGGCAGGTATGCGAGTGCGTCTGAGTTGTCCGCAGACATCGGCAGGCTGCTGGATGCGGAACCGGTTTCGGCCTACCGCGAGAACGCGATTGAAAAGGCCACGCGGTGGGTCAGTAAGAACCGTTTTCTGGTTTTGCTGGTCCTCGCCTATCTGTTGATGAGAATTTTTTTCGCTTTCACTTCTCGACCTTAAAGATTTCCCGCCGGACGTTTAATAGAAAGACAGAACGATCTGAATCGAAGGAGAACACGCATGTCCAAACCCCTGATTGGAGTAGTGCTCGGCGCCATTCTCGGCGTCATCGATGGCCTGACCGCGTGGTTCACGCCGGCTGTTAGAGATCAACTCGGCGGAATCGTGATTGGTTCCACGCTGAAAGGAATAATCGCCGGAATTGCGATCGGATTTTTTGCGAAGAAGTTTCATTCGTTACCGATGGGGATCCTGTTCGGTCTTGTTGTAGGCGCGCTCCTCGCTTACCTAGTGGCGTTTATGCAGGGAGGCTATTACTTCGAGATCATTGTGCCGGGAGCCCTGGTCGGGTTAATCGTAGGCTTTGCGACGCAGAAGTACGGAAAAACGCCGGCAACGGCGAACAGTTAAATCAAAGGAGAAGATAAATGCCCAGAGTAGTTCATTTTGAGATTCACGCGGGCGATCCGGAGCGCGCGGTCAACTTTTACAAGACTCTGTTCGGGTGGACCTTTCAAAAGTGGGAAGGGCCGATGGAGTACTGGCTCGTTACGACTGGTCCCGACGATCAGCCGGGCATCAACGGTGGTCTAATGCGGCGTCACGGTGAAATTGATGGACAAGCGGTTATCGCTTACGTGTGCACAGTTGACGTGACGGATGTTGATGCGTCGCTCGAGACTGCGTTGGCGAACGGCGGGCAGGTTGCGTTGCCGAAGATGCCGATTCCCGGGATGGGTTGGTTGGTCTACTGCAAAGACACCGAAGGAAATATTTTCGGAATGATGCAGGGCGATCCGAACGCGAAGTAAAGAAGTCCACAGATTACACAGATTATTGGTGTCTTGATTTCATCTCTGCGTAGTCTCTGCGTGTCCTCTGCGTCTCGGCGGTTTACTGGCTTTAACTCTGCATTCACCGCCGAGACGCAGAGGACACGCAGAGATCACGCAGAGAAATATTTCAAACCCAGACACTACCCACAGATTGTTTCTTAGTATCTGTGTAATCTGTGGTTAGTCGCTGGGTTTGCCTTGTAGCAGCGGTTCGGATTTGAGCGTCTGTGGTCCATTCTCGTTACACAGCGCAAACGAGCCACCTTCGTACATCGTCACCCCGGCATATTCACCTTTAGCATTCAGGATGTAGAAGCTGATCCCGAAATTCGGCAAGCCTCTGCTGTTCAAAAGTCTTTTCTCAATCGTGTTGTTTTTAATTCGCGTTAACACCTCCATGCCTGCGTCTTTCGGATGCGCGCCGCGACGCATCTCTTCGACAATCACGAACGAACACAGGTTGTAGAGATTTGCTTCACCACGACCAGTCGATCCGGCCGCACCGATTGCGCCATCTACATAAAGTCCTGCGCCGAGGATCGGAGAGTCGCCTAATCGACCCGGGATCTTCCACGCGAGTCCGCTGGTCGTAGTCACACCGCAGATTTCACCCCTCGAGTTGATGGCGTCGCAGTTGATGGTGCCATGCATGTTCTCTTCGCGAAGGAGTCCTTCGGCTAGCATGTCGAGTGCTGCGCGTCGTCCGGCTTCGGCTCGCTTCTTGGGATCGAGATAGTGTCCTGGATCTGTTCGACGTTTCCACTCGAGCCACTGCTTGCGCGAGTTTTCAGTGTTGAGATCGTCTTCAATCTTGAATCCCATGTTGCGTGCAAAATCCTGTGCACCTTTGCCCACGATGAGATGGTGATCGGTATTCTCCATCACGGCCTTCGCCACTAACGAAGGAGTGCGCACGCCTTCAAGCGCGCCGACGGCGCCCGCGCGTTTCTTTGGGCCATGCATGCATGACGAGTCGAGTTGCACGACGCCGTCAGCATTCGGCAAACCGCCATAACCCACGCTGTCGTCGAGTGGATCGAGTTCGACGATATTCACGCCGGCGATGACCGCATCAAGCACATCCGAGCCGCCGGTAATCATCGTGAACGCCTTCTGCACGGCAGTCACATTGCCGCCGTTCTTAAATCGGTTGCCATTCGCGGAAGCGATCACTACAGGCTTAACAACGCTCTGTTTGAGAATCATCGGAGCCATTGGAAAAGCGATGCTCGCAACAGCTCCGTTACGAATGAACTCGCGACGTTTCATTTTGCTCATGTTGTCCTCTTCGATGAGTGATGTGGGCCACAGATTAACGCAGATGACACGGATCAGAAAAGGCTTTATCTGTGTAATTCGCGTTCATCCGCGGCTAATAATTTTCCAATGCTTCCTTGATCTTCTCGGCGGTCTTTAGGCCGATGCCGTCCACCATATCGAGGCCGCCGGAAGCGACGAACAACTTCAGGGCTGGCAATGATGAAACCTTGAAACGCTGGTGGAGCAGCGCCGCGGTTTTTGGTCCAATGCCTGGAATCTCTGTCAAGTCGAGTACGGTTTCAGGTGTTTCGGCAGTAAGCCGATCCCACGCATCAAACGAACCTCTCTCCAAAAGCTCGACTACCTTTTTGGCAATCGCTTTGCCGACGCCGGGAATTTCCTGCAAGCCTGTCACACCGTCTTTGTCCGCAATCTCTTTCAGCGGCGTGGGCCAAACTTCGATTGCTTCCGCGGCGTTGCGATATGAGCGCCAGCGAAACGGATCGTCGCCGCGAATCTCCATCAACGCGGCGAGGCGATAGAATCGGCGTGCGATTGCGTTGTTGTCCATCTGGATTACGCTTAGTCTAACGTCGCGAGCAGAGTAATATCAAAGGGGTTTGCAGATTGATTCAACAGGAGATCTCAGTTGGACGAAAAAAGAAGACAACTATTAGCCGGTATTTCGCTCGCCGGCGCCGGTGTCCTGCTCAACGCCTGCCGTACGAACCCGAATCGCACCGGCGGGGCGACCAATGAAGATAATAAGAACGATGGACCAGCGCCGGGCGAAGTAGCGCCAGTTGAAGTGACTGCGGTTGAGGACTTAATGCGTGAACACGGAATTCTGCGTCGCGCTTTGCTCGTCTACCAGGAGTCGGCGGTTCGACTGCGACAAGATCCCGCGTCGGTTCCTCCTGATGCACTGGAAAAAGCCGCGAATCTGTTTCGAGTTTTTGGCGAAGATTATCACGAAAAGAAACTGGAAGAGGTCTACATTTTTCCCGTCCTGAGAAGGTCACCTGGGACCCCAGCGTCATACATCGATGTCCTTCTGGCCCAACATACTCGCGGACGTGAAATCACTGATTACCTGTTGTCGATTACAAGCGCCGATCGAATTCCGTCAAACAACGTCGAACCGCTGGCGAAAGCGTTGGAGTCGTTTGTGCGCATGTATGAACATCACTCGGCGATTGAAGACACAGTCATCTTTCCCGCGTGGAAAGCCGCCACTGGCCAGGCAGAGTTGGATGAGCTGGCTGCAAGGTTTGAAGAGATCGAGACGGAGCAGTTTGGTGGTGATGGATTCGACACTGCGCTGAAGCGGATGGAAGAGATTGAGACGAGTCTCGGGCTGGCGAATCTGGAGATGTTTACGGCGCCAGCGATTACGAAGTAGTTTCACGCAAAGGCGCGCAAAGGCCGCAAAGAAAGACGCCAAGAATCGCCTCGGTTTTCTTTGCCGCCTTTGCGCCTTTGCATGAGAAATACTACTCTATCCCGACGGACGGAGGGCCTCACGCCTCCAGGGCAACCTCAAACCTTAACCTCGAAACCCTTAAGGAGCCAAAATGACATTCATACAATTCGCCGACGAACCAAGCCAGGAAGAACGCATCGCAAAACTCCGTGCCGAGTTGGAAAAACTTGGCGGCAGCACCACGTCGCTTGAGTCGATGCCGGCTGACATGGAAGAAGAATTTCTCCGGCACGTACTCGAATATGAAACAGCCGAGCCGATCAGCCTCATGCGTCTGCTCGAGAATTCCGGGTTGGAAATACCGGCGCCTGACAAGCTCGACAAAGACGCACTCAGGATCAAGTTAAAGGAGATCATCGACCGCATGGCTTCACTCGGTGCGTACCTGCTGCACACCAATCATCTTTCTGATCGCGAGCTCTACGACTATCTCTTTCACGACGGCTTACGTGAAGAGGCGGTGCTCTTTCCGGAGAATCCGAGTTATGCGTACATGATCGATCTCACCGGCAGTGGGAGCGATGAAGACAATCAGATCTACTTAAGGTATTACGCCGACAACGAGCATCGACGGCAATGGGCGCATGATTGGCCGGACGATCCGTTGCCGGAGCATGAGGATCCGCCATACGATCGAGATCGATTTCTGCCTCAGTCGCCGTTAGGGTAGGCGGAAGTTTTCCCGCAAAGGCGCAAAGGCGCAGAGGAGATTTTAGGTTTTCCTTTGCGCCTTTGCGCCTTTGCGGGAGACTGCTTCAGGCAACAATCATTGTGCCTGTACCTTTGTCGGTGAACACTTCGGACAGCAGCGCATTGCGTTTGGTGCCGCTAATGATGTGTGCACTGTGAACGCCGCGCTGCAACAGCACAGTAATGCTCTGCAACTTTGGAATCATCCCACCCGACGCTGCGCCACTACTGATCAGTTCGTTAGCCTCAGTCGCTGTCAGCCGAGAAAGTTTCGTCGCCGGATCGCCCGCCGTCAGATAAATACCGTCAACATCGCTGAGCAGTATCAACTTCTCTGCCTGCAACTGCACTGCGATCTCCGCGGCAACCGTGTCGGCATTGATGTTGAAAACCATGCCTTCATCGTCGGCGCCGAGCGATGAGATCACCGGCAAGTACCCATGGTCCAACAACACGGTCAGCAGTCTGGCGTTGATCTGGACCACGTCCCCAACGTGACCGAAATCCACCTTATCTCGCACACCTGTTTCGCGGTTCAGGATCTCTTTCGGCGGTCGTCGTTCCGCATGCACGATATTGCCGTCAACACCTGATAGCCCGACGGCTTCGATGCTCCGTTGACGCAACGCCGCCAGAATGTCTGTATTGATCTTCCCGGCAAAGATCATCTTCGCCATTTCAAGTGTAGCGTCGTCCGTAACGCGCCGGCCTTCGATGATTGTCTGTTGGACGCCCAACTTGTTTGCAAGCTCGCTGAGTTGTTTGCCGCCGCCATGTACGACGCAAATGCGAATGCCGACTTGATGCAGTAATGCCAACTCCTCCGCGAGCGAGTTCAGATTTTCCTGGTTCTCCGTGACCTTGCCCGAGAGTTTGACGACAAACGTCTGCCCCTGGAAGCGCTGAATATACGGCAGCGCTTCGCGCAACAGGTCGAGACGAAGTTGATTATCGACTTCCATACCTATGTGCCGAGTAATTCAGCCATTACCGCTTTCTGTACGTGCAACCTGTTTTCCGCTTCGTCGATTACCACCGAGGCAGCGGAATCGATCACACCGTCAGTGACGATCACGTTTCGTCGCACAGGCAAACAATGCATGAAGATGGCCTTGTTTGTGCGCGCCATTTTCTCTTCATCGACAATCCACTTGCGCCGGTATTTCGCTCTCGTGATGGTCTCTTGCTCGGTGTTGCCGTAAAACTCTTTTCCTCCCCAACTCTTCGCGTAAATAACTTCCGCACCCGCGAACGCAGCCTCGATATCATGCGTGATCTCCAAACTTCCGCCCGCCGCATCAGCGAATCGTCGTGAACTGTTCAGCACCTCTTCATCCAGTTCGTAATCAGCCGGATGAGCAATCACAACGTCATGGCCCATCTGTGCTGCGGCGAGTGTGAAACTGTTCGGCACCGCCATCGGAAGCGGCTTCGGATGCCAGGCCCAGGTGAGAACGACACGCTTGCGGCCGGCGCCGAGCTTTTCGCGAATCGTCAACATGTCAGCTAGTGACTGGAAGGGATGATGCATGGCCGACTCAAGGTTGATGATCGGAACCGAGGAATAGCTTGCGAATCCGTTGATCACCGGATCAGTGCGCTCTTCGTCCCAGTTCTTCAGCGCCGCAAACGTTCTCACACCGATCGCGACACAATAACGCTCAAGGACCCGAACAAACTCGGCGATGTGTTCAGTCTTATCGCCATCCATCATCGCGCCCTCACGATGTTCGAGAGTCCAGCTTGTTCCACCTGGCTCGAGCACGACGGCATTACCGCCGAGTTCATAAATACCAACTTGCATCGACGCGCGCGTGCGTAAGCTGGGATTGAAGAACACGAGCGCGATTGATTTTCCTGCGAGCGGCTTTGACCGATCGTCGCCCTGCTTGAATCGCAGAGCCGATTCAAACAGCCGCTCGATCTCGTCCCGCGACATGTTAATGGTGCTGAGCAAGTTCATATCCGTCTCATCCGTTCGTGGCCGAAATAAGCATCTCGATAAACAGGTTAACATGTTCGTGCCGCAGGCACAACGGCGGCAACAATCTCAAGACCTTTGGATTACTCGATGTTCCCGTAATTACCTTCCGCTCGAGCAAATTTTTGTGTATGCGGTCCGCCTTATCGGCAAACTCGATCCCGAGCAGAAAACCGAGACCGTGGATCGCGACAACCTGCTCAACCTCCGCCAGCCGTAGTCGTAAATATGCTTCGACATTCTTCACGTTCGCGAGCATGCGATCGTTTTCGATCGCCTCCAGCGTTGCCGCAACCGCGGCCATAGCCAACATGCCACCGCCGAACGTTGTGCCGAGATCGTTCTCTTTGATGTGCGACGCAATCGTGTCTGTGACGAGGCAAGCTCCAACCGGGACACCACTGCCCAACGCTTTCGCGAGTGTGATGATGTCCGGGACGACGACACCACCGCCTGCCTCACTCCCGGCGAAAAACCATTCGCCGGTACGTCCTACACCAGTCTGCACTTCATCGTAAATCAGCATGATGCCGCGCTCATCGCACAGTGTGCGCAGTGAGCGATAGAAATCCGCGTGGGCCATGCGCACGCCGGCCATCGACTGAATGGGTTCGAGCATGATTGCCGCAACACTCTCAGCGGCAAGGTCGCGCACTGAGTCGATATTGCCAAACTCCGCTTCGATGTGTCCCGGCACATTCGGTTTCCCGATTTCGCGGTACTTGCCAAGAAAGGTTGCGCTGATCGCGTCGGCGGTGCGTCCATGAAAGCCGCCGGTGAACGTGATGATCTTTTCGCGGCCCGTAGCCATACGCGCCATGCGCATCGCATTCTCGTTCGCTTCTGTGCCGGAATTGCAGAAGAACGCTTTCGTAAGCGCATCGGGTGCAATCGAGACGAGCTTCTCCGCGGCACGCGCACGCGCGTTCGAGTAAACAAGATTTGAATAGAACAGCAGCTCGCCGGCTTGTTGCCGAATCGCTTTCACGACGTGAGGGTGACAATGACCGGTGCCGGCGACCGCATGACCGCCGTAGAGATCGAGATACTTGTCGCCATCACTCGTGTAGATCCAGACGCCCGCGCCGCGTTCCGCCGCGATGGGCATTTTCTTGTACGTGGCGAGTTGAAACTGATCCTCGCTCGCGATAATCGAAGTCAACATCTTAAAACTCTAAAAAGAAATTTCCTCGCAAAGGCGCAAAGGCGCAAAGGAAATCCTCTTTGCGCCTTTGCGCCTTTGCGAGGAAAACTTCTTATGGATTCGTTCCTACTAACATCAGCCCCGTTTTCTCATCCAACCCAAACATCAAATTCATGTTCTGCACTGCTTGCCCCGCGGCGCCTTTAACCAGATTGTCTATAGCCGAGAAGATCACGATCTGCTTGCCACGCGCCGCAAAGCCAAGATCACAAAAGTTCGTCGTCTTTACCCAGTTAATATCCGGTGACCCATCAACCAGCCGCACAAAGAACGACTCGCGATAATAATCGGCGAAACGCTCGCGCAACTCGTCTTCCGTCAACTCGCTCCGCGCTTCGGCGTAGATCGATGCAAAGATCCCGCGTGCGACCGGCAGCGAGTGAGTCATGAAAACAAGCTCGCTGGTCCAATCGCCCACATGTTCGAGTTCCTGCTCGATCTCGGGCACGTGCTGGTGCGTGAATGGCTTGTAAGCGTAGAACGAATTCATCCGCTGCGGATGATGTGTATTGGCCGCCGCTTTTGCGCCCGAGCCGGACGAACCGGTCTTCGCATCGACCACGACGCGTCCGGTTATTAATCGACCGGCAACGAGCGGCGCTAATCCGAGCAGGGTGGCCGTCGCAAAACAACCAGGATTCGCAATCAAGCGCGCTTGCCTGATGGCATCGCGATTAGTTTCCGTCAAACCGTAAACAAACTCGGCTTGCGCGGCTATAGCGGTGTGCGGCTGTTTGTAGTGTTTCTCGAATACAGCCTGATCGCGCAGGCGGAAATCTCCGGAGAGATCGATCGCCTTGACGTTCGCCGGCAGCGTTGGAACTACGTCCATGGCCTGCCCGTGCGGCAGCGCGAGAAAAACGCAGTCAACAGCAGATAGGTCTTCCGGCGCTTTAATGAAATTGAGATGAGTGAGGCCGTTCAGGTTTCGATGAACTTCGCCGATCGGTTTGCCGGCCTGCTCATTGGCAGTGACGAAGACGAGCTCGACATTCGGGTGAAAGAGCAGAATGCGCAGCAACTCCGAGCCGCCGTACCCGGAGCCGCCGAAGATCCCTATGCGTAGTTTGTGTTGTCGCTCCATCGCTGCTTTTCCCCAGTCATTTTTCTCCCGCAAAGGCGCAAAGGCGCAAAGTAAAGCAGTTCACATTTTGTCTTTGCGCCTTTGCGGGAAACCTCTTACACAGCAACCTTAACCTCTGTTGCCACTATCTTCTCCATCACCAACTGGAACAGCGCTGCGCCTTCGCGACGAGCATTTGCCGCCGGCACGTTGAACTGCGACTTGATGTAGTCTTCACCCATCTTCGAGTCAGTCACAGAACCTGAGATCACATCAACTTCCACTCCTCGCCGTCGCAGCAATTCGATACCGCCCCATGCGCCGACGTAGTCAGAGGCGCAAAACACAAGCGCCGCCGTTGCTTCGAGCAGTTCAATGTCAGCAAAGACTGTATCCACCGAATAGCCACCCAGGATTCCATCGCCCAATTCGATGACGATCAAATCCGGATTGACTTCATTCAGCCGCGCGATGATTGCCTTCGCCGACGGTGCGAGATCCGGGACATCAACTGTGGACGGCAAACCGCAATCGAGAAAACTCGCGGTGGCGACGGCGCCATGATCCGACATATTCAACGTATCGCGCAGGCAAGCGACTCCCGAAAGTTTCGCGGCTGCGACACGCAAGCCCTCGCGTGTGGCCTGCTTGATCAACTCGGTCGCCGCGTAGGTCTTGCCGCTATTCATACTCGTGCCGGCAATCATCACGATCGGCGCTGTCTCGCCAAGCGTGCTCCGCGGTGGCAATGCAGCGTCCGCGATATTCACCACCTGGCCGGTCTCATCACAGACGAGCCCGATCACTTCCAACTCGATCGCATCACCAAGACTCGAATGGTGCCCGGTGCAGTAACCAATTACGCCGCCCATGTTGAGCAGGTGAAGCTGATCGCCGCTCGCGAGAGTCTCAGGAACGTCGCCGACAAAACCTTTCAGCGCCCGGCGCCGCCCGAGCACACCAATCAACAAGTCGCCGGGATTGATCTTCGCCAGCCTGCCGGTGGGTAGTTCGAGCATGTTGTAAGTCGCGCTGTCGGTGAGTGCGCGAACGACAACCACATCGCCTGCTTTCGTCGAGCCTGACGCAGAGACGAGCGCAACTGTTTTCGCGAGCGCGAGTGGTGACGTCGCCGATCCGATCTTGTTAACGTCAATGACATTGATTGCCTGAGTAGTCATCGTCCACCTCCTAACCGAAGCCGTAGTGCGTTCAGCTTGATGAAACCTTCCGCGTCACGCTGGTTGTAAACTGTGTCCGCTTCGAATGTCGCGACCTTCTCGTCGTAAAGTGAATTCGGCGAACGACGTCCCACTACGATCGCGTTTCCGCGAAAGAGCTTTAGACGGACATCACCCGTCACGGTTGTCTGAGTCTCGTCGATCATCTTTCGCATCAACTTGAATTCAGGCGCGAACCAAAAACCGTAGTAGACACTCTCCGCAAACTTCACTCCGAATGAGTCGCGCAAATGCATCACTTCACGGTCCAACGTGATCGATTCCAAAGCGCGATGCGCTGCTTGCAGGATCGTGACGCCGGGCGTTTCGTATACGCCGCGTGATTTCATGCCGACAAAACGATTCTCGACAAGGTCAACACGGCCGATGCCGTGTTCGCCACCTAACTTGTTCAACGTCTCGAGCAGCGCGACCGGATCGAGTTTCCTGCCATCGAGCGCGACGGGCTCTCCCTTCACGAAAGAGATCTCGACAACCTGCGCTTCCGCGCGCGCGTTTTCCGGTGAACGCGTCAATTGAAAAATATTCTCCGGTGGTTCGGCCCACGGATCTTCGAGAATCCCGCCTTCATAGGAGATGTGCATCAGGTTAGCATCGGTCGAGTAAGGCTTCTCCGCAGTCGCACTCACAGGGATGTTGTGGTCCTTCGCGTACGCGATCAGATCCATACGGCCTTTGAAATCCCACTCGCGCCAGGGAGCGATGACCTTGATGTCCGGCTGCAATGCGTAATAAGTCAATTCGAAACGTACCTGATCGTTGCCTTTGCCGGTAGCGCCATGTGCAACAGCATCGGCGCCTTCCTTTTGCGCAATCTCAATCTGGCGTTTCGCAATCACCGGCCGCGCCAGCGAAGTGCCCATCAGGTAGACACCTTCGTAAACTGCGTTCGCTTTGACAGCGGTCCAGACATAATCGCGCACAAACTCTTCGCGCAGATCTTCAACGTAGAGCTTCGCAGCACCAGTCGCGAGTGCCTTCTCCTTGAGACCCGACAACTCTGCACCCTGGCCCACGTCAGCGCAGTAACAGACAACCTCGCAATGGTAGTGTTCCTTCAGCCAGCGAAGCATTACCGAGGTGTCGAGACCACCGGAGTAAGCGAGCACGATTTTGCGAATGTTTTTATCCGTGTTCATCTGTGTCCTAAGGGTTCTTCGGCTCCAAACAACTCCCAAATCTCTTTCACTGCCGCACGTTGTGCTTTTGCATCGCGCACGGCGATGAAGATCGTGTCTTCACCGGCGATCGTTCCGACCACATCCGGGATAGCTGCCGCGTCGATGTCGACCGCGACCGCCGATGCGAGTCCGGGAACGGTGCGAGCGATTACCAAAGACTCGCCCGCATGGTCTAAACTCAGCAGACCGCGCGCGGCGGCGCCGTTTGTGCGCGGCAACGTGTAATGACCGTGATGCTTGACGACGCCGAGCTCTTCCAAATCACGAGACACGCTCGACTGCGTTGCAGGCACGCCGGCGCGCTCGAGCAAGGCACGCAAGTCTTCCTGCGTGCCGATGGGCTTGGCCTGAATCAAACTTAAAATCTTCTGCTGCCGCTCTCGTTTATTCATAACCTTATGCAACCAACTTGCATAAACAGTGCATAGATGCATAAACTACCACGTCAGTTGTTTGCGGTCAATTAATATGAAAGCGGTTTACAGGATTGACTTATGGCTGAGTCAAAAAATCTTTGGGGCGGTCGATTCAAAGGGAAGTCGGACCCTGGCTTTGCAGACTTCAACAACTCTTTTCGCATCGACCGGAGATTGTTCGAGGCCGACGTGATCGCCAGCATCGCGTACTGCCAGGCGCTGGAAGGCGCAGGAGTTTTGAGCGCGGAGGAGGGAAGTGAGATTTGCAGTGCGCTCAACACGATTCTTGAACGCGGCCGCGCCAATCAAGATTATTTCGACAGTGACACATCCGAAGACGTGCACTCGTTTGTCGAAGCACGACTGATTGAGTTAACCGGCGACTTAGGTCGACGTTTGCACACAGGCCGCAGCCGTAACGATCAGGTCGTGACTGACTTTCGACTGTGGCTGCGAGGTTCGATTGACGATCTCAACGCAACTGTTCGAGATGCACAGGCCTCCTTGCTCGAGTTCGCGGAAGCTCACCGCGACATTGTGATTCCGGGCTACACGCACCTGCAACGGGCACAACCCGTGTTGCTGGCCCACTGGTGCCTGGCTTACTTCGAAATGCTTACGCGCGATCGCGAACGCCTCACGGACGTTCGACGACGCGTAAATGTTCTTCCACTCGGCTCAGCAGCTCTCGCAGGCACGTCATACCCAATCGATCGGGAGGAGCTGGCGACGCTGTTGAATTTCGAAGGAGTCTCTCTCAACAGTCTCGATGCCGTCAGCGATCGTGATTTTTGTGTCGAATTCCTGAGCGCCTGTTCGCTGATCATGGTCCACTTGTCACGACTCGCCGAAGACGTAATTCTCTACGCCACCAGTGAGTTTGGATTCTTCGAATTAGGCGATGCGGTTGCGACCGGATCGAGCTTGATGCCGCAGAAGAAGAACCCTGATTCGATGGAACTGGTACGCGGCAAAACGGGGCGCGTTTTTGGCGACCTGCTGGCGCTGCTCACCACATTGAAGGGATTGCCGCTCGCCTACAACAAAGACATGCAGGAAGACAAGGAAGCGGTGTTTGATGCTTACGACACGGTGAACTCCTCCCTGAATGTCACAGCCACGGTGATGAGAAATATTACCGTCAAAAAAGATCGAGCCCTCGTCGCCTCCTCAGGCGGATACATGAACGCGACAGAGCTCGCGGATTATCTCGTGCGAAAGGGTGTGCCGTTCAGAGACGCGCACGAGATCGTTGGCAAGGTGGTGATGCGAGCGATCGAACTCGGCCAAGAGCTCGAGCAACTACCTGTTTCAGAGCTTCAAGTGTTCTCCCCGTTGTTTACTGAGGATGTCGGCATTGCTTTATCACTGGAACAGACGCTAAGGTCTAAATCGCAAACCGGAGGCACTGCGCCGCAATTGATTGCTGCTTCTCTCGCACGAGCACGCGAGTCACTTTTACAAGATTTACATGATTAATCAGGATTGATGTAAATCCTGTGTAATCCTGAAATACTGTGAGGAACTTATGAGACGCCAACTGCCAGTCTCGACATTGATACTGTTAATGTCTCTCTTGTTTAGTTCACATACCGCCGCTCAGCAGTCTGCTGAGAAGCAGCTTTACCGGACAACGGGAAGGGAGGCGGTCGTGATTGGCACAATTAGTGTCAATGGCACGATCCCTAAAGCTCCTATCTTTGACATGACTGCTGATCCGGTTTGCCAGGAGCTTAATAAAAAACCGGAAGCTGATTGGCTGTTAACGAATGGAAACAGGTTACTAAATGCTTTTGTCTATATTAAAAACGGCGATCCGCTGCGGGCTTATCGCTTTGAGTTGCCCACCACGCAGGTGCTGTTGGAGCACAAGAACTGCTTTTACTCTCCGCACGTACTTGGCCTGCGAGTTGGGCAGCAGCTGGTTATAGGCAATAGCGACCCAACGACCCACAACACCCATCCCACGCCAAAAATCAATCAGGAATGGAATCAATCGCAAGCCCCGCGAAGTCCGCCTTTGATCAAAACCTTCCCTCACCAGGAGGTGCTGATACCGTTCAAAGACAATCAACATCCGTGGCAGAAAGCTTACGTCGGCGTGTTGGATCACCCTTTTTTTGCCGTTACTGATGAACTGGGAAACTTCGAAATTCGCGGTCTGCCGGCCGGCACCTATACGCTGGTCGTCTGGCACGAGAAACTTGGTGAGCAGGAAAGAGAGATAACGGTGATTGAGGGCGAGAGCCGCAGATTTGATTTCACTTTCGAGGTAGAGAAAAAGTCTAACGCCTCCTTCTCGGACTTGGGGAAGGGCTCGGCGATGGTGAAGGCGCTGTGACCTGTGGCTGGATCGTCTCCTGGTAAATAAACCTCACGTCCTGCAACTTCAACACGACTGCCGGTTTCACTGCGTTACGATCAGCATCCATACTGATCACGCCGGTCACGCCGGCAAAGTTTTTTGTCTGCGCCAGGGCCTCGCGCAATTTATCGCCGTTGGTTGTTCCCGCTCGTGTAATCGCATCAATTAACAAGCGCGAGGCGTCGTAAGCAAGCGCGGCATGAGCATCGGGCAGCAGGTTGCCATAACGTTGCTTGTAACTTTCGACAAACGATTGAATTGCCGGCGAAGGATCGTCAACTGAGTAATGCGTTGAAATGTACGATCCATTCAACGCGTCGCCGCCCAACTGCCAGAGCTCCGGTGCATCCCAACCATCACCTCCGAGTAACGGTTGCGTCAGCCCGATCATGCGCGCCTGTTTCGCAATCGCCGTTACGTCGCCGTAATAACCGGGAATGTAAATTATGTCCGGTTCAGCCGCTCGAATCGAACTCAACTGCCCTTTAAAATCCTCGTCGCCCTGCGTGTACGACTGTTTACTGACGATGCGTCCACCAAATTTTGCGAAGCTGAGTTCGAAATAGTCAGTCAGGCCGCGGCCGTACGGTGAATTGAAGTCGAAAATGATCGCAGCCTTCTGAGCCTTGAGCGTGTTCGCCGCAAACCTGGCCATCACTTCGGCCTGAAACGAATCGACGAAGCAGGCGCGAAAGATGTAATCGCCGGCTTGCGTCACGGCAGGGTCTGTAGACGACGGCGAGATAAAAGGTATGTGCGACGCTTGTGCTTTCGGGGCGGCGGCGCGGCTGTTTCCGGACGTGCCCCCCGCGATGACTGCGATCACTTTGTCTTGATCGATGAGTTTGGCAGTCAGGCGCGCTGACTCTTCCGGACTGCCGCGATCGTCTTCGATGACGACGTCAATGCGGCGACCGTTGATTCCACCCACCTGATTTATCTCATCGGCAACCATCAGCAGGCCGTTAATCGCCGACTTTCCGAAGTTGTAGTTTGGTCCGGTCAGATCACCGAAGTAACCGATCTTGATGGTGCTGCGGTCTACGGGGTCTTTTTCCTCTGCTTGTCGTGTACAGGAGAACGCGAGGGCCATCAGGACGATGGCGGCCGGCAGAAATACTTTTGCTTTACTCACCGAGATAGGCTTCTTTAATCCTGGGATCACTGGCGAGGTCCTTCGACGGACCTTCCATCACTATTCTTCCGGTTTCCAGAACGTATGCGCGATCGGAGTGGCCCAAAGCCGCGTGCGCGTTCTGTTCGACCAGAAGAATCGTTGTGCCTTTACTTTTAATTTCATCGATAGCTTGGAAGATAGTATGAACGACGAGCGGCGCCAGACCGAGCGACGGCTCGTCGAGCAGCAGCAATCGCGGACGGGACATCAACGCACGGCCCATCGCGAGCATCTGTTGCTCGCCGCCGGACAGCGTTCCGGCTTTTTGTGATTCACGTTCCTTTAGTCGCGGGAACATCTTGAAGGCGCGCTCCATATCGGCAGCGATCTCAGTTTTGTTCTTCTTGAGATAGGCGCCCATCTGGAGATTTTCTCGAACGGAGAGATTAGCGAATACACCACGGCCTTCGGGTGACATCGAGATTCCGCGCGCGACGAGCTTGTGCGTCGGTTTGGCGCTGATGTCTTCACCCTCAAAAATGACTTTGCCCTGACGAGGTTGGAGTAGTCCGGTGATGGTTCGAAGCGTGGTGGTTTTGCCTGCGCCGTTTGCGCCGATAAGGGTTACCACTTCGCCCTGTTCAACGTGCATCGACACGCCAGTTAAGGCTTCGATTGCGCCGTAGTTTACCGAGACATTTTCGAGGGTCAACATTTAGGTCTTAATAGATGTGTTCCAAATTGCATTGGGGTACCTCTGGCCGAAATATTTCTCGCGCAAAGGCGCAAAGGCGCAAAGAAAGCTCTCTAGAAACGCGGTAGCGCTTTGCGCCTTTGCGCGAGAGATCTTTTCGTATAGATACTAGTCTCCCAAATAAGCTTCAATGACCTTGGGATCGTTCTTAATCTCTTCCGGCACGCCCAGCGCGATCGATTTTCCGTAGTCCACCACCTGAATTCTTTCGCAGACACCCATCACAACTTTCATGTTGTGCTCGACGAGCAGTATCGTCAGTCCGAAACGATCGCGAATCTGCTTGATCAACTGCATCAAATCTTCCTGTTCCGCCGGGTTCATACCGGCAGCAGGTTCATCAAGCAGGAGCAACTGCGGTCGCGTTGCAAGTGCGCGGACGATTTCCAACCGTCGCTGCGAACCGTACGGCAAACTCGTGCCGCCCTCATTCCAAAATTTTGCGAGGTCAAAAATCTCGAGCAGCTCCATCGCAAATTCTCGATGCTCCCGTTCGTCTCTCTCAAAGCGTGGCAGTCGCAAGACGGCATCGAGAAGTGTCTGCCTGGCATGTCGATGACAAGCAGTCATGACGTTTTCCAGAACTGACATGCTGGGAAACAGCCTGATGTTTTGAAACGTTCGCGATATGCCGCGCCGCGAAATCTCGTACGGCTTTAACCCGTTGATTCTTTCACCACGGAAGTAAAGTTCACCTGATGTAGGCTCGTAGACACCGGTGAGGAGATTAAAAATCGTCGTTTTACCGGCGCCGTTGGGCCCGATCAATCCATAGATTTCCCCCTGCCGCACGTGCATGTCGAGTTCGTTCACGGCGACCAGTCCGCCAAAACGAATCGTACATTTAGAAGTGCGCAACGGATGATCGCCGTTTGCTGTTTTCTGGTCCACCATGCTCGTTTACCTGTGTTCAATCTCCTTCGGCTGGTCCAAAGCGGGACCCTGCTGCGCGATCGGCACGCCTGTTTCACCGATCGGTTTGTCACCTTCCGGACGGCGCTGAGCTCGTTTCAACCAGGAAATGCCAAACTCTTTCGCACCCATGACACCCTGCGGCCGCGTCAACATGATCAGGATGAGCAGCGCTGAATAAATAACCAGCCGGTAGCCGTAGAGATCTCCGGGCAGTTTGCGCAGTAATTCGGGCAGAATTGTGATCACGATCGCGCCCAGCACCGCGCCGGTGATCGATCCCATTCCGCCAAGCACGATCATGATGATGATTTCAATCGAGCGGATGAACTGAAAATCATTCGTGTGCAGAAACTGTCGAAAGTGACCAAACAGCGCGCCGGCTATGCCTGCGAACGATGAGCTAATGACAAACGAAAGCACTTTGTAACGCGTCGTGTTTACACCCATCGCCTCTGAAGCCAGTTCGTCTTCGCGAATAGAAATCAGGGCGCGACCAATGTCTGAGTTGACGATGTTGTAAACGACAACGATCGTGATGATTGCAAACCCGCCGATCCAGATAAAGTTTGCATACTGTGGAATGATCAGACGGCCGTCCCACGGTGGAACTCGGCCGCGAAAGCCTGTCGCACCGCCGACTCGATCGATGTTGAGGATGATGATGCGGATGATCTCGGCAAACCCGAGTGTGACGATCGCAAGGTAGTCGCCACGCAATCGAAGACTCGGAATTCCAACAACCAGTCCGGCTAATGCGGCTACCAGTGCTCCAACAATGATGACTCCGAGAAAGACCAGCGACTGCGCGAGCGTAGCGCCCACAATTGAGGTCAGCCATTGCTCGGCAGAATTAGAATAGTAAACCGTCATGAAGACGGAGGCGTACGCGCCCACCGCCATGAACCCGGCGTGTCCGATCGAGAACTGGCCCGTAAACCCGGTGATCAGGTTCAGAGAGACTGCAAGAATAATACTGATGCCGGTGAGGTTGAGGATCTCGGCGTAGTAATAAGGAAGCCCGAATCCAAAAAGACCTTCTCTCCCCATCCATGCGTTCAAGGCTACGAGCAGGGCAACGGCGATAACTGAACCTAGAATGCGTTTGACGAAGGTTGGCATCCGTTGGAAACTATCAGACTTTCTCCTGAACCGTAGAACCGAGTAAACCTGACGGACGAATCAAAAGAACGAGAATCAAGATCGCAAAAGCCACTGCATCGCGGTAAGTTGAAGCGATGCCGATGTGGTGCCCGTATCCGACTACGAACGTTTCAGCCGCGCCGATAAGCAAGCCGCCGAGAACCGCACCCGGGATATTTCCGATACCGCCAAGCACCGCTGCCACAAAGGCTTTTAGTCCGGTCAGAATACCCATTAACGGATCGATGTTGGGATTGTATTGAGCAGTCAGAACGCCGCCCGCGGCCGCGAGAGCCGAGCCAATTGCAAACGTCAAACTAATGATCGCATCGGTATTGATGCCCATCAGTTTTGCCGAGTTTAGATTGAACGACACGGCGCGCATGGCAGTGCCGACTTTCGTTTTGTAAACGATCCATTGCAACAGAACCATCAATGCGATCGAAACCAGGAAGATTACGATCTGCGCCTTCGAGATTGCCGCATTACCAAACAGTGTGTAAGGCAGTTGACTTTGCGAACCGAGGAAATCGGGAAAAGCACGCGGCGCAGCACCGATGCGCGCGACGAACAGGTTCTCGATCAAAAGCGAAACGCCGATCGCCATAATCAGCGTTGTCATGCGCGAATACTTTCGCACCGGCCTGTAAGCGAAGCGCTCAATAATCACCCCGACCACCCCGGCAATGATCATCGATCCCACCAGAATTATACCCAGGGAAATAAGCGATGGTGCGGAAGCCAGGCCCAAGCTCAAAGCAAGAAAATAACCGGCAAACGCGCCTACCATGTAGACGTCGCCATGGGCGAAATTGATCAACCTGAGAATGCCGTACACCATCGTGTACCCGAGAGCAATCAGGGCATAGATCGCACCGATATTGAGCCCATTAATCAGTTGCTGAACAAAAGTGTCCATAGAAGTGGCGCTCGCCTATTTCGCTGTTGCAGGACTGACTGCTGGTGCCGCAGGCGAAGCGGCAGAGGTCGCAACCGGCGCCGAGCCTTCCGGAGAGATCGTGGTCTCGTAGACGAATTTTGAGTCTTGAAGTTTTAAAACCACGGCGGGTTTAACTGCATTGCGATCCTGATCGATAGTAATTAGACCGGTCACGCCCGGGAAGTTTTTAGTTTGCGCAATCGCGTCACGCAGCTTCACGTTTTCGGTGGTTCCAGCTCGCTTGATGGCATCCGCGAGCACTTTCATCGAATCGTAGCCGAGTGCTGCCAGTGCGTCAGGCAGGATATTGAAACGGCCCTTGTAGTCCGCTACGAACTTTTGAATTGCAGGTGATGGATCATCGACGGAGTAATGGTTGGAAATGTAGTTGCCATTCAGAGAGGCGCCGCCCAGTTCCCAAAGTTGTGGCGCGTCCCAGCCATCGCCGCCAAGCAAGGGCGCTTTGATTCCGAGCTGTTTTGTTTGATTGGCAATTACGCCGACTTCACCGTAGTACCCCGGCACATAAATCACATCCGGGTTCGCAGAGCGGACGGCGGTCAACTGGCCACTGAAATCGCGATCGCCCTGAGTGTAGGACTGCTCGGAAACAATCTGACCGCCGAGGCTTGTGAAACTTCGTTTGAAAAATTGGTACAGCCCGCGGCTGTAGTCTGAGTTGAAGTCGTAAAGGATTGCGGCGCGCTTCGCTTTCAAGTTGTTGGCGGCAAACCTGGCCATCACCTCGCCTTGAAATGGATCGATAAAACAGACGCGGAAGATGTAATCACCGACCTGTGTTACAGCCGGATTGGTTGACGACGGCGAAATCATCGGCACCTTTGCTTCCTGCGCTTTCGGCGCAGCGGCCAAACTGTTTGACGATGCTACTTCTCCGAGCAGCGCCTGGACTTTGTCCTGATTGATGAGCTTGGTGACCACAGTCGCGGCCTTGTTCGGTTCACCCTGATCGTCTTCCGTGATGATCTGGATCTGCCGGCCGTTAATTCCGCCTGCCTTGTTGATTTCGTCAGCGGCCATTTCAACCCCGTTTTTGGTCGATTGACCAAAGCTGGAGGTGCGGCCGGAAAGATCGCCGTAGTATCCGACCAGGATGGTCCCGCTAGCCCCTCCGCTTGATACATCTCCGCGACGTTCACAGGCGAAGCTAACGAATAGAGTGGTAATCAATAAAAGCGCTAGTAGAGTGCGTTTCATTTGGTCCTCACAAACGGCGATTAGATTTTGACGAGCGGATCAGGCTAATCAGCGAATTATAGCGATTTCGAAGAACCTGTCGAGTGCGGAGACGAGAAGATCATCCACAGATTGCACAGATTACACAAATCGATACGTGTGAATCTGTGTAATCTGCGGATGAATGCCTGTAAGATGGGGGCGCCGTGAATAGCCCCAAGCCCCACCTGGCGCCCGATCTGGGCGACATGAGCCGAGAGGACTTCCGTCGTATCGGTCATGATCTCATCGATTGGATCGCCGATTACTTCCAAAACATCGACGAGCGTCCGGTACTCGCCGCCATGGAGC
This sequence comes from uncultured Acidobacteriota bacterium, assembly GCA_963826255.1. Classification (GTDB taxonomy): domain Bacteria; phylum Acidobacteriota; class Blastocatellia; order Pyrinomonadales; family Pyrinomonadaceae; genus PSRF01. The sequence goes on from CAWGWK010000002.1 coordinate 1,021,660, forward strand.
CTGGCGAGTTAAAGGCACAACTGCCTTCCGTGCCGCCAACTCACGGCGAACCGATGGAACGGATCATTGAGGACGTGGATCGATTGATCGTGCCGGCGTTGACTCACTGGAGTCACCCATCTTTCTTTGCCTACTTCGCTACTTCCACTTCCGCACCCGGGATCTTCGGTGAATTGTTGACCGCCGCCTTCGACAACAAGGCGATGCTCTGGCGTACTTCACCCGCTTCAACAGAACTCGAAGAGGTCGTGCTCGATTGGTTGCGGCAAATGATGGGGCTCGACCCGGGCATGCTGGGAATCATCTACGACACTGCATCCGTCTCCAGCCTGCACGCGATAGCAGCCGCGCGCGAAGGTGTTGAGCAACGCATTCGCGAAGAGGGGATGAGCGGGCGTACCGATCTTCCGTTACTGCGTGTTTATGTTTCAGAACAGGCGCATTCGTCGATCGAAAAAGCTGTAATCACGCTCGGATTGGGCCAACGTGGCCTGCGCAAGATTCCGACTGACTCAGAGTTTCGCATGGACGTGCGAGCCCTTGCGGCAGCCATCGAAGAAGACAAGCGAAACGGTTATCTACCATTCTGTATCGTCGCAACTGTCGGAACGACTTCGACGTCGAGCATCGATCCGGTGCCTGAGATCATCCCGATCGGAGAGGAACACGCGATGTGGTTGCACGTCGACGCTGCTTATGCAGGTTCGGCGGCAATCGTGCCTGAGTTCCGACACATCCTCGCAGGTTGCGAGCGCGCTGACTCGCTTGTTACGAATCCGCACAAGTGGCTTTTCACTCCGTTCGATCTCTCGGTGCTTTACTGCCGGCACATGGACCTGCTCAAGCGCGCATTCTCGCTCGTACCGGAATATCTCCGCACTCCCGAACAGGAAAAGGTTCGCAGCGGATCAGACTACGGCATTCAACTCGGGCGACGTTTCCGCGCACTGAAGTTGTGGATGGTTATGCGTTACTTCGGCCACGAAGGTTTGGCTGCGCGCATACGCGAGCACTGCCGTCTCGCGCGATTGTTTGCGTCGTGGATCGAAGAGTCGCCTGATTGGGAAGTGCTGGCTCCCTTGCCGCTCGCTTTGGTCTGTTTCAGGGCGTGTCCAAAAGGCGAACCCGATCTCGACGCGATCAACGAAGCGATCATGCATGGTATCAACGCGAGCGGCCGCGCGTTGCTTTCACACACACGCCTGAACGATAAGCTTACCTTGCGGCTGTCCATCGGAAACATTCGCACGACGGAAAAGCATGTGCGACAAGTTTGGGATCTGCTGAAGGAACAGTTGCAGTTACTCCGTTGAATTCTTTTGGAGGACGTATGACACGAATTTCCACTCTCGCAGCGATCTTCTTTGCTGCCTGCATGCTTGCAACCGCACAAACCTCAAAGACCTTCACCAAAGACAATCTTTCATTCGACTATCCTGAGGGTTGGACGGTGCAGGACGACAGCAACAACGATGCGCAGCAGTTCACTTTGGCAAAGCCTAATAGCGACTCGCAAATCAGGATCTTTGTGCACAAGGGCCGCGTCTCGGAGGAGAAGTTGCCGGACGCGAAGAAGGCTTTCATCGATCCTTACATTGCGGCGACAGCGAAACAGTTCGTCTCGATGGGAGCGAAGCCGGAACAATCATCTGCTGTTTCCGAGATTGGTGGAGTGAAGGCGGATGGCGTGAACATAAGCGCTTCGTTGGGAGGCGATCCTGGAGCTGCAAAGATTTACTGGGCGGTGGTCGGACAGCGCGTGGCGGTGCTGACCATCTTCGGGCCGGACAGGGAAACAAAACAACTCGCACCCGCCTGGGATCTCATCCGCAACAGCCTCAAGGTCACCGATCCAAAAGCCACACCCGCTGCTTCTCCGAAGGCTTCGCCATGATCTAAGATCAGGCGTTCTTTACCTCACAAAGGAGTTCCTCACATGACTGAAAATCAGATAGCCACGATAATCGTGGGTGCCGCATTCAAAATCCATAAAACTCTTGGACCAGGGCTGTTGGAGTCGGTCTATGAGGCAACACTCAGTTATGAGCTACAAAAGAGAGGGTTACCAGTTGTTCAACAAGTCGGTCTTCCTGTCTACTATGAGGAAGTGAAACTTGAAATTGGTTTCCGCGTTGACCTGATCGCCGCAGACAAAGTAGTTGTTGAGATCAAATCCGTTGACGCACTTGCCGCGATTCACCGAAAACAACTGGCAACATACCTGCGGTTAATGGATCTGCATCTTGGATTGCTCTTAAATTTCAACGTGGAGTTAATGAAGAATGGCATACAAAGAGTGGTCAATCGATTGGAGGAATAAGAGAGTTTCCCTCGCAAAGGCGCAAAGGCGCAAAGATGGGCCATGGTTTTCCTTTGCGCCTTTGCGCCTTTGCGTGAGAAATCCTTTTTTGATACTTGCGCTCGTAGCGTTCCCATGCGGAGCGCAGGTGCGGCAAGCGATGAGGGCGGCGGATATTCTGCGCGTGTCCAATGTTACTGATGCGCAGATCTCACCGAATGGGCAGTGGGTGGTCTATACCGTCTCGAGTGTCGATGATGATAAATCCGTTAGCAGCCTGTGGCTTGTGCGCCCAAGCCTCGAGTCGTATTCGTTTCCCAATCCCATACCGACTCCACGCCGGCCCGCGCCTTATGTCGAGTGGTCAGACATTCGTTCCACACCACGGGCCTTATTGCCCTCCGGTTGGAATACGACAAATCCGCGCTGGTCTCCCGACAGCAATTCGATCGCATTTCTCTCGCGCCACGACGACCAGGACGGACTCTGGATCGTCAAACTCGACAAACCCGAGCCACGCTTTCTCACCCCCATCACGTCAACAAACTTCTTTATCCCTTACGCCGGCGAGTCTTTCTCGTGGTCGCCCGACTCTCGCCGGATCGCTTACATCTCAGCCAAAGCCGAAACACCGGAACCACCCTCATCGGCACGCAAAGGTGACGATCCGCGCGTCATCGATCGCATACGCTACAAGTCGCGCACGTCGTTCTCAGACAATCGACGCACACACGTCTGGGTGGTCAACATCGACAGACCAGTACCACAGCAACTGACGTCAGGACTGTTTTACGATCACGCAGTCGGCTTCAGTCCGCGCGGCGATGAGATTCTTTTCCTGTCGAACCGCGAACCCGATCCGGATGCAAATAACAACTCGGACATCTTCGCGGTTGATCTCGGCGGACAAACACGACAACTCACTCAAACCAAAGGATGTGAATACGATCCTGTCTGGTCTCCTGACGGAAGATCGATTGCTTACACCGCAACCAAACGTGACATAACTACGATCGACAGCGTCGCGGAAGACACACATCTCTGGGTCATTCCCGCCAGCGGAGGATCCGGCAAGGAACTCGCAACTGAGCAGGACCGGCGAGTACGCGATCCGCAGTGGACGCCCGATGGCCGCTCGATCATGTATCTCGCCGGCGATCGCGGTTACACCACTATCTTCAAGACGGGTATTGATGGCGGAAGAGTCAGCAGATTTTCGTTATTCGTACTCGATGGGCACCTGGCCGGCGGATTTGATAATCAAAACTCGAAGATACGCACCGAGACAAACTCGGGCCTCGCGCTCGCGCAGCCGTTTCAGATTACGAATTTCAGTTTTAGTAGCAGGCAACAAACGATCAACCGTGGAAATGCTGTTGAAGTCTCTGCCCCATTCGTCATGACGATGGGAAACGCGTTGCGTCCGAGTGAAGTTTGGACCGGCCTGGGCAGTATCGTGCCGTTGCGCAGGTTGAGCGGGCACAACGACTCGCTAATGCGATCTCTGCGACTCACGCTTCCCGAGGAAATCAATTTCCCCAGTTTCGACGGCACGCAAATTCAAGGATGGTTGATGCGACCGTCCGGCTGCGCCAGCGAGCGCAAGTGTCCTTTGATTCTGAGCATTCACGGCGGCCCGCACGGAATGTACGGCTGGTCGTTCAATCCGGCATTCCAGGTTTACGTTGCGCGCGGTTATGCCGTGCTCTATCTGAATCCGCGCGGTTCGAGCGGCTATGGTCAAAAGTTTTCCGATGGCACGATCAACGAGTGGGGCGGTGGTGACTATCGCGACTTGATGTTCGGCGTTGATGAAGTGCTGCGCAAAAATTCGTGGGTTGATCCTGAGCGCATGGGAGTAACCGGTGGCAGCTACGGCGGGTTCATGACCAACTGGATTATCACGCAGACGCCGCGATTCAGAGGCGCCGTAGCAGTCGCCAGTCTCAGTAACCTGATCAGCTTTTACTCGACCTCGCTCTACCAGGACCTGATTCACGCGGAGTTTGGCGGTTTCCCATGGGACAACTTCGACGTGCTGTGGCAATGGTCACCACTCCGGTACGTGCGGCAGGTGCAAACTCCAACACTCTTCCTCCACGGAGAAAACGACAACGACGTTCACATCACACAGGCCGAAGAGATGTACATGGCGCTGAAGCGACGCGGTGTGGAGACAGTTTTCGTTCGCTATCCACGCGAGGGCCACGGCCTGCGAGAGCCGAAGCATCGCCTGGATGCGCTGGAGCGGACAGTTAGCTGGTTCGATCGTTATGTGAAGTTAGGTGGCTGAGTTGGCCACAAAGAAGCACAAAAGGCACAAAATAAAGTATTTAAAGGCCATTCATCGTTTTGTGCAGTTTGTGCCTCTTTGTGGCTAACTGACTTTTGGCGTTAACATATAGCACTTACGTGAAAACAGATATTGAAAAGATTAAAAAGGTACTGCGTCGTTGTTTGAGACTGCGTTGTCCCGCATGTGGCGAATCGAAGATCGTCACCTCCCCGTTTCACATCCGGCATCACTGTCCACACTGCCTCTCGCTTTTCAAGCGTGAGGACGGCTTTTTTGTGGGCGCGATTCTCGCAAACGTCGTCACGACGGAGCTCGTTATTCTCCTCGTCTGTTTCTTCTGCCTGCTAATTATTGGCGCGAATTATGAGAGTGTCCTGATCGTACTCTTCGTAATGGCGCTGATATTTCCGGTCGCTTTTTATCATCACAGCTGGAGTTTGTGGCTCGGTTTTGACTACATTGTCGAGTCGTTGCCGAAGTACAAAGGTCCGAACCGCGAGCGATAGTTCGCGGAATTGCGGTATCTGAGTTATACTCCGCTCAGCCCGCCGCCCGCTTTTTCAGGCGCTTAGGTCCATATAAGACTAAAAGAGTGCATGGAAGCGTTGGAGTGCTTCCAGCACAACCAGGCGAGGCCCGTTTTTATGATCGTCTATGTGACGGTTTAGATTAACTCGTTGCAGCCGCCGCAGATCGAACAGGTTTAGAGCACAGCATGCTCCCTGTCACAGGATCTCCGGCCCACTCGCCCGGCGGCTAGTCAGGTTTTCTGTTGAAAGAAAGAGATTTCGGTCGTGTTGTGGACCCCGATCCGCAGACGACCAAAACTGTGCGCCATTCACGGCGCCACACCAGGATCACCCACATTCGGCCAGTCGAGAATTGTTTTCACCGCAATTCCGTCCCGGCCCAATCCGCATCACCCAACATTTTAGAGAAGGCTGGTAATGGCAAAACAACTAATTGTTAGCGTCAACGGACGCGAGAAGAAAATTGCGATCATTGAAGACGACAGAGTCACTGAGTTCTACATTGAACGTGGAGAACAACATCAGGGAATCGTCGGCAACATCTACAAGGGACGCGTCATGCGCGTCTTGCCCGGAATGCAGTCCGCCTTCGTCGATATCGGACTGGAACGCGATGCTTTCCTCTACGTTTCTGACTTCTTCGATGAAGAGGAAGAGTTTGAAAGAATCGTAATTGATAAGACGAAGAAGGGCGCTCCTGACGTCGAACACGCGGCAGCTGAAGAGCTCGCTCTGAAACGCGTCGAACGCGAACAGCAGATCGAGGCGGTCCAGGAACGAGTCGAGCCTTTGCAGGAGGAGCGGGAGGAGCAGGAGACTGCCGCACCTGAAGAAGTTTCAGAGTCGCCGGAGAGTGCGCGCCGTCGGGGCCGGCGCGGCCGGCGTCGCGGGCGCTGGGAAAAACCGGACGAGATCTCGCCAACCACACCTCGAGCTGAGCCACGATTCGAGATACCCGACACACCGTTTGTAGCGGGCGATCCTTCAATCGAGCGAATCGTCGATGAGGAAGAGACGGCGGCGAATGGCGAGATGTTCAAGGACGCGCGCCTTCAGGAGCGCCTCTTCGATCAGATTCACGCCGTCGAGTTCAACATGCAGGAAGACGACTTCCGCAGCGCTGAAGTCGGTTCACTCCTTTCCGCTGGATTGGGGAGCGACGAGTTCGAACGAATCGATGACAGCGACACTGACGTGGAACCGAGCCGCGAAGAACGGCCACCCCGCGAGGCCCACGTCTCGAGTTTTGTCAACGATGTTGCATCCGAAACGATGCGCAACGTCAGCTTTGAACGCGTGAGCGACGACGAGGAAGAAGTCGGCGCGCCAGAGGTCGTGGAAAAGCAAGCTGGTAAGCGCGCACGCAAAACACCCGCTGCCGCTAAGAAACGTTCTGCTAAAGCAGCAACCAAGAGTAGTCCGTCGAAGAAAAAAGCAAGTAAGAAGTCTTCGAAGAAGCGGGCCGCCAACGCTGATGAGGCTGAGACTTCAGAATCGATGCCTGCATACGGTGACTCTGAAGCACGTCTGGTTGAAGGTCAGTCACGTGGTGAGTTTGCCACGCGCCGTGGCGGAAGAAGAAGACGCCGTCCGGGAAAGAACAGGCCCGGGACCGCAGAACCTGACGGCGCAGGCCAGACAGCCAGCCAGTCAGCCAACCAGTCAGCCAACCAGTCAGATGGCCAGGATGATGAGATCGAGCAGATTCAGTTCGTGGAACCACCGGAAGAAATTGTTGCGCCGCCGCCTGCTGCTGAGTCGAACACACGTCCTCCCCGCCAGCGCGAACAGCGCGAGCCGCGTGGACAACGCGATCAGCGCAACTATCGTAATCAGAGTCGCCGCGAGCGACATCAACCGGCAATCACGGATCTATTGAGCGAGGGCCAGGAAATACTGGTCCAGATCGCAAAAGAACCGATTGCTAAAAAAGGCGCGCGCATTACTTCCCACATCGCGTTGCCCGGAAGGTTTCTCGTTTACATGCCGACCGTGGAACACGTTGGCGTGTCCCGAAAGATCGAGTCAGACAGCGAACGCCATCGCCTGCGGAAGTTGATACAAGCCATCCGTGCTGAAGAAGACATACCTTCCGGTGGTTTTATCGTGCGCACCGCCGGCGTCGGCATCAGCGATAAAGATCTGCGTGAAGACGTTCGCTATCTCGTTCGCACCTGGCTCGACATCAGAGGCGCGGCTGAAAAGTCGAAGGCGCCATCGCTGGTCCATCGCGACCTCGATCTGGTCCAGCGGCTGCTGCGCGATCAGTTATCGGACGACTTCGAATCGATCCGCGTCGATTCAGAGGAGGAATACCAGGCGATAGTTGAGTTTATCAATCGCATTCAGCCTCGCCTGGTGAAGCGCGTCAAGCTTTACACGAAGGAGCAACCGATTCTCGAGGCTTACGGCGTGCAGGTGGAGATCGATAAAGCGATCAAGCCACGTGTATGGCTGAAGTCCGGCGGTTATCTGGTGATCAACCAGACGGAAGCGTTGGTGGCGATCGATGTCAACACCGGCAAGTTTGTCGGGCGTGGCAGCGGCCGTCTCGAAGATACGATCACGCGCACAAACCTCGAAGCTGTCGATGAAATCGTCAGGCAAATTCGCCTTCGTGATCTCGGTGGCATCATCGTGCTCGATTTGATCGACATGGAAGAGCGTCGTAATCGCCAGCGAGTCATGCAGGCGCTTCAGGAAGCTTTGCGCAACGACAAGTCACCCACCAAGGTGCTTTCGTTCAATGATTTTGGTTTGGTGATCATGACGCGCAAGCGCGTGAAGCAGTCGCTGGAGAGAACGCTCTGTTCGCCTTGTCAGTATTGTCAGGGCGCAGGACTGATCAAATCGCCGCAAACGATCTGTTATGAATTGCTTGAAGAAGCGCGGCGTTTGGCGAAGGGAATTAACGGCGACAAGGATAACCAGCAAGTCACGCTGCGGATCAATCCGGATGTAGCGAAAGCGCTACGTTCGAGCGAACGCGATGTGATGGTGGAGATTGAAGACTACCTTGGCCCAATCGACATCACGAGCGATCCCGGGATTCATCAGGAGCAGTTCGATTTCGCGGTGACTTAAGCCACGGATAACACGGATCTTTAAACCGGATCTACACGGATAATGCTAAATCCGTCTTTTCCGTGAAATCCGTGGTTCTATTTACGTGTTTGTAGAGGATGTCGCGCTGCTGGGGGATGAAGCCTGCCTCACGAATCAAGAACTGAAGCATCTTCTCATCCGCACGGTTGTTAGCGCCGGCGGCCGACACGACATTCTCCTCGATCATGATCGAGCCCATGTCGTTTGCTCCGAAACGAAGCGCAACCTGTCCGAGCCGCAGGCCTTGTGTTAACCACGACGACTGGAAGTTCTCGATGTTGTCGAGAAACAGACGAGAGACCGCAAGCATCTTCAGGTAATCGACACCCGTCGGCTCATCTTTGATCCTGCGTCCGAGCGCCGTGTTCTCACGTTGGAAGGTCCAGGGGATGAACGCGGTGAACCCGCCGGTTTCATCCTGTAGATCCCGAACGCGCTGCAAATGCCTCACGCGGTGTTCGATACGATCGCCAATACCAAACATCATCGTCGCCGTCGAGCGTAGTCCGACGCGATGGACCGCGCGCATCACGTCCAACCATTCATCAGTCGTGCATTTAGTTGCGACTCGTTTGCGCACTTCGTCATCGAGAATCTCCGCGCCTCCGCCCGGCAGGCTGTAGAGTCCGGCTGCTTTCAATCGCGCCATGATCGTCTCGTAATCAAGTTTCGAGATCAGGTGGATGTTGTGAATTTCCGGTGGTGAGAAACAGTGCAACTGAAAGCCGTGATACTTCTCGCGTAAAGACCGCAGCAGATCTTCGTACCACTCGATACCAAAGTCAGGGTGCAGACCGCCCTGCATCAACACACCTGTGCCGCCGAGTGCGATCGTCTCGTCGATCTTTTCGCAAATCTCTTCGAAGGTGCGGACGTAAGTGTCGGGTGCACCGGGACGTCGATAGAACGCGCAGAACGTGCAGACGACGTTGCAGACGTTCGTGTAGTTGATGTTGCGATCGATGATGTAGGTGACGATGTTGTCAGGGTGCCGATGGGCGCGTATTTCGTCAGCGGCGACACCCATCCGCGCGATGTCGTGCGACTCGAGCAGGAGCGTGCATTCTTCGACTGACATGCGCTCTCCAGCAAGCACGCGATCGAGAATCGGTTGAATATTCGTGGAAGACATAGGTTCAACGAAAGTTTCTCACGCAAAGGCGCAAAGGTGCAAAGCAGAGAATTCAAGGTTTTTCCTTCGCACCTTTGCGCCTTTGCGTGAGACTTTCTTCATATCAGATAAACCGCAACGGCTTCACGCGTTCGATCAATCCATGCTTGAACGCCAGCTCAAAATAGAGTCGCAAACCGTTTTCCATCGACTCGTCTACATTGAAAACGATGTTTTCAGTCAGGTAGTTTCTCAGTTCCTCAACTCTCATCGGAATCTTGTCCTGATAATAACGCACAATCTCTTCGATGTGAGCGACTCCTTCATCGCGTGCGCCTGCAAAGTCAACCAGCCGCGCGCGTTCGATCACTTCGTCGCGCACCATCCACATCGCAAAGACGAACCCCAGCCCGGTGTGCTCCCGCCACAGGCTCGCCATGTCCCAAACGTTCAGCCCCTGTCTCTGAAACGTCATTCCAGGATCGCCGATGATCAACGCTGCATCGTTCTTCTCGAGCATCTGTTCGATCTTCGGCGCACGGGTGGTCCACTCGGGCTCGTGCCGCAAAAATTCTCTGAAGATCACTTTCACGAGGGTAGCGGAGGTGCGTGATGATTCGTCCAGAGCAACGCTGCCGATATCTTCTAGACGCTTATTCTTTGAGACGAGCACGACGCTCAGCACTTCTTTTTGCGAGCCGACACAAACATTCGGCACCAGCAAGCCACACGCAATGCGTTGGTATTCAATCACCGGCACGAGTGCGCCCTCGACCGCCGCGTCAGCCAGCAACTCCGCGCAACGCGCCGGCACTGCTTCGACAAAATCAATACGACCGCGATGTGGTCCGTAGAGAAAACTCCAAATTAGTGGCGCGGAGTTTAAGTAGCTCGATGCGGCGAGTCGAAAGAGACTGTTCATGTAGTTTCCAGTATATACTATCCGCCGATGCCGATTTACGACGTGACTGTTCCTCTTTCCAACGACTTACCAACGTGGCCCGGCGATCCCGAAATTCAGATTCGCGACTGGCAAAGTTTGTCTAACGGAGATGGTGCGAATGTTTCGATGTTGAACTTTGGTGCGCACACCGGAACTCATGTTGACGCTCCCGCACATTTCATCGAAGGCGCCGCGAAGGTCGAAACACTGGCGCTTGACGTTTTGATCGGCGAAGCTCAAGTGATCGAAGTTCCTGAAGAGCGTCGTGAGATCGATGAAGAGTTGGTCATGGCCCACTGCGCTCCGGGAACCACGCGCGTACTTTTCAAAACACGCAACTCCGCGTTCTGGAACGAACCTAAACCAGCGTTCCGCACTGATTTTACTTATCTCGATATCGACGCCGCGCGAAAGCTGGTCCAACTGGGAACGAAACTGATCGGCATTGACTATCTCTCGATCGAGAAGTTTAGCGAGCACGATCACGAAACACATCATGCACTGCTCTCGCACGGCGTGATCATTCTCGAAGGCTTGAATCTCAGCGACATTCCCGCGGGTAAATATGAACTGATCTGCCTGCCGTTACGTTTAAGAAGCAACAAAGGCGACGGCGCGCCCGCGCGAGTCGTGCTGCGAACGCTTGAGTGACGAAACAAGAGAACCCAAAGTATCGTGAGCGCGTTTACGCAATCGTCCGGCGCATTCCGTCCGGTCGGGTCATGACGTACGGCCAGATCGCTGAGCTGCTCGGTGAAGGTTACACGCCGCGGACGGTGGGCTTTTGCATGCATTCATCACCGGACGGCACGCCGTGGCATCGCGTGATCAATGCGCAAGGAAAATGTTCGACCGGCAGGGTTGTTCTGCCGCACAACAAACAACAGCTTATGCTCGAACAGGAAGGCGTAGTGTTTGATAAAGACACTCGCTGCGACCTGCAACAGTTTCTCTACATACCCAAAGTAGCAGCAAAAAGGCAGAAAAGATGAGTTCAGATTCAATGCAGCAACGCGTTCCGTACCCGGTGAGCCCGCCGCGCTATTCGGTGTCACATCAAATGGTGACGACCGCCTTCGAGTTGCCGAATTATCGCATCGTACAGAACCTCGGGGTCGTACGCGGCATCGTGGTGCGATCGAGAAACATCTTCGCCACGATCGGAGCGACGATGCAGACGATCGTCGGCGGCAATATCACTGTGTGGACTAACCTCTGTGAACAAACACGCGCAGACGCTTTCGAGATCATGATTCAGCACGCGACCGAGGTCGGCGCTAATGCTGTTATCGGCGCGCGCTACGACACCACGGAAATTTCGCAGGGCGTCACAGAGGTTTTGGCTTATGGCACCGCCGTGATTGTTGAGCCAACGAACCCCGGAGAGAGTTTTCGTTCATGACACTGGATGACGTTCCCTTTGCCAAACTGCTTGGCATTGAGGTGGAATCGCTCGAGCCCGGACATGCAGTGCTCTCAATGAAGATCCGGGACGAGCTAAAGCGAAACGGCGGAATCGCACACGGCGGCGCCGTCGCGGCGCTGATCAACTCAGCGATGGCATTTGCGATCGTGCCAATGCTCGCTGAAAACGAAAGCTCGATTACAGTCGATCTCACGATTCATTATCTCAGGCCCGTGAGTGAAGGTTCCGTCCGGGCGTCAGCACGAGTCGTGCGAGCCGGCAAAAGAGTCATCACTGTTTCCGCAGAACTCTTCGATTCTCAAGAGAAACTCGCAGCTACTGCAATCAGCACCTATCTTCGTTTATCGGTGTAATCGCGGTTTGCTATTATCCCCTTGTGGAAGATTTAAGAAAATTTGCGCTCTATTTTCGTAATTACAAACCGCAACTCACTCTCGGCATAGCCTGCATCTTCGCCAGCGTGGTCGCCGGCCTCTTCATTCCGCTCATCGTTGGCCAGGCAATCGACGCGAACTGGAACGAAGTGTCATGGTCGAAACTCACCGTCTCGGCCGCTAAGGTCATTGCTGCAAGTCTCATCAGTGGCACGTTCCTCTTTCTGCAACGCCGCATTCTGATCGGCATCTCGCGCAACATCGAATACGACATACGGAAGGAGTTTTACGCGCACCTCGTCAATCAGCCGCTCTCGTTCTATCACGAACATCGTATCGGCGATTTAATGGCGCGCGCGACGAACGATCTCTCCGCGGTCAGGCAACTCGCTGGACCAATGATCATGTACACGTTGCAGACCGTGTTTGTCGTGATACTCGTGCTGCCGCTGATGTTCATGCTCAACTGGTGGTTGACGCTGTTGCTCTTCGTGACGATGCCGCTCGTGTCTTTGACGGTTAAATTTTTTGGCCAGCAGGTGCACACGCGCTTCGAGAAGATCCAGGACTTCTTTGCGCAAATCACGGCGCGGGCACAGGAGAACTTTACGGGTGTGCGCGTCGTGCGCGCATACGCGCAGGAAGAAGCCGAGATGGCGGCGTTCAGTAGTCTTAATCGCGAATACGCCGAACGCAATCTTGGACTCGTGCGAATCGATGCGTTGATGCGGCCATTGATGACGTTTCTGATTGGGATCGGCTTCGTGTTGATAATCTGGGCTGGTGTGCCGCTCGCAGTGCGGGGAGAGATCTCGGTTGGAGAGTTCACGATGTTCAATCTCTATCTGACGCGCCTGATTTGGCCTTTGATCGCGCTCGGATACGTTGTGAATCTTTACCAGCGAGGCACGGCGAGCTTGAAGCGGCTTAACGCGATCCTGCGGATCGAACCTTTGATCGCCGACGAACCCGGCGTCGTTGAACAGCCGCCGATCAAAGGAAAGATCGAGTTTCGTGATCTGACGTTTAAGTATCACCAAACTGAGACGCCTGTGCTTAAAGATGTGAATCTCACGATCCCCGAAGGTCACACTATTGCTTTTGTCGGCCGGACCGGAAGTGGAAAGTCAACGATCGCCAATCTCATTCCGCGCTTGGTCGAAGCTCCGGACAACACGCTGTTCATCGACGGCGTGCCCATCAAGGAATATCCACTCGCGCAACTGCGTTCGAGTATTGGGTACGTACCGCAGGAGACGTTTTTGTTCAGCGACTCGGTCAAGGGAAACATCGCTTTTGGCGTCGAGAAAGCGGAGCAGGCGGATGTCGAGTGGGCGGCGGAGATCGCGGGCTTGTCTGAAGACATTGCTGGATTTCCGGATCGCTTCGAAGCGCTCGTCGGCGAGCGAGGGATCACGCTCTCGGGCGGGCAAAAGCAACGCACTGCGATCGCGCGGGCGGTTTTACGTGAGCCGAAGATTCTGATTCTCGACGATGCGTTATCGTCAGTTGATACGTATACCGAAGAAAAGATTTTGGGGCAACTTCGCGGTGTGATGCGCGATCGCACCAGCGTGATCGTCTCGCACCGGATCTCGACAGTGCGTGAGGCCGATACGATTTGCGTGTTGGATGAGGGGCGCATCGTCGAGCAGGGAACTCACGACGAGCTGCTCGCGCTCGGCGGTGAGTATGCGGATTTATATGAACGGCAGTTGTTGGAAGAGGAACTGGCAGCAACTTAATCTGCGTAATCTGTGGATAGAAATAGGAATAGATGTCAACGGCAGTAAAACAGTTTCACGAAGAAGAGGCGATCGGAAAGACTTACGACTTTCAGGTGGCGCGGCGGCTGCTTAGATACCTGAAGCCTTACGTGCGCCTGCTCGTACCGGCCCTGTTGCTGACTCTCGCGCTGAATCTGCTCGGCGTGTTGCAACCAAAGTTCACACAGTACGCGATCGACTGGCACATCCTGCCGCGCAAGACCGATGGTCTGATGTTGCTCGTGGGCTTGTTTCTCGGCACACAGCTACTGCGCCTCATCTTCTCTTACTTTCAGGCGATCCTCGTTAACAGTGTCGGACAGTACGCGATGTTCGACATAAGAAAAGAAGTTTACGACAAACTCCAGCATCAGGAAGTTGCGTACTACGATCGCAACCCCGTCGGCCGCATCATGACCCGTTTGACCACCGACGTCAACGCGCTCAATCAGTTGTTCACCGAAGGTGTGACGGATCTGCTCGGCGATCTGGTGATGATCGTCGCGATCATCTCCGTGATGTTGTGGATGGACGTGAAGCTCACGCTTATCAGTTTGTTGACGGTGCCGATGCTATTCGCCGCGACGACCTGGTTCCGGCGCGGCGCACGCAAAGGTTACGACCTGGTGCGCACGCGCATCGCGCGCATCAACGCATTTTTGCAGGAACATTTTGCGGGCGCGCAGACGGTCCAGATCTTCAACGCTGAAGCAAAGTCTCTGCGCACGTTTGATCGCATCAACGACGAATATCGTAAAGCGAATATCGACACGATCTTTTACTACGCAGTTTTCTTTCCGCTTGTGGATCTCATCGGCGCAATCGGTGTGGCGCTGATTATCTGGTACGGCGGTTACCGCGTAATGCAAAACACGCCGGAGTACACGGTGCTGACGCTCGGCGCGCTGGTGGCTTTTATTCAGTATTCCCAATCGCTGTTTCAGCCGATTCGCGACATCTCGGACAAGTACAGCGTCCTGCAAGCCGCGGTCATCGCTTCGCATCGCATCTTCAAGACACTCGACCAGCCGATTGCAATCGTGACTCCCGAGAAGCCGCTCAAGGCCGAGCGAGCGCGTGGCCGAATTGAATTTCAGAACGTGTGGTTTGCTTACAAGGACGAAGATTGGGTGCTGAAAGATGTGTCGTTTACGGTTGAGCCGGGACAGTCGATTGCACTCGTCGGACACACCGGTTCAGGCAAGACGACGATCACCAACCTGTTGATGCGTTTCTACGACATTCAACGTGGAAAGATTCTGCTCGATGGAGTCGATCTGCGTGATTGGGACTTAAAGGCGTTGCGGCAGAACTTTGCGGTGGTGCTTCAGGAAGTTTTTCTGTTTAGTGGAACGATAGAAGGCAACATTCGTCTCGGCCGCGAAGATATTACTGAGGAGCGCGTGCGTTGGGCAGCGCAGGAAGTCCATGCCGATCGTTTTATTCGCCGGTTGAAGGACGACTATAAAGCAGAGGTGCGTGAGCGTGGCGCAGGGTTGTCAGTCGGCCAGAAGCAACTCATCTCGTTTGCACGCGCGCTTGCTTTCGATCCGGCGCTGTTGATACTCGACGAGGCGACGAGCTCGATCGATACAGAGACGGAACAGTTAATCCAGCGCGCGATTGAACGCGTGATGCGCGATCGCACCTCGATCGTAGTGGCGCACAGGCTTTCGACGATTCAGAATGCAGACCGGATCATCGTGCTGCATCACGGTGAGATTCGCGAGCAGGGCACGCATCAGGAGTTGTTGGCTGAGCGCGGTCTCTATTGGAAACTCTACAAACTTCAGTACGCAGATTCTTCTCGAACTGAAGCTGTTATGTAGCCACAAAAAGGCACAAAAAGCACAAAAGAGGAAGGGACGTATTTAAGTGATCCCCATTTCATCCTTTGTGCTTTTTGTGCCCTTTTGTGGCTGTATTAGTTTGTACTGCTTGTGCTTTCTTGTGGCGCGTTCCGCGACTGGATTGGCACCAGACTCTCGAACGACTTGTAGATCTGGAGATACATCTGCGTCTCGCGCGGGATGAGTGTGCGCCAGCCGTCGCCTCCGCGTCTCAGATACAACGGCAGCTTCGCTGCGTTGGAGTTGTAACCGGCCGCAAGCAATTCGCTCGGTGTTGCGATCTTCGCGCCCAGCGCGTATCTCACTTCATCGTTCGCAGTCAAATCATTCCAGGTATCGTGCATGTAAAGCAGCATCGCCTGAAGCGCGTTCGCGTGATTTCGCATTCCCGTTACAAAGTCAGGAATCAGACCGACCCCGGGATGGCGGCTGCGCTCGAGGTTGTAAGCCCAGGGAATCATCTGGACCATGCCGCCGGCGCCCGCCGAACTGACTGAAAAACGGTAGGTGTCGAGCTCGTTCAAAGCGAACAAAGAATAGATCTCGTCATACAGCGCTGCACGGTTTTCCGCGCGGAAGCGTTGGTGATCGACGTGTTCGACGACGCACAGCCGCTCGGCAACGTCGACGATCTCAGGAGAAATCGCGACGCCTTTGTCACGCAAACGTTTCGCTGCGAGATCCAGCATATTGCGCACGTACGATTGGCCTGATCGCACCAGGTCTTTCGAAAGCAGCGCCGGGTGCGCGGAAGTGTAATAAGCAGTCTCCAGAAACTTCCCGCCTCTTTCAATCGGATATTGAATGGTCAGCGGCGCGAGCGATTTACCATCGGGGGTGAAAATCGAGAGCGCGGTGTTGACGCCATTGGCGCGCAGTATGCGGACGTTGACGTTTGTTCCTTCGGAAGTCGTCGTATTGAGCTCGGCGCCTTTAGTTAAAAAGGTCTGCTTTGAAAGAGTGACGAAGTGGGTGCGTGCAGTCTCGCGATCGAGTGCTGCAATGGTCACAAACTCGATTTGCGTTGCGGGCATGGCAGTCGGCACTGGCCGTGTCTTGAGCATGCGCCGGGCTTCGGAGATCCGAGCTTGAATCACAGAAGGAGTGAGGTGTGTTACCGGACCAGAAAGCGTTTTCTGTGGTTCGACCTCAATAGTGGGCACCACTGGTTTTTTGGGGGAGTCGGCCTCAGCCGCGACGACGCGCGGGCGAACTGCATTATTCTCCTGCGCCTTCATCTCAACCGCGGCAAAGAGGAGGGCGACGACAAAAAGAGCGAGACGGGTATTGATTTTCATAATTTTTCTGGAGAGTTTAGGACGACTTAAAACCTTAACGCGTCGGGGGCGAAGCGTTGGCTTAGATTCGCGCATGCTCCGGTGAGTTGTCAACTCTTTTATCCACAGATTACACAGATTCTGTGTAATCTGTGGATTAATCAACCGCGAAGCCGATATTCACCACCGCGGTGATGTCTTTCTCCAGTGATGACGTGTCGTTCATCCCTGAGTCGGAGACCTCATTCGAATCTGCTGGTGTAATCTGCAATACACCCATACGGGCTGTCCGTACGCTGCCGATCGAACTTCCTGTGCTTTGCGCGATCTGTTCCGCCCTGACCTTCGCGTCTTTCGCTGCTTCAGCCAGCATCTCGATCTTCAGCCCGCCGAGCTGCGTGTAGATGTATTCCGGAGCCATGGACTCGATCAGTATTCCCTGGTTGATTAACTCCGTCGCCTCACGAGCGATCTGCCCGATCTTGTCGACCTCATTTGAACGCACGGAAAGTTCCTGCCGCAGTGAGTAGCCGGTGATTTCAGAGGTTTCGATACCGTCGCTGTTGCGGCCATGAAGGGTTTGGGAAGAGATTGAAGAGACGGTGATCTGGTTCTCGGCGATACCCTTGCTCACGAGGTAAGCCTTTACGCGCGGCACGGCCTCTGAAAGCGAGCGGTAAGCTTCAGACAGCTCAGACGCTTGATACGAAATTGCCGAACGCCAGATGACGAGATCTGACTTGATTCGCTTTCGCGCCGAGCCGGTTACGGTAATCGATTGGTCGCCGCGTTTTCCTTTAACGAAAAACCAGCCACCGATTACGGTGGCCACTACCAAGCCAACGGCAAGCACTACCGCGGCCATAAATGATCCTGAACGTTCTAAGTACATAGGGGAAGAAACTCCTTTTCAATGCGCGCCACAATACACGCTCAGCCACAAAGCAGGCAATAGCCACAAAGAGGCACAAAAAGCACAAAAGAAGTGAAGTAGTAGAAGTAGCGTAGGGAATCCTGACCAGTTGCTTGCGGGATTTGAACCTGTTCACTGCTCGCTTGTGCTTTTTGTGCCTTTTTGTGGCCCTGCTATACTCGTTGCCCTTAGAAGGGAGCGTTCGTATGTCCTTTTACCCACCCATTCGCTTTGCTCTAGTCGTGTGTTTATTTGCAGCAGGTGCGACTCAGCAGATGATTAAACCGACCAATTACCCTCCAGCGAGGAAGAGCGATCAAGTCAACAACTATCATGGTGTGAAAGTCGCCGATCCGTATCGCTGGCTCGAAGATCTCGATTCCGAAGAAACGCGGGCGTGGGTGGAAGCCGAAAACAAGTTGACCTTTGGTTTTCTCGCTTCGATTCCTGAGCGCAATGCCATCAAAGATCGGCTCACCAAACTGTGGAATTATGAAAAGTATGGAATCCCATTTAAGGAAGGGAACCGCTACTTCTACACACGCAACAGTGGCTTGCAAAACCAGGCTGTGCTTTACACAGTAACGGCTCTCGATGCTCAGCCACAAATGATCCTCGATCCGAATGCGCTCTCAACCGATGGCACTATCGCGCTTTCAGGAACGCAAGTCAGCCCGGACGGCAAACTGCTCGCGTATAGCTTGTCCGCTTCAGGATCCGACTGGCAGGAGTGGAAAGTTCGCGACGTCGAAACGAGTAAAGATCTTTCAGACCATCTCAAGTGGGTAAAGTTTTCCGGCGTCTCCTGGACACGCGACGGCAAGGGGTTTTTCTACAGCCGTTACGATGAGCCGAAAAGTGATGCGCTGAAGGCCACGAACTACTTTCAGAAGATCTACTTCCACAAACTCGGCACGCCGCAAGCGGAGGACGCGCTTGTTTACGAGCGTCCCGATCAAAAGGATTGGTTGCTCGGCGGCAACGTCACTGAAGACGGCAACTACCTGATCATCACTGTGTTTGAGGGTACTGATGTAAAGACCCGCGTCTACTACAAAGATCTCAAAACAAAAGAGACGTCTGTGGTAAAGCTCCTCGACGACTTCGATGCTGCTTACACTTTCATCGCCAACGATGGACCACGATTCTGGTTTCAGACAGACTTGCAGTCGCCCCGCGGTAAGATCATCGAGATCGACACGAGCAATCCGGCCCGCAGCAACTGGAAGGTCGTCGTTCCTGAAAGCAAAGAAACGCTTCAGACCGTCACCTTCGTAAACAACAAATTCATTCTGAATTACCTGAAGGACGCTTACACACAGGTAAAGATCTACGACACCGCCGGCAAGCTAGTGAACGAAGTTGCGTTTCCGGGAATCGGGTCCGCCGATGGTTTTAACGGTAAAGCGTCTGACAAGGAAACGTTTTACTCGTTCACCGGCTTCACTACGCCAACAACGATCTATCGCTATGACATGAACACCGGCAAGAGCACCGTCTTCCGGCAGCCAAAGGTCGATTTCAATCCCGCTGACTATGAGACGAAGCAGGTCTTCTACAAGGGCAAAGACGGCACGAAGGTGCCGATGTTCATCACGCACAAGAAGGGACTGAAACTCGACGGCAACAACCCGACTTACCTGTACGGCTATGGCGGCTTCAACGTCTCGCTATCGCCGGCGTTCTCAGTCGGAAATCTTGTATGGATGGAGATGGGTGGCGTTTACGCGCAGCCGAATCTGCGCGGCGGCGGCGAGTATGGTGAAGAGTGGCACCAGGCCGGTATGAAGCTCAAGAAACAGAATGTCTTTGACGACTTCATCGCCGCGGCGCAGTGGTTGATCGATTACAAGTACACGTTGACTCCGAAACTCGCGATCGGCGGCGGCAGCAATGGTGGACTATTGGTCGGCGCGGCTTTGAACCAAAGGCCGGATCTGTTTGGCGCCGCGTTGCCATCGGTGGGTGTGATGGACATGCTGCGGTTTCAGAAGTTCACGATTGGCTGGGCATGGGTTTCCGACTACGGCTCGTCAGACAATCCGGATGAGTTCAAAGCTTTGTACGCATACTCACCGCTGCACAACATTAAGCCCGGAACGTCATATCCACCGACAATGATCACCACCGCCGATCACGACGATCGTGTTTGGCCCGGACATAGTTTCAAGTATGCGGCCGCGCTTCAGGCTGCGCAGGGTGGTAGCGCACCGATACTGATCCGTATCGAGACTAAGGCGGGCCACGGCGCGGGCAAACCAACATCGAAGATCATCGAAGAGGTCGCCGATCGCTGGGCCTTTCTGGTGAAGACACTCGAGATGAAAAGTTAGACTTTTCTCTGTGAGGCTCTGCGTATCTCTGCGATCTCTGCGGTGAAAACTGTCTTAACGCAGAGATCGCAAAGATTCGCAGAGAGCCGCAGAAAATCACTGCGACCATGGCGCGGGCTTTCGCACCCAACGAAAGCCCTTCACCTTTTCCTGCAACTCTGCCGGCAGCGGCCCCGCATCACTCGCGGCGATATTCGATTCCACGTGCGACAACTTCCTCATCCCCGGAATGATCGTGCTCACATCCGGATTACCAAGGATGAAACGCAAGGCGAGCTCCGGCATCGTGATCTTCGTCGAATGCTCTCGATTCCATTCCTCTAGCGTCTTCTTCACCGCGTCAGCTCTCTCCACACTCGGAATCAGGTTCTCGGGAACGAAATAAGTGTTGCGCCAATCGCCCTCAGGCCACTTGCTGTCTTTCGTCAACGTTCCCGTCAACGTGCCCTCATCGAAAGGCACACGCGCAATCACTGCCACGTCCATCTCACGGCACGCGGGAAACAAGTCGTCTTCAGGATTTTGATCGAAGATGTTGTAGATCACTTGCACCGCATCAAGCTGGCCACTCCGTACCGCGCGCACACCGTTCCACGGTTCCCAACGATTGATGCTGATCCCGATAGCGTTGATCAGTTTCTGACTGCGCATGTCGTCGAGCCGGTAGAACCAGCGATCGTCCCGCATCCATTCGTCATTCCAGGTGTGGAACTGCATCAGATCGAATTGGCCCAACCCGGAATTCTCAAGGCTGCGGTGCACGTATTCCTCGACGTGATCGGGCGGATACGATTGCATCAACGTCGAGTCAGCGAGTGCGGGCCACTGCAAATTTTTGGGCGGGATCTTTGTGGCGGTGTAGAGTCGCTTTCCGGGATTGGATCTAACAGTCTGGCCCAGCAGGTTCTCACTGCGACCGTTGCCGTAAGCATAAGCAGTGTCGAAGAACGTGCAGCCGAGATCGACCGCTGCCTGCAACGATTGCAGCGACTCCTGGTCGTTGGAGTTGGACCACCCAGCCATGCCCCACATGCCATAGCCCATCTCGCTGACTTCCCAGCCAGTTCTGCCAAAGCGTCTGTATTTCATTTGCATGCATTGTGTGTTTTTTGTCCTCAAAAAACAACTACGCCTCGAAACCACATGGTTTCGAGGCGCAGGGGGAACTGGGCAAAACTAAGATCTTAGTTGCTGCTGCCCGTGGTTGACGCTCCGCCGCTGGTAATCACGACGTCTTTGTCAGATCCACCAAAGGTGAAACCGGTTAGTTGCTGCTCATCGCCATTCACGGTCGATCTCAACTGGAAATCATTGGCCTTCTTCGAACGCGATTCGACGCGCGCCATTGCTTCAGCGACTGTCTTGCCATTCTTGATGATCGAGAGTTGGCCTGTTTCGTCGTTGAATTTCAGATCATAGGTGCCCTTCTTTACGAGCGTGCCATTAACTTTGATGTCGCTCTCGAAAGTCACCTTGTGCTTATGCACTTTGGCCAACGCAACAACGCTTGTCAGTGCGGCGACCATTAAAATTACTACCATCCTATTTACGATTGACTTCATGAAGTTCTCCTTGCTGCTTGTTAAATTGATTGCGCTCTCTCTCTGCGACTAAACACCACTCGCAGTGTGCTTATGACAAGAAATCTCAAACACGTCGCTTCGTACGGCAGTCGCGTTTAGAAAGTTCCCTTTACGTTCTCTATACAAATCTTTACAGTTCATGACAGTTTTTTCGTACGTGGTCTGATAGACTTCGCCCACCCCTATACGAAATTACAAACATTCGAAGGAGATCTTGAATGAGAAAGTTGCTGTACGCTTTTGGCCTGACAGGCGCGCTGGTGTTGGCTCTGGCTGCGCAAGCTGCTGCGCCAAACTTCGCCGGAACCTGGACGCTTGATAAGAGCAAGAGCCAGGGTCTCTCACAACGTATCCAGAACGCCGAGAGTGTTTCCTGGATCATTACTCAGACCGACAAAGACATCACGATCGAAGAGAAGGTCACTGGCAGCGGTGGTCCGGGTGGTCCCGGTGGGCCTCCGGCTGGTGGTCCTCCAGCGGGCGGTGCTCCCGCGGGTGGTGCTCCCCAGGGCGATCGTCCAGGTGGCGGCCGTGGGATGATGGGTGGTGGCGGTGGTCCCCGAACCTACAACCTCGACGGCAGTGAAACTACCGGTGAGGCGGGACGCGGAAAGTTTGCTCGTAAGGCCACGATGTCGAGCGATGGCAAGACACTGGAACTCGTTAGCAAACTTACGTTCCAGGGACCGGAAGGTGAGGTCACCAGTACCTCGACTGAGAAGCTTTCACTTTCAACCGATGGCAAGGTGTTGACAGTCGTTCGCCACAGCGAAAGCCCACGCGGGACGCAAGACTCGACACTCGTCTTCAACAAGTAGCGAGGATAGAAAGCCACAAAGAGGCACAAAAGGCACATAAGATAAAAGCGAAATAAATTGACGCTGACATTCAATAATATCTTTTGTGCATTTTGTGCCTTTTTGTGGCTAATAATTTTTTGTGCTTCTTTGTGGCTACAGCCAGTCGCGGGTCACGTCGCACCAGAGCGCAAGGCCGCGCCATTCGTTGAAGCGTGAATAGAAGCGAGCGATTTTCGTGTCCTTCGCTTTGCGGCCGTTGTTCCGGATCTGAAAAAACTTGGCCCTCGTCCACGAGTCCAACGCCAGCCCGTCGTAACGTCCCAAAAGCTTCAGCAGGTTCTCGGCGGCATAGTCGCCCACGCCCTTCACGCCTTTGATCCGTTTAACGAGATCCGCTGTCGGCAAATCAATGGTGAGCCACTCCTCGACATTCAGCTCGCCCGAAGCGACACGGTCCACAAGCTCCTTCAGATAAGGCGCGCGATATCCGGCCCGAACCTCGTCTACAAAAAACTCGGCCGGCATCGCAGCCATCGTCTCCGCGGTGGGAAAAGACTTACGCCCATCGTTTGTTTCGCGGCCAAGGTTTTCAACCAGGCCAGTCACCATCTTCAAGGTCAACGCCCACGAGCAGTTGGTAGTGCAGATCATTTTCACGAGATCCTCGAAAACCGTCGGCGAGCGGAGCATTCGTCCGGCGCCCTGTTCGCCAATCCATGCAAACTCTGGATCGCTAGCGGTGGCAAGGTAGAAGCTTTCCAGATTGTCATCGAGACGCAGGATATGCCGAGCGTCGCGCAGGGCAATCGCGGTTTCGGCTTTGGTCAGTGGGCGAGATGTGTCCACGCGCACGTGATTTTTTCGCGCGGTCATGAAGATAGTTGCGGGCTGTTTTGCGCCGAGATCGATGACGCGGGTGAGTTGCCATTTTTGTGTGTCGAGGGCAAATGGAAGTAGCTGGTACCAGCCGTGGCTGGCGACAGTTCGGCGAAAGCTGAAGTTGTGTGGCGTTGGTATTTTCAGTTCCATTGAGCAGGCATTCTATCAATTCGAAGGCTTGTATTGTTCACGTTCGGTCAACCTGCACCTTGACAGGTTTGGGAGGTGCGCCTAGACTGAGCGAACTTGAAAAAACAGTGTGTGGAAGGCTGTACTCCTGAGCCCCTAACACTCGGGGTGAAGAGGAGCGTGAGGCCAACTACTAGGCCTCCAACAGTACTCCGGTGAACGTACGCACCGCTTCCGAAAACAAGTGAAGTCGGAGCTTTCCGGCGAGGTTCGTCGCCCCACAGGGCCGCTAGCAGGGCACCCCGTGGGGCGAAACCGTTTTAAAGATCTTTACGCAAGTTTTCCTCGCAAAGGGCGCAAAGGCGCAAAGAGAAGAACAGTTCTTACTTTGCGCCTTTGCGCCTTTGCGAGGAAATACTATTTAACGTAAATCGGATTCGAGATAATCCACGGCTTTTGGGCGACCATGCTGCCCAACTGCGGCAGGTAAACTTCCACTCGGTAAACTCCGCGCTCCGTGATCGGCAGTTCCTTAGCAGTGACCCCACTCTCCTCCATGAAAACAGCGCCATCCTTGAACACCACGATTCGGGTTGGAACCGGAGTCTGCACGCGCAGACGTGTCTCGCTCTGCAAGGAAATCTCGTCACCTTGAATTTTTCGTTCACCGCTGTTTTCCGCTTCGAAGGAGAAACCTGTGGGGTCGCCGAGGAAGTCAAAACCAACAAAGCAGTGACCTGCCTTTACGGAATCCAACAAGCTCGTCGCGTCTAGCGATTTGTTCTGCTCGATCAACACATGCAGTCGCACTAGTCGAAAGCTCGTTTCATAAGGATCGAGTTGGATACCCAGCAAGGTCCTACCGGAGCTGTCTTTCAAACTGACCCCGATATTCGAATGAGCATCGTTACCCGGCGTCGCCGTTAACCTGGATCGTGCTAAAGCCTGGTCCCATTTTTTCAAACTTTCTTCCGGTCTTCGTAAGTACAATGCAAACATCAACTCGGGATAGCTGCGTTGCGACCACAGCACATCGAAAAAAGCCACGAGGGGATTAATCTGTTTCGCGTTTGTAAAGACGTTGTAGATCTCAACACCGTTTAGGCCAGGTGCGTCGAGGCGTTTGAATTCTTCCGGGTAAGCGGCAATCGAGACTTCGGCGGGAAGTACGAGCAAACGATCCCCGTTTGGCGCGTTCACTTCATTGCCGTTGATAAACAGAACACCACCGTGCATGCCGCTCAAAGTCATTGCGGCAGTGTCGAACTCTTTCTCGGCGTGTTCAGTCATGATTACAAACTGCAATTGGTTGGCCTGGGCGGCAGAGATGATCTCCGAAAAAGTGCCGGAGCTGTGCCCTCCAAGAAACGAGTGCACGTGGACCACGCCTTTGTAATCCACGAAACCGTTCTGTTGTTGAGCGACACGTTGCGAGTGGAGTTGTTGGAGAGCGGCGTTTAGGCGACGAAGTTTATACCTGCGGTAAGCAAATGGTACCTGCGAGATGACGAGCAGCAGTACGATTGCTAAAAGTATGAATCTCTTCGAACGCATCCATCAGTCTGTCAGGCTGAGTCAGTCATTGAAATCGACGGAAGCGACGTGCTCGCTGATGCTTCGGCCAAACTCCGCGACCTTAATGTGTTCCGGGTGAACGGTGTAAGCATCGAACGCGGCCCGGTCGGCGAACACCGCCACAAGTCCGCTGTCGTAAGAGCGCGGCAGATGCAGCGAGTCAAAGCCAACCGACAGGCTCTGGACCTCGGGGACAATTCTGGCCAGGCTGCGCAGCAGATTTACATGTTCTTCACGTGCGAACTGCTCGATGTCAGCTCGATACTTCCAGACGACAATGTGTGTCAGCATTTAGAAACTCGACTTCACTACCGAGGGGTTTAGCTTTCGCCGCGAACGGCTTTGAGATCCTTGATCAGCTCGCCAATGGCGTCCTCGGCGAAGAGCACTTTCCTTGCTCGCCAGACGACTCGCGGCGGTTTCAGTGTTTCGGGTGAACCTTTGACTATCACAAACAACTCGCCGTACGGATACAACGTGTTTAGGATCCTGCGGAACTCCACCACATTGAAAAAGATCACGTAATCAGCTTCCGCGAGTTCGGTTGCAGCAGTCAGGCTCTTGTATTTCCTGATGTACTTATTAAGCTTGCTGGCCAGTTGACTGTAGACCCAGCGGTTGCGGCCTTTCGGCTGCGGATCGGCTTTGAGTACGTCCTCGATGATTGCACGTTCGCGATCGTTAACGTCGATAACTCGAGATTTGAACACCACCAGCAGCGCGCTTTGCTTGTCGCGGATTTCCGAGAGCGAATTGCCGTCAGCAACAGGCTGCTGGGCCACCGCAGAAACGCAAAACAAGAAGAACAGGAGGATGGGAGCTACCGCTTTCATGCGTCTAACAACTTCCTTGCCTTACATATTTTTGGTCGCGCTCTTGGGCGGATGAGGCACGGCCGGCGAGTCGCTGTGATCGACTTCCTGCAATCCCACAAGTTCTGTTCCCTCGGTGGTTAAAGTCACGTAGTCGTTACCTTCACTGGTATGCCGCACGAGCAAGCGTTCTGTCTTTTCCAGAGCTTCAAGCGCCCTGACTATATCGCCGTTCGCAAAGGTGCTGGTACTGACAAAGAGTTCCTTTGCCAGAATGCGCGTCTGCCGTTTTGCCTGAAAGAAGCCGAGCACGTATTGCTCGATCTGTTGTAGTCAACGTTTGTCCATAGCGCCTTGATTATGCCTTTCGGGTAAAGCGTGAGCAATGCCCGATAGTGACTTAATTTGAGGTTTTTCTCTGCGGTCCCTCAGCGAATCTCTGCGGCCTCTGCGTTTGAGATAGCCTTTACCGCAGAGAACGCCGAGATACGCAGAGGTCCGCAGACAAAAACTCCTGAATTTAAGCCACTACCCAATGCCCGCCACGGGATTAAGATGGCTACGAACCGGCGAGTCCGATGAAAATTAAGATTGCTGGACCCCGGCATGTAGTAAACTGGCTTATCTCACCGCCCCGCCACAAGGAGAAGAAGCTATGAAAAAGATTGTCCTGGTCTGCCTGGCCGTGTTGATTGTGTGGTCAGCCGCTACCGGTGCTTCGTCCATACTGAAACCGGAGGCGTTTGCGCTCGCTGACCGCATTGGAGAGCCGAATGCTCGTTCGTTCTTTCTCCTCTCAACCTCGGCAGGGAACTACACGATACGCCAGGATGGCATGGGCGAATTCACCTCGCCGAGAGGGCTGCGGCGCGTTTTCTATCTGAAACTCGGAGTTAAAGGCCGCATCGAGCGCGTTCACTTTCTGGAGCATGAACGCGATCTGTTTATGCTTTTGGAAGTACACGACACAAATTCCGAGTGGTCATATTTGGTAAGAATGGAACAGCAGAAAAGAAAGCCGCGATGGGTTACGTCACTTCCGAGTGGTGACGTTCAAGAGCCGATTATCCAAGGCGACTTTGTGATCATAAAAAACGTGGAGATTAGTAAAGTCGATGGAAGAATAGTTAGACACGATTTACAGGATTGATAAGTTCAATCCTGGACATCCTGAAATCCTGTCCATGATTAATCGCGTAACTCTTTCACCGACGCCTTAATTAGTTTCTTCAGCGTCGGTACGTGGATGTCGGAGAGGCGTTTGATGTACAGGCACGACTTGCCGACGCTGTGCTTACCTAACTGCTTCATCAGCTCATCATGTTTTTCGAAACAACCCGGCATGATGTAAAGCGTCAAATCTTTTTTCCGCGGTGAGAAGGCCGTCACCGGCCAGTCGCCTTCACGTCCGCTCGCGTACCTGTAACGGTAAGTGCCAAAGCCAACGATGCTCGGGCCCCACATTTTTGGTTTGTCCCGCGTGATGTCTTCCATGATTTTCGCGACGGCAAAACAGTCTTGTCGTCTTTCGGGATCAGGGATCTGATTTAGAAAATCCTTCACACTCTGGGTGGTCGGCTTTGTTTTCAATTCTGCCATCTGATTCTCCTGAACTCTGACCTTACTCATTCCATTTGTACTTCTGATACTGCGGCTCCTTGTCGAGCTCGTATTTCTTGAGAAAGTCCCACGCGGTTTGGTTGAACTTTGCTGCTTTATCGTAGTACCAGTGATCGTGGTTTTCGATCTCAATTAGTTCCACCGGAATCCCGCCCTCTTTCAAAGCATCTCTCGTCGCTCTTACCGCTTTCAGTGGAAAAAACTCATCGCTATCTCCCACCTGGATGGAAATCGGTATCTTTCGTTTCGCCAGATCTATCAAACTCATATCGTCCGGAGCCAGTGCGCCGGCGTGAATAGCGGCCGCGGCAAAGTACTGTGATTCCATCAGAGACATGTGGAGAGCAAACGAAGCACCGGCGGAGTGGCCAAAGAGATATACGCGGCGCGGATTGACCGGGTATTTGGTCTTGAGCTCCTCAACCAGATCGTGCAGAAAGTCTGGACCATCCTGAGGCGATCCCCAGCCGCGTAAATTGGAGGCATCGGGACCGGCGAGAATGATCCCTTCTTTCTTTGCGAAGTCTTTCCATTTTTCCACGAGTGTTACACCAGTGCGGTTCGATCCGTGAAGCATGACTATCAGCGGCGCCGGAGTTGGCGCTTTGACTGTTGTGGGCACGTAGAGATAGTAAGCACGTGTTTTTCCGTTTGAGGTGATCAATTCCTTCGTGATGTCGTCTTTGGCAGCGGAAGACACGACGGAGAGGAGTAGCAGTGTTAATGCGAGCGGGATGTGAAGTTTCATTTGAAGCTCCTTATTGATAGGCGTCAGGGTTTGGTCACCAGCGGCAGTTCGATAAAACTCGCCTTGCCGGATGTGTTGTAGATTCGCTGCGTGGCCTTTTTATAGTCCTCAGGCTTCGCCCAAAAGATACTCTTCACAAACGTCTGCGGGTTTCGATCGTAAAGCGGAAACCAGCTCGACTGTACCTGGACCATGATGCGATGGCCGGGCAGAAACACGTGATTCGCGGTCGGCAACGCGAAGCGATACAGCAGCGGTGTGTTGGCAGCAATCGGTTTGGGAAACTCCAGGCTCTCTCGATAGCGCCCACGAAACACATCGGCAGCAACCATCAACTGGTAACCACCCATGTTTGGTTGACCGGCGACCTGATCCGGATACAGATCTATCAGCTTCACTACCCAATCCGAATCAGTGCCGCTGGTTGATGCGATCAAGTTAGCGATTGGCTCGCCGCTGATCTTCACTGGCTCAGTCAAAACTTCGGAAGTAAACACAAGTACGTCCGGCCGTCCCGACGCCTCTCGCTGATCGTCCACCAACCATCGTGACCAACTCGTTGCGTCGATCGGACGCGCACGATACGGCACAGGTTTGGCTGGATCCGACACGTACTCTTCAAACCCAGGCGCCGCTGACTTCGGAGCGAAGCCGGCGTTCAAACCCGCGTTGAGATAAAGCGGTGTTGGCTTAAGAGTGCATCCAGTTTCGCATCCTTTGGGCCAACCGGATAGCCGCTGCCACGTGTTTGTTCCAGTTTCAAAAGCAACGACGGGAGCGACATCAGCTTTCGGCGCGCCCTCTTTGAGATGTTGGGCCAGAAAAGGAGCGAGGATTTCTTTGCGAAACGTCAGAGACGTATCACTGTTGAACTTGATCGCGCCGAGCGCGCTGCCGTCCCTGATCATCTGGCCGTGATACCACGGGCCGAGCACCAGAAACACCTTATCGTTGTTGGCGTCTTTGGGTTCGATCGTTTTGTATACGGCGATGTCGCCGTAAATGTCTTCCTGGTCCCATAAACTGTGCACGAGCATCACCGGCACTTTGAGTGGTTGGGTTGCGAGGATCTTGTCCACCGCCTGGTCGCGCCAGTAAGCATCGTAATTCGGATGTTCGAGGATCTTGCGCCAGAAACCGACTTGTTCGAGTCCACGACGACGCCCGAGCTCACCTGCGGATCCGGCTTCCATAAACATGTCGTAGTCGTCGAAGTGGCTGGTCCACCATTTGATTTCATTTTTGGCCGTGGCTTCCTGATCGTAGATGTAGCTCATGCCTTGTTGGCGAAAGGCGCCGTTGTGAAACCAGTCGTCGCCGATCCAACCATCGACCATCGGATTCATCGGCACTGAAACTTTCAGTGCCGGATGCGGATTGATCAGCGCCATCAAAGGCAGGAAGCCGTCGTAAGAAATTCCGAGAATGCCGACGCGTCCATTCGTCTCGGGAATATTTTTCACGAGCCAGTCGATCGTGTCGTAAGTGTCGGTGGCGTGGTCCACCTTCGTGGGATTCTGCGGGCCTTGAAGTGGACGATTCATCACGTAATCGCCTTCAGAACCGTACTTGCCGCGAATGTCCTGGACCACGCGAATGTATCCGCCTTCGACGATCACGTCGGTAGCGTTGTCATAACCAGTCAGGACGGAGGCGAGATCGGAGCTGTCTGTGTGACTGGTCAGCGCATCTGCGTTATACGGCGTGCGCGTGAGAAGTATCGGCGCGTTGCGAGCACCCTTGGGTATCAGGATCACCGTATGAAGTTTCACGCCATCGCGCATGGGAATCATCATCGTGCGACGAACGTAGTTGAAACCTGCGTTGGTCGGTTCAAATTTTGTGGGTATCTCACTTTGGGCTAGCACTGGTGGGCACAGGAATAGGGCGATCGCGAATACAAGCAGGGTTCTCATATTGGTTGTCCTCTATCCACAGATTACACAGATTCTGTGTAATCTGGATCAATAGTTCACGAATATTTTGCGCTGATCCGGAATGTCAGGTACTATCTTGCGCCTGATGCTCCCGCTTTGCAGAATCTCCCCGGCCTGCCGTGCCGAACCAGCGGCGAAAAATATGATCAGAACGCGAAAGAAAATACGCGTTACTGTTAGGTACTGATCCCTGTTCATGTTTGGTCGCGCGGTGCGAATAGACTTTGATTCCTCAGAGTCCTCAGACAGCGACCTCCACAAATTTTGTCCACTACTACGAGGAGACCTCTCAATGAAAAGTATTATAGGCATTTTCATGATGGCTTTGCTGCTTGTGTGTCTGGCTTTACCAGGTCTGGTTTTGGCAGACGCCGAGGGCTCGACCGCCAGCGGCTCTTTCAAGTTTGCATTACAAGACGGCGAAATCAGATTTCTTGAATTTAAGGCCAGCGAACTTGGCGAAGGTCAAGCTGCCGGTGAGATGACGTTCAGCGATCCAGCCGCGATTCCGGTCGACGATCCTGACGACCCGCGAGAAAAAAACTCCCCCGGTGTATTAGTAAGGGCAAAGTTTGATTGCATGCAGACCAGTAAAAACACAGCCATCATCGGCGGTGAGATCTTCGAGTCGAATGTTCCGAGTGCAATTGGACTGCGCGTGTTGCTCGTTATTGAAGACAATGGTCTTGAAGGTTCAAGGGACCGGCTTACGTGGGGTACTTATCAGCAGCCCGCCACCGGTTGGATACCAACAGACGCCGAACGTGACGACGACAAAGGTGCGTCCCTAACCTGGTGGGCAACGGATTTCGAGCGCCGTGATGACGTCGGAATTCCGATGCCGCCGAACAGACTCGTTGCTTGCAAAAGCTTCCCGCTCGGTTCGTATGACTTTCCGCAGTTCAAATACGGCGGCGGTGATCTTCAAGTGCAGGAGAGTAGGTAACGGAATCCACAGATTTCACAGAGTAGCGTGAATCTGTGGATTACTTCTTTCTGCCAATCGCGAAAAGGCTCGCCGCAGAGCGCACGTACATTACGCCCTCAGACAAAGCGGGTGTCGCCATCAAAAGCTCGCCAATCGAGTTGGTGGCGACGTGCGCAAACTTTTCACCAGCAGAAATGATCAGTATCTCGCCGTCTTCGTTGGAAAGATAAATCTTTCCGTCCGCCGCCACAGGCGATGCACTGAAGCCACTGCCAATCACGGAAAGTCGCTGTCGATAAATCTCTTCACCGGTTTTCAGGTTATAAGCATCGACGGTCCCATTGTTCGCCAGCACGTAAAGAATGCCGTTGTAAATTAAAGGCGTCGGCATGTAAGAACCGCGTCCGGTCAGGCTCCAAATAACCGTGTCGCTGCTGGTCTTTCCCTCCGGCAATGTGAGATCGCCGCGCGCGCCTGCTTTGATCACGAAGATTGGTTTTTCGGGACGACGACCGCTCGCGATCACGAGTACATCATCTGCGAAGACGGGTGTCGGCGCAGTTATCTTGGAACTTCCACCGAGACGCCACAGCTCTTTACCAGTTCGTGGATCATATCCACGAATAAAGTTCGACGCGTTCGCGATCAGTTCTTCGCCTTTGGAAGTCGTTGCGATTGTCGGCGTGCCCCACGACGGAAGCTCGTCGCGATCAGTTTTCCAAACCGTCTCGCCGTTGTTGGCGTTGACCGCGAGGATGAATGAGTCGGTCTGCGTGTCGCACTGAATGATCACCAGATCCTTCCAGATGATGGGCGAACTCGCGGAGCCCCATTCAAAGCTCGGAATGTCGTAGGCGCCAACGTCGAGGCGGCCGAGATCCACCTTCCACAGAAAGCGGCCGTCGAGGTCGTACGCATGAAGGCCTTGCGATCCGAACCATGCGACTACGATGCGGCCGTCTGTTGCAGGTGTGGAGTTGGCATAGGTGGCTTTGATGTGACGCTTCTCGAGCGGCTCACCCTGGTAAGCGACTCGTTCCCAAAGAATTTTGCCTGTCTGTTTGTCGAGTGCGTAGATGATCCAACGGTGTTGTGAGCGATCTTTCGAGGCATCGCCATCCCCGTATAGACCGGGACGAAACGATGCTTTCGGATCACTGCTGACCGCCGTGGTCAGGAAGATTCGATTTCCCCAGACGATGGGACTCGAATGCGCCAGGCCGGGAATTGGTCTGCGCCAGAGAATGTTCTGGCCGGTCTTTGTATTCCATTCGTCAGGAAGATTTTGACCCTCCGCAATCCCGGATGCGTGGGGACCACGAAATGAAGGCCAGCTGCCCTTCGCTGTTTCGCGCGGTCGTGAAGGTGGGGTTGTAGTTGCTGTCCGCGTGATTTTTCTGACCGGTTTGCCCGTCGTTTCGCCGGCAGGCGCCCACGTGCTGTGATTGAGAATCATCTCGCGTGGTTTGCATTCATCCGAAACCAGCTCGAATTTGATGCGCTTTCCGTCAGTGTCAAAACGATATTTCCCGGCTCCATCACAACCGCCCGGGCCGCCGCTCATTGACAGTGCGACCTCTGAGCCCTCGCTTTTCCAGGTCCCGTTGAGTTTGGGCCAGTGATCTCCTTCGAGGGTGAATGTGCCGGCGGGATCGAAGCGCGCGAGGAATGCGCCGAACGATAATCGGTGGGAAGGTATGGCTTCCTTGCGATGTTTCTCGATGTACTTGCGTGCGAACTCGTTGAGGTGTGGAGCTTCACGCAGACCGACCTTCTCAGCTTCCTTCTCAGCGTCTTCGATCGTCCAGCGGTCGCGTAACACTCTCCGGATCATCCAGAACGCTCCGACACGAATGGCAGCAGTGCAATGGATAAACGCAGGACGATTTTCCGGATCGTCCGTGAGTTTCAAAAACTCAGTGGCTTGTTCATCTTTTGGGTTGGCGAATGCAAAGGGAATGTTGAAGTAGCGCAAGCCCAACTCTTTTGCTTTTGCTTCTTCTTCGGCCGCGCGATGCTCGCTGGGTTGCCGCAGGTTGATGATTGCTTTGACGCCTTCGGCTTTTAGTTTTTCAAGGTGCTCGAGCCGCGGCTGGCCGCCCGTGCAAAAATCTTTATTCACGCGTAGGAAGTTTCTGATCGGCGCCGCATCTTGCTGCGCCGCCACTCCCGAGAGCGCCACGAAAAAGGACAAGACAAGAAAGACAGTTTTCATTTTCGCCTCACAAGATGAATCAAGTAATTAGCCACAAAGAGGCACAAAAAGCACAAAACAGAACGACAAACCAGAAAAGATAAACCAGAAAAAAAGCACAACAAGTTAAAGAGGGTGATCGTTTATCTTCTTAATTGTTTTTGTGCTTTTGGTGCCTCTTTGTGGCATATAGTAACACTCGTGGCGATTGATAAAGAACTTGTCTTCCGGCCGTTGCACCAGAGTCCGATCATCAGTGTGCACGATTACTGCTGTCACATCGCGCGCGGTGGTCCGGGTGCAGAGGAAGAGTCGCCCGTCAACAACATCGTCCTCATGCGTCATGGTGCTTTCTCGCGACACTTCGGCCGGCGCACAGTCACTGCCGACGTAAACCAGGCCGTGTTTTTCTCGCGCGACTCGACTTATCGCGTCAGTCATCCGGTCAACTGTGGCGATCGCGGCACAATATTCACTGTTTCTCCACGCGTCCTCAACGACATTGTCCGCGAGCTCGATCCTTCAATCGACGATCATCCGGATCAGCCTTTCCTCTTCGCGACCGGACCGTGCGACAGTCGCGTCTTCTGGCGCCATCGCGAACTCGTGCAGCGTCTTGAATCGGCAGAGTCAAATCCGCTCGAACCGTTGTGGGCTGACGTGACTGCCTTGCAACTCGTCGCTGATGTGCTCGAATCGGCTTTCCTGCAACGTGGAGTCGCTCGTAGGCCTAAACGAGAAGCCACGGACGCGGATCACGCTGAACGCACCGAGGCCGCGAAGACGTACCTGGCTGCGAGAATCAGTGAACGCATCACACTCGACGACGTTGCGCGCGCCGTTCACACTTCGCCTTTTCACCTGGCCCGTATATTTCAACAACAGACAGGCGTGCCTGTCCATCGCTACCTCACACAGCTTCGCCTCCGCGCCTCGATGGAAAGACTTGCCGATGGAGCAGACGATATTACCGCCGTCGCTCTCGAACTCGGCTTCTCAAGTCACAGTCACTTCACAGACGCATTCCGGCGCGAGTTTGGCCATCCACCATCAGAAGTTCGTCACAGATCTACACTGAAATAAGCAAGAATCTGGAAGTCGCGAATCGCCGATCGTTGTTACTTTGTCTGCGTCGGTTCAATTCATTTTCAGAGGGAGACAAAGTCAATGAACACGAGTAAATGTCCAGTCTGTGATTGGGCAATCAACGACGGTGGAATCAAAGTGACCGTCGGTGGAAAAGAGATCACGGTCTGTTGTGATGAATGTGTGGAGAAGGCGAAACAAAATCCTGAGCAGTACGCGTCGCAATAGCTCATTACAAAGCCATCCACAGATTACACAGATTTTTAGAAGAATCTGTGAAATCTGTGGATGGTTTTAACTCCAGTCATTTTTTCCGAGCAGCACTCTCACGATTACAGGCGAGTTGGCTAAGAGCATCGTCGCCCACGTGCGAGGGCGATTGATGTCCTCGGCAAGGTAGAACATCCGTGGCGGGAAGTAGATTAGTAACGCAATAAAGCATAAGAAGAAAAGGCGCCCGAGAAATTCGACCGCACCGGATGGTCTGCCCAGGTCAGCGAACGTCAGCAGGTTCCATGCGATCTGAAAGAGAAGCATGTTTAAGAAGATGCAAATGTCGCCCAGTGTCTCACTTTCGGGATGTCGCAAAAACTCACTGCGTGGCCGCGTCTTGGGAGCAGAAAAGTATCGATAGATTAGAAAGGTTTGCACGATAGTGCAGATCAATCCCGCAAACACGAGCGGCACAAATACCGCACCGTTGTTCAGCAATCTTCTCCCAAATAAGAACTCACCCATGCCTGCAAGAATTGCTGACACCAGAACCAGGTTCAGGCAGAAGTAGAAGATCGGATTAAACAGGCAGCCCGCGAGGTTCGAATCGGAGTTGACGGTTTTCCCTTCAGCTTTCAGCCTGCGGTGAAAGTGCCAGCGCTTCATCACAGCGCCCGCCGCCGGCAAAACCCACATGCCCACGCAGGCAAGCAGTAGCGCAAACTTGGCGAGCGGTTCACCCTCAGAAGCGAAGCGAAAGAGCTCGATGCAGTAGCCTGTTAGCCACTGCATGAGGAAGAGATTCAGAAAAAAGACAACGATATCCAGCAGCAGGCCGCGATTCTGTTTGGCGAGAATTTGTGCGGGAGAGATTGTGCTCTACCTCGTCAGCTGACGATATTTGATCCGGTGCGGGATTTCAGCAGCTGGACCAAGACGCGCTTTCTTATCAGTCTCGTAATCGGAGTAATTACCCTCGAACCACATGACTTTGCTGTCGCCTTCAAACGCGAGAATGTGAGTGGCGATGCGATCGAGAAACCAGCGATCGTGCGAGATCACGACCGCACAGCCCGCGAAGTTCTCCAGCGCTTCTTCTAGCGCGCGCAGCGTGTTGACGTCGAGATCGTTTGTCGGCTCGTCCAGCAGCAACACGTTCGCGCCTTCCTTCAACATCTTCGCGAGATGAACACGGTTGCGTTCGCCGCCTGACAGCATGCCCACTTTCTTCTGCTGATCTGATCCGGAAAAATTGAATCGAGCCACGTAAGCGCGCGAGTTAAGTTCGCGCGGGCCGAGCTTCAACACATCTTCGCCGCCGCTTATCTCTTCCCAGATAGACTTCTGCGGATCGAGTGTCCGGCTCTGATCGACGTAGGCAAGCACAACTGTTTCGCCTTTGCGAATCGTTCCGCCGTCGGGCTGTTCCTGCCCCGTGATCATCCGGAACAACGTGGTCTTGCCTGCGCCGTTTGGACCAATGACGCCGACAATACCGCCGGGCGGCAGCGCAAACGTCATATCTTCGACGAGCAGATTCTCGCCATATGCTTTCTTAACACCGTCGGCTTCAATGACAACGTTACCGAGGCGTGGACCAGGCGGAATGTGAATCTCCAGATCCTCGCGGCGTTTCTCTGACTCCTGCCGGAGCAGATCTTCATACGAGTTGATCCTGGCTTTGCCTTTTGCATGCCGTGCCTTCGGTGACATGCGAATCCATTCGAGCTCGCGTTGCAACGTTTTCTGCCGTTCACTCTCAGACTTCTCTTCGCGTCGCAGGCGTTCCTGTTTTTGTTCGAGCCAGGAGGTGTAGTTTCCTTTCCAGGGAATGCCCTGGCCGCGATCGAGTTCGAGGATCCAACCGGCGACGTTGTCGAGAAAATAGCGATCGTGAGTGACCGCGATGATCGTTCCCGCGTAACCCTGCAAGTGATGCTCGAGCCATGCAATCGACTCCGCATCAAGGTGGTTGGTCGGTTCGTCGAGCAGCAGAATGTCAGGCTTTTGCAGCAGCAAACGACATAGCGCGACTCGCCGCCGCTCGCCGCCTGACAACACCTTCACTGGCGTGTCAGGTGGAGGACACCGCAACGCATCCATCGCC
Source organism: uncultured Acidobacteriota bacterium (assembly GCA_963826255.1). Lineage (GTDB taxonomy): Bacteria > Acidobacteriota > Blastocatellia > Pyrinomonadales > Pyrinomonadaceae > PSRF01. The sequence goes on from CAWGWK010000002.1 coordinate 1,058,494, forward strand.
ATTTCGAGACGTGAATCGAGGTCCCATGCGTCCTGCGCGTCGAGCTTCTCTTGCACTTCACCTTGTCGTTCGAGCAGCGCGGACATTTCGTCGTCTGACATCTCTTCGCCAAATTTGGCGTTGATCTCTTCAAACTCTTTAAGCAGGTTCACTGTGTCTTGAACCGCCTCTTCGACAACTTCACGAACGGTTCGTGAGTCGTCGATCAATGGTTCCTGTTCGAGAAAACCGACGGTGAATCCCGGCGAGATAACGGTCTCACCGTTGAAGTCTTTATCGACACCGGCGAGGATGCGGAGCAATGAAGACTTCCCCGAGCCGTTCAAGCCGATGACGCCGATCTTCGCGCCGTAGAAGTATGAGAGATAGATGTCTTTAAGGACCGGCTTCTTGTCGTAAAACTTACTGACGCCGACCATCGAGTAGATGATTTTGTTTGGTTCAGTGCTCATTTGGATTGTCTGATATTTTCCTCGCAAAGGCGCAAAGGCGCAAAGAAAGAAGCAGAACACACTTTGCGCCTTTGCGAGGAAAACTTCTCTTAATTCTTCAACAATTCTTTCGCGTGACGACGCGCGCTGTCGGTGATCTCGGCACCCGTGAGCATGCGCGCGATCTCCTCAACACGCCCGGCGTTGTCTAATCGTCCAACGCTGACTTGCGTGCGGCCCTTCGAAGCCTCTTTCTGGACTACGAGGTGACTGTCGGCGAAGCGCGCAATCTGCGGCTGGTGCGTCACACACAATACCTGATTTGTTTGCGCCAGCTTTTTGAGCTTGATGCCGACCGCTTCGCTGACGCGCCCGCCGATTCCCGTGTCAATCTCATCGAACACGATCGTCCGCGGAAACTGCGATCCGTTTGCGACAGTCTTGAGCACCAGCATCAGACGCGATGCTTCGCCGCCCGATGCCACGCGCGCGAGCGGCTTAACGTCCTCCCCGACGTTCGCTGAAAAATAAAACTCAGTGTGGTCGATGCCTTTGTGTCCGGCGGACTCGGTCTTCTCCGCTACCTGGACCTGAAACTGCGCATCGTTCAACGCCACTTCCGCAATGCCTTTTTCAACTGCCTGCTCAAACTTCTTTGCCGCCTTCACGCGTTCTTTGTGCAACTTGCGGGCGCGATCGAGATAACGTTCGTGAGCACCGTTAAGCTCACTGTTCAACTCCTGCTCACGCTCATCAGAAGTCTCGATCTGTCGCAAACGATCTTCTGAGCGCGCTAGATGATCGAGTGCTGCCGCTATCGAGCCGCCGTACTTGCGCTTGAGCCGGGAAATCTCCGCCAGCCGATCCTCGATCTGGCCGAGGCGCTGCGGAGAGAATTCAAGCCGATCCGCAAAATCGCGCAGTGAAAACGAGAGATCCTCGAGCACTGCCCGCGCAGATTCCAAACCTTCGAGATAATCCCGAAAACTCGATTCATACTCAGCCAGCTCTTCCACCTCTTTCAAGCTCAGACGCACCCGTGTCAGCGCCGCATCGTCGTCTTCATAAATGCGGCTGTAACTCGTCTGGCAAAGCGTCGTTAGCTTTTCAACGTTTGCTAACCTGCGTCGTTCTTCTTCAAGTCGTTCATCTTCACCAGGCGACAACTCCGCACGCTCAAGCTCGGCTATTTGAAACTTCAACGTGTCAACCAGTTGAAATTTTTCTGCTTCGTCTCGCCGCAAAGAGTCGAGCTCGCGCCGCAGAGACATCCACTTCTGGTAAGCGTCTGCCACCTCGGCACGCAGTGCACCATTGCCGGCGAAAGCATCGAGGATTTCGAGGTGCGTTTCGGGATTGAACAGCGTCTGCTGATCGCCCTGCCCGTGAATGTCTACGAGAAACGGGCGCAGATCGCGCAGTAAGGACTGCGTCGCGAGTTGGTTGTTGATGAAGATTTTGTTGCGGCCCGTTGAGGAAAGCTCGCGCCGTATGATGAGTTCGTTAGTGGGCGCCAGTCCGGCGTTTTCCAACAGCACTTCGAGATCAGGATGCGAGGCAACAGAGAACAGACCTTCGATCGATCCGCGTTCCGTTCCCGACTTGAGTAGTTCGCTGGTGAATCTGCCGCCGATCAAAACGCCGAGTGCATCGACGATGATCGACTTTCCGGAGCCAGTCTCACCCGTGAGCAGATTGAGACCATTATCAAACTCAACCTGCATGTCCTCGATTAGAGCGATGTTGGAGATGTTCAGGAACTGAAGCATCGGCCACAGATTCTCGCATAAAGCCCCGGGCCCGCGAAGCGGGCAACAGCATATAGCCTGGGGCGCAAGCCCCAGGAACAAAATGAAAAAAGAAGCGAGCCCGTGAAACGGGCGACAGCGTAATGCCTCAAGGCTGCCGCCCGCATCGCGGGCTCGTAATCGTTTTTTGGATTCGTACCTGTGGCTTGCGCCCCAGGCTATATGCTTGCGCCTGCTGCCGCAGGCTAAGTCCCTTAGAACGTATAACGGAGCGCGAACTGCATCACGCGGCCCGCTCGCGTCTCGTTCAGAGGAGCCTGGGTTGACGTGAATTGTCCGAAGTCGGAGTTCGGATCACCGCCTCGGAAAGGATCGTTGCCCAAACTCAGATCGGAAATGGTTAGTGCATCAAACCGTTGAGTGTTGGTGACATTGAACACTTCCCAACGAAACTGCAATGCATGACCTTCCCATGGCATCTTGAACGACTTGTACAGCCCCATGTCCAGCGCGATGTATCCTGGACCACGAAGCACGTTCCTGTCGCCCACTTCGCCTGGTCGAGCCGATCTCCAACTCCGATACGCAGCAACCGGATCGCTGAAAAGATTCGGCGTTCCGTTTGTTCCATTCCGTGTCGGAGAGGATTCCACCGGCCGAACTCGAACGCCATTAGATTGAACGTTCCAGTTTGTGGCCCAGACACAACAATCGAATGGCGCCGCGGTGACGGGAAGCCCACTGTTCCAACGGAAGATGCCCGTGGTCTGCCAGCCGCCCAGCGCTTGTTCGACAAAGCCACTCGAGTTGCCAAGGAACCGCTTGCCACGTCCAACCGGAAGTCCGACCACCCAGTTGGCATTGATGATGTGCCGGGCATCGAAATCCGCACTGGCGTAGTTGTCGTCAGGGAACAACGCATTCACGATGAACGCAGTTCCGTAGCTGGTCGAGTTTTGCAGGCCGGACGCATTGTCCAGCGAATGGCCGTAGGTGTAATTGAAATCAAACGTCACGTCTTCGCGCAGCCGCTGACGCAAGCTGAGCTGTAACGAGTTGTAGTTCGACCGCGCGATAGTCGAGAACGCGGAAAGCGCTCCAAACTGCGGCTGGTAGAACATGTTGTTGAACCTCGCCGGTCCGCCGCCTTCAGGACAGGTGGTGCAATCGGGACGATCGTCCCAGAGCAACTGTAGGAACGTGTAGTCAGTTATGTCCGCGCCGCCGACACTCAAAGGCGCGAGGAAAGCGTAAGCTGCCTGCGTATTCGTCAACGACGTGTCGCCCCACCATTCCGCCATGAATGGGAACAGGTTGTCGAAGAAGGGAAGGGACGCGATGGAAGTGATTTCACGATTCGCATAGCGCGCATCAACCAACGCGTTGATTGCTTCGTAGTACGTCATCCCCGACTGAGGATCGCGGATGTTGTTGAGCTGCATGATGTCGCGCCCGGCGAGCAGCTTGCGTGCGAAGCGCCCAACGTAGCTTGCTTCGAAGGACACTCCTTTGCCGAGCTCACGGCCGTAGGAGAAGTTAAAGCTGTAGTTGTACGGCGTGGTTATTCCCTGGTCCAACGAACTCTCAATACGCGTCTCTTCATCTGACGGGACCGTCAGCGGGAAGCTCAGCGATGTTGGAATCGGCGTGGTTGCCGTCGGAAAGGGAAGCGTGCGAACGGCAGGATTGAAGCCGCTGAACTGAGGTCCGAGCTCACCTTCGATCACATCAAACGTGTTTGCGTTGATGTTGCGGGCGGAGGTGAAGCCGGCCAGGTTGTTCAGATCGAAGTTAACGGCGAGCGCGCTGCCGATACGATCGTAAGTCATACGGAAGCCGCCACGAATCACGCTCTTACCGTCGCGTCCGAAAACTTTGCCAAGGTTGGGCGACCAGGCAAAGGAAACTGACGGCGCCCAGTTATTCCAATCCTGTTTGTAATAACCGGGAGCGTTGTTGGCCTTGCCGCCTAGCACGAAACTGATTGGATCGGTAAACGGCACACCGCTGTTTGAGCTTGCGACTCGCTGGTTGAAGTATTCGGTCAGGTTTACGTTCGGAACAACCTGGAGACCGTTTCGCTCGTAGACCGGAGTCGAAGTGGACCACCGCACGCCGTAATTCAGCGTGAAGTTCGGACGCATGCGCCACGAATCCTGCAAGTAACCTTCGTATTCTTCAGTGGCAAACGAACGATCGGTAGGCGTGCCGACCGGTTGTAGTTGTCCGCTCGCGTCGTACACGAGATTCGCGCTGTACTGCGAATAACGACCGATGACGGAGGCGAGTGCATCACGAAAATCGGTCCCGCTCGCGAAGTCCGAGAACGGAAGGACGAGAACGTCACCCGATTCGTTGTAGAACGTCGGATTAATGATCGCCTGGTCGAATGATGCACCCAGTGAATTGCGGTTGTTGCGGATCAGACGGATGTTGGCGCCAAATCCGACGGTGTGATTACCGCGTACCCACGAAACGTCGTCCACAAAGTTGTGGACCGGTGTGGTTCGTCGAAGCGTCCGCTGGAAAGCCGCGGGTGAAAAGATGAAACGGAAGTTGACCTGGTTTTCATTGGAATCACCGTTCTCCGTGAATGCTGCGCGAGTGAAGCCGTAGCTGAAACGATTGACGACGTTGCTATTCACCGTCCAGGTGTGGCCCACTGCCAGTCCCTTTGGATGGTTCCAGGTTGTTAGCGGCGGAGTGTCGGGAAAGCACTGAACGTTGTCACCCGGTATGCTGCAATCAGAACTGAAATAAACGGCACGAGTGACGAGGTCGTTCTGGTAATTGCCACGCACGAACAGGGTCTGGCTATTAGACAGGTTGAAGTCGAGTCGAGCGATGTAAGTATTCAACTTTGTAGGCGTGCGCGCGTTGAAGCGAAAACCGCCGGTGTTGAGACCATCGCCGACAGTTGTGTCGTTCGCCGGATAACGTTGTGCAGCAGCCGCAAGCACCGCCAGTGCGTTCGGATTTATGCCCGGACTACTTTGATTCGCCGCAATGTAAGCGGCTTCGATCTCGTCAGGGGTAAGACAATTAACGCCTGATGGCGTTCCCGCGGGACAGCCTGGATCACTGGCGCCGCTGTCGGTCCTAAAACGAACGATGCCCTGGCCCAATGTGGCCAGCGGCACTTCGCGGACTACCGACGTGCCGGTCGCCTCACGAAATCCTTCGTAAGTAAAAAAGAAAAACGCGCGGTCTTTCTTGATTGGACCACCAATCGAGCCGCCGAAGATGTTTCTCAGCAACTGCGGGCGCTCCACGCCCGCGGCGTTGTTGAAGAAGTCGTTTGCAGTGGTGACAGTGTTACGGTGTGTTTCAAACAACGAACCGTGCCACTCGTTGGATCCAGAGCGCGTCACGAGTGAAACTTGCGCGCCCGACGAACGTCCCTGTTCGGCGTTCGGATTAGTAGTGGTTACGCGAAACTCCTGCAACGAGTCGCGCGTCACTCTCAAGACGCTCGCAAACGCTTCGTCAGTGATCACGTCCAGACCGTCCTGCTGCTCGTTAACATCAACGCCGTCGAGCGTGATGTTTGACTGGTCGGCGCGTCCACCATTCACGAAACCGCTGCGGCTGACGCCGGGTTGGAGTGACAGCAAGCCAACAACGTTATTGGCATTCAGCGGTAGTTCAACGATGCGCTTTCGCTCGAATGAATTTCCGAGACTCGCATCGCTCGTGTTGATGACGGCTTCTGCCGCGGAGGTGACGTCTACCGTTTCAGAGACAGCGCCGATTTCAAGTTGCACGTCTCGGACAGTGGGCGTGTCGACGAGTGCGACGAGACCGGATGCTGAAGCAGTCTTGAAGCCAGGCGCCGTGACGTCGAGTCTGTAGGTGCCGGGCGGGATTGCATTGAAGACGTAAGCACCGTCTTCATTGGTGGGTTGGGTACGGGTAAAGTTTTTTTCGGGGTCGGTGAGAGTCACGCTCGCGCCGCTAACGACGTTACCATTCGGATCCTTAACTGTACCGCGGACAGTGGAACCGCCTGATTGAGCGTAACCGCTCACAGCGAAAAGTATCAAAATAAAAAACGAAGGGAGGGACAGACTTACAAATCTGCTTTTACTCATGAGCAATCTCCTGGTTCTTTGCCCTATGTTTCGACGAGTTGTCGTATGTGTATTTAGTTTTTCAGGGGAGACGAAAGTTGTTTTGTGAGGATGCAGTTATTGTTCCAATTGAAACGCAGAGCGAATTGGAGATGATCAACTTCACATCCAGCAAACAAGTCCAAAAACCTCATTGCCATTGCTGAATTTGAACTGCGAAGCAATGGATCGACATACAAATCCACAGATTCCACAGATTACACGGATGTTTATTAAATCAATCTCCTTTAATCTGTGTATCGTGGATTGGATTCAACTATGGCTATTAACCTGATCGACATTCTGCTCGTGATCGTGATCGTGTTGAGCTTGCTCAACGGGTACCGGCGTGGGTTTATTCATGGCGTGCTTGACCTCGCCGGTTGGGTGCTCAGCTTGCTCGCGGGTTTGCGTTACTACCATCCGGTGGCGAACTGGCTCGGAGCGCACGTCAACCTTTGGTCGGAAGTTTGGGACCAGCCGATCGCTTTTGTGCTCGTCGCGTTACTCACGGGAGTGATCGTTCATTTAATAGGTTACGCGTTGCTGCGGCGTTTACCGGCAGACGCTCACGAGAATCAGGTCAATCGCTTGTTCGGGCTGCTTCCCGGATTCGCAAACGGATTGATAACTGCGGCCATCCTCTCGGCCCTGCTGTTGGCTATTCCGCTGGGTGAAGGTTTAAGCGAGCGCACACGCGAGAGCGCTGTGGTTAATCGTCTGGCGGTCTACGCTGAGCGCCTCGAAAACCAGCTTCGTCCCGTGTTTGGTGAGGCAATCTCGCGCACGCTCAACCTGCTGACAATTCGGCCTGATTCAAATGAACGCGTCTCGCTGCCGTTCACAGTTGAGAAGACTCGGCCTCGTCCCGATTTGGAAAAACGGATGTTGGACCTTGTAAATCAGGAGAGACAAGCGGTCGGGCTCAAGCCGTTAGCGCCTGATCCTGAACTGACGGAGGTTGCGCGGCGTCATTCGGCGGACATGTTTGCGCGTGGTTACTTCGCACACGATACACCGGAAGGTCTCACGCCTTTCGATCGCATGCGTGCTGCAAACGTTCGCTTCCTCACAGCAGGTGAAAACCTGGCCCTCGCGCCGACGCTGGATCTGGCCCACACCGGTCTCATGAACTCTCCGGGCCACCGCGCCAACATCCTGCGAAGAGAATTTGGCCGCTTAGGTATCGGGATCATGGATGGCGGGATGCGCGGACTAATGGTGAGCCAGGAATTTCGTAATTAGCCACAAAAAGGCACAAAAAAGCACAAATGAATTTGCGAACACGTTTCATCATTTGTGCCTTTGGTGCTTCTTTGTGGCTATAGCTGTTGTGGCACGATCTCGAACGTCAACTTTTGCACGCCGCGGATAACGGTGACGGGCGTTTGCTTTCCGATGCGTTCGTCGGTGAGTAGCTTGTGCAGATCGTCAATGCCGCGAATCGCGTGGCCGTCGAAGTCGATCAACAGATCGCCTGCTTGCAGACCTGCTTCTTTCGCTGCGCTTTTATCGCCGTCTGTCTCAAACGAAACAACCAGCACTCCGGTTTCCACAGGCAACTGATAGAAGCGAACAACGCGTCGCGGTATCGGGACGTTCTGTCCCGCAACGCCGATGTAACTCCTGCTGATCTTTCCATCGCGAATCAAACGTGCCGCGACGAACTTTGCGGTATCGATCGAGGTGGCAAAGCAGATCCCCTGCGCCGGAAGTATGGCGGCCGTGTTTACACCGATAACGTCGCCGCGAGAGTTGACCAGCGGACCACCTGAATTTCCCGGATTAAGTGCCGCATCAGTCTGAATGACCCCATCCATCAATCTTCCCGATTGCGCGCGCAACGAGCGTCCAAGCGCGCTTACGACTCCAGCCGTCACTGAATACTGAAAGCCATAAGGATTACCGATCGCGATTACCAATTGACCCACGCGGATTGTTTGGGAATCGCCGAGTTGCGCCGGAACCAGGTTTGGCGCCGTGATGCGAATCACTGCCAAATCGGTGTCGGGATCGTCACCAATCAACTCCGCCTGAAATCGGCGGCCGTCCATGAGTGCGACATCGATCTTCGACGCGCCATGCACGACGTGACTGTTGGTAAGAATGAATCCGTCGGGCGTAAAGACGAATCCGGAACCGCTCCCAGCGATTTCACCGGGCCCTTGCCGGCCACTGCGCCGCCGCGCTCCTGTAACTTGAATATAGACAACCGACGGGCTCACCCTCTCCGCTGCCTCGATCACTGCGCGCGAATAGGCGTCGAGCAAACCGTCGTCGCTGCGAGGAGCCGTTTGTTCGCGCGCGCCCTCGCCAAACACTTCTCCGTCAATACTAATTTCTGTTGCAACTGCGTACTTCATTTATTGTTATCTCCCGACCATAATTCTGCTTTATATCGGCTTTCCGTTGCAACAGGGGCCTACGCGCCGTGGCATTTCTTATACTTCTTGCCCGATCCGCACGGACAGGGATCATTTCGTCCGGGTCGTGGTGTCTCGTATCTAACGGTCGGATTTTTCAATTCGTCGCCCGTGACGAAACGCCAGTGCCCGTCTTCACGCTCGAATAGAGCCTTTTCACGATGGGTCTGGTCTTTCTCATTCTGCGTAAATTGCGCCTCGAACGACACAAATGCCTTGTTATCGTTGACCTGTTTCGTCTCAAGGATTTGCAGCCCGCGCCACGTTGATGTTTGCGACCACTCGCGTATGAACGAAAGGTCAATTTCATTTCGTGTGCGCGAATGAGTCGAGGCCACGATGAAATCGATCGCGCCGGTCACGAAAGCAGAGTAACGGGCGCGCATCAACTCTTCCGCGGTCTCGCTCTCGCGCGTGCCGTTGATGATCGGCTCACAACAATCGGCAAAAGGAGCGCCAGATCCGCAAGGACAAATCTGATTGTCTTCAGTCATAGGAAATGTTTATCTCGCTTCGCAAATACGTTATCAGATGGACCGGATTTGTGGCGAATTTGGTCCAAAATAATTCTAACTAATGATATTATGCGCGCCCCACGGAGGAACCCGTTGGCCCTTCAGGCTTCGGCTGAGAAAAAGGATCAAAAGAAACTCCAGGCTGCGGAAGCAGTATTTCGACAAGCACTGGCTATAGAAGGCGCGCCTTCGGTCCTTCACTACAACCTCGGTGTGACGCTGCTGCAATTGAATCGGGATGAAGAAGGCGTTGCCGAGATGAAGCAATACATTCAATTGGAACCGAGGGGCACGTACATCGCTTTGGCGCGGCAGATGGCTGAGAACCCACGCCGTGCACGCGAAAACTACGCGCCCGATTTTTCCTTCACGTCGTCAGAAGGCGAACACATCGCGCTCGAGGACTTGCGTGGCAAGGTTGTCGTGTTGGACTTCTGGGGAACGTGGTGTCCGCCCTGCGTAGATTCAGTTCCCGAGCTTCGCAACCTGCACAAGCGATATTCGGAAGAACCCTCATTTATGTTGATCGGCATCAGCTCCGACAGTGATGAGGACACGTGGCGCGAATTCACTGTCAAAAATAAGATGGGCTGGCCTCAATATCGTGATCGCGATCGACGCATTCAACGCGCGTTTGGTATTCGCGCGTTTCCGACTTACATCGTGATCGACCATGAAGGAATTGTGCGGTTCATGAGCACTGGCTCGAGTTGGCAGCGTTCAGCGAACCTCGACGATGCGATTCGGAAGCATGTGAAGATCGTGGCGAAGAGTGTTGAGGCTAGAGATTAATCGCCGAATTCCAGCCTTCCGATTGCACCATTTGCGCCGGCGGCCCAACCAATTGACTTGCGCGGAGCGAAACTAAACGTGTCGAAACCAGGACCAGTGATCCCCGTCCATGTTCGTCCGTCTTCTGTAGAATAATCACCACCAGATGGGCCAAGTGCGATCAGCGTCTTCGTGCCCGGGGCGTAGGCCACAACCGAGCGATAACCTGACAGTCCCTTCACCAGTGTCCACGTAACTCCGCCGTCGCTTGTCACTGCGAGGTTGTTGATGGCCTCTTGCTCCTTCCGGTAGTCACCACCGGCGATCACTCCGTGCTTCGCATCGCGAAAGGCTATCGAGAAGATTCCCGCCGATGATCCTGCGGTGAACGGAGTATCAGCAACTTGCCACGAACGACCACCGTCAGAAGTGCGCAGCACGCGTGATTTCGCCGCGCCGCCAGTACAGATCCACGCATGTGACTTTCCAAATACAGCGATGTTGGTTCCACTTGCTGCAAACGCCCCCTCGTTTTCCAGTGCTGGTGGCAGGTTCGCAGCAGGCACGCGCGACCAAACTTTTCCCCCGTCGCTGGTTGTCATGATGTACAACTGACCATTAATCAAGTCACCATAAACAACGCCACGATTCGTGTCCCAAAACGCCATCGCGTCTAAAAACACCTTCGGGTCGTCGCCTTTGAACTGCATCACCCAGGTTTTTCCAGCGTCAGTGGTTTTGTAGATACGTGAGGCTGGACCATTGCCGGCGCCGAGTACGTAAGCAGTTTGTGCATCGATAGCGTCAACGTCGCGGAAGTCGAGAGTTTCCTGGGTCACTGTCAGCTTCTGCCAGTTCTGGCCACCGTCAACTGTGCGCAGCACGGTGGAGTTCGACCCGCTCGCCCACGCCACGCGTTCACTAACAGCACTCACGCCACGCAGCCGCGCGTTTACACCACTTGTTTGCATGGTCCAGCGTGGCATAGTTAAGACAGTTAAGATAAAGAAGACGACAATTTTCATTTAACACCTCAGGTCGCCCGATTGCTATTGAGGCATTCTAACACCGCAGCTATACTGGTTTCGCCATTCTCGCAACTCACGCCGCCGTCGAGCGTGTTTAATTCTCACCAGAGGAGTTGGACCATGTCACCAGCTGCCGAAACCCGGTCTCATCGCTTGAGGCTGTTCCTACTAATCGTGCTTCTACTTATATCAAGCACGTTGATCTGGGCGAGATGGAAGGCGCCAGAGCTGCCATCAAATCCCCTCCCTTCTATCAATCAACTTGAAACCGAGATCGTAACGATCACGCCCACGGGATTTGAACCAGCCGAGATCACACGTCCGCAGGGACGGTTCATGCTTGCCGTTGATAATCGCAGCGGACTGGATGACGTAGACCTCTACCTTGAACGTGAAACAGCAGGCCGGGTAAATGTTCCGCTCAGTCGCAAAGGCAAGCTGGCGTGGCGTGAAACTGTCCATTTCCCACCGGGACACTACGTCTTGCGAGCAGCCAATGATCAAAGTTGGCGGTGCGCGATCACCATAACTCCTCGTTAAAGCTCAGAACAAAAATTTTCCTCCACCATGAGTAACCACCATGAATCCTCCAACAATCTCACAGCACAAATTCATAGGAAAGAGTAGAGTGTGGGCGGCAACGTTACTCTTAATTGCTTTCCACGGCGTAGCAACCAGGGCTGACAGCACTGACGGCAGCACACCGTTAGTGCTTAAACCGGGCGCACCTGCCGGCTCTTACGCGTTAAGTGAGCTCGACAATATCAACCCTTACAATGGCTCTCTCAATTTTCGTCTGCCGTTGTTGAGTATAGGCGGACGCGGTGGAGCAGGTTACACAATTACCCTGCCGCTGGAACAAAAATGGCGCATCAACGTCGTAACGACGTATCTCACCTTGTACGAGGACGGAGGCGGGCCTCCTTTACCTGATCCCCAGGTCACTTACCATTATTTCCCTTCAGCTAACTGGTGGGCGGGCATTAAACCCGGTTATGGGCCAGGCGTGATGCAGGGACGAGTCGCGCAATTTGATGCACAGGTTTGTTCTGACAGCACAATGCGAGCTGTCCAAACACTTACGCGTCTGACTTTCACCGCGCCTGATGGTACTGAGTTTGATCTTCGCGATAAACAAACCGACGGTGCACCTGCGTGGGTTGGTCTTTGTGATACGACCGGATTCAATCGCGGACGGATCTTTGTTACGGCTGACGGGAGCGCCGCAACCTTCATTTCGGATCAAGCGATTAGCGACTACATCCAGGCGCCGAATGGTGGTAACGATCTCTTCTATCCGTCCGGTTACCTGTTACTGCGTGATGGTATGCGATACCGAATCGATAACGGAGTAGTGTCGTGGCTGCGCGATCGTAACGGTAACAAGATGACGTTTACTTACGATTCTTTCAAGCGCATGACAGTCGCCAAAGACTCGCTCAATCGTGAAGTCACGGTTAGTTATTCCACGTCGAGCATTGCTTACGACGAGATCGTCTATAAGGGTTTTGGTGGAACGCAGCGTACGGTGCGCGTGAACTACGCAAACCTTCAGGATACAGGGGTGTTGCGATCGGGCCTTTCCATTAAAACCTACCAGCAGTTGTTTCCGGAGGTGAGTGGCTCATGGTCCACCAGCTACAACCCCAAAGTAGTTCGTTCAATGTCGCTGCCGAACGGCCAGCAGTATCAGTTTCAGTACAACTCTTATGGTGAACTGGCTCGTGTGGTGCTGCCCACCGGCGGTTCTTTTGAATACGACTACGCGGCCGGAGTTTCAGGAGAGGCGGCGAGTGGAGTTATCGGCGGCGGCTTCGATGATTATTCACTCAATGTTTATCGTCGTGTGGTAACCCGGCGTGTTTATGCCAATGGCAGCGCGTTGGAAGGGAAGACGACGTTCAGCGGGCAAACCCTCTTATCCGGCAATACGAATTACGTTTTGATCGATCAGTTCAAGAGCGATGGTACGACGCGAATCAATCAACGAAAGATCTACTACGAAGGATTTGCGACCAGTTCCTTCAACCTGGCACCGACTGAATACTCACCGTGGAAAGATGGGAAGGAATATCAATCCGATTCAATTGCCGAGAACGGGAGCACAGTTTTGCGCCGCTCTGTACGCACATGGCAACAACCAGTAGCCGGAGGGTCATGGCCCTTGACGCAAGCGGAAACGAATGCCTCCGCAAAAACGAACAATCCGCAGATCACTGAGAGTGTAAACACGCTCGAACCGGCCCAGGCAAATAAGGTTTCAAAACAAACGTTCGCTTACGACAAATATACAAACCAGACCGACGTCTACGAATACGACTTCGGCACAGGCGCTGCGGGTTCGTTGGTGCGCCGCAGCCATACCGACTTTCTGACCTCGAGTTACGACACTCTCAATCCCAGTTCATCCAGTCCCAACCTGAATCTCACTGCTCATATTCGCAATCTGCCAACGCAGATTTCCATCTTTGACGCCGGTGGCGTTGAACGTGCGCGAGCCACAACTGAGTATGACAATTACGTGCTCGACGGATCTGATTGCCTGCACAGCTATCGTTGTCCACTGCAATCACGATCCAATATCAGTGGCTTCGACTCGCTGTTCAGCACGAGTTACACGATGAGAGGCAATCCCACTCGCTCGACGCGCTACTTGCTCACGAACGGCTCAGTGACGGGTTCAGTTTCGACGTATTCGCATTACGACGTCGCCGGTAATGTTATCCGCAGCATCGATCCGCGCAGCACTAGCTCGAGTTTCATTGTTACGAGGATCGAATACGACGACCGGTTCGGAATACCGGATACTGAAGCTCGTGCGAATGCTGTCCCGGGTGAATTGACTGGCTTTACGTCTTTTGCGTTTCCGACGAAAGTGATAAACGCGTTGGGGCACACGGCCTACGCGCAATTTGATTACTACCTCGGCAAACCGGTGAATGGTGAAGATGCGAACGGTGTTGTTGCGAGTAGCCAGTTCAATGACCAGCTCGATCGCCCAACGCAGATTCGTCGCGCGATAGGAACAGGTGCGGAAAACCAAACGACGTTTGGTTACGACGACGCTAATCGCCTTATCACCATCTCAAGTGATAAAGACGCACCCGGTGACAATCTGTTTGTGAGCAAAGTCAAATACGACCAACTGGGCCGTACGACTGAAACGCGACAATACGAAGGTGGCGATAACTACATCGTGACACTAACGCAGTACGATGCACTTTCACGCCCATTCAAGACGTCCAACCCGTACCGCCCGTGGCAAAGTGAGACAGCAGTTTGGACCACGCAGGCGTTTGATGCGCTGGGCAGGGTGATTTCAGTAACGACGCCGGACAATGCGGTACTAAACACGAGTTACAGTGGAAACAGCGTGACCGTAACGGACCAGGCCGGTAAAGCGAGAAAAAGTGTGACGGATGCATTGGGACGATTAACGGACGTCTACGAAGATCCAAGTGGCGCTGACTATCGGACAACCTATGCGTACGACGTGCTGGATGATCTCACGACCGTGACCCAGGGAATACAGACCAGGACATTCAACTACGATTCACTCAAGCGCTTGCAATCCGCAACCAATCCGGAAAGCGGCACCGTTTCTTACGAGTATGACAACAACAGCAATCTGCGCTTCAAGACCGACGCCCGCGGTGTCGTGACTGAAAACCGCTACGATGCACTCAATCGTGTGACGACGATCCTGTATCGCGTCAACGGTCAGCCGGATCCAAGCACGGGCGACGTGGAGTATTTGTACGACAACGCCACGAATGGCAAAGGACGTTTGTGGCTGACTTATCGCTGGGGCGCGAAACCGTCGCATACGGCAGTGGGCTTATACGATGCGATGGGCCGCATGACTCAGTTGTACAACTTGTTCGGCGATGGACAGGGCGGCTGGTCGGCCGGCTACGCGATTAACCGTAGTTACAACCGCGCTGGTGCTGTTACTTCGCAGACTTATCCTTCCGGACGTACCGTTGCTTACACCTACGATTTAGCGGGACGCACTACCGGCTTTTCAGGATACCTGGGCGATGGCACTAACCGCACGTATTCATCGAGTATTAGTTACGTTGCTTCGGGAGCGTTAAAGCAGGAACAGTTCGGCACCGCCACTCCCGTCTACAACAAACTCTTCTACAATTCACGGTTGCAGCTCGCCGAAATTCTTACGAGTACCACAGCCAATGACAGTTCCTGGAACCGTGGGAAGATTCTCAATCAATATAGTTTGCAGTGTTCAGGAGCCGCCTGTAACGCAAGCGACAACAATGGGAATCTGCGCAAACAGGAGATGTTCATTCCGGCTAATGATCAGGTCTCCAGCTACAGCTCGTGGTATCAGCAATATGACTACGACGCGTTGAATCGTTTGCAGCGAGTGCATGAATACACGGGCAACCCGCAGTTGGATTGGCAGCAGGAGTTTCTGTATGACCGCTGGGGTAATCGGAGAATCGATGCTAACACCTACGGTACTAACATCAACATCAAGGGCTTTGCTAAGGAAGATACAACGAATCGACTTTATGCGCCGGACGATTTAGCGCTTCCGGATAGTTTGAGACAAATTCGCTATGACGCAGCCGGTAATCAGATCAAAGATACATATACAGGCTACGGTGCCGCGATTTTTGATGCGGATAATCGCATCAGCGCAATTCAGGATAATAATGCCGGCTGGTCCTATTACACCTACAACGCCGGCGGTCAACGCGTGAGGCGAAAGACTGGCAATCAGGAGACGTGGCAGATCTACGGGATCGATGGTGAGTTACTGGCGGAATATTCGGCTAACGGTGCAGATGCGAGTCCGCGAAAGGAGTACGGCTATCGCAACGGGCAGTTGTTGGTCACGGCTGAATCAGCGCCTCTATCGATTAAATGGCTGGTAGCGGATCACCTCGGCACACCACGGATGATAGTTGATCAAACGGGCACTCTGGCTAATCTGAAGCGCCACGATTACCTGCCGTTCGGTGAAGAGTTGTTTGCGGGCACGGGCCGTCGTACCGCGTCGCTAGGCTATTCAGGGGGCGATGGTGTGCGGCAGCAGTTCACGTCACAGGAACGTGATATCGAAACCGGGCTTGATTATTTTGAAGCCAGATACTACGCGAGCGCACAAGGGCGGTTCACAACCGCCGACCCTCTATTGGCTAGCGGCCGCGTGAGTATGCCGCAGAGTTGGAATAGGTTCACCTATGTTTTGAACAACCCGTTGAGGCTGATCGATCCTGATGGGATGGAGGACGAACCAGCGGAACAGGTTGTCAACATTGGAAAAGACAAAGTAATCAATAAGAAGCTTAAAGAAATACAGAACAAGGCTAAACCACTTGATAAAGGAGTGACGCCGGTACCAACGAAAGTTGCCATAATTCCAGGTGAGCAAACTACTTTAAATAATGCCACTATAGTTGAGCCTGATGGCCAAACTATAGGTTACGGTGTAACTGGTTACATGCGCCCGATTGCTTTAGTAGTTCTGGACCAAGGCGGAAACATAATGCAGGCGCCGGAGGACATGTTTGTTGTAGAGAATGCTCAGCCGAATAATGAGGCGGCAAAACAGGAAGCACAGGCAAAACGTCAGGTGACCACCAACGATCAAGAAAGTGGTCAGTCAAAGAATGGTGCGTTCTACGATCTTCAAATCAGAGGTTTAGGCCCGGAATCTCTGGATCTCCACACCAAGCAAGACCTCACCATCCGACAATACTTCGGGCCAAAGACAACTGATTACAAGGTAATATTCCAGGTCACTGGGAATAAGATCCGATTCGACGACAGCAAGAAACAGATTACGTTTACACAAGGAAGGGTGAAAAAACTCTGAGAAGGTAGTTATGAAAGTACTACTAATGGTTGTAACACTCGCGCTGATAACAGCAGCTTTGCCGGTCAGCTCAGGATCAACTCAGATTCGGCTTAATGGTTCCGAAGGTTTGCTCGCCCAGTCAATTGATAACGTTGACTTGGAGGCTTCGAATATAGGTTTGCTGCTCTCGCGTTTTTCAGCTCAAACCAAAATCCCAATAGGGCTTGAGGTTTCACCTTATGATGACCTGTCGATTGTAAAGACCTCTCGGTTAAAGATTAAACATGCAACGCTGCGAGATGCTCTTGAGTCTATTGTGAAGCAGAATCCCCTTTATACGTGGAAAGTCCAAAACGAAGTAGTGAACGTTCTTCCCACAGAGGCAAATCGCGACGAATTATTGAGAGATGTATTGGAAACTAAGCTAGAGAAGTTCTCCATTCAAGCAGGTATGAGGCGATTTACGTTGAGACAAGCTCTCAGTACGAATCCGGCTGTTGAGTCAGTACTCGCTCAGCAAAATGTTCGTCCTGTCAATCAGAGCTTTATGTCCCGCGACTTCGCTCCTTTAGGGGGCGACTATGTGCTGGAAGCTTCGAATGTTTCTGTTTCCGAATTGTTGAATAAAGTTATTCGAGACAGTCAGACCAAGTACTGGATTGTGTTCAGATATGGAAAGCAGAAGCAATACTTCGTTTTGAATCTTTGACGGGATGGGAAGTGTTGGCTGGTGCTGGGCAAGGGACCCGGATACAAAAAATGCCACAATAGCGCCTGACTGAAGCAGATTGCGAAGAACTGATGGCCGGAATCGATCAACTGGATCAATAACAAATCCTGTAAATTGTGATCCGGTCAAAGTTCTACACAAGAGAATACGCAATGACGAAGCCGCCGATATTCACTGCGAAGAACAGTATCGTCTCGCACGCGAAGAGCACCACGGCTTTCAACAACGTCATAGGCCACTGCTGCCGGTATACCCTGCGCAACGCAAACACCAGATAGACCAGCGCGACTGGATAGAAGAAACTCAACAGTTGTGACGGCAATTTCAAACCGATGGCCGCAGTGAAGATAAACAGCAAAGCAAACACGCTCTTGCAGAAGAAGTCGAATGAGTAGTAGTACAGCGAGAACACGAGGTGCTCGACGTAGTACTTCTTCATCCGGAAATAGAGAGCCGCCAGAAACATTCCCGAGATCAGCACACTGAAAAACCGCAATGCCGTGGCATACTTTTCGGCCCTTTGATAGATCTTATCTGCCAGCATGGCCGGATCTATTCCCCTCTGCCTCGCCATGCTGATAGTTATCGGATGTCGCGCCGTCTGTTGCGCGGAGCCGCCGCGAACCTCCGACAACACTGACCAGGCAAAGAGAAAGTAGAGCGCACTGAAGGTGAGATAAAGTTTTACGGGACCAATGTAGCTGCCTCTTCGACCTGCGAGATACTCAGTCGCCAGCAAACCAGGTCTGAACACCATTGCAGAAAGAGTCCTTAGAACTTTGTTCGACTCGACATCGGTAAAATCCTCGAACAGACGTCCTAAGAACCGTTTTAGAGACAACTCGTTCTGATTGATCTTTTTCTGCCCACACTCGTGACAATGACTCCCGAGCAGAGCGGTGCTGCAATTTGGGCAAGTTTCGACGGAGAGAGCGGTCACAGAGTTCATCATCCACAGATTTTGCGGATTGGATATAATACGCCGCGCGCTAAAAAGCCAGTTCAATCTTCAATCGCCATGCTCGGGCAACTCCTCCTCCATTATCGTGTCGTCGAAAAAATTGGTGAGGGTGGCCAGGGCACCGTTTACAAAGTCATCGACACGACGCTCGATCGTCCGGCGGTCATCAAGGTCCTGCCGCCCGACCTGACTGACAGCGCCTCGAACCTCGTCCGCTTCGAACGCGAAGCTAAACTCGCGTCCTCCCTCGACCATCCGAATATTTGCACCATCTTCGGTCTGCACAAAGTCGGCGACATTCACTTTATTGCGATGCAGTATGTCGAGGGACGCAACGTGCGCCAGCTAGTCGATGGTAAGCCGCTTGATCTCCGCCAGGCGCTGTCGATCGCCGTTCAAGTGACAGACGCTCTCGCAGCGGCTCATGCGCGTGGCATTGTGCATCGCGATATTAAAGCGCGCAATGTGATGGTCACGCGTTCGGGAACGGTGAAAGTACTCGACTTCGGTTTGGCAAAGTTAATAGAAACTCCACACAGCGTATCGAGCGATCCGCAACTCACCGAAGTCGGAGTGCCGTATGGAACATCGACCTACGCCGCGCCCGAACAAGCGCAAGGGCTGAGAGCAGATCATCGCGCAGACATCTTTTCCACCGGCGTTTTGCTTTACGAGATGCTGGCGGGCACGTGGCCGTTCCGCGGGAAGACAGCTTTGGACGTGCGCTATGCAGTGGTCTATCACAAGCCGAAGCCAATCATCGAAGCGAGAGGTGAAGACTCTCCGGCGCTTCGTCGCATTCAGGACATCCTTGATAAAGCCCTCGCCAAATTACCCGAGGATCGTTATCAGCGAATCGAAGACATGCGAAGCGATCTTCAGGGAGTGCTTCGCGAGATTGATGTCGATTCGAGTGTCGGTATTACTCTGACCGACGCGCCCATGCGCACGCCTGCGACTCCGACGCGGCCGGGCAGTTTCTGGACCACGCCGCGCAAAATTGCAGCCGCCACGTTGTTGGTTCTGGCACTCTCGCTCATTGCTTTCAAGGCCTATAGACCTCCCGCTGATGCCGGCTCCACCACAATCAACTCACTGGCTGTGCTTCCGTTCGCCAACAACGATCAAAACAGTGAATATCTTTCCGACGGAATCACGGAAAGTTTGATCGAGAGTCTTTCGAGAGTTCCGAATCTGAAAGTGAAATCGAGCAGCACTGTCTTTCATTACAAAGGACGCGAAGCAGACCCGAAAAAGATTGGCCGCGAACTCGGCGTACACGCACTACTCTCCGGCAGCGTGACGCAGGTTGGCGATAATCTGGAAGTAAGCGTGGAACTCATCGACGTGCGCGACGATAGTCACATTTGGGGAGAACGCTACGCGCGCAAAGTTTCGGAAGTGGTGGCGTTGCCGCAACAGATCTCGCGCGATGTGTCGCAACGATTGCGTTCGCGGGCGGATGGTATGGACCATTCGCAATTGACGAGAAACTATTCACCTGATTCCGAGGCTTATCGTCTCTACCTTCAGGGCCGTTATAACTGGAACAAAAGAACTGTCGAAGGACTAAAGAACGGGATCCACTTTTTTGGCCAGGCGATTCTGAGGGACCAGGACTACGGACTCGCTTATGCCGGACTGGCTGACTGTTATCTTTTACTGAATGTCTACAACGTCACTTCGGCTGACGACTCATTTCCAAAAGCGGAAGCTGCCTCAAAAAAAGCACTATCGATCAACGGGAGTCTGGCTGAAGCGCACACGGCGCTCGGCTTCGTTACGTATCGTTACCGTTTGCAGTGGGACGAGGCTGAGCAACATTTCAAGAAAGCAATCGCTTTGAATCCAAACTATGCTACCAGCCACCAGTGGTATGCGAGTTATCTCGCGGCGGCTGGACGCGTGAATGAAGCAGTTGTGGAGGCTAAAACGGCGCACGAGCTCGAACCGTTTTCGCTGACGATATATAGCGACTACGTGCGCAGCCTCTACTATGCAGGGCGGCTTGAGGAGGCTCGAAAGGAGTCGCTAAAACTTCGCGAAATGGATCAGAACTTCATGCGGGCTCATTATGAGCTGGGACTGATCCTGGAAGAAGAAGGTAAGCTGGAAGAGGCGATTGCCCAATTCAAGACAACGCTGAGATACTCGCCTGACAGCGCTTTCGCGCTGACGGCCCTGGGCCACGCGCAGGCGCTCGCAGGCAAAAGAAGCGACGCGGAAAAAGCAATCAACCGGCTACAGCAACTGTCGAAACAACAGTATGTCTCGCCGTTTCATATCGCCGTGATCTACGCGGGGCTTGATGATCGAAAGCTCGCACTTGACTGGCTCGAGAAGTCGCGGCAGGAACGTTTCAACTTGTTGCCTTTCATAAAAGTTGATCCAGTGTGGAAGAATCTTCGATCTGAAGCGAGGTTTGTGGAGTTGGCAAAAGGCCTGGGTTTGAAGTAGAAGTTTCGCCACAAGAAAGCACAAAAGGCACAAAAAAATTCAGAAAACCCATTTGTGCTTTTTGTGCCTCTTTGTGGCCTAAAGAGTTTGAGGCAAGCTGTCTGTCCTTTGCGGAGAAATTATGAACCTTTCACGACGTAAATTTTTATCGAGTAGCGCAAAGTCTGCACTCGCTGTAACAGTCCTGCGGTCGGTCGTTCCGGCACGCGCTATGGCCCAGGCAGCGGCCGTGCAACCACTGTTCGCACGGCTCGATCAATTCATCGCGCGCCACATGCGCGAGACGGGCGCGCCCGGAATGACGCTCGCACTCGCAAATCGCGACGGACTGATTAGAGCGTCCACTTACGGTTACGCGGACACGAAGGCGGGAGTGCGTGTCGTGCCGGAAACAATGTTCGAGATCGGCTCGGTGTCGAAATCGTTTGTCGGCTTGGTCTTATTGCAGTTGCGCGATGAAGGAAAGCTCGATTTCAACAAACCGATTGTCGAATACCTTCCCTGGCTGAAGATCAATTCCAAGTTTGAAGCAATCACCACGCACCATGTGCTCAGTCACAGTGCCGGACTGCCCGGCGCTCCGCTCTTGCTCGACGCGCTGCTTGGCGAATTATGGACGGCGTATGCTCCGGGCAAACGTTTTCTTTACTCAAACACCGGTTACAACATCCTCGGCTTTTTGATCGAGGCAATCGACAAACGTGGCTTTGCCGAGTCGATGCGCGCGCGCATGCTTGTGCCGCTGGGAATGAACGCGAGCGCGCCGATCATTACAAACGATTTACGCAAACGGATGGCAGTCGGCTACGAGCCACTCGACGAAGGAAAGCCATTTCCAGCTCGTGGTCCACTTGCCGAAGCACAATGGATTGAAGTCGACATAGCCGCCGGCAGTATTGCTTCGACGCCGAGCGACATGGCGAAGTACATGCGCATGTTGCTCAATCGCGGCGCCTTGCCGAAAGGCCGGCTCGTCTCGGAAGAAGGCTTTGCACTCTTTACCAAGGCCGCGGTCAACTCTCCTTATCGCGGCGAACCTGCATCGTACGGTTACGGAGTGTGGGTGAGCGATATTGAAGGCCATACACGTTTGCGTCACACGGGCGGCATGGTCGCTTTCAGTTCTTCGATGGACGTCAACATGACAGCAGGCATTGGCGCCTTTGCTTCGGTCAACGCAAACCTGCGTGGCTATCGACCAGTTGCAGTGACGAAGTATGCCGTTGAACTATTCAATGCGTCGTTGGTAGCGAAGTCGCTGCCGGATCCGCCTGTGCCTCCGGCTGCTCCGGACGAAGTGAAGAACGCTGCCGACTACGCCGGGTTGTACACATCAACTGATGGGAAGAAACTGGAGTTAGCAGCAGAAGGCGAGAAGCTGATTCTCGCGCATGGTAATCGTAGAGTCGTGCTCGAGCGCGCTGGAAACGATCGCTTTATCGTGAAGCATCCCGATTTCGACGTGTTTCTGCTTGGCTTTGGTCGTGAGTATCAACAAGTGACTCAGGCGTTTTACGGCGGCGAGTGGTACCTGGGCGCGAAGTATGCCGGACCGAAGCAGTTCGAGACGAAGAAGGAGTGGGAAGCTTTCGCCGGTCACTACTACAACGATAGCCCGTGGTACGGCGACACGCGGATCGTGCTGCGTAAAGGCCAGCTCTTCATCGATGGCATTCAGCAACTCGTTCCGCGTGGCGATGGTAAGTTTGGCATTGGCGATCCCGAGGCGCCCGACTGGATCAGTTTTGATTCGATCGTGGACGGGCGCGCTATGCGGATGAATTTCTCGGGAATCATCTTTCGTCGAACATTCACGCCCTGACCGCTTCGCTCGCGCTAGCCTGAAGCGCGATTGATTGAGTGAATTGTTCCTGCTCGGTCGAACCAGTCAGCGCGGTAGTAGATGATTTACCCCCTGCGATGACTTGCGCGATCGTGTCGAAGTAGCCTGTGCCCACAAACGACTGGTGCTTCACCGCACGATAGTTACTATCGGCGGCGCGCTCGAATTCGATCTCTTGCAGTCGAGCGTAAGCGCTCATTCCTGAATTGCGATACCCCTCTGCAAGTTCAAACATCGCCAGGTTAAGTGCGTGAAAACCGGCGAGCGTGATGAACTGAAACTTGTAGCCCATCAGTGCAAGCTCTTTCTGGAACTTCGCGATCGTGCGGTCATCAAGTTTCTTCTTCCAGTTGAAGGAAGGAGAGCAGTTGTACGCCAGCAACTTGCCTGGATACTGCTCGTGAATCGCATGAGCGAACCGGCTCGCTTCTTCGAGGTTTGGTTCCGACGTCTCACACCAGACCATGTCCGCATAAGGCGCATAGGCAAGTCCGCGAGCGATCGCCTGGTCCAGTCCGGCTTTTACTGAAAAGAAACCTTCGGGTGTCCTGCTTCCGGTAAGAAACGCATGGTCACGCTCGTCGATGTCGCTGGTGATAAGACTGGCGCCGTTTGCGTCCGTGCGCGCGACGAGGATCGTCGGCACTCCCATCACGTCAGCGGCCAACCGCGCGGCGATCAGTTTCTGAATCGCTTCTTGCGTGGGTACCAGGACTTTGCCGCCCATGTGCCCACATTTCTTAGCCGAAGCGAGTTGATCTTCGAAGTGCACTGCCGCGGCACCCGCTTCGATCATCGCCTTCATCAACTCATACGCATTCAAACAACCACCGAAACCTGCTTCTGCGTCGGCAACAATCGGCGCATACCAGTCGATTCCGTTTCGGCCTTCAGAGTGATCGATCTGGTCCGCGCGCTGTAGCGCCTGATTGATCTTACGCACCACGTCAGGAACGCTATTCGCCGGATACAGACTCTGATCGGGATACATGTGACCGGAAAGGTTTGCATCAGCGGCCACTTGCCAACCACTTAAATAGATAGCCTTTAACCCGGCCTGAACCTGTTGCACCGCCTGACAGCCGGTCATTGCTCCGAGGGCGGGAATGTACTGCTCACTATGCAAAAGCTCCCAAAGGCGTTTTGCTCCGCGCTCCGCAAGCGTGTATTTGATCTCGACAGACCCGCGAAGTTTTACGACTTCCTCCGCGGTGTAGCCACGTTTAATTCCCTGCCAGCGCTCGTCAGTGGCCCATTCATTTTCCAGTGCAACATGATCGTAAGTTTTCATTACCTGAACCCTCCTGGTTGTTTGTGATAGTTAGACCGGATCAAATTCTTCATTTCGAATCAGCGACTCGCTGATTTGCCGCGCGGTCCGGTATTTTTCAATCACCGGCTCGTCAGCGCCGGTGGGAAGTTCACTCAAAATTCGCTCGAGTTCCTGATCGAACATCTCGCTGACTGACTCGGGCGTGTGCTGAAACTCAGTGTCGGCCTGAATCTTGTCGCGATGACGAATGCGTTGGGCAATCATCAGTCGGTAAATGCGATCGGTAGCGAGATCTTCCATGTAACCATCAAGCAGGCTGGCGCCTTTGCCATTCAGCACGCCGTTGCGATAACGGATGATCGTGCGGATCGCCGCGCGAGTTCCGTTTTCAGTAATTTTCCCGACTCCTTTCGGAGTGGGCCGTAAATCCGGATGCGCTGGTGCTGCGGGTTTGCGCGTCTTGAGCTGATTAGGAAAAGGGAACTGCTGGACCGCGATCTCATTCTGATCGGGATGTCCGGTCCACGCGCCATCCATGAAGCAGTTGGCTTCATTCTTCTTGTCTTCGGCGAGCACGCGGAGGGCGCGCGCGTTCAACTCGGGATCGGTGCGGCTGGGGTACAGAGCGGTCATACCGCCAATCGCCAGTATCCCGCGCTTGTGACAAGTCTCAGCCAGCAGTTCGCGCAGGTTCTGAAAGAAAGGCACGTCATGCGGAATCGTGTTTCGATCGGGAAGGACCCACTCAGGGTCTTCGAGGTTGAAGTGGATCAGGCTGGCCATGTAATCCCAACGCCCAAGGTTGAGACCAACGAGGTGATCGCGAAGATTGTAGATGAACTCCTCCATCTGAAATGCGATCGGATGGGATTCAACCAGGGCCATGCACTTGATGTAACCGCGAGGCCAACCTTTCGCGTCTTCAATTGCCTGAAATAGATCGCGCCACCACAGGGCTTCTTCGGCCGATTCAGATTTCGGAATATAGAACGTGAGCGGATGTCGTAGCTGGTTTACGTCAACTCGATAAGCGACCATAGCTACATCAAATAATGAAGCCGAGAGCAATTCCTGTTTTAGTATTCCCGCCTGGCTGAGGTGCAGACCGCGGGGACGAACCAAGACGACTGTTTTGCTTTCATTAATCCCGACACTGCGATGCCGTTTTGCGTCGGAATAGGTGAGTTCGCGTGTTAAAGCCGCTAGGATGTTGTCGATTCCCAATCGGAGATTAGACCAGTAATTGGCCATCGAATCTTCGAGATCCAGCATCACGCCAGGTGCGCCGGAATTGAGCATTTTGACAACCAACTCCGCGTCGTCTGCTGGGCCAGTCATCTGATTCCGCTGATCTTCACACCATGCTGGTAGCTCGATCGCCCACTCGCCGGTGGTTGCTTCAGACGGTGGCAGGTAGTTTGGCTTTTCGCCCCGATGTGCAGCCGCCAGGACGCTGGCGCGTTTCCCAATAAAGGCCTGTTGTCGGTCGGTTAACTGGCTATGAAGCGGCAGCAGAAACGACATGAACCCTTCCGGGAGCTCTCGCTCCTGATCGAATTCGGGTGGCGCCGTGTTGAATCGTGTTCCGTATTTTGAACAAATGCTCGACATAATGTGGCGAGAGGTTTAGCATGCCTGTCCATTCCCCGCAATATGGCGGTCGGCATTGTGAACGGATTGTTGTTCCGGCGAGATGTCGAGAAACGCAGTTCGCAGATTTTCTTCGAAGAAGCCGGTATTTGGCTTTTTTGAATAATTGAGCGGTGTTCCACATGATGAACACAATTTAAAGGGACGGAGGGCCGGATGAAGGTAGCGGCACTTGCAAAAACCAGCGAGACGCAGAAACGAAGTCAGAATCGTGAACAGGTAACGTCGGTCGAACGGGCTCTGTCCATCCTGGAACTCCTCGCCAGCCGGAATCATGGGCTTAGCACATCGGAAATCAGCCGGGCGGCGCGCTTGCCTAAAAGCTCAACAAGTTACCTTTTGCGGACGCTGGTGGGCCGAGGCTATGTCCGCCGCGATCAGGAAACCGGGCAGCACACGCTTGGAATACGCATCCTCAGTCTTGGTGGACAAGCGATGCAAGGTATGGCTTTGCGTGAGCTCGCGATGCCGCACCTGCGCCAGATTGCGGAGTCAACCCGGCTTGGCGCCCACCTTGCCATTCTGGACCACGGCGATGCCGTTTACATCGAGCGGACCGATTCACCCGGTTTTATCAAGATGGATATCTGGAACGGCAAGCGAGTCGCACCGCAGGTTACGGCGGTGGGTAAGGCCCTTATCTGTAACTTATCGCGCGAGGAGGTGCAGGAAATTGCCGGGCTTCATCCCCCTCGGGCGGTATCAGCAAAAACAATCGTGACCCTGCCGCACTTAATGGAAGAACTTGAGGCGATTCGCCGGCGCGGCTATGCAACTGACGACGAAGAACACGAGGTCGGTGTACGTTGCGTTGCCGCTCCCGTGTACGCAGCCAGCGGCGAGGTTGTCGCGGCCATCGGCGTCAGCGGTACAGTTAGTCAGCTCAACGACGACTATCTTCCATCGCTGGGTAAGATCGTTCAGACGACCGCTCTAAAGCTGTCTGCTCAGCTAGGCGGTCGTCGCAATCGTTAACCTATCTTGCATGAAATCCTGTCAATGACTGCTTCAGGATTTCGATTTCATGGCGTTCAGCTCTTTTTCCAACTTCTCTAGCTCGTCCTGCACACCCGCTTTGAAGTCAGGGTTCGTTAATTTGTCCAACGACTTCTTGAGTGCCGTAATGCGAGCCACCAGTAGAGCTTGATCCGCCGGAACTGCAATATCTGGCGTCACGCCCGTGCCCTCCCAATTGGTTTTAGTGATAGGACTAATCGCGCGTCCGGTCGGCACGAACATTCCGAAATGCTCGTTGATGCGGAAACCACCACCAGGATGTGCGCCGCCACCGGTCGTCTCACCGATGATCGTGGCGCGCTTGAGATTCTTCAGGTTGTAAGTGAATTCTTCGGCGCCTGAGAACGTCCTTTTACTGGTGAGCACGTAAACGTCCTTGTTCAGATAACGCTTGCCGGCCACTTCCTTCCTGGTCCAAAACTCGTCCGTGCGGTTACCTTCGCGCCAGTAGAGATCATTCAGGTGGACGGGCTCAGGACTGAACAAGTACGAACACACAAGTGCAACCATCGCGGGATTTCCGCCGCCATTGCTGCGCATGTCGATGATCAGCGCGTCAGTGCCGTTGACGAAGTTCATTGCTGCGGCAACCGTATCGGCGCCGAGCTCTTCATCCATAAAGCCGGTGAATTCGAGATAGCCGATGTTGCCTCGCAAACGTTCAACCTTAGAGAAACCATGATTCATCCAGTTCATGTCGCGGCGCCTTTGCTCACGTTCTTCTGCCGTCGGTTCACGTCGAGGGCCACGTTCTGGAATCGGCTGATGGGAATAGCGGATGCGCAGGTGCTTGTCGTTACTGACGGCCTGAAGATCCTTTGTCAGCGTCATCGCAAACTGCTTCGCGCTGGTGATCTGATCGTACTCCTTCTTCTCGACCCGCTCGCGAATTGATTGCTCCATCTTCTTCGCGACCTCAGGGAATACGTATGAATCGTTGAGCCGCTTTAGAATTCCATCGATGACCTGCGTTCGCGTGGCAGCGTCGATAGTGAGATCAGGTTGTTCCGGTTGACCAACGGTGAGAATCGCAGTCGAAAGTGCGAAAAGGCAGATTACGGCCAGACGCAGGATGACTGTGGGCGCGGTTGATTTAAGCATTCGATATTTCTCCCTTAATATTCGTGATGTCTGGTTGTAGGGTGGCGCTCCCTGATCGCCATAAGCATGCGAGAGAGCGGTGACAGCGGCCCCGGAGCGCCACCCTACGAAGTTGTTCGACTGAGCAGCCCTTGCAGCATCAAGTTAGCGACGTCCGATGCGCGTTGCTCGACTTCTTCACGTTCCCCCAGTTCGGTTGTGCTCAGACTGTAGGGCAACAGCCCATTCGTCGCTTGCAAGAGCGCGTGCGCAGTGCCGTGCTCATCGTCAAAACTAAACTCGCCAGCTTGACGGCCGATCCTCAGCACTTCGGCAAAGATCTCCGCCTCCGCCTCGAAATACAGCGCCCGGCGCGCGAGCAACCCGGGACGGAGGGCTGCTAAAAGATCGTTAAGGCTCTGGGTGTAGTGCTGGATGCTGTCAAAGCGAAACAGAACGCGCGTCAAGAGCATCAACCGCAGTCGTTCCGCGGCCGTCGTGTCCGACTGCGCAAGCTCCCGGAGCCGCACCTTCAAGCGTTCGACAATCCTATCGACATGCGAGAGCACAACCTCCTCTTTGCTGCTGAAATGCAGATAGATGGTGCCCTTGCCGATGCCCGCCTCGACAGCGATGTCCTCGACAGTCATTTTGCGGTAGCCAAACCGCGCCAGAAGGCGGTCGGTGGCGTCAAGGATTGCGTCCCTTACGGTCTCTTTGGGGGCAATTGCGGCCATTTTTCTCCAATTGACTGCTGACCAAAATCGAATTCCAGTCAGTATACACGTTTGGGGAAGGAAAAGTTCCGGAGAATTTGAAGAATTTCTCGTCGGCGCGAAGACGGCGAGCTACATCAACAACGACTCCACCCGGTGCGCGTGCACCATCTCCTCGCAGGGCGACCAGGCGAAGACTGTGAAGCGTCCATCCTGTGAAGCGACCATCGCGAGAGCGTCACGCTGATCGTAAACAAACTGTGCGGCAGAGAGGTGTCTGGTACCGCCATGCTCGGTTGGATGTACCACCACCGGAAGATTTCCGATGATGGGTTCAGTAACTACCCACTTATCGATGTATGAGCTTCGTTCTGTTGGTCTGATCTTGGCGCCGAATGCCAGTAGCTCATATTTATCGTTGATGACGGTGGCGCCATCGACCGCAGTTAACCCTGCGATCGTATCCACCGCGCGGCGCAATGCGCTCTCCCATTGCCTGCGATCTGCTTCGTCCACTTTTTGACGCAAGAGCTCGGAGAGTGCTGCAAACGCAGGCGTGACCGAATAAAGCACCGGCTGCGCGATCGACTCACGCCAAAGATTCGTTCCCGCCGGTACGACCAGTAAACTGCCACCGTGTCCGTGAGCGCGCATGGAAGCAGCCATTTGGACCAGCACGTTTAATGAGTGATGTGGTCCATTCGTAGCAGCGGCAGTGAAAGCGAGTAAGGCTTTGAGCAGCGATGGGCAGTCAGGCAGGCTAGTGCCTTTTTCGTCTATAACCTTGACCTGTTCGCCTTTGAGGACGGCGACGTTGGCGTACTTACCGAAACCATCAAGCCGGCGATGTTTGACGACGAGCAGACCTGGTTCAATATCTTCCAAAACAAAACAGATGCTCGGAATGGTTCGCGTTGCGCCCCACACCCTGAGCTCATCTCCGTGATTCCAAACACCGAGATGAATCTCCGGACGTTCGACCGCGGGCGCGAGCTTTCTGAGCACGCCCGCGTTCAATGGGAGTGGATGTTCAAACAGCATGGGTTGGCCCGCTTGTTCCGGTGGCAAATAGGCAAGCGAGATTTTGGGGAAACGGCCTTCCTCGGGTCGAAAACTGGCCCAGAAAGTTGCATTGATGATCGCCGCTATGCATCGTGCATCCGGTTTTGGCGCTAACTTGTCTTCGCCGAGCCGTTGCGCTTCATCGATATGACGAGCGAAGTGCGCCTCGACTATCGGCGCTACCATGCTGGCTGCTTGATACGTTGGGTCCGTGCTCATAAAGTTCTTACTTGCCTGTGAAGAGTGTGTTCTCGTCAACAAAGCAAAGCCCATTGCCCCAGGGATCGTGCGCGTAAAAGGATCGCTCACCCCAGGGACGCTTGACAAGATCGCCGGCGCTCTCGCCGTGCACGTCTTCACTCGATAGACATTGCAACTGTCGCGCACGTTCGTAGATGGCCTCTACGTCGTTTACCGCAAAGTAGATATAGTCAGGGAGTGGTTGTGGTTTCGCGTCATCCGCGGTGACATCGACCAGCGCTAGGATCACTGGGCCGCAGTCGATGTAATGACGGAAAGCGCGCGGAATTCTTCGCCCGCGATCGCCCAGCAGCTTTCCGTAAAACTCTTCAGCCCGGTCGAGATTGTCCACTTGCAGAATGATCCGGTAGAGTGTGGGCGCCATTTCTGGTTCCTTTCGTCAATAAGATTTTGTATCAACAGATTAACGCAAGTGAGCACGGATTATGAAATATGGCCCAGTGGGAGATGAGAAGGGTTCTTGTAATCGGTTCTGGTGGGGCGGGCAAGTCAACAGTCGCCAGACGGTTGGGCCAACTGCTTGATATCGAAGTCAAACACCTTGATAAGTTTTACTGGCGATCGGGATGGCAGGAGACTCCAAAGGAAGATTGGTTACGAACGGTCACTGAGTTAACAAGCGGTGAGTCGTGGATCATGGACGGCAACTACGGAGGCACGCTCGAGTTCAGGATCCAGCATTGCGACACGATCATTTTTCTGGACATGCCGCGCCTGCTCTGTCTCTGGCGCATCTTCAAAAGACGTTTACTTTATCGAAACCGTTCGCGGCCGGACATTGCTGAGGGTTGTAGCGAAAGGCTCGATTGGGAGTTTATTCAATGGATCTGGAATTATTCACGCCGGACCAGGCCAAAGGTCGTCAAGTTGCTGGAGGAACATTCGCATAGCAAGCAGGTCGTGTGGCTTCGTTCGAATGCAGAAGTAGAGAGGTTTTTAGCTTCACCGTCAATCAATGCTGGAGACTTTCATGGACAAACATGAACCGGAAACCGGTCTGAGCTTTGAGCGCGTAGTATTTTTCAGCGATGCCGTATTCGCGATTGTGATCACCTTGCTGGTACTCGAGCTCAAAGTTCCGCACCTCAGCGATCACAGTGAGCCTGTATTGCGTCACGCGTTAGTCGAACTCCTTCCACGTGTGGCGGGGTTCGTCATCAGTTTTCTAATCATCGGACTGATGTGGATCGAGCACCATCGCATCTTTCGTTACATCGCTGATTACGATGCTGGTCTGTTGTGGCGCAATCTTCTGCTGCTGCTCTGCGTTTCTTTCGTTCCATTTCCGACGGCGTTGTTCAGTGAGAATTTCTGGAGCCGCACGGCATTCATTCTGTATACGGCGAGTTTTGGTGGAGTCGCCACCGCCAAGCTCTTCATCTGGCGCCATGCCGTGGCGGCGAATTTGCTGAAGAAAGATGTTAGCCCCGCACTCGAACGGCGCATCGCCAGGCGCTCGTTGGCCGTGCCATTGGCGTGCGCGCTCGCGATCGTTCTGTCTTTCATTAGTATCTGGCTGGCGCCGCTTAGCTTCATGTTGATTCCGCTCATTGCGCGCCTGCTGGATCCGACATCAACGAAGCGTAAACCTGAAGCAGCAACGGCGAACGAAGAAGCCGCGGCTTAGAACAAGGAGGAAATATGGAAACAAGCATGTCTGCTCAAATACCCGTCAAGCGTTTTAAGAAAGCGCTGTTTGCGTGTCTCGAAGAAACGTTCTCGAACGTTGTAGGTGTCTATCTCGACAAAGGGACGACGTTGTTCGAAACACTCGAAGGAGTCTCAGCCGAAGAAGCATCGCGCGCAATCTCCACCAACTCTGCCACCATCGCCGCGCAAGTCGAACACATTCGCTTCTACCTCGACGTGCTGGACGATTACATGCGAACGGGTGAAGACAAAACAAACAACTGGCGCGAGATCTGGGAAACTGTTCACGAGGTGACGCCCGAGCAGTGGGAAGACATGAAGCGCCGTTTGAAACAAAGCCACGAACGCGTAATGGCGAGGATCAACTCTTTCGAAACCTGGGAGGGCAAATACGATATTTTTGGACCATTATCGATACTCGTTCACACCGCGTATCACCTCGGAGGGATCCGACAGGCACTCGGAGCAATCAGGGCAGGCGCCAGCGTCTAAGCACTATGGACCAACAGATCTATGCCCTGGGGGAAAAAATTTGGAATTACCACTTGATGAAGCACCAGGTCGCAAAAGCAGATGCGATCCTGGTGCTTTGCAGTCACGACGAGAGAGTAGCGGAACGAGGCGTCGAGTTGTTTCACGAAGGTTGGGCGCCGCTACTCATCTTCTCCGGCGGATGCGGCGCAATCACCAAAGCGTTGTGGGACGAACCCGAAGCAGAACGATTCGCGCACATCGCGATGCGTTTGAATGTGCCGCGTGAAAGTATTCTCACTGAGGTACATTCCACCAACACCGGCGAGAACATCAAGTTTACTAAACAGTTACTGGCCGAGCGAGGGCTCGATCCGCAGAAGTTCATCGTCGTGCAGAAGCCGTACATGGAACGTCGCGCGTATGCAACATTCCGAAAGTTTTGGCCTGAGAAGGAGTTGGTGGTTACTTCACCGCAGGTTTCTTTTCGCGATTATCTTGCTGAGTATGCCCATCGCTCACTATCGGCGAGTGATGTGATCGGCATAATGCTGGGCGATCTACAGCGAATTAAACTATATCCAGCACGCGGGTATCAGATCGAGCAGGAGATTCCGGCTGACGTATGGGAAGCGTTTGAACACCTGGTGCGCGCAGGTTATGACAAGTATTTGATCCGTTGACCCGCCACAAAGAGGCACAAAAAGCACAAAAATACAGCGGAAACCTTTGTGCTTTTGGTGCCTCTTTGTGTCGAATCCTCGCCTCTCCGGGAAACGTTTTCCCCGATTCCTCGCATATTTATTGAGGTATACATGTCAGAAACTTTGAGCGACAAAGATTGGGACATTCTTATCCAAAGAATCCGGGATAAGAAGTGCACGCCATTTCTGGGAGCAGGAGCTTGTTACGACGTCCTGCCCCTGGGGGCAGCCATCGCCCAGGATTGGGCAAAGCGATACGAATATCCACTCGATGATGGGTCTAACCTTATCGCGGTCGCGCAATTTCTGGCCTTGAAGAACGACCGAATGTTCCCCAAAGAAGAGATAGTAAGAATGTTCAACGGCTTCAAGGCGCCTGATTATGCAAACCCATCGGAACCACATCGCGTGCTCGCGGGTCTGCCGCTTCCGATCTATGTGACTACAAACTACGACAACTTCATGACGCAGGCGTTGCTCAAACAAGATAAGGACGCGCGTCAGGAACTATGCCGCTGGAACAAATATCTGAAAGACCTGCCCTCCGGGTTGGATAACGGTTATACGCCTACACCTGCAAATCCCGTTGTCTTTCACTTGCACGGACACAATCCGTTGGCCGAGTCGCTGGTGTTGACGGAAGACGATTACATGGATTTTCTCGTGAATATCTCAGTGGACGACAAGCTCATACCATCTTTAATTCAAAAGGCGTTCACGGGTACGAGTCTACTCTTCATCGGTTATCGAATAGCAGACTGGAACTTTCGCGTGTTGCTGCGGGGACTCTCGCGGTACATGGAGACTGGATTGCGGCGCTTGCACTTTGCTGTTCTCACACCGCCTTCAGGCACCGAAGAAAATGCTCGTGACTACCTCTCCGAATACTATGAAAACATCGATGTCCGGGTTTACTGGGGGACCGCGACAGATTTCGTGCAGGAGCTAAGACAGCGTATGACTGCGTAACCCAGAGTTTGGTTGCAGAAAGATAAGATCATGACAGAGCCGCTACAAAAATTAAGGGAAGGGGATTGGAAAGTCCTCATAGACAGAATCAACGAAAAGAAATGCACGCCGATCCTCGGAACGGGAATGCGTTCAAGTGCGGTGACGCTTCGTTCGAAGATCGCGCAGGACTGGGCGCAGGCTGAAGGATATCCACTGGAGGATTCTAACAACCTCGCCCGCGTCGCACGATTCGTTTCTCTCACCTATGACCCGGACTACACGAGGCGAAGACTGGTTGAGCAGATGGCTACGATTAGTCCGCCCGATTACAAAGACCCTGACAATCCTTACAAGATTCTCGCTGACCTTCCCCTGCCGGTCTACATCACGACCGGATACGAAGACTTCATGGTCCAGGCGCTGAAGCAAGCCGACAAGGACGTGAAAAGCGAGATGTGCCGGTGGACCAGGTCCATCAGCGACCATCCGTCGCTCTTCTCGAACGGCTACATTCCCACACCCGCGAATCCGGTGGTCTTTCATTTCCATGGAGTAACAGAGAATCTCGATTCACTAGTGCTCACGGAAGACGATTACTTCGAATTCCTGATGAATGTTTCCAAAGATCGCACGTTAATACCTTCGCGGATCGAAAAGGCGATGACGGGATCGTCCCTGTTGTTGCTCGGTTATCGTCTGAGCGATTGGGACTTTCGCGTGATGTTCCACCTGTTGGCCAGCTATCTCGAGATAGCCACCAGCCGGACTCACGTGGCGGTGCAGATTGCGCCGGTAGCCGATCGGGCGCCGGAAGATCAAAGAAAACGAGTGCAAGGCTACCTGGATCTCTATTTCGAGAAGTACAAGAAACTTGACATACGCATTTATTGGGGAACGTGCCGTGAATTTCTGCACGAGCTCCGAGATCGGCGGAAATAAACCATGCCAATCAGCAGCGAACCATACGTTGGACCACGGCCATTTGAACAAACTGATCGCGATGTCTTTTTTGGCAGAACGCAGGAAGCGAATGAGCTCGTCTCCCTGATGACTGCGCACGCGGCAGTGCTTCTTTACTCCCAATCCGGAGCAGGCAAAACGTCACTGGTGAAGGCGGGGCTTATTCCTTTACTGGTCGATGAAGAGAAGTTCAATGTGCTTCCTCCGATGCGCGTGAGAGACAATGCGGTCGCTGGATTCAAACCCACCGGCGTTGACAATATTTATGTGTTCAACGCCATCTCGAGTATTTGTGAACCAGGGGCGGGTAATAGTCTTGCAAGATTGTCGCTCACAGATTACCTGGCAAAGTACCGAATGAATCACGGTGGGCCCGCAGCTCTTATCTTCGACCAGTTTGAAGAGCTTTTTACGTACTACCCGGAGCGTTGGGAAGATAGAAAGGCGTTCTTCATGCAGGTGCGAGACGCATTGAAGCAGGATCCACTTCTTCGCGTGCTCTTTTCCATGCGTGAGGATTTTATCGCCGAGCTTGATCCTTATGTCTGTTTACTACCCGAAAAGCTACGCACGCGTCTTCGGTTGGAACGCTTGCGTGAGAACACGGCTCTCGGTGCAGTGATCCAGCCACTGGAAACAGTCCACACTTCGAATGGAAGGCGAAGATTCGCTCCTAATGTCGCCGAGTCACTGGTTCACAATCTCCTGCAAGTTAAGGTCAAGACTCCTGACGGAATTAAAAAAGTGAAGGGTGAGTTTGTCGAGGCACTCCAACTTCAGGTCGTTTGCCAGGCGCTTTGGGAGAGTCTCAGTGATGAAGATGTAATCACGGAATATCACCTCGAGGCATTTGGAGACGTGGATAAAGCGCTCGGGCATTTCTATGAAAATGCAATCAAAAATACGGCCGAACGAACCGGTATCAAACAAGGAAAATTGCGGCAATGGATTGAGCGGACCCTGATTACACCCACCGGAACTCGAGGAACAGTCTTTCGTGGTGAGACTGAAACTGGAGGTATTCCAAATGCTGTCGTCGATCAGTTGGAGACCCAGCGGATCATAAGAATGGAACTGCGCGGTGGCGCACAGTGGTACGAGCTGACGCACGACCGCTTTGTTGAAACCGTGCAGACATGCAATCACAACTGGCTGCTTTTGTGCCCCGCTGCCGAACAGATGCGCAAACGCTTCGAGGAAAAAGCTGCTGATTGGGACCATAACGACCGCCAGGAAAAATACCTCCTGGATGACGTCGAGCTTCGCGAGGCGGAGCGTTGGATCAAGAGTCCGGAAGCGGCCGAGATCGAGCCAAGCCGCGAGCTAACTGCGTTCGTGCGCGCCAGCAGTTCAGCGAGTGAGGCCAAACGCAAAAGTAGTATTGAACGCCGCCGTAGAATGCAACAACAAGCTCGAATGGCCAGAGTATTTCGCAGCCTGACTGTCGCAATCAGTGGCCTGGCTGTTGTTTGTTTGGTGGCCTTCGTTTTTGCCGGGTGGCAATGGTGGACCGCGCGCCAGGTGGCTCAGGAACGGGAAAGATTGCGGCTCGAGGCCGTGGCAAAAAAGGATGAACTGGAAGAACTCAATAAAACACTGGAGCAAAAGAACGCCGACCTGCTTCGTAAGGATGTGGTTATTGGGACATCTTCCGCGTTAAGTCAGGCCTACGCCTTGAAGAGTGCGGGAAAGATTGACGAAGCAGAAAAGCAATTTCAAGCACTGCTCAAAGTCTACGAAGAGAACTCTGACTACGCGTCGCTCGCCAGAACTTATACGAGTCTCGGAGATATTTCGGTAGAGCGAGGACAATATGGCAGTGCTATCACGAAGTATGATAAAGCTCTGGAGATGTGCAAAAAGGACGAGAAGTTGCTGAACTCATCAGCTCAAGTCTATGGCAAGAAGGGTGACCTGTACCTCGAATGGGGTAAGCGTAAAGAGAATGAGCCAAACTATAAAGACGCTATGTCGAAGTACAACAGTGCTCTCGGCTTCTACCTAAAGGCAATAGACACTTTCAAAAAGGCGAAGAATAGTGTTGGAGCTTCCAAGGCGAAAGATGCGTCTGAAGAAGCGAAGAAACGCCACGCCGACATGGAACTGAAGCTGGAATCCCAGGCTGTCATGCGGCGGTCAACTCTACGGAACTAATCGTTATTCGTTGTTGCGTAAGACTACGACGGCAGGAAGGCGTGAGCTTCTTCACGATCACTTGCTGACAGACGCCACAGAATGGACGATTAAGGTTACGCATGACGAGGCAGCCGGATTTACGGGATCGTCAATTGTCTGAATTCATCGGACCGAATCTTTTCTATTGCATCTTCAAGCAACCGGCTGGCT
This sequence comes from uncultured Acidobacteriota bacterium, assembly GCA_963826255.1. Classification (GTDB taxonomy): domain Bacteria; phylum Acidobacteriota; class Blastocatellia; order Pyrinomonadales; family Pyrinomonadaceae; genus PSRF01. The sequence continues at coordinate 1,095,478 of CAWGWK010000002.1, forward strand.
GCTTCGATACGACTGATATCGTTAGTTGAGAGTTCGAGAATGGCAATGCCTCTGCCGACGAGATTCTGCTGGTAACGAATGTTTTGATCGGAGGTAATGAAAAGGTCGAACTCACCCTCGGCTCGTTGTAGCAAATCGCCGTTCTTAATTCCGCCCCAACCCTTACCTTGAACCGTGGAGCAAGAATGGCCGCTTAATAGCTTATGCATGGGCCATGGCACACACTCGTCGAGCAGAATTCTCATGCAGCCGCCGAAGGAAGCAAAGCCTGCTCTGAGCGTTCCAAGACTTGGCGTGCTAAGTCTCGAGATACCGAAGGAAAGCACTCCAGAAATTCTTCTAGCGAATAGTCATTCTCCAGGTACTCGAACAAAGTTCTTACGGGCACGCGAGTACCTTTGAAAACGGGCGCACCGCCAAGAATCTCAGGATCAATTGTGATTAGATCACCAGTATTCATGTCTTGAGTTTAGTCCAGGTCCTGCTCTGACGTAAATCGGATCCACTCAATTCCCAAGAAAACTCTTGAGCCACAAAGAGGCACAAAATGACTCTTGTGATTTTGTGCTTCTTTGTGGCTAGTTCACGAAGCGGCGCAATTGCACACTGATCGCGAAGCCGATGGCAATGAAGGTGGCAATGAGAGAGGCGAGGCCGGCGCTCATCAAAGGCAAGGGGACACCGATTACGGGTGAGATGCCCAGCGCCATGCCGATGTTAATGAAGATCTGAAACGTCAGCCCGCCGACGAATGCCATGATGAAGAGCATGCCCATGCGGTCAGACGCGCGACGCGCCCCGGTAATCAGGCGCGACAACAGCACTATATAAGCAAGCAGCACCAGCACGCAGCCGACAAAACCCGAGTTCTCAGCCGTGACGGCGTAGATAAAATCCGTGTGTGGCTCAGGCAGAAACTTCAAACCACTCTGCGAGTGTTCGACAGAAGAGCGCGATCCGAACAGACCACCTTCACCAACAGTCAGAATCGATTGCCAGGTGTGGTAACCGATGCGGCGCCGATCCGCATTTTCCGGATCGAGAATCACGTTGATCCGTTCCTGCTGATAACCCTTCACCATCCCTGTCTTAACACCCACCACGTACGCAGCGGGTATGAGAACTACAGCGATCACAGCGCTCGCAATCACCAGTCTCAGTTTGATCGCGGACAGAAACAGCACGACTAACAGAATAGGCACGTATGTCAGCACTGAACCGACGTCGGGCTCGAGCAGGATCAAAGCCATGGGCAAGGCGAGAATCAACCCGCCAACAATCATTTCCTTCAACGTGAGAGCGTGCACGCGGTTCTTCCCGAAATATCGCGCCAGCATCATCGCCGTTGTCACCTTCACAAATTCGGAAGGTTGAAACTGACCAATTCCCGGCACTTTGATCCACGCGCGTTGTCCGTTGATTTTCAAACCGATGCCCGGAACGAGCACGATGATCAGCAGGATGAGACCGAAGATATAAAACGCGGGCGCCAGGTTGAGGAGTTTTCGATAGTCGGTGAAAGCGATCGCCAGCATTGCGACCAGTCCGATTGAAAGACCGATGAGCTGTTTGGCCCAGTAAGTCTCAGTCGGCTGTGCGTTACGAATCTGGATCGTGCCGAACAGAACGATGGCGATGGCGAGCAGCGCCAGGATCCAATCGAAGTCACGCCAACTGCGTTTGTGAATAATCGCAACCATCAGGATATTTCCAATTGGCGATTGCCAATTGCCGATTTACTCGTTACCAACCGGTCTCTGTTGTGCAACCGCTGTTTCTCCTGTCTCCGGCTGTTTCTTCGCAATCTGTTTAACTGCTCCGGGCGGTTCTTCGTGACGAGTCTTGCGATAGTAAACGTCGTAAACACCGCGAATCGCAGGCGCCGCATGAGATCCGCCAAAGCCGGAATTCTCAATCAACGCAACCATCGCGATTTCCGGTTTGTAGGCGGGGGCGTAAGTAACAAACCACGAATGGTCCTTGTTCTTGCCTACGTCTTTGCCGAGTCCAACCACCTGTGCCGTGCCCGTTTTGCCGGCAATATCGAAGCCAGCCATCTGAATGCGCGCGCCGGTACCGCCTCCGTTTACAACCCGCCACATACCTTCGACCACAGCTTGATGAATGTCTTCCGGAATTGGCACCACTTTTGGATTAGGTCGCGATTGATCGAGCGGTTGGAAGGTGACTGGAGCACGATAATCGGGGCTACCCGGATTACCGAAAGCCTTCACTTCCTTCAACAAGTGAGGAATGTACATCTGGCCCTCTTCTGCGATTGCCGCGATGGTCCTCAGCAACGAAATCGGAGTGATGATGTCGTAAACCTGACCGAACGATGAATACACGGTGTCGATGTCGCGCCACTCCGGATCTCGCGGCTGCATACGTCGCTTGAACTCGCGCGAGGGCGTCCAACTCACGACTTCATTTGGCAGATCGATACCAGTCCGTTTGTTGAGATCAAACTCATCAACCATCTCGACGATGCCGTCGATGCCCATTTTCAATCCGAGACGATAGAAGTAACCGTCGCACGAGTGGGTGATCGCCGCTTTTACATCAGGTGAACCGTGATTTCCCATGCAGCGCGTGAACTTGTTGCCGACTTGGATACCACCGCCGCAGACCAGATTCGAACGATCCAAGGTGATTGCACCTTGCTTCAAGCCGGCAATGGCCATCGGGATCTTCCAGGTCGATCCCGGTGGATAGCGGCTTTGGATCGCACGGTTGAGCAGCGGAGTTTCGGGATCGTTCAACAGCGCGGCGTACTCGGCGCGTCCTTCCTTCGTCGTGATCCGTTGTGAAAAAAGGTTTGGATCAAAAGTCGGAGCGGAAGCAAGCGCCAGGATCTCACCGTTGTTTGGATCCATGGAGATGATCACGCCGCGCCGCGTAGCTGAATTCCTCAGTTGCTCTTCTGCTGCATGCTGTAGATCGAGATCGAGGGTGGTGACGAGATCGCGTCCGGGTATTGGATCGACGATTTCGATCTCATCCTGGATACGCCCGCGACTGTCGACTACGACTTCGCGGTAACCGTCACGACCGCGGAGATAATCGTCGTAGATCTGTTCGATACCGCTAAGACCGATGATGTCGCCGGGTTTGAGACCCCGGTCTTTCGACGCTTGTTGCTTGAGTTGCTCCGGGCTGATCTCACCTACGTATCCCAATACGTGAGCCAAAGATCCGTTGGCCGGATAACGACGTTGCGGCTGTTTCTCGACGCGCAGTTCCGGATATTCGAGATTGTGTGCCTCGACCCAGGCGATGTCACCCGGCGTGGCGTCCTGCTTCACCTGAATCGATTCAAACGCGGGCATCGTTTTCACGAGTTCGAAGTAATCGCGCAGGATGTCTTTGTCGAGCGCCAGTCCTTCCGCGAATGGTTCGATCAGTGAATTGAGGTCCTTACCCTTCACGTCCTCGCGCGAAAGGATCACGTTATAAATAGGACGCGAATCGACGATCGGGCGGCCTTCGCGATCGAAAATGACGCCACGCGGCGCAGGGATCGGAAGACGGCGGCGGCGCTGGTTTTCGGCAATCTCGGCATAGCGCTCACCGCGCACGACCTGTAACACGTACAGTCGAACGCTGAGCACGCCCAGGAGGAGTACGACCATGGCCTGGATGAACCGTAGCCGTGCGCGAAGGTTTTGAGATGAATCTTCAAACTTCATAAGTAGCCACAAAAAGGCACAAAAAGCACAAAATGATCAGAACAGCAGTTGAGATGAGTCTTCGATTTCAATGGTTTACGTCTAAGCCGAAAAGAGGCACAAAACTGCTGGCTGATTACTTGTGCCTTTGTGCCTTTTTGTGGCTCATCTCCTCCTCAGCGATCCTGTCGAGCGACGTGCGACACGGCGGCGGGTTGCGAACTGGCGCCGCTGGGCGGAGCGTTCTGCGACAATGGAGTCGAGCATGTAAAGTGCCAGGGTGCCGGCCGCCGTTGTCGCTATAAGTTTATAAGACAACGTCTGCATTAAAGGAACAGCGGGCGGATACCCTAACACCCGGTGCCAAAAAACGTAGATTAGCGAGTCGAGCACGGAGCCTGCGGCGAGCACCGGAATCCGCAACAGCGGGTTCTCCAGGTTTACCCTCGTGGCCGCGAAGTAGATGATATATGCCGTAAGGGTCTTGGAAAAACCGCCCGCGCCAATCAAACCGCCGCTCGCAGCGTCCACGATGACTCCCGCGAGAGTGCCCACGAGCAACGCTTGCCAGGCGTCGCGTTGTAACGCGATGTAAACAACAACTACGAGGGGAAAGTCTATATAGGAGAGGGGTCGCCAAACTTCGCTCAGCGAAAGCTGTAGCAGAATTGATACTAATAATACTACGCCGATCTTAAGCTGCGACATGCAATGAGATCATCTCTTTGGTCTTTCCGTAGTCAGACTTTGTTCAGATACAGAACGCGGCGGGGGGTGATAAAGAAGCACTGCTACTTCTTCCAAATGGTCGAGCTGAGCGCCGGGTTGAATGAGAATCTGATGGGCTGTCGTCGCCGTGCCGTTCTTCACTTCAACCACACGGCCGACGTTCAAACCTGGCGGGTAGATGCCGTCTTGTCCGGTCGTCATTACGTAATCATTGACTTCGACTTTCTCGAGACCCGAAACGTAACGCATCTCGATCAGCGAAACGCCGAGATCCGCTCGTCCACGTACGGAGCCCAGGGCGCCCGACTGGCCCAGTTGTCCGACCACCGCTCCGGCTCCGGCTTTCTCATCCGTGATCAGCATCACCTGTGATGCCCATGGACCGACAGTAATGACGCGACCGACGATCCCACCTGACGTAACCACCGGCATGTTCATACCGACTCCCGAACTGCTGCCGCGATTGATCGTGATCGTGTTGAACCACACCGAAGGATCGCGCGCGATCACGCGGGCGGGAATCGACTGGATATCGGTCTTTTCGTTAAGATTCAGCAGTCCCTTGAGGCGATCGTTTTCAGCCGCTGCCTGGTGCGCTGCGTGGAGTTCCGTTTCAACCTGGGCCAAACGCTCTTTCAACTGTTCATTTTCCTTTGCGGTGCTGCGGAAGTTCCAGATCTGCTGAAAGAAACCGGACGTGGCGCCGCTCGCTTTTGATGAAGCGTTTTGCAGTGGTGAGGCGAAGGTCTGAGTCCAGATGCGCAGCACCTTTTGACGGCCGTCGGCGTCGCGCGCATCAACTGCCATGATGATCAGATTGGCGACAAGTAGCGTCACGAGCCAGATGGGAGCTCGCTGTCGAATCTCTTTTTGTGTGCGAACCGAAGCCACTCAGGTAAATCTCAAAACTGTGGATAGTATAACTACATTCCACTCGTCATCGTGTTTTCCCACTTCACGCGCTTGAGCAGATCGAAATCAGACAGCATCTTGCCTGTTCCCAACACAACCGAGGCAAGTGGATCGTCTGCCAGTGAAACCGGCAGCCCGGTTTCAATTGAAAGTCGTTTGTCGAGATTTTTCAACAACGCGCCACCGCCGGTTAATACGATGCCGCGCTCGACGATATCCGCGGAGAGTTCCGGCGGAGTTCGTTCCAGTGCCACGCGCACCGCGTTGATGATCGTAGAGATCGAGTCTGCCAGTGACTCGCGCACTTCATCATCCGTGATCGTGATTGTTTTGGGGATTCCTTCAATGAGGTTACGACCACGCACCTCAAACGACAGTGGCTCATCCAGCGGGTAAGCGGAGCCGAGCTCGATCTTAATTGCCTCGGCAGTGCGTTCACCAATCAACAAGTTGTACTTCCTCTTAATGTACTGGATGATTGCCTCGTCCATCTCGTTGCCGGCCACGCGCACCGCGCGCGAGTAGACGATGCCGCTCAAGCTGATGACTGCGATGTCGGTGGTGCCGCCGCCGATATCGACCACCATGTTTCCGTGAGGTTCGGTAATCGGCAACCCGGCGCCGATTGCTGCTGCCATTGCTTCCTCGACGAGGTAAACCTCGGAAGCTTTTGCACGATACGCAGAGTCTTCCACCGCACGTCGCTCCACTTGAGTGATCTCAGATGGAATACCGATCACGACGCGTGGGCTCACCCACGTTTTGCCGTTATGGGCCTTGCGTATGAAATGCTGGAGCATCTTCTCGGTAACTTCGAAGTTGGCAATCACACCATCTTTCATCGGACGAATGGCCACGATGTTTCCGGGAGTTCGGCCCAACATGTCCTTGGCGTCACGGCCAACAGCTTCAACCTGATTAGTGACTTTATTAATCGCAACGATAGAAGGTTCTGAAACGACGATTCCGCGACCCTTCGCATAGACCAGCGTGTTTGCCGTCCCGAGATCTATAGCGAGGTCACTGGAAAACAGACTGAAAATAGATTTGAAAGCCATTTAGACTTATTCACTTCCCGTGGATGTAGAATGGAACTTCGGGTGGGAGCGGCGGTAATTATCGCCCAAACACGTCCGAAATCCTAAGATACACCCTAAGGTACTAACCGTAAACCTGAAACTTCAGCCACAAATTACAGAGCTACACGGATTTAGTTCTGTAAATCTGCTGCTTCCACATTTACCACTGCGCGTCTTGTGTGTTCGCGGGGAGTTAAGTCAGCGGCGAAACGCACACAGTTCTTGTTAGCCGCCTTTGCCTCGTACATCGCCGTGTCTGCACACGCGATGAGTTGCTGCGGTGAAGACGCGTGCTTCGGAAATGCCGCCACGCCGAAACTCGCGGTTAAAGAAAGTTGTAAACGACGTCCGCCGGTGAAGTTGTGACGAGTTATGCGATGGCGAATGCGTTCGGCAACCTGACCCGCCAGTTCCGTGCCCGTGTCAGGTAACACGATCACGAATTCGTCGCCACCATATCGGGCCACAGCATCGGTATCGCGTATCGACGAAAGAATCACCGCCGCCATCTCCATCAGCACGTGCGAGCCGACGAGGTGGCCGTGTTCGTCGTTGATCTGTTTGAAGTCATCCAAATCGAGAAATAGAGCTGCCACACTTGTTCCATAACGACGTGCGCGTCTGATCTCGTTCAACAGGAACTGGCGCAGGTATCTCGCGTTGTGAAGTTTGGTTAAGTCGTCCGTTTGAGAAAGCCGCTCAGCCTCTGCAATGCGCACAGCATTCGCGAGCGCTGAAGCGATTGGGAGTGACAGTGAATCGAGCAGGGCAACGTCCGGCTTTTTGAAAGCACGTGAGCCGGCGCCTTCGCGAATACCTTCAATAACGCCGAGTATTCGTTCACCACAGATCAAAGGAACTGCAACAACGAATCGTCCGCGTTCCTTTTTCTTGATGATTCCCATTCCGGCCGCTGCACGTTTTGCCGCCTTTGTTTCGGAGCCCAGCGGTAGATCTGGCTCAAGCAGCCGTCCCCACTCTTCTTCGTTCTTAACACGTTCCTGACCGGCTTTTCGAACCGCAACAACTTCCAGTTTTCCCTCTTCGAACCCTTTCGTTTCAGAAAACAGGTAGATGGCCCAACGATCAGCACGAATCAAACCCTGCAAACCGGCGAGGGCAGTGTTTGCCGCACCGTTTTGATCGCCGCTGAAGTGCAAAGACGATACGAGATCAAAAGCAGCGCGCAGATCACGGGCCTTTATTTTGGAGGGAAGGGTAGGAGGTTCGGCTTCGGCGTCCGGCTCAACAGCCTCTGGAAATCGCAGTTCACCGGAATTGCCGTGCTCTTCGATCTCGCGAAGCAGTGCCGGCAGTTGCGCTGACCTGTCTGCCACGGTGACGAACCCAAGTCGCTTGAGTGTCGGACCGTCAAGACTGCGAAGATTGTGGTTTTGATAACCGTTTGTTTGCCGGCGGCACGCGACGAGTGGCGCTCCCGGCCAGAACGCTTTCGCATGATCGACTGCGGTGTGAAGTTCGATTATGTCAGCGCCGGGCACTACTTCATACAAAACTGCTAGGGGCGGTGGTCCTTCGGAATCGCGCGCGCCCTCGCGTTTCTGTTGTTTAGCAAGCGCGACCTCCACTTCGACTTCACGCAAACCTTCGATCAGCGTCTTCACACCAGCCGCGCGCAGCGCCTCGATTAACTCGTAAGCGGGCGCTTCGTGAGCATCCGTCAATAGGATTACGTGACTCATGCTTGTGACTTAGGTCCTGGTGCGTCCACCGCGCCCGGAAAGCGCGACCTTGTATTGACTGCTGTTTCCCCGCGGATCCTGTGCCTCGACTGTCAATTCTCGCGTAGTTCCCGCTGCGGTCACCTGGATCTGAAATGCACCGTCGGGAGCGGCAATCGTTTCGCGTCCCGCAACACGGATCGTGATACCCGGTTCAGCCTTTCCACGGATCAAATAAATGCTTCCACCCAAGAGTTCAGCGGTGAGACCGGTAAGCGCCACCTGCGAGCCGGTGCCTCGCGTGACAACGAGGAACTTCAGAGGGTCACTCCAATCACTGGCCTGGCCACTCGCGGCCGTCGCTCTCACGCGCCAGAAGTACACGCCGGGACGTAGATCGCTGGCGCCAAACTCCGTGGCGACCAGTTGATCTCGCTCGATAACTTTTCCGTCCGCGACGAAGAATGGTGAAGTCGCAACTTCGACGCGATAGTAAGCAGGCGTGCCTGACTGCGGCCGTTGCCATTTCAAAGCGACGTTCGCGGCGCCATTTGATCCGATAAAAACTTTTTCGAGATCGTGTGGTAGGGCCGGCTGTGGCACGTCCAACAACTTCTGCGCCGGCGAGAGGCGACCGGAGTTATTAACGGAAACGTATTCGCCTTCGCGGATCGAGGTCTTGTCGCCTGCGCGGTTCGTGGTTTCGATCACACCGGTAGCGACGCGGATCTCTTCAGTACCTTCCGGATTAACTCCGAAACTCGCGTTGGTCTTCTCGCCCATCGTGTTCTTGGTCTGGGGCGTCTCAACCACGTTCGTGGTTCCGTCAACTTGTTGTTCAGTGCGGACTGAAAGCTGACCGCTATCGACGCGGACGTGAACGTTTGTTCTCTTTCCATCGCCGGCTTTGACGTTGTCGCGGACGATGATCGTGCTATTTGGCTTCACGACTAGCGTCGAACCATCAGCCAGACCGATACGCGCGCGTCCGCTGGCCTGCGTTTGTACTGTGTCGCCAGGGTAGAGTTCGGTCTCGGTGGTGGCGGAGATGGTTTCTCGAGTGGCGGCCCGGATGACGCGCACGTCTCCCTCGAAGGAGATAAACCTTGCGCCGGCGGAGTGATTGACTTCTGCAATGTGCCGGAAGGGATTGCCATACTTCCAGACGTAGAGGGCAGCGCCCGCGGCAACGCCGCAGAGAAGGAAAATGGCGATTACCAGATAGACGAAACGCTTCTGAATAATCCACCAATCATAGGCAAAGCGACTGGTCTTATTCGCAACCATTATATAAATCGACTAAGGAAGGGGGTCCAACAAACGTCGAGGCCATGTGCGGTCCGCGCGATAAACGCGGAGCGCACGTTAATCAGGTGTGAGTCCGAACGGTGTCAGTGGCTAAAAACCAGCCAATTCAGGCAGCAACACTACCGGTTAAGGAATTTAACACAACCGCAGAAGAGTGTTCAAGCACGTTTAATTTGCTTTTGGAAGCCGGCGCCTGCGGGCGGAAGCATATTTTGAGCAGCCCGCGCCTGCGGGCGGAAGCATATTTTGAGCAGCCCGCGCCTGCGGGCGGAAGCACATTTCGAGCAGCCCGCGACTGCGGGCGGAAGCACATTTCGAGCAGCCCGCGACTGCGGGCGGAAGCACATAGCCTAGGGTGGAGCGAGGCTTTGCGAGCGAAACCCTAGGTAGCAATGTTTAAAAAAATCCAGCCCGCGGAGCGGGCGACAGCGACTACATTTACGGGCTGTCGGCCGCTTCGCGGGCTCGCGCTTCTTATTCACTATTGGTCCTAGGGTTCCGCGAGCAAGCTCGCTCCACCCTAGGCTAGATGCTGATACGCGCTTCGCGCGTTTGGTCATCCAGGCTAGATGCTGATACGCGCTTCGCGCGTTGGTCCAGGCTATGTGCTCACACGCGCTTCGCGCGTTGGGTCTATTTGTTGAGGATTTGCTCTTCTCGGGGCGGCTCTTCCTCTAATTCTTCCCGGAACGGCAGGTCGAAATCAGGCGGGAGGTCAACGTCGATCCTCTTCTCGGTTTCAGGCGCAACCAACAACGAGGCTACAACCGATCCGGCTAACACCAGTGCGACGAAGACGAGCGAAAGCTTGATCGGAATGTGAATTCCCACCGCGACCAGCAGCATCTTGACTCCAATAAAGGTCAGAACTATTGCCAGACCGGTTCGCAGGTAGCGAAACTTCTCGACGACCCCCGCCAGCAGGAAGTACATCGAGCGCAAACCGAGGATTGCGAAGACGTTCGAGGTGTAGACAATAAAAGTATTCGTAGTAATCGCAAAGATCGCCGGAATCGAATCCACCGCAAATACAAGATCAGTGACTTCGACCACCATCAGTACCAGCAACAAGAGCGTGCCGGTTAGTTTTCCGTCGATCCTGGTAAAAAATTTCTCTTCGTCATAATGACGAGCGATGGGAAGAAAGCGCGTCACCAGACGGATGACAGGATTTTGGTCCGGGTGTATCTCGATCTCGTCCTGCCGGAACATCTTGATTCCGGTGTAAACCAGGAAGCCGCCGAAAATGTAGATGATCCAGTGAAATCGATGGATCAGCTCCGCGCCCACAAAGATCATCGTCAGACGCATTATCAGCGCACCCATCACTCCCCAGAAAAGTACGCGATGTTGAAACTGCGCGGGTACCCTGAAGTACGAAAAGATTAAGAGAAAGACAAAGAGATTATCGACCGACAGGGATAACTCGATGATGTAACCGGTAAGAAACTCAAATCCACGTTCTGAGCCTTGATAGTAAAAGACAAGTCCGGCAAAGATCAGAGCAAGAGTTACCCATACACCGCTCCAGATCCACGCTTCGCGGTATCTGATTGTGTGTGCTTTGCGATTGAAGAGCCCTAGATCAAGGCTCAGCATGGTGAGAATGAATAGACTAAATCCTACCCACAGCCAGGTTGAGCCGCTAATTGCGTCCATTGAGAGACGTAAAATAGCACTTGAGATCGGGTTCGATCAAACGACGTATTAATCAAAGCACCAAGTACAAAGCACAAAGACCCAAGATCAAATCCAAAGACCTGGCCTCCAACAGTTGCAGCTTTTCCCGCGTCTCACATACAATCCGCGGTTTCTGAAAGGTAATAAACAATGCTCAAACAACTAGGACGCCTCGAAAGAACGCGCAACATCGTCATTCTGGGATTTGCCATCCTGATGGCGGTGAGCTTGGTCTTCTTTTATGCTCCGGGCCGTTCGGCCAGCAATCTCGACCCCACCAGGAATACGGAAGTTGTCGCCAAAGTCGGATCCGCGCGCGTCACTGTCGCTGACGTCGCACGCATCAGAGAAAACTATGCGCAGATGCTTGGCGGGCGCATGAGTCTGGCCCAGTTGGGCGGCAACAAGCGTTTCCTCGACGGCTTGATTAGCAAGCATGTCATCGTGCAGGAAGCGGAGCGCCTGGGTCTCGGCGCGAGCGACGCCGAGCTCGCCGAAAAGATTCGCAAACAGTTCTCTGACGCTTCAGGGCAGTTTGTCGGGTTTGAGAGATACAAAGAGTCAATAACCGCGCGTTATGGAGACATCGAGGAGTTTGAAAACGATGTTCGCGCCGACATCGCACAGGAAAAACTGCGAGCATTTGTTAGCGCAAGCGTGAATGTTTCCGACGCTGAGGTGCAGGAAGAGTACACGCGTCGCAACACGTCGTTCGATGTCAGTTATATAGCTGTCTCAGCCGACAAGCTGGCAGAGAAGATTCAACCGAGTGATGAGGAACTGCGCACCTACTACGAGAGTCATAAAACGGATTACCGTTATCTCGAGCCGCAGAAGAAAGTTCGATACGTCTTTATCGACACTGAAAAAGTTGGCTCCAAACTTCAGATCCCGGACGCAGATCTGAAAGCCGAGTTCGACACTCTTAAGCCCGAGTTCAAACAGTCGGGCGTGAAGATTCAGCAGATCGTTTTGAAAGTGGCACGCAAGGACCTTGACGCGCAGGTTGAACAGAAAGCCAAAGACCTCATCGCCAAACTGATGGTTCCGGGTGGTGTCACACCTGAAGCCGCATTTGCTGAAGCTGCGAGAGGAAACTCTGAAGATCCTGCGACCGCGAAGAACGGCGGCTTTCTAATAACCCCATTCAAAAAGAACCCCACCAAGCCGCATGGATTGTATGACCGTGCCATCGACATGCAGGTGGGACAGATCTCCGACATTCCCATTCGCTATGAGGGCAACTGGTATATCCTCCGCCGCGGTGATGACGTTCCGAAGACCTTTGAAGAAGCAAAGCCGGAGTTGTTGGTGTCGTTGAGAAATCGCCGCGGGTACGGAGCGGCGTTCCAGATCGCACAAAAGGCTCACGGACGTTTACAAGAAACAAAAGACGCGCAAAAAGTCGCACAGGAACTCGCCGCTGAAGCCAACATGCAGCCTGCGCAAATGGTTCGTGAGACTCCTTTCGTCAAACCCGGTGACGACGTGCCTGACATCGGAAGCAATCAACAGTTTGAGCAGACTCTGGCTAAGCTCGAGAACCCGAATGATGTTGGCGAGGCCACGGGCGTCAAAGGCGGTTTTGCTGTTCCCATGCTGCTCGAGAAAAAAGAGCCGCGCATTCCGGAGTTTGATGAAGTCAAAACTAAAGTCGCCGATGCGATCAAACAGGAGCGAGCGAAAGAGCAGCTCGAGCAAAGAGCTAAAGACCTGGCCGCGAGTATTAGTGGACCAGATGCGATCAAGGCTGCTGGTGAGAAGGAAGGATACGACGCGGGCGTCGAAGAAGGATTCAAGCTTGGTTCGTCACTCGGAAAGGCAGGCACCAGCACTGCTCTCGACGATGCGATCTACGGCTTGAAGCAGGGTGAGTTTAGTAAGACGCCGGTCAGGGTTGACGACAAGTGGGTGATAGTTGGCGTCGTCAAGAAGATTGACGCGGATCAGACAGGGTTTGCCGCGCAGCGGGATACGTTGAAGCAGTCGATGATCAGCGAACAACAGGACCAGGTGTTTGAAGATTATGTAGCCGGAGTGCAGCGGCGTATGAAACAGGATGGTGACATTAAGATCTACGACGACGTCCTGGCCCAGTTGGATGAGTCTGAGCCAGCAGCGGAGCCGATCCTTCCGCCCGGTTTGAACTTCCCAACGAAGTAGGCCACGGATTTAACAGATTGATACGGATGAAATCAGTATTCATCCGTATCATCCGTGGTTAGTTTCCGATGAGTGGCCCAACCTCAGCCTGGGCCACCGAGGTCTTGACCTGCAACTCGTTAGCGGCAGCCACAATGCTCATGTTCGACAAAGCACTCTTTGCCAGAACGCCTTTCGCTCCCGATAAACGTCCCACGAGCAACGCGCCAAATTGCTTCAATCCCTCGAGTGTGTCGCCGAGATTTTTTGCTGCTTGAGCGTTAACTGCTCGTGCGGCAAGAAACAGTTGTAAATCTGTCTCGGTCGTGGCGACTGAGCCATACGCCTGACGCAGCGTTCTCAAATCGGCGGCGATCGGAGCGTTGCCGATATCAAGGTTTCCAATTAACCGTTCAGAGACGTTGGCGCCGAAGCCGATAATGGCATTCGGATCGCGGCTGGCCAAGGTCATTAGTTCGGCGTTTGCCAGCTTGCGCAGACGGCTTGCGTCAATCACAGCACGAACTCCAGCGGCATCCCCCAATGCCAGCGTGTTCGCATCGAGTGGCGCAGCCGCGAGCTCTCGAATAGTGAAGTTGAATACGCCAAGGAGCTTGATGTTTTCATCGAGCGTGAAAACGTAGATCGTTTTGTCCTGATATTTTTCTTCGCGATACTTTCCGTTTGAGGCGACTCGTCCGGCTGCCACCATCGCCGCCGAACTGAAGCTCCCGTTGGCTAGTGCAACTGTTTGTACTTTGGTTACACCTTCAGCCGGATACGTGAAACGAACGCCAAACGCGATCTCCCGAAACATGCGTGGATCGAGGCCAGTGCGATTTTTGAAGCTGTCAATGCTGGCGTTGACGTCGGCGAGCTTCGCGGGACTGCTACCCAACATGCGCGGCATCGCCTCGTTCAAAAGCCGGTTCATTTTTACGTGGGCCACCGCGTCTGACTCGGGCAGTGACGACATCAGATTCGTCTTCGCGGCTGGAGCGGTAGCGTTGCGCCCGCGCGTTTGCGCCTGGGTGACGCCGGCGACGGCCAACAGGATGATTGCGAGGTTAAGAAGTTTTTGTTTCACTACAATGCCTTTCTCGAAAAGGAATAAGAGACCTGTCCGATGCCTGAATTCAATGCGGGGGTTGTCGAAAGAAGCGCGACTTTCTGGTGCCTTTTGTGTGCATTTTCTGGCTCTTTGTGGCTACAACCGTTTGCGAAGCTCACGAAACGCAATCTTCTGATAATCCGCCGGAACCTTGAAAACGCTTCTTTCAACGTCCCGCGCCACATCCGAAAGTTCCATCGTGATCTTCGTCCCGTCCGATGACGTCGTTTCGGATCTGACGGGCATGTTCAGAGTTTCATCAATCCAGATCAGTGTCTCACTTAGGCTGACGCTTCCGGGCGTGGAACTGTTAACAGCGATCCGGTACTTGTCCGTGTTACGCCCGCCAATCAACTCCGTTCCAAGCTTTTGATAGCTCGTGTTCGTGGCGTCGCCGTGCAACAAACGATCGGGAGAAATTTCCTCATCTTCACCGGCGCTGAAGTTGGTCTCGATCCCGACATCGGCATACACCTTCTCATTCGGTAACAAAACAAATCTTCCGTCAGGCAAATCCAGATAAACGATCCGTTTCGACACCGTTTCAGATTCGTGGCGACGCATCTCGCCGTCTCTGGTGATCGAGTTTTTCGTCACCACCGTCTTACCATCGGCTGTAACGATCGTGATGATTCGAGTCGCGCGGTAACGTTCGGGTTCTTTAGTTTGAAATGGAGGCGTTGAGGAGAGTACGGTTTCCGGGGAAATGATCGGGGTTGTTGAGGGTTCGTTTTGCGAGCGGCAGGCAGCGAACAGTAGCAGAAGAGAGAGTAGAAGTATCACATGACACTTTGTCGGGCTGGCCCTCTGTCGCCACCCGTTGCGGCAACTCATACCCGTTCCAGCAGCAGCGCGAGCCCCATGCCGCCGCTGACGCACAGCGTTGCTAGTCCGAGTTTCGCTTGTCTCTTCTGCATTTCATAAATCAGCGTCGTGGTAATTCGAACGCCGGTGCAACCAATCGGATGGCCCAGCGCGATCGCGCCGCCGTTAACGTTCAGGCGATCGGCAGCGAAGCCAAGTTCACGACCACATGCAATCACCTGCGCCGCAAACGCTTCGTTTAGTTCAATCAAATCGATCTTTGAGATCGTGAGACGCTGTCGTTCGAGCAGCCTGCGCACAGCGGGCACTGGACCAATGCCCATGATCTCGGGAGCAACTCCGCAGATTTCATAATCAACGATCCGCGCTTGAGGTTTAGTTCCGAAACGCTTTAGTCCGTCTTCACTCAACACGACCACGGCTGCGGCGCCGTCTGTTATGCCCGATGAATTTCCGGCAGTCACGCTGCCGTCTTTGGAAAACACGGGCGGCAACTTCGTGAGATCCGCGAGCGTCGTGCCCGCGCGACAATGTTCATCCCGGGCGAAGCTTATCTTCTCGCTTTTATTACCGCTGACTTCCAGTGGCATTGTTTCATCGTTGAACCTGCCCGATTCAATCGCCGCTTGCGCCCTCTGCTGCGATCTCAACGCAAACTCGTCCTGCTCGTTTCTCGAGATCTCGTATTGCCGCGCCAGCTTCTCCGCGGTTTGGCCCATCAACAGTCCTGACAGCGGATCACTGAAGCCGTCGCGATACATTCCATCGACGAGTTGCGTGTTGCCCATGCGCATGCCCCAGCGTGCGCCTTCCGCGAAGTAAGGCACGCGCGACATGCTTTCCGTTCCGCCCGCAAGCACGGCATCGCCACGACCCAACATGATCTCCTGCGCCGCGAGAATGATCGCTTTCAGTCCCGAACCACACGCCTGATTGATCGTCGCAGCGGGTACCGTTTCCGGCACGCCCGCGCGCCAGGTAATCTGTCGCGCAACGTTTGGGCCACCTCCAGCCTGGCGGGCACAACCCCAGATCGAGTCGATGATTTGATCGGGCGCGACGCCTGCACGGCGCAAACTTTCCTTTGCAACCGCAACACCAAGATCAGCGGCGGTCCACGAGGCAAGCGTGCCGCCAAACCGGCCAATCGGTGTTCGTACTGCTCCTGCGAGATAAACGTTCTTCATGAGTTGCCAAAAATGGTAGCACAGGGTAGAAGTACTGAGAAAACACGAGACAATTCTTGTGTTCTTTGTGCCTTTTGTGGCTGTCCTCACGATGCTTCAACTGGAATCCGCCTTCGAACAGATCGCCGCTCTCTTTCGTCAACACGCCGAATGGTTATACGTCTCGAGTGATGGCACAACTGAAGCTCTGCGTCGAGACGAGATCGATATCGCCATCTCTCGCGAAAAGCTCGTGCTCACTTGCTGGACTGAAAAAGGAAACCGGCTGTGGCGCATTCTCGACTGGCATTGGGACGGCCAATCACTCGCGTTGCACGCATCGCGCAAGATGGGCGCCGAGCTCTCGCTAATCGAGCTAATTCCTCGCGCCTCGGCAAAATCGGTTGCGGCGACTATTCGCGCCGCGCGTCAAGTCCGTTGCGAGCGCGTAGGCCAGCTTGCTGCCGCGTTGCAAGCGGAGACGGTGGTTGAGCGATTAGCATTGAGTCGAGGCGCGAGAGCGGGACAGCCGGGTCGCTACGCGCAGGTTCTCCTGCGACGAAAACAAGTGAGGATTGCTGTCACTGGGCCGGTTGTTTCAGCTCAACCAGCGAGCGTCGATGCTTTCTTATCAGCAACGCTGCTGTGGTTCAGGCGGACTTCGGAAAGGATCAAGCCGCCACATGTTCAGCAACTCTGGTTGATCGTTTCACCCGCGCTTCTCAAGCCGGTGCTTTACCGCGTCGCGTTGCTGCGCAGTAGTTTGAGAAACATCATTCGAGTTTTCACTGTCAACGATGAGTTGACCGTGTTGAATGAGATCGCTTGTCCGGCCAAAGATGAGTTATGGAAGAAGAAGCTGGCGCGTTTTCCTCCCGTAGCTGCTGCGAGCGCTAGTGAACTAACCTCGGCAATCGTGGCTGAGGCGCCCGATGCAATCGACGTCGTACACGCGCGTCATGGCGAGACAATCCGGTATTTCGGACTTCCATTTGCCCGAGTGCGTTCGCTGCTTGGGACACAAAGAGTTTGGTTTGGAACGGACCGATCACATCGCCGTCTGCTCGAAGAAGCAACCTGGAACGACTGGCAGAACCTGATTCGCGACTTGCGCGAGCATCGATCGGCCGCAGCAGTTGATCGTCGCCACGCGTTTTATCGTGCCGCTCCCGAAGCGTGGCTCGAGTCGCTCCTACGACGCGACATAACAATGCTCGATCCCGGTTTGATCATCGCGCCACTGCATGCACAGTTCAGGACGGCACGCGGAGCGAAGCTTGGAATCAGACCGATAGATCTGCTGGCGTTGCGACAGGATGGACGTCTGGTCGTGATCGAGCTGAAGGTGTCAGAAGATCGCGAGCACGTGTTGCAGGGTGCTGACTACTGGCGTCGCGTCGAGGCGCATCGGCGGCGTGGGCACATCGCAAAAGCAAAACTATTCGGCGAACGAAAGATCAGAGACGAAGCGCCGTTGGTTTATCTCGTAGCACCAACGTTGCGCGTCCATCCGTCTTTCCAAACTCTCGCCGCTTGTATCTCGCACGATATCGAAATCTATCGCTTCGACATCAACGAAGATTGGCGCGCCGGCGTGCGCGTGATGCGCCGCCAGCGCGTGAATACGTTTGCCGCAGATGAACGCGGATGACACAGATCAGGATGAGGTCTGATCTGTGTTCATCAGCGTGACCGTGGCTCACTCCTTCTTAGGCTTGGGCTTCGGCTCCTCCTGGGCAGGCACCGCAGGAAGTGTATCAACTACCGCCACGGTGGTAGCGCCAGTCACCGAATCTTCCAATTGGATGGCAACCGGAGGCTCGGGGTTCAGCAGTCTCAAGGTTATCCCGCTAGCAGAAACAACTGGTGGTCGCGCTAGTTTTGCGCCGGTGATTTTGGACACACGAACTGTGGGGCGAACGCCCTCGAGCTTCACGATCAGGACCGCCGGCTTGTTCTTGACCGCAGGCTGGTAAAAAGTCACCGTTGGGATCACGACCTTGAGAGTCGCAGGGTTTGGGATCGTCTTTGACAGCACGGTGGTACCCTGAACAATGGTGACCGTCACGGTTTCCCCGCCGGATACTGGGAACGTGAGTTCATACAAATTCGGGGAAACCAAATTTTTATTCCTCACGCTTACGCCGTTTGCGTAAATCTTGTCGGTAGCAGCAAACTTTGTTCCGATCAGCAGCGCTTGACTGAGACCGGAAGGAAGGTTGAAGAGTTGCAGATCCTTGATCGAAAAGCCCTCCACCGGGCGTGCGCCAAACATGAAAGGCGCTCCCTGTAGCGTGTTGTTTTGCTTGCCGTTGATAGTAATGTTCGGCAATGGGTTCAGGTCCACAGATTTCCCGGGTCCAATTAGTGTGATCGTCGGAGTTCCCCCCGGGTAGCCTGTAGGCATTTTGAAGGAGAAGACAATCTGCTCCTGGTCTATGCGCTCAAATCTGCCGCAGATCCCAGTAGCTCCCATGCAGTCGCTTGCTACCGACCCCGGTGCGGCATTAGATCCAGACTTCTTTATCGGCATCAGGTGAGGTTGGGCCAATCCTACTGTAGTGAAGAGCGGCACTCCGTCAACCAGCACGCCCATCTGTGATGAGAAATTGTTACCACGTACAGAGACTGTTACAAAGTCTCCCGCCTTTTGTCCTGCCTGGTAATCAACGTTGGTCACCCAGAAGCTGCTTGTGTTCCCGCCACCGGGAATGGTCAGAACGTAAGTCTGTTGATCTCCGCAGTTGTAACGCCGGAATTTGTCGTCGTCGGTCCAATCAGTATGACCTGTGTCTTCAAAATCCAGAGGCTGGTAGCGCTTGCGTGGGAAGTAACAGCCTCGTGCCGAGAGCACCATCGATTCCGCGTTCTCTGGAACGATCAGGGCGGCGTAAGTGGTCCGCACACCGGGCGCAACACGCTTCGTGCCCGGCACGGCTCCAAAGGTCCAGCCGAAATCACGGTTTCCCTTGCCGAAACCTGATGCATACAACTCCTGGTGCACGAACTGCTCGAATTGTTCACGTTGACGTTGGAAGTTGACCTGACCCGCAAAGCCGAATAGGAATTTGAAAGCTGCGAGGATACCTGTCGCCTTCACCGTCTCTTGAACATCGTTGACGTTTAGCGAGCTCTGTCGCGGGATGATATCCACCGTGCGGACGGCACGACGCTCAATCTCGGCTAAAGTGGTTGGACTTGGACCAGGAGAAGCGGCAGCATTTGGGCTCTGACTCGAAGAGGCCTGGGCCGTCACTCTTGTGCGATCAGGAACTTTGTCGAGTGGAACATATTCGATTCCCTGATCAAAAGTGAACTCAGGTTTCTTACTCCCATCGATTTTTGGTTTGGCATCGCTCAATAAATTAAGCAACCTATCGCGCAGCTCTCGGATAGTCTCAGGAGTCCTCAAGTCCTTTGCGCTTACCGAGCTGCGATCGATTGCTCCTTTCGGCTGTTTAGGAGCTTTGGCCTCGGTGCCAATCACTTTTGCGATGTCCTCAATTATCCTGCTAGTGTCACGTGCGCCGCCTTGCTCAACGCGGTCAAAGTCGCTACTCGCTTCCTTAAAAATATTTCGCAACACTCTTTCACGAGCTGTCGCCCGCTCACATTTGAATTGGTGGTACATTTCGGCGAACTGTGTTTTGTCCGTTCCCACCAATTTCTCCATTTTGTCCTTCATTTCCTGCTTTTGCTCGTCGGTAGAAACAGGAACGCAGCTCAGGGTCTCGAGTTTGGGGCTCACGTCTACGAACGCAGGTACCAACTGGATTCTCGCCCACTTCCATTCCACTTCATACAATTCGAGGAGCAAACGGACGAGCGGTTCGGTTCGTGTGTAGCCGTTTACGTGCCACCAGACCTGCGCCATCTTTTCGTCGCCGGAGTCCGGTGTGGTGTAGATCGATTGCGGCAATTCGAGAAACACTAACCGTTCACCGGGCCCGACTTCATCACGGAGCAGGGTCAACTGCTTCGCGATGATCTCGTACTGCAACTGAACAGTGTTATCCAGCATTGTCGTCGCGTTGAGCCTTGGATCTCGGCCCGGGTCGAGCAGTTTGTTAAGCTCATCTTTCGTAAGGTTATCGAGGACACTGCTGGGTAAGCGGTTTTTGTCGAAGGCAGGAGGCGTAGCCGGCGAAGTGGGTGTGCCGCTGGGTTCCGCACCGAGTTTTTGAATCTCGTCGTTCTGGAAGGCGACTTCCTTGTCGATCTTTTCCTGGTTCCTTGTCTTCTCCTCGATCTGAGCATCAAGATCCTTTGCGCGTTCACTCGTTTCGTCAGTGATTCTCTTACGTTCGCGGATTAGCTCATTTTTCTCGACCTCTAATCTCAAAGAATCGGCGCGCAGGCGATCGCGGTTTGTCGTCAGGTTGCGGCGACGCTCGTCGTTGAAGCGCGCTGTCTCAACGATCCGTTGGTTCTGAAATCCGATGCCCTGGTCGTACGAACCACTGATATCCAGCAACTGCTTGAGTATTTGAATGCGCGTGCCATGGGTGGCATTGGGGTCGAGATCACTGTCGGTTAAGGCTTTGGCCTGAAGTTCAAGGTTGGTCATGTGCATGCGTGCAAGCAGGTAATGTGCTTGCTCCAGCGACCAGATGTTGGGCTGGCCAAAGCTGACGACCACGGGTTTTCTATCTCTGTCAGCAGAAACGGACACTGGTAAGAGTCCGGTCAAGATTAGGGAGGCTGCAATCAGTAAACTTAACCATCGATTACGCTTGGACGTGAACATACTTTGTACTCCTTAGTTCATAGGTTCTTAGGCGAGTTTCGACGAACACCCAGCGCTGCCCTTGCATTGTGCAGGGCTGCGCCGCTGGCGTGTGTCGTTCATTACGGAATGAGGAAAAGGCGATTTTTATTTCGCGCGACTATGGTTTTCGTTTCTGAAAAGAAAAAAGCCTGGGCGCGTGAGCAACCCAGGCTAACCGGTGATGTCGGCCTCGCGCCCCAACTAGTGCTTTACAAAGATACTTTCGGGTTCGTTGTGGCGCGTGGGTGGGGGTGCGGTGGCAGTCGTCGGGGTGGTCATGTGAGTCAGCGTATCGTCAGCCGAGTAGATGCCCGAGACCCGCATCTTGAATTCGTCCGGATTAGTCGCGTTGTGCAGCGCCTCTTCCACTGTAATCTGTCGCGACTGCAGCAGGTGAAATAACGATTGATCGAAAGTTTGCATACCGTATTGCGACGTGCCGGCGGCGATCGCTTCTCGAATCAAGTACGTCTTTTCTTCGTTGATGATGTGGTCGCGAATGAACGCCGTTGAGACGAGCACTTCGATGGCCGGTACACGCCCGGCACCCTTTGCCGCTCGCACCAGACGCATCGAAATTACGGCTTTCAGAATTCCCGCCAACTGGATGCGAACGGATTTTTGCTGGTGCGAAGGGAACGATGAAACGATACGCGTGATAGTTTCCGTCGCGTCGAGTGTGTGCAGAGTTGAAAGAACGAGGTGACCGGTTTCGGCGGCAGTTAACGCGGTTTCGATCGTCTCGTGATCACGCATTTCGCCTACGAGTATCACGTCCGGATCCTGTCGCAACGCGCCGCGAAGAGCCTCGGAGAAGGAACGTGTATCGACATCCACTTCACGTTGCGTTACGAACGACTGCTTATCGCGATGCAGAAACTCAATCGGATCCTCGATCGTTACGATGTGCCCGCTGCGAGAGCCGTTGATGCAATCGATCATCGCCGCCAGGGTCGTCGATTTTCCGGACCCGGTTGCGCCTGTGACGAGGATCAGTCCACGCCGTTCCTCAGTAATCTTGTCGATCACCGCCGGCAGACCGAGTTGTGCGGCAGTCTTGGTGTGGTCGGGAATGACGCGAAGCACGATGCTTACGGTGCCGCGCTGCTGAAAGATGTTCGCGCGAAAACGCCCCAGCCCCGACACGCCATAGCCGATATCTACTTCCGACACCTCTTTAAAGCGTTGCTTTTGCCGGTTGGACATCATCGAGAACGCCATGTCCAAAGTGTCTTCCGGCTTCAAACGCGGAGCATCCGCGACCGGATGAAGCTCACCGCCGATACGCATGACTGGGAACGCCCCCACCTTCAGGTGGAGATCGGAAGCGTTATGACTGCATGCGACTCGAAGCAGATCGTCGATTTTTAGGGCCATGAAATATCCTGGAACCTTCGGATTATGCGAGGCTTGCTGGAGTGCTAACGCGGGAGGGCGCGCAGGGCTATTTGAATATAGCTTGGCGCTGCGTGGGCCGTCAATAATTCTGTTCGGAGCAGTCTCACGCAAAGGCGAAAAGGGCGCAAAGAAGAAGTTAATTCTTACTTTGCGCCCTTTGCGTGAAAACTTTGTCTTAGTCTTTAGCGGCAGTATGGAAAGAAAGAATTGGGGCGGTATCGCTGTCGTCCTTCCCAATCTTCGCCGCCGTGAAGCCGTTGTTGTCAGCCGCTGCCCGCTTCTGTTCGCTGACATAGGTGAGCCAATTGCCGGGTGCCGGCCGCTCGCCTTTAGTAATCTCGAAAAATACCTTTTGGATCTTCTCAGTGATCGGCCCGCGCCCACCCTGGCCGACAGTGATGCGGTTGACGGATCGAATCGGAGTGACTTCGGCGGCTGTACCGGAGAAGAAGAGCTCGTCGGCGACGTAGAGTGCCGCACGTTGAATGGTACGTTCTTTCACCGTAATCCCCAATTCCTGACAGATCTGAATGACACTGTCGCGCGTGATACCGGGAAGAATCGAAGAAGAGAGTGGCGGCGTTAAAACGATGTCGCCTGTGACGAGAAAGATATTTTCACCGGAACCTTCGGACACGTAGCCACGGTCGTCGAGCGCAATACCTTCCGCGAACCCGTTCAGCAAGGCTTCCATCTTGATCAACTGTGAGTTCATGTAGTTTGCGCCGCTCTTGGCCATGGCGGGCATCGAGTTTGGCGTCAGACGGTTCCACGTAGAAACGCAAACGTCCACGCCCCGCTCGATGGCCTCGTCGCCGAGGTATTTGCCCCAGTCCCACGCGCCGATGTAGCAGGCAAGCGGGTTTGGAAATGGGTTGACGCCGAACGCTGGATGCTCTTCGTCAAGACTGCGAAAGAGGATGGGCCGCAGGTAGCACTGGTCCATTCCGCTGCGTTTTACTAGTTCGATCGCTGCCGTACATAACTCTTCCAGGGTCCAAGGGTGGTCCATCCGGTAGATCTTTGCTGAATTGAGAAACCGCTGCATGTGTTCGCGCAGGCGGAAGACGGCTGGGCCTTGCTTGGTCGAGTAGCACCGAATGCCTTCAAAAATACTCGAGCCATAGTGCAGGACATGCGACATCACGTGCACCTTCGCATCCTTCCAATCGATGAACTCTCCGTTATGCCAGACAACGTCTACGATGCGTGGTGTTTTGATGTCTTTGGTGTTGCCGTCTTTTGAGAACATATTGTTTACTCCTTTTAGGATATACCGCGATCGAGGGAGAAAGGCCCTCATCTCTGCCGTGCAGAATATTTCGACAACAAGCGGGTAATATCGACCTTGCTATTTGCGCCAGTGGGTTTCAAACAGGGCACAATACAGTAGTTGTCCCACGCTTTGCAAGAACGCTTGCCTCCTGTAATCATGCTTGCGTAACATCCGAAATGCGAGCCCTTAAAGAAGAGATGATTAACTGGTGGATCTTTTCCACAAACGACCGAAAATTTCTCACAATTCGCATCCTTATTACGCTCTTTTTGCTCTCAACGTTTCCTTCCGGCTGTTATAAAACAGAGATGAACCAAGAGAATCAAACCACATCAATGAATCAAAATACTGCCGTCGATCCGCTTTCAATTCACCAACGGGCCATCGCCATCGATATGCACGCTGACACCGCACAACGCCTATTGGACGAACACGTCGATATTCAGCAGCAACTGAGCGATGGTCACTTCGACGCGGTGCGCGCGAAGGCTGGTGGATTGGACGCGCAGTTCTTTTCGATTTGGGTAGAGCCGCAGTTGTTTGGTGGAGGCGGCGCGAGGGCCATGAAGCGCGCGGATGATCAGATCACCTCGGTGCGTGCGCTCGCCGAGAAACATCCCGAGACGTGGTTGCTGGCAACTTCCGCTGAAGACATCCGGCGTGCAGTGCGTGAGGGAAAAATCGCTGCGTTGCTCGGTCTTGAAGGCGGATACGCGATCGATGAACGGCTGGAGAACGTGCAGCGTTACTACGATCTGGGAGTTAGATATATGTCACCGGCGTGGAGCATCAGTACGAGTTGGGCAGGTTCTTCGGGTGATGAGGTTGGTCTAACGCGCGGGCTCAACGATTTCGGAAAGAGTGTAGTGCGCGAAATGAACCGGCTCGGGATGATGGTCGATGTGTCACACGTGTCAGACCAGACTTTCTGGGACATCGTGAACACGTCTACAGCGCCGGTTGTGGCTACACATTCGGCGTGCAGAGCTATCGCGGACGTTCCGCGAAATTTGACTGACGACATGATCGGCGCCTTGGCAAAGACCGGCGGGGTAGTCAACGTGATCTTCTATCCCGAGCACCTTGAGCCCGGTTGGCAAGCACTGAAAAAGAAGGTTGACGCTGAGATCGCGCCGATGGTCCAGCAGGCGTCAAATGCTGAGCCCGGGGATGCGGTCCACAAGAAGCTTGCTCGTGATCGAGTGCGGGAACGCGAATTTGCGCGGCGGTTGCCGCCGGTTAAAGTCTCGCGCATAGTGGACCACATCGATCATATCGTGAAGCTGGTGGGTGTGGACCACGTCGGGATCGGTTCTGATTTTGATGGAGTACAGATCACGACTTCTGATCTCGCAACAGTGGCTGACTTACCAAATCTAACGAAGGAACTTTTGCGACGAGGTTACACTGAGAGTGATGTGAACAAGATTCTCGGTGGGAACATGTTGCGCGTGATGGAGGCGCAGGCGAGGTGAGAGGTCGTTCATAGTTCAACCTTTAGGTTGTGCTGCCGAGACAAGCTAAAGCTTGAACTCTGAACTAGGAAGTACAAGATGCCGAAGATTGGTTTTCATGCTCCGATCAAGGGCGGTGTTCACAACGCGCTGCTAGTCGCGAAAGACACAGGCTGCGACACGGTCCAACTCTTCTCACGCAACCCGCGCGGGTGGATGGCGAAGCCGTTGACACTCGAAGACGTTCTCCTCTTTCGAAAGATTCGCAAGCAAACTAAGCTATCGCCGGTTTTAATTCACTGCAACTATCTCGTGAACCTCGCGGCGGCGGATGATCTGATGCTTGAGAAATCTCGAGTGTCGTTTCGTGAGGAAGTCGAGCGAGCGTTACTGCTCGGTGTTGATTATCTGGTGGTCCATCCGGGAAGCGCGCGCGGTGCGTGCGAGGCTGACGGCATTTCGTTGTGTGCGAAAAGTCTGAAGATTGCATGCAAGGGATTGAAGTTTGATTCGTTGCGCATCCTGCTGGAGAACACCGCGGGGCAGGGCGACTGCATCGGCCATCGCTTCGAACATCTCGACCAAATCATGCGGGCTTGCCCGAAGATTCCGCTTGGAATCTGCCTCGATACCGCCCATGCGTTCACTGCAGGCTATGACATTCGAGAGGAAGATGGCCTCGGCGCATTAATTCAACGAATACAAAAAACTGTCGGGCTCAAGAACGTTCGCGCGATCCACTTCAACGATTCGCGCGCTGCATATAACTCGCGCGTCGACAGGCACTGGCACATCGGTGAAGGGCACATCGGCGCCGACGCTTTGCGGCGTGTCGCACAACATCCCAAACTGAAACACGCCGCCTTCATCCTCGAAACTCCGTACGACGATCCCCGCGCCGACATCAAGAATCTCACGATGCTGCGCTCATTTTTAGCCACGGATTAACGCGGCTGAATTACGGGAGTGTCTTGGTTTGAAAGATTTCTCTGCGTAATCTCTGAGTCCTCTGCGTCTCTGCGGTGAATGCAGAGGTAAAGCCAGTAAACCGCCGAGACGCAGAGGACGCAGAGATTACGCAGAGATGAAATTAAGACACCACTTGGATTACAGATTGTTTGCCAATCCGTAATCCTCCGTGTAAAATCCGCGGCTAATGTTCTCAAAGAGTTTTACAACTACCCTCGTCCTAACGGTGCCGCTTCTGCACTGCGCGTGAGCGCGTGGTCGGCGGGGCGGCGACTCCATATCACAAAGTAATCAAGATCAACCGCAAGCTATGACCTGGCTTTGTGCGGTCGCATGAAACGTGTTACGAGTATGATTGGATAACGTTATGGACGAAAAATACTTTCCTGAACAGATCGAAAATAAGTGGCAGCAACGCTGGCGCAAAACCGGCGTTTTTGAGGCGGAAACTGACGATCCACGCGAGAAATTTTATTGCCTCGAAATGCTGCCTTACCCATCAGGCTTCCTGCATATGGGGCACGTGCGCAACTACTCCATTGGCGATGCCCTCGCCTGGTTCAAACGCCTCCAGGGTTTCAACGTGCTGCATCCGATTGGCTGGGACAGCTTCGGCCAGCCCGCCGAACAGGCTGCGATCAAACGCGGCGTGAATCCACGCGATTGGACCGAAGAGAACATCGCCCACATGCGTGGTCAGATGCAGCGGCTCGGCATCAGTTATGACTGGTCGCGCGAGATCGCCGCGCACCGTCCCGATTACTACAAATGGGACCAGTGGTTCTTTCTGAAAATGCTGGATCGCGGCTTGGCTTACAAGAAAGTCTCACAGGTTAACTGGTGTCCCAAAGAACAGACCGTACTGTCGAACGAGCAGTCGTCAGGAGGAGTCTGTTGGCGCTGTGGGACGGCGGTCGAGAAGCGAGATCTGGAACAGTGGTTCCTGCGAATCACTGATTACGCAGAGCAGCTCGTCGCCGACATCAAACAGATCGAAGCCGGCTGGCCTGAAAAAGTTTTGAAACGGCAGAGCGACTGGGTCGGTCGCAGCGAGGGCGCGTTTGTCGATTTTGCAGTTAAAGACAGCGACGAGAAGATTCGTGTGTTCACCACACGCATCGACACTATCTTCGGCGCAACGGCCGTGGTGCTCTCAGCCGAGCATCCATTGTTGTCTGAGCTGCTCGAGGGTTCCGCGCTGAAGCGCGACGTCGAAGCCTTCGCAGAGAAAGTAAAAAGCGAAACGGCTTCGGGACGCGAAACAGGTGAGGAAGAAAAGGAAGGACTCAACACCGGTATACTCGCGATTAATCCGTTCAGTGGCGAGATCGTTCCGGTGTGGGTGGCGAACTATGTCCTGATGGAGTATGGCACCGGAGCAGTGATGAGCGTTCCGGGTCATGACGAGCGTGACTTCGAGTTTGCACAGAAATACTCGTTGCCGATCAGGCAGGTCATCGCTCCGGTCAGTCACGAACAGATGACTGCTGAACCAGTGCCTACTACGGCTGGCGATGCTTCAGCCGAGATGAAACACTCATTCATCGATTACGGTGTTTTGATCAACAGCGGCGACTGGGGCGGCAAGCTGTCTGAAGTGGCGATGTCCGAAATGGCGGCGCACGCAAAGAAGAACGGATTCGGCGAGGCTGCCGTGACCTATCGCATTCGCGATTGGGGTATTTCGCGACAGCGGTTCTGGGGCGCTCCTGTGCCGATCGTCTATTGCGATAAATGTGGCATGGTGCCGGTGCCTTACGAGCAATTGCCGGTGGTGCTGCCGGAAAACGCGGCTTTCACCGGAACGGGCGAGTCGCCGTTGGCGAGAGTTCCGGAGTTTGTGAACGCAACGTGTCCGCAGTGTCATGGTCCAGCGCGTCGGGAGACTGACACGATGGATACGTTTGTTGATTCATCGTGGTATTTCTTCCGTTACCTGGATCCGCGTAATGACAACGAGCCGTTCGATCCTCGCGGCGCGGCGCAGTGGACTCCGGTGGACCAGTACATCGGTGGGGATTCACATGCAGTGATGCATCTGATCTACACGCGTTTCTGGACCAAGTTTATGCGCGACATTGGTCTGGTCCAATTTGACGAGCCTGTGAAGAGATTGTTGACACAGGGCATGGTGACAAACCGCGTCGAAGGAACTGACGAATGGAAAGCGATGTCGAAGAGTCTTGGCAACGGAGTCGATCCGGACGAGATGATTGCGGCATTTGGCGCTGACGCGACCAGGCTGTTTGTGTTGTTCGCGGCGCCGGTGGAAAACGAGTTGCGCTGGTCTGAAAGTGGGATCGAAGGCGCGGTCCGTTTTCTGAGACGCGTCTACACGATGGTTTGGAAGTGGCAGGAGCGGCTTTCAAATGATGTTGGTGTTACGACTACGAGCGAGTCGGGTCCGGAAGCGCGGGCGTTGCGAAGAAAGACGCACCAGACGATCGCCAAAATCACGAGCGACTTCGAACAGTTACACCTGAACACGAGTGTGGCTGCTTTGATGGAGTTGTTCAATCAGCTCGCAGAGTTCAACGCCGATCCAGCGACGGCCTCGGCCGAGGATGTCTTCGCCGTGCGCGAAGCTCTCGAGGCATTAGCAATCATGCTCGCGCCTTTTTCTCCCCATGTGGCCGAGGAGATGTGGGAAGGTTTGGGGCACGCCGGAGGGTTGCTACAAGCAAGGCCAACGTGGCCCGTTGCGGACCCCGAGCTCGCGCGTAGCGAGGAGTTGGAAATTCCGATTCAAGTGAATGGAAAACTCAGGTCGCGAGTGATCGCGGCGCCTGACGTTTCGGAGGAAGAACTCCGCGCTTCGGCGCTTGCCGATGAACGAGTGCGTGCGTTAATTGATGGTCACGAGGTGGTGAAAGTGATCGTCGTTCCGCGTCGCCTCGTGAACGTCGTGATTCGTTGATCTAGTCCACGATTACACAGATTACACAGATCAATCCGTGTTACTCTGTGTAATCGGTGGTTTCGATTAGATGAAAGAGTGTCCAGTCTGTAGGCGCTGCTTCCCCGATGAAATCAGTCACTGTCCCCAGGATGGTGGTGAGACTGCGCCGTCCCTCTCAGGTGAGCCTACGCTTGACGCGCGCTACCTGCTCGAACGCCGGCTCGGGCAAGGCGGCATGGGCGTCGTGTTTCAGGCCCGACACATCTTCCTCAAGACTGCTCACGCTATAAAAGTAATCATTCCGGATCTCGTCGGTAACGATCCGATGCTCACCACGCGCTTTCGCCAAGAGGCACTGGCGGCCGCGGCTATCCGTCATCAAAACATTATTGCGGTTACTGACTTTGGCGTTGTGCGCGGCACGATGCCTTTCCTCGTGATGGAATTCGTCAAAGGCCGATCGCTCCAGGAGATACTCGCAACAGAGGGAGCTATGCTGCCGCAACGCGCATGGGAGTTCATCAGCGCCATTGCCGCGGGAGTCGGTGCGGCCCACCGGCAGAATATCGTGCATCGTGATCTGAAGCCGTTGAACATCATGGTCCAGGACGATGTGCCCATAGCAGAAGGCGTGAAGATACTGGATTTCGGTCTGGCAAAAATTAAGTCGGGCGAGTTGCTCGGTTCTTTCATTCAGGCACAAACAAGCGGCCTGATGGGTTCGCCTTTCTACATGGCGCCGGAGCAGTGGTCCGATGAAGAGCCGGATGCACGCGCGGACATCTACAGTCTCGGTGTCATTCTCTACCAGATGCTCGCCGGCGAAGTGCCGTTCAAGGGTTCTTCGATTCCGTCGATCATGAAGAAGCATCTCACGCTTCCGCCGCCGAGTTTTCAATCGAAAGGCGTTTCAGTGCCGCCTGCGATCGAGGCGGTTGTGCGTCACTCTCTCGAGAAAGAAGTTTCGGCGCGCCTCGATTCAGTTCCAACTTTCCTGAGAGAGCTCCATGCTGCCCTGAACTCCCAGCCAGTAGTCGCGTCTGCACTGCGAGAAACAGTGTCCATGGATCCGAACCGGACCATGGCGTCCACCACTACGTTGCCGATCAATGAGGTTTCTAATTTTTCACCGGCGGCAACACAGCCGCCGATCTCAGAGGAGACTAATTTCGGGTCGTTTGACTCGATAGACGGCACGGTCAGCGGCGCCCAATTAGATAAGGACATAAAAGAACAGGCACGAGACCGGCGAGAACAGGAACAGCAGGAAAAGTTCGAACGGATGGCGCAGCAAGCAAAAGAGCTTGAAGACAGACTCGAACGACTTTCAGGCAGCATGCCTCCAGAGTTAGATCCTGAAACCACACGCGTGCAGAGCGCGGCCGCTTCACCTGAGCTCCTAGCCCGTGGCGCTCAAGCGCAGCCAGTTGGACGAGGAAAGATGGTGGTTGATTTTGCTCCAAAGCGGAAAGGACCTCCGCCGCTATTACTTGTAGGAGCAACGGTAGCGGTGCTCCTTGTCGCAGGAATCGCACTGAGTGCTTACCTCGTACTGCAATCTGGTTCGAGTTCGGCTAGTGCAGATCCAACACCAACACCTATCGTTCCCACAAAGACGAAAGCTGATCTGGTGGCAATCGATGGCGGCAGCTTTTTGATGGGGCGCAAGAATGGTCCACCTCAGGAAACTCCGGACCATCTCGTCATCGTGCAGCAGTTTTTAATAGATCGCACTGAAGTTACCAATACCGAGTATGCTGAATTCGTAGCTGATACGAAGCACGCCGGACCAAGTCATTGGCCGGGAACCAAGGCGCCTTTCGGACAAGAATTATGGCCGGTCGTGAACGTCTCGTTTGATGATGCGAATGCGTTTGCTGCATGGCGATCGAAACGCGACGGCGTGGGTTACCGTTTGCCGACTGAGCAGGAATGGGAATATGCGGCGCGAAACGGCGAGAGAGGTGACCTCTATCCGTGGGGGCCGGATTGGAAGAACAACCTCGCGGTGCTGAAGGAGGCGACTCCGGCGCCGGTTGGTTCTCGTCCGGAGGGAAAAAACAGGTGGGGTGTTTTCGATTTGATAGGAAACGTTTGGGAGTGGACGTCTTCAAAAGTTTCTGCATATCCGGGCAATCCAATCGTGGTTCCCAGCAGCACGCAGGATTGGGTCACGATTAGAGGAGGTTGTTACGTCAGCGATCCGGGGAAATCCGATGCTCCCGTATCTTCCTGCATGCGCGAATTTGTTCCCCCGTCAACCAGGACAACGCTATTGGGCTTCCGGCTTGTTCGCAGCGGTCCTTAGAAAAAAGTCACAGTTCGAGCTCAAGCTTTAGCTTGCTCGAAAAGTCGTTAGACTTGATGGAATGCTCCAGAGGAGCACAATGTTTATAGCCTAAAATTATCTGATTTACCCGCTCCGGTAGGAGCGGAATGTAAAACCCAACACCTGAAAGCACATTGCGCTCCGCTGGAGCGCAGAGCCATAGAAGGTATTAAAGCTATAAACATTGTGCTCCTCTGGAGCACTTCACTGCGGAAAGGCTGAACTCTGACTGAAAATCTGCGGCCTTTGCTGTGCTGCGAAGCTGATCTACAATCCAACGTAGTAGTTCTTCAGCGCTCCATAAGTTCTTTTGTCGATTGACGTTTTACCCGAGGTTAGTCTCGATACTAAGCAATCCAAACAGGGAGAGTAATGATGGGACTTAACGTAATACTGTGCGCGGCGGTGCTGAGTTCAGCCGCCCTGTGTTTGAGCCTGGGTGCGACTGCGAGCGTTTCCGCCCAGGACGTAGGCGCAGACGTTGGCGGCGGCGCGGGTATCTTCAGGGCCAGGAACCCTGAGACAAAAAAGAAGCCAGGCACAGCGGCTAAACCGACGGGGCGAACCGCCGGACCGGCACGCCCGAGGGCATCGAACGTTTCAGAGCGAGTCGAAGACTTACTCGACAAAGGCAATGAAGCACGCGATACGCGGAAGTTTGCAGAAGCGGAAGACGCCTACAAGGAAGTGTTGAAACTCAAAGCCCGAGACGCGCGCGCAGCTTATGGCTTGGGTAACATATACGCAGACCAGCAGCGTTGGGACGACGCCGAAGCTGCATACCGGAATTCAGTGGCATGGGCGCCGACAAACGCCAATGCGTACGTGGCGCTGAGTGTGGTGCTGGTCCAACCTCGTGCCGGCGGCGACAATGCCAGGAGATTTGCCGATGCCGAATCGTTCGCGCGGCGTTCGGTTCAACTCGATCCCAAAAACGCGGTGGGTTGGGATCGTCTCGGAGTCGCCCTGCAAGCACGCGGACTTGCCAACAGTGAAACCGAACATTCGTATCGCCGCGCCATCGAATTGGATCCGCAGTTTGCACTTGCGTACGCGCACCTCGCACGAATGCTCAATCGCGTTCGTCCCGCAGAGGCGGCGCCGTTGTATGAAAAAGCAATCGAGTTGGCAAAGGATCCCGCCACTCTTAACTTGATTGCCGAGTCGCTCCAGGCCGAACAGTTGTGGCCGCAGTCTGAGCCGGTATTGAAAAGGGCGCTCGAGCTTGATGCGCGAAATCCAACTTCGCTGATGTTGATGGGCCGTTATTTGGTCGTTTACAAGAAGTACCAGGAAGCAGAACCTTATTTGAAGTCTGCAACGGAAGTAAGCGCGCGCGCGTTTGCGCCATTCAATCTTTTGGGCCGGGCCTATCTCGGAATGGAACGGTTCGCTGACGCTGAGGCAACTTACGAGCAGGCATCCGCTTTCGCAGCAGCAGGCGACAAAAAACAACTTGCCGGAACCTTTGGCTTTGAAGGTGTGGCCGACGGCTATCTGAAGTCCAACCAAAAAGACAAAGCGGTTCGCGCTTATCAGCGCGCGCTTGAACTTGACCCCGATAATGCGGGCGCTGCCCAGAAGCTCGCCAAAGCTCGCGCAAATTGAGTGCGTAAGACGAAATCTGATTCTCGCCGAAGAGGTCCGTGTGTATGAAGAGTTGCCCCAAGTGTAATCGTACGTTTCCTGACGAAGGCCAGAAATTTTGCACGTTCGACGGTGGTCTGCTTATAGGAGCGCCACAAACCTTCGATCCGAATGCGACGATACGCGCGACGTCAATTGACTTGAATGCCCCGTCGGAACTGCCGACGAGCCGCGACCTCCCGGATCCTAACGCAACGATCATGGAGAGCTACCCCGCGACGGTTGCACTGCCGCGTAACACTGGTCCAACCACCACTCCAGCGGGAACTGCAAACACATCAGACATTTCGAGACAGCCTCCACCACCCGTAACCCCAACTGCGCCGCCACAGCCACGTCCTGTTGAGCCGCCCAGAGTAACGACAGGCGAACTCAGAGCCCCACAGCCGGCGCCGAACGTTGCAGCTCCAGCGCCCTCAGCGCCATTGCCGCAACCGGTCGCGCAGAAGAAGTCGAAGCTGCCGTGGATCATTGCCGGAATTCTTCTCTTCCTGCTCCTTGGTGGCGGTGTCCTGGCAGGCGTATTCTTCTTCGTTGTCAAACCGCGCCTCGACGAGATGACAGCGCAACGAACGCCGGAGCGGCCAATTGAGAACACGAATCTCAGTACTCCGACTCCAGCAAGCTCTGTCGCAACGCCCTCACCGGTACCCGAAGATACGTTTGTACCGCCGCCGGGGACGGTGCAGTTTACAAACTCGAATGACAATCTCGACGGAAAGTTAGCCGAGCACTATTTCGACTTCTCCTTTTATTATCCGGAGTCCTGGGACCGCGATCCGAAAGCCGGCGTTCCGGGCGCGACCAACTTCGTCAAAGTAGATCGAACCCTGCCACCGGATTTCACTCAGGAGAATTTTGCTGTAGGTTGGTACACCAGCACCGGAACGTTCGCCGGCGATCTGCCAAGCTATCCGCGGCGAGTGCAGGAATTCAGCAGTTCGCTCGCTAAAATCATTCCGGAGTACCGGAAGGTTTCGGAAGGTCCGACGAAGATCAATTCGATGCAGGGTTATGAATTCAGATGGGAAGGTCTTTCAAAGGGAACTGAGCGCGGAGATCTCAAATTGTGGGGTCGAGTTGTATTCCTGCCGACAGGAACCGAAGGAGACACAACCGGCGCAACCTTGAGTATGCTTTGTACATCTCTTGCAGGCGAGTTATCGTCTGTGGCGGATGTCGGCGAAAGGGGCGAGGCTCCGGTTATACTCGACTCGTTTAGGTTCGGTAAAAAGAAGTAATTACTAATGTCCGAAAGAAAAAAAGTACTAAAGGACCTAAAGTTTTGGACACCACTCCGGTTGGTGGCTACGGTAGTCGTACTTGGATTACTGGCTGCGTTTGGCGCTTCCAGTTGTAATTCAAACGAGCCGGCGGCGTCAAAGACGCCTGGACCCTCGGTTGCGGTTCGTCCAGGCTCACCACCAAATCGCCCGGGCGCTTTGGTTAGTTTGCCACAACCCGTGCTCGATGCTGAGAACCCGGCCGCGAATGGCGCGCCGATCAAGCTTGCAAATTACTCTGGCAAAGTCCTGTTGGTTAATCTATGGGCCACCTGGTGTGGTCCATGCAGGATGGAAACTCCCGAGCTGGTAAAACTGCACAAGGAGTTTCAGAGTCGTGGCGTGGAGATGATTGGACTTTCCACCGAAGACCCGGAGGCTTCGGAAGAAAGCGTCGGCGATTTTGTGCGGGAATATAAAGTCGATTATCAGATTGGTTGGGCGACGCGGGAAGTCGCGCAGACATTGATGCAGGGCCGCGCTTCGATTCCGCAGAGTTTCATCATCGCGCGCGACGGCCGGATCGTGAAACGATTTATTGGTTTCAATCCGGAGAAGACGCCGTCACAGCTCAAGCAGGCGCTCGAAGAGGCGTTGGTAGAAAAGGGTTAGTCCTCGTCGGTTTGTTGTAATCCTTCAGCCACCTCTCTCTTAGTCTCATCTTCAATTCGTTTCATTTCCGCTTCCGCGCGTTCTCCCGCCTGATCCATCGGCGCGGGTTCACCCAATTCGTCCTGCGTTGTGATCTTGTTTTTGTCGATACTCATTTTTACGTTTTCTCCCGATGATTTAGGCTAACAAGACAGCCGTTACAGAAGTGCTGGGTTTTAATGACGATTGTGATGCGAGCCGCAAAGATGATTGGCCACAAAAATGCACAAAAACCACAAACGAGGTAAGGATTCGTGCTTTCTTATAGTGGCTTAATTTGAGTTTTTTCTCTGCGGTCCCTCAGCGAATCTCTGCGGCCTCTGCGTTGAAATAGCCTTTACCGCAGAGAACGCCGAGATACGCAGAGGTCCGCAGAGAAAAACTCCTGAATATAGGCCGCTACCTGCTTTCTGCGGTTCTCGACAAAAACGGGCAAGCGGGAGTAGACTCCCGGCAGGATGAAATCATTCCTCTCCAACAGGGCAGTTCGTTTGTTTCTAGCGGTCAGCGTGTCGATCTGGATGGCCGGCGGGTGCCTGTTCGGATGTAGCGGCAACGCGATGGCGCAAGAGCCTGAGGATTCAGCGCAGACGGTTGTCGCCGATGAGAGTTGTCACGCAGTGCGTGCACACGATTGCTGCGCTACGAAGAAACCGAAGAAACAGATCGCACGCGGTTCGCAGCAGTCGAAAGCAGTGGCGTCTTTCGTTCCGGCTTTCGCTCCAACACCACGCGGAATGATGAAAGATTGTCCGCTGGTAGTTAACGCGACAGCCGCCACCTCGAAGAACAGCGGCCACATGCCCGATCCGGCACGCGGCCCGGTTGCTGTTTTGCCCTTTGTCGAGACCACGTCTGAACAAGTTGGCACTTTCCTCGTTGTTCCATTTCTTCCTAATCGCGGTCCAACCTACCTTCGTTGTTGTGTCTTCCTGATCTAAAGATCTGCGAGACGATCCTTGCCGCGTCGTAACGGGTGTTGGTGTGTCTTCACCGGCGCCCAAATCATTCACAGATTTTGAAACAGGAGAACAGAAATGAACCCCCGTAAGAACACTATTCTTTCTATGCTGCTTGGATTGGTGCTGGTTGCACCAGTCACAGGTATGGCCCAAACCACAACTCAAGACGACCAGAAGAAGAAGAGCGAAGCCTGTTGTTCGATTGACTCGTGTTGCAAAGGCGACTCGTGCCCGCTGAAAGAGGACGGCACGACCAGCGCTGAAGCAAAAGAAAGCTGTTGCACGGCTGATTCGTGCGACATGAAGGCAAAGCACGACTCGAAGGACCATAAACAGTCGTGCTGCAAGAAGCACAAAGAGACGAAGAACAAGGCAAAGCAGAAGTCAGCGTAATGAGTTTAATTCGCTATACCCTGGTCTGCGCGGCGGTAATTCTCGCCGCGCAGAGCCAGTTTGTCTTCGCACAGCACGAAGGCCACACCATGCCGCCGCCAAAGCCGGCGGCGACACCTAAGCCTGCGGCACCAACGCCGACGACACCTAAGCCGGAGGCGACCAAACCCGCAGCGACGCCTATGCCTGCTCCGAGTCCGCAAATGGCTGAACACGGAGATGAGCCGGTCCACATGGATCATGGCGTCTTCGTTATGCACGGCGATCAGATGTTCATTCGGGCCGGGCAGAACGAAGCGAACCTGATGCCGATGGGACGAATGGGTTCGGGAACGTCCTGGCAACCAGCATCGACCCCGATGCCGATGTTACACAAGCAGGCAGGCGAGTGGTTGCTGATGTTTCACTACAACTTCGTCGCGGGCGTTAACCGGCAGGGTGGACCACGAGGCGTCACGAAATTTGAATCAGCTAACTGGTTTATGCCATCGGCAATCCGGCGTGCAGGGCCGGGAACACTCGAATTGCGAGGCATGTTCAGCGCTGAACCTTTTACATTTCCTCCCGGCGGCTCGCCGTTACTTTTCCAGACCGGCGAGACTTACAAAGGCAAGCTGCTGATCGATCGACAGCACCCGCACGATCTGTTCATGGAGCTGAGTGCGAGTTACACCGTTCCGCTTGGCGAACGTGCGAGCTGGTTTGTTTACGGCGGCTATCCCGGCGAACCCGCGCTCGGGCCCAATGCGTTTATGCATCGAGCGTCGGCGTCGGAGAACACTTCCGCGCCGCTGTCACATCATTTGCAGGATTCAACGCACATCAGCTTCGGCGTCGTGACGACAGGATTTACGTATCGCTGGTTCAAACTCGAAGGATCAATTTTCAATGGCCGTGAGCCTGGCGAGAACCGCTACAACTTCGAGGCAAACCCCTGGACCTCGCGTTCAGCAAGGCTTTGGTTCGCGCCAAACAGCAACTGGTCCATGCAGGTGAGTCATGGATTTCTGAAGAACCCTGAAGCGCTCGAACCGGGCGACGTGCGTCGCACCACCGCTTCGATCAGTTACAACCGGAGCTTCGAACGCGGCAACTGGGCCTCAAGTTTAATCTGGGGCAGAAATCACGAGATGCATGACGGTGAGATTTTCAATCTGAATGGATATGTAGCTGAATCAACCGTGAAGTTTCTCGATCGGAATTATCTTTACACACGGCTGGAACTGGCTGACAAGAACCAGTTGTTGCGCGAGGCTGACCGCGCCAGCCTTGGCATTACCGAACATCATCCGTCGTTCCGGATCGGAGCTTACACGGCCGGTGGTGCTCGCGATATTTGGAACACGGAGAGGACTTCGCTGGCAATCGGAAGTGATGTTACCTTCTACTCCAAGCCGTCGATTCTGGATTCCATTTATGGATCGAATCCGGTTTCCTGGAAGGTGTTTTTTAGACTGCGGCCGGGTCCGATGAGGATGACGCATTAATTTTTTAGGAGTTAATCTCAGATGAAGAAGAACTGGTTATTAATAGGCGGCGTAGCGGTGCTGTTGATTGCAGCGGGGCTGATGGTGAATTCCGCACGCACAAATCAACCTCAAGAGCCAAAGCGTGCAACAACCAAACCTCCGGCGGCGCCACCTGCGCACAACCACGGAACGGAAGCGCCAGGGAGTGCCGCGAAAACCATTCCCGCTTATCTTGAAGTCGCGCCCAGCCGGTCCAACCTGGGTCCGACACTGGCGCCCGAGAAATTCACCGGCCCAACTCGCGAAGCATACCGCGCAGTTCGAGAGATACCGGTGACCATCGCGCAGTTGCCGTGTTACTGCCATTGCGACGAAGGTTTTGGACACAAGAGTCTGTACAGTTGTTTTGAAGACGATCACGCATCGCATTGTGCTGTTTGCGTGAACGAGGCTTTACTGGCGCTGCGCCTCGAAAGGGAAGAGAAGCTGACGCCGCGGCAAATACGCGACCGCATCGTTGCTCAGTACAGCCACTAAAGGCATGAAACCACAGATAAACACGGATTATTTACAGATCTGACCTGATCTGTAATGAATCCGTGTTTATCTGTGGCTTAATATTCTGGTCTACAATTTCTCTGGGAGGATTAGAAATGAGTAAGTACGCTTTTCTTCTGGTGTTCGCGATAGTGGCCGTGCTGGGTTGTAACCGCGTGAGCGCAGTCAACGAAGTTCCGGCAGTGGGATCAGCGGCGCCAACATTTAAACTCACAACCAACGAGGGGAAAGAGGTAAGCCTCGCCGATTTCAAAGGGAAGTGGGTGGTCCTTTATTTCTACCCGAAGAACTTCACCAGCGGCTGCACACTCGAGGCCCGCAACTTCCAACGCGATCTCACGAAGTATGACGCTGCGAACGCTGTGATTCTCGGTGTGAGTGTCGATACCGCAGAGTCGCACAAGGAGTTCTGCGCCAAGGAAGGATTGAACTTCAAACTTCTCTCAGACTTCGACGCAAAGGTTTCCGAGCAGTATGGTTCGATAATGGAGTACAACGGTGCGAAGCTTTCCGCGCGCAATACTTTCATCATTGACCCGCAAGGCAAAATCGCGAAAGTGTTCGAGAAAGTGAAAGTGGGCGGACACAGCGAGGAAGTGCTGGCGGCGCTGGCGGAGTTGCAGAAGTCTTAAGCCCAGGAAATCCATTCACAGATTACGCAGTTTATATCTGCGTAATCTGTGGACTACTTCTTCTTAATCGCAGTTACCTTCATCTCACCGGCACCATTCTCAATAGTGAAATCGATCTGATCGTTGACTGCCAATCCGTCCAAAAGATTCCTGTCCGTCACGGGAAACTGCATCTGCATCGCCGGCATTAGTCCAACAATATCTTCGTGGTCGATTTCGATCGCGGGAACTTTCGGATCCAATCCTTTTACTACCCCCACACCCTTGTAGGAGTTTGATTGTACGGCCGCCGGAGGCGCCGCCGGTATTGAGTGACTCGCTCTGACCAACCACACGCTGCGTTGCTCTTTCTCCTTGCCAATGTAGGCCACAAAGAGCCGGTCATTTGAAATCACGCCGGCGGGCAATTCCGCATTCGACGCAAGGCTAAGCGCAGAGCCGGCATTACCGAGTTCGCGCATTTTAGTTTCTGCTGTGCCGGAACTCTGCCAGAGCGCGATCGCGTTATTTCCCGCAGTAAACGCAGGCGTGCCTCGCACCTCTTCCTGTGATATCAACTGGCGCGGCGAGAAGCTATGGGCGTTATCTCGCGACTCCGATACGTAAAGGCCGGGTGCGCCATTTTCACCTGCCGCATACCAAAGCACCTTGAGACTTCCGGAAGATTGGTCGACCGATAGCGATGGGCCGGAAACGGGACAGCCCTGAAGCATCCAACGGTCATCGCTCACGATCACTGGTGACGAAAAATTCGTCCCACCATCCTTCGAACTTGCAACTGCAATGTGCCGGAAATTTCCAGGAAGCACCTGACGCCAACCAGCGTACAACGTTCCGTCGGGCGCCACGGCCAGCGAGGTCTTACAACACGGACACGCCTCACTGGCAACTTTACGATTCGCCGAGAACGTACGCCCGCCATCCGTTGAGTAGGCAACAAACAGATCGCGATTGGTTTCCATGTGATGGCCTTCGGCCTTGGTCGAGGGCTCGGGTTTCGTAACGTTTCGCTCGTCCAGCCAGCCGGCGTAAATTCGACCATCCTTTGTGACCGCGAGCGAGTGCATGCCGTGAGCACCTGGCACGTTGTCGTCGTTGACTTTTACTTCGCTGGCGAAGCTTTGCCCGCGATCATTTGACGTTGACAGGTAAAGATCAGTGCCGTGTCCACCCGCAGACTCAACGCGCGCGGTCCAGAGAACGTACACCGAACCATCGGAAGCGACCGCGAGGCTTGGCTGATCGCCGCGCCATGCAGTGGCTACACCCGCTTGCCGGTTCACGCGAACAGGTGAGCCCTGCATCTCGCCCTTGTCATTGAAACGGGCGATCATCACGTCAGCCTGCTTCGCATCGTGATTCACCCACGCGACGTAAAACGACCCATCGGAAGCTGCTGCCGTCACGGGCTCAGCCGCATCAACTCCAGGAGTAGAGATCTGAGCTGCTCCTGGTACTGCCTCCATGACCGCGCGTTCACAACCTGCAAGAAGAACGACAACCACAAAAAGGCACAAAAAGCACATCACGCTGTGCAAATTCTTTTGTGCCTTTTGTGCTTTTTCGTGGCCCATTTAAAAACTCACTTTCATTCCAAACTGAAACTGCCGCGGATCGAAGGCCGCCGTCGATTGTCCAAACGTCGGCAAAGGCTGCGAGCCTGCACCGAACGTGTTATTCGGCACTCCGAAATTTGCGCGATTCAGAACATTGAAGCCCTCGGCGAGAAGCTGTAAGTCAACTCGTTCCGTAATTCGGAACCTGCGGCTCAAACGAAGATCGAGCGAAGCGAAATCAAACCCGCGCCCCGTATTTCGCCCCACACCCAACGGCCGATCGTTATTGTTCGTGTCGAGGTTGCGATCGCTTCCCAGCAGCACGTTGAAGGGCAAACGCGAGC
Source organism: uncultured Acidobacteriota bacterium (assembly GCA_963826255.1). GTDB lineage: Bacteria > Acidobacteriota > Blastocatellia > Pyrinomonadales > Pyrinomonadaceae > PSRF01. The sequence continues at coordinate 1,136,368 of CAWGWK010000002.1, forward strand.
CGTAAGTGAATATATAACCCAGTTGGAAGCCGCGGAGCAGACGATTGGCTTTTGCTTCCTGCGGCGCTTCGAGTGAGCCGCTCACTACGAGACGATGGCGCTGATCGTTGTCAGATCGCCCGCGATCGTCTCGAATATCAAAATTGTTTTGGACGCTTGAAAAGAAGAAGTTTCCCGCGTCGTCTATCGTTTTTGAAAGCGTGTACGAGACGCGGACGTTGGCCCAGCGCGCGGCGCGTTTGTTGAATGAAACCACCATGCCGTCGTAGTACGAGTTACCGGAGCTCTCAAAGCGCGAGATGTTGCCCCAGGTCGGATCGGGCCGGCCCAGATTCGGAATGCCGGCCGATGCGGGCACCGTCGGCACGTTCACGTTTCGCGAAAGGATAACGTGTGCAGCGCGCAGGTGCAGGTAGCCAACTGAAATGACTGCATTGCCCGGCAGCTCTCGTTCGATCTGAAGGTTTGCCTGTTGGCTGTAACTCGCCTCGATATTCGGATCGATCCGAGTGATATTTGGTTTAGTCGGGAGAGTTGCGGGTTGGACTGCCAGCACGTTTGGAAACACCGGAGCGCCGGGTTGTGTGGGCGACAACTGAACGATCAGAAACTTCGAACCGTCGCGTTGCAGTGCATTCGATGTTGCTCGCAGCGGAATGCGATCGTAGAAGAGTCCGAAGCTTGCGCGTACGACGGTCTTGCGATCGCCCGGAGCGTAGACGATACCCATTCGTGGCGCGAAGTTGTCGGTATCAGTCTTGATCGGGTCCGGTAAGAATTGCAGGTCATATCGCAGCCCTGCGTTGAGAGTCAGATCCGGGCGGACCCTCCACTCGTCCTGAACAAACACGCCAACATTCGGATTCGATTGAAACTGATTCGGAACGCCGAAGGCATGTTGGTAATTAATGTAATTCCCATTCAGAAAATTGTTGAGCGAGCTGAAAGAGTAAACACCCTGGACCGCGCCGGGGAAGACAATGTTCACGCGGTTGTAGAGAAAATCAACGCCTCCCTTGAGCGAATGATTCCCACGCTGGGTGGAGATATTGTTAACCAACTCGAACAGGTTGATGTCGCGCGCCAGCGGCGAGAACGTCGCGGTACCAAAATTCGCAACGCCTGCAATATTCACCGCTGGTCCAACTTCATCGTTGACAGGTGCGTCCAGGCGACTGTTGGTGAACTGAAATCGCGCCTCGTTGAGCGTGCGATTGCTCAGCATCGTGACGTTACTCACTACGACAGTCTGATCGGTGTTACTCAAACCAGTACCGCGGCTGACTGCGTTCAACCCGCCGGACGTACGCGAATTGACAGCGTTGATGTGATAGAGGCTGTAGCGTGCGCTGAACTGGTTTCGCGCGTTGATGCTGTGGTCGATCCGCGTGAAAAAGTTGGTCGTATCAAAACTTGCCGGAACTACACCAGTCTCCACCAGCGATCCGGGATAATTGAGCGTGCGCAGACGATTATTGATCGTCGTCACTGCGGCAGGCGAAATGGTTATTACGGCGGAATAGTTGCGACGTGTCTGTTCAAAGTTACTGAAAAAGAACGTCCGCTCGCGCTTTAGTGGTCCGGCAAGAGAGGCGCCGTATTGGGCCTGCGTTAAGAGGTCCTTTGTCGGGGCGAGGGGATGGCGGGCATCAAAACGCTGGTTCCGGAAGAAGCCATACAAGTTGCCACGGAAATCGTTCGTACCTGATTTGGTAAGGATGTTGACTACGCCACCCGAAGCCCTGCCAAACTCGGCGATGCCTCCGGAAGTTACCACTTGAAACTGATCGATAACTTCCTCGCTGTAATACGTGCCGGTTAGATCGGCAGCGTCGTCGTTGGCCGAAACTCCGTTGACGATAAAGCTGTTGTAGAGATTTCGCTGACCGGCGATTGAAAGGCCTTGTCCCGGCACGGCCGAAGTTTCGGCAAATCTCTGATTACTGCCGGTGTTTGTTGGTGAAACTCCGGGAATCAGCAACGCGAGATCGAGATAGTTTCGACCATTCAACGGCAGCTCGTTGATTTCGCGAGGGCGGATGGTCTCGGTGATCTGCGTCCGCACTGTTTCAACGATCGGTACGTCAGACCCGATGTTCACTTGTGCAGACACACCCGCGACGTCGAGTTTGACCGGCAGATCGATGGCCTGGCCCACCGATACGGTCAGTTGTCTGGTTACTGCTGTAAAGCCTTGTGCGTCGAACCTGAGATCGTAGGCGCCGGTTCGAAGGTAAGGGAAGCGGTACCTTCCTTCCTCGTCACTGGCGGTAGTGAGTTGTTGATTCGTCTCCAGATGCGTGGCGGTCACGCTCGCGCCGCGCACTACTGCGCCACGCACGTCTTCGATGCGACCGCTGAGCGTGGCAGACGTGACGTTCTGCTGCGCCGCGCACAGTCCTGAAGAGACGAGCACTAATAAAGAACACAGACAAACACAGATTTTCATTGAACTTCCTCCGCAAAACGGGTAGCGCCCAGAACTAGTTAGTCCTGGAGCTATGCTCGATCAAATTGAAGAGATCGTTAGCGGAGATCGGACGGTGGGCCTCTGGGACTGGTTTGTTTCCAGTCTTCGTTCGCTGAAATAAGAAGCGAGCGACTATCGTATTTCGATTGGCTGGTCGTGGAAGAGTGCTGCTGCGCGGCGTGCTCGAGAAAAGCTCGCTCCCGGTTTTGTTGCCGGGTCGCACCGGTCGTGCACGCACCGCAATCCATGCGACACGGTTCGCTCAACGAAGCAGACTCAGCTGCACGCTGTGATGAAGATGCCTGGTGAGATTCAGTGTGAGTTGGTTCGGCGACGACGGTGATGTCATCGTCCTCCGGAGTGTCGTTGTGCAAACCGCACATCGGCTCTTTGGGTTGCGGAGGCTTTTTCGCAGCGACCCCGGAATCGCAATGGCCCGCTGTTTTGCCTACACAGCAGGGCATCGTGTTCGCTTTGTTAGCGGAAGCGCCGGCGATCGGTACTAACGTCGTCAGAAACGAGAGAGCTATCAGTATTGCGACGAAGGTTTTTCCCTCGCAAAGGCGCAAAGGCGCAACGGAAAACCCAAGCACGTCTTTGATCCTTTGCGACTTTGCGGGAAACATCTTCATAAACCTAATTCGAACCGGTGGATGATTCCTTAACCGGTTTCCTGACGAGTTTCATTTTGCACTTGGGACACGTGCCGCGTTTTTTGGACGTGACCTTCTCATGCATCGGGCATACATAATGAAACTCGACTGGCTTTTTCGGGTGAGCCGAACGTTCTTTCTGCGATGCCGTAACGACAGCGGCAGGATACACACTCGCAGTCGCCAAAAGCAACGCAACCGCCAGCAGCGGCGCGGTCAGAAGCCGTAGGAATTTCATTTTTCCCCCTGGATGGCAAAGCATCTTCCTGCTCACGTCGCATGGACGCGAGCAGGAAGAGTACTTTGATAGGCCCGCCGGTAGGTGGGTCGTAATTTCCCTACGCGACCGTCTTGGCAACGCTAAAGGTTTTTCTGGCGCCGTCACGGGCTAACGTGACTTTCCTCCACACTGTCTTGCCTTTGCCGTTCCCAAACGGGCCGTTCGGGAAAAGCTGTCCGGCCGCCACATATTCGATAATGCTGAATAGGTCGTCAGAGCATTGGTATAGGTTCGAGTCAGTACAGGTCATGCCCGTCTGAAAGCTATCTATGCCTAATCTTAATTGTTCTTGAGTCATACCTGTTCTCCTTCAGGAATGGAAGTTCGTTTAACTTTGCTTCCTGTATTTGGGAAGCGCTAGTGAATTTATTGCCGGCCGCGTTGCAGAGTTGACCTTTGAAATCAGAGCGACTCCCATCGCAGCGTTACCGATTCATCAGGACGATATGCAATCACCATCAGCTTCACCAGCTGCTGGGTGCTTTTCTCTTTCTTGTCCGTAGTCCTCACGAGATAGATGTGGCCCAACTTAATGGGTGCCGCTACAGATGATCCTACTTCTGTGAAAAGTTTGGACGCTTCCTGCAACGGTTGGAATTCCTGCTTGCCAAAGTCCTGCTTCAGGACCATGATTTTGTCGCCCCGAAGATGTAGGGAAGCGAAGCCGGTTCCGCCTCCTTGTGCGTCCTCAAAGCCATTGCGGTTGCTAAGCTCGTCTGCCGTGCCGAGGTTGACAATCGCCCCCGGCCGGTCAGCCTCAATGCCGGCGACAAGATTGCTACCAGCGAAACTAAGGTCACTGCAACGGTTAACCCAGGTAGTGTCCGTAAACACCATTCCTTCTTTACCGTCACTGAAGCAGAGCGTCCGTGCCAGTGGATCAATGGCATACATGGTGAAGATTCCACCACGTTTTTTTGGCTGAGTCGCGCGCTTCTCATCGGGTGCCGACGGCGTTTGAGCTCTCATCACCTGCTGGGAAGTGAATCCGATGGACACGACCAACACGATGAAGAGAAAGCCTTTCATGACCCCAGTTTTTTGACTGTCAAAATTCAAATTCATATCCTCCCCTTTGTATTTTTGGTCTAGTGGGGGAGACCTGCTTAGTTGATGCTATCGACTAGCCACGTTCGGCAGCGGCACGAGTTCCTGAAACTTTTTGTCGTCAATATGTCGCGCTTCGTTCCGCAGCCGGAGTTCCTTGAAGTAATAGAACGGAACAACCGCGGACTTATACTTGTTGCTGATCCAGTCGTCCTTCTGGACGTAATTTAGCGGGTACAGATTGATATCTTCCGAGCACTGGTTGAGACTTTCGGCAACCGCCTTAACGATTAGAATGTTATTGAGATAGGTCGCATCATCTAAAGTCTCTCGACCGCTGGTGTACAAAAGCGCGCCTTCGCGGTCCCGCCGTTCCCACTCCTTAATGATCTTCAACGCTCTTTCATACTGCCGGGAGTTGATTTCCAAACGCAGTGTGGTTTCAGAGTCGGTTCGTGCCTCTCGAAGATAGTTCTTGTATACGTCGGGAGGAACGGTGCCCAAGGCCCTTTGACCTTTCGCTAAATAGACACCGAAGGCGTCGATTGTGGGAGCTCCTCCTGCCAGTTTGATAACCGTGGGGAAGGCCGAGCCACTTGAATCGTAGAACTCTCCGTTGCGTGCAGAGAGCACAATGAAATACCGGTCGGGGTCAACCCTGGTCCACCGAGTGGTTCCTATGCCCGGTATTGCGCAAGTGATCGAAGTATCGTCATAGCTGACGAGCTTCATCGTCTTTTTAACGGCTCCGAATATCCGGTCTTTGCCGGATGCAGTGAACGAAATCGACTTTGGTGTGCCGAGATCATTGATCACCTCGTATTTAGCGGTAGCGATCTGGTGCGGTTCCGCAGTTCCGGAAGCGGTGAGTACTGTGACCACTCCTTTCTCATCGAACTGGTAAAGTCGCGCCTCGGTGCTCGAGACCTGCGCTTTCCAGGTTCCGACGAGATCGAACGAACAACTCTTCTTTTCCTGAGCCAACGCGGTAGCGGTTGAACCCAAAAGAATGATTGCAAGTAGCGAGATTATGCCGGTAACTTTCATGATGTGTTTCTCCCGGTGCTTGGTTTGGTTTTCTCTGCGTTCTCTGTGCCTCCGTGGTTAAACCACGGAGGACACAGAGACACAGAGGTTGTGCCGCAACTAAAGTGCGTCTCGGCGAAGGTAGCCGTGTTTCTTGACTACCGCGTTGATCCGAGCCTGACGAGCCATGATTATCTTGTCCCATTCCGCGGGTGTCTTGTACGGATCGGCCCAGGAGATTTTTTTCAGAATACTCTTCTGACTGGCAAACGCCTGTGCATGGACGAAGCGGTTGGTGGCATCGTTGACAATCCGGAACGAGCCGGAGTGCATGGCGAAATCAAGGTCAACCCCGATATGGCCCATATTAAAGAGCCGGTAGCGGATCGTCTCGATATCGTAGGGATCTCCGGTCAGGAAATACCAACCAGGCAGATCAGCCCCGCGCATCTTGGCATAGTGCTTCAACGCGGCCGGCGTGTCGTCCTGTGGTTTGACCGAGATTGAGTAAAAGAAGAGGTCCTTACCCATGCGAGCTTTCAGGTCACGATACGTTCGTTTCAGAACCGTAGTCACCCGAGGGCACGCGCCGTGACAGTCTGCGTACATCAAATTAATCACGGCTTGCTTGCCTCTGATCAGATCGTCATAGAACCTGACCTCTTGGTTGTCCTGTGTTCGAAGCACCGCATTCGTGAACCTCGCAGCCCCCTGCGATGCAGGATGCGGTGTGAACGCTCCTCTGGAAAATAGTGATCTTCTATCCATTACGCCACCTCCTCACCGCGCAGTCTGGCTTCGTACTCCTCGTTGGCCTTGGCAATAGTTGCGTCGCATGCTGCCTTGGCCGCTGCATCAGGAACAATGACCCAATGCACCATCATGAACGCATCTTCGTGGCCCATGTTGTGACAGTGGATCAGGTAATCTCCGAGATAGTCGCGGAATTGCATCCTGATCAGGGCAGCCTCTCCCGCTTCCACCTTGGTTACGTCTTTCCTGCCCGAGTTTAGCGGAGACACCGGAACTTCCGTAAGTACACCGCCGATGTTCGCAAATCGCTTCAGAATGCGAAATTCTTCAAAGTGAATATGCACCGGGTGGTCCCAGTTGGTAGGTCCGGATGGCAATTGACCGGTGTTATTGTCGATGAACCACTCTTCACAGGTGTTCTTGATGATGCAATGCTGCGGTACATCGACATCGAAGTCACGGCCGTTGATCAAGAACCGTCGTGGAACCGTTCCAATAGGATCGCGATCAAACCTCCACGTGAATGTAGTGTCAGGCTCACATATCGGCGGATAGGTGCAGAGGGTCTGCGGAATGGCCGGCGTATCGGCTGGGAAAGAGGGCTCCCTTTGTATCACGTCGAACCGCATTAAAACGTTTCCGATGCCGAAGGTTGACGGTAATCCCGGAAACACGTTTCCTGTGTTGACACGCTGGCTCCTGACATCTGTGAGATACAGCTGAGTGCCCGGAGTGTACTTCCCGAAGTCGATGATCACGTCGTAGCGTTCAGCGACGTTCACTCGAATCGCGCCCGGAGTATTAATGACGTTTCCTGTGATGGCGTTGGTGTTACCTGCATTCACGCCATCATCGACCGGAACCGGATGCTCGAGGAAATTGGCATCAGTGGCGATGCACGTCATCGTTTCGACAGCGCCTGTCGTGCCGTGGCGGAGCCTAAGGTCCCATGCGTCCGTTGTCGGTCCGGTAGAGAGAATGCGGAACCGGTACTTTCTGTTCCTGACAGTAAACCTCGGCTGGATCGCTCCGTTGACGATGAACTTATCGCCACCGGCCGCATTGACCATCTCATTTCGGCCTTGTGCATCCAGGTTACAGAACCTCTTCTCGGTAAGGATCAAAGGAATGTCAGTGACGCCATAATATCCAGGCAATCTCAGCGAGCCTTCGCTCGGATGCTCATGGCCCGGATCCGTCCGGTCATAAACGATGTACATGCCGTTCAGACCCATGACGTTGTTCGGGAGGGTTTCCTCCTGACGGTGATCGTGGTACCAGAACGTGCCCATCTTTTCCCTGGCGTCGCCGACGCCGTTCCCAGCAGGGTTCTGGTTTGGAAAAGCCTCGATGCCGGCGTAGACATTCGGGTAGAGATGGTCTTTATATCTGCCGCTTGGGAAAAAGTCACCCGCGAAACCATCGCTCTCTGAGCCATGGTGACCGTTATGCAAGTGGATCGTTATCTCCGGGACACCAAACGTGTTATCGCCGGCCGGCGGCAAGCTGTTCCGGAACCGCACGATGTTGGATTGGCCATATCGACCCAGGATTGTTGGTCCAGGGTACCTACCATTGAACCCCCAGACATATGACGGACCAAAGTCGGAGTGGAATGTATGCAGGCCGGGCCTGGCTTCCAATTGGGTGGTGATGTGGGCCGGCGTGAACTGAGCCCAGCGTTGATGGTTGTCTCGGTCGGCCTCAGCCGGGGTGTTGGCGACCTCTTGTGGTGGTGGACTCAGTGGATGGTCTATCGCTGGAAACGGAATCGGTAGCTCATCCTTAAAAGGTGTATGTGGAATCAAGTCTGGGTTAGCGTTGCATTGAGCCAGCGGCTTCTCTGGAATTGTCTCCTGATACGCCAGTGCCTTGCTGGAAGTCAGCATGGTTGGGGCCACGACCGCAACGGCCCCGGCTGCTGCACCTATCTTGAGCACATTTCTTCTGCTGACTGTGCCGTCAGTTTTTTCTACGGCACCCTGCCGGTCTTTTGCCTTCTTTTTAGGCATAGAAAATCTCCTTTCAGCCGTTTGGGTTTGGCCTCAAATCAAAACCCTTGCTGTTGGTTTATGACCTTTACTCGAAGAGTGTAGCTATTGGGCTCCCGATCCTGATCTAACTTCCCGACCAAGGGCGATCAGTTTGAAGGGCGAGGGCTTTGTGCTGAAACAGTTGAGTAACGTCAGTTGAAAATTACGCGAAAAACTTTCTGATGGTGAACTATCTTTGCGTAGTGTCTGATCGTGCGAAGCTTACGATCGGATTTTTCGTATCACAAGCATTGTTGCTTGGCGTATCTTGTTGTTCGTTAGCGGATCTTGCTCCCACGTTGAATTTCATGTTCGTGGTCCAACTCAATACAGGTATGAAAACATGTAAATAAGCACGTGTAACGAGGGCAGTATCGACTGCTTGGCGGCCTGCGCGAGCTGTTGGCCCAATTGATTTGGCTGGTTGCTGTTGCCGTGGTCGGCTTCTTTAACTTCGCTGTGCCCGTTGCCGTTGCTCTTGAAATGCGATCGGTACAGCGCTGGAGAGAATCCGTAGGTTGATTTGAAATCTCTCACGAAGTGACTCTCGTCATTCAATCCAACCTGGAATGCGATCTCTTTGACACTCAGGAAACTGGATTCCAACAAATTCCTGGCTCTCTCCATTCGCAGTAATCGCAGATAGCGGATGGGCGGCATGCCGACGTCAGATTTGAAGATGTGACAGAGGCGCCAGACTGAAAGGTTGACGGATTGCGCGAACTCGCCGAGAGACAATTCCCCACGAACGTCGTCCCGCATCATCTGGATGATTTTTTCTACTCTTTTATCCAACGAAAACACCAGGGGAGATGTTATCGAAAATCGATAGTCATCGATGTTTACTGGGCGAAGGTAACCCTACTCCACAGCAAAGCTGTTTGAATAGCCAGTGAGGTGATATCGGGTTCTGGGCAGACTAACGCCTGAGGCGAAATTGAGTCGGGCAAAAGTAAAGCCGATCGCATTTGCGAGGTGCGACTGCCATCTGGAAAAGACAACTTGGGAGGCGTCTATTCAGAAGGTCGCGATTTAATACTACACCCTACAAATATCTGTCAATGGGGACACAAAATTGTAACTAAAATGCATCGAAGGGACTGGCATGATTGTATAAATTCGCGTAATGAAAATCTCTCTCGCGTAAGGCGCAAAGGCGCAAACGAAAGAAGATTCAAGCGGTCCCCTTTTCATCTGCGCCTTTGGCGAAAAAATTAACTTAAGAAAAACTAATTTGCGGCCGTCGTCGAAACTGAATTGCTTCCGAAGTTCGGCACCCAAATCTTCGATCCATCAAAGGCCACGGCGAATGGACCTTTTCCGGTTGCATAAGTAGTGATCACGGTCCCACTTGATGGACTAACTTTCATCACAGTGCTGTCGCCGTTATTCACTACCCAAACATTTGTTCCGTCATAAGCTATTCCCGCCGCTCCGTCTCCAACGGTGAAAGTGCCGAGATTGAGCCCGTCACTTGCACGAAGCTTGGTTACGGTTTTGCCGAAATAGTTTGTTACCCAAACATTGCCGCTTTGAGCAGCCACACCAAAAGGGCCCTTGCCAACTTCGTACGTTCCGAGCACGGCGCCGGCTGTACTCAGTCGCGTAACTGTATTGCTGAAGTTGTTTGCGACCCAGATGCTGTTTCCACTGAACGCCAATCCCATCGGCCGTTTGCCGACCGCGAAAGTGCCGAGATTGGCTCCTTTGCTGCTCAATTTGGTTAAGTTGTTGCTGTTCCGGTTTGCGACCCAGATGTTGGCCCCATCGTAAGCGAGGCCGCCTGGTCCATCGCCCACGGTGAAAGTGCCAACGATGCCGCCTGTCGAAGGACTCACTTTCATTACGTTATTACTCAGCAAATTCGCTACCCAGATATGCGAGGCTGCGTAAAGCAAGGCAACCGGTCGATTACCGACTTTGAAAGTACCGGAAACGGCCCCATCGCTCGCCCGCACTCTGGTCACTGAGTTGTTGAATTGAGTTGCTACCCAAACGTACGTGCCGTCAAAAGCTGCCGCTTCCGGCCCGGCTGTGCTCGCGGCGGAGGTTGATGTTCCATCTAACGTAGACCCACCAAAACTCTGAATACTCGCGCCGCCGCTTGCACCGCTCCCGAGTGGGATCTCACGCATCAACTGTGCATCCTGAGCTTTCGTCAAACTCGGCATCATTACTGTAACTGCCAGTAACAAAGCGAGGCTGAAAACTCTCGATTTGAAGAAAATCATATGGCACCTCCATTCGCCGTCTTTTTCGCTGAGTTCTTTGGCCAATCCACCCAGCTAAGCGTCTCTGCAATCCATTCGGGCGATGACATGCCCGGACAGCCGCCCCATCGTTCGAGTGGTTCGTTGCCATACTTGATCACCCCGATGTGATTACGCTTGTCTTTATCCACTTCGGGGTCTGAATCGACGTAGCCGAGTTTACGTCGCAGTGTCTCCATGTCATCTATGGAGCCAGTGAGGAACAACCAGCCCGGCTTCACCTTATGCATGTGAGCATAATGTTTCATCACTGCCGGTGTGTCCTGTTTTGGCGTGAGCGTAAACGAGTACATGAAGATGTCTTTACCGACGCGATCGCCGAGTACCTTCTGCAATTGCACCAGATTCCTGGTTATCGGCGTGCATTTGCCCTCGCATTGCGCATAGAACATATTGAAGATGACGATCTTGTCTTTGACGAGATCGTCATAAAACTTCACTTTGCGTCCCTCGTGGGTGGTCAGCTCGAGATTTGGGAAATATCGCTGCCTGATCCGCTCGCGAGAAGGTATAACTTTGAACTTCGATTTCGGCTCAAGCGCTTGCGCATGGGCCAGGAGTGGGACCGCAAACGGAGCCGCCCCTAACGTTGCTATCAAACTTCTGCGTTTTAAGTCCGTCATAGCTTTCCTTTCTTCAGGTTACGGAGTTCAGGTTTTCCCGGCGCACGCAACACGCTGCGCGGGATTACCACAACGGCGGCTAAGGTTGCGTCCTGTTGTCGCCTTCATCGTCTATCATCCCGAGTACCATCATGGCGTGATCTTCGTGAACCACGTTGTGACAGTGCAGCGGGATCCTGCCGACGAAGTCGCGAAAACGGAAATAGACCTTCGCTTCCATGTTGTGCTCCAACCTGAAAACGTCCTTGCGGCCTCTCGTAATTAAACCGGTGCTTTTAGGCGGGTTGCCGTTGATATTAAGTGTTTGGAACTCCTCGAAGTGCATGTGGATCGGATGCTGCCACCCGCCCGAGTTGTTCTGGAACACCCACTTCTCTATCGAGTTTCGTTTAATGCGAAAGCGCGGTGTTTGATTACAGCCGCCCACGAGCCTGCCGTTCACTTGCCACTGACCGTCGCCCCTCTCGAACCGGAAGGTGCGAGTGATTCGCTCTGGTTCGGTCGTATTGGGGAACGGATAGAAGTAAACGGGCTGATCTGCCGGGATAAGCGCCGGATTAATGCTGTTGTCAGCCACTGGCGGACCATCGACGATGATCCTCAATATCTTATTTCCCTGACCAGCGCCAAGGACGTCGCCATCCGGTCCTTTACCGTCGTCCTGCTCCAGCCGGTTCTCGAGGTGGAACGTCTTTCCGGCATCGTTGGTGAAATCGACGATCACGTCCACACGCTCGGCTACCGAGAAGCGCGCGCTGTTGACCAGCACCGGCTTCTCGAGGAGATTGCCGTCTGTCGAGATCTGCCAGAACGACTTGGTGCTGTTGTTCGGGCCCAACACAAACATTTGGTAGAAGCGTGAAGGTCCGGTGTTCAACCAGCGGAAACGATAACGACGTGGACTTACGTGCAACACCGGGTTGATCTTTCCGTTGACCAGGAACTTATCACCCAGAATTCCATCTGTATTGAACAGATCGAACTTCAGCAGGCCGGTCTGGTTATCGAATACCTTGTCGTTAAAGACCATGTAAATGTCAAAACTCGTTAGGGGATTCTGTCCATCTCCGAAGCTTGGCAAGCGAAAACCCGTGTTTTCGTCACCAGTGTCGAATTCATTGAACAGAATGTAGGCGCCTGCAAGACCTTTGTAAGTGTTTTCCGCCGTATGATCGATTCGATGATCGTGATACCAGAGGGTGTGCATTGCCTCTTTGATATCGCCACCCTCGGCCTGGTGTGTTGATTTCACTCCGGCATAGACGTTCGGATAGTGATGATCGTAAAACTGGCCGCGTTCCATAAAGAAGCAGGGGAAACCATCGCTCTCGAGGGGCGTGTGGCCGTTGTGCAAGTGCGTTGTGACTGAAGGCAGGCCAAAGCCACCGTTGTGTTCCGGAAGATTGTTGCGCAAGCGAAGCAGCACTGAACCGTCCTTAGGCTGTCCGAGCTTGCCGTATTTCTCAACGATCAATGGACCGGGGCTGTTGCCGTTGAAAGTCCAGAGAGGCTGAAGTGGAAGTTCTCCTTCCGGAGCAACTCGCAGGTACGCGAGGTGCTGCGACATTTCATAGTATCTTTGCGGGGGAAAGTCCGCGAAAGCCTGGTGCGTTACTGTGCGCGCTTCACCGAAGTCGGGCTGCGGCGCCGCAGTCGGCTGAGGATTTAGGGAGGCAAGCGGTACTGGTTGCAGTACTGGCAACCTCGGCATAGGATCCTGCCACGGGGTTGTATCAGGACTGTTTGGTTCGTCGTCATCGAACGAACCTCTTGTATTAAGCGGGTGCGCACTCAAACCTTTTTTGGGGATCAGCATACCGGCACTGGTAAGCAATCCCATTTTGAGCAGATCGCGCCGTTTAAAGCCGGCAGCGATCAGCTCGGCACGATTATTCGCTGCTGTCTGCTTTTCCTTTTCTTTTCTTTTATTCCGTTTGGAGATGTACGCCATCGGAAACTCCTTTTATGAGAGGCTGGTTCAAGGGGTTGAACCAGTTCCGTATTGCTTGCGTTGATTGATTGAGAATCTCCACACCTATAGCGGGCGGGAAAGACTCGGTGTCTTTTGCTCGATGGCCGAGACAGCTAACTGACCGTCATTTTTGCGGTCTGGTAAAGCGCTCGGAAGATACTTCTGAAGAATTAGCCCGTTGATAAGTAAAACTTTGCTTACTTATTACCGGCAGAGTTAGGTGAGAAAGGCCCTACCAACTCGAATAGCCATCAAAGGCGCAACACTCTTGGTGAGTGGAACATTAACTGTAGAGGGCCAGGTTAGGGAGTGACCGATGCACCTCTGGGCTAAAATGCAAATGCGAAGCCTGCGCAATTTATATTTCTGATGTTCGAATGTCAAGCGCAAAGTGCGGCGTTATGCCCCAAGGATTTGATCGTTACTTGTGCTCCAGAGGAGCACAATGTTTATAGCTTGATCTCTCCAAGGTTATGCGCTCCAGCGGAGCGCAATGTGTTTTCAAGCGTTCGACTTACATGCCGCTCCTACGGAGCGGGTAAATCAGGGAATCAGGGCTATAAACATTTTGCTCCTCTGGAGCAACAGGAAATGATGTTCGGCAAAGCTAGTTCAGAGTTCAAGCTTTAGCTGGCCTGACTCTGAAACAGCAGCCTAAAGGCTGAACTCTGAACTTAACTGCATCATTTGCTGCGTTACAGTAAACTATCCTAATTATTTTGCATCGTAGAGTTCAGGAGGATTGCTTTATATGTCATTGGTACGCATCGCTGGTGCACTCGTTTTGGTTTCGTTACTGGTTTTGTCTGCTGTTGTAACGCCCGCGCAGAAGAAGTCGCGCACTCAGGACGCGGCGCGTCATGCGAGTGACGCCGCGAAAACATTCACCGAGATCATGAATGTTAAAGACAAGGCAATTCCAAAAGAACTACTCGATACAGCCGAAGCGATCGCGGTGTTTCCCGGAGTGATCAAGGCAGCATTTCTTATCGGCGGACGTGGTGGCCAGGGCGTGATTAGTCGCCGCGTGAAAGGAGGCTGGAGCTCGCCCGCGTTTTTCAATCTCGGCGGTGGAAGTTTTGGACCTCAAATCGGCGCGCAACGAACTGATTACGTTTTACTCATCATGAATCAAAGTGGTCTTGATGGTTTGCTCAAAGACAAGTTTGAGCTCGGCGGAGAAGCAGGCATCGCTGCTGGTCCAGTTGGCCGTGAAGCAGCAGCTTCAACCAATCCGCGATTGAATGCAGGAATTCTTTCTTACTCACGTAGTAAAGGTGTGTTCATCGGCGCGGCTTTGAAAGGAGCAGTGATCAGTCCTGATAACGATCTCAACGAAGCGATCTATGGTGGAAAGAAGGCTGATGAAGTACTTCAGCGCCCACCTGTGCCGTTCGGTCAGATGCCACCATCAGTGCGCATCTTCCCGCGCACGCTTGTGCGTTATTCGATTCGTTAGAAATTGATCACAACAAACGCTTGACGCTTTTCTTCATGCGACCTAGAATGCTTCGTCGCCATAACAGTCAACTTGCTCTCCTTTCAACACACAAGCGGGAAACGATCGGGAACTGCTGAACCACATGCTCCCACGAACGCAGCGACAAAAAGAAATTCTCGATTACATCACTCGTTTTCTCGAACGTCACGGTTACATACCTTCATACGCACAAATCGCACGACAGTTTGGAGTTAAATCTCGCGCGACGATTGCAAAGCACATCGCAGCACTCGAACGTCGCGGTCTGCTGGTGCGTGAACATGAAGACGGATCGTTTGCACTGAACGTCAAAGTCGAAGACAAGAGCAACGATTCGTTGTGTGAAGTTAAGCTACTGGGGCGAATTGCCGCGGGTGCTCCGCTCGAAGTAGTCGATTACGAGGAACGCATTCCGGTGCCACGATTTTTACTCGGACGTGTGAAGCCCGATCGAGTTTATGCGTTGCGCGTCAAAGGCGACTCGATGATCGACGAGCACATCTGCGATGGTGATATCGCGTTGATCGAGAATCGCACGGATGCTCGCGATGGCGAGATCGTAGTGGCGCTTCTGATCGAAGAGAACCAGGCTACGCTCAAGAGACTTTACCGGCGCGGCATGAATATCGAGCTTCAGCCGGCCAATTCACAACTTCAACCACTCACAGTTCCTGCCAGCCAGGTCCGCGTGCAGGGCATCTTCCGCGGGCTGCTCCGGCCTAGTAACTAAATGGCGTTTTTCTTTGCGCCTTTGCGCCTTTGCGGGACTGTTTTCGCCTAATCAAAGCCCCTTAGTGGCATTTCAGATCGTTGCAACCAATTGTCAGCCGGGTACTTAGCCCCGGCGCCAATGAGATGAAGTGTGTAGGCGTGTCTGGATCGCGGAGATCTATTTTCAAAGCTCCGATGCGGCAGCAGTCCATGAAGGAGAATCACCGTTCCTTTCGAAACTTCGAGCGGGATTAACTCATCTTCGGGCCACGGCTCGTTGTCAAAAATCTCAAACTCCATGCGGCCTTCCTGCGAGCGGCGCCAGCGCGATTTGAGTCCGCGTCGATGTCCACCCGGGATGGCCCAGAGACAGCCATTCTCGATCGTTGCATCTTCAAGTGCGAACCAAAGGCCGGCGATGTCGATCGGCTCAGTGTAAAGAAAGGTGCTGTCCTGATGACACGTAACTTCGCCGCCGATGTTCGGCTGTTTGAAGATATACATCGACTGCAACAGATACGAATGCTCGAAACCAATCGCTCGTGCAAGCTCTTTTACTTTTTCACTGCGTGAGAAACGATCGAAGACTGGATCAAGATCATGCAGCGCGTGACCGATCTTATTGATCGACTTTTCCTTCTCGTATTTGAGTGTGCCGTCGGGGTTGAAAGCATTCTCTTCGAAGAAGAAACGAATCTTATCGCCTGAGGTTAAGAAGTATTCGTCTGTAAGCCGGTTCTGTTCGTGGGTAGAGAAGATCGAAATTACTTCTGCTGGATCAAACTCCTGGACCATCTCCTCGGCCCTCGCGCGCAGCAGATCGCAAGCGGCTGGATCAGCAAACCCCTCGAGCACGAGAAAGCCACGTTCGTAGTATTGATCCAGCTGTTGCGGCGAGAGCAGCATTGCTCCACACGTTAACATATTGACTTGTTGTGTTTCAGGTCTTTATTCTCCCGGACTCATGAGATTAAGAGAAATGCATCGCCTACTATTATTGCTCACCTTTGCAATTGCCCTGGCAGGATGCGGCCACAGCGAGAAAGCGCAACAGGAACTCGCGCGTTCGAACATCGAATACACCGAGTCGAGCTTTATCGACAACGCACGACAAGGCAACGCCGACGCGGTAAAGCTCTTTTTGGATGCGGGTATGAATACCGAAGTTAAGACGCGTGACGGACAAACAGCCTTGATGGTTGCCGCGCAGGGAAACAAGGTCGACGTCGTGAAGTTACTGCTCGAACATGGCGCTGATGTAAACGCGAAGAATAAATTTGGCGGCACGGCACTGATGGCGGCGGCCTGGAAAGGTAACGCGGAAGTCGTCGAGCTCCTGCTTGCTGAAGATCCGGATCTCAGCTCGAAAGACAGCAGAGGGATGACAGCATTAATGTTTGCGGCCTGGGAAAACCAAACACCAATTGTCAGGGCATTGTTGAAAAAAGGGGCCGAAGTCGATGCCAGGGATACCAATGGCTGGACGGCCCTGATGCGCGCATCGTTCAAGGGTTACTCAGAGCCTGTTCTCGCATTAATCGAAAAAGGCGCTGACGTGAATGCACGTTCAACCAACGGCGATATTGCCTTGATCAGTGCCGCTGAAGGCGGGCACACGGCGACGATCAAGGTTTTGCTGGAGCACGGCGCGAATTTGAACGCGCAGAACAACGAGAAAAAGACAGCTCTGCTGAAGGCCGTCGAAAATGGGCACACGGAGGTCGTACAGGCCTTAATTGAAAAGGGCGCCGACTTGAACGCGACAGACACGAACGGCAAAACAGCCTTGAATGTCGCGGAAGATCAGCGCCGCACCGAGATCGTTCAATTATTAAAGAATAGAGGAGCTGCCCAGTAGTCTTAGGCAGGGCAGCAATCAACCGCAGGTTGCTGCTCCTTCAAATCCTCACTCTTACGCCGGACAGATAACGCCACTTTGCGCAATTAGAGACTCAACGCAGGCGATCGCTTCATTCACGCCGTTAATTAGATCCTGCCCGGTCACGCCTGCTGCCGGATCCGTGTTGATACTTCCGGAGGCGATCAACTGGTTGACCTTATTTCGATAATCGGTCAGTTTGCGAAGAGCCCCGCAGAACTTCCCTCGATCAAGATCAAGTGAAGCAGCGTCGAGTTTGCCCAGAAGGCCGGTGCGATTTTTGTCGGCGTTCTTTCCTGTAATAGTCACGGCCTGCGTGTCAGCACGCAGCGCAGCGATTAGCGCCTGACACTCCGAAATCGTGCTCGCGCTGGCTGGCTGGGAAATCAGCGCAGAAGAGAATGCCAGCGCCAACACTGCGAAAGCGACGCTTCGCACAAATAGATTCTTATGGATCCTCATTTCAACTCCCTTTTTCGAAACAGTTGTTCTTGCCGTTGAAAGGCCACGGGCTGCCTAAATTTTCGGGGGCCTCATTCTAGTTGCCCCACGTATTTACCGCAAATTCTTTGTCGCGTTACAGCAATTTTGTCATATAGAAATTTGTTGACTCGGTTGTGGTTCGGTGATAAACCACACGGCGCATTAACCTCGCTTTGATCTCAAGTTGCGAGCTTGAGCTTTCTCTCCAAGCGTGAAGCTTGGATTACTCACACGCCCAGAACCTGTGGGAGAAGAGTTTCCCTTTCTCTCTTTGGCATTCAGCCTGGTTGCAAAGTGGGCCATACCGAGCCCCGCATGCCACCAGCCACTCTCGAACCATCAGGGTTACCCAGGGCAGTCAATACAAGGTAGTACGAGCAAAAAGTTCCGACGCTAACTCCTGTTTTTTTTAACCGGGGTAAGTGTCTGCGTTGGTCCATCCTTCCCCGCTTGGCCCAACGTTGAGTTACAAATGTGTGGAAACCCCAGAGGAGAGCCTATGAAGATCAAGGCACTGAAGCTATTGACGTTAGCTTGTCTGCTAGTAGCTTGCGCGGTTCCCGTACTCTTTCTGAGTGGTAAAGCGTCTTCTGAACCCGACCCCTCACTAGCTGGTCTGGGTCTCGGGAATCTTGAGACGTTCAATGCCAATTACAAAGATTGGGAAACCCAATATTTAAAAAACGGCGGTGACCCAAACATGGTCCTGGCCATGGGTTGGTTCAAGGGCCTTTCAACTGGCCATTCCTACGCCAGTGGTTTAGCCAAATTCAATCTGGTTGACGGAACTGTCACTGTCGCCATCAACGGACTTTCCAAAGATGAAGGATGGGACGTCTGGATGGTTGATAGCGCTGCCGGTCGCAGCATCGCTCTCGAGAACGATGACAACATGGTGCGCATAGGTAGTTTAAAGCATGAAGATAAGGCTGCTACTCTTGCCGTCAGCCTTGGCAAAGACGCCTTCACGACCTTCAATATGGATCTCATCATCCTCACGAAGGCCGGCAAGAACCCCATCGAAGATCGAACGCTGATCGGTACAACGTCGCTTTTCAATCGCATGTATCGGAGCAAACAGCAGGGACAGTTTGGAGTGCTCGCGGATGCGGATCCACTTCCTCCGCCGCCTGACACGCGCGGATTCTTCCAGAAAGTAGTTGATGTGATTAGTCCGACTGCATCAGCACAAATGGGACCTATTCCAAACCCCACGACTCCGCTCCAGTTATCGATTACGCGCGGACGGCAGAGTTTCTTTAACGAAACCTTTAACGGCAATGGAAGAACTTGCGGAACTTGTCATCGCGAGAATGGCAACCTCACGATCGACGCGGAGTTCATCGATGATCTTCCTCCCAACGACCCGATATTCGTCGCGGAGTTTGTGCCGGCTCTCGCTAACAACTTCGAGAATCCGGTGCTGATGCGCAAGCTTGGGTTGATTCTTGAAAACCCGGACGGGTTCGGCAATCTGGCCGGCAACTTCGTGATGCGCGGCGTGCCGCACACCCTTGCGTTGCTCCAAAACACGCTTACTCCCGTTGCGGGGGGAGGCGATGGAACAACGACGCCGCCCAATGAGAGAACTGGTTGGGGCGGTGACGGCGCACCAGGAACTGGAACTCTTCGCGAGTTCATCATCGGCGCGATCACACAGCATTACCCGAACACTTTGAACCGGCAGGCTCCTGGCGATTTTCGTATGCCTACAACCGGCGAACTTGATGACCTCGAGGCGTTTCAAAAGTCTCTGGGCCGTCGAGCAGATCTGAATTTGGCGGCTATGCAACCGAAGATCAGGAACGAAGTCGCACGGAAAGGAGTCGAGATCTTTAACGCTCCCGGAAATACTCTCAATCCGAATGCCTCGAACGCGGGTGCAGGCAAGTGCTTTTTCTGTCACCTGAACGCTGGGGCCAGCGATTTCTTCTTCCCTGGCCAGAATGCCAACTTCAACACCAACGTCGAAGGATTGCCGTCACAACCGGCGGATCTCGTCACACCGGCACAGCTTAATCCGCCGGACGGTGGCTTCGGTCAGTCGGGCGTCTCTCCCACGGGCGGGATAGGCAACGGCTCATTCAATACACCCGTGCTGGTGGAGGCGGCAGACACCGGTCCGTTCTTCCACAACAACTCCATCGAAACGATTGAGGGCGCTGTTGATTTTTATAACAGCACAGCCTTCAATACGGCTCCCGGCTTTGGATCTCTAATTGGTGGGATCAAGCTTGAAGCTACGGAGGTGGTCGCGGTAGCAGCGATGCTGCGCGTCATCAACGTGCTGGAGAACGAACGCTCGGCGAGGGACCTGATCGATCGGATTAAGATCGCGACTAGTCAGGCCCAGGCTGAGGAGCTTGCTAACCTCGCACTGGCTGAGATCGACGATGCGATTGAAGTGCTTGAGGGCGGCGGGTTACACCGAAAGGCCCAAAAGGAATTTCAAAAAGCACGCGGAAACGCCCAAAAGGCGGGTAGCCTTTCAAACGCAAGTCAGAGAATCACGGAGGCTAACAAGGCTCTTGCTAATCTGACCACGGCAAAGAACGACATAATCGACCCCTAACACTAAGCTGCACCTTCGGGCGCATTTAACAGATGCAGGCGATGTGGTCTAGCCCATCGCCTGCATCTTTTGTTTACTGCGGGAGATAACTAGTTCGTTGGTGTCGGGAGGGACAGGCTCAAGCGGTGACTAAAACCGTTAGCGTTGACTACAAACTGCCTGTAGTGAAGCAGTTGATCGTGTTGCGCGCGAGTTATGGGAACAAAATCGCGCGGGCGATTGAGCGACTCAGTCACGACATGCTGAAGATCTGCAGGAAATTCCGAGACTGACAGAAAGCGTCGCCGTTCATTCTGCTGCATCCGTTTGAGTTCTGGTTCGACAAACGGCACGGTTCTGAGGTAAGCCTCTGCGGAGGCTGCCTTGTCGAGACGATTCCACAACGCAAGCAGATCTTCGACTAAATCACGTGTGCTTTTTGGCGCGTCGCCTAGCTGACCGCCGAACACGCTTTTCTCATCGGAGCTACCGGCGGGAAGAACAACCATTCTAAAGAGTGCATCATCGCGAGTGCCTGATCGACCTCTCATTGCAGCCGCTTGTCTGGCTCTTGCTACGAGGCGCAGCGCATCCGCTTCCGGCAGCGTTCCCTCGTACACGGCGTCGACAAACATCTCTCTGCGATGGAGCACGACACGCACCTTGCCGTTGCCGCGCAGAGTCATTGATAGCGAGTCACGGAACTCGCGCCGAGGCTGAAAGGGAACGAAATCAAGCCGCACCTCTAGATCGCGATCGCTTACCAGGTTTACTCTTTGATAGATCAAATATCCAGTGAAAGTGAGGAGCAGCAGCGAAAGACCGATCCACACTGATCGCGCGGACGCACTGCGCGCCGAAAACGCATTGCTGCTTTTAAGCGAGACCACTGCGACGGTAGAGGGAAACTGCATTACATCGCTCCGTTACCCGAAAAGTCACTCTGACAGTGCTCCGGAGGAGCAAAATGTTTATAGCCCTAAGATTCTGTGACTTACCCGCTCCGGTAGGAGCGGAATGTAAATCCAACGCCGGAAAGGACATTGCGCTCCGCTGGAGCGCAGAGCCATAGAGGGTATTAAAGCTATAAACATTGTGCTCCTCTGGAGCACTTCACTGCCGCCCATCAAGTCTAATGACTTCAGGCAAAGCTTATTAGACTATTAAACTATTAGACCAGGTAAACCTTCTGATCGATCCGCAGCTCGCCGGCGGAGATGACCGTCGCGTAGACCCCAGCATGATTTGCGTTCAGACGCAACGCGGCCTTCATCACGCTGCTATCGGCCTCAGCGGTTTCCGGATCCAAGTTGATCATGACGCAGCGCAGGTCGCGCAGCGTAATACTCACCGCCGGACCATTATCGTCAGTTCCGAAGCGCAAAGTTTTTCCGACCCACTGGTCTTCTGCGAATGGCTCGAGATCACTTTCGATCACAATGTTTGGTCTAAAGCGCAATACCTCCAGCCGGCGATCGGCGCCGCGTTCCACCTCGCGAACAGTTGCAAGCGTGATCAGTGAAACTGCTGCTTCGTCGAAGATGCCATGCTTGAGTTGCATGAGCTGAACGGGACTGCCGTGTCGCTGCGAGATTTCGTTCTGCAACTGCTCGCTTTGTAGTGCTAGCTCCGCACCGTTTGGTGTGCGTACGTGTGTTGGAAGGTCCTTGTCAACTTCACCTTCTCCGATGGGTTTGTATAGAAGCAGTTGAGGCAGTCGACCAGCCGTCAGCCAGGGAAAACCACTCTGGTCCGCCAGGCGCCGAAACGCAAACCGGCGATCACCGTTCAGACCATGCCAGCCGAGGTCAACTCGTTCGAGATGAACACCGGCCATGGATTTAATTGGATAGCGAAAGATCTCCTTGATCCGCCCGATCTCTTTCGGCACAGTTAGATTTTTCTCGCCTTCATTCTCTTGAAGAATTCGACGCGGAGTGCGTCGCCTCTACTGCTCGTAAAGTATGCATCGCTCGTTACTTTGTACTTTCCCTGAAAACTTTTCAAGCCACAAAGAAGCACAAAAAGCTCAAGTGGTTGTAAGAGCTATCGCGGTCCGAAGGCAGCGATAGCTCTGTTGCACATTATCGTGGGCCAGTGAAGTAAATACACACGAACGTACCATAGAAGTAGTCATTAGTGTTCGCACACCATTCGTATGTGTCGGTTGAGTTGTGGACCGATAACGGAGGTGGAGTAACTGCCCAGCTAATGCTGAACCCGCCGGCCGGAGGTGATGAACTGCCGACAAAATACACGGGGCCGGCAGAAACATATCCCTGACCGTCGTAATACTTGGACGAGCCGTTCGATTTTATCTCCCGGAATGTAGCTGTGATCGACTTGATCCAGTCCAAGGGCCCTTAGTGGCTTGGCCGGATCCGTTAGTACAAATCCAGCTCGGAGTACTCTCTGCGTTGCCGTTGCGGACGATATGCAGCGTGCCGCACACGTTGGGCGGTGCCCCGTAAACGTTGTAAGTATAGGAACTGAATCGGCTGTCGAAGATACCGTTTGAGAAATAGGCATAGCCTCCGCTACCAGACTGAACTGGAACGCTGGCCTCCTCTCCCAGCATTGGTCCACCGGTACCAGAATGACCTGAGAGACCGTCCTCTACCGCCATCAGTTCTTCTTCACCATACTGAGTCTGGAGACTGCTTTCTCCTGCGAACGGTGCTATAGGAAGAGGTGTGACTTCCCCCGATTCCACATCTTTGATAGAGAGGAACCCTTGTGCTGTACCGCTCAGCACCTTCATCTCGATACGGCTTGGATAATCATCAGTGCCGCTAATGAACTCCCCTAATGGAGCCTGCCAATAAACTCGTGTGGAACTTGATAGGACCAGCGACTTGATTGTCTGCCCCGCGCTGCTCACGAGCTTGAATTCAGCAGAACTCTTAGCTTTCGTCAGGGCCAAGACATTCTTTCTGGTCTTCCCGATCGCCCCGAGCTCTCTGACCCATTTCGGCACTGCCTGCGGCTTACCGTCTTTTTGTCGTAACCGCGACGAGTAGAATTCAGAGCTGTGGACGGGAAAGTCTCCCGGGGCAATGAGCGTCGCTACTTCTTCATGGCTGCGAATGAACAGCGTGTCGCTGCCGCGGAAAGTCGCCGGCAAAGAGTCATCGAGTCGCACCGTTTTACCGCCGGCAATTACTTCCGAAGCATAAAGTCGTTCTTGAGCAACTGTTGAGTCGAACGGTTTAATGCCTACAGTCAGTTTGGTATTGTCGACACCAAGATTTGTAACCCATAGCGCCGAAATGATCCGGACTGACGCCGCTGTGTTTGGCTGCGTCAGTAAGATGAATATCCGGATCTGCGTAAGACTCCTCGATGAACGCCCAAAACCGCTCCAGCCTGCGGGAGTAGCTACTCCTCCATCGAACTTCCGCTAGCGGTGGCGCCGAAGCGAGAAGCGAACAACGTGGCACAGTGTGTAAGCGCGCGCCTTCCGGTTCCAATGAAGTGCGACCTTTCGTGAGGAACAGATAAGAGCTCCGCACCCCTTTTACTCGGGGTGCGGTTTATGACAGTACGACTCCTCAACTAGACTGGTTCGTCAGCACTTTATGGGGGATTCGGATAGGGTTCGGGGAAACGGAGGTTCGGAGAAGTGAGATTAATTTACAAGTATGTGACCATAATGTTTCAACGATGCTGTGCCTCGCACGATGCGAAGGGTGTCGTTAGAGCAACGGAAAACGAGGTTCTAATATATATGTCAGAAGATCCAAAAAGTTTCTGGTACAAAATATTTTCGTGATAAGTCAGTTGGTAGTGGCTTAAATTCAGGAGTTTTTCTCTGCGGACCTCTGCGTACCTCGGCGTTCTCTGCGGTAAAGGCTATCTCAACGCAGAGGCCGCAGAGATTCGCTGAGGGACCGCAGAGAAAAGACTCAAATTAAGCCACTATCAGTCAGTTTACAGGATTGACATGATTACCAGGTTCAAAGGTAAATCATGTTCAATCCTGTAAACGTATTTCGCTTCAGTTAATCCTCACTGTCGCTGTTGCCGATCCTGAATTCCCAGCTTGATCGAAGCCATGCACGACGATCGTGTACAGGTGACCGTCTTTGTCCGGACCGTTCTTCGTCGCCGGGAGGGTGAGTGTGAACGAGTAGTTCCCGTTTGCTTGCAAAGTAACTGGACCATCAGGCTGTGTCACGGCATATTCGTCAATCACATTGAAGCTGGCGCTGCTGACTCCGCTCACGCCGTCCGTTACACTTCCAGAGATCGTAACAGTTACCGGCCTCGGGCTCTTCCCGGCAGTCGCCGGACTCGCCGTCGCCGTAACAAGCGGCGCGATGGTATCGATGTTAATAACCAGCGAGTGCGTGACTTCAGTGTTAGTTAAGTTGTCGACACTCCAGTAGTCAACCGTATGTTGGCCACTGGTCGATAGAACGAATGGGCCGTCATAGGTTTGGAGCGCGCCGCCATCAATCCGGTAGTTTGTGGTTTGCACGCCTGACAGATTGTCCGAGGCGCTGAGTGAAACCTGCACTGAACTGCGATACCAGTTGTTCGTTCCGAGAGTGCCCGAAACAGACGCCTCGGTTACGGGAGCAGTCGAATCAATCCTCACAGTTCGCGTTTGGTGTGTTTCCGTATTGCCGGCCGCATCGACGCTCCAGAATTCAATGGTGTACACGCCATCACCTGTGATTGAGAACGTGCTCGTGTACGTCTGAGCCGGCTCGCCGTTGATACTGTAGAAAGTGCTTGCGACTCCCGAGAGATTGTCGGACGCGACCAGTGTCACCGGAACCGGACCGGTAAACCACTCCTGTTGCTGGCTTAGTCCAGGAATTTGGATTGACGTTGATGGTGAGGTGAGGTCTATGTTTACCACGGGCGAGGTGAACGTCGCAGTGTTCCCTCCCTTATCAGTGACGGTCACCTGCCGGGTCTGATCAATTCCTTCTGATCCAAAGTGCAGCGGACTTCCGGGTTCAGCGGATTGAACGCCTGACAGATCGTCAGCCGTCGTGAATGGAAGATCAACTGGCGTGTTGTTCCAACCTGCGGCATTAGCAGCCGGTGTCAGATCACCAAATGTCAGAGTGGGCGTCGTCGTGTCGCCTTCGTATGCCACCAGAGTTGTGGTCGTAGGCACCACCAACAAACCTTCCGCTGCTGCGAAGCCAGTCACAGGCTGCGAGTCATTCACCTCGTCAACGTAGGGTATGCTGCTGCCGGCGGTCGTGACCCAAACCTGCTGGCCGGTTGCGGCGTCAACCGCATACAACTTTCCGAGCGCCGAACCAACGTAAACATAATCATTGACGACGAGTACCGCAGACTGCAAAGCTCCGTCTCCGGAGAAGCTCCAGAGCAGGGAATGGGTGTTTACGTCCCGGGCCTCGAGTGTTCCGAATGATCCGAAAGAAAATGAACCGCTTAGAAAGAAGCCTCTGTTGCCCGAGAAGGAAGGAGTATTCTTCGCACTGAAGTTTCCGATAATCGTTCCTGTCTCGTTGTCAAAGATCATGTTTGAACTGTTGTCGCGGACATAAAGCCGCCCGTTGTACAGCGCCGGCGTTTTGCCTGAGCTTCCCGAACAACCTGGCGCGTAATGCCAAATCTTTGCGCCTGTCGCGGGATCGAGCTTGTAAACGTTCGGACAAGAATATGAGACGTATACCCCATCGCTTGTCACGGCTGGAGCACTCTTACGACCATTCAGTACCGGCGAGGTCCACAACACAGCACCAGAATTTGCGTTAACGGCATAGACGGTGCCATTAGTTCCCGCACCACCGATGTAGATCACCCCCTGAAAGATCGTGGGCGGCGCCGTGAACAAAAACTGGCCTTGAAGCTGAACGCTCCAGATTAGGTTACCTGTCACGCCATCAAAGCTCTGTAACAAACCGCGGCCACTCACCGCAAACACGCGGCCGTTCTCATAGCAGGCGGCCGACCATGGCAAGCCGCTGCCCGCGAGCGTGGTCGACCACAGAGTCGCACCGTTTGTCGCATCCAACGCGAAGAGGGTCGTTCCATGCGGCGCCTCTGCGACGACTGTGACGTACACCCTGCCGTCGGCAATTAGCGGATACGAGATTCTTTTTCCAAAATCGACCACCCATCTTTGTTTAAGAGGCGGTATCAAGTGCTCAGTAGTGATAGAGCCCGTGTGAGTAGCGTTTATCTGAAAGTTGCGCGCCTGCTCAGGAGGAGTCTGGGCCCGAGTCGTGATCGCGAACAGAATAAAGATCAGCGCAAGGAGGAGTAGAGGTAGGTTTTTCATATTTTTCACCGGGTCGAAACAGATTTTGCTTGAACGAGGTTCTGCGCCAGGTTGAGAATTACTGGGACTTAAGATAAGACTGGCACTTCTTACCTTTGAGATTAGGTTTCTGGTAATGCCGCGCTCGTAACAGTCGCAATGCTTATGCCGTTACGAATCATTTGATCATTTCGAAGAGAAAGAGAGTTTTCGTTCCAGGGATGGTTTCAAAGTGTTGCCAATTGAAGACTGATCAAGAATGAGGTGAGCACGTTTGGACACACACTCACCTTCCGAGAAACATTAGCTTCACTGTTTGAGTAGGTTCTTACTGACATAAAAAATATTCGTTGACAGCACTTGCTTAACGTGTAAGAGTAAGCCGTCCTGACAAATAGTCGCCCGACACACAGAGTAGTTCTCACAGTTTTTTGACTCTGATAAGGCACGAGCCTCGCGTTCCAAGCCTTCAGATAGATACGCAACCTACATCCAGCAAACTTGCAAAGCGCTGGGGAGTGCTCACTTTGCAGTTGAACCTGGCTGTTTCTGCCCAGCGATCTCTGTGCGCCTCCCGCACGCACATGAGTTCACCATAAGCACTCAAGACTGATCACAAAGAGTTTTCACCTGACCCGTCGCCCATCGTGGGATCGACTAGCGGTGTTCCCTCTGATCAGCAAACCCGTTGGCTGAAAGGAGAAAGTTTTATGAGCTTGATTAAAGGTCTGCAACGAAGACCATTGATAGCTATCGCAACGGTCCTCGCGTTCCTTGTTCTAGCAGGAATAGGCGTTTGGCACTCGTCCCCGCTACCGGCTAAAGCATCTGCTGAGGATAAACAACACTTACAAAATCAATTGCGCAAAGGCATCGGAAGCGAAGTTCGATTCGCGTCCAGGCCGGAGCAAGCGGATGAAGCAGTGGCTTCAGCAGCCGAGTTTATTCACTCGCGCTCCGGTCTGCAGATGTCCGACGAACTGAAGAAGAGACTCGCGAAGGCAGAAAGCGACGTGCTGAGCGGCAAGTCGCGATACATCACTGTTAGCGAGTTGACTGACGACATGACGACCGTAGTCGTTGATCGCTTAGCAACTCTCACTGACAAAGAGATTCTTGACGCGACCGAAGCATCGTCTGACGCGAACGGCGAAATCCGCTCGCGAGCCGACGCCAGGTGGGGCGTGCTGAGCAAGAAAGAATTGATTCAGCAAGCAAAAGTTGGTCGTGAATGGAGCCAGCGTGGTGATGTCGGGTTGCACACCGGACTGCGTTCGATGATCGAAGGAGAAGTTAACGATCGCGTGAGCACGCTTAGTATGCTTCTCCCCGAGCAATTCGGAAACGCGAACTCACAAGGTGTCACACCGACGCAAGCGCTTGTTCTCGCCTACTCCGTGGCGGCGGACGATCCATTGACGAATTCGCGGAGCGACATCGCTGAGATGTTGAAGCAGAAGAGAATGGATGAGCGTCAGACGCGGGAGGAACGACAGGCGCAAAAAAATATCTCGGGCCGGCCTTACGGACCGCACGGGTTGCTTCACCCTTCGGCGCCGCAACTGTTCTTCACCAGGAATTCCGTGAACAAACTTTTCAACCTCAGCGAAGGAGGTGAAAAGTAATGAGAAAGATATCACCTCTTTTACTGCTCTTGTTTGTGCTTACTCTGCCGGGTTGCGGTGGCGGCGGTTCTAGCAGCTGCTCTTTTAGCGGACTAGTCCCTAACGCAACTTACCTCATCTTTATCGATAACAACGGAGACGGCATAGGCATAACGTTAACCCGTGTGGCAAGTGCCAGCGGAACGATTACGATTTCGACAACTGCCAATTGCAGCAATGTCGTTGCCGTTCAAGCTACGAACTCCAACATAGCCCTTTCAGCAAGCCCATCGTCGATCTACATACCCAGTCCGCCCTCAACGGTGACGATCACTGGCTCGAGCTTCGATGCGACTTATGGCATGCCGAGGGTCGAGTATTTTGACGGGAGTGGCTATCTGGTTGGATCGGTTTTTGCGAATTCGGTATGGGGTGGCGGCACCTCATTGGACGCCAACGTGCCTGATCTCTCGTCGGCTTACTCGGGCACGTATACGATACGTGTCACCAACAAAACATACCAGGGCTACTACTCACACACAGTCGGCACTGCCAGCGTGACGGCCTGGGGCCAGGATCGTCCAGACAGTGACGGCGATGGGTGGTATGACGATCAGGATTGTGCTCCTTACGATCCTTACATTTACACCGGTTGCTATCAGACGTGTGGCGGGTACGGTAACGAGCCGCTCACATTCTGCGAGCCAATCCCTTGAAGCAGTGAGTCCGAGCGGAGTGAGCGTTTCACGTTCACTCCGCCGCAAAACACGATGACACAGATCAAAGAACCTGATCTGCGTCATCCGTGTCTGTGGCCTAAATGATGTGATCTGGCTCTCAAAGCATTACGATGTAAGCTTATCGCCCGCCAACAACTCGCCTTCGACAACTGCAATCTGAGCGTCAACCATTCCATAAAGGTTCAACTCACCGCAGTGTGTAAAGGCAAAGTGCTTCGCCGTGTTCGCAAATGCTTTGGGGTGCGAGGAGTTTTCAAGCCTTCCCATAAGCACGAACAACGCAGCCGCAGATTGATCACCAGCGCGACAGATTATGTCTGCCAGTGCTTCGATCTGTTCTTCGCTTGAATTCACTTCGTTGGTTTCGGGTTCTTGCGAGAAGTCGATCGTGTTAACAATGCTTTCACCAGCATCGGCACGACGCACCAATCTGGCAAGCCACGGATCATTTATTTCCAGAGCGTACCGGATAATCGCACGGTCCTGTGGATCGATTGATCTGTCATTTAAGACTGCCTGCGCTCTTCGTTTAAGAGCATTGACTATGGTGTTGGTCCTTGAGGTTTTGGTAACGTGAGGTGTTTCGCGCACGGCTGCGCTACTATGAGTAGTCATGATCGTCATCCTTTCTTGCGAAGGTTGATGGTCTAGGGTCGATTTTGTGTGTGACCACAAGTCGGCCCGCTTCATTTTTTGAGGGGTGCAAGCACTGTAGCACAGTAATTTTCGCTCGTGTTTAGTCTTTCAAAAATTTGAGATCTTAAAGATTGACATTGGCTCTCACCCTAAAATAGATTTGCCAACCAATCATGAAACCTACCACTCAACGTTCTATTTTTCGCTGGATTCACATCGTCATTAGCATTCCGATAATCGGTTACATTTATAGTCCGTTTGAAGAAATACCAAAGTACGCCCCCGCTGTTCGGTTTGTCTTCCTTCCTGTAATGGTCCTTTCGGGGTTTTGGATGTGGAAAGGCCACGCCATTCGACGACTTTTTTCAAAGAGATCAGCCTAGCAGGACGCTGCAAGCGACGGCCAATATCTCTTATGCGCATAGCGCCGGAGGAGTATCAGCGAATCCAACTGCGGGCGCATTCATTGCTCGCAGGTGTTCCTCTACACGACGTGTGGGCGGTTGATCTTCCTGAAGACGGAACTAACCGTACCATTGTTGATGTTCGTTCCCTTTTGTCGAAGCACGGCATCCACACTGCGAGCACCACCGCGAAGTTCCTCTTCGCGCTCCGTGCCGTGCTCGGCAGGGTTTTTGATTGGGACCGCGAGTCCCAGGATGCATTCAAGCAAAGCTTTCTTCACCGGCTCTCCGACGCTGATAAACAATCGTCGCTTGTTCCGCCTGGCACTCGCGAGGGACCATTCCGGGTTCTCTTTGTC
Organism: uncultured Acidobacteriota bacterium; assembly: GCA_963826255.1. Taxonomy (GTDB): domain Bacteria; phylum Acidobacteriota; class Blastocatellia; order Pyrinomonadales; family Pyrinomonadaceae; genus PSRF01. The sequence goes on from CAWGWK010000002.1 coordinate 1,166,589, forward strand.
TCTCCGCGTGAGGCGATCTCGGAGGTCCGGAACGCCACCGTCCACGGGTTCTCGGTCTTTGCTCTCCTGCCGCGTTCTTCTGGTTATCGCCTATATTGGGCCATCTACGTTCAGCCGGTGGGCCGCATTACAGCGTTGTATATGCATCTTATCGATCCATTCCGCCGATTGATCATCTACCCTGCCGTGCTGCGTCACATACGCGCGGTCTGGTCGCGCGGCGAGTAGGGAAGCATCCTTCGACATTACCTTGCAACCGGAACGAGTGAGCTCCGCATTTCCGAGATACACTCACCGCATTAACAGAAAAGTTCCTGAGTCGGACCAAAGGTACGACTCAGAAACTTTGCTGCGCGTTCGCGGAGAGACGACTGGGCTCAGTGAACCGGCATCTGTTCTTCTAATTGTTCTATGAGCGACTCCCTATTCTCGCAGCATGCTTCTTCGATGCGTGCATTTATATCCAATTCATGCTGATATGCGATAGCACAGTGCTCACACTCCTCGAGATGGCGTTCGGTGTCTTTTAGAAACTGTTGGCGCCCTGCTTTGTCGAGATGCGCAAGTGCTGGAAGCCGCACGGCAAAGTCACGATCTTCGAGATCAAAAAGCGAGAACAAAAGTTCAACTCCCAACTCGATCAAACGCCCATAGAAGGAGTTGATACACTTGATACGGCCCAAAGTTTCTTCCTGTTCTTCCATGTGTCGCTCAAAGCTGGCATCCGCTTTCAGCGCGCGACTCGCAATCGTGCCTGTAATGTCGTATTCCATGACTGTTTCTCCTGTCTGCCTGTTAAAGTTGAAAGTTGCCTAGATTGTTTGCAGCGGTGGGATGGCCCCGGCGTCCCTCCAAAACACAAGTCTCGATCACCTTGTGTTTAGAAGTTAGGCCGAGGCCCAGACAGGAGCAAAGAACAGCGCGTTTAAGAAGGGCCTCAACAAGAAGGGCGGGCAGATACAAAATGAAGAAAAAACCCGCGGCCTCAGGGCCGCGTGGACATTTTGAATGGAATTCAACCGTTGATTTTTCCTTCAGTGTCATTACTAAAGTGTCCTTCGAAATTCGGGAATCATTCAAGTTCCGGAATTTTAAAAGCCGTCACGTTTTCTCTTCTTATGCTTTACACGGTACCTGATCTTTGCAATCACCGCGTTCATTTCGAACCTGATCAGCTTCACGTCTTCTCGCCAAGCCCGCGCAATCTCTTCGTTGGACCAGCCGTCCAGATGTAATCTGAGCAGTTTCTTTTCACGTTCGCTCAGATCAGTGCAATTAGCTTGCAACTTGCAAAGAAGGTCTTCAACTTGCTCGTTGATTTGTGCGTTCAACTCGGGATCGCGTCTGGGGTCTCGCAACTGCATATACCACTCCTCATTCTCGTAGTTAAGCGGCGCATCCAGGCAAACGATGCTAGCCGGCTGCAGCCGCGACCTATATCGATCGAAACAGAGATTCTGTATCACCTTGTAAACGAAGTTGAGCTTGTCTGCGATTCGGGCAGGGTCAGTGTTTGTAAGGACGCGGTAAAGAGCCTCTTGAACCATGTCCTCCGCACTATCCCTGTCCTCGTCGGGCAAGTGTCGGTATGCAAATGCTACTAACAGCACTCGCACATGAGCGTTTTCGCAGAACGGAATCCAGCCGGTACAGACATTTTCATCTGTGTTGCTGCTCAGGTTTTGAATCATGGGATACCTCCGGTTTAGTGCTTCACGGATTGAGGGAGACGAGAAACCCAGTAATCACCTTCGCGATCTCGGAGCTGTCAAAGAACTTAGGCGCGGTAGATCAGCGCCCTCACCGCACGACGACGGGATTTCGGTGGGCCCGAAAAAAATTTATTCAGGAGAAATGTCGGGGCGGAGAGACAGCTTCAGTTACGCCCTCAACGAAGACTTCCTGAAACCGCAGACACAAAGGTCATCTGCGCAACCATGTCGGAAACGACGCCGAATCAGGCCGCACCTGTCGGATCAGCCAAGGGTTAAGTTGTTCGCGTTCGCACCGGGAGACGAGCGGTGCGGCAAGATGGCAGGTAGTTGCGTGGGAGAAACTTTTCTGCGGGTGTTGAACTTCTTCAACACGATACTGAGCACAACCCACGCGGCGTTATTAAAATGAATGCCGCAAAAACAATTGCGCCTTCGAGAAGAGCCTCGGCAATAGGCATGCCTCAGGTTGCGCAACAAAGCACTCATTTTTGCTCGTATTTTCGCGCGACGAAGTCAACGAGATCCAGATTTTTATATTCGACATCTAGAGTTTTGGAGAATCGTAGTGGTTTTGATCCGGTTTGCTGTTGAATGCGAGGATGTTTTTTGCGACCGCGTGAAAGACGTTGTAGGCAGCGGAGGGATTGAGAAGTATGAAACCGATTTCGATTAACAGTCGCAAGTTTTTAGGTGGCTACGTTGACACGCAAAGCCGCAAGCAGTTCCCGGATGTCTTTTTGTGCAGCGGACTCCTGCTGTTTGTGGTGCTAGTGACGATTCTTTACTCCGCAGGTGGCGGTCCTTTCTCGCTCATGATTGTCGCGTGTGTCCTGGTGCTCGGGTCCGGGATCGCAGTTATTCTGCGATGTTTTCCCTACCGCATTCCATCCTGCGTAAGTGGGACCATTACGATAACGCCTTCGACAAAACAACCAATGCCCAAGGCAGCCTAATGAGTATTAGCCGTCACCTACCAATCAGCAGTCACCGGCAGCCGATCCAAAAGAGAGGCTTGCCGGTGCCCGCTTTCTTACTGCCTCGCCTTGCTGGAATAGACCAATATTTTTCAGGGCAACTGATTTTTATTTTTTTGCGTGCCTTTTAATTCAGTTGTAGGCAGTGAAGCTCGACCCAACACTGACACGAGCTGCGAAGAAGGAGGTTCAAATGATCGAGAGTGACATTAACGGAAACATTTGCACTGATTGTGAGGAACCGATGTCGAAGCCGGCATCAGTTATGCACCATCTTGACTGCACTTGCGATGCTTGTTGCCAGCCTTGCCAGTCGATCTGTGAAGACAACGACTGTGCAGAAGCTGAGGAAGCAGCGGAAGGAAAAACGAAAATCAGAAACAAACTAGTGCCAATTTTGGCGAACTGTGTCGTTCTATTGGCCGTCATCGGAGTCTCTGGGCGAATCATTCAAGCTGGAGAAATCAATCGGTCGCCCGAAAACAGCGCTGCTGCGATTGCTAAGGTCGCCGGCATTCCAGGCCGCGAAATCATCAACACTGCGATTGCCAGTTTGAGAATTAACACAATCAACAGCGCGATTGTGAAGACTCATCAAATCAGCCTGATTGAAATCAACAGTTTCGATCGGGCCATCATCGTCTCCAGCGCCGAAATACAAACAATCACACCCAACAACATCACCATTGCTCATAGGATTGATGGCTGATTAGATAGGTCCAAATTCTCAGCGTAGGGAACTCCGAATCGTCCATCGGCTGGACGGTTCGGAGTTTCTGCTGATAGAAGAGGAGCTCTGCAACCCCGAACGGAGGTGATGTCCTTTGACAGTTAAGAAGCACGGTGGACGCTGGTCCTTTGATTTCAGATTAAAGGCGTCCGCAGATCGCGAGTGATACTGGTGGCGCGTAATAAGTGCAGGTTGAGCAAGCGGAAGGTAGGGCGCTCGATCAGGTGTTTCAGGGAATCTTCGGTATCTCACAACCAGGCACTTAAGACTTTGCGAGTTTGTGAGGCGAATATGCGGGGTCAAAAGCTAATATCAATTACAATGCCTACGTTCGGCTGACTTAAGTTTGTATGAAATCAACTAATTCATAAGTTAGAAGTCCGATGTGCGGCCTGATGAGGTGGATATAATGAGTTATGATCTCTACCTGCTTCGCGTGACTGCCGGCAGGATCCTCTCGAAGAAGCAGAAGCAAGCTTTAACGAAGACGTTGAAGAAATTAATCCTGGTCTGCGTGACCCACGAAAGGAGGGCACGAAGAGGGAGCTTGCCACACAGCTACAGCTTATCAATCCTGCACTCGAAATTTTCCAGTTCGACTATGCAGAAATAGCGAAGTCTTTGAAGATCAGTGAACAAGAGGCTCCAAACCCAATACCGACACATTGAGATGAACGTAGAGGATGGCACGGGCATTCAGATCACGCTATATGATGACACAGCCTTACTAACAATTCCCTATTGGCACAAAGGAGATAAGGCAAGGACAGTATGGCAAGAGGCATGGCAATATCTTCAATGTTTAGAAAGTCAGGGAGGATTCTCTATTTATGATCCGCAGCTAGAGAGAATGCTCAACCTTATCTCAGATCTTGAAGAAGTTCTGAAGGGATATTCTTGGGGAGTTGGTGCTAGTGAGCAAGCTGTCATGGAAATGACAAAGCCAAAGAAGCCGTGGTGGCACTTCTGGTGAAAGCCGTCAGAAACAGCGAAACAGCCACTCACGCGAGTGGCTGTAAGTAGTTGATCTGTTGGAGCCGGCTGCCGGAATTGAACCGGCGACCTTCTAATTACGAATCAGACCAACGAGGAAAAGCAAGTAAATTCAATTCAACAGGTTGCAGCCATAGCGGTTTTTCGAGTGTTTTTGATGATTCTAAACTGACCTTTATCGCTTCCTCATGCGCTTACATAAATTCGCGTCACAACTACGTCACACCCATTCTGTGGGTTTCGTTCTTGTTAACGACCATATAAGCGCATCGTTCCGAATCATGCGGATCGTTGTTCCCGTCCTAAATGTCCTTGCGCCCGTATAATGAAACCTTACCCGTGATGCTTGCCAAAAACCGCGGAATAAGAAGACTTGCCAATGAAAAGCGAAATCCGAGATTCTCAAATTCGTGACTTGCTGGATAAGGTACAGAAACAGAACTACGCAAGCTATCTTCGGTCGATGAGATTAGATCGTATTCGTGGATTCCGAGCTGCACGAATAGACTTCGATTTTCCTGTGACGGCATTGATCGGTCCGAATGGCTCGGGTAAGTCTACGGTCCTGGGTGCTGCAGCTTGCGTGTATTCTTCAATCGCTCCGGAGATCGTTTTCCGAAAGAGTAGGATTGGCGACGAATCAATGGATGACTGGATCATTGAATATGAGTTAGTTGAAAAGAGTTTTAATCCGAAAGGATTAGAACGTGCGACAGTCAGCCTCACATCGAACCACTGGGGCCGAAGTCTTAAATTCAAACGTCCAGTCAAACAAATCACGTTGAACCGTACCGTACCCGCCACTGATAATCCTCTTTTCCAGTTCCGGAAGAAGCTTTCGGTTCATGGAAAGTGGGCGAACAAGAAAATGGCGATTACGACCAACGAGGTTGCCGGCTTTGATGTTATCAAACGGCAATCTGAGCGCGTCCTTGGCAAGTCTTTGGAAAATTTTAAATTAATCGAAGTTAAGTTTACCCTCAGTCGGCGTCAGCAGCGCGCGTTTCGAATAGTCGTCGATAATATCGAAGAATCTGACGACGGCACACAAATCATCACGCGTCGAAAAATCCCGATAGAGCCGCGAGGGCCGAAAGTGTCAACCAGTACGCAACTAATGTATGTCGGTGCTACTGAGGATGTCACATACTCAGAATTTAATTTTGGTTCTGGCGAATCCTCCGTGATTCGAACGATTTCAGAAATTGAGAACATGCCGGATGGATCGCTTGTTCTCATTGAAGAAATAGAGAACGGACTGCATCCGCTTGCCGTCGGTAGAATGGTGGAATACCTGATGGACGTGGCCCAGCGGAAGAAGATCCAGTCAATTTTCACCACCCATAGCGATTATGCACTCGGCCCTCTACCCTCTGAAGCAATATGGGCTTGTGTCGACCGAAACTTACAACAGGGAAAGCTTTCAGTAGAGGTTCTGCGCGCTGTTTCCGGAAGGGTAGATCGCAGGTTAGCCGTATTCGTCGAGGATGAGTTTGCAAAAGCTTGGATTGAGGCCATAGCGAGGGAGTACTTCGGTTCAAACTTCGAGGAGATTGGAATTTATCCGGTGCAGGGCGATGGTCACGCCGTCAGAACGCACAACGCTCATCAATTAAATCCAGCGGTATCTTTTCGATCAGTTTGTTTCATTGATGGGGATTCAGAACAGCGAGATGACCCGAGCAGCAATATTTTCAGACTACCAGGAGCCAATCCCGAGTTGACGGTCTTCAACGCAGTCTTAGCGAATTTAGATGAGAACATAGCCGTTTTAACGGCAGCGTGTCAGCGACCTATTACCAAACAAGAACAGGTCGCAAAGGTTATAAGAGAAGTGTCCCAAACAAACCGAGATCCGCACCTGCTTTTTAATCAGGTTGGCGTCAAACTGGGGCTGATTTCGGAGGCAATCATACGTGGGGCATTTATTGCTGTATGGGTCGCTGAGAATAGTGCAACAGCTGCAGACATAGCTACAAGCATCAAGAAAGGTCTGGAGGAGCCACCACACCGGCTCAAGATTGAAACGTAGCAAGTCGGGCAGATCAGTATAGAGCTCCATTGATATAATCGTTGAGGCAAGTTAAATACGGAGCTCTTGCAGATCATGCTCTATCCTTGCCACTAAGCTCTCGAATTCTTGCGGCTGGATATGACCTCGTCACTAAAACCTCTAAGCTCTTCCTTGCCGCGCATGTAATCATCGTAGAGACGCTTGGTAGATGGTTGCGCGTCTTCGGACGGTGCGTTCACCGCATCCGGTTAGCTCTGCCGCCTAATGAGAGGTCTATTTCTATGGGAGTTTTGTTCGCGCAGGATCGCTTCAACTGAAAATGAGTGAACGGGAAGAAGAAAAGTTAGCGCAGATTGAGTATCACGGAATACCTGGAGTGACCCGAGATTGCTTAGATGCTGTTCTCAGGTTAATCCAATATGGTGATGCGATCACTCACGTTCAAATTTTATCCTCGCGTGGAACTCCGGTCAGTGATCACTGTCTATTATTAACGTATAACGTCGGAGATATCATAGCGATCAAATCCGGGTTTGCTTCAGGCTATTCAGGCGAAGGACCAACCGGATTTTCATACGTTCTCTCAGTGCTTGAAGCTCATGGAGCTGAGATTGATGAGTATGATGTATCGGCGGAGCTTATTGAACGCTGCGATAATTCTGCACTTTTGCAGTCAGACTTGGACTTCTTGAAGAATGCCCGGCCCCTCCGACCCACGCGTTGGCACGATTACGTCTTAGATGAGCATTGGGACTTAGATGAGAAGTACTGGTTGTGGCGGGAGTTCCCGCCTGTGATCCCTTTTGCAATTATCGACACTCGATTAACAGATTTAGCTCTTTCATTCTGGAAGAATACTAACGATTCGCTACTGACAGGCTATAAACGATTAGAAGACATTCTCCGCCAACGAACGGGTACTAAGGCTCATGGGACCAAACTGTTGGCAGAGGTGTTTGCGAGGGAAGAATCAAAACTCACTTGGACAGACATCGATGCCTCAGAACATGCGGGTCGTGCGCAGCTGTTTACTGGCGCATTCATGGCCTTTCGCAACCGCAGAGCTCATCGAGAGATTTCCCACGCTCCAAGCAACGAATTAGCCGAATTCCTCTTGCTCAATCAGCTTTACTGTTTAGAAAAAGAAGCGATAGAGCGTACGGTTAGCGAATAATGATCACGTAATTTCCGAACCATCCGACCTGCGTCAAAAGCCGAGATCTAGAATCACTTTGTAATGGTCCAAGTTCTTTCTACTTAGATGGACGTGAAAGGCTGGACATCAAGTTAAGAGGAGCTTAGGCCAGGAGTCGTTCGATAATCGTCGGCGATCGATAGAACCTTGTGTTAGAAATAAGGACTGAGCAGTAACTTCGCCTCATAATCAACGAGACCTAACTTGACGCGGTCCAGCCAGCCAATTCTTCCTAAACGTTTCTCGTGAAGTGCTCATGCGCGGCAAAATAGACCGTCGCGTCTGAGCGGATACCCAAGACTTCGATCGCGACGGTGTGAAGATGCGCCTTGAACGATCCTGTAACGGTCGCGATGTCTTTAGCAACAGTGCTTTCAATATCAAGCCCCATCAGCTCCCCATGAGCCTGCCTGAACGTAAAGTGGTTTGCAAGCCGTGTCTAATCTCACTTCACTGAACTGACTCTTGTCCAGACGAAGGATTGGCGTAAGGTTGATTCGGGGCTTGAGTATGTTGTAGTAGTGAGTCTTGTCGAGGGTGATCGATCCGCTCCCCAAAAGCCATCCTCCGGTAAACGGCACTAATCCTTGGTCGGTGACTAGTTCGAGAAACACGATATTTTTCAACGCCTTCGGCTTTCGCTTTGAATCACTTCTCACCGTCGATCCCGCAGGCAATCAAACGATCGCCCTAAAGCGACGCATTGCTCTGAGTTCTGAGCCACCGCCGAGGCTTATCCGTTTTGCAATGGGTGTACATCGTACGTCCATGCATGATATGCTTGGTTCGGTTTTTAAGAAGGAGAAGATCGTATGGCAAAGGCAAACACAGTGCGCAAAGCTTCGACGCAGAAGGCCTCACGTTTTAGTATTCGGGCATCGGCCACTCAGAAGAGGGTTATTGCGGAAGCGGCTCGAATTAAAGACACAACGATTAGTGACTTTGTGCTCGAACAGTCGTTAACAGCGGCGCAGCATGTCATCGCTGATCAGGTGCAATTTAGGTTGCCTAAAAAGCAGTGGAAGGAGTTCTGTGACGCGCTTGATGCACCGCGAAAGACGATCCCTGCGCTGCGTAGACTTTTAACTAAGCCCGGGCTATTTGATGCCAACCGCTGAAAACCTCAACCCGCCGGCACTGCTAACAAAAGACCATGACCGTAATTCCTTCGACTGTGGCGTGCCGGCGCTTAATGACTATCTCAAAAAGTATGCTTTACAAAATCAGAAGAAGCACGCCGCCAGGACCTACGTTGCAACTCGCGGCAGTCGAATAGTTGGTTATTACTCGCTTGCTTACGGCTCGGTATCGCTCGAAGAAGCTCCGCAAAGCGTAAAGTCCGGACTACCCAGACATCCGATTCCAGTGATTCTCCTCGCCCGATTGGCGGTGGATTCAACTGAGCAAGGACGCGGTTTAGGACCCGCGCTGCTTAAAGATGCTCTACTTCGAACGATACAGGCGGCGGAGATCGCTGGTCTAAGGGCAATGCTCGTACACGCTAAGGACGATTCCGCTAAACGTTTCTATGAGAAGTTCGGCTTTGAGCCATCACCAATTGATGCCTACCATCTATTCCTGAGACTTTCAGATATTCTTTGGAGTCTTCGATAGCATGCCTGATCACTGCCGGTATTTAACGGACGACGCTATAGTCGCTACAGCGGCTGGATTTTTTGCAATAGGGAGGGAACCACATTGTCTAAATCAGAGGAGAAAACAAAGTCTTTAGGTGAGGCCATTGATGAGATCATTAATGCGCTCACTGGCCTCTCTGAGTCCGCGCGCCGAACAGCAATACGCGCGGCATCTGAACATTTGAAGGTTCAAGTGAATTCGGAATCAGTCTCGGCTACCGTCGAAGACGCTAAGCCGAGGCTGTTAGACGAACCTCGCGCCTCGCAAACGCGCTCGGTTGACATTCGCACGTTCAAAGAAGAGAAGCAACCATCGTCTGCAATGGAGATGGCAGCTACAGTAGCGTATTACTTGTCTGAGTTAGCTCCTTTGCCAGAGCGAAAATCCGAAGTGCAAGTTGAGGATATGGTCAAGTATTTTAAGCAAGCCAACTCAAACGGTTTCTGAGCGAGAACTGCCGTTTCAAGCAGTTCCAAAGCAGCGGCCTCCGGAGTGGTCCCCTGGCGCTTCGCTGCCTCTGCAATGGCGTGAACCGTATCAGGATTGCTTATTTTGACAACCAGACTTTGCATAGTTGCGAATACCGACCCGCTTAGTTTAGCACACTGTTTAGCTCACGAAACCCACCCCCCGGTAGACGGCACTGGCTCTGGGTCTGTGACCAGTTCGACGAACGGTATCTCAACGCCTTCAGCCTTCGCTTTAGAGTACACCTCTTTCGCCGTCGGCCCGCTGGCAATCAAGCGGTCACCATCTAATGCGACCCAGTGTCCCGAGTACTTTTCTCGGTTTTCGTCTAACCATCTGAGCGACTTTGCCGTGCGGTTAGCGTGTGGTTGTGAGGGCATTTCTTTCTCCGTTTGGCGTGCCATTCTCGTTCAGCCATCGACCAATTCTTTCCTGCTCTGGCGCCGGCAGTTGTTCAATTTGATTTGATGATTTGGTCTAAGCTTAGACTCATGTTGGGATGCTATCATAACACCATAGAACGGCTGCTTAAGGTGTCAACCTTCACCGTCCCGTAAGGCGCCCTTTGCAAGCACCTCACTAACGAGTTCGGACGTCCTGTTCTTGGCGTTAGCCCGAATTTGTTTCCATTGTTCGCCCAGTAAATTGCGGTCCGCGAGTAACTGAAATCCTTGTGTGAATAGGTACTGAGCGCGGACGAAATGCCAAAATAAAAGCCGCTCGCTTTTCGACAATCCCCAGTCCATATTGAGTCTATCGAGGGCTGCTTTTCGGCACCATTCGTGTGGCGTCAGATCGTTTCCTTCGATCTGCTTTTGAATGCAACGCCATGTCTGATCTGTTACGCGAAAGCTAATCGTATGCGGGTAATCGGTCTCACGTTTTCCCATGTCATTGTTTCCGTTTCTTACTCTAAGTCGCGTGTACAAGCGCAAACATGATGTTTGCACTGCAAACGGCAAACCGCGATCTCCAGTATCCACGCCAGTAGACGCAGCAAACTTTAAGTTTGCTGCGTGTGCCCGCGAAGGGGTGACGTGTCAAATAAAATCAGGTGCAAAGCACCTCCGTTCGCTTTCATGGGCTCACGATGTAATCAGAATCGATAGTTTCCGTCGGCTGATTTGCGCGGCTTTACTTCTGGCTTTCATGTCGGTCAGTTAGGTTTTCTCGGCGGGATGATCTCGATCCAGTCCGGCTTTCCACATTGTCCAGGCGAAGCTTTCGATCGAGAATAATCTCTTGCGATTCGTTCGGATCGTAATCACGATCAAGGTCGGGCATCGCGATTTCGATTGTGCGGATCACACCCGTTTCCGCATCTTCCATTCCCATGTAAACGTCTTTGATTTGTCTTTCATGGCCTTGGTCTCTTACTCCAATATAGTTTGCGGACGGCTGTTACGGTCTGCCGGTATCTGCAAAGGTGACGCCGTTGCGTAAAGTAAGTGTTGGAAGAGGGTGAGGGAGTTGTGCGAGCCGGGGGGCGGGATCGAGGTCTTTAGAACGGAAAGAATCAACAACCTAGATGCGCGAAGCGCACTGCGTCGAGCGGCTTTGACCCGACAAGAATCGAAGGACGAACCCAGTGTCACAACCTGTCACAGTTCGTCACAATTGTGACACCGGCCCGTCTACCGTCAAGCTGTTCAGATCTTCAGTGGAGCTTAAGCCCGATTACGTGTGGACCAAGCAGAATTGGCAGCATGGTATGACAAGTGCCATGGGCGCTGTTGCGCCCTGACATTTTGAACTAATGCTACAAGAACAGAAACAAACTTTGAGAAGGCCGCTTCAACTGTCCGTGTCATTGATAACGCCGGAACAGTGCGCCGAATTTCTCGGCATCAAGATCAACACGCTTTACGTGATGAAGTCTCAAGGCCGCGTCCCTTATCGGAAAGTAGGACATTTACTGCGGTTCGACTTTGACGAGATTGTCGAGTGGACAAAGGACAAAGAGAAATGAACGTTGGTAAGGACCGCAAGCTCGGGTACTATTCGGTCAAACCTCTGTGGCTGCAACCGCCGATCGGAGGTGATGTCCTTTGACAGTTAAGAAACGCGGTGGACACTGGTATTTTGATTTTCAATCAGAGGCGCCAGATATCGCGAAGCGATACCGGAAGCGCGTACTAAGTTTCAGGCAGAGCAAGCAGAAACTAAAGCGCGTGATCAGGTGTTTCAGGGCACCTACGGCACGTCACAACTAGGTAACCAAGACTTAGGCCAGTTCGTGACAGAAACGTATTTGCCCTGGGCCAAAGCGAACAAGCGCACGTGGCGCAATGACGAGATCATTGCGAATCAGTGGGTAGAAACGTTCAGGGGTAAGACCTTGCGTGAAGTCTCACCGCTGGCGATTGAAAAGTGGAAACGGGATCGTGCGCAGTCTATTACGAGGCGCGGCACAACTCGCAGTCCGGCATCCGTGAACATGGAGTTGGCTGTACTGTCTCGAATCTTCGCCCTTGCGGTGGAGTTGGAGCAGGCAGCATCGAATCCATGTCGCAAGGTGCGCAAGCTGCGGGTGGACAATCAACGGAACCGCTACTTATCAACTGATGAGGAAACGCGATTGATGGCACAACTGAAAGGCAGACGCAGGCACCTATACCCGCTAGTTGCTCTGGCGCTTGGTACGGGTATGCGTCGCGGCGAGTTGCTAAATCTGTCGTGGCGGCATGTTGATCTTCTGCGCGGCGTAATTCATGTTGTCAATACAAAGACTGCACATGATCGGATCATCCCGATGAGTCAAAGCGTGAGAGAACTTTTGATAGAGCAACGCGAGGCTCAAAAGGGCGATCTCGTGTTCGCCTCGAGGCGAATTGCTAAGAAGCGAGCGGATGAACGTCTGGTGGTGGATGTGAAGAAGGCTTTTGTCGCGGCGTGTAGTGATGCCGGAATCACTGATTTTCATTTCCACGATCTGCGCCATACGTTTGCGACGCGATTAGGTGACGCGGGATGCAACGTGACAACGATCGCAAGGCTGTTGGGCCATTCAAACATTCAGAGGTCGATGCGATACACACACGCGTCTGATGACACTCTGAGAAATGCGGTTGAATATGCTCAGAATGGCCGCGTCACAAACACTAAAACAGCCACTCACGCGAGTGGCTGTAAATAGTTGATTCTGTGGAGCCGGCTGCCGGAATTGAACCGGCGACCTTCTAATTACGAATCAGACGCTCTACCAACTGAGCTAAGCCGGCTGATGCAGGAGAAATAACAGTGCGGAAACGCGATTGAACTATACGAATGCAGTCTTTGGAGTGTCAAGCCGAACAAAGATCGACCAATGAGGAGGGATCGTATGCCGAAGGATGCGACTAAGAATATAGATCGATACAAGATTAGGGGTGGCCAACTGAATGAATTTGATTTTCACCAGAATCAGGAAGAACTCGCAGAGAAGCAGCAGACGCGAGCAAGCAATTTGATTCCGGGGACACCACCGGAAGAGAAGGCTGAAGGTTTGAGAGCAATTGCGAGGCAGACAGAAAAGCCGGCAAAAAAGAAACCGACAAAGGCGACAAAGGGCACAAGCGCCACAAAGGCCAGAAAAGCCACAAAGGCCAGAAAAGCGGCCCCCGTCAAAGGTGTGAGTGCGAAGAAGCTGGCGGCGCGGAAAGCTACGAAGAAGTAAGTTTGAATAGTATGTTTTATTCCCCCAAGCTATTCCTTCTCAGCTTGTTGTTGCTTGTCGCCTGCACGGCCCAAGCGGCGTTCGCGCAGAATAGTTCTGCCTTACCAAAGAAGCTTCCGTCGGCCGAGAAGATTGTCGCGAACTACCTCAAGGCGACCGGCGGCAAGAAGGCAACGAGCGCGTTACGAGACGCCACCTATGAGTGGCTCGTTCAACTCGAAAACCAATCGATCGGCACCGCGCGCACGCAAAGAAAAGCGCCTTCCTCAGAACGCTGGGAACTGACCTTCGGCAACGGCAAGATCATCTCCGCCACTAACGCGAGATCTGCCTGGGAAGTCGGCCTCGACAATCATCTGCGAACTCTAACAGGTCTCGAAAGCGCGGCTGCGAAACTCCGCGCCTCTCTCGACTCAACCCGTCTCATCAATTTCAAAAAAGCCAACGTGCTCGCACGTGTCGTATCGCTCGGCGATCTCGCGTCTGAACCCGCTTACATCGTGGAGTTCTCAACTCGCAGCGGTGCGCGGTTTCAGTATTACTTCAGTGTGAAGACGTCGTTGCTAACGAAGATCACCGGCGACGTTAAAAAGACGCGAGTTCTAATCGATGACTACCGGCCGGAAGGAGGCATTCTCGAGCCCCATCGCGTTCGCATGAACGTCGACGGCTCGGGAGATCTGACGCTGCTCTTACAAAGCGTCAAATACAACACCGGTATTGACGATCGGACTTTCGATCCGCCAGGCGCGACGGAAACCCTCGACGTCGCCGCATTGCTTCGTGAAGTTGAACGTAACCAGGAGGAGATCGAGCAGCGCATTTCGGAATACGCGTTCAAACAGACTGAAACTGATCGTGAGCTCAACGATAAAGGTGAACTCAAGAAACAGACAGTCAAAGTTTACGAAATCTATCCCTTGCCGAATCGTGAGCCCGTGCAAAAGCTGATCAGCGAGAACGGCGTGCCGCTTTCGCCGGAACGCGCGGCTAAAGAAGATCGGCGCGTGCAGGAAGAATTCCTCAAGGCCGAACGTGAAAAAGAAAAGGACGAGAAGAGGGTGGCGCGACGCCGCGCCGAGCGCGAGAAAAAGGAAAAGGAAGGCGTGGACATATCGCCGTTTCTGAAGGCGTGTGAGTTTGTTTCACCACGTCGTGAGATTTTGGACGGCCGCGAGACGATCGTTTTTGATTTCCGCCCGCGTCCGGGGTTTCGTCCAAAAAACCGCGAGGAGAATTTGATTGCCAAGTTGATTGGCGTCGTGTGGATCGACCCCGTTGACAAGCAGGTGATCAGATTCGAAGCGCGTTTAGCGGAAAGCTTCAAGGTGGTGGGAGGTTTGCTGGCGTCGTTGAAGCCGGGAGCTGCGCTTGTGATTGAACAGACGCGAATGGATCGGGGTGTTTGGCTGCCGCGATTCGCCCATGTGAATCTTTCCGTCAAGTTTCTGTTGTTTACCGGCAACGATTTCAACAAGACGATCGAATGGAGCGACTACAAACATTTCTCGGGCGACGTGAAGGATTACAAAATCGAAGCGCCGGCGAAACCGTAACGCGGATGACGCGGATAAAAAGGATGAACGCGGATCAGATAAACGTAATCGGTGGCGGGCTCGCGGGAGTCGAGGCTGCGTGGCAGGCGGCGCGGTTGGGCGTGCAAGTGAATCTTTATGAGATGAGGCCTGAGAAACACACTCCAGCGCATCGCACTGACAAACTTGCCGAAATCGTCTGTTCCAACTCACTTAAATCGGACGAACCGGGAACCGCGTCCTATTTATTAAAGGAGGAGCTGCGCCAGGGCGGATCGCTGGTAATGGCTGTGGCAGCCGAAACACGCGTGCCCGCCGGCGCGGCACTCGCAGTCGATCGAGAGAAGTTTGCGGAGTTGATCACTGAGCGCATTGAGACCGAACCTCGCATCCGTTTAATCCGTGAAGAAGTGACCGCCATTCCCGAAAACCAGCTCACGATAATCGCCACCGGGCCTTTGTCCTCCGATGCACTGACCGCGGAGATCATGAAGCTAACCGGCAGCGATCAGATGTATTTCTACGACGCCATCGCGCCGATCGTCGCCGCCGATTCGATTGATACCTCAGTTGCGTTTCGCGCGGCGCGCTACGATAAAGGAGGCGACGACTATCTCAACTGCCCGTTCAACGAAGAACAATACGCGCGCTTCTATTCAGAATTGGTGGAGGCTAAGAGCGTCCCTTTGCAACGCTTTGAAGAGACGCGTTGGTTTGAAGCGTGTTTGCCCATCGAGGAACTGGCGCGGCGTGGAGTCGATACCCTTCGCTTCGGTCCGATGAAACCGGTTGGGTTGCGCCATCCGAAGACCGGCCGCGAGCCTTACGCGGCGGTGCAGTTGCGGCAGGAAAATTTAATGGCTGACGCATACAGCCTCGTAGGCTTCCAGAATCATCTACGCTACGGCGAGCAGGCGCGAGTTTTGCGACTTATTCCGGGATTACAGAATGCCGAGTTCCTGCAATTCGGTCAGATCCATCGCAACACCTACATCTGTTCACCCCGCGTGCTCGACGCGACGATGCAGATGCGCGAGCGTCCGAACGTGTTTTTCGCGGGACAGATCACGGGTGTTGAGGGTTACGTCGAATCAGTGGCGATGGGCTGGCTGGCAGGTCTGAATGCAGCTCGACTCGCATCGGGTGCGGCATTACTGGAAGCTCCAGCTCGTAGTGCAACCGGAGCATTGGCGCACTATGTTTCGCACGCCGATGCAAAAAACTTCCAGCCGGTAAACATCACCTTTGCGCTTTTGCCTCCGCTACCCGAACAGGGGAAGCGCAACGTACGTAAGAAGCGGGAACGCAGGCAGTTGCAAGTGGAATTGGCGTTGAAAGAATGGGCAGAGTGGCTCGAGGAAAATCACACAAAACGAGAAACCGCGCAGGTCGGCTAACGAACCACGCGCTGGTTTTGCTGGTTCTTTTCCTTTGCGCGGCACTCAACGTCTGGGGTCAATCGGGCAGACGCAAGGATGGGAAAGGCGTCAAGCCGGCACCTCGTCCCATCGCCGATCCGAATCGACCCGGCACCACAATCTCACCCGCGAAAACGACGAAGCCCGCCGGTGATGAAGTCGATCCCGACGACGTCGTCCGGATCAGTTCGAATCTTGTTCCGATACCTGTTTCGGTAGTTGATAAGCGTGGTAATGCGGTCGTCAATTTACAGTTGGAGGACTTTGAGCTCCGTGTTGACGGTGAGCCACGTCCGCTTAGCGATCTGACACGATCGGAAACCAGCGTTCGACTCGCGATGCTTTTCGACAACAGCGGCAGTCTCGATGCTGCTCGTGAGTTTGAAAAACAAGCGGCCATCCGCTTCTTCAGGAAAGTGCTGCGAGCAAAAGACGAAGCTGCCATCTACTCGATCGAAACGGACAGCTATCTGGCCCAGCCTCTGACAAAGGACATCCCTCGTCTGGAGCAGACGATCGCGATGTTTGGTAAACCTGAAGGCGGCACCTCGCTTTTTGACGCCATTGTTGGAGCCGCTTCCTACCTGCGGCCATACTCCGGACGCAAGGTCCTGGTCATCGTCTCAGATGGAATCGAAACGACCAGCCGGCTCAACGATTTCGATCTCGTCGTGCAGCATGTGCTTGCGGATGATTGCCAGGTCTACGTGGTCCAAACGGGATTGTACGACGGTGCAAATCTCCGCGCGCTTGCCGCCGAGCGTCGCATGGAACAGTTGTCAGGACAAACCGGCGGAGCGGTCTATCTTCCTAAAACAACCGATCAGCTCGACATCGCTTTCAATCAGATCGCGGCCGATCTCGCACAGCAGTATGTTTTGAGTTACTACCCCAGCGCCGAACAGCGCGATGGCCGTCTGCACAATCTCGAGCTGCGGATCAAATCGCGAAATGATGTTCGCGTTCGTTCGCGAAAAGGCTATTATGCTCCGAAGCCTGCGGGCTCAGCGGGCTATTAGACAGGATTACAGGATTTTCAAGATTAACAGGATCAGGAAATCTTGTTCATCATGAAAATCTTGTAAAATCCTGTCCAAGTGGCGATGCATAAATTGATCGATCAATTCCTCGAACACCTTCGTTACGAACGCAACGTCAGCGCACACACCTTACGCAACTACGCCAGCGACCTCGAACAGTTCATCCATTTTCTTACTGCGGGCGGAGAGAGAGAAGCGCCTGACGTTTCCGAAATAGATCACCTGACTATTCGTGAGTGGATGGCTGCGCTTCACACCGCGCAGAAAAGTAAAAGATCCATCGCGCGTAAGCTGGCAGCCCTGCGCACGTTCTTCCAGTTTCTGGTGCGTGAGGGAATGCTGGAAATGAATCCGGCCAAACTCGTCTCAACGCCAAGGCTGGAAAAGAAACTGCCGAAGCATCTTTCTATTGAGGAAGCGATCAGGTTTATCGAATCTCCCGATCCGGAGACTGATCTTGGAAAACGCGATCGCGCGATGCTCGAGTTGATGTATGCGACCGGTGTGCGCGTAGCGGAGTTGACGGCACTTAATCTCGCAGACGTTGATTTCAAGAATCAGCTAGTGCGCGTGACCGGCAAGCGGAGGAAACAGCGGATCGTGCCGTTCGGCGATCCCGCGGGTGCAGCGATTCGCAATTACCTGGAGGTGCGGGATAAGTTTTTATTCAACGCGCCTATATCGAAGCGCGATGAGGAAGCGCTGTTTTTGAATTACCAGGGAACACGCATCACGACTCGCTCAGTGGGGCGCATGGTCGAGAAATACATTCGCATCTGCGCCGGCATGCACAACATCAGCCCACACGCGCTGCGTCACTCGTTTGCGACACACTTACTTGACAGCGGCGCCGACCTGCGCGACATCCAGGAACTGCTGGGCCATGCGCGGCTCTCAACCACGCAGGTCTATACACATGTTTCGATGGAGAAGTTGATCGAGGTGTACGACAAGGCGCATCCCAAGGCATAATTAACCGCGGATTACACGGATAAAAACACGGATTTATAAAGTCGGCAGATCGTCTTCACCGTTCGCGCTTTCAATCGCCGCCTGGCAGCGTGCGTCGTAACGCGCGGTGGGCAGCGCCTCGAGACGTCGTTCGTCAATCGGTTGACTGCAACGGCCACATATCCCGTAGCTTCCTTCCTTCATACGCAGAAGTGCCTGATCGATGTCGGCAACCACTTGTGAGCTGCGCTCGCCGAGACGCAGCGCGATCTCTTTGTTCAAATCCTGCACTGACAAATCCACACTGTCTTTGACGCCGTCGTCGTAAAGCTCGAGGGCAGCCGCTTGATCGGTGCGAACCTGTTCGGTGTGTTGTCGTAATTGGGTAAGAAGAAGACTTTGGAAGTGTTTTAGTTTTTCAGCGTCCATCTAAGTTACATGTGCGTCGCAAAACTCACGCAATCTGACTCCCAGGTTTGTAATGCGCGCCAGTATAACATTAGACATCTGCTTTTAGTCGCCGGCTGCATCCGGCACTGGTTGAGAAACTTCAGCCAGCCTTGGCCTTGAAACCTTCGCGCGTTTTCGAACCCAGGCGAGCAGGCGGCGTGTTGCAAGCGCGAGCCCTGTCAGAACCAGAAACGCGCCTCCCGTCGAGACAAGACCGGCGATGGTTTGTCCGACGATTCCAACGACCTCACCAGTGTGCGCGAAGCGAAGTATTGAACGAAGCTGACGGCCGCGTGTGTACGATGAAAACGGTTCCCAACGAACAACCTCACCCGTCGCCGGATCTAAAACGAGTTGAGCTCGCTTTTGTGGCTGTCCGCCGTTGCCGCGGTCGATGTTGAACGTGAGCGGCGCTGATGCTGAGGCCGGTATCTGCATCGTGATCGTTCGCCAGTCACTCACTTGCTGCTCAGCTCTCTGCCACGCAGCATCAACGTTGTTCAGCGATGGTGTCTGGTTGTCTCCTGGTCGAGACTGCGATGCTGGATTGGCACGCGGCGCCGGAGGAGTTTCACCTACGACTCGATACACGAGGTTTCCAGCCCACGTATACGAAATCACCACTGCCGACAACACGACGATGAATAACGGTGCAGCAGACCAGAATCCGATCGTGTTATGCCAATTGAAATCGCGGGCTCTCGACGGTAGTCCCCGACGAAACCAAGTGACTTGTCGCAGTGTCTTTAAATTCCAATTCCGCGGCCACCATAAATAGAAGCCGCTCATGACTAAAAACAAAAAGCCCAAATTACACGCGCCGGTGATGGCGCGAGCAACGTTCCGATTCTCACCTTTAGCACCGAGAAAGCGATGCCACTCCGTTACGTTGCGAAAGAAGCTTCGGACTTTGTGCGAGCCCTCGCCGAGAACTACTCCGGTGTAGGGATTGACGAACAGAGTTGTTTCACGACCAAACGCGATCGCCGCAGGCTCCGCCGGGTCTGCTTTGAGCGTTACTGAAGTCGGATTTGCGCCGCGTGCTTCGCGAGCCTTGGTTATCAGTGTTTCAAGTGGAAGACCCCGTGTCCCCGGCGTCGGCGGCGCCGAGCGATAGCCGCGAGTGTCGGCCCACGAAGTGATCTGTTTTTCGTAAGTCAACAAAACCCCGGTCACACACATATTCAGAATCACGACGCCCGCGATTAGGCCAACCGGCAAATGACACCAAAAAATTATTCTGCGTAGCTTTTTCATAACTATACATCGGCCCAGCGGCGCAGCAGATTGTGGTAAAGGGAAGTCAGCTCCATGATCGACGGGTGTTCGGGAACGTCGGACATCAAACGTTGAATCGCAACATCGAGATCGAAGAGGATCGTGCGTTCGCCGTCGTCGCGCACCATGCTCTGGATCCAGAAGAACGAAGCGAGGCGAGCGCCGCGTGTAACCGGACGAACGTGATGAAGGCTCGACGCCGGATACAGGATCAGATGACCAGCAGGCAGTTTTACTGAGTGAACGCCGTACCTATCTTCAACGACCAGCTCACCTCCGTCGTACTCATCCGGATCGCTGAAGAACAGAGTCGCGGAGAGATCCGTGCGTACGCGATGCGGCGTACCCGTTACCTGGCGAATGGCGTTATCAACGTGATTGCCGAACGACTGCCCGTTCTGATAACGATTGAACAGCGGGGGAAAAACTTTTAACGGCAACGCGGCCGACATGAAGAGGGGATTATTCTCGAGTGCGGCGAGGATCGTGTCGCCGAGTTGTTTTACGTCTTCGTGATCTTCGGGTAGTTGCAGGTTGTTCTTGGCGCGCCCGGATTGATGACCGGCCGTGACTCGCCCATCGATCCAATCACCCTTCTCCAGCAACTTGCGACATCCCGCCACTTGCTCGCTGCTGAGTACCTCTGGAATTTGCAGCAGCATGCGGGTTAAAACCTGAAACTCGTGCTCAACATCGCCGCGCGTCCCGGTCCGGGCACGATGTGGCCGCCACCTATGCGATCGAAATAAAACTCATCACTCAGGTTGTAGAGATTGAGCTTTAGATCGATGTGCTTCGAGATCGGATACGACGCCATGAGATCAAAAGTCCAATACTCATCCACGAAACGCGTGTTGATGGCGTTGCCGAAACGGCGATCGACAAACCTCGCGCCGCCGCCAAAATGAAAACCGTTTGGCAAACGATAGGTGGACCACACGTTGAAAGAGTTGCGCGGTGTGTTGACGAGTTGCTTTCCAATTTCCGCGGGAACGTTTGAATCAACCGTTGTGCTGTCAAGCAGCGTGTAGCCGGCAAGCACCTGCCACGCGCGCGTGATGTTTCCTTCGAGACTCAGTTCCGCGCCCTCGACGCGTTGCTTTCCTTCGAGAACTTGCGGCGGGTCGCCCGGCAGGACGCCCGGTGTGCGAGCGTTGAGCTTTTCAACGCGAAACAACGCGCCGCTCAAAAGCACTCGCCCGTTAAAGAAGCCCCACTTACTTCCGGTCTCGATCGTGTACGTCTTTTCCGGATCGATCACAGTGTTCGCGGTGTTATACGACAAGCCTTCGAGCGACGGATTGAGTGATGTTCCGTAAGAGGCATAGATCGCGCCTTGCGGCAGCGGCTTGAACACAGCGCCGGCGCGAACGCTAAGCATTCGATCGACGCGCGATATCGGGAGACCGGTGGTGGTGATACCGTCAGCATCAAAGCGGTCCCAACGCAGGCCGCCATTCAATTCCCACTTCTTGCCGAGCTTCGCAGTGTCAAACAAGTAAACCGCCTGCGAGTTTGCCATAACATCACCGACGATTGGACTCACGGTTATTGGCCCAGTGAACACATCGTCAGGATTGGGATTCAGCAGGTTTGTGAGCATGTTGGCGGCAGTACGGGTCTTGCGAGTGTTGTTCTCGCGAGTGACGTTGAGCCCGGTTATCAGTGCATGCTCGATCTTGCCGGTGGAAAAACGCGCAATGAAATCTGTTTGGTTGTCCCAGACCTTGTCTTCCGTCTGCCATGAACGCAGCTCACGATTGATGGCTGTTGAGTTGTTGTTGGCGAAACGCGGAGGTGTCGCGATCGAATCTCGTGATGAGTTGCTGAAACGAAGTTGATTGCGTAGTGATAAGCCGTCGTTGAAATCGTGTTCGAACTTGAGTGTCACAAGATCGGAATTCAACTTTTCGAAGTCGCGATTTCGCAGGCCATAAAACGTATCGCGTGGAACAGGCGCGGGCCGATCGCGGAACTCAACGAGTGCGTTATTCGTTGCCGGAACCCAGGGGATTCCGTAATCGGAAATATTGTTCTGCTTCAGTTTGTAATAACTGGCGGTGAAACGGGTTGGTTTCCCAAGTCCCAGGGTAAGTGAAGGTGCAACTCCCCAACGTTCAAACTTGATCACATCGCGTCCTGCTACTCCTGAATGATGTCCAAGCAGGTTCAGCCGAAACGCCATGTTGTCGCCGATGGGCATATTTACATCCGCGGTTGCGCGGCGCGTGCGATCGGTGCCGAAATCAAGCGTCCCTCCGAACGATCGACGTAAACCCGGCATCTTGTTGAGTAAGTTTATCGAGCCACCGGTAGAACCACGGCCTGTGTAGACCGAGCCGGGTCCTTTGACCACATCGACCTGTTCGAGGTTGAAAGGATCTCTCGCCTGCGGACTAAGATCTCTGACACCGTCAACAAAGATATCGTTACGCGCGCTGAAACCTCGCAGCGTTAAGTTGTCGCCGGCTGGATTGCCGCCTTCGCCCGCGGTGATGGTGAGTCCCGGAACATTCTTCAAAACGTCGCGCAGAGTGGTTGCACCCTGCTGTTCCATCACTTCTTTGGAGATCACACTGATCGTCTGCGGTGTATTGAGTAGTGGTTCGGTGTATTTGGTAGAGGAGAGAACAACTCGGGCATCGTCTCTAATTTCAACCGATTCCGCAGCAGCCTGGATCTCCAGAATCACCGTTCGCTTGTCGCTAAAGCGATAGCTGATTCCCGTCCCACGCAGGATTTCGCGCAGGGCCTGTTCGGGTGAATAGCGGCCGGTTACACCAGGGGAGGAAACCGTTCGCATCGGGTCTTCGGGGATTACCACCTGGAGCCCTGAAGTTTTTTGAAAGGCAGTTACGACGGATTCGAGTGGGCCAGCGGGAATATCGAACGTGATCTGCTGAACCTGGATGGTTGCATCCTCGCGGAGTATGGCTTTTCCGAGGACGATGTTATGACTTCGCGCCGGACAATATGCGACGAGCATTCCGATAGCGCCCACTGCCACGATCCAATATTTAGCACCACGCCGTTTCGTCTTCTTTGCGCGCTTTTGACCCGGTGACTTCACGAGAGCCCCTTTCCTTTAATCCTGTGTATCGGTATTCGGTAGAGCTTTTTGGTAATGCCGACCTCTCTACGAAATTGAAATCCGTTTTCAATTTCAGCGGGACACTCAGATTAATTGAGAAGGCTTGGATTGGTCAAGTCGCGGAGTTGCTGATGAGCAGCGCGGCTAACAGGGGAAGGTTGAGTTCGTGATGACCGGTGATCGAGTAACCCCGTCCTGCTCCGTTTTCAGTTGGCCGGCGCACAACGTTTGTCAGCGGGCGGTATGACTGAATGAAATCGAAGTTTGCAGTCGTTATGTCCTGAAGCGTATGGCCCAAATTACGGACGAGGGTTACGCACTTCAGAAATACTTCGGGCAGGACCACTGCCGATCCGATATTGAGATAAACACCACCGCCGTCCATTTGCCTCACCAATGCTGCGAGCAGACGGAAGTCGGTATGAGTTGTCGCGCCTAGTGCCGCGCCGTCAAAGTTCGGATGGAAGTGTGCGATGTCGCCACCGATCGTGATGTGTGCGGTGAATGGAAGCTTCGATTCGTAAGCTGCGCAAAGAAGAGAATAGCCGCGATGCTTTGGATTGCGCGCCAGCAGTGCACGTCCGACTGCCTCACCTAATCCGATCTGATCTCTTGCGCCGTCGCGTGCAGCGCCGTTGAGCAGTTGTCCCGTTTCTTCCGCGCCACCGAAGACTCCTTCCGAAAGTGTTGCGTCTACGTCTTCAGATGTCGATCCAATCATCGCGATCTCAGCGTCATGGACCAGTACAGATCCGTTTGCCGCGATAGCGGAGACGTAACCTCGCTTTATGAGATCGATGATCACGGGCGCGAGGCCGGTTTTGATCACGTGACCACCGAGGCCCCAGATGATCGGCTTCTTCAACTCTCGCGCACGCTGGATGCGCTTGCACAAGTCGCGCAGAGATTGACCGGCAAGAACGTTCGGCAAACTGTCGAGAAAATCACTTAAGGACGAATCGTCGCTTAGCGGTTTAGCAAAATCCTCCAGCTTAACTTTGCTGTGACGCGACGCAAGCGGGTACGTCTTAACTCCGTCGAGTTCAAGTGGTTTCAGCTCGTCGTCGTAAATGGATGGCAAGGTGACCGTTTAATACCTATGGAAGATGCTCCAGATCGGCAACATCTTTAGATCTGCCACTGGCTTTCTTATTCTCTTTGAGACAAGGCAGACTTATTAAACACACTTCGACGCCACTGACGTCCGCCCTAACACGTTCTGAATAACAGTCCGAGAATTTAACCCCATCAATCGTAGTTAATACTTCTATCCGAAATGGCGGCATACCCATACGGACTACTTGGTCATCTTGTAAGAGCACATCGATTGCGCAGATAAATCCGAACTCTTCCAACGCCTCACGAGCGCGGTTAGCGTTTTGAGGAGCGTTCGAAATCCAGATATCCAAATCTCCAGTGGGACGAGGATAGCCGTGGTAGCCGACGGCATAACCGCCGATAATCAAATACTCAACTCTCTTTGAGTTGAGCAACCTCAGAAACTCTCTGAAGTCTTGCGGTAGCTGGATCGTATCCATATGCACTCTGTCGCATTAATTCAACGGCCATCAGTCTTTCAGCTGGAGTACGCGAATGCCAGTAGGCACGATCAGCGGCTTCCGCTTCCTCAAACGAAGAGAAAACCTTAAAAGCAGTCTTATCTAATCTGACGTTGGCAAGTGAGATATTCATACGCGAAGAAGTATAACACGTTCCCCGGAGCGATCTGTGACCGCTAGGAATGATGGTTGCCGTTGCGTGAGAGCCGACCATTCAACAGTGGGCGGAGGACGTGGCCCGTGTGGGAGCGGCGCGAGCGTGCGACTTCTTCGGGAGTGCCTGCGGCGACAACGCGGCCGCCGTGTTCGCCGCCTTCGGGACCAAGATCGATGATGTAGTCAGCGCATTTGATTACGTCGAGATTGTGCTCGATGACCAGCACGGTATTTCCCAACGAGACGAGACGCTGTAGCACGTCGAGCAACTTGTGAACGTCCGCGAAATGCAGGCCAGTGGTTGGTTCGTCGAGGATGTAGATGGTCCTGCCGGTTGCACGTTTCGAAAGTTCTTTCGCGAGTTTGATGCGCTGTGCTTCGCCGCCCGAGAGTGTCGTCGCTGATTGGCCCAATTTAATGTAACCGAGGCCAACGTCAAGCAGCGTCTGGAGCTTCTGATTTATTTGTGGGATGTTCTCGAGCAGCGGCAGTGCTTCTTCGACAGTCGTATCGAGCAGGTCAGCAATCGACTTGCCTTTATATTTCACAGCCATGGTCTCGCGGTTGTAGCGTGCGCCGCGACACACATCACAGAGCACGTAAACATCGGGCAGGAAGTTCATCTCGATACGCTTCATGCCGTCGCCTTCGCACGCCTCACAACGCCCGCCTTTAACGTTGAACGAGAAGCGCCCCGGTTTATAACCGCGCTCACGCGACTCCGGCAACATTGCGTAGAGCTCGCGCAAAGGCGTGAACAAGCCCGTGTAAGTTGCCGGGTTAGATCTCGGCGTGCGGCCGATTGGTGACTGGTCAATCTCAATCACCTTATCAAGATGTTCCAGACCTTCAATCGCTTTGTATGGACCAGGCTCGGTTAATGAACCATAAAGATGCTGCGCTAACGCGTAGTAAAGAATGTCCTCGACCAGCGTGGATTTTCCCGAGCCCGAAACGCCGGTCACCACGGTCAACAATCCCAACGGAAACGACACGTCGATCTCTTTGAGATTGTTTGCATAAGCGCCGGTAATCGTCAGGTACTTGCCGTTTGGCGATCTTCGTTCGGTGGGCACTTCGATCTTTCTGGCCCCGCGAATGTACAGTCCGGTAATCGAGTTGGGATTTTCCGCGACGTCCGCGGCTGTACCCACTGCGACGACTTCGCCCCCGTGTGCGCCGGCGCCTGGTCCAAGATCCACGACGTAATCAGCGCGCCGGATCGTCTCCTCATCGTGCTCGACGACAAGCACCGTGTTGCCGAGATCGCGCAGTGCAGACAGTGTCTCCAGTAACTTCTGATTATCTCGCGGGTGGAGCCCGATGGAAGGCTCGTCGAGCACGTAGAGAACTCCGCGCAACTGCGATCCGATCTGTGTTGCGAGTCGAATGCGTTGACCTTCGCCGCCCGAGAGCGTTGAAGACGTTCGGTCAAGAGTGAGGTAACCGAGCCCAACCGTCTCCAAAAACCGCAACCGGTTCTTGATTTCCCGGAGTATTGGACCAGCGATCTGCTCTTCGCGAGAACTCAAAGCCACCTGCTCGAACGCCTGGACAGCATCCTCAATCGGCAGCGACGTGTATTCAGCAATTCCGCGCCCACCGACCTGGACGGAAAGCGAATCGGAACGCAGGCGCTGTCCTTTGCACTCGCTGCAAACTGTGGGTGAAACCAACTCCTCGAGTGCGACTCTTATCTTTTCGGAAGGGGCTTCGTTTAATCGCTCCTCGAGCCAGCTCAGTGCGCCCTTCCACTCGTTCTGATAGCTATAAAGGCCTTGATTGAAAGTTAACTTCCCGTTGACTCCATTCAGAAATCCATCCCGCACTTCCTTCGGCAACTCGGCAAACGGCTTCTTTGGATCCGCATGGAAATGTTTACAGACCGCGAGCAGCGCGCTACGAAGATAGGCCGAGCCCTGCTTGTCGGCAGTGCCCATGTAACCAAGTTTTTCCGGAGTTTGGCTCGCGTCGGGAATCAACTTCAGCGAATCGATCTCCATCACCGTTCCCAAACCGTGACATCGCTTGCATGCACCGTAAGCTGAATTGAAGGAGAACGATCGCGGCTCGAGAGGCGGAACATTGATGCCGCAAATCACGCAGGCCATTCGCTCTGAGTAAAGCTTCTCTTCACCATCGACAATCGAAATCAGGACCGCGCCTCCAGTTAACTTCAACGCAGTTCTGATCGAATCGGTTAATCGCTCGCGAATGCCGGTCTTGATCAAAAGACGATCGACGACGGCTTCGATCGTGTGATTTCTTCGCTTGTCGAGCCGGATCTCTTCGTCCAGCGAAAGCAGTTCACCATCGACGCGTGCACGCAGAAAGCCTTCCTTTGCCAGCTTCTCCAGTTCTTTTTTGAACTCACCCTTTCGACCGCGAACGATTGGCGCGAGGACCATCACCCGTTCGCCTTCCGGCAAGCCGAGCACATTCTGCACGATTTGATCGACGCTCTGGCGAGTGATGGCAGCGCCGCACATATGGCAATGCGGTATTCCGACAGATGAAAACAGCAGTCGCATGTAGTCGTAGATCTCGGTGACAGTTCCGACGGTCGATCGAGGACTGCGGGAAACAGTTTTCTGTTCGATCGAAATGGCCGGCGAGAGACCGTCAACCGAATCGACGTCAGGTTTTTCAAGCTGATCGAGGAACTGGCGCGCGTAAGCCGAGAGCGATTCGACGTAGCGCCGCTGTCCCTCGGCGTAGATCGTGTCAAAAGCGAGCGAAGACTTGCCCGAGCCGGAGAGGCCAGTGATCACGGTGAACCGGTCGCGAGGGATGTCGACGTTGATGTTCTTTAGGTTGTGCTGGCGAGCGCCCCTAACACTGATGCGATCAATGGCCATAGCGAAAACCCGTCATTCTAGCGGACAGGTTTTCGCGCGGCAAGCCATCCACAGATGGTTAGGCAGTGATACAGTTTAGAGTTCAAGAGTTCAAGCTTTAGCTTGGCTCCTGAAGAGCAGCCTAAAGGCTGAACTCTGAACCTCCGAATTCTCCAACGGGATTAGAAGTTAAAGCGCATCCCGAGTTCCATCCTTCGGGGTGATTGAGCGGAGGTGGCTCGGCCGAAGAAGGGCGAGGTCTGGACTCCGGAAAACGCTCCCAGGTTCGTGTGGTTCAGCAGATTAAAAGCCTGCGCGTAAAACTCGAGACGGTATCTCTTCGTCCCGCCCATGCCGATTGACGGTGGCGCGGCGCCATCGCCGCCACCAATGCGAACCATCCTCACTTGCGTTCCACCAGCCTGCTGCTGCTCGGGCCCGAAATCCGAGCCCCAACTCAAACGCGATCCGATTTCCCAACGCGAGGCGCCACGCGCGCTGTTACGTCCGACGCCGAGAGGTCGATCGTTAATCACCGTGTCGCCATTGTCATCGAAGCCCGTCGTGATGTTGTAAGGCAGCGCGGACGTGGCTTGAAAAATTGTTGAGATACCGAAACCCATTGGCAGACGCTTGCTTAACATACCCGATATCAAATGGCGCATGTCGTTTGCCGCTGGACCGCGATCAGCACGCAGGTTGAAATTGTTGGAAGGCAAACTAAACAGACTGTCAGCCTCGTTTGTGTTCTTCATCAGCAGGTAGTTGATGTTCCAGAACATCCCTCCGGCTATAAACCTCGGCGGGCCGATTCCGATCATCAGCCGGTGGCTGGATTGATAAGCGGAGGATTCGATGTTCGTGATGTTTCCAACACTTGGGTCCGGACGTCCGAGTCCGGGCACCGGCGCGTTGAGATTGCGGCCATGCAACAGGTGAACGCCGCGTTGATATTGGTAATTCGTTGTCAAGCGAAACAACTTGAACGGGTTAGTCTCGACACCGATCGAAGATTGAATGATGTAGGGAATCTGTAGATTCGGATCGGTCTGAATCCGGCTCGGCGGCAGCACTGTCTGCATGCCGCCGCTTAACGGATTTGGAAAACCCGGATTGGTCACGACGAGATCTCTCTGTCGCTGGCCGTCAACGCGCAGAGTCTGTTCAAACGTTTGTGCCGTGAACCAGTCGTAAAAAATACCGGCGCCGCCGCGCACTGTGATCGTTCCGTTCTTCTTTGGCGACCACACAAAACCCAGACGCGGAGCAACATTGAATTTACCGGACACGTGATTTTGCAATTCGTGACGAACGCCGTAGCTGATCGTCAGGTTCTTGCGGACGCGATAGTCGTCCTGAACGTACCAGCCGAATTGGTACTGCCGGTAGTTCACTGTTGGATCGCCGGTGCGTTGGGTGAATTGAGTTGGCAGTCCTGCTTCGAATGCGTCGAGATCGGCAAACTGGAAAGTACCGAACGCGTTGTTTCGCTCGTTGCTGCGGTAACCGCCGGCTTCGAGTTGGACACCGAAGCGAAGGCCGTGTTTTTCGAGTGCGTAGTCAACGTTATCCGTGAGCTCGAAATCGAGTTGCCGGCGCCCGCCACTTCGTTGCGCGCTGCCGTCGTTGAATGCGCCGGGAACGAGAATCGTTTGCCCTTCACTCACCGAACGCGCCTCGGTGGTTATCCAGCGCGCCTGCAAACGCACTTCATTGAAGAATTTCTTGCCAAACACTCCCGAATCGGCGAGCCGCGCGATGTACTCAGTCTGGTCCTGCGAATAACCGCGCGACAGGAGATCAAAATCTCCCACACCGAGGTTGTTCTGCACACCGGCATTGCGTTGAAACTGAAAGCGTGCGGTGTGTGTTTTTGTCAGCACGTGTTCGACGCGTGCATCGAGGTTCATTCGTCTCGACGGACGAAACGCGAGATCGGAAAACGTTCCGCTCGGAAGCGTGGCGAAGATCGGCCGTGCGTCAAAGAACAACGAGCCATCGGCGTTGAGAAAAAGTGAAGTATGGTTTTTCCAGAGTGGACCATCAATCGACAGGCCGAACCTCCGCTGCTGTTCGGGACCACGAAACCGCGCAAACACCTGGCGAGCGTTCATTGCTTCATCGCGGAACCCGAAGTTGAAGGAGCCGTGCCACGAATTCACGCCCGGTTTGGTGGTGATATCGACAAAGCCGAAGCCTGCGTCGTGATTCTCAGCCGCGTACGGATTCATGCGGAAACGTATCTCGCGAATCTGGGATTTTGGCGGCAGCTTCCCGCCACGAAATCCATTGACGCGCATCTGCGCACCCGGGCCGGCGAGTTGGTTGATCGCGTTTTCCAGCTCTTCCGGATCGTCAGGAAGTTGAGCGATCTGGTCGGCGGTCAAAACATTGGAGAACGCCGGCCCGTTGGGATCTGTGTTTCGGACTTGTGCTTCGTCCGTAACGTCAACGTCAACCTTGATCACGTCGATCTCGAGAGTCACTTCTCTTCGATGTGGACCACTTGAAAGCTCCAGACCGTCAATGTCATGAGCTTTGAAGCCCGGTGCTTCGACGTGAATCTGATAGAGGCCGGGAGCGACTTTGTTGAAGCGTGCCTCTCCTCTTTGGTTGGTGGAGCTAAGCGATTGCGGCTTTCCGTTTCTGAGCAACTGCACCTGCGCCTTGTTGATTAAAGCGCCGGAAGGATCTTTCACGATCACTTCCAGACTCGCGTTCGTTTGACCGAAGCAGGGAACAACAGCCAGCACGAGCGCAATAAACGCACTGATAGCTCGAGATTGGAGACACTCAACTCGCATCTTTTTATGTGCCTTTTGTGCCTTTTTGTGGCTGATCAGCGTTTTTCGAACTGGTCTGCTTTGAACTGCGGATTCAACTCGTACTTCGAGATCTCGAACTCTTCAGAGACTTCTTCGCCGGCAAGAAACGTGAACTTGTGCGGCAGTGTGAGCCCGCCGACCTTTTTGTGGTCCGTAAGTCGAATATAAAAATCGACCTCTTCGGGTGGAGCGGGAGCTTCAGTATGCATCTTCTTCTCCGCCTCTTCGCGGGCCTTCTTAATGTCGTCCGCCGATCTTGCGGTTCCATTTCCCTGGCGTGTCATCGTCATGACGCGTGGCTTTGGACCACGATAACTCAGCAGCAGCGGCAAGTGACTCTTCTTGTCGAAGAAGATGCGCACGGCGAAATTGTCAGCAGCAGTGACGTCGATCACTTCTGCCTGCACATCTTCTACGTCAGACTCGCCCGCGTATTTGTATTGAACCGCTAACGAAGGCGGAGGTGTAAGGATCATCGTCAGCAGGTAACGTGAAAACTCAGCGGTGTAGATCCTTCGCAGGCCTGCTTCCATCTGTTCTGGCGTCGTCTGCGCGCCTCCAGGGCCAACCATTCGGAACATCATTCCACCGCCGCCGCTCGAGCCACTCCACGCTTTCTCGCCATTTAGACCACGCGTATTGATCATCGCGGTGCTGAGTCCGCCAGAGCTCATCGCGTCTTCGACGAGATACTTATTCGGCAGCAGGATCTTGATTTCGCGTTCGCCGCCCATCTGGCGTTCGCCGAGCATGCGGCGGTATTGGCCGTTGATGTGCAGGCTTTCAATTTTTTGTAGTTGCTCTTCGCCGCCGATTGCCTGGCGGGCTTGTTTCAGAACTTCCTCAGCGCGCGAGTCTGCGAATGCTGCCGTAGTGCAAAGAAGGATCAGTGTTAGGAGTGGTAGAAGTCTTTTCATGCTCGTATTCGCGTGAGGGCGGAAGAAAGTTCCACATGATTTACAAGATTTTTCAGGATTGACAGGATTCGCTTACAAATCCTGTGCAAATCTTGTGAATCCTGTCTAAGGTTAGTAGAGTAATCAAATTGTGAATCTTCCCAATGGCCTAACTCTCCTGCGCATCTTCATCGTGCCGCTGCTCGTCGTCGTGCTCCTGACTCCTTTTTCGGAAAACTGGTTTGGAGTCCCAAGACATCTTCTCGGTGTAACGTTGTTCTTAGGAGCGGCACTGACCGACTATCTCGACGGTCACATCGCGCGCAGTCGCGGACAGGTAACTCGTCTTGGACAACTACTCGATCCGATTGCCGACAAACTACTGATTTCAGCCGCGCTGATCTCGCTCGTTGAAAATCAACTCGCGCCGGCGTGGGCAGTCGTGATCATTATCGGCAGAGAGTTTGCTGTTACTGGTTTGCGATCGATTGCCGCAGTTGATGGAGTCGTGATTTCAGCGTCGAAGATGGGAAAGTTCAAAATGCTGGCGCAGGTGGTCACCGTTGCGCTGCTCATCGGATCGAGTGTTGCGGGAAGGCCGCCGGTCGCGAACTTCGGCAAACCGTTTCCCGCGATCGAGTTTTGGTCTGTGCCTGAACTGCGCACTGCCTGGCAGCATTTAGTTGGTGATGGGGTAACCACCGGGAACGATTGGCAGGTCCTTCTTTACACAGCGGGCAGGGCAATGCTTTGGCTGGTTGTGATATCTGCCGTCACTTCGATGTACGGCTATTTCATGTCCTTCTACCGCGCTGTTGTCGCGAGCCGCGCCACGGAGCGGAAGCACAAAGACTTAGCCACGGATTACTCGGATTGATACGGATTGCTATCTGTATCAATCGGTGTAATCCGTGGCTAGCTTTTATTGGATCTCGACCCAGTCGCCGGTGTGCACTTCACTGATGACTCGCGTGATGATCGCGGTCGCAGTTCTTCTCTGCACGTCAATCACCACCATCTCGCCAACAATCTTTCGCGGCATTGGCGGGCGATGTCGCTTAACCTCCTTCGAAGTGATCGGGCGATAACGGTAGCGACCCTCCGCGTCTACAAATGCAGTCTCGTCTTTCGCCCTCGATGCCTGGTTTGAAAAGCCGCCACCGCGAAAGCGATCGCTTTGAAAACCTGTAGCGCGGTTCCGGGCACTCTCTTCATTATCAAAGCGAGTGATGTTTCCTGTGCCGAGTGGACGATAGACCGTGAGGTAATCGCCACGATTGACCTGATCTTCAGAGCCGAGGTCGATGTAGACGATATCGTTTCGAGTAACCATTTCACGGCTATCTTTCGCCATCATCAAACGGCCCGTCTGTTTGCCGGAAGGATCGGCGTAACGATCGAGGTTTCCTTCAGCGCGTTGCAGTGGAGACTCGCGATCCGGAACGGGTGAAAGCAGATCGCCCAGTAGCGCCGTGTCGCAGGTAAAAGTTATTTGCGCCGCCGCAGTGTTTTCCCAAATCCTAAAGACCTGGAGCTGGCCAATGTCCTGAACGTAAGTTCCGAGGAAGCCATACTTTTGCTTGTGAACGCCTTTGACGTCACCACGCGGCCGGATGATCTGAAAGTTTTGTCCTTCTTTAATACCCTGAGCCGAACCTCTGTTGAGATAAACCACGTCACCGTGAGCGAACGTGCGTTGCTCCTGTTCTTCCTCGGCGCCGACGATCTCGGGCATGCTTGGTAGTCGTTGATGGCGAATGTAACCGGCGCAGTACAGACTGGTTGTATCCGCAACGCGCAGCGGTTGTGCTTGCGCGGGCATCATAAGTTGCGGAGTTGGGGCCGGCGATTGCGCATTGATTGAAAATGCAAGCGCGAGCAAACAAACGAGTGCGAACAACGATACTTTAAAATTTCTAAACCGTGCCATGTGGCTAGTCTCCTTTGATTGTCTTGAGGGGATCGGGGCAAAGTGACGCGTGAGGTTTACTCATCCTACTTGCTGC
Source organism: uncultured Acidobacteriota bacterium (assembly GCA_963826255.1). Lineage (GTDB taxonomy): Bacteria > Acidobacteriota > Blastocatellia > Pyrinomonadales > Pyrinomonadaceae > PSRF01. The sequence continues at coordinate 1,200,013 of CAWGWK010000002.1, forward strand.
ATCAATTCAGGTCAATTTATTTGTTCGGAGAAGTCATAGATCACGCAGAATTCATCTGTCTCATCTGTGTAATCTGTGGATGACTGGCTTTGTTATCTACAACACTCCCTGCGACTTGCGTTTTTGAAACTCGCTTGGTAGTATCCGCATTTTGTCGGAATACGCTATTTGTACTCTATAGCGGGCCGGCGTAGCTCAGTTGGTAGAGCATCTGATTTGTAATCAGAGGGTCGGGGGTTCAAGTCCCTTCGCCGGCTCCACGGCAAACAAAGGTGATGCAGGGGTGGTCGAGTGGTTAATGGCACCGGGCTGTAAACCCGGCGGGCTCACGCCCTACGTAGGTTCGAATCCTACCCCCTGCACCGGTTGACATTGGCAATCGGCAAATTGATTTGGGCGGGTGTAGCTCAGTTGGTAGAGCATCAGCCTTCCAAGCTGAGGGTCGCGAGTTCGAATCTCGTCGCCCGCTCCAGTTTTAGAGACGCCATGGGATTCGGGCCCGCGTAGCTCAGGGGTAGAGCGCCTCCTTGGTAAGGAGGAGGTCATGAGTTCAAATCTCATCGCGGGCTCCAGCGTTTCTGTCGGAATGATCCTTATATATAGAAGAGGAAAAGATGTCGAAGGAAAAATTTGACCGTTCCAAGCCGCACGTGAACATCGGGACGATTGGACACGTTGATCATGGCAAGACGACGTTGACGGCAGCGATCACGAAGGTGTTGGCGAAGAACAATCCGAAAGTGCAGTTTGTGGCCTTTGATCAGATCGACAAGGCGCCGGAAGAGAAAGCACGCGGGATCACGATCGCCACGGCGCACGTGGAATATGAAACAGCCAATCGGCACTACGCACACGTTGACTGTCCCGGTCACGCCGACTACGTGAAGAACATGATCACGGGCGCGGCGCAGATGGACGGCGCGATTCTGGTGGTGGCAGCCACTGACGGCCCGATGCCGCAAACACGCGAGCACATTCTTCTGGCGAGGCAGGTAGGCGTGCCGGCGATGGTCGTGTTCATGAACAAGGCGGACGCGGTCGACGATCCGGAGTTGCTGGAGTTGGTGGAATTGGAAGTGCGCGAGCTTCTGAGCACGTATGAGTTTCCCGGCGACGACATTCCAGTGGTGCGTGGCAGCGCCTTGAAAGCTTTGGAAGGTGACCCGGAATGGGAGAAGACGGTAGTTGAGTTGATGGCGGCGGTTGATAGTTACATTCCCACGCCGGAGCGCGATATTGAGAAGCCGTTTTTGATGCCGGTGGAAGACATCTTCACGATTCAGGGACGCGGCACGGTGGCCACGGGTCGCGTGGAGCGCGGCAAGGTGAAGGTGAACGAGCAGGTAGAAGTCGTGGGTATCCGTCCGACGCGTACCACTGTAGTGACGGGTGTGGAGATGTTCAAGAAGCTATTGGACGAAGGCACGGCAGGCGACAACGTTGGCTTGCTGCTGCGCGGCGTTGAGCGCAAGGACATCGAGCGCGGGCAGGTGATTGCGAAGCCCGGCAGCATCACGCCGCACACGAAGTTCAAGGCCGAAGCTTACGTGCTGACGAAGGAAGAAGGAGGGCGGCACACGCCGTTCTTCACGGGTTACCGGCCGCAGTTTTACTTCCGCACTACGGACGTGACTGGAGTAGCGGCACTGCCCGAAGGAGTGGAGATGGTGATGCCCGGCGACAACGTGGCGATGACGATCGAGCTGATCGCACCCATCGCGATGGAGAAGGGGTTGCGCTTCGCAATTCGTGAAGGCGGGCGCACGGTCGGAGCAGGTACGGTTTCGGAAGTTGTTGAATAGGTCTGATAGGACCTATAGGACGTATAAGACCTATTAAGGACTAAAGCAATGCCACGCGATAACATTGTGCTTCAGTGTACCGATTGTAAGAGTCGGAATTACGTGACGACCAAGAATAAGAAGACCACGCCCGACCGGTTGGAATTCAGTAAGTTCTGTCGCCGTTGCCGCAAGCACACAGGTCATAAAGAGACCAAGTAAAAGCATTGCTGATTGCCAATTGCCGATTGCTGATTTTCGGAGACCGACATGATTGAAATTGGCAATTGGGAAATCGGCAGTGCCCGGAGGGGTATAGTGTCAACGGTTAGCACGTCGGTCTCCAAAACCGAAAGTCCGGGTTCGAATCCTGGTACCCCTGCCAATTAAGTTGACCGAAGTTTTTATGGCTGAAACAGATAATCCAGACGCACCAATAGTAGCGCCAAGAACAGCGCGCTTTGGTCAGGGTCCTGAAGGCAAGGCTGCCCGGCGTGAACGTGGACACACCACGGCGCCGGCTGGTCCTTTGGCACGTTTAGGTCAGTTTCTGCACGATGTACGAGCTGAGATGAAGCGCGTTTCGTGGCCGACTCTCACTCATGTCCAAAACACGACCATAATCACAATTATCGCGGTGATATTTTTCGCGGTCTATTTATTCGTGGTGGATCAGGCCCTTTCGCGATTGATTGTGGGATTGGATTGGTTGATCGAAAAGATAGCAAGGGCTTTGGGCCTCGCCTGAGGAAAGAGTTTTTCTAATGCAGCAGTGGTTTATCCTCCATACGTACTCGGGACATGAGAAAAAGGTACGCGACAGCCTGAAGGCGCGGATCCGTGACACCGATCTCCAAAACGAGATCAGCGAAGTGCTGGTACCCACGGAGACGGTCGTCGAGATGCGCGGCAACAAGCGTATCGAGTCGTCGCGTATGTTTTACCCAGGCTACGTGCTGGTGCAGATCGAGTGTGACGAGCGAGGACACATTCCGGACAATGTGTTCCACATGATCAAATCGACGCCAAAGGTCACGGGATTTGTCGGTGGTCACAATCCAACGCCGCTGACTCCTCAGGAAGTGGACCAGATTGTTCACAACGTGACGGAAGCTGCTGAAAAACCGAAGCCGAAGTTTTCCTACGCGGCCGGCGAGACTGTGCGCATCAAGTCCGGTCCGTTTCAGAGTTTTACCGGCAAGGTTGAAGAGGTTAACGAGGATAAGTCCACGCTGAAAGTTACGGTGACGATCTTCGGGCGCTCGACCCCGGTGGAGCTGAACTTCCTCGATGTTGAGAAGGTTACTTTCGCAGAAGAAGAATAGGTCATATAGGTCAGATAGGACCTATATGAAACAAAGACATGGCAAAGAAGATTACAGGTTATATAAAGCTTCAGGTTCCCGCGGGGAAAGCTAATCCGGCGCCGCCGATTGGTCCTGCGTTGGGTCAGCATGGCGTAAACATCATGGAGTTCTGCAAAGCTTTCAACGCCAAGACCGCGCAGATGGATCCCGATCTCAAGATACCCGTGGTGATCACGGTTTATGGCGATCGCTCGTTTACGTTTGAAACCAAAACCCCGCCCGCAGCGGATTTGTTGAAGAAGGCTGCCGGAATTCCGAAAGGATCGGGAAAGCCAAATCGCGAGAAAGTCGGAACGATCTCGCGCGCTAAGGTTGAAGAGATCGCGAAGACCAAGTTGCAGGATCTGAATACGACGAGTTTGGAATCAGCCATCAGAACCATCGAAGGCACGGCTCGACAGATGGGCTTGACCGTTGAATAAGACCGATAGGTCTAATAGGTCGTATACGACCTATTATTAAAGAGGGAGGGAATTGAATTCCCGCTTGCACCTCGGAGATAAAAAGTTGAAACAACACGGAAAGAAGTATCGCGCCGCGCTCGAGAAGCTCGAACCCGGTCGCAAATACAATCTCGACACAGCGATAGCTAAAGTCAAAGAGATTTCCTTCGCAAAGTTTGACGAAACAGTTGAATTAACAGTCTGGCTCGGCGTCGATCCGCGAAAAGCCGATCAGCTCGTACGTGGCACTCTCGTTTTACCGCATGGCCTGGGCAAGTCGAAGACTGTGCTCGTAATCGCCCAGGGCGATAAGGTCAGGGAAGCGGAAGAGGCCGGCGCTGATATCGTGGGCGGCGAAGACATCGTTACCAGGATTAAAGGCGGCTGGACTGATTTCGATGCCGTCATTGCCACGCCTGACATGATGCGACTCGTCGGCGGTCTTGGTAAGGTGCTCGGCCCTCGCGGCCTCATGCCCAATCCAAAAACAGGCACCGTTACTTTTGACGTAACTACTGCAATCAGGGAAACGAAAGCCGGTAAGGTCGAATACCGCGTCGATAAGACCGGGGTGATCCACGTTGGCGTCGGAAAAGTTTCCTTCGAGCCGGATAAGCTTCGTGACAACGCCAAGGCGCTGCTCGATGCAGTGATTAAGGCCAAGCCCTCAACCGCAAAGGGCAAATACGTAAAAAAAGTGAATCTCGCTGCCACGATGAGTCCGGGAGTCTTGCTGGACGAGGCGGCGTACGTGAAATAAGGTGGGCAGCTGAACAATGAAAACAAAAGCACAAAAACAAAAGGACCTCGACGCTCTCACCGAACAGTTCAAGAACGCCAGCGCCGCGATGCTGGTTGGCTTTCAAAAGATGACTGTGGCGAAAGACCAGGAGTTGCGCAATCAACTTCGCGAAGCGGGTGTTTCGTACGAGGTAGTGAAGAACACCCTGGCGCGGAAAGCCTCTGAAGGCACCACACTCGAGCCCGCCGCCGAACATTTCAAAGGTGTGACTGCGGTTGCGCTGAGCAGCGGCGATCCGGTGAGTTTGTCAAAAGCAATTTCAAAATTTACGAAGGCCAATCCGGACATCTTTACGTTCAAGGCCGGAGTCGTCGAGGGCAAGGTGGTCGCGCTGAACGATGTGGAAGCGATCGCGAGTTTACCCTCGAAGGAAGAACTGATTTCAAAGGTGATGTTCCTAATCAATTGTCAGGCGCAGCGTCTGGTGACGGTGATTTCCGCCGTGCCGCGCAACCTGGCAGTAGTTATCAAACAGATTGGTGAGCAAAAGACCGCATAAGGATTTTTGAGGAGGATAGAAAGGTAATCATGGCAGCAACACGCGAAGACGTAATTGAATTTTTGAAAAGTATGACCCTTCTGGAAGCTTCACAGTTGGTGAAGGACCTGGAAGAGACCTTTGGAGTATCAGCAGCGGCAGCCGCGGTTGCAGCCCCAGCGGCGGCAGCGGGTGGTGGTGAAGCTGCGGCCCCCGCGGAAGAGAAGACTGAGTTTGACGTGATCCTCCAGGCGATTGGCGGCAACAAGATCAACGTAATCAAGGTTGTTCGTGAGGTCACCGCGCTTGGATTGAAAGAAGCCAAGGACTTGGTAGAGGCGGCCCCCAAGGCAGTGAAAGAAGCCGTTTCAAAGGAAGAGGCGGAAACGATCAAGCAGAAGTTGACCGACGCGGGCGCGACGGTCGAGGTCAAATAGGGCCGCAAAGAGGTATATGCCACAAAAAGGCACATAAGCACAAAACGAGTTGAGTACTATCTTTGTGCATTTTGTGCTTCTTTGTGGCGACTTCCAATCGTTTTTCTTCGTGGCTTGACACTGGAATCGTTAGTGGCTACTTTAAGGGAGTATTGAGGCGCTGGCGTTACTCCCAAAAAATTTGACGGAAAGATCCGCCGCTTTTGTGTAACAAGCGGTCAGGGCATTGTACGCTCTGACCGCGCTTTGGCGTCTTTAATTGGCAAACGGAATCGGCAATCATAAGGAATCTCACATGTCTGCAAATCTGCTTCAAACAATCAATACCGGATTAGGAAGACGTACCAGTCAGGCGCCCGAGCGTGAGGACTTCTCCAAGATCGCCACCGCCGTCAGGATACCGAACCTAATTGAGATTCAACGCGAATCATATAACCGCTTTCTCCAGATGGACCTGCTGCCGGAAGAGCGCGAAGCCACCGGGCTCCAGGCTGTTTTTCAGTCTGTGTTTCCCATCTCTGACTTCCGCGGCACCGCCACGCTCGACTTCGTCGAATACCAGATTGGTAACTGGCAGTGCAAATGCGGACGTCTCGAAGGTCTGAACTACCTGCGTTCAAACTGTAAGAACTGCGGCGCGACGATCAAAGTTAATCCGCTCGCAGCGGGTGAAACTCTCTGCCACCGTTGCGGCACCTTTAATTTTGTTCGTCCACAGCTTTGCGAAAACTGCGGCGAGCCTGTCGGTCTCAAACATAAACACGATCAACAGGAGTGTCAGGAACGTGGCATGAGCTACAGCGTGCCGCTGAAGGTAAAGATCCGCCTGACTGTTTTCGACAAAGATCCGGACACTGAAGTTCTATCCATCCGGGACATCAAGGAAGAAGAAGTCTTCTTCGGCGAGATCCCGCTGATGACTGACAACGGCACGTTCATCATCAATGGCACTGAGCGCGTCATCGTCTCGCAGCTACATCGTTCGCCGGGCGTCTTCTTCAAGCGCGGCGCGATCTACGTGGCGAAGATCATTCCGTATCGCGGTTCGTGGGTAGAGTTTGAATACGACCAGAAGAACCTGCTTTACGTACGTGTCGGCAAACGGAAGTTTCTAGCGTCGATTTTCCTGCGCGCGCTCGGACTCTGGTTCAATCAGAAATCCGATCTTAATCTTAAAGGACTGCGTACCGACTCACAGTTGGAAGAAGGAGTGAAGAATGCCTCATTTACCGATGAGGACATGCTCCGCGCCATCTACGTCACTGACGAGATTCGTCTTGAAGATGGACGCTTGAAGGTCCAGGTTTCCGAGCAGGGCCCGACAAACCTTATCGGCATGAAGGTCGATCACGACATCAAGGGCAAGGGACCGGATCCGATCGTCCGTGGCGGCAAGAAGGTCGCGGCGTCGTCACTCGAAGCACTGCGGAAGGCAAGCGTCAAAGAGGTCGAAGTCGATTCGTCGCAATTGGAAGGAGCTTTTGCCGTTGGTGACATCGTCAACACCGACAGCGGCGAAATCGTTCTTGAAGCCAACAACGAGATCACGCCGGCCAAACTCCAGGAAATCGTCGAAGCTGGAATCACCAACTTCGCGGTTTTCTTCCCTGAGCGCGACGACGTTGGACCAGTTCTGTCCCTGACGCTCAAGAAAGACGTGATCACGAAGCCGGTTGATGCGCTACTCGAAATCTACCGCAAGATGCGCCCTGGCGATCCGCCAACCGTGCAAACTGCGTTTCGTCTACTCGAAGCGATGTTCTTCGATCCGCGGAAGTTTGACTTCTCGCGCGTCGGCCGTTTGAAGTTCAACATCAAGATGGGCAAGGAAGAGCGCGAGCGCATCGCCGATCCGCTGCTTTCCGCGACTGACTTCTACGAAGTGGTTTCGTACGTGCTGAAGATGCGGAAGAACCCTTCCGAGTATCAGGCGGACGATATTGACCACCTCGGCAATCGACGCGTGCGTGCAGTCGGTGAGTTGCTGGAGAACCAGTTCCGCATCGGTCTGGAGCGCATGGAGCGGGCGATCAAGGAGAAGATGTCGATCCACCAGGAAATGCAGACAACGATGCCGCGCGATCTCATCAACGCCAAGCCAGTGACGGCCGCGGTGCGTGAGTTCTTCGGCTCGAGCCAGTTGTCGCAGTTCATGGACCAGACGAACCCGCTTTCGGAGATCACACACAAGCGTCGCTTGTCGGCACTTGGACCAGGCGGTCTATCGCGTGAACGCGCCGGGTTCGAAGTGCGCGACGTTCACCCGACACACTACGGACGCATTTGTCCGATTGAGACTCCTGAAGGTCCGAACATCGGACTCATTTCGAGTCTCTCGTGCTTCGCGCGTATCAATGAGTTTGGTTTCATCGAAGCGCCTTATCGCAAGGTCAGTGACGGGCGCGTCATGGAATACGTGCGCGTTATCAACGGCGGCGACACGAAACTCAAACCCGGCGATCACATTCCGCAGGAAGAGCTCGAAAAAGCCAACAAGAAGCTCGGCGCTGATGCCCGAAAAGCTGAATACGAGCCGTGGCCGTTCTATTTGACCGCGTGGGAGGAAGACAAGCACGTTGTCGGACAGGCAAACATCGAGCTCGATGAGAATGGAAACATCGTCAACGAGCGTAACGCCGCGCGAAAAGCGGGTGAGTTCATTCTCGCGCTGCGCAAGGACATCGAGTATGTCAACGTCTCGCCGAAGCAGCTCGTTTCCGTGGCCGCTTCGTTGATTCCGTTCCTCGAGAACGACGACGCCAACCGCGCGTTGATGGGATCAAACATGCAGCGTCAGTCAGTACCGCTGCTGCGTGCTGAAGCGCCGTACATCGGCACCGGAATGGAGAAGGTCACTGCACGTGACTCCGGCGCGGTGGTTGCCGCGAAACGCGACGGCGTCGTCGATTACGTCAACTCCGAGCGCATCATCGTCAAGGCTGACCACAACGTCAACGGTACGATTTCACGCGAGGTGACCGCCGACATTTACACGTTGATCAAGTTCAAGCGTTCGAACCAGAACACTTGTATTAACCAGCGTCCGATCGTCCACGTTGGCGAGCGCGTAGAAAAAGGCCAGGTAATTGCGGATGGCCCATGTACCGATCGCGGCGAGCTCGCGCTCGGACGCAACGTGCTGGTCGCATTCATGCCGTGGCGCGGTTACAACTTCGAAGACGCGATTCTCGTTTCCGAGCGACTGGTGAAAGAGGACTACTACACCTCGATTCACATCGAAGAGCTCGAAATCGAAGCGCGCGATACGAAGCTTGGTCCGGAAGAGATCACGCGCGACATTCCGAACGTCGGTGAGAACATGCTCCGCGATCTAGACGAGAGCGGCATCATTCGCATCGGCGCTCAGGTGAAGCCCGGATCGATCCTCGTCGGAAAGGTCACACCGAAAGGTGAGACCCAACTGACCGCGGAAGAAAAACTGCTGCGCGCAATCTTCGGCGAGAAGGCCGGCGACGTGAAGGATGCTTCACTCGTCAGCCCGCCGGGAATCGACGGCACCGTCGTGGACGTTCAAGTCTTCACCCGCAAGGGACAGGAGAAGGACGCACGCTCGCTCGCCATCGAACAGGACGAAGAAGATCGCCTGCGGCGCGACCTTGAAGACGAGATTCGAATCCTCCGCGAGCAGCGTGATGAGCGAATCTACGAACTGTTGGAAGGCCGCAAGCTTTCCGCGGATCTCACGTCGAATCGCGAAGTGCTGATTGAAAAGAACGTCGCGATCACACGCGAGATGTTGCAGGCAGTCGAGCCGAAAGCGCTCAGAAAGGTGCAACTCGCTTCTTCGCGTCTCGATATCGGAAGCGAGATTAAGGACTACGAAGATCGCACCGAACGCCAGATCAAGATCCTCTCCGACATTTACGAAGAGAAGATCGCGAAGCTGCGACAGGGCGACGAGCTTTCACCGGGCGTGATCAAGATGGTGAAAGTGTTCATCGCCATGAAGCGTAAGCTGTCAGTCGGCGACAAGATGGCCGGACGCCACGGAAACAAGGGCGTGATCGCGCGCATTCTTCCTGAAGAGGACATGCCTTATCTGCCCGACGGAACGCCTGTCGAGATCGTTTTGAACCCGTTGGGCGTGCCTTCACGCATGAACGTGGGCCAGATCCTCGAGACACACCTGGGCTGGGCCGCGCGCGTGCTTGGAATGCACTTCGCGACCCCGGTATTTGACGGCGCTACGGAAACGGAGATCAAGCAAAAGCTCCAGCAGTCCGGCGCGCGAGCTCGCGAGCTCGGATTGCCCGAAATCGTGAATGAATCAGGGAAGGCGATCCTCTATGACGGGCTCAGCGGCGACCCATTTGAACAGAAGGTGACGGTTGGATACATCTACATGTTGAAACTGTCGCACCTCGTGGACGACAAGATCCACGCTCGCTCGATTGGACCATACAGTCTGATCACGCAGCAGCCACTGGGCGGTAAGGCGCAGTTTGGCGGTCAGCGATTTGGAGAGATGGAGGTCTGGGCGCTCGAAGCTTACGGCGCGGCCCACATTCTTCAGGAGCTGTTGACTGCGAAGTCTGACGACGTTGCCGGGCGTTCGAAGATCTACGAGGCGATCGTTAAAGGCGAGGCTGACTTCGATCCAGGTCTGCCGGAGTCGTTCAACGTGCTGGTGCGTGAGCTCCAGTCGCTCTGTCTTGATGTTGAGCTGATCAATAAGAAAGCAGCTGGCGACGGTTTAGGAGCGGAAGATGGCGTTGGTGAAGCGATCGTCACCAGTGCGATCGAAGCTTAAAGTCAGTACAGGATTGGCAGGATGTTTCAGGATTAACATGTAAATCATGTCTAATCCTGAGAATCCTGTATAAGGTTTTTGCTTATAGCAACGGAGAAATCAAAGTGTTTCGATTCCAACAAGAAAAGACGCAACTAGCTCCAGACTTTGAAGCTATCCGTATCTCACTTGCGTCACCGGAAAAGATCCGGCAATGGTCGCACGGTGAGGTGACCAAACCAGAAACAATTAACTACCGCACCTTCAAACCTGAACGCGATGGACTCTTCTGCGCGCGAATTTTTGGTCCGGTCGCGGATTGGGAGTGCCTCTGCGGAAAGTACAAACGCATGAAGCACCGCGGCGTGATCTGCGACAAGTGCGGAGTGGAAGTGACTCAGGCGAAAGTGCGTCGTGAGCGCTTGGGCCATATCGATCTGGCCAGCCCGTGTTCGCACGTTTGGTTCTTTAAAGGACTTCCCAGCCGCATCGGCCACCTGCTCGACATTCCGCTGCGCGAGCTCGAGAAGGTCCTTTACTTCGAGTCCTATATCGTGATCGATCCGGGTGACGTTCCCGGTTTGAAAGAACGCGAGTTGGTAAGCGACGAGCGCTATCGTGAGCTCGTGCGCGATTATCCCGCGCAGTTTGTCGCGAAGATGGGCGCTGAAGCGATCAAAGAACTGCTCGCGATGGTAGACATCGAAGAGCTGGCGACCGACCTGCGCAAGCGCATGAGAGAAGAGACGTCGCAGCAGAAGAAATTGAAGTATTCGAAGCGTCTGAAAGTTGCGACCAGTTTCCTGAAGTCGGGAAACAGGCCTGACTGGATGATCCTCGACGTCATTCCGGTCATTCCACCTGAGCTGCGGCCCCTCGTGCCTTTGGACGGGGGACGCTTTGCGACTTCCGATCTGAACGATCTTTATCGACGCGTAATCAATCGCAACAACCGTCTCAAGAAGTTGATGGAGTTGCGCGCGCCGGAAGTCATCGTGCGCAACGAAAAGCGCATGCTTCAGGAAGCAGTCGATGCGTTGTTTGACAACGGACGCCGTGGACGTGTGCTGCGTGGTGTCAACAACCGCCCGCTCAAGTCGTTGAGCGGAACGTTGAAAGGCAAGCAGGGACGTTTCCGTCAGAACCTGCTCGGTAAACGTGTTGACTACTCAGGACGTTCAGTGATCGTCGTTGGTCCGGAGTTGAAACTCCACCAGTGCGGTCTGCCGAAGAAGATGGCGCTCGAGTTGTTCAAGCCATTTATCTACAACCAACTCGAGAAGCAGGCGCATGCCGCCACGATCAAGCAAGCGCGCGAGATGGTGGAACGGCAGGAGCCGGTTGTTTGGGACATTCTCGAAGAGGTGATTCGCGAGCACCCGGTGCTGTTGAATCGTGCTCCGACTCTGCACCGCCTTGGTATTCAGGCTTTCGAGCCGGTGTTGGTGGAAGGCAAAGCTATCAAAATCCACCCGCTCGTCTGTACCGCGTTCAACGCGGACTTCGACGGCGACCAGATGGCGGTACACATTCCGCTCAGTCCGGAAGCTCAGATCGAAGCGGCAGTGTTGATGCTTTCGAGCAACAACATTTTGAGCCCCGCGAGCGGTCAGCCCATCGCAGTGCCTTCGCAGGACATCGTGCTTGGTATCTATTACCTGACGCGCGACCGCGCGGGAGCGAAGGGTGAAGGCCGTGTCTTCGCTTCATTAGAAGAAGTATTACTCGCGCTCGACGCCGGTGAAGTCACGACTCAAACGCCGATTAAACTTCGCATCCAGGGCGATCTGATCGACCTCGTCCAGGAACACGATCCGCAGGACATCCTGCGCGCGGTTGTTCAGGATGACGTGCGCCGCGTTATCAACACGACAGTCGGACGTGTAATCTTCAACGACTCGATTCCGCCAGGCCTTCCTTTTATCAATGGCACATTGAAGAAGAAGGGGCTGCAATCGTTAGTTAACTATTCCCACATTCGGCTGGGCCATGAGATGACCGTCAAGATGCTCGACGATCTCAAGACGCTGGGCTTCCTCTATGCGACGAAGGCCGGTATCTCGATTGGCATTGATGATCTCGTCACTCCGCCATCGAAGAAAGGTCTGGTCGACAAGGCTGACAAGGACGTGATTGCTGTCGAACAGCAATATCTGGATGGCGTCATTACAAACGGTGAACGCTACAACAAAGTCATCGCGATTTGGTCTGAAGTCACTGACAAAGTGGCAAAGGAAATGTTCAAGGCGATGGACGATCGCGAGAAGTCGTCAGGCGAGTTGAATCCAATCCTGGTGATGAGCGATTCAGGAGCCAGAGGTAGTGCCCAACAGATTCGGCAGTTGGCCGGTATGCGCGGGTTGATGGCTCGCCCGTCGGGTGAAATCATCGAAACTCCGATTCAGGCTAACTTCCGTGAAGGCTTGAACGTGTTGCAGTACTTCATCTCGACGCACGGTGCGCGCAAAGGCCTTGCAGATACGGCTTTGAAAACAGCCGACTCGGGTTACTTGACTCGAAGGCTCGTTGACGTAGCCCAGGACGTAATCATCAGCGAAGAAGATTGCGGCACTCTCCGTGGCATTCCTGCCAGCGCCATTATCGAAGGTGGAGAGGAAATCGAGTCGTTGCGCGATCGCATTGTGGGTCGAACAGCGCTCGAGGAGGTGGTTGACCCGATCGAGGGTCAACCGATCGTCGAAGCCAATCAGGAGATTGATGAAGACTTGTCCTCCGAGATTCAACGATCAGGCGTACAGCGCGTCCGAATTCGTTCAGTGCTGACGTGCGAATCGCGACGTGGCTGCTGCATCAAGTGCTACGGACGTAACCTCGCGACAGGAAGGCCCGTTGAGATTGGTGAAGCCGTGGGCGTGATTGCCGCGCAGTCGATCGGAGAACCCGGCACGCAGTTGACGATGCGTACGTTCCACATCGGTGGTACCGCTCGTCTTGAAGAATCTTCGAAACACGAAGCACGTCAGGACGGCACCATCAAGTACCTCGACTTGCAGACTGTGAAGAGCCGCAAGGGCGAACGCATCGCGATGAATCGTAACGGTTCGCTGGTTATCATTGATGATCGTGGCCGAGAAGCAGCGCGTTACCAGATCGTTTACGGCGCACACATCCTCGTTGAAGACGGCAGCCGCGTCACCCAGGACCAGCTCCTGGCGACGTGGGACCCGTTCACGTTCGCGATCCTGACTGAAGTCGCTGGTCACGTTAAGTTCCAGGACTTGAAGGAAGGCGTGACGTTTGACGAAGAAGTGGACGAAGTGACCGGTCAGTCGCGCATGGTCGTGAAAGACTCGCCTGACGAAAAGAAACAGCCTCGTCTGGAAATGCGTAGCGCCAGTAACAAGGTGCTGAAGACTTACCAGATGCCGGTGCGTGCGAACCTGATGGTGACCGACGGCGAAGTAGTGGAGCCTGGCGACATCATTGCGAAGATCCCGCGAGAAACTACCAAGACGAAAGACATCACCGGCGGTTTGCCGCGCGTCGTCGAGTTGTTCGAAGCACGACGTCCGGCGGAAACGGCTGTCATGTCGGAAATCGATGGCACCGTTACGCTCGGCGCCATCTCGAAGGGCAAACGCAAACTGATCATTACGGGAGACGACGGGGAAGAGCGCGAGTACGACATCCCGCGCGGCACGCATATCAACGTGCAGGATGGCGACCGCGTTCGTGCCGGCGAAGCTCTGATGGATGGACCGTTAAATCCGCACGACATTCTGCGCGTGTTGGGTATGAGTCGTTTGCAGGAATACCTCGTAAACGAAATTCAGGAGGTCTATCGTCTACAGGGTGTGAACATCAACGACAAGCACATCGAAGTGATTGTCCGGCAGATGTTGCGCTGGGTGAAGATCAAGGAAGTTGGCGACACCGAGTTTCTGCTCGAGGAGCAGGTCGATCGTTTCCGCTTTCAGGACGAGAACGAGCGCGTCCGGCAGGACGACGGTGAAGTGGCCCAAGCCGAGCCGCTATTGCTGGGCATCACTAAAGCGTCGCTCTCAACCGACTCCTTCATCTCGGCGGCGTCGTTCCAGGAGACTACGCGCGTGCTTACCGAAGCAGCGATCTCTGGACGCGTCGATTACCTTCGTGGCTTGAAAGAGAACGTCATTATGGGTCGATTGATTCCTGCCGGAACAGGCATGGAATACTATCGAAACGTTGAGATTGAGCGCGATGAAACGATCGATCAGGCAAGGGAGCGCGAACTCGATGAGTTTCCCGACATCGTTGGGGGTCACGATATCGTGGTGCCCGCGCGCGAGCCGGTGGTTGTTCCGGCCGCTGCTTCAAACGATGGCGACGTCGTGGTTGCTCCGGACGTTGAAGAGTAAACAAAAACGCATCCACAGATTACGCAGATTATCTGTGTAATCTGTGGATGCGCTCTTTCCAAAAACTAACCTTCAGTTACCATTATCCTGACCCTTAATTCTTTCGCAGTGCTTGCAAACTTTCTTGGTCAGGGGCAGTTCGCCCACCATTTGTAGGCCACCCGCATTTCGTGCTGAACTTACGCGACTAACTCTCAAGCCGCAGAGTGTATCGTGTCCTCCACGTTGGACCAGATGATACACGTCGGTGGTAAGTTTGATCGCGTACATCGCAACCACCTCCCCGACTGGACGGGGGCGATTTACCACAGGCTCGCTATTTCTCGTTAACATCTTTTTTTCAATCAGCCCCGATCCATTACAGTACAAAATATTCTGTAAATCTCGACTGTACTGATTCCCTCTGCAAACACGGTGCCGAACCAGTAGAATGGCGGATCCATGGATACGAAACAGATCAAGAGTCTCTCCGGTGCGCGTAAAGCTGCGATGCCGGAGTTTGTCCCGCCTCAATTGGCAACACTGATTGACAAACCTCCGAAAGGCGATGAATGGCTGCATGAATTAAAGTTTGATGGTTATCGTTTGTTGTGCCACTTGCAACGCGGCCACGTGCGCTTTTGGACCAGGAACGAGAATGACTGGACAGCGAAGTTTCCGGGACTAGCGACGGCAATAAAGGCACTCCCTGTGAAGAGTGGGATCCTTGATGGGGAAGTGGTCGCTTTGGATTCGTCGGGACGCGCGAGTTTTCAAAGGTTACAACAGTCGATCAATAAAAATGCGGGTTCGGGTCTGATTTTTCACCTCTTCGATCTGATCTATATCGAGGGATACAGTTTGACGCGGACGCCGTTGCTGGAGCGCAAGCGCGTGCTGGCAGAATTAATCCAGCCTCTGGGTGACAAGGGTGTGTTGCGTTACAGCGATCATATTGAAGGTAACGGGGCGGAGTTTTTTAAAGAGGCATGTAAGCTGGGGATAGAGGGAATTGTCTCAAAGCTTGCTGATTCGATGTACGAATCGACGCGCAGCCGCAACTGGCTGAAGATCAAGTGCATCAAGCGGCAGGAATTTGTAATCGCCGGATACACACTGTCTGAAAAGGGAATACCTTTTAGTTCGCTCATCCTCGGGTTTTACGATAAGGGGAAACTGGTCTATGCCGGGCGTGCCGGGACGGGGTACACGAACGCGATGCGGGTCGAGTTGCGCAAAAAATTGGATCGTATGGTGGTGAATAAGAGGCCGTTTGCGGTGTTACCGAAAGATCCCGGGTTGAAGCGCGCGGTCTGGACTGAGCCGAAGCTGGTAGGTGAGATTGCGTTTACGGAGTGGACGGATGAAGGCGTGATCCGGCATCCGTCGTTTCAGGGTTTGCGGGAGGACAAAAAGCCGCACCAGGTCGTGCGCGAGGAACCTTCTTAACCACGGATTACACGGATTTTTTTACGGATAGATCCTCATGAAGTTACGGCCCACGATTTTCCTCAGCGGTGTTTCAAGCGAGTTCGGATCGTTCCGTGACGCGGTTGAGGTTGAGATTCAGAAGAAGGGCTGCTTCGCCGAGAATCAGCCGAGCTTCGCACCAGATTACAGCACAGTTGAGGCCATGCTCCGGCAGCGGTTGCGCCAGGCTGACGCGGTGATTCACATCGTTGGCTTCCGCTTTGGGGCCGAGCCAAAAGATCGACCGGCAGACAAGCCTCGCCGCTCATACACGCAGATGGAGTTTGACATCGCGCGTGAGATGGAGAAGCCCGTTTACGTCTTTTTATCGTCTGATGCGAATGTTCGCGATGCACCGAGTCTCGACGAGAAGCCAGAGGATGCGGAAGCCATCGAACTCCAGCTCGCGCACCGTCAAGCTGTTCTAAATAGGAACTACCTGTATTACTTCTTCAAAGATAAAAGTGAGCTCTGCAAACTCGCGGCTGAGATTCCGCAGGTTGTCACGTTTGATTTCCGCGCCGATATCTCTCGGATTGTTAAATATGCTCCCGAGGATCTCATCGGCCGCGAAGCCGAGCTCGCGTTACTCAACGATGCCTGGCTGAAAGTCCGCCGCGCCTCGCGCGTGGCTGCGCTTTCTTAGCACGTATTGGTCCCGAAAGCGCGCAGGAGGATTTGGATGAAGCGTGGGAGATTGCGGAGCGTGGGCCGATGAGGCTGCACATGGCTGACATACATCTCTACCGCGCAAGGCTGTTCTTTCGCGAGGCGGAGTATCCGTGGGAGAGTCCGCAGGCGGACTTGGAAGCCGCGCGAAAGCTGATCGAGCAGTGTGGCTAGTGGTGCCGGAAGGAAGAACTCGAAGACGCTGAGCGTGTAATCCTCAAAAATCCGCGTAACAATCCGCGTTAATCTGCGGCTAAAAAGAGGAATCGCCTCTCTGACTTCGGAATCAGGAACTCGTCAAATGTTAGATTGGCGCTTTTCAACCGTTCCCTCAACGAATCTCCGCCGAATAAAAGCAGGGTTGAACCCTTCGGAGCCCAGTCGATCAACGTCGACACCTTATTCGTGAATTGATCCAACGCGCGACAGCTAATGAACGACACCTCAGGAGCGACGGTCTCTTCAAACCGCCGCGCGATAATTGATGCCGTCCGGCCAACCGCGTTCAATGCTTCGCGCAGAAAGATTGCTTTCTTCTGCGAGGATTCGATCAGAGTCGCTTCCAGATCAGGCCGTGCGATCAGGCAGGGAATGATTGGAAGCCCGCCGCCGGAACCGATGTCTGCTATCTTTGCATCCCGCGGCAGATGCTTCAAGAGCATTAACGATTCAAGCACATGTCGCGTCGCAAACTCCTCCGGTGAACAGGGTGCGACCAGATGTAGCCGTGCATTCCAGCGAGTGAGTAAACTGTAGTACGCCGCGAGCTGTGTTACCGTTTCCGGCGACAGTTCGACATCGAAGCTCCCCATGTTTGATATCAAAGCCTGTTCGAATCGATCCATATTTAAGACGAAGCATAGATCATGATTGACGATTTTGTTGAGCAGCATCGCTTTCTCGCGAACGCCGTCGCGCGGATTATCGACGAACACGTTTCAAAATTAACTACGCGCCACGTGACTCCCGAGGCGACACCTGCTGATTTGGAAAAACTCTTCGATGAACCGTTGCCCGAGAAGGGAATCGAAATTGAAGAGATACTTGCCAGGTTTCGCACCGACATTGCCCCGAACGCGATGGGGGTTCCCAGCCCGAGATACTTCGGACAATTCAACCCGACACCGTTGCCAATTGGCGTTTGGGCTGATGCGTTGGCATCGATGCTCAATCAGAATGCGGGCGCATGGCGGAATGGTCCAACGTCGGCGATGATCGAAGCACGTGTGATGCGCTGGCTTTGCGATCTGCTGAACTATGGTCCACACAGCTTCGGCACGTTGGCGAGTGGCGGTTCGGAAGCGAACCTCATTGCCTTGAAATGTGCGCGTGACAGCGTTGCCGCAAACATTAAAGATCGCGGTGTGCGTATGGCCCCAGGCGATCTGGTGATTTACGCGTCTGACCAGTGTCACTATTCAATCGACAAGAGCGCGGACATTCTCGGTCTCGGTCGTGAGGGTGTGCGAAAGATTCCGACTGACGATCGATTTCACGTGAATCTCGATGCGCTGCGAGACGCGATTGCGAAGGATCGCGAAGCGGGACTGGTTCCGTGTTGTATTGTCGGCGTTGCCGGCTCGACCTCGAGCGGTGCTATCGATCCCCTCGAACCACTCGCGGAGATTGCACGTGAGAATGATTGCTGGTATCACGTCGATGCGGCGTATGGTGGACCACTCGCCTTC
Organism: uncultured Acidobacteriota bacterium; assembly: GCA_963826255.1. Lineage (GTDB taxonomy): Bacteria > Acidobacteriota > Blastocatellia > Pyrinomonadales > Pyrinomonadaceae > PSRF01. The sequence continues at coordinate 1,218,235 of CAWGWK010000002.1, forward strand.
TCACCGCAACATCGAGATAAGCTTCGCGGCATCGAGCTAGCAGATTCGATTACTTTCGATCCACACAAGTGGATGTTTGTTCCGTTCTCATGCGGCGCGACGCTGGTGCGTGACGGCGGACGCGTCCTGCGCGACGCGTTCGATATGACTCCGGAGTATCTGAGCGAAGACCGCGGTGGCGCCGACGTCGAGTTCGACTTTTTTCGTTATGGGCAGATGGGCACGCGGCGCTTCAATTCGTTGAAGCTCTGGATGGCGATTAAGTTCATGGGGCGCGAAGGCTATGCGAAAACAGTCGAGCGCCAGATCGACCTCACGAAATACCTGGCGCAGCAGATCGACCGCCTCGAAGATTTTAAGTGTGTCGGTGAAGTCGAGACCGCTGTGTGTTGTTTCCGTTTCCTGCCGGAGCCGAGTCTGAGTGGTCCAGAGGTCAATCGTTTACAACAGCGCTTGCAGCAGACGATTGAACGTAGTGGTGAAGCATGGTTGACGACGACTGTGCTGCACGGGCGGCGTGCGATGCGCGTGAACATCAACAGCTTTTTGACAGAGCAGCAGCACGTTGATGATCTGGTAAAATTGCTCGTTCGTTCTGGTGAGGCCACAAAAAGGCACAAAATGCACATATGATTTTTCGAGAGCTCAAATTGATCGTTTTGGTGCTTTTTATCGTCAGCGGGACAGTCGCGGCGCAAACAGGACCAAAAAGCCTTCCCGCAATTAAGTCGCAAGCGCAGTTTGATTCGATCTCAGTCACCTACGACGCGAACACCTCTTACGCTTTGCCGCACGTGATGATCGTTATCGATCGCAAAGACGGCAACAAGATCTACTACGTCAATAAAAAGCGTTACAGCTTTCACAAAGACTTCGTCAACGGGACGTACCTCTCACTCGAACGCGGGCGTGAGTTCTTTCAAAACAATTACCTGAATGCGAATCGCCGGTTCATACTCGGCACGCTTGCATATCAACTTCCACTCAAGCGCTGGACCTTCGAATTTTGGGAAGGCGATCTGATTCCTGCCGATCAGATCCAACTCGCGTACGACGTCATTAACAAATCGTTCTTCGCGCCGGTTGCATTTAAGCCAAACTCTTTGCGCCAGGATGAAGCGACAAAATCGCTCGCCGGCATGCAGCGCATTTTGCAAAGTGACATCGCGAAGGAGCAGGAGTATCAGGCGCTCAACGTCGCGAAAGGATTGGGCCGCATTCACATCATTTCAAAGCTCGACGATCACGTCGAGATCGGGTCCAACGAAATTCTCGTACTCGACGAAGTGCCAGTTCACTTACCACCCGTCGCCGGAATCATCACGTCGCAACCTTCAACGCCGCTTTCGCACATCAACCTGCTCGCCAAAGGCTGGGGCATTCCAAACGCCTACATCAAGAACGCGAAGGAACTGCTGAAGCAGTACGACGGCTGGTGGGTCTCGTTTGAAACGCTGCGCGAGAAGTACACGATCAAGCGCGCTGACATGAACCAGTTGCGCGAGTACCAGCGACGCCAGGCGGAACGTTTGGACGTGATGAAGCTGCGGTTCAACTTGTCCCAAACGCGTCTGTTGAGCCTCGCCCAACAGCGTTCGCAATCGAGTCTGGCGTTTGGCGGCAAGTCGGCAAATCTCGGCGAGGTACTGAACGCGCGGCTGCCGGGGATCGTCGTTCCCAACGGCTTCACGATTCCTTTTTACTACTACGACGAGTTCATCAAGCGAAACAAACTCGACGATGTGATCTTTGGACTGTTGAACGATCAGAAGTTTGTTCACGATCCTGCTTACCGGCGTGAGAAGCTGGTCCAACTGCGCCAGCAGGTTGAAGCTGCTGAATTCGCTCCGGAGCTGCGCAAGCTGGTGCTCGAGAAAGTTGCGCGCGAATATTCCGGCAAGGGACTGTTTGTGCGCAGCTCTTCGAACTCCGAAGACTTGCCAAACTTCAGTGGCGCAGGGCTCTACACCACAGTGCCAAACGTACGCGGTGAGCAGGAGTTGATCGACGCCATCAAGAAAGTTTGGGCATCGCTTTGGAATTTCGAAGCGTACGAAGCGCGCGAGCGTGCGAGTGTGGACCATTCGAAGATCTTCATGGCCGTGCTGCTACAGGAGGGGATCAATTCCGAAAGTTCGGGCGTGATGATCAGTACGGATCCGTTTGACACTGACAACAAAGGCGCGATCTACATCAGCGCCAAACGAGGCTTAGGAATTAAAGTCGTTGAAGGTCAGCGAATCGCGGAACAGATAATTTTTCGTCCACGCACTAATGCGATCCAGGTGTTGACGCGTTCGGCGGAAGACAGCTTGTTGACGTTTGATGAAAACGGCGGTGTGAAGGAAGTGCCGATCACCGGCGACCGCGTTGTGTTGACTGATGAAGTAATTCGCCGGCTCGTTCGCGCAGCGACTAACATTAAACGTGTCTTTGGCCAACGTGACCAGGACATCGAATGGGCGTACATGAAGGGACAGATCTATATCATTCAGTCGCGCCCGTTTATTTCGGGCAGTTAGACAGGATTACAGGATTTTCACGATTTACAGGATGTTACTAATCGTGATATAAGCCCAGAGCAATGTTTAGCACCGATCGCGGCCATCATGCGTACTGGCATCACCACCACACCGGTGGCGGGCTGGCGATCGTGTTCGCAGCGCTGACAGAAGTAAGCTGACAAAGCGCACAACGATTCCAAAAACCCGCTGCCGACGCTAACCCGGCAGCGGGTTTTTATTTCTAACAAATGACCTCCAGGATTCCAGCCGGAATGCGTTACTACATCGGCGCCGAGGCGCGCCTGCGTCGCCAGGTCGAAGACGTTGCGATGTCGGTCTTCGAAGGTTGGAACTATGAGGAAGTCATCACGCCCTCCGTCGATTATTACGATCTCTTCGAACAGGGAATGGGTCAGCGCGAAGCTGAGCGCGGCTTCCGCTTTACCGACAACGACGGCCGCTTGCTCGCGTTGCGTCCTGACGTGACCAGCTCGGTTGCGCGAATGGCTGCGACGCTGCTGTCTGACAGACCTCGCCCGTTACGTTTTTGTTATGCGGCGCCGGTGTTCCGTCAACAAACACAGTCCCATGCCGAATGGAGACGCGAGAACACCCAGCTCGGATGTGAGTTGATCGGCGTCGGAGGTAAGCCCGCTGATCTCGAAGTGCTGAGGTTAGCCGCAGAAATTCTGTCGCGACTCGAACTGCGATCGAATTACTGCATCACGATTAATAATGTCGAGATCTTCAACGGCGTCGCGGCACATTTGAATTTAGAGCCAGCGGCACGCGAACAATTGCGTCGTTTGATCGACACACGCCAGGGCGCGGAACTACAGCAGTTCTTACAGGATTGCGGTGGCGGGGAGGCGCGCGCGTTTTTGCGCCCGACTCAACTCACCGGCAAACAAGACGTGATTCAAGCTGCGCGAAATGTGATCACTAATGCGCGATCAGTCGCCGCGCTTGATTCACTCGAAGAGCTTTGGTCCGCAATCGAATCGCACGGGCTTGCGGACTCTTTTGAGATCGATCTCGGCGACGTCTCCAGTCTTGATTACTACACCGGTTTGAGTCTGAAAGTTTTTGTTCACGGGGCGGGGTCGAGTGTCGGACGCGGTGGTCGTTACGATGGTCTAACCGGAAGCTTTGGCCGTGCTGAGCCCGCGGTTGGTTTCGTGCTTAATCTCGATGCGCTCACTGAGGTTCTCGGACGAAGTATCGCTGCAAACCAATGATCACGATCGCGATTGCAAAAGGCAGGATGCAGGACGGTGCGTTGTCGCTGTTGGCTCGCGCCGGCATCCGCTTGAGCGATGATGCGGTGAACTCGCGACGGCTCGCGCTGATGGATGAAACAGGCCAGTATCGCTTCATCTTTGCGAAGCCTGCGGATGTTCCGGTGTACGTCGAGCATGGCATTGCTGACTGCGGCGTGGTCGGGCGCGACGTGCTGCTGGAGTCGCAGGCGGATCTGTTGTTGCCGCTCGATCTCGGTATTGCTCGCTGTCGCATCGTGGTTGCCGCGGCGGACGCGCAAGCGTTGACGAAGGTGCAGGGGATGATTCGTGTGGCGACGAAGTATTCGCAAATTGCGAGCGCTCACTTCGGCGCGCGCGGAATTCCGGTCGAGATCATTCAGCTTTCGGGCTCGGTAGAGCTCGCGCCCGCGCTGGGTTTGGCGGACATGATCGTCAACCTGGTTGAGACTGGTGTCACGTTGCGTGAGAACGGATTGACGGTGGTTGAGGAGATTGCGGAATCGACAGGACGATTGGTTGTGAATCGTGCGAGCTATCAATTGAAGGCGGAAGAAGTGGCGCGATTGGTTCGTGCGTTGGAATCAGCACTTTAGACATGATTTGCAGGGTTAACAAGATTGAGTTGGTGGAGCGCCTGGCGGCACGATCTGTTGTGCTCGATGCTGAGTTGATCCGCGTGGTGGCGTCGATCATCGATGATGTGCGTGTGCGTGGAGATGAGGCGTTGATCGATTACACGAAGCAGTTCGATAGGGTTGAGTTAAAACAAATACGAATAAGTGAGGAAGAGCTTCGTACGTGTGCTGCGGGAGCCGGCGAGTGCGTGCGAGGCGCACTTCGTGAAGCTATCGAGAACGTCAGAGAGTTTCACGAACGGCAGGTTGAAAAATCGTGGAAGATTAGTCCGAGGGAAGGTGTTCAGTTGGGCCAGCGGATAGCGGCGTTGGAGCGCGTTGGTTTGTACGTGCCTGGAGGGACCGCCGCTTATCCTTCATCAGTTGTGATGAACGTCGTTCCGGCGCAAGTCGCGAGGGTTGACCGAATCATTGTAACCACGCCACCGCGTACATTATCGGAGAACCCCGCTGTTGCAGCGGCATTGGTCGAGCTCGGAATCACCGAAGTGTATGCGATTGGCGGTGCGCAGGCGATAGCGGCATTGGCTTTTGGCACGCAGACTGTTCCGCGCGTGGACAAGATTACCGGGCCAGGAAATAAGTACGTGGCGGCCGCGAAGAAGCTGGTGTTTGGTGTTGTCGGAATCGATGCTATTGCGGGACCCACTGAAGTCGTGGTCATCGCTGACGAGACCGCGCGGCCGGATTTTATAGCCGCGGATCTGTTGGCCCAGGCGGAACACGGTGAGGACGCGTCAGCGATCCTGATCACAAATAGCGAGCGGCTGGCGAATGACGTCGCGAAGGAAGTGGAGCGACAAGCAGAATCGCTGCCGCGACGTGAGATCGTGATGTCGTCATTGAAAGAATATGGCGCGATCGTTTTGGTTGAGACGTTGGATGAAGCATGCTTGATCGTGAATGAGCTCGCGCCCGAACATGTTGAGATTGTGACGAGTGATGACGAGGCGATAGCGGAGAGGATTCGGCATGCGGGGGCAATCTTCTTCGGCGCGTACACGCCGGAAGCAGTGGGTGATTACCTCGCCGGTCCCAATCACGTGTTGCCAACGGGAAAGACGGCGCGCTTTTCTTCAGCGTTGGGTGTTTATGATTTTGTGAAGCGAACGAGTTTGTTGCGGTATTCGAAGGAGGCTTTCGACGCAGCGGCGGAGAGTGTGGCCGTGCTTGCTGAAAGTGAGGGGCTTGCAGGTCATGCGAGGTCGGCGTTGATAAGGAGTAAAGAATTTTCCTCGCAAAGGCGCAAAGGCGCAGAGGAAGACGCAAAGGTTTCTTAACGTTCTTCTTTGCGCCTTTGCGCCTTTGCGAGGAAAAACTTCCGTTAAACTATGTCGGTATTGGACTCCATCAAACCAGCGGTTCGCGCGTTGCGCGCGTACACACTCTCACCGCATCGCGCATCGGTGAAGCTCAATCAAAACGAGAACCCGTGGGATGCGCCGGTACGAATAAAAGAAGAGGTCTTACGCAGGTTTGCGGCGCGCAAGTGGTCGAGGTATCCCGACTTCGTACCTGTAAGTCTGCACGAGCGACTTGCTGAGTTTGCCGGTTGGAAGCCCGATGGAATCATCGCCGGCAATGGATCCAATGAGCTGATCCAGGCGCTTTTGATGGTGACGATTGCACCCGGAAAGAGAGTGGTTATCTCAGAACCGACTTTCGCTCTGTACAAGCAGGTCGCAACCGTACTGGGTGGTGAAGTCGAAAGCGTTTCTTTAACGTCCGATTTGCAATACGACAATGAAGCACTACAAAGAATGGTTGAAGAAAGACAGCCGGACGTCACGATCATCTGTTCGCCAAACAATCCGACCGGTTGTGTTATTGATGAGAGTTGCTTGAGAACTCTGCTGCGAACATCGCGCGGGCTGGTCGTCATCGATGAGGCGTATCACGAATTTGCCGAACACTCAGTCGTTCCTTTATTAAACGAGTACGAGAACCTGATCGTGTTGCGCACGTTCTCAAAGGCGATGGCGTACGCAGCGTTGCGGGTTGGCTACTTACTTGCGGCACCCGACCTGGTGCGTGAAATTCGTAAAGCCGTGTTGCCCTACAACTTGAATGCGTTTTCGCAAATGGCTGCCGAAGTGGCCGTGGAAAATTATCAGAGCGAGCTTCGTCCGTTAGTCCGAATGATCATCTCGGAACGTGAACGTGTATTCGCGGAGTTGTCGCTAATCGGTGGGCTTTCGCCGGTCGCTTCGAGAGGAAATTTTATGGTGGTGAGATCGCCCACGGATCCAAAGCGCATTTTTGCAAATTTATTAGAGCGCGACATTCTGATTCGCGATGTGAGTAGCTATCCGATGTTGCATGAGTATTTCCGGGTTAGCGTCGGCACGCCCGATGAGAATGATCGACTGTTGAAGGCGTTGCATGAAGAACAATAGTAACAATCGCGTGGCAGCGGTCCACCGCAAGACCAAAGAAACCGACATACGCGTTGAAGTAAATCTCGACGGCAGCGGACAATCCAGCGTCTCCATCGGTTTGCCCTTTCTCGAGCACATGTTGGAATTGTTCGCCAAACACGGCTTGTTCGACTTGCAGATCACCTGCAAAGGCGACCTCGAGATTGACGATCATCACTCCGTCGAAGATATCGCGATCACGTTGGGACAGGCGTTGGTCCAGGCACTCGGCGACAAGACAGGAATCAATCGTTACGGGGAGGCAGTGGTGCCAATGGACGAGGCATTGTGTCGATCGGTCATCGATCTCTCGGGCCGGTTCTTTCTTGTTTACGAAGTGCCGACGCGGCGCCAGATGATCGGAAACTTCTCGGTTGAGCTTGCCGAACATTTCTGGCGCTCGTTTGCTGAAACCGCGAAGCTCAATCTTCATATCGATTGCTTGCGCGGGCGCAATACTCATCACATTCTGGAGGGGACGTTTAAGGCGTCGGCGCGTGCGTTGCGACAAGCGGTCGAACGCAACGGTCGCATCACTGGTATTCCGAGTACGAAGGGTTCGTTGTGAAAGTAGCGATCATCGATTACGGCGTTGGTAATCTTCGTTCGGTGGAGAAGGCGTTTGCGGCGACGGGTTGCGAGGCAGTTGTCACCGGTGATGAAAGTGAGTTGCGTGCGGCTGAGAAGTTAGTGCTGCCCGGTGTCGGGGCGTTTGGCGCGTGCATGAAGGCGCTTGAGGAACGAGGCTTTGATCGACTCGTGTACGAGCGAGCGCGTGAAGGAACGCCTTTGCTCGGTGTCTGTGTCGGCATGCAGTTGCTGTTTGAAGAGTCGGATGAATTTGGTTCGACACGCGGGCTCGGTTTGTTGAAGGGCAGGGTGCGCCGGTTTAGCGATGCTCTCGTTGTGCCGCAGGTTGGCTGGAATCGTATTCACCAGACGCGGCCGCACGCGTTGTTTGAAGAAGTTGCCGATGGCGCGTTTTGTTACTTCGTGCATTCGTTTTACTGCGAGCCCAGGGATGAAAGTTTTGTGGTTGGTGAGACTGAGTACGGCGGGCGATATGCGTCGGTGGTTGCGCAGAACAATGTTTGTGGGGTGCAGTTTCATCCCGAGAAGAGCCAGGATGTTGGGCTCCGGATGCTGAAAAACTTTGGGACAGGATTTACAAGATTTGCCGATTTACAAGATAAATCCTGTCAATCCTGAAAAATCCTATTAATCCTGTCAATGCTTGCGAAGCGAATAATTCCGTGTCTTGATGTTGACAACGGACGCGTTGTCAAAGGGATTCGGTTTGTCTCGCTGACGGACGCGGGCGATCCGGTCGCGCAGGCGAAGCGCTACGATCTCGAAGGGGCTGATGAGTTAACATTCCTCGACATCACCGCTTCCTCCGACAGCCGAAAGATCGTTGCGGAACTGGTGCGTCGCGTAGCTGATGAAGTATTTATTCCGTTCACGGTTGGCGGCGGCTTGCGTTCAGTCGAAGACATTCGCGCGATCTTGCGTGCGGGCGCTGACAAGATCACTCTGAACACAGCGGCAGTCGAGAGTCCGGAGTTGATCAGTGCGTGTGCTGAAACGTTTGGCAGTCAGTGTGTGGTCGTCGCGATCGATGCGCGCAGGCGCGAGGGTCGGGGTTGGGAAGTTTACACGCATGGAGGACGTCGAGCAGTTGAGCAGGATGCAATTGAATGGGCCATGCGCGCTGAGAAGCTGGGTGCCGGTGAGATACTGCTGACGAGTATGGATTGCGACGGCACACGCGCCGGTTACGACATCGAATTAACGCGTGCGGTTTCGGGTGCAGTGCGAATTCCCGTGATCGCGTCAGGCGGAGCGGGTAAAGTCGAACATTTCTACGACGCACTGACCGCAGGCGGCGCGAGTGCTGTGCTGGCAGCATCGTTGTTTCACTTTAATGAACTCTCGATTGTTGAGGTGAAGACCTACTTGCGTGACCGGGGATTGGAAGTGAGATGAGCCACATCAACCTTGACGAGATTAAATTCGACGAGCGCGGTTTGGTGCCCGCGATCGTTCAGAATGCCAAGACTCGTGAAGTGCTCACGCTCGCTTACATGAATGCAGAGAGTCTCGCGCGGACGATTGAAACGAGCGAGACGTGGTTTTGGTCGCGGTCCAGAAATGAGCTTTGGCACAAGGGCGAGACCTCGGGTAATACACAGCACGTCGTGAGTCTCGCACTGGATTGTGATCGCGACGCGATTATCGTGTTGGTTGATCCGGCTGGCCCTGCATGTCACACGGGAGCTGTTTCGTGTTTTGAAACCCCCGCAGTTCAAAACGAATCGTTGCTCACGCGTCTTTATGAGTTGATCCAAAGCCGTGAACGCGAACGGCCGGCCGGCTCATATACGACTTACCTCTTCGAAGAGGGTCTCGATAAGATACTCAAAAAACTCGGCGAGGAATCCGCTGAGACGATCATTGCGGCAAAGAACGACGATCGCGCCAGACTGGTTTCGGAAGTCTCCGATCTCGTTTATCACTTGCTTGTGTTACTCGTGACGCGCGGTGTGACTCTCGAAGAAGTCGCGAACGAACTCGAGCAACGGAGGCGTGGGTGAACGAGCTTAAAGAGTTGCTCGGCTTCGCAGTCGAACTCGCACGCGGCGCGGGCGACATCACGTTGCAGTATTTTCGTAAGCAGCCGGAGACAAGCACGAAGGCAGACGGCAGTTACGTCACGATCGCAGATCGAGAAGCCGAAGAGTATCTTCGGAGGCAGATCGCGGAACGGTTTCCCGATGACGGCGTGCTGGGTGAGGAACAAGGCGAATCAACAGGACGATCCGGCCGGCGTTGGATCGTGGATCCGATTGATGGCACCTTTGCTTTTGTGCATGGCGTTCCATTTTATGGAGTGTTGATTACACTCGAGATCGATGAGGAATTGGTTGCCGGAGTGGTGAACATTCCGGCGTTAGGCGAGATCGTTTCAGCAGCAAAAGGCGTCGGCTGTTTTTTCAACGGTGAGCCGGCGCGAGTCTCGAATACGCGCGAACTGAAAGACGCGCTGTTGTTGTCGACAGACTTTTCAGCGTGTGCGCGATATGGCTTTGGACGCGCGGCTGAGTTGTTGCAGGAACGAGCAAAGACAAGCCGCACCTGGGGCGACTGTTACGGTTACGTCCTGGTCGCGACCGGACGCGCCGACGTGATGCTCGATCCCGTGATGAATTTGTGGGACTGCGCTCCATTGTTGCCGATCATGGAAGAGGCAGGCGGAACGTTCACAGATTGGAACGGCATCAGGACCGCCGCTGGCGGCAATGCAATCGCCACGAACGGACTGTTATTTGACGAAGTGATGAGTTGTGCCACAAAGAGGCACAAAAATCACAAAAAGGAAAATTTGACTGAGTAACTGTTTTGTGCTTTTTGTGCCTTTTTGTGGCCCATGATTGTCATTCCGGCGATAGATCTTAGAAACGGGCTGTGCGTGCGGCTGATGCAGGGGCGGAAGTCTGAAGTGACTGTTTACAACGAGAACCCGGTTGAGGTGGCGCAAGAGTTTGCGTCTGCCGGAGCAGAGATGATTCACGTGGTAGATCTCGACGGAGCTTTCAACGAAGCAGACTCGCCTAACCGCTCGGTCGTCGGAAAGATCGTCGATGCGGTTGATGTGCCGATCGAGTTCGGCGGCGGTGTTCGATCCCTTGAAGACGTGCAAGACCTTTGTGATGCGGGAGTTGCTCGAGTTGTTTTAGGAACGGTCGCCGCCGAATCGCCCGGGGCTTTGACGGATTTTGTGACACAATTTTCGTCGAAGATCTGCGTAGGGATTGACGCGCGTGACGGACGCGTGATGTCTCGCGGCTGGGAAACATCGACGCCCGTAATGGCTGTTGACCTGGCGCGATCAGTTGCGAAGTGTGGAGTTGAGCGAATCATCTACACCGACATCGCACGCGACGGAACTCTCAGCGGTCCAAACCTCGAGCAGACGTTGGCTGTCATTCGCGCCGGCAACGTACGTGTGACTGCCTCCGGCGGCGTTTCGAGTCTCGACGATATCAAACGTCTCCGTAACGCAGGCGAGCCACTGCTCGACAGTGTTATCGTCGGTAAGGCTTTGTACGAAGGCAAGTTCAAACTGGAAGAAGCGATTCGAGTTGCGAGTTGAAACTATGGACCAATCAATCTTCGTTGATGGAATTCTAAACGGACGCGTGGCGTTCGTTACGGGCGGTGGCACTGGCATCACGGGCGGAATCGCGCGTGCGTTTGCCGAATCAGGCGCGGCCGTCGCGCTCGTGAGTCGAAAGATGGACCACCTGCAACCCGCGGCTGATGCCATCAACGAGGCTGGCGGCAAGGCAATAGCCGTCGAGGCAGACGTTCGCCAACCGGAAGCAGTGGAACAGGCTGTCGCGCAAACCCTCGAACACTTCGGCAAGATCGATATGCTCGTGAACGGCGCTGCCGGTAACTTTCTCTGCAAGCCAGAGGAGTTGTCGCCTAACGGATTTGGTACCGTCGTGGACATCGATCTCAAGGGCACGTTCAACGTTTGCCGCGCCGCGTTTGCGCAACTCAAGGAACATCGCGGGCAGATTTTGAACATCAGTGCAACGCTTCACTATCTCGGCACCCCGATGCAATTGCACGTATCGGCGGCAAAGGCGGGTGTCGATGCGTTGACACGCAACCTCGCGGTCGAGTGGGGACGTTATGGAATCCGCGTGAACGCGATTGCGCCTGGTCCAATTGAAGATACGGAGGGAATGACACGCCTCGTGCCTGAGGCGTTCAGGAATCATTTGCGGAAGAACATTCCGCTCGGTCGTTTTGGACGAATTGCTGACATCGAGAAGGCAGCAGTTTTCATTTGTTCTGAAGCGGCGAGTTTTATTAACGGCCATGTGTTGGTTGTCGATGGTGGACAGTGGCTAGCCGGCAACCGCATTGCGGGATGAGGTATTTCTCTGCGTACCTTTGCGTCTCTGCGGTAAATGGAGGTAAAAACAATTTAACCGCAGAGACGCAAAGGTACGCAGAGGTTACGCAGAGTCGGATTAGGACATGCTCGATCTGCAACCCCCAAATTTCGAAGCGTTTGTGCAGGAGGCGCGACAGGGCAACGTCGTTCCCGTCGTGCGCTCCGTGCTGGCGGATCTGCACACGCCGGTCGGTGCTTTCATGCGGATCGCCGGTGATTCGCCTTACGCTTTTTTGCTCGAGTCGGTCGAAGGTGGCGAACGAATCGCTCGTTATTCATTTCTCGGCGCCGAGCCGGAAATGATCGTTCGCGGCAAGGGAATGCAAACATTTGTCGAGCGCAATGGAACAACCGAATCTTATCCGACGGTTGCGACTGAGTGGGTCAGAGACTATTTTCACGCCCGTTCCCTCGCGCGTAGACCTGGCCTCGTGCCGTTTGCAGGCGGCGCTGTCGGCTATCTGGGGTACGATGCGGCGCAGTGGTTCGAGCCTGCGTTACGAGACGACAACACGCAGCCACTCGATGCACCGACAGACGCCGTCTGGATGTTCTATCGCACGGTGATCGCTTTCGACCGCGTGAAGCAACGAATGGAGATCGTCTCCATCGTTCTCACCGAAGAGGCGGGCGGAAGTCACGAGCGACTGCGAGCGCTTTACGACGACGCAGTCGCACACACGAGAGAAGTTGAAAAGAAGATCTTTGAAACCAGACCTCTTCCCGAACCTAAACCGCCCGACGAGAGTGCCGGTAATATTTCATTGCAATCAAACTGGCCTCGGCGCGCTTTCGAAGACGGCGTGCGCCAGGTGAAAGAGCACATCGCCGCCGGTGATTGTTATCAGGTAGTGCTTTCGCAGAGGTTCTCGGCACAGTTCAACGGCGACCCGCTCCAGATCTATCGAGCGTTGCGTGCAATAAACCCGTCGCCATACATGTTCTTTCTGCGAATGGGAGACGAGACAGTGGTCGGCGCTTCGCCCGAGATGCTCGTGCGTTGCCACGGGCAACGCCTCGACTATCGCCCGATTGCGGGCACAAGAAAACGCGGCGCAACGGAAACGGAAGACTGGATGCTGGGCGAGGATTTGAGGTCGGATGCGAAAGAGATCGCGGAACACATGATGCTGGTCGATCTCGGGCGCAACGATCTCGGGCGCGTGTCGGATTATGGTTCGGTCAAGGTCGAGGATCTGATGCGCGTCGAACGTTATTCTCATGTGCAGCATCTGGAAACAAGCCTGCGATCGCGTCTGCGTGATGGTCTTGATCGCTTCGACGCGTTGGCTTCGTGCTTTCCGGCGGGTACTGTAACCGGTGCACCGAAGATTCGCGCGATGGAGATCATTCGCGGACTCGAACCGGATCGGCGCGGCATTTATGCCGGGTCTGTGTTGTACATGGATTACGCAGACAATCTGGATTCATGCATCGCGATCAGAACGCTCGTATTGCGCAACGGAGAAGTGATGGTCCAGGCAGGCGCGGGTATTGTGGCGGATTCGATTCCCGAACACGAGTACGCGGAGACAGTGAACAAAGCGCGCGCGATGTTTCGCGCGATCGAGATGGCGCAAAGAGGTCTTTAGACAGGATTGACAGGATTTTTCATGATGAACAGGATCGTAGTTATATTTTTGGGGTTGGTGCTGATGGCGATGACGGCGAGTGCGCAATCGAGTGGGCAGATCGAGCCGCCGAAGAAGGCAAATGCGAGAACTACCACGGAAGTAAATGCTGCCGAACCGTTCGACGGCGCGTCAGTTGAGAAGATGGCGAGCCAGTGTGTCACGCTCGAGACTGAGCTCGGCGCGATCGAGATCGCGTTCATGCCGGAAGCTGCACCGGAAGCTGTTAGAAATTTTCTAAACTTGTCGGCTACCGGCGCGCTCGATACCACGACGTTTAGTCGCACGGTGAAGGGCTTTGTTATTCAGGGTGGCAATCTTTCCACGAGCGAGAAATGGAGCGCGGAGCTGGCGAAACGATCGACTCGCAGGCTTCCCGATGAGCCGGGCATCATCAAACACGTACGCGGCATCGTTTCAATGGCGCGTACTGATGAACCAAACGCCGCTACGACTCACTTCTTCATTCTCGTCGGACCCGGGCAGCATCTCGACGGCAAGTTTTCAGCGTTTGGAACTGTGACGAAAGGGATCGAAGTTGCAGATGCGATCAACCAGGCGCCGGAGCAAGGTGAGAAGCCGGAGAAGCCGGTTAGGATTAATCGTGCAGTCGTTAATCCGTGTAAAAAATAATCCGTGTTCATCCGTGACTAATTCATGCTGCTAGTAATCGACAACTACGACTCGTTTACTTACAACCTCGTGCAGTATCTCGGCGAGCTTGGTGAGACGGTCGAGGTGCGTCGAAATAATCGCGTCACACTCGACGAGATTGAGAATGACTTGCGGCCGGAGAGAATAGTCATTTCACCGGGACCTGGCACGCCCGACGACGCGGGAATAACGCTGAACGTAATCGAGCGCTTTGCGGGAAAGGTACCGCTGCTCGGCGTGTGCCTGGGCCACCAGGCAATCGGACAAGCATTCGGCGGCAAAGTAATTCGCGCACCAGAGCTGATGCACGGCAAAGCTTCTGAAGTTTGGCATGATGGCAAGACGATCTTCGCCGGACTGAAGGACCACTTTCTTGCCGGACGATACCATTCGCTGATTGTTGAAAAAGAGTCTTTGCCCGCTTGTCTCGAGGTCTCGGCGTTTACGGGCGACAACATCATCATGGGTTTGCGTCATCGCGAGATGAAAGTTGAAGGCGTACAGTTTCATCCCGAATCGATCCTGACTTCCGATGGTAAACAACTGCTGGCTAGCTTCCTGAAACTGTAGCGCCTCACTGTCATGGCTAATCATCCATTAACTGCATTTCTCGCGCGGCTCGTACGTCGCGAAGACTTGAGTCGCGAAGAGGCTTTCGACCTACTCGAAGCACTGCTCGATGCCGAAGCAACCGAAGCGCAGATCTCAGGCGCGCTGGTCGCGTTAGCGACGAAAGGTGAAACGGTTGAAGAGTTGACGGGAATGGCCGAAGGACTCCGCTCGCGAGCAGTCCGGCTTATCTCGAAACATCCATGCTTCATCGACACCGCGGGCACGGGATCGAGTCGCGCCAAGACTTTCAATATCTCGACGGCGGCGGCGTTTGTGATTGCGGGCGCAGGCTTGCCGGTCGCAAAACATGGAAATCGTGCGGCGAGTAGTAAGTCGGGCAGTGCGGACCTGTTAACGGCGTTGGGTGTTAACGTTTCAGCGATACCGTTGGTGTCTGAGAACGCGCTCAACGAGATCGGAATCTGCTTCATGTTCGCGCCGCTGTATCACGGCGCGACGGCAAGAGTGGCGGGCATTCGCCGCCAACTCGGGGTTCACACGACGTTCAATCTGCTGGGACCGTTGAGTAATCCGGCGGGCGCGCCCCGGCAAATCATTGGCGTGTGGCGAAAGGATCTGGCGGAGAAGTTGGCGCAGGTCCTGGCGGCACTTGGCACCGAACGCGCGTGGGTGGTCCATGGTGAAGATGGATTGGATGAGATCACGTTGGCGGGAAAGACCCATGTCGCCGAGGCGCAGGACGGGCAGGTTAAGACTTTTGAGATCGAGCCGGGAGACTTTGGATTCGAGGTTGGAGCGCTCGAACACTTGCGCGGCGGTGATACTGATGCGAATGCGCGGATTGTGCACGAAGTTTTAGCCGGGAAGCGAAGTGACGAGGCGCGGGCACTTGTGATCATGAACGCCGCAGCGGCTTTGTTTTTGGGAGGCGCTGCCGGAGATTTGCGAGAAGGTGCGAGGATCGCGGCTGATGCGATTGATAGCGGGGCTGCACAAGCGAAGTTGGACCTGTTGATTGAGGCAACAAGCGGTTAGTTTTCCTCGCAAAGGCGCAAAGGCGCAAAGTTGAGTTCTTGGTTTTCCTTTGCGCCTTTGCGCCTTTGCGAGGAAAAATTTTCTGATGAACGTGCTTTCGGAAATCATCACGAAGAAACGTGAGCGGGTTGCAGCCGCGAAACAAGCGATTCCACTCGCGCAGATGCGCAGCCTCGCCTTCGAAGCACGTCGCCACGCAAAGCCACACCGTTTTCTAAACGCTCTGCAACCCGACGGGATCAATATAATTGCGGAGTTCAAGCGCCGTTCGCCTTCGAAAGGAATGATTCGCGCCGGTGCGGATCCGACTGAGATCGCGCAGAGCTACGAGGCAGGCGGCGCAGTTGGAATTTCAGTGCTCACCGAGGAAGATTATTTTTCCGGATCGCTCGACGATCTGCGACAAGTGAAAACAGCGGTTGAGTTGCCGGTGCTGCGCAAGGACTTTATCTTCGAAGAGTATCAGGTTTACGAATCAGCAGCGGCCGACGCCGATGCGCTGCTGTTGATCGTCGCTGCTCTTGATGATGAACTGCTGTTGAGCTTGAGGCGACTCGCCGAAGACGAACTGGGGATCGATGCTTTGGTTGAAGTTCATACCAGCGATGAGATGAAACGAGCAGCGGCTTGTGGCGCAAATCTGATCGGTGTGAACAATCGAGATCTCCGCACGTTTGAAGTGTCACTCGAGACATCGCTCTCGCTTGCACGCGACGCGCCGAATGGAGCCGTGTTAATTAGTGAAAGCGGACTGCACAGCGCGCACGACTTACAACGTTTGCATCAAGCAGGTTATAGAGGCTTTTTGATTGGCGAAACGTTGATGCGCTCTGACGAGCCCGAAGAGGCCCTGCGCAAACTCAGAAATGACTTTCATTAAAATCTGCGGCATTACGAATATCGACGACGCGCGGGCGGCAGTTGCGGCGGGCGCCGACGCGCTCGGCTTTAACTTCTACAAACCGAGCCCGCGTTACATCACGCCGCAAAGCGCGCGCGAGATCATCGATCAACTTCCTCCTTCGGTGCTCACGGTCGGTGTTTTCGTCAACGAGGAAGCAGCCACGCGTATCGCCGCCGAAGCTGGAGTCACAGCGTTACAACTTCACGGTGACGAATCGCCGAGCTATTGCCGTGAACTCGCTGCGGATCGTTACGTAATCAAAGCGCTCGCGGTGTCAGAGGAATTCAACATCGATGCAGTCAAAACTTACAAAACCGAGGCCATAATGCTCGACACGAGACACGACAAACTGCGAGGTGGTACGGGCCGAGTGTTTGACTGGTCGATCGCACAACGGGTCAACGAACTGGTCCCGAAACTCTTTCTCGCTGGAGGTTTGTCACCGGAAAACGTGACCGAAGCAATCGAAACCGTGTGCCCGTATGCGGTTGATGCGTGTAGTGCACTCGAAGATCGCCCCGGAAAAAAGAACCACGAACGGATGCGCACCTTCATCGAGACGGTGCGGAGTGTGCAGCCTTGACGATTCCCCACACTCGCGGAGTATCCTTGTGTTTGCCCCTGAATCGAGAAACTTCAAATTGTCCTCCCCGCACACGTTTATTTGATTTGTTGACCCCTCCAGGTCTGATTATGAGTTCACGCGCTGAAAAAGGACCGATAACACGACCCTCCGACCGTTCGCGCGGCCGTGTCCTGTTGATCGCAACGGACAATCGGGCGCAATTTGTTGAAGCTTTCTCCATGAGAGGCATTGACGTCTTCGGTGTTGCAAACGGCACTGCCGCGGTGGTGTCGCTTACCCGAACACGTCCGCAACTCGTCATCGCTGATGCCTCAACTCCCGGGTTGAGAATCAGGGAGTTGGCGAAGATGCTCGCCCAGTCCGAAGATGGAATTCCGCTGCTACTGGTGGGTTCCGAACCTTCGACAGTCGAGAGGCGGCTCGCTGCGATGGGCGAAGGTGCTTTTGATTACTTAGCCTTGCCTGATGAGATTGAACTTTTGATTGAGAGAACCCAGCAGTTAGTGCTGCTGCGGCAGAAGATCGATCTCTTAAGGGCCGACGCCGATTTGGATTCTCTAACGGGGCTCGCGAATCGTCGCCGGTTTCGTGTCGCGTTATCGCGCGAGGTTGAACGGTGGCGGCGTTACCGCGTGCCGTGCGCCTTGCTCATGCTCGATATCGATCATTTGAAGTCGATCAACGACAGGTTTGGCCATCCGGCAGGCGACGTCGTGATCCGGCAGATTGCGCAGACGTTGAAAGAAGTTTCGCGCGACAACGATACGGCCGCGCGTTTGGGTGGCGAAGAGTTTGCACTGGTACTGGCAGGCGTCAACATGGAGAAAGCCGTCGCTGCAGCCGAGCGATTGCGGGCGGTGCTTGGGGCGAAACGTGTCGAAGGTATCGGTACTGTGACGGTGAGTATCGGTGTGGCGGGATGTCCGGAGAGTGCAAGTTCAGAGAGAGCACTTTACTCGGCGAGTGACGAGGCACTCTATGTTTCGAAGAATGCGGGTCGAGATCGGGTTTCAGTTGCGCCGCCCTTGCAGGAGAAACTGCCAGGGGTTTAGGCGCGAGTTCAGAGTTCAAGCTTTAGCTTGCATTTCGAAGCAGCAGCCTAAAGGCTGAACTCAAACTTTAAATCAAATGCCCTCCTCAATCACACAACCCGATTCGCTTGGCCACTGGGGACGCTATGGCGGTCGGTTTGTGCCCGAGACGTTGATGGCTCCGCTTGAGGAGTTAACGGCTGCATACCTCGCCAGCCGCGACGATGAATCGTTTCAAACAGAGCTTAAAAGTCTGCTGCACAACTATGCGGGCAGAGCCACGCCGCTTTTTCATGCGGCGCGCCTGACTGAGTATTGCGGCGGCGCCACGATCTATCTCAAGCGTGAAGACCTGCTTCATACCGGCGCCCACAAAATAAACAACACGATCGGGCAAGTGCTGCTCGCGCGGCGTATGAACAAGCAACGCATCGTCGCGGAAACCGGCGCCGGACAGCATGGCGTTGCAAGTGCAACTGTTTGCGCGCTGTTCGGATTGGATTGCGTGGTCTACATGGGTGCGGAAGACATGCGACGCCAGGCATTGAATGTTTTTCGTATGGAGTTACTCGGCGCGGAGGTTCGGGAAGTAAACGCCGGCTCACGTACGTTGAAGGATGCAATCAACGAAGCACTGCGCGATTGGGTCACGAACGTTGACGACACTTACTATCTGCTCGGCAGCGCGCTTGGTCCACATCCGTACCCGCTCATGGTGCGCGACTTTCAAAGCGTGATCGGACGCGAAGCTCGCGCTCAGATTCTCGAACAGGAAGGCCGAGTGCCCGATGTTCTCATCGCGTGTGTCGGTGGCGGATCGAATTCGATTGGACTGTTTCATCCGTTTCTCGCTGACTCGTCAGTCAAAATGATCGGCGTCGAAGCAGGCGGATCAGGCAACGAGTTGGGCCAGCATGCGGCCCGTTTCAACTCAGCAGGCGGCGGGCGTCCAGGCGTCTTGCAAGGCACGATGAGTTACGTTTTACAGGACAATCACGGGCAAGTCGCAGCGACTCACTCAATTTCAGCCGGTCTGGACTATCCATCAATCGGGCCCGAACACGCGTTTCTGCACGACTCCAACAGGGTCGAATACGTTTCCGTTTCTGACACCGAAGCACTGGAGGCGTTTCGACTTCTCTCGAAACTCGAGGGCATCATTCCAGCACTCGAATCGGCGCACGCCGTAGCACAAGCCATCAAGGCCGCAAGAGAGATGAAACGGGATCAGATCATGATCGTGAATCTTTCCGGACGCGGAGACAAAGACATAAATTCCGTGCGAGAGGTCATTTCACAGGATTTACATGCTTAGACAGGATTTACATGTTAATCCTGAACAATCATGTAAATCCCTGTAATGGAGTCGTAACGCTTGGGACGTATCGAAGACGCTT
This sequence comes from uncultured Acidobacteriota bacterium, assembly GCA_963826255.1. GTDB lineage: Bacteria > Acidobacteriota > Blastocatellia > Pyrinomonadales > Pyrinomonadaceae > PSRF01. The sequence goes on from CAWGWK010000002.1 coordinate 1,237,833, forward strand.
TCAACACCCTGAAGCAGCGAGGCAAAAAGGGAATCATTCCTTTTATCACCGCGGGCGATCCGGACCTCACTAATACCGAAAAATTATTAATCAAACTGTCACAAGCTGGTGCGACGTTGATTGAGCTCGGTGTGCCATTCAGCGATCCGATGGCGGATGGCCCAGTGATTCAACGCGCATCAGAAAGAGCACTCAAACACGGGTTTGGCTTGCAGGAACTGCTCGATACTGCCGCTCGTGCGCGAAAGCGAATCGAAACTCCGATCATTCTTTTCAGCTATTACAATCCGCTGTTGCAGTTTGGTTTGAAGCGCGTTGCGCAAGCGACGAGAGACGCCGGACTCGACGGCGTTTTAGTTACCGATCTCACTCCCGAAGAGTCTGGCGAGTTTGAAGCAGAGCTGCGGGCCAACGATTTGAATATGATTTTTCTGATCGCGCCAACTTCGACCGATGAGCGCTTGCGGTTGGTTGCAGAACATGCGAGCGGATTCATCTACGCTGTTTCGCGAGCGGGAGTGACGGGCACTCGGTCGAGTGTCAGTGCTGAAGCAGAAAAACTTGTCACTCGCATGCGACAGTTTTCAACGCTGCCAATCGCCGTCGGTTTTGGTATTTCCAACGCCGAGCAGGTCGCTGACGTGCATCACTACGCTGATGCAGTTGTCGTCGGGTCCGCGATCGTTGCCGAAATGGAGAGACTTGCTGATGTCCCTGATCTCGCGGAGCGAATCGGTAAATTCGTGACAGAATTACAGGATTTACAGGATTAACGAATCCTGTTAAAGTTCACGCCCGAATATGCGTAAACCTCACGAGAGGCGTTCAAAAAAACCTCACCTCTCAAGCGAAAATTACTGTTGCAAGTGTGAAACACTGTGTTATGCTCTGCTCGCTGAAAGGGTCTGAAGGCGGATTCTGAGAAGAGGAGCGGAAGAAAGCGATGTATGTGATGGCAGATGACCGAATAAGTGCAGACCGCGGCCGGGCAGTTGAAGCCGCATTAGCAAACATTGAAAAAAAGTTTGGCAAGGGATCGATTATGCGATTGGGCGAGCGTGAAGTGTCAGACATACCGGCAATTTCGACGACTTCGCTTAGTCTGGATGCGGCTGTCGGAGTCGGCGGGGTTCCGCGTGGACGCATCGTCGAGATCTATGGGCCGGAGAGTTCCGGTAAGACTACCCTGGCGCTGCACATTGTGGCGGAAGCGCAGAAAGCCGGCGGAGTGGCCGCATATATCGATGCAGAGCACGCGATGGACGCTGATTATGCCGGAAAGCTCGGAGTCAACATCGATCAGTTATTAATTTCCCAACCAGACTCCGGTGAACAGGCGCTGGAGATTGCTGAAGCGCTCGTTCGCTCGAATGGAGTTGACGTGATTGTCATCGATTCGGTCGCAGCGTTGGTGCCACGCGCAGAACTCGATGGTGAAATGGGCGATTCACTGCCCGGATTGCAGGCGCGCTTGATGTCGCAGGCGCTGCGCAAACTCACGGCAATAGTTGCGCAGTCCAACACCTGCTTCATCTTCATCAATCAGATCCGCGAAAAGATTGGCGTCATGTTTGGCAGTCCGGAGACGACCACCGGCGGGCGCGCGCTCAAGTTTTATTCTTCGCTGCGACTTGATATCCGGCGTATCGGTGCGATCAAAGACGGCGATCGAGTGGTTGGCAATCGCACGAAAGTCAAAGTTGCCAAGAACAAAGTTGCACCGCCTTTCCGCGAATGTGAATTCGACATCATGTATGGCGAAGGCATTTCGCGTGAGGGCGATCTACTCAACCTGGCGGTGGCCCAGCGAGCGGTGGAAAAGAGTGGCGCCTGGTTTTCTTACAAAGGCGAGCGGCTTGGTCAGGGACGAGAGAATGCCAAACAGGCGTTGAAAGACCATCCCGAGGTGCTTAAACGAATTGAAAAGGACGTCAAGGTTAAATTGGGCCTTCCGGTGCGGGAAGAACCCGAACCTTCTAACGTGAAGGCAGCCACGAAATAGTTTAATAGCTACAAAGAGGCACAAAAAGCACAGATGTTGGGCACGGCTTTTAAGCTTCCCAATTATTTGTGCGTTTTGTGCCTTTTTGTGGCGTAAACTGTCTGCGTATGTCATCAATCCTCATCAAAAACGGCACCGTTGTGACGATGGACCAGCAGAATTCCATCGTGCGGGGTGATGTCCTCATCGCTGGTGAATATATCGCGGAGGTTGGTGGCACAGGGCAAACAGCCGATACCGTCATTGACGCTCATGACTGTGCCGTGATCCCCGGTTTTGTACAAACGCACATTCATCTTTGTCAGACAATCTTTCGCGGCGCCGCGGATGATCTGGCGCTGATCGATTGGCTAAAGCAGCGCGTTTGGCCCATGGAAGCAGCGCACACTGCCGCCTCGATTGCTGCCTCTGCTCGCCTCGGTATCGCCGAACTCATCAAGGGCGGCACAACTTGCGCGCTGACAATGGAGACGGTGAATCACACCGCTGAGGTTTTCAAGGTTGTCGAGGAAAGCGGATTTCGCGCGACTGTCGGCAAGTGCATGATGGACAAGGGCGATGAAGTGCCAAATGCCTTGCAGGAACAGACCGAGAGTTCCATCGAGGAATCACTCTCGCTTCTTGAAGAGTGGCACGGTAAAGCCGGTGGTCGCATCCGCTATTGTTTCGCGCCGCGTTTTGCGATCAGTTGCACGCGCGAGTTGTTACAGAAAGTCGCCGAGCTCGCACGCGCGCGTGGCGTGATGATTCATACGCACGCTTCGGAGAACAGAACGGAATGTGAGTTGGTCCAGGAGGAGAGTGGGCTGCGCAACATCGCCTATCTCGATAGTCTCGGTTTGACTGGGCGGCACGTAGCTCTGGCCCATTGTGTTCATCTAAGCGTCGACGAGATCGAAACACTCAAAAACACCGGCACCAACGTGGTCCACTGTCCTTCCTCGAATCTAAAACTCGGTTCCGGAATTGCACCTATCGCGAAATTGCTCGAGGAGGGAATTTCCGTTTCGTTGGGAGCGGATGGTGCCGCGTGTAACAACCGTCTCGACATGTTTACCGAGATGCGGATGGCGGCGTTGCTTCAAAAGGTTTTGCATGGTCCTGAAGTGTTGCCGGCGAATCGCGTGCTTCGCATGGCTACGATGGATGGCGCGAGGGTGTTGGGCCTGGATGCCGAAATTGGGAGTATTGAAGCTGGAAAGCGTGCGGATCTCTCGGTCGTGAGATTGGATCGTTTACACACTACGCCTGCGAAAGACGTGGTTTCGGCGTTGGTCTATTCGGCTGAGACAGACGATGTGGACACTGTGATTATCGATGGCAGGCTGGTAATGCGAGATCGCCAGCTTTTAAGTATCGATGAGGCGGAGACAATCGCCAGCGCAAAGGTTGAAGCAGAAAACCTGATGGCCGCCACAGATTTACGCAAATGAACAGGGGGGTAAACCCTGCCTCACGCGAAAACCCTGGAAATTAGCTTTTAAAATGGCTGTGCCAGCTCGAAGGTAGCGACTGCGGGGGGCGCGATCGGCGGCCGAGCTGGCACTGGCGGGCACTATCAATTTTGAATTGGATGGCGTCCTTTTAAGACTCGCTGACGTTTGGGCATCAGCACCACCCGCAACGCCGAGGATTATACACCGCGGAACAAATCAGTCAACGACTTTTTTGTGACGAATCCGACAAAAGTTTTTACAACTCTTTACAAACAAAGCGTAATCTACTGCGGTTTGAGGCAAGTTGACAGTTATTCGGGCGTCTTCCTATACTTGGCGCTCTTTTTCCACCATCTGGCCAGGTAGCTCAGTTGGTAGAGCGCGGCCCTGAAAAGGCCGGCGTCGGCGGTTCGATTCCGTCCCTGGCCACCAATAATTTCAACAACTTAGCGACAGCAGGAAAAGCGTGTAAGAATTTCTCGCGCGAACAATACGCGTACATCGAACTTCTCACATTTCACTTTTGGCGTCGCTCGTTAAAAAGACCCTCGTTAATCCATTTTGGCCGTTGACGAGGTTTACTCGAGATCATCGAACCCTCAATCAACCCCCGTGCCTGTTCTCGCTGGCAGTTACAGGCTGCCGAATGGACAGCGCGCACTGCCATTTGAAATGGTCGAAGTCCCTAAGGAAACAGGGCGCGACGATTCACAGCTGACCTTAGGTCTACTTACGAACCTTCATCTCGTCGCTGCTCGAGGCGAACATCAAGCCCGTTGACCATTTTGGCCATAATGGCTAAAATGCCGTCGTGAAGACTCATGACACAGCCGAGAAGGCGCCGCAAAGGCAACGTAATGTCTCTCGCCACGAGAACCGCGGGGCTACAGAGGCTTCCTACACAGCCACCGAAGCTAAGAACGAGTTCGGACGTTTGCTCGAGCAGGCGATCCAAGGCACGACTGTCCTGATCACTAAGCACAACTCGCCACGAGCAGTCCTGATTTCAATTGACCATTTTCAGACTCTTCAAGAAGCTCCTCAGGCGAAACTCAATACTTTGACTGAGCAGTTCGATACTCTCCTCGAACGCATGCAGTCCCCCAAAGCGCGGCGTGGCATGGCGGCGGCCTTCCGTGCGGACAACAAGCAGATGGGGAAGGCTGCAGTTGCTGCTGCTCGCAAACGTGCCATGGCCTCTCCGTCAAATGCGGCCGACAAAAAATTAGGTAAATCCGTAGTCGCAACTGCTCGCAAGCGTGCCTAAGAAGGCGCAGACACCGCGCATTTATGTGCTTGCCGGCACTAACGGCGCGGGCAAAAGTAGCATCGCTGGCGCAATGCTCATCGAAGAAGGTGTCGAATACTTCAACCCCGATGACGCAGCGGAGCTAATACGCGTTGCGAATCCTGGTATCACACTCGAGGAATCACAGAGCGCAGCGTGGGACGAGGGCAGACGCCTGCTTGAAAGGGCGATCAACGAACGCCTTGACTATGCTTTTGAGACCACCCTTGGCGGAAGAACGATCCCGGCGCTTTTGGAGAAGGCGATGGAGGCGGGAATCGAGGTGCGCACCTGGTATGTCGGTCTCACTAACGCCGAACTGCACATAGCGCGCGTGCATGCGCGTGTCAAGAGAGGTGGGCACAACATTTCTGAGGAAAGAATTCGTCAGCGATACGCACGGAGCTTTCTCAATCTAATCCAACTCATGCCCAAGCTCACAGAGCTTCGGGTGTATGACAATAGTGTCGAGGCCGATCCACACACAGGTGCCACTCCTGTGCCCAGATTGATTGTTCATTTGAATCGCGGAAAGTTACTAAACGTTTGTGAGTTGGCTTCGACTCCCGAATGGGCGAAACCGATTGTTCTAAGAGCTCTCACGTCGCGACTCTAAAGTTTGAATTGAGTGAGAACCCAATCCGAGATCTCAAAAGTCAACACAGGAAATCATTGTTCGAAGCTTAAAGGCCCGAAATAGGCCCCGAACTCGCATTCGGAGGGTGGCTCACTCTTCCACCACATTGATTCGTCCTTTAGTTTGTAGAATCGTGGCTCGCGAACAATACGCGAACAGCGAAGAGCCGCAAACAGCTAAAACGAGCCTACATCAGCCTGGAACAAGGACGACGTATACTTTTGTACTTTAGTGGGATCCAATGATTTCAAACCACTTCCGCGATTCGGTAAGCGGCCCTGAAAAGGTCGGTGTCGGCGGTTCGATTCCGTCCCTGGCCACCAATAATTTTGTGATTCAAGGGTTCAAGGATCTTCCAAAGCTCTCGCGCTGTGCCGCTGGTTCAATCGATATGTTGCCGCGCCAGCTTCGCATAGTGTTCCGCATTTTAATATTCGAGTGTCCAGGATCTTCGCCAGTTCGTAGAGATCACCGGCGTATCACGCCGTTACGTTAATCCGACTTCTCTCGCATTATATCTACCAGGTCCTTCTTTATGAGGATCCTCTTACCGTTGCTTTCGATCACGACAAAGCGGCTTCGTCGAGTGAAGTCCACTCCCCCTCGACTTTCTGCACGCCCCCGCTAGCAGTGCGGTGTTCGACTTTGTAATCCCTGCCGGTACTCAAGGTGTTATACATTTTATCTAGCACTGGTTTTCCTTTCGACGGTTACGGCTACGAATTCTGTTCTTGCTGGGTCTCCTCGCGCTTGCGTCCACCTCACACGGTGTCGAAGTAAGGCTTCCACCTTTTCACCTTGAGTAAAGGCGGCTTTTTGCTCAGAACCGGCTTCCTCCATTCCTGTTGGGCCATTAGCGCGAGGAGACTTGCGGCACTTGCGCGCAATGTCGGACTATCTTTGTCGCCCATGCGCTTCATCGCCTCATAGAACTGAGAGTCTTGCTGTGCTCTGATTGCATTCCGACTGTTGTAATAGAGGGTAGTCAGACTGACCAGCGCAACGATGATTGCGCCAAGGATTGTCCCGACCACACCGACTACGCTCGCTGGATTTTCCGCCACGCTCTGGCTAAAGGTTTTTCCGGGCGTCGGACTCGGAGCCGCTTGCGGCTGGCGAAGCTTATTAGTTTGCTCACGATAATATTCTGCCCGGGCTTCCTCGTTCGCTTTCTGCGCTTTTAGCAACTCTTGCTCTTCAGGCGTGAGTGTTTTCGATGGCGTCTGCCCCAGCCCCGCGGCCACAACGGTACTGCTGACAAGGATGAGAAGAGCAGCATAAACGGTAAACTTAAGTATCTCTGGAGCAGAAAGTTTTTTCATGGTTCTGATCGGCGTATTTCGTTACACGGCGGATCTGGGGCTCGCTTGTGTCCTGCACAGGAGGAGCCCAAGTTTGATTTTCTCGTCTAACCGTTCCTAAGCTCTTCGTAGGCGTAATGGTTCCGTGCGTCTTTCATTGCGGTGGAAATTAATAGTCGATCTTTGAAGGAATGCTCATAGAGTGAAATCACGGTCGTCCCGTTGTTTCAAAAAAGCCGCACAGCGTCTTTGACTGAGGCGGTGTCACTGCTTAAATGATTTCTCTATATATGAGACTTGCGGAACCGAACATAAACTTACCAGATTATACAAACATACCGGCACATTTCCCGGCCTTTGTTGTTGGTATAACTTCACGCTCACCGCGCCAATAGCGTGTGAAAAATTCCAATTCATTCTCCGCCTTTTCCTGATCATATTTGAACACTCGAAGATAAACCCGAATATCTCGTTGCACTGTTACACCGCAGGGAGGACCAATTCTTTTCGTGAGGGCTGTGAAGCAATCAGCGTTTCAGCTTTTGTGCTGATAGTATCTACGAACTTCTGCGCCTTAGCCGGGGTTAATTTATCAAGCCACTTACTACGCTGATGAGGAACAGAGCCGTGTTGCTGGTTCTGGCAATATGCTGCTTCGCCAGCTTTGCGTAACGCTCGGTCATCTTAATATTCGAGTGGCCCAGGATCTTTGCCAACTCGTAAAGGTCGCCACCGTTCATCATGTACCACGATGCAAGATTCTGAGATGCGCATGCATAAATCGGCAAGGTCAGCTAAGTGAAAGCAACTTGGGCTTCTCTCTCTCTCGCCATCACTTTGTCGTTTTTAGGCCCTTGTTGTTTGGCTGACTTAGAAAGCTTTACTTTACTGTCATCGCAAGTGGCTGCAACGTGCGACCACGTTGCCGCAATACCGACGGATCAATGACGGCGGCATTTGGCGTAGCCTCGATGGCGGCGCCAGTTGGAATCAAGCTACGGGTTGGGCGCCACCGCCTGGTCCAAACTGCACCGATCGGCCCGGCGCATGGGGCATCTCACACATGCCGCTCAGCAAAACATTCTATGTCGGCACGGATTGCGGGATTGCCGTGAGCCATGACAACGGCGCCACATGGTCCAACTTCATTCTCGATCCAAGTGTCACGGGACTCTTGATGCATCGCGTGCGATCGGTGTTGGTGATAAATCGAAGCTCCGGCGTTGCGGCGAGCGACCGTGGACTGTTTTTCCTTAATCAAAGCGGGACCTGGCAAAAAGCCCAGGACGTTAACACCTCGGGACAGGTCCCCGTGCTGCACGCGTTTGCCGCGCCTTTCTGGGGCGCATCAGGTGTTTTCTTTCATGCAAGTGGCGGACAGAAAATTCATCTTTCGACCAACGGCGGAGCTACGTGGACCCAGCTCAACGCACCAAGCACTAACAATAGAGAGGCGTTCGTGCGCGTCTCACGTTCACTTAGTGGTGACGACACACGCTTTGATGTTTACTATGGCGACGGAGCGTCCCTAAACCGGCAGGAGTTCACATTCAGTCCGCTTCAGGGCTCAGGATCATGGTTCCGGCAGAAGGTAGATCACGCGGATCCATCAGACATTGTGTTCGATCTGGAGCGCCGCATACCAGTCATGCTCGCAACTGACGGTGGTGTTCACGTGACATCAACGCTAGGGGCAGTTTGGACACTAACCGGCGGTGGACCAGGGGGATTCACTGCGCTCCAGGTTTCGGAGATGACCGGACAGCTTGTTTCGGGTCCCAATCCGCATCTGGATCTTTATTACGCCACGCAGGACAACGACATCAAATCTTCTTCAGACGGCGGCCACACATGGACCGGATCCATTTGCTGTGAGGGCCGCACCCTCAGGGTCGATCCGACGAGCAACGATCATGACGGGTCGGGCGTAACCGGGTTGAGCTGTGGTGGTTGCGGCAGTTTTATCAGTAATGCTCATTTTGAAAATGTCAGAGGTTGGCCCAACGCTTCGGGAAACACTGTTGACGTCGCTGATGCACCATTTCACATCACGAAAAATTCGTATCTGCAATTTGCCACCAACGTCACCACTATGCCGCCGAGGTTCGACGGCTTCCTGACGATTGACGCAGGCAGTAATTGGAGAAAGGCATTCACCCTGCCGAACAGACCTATGGGCGCATCGATGTTCTCGGGTTCCCTGGTAGATCCTACCGCTTATCAGGCTGTCGAACTGTCCGGATCGCCACCGGGCGGCGGAACCCGCTGGGGATTATTCCGTATACAGAACGTCGCCGGCGCAGCGACTGTTACGCAAATCGACACTGCGGGCATCGACGCTTTCGGATCCGTACGTACTCCGATCTCAAGACGCGCTGTCGTGGGCGTCGATCCTGGAAACCCGAATCGACTGATAGCGGCAGACGTTGCAGATGAGGCAATGAAGTTTTCAGCCGACGCTGGCACTACCTGGTTCGCGCTCCCTAAGCTCACGCAAGCAGTGACTGACAATGGAAACTTTCTGTTTACGGTCGGCGACCTCTCGCTTCCGACAGTGATCGGCTGGGATCCCTACGATTCGTGTCACATTCTGGTGGGAACGACGCAAAACGGCGTGATCCGCTCGACGAATGGTGGCAACACCTGGACCAAGATCCCGGGATCTTCCAGGGTGACACTCGTTAGTTCATTTTACTTTCCGCCAACTGGTCCAGTTTGGGTTTCCACCAATGGGCGTGGCCTTTGGAACCTGGAACTCACCCGGCAGACGGGACCAAATACCAACCAGTGTCGTTTTCCACGGCCGCCCGTAGGCGGGATTCCAGTAAACGATCTCGTCTTCATCGATCCAACAACCGGCGCCGCTACTCAGTTCGCAGGCCCGGAAGATCCGCGTGTGTGTCCACAGTGCGCGTTGGTCGTCGTGCGCAACGGATGGGTGACGGAAGTGCAGCAGGCCGATGGTCGCGTTCGCGATGTTGCGATTTCAGGCGGGACGATTTACGCAATCGATCGAAACGGACGCGAGGTGGTGTTGCCCATCGCGAATCGTTATAAAGCGGGCGACGGACGAATGCGGTTCGGCCGAATGGAACGTTCAAAGATGGGTTCGCGCCGAATTCGTGCACTCGTGTTGGAGGGGAACCGGGTAATCGGCGTGATTGCGACTGGAGGTGAACTGCCGTTCGCTCCCGCACGGACGCCGTTGGTCTTCGCGCTCAACGCGTCGCGACTTGGTGCGTCTGGTGTGCTGCCGGGGGAATCGCCAAGAGTGATTGGAACAAATTTTGTTCCTCCCTCGCGCGGTGGGCAAGCAGTGCGAATCACGATCGGCGACGAGGTTGTCGCGCGCGACGTGCAGGTGCGCGAAGACGGGTCGTTCTCGGTTGATGTTGCCGTGCGCCAATTGCCTGGCGAATGGGTCGTCACGGTCGAACAGCAGGACGGCAATCGTCTGACGGTCGCGAGAACTAATCTTGAAGTGCTACGGAAGGAAGAGAAGTAGGCCGCGCCATCCAAAGCACGGATTTCCGATCTCGGGTTACAATCCGACGCCAAGTCCTACTATCTCGATTTAGCGACCTGGCCGCGGCGCCGCGGTGTTCGGTAGGCGGCTCTGAAAAGGCCGGCGTCGGCGGTTCGATTCCGTCCTGGCCACCATAGACTTAGCCACAAAGAAGCATAAGCACGGAGAATTCAAAGCAGAGAAGTCGACCTTATCTAATTTCTTCCAGAATTGAGCCACCCCTCCAACACTCGGAGTCATTCAATATTCCCAACCGTTCTCTCCTGTGATATAAGGTCCGTCATATTCTCGATCCATTTCTCCCCACCGGCGCGTGATTGCGTACTGAGTTCGCACTAATGTCGGTTTACTAATTCCAGCGGATTAAGGGGGACTCCCATGCCCAGACTAGCTTTTGCCTTATGCGCTCTTGTGATGCTCTTCATCACACCGTCCGTCCAGGCCGATCCTATCCCACTCAACGGCGGTCAGCTCTTTGCCGGAATTTCCGGCGCGAGCACTAATTACATATTACTCGGGCCTAACTTTTCGATAACTGCAACCGGAGCTGCTACCAGCAACGCTCCAAATTGTTCGCTATGTCCCAGCGACACTCCGATAAGCATCAGCAGCATAATCGGACCGAATCTGGGCATGGGAAGTGCGACCATCAACGGCACCACTTTCAACAACATCTTTTTCTTCGGTGAGTTCAGCTTTGTCGTCCAGCCCATTGTGTTGCCTGCCTTGCCGGATAACTCGATTAATGTCCAGGTAGAGCCTCCATTCACTTTTACAGGCACCATACGAGGCTGCTCTGATGCGGCCTGCACGACTGAGGTATTCAGTGTGACGGAACTCGTCGGTGTAGGGTTTGCCAAAGCTGCATTCGATTTTATTGAGAATCAGAACGGTGTATCGTTCTTTGCCCCTAGTAGCCTTAGATACGACTTTCGGGAAATACCTGAGCCGGTGACCATGACGTTGCTGGCAAGCGGCCTGCTCGGTTTGGGACTTGGGTTAAAAGCGCGCAGAAAAATTAGATAACCCGCGTATCACAGCCACAAAGAGGCACAAAAAGCACAAGCTGAGTTACGAGCATTATTTGTGCCTTTTGTGCTTTTTTGTGGCTGTTTGTCTTAGCGGCTCCAGTAACTCTTAATTCGTTCCGCCAGCATCGGAAAGGGAACGTAGTCCGCGCTGCGGCCGGCACGCCTTAACTCGCCCACCATCCGCATTGCTCCATCGGCATTCCTCGTGTGAACCAGAATCGTTGACGCACGCTGAAGTTCCGGGTTTGAACAGAGCCAAAGCGCCACGGCGTATCCGGTCCTTTCGTCGTCCGTCGAATCCGCGTTGTAATGCTCCGGATGTAGATCGTGATCGAGAAAAATTGCGTCGTACGAACTCGCGCTCAATAACTGCTGCGCCTCTTTCACGTTGTTCGCAATGTCGATAAAGTCGCCCTTGAAGCGAGCCGTGAACCAGCGATGGCGCCGCTTGTCATCGTCAAGCAGAAAAACGCGAATCGGATGGCGTTCCGCCCGCACATTGTGCAAGCCGAGTTTTCTCAGCAACGATTGCCACAAACTCATATAGTTTGAAAGTCTCCCACAGAACCGAGCGCCGGGTTGATGGTAAAACTTAGTCATCCGTTACTGCTAAACGCATTATAAGGTATTATGAAAAAGGTTTACCGTTTCAACTTAGGTGAATAAGTGATAGACGAAGGCGAGCTCCGCGAGACGGGGAACACAGAGGTCTGCGAAGAATGCTTCGGCACCGGGACTAAACTCGATCCGGTGAAAGGCGCGACTCTTTGTCCCTGCCGGCGGCCCGATCGCTTTAAAAAGTTGCTGACCGCCGCGCGTATCCCGCGACGCTACGCCGCGTGTACGTTTGGAAATTTTAAGAGTGCCGCTGGTAGCTCGCAGGATCAGGCGTTGCTCCGCGCTCAGAATTTAGTAAACGCATACCCTGCGGTAGATCGCGGGCTGTTGTTTACGGGGCCGGCTGGAGTGGGCAAGACCCACCTCGCGGTTGCGATTATCAGAGGATTGATTGAAAAAGGATTTGCCGGTGTCTTTTCCGAGTTCGGTGCGTTGCTAAAAGAGATTCAGGATTCCTATAACCCAATCTCCAAATCGTCTGAGCTGAAAGTCCTGGCTCCGATTTATCAAACCGAGGTGCTCGTGCTGGATGAACTCGGCGCGACCGTCCCCACTGATTGGGTACGCGACACCATGTATCAAATCATTAACAAACGATACAACGACAATAAATTAACTATATTCACTACTAATTACTCGGACGAGCGTCGCTCAGAAAAAGAGCAGGTCTTGGAAGATCGAATTGGATCTCGACTACGAAGTCGTCTTTACGAGATGTGCACGAAAGTGGTGATGGATGGTGGTGACTATCGAAGGTTTGGTCTAAACGTTTAATGCCGAAACGCACTGACATACACAAGATCCTGATCATCGGCTCCGGTCCGATCGTGATCGGTCAGGCGTGTGAGTTTGATTACTCCGGAACGCAGGCGTGCAAAGCGCTGCGGCAGGAAGGTTATGAGATCGTGCTGGTCAACTCCAATCCAGCGACGATCATGACCGACCCTGAAACCGCGGACATCACCTACATCGAACCACTCACAGTCGCTTCAATCACGGAAATAATTAGTCGCGAACGTCCTGACGCGCTCTTGCCGACGGTAGGCGGGCAAACGGCTCTTAACCTTGCGATCGCGCTCGACGATGCCGGCGTGCTTCGTGAGTACGGCGTTGAAATGATCGGAGCGAATCGCGACGCGATCAAAGTCGCTGAGAATCGTCTGCTCTTCAAGCAGGCGATGGACGAGGCAGGACTGGCGATGCCTCGTGGTGGTTTCGCGAAGTCGTGGGATGAAGCAAAAGAGATAGTCACCAAAACGGGTTATCCCTCGATCATTCGGCCGTCGTTTACGCTCGGCGGAACTGGCGGCGGCACTGCCTACAACCCCGAAGAGTTTGAAGAGATCATTCGCGGCGGTCTTGCGGCTTCGCCGATCCACGAGGTGTTGATTGAGGAATCGATCCTCGGCTGGAAAGAGTTTGAGCTCGAAGTGATGCGCGACCTGGCCGACAACGTCGTGATCATCTGCTCGATAGAAAACTTCGATCCGATGGGCGTGCACACCGGTGATTCGATCACTGTTGCTCCCGCGCAAACTCTGACTGACCGCGAGTATCAGTTGCTGCGGGACATGGCGATTCGTGTGATTCGAAAAGTCGGCGTGGAGACTGGCGGTTCTAATATTCAGTTTGGAGTTAACCCTGAGAACGGCGACATTCGCATCATTGAGATGAACCCGCGCGTGTCGCGTTCGTCCGCGCTCGCTTCGAAGGCGACTGGTTTCCCGATCGCCAAGATTGCTGCAAAACTCGCCATTGGTTACACACTCGACGAGATTCCTAACGACATCACGCGCAAAACTCCGGCTTCATTTGAACCAACGATCGATTATGTCGTCGCGAAGATTCCCAAGTGGGACTTCGAGAAGTTTCGTGAAGCGGAAGACGTGTTGGGAACGCAAATGAAATCGGTTGGCGAAGTGATGGCGATCGGCCGGACCTTCAAAGAGGCGCTCTTCAAAGGATTGCGCTCACTCGAAGCCGTCAAGCCTCTGCGACTGGAAGACATCTCGAACGATGAGTTGCAGCGCAAACTCGCACGGCCAAACTCGCAACGCTTCTCGTATATCACATATGCGTTGCAACACGACTGGCCCATCTCTGAAATCTACCGTCTCTCGCGTATCGATCCGTGGTTTCTCGATCAACTTCAACAGGTAATGAATATTCAGCGCGACGTCGAGGGCGCAAAGCTCGAAGACATCTCGGCTGACGAGTTGCGGGCGTTTAAGGAAGTGGCGTTGTCGGACCGCCGGCTCGCTTACCTGACCGGGCGTTCCGAGGATGAAGTGCGCGCGTACCGGAAGAGTTTGGGAATCGTTCCAGTTTACAAACGTGTGGACACGTGCGGCGCCGAGTTTGAATCTCACACGCCGTATCTTTACTCGACTTACGAAAGCGAAGACGAAGCAGCGCCGACTGATCGCCGCAAGATCATGATCCTGGGTTCTGGTCCAAACCGGATCGGGCAGGGAATCGAATTCGACTACTGTTGTTGCCACGCTACGTTTGCTCTGCACGAAGCCGGCTTTGAGACGATCATGGTCAACTGCAACCCGGAAACGGTTTCGACTGATTACGACACTTCGGATCGTCTCTACTTCGAGCCGCTCACGTTCGAAGACGTCATGAACATCGTTAACGTTGAAAAACCAGAAGGTGTGATTGTTCAGTTTGGCGGCCAGACACCTTTGAATCTCGCGATGCGTTTGCAGCAAGCTGGAGTGAAAGTGATCGGCACTTCTCCTGATTCGATCGACCTCGCGGAGGATCGCAAGCGATTCGGAGCGCTACTGAAGGAACTCGGCATACCGCAGCCTGACAACGGTATGGCCGCCTCGGTTGAAGAAGCGCGAGAAGTCGCGCGGCGGATTGGTTATCCGGTTTTGGTGCGGCCGAGTTACGTTCTCGGCGGTCGTGCAATGGCGATTGTCTACGATCAGGAAGCACTTGAGACGTACGTGCGCAACGCGGTTGGCTTCACACCGGATCGTCCCGTTCTAATTGATAAATTTTTGGAGCAGGCGGCTGAGTTTGATGTCGATGCACTCGCGGACGACACCGCCTGCGTGATTGCCGGCATTCAGGAGCACATCGAGGAAGCAGGCATTCACTCCGGCGACTCGTCATGCGTGTTGCCTCCGCTGCGCATCGCTCCGGAGCATCTCGAGACGATGCGGCATTACACGAAGAAGCTTGCGAAGGCGTTGTCAGTGAGTGGACTGATGAACATTCAATTCGCCATCAAGGACCATCGGGTTTATGTGCTGGAAGTGAATCCGCGCGCGTCCCGTACTGTTCCGTTCGTTTCGAAAGCTACGGGCGTTCCGATCGCACGAATCGCAGCGCTGGTTATGGCCGGACGAAAGCTTGAAGAGTTTGGATTGCCGGAAGAATTGAGCGTGAACCGGTTCTTCATTAAGTCGCCGGTGTTTCCGTTTGCTAAGTTTCCTGGAGTTGATCCGATCCTGAGTCCCGAGATGCACTCGACGGGCGAAGTGATGGGGATTGGAGATACGTTTGGCGAGGCTTACGCGAAAGCGATGATGGGCACGGGTTTGAGTTTGCCGGCCGCAGGGAAAGCGTTTCTGAGTGTTAACGACGCTGACAAGGGGGCGGCGGTTTTGCTCGCGCGTAAGTTGGCTCGTTTGGGTTTCAGTGTGGTCGCAACGCTCGGCACAGCAGCTCGGCTGCTCGAAGTGGGAATGAATGTCGAGAATGTTTTCAAGGTTAACGAAGGCAGGCCCAACATCGTGGACCACATAAAGAAGGGCGAGATCTCCCTGGTGATCAATACACCGCTTGGGCGTGCGTCGCATTTCGACGAACAGGCGATCCGGCGCGCTGCGTTGCAATACGGTGTGCCGTGCGTGACGACGATGACTGGCGCGCAGGCGCTTGTCGAAGCCATCGCCGCATGCGCGTCGCAAAGCCCTCCAAACGTGCATTCGCTACAAGAACTTCATGGAATGCAATTGGCAGTCGGCAATGTCTCTTAATTCCAGGGAAACGATTCGACAGGATTTACAAGATTTTACAAGATGTATCCTGTAAATCCTGAAAAATCTTGTGAATCATGTCAATTAGGGCCGTAGTTATCACAGCCAGCGATGCTTGCTCACGCGGTGAGCGTCAAGACGCATCCGGGACCGCGCTCGTTGAGCTACTCACTGACCTCGGCATCGAAATCGTTGAAACCAAAATTCTCTCCGACGATCTCGATCCACTCACACAAACGTTGCGTGAGTTTGCGGAGCGTACTGACGTAAATCTAATCATCACCACTGGCGGCACCGGCCTTGGACCACGCGACAACACTCCCGAAGCAACACAACGTGTAATCGAACGCGAAGCGCCCGGCATCGCTGAAGCGATCCGTTCTGAGACACTCAAAGCGACCCCAATGGCAATGCTTTCGCGAGGTGTCTGCGGCGTTTGCTCCGGCACGTTGATCGTAAACCTTCCCGGCTCACCCAAAGCAGTTAAAGAAAGCTTTGTAGTTATTGCCCCCGTGCTTCCCCACGCCCTCGATCTCTTAGCAGGCAGGACCGAACACCGTAAATGAGAACTCTGTATCTGTTGCGCCATGCGAAGTCGAGCTGGAACGACGCCTCTTTGCGCGACTTTGATCGACCACTCAACGATCGCGGGAGAGAGGCTGCTCAGCAAATTGGCAAACGACTGGCTTCGGAGAAGCTAAGCGCCCCTTTGTTGATTTGTTCTCCTGCTTTGAGAACACGTGAAACAGCAGAGCTTGTGTTGCAGAATTCGCAGCTACGTGTTGAGGAGCGCTTCGACGAGCGCATCTACGAAGCTTCTCGGCGCGATCTAACGCAAGTTGTCTCAGAGATCCCCGACGACAAGCAGGTGGCGATCCTGATCGGCCACAATCCCGGCTTCGAAGAGTTGCTTGTATTTCTTACGGGTGAAGCTCGACGTATGCCGACCTGTGCTCTAGCAAAGATCAAGTTTGATAGTGAGAGTTGGAGGGAGGTGAGGACTGGTGAGGGAACTCTTGAGTGGTTTACAACTCCGGAGGAGTTAACCGGGGATTGAAACCTTTGCCTATCGATCGCTTACAAACTCGCCATACACAGTTCTCTTCTGCGCACGCAGGTGGTTGCTTAGAATCTGATAGAAGCACTTCAAACACACGCCGTTCGCTTCCTCTTCCTTGTCGTCGCGAATCTTCGACCCGCACCAGATACACTGGACCATGAAGTTCTGCTCTTTCTTTCCTAGACTTTGGTTCATCGTCACACTTCCTTCAACACTTACTTGATTTCGGCCGACGATAATCCTCGTGAGTTACGTTCTCATATCTACGAGATTAAATACCCGTTAAGTTTGACAATCGAGAATTCAGACCACGCTCAGGCATCGTTCAGTTTGATCGCAAAGTAAAACTTTTGTGTACTCACTCGGTTAACATTTTGGTAACATCGCTCGCAAAGACGCTGTCCCCTAACGGCGACATGGAAGCCTGAACCGACGCACGCCACAAACGACTACGCCGGTGATTATCTGGGAGGAACGATTCGATGGACCCCAGAACACACTCCTTTTCTCTCAAAGCCCTCCAGGTGTGCGAGCTTGTGATGGTGCTGATCGTTTCGGCCTTTCCGATTTATGCCTCGACCAACGGCAACGTTGTCGTTCGTGATAACGTCTCGAAAGCAAATCGCGACGAACTCGCGCGCCGATTACGAACCATTACTGGTTGGAGCGGGCTCAGTTTTGACACCGACGGCGCACTGCGGATCGGCAACGCGGGCCCACGAGAAGGATCCAAAAGCGCCCGCGAACTGATCGATAGAACACTCGACGGCAAACGTGTGATTCTTCTTGAAGACGCGAGCTCGCGAAAGGATGTAGTTTTTTGTCAGGTCGTTTTGGGGAGGTTAGAGACAGATCCTCGTGCAGAGGTGTACGTCGTTTTACTCGACTTTGCTGATTTCCGGCAGGTAACTGGCGACAAGCAAGCGCGGGCCGCTTTCGATGTTGGTTGGGCCGTGCTTCATGAAATAGACCACGTAGTAGAAAACTCTGAAGATCCGCAGGAGGATACTACCGCGGGCGATTGTGAAGGACATATTAATGTAATGCGCCGGGAGTTAGGCCTGCCGGTAAGAAACAGTTATTTCTTTAGTTTCTTGCCCGTCAAGAATGACAGCAATCTCATCAGCAGGTTTGTTCGGCTGGGTTTTGATCAGGACAACGGCACATCTGCGAAAACAAAACGTTACTGGTTGGTTTGGGACGCTGCCCTCGTTGGTGGTTTGCCCTCAGAACGAGAGTCTGCGCGTGCCTCGTTCGACATCTTTTGAAGAGTAGAGTGAACCTGCAAGATAATCTCCTTCAACTGGTGGAGTTCTTGCGGGGTTTTCTTTTCAGCCAGAATTGCGGCAGCTATCTCGCTGCTAAGTTCATTAGAAATGGCCATAATTCAACGGAATCTCTGGAGCCCGAAGTTTTTTGTTGAGGAGTAGCTATCCTAAGTTTTGGAAGTTACGTTCATGTTAATTCGAAGTTAACTCACCTCATAAAACAGAGAAGAATGTTTCCCGCAAAGAGCGCCAAGAACTTCCTGCCTACGCTCATCTCATTAACAAACATTTAAGGCGATATTCACTGGTCTTTAACCTCCAGTCAGTAGCTTGGCCATCTGTTTACCTAAATAACCGCGCCAACTATCTACAGGAGAACCAGTATGAACTTGTACGCTATTGTGCGATCACGCTCGACTTTTTCACTTCTACTCACGCTGACATTGTTTTGCATTTTTCAGTTAGTAATCGTCGCGCAATCCGGAACCGTGGGCACCTTAACGGGCGTCGTTAAAGACCCGAACGGTGCTAACTTGCCCGGTGTCAGCGTCACGGTTAAAAACCTGGGAACAGGAGCCACACGAACAGCCACGAGTGGCGAGGACGGGCATTGGACCATGCCTGGACTGCCGGTTGGAACCTACGAGGTATCCTACGAGACCACGGGCTTCAAAAAGCTAGTTCGCGATCGTGTTGAAGTGGAAGCAAGTGTGCCTCGAAGTTTGGAAGACAAACTCGACGTGGGTGAAATTGGAGCAGTAATCAACATCACGGAGGGCGCCGCACTCATCACGCCCGAGACATCTGCTGTCGCCCGGCAACTTTCTTCTGAGCAGCTTGTTGAAGTGCCAACCTCGACTCGCAGTTTCACTCAACTACTATCAACTGAAGCCGGAGTAAACACCGAACTCTCGCCGGTACTAACGAATGGCAACGGCAACCAGTCGCCTTCGGTGAACGGTACCCGCACCACCAGCACCAGCCTGTTCTTCAACGGAGTGGATGCGACGAACATTACAAGTAATGAGGGCTCGCTCAATGACAACATCGCGCCTGCTCCTGAGACACTGCAAGAGGTGAAGTTGCAGACGAGTATGTACGACGCGTCAACCGGTCGCTCCGGTGGCGGCAATTTTCAACTCGTCACGAAAACAGGAGCTAACAGGTTCAGTGGTAATGTTTACTACTACCTGCAAAACGAGAAGCTCAACGCCAATGACTTCTTCTTCAATAAGGAAGGAATCGATCGGCCCAAGGCGCGACGCAATGAGGGTGGATTCACGGTTGGTGGTCCAATCGTCAAAGACAGGTTCTTCTTCTTTGGTGGCTACCAATATACCAACGCCATCACCGGTTTTGTGCCGACAGCACGAAGTACATCAGTAACACCCCTGGCGCTGACTCTTCTCGGCGCGGACCGTTCCGCCCAAGCTATTGCGAATGCGTTCAACCAGGCGCGGGATCAGTTCCGGATCTCGCAGCAGCTTGCAGCGGTATGCGCCGGCAGTCCTTTGCCCGCTGGGTGTTTGACTGCGGCCGATATCTCTCCTGTAGCTGTTCAGCTACTCAACCTGCGGAACCCGGCCACCGGAGATTTCATTTGGGCGGCGCCTCGCGCAGGTGGGCGCATAATCCCGGTTGATCGTGCCAACAGAACACCGACGGGGTTAATTACAACTCGCGCCTTCCAATTCGGCACTGCGCCGGTGACTAACCGGGCTCTGTTTGAAGACAACCCGCTCGTTCAGCAGTTGAACGTGCGACCCTCGGAGTTTGAGCAACATCAGTTCACCACACGTCTCGACGGTCGTCTCAGCAAGAACAATACGCTGACCGGAACGTTCTTCTTCAGCAACTTCCCGGCATTGGATTCTTTCCCTGATCCTTCGAGCTTGATTTCTCCGTTTGTATTACGACGCGCCGATCGCAACCGGACGCTCGCGATTTCAGACCAACACGTCTTTGGACCAACCTTTATTAATGAATTTGTCTTCGGGTATTTCTCCCTGAACAATACGCGCACGCTTGACGAGCCCTTCCTGTCGCAGGAGTTGACGAGCGAGGCGCTTGGCATCGGTAACCCTGCATTGCTTTTCGACGATAGCCCCGGTACACGCCGCCTCGGTCATTTCATTGGGCGACCAGGTACAAATCTTTCGCAGTTTTCTTTTGGCGGGCCAAACGATTCGTTCAACCAAAGGAAACAGCAGACTTTTAGCATTGGGGACAATGTCACGTGGATCAGAGATAACCACACGTTTCGTTTCGGTGGAGATTTCAAAAGCCACCGTTACGATTCGAGTTTGCCTGAAGAGCAGGCTACCGAATTCGAAAAGTTCGACAGCATCACGCAAATCCTGACTGGAAACGCAACCGAGGCCGATACACAATTCGGCATCACCGAGAAGAGCTTCCGCTTCCGGGACTACAGCGCTTACATTGCTGATGACTGGAAAGTCTCTCGAAACCTCACCCTGAATCTGGGGCTGCGATATGAATTGTTTATGTGGCCCACAGAGAAACAAGGCCGCATCGGCAATTTCGATTTCGATAGCTTTGAATCATGCTTCACGCAGACGGGCGGTTCACTGTCACTTTGCGACAGTCCGTCACCTGGGTTTATTGTTCCGGCAAATGTTCAGAACACCGGTCTCGCAAACGTCAACGGAGCGATCGCTGCAACCACTCGCGCTGCAAACAATCACACTCTTCGTGGTCAGGACCTGAACAACTTTGCGCCTCGCATCGGATTCGCGTACTCGCCGTTGGGTGGGAACCGGGTGGTCATTCGTGGCGGTTATGGCGTGTTCTACGATCGACCGTCAGCAGCCTTTATCAACACCATCTTCAGTAACTATCCGTTCCTTCGTGAAATCGAAATCACCGTGCCAAACGGCAACGTACCGATTACCAGCGCTTTCTCGCAACAAAAAACGGAGCTGCCGCTCAGCTCATGGCTGCCATTTAGAGTCATGCGTACGGCGGGAGCCGGTGGTTCTTACGTGATTCGCGATAACACGGGTATTACCCGCGACCCACGGCTAAACGTCACGCCCGCAGGCAACATAGCCGAGACGTTTGAGTTTCGCGCGATCGATCGGGACTTGAAAACGCCTTTCGTTCACCAGCTCAATTTGGGCGTGCAATACGAATTGACGAAGAACCTGATGTTCGAAGCCCGGTACGTTCACACCAGGGGACAGAACCTGCTTCAGGCGCTCGCGTTTAATCAGGGTTTTGATTTGAACGATCCTTCAACACCCGATCACATCTTCGAAAGATTCAATCAGGTTTACGTTGCGGCAGGATCGCCAAATGGACCACTCAACACAGGTTCGACCGCGCGCGAGCGGGGATTGGGCCGAGCGTTCGGGTTTGCTAATCCTTTCCGCGTGGGCGGCACTGCCACTTGCGCCGGTGGAGTGCTTTCCGGTGTTGCGGGTGCGCCACGTGATTTGAATCTGGCTAATGCAATTACGTGCTCAGGAAGCACGCTCGGCGGCGGGCAGGTAATCAACTTTGAGGCACGCGTACCTGTACTCGGCTTCAACGTCCCGGAAGCTCTAATCCTTCGGTCAAACGGAGAGTCAACATACCACGGCGCACAGTTTGGTCTTACCCAACGCTTGTCTCGTGGCCTGCACTTCAATGCTTCATACACCTGGGCCAAGTCAATCGACACCAGTTCTACAGATCCCGGCAGTACTGCGGGCTCGGGTAAACCTGACGTGCCGAACACCGGTTTTGTGGTTCAGGGTGATTTGCGAAACCTCGAGGCCAATCGTGCTGTCTCTGACTTCGATCGTACACATCGTTTCAGTCTCAGCTTTGTTTACGATATTCCGAGTTTTGGCTCCAACAGCAAGGCCTTCACGGGTTGGCAATTGTCTGGTTTCTTCCAGGCTCAAACGGGAACGCCGTACAGCATCTTCGCGCCAGAACCGGAAGTGCAGACGGCTGCGCAGTATGCCGATCTCGTGCGTGGTTCCGGTGGGTTGTACCGGTTGGGTTTTGGAAGGCCGGGCCTGTGTGGTTCGCTGGATGAGCTGCGCCGGCAGGGCAGTGACATTACCGAAGATGCTTTCAATCGGGATGTTCTGTGCTCGCCACTTGGTCAAAACGGCAGCCTGGGTCGGAACGTATTGCGAGCACCGGCGCAATCCCGCTTTGACTTTGGAATCCTGAAAAGCACAAAACTCAGTGAGACCACGAGCCTCGAGTTTGGCTGGGACATCTTCAATGTCTTCAATCGCGCGAACTTCGCATCGCCTGATTTCGAATTGGGCAGTCCGGATTTCGGCCGGATTACGACGACGGTGGGTGGTCCTCGCGTGATGCAGTTCAGAGCGAAGTTTAAGTTTTAGTGTCGAGTACTGTTCAGAGTTCAAGCTTTAGCTTGTCTGCGAAAGCAGCAGTCTAAGGGCTGAACTCTGAACGTTGACCTACTGGGAGGTGAGGTTTATGTCGTTGAAGGAGATGTCGATTACTGAGCTAAGAACGGAAACTCAATTGCCGGATGACATCTACGACGATGGTTTTCTGCGAGTAGAACACAAGAACTACTACGTCTCGTGCGGGGGCGTTCCGATAAAGCTTCCCCGCACGGAGTTTCTGATCTTCTCGCGGCTGGTTCGCACACCCAACCGCATCGTCACAGCCGACGAGCTTTGGAGCTCAGTTTGGGGCAGTAACAAGCCGCTCAATTCCGAAAGTCTTCACGTTTATATCTACCGCCTCCGTGCAAAGCTCGCCGAGTTTGGGCTGCAGATCGAAACGATGGTCAATGTCGGCTACCGGCTGATCACGCCCAGGGTCGAGCAAGCGAAGAATTGAGCAGGTTAACAGAGTGTTCAGGTGAAGTTCAGGCGAATGTAACATCCGGCCTCTACGATTTCGCGCGAACAACAGCTCCGCGCGAATAACAGCTAACTATCAGGAGAGAATCATGGTGTCTACTTTCAAAGTAGCGGTTGCACTTGTCACAGTCTGCGCAGTCTTAGGTGCCTGCGGTGGCGGAGGCAGTAGTACCACGACCGGACCAGGTGAAGCTGCTGTAATCAAGATCGATGGATCCAGCACGGTGTTCCCCATTACCGAGGCTGTAGCGGAGGAATTCCAAAGGGAAAAACAAGGCAAGGTAAACGTTACGGTAGGCATCTCCGGCACTGGCGGAGGGTTCAAGAAGTTTGTGAGAGGGGAGATCGATATCTCTAATGCTTCGCGTCCAATTCTCCAGGAAGAGATGGCCCAAGCGAAAGCTAGCGGTATCGAATACATTGAACTGCCCATAGCTTTCGACGCGCTCACAGTGGTCGTGAATCCCCAGAACAACTGGGTTACTTCGATGACCGTTGCAGAACTGAAAAAAATCTGGGAACCCGAAGCGCAGGGAAAAATCACACACTGGAACCAGATCCGTCCCGAATGGCCGAATGAAAAGATCGCACTCTTCGGCGCGGGCGCTGATTCCGGTACTTTCGACTACTTTACTGAAGCCATCTGCGGCAAACCGAAAGCCAGCCGCGGTGATTACACCGCAAGTGAGGACGACAACGTTCTGGTCCAGGGGGTGGAAGGCAATAAATACGCTTTGGGTTATATCCCTTACGCTTATTTTGCTCCGCATAGCACGAGGATGAAAGCTGTTGGGATCGAGTGGGAGAAAAACAAGGTTCAGGGGCCAGTGATGCCGAGTCCGGAAAATGTTCTGGCCGGCACTTACAATCCACTGTCACGCCCGCTATTCGTCTACATAAGTCGTAAGTCATTAGACAAACCAGCCGTCAAGGACTTCGTGGATTTCTACCTGAAAAACGTTCCAACGCTGGCAAGGGAAGTTAAGTATCTGCCGTTACCTGATACTGCCTACCAAATGGCCACGGAACGAGTTCGCACTTTGCAAACTGGCACAGGCTTCGGAGGCATTCCGGAGGTCGGCTTGCCGGTGGAAGAAATTCTCAAGAGACCCCCCAAAGCTTAGGCGAGCGATTAGAAGCGATGAAAGATATTCCAATGCTCGCGCACCCAACTGCGCTTGCTGCCGACGTTTCGGCACCAGCTTCCGGCGGTGGTTCCGCTCGGGCACGTCGCTTGTCTCGCGTGAAGGAGCGCGTTATCGAAGCGCTCCTGTTTCTAGCTGCGTTTTCCTCAGTCGCAATCACAGTCGGAATTGTTGGGACACTTCTTTATGAGTCCTCAACATTCTTCTCGCATGTTTCGTTCTGGCAGTTCATAAGCGATCCGCTTTGGACACCACTTTTCGCTGACCCACACTTTGGCATCATGTCGCTCGTCGCGGGAACGATGGTGACGACCGCAGTCGCACTTGCTGTCGCACTCCCAATTGGAACTATCGTCGCGATCTATTTGAGTGAATTTGCTCCGAGTGCCGTTCGGGAAGTAATCAAGCCTGCATTGGAACTTCTTAGCGCCGTTCCAACGGTGGTGTATGGCTATTTCGCCTTGCAGTTTATGTCGCCGTTGCTACAGAAGTTAATTCCAAACTTACCCACATTCAACATGTTGAGCGCTGGTGTTGTGATGGGAATCATGATCATTCCCTATGTGAGTTCGCTCAGCGAGGATGCGATGCGAGCGGTGCCGATGTCGTTACGCGAAGGCGCCTACGCGATGGGTGCTAACCGCATCATCACGGCCCTGAAGGTAGTTTACCCCGCAGCTTTATCGGGCGTCGTTGCTTCTTACATACTTGCCATTTCGCGCGCTATTGGTGAGACGATGATCGTCGCCATCGCTGCGGGCATGCAGCCGAATCTGACGATTGATCCAAGGGAACCGGCAGCGACAATTACGGCCTTTATAGTTCAGGTTAGTCTCGGTGATTTGCCGCACGGGAGTATTGGCTATCAGTCGATCTTCGCAGCCGGGATCACACTTTTTCTCATGACGCTCGCATTCAATATTCTCGGCTACGTGTTGCGGAAGCGTTTCAGAGAGGCGTACTAGGTGAGCGACTTCAAACAGATCATAGCGAAGCGGAAACGGCAGGACTTCGTTTTTAACATCATCGGAATCGTTTGCACGCTCGTCGGAATCGTCACCCTCGGTGCGCTGCTGGTTGATCTCTTGATCGATGGAGCGACCCGGCTCGACCTAACGTTTCTGACATCGTTTCCGTCGCGGTTTGCTGAAAGAGCGGGCATTTTGTCGTCGTGGGTAGGCACCCTTCTGATCATGGTGGTGACTGCATTTACAGCAGTTCCACTGGGAGTGGCTGCGGGTGTTTATTTGGAGGAGTATGCACGAAAGAATTGGCTGACAAACCTTATCGAGATAAACATCGCGAACCTTGCCGGCGTTCCGTCGATCATCTATGGCCTGATGGCGTTGGGCCTGTTGGTCTACACATTTCGATTAGGGCAAAGTATTTTGACTGGAGGTTTGACGCTGGCGTTTTTGATCTTACCGATCGTGATCGTGGCGACGCGTGAGGCGTTGCGCACAATTCCGCAGGGAATTCGCGAAGCGGCTTACGCGCTTGGTTCCACGAAATGGCAGGTTGTACGGCATCATCTCTTGCCCTACTCGGTTGGTGGCACGATGACCGGGATCATCATTGCGTTGTCGCGGGCCATAGGCGAAACGGCGCCGTTGATAACCATCGGAGCGCTGACGTTCATCGCCTTCCTGCCTCCTCTGCCAGTACAGTCGCAACCGCCGTTCATCTCTTTGGCGTGGTTGTGGTCGCCTTTTTCGGTTCTGCCTATTCAGATGTTCAACTGGGTCTCGCGGCCGGATCAGGCCTTTGTTGTTAATGCGGCTGGAGCTGGGTTGATATTAATTGTCGTGACTTTGTCTCTGAATGCGATTGCCATAATTATTCGGTACAGAGTGCGAAAGAGAATCAAGTGGTAGCCGCTTTAGGAATGCAAAAAGAGCAGGAACAGGGTCCGCTGCGCGAGCAAATGATTACGACTAAGGATCAAGTTGGTGCCCGTCCGCAGGGACATGAGTTAGCCCCTCAGCACGAAGCCAAAGCTGAGGTGAGCGAGCTGAACTTTTTCTATGGCAAGGTGCAGGCACTCAAGAATATCAACCTCTTGTTTCCTGCCCACCAGGTAGCAGCGATCATAGGACCGTCCGGTTGTGGAAAGTCCACGCTTTTGCGTTGCTTTAATCGTATTCATGACCTGTATCCGGAAACGCGTTACGAAGGAAAAATCATTCTCCAGCCGAGCGGCATCAATCTGATCGGACCGGAAACTGATCCACTCGAAATGCGCATGCGCATGAGCATGGTTTTTCAGAAGCCCAA
The DNA here is from genome assembly GCA_963826255.1 of uncultured Acidobacteriota bacterium. Classification (GTDB taxonomy): domain Bacteria; phylum Acidobacteriota; class Blastocatellia; order Pyrinomonadales; family Pyrinomonadaceae; genus PSRF01. The sequence goes on from CAWGWK010000002.1 coordinate 1,264,273, forward strand.
CGCTTTTCCAAAATCGATCTTTGAGAATGTGGCGTTCGGCTTGAAGTTGAGAGGGGTTAGAGGTAAGGAGCTTGAGGAACAGGTCGAGCAGTCTCTTCGTCTTGCGGCACTGTGGGAAGAAGTAAAGGATCGGATGAAGCAATCGGCTTATACGCTCTCCGGTGGACAGCAGCAACGGCTTTGTATCGCACGTGCTCTTGCCACCGATCCTGAGATGCTTCTATTTGACGAACCGACGTCGGCTCTCGATCCAATCGCAACCGCCAAGATCGAAGACCTGATTTTTGAATTGAAGAGCCGGGTCACAGTGATCATCGTGACCCACAACATGCAACAAGCTGCTCGTGTTTCCGATTTCACGGCGTTCATGTATCTGGGAGAGCTCATTGAGGTTTCTCCAACAAAGCAGATGTTTGAGAATCCAACTAACAAGCTGACCGAGGATTACATCACCGGGCACTTTGGATAGACTTTAACTGAACATGTCAGTACCCGTTTCAGAATTGAGCTTGACTGCGCCGCGATCCTCAGGACACTCAGGCGCCGCCCGTGAAGCTGTTGCTTCAACGAAGATTAGTGTGCGCAAACTAAACTTCTATTACGGTAGCCACCAGGCTCTATTCGACATCTCGCTGGACATTCAGGAGAGAGTTGTAACTGCTTTCATCGGTCCATCGGGTTGTGGCAAGTTGACGTTCATTCGAACTCTCAACCGCATGAACGACGTCCTGGCCGGGACTCGCGTAGATGGACAGGTATTGATCGACGATCATGATATCTATGCACCGGGAACAGACGTGGTCGAGTTGCGACGCAGAGTTGGAATGGTGTTTCAGAAGTCTAACCCGTTTCCGAAGTCGATCTTTGATAACGTGGCCTACGGTTTGAAAATCAACCGCCTCACGAACAGTAATTCCGAGTTGGCGGACCGCGTGGAAGAGGCTCTGAAGGACGCCGCGTTGTGGAATGAAGTCAAAGATCGATTGAAAACTTCGGCGTTTGGTCTTTCGGGTGGACAGCAGCAGCGTTTGTGCATCGCGCGGGCACTCGCCATCCGTCCTGAAGTGATATTGATGGACGAACCTGCTTCGGCACTCGATCCAATCGCAACCGCGAAGATCGAAGAGTTGATCTTCGATTTGAAAAAGCAGTACACGATCGTGATTGTGACGCATAACATGCAGCAGGCGGCGCGTGTTTCCGACACGACGGCCTTCTTCCTCCTCGGCAAGTTGATCGAAGTTAACGCGACTGACAAGATGTTCACGGCCCCCAACGAAAAACTGACGGAAGACTACATAACCGGAAGGTTTGGGTAGTACGTTGAGCTTTGTGCTTGGTACTTTGAATTTTTTTTCATTCGTATTAGCCCGAGCCCATGCACTAAGTACAAAGCACTAAGCACAAAGCACGAAGTACAAAGTTATGGATATACACCGTCATCTTGACGACGAACTGAGCTCACTGCGCGACCGCGTTCTCCTGCTTGGCGGCGAGGCGGAACAAGCGCTCGAGCGCGCAATGCATTCGCTGAGCGAACGCGATAGCGAGGTCGCTAAGCAAGTGCTCGATCACGACGATGAAATCGATCATCTCGAGGTCGCGATCGATCGCCAGTGCATCGACATCATCGCGCTGCGCCAGCCCGCCGCTCGCGACCTGCGCTTCGTTATATCGGTCGCAAAAATGGCGCCGGTTCTTGAACGCATCGCTGACCATGCGTGCAACATCGCGCGCACAGCCATCGATCTGAATAACGAACCCGAACTCAAGCCACTGCCCGACTTGAGTCGCATGGCCGAGCATGCGTTGACCATGTTGCGTGGAGCTCTCGACGCTTTCACCTCGAGCGATCCGATTAGAGCTCGGGAGATCATTCAGAGTGACAGCGAAATCAACGACCTTTACAACCATACGTTCCATCGCCTGATTGAATTGATGGTCACTGAGCCCGCCACCGCAACTCGCGATGCGCGACTGTTGTTCGTGGCCAAGCACCTTGAAAGAATCGGCGATTACGTGACTGATATCTGCGAACTGACCGTTTACATGGCCGAGGCTGCATTTATCAAGCACACTAATTAGCTTATGAGCCGCCCAATCCTGATCATCGAGGATGACGCCGACATCGCTGAGAGTTTGAAATACAACTTCGAGCGTGAAGGATTGGTGGCCGTAACTGCTCCCACCGCAGAAGCGGGCCTCACTGCGGCGTTGAACGAACGTGAATCACCACGACTCATAATTCTGGATCTCATGTTGCCCGGAATGAGTGGTATCGAGTTGTGCCGCCGATTGCGACGCGAGCCTGCGACAAGGCGCACCCCGATCATCATGCTCACCGCGAAAGCTTCTGAATCGGATCGTGTGACGGGACTCGACCTCGGCGCCGACGACTACATCACCAAGCCTTTTTCAGTGCGCGAGCTTTTGGCTCGTGTGCGCGCCGTGATGCGCCGCGCTGACGAAACGATGGGAAAGACTTACGAAGACGATCACTTACAGATCGATTTCGACGACATCAGAGTTGCTTGCGATGGGGTGAAAGTAAAACTCACGAACAAGGAATTTACGCTGCTCTCAGTACTGGCAAGAAGCCCGGACCGGGTAGTCACGCGCCAGCAGTTACTGGATAGTGTTTGGGGTTACAGTTACTATGGCGATGCGCGCACGCTTGATGTTCACATTCGGCGTTTGCGCCAGAAACTCGATAGATGCGGCGATTGCATCGAGACCGTTGTGGGTGTTGGTTATCGTTTCGTAGGTTGCAGCACTCCAGCGGCAGCTCCAGCCGTCACAGATAAACACGGATGACGCTGTTCAGATGTCAGATCCCTTGTTTAGTGCCCTGGTGTTTCTCGGCAGCCTGATCGTATTAGGCGCCATCGTTTGGATAGTGCTTAGACGGCGTTCATCCTCAAAGACCTCTTCCGTCCAACAACTCGATCGCGATAACTCACCGGAAAACCTCGAACTCCGTTCACTATTAGAAGCGACGATGAGCGGCATGCGCGAAGGCTTGTTGGTCGTCGACAAAGATATGCGCGTGGTTGCGTCAAATACGGCGGCCCACAAGTTGTTCAATCCTTCATTGCCGGCGCTGAAATCGCAACGCCTCACGGAGCTGACGCGCAATCCCGCAATTTACAGCGCGTTTCTGGACGGCCTAAAAGGCATTGAACGCAGCGGCGTCAAAGTTGAAACGCATGGACCAGAGCGACAGGTGTTTGATCTCCGTGTCGTGCCGATTGGCAACGCAAATGGGAACGGCGCGCAAGGAGCGCTGGGTGTTTTCTTCGACATCACGCGCACTGAGCGTTTGGAATTGATCAGACAGGAATTCCTTTCCAACGTCTCGCACGAGTTGCGCACTCCGCTCACCTCGATACTCGCGTTTGTCGAAACATTGGAGACCGGTGCAACGGAAGATCCGGAGAGCTGCCAACGTTTTCTTTCGATCATTCGCAAGAACGCCTTCCGCATGCAGGGTCTGATCGACGACATTCTGGAGTTGACCGCAATCGAAGGTGGTAACGTGCAACTCAGGGCCGCCCGGGTCGAGTTGTACGATATGGTCGAGGATGTTTGCGCGTCGTTGGCAGCCAAAGCTTCCTCGCACAGTATCACTCTCAAAAATGACGTCGCGCCTGAAGTGGTGGTTTATGCAGACGTTCGCCGGCTCGAACAGATGCTCACCAATTTGATAGACAACGGGATCAAGTTCAGTCGTGAGCATGGCACGGTCACGATCTCTTACGAATCAGGCGCGCGCGACAAGATTCTGGTCCGGGACGATGGCGAGGGAATTCCGGCGCAGCATCTGGAGCGACTGTTCGAGCGTTTTTATCGAGTTGACCGCGCGAGGTCGAGGGACCTGGGCGGCACGGGGCTTGGCCTGGCGATCGTGAAGCATTTAGCGCTGCTGCACGGCGGGGAAGTAACGGTGACGTCCGAGTTGGGCAAGGGCAGCACCTTTACCATCCATCTGCCCAAGGCTTGAAATAGAAGATTTCTCCCGCAAAGACGCAAAGGCGCAAAGCGCTGCCGCGTTTCTAGGGCTTTCTTTGCGCCTTTGCGGGAGAATATTTCTTTTCGCAAAGGGACCGTGAAAAACATTGTTGTCAACCCGCCTCGCGGTTTGCAATAATGCCCCAGAGGCTTTTACCTCGATCTCGTCCCCGACAGCCCCAGTCCTCAAAACGCCCGCGCTAATCGCGTAGGTGCCCCGGTTACTCACCAGTTTTGCTTAACCGACAGACTAGCGTCTGGGGGGATCAAACATGAGAATCCGGCGACATTTTCGCTCAGTTTCGGCGTTCCTGACTCAGTTAGGAGCCGCTCTTTTGAAAGCAGTAGTCACGAGCCTGGCGCTTGGCCTCGTTGTAGTTTCGGTCATGCACTACATGGGCGTCCCAGTGCCCAGCGCTGACGATCTGCTTCGAGGAGTTTCGAAACTGGCGCATATCCTTGGGTAGAGGAAAAATTTGAGCGCAGACCTTAAGGCCTACGAAGTGCTGGGAGTGAAACCCGGCGTTTCAAACGCGGAACTGAAAGCAGCACATCGGGACCTTGCGAAGGTTTGGCACCCCGACAGGTTTCTTCACGATCCGCGTTTGCAGGAAAAGGCGCAGGAGAAGTTGAAGGAGATCAACCAGGCCTACGAGCAATTGATCTCCGGTAAAACTCCGCGACCTGTTTCGCCGCCGCCGCGACAGGCGGAGCGTGCTCACACTGCACCTTCACGGCGATCAGGCGGTAGGCAGTGGATGGCGGTTGCGATATTGGTGTTTGTGGCTGTGTTTGCTGTCACTACAAGAGCTTTGCTACAACAGCGCAACCAACCTGTACAAGTACAAGAGGAACCGGCGGAGCAATCCGACAACGTGGGGCAGGAGCGTGCGACGCGACCTGATTCAAACACGCGTGCGGAAGTTGGCGAGCTCTCTCGAAAACAAAACCGAGAAGAGCCTGCGCCTGAAGTTCCTGCCACCGGCAGCATTACAGCGGAACCAACACCCGCGTTAGAGACTGTTACAGTCACGATCGATCCGGAGAGTGGTCTGTTAGCAAAACAGGACTGTCCGGTGCGGAGCCGGATGACTTATCCGAGCGGAAGCCAGCCGAGCGGCCATTGCAATATCTCGCATGCACCGCCCCCGAAAGAGTCGCGTATCAAATCGTTGGCAACAAAAATTCTGCCGCGCAAAGACAACAATTGAAGACCCCACAAAAGAGGCACAAAATTGCTGTCTGAGTTTTTGTGCTTTGGGTGCCTCTTTGTGCCTATCGATCAAAACGTAAACACTAACTGTTGCTGTACGCGATAAGTCCTCGGCGCGAAGTCGCCCACAGGCACGAAGAAGTTCGGAAACTGTCCACTGCGTCGCAGTGAGTTCTGCACGAACAACAAACTCTGAAAAGTTACTTTTCGAGTGATGCCGTACTCGAAACGAAAATGGTTTGTGCGGATGTTCACGCCCGTGTTTGTCCCGAGATCGTCATCCGTTACTTGGGAGATCATAGCGTTCGCACCTTTGATCGCGAAGACGTAGAGAAACGCTGTATCGCCACGTTTTGTGATCCGCCCGACTTGCAGTGCCGCCAACATGGCATCGCGCTCGTTCAAACCAGTCGCTACGTTGCGGGCGAGTTGCACGTTGAATGTGATCGGGAAAGCGTGATCGCCACGGGTGAACCCTGCATAGTTCAGGCGATAGGTGAGTCTGGCAACTTGAAATCCCGGCGCAGTGTACATGGCGCCGCCTGGAGTCGTCGTGGCGTTGCCGGTTCCGGGCAGTGGTCCTGAGAGAGCGATGCCAATCCCGGGTTGTACGAGCAGGACCAAACCCTCAGCCGTCGAGCCAAGCTGAATGTGATTGGGATGACGGTAGAGTTGAATGTCACCGCCGATTTGACTGTTCCATTTCTTGTTGAACGTTTGGTTGGCGAGCAGTCCCTGATGAAAGAGAGTCGCCGATCTTCCGGTGGTTCCGACGATATCACCGGCGCGTGCAAGCGGACTATTCGGTGCAATCACAGCGACGTTGGGATTCGAAAGAATGTATTGACCGGCGCGCAGTTCGAGACTCGAGAGGTAAGCGCCGTTTGGTTTGAATGAGGCGACGTATCTTTCGTTGAAGCCGTTGAACCGAACGTCGTCGTCGAATAGAAAACGCGAGTTGTCGGCGAACACGTTTTGCACACGTCCCGCCTGAAGCTGCACCGATTTTGTCGGTCGATATTCGATCCAGGCTTCACTCAGCGAAATAGGAGCGCGAACCGTGAGCGAGGTGAAGTCCTGGTTGGTTGAGAGCTGATTGTTTAATGGCCCGGTTGAGAGCTGACCGTGAAAGCTCAGGTTGGGATGGATGTCAGTATCGAAGTTCAACCGCAGACGATATCGACCGCGCGCGTTTTGAACGTGGTCGAGCGGCGGATCCGGAGGCTCGGTGGCCTTGCGGAAAGTACCATCGAACCGCACGCGAAAGTCGCCGCTGAATCGCACGGGACCGATTTTCAAAACCTGGCCTTCCACTTTCGCGAGTCGTTGTTCTACGTTCGGAGTTTGCGGTTCAGCGGCCGTGGAAGCGGCGGGCGCTGGCGGTGTTTCAGTTTCTTTAGTTGTTACAACTGCTGAAGTCTTTTCACCGGAGAGTTTCTCGATCAAGGCCTGGATTGTTTGCTGCTGCTCTATGAGCGTCTTTTGTAACTGATCCAATTTACTGTTTTGACGTTCCAACTCGCTTTCGAGCAGGCGCACGCGTTCCGCGACATTCGTTTCCGGCGGATCGGAGGGAGGCTTGGCGGAAGACTTCACCAACTCCTGGGCGCCCGCGGGCGCAGACGTCAGTATTACGAGCGCTAGGATCAATAGTATTCGACTGCCAATCGAGAGCGTCATGGTCGTTAGGTCCTCGCTGAAGTTCGACTTTATTTGGATTGCCTTGAGACAGGGCAGCATATGGCTGGTATCTTAAATCGACCTTGCTGTGAAGTTACATTGATATGAACAGAGGATAGTGGCCTAATTTGAGTTTTTCTCTGCGGTCCTCAGCGTATCTCTGCGGCCTCTGCGTTGACATAGCCTTACCGCAGAGAACGCCGAGATACGCAGAGGGCCGCAGAGAGAGGGTCGTTGACAATGTTCTTGAGCGCCCTTTACTATTCAGTCCTGTACATGCTTCTTCAAGCAGCAACGACGACAACTGAAACTGTTGGCAGTCCTATAACAGCCTACTGGCCGGTAATGATTTTTTTCGGCGTGGCTGTGATCTTTCCCGTGTTGCCGATTATTCTCGGCAGGTTTTTGCGGCCAATTAAGTACGAAAAGAGCAAGATGCGCCCTTACGAGTGCGGCATCGATCCGACGACTGAGGCGCACGAGCGTTTCACCGTACGTTATTACATCGTCGCGATGTTGTTTCTCATTTTCGACGTCGAAACGATTTTTCTGCTCCCCTGGGCGATAATCTTCATGGGCGACGACTTCTCATTCACGAAATTTGCGTTGATTGAGATGTTTGTGTTCATTGGGATTCTCGTGGTTGGTTATTATTACGCATGGCGCAAAGGCGCGCTGGAGTGGGCCTGATCCATGGCTGAACACGAAGAGGGCTTTGTCTTAACCACCGTCGACTCGATCATGAACTCGATTCGACGGACGGTGGGCGCCAAAACGGTTAACATCGCCGCGCCGGTCGTGAATTGGGCGCGCAAGTCTGCGCTTTGGCCCATGACCTTCGGCCTCGCGTGTTGTGCGATCGAGATGATTGCTACGGGCGCCGGCAGGTTCGATATCGATCGTTTCGGCGCAGGAGTCTTTCGGCCCAGTCCGAGGCAAAGTGATCTGATCATTATTGCCGGCACCGTTACTCTTAAAATGGGTCCCGTGGTTCGCCGCGTCTACGATCAGATGCCCGAACCCAAGTGGGCCATCGCGATGGGCGCCTGTGCCTCAACAGGTGGACCATTCGACTCTTATTCGACGATGCAGGGTGTCGATCGCTGCATTCCTGTTGACGTTTACATTCCCGGCTGCCCGCCGCGGCCCGAAGCACTTCTATATGGCCTCATGCGCCTGCAAGACATAATCATGCGCGAGGCGCCTTCGGCATACATATTCGAGTCAGACGGAAGTGTTCATCGGACACGGCAGTTCGACGCTGATGAACCACTTGTCAATGTTCCCGCCACGGTTCCGGAAACCGTGCACCGCTGAAGTTTAGTTGAGAACCTCCCGGCTTCCTTCGTTCCGCCGCATCACCTGGAACGCGGTGAGCTTTTCTACCCACCCCTTAGCTTGAAAGGAAATCAAAATGTTCACCTCAATAATGGACACGGATAAAGATATCACCACTGAGCAGGTACCAAAGAGTTCTCCTCCATGGGTTTGGATTGGGTTCCTGTTTGCGGGCGCCTTCTTCACGATCGAGATCGCGTATGTGCTCCTGGACCTGGATGAGCGGGGAATAGACCTTATCCTCAGGCTCATTGTGATTGCTGGGTGGATCTACTACACGGTCTGCGTCCATCGCATCCACAAGATACTGAACGAGCTAACGCACAACCATTATCCATACACGGCCGGTGAGGCGGCCGGCAGACACTACATTCCGTTTTATAACTTCATTTGGCTGTTCAAATGGCCATCTGAACTCTCCAGGTATATCAACGGTAAAGGGCGCGTGCGCATTCTTTCGGGCGGTGCGATCGGTGCGATGTTATTATTGTCCCTGCTCCTGCGCTTCTTTGACGGAGCGTTTTCGATGGCTCTTTTGTTTGGCGTGACGATGTACGTTTCAGCTAAGGTGAAGGCACACGTGCGAACCGTAAACGGTGTAACGGCCGACCAATTGCCGCCGTTGCCAGATCCCAGAATCTTTAGCAGACCGATTGAAAGTTCCAGGCCGGTACCTGAGGTTGTTAAAGAGCCCTCAGCCGGATAATCGCTTTAAAAATTGGAGGATGAAAATGAAGTATCTTCTTCGCAACAGATGGCGGACGCTTCTGGTCCTGACTTTGGTTTTAGGGCTGGCGCCCGTTGCCTTTGCGCAAACAAGGCCGGTCGCCAAGAGACGGACGACTACCAGAAGAGTAGCGCCGTTAGTGCCCGTGGGTACCGATCTGAAGGTACGAATCAACGATACGCTGTCTACAAAAGACTCGCGTATCGGCGATCGATTCACCGCGACCGTGATCGATCCGAGTCGCTTCGACGAGGCAAGACTCAACGGTCACATCAGCTCGATCCGGAAGTCAGGCAAAGTTAAAGGCCGAACCAGCATGAACCTCGCGTTTGATTCAATCGAGTTGCGCGACGGGCGAAAAGGAGTGCTGCACGGCTACGTGACCCGAGTTTATGGTGACGATTCGGGCCGTGCCGACGACGAAGGCGGAGTCGAGTCGGGAAGCAGGACCAAGCAAACGGTCAAGCGCGCTGGAATTGGTGCGACTGTCGGCGCGATTGTCGGCGGCATTGCCGGAGGCGGCAAGGGTGCGGCGATCGGGTTGATCATCGGCGGCGCCGGTGGTGCGGGATCGTTGGCTGTGCAAGGCAGCAAGGAGTTGAAGATCGAATCCGGCACGGAAATGCTCGTGCACGTAACGCGTTAAGTAGGTATCACGAAAACTAACCACGGATCACAGATGAAGACGGATTATCCGTCTAATCTGTGTTATCCGTGGTTAATTTTTTGGAAGAAATGCTCTGTGAACTTAGTCTAACCACCAATGGTGATGGCTGAACAGCTTATCGATGGTCGAGTTATCGAAGCCTGCCAGCAGGGCGACCGCGCAGCGTTTCAACTGCTATTCGAAACTTACAAAGACAAGGTGTTCTCGATCGCGGTCTATTCTTCCGGCGATCGAGCGGTGGCTGATGACGTCACGCAACAGGTATTTCTGAAGTTGTTCACCGCCATTCGCCAGTTTCGTGGCGATTCGGAGTTTACCACCTGGCTTTACCGGCTCGTCGTCAATGCCTGTCTTGACGAACGGCGCCGCCGCAGGAGATTGCTGCCGTGGGGAGAAACTGTGGCCATGAGGAATCCTGGCGATAAGAAACCTCAGGAGAAACAGTACGCGCGGCTCGAAGTGCAGGAGGCTGTGCAAGCGGCGATCGGCGAGCTTAAACCGAAGTTTCGTTTGCCAATCCTCTTGAAGTACATCGAAGGGTTGTCGTACGAGGAGATTGCGAGCGTGATGGGTTGTTCGAAGGGAACCGTGGCTTCACGTCTCAATCGTGGTCACAGTCAGTTGGCGAAGCGGCTTTCGCACTTGAACAATCCCGCAGTGTGGAGTGAGTAGTTGTGGAGAAGTATTAAATGTTTTCTAGACACGTAACAAAAGATATTTCGGCTTATTGTCATGGAGAACTGTCGAGCGAAGATTCGAAGCAGTTTGCAGAACACATTATTGCGTGCGCGAGGTGTCGAACTAAATTTGAAGAGGTCAAACTCGGAATCAAATTCGCTGAACAACTGCCACAGCTTTCGGCGCCCGATCATCTTTGGCGTGATCTTGAACCTCTACTCGCGAGGGAGAATCCACAGATTACACAGATTGCACAGATTAATCTGCGTCATCGGCGTAATCTGCGGATTCAACTCGCGGCTGCGGCAGCGCTCCTTTTGATCGCGAGCGCGGTTGGTCTATGGCTTTTTAACCGTCCCCCTTCGAGACCCTACTGGCAAGTGAGAAGGCTGGATGGCACACCCAGGATCGGCAGTGAAGGGATCTCGAACAACGGACAGTTGGGAATTGGTGAATGGTTGGAAACAGACGGAAGCTCTCGCGCGCAGATCGCGGTCGGCACGATCGGGAACGTTGACATCGATGAGAACACTCGCGTGCGGTTGTTGGAAACTCATGCGACCGAACACCGGCTCGAGCTCGCGCGCGGAAAGATGAGTGCGCGTATCTGGGCGCCGCCGCGGTTGTTCTTTGTAGATACCCCTTCGGCAGTTGCTGCTGATCTTGGTTGTGCTTACACGCTTGAAGTTGACGATCGCGGCGGTAGTCTTTTGCGGGTAACGTCGGGATGGGTGGCGTTGCAGTTGAAGGATCGCGAATCGATCGTCCCTGCGGGAGCGGCTTGTGAGACGCGACCCGGAATTGGTCCAGGCACTCCTTACTTTGAAGACTCTCCCAGCAGCTTTCGCGAAGCGTTGCAGAAGATTGACTTTGATAACGATTCTACTGCTCTGACTTCGCTGTTGGCGCAGACGCGTCCACGCGACACGCTCACGCTCTGGCATTTACTGGCGCGTGTGAATGGAGAAGATCGTTTGAGCGTTTTCGACACATTGGCAGCTTTTGCCCCACCGCCGACGGGTGTCACTCGCGAAGGTGTGCTGCAATTGAACCAGCAGATGCTCGAGACGTGGAGATACGCACTCGAATCAACCTGGATGCCGGGTAGTGTTAAAGGCAAGAAACAGTTCTAGAGGCCAGAAAGATGGCTGGTATCGTTAACATTCAACACTCTCACAAAACCATCCTCGCGTAACTCAAACCTCGTGATGCCGCAGTTCGCGCTCGAGATCCACACGGGCTTTAGCTCGGGTGAGTCGAGGGCGCCCATAAGATGCAGCGCCAGGATGCAGATCGTTCCCGTGTGGCTAAACACCGCGATCTTGCCACCGCGATTCTCCGCGATGATCTGGTCCAGCTTCTGCCACGCACGATCGAGTAGTTGCCGGTAACTCTCACCGTTAGTCATTACGTGATCGAAGTCACGCCGCAGCAGTGCCGCATACTGTTCCGGATGTTGCTGGGCTGCATCTTCAAACGTGAGCCCTTCCAAAACACCGACGCTGCGTTCGCGAAATGCATTCGTGCCATTGATCGGCAAGCGCGTCAGGTTTGCGAGTGGTCTGGCCGTGTCCATTGCTCGTGCGAGATCGCTCGAGTAGATCGCGGTCAGCGATTCTGATTTGAGAGTGCGGGCCGTTGCTTCTGCCTGTTTACGGCCGCGCGAAGATAACGGCGTGGCGGTGTGCCCGCCAAAACGCCGTTCAGCATTTCCTTTCGATTGACCGTGACGAATGAGGAGGACGTTCGTTACGAGGGGCATTTCGCACGCTTTGTTGCTTGAAGTAAATCTAAGCTGCCACTGCCTCGGCCTTCAACTTCTCCGCCTGGTAATGTGCAACCAGTGCGTCGATGAAGGGATCGAGGTTGCCTTCCATAACGAGATCCAGTTGGTGAATAGTCAGGCCGATGCGATGGTCGCTGACGCGGTTCTCTTTGAAGTTGTACGTGCGAATCTTTTCGGAGCGATCGCCAGAGCCAACCATCGAGCGGCGTTCGCTCGCCTGTGCTTCGTGTTGTTTCTGCTCTTCGAGCTCCTGTAGTCTTGCACGCAGGACGCGCATCGCCTTTTCGCGATTCTTGATCTGCGACTTCTCGTCCTGCATCGAAACCACGACGCCAGTGGGCAGGTGTGTCAGGCGCACCGCCGAATAAGTTGTGTTTACTGACTGCCCACCCGGACCTGACGAGCAGAACGTATCAATACGCAGGTCCTTCGGATCGATCTTCACGTCCACTTCTTCCGCTTCCGGCAGTACTGCGACAGTGATCGCTGATGTGTGAATCCTGCCGCTCGCTTCCGTCTGCGGCACGCGTTGCACACGATGAACGCCCGATTCGTGTTTCAACTTCGAGTAGACCTTGTCACCCTCGATCAACACGATCGCTTCCTTGAGTCCACCGATGCCGGATTCGGAAGCTTCCAATACTTCAAACTTCCAGCGGTGCCTTTCCGCGTAGCGCGAATACATCCGCACCATCTCGGCAGCAAACAACGTTGCTTCATCGCCACCGGTGCCCGCGCGAATCTCGAGGATCACGTTCTTCTCGTCGTTTGGATCACTCGGAATGAGGAGCAGTTTGAGCTCTCGATCAGCTTCGTCGATCTGCTCTTGCAGTGTCTCCACTTCAAGCAGCGCCATGTCGCGCATCTCGGCGTCGTCAGACGTGTCGAGCAACTCGCGGGCATCCGCCAGTTGCGTTTTCAGCGCCTTCCACGACTGGAATTTCTGCACGACTTCACCCAGCGAGCGATGTTGTTTCGCAGCTTTGCCGTAGGCAGACGGGTTCGCCAGCAACTCTGGAGACGATAGCTCCTGAGTCAGCTCATCGTATCGTTGAACAATTTGTTCCAGCTTATCTAACATGAAGACCTCACGAGAGCGGGGCCGGTAACGGTTCTCCTGTCGTCGGCTCCAGCTTTAAGGATTCCTTCAACGCCTCAATCGCCACCTCGAGCTGCTTGTCGTCAGGTTCCTGCGTGGTGATATTTTGCAGCCACACGCCCGGTCGCGTCATCAGTTTAAAGAACCAACTGCTTTCTTTCTTTGCCGACAAGCGAATGATCTCGTAAGACAGGCCTGCAACCACCGGCATCAGCGCGAGACGAATCAGAAAGTTCAGCAGCAGCGAGTCAAACTTGATTATCGAAAACAGCACGATCGCCACCAGCATCACGACCATCAGGAAACTCGTGCCACAGCGTGGGTGCTGACGGGGCTGCGGCCGTGCGTTATCGACCGTTAGCGGCAAGCCTGCTTCCCACGTGAAGACAGTTTTATGTTCGGCCCCGTGGTACTGAAATACTCTACGAATGTCCTTCAAGAGCGAGAAACTAAAGATCATGATCAAGAAGAACGTCATGCGAATCAGCCCATCGATTAAGTTAAAACTGACTGATGGCCGAACGGGATGCAGGTAGGTTCTGACGGTGGACCATGCGTTTGTGTACCAGGCCTCGTTCGCGGGTTCTACCTCCGTAGTTGGAATCTCACCGGGAGTAGCCGGAGCAGTCGCAGCGGGCGAAGTCGCCCAACCAGCAGCGATAAAGAGGGCGTTAGTCAGTAACAACGGCGCAGCGACGAACAGCAATATGTTGAAGATCAACGCAAAGACGATCGAACCGGCCGCCGCTGCTGTCGTGCCTTTCTTCAACTCATCTTTGGAACGTTGCTGCGTAGGCACGGGAAACAGGCCGGGCACCGCGCCAGTCAAGCCTGCAAAATCTCCCTCGCCTTCAATTACCGCCGGCGACAACGCAACCTTCACCTCTTCAGCTTGCTCTGCGTCTTCGAAAGCTTCGTTCGCGGAGTAATTGAGCGCCTTGATTCCCAACCCCATCGATTGGACCAGCACCGCACCGCCACGTAACACGGGCAGTTTCAGGATCGGATACTTGTCGCTCCACTTGGGCAGGCGCGCCGCGGTGTTGACGATTGTGCCGTCGGCTTTACGCACGGCTATCGCGTAGGCGTTCGGAGTGCGCATCATCACGCCCTCGATAACCGCCTGGCCTCCAACGATCAGATCACGTTCTGGTGTACTCATTACGTTTCGGAATCTGGCATACAAAAATGCCGGCGATTGATGTAGTTCGCTGAAAGTGCGATCTACGCGACTCACGCCGGCATTTAAGAGTTGATTTGGCTAATGCTGTGCAGTGGCAGTACCTTCGGCCGCCGGTTTCTTGCCGTAACGCTTGTTGAAGCGATCGACGCGTCCGGCAGTATCGACCAGCTTTTGTTTACCCGTAAAGAACGGGTGGCAGGCCGAACAGATTTCTACGTGCAGGTCACCTTTGCGAGTCGAGCGAGTCTTGAACGACTCACCGCAGGCGCAGGTAACGTTTATTTCGTGGTATTCGGGATGAATTCCTGGTTTCATTCTTCGTCACTCTCTATAGGCGGCCCCCGGCCGCATTTTCAAACATGACATGATAGGAGTCGGGACGCGGGGGCGTCAAGTTCCGAGTGGTTTCGTAGTGGCTTTAATTCAAGAGTTTTTCTCTGCGGACCTCTGCGTATCTCGGCGTTCTCTGCGGTAAAGGCCATCTCAACGCAGAGGCCGCAGAGAATCGCTGAGGAACCGCAGAGAAAAAACTCAAATTAAGCCACTATCGTGGTTTCCTCACGCAAAGGCGCAAAGGATTACTGCATACTCAAGAGTACGAGAATCTCACCGGTGCCGCGTGACAGAGGTTCTAAAGCTTTGCCGATTATCGTTCCCGGCGCGTGTATTTGTCTGCCTCGGATGAGCATTGGCTCCGACTTCATCGCCATTCCGGCTTTGTCGCTCGTCACCAGCAAATCACCAATACGAATCGGATTGCGCGTCGCATCAACTCTAACTTTAACGCGGCCCGTGGTGGCCACCAGCACTTTGCCGCTGCCGGCCTCGCCGAGCGTGATTCCTGGCTGGGCGGAGACAACGCCTGCAACTAGTGTGTCGTAGGCTTGCGTGGAAGGCATCACCTGATTCGATTCGTCGGTATCGAGCGCAACGACTGTTCCGGCAGTCATCGGATGACGCGCAGGAACCCACTCGGCCAGGTCTTGATATTTGGCGCCGATATTACCCGTCGCTGTGATATCGCCGATGACGTGGAGCTTGCTGGTGGGTGTCGTTGTGCCGATGCCGACGTTGCCACCGTTCGGCTGAAGGACGGTACCGCTTCTGCCATAAGCACTACCGCCATCAATGACGATGCCGGTCGTAAAGTTCAGTGTCAGCTGCTGGTAATTTGGAGCAGTCCATGTCCCAGCCGATTTGTAAATGCCATAGTTAGTATTGTCTGAGAACCAAAAGAACCCTGGCGACCCCGTCGAATTGAAACCATTGTTGCCGAACGTAAGTTGTCCCGAGGTGCCAAGATCGAGCGTTCGCTGCGGACTCGACGTGCCAATACCGACATTGCCGGAGTTGGTGTTGTTGATGTCGTTTCCGTTGGTGGCCCATTGACCCTGTATCCTCTGGGGCGACGCGAAGAGAATCGCCAGAGTAAATAGACACAGGATGCACATCCGGGCAGCCGAACTCGCGCGTCTGCGCAGTACATTGCTGTTCATCATTGTCGTTTCTCCTCTTTGCCTTTCGTCGAGTGCGAAGGTTCTGACAGATGTCTTTTTACTTCACACGATCGCGCAGTTCTTGCGCATGAATTGCCTTAACCAATGTAACTCCCGGCGTTAAAGTGTCGGTATAAGAACCTGTAGATAGACCGAGCGCGCTACGCGCCGCATCGAGATTCGATCGCAGCTCACTAGCGTGAACAGCTTTGATGTTGACGCCCGTGAGGGAGCTATCCGTCCAGGTAGCTGTGCTCAATCCGGCTGCTGCTCGCACAGCATCCACAGCCTGCCGTAGTTCGATCACATGCTGTGCTTTGACAACCGTCGTGCCTGCTATGAGCGGGTCGTCCGTGAAAACAATCGTCGTAGCAATATCAGTGTTACTGAAATCGGAATAGTTGCCCCCTGCGTCAACCGCGCGCACGCGATAGATGTAGGTTGTCGTACTGCTCAAAGGACTGTCAGTGAAACTCGTCGAGCTCGTATTTGAGAGGGTGGTAAAGGGTCCGTTCTTGCTTGTCGCTCGCTGAATCTCATAGTGATCAATCGAGCCGGAGCCCGCGCTCCAACTTAGAGACACACTCGAAGTCGACGTTGCGGTCGCGACGAGGCTGCTGGGCGCTCCCGGCGGCAACGAGTTGCTCGAGTTGACGTTGATGAACTGGGCCACTGAAGGTACGCCATTGCTGTTGAGGATGAAAAGCATGTAGGTGCCGGGCGGGCATGCGTTCGAGCTCGACGGCAAAGTGACGTTCAAGCCACCCATGCCTTGCGTAAACGTCAGGGAATTGAACCTTTGATTCATGTTGCGCGCGTGAGTGACTGAGGAGAGTGCTACAAGTGTGACCTTTGAGATATTCGCCGCGTCGGGTGTAGTCACAAAGATCGTCTGGCCCGGTCGAACACTTTTGGAAAGATGTGAATCAATCGTCGGACGCGTAGCCGCACCGCCACCGGCAGTGAAGAGATAAGGCGGCGAATAGATTTCCGCGTTCTTGTATTCGGTGCCGGGCCGGCCACCGCCGGCTGAAATGACTCGGCCATCGGGCAGGAGTATCGCAGTCGAATGGTAGAGCCGAGGTGTTACCGCACTTGCCATCGTGCTGAAACTTCCAGTTGCGGGATTCCACATCTCTGTCGCCAGAATCGCTCCCGCAGCCTCGTTGCTGGCGTTATTCGTGCCACCCGTCGCCAGCACTTTGCCATCCGGGAGGATCGTGGCATTCATTTGGCGGCGCGCATTCGCCATGCTGCCTACGCTGCTCCAGGCAGGAGTAGCCTGGTTAAGATCGATGACTTCAGCGGTGCTTACCACAGGATTACCGCCACCCATGATCACTACTTTGCCCACGTCATACATCACCGATGAACCGGCGTCGCGGTCACCGCCGACGCGCGTTGCAACCGTGGTCCATGCGCCGGTTCCGGAAGTATCCAGATATCGAGTAGTTGACTCTGTTCCTGACACGAAAACTTTTCCATTTGGCGCCAGATGCATATATGGATAAAGGTTCAAATCGAGTGTGGCGTTCGTTAACGATCGCCAGCCGCCACCCGAATTTGTTTCCCAGACTTCGGGAGTACTCGTGCCACCTCCCGGATCAGCGCCGTCCACTACGACGATCTCTCCGTTTCCGACAGTCACGGCGCTGGGGTACCAACGACCTGCGGACATCGGCAGATTCGTCTGTGTCCACGTGTTATTGCTCGAGTTGAAGATGAAAGCGTCGGGGATGCCGTCGCCGTCTGTTCCAGCGTGACCACCAGCGATCAAGAGACGTCCATCGGGGAGAAAAGCATGGCCGCTACAGAACTCATTTACGCTCGTATTATTAACTTGCGTGGTAGTGCCGGCACCTACGTCCCAAACGTAAGCGACGGTCGAACCACCCAAACGCGTTCCATTGATGTTGTAGTTTGAATGGTTGTCGTCCTGGAAGATAAGGACCTTCCCATTCGGAAGCAGGTGCATGTGAATAGCAACGATCGGAAGGTTGATCACGCTGGACCACTGTCCGACGACCTCCGGCCCGGACTGGGGTGCTGGTACCACAGCGGTATTTTTGTTAACGCCCGCTGACTCCGAGGACGTAAGTAAACTGCTACAGATAAGAATCAACAGACACACTACCAGGGCGACTACCTGAACAGTTCTGGAAAAGAGAAAGTGAGTAGTGCGCATATCTTGGTCTCCGTTTAGGCAGCAAATTTTTCTGGTAGCGGGCGGCGGACTGACGCTTTACGAAATCAAAGCGCCTTGCAGTGAGAACCCCGTCGGGTTGGTGGTCTAACGAGAAGTTTTTTAAAACTTAACGCGAGTTCAAAACTAAATGCGAGTTCATCAAGAACAGTAATGACCGTGTGCTTAAGGTTGTTTATACGCGAGGCGAGCGGAAATCTACTCTCGTTGACGAGAGAAGTCAACGAGTATTTACGACAACATTCTGATTTACTGTGCGAGTAATTAGTGCTAACCTTCGGCTTCAAGAACGCTAGTCCAGCATTCTGACTCTAAAATATTTCCCTCGCTCACGCAGGGCGTCTCTCGCCTACCGCAACAAGGAGAACAGCATGTCTTACCAACGTAGACCACGCTTCAGCTTGATAGCTGCCGGCATCTTTTATCTCACTCTGGCTTACACCTCGCCAGTCGTTGCTCAGACTTATACAATTACCGACATCGGCACGCTCGGCGGAAAAGATAGTGTGGCTCTTAGCATCAATGATTTCGGAGAGGTGGTCGGTTATTCCAAAACTGCGGACGGAGAAATTCACGCCTTCCGCTTCTTCCGTGACGCGCTTTTCGACCTTAACACGCTCGGAGGTAAAGAGAGCTACGCCTACGTCATCACAAACTCAGGCATCCTGCTCGGCGATTCCAAAACGTCCGACGGAAGACTTCTTCCGTTTATGAGCGCGCCCAACAGTCCTCTGTTCAATCTGGGCCAGCAACACATGTTCAGCTCGGCACGCGGCGCCAATAACGCAGGTCAAGTGGTCGGCTTTAGGGTGGTAACTGATGAGCATGGCCAGCATCACAAACGCGCCTATCTCTACACCACGCATCGCACCATTGATCTTGGTACATTCGGTGGTAAACAGAGCGACGCAATGGCCATCAACGAGGCCGGTCAGGTGGTAGGACATCTATATACCGAGTATCACGATGGTCACATACGCGCCGTGCTTTATCACAGTGGCAAGGTGCTTGAAATCGGAACCTTTGGTGGAAATGATTCAATTGGAGTCGCGATCAACACACACGGCCAAGTGGTCGGTTATGCGGAACTGCCTGGCGGGGACCAGCGCGCGTTTATTTATGCGCATGGAAAGATCAAAAATCTTGGAACGTTAGCGGGTGGCACACAAAGCTTCGCGTATGACATCGACGAGCGTGGCCGGGTGGTGGGCGCTTCCGACGCTAAAGACAGTCCACTGCGCGCATTTATCTACAACGCTGGCTTGATGCAAGACCTGAATGAGCTAATCCCCGCCGAGAGCGGTTGGTTGTTAACCGAGGCAAAAGGTATTAACGAATCCGGGCAAATTGTCGGTTACGGCTTTATTGATGGAGAGCGGCGGGCGTTCCTTTTAACTCCCGTTAAGCCGAACCTGGCTAAAAACATCTTGAAACGGTAAAGCATTATTTATTTACAACATGGACTTCCTGAGTTTCGTGTTCCGTTCCCAAAAGACTCCGTTAACATACCCCTGAATACTTCGATCCACTGACGCGTGGTCCAGACGCTTCTGTGCGAGACAGCAGAACGTCTCGTCGATCTCAACACCCAAATAGTGTCGACCAAGTTTCTTCGCGACGACAGTCGTCGTGCCCGATCCATTGAAAGGATCGAACACCAGGTCGCCCTCGCGTGAGCTTGCAAGGATGATCTTCGCCAGCAACTTCTCGGGCTTTTGTGTCGGATGGTCGGTGTTCTCCGGCATCGACCAGTACGGAACGGTCAGGTCAGTCCAGATATTTGACGGATGCGTGAGGCGGAAGCGCCCGTTCTCAGTCTCGGACCAGTCCTTTGGATCTCCGTTGCGATCGGTATATGGGGCGATGACCTGGCGCTTGATCATCACTGCATCGACGTCAAAGTAGTAATCTTCAGAAACTGTAAAGAACCAGATATCTTCCGAACAATTCTTCCAGTTCGACTTCGCACCACGGCCTTTCTCGCGCTCCCACGTAATTCGGTTTTGAGGAATGAAGTATTTCTCGCCGATACGGTGAATCGCAGCCGAGCAGCGCCAGTCGCCACAAATATAAATAGACGCCGTTGGCTTCAATATACTCACGGTTTTCGAGAGCCATGAATCGAGCCATTCCGAGTATTCGTCAATCGAGGTTTTCCTGAATTTCCGATCGTTGAAACTCTTGGTGAGATTGTACGGAGGATCTGCAAACATCAGGTCAACCGACTGATCAGGCAGATTTGGAAGGGCGTCAAATATGTCCTGGCACAATAGCCGGTCCCGTATCTCTCGCACAGGGGATTGCAGCTTCGTGAGCGTGGTTTTATACCGGATCAACTCCTCCTCAGAAAGCGTCATCGTTCTGTTTCGAGGAGCACGGATCACGCCAGACACTTTACCTCAGGTCGAAAAAATTTATGAGATCATTCTCGCCATGAGGTAATATGAACAACGCTTTGCTATAATTCGTTTTCGCTTTCTTCTCTTACTCGCTGTAACAGCAGTGTTTACCAGCGATTGTCTTCCCGAATTCTCTGAGGAGATAATCAGCGAACGAAGTGTAAGTGTAGACGAGCTGCCGCGATAAATGTCAGAAGACACTAAGCAACCTGGTTCTGAAGAACCCACAGTGCCGGGCGTCTCAGATTCTGAGACGTCCGGCACGCCACCACCTTCAGTTATTCCTCCTGCAGGCGAACTCGCTGGCGCCGACGCCGAAAAAGCGGCGATGGTCGAGCAGGCAAAATCTCGTGTCGCTGCGGTGAAGGAGTCTCTAGCTGAGCAACCGGCCGCGCCGGGAGCACCGAAACCTCCAGTAAAGAAAAAGGAAGAGGGCCCGAAACCTACCGACGCGAGTGCGCATCCCCTCGTCAAGAAACTGAAAGCACAATTTGGTGAGGGGATCGGTGAAGCCGTCGAGTTTATGAGACAGCTTTCGGTCACCGTTGGTGGCGCTCGCATTGTCGAGATCTGCGACTTTCTAAAAGGTGAGGAAGAGACCGGTTTTAATTATTTGTCTGACTTGACCTGCGTCCACTATCCCGACCGCAGAGACGCTCCATTTGAGATCGTCTACAACCTGTTTTCGATCCCGTCAAATGACCGTGTGCGATTAAAGGTTAGAACCAGCGAGGCAGTGGGTGTTGAGAGTGTGACGAGCGTTTGGCCGGCCGCGAACTGGCTCGAACGCGAAGTCTACGATCTGTTCGGCATTCGTTTCAGCAATCATCCCGATCTGCGCCGGCTGTTACTGCCGCCGGACTGGGAAGGCTATCCATTGCGAAAAGATTTTCCCCTTGAGTTTGTTGAGAATGCCTGGACGGCGAAGCACTTGCCCGAGATGTCGGATGTTGAAATGGAGCAGTTGCAGCAACGACGCGCTTACGGTCTCGAGATTCTTTCAGTGCCTCAGGAGCGTTTGATGCGCCAGATTTTTATCGGTGGCAAGGAAGTTATGCCGAAGGATAAATGACGCCTAAAGAGATCGCCACCCATTACAACGCGAAAGTGTTCGATACGCCGGACGCGGCGAAGGCGGCGGGATTTGTTTTGACTGAAACGGCGGCGCCGAGAAACGTTTGGAATAAAGCGAGTGCTGCGAGTGCGCTCGTGCTTAAGTTGAGAGAACAAAAGGAGCGAGGCGAGGTCGAAGAGATCGGTTTGGTGATCGAGCCCTTCCGCGTGACGGGTTGTTACAAACCGCATCCGTCCGAGGCGCCCGCGGCCTAGTTCAGAGTTCAGCCTTTAGGCTGCTGTTTAAGGGACCGTTGAATTAAAAAATGCACCAGGTAGAGATAGCAACGACTCGAGAGACACTGCTCGACAGCCCGGAGATGGTGCTGAACATGGGCCCACAGCACCCGTTGACGCACGGTGTGCTGCGCGTGATCTTAAAACTCGACGGCGAAACCGTTATCGATCTCGATTGCGACATCGGCTACCTCCATCGCGGCATGGAGAAGATCGCCGAGAACCGCATGTACACGATGATCGCGCCGTATTGGGATCGTCTCGATTACATCGCAGCAGTCTCGAACGGTCTCGTGTGGGTGGAGACAGTCGAGCAGATGATGGGGTTGCCCGTTCCGCCGCGCGCACATTACTTGCGTACGATTCTTACCGAACTCAACCGCATCGCTTCGCACCTGCTGTGGCTGGCTACTCACGCGCTCGACATCGGTGCTGTGACCGTTCTGCTTTGGGCACTGCGCGAACGCGAAGAGATTTTGAAGATCTTTGAACGACAGTTTGGCGCGAGGCTCACGTGTCACGCGTGGCGCGTCGGCGGCATGCCCAACGATGCGTACGACGACTTCAACAAGGACGTCCGCCAGTTCAGCGATAACTTTCCGAAGCGTCTCGAAGAATACGAGACAGTGCTTTCCGAGAATCGCATCTGGTTGAGTCGCACCGTCGGGATTGGAGTGATCTCTGCTGAAGACGCAATCGCGATTGGTTTGTCAGGACCGGCGCTGCGTGGTTCCGGAGTCGCCTGGGACGTGCGGAAGTCACGACCTTACGCCGCGTATGCCGACATGGATTTCGACATTCCACTAGGTGAAAACGGTGATACCTATGATCGATACCTTGTACGACTGGAAGAGATGAGACAGTCGCGCCGGATCATCGATCAGGCGTTGGAAAAACTTCCGGACGGACCGGTAAACGCGAAGTTACCGAAGATCGTGAAGCCGCCTGTGGGCGATTACTACCACTCGATTGAAGGACCGAAAGGCGAGATTGGTTGTTACCTTGTTTCGGATGGCACCGCGCAGCCATGGCGCGTCCGGGTGCGCCCGCCGTCATTCATCAATCTACAGGCGTTGAAACAAATGTGCGTCGGCCACCTGGTTGCTGATGTGGTGGCTATTATCGGTACGCTCGATATCGTTTTAGGAGAGATTGACCGCTGAAAGGAGTTTCCTCGCAAAGGCGCAAAGGCGCAAAAGTAAATCCGCATTAATATTCTTTCTTTGCGCCTTTGCGAGGAAAACCTTGTTCTTACTACTAACTTGCATGCTTCTTCTGGGCCCGATAAACGTACTTAACGATCTGTTGCTGAATGCGTTCAGCCAGGAAACGATCAATTTTTTCATTTGGCCGTTGATCCAGATCGGTCTCGTCGTGACGCTGGTCGCGCTCTGGGTCGCTTACGCCACTTACCTGGAACGCAAAATTTCCGCGTTCATGCAGGCGAGGCTTGGACCGATGCGAGTTGGGCCATGGGGACTGCTACAGCCGATCGCCGACGGGCTCAAGCTGCTCACGAAAGAAGACTTCATCCCCGAAAAAGCGGATCGCTGGATCTTCTTCTTCGCGCCTTACATCGCGGTGGCTTCCGCGTTCATCGTGTTCTCGGTCATTCCATTCGGGCCTGATTGGGCAGTCATCGCGGACGTAAATATCGGCCTGCTGCTGGTGCTCGCAGTATCCAGTATCGGCGTGCTGGCACTGATACTTGCCGGGTGGTCATCCAACTCAAAATACGCGTTGCTCGGCGGATTACGATCGAGTGCGCAGATGGTGTCGTACGAAGTGGCGATGGGGTTGTCGCTCATCGGCGCGCTGATGTTTGCCCGCACGCTTTCGCTCTCCGGCATCGTAGCTGCGCAAGGATCGGATTCGATCTGGTTTTTGGTTTACCAACCCGCGGGTTTCCTGTTGTTCCTGATCAGCGGCATCGCGGAGAACAACCGCGCGCCGTTTGATCTACCGGAAGCCGAGTCGGAACTCGTTGCAGGCTTTCACACGGAATATTCGGGAATGCGCTGGTCGCTCTTCTTCATGGCCGAGTATGCCGCGATGGTCGTCGTTGCAGCGGTTGCGACGACAGTCTATCTCGGCGGCTGGTACTTTCCGTTTGTTAATCGACTCGAAGCGAGCGGGTATCACAATCTGTACGTTCTCGTCAGCTTGCTGGTGTTTCTGGTTAAGACTTCGATCATTCTCTACATCTATTTCTGGTTGCGCTGGACGTTGCCGCGTTTCCGTTACGATCAGTTAATGGACATTGGTTGGAAGTGGCTGATCCCGTCGGCGTTGATCAATATTGTGTTGTCGGGATTTGCAATCTTCCTCGTGCAGGCTTTAGATGGTTGGAGAGGAATGAAGACGATCGAGTTTCTCGATCGCGGATTGAACCTGACCGCCACCGGTAAAGTCATAATGATCGTTTTCGGTGTAGCAGGTCTCTTTATAACCGCGGGACTGCTCGCACGAATTAACTGGCGCTCGCGAGATTTCAATCTGAAGACGCAGCGCCGCAATATCAAGCTGGTGAATGTGCCTCAGGGCAAACCCGCGGTGCAGCCAGGAAGTTAAATATGGCATTAGTTAAAACTCCAAAACCGACGTTCGTTCACAAGCTCAAACGCTTTTTCTTTATCGACCTGGTTAAAGGTCTCGGGTTGACGCTGAAATACAATCTCGGCGCGCTCTTTGATAAAGACGCCGTTGCAGGCAAGGGAATTTATACTGAGCAGTACCCGAAAGTTCGTCCGGACGTGGCGCCGCGTTTTCACGGCGCGCCGCGCCTCAACATGGATCCCGAAACGCACGATACGCTTTGTATTGCCTGCAATCTTTGCGCGATTGCGTGCCCGGAAGACTGTATCGACGTGATTCCGATGGACGTCGAGATCATCGTCGCGGGCAAGCCACGCAAAAAGAAAGTGCTCGATGAATTTATTTTCGACACGTCGCGATGCATGTTCTGCGCGCTGTGCCAGGAAGCCTGTCCGACTTCCTGTTTGGAACTGACGCAGGACTTCGAACTGGCCACGTACTCGCGTGCGGGCTTTGTGTGGAACCGCGAAATGCTCGAGCAAGGCCGCGAAACAGTGAAGTACACAAGCTAAGTGAGGCCACAAAAAGGTACAAAAAGCACAAAATGAATCTTGATACCGCGCTAACTCATTAATCTGTCTTTTGTGCTTTTGGTGCCCTTTTGTGGCTAAAACAAGATGACTCTCTCCGGTTACGAAGCTCTCTTCTTCTGGATCTTTGCCCTCGCGGCGATCTTCGCGGGGCTGCTGACTGTCATGGCGCGCAATGCCGTGCACAGTGCTCTCTTTCTCATCTCGTCGCTCGTGTCGGTTGCAGCGTTGTTTGTGCTCGCGCGTGCGGAGTTCATCGCGGGGGTGCAGATCCTCGTTTACGTCGGCGGCGTAATGGTTTTGTTTCTGTTCGTGATCATGCTCGTCAACGTCGGCGCTGAGGAACGCGGGCGGGAAGAAATCTTCAACAATCAACGACAAGTTACCGCCAGCTTGATCTTCTGTTTGCTGCTCGTGGGCGGTGTACTTTACGCGGTCAACAGGGGTTACAACGGTCTCCAATCGCTCCATCCAAGGCCCGAAGCCGCCGTTGCGCAACAAGCCGTTCGAGATCAGTCGCACCCGCCGTCAGCAACGGGCAGCAGCCGGATCACAAAGGATGCTGAAAATGTTGGCAACAGCCTCTACCGCTATGCGGCGTTGCCATTTGAGATCGCGAGTGTGTTGTTACTGGTGGCGATCATCGGATCAGTAATGCTGGCCCGCACGCTCCGTCAGGAAGCTTCTGCCGACGACGTCGATCCGGAAACCCTGCGGGAAGAAGGTGCAAGAGATCCACAACTCGCGAACGTGGAGCCCCAGTCCGAATAAATTATGCTCAACTTCTTCAGTCCAACACTGGCATTTTTACTACAGCAAGCCGAAGACGGCCGGTTTGCGCAGATGAAGCATGCCGCTGCCAATCCGGATCTCTCGAAGTTTCTCGTGATCGGAGCATTGCTCTTCATCATCGGTGTGGCTGGAGTCTTAACGCGGCGAAACATCATCGTCATCTTTATGTCGATCGAGTTGATACTCAACGCCGCTAATCTCAACTTCATCGCGTTCTCCCGCTACCTGCACGAAATCGGTAGCGTCAACGCACTCGCCGGACAGATATTCACGGTTTTTGTAATCGTGGTCGCCGCCGCAGAAGCCGCGATCGGTCTGGGAATTGTGATTGCGCTTTACAGGAACAAAGAAACGATCTGGGTTGACGAGATTGATCTCTTGAAATGGTGAATTAGAACTTTGTCCTTTGTGCTTTGTACTTTGCGTCAAAGTACAAAGCACCAACTACAAAGCACCAAGTACAAATGTACAAATACATCTGGCTGGTTCCCCTGCTACCGCTAATCGGCGCCGCAATTAACGGCCTTTTGGGCCGGAAGCTTCGCTTCTCCGAACCACTCATCGGCGGAATTGCTGTCGGGTCGGTTGCGCTCTCTTTTCTCATCAGTGTAGCTGCCGTTTACTCGTATGGATTCGGCGGTCATCCGGAGTGGCCCAAGCCGTACGTCACGAGCCAGGACGGTTTTAGTTTCAACTGGATTCCGGGGGGCGCCGTCAGCATCAATCAAGGTGCGGAAGCACGAACCCATCTCAACATTCAAAAAGAAGTAGAAGAACGACTGGCGGCTATGACGCCGGAAGAACGAGGCCGGGTTCAGGGAATTTTTGTTAGCGGGAATGAGTCGCCTCGTTACGCACTGCTCAACATCGAGTGG
This sequence comes from uncultured Acidobacteriota bacterium, assembly GCA_963826255.1. Lineage (GTDB taxonomy): Bacteria > Acidobacteriota > Blastocatellia > Pyrinomonadales > Pyrinomonadaceae > PSRF01. The sequence goes on from CAWGWK010000002.1 coordinate 1,290,892, forward strand.
AGTTACCAACTCGATCCGCTGTCGTCGATCTTCATGCTGATCGTCACCGGCGTCGGACTGTGCATCTTTGTCTTCGCTACCGGCTACATGCACGGCGAAAAAGGTTTCTACCGGTTCTTCGCCTACATGGGTCTGTTCATGTTTGCGATGCTCGTGCTCGTGATGGGCTCAAACTTCCTGATGATGTTTGTCGGTTGGGAAGGAGTGGGTCTCTGTTCCTATCTTCTGATCGGTTACTACTTCGATCGGCAGGAGGCCGCGAACGCCTCACGCAAAGCGTTCATCACCAACCGCATCGGCGACTTCGGCTTCGCGCTCGCCATCTTCGGCATCATCGCGACCTTCGGGAGCGCGCAATATACTGAAGTCTTCGACCAGGCGAAGGCTTATCCAATCGAACTGCTCGGTCACTGGGGCGTTCTCTCGTGGATCGCTTTGGGATTGTTTGTCGGTGCGTGTGGCAAGTCGGCACAACTTCCGTTGCACGTGTGGCTACCGGATGCGATGGCTGGTCCAACACCTGTCTCCGCGTTGATCCACGCGGCCACGATGGTGACTGCGGGACTTTACATGGTGACGCGCACCAACGTCATCTTTCAGCACTCACAAACAATGCTACTGGTCGTGGCGCTCGTCGGTGCAGCCACGGCGATCTTCGCAGCAACCATCGGCATCACGCAGAACGACATCAAGAAAGTTCTTGCCTACTCAACCGTTTCGCAGCTCGGCTTCATGTTCATGGCTTGCGGAGTAGGCGCTTTTGTCATCGGCATCTTTCACGTGATGACGCACGCGTTTTTCAAGGCGCTGATGTTTCTCGGCGCGGGAAGCGTCATTCACGGCATGCATCACGAGCAGGACATGCGGCGTATGGGCGGCTTGAAGAAATACATGCCCTACACGTACTGGACGTTTATGGCCGGCTGGCTTGCGATCTGCGGCATCATTCCGTTCAGTGGTTTCTGGTCCAAAGACGAGATTCTCTGGAACGCAGCTTCGACGACGCACATCCCGCTCGGCTGGCTCATCTGGTTGATCGGCACGATCGCCGCGACTTGCACCGCGTTTTACATGACGCGCTTGATGGCGATGACGTTCTGGGGCAGGGAAAGATTTCTCGAAGCACCAGCAGGCGGTGAAGCCGATGAAGCGCATGCTGCAGCTTACGATAAAGGCTTGACGCAACATGATGCGGTGCGTCCGGCAGCCGGAGACCGCCCGCGACACGAGCCCGGCGAACACGTTGGGCCGGTTCATGAAGATGTCGCAGATCACGTGGCAACACATGGTCACGCCCAGGCACACGCCCAAGGAGACGCTGGCCATGAACATGGTGCGCACATGCCACATGAATCGCCGCCGTCGATGTGGGTACCGCTGGCCGTGCTTGCAGTGTTCGCAGTGATCGGTGGGTTCGTCGGTATTGGACCAGCGTTCCGAACCGTAACCGGAAGCGAGTATCCGGGCGGCCGGATGAACATCGTCACGTGGCTCAATCCGGTGATCTGGAATCCTGCGACGCGTGAGTTTAATACGGCTGAAGCTGCCGGGGGTGGAAGCCACGCGGCAGAACCTTCACACGCAACACCCGCGACAGAACCTTCACACGCCGCGCCCGCTGAAGGTGCGGGTCATGGTGCCCCGGGCGCGAGTGTTTATGGCGACGTAGGCTTTAATCTCGCTCATTCAATTGAGAACACAACTCACAGCGAGCTAGCAACCGAGTGGATCTTCATCATCATTTCACTAGTCGCCGCCGGCATCGGCATGTTGCTTGGAGGACTGTTCTACGTTTGGCGGCCACAGCTAAGTAACATCTGGGCCCAACGACTACGTCCGCTTTACGCAGCCAGTTACAACAAATACTGGGTCAACGAATTTTACGGTTGGGCTGTCACGCGCCGGACCATGGACGCGGCGCGAGCTGTTTATCGCTTTGACTCCGGGGTAGTCGACGGCATCGTCAACGGTCTCGCGGCCTTGAGCCGTCTGTTCAGTCGCATTACCGGTGGCTTTGACAAATATTTCGTGGACGGGATCGTCAACACAGTCGCTGCGTTCATCATGCGTTTGATGTCGCCGTTGTTCCGCGCTGCGCAGACCGGGCTCACACAGAATTATGCACTCGTGATGGTGTTGGGATTGATGGTTGCAGTCGCGATCTTCTTCGCGCGCGATATTGTTTCGGCATTCAGGTAACGCGGATGTACACAGATTAAATACGGATTACACCGGATGAAAAATGACTAATTCTTATATTCTCTCGTTTATCACCTGGCTGCCGGCGGTGGGCGCGGTCCTCATCCTTGCGCTCATGAAGAAACACCAGTCGAGCCTGATCAAAAAATTCGCCACCGCCTGGTTTGCGCTCGACTTCATCGCTTCGCTGTGGTTGTTGAAATACAACCGCTCGATGGGCGGCATGCAGTTTCTCGAAGATTACCAGTGGATACCGATCATCGGCGCGCGTTATCAAATGGGTGTTGACGGCGTTTCGGTACTGCTGATTGTTTTGACCACACTGCTCGGCGCAATCGCAGCCCTGTCCTCCTGGGAATACATTCAGAAGCGAGAGAAAGAGTATTACGTGCTGTTGCTGCTGTTACAGACAGCAGTGATCGGCGTCTTCGCTTCGATGGACCTGTTTCTGTTCTACCTGTTTTTTGAAGTGTCGCTCGTGCCGATGTACTTCCTCATAGGCATCTGGGGTGGTGAAAATCGTCTCTATGCGGCAATCAAGTTTTTCCTCTACACGTTAGTCGGGTCTGTGGTGATGCTGCTCGGTGTTTTGAAGATGTACTTCTTAACTCAGGACACGGCGCTAACCAGCCAGATAACTCCCGCAACAGTCAACCTGCTTGCCGGAAACGAACAGGCTGCGCAGTTGGTTTCGAGCACCCTGCAAGCAGCGGTTGCAAACGGCACCGGCACCTTCAATATCCTGTACATGCAGGCGATGGGATCAGTCTTGCCGATGGGCACGATGCAGATACTTCTCTTCGCCGCATTCGCCCTCGGCTTTGCGATCAAGGTGCCGATGTTTCCGTTTCACACGTGGCTGCCTGATGCTCACGTTGAAGCACCGACGGCCGGTTCAGTGATTCTTGCCGGCATTCTGCTGAAGCTCGGAACTTATGGTTTCTACCGCTTCAACTTGCCGATGTTTCCCGGGGCTTCAAAGGACCAAAGCAGTTGGACCACCAGTTTCGGGACGTTCGGCGTGAGGAGTGTCATTGTCTTTTTGGCGATCGTGAGCATCATCTACGGCGCTCTGGCCGCAATGTATTTCGTCGTCAAGAAAGACGGCGACGTCAAGAAGCTCGTCGCTTATTCATCCGTCTCGTCAATGGGGATGGTGATGCTCGGGCTGTTTGCGCTTAATCCGAACGGCGTTAACGGCGGTGTGTTGCAGATGATTAATCACGGCATCTACTCGGGCGCGCTCTTCCTGCTCGTCGGAATAATTTACGAACGCCGGCACACACGCAACGTCGCGGAGTTTGGCGGTCTATCGCATGTGATGCCGGGTTACGCAGCGATCTTCCTGGGCATGGTGATGACCGCGATTGGGCTGCCGTTGCTGGCGGTGTTCATCTCGGAATTCCTTGCCTTACGCGGAGCGTTTGAGGCCAATCCGTATTGGGCGGCGTGGGCCGCACTCGGAATCATCCTCAACGCCGGATATTTCTTATGGCTCTACCAGCGAATGTTTTTCGGCACGATCGATAATCCGAAGAACGAACGCCTGCCCGATCTGAAGTTGCGAGAGTGGGCTTATATGGTGCCGCTGATGATTCTTTCGCTGTGGATCGGCGTCTATCCGAAACCGTTTCTCGAGTACATTCAGCAGCCGGTGAATGCGATTGTGAAACAGATCAGACCGGATTATCAGATTCCGGGAACGGCCACGCCGGTGCAAGCAGAACGCGTAGAAAGGTGAACACGGATTACACGGATCTGTATAAATCGATTTACACAGATCCGTTTAGATCGCTTTTATAGATCCGTATTATCTGTGGTTAGTTTTTGCTAATGATGCTGCTGCTACAAGCCAACACCACTTCTCTAATTAGCGTCACCGATCTGCAATTGATTGCGCCGGAGTTGATCCTAACTGCTTGTGCGTGTGTGGCACTGGTGATGGAAGTCATTCTGCCGTATCGCAAGAGCAAGCTGACGGCCTATTTCTCTCTGGTTGGCGTGGCGCTCGCCTTTGTTTCACTCGCCGTGCAGTGGTGGTACATGAGCGGCGCGTTGCCGGTCAACGGCTTTTACGGCATGGTGCGGATCGACGGCTTCGCACTTCTTTTCAAAGCAATTTTCCTGACCTCCGCGGCCCTGGCGATCGGCCTCTCCACGCGCTTTCTCGATATCGAAGGAGAACAGCACGGCGAGTATTACTCGCTGATTCTCTTTGCCACCGTCGGCATGATGTTCATCGCCTGTGGCTACGATCTCATCTCGCTTTACATCAGCCTGGAGTTGATGGCGCTCACGTTCTACGTCCTCGTTGCGTTTACCAAGCGCGAGAAGAAGTCGAACGAAGCCGCGATGAAATATTTCCTGCTCGGCGCGTTTTCATCGGGCGTTTTGCTTTACGGTATGTCGTTGCTCTATGGCCTTGCCGGTTCGACTAACATCGGCGAGATCGGAACCAGTGTTTCGACTCTGGTGCCGCGTATTGAAGGTGCACTGCAAGCAACAGCCGGCACAGGCGGGCTTCCGGACCAGATCACAGGACTCAGGCCGCTGCTGCTGTTAGCCATGATTGCGCTCGCGGCCGGACTGTTCTTCAAAATCGCGGCGGTGCCGTTTCACATGTGGGCCCCGGATGTTTACGAGGGCGCGCCGACTTCCGTCACTGCGTTTCTCTCGACCGGCTCGAAGGCCGCAAGCTTTGCCTTGTACTGGCGGATCTTCAGCGTAGCTCTGGAGGGCATGCGTGCTGATTGGGCACCACTTTTGGCACTGGTGGCTGCGATCACAATCATGGTCGGAAATTGGGCCGCGGTTACGCAGGAAAACTCAAAACGACTGCTCGCTTATTCTTCAATTTCCAATGCCGGTTACCTGTTGCTCGGGTTGATTGCCGGTAACCTTTACGGCTATCTGGGCCTGATCATTTATCTCTTCGTCTACACGTTGATGAACATGGGTGCCTTCGGCGTCATCATCAGTTTGCGACGCCGTGGAATCATCGGCGACAACGTTGACGATCTGAGCGGGCTGGGCCAAAAGGCGCCTTTCATGGCCGCGATGATGGCGATCTTCATGTTGTCGCTGGGCGGCTTGCCTATGACGGGAGGCTTCATGGGCAAGTATTTCCTGTTTGGCGGCTTGCTCCAGCGCGGCGCCACCGATGGGAAACAGTGGTATTACTGGCTGGCCGGTTGGGCCATTCTCAACACCGTTGTCTCTTTCTACTACTACGTGCGTTTCATCAAGGTGATGTATCTCGGCGATCGAATCGCCGACAACAGACCGCTCGCGCTCTCACCGGCGTTGCAGGCGGCACTCGTGGTTTCTCTCATCGGCATAATTGCGATCGGTATCTATCCGCAACCTTTCATTCGGCTCGCGCAAGATTTAATAGGGCCCCTCGTTTCCCTCGGCGCTGCTGCGCCGAAGTGATCCGCCTTACGTGTATCTCTATTACTTCCTCGCGGCGCTCGCCTGCTGGTTTGGTTTCCAATCCTTATTGAGCGGGATACGTTTTGCGGCGTACGTGCGGCGCGAAACGAGCCGGACGATTCCTGAGTTTCAGCCGTTTGTTTCTGTCATTGCGCCGGGCAGAGGACTCGAGCCGGGTCTGGCTGACAATCTTCGCGCTCTTCTCACGCAGGATTATCCAGGTTACGAAGTTCTGTTTGTTTTCGACGCGGCGGATGATCCAGCGCTTGAGGTTGTCGAACAACTAAGAGCTTCGTCTAACGTCGCGACTAAGATCGTGATCGCCGGTCCAGCGTTTGATACTGGACAGAAAGTCCATAACCTGCGCACGGCTGTCACTCAAATCGATCCGCAATGTGAAGTGCTGGTCTTTGTCGATACCGATGCGCGACCGGGGAAGCAGTGGCTGACGCAACTAGTCGCGCCGCTTGCGGATGAGACGCTCGGCGCTTCGAGTGGTTATCGCTGGTTCGTCGTAGTTAAGGGTGGGCTTGCGTCGCGGCTGCGGGGCGTTTGGAATGCATCAATCGCTTCCGCGCTGGGGCATGACCAGACGAAGAACTTTTGCTGGGGTGGCTCGACTGCTATTCGTCGAACAACATTTGAACGAATCAATGTCAGCGAACACTGGCGCGGCACCGTTTCAGATGATTTCACGATCACGCGCGTTCTCAAAGAAGCGAAACTGCCGGTTCATTTCACGCCCAACTGCCTCGTTTCCTCCGTGGGCGATTGCGACTTCAAAGAACTTTTCGAATTCACCACGCGTCAGATCAAAATCACACGCGTCTACGCACCACATCTCTGGTTGCCGCTATTACTTGGCTCCGGGCTCTTCACTCTCGTCTTCTTCGGCGGCTTAATCCTGTTAATCCTCTCCGGTTTTTCTTCTGTGATTTTGCTCGTGATCCTTACCATTATGTTCGGGCTGGGCGCGGCCAAAGCGTTCGTCCGCTGGCGAGTTGTCAACATTCCACTTGCCGCGTACCGTTCCGAGTTGCGGCGCGATCTGCCCGCGCACATCTTCCTCTGGCCCTTCGCTTCGTTGCTCTATCTTTACAATTGCATCGTCGCCGGGTTCTCGCGGCGGATCAGTTGGCGCGGCATTACCTATGAATTGAAATCACCTAACGAAGCTGTCATTATCTCTCGCGACTTTCAATGACCAACAAAGCCCTACAGTTTGTACAGCTATTGCGATCCGTGAAACGCGAAAAGCGGCTCGGTACAGTGATCCTGTTTGTCACGTCGCGCTGCAACGCGTTTTGTCAGACGTGCTTTTATCACGCCGAGTTGAACCAGCCGGGCGACCTGACGTTTGCGCAGATCGAAAAGATCTCGCAAACGATGCCGGCGATTACTGATCTCTGGCTCTCCGGCGGCGAGCCGACCTTGCGACGCGATCTTTCAAACATCATCGACATGTTTGTCACCAATAACAGTGTCGATCGCGTCATCATTCCCACCAACGGTCTAATCAAATCACGGGTTTATGAAGTCGTTGATCGCGCACTCGAAAACAATCCAGCGATTGATTTGTATCTGAACATCGCGCTCGACGGTTACGGCGAAACGCACGATCGCATTCGCGGCGTTCCCGGCAATTGGGAAAAGGCGCTCGACTGCATTGAGTCGCTCTATCCGCTGAAGTCGAAATACACAGATCGTTTTCGTCTGAACGTGAACACCGTTGTTTGTGCCGAGAACTACACCGAGATCGAGATGCTCTCGGAGTTCATGTGGAAGAACTATCGTTTGGACGGCCAGTACTTCAACATCATTCGCGGTGAAACGCTTGTCGGCGAACAGATCAAGCAAGTGCCGCCGGAAGTTCTCCCGGCGATGTACGAGCATATTTCCAAGTTGACGAAGCGCTATGGCGATCGAATGTTTGCCGAGGACGACACGAGCAAGCGCCTCGTGAAGAATGCTGTTTACGCCGGTTCGATCATCACTCACTACCGCACGCAGCACTCAAACTTTCAGCAGCCAACTCCGTGGCCGTTTCCGTGTACGGCAGGCGAGACGGCGGTGGTGATCGATTACAACGGCGACGTGCGCGCGTGTGAGTTGCGAGAAAAGTTTGCGACACTCGCGGAATTTGATTACGACTTCGGTGCGTTGTGGGCGGCGAATGAGCGCCAGATCGAGCTAAAGGCGATCGATGGTGGCAAGGCGTGCTGGTGTACGCACGTCTGCTTTATTCACGATTCGATGCGTCATTCTCGCCGGGCACTTTATGAGATTCCGAAGAACTACCTGACGCGCGAAAGTTGGTGAGTTCAGTGGCGAAACAGGCCGATCAAGACGAGAATCGAAAGAGCGGTTTCGCATATGCCGCCGGTCTTACTCTCTTCGCTTCCGTCGCTGCCTTCTGCGCCCTCGGTTGGTTCCTTGATAAATGGCTAGGCACCGATCCATGGCTTCTCATCGGCGGGATCGTCCTTGGGTCCGCCGCCGGCTTGTTTGAATTCGTCCGCCTGAGCTCGAAGACTTATTGAACCACGGATCACACGGATCGAATCCGCGGATTTAATCTGTGTTAATCCGCGGCCCTAACTCGACAAGCCACCAAAATCCCAGTTAAAATCAGCGGCTTCGCACATGGATGACCCCATAAACACCAGGATGTTTCGGACTATGGTCGCCACAGCTGCGCTTGCGGGCCTCATTTCAGGGTTCCTCGCGCCGTGGCGAGTAACTTCGGGTCTGCTGGTTGGCGGTCTGCTGGCACTCTTCAGTCATAGCTGGTTGAAAAACTCAGCCGCCGCCGCCATTCAACTGTCCGCGACCGGAGGCAGGCCGCAGTTTAGGGTCGCACAATTTGTGCTCCGGTACATCGTGATTGCAGCGGTCGTGTTCGCGGCCGACACGTTGAATCTCATATCGCTGCCGGCGGTTTTCATCGGCTTGTCGAGTTTTGTCGTAGCACTGTTTGTCGAAGCTTTAAGAGAGTTCTACTTCGCAATTACACAGCGAGAGGAATCTAGTTGATGTTCTGGTTTCAGGAAGCGGCCCACGGAGCGGCCAACGAAGCGGCCGAGCATACAGAAGAGGCGGTGCACCACACGCCTATCATTGTCCAGTTCGTTAATCACTGGTTCGGCGAAGCCGCGCTTCGTTTCGAACTCAAATACACCAAGCCTGTTTGGGACAAGGTGCTCGGCGCGTTCGGCACGACACCCGAAGCAGCGTTTGGACCGTACACCGCCGAGAACGCGATTCCCTGGTATACGGTGATGTTTTTCATCGCGTGCATTCTTAGCGTAGTCATCATCTGGATCTTCAAAGGCAAGCTTTCCGAAAGCGAACCGGGTGGCGGTCAACAGACGCTGGAAGTCAGTGTGCTGGCAGTGCGCAGCATGATCGAAGACATTATTGGTCCACATGGTTTGAAGTATTTCCCGGTCGTGATGACGTTCGCCGTTTTGATCCTGGTTTCGAATTTAATGGGACTCTTTCCATTGTTCATGAGTCCAACCGCAGCAACGAGTGTGACTTTTGCGCTCGGTTTGAGTTCGTTTCTTTATTACAACTACATCGGTATCAAAGAGAATGGTCTGCTGACTCACTTAAAGCACTTTGCTGGTCCAATCTGGTGGATTGCTCCACTGATCTTTCCCATTGAATTGATCAGCAATTTCATTCGGCCCTTTTCACTCGGCATCCGTCTTTTCGGCAACTTGTTTGCCGACGAGAAGGTGCTGGAAACCGTGGCGAATCTCGCTCCGCCGTATAGCCAGTGGCTTGTTCCGCTCCCACTAATGGCTTTGAGTGTTTTCGTGGCCCTCGTTCAGACGTTTGTTTTCATACTGCTCTCGCAGCTCTATTTGAGTGAGGTGTCGCACGCGCCGCATGACGCGCATGCCGCGCACGGAGCGGAATTCAATCAGGAAGACGAGTTTATAGCTCCAGTTCTTACTTAATGGCTTTATCCCTTAGCGCGTGGTGAGCGGTGTGGTCAATTGCGGCCGCAAACGTTGCCTCGCATTCAAGATTGCATTCGCAGAGTTTAGAGCAACACCGGGCAGTTCATAGCAAGTCATGTCTGCTTCGCAGGAGCGCCGTTGTTTGAGGGGCGGTGGATACCGGATTCAGGCGAAATAATATCGTCGCGGTCTGCTCGAAGGGATGCAATTGGACTGTAGCTTGAAGGAGGACGCATGAGCAGATTTAGAATGTTGCTGTTCGCCGTGGTCGGAATTCTGATGAGCGGCATGACCGTCTTTGCGCAGGAAGTCGCGGGCGCCGGCGATAATGACTTTTCACTGAGGAAATATCGCGCTCTGGCGGCGGGCATTGGTTTCGCCATCGCCGTGTTTGGTGGCGCGTTAGGCCAATCGCGTATCGGCGCGGCAGCGTGCGAAGGCGCCGCTCGAAATCCGGGAGCGGCTGGACGTATTCAGACGATGATGATCCTTGGTTTGGCGCTAATCGAGTCGCTGGTGTTGTTTGCGCTGCTGGTGGTTTTCGCCGTCGTCAAGGGAAGTTAGTTCTAAGAACACAATGTTCTTTTACGGGCGGGATTCTCTCGCCCGTATTTTTTTTGTTGCGCCCGGCAGGGCGCTCTTACTTGGAGTGAAAGTCTCCTACGAACCCGACAGGGGGAATCGTTAGCTGGACGGCAAGGGTGTCCATCGCGAGGTGGAATCTGAAGGAAGCCGCAGGCAAAGCGCTGGCTCGACGAACAGAAATCGCATAAGAGGCGTGCAAGCTGGATGAGAAGGCCAATATCTTCAAAGTCCGATACCTGTACGGAAAGCTTGTGCGTATATGCGGCGGGCCTAAGCGTGAAGGTGAGAGCGCATTACCCGGGGAGATCTGTCAGCTTGTCACGTACTACCATCATCGAAAGGTGAGGGGAAGAGTTGGCAGAAGTCAGCCGAGGGCATAGTAGGTTCATTCGACCGAACCGAAGGCCCGAACATGAAGTAACGAGCCAGAGACTCAAGTTTCGATGAGTAGCAGAGACGCAGACAGTAGAGTTGAAATACTCGACTCCCACCCGGAGGGTAGCCAACGGAATTGGCGAGAAGAAGGCTTGGGTGCGTCAAGCGGCACGGCAACAAGAGAAAACTCTGGAGCGGAAGCAGCAGAGCAGTTGTTAGAGGCAGTGGTCGAACGAAAGAACATGTGGCTGGCGCTTAAACAGGTAGAGCGCAACAGCGGTGCTGCCGGAGTGGACAACATGACGGTAGTGCAACTGCGCAGCTATTTGCGGGAGCACTGGCTGAGCATCAAGGAAGAACTGTTGGCGGGAAGCTATCGACCGCAGCCGGTGTTAAAGGTAGAGATACCAAAGCCGGGCGGCAAGGGAATGAGAATGCTGGGCATTCCGACGGTAGTTAACCGACTAATACAGCAGGCGTTACATCAAGTGATAGGCCCACTCTTTGAATCACACTTTTCTGAATCGAGCTACGGCTTTCGGCCGCAACGAAGCGCGCATCAGGCGGTGCTAAAGGCACGGCAGTATGTGCGCGAAGGGCGGCGTTGGGTAGTAGACATCGACTTGGAGAAGTTCTTCGACCGCGTGAACCACGACATCTTGATGTCGCGGCTGGCGCGGCGAATCAAAGATAAGCGAGCACTGGGACTAATTCGCCGCTATCTGCAAGCTGGCATGATGTCGAATGGACTGACCACAGCGCGACGAGAAGGAACGCCACAGGGGGGACCACTCTCGCCACTGCTGTCGAACATTCTGCTCGACGAGTTGGACAAGGAGTTGGAGCGACGGGGTCACAAGTTCTGCCGTTATGCCGATGATTGTAATGTCTATGTGCAATCACGGAGTGCGGGAGAGCGAGTGCTAAAGTCGTTAACGACCTTCCTTGAACGACAATTGCGGCTCAAGGTGAACGCGGAGAAGAGCGCGGTAGCTCGCCCGTGGGGACGAAAATTCCTGGGCTACTCGTTCACGTCACAGCGTGAGGCACGGCTGAAAGTTGCGCCCGCCTCAGTGCAACGACTAAAAGAGAAGCTGCGGGAAATCTTTCGCCGTGGGAGAGGACGTAACCTGCACAAGTTAATCGAGGAAGAACTAACACCACTACTGCGCGGTTGGCTGAACTACTTCCGGCTGGCAGAGGTGAAAGGAATCTTCGAGGAACTGGATAGCTGGATAAGACGGAAGCTACGTGGCCTTATCTGGCGCAAATGGAAGCGACCTTTAACGCGCACGATGAAGTTGATGCAACGAGGGCTGGCGCAAGCGCAAGCCCTGAAGTCAGCTATGAATGGACGTGGCCCGTGGTGGAATGCTGGGGCCGCGCACATGAATGCTGCTTTTCCTAAATCTTACTTTGATCGTTGTGGTCTTTTGTCACTGCTGGAACATCGCCGACGCTTCCAGCTTGCTTTGTGAACCGCCGTATCCGGAACCGTACGTACGGTGGTGTGGGAGGACGGCGGAGGTGACTCCGCCTCCTACCCGGTGACGGATTTACAGGAATTACAGGATTAACAAGAGGTGTGATAGGCTGACGTTCGATGAAGACGTGTCCAAAATGCGGAGTTGAATATTCTGATCAAACAACTCTGTGTCCGGCGGACGGGGTTGCGCTCGAGAAAGATCCCGACTCACTCATCGGCACCACTCTCGCCGGCAAATACCGTATTGACGAGCGCCTCAACGAAGGAGGCATGGGCACGGTTTACCGCGGCACCCACGTGCTGATGGAGAAGACGGTCGCGATCAAAGTGCTGCGACCGGCGCTTGCTGCCGATGAAAAGATCGTGGCGCGCTTCTCGCGCGAGGCGCGTGCCGCTTCACGTATCTCACATCCAAACGCTTTGAGTGTGACTGACTTCGGCGAGGACGAAAATGGAAACGTCTTTCTCGTGATGGAGTTTCTCAGCGGCAAGACACTGAAGCAGGTCATACGCGATGGCGGTCCACTGCCGTTAACCAGAATAGTCGACATTACGCGACAGATCGGTGATGCACTCAACGCCGCACATGCCCAGGGTGTCGTCCATCGTGATCTAAAGAGCGACAACATCATGCTGGTCAACACGATGACCAACGACCACGCGAAGGTGTTGGACTTCGGCATCGCGAAGATCAACGAGCCTGAAGGAAACACTGATACGGGACTGACCGCGCCGAACCTCGTCATCGGCACGCCACAATACATGTCGCCCGAGCAGTGCGCACAGAATGCCGAGATCGACGCGCGCTCCGACATCTATTCGATGGGCGTGATTCTTTACGAGATGCTGGTCGGACACGTGCCTTTCTCAGGCGAGTCGCCGACGATCGTGATGATGAAGCACTTGCAGGATCCGGTGCCTTCGGTGTTGGAGGAGAGAGAGGACGTGCCTGCACCGATTAGCCGCGTTGTTGCGCGCGCGATGGCTAAGCATCCCGGTGATCGTTACCAGAGTGTCGCGGAGTTGGTTGAGGATCTGACAATCGCGTCAGGCATAACGATATTCGGTGTGGCTCCCGCGGTAACAAACGCATCCGCTTCGACGGGAACGAATAATTATCCCGACGAAGTGACAATGGTAAGACAAAGAGAAGAGCCGGTCGCTAGTTCTCGGCGTGCGCCAGTTACAGTTCCGGTGCAGCCTGTTCCGCCGGCTCCGGTTGCTGCGAGTTTTAATCCGTTGAAGGTTCTTGTTCCCGCGGCGGTCGCGTTGCTGGTGGTGTTTGCGGCGATCTACACGTTCACGCGAAACTCGCCGGCGAGCAGCCCCAACACAAACGAGCCAGCACCAACGCTAGCCGCGGATCCGAACAGTCAACCGGTGCAGCCGGCACAACCACCGACCGGAAAAGCCGAAGAGGGACTGCCGGTTGGAGGCGCAGTTAAGCCTCCGGCAAACGTGAATGCAAGTCCAAATGTGAATGCGGAAGTTTCGCCGGAGCCGATTGAGGACGTCAGTCCGGATGTTAATGCGAACGAGAACGCGAATGAAAACACAAACAGCAATAGCAACCGCAAGGCGCCTGCATTACCGGAGCCAACGCGTAGCGTAGTGCCGGATAATGCGCCGCCGGCGCCCTCGCCGTCAGCGACAAAGCCGCCGGAGAAACCCTCACCAACCGCGACGCCGAACTAAGATAGCCTCGCAAAGGCGCAAAGGCGCAAAGGTGAAGTTTAATCTTCCTTTGCGCCTTTGCGTCTTTGCGAGGAAATTCCCTGAAGTGCCTCAACGATTAAGCGCGTGAACTCACCTGCGTTATCGATTTCCATCTCGATCTCCAACACGTAACACGGAAGTGAGAACGACAGCGTCCGCAGCTTAACCGCGTCTTTGGCCGTGGTTATCAGAGCTCCGGCACCCACTTCTTTTGCCGCCCGCGCCATCCCATCAATCTCATCCTGTGAATAGACGTGATGATCCGGATAATACTTTTGCAACGCGAGCTCAAACCCACCGCGCTGCACGTGCTCGAAGAACGAGTATGGATTACCAACCGCACAGAACGCGGCGACACGCGCAGGCAGCGTCAAAGTCTCCGAACCATTCTTCAATGGCGACACGCGCGCGGTACGCATTTGGGAATGAAAGATCGGACGCTCGCCGGTTAACTTGCGTATCTCGGAGCGCAGATCGTCGAGCTCGCTGACCTGATCGCACCTCGTGATCACCACGCAATCAGCCCGGCTAAGACTCGCGGGAGTTTCTCGAAGCCGTCCGTAGGGAAGCAAGTTTCCGCCACCCCAAGGATTAGTCGCATCGATCGTGACGATGTTCAGATCGCGCGCGAGTCGCAGATGCTGAAAGCCGTCGTCCAAAACAAAACAGTCGGTGCCGAAATCCTTTATCGCTTCCTGTCCTGCCGCTATTCGATCCGCGCTGCTAATCACCGCCGACAGGCCCACGAGCCTGGTCGCCAACAGGTACGGCTCGTCGCCCGCTTCGGTCGGCGCTGCAAGCACGCCATAGCCATCGGATACGATCACCTGAAGATGCGCGTCCTTGCGGCCATAACCACGCGTCAGTATGCAGACTTTTTTACCCTCGGCGGCGATGGTCCGCGCTACCCACTCGACAAGCGGAGTCTTTCCCGTTCCACCAGTAGTAATGTTTCCGACACTGATTACCGGCCGATCGAGTTTCGTGGTGTGAAATGTTCCGCGGCGATACAATGAAAGACGAGTGCGCGTGACGGCGCCGTAGAGAAGGCTCAATGGGGGAAGGACGATAGACTTCATGAAGTGTGAGCGTTGGCTGCCAGGATTGAATCTGAACGAGAACTCTCGCGTTGCGTCGGGGAGAGAAGCGGAGCGACGAGTTTCATCGTTCTCTCGGCAGCGCCGTGATTGTTCGTGACGAGTTCTTTTGCACGCCGGCCCAGTTTCGCTCGCTCCTCACTGTCGCCGAGAAGTTTACTCAACGTGTAGGTTAGCTCTTGCGTAGCGACCGTTCCCTCTACCGAAGGTAATTGAATGATCGCGCCGGCTTCCTGCATTAGATCGACGATCGCATGAAAGTTATGAGTATGGGCGCCGGTTACGACTACAGATCCTGCTGCGGCAGGTTCGAGCACGTTGTGCCCACCTTTATCGACAATACTTCCACCCACGAACACGATCGTGGCGAGCGAGTAAGTTGCCGGTAACTCACCGATCGTGTCCAGAAGAATGATTGTGGCAGTTGAATCGTTCGCATCGGCAGGATTGGTTCGTCTTGCCCAGCTCAAACCTGACGACTGGATCAGTGATGCAACTTCCTTGAAGCGCTCGGGATGTCGTGGCGCAAGCATCAGTCGCACCGGTTGCTTCGTTCTAAGTTGTTTGAGACTTTCCAGAATGATCTCTTCTTCCGGAGCGTGTGTGCTGGCAGCGAGGATGAGCGGCACCTCAGATTGCAGCCCAAACCGCTCGCCTATCTCGGCTGTTTTGCCCCTCAATTCACTTCCGATCTCAGCGTCGAACTTGAGATTGCCGGCGGTGAAAAGCTTTGCGTCCGGCATGCCCAGCGCCTGCAATCTCTGGGCGTCCGTTTCAGACTGCATGACGGCAATGCTGAGACACGATAGCACGCGTCTCAAAAAGAACTTTATCAGTTTGTACCGGCGAAACGACTGTCGTGAGATTCGTCCATTAACCAGCGCGACGGGCGTTTGTCTCGCTTTACATTCGCGCAGGAAGTTTGGCCAAAGCTCAGTTTCCATGATGAGCACAGCCGTCGGATTGATTCTTTTCAGCGTGCGACGTGCGGACCACCGCCAGTCAAACGGAAAGTAAAAGACGCTTTCAGCAACGTTGCGAAAAACATCGCGCGCCAGTTTTTGTCCGGTCAACGTAATCGTCAACACAACCAGCGCGTGATGCGGAAACTCCTTTTTGAGACATTGCGCCAGCGGGCGCGCAGCTTGAGTTTCACCAACCGAAACACAGTGAAGCCAGATGATGGGTTTTCCGCTGGTTGGTGGGACCAAACCCAATCGCTGCCGCAGACCAGCGACGTATTTGCCGTGCGCCAATGCCTGAAATAGAAAGTGAGGGATCAGAACGAGCAGGCCGAGCGATAGAAGAAGGCTATAGCCCAGGTACATAAGCCTCACTTCGCTCGCTCGATATACCGCCCTTCCGTAGGATCCACACGAATTCGGTCGCCTTCATTGACGAATGGAGGCACGGTGATCGTCACTCCGTTTTCCAGAGTGGCCGGCTTGTTAACGTTGGAGACGGTCGCGCTCTTTAGTGTGGGTTCTGTACGCGTGACCAGCAATTCCATTGAAGGCGGCAGATCGATTCCGATGGGTGCACCATCGTAGAACTCTGCCTGGATCTTCATGCCGGGCGTCAGCCACGGCGCGGCGTCGCCCAGTTCTTCTTCGCTCAGGGCAGTCTGTTCGTAGTTCTCGGTGTTCATGAAATGGTGATGAGAACCGTCTGAGTAGAGATATTCCATCTCGTGTTGTTCGAGTGACGCTTTATCGACTGTGTCGGCGGAGCGGAACCGATGCTCGAAGGAAGCGCCGGTGCGAATGTTTCGCAGTTTGGTTTGTATCATCGCCCGCAGATTACCGGGCGTGTGATGTCTGAATTCAAGGACTTTGCACGGCTGGCCTTCGAAAACTATAACCATACCGCGCCGAATCTGGGTTGCAGGAATAGCCATATAACTGAAGTCTCCGTTTAAAAAGGTAGGCTCTTAACAAAAGGCGTAGTCTAACGATGCACTTCGAGCTTGTCTAGTGCGAGGATAGTGCCCTAAATTCAGGAGTTTTCTCTGCGGCCCTCTGCGTATCTCGGCGTTCTCTGCGGTAAAGGCTATTTCAACGCAGAGGCCGCAGAGATACGCTGAGGACCGCAGAGAAAAAGGCGGCCTCCTGAAACTGGTTCCAGAGAGACCGCCCTTTTTGAGGAGCCCACCTACCTCGGTTGTACTAACGCATTTTGAGGCTGATAGTTCCAAATAGCTTACGCCGCCCGCGCCCTGGGAACCCGGCGCAATCGTGCCAGTCGCTCGAGCCACCTCTGCGCCTGATCGTAGTGCGGAAATTTTCGCTCATCCATTCTGAAGGCGCTCGTGTGGTAGTAACGCCGTCCATTAATCAAGCGCGCTGGATGCTTGATGTGCAACATCTCGTGATAGAGGATGTACTCGACAAACCACTCGGGCACGTCCTTCGAATCGAGGGTCTTGCTAATCGTGATGCTGTCGTAGATATGATCGTGATGACCGAGAATGCTCTTCGTCCGCCGTTGCGACCATGTAATCGTCGGTTTCGGTATCGCACCGTCAAAGTACCTGCGATTTAATTTTGTAAACATTCGATCAAGATCGTAAACCTCACCCTGCGCGGAAGAGATCATCTTGCGGCCGCGCCCTCGCCGTGCAAGATCGGATGAACGCATGACCGTGGGCTCGAGTGAATAGTCGCGGTAAACTCGATCGTGAATCGTGGGCACTCGCTTGCCCAGCAGCCGCGCTACCAGTATCCACGCCAATGCCCGCAATACATCGGGCGGCGAATCTTTGCAGATATCCGAGAGCCGCACATAGACGCGTCCAGAGCGCAAACGAATCGTATGGCGCAGTCCAGCGTAGGGATAAAAGCGAACTTCGATCGCAGGCACACCGCGGTTACCGCCCATGTGACGAAACGCGTCGGCAAAATATTTTCTGACTTCGGTCATTGCGGTAACTCGGGGGCGGCAAACAGCGGTTTGGGGAACTAATCTTAAGGATGGTAGATGCAGCCCGTCAACCCGTGACGGTCAAAGTTGACAAGCGCCTTAATATCAACAGTTTAGATCCATCCACAGATTACACAGATAAGGTCAATTCTGTGTAATCTGTGCAATCTGTGGATAAGTTTGTATACTGCAAATCCATGCCCCGGCGAGCTTCAAATCTGCAAACCACTGAGAAGGGCGCTTTAGACTCGCGCGCCGAGGTGTTGCTTGCTGCTCTGATCAAGGAGCATCTCGTGACCGGCGAGGCCGTCGGCTCTCGTGTGCTTTCCGACCGCTTTTCGCATGGCTATGGGTGGAGTCCGGCGACGATTCGCAACGTGATGGCTGAGTTGGAAGAGGCCGGCCTGGTTGAGCAGCCACATACTTCAGCGGGTCGCATACCGACTGACAAGGGCTATCGATACTACGTTGACAACATGCTCGGTGAGGCGCGGCTGTCGCGCACTGATTTGAAAGCCATCGACCACCTCTTCTCCGCAAGCGATATCGACGCCGACTCGTCTCCGGATCGTTTGATGGAAACAGCATCGCACATTCTCTCGGCGCTTTCGCAGAACGTCGGCATCGTTATTTCACCGTCGTTGGCCGACAACCGGCTCAACCACATCGAGTTTGTGTTACTGCCTGACAAGCGGATCCTCGTCGTGTTGGTGTCCACCGCGAACATCATCCATAACAAAGTCATCAGGACCGCGGACGAGTTGACCCAGGACGACCTCGACCGCACCGCGCGTTATTTGAACACTGAGTTCAGCGGCAAGAGCCTGCTCGCGATCCGCGCTGAGATCGTAGAGTTAATGAAGGAAGAGAAGGCGCTGTACGATCGACTGTTGCAAAACGCGATTTTGTTGTGTGAGCGGAGTCTCGAGGGCGAGGAAACAAGTGGTGATGTCTACGTGGACGGCGCTTCAAACATCCTTACGAAGCCCGACTTCGTCGATATCGAGCGAATGCGCGACCTGTTCAAGACCTTTGAAGAGAAGTCGCGGCTGATCAAAATCCTCAACGAGTGCGTTCACGACGCGACAAACTATCCAGGCGACGTGCATGTCGTGATTGGACGCGAGCACCCCGCGAGTTCGATGCGCAATTGCGCTCTGATCACCGCGCCTTATCGAGTCGGTTCCAACGACAATATCGGCACTCTCGGCGTCGTTGGTCCGATGAGAATAGAATATGCACGGATAATGGCTATGGTAAACTACATGGCACGATTGATAGAACATCGCCTTGGTGAACAGTCGGCACGTTGAGTCGCGGAGTCAAAGATCCTTCCTAATGAAATCAGACAGAGGCGACAAGGGGTCGCACCGCATCCCGATCAGATTCGAAGACGCAGACGACGAACCGCGCTCCGCGGATAGCAACCCGTCTGAAACGGAGAGCGAAGACCTTGTAGCGGAGCCCGAGGACTTTTTCGCGGGCGAAGAACTGGTTGAAGAAGAACTCACCGGCGGGCCTGAGAGGGCCGAGCTCATCGCGACCAGAGCTGAGCTGAAGCGAGTTGAGACGCAAAATGCCGAGCTGAAAGATCGACTCGCGCGGCTTCAGGCTGATTTTGAGAACTACCGCAAACGGGTCGAACGGGAAAGAAGTGAAACGTACAATCGAGTCGTTGCTGATATCGCGGCCAAGCTCTTACCAGTGTTGGACAATCTAAAGCGAGCGTTGGACTCTGAGGCATCGGTTGAATCCGCGGAGTCTGACGAGTTTCGCCATTTTCTGAGCGGCGTGGATCTTATCTACAAACAACTCAATGGCGTGCTGGAAACTTTAGGCGTGAAGCCGATTGCCGCCGTTGGTGAACAATTCAATCCTCACATTCATGAGGCTGTCGTCAGCGAAGCAACCGACGACTATGAACCTGACACAGTCATGCAGGAAATAGTCGCCGGCTACCGGCTCGGCGACAAGCTTATTCGTCCCGCTCTTGTGAAAGTCGCAACGCGCAAGTAGTGCGATCCAGAGTTCGGAACCGGAATCAATGGGAAAAACGATTGGAATAGATTTAGGTACGACCAATTGTTGCGTCTCCGTTCTTGAAGGCGGCGCCGTGCAGATCGTCCCGAATAAAGAGGGCGGGCGCACGACGCCCACCGTCGTCGGCTTCACTGACAAAGGCGAACGACTTGTCGGCCAGATTGCTAAACGGCAGGCAGTCACGAATGCGGCCAACACCGTCTACGCCGTTAAGCGACTGATTGGCCGGAAGTTCAGTTCGCATGAGGTCGGTCGCATGCGCGAGACTTCGGCGTTCGAGATTGTCGATTCGCCAAATGGCGACGCCCGGGTCCGTGTTCAAGGCCGCAACTACAGTCCGCCTGAATTACAAGGGATTGTGTTACAGCGCTTGAAAGCTTCCGCCGAGGAATTTCTGGGTGAAGCGGTGACTGACGCCATCATCACTGTGCCCGCCTACTTTGACGACACCCAACGCCAGGCAACAAAAGACGCGGGAAAGATCGCGGGACTGAAAGTCGAACGCATCATCAACGAGCCGACAGCCGCGGCGTTGGCCTATGGACTGGGCAAGTCAAATGTAGAGCGTATCGCGGTCTACGATCTCGGTGGCGGCACGTTCGATATCTCGATCCTCGAGATGAACGACGGAGTCTTCGAAGTGCTTTCAACTTCCGGAAATACATTTCTGGGTGGCGAGGACTTCGACGAACGCATTATGAGCTGGATGGCAGGCCAGTTTCTCTCAGACACCGGAATTGATCTGCGACAGGATCGCCTCGCTTTGCAGCGACTGAAAGAGGTTGCCGAACGCGCCAAGTGCGATCTTTCAACTGCCACTGAAACCACAATCAACCTGCCGTTCATCGCCGCCGATGCGTCAGGTCCGAAACACTTCAACAAATCGCTTACGCGGGAACAGTTGGAAACGTTAGTCAGCGATCTTGTCGAACAGACTATCGAGCCGTGTCAAACCGCACTCAAAGACGCCAAACTGCAACCGGCCGATATTCACAAGGTGATCCTTGTCGGTGGCCAGACGAGATCGCCGATCGTCGAGCGCACGGTCGAGAAAATCTTTGGCCGTAAGCCTTCGGCTGAGATCAATCCGGACGAAGTGGTAGCGATGGGCGCCGCGATTCAAGGCGGTGTATTGAATGGCGAAGTTAAAGATATAGTGCTGCTTGACGTGTTGCCGCTCAGTCTGGGTTTGGAAACGCGCGGCGGATTGTTCACGAAGATCATCGAGCGCAATTCCACGATACCTTTACGTAACAGTCTGACGTTTACAACCGTCGTGGATAATCAATCATCGGTCGAAATTCACGTGCTCCAGGGTGAGCGTGAAATAGCGCAAGGGAATCGCTCGCTCGGAAAGTTTGAGCTCGTGGGGATTCCGCCGAGTCCGCGTGGTATTCCGCAGATTGAAGTTTCGTTTGAAGTCGATGCGAATGGAATCGTGTCGGTCTCGGCGCAGGACAAGACTACCGGACGAGAACAGCAGATGCGCATCAGTCCGACGTCGGGGCTTGCCCCGGACGAAATCGACCGGTTAATAAACGAGGCCGATGACTTCGCGGACAGTGACCGCAGTGCCAAAGAGCTCGTCGTGCTGAGAAACAAGCTCGACTCGCTATTGAGAAATACTAAGAAATCGTTTACTAGATTTGGCGGCTTGCTGTCTCAGGAGGATCAGGATAACGCGGAACTCGTCTTCGCGGACGCGGCGTCAGCGAGCAAGTCGGATACGGTTGAAGAGATGAACAAGGCTTTAAATAGATTGGAACGTATAGCCGGGCAACTCACATCCGCAATGTTGAACCACACTCCGGACGCAACCACGACGGAAGTATGAGCGTTCCTTTGGAGTTCAAGCTTTAGCTTGTTGTTCCGAACAGAACAACCTAAAGGTTGAACTCTGAACAGTATCATCGAGAGGTTATTTAATAGAACTTTATGAGCAGCAAACGTGATTATTACGAAATTCTTGCCGTCAGCCGCACCGCGACGGACCAGGAGATTAAGAGCGCCTACCGGCGGCTCGCAGTGAAGTATCACCCGGACAAGAATCCCAACGACGCAACGGCGGAAGAGAAGTTTAAAGAGGCTGCCGAGGCCTACAGCGTCCTGTCGGATCCCGAACAGCGCAAACGTTACGATCGGTTTGGTCACGCTGGTGTTTCGAGTAGTGCAGGCGCGGGAGCCTGGGGCGCGCCGGGTTTTGGTGGCATTGAAGACATTCTCGGAGACCTGTTTGGTTTTGGTGATGTGTTTGGTGGCGGGCGCGGCGGCGGGCGTCGCACGGCGGCACAACGTGGCGCGGATCTTCGTTACGACCTCGAGATCAGCCTCGAAGAAGCCGCGAGCGGCATGACCGCGCAACTGCGGATTCCGCGACTTGAAACTTGTGATACCTGTAAAGGATCGGGCGCAGCCGCAGGTAGTCAACCGGAGAGTTGTTCAACGTGTCAGGGCAGCGGCCAGGTTCGTTACCAGCAGGGATTCTTCTCGGTAGCGAGGACCTGTCACGTGTGTCGTGGTGCGGGAAGAGTGGTCAAAAACCCGTGCACCGACTGTAAGGGCTCGGGGAGAGTCGAACGCGAGAAACAGATGGAGGTAAAGATCCCGGCAGGGGTCGAAACTGGTTCCCGTTTACGCGTTTCAGGTGAAGGCGAATCGGGAACTCAGGGTGGGGTGCCGGGCGATCTTTACGTCGTTATCCATGTTGCCGAGCATGAGCAGTTTGAGCGACAAGGCAGCAATCTTTACGAAGCGGTTCCGATCACCTTTGCCCAAGCCGCTTTGGGTGCGGAGATCACGGTGAAGACGCTCGACGACGAAGAGAAGTTGAAGATTCCGATGGGTACTCAGACTGGCACGGTGTTCCGTCTCAGAGGAAAAGGCATGCCTGCGCTTGGCGGGCGCGGACGTGGAGATCTGTTTGTGTCAGTGACCGTGATGACGCCGACGACATTGACGAGAGAACAGCGTCGTTTGCTCGAGCAGTTGGCGGAGGTCGAGAACAAGGACCTCGAAAGTAAGGGGTTGGTTGATAAGGTCAGAGATATTTTTGGGTAGCCCGCCAAGCGGGCGAAAGCATAAAGCCTGGGGCGTAAGCCCCAGGTGAACCGTTAACCCAAAATCCAAGCCCGCGTTGCGGGCGGAAGCGTCAGAGGATCGGAATGATCTATCGCAACACCGTTTTGTTTGTTTTGTTCATTGTCTTAGCCATCACGGCGAGTGCGCAGGACACGTTGGATGGGTTCAAGGATCTTGATTTCAGCAAGACTCCTCTCAAGCAGTCTCAACTGCAGCGCCTGGCTCTCGAAGATCTGAAGCTGCTGCGCGGGATTGTATTCGGCCGTCATGGTCGAATCTTTAAAGATGGAGACATCAAGTCGTACCTCGAAGCGCAGTCGTGGTACAAGCCCAATCCAGACTTCAAGAATTCGATGCTCAACGCCACGGAGCGCCGCAATCTCGATCTGATTCGCATTGCGGAAGCCGCGAAGCACGAGACCATCCAGCCGGGCGACATGCGTTACTGGCGTGACCGCCAGATCACAGCGAGAAAACTCGGTAAGCATAGTGGTGCTGAATGGAAAGTGCTGCTTGCGGAAGTCGAAGCCATTCACGGAAAACGATTCGACGACGAGCCCTGGCTGCAGCAGTATTTTGAAGATCGTTACTGGTACTTTCCGAACGACAAGTACGACGCGAAAAAGCTTTCTGCAATCGAGCGCAAGAATCTCGAGATACTCAGCGGCGCACAGAAAAGGCAGCGTAACGTGGCACTGCTGCCGGGCGATATGGAGTTTTTTGAGAACAAGCCAATCACCGAGCAGATGTTGCAGGGACTAAGCCTCCACGAGTTGCGTCTGCTGCGAAATGAGATCTATGCGCGTCACGGGCGAATGTTTCGCGCGGAGTGGTTGCAACAGTATTTTTTCTTTCAACCCTGGTACATACCGGATGAGAACTTCAAGGACGAAGAGCTTTCCGGCAACGATAAGCTGAACGTCGAGACTATCGTCAAGTACGAGAACCGCATTCACCAGGAGCTGAGCTCGAAGCCAATTACACCCGCGCTGTTGGAAGGTCTATTTATCGAAGACGCCAGCCAGATGCGCCAGGAGATCTATGCGCGTCACGGCAAGGTATTCAAAGAACCGTGGCTACAGAAATACTTTTCGAGTTTTGATTGGTACAAAGCGGACCCAAACTTCACCGACGCCGCTCTAACGGAGGTGGAGAAGAAAAACATCGCCACCATTGCGGCGTACGAAAAACGCGCCGTAACGGCGATGAGTACGATAGAGGGTTGATAAGGCCACTAGGTCTCGCGTGACGAGACCCGCCACAAAGAAGCACTAGCCACAAAAAAGCACAAAAGGCACAAATCAGATGAGTTCTGATTGGTGCCTTTTCTGCTTTTCTGTTTTGTGCTTTTTGTGCCTTTTTGTGGCTAAAGTCGGTAGCGGACGCCGGCACGTTTGGCGGCTTCTTCTTCGAGGTCGATGTTTTGCAATCGCAGCGTTACATCCGCATTCATGTCGAGGCTGCCGCGTTCGCCCGCCAGTAGTTTTACAGTTCCCGCAGCGGCGATCATGGCGGCGTTGTCCGTTGATAGATGTGGTGAAGGGAAGTAAACGGGTAAATTCAATTTTGCGGCCATCTCACGAGCGACTTCACGCAGTTTACCGTTGCACGCAACACCGCCCGCAACGATCAACGTCTTCGGGTAATGTTCCTCAGCAATCCTTTCCATCGTCCGCACCAACGATTGGACCACGACGTGTTGAAAACTGGCTGCCAGGTCTTTTATTCCCTGTGACGGTTCACCGCCATTCTCCAGTGGCGCGAGTCCGCTTTCGCGAACGTGTTTTGTAACCGCTGTCTTCAATCCACTGAAACTAAAATCCGGTAAGCCATCGCCCATTCGCGGAATGGAGAAGGGGACCGCGTTCGGATTTCCCTCGCGTGCCAGGCGTTCGATGATTGGTCCACCGGGATAACCAAGGCCTAGCAGCTTCGCGACTTTATCGAATGCTTCGCCGGCCGCATCGTCACGCGTGCGTGACAAGACTTTGTACTTTCCAGGTTCGGGAATGAAGAAGATGTTCGTGTGGCCGCCGGACACGATCAGAGCTTCCGCTGGATACTCGATTGGCGGATTCTCGAACGCGACCGAGTAAATGTGACCTTCAATGTGGTTCACGCCGACGAAGGGTTTCTTCAGCGCGTACGCCATAGCCTTCGCGTAAGAAACACCGACGAGCAGTGAACCGACGAGTCCTGGTCCAATCGTGACGGCAATGCCGTCGATGTCGCGTGCTGTCACTCCTGCGCGTTCCAAGGCTTCGGTGACAACAGGAACAATCTTGTCGAGGTGCTCGCGTGAAGCCAGTTCGGGAACAACGCCGCCGAAGCGTTTGTGAATGGGAACTTGTGATGAGATCACTGACGACACGATCGCACGCCCGTCGCGCACCACGGCCGCGGCGGTTTCATCACAGGAAGTTTCGATACCCAGCACTAACATGTAAATCCTGTCTAATCTTCCAAATCCTGTAAAAAACGACTGTAGAAGCTTAGCGAAGAATCACCCTGTTTCAAAACGCGCGTCCTACGCATATTACCAATAGTTTCCGGCAGCGTGTTCTTGTGGTGATGTTCGACCACCAGCAGGCCATCATCGGTGAGCAGCTTCGACGTTTTCGAGCCGATGAACTCGAGTGTCTTCAGATAGTCCTCTTTATACGGCGGATCGAAAAAGATAATGTCCCATGGCTCAGCCTTTGTCTGGCGCAGGAACTCGCTTACTTCGGAACTGTAAATCTCGTGTTGCTCTTCCGGAATCCGGCACAACTCGAGATTTGCTTCGATCAACTTGCAGCTCCGCCGCGAACGATCGACAAACGTGGCATAGCTCGCTCCACGGGAAAGTGCTTCGATGCCCACCGCGCCGGAGCCCGCGCACAGATCGAGAAATCGGACATCCTCGATACGTGGCGCGATCACGTTAAAGAGTGTTTCGCGCAACCGGTCGGACGTCGGCCTCACGTTCATCGATGGCGGGCTCTTGAGATTTCGCCCTTTGTAAGCGCCGGCAATAATGCGCATGTCGTTACTTATCCAACCGCCGCGAGTCCAAACCGCGGATCCTGTTTGATGCGCGCGATCATCATCGCGGTGACCGCCGACTTCTCCTTACCGAGATAGAACTCAGCCTCCTGCTTCGCCTGCTCCAGGAGTTCCTGATCGCGCACAATGTTTCCAATCCGAAACTCCGGCAGCCCGGATTGTTTTGTCCCTAACAACTCACCCGGTCCGCGCAACTCCAGATCTTTCTCGGCGATGATAAAGCCGTTGCTGGTTTTTGCCATGATGCCCAGGCGCTCCTCGGCAATCGCAGTCTTCTTGTCGCTGGTTAACAAGATGCAGTAACTCTTCTCCGCACCGCGACCGACACGTCCACGCAACTGGTGAAGCTGCGATAAACCAAACCGCTCGGCGTGCTCGACGATCATCACTGAAGCATTCGGAACATCGACGCCAACTTCGATCACGGTCGTCGAAACCAGAATCTTTATCTCACCAGCCACGAACGCACTCATCACTTTTTCTTTTTCGGCAGGCTTCATCTTGCCGTGTAGCAGTCCAACGGAGAGCTTCGGGAAAACAGTGTCGCGCAGATACTCGTAGCGGCGCGTGGCGTCCTTCAAATCGATCTTCTCCGACTCTTCGACGAGCGGATAGACCACGTAAGCTTGCCGCCCCGCTCTGACCTCACGCGAGATCAAACGTTTCACTTCCTGCCGTTGATCTTCCCCGAAGACCATCGTCTCGATCGGCGTGCGGCCGGGCGGCAGTTCGTCGATCACTGAAACGTCAAGATCACCATAGACCGTCATGGCGAGCGATCGTGGAATCGGTGTAGCGGTCATCACGAGCACGTCGGGATTGAGCCCACGCGCGCGCAACTCCGCCCGTTGCATCACGCCGAAGCGGTGCTGTTCGTCGATCACCACCAGACCGAGCTTTGCAAATGCAACCGCCTCTTGAATCAACGCCTGTGTTCCGACGCACGCGTTTATTTCCCCTTCCTTCAACGAAGTTTGCAGGCGTCGCTTCTCTGCGGCTCGTAGTGAGCCAGTCAACAACTCCACGCGATACGGCGTCTTCGCGAGCAGGCGTTTGATACTACGCGCGTGTTGCTCGGCGAGGATTTCGGTTGGCGCCATCAGCGCGGTTTGCAGATCATTTTCCATCGCGGCGATCATCGCGATTACTGCGACGATCGTTTTGCCGCTGCCGACGTCACCCTGCAACAGACGATTCATCGGCGCTGTTGACTGCATGTCGTTGAAGATTTGTGCCGTGACTTTGCGCTGCGCGCGAGTCAATTTGAACGGCATCACCGAAGCGATCGCGTCTTTAACAGACTTGTCGATACGAACCGGTGTGTCTTTCGTTTCTTTAACGCGCTGGCCACGCTTCACGCCGATCGCGAACGCTACCCAGAAGAAGTCTTCGAAGATCATGCGCAGGTGTGCCTGACTGCGCGAGATTTCATAATCGGTCATCGACGCGGTTTGCGGAGGAAAGTGAATCTCACGCAATGCTTGCCCACGGGCGATCAGGTGTGTTCGTTGTAGCAAGTCGGCCGGGAAAGTTTCCTCGATCGAAGTGTCGTTAAGAATGGAAAGCACCGCGTGCACGATTTCTCGAACGCGCTTGGAGTTGAAGTCACCAAGTTTGCGATAGACAGGCACACGTCGCCCGACGTGAATCGCCGCGAGAGACGGATCGGGGCGGTTCTCTTCGGCCTGTTCCGGATCCTCCTCTTCGGTAGCTTCCGGTGGTAGGAGAACTTCCAATTCGTCGGCAGGTTTGTTCAGCCTCAGCTTGTAAGTGTTGCGGCGTGCCTCCCATTCCCACTTACCAAAAGTAACGAAGCGTGTGCCTCGCACGAGGCGCGCGGTGTAGTACTTCACAATGTCGTAAGCACGGCGGCCTGACACGAACCACCAGACAATCACTTCTCGTCCTGTCTTCCCCGCATCGATGCCGGCAACTTCAAAGATGAAGAGTTGTGGTCTTCCGTAGCCCTTTTTCACAGGATAGCCGTGGGCTTGTGTGACGGTGAGTTCCAGCGACGCTTCCATGTCGGCGCGCAGATCTTTAATCGAAGCGGGACGAGATCTATCCTCATAACGCATGGGGAAGTAAGTGAGCAGATCTTCAACTGTCACTTCGGCGGAAGCCTTTTTGTGAGTTTGAGTGGCGAGGGCTTTAGCGAGCTTGTGCGAGAGCGTCTCACCTAACCGTGCGATCCGGAAGCTGTGAAGATCCTCAACCGGGGTGTTGAGGGAGATGGCGCTGGGCATCGGCGCGATCATAACATAGCGAATGGAGAGGGACGTTTATGGCAAACGACAGGGTAACTGACACCACACGTGATAATTTGAAGGTGTTGCGGCAGGGATTGTTACGGCTGCATAAGACATTGCTCGATCTCGAGCGTCGCGACTACGAACGAGCGCGCGGGCGGATCAGCAACAGTTACGAGTTTTTGCAGTTAGTGCTGAAGGATCCGTGGTTTGATTGGTTGCACCGTTTATCCGAACTCATCGTGCAGATCGACGAGACGCTTGATACACATGACACTGAAAAGCCGGCGACGGAAGACGATGCTAAAGCATTGATCGAGAGGTCCAAAACGTTATTGGCTCCGGCGGAAACCGGGAGTGAGTTTCAGAAGAACTACTTTCTCGCGCTGCAACAGTCGCCGGATGTGGTGTTGTTGCATTCGGAGTTGATGAGGTTATTGGGGCGGTAAGCAACCTGCGAAGCAGGTGTAAGCATAAAGCTTGCAATGAGCCCGCGAAGCGGGCGGTAGCATAAAGCCTGGGGTGGAGCGAGGCTTTGCGAGCGAAACCCCAGGAAAGATAGATTAAAAAGCGTGCGAAGCCCGCGAAGCGGGCGACAGCCTCTGACATTTACGCGCCGTCGCCCGCTGCGCGGGCTCCCATCTTTGTTTAAATGCTTTCCTGGGGTTTCGCTCGCAAAGCCTCGCTCCACCCCAGGCTATATGCTACCGCCCGCTTCGCGGGCTCATGCTACCGCCTGCTTCCGGGGGCTCATGCTACCGCGCTTCCCGGGCTCAATCCGGCTTTATGCTAACGCCGCGCTTCGCGGGCTCATTCAGCGCAATACTTCTCAAACGCTTGCGTAAGCTCTCCAGCGATCTCGTTCGCGTTGCGGCCTTCGATCTGGTATCTCTCGAGCATGTAAACCAGCTCACCGTCCTTCAATAGCGCGATTGACGGAGATGATGGTCCATAACCGGTGAAGTAACTTCGCGCTCGTTCTGTGGCTTCAATGTCAGCACCAGCAAACACAGTCGCAACCTTATCCGGCTTTACTTCATTCTGAAGCGCGAGCGCCACACCAGGACGCGCCTTTCCGGCCGCGCAGCCACAGATAGAATTCACCACCACCATCAACGTACCTTTACTATCTCGAATGGTATTGTCAACCTCGTCCGGCGTTCTAAGTTCTTCAACACCGAGCCGAGTAAGATCTTCTCGCATAGGGCGTATCATGATTTCGGGGTATGGCATTCGTGAGTCTCCTTAACAAGTTTCTAATTTTCCGAATGTTAAGAGTTTTCCCGCAAAGGAGCAAAGCCAAGTACGCCTGTTTTACGCGTTGACTTACCCGCCTGCATCGTCTATAAGACACTACACTGGCCCTTCGTTTCCCTGACAAATTTTAGGCCAGGGTCATCCCCCATGCCCCTAACCATCTGCGAACCATTCGCGTGGTATCTTGTTGTGAGTTGCAAATCCTGCGGCGCTCGACAACCGATACATCGTGACCAATCAAAGGGTAACGCGGAACTTCTACGAAGCTATCATTCGCGCTGCGTACAATGCTTCCACGTTGACACCTACCAGGCTAACGAAGTCGAACGCTACCAGCACCGAGTTGAGCGGCGGCAGAGACCGCGAACGGAAAACATCTTTCCGGCAAAATGATCTTCACCCGAAAGCCTTCTCTGTAAGTGACCTCTTTCTAAGTGCAGACCCTGATTTGTGCAAAGCCACAGCTTAGACAAGAATTTCCGGTAAAAGCAGCGCCTCGATGAGAAACGGAGCAGCGCTGATGTCCTTTCCCGGTCCGTATGTCTCAATAAACTTACGGTTGTAGCGTCGTAATTCGTGGGATGTTTGGCGTAGGGCTTTGGAGATTTCTCTAAGGTGAGAGGCGGTTTCTCTTAACTCTCTGCTAGTAATGCTACAAACGGAGGAGCGCTCTAGCACATCCCCCCCCCCCCCCATGTGAGAGTGTATACACGTAGTATTTTTAAACTAATTGTTGATTTCGGTCGGCACCACAGCGTACAAAGAACGGGCTACCAACTGGAAAACTGGTGGATTTGACTCAAAGCGAAAACTCATTACAATCATCCGCACAGGCGTTTGGTTGCTGGGGTGAGGACAGTAACTATCGAGGCTGAATGTCTCGCGCCAACCTTGAGAGCCCTGGTCAAGCCAGGGCTCTCGGTTTTCTGTAACTCCAATTCCATGCCAAGTTGAGTTTTATTCGCGAGTCGAGATGCCGCCTAGACAGCGGAGTAGCTACAACGCAAGCGAAGTTTCACGCCTCTCTGGGTGCGACACTGCCTTGTTATTATTGCTGGCTGCGCGTTGAGCTGCGGCGCGGCTATTCCTCGGATGGTTGTCATTCCCGTTCGAGAGGATCTGCTTCAGAAGCGATTCAAGCTCATCAAAATCAACGGGTTTAGTCAAAAAGTAGTTAGTGCCAGCCCTGAACGCAGCTTCAAAACTTGATTGTCCGCAATGCGCGCTCAGGACAATTATCGGAGTGTTCTGAAAACCATCGATTTTGCGGATGCGGCGAATGGTTTCACATCCATCAAATCCCGGGAGACCCAGATCCATCAGGACGACGTCAGGGCGCTCGGTTTTTATGACAGCCAGAGCCTCAGGACCGTTCGCGGCCTCCAGCACACGCAAGTGGTCGGATTCCAGAAGGACCCTTAACATTGTGCGAATATCGTCATAATCCTCAACAACTAGAATAGTTCGCATTCCTTGCCGTCGCGGTTCGCTGACCGCTCCCCCCGCTAATCACGCTGCAAATCCTCGAGTTGCAGTTATCATCTGCCCGAAACTCGCGTAACAGTGGTCGCAAATCACGTACCGTCCGAACATATAGCGATTACTGAGCGGCTTGAGTTGAAATCCGCCGGGGGGCGTCGCCATCGCCTTCGATGGTTATGCGCCAGACGTTGCCGGGGAGGGGATAGTTCCCCATCCTCTCTGCCCACTCAATCACAATCACCGCCTGTTCGTTACTCAACAGATCGTCGAGGTCGACGGCGTGGGCGGCACTGGCGCCTTCGTCGAGACGGTAGAGATCGATGTGATAGAGATGCAAACGTCCCGCGTGAGGATTTACGAGGGTGAACGAAGGACTGGTGACATCTTCCTCAGCGACGCCAAGCGCGGCGCAGATCCCTTTCACAAGCAGAGTTTTGCCCGCACCGAGTGGCCCGCTGAGTAAAAGGATCTCGCCGCCTTCGAGCCGCGCGCCGATTTGATGGCCGTAGTTGAATGTCTCCTCAGGAGACGTGCTGATGAACTCGCCTGTACGAATGTGGGTAGTTATGGCTGTTCTCCACGCGGATCGAGAAAGCAGATCGCGTAACTGAAGTGTTCGCGAATATCTGAAGCGACCATCGCCCGCATTCCGAGTTTCTTCGCCGCAAAGTCGCCCGCGAGGCCGCCGACGTAGAGTGCCGCAACGGTCGCGGCAACCGGATCGGCTTTGGCGTTCGGGAGCGTCGCATAAGCTTGAGCAAGGAACCCGGAAATGAGACCGGTGAGTGTGTCGCCTGAGCCTCCGGTTCCGAGGCCTGCGTTTCCAGTCGGGTTAATGAACACACGACCGTCGGGTGCTGCTACAAGAGGTCGCGAGCCTTTGAGAACAAGAATAACCTGGTGAGTAGTTGCAAACTCACGCGCAGCAGTGACCCGATCATCAAGGGCCGATTTGTTGTCCGCCCCGATCAATCTCAACATCTCGCCCGGATGGGGAGTCAACACCAGCGGAAGGTAATTCGATCCACTGAGATCAGCAGGCCACGGCGCTAGTGAATTCAATCCATCAGCGTCGATCACGCAAGGCTTTGTGCGACGCTCAACGATAGTGCGAACAAATCTTCGCGTACGCTCATCGTCGGAAGTGAGCCCTGGTCCAACTGCAACCACAGTAGCTTTTTCAGCGAGCTGCAAAAAATGACTCGCAGCCTCGTCACTCACAGCGCCACGATCTGTTTCCGCTAACGCAGTCGTGATCACTTCCGGCATCGCACTACCTGCTACAGAAGATTGCGCCGACGAGGGAGTGGCGACCGTCACCAATCCCGCGCCAGAGCGCATGGCCGCGTTTCCACATAAAGCCGCGGCGCCGGAGTAACCACGCGAGCCGGCGGCGATTAAGACGTGGCCATGCGTGTTCTTGTACGACTCGCTTTTGTAGCGAGTGCTCACCAGCCATTCACGTGCGTCTTCTGCTTCAGCCAAAAACAGCCACGGTTTGGTAGCTTCTATCAATGAAGATGGAGAACCAATGTCTGCCACGATGAGTTCGCCGCCAAAGTCGCAGGCGGGAGACAGAACGTTAGCTGGCTTCGCGGCAGTGAAGGTTACGGTGAGATCCGCCTCGAGCGCTGGTCCAATTGGTTTTGCCTTGTCAGAATTAAGTCCCGACGGGATGTCGATCGACAGAACCAGCGGAAGCACGTCTGAGACGCGGTCGCGTGCCTCTCGCAACATCGACAAGTGTTCTATGACTTTGAGGAAAACGCCTTCAAGTGGCCGCATCAAGCCCGTTCCGAACAGTGCGTCAACAATGACATCGTAGGCGCGGCGCGGCTTGGCAATGTGTTCCCACGCGCTCACGGTCTCGCATTCAATAAAGGTGAGCGGAGCCGGTGATTCCGCGGAACCAGCTTCGAAGCTTGCCAGACGCCTCACTGACTCAAAGTTGGTGTGCGCGTCGCCGGAAGTCTCTGCAAGCTTGCCGAAGAGCACCACGCTACAGTGCATGCCGGCGCGTGTCATTGCCCGGGCCAGCGCCGCACCGTCGCCGCCGTTATTACCCTTGCCACAAAGAATGAGCGCCCTCCTGTCGGTCAGATCGCCTTCAAGACGGACGCGAACTGCCTCGAGACAGGCGGCGCTTGCGGCTTCCATCAGGAGCAGGGAAGAAGTGTGGTAGTTCTCAACGGTGAGGCGGTCGATCTGGCGGATCTGTTCAGCGGAGAGTACAGGTTGCACGGCCACAGATTAACGCGGATTGACGCGGATAAGGAAATACAAAAAAGCGGCCATGGGCCGCCTCCGCCTGCCCGCCCGCCGCTGCGCCAACCGTCCGTCTTTTCCAGGATACCTAATTGAAAGACTCAATAGCCTGACATCTCCAGAAAATATTTCGAGCCACAAAAATGCACAAAAGGCACATAAAAATCAGTTTGTGCCTTTTGTGCCTCTTTGTAGCGAATAGACTTAAATCGTTATCGCGGCGCGGACGTTGTTGCGAGTTGCCTGTGGCTGTTCAGTTGCGGGTGATAAGCCGGCGCCGATCAGGTACATCATCGTCTCGCAAACTTCTCTCGAGCCAGTACCCACTACCTGTCCCTTTTCATCTTCGAGAACGTAGATTCGGCCAGTCGAATCGAGGGGAAGAATCATTGGCCTCGTGTACATTTTCTTACTCTCCCGTGTTGAGTTTAACTACTTCATTGCGATTTTTGAAGCGGCGGCGAAGCGCGCCCGCAGTTCCGACGAGTCCGCTGCCCAGCAGGAACAAGCTGGCCGGCTCGGGAACTTCGGGGGTCTCGTTGGCTGGAGCAAAGCCGCCAAGACGCCACTGGTTAATTTCCGAGAAGGTCGTGCCGTTCAGGCCCTGAACCGTGACGCTGTTGATTACCGCGCCCTCAGCCGCCTCGATACCAAAGAAGTTCTGCCCGTTGGTGCTGACTGAGAAGACCTGGTTGAAAACCTGCCCGCCAGCCAGGGTGTAATTAACCGTAAACTGGACCTGTGTCGGAGGTGGCAAGCCGTTCGTTACGTCGATGTTAAGAATTAGTTTGGTGAATGTGGCGCCGTTTTCGAGCTGAACGGTCACGTTCGACAAAGGTATGTTGCCTGTTCCACCAACCAGCACTGCCTGGCCGCCGCTGACGGCGAGGTTGCCGCCAGTTGAAGTGAAATCGACGATAAAGCCTGCGCCGGAGCCGTTGAAGTCACCCTGGACGAGCGGTCCGGAGTGAACCAGATTTGGATTATTGAACAACACATTGTCAGTATTCTGGTTGCCGGGGTTTCCGGTAGTGATTGTGATGGGATCAGCCAAAGCACTAGATGAGGCCATCACCATAATTGCGAACGCCGCCGAGGCGAGTATGAGGCGTTGCAGGTTGAAAATTGGGGGCATTTGTTGTCAACTCCTTAGACTTTTGCTCTCAAGCTGTAGAGGAAAAAGTGTTAATGGCGGGACGGTTCCAAGGCACATCCACAGATTTCACAGATTATCTGCGGAATCTGAGTAATCTGTGGATGATCGTCTGAGATTGAGGAACGCCGAATAGGAAAGTAACCGCGAAGTAACAAGTACCGTAAGCGCCAAGCACGACTATTGCGAGTGGAACGGGATGCCAGCCACCGACCAGCATCTTGAGACCCCACCCAACGCCCGCGCCCAGTAACGCTCCGATCCAGAGTTTGGCTGAGTATGAAAGCGACAGACCCGTGCGGCCGATTCGTTTATTCAGACTGTTCCTCAGCAGAACGAATTCAACCCAACCCGCGAATCCCGACGCGACAGTAATCCCGGCCGCACCGAGTCGTGAGCTCAGGCCGAGCAGACCGGGCAAGTGGATCGCGAAGAAATATCCGAGAACACTCCCCAACCCCACTCTCAACACAGCGTAAAGCAGCGGCGTGCGAGTGTCCCGCAGCGCGTAATACGTTAACGAGTAAAGCCGGCCCAACGTGGACGCCAGCAGTCCAACGGACGATCCCGCAAGTATGGTCCAAACATAAATCGAGTCGTCGCGTGTGAACTTACCTGTTTGATAAAGCACTGCGGCAATCACATCGCCCAGCGCGAGAAACGCAACGGCCGAAGGAACAATGAAGAAGCTGATTCTTCTCAGTCCCTGGTCCAAACGATGCCGCAGTGTTTCAGCAACCACTTCCGCCGCGCCGAGCGTTCGCGACATCGCCGGCAACTCCGCCGCGGAAACCGACATGCCAAAAAGACTGACTGGCAGCGTATATAAACTCTGTGCGTAATTGAGAGCCACGACTGCTCCCTGGCCGAGGAAGCTCGCGAGAAATGCATCGACGAAAGCGCTGATCTGGACCACACCACGACTCATGAACACCGGAAAGAAACTGTGAAGTACCTGCTTGACGTGTGAGCTCGCGATTGCAAGCGTGGGCCGGAAGTTATCAATCAGCCGCAGCACCGTCGGGAGTTGAACGCCAAATTGGAGCGCACTCCCGATAACCGATCCCCATGCGGTAGCAGCAGCCAGACTCGACAGATCCATGCGCCTGCCAAAGAACAGGAGCGCCGCGATAATGGCTGCGTTCCAGGCAACGGGCGCCGTGTAGGAAATGAAAAAGCGATGATGACTGTTGAGAACACCGAGGCACCATGCTGAGAGAACGAGCAGCGCGGCGCCGGGAAAGAAGATCCGCACCAGCGTGATCGTTAACGCTCGTCTTTCTTCTTCGAAACCGGCGGCGATCAGAGTGACGATGTAGGGAGTTGCGAGTACGCCGACCAGGACGATAACGGCAGTCACCAACGCAAGGATCGCAAAGATGGAATTAGCGACACGCGCGGCCTCCTTTTCGTCGTCTTGGGCCAGCAGCTTCGCATACACCGGAATAAAAGAAGCTGAGAGCGCTCCTTCGCCAAACACGTTCTGGAGGAAGTTGGGAATTCGAAAGGCTGCGCTGAATGCGTCGCCTTCAGCGGAGCTGCCAAAGTAATGTGCGAAGATTCGTTGGCGGGCGAGGCCGACTATGCGGCTGATGAGAATTCCAGCGCCGACGAAAAAAGCCGATCTGCCGGTACTGGCATCGGTGGGAGGAGCGGTGCGAACAGCTTCTTGCTTACCGGTAGTTTCCGGTGAGCCGTCGCCGACCTGCTCCAGCGTTTCACCTGCGATGACTCCAGGAGCTTCGTCCTTCATCTTATGTCAGAGAGCGTACTCCTTAATCTTGTTGAGGAGCGTCTTGTAACTGACACCAAGATCTTCGGCGGTTTTACTCTTGTTACCCAGATTGGCCTCCAACGCGAGTAGAATTTTTTTTCGTTCCACGAGACGCAGAGCGCGATGGGCCACGTCGGAAAGTGTCCCCGAAAGATCGAGTTGTTCGAGAGTTTCCGGCATGGCGCTTGGTCCAAGACCGAGGTCAGCAGGCTGAAGCATCAGCGAATCCGAGATGATGCACGCACGCTCGATCGCGTTTTCGAGTTCGCGCACGTTTCCGGGCCAGTGATGTTGTTTCAGCGCGACGATTGATTCGGAACTCAACTGCGCCTCACGGCCGCGCAGTTCGCGACCGATCTCCGACGCAAAGTGACGAGCCAGCAGCACGATGTCGTCGCCGCGGTCTCGGAGTGGAGGGACTTCAAGCGGAAACACGGCGAGGCGAAAGAACAGATCACCACGAAACTGTCCGTTCTCCACCGCGGCTTTCAAGTCTTTGTTAGTCGCAGCCACAACACGAACGTCAACCGCCACTGGCGCGCGTCCACCAATCCGATCAACCATCTTTTCCTCAATCGCGCGTAACAGTTTTCCCTGAACTGCCAGGGGCAACTCTCCTATCTCGTCAAGAAATACGGTGCCGCCCGAAGCAAGTTCGAATTTACCCTGACGGCGATCGCTCGCGCCGGTAAACGCGCCGCGCTCGTGGCCAAACAGTTCGTTCTCGATCAGTGTTTCAGGAATGGCGGCGCAGTTGATGGCTACAAATGGATTATCGCGACGTGCGGAGATATGATGGACCGCGCGCGCGAAGAGCTCCTTGCCCGTTCCTGACTCGCCGAGGAGCAACACGGTGGCTTCGGTCTGTGCAACACGCTGTGTTTCTCCCACTGCGCGCTTGAGCGTTTCCGACTCGCCGAGAATTCGCGGAAAGCCGTAGCGGCGTGACCACTCCTCGCGTAACAGAATGTTCTCAGTTCTGAGTCTCGCCTGTTCAAGGGCTCGTCCAACTAAGAGAAGAAGATGATTTGAATCGACCGGCTTCTGAAGAAAATCGTGAGCGCCGTCTTTCATTGCCTGCACCGCTTCATCGATCGATCCGAACGCAGTCATAACGATCACGGGCACGTCCGCATCTGCGGCACGCGCCGCACGTAGTACGTCCAAACCGGAGCCATTTGGCATGCGCAGGTCAGTGAGGACAAGCCGGTGACGGGAAGTTGCGATCTCGTTGAGCGCCGCGCGGGCGTCAATCGCTTCGGTTACGCTGTATCCGGCATTCTCGAGAGTTAGTCGCAGTACGCGACGGAGACTGTCTTTATCTTCGACAAGTAGGATATCGGCCACTGCGGCAATAATCGATTTTCAGTCCGCAGGTGTCAAGAACTTTGAAGCCACAAAAAGGCACAAAAAGCACAAAAGGATCAGCAAACCTATTTGTGCTTTTTGTGCTTCTTTGTGGCTAAAACTTTTGCGGCCACAGTAGGAAATCCTTTTCCTATTCATGTAACTTAAAGTAACGCCTCTGCACTCCTCCCGTTGCCTCATCCCGAAAAGCTTCGAAAAGCGGCGCGTTTCGGCCTAATCGTTGAGGGAACGTTTATTGCTCCCGATGGAACCAGGACCAGGTAGTACCGCGTCCAAACAAGTGCCTGTCGGAGGGTAGATACGCAGGATGATTCGCAACAGCAAAACAGCCAGGCAACAGCAAGGGTTCACGATGATGCAGATGGTCATTACCATATCGATCGTCGCCATCGTATCAACCGTCGGAGTGATGGGGATTAACACGGCACGAGCGGAATTCCGGCTTCAGAATTCCGCCAGGTTGTTTGCGACCTACGTCGAGAAGGCACGCGTTGACGCGATTCGCCGCCATGCTCCGTCAGGCGAGGAATCATCAATCGAAACGTTTGGACCAGGAACCAGCCAGTATGCGGTGAGCATGGATTTCGGGTCCGGTGCCGTAGAGACACGTAATTTTCAGCTTGAACCAGGCCTGAGTTTTTCTACGGCTGCAAGACGAGTGTCGTTTGACTGGCGCGGCAGAATCACTGAAGCGTGGGTGTTCCAGATATTCAGCGACTATCTCCAACGTAGTCTTCCGGTTGATGTTTCAGGTTCAGGTGACATCACGGTTGGCGAGCAACATTTCCCTGATCAGCTGATTCCACCAATCGAGATAAGTCAGGTCACCGGCGATGTCGATCCTGATCCCGCACCAACTCCTCCTATTGACGAAACACCCGATCCGGACGAAGTGGATCCCACACCAACACCGACACCAACCCCAACCCCGACTCCTACTCCTAATGGAAACGGAAATGGTAATGGTGACGGACCTGGAAATCCGAATGGAGACCCATCACCCACACCCCCACCGATCCCGACACCTCCCGACGGAAATCCGAACGCCACGCCAACGCCTACGCCTACCCCGGTGCCCGTGTGTGTCTCATCGCTCAGTCCAAGCACGCTCTCATTGAGCCAGAGCGACCCGACCAGGCTCTCGGGAAGTGCGACATTTACTGTGGCGAACGCCACTGGCGTCCGACTACTCAGCGCTTCACTTGCGGGACACGGAAATAGCTTAAACATCTCAATGTCACTGGTAAGAATTGATGGGAATGGAACAAGCGTCATTTCCGTTTCAACCAAAAACGGCGCGGGCAATCGCGGTGTGTTTATTGTTGAAGTCTCGGCAGACCCGGCTTGCGGTTCAACGCAACAGCTCACAGTTTCAGTTAGTAACTGAAGGTGGCATATGGACCTCAAGCATCAAGGCGCACGTTACAAAGCTAGTTCAGACCAACGAGGCTTTACGCTTCTGGAAGCCGCGTTTGCGATGGTAATGCTTATGGTGATCGGACTCGGCATTGCTTCGCTCTTTACCTACGCGATACAGGCGAACGGCAGGGCAGACGATCGTGAATTGGCGATGGCTATCGCGCAGAAACGAATGGAGTGGCTGCGGACCATACCGTTCAATACACAAACACGACACGTAGCTTTTTCATTTCCAAACGGCGGGCTGGAAGTGACTGACAACGATGGCGTCACGGAGACTGTCACAAATGCAGGCCGCAGCTACCTCGTGACTACTATCATTCAAGACTTGAGCTTCGTTCCTGCCGGGAACCCCGACGCAGGTGAGCCAACGGTTAAGCGTATTCAAGTTTCCGTCACTCCAGCAGGCGCGACAACTTCCTTCGAGACGGTCACCATTGCCACCCAGCGATCTACGCAAGTCACTGGTATTTATTAGTTCTCAGACTCGTGAGGTTTTATGAGTAGGTTCAATCACAAGGCACCCAGCGGCGGTTTCTCTCTACTCGAACTTATCATCGCGATGGCCATCACGATGGCGCTGATGACTGCCGCCGCTACTCTGCTCGCGAATGCTCTCCGCGTGCGCAGTCGTGAGAATCAGAAGTCGGACGCACTCGCCGACACACAACGGGCTCTCAATATCATGTCGCGTGAAATCGCGAATACCGGATTCAACATGACCAACAATGGAATTGTTGCGGCGGATTCCGGACTGAATTCAATTCGCATTCGTTCGAATCTCAACAAATTCGACTACGACGTGACTGTGTCTGACGCATCGCGAAACAACGTTCAGGACTCAGGCGAGGACATAACGTACTTCATAAACGAATCTGACAATACGAAATACCTCGCTCGACATGACCGGTTTGGAAGCGGCAGTACGGTGCTGGCCAATCGCATCGACAGCATGAACATTCACTTCTTCGATCAGAAGGTGACTTACACAGCTCCGCCGGCCGGAACGGACATTACCAATGTGTCGGCAGCCGAAGTGCCTGCAGCCAATGCGAAATACATCGTAATTGCCATCTCGGTCACCCTGGACGCAGTAGGAACTCCAAATACAGCAGGTTACCAGCCGCCTTACTCGGTTTTACTTTGTTCAGACATCTTACTGCGCAACACGGATCTTTGGAGTTACTAGCTTACCCCTCAGAAGAGAGGTTCTTCGATCAATGAGATCACAACAACCGATTCCGTTCTGCGACAGCCGCGCTGGTGAAAAGGGTGCAGCGCTGATCACAGCGGTTCTTCTTTCTCTGCTGTTGTTGGCTGCCGGTGGGACCTTAATTCTGACGGCGACAATGACCGGCCTGACAGCACGAGACTCGACGGCTGAAATGCAAGCCTATTACGCGGCGGAAGCAGGCGTCGCAAGAACTCTGGAAGTCTTACGAGGAAACGTACAGTCGAATCCTGCCGGCACACGAGCTTCCTTTCGCAACGTGGTGTGTACACCTAATCTATGGACCACCGTGTCAGGCGCCGTCGTCAATGTTGTCGCCGATGGGTCAACGCGGTTTCAAGTCACCTCGATCTTCGATCCTGATAACCA
Organism: uncultured Acidobacteriota bacterium; assembly: GCA_963826255.1. Taxonomy (GTDB): domain Bacteria; phylum Acidobacteriota; class Blastocatellia; order Pyrinomonadales; family Pyrinomonadaceae; genus PSRF01. The sequence goes on from CAWGWK010000002.1 coordinate 1,331,399, forward strand.
GGTCACTGCGATCCTGGATCCTGCTAACCCAGGCACCCCCGCGATTTGTGCCAATGCTACCTACAAGCCGGACCGGCTGAGAATTCAAGTCTCAGGTCGAGGCACCAGGGACAGCCGGAAGAACATGGAGATCGTTGTTAATCGCTACACGCTCGAGTATGACGTTAACTCTACCCTCACAGCGCCAAACGAATCAGGAAACCCACTCACCTTCGCACCCGGAGGAAGTAATGTAACAACGATTTCGGGCGTGGATGCCTCCGGCGCTGAACCTACGCTTCCAGCAGTCGGGGTCAGTAACGCCGACTACAACCCCACCAATAATGTGATTGACGGTTGCCTGCCGGATGGAACCAACTGCGGCGGTGGTCCTAATGTGACGCCAGGGGATCCTATGGTCCTGAACGGCGGGAACACTCCCGGCTTCCTTCAGTCTGTTAGGAACGTGAGACAGTTTTTATATGGCACTGAAGGAATGATGAATGCAGCCATAAACCAGGGAAGATATTTCCCCAGCGGAGCGGCCGCCTTAGCTAGCACTGCCGGGATCGGCGCCAGTAATCCCGATGGGGTTCTCACCTTTGTGGATGGAGACATGGTGCTTGGACCAGGTAATCCGACAGGTCAGGGAACCTTGATTATCACCGGAAACCTTACTCTGGATGGCAACTTCAATTTCAACGGAGTGGTCCTGGTGCTCGGTGAGGGAGAAGTCTACCGGACTGGCGGCGGACACGGAAACCTTTATGGAGCAATCTTCATCGCCAAGTTTGCGAGGGCCGGCGCGGATACCGACCTGTTCGGGGCACCCATCTTTGACACGTCAGGCGGTGGCACATCGAATATCCAATACAGTTCGAATGCGGTTGACATGGCGAAATCCGTTGGTGGACACGCGATCAAAGGCGTCCGCGAATTCTAGCCACAAAGAAGCACAAAAAGCACAAAAAGATTGGCAAAGTCAGTAGTCAATTTGTGTTTGGTTATAGCGCCTCTGGAAATGTCTCGCCTTTGAATCTTTTAAGTTAATCAGAACAAGGAGAATCGTCCGCTGCTGCTGCGGTGCCGCACGCCGTAATTGCAACTGGACGGTAAAGCGTCCCGGCTATCTTCGGATTGCCGGGGCGCATTTATTTTGGCTCGGATCTGGAAGGTGGTTCGAATTCCTCGCCGGCGGCGACCGTGCTTTCTGTGTGAGACAGTTGCATGGTCAGCATCAGTGGTTTGTATTCGAATGGCTTTGGGCCACCACGCGTGTTTTGGACCAACATGACGAGGTAATCCTGGTTTTCCCGAAATCTCCAAACGCTGCCCCTCTGATTCATAATCACAAACAGTAACACCTCGCCGTTTGCGGCTTTCATCTGGCCGACTAACGAACTGGCGCCGCCGTCTGTTCTCAACAACGTCCCGGTCTTTGCGATGACACTGCCGCGCCAGGCGACACCTGTAAAGCGATCCTCGAGAGTACCGGGATCGATGCCGGCAACGGGCATGATCGCAGCCGGCGAAAGCCCGTGTTTCTGCAACTCCGCGAGCAGTGCCCTGTAGATCTTCATCATGACTCGCGGCGAAATGCGATTGACTCCGAGTCCGCTCAACGAAGCAAATTTCAGGTCTTCATGCGCGAGACTAAGATCGCTGGTTAGCTTCTGGCGCACTGACTCAGGCCCACCCAACGCTTCTCCTATTCGCTCGGCCATGAAATTGTTCGAGTAGCACAAAAGGACTTTGAGAATATCGACCAGCTTGCTCGACCTTTGCGTCAATAGGAGTTTCGCGGACGGCCCGACCGGCGCGACCACCACTTCTCCCATGACAGCGACGCTCGGCACAGTTTCCAGACTGGCCCGATCGTTGAGCAACGTTCGTTCATAGTTCCACGCCTGCACGGCTGCCGCATAGCGCAGCGTAGAATCGAGAGTGTCGTAAAGACGATCGCCGGAACGACCCGCCGAGGCGCTGAAGTTCATCGTGAAACCCGGCGCGACGACCAGGTCTCCCGTTACCTGCTTAATTCCGAGCTTGTTCAGCTCGCGCGCCAGCAACACGCCGTGTTCGTAGTGAAACGAAGGATCGCGGCCGGAGATGTAGAGATTTCCGTTTAGTGCGCCGGTGGTTTTGTCGAGCGTTCCATCGGTCCAAACGCCTGTTGCAAACCGGTGTTGTGGCCCAAGCGTGCGTAACGCAACCAACGCGGTTGCGAGTTTCAATGTAGAAGCGGGATTGAACTGTTCGTTTTCGGCTTGTGAGGAAACAACTTTGCCGTCGAGAGTTTCAATCAGAACACCCTGTACGCCGAAGAGTGGTCTTGCGGTTTCCCCCGGAGATGCTTGTGGAGAAGCCTGTGGGAGAGCTTCTGGCTGTTGGGCATAGCTCGTCGAGCAAAGCGCAATCAGCATCAGCACCAGGAGCAGATCTTTTTTTAATAGGTTATAAGTCATAATGGGATTCGTGAGGAGAGCATCTTTGATGCTCAGGCGTCAAACCGGGATGCCGCCGACCATCATAACGGAAGTTTGGCGTCGAAGGGTGAATTATTTTGCCATCTGCGCCAAGACCCAACTCGTTGACAAGCCCCCGACCCGCTCATAGAATCGCGGTGTTGACAAACTACAGTGCAACGCAATCAAGAACCCGTCACAGTTGAAAAAGTGGTTGCCACTCACAGAGCACGACGTAAGGAAATTCGGAAGCGGCTCCGTGAGTTTGAAGAGGTTTGGCGCAGAGGATCCGACGCGCGGCTTTGGGAAGAACTGGCCTACTGTATTTTCACTGCCGGCGCCTCTGCTCGCATGGGACTAAATTCTGTAGCCGCCGTGCGACCGCTGCTGCTTGATGGCGACTCTGATGCGATGACCGCGGTCTTGAAGGAAAACGGCGCGCATCGTTTTCCGGTGGCACGGCCGCGTTACATTGTTAGTACCAGAAACTATTTTCATGCCGACTGCGGTATGGCGCTGCGAAAGCGTTTGCGGAGCTTCTCAGATCCGTTTGAGCGCCGCGATTGGCTGGCCCAGGAAAAGCAAGTTAAAGGTTTAGGTTACAAAGAGGCCAGCCACTTCCTGCGAAACATCGGCGTGAAAGGTCATGCGATACTTGATAAGCACGTGATGCGATGTTTGGCTGAAATCGGAGTGATCGATACAGCCAAACCACCTTCTACACGAAGGAAGTATCTCGAAGTTGAGCAGCAACTGATTCGGTTTGCTCGCGACATTCGCGTAGATTTTGACGAGCTCGATCTGGTTCTCTGGTCCATGAAGACAGGAGAAGTCTTGAAGTAGCTAAGGTGAATCATGCAATGTAAAAGCAAGAGGAGTCTTTCTCGGATGGCGGCCTTCAGTGTGGCCGCCTTCATGCTTTGTTTTGCCTTCGCCGGCGCGAACCAAACTGCCGCCGCATCCTCCGATAAGAAGGCTTACAACAAAGGCTACCGAGCGGTGCGCAAAGGCGACTTTCCGCAGGCTGAGAAGATCTTTCGCGACTTGCTCAACAAAGACGCACAGGATATCGAGGCCCGCCTTGGTTTGAGTTATGCCCTGCTGAAACAGAGAAGTCTCCAAGCGGCATACGACCATGCTGCGCGAGTGATCATGCTCGATCCACTCTCGGCACGCGCGCATGCGTTGCTCGGCACAGCTATTCTAGGAGCCGGTGAGTTTCGCCTTTCGGTCGAGGAGTTTAAGACGGCGCTGGCTCTCAACGAGAATGAATCATTAGCCGTCGCTGGTCTGGCGATGGTCGACTTTTATGAGAATCGTTTGTCGCTCGCGCTGCCGCAACTGCGTAGAGCAGTGAGTATGGATCCTGAAGAGCCGGACTTTGTTTTCAACCTGGGCCAGGCGGCTGCGCGCAGCGAGAGGTACAAAGAGGCTGCCGATGCGTACGAACGGTTCCTGATGATTTCGCCGAAGACCGATTTCGATCGGCGTGCTCGCATTCTCGGACTGATCGACTTTCTCCGTTATCTCGGCAGGCAAGGCTCGCTTTACGTGCCGGCTGGTGAAAACCGCGCCTCAGTTTCTTTTGAAGCGACGGACAATCGTCCCGTTCTTCAGGTTCGCGTCAATGGACAGAAAGAGCCGCTGCGGTTCGTGCTCGATACCGGATCAGGCATGTCGGTCGTATCAGACCAAACGGCCACACGTCTCGGCATTAAGCCGGTGGCGAAAGGCGGCTTGGCGAGGGCAGTCGGTGGCGGAGGGAAGTTTGAGATCGTCTATGGTTTTGTGAGCTCGATCGAGATCGGAACAGTGAAGGTTCAAAACGTTCCCGTCTACATTCGAAAGTTTTTTGACAGCCATATTCCAGTCAACGGTTACCTTGGCTTGTCTGTGGTTTCGAAGTTTCTCACTGCGGTCGACTATGGAACGAGGCGCATGTCTCTCGTGCGGCAGCATCAGACCGATGAGCTGGAGCCATGGACCACAGTGCGCCGTCCGGAAGGAGTTCAAGGGCTGCTTCCCGTTTCGCCGAACGACGGTTCGGTCGAGGTTCCGCTGCGGACTACATCCAGTGGATTCCTGAGTGGTGAAGTCGGGCTCGATGGCTTTGACAAGAACGTCAACTTTATTATTGATACCGCGGCCAGTATCACGGTAGTTTCTGAAAAGCTTTCGCAGGAAGAACAGCTTTTCGATCTTCTCCAGCCTTCGAAGATGCGCGTCTTCGGCGCGGCGGGAGTGACGGAAGACGTGAAGCTTTTGCAGTTGCCGCGTTTGAGTCTTGGTTTGAGTAAACTCGAAAAAATCAAAGCTGCGGTGCTTGACATGGAACCGGTAAACGAGACCGCGGGGTTCACGCAGAGTGGTATTCTTGGTGGAAACTTCCTGCGGCACTTTCGTATTTATTTTGACTTTGCAAGGGGGGCAATGCGCTTGGAACCTTTAATTCAAAAACCGAAGAGCGTGGAAACAGTCAGTCCGGAAGTGGTAACAACTCCATGAAGCAAGGACTTTATTTAGAGACGTCGGTGATCGGCGCCTATCTCGACAATGGAGAGCCATTCCGCCGCGACTTGACGATCAGATGGTGGGAGCATGAGATGCCTGACTACCGTACGGTGATATCCCCGTTGGTGGCGTCTGAGTTGGGCCGTTTGAAGGAACCGCATCGCAGCTCGTACCTGAAACTGATTCGCGATCTGGAGCAGGTCGATCTCACTGAAGAGGCGGCCATACTCGCGGAAGGCTATATCGCGCGCGGAATATTTCATCGCAAGTACATTGCCGACGCGCTGCATGTAGCGATTGCTTCGTTTCACAAGATCGATTATCTGGTGACGTGGAATTTCGGCCACCTGGCAAACGTGCGGCGGCAGGCGCGAATCCGTTTGTTCAATACCGCGGCAGGTTTCTACGTACCGATGATCGTGACTCCGGAGTTTTTGGTTTCGGAAGCAACCGAGAAGGTAACTTAGACAGGATTACAAAATTTTTCAGGATTTACATGATTCATCTTGAAAAAGCCTGTAAATCCTGTCAAAAAAAACGTCTATGTATCGTCGCCCAAAATTTTTAGAAATCTTACACGCGATTCGCGAAGAGATGTCGCGTGAGGCGGATTACGATGTCGATCTGTTTGCCGAGATGGTGAGGTCCGGAACGCAACCGTTACATGGACCACAGCGCGTCATCCGCGGCTTCAGAACACGCGCGCCTCGTCCTGAGAATAGTAACGGTAAGCCCGCGAAGCATAGACAGCGAAAGCGCAGCGCGCAATAATACCCGCAAGTAAATCATGAACCCAACTTTTGAGACGATCGGTTTGGAGGTTGCGAGCGAGAAGGCCTTTAATTATCTCGCAGAGCGAGCAGGGGACCAGGGCGAGCCTACTCAACTCAGCAGGCGGGGCGCCGTGTTGCACGGCCGCTGCTGGAAACTCGGAGAAGGGCTCGAGGTTTGGACCGTCCTTTATGAGTCCGGCAGCGGCGATGTCTTTTACGCTGACTGCCGTCCCGGATTTCGCGCTCGTTACATTCAAACGATTGCGCCCTGGGCACTGACCGAATACGACGAAGAAGGCGAGGCTGTCATTCACGGCTTTCGTGAAGGCACCGATTGCGAAGTTCTCTTCGAGTTGCAAAATCTCACCGAAGTTGGTCCAGCGGGCTTTGGTGCACAGGAGTTGCACATCGGTCTTTGTGGTCTTGCTTATCGCGCGCGTGTGCGTCGAGCGAAAACAAAGACGCGTTGGATGCCACTCGAAAAAGCCGCGCCTGCGCGGGCGGCGCATGAGAACGACTGGAGTTTGTCGGGCCGCGTGATCGCTTTCAAACCTTTGAAAAACCCACTTTCGGGCGGCGAACTCTTCTGGATTCACCTCGACCTCGAACGCATCAAGCTCGAAGTGCTCGTGAACCAACGCGCGTTGCGCGGCGACTCGCTGGCTGTTGGCGCTACACTCGACGCTGAAGTTTGGCTTCAAGGCCACGTACTCGACGAACACGCTTTGCGTTCGCGTTACGAAGGCGTTGACTATGCTTACTCGCGCGCGAGTTTCTGGAGCGGACTGAGAAGAAGAAACTAGGTTTTTGTGGGCGGCGCAAAACAGTTTCCTCGCAAAGGCGCAAAGGCGCAAAGAAAAGCTTCATGTTCTTCCTTTGCGCCTTTGCGCCTTTGCGAGGAATACAAGTCATGAAAACAAGACCAAGACCTACATGAGACGTGTTCTTGTCGTTATTCTTCTAGCTCTCATTCTGCTTCTCGCCGTTTACGCTTTCAATCGTTACTGGACCCACCGCTTCGATTCCTTAATCGCCCGGCAAGCATCTATCTATCGCGTCGATCCGGATCTCGTTTGGAGCATCATTTACGAAGAGACTTATTTTAGTCCGTGGAAGATCGGCAGGGACGGCGAGATCGGTCTGATGCAGGTGACTCCGACCGTCGGCCGTGAGTGGGCCACTGAAACAGGCATGCGTGAGCTCGAGCGGCAGATGGCCAGCGATCCCCAAAGTCTACTGCGCGATCCGGAACGCAATATTCAAATCGGCTGTTGGTACCTCGAAAAGATCTACGAGCAATTTCGAGATGCGCCGGAAGCTGAAGTGAGAATGATCGCCGCTTACAACGCCGGACCGAGCCGCGCGGTTGAGTGGAGTCGCTCACAGCAGCCGGGAAATACTCAGTCTGGTGCTGAGTTCATTAATCGCATCGACATTCCGTCAACGAAGGCCTACGTGATTTCGATAATGCAACGCTATCGTCAAATCAAGAGTGGAAGAACCTCAAGCGCTGCTCTTCAGGAAACTTCTCCTGCCAAATGACGACCATCTACTCCGCGCGTTGGGTGCTTCCTGTTTCAGCGCCGCCAATCGAGAACGGCGCCGTGGCAGTAGCGGGACAGCGCATCGCCGGCGTTGGCCATCATGCTGACATCGTCAAGAAGTTTCCCGAGTTTCACGTGGACGATTTTGGTCAGGCAGTTATCCTTCCCGGTCTCGTCAATACCCACACTCACCTGGAGCTCACCGCGTTGCGCGGTTACCTCGAAAATGAAGAGACAAGTTTCTTTGCGTGGCTCAGGAAGTTGACGATGGCGCGAATCGAGCGCCTGACGCCCGATGATCTTCGTGTTTCCGCGACGTGGGGTGCATGTGAAGCAGCGCGCGCGGGAATAACGTGTGTGGGCGACGCCAGCGACTCCGCGATGACGAGTATGCTTGCATTGCACGAGGTTGGATTGCGAGGAGTTGTTTACCAGGAGTCGTTTGGACCAGACACGCGTTTGGCTAGTGAGAATTTTGAGAAACTGAAGCATAAGTTACAGGAGCTTCACGGCGTCGAAAGCGATCTCGTGCGCGCCGGTGTCTCCCCGCACTCGCCGTACTCGGTTTGTGGCCCGCAACTCGAATTGATTGCAGAGTTGGCCCATAGTGAACGGTTGCCATTGATGATGCATGCGGCTGAGTCGGAGGCTGAAGATCAGTTGTTGCGAGAAGGCTGCGGGCCGTTTGCTGAAGGATTGGCGCGACGGTCGATTGAGTGGAACGCGCCGGAACTTTCAACGATTCAGTATCTGAAGCAGGTTGGCATTCTTGACACTCAACCGTTGCTGGCGCACTGCATCCGAGTTGATGACGCTGATATCAAGACGTTGCGCAACTCGGGTGCGAAGGTGGCGCATTGTCCGAAGTCAAATGCGAAGCTCGGCCATGGGCGCGCGCCGTTTGCGAAGTTTATCGAGGCGGGGATTGCAGTTGGACTGGGCAGCGATTCGGTGGCGAGTAACAACACGTGCGACATTCTCGAGGAGGTGCGCTTTGCGACGCTCTTATCTCGAGCGGCTGGGGCGCATATCAGTGCCGAAGATGCGCTCAAGGTTGCGACGTTCGGAGGGGAATTGAAAGAGGGCGCGCAGGCTGATCTGGCCGTCGTATCGCTCGCAGGCATGCATCAGGTACCGAGCTACGATCCGGTTGCAACGTTGATCTTCGCATCATCCGGACGCGATGTGATCTTAACGGTGGTCGCGGGTAGTGAGGTATACCGCAACGGGCGCGTAAGCAACGTCGATGAAGACCGCTTACGCGCCCGCATGTTGGAAATTAACCACAGATTACACGGATAAAAATCCGGATTTTAATCCGTGTCATCCGTCTTATATCGACGCCGCAATCGCGTCATCAAAAATCTCCAACGCGACGTCAACATTCTCCTTCGTCAATATCAACGGGGGTGACCAGCGAATCGTCTGCGTCCCCGCGCCGAGAATGATCAACCCGCGGTCGAAACACGCCACCTCAATCCGATCGCGCAAGTCCGCGTCAGGCTTCAACGACACTTTGTCAGTGACAAACTCAACGCCAATCATCAATCCCATACCACGCACGTCGCCAATGCAATCATACTTCTGCTGAAGTTTTTCCAACCCTGCTTTCAGGTAAGCACCAACTTCCTCTGCATTCTTGACCAACCCGCCTTCGAGCAATTCGATCGTCTTCAACGCCGCGGCAATGCAAACCGGATTGCCGCCAAACGTGGAAGCGTGTGCACCCGGTTTCCAGTCCATGAGGTCAGCACGCGCGACGCAAGCGCCGATCGGCAAACCCGAACCGATACCTTTTGCAATACAGACGATGTCAGGCTGAACATCGTAATGCTCACACGCAAACATCTTTCCGGTGCGTCCCATTCCCGACTGCACTTCATCAACAATCAACATGATGCCGTGCTCGTCGCAAATACGGCGCAGTCCTTTCAGGAAATCTTTCGGTGCGGGCACGTAGCCACCCTCGCCTTGCACTGCTTCAACAACAATCCCGGCGACCTCTTCCGGAGGCGTGGTGGTTTTGAACAAACGCTCCTCAATCCAGTTGAGCGCGCCCTCACTCGCTCCGCCATCGCCGCAGTCAGCCGCACTGAATGGATTGCGAAACTCGTTTGGATAAGGCACATGGATCACGTCGAGTGCCTGTCGTTTGAAACCTTTTCGTTGAGCAGCCCTGGAAGAAGTCAGTGAGAGTGAACCCATCGTTCGTCCGTGAAAGCTGTTGAAAAAAGCGATGAACTTCTCACGACCGGTCGCATGCATGGCGAGCTTCAGCGCCGTCTCTACTGCTTCGGTGCCGCTGTTTGCGAAGTGCGTACGCGTGGGTGACTTGACGGGCACGATCGCGTCGAGCTTCTCCGCGAGTTGCGGCATGTGACGGTAGTAGTAGTCAGTGCCGCACATGTGAATCAATTGTTCTGACTGTTGCTGGATTGCTTTCACAACTTCGGGATGGCAATGACCCGTGGAACACACGCCGACTCCGGCGTTGCAATCGAGAAAGAGATTTCCGTCAACATCTTCAACCCAAACTCCGCTGGCACGCTCGGCGACGAGCTTAAACGACGGCCGCGGGTAGGAAGGGGTTACAAATTTTGCATCTGCTTCAATGATCTTTTTGGCGTTGGGGCCAGGCAGCGCGGTCTTGATCTCGGGGCGCTTCGTGGGTGCGGTTACAGTAGTAGACATTTTTAACTCCCTCATAAGAATGGCCAATAAACCGGTTCGGACGACCGGCGAGGTTAGGATTCGATTGTAAAGGACAGGAAGAAACTAGTCCGCGAAAAGGTTCGCGCGAGACTCAAGTGGGCGGTAGTTTAAACGCTGCGAGTCAACCATTAGCCCGGATTCTACCATCGGGCCAATGCAAGTAGCTAGTTGTTTTCCCGCAAAGGCGCAAAGGCGCAAAGGAAGACGCAAACAATTCGCGGAGCACTTTGTTGTGCCTTTTGTGCCTCTTTGTGGCTACCTTTGAACTTTCCCGAGGCTTTTATTACAGTATCCGGTTCGAATTCCCACCCGCGGAGATAACTATGAGTAAGACACGAAGCATGTTTGCATTTTTATTTGTGACTGCCATTCTTTCAGTGGCCGCTATCGCACCCTTTTTAACTCGGAGTCACGCGCAGAGCGTCGCACCCAGTACTTCGGCCGGCGCCGCCCGTTCATCTTCCGATCCCAAGATTACTTATCCTGTAAGCAAGAAGGTCGAACAGGTTGACGACTACTTCGGCACTAAAGTGGCCGACCCGTATCGCTGGCTCGAAGACGAAACCTCCGCGGAGACAAAGGCCTGGATTGAAGACCAGAACCGGGTGACCTTCGCTTATCTCGATAAGATCCCTTATCGCGAAAAACTCAAAACGCGTTTGACGCAGCTCTACAACTATCCGCGCATCTCTGCGCCGTTTCGTCGCGGTGAAACTTACTTCTTCACAAAGAACGACGGGCTCCAGAACCAGAGCGTTTTCTACATTCAAAAAGGCGTGAACGGCACGCCGGAAGTTTTTCTCGATCCCAACAAGTTCTCGCCTGACGGCACTGCGGTATTGAGCACGTTCTCACTTTCGAAAGACGGCAAGTACGTCGCTTACGGCATATCGCAGGGCGGCTCTGACTGGATAACGCTCAGCGTCATGGAAGTTGATTCGCGCAACAAGCTCGCGGATGAAATCAGATGGATGAAATCCTCCGGTGTTTCCTGGCAAGGCGACGGCTTCTACTACAGCCGCTACCCGGAACCGCAGAAGGGTAAGGAGCTCAGCAGTAAGAACGAATTTCAAACTGTCTATTTCCACAAAGTCGGCACGCCACAGTCAGAAGACGTGCTGATTTACGAAGACAAAGCAAACCCGCAGCGTTTCCAGAATGTCGGCACAACTGAAGACGAGCGCTTTGCGATTCTTTCCATCTCCGAGCGAGGGAAGGGCAAGAAAGGGAATTCACTCTTCTACAAAGACGTTTCGAAGAACGAGACGAAGTTTTCTCCCATCGTTGCAGAAATCGGTGATGACAGTTACGGCATTATCGACAACATCGGCGACAACTTTTTGATGCGCACCAACAGGAATGCACCGAATGGTCGCGTCGTGCTCGTCGATCCAAAGAACCCTGATGAGAAAAACTGGAAAGAGGTTTTGCCGGAAAGAGAAGAACCTCTACAGGGTTCAGGAACCGCCGGCGGCAAATTGTTCGCTTCGTGGCGCAAAGACGTTGCGACACGCGCTTATGTGTTTAGTCTCGATGGCAAGCTCGAAAACGAGATCGAGTTGCCCGGTCTAGGAACGGCCGGCGGCTTTGGTGGTCTAAATGACGATAAGCATGTTTTCTACAGCTTCACCTCGTTCAACTTTCCGCCAACGATTTACAAGTACGACATCGCGACGAAGAAGTCAACGGTCTTCCGCACGGTAGACATTCCCGGCTTCAAACCTGAGAACTACGAAACGAAGCAGGTGTTCTACAACAGCAAAGACGGCACGCGCGTGCCGATGTTTCTGGTCTATAAAAAAGGCCTGAAGCTCGATGGAAACAATCCGACACTGCTTTACGGTTACGGCGGCTTCAACGTTGTGACAGCGCCGTCGTTCAGTTCACTGCGGCTGGCTTTGCTCGAACAAGGTGTGGTCTATGCTTCGGCAAACCTGCGTGGCGGTGGTGAGTACGGTGAGAAGTGGCACGAGGCCGGCACGAAGTTGAAGAAGCAAAATGTCTTCGACGATTTCATCGCCGCAGCCGAATGGTTGATTGCCAACAAGTACACCTCGTCGAGCAAGCTCGCGATCCAGGGTGGTTCAAATGGTGGATTGCTCGTGGGAGTAGCGGCGAATCAACGTCCGGAACTGTTTCGCGCAGTCATCCAACAGGCAGGCGTGATGGATATGCTGCGGTTCCAGAAGTTTACGATCGGTTGGAACTGGATCGCCGATTACGGTTCGAGTGAAGCGAGCGAAGCTGAGTTCAGAGCGCTGTATGCTTACTCGCCGATTCACAACATCAAGACGGGCGCGAAGTATCCGTCAACTTTGATTACTACCGCCGATCACGATGACCGCGTCGTTCCGGCGCACAATTACAAATACGCGGCTGCGTTGCAAGCGGCCCAGGGTGGTCCAAACCCGATTCTTATTCGCATCGATACAAAATCTGCTCACGGCGCCAGCAACACGACGAAGGCGCTCGAGCAGACGAGAGATATCTATGCGTTCTTGTTTGAGAATTTAGGCGTGCAGTACAAGTAGAAAAATCAAAAGCCATCCACAGATTACGCAGATAAAAGTTCTGTGTAATCTGCGGATGGCTTTAAAACATCACGCACTTCCCATTTCCCATCTGGTCCGTCATCTCCGCAGGGATGAGGACGGACCAGCCTTTTCGCTTCCAAACTGATCCGTCGGCGTACTCAATCCGGTTAATCACGACCTTGCCATCCTGAGATTTTTTGTCAGCGCTCACCACTTTCACCGGGGCAAACGGACTAATCAACTCAAAGGTCTTACTCTCCTTTGGCTTTGCCTTCATCGTGCAGATGTATTGTCTTAAGTCGTACTCTGCCGTGGCGGCGGACGGCTGGTATTCCCAAACCATACTCTTGATCGTGTTTGGGCCAACATTCTTTACCTCGAGACGAATGAAATAGTAGTCCTGCTGGCGCGGCGTGGATTGACTGGCATTCCGTTCGGCATTGATCATGTCGGCCCGCCGCTCCTCTCTGTCCCTCCTGTTTTTGAGGTCCTGAGGCTCGTTTCGACGCTCGGGCGGCTTGATCGACATCGGCTCGTTCATCGGTGGACCGGGATCGTGCGCGCCTTGAATCAGATCGCTATTCTGCCGCTGCCTGGACCAGGAGAACTTGACCACCTGTAGATCCGATTCTTCACGATCGACAGTCGGCGTTTGTTGAATTGGCAACAGGACCATCACGACGGTAAGGAATAGCAGTTTCATTGCGTCTGAATATCTGCCTTTGGATGTTGCCTGTCAAGAGTAAGCGCTGGCTGACCCCATCATTTGTGCTTTTTGTGCCTTTTTGTGGCTACCAGGTTCTTCGAATCGGATGCGCCTCGGTGTTGAAGATCACCTTCTCAAACTCAAGCGTCTCACGTGGTGCGAAGAGCAGGTAGAAGTATTTGAAAGTCTCTGCGAAAAGAAAGCTCTGCATCGAATCGTTCTTCTCCTTCGTCTCCACGTTCTTCAATGCCGCATAGGCGTCGTCCGTGCGGCAGTGCTTCACAAAGTCTCGCCAAAGCTTCTCGCCCATTAGCATGTACTTCGAATCTTTCGTGTGGCGATAGAGATAGTAAGTTGACTCGACAATCTCAGGACGCAGGTGATAGGCGGGTGAAGTGATCTTGCGCGCGCGATAATCAAACTCCTCAGGCTCGATGCCCGCATGGTTCCACATCCTGAACGATGAATCCTGCAAACGCTTCGCACGTTTCAAATCTCCTGATAACGCGAGCACAGCAGGAAAGAACGCGTCGAGAGCGCCGTAGGTGGTCGCGCGCCGCGCGCCACTGTTCATGTCGGCATGGCCGTACCACAGTTCTGAATCTGCTTGTTCGTCTGCGAGATACTTGTTGATGGCGACGATGCTTTCATTCCACATGCGTTTGCAGTCCGGATCGCCGAAGAGCAACGAGCACTTCAAAAGATATTCGTAATAGCTGTCGATCGCGCCACTGATGTGACTGTCAGTGTTGGTCCAAACACCTGTCTCGACATTGATCCATTCTCCGACGAGGCCAATCTTCGAGCGACGGTTGTAAGTTTCCACCAGTGCGCGCTTGGCCTTGTCGAAAAAGACCGGTTTACCGGTGAGCTTGCTCAACGTGCCAAACTCGATAATCAGCGTTCCTGTTTCAGCGGGATTGCTTACAGGTTTACTGACTTTGCCAGTTTTGAGATTCACGTAGCGATACGGCAAACCTGTCGGCGAATCGAAGACTGGTAAAAGTCTATTGCCGAGATCTTCGGCGAGGTCCAATAAACGCTTATCCCCCGTGAGTTGATAATTCGTGAGCAACGCTCCAAGCAGCCTGATGGTGATCTCGAAGTTTTGTACTTCGATGTCTTTATCGAAGGAGAGATTATCGAGAATGTATTGCTTCGTGGCCGCGGCTTCCTCGTCCATGTCCATGATGATCATCGTGTCGAGCGAGTCAACAGCAGTCATCAGCAGCGGCTGCGGATACCAGTCGTGATGCGTTTTTGAGAGTGGTTTCAGATCGTCGTGGCCCCAGGCGTATTTCTTATAACCATTCCACCCATGCAGAAACTCGGCTTTGACTTCAGCGGCGAGTCTCTTGTTTGGTGTTTGGGCGTGGAGCGTAAGGGGTAGGAGCAGTAAGAGAAATAGGGGCTTCATAAGATTTCCTCGCAAAGGCGCAAAGGCGCAAAGAGAAGCAGAAGTTTTCCTTCGCGCCTTTGCGCCTTTGCGAGGAAAACTTCATCGATCCAGAAAAGTGGGATTATAGCTGTATTGAGCTTTTTAACTCATCGATAAATCGAAATCGCAGATTGCCACGACGGCAGCAGAGTTGGTCTCGTCACTCTGTCTTTGTTCAGCCTCTTCATGTACAAATTTATAGTTTCGTGCTACTACTGGCCGACCACAGCACGCGGCCTCCGGCTCCGGTCTTTAATAATAAAGGAGCAGTTTGGACCACTGACCACCTTGGATAAGCTTGCTTCAACAATTGAACGGCGCAGAATGCGCAGGCTCCGAGCCAAATGCGAAGTGGAGCTGGTCGCTGACTTGTCTTTCTTAGACAACGACGTTCAGCAATCTGATTCGTCGCTCATCTTCCTCGGGCGCACGCACGATCTGAGCGCCGGCGGGCTCGCAATGGTCCTTCCTTCCACCACCATCGATGAGAGGTTTTGCAGTGGTTCCAACCGGCTTAATCTTTCACTCCATGTGCCTGATGGCGTTATCGACATGGAGGTCAGCCCCGTCAGGTGTGAGCGCCTGAATGGTCCATACTTCGGTCAAGGTTATCTGCTGGGCACGAGGATCACGCACGTCAAAGATCGTGCGCAGTTTGACCGCTATCTCGACACTCTGTCAGGTATTAACCACAGGTTACACAGCTAACACAGATTTAATCTGTGGAATCTGTGGATGACAAGAAGTCTTTGGTCCGCGCGTCCTGGGGCGATTTAAGCACCTCTTCCGTTGGTCCAAACTCCACCCCGTAACCACCTTCCATAAAAAGAATGTTGTCGGCTACTCCACTTAAAAAACCCATCGAGTGGGAGATTATGATCATCGTGTGACCTCGATCCACAAACGTCCGCAACAATGCACGCAGACTATTGATCCGGCGCGGATCGAGCGCGCTGGTGGGTTCATCGAGCAGCAACAACGCCGGATGCATTGCGAGCGCACGCGCAATCGCCACGCGCTGTTGCTCACCGCCTGACAAGGATCCCGGATACCTTCGCGCTGCCTGTCTCAGCCCGACCGATTCCAAAAGCTCATACGCTTCAGTCTCGGCAGTCTGCTTTGGTGTGTGCAGCACGTGCACCGGAGCCTCGACGATATTGCCGATCACGGACAGGTGCGGGAAAAGATAGAAATGCTGGAACACTGTGCCGACTCTCAGTCGCAGATCCTTCACTCGACGGCGATAGTCAGCGTGAGACAAGCCGGCTTCGAGTCGCACGTTGTCACATTCGATTGTTCCGTCGCTGATGGTTTCCAAACCATTAAGACATCTCAGCAGCGTGGATTTCCCACTGCCTGATGGGCCCATGACACCCAGCACGGTTTGTGGCGGAACTTCGAAGTCGATCCCTTTGAGGATCTCGTTATCGCCGAAACGCTTGCGCAAACCGGTGACACGGATCATGTGGCGAGGGCCTCCTCTTCGACTACGCGTTCCGTAGCTCGATCGCGCAAACGCCTTTCCAGCAGGCGTGCGAGGTGAGCCATCGGCAAACTCATCGCCAGATAAAATACGGAAACCGCCGCGCCGAGAAGCAGGAACTGTCCCGAGGCGTTAGCAAGTTCGCGATAAGCTGTTGCCAGCTCCCAAACAGAAATTGCAAATGCGACTGAAGTGTCTTTGAAAAGTGAGACGAAGTCGTTCGTCATCGGCGGCAATGCAATGCGAAACGCCTGCGGCAAAATGATGCGGCGAAAGGCGAGCACCGGGCCCATGCCGAGCGAGTAAGCAGCTTCCCATTGGCCCAGCGGAATCGCTTCAAGCGATGCGCGATAGACCTGCGATTCGTAAGCGGCGTAGTTCAGTCCGAGACCGACCAGCGCGGTCAGCCAGCCGGGCATCGCGATGCCGATTACGGGCAAACCGAAGTAAAGAAACAGCAGTTGGACCAGCACTGGAGTGCCGCGAAAAAATTCCACGTAGATCGTGCAGAGGGCACGCAGCCATGCTGGACCTTTCCACTGTCCGACTGCGAGTGGTAGACCTAAAACGACTGCGATGACCATCGAACCGAGCGCGATCAGCACCGTCACGGCTGCGGCCCGCGTCAGTCGCCAGAGTGCTTCACTCCAGTTAAACGAAGCGTTAGTCGAAGTGTACTCCTCGGGTTTTGTACTTTGCGTTCCGGCTCGTATTGGCGCTTGAAACTCTACTTGCGCTTCGTTCCAAAGTCCCCATTTCTTCAGAATGTTTTCGAGTGTGCCGTCGAAGATGATCTTGTCGATCGCCGCGTCGATCTCTGACTTCAACGCGTCGTCGCCTTTCCGCAGTCCGATCACGTAAAGACCGCGTGTGAATGGCGGTCCGGCAGGTTTCAATTTCGAGTTGGAGCGTGCATAAAACGCTTCCGCAGGGACGTCCATCACGACCGCATCAAGACGCCTCAGCTCGAGATCACGATAAGCGCCAACCGGATCGGCGTAACTGCGATAAGGAATTTTTTCCTGCTGCAAGAGCCGCGAGGCAGCAGTGTTTGCGAGCGTTCCGACTATGCGATTTTTGCAATCGTCAAGCGAGTTGATGCGATTGTCGTCGCGGCGCACGGTGAGTTGAAGCTGAAAGATGTAATAAGGCTTGCTGAAGAGAATCTGTTGGGCACGATCTCCGGTGGGCTCGAGACCATTGACGATCACGTCGAACGAATGGCGTTGCAGAGCGGAGACCAGTGTTTCCCAATCACTCGGAACGAACTCGGCGCGACGACCCATCGCCTGGGCCAACGCGTCCACCATCTCTTTTTCGTAGCCGATGTACCGATCGGGGTTTGCGGGATCAGTGAAAACATAAGGCGCGCCACCACTCGGATCAGCTCCCCATCTCAAAACCTGCTGGGCCTCGACAACGCTCAAAAAACAGAGAAGCCACAAAAAGGCACAAAAGGCACATAATGATTTAGCTAATACTTTTGTGCTTTTTGTGCTTCTTCGTGGCAAATTGGCGAAGATTCTAGCGGCTGACGCCTTCAAGATCCAATTTCGCGGCGATGCTGATGTCGGCCTTCAACACTGTCTCCATCTGTTTCAAGGCGTGCTCGTTTTCCTCCTCGGTGTTTGACACAACGCAATCCGCTGGAATGAAAACTTTGAAGTCGCGCATGTAAGCATCGTTGGCAGTGAAGAGCACGCAGTTGTTTCCGGCAATGCCGGTGAGAATCAGATTCTTCGCGCCGAGATGCGTGAGCAGCAGTTCGAGAGTCGTCGAATAGAAGCCGGAGTGTTTCGGTTTGAGCACAAAATAATCATCATCGTCCGGCACGAGTAGTTTCACAAACGACTTTCCCCGGGCGTCTTCGCGGCTGCAATGTGCGACGATCTTTTTGAAGTCTGACTGCCAGCGACCGAAGTTGTCGTTCACATAGATCGACGGAATCCCCGCGTCTTTGGCGCGCTTCTTCAACTCGGCAATGTTTTTGCCGACCGGAAGCGCTAGCTCCAGAAGCTGCTCGCCTTCTTCGAATTCAAAATCGTTGATGACATCAATCAAAAGCAAAGCGGCTTCGGATTTGTCCGGAGCGGAGCCGTGAAGATCATGGCTTGAGCGTGGCATTGATATACCCCTTGATGATTGGACTTTGTGCTTTGTACTTTGTACTTTGTGCTTGAATCAAGGTCACCAGGCACAAAGTACCAAGTACGAAGCACAAAACACAAAGAGAGGCCCCTTATCAATGTGTACCGATCGCAGAGACTTCCTACGTTTGTCAGCAGGTGTCGCTGGCGCAACACTGCTCGGCAGTTCGCTGAGTTACGCCCACACTGAATCACACTCTGAATCAGGAGGGCCGCAACAGGGTTCACAGCCTGAAGCGATTCGACGCTTGAGTCGGATGACTGAAAACGTCGTTCCCATCACACTCGAGGAGCGAAAAAGCCGGATCGAAAAAGCGCAACGACTGATGCGCGAACAGCGCATCGATGCGATCTACATCGAGCCGGGCAGCAGCATGTTCTATTACACCGGCATGCGTTGGGGTACCAGCGAAAGAATGTTTGCCGTAGTCATTCCCGCGCGCGGCGAGCTCGCGTGGGTCTGCCCGAAGTTTGAAGAGGAACGCGCGCGCGAACTGATCCGCATCGGCACAGACATCCGCACGTGGGAAGAGGATGAGAGTCCTTACAAACGCGTCGCTGAAATTCTGAAAGATCGCGGCGTGCGCACGGGAACAGTGGGCATTGAAGAACGCGTGCGGTTTTTTCTGTACGACGGGATCCGGCTCGCCGCACCGGCATTGAAGTTTGTGAATGCGACACCCGTTACGGCCGGCTGCCGTATGTTCAAGTCACCTACTGAATTGGCGTTGATGCAGATCGCAAACGACATCACGATCGTCGCTTACAAAGCAACTCGCGACAGTATGAAAGAGGGAATGACGCAGGGTGAGTTTGCGGGCAACTGCGCGGCTGCTTTTCGCGCGCTTGGAACGTCGGGTGGAATATTCGTCAGTTTTGGAAAGTACACCGCGTTTCCACACGGCAGCAGTACGCCGCAGCGTTTGAAGGAAGGCGACGTCGTGCTGATGGATGGTGGTTGCAGTGTCGATGGTTACCAGTCAGACATCACTCGTACGTTTGTATTTGGCAAAGCCACCGATCGTCAGCGACAGATTTGGGACCTCGAACGAAAGGCACAGGACGCCGGCTTTGCCGCGGCGAAAGTCGGCGCGCCGTGTGAGGCTGTTGATGCGGCTGCACGGAAAGTGATCACTGATGCCGGCTTTGGACCAGACTACAAGGTGCCTGGCCTGCCACACCGCACCGGTCATGGCATCGGTCTCGACGGTCATGAATGGACCAACTTCGTGCGCGGCAACAAGACGCCGATCCAGCCGGGGATGTGTTTCAGCGATGAACCTACGGTCGTGATCTACGGCGAGTTTGGAATTCGACTTGAAGACTGCCTGTACATCACTCCGGATGGTCCAAAGTTTTTCACAAAGCAGAGCGAATCAATCGACGAACCATTTTAAGCCACAAAAAGGCACAAAAGTCACAAAAATGAATTTGTGCTTTTTGCGCTTCTTTGTGGCTTACTTCTGATATGGGACGATGGGTCTTAGCGGCGACAATTCTTGCCTCGAGCATGGCTTTTATCGATGGCACCGTCGTTAACGTAGCCCTTCCTTTCCTCCAAACCAATCTCAACGCAACCGCGATCGGTCTTCAGTGGGTCATTGAAGCCTACGCTCTCTTTCTCTCTGCACTGCTGCTTGTCGGCGGATCGCTCGGCGATCGGTATGGGCGGCGCAAGATCTTCAACATCGGCGTTGTGATCTTTGCGATCGCTTCAGCTCTCTGCGGCATGGCTGCCAACATTGAGCAACTGATCGTTGCTCGCGCAGTGCAGGGAATCGGCGGCGCATTGCTTGTTCCCGGCAGTCTCGCACTGATCAGTTCGTCGTTTGGCCCCGACGAACGCGGCAAAGCGATTGGCACCTGGTCCGGTTTTTCTGCCATCACGACCGCGATCGGTCCAGTGTTCGGCGGCTGGCTTGTCGAGCATTGGACGTGGCGCGCGGCGTTCTTTGTAAATCTGCCACTCGCGTTGGCAGTGCTTGTCATTTCAGTTTGGAAAGTGCCGGAGAGTCGTGAGAAGAATCAGAGCGGCCCGCTTGATTGGTTAGGTACTGCGCTTGCCACTATTGGTTTGGGTGCTGTGGTCTACGGACTGATTGAGTCACCGCGGTTTGGGTTTTCAAACCCGATCGTCCTGTTGACCCTAATTGGTGGCGCAGTGTCTTTGGCAATCTTCGTTTACAACGAGGCTCGCGCACAAAATCCGATGGTGCCGCTACAACTGTTCCGCAACCGGAATTTTGCGGGTGCTAATCTTTTGACCTTACTTCTTTATGCGGGCCTCGGCGGAATGATGTTCTTCTTCACGCTCAACTTGATCCAGATTCAGGGTTATTCAGCGACTGCCGCTGGTGCTGCGTTGCTGCCGTTGATCGTGCTCATGTTTTCCCTATCTCGGTGGGCCGGAGGTCTGGTAGATCGCTTTGGTGCTCGTTTGCCGCTGACGATTGGGCCGATCGTGGTCGGGATTGGTTTTTTGTTATTCGCGCGTCCGGCAGTGAGCGGAGACTACTGGACAAGTTTCTTCCCGGCAGTTGTGGTGCTTGGATGCGGAATGACGATCAGTGTGGCGCCGTTGACTACCACCGTGATGAGTTCTGTTGGTGAGGAACAGGCGGGGGTGGCGTCGGGCATCAACAACGCGGTCTCCCGCACTGCGGGTCTGCTGGCGATCGCTGTGTTTGGAGTTGTAATGCTGCATGCCTTCAGCCAAACACTGGCGAAGCGGATGAACGAACTTCAGATGGATGAGCAAGTGAAACATTCGGTTTATGAACAGCGGGTGAAGTTGGCTGGTCTGGAACTCGCGCCAAACACTGACTCAGCGACGCGCGAGAAGATCAAAGGAGCGGTCGCCGAGTCGTTTGTGTTTGGCTTTCGCGTAATCATGTTGATGTCGGCAGCACTCGCGCTGGCGAGCGGCGGCAGTGCGTGGCTGCTGATCAGAAAATCAGGCCTGGCTAAACCCAAGGAGCAAAGAGACTAGCCAGACCAGCACGAATGCGCCGACGGCGACGGCAGCACTCAGCAGATAAATCAGCGATGTTTCGATGAGCTCGGAAGTCTTTTTTTCATTCATCATGGGGAGATTTCCTTTGTTTGAATTCTCTCTGCGTAACCTTTGCGCTCTCTGCGCCTCTGCGGTGAATATGCGTCTCAAATCCGGTCTACCACAGAGGCGCAGAGAGCGCAGAGGTCACGCAGAGTCAATGCTTGCTTTCTCGAGCGCCTAATCTTAGGATTGCAGCGCTCGACAAGTCCTCAGGCAGCACTCAAGATTTCCTCAAAGATGTTTCTCAAGCCGGTTTTTAATGGGTCATCAGGACAATCACAGCTACGAATTCGGTCGTTTCCGCCTTAAAACCGCGGAACGCGTCCTGTTGCGCGAAGGTGAACCGGTTCCGCTCACTCCAAAAGTCTTCGATATTCTCGTTACGCTCGTCGAGCACGGCGGGCATGTCGTGGCCAAAGATGACCTGATGAAGCGAGTCTGGCCCAACACTTTTGTCGAAGAGGGAAATCTCACGCAGAACATCTCGCTGCTACGGAAAGCACTCGGGGAAACGCCGGGAGGCGTGCAGTTTATTGAGACCGTTCCGCGGCGTGGTTACCGGTTTGTGGCGGAGACCAGCCAGCCGTCGAACGACCACCCCGTTTCGCAACCTGCGGAGGTCCCGAAACCGGAAGCTCCGGTTGTTTCGATTCCTAACACGACCAGTCAACTTGCCGGAATCAAGCGCACTCCTGTTTACGCCATGGCCGCGGGGCTCGTTGTGATCGGCATCATCGGCATCGTCTATTTCAACGGCTGGGGAAAACCTGGAAGCACATCGGCAATTCAATCGATCGCGGTCTTGCCGTTCACGGACGAGTCGTCTGACCCTGACGCCGAATACATCAACGACAAGATCGCGGAGAGCTTGATTAATAGTCTTTCGAAGTTGCCGCAGCTACGGGTCGTGCCGCGTAGTGTGGTTGCCGGCTACAAAGGGAAACAGATTGACCCGCGCAAGGTCGGCGAGGAGTTGAATGTTCGCGCCGTGGTTACCGGCCGCATGCGTCGTCATGGCGACATCATCAGTATTCAGGCTGATCTGATCGATCTCGAAAACGTCGCCCAACTCTGGGGGCAGCACTACGATCACAAAGTCTCGGACGTCTTGTTGGTACAGGACGACATCTCGCGCGACATTTTCGAGAATCTGCGTTTGAAGTTGAACGTCGAGGAGAAGAAGCAGCTCGAAGCCTATCGACTCTATCTCAAGGGCCGCAATGCCTGGAACAAGCGCACCGGTGACGCGTTGCAGCAGGCGATTGAGTTTTTCAATCAGGCGATTGCTATCGATCCGAATTACGGTGCGGCGTACGCCGGACTGGCGGACTGTTACAACATGCTCGTCGTTTACGGCCGCTTGGAGCCGAAAGAAGGTTTTCCAAAAGCGAAGGAAGCCGCAGAACGCGCACTCGAGATCGACGAAAGCTCAGCGGAGGCCCACAGCTCACTTGGCTTTATAAAGTTTCGTTGGGATTGGGATCGCGCGGCCACCGAACGTGAATTTCAGACTGCGATCAGGCTCAAGCCCGCTTATGCTCCGGCGCACCAGTGGTACAGTTCGTACCTGGTTGCAGTCGAGCGTTTTGACGAAGCGATTGCTGAGGCGAAGCGAACAGAGGAGTTGGAGCCGCTTTCATTCGTGGCGAGTTCACACCTCGGTTGGATCTACTACCTGTCAGGACAAAACGATAAAGCAATCGAGCAGTGCAGGAAGATTCTCGAACTCGATCCGAGCTCGTTTCCTGCGCGTCGCTACCTCGGCCTCGCTTATGAAGCAAAGGGAATGTATGCGGAGGCGATCGCGGAGTTTCAGACTGGTGTGAAGCTTTCAGGCAGTCCTCTGATGCTGGCATTGCTAGGACATGCTTACGCCGCTTCAGGAAAGACTGCGGAAGCGAAACAAGTGCTCAACGACTTGCAGCAGTTGCAGGGAACACGCTACGTCTCACCTTACACAGTGGCTGCAATTCACGCCGGCCTCGGCGATCAGGAACAGGCATTCAAGTGGTTGGAAACCGCAGTTGAAGGACGCGATATCTGGTTGATGAATTTGAAAGTCGATCCCGTATTCGTAAAGCTCCGCTCAAACCCAAAATTCACCAATCTCCTCGCTCGCATCCGTTTAAGACCATAGCCACAAGAAGGCACAAAAAGCACAAACTATCAGCGAAGCCATTTGTGCTTTCTGTGCTTTTTTGTGGCTAATTTCCGCAAAGCTCTTCGAGGCTTAGCTGGCCGCGCTGCCTAAGCCGTCTGTTTATGAAGGAGCGAGTGGAAAGTTTCAATTGCGATTGCCTAAGAGCCTTCATGGCTTAGCAGTGCGAATGGCTCACCTCGAAGGCGTTAGTCTCAATTCCTACATCGCGGACGCCGTCAGAGCGAAAGTCGCAGGAGAGCAAGTGGGCACTCGCGTAATTAGTGAGATTCGAAAACTTTTAAGCGAAACTCAAACAACGGCGGCCTCTATGCTGACGGTTGATGAGTCAAGAGTAAAACAGACCAAAAGAAAAAGAGACGTCCTCACCAAAAATAATCTTTTTGTACCAACCCAGAGCCGTAGAAGAAATAATCAGAGATAACGATTGTGATCTGCACGCTATTGATCTATAGACCCCTCATGCGATAAAACATCTCACACTCTTTTGAGTACCTCCCCCGGGTAGTCCGAAGCGGAAAATATCCATTCAATATTGAGTAATTAATCTCACCAAAAGCGGAAGCATCTACAACGGGGGAGAAGTATGGCCGACCGAGTTAAACGTGTAATCGAATTGATGCACGACGATCCCAGCCGCACCTTTACGCTGGGAGAGATGGCCGAATCAGTCAATCTATCCGGTCCTTATTTTTGTTCTCTCTTCAAATCGATTACTGGGGTTCCTCCAGCAAAATATTTGAAATCACTCAGACTGCAACACGCTGCAACGCTACTCACCACAACGTTCTTAAGTGTCAAAGAGATCGTCAGGCGTGTTGGTCTAACTGATGAGAGTCACTTTGTGAGAGATTTCAAACGTATGTACGGTGCGACACCAAGCGAATACAGAACCGGCGCGTTCATTGCTTCTGAACCTTCCCAAATAGAACGCCCAAATTCGCCAATGAATAATAAAATCGGCCAATGAAATTTTCTTGAAACTCCTCAACGACTCGTCTAGTGTGGCGCGTGCAACACAAACGTGGGTCGCCCGCTTGATTCCAGCCTTTCACGGAGTCACACACTAAAAAATTAGTAAGAGGGTTCCTCCGAGTTATATCGATCTACATCTAGTTAGAGACTAGCCGACAACCGCTAGTAGTTCTCATTCTTTTTCGGCAGGGGGCTTTGATGAAAGTCTTAGCTACTGAGGCCTGGTCCAGGTGTGTCTGGAGTGTGCCTCGGATCGCACAGCAGTCGTGTAGTTTGTTGCTTCTTTTGATATTGATGGCTTTAAGCCACACCGCGGCGGCACGCGCGAACTCATCTGTCTCCGGGCAGATCGCGGGAACAGTGATGGACCAGACAGGCGCAAGCGTCGGCGGCGCGTGGGTGGTACTGTTCGGCGCGGCCGGATTGGAGGCACAACGTTCGCTCACCGATCAGCGCGGACGCTTCACACTCGAAAAGGTGCTGGCGGCTGATTATGTTGTTTCTGTTCAGAAAAACGGGTTTCGTGAAGTTCGGCGCGTGCTCCATCTCACTCCCGGCGAGACTCTGCAATTACAGTTTCAACTCAACGTCGCTTCGATCTTTGAAACAGTCACGGTAACGCCGGCGCGCGGTCTGCCTCAGGCACTCTTCGACGTGCCGCAGTCGCCCGATGTTGTTACCGAAGACGAGATGTCGCGGCGCGCAGCAAACATGCTGCCGCAAGCTCTACGCGACGTACCTGGCGTGCATCTTCAGCAAACGACTTCAGGCCAGGGCTCACCGTTCGTACGTGGATTAACCGGGCAGCAGGTACTTCATTTAATTAATGGAGTTCGCTTCAACAACGCGACGTTCAGGCCGGGCGCCAATCAATACACAGCCTTGATCGATCAAGACTTTGCAGAGCGGATTGAAGTTGTTCGTGGGCCAGGCTCAACGCAGTACGGCTCAGATTCATTAGGCGGAACGATCAATGTTTTGACTCGTCCTGCACCGGGATCTGACGGCTTTCATGGGAACGTCAACACGTATTTTGCGAGTGCCGATCTCGCCGCAGGCGTGTCGACAAGCATCAGCGGCGGCTCAGAAAACTGGGGCTTCATCGCAGGAGCTTCGGGTCGCCGCACTCAGGATCTGCGAACCGGTGGGGGTCTCGATTCACACTCTGTCGCAACTCGCCTGCTCGGAATCTCTTCGAAGTTTTTGGGCGATCGTCTACAGGACACCGCTTATGGTCAATACAACGCCAACGCGAAGTTTCAATTCAAGGTCTCAGATGCAGACGTTCTCTCCTTCGAGTACCTGAGGGGAACGCAACTCGGTCTTCGTCGTTACGATCAATTGGACGGCGGCATCGGCAACCTGCTCAACAGTTTCGATCCGCAGATCCTGGATTTCTTCACTGCGCGTTACGATCGACTCGGCGCCGGTCCATTCGACTCAATCTCCACGCTCTTTTCCTACAACGGACAGCGCGACGACCGCCGCTCGCAGAGTATCAACAACGCGCAGGTCCTGCGCTCCAGAATCAGCGACGAGTTTAATCTGACGAGAGCGTTTGGCTACCAGGCGCAGGCGAGTACGCGTGTGAAGCGCAGTCATTCGCTGACGTTTGGCGCGGAGTTCTACGACGAACGCATCACGTCGCGCAAGCAGGACTTCAGTTTCAGCAACGCTACCGGGGGATTTACTAACGTCGCGGATGTGCGCGCGCGTTTTCCGAACGGCTCGAACTATCGCACGCTCGGTATCTTCGCGCAGGACATCGCTTCGCTCGTACCGCAGCGGCTAACTGCTCATCTTGGCGTTCGCTACAGCCTCTTCCGTTACAACCAAACGTCTTTCGATAATCCGCGCGATGCGAGTGGAAGACCGACCGTCCCTGAGCTCACGGAGAGCTTTGACGACGTCACCTTCAACACCGGGCTCACGTTTACGATCAACCCGCACATCAATATCACTGGTAATGTTAGCCGCGGCTTTCGCGCGCCTAACGTAAGTGACTTTGCTTCGACCGGGCTTTCGGGTTTGGGCTTTGAAGTTTCACCGGACGAAGGTGTTCGTCTCGACGGCTCGACCGGCAGTCTCGACAGCTCGCGACGGTTGACAGACATTCGACCACTCGAACCGATCAAAGCAGAACAACTCTACAGCTACGAGCTCGCGATCCGTTTCCTTGGTTCGAGTTTTAGTGGAAGTTTAGCTGCGTTCGATTCGGAGATCTCGAACCTGATCGAACGGCGCACGCTGTTACTTTCCAACGGCGCTGTCGGACAACTCGTCGGTGGCCAGCCAATCATCCGGCAAGACGCGACCGGTGCAGTCTTCACCTCATTGTCGAACTCGGCCGTCTTTGTTCGTGCTAATGCGATGAAAGTTCGTTTGCGCGGCGTCGAGGGAAGCATGGCCGTGAAGCTGCGCGATGATCTTTCAGTCAACGCAAATGCTTTTTACGTGCGTGGCGTCGATCTGCGCACGGGCGCTCCGCCGTCACTTGAAAACGGTATTCCGCCGGCTACGGGCTTTGTGAGCCTTAAGTGGGAGCGTGCCGGATCGCCTGCGTGGATTGAGCTCTACTCGAATTTTGCGGCGCCGCAGCGTCGCTTCTCCGACAACGACATCTCGCAAGCGCGTATCGGCGGGCTGCGCACACGCGAAGAGATCGCGGGATTTTTCAATGGCGGCGCGGTCGCGCGCGGTCTCGTGCGCAATGGTGTGCTGTTGCCGACAGGCGAAACGTTGGCACAGGTGCAACTGCGTCTGCTTGGACCAGGACTACAGCCGAACGCTTTGTTCAGTAAGAACCCCGGCTTTGCGCTGTTGAACCTGAGAGGTGGATTCAGGATCGGCGAGCGATCTTCAGTCACCGTCATGCTCGAAAATATTTTTGACAAGAACTACCGCACGATGGGCTCGGGCATTGATGGTCCAGGCACAAACGCGGCGGTCCGGTATTCGTTTAGGTTTTGAGATCTCTTTGAACTGGCTTGCACGAAGAAGTAACGAACTCATGGACGAAGAATATTTCTCGCGCAAAGGCGCAAAGGCGCAAAGAAAGCCCTTTAGAAACGCGGTAGCGCTTTGCGCCTTTGCGCCTTTGCGCGAGACATCTTCCTTATAGAGGAGTACAAGATGAAATTAGTATCCCTAACGCTGCTGTTAGCCCTCATGGCCTCAGTAGCCACCTACAACAACACGCTGAGCGGATCACAAACCGCAGCCCCTGAAGCGGAAGGCATCGCACTCAACCTGACGGCGAGTGGAGACTTGCCGGGGATGAGCAGAGTGACACTTCAACATAGCGGTTCAGACGTTACCGGCGGCACCTTCCGCATGACCGTGCTGCCGCAGAACGCTGATGCATCGTCATCGGAACGCGGTGTTCTGATGGGCACTGTAACTGGCGGCACGCTCACGTTGAGTGCTGAAGGTACGGTCGCCTCCGCCTCAGCGGTGCAGATCAACGTCCAAAGCGGCACCGCCGATTTTGCCTCTGTGACTTCAGGCACGGCCACGATAACCATAACCTCAAATGCAGAGAACCCCTCGCAATTGAGCGGCACACTCGTACTCAATTTCTAACTTATCGCATCCGGTACTAGCGCACCCCACGAAAGGACTCGATCCATGTTCCGCAGAACGACCCCTACTAGCTCGAACTCTACACCAACCAGACGCACGACGCGTGTGCTCGCGCGCTTTTTGATCCTGTGCCTGTGGTTGCAGGCAATCACGCCGCCCGTGATGGCTACGCCTTCGGGACCATCGCCGATCGTTGGCGCCATCAGCAATGCGCCGCGCCACGTATTGGCGACACTCGGAGTCGTGGAAAAAGGTCTAATGGCGTTTTTGCGTGCGAGGTTTACGCCGCAGGAAAACTTCAACGTGGTGCTCACGCCTGTGACGGCGGAGTTCAAAGACTATTCGGGTCTCGACTATCACCACTCGAGCCGCAAGCTGCTGTTATCGGCAAATACGCCGGGTGGTCAGCCAAACAACTTCGAAGGGATTGCCGCTGACGGCAGCCGCGCGGTCTTTTCGAATGTGGCTGGGCTGGACGGAGACTTGTTGATTGCGACGAGCCGCGACGAAGGACAGGGATTGAGCCGAGGCGGATTCCCGGCGGGTGAGTTGTTTACCACCACGGGTATGGCTGGCGCGATCGCGCGTGTGAATGCGACAGGCGCGACGGTGCAGAACCCATGGGTAACTTTGCCCGGTGAGACTGGCGGTATTGGCGGTTTGTACCTGGACCGCACGGGAGTGTATGGCGGCGACCTGATCGTGGTAACGACGACCGGCGGTGTGTGGCGAGTAAACGCGGCAGCGACAGCCACGAAGCTGGTGAGCCTCGATACGCGACTCGCAGGTGTAACGACAGTGCCTGAGGATCCGGATCGATATGGACCATGGTCCGGAAAGATCCTCGCGGGCGCGAAAGATCTGTCGTCCGTTTATACGATCGATCCTTTGGGTCAAACGAGCTCGTTGCAACTCGACGTGCATCCGCAGGACATCGACATAGTGCCGGCGCAGGAGAACTTCTTCGCAACCGATACCGTGGGACGAAAGA
This sequence comes from uncultured Acidobacteriota bacterium, assembly GCA_963826255.1. Taxonomy (GTDB): domain Bacteria; phylum Acidobacteriota; class Blastocatellia; order Pyrinomonadales; family Pyrinomonadaceae; genus PSRF01. The sequence continues at coordinate 1,360,452 of CAWGWK010000002.1, forward strand.
TTTGGGGCGCGAGCGATGGAGCGTTTGCGGGGATCATCGGCGACATTCTGGTCACGCAAGAGTCGCCTGGTGTGATCAAGCGCTTGCGTTGGAACGGAATTGAGTTTGTGGGTTCGGAATTGGCGAGCGCCGCGGAGTTGCAGCAGGTGGCATTCGCGCCATCGGGAATCAATCCGATTCCGGCAGTGAAGCAGTTGTACGACAAGATCGCGGTTGTCCGTCACAGTGTGAGCTTGCTGAACAGCGGGCGCGTCGAAGGATCGTTGTGGCAGTTGATGCCGGAAGACGTGTTGTTGGACGGCACCGACACGATTACTACAGATCTGCTCGTTCCGGGTACGCCGGCGGTGCTGCACAGCAATCCGGCCTCATACGGCGGAACGTTGGTCGGCACGGAGAACCCCGAGCCGTCGAACTACACGATCACGATCAAGGGCAGTTCACTGTTGCGGCACGTGGTGGCGCGCACCAACCCGATTGAGTTGGAGAACGTGACTGCGCCGCCCGTGCCGGGGGGAACGCGCGATGTTGCCATCAGTCGCGCAGGCGAAACGATTGGCGATCCGGCGACGCTGCGAAATCTAACTATTTCTGGCAACGCGGGCACGATTCCAGTGCCGGCTGGAACTTACGGACAGTTCAGCGTTTCGGGTCGCAATGTGCTGGTGTTTGGCGACGCGAATTCAGAGACGCCCACCATTTACAACCTCGAACAACTGACACTGACTGGAAGCAGTGAGCTGCGGCTGGCTGGTCCAATTGTGTTGACCGTGAAGAACCGCGTCAGACTGACCGGCTCAACACTCGGCGCCGCCGACAATCCAAAACGGTTGCTGCTGAAGATAGCCACGGGTCTTTCCGATCCGGAAGATGCGTTGACGGTGAGCGGCAGTGCCGTGCTTTACGGCATCGTGCGCGCGCCGCAGGGAACGATCACGATCGAAGGCACGGGTCGTGTGCGCGGCACAGTCTCGTGCAACTACCTTTTTATAAACGGCAATGGCGTGCTCCAGATCACGGAGAGCGACATCCCGCCGCCGCCGGTCAATCGCCCTCCGATTGTGGACGCAGGTGGCGATCAATCCATAACTCTGCCCACCAATTCAGTAAGCCTGAATGGAACTGCAAGCGACGATGGCTTGCCGCAGGGAAGTGTTTTGCAACTGGCGTGGAGTGTGGTCAGTGGACCCGGCCCGGTGGTGTTTAGCGATCCTACGAAAGCGATCAGCACGGCTACGTTCACGACGCCCGGCGATTATGTGTTGAAACTGACTGCGTCAGACGGGCAGTTGAGCGCGAGCGATACGTTGAAAGTAACGGTCGTGCCGAATAATCAACCGCCAACCGTTAACGCCGGGCCGGATCAGACTATTGAGATACCCGAGCCGGCGTTGTTGAAAGGCGTGATTACCGACGACGGAATGCCGCATGGCAGCACGATCACTTCCACCTGGAGTGTCTCGAGTGGACCTGGTCCAGTCGTATTCGGTAATGCGAGTGCGCCTGTGACAACGGCGTCCTTTACCGTTCCAGGGCTCTACACTTTGAAGCTGACGGCGAGCGACACAGAGTTCACCGTGTTCGACGAAATGCAGGTAACCGTGCTGCTGAACCAGCCGCCGACTGCGAATGCCGGACCGGATCAGGAGATCATCCTACCGAGCACGGCGACGCTCAACGGTACCGCAACGGACGACGGTTTGCCGCGTGGATCGACACTCGAAACGATCTGGAGCTTCGTGAGTGGACCAGGCGCCGTAGTTTTCCCTGACGCCACCGTGCTCAACGCGACCGCAATCTTCGCGGTACCGGGAACATACGTGCTTCGTCTGACGGCGTCTGATGGAAAACTAAGCGCTAGCGACGAGATGACCGTCGTGGTCAAACCGAAGCCATTCGCGGAACGCACCTACACGTCCGACGCGGACTTCGATCAGGGCACAAACTTCAACGTAGTACACGACGTCGCAAACCAGTTGCAATTGGATCACACGGCGCGCGAGTTTGACTTCCTCTGGGTGGCAGTCTCTTCGAAAGGCACGATCGTCAAGATCAATACCAAGACCGGACAGGTCATCGGAGAATATTTCACCTCGCCGAGCGGCCAGCCGAAAGATCCCTCACGCACGACCGTGGATCTAAACGGTAACGTCTGGGCAACAAACCGCGCCGGCAATAGCGTGGTCCACATCGGTCTGGTTGAAAACGGACAGTGCGTGGATCGCAACGGCAACGGTCTCATTGAAACGTCCACGGGTTTCAACGACATCAAAGCCTGGACGAATGCCGGTGGAGCTAACACCAACGGCGGTGTTTCGACAGCCGCCGACGAGTGCATCATTCACTACACGAAGGTCAATTCGTTTGGCACACGCCACGTGTCGGTCAACAAAGACAACGACATCTGGGTGAGCGGCACGAGTGGCCGTCGCTTTGACCTGATTGACGGTAATACAGGTCAAATCAAACGGGCTGAGCCGACCGTCGGCTTCGGCGGCTACGGCGGCTTGATCGATCCGGCGGGCGTGATCTGGTCGTCGAACCCGATGCTGCGCTGGGACACGAGCAAGCCATTGACCGGCGCCAACGGTACCAACTGGACCGGTTTCAATCATCCGAGCTACGGCCTCTGTATCGACAGTGGCGGCAACGTTTGGAACACGTCGTTTGGCAACGGGCAAATCAGAAAGTTTGCGCCAAACGGCACCCTCCTCGGCATCTTCAACCAGGGCGATGCGTTTTCACAGGGCTGCGTCGTCGATAAGAACGACCACGTCTGGGTAGCGCATTCGCTAAACCGCAGCACCGTTGGCCACTTGAAAAATGACGGCACGTATGTGGGCACCATACCCGTGCAGAGTGGACCAACGGGTGTTGCGGTTGACGGCGCAGGGAAGATCTGGGCCACGAACCATAACAGCCGCACGGTTTCGCGCATCAATCCGAATGCCGGACCGCTGGGACCGGATGGTGTGACGCGTGTCGGCGCGGTTGACTTCACTACCATCAACCTCGGCGGCAGTCTCTATAACTACAGCGACATGACGGGCAGCACGTTGTCAGGCGTGCCGGACAATGGCACGTGGGCGACAGTGTTTGACAGCGGCATCGTCGGGGCGGAATGGGGTCGCATTGGTTGGACTGCCAGCGTGTGTGGTGATGCATCGCTGACGGTCTCGGTGGCGAGCAGTACGAACGGCACCACCTTTGGACCAGCACAGGTAGTCACGAACGGTGCGGATCCGACCGTGGCCAACGGTCGCTTCCTGCGCATTGTAGTCAACTTCAAACGGTCTGCGAGTGGTGAGTCGCCGATACTTTATGACCTGAGTGTGGGCACGAATGGCTTCACCCTCCCGGTCGTGGGGAATGAACCGCCGACGGCATTTGCGGGCGGCGATCAAACGGTGACCCTGCCGGATCTTGCGAAACTGAGCGGTGGCGGGTGCGACGATGGTTTCCCACGTGGCGCAAACCTGGCGCTGAACTGGTCGAAGGTTAGCGGTCCGGGGGACGTGGCTTTCACCACGCCAAACTCACCGGTGACTGAAGCGAGCTTCACGGCGCCGGGCGAATACGTGTTGCGTCTGACGACCAACGATTCGGAACACTCCGCGAGTGACGAAGTGACAGTGACGGTGTTGCCTGCAAACCAGGCGCCCATCGTCAATGCCGGACCAAACCAGACGGTCACGTTGCCGAACACTGTCCAGTTGAATGGTACTGTCGCCGACGATGGCTTCCCGATCGGCGCAACGGTGTCGACGTTCTGGGGCCAGGTAAGTGGTCCAGGTCCGGTTACCTTCAACGACATCAACAATCCGGTAACGCGTGTGATGTTCCCGACCTCGGGTACTTATGTCCTGCGTCTGTCGGCGAACGACACACATCGCACGGGAACGGACGATATTCAAATAACAGTCAACGCCTCCCCGGCGCTTGCCGGCGCAACGTTGCAACTGGCTGCGGTGGCGCCTGGTCCATACGTGACGGGCACGCTGCAATCAGTACGCGCAACATTGCGTAACTCCGCGGGTAACCCGCTCGCCAACTTTGGCGTGGAGTTTACGGTTGCCGGACCAAACGCGACCGCCGGTAGCGGCAGCACGAATGCTACAGGTATCGCTACGTTCAGTTATGCAGGCACGAATCCCGGTACAGACGTGGTCACGGCGATCGTGCGTAGCACTGCAACGACCAACGTTAACGGCACGCCGCCGGTATCGATGGTCTGGACACTCACGCCCCAATCGCCGCCAGTAACTCAAGGCTCGATCGGTGGGCCACTGAATGGTGCTTCAGTAACTGGAACAGTGCCGATCACAGTCGGTGCTGGTCAGACCCTGACGAATGCGAAGGTTGAATACTGGCCCGCCGCAAATCCCGCGGCAGTGACAACGTTGGTTGAAAACGCACAAGGTGGTCCAGGAGCAACGCTCGCCACCATTGATACAACGACGCTGGCCAATGGCAACTATGTCGTTCGCGTGACAGCCACTGATGCAAACGGTAACGAACAAGTCAGCCAGGTAATGATCACCGTCACCGGCGAAAACAAACCCGGACGCATGACGGTGTCCGTAACTGACATGACCGTCCCAGTCAGCGGTATTCCAATCACCATCGAACGTCATTACGACAGTCTCGAGCGCAATCTAAACAAGGATTTCGGTTTCGGTTGGGCCCTCGAGATGTCCGGACCACGTCTTGAAGTCAGTCCGGATAACGACGTGACGATTACTGAACCTGGCACCGGCAAACGTGTGACCTTCCAGTTCACACCAACGTCTTTCGGATTCCCGTTCAGCTTCCTGTTCCAGCCCGTCTACACGCCGGAGCCTGGAGTGTTCGGCAAGCTGATTTCAAATGGTTGCAGTCTCCTCATCCGTTCAGGGTCGGGAGTAGCTTGCTTCCTCTCGCTGGATATCAATTACAAGCCGACGGCTTTCCAATACACCGATGCTTACGGGCGTGTTTACAACATGACCTCGACGGGACAACTACAATCCCTCAAAGGTCTCGATGGCAACACACTGACCTTTGGTCCAAACGGGATCACCAGCAGTGCCGGTAACCTTAGCGTCGCCTTCACACGCGATGCGCAAGGTCGCATCGAGGAGATCAAAGATCCGAACGGCAAGCTGTATCGCTACACCTACGATGCGAACGGCGATCTGGTGAGCGTCAAGATGCCCGACATCGACCTTCCTTTGCGTTACGAATACGACCCCGGTCACTTCTTCCGCAAAGGTATCGATGCGCGCGGTAATCCTGAAGCCACTACCTCTTACTTCCCGGATGGCCGTCTGAAGAGTGTGACGGACGCGATGGGTAAGACGACAAACTACACTTACGATCTCGTCAACAACATCACTACGACCATTCATCCCGACAACACGGGCAGCACTGTGCAGAAATTCGACCCCAATGGATTGCTGCTCAGCGAAACCGATCCGCTTAATCGCACGAAGACGTTTACGTATTTACCCAATCGTCTGAAGCGAACTGAAACCGATGCGCTACTAAAGACCACTACCTGGGACTATGACGCGAACGGTCATGTTAAATCGGTAACCGATCCGCTCAACAAGACCGTCAGCTACGTCAACAATTCGTTTGGCAATCCGGTGAGCTCCACCAACGAGATCGGCAAGATCAAGACGATGACGTACGACGCCGGCAACAACCTGACACGGATTGCCGATGAGATGGGCACGAGCGCCGCGTTGACTTACAACGAGAGAGGCAATCCCACCAGTTTCACTGACGGTGACGGCAAGACCACACGATTCACTTACGATGCATTCGGCAATCCCGTGTCGAAGGTGGATGCGTTGGGTCGAATCACGTCGTACACCTACGACAACATGGGCCGCGTTTTGACGATGACGGATGCGCGCGGCGTGACCAGGTACACCTACGACGCGTTGGGACGCCTGCTTACTACGACTGATCCGCTCAACAACGTCACGACAAACCGCTACGACGCAAACGGCAATCGCATTGCGGTGATCGATGCGAGATCCGGACCACAGGGGCCGGGACTCGCGCCACAGGAGGTAACCGAGTTCCAGACGACGTACGAATATGACGCTGCAAATCAGCTGATTAAGATTACGTACGCAGACAACACCACCGTTACGTTCACTTATAACTTCCGTGGCCAGCGAACCAGCGTGACCGATCAGCTCAATCGCACCACGACTTTCCGATACGACGATGCCGGCCAGATGACCAAATTCATCCGTCCGGATGAGACCGAACTCACGTTCGCGTACGACGAGGTTGGAAGGATCAAGTCTGCTACCGACGAGCGCGGCAAGACCACGACTTACGAATACGATCCAAACTGCGGTTGCCGCGAGCGCGTGACCAAGATCATTACTCCTGACGGTAAGGCGGACACATACCGGTTCGACGATGCCGGCAGGAAAGTGGCCTTCATCGACGCCAATGGCCGCGAGACCACTTACACCTACGATGCGCGCGATCGAATGATCCGTGCAACCTACGTTGACGGTACGACGATCGAGCGCACGTACGACAGTCTCAATCGCGTGCTTACCTCGAAGGATCAGGAAGGCCGCGTGCTCACGTACAGGTACGACGACGTCGGCAACATCCTGAGCGTGACCGATCCGAAGAGTCAGATGACTCAATATGGTTATGACGCCCGGAACAACATGGTGTCCATGACCAATGCAAACGGCCGTACAACTACCTTCGAGTACGACGCGCTCAACCGCATCATCAAGCGAACGATGCCGTTGGGTATGTCGGAGCTCTACACGTACGACCAGGTCGGCAACCCCGCGACCCTGACCGACTTCCGTGGCAAACAGACGAACTATGAGTACGACGTTATGAACCGGCTCATAGCCAAGCGACCGGATGCGACTCTAAACGAGCCGAACATCACGTACACCTACACGGCCACGGGTCAGCGCAAGACGATGAGCGATGCCAGTGGTACGACTACTTACACGTACGATGACCGCGATCGCCTGATCACCAAAGCGACTCCTCAAGGTGCGTTAACTTACACCTACGACGCAGCGGATAACGTTGCTACGATGCGTTCTTCAAACGTCGATGGAACCTCGGTCGATTACGGTTATGACGACCTCGCGCGACTGGAACGAGTGACAGACAATCGCTTGTCACCCGGCGTAACCCAGTACACGTACGAGAACATCGGACTTTTGAAGACCGACGTACGGCCCAACGGCGTCAAGGCCGAATACACCTACAACCCGATGAACGGGCTCGTCAACATCCAGCTCGACAAGGCCGGCAGCACTTTCGCCAACTATGCCTACACGCTTGATAAGACGGGACGCCGTCTGTCCGTGACTGAGTTGAATGGTCGAAGCTTCACCTACACTTACGACGAGGCTTACAAACTAACTCGTGAGGTGATGGCCGGCAGTGCGGATGCCTCGAAGAACGGAACTGTTAACTACACGTACGACCCGGTTGGTAACCGTCTCTCGCGTATTTCCAACCTGCCCGGCATACCTTCGGCCAATTCCGGCTACGATGCGAACGATCGCCGCCTCGACGAGTCGTATGACGCTAACGGCAACGCGCGAAACATCGCGGGTCGCAGTTACACCTACGACTTTGAGGATCGAATCCGCAGCGCCGACGGCGGCGCCGTGCGGATCGTCTACGACGGCGATGGCAATCTTGCCGCGAAGACAGTTGGTGGCGTAACCACTCGATATCTTGTTGACGAGCTCAACCCGACCGGCTACTCGCAAGTGCTGGAAGAGGTCGTTAATGGAGAGGTGCAGAAGCAGTACACCTACGGCCATACGATTATCAGTCAGCGACAGAAGATCGATGGCGTTTGGTCCACCAGCTTCTACTCCCTGGATGCTCACGGCAGCGTGCGTCAGTTAACAAATACTGACGGCGTTGTCACTGATACCTACGAGTACGACGCTTTCGGCAAGTTGATTTCACAGACCGGATCGACTCCAAACGTGTATCTCTACACGGGCGAACGATTCGATCCGGATCTTGGTCTGTACCATCTACGCGCGCGGCACTACAACCCCGATCGCGGCAGGTTCACTTCGATGGATCCGTTCGGTGGATGGATCGAAGATCCTTTGAGTACACACAAGTATCTCTACGTCCATGCCGATCCGGTGAACTTCGTTGATCCGTTAGGCCTGGCGGCGGCTGCGGAACGCGGCGGATTGATGTCGATAATCCTTCGCCTTATCCAGCCACTGATACGTTTGGGTAGAGCGATCGCGTGTATTTTCCTTCACGCCGCATCGTGGATCGCCAGCTTCGTAAGCTTCTTCGCCTGGCTGCTGGTCCGTACCATCGCGGCGGCCATGAGACTGGCCCACTGTGTTTGCAAGCTCGGGAAGTATCCACGCGGTAGAGGCCCATTAAGGGATTGGTTGAGGGAAGCGCCCGATCTGTTGCAGGATGCTCTTGATTTCTATAACAATGCACCGGATTGGTTTGGCATCGATCCTGACAACGATCCTGTTCGACGCAGGACTCCCGCCGAGAATGATGCGTTCAGAGATTCGCCGAGCGAGCGCGGGCGTCGAGGTCACCACCCGCACGCAGTCAGTTTAGGTGGGCCTCCGGGACAAAGGTTGACTCCGACCGGTGAGCGCAGGAGAGGACCGAGGAACCCGAGGCATACCAGAGCGTCGAACTTTGAACGTAGACTCAGAAGGGAGATCGATTCTTTCTGTACAAACAGGAAGATACGTCTCTTCACATGACGGACCAGAGTCTGCAGGAATATCTCGAGCTGTTAAAAAGCAAGGGGTGGAGCGTTGAGTTGTGGGCCGGTGTAACACCACCGGCTCTCGACCCGGCATTCACCCTTCGCTATCCGAGAATTCCTGCGGACTACGTGAAGTTCTTGCAGACAGTGAAATCGTGTGTGAACGCCGACGAGACGGTTTGGTTTCTATGCCTCGACGATTACAACAAGACGAACAGCGACTCCGGCTGGGAATGGAATGCAATGGAGCTGATCGACCTGGACGGAGCTGACGATGATGGGAGGGCGGAGGTGATTGAGTTTTGGAATCGTCACCTGCCCTTCATGCTTTCGGTGGGTGGTGAATACGCTTACCTGGCCTTCAGAGTAGCGGAGGAGCCATTCGGATCCGTCGTGGAAGGCTGGGAGGTTCTTACAGAAGCTACTGAGCGTGCCAGGTCGTTTGACGAGTTCGTTCGTTTACATACTGCTGCGCTCCAGGGAGCTTCTAAAGATAACAGGCTCCTGGACTATGTGTGAAGGTTTAGCGCTATGAAGATCAAAAGCATCTGCATTTCTTTAATTGTGATTTTCTGCGGCACGGTTTGCTTTGCACAGGCAACGGCGAAGAAAACAGAATTGACTGTCGCTGATCGAGAAGCGTGGCAGAAAGTGTTGCGCTGGCCGGTTGAGCTCGAGGAGCAGTGGCGACGCTCACGAACGACCACCGATCGGGAGCAAAGCGGCCTCGTGTTTCACAGCCTCGGCTATGGGAATTACCTCGTGGCAGTCGAAGTTCATGAAAGTGCGTATCAGCCTCGATACATCTTCATGCACTATTCTGAGTCAGGAAAAACGCCGGCGCGTCTTTTGGAGGTAAAGACCTACAAGCGTGACAAAGAGGGTGCTATTTCCACCAAAGTGTCGGCGGAAGTCGAAGCTGTGGCAACTTTCGATACAACTAAAAAACAACTCGTGCTGCATACAAAAGAACGAGGCACGGGCGACTGCGGATCGTTAGCCAGCTACAACATAACTGCAACGCGCGCGGTTCCCGCTGAAGTGCGCGCTCATGCCTGCTTTAATGACTACTCACTCGGCGTCACCGACCCGAAGCGTTGGGCAAAAGTTAAACGTCTTTAATTTTCCAACCCTGCTGACACCTCTTTGGCCTGAATTTCGCGTTACAATTAGGACGTTTGGATTCTTCAACTCCTGGAGGCTGCGATGAGGGCCAAATTGATTCTGGTCTTGTTGGTGTTGATTTTCACGGCGACAACGAACGCGCAGGAGTCTTCGAGTGCTGCAGAATCTGTCGAGAAACTACGGGCACAGTTACTCGAGGTGCAGGGCAAGGAAGAGGCTCTGCGCGTTCGCGTGCAGCAGTTGGACGAGAGTCTCAAACCGGAAAACATCGAGCGCTCGCTTGCGGGAATCGGCTCGACGAAACCTGAGGAGCTGCGTGAGTTACGGCGCCGGCAGTTGACGATCGAGAGAGACGGCGTACAGGCCCAACTGAAGGTACTCGAGACGAGCCGGCAGCGCCTGGAAACTGCGATCGCGAACGCTGAAGCACGCGCATATCACGAGAGCGCGCGGCCGGAAAATACATTGGCTGCTTCTTCGTCCGCGAGTTATCAGTGGTTGATGTTTGGCGGTGGTGGATTCGCCGCTCTCGCGCTCACCGGCGGCGTCCTGCTTTATCGACGTAAGATCCGTTTGCGGTAGATTACACAGATGTAACCTGTCGCTTACCGGGCAATACTCGATACTTCTGAGGTTTGGAACCAGTTCTCTCGATAATTTTCCTCGCTTCTAGATCGAGCTTCACAGTTTCGCCGTACCAACTGATATTGCCCGAGAACTTGCCTTTCAAATTCTTCTTGAGCTGCTCGAATAACTCGTTGTGGGTGAGCTCTTTCTTTTGTAGCGCAGCGAGGATCGCGGTTTTGAGCAGGTCGTAAGATTCTTTGCTAATGTTTCGTCCGCTCTTGCCTTGCGGATGTTTGGTCAGTATTTTCTCTTCTGCCATTTTTGTTTCCCCTTTCCAAAACACGGTTCAAATGAGGAGGCTTGCGTTATGCGTTACCTTACGGCTCTAGCTCTGGTTGCTCTCGCCATTTTGTCAGCACCGGCTGACCATTTTTCTCAAGGTGGGCAGATGGAAGCTTCGCGCGGCGTGGCCGGTGGCGGAATTTCTGTCCCCGGTTGGACCGGAAAGATCGATGCTAAAGAAGAAACTGCCGGCATGACACTCAACAGTGCGAAGTTAGTTAAAGAAGGTGATGCTCTGCACGTCACTACCGGTCCCGCGGTAACTTACTGGAATCCTGAGAACAAAGCGACTGGCGATTACACCGTCAAAGCGACGTTCAAGGAACCAAAGTACATGAACCTGAACAATCATCCTCATCCTTATGGATTGATGATCGCAGGCAACGATCTCGGAACAGACCAGCAGAGTTACTTGTACTGCGCAGCGTACGGCACCGGCAACTTCATCGTCCGCGGTTTTGGACCAGCACCATTTCAAATGAATGGACCACGCGGCGCTGCTGATCCGGCGGTGAACAAAGCCGCCGCCAAGGGCGAACCCGTAACACAGGAAATCGCGATGTCGGTAAAGGGCGATAAGGTTGAATGCGCTATCAACAACAAGGTGGTTGCCACTTACAACAAATCCGATCTCGTCGCACCCGGCAAGCTCAAATCGACTGACGGCGTTTACGGCCTTCGCTTCGCACACAACACCGAGGCCATCGTTACGGGCCTCGAAGTCACAAAGCCTTAAGTTAACGCGGTTAACGCGGCTTTGCCCGAAAAGTCATTAGACTTGATGGTCGGCAGCGAAGTGCTCCAGGGGAGCACAATGTTTATAGCTTTAATACCTCTATGGCTCTGCGCTCCAGCGGAGCGCAATGTCTTTTCCGCCGTTGGATTTACATTCCGCTCCTAAACGGAGCGGGTAAATCACAGAATCTTAGGCTATAAACATTTTGCTCCTCCGGAGCAAGGTCAGCGGTATTAACGAAGTATAGTGTTCATAAAGTCACGTACCTTCGTTTTGTAGGAACTCGGAGGTTCCCGCATAACTTCTTTGAACATGTGTTCCAGTGCGACCAGGCCAATCTGTTCCTGGAACGCTTCAAATCTTAGTTCATTGTGTGCTTCTGCTCTCCGCGCAAAGGATTCCAGAGTCATTTGGCCACTCTGATCCTGACAGATTGCTTCGATAATAGACGAGCCCAGAGTGCGATAACTCTCAAACTGGGCCTCGCTAAACCATTGATCGGTGATAGTCTCCTGCGGGAAAGTTGAACGACCTTGCCAGTAATTGATCACGTCACGCGGCTCCCGACCGATGAGCGAAGGTTTGATAAAGATCAGAATGCCATCGAAGTCTTCGTCTTTTGCGTCCGTATCTTCAGGAACGCGATCGACGCAGGAATAACGGATCTTCCCGATCGCGCAATACTTACTCTTCAGGTTCTGCGATGGAACCCCAACCGCCATCTCGGGAATTTCGATTGGCACCCCGAGATCGACGCGGATCTGTCGAATCGACATCGCTAAAGATTCAAACGAGTAATCCGGATCAGTGGTCGCATCGCTGACGACGATAAAGCGGCAGCGGCGCAAAACCATTTCGTACAGGCCGAGGTTTTCGAAGTGACCACCATCCGAAAGGTAAACGTATGGCGATTTATGGTCCGTACTGCCAAATGCTTCTGCAAGGAATGGAAGCACGGATAGTCGAGGAGTGTCGCGCTTAAACGTGTCGTCGCCCGCTGGCCCTGGATTACCCAGCCACCAGCCAAACCTGACATTGAAGACCGCCATTAGAAATCGTACTACCGGCGAGGTCATCATGAAGCCCATGTTTGGGCTTACGAACGCACCGGAAATAGCGATGGACGCTCCCAAGGTGATGTGATCGCCGTACTCTGCAGAGCGACGATAACCCAGCCAGTAGCTGCCCGCATGAAGAGGAGAAACTGTGAAGGATTCGGCCCGGCGATCTTGCCATTGAAGCTTTTCTCCACCGGTAAGATTCAGGGCCATATTCAAAATGTGAAAAAGTTTTCGTGAGGCACGAACCGGTGACATGTCTTCTCTCGGCCGGTCTTCTCGTTTACTACACCGATCACTACCTGGCAGCGGCCACAACTCATGCATTTCCAGATTGTCGTAACTATCGAAGCCGGTGAAGCGATCCGGACGTCGATTGCAGTGCGAGGCTCCGAGGTATGCACGAATGATTCGATTGCGCCACAGGTATTGAAGAGAAAAGACGTTAGTGCTAATCAACCGGCCCATACCAGCGCCCACTAGCGCTATCAGGATTGCCACCGCGAGGAGGAACCAAAACGGCGTTTCGTTTAGCAGCAACATGTGCCACCCGGATAACGGGAAAGTTATGCCAGGAATAGCGGGTGCGGCGACGAATCTGCTGATGAATTGAGACGGCCAGGGCCAGTTTACTAAAATCCAGTTAGCTGCGATTAAAATCCAGTTAGTTCCGAAAGAGAGCAGGATGATAAGAAAACCAAGGAAAACAGGAGCCAGCACCTGGGTGGCGAGTCCGAGCAGAATTCCTCCGGTGCTCGCCTTTTCAGCTTCTTTCGAATTGGCCGGCGTCTTGGCGCTGAAACCACCGAACAGTGTCACCGCTCCAGAGACGATTCCCGCGATAGTTGCAAGCAATTTACCCCAGTCAGCCCACTTAAGTTCGCTTAAGCCACCCTCTTTCAAAGCGTAATAGATGGTACTAAGGGTCAAAAGCAGGAGTGGTCCATATAGAACCAGCAGATGAATTACGATCCATGCAAGGACGACAATTAAAACCCAACCGCCGGCGCGCGCCCACCACTCTTGATCGTCATCCTTACTGAAGCGGCTCGTAAAACCTGTAATGAGTACTCCTTTCAAACCCATCAGCAGCAAGATGAGCGGGACCGAAAAGACGGAGTAGAGAACGGGCTGCTTATGGAAGATTGGCAGAGTGAGAACAATTACGGTGTTGGCGACAAATCCGAGAATAAATGGGACGAATACAAAGATGATGACTGTGGCCAACCACAGCATGCGTACATAAACCCTCCCTTTTTTCTCTACTGGAGTGATTTTGCTGATTTTCCAAAGGCAAGTGAGCCACGCTAAACCGCTGACTACCGCCAAAAATATTGCGTAGTAGTACCATGGGGGCGGCCACCTGTTCGGCTGATAGCAACTCCACAGACACACGGCCAATGCCGCGGCGCTGACAACCAAACAAATCAGGCAACGTGAGATAAATTTTCCTTCTTCGACTTTATAGTATTGGGCATTTGGCCTCGCGGAAGTGTAATCTTTCGCGCTCGGTAGATTGCGTCCGATGTAGGAAAGAGCCAAGAATCCGAAGACAAATCCAATTGCCAGGGAGATTCGAATCGTATACCAGGAATACTCAGGGCTCCCTAGGACGATAGCATTCCACATTCGCGGGACCATGAGAAAAGCTATAAAAACGGGCACAAAAACCAGCCAATTAAGTACTAGATTGCGGATGACGCTGGCCACTAGAGTCCAGGTGTCAGCGCTAAGCAAACCGGGCCGCGGACTCAGATAATTGCTATAGATTCGAAGATGTTCTACTTGAGCCGGATCGGGTGTCAGCGGTGTCTTAGGTGGTTTTTTGAGTTCTTCAACGACCTTGTTCAAGCCGTCGCGACGTATCCATGCAGACAGCCAACCACCAATAAAACCTCCACCAGAAACAGTGGAAAGATAGTCAAATTTGTCCAGCAATCCATGGCGCGCCAAACCCTGGAGAATTCCCAGGTTAAAGGTTGCGCTACGAACGCCCCCGCCGGACAAACAAAGCGCAGATCGCAGCGTACACGCGGTAAGCTTCTCCGGGTCGTGAGGAATGATTGGGCTCCCGTATCCGGTCCCACTTCCATTCCCTTGCTGAACCACCAAACCCATGTCGCCGAGCGCCCCACCGCCGCCGAGCGCCCCGCCGCCGCCTAGCAACTTCTTTGTTTCTGTACTGGTTTCTGCGGTGTCAGAGGTGTTTTTGTCGTTGGCGTCGGGAGGAACACTCTTAGCTTTTTGGCTTTGTGCTTCGTAGATTAACCGGTAAATGCGCTTTAATATGCCGCCCTCAAACTCTGATTGGGGCTTCTTGGGAGGACATCCTTCACTCGCTCGGTAATCGTTGATGTCCTTCCTTATCTTCTTAACTTCTGCTGGATTCAACTGTGGTTGATTTAGACCTTCGTACTCTTCGAGCAGGATTTCGGAAAAAAATAAATGACCGAGCGGATCCTTGGATTCTCCGTCTTCGGTTTCGACACGAACAGTCTTAGCGGCTTGGTTGTTCATGATTATCCCTTTTGTCGTGGAGCATTTTCGGGAAACGTGTGGCCACGGGTCCCTACATTAATGATTCTGAGAGCAAAACTATTTCGGGTCTGAGGCGAATAAAAACGCTGAGAGAGTGAGCTTTGATAAGGCTGCCGTCTTGCAGCGGGGCTCTTCTGGAGGCGTGACTTCTTTAAATCAGCGAATCCCGACGAGGCCCTGAACGGATTGAATCAGCTTCTCCGAGTTGTAGCCAACTCCATCTTTGAAGACGATCTCGACGTTCTCGATGTCGCTGATGGTCGTGGCTGGATTTCCTTTCACGACCATCAAGTCCGCTTGTTTGCCGGTTGCGATTGAACCGATGCGCGCATCTTCACCAAGAAACTTCGCGCCGTTGAGTGTGGCGATCTTTATCGCTTCGACCGGTGTGAACCCCGCCTCCACTAAAAGTTCAACTTGACGCAGATCACCAAAACCGGCGACAACGCCGCCGTTGCCCGTTGGATCGAGTCCCGCGATGAGCAAGCCGCCCGCTTTCACAAAGTCCCTTTCGAACTCCATCGCCTTACGCAGAAGTGCAATGAAGTTTGCCTCAGGAGAAACGCGCGCACGCGCCTGCAGATAACGAACGCGAGCGTCAGTCAACATTACATTCAGCACGCGCTGGTTCAGCAACGCACTGCTGGCGCCGATTCCTGTTTGGGCCAGCGGCGCGCCGCCCGCCTCGAATACCGGCAGCGTCGAAGTGATGGCGACGTTTTTAGAAACGAGTGTGCGAATCGTCTCCTGGGCAGCGGCGCCGTTGAGATCGAGTTGACGCAAACTATTCGATACAGCACCGCCTTGCGGGCACTTGTCCGGTTCTTTGTTCGGCACGAATTCCGAATCTGCAAACAAGCCATGTTCGAGATTATCAATGCCGATCTCGGCGGCCTCTTTATATCCAATCGAACAGAGATGCCCGGTGACTTTTAGTCCGCGCTTGTGCGCCTCCTGAACTACCGCACGCAACTCCTCGCGTGAGATATTCATGTATGCCTTGAACGAGGTGGCGCCGAGATCGGCCCAGTAATTGACGAGACGCCGCGCATCGTCGGGACCGGTGAGCGTGTGCATCACAGGCGTGAACGAACCGCGCCCCTCGAGATAGGGCGCGGTGATGTGCATCTTTGGTCCGATCATCCGCCCGGCATCAATTAGCTTCTTGATTTCGAGATCGGTGTATGGCGCGACGCTGCCTGTTGTGCGAATAGTCGTGACGCCGAGGGCGAGGTAGAGGCGTGGAAAGCTTATGCCCATGTTGGAATACATCGGCGGTGAGCCGCCCATCGGAAAGAACATGTGGTTATGCATTCCCACCAGGCCGGGCAACACCGTGTAACCCTTGAGATCCAGCGTTTGCGCATTCGCCGGTATCCGGGCCGCGGCACTCGATTCGACTGACTGGATCTTGCCGTCAGTGATGATGATTGTTTGGTCTTCCTTCGCCGGCGCGCCGGTGCCGTCAATCACTCGCACGTGAGTCAAAGCAACTACCGGCGCTTCCGTACGTATAAACTGTTGCCGGTCGGGCGCCTGCGCAAATAAGTTGATCGTGCAACAGAAGAGCAGCGTAAGAAGAGTGATTTTGGTTTTCATAGCGCGGATAAGATAACAGAACAACAAAATCATTGGTCATATCTCATTTGACATTTATCATTTGCCATTCAAAGAACGAACTGGGGACTCAACAAAAATGACAAATGAGATATGAGAAATAATAATGACCGTACCTTTTGTAATTTCCATCGCGGTTCTGCTGGGGCTGCTTCTCTTTTTGATTCGGGAGGTACGTCGCCCGCCTGGACCACGCGAATGGGGGCAAACTTCTCATTGGCGCAAGCGCCTGCGCGTCTCGCTTGTCGCGATTATTCTGTTACTCGGCGGGATCGGATTTTGGGCGTTCCTCATTGAACCGAATCTCCTCCTAGTTCGGCACCAGACTATCCAAATCGACAACTGGCCACAGGAACTCAAGGGTCTACGCATCGCAGTGATCGCAGACATTCATGCCGGTGCACCGTTTATTGATGAGAAGAAGTTGCGACTGGTCGTCGAGCGCACAAATCAACTTAGTCCCGATGTGATAGTCATACTCGGTGACTACATGACCGGCAATGGTTGGATACGTCGCACGATGGAGCCGGAAGTGTTTGCGGCGGTCTTAAAAGACTTTAGCGCGCCGCTCGGTGTTTACTCAGTGCTCGGTAATCACGATTGGTGGGACAACGGACGAAAGGTACGTAGCGCGTTGGAGCAGAACGGCATCAAGGTGCTGGAGAATGAGGTGATCGAGGTTAATGCGCGAGGCACTTCGCTGTGGCTCGCCGGTCTCGCTGATCTGTGGACGCGTCCGCAAAACATCCAGGGAACGATTAATAAAGTTCCCGAAGGCGCACCCGTGATCGCCTTGACGCACAATCCCGATATCTTTCCAAAGCTGCCGCAACGCGTGCCGTTGTTGTTGGCCGGACACACTCACGGCGGGCAAGTCCGATTCCCGTTGATCGGAGGCGTGGTCCAATCCTCGAAAGTCAGTGAGCGCTACGAGAAGGGACACGTGTTCGAAAACAATCATCATTTGTTTGTGACAACAGGGGTTGGCACCAGCATCATGACAGTGCGCTTCGGCGTCCCGCCTGAGATCGTGTTACTGACCGTGAATCCGCCTCAATAGGACACAAAAGTACTCCCTTCGGATTTTTGTGCTTTTGTGCATTTTTGTGGGTTAAAATCCTTTGCGTCTCGGTACGTTTGTGATTTAATTCTGCACTCTCCTCGGCCGGCATGCGTAAATTAACCCTCCCAATCATCCTTGTAATCCTGTCTCTGACCTCGGTTATTGCCCAGGAGAAAAAACCGTCGCCAAGCCCTACGCCCGCAGAGGTTGAGGACGTGGTGCGCGTGAGCACGGAGCTCGTGCAGACCGATGTGATGGTCTTTGACAAGGACGGGAAGTTTGTCAGCGGACTGAAGCCGGAACAATTCGAGCTACAGGTCGAGGGTCAACCGCAGCAGATCGAATTTTTTGAGAGCGTGGTGACGGGTGCCAGAAACGAGGCAAGCGCGTTGCGGGCCGGGAGTGGTAAGAAAGGCGCGCAACCCGTTGTGGCCGAGCCGGGTGAACCGGTTTCTGATCGCGGACGCACGATCTTATTCTTCGTTAACGACCTGCACCTTGCGCCGGGCAGCCTCTCGCGCGTCCACAAAACCATCGGGCAGTTTATCGATACGATGCTCGGCCGAAACGACCAGGTGGCGATCACGTCGGCTAGTGGGCAGATTGGGTTTCTTCAGCAACTGACAAACAATCCGATCGTGCTGCGCGCTGCTCTCGACCGGCTAAAATTCGTTCCCGGTACGGCTTCCGAGGGCGAGCGTCCTGCGATGAGCGACTATGTGGCGTACCTGATTGGCGAACGCAATGACCGCGACCTGTTTGAATACTATGTCAAGGAGACAATAAGAGCGAATGTGTTAAGAGATCCGGACGACCGGCCGATAGCTATAGCTATGGTCGAACGGCGGGTTGGCACGATCCTTCGCAGTTCACAAGTAACTGTCAAAACGGCGCTCTCCTCACTCGTAAATCTCGTGCGCGCCACCGCCAAGCTGCCAGGACGCAAACTCGTTTTCTTCGTTTCTGACGGCTTTGTTCCTCAGTTCACCGGTTCGGATTTCACGAGCATGATGAGTCGTGTCACAGGTTCTGCGAACCGCAGCTCCGTCGTCATCTACACGCTGGACGCGCGGGGGCTCAGTACTGACTCGTCGCTCGATGCAAGTAGCGGGGGCGGTTTCGATACCTCGGGTGTCATGCAAAGCAGGATGGGTGGCGAACGAACGTTCACACAGGAACCGTTGCATGCGCTCGCCGCTGATACAGGCGGGCGCGCGCTCCTCAACTCCAATGACCTTACCGGCGGCATTGCGCGCGCACTCGATGAAACCTCACGTTACTACCTGCTTGCCTGGCGACCGGCGAACGATGCGCAGCGTGCCTCAAACTTCTCCAAGATTAAAATCACCATTGCGGGTCAGCCTGGTCTGAAAGTGCAGTTGCGGCGTGGTTACCTTGGACCACCACCTGAAAAGAACAAGGCGAACGCGCAACCCGCACCGGTGCAAGTGGAGAGCACTGACGTGTTGGGCGTGACTGAAACCTTAGCTGAAGAACTGCGGGCCGCCATCGCACTTGGTTACAAACAGGCGTCTGGCACGAACATGCAACTGACGACGTCAGTGCAGCTAAACGCGCGGTCGCCTGACAACAGTTCAGGGAAGATCGACGCGAACGTGTTAGGCGCGGTGTTTGATTCGAAGGGCAAGCCGGTGGGGAGCTTCAAGCAACGCATCGAGGTGCCGCGCACACCCGCGCAGGCGCCACTCTACGCCGTTGTTAACCATCAGGTGGACGTACCGCCCGGCCTTTATCAAGTACGCATTCTGGCGTACGAGCGAGGGATCGTGGCCAGGAACCTGATCAGCTCGATGGAGTGGCTCGAGATACCGAAGCTGAAGCCGGGCAGTTTTGCGATCAGCAGTTTGTACGTGGCTGAGATCACAGAAGCCGCGACAGCGCAGGTAGGCGTGAATGCGAGCCGGCGCTTTGCGCGCAACTCACGCATGCGCTTCAGCACTTACATCTACAACGCCGGTTCGCCGCCGCAGTTGAGTGCGCAGATAAAGGTCCTGCGTGGCGCGCAGGCAGTGATCACGCCACCAGAAATAAAAATCAATACAGAGAAAGCCACTAACCCCGCGAACATTCCTTACACCGGCGAGTTTCCGCTGAGCTCATTGCCGCCGGGAAGTTACGAGTTGCAAGTGATGATCATGGACCAGGCAACGAAGGCGAGTTCTTTGCAGCAGTTCAAGTTCACAGTCTATTAAACCTGCGCGTTGGTGAAAATTCGCAGGTTCAGAGTTCAGCCTTTAGGCTGCTGCTTTGAGTCCGCAAGCTAAAGCTTGAACTCTAAACTGCATCACCACCTTGAGTAGCGACCGACCTTGGATTTTAGGTGATGGCATAATCATGAA
Source organism: uncultured Acidobacteriota bacterium (assembly GCA_963826255.1). GTDB lineage: Bacteria > Acidobacteriota > Blastocatellia > Pyrinomonadales > Pyrinomonadaceae > PSRF01. Next base: position 1,380,619 of record CAWGWK010000002.1, read on the forward strand.
GTTGACGAAACTATGGGCCTGAGTTTGCGCACTTCAGGTTAATCACCCAATGAAGTTTGAACTTGAACACGCAATACCGATTCTCAGGCGGACGCCTGCGACCCTTAACTCACTCCTGCGTCACCTTCCCGAACCGTGGCTCGTTCAGAACGAAGGAGAAGGGACTTGGAGCCCATACGATATCCTGGGCCATCTCATTCATGGGGAAGAAACAGATTGGATTCCGCGCGCGAGGATCATTCTGGAGCAAGGGGAAGCGCGACCTTTCGATCCGTTTGATCGTGTTGCCATGTTCGAGACGTCGAAAGGAAAGTCACTTGCAGAACTGCTCGACACGTTTGCGCAACTGCGAACACGGAGTCTCGAGGAATTGGAGGCGATGAACTTAACGCCCGGTTTATTAGAGAAGCGTGGCACGCATCCCGAGTTGGGAGTTGTAACGATGAGCCAGTTGCTTTCCGCGTGGGTGGTTCATGATCTCGGCCACATCCGGCAGGTCGTGCGAGTAATGGCTAAGCAATACCGCGATGAGGTTGGACCATGGCGAGCGTATCTCTCAGTGTTGGAATGAGCCACAAAGAAGCACAAAATGTTCGCGAAAAACTTTGTGCTTCTTTGCGCTTGAGTTCAGATCACAGGAGTTGAGCTTGTTTGATAATGTGCTCTGCTTTTTCAAATGCTGCCAATTCAACAACCTTGCCCGACGCTTTAGAATTTTCTATGATTTGATCGGGTGTTGTCGCTCCAGTTATAGCCGACGCTACATTTTGCTCTCGTAAAACCCAAGCCAACGCGAACTGTGAAAGTGTTAGCCCGTGATCGATAGCAAGTAATTTTAATGCTTGAACTGCTTCTAATATGGGATCTCTCAAAAACTCTCGTTGAAACTGCTTGCCCATGTAAGGATGGCCGGCCCTGGTTTGTGGCGAAGGTTGTTTTTGAGGGAGATACTTACCTGTAAGAACGCCTTCGGCCAAAGGAGCCCAGACGATTTGAGATATACCGTACTTCTTGCAAGTGGGGAATAAATTCGTTTCCGGGTCTCGCCACATTAACGAATATTGGGGCTGGCTCGATACGAAATGTATAACACCAGGAAGATTCATTGCTGCATGCACCTTATCAACGGGCCACTCACTGAAACCTATATATCGGACTTTACCTTGCCTTACTACTTCGGTAAGCGCTTCCATAGTCTCCTCAAGAGGCGTCTCGGGATCGTATCTATGACACTGATAAAGATCGATATAGTCGGTGCGGAGGCGCGTAAGAGATGCTTCCAATTGCTTGAATATTTGTTTACGTGATAAGCCGTAATCAGTGTCTGACATTGGGAAGAAGAGCTTCGTTGCAAGCACGTAATCTTTCCGATTTATATCTTGAAGTGCTTCACCCATTATTGATTCCGCGGCTCCTTGCGCGTAAACATTAGCCGTATCCAGGAGGTTGATGCCTTGATCTAGTGCGGCACGGATGCAGCGATAGGATTGTTCCTTATCAAGCCCTCCGCCAAACGTGCGCCACGATCCAAGTGCGATTTCCGAAACCACCAACTGGCTTGATCCTATCTGCCTATACTTCACGATACTCCTTTTGCACGAGCGCTTGTCCTGACGACCTTATCTCAAGTTTGGGACCGATATAGAAATGCCAAAGTTGCCGGCGGATGACAGGGTCATATCATAATATATTGCATATGAATCGGCGGCAGGATTATGATTATGCGTTATCAGGAATCAGGTATACACCACACACATAATCGGCTGAAGTGTGCTGAGACTTTTGTCAGCCTCTGCTGTTCACACCACGATCTCACTTAGCTGGGAGGAACAATGAGACAGGTAATCACGGATGATATAGGCATCGTCTTGGCCCGTTTATCTCATGGACGGCTGGAAACGGAGTTCGGTGACTTCGATATTCATGTTTTTCACGATGGAAATGAAGAGGCCGTGGTTCTAAGTTTAGGTGATATCAGAGGGAGTTCTGAGATTCTATGCAGAATTCATTCGGAGTGTATGTGCGCTCATGTTTTTTACAGTAAAGAATGTGATTGCCGTGAACAGATGGAGATATCCCAACAATGGATTGTTGAAAACCAAAAGGGGCTGATTATCTATCTCCGGCAAGAAGGCAAGGGGAATGGTGCCGCAGCCCATGTCGCAACATTGCCGTTGAAAAGAATGAATGTGCCACAAAATGCTAGTTATAGAAAAGTTGGCTTTCGGGAAGACGCGAGGACCTATGACATTGCTGTTAAGATTCTAAATTTTTTTAGAATAAGTTCGGTCACGTTAGTAACGTCAAATATGCATAAACTGGAAGCCTTAAAAGAGGCGGGGGTAAATGTAGTCTCTCGCTACCACGCCGGTCAGATCATCTGGCTGGGAAAACAGCGGGAAATTCTTGTGGATAATATTAAGAACAAAGAATCAGAGCCGCCAATTCAAAGATGTGCTGGAAAACGCGTGTTCATTATAGGTGATTTGAATGTTGATATCTCGATAAGAGATTTAATGAATCGTGATTTTAATAAAAAGAGGGTGGGCGGCACTGCCTTCAATGCCGCTATAGCATTTAAGGAGACCGGCTGTACGCCAATACTCTTCGGTAAAATAGGCAAAGATCAAGACGGTGAGTTGATCGCGAGCGAACTGCGTAAAACGGAAATACAATCTCTGTTAGGAACGAGTTCTGACAAACCGACCGGGGTAGCATATTTGTACGGAAGTGAAATCGGCCCGGATGGTCCAAAAAACTCGGCGAATGATTATGATGTGGTAAATCTGGATCAAGCCCTTGTATTGGCGGGCGTGGAATCAGGTGATGTAGCGCTACTTGATGGATATATTATCTACCGGCTGGGCGATCAACACGCAGCTTCTGTGGTTGAGAGAGTACGTTCTACTGGGGCCTTCATCATATTCGATGTAGTCCCGCATCTCATTTATAAGACTATTGGATTAGAAGAAATCAAGAAGGTCATAAAGGGCAAAGTGGATTTACTTATCGGAGAGCATCGAACATTTGCAGGTCTGCTCGGAGGACGGCTCGCGTCTGAAAACGTAACTTCAGAATCCGTTCGGGTAATCATGGAAGAGTTTGATGTTCGTTTTCTTGTCTTGAGATATGGTGTTGGAAATATTAGCTCACAGGAAATCTGGGCAAGAACTTCTCCCACTACTTATGTGAGACACGAGAAAACTACTGACACTGGTTATGAGGATCTGCCTGCCGAGAAGCATTCGGGCTTCGGCGATAGACTGACTGCGCAATTAATCAAAAGACTGATAGATGAAAAAGAGATTTAATGTTACCGACAGAAGACTATCGATATAGCTGGGCAACATGACTGCAATTAGATGGAGCACCTTTAAGGAGCTTACACCAGAGTTCGCGGGTACTGAGGATATATGGCTGTTCCGTGGACATTCAGATCCACAATGGAAGTTAGATACCAGCTATAGACGGTACTGTAAGTCCATAAATATTGAATTTGATATTAAACGGTATATTGAACTTCTTAATTCCTTTATAGACATCGCGAGCGACTTCTTTGAGCATGATCTACATCAACTAACGACGAGCGCTAAAATAGCTTTGGCTCAACATCATGGCCTACCAACACCTTTTTTGGATTGGACAGAATCACCGTATATTGCAGTCTTTTTTGCGTTATGGCCACGGATAGAGCACCTGAATGCCGGACCTTTCACCGTTTGGGCCATGCAAGTTAATCAACAGAAGTTTGAAAAAGATATACAGCTTGATGATCTCAACCCATCTCAACCGTTTCGAATTATGCGACCGAAAATTTTTGAATCCAGACGTTTAGCTCGTCAGTTCGGGTGGTTTACCAGTGTCCTGGTTGATGAAAGTCTTGACGAGTATGCGAATAGGACAAAAGAACAAATAAGGTTACAGCGATATGATATCTCGGGTGACGCGTGGGTAATGATTCTACGAGAGTTACAGTTAATGGGAATACGCGCAGGAACCCTTTTTGATAGTCTTGATGGTATCGCGGGTGATGTTAAGCTCAAAAACATCATCGCACACCTTTGAAGCAGTTATAGTCGAAAGTTGTGTATGAGTGAATGAAAGAGGTGGCGTATTCTTGATGAGTTTTTCCACGAACCATCAACCTATTTCTAGGAGGAATACGCCGTGAAGGAAGATAACTTAGTTGACTACAGGAATCCAGGAATCGCATTGCCGGTAGCTGATGCGTTGACGGAAGTGTTGCGCCGCGGGGCGGGGACGCTGTTGCAAGAAGCTGTTGAGGCCGAAGTAGCGGAGGTGATCGCGCGTTATCAAACGCTGAAGGACGAACGTGGGCGACAGCGGGTGGTGCGTAATGGCCATAAGCCGGAACGGACCATTCAAACAGGGATCGGTGATGTGAAGGTGAAAGCGCCTCGAGTGCGTGATCGGCAAGGCGAGATCAAGTTCAGCTCGAGTATTTTGCCGGCTTATTTGCGGCGCACCAAAAGCATCGAAGAGCTTTTGCCCTGGTTGTATTTGAAGGGGCTGTCAACGGGAGATTTTTCCTCCGCTTTGACAGCGCTGTTGGGCCAAGATGCAGCGGGCCTTTCGGCGGCGACTATCAGCCGGCTGAAAGAGGTTTGGAAAGACGAACACCAGCGTTGGTCCAAGCGCGACTTGGCTGGCAAGAACTTTGTTTACATTTGGATTGACGGCGTGCACTTCGGCGTGCGGCTGGAGGATGCCAGTCAGTGCATTTTAGTAGTCATTGGTGCAACTGCGGACGGTAAGAAGGAGTTGGTAGCGATGCTTGATGGCTACCGCGAATCGGCAGAGTCGTGGAAAGAGCTTTTATTGGATCTGAAACAACGCGGGCTGAGTATTGATCCAAGAGTAGCGATTGGTGATGGCGCGTTGGGCTTCTGGAAAGCGTTGCCGCAAGTATTCGGCACAACGCGCGAGCAGCGCTGCTGGGTACATAAGACGACCAACGTGCTCAACAAGCTGCCAAAGGCCAGCAAGCAAAGGCCAAGGCGGCCTTGCATGAGGTCTGGATGGCGGAGAGTCGGGCCAAAGCGGAACAAGCCTTCGATCGTTTCCTAACTACCTATGAAGCGAAGTATGCGAAAGCGGCCGAGTGTCTGGTTAAGGATCGGCAGTCCTTGTTAACGTTTTATGATTTTCCGGCGGAACATTGGCCGCATCTCCGCACCACCAACCCGATCGAATCGACTTTCGCTACGGTGCGGCTGCGAACAGCGAAGACGCGTGGTTGTGTCTCGCGAGCCGGCATCTTAGCGATGGTTTTCAAGTTGACGAAGACGGCGGAACAGGGATGGCAAACTGAAGGGGCACGCTCGCCTAGCCCAAGTGGTCCAAGGCGTGCGCTTCAGAGACGGACTACAAGAAGAGCAGAGTAAAAGAATCGCCGCCCTGAAGGTTCTGCCTACACAATATTGAAAAAATCTCCTGAGAACATAGTCGAGGACACACGCGATCTATGGTTTGGTGAGCAGAATTCATAAGTATTTGAGAATTCTTTAATCATTATATGTCACTCAAGAAAGCTTTGGCGCGCTTCTTCATCGTCGTTGCTCTCGAACTGTTATTCCTTCGGCACAAGTTTGACCTGCTTGAGCATGAGGATTACGGCAACATGGGTGAAACGTTTGTGTATAAGTTCGAAGCCTTTCGCCTGTACGTCATTAACGACAGAGGGGATTACTACGCGCAGTTAGCCCCGGACGCGCTTACGGACGTATGGAAGCTATCGCTCATCCTTGAGTATCTGGGCGTCGCCAAGGAGGGGAAAGAGTTCACGAAACACGGCCTTTTCTCCCTGGGGAGGGAGTTGTGGTTGTTGAAACGGAACATGGGTGGGGTGCGCGAGTTAATCGAAGGGAATAATTCCAGCCACGCCAAATCAAAGTTGGATGAGCTCGAAGCCATGAAGTTAGAGCAGTTCGTCGAGAGTTTTAAGGGAGCAGCGGGACGTTAGAACTGTAGATAGTTTACTCTGGTTCGCGTGCAGCCTAGGTTACTCATTTAACCGGTGATTAATTAAAGCGGTTCGAGTCTGCGGCATTTGACCACTTCTTGTTGAGCTATGAAGCGAAGTCCCCGAAGGCCACCGAGTGTCTTGCGACGTTTTATGATTTTCCGACTGAGCACTGGCAGTACATCAGGACCACGAACCCGATCGAATCAACTTTTAGTACGGTGAGATTGCGGACCACCAAGACGCGCGATTGCGTCTTACGTGCCAGCATGTTGGCGATGGTCTTCAAGCTGACGAAGATCGCCGAACAAAACTGGCGCCTGCGCAAAGGTCACGCGTTGGCCCAGGAGTTAAAGATGTGAAGTTCAAAAACGGTCTACAAGAGGATGCTCACAAGGTCGCTGCCCGACATCCTCGTACACAACTTTTGACAAAAACTCTTGAAGACTTAGCTTCTTTGTGGCTTGTACAAGAAACTATTTTCCGCAGCATAAGAAAGTATGGCTTTCGAATCGGTAAGCGTCGGATTTGAATTTCTCATTGACAGCCAAGAATCCGGGCGCTACAGTGCGGACGCCCCAGCGAAAATGCAGCGGGCCGACTTGTGCTGTTACACAAATCGACCCTTGACCCTCAACCTTCTCACGAAAGGATGAAGACCATGCTTAATCATAGCAGCGCACAACAGTGCGAAGAAACACCTCACACCGGCACCTCAACCAAGAACAACATCAGCGATGCACTGAAACGCCGAGCTCAGTCGCTCATCAAGGACAAATCAGTCGACGCAAACGCGCGAGCCGTAATACGTTATGGCCTCGAAACAGACGACCCGTGGCTTTCTGAACTGGTGCGCCGCGCCGATGCGGGCGAACCTATCATCGACGTAATTGTGCCGGAAACAACGGACGCTTATGACGATCTTTCAGCAGCCGAAAAGATAAAGATGTTGGCAGATCTGATCTGTCGCGCTGGTGATGATCCTGTGCCTAAATCGGCGGCCCTGTTCGTTCTGATGGCCACGCTTGAGAGTTCGACGGACCCGAAAGTACTTGCGAATCATGTAAAGCACCTTGCCTTTACTCGCTGTGGTGAGTTGAACGCTTATGGAATGGTCGACACGCAGGTTGCCGCACTTGAAGGCGAGTTGTTAGCAGTGGTCCCCCTCATGGCCTGATTCTAACGAGCCGGGCCCACCACCCGGCATTCAATACTTAATCCTCTAAGAAATTACTAATAACTTTTTGATAGTTCTTTGAGGACTCTTATACAGTCCCTGGTCTAAGCTGCGTTCGACCAGATCGCGGTTGATCAAACAATCACCGGGTGAGATTTGACGTGATCTGCAACGATCGAGTCAGCCTTAGCGCAATACAAGACTGCTGCAAGCCCAGGCAGATTGACATTCCAGTAGATCAAACCGGAAAGCGGCGGTTCAAGTCAGCACGCACGCCGTGCGGTGTTGCAATCCTCGGGTTTTAACCTGCAAGAGGGAATTCAATACAGCTCCGAGCTGAGATTGATAAGTGTTGAAGTGTGCAAGTTGCACACGGCTCCGATCCGGTCAGCTTTCGTCCCTGGCTATCTTGTTTTACGGAAAACTTATCAATATGAACTGAAGCAAGCATTGATTTTGTATGGGCGTAACAAAAACGCCGGCAGAAGTCCTCTCCTCACTCCCAAGTCTCGTAATTGAAAACTTAGAAGGAGAAACTATGTCAAGAATCAAACTAAACCTGCGTAGGCCAGTCCCAGAAAAGATTCAAAAAGGTCGCCAGATAATTGCCGCGATGACAAACAATTCCAACTTTCTCAATCCGCATCCATCTTTGGCGGACATTACTACGTCTCTCTCGACGCTTGAAGAAACGTATAAGGCACATCAAATCGCTAGAGGAGATGTCAGGACAAAAGCCAGTGCTGAGGATGACGCTGAGCTTCAAGTTGATCGAAGTTTGAGGCAGCTTGCCGCATACGTTGAGAGCGTGGCCGGCACAGACGAAACAATAATTGCCAGCGCCGGTATGGAGACGAAAGCAGCGCGCGCGGCGCCATCGATTTTACTACCGCCACAGGCTTTAAGCGCGACTGCCGGCGACCACGAAGGTGAGATCGATCTCACGTGGAGGAAAGTCGTTAATGCGAAAAGCTACATTATTCAATCGAGTGCCGATCCGCCCAGTGCGGAAAGTTGGAGCCATGCGGAAACAGCAACCGCTACTTACAAAACGATTCAAAATCTGACGAGCGGGAGGAAGTACTGGTTCCGAGTGGCAGCGATCGGTTCTATGGGCCAAAGCGGTTGGAGCGAGCCCGCGACAAAAATCGCGCCGTAGTTTGATCTTCGCTGCGGCGTTCGCCTCATTACCCTCGCCGTTATGAGGCTGCGGGGCATCACCGTTGGTGAAGGGCGGTGATGCCTCTTTCCTGTGTCGTCAGAACGGTTTCCCACTCACCGCCAGCGATCCATTGCAATCGAGGTCGCCCATTTTCCAACAAGCGAGCACAACCTGTCTGCCGCAGTTAGCGGTCCTCAACTGATCCAGGTTACGAGCCACATGAGACTGTTAGTTAAGGTCCCCACAACCATTGACTCGCTCACACAATTTGGCATAGGATTCGCACCTCCCATTCCCCTTTAGAAGCTCTTCGCTAATTGTCCCTCAGATTTAGCTCCATCTAGTCATCGTCTATCTGCATAGCTTGCGCCATTACTGCATTAACCGTTACTGAGTAGCTATTCAACATCTTTTCAAACGTTGCAATTACGCGGTCGAAGCTATCAATTTGTATCGCCAAGTCAGTGTCCCACGCACCAAAATGCGCTTCGTTAAAGTGGTCGTAGAAGTAACACGAACACTCAACATCCGGTTCTTTCTCGCTTCGCACTAAGATGCACGGACTCTCAAACGCCTGGGCCCGATACGGATAGGGGTTAATGAGCATTTTTCTGGACGTCCTGACCGCGAAAGCAGTAGGCGTCCCCAGGTAAAGTCGCACGTTTCCTGAATCAAGGCCCCACTGTTCCAACACCCGGAGGCTGGCAATAATTTCTTTGCCAATCCAACCATGTTTCCGGTGCTCCTGCTTTGCTCTAAAGTCTGCGAAGACAGGATGTGTCAGTAAGAAACGAACCTGAAGATTTTCGGTCCGCGACTTAGATATTAGTTTCTGTCGAATATCTTCGTACTCCCTGTTCTGCAACAAACCCTTTAGCGAGGATCCAACGAACATGATCTCCGTTTCTTCTTCATCGATTGCACTCTTAAGAAACCCAAGCACAGCGCTTCTGCGACGCGACACGCCTATAATGCCGCTGTCTCTAATCGTCTTTACCAGCTCAAACTCATTGGAGTAGCGGCGCAGCATCGATTCCTTTTGATCACGCACAAAGTTGGGAATTGCGTCATTAAGCATGTTTTTCAGATCCGCTACAGTCGAAGCTATCTCGTCGTATTGACGCTCCCTTTTAGCTAACACGTCTCTTTTGTTTCCACCGGGCGCTTTGAAAAACTCAACGTTCGAAAGGATCGCTGCGATAGTCACCGGCGAATCCACGTGTTTGTTCTCGATAGCGGCGCGCATATTCTCCTCAAGCCGTGTCTGCGCGCTTAGAACGGAGGGAACATCTTCACAGTCGTATTCAATGGTCCTAACGTGTGCAAGGTCGAAGGGTATCTCCTCGCCGCAGGTATCAGGTGGGCAAATGCTTTCCCTGCGGCATGTCGCAGCGCTAATTCATAAAAGACGTTTGGATTGTGTCGCGTCAAGTCTGCTACCACGAGCTTATCTTCCAACAAATGTGTAATTACTTGAGTCGTTATGATCCCACTATCACAAATGTCGTCGGCGCGCACGACCTCCAGGCCCACCTTGTTTGCTACCGGCCTGATAATGAATTCCTTTACTTTATCGGCGTGTTTGCGTATTTGTGAGCCGGGGTCACCAATGGCGGAAATAACGAAACAGGTTCTGTCAGCGCTTCTTGGCTCGTACATGTGAGTGTCCTCGAAACTCCATCATCGACTGAGGTTAAGGAAGTTAGAGAGATCAGGTTTCAGCGGAAGAGTACCTGACCGCGGTGAGGTTGGGCAAGAATTACCTCGGTAAGCAGGAAAGACAGACATGCTCCCGACTCCGACCTCTGCAACGTGGCGGGATATGACAGACGGCGCCAATGGCGGGATTTGGGAGAAGCTGCACGACGAGGTTGATACGGGTGGATGGGGAACAGGTGTTACTCCGTGTGCATCGGGTGTTGACCCTGCTCAAATAATGACAGGTCGCATCTCTCGGTTTTATCAGAGACGATGAAGTAAACGATGTTCGTTATTAGAGGTGGTCCATCAGAAAAATCGCGCCACAATAAATGACACCTGGATAGCTTTATATAGAGCGCTTAGATGAAGTTTTTCGGAACGGTTCGTTACGCACCGTTAAGCATCGTGGTGTGTGCAAACGAGTAAACTTCTAGGACTGTGATACCAATAAAACAACGATCACTATGGGCAAGAGTATAACTCCCACGCCGATGGCGATTTCCGCAGCTGTCGAAAGGTTGTTGCCCTTGACCTGCTTAACTTGTGCGTAAGTCACTGTAGAAGATGCACCCGTTTTTTCATTTACGATGACGAAGCTGTCTTCGCCTGCTTCACTGACATAGCCTTTCAGCTTTGTTTTATTCCGTAGCTTAACTTCAATGCGCGCCTCCGCGCCTGTCCCAAGTTTGCTGATACCCTCTTTCACCTCCTCCGTAAAACGAGTCGCTTTTTCTTCTTTCGAGCCGGCATACGCAGGCCTGAGTCCAGCTACGCTAAGAAGAAACCCGACGAGCGCCAAAGATAGAACTTTCTTGAACATCTTTCTCTTCCTCCAACATTGATTTCCTGGTTACCAAAAACAAGCTATATGCCATAAGCAAAGTGCCGATAAAACGGCAGTGCAAGCGACAGGAAAGACGATCTTTGGTCCATCATGTTACGACTGCTGAAAGATGTTTATTGCAGGCAAGGCGGTCGGCTAGCCCTTGTGAACGTCGCCGCGGAGAAAGATCCTGATGATCGATAAAACTTCTTCCCGCTTCAGAATGGACGAGGCATGGCCCGCGTCTTGGAAGGTATGCACCTGCGCCTGCGGGTAAGTGTTTCGAAGCAACTTTCTAGCCTTTGCCGGAATTGCCGGATCATCGTTCGAGTCAATAATGAGAATCTCGCCTCGCCACCCTTGCAGGTCGGACGAAATGAAGCGCGGCTGCTGCGCGAGATCGAGTAAACACTCATTCTGGTGAATGACGACCTCTTTGAATCGGTTAGAGGCAATCGCTTCGTTCAGGTATGCCCGCCAGAACTCAAACTCCGGGTGCTTGCGGGCGCGCAAGGTCGAAAGCAGCATCTTATTAAGCCGCAACTTGAGCAGTGGGACGAACAGGCTTCGCGGCAACGCAGGGAACAGCTTACGCGCAATTCTGAGCGGCTTCTCATAGTTCGGAGTGAGCAGAAAAGTGTGGGACAGGATGAGGCTCCGCACCATACACGGATGCCGTCGAACAAAGTATTGCGCCACGAGTCCGCCGTAAGACCCGCCGAGTACGTGAGCCTGATTCAGACCCTCCGCATTTAGAATGCGGGCGATGCCGTCGCACAATCCGGTCATGGTCAGCGACAAAGCGTAGGAAGGCGCGACGATGCGGTACTTGTTCTCGAAAGCGTTAATGAGCGGAAATGTTGACTCACCGACGGAGAGTGCTCCGGGCAATAGCAGTAACGCTTGCTCTCCTTGCCCGCAAGATATGTACTCCCATTCCGTATCGCCAACGGTGACGCGCTTGTAGGGGTGGGCCAAGCGAAATTCTTTCAGCCAAGCGACTTGATCTGAAGGTACTTTCGCGTAGATCTCATCAAACGCCGATACGGATGCTTGAGGATTCACTTCGCTCGATCTCCCACGGTAACTCACGATTTCATTCGTTTATACGCAGGCGGCGCGTATCGTGTTTACGGCAGTGTTAGCATCAGACACAATGTAAGAGCATACGTGATATGAGTTTGAGGCCCATTTATCTTCTCGCCGACAGTCAGCTCCTTTTCTGGCGCGGTAATGATGGTACGCTCCTTCTCGACCCGATTAAGACAGGGGTGAAGGCGGAGTCTGCGAATGCCTCCTACCTCGGCGCCTCAAATGGCGACGACCCGGCTTACTACGCAATCTTTGAGGCAGCGATGGAAATGGTGGGAGTCACGCGCCGGAGGATGATTCTTTCCTCCTTTTCGACCGAGGACGCCGAATTTCTCGCCAACTCGGAGATTATTCTTTTGGCTGGTGGTGACGCCGTGAGCGGATGGCAGATGTTCACGAGTAACGGTACACGAGAAGCCGTCATGGCAAGGTATCTCGAAGGAGCGCTCCTTATAGGTGTCTCAGCCGGCGCTATGCAACTCGGCCTGTGTGCCTACCCTGAGGGAGACTTCTCCCGCGATCAACTAATCGAGACTTTCAACTTCGTACCGTTCATCATTGGTGCGCATCAGGAGAAGCGTGAGTGGGAGTCGCTCAAGAAAGCGGTGCGTCTCACAGGTGATGGCGCGCGCGGCGTCGGTATTCCTGCCGGAGGCGGGGCCATCTATTATCCTGACGGCACGCTGTCGCCGGTGCGCTATCCTCTTTACCAAACCTGACGGCGCTGGGATGTGCTTGGCCAAACAAGCCCATGCTAACTTGGTGATAAGCAGCCACAAAACGACAGCTCCACCAATCATTGAGACGAGGAACCTGTAAGGAGTGATGCAGTGGTCATTTGCCAGAATGAGCACTCTTCTTACTCGAGCTAACGTCTCACACGCTCACACGCTCGAGTGAAACGCCTTTGAGCGGCCGTCAATCGCTTCTTCGTGAGTGGTATCCGTTAGGGTCCGCCGTTCGCGTGAAATGCCTGACGCATGGGCAACAGCTCGAACGACTCGTCAGTCAAGATGTGCAATGGAGATTAAAACTATTGCGAGAAAAGCTCCGGCTCCAATGCCGATACCAATGGCGAGGTTCCGTGCGGTTGAGTGGCCTCTGTTGCTCTCAACCTTAGAAACGTCGGTATAACGGATCGTTGTTGGCGAGTCAGTCTTCCGATCACGCAGGACAAAGTCATCGCTTCCAGCCTGCCCGATGTACCCCTTTTTCTTTGTTCCATCCTTTAGAATCACAGTTGCTTTGGCCTTCTCGCCGACTCCTAGTTTGGCAACCTTGGCCCTCACCGTATCCACAGTCGTTCCCTCCGAGTTGCTCTGCTGGGCAGCAACCGGCGTCGAGACACTGGCGACAAAGAGCACACTGGCGAGCAAACAGTTCAAATATATTCTCATTATTTGTGGTTTCCGTTTCTGTTCGCGACATAGACAGTTCCCTTAACCGCGAGCGCCGTCAATGCCGTTTTTGCAGAGCGTGAAGTGTAAGCGCAACGAGAGTGCCACTGGCTCCGCACGAAATATCAGGCCTAAGGACGCAAAAGATGTCTGCCGGAAGGTTTTTTTAAGGATCAAAATCCTTCTTATGCAATAACAATCCGACAGTCGGTCCGGTTTGCGCCTAACGGAGTTTCACGCGCTCGAGGAAAGTTCAGGCCGCAACGAGTTATGTTTGAAAGTTGATATGAGGGGATGCAATAGGCGGCGTATTCTTGATGAGTTTTCTCAAAGAACCGATCAACCTTATTCTAAGGAGGAATACGCCGTGAAAGAAGATAGTCTAGTTGAGTATCGTAATCCGGGATTCGCGCGTGAGGTGAGGATCAATGGATTTGAGCTTCAACACGCTATAGAGGCTGAGGGACTGCAGGCTTATGAACGTTTCTCCCGACGGTACGCTGCGATTTCCTCATCAATCGTTATCTTCGCGAGGTTAGGACGGGAAAGAAGCTTAGAGGCGGCTTTCTTGTGCACTTCCAGTGCGCGCTTATAGATTCGGTCAAAATCTCCGTCACACTCTTTCTCGATTTCAAGCCGAGTTCGCCGCACTTCGCCAACTATCGGATCATCCCACATCTTTACACCTCCATTAGTTCTTCCGGCGTACACACAATCGGGCTATAAACGCTAAGACGAGCATTTTTATCTTGTAACATCTTCTGAAACGCGTCCACTCGCAATATGCTTGCAATTCCCTGAGAGCACGTAGTCCATTCTGTGCCAAGCTGCGACCCGCTAGGTGAAACGCGTGATTTTTGATTTCTCCGGTATATCCAGAGCTACAAAATACTCTTGGGCCAAAGCTTCAATCTCTTTATTAATCTCCAACACTGAAAAATCTGTAATTGCCTCAAGCTCTTACGAGCATATTGGTCGTCTCAGTACTTTGGCCCACCATTCAGATGTAGTTTGCTGGTGTGCTGCAACGATCAAGTCTCTGCTTGGCTTCGCGGTCAAATAGCTAATGATTGTTGTCTCAATGTAAACAGAAGTCACGACGCACTATAGCAAAGCTACGTAAGCGGTGCTTCAAGACTCATCCGAAGTGAGATATAGGGTTTTGAGCCGAGCAGGACTCGAACCTGCGACCCAATGGTTAAAAGCCAGTACTAACCACTTTACCCCACTCTAGTTGACTCTGCAGAGTGACAAAACTAAAAGGGCGCTACCCTGTTTCAGCACAGCAGCGCCCTAGCCTCATATCTGGGCCAATGAGGAGGCTCGTGGAGCCTAGTAGGAAAATCCTAACATTCCTGTATGTGCGCTAACACACACATAGGACCAAGCGGCAGCCTGACGAGTGGGGGAAAAAGGGGCGCTACCTATTGCAGCCCCCCGGTCGCGCCCTTGCGCCTCATAGTCGGTCCATCATTGTATGAGGCTCTGGGTTGAAGACTTTGGTTCAATTGCTTCAAGAGGCTAAGGTCCATCGGCGTGAGTTTCGGTTGATTCAGAAATAAACTTGAGCAGCGTGAGATCGAGCCGAATCCGTTTATACTTCATCTGTGCATTGTTGAGGCTTAATACATGAGCGGAACGGGTTAAATATTTCAGTGAGGCAAATGTCCACGGCAGACTTCCCCAAAGGACTTCCACAGAAATTGAAAGCTATATGCGAGCGATTGGGTTTGACGCCAGC
The DNA here is from genome assembly GCA_963826255.1 of uncultured Acidobacteriota bacterium. Classification (GTDB taxonomy): domain Bacteria; phylum Acidobacteriota; class Blastocatellia; order Pyrinomonadales; family Pyrinomonadaceae; genus PSRF01. Next base: position 1,395,695 of record CAWGWK010000002.1, read on the forward strand.
TGAAATCGCAGCCAAAGTCGGCGCTCGAACTGGCGCGGAGATCGTGGCTTATGAGAACGACGAAGATGATTTACTTGTGAGCGTGTTGTTTGCTTATGCCAGGCTCGCGGGCTGTCCGATTGACAACCTGATCTATGACCATCTGGAAGTTAGTCTTCGAGATTTGAGCTTGGTCTAAGGAACACTTCTCGTGTCCGGCGCTCCGCCGTTTCTTCCCGCTCGCAACCTCGACACGCGTTCGTCTCAATGACAAACTAGCCTCACCGAAAATCAGCCCAGAGAAAAGGTGGAACACTCCCATGCCCGCCACTCCTATCTGAAAAACGCTTCGGCTAAGAAAGACGCGAGCGGAGACTATTGGCTATTCATTGAGGCCGGCGATCTGAAAACGATGTTCTGCCTGTCATACGGTGAAGGCGCTGACGAAGACTCAATCGAACGACGCACATTGGCAGCCTGGCTCGCCGAGCAGGCCAGCACGAACGGAGAAACAGAGCAGTCCGAGACGTTCTAATAACTAATTGAGAATTCTTTGAGGACTATCGTTTGCCAAGCGAGAAGCAATTCAGCGATTCAGTCTCGGCGATTTTGGAGAGCTTGCGAAATCAGCTAAAACCAGTGCGCCGTATTCTGGGCACTCGCGCACGGCGAACGTAACGTGTTGCCCGCGAGTGTTGTATGAACATCGCACTTCACCACCGCGCTCTAACGATCTTTGCATCTCATAGTGTCCCGGTCCGCGATACGGCGTATAGCGGTACTGTCCGTCAGTCGTCGGATAATCATGTTGCTCAAAGTACCCGACTGCCATCCCGTCGAAATAGAATCGCTTCATCAGTGGGAGTCTCCAAGTGAAGTTTGGAAAGAACACGAGGAACAAGCGGCCTTATATCACAGTGAGGTATGATTTGAAATAGCGAGACGACAACCAGCGATTAGATTACGAGGTACTTTATGTTCTCAGAATCTGCGGTTTTCTTAGCTCGTCACGAATTGGGTCGCAGGTATCGCGCAGCCGCAACGCGGCCCCTTTTTAAGGTGTCCAGGAGCGGCTGTTGCGTGAGCGTTCTTAAGAACCATAACCTCTGCAAGATAACCAGCACTCGCAGTGTCTCGCCAAAGTTCCAGCTTTCGGTTGTCGCTCAAAAGATCAGCCAATGCCTTAACGTCTTTCGGATGCGGGTGCTCTTTGTTGGTCTTGTCGAGTAGTGCGTGAAACGTTTTGCGAGTCTCTTCGGCTTTATCTGTGATCACTTTTTCAAAATCAACCGACATTGCGTTTGCGCCTCCATTGCCTCTTGTGAGTGTGAAAGCCGGCAGTTAATAGTAGGCACCTCGGTCGCCTTGATAGACACTACCTACTCTCACGTTCCCCGGTCCCTACAGCAATCAGCTAGCGATAGCATGGCCAAGTTGCTGTACGGCACTTAAGCTGCAAGACTTGGCCGGGCTTTACTCCTAGCCGAGATCAATCTCCTGCTAGGGGGCTTAGGATCAATTTTCCGTCACTCGCACCTATTCGCACCGTAAATCAAAAGAGCAACCATGCACTATCAGCACAGTTGCCCCTAAGTTGTTGCTATTACTGGTGAGCCGAGCAGGACTCGAACCTGCGACCCACTGGTTAAAAGCCAGTTGCTCTACCAACTGAGCTATCGGCCCATCTACATGCAGAGAGCACGCTGGGCGTGCTCTATTTGCGAGGAATCGGGGGCATTCTACCGAACGCGCGCACCATTGTCCAAAGAGCCGCAAAAAAGCACAAAAGGCACAAAACGTTGAAGAAGAGGAGAGAGCTAATCTCACAACTTGTCTTGTGCTTTTTGTGCTTCTTTGTGGCTACCATCCATGCATGACTGAAGCGGAACTGATTCGAGCGGTGTTGATTGAGGGAGCGATCGGCGGGTCGGTGTTGTCGTGGATTTACATTCCGCTCCTTCGGAGCGGGTAAGTCACAAAAACTTAGAGCTATAAACATTTTGCTCCTCCCGAGCAATGTCAGCGTGACTTTTTGGTGCAAAGCTAACCGCGGCCTCTGAATGAATCTATGTAGCGATCCGGGGGCTCAGCGATGAGTATTGTGAGTCGTGGCGGCGTACATCTCAGTGCTTATCGCGGAGCCAACCACCCAGTGCAGAGTCGTGCACGATGATCGTCTGCGAGCGTTCGGGTCCGGTGGAGACGAGGCCGATCTCGACGCCGATCTGTTGTGAGAGGAAATCGACGTAACCACGTGCGTTCGTGGGAAGGGAACTCATCTCGGTCATACCTAACGTTGAACTCTGCCAACCGGGCAACGTCGCGTAGACGGGTTCAACTCGTCGCAAATCCTGCGAAACTGCCGGCAGTGAATCACACAGTTGACCATTCAGCTTGTAGCCAATGCAGACTTTGATCTCGTCGAGTGTGTCCAGCACGTCGAGTTTTGTTAACGCCACTGACGTGAAGCCATTGATCTCCGCCGCATAACGAGTCGCAAACGAATCGAACCAGCCACAACGACGAGGGCGTCCGGTCGAAGCGCCATACTCACGACCACGTTCACGAATCAACTGGCCCAACTCCGCCTCGCCTTCGAGCATTTCCGTCGGGAATGGACCTTCGCCGACGCGTGTCGTGTAAGTGCGGACGATGCCGAGGACGCCGTTAAGACGTTGCGGTGCCAGGCCGGTGCCGATGATCGCGCCGCCCGCGACCGTTGTCGAAGAAGTAACAAACGGATAAGTGCCATGGTCCACGTCGAGCAACGTGGCCTGCGCGCCTTCGAGCAGGATCGATCGGCCCTCAGTGGCTGCGATATTGAGGTAGTGTGTAGTGTCGGCGATGAATGGCGTGAGACGTTCTGTCAAAACCGACATTTCTTTGAAGATCTCATCAGCGCTCAGGGGCTCGCCGCCGTAGGCTTCGATGATTCGATTCGCGTCTTCGAGGTTTCGTTCGATACGTGAACGGAGCACGTCCGGGACGAGCGCATCCGCGGTGCGAATTCCACGTCGCCCGGCCTTGTCTTCATATGCAGGACCAATGCCTCGCAATGTAGTGCCGACTTTTTCGTTGCCGAGTCGCTCTTCGCTCGTGTGGTCCAGCGCGCGGTGATACGGAAGGATCAAATGCGCGCGCGAGCTGATCTTCACTCGCTCGGGTGAGACTTCAATGCCTTGTTGGGTCAGTCGATCAGCTTCGACGAAGAACGCTTTGGGATCGATGACCATGCCGTTGCCGAGCACGCAGATCTTGCCGCGGTGCACGATTCCTGAAGGCAGCAAGTGCAGGACGAATGATTGGTCGCCGACCTGGACTGAATGGCCGGCGTTGTGACCGCCCTGGTAGCGGGCAACGATGTCGAAACGCTCCGCGAGCAGATCGACGATCTTGCCTTTACCTTCATCGCCCCACTGGGCGCCGATGACTGCGATAACTTTAGACATGGTCCACAGATTACACGGATTCGATCAGAGTTCCGCCATTTCCTGGTACAGTTCGAAGTACTTTTTAGCGGCAGCCGCCCAGGAATTATCGACTAACATTCCGTTTTGCTGAATCTTTTGCCACTGCTCGGGCCGTGCATAAAAGTAAAGTGCTTCGCGTATTTTTTCAAGCAAAGCGCGGGCTTCGTACGGTCCAAACTTGAACCCGGTGCCTGTGCCATCTGATGGATCGAACTGCTGGACCGTATCATCAAGACCGCCCGTCGCTCGCACAATCGGCACTGTGCCGTAGCGCATGCTGTACATCTGATTCAAGCCGCATGGTTCATACAGCGATGGCATGAGAAACATGTCGGCGCCGGCCTCGATCTGGTGCGCAAGTGGCTCAGGTGCATGACCTTTGTAAATACCGACCTGGCGCGGAGCCAGATCGTGCCAGCGCTGAAGAAAGTCTTCATATTCACCGGCGCCGAGCGCGATAAAAAACGATCCGCTTTCGAGTACCCAACCGGAGATCTGACGGATCAGATCGTAGCCCTTCTGCGGCACGAGCCGTGAAATGATCGCGAGAATCGGCTTATCAACATCTTGCGGGAGGTCAAAGCGTTTCAGCAAATCAATTTTGCACTGGCGTTTTCCTGATAGATCGTCTGCTGAGTAGTTCGCTGCAATGTCAGGATCCGTTTCTGGATTCCAAACATCGTAATCGACGCCATTAGTAATCCCTGCCAGACGATCACGACGTGCACGCAGCAACCAGTCGAGACCGTGGCCCTGTTCAGGGGTTTGAATCTCGCGTGCATAACGAGGGCTGACGGTCGAGAGCGCGTCGGCGGCAATGATGCCTGCTTTCAAAGCGGAGGCGTGACGGTCAAACATGAAGTCTTCGCGTTCCGGAGGATTGCCAAAGCCGAGCCACCAAAGATCGCCGGCGTCAAACAATCCCTGGTATCCGACGTTGTGAAGTGAAAACAGACTTCTGGTGTTTTGAAAAAAAGTTTCGTATCGACGGCGCGCGCGCAGCTCGGCCATCGCAAAGCCGCAGGGCCAGTCGTTTCCATGCAGGACGTCCGGTTGCCATTCGAGATACTTGAGCAGGGCAAGTGCAGCGCGCGAAAAGAAGGCGAAACGAATATGGTCGTCGCTGTAACCGTAGATAGCGGGACGGGCGAAAAACTCCGGCGTCTCGAGCAGGTAGGTTGGCGCACCCGCTGCATCGCTATACAGAAAACGGACGCTATGAACCTGGCCGCGCCATTCGACGCGGACGTTCTCGACCGCACCGCCGTTCAAGAGTTCACGATCAATCTGGTCGTAGAGTGGGAGGATCAGGCGCGCATCGACAGCTTGTTGAGTTAATGCTTTTGGGAGAGCGCCAGAAACGTCAGCCAGCCCGCCGGTCTTGGCGAAAGGCACAGCTTCAGAGGTAAGGATCGCGACGCGCATTAGGACAGGAATATAGCCACAAAAAAGCACAAAAGCACAAAATTTATTTTTTGTGCGTTTTGTGCCTCTTTGTGGCTGATTGTTTAGCTTTGCATCGAGGCGAGAAATTCGGCGTTTGACTTCGTCTTCTCGAGGCGTTCGAGCACGACCTCCATCTGCTCGACAGGCGACAGCGGGTTCAATACGCGCCTCATCACCCAGATGCGATTGAGATCTTCCTTACTGATCAGAAGCTCTTCCTTGCGTGTGCCCGAGCGTTGCAGATCGATTGCAGGGAACAGGCGTTTGTCGCTCAAGCGACGGTCGAGATGGATTTCCGAGTTACCGGTACCTTTGAACTCCTCGAATATCACGTCGTCCATACGCGAACCGGTATCGATCAGCGCCGTGGCGATGATCGTCAACGAGCCGCCTTCTTCGATGTTGCGGGCTGCGCCGAAGAACCGCTTCGGTCGCTGCAACGCGTTTGAATCAATACCGCCGGAGAGGATCTTGCCGCTCGGTGGCACGACAGCGTTGTGCGCACGTGCGAGACGTGTAATCGAATCGAGCAGAATGACGACGTCGCGTTTATGTTCGACGAGCCGTTTGGCTTTCTCGATCACCATGTCCGCAACTTGCACGTGACGTGTCGGTGGCTCGTCAAAGGTGGATGAAATTACTTCACCGTTGACCGATCGCTGCATGTCGGTAACTTCCTCCGGCCGCTCATCGATCAGCAGGACGATCAGCGTTGTTTCCGGATGGTTCTGTGTTACTGAATTCGCAATCGTTTGCAGCAGCATCGTTTTACCGGTGCGCGGCGGCGCCACGATCAAACCGCGTTGGCCTTTACCAAGCGGCGTCACCAGGTCGATGACACGCGCGGAGAGGTTCTCCGCCGCAACCTCCATCTTCAACTGTTCTTCCGGATACAGCGGAGTGAGATTGTCGAAGAAGACCTTCTCTCTCGCCTGGTCCGGCGACTCGAAGTTGATCGCCTCCACTTTGATCAGCGCGAAATAGCGTTCACCTTCCTTCGGCGGCCGGATCTGGCCGCTGACGGTGTCGCCGGTGCGCAAATCAAACTTGCGAATCTGCGATGGAGAGACATAGATGTCGTCCGGGCCCGGCAGATAGTTGTACTCAGGTGCGCGAAGGAAGCCGAATCCATCAGGCAACGTTTCCAACACACCTTCAGAAAAGATGAGACCGCTCTTTTCGGTCTGCGCTGCCAATACTTTGAAGATGAGCTCCTGCTTACGCATCCCGGTAGCGCCGGGTACGTCCATGCTCTTGGCAATTTGCGTGAGCTTGGAGATCGACATCTCCTTGAGATCAGCCAGATTGTGAAAGCCCTCGTTCTTGCCGTCGCGGCTTTCTCTGGATTCTCGTTCAGGAGCTTCGGCAGTTGCTACGGTTGCGCCGCCGTCTTCTCCATTGGCGTCGTTGTTCGCGCTTGAAGCGCGTGAACGTGTTCGTTGTGACATGTCAGTATTCTCGGAAATTCTTTACGTAGTTTTCAGCGGTTATCAAATTAACAAAACGGTGGATATGAACGATTGAGCGGTAAAGCGATGGATGCGGGACGCCGCAATGTCTCCCACTTCATTCGCGGGGCAAACCCTGATTCTCCTAAAACGGTACTCTGCAATGTAACTCAACTTGTCGCGCGCGGCAAATCGGTAATGTTTTTGATGCCACCGGCTTCAAGCGCGTGGCCCAAAAACTCAGGTTGACCAAAAGGGGGCAGATGAGAATTTCGGATTGCCGATTTAGTAAAGCGTACAAGCTCAGTGTTACGAATCTGTGTAAACTCTGGATAGTTTTATCCACAGATTACACAGAGTGAATCGCCCTTTTAATCGCACGCCAAAGCTCATCGCGACCGCGGCCGCTTTTGGCCGAGTAGGCCATTACGCTGTCGTCATTGAGCACGCGTGCAATGTGCTCCAGGTTCTTTCTCAACTCGTTGTTCGAAAGCTTATCGGATTTCGTGGCAACAACTAACCGCGGCTTGTTACTTTCCTCAAGCCATTCGTGAAGCTGCAAATCCTGTTTTGTGGGTTCGTGGCGCGAATCTACGATGTGAATTGATAGCACAAGCTGACGGCGCTTGGCAAGATATCCAGTGGCCATCTCTCCCCAACTCGATTTTATTTCTCTTGGTACACGAGCGTACCCAAACCCCGGAAAATCTACGAACTTGAACTGATCGTCGATTAAAAAGAAATTTAATGATTGAGTCCGGCCGGGAGTTGAAGAGGTTCGAGCCAGGCCACGAATCGAGAGCAGCGAATTGATCAAGCTCGACTTGCCGACGTTGGAACGTCCGAGAAAAGCGATCTCGGGTTTCGAGTCTCGTGGCCAATCATCTTCTTTGAAGGCGCTCTTGAGAAACTCGGCGGTGGCAACTTTCATCCGTTCCAATCAATGGTTTCACGCAAAGGCGCAAAGGTGGATTGAGTAGCGAGATCCATTTAGCGTCTTTGCGCCTTTGCGTGAAAACTTCCTACAAACTAATTGCCCGCGGCGGCAGTTTGGGCAGCAGCGCGTTGCTGGTACAGTTCGACGATCTTTTTGATACGCTCACGAACATTCGCGATCCTCGCCTCGTAATTCGGCATCGCTTTCACGACCTTTTCGAGGTGCGCGAGGTAATCTGGATTACCACTCTCGGCTCGGAGCGCTTCCAGGAACGGCTCCACCTTCGCATAAACAAAGATGTGCTCGCCGTTAGCGTCGTTGAACATCTGCTCATCAATCGCCTCGTTGGTCACGAATGAGCAGGCCATGTCCCAATAGGAAACAACCATCCGGTAGTAACCACTTTTATCGCTGGTTAATACATCCATAAAATCTTTCGGCGACTGCGGATTAAACTGGAAAAACCAATTCCGTGCGTCACGCATTGTCTTCTCGCGGCGGAGGTCGTAAAGCTTCAGGATTAATTCTGCATCATGATGTTTACCCATTTTGTTTCTCCTGTATTTTCATCCACAGATTACGCAGATTACACAGATATCAAGAAAAGAATCTGTGTAATCTGTGGATAGATTGGTTGGAATGCGATTAGCTAGTCTGAATTCCCTGTGAAGGCTGCTCGGTTGTCCACAGTGGCGGACCTTCGTCGGTAGCTGCCTCTGTGGGGCACGAATCTTCGAGTGCGAGCGACAACACTTCATCGATGGTCTCTACGAGATGGATGCAGAGCGCGTCGCGAACTTCCTCGGGCAGTTCAATCAGATCCTTTTCGTTGTCCTTCGGCAGAATGATGGTGTCGATTCCGAAGCGATGCGCCGCGAGCAACTTCTCTTTCACACCGCCGATCGGGAGCACCTTGCCGCGCAAGGTGATCTCGCCGGTCATGGCTACGTTTTTCCTGACCGCCACTCGTGCTAGCGCGGAAGCCATTGCAGTCGCCATCGTGATACCGGCCGATGGTCCATCTTTCGGGATGGCGCCTTCCGGAATATGGATGTGCAGGTCGCGCTTGCGAATGAAGTCGAGACTCATCGCGAGTCGCTCGGCTCTGGCGCGAATGCAGGTCAACGCGGCTTGTGCCGACTCCTGCATGACGTCGCCGAGTTTTCCGGTGAGCGTTACGCCACCACGTCCTTTAACGAGAGTGGCTTCAATCTGTAGGACTTCGCCACCGATTTCAGTCCACGCCAATCCGGTCGCCAGACCTACTTCACTGTTGGCGGCAATGCCCTGCTGGCGGAACTTAATCGGACCAAGCATTTCGCGAACCCGTTCGGCATCGACCATGACCTTCGCGTTTTCATCCGGCTGTTCAGAAACAAACTTGCGGGCAAGTTTGCGGCAGCACGATCCGATCTCGCGTTCGAGATTGCGAACGCCGGCCTCGCGAGTGTAGTGACGAATAATTTCCAGAATACCTTCGTCCGTAAAATCGAACTGTTCCACTTTCAGACCGTTGGCCTCAGCTTGTTTGGGCACGAGGTGCCGTTTGGCGATCTCGAGTTTCTCTCGTTCGGTGTAGCCCGAAAGTCTGAGTATTTCGAGACGGTCTTGCAGTGCTGGTGGAATCGTGTGCAGGACGTTGGCAGTGGCGATGAAAAATACTTTGGAGAGATCGTATTCAACGTCAAGGTAGTGGTCCTGGAACGTGTGGTTCTGTTCCGGATCGAGCACTTCGAGCAGCGCCGCGCTCGGATCGCCGCGGAAGTCTGCGCCTAACTTATCAACCTCATCCAACAACAACACCGGATTCACTGCCCCGGCCTTCTTCATCATCTGAATAATCTGTCCGGGCAGTGCGCCGATGTAAGTACGGCGATGACCACGAATCTCAGCCTCATCGCGCACGCCGCCTAATGACAGACGCACGAACTTGCGTCCGGTAGCACGCGCAATGGATTTGCCAAGACTGGTTTTGCCGACTCCCGGAGGACCAACGAAGCAGAGAATCGATCCCTTTGGATTTTTTACGAGTTGACGAACCGCAAGGTACTCGAGAATTCGCTCCTTGATCTTCTCGAGGCCAAAGTGATCGTCGTTCAGTACCTCTTCTGCTTTAGTGAGATCTTTGATCTCTTTCGATTTCTGTTTCCAGGGCACGCTGATCAGCCAGTCGATGTAAGTTCGAGAGACTGTGCCTTCAGCAGACATCGGTGGCATGGCTTCGAGACGGTGCAGTTCCTGCATCGCTTTTTCTTTCGCCTCGTCGGTCATGCCGGCTTCTTCGATCTTCTTCTTCAGCTCCTCGAGCTCTGCCTTCTCATCCTTGCGACCAAGCTCTTTGTGAATCGCTTTGATCTGCTCGTTGAGGTAGTACTCTTTCTGAGCCTTCTCCATCTGCCGCTTGACGCGCGTTTGAATCGTGCGATCGAGTTGTCGTTTCTCGATCTCCGTTTCCAGCAGCTCGATCAATCGTTGCAGGCGCGCTTGAGTGGAAAAGATCTCGAGCAGTCCTTGTTTATCTTCAACTGAGATTCTGAGTTGTGATGCAAGGGCGTCGGCGAGATGCGAAGGTTCCTGATTGCGAAGCGCGGTTTGCAGTGCGTCGGTTTGCGTGTCGGGCGCGAGACGCAGGTGCTGCTCGACCAGTTGGCCGACTTTCTGAATGAGCGCGTCGAGACGTGTGCCTTCTTCGTTGACTACCGGTGCGCGACGCACGAGCGCCATGAACGCTCCATCGGTATTCTCAACACGCACAGTGGTGGCGCGTTCGCGACCTTCTACCACAACCTTGATCTGGCCATTCTCCTGTTTTTGCGACTGTAGAATGCGGCCGAGCGTTCCAATCCCGTAGATCTGCTCGGGGCTCGGTTCGTCAACAGTGGCGTCGTGCTGAGTGGCAAGAAAGATCGTACGGTCAGTGGCCAGTGCCTGCTCGAGTGCTCGAACCGACCCAGCCCGACCGATTTTGAAGGCGACTTTAGTAAAAGGAAATATCACGACGTCGCGAATTGGCACCATCGGATACCAGGCTACGTCGGCGGGGGTTCTGTCAGAATATTCTTCCATGATTACAACTCTATCTGAGAAAGAGGCCTAATTGTAAAACATTTCCGGGTGGGTGCGCTACTTTCACACTTGGAAGGAGAGATTTCTCTGCGGTACCTCTGCGTATCTCTGCGTCTCTGCGGTATACCTTCATTTCGGAAAAGTTCACCGCAGAGCCGCAGAGATACGCAGAGGTACCGCAGAGTAAACTAAGCTGCGGCGCCGTCAATTCCGGTGAGACCTTCACCCGGAACGGCCCGGCGGCGCTCAACCATTTCGCTGGTTATTACGAATTCCTTGACGCGTTTCTGCGATGGAAGGGTGTACATGGCATCAAGCAGCAGTTCTTCGAGGATCATCATCAGGCCACGGGCACCGACCTTCCTCTCGACGGCTTGCCGGGCGACCGCCTTGAGAGCATCCTCCGTAAACTTCAACTTGACGTTATCGAAGTCAAATTTCTTTTGGTATTGCTTGACCAGAGCGTTCTTGGGTTCTGTAAGAATCTTGATGAGAGCTCCTTCGTCGAGCTCGTGAAGCACGCCGCACACCGGCAACCGTCCCACAAACTCGGGGATCAATCCGAAACGAATCAGATCCTCAGGTTGCACCGCCGCCAGCGCTTCCGCATGACGGTGAGTGCCTGTCTTCACTTCTGCATGGAAGCCCAGCGACTTGTTACGCAATCTTCGTTCGATCACCTTCTCGAGTCCGACGAAAGCGCCACCGCACAAGAAAAGAATGTTGGTCGTGTCTACCGGAAAAAACTCCTGGTGCGGATGCTTACGGCCTCCCTGCGGCGGAACGTTCGCGACAGTACCTTCGAGAATCTTCAACAGCGCTTGCTGCACTCCCTCGCCGGACACATCGCGCGTGATCGACGGGTTCTCATCCTTGCGACAAATCTTGTCAACCTCGTCGATATAAATAATTCCCTGTTGCGCGCGCTCGACATCGCCGTTGGCTGCTTGCAGCAGTTTGAGAATGATGTTCTCGACGTCTTCACCGACGTAGCCGGCTTCCGTCAACGTCGTGGCATCGACGATCGTGAAGGGAACGCTCAACATACGAGCGAGCGTTTGCGCCAGCAACGTCTTACCGGTGCCTGTGGGCCCGATCAGAAGAATGTTGGCTTTCTGAATCTCCACATCGGAACGCCGGCGGCCGAGTTCGATGCGTTTGTAGTGCTGGTAGACGGCGACGGCCAGGCGCTTCTTGGTTTCGTCCTGGCCGATAACGTATTCGTCTAAAAAGTTCTTAATCTCTCCGGGCTTCGGAAGGGGCGGGCGTGTTGCTACCGACTCTGCCTGCTGATCGTCAGTAATGATCTCGTTGCAGATGTCGATGCATTCGTTGCAAATGTAAACAGTAGGACCGGCTATGAGCTTCTTGACTTCGTTCTGTGACTTGCCGCAGAACGAGCAGCGCAGAGTATCATCGGTTCGTCTAACCATATTCTAGAGATGAAGCTCCTTTTGGGGGTAATGCGGCTCTACTCTCGGTGCGCGATGACCTCGTCTATTAAACCATATTCCTTGGCCTGCATGGCAGACATAATTTTATCTCGCTCAACATCGCGTTCGACTGTATCGTAAGACTGTCCTGTGTGCTTGGCGATGATTTGGGAGGTGAGCTCACGCATTCGCAGGATCTCTTCTGCTTGAATACGAATGTCTGTTGCCTGGCCCTGTGATCCGCCTGAGGGTTGGTGAATGAGGATACGCGAATTAGGGAGGGCGAAACGTTTTCCCTTTGCGCCGGCAGCTAGCAGCAGCGCCCCCATCGATGCACATTGTCCCACGCAGATAGTCGTGACATCCGGACGAATGAATTGCATCGTATCGTAAATCGCCATTCCTGCGGTGATTGAACCACCAGGGGAATTGATATAGACGTTGATATCCTTTTCAGGATCTTCCGCTTCGAGAAATAGAAGTTGGGCTACGATTAGGTTGGCAATCTGATCGTCGATCGGGGTACCCAGGAAAATAATATTGTCTTTCAGTAGTCGTGAGTAAATGTCGAAGGCCCGCTCGCCTCGCGACGTTTGTTCAACGACCATTGGGACTAGAGCCATAGAATCTAACCTTCCTTTGGTTCGATCCACTCTGCGTTTGTTACGTGCGCGTTTTCGATCAAAAGATCAAGCGCTTTACGGTTGCGCAATCTGTGCGCGATGCTACGTTCGCCTCCATCCTTTGTCAAGGCAGCACGCACTTGCTCTATCGGTTGTTGTGAGGCCTTTGCGATCTGATCGATCTCTGCTTCAACTTCTTCATCCGAGACGGTGATATTCTCTGCTTCGGCAATCTTTTCCAGCAGCATTGAAGCGCGCACATCCTGCTCTGCTTGCACTTTCAAATCCTCGCGCGCGGCTTCCCAGTTAACTTCCGCGCGACGTGGATCGATCCCGCGTCCCATCATCTGGCGCGCCACGCCTTCGAGGCGATAGTTCGTTTGTTCATCTACTAAGCTTTGAGGCACTTCGAACTTGTGTGCATCGAGCAGTTTGCGTATCAGCTCGTCGTGCAGCTCCCGGTCAGACTCAGCTTTTGATCTCATTTCGAGGTCTTCGCGCACCCTCGCGCGCAGTGCTCCCACAGAATCAAAGTCTCCGCCGAGACTCTTTGCCCACTCATCGTCGAGTTCGGGCAATTCCTTTTGTCGCACAGCAGTTACTTCAGCTACATACTCGACTTTCTTTCCTGCTAAGCCGGTGGAATTGTAATCAGCCGGGTAATCCACCGTGAAAGTTCGGCTCTCATCAGGTCTAACCCCTGTAAGGTTCTCCGTGAACTCCTGCATCACGCCGGGTCCTCCGAGAACTACCTCAACATCATCGACCTTAATCTCTTCTGCTTCAGGTTCGTCAACGATTTTTCCACGAGCATTGATGGTGACGGTGTCGCCTAACTCAGAGGCGCGATCCTCGACCGGTTGTAGCGAGGCGGACGCATCGCGCAAACCTTCGATCATTTTATTGACATCATCATCTGTTACCGGGCGGGTGCGCCGGGCGGCTTCCAGTCCTTTATAAGTATCGAGTGTAACCTCGGGCAGCACTTCGACGGCGACTTTGAGCGTCAGCGGTGCTTCACCCAAATGTTCGACGTCCTGAGTATTATCAAACTCAACTTGAGGTTCTCCGAGCGCAGTCAGCGAATGCTCATGGATCGCGTTGTGAACGGCTTCGGGGAGCAGTTCGCGCAGGACCTCGCTTCTGATCTCGCCTTTATATCGAGCGCGCACTACGGAAGTCGGTGCATGTCCGGGCCGAAACCCCGGCACAGTTGCAGCCTTGCTGTACTGCTGGCTCACGCGATCGAAAGCGCTGCGCACCTGTTCAGGCTCAATCGTGATTTTGATCTCTTTGCGAGTTGGAGAGAGGTCGATGAGTTCAGTTTTCATTTGTTTGAGTTCGATTCAATGGTGCGAAAGGGGGGACTCGAACCCCCACACCTTTCGGTACCAGATCCTAAGTCTGGCGCGTCTGCCAATTCCGCCACTTTCGCTTGTTAAAGCGTAATGAAGAATAGCATGCGATGCGAGGATTCAAAAAATAGACGTATCTCACCGGACGCGATAATCGATCTTCGGCTTGCCAAGGAAGTCTTTCCCGGTCTGCTTGGTGATGAGGCCGAGTTGTTCGAGTTCGAAATAGGCGCGCTGGATTTCGCCTTTGTCAACGGAGAGTTTTTGCGCGAGGGCTGCGGGTGAGGGAAGTGATTCGCCTGGACCAAGAGTCTTATCCCGGATCTGGTTTTCGATCTGTTGGCGGACCTGCGCGTAAACAGGATTCTGGGATAAGTCCTTCAATTCAATATTCATGTCACCTCAATTTTGTGCATTCTGTGCCTCTTTGTGGCTCAAAGTGTGCGCGTCACTTTTGACAACGATCGTGGTGCATCGGGATCGAGCCCTTTTGCCTCTGCCAGCAGTGCGGCAAAAAGTTGACCCGGAACTATGTACGGTATAGGCGCGAGAAATTCATCAATCTCACGCGACATCACGATCGAACGCGTGCACATTCCTGCCGCGTCCAGATCACTTGTGATCGCGAGAGTATCAGCGTGTAGTTCACGCAAGCGTTCGATCAAGCTCCTCACACCCGGCAACATCACGCCCGGTGGTGCAAAAAGAATTACCGGGAAGTGGCGCTCGACCATCGCCAGTGGTCCATGCAAAAAGTCGGCTGATGAGAAACGCTCGGCGACTACGTAACAAGTCTCCATCAGTTTCAAAGCCAACTCATAAGCATTCGCGTAAGCCAGGCCACGTCCCACCACCACGCAGTTTTCCATGAACACGTAGCGTTGGACCAGCTCGAGTATCGCGGGCTTCTGTTCAAGGGCACCGGCGACAAGTTGTGGAATCGCTTCGTACGAAAATGGCGCAGGAGTTTGGGCCAGCTCGGCGGCGAGCATATAAAAGAGGAGCATCTGACCGGTGAACGTTTTGGTTGCGGCTACAGAGCGCTCGCGCCCGCCGTGGGTTTGTAGTGTTTCATTTACCAGGTCGGTCATTGAGGAGCCGGGCTCGTTCGTGATGCCGACTGTGTAGGCGCCGGAGCGGCGAGCACTTTCAAGAACGCGATTGATGTCTTCACCTTCGCCTGATTGCGAGACACCGACGACTAACGCATGGTCCAACTTGAGGCGTGCGCCGTAAATCGTATGAACCGAAGGAGCAGAGAGTGAAACAGGGATCCCGGTGGTGATCTCGAGCAGGTACCGGCCAAACAGCGCCGCGTTATCTGAACTGCCGCGAGCAACGAGAACGATGAGATGAATGTCGCGCGCCTTCAGCAGCTTTCCGAGTTTTTCAATCTTGACACGCTCTTCCGCAATCGTGCGTTCGAGTGCGGCCGGTTGCTCGGCGATCTCTTGAAGCATTAGAGACATGTTACGGGGGGACACTCTAACATGAATCTTTGAAGAATTTTCCTCGCAAAGGCGCAAGGCGCAAAGTTAAGCCAAGTTTTACTTTGCGCCTTTGCGCCTTTGCGAGGTGATTCTGAAACTTCATCCGGGTACAACTTACCCCGGCCCAGGTACGGATTAGAGGAAGCGGTCTCGTTGATTTGGATCGGGCAGCATGCAGGTCTCGTATTTACCAAATACCTGGTAGCGGTTGCGCGCGACGAAGCGATAAACCAGATCGCGAAGAGCACCTGGGATGATTCGCGCTGTCGCGGCCGCAGTTTTCCAGATCCCTCCCAGTTCAGCGCATGCCGTCAAGATCGCATCGGAACGATTTAGTACTCGCTCAGCCGGTTGCTCATAATTCACAACGACGTGAACGGTGTCGAGGTCCTTTGGATCTATTCCGTGGCGGCCTAACACCTTCGCGGCGAAGTCGTTTTGCAGTGAAGCAAACCGCAACGCCCTGCGCTTGTCTCGTTTAATGAGAAACTGCACGAGGGCGTTACAGAGTCCGCATACACCATCGTAGAAGATGATCGGCCTCACGGATTCAACACCGGTTGATTTGCCACTATTAATATTAGACAGGATGATTAACAGGATTTTCTTTTACTTCATCCCGGTAATTCTGTAAATCCTGTCTACGGGTCCTAAGTATCAATGCTGAAACGAGCGTCATGATCAGTCCGACCGGAAGGGGCTCGAGGAAAGTGAGGCCAGCATTGATTAAAGGATTGTCGTACATCGCCTTAAAATTCTTCATTTGTTCGGTTTGTTGTGCGATCTGCTCAGCCGACGCGCCGGAGGATCGAGCCTTCTCAATCACGTAGTTCGTATATTTCTCACCAAAGTCGGGCAGGAAGTTGAAATATACAATCTCCCAGGTCACCACGTAACACACACAGGATATCAGCGTGATCAGAATGCCGACCTTGAAAGCACGGCCAAAACTGATCTTTCCGTTGCCGACGTTCTCGCGATAAGACCGAATGCCAAAGAATACAAGCAGGAAAGAAAGCACCATCGCGGTGTAGCCGACGATCACTCCGCGGTCGAACCCGATCTGCTCGATGAAAGGCACGGTTGCGATCATCAACAGGGAAGAGATAGCGCCTGAGATCAAGCCAAAGGTCAAAACAGTTTTCTTCATGACAAAGCCTCCGGACTGAGTTTGGAAATCTTCGGGCGGAAACTAGCTTCGCGGGGTCGAGTTGTCGTCATACTTTCGGATGATTTCAATGGATTACGAGGAAAATAATACTTTCGGGTCAGGGAATCAGCCCCATTTCCTTTCCGATCTGTACGGCTTGTGTTCGTCGCTTGGCGCTGAGTTTATCGAAGAGGCGGCTGGAGTGGGTCTTAACAGTGTTTTCACTGACAAATAGTTTTTCGGCGATCTCGCGGTTACTCATTCCCTGCGCAATCAACTCCAGGATCTCGAGTTCACGCTTTGTGATGCCCAGGCCTTTCAGGCGCTCCTCATTTAAAGCAAAAGGCTGCGCGGCCGGTACCGGGACTTCCCTGACTACTACGACCTCTTTCTTTCTGGTCAGCTTGAGACCAAGCCAGATGCCGACTCCGGCGAAGAGCAGGGCAATCAGCCCGCCGTAGATCTCGATTGAGTGCTCCACGAGCAGAAAGCGAAACTCAATCAGCTTGAGCACTACTATCAGGATGCCGCCGGAAAGGCCGTAGATGAGTGTGTGGATTAGCGTCTGTCTGTTCAGCTGCATTGCTCGGAGGAGATTTTCGCGCAAAGGCGCAAAGACGGCAAAGGATCTAGTTTTATCTTTACGTGCTTGTTGCGGAGCGAATCATGAATGCTGAAGTTTATGCTCGATCGCTCGTACAACTCGCCAGCTCCGCGCCACCTCTGCATCGTCTCTCCGTTACTACAACCGTAGGCATCGCCGATGCTGACATCCTGGAGGCCCGTATCATGTCGTTGTTAAAGAAACCGGAATTGAATACACGCTGGAAGAAACTGTTGCTCGTTGCTGTTTCGCTGATACTTCTCGTGCCGTGCGTCGCGGCCGCCGCTTTGGCGATGCGTTTCGACGTTGAGCCAGGTGCTCAGGAACCTGTCGCACAGGAGCAGGAGCGCAAAGAAAAAGTAAAAGACAAAGAGAAGCTTGAGATGCGGATGCGCGAATCCTTTGAGAACCAATAGACGATCGTTCGGGAAATGGCTATTAGGGAGGAACTCGAGAGGGAAGCGCGCTTTGTAATGCACTCGGCGCTAGTTCGCCTGGCCAAAATCAATATGGACCAGGCGATTCAAATAGCCACCAGCCAGCAGCCCGGAAAAGTTTTGCTTTGCAGTCTCGGCGCAAAGGGTTGGGAAGAACCCGGTAAGCTTGGTAAAGATGGCGTGGTCTTCTATCACGTGATCATCGCCGATGAGACAAACGTCAGTGCATCGACTCATGTCTGGGTCAATGCACTCGATGGCACGGTCATGAAAACCGAGAAAGAGCTGCCGCGAAAGAAACGCAGCGCCGAACAGTGATTTCATCTTTGCTCCGGAGGAGCAGGATGTTTATAGCTCTCTCGACCACAGAGTGGAGCGCTCCGAAGGAGCGCCATGTCGTACCGCTGAAACATCACGCTCCTCTGGAGCGCAAAGAAGTGTGGCAGGGTGCTATAAACATTTGGCTCCGCCGGAGCCCAGACCGTTACGCCGCCTTAGCTTCACGCGCTGGGGCCTGACCGAGATTCTCCATCAGCTCCTGAAATCCTAAAAGATCCAAGGACTGTGGCCCATCCGAAAGCGCCCGCTCCGGGCACGGATGCACTTCAATCAACAGACCATCAGCACCCACGGCAACCGCTGCTTTCGACATCGGACTAATCAAACTTCGCAACCCAGTCCCGTGTGAAGGATCGGCCAGGACAGGCAGGTGCGATAACTCCTTAGCCAGTGCCACGGCCGAGAGATCGAGTGTGTTGCGGGTGGCTGTTTCGAATGTCTTAATCCCGCGCTCACACAAAACCACCTCGGGATTCCCACCGGCCAGCAAGTACTCCGCAGCCAACAACCACTCCTTCACCGTCGCGGATGGTCCACGTTTCAAGAGGACCGGCTTCGAGACGCGTGCGAGTTTGCGCAACAGCGAAAAGTTTTGCATGTTGCGCGCGCCGACCTGCATCATGTCCGCATACTCTTCAACGATCTCCACGTCAGCTTCGCTCATGACTTCAGTCACGATCGGCAAGCCGGTCTCTCTGCTCGCCTGCCGTAAAAAGCGCAACGCTTCGACTCCCAGGCCCTGAAAGTCGTACGGCGAAGTGCGTGGCTTATAAGCACCGCCGCGAAGCATACTTGCGCCGGACGCTTTCACCGCGTACGCAGTCTCCATCAGTTGCTCTTCCGATTCGACTGAACAAGGTCCGGCGATAACGACGAGCTCACCGTTGCCGATCTTTGTTCCACGCACGTCGACAACGGTGCGCGTTTGCCGCAACTGCCGGCTCACCAACTTGAATGGATGAGAGATCTGTATCACGTCCGCAACTCCGGGTGCGGCGCGCAGTGCTTCGATTTCGGATCGACGCCCACTGCTCCCGACGGCTCCGATGATGGTGCGTTCCGCGCCTTGGACCACATGTGCCTGGAAACCACATTCCTTGATTCTTTCAACGATATGGCTAATCTCGTCGGGGGTTGCGGTGTTTGACATATTAACGATCATGATGTGTGTTCCTTTGCTGACAACAAGATAAATCGAGTGTAGTTTTCCGCCTGGTCCTGGATGCTTTTGCGAATAATCAAGCCGCCGTAGAGTTCGGCGGCGCGTTGGCCCGCAATCGCTGCACGCTTCGGATCGCGAAGTCGAACTACTTCGGCAACGCTGCCCGCGGTATCCTCGGCAGTAACGGATCTGAGTTGGGGATGCGATTCAAAGAAGCGGCTGCACTGTGCGAGTGCTACCGGGTGAGATTGCACTGTTTCGATCGTGTCGAAGGTTGCGCCACGACAACCGATCAGGTGTTGTTCGATCTTGATCTCAACTTCATCGAGCACCTTGAGTTCACTCGAACGCACCAAATTAACTGAAGGTTGAACTGCGCCCGAAATACTGTTTTCGACCGGTGCCAGAAGATAGTCAGCCAGGTCGAGGCTGTTGAAGAGGTCATGGAAAGTCCTGCGCGGTACCAATTCAATTTCAGGCCCGAGCAACCGGAGCGCAGCTTCTTCGCTGAACGCGCCGCGCTCTCCCTGAAATGCCACTCTGGGTTTTCGAATAAGCAGGTTCATGAAGCGATACTCACTTCCGACTCAACCCGCCGCGATTCGCGAATGATCCGCCGGAAGACTTTGCCGACGGCGCGTTCGTCCAGCGGGCCGCAATTGATCTCCTGTAGCCGTTGCAGCACGGTTCGTTCACGATCGGGGTCGCAAAATGGGAGTTCTGCGGCCACTTTGAGCGCGCCCACTTTCAGTGCGAGACGCGCGCGCATGTTAAGCAGTCGAAGCAGTTCGGAATCGATGTCGTCAATTTCTCTTCGCCAATACTCTATGTCCATGATGAAGCTCCGGGCGGTTAGGACAAAAAAAACCAGCCGCGATTGTTTAGGATCGCGGCTGGCTCGTTGAAGGTGTTGTGCTTACGTTTTAGGTCTTCAGCACGTCGTTTTCAAACTTCGCCGGTCCGCTCTCCTTAAAAAAGAAGGAGCGGTAAGTAAAAGCGAAGTAGAAAAATGTACCAGTGCTATTCATAACCTCGGCTACTATAGGCAGCGGTAAAATCCCTGTCAAGATTTTTTCTCGACAGGATTTATCAGGATTTACATTGTAATCCTGATAATCCTGTCTAAAGACCCAATGACACTTACCACTTTAAGCTTAACTCTGTTTCTAATCCTCACCGCCAATACAAAGATACATATTCGCCTAAATCAACTTGGGTGGCGCTCCATATCGCTACGCGGAAACTACCTGGGCTGACGACATGGAATGGGGAGCCGCGGAACTCTTTCGCGCGACACGGGAGGCTCGGTATCTTCGGGACGCGAAGCGTTATGCGTCGCTCGCCGGCAACGAATCGTGGATGGGAAAGGACGAGGCGGGTCATTACCAATACTATCCGTTCATGAACATCGGCCATTTTCGACTCTACGATTTGGTTGACGCACGAACAAAGAAACAACTCGCCGCGTTTTATCGCGAGCAGATCGAGCGGAGCTTAAAACGTAGTGAGGAGAATCCTTATCGCATCGGCGTCCCGTTTATCTGGTGCTCAAACAACCTGACAGTAGCGCTGGCCACGCAGTTGATCCTTTATGAGCGCATGACCGGCGACAAACGTTATCAGCAGTTCACATCGAAACAGGTCGATTGGTTGCTGGGAAAGAACCCGTGGGGAGTGTCGATGTTCACGGGCATTCCTGAGGATGGAGTCTACCCAAAGGACGTACATCTTTTTACGAATGCACTGTTGAAGAAGATGGTACGCGGCGGGTTGGTGGATGGACCGGTTTATCGAAAAGTCTTTCAGAGTCTTCGAGGCGTGTCCATCAGAGAACCGGATCCGTTCGCGGCGTTTCAGGACGATCGGGCCGTCTATCATGACGACATCAACGACTACTCGACCAATGAACCGACGATGGATGGGACAGCCTCGGCGATACTGTTATTCGCTTTAAAAAGCAGGCCACAGATGAACACAGATTGATGACGGATTTAATCCGTATCGATCCGCGTTTATCCGTGGTTACAATTACGGTATGAGCAAGAGTTTGCCGGTGGACTTGCGGCCTTCGAGATCACGGTGCGCCTGCTCTGCCTCGGCGAGCGGATACGTTTTGTGAATTCGAAGCTTCAGATCGCCACGCACGATCATTTGCATCACATCATTCGCACGCCACTCGAGTTCTTCACGTGTTGCGGTGTAATGGGCCAACGTCGGGCGCGTGATGAAGAGCGACCCTTTTTGCGAGAGCTTGATTAAATCGAACGGCGGTACAGCGCCACTCGATCCGCCAAACAGGATCAGGTAGCCGCGCGGTCGAAGCACGTTGAGATCTCTGTCAAACGTAGTTTTACCCACGCCGTCGTAAACAACGTGCACACCCTGACCGTCCGTCAGTCGTTTCGTTTCAATCTCGAAGTCGCTCTCTGTGTAAACGATGCATTCATCAGCGCCCGCAGCGCGCGCGAGTTGAACCTTGTCGTGCGTTCCTGCCGTGCCAATTACGCGCGCACCGATCTTTTTCGCCATCTGGACCAGCAGCAGTCCCACGCCACCGGCCGCGGCATGTATGAGAGCGGTTTCGCCCTTTTGCAATTTGTAGCTGCTGTACAAAAGATAATGCGCCGTCATGCCCTGAAGCATTGCCGCAGCCGCTTGTTCAAAGTCCAGCTCGGCCGGAATTTTTACTAAGCGACTCGCCGGAACCGCGGCGTACTCAGCATAACTTCCTAACGCGCTCGTGTAAGCAACACGATCGCCGCGCTGCAACGTTCTTACTTCACTGCCGGCTTCGGTCACAACGCCGGCGGCTTCCTGTCCGTTCACGAAAGGAAGTTGAGTCGGGTACCGGCCTTCGCGAAAGTAAACGTCGATGAAGTTCACGCCGGCAGCCTTGATCTGAACCACGGCTTCATTTGGTTTTGGAGATGGCACCGGCAGGTCAACAGGAGTGAGCACTTCCGGCCCACCCACCTTGGAAACTTGAATGGCTTGCATGATCCGAAATTTTGCCACAGATTGACGCGGATGAATACGGATGTGATCCGTGTTCATCCGCGTCAATCTGTGGCAAAATCTTCTCCTGCCTTGCTCGCGAAATCGCCATAAGCGAAAGGAGTTGTTGTGACTAATAAACGAAGAATACTGTCAGCGCTGGCCCTGCTTCTGACTATCTCGCTATTCCAACCGTTGTTGGGTCAGAAGGCTGCCGATCTCCAAATCCCATTCGAAACTTACAAACTCTCAAACGGTCTCACGGTGATCTTGTCCATGGACCGGACCACGCCGACCGTTGCCGTTAACGTTTGGTACCACGTCGGATCTAAAAACGAGATGCCTGGCCGCACCGGTTTTGCGCACTTGTTTGAGCATGTGATGTTCACAGGCTCCGGTCACGTTCCCTACGGGTTGCATGACAAACTCACAGAGGGCGTCGGCGGAGGTAATAACGGTACGACAAACAACGACCGTACCAACTACTTCGAAACGATTCCTTCCAACTATCTCGAGTCGGCGTTGTGGTTGGAATCGGATCGTATGGGATTTCTGCTCGACAAGCTCGACATCGCCAAGCTCAACGCGCAGCGCGACGTTGTCAAAAACGAGCGGCGGCAGAGTTACGACAACCAACCGTACGGTCGAGTGGGAGAAATATTCTCCGCTGCAATGTATCCCAAGGGCCATCCGTATTCGTGGCCGGTCATCGGTTCGATGGCTGATTTGAGTGCTGCGTCCGAGGAGGACGTTAAAGCTTTCTTTCGACTCTACTATGCGCCAAACAACGCGACGCTTGCAGTAGTCGGAGACTTCGATCCGGCGCAAGCGAAAGCCTGGATCGAGAAATACTTCGGCGACCTTCCGAAAGGCCAGCCCGTACAACGACCAACAGTGGCGCTCGGCAAGTTGGATGCCAGCAAGCGTCTGGTCTACGAAGATCGCGTGCAGGTGCCGCGGCTCTACGTTCAATGGCCCACTGTCGGATTCAAAAACGATGACGACTATGCGCTGTCGGTTATGAGTTCAATTCTTTCGGGTTCGCGCACGGCGCGTTTGACGAAAGCGCTTGTCTACGATTCGCAAAAGGCATCGCAGGTGTTTGCTTTTCAAAACTCGGCCGAGGACGTAGGAGTGTTTCAAGTCACCGTCATTCCGCGGCCTGAGGCCACGCTTACCGACCTCGAAGCTGCTGTCGATCAAGTGATTCAAAAATTTGTCAGTGAAGGTCCGACAGCGGAAGAGTTGCAGAAAGCGAAGAGCGGACTCGAGCTAAATTTCTTACGCGGCCTGGAATCGAATCTGGGCAAAGCGAATCAACTGATCAGCGGCGCGGTGTTCTTCGGTAATCCGGGTCACTTCAGTACTGATTATCAAAAGACGCTGGCTGTTACTGCTGCCGATGTTAGGCGCGTTGCGAATCAGTATCTAACCCGTTCTCGTGTCGTGCTGAGCGTGGTGCCGAAGGGCAAAAAAGATCAGGCTTCCAAAGCTGCCGAAAGCGAAGTAGTCAGTGTGGTCATCGAAAGTCGACGAGGAGGTAGATCATGAAACAACACAACAAAGCTGTGGCGCTGGCAGCGGCAGTTATAATTAGTCTGGCGAACATTGCGACGCTCGCGCAGCAGCCACTCGACCGCACGAAAGTTCCGCCTCCTGGTCCAACTCCTGTGTTGCGCGTTCCCTCGTGGACCAAGACTCAGTTGGCAAACGGTGCGACGTTGATCGTGTCAGAGCGTCATAGTTTACCCTTGGTTTCTTTTACGATCACGTTCCTTGGTGGTTCTAATCAGTTTGAACCTGCGGGGAAGCGTGGCGTTGCCGCAGCTACTGCGTCCATGCTGACGGAAGGAACCGCAACGAAGACCGGCGATCAAATTTCAGACGCGCTGCAACTGCTCGGAACGAGTGTGAACGCGGGCATCGGCGGTGAAGAAGGATCGGTTGGCTTTGTCTCCACGGCAAAGAACTTCGACGCCACGCTCGCGATCCTCGCCGACATGATGCTGAATTCAACTTTTCCGGCGGATGCACTTGAAAGATTGCGCGGTCGAACGTTGGTTAGCCTGACACAAGCGAAGGATCAGCCCGTCGTCGTCGGCTCTCAGGTATTTGCGAAGATTCTTTACGGCGATTCGCATCCTTACGGTCAACGCGTCACCGAGACTTCAGTGAAAGCGATCACACGTGATGACGTTGTCGCTTTTCAAAAAGCGTACTTTCAACCGGGACGTGCAATCATCACTGTCGTAGGCGACGTTACACCGGCGAAGGTTAAAGCTTCGGTAGAAAAAGGTTTGGCTGCATGGGCCAAAGCCGGCGCTAAGCCGTCGTTCGATTATCCAAAGCTGCCCGAGCTCCAGCCCGCGAAGATCTATTTGGTTGATAAGCCTGGAGCCGCGCAGTCGGTAGTTAATATTGGACTGCCTGGCCCACCGCGAAACACGCCTGACTATTTTGCGCTTCAGGTGCTGAACACGATTCTCGGTGGACAGTTTCAGTCACGACTCAATGCGAACATTCGAGAGCAGAAGGGTTATAGCTACGGCGTGAACTCGGGTTTCAGTTACGGTAAAGGGCCGGGCGCGTTCCGCGCGGGCGGATCGATCTTTTCCGCGAAGACTGACGCTGCATTGATCGAGTTTATGAAGGAGTTAAAAGGAATCGTGGGCGAGAAGCCGATCACGGATGAAGAAATCACGACGGCGAAGGAATCGTTGATCCAGGGACTGCCACAGCGTTTTGCTTCCGTATCGGCAATTAGCAGTGCGATCACTTCATTAATAGTGCAGGGGTTGCCGGACGATTTCTATCAAACGTACGCGAAGAACGTGTCAGCGGTGACGAAAGAAGATCTGCTGCGCGTGGCGAAGCGATACATCGACTTGAATCATCTGGCGATCGTGATCGTAGGAGATCGATCGGCGGTGGAGTCTGCGTTGAAAGCCACAAACATCGCGCCCATCACGATCATCGACATCGAAGGCAATCCTGTTTCGACTTCACCAGCCCCGAGCAATTAAGGCAATCCACAGATTACGCAGATTTATCTGTGTAATCTGTGGATACTATTCTTTGTTGTTAATGCGCGTGACGTTTGCTTGGCTATCCTCACTGATGAACCATGCCCCTTTAACGTTGTCAGTGAGGTCGTTATTCTCGAACGTGCCAGCCCCCTTTTCGTGGACCCAGACCGCGTAATGACCATTTTTATTGATCCGATTGTTGCTAACCATCGGATTGCCGCCATCATGTGAAATTATCCCCGAAGAATCGTGACTGAATATGTCATTGTCCTCAAGCGTGCCTTGGCCCCCTTTGTACACGTACACCCCACATTGTTTGCCGTCGTGGATGCGGTTGCGGCGTAGCGTTGGATTGCCCATGTCCTGGATCTCCACTCCTGAGAAAGCGTTGCCGAAGATATCATTATCTTCAAGCGTACCTTGGCCGCCTGCGTGCACCTTTACCCCAGCTTTACTCTTATAAATGCGGTTGCGGCGCAGCGTTGGGTCTGCTCCGTCTTTAATCTCCACCCCAGAGAAGGTGTTCGCGAAAATATCGTTATCCTCAAGTGTGCCTTGGGCATTCTCATATATGAGAACTCCGTCATCCTTACTGCTGTGTATACGGTTGCGCCGCAGTCTTGGGTCGGCACCACCATGTATGCCTACGCACGCGAGGCTTAGACTAGTGATGTCACAGTCTGTCAGTTCAAGCCGCCCCTGTGCGATGTCAACACAATGATATTTGCCCCCGCCCATCTGTCGCAATGTCAGGTTGACTAGGCGCCCCATTGTTGTCTGAAACTGAACGACGTGCATGCCGGCGGCCTGAATGACGACATCGCCCGGCTCGCCATCACCGATTATTTCGAGCGGTTTATCTATAGCTAAACCCTCCTGATAAAGCCCAGGCCGGACAAGAACTCTGGTTCCGGGTTCGACGGCATTGATTGCTTCTTTGATAGTGGCGAAGTCTCCGCGATGCATGGGATCAACAATGCGGGTTGGCGGCTCTTTTTTGGCCGTTGGACTTTCTGTAAGTTGCTCGCTGCTTTCGCCTTTCATTGCAGCACTGGGTTGAGCTTTCGGAGCAGCACGGGTCTTAGCAGGAGCTTCCTTGGTCGGCTGAACACGTGGGAGCGCATTTCGTACTTGCACAGCGAGTTGCGCCAACATCTTACTCACCTGCGGGTTGGTGAAAGGCTCGAAGCGCAACTCCCGCCAGTCTGCATACTGCCGCGAGGCAATCACTTCGGCCAATGGATCGGTTGCGCGCAACTCAGCGTCATTCAGAAGAGTGGTGTCCACATAGTAAACCGGTAAGATCAGATCGGTGCGGTCTAACTTCTTCTCTCGCTCAATGAAACGCGTAAGTTCGTCGCGGCAAGCCTTGCTGTTGAAGAAGCTGGGCGTGATGATAGGAATGAGAAAAGTTGTTTGATCCAGCGAATTATCAATGCGTAATCGCCAGTTCTGCCCCCACTGAATGTCTTTCCTGTCCTGAAAGATCGGAAACTCTATCCCGATCTGCATGCGCACCTCATGGCTAAATCGTTCGCGCAAGGTTGTGAGATGTCCATACTGATCATCCGAGTGGGTGTAGCTCATGAATGCTGCGGGAGTGTTTTGGGTCATATTGTCTACCTGCCGTCGTGAGACTTAGCGGGATTATAGTGCAAGAACGTCAGTTCAGAGTTCAAGCTTGTCTGTCGAAAGAGCAGCCTAAAGGCTGAACTCTAAACGGTGGCTTTTGTGGCGTCGTAGTCGAAGACGATCTGCATTAGACGACGGGTTAATGCTTCGGGGGCGAGTGCGAGGGCGGTTTTTCGTAAACCGCTGGCCCACAGGTTTTCCCCCTGTCCAATGTTTCCGTAATAACGCGAGTACCTGCTGACGGTTGTGGTGCGCTGGTAGCGGCAGTGTTCGTAGTTTCGTAATGCCTCTTCAGTCGCGCCGTATTTCTGAAAGCATCGCGCCAGCACCATCGCATCTTCCATCGCGAGGCAGCCGCCTTGGCCAAGATTTGGTGTCGTTGGATGAATCGCGTCGCCCAACAGAGTCATTCGTCCGCTGCCCCAGCTTTTGTTTGCAGGACGATCGAACGCGAATGTTTTTAGTATCGAAGATGAGGGCGTCGATTCGATTAGCTCGAGCACCGGTGGATACCAACCGTCGAATAAGTGCAACAGTTGATCTGAATCTGAGTCGTTTGCTGAAGCCCACCAGCCAACGCGGCCCAGTCCAACCGGACCAATACCGAATCGCTTTCCACGTCCGTGAATCTCGATTGCAGTCGTCGTGGGAATTGCTGTCGGAAGCGACGGAGATATCCCACGCCAGACAGTGTATCCACGATTGATCGGCTTACCGTCGTTTATCAATTGAGCGCGCACGCGCGAGTGAATGCCATCAGCGCCGATCAGGAAGTCTGCCTTTATCGAGTGGCCATTTGCGAAGTTGGCGATCACTTTATCGCCTCGTTCAATGTAATCAACAAAAGTGTTTCCGAGATGGATGGGCGCCAATGCGTGAAGTAGAGTGCTTTGCAAGTCAGCACGGTGAAGTGCGACAGCGGGAGATGAGGCGGTGGTTTCCGAAATTGAAACGCGGTTAATTAACTTGCCGTTCTGGTCCAGCCATCGTATCTCGCGCATCACGCCGGCTTTCTCGAGAACCTTGTCAGCTATGTTCAGCCGTTCGAGAACGCGCATCGCGTTGGGCCAGATGGCGATCGCCGCACCGACATCGAGTAGTGCCGGAGCCTGTTCGAAAACCACAGATTCGAATCCGAATTCTTTGAGAGCGAGAGCAGTCGTTAGACCGCCGATGCCCCCGCCAATGATTGCGATGCGAACCATTCGCGGCAGAGTATATCCACAGATTACGCAGATTCAGCGAGAGACTTGATGTGCAGCAGAACTCTTTTGTGAATGCGGTGAATAATGTAGTCAGACCACAAATGCCAATACGCTGCCGGCCAATACCGGTTTTGGTACCAGGTTGTTCCCTCCAGCAGCGTAGTACCGTCCGGCAAAGACTTCAGTTCAAACTGTCCTTGTCGCGAAATCAAGTAGTTCTCCAAATGCGGGGGTCGCAAATCGCTGTAGAGGGACAACTCCTCCATGGTCGGCGGTTGGGCAGTAACATCAAATCGCAAGAGATGGGGTTCGTCCCACACAGTGATGGGTTCGACGAATGCACCCGTCGAGAATACGCAATGTCGCACTGCGCCGACGCCGTGGCCACTGATCTCGGCGCGAATCGGATAGGCTATTCCTGTCTTGAACATTAATTCCGTGGGTGGTGACAGTTGTGAAAACGAAACCACATGAGCCCAAACAGTCTGCCGATCGGCTTTGATAATGACAGACGATTTGACGGCATAGAGTGGAGGAGTTTCACCCGAACTATATTCAAGTAAAACGAGTCCGGGCATTAAAAAGAATCCCAATGAAACGACGCGCAAAGTATTTGGCGAAAAGGACGGCCGCTGCTGAAGCACGAAGCCGACTAAACTGCCAAACAATGCGAGAACGATAGCGAGCGGGAAAGCCATCGTGAGGCAGACGATGCCCTCGACCGCCAAAGAAAACAACGCCAGCCCGACCAATGCCGTTGCAAGACTTGCCACCAGAAGACATTTAATGAGCGATCGTGGCCGGTGAAAGCCATAGATCAAAGTTGAGTTCAATCCCAGAAAAAACGGAATACCAACGAATAACCCCCAGCCGTAATTGCCGAGATTGTTGACGCTGAACCCAGTTACCAGCACGGCGAGTATTGCTGTGGCGAATATTCCCACTACAGCGCTGCCAAATTCGCTTTCCGGGATCAGCCGGCCGGCTCTTGAAGAGAAGCTCGATCGTCTATCAAGTGACAGGCTCGATGGAATTGCTGCGAGAATTATGAAAAAGATCAGATTAAGAAATGGCAGGAAGAAAAAGATGACAAGCCATAGGGGCAAGTCTGCGTCTCTAAGCCGCCGCAGGGTCAGCACCGTACCGACCCAAATGAAGGGTAATGCAACCGCCACCAGGGATGCATAGAAGTTAGCTTCTCGCGGCGTGATCCCCTCGATGCCTTGCGGCCTGTCGAATACCCAGTAATTAAAAATGCTCCAGGGATAGCCATACGCAGCGGCTAAGAAACGATCGATATTGTGTTTTATAGCGAGTAGGACCAGACCGGTTGCGAGGTAACGCGCTCGACCAATCGTGCCCCGCCAACTCCAAACGTCGAATACTTGTAAACTCAAGATTCGAATCCTTTCTTAGCAGCCCTCGAGCAGTAAACCAGCGCACCGTCGATAGTAAACAATAAAGTGAGGACGGGGTCAGTCATTTGGCCCCCACAGCAGAATAACCAGCGAAGTCAGGAATCCACGTAACCTGAACCTCTCAAGCTTCAGGCAGCTTCGCCAGGATCATCGTCAAGCGACTCAGCCGCCTCACGCAGCTCATCCACCAGCCGCAACGCCTGTTTGCGCAACGGTCGCATGAAGGGATTGCTGGCCAGATGGATCAACTTATCGAGCAGGTCCACCGTGTGATTGATGAGCCGATACGTGCGCCGGTGCTTTGTCGATGGATCGTGAATCCAAAACAGAACGATCCCCATCGAATAGAGCCACAGCAGGTAAGGCAACTCAGCTCGCAGGTCTTTTGGAATTCGTACTTTTGCGCCGTCCAGTACCTTGTCGAAAAGCTGAATGCTCGCCTCCCGAACCGGATCAGATTCATCCGAAAACGGATTTAGTGGACTTTGCGGATGGGCCGCAGTTTTGAAAAGCACGCCCGCAAACTGGTGATACGGTTTCATCGTGTCGATCTTGGTCCGCATCACCGTCAGCAGGCGTGTTTTCAGTGTTTTCTCATTTTCGAGCGCAGGCAGTGCAGCGGCGAGATGACTATCGTGCAGACGTTGATAGAAGGCCTGAATCAGGTATTCCTTCGAGCGGAAGTAGTAATAAGCGTTACCGAGTGACACGCCGGCCTCTTTGGCGACGGCGCGCATTGTGGTTTCGTCGTACCCACGCTCGCGAAACATGTCGAGAGCAGTTTCCAGGATCAGCGCCCTGGTCTGATCGCCTTTGATGGTCTTCGTGGCCTTCTTTTTGTGCGTCGCATTCATCCTGGTTACCTGTTGAGTCCGGCTGCTCGACTGATCTGGTAACGATTCTGAGAAATCAGGGAAACGACTCGTTTCGTAGTGGGCAACAGCTCCGGCGAAGCCAGGCGATAGGCCCAGTCGCGATATTTCACGAGTGCCCACAGGACCATCAACCACGCTTTCGAACCGAAGTAGACGGCGCCGGCATCAGTCACCACTGTCAGATCCTTCTTCGTCAGATCGTGATTGAGTTGTGGATAGCGCTTTCGCGCTTCATCAGAAGCGCAGGGCACGAAGTTGAGCTCGACGATCTTCGATTGTTCCGCGAGCCACTCGTGTGCGCGTCTGCACAAGCCACACTCAGGATCGTAAAGCACGGTTAGGGCTAGCATGGCTCAGGCCTCCTGCTGGACGGCAGTAGCGGTGAAAGCATCCGGATCCACCGGCGGATGATTGTGCAGTGTTGAGCGGTGGCGCATGCGGCTGAAAACGAAGAGATTGAAGAAGTGCATCCCGCCTAGGACGAGAAGCACCATGCCTATTTTCACGGAGAGAGCTTCGATACTTTGCTCCGCAGTGTCGACAGCGTAGCCGAGCTTCAGCGCCAGGCTGACGTAGCCGAAATTGATGAGGTAAAAGCCGACGACGAGCAGGTGATTGACGGAATCGGCGAGGGCTTCGTTGCCATGGAAGACGTTGACGAGAAAGACGCGTCCGTTTTTGTGGAGGGTGCGAGCTACCCAGACGGTCAGCGCGATGCTGATGGTCAGGTAAATCAGGTATGTGCTTATTCCGATTGTCATGGTCAGCCTCCTTTAGCTGATTTGAACACGTTCAACCATAGGCAGGGTACGCCTGGCTCGAGGTGCTGTCAAGAAATTTTTGAACAAGTTCAAAAACCCTTGAGCTTTGACGTCGGATGAGGTTTGCGGCTCCGGAGGAGCCGTATATTTATAGATTCCAACACCGGATGCATTGCGCTCCGATAGGAGCGCTATGTGTGGGCCTAGAGAATCTATAAACATCATGCTCCTAGCGGAGCATCAGCCGGCTCTGGAGGAGCCGCATGTTTATAGATTCCAACCCCCGGATACATTGCGCTCCGATAGGAGCGCGATGTGTGGCTTAGAGAATCTATAAACATCATGCTCCTAGCGGAGCATCAGCCGGCTCCGGAGGAGCCGTATATTTATAGATTCCAACACCGGATGCATTGCGCTCCGATAGGAGCGCTATGTGTGGGCCTAGAGAATCTATAAACATCATGCTCCTAGCGGAGCATCAGCCGGCTCTGGAGGAGTCGCATGTTTATAGATTCCAACCCCCGGATACATTGCGCTCCGATAGGAGCGCATGTGTGGTTAAGAGGATTCTATTAACATCATGCTCCTAACGGAGCATCAGCCGATAGCTGAAATATGAGCTTTGTGCTTTGTACTTAGCACTCGACTATGTGGTATTGTCCTGTCGCTTCGAACTAGTACTAACCCCCTATTCCAAGGAGAAACTGATTGGCAGCAGAAGATCTAATCCCGGCGGAGGGCGTAATCATCGACAAGCAGCCCAACGCCTTTTTCAAGGTGCGTCTCGACAACAGCGAACATGTGGTATTGGCAGCCATCTCCGGCAAGATGCGTAAGAACCGGATCCGGATCCTGGTTGGCGATCGCGTTAGTGTTGAGATGTCGCCCTACGACTTGTCGCGCGGACGAATTACCTACCGGTATAAGTAAACAACTTAGACAGAGATCGCCAATTACCGATTTCCAATTACCAAATTAAGGAATCGGTAATCACGCGATTGCAGAATGGACCGCGCTCAGTTCCGTAGTGACGCTGCGGATATTGGCGTGGTAGTATGCCTTCAACATGCACGCCGATGTCATCCTAATACGGGTTATATTTACCGCGGTCCTGGTGATAGCGGGATACAAGCTTGTACCCGTCGGCGATGACCCATGGATTTCAGCAGCAATCGGCGCGTTGATCGCCCTCTGTATCATTATCTTTGAGCTGCGGATTCGTCGCGCTACTCTCAAGACTCTGATCGGCGCTGCCGTCGGCTCGATCCTTGGAATTATCGGTGCCTATCTGATCGGCTCCTTAATCAGTTGACAGGAATCAACCGCACTTGATGCAGGCATGAAGACTTTTTTAACCCTGTCGCTGACGTTCTTTATGGCGTACGTTGGGTTGATGGTCGGTGCTGCAAAAGGCGACTATCTCGACCTTTCCGCATTGGGCGGAATCTTCAGTGACAAAGTGGCCCGTCGCGATCTCAAGATCCTGGACACGTCTGTTATCATCGATGGGCGGATCGCCGACGTGGCCGAGACAGGTTTTTTGACCGGCTCATTAATTATCCCGCAGTTCATCCTTCGCGAGTTGCAACAGGTAGCTGACTCACCTGACTCATCCAAGCGCCAACGTGGCCGGAGAGGTCTGGACATGCTCAACCGGCTACAGAACAACAGCTCGCTCGACATTCAAATCGTAGAGACTGACTTTCCTTCTGTGCGCGAAGTGGACCTTAAGTTGATCGAGCTCGGCAAACAGCTCGACGCGGTGATCGTCACGAATGATTTCAACTTGAATAAGGTCTCACAGTTACGCGGAGTCAGCGTGCTCAATATTAATGAGTTGGCAAATGCGCTCAAGCCAGTCGTACTCCCAGGCGAGGCAATGAGGGTTTTCATCCTGAAGGAAGGCAAGGAATACAATCAGGGCGTGGCCTATCTCGACGATGGCACGATGGTGGTAGTTGATAACGCGCGACGTTTGATCGGCAAGAACGCCGATATCGCAGTGACCAGCGTGTTGCAAACAACTGCCGGCAAGATGATTTTCGGCCGTCTCTGGGAAGAAGCGGAAAATGGCGGACACAGCGATATTCACCGCACCAACGGCGCTTCGCGACGTCAAGCGAGGGATTCGCGTAGTACTGGACCAGCTCCGGTGCGTATTTCTGAAAGCGAGCCAATTACCGAGAGTTGACGCCGCACGCCTGTCTACGATTCCTTTCTCTTCATGAACATCGCGATTATTGCTGCCGCCGGCGCTGGTACCCGGATGGCGAGCGATCGGCCGAAGCAGTTTCTGCTACTCGCAGGAACGCCGGTGATTTTTCACACACTCAAACCGTTCGAGGAGTGTGACAGTATTCATGAAGTGATCCTCGTCCTGCCCGCAGAAGAGTCTGCGGGCTTCCTTTCAATGGCGGGGAAGTACGGACTGAAAAAACTCACGCGTGTTGTTCCCGGAGGAGCGACACGGGCCGACTCGGTCAAGCGTGGGTTGATGGCGATCAGATCGGCGACGGCGGAGATCGTTGCGGTACACGATGGTGTTCGTCCGTTTGTGACTGTTGGTGAGATCGAGAGCACGATTGCGGCGGCGCAATCTGATGGCGCAGCGATTCTCGTTGCGCCTGTCACCGACACCGTTAAGCAGGTTAGTGATCGTGCGGTAGTGAAGACACTTGATCGTGGTGTATTGCGTCGTGCTCTGACACCGCAGTGCTTTCAATATGAGTTGCTGCGGCAGGCGTACCAGCGCGCTGATGTAAACGATCCATCGTTGACGGATGAGAGCGCGTTGGTGGAGCAACTCGGACAGCCGGTGAGCATTGTTGAGGGCAGCAGCAGAAACATCAAGATCACGACAACTGAAGATCTTGCGATTGCGGAAACGCTCTTGCACGGACAATAGTTCTTGCTCCGGAGGAGCACACGTTTATAGGGTCGTTCCAGTTCACACATGGCGCTCCTTCGGAGCGCAATCGCTCCGGCGTGAGGAAACTATAAGCATTCGGCTCCTCCCGGAGCCTAAAGAGTAAAGCACAGTATGCTGCGAATCGGTATCGGTACTGACACTCATCGTCTTGTTGAAGGGCGACCGCTCGTGCTGGGTGGTGTGCACATTGTTTCCGATCGCGGCGCCGAGGGCCACTCAGATGCGGACGCGCTGAGTCACGCGATTGCCGATGCCATTCTTGGCGCGCTTTGTGAAGGTGATATAGGAGTCCATTTTCCCGATAAGGATCCGCAATGGAGCGGCGCCGACAGTCTTGAATTGCTTTCGCGGGTGATGTGGTTGGCCCGCGAACGCAGTCTACATGTAGTCAACGTTGACTCGACAATTTTGCTGGAGACACCAAAACTCAGGACCTACGTCAACTCCATGCGCGAAAACATCGCGGGAGTATTGGGAGTCGATACCGGCTGCGTGAGTGTGAAAGCAAAGACCGGCGAAGGACTCGATGCGGTGGGGCAGGGGCTCGCTGTGACCGCTCAGGCCGCTGTTCTGATGGAGAGCAACTAAGGAAAAAGCAGCTTGAGACCACAGGACGTCATACGGAAAAAACGAGACGGGCTCAGTCTAACGCGTGAAGAGATCGACTTCTTCATCGGCGGCGTTACCAACGGTCGTATTGCCGACTACCAGATCAGTGCGCTGCTCATGGCCATTTACCTGAATGGTATGAATCGAGAAGAGCAGCAGGCGTTGACCGAAGCAATGCTTAACTCCGGCAACATCCTCGACTTCTCCGACATTCCCAAACCAAAAGCAGATAAGCATTCAACCGGTGGTGTCGGCGATAAGACGTCGATAATTATCGCTCCGCTTGTGGCAGCGTGTGGCGTGTGTGTGCCGATGATTTCGGGTCGTGGTCTGGGCCATACAGGTGGAACACTCGATAAACTCGAATCGATTCCCGGGTATCGCGTTAACCTGAGCACTACTGAGTTCAAGCAGGTGTTGGACCAGGTTGGTTATGCGATGGCAGGACAGACTGCGGAAATCGCTCCGGCGGACAAAAAGATATACGCGCTGCGTGACGCTACTTCGACAGTCGAAGCTATACCGTTGATCGTCGCCTCGATTATTTCGAAGAAAGGGGCCGCCGGTCTCGACGCGATGATCATCGATGTGAAGGTTGGTAACGGCGCGTTCATGCGTGAAGAAGCACGAGCCAGAGACCTGGCCC
The DNA here is from genome assembly GCA_963826255.1 of uncultured Acidobacteriota bacterium. Taxonomy (GTDB): domain Bacteria; phylum Acidobacteriota; class Blastocatellia; order Pyrinomonadales; family Pyrinomonadaceae; genus PSRF01. The sequence continues at coordinate 1,430,729 of CAWGWK010000002.1, forward strand.
ACGCGCTGGTGAGCACTGGAAACTCCTGCGGCATCAAGACGCGTGCGTTATTGACTGACATGAACCAGCCGCTTGGCGGCGCCGTGGGAAACTCGCTCGAGGTTGAGGAGTGCGTCCGTCTCCTGCGCGGTGAAGCAAATGATGCCGCGCGACCCGTGCTCGACTTATCGCTCGAACTCTCAGCGCACATGCTTCTGTTGGCGAATGTCAACCAAACTATCGAAGCGGCCCGCGACCGTCTGGAAGAAGTGTTGGATTCGGGCCAGGCACTCGAATGCCTGCGAAGCAACATTGCGGCACAAGGCGGCGACCCTCGTGTTTGCGATGCGCCGCATGATTTTCTGCCTTTGGTAAGAGAAACGGTTAAGGTAGAATCCCCGCGCTCTGGCTTCATTACACGAGTCGATACCACGGAGATTGGACACGCGATCGCGGCAATCGGCGGCGGGCGCGTGCGCATCGAAGACACAGTGGATCCCACGGTCGGTTTTACTTCCGAGTTGAAGTTAGGTGATCAGGTTGCGGCGGGCGAGGCAATCGGTACGGTGTACTGCGCCGACGCTTCCGCGGCTGAAGAGGCCGCGCACCGAATCCAGGCTGCGTATCACATTGGCGATCAAACGCCGGCAGAGCCTTTGAAGTTGGTGAAGGAAATTATTAACGAATGAAAGAAAAGAACTACTCACGCAAAGGCGCAAAGGCGCAAAGACTACTTGCCGGTTTTCCTTTGCGCCTTTGCTCCTTTGCGGGAGAAAAAAAGATTTTAATCCTTACGGCGTGGCTGGTATTGCTGACCCTAGTCCTTTCGGGCTGCGGTGGAAGCTCCGCTGCCGAAGACCCTTCAAAGATTAAGGTCGGAATTGTTTTTGACATCGGCGGAAAGGACGATCGCTCTTTCAACGCTGCTGCATGGGAAGGTGTGCAACGTGCCGCCAAGGATCTGCCCATCGTCCTGCGCGATATCGAACCCGGCACGCCAAACGCCATCGAGCCGGCCATGCGCGCGTTCGCCGAACGAAACTTTGATCTGATCATCGGAGTCGGTTTTGCTCAGGCCCCGATCATGGAGCAGGTTGCGAAAGACTATCCAAACATTCAGTTCGCGATCATCGATGGCGTAAGTCAATTACCAAACGTCGCGTCTCTGGTTTTCAAGGAGCATGAAGGCTCGTTTCTCGTCGGCATTCTCGCCGCGAAGGCTTCACGCACGGGCACGATCGGTTTTCTCGGCGGCATGGATATCGGTCTGATTCATCGCTTCGCCAAGGGCTACGAAGAAGGCGCCAAGTCTGTAAATCCCAATATTCGTGTGATCGCGAACTACGTCGGTGTAACTGACAGCGCGTGGAACAATCCTGGTAAAGGCAAAGAACTCTCGCTGGCCCAGATTGGCAAAGGTGCTGACGTGATCTTCACTGCCGCGGGCAATTCCGGACTGGGAGCTTTCGACGCAGTTGAGCAACAGGGGAAACAGAACGGCCGCGCGACGCATTTTGTGATCGGTGTGGACTCGAACCAGAACATGGTCAAGCCTGGTTTTGTGCTCACGAGCATGGTAAAGCGCGTCGATAACGCGGTGTACGACATCGTCACGGACGTGGTTAACCGTCGCTTCTCACCGGGCCTGCACGTCTTTGGTTTGGAGAAGGACGGTGTCGGCTACGCGATGGACGACCACAACAAAGACCTCGTACCTCCCGAAGCAATTCAGCAAGCAGAAGAAGCTAAGAAGAAGATCATTGCTGGTGAGATTAAAGTAACGGATGCGATGGGGAGTTAACCACAGATTACACGGATGAAGACGGATCATAATCCGTAATCATCCGTGTTCATCTGTGGTCTAAAAATGCTTGAACTCCGACAAATAACTAAAAGATTCGGTGATGTCCTGGCCAACGATCAGGTCGACATCGTTGTAAAGCCGGGAACGATCCATGCCATCGTCGGTGAGAATGGCGCGGGTAAGTCAACCGCGATGCGCATCGCTTACGGGTTCTACACTGCGGACAGCGGTGAGATTCTCGTGGACGGCCAGGTGCGCGACATCAAATCACCTCACGATGCGATCGCACTCGGTATCGGCATGGTCCATCAGCACTTCATGCTCGTAGAGACTATGACTGTCGCCGAGAACATCGTGCTCGGCGCCGAACCAGGGTCAAATCTGGCGCTTGATCTAAAAAGCGCGGCAGCGCAAATCAGACAACTCTCGGAAGAGTTCAAACTCGCTGTCAATCCCAACGAACCAATCGAACATTTATCGGTGGGCCAACAACAGCGCGTCGAATTGTTGAAGGCACTCTATCGCCACGCGCGTCTGCTCATCCTCGACGAGCCCACTGCCGTCTTAACACCGCTGGAAGTCGAAGAGTTTTTCGCGATTCTTCGTCGCATGCGACAGCAGGGCAAAACCGTAATCATCATCACTCATAAGCTTTCCGAAGTGCTCGCGATCTCCGACGAAGTCACCGTCATGCGCGACGGCAAGGTCGTCGGACGTGTGCAAACAAAGGAAACGAATGCCGCCGAACTCGCGCGCTTGATGGTTGGCCGTGAAGTGTTGCTGCGCGTTGAAAAACCCGATGCTGAGGTCGGCAGGCCGCAACTCGAAGTCAGAAGTCTTTCAGTCGCAGACATCTTCGGAGCGAAACGCGTGAACGACGTGTCGTTCGAAGTTCGCAGTGGTGAGATAGTCGGTATCGCGGGAGTTGAAGGCAACGGCCAGACGGAATTGATTGAGGCGCTGGCGGGACTGGTCGAGCCCGCGCGGATGACTGGCGAGATCAACTTCGAAGGCAGAAACCTCAATGCCCTGGGCGCGCGTGTCCGTCGTGAGCTCGGCATCGCTCACATACCCGAAGATCGGCATCGGCGCGGACTATTGTTGGACTTTAGTCTCGCAGAGAATTCGATACTGGGTGTGCATTACCGTTCGCCTATCACTGCGATGGCCGGCGGGGTTTTTCTTGACGAGAATGCGATACAGCGGCGGGCTGGAGAAATCATTCAGCGGTTCGACGTTCGGCCGCCAAACGCTGCACTTCCGGCGCGCGCTCTTTCCGGTGGTAATCAACAGAAGTTGATTATTGGACGCGAGTATCACGTCGATCCAAAGCTGTTGCTGGTGTCGCAGCCGACGCGTGGTGTCGATATCGGTGCGATTGAGTTTATTCACCGGCAGTTGGTGAGTTTACGCGATGCTGGGTGTGCGATCCTGCTCGTCTCAGCCGAACTCGAGGAAGTGACGAGTCTTTCCGATCGCTTGCTGATCATTCACGACGGTCGAATTGCTGGTGAAGTAGATCCGAAAGTGGCGACGTTGGAAGAGATTGGATTGTTGATGACCCGCGGCCACTGAGCGTCGAGTCTTTTGTTTTGCTCCGGAGGAGCAGAATGTTTATAGCAATATGATAAAAATCGTATTGCGCTCCGAAAGGAGCGCGATGTTCTTCGCAGGCGTCTCAAGAAACATGTCGCTCCTATCGGAGCGAAAAATTTGGCGTTTCGAGAGCTATAAACATATTGCTCCTCCGGAGCAAAGCAGAAGGCACTAGCACATTTATAATGACGAAACTCGCCCGCGATCTTTTGTTCCCTCTAATCGCCGTGTTGGCTGCTTTCATTGTTGGCGGCATTCTCATATTGCTCGTTGGCGACAATCCAATCGATGCTTATCGCTTACTCCTCGGCAGCGCGCTCTCGTGGCCCGACGGAATCGGTTACACGCTCTTTCATGCGACTCCGTTGATCTTCACAGGGCTCGCAGTGCTTGTTGGATTTCGCTGCGGACTATTCAACATCGGAGCCGAAGGCCAACTCTACATCGCTGCTTTTGCGACTGCGTGGGTGGGAATCACTTTTGCCAACTTAACTTCGTGGCTCCTCATTCCGTTCTGTTTCGCGGCCGCGATACTCAGTGGCGCTTTCTGGGGAGCTATCCCAGGCGTACTGAAGGCGCGCTTTGGATCGCACGAAGTTATCAACACGATCATGTTGAACTTCATTGCCGTCGCGCTCGTCAGCTACTTCACGCAGTATCACTACAAGGTGCCGGGCGATCCGATCTTGCAAACGTCGATGATTGGCGAAGGCGCCCACATCGCACGGCTCGGTAAGTTTGTTCCGGGTCTTCCGGAGCGCATTCCTTTGAATATCGCGTTCTTGCTCGCGCTATTGTGCTGTTTACTTGTCTACCTGTTTTTATGGCGAACGAAATGGGGTTACGAGATCCGCGCTACGGGCAGTAATCCTTTCGCGGCCGAGTACGGCGGTATTTCGGTTCGCAAACAGATCGTTTTGGCGATGGCAGTTTCAGGCGCACTCGCAGGCATGGTGGGAATCAACGAAGTGCTAGGTTATCGTTATCGTTACTACGACGGCTTCTCTGATAACTATGGCTTTACCGGAATCGCGGTGGCGTTACTCGGACGAAATCATCCGGTGGGCGTGATCCTCGCGGCGTTGTTATTCGCAGCCTTGCAACACGGCGGCATTTACGTTGACGGTTTTTCTGAGAACGTAACAAAGGATATCGTGCAGGTGTTGCAAGGCATCATCATTCTCTTCGTAGCTGCTGAGGCTTTCTTTAAATGGGCTGTAGGAAGAAGACTCGCGGGAACTGTTAGAGCATAAAACCTATGAGAGATATTTTCACGATCTCACTCGTAGCGTCAACCATTCGACTCGCCACTCCACTCGTGCTCGCAGCATTGGGTGGTCTATTCTCCGAGCGATCGGGCGTCATCAATATCGCTCTTGAAGGAAAGATGCTCGCGGGAGCATTCACTGCCGCTGCGGTTACTTACGCGGCTGACACGAGGTTGGGAATGGGTGGCGCGAGTCCGTGGATCGGTTTGCTCGGAGGCATGATTGCCGGTCTCTTCATTGCTGCGATTTACGCGATGAGCTGTATCAAATTCAAAGCGGATCAGGTTGTAAGTGGAGCTGCGATCAATATCCTGATGTTGGGCATACCGGGATTTTTGAGTGGCGCAATATTTCTCTCGTCTGGCTCCACTCCGCAAATTCCCAAGGACCACCTTTTGCCACAGTCGCCGGTAGTGATCGCGGTGGCGATCATCGCACTCGTGATTGCGATCTGGTACGTCGTTTACAAAACACCTTTCGGATTGCGACTCCGTTCTGTCGGAGAAAACCCTGAGGCTGCGGATGCAGCGGGTGTGAGTGTCGGCACAATCAGGTATTCGGGCGTGTTGATTGCCGGCATCCTCGCGGGCATGGGAGGCGCTTATCTTTCAATCGGTCAGTCGTCATTGTTTACGAGAAACATGACCGCGGGGCGCGGCTTCATTGCGCTCGCTGCTTTGATCTTCGGAAAGTGGCGCCCGGTGCAGACGCTGCTCGCGTGTTTTCTGTTTGGGTTTACCGAAGCCGTTTCGATTCAGATGCAAGGCGTGTTCAAATTGCCATCCGGTGAAGATATTCCAGTGCAATTTATTCAAATGGTGCCGTACGTCTTGACCATCGTGGTGCTCGCGGGTTTTATTGGATCGTCCCGGCCACCGCGCGCTTTGGGGATACCCTATGAAAAAGAGAAGTAGGCAGGGGTGTTGAAATGGTTCAGCGAATGCCAAGCACGAGTCTATACGAACGCGCCGAACATGCCACCAGGGTCATCAGGGCCCGCATAAGTGTGGAGCCACGCACCGCGATTGTTCTGGGCAGTGGCCTCGGCGGATTTGCCGACGACTTCAACGAAGCTGTCGGTATACCTTACGAAGAGATACCTGGATTTGTACGTTCTACTGCCGAGGGTCACGCAGGCCGGTTGGTAGTTGGCAAAGTAGACAACGTTCCTGTCGTGGCGATGCAGGGCCGCGTGCACTACTACGAAGGCTACTCGTTTGAAGAAGTCACCTTTCCGATTCGCACTTTCAAACTGCTGGGAATCAAAACGCTCATTCTGACCAACGCCGCGGGTGGCATTAACGTGCAGCTCACTCAGGGCGCGTTGATGGTGATCAGCGACCATCTGAATTTAATGGGCGACAATCCACTGCGTGGACCAAATGACGAACGCTTTGGACCACGTTTTCCGGACATGACGGCAGTTTACTCTCCTGAGTTGCAGGAGCTGGTTGTAGAGGAGGCTAAGGCTGCCGGCGTCGAAGTACGCCGCGGCATCTACGGTGGTCTATCTGGTCCAAGTTATGAAACTCCGGCTGAGATTCACCTGCTGCGAAATCTCGGAGCGGACGCGGTTGGGATGAGCACCGTTCCGGAAGCGATCGTCGCGCGGCACATGGGTCTCGAGGTGCTCGGGATTTCATGTATCACCAATTTGGCGGCGGGTATCGGCGACGAGCCGATCAATCATGAAGAAGTGATGGCCACCGGCGATCGTGTGCGTGAGACGTTTGCGGAGTTACTGCGGAAAGTGATTGGCGCGATTAATCGAAGGGTATGAGGACAGGATTACATGATTGAACAGGATTCACATGATAAATCCTGAAAAATCTTGTAAATCCTGTCAAAAGTAGGTTACCAGTGAGCATGATAATCGGTATTTCGGGTGGCACGGGTTCGGGCAAGACCACTGTTGCAAATCGGATTCTTGAATCAGTCAGCGCTAGCGAAGTAGTTTTTATTCAGCAGGACTCTTACTACCGAAATCTCACCGATCTTCCGTGCGATTACCGCGGCCTCGCGAATTTTGATCATCCGGATGCGCTCGATAACGAACTGCTCGTGAATCACGTGCGACGATTGAAGTCTGGTGAGCCGATCGAGTTGCCGCTTTACGACTTCAAGACCCACTCGCGTTTGAGTGAAACGCGTACCGTTGAACCCAAGCCCATCGTGATCGTCGAAGGAATCCTGATCTTCGCCGACCCGCGTTTGCTCGAGCAGATGGACATCAAGGTCTTTGTTGATACACCTGACGACATTCGCTTCATTCGCCGGTTGCGCCGCGACATTGACGAGCGCGGCCGCACCGCCGAGTCGGTGATCGAGCAATACCTGGCAACCGTCAGACCGATGCACATGCAGTTTGTCGAGCCGTCGAAGCGTCACGCCGACGTCATCATTCCGGAGGGCGGTCATAATCTTGTAAGCATTGATTTGCTGAGCGGAAAAATTCGCGAGAGGCTGGCCAGTGCTTTTTCCGTGGTTGGAGGTCAACTTTGAGCGAAGACTTAGAGTCATTGATTGAAGCCGCAAAGCGTGCGCGCTTGCAATCAGTGGCGCCATTTTCAAATTTTCTTGTCGGGGCGGCAGTCAGGACCAATGACGGAAAAGTTTACATCGGGTGCAACATCGAGAGCGCGAGTTATGGTTTGACGGTTTGCGCGGAACGCGTCGCGATCTGGAAGGCGTTGTCAGAAGGTGAAAGGCATTTTACCGAAATGGCTGTCGTCGCTGACACAGAAACGTTGACGCCGCCGTGTGGAACTTGTCGCCAGATCATTTGGGAGTTTGCGAGAGATGCGACGATCGTGTTCGCGAATCTCGCCGGGAAGAGCGAGGAATTTCATATCGCCAATCTGTTGCCGCGCGCGTTCGATGCGCGTTTCCTGAACAAGAAATAAATTCATGTCATCTGTGTTCATTAGTAGCTAATATGCAAAAGCATTTGCTGATCGCACTTACTTTAATGTCCATTTTAACGAGCCCACTTTCAGACGCCGCCGCTCAAGCACGACGGCAGCGCGCTGAGCCAGTCGATCTGCTGGTGCTTGGCGGCACTATTGTGACGATGGACCAGACGCGCCGGGTCATAGAAGACGGTGGTATTGCAGTTTCGAATGGACGCATTCTGGCCATCGGTTCACGTGCGGAGATCGAGCGCGATTACACGTCGCGGCAGAGAGTCAGTGCGGCAGGCAAGGTCATTACACCGGGTTTGATCAACGGTCACACGCATGTTCCGATGGTCCTGTTTCGCGGACTCGCCGATGATCTCGACCTTCAGGAATGGTTGACGAAGTACATCTTCCCGGCGGAAGCGAAAAACGTGACCGAGGAATTTGTTCGCGTCGGAACACGGCTCGGATTGGCCGAGATGATCCGCGGCGGGACTACCACTTTCTGCGACATGTACTACTTCGAAGACGCGATTGCCGACGAAACAGCGAAAGCAGGCGTTCGTGGAGTGTTGGGTGAAACGATCATCGACTTTCCCGTCGCTGACAACAAGACCAACGCCGAAGGTATGGCCTACGTTGAGAAGTTTGTCGCTCGCTGGAAAGGGCACGAACTCATCATTCCGGCGATTGCACCTCACGCGCCGTACACAGTTTCAGAACAACACCTCAAAGCAGCGCGCGCATTCGCCGATCGCACCGGTGCGCCCATCGTCATACACATTGCGGAGACGAAGCGCGAGGTTGACGATAGCGTAAAAGATAAGGGTGCTAGTCCCGTTGCTTATCTCGACCGCATCGGTTTCCTGAACAACCGTGTGATTGCGGCGCATGTGGTTTGGCCGCAGGGAACGGACATTGCCATCCTGAAGCGCCACGGTGTTGGTGTAATCCATAATCCGCAGTCAAATATGAAACTCGCGGCGGGTGTCGCGCCTGTTCCGAAGATGCTGACGGAGAATTTGTTGGTGGGTTTGGGCACAGACGGAGCGGCGTCGAACAACGATTTGAACATGTGGGAGGAGATGGACACCGTCGCGAAACTGCACAAGGTATTTAGTGGCGATCCGAAGGTGATCTCTGCGCAACAGGCGTTCGAGCTAGCCACGATTCGCGGCGCACAGGCACTGCATCTCGAGAAAGAGATCGGTTCACTTGAAAAAGGAAAGCGTGCCGATCTCCTCGTTATCAATCGCGACACGCTCAATCAGATTCCGCTTCACAACGTTTACTCCGATCTCGTCTACGCCACCAAAGGCTCCGACGTCGAGACCGTCATCATCAATGGCCGCGTCGTGATGCGCAACCGGCGTTTGTTAACTCTGAACGAAACGACCGTCAAAACCGAGGCCCGCGCCTTCCGCGACAAGATCATCAAGAGCCTCGGCACCTCAAGCTCGCAGTAGCCACAAAAAGGCACAAAGGCACAAATGAGGAGAGCTACGCCAACCTTTTTGTGCTTTTTGCGCCTCTTTGTGGCCACTCTTGCTTCATTCGGGACAATGCGGCCATAATGCCTTGGATGAGTTCTTTTTACTTTCGCCCCTACTTCAAATTAATCCTCCCGACAGTTTTAATTCTAATCACAACCGTTTTGGCGGTAGGACAATCTACTGGCTCCGCTGAAGACGCGTCAGCCGTCAATCCCGTTTTGCAACGGATTCATCGTGCTCGTGCACTCGCCGCGGTGCATCAGCTTCAAACTGCCGCCGCTGAACTGGAAAACATCCGCGCGTCCGTTAACGACGTCGCGCTGCGCAATGTCACGACTTTGATGTTGCTCGGCATTTATCTCGAAGAGGGAAATTATGGCCGCTCGCAGTCCCTCCTGGAAGAGACATTCCAAAAGCGCGCCGCGCAAAAGGATGAATCTCTGCGGACTTACTTTGCCGCGGCCGGTCAAACGATCATTGGCATTCGTTCACATCTGGCTCGTTATCGGAGTTACGGCATCAACCCCGGTGACACCGATCTGCCGGTCGAGGCAAACACTGATCTGGAACGAGTTCGCGGCTTGTTAGAACGTGTAATCGCGCAAGCGACAGAGATTTCGAAAGAAGCGGGTCGATCTTACGATGCGCTGGCGCTTCAGGAAGACGTGCTTGGCATTCGCATGTCGGTCGCGCGGAATGAAGACGATCGCGCCAAATGGCAGACGGAATACCTGATAGCGAGAGAGAAACTGGCTGCTTCGCAAAACCAGGTGCCATCATTGGGCCGCTCGCCGGCACTCGATGCAGTCACCAACCGGATCCCCAATCCTTTCGCCACGAAACCAAGCGCCACATCAAACGAGCCGGATCCGGCGCCAGTCCAAACTCCGCTCCCTACTACAAACACGTCGGCTCCCGAGCCACAACTGATCACGACCGGATCGCTCAACGGCCGTGAGACCAAACGCGTGACGCCGGTCTACCCAGCGCAGGCAAAGACGCATAGCGTGACAGGCACTGTTCGAGTGTTTGCGATCGTGGATGAAAATGGAAAGATTTGGATCACGAACTCCGAAGGCCCAATGTTACTTCGAAAAGCTGCGGAAGAAGCTGCTCGTGGGTGGACGTTCCCACCTTCGACCTTCGGAGGCAAAGCTGTACGTCTCGCCGGGTATCTCGACTTCGACTTCAAACTTTAACCACAGATTACACAAGATGACGCAGATTCATCCGTGCCATCCGTGTACCCGAAGTGAATCTTGACTTAAAAGTAAGGTATCGCTTAAGATGCACCAGTTGAATAATTTAGACGCGCGATGAAGATATCAGCTCAAGAAGAATACGGCCTGCGCTGCTTGTTGCAATTAGCCCGTGCCGAAGTGATGGGCGAGTCGTTGACACTGTCGCAACTAGCGCGGCTTGAAGGAATTTCTACCGCAAACGCGGGCAAGCTGATGTGGATCTTGAGCAAGGCCGGACTGGTTCAATCGACACGGGGCACCAAGGGCGGCTACTCGCTCGTGCGGCCGGCATCGCAGATCCGCTTGAACCAGGTGATACGGGTGCTGGAGGGTGAGCCGGCTGAGTCTCATTGCAAGAGCTACGCAGGAGTGCTCGACGCTTGCGTTCACACGGGCGACTGCGGCATTCGCCCGGTGATTGTCGAGTTGCACCAGATTGTCGATAACGCGCTCGCGGATATCACGCTGTCGCAATTGTTGGGAACGGAAGCGAATGTTAACGCGGCGTTGCACCAGATTCAGGGTCTTGGCCGGCCAGAGGCAGGGCGGCAGAGCGAGAATCAGTAGGATGATGGGAAGCTAATGAGTACAGCAGAACTCTTAACCAAACAGGAATATAAGTACGGCTTCGTAACCGATATCGAGTCGGACATGATTCCACGCGGGATAACGGAAGATACGATCCGTCTGATCGTGGAGAAGAAGAACGAGCCCGAGTGGATGTTGGAGTTTCGTCTGAAAGCATTCCGGCATTGGCTGACAATGACGGAGCCGAAGCACTGGCCCAATCTCAAATATCCTGAGATCGATTACCAGAACATCATCTACTACAGCGCGCCGAAACAGAAAGCGACGAAAGCGAGCCTGGATGAAGTTGATCCGGAGCTGCTCCGCACGTTCGAGAAACTCGGTATTCCGCTGACGGAGCAGAAGCAGTTGGCGGGTGTCGCTGTGGACGCTGTTTTCGATTCAGTGTCGGTCGCAACGACTTACAAAGAGAAGCTGAAGAAGCATGGAGTGATCTTCTGTTCGTTCACCGAGGCGATCAGGGATTATCCGGAGCTCGTCAAGAAGTATCTCGGATCTGTTGTGCCGACCAACGACAACTTTTTCGCGGCGTTGAATAGCGCGGTGTTCTCAGACGGCAGTTTCTGTTTTATTCCGAAAGGCGTTCGCTGCCCGATGGAGTTGTTCAACTTACTTCCGCATCAACAATTCGGAGTCAGGGCAGTTTGAGCGCACACTGATCGTTGCTGAAGAAGGTTCTCACGTTTCGTATCTTGAAGGATGCACGGCGCCGAAGTTTGACAAGAACCAGCTTCACGCCGCGGTAGTTGAACTGGTCGCGCTTGACGACGCGCAGATCAAATACTCGACAGTGCAGAACTGGTACGCCGGCGATGAGGAAGGTCGGGGCGGCATCTACAACTTCGTCACGAAGCGCGGCAAGTGTGCCGGGAAGAACTCCAAGATCTCGTGGACGCAAGTCGAAACCGGCTCAGCGATTACGTGGAAGTATCCGTCGTGCATTCTCGTCGGCGATAACTCGATCGGCGAGTTTTACTCCGTGGCGCTGACAAATCATGCGCAACAGGCTGACACGGGCACGAAGATGATTCACCTCGGCAAGAATACTCGTTCGACAATCATCTCGAAGGGTATTGCGACGGGTAGATCAAACAACAGCTATCGCGGACTGGTGAAGGTGATGCCGAAGGCCGAGGGCGCGCGCAACTACACGCAGTGCGACTCGATGCTGATCGGATCAACGTGTGGCGCCAATACTTTTCCGTACATCGAGGTGATGAACAACACTTCGAGCGTGGAGCACGAGGCGTCTACTTCGAAGATCAGTGAAGAACAACTTTTTTATTTGCAGCAGCGCGGCATCTCTCAGGAAGACGCTGTGTCGCTGATTATCAACGGTTTCTGCAAGGACGTTTTCTTACAGTTGCCGATGGAGTTTGCGGTCGAAGCGCAGCGATTGCTCGGCCTGAAGTTGGAAGGCAGTGTTGGGTAGAGCCATCCACAGATTACACAGATTCATCTGCGTAATCTGTGGATCATCCCCACAGAAATCTACGGAGCTAGATTGGCATCAATGTTAGAGATTCGAAATTTGCACGCAGCCATTGACGGCAATGAAATCCTCAGAGGCATTGACCTGACCGTCAACAAAGGCGAGATTCACGCGATCATGGGACCGAACGGTTCCGGCAAGTCCACACTGGCGAAAGTCCTCGCCGGCCATCCGCAGTACGAAGTCACTGCGGGCGAGATCCTTTACGAGGGTCGCAATCTGTTGGAAATGTCGCCTGACGAACGGGCGCGCGAAGGCGTGTTCATGGCGTTTCAATATCCGATCGAAGTGCCGGGTGTTTCGAATGCTCAGTTTCTGCGTTTGGCTTACAACGAAAAGCGCAAACACCACGGCGAGGAAGAACTCGATCCGCTCGAATTCAAAGACCTCTTGAAGGAGCGCGCGAAAGTTGTGGAGATGGACGCAAGCTTCATGACTCGTTCGGTCAACGAAGGTTTTTCAGGTGGCGAAAAGAAGCGCAACGAAATACTCCAGATGGCGGTGCTCGAACCCAAGCTCGCCGTGTTGGACGAAACAGATTCGGGGTTGGACATCGACGCGCTTCGCGTGGTGGCCGGCGGCGTCAATCAACTCCTGACACCAAACAACGCGATCATTCTCGTCACACACTATCAGCGTTTATTGAATTACATCGTTCCTGATTTTGTTCACGTGCTCGCCGGTGGGCGGATCGCTCGCGAAGGCGGCAAGGAGCTTGCGCTCGAGCTCGAGTCGAAAGGGTACGACTGGCTCAAGGTTCCCGAGCAGAACGGACAGGGAGCGGTTGCGCCGGCGAAATAGGAAATGGTTACTGAACTCGTTAAATCAGAAAACAGTTATCAAGCGGCGTTTAGCACTGTGCGTGAACTCTCGCCCACGGTTCCGTGGCTGGAACTCGTGCGCAGCAGCGCGATGGATCGTTTTGAGCAGTTGGGTTTCCCTTCGGTTCGCGACGAGGAATGGAAGTACACAAACCTTGCTTCGCTTGCGAAGGAGAGTTTCACACCGGCAATCAGCGGCGGTGAGATCGCGGTCGCTGACATCGGCCGTTTCGCATATCGCGAAAGCGCGGGCGCGCACCTTGTTGTCGTCAATGGCTTCTTGCGTGAGGACCTATCGGTAACTACTGGACTCGAGAGTGTCGTGGCAACCGATCTGTTCAGCGCCGCCGGTGACGCGCGTTACAACAAGCTCATTCGCAAGTACCTCGCGCGCAATGCCGGCTATCACAACAATGGCTTAACGGCACTGAATACAGCTTTCATTCAGTCGGGTGTTTTTCTGTGGATTCCGAAAGACTTGAAGCTCGAAACGCCTTTGCAGATCACGTTCATGGCTGATGGTGAGAACAGTGCGAGTTTTCCAAGACTTCTTGTCGTAGCCGAGGAAAACAGTTCCGCGACCATCGTTGAGAGCTTTGTGTCGAACGGCGAGAATCGGTATTTCACAAACGCGATCGCGGAGATTGTTCTCAGAGACGGCGCTCAACTGGAGCACTATCGTTTGCAGCGCGAAAGCAACAACGCGTTCCACATCTCAACGACTTCAGCCGAGCTCGGACGAGCGAGCCGCTACGATACGACTTCGATTAACCTGGGCGCACAATTGTCGCGTCACGATATCTCGGTCGTGCTGGACCACGAAGGCGCGGAGACTTCGGTCGATGGTCTTTACATGGTTGGAGCGGATCAACACACCGACACGCATTCAGTAATCGACCACAAGCAGCCGCATTGCAACAGTCATCAGCTTTATAAAGGCATTCTCGACGACAACGGCCGGGCGGTTTTCAACGGCAAGGTGTTCGTTCGTGAAGGCGCGCAGAAAACCGATGCGATGCAGACGAACAAGAACCTTCTGCTGTCTGACAAGGCACGCGTCGATACGAAACCGCAGCTCGAGATTTACGCGGATGACGTGAAATGCGCGCATGGCGCTGCCGTCGGGCAAATCGATCCTGAGGAACTGTTTTACCTGGAGACTCGCGGCATCGGTCCTGAGTTGGGACGCAGTCTGCTGACTTATGGTTTTGCGGAAGAAGTAATCGGGAAGATCAAGATCGACTCGATCAGATCTCAACTGGACGAAATTGTACTTCGTCAGTTGCACACGTCATTGTAGCTTTTGACAGGATTTACAAGATTTTCAAGATTGGCAAGATGGAATCTGGAACGATAACAACTTTGGAGTCGCCTGTTTCGACGGATTGGGACATCGAGCGCATTCGCGCTGACTTTCCCGTCCTGCAACAGACAGTCAACGGCAAACCACTCATTTATCTCGACAACTCGGCTTCCTCGCAAGTACCGCAAGTAGTTATCGATCGGGGCAGCGTCTACCTCGAACAAGAGCATTCAAACATTCATCGCGGCGTTCACTACCTGAGCCAGAAAGCAACCACCGCTTACGAAGGCGCGCGTGAAAAGGTCAAACGGTTCATCAATGCGCGCGAGTCGCGTGAGTGTATCTTCGTGCGCGGGGCTACCGAGGGCATCAATCTCGTGATGTACGGCTACGGGCGCAAGTTCATCGGCGCCGGCGACGAGATCATCATCTCCGCGATGGAGCATCACGCCAACATTGTTCCATGGCAGATGCTCTGCGAGGAGAAGGGCGCACGCCTGCGCGTGATTCCGATGAACGATGCGGGCGAGTTGCTGCTCGATGAGTACGATGGGCTGCTGAATGAGCGCACAAAGCTCGTGGCGGTGATGCACGTGTCTAACGCGCTCGGCACGATTAATCCGATCAAGGAGATGATCGCGCAGGCCCACAAGTATGGAGTGCCTGTGCTGATCGACGGTGCTCAAGCCGCGCCGCACATGCCGGTGGACGTGCAGGATCTCGATTGCGACTTCTACGTTTTCTCAGGACACAAGATGTACGCGCCGACGGGCAGCGGCGTCGTTTATGGCAAGGCGGAACTGCTGGAAAAAATGAATCCGTTTCAGGGTGGCGGCGATATGATCAAAAGCGTCACCTTCGAGAAGACCACTTACGCCGAGCTACCGAATAGACTTGAGGCGGGCACTCCCGCAATTGCATCGCAGATCGGTCTCGGTGCTGCGATTGATTATCTGGATAGTATCGGCAGGGAACGCGCCGCTGCTTACGAGGCGGAGTTGCTGCGCTACGCGACCGAGCGCGTTTCGGCCATCGAAGGCTTGCGGATCATTGGCACCGCGAAGAACAAGGCAAGCGTACTTTCATTCGTGATCGAAGACATCCACCCGCACGACATCGGCACTATCCTGGACCAGGAAGGCATTGCTGTTCGCGCAGGTCATCACTGCGCGCAACCTGTGATGCAACGATTCAATGTGCCGGCGACGGCGCGCGCGTCATTCTCCTTCTACAATACGAAGGAAGAGATTGATGTGCTCGCCCGCACGATTGAACGAGTGATTGAGATATTTAGTTGATCCATGTCTGAACTAAGCGAACTCTACCAGCAGGTCATTCTTGACCATAACAAGAAGCCGCGAAACTTTCGCAAGCTCGAGACCGCTAACTACTCCGCGGAAGGTTACAACCCACTGTGCGGCGATCAACTGACCGTTTACCTGAATCTCGAAGACGATTTAGTGAAGGAGGTCGGGTTTGAAGGCTCGGGCTGCGCGATCTCGAAAGCGGCAGCGAGCATGATGACCCAGGCGGTTAAAGGCAAGAGCAAGGAACAAGCTGAAGCCCTGTTCAAAGAATTTCATTCGATGGTCACTGGCGAGCTCGACGAAGAATCGCAGGAAAACAGTCTGGGCAATCTGAAGATCTTCGCCGGCGTACGCGAGTTTCCCGTGCGCGTGAAATGCGCCACCCTGCCATGGCACACGATGCACGCCGCCCTCCACAAGCAGGACCAAGTCTCAACCGAATAGAGCCACAAAGAGGCACAAAAAGCACAAATGATTGGGCTGATCATTTTTGTGCGTTTTGTGCCTCTTTGTGGCTGTGATCTTTTTTGTGGCTCTTTGTGGCCGAACCGGGAGGGGTAGCGGCCCGTCGTGCACAGGTTCAATCGAGCCGAAAGGTTGACCCTGCGCACTGATCCGGCCGCTGCCGCTCCCGGTTCTGTTAACCACTACCGCCGCGCTCGCGCTTTCAACTGTTCCGGCGCGACGGTTAGTTCTGTTGTAGTTGTACCAACTAATGCTCCTTCGACATACGCCTCCAGGATCAGCGTGTACGAACCGGAACATGCCGTGTTCGGAACATGGAACTGAACGTTGGCAGTCCGCTGGGCCCCTCCGTTGATCTGGAATGGTCCAATGTTATCAATAAGAGCACTTACGCACGGGCCAATGTACCTCGTAACGAACGAGACATTGAGTCGTTGGTTAGTGTTGTTCGTGTACACGATCTCCAGCTTCGCCAGCTTGCCTGCTTTGACTATCGCCGGCGAGACACTGAGCGAGAAGGATAAGCGGCCGTCATTCACAGTGTACGTCGTAGTGGCGGTGCTTGTGTTGCCGGCAGCATCGGTTGCCGTGATGGTGATCGTGTGTATGCCGATCCCAACCACAGTGCCTGCAAGTGGGCTCTGCGTTACCGTCACCGGTCCGCAGTTATCACTTGCAATCGTTGCTGCAATAACGTTGGGGATTACTGCCTGGCCGCTGAGATTTGCAGTCACGCTCGACGGCGCTGGGGCAGTTAGTGTCGGGGCTGTGTTATCGATGACTGTGACCGTTTGAGTGGCCGGTGTGGAATTACCGGCGTCGTCGGTCGCAGTGTAGGTAATGGTTGTCGTTCCAACCGGGAAGATATTTCCCGCCGGAACACCGCTGCGAGTAATGCTCACGTTAGTGGCATTGTCTGTGGCGGAGGCTGTGCCTAATTGCGGCTCGGTAACCATCGTTCCACATATCGCGGCGCCATTTCCTGTATTGACGGTTACGTGTTCCGGAGCGTTGATCGTTGGCGCAACGGTGTCATTCACGGTGATAGAAACAGTCGCTGCCACACTCGTCAATGCCGGCGCGGTACCGTCGCCTGAATCTCTCACGGTGAACTCGAAACTATCCGGGCCGCTGTAGTTCGAGTCCGGCGTGTAGGTCAAGTTTGCTCCCGCGCCTGACAGGCTCCCGTGCATTGGATTGACTGTCACTTCGAAAATTAGATTGGCAGTCTCGAGATCACTGCCGGTCAGGGTTATCGCCACCGGCGTGTTGCTGTCAGTTGTTACCGATTGACTGTTTGCCGTGGGCGCATCGTTGACGGGAGTGATAGTGATGTTCACGGTCGAAGTATTTGAATCATGACTGCCGTCGTTGACTTTGAAAGTGAAACTGTCACTGCCATGGAAGTCCTGCGCAGGTGTGTAGGTGAAAGTTGGTCCACTTCCTGACAGCACACCGCTGCTCGGCTGGCTGACGATTGTGTAAGTGAACGTTGCGTTCAGCACCGGACTGACAGCATTCAACATGATCTCAGCCGGAACATCTTCAGCGGTGCTGACAAACTGATTGTCCGTTCCCGGCGGATTGTTTCCGTCCGTGCCGGCTTCGATCGAGTTCTCGACGATGTCCGGAACGTTGGCGAAGAAATCATAGCCAGTGAGAGCTTCTACCGCGTCCACAGTTGTGAGATAAGCATGCCAATCGCTGTTGATGCTGTTTTGATTCGGCATGATCACGGCGATGGTCTGCGTTCCCGCATTTACGCGCGAAAGATCGTTCTCGCCTCGCGGTAAAACCATCGCGACTTTCCACGTGTAAGCCGGAACAGTAACGTGACCGTTTGCGATTGTCGTAGCTGGTCCATTGTCGCCCGAGCCACCAACACCCGCCGGGCCTGCGACGACGTAGATCTCATTCGACGGCAACAGCGTGCGGAGGAAGTTTTCGAGATCGGCCCACGGACCCTGATTGTTATCCGGCGCCTGCGGGACCAGGTTCGACATCAGGAACGTTTCCTGATTGAGCGGTATCGACGCCGGGTTATCGCGATCTGCGTTCGGCGTCATGTGACCGCGATCGAATCCCGAGGCGAAGTAATCCGTCAACTGCACGCGGTACCAATCAGGCGAAACCGCCGGGTCGGCACGGAAGGTGTCCGTCCGGGGCAGGCTTCCGGTCCACTCCGTTTCCAGGTGCCAACTGACCCAATTCGGCGTGCCCTTGTCTCTGTTGTATGAGAGCGTGAACGACGGCTTCTCCATCAGGTAGTTGTTGGCCTGTTGGAGATCGACGACTGCGTTGGACGGGTTGCCGAATGCGAGGTGGACGTTGGGCGCATGCGGAGCCGGCGCACCAGCGGCAACAACTGTAAACGTCCACAAATGATCGGCGAAGAGCGTGTCCGTGTCGGGTGAACTATCGTCGAGATCCCGATCATGCACGTTGGCATGGAAGATCGTGACGGTGCACTCTTCGCCAAACTGGAAGCCAGTGTTCGGCGTGATGTGATAACCCTTCGCACTGTTGTAAGAAGCAACAGTGGTGCTGTTGTGCTGGCCTGAGTTTGTACAAGTGATGTCGAACCAGTTTCCAACGACGTCAACCGGTTCACTGAAGTCGACAGTTATTGTCGAATCGAAAGCGGCGTTGAAGCCCCCGGTGATCGGTTCAGTTCCGGCGATCCATGGCCCAAGCTCCACGATCGGCGCGGTGCGGCGCGGGTTTGGCGCGCCTGTTTGGAAGTCGTCACCGTTTTGATTTGTATCCTGCGTGCCGTTGAGCTTTCGGAACAACGCATTCGTGTTGCTCGGCGCGGGCGCACGCGCGCCTCCTTCGAAACAACTCGCACTCGAGCCGTAGCCGACGAAGTCGACGATGTCAGGATCCGAACCATTCGGACAACTGCCGCTTAATGAAACGGCGTTGCTGACGAGCGCGACCTTGCCGGTCGTTGCGCTCATGTTGATGTCGCCCGAGATGTTGGCACTCACCGGCAGCGCGGAACCGTTTGCTCCACCCGATGCGAGTGCGACGAGGAAATACTCACCCGGAGCAATCGTGCCGCCCAAAGGCTGCTTGTTGGTCCAACTCGTGCCGCCGGCTGAAGCGTATTGCAGTGACCAGCCGGCGAGATTGAACGAGATTCCTGTCGGGTTGTAGATTTCGATGTAATCGTTTCTAAAAGTCGCACCGGAGTTTCCACCGCCGCCGTAAAGCTGGCTGATAACAAGATGGTCCACCGGCGGAGGCGGTTGCTGAACAGTCAGACCGATCGAGCCGCTACCAGAACGCGACTGGCTGTCGCTGATCGAGAAGGGAAGCGACTTCACTCCTGCCGTTGTGAGTGACGCGATTGTCGCCACGTACGTGAAAACGTTATCGGCTGCGACTGTATCGCCACCGTTAATGCCATCGTCAAAGAATTGCTGGTTGGCCGAACCGCCAATCGTCGAAAGATCCGCGGTGACTGCCAGCCCTGTGCTCGCGGGATTTTCTCCAGGCGTGACTGTGACCGTCAGCGTTGACGATTCACCGGGCAATACCGAGTTGGGATTCGCCGCACCGGTGCCCGTCGGGTCGGTAGCAACGTCTGCTCCGACTCCTAAAACCGAGATGTTATCGATGGCGAGGGCTTGAGCGTTCGTGGTGGTCGTGCCGGAAATGACTGAATAATTCCAGGCGAGAAAGATGTGGGCGCCGTCGGGCACGGAGACGCTGATGCTCTTGTTCGTCACAGAGGCCGTCGCGCTTGGAGCTGTCGCGAATCCGCTGTTGTCTGCATCGGGCGCGAAACTAATAAAGAAGTCTGGACCAGCGTTGGTCCATGCTGAGCCATCGAGTGAATAAAACAGTTGATAACGAAACCCGGCGGGGTTGGATCCGTTTCGATATTTTTCTACGTCGTAAGAGATCAGCAAGCCGGTGAGAGTGCTGCCGGTGTTGTTGAGGAACTGACCGTAAAGATTGCCGCTCATCGTCGCCGTTCCGGACGAGATGAATCCGACTGCGCGATCCGCGTCACCTAACGTTGAAGTTCCGGCACCGAAATTGTAACTGCCGTTCGCGGCAACCGTTGAAACATTTGCGCCACCGACACGATTAGTCTGAGTACTTGCTGCACTGAAAACGCCGAGTGTTCTGCTTGCTGAGACTGTGTCCTGACGAAAGTCTGCCGGCAGACTCGACGGTGCCGGGTTGGACAACGGAATGCCCATGCTCGCGAAGTTTTGGTTATACGGAACCGAAGTCGAAAGCGAGATCGCTGCGAACGCGACATAGACTGACGCCAACGCGATCAGTATTACGGTCGCCACTAAACGCCACATTCTGATGGATGATGGTCTACGAGTTTTCTTCTGGCGGGTTTTTCGCAGCGGCAGTCGACTCTGGCGGTCGAACATATGGGTATCCTCCCAAAAACAATCGTGACGTTTGTCGCACTTTGGAGAGGTATACCGGTCGAGAAAACGTGGCCGGCAAGGGCCTGATTCCTGCTTTTACCAGTTCTTCTGAGGGCGGGTCAACAACCAAAAATGCCTTTATTTCGCGGATGACAGGATTCTAGTCAAGCTGACAAACTTCGGTCACATAGGCAGATTGAGATCGGTCTTTTTGCGGCAGGAATTAGACAAAAAATAATCCACAGATTACACAGATATTTAGGTCAATCTGTGCAATCTGTGGATAGATCTACCGCGCGATTCTACTGTCTCACCTTACCTGGAACTGGACCGCATGCTGTACCGGATCGTTTCCGGCGGTGAAAAACAGGTTGTAGGTTCCTGTACTCAGTCCACTCGTCTTGAGATTAAGAATGTAAGAACCATTATCGAACCGGAAGTTATTATCCGCATTCGACGTTCCGGCGGTTATCACGTCACCCGATGTGGAGCTCGAGACCTGCTGAACATTAACCGCATTGACAACAATGTCCGCTGACGACACGTTGTTGCTGTTGATGTCGCAGAGCTGAAGCTTAATCGGATACACCGCACCCCTCTTCACTGCCTTGGTCGGATCGTAAAGCAGGCAGATGTTGAAGCTGACTGACAATGTTGCCGTGTCGGTGCTTGGCGCAATCAAAGTGCCGCCACTGAACTCTCCCGTGATGGTGAGAGCCTGCGGCGTGGTTCCACCGGGCAAGATGTAATTTGCCGTCGCGACACCACCCGAAACGTTTCCAACCACTGGTGAGCCAACAACTGCGTTAGCTGCGTTGCGAACAGTGAAGGTCACTGTTCCTTCATTCACGGTTCCGGCAGCGGTAGTTACATTCGCTGTTAACACCACCGTTTGATTGGACGGGCTGAATACAGCCGCTGCATCAGACACTGTCGTCGTGGTCGCAGCCGCAGGGAACTTGAAGTATCCGACCGGCATGTCGTGATCGGAATTGCGTTCGGGCCTCGTGGCGTTGCTCGCGAACAACGGACCCTCAGGGAAGTCGGAGTTGTTGCGTGCTATGTGGTATCGCGTCAGGAACGAATTAGCCACCGTATTGATGATGAAGTGGTCGAGTGCCTGTGGCGTTCCTTCAAAGATGAAGCTGTAACGCTGATCGGCAGGCAAAGTGTCCGTCAGGTTAATGAAGTTTGGATTGACGAGGTCGGGACTCGCATCAACGACCATCTCATCGTCAGCTGTCGGCATACCCTTGATCGTCGCGACCGGATCAGTGTAGCCATCGTTGAACTGATAAGCGTTGTAGTCGCCGATCGACAGGACGGGAGTGCCCGGGTTGTCTGTTTGCAGATCCTGCAAAAGATCAGCGAGAAATTCACTCTGGGCCTTGCGCTTGGCACGCACGCGTGGGCCATCTCCGGCGACGAGTTCGATATCGATAAACGACCGGAGGTGATTCACGATCACAATTACTTCGCGCGGGTTTAGCGTCGCCGCATCCACGGTCGCTTGCAATACGAGTGGAGGACGATCGTTGAGCAGCGCCGGTTGTCCATTTGGATCGATGAACGTATTGCAGGTTGCAGGCGTGCCATCGCAGCCGGCCAGTTCGATTTGCGTGACACTGTCGATCTGAACGCGAGAGGTCTTGACGAGAAAACCGACGTCCTGATCCGCATCACCGGCATCGCCGTCTGCTTCTACGACGTGGGCTTCATAATGAACACCTGAAATGTTTTCGATTTCGGTGGCCAATGCTTGCAGACCTGACAGTTCAAAGATTTCGATCACGCCGATGATGTCAGGCAGATGAAGCACGTCACGAACTGCGAGCGCCGCTTTCTGACGTTGTGTCGCGTTGTTGTTGAAGTTTTCGATGTTGAAAGCGGCAACCGTCAACTCTCCCGCCGCGGGCGTTGGGACTGGAACCGCACTCATATTCGCGGTCGTGCTGGGCGGTGTTTGCGGCAGCACTTTGTAGTTGCTGAAGCTGAAATCGAGTGGTCCAGTAATGCCCGAAAGGGTTACGTTCGATGTCACCGAGATCGGAGTCGAACCGGCCAGGCCGTCGCTGTCGATCATGATTCGCTCAGGGTTCTCATCCCAGCGAGGAATGCAGCAATCAACAGTACCTGAAGTCGGATCGGGCGGAACCGGCGACGAGATCTCGATACCAGGCTCGCGCATCGGTCGCGCAACGCCCTCGAGCACCGTGAAGATTTCACCGAAGTCGTTTGTCGGCGCCACGGACACGACAGTGTCAGCGTGCATGCGCATTCCTTCGAAACGTTCGAGCTGATCGGGTGTACCCGCGGGGTTGAGAATCGTTGTGGTAAGCACGATTGGAGCGGGTAACGGATTCCCGCTCGAGGAAATGGAAACGTTTGAAGCCGAGCTCGAGATTTGAGTCAGGTTGAAGAACTCAGTTGCCGTGCCCGTGGCCGTTACTGCATCGCCAACTGCGACTGGAGGGGCACTAGAAGTGAAAACAAATATTCCTTCCGACGTATTTGGATCGGCGTCAACAGTCGCATCGGGTTCCTGCATAAAGAAGCCGTTGGACTTGCGAGCAGTGACGATGCCGGAACTGATCACTCCTTGTCCCGCGAATGGCGAGGTCGCGCCATTGCCCTGGATTTCGTGAATCTTTGCGACGACGGGCGGTGGCGGACAATTGTTGGCGCCATCCGGACTCGGAGTGCGAGCGATATACGTGGTTGTGTTGCGTGCACCGCCATCGCCGTTTGGACAACGTCCGATCGAGTCGGCGTCAGGCGCTGTACCGCTTGATTCGTCTACTTGTGGTTGTCCGGCGTTGAGCAGGATAAGCAAACCTGGATCGTCCGGATCGGCGGTGTCATAGACCACTCCGTCACGGAGGTTGGCAGTTGTAACAGCGGTGCCGTTTGGAAAGTTTGTAGCGTTAGCCGCGTAGAGTGCGACAGCGTCTTCACCGTTTTGCAAAAGACCATTCCCGAATACCAGGTCCTCGTTCGCGAGTCCGCTGTTACCTAACACAAAATATCCGTTTGCGTCGGTGGTGCGGCCATCGAGATCGAAGGCTGCATACGATACGTCGCCGTTACCGTTGTAGAAGACAACGACCAAACCATCGAGTGGCGTGTTACCAACACCTCCGTCGTAAAGTTCGACAAACTCCGCGACGTCTGTGCCGGGCGTGTCTGAATCGAGTTCGTTGATGATCACGTTATTCGCCACGGGCGAAGGAGATGGCGTTGGACTCGGACTCGGAGTTGGAGTTGGACTAGGACTGGGACTAGGAGTCGGCGTCGGACTCGGCGAACCGCAGGCAGTCGCCGAGTTCTGCGGATCGTTCGGCGTAATTAGTTGAAAGTCGTTGGCGTTGTTATCGGTGTCAGTGCCGCTTCCAAGCGCGCCGCCCGGCTTTCGCTCGTAGCCTCGGTTCACATTCGAAGTGCCGAGGTTGGTGAGTGGCGTGCCCTCTTTAAACGCTGAGCCGGTGCTCATCCCGACCTGGTCTACGATAGTGTTGTCAGGCAGGGTCAAGGCGATGCCACCGTCATCGGTGATGCCGACCGTGTACGTTTGGTCTCCCGGCACGCCACCGCTGTAAGGACCGCCGCTTAAAGAAGCGTTTGTTATCAGATAATGACAGTTAGGTTGAAGGGTTGTCCCGGCAGCGATAGTCGCTCTGTCAGAGATCGTGCCCGCAGAATTCGAACCTCTGATTTTCCAACCGCCGATGACAACTGGAGCCCCGGAGAGATTGTAAAGCTCGACGAATTCGTCGGCTGCTCCATTCGGCCCGCGCACGCGGAACTCGCTGATCACGACATTTGTCGAAACCGCTTGAACACGCGACGAAAAATCTAAGAACAGGGTAAACGCGAAAACCGCGAGAATTACGATTGCAGCAGTAACGAACACACGGGCTGACCGTGGCGAGTAAAGAGGGCTCTTCGAACGCATAGATATATTTCCTCACGAAACTGAAGTTACAAAACTCCGCACATTATTTGAGAGGAATACCGGAGGACACACTGAGGCCGGTAGGAAAAAGTGTGAGCCTTGTAGCAGTTTTCGAATGTAGGGTCAAGGCGGCAGAGGCGGCCCAGATGAACACGAATGAACACGGATCAGAAGAATAATAAAGAATCCGCGTTCATCGGTGTTCATCTGTGGCCGCACTATAGTGCATAATGCCTGTCACGGAGGAACACCTTCTTACTTTGCTTATCCAGTCGATCGAACTGCGCGAAATACGCCTGCCTCTCATTCACTTCTTCGAAACAAGCTTCGGTCGCACCACTGAACGACGCATCGTGCTGGCGCGTTTGACGGACGCAAACGGCGTCGAAGGCTGGGGAGAATGTACCGCCGGTGAAGGACCGTTTTATAGCGATGAATGGACCGATACAGCCTGGGAGACGTTGCGTGAGTTTCTGGCGCCGATGGTTTTGGGAAGACAGATCGAGAGCGCTGCTCACGCGTTCTCTCTAATGAAGCCCGTGCGTGGTCATCGTATGGCCAAAGCCACTATCGAAACTGCGTGTTGGGATCTTGAAGCGAAGCACGCCGGCGTTCCGTTGTGGAAACATCTCGGTGGCACGCGCAGGGAGATCGCGTGTGGGGTCTCCATCGGTATTCAGGACTCGCCCGAGATTTTGTTGGAAAAGATCCGCAAGGAGGTTGACGCCGGTTACCAACGGATCAAGATCAAGATCAAACCCGGTTGGGATTTGAAGATTGTCGAGCGCGTGCGAAAGGAGTTTCCTGACATACGTTTGATGGGTGATGCGAATTCAGCTTACAAACTTAGCGATGTCCCATTGTTTCAGCAACTCGATCACTTCAATCTCATGATGCTGGAGCAGCCGCTGGCCCACGATGACATCTTCGACCATTCGGTGCTTCAGAGGCAGATCAAAACTCCCGTTTGTCTGGATGAGTCGATCCACTCAGCTGAGGACGCGACGCACGCGCTTTCGCTGCAATCGTGCAAGATCATCAACGTCAAACTCGGACGCGTCGGTGGGCACGCGGAAGCAAAGCGGATCGAAAAAGTTGCACGCAACAACGAAATTCCGATCTGGTGCGGCGGCATGCTCGAATCGGGTGTCGGGCGTGCTCATAACATTGCCATGTCAACGCTTGCCGGCTTCACGTTGCCCGGTGATGTGTCAGCCAGCGCGCGCTACTGGGAAGAAGACATTATCGAACCGCCGGTGAGGGTGAGCGCACGAGGCACAATCACTGCACCTGATTCGCCGGGCATCGGCTTCGCTGTTAACGTGCCGCGTGTCGAAGCGTTGACCGTGCGTAAAGAGATGATTAGATGAACGAGCAACTTGCACTTCAGGTTTTTGATCGGTTGCGGTCGCGGCAGGCTGAAGTCGAGAAGTTTATTCAGACGCTGGTGGAGATTGAGTCGCCTTCGGGCGATGAGGAAGGCAGCCGCGCGGTGGTCGATTTGCTGGTCGAAGCCGCAGGTGAAATCGAATGCGTCAATGCGATCGATCGTGTAGACGTACCGGATTACGGACAACACGTCGTCATCAGAGCCTTTGAACAGCAAGCTGCGGCGGGACAAGTCTTGCTGGTGGGCCATACAGACACCGTGCACGCCCGTGGATCGTTGAGCGAGCGTCCGTGGCGACGCGAAGCCGGAAAGATTTATGGCCCAGGCATCTTCGACATGAAAGCCAATTGCGCACTCGCGATCGAGGTGTTGCGCGCGTTGTCTGAGATGAACGCCACGCCAGGCTATGCAGTAACGTTGGCATTGACCTGTGACGAAGAAGTTGGAAGTTTGTCGGGATGGCCGTTCCTCGAGCAGATTGCGAAGTCACGCGATACCCGTTGCGCGTTTGTGATGGAACCGCCCGCATCAGGTGGACGCGTAAAAACCGGTCGCAAAGGTACCGGAATTTTCGCGATCAAAGTCGAAGGAAGAGCGGCGCACGCCGGGCTCGAGCCTGAAAAAGGTGCGAGTGCGATACTCGAGCTCGCGCGCCAGACGGAGCAACTTCACGCGATCAACTTGTCGGGCTCGGGAATCACGCTGAACGTGGGTGTGGTCCATGGCGGCACGCGTTCGAACGTAGTAGCTGCACAAGCCGAAGGTGAAATCGACGTTCGGTTTTCAACTGAAGCAGAGTCGCTGGAGATCGAGCGCATACTTTCGAACCTCAAACCTGTCGACGAGCGAACAAAAGTTTTCGTCTCAGGGGGAATAAACCGCCCGCCAATGGAACGCACCGCTGCCGTGGTCCAACTATTTGAAAAAGCACGTGCGATTGCGGCGCAGCTCGATTTCCAGCTTGGCGAAGCACAGGTCGGTGGCGCGTCTGACGGTAACTTTCTCGCCGCGACGGGCATTCCTGTTTTAGATGGATTGGGAATCAGCGGCGACGGCGCGCACGCCGTGCACGAGCACATCGAGGCGGACGATATCGCGCGACGCGGAGCTTTGATTGCGGGATTGTTGATGTCAAAAGGATGCTAATCGCAACCTGGAATGTAAACTCAATCCTGGCGCGCATGGTGAGCGTGACTCGCTGGCTCGACGACGTCAAACCCGATGTCCTCTGCATGCAGGAAACAAAGTGCACGGACGACAAGTTTCCCGCACTGATTTTTCAGGAACGTGGTTACAAGTGCCAACTGTTTGGCCAGCAGTCGTATAACGGCGTCGCGATCCTTACGCGTGAAGATTGCAATGTCAGCCACCGCGGTTATCCCGGCGACGATGAGACGGCGCAGTCGCGACTAATCACCACAACCGTCAACGGTATCAATATCGTCAACGTCTACATTCCGAACGGACAAGCGGTCGGTTCCGAGAAGTACGCGTTCAAACTCGAGTGGATGAGACGGCTGCGCGAGTTCTTAGACACGAACTACGATCCGGCTACTCCGGTATTGTTGTGTGGCGACTTCAACGTCGCTCCCGAAGATCGCGACGTGCACGACGTGCGGCTCTGGCAGGGACGGATCATGTTCAGCGAACAGGAGCGCGCCACCCTCCAACAGATCAAAGACTGGGGATTCACTGACGCTTTTCGTTTACATACGGAGGAGGGCGGGAAGTTTACCTGGTGGGATTATCGTGCCGGCGCGTTTCGTCGCAACCTGGGGTTGCGCATCGATCACATCTGGGTCACTGAGTCGTTAGTGCCGCGAAGCATTCGCACCTGGATTGACATCGAGCCGCGGACCTGGGAAAAACCATCAGACCATGCCCCCATGCTCGCCGAATTTAATTAGACAGGATTTCAGGATTTCAGGATTCACAGGATGAATCTTGTAAATCCTGAAAAATCTTGTGAATCCTGTCTATTAATTTGACGTCAGCTCCGCGGTCTTCTCGGTAATATCTTTCTGTGCCCACTCGTTATCGCGGCTCGCTTCGCCGGCCTTCGAGCGCTTCGCGGCTTTCATCTTCTGCACCAGATCCATGTGCGTCGAGAAATAGGGAAGACTCTTCCCGA
This sequence comes from uncultured Acidobacteriota bacterium, assembly GCA_963826255.1. Lineage (GTDB taxonomy): Bacteria > Acidobacteriota > Blastocatellia > Pyrinomonadales > Pyrinomonadaceae > PSRF01. Next base: position 1,458,856 of record CAWGWK010000002.1, read on the forward strand.
CAATCTCCTGAACCGAAGAGAAGCCTTTGTCGACCATGAACTTCTCAACGCCCGCTTTCAACTCTTCGATCATCTTCACACCTTGTAGCATCACGCCGGTGCAGATTTGAACTGTCGACGATCCAAGCAGCATGAACTCAAGTGCGTCGTGAGAATTCTCGATGCCTCCGATACCACTGATCGAGACTTCCTCTGGAGCCGCGAGCGCGAGTTGACTCACCATGCGCAGCGCAATCGGCCTGACCGCCTGTGCCGAGTAACCACCGGGAACACAATGTCCTTCAACCGTAGGCATTGGTCTCAGCGTATCGAGATCGACACCGATCACCGATAGGATCGTATTGATCGCCGAGATACCATTAGCGCCGCCGCGGATTGCAGCCATCGCAGGTTCGCGGATGTTCGTGATGTTCGGCGTCATCTTGGCCCATACGGGAACCTTCGCCACTTCAGTCACCCAGCTCGTCACTTCTTCCGTGAGATCCGGATGCTCACCCATCTCCGATCCCATTTTGCGTTCGGTCATGCCATGTGGGCAGGAGAAGTTGAGCTCAAATCCATCGACGCCGGTGTCCTGGACCATGCGCGTCAATTCCTGCCAGCGACTCTTTTCATACTCCTCCATGATCGAAGCGATCAGGATGTTGTTTGGATACTCTTTCTTTATCTGTCGAAACTCATCCAGCCAGACGTCGATCGGTCGATCGGAGATCAACTCGATGTTCTCGAACCCGATCACTTCGCCCGTGGTTCTGGAGCGAAGTTTTCCGTAGCGCGGAACGACATTGACGACCTTTGCCGATTCGAGACTGACAGTCTTAGCAACAGCGCCACCCCAGCCTGCGTCGTACGACTTTGCGAGGACCCGAGCATTCGTTCCCGGCGGCCCTGAGCCGAGCAGGAACGGGTTGGGAAACTTCATGCCGTTGACAGTCATCGATAGATCCATAAATCAACTCCCTATCTGTAGTCGGTGGATGATCTCAATCAGCTACGAGCGAGCCGTACGTATCCGGCCTACGGTCGCGGAAGAATTGCCACGTGTTACGTACTTCGCGAATCTTGTCGAGATCGAGATCGGCGACGACTAACGCGTCTTTATCGCGGGGCGCTTCCGCCACAAACTGTCCACGCGGATCGCAGAAGTAACTCTGACCGTAAAACTCGCCGATGTCCCACGGCTGTTCGTGACCGATGCGATTGATCGCGCCGATGAAGTAGCCATTCGCAACCGCATGCGCCGGTTGTTCCAAACGCCAGAGATACTCCGAGAGTCCGGCGACAGTTGCCGATGGATTGAAGACGATCTCAGCGCCATTCAGGCCGAGCGCTCGTGCGCCTTCGGGAAAGTGTCGGTCGTAACAGATGTAAACGCCGATACGCGCGAACGCCGTGTCGAAACAAGGATAACCGAGATTGCCGGGCCGGAAATAAAACTTCTCCCAGAAGCCGGGATTGACGTGCGGAATATGGTTCTTGCGGTACTTGCCGAGGTATTTGCCGTCCGCGTCGATCACCGCCGCAGTGTTGTAATAGATCCCGGTGAGCTCTTCTTCATAGATTGGCACGATGATCACCATGCCGTGTTCTTTCGCGACCTCCTGCATCAACCGCACAGTTGGACCATCGGGAATGCGTTCGACCGCTTCGTACCAGCGCGTCTGTTGTTCGGCGCAAAAGTAAGGCGTCGTAAAGATCTCCTGCATGCAGATGATCTGCACACCCTGTTCGGCAGCCTGTTCGATAAAGGTCAGGTGTTTCTCAATATTCAGCCGCTTGATCTCTTCAATCGGCAGATCGGTAGAAGCAGCATTCGAACACTGTATCAGTGCGCATTTAACCGTCCGTGGCATTAAACGACTCTCCCTTCGAGGTGCGTGTCAGGACGTAGTATATGCCGAATCCGAGGGCAAAAGTAACGAACCATGCGTAAGTGTAAAGGCTGTCGAAAAAGTTCGGATCGCTGACCTGGCCGCCGGGTGTTGTTGCGGCGCGCAGGAAGCCGGGCACCACCGGCGCGACGGCAAGGCAGAGCGCGACGATCGCGCGCCAGTTAAAACCGCTGTCGTAGGAGTAAGGGCCGTGCGGATCAAACAACCCCTCCAGATCCAACTGTTGCTTCCTGAGCACCCAATAGTCGCAGATTAGAATGCCGGCGATTGCTCCCATCAAACCTGAATAACCGATCAGCCACGTGAAAATGTAAGCGCCCATCGAAGCCATCAACTTCCATGGCATCATGAGAATTCCGATAATTGCCGTGATCAAGCCGCCAGTCACGTACGAGATCCGCCTCGGATTCAGATTCGAAAAATCATTCGAGGGCGAAACGACGTTTGCAGCCATGTTGGTTGTGATCTGGGCCGCGAAGATGACGGCTGTCGCAAACAGGATAATCGCCACACTGTCAAAACGCGCCATCAGATCCACCGGGTTCGGTATCGCCACTCCATAGATCAGAAGCGTCGCGCTGGTAACAGCTACGCCGATGAATGCAAACGCCGTCATTGTCAACGGCAAGCCCAGTGCCTGGCCCAACATCTGAGACTTTTGTGAACGTGCATAACGAGTGAAGTCAGGGATATTGAGACTCAACGTGGCCCAATACCCGACTGAGGCGGTCAACGCTCCAGGAAATATGTGCCAGAATTCACCCTGCTGCTTCTGCAACGCGGACGACTCCGTTAACACACGTCCTAATCCACCGGCGCGCGACGCTGCCCAGATAAGTAAAATTAAACCGCCCGCGAGCAGCAGTGGCGCCGACCACGTTTCCAGATACTTAATTCCTTCGACGCCTTTCAGAATGATGACGACCTGAATGCCCCAGAACAGAAAAAATGCGATCCACGTGTGCAGTGCGACGTCGAGAATTGTCGCGGAGAGCGACGCGTTCCATGCCGGGAACATCACACCGAATAATGCGTCAATGGCTGTCCCCCCGATCCATGTTTGAATCCCAAACCAGCCGCACGCGACGATCGCGCGCAACATCGCCGGTATGTTTGCGCCTCTGGTGCCGAATGCAGCGCGGCTGAGCACTGGAAACGACACGCCATACTTCGTTCCCGCATGCGCGTTGAGAATCATCGGAATGAGCACAATCGTGTTTCCCAAAAGGATTGTGATCATTGCCTGCCACCAGTTCATGCCCGCTTCGATAAAGCCGCCGGCAAGTGTGTAAGTCGTGATGACCACACTCATGCCAATCCAGAGAGCGGCAATATTCCAGGTGGACCAGGTCCTCTGCTTGATTGTTGTTGGTGCGAGATCCCGGTTCCAGAGTGGACTGCGCGAAACGTCAGTTTGTAGTTCTACGAAATCGCGTTGAGTGGCGGGGGATTGGGTTGTCATTTGTGATCCGTTTAATTGAGATTCAGAGAGCCACGCACGTACCGCGCTTCAAAAACTGTCCATCACCGGCCTTGCCCTTGAATTCTCCTTTATCGATCACCACCTTACCGCGTGAGAGCACCGTTTCGACGACGCCTTTGATCTTCTTACCTTCGTACGCGTTGTAGTCGACATTCATGTGACTCGTCTTCACGCTTAACGTTTGTTCGCGTTCGGGATCGAAGATGACGATATCGGCATCCGAGCCCACGGCTATCGTTCCTTTTTTCGGAAACAGACCAAACATCTTCGCCGCCGCGGTTGAGGTCAGTTCAACAAATCGATTCAAGCTGATCCGATTTTCCGCCACGCCGCCGTTGTAGATCAGAGGGACGCGGTTCTCGACACCAGGCGCGCCGTTTGGAATCTTGGTGAAGTCATCGCGACCGAGTTCTTTCTGTTCTTTCATGCAGAACGGGCAGTGATCGGTTGAGATGACTTGAAGATCGTCCATCTTCAAACCTTTCCAAAGCTCGGCTTGATTCGACTTCTCGCGCAGTGGCGGCGTCATCACGTATTTCGCGCCGTCGAATCCTGGTTCGTCGTAATTATCGATCGAAAGGAAGAGATACTGTGGACAAGTTTCGGCAAACGCAGGTAGGCCGCGATCGCGAGCTTGACGCACCTGGTTGAGTGCGTCGGCACAGGATAAGTGAACGATATAAACGGGCGCCTCCGCCATCTCAGCGATGGCGATGGCGCGGTGAACGCCTTCGGCTTCGGCGATGGTTGGTCGTGTGAGCGCGTGATACTTCGGCGCGGTGCGGCCATTCTCTAAAGCACGTTTGATGATCTCGTTAATGACGATTCCATTCTCGGCGTGCATGCAGATTAAACCGCCGCGCTGCCCTGCTGCGGACATGGCACGGAAGATCGTGGCGTCGTCAACGAGAAACACGCCCGGGTAGGCCATGAACATCTTGAAGCTCGTCACGCCTTCGTCCATGGCGGTGTAGAGCTCTTCGATCTGCTTGTCTTCGAGTTCGGTAGTGATGAGATGAAAGCCGTAATCGATCGCCGTTTTTCCTTCAGCCTTCTTGTGCCAGTTGTCGATCCCCTCGATTAGCGATTGGCCTTTGTATTGCACGGCGAAGTCGATGATGCTGGTCGTGCCGCCGTGTGCGGCCGCGATCGTGCCGGTGCGAAAGTCGTCGGAAGCTTCGGTGCCGCCGAAGGGCAGCTCCATGTGTGTATGTGGATCGATGCCACCAGGAATGACGAGTTTTCCAGCGGCATCAATCACGTGATCGGTCTCCATGTCGAGGCTGCTGCCAATCACAGAGACGCGTTCATTTTCAATCAGGATGTCGGCCTTATAATCATCGACCGCGGTCACGATGCGGCCGTTACGGATAAGAGTTTTCATCAATAGCTCCGAGATGATATGACGTATTTGGATCAGCGAAAGTTATAGCACGCGTATCACGAAAATCATCCATATTTCAGCCGGGAGACATTCGGCTCCTAACGGAGCCGGATACTCTGGGGGTTGTTGTCTATAAACATCTCGCTCCTAACGGAGCGAAATCCGAACCACATCTTCTCCAGAGACGGAACCCGGTTTGGCTCCAGAGGAGCGAAATGTTTATAGAATAAAAAATAAAGCGAATCTCGCTCCTAACGGAGCGAAATCCGAACCACATCTTCTCCAGAGACGGAACCCGGTTTCGCTCCAGAGGAGCGAAATGTTTATAGAATAAAAAATAAAGCGAATCTCGCTCCGGAGGAGCGATACGTTTCACTCTCCTGAGGTGCTCACTCAAGAAACTCGAAAACATATTCCTCTTTGAATTCAACTTCGAATTTTTTCAGCAACGTCAGATATTCAGTCTTGAACGAACGGCGCCGATGATGTTTTTCTTGGTTTTGTATGTACCGGATGATCACGTCAAGTTGTGAATGTCCGTAAGAGAATGCTCCGTAACCTTCTTGCCAGCCAAATTTTCCCCTCGCAAGCTTCTTCTTGTTAACCCATTCAGAAGAGTCGGCTTTGATGTCGCGAACAAGATCGGCTAGGGCCATCGCGGGTCGGAGACCAATCAAAATGTGTAGATGGTCTGCCATACTATTGATAGAGATCAGCTTCTGATCCTTATTACGGACAATACCTGTAATGTATTTGTGCAACTCTTCCCTGAAGTCCTGTGTAATCAGTGAAAGACGACCGCTAACCGCGAAAACCGTTTGAATGTAAATCTGTGAGAATGTGTTGGCCATGAGGTGCCACGCTTTCTGCTCGAGAGAGCTGTGAGAATGATAAAGCCTAAGAGATTCAAAGCCCGTTGGAAACCCCCAAATCTGACCTATCAATTCTTCAGACATGGTTTGGTTGCGGCACTGTCGGCGGCGCGACGCGCGTCTTCGTTGGCTGTTGGCCCAGGTGAAATTTTGTCGGTTACGCAAATTTCCGTGGGCGTGATCTTTGTCACGGCCAGATAGGAGCTCAGCTTGTTCGGTTGTGCGGGATCTTCGCTCGCGTTGTAGCGAACGATCAACGCTACCGGCAAGAGCTTTCCGTTCTGCTTTGCCATGCGCCATTCAGCTTTTGGTCCAACACTCGAAAAGGCGCCGCTGATAACCTCCCAAAGATCAAGTGAATGCTTCGCGCCTTGCGGCGTAATGACGGTGACGTTCTGCCTGAGATCGCCTTCGGTGACGAGAAGCGCGTATCCCGCGACGCCACGACATCGTCCCTCGTAATCGGAATCCGCAGATTTGATGGTTCGACACTGTTTTTCCTCGAGCGATGTATACGCACTGCTATTGGACTGTGCTACCGCGGCAGCTACACTCGCTATCATTAACAATGTTACCAGTGCGGATCTCACTTCAGTAGAGATTGCCCTCGCGTTTGCGACCGGTGTAGTTGACGTAGACGACCTTCAACTCCGTGTAGAAGTCTAGCGCGGTCGAACCTTGTTCTCGATCGCCGATGCCGGTGCCTTTGGTGCCACCAAACGGAATGTGAGCCTCACCGCCAGTCGTCGGAGAGTTGATGTGCGTCATGCCTGTTTCGATCTCGTCGACAAAACGGAAGATTCGTGATGCGTCGTTACTGAAGATGGACGACGACAAGCCGAACTCGGTGTCGTTTGCCACTTCCATCGCCGTCTCGAAATCTTTAACGCGCAGCACTGACAGTACCGGACCAAAGATCTCTTCGCGTGCGATTCGCATGTCAGGTGTTACGTGATCAAAAACGGTCGGTTGGACGAAGTAACCTTTGTCGAGTCCATCCCCCGTGGCACGTGAGCCGCCGCAAACGAGGGTAGCGCCGTCTTCGCGGCCGATGTCGATGTAGCTGAGCACTGTCTTGAACTGGTTTTCATCGACACTCGGCCCCATCTCCGTTGCCGGATCAGATCCAGGTCCGATGCGCATCGACTCTGCACGTTTTGCAATACGCTCGACAAACTTGTCTGCGATCTGGTCCACCACAACCGCGCGACTCGTCGCCGTGCATCGTTGTCCGGAAGATCCGAACGCCCCCTGTGCCGTTGACTCGACGGCGAGGTCCATGTCCGCATCTTCGAGAATCACCACCGGATTCTTACCACCCATCTCACACTGGACTTTCGCGCCACGCCGCGATGCTTGTTCGTAGAGTCGAATGCCGACGCCGTTCGATCCGGTGAAGGAGATGGCTTTGACTGCCGGATGATTGATGATCTCATCGCCGGCTTCGGAGCCTGAACCAAGAACTAAGTTCAACACTCCAGGGGGTATGCCGGCAGCCTCGAAGATCTCGGTGATGCGAACTGCTGTAGCGGGAGTGATCGACGCCGGTTTGAAAACGACCGTGTTGCCGGCGACCAATGCCGGCGCGATTTTCCAAACCGGAATTGCCACCGGGAAATTCCATGGCGTCACGCACGCAACTACACCGAGCGGTTGTTTGATCGTGTACGCAAAGTTCAAAGGCAACTCGGAAGGAATCGTTTCGCCGTTCATGCGCCGCGACTCGCCCGCGCAGAACTCAGCGACGTTGATCGAGCGCTGAAGTTCGCCGCGCGATTCTGCAATCGTCTTGCCTTCTTCATGCGTGAGAAGCTGCGCCAGTTCTTCCTTGTTCTCCTCAAACAAACGCGCGGCTTTTGCGACGATACGGCCGCGGGCCGGGGCCGGCGTTGAACGCCAATTACGAAACGCGCCGGCGGCAGCTTCGACTGCCGAACGTGCTTCTTCGCGGGTAGCCTGGCGAATCGTTCCGAGAACGTCGTCGATGTTGGCGGGGTTAACGTTTTGGGCAGTGCGGGTGGAGGCGGATTCGATCCATTTGCCGCCAATAAAATTGCGATAGGTACTCATAGAGTCGTGGAATATATCATTTCTTGAGAAGTTTTCACGCGAAGGCGCAAAGGTGCAAAGTAAGATTTGCGTCTCTTTCTGCGCCTTTGCGCCTTTGCGTGAAAACTCCTATAAAACCATCATGACTGCGGAACCTACGAGTATTCCTGAACTACTGAAACAGCGCGTGAGCGCCGCGCCGGACAAGCCCTTCCTCTTTTCGGAAGCTGACAAACGCCAGTTCACCTACAAAGAATTCGAAGCGTCAGTTAAACGCACCGCTGGAATGCTTGCTGCGAACGGCGTGCAAAAAGGCGACGTGGTTAGCCTCCTGATGCCGAACAGCGTCGAGTATGTGATCGCGTACTTCGCATGCTGGCAGCTCGGAGCGCTCGCGGGACCAATCAATTCGTTACTGAAGTCTCAGGAGATCGCGTACGTCATCTCAAACTCCGAAGCCAAAGCGTTGCTCGTGAATTCCGAGTTCCTTCCCGTGATGGAGTCTATTCGCGCGGATCTCCCGGACGTCGTTATTCCTTACGATAACGAAGCCCAGGCGCCGCACGCAGAATCGCCCGCGCCAGAACCTGAGGTCGGCACGGAAGATGAAGCGATCATCATCTACACCTCAGGAACAACAGGCAAACCGAAAGGCTGCTTACTTACGCACGGCAACGTGATCGCAAACGCGCGACAGATCAGCACCTGGTTGGGATTCAATGAAACAGACCGATTGCTCACGATGATGCCGCTGTTTCACATGAACGCCGTTTCGGTGACCACGATGTCAGCGCTCTACGCCGGCGGTTCGACCGTAGTGAGTCCGAAGTTCTCGGCCTCGCGCTTCTGGCAGATCATCTCCGATTACCAGATCACTTCGTTCGGCTCGGTGGCAACGATGCTGTCGATGTTGTTGAGTACATACCCTGACGGAGTTCCGCGTGGTCTAAAAACGGAACAGTTGCGGTTTGCGATGTGTGGCTCAGCGCCTGTGCCCGCGGAAGTGTTGCGGCGTTTTGAAGAGACGTTCAAGTGTCTCGTGATCGAAGGTTATGGTTTATCGGAATCAACCTGCCGCTCGACGTTCAATCCGCCCGATCAGCGTCGCCGTCCCGGTTCGTGTGGCTTACCCATCGGCAACGAAATGCGAGTGTTAGACGAGGACGATCGTGAAGTGCCGCAAGGTGAGTTGGGCGAGATCGTTTTACGCGGTGAGAACGTGCTCAAGGGTTACTACAAAAACGAAGCCGCCAACGCCTCGGCTTTTCGCAACGGCTGGTTTCACACCGGAGACATCGGTTATCGCGACGCGGATGGTTTTTACTACATCGTCGATCGCAAGTCAGACATGATCATTCGCGGTGGTGAAAACATTTACCCGCGCGAGATCGATGAAGTGCTTTACCAGCATCCGGATATCGCCGCGGCTGCTGCCCTCGGTGTTAAAGACAATCTTTACGGCGAAGAAGTCGCGGCTGTAGTGGTGCTGAAGGCTGGAGCGAATACTACAGAGCAGGAAGTAATTGATTTTTGCAATGCGCGACTGGCGGACTTCAAGTGTCCAAAGACAGTCCGCTTCGTTGAAGATATTCCGAAAGGTCCGACCGGGAAGTTGTTAAAGCGCGAGCTGGCAAAGATGTTAGCCACAGATTACGCAGATACCACAGATTAGATCGAGTTAATCGGAGTAACCTGTTGAATTTGTGGATGACTGCTCTCGTTCTTCTTGCTGCGATCGATCAGCCACGCGCCGAACAGCCACAGGGCGCAGATCGAGATCATGAGTGGCGAGAACCATTTGCCGTACAAACCATCAGGTGAAAACTTTTCCGTGGCCTCATGAAGGAATTCGCTGTTTGGCAGCAAGCCTGCCTCGGCAAACTCGTGGAACGAATAGATGCCCACCTGAATCATGAACAGCAACAGAAAAATTCCAGTGACCTGGAAGAAGCGTTTGACGTTGATCAGGTGACCAAACCGTGCCCAGCCGAGAGCGAACACGATCGCCGCAAGTAGTCCCAGCAATGCGCCATTGATCACGTTCGGATCTTTTACCTGCATCAGCATCAGCGCGGTTTCCATGCCCTCGCGCGTAATCATCAGGAACGTAAAAAGAAACACACCCAACACTGCGGCGACGCGCGACCTGTTCGAAGAGACGGCGCTCAATCTTTCACGCATGCGTTGTTGAATTTTTGGTCCGGTGCGCCACATGTGAACGACAAGCGTGCCGACCATCACCACTGCAATCGCGCCAAGAACCGCTTCTCGCAATGCTTCGTTCGCAAAAAAATGGCTGATATAGCCGCCGACAACAGAGCCAAACATGGTTTGGACAGTGGCATCGTCAACACCGGTTTTCAGCAGGTAAGCGAGAGCTCCGCTCGCGGCGAGAGCCAGGGCGATCGCGACGTAGACTGAAGAGTTCAGCCATCGTTGTCCTGATTTCCGCAGGTAAGCAAGGATGACGGCGACGAGGAGGAAGGATTCAAAACCTTCGCGCATTACGATGATGAAGGAATTAAGCATGGCGCGCGGCAGTATAGCCTAGTTGAAAATCGATTTCAATTAGCCACGAAGAGGCACATAAGGCACAAAAATCATTATTACAATGAAACGGAAGAGAGAATTAATGAGCAAGGATGAAGAGAATTTGTTTGTGCCTCTTTGTGGCTAATTTCTTTGCTTCTTTGCGGCTATTGGGGGGCGGTGGGGAGGATGGCCAGGTCGGCGCGTAGGGGGCCGAGGCGGGTCGTGCACGTAAGTCGCAGTGGGAGGCGGCGGCGATCGTCGCTCACCCATATTCGAAACTTATACTTGTCGGGCTCGGGGTCGTCAGTTGTTATTGACAGAGCGATCGCCGACACTGTTCGATCGCCCAACTCGATCGGCTCGCGCTTCAACGCATCCACAAATAAAGTCTTCGGCTCGTTTTCTACCAGTACAGAGATCGCGCTCTTCTTTGGCGGAGTGAGATTGAAAGTTCGCAGCGCGTAAAAGAACGAGACGTAGTCGTGAGTGCCGACCGGAATGTCGATGCGCGTTCCTTTATCACTCGTCGCTGTTCCACTTTCCTGATTGAACGTCAAGACCTGATTCAATCGCCTCTGACCCTCAACTAAATTCATTACAGTTCGATAAGGCAACAACCCTTTCGGATCGATATAAGAATCGATCTTGTCGTTTGCTACGAAGAGCCGGGCGGCAGGGCCTGTTGTTTGGGCGCTCACGCTCAGAAACACGCCGTCGCGATCGAAATAACGTTGACGTCCGCGCACCTGGAAAGTCGCGAGTCCCATCGCGGTGTTGTTGGTACCGATGAACACCTGATAATTCAGTTGCTCGCCAACGGTGAACGGTAAGTTTGTGCTAAGCGCGGGAGGAGGCGCTGTTGGAGTTGGAGTTGGATTGGGCAAGGGCGCGGTCACGACCGCGGGAGTCGGAGACGGTGTTGCAATCGCTGGCTTGAGAATCTCGGACCCGGCGAGTTCCGCTCTCACCTCACCAGCGCTTACACGAGCGGTGATTAATACCGGCACGTGGCGTTCATCGTCAGTAAAATAAACGCGAATGTTTCTGAGTTCAGAATTGTTGAGTTTGATTTGAGTGACGATCGTCGAAAACGATCCGACGTTTGTTCTAATCACATCTTTCCCGACTACCTTTAACTCCGCTTGATAATCTGTTGACTCCCCGCGCACTGAGAAGTTGTAGACCGCGCCGTTAGTCAGTGGCAGTGCACGCGCGCGATAAAAAGCAGAGACGAAATCATACTTCCCGGGAAAGCCTCCTTGCTTTGGCGGAATCGCTTCGTTGCCGGCAGGTTGGTTGAAGTCCTCGGCTGATTCGGCGGTCCTGATCGCGTCGCGAGCTTTTTCTTCAGTGTGAAACGGCAGCCCTGTTGCGGGATCGATATAGCTCATGTAGTCGTTGTTTATTGCATACAGAGCGACGTTGATTACCCCGGTTGTCTCCACGTGCCCTCGCAGTTGTATGGCGTCGCGACCAAAATAATTGCCGCGCCCGACGACTTCGACTTCAACGTGAGCTGCACTGGGAAAATTTGAAAAAGAGACGTTGTAGGTCAGCCGTTCGCCGATTAGATACGGCGCCTGCGAGAATGGAATTGGAGTAAGCGTCTCCTTTTCCTGAGCAAACAATGGAAAAATGAGTGCGATGAGGAGGATGGCTATCGTGGAAATGAGCGGGCGCTTCAAGCTGAGATTCACCGTGGCATGATAGATTCAAATCGAAAGTTGGGCAAATCGGGGGTCGTCACCCACTTTTACACGCTGAGTTGATCGATCAGTTCCTTTCTTCCGATTCCTCCATCTCGGCGACGATTTCGCGTGCCGCTTCGAGCGGATTTGCTGCGCCGGTGATGGGCCGTCCGACCACGAGGTAACTCGCGCCTGCCGCGATTGCCGCGGCTGGCGTGGCGACTCGCTTCTGATCTTCACTTTGCGAGGTCGCCGGCCGGATTCCCGGTGTGACAATTAGAAAGTCGGGGCTCGAAGCTGTGTGGCGGATTGTGTCAATCTCCTGTGGCGAAGCGACAACGCCATCAACGCCCGATGCTTGTGCGAGCCTCACCAGTCGCAGCACTGATTCGCCCGGAGTAGAGGTTACACCGATTTCAGAAAGTACGGTTACGTCGATGCTGGTCAGCACCGTGATCGCAAGTACTTTCGTTTCTCCCGCGCCTGAGACAGCATCGACGGCGCGACGCATCATTTCGCTCCCGCCACTGGCGTGGATAGTAAACAGCGAGACTCCGAGTTCGGCAGCAGCGCGTGCAGCGCCCGCGACCTGGTGTGGAATATCGTGAAACTTGAGATCGAGAAATACTTTCGAGTCGAGTGCGATGATGTCTTTGACGATCTGCGGTCCGGCTGAAGTGAAGAGTTGAGAGCCTACCTTGAACATCACGGCGACGCTGTGGAGTTGACGCACTAAGTGGAGAGCTTTAGTGGGCGTCTCGACATCGAGTGCAACGATGAGTTTGTTTTTCGCGGGCAATTATTGCTCCTTCCGCTGATCGAGTTTTCTCCGCTAAACGAGTTTTTTGCTCCAGCGGAGCAAAATGTTTATAGCCCTGGTCACCCACACCTTTCGCTCCGGTAGGAGCGATATGTATGCTGTCTACATGGCGCTCCTATCGGAGCGCGTTACCCTACTCGGTTTGAGCTATAAACATTTTGCTCCTAGCGGAGCAAACAATTTCTATTCTGCCAACTCTGCTGCGCGGCAGCCGACAGCCGCGTCCAAATTCGCAAAACCTTCGCGAACGAGGATCTTCGCGAGGCCTTCGTTGATCTGTTGCGCAATGTTCGGTCCCTGGTAGATGAATCCGGTGTACAACTGCACGAGACTCGCGCCAGCAGAGATCTTTTCCCACGCGTCATCTGCGTTGAAGATTCCACCGACGCCGATTAGCGGAATTCGCCCGCGCGTTAGTTGATAAAGCTCGGCAATCATATGCGTCGATCTGCCGGCGAGAGGTTTCCCACTGAGCCCGCCCTCGCCACACGCAGCGACACGCTTCGCATCAGTTCGCAAGTTGTCGCGACTCACAGTCGTGTTAGTCGCGATGATGCCGTCGATCTGCAAGCGCCCGATTACATCGACGATCATCTCGAGGTCTCGGCGTTCAAGATCGGGCGAGAGCTTCACCAGCAGTGGCACTTGTTTTTGATACTGCTCCCGCAACTCTCGCTTGCGTGCTTGCAGAGCTGAGAGCAGGGAAGTCAGTTGTTCAGACTGCTGCAACTCGCGCAACTGCGGTGTATTTGGTGAACTGACGTTTACCGCGATGTAGTCGGCGACTTTGTAAACGAGCTCGAAACTGGCGAGGTAATCCTCGGTAGCTTCTTCAAGCGGTGTGATCTTGCTCTTGCCGATACTCACTCCGAGCACGCAATCCGGTCGATGTTGCTCGATCCGGCGTGCAAATGCGGCAGCGCCGTCATTATTGAATCCGGCGCGATTGATCAACGCTTGATCTTCAGACAGACGGAACAGTCGCGGGCGCGCATTGCCAGGCTGCGGATGATAAGTAACTGTGCCTGCTTCGATGAAACCGAAACCGAGTGCAGCGAGAGGTTGTAAAGCGATCCCGTTCTTATCAAAACCGGCAGCCAGGCCGACAGGATTCGGGAATGATAAGCCAAACCTGCTGATCGGATTCAGCGTGTGCTTGCGGAAACGCTGTTCGAGTAATCTCGGCGGTAATAACGAAAGAGAATGTAATGCCAATTCGTGCGCGGTCTCGGGTGGGAGACGGAAGAGAAGCGGTCGGAGCAATGAGCGATAGACCATCAAGTTAGACAAGATTACATGATTTACAGGGCTATCATGATAAATCCTGCGAATCTTGTAAATCCTGTACAGCCTTGTTAGTATCCGCGGAAATGGATTTCATCGAGAAGGCTCGCATCATGGATGGCCCGCGCATCAATCGCGCATTGGCTCGACTCTCGTCCGAAATCGTTGAAGAGAACCATGGCGCCGGCGACCTTTTCCTCGTCGGAATCAGGCGTCGCGGCGTTCCGCTCGCTGAACGAATGGCTGCAAAAATAGCCGATCTCGAAGGCTATCGACCGCCGGTCGGCATCCTCGATATCACTCTATATCGCGACGACCTTTCAACCGTGGGCGCGAAGCCCATTGTCAATCGCACCGAGCTTTTGGGCGACATCGAAAACCGGAACATCGTCCTGATCGACGATGTGCTTTACACCGGTCGCACGATCCGCGCGGCGCTCGATCAACTGATTGACTTCGGACGTCCACGACGAGTGCAGTTGGCGGTGCTGATCGATCGTGGTAAAGAACATCGCGAGTTGCCGATTCAAGCCGATTACATCGGCAAACTGGTGCCGACGAAGAAGAGCGAGATTATCAAGGTTATGCTCCAGGAGTTTGATGAGGAAGAAGGCGTAGTAATCGTCGAACTGCCGTCAGAGACGGCGTAACAAAGCGGCCACCGGGGCCGCTTTTTTTGTGTCAGGTTTTTTGACAGACCAGTCTATGCAACCAACTTTCAACCGCCGCCACCTTCTAGGCATTCGCGAGCTGAATGCCGGAGAGATCACTCACCTGCTCGACACCGCTGAAACGTTCCGCGAGGTCTCGAAACGCCAGATTAAAAAAGTCCCGGCACTGCGCGGCCGCACTGTCATTAATCTTTTCTTCGAACCTTCGACGCGCACGAGAACGTCGTTCGAGATCGCCGCGAAGCGTTTGTCGGCTGATGCTGTGAACGTGAGTGTTTCCACGTCCAGTGTCAGCAAAGGCGAGACATTGCTAGACACCGCGCGAAACCTCGAAGCGATGGCGCCTGATTGCATCGTCATTCGTCACTCGTCCGCCGGCGCACCGCAACATCTCGCACGGATGACCAACGCACCGATAGTGAATGCAGGTGACGGAGCTCACGAGCATCCGACGCAGGCACTCCTCGATGCCCTCACGATTCGAGAATACAAAGGCCGCATCGAGGGTTTGAAAGTCGCGATCCTGGGCGACATTCTGCACTCGCGTGTGGCGCGTTCGAACATTTACTTGCTGACAAAACTCGGTGCGAACGTCAGTGTCGGTGGACCAGGCACGCTCGTCCCCGACGAATTCGCTGATCTGGTTGCAAATGGATTACGAATAGAAAGACACTTTGAAGACGCGATCGACGGCGCCGATGTGGTAATGGTTCTGCGAATCCAACGCGAGCGGCAGGACGCTGCTTTCTTTCCTTCAATGCGCGAATACGCAGTTCATTATGGTCTGCAACCGCGTCACCTCGATCGTGCAGCGCCCGACGCGATCGTCATGCATCCGGGCCCGATGAATCGCGGCGTTGAAATCTCCTCGGAGATTGCCGACGGCAGCCGCTCGTTGATTCTCGATCAGGTCACAAACGGTGTAGCGGTGCGAATGGCCGTTCTTTATCTTCTCGCGGGTGGTCCAGGTGAGGAGGCTACTGAAAAAAATCCGCCAGTAAAGAAACAAAAACGAGAACGAAAATGAAGCTGCTGATTACAAACGGTTACCTGATCGATCCGGCGCAGCAAGTTAATACCGGCGGTCGAAGTTTGTTGATTGAAGATTGGCGTGTCGTAGGTGTGCTCGAGCGCGGCGAGCCGGTGCCCGATGGCGCTCACGTTCTTGACGCCACGGGATTGGTAGTGGCGCCTGGCTTCATCGATCTACACACGCACTTGCGCGAACCGGGTCAGGAATACAAGGAGACAGTAGCCACCGGCGCTTCCGCGGCGGTCGCAGGAGGTTGGACCAGCATTTGTGCGATGCCCAACACCGATCCGGTAAACGACAATCCCGCGGTGACACGTTTCATCATCGAACAAGGCCAGGCAGCCAAACTCGCAAACGTTTTCCCCATAGGCGCCGTTACCAAAGGCAGCGGCGGCAAAGAACTCGCCGAGATGGGTGAAATGAAGAAGGCGGGCATCGTTGCCGTTTCAGATGACGGGCGTCCGGTGCCAACGTCCGCGATGATGCGGCGGGCGCTGGAATACGCTCGCGGATTCGATCTCACTGTCGTCGATCACTGTCAGGATCAGTCGTTGAGCGCGGGCGGCGTGATGCACGAAGGGCGTTGGTCGCTGGTTCTGGGTTTGCGCGGAATGCCTGCCGCTGCGGAGGAGGTGGACGCGGTCCGCGATTGTGTGTTGGCTAAACTTACCGGAGCAAAAGTTCACATCGCTCATGTCTCAACGCGTGGAGCACTGGAAGCGGTGCGGCGCGCGAAGAGCGAAGGTCTGCCGGTGACGTGCGAAGTGACACCGCATCACTGGACACTAACAGACGAAGCCGTTGCCGAGTACGACACGAATACAAAGATGAGTCCACCTTTGCGGAGCAGGGAACACGTGGATGCTGTTCTTGAAGCAATAAGAGACGGGACGATCGATGCGATCGCAACGGACCACGCGCCGCACCATCTCGATGAGAAGGCGTTGGAGTTTGATCAGGCGCCGTTTGGAATCACAGGACTTGAAACTGCAATCGGGCTGGCATTCGATCTCGTACATGCTGGAGTGATTGATTTAGAACGGGTGGTGCAGATGTGTTCGACAAATCCGGCGCGAATCTTCGGGCTTGCGGATCGTGGATCGCTCAAGCCAGGCGCACACGCGGACGTGACGATTCTCGATCCTCAACTCGAGTGGGTGTTTGATGTGAATCGATCGAAGTCGAAAAGCCGGAACACGCCATTTCACGGGCGTTCAATGTACGGCGCGGCAGTGGGGACGATCGTCGGCGGGCGGCTGGTATATCTCCATCCGGATTACACGCGCATTAATGAACCGAAGCAGCGCCACGCGTCCGTGTGAGAAGGATTTAAGTTCAGAGTTCAGCCTTTAGGCTGGATTCGCAGGACAAGCTAAAGCTTGAACTCTGAACTTACTTCCAGCCGCAGAAAAATAGATCTAAAACAATTCCGAGACAGCCGCTCCACACCTTCAAACGATTATTCCCGCTCACCCGGTAGCAAAAACATTGCGTATCCTGAACTAGCGCCATAGAATGCTCCGGTCTTTGTTCCCGAACAATTCTTTCTGAGTCAAAACAACCGTTAGTCTTTCGTTCGTACTCCACCGAACTGTAGGAGGTCAGCATGAAGCGCAAGCTTTGCAGCCTTACTTGTATTGCCGCCATTCTTCTGCTCGCTCCTGTTTGTATAGCCGAGAAGAAAAACTCCAACAAGATTCTCAAGCAACAAGAGCGCTACACTTTGTCGCTGGAACTCGAGTTTTCAAAGAAGAGTCAGAACCCACTGGAACAGGCCATTTCTGTTCTGTTTGACGTTGGTCCCAATGGCTACGCGACAGGTTTTCTCGTAGGTAACGGATTGGTGATGACGGCCTATCACGTAATCTCCGGCAATCTCAGCACCACCAAGAAAGTGATGCTCGGTTTCAAGGCCAGCGACGAGCTTGCGGTAAAAGTTTTCGTCGATGGGTGTCGCGCGAAGGTCATCAAGGTCGACAAGGAAGCGGACCTCGCGCTGCTCGAGATGTGCCGCAACTCAAAGGTTGCAAAAGCCCCGGTCTTTCAAACCGCGCCGAACAAAGACGACAAGTTGTTTCTGATTGCGCGGCCGCATGGCGACAAAGTCGTCAGTCACGGCAGTTTTTACGGCAACTACATGCTCGGCACGCAGGAGTATTGGTCGGTTAAGATCGACAGCCGAGATGGGTTTTCGGGAAGTCCGGTTTATAACTCGAACGCCGAAGTGGTGGGCGTGTTTAGTGGTTACGACTGGTCTCAGAAGCTGGCGCTGATCAGCCCGAGTATTCGCGCTCAAAAATTGCTCGAAGACTACAACTCGACGGCGAAGCCTTAGAGTTTTTTCGGCAAATGGTTTCGCAGCGAGCGTTTCAAGTGCTCGCGATGCATCTCCTTGATTACTTTTAGTTCAGGATGCTGAATGCCAAGCATCTTGCGTCCGGCGATCTGCACGTTCACAACCATGTAGTTTGCCAACTGGTTCGCCGCCAGGCGCCAGCGCGGTAATGCCTGGTGCTCAAAGTTGAATCCTGCCGCCAGTCTTACTCGCAAACGGTCGTCATCCGACCAGCGCTTGCTTGAACTTTGTGCGCCGTGATGGACCACGATTGCTTCCGGAACAAACGTCAAACGCCAGTTTGATTTCGTTATCCGCCAACACCACTCGTTATCTTCGGCGTACATGTGAAATCGTTCGTTGAAGCCACCTACTTGTTCGATCATCTCGCGTCGCGCCATAAAAGCTGCCCCGCCGAGCATCGGCACGTCTCGCTGCCGATCGTGCTTCCAATGCCAGCCCAACAACAATTCGCCTCTGATCCGCCGTGGAAGCAAATTATAAAGCCACAACTGAGAAAGCACCGTGTGCCAGACTCGAGGCGGATTGAAGAACACGCTGACCTGCAACGAACCGTCAGAGTTCAAAATTTTCGGGCCACACGCGCCGATGCTGCGATCCGAATTGAGCTTGTCAATCAATGTGTCGATGGTGCCGGGACGGACTTCGGTGTCGAGGTTCAGAAGAAATACGTATGGTGAATCGGTCAACGCGAATGCCTGGTTGTTCGCGGCGCCGAAGCCGCGGTTCTCGGAGTTGTTAAAAATCCGAAGTTGCTGAGTCGCAATCATCGGTGCGGCAACTTCATTCGCACGCAGTTGCGCCAGGCTGTCGTCCGCGGAGGCGTTATCGATGATTACGATTTCGTAAGTGACTTTTGGAGCAGAGCTGACGATGGTTTCAATGCAGCGTGTTAAGAGACTACCACCGTTCCAGTTAACAATAATTATCGAGAGGTCATAAGGCATCAGTACTGGTCCAACTCTACCGAGAAGATCTCTCGCGCAAAGGCGCAAAGGCGCAAAGCGCTACCGCGTTTCTAAGGGCTTTCTTTGCGCCTTTGCGCCTTTGCGCGAGAAATATTCTTCGTCAAATTAAGAGACAAGATCCTTCGCGGCGCTCTTAAAACCGTTAGCGTATCCGTGATAACGCCGGGTTAGCAACTCGCGCAAGATCCTGGGCACGCGGTTCAGCCGATTGTGCGGCAGATTCGCCCGCACGTTCAGATGAAACGAATAATCGCCGACGAATGAAAGCGCCTTGCTGGTGTCGTAAGAATTCTCACGCGCCAACAAACGTTCTTCCAGCGTCGCCAGTATCTTCTGTAAGTCAGCACTTGTATTGCGGCGGCGCAGCGCCTGCACTGGATTGGCTTGCTCTGCCGCTTTTGCCGCCTGCAACGGAGCGCCGATCTGTTGTCGCGCATGCTGGCGATACTCAATCAACGGTTCTTCAATCGCCACGACATCGGCAACCGTGGCAATAGTAAGCGCGATCCAGCCATCGTGAATCATCGCTATTCCATCAGGAATAGGTAGAGATAACTTCACGAACTCTGATCGGAACGCCATTGTGGCGCCGGTCACGGTCCAACCGGTTATCAATACTTCGAGAGCGCGGCCGATCCGCACGAGTTTTCTTTTATGCGAGTCGAAACCGACTTCGTCCCACATGCGTCGGTTCAGTGGTTTGAGGGTTTCGTCAACAATTTCAGCATTGGAAAAGACGAGTCCTGCGGCCGGTACGTTCTGAAACGCTTCCTCGATCTTTTGGAGTTTATCACTACGCCACACATCATCCTGATCGCTTAACGCGATCACGTCGCCGGTGCACAAGCGGATCGCTTGCTCGAAATTCTTTATGCTGCCGAGATTTTGTTCATTGAATTTAAGTGAAACGGGAATCGACGACTCTTTTGCAAATTGCTCAAGCAGCGTTCGAGTTTGGTCAGTCGAGCCGTCGTCGCAAATGATGATTTCGTCCGGCTTTCGCGATTGGCCCGCGATACTTTCCAACTGTGCGGGCAGAAAAGCGGCGCCATTGTAAGTACACATCGCGACGGAGATTTTCATTGCCAAGGCATTCTACGACAAAAAAATCCTGTAATCCTGTCTAAAAAACCTTTCGCTCTTTCACCTTTTGCTTAGCTGTGAGACTGAACCGCGGCTCCAGTGTTCCTTTCCCCGAAATCAATCCGGCCACGTATTCCCCAACCGTGGGACCGTGTTTGAATCCATGTCCTGAGCCGCCGCCCACGATCCAAACATTTTCAAACTCCGGATGCCGGTCGATCAAAAAATCACCATTCGACGTGTTCTCATACTGGCAAACACGCGTTTCAGTAACCGGCGCATCAACGAGCCGTGGTAGCCGTTCTGCCAGATACTCGCGCACAGCCCTCAATCCTGACGTGGAAACGACTCGCTCGCCGGTGTCGGGATCGAATTCGGGTCCATGTGCGTCGATAGCCACCTTTAGACCACGTCCATCGAGATTCGGCATTCCATAAACTAGATCGTTGAAGTCGATCCAGGTCGGCAGAGCGCCTCGGCGAAACATGCTGTCTCCGGGTGGGACGCCGAAAAAGAAGACTTCCTGTCGCGACACGTGAATCAAATCGCCCAGCAACTCGGGAAACAGCTTTGGTAGCCATGGACCACACGCAAACACAAAACGATCGGCGACGATCTCTTTTCCGGAAGTTGTTTGGATCGATTTGACCCGGCCGTGGACGGCTTGCGGAGACGCAATCGCATCTTCGCGGTATTCGACACCCCTCGCCCGTGCCTTTGCTGCAACCGCTTGCACGGCGCGACGAGCCAGTAAAACTCCCGCGTCAGGTTCGAGGATTCCCCAGGCGACCGGCGCAAGGTTGAGTTGAGGAAATCTCCGGACTAGTTCATCGTGGTCCAGTGTTTCGTATTTCGCGTTTATAGGTTGTAAAGTTGTCAGGGTTGCTTCGCAATAAGGATCGTGCTCGCGAGCGAGCCAGAGAACGCCGGTGGGTTCGAATAGGGTTTGATCGAGAGTCTCGAACAGTTGTTGCCAGAGAACAAACGAGCGCTGTGCCGAGCGTGAGTAGATCTCGTCTGGACCATAACCGAGTCGGAAAATGCGCGACTCACCGCCCGAGCTGGCACGGCTGTTTCCTGGTCCATACGCGTCCAGCAGTAGGACAGCCGCCCCATTTAGGCTAAGCTGGTGAGCGGTCCAAACACCAAATACCCCCGCACCAATAACTGCAATGTCATAAGACATGCGCGCGATTGTAACTTATAGAGGAGGAAGTGCAGATGCGGACAATGATTGGGGTCACAATTCTTTCAGGGATGATGTTGATCGCGGCTTGCTCAGATCCGGCAGCCGATCAGACGAAGGCGGTTACAGGGGAAGCGGCGCGAGTAGCGTCGCCGCAGAACGTACAGGGAGGACAGAAGTATCTGATCACGCCGCAGAATTCCAAGATCGAGTATGTCGGCTCAAAGGTGACGGGCAGTCATAATGGCTCGTTCCAAACATTTTCAGGAGAGGTCAATTATGCGGGTACTCCGGAAAAAAGCCGCGTCAATATTACGATGCAGACGGATTCCCTTACTTCGGACGACCCAAAGTTAACTGAACACCTTAAGTCTCCCGACTTTTTTGACGTGGCTAAGTTTCCACAAGCGACATTCGTCTCAACAGAAATCAAGCCAGGTGGTGAAAAGGGAGCCACTCACACTGTCACGGGTAACCTGACCTTGCACGGTGTTACTAAAGCGATAACATTTCCCGCGACGATTGCTGTCACTCCCGATACCGCAACTGTCGACAGCAGCTTTTCCATCAACCGGAAAGACTTCGGGATTAACTATGCGGGTGCGGCTAACAATCTGATTCGCGACGACGTTGTCCTCAAACTGACCGTCCGCGCAACCAAGGCGAGCTAAACTCGCAAGGAAGCAGTTCTCACGCAAAGGCGCAAAGAGCGCAAAGGAAAGATCTTCTCTGGTCCTTTGCGCCCTTTGCGCCTTTGCGCGAAACTGTTTTTTCACAATCAACAAAACGCCGCCGAAACACTCTCGACTCTTTCCCGTGCCTTCGGAGTTAGCCACTCGAGTGTCCCGAGCACCTTCTGGTGCGTCATCCCCGTGCCGAGATACGTCCAACGATTCGCACGGAGTTGCACGCGGCGAAACTCCTCTCGCTCAGAATCGGTCAACGTGCGGCCGGTCGCCCGCTCGAAGCTGCTGAGATCGAATTCTACTTGCTGCTGTAGAGCGCCATCGATAAAGGCGCAGATCTCGATGTAGTCTTCGACTCCACGCATGCGCTCCTCTTCACTGCGGCTTGCGCCCAACGCTTCAATCATCAACGTATCCAGCTTCGCGTGTTGCACTTCTTCAATCCAGTGATGTTTGAGCAGGCTCTTGAACTGTGCATCAAGTTCCTGATCGTCTTTGATACTGTCGATGTAGTGGCCCTGGACCATCCACTCGATGTGCAGTGTGGTAATCGCCACGCCCAAAGGATCGTGCGCCAGTATCGCAGCCGCGACTGCCTCAGGTGGACCAATCACCTCGCACTCTGTACCGAAGCCTTCCTCAAATTCCTTGCGAAAACGCTTGAAGAGTTGAATGTGTTTAGCTTCTTCGCCCGCAAACTGGAGCAGTGAGCGGATGCGGTAGTCGTCTCCATGTAGTTGTGTACGCGCGTGATCCAGAACGAACGGTAAAATGAACTCTTCTACGAGGCCGAAGATGCACAAGTAGGCATTGCCTCTAATCTGGTTCAGTATTCGTTTCTCTTCCTTCGTCAAAAACGCCAGCGGCTCGGTTTGGGCCAGCGCCTCGGGCATAAACGGCTTGGTGAAGTCGAGCCGTTTTTCACCGCCGATGATATCTTCAATGCGCCAGTGAATAACTTCCGAGGCGGCCAGAGCCCCTTGATAAGTATATCTGTCGAGCATTTCGGGTAAACCTCCTTCAATTCCTCATCTAAGTAACGCGTAAAAGACGTGGATATTGGCGCATTCGTTCTGAGTTCAAGCTTTAGCTTGTGTTTTAATAGGTGACTCGAAAAACAACCTAAAGGTTGAACTCTGAACATGAGCGAAGATTTGTCTCGTTATCACAGACCGGTTAGCGATCTCTTTCCCAGGCGCGCCGACTGGGACCGCTATCGACTAACAGACGATCAAGTGAGTTTTTACAGAGAGCACGGTTACCTCGCGGGAATCAGAATGCTCGACGAGGATCAGCTCGAGGTGCTGCGACGTGAATTAGCGGAGTTGGTCGATCCCTCGCATCCCGGTCACGACTTGTTCTACGAATTCAACGCAAACGAATCTGCCGATCCTGAGCAGATACTCTTTCATGCGCTCGGCGCGTGGCGTATCACGCCTGGGTTGCACGATCTTTTATGGAACCCCGCGTTTGTTGTCGCGGCGTCGCAGTTGCTCGATGGTCCGGTGCGCTTCTGGCACGATCAGATCTTCTACAAGCCGGCGCATCATGGCGGCGTTGTGATCTGGCACCAGGACTACTCCTATTGGACCAGGACCATTCCGGTGGCCCACATATCTTGTTGGCTTGGCTTGGACGATTCGACTCGCGAGAATGGCTGTTTACATTACGTACCCGGCAGTCATCGCTGGCAGCTTCTGCCACGCGCCAGTTTTGTGAACGAGATGGACGCGATACTTGATTCGTTGACACCGGCCCAGCGTGAGGAGTTTAAGCCAGTGCCGATCGAGTTGAAGGCGGGCGAGTGCTCATTTCACCACCCGTTGATGGTCCATGGTTCGTACGCTAACGAAACGCCGCGCCCGCGACGCGCAGTAGTGATCAATGCGTTTCGTGACGGAGTTGTGTCTGCGACGGATGCTCCGTTGCTGGAAGGCGTTCCACCCATTCCGGCGGGGCAGAAGATCGACGGTCAATTCTTTCCGCTGCTGTTTGATCCGGCTGCCATCGAAACGCAATAACGAAATCGGAGAACTGCGACACGGCTGCAAAATGTGAAGTGTCTAATGGGTTCATCTATTTCGAAAGGGGATCTGTAATGACAGCAAAAGCAGCAGCAACTCCGACCCGAAAAAAAGCCTCGAACATGTTCAAGACAGCCAAGTCGTTTTCCAGTTTTTCTGTGAACGATTTACAAAAGGCAAAACAGTTTTACGGAGAAACACTCGGACTGGACGTTTCTGAAACACCCGAAGGTCTCGAACTTCATACCGGCAACAACACGGTATTCTTATACCCCAAGCCCAACCATACTCCGGCGTCTTTCACTGTTTTCAATTTCCTGGTGAATGACATCGAAGAAGCAGTAGACGAGCTCGCCGGGTTGGGAGTGACTCTGGAACACTACAACCTCCCGGACATCAAGACAGACGATCGTGGAATCTTTCGTGGTCCAGGTCCACAGATAGCCTGGTTCAAAGATCCCGCGGGCAATATTTTGTCCGTGTTAGAAGAACAGTAAACAGATCGAGAGCCTGCGAAGCAGGCGCAAGCATATAGCCTGGGGCGTAAGCCCCAGGATCGAAATTAGTAAAAGAGTCCGAGCCCATGACAACGGGCGAGAGCGGTTGCTGCCGCCCGCCTTGCGGGCTCGAATCGTTGCTAATTGCGTTCCTGGGGCTAGCGCCCCAGGCTTTATGCTTACGCGCGCTTCGCGCGCTGGGTGTTTGTGCTTCTTGTGCTTTTTTGTGGCCTTTGATAAAGAAAACCCCTATGCCTACCGAAAACGAACCGGAACTAAATGCCACAGCCACGGCCGAACTCGTAGTTGGTCCCGAAGATCTCGCAAGCTCATTGCCGATCGAAACCGGAGACGCGTTTCCACCAGTCTTAGCAACAGCGCGGATGGTTGCGCTAATGGAGATTGCGGCATCGCGTGTGCTCAAACCCTTGCTAGGACCAGGCGAGTTGTCAGTTGGTGTAACTGTCGATATCACTCATACCGCACCCACACCTCCGGGCGCACAAGTTACAGCAACAGCACGCTATGCCGGTCGCGAAGGTAAGCTGTTCCTTTTTGAGGTCATTGCTGCCGATCCAGGCGGTGAGGTCGGACGCGGATGGCACAAACGCGCGATTGTCGCGAGCGAACGGTTGCAAAGCAGCGCCGCGAAGCGAGTAAATCAGAGGTAGTTTTCTCACGCAAAGGCGCAAAGGTGCAGAGAAGACGCAAAGAAGAATGAATTAACTCTTTCCTTTCTTTGCGCCTCCTCTGCGCCTTTGCGCCTTTGCGTGAGAAAACTTCTTTATAACGCTCTAACCCTGAGCTCCAACTCTTTCGTAATCTCCGCCGGTGTCTGCTCAGCCGAAAAGGTGATCGGCTCCCCAAAAGTAACCGACACTGTCCCCGGACGAACGAAGAACTGCCGCTTCTTCTTCAGTTCAAAAAGCCCGCGCAGCATGATCGGAACAACTGGCACCTGGAGTTCCGATGAGAGCAATCCAATGCCCGCCCGGAACGGTTGAATTTGCCCGTCCTTCGTCTCTGTTCCCTCCGGAAAAATGAGAACACTCCAGCCTTGATCCATCGCCTCACCGGTATACGCAAAGCTCTGCCGAAACCCACTCTCTCTCGGCAAGGAAAACACGTTGAATAGGCCCGCTGCGAGCACGTACGTCACCTTCATCTTCAATTTCACAAACCATCCCGTCGTCGCCGGAGGATAACGCCAGTCGCGTAGGTATTCTCCCGACATCGCGATTGCTAACCGTGCACGCCAGCGCACCGGCAATGCCGACATGATCAGCGCCGCATCGACGTCAGTGACATGGTTAGAAGTAAAGAGCACTGGGCCTTTCACGTTAGCGAGCCGTTCAACCCCGATTACGCGTACGCGGCACATAATCCACGTGATAGGCAGCAGGAACAGGTGATAGACGATCGTGCGGATCCACGTTATTGGGAAACGCATCGCCCATCTGGGATACGGATAAGCAGTCGCCTCGGACCTTCCCTGGCTGACGATCCGTTCAACGTCGCCGATGGTTGACGCCTCTGTGATCGCTGCTTCGTCGAGCTCGATCTGGTACTGATCCTCCAATGCGCTCAACAGTTCGACCCTGCCCAGTGAGTCGAGCTTGAGATCGTCAGCGAGTTTTGCTGACAGGTCCAACCCTGTCGCTTGTGCACCGGCAATGCGGCTGAGTACGGGAAGACTCAGGGGCGCCGGTGCGCGCTCCGCCGCAGCAACCTCCCGATTGGGCAGCATTGTCTTAACTGTTTCTGCAAGCTGCACCTTTTGGACCTTCCTCGTGCCCGTCGTTCGAGGAAAGTCTGCCTGTGGCCAGACCAGCCAGTGACGAATTCGCTGAAACTCCGCCAAGGATTCGTTAGCACGCTGCACGGCCGAGTTGACATCAGAACCTTTCTCCTGGGGGATGAGTACCGCCAGTGCCTCAGTGCCTTTCGATCCAGGAAGTGGAATCACGGCGCTCGCTTTCATCTCCGGCTGCCGATCGAGAGCGGCTTCGAGATCAGCGGGATAGATTTTCAGACCTGCGGCGGTGACGATTGTGTCTTTGCTTCTGCCGCGAAAGTAGATGTTGCCGTGTGGACCAACCTCTCCGATATCGCCAGTATGGATCCAACCCTGCTGGTCGGTAAGCGGTTGAATGCCGGCGCCCCAGTATCCGGGCGAAACACTGGCGCCGCGCACCAGGATTTCTCCGTTCTCGTTCAACTTCAATTCCTGTCCGGGAAGAGGTTTTCCGATCGAACCGCGGCGCGAGCGCAACGGATGAGAGAGGCTTGTAAGCGATGCGGTCTCGGTCATGCCGTATCCTTGAATCACTGCATAGCCGAGTCCGCGCCAGAAACTCTCGGTCTCGCTTTCTAAAGTGGCGCCGCCACTTATGAAGGCCCAAAAGCGCCAGCCAAAGCGACGGCGAATCTCTCGAAAGGCCCACCAGTTCCGTAAAAAGTGACGTCGTTCAGCAGTGGCTAGCTGCTCATTAGTCAGCGTGTGGTCGTTTATGACTTTTTCACGCAGCGTTTCAAGAACGCGCGGCACAGTCACCACTACATTGATTCGTTCCTTTTTAGTTACAGCTATGATCTCCGATGGCTTGTACGACTCGCGGAAATAAATCTCGGCGCCCAGAAACTCGGGAATGAAGATCCCCATCAATTGTCCGAACACGTGGCTCAGTGGCAGGAGACACAGAAACCGCAGTGGATGTACGAGTCGTTCCCAACGAGCGTATTTTTTGAACTCCTTTTCGATAGGGGCAATGTTGGTGAGGATATTTCGATGTGTGAGACAGACACCTTTGGGCTCCGCAGTGGTTCCGGAAGTGAAAACGATTTCCACGAGGTCATCGGGCTTAACGGTGCGTGGATAGGGTTTGTCTGAATGTCTTTGGACGACAGCTTCAAGGTCGTTAAGGGACACGCGCGGAACAGCCAGTTGCGGCTGCGCGTCACTTGAAAGCAGCAGTTTGGCAGAGACCTGTTGCTGGACTCTCAACGCGAAGTCGGATGCCGACTTGAGATCAAGCGGCACTGCGACTGCTCCGCGCAGCAGGCAGCCATAAAAAGCCGCAATCCACTCCGGACTGTTCTCACCCCAGAAAAGCACGCGGTCACCCGAGCCGACGTCACGAGCTTCAAGTTCACGGGCAAACTGAAATGCGCAGGCGGCGAGATGTGCGTAGGACCAGCGCGAGATCCTCAGTCCACGCCAGTGCACCACGGCCGTCTGGTAGCCGCGCGCGATACAGTCATCGAGAAAAGAGAGCAAAGTTTCTCGGGTCATCGTGTTTCGTTGACCAAATTCTCGCGCAAAGGGGCGAAGGCGCAAAGCAGGCTCAAATTCTTCTTTGCCTCTTTGCGCCTTTGCGCGAGAAATGGTTTGACCATTCAGGGTCGATATGATAATTGAAAGTAGCTTTCTGCGGTGTTACTCGCCTAAATTCGATTCTGCGGAGCCAAAATGGTCAAACCATTTAGAACTTTGTTTCCGATCCTGATTCTAGCGTTTGCCTGTTGCGCTTTTACTTACAGCCATACAGCTTACCCAAGTGCCATAACGGTTGCCGCGCAGAAGAGCGCGCCGTTTGCCGGTGCGTTTGACGTGAAAAAGTTCGGCGCTAAAGGCGATGGCAAAGCTCTCGACAGCCCCGCCATTAACAAAGCGATCGATGCCGCAGCCGCCGCGGGCGGTGGCACTGTTTTATTCACTGCGGGGACTTATCGTTCTTTCACCATCCGCCTCAAGAGCAACGTCGGCCTGTATCTCGATCAAGGCGCAACCATCCTCGCTGCACATCCAAACGATGGCGGCGGGAAGTATGATCTGCCGGAGCCAAATCCCTGGGATCAGTACCAGGACTTCGGTCATAGTCACTGGCGCAACAGTTTGATCTGGGGCGAGAACCTCGAAAACATTTCCATTCTTGGTCCAGGACGAATTTGGGGAAAGGGGTTAGTGCGCAGCGGGAGCCAATCGCGTACCAAAGAGCAGAACGAGGCACTCGAAAAACAAGGGCCCGATCCAAAAGCCGGTCCGTGGGGTTATCCAAATGCTCGCGATGCGGTGGAACCTGGCTGGGGGAACAAGTCGATAGCTTTGAAACTCTGTCGCAACGTCATCATACGCGACGTCAGCATTCTGCACGGCGGACACTTTGCGATACTCGCAACCGGCGTCAACAATCTCACGATCGACAACGTCAAGATCGATACAAACCGCGACGGTATCGACATCGATGCATGCAAGAACGTTCGCATCTCCAACTGCACAATCAACTCGCCGTTCGACGACGCTATTTGCCCGAAGAGTTCTTTCGCGCTTGGCTATGCCCGCGCGACAGAGAACGTGACTATTACAAACTGCCAAGTCAGCGGTTACGACGAAGGGACACTCTTTGACGGAACCTACAAGCGCGATTTCCGCAACGCGAACGGGACTTTTAGCCCGACCGGTCGCATCAAGTTTGGCACTGAATCAAATGGCGGGTTTAAGAACATCACGGTTTCTAACTGTGTTTTTGAATACTCGCGCGGGCTCGCGCTGGAAGCCGTTGACGGTGGGTTGCTTGAAGACATCACGATCTCAAACATCACGATGCGCGATGTCAGCAACTCGCCCATCTTCCTGCGTCTCGGCTCACGCAATCGTGGACCGAAGGAAACGACAAAAGTAGGCGCGATGCGCCGCGTGATCATCAGCGACATCGTCGTCTACAACGCCGACACAAAGTACGCGTCAATCATTAGCGGTATACCCGGCCACATGATTGAGGACGTGAGACTCAGTAACATTCGAGTCTATGCAAAGGGAGGCGGAACGAAGGAGCAAGCGGCACTCGAGCCGCCGGAGAGAGAAAACATCTATCCTGAGCCGAGTATGTTTGGCGACCTGCCTGCCTATGGCTTTTTCATCAGGCACATAAAAGGGCTGCAAATGCGCGACGTGGAAGTGAGTTATCTCAGCCCCGATCTCAGGCCTGCGTTTGTTCTGAACAACGTCGCCGGCGTGGATTTCATTCACGTCAAAGCGCAACGCGAAGCGGACGTGCCCGCGTTTGTACTGAAGAATGTTTCAGACTTCAGCATTCAACAGAGCTGGCCACTATCCGATCAACGCCTCGAACGTGTTGATTCGCGAAAGCTGTGAGGAAAAAAGTACAAAACACACATCGAAAGGGGCAGCCGATGCCGCCCTTTCAATAATGCCTTTTGTGCCTTTTGTGCCTCTTTGTAGCTACTGGCCGATCGGAGGATCCGTCGCGGTCGCCTGTTGATTGGGATTGACGTGAATGGTGTTTGTGTCCGAGTCAACGTAGTAATAGTTCTTGCCGGTGGCGCTGACTCCGGTGGGCACCTGTGGGTCGGCGTTGATCGTGAAACCCGGCTGTGCAGACGTCAACTTCGGAATGACCTTCATCGTGTAGACGTAACCATCCACCACTGGAGTAGTGCCGTCAAAACGGCTATCGAGCAGGTTCTCCTTACGCATCTCCTCGAACGTACCAAACGCACTGCGCTGGTGAGCGTTGTAATAGAGCATCTGTTGCTCCGCAATGGAGCGAAGCGTCTTAACTGCCGCCGCCTCATTGGCAGCTTTGATAGCCGATCGGTATCCCGCGATGCCGACTCCGATCAGTATGCCGATGATGGCAATAACGATCATCAACTCAATAAGCGAAAAGCCGCGCTGGTTCTTTTTAGTATCATTAAGGGGCTTCATAAAGGTCTCTCCTCCGGGCTCTTACACGTAGCTTTGAGTGTTCAGTTCCGATTTCTGCTACGCTTGCCGAGCCTTCAAACGCGCCCTAGTCTACTACAGGAGTGCGCCAGAATCACATTGCGGCTGCGGCCAACTTTTCCGTGCGACGCGTGCTCTTAGCATGTAGAATGCAGGCAATTCATGCGGAACCTCGAATCCATTAGCAGTGGACAGATAACCAGCGCATACGCCGTCGAGCAGATTGAGCGGTTGCAGCAGGCTGTCGAAACGGTCATCAAGGGCAAGCCCGAAGCAATTCGATTGGCGATTGTTACGCTGATTGCAGGCGGCCACCTGCTGGTTGAGGACGTTCCCGGGGTAGGAAAAACGACGCTGGCCCACGCGCTCGCACGCGCTCTGGATTGTAATTTTCAGCGTATTCAGTTTACTTCGGACCTGCTGCCATCCGATGTGATCGGGCTTTCCGTCTACAACCAGCATAGCGGCATGTTTGAGTGGAAGCCGGGGCCTGTTTTTGCCAATGTGGTGCTGGCGGACGAGATCAACCGGACCACCCCGAAGACGCAGTCTGCACTGCTGGAAGCGATGGCCGAACGACACGTAACCGTTGAAGGCATGACTCACAACTTGCCCGCGCCTTTCATCGTTCTGGCAACACAGAACCCGATCGAACATCACGGTACTTATCCGCTTCCCGAGTCGCAGCTCGATCGATTCATGCTGCGATTGCGTATCGGGTATCCGGCGCCTGCTGACGAGCAACGTATCCTGCGCGATCGCGAGTATACAGATCCCCTGGACCATCTCGGGCCGGTGATGACCGCGCCCGAAGTAGTCGAACTGCAACAAGCTGTTGCCACGGTTTCAGTAGATGATGTACTGGTCCAATATCTGATGCGCATC
Source organism: uncultured Acidobacteriota bacterium (assembly GCA_963826255.1). Taxonomy (GTDB): domain Bacteria; phylum Acidobacteriota; class Blastocatellia; order Pyrinomonadales; family Pyrinomonadaceae; genus PSRF01. The sequence continues at coordinate 1,489,995 of CAWGWK010000002.1, forward strand.
GTGGCGGCAACTCGAGAGTCGGAGATGCTCGATCTCGGTGTGAGCCCGCGCGGAACGCTGTCGCTCTTTCGTGCCGCGCAGGCGCTGGCCCTTGGCGAGGATCGAACGTATTGCATTCCCGACGATATCAAGCGCCTCGTGGTCCCGGTCTTTGCTCATCGCATCGTAGTGAGCTCGCGATTCTCATCGTCGCTCCGCCGCAGTGAAGAAGCAGAAGCCGTCCTGAATGAAATTCTGAAGACAGTCAGTGTTCCTCTGTGAAAGGCAGTCCACAGATTACGCAGATTGGTGAGATGAATTCCCTGCGTAATCTGTGGATGATCTTAGTGTGGCTGCAAAAACGTCATGGTTGCGCGTGATTCTCGGGACGTTGCTCGTTCTTTCCGGACTTGCAGCCGCACTCGTAACCGTGTTGGCCCGTCGTGCGAATGAGAGTGGCGTGGCGGGAGCCGCGGCGATCTTGTCGTTACTGATCGCGTTGCTGCTTACGATCTTTATCGTTCCGCCTCTGGCGCGCTCCGCGCGAGTCGAAGTCGCGAATCTCGATTTTCCTTTTGAACCGACCAGCGGTGGCGGTGTGTTCCTCGTGATCATCATCGTGGTTGGTTTTGCTGCATGGAACACGGGAAACAATCTGCTGTTTCTTGTGTTCTCATTGCTTTGTTCCACGCTCTTCGTTGGCTGGATCGCCGCTCGCGCTTCGTTGCGTGACTTGACAGTTTCGGCGCGTTTCCCCGATCACATCTTTGCGGCTGAACCGGCGCCGGTGATCGTGACACTGCGCAACATGAAGCTTGTGTTACCTTCGTTTTCCATTCTCGTCGAAGCGCGTGGCCCGCATAGCGATGCTGACGTGAGTGCGAAACGGCGACGTCGTTATGCGAAGCGCTTGCTGGCTTACTTCAGCTACGTGCCACATCACGCAGCTGCGGAACAGCGAGTCGAGCAGTTGTTTCCGACACGCGGGCATGTGCTGATCGACGGGTTTGAGTTATCGACTCGTTTTCCGTTCGGGTTTTTCCGCAGGCGTCAACGGCTGCGGGCCAGGAATGTAGAGATCATCGTTTATCCGAAGCCTGAAGTTATCAGCGATGAGCTGCACCTGTTGCCGATGTATGCGGGGCGAATACCTTCTTCGCGGCGCGGCGCTGGGCACGATCTGTTTTCGATGCGCGACTATCAGCCTCAGGACGATTTGCGACACATCGATTGGAAAGCGACTGCGAGATCGCGGCGTCTCACGGTGCGAGAGTTCACTTCTGAAGACGAGCGGCGCATCACGATCATTTTGGACACGCATTTACAGCACGGGGAAACAACTGAGCGATTCGAACGTGGTGTGGTGCAGGCCGCGTCGCTTCTCAAGCACTTCATCGATGAGCGCGCGGAAGTCAGGCTTGTGCTGGGCCGCGAAGTCGGACCATTCGGGTCAGGCACGGATCATCTCTACCGGTGCCTGCGACGGCTTGCTTTAGTGAGGCCGCGCACTGGCACCGAACTTGAAATCGATACAACGGTGACTCGTGATGTTGTTGAGCACGACTATGCGATCCTTTTGACGGCCGCGTCGCCGGGATCGATCCCAGCAAACATTTGGCGCACCAGCCATGTCATCTACTTGTAGCCACAAAGAGGCACTAAAGCACAGATGAGTGTAGTGACTGAATCCGCGACGTCCACCAATCAATCTGCCTATTCATCTTCAACGATCCTCCTGATCGGTTTGTGCTTCATTCTCTCCGGCGCGACGGGGCTGATTTACGAAGTGCTCTGGGCGCGGATGTTGGGATTGGTCTTCGGAGCCACGACGCTTGCAGTCAGTACGGTGCTGGCGGCGTTCATGGGCGGTCTCGCACTCGGTAGCGCGCTGGCGGGCCGGCTCGCCGCACGCATCAGGAAACCACTCGGCACGTACGGCTGGATGGAGATCGCAATCGCGGTTTATGCGTTGCTTGTGCCTTTTCTATTCAGGTGGATCGATGATGTCTACGCACTGATCTGGCAACAGTTCCAGCCAGGCTTCTTTGCGTTTAGTTTGTGGCGCTTCTTACTTTCGAGTTTGGTGTTGCTGGTGCCCACAACTCTGATGGGCGCAACGCTTCCGGTTCTTGCGGCCGCGTTGGTCCATTCTTCGCAGAGAAATTCAAACTCCGTCGCCCGGCTTTACGCGTGCAATCTCGCGGGCGCCATTCTCGGCACACTCGCGGCCGGTTTTGTGTTGTTGCCGGCGCTGGGTGTTCGGACCACGATCGCCGTTGCCGCGGTGTTGAATGTCATTGTCGGAGTGGTCGCGATCATTTTGCAGCGGCGCACAAGACCAATTTCTCATTTCGAACGTGATCCTGTTGCTCTTGAAAATCCTGATAAAACGGTCTCGTTCTGGTTATTCGCAGCAGTCGCGTCCGGCTTTGTCACTATCAGCACACAGGTTTCATGGACGCGAATCCTTACGATGATCATCGGGTCGAGTACGTACGCTTTCAGCATCGTCGTGGCGCTGTTCCTGATTGGCCTTGCTGTCGGAGCCTGGTGGATTGCCCGAAAAGATCGATCCGAAAGATTGCGCGTGACAATTTTGAAGGTCCAGGTGCTGACAGCAATCAGCCTGCTTCTGAGTCTGTTTGTTCTCAACAAACTCCCTGCAGTCGTTGTTACTCTGGGACTAAAGTTCCAAACAGCCTCGTGGGCCGGACTGCTCAGCCTGCAAATCCTGTCGGCAACTCTGCTGATTCTGGTGCCCGCTTCGCTGATGGGTATGGTGATGCCGCTGGTCCTCGTTTGGGCCAGTGCCGATCAAAACAAAGCAGTTGCGCGAGTTGGCCGCAGTTATGCGGTGAACACGATCGGCGCGATTGCGGGCGCGTTCATCACGGGCTTTTTGTTGATTCCACAAACAAGCACGCGGTTTACGTTGTTGCTCGCCGCGACGTGCTGCTTAGTGGTGGCGGCGGTGGCCTACCAACCGGACGCGTCGCAGCGCGATCCTGCTTTGAAACGCAGCCTCGCGATTGGTGTAACGCCGATTCTCGCTATCGTGCTTTTCCTGATTGCACCGCCGATGAATCTCGCGGACCTCTCGATCGGCGCTTACGACAGTTTGGTCAGAGTGCTCGCGCAAACGCGTGAAGGAACGAACAAGGCATCGGATCAAGAAAACAAACCGGAAGTTCATGAACTGCTGATGTATCAGGAGGGTCCGACCGCCACAGTCTCTGTTCGTAAAGATCAGAACACCGTTTCGATGGCCATCAACGGCCGTACTAATGCGTCGGACAGTATTTACGATATGCCCACGCAGGTCATGCTCGGACAGATTCCTTTGTTGATCGCGCCGAAGATCGATACAGGGTTGATTATCGGCTACGCAACCGGCATTACTGTCGGCGCGATGCTACAGTCGCCCGTCAAGTCTGTGACCTGTGTTGAACTCGAGCCGGGCACAGTTGACGCATCGGGGTTCTTCGAACACATCAACAATCGACCGCTCGATGATCCCCGCACCACTTTGATCATTGACGACGCGCGGGCGTTTCTGCGCGTGACGCCAAATCGTTATGACATCATCGTGAGTGAGCCGAGCCATCCGTGGGTGCCGGGTGTGGCCAATTTGTTTACGCAGGAGTTTTTTGAACTCGGGCGTGGCCGGTTGAACGATGAGGGGATCTTTGTGCAGTGGGTTCAGATCTATCAACTGTCAACGGAGAGTTTGCGATCGGTGCTGGCGACGTATCACAAAGTGTTTCCGCACGTACTGGTGTTTCGTGTTGGCGGGTTGAACAAGGGCAAGGATCTGCTGTTGGTGGGGAGCAACCGGCCGTTGAATCTGGATCGCCTGGCGGAGCGGTTTGCCGATCCCCGCATGACTGCTGAAATCGGGAGAGTTGATTTGAAGACTGAAGCGGATGTTAGAGCGTGGTTTGTGTGTGATGAGTCAAAGCTTGGGCCGGCAGTGGCAGGTGCGAAGATCAATACCGACGACAACATGCATATTGAAATGACTGTGCCGCGCGAGGCGTTTCGGCCGTTGATGCAGAGTAATGCGGAGTGGGTGCAGGCGTTGGGTAAGTGAGACAGGATTTACAAGATTTTTCAAGATTACAGGATGGATTGGGCAGCGACCTCACCGCTGCGGATGCAGTCTGGAATGCCGGCGCCGCGGTAAGCGTTGCCGGCGAGTGTCAGGCCAGGCAACTTGTTCAAATCGTTTTCGATCTCCTTCACTCGATCCAGGTGGCCCACCTCGTACTGCGGCATCGATCGCTCCCACTTCGCTACTTCCGTGAATAACGGCGCGCCGTTGATACCCAACAGCTCCCGCAGGTCGGCTTCAACTCTCCTCGACATCTCCGACTCGTCAAGCGCGAAGATCTCAGCCTGCAAAGCGCCACCGGCAAACGCCCGCAACAGCACGTGCTCATCAGGCGCGCGCCCGGACAACTTTACGCTGCTGAACGTGCACGCAATCAAAGATCTCTTTTCAATAAACGGAACTACGAATCCGAATCCATTCAGCGGGTGAGTGATCGACGATCGCTTGTACCCGAAGTTGATAGTTGCTGTTGACGCGTATTTGATTTGTCTGAGTTTCGTAGCGAGATCTTCATCGATATCATTCAACAGCGACGCCGCGACGTAAGCAGGCACCGCCAAGCAGACCGCGTCAGCTTTAAGCTGCTCGCCCGTGTTCGTCGTGATCGTCCAGGTTGGACCATCGCGTTTCAATGCTTCAGCTCGCGTATTCAATCGCACGTCTGCTTTCACTTGCGCGAGTGCGTCGACCAGCACCTGCATTCCCTGATCGAACGACAGAAACAGACTATAGCGAGCGCCGCTCGTGCCGCTCTTTTGCACACGACTCTGCCGAAGCATCGCGAGAATCAGGCTGCGGTGCGTGCGTTCCATGTCTAAGAAGCGGGGCAGTGTGGCGCGCAGGCTCAGCGTTTCCGGATCAGCAGTGTAAATACCTCCGACCATCGGTTGGGCCATACGTTCAAGCGCTTCTTTCCCGAGCCGGCGCCGCACAAAACTCGCGAGACTCTCATCGTTAGTGCCGTTTGTAGACTTTCGAGGTAAGACGAGATCAGCAGCCATGCGCAATTTTCCGCCGATACCAAAAATATCACTGGTAAGAAACGGCCAAATGCGCGATGGCGCAAGTAACTGAAAGCCTTCCGGCACTCGACGCAGCCGTCCATTTCTCACGATGAAACTGCGTCGAAACTTTTCGTTTGTCTGGATCAGTTGCGGTTCGAGTCCCAGCCGTTTAGCGAGTGCGAGTGCGTGAGGCTTTTCGGAAATGAAAGAATCTGGTCCGCGTTCTATCAGAAACCCGTCGCGATGTTCAGTTTGGATCGTTCCACCGAGCCGGTCCGACGCTTCAATCAGAATGATTTGCAGTGATTGATTCAGTTCGATCAGTCGATGCGCGGCCGCTAACCCGGAAATACCACCGCCAACAATTACTATCCTGTTAATCCCGTCAATCATGTAATCCTGTCCAAACTGAGACAACAATTTGGCGCGCAAATACTCGGCGGCACGTGATTATCAATCCTCTCCAGCATCAACTCTCGAATCATTCTCACGAATGCCGGATGCGTTCCCGCAGTTCCAGCACGCGCCATCCTCAACCCAATCTCCTCACACACACGCCGCGCCTCAACATCCAGATCGTAAACCACCTCCATATGATCCGAAACAAATCCGATCGGCGCGATAACGACGTTTATTACCCCCTCGCTTCGCAACGCTCTCAAGTGATCAGAAACATCCGGGCCGAGCCACGGCTGAGACGGTGATCCACTGCGACTCTGATACACCAGTTGCCAATTATCATTTCCGAGTTCGCGTGCAATCAGACTCCCGGTTTCAGCTAACTGTGCAGCGTAATCGCAGTTTGCGGCCATCGACTCGGGAATACTGTGCGCTGTAAAAACAAGCGAGGCCGGATCTGAAAGTTGCGACAACGCCTCGCGAACGCGATCCACGTTTGCTTCGATAAAAAGCGGATGGTTGTAGAACGCTCGCAGCTTCTCGACTCGCGGCGCACCTGGTCCAACTTCAGCCTGCGCGTCGGCGATGTTTTGCCGGTACTGCCGGCAACTGGAGTAAGAACTATACGCTGCCGTTACAAAAGCAAGCGCGTTCTGAATACCGTCGGCAGCCATTTGTCGCAGCGTGTCCGGCAGCAACGGGTGCCAGTTGCGATTCCCCCAGTAGATCGGAAGTTGTGGCCCGTTTCTTTGTACCTCATTTTTTAGCGCCGCGATCAGGTCATGGTTCTGTTGATTGATCGGACTCACGCCGCCGAACAATTCGTAGTGATGTGCGACTTGCAGCATTCGCTCGCGTGGGACATTGCGACCGCGCAAGACGTTTTCGAGGAAGGGCATGACGTCGTCCATGCCTTCGGGCCCACCGAAGGAGACGACAAGCAGGGCATCGTAAGGCGGCGAGGTCATCGTGCACTCATCTCATGGACCATCTCGACCAGTGCAATCACGTTCTCCACCGGCGTCTCAGGCAGGATGCCGTGTCCCAGATTGAAGATGTGGCCCGGGCGTCCACCAGCTTGATCTAAAATTCGTTTCGCTTGCGCTCGCAGCGCATCCTGGTTTGCAAACAACACAACCGGATCGAGATTCCCCATGATCGCCACGTCCTGACCAACGCGCTGCCAGCCCTCGTCGAGCCTGACACGCCAGTCGAGTCCGATCACATCACCGCCGGCTTCGCGCATCAGCTCCAGCAACGTCGCCGTGCCGGTGCCGAAGTGAATCACCGGAACGCCGGGCACAACATTCCGAATCACGTTTCGCGTATACGGCAGAACGAATTCGCGATAGTCGTCAGGGCTCAAACAACCGACCCACGAATCGAACAACTGCACCGCCTGAGCACCGGCCTCGATCTGGGCGTTCAGGTATTTTGCGAGCGCCCGTGAGATCAATGCCATCATTGCGTGCCATGCGCCCGCGTCGTCGTACATCAATCGTTTTGTTCGAATGTAATTCTTGGATCCGCCGCCTTCGATGAGGTAGGACGCGAGCGTGAACGGCGCACCACAAAAACCGATCAAAGGAATGTCAGGTTTGAGCGCACGCCGCGTTTGCCGGATCGCTTCGTAAACAAAGTTCAAGGCGTTCGCGTCTTCGACTTCACGAAGTCGATCAACATCTGAAGCGTTCCGAACAGGATTGTGAATTACGGGTCCTTCGCCTTCGGCAAACTCGAGCTCGATACCCATCGGCTCGAGGAGTAGCAGGATGTCGGCAAAGATGATAGCTGCATCGACACCAAGGCGCTCAACCGCAGTGACAGTTACTTCCGCAGCCAATGATGGCGTTTTACAGAGTTCCAGAAAGGTTGTTTTAGCCCGGACTTCGCGATACTCGGCCATGTAGCGACCCGCTTGTCGCATCAGCCAGATCGGAGTGTAAGGCACCGGCTCTCGCTGGCACGCCCGCATGAACGCACTGTCTTTTAACGATTGATCCAAAGGAAGCGGATTATACTACGTGCGTAGTAAATTCACGGCTTCCCGGCGTTATCATCGAAGGCCATCGCGACGTTTCTTCACAAAGCCCGCCATGAATCCAAGGCCAGAGACCAGCAAGACCACTGTTGCCGGTTCCGGAATTTCGTTCGCGCCCTCTGATCGGGTGTTGAGTAATACTACTATTTCGTACCGTGTACCAAACTGAAGCGTCATTACTTCTGACAGCTCTCGTGTCACATCCATTCGTTCCGATGAACTGGATGGTATACTCAGCCGAAAGTCATGGGAGAAGATTTGAACACCATCTAAATCGAGAGCGAAATCAACCTCGGACAGGGCTGACACACCGAACTCGTCTGTCCTTACAGATTGCATTGACACCAGCAACGCTGAGAGAGTCACATCAACATTACCGGTGCCTCCCAAGATGACAAACGACAGTGCGAAACCGCTGTCACTCTCAGATGAAGCTTGGCAGGTGCACCCTGATACGTTGACTCCGCTGCTAGCACTAGCGGAGCGGTCCGTGATATTTGCTACCCCAGATGCATTAGCAAACTGAATATTCACGCTTGCTAAAACCATGTTCCCTATGTCTGATGCAGCGCTGGACTGCCCGCCTAAACTGTTCTCCGCTTGTGCAAGAGCGAATGCTCCGCTGGGAGTTATTTGAATGGTTCCTGCCGCTGGCGTAATTTGAAGATTGAAATTCAGCGAGGTTATAGATACGGCGTCTGCATAAGCGGTTAACGAAGTACCGAGCAGCAGCCCGAGCAGAAGGATCTGAACAAAGATTCTAAGGGATTTAGGTGTCATGAGGTCTCCTTGTTGAGCGAAGCAGTGTCTCACCAGAAAGGGCCGGACTGTCGGGAGTGAGACTCAGCGTCTCGAGGAGTGAACTCTCGTCAGTAAGGTATTGGCCGAAACGCGTGAGAGGCGATCATTGGGAGACACGCGAGTGCCTGCGCGCCTTATACTCCCGCTATATCGCGGAGGTCAAGACAAAAGGCAGCGAAATTCATGTAGTTTTCGTCACGACCGTTCCTTGCCATTCCGACGTTTCTTCACAAAGCCTGCCATGAACCCAAGACCCGAAACCAGCAAGACCATTGTTGCCGGTTCTGGAATTTCATTTTGTCCTGCCTCTGAGTTGGCAAAAATTGATACGCGAAGACTGTATTCCTTATCGAATACCAGGGTGACTGCCTCTGACAGTTGTCTTTCTATTTCTAAGGCTGTCGAGTTAGTAGGCGGCCGGATACTGAGCCTGTTGTTGAAAGAAAAATTATGGACGATCGAAAAATCGGAAGGATCCGCTATCTGCAGGTTGATGATAACATTCGACGCTGCAAAAAAACTGAACTGATCTGTCATTAAAGTCTGCGCCGTCATCAACAGCGCCGAGATATTCACATCAACGTTGCCGGTGCCTCCAACAATCATAAAGCTCTTCCTTAGAAATGCCTGCCCTTCGGCCTCAAATTGGCAAAGACAGCCGGAAAGCGTGACGTGGCTGCTTGCGCTAAGGGACATGTTGGAAAATCCGACACCGCACCCGCACCTGCAAGACCCAGATCGTGACTGGCCTCCGCACGGGTCTGACTTTGTGATTCGGTTGAGGTATCATCGAAACCATCTGACACGACCCCACGGGCTGTTGCTACCGGTGACAATTGCGTTGTGAACACGACGTTTCCGGACGTGGGAACGATCTGAATGTTACTCAAACCCCCTGAGGTGATCGATATCGTATCTGCATAAGCGCTCGAAGATGTGCCGAGCAGTAGCCCCAGCAGCAGAACACAGGTTCTTAATGATTTGCGGCTCATGAATAATTTCCTCCCTGTTCAGTCGCTCAGACTCACCAGTCTGTAGCAAGTCAATAGACCAGCCCGCACAATCCAGTCCTATGGTTTAGGGGGTTCACGCTTGGGGGAGTGAGACTACACGCTTGAGGAGAGAGTTCTTGTCAGTAAAGATATTACGCTCATCGCCGCACCGATGAGAGAAGTACGGGTTCCTGCGCGCCTTATACGCCGAGTAGGATAACGGAGTCAAGAAAATAGAGGGCGAAATTCATGGAATTTTCGTCACGCGCATTCTCCTCATTTTCGCCGCTTCTTTACAAAACCCGCCATAAACCCGAGACCTGAAACCAGTAGGACCATTGTTGCCGGTTCAGGAATTTCCGCCGGCGACTGGTTTACTACCGTCGAGTTCGCACTGAGGCTTACATCGATTCTGTATACCGTGTTGAATTGCAGCGTGAGAACCTGTGACAGTTGATGTTCTATGTTTGAGACCCTCGAATCATTGGGCCCGATCTCGATCACACTGAAGAGAGTAGGGAAAATTGAGCTACTCCCCAGATGGATGCCGGCGAGGACGTTCGACCCGGCGAACGTACCAAACTCGTCTGTCATTACCGTCTGCATCGTCAGCAGCACGGCGGAGAACGTAACGTCAACGTTGCCAGTCCCGCCGGTGATCACAAAAGTCTTTTGAAGCACGGTTTGGCCGACACCGAAAGCTTCGCAATTACACCCGGAAAGCATGGCGTTGCTGTTTTGGCTGCCGATGAAGTTGAGGGGATCTGCAATCGCAAATCCACTTGCAAAACTAACGCTTGCATTGGCCAGCTGCACCGCGATCGGACTTTCTGAGACGACTAGCTCCAGCGACTCCTCCCCTAAGCTATTCGTCGCCCGTGCGAGAGCTTGTGTTCTGGGTAAGGAGAACACGATGGTCCCGGACGTGGGAACGATCTGAAAGCTACTAAAAGTCAGTGAGGTGAATGAGATCGCATCCGCATAAGCGCTCGAAGCTGTGCCGAGCAGCAGCGCTACCAGCAGAACACAGGTTCTAAGTGATTGACGTCTCATAAAATCCCCTCCTTGTTGACTAAAGCACTGGGCTCTTTAGTCTGTTGAGTAGGAAGTGAATAGACTAACCCGCACAATCAGTCCTTGATTTGGGGGAATTCAAGGTCGGGGAACGAGACTACACGTTTGAGGAATCGGTTCTCGTCAGTGAGGTAATTTGTCGCCTTAGTGCCGCGCGCCCTTATACGCCCCACAAGACCTGTGAGTCAAGAAAATAAAGGCCGAAATCATGTAGTTTTCGTCCCGTTTGTTTTGGCGAATGACAGCGCGCTTGTAAGATAACGTCCGTATTTCTACTCCTTCGAGGGTAGGCCTCCATGCCCACTAATTCAAAACCTTCCATCGCACGCCACGGCGTCTTCATCTCTTATGCGCGCAGTGATGGCGAGCAGTTCGCTAAGGTCTTACGCCAGCGATTCGAAAAGGAGGGCATTCCACTCTGGCAGGACCGCATCGGTTTGGAAGGCGGACGTGACTGGTGGTTGCAGATCACGGAAGCGCTTGACCGCGTTGAGTTCATGGCCCTGGTGATCACGCCGAATGCGCTGAAGTCGGATACGGTGCGGAAGGAATGGCGCTATGCACGACAGCAAGGCGTCTGCGTTTATCCAATCAAAGGCACACCCGATCTCGACTTCAATAGTCTGCCACGCTGGATGCGCGACGCGCATTTTTATGACCTGGACCATGAGTGGCAGAAGTTTGTTAACGACCTCAAGACTCGCTGCCAGACCAGGCGCGTCCCGTTCATGGTCGAAGATCTGCCGGAAGGTTTCATCGAGCGGCCTGGTGAATTCGATCAGCTTCTCAAGCTGCTGATTGATGAGCATCGCGAAGAACCGGTGGCGATCACAGCGGCGCTCAGAGGCGCGGGCGGCTACGGCAAGACGACCTTGGCAAAAGCGCTGTGTCACGACGAGCACATCCAAGACGCCTTTGACGACGGCATTCTCTGGGTCACGCTCGGTGAGACTCCTGGTGACTTAACGGGCCGAGTCGAAGATCTGATCGTCACCCTCGGCGATGAACGACCTGGCTTTACCGCCCTCGACGCGGCCGTCAATCGCTTGAAAGAGCTGCTTGCTGACCGCGACATCCTGATCGTGATTGACGACGTTTGGGATCGCGCTCATCTCAATCCTTTCATACAGGGTGGACCACGTTGCGCACGCCTGATCACCACGCGGAACTTCGACACACTCCCGGCGGGAGCAGCAAGAGTACGGGTCGATGCGATGCAGCAGGACGAAGCCACGGCGTTGCTAGCGGCTGGTCTGGATCAAGTTGAGCTCAACGATCGAACATTGCGGCGTGAGTTGAGAGAGCTTGCTTCACGATTAGGTGAGTGGCCGCTGTTGTTGCGTTTAGTCAATAGCGCTTTGCGCAATGGCATCGAAAACGAGAACCAATCCGTTCACGACGCGGTTGTCTGGATCAACAAAGCCCTCAGCAAGCGCGGGTTGACTTATTTTGATGCCCACAATTCGGAAGCCCGTGATCAGGCGGTGGCGCGGACCATCGGAGTGAGCCTTGATCTGTTAAGCGTGCAAGAGCGCGAACGTTACGGCGAGCTGGCCATCTTTCCAGAGGATGTGGAGATTCCCCTGTCCACTTTGGAAAAACTGTGGGGCAAGACCGGTGGGTTTGATGAATTCGATACGGAAGAATTATGCAGCCGCCTGAACCGCTTTTCGCTGCTGTGGAGCTATGACGCCAACCGCCGGCGCATCCGGCTGCATGATGTGGTGCGCAAGTTTTTGATCGAACAAGAGTTCGACAACTCTTTCATCCACGCGCAACTGCTCGATGCGCATCGCCCAGTGGTTTCCTCGACTTCGCTTCCACCGTGGGCAGAAATGTCTGCGGAGGAGCCCTATCTTTGGGATTATCTCGCGCTTCACCTCATAAATGCTGGCCGCCGCGATGAGTTAGTGACCACGGTCAAAGACTGGCGTTATCTGGTTGCGAAAACGCTGATACGCAAGTCGCTTGCAGTCGAGGTTGACTTACTGGCGGCAGAGTTCGCCAGAGACGATGATCAACTCCGGCTGCTGCGGCGCAATTTTGTGAATTCTGGCCATCTTTTGAACCGGTGCGAGAGGAGAGACGATGTCCAAGTCACTCTGCTTTCTCGCCTGCGACATCTGGACGATTTGAAACCGCTTACGACGAATCTCGAACAGCATTTGAAACGTCCGTGGATTCTGCCCGCCCACAAACTGCCCGACCTGCCACATCCAGGGCTGGTGCGTACGCTGAGCGGCCATCTGGGTTGGGTGAATGGCTGCGCGGTGAGCGCGGATGGCGCGACGATCGTCTCGGCTTCGGATGATGGAACGCTGAAAGTGTGGGATGGGCGCAGTGGAGCGGAGCGCTTGACACTGAGCGGCCATGCGGGTGGGGTGAGTGGCTGCGCGGTGAGCGCGGATGGAGCGACGATCGTCTCGGCTTCTTTTGATAAGACACTTAAGGTATGGGATGGGCGCAGTGGGGCGGAGCGCTTCACACTGAGCGGCCATGCGGGTGGGGTGCATGGCTGCGCGGTGAGCGCGGATGGCGCGACGATCGTCTCGGCTTCTTTTGATCGGACGCTGAAGGTGTGGGATGGGCGCAGTGGTGCGGAGCGCTTCACACTGCGCGGCCATGCGGGTGGGGTGCGTGGCTGCGCGCTGAGCGCGGATGGCGCAACGATCGTCTCGGCTTCGTTGGACCAGACAGTGAAGGTGTGGTATGGGAGCAGTGGTGCGGAGCGCTTGACGCTGAGCGGCCATGCAGATGGGGTGAATAGCTGTGCGGTGAGCGCGGATGGCGCGATTATCGTGTCGGCTTCAGATGATCAGATGCTGAAGGTGTGGGATGGGTACAGTGGCGCGGAGCGCTTCACGCTGCGCGGCCATGCAGATGGGGTACAAGGCTGTGCGGTGAGTGCGGATGGCGCGACGATCGTCTCGGCTTCGACGGACCAGACGCTGAAGGTGTGGGATGGGCGGAATGGCGCGGAGCGTTTCACGCTTAGCGGCCATGCGAGTTGGGTGCATGGCTGTGCGGTGAGCGCGGATGGAGCGACGATCGTCTCGGCTGCGACTGATCAGACGCTGAAGGTGTGGGATAGGCACAGTGGGGCGGAGCGCTTCACGCTGAGCGGCCATGTGGGTGGGGTGCGTGGCTGCGCGGTGAGCGCGGAGGGGGCGACGATCGTCTCGGCTTCGTTGGACCAGACGCTGAAGGTGTGGGATGGGAGCAGTGACGCGGAGCGCTTCACGCTGCGCGGCCATGCGGATGGGGTGCGTGGCTGCGCGGTGAGCGCGGATGGGGCGACGATCGTCTCGGCTTCGGAGGATGGAACGCTGAAGGTGTGGGACGGGCACACTGGCGCAGAGCACTTCACGCTGAGTGGCCATGCGGATTTTGTGTGGGGCTGCGCGGCGAGCGCGGATGGCGTGACCATTGTCTCGGCTTCTTTTGATCAGACGCTGAAGGTGTGGGATGGGCGCAATGGCACGGAGCGCTTCACGCTCAGCGGCCATGTCAGTGCAGTGAGCAGCTGCGCGGTGAGCGCGGATGGAGCGACGGTCGTCTCGGCTTCTTTTGATCACGCGCTGAAAGTGTGGGACGGGCGCAATGGCGCGGAGCGCTTGACGCTGAGCGGCCATGCGGGTGGGGTGATGGGCTGCGCGGTGAGCGCGGATGGGGCGACGATCGTCTCGGCTTCGGAGGATGGAACGCTGAAGGTGTGGGATGGGCGCAATGGTGCAGAGCGCTTAACGCTGCGTGGCCATGCGGGTGGGGTGAATGGCTGCGCGGTGAGCGCGGATGGAGCGACGATCATCTCGGCTTCGGATGCTGGAACGCTGAAGGTGTGGGATGGGCGCACAGGAAAGTGCCTATGCACGCTGCATGTCGATGGTCCGCTATACGGCTGCGCCTGCTCTGCTGATGGTGAAATAATCGCGGCAGCCGGTGCACGCGGAATCTACTTCCTGCGCCTCGTGCGCTAAGTAGCCGCGGATTTCGCGGATGAACTCGGATCCGATCTGCGTTAATCCGCGAATCCGCGGCTAATAAGTTATGACATATGGGCCAACAACTCGCCCTCAACTATCGCAATCTGAGCGTCAACCATTCCGAAGATGTTCAACTCACCGCAGCGAGTGAAAGCAAAGTGCTTCACCGTGTTTGCCAGTGCTTCGGGATCGGTAGACTCTTGCAGCATTCCCATCAGCACGAATAACGCGGCCGCAGATTGATCACCAGCTCCACAGATTATCTCTGCCAGTGCTTCAATCTTTCTTCTGCTTGAATCGTCTTCGTCTGCATCCGCGCGGCGCACGAGTTTAGCAAGCCACGGATCGTTTGTTTCCAAAGCGTGACGGAGAATCGCACGGCTCTGATCGTCGAGCGACTCATCGTTTAAGACTGCCTGTGCTCTTTGTTTAAGAGCATTCATGATAGTTGCGGTTCTGGTGGTTCGGTTTACGTGAGATGTTTCTTGGCGCGCTGTTGCGCTAACATGAGTAGTCATGGACTTGACCTTTCTCTAGAAGGTTGAGGATCCTAGGGTCGGCTTTGTGATGGCGTCACAAGTCGGCCCGCTTCTTTGTGTGGAGGCGTAGGTGGACCATAGCACAAAAATCTTCGGTGGTGTCGCTAAAAATGGCTATTGAATGAAAAGCATTGAAAGGATGAGCCTGGACAAATAAGCGCACTACTTTTTCGGTCTGTAAAACGAAGATTGATTCCTTGATTTCAGTGAAACGCCTTTCTCACTAGCTTTTGTTCTTACGGCATTTTCCGTACGGCCCAACTTTAGACCAATAACCCGCGTGGGCGTATTCTGGCTAGCTAACTGGCGAAGCTGTTTTACCTGAATAGGTGTCCAACGTTTACCCGTATTGGTGCTGGGTTCGTTAGTCTTAGAGGAATTCCCTTTACTTACTCTTTTTTTTAAGCTGACCTGCACTTCAACCTCAGGCAGCTTTTCCCAGTACTCACCCATATCATGGGTTTCAAAAAAAGCTACAAGCTCATCAACTGTTCTGAAAGCCGGTAAGTTTTTACTTCTATTTCCTTTCATATTGTTTGCGCTCCTTTTTAGCCATATCGCGGGCGCTTACGATTAATGCGTCGTTATTTTCTTATGTATAAATATCACCGCTAGATAACGTCCAGCCTCACTTCTTCCCAAGGCTATGTAAACATCCTCTCCCTTGCGGTCGCCTTTTTGAAGGAATCGAATTTTAGGACGATCATCGAATACTTCTTCAACCTCACTGACGTCAACATGATGCTTGAACGCAAGTTTATCAATTATGTCTTGCAGCCAAATAAAGTTTTCAATCTTCATTCAGGAGATTCTCATCTCAACGACAGTTTAACTGCACACATGAGCAACGCCTAGTTTCAGAGAACTTGTTCTGAGATTTGGCTGTACGGACACGCCCCAACGAGTTGAAGGCATCGCCGGACTTACCGTTTAGGCCTGCGCCGTCTGGTTAAGAACATGATAGTTGCGGTCCTGGTTTGTGAGTCACCACGAGACAGCCGCTTCTTGTTTGGAGGGGTGCGAGGGACTATAGCATAGTATCCAATTCACGCTCGAACAGTTGCAGCAGTCGTTCATTCTCATCAACTCTATTACCGCTCATCGGTTCCGAAGCTACTTCCTCCGCCTGGTGCGCTAAGTAATCAAATCAGCCACAGATTTCCGAGATTCACACCGATCTGTTAACACTCGAACTTTCCCGCTCGTCTACACGTTGAGAAATCGGTCGCCCCTTTTTCGTCACTTACAGAAGTTACCGCTCGAAAACTTGGTGCAAACTCGGGTTCGGGACTACAATAACCCGCCGAAATGCCGCACTACGCCGGCCGGGGCAGATTCTTGCCACAACCTCCCGGTTTGCGGTGTTTGCATCACTGAGAGAGCGGTGATTGATGAACGGACAAGCTAGAGCTTTGATCGAGTCCATGCCTAACGACATCGGGACTGAGGCGATAGGTTCGCTCAGTTTCGACGAAGCGTTTACCCTCCATCACCGCGCCGTTTTCAGGACGGCTAGAGCTGTCGTTCGCGATTCGGCCCTGGCCGAAGACGTGACGCAGGAAGTTTTTCTAAGACTTTATCGCAATCTCAATTCCACGCCGGGTGAGGAACTACTGCGGGCGTGGCTTTTGCGCGTGACTCTTAACGTGGCGCGAAACACCTTGCGGGGACAAAGCCGCTCGATGGTTCGCGATAACGAGTATCACAAGACCACCGCGGAAAACGGCTTTTTTGCCGAAGCGCCGGAAGAAGACTACGAACGCCGCCTGGCGATCGAAGAAGCACGCCGCGCTTTGGAAAAAATAAAAGAGCCGATGAGAAGTTGCCTGTTGCTGAAACAGCAGGGGCTCTCATACCGCGAGATCGCCAACAGTTTGTCGCTTAAAGAGACGAACGTAGGCAGTCTGGTGGCGCGCGGACGAAAAGAGTTTGCGAGGGTTTACGGTAAGATCGGAGGCAGACGATGACACGGTGTTTGGACGACGCAAAGCTGCAAAGTTATTTCGACGGGGAGCTTTCCCTCGAGATGATGGAAAGCGTCACGTCGCATTTGGCTTCATGCGTAACCTGTGCTGCGGCAGCGCGCGAGCTCGAAGAGGAGTCAGCACTTTTAACCTCCGCTTTGGCGGCAGAGTTTGAGTCGAGTGTACCCACTGAACGGCTGCGCGAGCGCATCGACGCGGCAGTGTTGGGTGAGCGGATTTCAGTCGCCAAATCAACGCAAAAGGCAGGATTCTTTTCGGGTCTCCTCAACTTCGGCACACAGCGCACTCTTGGGTATGCGAGCATGGCAGTGGTGCTGGCGTTTGCCGCGATCATTGGCCTCGTGAAGATGAGAAGCACACCGGAGTTGCCGGCGGTTGCAAATGTGCCAGTTCAAACCGGTAACGAAGCAGTCACCAAAGCATCGCCTGCTCAAGAAACAGCCTACATACCGCCGGTACAAATCGCACAGCCGGTAAAGCCAAAGGCTATCGCTACTCCGCATTTTGTCAGAGCTACGACGACGAACTCCGCTCCTAAACCTGCCCCGGTAAAACTGCTACCGGGTGAGCGTTCTTATTTGCAAACGATTGCCAGGTTGGATTCCACAATCAAATCGAACAAGAACGCAATGCGACCGTCGTTGCAGGTCGAGTACGAACGTAACCTCGCGGTTGTAGACCGCGCTATCGCGGCTACTCGTACTGCAGCCAAGAGTAATCCTAACGATCCCGACACGGCCGATTTCATGTTTGCTGCTTACCAAAGCAAAGTGGATCTCCTCAACACCATTGCTGACGCGCGTGTTGGTGGAGGCCGGGGACACTGAAAGGGCCGGGTTGTAATAAGTTGACAAAGAAGTTGTTCGCAGCTGCCGCAGTAGCCGGCCTTATCATCTCCCTGGCAGGTTCCTCCCTCGCTCACGACGAAAAGACGGATCGACAGCCCGGTGAGAAGATCGAGCGATCGATGCCCGTCGATCCTCAGGCTACAGTTACGCTGTGTGTTGCCTCCGGCATACTCAACGTGCGCGGCTGGGATAAAAATGAGGTTCACGTGCGCTCGGCCGATGCGGCGAAGATCGACTTTCGTCGCATTGACAGAACCAAAGACACCTCCAAACCCGCGACCCGCGTTGACGTGATGGTGCTCGATAAGAGTGCCGTCTCCAATCCAAGACATGCAAAACTTGATTGTCAGGCCGTGGCGGATGTGGAGATGGCAGTCCCGACTGGAGCAACTGTTCAAATCCAGACTCGTGATGGCGACATCACGATCGCCGGTGTCTCAGGAGCCTATGCAGGTTCGCAAAATGGTGACATCACCATTCATCGCGCTACCAAACTCGTGGAAGCGGGAAGTGTTGGCGGCAGTATTTACCTGAAAGATTCGAGTGGCCGCGTCAATCTGAGCTCAGCCGGCGGAGGAGTCGAAGTTGTTAACGTCCGGCCTGCCACAGAGGAAGACTCTTTTGAGGTCGGCACGGTTAGCGGCGATATTTATCTCGATCGAGTCAGTAATCCAAAGGTGACGGCCAAAACGGTCAATGGCAGGGTGTTGATGAGCGGACCTTTGGCTAAATCCGGTTATTACGGTTTCACGAATATGACTGGCGACGTTGTGCTTGCCCTGCCGCAGGACTCGTCATTTCAACTGCATGCGAAAGTCTCAGAAAAGCACGACATAATCTCTGACTTTAAGTTGACTTACCTCAATGAGCCTCCAGCGCCGCGACCGGTGAGGCCCAGGTCTCCTGAAGCCAAGCCCAAAGCTCCTTCGCCTGCCGCGAAAACCCAACCGCCACACAAGAGTGGGCCAATAGCCACTCCGGGTCCCGTTGTGGTTGAAAGATCCACGACCGTCGTAGTTCCTTACTCGCTGCGGCGTGTGAATGCGGTCTGCGGGTCAGGGGACGCCACGATCTCCGTCGCCTCATTCGGCGGCACCATCCGAATTAAGAAGATCTAGCCACAAAAGGGCACAAAAAGCACAATGTCTCAGTAATGCCTTTTGTGCTTTTTGTGCTTCTTTGTGGCTTGCAAACTTTATTGCCACAACATTCTGAGGTCCGGTGTTTTGACTATAGAGCAACGCAGAAGGGCCGAGGGTGGTCGGAACTAGTTACTTCAGAACTGACTGCTCTCGGCCTTAAAGTTAGAGGTCATCCATGAACAACACGGGTCACAAAGGCGAAAAGACGGGTTATCGCGTGATTCTACTTTTAGTAGTTGGACTTGCTGCATTTTCGAGCGCGATGAAGGAATTGAACCAGGTTCAGCAGTTGTCGCTCGAAGCCAGCCACCTGATCGCCCAGTGGTCCGAAAAGATTGCTCCCACCGAAGTGCCGCCGCAGGCTGTCGTTAAGCTCGAAAGTTGTGAAATGAAGCAGTCGGCCCCGTCGGTTGAACTCCCCTGGCTTGCCAATGCTGCCGACGAGGACACACCGGAACCGAGCGAGGCACCTCCAGCTCGGCCGGTACTAGCGCATCGCGCAAAGCCGAGCGTAGCTCAGCTCGCCAAGCTCAAAAAATTGCGTCACCTGAATATCGATCCGGCGCAATTCGAAGTTAGAATGTCGCCGGATCACGATGCCGAGCCCGATGAAGTGATCACCGCTGAGTTGCCCCTGAGCATGTTCAAAGCGCGAGCCCGTAAGCACGGCTCTATCAGAATCAACCCTCGCGATCGTGAAATACTTTTGAAGACTGTGAACCGAAGTATTAATCTACGCATAGCAGGTTAATCAAACCTTCTTTATTAGGACGAAAGACAATGTTAACAAAGACCCTCATCACTACGGTTCTGCTTGTCATCGCGTTGGCAAGTAAGGGAACTGTCCCAGCCACGGCAAGTGGCATCCCGAACGGTAATAGAGGCCAGGAACTTCGACCTGTTCCGTCCGTACCAGCAGATTCCACGGCAGCCGTCGGAGACTTCGAACAGGAACAGCGCGAAGA
Organism: uncultured Acidobacteriota bacterium; assembly: GCA_963826255.1. Taxonomy (GTDB): domain Bacteria; phylum Acidobacteriota; class Blastocatellia; order Pyrinomonadales; family Pyrinomonadaceae; genus PSRF01. The sequence goes on from CAWGWK010000002.1 coordinate 1,509,858, forward strand.
GTTTCATCAAACGTATTCACTGTCGCCGACTGGACGCGTGAGCGTCGAAAACATCAATGGCGGCGTACAGATCAAAGTCTGGGATCGAGCAGCAGTACAGGTTGATGCGGTCAAAAAAGCTTACCGCAGAGATCGCCTGGCGGAAGCTAAAATCGAAGTCAACGCTACCGAAGAAAACATCAGAATCAAAACAGAATACCCGGATCAGAATCAGACCTTCCGCAACGGCGAGGGAAGATACGATAATCCTGCGACCGTTGAATACACGTTGACCGTTCCGCGCAAGGCTGCGCTCGAATCAATCGAGCTCGTGAACGGCTCAATCGATATCGACGGCGTTGAAGGGACTGTCAAAGCATCCTCGATAAACGGACGCGTCACCGCACGTGGTCTTTTGGGTGAAGCAAAGCTGTTGACTATCAACGGACCACTCGAGGCTACGTTTACTCAGCTCGACGAGTCGAAGCCGATCTCTCTTGGGTCGGTCAATGGCAGCGTGACGCTGATCATTCCTTCGAATGCAAACGCCGCGATCCGTGCGGGCACGGTTCACGGCGGCATCACCACCGATTTTGGTATACCAGTCAAACATGGCGAGTACGTTGGACACAGTCTGGACGGACAGATTGGAACCGGCGGTCCTCAAATCAAACTCGGAAACGTGAACGGGTCAATCAAAGTCACGCACGCACAAGATGGACTACCGCTCAGTCCGGGTACATCACTTCAGAGTAAGAAAGCGACACATGCAGCAGAGGGGATGGGAATTTTCAGTGAGGACGACGCAGACCGTGCAGCCGTAGCCGCTGAAACCGCACGAGTTCGCATTGAGACCGCGCGGGTCGCGCAAGAAGTGCGTCAGGCCCAACGGGACGCTCAGCGGCAGGTCGACATTGCGATGCGCGATGCACAAAAGGAAATCGAACGCGCGCAACGAGAGCTTGTACGCGAGCAGGCTCGCACCGAGAGAAGTATTCATCGATCCAGAGGCGCCGGTATGGGAGCCGGCGAAGGTGAAGGTGCCGGACGATTCACAGCCCAGGAGGCGCGATCGTTTACCGTCAGCGCAACGCCGCGAGTCAGCATCACTACTTTCGACGGCCGCGTCACCGTGCATGGGTGGGACAAGTCTGAAGTGAGTTACACCGCGACCAAGCACGCAAACTTCGAAGAGAGCCTCAAACAGATTTCAATCCAGGCCAACCAGCAGGGACAAGCGATCTCTATAAACGCAACGAACGAAAACGAAGAAAGCGGCAGCGTTAACCTCGACGTTTACGTGCCGCGACGTGCAACGCTTCATGTTTCCTCCGGAGATGGTGCGTTGAACCTGGAGGGAGTCTCCGGCGATATCACGCTTCGTTCCGGCGATGGACCAATCCAGGTGGCGAATGGCGGCGGTGTTCTCCAGGTGAATACTGGCGACGGCCGCATTCAAATCATTAAATTTGACGGTCAGGTCGATGCGCGCACCGGCGACGGTGAGATCGCTCTGGACGGCAACTTCAAAGAGCTTTCGGCTAGGACCGGCGATGGTCCAATCTCGCTTACCGTACCCGCGGGTTCGAGTTTCACAATCGAAACCAACACCCCCGAGGAAATCAGCAACGAGGGTTTTATTGTTGCTGAAGACATCACCCCCTCACCGCGCCTCAAACGTTGGAGAGTAGGTAACGGCGGGAAGGTGTTCATTCTGAAGACCGGCGAGGGAAAAATTCTTCTGCGTCCGAGTAATTAACTCTGCTCGGGAAGATAAGGGCCTAATTTAAGTTTTTTTCTGCGGTCCTCAGCGTATCTCTGCGGCCTCTGCGTTGAAATAGCCTCACCGCAGAGAACGCCGAGATACGCAGAGGTCCGCGGAGAAAAACTTTGAATTTCGATGAAAATTTATTTCAACCTCCTACGCAGCATACTGCTGGTTTTTAGCCTCGCCATTTGCGGCAATGCCCAAACGACTACCACGCCCTTAGCCGCTCCTACGCCGGCAGCTGACACTACAACCGTAGCAAAGCCTAAGGGGAGCTTTGTTATACCGCCTGAGAAGTCACAACCAGTCACGATTCCGAAGTTTGATAAGCCGCCCGTAATCGATGGCAAGCTCGATGAAGACGTGTGGCAAAAGGCAGCCGTGTTGAAGGACTTCTATCAGATTCAGCCGGGCGACAACGTTCCACCTTCAAAACCAACTGAAGTTTTAATCGGATTCGACCCGAAGTTTCTCTACATCGCGTTCAAAGCCACTGACGAGCCCGACAAAGTGCGCGCGACTGTCGCCAAGCGCGACAACATTTTTAACGACGATTACGTCGGTTTCATGCTCGACACCTTCAACGACAAACGAAAAGCGTTCGAGGTCTTTTTCAATCCACTCGGAATCCAGGGCGACGGCATCATCACCGAAGGACGCGGTGAAGACTTCAGCGTCGATCTGTTGATGGAATCCAAGGGCATCGTTCATGAGACCGGCTTCAACGTTGAGGTAGCAATTCCGTTCAAGTCGCTTCGCTTCGAAGCAGGCAAAGGCAAGCTGTGGGGCGCGCATTTCTTTCGCCGCATCAAGCGCTTCGAAAACGAGCTCGATTCGTGGATGCCGTTTTCGCGCAGTATCGACAGCAACTTGAGCCAGGCAGGACATCTGACCGGTCTTGAAGGTATTTCCGTTGAACGTACGATCGAATTGATACCGAGTTTGACAGTGTCTCAGAACAGCCGGTTCGTGCCTTCATTCTTTCCGGATGCTCGTGCGATCGATCCCGGTCGTATTGTGAATGAACCGGTTGGGCTCGATCCCGGACTGACCGCAAAGTTCATCCCGAGTTCGGCGGTTACAGTTGACCTCGCGATCAATCCGGACTTTGCGCAAGTCGAGGCCGATCAGCTCGTCGTAACAGCGAACCAGCGTTTCCCGATCTTCTTCCCTGAAAAGCGTCCATTCTTTCTCGAGGGCATCGACATTTTTCAGACGCCGATCACTGCGGTCCACACGCGCGCTATTGTCGATCCGGACGTTGCCGTGAAGACCACCGGCAAGATGGGCCGAAACACGTTTGGCTTGATGGTCGCCAGTGACAATGGACCAGGAAACCTCAGCGCTGACGATCGCGGCGCCTTGAACGCCTGTCTCGAGCTTCGCACCGTGAAACTGGACGAAGTATGCAACGGTGAACGTTTCCTCGATAAGAACGCCTACATCGGTGTGCTTCGCCTCAAACGCGACGTCGGCAAGGAAAACTCCATCGGCATGCTGGCCACGAGTTACAGCTTCATCGAGAAACACAATCAACTCGTAGCAATCGACGGACGCTTCCGGCCTGATAAGCAAACTACGTTGAGCTTCCAGGCGTTGGGAACAACTTCGCGGAACTTCTTTTTCGATCCGAACGACGGCGTCAACCGTTATCGCACGGGCAACGGTTTCGGGTATACGGCCAGCTACGTCCGCGCGGGCCGCAACTGGGGCTGGGAGCTTTTCGGCGAAGGTTTTACGCAGGACTATCGTGCGGATGTCGGTTTCGTACAACGCACCAATTCAAACTTCACTTTCGGATTTATTCGTTATAACTCCGATCCCAATCCGAAGAAGAAGATCATCTCCTATCATGTCCATAACGCCAGTCATATCGATTACGACTGGCAGGGCCGGCTGTACACGTGGGAGACTGAAAACCTGGCCGAGTTACAGTTGCCGCGCAACAGTTGGGCTGGCGTTTGGTGGGAAGCGGGATACGAGCGGCTCTTCGATCACGAGTTTGGACCAACAAGGGAAGCCAAACCGTGCGACCCATTTGGCGTCAACGACAACAAGTGTACGTTCTTTGGCGAGAGTACAGAGCGCGCCTCAAACAAGCAGCACCTCTCGTTCTACATGGGCTCGAATCCCACCAAGCAAATCCGGTTCAACGCTCAGGTGACTCACCGTTGGGGCCACTTTGATTTCGATTTCGGCAATGGGGACAAGTATCCGCGTGTCAGTCCGGCGGCGTTGCTTCTGGGCCAGGACGCGCCTCTCGATCCCGGCCGTGGGAACCTGCTTCAGTTCAATGGCGGTATCACTTATCAACCGACCAGCGCGCTGACGGCATCGTTCAATATCAACAGCCAACGACTGAAACGCTACGACACGGATCGCGTCGCATACAACATCAACATTCTGACGATGCGCGGCACATATCAGTTTACGAAAGCCACCTTCGCTCGAGTGATTCTCGACTACAACACGCTTAACTCGCGTGTGCGATCCCAAGCGTTGCTTGGCTGGACGCCCAGTCCGGGAACGGCTTTCTACGCGGGCTATAACGACGATTTGAACTACGACAGCCGCCATCCTTTCACCACCCAGATCGTGCCTGGCTTTCGTCGCAACGCGCGCACGTTCTTCATCAAAATGTCGTACCTGATCCGCCGTGGTTTCTAAAGCGCCAGCCACAAAGAAGCCACAAAAAGCGCAAATGCTTTAAGTCAACCGTTTGCGCGTTTTGTGCCTCTTAGTGGCGCGCATGTTAAACTGCCAAAGGATGTCTCAGACCAGGACACTTTTATTATTCGGAGTGTCGCTCTTGTTGGCGGCGCTTTTTTTAACCTCGTGCAAGAGTGATTATCAAGCGTCGCAGCGACAGGCTCGTCAAGGCCAAGGCGGTCCGGCTCGCAAGGTTAAAACTACGCCCGTTGCCGAAACTCCGTTCGGCGAGACTGTGACTGCAAACGGCACCCTCGCCGCTTACGATCAAACTACTGTTAGCGTGAAAGTGCCGGGACGCGTGCGAACCATATCCGTTGACCTCGGATCGGTCGTTTCGCGGGGACAACTAATCGCTCAACTCGATGTGGAAGACTACCGGCTCCGTGTACAGCAATCGGAAGCTTCATTAGCGCAGGCGCGGGCACGTCTCGGTTTGGCGCCTGACGGTCCTAACGACCGCGTCGATCCGGAGGCGACTGCGACCGTGCGCCAAGCGCGCGCAGTGCTCGAAGAGGCCAGGAACAATCGCGATCGCGCCGCGCGCTTAGTCGAGCAGGGTGTGATTGCGAAAGCGGAGTTTGATGCTGCCAACGCGACTTTCAAAGTTGCCGAAGGGCGTTATCAGGATGCTTACGAAGAGATTCGCAACCGGCAGGGCGTGCTGGCGCAGCGAAGATCAGAGTTAGCGCTGGCTCGACAACAATTGAAAGACACTGCGGTAGTTGCGCCATTGGATGGCATCGTGCAGGAGAAGCTCACGAGCGTCGGCGAGTATCTCGCGGCGGGCGCTCCGGTCGTCAACATTGTGAGAATGGATCCGCTGAGACTGCGCGCTGAAATACCCGAGCGCGAGTCGCGCACAGTTCGAACTGGCCAGAATGTTCGTGTAACCGTTGAGGGTGATTCGAATGTCTATCTTGGCAAGATAATGCGGTTGAGCCCGGTGATTGCCGAGCAGAACCGGGTGCTCATGGTCGAAGCTGACGTGCGAAATAATGGAACACTGCGGCCCGGCTCGTTTGCGCGCGCCGAGATCGTGACAAACGACGCTAAGATGGCTGTGACAGTTCCGAACAACGCGATTGTTACTTTTGCGGGAATCGAAAAAGTGATCGTGGTGCAGAACGGGAAAGCACTGGAGAAGCCGATCACCACCGGTCGTCGCAACACGGAATTTACGGAGATCGTAGCCGGCGTGTCGGTGGGAGATAAAGTGGTCGTCGATCCGGGCAACCTGCAATCGGGGCAGGCTGTCGAAGTGGTTGAGTAGCCACAAAGAGGCACAAAAAGCACAAAAGCAAAAGCACGAACAAGTATTAAGGCCACACCGATTTGCAAAAACTAGCCGAAATTTGTATTCGCCGTCCTGTCTTCGCGACGATGATTGTTTTGTCGTTGGTCGTGGTTGGGGCTGCGGGTTTTTTCCGTCTCGGCGTTGACCGGTTTCCGGCTGTTGACCTTCCTACCGTCTCTGTTCGCGTTGGACTACCCGGCGCGGCGCCGGAGGAAGTCGAATCTTTAGTCACTCAGCAAATTGAAGAAGTAATCAATACAGTCAACGGCATCAGCGAATTACGCTCTGTTTCGGGACAGGGCACGTCGATGGTGATTGCGACTTTTAATCTCGATCGCAATCTGGAATCCGCTGCGCAGGACGTTCGCGATCGCGTCAATACTCTCGGCCGTCAACTTCCTGAAGACTCTACTCCTCCGGTTGTACAGAAGTTTGATAACGACAGTACGCCGGTGTTGACGATTGCGCTCACCGCGGATCGATCCCTCAGAGAACTTACAGAGCTCGCAGACAAAACCGCGCGACCCCAACTGGAGCGCATCGGAGGTGTCGGCGAGGTACGCGTTGTCGGCGGACTCGATCGCGCCATCAATGTCTGGATCGACGCGGAACGGCTCGCCGCTTATCAGATATCAATTTCGCAGATTAGAGAGGCGCTTGAACGTCAAAACGCGGACGTTCCCGGTGGAAACGTAACCACTGGCAAGGAAGAACTAACTCTGCGAACGCTCGGAAGGTTTACTGATCCGCGCCAGTTCGACGACCTTGTCATCGCGAATGTAAACGGCGCTCCCGTCAGGCTTCGCGATGTGGGCAGCGTCGAAGACGGCACGAAAGAGCAGCGCTCTTTTTCACGCCTCAACGGTACTCCAACCGTCACCCTGGACATTCGCCGCCAGTCAGGTGCAAACACGGTTGAGGTGATCAATGGTCTCAAAGCGGCATTGCCGCGCATCGGCGCTCAGCTCCCTGAAGACGTCAAGCTGGAAGTAATTCGCGACCAGTCGCGCTACATCGAAGCCGCGCTTCATGAGATTCAGACACACTTGGTCCTCGGGAGCATTCTTGCGAGTCTTGTGGTGCTGTTGTTCATGCGCTCATGGCGCTCGACGTTGATTGCCGCAGTCGCGATTCCTTGCTCCGTTATTTCGACGTTCGGAATGATGCGCGCACTCGACTTTACGCTGAATAGCGTAACGATGCTCGCGCTCGTGTTGATGGTAGGTGTGGTTATTGACGACGCCATTGTGGTGCTCGAAAACATCTTCCGATTCATTGAGGAAAAGAGAATCGAGGCGAAGGAAGCGGCGCGCGAGGCGACGAAGGATATAGGCCTCGCTGTTTTGGCGACCACTCTGTCTCTCGTCGTTATCTTCCTGCCGGTCTCGTTCATGTCCTCGATCTCGGGGCGGTTCCTGTATCAGTTTGGTATTACGGCTGCCGTCGCGATCATGGTCAGCTTGCTGGTGTCATTCACGTTGACGCCGATGATGAGCTCGCGGCTGATTCGCGTGAGTGACGCGAAGGGCGGTCATGAAGCTCCGGCTTCCCGACGTGGTTTTTATCGTTGGATCGACGCGGCTTATTCGTCCCTGCTCGCATTTGCTATGCGCCATCGTATGGCGGTTGCGATGGTGGCACTCATCACCGTGCTTACGAGCATTCCGCTCTATCGTGCGGTAAAGCAGGAGTTCATTCCTTCGAACGTAGATGAAGCGGAGTTTGAAGTCAGCGTTAATGGACCTGAAGGAACGAACCTCGCGGTGATGAATGAGACGATCTCCGCGATGGAAAAAGAGATCCTCGAGACTCCCGGCGTGACCCTCGTGTTGTCATCGGCGGGCGGCGGCTTCCTTGGCGGCGTCAATCAGGGCGACGCTTACGTGCGTATCGCGCCCCATGAAGAACGTACGCTTTCATTTTCGAAGTTGTGGGCCGAGACCAAGAAGGGAAATCCGCTAAACGCCTTCAAGGGAAACTACACTCAGCAGGACGTTATGCAGGAGGTTCGCCGGCGACTGCAAAAATACTCGCCCATGCGCTCCGGTGTGCGTAACGGGCGTTCGTTTAACTTCGGTGCGGGTGGACGGACCGATATCGATTTTGTATTTCGCGGACCTGATATCGTCCAGCTTTCGAAGTATGCCGACGAGCTCGTTGAACGATCCGAGAAACTCGGCGGCATCGTCAACGCTGACACTACTCTGAAACTCAACAAGCCGGAACTGCGGGTGCTGATCGATCGCGAGCGAGCCGCGGATCTCGGTGTTGATACTTCCGACATTGCCACGAGCTTGCGTCTGATGGTTGGCGGCGAAGAGGAAGCGTCGCGCTTCAGAGACGAGTCGATCAACGAAGATTACGATGTGCAGTTGCGACTCACCGAAGCAGATCGGCGTGACGTTGACACGATTAGCCGTTTGTACGTTCCTTCGTCGCGAAGCGGAGGCGGAGGTGGGGCCGCAGGCGGCGGTGGAGGCGGACTCGTGCGGCTGGATAACGTGGTAAAGATCGCGCGCGACACCAGCCCTTCTCGAATCGATCGTCTCGACCGCGAGCGGCAAGTGTCGGTGCGCGCGTCCGTCGCGCCGGGTTACGCGCTTGCGGATCGCATCGAAGCGTTGCGGCAAACAGTTCGTGAAATGGATTTGCCGGCTGCTTACACGACCACGGTTTCCGGTCGTGCGCGTGAGCTCGAGCGAACGTTTACTGAGTTTATCTGGGCGTTCATTCTGTCGATCATTTTCATGTACATGATTCTGGCGTCGCAGTTTGAAAGCATGGTGCACCCGCTCACGATTCTTTTGAGCTTGCCGCTCTCGGTGCCTTTTGCGTTGCTCTCGTTGTGGGGCACGGGCGACACGCTGAATCTCTATTCAGCATTGGGGGTGCTGGTCTTATTCGGTGTGGTGAAGAAGAACGCGATTCTTCAGATCGATCACATGAACAACTTGCGCGCGAAGGGAATGGAGCGGTACGAAGCGATCATGCAGGGCAATCGCGATCGTTTACGCCCGATTCTGATGACGACCCTCGCGCTGGTCGCGGGCATGTTGCCGCTTGCGCTTGGCTCCGGCCCGGGAGCTGAAGAGCGCCGCTCGATTGCCATCGTCGTGATTGGAGGGCAGACGCTCTCGCTGCTGCTGACATTGATTGCGACGCCGGTGGTTTACTCGTTACTTGACGATGTGAAAGCGACCTCGCGTTGGCGCCGCTTCGCGGAGGGCACTGCCGCCGTTACTCATGGAATCGTCGAACGATTGAAGCCGCGCCGGAAGCCTGCTCCGAAAGCCACTCCTGAAGGTGAAATTCAAGCCGGCGCCGGCGATTGATTAAGGCAACCCACAGATTACACAGATTCTTTTTAAATCTGTGTAATCTGTGGATGGATTTACTCTCAATCCCTAAAATTCGCGCCCATTCGATCCAGCTTTCGTAACAGCCCCGGCCACACCAAACGCCCACCGCCGCCCTGAGTAACCACCGCTTCCTGTGCTGGAATCTGTGCGAAGATCTTCTTGTCGATCGTATGTAACTTCCCACCACCCGACTGCGCCAGGATCTGTATCCGGCACGCCCTCTCCAGCAGAAACATCGCAAGAAACGCATCAGCCACTGATGGTCCAACAGTCAGCAAGCCATGGTTTCTGAGTATCAAAAACGTCTTCTTACCAAGATCTGCGACCAGGCGCGGCTTCTCTTCGTCGTTCAACGCCAGTCCTTCGTAGTCGTGATAACCCAGTGAAGCTAAGACAAAGAGCGACTGTTGCGAGATCGGAAGCAAGCCATCCTGTTGCGCCGACACTGCAATACCGTAGTCTGTGTGCAGGTGCATCACACACAACGCATCCTCGCGCGCTGCGTGCACGGCACTGTGGATCGTGAAGCCGGCGGGATTGATACGGTATTCCGAGTCCATCACGATCTTGCCTTCGAGATCCACTTTCACAAGACTCGACGCAGTGATCTCTTCGAACATCATCCCGTACGGATTGATTAGAAAATGATGCTCTGGACCAGGCACGCGCGCTGAAATGTGTGTGAAGACGAGATCGTCCCAGCCGTAGTCCGCCACCAAACGATACGCGGCCGCAAGATCCACGCGGACCTGCCACTCCTCCGGTGAAACTAAATCACGAACATTGGTTCTCTTAGCCTGTTCAGTGGCGCTCATGTTTATCCTTTCGTTTCGTGTTCCACAACCGCGGGTTCCGTCATCTTCAAGACTTCTTCCCAACCGGAATTGTCTGCGCGCATTCGTGCGACCAGATCATCGCGAAGCTGCCGCAACTTCTCGCTCAAGTTGCAAGGATAGTTTTCGATATCTGCAAAGCGTTTGCGCTGTTCTTCGACAAACACCTTCTGCTTCTCGATTGAAGGAATTGCTGAATGCTGTCCGTTTTCCCAGAACGGAACCAGCAGCCGCTCGACTTTTACCGCACCCGGAATCTCGACTTGCTCGCTGTCGAGCCCGATGATATCGCCAGCATACATCCCGCGCTCGTCATGACCGCGAAACAGTTGCAGTCGTCCCGGAAGAGTGATCTTGTCTTCCGAGTTCGACGCTTTGAGAGTGGGCTGATCTTTCATCACACATTGTTTGAAGATCACCCCTGCGACCGCTGGCACCTCACTCGACAGTTTCGTGCCGATGCCAAAGCCGGCGACTTCAGGAAACTCAGCGACGATCGTTTTCACTCTCTCGACAGTTAAATCGCCGGTTAGATTGGCGCGCAGACCGTGTAATCCGTTGGCTGCGAAGAAATGCAGGCACCACTCGCCGAGCTCCGCCAGATTTCCCGAGTCAACGCGAAATCCTTTGAACGCACGACGCCGCGCTTCGTTGGACGTTGCCGCCATCGCGGCGTGGACCGCGCCCATGTAGACGTCGATCGTATCGAGCAGCAGTGTGGTGCCGTTTGGGTTCGCGTCGAGCCAACGCTCGAAGGCAACTTGCTCGAAGTGTTTTGGCTTTCCGGTACGCGGCTCGATCTCCGGTTGGTCCATGTACTCGATGTAAGCCTGTTGCCAGTAATGCGCTAACGTACCCACCGCGGGAAGGTCGAGCCGGTGCGCGGCCTCGAGGTTCGAAGTGTCGTTGAAGCCGCCGATAAACGCGTAAACGGCGATGTCAACGGCGCGCTCGATATCGCCGTTGCGACGCAGTGAAAAGTCCGATAGCCAGCGATGGTCACCGGCAGCCATGCGAAACTGCATGGCCGTGCTAGCGGTCGTCATCGGCAGATCGAACGCGTGCTCAAACTTGATCTCCTGCGCTTGCGTTAGACCAAATGCGCCGCTGATGTCCGCAAACGGCTCGTGCGCAAAAACGATCGTGCCCGGCCGCACCGCACGAATCTTGCCAACGAACTGGATGTCTTCGATCGCTTTCGCGAAGAGTTGCAGGCCGCCACGATCTTGTTCGAGAAAACGCAGGCGCGGGCGGTCGATCTGGCTGTCAACCAGCAGCCGGACGAGGCGTTCATGGCCCAGGCAAGGCGCGAACGGTAGTTTGCGCTGGGTTACGTAAAACGTCGCTTCGGCGTCGCTCAGTCGCTGATCATGCAGCCGCGCGACGTCTTTGAACGACGCATCGCCCATCGCGGCGTGGTAACGATCGATGTTGAGAGTTCCCATGGAAATCAATCCACAGATTACGCAGATTGCGCAGCTTCGGTGGATACAATTTCAGCGCCGGCGGCGCGCATTTCTTCGATAGCGCGATCGCCGTCGCCGGGTTGGACATCGACTGCGCGCATTGCCTTCTTCAAAGCTTTAACTTTGAAGCCGTGTTTGAGCGCGTCGAGCACGGTGGTTTTCACACAGTAGTCGGTGGCGAGTCCGCCGACAACAACTTCTTCGACGTTTTGTGCGTGGAGTTGCGCGGCGAGATCCGTCTCGTCGAAAGCTGAATAGCAGTCTGTATCGCCGAGGCCTTTTGAAATGACTTTGATTCGCGGGTCGTCGCGCAGCGCAGGATGAAATTCGGCGCCTTTGGTGTTTTGCACGCAGTGCACGGGCCAGGTACCGCCATGGTTCGCGAAGTGTTTGGTTGTGGGTGGGTGCCAGTCGCGACTCTTGTACACAGGCGCCCCACGTTCGAGAAACTCATCGATAACTCGATTCAAAGGCTCTACGACTTCATCGCCGTGAGCCACCTCCAACGTGCCGCCCGGACAAAAGTCGTTCTGCACGTCAACAACTAATAGCGCCTGTTTGGGATTGGCCATCTCTGTACGGGTAAAATGTTACACTGCTTACACGATGAATCCTAACGACGTGGTGAAACGCATCTGGAGCAAGGATGCGTCGCTCTGGAAGTCTGACGAGGACAACATCAGGATCATCAACAACTCGCTTGGCTGGCTGACTGTGGCCAGCGAGATGCTCGATGTTGTTGCTGATCTCATGGAGTTTGCGGATTCAGTTCGCAATCGAGGCTTTCAGCACGTGATGGTTTGTGGGATGGGTGGCTCGTCTCTATGCCCTGCAGTACTTGCAAAAACCTTCGGCAGACAAACTGGCTTTCCAGAATTGCTCGTACTCGATTCGACCGATCCGGATGTTATTGCCGCATTCAAAGAACGCATCGACGTGGAGCGCTGCCTGTTTATAATTGCTTCAAAATCGGGAAGCACGACCGAGCCTAATATCTTTCAGAAGTTTTGGTACGCCGAGGTAAGCAAGCATCGCGAAAATCCGGGCGAGAACTTCATCGCGATCACTGATCCCGGATCGCCACTCGTCGATACTGCGACGGAGCTTGGATTTCAAAGAACGTTTCTGAACCAGCCCGACATTGGCGGACGATACTCGGCGCTGTCCTACTTCGGCATGGTGCCGGCGGCGCTGATGGGCGTTAACGCCGGCAGGTTTCTCGAGCGAGCGCGCGAAGCCGAGCAATCGTGCCTGTCAGAAGGCAATGGCGCGTTCCAGTTAGGAATGCTTTTGGGTGAAAGCGCCAACGCAGGTCGCGACAAGCTCACTCTCGTAATCGATCCATCTCTCGTAACTTTAGGCTTGTGGATCGAACAACTCATTGCCGAGAGCACCGGCAAAGAAGGCAAGGGAATACTTCCAGTCCACGGCGAAATGTTGGGCGAGGCGGAGGTTTACGGCGACGATCGTGTGTTCGTGTCGATTTCACTTGGTCCAACTTCGAATGAGATTAAGGCCAGGCTGGACACGCTTGCTGCCGCTGGTCATCCTGTCGTTTATCGAGAGCTCACCGACATCTACGATCTGGCTGCGGAGTTTTTCGAATGGGAATTTGCCACCGCCTGTGCCGGTTGGCGCCTCGGAATAAATCCTTTCGATCAGCCGAATGTTCAGGAAGCGAAAGATGCGACAAAAGAGTTGCTGGCTTCGTTTGAGCGGCGCGGCCAGCTTGAACAACGCATAGAGCTGGCTACTGACGACGTGATCACGATCTACGGGCAAGAGGATGAAGACAAAGCTTCGGTGCCCGAGGTTTTGCAAGCACAACTCGCGACGATCAAGCCCGGCGATTACATCGCTTTCCTGAACTACATCGAAGAGACTCCTGAGATCGATCAGCAGTTTCAGGAACTCAGAACACAACTGCGTGACGCTACGAAGTGCGCAGTCACCATTGGCTATGGTCCACGTTTCCTGCATTCAACCGGACAATTGCACAAAGGTGGTCCGGATACGGGAGTGTTCTTTCAAATCATCGCCAACGACAGGTCCGACTTTGCGGTTCCCGGAGAACCTTACACGTTCAGTATTCTCAAACAGGCCCAGGCGGCCGGGGACTTCCGCGCACTCGCGAAGCGCGGCCGGCGTGTCATCGGAATCGATCTCAGAAACGACACCATCGAAGGGTTGGACCGGTTGAAAACAATTGCAGGGGCGGCCCTCCGGGGCCGCCCGTGGCGTGCTTAGAGCTTGCAACGGGCGGCCACGGAGGGCCGCCCTACAAAAAGGTCAACTTGAACGCGTGGAAGTGGTACGATCCGCGTCCTCAACGCACAAATGTCATACGCCCTTCTGGAAAGCCTACGTTAATCAATCTTTAATCCTTTCAAAGACATCCCCCGAATAGCCATGGCTGTTTCGTAAAGGCATACGAGTTGCCGACCGGGAAGTCATTACTCGCTTCCCCGACCTGCCAATCTGGAGGAGGAACCGTCGCCGTGAAGTTCATCGAGAAGTTTTTCAAGAACGAACTCGCTATCGATCTGGGTACTGTCAACACCCTCATCTATCAACCCGACAGGGGAGTCCTCTTAAATGAGCCTTCAGTCATCGCCATCGATCGTTACGATGGCGAAGTCGTTTGTGTGGGCCACAAGGCAGTGAAACTTGTCGGCCGCGAACCGCGCGGAATTGAAGTTCATAGACCAATTCGCTCCGGCACGATTTTCAATTTTGACGTCACACAGAAGATGTTGCGTTCGTTCATCGGTAAGGTGACAGATGGATATCGATGGGGCCATTTCGTGGTTGGCATACCTGGATCAGCGACTGCTGTCGAGCAACGCTCAGTTCGTGATGCAGTACGCGACGCGGGTGGTCGTCGCATCGATCTGGTTGACGAAGGACTTGCGGCCGGACTTGGCGCAGGGCTGACTTTTGAAGATGAACGAGCACATCTTGTAGTCGATATCGGAGGGGGAACGACAAACATCGCAATCGTGGCTTCGGGGGGTATTGTTTCGTCGATGAGTTTGACGGCTGCGGGAAACGCAATGGACGAGAGTATTCGCGATTATGTTCGGTCCAACTACTGTTTGCAGATCGGCGAATACACGGCCGAGGCGCTGAAGAAAGAATTGGGTGCGCTTAGCGATGAGGAGATACGGCAGGATGAGCGCAAGGTGCAGCTCGTCGGTAAACAGTTGAGTGACGGGCTTGCGTGTGCTGTTCAGATTACCGCTGAAGAAGTGCGGGAAGCGCTTGAACCAGTGATAGCGGAAATCGTGAGTGGCATTCGACGAACAATTGAAGATGCACAACCGGAAGCAGTCGCGGACATTCATTACTCGGGGATGATTCTCACCGGTGGTGGTTCACTGCTAAAAGGACTCAAGGACCGTTTGCAAAACGAATTAAGACTCCGCGCCACGATGCCGGAAAATCCGATCACTACGGTCGTGATGGGCGCAGGTATTTTGCTCAACGAGCCACAGAAACTTTATCGCTGTGCCATTCGTCCGAATCTCCCGGTCTGGCAAGAAGCGGAAGAGCTGGTTACAAGATTTACATGATGTAACAGGATTGATCATGTCAATCCTGTACATCTTGAAATCCTGTCTAACAGTTTACGTAGCCCAGTGCCCAGAAAACGATAATAAAGATCAAAATCGTGGAGATGCAGCCGCCACCAAATTTCCATGCCGCAGCGCCTGCGAGTATTCCTCTTAATGGACCTTCCATTTAATCCCTCCCAGTTGGTCGATATCGAAACACAAATAACTTCGTTGTTGTGTTCGGCAAAATCAGTGCCATCAATCTGTTTAATCAGTGGCTCACTTTGTGCCGCGTTTCAAAAACTTAAGCAAAGATTGTTCAGCCTTGTGCAGACCACGCCCGCGAAACGCGATCAAATCGTCGAGATTTTCAAAAGCTGTATCAAGCACGCGACCTTTTTCGAATCCATTTATTACTTCCGGACAAACATACGATCCACGACAAACTGCCGGAGTATTTCCTAACACGTCCGCGGTCTCTTTGATCGCCGCCCTTATACGTTTGTTTCGCGCGACCTTTTGCACCGGGATCTCGCTGCCGTCCCGCGCTAAAGCACATGCGCACACGAGTGTTCCGGCCCACGTGCGAAAATCTTTTGCGCTGAAATTCTCGCCCATTATTTCTTTAATGTATTCGTTGATGTGCCGTCGCCTGACAACGACGTAGTTTCCATCTCCATTTTGATATTTGAATACGTTGAAGCCCGGAACTTTCAACGTGGCACGAATCACACGCGCAACGTGTTGATCGCGCAACTGCCGGTACTGCCGCACGCCTGACTTTCCGGGGAAATCGAACTCAATAACGGCGCCTTTCACCTTTACGTGTTTGCGTCGCAGAGTCGCGATGCCATAACTGCCATTTTCGCTCGCGTAAACCTGGCTTCCCGGCCTCATGAAGCACGTGGAAAGGATTCGTAAGACGCACGCAAGCACGCGTTCACGGCCCAGTCCGCGTTGACGCAGATGACGGGTGACCGTGCCACGCATCTTCGGAAGGGCCTGCGCGAATTTTGTTAGTCGCTGAAACTTACGGAGCTCCTGGGCGCGTCTGTGGTTCTCGTGATAGAGGTATTGCCAACGACCCGCTGCATCTTTTCCAACCGCCTGTAGCCTTCCGTTCGTGGCCGGATTGATCGCCACTTCAGTCCACGCCGGGGGAATTTTTAGTTCGTAGATTCTTTGCAGATCTGCCTGCGTCAGCCGGCCACTCGCTGGTCGATAGCGAAATCCTCGTTTTGGATTGCCGAGCCGGCGGATGCCGTTCTGCTGCAAACGTTCAAGATGTGTCATTGGTGTCGGAGTGGCTTTGTAACCGGAATGAAAGTTGTAAGCATTAGTATCGATAGTGATGGTCAATTAGGAAGGTTAACTTGAGTAAACAGATCAGTCGTCAAAACGAAAACAGACCGGAGTACGCCAATCCCGGTACATTTCAGATTCTCTGCTCGTGGTGTGGTGCGGTGATCCGATCCACCACCAGGGAGATGCCGGAACAGATGTGTTTGATTTGTCATGCCCGAATGCTCAACGACTATTTTCAACGGTTAAGAAAAGTAAGCGGCGAGAAAAAAGCATCTCGCCGCGCGTGATTTCATTGTCGATTGCCAAATGCCAATTAGTCGAATTGCCCGGCATCCTTAAAAATCGGCAATCGGCAATACTTTATTTCCGTTTCTGATCGCCGCGATCACCCTGCCCAGAGGGAACTTTAGTTTTGGCCGTCTGCTTACGATCCTGCGCAAGCGAGCGCCCTACATCAGCGACTTCATCAAAGTGTCCCTTCTCGTCTCGTCTAACAAAGCGTTTGTCTGTACCGGTATCAATCAACTCGCGATGACTCTTCGTTTGCTTCTTCGCCATTTGCCCTCCTCCTCGACAGTGTAGGTTTCCTGTACAGCAGAATCCCGTAGTTGTTTAATTCCGGGGCACTTTACAACCATAAATCCCGCCTGCTGAGTGTTTGCGCAAGCCCGGTGCCAACAACGATTCGAAGCAGAATCGCGGCACTTTAAAGCAGATTGACTCAATCGCTACACCTGGGATCGTTATTTGCAGTTTGCGAGTTTTTAGTGCGAGCAAACAAGGAGGACGTAACGATGCCACAAGGAGACAAATCGAAGTACACGGACAAACAGAAACGCCAGGCCGAACACATCGAAGAGGGTTACGAAGACAGAGGTGTTTCGAAGAAAGAAGCCGAACGGCGCGCCTGGGCCACAGTGAACAAGGAATCAGGCGGTGGCAAGAAGAGTGGCAGCGGTCGTGGAAAGAAAGGCAACAAGAGTGCTTCGCGGGCAGGCGGAAAGAAGGGCGGCAAGAAAGCCGGTAGAAAAAAGTAGGACCCAATAGGACATATAGTATGGCGAGTAAAAACCCGACAAAAGCCAAAGCTTCCGCTCGGCGAAGTACTGCAAAGGGCGCTGTAAAGAAACTCGAGGAACCGAAGTCGCCGATGCCTGCGCAACACCAGCGCAAGCCGGGACAGGAACACCTACTGGAGCCGCGACCTCGTTACGAGGCGCCGCATTATGCCGGCGCGGGAAAACTGAAAGAGAAAGTGGCGCTGATCACTGGTGGTGATTCCGGTATCGGTCGCGCGGTCGCGGTCCTGTTTGCTCGTGAAGGCGCTGACGTCGCGTTCACGTTTCTGAAGGAAGAGAAACGGGACGCTGAAGAGACGAGACGCGCGATCGAAGCTGAAGGCCAACGGGCGTTTGCCCTGTCGGGCGATGTACGCGATCCGAAAGTTTGCAGGAAACTTGTTGAGCAGACGGTTAAGCAGTTTGGAAAGCTCGACATTCTGGTCAATAACGCCGCCTTTCAACAACACCAGGAGAGTCTCGAAGACGTTACGGAAGAACAATGGGACCGGACGTTCAAAACAAATATCTATGCCTACTTCTACATGACCAAGGCGGCGTTGCCGCACCTGGAAGAAGGTGCTGCGATCGTAAATACAGGATCGATT
Organism: uncultured Acidobacteriota bacterium; assembly: GCA_963826255.1. Classification (GTDB taxonomy): domain Bacteria; phylum Acidobacteriota; class Blastocatellia; order Pyrinomonadales; family Pyrinomonadaceae; genus PSRF01. Next base: position 1,527,794 of record CAWGWK010000002.1, read on the forward strand.
ACCGGTCTCGAGGGCAGCAAGCAATTGCTTGACTATGCGTTAACTAAAGGTGCTATTCACGCGTTCACAAAATCATTGGCGCAGAACCTGGTGGAGCGTGGCATTCGTGTGAATTGCGTTGCACCTGGACCAGTGTGGACACCGCTTAATCCAGCGGACAAGAAAGCTGAAGACGTGGCCAAGTTCGGAGCAGACACGCCGATGAAGCGGCCTGCCCAACCGGAAGAAATCGCGCCGGCTTTTGTTTATTTCGCTTCCGAGATCGATTCAAGTTACGTGACTGGTGAAGTCTTGACGTTGCTCGGAGGCGAAACAACCGCGGCCTGATGTGTGCAGTAGGTCGCTCCAACTAAACGAGGAGGAAAAGAGATGGCTGACAATGGAAGCAGTGCTGCGAGCACTGGAGTAGTAGCAATTCTCGTGATCTTCGTGATCCTTGTGGTGGCCGCATTGTTTGTGTTTGGTGGCAGGTGGTTTGGCGGCGACAAGAGAATTGACGTCAACATCGGCACACCGGCGAAGTAATCTATCTTTCATGAGGGACGATTCACAGGCCAGCACGTCAATCTGGATGGCGACGGCAAATACGCCGTCGCAATCCCGGTTGAAAGAAAGCATTCGCACGGATGTTTGCATCATCGGCGCGGGGATTGCCGGATTGTCTACAGCATACTTGCTGGGACGTGAAGGCCGTTCGGTAGTTGTTCTGGATGATGGTCTGATTGGCGGTGGTATGACCGGCCGCACCACCGCTCATCTAACGAATGCTTTTGACGATCGCTACATAGAAGTTGAAAAAGTTCACGGTGCTGAAGCTGCTCGTTTAACTGCCGAGAGCCACACCGCTGCAATCGATAAGATCAGCGAAATCGTGACGCGCGAAAACGTTGAGTGCGACTTCGAATGGCTTGACGGGTTTCTCTTTGCGCGATCGCCCGACGACTTGCAATTGCTCGAGGATGAGTTGGCCGCCTCGCATCGAGCCGGGTTGGTTGGAGTAGAAAAAGTCTCACGAGCACCCATCGAGTCGTTCGACACGGGCCCCGCGTTGCGATTTCCACGTCAGGCACAGTTTCATCCACTCGAGTATCTTGCGGGTCTAACGCGAGCAATCCTGCGCGACGGCGGCCGCATGTTTGGCGAAACTCATGCGACGACAATCGAGGGAGGAACGCCGGGTCGAATTGAAACCAGCCATGGTCCAGTAGTGACGAGCGACGTCGTCGTTGTTGCGACGAATACCCCGGTAAATGATCGAGTCGCTATTCATACGAAGCAGGCGCCGTACGTTACATACGTGATCGGCGTAAGGGCTCCGAAAGGTTCGATCAGGCGAGCGCTTTATTGGGACACGGGTGATCCTTATCACTACATACGACTTCAGAGTGAGAACGAACACGACGTTCTGATCGTGGGCGGTGAAGATCACAAGACCGGGCAGGCGAATGACGGCCATGAACGATATGGACGTTTGGAGCAGTGGACGCGCGAACGTTTTCCGGAGGTAGGTGAGGTTCAGTTTCGCTGGTCGGGCCAGGTGATGGAACCGGTTGATGGCTTGGCGTTCATCGGACGAAATCCGTTAGACAAGGGCAACGTCTACATCGCCACGGGTGATTCAGGGCAGGGCATGACGCACGGAACGATCGCCGGAATGCTGCTGACCGACTTAATCCAGGATCGAAAGAACAGGTGGGAAGATCTGTACAGTCCGTCGAGAGTACGTGTGAGATCTCTACCTGAGTACGCTTCGGAGAATATTAACGTCGCGGGCCAGTATACGGATTACGTTACGGCGGGTGATGTTAAGTCGGAGTCGAAGATTAGGCCGGGCGAAGGCGCGATTATGAGAGACGGTGTCTCGAAGCTCGCGATTTATCGAGATGAAGCTGGAAACGTGCACAAGCTTTCCGCGATTTGTCCTCACCTCGGATGTGTGGTGGCGTGGAATTCAACTGAACGAACCTGGGATTGTCCGTGTCATGGTTCGCGTTACAGTGCAGAAGGAAAAGTTTACCAGGGACCCGCCAACAGCGATCTGCCAGTAGCCGAGTAGAACGCCACAAGCCTGCGAAGCAGGCATAAGCATGTAGCCTGGGGTGGAGCGAGCTTGCTCGCGAACCCCAGGATCAGTCGTGAACAAGAATGTGAGCCCGCCAAGCGGGCGACAGTCGTCTAGTTACGATCTGTCGCTCGCTTCGCGAGCTCATCATTCTTCTACATTGTTCCCTGGGGCTTGCGCCCCAGGCTATATGCTTACGCCTGCTTCGCAGGCTAATGGGTGTTATTGCCGCCTTTGCGGCTGACTAAACGGCTCGACGACCGGTTACGAGGTTGATGATCAATACAACCACGGCCACGACGAGCAGCAAGTGGATGAGGCCGCCACCAACGTTCGAAAGCAAGCCAATCAGCCACAAGACCAACAGAATAACCAAAATTGTCCACAGCATGATTCGAAATCTCCTTCTTCTAACTCGCTAACAAAAACCGACGCGGTAGCGCCGAGTAATTAACGAGCAACGTCCATGCCACGCGCAGAAGGTGTTTTATTAGTCGAACACTGCGTGTGGTGCATCAGTACCATCCGTTTTTCGATCTAACACTCAAGTTCTGTTTTGAATCCGGTCAAACAACGCTTGTTAGAACCCGCTAAACTGATTATTATTCGAAACGTAATTCGAGTCGGTCCTCTCTGCGGAACGCTCCGACCACGAGGCGTTCCCCCATCGGGAAAAAACTAAATGAGTCGAGAAGCAGAACACACCCCTGTTGAGCACGTCTCTGAAGGCAAATACGTGTATTGCATCATCGAGACTTCCGAACCGCGTTCATTCGGTCCAATGGGCATTGGTGGACGTGGGGACGATGTTCACACTGTGCAGCACAAAGGTCTGGCGGCTGTTGTCTCAAACACACCGTTGGTCGTTTACGATCCGACTCGTGAAAACGTGTTTGCGCACGAGCAGGTGAACGAAACAGTGATGCGTGAGTTCACAGTTTTGCCGATGGCGTTTGGCGCGTTGTTTCGGACCGAGGAAGATATCGTTGAACTGATTCGCGGCACTTACGACGCGTTACGCGACGTGCTTGCGAAGATGGAAGGCAAGGTGGAATTCGGATTGAAGGTGAATTGGGATCGTGACAAGGTGACGGCTGAGTTGGAAGAGAAAGACGACGAGATACGTCACCTCAAAGAGCAGATCACTTCACGCACAACCGGTTCAACCTATTTCGCACGCATGCAACTCGGACGTTTGATCGAGACCGCATTGACAGATCAAGCCGACGCGTATATTCGCGAGGTCTATTCGCAGTTACGCGACACGGCTGTTGCGTCACGCGCTAACAAACCGATCGGCGATCGCATGATCATGAATGCCGCTTTTCTTATTGAACGCGATCGAGAAGCCGAGTTTGATCAGAAGGTGAAGGAGATCGCCTCGAAGTACGAAGGCAAGTTGTCGTTCAAGTACACCGGTCCGTGGCCCCCATACAATTTCGTTCACATTCGTCTCAAGCTCGAGCGCCCCGAGCTTGGCGAGGGCGGCGCCCCTATGGAGCGCCCCGAACGCCGCGAAGGCACGACCGAACAAGCACGCCAGGTAACAAATGTTTCTGATTGACGACATACTACTCGCGCCGGTCAGCGGCTTTAAGTTCATCCTCGGCCAGATTCAAAAGATGGCCGATCAGGAGTTGAACGACGACACGGTGATCAAGGAGCAACTGCTCGAGTTGCAGATGCGCTACGAGTTGGAGGAAATCTCCGACGACGAATTTCGTGAGCGCGAAGCGGACCTGTTCGCGCGATTGCGCGCTATCAAAATGCGGCAACTGGATCTGATGCATCAAGCGGTGCATACGGCTGACTCGTCGAGTTTTGTGATCGAAGTTGGTGGAGACGATCAGGGCGGGTTTGAGCCACGCGAGTAAGGTTGAACTCACGTTACTTTTTCTTTGGCGGTAAGGGTGGAGTCGGAAAGACTACCGCGGCATCAGCTACGGCTCTTTTTCTCCTCAACAAACTAAAACGAGACGATTCCGTCCTTCTATTCTCTACAGATCCGGCCCATTCCTTATCTGACAGTCTCGATATAAAAATCGGCAACCGGCTCGTCGAAGTGAAACAGCTTCGTGGCGCTCGGTTGGTTGCGTATGAGATGGACGCGAGCCTTGCGCTCGAGAGGTTTCGTGCGGCACACGGCAAAGTCCTCGCGGAGATCGCGGAGCGAGGGACATTGCTTGATGAAGAGGACATCAATGAGTTGTTGAGTCTTTCGCTGCCGGGACTCGATGAAGTGATGTCGCTGTTTGAATTAAGCGAACTGGACCGCGCGGGCCAATATGCGCACATCGTCGTCGATACGGCGCCGTCAGGCCACACATCGCGTTTACTGCGTCTGCCGGAAGTGTTTGACCGCATGGTGAAAGCGCTCGACCTGATGGGCGACAAGCATCGTTACATCGTTGCTCACTTTGCGCGGCGCAAACCGATCGCGGATGAAGTGGATCTTTTTCTGCGAGATCTCAGCCAGAGAATTGAATCCGTGCGCCAGTTGCTTCACGACCAGAATCAAACCAGGTTTGCGCTCGTGACGATTCCGGAAGCGATGAGCGTTCGCGAGACGGAGAGATATCTCGCGCTCCTGCGTGAACAGGGCGTGCCCGTTAGAGATTTGATCGTCAACCGCGTAGAGCAGGAGCATGATGATTGCGAATATTGTCGTGCGCGCGTTTCGAGCCAGCGACCGTGGATAAAACAGATCGCCAAATTGTTTGGCGATCTTCAGCTTCACTATTTGCCGTTGATGGAGAAGGAAGTCCGCGGGTTTGACGACTTAAATAAGATCGGAAAGTTGATCTGGGAAGATGGCGCAAAGCCAGCGGCGACGCAAAACAAACGCGTTGTTCGATCAAAGCGGATTCAGCAAGAGAGTGCTTTCCCACTGATCTCGCGCAAGATCGTCATCTTCGGAGGCAAAGGAGGCGTTGGCAAAACGACCGCCGCGGCCGCCTTCGCACTTGCGCTCGCCAAAGCTGATCGAAAACAGAAGTTGCTGATCTTCTCCACCGATCCCGCCCACTCGTTGTCGGATAGTTTTGATGAAGAGATTGGTGAGTCGAAGAGTGGCCTGGCCGGGAATGAGAACCTTGACGCAATGGAGATCGATCCGGGAAAGTGGTTTGAGGAATTGAAGCAGCGGTATCGATCGTGGACCGACGAACTGTTTGAGTCGTTATCTGGCGGCTCGCGTATGGAGATCAAGTTTGATAAGGAAGCCATGCGCGAACTTGTTGAACTGACTCCACCGGGCATCGACGAGATTGCGGCGCTGGGCACCATCAGCGATCTTTTGGATCTGGAACGCTACCAGACATTGATTCTCGATACTGCGCCCACCGGTCACCTGATCCGTTTTCTGGAGTTGCCGCAGGTGGCCCTTTCATGGATAAGAACGTTCATGAAGTTGCTGTTAAAGTATCAAAACGTGATGCGCGCGAATCAGGTCGCGGAAGAGCTCGTGGTTTTGTCGAAAAGTATAAAGAAGGTGATCGCGCTGCTGACGGACGCGGAGCGCTGCGAGTTTGTGGGTGTCGCGATTCCGGAGCGTATGAGTCTGGAAGAGACAGTGGACCTGGCGAAGTCGCTGGAGAAGTTGAAAGTACCGTTGAATAAACTTCTGATCAATGGCGTCGCGCCGGATGATGCTTGCACTTTTTGCAAATCGAGACGGAAGGCGCAGGACCAGGTCATTGCTGACTTTGAGAAACAGTTTCGACGTCGTTCGGTAGAAATGTTTATAGCGCCGCAACAGCCGCACGAGATTAGAGGCGCGCAGGATTTGCTAGGCCATTTTCAAGCTTGGGAAAAATTCTCCCGCAAAGGCGCAAAGGCGCAAAGTTGAATCGCAATTCTTCCTTTGCGCCTTTGCGGGAGAATATATCTTTCAAAATGAGCGCTCCTGCTTTCTACGTTTACTGCATCGCCGAAAGTGCGGCAGCGGCACAGTTGTCCGCAGACTCATTGCCCGCCGCGATCGAAGATGACTCCAGGCTTGAGTGGGTTTCGGTCAATGCTCTGGCAGCCCTCGTGAGTCAGGTGCGGCGTGAATCGTATAGTGAAGAGAGTTTAGCGGAACATCTCAAGGATGCGACGTGGACGGCCATTCGCGCGATGCGTCATGAGACGGTAGTGGAGTACGTCGCTAAACGCACGAGTGTCGTTCCTTTGCGGTTCGGGACCATCTATCTCGAACGCCAGGGAATCGAGCACATGCTGGCGGAAAGATCGAGAGAGCTCGAAGAGATCATCGAGCATCTGCGCGGTCGTGAAGAATGGGGCGTGAATGTTTGGTGTGACCGCGCGATTTTGATGTCGAGTATCACGTCGGTGAGTCCCGTGTTGCGTGACCTCGTCGAGCGTGCCGAGCAGGCACCGCCGGGCCAGTCGTACTTGATGCAGAAAAAGATTGAAGCACTGAAGGTTGACGAAGCACGGGCGGCAGTGAACCGGATCGTTGACCGGATTGAAGAGAAGCTCAAAGATCAGAGTGACGACGCGAGACGCTTGCGCATTCTCAAGGTCGAGACAACCGAGCACGGCGAACTAAAAGCCAAGTTTGCGTTTCTCGTGAAGAGGTCGGAGTTTGAAGAGTTTCGTGATGCCGCGGAGCGATTGGCCCATGAAAACCAGGCTGCCGGCGTTCGCCTGGAACTTACCGGTCCATGGCCGGTCTATAATTTTGTACAGGATGTTTGAGGATGAACAGGATTGATCCTGTAAAATCCTGAAACATCATGTAAATCATGTCAGATTTTGATCAAATACTTGTCGGCGAAGAGTGGGAAGACACCGATCTCTCGCTGCTCGAAACACTCGACCACGTGCTTAATCGCGGAATCGTGATCACAGGTGAGATCACGATCTCTGTTGCGGACGTCGATCTCGTCTTTCTCGGCTTGAACGTTCTTGTTAGTTCGGTGGAGACGGCGCACGAAGTGCTGCGCAACCGCAAACCGGAATGAAGTTATACGCTTATTGTGTCGTCGAGGACCACGACACGTTGACCATCCCGGAACGCGGCATGTCTGGCGCTGAGGTGAAGTTGTTAAAGACAGAGAATCTCGCGGTGTTGGTAAGCGGTTGTAAAAGCGATGCTCTTCCGGTTAATCGCGAGAATGTCTTCGCTCACGACGCAGTAGTGCGCGGTGTGCTGGAGCAAACAACTCCACTCCCATTTCGATTTGGCACGCTTGTGACTGAGCAGCATCTCCGAAATTATCTAACGACTCGCAGTGCTGCTCTCAAAACTAAACTGGCGCATGTGCGCGGTTGCCTTGAGATGAATTTGAAAGTTATGTGGAACGTTTCGAACGACGAGATTGAGCCGGCAGAAAGCGGCCAGCTAGTTGAACAGGGAGCGGGAACTGCGTTTCTGGCAGAGAAGCGACGGGAACTCCTCGGCGAAGAACGGAGAGTCGCACAGCTTGCTGAGTTGTCCGCTTTACTGCGCGAAAGTCTTAATGGCTTACTACGGGATGAACAGATCTCGCTCCGCCCGTCCAAGACGGCGGCGGTGCTGGCGGCGGTGGCGCACCTGGTAGAACGCGTTAATATTCGGGTGTACCGGGAAAAAATTGCGGAGACGCTTGAGAATCGGTCTGAGTTACGCTTTCTTGTGAGTGGTCCCTGGCCACCCTATAGTTTTGCAAACATTGAGCTTGAGTTTAAAACACAGTTCGGAGTAAGCTGATGAGGCTTTCCCCCGAAAATCCCCCTTCGGTCGAGCCGGAGATTGAAACTTCGCATGTGGAGGAGTTTGTGGAGCAACTTCGTTGCGTCACGGATACTCTTCCGTCGCGAATAAATATCGATGCGCAGAGCGTCGAACAAGGTCTGGCTAAGCTGGTTCTGACTTTGATCGAGTTCATCCGCCGTTTGCTGGAAAAGCAGGCGGTTCGACGCATGGAAGGCGGGGATCTCTCACCTGAACAAATCGAAGAATTGGGATTGGCGCTCATGAGGTTAGAGGCTAAACTCCAGGAGCTGAAAACACAGTTTGGACTGGCAGATGAAGACCTCAATCTCGATCTCGGTCCAATCGGGCGCCTGATTTAGCAATGCAGTCTTGCGCGGGTTTATGCGATGGTGGCGGCCATCTAAGCTTTTTGAGTAAAGCCGCCCCCTAAAAGTGGAGGGCGAAAGTGTCCAGCGAGCGGTCTACCCTTATAACGGCCCGTCCCCCGGGTCTGGTTGATGTTCTCGATCGTATTCTTGACAAAGGATTGGTTATCGCGGGCGATATCAAAGTGTCGCTGGCAAACGTAGAACTACTCACGTTGCAGATCCGTCTCCTCGTTTGTTCGATTGATAAAGCAGAGCAGATTGGATTGAACTGGTGGCGCTACGATACAAACCTGACGACACGCGCCGAGCGTGCCGAAGCCGAGAATCTGGAACTGCGCGAACGGCTTGCGGAGCTCGAACTGGAGATCCGAAAACTCGCTGTCGCCGGAGCGGCTGCAACTGTCCGTGAACAAGATTCAATTGCCAATAATCGTCAACAGGCGTCGCGCAAAGGTAAAGGCAAGCGGCGCAATAAGTAATCGTGCATAAATGAGAGAGGGTTAAAGCAGAGCAGGGAGCGCCGTCAATCCTCGCGCAGTATGCTCGTTTTTCCAACTTACAAAAAAGGAACCGAAGCAAATGGCTGTCGAAAGAGCACCAGGCGGTACTAGTTTAATTGACGTCCTCGATCGCGTGCTCGATAAGGGCATTGTGATCGATGCGTGGGTTAGAATTTCTCTGGTAGGTATTGACTTGATTACGATCGAAGCTCGTGTCGTAGTTGCTTCAATCGATACCTACTTGAAGTATGCTGAAGCAGTAGGATTGACCCCGGCAGTTTCGCGACCAGCTCTTACTCCCGGAGCGGAACCAGTTGAGACCGACCGCCGCCGTGTGACAGTCGAAGTCGAAAAGAAGTGAGGTGGGCCATTTAAGATTTCCCGTTGCCAATTGACAGTTGAAGAGAATGGTGCGGCTCTTTAATCAGCAAGCGGCGATTGGCGATTGGACAATGTCAGGTTAGAACTATGGGAGAAGTTCCCGCAGAATTAGCAGTTCGAAGTCAGCCCTCCCTTTCGGAATCGGAACGGGTTAACCCATACCTGCGCCAGTATGACATCTTTGTCGAGACCACGACTCAGATGCTTGCCACTCCCAAGCTGAATGAACGACTACAACTTGCCCTCGAAGGAATCGCAAGTATCTTCGGTCATCGACAAGCCGCCATTGCCATTATCAGCGAACGAGACGCAGAGTTGCGAATTCGCGCTGCCGTTGGCTTCGAGGACGACTCGAGCGCTCGCGTGGAAATGCCCTTAGACTCCAGCGCGAACTGCGTGCGCGTGATTCATGATGCTCATCCACTCTGGATAGTGATTGAGGACGACGAGGCCTCACGCAGTCTGTTCGACAAAATGCGCTGGCACCAGGATGTACTGGCCCTGCCGCTGTTCGGCATTTCCGAAATCTCGACAAAATCACGGCGCGGCGATACAGGTGGCAGTTCCCGTTTTCCTGCTCATTATTGGACCTTTGATCAGGGCTCACGACTCGGCGTGCTCTACGTCGGCGCCAACGAGAACAGTATCGATCCGGTTTCCTTGAATCTTCTCAAACGATTTGCCGACAAGGTCGGGATCATCGCTTCGCTCGCAATTCACCAGGAACGGCTCGTCAACACAGTCACGAAGTTACAACGAGAGCGGCAATGGATTGAATCGATCATGAAGTCTGTTGCCGATCCAATCGTTCTCACGGATCTCGACAACGAAATACTGCTGCAAAACCGTCGCGCGGAAGAACTGTTTAGCGGGTCCGCCAATGCCGGTGAGGGGAAGCGCCGCGCGTTGAAGATGAACGATCTGCTTTTCTCTGCTTATCTTTCGAGTGCGACTGTGTCGTCATCGGAAGTTATTCAGAGAGACATCACTCTGGTTGATCCGATCGAAGGTTCCGACATCCACTTCGAAGTGATCTCGACTCCGGCTGCAAACGCACGCGGTGAGCCGCTCGGGCTGGTGTCGATCTTTCGTGACGTAACTGATCTGCGTGAGGCGAATGAGGAGTTAGCGCGAAACTTCGTCAAGTTGCAGCAGGCTGAGGCCGAGTCACGTCGCGAACGGGATCGCCTGGATCTGATTATCGAAAACGTCGGCCATCCGATCGTCGTCTGCGACTCGGCCGGCAACTTCATCTTATTTAACCGGCGCGCGGAGTTATTGTTTCAGGAGAATACTTCTTTCAGATCGCTCGCCGCTGCGGCTGTTCGGACCAACGCCGTCAAACTCACGTCGTTTATCTCAACGCTTGCTTCAGCATCTGAAACAGGCAGGCAAGCTGAGATTGAATTGATCGATCCCGAAGATGGTCGATCGTTGCCGATGGAGATAACTGCGCGTGAAGTTTTGGATTCGACGGGCCAGGTTACTGCGGTCGTGTCCGTCCTTCACGATCTGACTGAGATTCGTGAGCTCGAGCGGCGGCGTGTCGAACAACAGTTGTTTGAATCGGAGAAGCTGGCTGCCGTTGGGCGGCTTGCGGCATCGATCGCTCATGAGGTCAACAACCCTCTCGAGGCGATTAAGAACGCGCTTTACCTGATGCAAACGGTTGACGTGGACAGCAAAAACACGCGCTTTCTGGAGATCGCCAGAAAGGAGACTGAAAGAGTTTCCCACATCATCCGCCAGATGCTTGGGTTTGCGCGCCGGCCTGGCGAAGTTGATTGGGTCGATGTAAATCAACTGCTGGAAGAGACGCTGGTCCTACTGGAAAAGAAGATGCGCCAAATGCGCATTCGGATCACAAAATCGTTCGACGATTCGTTGCCGAAGATCAGGGCGCGCGCGGATCAGTTGCGCCAGGTCTTCCTGAATTTGATCATCAACGCGCAGCAGGCGATTGAAGGCGAAGGTGAGATAGTGATCTCCACCGCCCGTTATGAACAAGCCCTGCAGCCGTCGATTCTCGTTCAACTTAGCGATAGTGGCGTGGGGATCGCTGAGGACGACATCAATCGCATCTTCGATCCGTTTTTTTCCACCGGGAAGAAGGGAACCGGGCTTGGGTTGTGGGTAACGCAGGACATCGTCCGGCAGCACGGTGGCCGCATCGAAGTGAGTAGCGAGTTAGGGCGCGGCACTGTATTCAGCATCGTGCTTCAGGTTGAGTCTCCCGTTCTCGAAGATCAGCAAAGCGAATCTAAGTTGTTGACAAAATGAGCCATTCAATTGATCATTCCGGAAACGGTTCACCGCAGGACGTTTTTGTCCCGTTGGCGAATGAGGCGCGGCTACTCGTAGTGGACGACGAAGAAAGCCTGCGCATCACTACTGCTGCGATCTTTGAGAACGAAGGTTACATCGTCGATACAGCGTCGAGTGGCGACGAAGCGATTGCGCTGTTGAACGACGCTGATTACGATCTGGTGCTGACCGACTTGCACATGGAAGGTGGCGATGGTCTTTCTGTGCTGAACCAGATTCGGCAGCACGCTCCGCTGACGATTTCAGTTGTGCTGACAGGATTTGCCTCGGTTGAGTCCGCGATCGCTGCCTTGCAGGAAGGTGCTTACGACTACCTCGTCAAGCCCTGCGACATCGAGAGCATGAAGCATACGATTCGCAGAGGCGTCGAGCACCGGCGACTGATGCTGGCTGAACAGAAAGCCCGCATGGATTTGCAGCAGTTGAATCTTGATCTCGAGCAGAGAATCGAGGAACGGACTGCTGAGCTGAAGCAGCTCAACGTCGAACTGGCCGAAGCTAACCGCGCAAAAGACGTTTTTCTCGCTACGCTTTCACACGAACTGCGAACCCCTTTGACGCCTGTTGTCGGGTGGATCAAATTGCTGCGCAGCGGATCTCTTGACAACAAGAGTGTGGCGCAGGCACTCGACGCAATCGAGCGTAATGCGTGGCTGCAATCAAGGTTAATCGACGATCTACTCGACACTTCGCGAATCGCAACCGGAAAACTGCATTTCGAGCCCAAGCCGACCGATCTCAATGTCATAGTTAAAGCCGCTGTCGACACCGTCCGGAGCTCTGCTGCTGCCCGCAGCATCGAGCTGTCAGTGTCGTTGTGGCCTGCGAGTTTGATCGTCATGGGCGAACCGGTGCGTTTACAGCAGATTGCCTGGAACCTTGTTTCGAATGCGATCAAGTTTACGGATCCCGGTGGCAAGGTTCGGGTGATGACCGGATTGAATGGCACACAAGCGTATCTTGAAGTTGTTGATACCGGCGTTGGGATCTCGCCTGAGTTTCTCCCGCACGTCTTCGATCGTTTTCGTCAGGCGGATGGTTCGACTTCGAGGCGTCACGGTGGCTTAGGACTGGGGCTCGCAATTGCTGATGCTCTGGCAAAGATACATGGTGGCAAACTCGAAGCGCAGTCTGAGGGTGTCGGGCAAGGGTCGCGATTCATTCTCAGAATGGGATTGGCGCCCGGCGGGAAAGCAACTGCCGAACCGGTGGATCAAAAAGTTCACTCGTTGGAGGGATTGGACGTTTTGATAGTAGAAGACTCGTCAGACACGCTCGAGTTGCTAGGGATGATCTTCAGTCGTGAGGGTGCGAATGTCACCACGGCGTCGTCTGCGGCGGAAGCGCTGCAAAATGCGGTCATGAAGCGTCCGAACATCATTGTTTCCGATATTGGAATGCCGGATACGGATGGTTATCAACTGCTCGAGCAGCTACGCGTGCTTCCGGGATTGGACAACGTTCCCGCCATCGCTGTTTCAGGTTATGCGAGCGAAGAGGATCGTGAGCGCGCCCTTGCGGTTGGTTACCTGGCGTTAGTTCCGAAACCAATAGACGTTGACGTTCTTTTCAACCTGATCCAGGAAATCAAAACCCCCGCGTTGAAGTAGGTCTCGGTTGAGGTTCCATTCATTACCCCGGGTAGCTGAGACCATGAGTTTAGATTGGTAGGTACTTTATTTGCTCCGTTAATTCAGCAGGCGAAAGACACTCAACTATCAGTTCCAAGTCGCTAATCGCGTGACCGATAGCCAATTGGTCAGGGACGAAGATGAGACCTGCGATCCGCTCTCCTATCTTCAAACAGTGCATGGCATCGCGGATCATCGTCTCTCTGTCATGAGTGACGATGATCCGGTTTTCTTTGGCAGCCCACCTGAGTAACTCCAAATCAGGGAATCCTGACATCCCGATCTGTCTTACGACTCGGTAGTCAATCAGCGGTAAACGCGCTTTCAATCCGCGCAGGATGCGATGATTAAAGTTTTCGTCGATGAGGAGACGAAGCATTATTTCTTAACGAAGTGAGGAGTTAATTTTTGATTAGTTGTTCCCGACGTTCCTTAATCCGCTGCTTAATTAATTCACTGAATTCTCTGTATCTCGGCGTGCTTTGGATTTCCCGACGGAGTGCCTCGGCTTTCTCCTCACCCTCTCTGAGGTACTCGTCAGCCTCAGCGGTGTGATTGAGGTACCAGGCAATGACATTCTTTATTTGCTCAAGCGAAAGGGAAGGAAAACCCTCGTGAATTTCCTCCAGCGTGTCTCCCCGCTTATAAATACCCACGAGCGTATCAAGGGTAATCCGTGAGCCAATCACCCGAATCGCGCCTCGGTCGTCTTGATGGAGAGGTGAGTCTGTGAAGTCGAATTGTTCCATATGGACTCGCATTGTACGTTCCCAACACCAACAAACCAAGCTAAAACAACAACTTGACAAAAACGAAATTGTAACTATAATGGTTACAAAAAGGAAGGCTCGAGTTCCCCAAACGTATTTGATATGTTGACAAACAGCAGGTTCGCGGTTGCTGTACATGTGCTGAGTTTGATGGCCTGGTCAGGCGAAGAACCCCTTAAATCCGAACAGGTTGCAGAAAGCGTAAATACCAATCCAGTCGTGATCCGGCGCATGCTGTTGGAACTGGCGAAGGCGGGTTTGGTCGTGTCTCAAACCGGTTCGTTTGGCGGCTCCCGGCTGGCACATGACCCCGCCAAAACTACCCTTTTGGACGTCTACCAGGCACTCGAGTGCGGAGGCGTCTTTTCGCTGCACCGGCAACGTCCAAGTCGTGACTGCCCGGTGGGCGTGAATATTGAAACGGTTTTAGGTGACGTACTGATGGAGGTCGATTCTGCGGTTGAGCGGGTGCTTGAAAATATAACCATTAACGACGTCGTCCAACGCTTGAAACCCTGCGGGGGTGCTGCGACATCGAAGACGATGGAGAAGAATGGAAGGAAGAAACATTTCGACGAAAAGCAGATTGCTTTGCCCGCGTTGCGAGCAGGTGCAAAGAGCCGGAGGGCACGGGCCGTCCGAACTGCGTAAATAACCGCCAGAAAGGAAGAAACATTTGTCCAGGCTTGAAAAAGATCAAAGCGGTATCGAGCTCATGAATTCGGTTAAAGGCGAGTTTGTCAACCTCAGCGAAGAACTGACCGACGACGCCGTGTCGATAGAGGATATCGACGAAGTGCTGCAAACGCTGGAAAGAGCGACCAGCAGTGAAACCGAGATCGAGGAGCCTTTGATCGAGGAGTCCTCGTCTGCGGTTGAGTCCGACGAAGCCATGAGCGAAGAGGTCGAGCTCGACCTTTCCGCCGGCGAGATGGATAAGACTTCGGATCCCATCCGCGTCTACATGCGCGAGATGGGCGTAGTGCCTCTGCTTACACGCGAGCAGGAGGTGTCCATCGCGAAACGCATCGAGCGCGGCCAGAAGCGTGCTGAAAAAGCGATTGCGCGTTCGCCAATCGCCGTAGTTGAGCTTTTCCGGATCGGTGACGAACTCGCCGCCGGCACACTCAACATCCGCGACGTCGTTGCGTTCTCCGATCAAATGGAAACGGAAGAACACGAGGATCGCAGTGAAGAGTATTTGCAGTGGACTATCGAAGGACTTAATAACATCCGGCAACTCTACAAGCGCGGCTTGAAGGAGTTTGATAAATTCGCCGATGAGTTGAGGGTCTCCCGAGGCAAGCGTTCGAAGAAGCTTTTGCGGTACCGGCGGAAACTCGCGCGCACCAGGTTGGAAATTGCGCAGGAGATCCGCAGCCTTCATTTGAAGGAAGCTGCCCGGCAAAGACTAATCGCCGCGATCGGTGTGGTACACAAGGAAGTTCGCACCCTCGAACGGGAGATCGAAAGCTACTCCGAAAAACTGAAACGCAAAGGCGTGAAGGCCGACAAGCAGAAGGAATTCAGAAAGCATGTCGCCAGTGCCCGCAAGCGTTTGAAGGAGATCGAAGCCGAGCATCACCTGTCGCCGTTGGAAATCAAGCGTTCGCACCAGATGATCGCAGTCAGCGAAATGCAGACGGCCCAGGCGAAGCACGAATTGACCGAGGCGAACCTCCGGCTGGTTGTCTCGATCGCCAAGAAGTATCAGAACCGTGGTTTGCAGTTCCTCGATCTCATTCAGGAAGGCAACCTGGGTTTGATGAAGGGCGTTGACAAGTTTGACTGGCGGCGCGGTTACAAGTTTTCAACTTACGCGACGTGGTGGATACGTCAGGCAATCACTCGCGCGATCGCCGACCAGGCGCGCACGATTCGCATTCCAGTGCACATGATCGAAGTGATTAACAAACTCAAAAACACTTCGCGTGAACTGGTGCGTGAGCTTGGCCGCGAACCGACGACCGAAGAGATTGCGAAGAAGATGGATACCTCCGTTGACAAGGTGCGGAAGGCGCGCAAGTTGATGCAGGATCCGATCTCGTTGGAAACGCCGATCGGTGAAAATGGCGACTCGCAGCTGGGCGATTTAATTGAAGACAAGTCGAGCGAGAGTCCGGCTGCGCGTGTGATCACTTCAAACCTGCGCGAAATCGCGGGCGATGTGTTGCAGACGTTGAGTCCGCGTGAAGAGCGCGTGATCCGTTTACGGTTTGGATTGGACAACGGTGGTCACGAGCGCACTCTGGAAGAAGTGGGTCAAAACTTCAACGTGACACGCGAACGCATTCGCCAGATTGAAGCAAAGGCATTGCGTAAACTGCGGCATCCTTCGCGTGCGCGGCTGTTAAAGAATTTCCTCGAAGGCGAGGGGCAATAATCAGAAACATTAGGAGCGATTAAGATGAGTGAACATGTGAAAGAAGTGAGCGATAGCTCGTTTGAGAAAGATGTATTGGGTGCCGCGAAACCGGTGCTGGTAGATTTTTGGGCTGAATGGTGTGCCCCTTGCCGCATGCTGGCGCCGACGGTGGCCGCTGTCGCTGAACATTATGGCGACACCGCGAGTGTGGTGAAGTTGAACGTTGACGATAACCCTTCAACGGCACAGCGCTACGGCATCAAGGGCATCCCGACCCTGATTCTTTTCCGAGAAGGAAAGGAAGTTGAACGCGTGGTGGGTGCGACGAGTAAAGAGTCGATTATGAAGATGATTGAGAAGTACGCGACAGCTAAGGCTTCTTAACTTAGAAGGTCGAGCGGTGAGAAGGCCGGGCGTTTCGCGCCCGGCTTTTTTTGTGTTCTGGGGCTCCTTCCAATTTGCCTTCTGTGTGTTTTGTGCTTCTTGTGGCTAAAATAAGCGCCGAGGTATGGAACAAACAAAACCCACGCGTCTCATCGTCAGTATCACCGGTGCGACCGGAACGATCTTCGGCGTGCGCATACTGCAAATGCTGCACGGTTCGGGTGTCGAAACACATCTCGTCGTGAGCAAGTGGGCGGCGCGCACGCTCACGCATGAAACCCCACATTCATTGAAGTACGTACAAAGCCTCGCAAGTCAGAATTACGGCATTGGCGCACAGGGAGCAGCAATCTCTAGCGGCTCGTTTGTGACATTGGGAATGATAATCGCGCCGTGCAGCATGCGCACACTCGCCGCCATCGCACACGGCCTCGGCGACAATCTGATCCATCGCGCGGCAGACGTGATCCTGAAAGAGCGACGAAAGCTCGTGCTGGTTGTGCGCGAGTCGCCCTTCAACGAGATACATCTCGAAAACATGTTGAAGCTGGCTCGCATGGGTGTGGTCATTCTTCCGCCCGTGCCCGCGTTCTACAACAACCCTCAAAATCTCGACGACATGATCAATCACATAGCGATGCGCGTCATCGATCAATTTGATATTCACCTTGACGTGATGAATCGCTGGGACGGTGTGCTACTGGATCGAAGACGATCGGCGACTGAAGCAGAGCAGGAGTGAGCCATGGGAGAACTGGTCAAATTTCCATTTGCTGACGGAAACACTGGCGGCTACCTTTCGGAGCCGGAGAATGGCAATGGCCCCGGCGTGGTCGTGATTCAGGAGTGGTGGGGTCTTGTGGACCACATCAAGGATGTTTGTGACAGGTTCGCGGCTGAAGGATTTGTCGCGCTCGCGCCTGATCTCTATCACGGCAAAACGACGAAGTCTCCGGACGAAGCCGGCAAACTGATGATGGCACTGCGCATCGACGAGGCTGAAAGAGATCTAAGCGCCGCCGTTGAGTATTTAACCACTCTCGATTCCACAACCAGCGAGAAAGTCGGCGTGGTTGGATTTTGCATGGGCGGCGCCTTGTCGCTTTACACGGCAACTAAAAACCCAAACATCGGCGCCTGCGTAGTATTCTACGGCGGACATCCGAAGGTTAAGCCCGACCTGCCAAACTTGCACGCACCCGTGCTCGGACTCTATGCAGAAAAAGATGGCTTTGTTACGCCCGACTCAGTTCATGAGTTGGAGCGGCAGGTAAAAAGTTTAGGCAAGCAGATCGAAGTCAAAATTTATCCCGGCACCGATCACGCTTTCTTCAACGACACGCGACCGGAAGTCTACAACGCTGAAGCCTCCGCCGACGCGTGGCAGCGTACGATTGAGTTTCTTCGCAAGCATTTAGGTTAAGTCAGTTTTACAGGATTTACATGATTTTTCAGGATGAACATGTAAATCGTGTCTAATCCTGTAAACACGCTCGATCTCTATTCACAACTAAGAGGAAATCGTTTATGTCCATGTCTTCGTGCGCATTGTCTTTGATCTCGATGCTGTTTCTACTGCCGCTAGGCGTAGTAGCGCAGGAGCCGCCGCGGCCACCTGCATCGCCCTCTCCAACGATTACTGCGACACCCACGCCAAGTCCAACGCCCGAAGCGTCGCCCACGCCGCGCGATCCAATGTCGACGCCGACATTCAACGGACTGCGGATGCGATCGATTGGTCCAGCGTTCACTTCCGGACGCATCAGTGCTTTCGCAGTCGAGCCAAACAATCCTTCGCGTTACTACGTTGCAGTTGCATCGGGCGGTGTGTGGAAGACAATCAACGCGGGCATAACGTGGACACCTGTCTTTGACAGTGAAGCCTCTTATTCCATCGGCGCGATCGCGCTCGATCCGAAGAACCCTTTAACGGTTTGGGTCGGCACGGGGGAGAACAACAGCCAGCGTAGCGTTTCTTACGGCAGCGGTCTTTACAAATCCGAAGACGGCGGCCGGAGCTGGAAAAACGTTGGTCTTAAAACTTCAGAGCACATCGGGCGCATCGCGATCGATCCGAAAGACTCAAACATGGTCTACGTCGCGTCACAGGGACCATTGTGGGGTCCGGGCGGCGAACGTGGTCTATTCAAAACTACAGACGGCGGCAAGACCTGGAAGAACATTCTCAACATCAGTGAACACACAGGCGTCACTGACGTCGTCATCGATCCAAACGATCCGAACACGATCTACTGTGCTTCGTATCAACGCCGTCGTCACATGTGGACGCTGATCAACGGCGGCCCGGAAAGCGCGATCTACAAATCGACAGACGCAGGTGCGACCTGGAATAAATTGAGAGCAGGGTTGCCGACTGTTGAACTCGGCCGCGTCGGGCTCGCAATCTCTCCGGTCGATTCCAACGTGATCTACGCGACTGTCGAAGCTGCCGATCGCAAAGGTGGAATCTTTCGCTCAGGAGATCGCGGCGGGAGTTGGGAGCGGCGCAATGAGTTTGACTCAACCGCGATGTACTACTCGCGCATCGTTGCCGATCCGAAAGACGTCGATCGCATCTACGTCATGAACGTGTTTCTGATGGTCTCAGACGATGGTGGCCGCACGCTGCGCCGTCTGGGTGAGAAGAACAAACACGTCGACAACCATGACATCTGGATCAATCAGGCGAACACCGATCACTATCTCGTCGGCAGTGACGGTGGTGTCTACGAGAGTTTCGATCGCGGCCAGAACTGGGACTTCAAACAGAATCTTCCGGTGCCGCAGTTTTATGACATCACAACCGACAACGCGAAACCGTTCTATAACGTCTACGGCGGCACTCAGGACAACTTCAGTTTCGGTGGTCCATCACGCACTCGCAGCGCTTCCGGTATCACCAACGCTGACTGGTTCGTCACTAACGGCGGCGACGGCTTTCGTTCTCAGGTCGATCCCGAAGATCCGAATACCATCTATGCGACGCTCCAGCACGGCGTCATAGTCCGTTTTGACAAGCGCACCGGAGAACGCATCGGCATTCAACCGCAGCCCGGTCGTGACGAAGATCCGCCGCGTTGGAACTGGGACACGCCATTCATCATCAGCCCGCACTCACGCACGCGGCTCTATATCGCCTCCGACAAGCTCTATCGCAGCGACGATCGTGGCGACACGTGGCAAACGATCAGCGGCCAGCTCTCACGCGCGCTCGACCGCGATAAGCTGCCGGTGATGGGCAAGGTGTGGGGGATCGACGCTGTTGCCAAGAACGCTTCGACCGCATTCTTTGGCAACGCTTCCGCGCTCGCGGAGTCGCAGAAAAAAGATGGCCTGATTTATGTCGGGACCGACGACGGGCTCGTACAAATAACTGAAGACGGCGGCAAGAACTGGCGCAAGGTCGAGAAGTTCCCGGGTGTCGCCGACATGTCTTACGTCAGCCGCATTATCACTTCGAATCACGATGCAAACACCGCCTACGTAAGTTTCAGTAATCACCAGAACGCCGACTTCAAGCCATACCTTTTGAAAACTACTGACGCAGGGCGCACCTGGGTTTCACTCAGCGCGAACCTGCCGAAGAACGGACCCGTGTGGGCCATCGCGGAAGATCACGTCAATCCGGGCCTTCTTTTTACCGGCACTGAATTTGGTCTGTTCTTCTCCGTTGATGGCGGCCAGAAATGGATTCAACTCAAAGGCGGGTTGCCGACGATCCAGGTCCGCGATCTCAATATTCAGAAACGCGAGAACGACCTCGTTCTCGGCACGTTCGGACGTGGCATCTACATTCTCGATAACTACACACCTTTGCGTCTGATTAAACCCGAGACACTGAGACAGGAGTCGGCGGTGTTTCCGGTGAAAGACGCGTTGATGTACATCCAATCGCAACCGCTTGGCGGGCGCGGCAAGAGTTTCCAGGGCGAGCGGTTCTACACCGCCGAGAATCCGCCATTTGGCGCAACCCTCACGTGGTATTTGAAGGAGGCAATTAAGACACGCAAAGAAAAGCGGCAGGAACGCGAGAAAGAGGCGGAAAGAAAAGGCGCGCCTGTAGGTTGGCCCACACAGGCTGAGCTGCGCGCGGAAGAAGAGGAAGAGGCGCCGGCGATCATCGTTACGATTTCCGACTCCTCCGACAATGTCGTGCGGCGACTCACCGGACCCGTCACCGGCGGCATCCAGCGATTAAATTGGGATCTGCGATATCCCGCAGCAAATCTGTCAGCGCCACCACCGCCTGAAGCGGATTTTGATTTTGAGCCGCCTTCTGGTCCACTCGTGATGCCGGGTACCTACAAAGCCATGGTGGCGAAGCGAGTCGATGGTGTGGTGACGCCACTTGGACCACCGCAGCAGTTCGAGGTGACGGTTGAAGGTCAGGAGAATATGTCCACTTCCGATCGCGCTGCCCTCGTGGAGTTTCAGCAAAAGGCAGTGCGTCTCCAACGCGCGGTGAGCGGCGCCACTCAGGCGGCCAACGCGCTCAAGCCTCGTCTCGTCGCCATCAAGCGAGCAATCAATGAAACACCATCACTGCCGCAGCGATTGCAAGATGAAGCCACAGCTTTGGATAAACGAACGAATGAGATCCTGCTAGCTTTGAGTGGTGACGTCGCAGCCCGGCGCCGAAACATCAACACGCCGCCTGCGATCAACGATCGCGTCGGTTACGTGGTTGGCGCACAGCGCATGTCAACTGCGCGTCCAACTCAAACTCAGCAGAATCAATACGCTGCTGCCGCGCAGGACTTTGAAACGGTGCTGGTTCAACTGCGGCAGTTGATCGAAGTGGATCTGGCGCGGTTGGAGAAACAGTTGGAAGCGGCGGGTGCGCCCTGGACACCGGGACGGATTCCTGAGTGGCGAAATCAATAAGAATATTGACCACGGATGACACGGATAAGGACGGATTATCTGTCCAAATCCGTGTCATCCGTGGTTAAAGGAGATCCGAATGAAGCGTTTTGGAATCTTGTTGCTGCTGTTGTCTTGCTTCCTAACGATACAAGCCCAGAAGTCACAGACCATCACGGAAAAGGTCGCGGGCATGGAGAAGTTTCCCGGCTTCTTCCCGTTTTACTGGGACGCGAAGGCGGGAAAGATCTGGCTCGAGATCGACAAGTGGAATACTGAGTTTCTCTATGTCGAATCGTTACCGGCAGGTATCGGATCGAACGACATCGGCCTCGACCGTGGTCAACTCGGCAACAACGCGATTGTTCGTTTCGATCGTAGCGGGCCGCGCGTCTTGTTGGTTGCACCCAACTATGGCTTTCGCGCAACGACGAACAATCCCGACGAGCGTCTGGCGGTACGAGACGCTTTCGCCGAATCGACGTTGTGGGGATTTGAAGTTGTCGCGGAAGAAGGCAGCCGCGTTTTGGTGGATGCTACAAACTTCTACTTACGCGACGTTCATCAGGTCACTAACACGCTGCAACGAGAACAGCAGGGGACGTATAAATTCGAGCCGACTCGCAGCGCTTTTTATCTTCCAAACACAAAAAACTTTCCGCAAAACACGGAAGTCGAAACCACGCTGACGTTCATTGGCGATCCAACCGGACAGTACGTCAGACAAGTTGTACCGGTGCCCGAAGCGATCACCGTTCGTGAACGCCATTCGTTTGTGCAACTTCCGCCGGCTGGTTTTAAGCCGCGCGTTTCCGATCCGCGCGCCGGTTACTTTGGCATCGACTACATGGATTTCGCGACGCCGATCGAGGAGCCAATAACCAAACGCTTCATCGCGCGACATCGTTTGCAGAAGAAAGATCCGGCAGCGCGTGTCAGCGAGGCAGTGGAACCGATTGTCTATTACGTGGATCGTGGCGCGCCGGAACCCGTCCGCTCTGCACTGCTGGAAGGCGCGCGCTGGTGGAACGACGCTTTCGAAGCCATCGGATACAAAGACGCGTTGCGGGTCGAGATGATGCCGGCCGAGGTCGATCCGATGGACGTGCGTTACAACGTCATCCAGTGGGTACATCGATCCACGCGCGGCTGGTCCTACGGCAGTTCGCTCGTCGATCCGCGCACTGGCGAGATAATTCAGGGACGTGTTTCGCTCGGATCGCTGCGCGATCGTCAGGACTTTCTGATCGCGGAAGGCTTGCTGGCGCCTTACGACAAAACGACAACCGCCTCGCCAAAACTTTTAGAGATGGTGTTGGCGCGTTTGCGGCAACTCTCCGCGCACGAGGTGGGCCACACTTTGGGATTGCAACACAACTACGCGGCGAGCCCTGTCAGCCGCGCGTCTGTGATGGACTATCCAGCGCCGCGCGCAAAGCTCGGCGTCAACGGCGTTCCTGATTTGTCTGACGCTTACGCGAAAGGCGTCGGCGAGTGGGACAAAGTCGCGATCGCTTATGGTTACCAGGATTTCGCGCCTGGAACTGACGAAAGACAAGCACTCGATCGCACCCTCGGCGATGCATTTGCGCGCGGGTTGATGTACTTGACCGATCAGGACGCGCGACCGCCGAGCAGTTCCAGTTCGGTGGCCCATCTTTGGGACAACGGCACAAATGCCGTCGATGAGTTGTCGCACGTGATGAAGGTACGTGCCGCTGCGTTGCGGCGTTTCGGTGAGAACAACATTCGCGAAGGCGCGCCGATGGCGACGATCGAAGATGTACTCGTGCCGATCTATATGTATCACCGTTACCAGGTCGAAGCGGCTGCGAAGGTGATAGCTGGGCAAGACTATACGTTCAGTTTGAAAGGAAAGGGCGATCGCAATCCGCAGATCGTTGCGCCTGAGGAACAGCGTCGAGCGCTCGCGGTTGTGCTCGACACGCTCAAGCCGGATGCGCTTGCGGTGCCTGAGTCGTTGTTGCGTCTGATTCCACCGAGGCCTTCCGGTTACCCGCGCACGCGCGAAAACTTTCGCATTCGCACGCAACCTGTCTTTGACGCGCTGGCGCCGGCGGAAGCAGTTGCCGATCACGTCAGTGCGTTTCTGTTGAATCAGGAACGAGCGGCGCGTCTGGTTCAATTTCATGCTCGCGATCCACGCAACCCCGGTCTTGCTGAAGTCATTGACAGGATACTAGCCGCTACGTGGAAAGCGCCTGTCGCTCCGGGCTATGCGGGCGAGATCCAGCACACTGTTAACCTCGTGATCCTTTCTGATCTCATGTCGCTGGCTGCTGGTGATCGTGCGTCGAACCAGGCGCGCGCGATTGCGTCGTGGAAGTTGCAACAGTTGAAAACGTGGCTCGCGTCGCAAAGTCGAATTACGCCCAATGAAAACCGGCGCGCGTTTTTGTTCTACTCGATCGAACAGATCAAACGCTTCCAGGACGATCCGAAGAAGATGAATCTCACGCCGCCACAGACACCTCCCGACGGCCAGCCAATCGGAATGGATTGGTGGACCCGCGCGGACGACGACTGTAACCACAGATGGAACAGATATTGACCGATCGAAACTAATTTTAAATCTGATCCGTACTAATCCGTTCCTTTTTCCGTGTTATCCGTGGTTGCTGTACCATTAGGGGCTCATGCCCGGACTCGAACATTACGTCGGAGAAGTTCTTGACGAAAAGTATCGCCTGGAACACCTGCTGGGACAGGGCGGCATGGGAGCCGTCTTTCTTGCAACCCACCTCGGTACCGAACGTTACGTCGCGCTAAAACTCATCTCGCCTCAGTTCATGCGCAACAACGAATTCGTCGAGCGCTTCAAGCGAGAGGCGCGCGCCGCCGGCCGCTTGCGTCATCCCAACGTGGTTGACGTGACGGATTTTGGTTTTGCCGATGTTAAATCAGGCCAGGTCGCCTACCTGGTGATGGAGTATCTCGACGGCTGCACGCTTGGCGATGTTTTGTCTGAAGAGGAAAAGTTGCCGCTCGAATGGGTGGCCGACATACTCGATCAGGTCTGCTCGGCAGTTCACGAAGCACACCAGCAGGGCATCGTCCATCGCGACTTGAAGCCCGACAACATCTGGCTCGAGCCGAATCGTCTCGGAAGTTATCGCGTTAAAGTTCTCGATTTCGGTATCGCGAAACTCGCTGAAACCACCGCGCCTGAGGCTGACGATGATCCGGGAGCCACGATCATTGATGACGTTTCACTCGCAGCATCAACGGACGCGCAACTGGAAAGCGACACGCTGCTTCGGCCGGCGGGTGACGAGACCAGCAAGCAGAATTTCAAACTCAAAGCTGAAGCTAAGGCCGCCGGCACAGCAGTTCAGGACCCGCTCACGAATCCGTTGCTGAATCGCACAGACTATTCAGTCGATGACGACGGGACACTGCTATTCGATAACGACACGCAGGCGCCAAGCCGGCACACCGCGCACGTCGCAACTTCTCCGCAAGGTGCTGCGTTGACTCGCGTAGGTGCCATTATGGGAACTCCGCTTTACATGTCGCCCGAGCAATGCGGTGGCGGGCACGTTGACACACGTTCCGACATCTACAGTCTTGGCGTAATCGCTTACCAGATGCTCGCAGGGGAACCGCCATTTGCCGGCAACACCTCGGTAGTAATGCGGGCTCATCGCGAACAGCAGCCGCAGGATTTACACGAACGCGCTCCCAAGGTTTCAAAACGTGTTGCCGCGGTCGTAATGTCGGCGCTGGCAAAGAATCCGGCTAAACGACCGCAAACTGCTTTTGCGTTTGCGAGCGCGTTGCGCGGACAGAGTGAAGGTGTTGGAGCTCTTTATCGCCGCGCGTTTGCTTTGTACAGCGAATATTTTCCGAAGTTCCTCAAGCTAAGCCTGATCGCGCACGTGCCGATGATTATCACCAGCATTCTGTTGGTCGCTGCGTTCCTCTGGTACAAATATTGGCCACCAGCAGGAATACCCGGCAAAGTCTTGGTGTTCTCAACGATCGGAATCCTCAGTTTGTTGAAGTTCGTGGCGACGACGGTCTCGGCAGGCGTTATCTCCGGAGTGACAGCGGTAATCGTTACGCAACTGACAGCAGCGCCCTTGCGTCCCGTGAAACTGCGCGAGGCGTTTGCGGTTTTGCGTAACCGCTGGCGTCCTTTTCTCAAGACGATGATTAGGGTGACGCTGTGGGTCATTTTCGGGATGATTTTGCTGTTCATTCCGGGCATGGTCATATGGATTCGTTACTCGCTGTATGCTCCGGTAGTGCTCATGGAAGGACTGCAAGGCAAAGCCGCTATGCGGCGGGCACGCGAACTTGCGTCGCGCTCCTGGAGAACGATGATAGTGGTTTCCCTACTCCAGCTTGCAATCCCGATGACTGTCAGCTTTTTCGTGGGCCTGATGGCAGGACGAGCAGAGGCCCAAAAGAACTCAGTTGCGGCCCAGATTTACCGGCAGGTTTTGGACCTGGCAAATATCTTCGTCATCCCGCTAATCTCGATCGTGCCTGCGCTGCTGTACGTGAAGATGCGCCAACTCGGAGGCGAATCGCTGAACGTTGTTTGGGCGCAGATTGAAGAAGGCGAAGGAAAGAAGAGCGCCTGGCAGCAACGCATGCGCACGCGCCTCAGTCTTCACACACCCATCAGCCAGAAAAACACCGCCGGTTAGTCCACAGATCACACCGGGAATAGGCGTGGATGTTTTTTCGGATGCGTGGACGAATTCTTGTAAATCTCATCTCAAAAGTGGGATTAAGAAGTCCCGCAAGCGAAACGTTTGGTGAGGGTTTTTAAAGTCGGGTCGGAGTGTCCGACTGTGTGAAACCCCACAAATCCTTGAAAATCGCGCGTTTTGATTGCAAACTATGTCTTCGCGCGCTGCTGGCACGGGCTTTGAACAGAGCGGTCGTGGAGAACTGTATAGTGGTGCGTGAAGTTTGTAGCTAGCTCGATCCAATTCACTCTTCGCGCGCGTATCGCCGCTCTCTCAAAAAGGCTTGTACAGCTCTCCAAAAATTTTTGAAGTAAAAAGCTATGGACATCAAGCGACCCCCAAAATCGAAGATTAAGAAGAAGATTCGCAATGCGATCATGATCGTTATCGGTCTGGCCGCAATCGGTGGCATCACCTATGGCCTCACGAAGTTGAAGCCCGCCGCCCCGACACTCGATCGCTCGACGGCTGTGATCGAAACTGTCAAGCGTGGGGAGATGGTGCGTGACGTTCGTGGCAATGGAACGCTGGTGCCCGACATAACTCGCTGGGTGCCGGCTCCTGCTGACGGGCGCGTTGAGAGAATTCTTCTCAAGGCAGGCGTTGAAGTTGATTCCTCTACCGTGATCGTCGAACTTTCAAACCCCCAACTTGAACAGCAAGCCACTGATACTGAATTTCAGGTCAAAGCTGCTGAGGCTGATCAAGAGAACCTGAAAGTGCGACTCGAGAGCGATACGATGACGCAGAAAGCGGCCATCGCCACTATCAACTCGCAGTACAGCCAGGCGAAGTTACAACTCGACGCGGACGAGGTGCTGGCGAAGCAAGGCCTCGTGGCCGATCTCGTGTTGAAGATCTCCCGCGTGGCTGTCCAGGATCTCGCCAACCGGCTCAAAGTCGAGCAGGAAAGGTTGGCTGTCAGTTCGAAATCGACGAGAGCGCAATTGAATGCGGCAAATTCACGCCTGCAACAGTTACGTGCGCTCGCCACGTTGCGACGCCAGGAAGTGGAAGCATTGAAAGTGCGAGCCGGAACCGGCGGCGTTCTCCAGCAAGTGCTGGTGACCGAAGGCCAGCAGGTGACGCCCGGATTCAACATCGCACGCGTCGCGGATCCCGCGTCGTTGAAAGCTGTTTTGCGGGTCGCGGAAACACAGATCAAAGACGTTCGCATCGGGCAGCCCGTCGTCGTCGACACTCGCAACGGTTTGATCCAGGGAACAGTTTCGCGCATCGATCCGGCCGCTCGCGAAGGCACGTTTGAAATCGATGCTTCGTTGATTGGTCCACTTCCGACGAGTGCGCGTCCCGATTTGAGTGTGGACGGAACAATCGAGCTCGAGAGATTGAAAGATGTCTTAAAAGTCGGCCGGCCGGCCTTTGGACAGGCACAACAAACCATCGGGATGTTTGTGCTGACACCTGACGGAAGCGAAGCCGAGCGGAGAACAGTCAAACTAGGACGCAACTCCGTCAGCACTATCGAGATTCTCGAAGGTTTGAAAGAAGGCGACCAGGTCATAATTTCCGACACGTCGCAGTACGATAGTTACAACCGGATCCGGATTCGCTAATTCTCTGCGCAGAGAAGCATTGCCATACAAATCCGGTTTGCGGTGTTCAGTTAAATAGATCGTGTACACAATTTTGTTAAGGAGCCAATGATGAGTTCTTCCGAGCCCCTGATTCACCTCGCCGACGTCAAGAAGGTCTTTTACACAGACGAGGTTGAAACCCATGCGCTATCAGGTATTCACCTCGACATCAAACAAGGTGAATACGTTTCCATCGCCGGACCTTCGGGGTGCGGCAAATCCACTCTTTTGTCGATCCTGGGTCTGCTGGATACGCCGACAGACGGCAAGTACATCCTCAACGGCCATCCTGTCGAGAGTCTTTCTCTTTCGGAGCGAGCGAGAATCAGGAACCGTGAGGTTGGCTTTATTTTCCAGAGCTTCAACCTGATCGGCGATCTCACAGTCTATGAAAACGTTGAGCTGCCGTTGACGTATCGTGGGATGAGCTCTGCTGAGCGCAAAAAGCGCACCACAGCGGCACTCGAACGCGTCGGCATGGCGCATCGCGCGAAGCACCTGCCCAGCCAGTTGTCCGGCGGTCAACAGCAACGTGTCGCGGTTGCGCGCGCGGTTGGTGGAGAGCCGAGCATCCTGCTTGCTGACGAGCCGACGGGTAACCTCGACTCAACCAACGGCGAAGCCGTCATGGAATTGATGCGCGAATTGCACCGCGGCGGCGCAACCATCTGCATGGTTACGCACGATCCGCGTTATGCCCAACATGCCGATCGCATCGTTCACTTGTTCGACGGATTGATCGTCGAGGAAGAAGCGGGCGCAGACCGGCGCGAGATTCGGGAAGCTAAACGCGAGTTGGCGGAGAGCGGTTTTGGAGCTATCTCATGATCAGCTTGCGCGGCGTTGAGAAGGCTTTTCCACACGGTCCGACGAAGACTTACGTGCTGCGCCGGATCGATCTGGACATCAAGCAAGGCGAGTTTGTGTCGATCATGGGTCCCTCGGGAGCGGGCAAGTCAACACTCCTGCACATCCTGGGGATGCACGATCAATCGTGGACCGGTGAGTACTATTTCGACGAAATTCCGGTCCATAAACTCGACGGGAAAAAACGCGCTGCGCTGCGTAATCAGAACATTGGGTTCGTCTTCCAAAGCTATCATCTGCTCGACGATCAGACAGTCTTTGAAAACCTCGAGTTGCCGCTTTCTTATCGCGACGTAAGCAAAAAAGACCGGCAGTCGATCGTCTGCGACACGCTCGATCGTTTTCAGATGGTTGGCAAAAAGGATCTCTTCCCGACTCAGCTTTCAGGCGGCCAGCAACAACTCGTCGGCATTGCTCGCGCAGTTGTTGCGAACCCGCGGATCATCCTGGCCGACGAGCCGACTGGAAATCTTCATTCGGCCCAGGGCAAGGAAATCATGGACATGTTCAAGCGCTTGAACGATGAAGGCACAACAATCGTGCAGGTGACGCACTCGGAAACGAATGCGGCATACGGCAATCGTATCGTCCGGCTTGAAGATGGTTGGATTGTTAATCCGGAGCAGTATCAGAAATCAGGCGTGGCCGTTTAGCCCCTGATGCCTGGTCCTGCTTGTGAAGCAGAGTGCCCGGTAAAGGTTTAATCCCTGTAGTTGCTCAATAGTTGGTTGACCGAACGTCGATCGTTTAGGCGATCAACGTTGACGTCACCAGTGTGCCCGGAGGAAAGTCGTGAATACAGCAACAGCCCAGACTCCTCGAACTCTCATCGCCGACGATCAGCCTGACGTGCTCGCCGCCCTACGTCTCCTGCTGAAGGGCGCGGGCTATCAAACTGAAGCCGCCGATTCCCCCAAGGCGGTTCTCGAAGCCATCCAGCAGCAGAAATTCGATCTGGTGTTGATGGACCTCAACTACGCGCGCGACACGACTTCCGGAAAAGAAGGTCTCGATCTCATTTCGAGAATTCAGGCACTCGATCACGATTTACCCATCGTAGTGATGACGGCATGGGCCACGGTCGACCTCGCAGTGGAATCGATGCGGCTTGGCGTGCGCGACTTCGTGCAGAAGCCCTGGGAGAATTCCCGCCTACTGAATAAGTTGAGAACTCAGATCGATGCCGGACGCGCGCGCAGACTGCAACAGCATCGTGAAGCTGAGACACGGCTCGAGCTCGACGAAGCGCGCGAGATTCAACGAGGCTTGATGCCGCGCCGGATGCCGAATCTTCCCGGCTTCAGTCTCGCGAGTGCCTGGCAGCCGGCTCATGAAGTGAGCGGCGATTACCTCGGCGCTTTTAAGTTGAGCGAGTCGCATGCTGCGCTCTGTGTAGCGGACGTGGCCGGCAAAGGTTTTCCCGCGGCGTTGTTGATGTCGAACATGCAGGCCGCGCTCAAGTCGCTGAGTTCGGAAAAGATCGCGCCCAGTGATTTGTGCGTGAAGCTCAATCAGTTGATGTGTAGCAACACTCCGCTGCGCAAGTTCGTCAGTTGCTTTTACAGCGATCTTGAGGTTGACACACGAACGCTGACTTTCACGAACGCCGGTCACAATCCGCCATTCCTGATGCGCCGCAACGGTGAATGTGTCCGGCTCGATGAGGGTGGACCAGTGATTGGCGCGTTCTGTGACTCGGACTACACCCAGCGACAAATTAAATTCCACGATGGCGACAAGCTGTTGCTCTTTACCGACGGCGTTAGTGAAGCACGCAACGCAGCGGGAGAATATTTCGGCGAAGAGCGCCTTGAGCAATGCCTGCGATCTTATCGCGGACACAACGCTGCTGAATTACGCACGATCATTTTGAACGAGGTCACGCGGTTTTGCGACGGTAACTTCGACGACGACGCCGCGCTGATGGCGGTCTTTGCTGAATAACTCTGCGTTCCTCTGCGTATCTCAGCGTTCTCTGCGTTAAAAGTTTTCTTAACGCAGAGGGCGCAAAGATACGCAGAGGCCGCAGAGATAAAACCTAATCCCAGGAGGCTTATGGAGAATCTTCGCGGCGACATCCGTTACGCGTTCAGGAACCTCTTAAAGCGGCCCGGCTTTACCTTGATCGCCGTCGTTACCCTCGCTCTCGGCATCGGCGCCAACACTGCCATCTTCAGCGCCATCAATGCACTCCTTCTGAAACCACTCCCATTTCCCGAACTCGATCGCGTGGTTGCGATCTGGGACAAACTGCCGAGCCGTGGCGTCATGCACAACGAAGTCGCGATGGCGAACTACCTCGACTGGCAGGCACAGAACCAATCGTTCGAACAACTCGCTGTCTACCGCTGGTGGAATGCGAACCTCACCGGTGTCGATACGCCCGAACGCATTCAGGGTTTTTTAGTATCCGCGAATTATCTCGATGTCCTCGGCATGAAGCCGATCATGGGCCGCAATTTTTATCCGGAAGAGAATCAGTCTGGTAAGGACGCGGTCGCGATCATCACTCACAGTCTCTGGCAACGACGTTTCGGCGGCGATCCGAACATCATCAACAAGACGGTCACCATCAACAGCATCGTGCGCACGGTCATTGGTGTCACGCCGGAGCGTTTCAACTTTCCGAAGGGCGCCGAGATTTATGCACCGCTCGCGATGACGCCCGAGGTAATGAGCAGCCGCGGCAATCATAGTTATTACGTCATCGGAAAATTGAAACCCGGTGTCTCCATCGAGAGTGCGCAGGCAGACACAGACAACATAACCGCGCGACTCGCGCAGCAGTATCCGGAAACCAACACTGGTTGGGGCGCGACTGTTTTTCCAATCGTCGCCGACACAGTGCGACTTTACGACACCCCACTCTGGGTGATGATGGCCGCTGTCGGTTTTGTGCTGCTGATCGCGTGTGCGAACGTCGCAAACTTAATGCTCGCGCGCGCGAGTGGACGCCGGAAAGAGATCGCGTTGCGTGCGGCGCTCGGTGCAAGCCGCTGGCGCATCGTTCGTCAACTGCTGACTGAGAGCGTGATCGTCGCATTGATCGGCGGTACTCTGGGAATCCTGATCGGTCTGTGGGGTATCGATGCACTGCGCGCGGGCAATCCGGGTGACGCGGCAAAGTACGCGCCGGGTTGGTATCAACTCGGCATCAACATTCCAACGCTCTTATTTACACTCGGGCTGTCTTTGTTCAGCGGAATCGTGTTTGGCCTTGCTCCAGCGTTGCAGGTTTCAAAACCCAACCTCAACGAAGCGTTGAAAGAGGGAAGCCGGCAAACGTCCGGAAGCTCGCATCGCCTGCGCAGCTCGCTCGTCGTTTTTGAAGTCGCACTGTCTTTGATGTTGCTCGTCGGCGCGGGACTGTTGGCTCGCAGTTTTCTGTCGCTGCTAAAGACCGATGCCGGTTTCAATCCTGACAACGTGCTCACGATGAGCCTTGTACTGCCCGGGGCGAAGTACAGGGAACAACCACAACGCGCAACGTTCTACAACGATCTGATCCAACGCGTGAAAACGTATCCGGGAGTCGAATCAGCGGCGGCAGTCAACTATCTCCCGCTTGGCGGAGCAAACTCATCCGAATCTTACCTCGTTGAGGGCGTCCCGGAGCCGGCGGCGGGTCAGGAGAATGAAGGTCGTTATCGCGTCTGCACGCCAGATTATTTCCGCACGATGGGCATTCCGCTAATCAAAGGTCGGGGCTTTACCGACCAGGACAAAGCGGGCGCCACCCCAGTGATCATCGTTAACGAAACATTCACGCGCAAGCACTGGCCGGGCGAAGACGCGATTGGCAAGCGCATTCGTTTTTATGGTCCATCCGAACGCGCACCGTGGATGGAGATTGTCGGCGTCGTTAAAGACGTGAGACATGAGCTGAATCTGCCGGTCACGCCTGAATACTACCTGCCGCACGCGCAAGATCCCTGGAACGCGATGGTGTTGCTAGCGAGAACAACCGTTGAACCGGGATCGTTGGCGTCAGCGCTTAGGCAACAGGTATGGGCCATCGACAAGGACCAACCGGTGTTCGACGTACGCACCATGCAGGAAGTGCGATCGATGTCAGTCGCGCTGTATTCGTTTTCATCGGTCATGCTGGCGATCTTCGCGGGCGTGGCGTTAGTGCTGGCGTCGGTTGGAATCTACGGTGTGATGGCGTTTGCAGTCACGCAGCGCACACAGGAGATCGGAATTCGCATGGCGCTCGGCGCCCGCGCAGTCAACGTGTTGAACCTTGTGGTACGACACGGAATGAAGCTGGCGCTGTTGGGAATGGTGATCGGACTGGCGGGCTCGTGGGCGCTCACGCGTTTTATGGAGAAGTTGTTGGTGGACGTGCAGCCAACTGATCTGCTGACGTTCAGCGTGGTCTCGGCGTTTCTGCTGGTCGCTGCGTTTGTCGCGTGCTATCTGCCCGCGCGTCGCGCCACCAAGGTCAACCCCCTTGAAGCTCTGCGATACGAATGAGTATCCGCAGATTACACAGAAAGAATCTGTGAAATCTGTGGATGGATTTAGATTATGGAAACACTATTCAAAGATATTCGCTACGGAATACGAGGACTGCTGAAGCGCAAAGGGTTTGCCGCGATCGCAGTGCTCACGCTCGCTCTCGGCATCGGCGCCAACACCGCCATCTTCACGCTTGTGAACGCAGTGATGCTGAAATCTCTGCCCGTCGATAAGCCTGAGGAGTTGGTACTCTTCAGCGACGCAGTCGGCGAGGGAACATCGATAGAAGACACGCCACGCGCAGGTCAATGGCGGCTCTTTTCCTACGCGTCTTACGAATACTTTCGCACGCACAATCAATCCTTCCAGGACATCGCTGCGCTCCGTAGCGGTGTCAGTCGCCTCAGCGTGCGGCAGACTGATTCGCAAGCCGCAGCCGCAGCGCGTGCGTCAGGACATCTCGTGTCAGGCAATTATTTTTCGGTTCTGGGTGTGCGTGCGATGCGCGGCCGCCTGCTGACGCCTGACGACGATAAGCCTAACGTTCAACCCGCCGCGGTGATCAGTCATCGATACTGGGAGAAGGAGTTGAACAGCGACTCCTCGACTGTCGGCAAGAACGTCATTATCAATGGCACAAACTTCACGATCGTAGGGATTACTCCGCCGGAGTTCTTTGGCGAGCGCGTGCGGCGTCCGCCTGATTTTTGGCTGCCGTTAGCTTTCCAACCACAAATAGAGCTTCGCGACTCATACCTCGCAAATAATCAGGTTTACTTTCTCATGGTTATGGGCCGCCTCAGGCCCGGTGTGAGCATGGACCAGGCACAGGCGACCACAAACCTGGCCCTGCGCCAGTTCTTAACTGAACAAGCCGGTAGCCAACTCACCGAAGAGCGACAGAAAGGCATTCAAAACACCTTCGCGACACTCGTCGAAGGCAAAGGTGGTATCTCAGGGCTTCGAGTCGTTTACTCAAAGCCGTTGCAAATGCTGCTGGCCATTGTCGGCATGATACTGCTGATTGCGTGTGCGAATGTCGGCAGCCTGCTGTTATCACGCGCTGCTGCGCGCAAAGCCGAGATCTCTTTGCGCATGGCCCTTGGTGCAAGTCGTTGGCGCATCATTCGCCAGTTGCTTACCGAAAGCATGTTGTTGGCCGCGCTCGGCGGTATTTGTGGCGTGCTGCTGGCGCAGTGGGCCGTCATCGTACTCGTCCGCCTGGTCGCGAGAGAGTCTCCACTCGATACGGGAGCGGATGTTGGAGTGCTGGCATTTACGATCGGCGTCTCGATCCTCGCCGGTCTTCTGTTTGGATTGATTCCCGCAATTCAGGCTAGCCGGACAAATCTCTCCTCCGCAATGAAAGAGAAGACCAGAACTAAAAGCGGCTTTCTGAAATTAAATCTGTCGTCGTTGATGGTGGTGCTGCAGGTAGGTCTTTCGATGGTCCTACTCACGGGCGCGGGATTGTTCGCGCGCAGCCTGGTGAAGCTTCAGAGCGAAGACATTGGCTTCGATCGAAACAACCTGATGCTCCTCGGTGTCGATCCACGTCTCGCCAACTACAAAACGACCGAGCTCCCGACGCTCTACCAGCAATTGATCGAACGTTTGAGTACGGTGCCGCAGGTTAAATCCGTATCGATGGCGACCTACGCGCCGATGAGCGGGACGCGCCGCAGTAGCAGTATCAGGGTACCTGGA
The DNA here is from genome assembly GCA_963826255.1 of uncultured Acidobacteriota bacterium. Lineage (GTDB taxonomy): Bacteria > Acidobacteriota > Blastocatellia > Pyrinomonadales > Pyrinomonadaceae > PSRF01. Next base: position 1,562,498 of record CAWGWK010000002.1, read on the forward strand.
TTTACGCCCGAGCGCGGTGAAGACGTGACCGTGCAGGACATTCTGGCGGGACCGCGGTACGCCGAAACACTCGGTATGCCGGTGTTGCGAGGACGTGAGATTGAGATGCGCGACACTGCCGCTGCCCCCCGAATTGCGGTCATTAATTCAACTTTCGCCGAGCGTTTCTTCAAAGATCAGAATCCGATAGGTCGTTCGTTCACCTTTGATGATGAGACTGATGATGGTGCGCCACTCGAGATCGTCGGAGTAGTTGGCGATATCAAGTCAGACGATGCGCGTGAGAAGCCTGAGCCCACCGTCTATCGCCCGATACTCCAGATTCAGGATGGGTCGGCGTACTCAGTCACCCTTCACATCCGCACACTTTCAGACCCGACGCCACTCACGCCACAAGTGCGGCAGATGATCAATCAGATCGACGACAAGCTGCCGATCTATGGCGTGACGACGATGAGCGAGCAACTGCGCCAGAACCTGAACCAGGAACGCTTGATCGCGCAACTCGTCAGTTTCTTTGGCGCGCTTGCCTTGATACTTGCGTGCATCGGTTTGTATGGCGTGATGGCCCATGGTGTCGCGCGTCGCACGAATGAGATTGGTATTCGCATGGCGCTTGGTGCGCGTGGTGGCAACATCGCGTGGATGATCTTGCGAGAGACGTTGTATCTCGTGTTGGCAGGGTTAGTGATAGGCGTGCCGGCGGCGTTGCTGGGAGCGCGTTTGATTTCGTCGCAACTATTTGGAGTAAGCCCGACAGAGCCGCTGACGCTGATCGCAGCTGCGGGAGTTTTGACGATTGTTGCGCTGCTTGCGGGCTACCTGCCTGCGCGCCGTGCATCGCGTGTGAATCCGTTGAGCGCATTGCGCTACGAATGAAAGGCAATCCACAGATTACACAGATTTATTACGGATAATCCGTTCTCATCTGTGTAATCCGCGGTTGAAATAGATCATGGACTCCCTAATCAAAGATCTACGCTACGGCATTCGGAGTTTGTTGAAGCGGCCAGGGGTTACCGCCATCGCTCTTATCGCGCTGGCTCTCGGAATCGGAGCGAACACGGCCATCTTCAGCCTGGTTAATGCTGTTGTGCTCCAGTCTCTTCCGTATCCGGAATCTGATCGACTCGTCTGGGCATGGGGAACCGTTCGTAACAGGATCAGCCGTGCGAGTGTTTCGCCGCCCGATTACCTCGACTTTCGCAGTCAGAACAAAACATTCGAACATTTCGGCGCTTCAGGCACGCTCCCAGGTTCAGCGAATCTCACGGGCATTGGTGATCCGGAACGCCTCACAGCATCGCGTGTAACCGGGAACTATTTCGACGTCTTTGGAGTAGCGCCCGCGCTCGGTCGCGGATTCTCACTCGAAAACGAAAAGACTGGTAACGATCAGGTCACTCTACTCAGCTACGAGTTATGGCAGAAACGGTTTGGTGGCGATCCCCAGATCGTTCACAAGACGATCATTCTTGATAGCAAACCGTATCAGGTGATCGGCGTGATGCCGGCCCATTTTAAGGTGCCCCAGATGGCTGAGTTGTGGGTGCCGATGAACTTCGATGCGGATCCGGAAATGAAGATGCGCCAGGCGCACTTTCTCCGGCCCGTCGGCAGATTGAAAGCCGGCGTCAGCCTGGCCCAGGCGCAATCCGACATCGATTCAATTGCAGCTCGACTGGAGGAGCAGTTTCCCGGCACAAACACCGGGTGGAGTCTTGGTCTGGTTTCGTTGCATGAACAGTTGCTCGGCAACAGTCGGAGTTTCGTCTTTATTCTTTTCGGCGCTGTCGGGTTGGTATTGCTCATTGCTTGCGCGAACGTGGCCAACCTGTTGCTAGTGCGCGCGGCTGCGAGGCAAAGGGAGATTGCGTTACGGACCGCACTCGGCGCGAGTCGATCGCGAATCATCCGCCAGATGATCACTGAGAGTTTGTTGCTTGCGATCGTCGGCGGCGCGCTCGGCGCACTGCTGGCGGTTTGGGGCGTCGAACTGTTGGTAGCGTTGAGCGCGGACAGCCTACCGCCGACCGTGACGGTAAAGATCGATTCGACGGTGCTGGCGTTTACGCTCCTTATCTCAATCGTAACCGGAGTTTTATTTGGCCTGGCGCCAGCCTTTCGCACGTTGAAAGTGAACCTCATAGATACGTTGAAAGAGGGAGCGCGCGGGGCTGAAGGTACCTTACGAAATAGAACGCGTAGTTTCCTCGTGATTTTCGAAAGCGCCGTCGCTGTGATGTTGCTGATTGCCGCGGGACTGCTGGTGCGAAGTTTGATTGAACTGCAACGGGTGGATCCGGGCTTCGACTCAAATAATATTTTGACGTTCCAAATCGCCTTGCCGCAGACGAAATATGACTTTGAAGGAAAGCCGGCGAGTTTCTTCGAGCAACTCGAGACCCGCGTCGATTCGTTACCCGGCGTTGAATCCGTAGGTCAAATTTCGGAGCTTCCATTCAGTGGGCAACTGAATGATGTCCCTTTTATTGTAGAAGGACGCCCAGCGGTTTCACCCAACGACGGCTTTAACGCCGATTGGCGTCGCGTCAACCAAAACTACTTCAGCGCGCTCCGTATTCCTCTGCTGCGCGGTCGCAACTTCACTGAGCAAGAAGTGAGACAAAGTGACAAGGTAGTGATCGTCAGTCAACAACTCGTCGCTACGGCTTTCCCGAATGAAGATCCGTTAGGCAAACGTCTCTTCTCAATTGGTGACAAGCCGTACGAGATCATTGGCGTCGTGGGCGACATTCGTCACTCATCGCTCGCAGGCCAACCGTTCGCCACGATGTACTTGCCCACTCGCAATGCCGGCCGGATGAATCTGGTTATTCGTACCCAGGGAGATCCTTTAAGCATTGTCGGTGCGGTGCGCAAAGAGGTGTATGCACTGGATCCCGACCAGCCAATCGCGCAGGTCAAGAGGCTGAGTGATTGGGTTGACTCGTCAGTCGCCGCGCCGCGTTATCGCACCACGCTGCTTGCGTTGTTTGCGGCGCTGGCGATGGTGCTTGCAGCGACAGGAATTTACGGCGTGATGTCTTATTCAGTGGCCCAGCGAACGCATGAGATCGGAGTGCGGATGGCGTTGGGAGCGCGACGACTTGACGTGATGAAGCTGGTTGTTCGCCAGGGAATGCTTCTCACGCTGGTCGGCGTGATTTTGGGTTTGGGTGGCGCGTTTGCTCTGACACGAGTAATGGAGACGTTGCTGTTCGGAGTTACGGCGAAGGATCCGATTACGTTTGGCGTGGGGGCGGTCTTGTTAATTGCGGTGGCTTTCGTCGCCTGTTTCGTCCCCGCCCGCCGCGCAACCAAAGTCGATCCGCTCGTTGCACTCAGATACGAGTAGCGAATTGCGGTCGAAGGCTCCGTAGGAGCCGGATGTTTATAGTTCTGCCGCGAACAAAGGTTTAGCGCTCCGTCAGGAGCGCCATGTAAAGCCGATCCACATCTCGCTCCTACGGAGCGAGAACGCCAGTAATCGAGAGCTATAAACATTTTGCTCCTAACGGAGCAAAGACCATGCGGGAGAAATAGATGCTGCAAGATCTACGATTCGGTGTTCGGATGTTGCTGAAGAATCCCGGCTTCACGGCGGTGGCTGTGTTGTCGCTGGCGCTCGGGATCGGTGCTAACACCGCGATCTTCCAACTGGTCAACGCAGTGCGGCTGAAGACTCTGCCGGTCCGCAACGCAGGACAACTCGTCAACGTTAGCCTCACAGACATGGATGCCGCTCGCGGTAGTAAGCAGTCGCTATATCCATCAGTTACCAATCCAATTTGGGAACAGATTCGAGATCGACAGCAAGGGTTTTCTGGTGTTCTCGCCTGGGGACGGAACGATTTCAACCTCGCACAGGGTGGAGAAGTGCGTTGGGCCAAGGGGCTGTGGGTAAGCGGAGACTTTTTCAACGTCCTTGGTGTGCGGCCGGAGCTCGGCCGCGTCTTCACGGCATCCGATGACCAGCGAGGTTGCGCTGCTCCCGGCGCCGTCATCAGCCACTCATTCTGGCAACGCGAATACGGCGGCGATCGAAATGTGGTCGGCCGCAAGTTGACTCTTTCCGATAAGCCTTTCGAGATCATCGGCGTTACGCCTGAGAGTTTCTTCGGTCTCGAAGTTGGCAGGACGTTTGACGTCGCTTTGCCACTTTGTGCCGACGCGATCATTTCCGGCCAAAACAACCGGCTCGATTCGGGGTTCGCCTGGTGGTTGATGGTGACCCGGAAGATTGAAGCACGGTTGGACCATCCCGCAAGCAAATGCTCAACTGCAATCGATCTCGCCGTCGCTGTTTCAACAAACGCTGCCGCCGAATTATCCAGCCGTAAGCGTTGACAAATATCTGGCGTCGCAACTGGAGGCCGTTGAGGGCGGCGCCGGCTATTCGACGCTGCGCGAGAACTATGAACGTCCCCTGTGGCTGTTGCTGGCCATCGCCGGGTTGGTGCTGCTAATCGCATGCGCCAACCTGGCGAATTTGTTACTGGCCCGCGCCAGCACACGCGAACGCGAGATCGCCGTGCGACAGGCGGTCGGCGCTTCTCGAGCAAGAATCGTCCGGCAACTTTTGGTTGAAACTCTCCTGCTAACTTTATTGGGCACCGCACTGGCAGTGTTGCTGGCGCAGGGGCTGAGCAGTTTCCTCGTGTCCTTGATTGGCACGGGTCTCAATGCGGTGTTTCTTGATCTGACGCCCGATCGGCGTGTGCTTGGGTTCACCGCGGGAGTGGCTGCATTGACGTGTTTGTTGTTTGGTTTGACTCCGGCACTGCGTGCGACGCGAATCGAACTCAACTCTGTCATGAAAAACACTGGACGTGGGCTCACCACCGGTGGCGGCCGCTTCAGTTTGCGGCGAGCGCTCGTCGTGGTCCAGGTTGCGCTGTCGCTGGTGCTGGTTGCCAGTGCTCTCCTGTTTACGCGCAGCCTGAATAAGCTGCTCACGGTCGATGCCGGTTTTAATCAGGAAGACTTGCTCGTCGCGCGAGTCGGGTTTCGACGACTGAATATTGCGCCGGAGCGTCGCATCGAGTTCAAAGCCCAACTGCTGGAACGACTCAAAGCAGTGCCGGGCGTCACGGCCATCGCCGAATCAGACACCCTTCCACTAACCGGCGGAGGACGCAGTAACGATGTCTGGTTAGATGGACGTCCTGACGACAAGATAAACGTTTCCTTTAATCGCGTTGGTGTCGATTACTTTCGAACAATTCAACTGCCGTTGCGCAGCGGGCGTGAGTTTAGTTCGCACGATACGCTCAACTCGCCGCGAGTCGCAATTATTAACGAAACGTTTGCGCGTCAATTGCGCGAGCCGAATCCAATTGGCCGCCGGGTCATTATCGAAGCAACTCCAAACGAACCGGAGACTGCGTACGAGGTCGTCGGCGTGGCTCGTGACGCGAAGTTTGAGCAGTTGAAGGAAGAGCTTATTCCCGTGATGTACCTGCCGAGCCTGCAAGACCCGCAGCCTTCGCCCGGCCGGCAGTTTCTAATCCGCTCAAATTTACCTCAGGGCGAAATCACTGCATCCGTAAGTCGCGCACTGACCGAAGTGAACCCGTCGCTGGACACGAGCTTCGAGTGGTTCCGGACCATGGTCCAGGGATCGATGTTGCGTGAGCGTTTGATGGCAACGCTGTCGGGCTTCTTTGGAGTGCTGGCGCTGGTGCTCGCGACGATCGGTCTCTATGGAATTCTTTCTTACGGAGTGGCGAGCAGGACCAACGAGATTGGAATTCGGATCGCGCTCGGCGCACGCGTGCGTGAAATCGTCACGTTGGTACTGCGCGAAGCGCTCGTCCTGGTGCTGATCGGGATCGTTGCGGGAATACCTGCGGTGCTCGTCGTCGCGCGGTTTGCCTCGACATTGTTATTCGATTTGTCGCCGACGGATCCGATCTCGTTGACGCTTGCCGGTCTGGTAATGCTGGCGGTTGCGGTCGTGGCCGCCTATCTGCCCGCGCGTCGCGCTACGAGGATCGATCCGCTGGTAGCGCTGAGATACGAGTAGAGAATTGAGAGGCTCCGTGGGAGCCACATGTTTATAGCTTCTAATAGTGATGAGTTCAGCGCTCCGTTAGGAGCGCGATGTGACATGTCGCTCCTACGGAGCGAGAAACGCCAATAGTAGAGGGGCTATAAACATTTTGCTCCTCTGGAGCAAAGGCAAAAGAACAGGCATAAACGTTGGAAGTAGATCATGGATTCGATAATTAAAGACATTCGCTACGGAATTCGAGGGTTGTTGAAGCATCCGGGTTTCACGGCCATCGTGGTGATCACGCTCGCGTTGGGCATCGGCGCCAGCACTGCGATCTTCAGTGTCGTCAATAGTGTGCTGTTGCGCCGTTTGCCATACCGGACCGCGGAGCGCATCGTCGCCATCCAGGAACTGAATCCCCAGGGCACACGGGTACAGGTGACCGCGGCCAACTTTCTCGACTGGCGCGCGCAAAACACGGTCTTCGAACACCTGGCTGCCATCCGAACTGCCACCACGAATCTTGCGCTTTCTGATCGCGCCGAAAGACTGGAAATGGCTCAAACCTCCGCCAACTTCTTCGAGGTCTTCGGAGTTGGACCACAGTATGGCCGGTTGTTTCTTCCACAGGACGAACAAGCCGGTCATGAACCGGTGGTGGTACTGAGCCATGCCCTTTGGGTGAGACGGTACGGCAGCGATCCGGGAATCGTTGGAAAGCCAATAACGCTTGATGGTGCTAACTACACGGTCATCGGCATTGCTCCAGCGGGCTTTCAGTATCCAGACAAGACAGAGCTCTGGGTGCCTCCGTTAAGACTTGTTCCAGAGTTGTATGCGCAGGTGGATCCGACGCAGAACCGCGGCATGGGTTACCTGGCAGCAGTCGCACTGTTGAAGCCCGGCGTTTCTGTGGCCCAGGCTGCGAGCGAGATGGAAACTATCACCACTCGTTTGCGGCAACAGTATCCCGAGACAAACAATCGTCGCTTCAATCGCGTTGTTTCCCTGCATGATCATCTCATCGGGAACAACAGCACCATGTTGTTGCTGCTCTTCGGGGCCGTGATGTTTGTGCTGCTAATCGCATGTGCGAATGTCGCCAACCTTTTGCTTGCCAACGCTTCAGCGCGACACAAAGAGATTGCGATTCGCACGGCTTTGGGAGCTTCGCGGAAAAGAATCGTGCAGCAACTGCTGACCGAGAGCGGGATGCTCGCACTTGCCGGCGGCGCTTTAGGATTGCTCCTCTCGTTTTGGGGAGTCGCACTCATAACCAGGTTGCTTCCGGCAGACTTTCCGCGCCTCAATGAAATTCATATTGACTGGCGCGTGCTGGTTTTTACACTCGCTGCTTCTCTGCTGACGGGCTTCCTCTTCGGCCTGGCGCCGGCTTTAGGTCTTGCAAAAAGCGATGTTCAGGAAGCGATGAAAGAAAGCGGGCGAGGCACCGCTGGAGGCGTTAGAAGTAGTCGCCTGCGTCATGCGCTGATCGTTACTGAAGTCGCGCTATCTGTCGTGTTGCTGGCAGGCGCCGGCTTGTTGTTCCGTAGTTTCCTGCAACTGCAGTCGGTTAATGCAGGATTCACTCCGCAACAAGTATTGACTGCCAGGCTGACTCCTTCCGGAACCGACTTCAGGACCGACGCTGATTTCATAACGTTTTACGACAACGTGTTGCAGCGGCTTCGTGAAGTTCCCGGTGTTCAGTACGCGGGAATCATCAATACCCTGCCATTGAGTAAAGGACCAACTACGGGATTCAGAGTTGAGGGACGTCCCGTCGTTCCGCGTGACCAGTGGAGCCCAACAAACTTCCGCGCAGTTAGCACCGACTATTTCCGCGCCATGGGTATTCCGGTAACACACGGACGCGCCTTTACTGATCATGACGGTGATGGCGCACCGCTGGTGGTGGTTGTAAATCAGGCGCTTGCCGATCGCGATTTTCCCGGTGAATCTGCGGTGGGAAAACGCATCACCTTTGGCCGTACCGACAATAATCAGCAGCCTGTTTGGTCTGAGATCGTGGGCATAACAGCCAACGTGAGAAGTCTCGAGCTGCGCGAAGAACCGGCACCGGAGGTTTACTTCTCGGCTAAGCAAAATCCGTTTATCAACATGTCCCTTGTGATTCGCTCAACTGTCGAGCCAACCGCCCTCGCAGCGTCGGTGCGGCAGGTGGTGACTGAAGTTAACAAATCTGTGCCCGTGGCAGACATCAAGACAATGGAGCACATCGTCAGCGAGTCAGTGACGCAGCCGCGCTTCAACTTGTTTCTACTCGGACTTTTCGGCTTCATCGCGCTCATGTTGTCAGCAGCGGGAATCTACGGCGTCACTGCTTACACCGTTACGCAACGCACGCACGAGCTCGGCATTCGTCTCGCGCTCGGCGCGCAAGTCGGCGACGTGCTCAAGATGATTCTGGGGCAGGGAATGGCGGTGATTGGAGTCGGGCTGGTGCTTGGATTGGTGTCGGCGTTTGCGTTGATGCGTTTGCTTAGGAGTCTGCTGTTCGGTGTTGGTGAAAACGATCCACTGACATTCGCGGCGATCACTTTGGTTCTGCTGCTGGTGGCGCTGCTTGCGTGTTACATCCCGGCGCGCCGCGCGACGAAGGTCGATCCGTTGGTGGCGCTTAGATACGAATGAAGCCACAAAAAGGCACATAAGGCACAAACGATGGATTCAATACTTAAAGACATCCGCTACGGCGTCCGCAGCTTGTTGAAGCGACCTGCGTTCACCGCAATCGCCGTCATTACTTTGGCGCTGGGAATCGGAGTTAACTCCGCGATCTTCAGCGTCATCAACGCCGTCTTGCTGCGACCGTTGCCTTATGCCGATCCGTCTCGATTGATCAGTTTCAGATATAACCAGTCGCCGCCTGATCTGGCTGATGTTGAGGCGCAAAGTAAGACGTTCAGCCGGCTCGGTGGCATGGTTATGCAGCCGCTGGCGTATACGGCCGGCAGTGAACCAATTCAACTTCAGATTGGACAAGTTACCGGCGGGTTCTTCGAAACGCTCGGCGTTAAACCGGAGGGCGGACGTTTTATCACCACAGAGGATGACAAAAACGGTGGACCGTTCGTCGTAGTGTTGAGCCATAACCTGTGGGTGAAACAGTTCAATCGCGACGAGCAGATTATCGGTAAAGCGATTCCGCTCAGCGGCAACATGTACACCATCATCGGTGTCATGCCTGAAACGTTTGTCACCCCTGCTGTAAACACCGAAGCATGGACGCCGGTGCATGTGTCGAACCCGGTCGCAGCGAATCATCGAGGAGTTCATTTTCTCCGAACGTACGGCAGGTTAGCGCCGGGCGTCACGATCGAGCAGGCGCGCGCCGAAATGCAGGTCGTCGATCGGAACCTCGCCGCTCAGTATCCCGATGAGAATAAGAACCGCAACACAGTGCTGTTTGCATTGCATGAACGGATTGTTGGCGATACGCGGCAGTCGTTGTTCATTTTGTTTGCGGCAGTGAGTTTTGTGCTGCTGATTGCCTGCGCCAACTTTGCGAACCTGCTTTTGGCACGGGCCGCTGAGCGTCAACGCGAGTTTGTGATTCGCGGTGCGCTCGGTGCGGATCGCTGGCGTTTGATCCGTCAGTTGCTTACGGAAAGTTTGTTGTTATCACTTGCCGGTGGTGCCGTGGCCGTAGTGTTTGCGTTTTGGGGCACGAGTCTTTTGGTGGCGTTTAAGCCGGACAATTTGCCGCGTGTAGCCGAGATCGGAGTTGATGGACGAGTTCTTGGTTTCACCCTCGGCATTTCAATATTGACCGGACTGATCTTTGGCCTCGCACCCGCATGGGCCGCGTCGCGAGGCAGAGCAGGTGACGCACTAAAAGAAGGTGGCAGGAGCGCTACGGCAGGAAGTGCGCGACAACGACTGCGGAGCGCATTTGTAGTTGCCGAACTTGCAGTGGCGCTGATTCTTCTCGTAGGCGCAGGTCTGCTGATCAAGACTTTCTGGAAATTGCGCTCAGTAGAGCCAGGGTTCAATCCCGATAACATGATCACCATGCGGGTTGAGTTACCTGAGACTCGTTACAAGGACGTTCCCACACAAACCCGCTTTCGCAAACAGGCTTTGGCCGGCATGAACTCACTGCCGGGCGTGCAGGCTGCGATGATCAGTGAACTGCCACTAAGCGGCGACTCACTCGATCACAATTTTCTAATCGAAAATCGGCCGCCGATCGCTCCCGGTGATGAACCGAGTCTCGAAACCCGCAGCGTGATGGGTGACTACTTCAAAGTCATGCAGATTCCTTTGCGGAGCGGACGAGATTTTGGCCCGCAGGACTTCGACGAGAAAGCGCCACGCGTCGGCATCGCGAATGAAGCGCTCGTGCGACAGTATTTTCAAAATGAAGACCCATTGGGCAAACGAATCCGTTGGGCGCGCAATCCTGAAATTGAGTGGATAACGATTATCGGAGTTGTCGGAGACGTAAAGCACTTCGGCTTGGATCTACCCGAGCAGCCGGCTCTCTACACGCCGTACACCCAAATCAATCCGTGGAAAAGATGGATGTCGTTTGCAGCCCGAACGCAGGGCGACTCGGCAGGCATTGCTCAAGCACTCAAACAGGAGATCTGGAAAGTTGATTCGCAGCTACCTGTGACGAAGGTAGAGACGATGAGCGAAGTCACTGCGAGTTCATTTGCAGCACGCCGGTTCAACATGTCGCTGTTGTCACTGTTTGCCGCGCTGGCTTTGCTACTGGCGGCGATCGGGATTTACGGCGTGATGTCGAACGCGGTCACGCAACGAACGCAGGAGATTGGTATTCGCCTGGCGCTGGGTGCGCGTACGGTTGATGTCCTCAAACTCATTATTAGAAATGGAATGACATTGGTGGGCATCGGTGTGGCACTCGGCCTGGCAGGAGCTTTCGCGTTGACGCGTTTGATGACGACTTTGTTGTTTGGCGTAACGCCGACAGATGCACTGACCATCGGCGTGGTGTCAGCGGTTTTGATCGCCGTGGCGTTGTTAGCGTGCTTTATCCCGGCGCGCAGAGCGACGAAGGTCGATCCGCTGGTCGCGCTTAGATACGAGTGAAACCATCCACAGATTACACAGATTCTTTCTGTGTAATCTGCGTAACCTGCGGACAAAACTTATGCTGAAAGATTTGCGTCACAGTATCAGGAGCCTGCTGCGACATCCTGGCTTCACAGCGGTTGCGATCATCACGTTGACGCTGGCCATCGGGGTCAATACTACGATCTTCAGTGTTGTGAACGCGGTGCTGTTGAAGGCTCTGCCGTTCCGCGATCCGCAGCAACTCGTCTCCGTTCACAAAAATCCCGCGGCCGATGACTTACCCGGCATCGCCGCGTATCAATATTTAGCCTGGAAAGAAAAGAACACGTCCTTTAACGATCTCGCCGCGTTCAGTGACGACAACTTCAATCTCACCGGCATCGGCGAACCCGAACGCATCCCATGCGCGCAAGTTACCGCCAGTCTCTTCACCACTCTCGGAGTGCAGCCAGTACGCGGGCGCTTCTTTCTGCCTGAAGAAGACAAGACCGGCGCGAATAACGTCGCAATCGTCAGCGAAGGTTTCTGGCAACGCCGGTATGGACGCGACGAAGCAATTCTGCAAAGCACTCTGACGCTCAATAACAAACCTTACACGATCGTTGGCGTGATGCCTGCCGGTTTTCGTTTTCCAGGCGAGTTTGACGTCTGGCTTCCGTTAGCTCTCGATCCGATCAGAGAAACTCAAGGCGACATGTTTTCTTTGATTGAAGTCGTCGGTCGTCTCAAGCCGCCGGCAAACGCGCAAGCCGCGCAAACAGAGCTGAGCTTGATTGCTCGACACGCGTCAGAGCAGGGCCAGGAGGGCAAAGAGCCACGGCCGCTGGCGACCGTTGAAGTTGCACCCCTGCACCGGCAACTTGTTTCGGGCTTTCGCTTGACGGTGTTGGTGTTGTGGGGCGCGGTCGGACTCGTGATGCTCGTCGCGTGCGTCAACGTCGCTAGTCTGATGATTTCGCGCACACTTGCGCGACAGCGCGAGATGGCTGTGCGCGCCGCAGTCGGTGCACGGCGCTGGCAACTGATTCGCCAACTACTCACCGAGAGCCTCGTCATTGGTGTCGTAGGCGGCTTGTTGGGCCTGCTCATCGCCCTGTGGGGTACGCGCGCGATCGCGAGCCTCGTGCCGGAGGGCTTCACGACCTCAGTTTACGACTTGAATAATATTCGCATTGACTGGCGCGTGTTTGCATTCACTTTAGGGCTATCAGTTCTCACCGGAATCGTGTTCGGACTAGCGCCCGCGCTAACAGCGTCCAAGCCCGATCTTATCAAGGCACTGCGAACTAGCCGGTCGTATGGACTGATGAGTTTCGGACTGCGCAGCTTTCGTGGCTGGCTGGTCGTCGCTGAACTCGCGCTCGCTGTGGTCCTGCTGCTGGGCGCGGGCCTGCTCGTTAGAAGCTTCAACAAACTAGTCGCTATCGATCTCGGATTTAATCGCGAGAATGTGTTAACTGCTCGGATCAATCTGCCTCGTTCAAACTATTCCAAAGACGTTCAGACCATCGCCTTTCAACAACAGTTATTGCAGCGCGTGAAGTCGTTGCCGGGCGTTGAGTCGGCTGGAACTATCAATCACACGCCGCTGAACGGCTTTGGCATCATCGTCTTCACCGGCATCGAAGGCCATCGGTCACTCGACGGCAAAAAAGATGCGCCGATCGGAGTCGGCTCGGTCTCGGCCGAGTATTTCCAAACAATGAAGATCCCGTTGCTGAGCGGGCGTCAGTTTGACGAGCGGGATGGACCAGACACGCCGAAAGTTACGATCGCAAATGAGGCGTTCGCGCGCCGCTTTTTCCCCAACGGTAACGTGTTAGGCAAACGAGTAGGGTTTGGATGTTCGGAAGCGGAGGGTCTTTGCAGGACCATTGTGGGCGTCGTGGGAAACATCAGACAGGAAAGTCTGACAGATGACGTGGCCGCCGAGCTTTACCTGCCGTTCTCGCAGATGCCGATGAACGGCGTGACTCTCCTGGTTCGCACTGCTTCAGATCCGCTGAGCCTGGCGCCGGTGGTGCGCAATGAAGTATTGGCAATAGATAGAAACCAACCAATTTTCGACGTTAAGACATTGGACCAGCGCGTGAACGATGCCGTTGCAGTTTCGCGTTCGTTGATGCTGCTGTTTGCTGCGTTTGCTCTGCTGGCGTTAGTGCTGGGCGCGGTCGGTATTTACGGAATTGTTTCCTACTCGGTAACACAACGAACACACGAGATTGGAATTCGCATGGCGCTCGGCGCGCGCGCCGGCAACGTGCTGAGTTTGATCATGAAGAATGGATTGACCCTGGTGCTCGCGGGAATCGCGATCGGAATCGCTGGCGCGATCGCGCTGACGCGTTTTCTGGCGACGCTGCTTTTTGGAGTGACGCCGACCGATAGCGTGACCTTCGTGGCAGTCTCGGCCGTCTTCTTCGTGATTGCGATGATCGCATCATTGATTCCGGCGTTGCGCGCGACGCGCGTAGATCCGCTGATCGCGTTGAGATACGAATAGGGCTTTGGACAGGATTTCAGGATTTACAGGATTGACAAGATGAATTCAATAATTAAAGACATCCGCTTCGCAATTCGTGGGCTGTTGAAGCATCGCGCTTTTACGGCCATCGCCATCGTCACGCTGGCGCTCGGTATCGGTGGCAGCACCTCGATCTTCACGGTCGTTGATGCCGCCTTGCTGCGCGGTCTCCCATACAAAGACTCGGATCGCCTCTACCACCTCTGGGAACAGGTTCCGCGACAGGATTACCCGAAGCGAGAATTCTCGTATCCCGACTATCAAGACTACCAACAGAACAATGTCTTCGAAGGGCTCGCCGCTTATACCGGCGGCGGTGCGCTCCTCAGTGGTTTGGGCGAAGCGGAAAGCGTCGCGGCGCCAAGAGTAAGTGCAAACTTCTTTTCCGTGCTGGGCGTCGATCCGATCCATGGACGAACATTTCAAACAGGTGAGGACCAGCCCGGTGGCGCGAGAGTCACGGTACTCACTTATGGCTTCTGGCAGCGACGATTTGGCGGCGACCCCGCCGTCCTCGGCAAAGCCGTGACGATTAACGGTGAAAGCTACACCGTTATCGGTGTGCTGCCCGCGAGTTTTCAGTTTGCACTCAGAAACAATGACCTCTGGCTGCCTTATCAACCCACGCAAAATCAACTCACTCGCCGCTACATGCACGGCACGAATCTTATCGGCCGCCTTAAACCACAACTAGGTGCTGCGGAAGCACAGTCAGAGTTGAATCTCATCGCCAATCGCATCGAGCAGCAGAACAACGATTCGCATGCCGGCATAACCATGAGAATTGTTCCACTGCAAGAGGAGATTGTCGGTAACGTCAGACCGATTCTGATGGTGTTGCTGGGCGCCGTCGGCTTTGTGCTGCTCATCGCCTGTGCAAACGTGGCCAGCTTGTTATTAACGCGATCACTTGCACGCCAGAAAGAAGTTGCTATCCGCTCGGCGCTGGGAGCAAGTCGTTGGCGCGTAATCAGACAACTTTTGACCGAGTCGCTGTTGCTTTCTCTCGCCGGCGGAGCGGCAGGCTTGTTTATTGCTTACTGGGGTGTCCCGGCGCTAGTTGCGTCGATACCGCAGAACCAATTGATCGCGATGCCGTTTCTCAAGGGACTCAGTCTTGACGCCGGCATTCTCGGCTTTTCTTTCGCGCTCTCACTGCTGACCGGTCTGGTGTTTGGCCTGGCCCCGGCGCTGCAATCTTCGCGGCTCGATCTGAATGAAGCGCTCAAAGAAGGTGGTCGTAATGCATCGGCAGGCGCAAGTCATCGTCTGCGTAGCGCGATGGTAGTTACTGAGATCGCGCTGGCCGTCGTGTTGTTAATCGGTGCGGGACTGATGATGAAGAGCCTGCTGCGACTGCTCCAGACCAACGTGGGGTTCAACACCGATAACGTGTTGACTATGAGTGTGATCTTACCCCCCATGAAGTACACGGACGCTAATCAACAGATTAGTTTCAACGAGCAACTTCGCGAGCGCGTGAAGTCCTTACCCGGAGTTGTTGACGCAGGGACCGTGGACCGTCTGCCACTCAACGGTGGCAACACCACGCGCTTCTACGTCAACGGCGATCCTGTGCCACCGCCCGGAAAGGAGATCGAGGCCAACATCCGGGTCGCCAGTGACGACTACTTCAAGGCCCTGGGAATTCCGTTGCTTGCCGGACGCACGTTTGACGCGAGTGAGAGCGCTAATACGCCGGTCAGTATCATCATCAACAAAACTATCGCTGACCGCGTGTTTGCCGGTCGCGATCCCATCGGCAAGCGTTTGCGCTATCCGTCGGTCCAGGCCGATCCGATTACGGTGGTGGGCGTTGTAGGCGATGTAAAGATCACCGGGCTCGATGAGGCAGTCAAACCGGTGCTCTACTACTCCTTCCGGCAGAGTCCCTCGACGTTTGCCAGCCTGGTCGCTCGCACCAACACCGATCCAAATACTCTTGCGAGTTCGATTCGCAACGAGGTTCGCACCCTCGAACCTGACGCAGCGATTCTCAACGTACGCACGATGGATGAAATGATTTCGCAAACACAGGCGTCGTTCATGCGACGCTTTCCGGCGTTGCTCATCAGCATCTTTGCGGGCATGGCGTTGTTGCTGGCGTCGATCGGTATTTATGGAGTCGTCTCTTATTCCGTGAGTCAGCAGACGCATTACATCGGCGTGCGCATGGCGCTCGGTGCGAGCCAGTCTGACATTTTGAAGATGGTGTTGAGGCAGGGATTGGTGCTGGCGCTTTTGGGTGTGGGGATTGGAGTTGTGGCGGCGCTTGGTCTGATGCGTTTGTTGAGGACGCTGCTTTATGAGGTGAGCACGAGCGACTTTACAACATTCGCGTTTGTTACGAGCGCGCTGTTTCTAGTCGCGTTATTGGCTTGTTATCTGCCGGCGAGAAGGGCGACCAAAGTCGATCCACTCGTCGCACTTCGCTACGAGTAATGGCTCCGTAGGAGCCAGATATTTATAGTCAAGGCAATAAAACCTTGGCGCTCCTGTAGGAGCGCGATGTGACATGTCGCTCCTACGGAGCGATAGAGAATTTAGGTTTAAAGCTATAAACATCTTGCTCCTCTGGAGCAAAGAACAAGAGATCATGGAATCGATCACGAAAGAGATTCAATTCGCCGTGCGGGGGTTGTTGAAGCGGCCTGCGTTCGCTGCTATCGCAGTGCTTACGCTCGCGCTGGGTATTGGTGCGAACACAGCGATCTTTAGCGTGGTCAATGCTGTGTTGCTGCGCCCGTTGCCGCTCAAAGAACCAGATCGTTTGATGACGTTCTGGCATTCGGCGCCGGCGAAGGGCTTGCGCCATCTCGATCTCAACGATGCACTGTTTGCTTATCATCGCGATCGGACGCAGACGTTTGAAAGTCTCGCTGCTTACGAGACGGGTGAGTTTGCACTGACCGGCAATGGCGATCCGGAAGTCGTGCCGGGCGCCATTGTCACTTTCGACTACTTCAACGTACTCGGCCGCGAGCCACTGCACGGCCGCACCTTCACCGCACAGGAAGACACTCCGGGCAACAACAACGTCGCCCTTCTCAGTTACGGCTTGTGGCAACGACGGTTCGCCGGTAACCAGAACATCATCGGGCAAACGATCAATCTCGACAGCATCCCGACGACGGTAGTCGGCATCATGCCGCCGGATTTTAACTTTCCCGATCCCGCCGAACGAGCAAACATTTCAGGTCACATGCAACTCTGGGTGCCGAAGGGTCTGAATCCGCAGGATTCGAGTTCGTGGAATCTTTTACCAGTTGGTCAACTGCGGCCCGGCGCGACACCAGACGATGCGCAAAAAGAGATAACTGCTTTGTTCCAGGCGTTTACCGCCGAACGCGACGTGCGGCCTGGAGAAGCGGCGTTGGGTTCCAGTGAGACGACGATAATGTTGCCTTATCAACGTCATATCGTCGGTGAAGTGCGGCGACCGCTGCTCATCCTGTTAGGCGCAATCGCGTTAGTACTTCTGATAGCGTGCGCCAATTTGACGAATCTTCTGCTTGCACGCGCATCGACGCGAACTCGAGAGCTCGCGGTGCGCCAATGTCTCGGCGCCAGCTCGTGGCGCATTGCCAGACAAACACTGACGGAAAGTCTGTTGCTTTCGTTCGCGGGAACGCTCGTTGGAATACTGATCGCAGTCTGGATCGTCACTGGATTGAAGAGTTTGGTGTCGTCGCAGCTACCTCATGTCGAATCAGCGCGGATAGATGCAACTGTTTTGCTCTTCACGACCGCGATCATGCTTGTCACCGGTGTGTTGTGCGGTCTCGTTCCGGCGCTGCGCGGCGCGCGCATCAATTTGCAGGACGCAATCAAGGAAGGCGCGCGTGGTTCATCAGGCGCAAATCGCCGGCTGAACAACGCATTTGTAGTTTCACAACTGGCTTTATCACTCGTGCTGTTAATCGGCGCGGCTTTGTTCCTCCAGAGTTTTCGAAATCTGTTGTCTGTCAATCCGGGTTTTAGCGCCGACAACGTGTTGATGGCGCGAGTTGCTCTACCCGAACAACGGTACAGCAAAGAGCAAGCCGAAAGCTTCTACCAGCAACTGCGCCAGAATGTGAGCAGTGTTCCCGGTGTGCAGGCAGTCGAGTTATGTCAGGTCGTGCCGTTCAGTGGCGATGGCCAGGGTGGACCATTCACGGTAGAAGGCGTCGCGCAGGAACATGAAAGAGTCGCGTGGTTGCGGAGTTCTACGCCCGGATATTTCGCGGCGATGGGAATGCCAATCCTCAAAGGCCGCGGGTTCGAATCTTCCGACACGGGAACGTCGCTGCCGGTTGCAATCGTCGATGAAAAGCTCGCCCAGATGTACTCGCCCGACGGCGATCTTGTCGGGCGACGGCTTCGCATCGGCGGTGGTCCATGGCTGACCATCGTCGGCGTTGTTCCGAATGTTAAGAATCGCAAGCTCGACGAAGAGCCATGGCCTTACGTCTATCGACCATACAGCCAGTGGATTAGACGCGAGACGATGCTGGTGGTGCGAACGTCAGTGGACGCAACTGCACTCGCCGGCAACGTGCGACAGGAAGTCGCGAAACTAGATCCCGAATTACCTCTCTCCAAAGTGAGCACTATTCAGCAGGCGATGGACCGCTCGCTCGTTACGACGAGATTAACGAATTCGTTGCTCGCGGGTTTTGCCGCGACGGCATTGTTGTTGGCGTTGACTGGTATCTACGGAGTCATGTCGCTCAACGTCGCGAACAGGAAAAACGAGTTTGGGATTCGACTCGCTTTAGGTGCACAAAGATCAAATGTACTGCGACTGATTCTCAGTCAGGGACTGCGATTGGCAGTTGCCGGCGTCGCGTTAGGACTGCTGGGTGCGATCGCTTTTACACGACTGTTAAAGGGTTTGTTGTTTGGGATCAGTGCGACCGATCCGTGGACGTTTGCAGTGATTGCGATGCTGCTCGTCGGCGTCGCATTGCTCGCGTGCTGGCTCCCGGCGCGTCGTGCGACGAAAGTCGATCCACTCGAAGCGCTTCGGTACGAATGAGGATGGATTATCAACATGGACGCGATTCGCTACGAATTAAGAAGCCTAACTAAGCGGCCGGCGTTCACCGCGATCGCGCTGGTCACGTTGGCCCTTGGCATCGGCGTGAACACTGCAATCTTCAGCGTGGTGAATGCGGTGATGCTGCGGCCCTTGCCCTACGAGAATCCGGGGCAGTTAGTCCGATTGTGGTCTGACAGATCAGGGCAACGAACCGATCAAATGGAATTCTCACCCGCGGAGATCACAGACTTCCGCGATCAACTCACCACCTTCGAAGACGTCGGTTTGTTCGACATCGGACTCTCGGCAAACCTCACCGGCGGCACACAACCTGAACGCGTCAACGGTTCTGAAGCATCTCCAGGACTGTTCAACGTGTTGCGCGTGAAGCCGCTGTTAGGCAGAACGTTTTCGTCCGATGAAACCGACGTCAATCAGAGCAAGGTCGTGCTCTTTAGTGAAGCACTGTGGCGACGACGCTTTGGCGCCGATCCGCATCTCGCCGGACGAACGGTCCAACTGGACAGCGAGTCCTATACCGTCATTGGAGTGCTGCCGGAGAGTTTCAAGTTTCCGGAGAAGGTCAACATCTGGCTCCCGTTCTCTTTCACCGCCGCCGATTGGCAAAACGATCGGCAACACTACTACGTGCAGGCTGTCGGGCGGCTGAAGCAAGGAGTGACGGTGGCCCAGGCGAAGGCCGATCTCGAGGCGATCATGCAACGCCTCGCGCCTACGTTCTCCGCGTCGAGGAAGAAGTGGGGAATCACGGTTATTCCGATGCACGAACAAGTCGTCGGAAAGATCGGCGTCACGCTTTGGATTCTGTTTGGCGCAGTCGGCCTGGTGTTGCTGATTGCGTGCGTCAACGTTGCCAATCTGCTGTTGACGCGCACGGCGGATCGGCAAAAAGAGTTTGCTATCCGTGCCGCCCTGGGCGCAGGCAGAGCACGCATCATTCGACAACTCCTTTTCGAGAGTCTGCTGCTGGCGCTGATCGGTGGAGGCGCCGGAGCGTTGCTCGCGGTTTGGATCACTAAATTCTTTTCTGCGTCATTCCTCACGAGCTTGCCGCGTGGCGAACAGATCTCCGTTGATACTTCCGTTCTTCTTTTCACTCTCGCTGTTTCCGTCGTGACCGCTTTCATCTTTGGCCTCGCGCCGGCACTGCAAGGATCCAATCCAAATCTCAACGAGACACTCAAAGAAGGCGGGCGCCGTTCAGCCGCGGGTTCACGGCGCGGACTCAGAGACGCTCTCGTAGTTTCAGAGATTGCGCTGTCGCTCGTGTTGCTGGTGGGCGCAGGTCTGCTGGTCAAGAGTTTCCTTCGCTTGCAGAACGTGAATGCGGGTTTTGATGCACACAATGTTCTGACGATGGAAGTTACGCTTCCGCGAATCCAGTATCCCAAAACAGCCGAACAGAATGCGTTTGTGCAGCAAGCGCTGCAACGCATTGAAGGTTTACCGGGCGTCAAATCCGTCGCCGCCACGATCAATCTGCCTTTAGTTGGAACGTGGGGAATGGGTTACAACGTTCCGGGCCGTCCGAACCAACCGAATCAGGTCGCCGACAACGCAAACATCACCCCGCGTTACTTTCAAACAATGGGCATTCCGTTGTTGCAGGGGCGAGATTTCTCTGGGCACGACACAGCTGATACTGCCCCGGTCATCATCATCAACGAAGCGTTGGCGCGCAAACACTTTCCCAACGAGAACCCGCTCGGCCAGATCATCAACGCCGGTGCTAAACGCGAAGTTGTCGGTGTTGTCGGCAACGTCAAACCGCGCGGGTTGGATCTGGAGTCGAAACCACAGCTTTACCTGCCGTACGCACAGAAACCCACGATCGCTTCGTTCTTAACGTTCACGATCCGGACGGAATCAGCGCCACTCAGTCTCGCGTCCGCAGTGCAGAAGGAGATCGCGGCGCTCGATAAGAACCTGCCTGTCGCCAACGTTCGCACGATGGACCAGATCGTTTCCACTTCGCTCGAGCAGCGTCGTCTGACGATGACGTTGTTCAGTGGCTTTGCCGTGATCGCCGTGCTACTGGCCGCAATCGGGGTTTACGGAGTCGTTTCTTATTCCGTGACTCAGCGCACGCACGAACTCGGCATACGTGTCGCGCTCGGCGCACGCTGGAGCGACGTGTTGCGCCTGATTTTGAGGCAGGGAATCGTGCTCGCGTTGATTGGAGTTGCTGTAGGTATTGCTGCCGCGCTGGCGTTGACGCGCTTGATGAGAAGTTTGCTGTTCCAGGTTGCTGCGACTGATGTTGCTACGTTCATCTCGGTCGCGGTTGGTTTGATCGCGGTGGTGTTGCTTGCGTGTTACGTCCCGGCGCGTCGCGCAACGAAAGTCGATCCGCTGGTAGCGCTTCGGTACGAATGAAAAGCCACCCACAGATTACGCAGATTACACAAAAAGAATCTGTGAAATCTGTGGATGGATTGTTCAGGAGATCAGGACCATGACTTCTTTCTGGCAGGACTTGCGTTATGGGGCGCAGATGCTGGTGAAGCATCCGGCGTTCACGGCGGTGGCGGTTCTGACTCTAGCGCTCGGCGTCGGTGCGAACACTGCGTTGTTCAGCGTCGTCGATGCGGTGTTGCTGAAGAAGTTGGCGGTTAAAGATCCCGATCGCCTGGTCCTGTTCAAAGCAACCTGGGACCGCGAGAAGTTTGGTGCGGGTGGTTATAACGGCGTCAACCAGCGCGATCCTGCGACGGGTCTGACCGTGGGCACATCGTTTCCAACGCAGACGTTCGCGCGCCTGCGACAGGAGCAGAGCGTTGTCTCCGAGGTCTTTGCTTTTGCACCACTCGAGCTCAACTTCAACGCCGGCGGACAAGCAGAGGTCGTCAACGGCCAGGTAGTTTCCGGTAACTACTACAGCGCGCTCGGTGTGCCGGCACTACTCGGCCGCACAATCAACGAAGCTGACGACAATGCGGGCGCAACTCCCGTAGCGGTCCTCAGTCATCGCTTCTGGGCTAATCGCTTTGGTAGTGATGCGGCGGTAATCGGTAAGCAAGTCAATATTAATAACGTCGCTTTCACGATTGCCGGCGTTACGCCGCCAGAATTTTTCGGAACGTCGCAGGTGGGCTCGTCGAAGGATGTTTCAATCCCGCTGGCGTGGGAACCGCAAATAGCCGGTGAACGCACCAACTCGCGCGGCGCAGGCATCTGGTGGCTGCGATTGATGGGGCGATTGCAGCCGGGCGCGACCATCGCTCAGGCAGAAGCAGCTCTCGCTGGACCATTCCAACAATCGGTGCTCGAGCATCGCGCCATGCGGCAGGCGCGCTCGCAAACTCCGTTGCGCACTATAGATCCCAAAGATCTTCCGCGATTCGGCGTCGATTCGGGAAGTCAGGGTGAGATGAACGCACGCAGAAGTTTTGCGAAGCCTTTACGTTTGCTGGCCTGGGTTGTGGGCGTGGTCCTGCTGATCGCGTGTGCAAACGTTGCCAATCTTTTGCTCGTGCGTGCTTCATCGCGCAAGAAAGAGATTGCGGTGCGGCTGGCTTTAGGCGCGAGCCGCGGGCGGCTGATTCGCCAGTTGTTGACCGAAAGCGTTCTGCTGGCTGGCGTCGGCGGCGCGCTCGGAATTCTGTTCGCGCTCTGGATCAAGGACGGACTGTTGCTCGTCACCGAATGGGGCGGGCGAGAAATGAATGCGCTCACTCCGCAACTCGATCTGCGCGTGCTTGGTTTCACTCTCGGTCTTTCATTCCTCACCGGCGTGATCTTTGGAATCCTGCCGGCACTGCGCGGCACTAATCTCGATCTGACGCCGGCGCTCAAAGACACCGGACGCAGTTCCAGCGCCGTTGGCCGTTCCTGGCTCAGCAAGTCTTTGGTGGTTGTGCAGGTGTCGCTGTCAGTGTTGTTGCTGATCGGCGCGGGCCTACTGATTCGCACGCTAAGAAATCTTCAGCACGTCGAAACCGGATTCAACGCAAACAACCTGCTGCTCTTCGACGTCAACCCCAGCTTGCTCGGTTACAAAGAAGATAAGCTCGCCACTCTTTATCAACAGACATTTGATCGCCTCGAAGCAGTGCCGGGAGTGCAGTCGGTAACGTTCTCGCGACATGCACTGCTTGCCTTTGGAGCAACCAGCACGTCGGTTTTTGTTCCCCACGTGCTTGGACCAGACGGCAAGCCAAAAGAATTCGATACCAAGCTCCACATCGTGCGTGAAAACTTTCTCAGCACCATGGAAATCCCGCTGCTGATCGGGCGAAACCTGACTCAACAGGACGACGCGCGGGCGCTGCTCGTGGCAATTGTTAATCAGTCATTCGCGAAAGCGCACTTTCCGAATGAGAACCCGATCGGCAAGCGGTTCGGGTACGAGCCGGATAAGCCGGGAGAGATTGAAATCGTGGGTCTCGCGCAGGACGCGAAGTACACCAGCCAGCGTGACGAGATCCAACCCACTGTTTACCAATCGTGGCGACAGTCGCCCACGGATATGGCGACGTTTGAAGTGCGCACGGCGGGTGACCCGAAGAGTTTTGTTGCCGCCGTGCGACAAGCGATGCGCGAAGTCGATAGCAATCTGCCGCTGAGCAACATTCGCACGCAGATCGAACAGGCTGATGAAACGCTCACGATGGAGCGAATGTTCGCGAAGCTGTTGACGCTGTTTGGACTGATCGCGCAGCAACTCGCGGCGATCGGTTTGTATGGCGTGATGGCCTATGCGGTGTCGCAGCGCACGCATGAGATTGGCATTCGCATGGCGCTTGGCGCCGATCGTCGCAGTGTGCTGCTGATG
This sequence comes from uncultured Acidobacteriota bacterium, assembly GCA_963826255.1. GTDB lineage: Bacteria > Acidobacteriota > Blastocatellia > Pyrinomonadales > Pyrinomonadaceae > PSRF01. Next base: position 1,585,905 of record CAWGWK010000002.1, read on the forward strand.
ATCGTGCGTCAGGGAATGGCGCTGACTGTAATCGGTATTGTGATCGGACTCGCCGCTGCTTACGTGCTGACGAAGTATCTGGAGAGTTTAACCAGCATGTTGTTTGGCGTTGACGCCCGCGATCCGTGGACGTTCGTGGTGACCACGCTTCTGCTTGGCGCAGTGGCGTTAGTTGCTTGTTTGGTTCCGGCGAGACGCGCGACGAGAGTCGATCCACTCGTCGCACTTCGATACGAGTGAAGCCACGAAAAGCGCAAAAAGCACAAATAATGGAAACGTTAATCAAAGACATCCAACAGGGAATCAGAACTTTATTGAAGCGACCGGGCTTTACCGCGATCGTTTTGGTGGTGCTTGGTTTGGGCATCGGTTCGACAACCGCAATCTTCTCCATCGTCGATGCACTCCTCCTGCGCTCGCTGCCGTATCCCGAGAGTGAACGGCTGGTGATGGTGCGCGAAGTCGGCGACAAGGGAAATCTGATGGCTTTCGCCGAGGCCAACTTCCTCGACGTGCAGGCGAGTAGTCAAAGCTTCGACGCCCTCGCGATATCAGCCGGCAGTTTCCCGCTGGTCGTCACCGGCACCAGCGAACCGATGCGCGCGAATATCTCCTTCGCGTCCGGAGGTTTTCTAAAGGCGATGGCCGTGCAGCCTGTTGCCGGACGCTCTTTCCTGCCGGAAGAAGAGAAGTTTGGCGGGCCGGTCGCCGCAATGTTGAGTTATGACTTCTGGCAGCAACACCTCGGCGGGCAAGCTGATTTTGGCGCAGTGAAACTGAATGTCGATGGCGTTGCATGCAACGTCGTTGGAATTCTTCCCGCGATTTTTGATTACCCAACCGACACTGACATCTGGATTACGCGAAACACCGAACCCGCTAACCCGGCGCGCACCGCACATAACTGGCCCGTGATCGGCCGGCTAAAGCCAGACACTTCGCTGGAACAAGCACAGGCCGAAGTGAGTCTGATTGGGAAACAATTGCGTGCGACTTACGGCGACAAGATCGACGCGGTTGAACTTCAGGCTTATACCGCTGCAAGCACACCTCACCAGAAACATTAGACAGGCTCTTTGGGTGCTACTCGGCGCAGTTGGTCTATTGCTGCTCGTCACATGTGCAAACTTTTCGAACCTGTTGCTGGCCCAGGTGACCTCACGCGAGCGCGAGTTCACTATCCGCTGCGCCTTAGGTGCTTCGCGATTTCACATCACGCGACAGTTGCTCGTCGAAAATCTTTTGCTGACGCTGCCGGCTGCGGCCCTGGGCGCATGGCTCGCGAGTTTTGGTGTGCGTCTTTTGCTGCTTCTCGATAAAGGAACGTTGCCGCGCATCAACACCATTGGAGTGAATAGTCGCGTACTTCTGTTTTCGTGCGCGTTAGGCGTTCTGATCGGTGTAGCGTTGAGTTTTATTCCCGCTATTCGACTCTCCCGGCAAGTGCACTTTGCGATACAGGCGACCGGACGAGGGCAAGTCTCAGCAGGCATTGGTAATCGCCTGCGCGCCGTTATGGTGATCGGACAGATCGGGTTGACCGTTGTGCTGCTGGCCGCAGCAGGTCTCCTCGGCCGCAGCTTTATGAACTTGCAGAAAGTCGATCCGGGTTTCAGTACGGAGAGCGCGGTGGCGATGACGCTGTCATTACCAACCACGATCACGCCTGATGAAGATGAACGCTTGCGCCAGTTTTATGTGCAACTACTTGAACGGATCAGCCAGCTTCCGCGTGTGACTGCGGTTGGTGGAATCAATGTTTTGCCGATTGCCGACCGGGGCGCGAACGGAACCTTTTTAATTAATGACGACCCGAACCAACGAGGGTATGCCGAGTATCGCATTGCCAGCGCTGGATTTTTCGAAGCGATGAAGATTCCGCTGCTTAAGGGCCGGATATTTGACCGTTCCGACACGGTCAAGTCACCTCACGTTGCTGTGATCAGCCAATCATTGGCCCAACGTTACTGGCCCAATGAAGACCCGATCGGAAAGCGAATTCAATTCGGGAACATGGATACCGACAAACGGCTGTTACACGTTGTCGGCGTAGTAGGAGACGTGCGTACGGTGCTCGAACGCGAGGCACAGCCGACCGTCTACGCGTTTTCATTGCAGCGACCGCAGTGGTGGCAGGTCGCTCGCCTCGCCATAGTCGTTAGGGCGAACGCAGAGCCGGAAACTTTAGTGCCTGCGTTACGCAGCACGGTCCAATCGTTACGGTCTGATGCGCCGGCAAGCTTCACCACTCTCGAGCAAGTCTTTTCGTCAGCGTTCGATGCACGTCGTTTCAGCCTCGTACTGTTTGGTGTGTTTGCCGCAGTTGCATTGCTGATCACGGTCATTGGTCTGTACGGGATGTTGGCTTACCTCGTAGCCGAACGAAGACACGAGATCGGTGTTCGCATGGCGCTGGGCGCACAGGCGGGAAACGTGTTGCGACTTGTGATCGGACAAGGATTGAAGCTGGCGATAATCGGTGTAGCTGTTGGGCTGCTCGGTGCGTGGGGGCTCACGCGCTTTATGCAAACGCTGCTGTTCGGTGTGGACCCGACGGATCCGGGTACGTTCGCGGCAATCGCACTGCTGTTGCTGCTGGTCGCTTTGATCGCGTGTTGGATTCCGGCGCGGCGCGCCACGAAAGTCGATCCACTGGTGGCACTTAGATACGAATGAGCTCTGCGTAAACTCTGCGTTTCCTCTGCGTCTCTGCGGTAAATGTGACGTAAACGCAAGTTAACCGCAGAGGCGCAGAGAAAACGCAGAGTTTACGCAGAGAGAGAAACATATGGGCTCAATAATCCAGGATATTCGTTATGGAGTCAGAAGCTTGCGGAAGCGGCCGGCTGCGACCGCTATTGCACTCATCACCCTTGCACTCGGCATCGGAGTCAACACCGCGATCTTCAGTGCCGTCGATTCAGTTCTGCTGCGCCCACTGCCGCTGAAGGATCCCGATCGGGTCGTTTCTATCTGGGAGCACACTCTGCGACTCGGCATAAACCAAAACGAGGTCGCACCTGCCAACTTCTTCGACATCCGCAATCAGAACCAGGTATTTGACGCCGTCGGAGCCCACGGTCCACAGGACCTCAATCTGAGTGGCGGCGGCGAGCCGGAGCGTCTCAGCGGGGAGCTCGTCACTGCGAATGTCTTTGCAATCCTCGGCGTCGAACCCGCCTTGGGCAGGACGTTTTTGCCGGATGAAGATCAACCCGGCCAGCAGCACGTCGTTGTGCTTAGTGACGCGCTTTGGCAGCGACGCTTCAATCGCGATCCGTCAATCGTGAATCGCAGCATCGTGCTCAACGGAGAATCGTTCACCATCGTTGGTGTCATGCCACCTCGTTTCTTTTTTCCAGCGCGTGAAACCGAGTTATGGGTGCCATGGGCCATGGAACCCGAACAAGCGACCGGACGTGGCGACCACTACCTGCGACTCGTCGCCCGTCTCAAGCCGGGAACAACTATCGAGCGGGCGAATGCCGACGTCCAATCCATTGCTCAACGGTTGTCCACCGAATATCCGCGAACGAATGAAGGTCTTGGTTTCGTTGTTCATTCGTTGCACCACGACTACGTCGGCAATCTTCGTCTGCCGATCCTCGTGCTGTTTGCCGCCGTCGGGTTGGTGCTGCTGATTGCCTGCGCGAACGTTGCCAATCTGCTGTTGGCCCAGGCCACCACGCGACGCCGAGAGATCGCGATTCGTATTGCGCTCGGCGCACGACGTTGGACCATCATTCGTCAACTGCTGGTCGAGAGTTTACTGCTCGCCGCGGGCGGAGGTTTGCTCGGTGTGCTCGGCGCGTTCTGGGGTGTGCAGGGTCTTTCAAAGTTACTTCCCGAGAATCTTTCAAAACTTCAGGACGTCAGTATCGATGCTCGAGTGTTCCTCTTTACGCTCGGAGTGAGTGTGCTCACGGCCATCGTCTTCGGCGGAGTACCTGCATTACTTGCCGCGCGCGCTAAGCCCGGAGAGACATTGAGTGACGTTGCGAGAGACCCGGCGGGAGGATCTTCGGGCCGCTACGTGCGGCGCGTGCTCGTCGTTTCTGAAGTCGCACTTGCAGTTGTGCTTCTCGTTGGCGCCGGATTATTGATCCGAACCTTTCAACTACTGCGGCAAGTCGATACCGGATTCACCCCGGAGAACGTGCTGACCATGCGCATGGTCCTGCCGATGCCGAAGTATGCAAAACCCGAGGCTCGTCGAGCGTTTTATGACGAAGTGTTGCGGCGAGTCGAGGAGGTTCCCGGCATTGAGTCCGCGGGAATCATCACGTTTCTACCGCTGTCGTTCAATGGAATGAACTTCAGCTTCTCAGTCGAAGGACATCCCGCACCAGCCGATATGAAACTGCCGTTCGCGCTTTATCGCGTGGTGAGTCCCGATTATTTCCGCGCCATGGGTATCACCCTTCAGCGTGGCCGCTTTTTCGACGCGCACGACACTGCTGACTCGCAGCCCGTGATTCTCGTTAGCCGTCAACTCGCCGCGCAATATTGGCCCAATGAAGATCCCGTCGGAAAGCGGATAAAGATTGGACCGCTCGATTCACCCAATCCGTGGCTGACCGTCGCAGGTGTGGTCGGTGACGTGCGCCAGGCGGGGCTCTACGGTGATCCGAGAATGGATTTGTATGTGCCCTACGCGCAAGAGCGAAGGGGATTCGTAGCACCGCGAGATCTGGTACTGCGCACGAAGGGAGATGCAACTTCCGTCGCGGGCGCCGTGCGACAGGCAGTCTGGTCAGTAGACAAGGACCAGCCTGTTTCAAACGTTCGCACGATGGACCAGGTGTTCGCCGCGGCGATTTCAAGAGAACGTTTTCAAGCGTTGCTGCTCGGCATGTTTGCGGCGTTGGCGCTCGTGCTCGCGTGTGTTGGATTGTACGGAGTCATTTCGTATTCCGTCGCGCAGCGGACGCATGAGATAGGCGTGCGCGTCGCGTTGGGTGCACAGCCGGGCGACGTGCTTCGCCTCGTGATCCGGCAGGGAATGATGCTTACGTTCACGGGATTGGTCGTGGGCATCACGATCGGATTGATAGCGACTCGTGTGTTGTCAGACATGCTTTACGGAGTGACGGCGACGGATCCGCTGACGTTCGTAGGCGTGCCTGCGTTTTTATTGTTGGTTGCTTTTCTTGCGTGCTACATCCCGGCACGACGCGCGACGAGGATCGATCCGTTGGTGGCGCTTAGATACGAATAGGTCCGACCTATAGGACCTATTAAGGACTAGATCATGAGCACACTTTTACAAGACCTCCGTTACGGCGCGCGAATTTTGTTGAAGCAACCGGGGTTCACTCTCGTTGCCGTGATCACACTCGCACTCGGCATCGGCGCGAACACCGCGATCTTCAGTCTGGTGAACAGCATCCTGCTGCGCCCACTGCCGTTTCGCGAACCCGATCGCCTCGTCCGGCTGATTCAGGCGAGTCCGAAGTTAGGCCTCTCGACGTGGGGAGTTTCGCAGGCCGACTTTGCTGCTTACCGCGAGCAGAATCGCTCCTTTGAGACAGTCGCTATCTACAGCAGCAGCGCGACCAATCTCACCGGTGAAGGCGAGCCGGGGCGCTTGCCCATGGCGAATGTTACTGCTGACTTTTTCAAAGTCTTCGGCGTCAATCCGTTGCTCGGACGCACGTTTGTTGAAGGTGAGGATGCTCCGGGAAAGAACCTCGTCTGCGTGATCAGTTACGCGTTCTGGCAACGACGCTTCGGCGGCGATCCAAACATCCTCGGCCGGATGCTCAACTTGAACAACACGCCGACACAGGTCGTCGGCGTCATGCCCGCTAATTTCAAGTTTCCACGTCTTGAGATCGACCTGTGGACTCCGCTCGCCTTAAATCCGACGCGAACTGCGCCCTACTTCTTCGTCGTCATTGGCCGGCTGAAACCCGGGATGCAAGTCGCGCAGGCCCAAACGGACACCACCGAAATTCTGCAAAACTTCGGACGCCAACATCCCAATCTCAGCGAAGCTGTCGGGTTAGCCGAAGGCAATGGTCCAAGGACCATCGTCACGCCAATCAAGGAAGTGCTGCTCGGCCGGACGCAAAAGCCGCTGCTTGTTCTGCTGGCTGCTGTCGCTTTGGTGCTGCTCATTGCCTGTGCCAACGTCGCGAACCTTTTGCTGGCGCGCGCGACGTCACGCACGCGAGAGATCGCGGTCCGTATTTCACTGGGAGCGACTCCGCGACGAGTCGCACGGCAACTACTGACTGAAAGCGTGCTGCTGTCATTCATCGGCGCGATCGTTGGTGTCGGCCTCGCGGCGCTCGCCGTTCGCATGCTTGACAAGTTGCCGATCACCGGCATCGCACGCATGGAAGAAGTGAGTTTAAGCGGCAGTGTTCTTGCTTTTACGCTCGGACTAACCGTGTTGACGGGTTTGTTGTTTGGATTGATGCCGGCCCTGCGCGCGTATGCGATGGGAATCACAGGCGGTATGCGCGACGGTGCGCGCGGCAGCGCTTCTCATCGTCGCTTGAACAGCGCGTTGGTCGCGGTGCAGTTTGCGCTATCCCTGGTCCTTCTCATCGGTGCGGGTTTGTTGTTGAAGAGTTTTCAGCGACTCGAATCAGTGGACCTTGGATTCAACGCGGAAAACACGCTCACGATGGTCGCCACTTTGCCGCAGGCAAAGTACGACAACGAAGAAAAGGCATTGCGCTTCTACGACGCCGCGATCGAGCGGCTGCGTAACTCGCCTGGCATTAAGGCTGTTGGTCTCAGCACCAACCTGCCTTTCGCTGACGGCGGCAACGTTGATGGTTTTATCGTTGAAGGACAGGAACCGGCTGAGGGCGCCAACGTTTCACAAACGGAACAGGCCGAAATACAGAGCATTACGCCCGGAACGTTTCAGGCGCTCGGCATTCCGCTTTTGCAGGGACGCGATTTTCAACATACGGACCACACTAACTCACCTCGCGTCGCGATCATCGATGAACCGCTAGCGCGTCGCTACTGGCCGAGAAACGACGCGATCGGCAGGCGGATCCAGACAACCGGCGACCGCGAGTGGATGACGATCGTCGGTGTCGTGGGCGGCATCAAGCACCTCAATCTCACCGAAGAGAAGCGGCCACACATCTACGCCGCGATGGCCCAGTCTCCCGCTCCGCGCGCTGCGTTTGTCGTGCGTACTGCTGGTCCACCTGAGGCGGCGATTCCGACTTTCCGCGCGGCCATCAAACAGTTGGATCCAGATATGCCGTTGTACCTCGTGCGATCGATGACGGAGATCATCGGCGAAACGCTCAGCACGCAACGTTTGACCAACATGTTGCTGACGGCGTTTGCCATCATCGCGTTGACGCTCGCAGCGGTCGGCATCTACAGCACGATGTCGGTTTATGTCGGGAGTCGGACGAAGGAGTTTGGGATCAGGCTCGCGCTGGGCGCGCAGCCCGGTGCGTTGCGGCGCGACGTTTTACGGCAGGGGTTGTTGCTGACGGCCGCTGGTGTGGTTGTTGGAGTAGCTGGAGCGTTGGCATTCACGAGGATGATCAAGAGTTTGCTGTTTGAGGTGAGTGCGACTGATCCGGTCGTCTTCACTGCGATTCCATTGCTGCTCGTGGTGGTGTCGATGATTGCGTGTTACACGCCCGCGCGCAGGGCTACGAAGGTGGATCCGTTGGTGGCGCTTCGGGAGGAATAATTTGACATCTTCTCTGCGAAACTCTGCGGTCCTCTGCGCCTCTGCGGTTATTTGGGCTCACGGACACATTCACCGCAGAGGCGCAGAGGACCGCAGAGATTTCGCAGAGATTTAGGGTAAGAAATGAATTCTTTAATCCACGATTTGCGCTATGGAGTACGGATGATGATCCGTAATCCAATCTTCACTCTGATCGCCGTGGTGACGCTCGCGCTGGGTATCGGCGCGAACACCGCGATCTTCAGTGTCGTCGATGCTGTGCTGTTACGGCCGTTGCCGTATCCCGGCGCGGAGCGCCTGGTGTTTCTCTGGTCCGGCACGGCCTCAGACGGTGTTACGAGGTCGGGCAGCGCACTGCCCGACTATCACGCCTGGCGCGATCAGAACAAAACCTTTGAGGGTCTCGGAGCTTTCTACTACGGCGACTACAACCTTTCTACTTCAGGCGACGCGCCGGAACGAATTCAAGGCGCTTACATTACCGCAAACCTGTTTCAGGTGTTGCAGGTGTCGCCGGCGTTGGGCAGGCTCTTTGGGCCGGAGGAAGAGCAGTTTGGCAGGCATCGCGTCGTGTTGCTCAGCTACAAGTTGTGGCAAAGACGTTTTGCCGCCGACCCGAGTATCGCTGGTCGTGAAATCAGGCTGGGCGGTGAGAACTATACAGTCACCGGCGTGATGCCTCGCGGCATGCCGTTCTTCGACAACCTTCCGGAAGTGGAACTCTGGACTCCGATGGCGTTTGCCAAAGACGACAACATGGCGACACGCAACAACTACTTCATCACTCTGGTAGGGCGGTTGAAACCGGGCGTCACTACTGCACAAGCTCAAGCAGACGTCAGCGCAATTGCGCAATCGATTGCCGAAATCGAACCCGCGTACAAAGGCCTCGCTGGTTTGGTCGTTCCACTCCAGGAACAGATCGCGGGCGATTCGCGCAAAGCGTTGCTGGTCCTGCTCGGCGCGGTCGGCTTCGTGTTGCTCGTAGCGTGTGTCAACGTCGCAAATCTTTTGCTGGCGCGCGCATCGGCTCGCAGTAAAGAGCTCGCAATCCGTGCAAGCCTGGGCGCGAGTCGCGAACGCGTTATTCGCCAGGTGATTATCGAGTGTTTGCCACTCGCTTTGCTCGGTGGATTGTGTGGCGTCGTGCTGGCGACCTGGGGCATCGACCTGATTTCGTCGTTGCTGCCCGACACGTTGCCGCGCGGAAACGAGATCGCAATCAATGCGCGAGTGTTGGCATTCACGTTCGCACTCGCGCTCCTGACGATCTTGATCTTTGGTTTGTTACCGGCGTTCCAGGCTGCACGCACTGACTTGCGCGAGTCGATGAACGAAGGTGGTGGTCCAGGTTTTGGAACACGTAAGCAGGGTCGTGTGCGGCGGTTCCTGATCGTTGCGGAAGTCGCGCTGGCGCTGGTGTTACTGGTCGGCTCCGGGCTGATGTTGCGTACGTTTATCAAGCTGCGCCGGGTTGACACCGGCTTCAACGCGCACAACGTGATCACGATGCGAGTGCCACTGCCGGACACGAAATATCCGGTTCCGCTGAATATCAACGATCGGCGCGAACCCGCGGGCCTCGCCTTCTCGGACCAGTTGCTTGCTCGGGTCGCGAGTCTGCCAGGTGTCCAGGCTGCGACGGTCGCTACGGTACTTCCTTTAGGCGCCGGTCAGGGGTGGGGCAAGTTTTTCAGCATTGAGGACCAGCCTGCGCCTGCGTCGATCGGTCAAGTGCCGCTGGTGGAATTTGCATTGATCAGTAGCGACTACTTCCGCACGTTTGAAATCACAATGCGGCAAGGTCGCGCATTCACCAGCCACGACAAGAGTGATTCCCAACCGGTAGCAATCGTCAGCGAGACGGTGGCGAAACGCTTTTTCGCGAACCAGGATCCCGTGGGCAAGACGATTTGGATGGGGCCACCCGAACAACTGCTGCCGGCTGAATTGCGCACTCCTAGCGTCCGTTTCATCCGGCGCAAGATAGTCGGCGTAGTTGCCGACGTTAAAGGTCGCAGTCTCAATATGGAACCTCCGGCGCTGGTGTATGCGCCGCTCAGTCAATGCCGGCTGGAGGGTTGGACCAACGTCCTGATGCTCGCGGTTCAAACAACCACATCACCGGAAACCGTGGTTTCGGCAATTCGCGAGCAGGTGCGGCTGATCGATCCGGATCAGCCGATCACGAACGTGCGCACGATGGAAGATCTGCTGAGCCGTTCGCTTTCGAGTGCGAAGTTTAGTTTGTGGTTGCTTGGGCTCTTCGCTGTGTTGGGTCTGTTGCTGGCGGCGATCGGGATTTACGGCGTGATGGTTACGGCGGTTGCGCAGCGCACACACGAGCTCGGACTGCGTATGGCGCTCGGTGCGCAAGGTCGCGACGTGTTGTGGCTCGTGATCCGGCAGGGAATGTTGCCGGTGCTGATCGGCGTCGGCGTAGGACTCGCTGCGGCCGTCGCACTGACGCGATTGATGTCGACGCTTTTGTTTGAAGTCAGCGCAACGGATCCGCTGACGCTTGCAGTGATTACAGTGCTGCTAACGATCGTTGCGTTGCTCGCTTGTTACATTCCGGCGCGAAGAGCAACGAAAGTCGATCCGTTAGTGGCGCTACGGTACGAATAATTGAGATCTTCTCTGCGAAATCTCGGCGGTTCTCTGCGCCTCTGCGGTGAATGTGGTCGTAGGCCGAAATAACCGCAGAGACGCAGAGAACCGCGGAGATTTCGCAGAGAAGAACCGCTTGGAGAACAAAGACGAAGTACAGGAAGAACAATGCACACTCTTTTACAAGACCTACGTTACGGCTTTCGGATGTTGTTCAAGCAAAAGGGGCTGACGGCTGTCGCCCTGCTCTCGCTTGCACTCGGCATTGGCGCCAACACCGCGCTGTTCAGCATCGTCGATGCGATGCTGCTGAAAATGTTGCCGGTCAAAGAGCCTGAGCGTCTCGTCCTCTTTAAATCGGTCGCGCCGAAAGGTTTCAGTGCCGGCAGTTACAGCGGAAGTGGAAATACCGATCCAGTAACGGGCCAACGCACCATGACCTCGTTCGCGTACCAGAGTTACCAGCGCATGCGCGAACAACAGGGACCGCTGTCTGACATCTTTGCATTCGGCGGCGTGGGGTTGAATGTGAGCGCCGATGGACAGGCCGACGTCGCTAACGGACAGGCCGTGTCCGGAAATTATTTCATTGGTCTCGGTGTGCAGCCTGCCGCCGGCCGCCTGTTGACGGATGAAGACGACAAACCTGCTGCGACACCCGTCGCGGTTCTCAGTCATCGCTACTGGCAGAAGCGCTTCAGCGGCGATCAGGGAGTCGTCGGCAAACAGATCAATCTCAACAACGTTCCGTTCACGGTAATCGGTGTTTCGGCCAAAGGTTTTGACGGGGCGATGGGAGCTGGAACAACTCAGGACGTGACGGTTCCGCTCGCGATGGAGCCGCAGCTATACGTCGACAAACAACGTTCGAATTTCAACGGCGCGGGTGTTTGGTGGCTGCGCATCATGGGCCGTTTGAAACCCGGCGTCACCGCGGAGCAGGCCCAGGCGCAACTGGAAAATGCTTTTCAGCAATCGGTCGTCGAGCATCGTACGGCGCGTCAGGCCGCGCTTAAAGCAAGCGGCGGAAACCAGATTAGCGATTTAGATCCGAAGCAACATCTGCGCCTCTTTGCCGATCCGGGTGGACAAGGCGAGATGTACCGCCGCAGGTACTACGCGCCTTCACTCTATTTATTGCTCGGCGTTGTCGGATTAGTGCTGCTAATCGCATGTGCTAACGTCGCGAACTTGCTGCTGTCACGCGCGGCCGGACGACAAAAAGAGATTGGCCTCCGGTTGGCGTTAGGCGCAAGCCGTTGGCGACTCATCCGGCAACTGTTGACTGAGAGTGTGCTCCTTTCACTCCTTGGCGGACTGTTGGGAATTATCTTTGCGGTTTGGATCAAGAACGGATTGTTGGCTGTTAGCGATTGGGGCGGCCGCGGGATGAGCGCACTCGAGCCGTCGCTCGATTGGCGTGTGCTCGGTTTCACCCTCGCGCTCGCGCTCCTGACCGGAATTATTTTTGGACTCGCGCCGGCATGGCGCACAACCAGAGTTGATCTGACACCGGCGCTGAAAGAAAGCGCGCGTGGATCGAGCGCGGTTCATCGTTCGCTCTTGAGTCGCGGTCTCGTGGTGGTCCAGGTTGCGTTGTCGTTGTTGCTGCTGGTTGGTGCGGGGCTGTTCGTCCGTACGCTGATCAACCTGCAACGTGTCGATCCCGGTTTCAATACGCAGAACCTGTTGTTGTTTGAAGTTCAGCCGGCGCTGATTGGTTACAAGGATGAGAAGCTGCGGCAGCTTTATCCACAGCTCAGCGAACGTGTCGAAGCAGTTCCGGGCGTGCAAGCGGTAACCTTTTCGCGCGTGCCTTTGCTGGCTCAGAGTTCAAGTACGAGCAGTGCGTTTTTGCGCGAAGCTTTGAACGCGACGCCCGATGCCGAAGGACGTCTCACGCCGACCGCCGAGGCCCACCGCCACACAGTCCGGGAAAACTTTCTCGAGGCGATGGGGATTCCATTGCTCTACGGTCGCACGTTCCGATCGCAGGATGACACGACTTCACCGAGAGTCGTAGTCGTGAATCAAACATTTGCTAACAAGTTCTTCCCCAACGAAAACGCAGTCGGCAAACGCTTTACTTTCGACACATCCAAACCCGACGAACTCGAGATTATCGGGGTCTGCAAAGATGCGAAGTACGCGACCCAGCGTGACGACGTGCCGCCCACCGTCTACTCCTCGTACCGGCAAGAGCGACCGTTGGCGAGCGCGGTATTCGAGGTGCGCACTGCTGCTGATCCGAATTCGATCGTGGCGAGCGTGCGCGACGCTGTGCGACAGGTCGATTCAAACCTGCCGGTGGCGAACGTTAAGACGCAGGTGGAACAGGCTGATGAAACTCTTCGCATGGAACGCTTGTTCGCGAAGCTGTTGACGCTGTTTGCACTGTTGGCCCAACAACTCGCGGCGATCGGATTGTTTGGTGTGCTCGCATACACCGTTTCGCAACGCACGCACGAGATCGGAATCCGAATGGCGCTCGGCGCTGATCGCGCGAGCGTGCTGAAGATGATCGTGCGGCAGGGAATGACGCTGGCTGTGCTCGGCGTGATCCTCGGACTGGTGGGTGCTTACGTGCTGACGAAGTATCTCGAGAGCTGGATCAGTCTTTCGAAGATGTTGTTTGGGGTGAAGGTTTCCGATCCGTTGACGTATGCGGCGATCGCGATTTTGCTGACGGTAGTGGCGTTCATCGCGTGTTACATCCCGGCGCGCCGTGCGACGAAGGTGGATCCCCTGGTCGCGCTGAGATACGAGTAAATGGTCGTGCTCCGTAGGAGCAGGAAGTTTATAGCCTTCGCGCCAGCGGGTTCGGCGCTCTGTAGGAGCGCAATGTGATCTGAGACAGCACAGACATGTCGCTCCTATGGGGCGAAAAAAAGAAAGATTCGAGAGCTATAAACATGCTGCTCCTCCGGAGCAAGGGAGCAAATAACACAATGCTTCAAGACTTAATCTACGGTTTGCGTTGGTTGCGTAAGAATCCAGGCTTTACGTTGCTGGCGGTGCTGATGCTCGCGGTGGGGATTGGTGTGAACACGGCGATGTTCAGCGTGATCAATGCCGTGCTGTTGCAGCCGCTGCCCTATCCCGAAGCTGATCGCATCGTGTGGATGGCTGAGTCTGGCCCTGAAGTCGCCAATCGTTGGGTCTCTTATCCCAACTTCGTTGACTGGCGCAATCGCAGTCAATCCTTCGAAGCGATGTCTACGTTTCGCGGTTGGTCCATGAACATAACCGGCTCAGACAAGCCGGAGAACATCAACGCGCGAATGGTGACTGCCGATTACTTCAAGGTCATGCGCGCCGCTCCGTTCATGGGGCGCGACTTCACAGCGGATGACGATAAGCCCGGAGCCGCGCCGGTAACACTCATCAGTCACGGTTTCTGGCAGCAACACTTCGCCGGCGATCCGAATGTAGTTAGTAAGTCTCTCCTGCTTGACGATAAGGCCTACACAGTGATCGGCGTGTTGCCCGAGAGCTTTGCGCATCAGGGACCACCGCCTTTGTGGATCCTGATGGGCCCACTCCTGCACCGGCAGGGACGCGACACGCGAACTGGAGGCAATGTGATTGCGCGTTTGAAACCCGGCATCACCCTCGAGCAGGCCCGCTCGGAGATGAACCGGATCTCGCAGCAGTTGTCACAGGAACATCCGGTCGCGAATGCCGGAGCGCATAACGTCACGATCGTGTCGCTGCAAGACAACATCACCCGAAATGTCAGCACGGCGTTGAAAATACTCTTCGGCGCTGTGGCCCTGGTGTTGTTGATTGCGTGTGCGAACGTCGCGAACCTTCTGCTCGCTCGAGCGGCTGCGCGACGAAGAGAGTTCGCGGTGCGCGCCGCACTCGGCGCTTCGCGGTTCAGGATCGCGAGGCAGATGCTGATTGAGAGCCTGCTACTCGCATTCGCCGGTGGCGCCGTCGGATTAGTTCTGGCGGCCTGGACCACGTCTCTGCTCGCACGCGTGGCCCATGAGACAGTGCCGCGAATGAGCGGCTTGCAACTTAACGGCAAAGTGCTCGGTTTCAATCTCGCAGCTTCGCTACTCACCGGAATTCTTTTTGGTGTCATGCCTGCATTACGCTCCTCGAAAACAGATCTACAAGACACACTGAAAGACAGCAGCTCGACAACCACGGGCGCACAAGGTAAGAGACTGCGCGGCGCGTTAGTGGTGGCTGAAGTCGCGCTATCTGTAGCTCTTTTGGTGGGCGCAGGTCTGCTCGTAAAGAGCATGTTTGTACTTTTGAAAACCGACAACAACTTCAATCCCGACGGCGTGCTCACGATGGAGCTAAAGGTGTCGCGGGGTCGATACCAGAGGCCCGGGGAACTCGGCCGGTTACTTCACCAGGTGCTCGACAACGTGAAAGCAGTACCGGGCGTTGAGTCCGCCAGTCTTTCCACCACGCTGCCGGGGTTTAGCGATTGGCAAAACGATATCGTGCCCGAAGGTTATGAGGTTCAGACTGGTGAAGTGATCAACGTTGATTGGTCCATCGTCTCTGCCGATTACTTTCAGACGATGAATGTCCCGGTTCTTCAGGGCCGTACGTTCAGCAAAGATGAGGATGAGCAAGGAAAGAACATAGTGCTTGTTGATGAGACGCTCGCACAACGCTTCTGGCCGAATGAGAACGCACTCGGCAAAAGCATCAAGTACAACGGCCCGGAATGGCACGAAATCATCGGGACCGTTAAGCAAGTAGGAATCTACGGCTCGGAAGCGAAGCCGCTGATCAAGATCTACACACCAATGGGACCGGAGGCCGCGCAGCGTAACTCGAGGCTCTCGATTCGCTCAGCTACCACGGATGCGGAAAGTTTGACGGTCGCTGTCACGCGTGCTGTGCACACGATCGACAAGGACCTGCCGATCGCTGCGGTCGCGACACTCGAAGACATCCTGGCACGCGAAACTTCTACCCGGCGCTTCAACGCGATGTTGTTCTCAGTCTTTGCCGCGCTCGCACTCGTGTTGGCGGTGACCGGTGTGTATGGAGTGCTTTCGTACTCAGTCTCACAACGCACGCATGAGGTTGGGATTCGCATGGCGCTCGGAGCGGGGAGTCGCGATGTGCTGCGGTTGTTCATAGGCCAGGGGATGAAACTCGTCTTTGTGGGCTTGGTGATTGGATTGGGCGGCGCGTTTGTGCTGACGCGTTTGATGTCGAGCTTGTTGTTTGGAGTTTCGACAACGGATATGGCGACCTTTGTTGTGGTTGCAGTTGGGCTGACCGTGGCCGGCGTGTTTGCGTGTTACTTGCCGGCACGGCGTGCCACGCGCGTCGATCCGTTAGTGGCATTGAGGTACGAGTAATCCACAGATTACGCAGATTACACAGAAGAGAATCGGCGTAATCTGTGGACGGATTGGAAGGAAATATGTTTCAAGACATACGTTACGCGCTGCGAATGCTGGCGAAGAATCCTGCGTTCGCTTGCGTCGTTATACTCACGCTCGCGCTCGGAATTGGGGCGAATGCGGCGATCTTTTCGTTGCTCGATAAAGTGCTCTTGCAAAGCCTGCCGGTAACCAATCCCGATCAGCTTGCAGTGCTTACGTCCTATGACCCGAAGGAAGGTCCGGACATCGATAGCTCATTCTCGTATCCGATGTACCAGGACCTGCGCGATCGAAACTCCGTCTTCTCCGGCGTAATCGCGCGTGCCGGCGCGCAGATGAACGTCAGTTACGGCGACCAGACCGAACGCGTGCGCGGTGAGCTCGTCAGCGGAAACTTTTTCGAAGTGCTCGGCGTGCGGCCGTGGGCGGGCAGGCTGTTCACGCAGGATGACGATCGCAATCCCGGCGCGCATCCCGTTGCGGTCTTGAGTTACCGGTTTTGGGAAAGCAGATTCAACAAAGATCCAAACCTCATCGGCCAGACAATTCTCGTCAACGAAAAACCCGTGACGGTGCTCGGTGTAACTCCACCAGGCTTTTACGGCGTGAGCCTCTCAAACAATCCCGACGTTCGCGTGCCGATGATGATGACGCCTGTCTTCAATCCACTGCCACCGACGCGAATGCAAAGCCGGCGTCACCAGTGGTTGAGTGTCATGGCGCGTCGCAAAGCGGACGTCTCACCCGAACAAGCTCAGGCATCGTTGAGTGTTCTGTATCAACAGATTCGAGAACTCGAAGCGCAACATTTACCTTCCACTGTAAGCGCAGCCGGTAAAGAAAGATTTCTCACGCAACGCATAGCGGTCATGCCGGGCGACCAAGGTCTTCGTCATTTGCAAAGCGAATTGCGCACGTCGTTATGGTTACTTTTCGGCGCGACCTGCGCAGTGCTGCTGATTCTTTGTGCGAACCTCGCAAACCTGATGATGGCCCGGGCCACCGTGCGCGCGCAGGAAACCGCGGTTCGTCTGGCGCTGGGCGCCGGGCGCCTCCGTTTGCTGCGGCAGTGGTTAACTGAAGGCGTGGTCCTGGCGGCGATGGGCGGAGCGGTCGGAATATTTATCGCTGTCTGGATCAAAGCGGGTCTGATGGTTTTCATCCCGCCGGATTATCGAGTGAACCTCGACTCCTCTTTCGACTGGCGTTTGTACGTGTTCATTTTCGGAGTCGCAATTCTTCTCGGGCTCGCGTTTAGTCTGGCCCCGGCAGTGCAAGCAGCGCGACAAGTATTTGCGCCAGGTCTCCGGCTTGAGTCTCGCAGTTTCACTTCGGCGGGCAAGCTTCTGAGTGTGCGCAGTGGTTTGATCCTGGTCCAGGTCGCGCTTTCACTGCCTTTGCTTGTGAGTGCGGCGCTGCTGCTCAGGACACTGCAAAACCTGCGCGCGGTTGATACCGGTTTCGGTAAAGAGAACGTGTTACTCGCTAGCGTTAACCCTACGCTCAACGGTTACACGAAAGAACGAACGGCTGCCTTTTACGACGATTTGTTGACGAAGACGCGTGCACTTCCAGGAGTCAAAGCGGCCAGTCTCGCTACCGAGTCACCGATTTCCGGCAGTTGGGATCGACTCGGCCTTGTCGTCGAAGGTTACACGCCGCGCGAAGGCGAAAGAACGTCAACGGACGCTACCTGGGTTTCAAGTGATTATTTCAAAGCGCTCGAAATTCCTTTCGTGATGGGCCGAGATTTCGACGAACATGATCGTGTTGGCACTCCGAAGGTCGTCATCGTCAACGAGAAGATGGCGAAGCATTTTTTCGGAACGGTCAACGTGCTCGGAAAAAAGATCGGAACCGAGGACGTTCCTGACCGGACGATTATTGGAGTCGTCAAAGACGCGCAGTACGTAAACATGCGTGAAAATATGCGGCGTCATTTCTACCTTCCGACTACGCAGGAAGAGACGCTCACTGGTCTGACTCTGCATGTTAAGACTACGTCCGATACAGGAGTTGTCGCGGAACAGTTGCGCGCGCAACTGAAAGCACTCGATCCACACCTGCCGCTTGACAACGTCAAGAGTCTCAGCACAGAGATCGATGAATCGCTGGTCCAGGAACGTTTAGTGACATGGCTTTCGGCGGCGTTCGGACTGCTGGCAACGTTGCTGACGGCGCTTGGGCTTTACGGTGTGCTGACGTTTTCAGTCGCGCGGCGCACGCGTGAGATCGGAATTCGTGTTGCCCTTGGAGCGCAGCGGCGTGATGTCTTCCGGTTGATCATGGTTCGTGGTGTGGTGCTGGTTGTTGTCGGCGTTGCAGTTGGACTGGCAGCGTCGGTCGCGTTTTCGCGTTTGCTCAGCGCGTTGCTATTCGGAGTTACGCCAAACAGCGTGGCAACGCTCGCGGGTGTGTCCGCGGGATTGATCGTGGTTGCTTTGCTGGCGTGTTATATCCCCGCGCGGCGCGCGACGAGAGTCGATCCATTAGTGGCGCTTAGATATGAATAGGCCACAAAAAGGCACAGAAAGCACAAAATATGTTGCAAGACATACGATACGGATTACGCATACTCCTTAAGAAGCCCGGGTTTACTTTGATCGCGGTGCTGTCGCTGGCGCTTGGCATCGGAGCGAACACCGCGATCTTCAGTTTGCTCGACGCTGTGCTGATCAGATCTTTGCCGGTTCAGCAACCGGAGAAGCTCGTCCTGTTCGGCAAGGGCGAGGACATGGGAATGACCAACGGGTTTCCCGACCGAAGCTGGGAACTCTTCTCCTACCCGTTTTATCGCCAGGCACAACAACGCAGCGATGTGTTCTCGGGAGTCGCGAGTCTTTCAAGCATTCAGTGGACCGTGCATGGATTTGTGAATGGCAGCTCCGACATCGAGCAGATGAAAGTGCAACTTGTATCCGGTACCTACTTCCCGGTGCTGGGTGTCAATGCTGGACTCGGACGTGTCTTAACCGATGCTGACGATCAAACTCAAGGAGCACATCCCGTTGCCGTCATCAGCCACGCGTGGTGGGAACAGAGGTTAGGAAGCGATCCATCCGCAATCGGCAAATCAATCAATATCGATGAGACCACTTACAGCATCGTTGGTGTTGCGCCGAAAGAATTCTTCGGCACCACCGTTGGTTCGGCTCCCGACCTGTGGGTGCCGCTGGCGATGGAAAAGCAGTTACCGCCGGCGCATTGGGACGGTCGCACCAACGAAAAGGTTCAGTCACTTTATGTGCTCGGGCGTCTGAAGGATGGCGTGGCTCCGGAGCAGGCTGATGCGGTCGTCAATCTTCTTTTCAAACAGGCATTACAGGCACGGGCCGGTTCACAACCTGATCCGGAGAGAGTGCAGGACATTCAAAATGCACGAATCGAGCTTACATCCATAAGTCGCGGTCTCTCGTCGCTGCGTTCGCAATTCTCACTCTCGTTGAAAGTTTTAATGGGCGTCGTTGCTCTCGTGTTGTTGATCGCCAGTGCAAACGTCGCCAACTTGCTACTCGCCCAGGCCGCGGCGCGTCGCAGAGAATTTTCGCTGCGAATAGCGGTAGGCGCAGGACGCATGCGCTTGATACGGCAACTGTTAACTGAAAGCCTCCTGCTTGCGCTGCTCGGCGGACTCGCCGGCGTGGCCCTGTCATGGTGGGGTACGCGTTTGTTGTTATTGATGGCCTCGGATGGTCCAGAGGCGGTTCCAGTTAACGTTACACCAAACCTGCGTGTTCTCGGATTCACTACCGGTGTGTCGCTGCTGTGCGCGATTATTTTTGGCACTGCACCGGCGTTACGTGCTTCGCGAACCGAGCCAAACACTTCTCTTAAAGGTGGAAAGAGTGGTGCACTAACGGCATTACGGAGTCCACTCGGCAAAGCATTTGTTGTCGGGCAGGTGGCACTTTCATTGCTGCTGCTTGTAGGCGCAGGACTCTTCGTTCGCACCCTGATCAATCTTCAGAGCATTCCCAGCGGGTTCAAGCAAGAGAACGCGCTGTTGTTGGAGGTGGACACGTCCGCAACTGGTTACAAGGGCGAGGATCCGAAGCTGCCTGCTTTGCTTCGCGAGGTTGAGGACAAAGTCAGGGCCATTCCTGGTGTGCAGGCGGCTTCCTTTGCGTTCTTCACTTTCAACCAGGGTTTTTGGACCAGCCCCGCCTACACGCGCGAAGAGAATTCACTCACCGATGAGAACCGCAGGCTCAGAAACAACATCGTCGGCCCTGATTTCTTCGCGGCGATGGGAATTCCCATTGTGCTTGGTCGAAGTTTTGGACCACAAGACACAAAGGAGTCGCAGCAGGTTGCAGTGATTAGTGAGTCGATGGCCCAACGGTTCTTTCCCAATGGTTCGCCGTTGGGTAAGCGGTTCGGACTCAGCAGCCTGGAAGCCGCGGGCGAGGTCGAAGTTATTGGCGTAGTGAAGGATGCGAAGTATGGAGCTTTGACCGAAGAGTTTCAACCGATGGCTTTCTATCCGCACTCACAGAAGCCGGACGCGCTCGGCAATTTCGTCGTGCGTTTTTCCGGGTAACCGGGTGCTGTTGTGCCGCAGATCCGGCAAACGCTCAAGCAGATCAATCGCAACCTGCCCGTCGACGATGTGGTGAGTCTTTCGGATCACATCGGACGCTCGCTGGTGCAGCAGAAACTCGTTGCGCGCCTTGCGGCTTTCTTTGGGCTGCTCGCGTTGTTGCTTGCCTGCGTTGGACTTTACGGCGTGATGTCGTACGGCGTCGCGCGACGGACGAACGAGATCGGTATTCGCATGGCGCTCGGCGCTCGTAATCGCAGTGTTCTCTGGCTTGTGTTGCGTGAGGCGTTGACCCTCGTGGCGATCGGACTCGTTGTTGGTGTGCTGGCGTCGCTGGCACTTACTAAAACGGCGGCGTCGCTGCTTTACGAGTTGAAACCAAATGATCCGCTGACGATCGCGTTAGCGACGTTGTTGCTCGCGGCCGTCGCGGCTTTAGCGGGTTATGTTCCGGCGCGTCGCGCAGCGCGCGTCGATCCGATGGTTGCACTAAGAGAGGAGTAATCCACAGATTACGCAGATTACACAGAAAATGATCTGCGTAATCTGTGGATGGATTTGATCAATGAACACATTACTTCAAGACATTCGCTTCGGACTGCGCATGTTGCTCAAGTCGCCGAGCGTCAGCATCGTCGCAACTATCGCACTCGCGCTTGGTATCGGCGCTAACACTGCGATCTTCAGTGTCGTCAACGCAGTGCTGCTGCGCCCACTGCCGTTTCCCGATTCGGATTCGCTCGTCGCTCTCTTTGAAACGGATCTCCAGCGCGGGCTGCAACGCGGAACGCATTCTTATCCAAACTTCTTCGACATTCGTACGCAGAACACGGTCCTGGAGCGAGTCTCCACGTATCGCAGCGGCGATTACATTATGACCGGCCAAGGTGAACCCGCCCGCCTGCAAGGCGCTGTAGTCACCGCGGATCTCCTTCCGCTGTTAGGCGTGCAACCAATGCTGGGGCGCATGTTTCTGCCTGATGAAGACAAGCCGTCTGAAACTGGCCGTGTTGTAATTCTGAGTCAGCCGCTTTTTCAGAAGCGCTTCAGCGCCGATCCGTCGATACTGAATCAGTCGATCACTCTCAATGGCGTTAGTTATACGGTTGTTGGTGTTATGCCCGCCGGCTTTGAGTTTCCAATTCAGAACGAGCCAGTCGAGTTATGGACCACGATCGCCGGCGATGCTTCCGGAAAAACACCTGTCACCACACAGCGCGGCGCGCACTTCCTGCGAGTGATCGGACGTCTCAAACCGGGAGTTACTCTGGAACAAGCGCAGGCTGATCTCACTACGATCGCCTCGCGTCTCGAGCAACAGTATCCAGACACAAATACACGCCGGGGCTTACGCGTAGATTCTGCTCTCTCAGCGTTAGTCGGAGATGTTCGTCCCACGTTGTTCATCCTTCTTGGCGCCGTTGCCTGCGTGTTGCTGATCGCATGCGCGAACGTCGCGAACCTGTTGCTCGCACGTGCTACGAGCCGTCACAAAGAGATGGCGATTCGTGCAGCGATGGGCGCGAGCCGCGTCCGCGTCATCCGGCAGTTGCTGACTGAGAGTGTGTTGCTGTCGTTACTGGGTGGAGCAGTCGGACTGCTGCTGGCAGTGTGGTGGTCCGATCTCCTGATTGCGCTCGGCAAGGAAGACATTCCACGCGCAGTCCAGGTTGGAATCGACTGGCGCGTATTGGGATTTACGCTGGGCGTGTCCCTGCTAACCGGAGTGATTTTTGGATTAGCGCCTGCGTTTCATTCCTCGAAGAGTGAGCTGATTGACACTTTGAAGGAAGGTGGACGCGGTACCAGCGAAGGCGCGAGACGAAACAAGGTCCGCAACCTGTTGGTAGTAACCGAGCTCGCGATCGCGGTCGTGCTGCTCGTCAGTGCGGGACTGTTGATTCAGAGTCTCTGGCGTTTACAGAACGTGAACAGCGGTTTGGTACCTGAGAACGTTCTGACCTTTAATGTCGGCCTGCCGGAAATCAAATATAACTATGAGAAGCAGTCCCAGTTTTTCATCGACTTGAAATCTCGGCTCGAGTCAACGCCCGGAGTGCAATCAGCGAGTTCGATACTGCCACTGCCGCTGAGTGGCGACCGCTTCAGTATTACCTTCGAGATCGAAGGCCGTCCCATGGCTCCGAAGGATCATCCTTCCGGCGATTTCTTCTCGACAGGCGTGGGCTATTTTCGTGCGATGGGGATTCCCATAATCAAGGGCCGTGACTTTGACGACCGCGATCGGTATGGAGCAACTCCAGTCGTCATCATCACCGAGACGCTCGCCCGACAGTTTTTCCCGAACGAAGACGCCATCGGCAAACGTATTAAACCCGGCATCAACACCATTGAAGGTGATAAGACAACGATGCGGGAAATCATCGGTGTTGTGGGCGATGTCCGGAATCGCAGTCTCGACACAGAGCCAAAGCCGGCCTATTACGTACCGCAAACCCAGGTTCCCTTCGACCAGATGGCGATGGTAGTCAAGACGGCAGGCGATCCGCACAGCCTTATTTCAGCGGCGACGAAACAAGTAGGCGCGATGGATCAGGACATTCCGGTGTTTGCTGTCAAAACGATGGAGGAGTACTTGTCGGCGTCAGTCGCTACACCGCGGTTCAGCACGACGTTGCTGTCGATCTTTGCCGCAGTGGCGCTAGTGCTGACGGTGGTGGGCCTGTACGGTGTGATGAGCTATTCGGTGGCGCAACGCACCAATGAGATTGGAATACGACTCGCGCTCGGAGCGCAATCACGCGATGTGCTGATGATGATCGTCAAACAGGGATCCGTGTTGATTATTTTAGGTCTGGTGATTGGTTTGGCGGGTGCATTTGCGTTGACGCGTCTGATCGCGAGTCTCTTGTTTGGAGTTACGGCGAAGGATCCGTTGACGTTTGGCGCGGTGGCTGTGCTGCTGGCAGCGGTTGCGTTGCTGGCGTGCTACGTCCCTGCCTGGCGCGCGACGAAAGTCGATCCGATGGAAGCGTTGCGCTGCGAGTAAGGCATTTGCTCCGTTAGGAGCAACATGTTTATAGCTCGCAACCAAAACCATTCGGCGCTCCGTTAGGAGCGCGATGTCCGAGCGCCGGTCGATCGGACATGTCGCTCCTATGGAGCGAAAATCGGGGGGTGGTTGGAGGCTATAAACATGTCGCTCCTCCGGAGCGAGAACTGGGCATAGATCAAGGAGTTTGTGAATGACAAATCTACTGGCTGATATTCGCTTTGGTCTGCGCATGCTTTTAAAGAGCCCGATGATGACGTTCATCGCGCTGCTCGCACTCACGTTGGGTATCGGCGCTAATACCGCGATCTTTAGCGTCGTCAATGCGGTTTTGTTGCGCAGTTTTCCGTATGCGGATGCTGAACGGCTGGTCCTGGTCTGGGAGAAGAGGCAGGGTGGCCGCACCGATCAGAACGTCATCAACCTCGGGAACTTCTCCGACTGGAAAGAACAGAACCAGGTGTTCAGTGACATGGCCGTGTTCTTCGATCGCAGTTTTAACCTCACCAGCGACGGCGAACCAGAAGAAGTGCCGGGACAATTTGGAACTACAAATCTCTTTTCCGTACTCGGAACGAACCCGCTTCTGGGACGGACATTTATCGACGAGGATGGCCGCGAAGGTCAGCCCCGCGTCGTTGTGATCAGCTATGGTTTGTGGCAACGGCGGTTCGGCGGTGACAAACAGATCGTCGGCCGCCAGATCACTCTCAACGAACAGCCCAACACGATCATCGGCGTGATGCCGGCGACTTTCGGGTGGCACATTCAACGGGGAACACAGGCGAGCAAGCCTGCCGACATCTGGTTACCTCTTCAAATCACGAACGAGTTGCGCAGGCGCCGCGGCAGGTTCGCGGGTGCAGTCGCTCGTTTGAAGCCCGGCGTCCCGATGGACCAGGCGAAGCAGGAGATGGACACGATCGGCGCGCGTCTCGCGCAGCAGTATCCGGAGTTCAACACCAATTGGGGCGTCAACGTAGTCCCGTTGCGCACACAAGTCACCGGCGAAATCAGAAAGCCGCTTTTGATCTTGTTGGGTGCAGTCGGGTTTGTACTTCTGATCGCGTGCGCGAACGTAGCGAACTTGTTGTTGGCCCGTGCCAGCTCGAGAAGAAAAGAGATCGCAGTGCGTGCCGGGCTCGGCGCGAATCGTTGGCGCATCGCGCGACAGTTGTTGACCGAGAGCGTGATGCTCTCCGTCGTTGGTGGAACACTCGGCGTGCTGGTGGCGTGGTGGGGAACGAAGGCCTTGGTCGCACTGAGCCCGCCGGCACTAATTGATTTACGGAATGTTGGCGTCAGTGTACCGGTGCTTGCATTCACGTTGGGCCTATCGGTGCTCACCGGTATCATCTTCGGACTCGTGCCTGCACTGGAAGCGACCCGCTTCGATCTTCACGACTCATTGAAGGAAGGCGGAAAGAACGTCGGCGGCACGGCCGGTGGTCATTACGCCAGAAGTCTGTTTGTCGTGACTCAGATCGCGCTCGCGCTCGTGTTGCTCGTGGGCGCAGGGCTGTTGATGAAGAGTCTTAATCGTCTACAGGCAGTCGATCCCGGATTCAATGCAAAGAACCTTTTGACGGTGCGCGTCGGGCTTTTAGGGAAGTACGACAGCGAACCGAAGCGGATCGAATTCTTCAAAAAGGCCGTCGACCAGATGAAAGCGATTCCCGGTGTTGAAGCGGCTGGAGCTATCAACACGCCTCCGTTCACGGGGCTGTATTCCGGCACGACGGTCAACGTCGATGGTCAGAAGTTGCCGCCGGGCCAGGAGCTAAAGACAGGCGTCGTCGTCACTGATTTTAATTACTTTCAGACGATGCAGATTCCTTTGAAGCAGGGCCGTCTTTTCACCGAACAGGAAGCGACTGAAATGCGGCACGTCGTGCTGGTAAACGAAGAATTTGTTCGTAAGAACCTTGGCGGCGCCAATCCGCTCGGGAGACGACTCACGATCTACATGAAACAGGAAAACGTTCCGACAGAGATCGTCGGCGTCGTCGGCGATCACAAACATCTCGGACTCGACGTTGCGGTGGAGCCGGTTGCGTACTGGCCGCATCCCGAGTTGGTTTATCCGGGAATGACGTTGATGTTGCGCACGCGAACCGATGCGAACGCTGTGGCACCGGCGGCGCGCAACGTGATTCGCGCGCTCGATCCGCAACAGCCGATCGGCGAAGTCAGCACGATGGAGAGTTTACTGGCGACCTCCGTTGCGAGATCGCGATTCAGTGCTTCGCTGTTGACGGTCTTTTCATTTGTCGCACTCGTGATGGCAGCGGTCGGGATTTACGGCGTAATGGCGTATTCGGTTTTGCAGCGCACTCACGAAATCGGCGTGCGAATGGCGCTCGGCGCGCAACGTTTCGATGTGCTCAAGCTCGTAGTTAAAAAAGGCGTGATACTCGGAATCATCGGAGTCGCAGCAGGTCTCGCGGCTTCGTTTGGACTAACGCGGCTTATCTCGACGCTGTTGTTTGACGTGACTGCGACAGACGCGGCGACGTTTGCGGTTGTGTCGGTCGGATTGTTTCTCGTGACGCTGATCGCGTGTTACGTGCCTGCGCGAAGAGCAACGAAGGTGGATCCGTTGAAAGCGTTGCGATACGAATGAATCGATAGCCCAGGATTACAATATGGCCCTGATTGACTCCCACAATCAACGCGTCTGGCGATTTGATCCGGCGTATACAACCGTCGAATTCGTTATCCGTAACCTTTGGTACAACGTGAAAGGCCGTTTTAAGGAACTCGAAGGCGCCATCGTGCTGGATGAAGATGACATCAGCCGCTCGTCGGTTACGGCAACGATCAAAGCGCGCAGTATCGACACGGGTAACAAACGTCGTGACGCGCATTTGCTGGGGCCGGAGTTTTTGGATGCCGAAAAATATCCGGAGATTAAATTCGAGAGCGCCAGTATCCAGCGAGGGCGAGACCGCGATTCGTTGGATCTTGACGGCAATCTGACGATCAAAGACAAGCGTGTTCCAATTGCGCTTGCGGTGAACGAGATGGACCGAAGCCGTTCACCGAATGGTGAGGAGTTTATTTACTACAGCGCCACGACCGATCTCGATCGTGTTGCTTTTGGAATCCGCTATGGCGGTGCACTGATCGGACGTCGCGTACATGTCACGATTAACGTGCAGGCCAGCAATAAATACAGATGAGGAGTTAAATATGAAGTTGCTCAACCACTCAATCAAACCTCGCATCCTCTGGCTGCTCACAACATGCGCGGCATTGCTCTTCTCAATGCCGTTGATTGGGATTCACGCTCAGAAGACTCGTGACGAAAAACTCAGCACCATTCGCTGGGAGCACACTGACGACAAGTTGAAGCGCCGTTTCGAGACTCGAGGCAAGCCTGAGTTCAATGACGATTACACCGATATCAGGAGTGTTCCTGAAGGTGGTTGGGTGATCATCGAGGAGTATCGCGACAGCCAATCGCTGCGTTACGAAGTCAGGCGAGATGCAGCCGGACAGATCACGCGTACTTTGTACGTCAACGGCGCAGTGCAGCCGCTCGATGAGACGAGGAGACAGTGGCTGGCGAAGTTTGTGCTCGACGCAGTTCGCCAGGGTGGCTTTGATGCCGATCGCAGAGTGCAACGGATCCTTGCCCAACGAGGTGTTCCGGGCGTGCTCGCGGAGATCGATCAGATTTCAGGTGACTACGCGAAACGCATCTACTTCGAAGCCCTCATCAAGCAAGCGAATCTCGATGCCGCTGCTTTGCGTGACGTGTTGCAACAGATGGCCCGCGTGATCTCTTCCGATTACGAACAGGCGCAATTGCTGATCGGTGTCGCGCCGATGCTGACTGGCAAGGAAGCCGCGATTCAATCGTTCTTCGACGCTGTTGCGACGATCAAATCAGACTACGAACACAGTCGCGTGCTCAAGGCGGTGTTGAAGCAGAGCACTCCGAGTAAAGCATTGCTCACCCTGATCGCTGGCTCGACCAAACAAATCTCGTCGGATTACGAGAAAGCGGGCGTGCTCAAGGGAGTCGCCGCTGTTTATCTCGACGATCCTACGCTGCGAGAGACTTTCTTTCAGACGATCGGGAGTATCGGGTCTGATTACGAGCGTCGTGGTGTGTTGACTGCGCTCGTGAAGACAAAAAATCAGAGCGAAGAAGTTTTGCGACTGCTGCTCGACGCGGGCGCTGGAATCGGTTCGGATTACGAGAAGGCGACGTTTCTCGTCGAAGTGTCAAACGTCTACACCGGTGACACGCGTCTGCGCAGTGCGTTCCTGAAAGCAGTCGAATCGATCAAGTCAGATTACGAACGAGGGCGGGTGTTGTCGGCGCTGTTGAAAAATAAACAGATCGGATAGCCACAAAAAGGCACAAAAGGCACATGGACAACTTAATCAAAGACCTCCGCTACGGCGTTCGCATGCTGTCCAAGAACCCGGGTGTGACACTCGTCGCGGTCGTGACGCTCGCACTCGGCATCGGCGCCAACACCGCAATCTTCACCGCTGTGAACGCCTTTCTCATGCGACCGCTTCCGGTCCCTAACGCGCACGAGCTCGTCCGCCCGATGGAGGTCGCGGAAGACCGCGGCATCAGCGATGAAATGTCGTATCCGGACTTTCTCGACTACCGCAATCAGAGCACGTCGTTCGCCGCTTTGAGCGCCGAGGACATGATCCAGGCTGCCATCGACTCCGAGAACCAGAACGACGTTATCTGGGGGCAGGTCGTCTCCGCCAGCTATTTCGACATGATGCAGATCAAGCCGATCATGGGCCGTACCTTCCTCCCTGACGAAGATAAGACGGTTGGCGCCAGTGCCGTGGTCGTGTTGGGCCACAGTTTCTGGCAACGACGAATGGCTTCCGATCCAAACATCGTCGGCAAGACGGTCCAACTCAATAACCGCGCGTACGAGGTGATCGGTGTGGCGCCGGAGTTCTTCGCCGGCTCGAAGTTCGCTCTCTCAATGGACTTTTGGGTGCCGATCTCGATGGCTGAAGACCTGCGCCGCAATCCGAACGTACTCGCCGATCGCGGCAGTCAGTGGATGAACGTCATTGGCAGACTCAAACCGGGCGTCTCCATCGCGCAGGCTTCTGCCGAAATGTCTGCGATAGCCACCCGAATCAATCAGGCTTACCCGGACGAGCGCGCAAGTAACACGCAGGCGAAAGTTATGGGCGAGGTTGATGGCCGCTTTGAAGACATGGGCGGCGTGTTCAAAAGCGCGGGTGCGATGGCCATGGCTATTGCCGGGCTGATTCTTCTTATTGCGTGCGCTAACGTCGCCAATCTCATGTTGGCAAGAGCTGCGGCACGCCGGAAGGAGATCGGGATACGTCTGGCGTTGGGCGCAAATCGCGCGCGTTTGATTCGCCAACTTCTGACCGAGAGCCTCTTGCTTTCGGTAGCCGGTGGCGCCCTCGGTTTGTTACTCGCCTTCTGGGTCAGCGATCTGATGGAAGGCTTCATTCCCGTTCTCGAGTACAACTTCATCCCCGGCTTCTTCGCGCTTGATTCGCGCGCCCTGGTCTTTACGTTGATTATTTCACTCGGCACTGGTCTCGTGTTTGGGCTCGCTCCTGCATGGCAGTCGTCGAATCCGGATGTAGTTCCGGTGCTGAAAGGCGATCCGGAAGCGGCACAAAGAGGAAAGCGAAGGGCGTTCGGTCTGAGAAACATGCTCGTCGTGGCCCAGGTGTCACTTTCCCTCGTGGTGCTCGTTTGTGGTGGACTGTTCATCAAGAGTTTTCGCAAGGCTCAGACGATGGATCCGGGTTTTGACAATCGTCAGGGGCTAATCGTTTCGTTGAGTCCACAGTTGATTGGTTACGACGACGAGCAGGCGAGGAATTTCTACCGGCAGGTTGTCGAGCGCGTTTCGCACGTGCCGGGAGTTGAAGCTGCGGCAATGTCGCGAACGCTTCCACTCGGAGACAGCTCCAATTCCACTGGTCCGGTTCTCAAAGAGGGTGAGACGCTTGCGCGTGGAACTGCCGGCCGCAGCATCATGACGAATGTCATTACCCCGGGGTTCTTCAACACGATGCAGATCCCCATTCTCGAGGGTCGCGACTTCGACGATCGAGATCAGCAAAAAACTCAACGCGTCGTCATCATCAATCAAAGAATGGCCCAGACGCTCTGGCCCGGAGAGAGCGCAGTGGGCAAACGCATTTTCCTTGGCGCTGACAGTCGCGATCCTTTGGAAGTTGTCGGCGTGGTCAAGACTGGAAAGTACCGCACACTCGCCGAAGATCCGAAGCCGTTCATCTACTTTGCGATGGCCCAGCGACGGCCGAGCACGATGGCACTGGTGACGCGCGCGAGTG
The DNA here is from genome assembly GCA_963826255.1 of uncultured Acidobacteriota bacterium. Classification (GTDB taxonomy): domain Bacteria; phylum Acidobacteriota; class Blastocatellia; order Pyrinomonadales; family Pyrinomonadaceae; genus PSRF01. The sequence goes on from CAWGWK010000002.1 coordinate 1,615,448, forward strand.
TCGACCCACGCAGTCTTGTGGGCGCAATTCGCAGCGAAGTGCAGGCGCTTGATCGTCGTGTGCCGGTGTTCGCAGTCAAGACGATGGACGACCACAAGACTTACGCGCTCTGGGCGCCGAACATGGCCGCGAGTTTTTCACTCGCGTTCGGCGTGGTCGCGATCCTGTTGAGCGCGGTGGGGCTTTACAGTGTGATGGCTTACATCGTTTCGCAACGAACGCGCGAGGTTGGCATTCGCATGGCGCTCGGAGCGAACCGTGCTGACGTGATGAAGATGATTACGCGACAAGGTATGAGGCTGGCGGCAGTCGGTGTCGGGATCGGCTTGTTGCTGGCGTTGGCGCTGGCGAAGGTTTTGTCATCGCTGTTGATTGGTGTGAGTGGGTACGACGTAACGATATTCATTCTCGTGCCGACGTTACTTGTGGCGGTGGCGCTGGTGGCGTGTTACCTGCCCGCGCGACGTGCGACGAAAGTGGATCCACTCGTGGCTCTGAGATACGAATGAAAGGTTATCCACAGATTACGCAGATTACACAGAAATCTGTGAAATCTGTGGATGGATTTGTTGATATGGATACATTAATCAAAGATCTTCACTACGGAATTCGTAGCTTGCTCAAACGGCCGGGGTTTACCGCGATTGCGGTGTTGACGCTGGCGCTTGGCATCGGTGCAAATACGGCGATCTTCAGTGTGGTGAATGCCACGCTAATGCGCCCGTTTCCTGTCGCCGATCCAGAACGGCTCGTGTTCGTTTTCAATGGACCACCGGGCAGCGTCTTTTCCTATCCTGACTACGCTGCGTTGCGCGATCAGAACAACGTGTTCGATGGTCTGATCGCGTGGGGCGGGATCGGAGCCAGTCTTAACAGCAGCGATCAAACCGACCTGGTCAACGGCGCAATCGTGTCCGGAAACTTCTTCGACATGCTCGGTGTGCGCGCGCAGTTAGGCCGCGTGATCACAACTGAAGACGACAAGACTCCCGGCGCGCATCCTGTCGCGGTGATCAGCCAGGGTCTGTGGCAGCGGCGTTTTGCCGGCGATCCAAACGTAGTCGGACGACAGCTTCTCTTGAACGGAAATAATTTTACGGTCATCGGAGTCCTGCCCGCGGGCTTTGACGGTTTGCAGCTTGGCGTCGTGCGCGATCTGTACGTGCCGCTAATGATGCAGGCGACGATGCGGCCGCCGCGCGCCGGATATTCCGGTGAGATGAATCCTGACTTGCTCAACGTGCGCGGCAATCGCTGGCTCTACGCCGTCGGCAGGTTGAAGCCGGGTGTGACTGTGGAACAGGCGCAAGGTTCGCTTGCTCTCATCACCAAACAACTCGAAGAGGCTTACCCGCAAACAAACCGGAATCGTGGAGTTTCGGTTTCCGCGTTCAGTGCAGGCTCCGACCCGGCAGGAAGACAACAACTCTCGTCAGTCGCACGTTTGCTGATGGCAGTTGTCGGAATCGTGCTGTTGATTGCGTGTGCCAACGTCGCGAATCTTTTGCTCGCGCGCAGCTCAGCACGCACTAAAGAGATCGCGGTGCGTCTGGCTATCGGCGCGACTCGGTGGCGGATCGTCCGCCAACTGCTAACCGAAGGCGTGCTGCTCGCAACGATTGGAGGCGCTGCGGGATTGTTGCTCGCGTGGTGGACCGCACGTTCCTTGCGCGCTGCGCCTCCACCAACCGGCGCTTTGCCGATCACTCCTCAATTCTCGATCGATACGCGTGTGCTTCTGTTTACCTTGGGACTATCACTCCTCGCTGGTATCGTATTTGGACTCGCGCCTGCGTTGCGTGCATCGCGACCAGCATTGGTTCCGGCGTTGAAAGACGATGCAGCCGCGTTCTTCGAACGAACGAGGACGTTCGGTTTGCGAAACCTACTCGTGATCACGCAGGTCGCGCTGTCAGTTGTGCTGCTGATCGCTGCCGGGCTGTTTCTGCGCAGCTTGCAACAGGCACGGACGATCGATCCCGGTTTTGACGCGGAAAAGATCGTCACACTTCCACTCAACATCAATCTGCTTCGTTACACGAGATCTCAGGGGCGTGAGTTTTATCGCCAGGTGGTCGAACGAGTCGAAGCGATTCCCGGAGTCGAGTCTGCGAGCCTCGCACGCATCGCAGCGGTCAGCGGCGGTTCCTCCGTACGCAGCTTGTTGATTGAAGGACGTGCGGGCTCCGACAATCAATTTCGCAGCGATGGCGCAGGCGCGGCTCCGGGAGACGACCAGTCAGTGAGCTCAAACGTGATCGGACCGCGCTACTTTCAGACTATGGGCATCGGTCTGATGCAGGGGCGCGACTTCAATGCACAGGACACTGAAGATCATCCGAAAGTGGTGATCGTTAACGAAGCATTCGTGCGCGGGCATTTTCCGTCGGAAGATCCGGTGGGCAAGCGTTTAAGCTTTAGCGGTCCGGAAGGACCATGGCGTGAAATCGTTGGCGTCGTGCGTACCAGCAAGTATTTCAGTCTGGGCGAAGCCCCGACGCCCGTCGCCTACGTGCCGTTGCAACAGAATCACGAGACGGGAATGACGCTGCACGTGCGCACCACAGTCGATCCATCGACTGTCGCTGCTGCGATTCGTAACGAAACACAAGCACTCGAGAAGAACCTGCCGCTCGTCAACCCTGAATTAATGAGCGATCGCGTCACGAACTCACTTTACGCCGCGCGCATGGGCGCGATCCTGATCGCTGTCTTTGGCGGTCTCGCGTTGTTGCTGGCGTCGATTGGTTTGTATGGCGTGATGTCGTTCGCCGTATCAAGACGCACGCGAGAGATGGGCATTCGGGTTGCGCTCGGTGCGAGCCCGGGTGACGTTTTCAGAATGGTGTTACGACAGGGAATGACGCTCGTTGTCGCAGGGCTCGTGCTGGGGTTGATTGTTGCGGCGATGGTGACGCGACTGTTGGCGAGCTTTCTTTACGGCGTAAGCACGACCGATGCTTTGACGTTTACGGTGATTCCTGTGTTGCTGACGTTGGTCGCGCTGCTCGCGTGTTACTTACCCGCACGCAAGGCGACGAAGGTCGAGCCACTGGTAGCGCTGAGATATGAATGAAAGGCAATCCACAGATTACGCAGATTACACAGAAAGAATCTGCGCAATCTGTGGATGGATTTATGAATATGGACTCACTAATTAAAGACATTCGTTACGCGATACGAGGTTTGCTCAAGCGGCCGGGGTTTGTCGCGATTGCCGTGATCACGCTCGCGCTCGGTATCGGCGCCAACACCGCGATCTTCAGTCTCGTGAACACGGTGCTGCTGCGTTCGTTGCCGGTCGGAGATCCGGGCCAGATTGTTTCGGTAGCAGTGAGAGGCAAAGACGATTCGATGTCGGCCTTCTCGTATCCGAACTACAAGGACTTTCGCGATCGCAATGACGTCCTCTCGGGATTGCTGGTCTATCGCTTCGTTCCGTTGAGTTTGAGTCGCGACGGCGGTAACGAGCGAATCTGGGGCTATGAAGTTTCCGGAAATTACTTCGACGTTCTTAACGTCAAGGCGATCCACGGCCGCACTTTTCTTCCCGAGGAAGACCAGACAAAACTATCGCATCCAGTGGTGGTACTCGCCTACGATTCGTGGCAGCGGCGCTTCGGCGGGGATCCAAACCTCGTCGGCAAGGACGTCCTCCTCAACAATCATCAGTTTCGCGTTATCGGCATCGCGCCTGAAGGTTTTAAAGGGACGGAGTTTGTTTACTCGCCCGAGATCTGGTTGCCGGCTTCGATGATGGAATGGGCCGAGCCCGGCGCTACCTGGCTTGACGAGCGCAACTCCAAAAACTTCTTCGGTGTTGGACGTCTCAAAGAGGGCGTCAATGCACGACAAGCAGAAGCCTCACTCAACCTGCTCAGCCAGCAACTCGCCAAAGAATATCCGGATGACAACGAAGGACAGTCAATCAAAGTTGAACCTCCGGGATTCATCCTTCCCGATCTGCGTGGAGCGGTGGTCAGCTTCACCTGGGTCATGATGGCGGCGGTTGGTCTCGTACTGCTGGTGACGTGCACGAACCTCGCCGGTCTCATGCTGGCGCGCGCAACCGATCGACGCCGCGAAATCGCAATTCGGATAGCGATGGGCGCCAATCGTCTCCGGTTGATACGACAACTGCTCACGGAAAGCATTCTGCTTTCATTCGTAGGTGGCGCTGCGGGCGTGTTGCTCGCTCTGTGGATCTTGAAAGTGTTGTTGGCACTCAAGCCGCCTATCGATTTTCCACTCGCGCTCGATATCGAAGTTGATTGGAGAGTGCTGCTGTTCTCTCTGGCGGTATCGCTCGTAGCGGGCGCAATCTTCGGACTGGCCCCTGCATTACAAGCGACCCGTCCCAACCTCACACAGTCGTTGAAAGAGACGGCCGCTCAAGGCGGCGCTTCGAGAACACGTTTGCGAAGTGTTCTGGTCGTCGCACAGATCGCGATCTCACTCGTCGTCCTGATCGCAGCCGGGCTCGTCGTCCGCACACTTCAGCAACTGCAAACGATGAACCCGGGTTTCGATCCGCAAAACGGGTTAACGATGTCCTTCGATCTGGGTTTACAGGGATACGACGATGCGCGCGGACAACAGTTCTACAAGCAGCTCACGGAGCGTGTGCAGTCGTTGCCCGGAGTCGAATCAGCAACAGTCTCGAATTACATACCACTCAGTCTCAACTTTAACAGTAACAATATTTTTATCGAAGGAAAGCCTGCCGAACGAGGAGAAAACGCTCCGCTCGCGATGGTGGCCAGCGTTGGTCCAGGTTATTTCAAAACAATGACCACTCCGATTCTGCACGGGCGTGAATTCAGCGAGCAGGACCAGGAGAAATCCGAAGCTGTCGCCGTTGTCAACGAAACGTTCGTGCGGCGTTTGCTGCCCGAGCTGCAAAACAGTGCCGAAGCGATCGGTAAGCGTTTCAGCTTTGGGGGGCCGGATAGACCACTTCGTCGCATCGTGGGCGTGGCGAAAGACGGCAAGTACTTCAACATTGCTGAAGACCCGCGCTCCTTTGTCTGGAGGCCGATGAGCCAGGCCTACTCATCGAGCGGCATTTTAATAGTGCGCACGAAGAGTAATCCTGGTGCGCTCATCGCGCCTGTGCGCAGCCAGGTGCATTCACTCGATGCAAACCTGCCGCTCTTCGAGGTCAAAACGTTGACTGAACACATGAAGCTGGCGTTGTTTCCGCCGAAGGTTGCCGCGACTGTGCTCGGCGTTTTTGGTCTGGTGGCGCTGATGCTTTCCGCGATCGGAGTTTACGGGATCACGTCGTATGCAGTGGCGCAGCGCACGCACGAGATTGGAATTCGATTGGCGCTCGGAGCACAGTTGGGTGACGTGCTGCGACTGGTGCTTGGTCATGGATTGAAGCTGACGATCATCGGTGCCGCGATTGGTCTGTTTGGCGCGTATCTCGCGACACGCGCGATCACGAGTGTGCTTTACGGAGTGAGTGCAACCGATCCGTGGACGTTTGGTGTCGTGTCGTTGTTGCTCGTGGGCGTTGCACTGATCGCGTCTTACGTGCCGGCGCGTCGCGCCACGAAAGTCGAGCCATTGGTAGCACTCAGAAACGAATAATTCATTTTTGCTCCGAAGGAGCAGGGTTGGATCAAATCGAGTGGTGTCTAATTTCATCTCTGCGTAATCTTTGCGTCCTCTGCGTCTCGGCGGTGAATGCAGACGTAAAGCCAGTAAACCGCAGAGACGCAGAGGACGCAGAGATTACGCAGAGAAATATTTCAAACCAAGACACTACCTCAATCGGCAATTGGAAATGACCTATGGAAAACTTACTCAAAGATATCCGCTACGGTGTTCGCAGTTTTCTTAAGCGGCCCGGTTTCTTAGTGATTGCCATCTCAACTCTCGCACTCGGTATCGGTGCGACGACCGCGATGTTCACCGTGGTCAATTCGGTGCTGTTGCGGCCGCTGCAATTCCCGGAGCCCGAACGAATCGTGCTCTTTGAAGGCGTCAATCCGAGGCAGGGAATCACGCAGAGCAACATGTCCGTGCCTGACATCGTGGATTGGCAAAAGCAGAGCCAGTCATTCGAACAGATCGCCGCCTTTGTCACTGGCGGCGATTTCCTGAGCACCGGCGACGAAGTTGAACGCGTGCGCGCGACTGATGTGTCGGCTGAATTTTTTCCACTCTTCAAAACCAATCCGCTCAGTGGCCGCGCAGTGCAGGCGGGCGACATGCAGGCCGGTAGCGAGCCGGTGGTAGTGATCAGTCATGCCTTATGGCAGCGACGCTTTGGCGGGACGGATGTGCTGAACACCAAAGTGACGTTAGGTGGGAAGCCCACGACCATCGTGGGAATCATGCCCGCCGGCTTCACCTATCCGGGAGACTCAGAATTGTGGACGCCGTTTCTGATGGATCCCGCTACCGAGCCGCGTGACAATCGTTACGTGTCGGTTGTCACTCGCTTGAAACCCGGCGTCTCACTGTCGCAGGCACAGGCGGAGATGGAAACGATCAACAGCCGCCTCTCACAAAACTACGTTGATACAAACAGCGGCTGGAGCGTTCGACTAACAGAGCTGCGTGAGCGTCTTGTACGCAATTTGAAACCGTCGTTGCTGATCCTGCTGGGCGCGGTGGCTTTCGTTTTATTAATCGCATGCGCGAACGTTGCCAACCTCCTGCTTGCGCGGGCAGCGGCCCGGCAAAAAGAGATTGCAGTACGCACTGCACTTGGCGCGAGCCGGATGCGCGTGATCCGGCAACTGCTGACTGAGAGCGTGATGCTTTCGCTAGTGAGTGGTGTGGTAGGTCTTGCGTTGAGTCTTTGGCTGATCAAGTTGCTGATCGCCATTAGCCCGCCAAATACTCCACGACTCAACGAGGTTAGTATGGATTGGCGAGTGTTTGGATTCATGTTAGGTGTAACAGTCCTCGCCGGTCTTTCGTTTGGACTCGTTCCAGCGTTGCAAACGTCGCGGCCCAATCTCAACGAGACGCTCAAAGACAGTGGCCAACGTGGATCAGAGACGGGCCGGCACAATCGAGTTGGCAGTCTGCTCATCGTTTCTGAGATAGCGCTCTCCTTCATCTTGCTTGCAGGCGCTGGATTGCTGATCAAAAGCTTCCTGCATCTCCGGGAGATCGATCCCGGATTCAATCCTGACAACGTTCTCGTAATGCGTATAAGTTTGCCGCCGGGCAAATACAAGCAGGGCGAGCCGCGCGCACAGATCTACAAGCAACTTCTCGAACAGGTGAAAGCTACTCCCGGCGTGCAGTCAGCCGGAGCAGTGCTCAGCCTTCCGCTTGGCGGCGACACGTTCCAGGTGTGGCGCGGGATCATTCTCGAAGGCCGTCCGATGACACCCGATGAGGAATCCAATGCGCAGCACCTCCCGATCGTGGCTGATTACTTTCAAACACTTCAGATCCCGTTGAAAGCCGGAAGGAATTTCACCGATCAGGACAACATGCAGAACACGAAAGTCGCGATTGTGAATGAAACGATGGCGCGACAGTTGTGGCCGGGTGAAAGTCCGGTTGGCCGGCGCTTCACCGTCTGGCGCGACGAAAAGTTTCCGCGTGAAGTTGTCGGCGTAGCCGGCGACACAAAGCAGGCAATCGACCAGGAAACTGGACCAGCGGTTTATGTGCCTTACGCACAGGATGCGGGCTGGGGTACCTTGTCGTTAGTCGCACGCACGGCGAGTGAGCCGACATCGATGGCGGGTTCCGTGCGCGAAGCGATTCGCGCTATCGACAAGGGAGTGCCGACTTACAACTTGAAGACGATGAATGACGTCGTTTCAAACTCGGCGGCGCCGCGGCGCGTACCGATGGTGCTAATGAGTGCTTTTGCGGGAGTGGCGATGCTGCTCGCGATGCTTGGTATTTACGGAGTCACTTCTTACTACGTGACGCAAAGGACCCACGAGATCGGCTTACGCATGGCACTCGGTGCTCAGGTCGGCGACGTGCTCAAACTCGTGCTGAAGCGTGCGATGTGGCTGGCAGTGATCGGTATCGGAATTGGAATTGCCGGCGCCGTTGCGGTGACGCGTTACATGACGACGCTGCTGTTTGGCGTCAAGCCAGTGGACGCGATGACGTTTGTTGGCGTCGCGATCGTGTTAGTGGCTGTGGTCCTGGTTGCGTGTCTTGTGCCCGCACGCCGGGCCGCGAGGATCGACCCGTTAGAAGCATTACGGTAATCCACAGATTTCACAGATTGAATCTCCGCAATCTGTAGATGGGATTGATCAAAATCATGGAAACCTTAATTCAAGATCTCCGTTACGGTGTTCGCAGTTTTCTTAAGCGACCCGGTTTCTTAGTGATCGCCGTCTCAACGCTCGCACTCGGTATCGGCGCGACGACGGCGATGTTCACTGTCGTCAATTCCATGCTGTTGCGGCCGCTGCAATTCCCTGAGCCGGAACGGATCGTTTTGCTTGAAGGCGTCAATCCGCGGCAGGGAATCACGCAGAGCAACATGTCACTGCCTGACATCGATGACTGGAAAAAGCAAAGTCAGTCGTTCGAACAGATTGCCGGTTTTAGCTCGACTGCGCTCTCTCTGACGCTTGGTGATGAAACGGAACGCGTGCGTGCAACGTCTGTGATGCCTGACTTCTTTCCGCTCTTCCGCACTAATCCAATCCATGGCCGGCTGCTTCAGCCAGACGATTTTAAGCCAGCCAGCGAGCCTGCCGTGATTAGTTATGGCCTCTGGCAACGAAAGTTTGGCGGATCACCTGACGTGCTGAACCGCAAGGTGAACCTTGGCGGCGATACCGTTATCGTTGGGATCATGCCTCCCGGTTTCACTTATCCCAACGACACAGAGGTATGGTGGGCGTATGCAGTCAATCCGGCAGAAGAACGACGCGATAATCGTTACCTGGAAGTTGTCACGCGCTTGAAATCGAACGTTCCAATGGCCCAGGCACAAGCGGAAATGGATACGATTAATCAACGCCTGGCCCAGAACTATACTGAAACGAATTCCGGCTGGAGCGTTCAACTCATCGAGCTCCGCGAGCGTCTGGTTGGAGAGTTGCGAACGTCGCTTTTGATTTTGTTGGGGGCAGTGGCTTTCGTGCTGTTAATTGCATGCGCGAACGTTGCGAACCTGCTGCTTGCCCGTGCAGCATCGCGGCAAAAAGAGATCGCCGTGCGCACGGCGCTCGGCGCCAGTCGTCTGCGCGTTATCCGGCAACTGTTAACTGAGAGTGTCTTGCTTTCTTTAGTAAGTGGTCTGTTGGGACTCGGATTAAGTCTCTGGTTGATCAAGCTGCTGATAGCGATCATTCCGCCAAATACTCCACGCCTCGACGAGATCGCGATCAACTGGCAAGTGTTTGGCTTCACATTAAGCGTGACGATCCTGGCCGGATTGATGTTCGGACTCTTTCCCGCCCTCCAAACTTCGCGGCCGAATCTCAACGAGACACTCAAGGACAGCGGGCAACGTGGTTCAGACACTGGCGGGCGCAATCGAGTTGGCGGTCTGCTGATCATTTCTGAGATCGCGCTCTCCTTCATCCTGCTTGCAGGCGCAGGACTGCTGATTAAGAGTTTTCTGCACCTGAGAGAAATCGATCCGGGATTCAATCCGGACAACGTCCTGACGATGCGTTTGGGTTTGCCATGGAAGAATTACGAGGAGGCTGAACGGCGCCGGCAACTTTTCGAACACTTAATCGACCGGGTGAAAGCGACTCCGGGTGTGCAATCAGCCGGAGCGACGCTCAGCCTTCCGCTGGGCGGCGACACGTTCAACGTGGGGCGCAGCCTCATTCTCGAAGGCCGCCCGATGACACCGAATGAGTCGTCAACTGCAATGTACATGCCAGTCACACCTGATTACTTTCAAACACTTCAGATTCCTTTGAAGGCCGGACGCACTTTCACGGATCAGGACAACTTACAAAACACGAAGGTCGTGATCGTGAATGAAACGATGGCGCGACGGTTGTGGCCCGGTGAGAGTCCGATTGGCCGCCACTTCACGATCTGGCGCGACGAAAAATTCGCGCGTGAAGTTGTCGGCGTAGTTGGCGACACGAAGGGAGCGCTCGATAAAGAAGCTGAGAGCCAGATGTATGTGCCTCACGCACAGGATCCGGGGTGGGGCAGTCTCTCGCTGGTTGTGCGCACTACGGGCGAGCCCACTGCGTTCGCGGGGGCGGTGCGTCAAGCGATTCGCAGCGTCGAAAAGCAAGTGCTGATTTACAACTTGAAGACGTTGAATGATGTCGTTTCGACCTCGGCGGCGCCCCGGCGCATACCGATGTTGCTGATGAGTGCTTTTGCCGGAGTGGCGATGCTGCTCGCGATGCTTGGTATTTACGGCGTCACTTCTTACTACGTGACGCGAAGGACTCACGAGATCGGTGTGCGCATGGCGTTGGGTGCGCAGGTGGGTGACGTGCTCAAACTGGTGTTGAAGCGTGCGATGTTGCTGGCTGTGATCGGAATTGGAATCGGAATCGCCGGCGCCGTTGCGGTCACGCGTTACATGACGACGCTGCTGTTTGGCGTCAAGCCAGTGGACGCGATGACGTTTGTTGGCGTCGTGCTGGTGTTGCTGGCAGTCGTTTTCGTGGCGTGTTTCGTCCCCGCACGCCGGGCAGCCAAGATCGACCCGTTGGAAGCGCTGAGGTGACCACAGATGACACGGATTTAAATCCGGATTTTATCCGATTTTTATCCGTGTAATCCGTGGCTATATTTGCCATTCCCGCGGTGTTACTCAAGAGGAACTCCGAATGACCATTCTCCAGGATCTCCGATACGGTCTACGAATGATCGCCAAGGCGCCGGGTTTCACGGTGCTGGCGATGCTTGCGCTCGCTCTTGGCATTTGCGCGAACACGACGATCTTCAGCTTCATCAATGGTCTGATTTTACGACCACTGACCGGCGTTAAAGATCCGGAAAGAGTCGTCGCGGTTTACACGAGCGACTACAGCAGCGGCTTGTATGGCGGCTCGTCTTATCCTGACTACGTCGATTTCCGCGATCAGGCCGACGTCTTTGAAAATCTCGCCGCGTCCGATCAGGCCGTGCTGAACGCTACCGGAGGAAGTGAAGCTGAAAGATTGCGAGGCGCCGCTGTCACCCCAAATTATTTTGACGTCCTCGGTGTCAAAGCACAGCTCGGACGCACTCTGCAACCGGCAGACGAACAGTCAGTCGTGATCAGCGATGGGCTCTGGCAACGACGCTTTAGCTCTGACCCAAACGTCGTGGGCCAAACGCTCACACTCAACGCCAAGCCTTACACGATTGTCGGTGTCACCGATCCTGGTTTTCGTGGGCTACGTCTAGGGCTGCCGCCTGAGTTTTGGTTACCGATGGATCCCGATGAGGAGCGAGGCAATCGTGGCATCGCAGTGATCGGGCGGCTCAAGCCAGGCGTTACTGTTGCACAGGCGCAGACGCAGTTGACGACGATCGCCGCGCGTCTCGCGCAGGCTTATCCCGAAACGAACCTGGGAACACTCGCGCGGCCAAATGAGCCGCGACCTGTCACCGTGGCGCGTGAGTCACGCGTTGAGCCGTCGGCGCAAGTCGGAATCTGGCGTGTGTCGATACTGCTGTTTTCAGTGGTTGGATTGGTGCTGCTGATCGCGTGCGCAAACGTTGCGAATCTGTTGTTGGCGCGTGCGTCTGCGCGACGCAGGGAGATTGCTGTTCGTTTGGCGTTAGGTGCAAGCCGTGCACGGCTCGTGCGGCAGTTGTTGACTGAGGGTCTCTTGCTTGCGCTACTTGGCGGAGTGGCTGGTCTAATCGCGACGCAATGGACCAGCCGGATGTTGCCCGGGTTCTTTCCCGCCAACGAAGCGAGCGGCCTCGACCTCAGTCTCGATTGGCGTGTGCTTGTCTTCACGTTGGGCGTGACGTTGATCACCGGAATGTTGTTTGGACTGGCGCCGGCGCTGCAAGCGAGCCGGCAGAATCTCGTCCCGTCGTTGAAAGATGAGAGCGCGCACGGTCAACGTCTGCGTCGTCTCGGTTTGCGCGACGTGCTGGTGATTTCGCAGCTAGCGCTATCGCTGGTCCTGCTGGTTGGCGCTGCGTTGTTCGTGCGCAGCTTGCAACACGCGCTTAGTTTTGATCCCGGCTTCACGGCGCAGAATCTTCTCATCGCTTCGATGGAAACGCGTGGCGCGAGTCTCAATAAACAACAGGGCCAGGCTTTCTACCAACAGACAGTCGAACGCATCGGCAGTCTTCCCGGTGTTCAATCCGTTACGTTAACGCGCATCGCTCCTATCAGCGGCGGCGGGCAGCGGCGTGGTGTCGACTTGGAAGGTTATCAACCGCAGCCGAACGAAGACACTGAGCTCAACACGAATGTCATCGGGTTGAATTACTTCAGCACGATGGGCATTCCCCTGGTCGCGGGACGCGATTTCAACGCGCAGGATCGTGAAGGCAGTTCTCCCGTTGTGATTGTGAATGAAGAACTGGCCCGGCGTTACTACGGTGGAAACGCAGTCGGTAAACGTCTGCGACTCGGATCCGAGGCGCCCCTCAGTGAAATCATCGGCGTCGCACAGACGGCGAGCTATCGAAACCTGCGCGAGCAACCGTTGCCATTCATCTACATTCCGTTGGGCCAGGAGTATCAATCAGGTATGACGCTGATGGTGCGGACGGCTGGAGATCCAACGTCGCTGGTTGGACCACTACGCAACGAGATGCGTGCTTTGAATAAAGACGTGCCGGTGTTTTCAGTGCAAACGATGACTGAACGTATCGGCGGTCAGCTTGCTGTTGATCGGATGATTGCGGTGTTGCTGAGTGTCTTCGGTGGGGGCGCGCTGTTGCTGGCAGCGATTGGGATCTACGGCGTGATCGCTTACTCCGTGGCGCAACGCACGCACGAGATTGGTATTCGCATCGCGCTCGGCGCGGAGCAGCGAGACATACTCAAGCTCATTGTTGGACAAGGGCTGGTCCTGGTTCTGATCGGCGCTGGAATTGGTTTAGCGCTCGCACTCGCCGCCACGCGTGTGTTGAAGAGTCTGCTGTTTGGTGTCAGCGCGACGGATCCTTTGACGTTCACGGTCGTTGTCGTTGTGCTGGTCGCAGTGGCGTTGCTGGCGTGTTACATCCCCGCCCGACGCGCCACGAAAGTCGATCCGTTAGTAGCACTCAGGTATGAATGAGGCCACAAAAAGGCACAAAAAGCACAAAAGGGATCTTTGCTCCGGAGGAGCAAAATGTTTATAGCGCTGATTCCAATAGTTCGGCGCTCCGTCAGGAGCGCAATGTAAGCCGCACATGTCGCTCCTAACGGAGCGAGAAGCGGATGAAATCGAAAGCTATAAACATGTTGCTCCTTCGGAGCAAAAGAACAAAATGGGGAATTGGAAGTAATCTGATGGAAACGTTAATCAAAGATATTCGCTATGCAGTTCGGGGGTTGGTGAAACGGCCCGGGTTTACGGTTATTGCTTTGGTGACGCTTGCGCTTGGCATCGGCGCAAACACCGCGATCTTTAGCGTCGTTAATGCGGTCTTACTAAGACCGCTGCCGTTCAAAGATCCGGATCAGTTGGTGATCGTTTGGGAAGATGCGGCTTTCGCCGGCTTCCCGCGAAACACCCCTGCGCCCGCAAATTACGTCGATTGGAAAAATCAGAACCAATCGTTCTCAGACATGGCCGCGACTGCCGAGATGAGTTTCAACCTCACCGGCGACGGCGAGCCTGAACGCGTCACCGCATTTGGAGTGACCGCCAACTTCTTTCCGCTCTTTGGTGTGCAACCACTGCTCGGTCGCAGTTTTCTGCCGGAAGAAGATCGACCCGGATCGAACAAGGTCGTCGTACTGAGCTACAGCCTTTGGCAATCTCGCTACGGCGGCGACGCCCGCATCCTCAATCGCGACATTCAGCTAAACGGAGAGAAGCATTCGGTCGTCGGGGTCATGCCCACCAATTTTCAGTTTCTCCAAAGCGAAGTTCGTTTGTGGGTGCCGTTGGCGCTGGACCAAGAGCAACTTGCGAATCGCGGTGGACACTATCTGAACGTTGTAGCGCGTTTGAAGCCAGGCGTTGTCTTGTCGCAAGCACAGGCCGACATGAACGCAGTGATGCGACGAATTGCGACCGACCATCCCGGCGAAACGTTTGATGGGAAGTTGGGCGCAGTGGTCATGCCGATGCGCGATCAGATCGCGGGCGAGGCTCGTGGTTCGCTCGTCGTGCTGCTGGTCGCAGTTGCTTTCGTACTGCTGATCGCATGCGCGAATGTTGCCGGACTTCTTTTAGCTCGTGCCGTCGGTCGTCGGAGGGAGATCGCGCTGCGCATGGCGCTCGGCGCAGGACGGCCGACAGTTGTCAGACAACTACTGACCGAGAGCTTGCTGCTCTCGCTCGTCGCGGGCGTGCTCGGAACGCTGCTGGCCTACTGGAGCTTTACGTTTCTACAGGGACTCGTTCCCGAAGAGATGAGCTTAGCGACGAGTTTGAAGCTCGATACGCGCATCCTTTTATTCACGATCCTGATCTCGATCATTACCGGAATCATCTTTGGCCTCGTACCCGCGCTGCAAGCCGCCAAAGTCGATCTGAACGAAGCGTTGAAACAAAGCAGCACGCGCATGACTTCGACCGGACGTTTGCGCAGCACGATGATAGTTTTTGAAGTCGCGCTGTCGCTCGTACTGCTGATCGGCGCGGGGCTGCTGATCCAAACATTGTTTCAGATCTTCGGGCAATATTCAGTGCTCGAGCCTGAAAAAGTTTTGACGATGCGGACCGTGCTGCCGCCGGAGAAATACGAGGAGCCACAGCTCCGCAACAACTTCTATCGGCAAGTGATCGAACGCGTCGAGAATCTGCCCGGAGTAGTTTCAGCGGGTTACAGCACCTCCGTCCCACTGTCGTGGAAAGGTGGAACCAGCGGCTTTTATCCGGAAGGGATCAAATCGCCGATTCCCGGAATGGCTTACGACGCGAATCATCGCCAGGTTAGTGCCGATTATCTGAAGACGATGAAAATCCCGCTGCGCGCAGGAAGATATTTCGACGATCGCGACAACGAACAATCGATGCCGGTCGTGATCATCAACCAGACGATGGCGCGGCAGTATTGGCCGGGCGAGAACGCGCTCGGACGCCGTTTGAAGATTGGCAATCCTAACGAGCCGGGAAAACAGTGGAAACAGATCGTCGGAATCGTGGCGGACATCCGTCAGATGGGCCTGGACGAGCCGGTGAAGGCCGAGATGTATTTGCCTTACCAGCAGATCACCGACTGGCCCTTTTTTATACCGCGTGATCTTGCGATTCGCACTTCAGGCGACACGTCGAACCTCGTTGGGTCAGTGCGACAGATCATTCGCGAAGTCGATCCGGACCAGCCAATTTCAAACGTAGCGACGATGGCGGAGTTGCTGGGCACAGAGGCTGCGGAGCGGCGCATGGGAATGATCATGCTGGTTGCGTTTGCCGGGCTCGCGCTATTGCTCGCGTCGCTTGGGATTTACGGTGTGCTGGCTTATTTCGTCACGCAACACACGAGCGAGATCGGCGTGCGTCTGGCGTTGGGTGCGACTACGCGCAACATCCTGTTTCTCGTGTTGCGGAAGGGAATGGCGCTCACGTTGCTCGGCGTCGCGATCGGTATCGCTGCCGCGCTTGCACTGACGCGTTTGATGAGCTCGTTGCTGTTTGGTGTGAAGGCTGTTGATCCGTTGACATTTGTGGCGGTGCCGTTGCTGCTCGCGGGTGTCGCGTTGCTGGCTTGTTACATTCCAGCGCGACGCGCGACGAAGGTCGATCCACTGGTTGCACTGCGGTACGAATAGAGCCACAAAAAGGCACAAAAGGCACAAAATGATAAATACACTCTTCCAGGATTTGAACTACGGCCTGCGAATGCTTCTGAAGCATCCGGGTGTGACCGCGATCGCTGTGCTCACGCTCGCGTTGGGCATCGGTGCAAACACCGCGATCTTCAGTGTCGTCAATGCAGTGTTGCTCAACCCGCTGCCGTACCGCGAACCCGATCGCGTGGTGTCGCTCTGGGAGAATGTTCCGACACACGGGCGCTGGCGCGTCGCACCCGCAAACTTCTTCGACTGGAAGAAACAGAACACCGTCTTTCAGGACGTGGCTGCATTCGGCGGCAATTCACTGACGCTCACCGGTGACGGTGAACCAGAGCAAATCACCGGCGCCAGAGTGAGTGCGGGTTATTTCGCGGTCGTCGGAGTCGATCCAATTCTGGGTCGTGCTTTTCTGCCGGAAGAATATGAACCCGGAAAGGGACGAGTGGTAATACTCGGTTATCCCTACTGGCAAGGTCGCTACGGCGGTGACAGGAACATCATCAACCGCAGCATCACACTCGATGGAACGAACCACACAGTTGTCGGGGTGATGCCTTCCGGACTCTATCCCGCATGGCCCACCACGTCCGGACACCTTACGTTTGACGAGCAGCAACAACAATTCTGGACGCCAATGTCTTTCACGCCAGAGTGGGCCGGAGTGCGATCGGCACACGTGCTGGGCGTTGTCGCGCGCCTAAAACCCGGAGTCTCGATCGAACAAGCCAGCACAGAGATGGACACCCTCGGCGCGCGGCTCGCACAGGAACATCAGGAAAATCGAGGCGAGGGAATCATCGTCAACCAATTCATGAACGAGGTGGTTGGGAATGTCAGGCCCGCGCTGTTTACTTTGCTCGGCGCGGTTGGTCTCGTTCTGTTGATTGCGTGCGCGAACGTGGCCGGGTTGTTGTTGGCCCAACACGCAGGTCGAAGTAAAGAGATCGCGATCCGTGCGGCGCTAGGGGCCGGTCGCTCTCGGCTCGTGCGGCAGTTTTTTCTTGAAGGTTTGCTGCTTTCATTCTTCGGAACTGCCATCGGGCTCGCTATCGCTACGTTGGGCACGAAGGCATTGCTCCAGTTTGTTCCGGCAGGTGTGCCGCGTCTCGCGCAAGTTAGTCTCGACTTGCGCGTGCTCGGATTCACGATGTTGATTTCACTCGCGACGTGTTTGATCTTTGGTTTGATACCCGCGTGGCATGCGTCGAAGCCGGATCTGCACACGACGCTCGAACAGAGTGGCCGCACTTCCGGACCCGGCGCAAGCCGCCTGCGCTTTCGTCAGTTGCTGGTTGTGTTTCAGGTGAGCATTGCGGTTATGCTCGTGATCGGCGCCGGACTTTTAATCAAGAGTTTTTGGATGTTGCAGAAAGTCGATCCGGGATTTCGGGCTGAAGGTGTGTTGTCGGCCGGGCTGACACTTCCGTGGACCAAGTATGCAGAGCCGGGTCAGATCAACAACTTTCACAAACAGCTACTCGAGCGCATCTCTGCGGTGCCTGGAGTGAAGAGTGCGACCATCGCATACGATCATCCACTTCAATCGAATTGGCTCGACTCGTTTCAGATCGAGGGAAGAGTTGCCTCGCCTGAGCAATCGTTGTCAGCGAACTTCATTCCGGTTGGACCAGATTATTTTGATACTGTCGGCGTTCGCCTGGCTGCGGGCCGCAAGTTCACACCACAGGACGATCAGGACCATCCCGGCGTCGCCATTGTAAACGAATCATTCGCCAGGCATTACTTTCCGAACGAGAATGCGTTGGGTCAGCGGATGAGACCGTCACCGCCGGGCCGTATTTGGAGGAATCAACGTTTGACGTCCTTCGAGATCGTCGGCATCGTGAACGATGTTAGATTCGCGGGGCTCGAAGCTCCGTCCGAGCCTGCTTATTACCTGCCCGCGTCGCAGGCGCCGTTGCAGGACATGACTATTCTGGTGCGCACCACGGTTGATCCGCTGTCGCTGGTTGGCCCTGTGCGCCAGGCTGTTTTATCAATCGATCCCAATCAACCGATTTCAAATGTCAGCACTCTCGAGAAAGTTGTTGACGACAGTATGGCGCAGCGCCGTCTGAACATGTTGCTGATGGGATTGTTTGGTGGTTTGGCGATGTTGCTGTCGGCGGTTGGAATTTATGGACTGTTGTCGCATTCGGTAACGCAGCGCACGCAGGAGATGGGCATTCGCATGGCGCTCGGCGCGCAAGTCAGCGACGTTCTGAAGCTCGTGCTCAGGCAGGGAATGATGCTGGCGCTTGCAGGGGTGGCGATCGGTTTGATCGGTGCGTTTGCGTTGACGCGTTTGATTCGTGGGTTGTTGTTCGGCGTGACGCCGAACGATGCGACGACGTTCATCGTTGTCGCTGCTGTGTTGACGATCGTCGCGCTGCTCGCGTGTTACATTCCCGCGCGTCGCGCAACGAAAGTCGATCCGCTGATCGCACTACGATACGAGTGAGAATTGCTCCGGAGGAGCAACATGTTTATAGCCTGCAGTTAAAAAAGAAATGCGGCGCCCCGCTAGGGGCGCGATGTAGCGCAGAGGCACATGTCGCTCCTATGGAGCGATAACGGTTGGGAGCCAAAAGCTATAAACATATTGCTCCTCCGGAGCAAAGCAAAGGAGACACATCATGGCATCAACTCTTTGGCAAGACGTGCGTTATGGCGTGAGAATGCTGCTGAAAAATCCTGGCGTCACGGTCATCGTGATCATTGCGCTGGCCCTGGGCATCGGCGCGAACACCGCGATCTTCAGCGTGGTAAACGCAGTGTTGATTCGTCCGCTGCCTTATCCGGAATCGGAACGGCTGATATTTCTCAATGAGAAGAGCGCCGTGCTTGATGAGATGTCGATCTCTTATCCCAACTTCACTGACTGGCGCACACACAACCAGACGTTTGAAAAAATCGGCGTCTACAACCGCGCCAGCTACAACCTCACCGGCTCCGGCGAAGCGGAGCGCATCGTCACCGGCCAGGTCTCGGCAGATCTGTTCTCCGTGTTGCGCGTAAACGCGCTTCATGGTCGCGTGTTTACAAATGAAGAAGACAAGCCCGGCGGCACGCCCGTGGTAGTGCTGAGTTACCCTTTATGGCAGCGGCGCTTCGGCGGCCAGATGAATATTCTCAACCAAGCCATCACTCTCAACGGCAAGAGCTACACGGTCATCGGCATCATGCCGCAGTCGTATTTGTATCCGAGCCGCGTTGAGATGTGGGTACCGGTGGGCCAACTCTCCGGCCAGCTGAGCTGGCAGAGTCGTGGTAATCATCCCGGCTTGTATGGCGTCGCGCGTTTGAAACCGGGAGTGACGTTCGAACAAGCCGATGCTGATATGAACACGATTGCTGCTAACCTCGAGAAGCAGTATCCCGACACAAACGCGGGTACTCGTGTGAGGCTGCGGCCGTTGATGGAAATCTTCGTCGTTGACGTGCGTCGCACGCTCTGGGTGATCTTCGCGGTGGTGGGGGCTGTCTTGTTGATTGCCTGTGCCAATATCGCCAACTTGCTGCTGGCCCGGGCCACCGCTCGGAAGAAAGAGATGGCGGTTCGCACGGCGGTTGGTGCGAGCCGCTGGCGCATTGTTCGTCAGTTACTCACTGAAAGCATTTTGCTTTCACTGATTGGGGGCGCACTTGGCCTGTTCCTGGCGTATTGGGGAGTTCAGTTCATTTTGTATATGAGCCCGACTGCTATTCCTCGATCGCGCGAGATTGGCCTTGATTGGACCGTGCTGGTGTTTACGATTGGCGTCTCATTTGTCACCGGTATTCTCTTCGGCTTGATTCCCGCCATTCAAGCCGGCGATGTCGACGTGCACGAGACGCTGAAGGAAACTGGCCGCGGCACAACCGGGCGTCAGTGGCTACGGAGCTCGCTGGTGGTTGCCGAAGTTGCGACTACTCTCGTCGTGCTTATCTTCGCCGGTCTGATGATCCGGAGCTTTTACAAGCTTCAGCAAGTGAATCCGGGCTTCGCACACGAACACTTAACGAGCTTTAGTGTTTCGTTGCCGGAGAAGAAGTATACGAATGAACAAGCAACTGCGTCTTTCTACGATCGTCTGCTTGAGAACATTCGTGCGCTGCCCGGTGTTGAGTCTGCCGCAGCCGCGTCGGGTCTGCCGCTTGGCAACAACGGCTGGCAGACTTCGTTTGTCATTGACGGACAGCCTGTTCCCCCACGCGAGCAGATACCGCTAATGGAAGCCTGTTTAGTAACGCCGGATTATTTCAAGGCAATGAACATTCCCGTGTTGCGCGGACGTGTGTTTACGGATCGAGACGATCGGTCGCACCTGGCCGGGAAAGATCTGAGTAAGCTCAATGAAAACCAGCGGGAGATCGCGGGTGTTAACTCAATCGTGATCGATGAAGAGTTTGCGCGACGCCATTGGCCCAACGAAGACCCCGTGGGCAAACGAGTCAAGTTAGGTACCGCTGCCGACGCACCATCGCTCGAGGTGCTGGGTGTCGTTGGCCGTGTGAAGATGGAAAGCCTCAATCAGAACAGCGATCGCGTGCAAGGGTATTTTGCCTTTGCGCAGAACCCTTCGGGAGGCATGACTGTCATCATCAAGGGGGCATCAGATCCCAATCAGTTGATTGGCTCGGTGCGAAATGCGGTGAAGGAGATCGATCCGGATCAGCCGATTTACAACCCGCGAACGATGAACGAGATTCGTGCTGAATCGGTTCAGGGAGAGCGGTTGACGCTGACGCTGCTGAGTCTGTTTGCAGGCATAGCTTTAGTGCTCGCGATTGTTGGAATCTACGGTGTGATGTCGTACTCGGTGACTCAACGTACACATGAGATCGGCATACGCATGGCCGTTGGCGCGCGTCCGCGCGATGTCTTCAAGATGATCCTGGGGCAGGGGATGAAGCTCGCGCTGATTGGCGTTGGGCTCGGGTTGGTACTCGCGTTTGCGGTGACACGATTTATGGTCACTATGCTTTTCGGCGTGGAGCCAACGGACGCCACGACCTTCGCGGGTATCACAGTGATCCTGATCGCAGTAGCACTGCTGGCTTGTTATCTTCCCGGCCGGAGGGCGACGAGAGTCGAGCCAACGATCTCGTTGAGATACGAGTAGATGCAGCTATCTGTGCTCCGCAGGAGCATATCTGATGCTCCAGAGGAGCAGCATGTTTATAGCAGTCTCTGGCTACAGCGACAGCGCTCCGTAGGAGCGCGATGTACTTGATCGAACGCGCATCGCAAGATGTCGCTCCTAACGGAGCGAGAGCAGGTGGATAGCTGTAGCTATAAACATGCTGCTCCTCCGGAGCAAAAAACAAAAGTACCAAGTGAACGAGCTTCGTTACGCACTAAGAAGTCTCTTCAAGCAACCGGGCTTTGCTGCGGTCGTTGTGATCACGCTTGCCCTCGGCATCGGCGCGAGTACGGCGATCTTCAGTGTGGTTAATGCGGTGCTGCTGCGCCCGTTGCCGTTTCCAAACTCAGATCGCCTGCAAGTGGTTTGGGGCAACTACCGTGCGCTCAACATTGAACGCCTGCCTGCGAAGGCCGCCGAGTTTTACGACTACTCACAACAGAAACAAATCTTCGACTCCGTCGCCGGTTATACGAATCATAGCTTCACCGTCTCGAGTGGGTCGGAACCGGAGCGCATTCGCGGCGCTTATGTGACCGCCAGTTTGTTTTCGATGTTGGAAACGCAAGCCGCCGTTGGCAGGGTCTTCACTGAAGATGAACAAGCAAGTCGTGTCGTCGTGCTGAGTGACGGGTTCTGGCGACGACGCTTCGCGGGCGAGCGCGGCATCATCAATCAGAGCATCACGCTCGATAACGAAAGCTACACAGTGATTGGGGTGATGCCGGCCGCATTCCAATTTCCACATCCGAGTTTTCTCCGGGGCGAGCCGGCCGATGTTTGGGTGCCGTTAACGTACACGCAAGAGCAGGTCGCGAATCGTGGTGGTCCATACTTCCTTAACGTGTTGGGGCGGCTCGCGACGGGCGTCACGCTTGCACAAGCTCGCTCATACATGAACGCGCTGGCGCAGCAATTTGAGCGCGATCTGCCCGGCTATCGTGGTCCAAACGGTCAGGACGGCGGCTGGCGCATAACTGTCACGCCTTTGCAGGAGGAGATCGTCGGCGGTAGCCGGCGAGCGTTGCTGGTGCTGCTGTTTTCAGTTGGCTTACTACTACTGATCGCCTGTGCCAACGTCGCGAATCTGTTGTTGATGCGTTCGGCCAGGCGGCATAAGGAACTGGCGATTCGTGCGGCGCTCGGCGCCAGTCGTTGGACGCTCGTCAGGCAGTTGCTGGTTGAAGGTCTGGTGCTCGCGACCCTCGCTGCCGCATTGGGTCTCGTGTTCGTGAATTGGGGGATCGGCCTGCTGGTTGCACTTGGTCCATCAATTCTGCCAAGGGCGCAGGAAGTCAGCATTGACGCGCGTGTGTTTGCGTTCATGACATTCGCGGTAGCGCTGATCAGTGTGGGCTTTGGTCTTGTGGCGGCGAGACCGGTTTCTAAACTCGATTTGCAAGAGTCTTTGAAGACTACTCGCCACGCGGGCGGGTTCCGTTCGCGGCAGTGGAGCAACGTTCTTGTCGTTGCTGAAGTTTCACTCGCAGTGCTGTTGCTGGTTGGTTCCGGTCTACTGGTGAAAAGTCTGTTGCGCTTGCAACAGACGAATCCCGGCATAGTTGCCGACGAGTTAGTCAGCGCCGAGATCGATCTCTCCGCCTCGACTTATCGGGAAGCGGAGCGTGCGTCCGATTTCTACCGGCGTTTGGTCCAACAGGTACAGGCGTTGCCGGGCGTGTACAGCGCGAGTTTCGGCACGGTGCAACCGTTGAGTGGCAGCGCGGGCAGCGATCCATTTGCGATCGAAGGGCGGCAGCTTGATCCAACAAATCTAACTTTCGCCGGCTGGCAACTGGTGGGTGCGAACTATCTCAAGACGCTCGGTATTCCAGTGCTCAGAGGACGCGATCTGACTCCGGAAGATATGCAGCCCGGAGCATCGCCTGTCGCCGTCATTAACGAAAAGATGGCGGCGCGTTATTGGCCCAACGAAGATCCGCTCGGGCGCAGCATCACACTCGGCCTGCCACGTCCTGACAATCCCTGGATCACGATCGTAGGGATAGCCAAGGACGTGCCGCATCGCGCGGTCGATTCACAACCAGAGCCCGACTGGTACATGTCGCGAGCGGTCTCACCGCAACGCCAACGCTACCTGTTTGTGCGCAGCGCGCTGCCGGCAGCAACGCTGACGACGGCGATACGGAATCAAGTAGCGGCAATCGATCCGCACCAGCCGTTGACGAGTGTGAAAACAATGAACGAGGTGATCGGCGCGACGACTGCGCCGCGCCGGTTCAATGCACTGTTGCTCGCTGTGTTTGCAGTGATGGCGCTGGTGCTGGCGACGGTAGGCATCTACAGCGTGATTTCGTATTCAATCACTTTGCGTACGCAGGAGATTGGCATCCGCATGGCGCTGGGGGCCCGAAGGCCGGCGATTCTGCTGATGGTTCTCAGAAAGGGAATGGCGCTGACGTTGATCGGAGCTGCAATCGGACTAGTCGGCGCGTTTGCACTCACGCGTTGGATGTCGAGCATGTTATTCGGCGTTTCAGCATCAGACCCGCTGACTTATGCGGTCGTGTTGTTTCTTGCGCTCGGAGCGGCGCTTTTAGCGTGCTCAATTCCCGCCCGCCGCGCCACGCGAGTTGATCCTCTGATTGCGCTCAGATATGAATAGGATTCTCTGCGGCCCTCTGCGTATCTCCGCGACTCTCTGCGTTAGAAGAAAGTTTAACGCAGAGAACCGCAGAGATACGCAGAGGGCCGCAGAGACAACTTCGCATTTCCGCCGATTCTCAGGCATTATTTCCACTCTATGCCTCGCATTTTAATCGCAGATGACCAGGCCGACGTGCTGGCGGCGTTGAGCCTTTTGCTCAAGGGCGAGCGTTTTCAGATCGAAAGCGCGTCGTCGCCTCAAGGTGTGCTCAAAGCCATCGACATACACGAATTCGATGTCGTTCTGATCGATCTAAACTACGCGCGCGATACGACTTCAGGCAGCGAAGGTCTGGACCTGCTCACACGTATCCGCGCGGCCGATCCGAATTTGCCAGTCGTGGTCATGACTGCGTGGGGCAGCGTCGATCTCGCAGTCGAAGCAATGCGGCGCGGCGCGCGGGACTTCATACAGAAGCCCTGGGACAACGCGCGCTTGCTTGCCGTGCTCCGCACTCAGGTCGAGCTCGCTGAAGCATTGCGTCGCGGCCGCCGTCTCGAAGCCGAGAACATCGCGTTGCGCGACAGTGTCTCCGAATCTTCGAGCGACATTCCGCAAGTGGTCGCAGAATCGCCGGCAATGAAGTCGGTGTTGAATCTGGTGCACAGAATTGGTCCGGCTGATGCCAACGTGCTCATCACGGGTGAGAACGGCACGGGCAAAGAAGTAGTCACACGACTGCTGCATTCGATTTCGTCGCGGCGATCGAAGCCGTTGATCTCTCTGAACGCCGGCGCGCTGGCGGAAGGCGTTTTCGAAAGCGAATTGTTTGGTCACGTGCGCGGCGCTTTTACAGACGCCAAGAGCGATCGTGTCGGGCGGTTCGAACTTGCAGACGGCGGGACGTTGTTTCTCGACGAGATCGGAAACGTTCCTTTGAATCTTCAGGCGAAGTTGTTGCGCGTGTTGGAAACGGGCGAGTTTGAGCGTGTTGGATCGTCGAAGACACAGAAAGTGAACGTGCGGTTGCTGTCCGCGACGAATGCCGATCTGCATGCTGAAGTTGCACAGGGACGGTTTCGACAGGACCTGCTCTTCCGGCTCAACACGGTGGAAATCAAGTTGCCGCCGTTGCGCGATCGCATCGAGGATATTCCGGTCCTGGCCGAGCACTTTTTGAAACTACATCGCGAGCGTTATCGCAGGCCCATCATGGGTTTCACGCCGGAAGCGCTGGACGCTTTGCGCCAGCACCTTTGGCCGGGAAACGTGCGTGAGTTGGACCACGTCATCGAGCGGGCCGTGCTCATGAGTCCCGGAAATATGGTGACGGCTTTTGACCTCGCACTCGAAGCGACTCCCGACGCGCGCTTGTCGGCGCGTCTCGAAGAGATGAGTCTCGAGGATGCGGAGCGGTTGTTGATTAAGAAAGCGCTGGCCCGTTTCGAAGGCAACGCCAACCGCGCCGCGGAAGCGCTAGGGCTGAGCCGCAGTGCCCTGTACCGCCGGCTACAAAAATACGGCCTCGGATCTTAGCCACAAAAAGGCACAAAAAGCACAAATGAAAAAAAGGATTCCACGTCGTAATTCATTGATTAGTTTGTGCATTTTGTGCCTCTTTGTGGCTAAATTGCTTCCGTGAGTACGCCCGTTAAGTCACCAAAACAGTCACCGGCAGTCTCCTCGCTTGATCCCGAACTTCGCCGCGGCAGTCGTCTGAAATTCGAAAGGAGTATCACCCTCCTCGCACTCGCCGCGGGCTTTTTCCCCGTAGCCTTGTCTGCTTTCCTGCTCTGGTACGACGGGTATTCTGCTCAAGTCCAGTGGACCATCGATCTGTTGCTGGTCCTGCTATGGTTGGGAATCTCTTTCAACCTCAAAACACGCATCGTCAGGCCGCTGCAAACTCTTTCAAACATTCTCGCCGCGATTCGCGAAGGTGACTATTCCATCCGCGGCCGTCGCGCTCTCACCGGCGACGCACTCGGCGAAGTCATGTTGGAAGTCAACGACCTGGGCCAAACATTGCGCGAACAACGACTCGGCGCGATGGAGGCGACTGCGTTGTTGCGCACGGTTATGAGCGAGATCGACGTCGCCGTGTTTGCTTTCGACGGCGAGCAGCGGTTGCAACTCGTCAACCGAGCCGGGGAAAGATTGTTGGCGCAACCCTCAGCGCGCCTGTTAGGTCGTACGAGCGACGAGCTCGGGTTATCCGTTTGTCTGAATCGTCCTGCAGACGCCGGGCCGCAAACGATGCAGATGGTATTTCCAGGCGGCGTCGGGCGGTGGGACATCAGGCGCAGCACGTTTCGCGAAGGCGGCCAGCAGCATCAGTTGCTGGTGTTGACTGACTTGAGTCAAACACTTCGTGAAGAGGAGCGCACTGCGTGGCAACGCTTGTTACGCGTACTGGGCCATGAGTTGAACAACTCGCTGGCGCCGATCAAATCTGTGGCGGGAAGTTTGGCGGATTTAATGGGCAGGGAACCGGAACCGGCTGACTGGCGCGAGGACATGCACCGCGGTCTCGCCGTTATCTCTTCGCGCGCCGATTCGCTCGCGCGCTTCGTAGAGTCGTATTCGAAACTGGCGCGCTTGCCGCCACCGCGGCTCGAACCGTTGAAGATCGGCACGCTCGTGTCGCGCGTTGCAAGTCTGGAAACGCGACTTCCGGTAAACGTGGTTTCCGGTCCCGACGTGGTGGTCCAGGGCGACGACGTTCAACTGGAGCAGCTACTCATCAACCTCGTGCGTAATGCGGTCGATGCGTCGATGGAGACACATGGCGGTGTCGATGTCGGCTGGCAGCAGAAGAACGGGCAGGTGGAAGTCTGGGTGCGTGACGAAGGACCAGGCCTGGCCAGCACGGCGAATTTGTTCGTTCCGTTTTTTACGACTAAAGCGCAGGGGTCCGGCATCGGGTTGGTGTTGTCGCGCCAAATTGCCGAGGCGCACGGCGGCACGTTAACGTTGGAAAACCGGCAACAGTTTCGTGGGTGCGAAGCGCGCTTGCGCTTGCCTTTATAAAGAAAATGACAATCCTGAAAAATCCTGTACGTTGTTTGTTGCTCCTGCTCTTATCATTCACTGTCCTCGCACAGTCTACCTTCCAAACTGAAACTCGAAAGTGGCGTGAGAAAAGGGAAGCCGAACTTAAAGCAGAAGACGGATGGCTAACTGTCTCGGGACTGTTCTGGTTGAAGGAAGGTCCTAACACTTTCGGAACTAGCAACCAGCAGAGCATCGTTTTATCGCCCGGCTCCGGGCCTGCAAAGATAGGTGTGCTGGAGCTCGCCGGAGGAGTTGTGACTCTCAAGGTCGCTGACGGGATTCTGGTTAACGTAAATGGCAAACCGGTCCGCGAGCTTGAAATGAAATTCGATAGCGAAACGCAACCCGCGCCGTTCACCGTGGGTTCTCTGAAGTTGAGCGTAATCAAAAGAGGCGAACGCTTCGGGCTCCGCGTGAGAGATAAGAACAGCCAGGCTCGTCGCGAGTTTAAAGGACTGCGTTGGTTTCCGGCACGCGAGTCTTATCGCGTGACCGCCTCTTTCATTCCCTACGACCAGCCGAAAGAGATCACTATCATGAACGTGCTCGGCGACGAGCTGAAGATGAAGTCTCCCGGACTGCTCTCATTCAAGTTGCGGGGCAAGACCTATCAACTCCGTCCGGTGATTGAGGACGACAAAAAGCTATTTATCATCTTTCGCGATCGCACAGCTGGAAAAACCACATACGGCGCGGGCCGCTACCTTTATGCGGACCTTCCAAAGGATGGAACGGTTGTGCTCGACTTCAATCGCGCTGAGAATCCACCCTGCGCGTTCACTCTCTATGCGACGTGCCCGCTGCCGCCGAGACAGAACTTTCTACCGGTGGCGATCAATGCCGGCGAGATGGAATATCACCTTGATAGCGCTAAGTAGATCAATTCGATTTGTACGGTTGAGTCCCAAATCGATAGATGGTTGTTGAACGGTACGTCGCACCTTTCCGCAGCGTTGTTGTAGGGAACGATGGCTGATTAGGTGAATCAGGGTAGTGTTGAGTTTCAAAACAAAACCCATAGCGTCTTTGATAGGGGTTGCCCGTCTTACCTATCGCGGTACCATCAAGAAAATTTCCAGTATAAAACTGCATCCCCGGTTCGGTGGTCCAGACATCCATCGTGCGGCCTGAAAGCGGTTCATGAGCCGTGGCTGCAAGTCGTAATGTTCCAGGCCGGCCGTTGATCACGAAGGTGTGATCGTAGCCGTTACCATTCTTGAGTTGCTCGTCGCCCTGATTGATGCGCGCACCGATTTCGGTGAGCCTAAGAAAGTC
This sequence comes from uncultured Acidobacteriota bacterium, assembly GCA_963826255.1. Lineage (GTDB taxonomy): Bacteria > Acidobacteriota > Blastocatellia > Pyrinomonadales > Pyrinomonadaceae > PSRF01. Next base: position 1,643,352 of record CAWGWK010000002.1, read on the forward strand.
GAACGGCGTGCCCGCGACTTTTCTGAGTTCACCGGTCGGGATTGAGCCCGCGTCAATTGCCACGAACCGATCTGCGTTGATTTTTACGCGGTGCTGGAGAATTTCGCCACCGCCCTCACCGAGGAGATTGAAATAAGAGTGATGAGTCAGATTGGTGACGGTGTCTTTGTCAGTCGTAGCTGAATAGTCGATCTTGAGTTCGTTTTTATTGGTGAGTGTGTAGACCACTCTGACCCGGAGATTGCCGGGATAACCTTCCTCGCCATCTTTGCTCAGGTACGTTAGAACCACCGCGGGTCCGGCTTTGGTCCTCATTTCGCGACCGGTCCAAACTACTTTGTCAAATCCTTTGATGCCGCCGTGAAGGTGGTTCTCGCCGTTATTGGTCGCGAGCTTGTACTCGACGCCATTCAACTTAAAGCGTCCCTTCGCGATGCGGTTGCCGTAGCGGCCGATCAGTGCGCCGAAATAGGGGCCAGGCTTGGTGTAGCTTTCGAGATCGCTGAAGCCAAGCACGACGTCGTCAAACTTTCCGTCGCGATCGGGAACTTTTAGTGAGACGACGATGCCGCCGAAATTCGTGATCCCCGCTTCGACGCCGTTGGTGTTTCGAAGCGTGTAGAGATCGATGTTTTCGCCGGTGGAAATTTTGCCGAAGCTGCTTTTGGTGATTGTTGCCTGGGCGTGTGCGATGGCAGCGGTGAGCGATAGCAGGAGTACTGCGAGCAGTAGGCTAGAAAGTTTTCGATGTAATCTCATTCGTTTCTCCAATATCGTTTGGAGTTCAAGCTTTAGCTTGTCCACTCTAAACTTCGCGTGCGGCGGTTTCGCGCATCAATGTCACCTGCCGTCGATTGCGACGTTCAGTAAAGATCTGATCCGCCATCACGCCAAGTAAGATCACCGCGCCCATCACCGCAAAATCGAGTGAGCTCGGAATGCCGAGCAGGTTGACAAGATTGCGCAACACTTGAAGCAGCGCAGTGCCAATCAGTATGCCAACCACAGAGCCTTCGCCGCCACGTAACGAACAGCCGCCGAGCACCGCCGCCGCGATGCCATAAAGTTCATACGCATTGCCGTGATTGGCGGGCGAAACCGAGTTTGTATAAAAAGCGAATATTATTCCCGAGATGGCCGTGAGTGCGCCGGAGATTACGTAAGTCAAGGTGACGATCTGTTTTGTGTTGATGCCGGCGTAGCGTGCTGCTTCCGCGTTACGTCCGGTGGCAAAGAGATAGCGGCCATAAACCGACCGGTGCAACACGACCCACGTGATCAAACTGATAATGATCAGGAGTACAAACGGCATCGGTATGCCCAGGAGATTTCCATTAGCGAGGAACCGGAGAAAATCGAGACCAGCCACGGTGCCGAATCCCTTTGTCTCATCTTTAGTGACGAAGCGTGCGAGGCCACGGTAGAAGAGCAACCCGCATAGCGTCACGATAAACGGCTGCATGTTGAGACGCGTGATCAGCAACCCGTGGCCAAACGACAGGACCATCGCGAGTCCCAAACAGGCCAGCACTGCTATCGCCACGCCAAGGTCCCACTCCGTCAGCATCATGGACATGAGTACGCCAAGCAGCGCCATCATCGAACCCACCGACAACTCAATGCCGCCAGTAATGATCACGAGTCCGAGTCCGATGCTGAAGATCCCAAACGCGCCGATCTGCCGCGCGAGGTTTTGCAGATTGATCGGGAGCAAAAAATTTGGGTTGACCGCTGACACGATAATGCAAAGAACGATCAGCAGGACGAAGATGCCAAGCTCTTTTTTCATAAGCCACTATCCTTTTTAGCCACAAAAAGGCACATAAAGCACAAATAGAAAAATTTAATCAACAAACTCCCTCTTAACTCATTTTGTGACTTTTGTGCTTTTTTGTGGCTATTAATTTTGTGCCTCTTTGTGGCTCCCATCGGTGCCGGTGGCGAGTCGCATTACGGCCTCCTCGCTGAATTGTGCACGTTCGAGAATTCCGGTTAACCGCCCCTCGTGCATTACGGCTATGCGGTCGCTTATTCCAAGGACTTCTTCCATCTCGCTGCTGATCACGATCACGGAAACACCTTCCGCGGCGAGCTTGCGGATGAGTTCGTAGATCTCGGCTTTGGCGCCGACGTCGATTCCGCGCGTAGGTTCGTCAAAGATCAGCACGCGCGGCGAGAACGTCAACCATTTCGCCAGCACTACCTTTTGCTGGTTGCCGCCACTGAGATTAGCCGCGCGCATTTCGGGCGTCGGCGTCTTGATGTTGATTGCTTTGCAGGCGTCGAGCGCGGCCTTCGCTTCTTTCGAATGATTAATGATCTTAGCTGATGAGTAGCTATCGAGATTTGGGAGTGAGATATTTTCTCGTACGTTGAAATCGACAATCAGACCAGACAAGCGGCGATCTTCCGGCACGAGATAGATGCCGTGCGTGATCGCGTCCTGCGGATCGTCGATGTGCAGCGTCTTGCCATTGAGCGAAACCTCGGTTTCAATCGCTTCTTCGACGCCGAAAATGGCCCGCGCTACTTCGGAACGTCCAGCGCCAACCAGTCCCGCAAAGCCCAGCACTTCACCTTTCCCGACGTTGAAAGAAATCTGGTGATTCGGGTACCTGAAAGTTCGCAGTCGTCGAACCTCAAAACCCTCACCGTCTTTGGCGGTGCCGTTTGCCCTCACGGCTTTGAAGAACTCTTTGAGATCGCGTCCCACCATCATGCGCACCATGCGTTCGTGAGTGATCTCGCTGCCCTGAATCTCGCCTGCATTTTTCCCATCGCGAAGAACGACCGCACGATCGGCGATCTCCTCTACTTCGTGCATGCGATGAGAGATGTAGATGACGCTGACGTTGTGTGCTTTGAGATCTCTAACTATCTCGAGCAGACGCCGTGTCTCGGTGAGCGTCAAACTCGAGGTGGGTTCATCCATGATGATGATGCGCGCGCCCGCGCCGAGGGCTCTCGCGATCTCCACCAGTTGTTGTTGGGCCAGAGAGAGTTGGCCCAAAGGAGTGCGGCTTGGCAGATCGAGTCCGATCTTGCGAAGTAGCTCGTCGGCTTCGCGGTAGATGCGTTTTCGATCGATTAACTTCAACAAGCCGCCTTTGGTTGGCTCACGACGCAGAAAGATATTGGCGGCGACGTCGAGATTGTCGAGTACGCTGAGCTCCTGGTGAATAAACTCGATACCGAGTGCGCTGGCCTCGCGTGGTGAGCGTATTTCAACAGGATTGCCGTCGATCTTGACGATGCCTGCGTCGCGCGAGATGGCGCCGCCGAGGATCTTCATCAGCGTTGATTTGCCGGCGCCGTTTTCGCCGATTAAAGCGACGATTTCACCAGTGCCGACGGTAAGGCTTACCTGATCGAGCGCGACAACCCCCGGGAATCGTTTGCTGACTCCCTCCATTTCAAGGATTGGGGTTGCGCCTGTCATTAGCTGCGTCCGCGGAGGGTGTTGATCTTCTTCGTAAAATCGTCAACGTCAGCCTTCTTCACCGCGATAGTCGGCACGAAGATCTGTTTGCTTGCAGGAACCTGTGACTTGTCGCCATTCAGAATCTTCGCCATCAGCTCCATCGATCGATAGCCGAACTCGAATGGTTGCTGCACGACTGTCGCGTAGATCGCTCCGTCTTTGATTCCACTCAGCGTCTCGTCTTCTTCGTCGAACGCGATGATCTTCACCTTGTCTGCTTTGTTCGCTTCTTTGACTGCCGCAAGAATCGCCGGGCCGTTGTAAGACCAAAGCCCAACCATCCCGGCGATGTCCGGATTGTTCACGAGCGTGTCGGATGCATTTGATTTAGCGCGGACTCGATCGGTGTTGTCGGTACGCACGTCGATGATCTGCACGTTCGACCCGGCGAGCGCTTCCTTCAAACCCTGATAACGCTGCTGAGCGTTAGCGGCATCGAGCACGCCGACAAAGACCATGATCTTCCCGCCTTGCGGCAGCGCTTCCTTGACCAGCTCGCCCGCCTGACGCCCGGCCTGAACGTTGTCGGTACCGATGTAACAAGCGCGTTGGCTGTTAGGTGCGTCGCTATCCTGGGTGACGACGAGCGTTTGGCCCGCAACCCGATTGAGCATCGGGGTTTGGTTCGCCGGATCGACCGGGCTGATTGCGATTCCGTGGATACCCTTGGCGAGCAGATCGTCAACCACGCGTTGTTGTTCCGCTGCGGTGCCGTCAGCCGGAATCCTGAATTCGACTTCGATTCCGGGAATCTCAGCGGCCGCTTTCTCCGTTCCCTTGCGCGCAATGATCCAGAAGTCGGATGCATTGTTCGTGACAAAAGCGAGCTTGTGCTTGCCGCCTGCTCCGATTCCGCCGCCTCTGCTCGAGATCCCTCCAGGCTGGCAACCGGCGAGCAGCAGTCCGAGCAGCAACGTGCAAACAAACGCGGAGATAAATCGAATTGATTTTTCTAGTCGCATTGGGTTCCTCGACGATTAAGTTGTTTTATTCGAAGCATGTTTACCACAAAGGCAGAAAGACACAAAGCACTTAAAACCTTCATGGCTTTGTGTCTTTACGGTTATGAGGTTGAGATTTGCTGCTCCGAGTGGTACAAGATCACCGTTCCCTCCTGCTTGTCGTGCAAACCCCCTGAATTTGAGTAGTACGAGCGCAATACGCCAGAGCTGCGCAAAGACGTGCATGGGAGGAGAGAGTCATGTTGAAGAACATGTTGTTGTTGATAACGCTGGGATTTTCGCTACTAATCGGCGGTTTTTGGGCGCTCAAGGCACAAGATCCTGCGCCCCAAAACCCAAGTAATGTGAGGACCGATCCGCCAACTGTGTCGGCCCAGAATCAAACTGTGCAGACCGACCTTTCCGGAACGTACACCGGCACCTTCAGATGTGAGGGGCTCGGTCTAACCGGCAACACGACGCTCACGATAAACGGAAACGAGTTTACGACTGCTGATGGAAAGTCGGGCCGGATTGTGGCGTCGACCACGGGCGGCTACACGGCTGTCGCGCTTCAGCTAAATGCCACGGATCCGACGTCTCCGCCGCAGGTAGTTTCGTTGCGTGCGCGCAAGGTTGGTGATCGCTTAACGCTGACCCCGGTATCGGGAACGGCGGCAGGGCAGAGATGTTCGTTCACGCCCGGGCGAGCCACTGCGCGAGGCCGGCGAAATCAACGCACGCCGACGGCGACAGGGACCGACGTAGCCAATCCGGCTGCGGTACCGACCGCCAGTCCGGCTGAAAGTCCGAGTCCGATGCCGGAGCAGACACCGTCGCCAAGCCCATCACCGAGTCCGACTGCCATGCCGAGCCCGACTCCGAGTGGTAGTCCATCGCCAATGCCGAGTCCATCGCCAAGCGAGCCGGTGCCAAGCCCATCGCCAATGCCGAGTCCATCTCCAGGCGAGCCGGTGCCGAGTCCATCACCGGGTGAGCCAGTGCCGAGTCCATCACCGGGTGAACCAACGCCGAGTCCGAGCCCAAGTCCCAGCCCCAGCCCGCGACAGTAAGGCATAAAGGAATACACAAAGGGATCAGTCAAGCTTTCAGCTTTGCTGATCCCTCTTTTGTGCTTTTTGTGCTTTCTTGCGGCCTCTGGTAGATTCCAGAATTCCGATGAAAGAAAAAATACGCATAGCAGCCGGACAAGGCTTCTGGGGAGATCTTCTCGACGCGCCCGTCCGCCAGGTTGAAGGTGGACCAATCGATTACCTCATGCTCGACTACCTCGCGGAAGTCACCATGTCGATCATGCAGAAACAGAAGTCACGCGATCCGAATGCCGGTTACGCAAAAGACTTCGTTCCGTTGATGCGCCGGATACTTCCGACTTGCGTCGAGAGAGGCATAAAGGTTACCGCGAACGCTGGTGGAGTTAACGTGCGCGGCTGCGCTGATGCGGTGATTCAAGTCGCGCGTGATTTGGGATTCGCAGGTAAAGTCCGCATCGGGATTGTTACCGGTGACGACATCATGTCGCGGCTCGATGACCTACTCGCGCGCGGTATTGAGCTGCGCAATATGGACACGGGCGAGCCACTATCGACGGTGCGCGAAAAGATTCAGAGCGCCAATGCGTATCTTGGTGCGTGGCCCATGGTTGAGGCGTTGAACCAGGGCGCGCAAATCGTGATCACGGGGAGGGCCACGGACACCGGCTTGACTCTGGCGCCGATGATTCACGAGTTCGGCTGGCCCAAAGATGATTGGAATCGCCTCTCCGCTGGGACAATCGCCGGCCACATTATCGAATGCGGCGCACAGGCGTCCGGCGGCAATTGCCAGTACGAGTGGCGCAGTATTCCCAATCTCGCGGACGTCGGATTTCCGATCGTGGAAGCCTTACCCGACGGAACGTTTGTCATAACCAAACATGAACGCACGGGCGGCTGGATCATAATTCCGGCTATAAAGGAGCAGTTGGTTTATGAGATGGGCGATCCGCACGAGTACATCACGCCGGATTGCGTCGCCGATTTCACGACGATACGGCTGGACTACGAGGGGCGCGATCGTGTTCGCGTGTACGGCATCGAAGGACGGCCCGCGACCGAGTTTCTCAAAGTTTCGATCAGTTATTCGGCGGGGTTCAAGGCAGTAGGGACTTTGGTTTACGCCTGGCCTGATGCTTACGACAAAGCGCAGGCGGCCGATCGGATTCTGCGCAGCCGACTCGACCGGCTCGGGCTGGGGTTCGACCAGGTGTTGACTGAGTTCGTCGGTGTCAATGCTACGCATGGTCCACTGGCCGGCGCGCCGCGCGCCGATATCCCGGAAGTGCAACTGCGAGTGGGTGTGCGTGGTCAGGATCGAAGCGCGGTCGAACGGTTCACCAAAGAGATCGCTCCTTTAATATTAACTGGACCACCGGCAGTAACCGGTTTTGCGGGCGGCAGGCCGAAAGTTGAAGAGATTGTCGCTTACTGGCCGGCACTGATTCCAAAGGAAGAGATCACGCCGGTAGTAGAGGTGCTCGACGCATGAGAGTACAACTAGCAAAATTGGCCCATGCACGTTCCGGTGACAAGGGTGATACTGCGAACGTTGGATTGATTGCTTTGCAGGATGAGTTTTATTCGATCCTGGTTCGGGAGGTTACTGCTGAACGCGTCAAGCAACATTTCAAAGGCATCTGCCGTGGTGAGGTGGAAAGGTTCGAGTTACCAAATATTGGGGCGTTGAATTTTTTGCTGCATGAGAGTCTTGGTGGTGGTGGGACGTTGTCGTTGATGACTGACGCGCAAGGGAAGACGTTTTCGACGGCGTTGCTGCGGATGGAGATCGAGATCTCCGATCAGGAAGCCGCCGATTTGCGCGGATGATCGCGGATAAGAAAAAAAATGGCTGATGAGCAAGTAGTCCTTTATTCCGTTGAAGGGGCAGTGGCGCGCGTCACGCTCAACCGGCCCGAGAAACGGAACGCGTTGAACGACGCGGTCATCGCGGGGATCAAGGACGGTCTGCGGAAAGCCGCCAACGACGACAATGTCAGGGTCGTCGTAATTTCGGGTGCAGGCAAAGACTTTTGCTCCGGCGCCGATCTTTCAGCGTTGCAGAAGATTGCCGGAGCCTCTGTAGCTGAAAACACTGAAGACGCGCGTTCCTTGTTAGAGCTGTTTCTATTGATACGTCAGGTTCCCGTGCCTGTTGTCGCAGCAGTCACTGGACGCGCGCTTGCTGGTGGTTGTGGGTTGGCAACTGCCTGCGACCTCGTGCTTGCCTCCGCCTCGGCGCGGTTTGGTTACCCCGAAGTCAAGATTGGTTTCGTGCCGGCGATGGTGATGGCTATTCTCCGGCGCAACGTGTCTGAGAAGCGCGCATTTGAACTGGTCACGCGCGGCGAGGAGTTGGGCGCCCAAGAGGCTAAAGAAATCGGACTCATCAACCAGGTTTTCAGCGATGAGACTTTTGCTGCTGACGTGGACGCTTACGTTGCGAAATTTGAACAGCTCAGCAAGCAGGCGATCGCATTAACTAAAGGACTGCTTTATCAAATCGATGGGATGGCCTTTGTCGAGGCACTTGAAGAGGGCGCCGACGTCAACGTCATCGCACGCATGACTGACGACTGCCAGAAGGGAATCGCGAAATTCTTGAAAAAGTAGGCCACAGATTAACGCGGATTGATACGGATTATCCGCATCAATCCGCGTTAATCTGTGGCTAACTATTCTCTAGGCTTCACGTTGGCGTGAAGAAACTTGACGATGTCTTCCGTCAACGTGCCGGGCAGAAAAATTTCGGCGACGCCTTGCTCCTTCAGTTTTGGCAGGTCTTCCTGCGGCACGATCCCACCGACAAGCACGAGGCAATCGTTCATCCCTTTTTCACGAAGCAACTGAACGATGCGTGGGCAGAGCGTGTTGTGTGCGCCACTCAATATTGAAACGCCAACCGCGTCAACGTCTTCCTGAAGCGCAGCGGCCGCGATCATCTCCGGCGTTTGCCGCAAACCGGTGTAGATGACTTCCATACCGGCGTCACGCAACGCGCGCGCAATCACTTTCGCGCCGCGGTCGTGACCATCAAGTCCGGGCTTCGCTACAAGAACTCTAATCTTCCTGGTGGACATAAGGTGCGGACTAGAACGCGGGCTCTTCGTAGATTCCGTAAACGTCTCTCAACGCCGAGCAGATTTCTCCGAGTGTCGCGTACGCGCGAACGGCGTCGATCGTTGCCGGCATTGTATTCTCGTCCTTGTGCGCGGCGGTTTTGAGTTTTTCGAGTGCGTTCGCAACAGCGCCTGAATCGCGGCGTGCGCGTGTTTGCCCGAGCCGTTCAACCTGATGTGACCGAACCGATTCGTCAATGACGAGGATCGGGATCTCGGAAGGTTCAGCAGTCATGGCGTACTTGTTGACGCCGACGATGACCTGCTCGCCTCGCTCGACTGCTTTCTGATAGTGATAAGCAGAGTCTTGAATCTCACGCTGCGGAAATCCTTTTTCGATCGCTCCGACCATTCCACCCATGGCGTCGATCTTCCGGAAGTATTCGAGCGCTGTTTGCTCCATCTTCTCGGTCAGTGCTTCAAGGTAATAAGAACCACCGAGCGGATCGACTGTGTTCACGACGCCCGTTTCTTCGGCGATGATCTGCTGCGTGCGGAGTGCGATGAGCGCCGCGCGATCGGTCGGGAGTGCGAGCGCTTCGTCGTAAGCATCGGTATGCAGGCTCTGCGTGCCACCGAGAACGCCGGCCAGTGCCTGGATCGCCACGCGAACGATATTGTTGAGCGGCTGTTGAACCGTCAGCGAAACGCCGGCAGTTTGAGTATGAAAGCGCATCTGGAGCGTGCGTTCATAACTACTGCCGAAGCGGTTCTTCATTTCACGGGCCCAGATACGGCGGGCTGCGCGATACTTCGCAATCTCTTCGAAGAAATCGTTGTGCGCGTTGAAGAAGAAGGAGATACGCGGGACAAACCGGTCTACGTCCAAACCTGCTTCGACGCCCCAGGCCACATACTCGATACCGTCACGCAAAGTGAACGCGAGCTCCTGTGCGGCAGTCGCGCCGGCTTCACGAATGTGATAGCCGCTGACTGAAATCGGGTTGTAACGAGGTACTCGCTCGGTGCAGAACTCGAAAGTATCCACCACCAGCTTCATCGCCGGCTTGATCGGATAGATCCACTCCTTCTGCGCGATGTACTCCTTTAAAATATCGTTCTGTAACGTGCCCGAGATCTTCTCCCAATGCGCGCCCTGCTTTTCCGCCACCACGAGATACATCGCGAGCAGAACGGACGCCGGCGCATTGATCGTTTGAGAAACGGTGACTTGTTCGAGCGGAATACCGTCGAAGAGCACTTCCATGTCGGCGAGGGAAGACACTGCAACGCCGCACTTGCCGACCTCGCCTTCAGACAACGGCGAATCAGCGTCGTAGCCCATCAGCGTCGGCAGATCGTAGGCCACTGAGAGTCCGGTCTGGCCCTGTTCCAGCAGGTATTTGAACCTTTTGTTTGTTTCCTCAGGAGTGCTGAATCCGGCAAACTGGCGCATCGTCCAGAGTTTGCCGCGATAGCCGGTCGGATGAATGCCACGCGTGTAGGGAAACTCGCCCGGAAAGGAAATGTCGCGGCTGAAGTCGATATCCTCGGTGTCAGCGGGAGTGTAGAGACGTTCGACCTCTTCGAGTGATACGGTCTGAAAACTCTTTTTGCGTTCGGGATGTTTCTCCAGCGCAGGCTCGAGAGTTTGCTGTTCCCAACGTTCTCTCTCTACTTCAACAGGTGAGCTTTCTTTTGTTTCAGACATCCCTCGGATATTAGCCGCAAAAAAGCACTAGATGCAAATTAGGCCACAAAAAAGCACAAAATGCACAAAACGATGAAGAGGTATTTAATACCCATTAAGAAGGAAATTTGTTTCTGTGCTTTTTGTGCCTTCTTGTGGCTAATGGCTTTTTGTGGCTAAGAGGGGAGCGCGGCTGCGATGGCAGTCACAGCCGCGCGAGCTCGGAAGGTTAACCCGGTTGCGTGGATGTCGAGCAGGGAAAAACTGATAGGCAGATTTCGGCAGGCATAGAAATCAAAGTCCTCTCCGTTATTCAACGGGTATGACAAACTCATTGCTGCGAACCATGTTCAGCCGGGCGCGTGCCGCCTGTTCGATGGTACGCGGATCTGTTTGCAGGCTTTGCAACTCTGCTTTCAGCGAGCTATTAACGTTCCGCAACGCCTCCACATCTGTTTCCATTGCGGTAAGTTGTTGTGCGGCAATGTGAACCTTGGCGCGAGTTCGCATGTTGACGGTCACGCAGACCGCGAAGGTCGCCAGAAGAATCATTCCAAAAACCACCCAGGAGGGAATTATTCCGCCGCGGCGGCGCACCTCCGTGCGCGTTCCGAGGATCTCCATCGAGATCTGCTGCACCGAAGCCAAAGAGTTCGTGCGCGGCGCCACACGCTGCGCCCTGATTCGCTCGTCAATCCAATAAGAATTTGCGACCTTGCTCACCTCACACCTCCCAGTCCTTTGCCGTTTTCGGTTCCGCTCAGCTCGTACGTTCCAGCTCCATGCCAACTGCGGCAAAGGTGAAGGCCTCCGTTATCGACGGCCTGCCATTCCCCATGGCCCGAGTAGATTGTCATGCGCTCAAGTTAAGAGGCTGCTTAAGTGAATCTGTGGGTTTGGCCACAATATAGCTGGCACCTAGTGACCCGCAGCCCCAACTAAATGTACTTTGCGGCTTGTCAATTTCTTACCGCTCAATGACTTAGCGGCAATAGGCCGGAATGTAGCATCGTGCTTAAGCACTGTAAAGATATTTCTCTTCAATGCTTTAGCCGCGTAAACTTAACATTTACTTGAAGTAACAGCGCTTAAGTGTTGAAATTGGCGAACGGGTGGCGAACGAAAATCCGGGCAGAACTTTCCTCGCAAAGGCGCAAAGGCGCAAAGAAAACCAGCAGCAACTGACAAGTCTTCTTTGCGCCTTTGCGCCTTTGGGAGGAAACTCGGGTTAAATTTTGTTTGACAGCAGTACCTTCCGATAACTAGACTCAATGCGCGGTTATTACTTGTCCCGCGGCCCCTCACTGAAAAGGATCCCATCATTTTCGAGCCAATTAAGGAAGGGTGTTGATGTCTGACTCTTCGGTTGTTAGCCCGGCTGCCCCGGCCGCTGACTCGAGTTCACTCCTACCAATCAGTTCGATCGTACGCGCTGTTTGTGAAGCCGCGAAGGGCGGCCCCGATCTGCTGTACGAGGTGATGATAAAGATGAGCCTGATGGTGGAGGCGACTGCGCCCACCTACGGCTTGTCCATCTGGGCCACATCGGACGCCGGTAAACCAACGCTGCGCTGGGCGGAAGGACTTGAGGAAGAAGAGATCGCGATTGGCGAAGGCGCGGTAGCCGAGATTTTTTCCAGCAAGGGACGGCCTGAACCCGCGAAAGAGGGAGACCAGGCGATCTGTCTTTTACTCGCCTTGCCATCGGCTGCGCGCGAAGGCGCTGCGCTTTACGGGCGTTGCGTGCGGCCGCTAACCAGTCAACAAGCAAAAGAGCTCAACGCGCTCAGCGATGTTGCACACCTGGCCCATTCCCTTCAATTATCCGCCAACGCTATTCCGAGTGGGACCAGACCGGCGAGCATGTCTGCACCGAATTCGCTGCCGGGAATGGTCTTCAGCAGTCGCGCGATGTGCGAAGTGGCACGCGACCTCGAACGCATCAAAGACTCCCACTCCACGATCCTCGTCACCGGTGAATCCGGAACCGGAAAGGAATTGATCGCGCGCGCGATTCATCGTCTCAGCAGGCGATCGGAAAGTGAGTTTATTCCGTTCAACTGCTCTGCCGTTCCGGCCGAATTGATCGAGAGCATGTTGTTTGGTCATCGTCGCGGAACGTTTACCGGTGCGATGTCGGACCAGGCAGGACTGATTCGTTCTGCCGAGAATGGCACGTTGTTCCTCGATGAGATTGGAGACCTGCCACTCCCACTACAACCGAAGCTACTCAGGTTTCTTCAGGAGGGAGAGATTCATACGCTCGGAGAGCGTGCGCCGCGCAAAGTGAACGTGCGCGTGATAGCCGCGACGCACAAAGATCTCGAAACGCTGGTGAGCGAGAAACTCTTTCGCGAAGATCTCTACTACAGAATTGCAACGCTGACTTTGAAGGTGCCGCCTTTGCGAGAGCGGCGCGAAGATATTTCAACGCTGATCTCGCATTTCGTCAGCCACTACGCGCGGAAGAATGAGCGGCCCATTTCTGGAATCACTGCCGAGGCGATCCAGATTCTCGAAACGTATTCGTGGCCCGGGAATATTCGCGAGCTGGGGGCGGAGATCGAGCGTCTTGTTCTGTATGCGGAGGACGATGGCTTCATTCGACCTGAGAATATAAGTGCGCGCATTCGCCCGGAAGGCAGTTCGATCGACGCGCCTGGGGAACGGCTCGACGATCTGCTCGAGAGTTATGAACGCCGCGTTATAACGGAGACGCTCAAGCGCCACGATTGCAACGTCGCACGCGCGAGCGAAGCGCTGGGACTGGGCTCGAGACAGACGCTCTACAAGAAGCTCAAGCGGTTGGCGATCGATATAGGAGATTTTTTACAGGAAGATACTGAGCCTGGTATGCAATATCGAGCCTGAACCCGCGAAGCGGGTGAAAAGCATAAAGCCTGGGGCGCAAGCCCCAGGGAATATTTCGGATATTTATCAAGCCCGCGAAGTGGGCGACAGTCGTAAAGCTGCCGCCCCGCTTCGCGGGCTCATCGTTTCTCTCTTACATTGTTTCCTGGGGCTTGCACCCCAGGCTTTATGCTTTCGCCCGCTTCGCGGGCTGTTAACCGCACGGCGGTTGACCACCGGGAGTTGTCGCCTGCGGGCGACAACGCCCGATTGCCAGAGAAACCCCGAGTTCATGGTCCATAAAGCCTCATTCTCGCTGACCTGGACCACCTCACTTGTCAACCACAGGCGACAAACTCCACCACCGATCCCACAAAAACCTTAGTTGGACCACTGGCACAGCGGTTGTAACGTGATGGTCGTCGCGAAGCAAACCCTGCATCGCATCAATGGTCAAAAGCAGAAAGCCTAATCGCAACTTAAAGGAGCAACAAAATGATTAAGAGATTCTTACGTGATGAAACCGGTCTTGAACTTTCAGAGTACGCAGTTGCCGCAGCGCTCGTAGCGTTGGCAGCCGTCGCCGCTTTCCAGCTGTTGGGTACCAACATTGGCGTCAAAATCACCGATCTCGCCAACAAGATCAAGTAGTTCAGATCTAGTCAACCCGGCAGCGGCTTAGATGATTGCTGCCGGCTGGAACTGAAGGCTCAAGCCTTCAATTCAAGGGAGGACCCGATCATGTTCAGGAAATTCTGGCAAGACGAAACAGGGCTTGAGCTATCGGAGTACGCCGTTGCCGCTGCTCTAGTCGCGCTGGCGGCGGTCGCCGCGTTCCAGCTACTCGGAACCAGCATCGCGACAAAGATAGATGCGCTGGCAGGCTTCATTAAGTAAGCCAGACAGCGAATTTGCCATGCCGGGTGGCGCGCCTTGTGAAGCATTTGACTGCACGGGTGCGCCGCCACCTTTCTTCTAATTCCCCCGTCGGTCCCGGATCGAAATGCTGAGTCCAACCGCCACAGTTTTCGAGTTGTTCTTAGTACCGCTCGCCGTGCTGATCATCTACCACGACGTGCGGTATCGCCGTATTCCGAATCCATTCGTACTCGCCACCCTGATCAGCGGACTGACGCTGAACTTAGCTGTCGGCGGCCTACAGGGTGGTCTAAACAGCATTGGCGGGTGTGTGCTGGCTTTTATTCTCATGTTCATCTTGCACGTCTTCGGAGCAATGGGCGCAGGCGATGTCAAACTTTTCGCCGCCATCGGTTCCGTGATCGGCGTTCACCTTGTTCTTCCAACTTTTGTGGTGGTCGTTCTAACCGGCGGTTTGCTTGGTCTGGTTACAACACTGCGATCGGGACTGTTCAGGACCACGATGATTCGCGTCCTGCAAATTCTCGTCGGGTTGTTGCCGGGCTGGCAGATGCCCAAATTTAGCGTTCCTGCTGATCGTCGCCTCACCATTCCTTACGGTGCGGCTATCACTATCGGCGCCATTATCGCGATCGCGATCTTTCACCGTTAACAGCGGCTATTAACCAGGCCTTGACCTGGCGAGAACGGAGAGTTGATTCCCATGCGAAACAAACGTTTCTTCATAGTTCTGGTAGGGGCGCTGATTTTTGGAGTGCTCGCTGCCGTATCAGTCAGCAAATACCTGTCCAGCGCACAGGCTTATACGAAGAACCTGAACAAGGTAGCAGTGGCGAAGGTCCCGATTCCGATCGGAAGCAAGATCGTCGCCGAGCAGATTATGGTGGTCCAGTTTCCGAAGGAATCAACTCCCGACGGAGCGTTCGAGTCCCCTGAAAAACTGGCCGGCCGCGTGGCGGTGACGAACATTGGCGCACGCGAGCCGATCACTGAATCGAGATTGGCGCCCGAAGGAACGGCCGCCGGCCTTTCCGCGATCATTCCCGAAGGCTATCGCGCCATGACAGTCAAGGTCGACGATGCCGCGGGCATCTCCGGCTTCATCATGCCCGGCACGCTGGTCGACGTGGTTGTCACCATCGATCCGCGCGAAGGTTCCGGCAATCAGGATCCTATCTCGAAGATCGTTTTACAGAACATCAAGGTGCTGGCCAATGGTCAGAACATCGACAAGCCTAAAGATGAGCGCGAAGCAAACAGCGTCAAGGCTGTGACGCTTCAGGTCACACCAGAGCAGGCAGAAAAACTCGCGCTGGCTTCCAGTGAAGGCAAGTTGCAACTAGTCATGCGCAGCCAGATCGACCAGGGCGACGAACAGACTACTGGCGTCAACAAGCGCCAACTATTGACTGGCGACAAAGCCATGCCGGCTCCCGAGCCCGGTTCCTTGAAGAGTGAACAACCGAAGAGCGAGTCGAAGCCGGTGCGCAGATCAGTGTCGGCGGCGCCGAAACCAGCAGCAACAACGGCCCCAGCTCCTCAGCCTACTCCGCGTGCGTCAGTGGAAATGATCGAAGGCGCCAAGAAGCGCAATGTCGAGTTTCCATAGATCACTCAACACCTAACTGAATTCATTTGAAGTTGATCGCATTGACGATCGCTAGAAACAAAGGAGCATAAGATCATGCAGAGCCGTTCCCCAATTTCACGCCGCGTGAGTTTAGTGCTGGCGTCGCTGATGACAGTGTTTGCGTATTCCATCACTTGCGCCCAGGAAAACTCCTACAAGGCATCCTTCAGTCAAAACAAAGAGAGCGTTGCCGTCAACGTCCTGGTAGGCCAATCGCGTGTGATCAACTTCGATCGCCCGGTCGGCCGCTTTGCGGTTTCGAACCCTGACATCGCGGAAGCCGTGCTCGTGACGCCGGACCAGGTGCTTGTCAATGGCAAAGCCTTCGGTCAGGTCAATTTCATCGCATGGGAGCAGACCGGCGGTAACTACTTAACATTTGACGTTTACGTTCGCGCCAATCTTTCCCTTCTCGATTCGCAGGTTCGCGCACTGTTTCCGAAAGACGATATCCGTTTGAGCCAGGCCAATGGTTCAGTCGTGATCTCCGGCAGTGTGTCGAATGCAGCGACAGCGGCGCAGGTGCAGAGTGTTATCGAAGCCGCGAACTTCAAAACCGTAAACATGCTGACGTCGCCTGCTACGAACGCGATGCAGATTCAACTTCAAGTTCGCGTTGCGGAAGTGAATCGTAATAAATTGCGCGACTACGGCACGTCGTTTACCGCAATTCCGCCGGGCGGAACTGGTGGCTACATCAATAGCGGTGGTGGTCCAACTGCTTTGAGCGAGACCGCGACTGGTCCAGGTGGTATCAGCGTGCTTGATTACGTTATCCAACCGGCGCTGAATCTATTCCTCTTCAATCGCCAGATCAACACCGGCGCCATGCTCCGGATGCTACGCCAGGAAGGTGCGTTCCGCGAGTTGGCCGAACCAAACCTGATTGCCATGAACGGCCAGCAGGCGAGCTTCCTCGCCGGCGGTGAGTTCCCGGTACCGGTTCTTCAGGATCGCGGTGGCGACGCCATCACTATCGTTTGGAAAGAGTATGGTATTCGCCTGAACTTCAAACCGACGATCATCGACGAAGATCACATCCGCCTCGAGCTCGAACCGGAAGTTTCCACGATCGACTTCAACAACGGTATTCGCTTCAACGGTTTTGTGATCCCGGCACTCCGCACTCGCCGCGCCAAGACTGGCGTCGAGCTGCGCGATGGTCAGTCGTTCGCACTGGCCGGCTTACTCGATAACTCCGAAACCAAGACGTTGTCGAGAATTCCGATCATCAGTGAGATTCCAGTACTGGGTGCACTTTTCAAATCGAAGTCGTTCGAGAAGAAAGAAACGGAATTGATGTTCATGGTCACGGCTCACATGGTTAAGCCAGTCAGTCCCGACGACCTCCCGAACATGCGAGGCATCGATGGTCTGAAGGGCGCGTCGCCTTTGGGTATCGAACCGAAGGGTGAAGGCGTTCAGGGCGAAACCGGTTACAAGGTTTCAGGACAGAACGAACAAACTCCAGTAGCAGCGCCGGCAGCGCCGGCCAAAGTTGAACAGCCGAAAGCGAAGAAGGTTGATGCTACTCAAACCAGCACGACCGGCGCTGTCGGTAGCGTGCGCAACATTAATCCTGCCCTGCCAGTCGCCAAAGCAGTAAAGATGGATCTCAATCCGGAAACTGTTAGGCCCTGGTAAACCCTCGATGATTTCCAATCGCCGGTTGCCAATTGCCACTTTTGTGATCACTCCTGGTCCACAAGCGGCACGCGGCAACCGGCAATGAGCAATCGGCAATGACAGAGGGGGACAACATGAAGCAGAGATCAATAGAACAAGCAGGCAAGAGAAAACGAGAACGAGGTTCAGTGCTGGCGACTTCCGCAATCGCGATGTTGTCAGTCCTGCTGGCAGTCGGTATGGGCATCGACATCAGCAGGTTGTACTTGTCAAAAACAGAACTTCAGAACGCAGCCGATGCAGCAGCATTGGCCGGCGTCTCCGGATTGAACGGAGGTGGCCCAGGTATTACAGAGGCCGTCGACCGCGCAGTCAAGGCAATGAATAGCTACGACTTCAACAAGACAGGCGTTACTTTTCCTCGAGGTAATGTTGAATTCGCCGTTAACCTCGAGGGTGATTACATGGGCGAGGGCCAGGCCTTGCTGTCGCCAACCAACATCCGGTTCGTCAGAGTTACAACGCCGCCGGAGCCGGTTGGCATTTCCTTCGCTGCTTTCCTTTTAGGTAGCAGCCGGAATCTTTCGGCAACTGCTACGGCCGGTTACTCGGTCCCACTCAATCAAATTTGCCCATGGCTGCCGGCCTTCGTGCTCGACAATCCTGCTGACCCGATAGTTGAAGGTGGTACGTACACCTTTCGCTTGGAATCGGGCGATCACGTCTCACCGGGAAATTACCAGTTGCTGGCTCCGATACATTCAGGTGGTAGTGGTGACCGTGAGGGCATGGCTAATGGAGTCAACTGGTGCGTCTCCATCGGCCAGGAGATTGAAACCAAACCAGGTGTAACCGCTGGTGCAGTTCGGCAGGGGATCAATTCACGGTTCGATCAATATTCCGGCGGTTTGGACCCCGCGACATCACCGCCCGATACGAACATCGCCGAAGCTATTACCTACGTCCAGTATCGGGACAAAACTGTTTTCAAAGCGCCTTCGCATCCCGGTATCGACGACCGGCGGATAGTTTTTATTCCCATCGCCACGGAACTGCCTGGTGAGGGTCGAGACACGATCAGAGTCGCCAGATTCGGTGTCTTCTTTCTGCAATCTTCGGTCGGAGGTGGAAATGGTGGTGAACTCCAAGCTGAGTACATCACTGATACCGCGTTTGCCGCAAATAGCAGCTATGACCCCGGAGCGGGTGCTACTAACGACAACCTGGCTGTTCCAGTGCTTTACAAGTAGGTGACATCATGCATGCAAGAATCCGAAGAATTCGAAACGGGCGACGCTGGAGACGACTGCTGCAATTGCAGCGTTTTCAAAGGGACGAGAGTGGTCTCCAGTTAGTCGAGGCAACAATAGTCATACCGATCTTCCTGATGCTGTTTGCAGCGACTGCTGAATTTGGGCGGTACTTCTACCAGTACACCACGCTGGCAAAAGCAGCCCAGGTAGGCAGTCGCTATCTGTCTACCGTTCCCGTTGGCGGTGCTGGCGACACAGCCGCTAAGAACCTGATCGTATACGGCAATGTCGCCGGCACAGGTACTCCGATTCTAACGGGCCTGACGCCGTCACATGTTGATATTACTCGTACCGGCGGTTTTCCATTGGTTCCCGAGACCACCACCGTTCAAATCGTTGGCTTCAAACATCAGCCGATTTTCGATCTGGGGGCACTGACAAAGTCTGCCGGCCTATCGCTGAACATCGATGTCAGGCCCAGCGTGACGATGCGTTATTTGGGCCAACCTCCTCCAATTGAGTAAGGGGAAAGATCATGAGGCAAAACAAACTGTTCGATTCGAATGAACGCGGCAGTACGTTAGTTGAGTTTTCGATCGCCGTGACGGTCTTTCTAATAGTCATGTTTGGGGTAGTTGAATTTGGACGAGCACTTTGGGTTCACAATGCGCTTGCCGATGCTGCAAGGCGCGGAGCGCGTTATGCCGCGGTTAGCAAGTCTAGTGAAGCTGACAAGGTCAAAAACGTGGTCGTTTATGGAAACCCCGATGGTGCCGGCGACCCGATGATCCCAAATCTCACCACCACGAATGTCGAGGTGAACTATTCGGGATTCGGACTGAACAAAGGAACGGTCTCGGTCAGCGTTACCAACTACCAATTCCAATTTGTCATTCCGATAGTTGGCACCACTATCACGATGCCCAATTACTCAACCACGCTGACAGGTGAAAGCGTTGGTTTAATTCCGAAAGACATGTGAGCCTTCAGGTACTCAGCATGACGGAAACTATACAAATCTCAGGCTTCGAATCCACTGCCGGTTGGCGCCATTACTACGCCAGCCGTTCCGAACATCGCTCCGGGTGAAACCGCCCTTGCAACATGGCGATGGTCCTACCGCAACCCCCAGGCACTCTGTCACTAGTTCCAATCAGACAGCCGCCGGCAGTGGGATTCGAATAACGACTCAGAGGAAGAGATGACCGAACCAATTTCAGTTGTAGTTTTAAGCACCGGCCTCGACAACTTCAAAGACATTCGCCGGGCGTTGTCTGCCGAACCGCGTGTGAAATTGCTCGCCGGAGGTAACGACACCGATCAGCTCTACGAAGAGATCGTTCGTTTGAAGCCCGCCGCTGCGATCATCGCGCTTGGTCCAAACGCCGATCAGGCTGTCAGATTTATTGAACGGTTAAATACCGAATGTCCGGAAACCGCGCTTATCTCAGCCGCGCAAGACTCATCGCCTGATCTAATCCTGAGGAGTTTGCGCGCGGGTGCGCGCGAGTTTTTGCGCATCCCGATCAGTGCCGAAGAGTTGCGCACCGTGCTCGACCGCGTTTCGGAAGTTTTGACCAAACAGGTTGAGACGCCGAAAAAGCAAGGCCGCATGGTTGCCGTCTTTTCCAGTAAGGGTGGTTGCGGCACTTCGTTCATCGCCACGAACCTCGCGGCAGCAACTGCATCGAAAACCGTGCTCGTGGATCTCAACCTTCAAGCCGGTGACCTGCCACTGTTTTTAGGACTCGAAGCGAAGTATTCGATCGCCGATATGGTTGAAAAACGGCAGCGTCTCGACGAATCGCTTATCAACAGTCTGGTAACTCCACACTCGACCCACTTATCGTTGCTGGCCGCTCCGCGCGAAGCGGACTCGGCTGACGAGATCGAACCGCAACACGTGTTTGAGGTGTTGAAAAAACTGCGCGAGCACTACGACTATGTCGTCCTCGATCCGCAACACACGTTCGATTCGATTACGCTCGCCGCACTCGATCAGTCTGACGAGATCGTTCTGATACTTACGCTCGACATTCCCGCCATTCGCAGTACGCAACGAGCGCTCGAAATTTTTGACAGGCTCGGATACCCGCGCAAGAAAGTGCGCATCGTGGTCAATCGCTGGAGCAAGCAGATCGATCTCGACCTCAGGCAAGTTGAAAAGTTTCTCGGTGAGCCCGTCGTCGGTTTTGTGCCCAGCGATTATCAGACAGCCGTCGGATCAATCAATCTCGGTACACCGCTGGTCCAGGCTGAACCTACCTCGAAGATCGCGCTGGAGATTCGTCGCATTGCGCAGCAGATGTCTCTTGGTGTCGCGCCGATCGATGAATCGAAGCAACGCCGTCCTTTCTGGGCTGGATTACTTAAGAAGCAGTCGGCCCAGCCGAATTTACTTCAAACCTCAATGGAAAAGGTCTAACGAAGCGGCAAGCGGCCGCACGTGAAAAACATCATGGCACTACGTGAAAGATTAATCGGCAACACTAACGCCCCAGGGACCGTCGCCGACGGCACCGGTCAGAATTCCTTCCAGGAGATGAAGGCGCGTCTCCACCGGACGTTAATCAACCGGATGGATTTGACGAAGCTGTCAACTCTTACGCCGGATCAGGTGCATGCGGAAGTTTCGCGTTTGGCTGAGACCGTGCTTGCGCAGGAAGCCATGCCGTTGTCAGTTTCCGAGCGCGATCGGTTGGTCAACGATGTCCAGCATGAATTGTTTGGACTCGGGCCACTCGAGCCCTTGTTAGCCGATCCGACAATCTCTGACATCCTGGTTAACTCGCACGACACGATCTACATCGAGCGCCGCGGCAAGATCGAAGCGACGAACGTGAGGTTCAAAGACGACGAGCACTTGATGCGCGTGATCGAGCGAATCGTTTCGTCAGTCGGCCGCCGCATCGACGAATCGTCGCCGATGGTGGATGCGCGTCTGCAAGATGGTTCGCGTGTCAACGCGATCATCCCGCCGCTCTCGATCGATGGACCAGTTGTGTCGATCCGCCGTTTTGGTTCGGATCCTCTGAGAATGTCCTCGCTGATCGAATTCAAAGCACTTACAAAAGATATTGCCGACATGTTGCAGATGGTCGTCACCGCGCGCCTGAACATTTTGATATCGGGGGGCACCGGCGCAGGTAAGACGACACTACTCAACGCGCTCTCGGCTTACATTCCGGAAAATGAGCGCATCGTCACGATCGAAGATTCGGCGGAACTTCAGCTTCAGCAGCCGCACGTTGTCCGACTTGAAACAAGGCCACCAAACATTGAGGGTCGTGGTGAGGTAACGCAGCGAGATCTGGTTCGCAACGCACTGCGTATGCGTCCCGATCGCATAGTCATCGGTGAGGTGCGTGGTGGTGAAGCGATCGACATGCTTCAGGCGATGAACACCGGTCACGACGGCAGTTTGACTACCGTTCACGCCAACACGCCACGCGACGCTCTGTCGCGGCTCGAGACGATGATCCAGATGACCGGAATGCGACTCTCCGACCGCGCGATGCGACAACAGATCGCGTCGGCGTTGAACCTCGTGGTCCAGGTCGCGCGCATGTCTGACGGTTCACGTCGTGTAACGTCAATTTCTGAAATCACCGGCATGGAAGGCGAGACCATCACCATGCAGGAGATCTTCCAATACGAGAGGACCGGCGTCGATAAGGAAGGCCAGGTACTCGGACGCTTCCGCCCGACAGGCATTCGCCCACGGTTCGCCGAACGGTTGAAACAAAGCGGGTTGCAGTTGCCGCGCGTCTTCTTCGAGGAGATGTAATCAATGATCATATCGTTTCTCGTATTCGTGTTTGCGTTGTTTCTGGTGCTGGGCGCCTACGTGCTGGCTACACATAGCACCGACAGGAAACGTGCTGCCCTGCAGAAACGACTCTCTGAGGCGCTGATGCATTCGGCGCAGACGGAGGACGTCGATGTAGTGCTCGCTCGCAACGAGCTGATGAGCGAGATCCCCTGGGTCAACCGCACGTTGATCGATATTCAGGCGGCGTTGCAGTTGAAACGCATGTTGGACCAGGCGGATTTGCACATCACACCGTCGCGCTTGCTCATGTTTTCCTTCATGTCAGGGATGCTCGGTGCGTTGGCGGCGTCAGTGCTGACAGTCTTCGTTCCGATCATGGTCCTTGCCGGACTCGCCACAGCCTCAATTCCGCTGGTGCACGTTTGGTGGAAACGAAAGAGACGTTTCAACGCGTTTCTCGAACATCTTCCGGATGCGCTCGATCTGGTCAGCAGAGCACTCAGCGCGGGCCACGCATTCTCCGAAGCTCTGCACATGGTTTCGACCGAAATGCCCGAGCCGATCGCGACCGAGTTTCGCAAAGCTTATGAAGAACAGAACCTCGGTCTTTCAGTAAAACTCGCGCTCGAGAACCTGACGCAGAGAATGCCGTTGCTGGATCTGAAAATATGCGTGACGGCGATCCTGATTCAACGCGAGACGGGCGGCAATCTCGCCGAGATCCTCGAGAAGGTTGCATACACGATTCGTGAACGTTTCCGCATCATGGGCGACCTGAAGACGTTGACGACCAGCTCGCGCATGTCTGCCTGGCTGCTCTGCGCGCTGCCGATCTTTGTGGCGCTGGCAGTGACGGTAATGAATCCCGAATACATGAGCGTGCTCTGGAAAGATCCACGCGGTCATTACCTGATCGCCGCCGCCATGACGATGCAGATCACGGGTATGTTGATTGTTAGGAAGATTTTGAAAATTAAGATCTAGTCCACAGATTACACAGATTACAAGGCCGGCACGCAACCATGATAATCATCATCGCCATCTCCACTTTCGTCTGCATCTCGCTCGGGATGCTCGGTGTTTACTGGTTGCTTTACCGGCCGCAGAGTGCAGCCACTGAAAGACTGCGCCGGCTTGCTGGTAAAGACGGCCTTGCGACGCAAACAGCGTCATCGGTTGTCATACCGGAAGAGAGCCCGGCTACCGACATCGCGCAGCGCCTCGCGCAACCGCTGAACAAACTGCTGCCTCCGTCTGCAAGCGAAGCGAAAAAGCTGCAAAAGCAACTGATGCACGCCGGCTTTCGTTCGCAGGAAGCGCCGATTATCTATCGTGCACTTCAACTCGCCTCGATGGCCGGATTTCCCCTTGCCGTCGCGGGTGTTTGTGCTTTGCTGGCCCGACCGCTTTCGAGCGCGCTTGTTTACATCATTCTTGCTTTCGTAGTCGGCTTCATCCTGCCTCGTTTCTTTTTGGGAAGAATAACGAAGAACCGGCAAAGAGATTTACGCTGGGGCCTGGCGGATGCACTCGATCTGATGGTTGTTTCTGTTGAGGCCGGTCTTGGTTTGAACGCAGCGATGATGAAGGTCGCGAGTGAGTTGAAAGATGTGCACAGTGCCATCGCGACCGAATTCGAACTCGCCAATCTCGAAATTCGTGTGGGCCGCGAGCGCGATGAAGCGTTGCGCAATCTGGCTGAACGAACCGGTGTCGACGATCTTCGCAGTCTCGTCGCGATGCTGATTCAAACTGACAAGTTTGGTACGTCGATCGCCAAGGGCTTGCGCGTGTTCTCAGACTCACTGCGAACGAAGCGACGCCAGCGGGCCGAACAGGAAGCGCAGAAAGCTGCCGTCAAACTGTTGTTCCCGCTAGCGTGTTTTCTGTTCCCGACGCTTTTTATCGCAATACTTGGCCCTGCTGCCCTTAACCTCATTGACGTTCTCGGTAGGATGTAAGAGGAGTTGGACCAATGAAAAAACGTAGAATCATTGCAGTTCTAATCGCTTTTGTATTAACCATCGCGGCGACCGCGATGTGGAGCGCGTCCACGATCGAACGCGAGGGTGATCCGGATGCCATGGTGCTCGAAGATTCGGATTCCGAAGCAGGCAGCGATCAGCCGAAGAAAAAGGGCGGAAACAAAGTCGTCAAGGTCCTGGCAGCGCCGTTCAAGGCTTTTGGCCGGCTGTTCGGTGGCGGCGACGACAGAAACAAAGTCCATCGCATGACCGAGAAGGATGCCGAGCGCTTCGCGAGTGCCGGTGTCACGAGAATCGAGGATGTACGTAATCCGAGACTCAAGAAAGACAATTCGTCCAGCGACGCGCGAGAGCATTTGGAAGCTGGCCGCGAGTACCTGCTCCAGGAGCGTTATAGCGAAGCGATCTCCGAACTTTCGCTCGCTGCTTCGCTCGATCCAAAACTTACCGAGGCCCACAACCTTTTAGGCGTGGCCTACGACAAGAAGGGCTTTGGCGAACGCGCCAAAGAGTCGTTCGAACGTGCAGTGAAGCTCGACGAGGACGCCGACACGCTCAACAACCTCGGGTTCTCTTTTTATCAGAACGGTAACTATCGAGCTGCGGTCGATCGTTTGAAACGCGCTGCGAAGCTGGCGCCAGCTGACGAGCGCATCTTGAACAACCTTGGTCTGGCGTATTGTCGCCTTGGCAAAATCGACGAAGCTTACAAAGCCTTCGCCCGCGCCACTGGACCATTAACCGGCAATCTAAACACCGCGAAGATGCTCGAGCGGTTCGGTCGTGAAGACGACGCAATTCGTTACTACGAAGCGGCGCGTGAGATCGACCCGAGCAACACAATGGCTCTGAGGCGTCTGACAGATCTCTACCAGCGTATCGGTCGGCTCACGGAATCAGACGCCGCTCGCACCGCACTCGCACTCGCTTCGAACAGCAGCAACGCCGGGAAGTAATTGTAGGGGCGGCCCTGCGTGGCCGCCCGTTCTTACCCTGTCAACAAAAGAGAGAAACTCACATGTCGCACACCGCAATTCTGACGCGCGCGGAAATCGAAAGCATGGGGCCGCCGCTTCCCGAGGAAATACCCGATACCGGTATTTCCGAAGGCTTTCTCTGCGATCTTGCTTTGAAGCACGTAGCCATGTTGCCCGAGCCAACGACTCAGGCAGTTGCGGAGCGCATCAATCTTCCGCGCACCCTGACGGAAGACCTGCTTCAGAAGCTGTACCGCGAGAAGCTGATCGAAGTGAAGATGCAATCGGCGATCGGTTCGACGCGTTACGCGATGTTGGACCATGGCTGGGATCGTCTCGCGCGGCTGTTGTCGATTAGTGGTTACGTTGGACCAGCGCCGGTATCTCTCCGCGATTATTCGCACATGATGAAGTTGCAGTCGATTCCGTCAAATACGGCGTCGATGGAAACTGTGCGCCAGGCATTTCACGATCTGGTCCTGCCCGAGTCGTTGTTACAGACGCTGGGCTGCGTCATCAACTCGCGGCGCTCACTATTCTTAACTGGATTGCCGGGCACGGGAAAGACGGCAGTCGCCGAGCGCATCAACAACGCCCTCGCAGGAGGGATCTGGATCCCTTACGCGGTGGAGATCGACGGACAGATCATTCGCGTTTTCGATTCACACTGTCATGAAGAAATGCCTGCGGATGAAACTCCAGTTGACGTCGATCGACGTTGGGTTTTGATCAAACGTCCGCTGGTTGTGGTCGGTGGCGAGTTGACGCTCGAGAACGCCGATCTGACCTGGAGTGAGGCGGCAAAGTTTTACGAAGCGCCGTTCCAGATGAAATCAAACGGTGGAACGCTGGTTATCGACGACTTCGGCCGGCAGCGAGTGGCGCCGCAGGATCTCTTGAACCGCTGGATCGTGCCACTTGAACGACGCGTTGACTATCTCGCGCTGCACACCGGCAAGAAGATTGAAGTACCGTTTGAGCAGCTCGTCGTTTTTTCGACGAACCTCGAAGAGAAGGACCTCGCGGACCAGGCGTTTCTACGGCGCATGGGATATCGTGCGCGCGTCGAGCCGCCGACGACAGGCGCGTATACCTCGATCTTCAAATATCAGGCAGGCAAGCGTGGCATCGCCATCGAACAGCCGGTGTTGGACCACATCCTGGCGAAGTATCGTTCGGAGCGCCGGCAAATGAAAGGTTGCGAACCGCGCGACATCCTGGATCGGGCTACGGACATTTGTCTGTTTGAAAATCAGAAGCTCCACCTGACGCCGCAAATTGTCGATATCGCGTGGCGAAATTACTTCGGTACGTCGCACTCGTTCGCGAACCAGGAGACACCGGAACGGCCGGTCGAGTGGCCGGTAACGGATCCGTTGGAGCTGTAGGGCCACAAAAAGGCACAAAAAGCACAAAGAGAGAAGCACATGTTTCGCCCGACCAAAATTCTTCTAACGTGTCTGTTCGTTGTTGTGTGTTCGAGCTATGCGTCTGCGCAGGAGATAGTGAAGTTGAAGCTTGCTGACGGCTCTTACCTCGTCGTTGACGATGCGTGGGAAACGCCGCAGGGTGTCTGGTACAGGCAAGGTGGACTCAGCCACGTCATAGCGAAAGAGAAAGTAAAGAAGATCGAGCGAGAGTCAGCAACTGCACCCTCCACGCCCGCTCCGGTTAAGAGCACGAATGAGGACGATCACTTCGAAGACTCTGAGGTTGTAGTAGCGCAAAAACCAACTACAAACGGAGTCTACGACAAGCCCGCCTGGATCTATTTAAAAGGCGGCGCGCGTGTCGAAGCAGATAGCGCCACTCAATCGTCCGCCGGCGTTTGGTACAAGCGTGGATCGATGGACATCTTCATCGACGCCAGTCGTGTCGATCGCGTCGAAGCCGAGGACGCGCAGACGATTGCGCAGTCACCAAAGAAGGAGCGTGGGTGGAGCACTGGCAGGCCAGGGCTCGACAGGCTCATCCGTCTGAACGGAAGCAAGTACAACGTTGATCCTTATCTGATATTCCTCGTGATGGAGCAGGAGTCGCACTTCAATACGCATGCGGTCTCGCCGAAAGGCGCGCGCGGGTTAATGCAGCTGATGCCCGGAACGGCAGCCCGGTTTGGCGTACGGCGATCGCACGACCCTGCACAAAACATTTCCGGCGGTACGAGATATTTGCGCGAGCTTTTGAATCGTTTCAAGAATCGCGTGGACCTGGTGCTCGCAAGTTACAACGCGGGCGAGGGCGCCGTCGCGAAGTTTGGGAACAGGGTGCCGCCGTATAAAGAGACTCGCAACTACGTGAAGAAGATCAGTTATCGCTACAAGCGCACTACTGTACGGACCAGGAAGCCCACGTCATGAGGCACAAAAAATTTAGCAAACTATTTGTGCTGCTTGTGCTTCTTTGGGGCTTTATCAGTGTTGGGGCACAGCAGTCGGAAGCGCCGCTTACAAACTCGTCCGTTATCAAACTCGTCAAAGCGGGCTTCAAAGAAAAAACAGTCATCGCGATCATCAACAACCGGGTTAGCGATTTCAAACTCGATACGGAGCAACTCATCGAGCTGAAGCGCAACGGTGTGAATGACAATATTGTCCTCGCGATGCTCTCGTCGCAGATGGGCACGGTCATAGTTCCTGGCGATGATGAGTGGGATGACGACAAGTTCTTCAAAGGGATGAAGAAGCCTGGCAGCGCGGGAGAACCGCAGAGCCAGGGCGATAACATTTTTGGATCCGGAGGTAGTTCGCAGTCACAGAGTCGATCGCGAGGTGGACTTGGCGGAAATCAGAGTGAAGGAAACGTAACCGGCTCGGCGACCGTGCGCATCATCAAGCCGCCGGTTGAAGCTGGAGAGAGTGCGACGCCCAAGCTCGAGAAAAGTCCGACGCTGAACAACGAAGCTGTCATTCGTTTAGTTGAAGCCGGTTTCTCGGAAGGCACGATCATTAAACGTATCGAAGGCTCGCCGGTAGATTTCGATCTGTCGCCGGCAAAGATCGCAGAGCTCCACAAGCGCAGAGTCACAGACCCAATCATCGCCGCAATGACCGCCGCGATGGGCGACAAAGAATAGAAGGCATTTTACAGGATTTACAGGATTAGACAGGATTTACATGTTAATCCTGATAAATCATGTAAATCCTGTCAGCCAAAGCCTGGCCAAAATGTTACACGTCTAGACTATCCCAGTCTTCTGTAGCACGAAGACACACGCCAGCCCGCCCTAAAATCTCTCCATATAGATTCAAATACAGAAATAATTAGACTTAGCCACTGAGGCGTGCGGCGGCACGAGCATTGCCAAAAGCTCGACGGCCTAGTACGTCAGAAACTATTAAACGGACGGAGAGACGATGCGACCTATCAAGCATGCGGAGAAAGGATTGACCCTCGTAGCGGGCGGTCTTTTCAACGCAATTCAGTCGGTAAATAAGTACAAACCTAATCCCTCATTTACTCCAAAATGGTCAGATAAGCCCCTTTTGAAATCATGGCAGAAGAGCAAGCCCACGCTTGGTTGGCCGCGTACCACCGATTCACTCTGTCCAAACTGTGTAATCGAAGCTCGCGAAGCAATCATCAACGGTAAGAAAGACGTCAGCGATTTAATCAACGAAAAGGTCGGCGAGATCAAAGCGCAGATTATCGAGCGCGACGGGCAGATCTGGATGATCAAAGATTGCCCGGTCCATGGTCACTTCGAAGACATGATGGCCATCGACTCCAAGTTTCTCACGCACATCGAGAAGATGTTTCCCGGCCGCGACATCGATGCACACAACGACGAGAAACTACACAACCACGGTTCGAGCACTGTTAAGTATGGTCGCGGCGCGGTCCTGACTGTTGACCTTACCAATCGCTGCAACATGATGTGTGACCCGTGCTTCATGGACGCCAACCAGGTTGGCTTCGTTCATGAACTGAGCATGGATGAGATCAAAGAGATTCTCGACAACGCGATCACGATCAAACCGCGCCGGCAGATGTCGGTGCAGTTTTCAGGCGGCGAGCCCTCGATCTCTCCGCACTTCATCGAAGCGATCAAGTACTCGCGCAAAGTTGGTTACAACAGCGTGCAGGCAGCAACTAACGGAATCGAGTTTGCCAAGAGCAAAGACTTCTGCCGCGAAGCTGCCGCAGCCGGCCTGCGTTACGTTTACCTTCAGTTTGACGGCATCGGCAACGACGCCAACAGCCATCGCCAGGTAGGCAATCTCTTCGACGTGAAGATGAGGGCAATCAACAATCTGCACGAAGCGGGCGTTGAGATCGTGCTCGTTACGACTCTGGTCAACGGCATCAACAACGATCAGGTCGGCTCGATCATTCGTTTCGCCTTGGACAATCCGAAGAAGATCGCGTTCCTGTCGTTCCAACCAGTTTCGTTTACCGGCCGCGACGAAGAGATCACCGAGTATCGTCGTCTGCAGCAGCGCTACACACTTTCGCACCTCGCGCACGATGTGAAGGACCAGGTTGGCATCACTGAGCCGACACGCGATTGGTTCCCGCTTTCATTGATGGGAGCTTTCGCGGATTTTGCGGATCTCGTGCATGGTCCACAGGCTGAGTGGGGCCAGGTCTCCTGCGGTTGTCACCCGAATTGCGGCGTTGGTACCGCGGTGATGATCGACAAGGAAAACAAAGAGATGCGTCCCGTTCCGGAATTTCTCAACATTCCGGGTCTTGTTAAAGACATGCAGAAGATCACGGACGCAGGGCGCGGCAAGTGGATGTCGAATCTCATGATGGGGTTGACGCTCTTAAAGCACTACAACCCTTACAAGTCGCCGTCGCAGTTTACGCTTTACGAGCTCTTCAAGAAGTTTGACAAGTCGTTTGGCCTGACCGGTAAAGATTACGGAAAAGTCACCGGCGATCGCAGCGTGGACGACATCGAAAAGCGTCGCTCGGATCGCTGGAACTTCCTGTTCATCGCGGGAATGTGGTTCCAGGATCTCTTCAATTACGATTTCCGTCGCACTGAAATGTGCATCATTCCTTATGGAACTCAGGAAGGCGAGATCTCCTTCTGCGCCTACAACACGGGTATCGGTTGGAGAAACATCATCGAGAACATGCACCAGAACGCGACCGTCGCGAAGTGGTATCAGGAGCATGGACGCCACGAGATTTTTGCCGGTGGCAAGGACGTCGAACTCGCCGAAAAGGCCCACGGCTTGATTTTGAATGAAGTAGATTTGCAGCGGCCCAACAAGCCGCAAATGGAGGGACCGAAGACTGCGCATGAAGAGGCCGTAATGATGCGCAAGCTTTACCAGGAGATGGTGTTGAAGCAACAGCTCGACACCAAGGAAGCCGACAAGCCGGTACAGATCAAGGGGTTGAGCCGGAAGAAAGAAGAACAGGCCGAAGCTGTGATGGTTTAGGATAGTTTTCCGCAGGAGGAACCGAGGATAGGTCCTATAGGACATATAGGACCTATACTTTTGTGCCTTTAACCCTTTTGTGATTAAATATCCTGCCTGCAAAAAGGGGATCTAACGAAAAGGAAAGCAGAGAACGAATGGCAATAGTTACCGTTAATCAGGGCGAATCGATTGAAAGCGCATTGCGTCGCTTCAAGCGCAAGGTGATGACCGAAGAGATCATCAAAGACGCGAAAAAGCACGCGTTCTTCATTCCGCCGGGTCAGAAGGCGAAACTAAAATCAGCGCTTGCACGCAAACGCAATAAGAAGAAGGGCCGCATGCGCATCCCTCGCGATTAAGTTACTCCTGCACAACTACGGGCCGCAGTCTTATCTCACCAGTCGTCTTTAACCAGGGTTCAGAATCGGACGCTCCTGAGTGAGCGAGCGCAAGTGATTCGTATGACTCGAATCTTGATCACCAATGACGACGGTATCCATTCCGATGGGCTCATCAAACTCGAAGAAGCCCTCAAGGCAGTGGGCGACGTGTATGTCGTGGCGCCTTCTGCGGAAATGAGCGGCGCCTCTCACAGTCTCACGCTCGCGCGTCCACTCCGCATACGGCAACTCGACAATCGCCACTGGTCCATCGACGGCACGCCGACCGACTGCGTCACACTCGCTCTCAACAAAATTCTTCCCGAAGCAGAACGACCGCACATCTGTGTGTCAGGTATCAATCACGGCGGCAATCTTGGTGATGATGCTACGTACTCAGGCACGGTAGCAGGCGCGTTGGAAGCCGCGATTCTCGGCGTTCCCGGTCTGGCGTTGAGCCTGGTGGCGCGCGATAACTACGACTTCACGGAAGCTGCGGCTTTTGCCGTTATAGCGACGCGAAAAGTTTTGGAGGAAGGTTTGCCGGAAGGCACGCTGCTGAATATCAATTTGCCTCCGGGAGAAATCAAAGGCGTGCGCGTTACGCGGCAGGGTATCAAGAATGCGCGGCCGGTGATCACCGAACACATTGACCCTCGTGGCAAAGCTTATTTCTGGATTGGCGAGGAGTATTTCAACGTAAACTCGGTCGAGGGGACCGACTATCACGCGGTTAAATCCGGTTACGTGTCTGTGACGCCGCTGCGTAGTGATATGACTGATCACCAGGCACTGACCGCAATTGAAACCTGGAACTATTTGAAAGACTTCGGCCTGGTCCACAAGACTTAACAAGCAGAATTTGCTTCAGGTGCAGCCAGCAAACAAACATCGCTCCGCTCCACTCCACGAATACTCCATCCCACGCGAGCGCATGGTTGCACGTCTACGAGAACATTACGGCATCAGCGATCCAAGAGTGCTCGAAGCAATGCGCAGTGTGCCTCGACATCTCTTCGTGCCTGAAGCATTGCAGAGCCGGGCTTATGGCGATCACGCGTTGCCGATCAGCGCAAACCAAACTATCTCGCAACCATTCATCGTGGCGCGCATGACCGAGCTGCTGGAGCTCGATGCGAATAGTCGCGTGTTGGAGATAGGCGCGGGGTCCGGATATCAAACTGCTGTCTTATCCAAAATCGCCGCACAGGTTTATTCGATTGAGCGGATCGGCGATCTCGCGCGTGAAGCGCAGGCGAGAATTCGACACTTGGGCATCTACAACGCGACCGTAAAATGTTTCGACGGCACGTTGGGCTGGGCTGCAAATGCGCCGTACGATGGAATTCTTGTGGCTGCGGGTGGTCCAACGGTCCCCGACCCGCTGATCGCACAACTCAAAATCGGTGGCCGGCTGGTCGTGCCGGTCGGGGAATCGCGTGAAAGTCAACGACTGATTCGAGTAATAAAAACTGAACAAGGATGCAGAGAAGAAGACCACGGAGGTTGTGCTTTTGTGCCGCTGATCGGCCAGCACGGCTGGTCTGATCGCTGATCATATGGTTGCAAAAATCATTGGCATACTCTCGAGTTTCATCATAGCCACTATTTCCACTCTTGGTTACTCCGGTATCGTTCTTCTAATGGCCATCGAGTCGGCCTGCATACCGTTACCTTCGGAGATCATCATGCCGTTCTCCGGGTATCTCGTTTTCAAAGGCGAGATGAATCTCTGGTGGGTGGGTGTAGCGGGCGCGGTTGGATGCGTACTCGGTTCGCTGGTGGCTTACTGGGCCGGAATGTACGGCGGGCGTCCCTTTATTGAAAAGTATGGGCGGTATATTTTGCTTTCACGCCACGATCTTAATATCGCCGATCGTTGGTTTGCGAAGTATGGCGAAGCGATCGTGTTTACCGCGCGTTTATTGCCGGCCATCCGGACCTTCATCGCCTTTCCCGCGGGCGTGGCGCGAATGAACCTGACTCGCTTCGTGATCTACACCTTTGCCGGATCCTTACCGTGGTGTCTTGGGCTTGCATACGTGGGCCAAAAACTCGGTGAGCAGTGGGACAAGAACGACACGTTGAAGACGTGGTTCCACCGCTTCGACTTTCTCATCGGCATCGTAGGTTTGATGTTCGTGGCCTGGTGGGTCTGGCGTCACATCAAACACTCACGCAATCCGCCGGTGCATTCTTAAAAGAGTTTTCCTCGCAAAGGCGCAAAGGCGCAAAGGCGCAAAGGCAAGAACTCGTTCTTCCTTTGAATCTTTGCGCCTTTGCGCCTTTGCGAGGAAACTTCTTAGAGCGAATACAAATCCAGCCCACCGCTGAGGCGCAATCTGAATTCCGCGAGAGCTTTGTGGTTTTTAGTCTCGATGGCTAGTTGGATGGCATCGGAGTAGTTGATTATGTTGAAGGCTTTGATGAGTGGGGCCATTTGTTCGATCTGTTTGATGTCAAGGCCATAGCCTTCGAGAAACAGGTGCTTCTCATCGATCGACAGATCGTGTAAGGCAATCGAGAGCTCCCACTGCGGCGCGATCGTCAACAGGCAGTCTTCCCAGTCGAGAATCGCGGCTATTTCGCCGTCCTCATCCACGATTACATTCTTCAGACGAAGATCGCTGTGGTTAAGCGACGGATGAATGCGTAGCGTTTTTGTATCGTCAATGATCTTCAGCAGCTTCTGGATGTCCGCACCGGAAAAAATCTTGTACTTCAAAAACACGTGCAGTCGTTTTTCAATCTGCCACTCATCTGCCAGGTAGTCATGCCAGGTGCGGTTCTTGAATGCATTAGTCTCCCAATCGAAATGCCCTCCGAAATTCTTTGTTCGAATCGAGTTGATGATTTGCGCGTATCGTCCCATCTCGTGAACGATGCGATCTCTCTTTGGATGGTGACTCGCCTCTGAACCTGTGACACGACGAACAATCATGTACGGCTCTGAAATTATGTCGTTCCCAACGGCGAGTACTTCAGGACTGGGGACTCCAGCCGCTCGGACTGTTTGTGTGGCCCACCACTCTTTCCTGAACGCCTCGATATTTCCTACATCGGGACTAATGCGAACTACAAATTGCCCTTCGACATGATTGACTGAAAAAACGTTGTTCGTGCGGCCGGAACGCTTATAGACGATCCTGCTTGGTGGCGTTCCAAAATGAGTCTGCACAATCTTGTTGGCCAATCGCCGGTAATGGCGGATTGTCGCGGGTTGATCCGGTGTTTCATCCATGTGTCTTGTGTGCAGCCAACTCCGCCGCCCGGAACAGTAACGCACCGAGTTCCAATGAATTGTGGAGTTTGATTGTGTCTACCAAGCCACGGAAACTCAGTTGCTGGGGACCCACTATCAATGCGAGACCGACGCCGGAAAGGAATGTGTCAAGTTCCGCATCGCCTGCCCCCATGCTGTCTCGCAGATCGCAGCCCAGCAGTTCTGACATTGCCCGGGCACCGAACAGTTTGTCAACACCTTTATGCGTGATGAAGTTGCTTTGTTTGGTGTGTTGATAAGCCATCAGCTGGTCTTCGGGTGCCTCGATTAAAAGGAAGATCATGCAGATCTCTTCGGCCAGCATCTGTTCCTGCAGTTTTGGAAACTCCACTGCGGTAACAGCCGACGCGCTTCGATATTTTTCTTTTACGTGCTCGACATTTTCCGGAACGGGAGTCCAGATCACTTCGCCGATGCGCCAATCGCGCGGATAGTAAAAGACGAGGACGTTTTTGATGTTGCCCTTAAGCAGACCTTGCACACCTTCAAGCGCTTCCAGTATTTCTTCTTTGGTCAAAGGAAAAGCCGCGGCTTCTTCGAACATTAACTCCGACTCTTGGTTTTTCTTCACAAATCCCACCAGACTCCCGTTCAGGGTGACAGTGGGAATTGGGGCATTCGAGAGTTTGTACCACTCCTGACCAAACGTGCGGATCACAGACAACGGAAATCTCAGCGAGTTCAGTATGAGCGGGCGGCCACGTTCATAGTGACGCATCAGTCCCAACTCAACCTCTTTGGGAATCACTGTCTTGCCCTGGTACTCATGCACGGCGGTTCCGTCGAGGTCGGTAACAACCATGCCGGAATTAGCGAATGACGATTGCTGAATAAACTGTTGCAGCTTCGCCTCAACTTCCACGTTCAAAGCCATGCGCAAAACTATAAAACCGAACTGTCACAGAACCCTGTGCTTCTTGCACTTTTTTGTGGCGGACTTTGACGTTCGTCTATCAATGGTGGTTTGGTATGATTGGCACGCGTCTTTAGTCGCCTGAGAGGGATCATGAACATTAGGGATCTAATTGAAGTGGATCTCGAAAAGATGAGCGGAGCGCCGTGCTTCACCGGTACACGAGTTCCCGTATCTCATTTATTCGACTTTCTTGAGGCTGGAGATAGTGTAGGTGAATTCCTCAACGACTTTCCAACGGTTACTCACGAACAGGTGCTTGGCGTCCTCGAGCTGATGCGCACCCGAATCCTCACTGAATATGAAACTGCTGCTTGACGAATGTGCGCCAAAACGCTTAAGAAACGACTTTTCCGGTCATGAGATTTGGACCGTTGAGGAAGTTGGTCTAAAAGGTTTAAAGAACGGCGACTTGTTACGCGCCGCCGCTGAACAGTTTGACGTTGTAATCACCGTAGACCGGAGGATGCCGACGCAGCAGAACGTTTCGCAGTTTAACCTCGCTCTAATAGTTGATTCGGAAACATGAAGCTCTCCGAGGAACAGCGGCTTGAACTACTTCGACGATTAAATGAAATTACTGGTGTGGACCTACCAATCGATAGTATTGATCGCTTTCCCAGTATTCCACTTTCGACCTTGGCTAAGGATGACGCTTTGGAACGGCTTTTCAAGGCTATCGAATGGGTCAACGATGAGGTCAAGAAGGGAAAGCCACGGAACACACAAAAGCGTTCGGTCGGCCAGCCTATAACACCATAGGACCAGATGGTCCGCTACGACAACTCGAAGGGTTGCTCCTCCAAAAAAATCCCTCTCTCTTGAATGCAACACTGTGCTATAGTGCTGCGCACTCCTCCAATAAACGAAGCGGGCCGACTTGTGGTATCAGCACAAACCGACCCTAGACCTCAACCTTCTTACAAAGGATGACGATCATGACTACTCATAGTAGCGCAACAACGCGCGAAGAAACACCTCACACAATCAACTCAACCCGAAGTAACACACTCAACACCAACACGATCAGCGATGCTCTTAAACGACGCGCGCAGTCTGTCATGAACGACAAGTCGATCGACGCAGGTGCACGGGCCGTTATCCGTTACGGTTTGGAAACCAATGATCCATGGCTTGCTGAACTCGTGCGCCGCGCAGACGCAGGTGAACGCATCATCGATGCGTTCGACTTCTCGCAAATGCCAGCGGCCAGCGGAAATGATTCGAACACAGAAAAGATCGAAGCGTTGCTGGAGATGATCTGTGGCGCTGGTGAGCAACCGGCGGCCGCGTTGCTCGTTCTCATGGCGACATTTGAAAAATCGACAGACCCGAAAGCGCTCGCGAACACGGTGAAGCATCTGACCTTCACGCGCTGCGGTGAGTGGAACGTTTACGGCATGGTCAA
Organism: uncultured Acidobacteriota bacterium; assembly: GCA_963826255.1. GTDB lineage: Bacteria > Acidobacteriota > Blastocatellia > Pyrinomonadales > Pyrinomonadaceae > PSRF01. Next base: position 1,679,912 of record CAWGWK010000002.1, read on the forward strand.
CGCACAAATTGCACTGCTTGAAGACGAACTGCTTGCAGGCAACACGCTTGCGGCGTGATCCCGGTTGTGGCAGCCGGTTCCAGACCGGCTGCTACTCCGAGCAACCGATTAGGCTAATAAGTAGTGCACAAAAAGCCCGGGAAATACATGACTGAATTACTGCGGGAATGCCTGGTTCCGACCGGTCGTTACCTTGCTCTTCGCAAATAGTAATTACAATTGAGGTCACGATGTCTTCAATCGATGAAAAGATACTCATCTCCAGGAAAATTGAATACATGATCCACCGTATTCAAATGTGGATTCGGTCGGTGCAAGACAAGAGCGGTGTGATTGACGAGGGTGTAAATAGTTTTGTGTAAATGGTCATTAACGACTAACCGGGTTAAGGTTGGTCCAGGAGAAAAGATGACCATCGACAATGAGCTGATTGACAATCTGCTGAAAGACTACAAAAAGCCCGAGGACATCATCGGGGAGAACGGGCTGTTGAAGCAGTTAACGAAGCAGTTGCTGGAGCGGGCCATGGCGGCAGAACTGACCGAGCATGTGGGCTACGAAAAGCACGACGTAGCGGGACACAAAAGCGGCAACTCGCGCAATGGGAAGTCGGCTAAAACGCTCAAGGGTAGCTTTGGCACGATGCCGATCGGGGTGCCGCGGGATCGTAACGGGACCTTCGCGCCGCAGATCATCGAGAAGCATCAGACGCGCTTCACGGGCTTCGATGAGAACATCATTTCGCTGTACGCGCGCGGCTTGTCAACGCGGGAGATTCAGCAGCATCTGGAAGAGATTTACCACGTGGAAGTCTCGCCGGCGTTGATCTCGAACGTGACGGACGAAGTGCTTGACGAAGTCAGGACGTGGCAGAACCGGCAACTCGAGGCGGTCTACCCGATCATGTATCTGGACGCCATCCAGTTCAAAGTGCGTGACAGCGGGCACGTCAGAAACAAAGCGATTTACCTGGCGATCGGCATTACCTTGAGTGGGCTGAAAGAAGTGTTGGGCTTGTGGATCGCACAGACGGAAGGAGCCAAGTTCTGGCTGCAAGTGGTGACCGAACTAAAGAATCGCGGCGTCCAAGACATCTTCATCGCCTGCGTGGACGGGCTGAAAGGCTTTCCCGAAGCGATTGAGACCGTTTTTCCGCAAACCGAAGTGCAGCTGTGCATTGTGCATCTGGTGCGACATTCCCTGAACTATGTGGGCTCGAAACAACGTAAGGAAGTGGCGGCCGACTTGAAGACTATCTACAGCGCCGCGACCGAAGCGCAGGCGGAACAAAGACTGGCTGAGTTTAGCCTGAAGTGGGATGCGAAGTTTCCTACCATTGCGAAGTCTTGGCGCAGCCACTGGGTGCGCGTGATTCCATTCTTCGCGCACCCGCCGGAGATTCGTAAGGCGATCTACACGACCAACGCGATTGAGTCGCTCAACATGTCCCTGCGCAAAGTGACGAAAGCGCGTGGCTCCTTCCCCAACGATGAGGCGGTTTTCAAACTACTCTATCTGGCGTTGCGCAACATCGCGAAAAAGTGGACCAGGTCAGTGCCCGACTGGAAAGCTGCGCTCAACCGTTTTGCCATCGTTTACGAAAACCGCCTGCCGGTTGAATAGCGCACGCTCAAGAATTGAACTGCTAGGCAAAAATCCGGGCTATGGAAACCGTGGAAAAACAAACCGCGTTTTTCCACCGTTCCCACAGCCCCTACTGCTAATAACAATCAAGATGCTGACGCTAAAACAAAAACGATCGTTTACACAAAATATTTGACACTACCTGATTGACATCAGGTTTTGAGAAGTCAATCTGTGATCTGTGGAAGTGTAATCATCGCCATTCAGAATGTAGACAAGCGCTGACCGATCATGCTCATAACCGGGCGCGCGCAAGACATTTCGCGGCTCATTGAAGGTGCAATTTACTCCCAAACGCCTGCAACTTACTGTCAGCCGACTTGGATCGCTGCATCGAATTCTTCGTTTTGCCTGCGGCGGGCGCCTTCATCGATTTCAACGAGTCTTAATTTCGATCTTGATCTGATTTGCCGCTCTTTTGGCCCTGTTTTCTTTTCGGATACCTTCCAGCTTCCGCTCAAAGTCGCGGAGGCGAACGACCGCCGCCATTTTTTCTGATACTGGCCGCTTCGCTTCGTTTTCTCGATTGGCTTCTTTACGCTGATAGAAATCAGTCAGATCGGGGTAGATTTTCTTGAGTGTGTTATCGCTCATTGCAACCATCGATTTTGGAAATCTGTCCACTGTTTTTCCAGGCCATGTCTTCTAATAATGTCGAGCAGTATGTCGTAATTAACGGATTTCTGGGCGAAAAACATTTGCGCTCGCACAAAATCCTTCAGTCGGCCAGCCTTCAACATGATAGCAACCAGGTGTTCCGCTAACACCACTCGAACTGGTTCGCCTTCGAAATCAAGAATGGCTGCATTTAGATAGGCTTCCTCTTCCAGTTCATTGCTCACTGGAATGAATTGGACCGGCCAATCTTCGACAACTATTGCTTCACCACGAATTTCAGTGTAGCCGCGTTCCTTCAAGTAATCCCAACCCGGTATATGCGCCACTAAACCACTTGGTTCGGTATCCATCATCACAAAGACATCAACGTCCTGAGTAGCGAATGGTGCGACATAGAAAACGGCACCAATCGCACCTCCAATTGCATAATTGGAGATCTCGCCATCGCCCACCATCTCATTGAGCAACTGAAAAACCTTTTTCACTTTCGGCAAGATACTGCTGCCTACGCTTTGTGTAAAGCATCACGCCGCAGGCGAGCAGACCTGGCAGGGTTTGAAGCCGTGTGAGATTGCTTCCGAGGCGGTGGAGAAGCTGACGCGGTTTTTTGTTGAGATATGGCCCACCCAGTCACAGTCTTCAGCGTGATAAATACCAAGTACGAGATTGCCGACGAAAGGCTCCGAAGCGGCTTTGCTGAACGATGGTGCCGGCAGGTTTACATGTGGGCTCCATGATTTTGAAACGCTCTGTGGCGGAGACGCGAGGATCGATGGCGGCTGACCACGAGCCACCATGGTTGACGCACCAGCCTTAAGCGCCTCGTCAAATGCGCGGACAAACCCGTAAGTCAAACACCCAATACTCAGACAGATAAACCCGACAATAAGCGCTAAAAAGAAATGGACTCCCAGGAAGTTAAGCAGCAGGTAAGCTCCCCAAAACCATAGCAGAAAGTACTTTCGCAAAAACTCGCGCGAGAAGAAGATCGTGTTGTGCCACACAGCATTCGGATCGCGAACGCTGGGCGGCATTGGCGGCGATGTGCCGGCACTAAAAATACTCGTGAACATCGTTGATGACGGTGTCGAGGGAAGCGACGGTCCCCGACTCTTTTCCTCCCAGGGAAACCAACGAACGTTTCTTCTATCGGCAGGCGGCTCCGTCGAAATGACCTCTCGAGTCTTCGTGGTAGCATCGAGATTCACAGGCGCAGTCATCCACGAGGGAAGCGAAGACTTTGACTTTACGAGATCGAGCAGGCAGGGCACATCGCCGGGTTGTCCGCTTGCAGCACTGGCGAGAACATCCGCAAGCCGGCGATGCTCTGGTCCAAGTTCCCTAATCTTGTTGAAGAGACTTGACGAAGCCGGATCGACGAAGTCTGACTTGGTAAAGAGCAGGTTTTCGTCGTGATGCTCCTGCCATAAACCCGGACGTTCGGCGAGTGCGAGCAGCGACAGATAGATCGCAATCCCTGAGAAGTTATCGAGATTCGCATCGAAGTGCCGAGCATCTCTGCGCGGGTGCTGGTAGTGTTGATGACCAACCTCACTCGCGGTCCAACCCGCCATTGTCGTGACAAATATTCCGTCGTGATCGACTAAACGCAACTGTCCGTGTTCGACGATGATGTTGCCATGCTGCAAATCGCCATGGGCCATGCCCGACGCTCGCAACGCACTCAGCAATCGCAACCATTCTTCGGAAAGATGCAGCAGCACGTCCGGCCGGTGAAGCATCTCGCCAATGTAAAGATCCAAAGTAGGACCTTCGATCCAGTTCATGAAGAGGATCGGAAATCTGTTGCCGCCGACGAGTATGCCTTCGGGCGCGTATGTGAAATTCGACAGGTAAGAGACTGGCGCGCTCTTCAGATGTTCCTGAATGGCCCGGTATCGCTGATCTCGATCGCCGAGATAACCGCGAAAGCAGCGAATTGCAAAATCGCCGCCGCCATTCATCGACTTCAGTTTGTAGACGTAGGCAAACTGGCCTGACGTCACGAGCGGCATTCCCAAACGATCGACCGCGGGCAGTGTGGTGCGCAGCAGCGGATGCGCGAAGCAGACTGACGGGCACTGTATGGCTTCAGTGAAGTACCGGGCAGACGGCCAGTATCTCGGGTTAGGTCCGGGTTGCGAAGGAGAAACTACCACTAGCTGATTCTCCGCTGCGTAATTTCGATCCGTATGAGGGCGAGATCGTCGTTCCTTATTCTGCCAGCCAATCGCTCCTCATCAAAAAATCGGCTGAGCTCTTCGTCATCCTTCGAGCATATCAATTCATCCGGTTCGAGATCGTTCCTTTCGAGTCGTTGCAAGTACCACGCAGCGACGCCGTCCGAAAGCAGCAGCAACACGTCTCCGTTTTCACAACTGCCTGAATCGATGACGACAGACTGCATGATACTTTCGTGCAACGAGCAATCCGAAGCGACCAGCACGGGTCCGTTATTGAAGCTTTCCGAATGGGAGAGAGGGAGACCTTTCAGTAATGCTCCTTGCCTGCAATGTAGTAAACAAGCATCGCCCAGCGCAATCGCCTGCCACGAAGGCGAGCCGGTTTTGAGATCGAGCTCCACGCCTACGAAAGCCGCAAAAGATCCGGTCCGAGCTTTCTCTTCGGAATACCACGATAAGCTTAGACCATTCCAGGAGTCGTGAAGTTCCCGTCCTTCTGCCGCCACCCATTTGCGAAATTCCTCAGCGGTCAGGGTCGATTCGATTTTGACCCAACGTTGCGCCAGCCTGTTGGCCCAGTTGCGCGCGTCGAATGCTTCGGTAGCACCGTCGGCGACGGCGAACCTGTACCGTTCGATGTCCGTCGCGATGGCGTCCTCGCATTCAAGAGCGTCATGCCCCAACTTGGGCAGCAGCAATTGCCGAGTTTGCAGTTCCCAAACCACGCTCTCTTTGACAGAACTCAAGCCAGCTCCGTTCTACTATCATCCATCCATCTGTAGGGCGTCATGCCCGTCAGGCTTGTACCGATCTCGTAGAATTGAACGATCGACGATGGATCGCCGTTGAAGACAAATCCTCTCGAGCCTTCGACTGCGTTGACGCCGAGTTGGGCGGCGGCCGAAAGGAAGTTAGCCGGCAAGCGACTCGAAATTTGAAACAACGAGCGCGCGAATCCATCAGGCAGAGAACTCTCATTTGTCGGATATTCAATCTTCGCAGCTCGTCGTGATGAGATGTGGCAATTAAAGACCAGCACTGCGCCGTCGTCTGTTCCTAACGACATGATCTGCCGCCCGATCTCTTCCGGATCGCCGTCGCTCGACTCACCGTCAGTGAGATGGAGAACAGTTGGAGGAAATCCGCGCGGGTGTTCCAACAACCACCCCTCCAAAATCTGTTTCACTCTCGCCAGAGCTTCACACATCGGAGTTTTTCCATCTGACGCAGGATGAATCCAGACAGGGTAACGCACAGGTATCTCAACCCAGCCGCCCGCGCCGTCTGAAACTCTTTTGTAACTACTCTTCACTTGCAACGGATAATCCGCGACCTCCGAGATGGGCACGAGGTTTCGTGCGCCGAGCGGACCCGAGAAACATGTTCCCACGTGACGTCCATAACCTATGACCGACACGTGATAATAATTTCTGACTTCCTCGGTTTTAGTGCAACGAATCACGAGGTCGTGCAGCGTGTGATTAACGGCTTCGGCGACGAAGTCGCACTTCTTCCGTGCCGAGTCGCCGCTAAACGGATCGGACATCGAACCGGATTGATCGATCAGAAGAATGATGCACGTGGGGTTTGCGCGAGTGATCTGGGCGGAATACATTGCGGCTATTCTATTACTGAGCGCGCCCTCACTCCAAAGTGCGCAGGTACGTGTCGAAGAAGATCTCTCGCGCAAAGGCGCAAAGGCGCAAAGCGCTACCGCGTTTCTTAGGGGCTTTCTTTGCGGCTTTGCGCCTTTGCGCGAGAAATATTTCTTCCCTACCGGTGGCCAAATGAAATTTGAACTCTAAACTCGATCTTCCTGTTTAGCCTGATATTGTGATAGAAAGATCGCCTCGACATCCGCATCAGGAGCACATTTCTCTTGGACAAATTCCTTGTGCATGAAGAACCGGTCACCGGTGCAGCTACTCACGTCATCGTGATCGGCATCGGAGACTATCCACACTTGCTTGGAGGCTCAGGCACTCTTAGTGACTACAACGACGGCATGGGCCAGCTAACCTCTCCGCCCGTATCCGCGCGCAAACTCGCCGAGTGGTTAATCCAGAACTATCACAACCCCAACCAGCCACTAGCTTCCGTTAGCCTGCTTCTCTCGGAAGCGCCGCGAAAAGACTTTACCAACCCAAAATCGCAACAGGCACATCAACCCGAAGAAGCGACTTACACCAATGTCGAAGAGGCGATCAACGACTGGGCGCTACGCGGCCGTCAAAACAAAGAGAACCTTGTGATCTTTTATTTTTGCGGGCACGGCATTGCACAGGGCTCAGACATGTCGCTGCTCCTGTCGGATTACGGCCGGAATGCGCTTGCGCCTCTGAAACAAGCGATTGATTTCCGTCGCTTTCGTTTGGGAATGTCACGCAATCTCCCTAGCCGGCAGATCTATTTCGTCGATGCGTGTCGCGCAAACAGCGATCGACTTATCGAGAACTTCGGCTACGCCGGCGATCCAATGGTTAACGTGGGCGGCCCTGAAGGGGTGGCTGAAGCGCCCGTCTATTTCGCGACCTTGTCCGGTGATTTGGCTTTCGGCAAACCTAACGAAGTGAGTGTCTTCACCGATGGTCTAATAAAAGGACTGAACGGATCCGGCAGCGACGATAGTGAGGGTGACTGGCGTGTCACGACTTCGCGTTTGAAGGAAGCTATCGACTATCACGTCCGCCAGGCTCTGGAGGGCGGCGCAAAACGCGCTCAAGTTCCGCCCACCGACGACCTGACCACGTTTGAGATTCATCATCTCAGCGGTCTGCCTGAAGTACCTGTGTCGGTGACTTGTAAGCCGCCGTCTGAAAATGAACACGCCGAGTTTGTTTGTGAAGGTGGCGCCCTGCGCGATCGGCGCCAACCTCATAGCGCGCATTGGACGCTGCCTTTGCCCGCTGGAAAGTATCGGTTCGCAGCGGAGTTTCCATCAGGCAATCGGACGTCAATCGAGCAGGAAGTTCACGTTCGTCCGATCTATCGCAAGGTCACGCTGGAGGTTAAATAAAATGGCTTCCGGTCTAAAGCTGCGCGTTATGAAAAACCTGAACGGCGCCGATCTTCCGGCGAACGGTGTGATTGCAAACGTCTATGCGCTCGATCCTGAAAAAGCGCAGTCGACGAAGCGGAACATCGTGATACCGGTCGGATTTGTCGATTACAAACAAGTGACTCTCGATCCTGGTAAATATCTGGTCGAAGCAGTAATGCCCTCAGGCGACATCCTCTCCAAAGAAGCGACGGCGCAGGCGGATAGTTGGACGGAAGTCGATCTCGAAGCGGAAAACAGCGCGCATGAATGGCAGGGTGTGCACAATCTTTTGGGCCACGTCGAGTCGGATGAACCGTATTATCGCACCCGCAGCGTTGAAGTTTTCAGGGGTCTTGGACCGCAGCTTGAAGTTTGGCAGATAAAGACCCCGCCGCCGCAACTCACGGGTGGTCATCAAATGTGGCAAACGCTCGCTGATTGGATCAAAGCCGAGCCACAAACAGTTCTCAGCGATCTACAGGCGTCTCTAACACCTTCTACTCCGAAAGAGCATGACGCTTCAACCGAACTCCATAGCTTCTTCATGGATGCTCGCGGCTTGCAAACGCAACATCTACCGCGTTGGTATTCATTGATATCTGACGGCAAAGCGATGCGGTTTTTATCGCTGCCGATACCGTGGTTCAACTTGAAGACCGAAGAGGAACTTCCGGTCGAGGTGTTAGTGCAACACAGCAAGGATGATCTGACGGCTTCATTCTCCATTCCCGATATGGACCTGTGTACGGCACTCGGTTACATGTCGCGAGGATCGATGCGAGCCGCAGCGCAACTGGTCGATCAAGCTGAAGCGGTGGATATGCTGTTTCAAAAGTTCACGAACCCGCTTGGTGCCGCCGGCGCGGCATACATCCTGCTCGGCACTGAACCTCTCACTGACCGACGACCCTGGCACGACTGGGTTGAGAATTTGATGAAGTATTTCCCGTGGCTACCTGACGGGGCCATTCAGTATGCATGGCTGCAACTCAGGCAAAGCCCAACAAAAGCGAACCGCGATCGCGCACGCGAAGCGCTGATTACAGCTTTTCGTCGTGGTCTCCCATATTACACGCTGGGCCTGCAATGGATGATTGATGGGCTCACTCTGCTCGGCGAAGATGACCAGGAGGCGCAACGAATGTTACGCCTTGTACAGCAGATCTCCTGGCGCTCAGACACGTCGCAAGCCTTCACCTCAATCGCACTGGCTCGCTAGCGAACAAAGGAAAAAGAGATGTTTCAAATCGAAATGTTGCCCGCTCGCGAGGGTGATTGCTTGTTGTTGACGTATGGTCACCCGGGCGAGGAACGCCGCGTGCTAATTGATGGTGGTCGCAGTGCGACTTACACCGATCTAAAAACTCGACTCAGTCAGTTGTCTGACAAGGAACGTGAGTTTGAGTTGTTGATAGTCACGCACGTTGACAGAGATCACATTGAAGGAGTGCTAAAGCTGTTGGAAGATCCGGCGCGTCCGGTTGCGTTTCGCGATATTTGGTTCAACGGCTACGACCACCTGCACAACGTTCCTCTCGAAAGCTTCGGCGCGGTCCAGGGCGAGAAACTAACAACCGCGATTCTTAAGCAGCGTCTGCCGTGGAACAGGATGTTTGGCGGAAAACCGATCGAAATTGATCCGGGATTTAAACCAATCGAATTAGAAGGCGGGCTCAAGCTGACGGTTCTCTCGCCGGATCGCGACAAGCTGGAGGCTTTGATCCCGCAGTGGGAAAAAGAATGTAAGGAGGCTGATCTGCTCCCAGGCGCCAAGCCGGACCCGCTGCGGGAGATACTCCCAGGGTTTGAAGCCTTTGGTGGAATAAAGATCGACGATCTCGCGACGGAAAAATTCAAGACTGATCCTTCGAAAGCAAATGGCTCGAGCATCGCACTGCTCGCGGAATACGATGGGAAGCGAGTGCTGCTGGCCGGTGACGCACATTCCGATCGCCTGGAGAGTTCTTTGCAGACCTTGGCCGCGACGAAAGGTGGGCGATTGCGCCTTGATGCAGTGAAAGTCTCGCATCATGGAAGCGCGCACAATACTTCGCAACAAGTGCTGGATCTTATCTCCTGCCCGACATATCTTGTTTCAACGAATGGCTCGACTTTCCATCATCCCGACCAGACTGCCATCGCGCGTCTGATTAGTTTCGGTGGTCCAACTAAAGAGCTGGTATTCAACTACAGCACAGACGAGACGCTGCTTTGGAACAATCGAACCTGGATGAGGAAGCACGGTTATGTGACCCGTTATCCGTCAGCCAATGAGAATGGATTTAATGTGCTGAATCTCTGACGAGAAGATTTCTCGCGCAAAGGCGCAAAGGCGCAAAGGAAGCCCTTTAGAAACGCGATAGCGCTTTGCGCCTTTGCGCCTTTGCGCGAGAAATCTTCTCCTTAAGCAATGGAGGCTCTCGACATGTCACTTTGGGCTCACCTGGAAGACAGATACGCGACCGAACGTCCGCGCAAGATCCTTGCACTCGACGGGGGCGGTATTCGTGGCGTCCTGACACTGCAAGTTTTGATCAGGATGGAGGAACTGCTGCGCGAGAAGAGCGGGCAGGGCAACGACTTCCGTCTCTGCAATTTCTTCGACTACATCGGCGGCACCAGCACCGGCGCAATCATCGCCGCAGGTTTGGCGATCGGCATGTCAGCCCAGGAACTGTCGGATTTTTACATGAAGACGGGCCCGGCAATGTTCGACAAGTCATTCATTCTCTTCCGGCTGCGTCATCTATATGAGTCGCAACCGTTAGCGGTTGAACTGCAAAAGACATTTGGTGCGAACACGACACTTGAATCAGAACGTCTCAAGTGTCTGCTACTCATTGTTACGCGTAACGTCACCACCGACTCACCATGGCCCATCAGTAGCAATCCGTTCGCCCGTTACAACAAATCAGATCGCGGCGATTGCAACCTGCGCATTCCACTCTGGCAACTCGTGCGTGCCAGCACTGCGGCTCCGGTCTACTTCGCTCCGGAAGTTTTGCAGTGGGATGCAAACGATCCGTCAAAGAGCTTCGTGTTCGAGGATGGCGGATTGACGCCTTACAATAATCCGGCGTTTCTGCTCTTTCGAATGGCAACAATGAAGCAGTACAACCTGGACTGGCAAACCGGCGAGGACAAGCTGCTGGTGATGTCAGTTGGCACGGGATCTGCTCCGAGGGAAGATGCGGAGGTTTACTCCTCAGGCAAGAGTGCGTTCACGAATCTCGCTAACTTTCCGGCGGCATTGATGTATGGCGCTCAGGTGGACCAGGATATCAACTGTCGGACGATCGGCCGGTGCATACACGGCGCTGAAATCGATCGCGAACTCGGCGATCTAATTCCCCGCGACGACGCGGGCAACGTCATTCCACTTTCGAAAGACCAGGGACGCCGCTTTCTCTATGCGCGTTACAACGCGGAGTTATCAGCGCGATGGCTCACCAGGCACAACCTTGGCAATGTTGATCCTGCGAAGGTAGCGAAGCTCGACTCAGTGGAGAACATAAACGATCTCGTTCGCGTAGGTCAGGCGTTGGCTGCCGAGGTAGAATTGGACCATTTCGCGCTGGACCGATTCGGAAAGTTTTACTAATGAGGAGACGCCGGGATGCGAGCCTTCATCATCCGCCCGTTCGGGACGAAAAACGACATCAACTTCGACGAAGTAGAGTCGAAGCTGATCGATCCCGCGCTCAATCGTCTCAACATCACGGGCCGCACCACGATGGAGATTCGCAAGCAGGGGAACATTCGTCTCGACATGTTTCAGAAGCTCCTTACAGCCGACCTCGTCATCGCCGACATCTCGATTCACAACGCCAACGTCTACTACGAACTCGGCATTCGTCACGCATTGCGCGGCAAGCATACGTTCATGATTCGCGCGCGGGGCGCAGACATCAAGACCGACGAAGTCCCATTCGACCTCAAGACCGATCGGTATCTCGGTTACGACAGTAAAGATCCGGCGGCCAGCATCGACAACCTGGTCGAGAGTCTGCGACAGACGATCCACTCCGAGGACCATGACAGCCCTGTCTTTCAAATGCTGCCGGATCTCGCCGAGCAGGACCGCGCGCGGTTTTTACCCATTCCGCGCGATTTTCGTGAGGAGGTTGAGCGCGCGAATGATGCAAAGCAGCTTGGCGATCTCGAGTTGCTTGCGGCGGAGGCACGTGGCTTCGAGTGGGAGATCGAAGGGCTTCGTGTTATCGGGCGTGCGCAGTTCAATTTGAAGGCATTCGAGGGTGCGCGCGCGACATGGGAGGCAGTTCGCCAAATCGATCCGCTGGACGAAGAGGCTAACACCCGGCTCGGCACGATCTACCAGCGCCTCGGCGATCTAACCGGTTCCGATCAGGCGTTGAAGCGGGTCCTCAGTCGCAAGATGCTTAACAAAGAAGGCCGCGCTGAAGTGCGTTCCCTCCTCGCTCGTAACGCAAAAACTCATTGGACCAACGACTGGAACCAGGCTGAGTCGTTGCCGGAGCGACAGCGCCGTGCACTTCTATCGCCGTATCTGGATGAGTCGCTCAATACCTATGAAAGCGCATTCAAAGAAGACCTTAACCACTTCTACTCCGGACTCAACACCCTAGCGCTGCTGACGATTCAAACTAAGTTAGCGGACCTGATGCCCGAGGTGTGGGCCGAAAGATTTGATGAGGATGATGACGCGCAGCGCGAGCTGGCAGCGCGAAAGAAGAAAGTGGAAAAGCTCTGCGCCTCGGTGGATTCTTCGCTCAAAGCCGCGGCCGAGCGTCTTAAGACGGAGCAGCAAAATGACATCTGGGCCGAAATCAGTGAGGCTGATTTTTGTTTACTCACGTCCAAAAAATCAGGCAAGGTGTCCGACGCTTACCGGCGCGCGCTTGCGGGTGCGCAGGCGTTTGTCACTGATGTTGTTCGTCGCCAGCTCAGTCTCTATCAGGAACTGGGGTTGTTTCAGGATAATGTTTCGGCGGCTCTGTCAGTGCTTCCCACCGGACACAGCGGACCCCTATCTGCGGAGTCGTCCAGCGCAAAACGAGTTCTTCTTTTCACTGGTCACATGATTGACGCGCCGGGACGTTCGGAGCCGCGGTTTCCGCCCGATAAGGTTGAGGTCGCGAAGCAAAAGATTGCCGAGGCTGTCGCAGCCGAGCAGGAGGTCGCCGGCGGCATTGCTTATGGTGTCGCGGGTTGTGCCAGCGGCGGCGACATTATTTTCCATAAGGTTTGCGAAGAGAAGGGTATTCCGACTCGTATCTTCCTCGCCGTGCCGCGCGAGTTATACATTCGTGAATCGGTCGCGCCTGCCGGCCCGCAATGGGTTGAGGACTTCAACCGGCTCGTGAGAACGCATCCGGTGCGTGTGCTTGGTGAGTCGAAAGATCTCCCGCGCTGGCTCCAAAGCAAACCGGATTACAATGTATGGCAACGCAATAATTTGTGGAACCTGCACAACGCTCTGGCTGCGGCGGGAGGTGAGAACGTGACGCTCATCGCGCTGTGGAACGGCGCCACCGGCGATGGACCAGGCGGCACTTGCGACATGGTACAAAAAGCCCGCGACCGCGGCGCGAAGACGATCATTCTGGATACAAAAAAGATCTTCGCCGAGCCTATGTAGTGCGGGCCTTGAGCAGCTGTTTTAAAAATCGCTTCGCAACTTTTCCTGCCACAGTTCCGCCGAGTGAACTGAGTTTTCCGCTCGCCACCACGATATTTGTCTTCGGATCGATGGCCGTATACACGTACATCGTGAAGAGATCGTGCTTGAGTTCAAGAATCAGATCTGCTTCGTTCATATCTCTTGTAATCACTAAGCCCAGCTTCTCGAACTCTGAACGTTTGCGCAATTTCGCCTCGATAACCGCCTCACCAACCAGAACCGACGACGATGTGACGTAGATGCTTTTTGCTGTTCGGAGAATCGCTTTCGGATCGGAAGGAGTTGCCGCAGGTAGCGTTGGTACCGGCTTCGCAATCGCGGGCGCAGCTTTGCCATCCACAATGGGCTGAGTCGCATCTTTGACCGGCGCTTGTGCCGGAGTTGCCCTTGCAGATAGCCCAAACGTCAGGAACAAGGCAGCGGCCAGAAGCGCAGTGCTGGTTTTATGAGTCTTCATAGTGCCCAGTATCAAACACCGGGCACTGTTCTCTCACTTCTGTTTATGACAGTTTGACGAGCTTCACACAGGTCTATCCATCCCCAAACACTAAAGCGAGAATCAAAATTACAAGCAGCACTGACACCACGAGCAGCGCAATCTTCCAGAAACTATACGGGCGTTCGCCCTGTATCTCGCCTGTGCGACCGTTGACCACAATCTGAAAGACCTTCCCGTTGTAGCGATAGGCGCCGGCGTAAACCGGCAGCAACAAATGCTTGAAAGTGATCTCGGAGTAATCGGTTGCGAGGCTCGAAACCATTTGCACGTCACCGCCGATGTCCCTGCGCACCTCTTGTTCGATCACTGGCGCCACAACCTCCTTTGCCCGTTCGAAGCCCTGCTGTAGATCAACCTGGTAACGCTGTGCCTTGAATCCTGATAGAAACGCCGGATCGTATGATCTCAACTCGTTCAAATCCCACGGCTCTAAAGCTGAAAGATGAGCAGCCGACAGCGAGAGTGTTGCGGGAATCAAGACATCATTGAATGAACCTGTGACCGTCCCCGAAGCCGGATACCAGCGAGTGCGTTGCACCTGTCTCGTGCGCGCGACCTGCTTTCCCTGTGCATCGCGTTCGTAGTAAGTTTCGGTTTCGTAGTAGTGTTCTCCGCGCTGGCCGGTGTAATCGGTAGTGGTGTTTGTGTCGTAAGTCCAGAAAGGTAGATACACGCCGTGGATTGCTTCAGGCTGAGCGAACCGTTTGAGGCCGTTTGGCGCAAACCATCTTGACGAAAGCCACTCCCTGAGTTCGGAGCTGGCCTGTGGCTGCGTGATACGAAAAGGCAGTAGTCCGCCGGGAGTCAGAATTGGATCGGCCGACTTCGGTTGGGCCACGATCTGCACGCCACAGAATTCGCACCTGCCTGCGACTTCGGGAGGGGCGAAGATCGATTTAGCGCCGCAGCTCTGGCACTGCACCTCGAGCGCATTCACCGAGAGCTGCGTCATTTGCTCGGGACGAATGTGCAGGTGGAGTAGGAATGATTGTTCTTGAACCTGCTCCGGGCTTTCGGGAATTGCTTCCTTGTAACCACAGTAAGGGCACGTCAGGAAACCATCTCCCGGCTCGAACAGAAGATCAGCCCCACACGAGGAGCACGGATAATGCTGGACCTTATTCGCAGTCATGGTTTACATGTTAATCCTGAATAATCATGTAAATCCTGTAAAATAACGCGATCTTTTGGCACGGACTCTATTGGACGTCGTGAGAGGTAATTGTGACTATCCTCTTAAGATTCATTTTTGGCGCTGTTCTGGCTGGCGGTTTGATGCTATGGGGCCATTTACCTTTTCCTATCAACATCATATTTGTGCTGAGCGTCGCGACCATGGCTGCAATCTGGGGCGATAAGTTCATCCTCGGATTCATGTCGTTGATGCGATACTTCAGATGAGCTGCCGAGACCTCATTCGCTGCCACGTCCTGATACTCAGCGAGCGCGTTGCAGAGGCAGTGATCTCGTTTGGGTTCCTCCTAATACTGTCTCTTTTCCAACATGGTGGTGAACGCGACGGCTCCGGGGAAAGCTTGCTTGATTTGGCCGGTTACTTTTTCGCTCTCCGCGGGTGAAATGTGGACCGCGATGATTTGCTTTGGTTTGATGTGCTCTCTGACGATTGTCTGTCCTTCGGTCCCGAGCAGGAACCAGAAGGGAATGAAAGCAATGTCAATCCCTTCTTCGTCCAGATTGAATTTCTCAAAGTTCTCGACTGCTGTGTCTGCATCGCCGACGTGCAAAAGTTTCTTACCGCCGAGTTTGATGACGTGTCCCAGGTTTTGAATAGTGGCATGTCGTCCAGTACCGTGGCTTAGACTTAGGATTTGAAAATCAATCCCGGCAACCTTCATGGCGACTTTTTCTTTCCACGGCGGAGTCGCGCCTGTCACTCTCGTCTTGATCGCTTGATAGTCTTTGAACTTCTTCTCGACCTCGTCTACCACTTGTTCCGAAGACACCAACACTGCTTTTGGATTGTGCTGCAAATGGAGCCCGATCGATTCGGGATGAAAATGATCGAGGTGAACGTGTGAGACTAAAATCAGATCAACCTTGTCGAAAGGCGCTTTCGCAGTCTCGATCTTTTCACGCTGGGCTGGCGGTAAAAAGGCATAGGCGGGCTGATATTCGCGATGTAGCCCATCAATCAATACTTGTTTGCCCCCAGCTGAAATGAGTACTCCTTCGTTCGCAATGTATGTGATCTCCACGGTCGGAGCCTGTGTCGGAGCCGCGGTTTCTGTGAGAGGCGTCGATGTGGCCCGTGCCCATGGACGGGCCAGGGTTAAGTAGGCGGCTGAAATGGATGCGATAAAGAGAACTGCGAGAAGTACCCACGCATGTCTTTTTGGCAGTTTCATACTTTGAGATGTACCTGTTCTGAACGACGGGCGGCCACGGAGGGCCGCCCCTACAATAAACTCTTCAAGAGCCAAAGAAAAAGGGCGAGCCCGTGTGAGCTCGCCCCCTTGGCCGCACGTTTGGTCCAATCTTACTGAGTGGTGCAGGACGTATCATCGATTACGAAGGAGGTTTGCAGGGTCGAGTCCTCCGTTCCGAGGAAGTAGATGCGAATTGTCTGTCCTCTAAAGGCATTCAGATTGAAAGTCTTCAACACATACCCGCTTGACCTGTTCAAGTTCGAGTAGGTCGCAAGAGTTGTCAGCACCGAGTTGCTGGAATTACGAATTTGTACTTGCAACCTGTCGAAGGCGGTGGTGGTCGTTGTCTCTGAAGTCGTGATCTTTATCCAGAAACTCAACGTCACGGAGTTCGCTGTTGATGGCACCGTTATCTGCTGAAACAGCGTATCGGTGTGTGTCACACCATAGCCGTTTAACCACGCGTACCACGAACCGGTCCGAGGCGTTTGTTGTGTTGAGCTATTAATCACGCCCGCAGTTGCCGTCCAATTAACACCGCCCGATTCGAAGCCGCGGTTCAGCAACAATTCCGCTCCTGGGACGGGCGTTGGTGTTGGAGTCGGGGTCGGCGTTGGTCCACCGGTCAATAACGAGAAAAGCAACCGGTTAGGCGAACCCGTTCCCGAGTTAGTCACCTTGTTCGGCGTAGAGTTGTTGATGATCGCCGCTGTTACTGTTGCCGGCGAAGCGCTCGGATTTGTTTCCAGGAACAACGCAGCGACACCCGCGACGTGTGGTGACGCCATCGACGTACCGGAGATCGTGTTGGTTGCGGTGTCGCTGGTTCTCCATGCGGACGTGATGCCACTACCGGGCGCAAAGATGTCGACGCAAGTGCCGAAGTTCGAGAATGAGGAGCGCGCATCACTCGTAGTCGTGGAACCAACAGTAATAGCACTCGCCGCGCGAGCTGGAGAGACGTTGCATGCATTCTGAGTCTCGTTTCCAGCCGCGACTGCAAAGGTCACTCCATCATTGACGGAATTAGTTACCGCCGTGTCGAGCGCTGATGAAGCTCCGCCACCCAAACTCATGTTGGCTACGGCCGGCTGGCCCGCTTGGTGATTTGAGGTCACGAAATCGACGCCGGCAATGACACCGGAATTAGTTCCGTTGCCACTCGAATCGAGCACGCGAACGGCCACGAGCGTAACGTTCTTCGCAACGCCCCACGTTGAACCGCCAACCGTGCCTGCTACGTGAGTGCCGTGTCCATTACCGTCATTGCTGCCCAGCCCATCATTGATGGCTGTGAATCCGGAGATAACGCGCCCGCCGAAGTCAGTGTGTGTAGCGCGAATGCCGGTATCGATGATGTAAGCCCTGACTCCGGAGCCTGTAGCGTTGAAGTTGTAGGTGCTGTTGAGAGGTAGATCTCGCTGATCGATTCGATCCAGTCCCCAGGTGGCGTTTGTCTGGGTTGCGCCTAAACTAACAACGCCGTCCTCTTCGACAAACGCGACGCGTGGATCTTCTGCCAGTTTGGCCGCCTGTGCTTCAGGCATGCGCACCGAAAAACCTTTAATAGCGCGTTGGTAGGTGTGACCGCCATTGCGATCGCCACTGAAATCGCGCGACAGACGGAAAGCTTCTCCCTCCACGTCGGCCACCTCGTCTTTGAGCACTACGATGTATTGATTGTTAATTCGTTTATCCGCGCGCATGCGACGGAATTTAGAACCACCGTTGGGATCCTGACCGTGAACCGCGGTTAGGACCACCGCAGCTACAGACACGGCTACCAGAGCAAACACTGAAAGCGTTTTCTTCATTACGAACCTCCACTGAGTTACGAACAGTTGCTGGTGTGAATGGGAGCGTCCGACTTGGGAGGAAGGAACTTTTTGGGAGGTTCTGTCTTCTGGGTGGGGCAGATGATAGAGCGATGAACTAATAAAAGCAAGAATTTACATGTCGATCCTGTAAAATGCTCGAGCACTGATGGATACGAAAGAAACTAAATCGCGTCTCAATGTATTTGTTGCGTTGCTGCGTGGCGTGAACGTTGGTGGCAACAACATGATCAGCATGAGTTCGCTCAAAAAGAGCTTTGAGTCAATGGGGTTCAAGCAGGTCACGACTTACATCAACAGCGGGAATATCATTTTTAAGACCAAAGAAGGTGACACACGGAAGCTGGAACGAAAAATCGAGCAGATGCTATTGAGAGATTATCAACTCGAATCGAAAGTTGTTGTGCGCAGTCTTTCCGAGATGGAGAAACTAGTCACGAGTTTACCTCGAAGCTGGAATGACGACAGCCGTTGGCGATACAACGTGATCTTTCTACGCCACTCAATTGATTCCGAAAAGATCCTCGACGAGTTACAGACAAAGACCGGTGTCGAACAGGTCGAATATCGTCCAGGCACTCTCTTGTGGTCGGCACAAGCGAGCGAATTGAACCAAACGAGCCTGCCGAAACTCTCAAGCCGGAAAATCTTTCAAGACATGACTGTTAGAAACCTCAACACTACCCGGAAGCTCCACGCTCTGATGATGAAACTCGCCGAGACGAACAGTTAGATAACGCGCGAAGCGCGTGTGAGCATATAGCCTGGGGTGGAGCGAGCTTGCTCGCGGAACCCCAGGACCAATTAGATTACAATTGTGAGCCCGCGAAGCGGGCGATAGAGATTGCGCTGTCGCCCGCTTCACGGGCTGAAATTTCTAATACATCTGGACCTAGGGTTTCGCTCGCAAAGCCTCGCTCCACCCTGGGCTATACGCTTGCGCCTGCTTCGCAGGCGAAACCTGAGGGTATGCTCCGCTGCTTCGCAGGCTCGTCGAACATTAGGACTCACCGTTCGATCCGGCGCAGGCTGAAAGCGTGATTCTGATGGCGATGGTATTGGCGACAGGTGTGATAACGATCCGACCGCTGTTATTGATTGGCGCCGGGATTGCTTCATTCGACGCTTTACCATACCGAGGACCGGCTGAAACATTTTTGGAGGGGCGGCAGTCGATCGCTGCCCCTTCGTCTTGCCTGTATTCCTTCACTAATAGATACTGCTTGACGGGCGAATCGTTTGACGTATGATTTGCCCGCCTCACTTCAATCACCTGGAGCAAAAAAAATGAGCGACCGCAAATATCGTCACCGCGGATACATGGACAGCGATCGAGAGCCGCCACGGACAAAGCCACAGGCAGGTCCGCGATCAGCGCCTCCCGATCGCGAAGGGCCGCGCTCGCCACGAATGATGGCGTTCGGCGAGACGGTGAAGTGCACCGCGTGCGGAGCAAAAGCTCCGACGAGCATCAGCCTCACCAGTACCTGCCCAAAATGCAACGCCGACTTCCACACGTGTCGCCAGTGCACGTACTTCGATCCGAGCGCGCACTTCGAATGTCGTAAATCGATCACGGTCAAGATAGTGAACAAAAACGCGCGCAACACGTGCGAACTGTTCGCGGTACGAACTGTCGTCGAGCGCGAAACTTCTTCAGGGGGTCCGACGGATGCGCGTCAGGCGTTCGCGAAGTTATTCAAGAAGTAAGTCGCCACAGAAAAGCACAACAGCACGAACTTTCATTGGTGCTGTTTGTGCCTCTGTGTGGCTTGAAACTTTGGCGGACCGTTAGTGAATTACTATTCCAACTCCGATGCGGAAGTTGTGCTGCGTGCTGTCAAACAATCTCGTCGGGTTGTAGTCCAATTGAATAACCCGAATATCAAGTCGATTGCCCGCACGAATATCGATGCCGCCACCAATTGCGGCGGCAAAGCCCGTCTCTGTTTCCGTGAAATTTGATGGGCACGGGCTAGGTGCGATGGCAATACAAACGAGGTTGCTCACGTTCACGCGATTACGAGCATGCGCGGCTCCGACGAGCGCATGAGCGAATGGCTTGAACGTTGATTCTGAAGAGTTGTCTTTGACCTGAACACCTCCGAGAAAGTTATAGACACGCGAATCAACATCAATCGCGTCCGCGATATTTCCAAATGGAAATGTGCGGCTCTTGAAGTGTCCTGACAAATCAAACTTCAGCCCGAAGTACCGCGACACATTACCCGTGATTGAAGTGTTGAATCCGTGAAAGCCCTCGCGCTCGTCAACGATGTCGCTCAGTGAAGGATCGTCATCGCCTATCCCTGTATCGATCCGGTTGTGCGAATAGCCGCCAAAGAATTCGAATTTCTTGTAATCATCAGTTTGCGCCGCAGCGATCGGAGCGCACGCAACGATGATCATTCCAATCAGCATTGTCTTAAGCATACCTATTCCTCCCTCAATATTTGATGCCGAGCATGTTGGGTGCCTTCCGTGGGGACACCTTGACTGGATTGGTCCATGTACTGACCGGACCACAGGTTAACTCATGCAACTCGTCGCCTTGTAAACTCCTGGTACACGAAGAGGACTGTCACAAAGCGAAGAGCAAGCTAAATCAGATACCCGTTTGTTGGTCCTATACGGGGAGAGGGCTGAAGTACACCTGCTCAGAGGTTTTTTCCCCTCATGAGGTTGCCCGATGATTTGGACCGCCGGAACTAATGCCCAACTGAAAGAGGACCACAAAAAAGCACAAATATTCAGGCCTTCGTCCGGTTCGTGATCCTAGAGTTTGCGCGCGTGCTGTCCTATCGAATACGTGCTCCATCATTACCTCCTAAAAAGTAGAAAATTTGCGGTTTGATTTACCGAAGCAGTCTGTTTGGCGTGAGAACACACCCAATTAATAAGTCAAACCCCACATTGACTTATTGTGATTAATGACACCGAAGATGTATACTGCCGGCGGAGAACCAACCGTGAAAGCTACAAAACTGGGCGAAAGATTTTTTGACAGTACGCGCGGTCGCATCGTTACTTTATTGCGCGGAGGCACGAAGACTGTTAACGACTTGACCCAGGAACTCGGCCTAACAGACAACGCCGTGAGAGCCCACTTACTTTCGCTCGAACGGGATGGCCTGGTGAGACAGAGTGGTGTACAGCCAGGTCATCGCAAACCACATTTTGCCTACGAATTGACAACAGAGGCCGAGCACCTATTTCCCAAAGCTTATGACGCACTCCTTAATCAACTCATCACCGTGTTGAAAGATCGTCTTTCGTCCGGGGAACTGGACCAGGTGCTTCGGGAAGTGGGGCGTTCGATCGCGGCTGAGAGTGCGACTTCAAGTCGCGACGGTTCTTTAGAGCAGCGGGTACAAAAGGCGTTGAAGGTGCTCGAAGCTTTGGGTGGGTCGGCCACGATCGAGCAGGATGGGAAACGATTTACAATTCGCAGCGGAAGTTGTCCGCTGGCCGAAGCAGTTGCCACTCACCCGGAAGTTTGTAAGCTGGCCGAAGAACTCGTTGAGAGGATCGTTGGCACCTCAGTCCGCGAGCAGTGTGACAGGGAAGAGTTTCCGCGGTGTCGCTTTGCGATAGGTGCGTCCTCACTCACGTCTAAAAAGTAGCCACAAAGAAGCACAAAAGCACAAACAGTTTCGCTGAACTTTTGTGCTTCTTTGTGGCTAACTGGTGACGAGGGACATAGATCATGGTACAGAACCAACAGGACGATTTATTACGAAAGCACGTACTCCATCTTCTGCGCGGGGGCGGCGCTCATTTATCATTTGACGACTTCGTGAATAGCTTTCCCGCGGATTTGTGCAATCGCAAAATCGAGGGACTTCCTTACACACCCTGGCAAGTGCTGGAGCACATGCGCATTGCGCAATGGGACATACTCGAGTTCAGCCGCGATTCCATGCACGTCTCGCCCGAGTTCCCAAAGGGTTATTGGCCCAAGCCTGACGAACTGGGAACGCGGGAGTTGTGGCAACGAACCGTCGATGAGTTTCGCCACGACTTGCAACAGATGGAAGCGCTCGTGGAGGATGAGTCAACAGATCTGTACGCGAAAATACCTCATGGCGATGGCCAGACGATTTTGCGTGAAGCACTTTTGATTGCCGACCACAATGCCTACCATCTCGGTGTGCTGGCAGTAATGGCGCGCATTGTGAAAGCCGGTTGATTACATTTGTGATTTTTGTGCTTATTTGTGGCTTAAAAACTTTTGGGTACCGCACAAGCATTGGATGCCACGAGCAAATCTAGTAATATCTGCGCGCTCCCCAACTTCTTGCCACATATTCGGCAAAATCGATCCACTATTTGGAGTTTGATCCATGACTACTCATTTCGGATGGACCATGACGCGTCTATCAATTAGTAACTCGAATCTCGTCCGTTTGCTGTCCATTTTTGCCGTTTTCTTGATGATCTCATCTGCGGCAATCGCACAACCGGCCACAGGCACAGTGAAGAGACTTACGATCAAGTCAGCCCTTCTCGGCGAAGACCGGATTGTATTGGTGCGTACTCCGGCGGGATATGAAACGAACAAGGTAAGCTATCCGGTACTTTACATGACCGATGGCGACGCTCACATGGGCCATACGGCGAGTACCATTGAATTCCTTACTCGACACGGTCATATCTCAGATTTGATTGTAGTCGGCGTCATGAACACTGACCGCGCTCGGGATCTATCGCCGGTGAAGTCCACCGCGAAGAATGCCGCCGGCGAGCTTCAATCTCCAACTAGTGGCGGTGCAGACAACTTTTTGAAGTTCTTTGAGACTGAGCTCATCCCTGAGATTGAGAAGCAGTATCGGGTTCAGCCATATCGCATTCTCGCCGGCCACTCGCTCGGCGGTCTATTCACAATCCACTCGATGATTAGCAAACCCGGACTCTTCAATTCCTATGTTGCAGTTAGTCCTGCGCTGCAATGGGAAAACGGGGAAGCGTTGAAGCGTGCAGAAGACTTCCTGAAGAATCAGAAGGAATGAAAGTGACTCTGTTTGTGTCACTCGGTAATGAGCCGGGCGCAATTAGCGAAAGCTTTGATCGTTTCAAAGACCTGCTTTCGAAGACGAGCATTAAAGGTTTCGAGTGGCAAGCTGAGCGTATGGATGATGAAGACCATGGGTCAGTGGTGCTTCGCAGTCATTACGCGGGATTGCGAAAGATTTATCAAGATTGGCAAGGAGCCAGAGATCCCAGGACCGGGGCGGTGCTCGGCGGCTTGAAAGGCGCCAAGGAGCATTACAAAAAGCTTAGCGAGAGATTCGGCTATTCAATTCCGGTGCCGGAGATTCTGATTAACCAATTGGGTTACCAGTATCTCTTAGAGGGCAAACCCGAAGAAGCGATCGCAGTGTTCAAGACGAACGTTGAACGCTATCCGATGTCTGCGAACGTTTACGACAGTCTTGCTGAAGCATATGAACGCGGCGGGCGGCTCGATCTCGCGGAACCGCTTTACGACAAAGCGCGGGTGCTTGGCCAGCAGAACAATGATCCAAGCACTGCAGTTTATAAGGCGAACTACGAACGCGTCCACGCCAAGCTAAAAGCGACTGAAGCTAAGAAGCAGTAGTTTGTCAGAACTATTTGTGGCGCCAGGGAGGAAGAAGTATTTCTCGCGCAAAGGCGCAAAGGCGCGAAGAAAGCCCTTTAGACACGCGGCAGCGCTTTGCGCCTTTGCGTCTTTGCGGGAGAGATCTTTGTTTGCTCGTTTTAACCGCATGTGTCTTCGCGGTTCCTGGTTGTAATCAGCCACTTTCCTCAAGTGGACCCCAACGACAAAGTACGCCTGCTCAAACAGCGGCTAATGCCAATGTTGGACCAAAGATAGTTCCTGCTTCTTATGATTTTACGGGGATTGACAAGATTCTCGAGCGATCTGCGCCTCAGCTTGGCGGCTGTGCTCTGGTTTTAATACAGGACGACAGGGTCATTTATCGGAAATCCTTCGGCCGCTTTCGCACCGACAGAGTCGTGCCGATTGCCTCGGCTTCCAAATGGTTGTCGGGCGCGCTCATCATGACGCTCGTCAACGAAGGCAAGCTGTCGCTCGACGACAAAATCTCCAAGTACATACCTGAGTTTAATAACGAGAAATCCGATATCACGATTCGCCATCTCTTTGCACACACTTCCGGCCTTCCAACCGAGGCAAGCTGCCGCAACGATAAACGGACCACGCTTTAACGTTGTGTAAGCGAATTGACCAGCCTCAAACTAAGATCTCCTCCCGGCAAAGAGTTTTTTTACGGTGGAGTTTCAATGCACATCGCTGGGCGTATCGCAGAAATCGTAAGCGGAAAATCGTGGAACGAACTATTTGTGGAGAGACTTGCCCGACCGCTAGGAATGGACCGGACTGATTTCTTCGCTTATGGACCAACCGGTAATCCGCGACCCGCAGGAGATGCGAGGAGTAACGCTGATGAATACGGACGCTTTTTACAGATGATTCTCCAGCTCGGAACTTTTGGAGGCAAAACGATCCTGTCGGCCGCTTCCGTTCGCGAGATGCACAAGGATCAAACTGCCGGAGCCCACATTGCTTACACCATTTACGAGAAGCACGCTGCTCGTGATCCGGAGTTGCCACACGCGCGCTATGGAGTTGGTGTTTGGAGAGAAAAGGTCGATCGGGATAGTCAACAACTTCGAGAGGCAAGTTCACAGGGTGCACTGGGGTTCAGTCCGTGGATTGATGCGGACCGTCAGTTAGCCGGCGTGCTCTCAACGCAAAGCTCGTTCAGCCGCGTCATGCCGGTGTATTTGGAGTTGAAAAATGAGATTCGGCGGATTATCCCGCTGCCTCGTTAGAAGAATTGCCACAAAGAAGCACAAAGCACAAAAAAAATCGGCGAAAACCTTTTGTGCTTTTTGTGCTTCTTTGTGGCTTATTTTGCTGTCATAAGAGTGGCTTGTAAGGTGTTCTGTTTATGAAGTACCTTCACACCCTACGGAGAAAAAAGTGATGACCAGCGTATCACAGGATGTGCGCTATAGCCTGCGCATGTTGCTCAAGCACAAGGGTTTTACTGTGGTGGCGGCGCTGACGCTGGCGCTGGGGATTGGCGTCAACACAGCGATGTTCAGTGTGCTGAACACGTTTCTATTTCGCTCGCTGCCCTATCCGCAGTCCGAACAATTGGTGAGAGTCTTTCGCACGTCGCCACATTCTCAGAGTTGGCCGCATTCAGCCGCGAACTTTTTCGACCAGCACGCCCAGAATACTGTTTTCGAGAAGATGGCGGCTTACAACCATACGAGTCGTAACCTGACCGAACAGGGACAAACCGCGGAACGTTTGGTCAGCCTCGCGGCAACCGCCGATTTCTTTCCCCTCCTGGGCGTGGCGCCGGCACTCGGCCGCGTCTTCAAACCCGAAGAGTTCGAGCCGGGCGCTGACAACGTTATCGTCCTGACTGATCGTTTTTGGACGCGCCGTTTTGGAAGCGACCCAAGCATAGTCGGACGCACAATTCAGCTCGATGGAAGTACAGTGGAGGTCGTAGGCGTAATGCCTCCCGGATTCGAACATCCGATCCTTTGGGGCCCACTCGATATCTACCAGCCACTCACGTTTACTAAAGAACGGAAGGCGAACCGCGGCAGCAACTTTCTCCGTTCGTTTGGCCGGCTCAAGCCGGGCGTCTCAGTTCAGCAGGCGGAGCAAAATATGGTTGCTCTGGCCGCCAATATCGGCAAGCAGAATAACGCGAATGTAGGCGAAAGCCTCCGACTCGAGCCGTTGCAACGATCAATGTCTGACGACATCGGCCGAACGGTCATGTGGTTCACATTTGGGCTCGCAGGTTTTGTGTTGCTGATCGCATGTGCAAACCTTGCTAACCTTCAGCTCGTTCGCACAGCGGCGCGATCGCGCGAGCTGGCTGTTCGTGCAGCACTCGGTGCGGGTCGCCTGCGCCTGCTGCGACAGTCGCTTACCGAGAGCATCGTTGTCGCGCTAATCGGAGGAGTAATCAGTCTCGGTATCGCACTCGTGGCCGTTCGATTCATCAGCAATCGTCTCTTCACCGACTTGCCGGGAGCGAGTGTACAACTCGATTACAAAGTGTTCGGCTTCGCACTGCTGTGCTCGGTGTTGACAGGAGTGCTCTTCGGAACAGTTCCCGCATGGTTAGCCTCGCGCGCCGATGTGAACCAGGCGTTGCGAGAGAACTCGCGCGGATCTACTGCGGGACGATCGCAGCACCGGATGCGACACATGCTAATCATCGGCGAAGTAGCTTTTGCAATGGTACTCCTGGCAGCCGCGGGATTGTTCCTGCGTGGCTTACACCGATTCATCAATTCAGATCCGGGCTGGCGTGTTGATGGACTGCTGACCGCGCAGATGAATCTTCGCGGAGAGAAATACGAAACTGATAAGCAACGCGTTGCCTTCATGACCGAATTGGAAAATCGCCTCAGCACGCTGCCCGGTGTGCAGCACGTTGCAATTAGCGGTTCGAATCCGGTCTTTGGTTTCAACAGCAGTAGTTCGTTTGTAGTTGAAGGCCGGCCCGAACCTCCACTGGATAAGGTGCCGGAAATGTTTTATGAACCGGCAAGTATTCACTAC
Source organism: uncultured Acidobacteriota bacterium (assembly GCA_963826255.1). Classification (GTDB taxonomy): domain Bacteria; phylum Acidobacteriota; class Blastocatellia; order Pyrinomonadales; family Pyrinomonadaceae; genus PSRF01. The sequence continues at coordinate 1,706,385 of CAWGWK010000002.1, forward strand.
TTCGAGACTCTCGGTGCGCGTTTGCAACAAGGCCGCACTTTTAACACAGCGGATGTGACTGATCGCCCGCAGGTTGTCATCATCAATGAAACAGCCGCTCGTACCTTTTGGCCCAACGAAAGCCCGATTGGAAAACGTGTAAGTAATCCTGGACCAAACAAGGAGTATTATGAAATCGTCGGCGTAGTTAATGACCTCGCATTTCCCGGCGATTTGGGTGAGCCGTATACACGCTTTGAAGCGTGGGTCCCGGTGGCGCAGTCTGCTCCCAACTTTCTCGTGATCCTGCTGCGTACCTCCGCGAATGCGGAAACGGTCGGTAACAGTCTGCGCAACTCGGTCGCCGGACTGGATCCCAATCTACCGGTTTTCCGGATTCGTACGGCGCGAGCCGCGGTCGATCAGGGCCTCGGCAGTATCTCGTTGCTGGGAAGCTTGCTCGGCGCCTTTGCTACAGTTGGTCTACTGTTGGCAGCGATTGGGATTTACGGCGTTGTCTCGTACACGGTCGTGCAACGTACCGGAGAGCTCGGAATTCGCATGGCGCTTGGAGCACAGGCTCGCGATGTTCTTTGGTTGGTCTTGGGCAAGGGCGCTGTGCTAGTTGTGATAGGAGCGTTGTTGGGAGTTGCGGGTGCGTACGGCGTATCGAGACTATTGATTACCCTTATTCCATCATTGCCGACACGCGATCCGCTGATCCTCGTGATAACCGGTCTCGCGCTGATGGTGGTGGGGCTTCTGGCTTGTTACATCCCGGCGCGGCGCGCCACGAGAGTCGATCCACTCGTGGCACTCAAAACGGAATAAAGCCACAAAGAGGCACAAAAAGCACAAATAGTTTTCAGTGGCTGATCGGTAGTCGAACGTAAAACGTCGACCCGGCTCCGGGTTGGCTTTCGGCCCAGATCTCGCCCTGGTGGCCAACCACGATTCTTTTCGCGATAGCCAAACCTAAACCGGTGCTCGGTTCGCCCCCGGTGCTCTGCACGCTCGTCTTTTGAAATGGCTTGAACAGCCGGTCTATCTCCTCCGCAGGTATTCCCTGACCCTGATCCTGTACCGAGATTACTGCGCCACGGTCTGTACGTGTCAGCCCCACCGTTACGACAGTATGCGGGTGCGAGAACTTGATTGCGTTCTGAAGCAGATTATTCAGGACTTGTTCAATCTTGTGAGTGTCGATTAGGAGCGTTAACTCTGCTTCGTTACAACTGAGTTTCAGGTCGATCTCTTTTTGTTGCGCCAGCAGCCGGTTCAGTTGAACGTTCTTCAGGGTCAACTCAACGATGTCCGTGGGTTGCAGGTCTAACTGTAGTTTCCCTGCCTCGATGCGTGAGATGTGAAGCAGGTCCGTGATCAGTCTCAGCATGAAATCGCTGTTGCGGCTGACGGCCGAGACCATCTCGCGTTGCTGCGCGGTGAGTGGACCGAAGGCTTCGGATAGCAACAGCCGGCTGTAACCATCGATCACCTGGAGCGGATTGCGTAGATCGTGAGCCGCGATTCCAATGAACTCGTTCTTCTCCTCATTCAAGTTCTCTAAATCGATCGTTCGCTTAACCAACTCACGCTGGAGCGTCATCAATTCATTATTCAGGAGCGTGAGCTCGAGGTAACGCTCGGTATCTACATCCGCCAACTGCGAATTACTACTACGAGCCACCAGCAGCTGCAACGCCGGCAAGCCGCGAACGGAAATAAGCCACTCGCACATCGTTGCCAGGCCCAATGGCGTTGTAGCCGCAGTAATCAAGAGACCATTGTCTACGACACACCCGGCGAAGTGGAGCAGTTTGATGTCTGACTCGATCACTACGTTTAGTTCCCACCCGAAAGCAGCCTGTTGCCGGCCCACCAAATCCAAAAAGGCACGTGCTTTCTCCGCGCACTCTGGATGGACCAGTTCGACAAATGAACTCTCAGCAGCCGAGATCCCCAGGCCGTCGTAGAGGACCTGTAGTACGGTACCTACTTTGTCACAGACAAAAGCAACTGCCATCAGTTGTTCTTTGGCACTAGCACTCATTGTGCGGCGTCTCCTGCATACAACTGGTTGACGAGGTAGATAGCTTGCTGAGCATCAGCCGCATAGAGATCTGCTCCGAGTTGCCGCCATAGATCCGGCTCCACGTGGAAAGGATAACCGCCGACCATTATTTTTGTATCGCCCCACCCTGGGGATTTTCGCGCGAGTTTAATCAACTCCTCGACCGCGCGAAGATGAAAAGTCATCGTGGCGGAAATTCCGAGCACCTCGGCTTTACGCTCGGTTGCGGCCTGCACGACGCTTGCTGCTGGAGTGTTCGCGCCTAAATAATAAGTGTCCCAACCTTCCATCTCAAAAAAGTCAGCCACTATTCGCACGCCGAGTTCATGCAGTTCGCCGGCGACACTCGTGGCAACCATGGTGCGGCCCACTCGTTCCGTGCGGAAGATACGTGGATAAAGTTGGGCCATGATGAACTGTGTGGACGCAGTGCAATAATGCTCATGTGCCACGCTGATTTTATTCATTTGCCAGAGACGGCCAATCTCCCGCTGCGTGCGCTGAAAAACGTGCAGGTAAATTTCTTTTGGAGCGATGCCCGTATCGACTGCGTCGAGCACTAATCGAGCGGCCAGATGTCGCTCGCCTCGCAACAGCAGAGTCAGATAGTTTTCTGCCAGTTCCCGATGCGGACCATCATCGATCAGCGTCGGAAGCTCGGTAGGGAACTCGGGCAACCGTTTTAATCCGGCATCGATAAACTTGCTGATCGTTCCGCCGGTCTCGTCGGGAAGAGTGCGCTCGATGACTTCGCGCATGCATTCAAGATTTTGGGCCAGGTCGGTGGCGGCAATTCCGCGCGTTGAGAGCATCACCTTGGCCCAGCTCACGTATGCGGCAAACAGAGCGGGGCTCGACGCACTGAGAGCCTCGGCCAGATAAGAGAGATGGTAGCGTGCATCCTGGAGGCATTTTTCACGACCTGCCTGGCCATAACGCGAAGCCAGCGCGGGCTGCAATTCATATTGTCGTGCGGTGATTGCCTCTGCCAGGGAGTCGCGCTCCGCATGAATTCTTTTCCCAGTTTCCTTGTTGCTCGACTGCATTGGTTATGATGAGACGTGATCGAAGAAGCGAAGTTGGGCGCTTTGAGGGACCAGTTTCAAACCTTTGGGAATGCCGCGATGTGAGTCGCGGTATAAGTGACTGTGATGCCACGTTTTGAAACTCTGCTCGTTTTCCCAGTAAGTCAATAACCAGACTTCCTGCGGATCGTCCACGGGACTGATGACATCCAATCGGAGGAAGCCGGGCGCGTCTTCCACGAGGCGAGGCCGATTAATAAAGGCCTCCTTGACCTGTTGCGCCATGTCATTGGCGATAGTGAATCTGCTCAACGCGACAAACATTAAGAATAATAGGGGTGGCGAGTGTGTCGCTCACGTGTCAGGAATAGCGTGGAGTCTAGCAGAAAAAGCTGAAGCCACAAAGAAGCACAAAAAGCACAAAAGATAGGATTAATCCATTGTGCTTTTTGTGCTTCTTTGTGGCTAATTGCGGGTCAGGCAGCCAGGCGTTGCGAATACGTGACTTGAGGAAAGAATTGTACGTCGGGGCGAATCTCGAAAACGGTATTGAGCCGTGTGATTTCGAATATTCTGTACAAACGTTTGCTCACATTTATCAGCTCGAAGTGAATTCCTTTTGCGAGCGACTCTTCGCGCAGCTCTAACAAGACGCCAAGCCCGTGGGCATCCACGGTCCTTACGTTTGACAAGTCGAGAATGATCTCGCTGGGGCCGGAAGCTGATTGCACAGCGCTGCGTAGAATCTCTGTCGCCCCATTAATAATCTGCCCTTCAAGGCCAAGAACTTCAACGGCGTCCAATTTTTTAGCGTGTATCTTTAACATAATGCCCCCAGTCCGTATTCAATTGAGTCGCTGTTTGTAGTGCGGCTACAAGTATTCCACCTTATAGACGCTTAGGTTCCAGTTTTGTTAACTGAGCGTCTTTAGTTTTTTCTCTGTTGAGATAACACCGCCGGCCCGCCGTTTTGGTCTTTTTTATGAGGGTGATCATCAACTCGACACGCGGCCACCACTTAAGCTATGAATGGTGAATGATCCGCGAGGCACACGAAAGGGCCCCAGCCGATGAACGTCCCTCTACCAGGCGGCGTGCGCGGCTGCACGAGGTCATTTTCGAATCGGATACGCGGGCCGGCCGGTACTTCGATCACGCCCTCATCTGGCTGATTCTTCTTAGTGTTGCAACAGTTGTTCTGGAAAGCGTCCGTGAAGTCAGAGAGCAATATGGCGACCTGCTCTACACCCTCGAGTGGGTGTTCACACTGCTGTTCACCGTCGAATACTTTCTGCGACTCCTGAGCGTGCGCCGTCCACTGCGTTACGCAACGAGTTTCTTCGGCGTTGTTGATTTACTCGCCATCATTCCCACGTACCTGAGTGTCCTCGTGCCAGGCAGCCAGTACCTGCTGGTAATTCGCATACTCCGTTTGCTCCGAGTGTTTCGCTTGCTGAAACTCTCTGAATACGTGACGGAAGCCGACACACTCCGCCTCGCTCTTCGTGCGAGCAGGCGCAAAATCAGTGTCTTTATCTCAGCGGTTGTGCTGCTCGTGGTCATCATCGGCGCCCTGATGTACGTCATTGAAGGCGAAGCAAACGGTTTCACGAGTATTCCCGTGAGCATCTACTGGGCAATCGTAACCCTGACGACTGTCGGGTACGGCGATCTCTCACCAAAGACGTCGTTGGGTAAAATGCTGGCCTCGATCGTCATGGTGATCGGTTACGGCATCATTGCAGTGCCGACCGGCATCGTGTCGGTGGAGCTCGCACACGCTGTGCGACAACAGAGAGTTTCAGGTCAGTCCTGTCCTTCATGCGCAGCTGAAGGACATGACCCGGACGCGATCTATTGCAAGTATTGCGGGGCGAAGTTGTGAGGCGTGATGGCTCAACTCACTGAGCGTAATAGCCGGGACGCGCGCGTGCTACCAGGTCGGGCCGGTTCACAATCGAAACCTGCACCCAGCGCCAACTACCGTCGCGCGTCGCGTTTGACGGTTTGTATCCCAGGCTGTAGACCTTACCGAGATCGTTGATCACTTGCTCGTACACACCATTGAGGTCCGATAGTTTACGTGCCTCGTAATAAGAACCGCCGCTCTCCTGGGCGAGCAGGTTAAGCGTACGGACGCGCATTCTCGTACTCTTCCTTTACAAACGGGTTCCCATAATTCTCCTCGGTATCAAGATAGATCGGTACAATAAGCGTATCGTTCTGCCGCACCTGTTCAAGTAGTTCAGCGAAGTTTGTCTTCGAACCGCGCAATGGACCAACACGCATCAAAGCTCCGTCAACGCCGTCACTCATCAGCACCACCGCGCGACGTCGTTCCAGCGACTTTGGTGCGACGACGTCATCGAGCGTGAATTTCACTGCATCCCACACGTGAGATCCACCTGCGCCTTCCATGTTCCCAACACTTGTTGCGAGTTGCGCACGGTCTAACGTGAGCGGTGAGACGACGTTTGGCTTATCAGAGAAAGTTACGATAGCCAGCCTGTCGGTCGGACGCGCTGCCTCAATAAATCGCAACGTCGATTTCTTGATCAGGTCACGTTTGTCCTTAGTGGATCCCGACAAGTCAACGAGTAACACCAGATCGAACGGCACGTCAGTCGAAGCAAAGTAGGTCACGGTTTGTTCCTGGCTGTTTTCCAGCACGCGGAAATCTCCCTTCGTTAGCGAACCGGCAAACATCTTCGACTTGCTGTTGAAGACGCTGACGTTAAGATTCACGAGATTCGTTTCCACTTTAATAACGTCGCCCGGATCGACGTCATTAGGATTAAGTTGAGTCGAGTCAATCGCCCTGGTAAGCGACTCTGTTAATTGCTTTGAGAGTTCGCTGCTGGGCGCCTGGCGTGCTTTGATGAGCGGCTTGCCGTAAGTGCGTTCGAGTCCTCTGATGTACAGGTTGATCTCCGGCAGGCCAAACTCTGCACGCCGTGAATCCAGCTTTGTCTCGTCTTCAATCGGGTAAAGAATGAGAAACCCACCGCGGCTGACGGCCTGCGTACCGAAGAGTTGTTTCATCCCGGCGCTCACGCGAAGCCGGTCAAATAGTCCGGCAAATTCCGGCTTCTGACTTGGATCCTTTTTTATGACCGCAACGATCACCGGCAGTAAGTCGCGTTGCAGTTCGTAAGTGCCGCCACTTTTGAGAATATGGAACGCTGCGAAGACGCCTTCGCGATCGACCATGGAGCTGGTGGGCCAGCCATGCGTCTTTAGTATCTGGCAGAGTTTGACAGTGTGATCTTCGTAAAGCTTATGTAGTTTCTCCCGGTCTGACTGCTTCGTCTGATCCTTATCGACCACTTGTAGCAGCAACTCGCGTTGCTTGTTGGCCATTTTGAGCAGTTCTTCCTTGAGCTTCTTGTCCGGTAAGGCGGGCGGAGGGGAATCGACGCGAGCAAGCATTTGCCTCACGTCGTCCTGGGTGACGCACGACTGCGCTTTCGTGACCACCGAACCACAGGCCAGCAAGAGCACCGCGAGTAAAACAAACCTCATTTTTGTTGCTCCGAAGGAGTTCAGCCTTTAGCCACAAAGAAGCACAAAAAGCACAAAGGGTTTTCGCTGAATTTTTTGTGCTTTTTGTGCTTTTTTGTGGCGGTTCTTCTATTCGAAACTAGATCTTGGGTACTTTGATCCAGTCCATGGCACTACCCAGGCGGCTGCTCTTTAGATCACGAATGCCGACTCTGACCTGGTAGAGACCGCCGGGCACGAGTGTGCTGAACCTGTATATTGATCGCTGTTCAGACGCGGAAACCGGCGTAGTGGAGCTCCGCGGAAAGATGCGCAGACGTCCGACAAAGCTGTCGATCGGCTTGCCTTTGTCGTCGTAAAGAATGCCGGCGATATCCACATCAGCCGAAGGCTTCCCCTCAACAGGATCAAATGTCAGAGCCTTATCATCTATCGAGATAGTCGCGATCACGCGCGTGCCGAAACCCGGCATTTGACTGAAGCGCAAGTCTATTTCCGTCGGTATCTCACGTTGCGAAACAGGTGCATCGACAACCAGACGCATGTCGTCGTCGCGCGCTTTGGCAGGATCCTTGTCCCGCTTTTTCTTCGTGGTCAGTAATGGCAGAGCGGCTGATTTGAAGTAGCTACCACGCACGCGAACCTTAAGATCGGGGCGGCCGGGGATGCTGATGTCGATGTTTTTGAACTTACCTCGCTTCTGCTCTTCGGTGTCAGGTTTCCAGGCAAGCAAATAGTAACTGGACGTTTCGTCGATTACTTTTTCAACCCACTTATGCATAGGCTGATTGGTGTTACGGAATGCCTGGCCACCGGTGTCCTTGGCGAGCGCGTTAAGTCCATCCTGTGACGTGGAGATTTCACCGATCGAAGCGCCCGTCAAAAAACCGCTAGGCTCGATTGGCTTATTATTGGTGACGTCGATTGAGTCGCTAACGATGCCGCGGGCATCAAGCGTGTAAATCACAACGCCGGCCCGGCCGGCTGCGTCAGTTACTTTCTTGATCCGATCGATCGCACCGGTTTTGCGATCGTTCAGATAGAAACCATCGGATATTACAAACACCAGTTTGCGTCCGGGCAACTGAGCCGCAGTGCGCATCAGTCCTTCCAGCAGTCGTAACGTATCATCTGTCGCCGGCGCAGACTCCACAGTGATCTGCTGTGCGCGATTCTTGACTAGTTGTCTGGCAGACTGAGGAGACACCGTGCAGATCATTTGGCCCGCGGCGCGATAACAGCTTTGCTTTTGAAGCTCCTGGATGTAATAGACCATCGCCTGTTCATCACCCTCGCGGATCTTCGCCGCGATGTACTCAGACATTGGAGGTTTATCCATGTCGGTTTTTGTTTGTGTGCGATAGTTCAAACGAGCAACGGCTGAACGCAATGCTTCTTTGTCAGCCGTGAACTGTTGCAGGAATCCAATTTGTCCGCTGGGGGAAGTGATTGCGACTAAATCATTTTCGCCAATGCCGCGATCGATGAAATCAAGCAACGATTCTCGTGTTCGTACGAGACTGTCAGGAGCCAGATGCAGATCGTCAACGAAAAATATGACTGCGCGGCGCTGTGCATCGGGTTTATGCGGTTTGACTGAGGTTGGATCGGTAGATTTCAGTTCCTCACGTTGACTACTTAAACCGCCGGACCGGATTGTTTCGAAGAACGATATTTCCCGCCGAGTGTTGTTGATCTTCAACTGAAATTGTTCAGGTCTCAAACCGTCAACAAAGCGTCCGTTCTTGTCGAAGACCATCACGTCAGTTTGGACCAGGGAGGTTTCGAACTTAATGACGTCTTGCGTGTCGCCGCTCGGCTCAGGTTTCGTCTGGCTGAAGACCGCGGCAGGGAGCAGAAAAAGACAGGTTGCTGTAACTAACAGGGAAAGTTTAATGCTCGACATAATCGTCGCCCCTCAGTTGCTGATTTGTTCGGTAGTAGCCTAATTTCGGATTTCTGTATGCAACCTCTGAGTCCTCTGTGTTACAAGTTCACTGGGCAACCACCACAGAAATACAGAGGCTATACTACGTCTGTCAGGCGCCGAATTCATATAGTTTTCGTGTACCTGAGCCGTTTTCACATAAATGTGAAACCATCCCCCTACACTAAGGTGCTTTTGATGCTCTAGCCTAAAACTGATTCGTGAGGTTTTCAATGGAACTTCTTTCAGATCCGCAGGCCTGGATCGCATTTGCGACCCTTACCGTGCTTGAGCTGGTTCTCGGCATCGATAACATCGTGTTTATCTCGATCCTGGCGGGCAAACTTCAAGCCGGGGAGCAAGCAAGGGCGCGACTTGTGGGCCTGGCGCTGGCCCTGGTGATGCGGGTGATTTTACTTTTTTCACTCACCTGGGTGATTGGGCTAACTGCGCCTTTGTTTACTGTGTTCGGCGAGGAGATTTCAGGCCGCGATCTGGTTCTGATGCTCGGTGGTTTGTTTCTCATAGGCAAATCGACGCATGAAATTCACGGCTCGCTGGAGGGTGAGGAAGGGCACACGGCCGCCAAAGTCTACGCTTCTTTTGCCAGCGTCATCATTCAGATAATGCTTCTCGATATCGTGTTCTCGCTGGATTCGGTGATCACGGCGGTGGGAATGGTCAACGACATCAGAATCATGATCGCCGCGGTTGTAATTGCGATTATTTTCATGATGGGGTTTTCGGGCTCGATCGGCCGGTTTGTGCAAAAGCATCCGACAGTAAAAATGCTGGCGCTATCGTTTCTACTGCTGATAGGTGTGACGTTGATTGCAGAGAGTTTGGACCATCACATTCCAAAAGGTTATGTGTACTTTGCGATGGCATTTTCGGTGTTCGTCGAAATGTTGAATCTGCGGCTGCGGAAACCGAAGACGGAACCGGTCCATTTGCGCCACAGTTACGGCGAGGAGCACGGCGACTAATTCAAGCCACAAAGAAGCACAAAAGGCACAAAGAATTTTCGCTCAATTTTTTGTGCCTTCTTGCGGCAAAGCCATCGGGCTTCAGAGCTTCCACCCGTCCCATATGTTCGTCAAATAGTGCCATCGGTCCAACTCAATACCGCGAAGCCAGACTCGAAAGTAGATTGCGATCCGATCAAGGTCCGCAGTATTGACTGCGGCCGAATGTGCGAGTTGATAATGAGCGAGCACAACATCCCCAACACCGCACATCAGTTGAACTGGTTGCCCGATTTCCGGGCGCGGCATAGGCTCACTCATCGCACGCGGACCACGCTCACGAAAGTAGTTCTCATAAACGTAGTGTGAGCCTGGCCAGACGGTAAAGTTCCCGGCGAACGCAGTCCGAACAGGTGTGAGGAATACTCCCACTAACACAGTGTGATTGTAGATTTTTCCTTCGTCGAGACCATTCACCCCGCTTGAGAACCCGTCAAGGTGGGGTTCTGGTGGAACCGGTTCAGGATGGTTGTGTGCTCGACGGATGGCGATCTGACCGCCATCCCAATGAATCTTGTCTAGCTCAAAGATCTCGTCGAGGATGTTTTGAACCGGAGATTGCAAGAGAAGGTTCATGATGGGAGCGGAGCCTCTCAGCTGAGGGCAGTACGACTGGTTGTCATATTCCGATTGGCGCTCCGGATCGAAGTTACTACTGAGATCAGTTTCGATTGCGTTGCGCGCGACGCTGATTAATGGCTCAGGAGTAACGTCCGTGAAGTGCGCGAATCCTTGAGTTCGGAAATGTTCTCGCCAATGGTCCATATTCACTAACTGGATGGCGGCTTCATGCCGAGCATGCGCATATAAGTAATGATATTGCCATAGTGCAGGCTCGTATGGCCTATGTTGCCTAGCAATGGACCAACGCGGCCATTGCTGCCCTTGTATGCCTCGGTACATCGATCGAGCGCCTGCTTGAGCTTGGGCATAACCGTAGTCTTGTCGGTGTTTCCCTTTTCGATTGGATCCGCCCATTCGACGTTGTTGCCGGCGCCGCGGGCGCAGAAATAATTATAAGAGTCAGCGATGTGCCCGACTAACTGCCCGAACGTCCGCACCGAATCAACCGGTCGATAGTTATATTTGTCGTCCGGCACCATTTCGGCTGCTTTCATTACCCACCCACTGACTTCGGTGAAATTATCGCGAAGTGATGTTGCCGCATCGGGCGACTGAGCGGGTGGCGTTGCTTGTCCGTACATTGAACTTGCACAGAACATCACGCAGCAAACAATCAAGAGGATTCGTAGTTTCATAATGCTTCTCCTTTGGGATAGTTTTTTCGGCGCGGCATAGTAGCCGGAAACGTTTGCAAGGGCTACCAGGAATACACGAACGGTACTGATTCTGAGACGAACGGGCCTGTGGCTACACAAACCGTGTCAAAGTTTTGCCGCCTCGGTAATATGGCGAGAGCTTCAGCAACTTCTCTATACGGCAGCAATTTTTGCGGATCATCGCCCTCATCCGAATGGGATGCGCACGGCCATGTTCGCCCTTATTCAACCCGTATTCAAAAGGAGAAGAGAATGAGAAACCAAAGTTTGTTTTTAAAAAAGTTGATGGCGCTGGCCATGGCGCTCATGTTTTTGGTCGCTTCGAGCGCCACACGCGTTGAGGCGGCTCCAACTCAGGAACTGACCCCGCAGCAGATCGAAGCGGTGGCTGAGGAGATATACACTGGATTCGCTACGTTCAACGTCCAGCAGGTCGTAACCCATTTCGCCGCTGACGCTGTGGTTGAAGACCCGGTCGGAACTCCGCCGATACAGGGAACACAAGCCATCATCGCTCATTTGCAAACGTTCCCTACGCTCTTCGATCAGGTCAGACTCTACTCTCTGGACATCAGGGTGGGCGGTCAGGAAGCCGCCGTTAAATGGAGGTTCCGTTTTATTACCAAAACCGGAAGGGTCTTCTTCATGGAAGGCTTCGGCTTTCTCAAGTTCAACCAGGAGGGAAAAATTCAAACCCTGAAAGAGTTCTTTGATCTCGAGTATTTTCTGGAGCAATTGCAGAAGTGAACATGCGGCACCGTAGCGCGTCCAGTTTACGGCTTTGAAAAGTTACGGGCGTGAGTGACGTTTGCGGCGAGAGGGTATTGGGTATTGTTCATTGTTAGGCCGTCTTATCGCAGCACAACATGGACCATACCCGGTACCCTCCGGAATAACCTTACAAGTCGTACAAACGCTTGTTGGATGCTGCCGGAGAGAAAATTTTCGTTATCACCCTCAAAAGTCATCGTCGCTGCCACTTTCGTCGGGTTTAGAAAACTGGGCCTCGAAGAGACCGCGTTAGTTGTTATTAGGTGATTAGCAGTGCGTTCAATCGCAAACATGCGATTGGGCATGCGTGCAAGCTTCCGATTACGAGAGGTGCCCAACCTGCTTGTACAAAGTCATGAAATCAAAATTATTCCAAGCCTCAACAATCTTTCCATTGTCGATCCGGACAATTGTCATACCCGTAATCTCGACTGGAGACTGAGTCGCAGCTCTTCCCATGAATTCGCCTTCGTGCTTACCACGCACAGAGCAACGCGCAGCGACTTTGTCACCTTCAGCAACCATGTCCTCGATAATGATTACCATGTTTGGGAAGGCTTCGCGGAAGGTTGTGTAAAACGGTCTGTAGTCGCGTGGGCCTCTAATCGGGGTCGCAGGATCATCCGATAAGCCGTGCGCGATGCCGTTTTCGTCGAACAACTCCTCGATCACCTCGGCGCGTCCGTTGTTCCAAACTTCCTCAAACCAGCGACGCAGTATTTCTTTGTTTTCTTCCGACATGAGGACTCCAATCCAGAGTAAATTTATTGACTCTGATAGAACAGCTGTTAAGTATGTTCACGACACATGGGGACGAAGGAACCTTATACAAAGTTTGCAAACGGTTCAAGCTGTATGATTAATTCGTCATCTCCAGTCCGTGAGAGGAGAAATCTAGCAGTCTTCGATTAGCACAAATGGAAACGGTCCAATGTCGGTCTTGAATGGAAGGTTTCCCCCACTGGCAGCGCGGGTTATAGCTTGGCGCACTAAAGCTGGCGTGTCACTCGGCAACGACGACATTCCTGATGCGCCTGAGCATTAGTGACTGCGAGATGATAGTCTTTATCGGAGATATAATTTGCAATCCAGTCTTTATACGCCTGAAGTTCGGCCTCCGGCCGCGCGGGCACTTCCATCCATTCATGGGAGATCCGGGCGCACGATTTTCCACAGCGAACACATGGGCCGGTTTGGAAGCACAGTCGTTCTTGATCGTTATTCCAATCGGTGATGCGGTGCGCGCCAAACGTGCAGAGAAGTGAGCTCACGCGGTAATAATAGCTGATGGGTGACGCGAAGTAGACTGTTCGTAGTCGCGAACTGAGTGAGAATTTCTAGAGTTCGAAATCACATTCACCGTGTGAATCAACGTGTGATGCGGATTATATTCTTAGGTTAGTTTATCAGCCCGATCTTTGCTACAAACTGCTTTCACATGCCTGGCCACCTTGACCTCTGTTAGTTTGGACAATGTTCTTAAGATACTTTCTTCCCACTTGCTTACTAACGTACCTTTTTACGACTTTTGTTTGGCGCTCTTACGTCGTCTGGAAGAAGACCGGCGTCAATCCATTTACCTTCAAGAACTCTGATACTGCTCACGATTTCGTCGGTCGCGTCTTCAAGCTAACTTTTGCGCTAGTGGTTCTAGTTGTGCTTGTCTATGCACTCTCGCCTGCCGCTTACGCTTACCTGGCGCCAATCCGATGGCTCGAGCATCCGTGGTTGCAGTGGATCGGCGTCGCATTCCTGATAATCTCTTTAGGTTGGACCATCATCGCTCAAGCTCAAATGGGCGAAGCATGGCGAATTGGAATAGATACTGAACACCGCACGCCGCTGGTCCAAACAGGAATCTTTCGTATCTCGCGAAATCCTATATATATTGGAATAGTAATTACGCTCTCCGGACTCTTTCTGATTATTCCAAATGCTCTTACTCTGCTGATATTAATTCTCGGCCTGGTATTGATCGGAGTTCAGGTGCGTCTCGAAGAGGAGCATGTGGGAAAAATGTACCCGCAGGAGTATGCGGAATACTGTTGAACGCGTGCGACGATGGCTTTGATTGTACGAATTGATCTACAAGATTTTGAATCCCTCAGAAGAGAAAGCCTGAGCAACACATTCCTAACACGCCCCGCAACAGTGGCTTAAACACCGACGTATATAGAAGACGGACCGCCAGCCAAATCCGCTACCGTGGTGTGGATAGTACGGTTGCCGCAAGGTTTGCGCGTTTGTAGCTTAGCACTCGAAATCTGATCATGGAGAAGCGAATTGCATGCTGACATTGCTTAAGCTGGAATTGGAAAAGTTGTTTCGCTCAAGAAACTTCTATCTTTCGTTCTTAGTGTTGATTGGTTTTGTTGGCCTGATGTTGTGGGGATTTTATACATACGCCGCTCGGAAAGCAGGTGGTGAGGCCGTCGAACAGTTCAGGTATACCTACGAGTCGAAACAATACTTCAACGGGCTGACGTTTGCTCTTTACTCAGTTTTGTTTTCTTTTACCTTATTGCTCCCAATTTTTGTGGCGATGAGCGCTGGGGTGCAAATCGCAGGGGAGGCCCGCTCAGGCACCCTGCGAATGATATGCACTCGTCCGATCTCTCGCGCTTCTCTCGTAATGTCGAAATTTCTCGTTTCGGCATTACACGCCCTTCTGCTATTGAGTTTCTTTATCGCATTGAATCTGTTGGTGGGATTGGTTTTTGTCGGTTGGGGAAACCTTGAACTTTACCCGGGCCCACTCAATTTAGTGGACGCGCCGGGAAAAATCATGCGCGACGAGGCACTGATGCGGTTCGTTTACGCTGCGGCGTCAGGTACCTGGGCTCTTCTCGTCATAGCTGCTCTCGCCCTGCTATGTTCTGTAATTTCTGACTCACCGGTACAGGCCATCGTTATTACCATTGCTGCATATCTCACGCTCTACATTGTGGGACGCGTGGAGTTCTTTGAGCATTTAAGACCATACTTCTTTACTACCGACATGGATTTCTGGCGCGATGTATTTAAGCCGGATATTCCATGGCAGAGTTTCTGGCATTACGCCTGTGTATGCGGCGCATATACCGCGGGGTTATTGCTGGCGAGCGTTGTCATCTTCGAGCGAAAGGACATTCTTTCCTGAGATGTGGGTGAAAGTAGTTCTCGGACTCCTATTTTGTCTGATGATTGCCGGTGCTTTTCACTTCGCACAACCGCGCGAAGAGACGAAGTCCTCAACGCAAACGCAGCATTCACTGCGCCTGCTGACGTGGAATATCGGTTACGCCGAACTCGAAGATGATACACGAGCACACACAAAAGATTTTCCCGCGATAGCCGAAGTAATTCTCAAGGCCGATCCAGACGCAGTCGCCCTGCAAGAGCTGACTGGAAGGGAACAATTGAAGGTCTTACTGAGACTGTTACAAGGCCGGTATCGTGGCGAAGTAGCAGAACGAGGGCAGGGCGATCGTTTTGAGGCTGTCCTGGTCAAGGATACTCAAGCGGTATTCACTCCAGTGGCAATAGGTACGCGTTATGCACTGGGGGCTACATTTAGACCACATGTTGATGTACCGCAAGTCATTCTTTTGAGCGCACACGCTGACGCCTTTAATGCCGCGCGCCGGCGAAGTTACACCGAAGGTCTTATGGACTGGGTACGGGTTCACATGCAATCGACAGAGGTCTTCATTGCAGGTGACTTTAACTTTGAACTTAAGGCGGCGAATGAAACAAATCTCTACACCGATAATGTGAAGCACGATAGTGAATCCTACAGTCATATCCTGGGCAGCTTTCACGATCTCGGACGTGAAGCCGGAGATACGGCGATTAACGATCGGCGCATCGATTATATTTTTGGACCAGCACGAGTTGAGCGTGCCAGGCGTGCCGAAGTGTTGCGCAATGCTGCGGTTGGGCGTATGGACCACTGGCCGCTAATTGTAGAGGTTGAGCTCTGAATGATGGCCGAAGTAATTTTGCAGACGCAAGGTTTGACTAAACGTTTTGGTCGCCGCACAGCGGTTGACAACCTGACTCTGCATGCTGAGCGAGGAGATATTTATGGCTTTCTCGGTCCGAATGGAGCAGGCAAGTCAACCACACTCAGAATGCTCCTCGGTTTGATAAGACCGACCGCGGGTCAAATTGAGTTTCCGGTTCACGGTTTACGCTGGGACTACTTGCGAGTGCGCTCCCAGATAGGAGCCATCATTGAGACACCAGCCTTCTACGAAAACTTTTCCGCGCGCAGAAATTTGCAACTGCTTGCATCTTTGTCGGGTCGTGTCCCTTCGAAACGTGTGGAAGAAGTGCTCGACATCGTCGGTTTGAAAGAGCGAGCTCATGAGCCAGTCAAGGTGTTCTCATATGGAATGCGTCAACGGCTGGGAATTGCGCAGGCACTTTTGCCCGCGCCGCAATTAATTATTCTCGACGAACCTACTAACGGCCTTGATCCACAGGGAATACAACAAACGCGACAATTAATTCGACGACTACGAGATGAACTAAGGCTGACTATATTGCTGTCGAGCCATCTGCTCGCAGAGGTGGAACAACTGTGTAATAGAGTGGGAATCATTCAGGAAGGACGCTTGCTCTATGAAGGCGAGCCGGCTGCACTCGTAGCTCCCACGACCCGATTCAAGCTCAAGGTCGATAAAATGGTGGTGGCTTTTCAGCTATTGGCAAAAGATCCAACTATTACCGTTAGCCAAAATGGCGCTGCCTATCTTCATGTGGATGCTCGTGCTGAGCACATCGGCGATGTGAATGCCTTGTTGGTGACCAATGGCATCAAGGTTTATGAACTGACTCCAACTCAGGAGACTCTTGAAGAAGCCTTTCTTCGTCTCACCGGCGACGTTAATAAGTGACGACAATACTAGCTCCCGAGCCAACTGCGGGCTCTGAGACCTTCAGCTCCCGGATAGCGGGAAAAAATCAAGTCCAAACCACTCAGAACGCTTTGGCATTCTCTCGCGACATCATCGGGATAGATACACTCCCACGGATGCAAGTTCGACTCGACATAAATGCTTGACGCGTTGTCGTAGTAATCCGGTAATTGACGGTAACCTGGATCATAGGATTGCATCGCTTCTTCTTCATAAAACTCTCGTTGCGGAATAACGGTACCCTTTGTCACGCGGATTCTGGAATTAGACTCTTTGAGCCGAGCGTGTTGGACCAGGTCTACTCTTGGACCCAGTCGCAGACGAATCTTGTAATTAACGTCGCTGCCCCATTCGTCTATAAACTTCCGCATCGACTCCCGATCTCTGGCCCAACCCAAATCCAGGCCAACACAGCTATGGCTTCTTACCGGATCCTTACGAGAAATTATAAATTGCTGATTGTGCTCTTCCAGAGACCAATTAGGCGGGAGCATCCATCTCACGCGTGCCGCAAGGTCAAGCTCACGCAGTTGAACAGCCCTCTGCCCGCAACCCGCCAGTCCCACAAGCAGCAAGAGGACGATTACAACTAAGATGGACCTTCCCATGTGACCTCGTGAATCCTATGTAATTACCTTTGACCTTCAAAATCGAGAAATGTTCCGGGTATTTGATCGTTGTGAATGGTGCTCGCCCTTCACAGCTTTGAATCATTACTGACTGGAAGACTAGTCCCTTCTCGAATACACTTTCTCCGCTCCCTCGTAACAGAGTCCTGCGCTGCGAGTAAGCAATGACGCAGCGCAAGCAAAGCACGACAAGCAACTAAACTATAGGGGGAACTATGAGACTTATACCGAGTACATTCATTGCGCTCTTGCTTCTAGTTGCGCTGGCCGGGTGCGGCAAGAGTCGGGACGCGGCCCGCGCCGAGCTTGCACAGATGAACATTGCCTATACCGATAAGGCTTTCATAGAGAGTGCAAGAGCGGGTGACGCCACTGCCGTAGGCTATTTCATAGATGCTGGGATGAACCCTGACACGAAAACCAGCGCGGGCCAGTCGGCGCTGGAAGCCGCGGTGCTCACCAATCAAGTCGATACTGTCAAAGTCCTGCTCGACAAAGGCGCTGATGTGAACGCGAAGAATAAGTCTAACGGGACGGCTTTGATGAACGCTGTCTGGAAGGGGCATGCCGAAATCGTCGATCTGCTGCTGGCCCAGGGCGCTGACCTCGAAGTCAGAGATTATAGAGGTATGACGGGATTGATGTTTGCTGCTTGGGAAAACCGCACCGACATCCTGAAAGTGTTGCTCGAAAAAGGCGCCAGTGTGGATGCAAGAGACGAGAACGGCTGGACGGCCATGATGAGGGCAGCAGTCAAGGGCCACACCGAAAGCATGCTGATATTGCTAGAAAAAGGGGCGGACGTAAACGCCGGGTCCAGGGAAGGTGACACTGCGCTGATACGCGCAGCACAAGGAGGGCACATCCAGACCGTCAAAGCATTGTTGGACCGAGGAGCGGACATAAACCGGCAAGACAAGCTCGGTAATACGGCCTTGCTGAAGGCAGCGCTAGAGGGGCATAAGGAAATTGTCAGTGTTCTTTTAGAGAAAGGAGCGGGTTTAAGTGCTGTCGACAGCGAAGGGAAGACAGCATTGGAAGTAGCAAAGGAAAAGCAACGGGCCGAGATAGTTCAATTGTTAAAGAACGCAGAAGCCGCGCGGGCAGCGCGATAGACGACAAGATCCGCCATAAGAAATTTCTTGACAGTATTTCGCATCGGTGATAAATCACGCGCCACAGTAAAGTCTTAAACCTCGCATTTTCTCAAGTCCCGACGCTTGAGCTTTTTCCAAGTGTATGAGCTTGGACACTCACAGTCCCAGAGCTGCGGGAGAGCCGTCTTCACTTTCGACTTCTCTCATTGTTGTTAGCTTCGTTCGCAAATGTGGGCCATAGTGAGCCTGCATTCCAGTCGAACCATCCTGAGCTGCGCCAGCACAACCAGAGGGAACTTTACTCGGGAGCGGTGACGCAACTCACCAATCAGGATCAGCTTACCTATTAGCTAAACGGCAGGGAGGAGTTATGAAGAAAAAAGTTAAGCTAGCTGTAATCGCTTTTCTGATGGCGTTCGCTGTGCCGATGGT
Organism: uncultured Acidobacteriota bacterium; assembly: GCA_963826255.1. Classification (GTDB taxonomy): domain Bacteria; phylum Acidobacteriota; class Blastocatellia; order Pyrinomonadales; family Pyrinomonadaceae; genus PSRF01. The sequence continues at coordinate 1,725,023 of CAWGWK010000002.1, forward strand.
TCTGTCAACCGTCGAATCGTCATCAGAGTCCCAACTGCTAAGCACCGGGATGACCAGTGCTGATTATCTTCTGGCCGACTACAAAGCGTGGGAGACTAAGTATGTGGAGGATGGCGGGGACCGGAACGTGGTCATGCCGATGGGCTGGTCCAAAGGTCTCTCTACTGAAAAGATGAATGCCTCTGGGCAAGTTACGCTAAATCTCATAGACGGGATCGTCTCGGTCCAAGCCGAAGGGCTCTCCAAGGGCGAGAGATGGGACTTCTGGCTGATCGACAACGGTCCAGGAAGCAGTGTGACACCCGATGCGGAGGATGCGATGGTCCGCGTTGGCAGTTTGAAGCACCAGGGGAAACTCGCAAAGCTTGAAGCCAACCTTGGAAGCAAAGCATTCGTGGACTTCGACCCTGACGTTTACGTCGTCACACGTGGGGGCAAGAATCCGGCAGAAGAACGTATCTTGGTGGGAACGACGACGCTCTTTCATCGTCTCTATCAGAGCGGCCGGCGCGGGGAGTTTGGGAAACTCGCCGATATGGACTTGCCCCGTCCCGCTCCTGCGGAGCCCGCCAAGGACAGCCTGTGGAATAGCCTAATCGAGAGCGTGATCCCGACGGCACACGCTGTAGGGGTGATCCCGGATGGTGGGGGCAGCGGTGAAGGTGGATCGTTGACTAACCTTGACCTCCTGATAAACCAGGGAAGGACACTCTTTTTCAACGAACTGTTCAACGGAAACGGCAGGACTTGCGGGACCTGCCACCGTGAGAACGAGAATCTCGCCATAAGTCCTGAGTTCATCGCGACGCTGCCGGCGAACGATGCGCTCTTTGTTGCTGAATTCGACCCAAACCTTTCACAGAGTGCGTGTCCCGGAGGAACGCCATGTTTCGAGAATCCGGTGCTAATGCGGAAGTTCGGGTTGATACTGGAGAACCTCGACGGGTTCAAGGACCTCGAGAACACGTTTGTTATGCGCGGCGTTCCTCACACACTCGCCCTGCTCCAAAACACTCTGTCGCCGGCCCCGGATGGAACGAGCGTACCGCCGACTGAGAGGACAGGATGGGGCGGCGACGGCGCCCCCGTCGGTACGTTCATACTTGGCAATGGAGCGTCACATCAGGCCCAGGGATCCCTCAGGGATTTCGCCATAGGGGCGGTGATCCAACATTTCACGAAGACTTTGCTCCGGCGAAACAACATTGACTTCCGCCTGCCGACCAACGCCGAGCTGGATGCTCTAAATGCGTTCATGAGATCCACTGGACGCCGGGCTGATCTTATTCTAGCCGGACCGGGGGCACTAAGCCTCAAAGGAGAAGTGCCAAGGGAAGGTCAGCGGATCTTCAATAACGGGGGAGCGGGCTTCCCAGGCGGTCGCGGAATCCCACCAGGCACAGCCCAGGGGGCAGGTAAGTGCTTTTTCTGCCATTTCAACGCTGGCGCAAGCGACTTTTTCTTCCCCGACCAGAACGCAAATTTCAACACCAACGTCGAGCAGCTCCCGTCTCAGCCAGCCGATCTGGTCATACCTGCCCAGAAGAATCCGGCTGACGGAGGCTTCGGGACAGGGGCTCCACCCCCGGGTGTTTTCGGTATCGGTGACGGTACATTCAACACGCCCGTGCTGGTCGAGGCCGGTGACACGGGGCCGTTCTTCCATAGCAACGTGGTCAACACGATCGAAGAGGCTGTAAACTTCTACAACAGCACGCAGTTTAATACCGCCCCGGGGTTCGGCGCGCAAATTGGAGGAATAAATCTCGAAGCCACCGAGGTCGCGGCGGTCGGCGCGTTCCTCCGGGTCATTAACGCGCTCGAGAACATCCGGTCGGCCATCAACATCGAAACTCGCGCTAGAAACGCGAGGTTTCTAAACGACTCGGTGGACTTGCTCAGGCTGTCGATCTCTGAACTCGAAGATGCGGTTGATGTCTTACACGGCGGGGGCTTGCACCCGGAAGCTCAACAGAAGCTGCGTCAAGCCATAGCACTTGATCAGCAGGCGCTGACAACCAACAGCCGTTCAGCAAGGCAAGCCCTGATCGACCAGGCTATTGCATTGAAGATCGGCGCGCGCACTGATTTGCGCAATTAATCAATCTCTAGAAGCGCAGTCTGCGTTGTCGCAAAAAGGCGAGCCTAAAGCGGAGGCTGACAATAGGGAGAGGCCGTCTACTAGGGGCGCACCACGGTGCGCCCCTAGTGCCATTATGAAATCTTCTTTGCGCCTATGCGCGAGAAAACCTGTTATCCAACTTTCGGCCTGAGACTGGATTTCAAGCACAGCCTAAAGCATTATATGGACCGCTCGTCTCCCCAACGTTGATTGATTCCAATCAATCCCAGAAAGTTCGTCTTTCATTCCGGAGAATCTCAATGCACACACTCCGACAAGACCTGCGCTATGCGGTACGACGACTGGCCCACAAACCCGGATTTACGATTGTTATTGTTTTAATCCTTGCCCTGGGAATTGCCGCCAATACAGCGATCTTTTCCATCGTGAATTCAGTTCTTCTGGCACCGTTGCCGTATCACGATCCAGACCAGTTGGTCGTTATCAAGGAAACAAATCCATCAAGCGCAGTCGAACGAGATAATGTGTCCCCGGCTAATTTTCTGGACCTGGAGCAACGAGGCCCGTTTGATTCCGTCACGGCATTCTACGAAACCGCAGCCACGCTTCAAGGTTCACAGGACGCCGAGCAAGTAGCGACGGCCCAGGTCTCAGTCAATTTCTTCAAGATGCTCGGCGTTAAGCCCGCTGTGGGTCAGCCGTTTCCCGAAGGAATTTCGGGCAGTGCATTCGAGCTCGGACGCTTTCTCAGTGGCGAGCGCATCCTCGTCATTAGCGATGGTCTTTGGAAACGCCGCTACGCCGCTGATGCTTCGATTATCGGTAAGAAGATCACAATCAATGGCAACGAGTGGGAAGTCGCCGGAGTAATGCCTCCGGGTTTTACCATCCCGAGTAAGGAAACTGATATTTGGCTGCCGTGGGACATCGCTCGCACCTACAACGCGCAAAGATTTCCCAAAGGACCGCCTCGGGATTGGCGGTTCCTGAACGTGATAGGACGCATTAAACAGAGCAGTACAGGTGAAGAAACACAAAATCGATTGTCGCTAATTTACGAAGGGTTGGCAGTACGGTTTCCCGAAACAAATCGCGGCTGGAGCGCAACAGTTATTCCGCTTCATGAAGAAGTAGTGGGTTCGAGTCGCCTGATTCTATTGGTGTTGTTCGGCGCGGTTGGCATGGTGTTGTTGCTGGCGTGTGCGAATGTTGCAGGGTTGGTGTTGGCCCAATCAACAGCTCGAAAACGCGAATTCGCATTGCGCCTGGCGCTCGGAGCATCTCGTGCTCGACTTGTTCGACAACAGCTTACGGAGAGTTTCCTGCTCGCGCTGACTAGCGGCATTGCCGGAGTTACCCTGGCGTGGCTGGGCCTTGATCTCTTGCTTTCCCTCGCGCCGGTCGACACGCCTCGAATCGGTGAGGTCTCAATTGATGCAAGGGTGCTATTGTTTGCACTCGCAATCTCGATCACAACCGCTGTCGTGTTTGGTTTGCTGCCGGCACTCAAAGCCTCCAGGGCGGAGCTCTTCATCACACTCAAAGACGCAGGCACAAAAGATATTGCAGGAAGACTCGCTAATCATCGATTCCGTAATGCGATGGTTGTTGCGGAGGTCTCACTCGCATTGGTGCTTGTTACGTGCGCAGGTTTATTTGTGCGTAGCTTCGTTCATTTAACGTCGGTCGATCCGGGGTTTAATTCCGATAATCTGTTAACGATGCATATCACGCTCGATGGTGCGACATACGAGCGTCGAGCTGTGGAGTATTACCGGCAACTCATCGAGCGAATCGAAGCTATTCCTTCCGTCACGTCAGCCGCAGCGGTCACAACTCTTCCCATGAGTGATGTTGGCGTTGATTTTAAGCGACCCTACTGGCGCGAGGGTGAACCGGAACCAACTGGCGATGGAGAAAAAGTGGCGGTCACCATGGCGACTCCAGGCTATTTCAAAACCATGGGTACCTCATTGCTGCAAGGTCGTAATTTTTCTGAGCACGATCGGCGAGATACTGTTGCGGTCATGATTGTAAGTAAAAATCTGGCAGACAAGGTGTGGCCCAACGAGAGTCCTGTCGGAAAGCGTTTGATGCTTGATTACAATCGCGGCAAGTATGCTTATGAGGTTGTTGGTGTGATTAGCAGCCTCAGGTATTACGGACTAAGGGCCGACCCGCGCCCGGAGGTTTTTATTCCGCACGCACAGAACGCCTACTTGCCCATGAATCTTGTGGTGCGAACTACCTCCGATCCGAATCGACTGGTTGAACCGGTCAAGGCTCAGGTCCGAGGAATCGATCCTACTCAACCCGTCAGCAACATGAGAACGATGGACACATTAATTTCGCGTTCTGTTGCTGCCGATCGTTTCTCGATGTGGCTGCTCGGACTTCTGGCGTCACTTGCGTTGGCACTCGCTGCTACCGGGTTGTTTAGCTTGTTGTCGTATCTCGTCAGTCAACGAACACACGAGATTGGAGTACGTATGGCATTGGGTGCCCAGCGACGCGACATTTTTCAACTGGTACTCGGGCAGGGAGCACTGTTGCTGGCGGCGGGACTAGCAATTGGTTTAGTCGCTTCTTTTATATGCACGCGTTTGTTTTCGAGTTTGTTGTTTGGAGTCAGCGCTACAGATCCGTTGACATTCATGATCACTCCAACGCTTCTGTCGCTGGCAGCTTTGTTTGCCTGTTATGTTCCCGCCCGGCGCGCCACGAAAGTCGATCCGGTGGTGGCCCTCCGGACTGATTAGGGCTTAAAGCGTGCAGGTGTGCGGCGGTGCTTTCGGGCGAAACCGTTCGCCGCCCGCGAAGCGGGTGGCCGCATATAGCCTGGGTTGGAGCGAGGCTTTGCGAGCGCAACCCCAGGTAGACGATAAGAAAATAAACAAGCCCGCGAAGCGGGCGATAGCGCGAAGATCCCGCAACGCTGCCGCCCGCTCCGCGGGCTACAAATTCTAATGACAATTGATCCTGGGGTTGCGCTCGCAAAGCCTCGCTCCACCCCAGGCTATATGCGGCCACCCGCTTCGCGGGCAATGGTCCAATTAGTGCGAGGGATCACTCGTCAAAATTTTGTGTACCTTGTGTACTTCCACTTCCGAGCGGCGTCGTAAGCGGCACTATCCAGCGCGCCGGTAACAAACTTACATGTTCTTTAGCCAGGTCTACGTTGGGATCGATTAACAACTGCGGTTGGCGGCCGTTGAGAGAAACCATTGCGCGAGCCCGCACTTCAACACCATCGTAACCTTCACGCCTCTTCTGTTCGGCAAGATAATGCGAGAAGAGCAAGATCAAATCCGGCTTCGTACTCATCTTCATCACCTGATGAGATTCCAGATAATCTTCGGGCTTGATGGTCCATGTTTGTCCACTTCCGGGATGTGTAACAGTAAAGACTGCCTCACCACTCTTTGTTCGCAACTTCATATGCCACGCAAAATTATGTCCTTCTTCGGTCCAACTTACGTTGCCCGGATATAGGTAATGGCGAAGCGGCAACAAAAGCTGGGCAGCAAGGTAGGCTGCCAACAATCCGGCAACTAACTTTTGCGAGGTGTATAAGGACGGGCAACTGCTTCCTTCCGCAATCGGCTTCGGTCTTGCAGAGGCTTGCGACGGCTCCGCGTCGCCAAACTCCTCTCCCGGCGAATTAAACGCTCGGGCGAAGCGTCGCATGAGATTGGGCGGAAAGAAAATCAAGAGAGCGCCCAGCATCAACCACGGAAAGATGCCGATTTCGAATATCACGGCGTTGATGAGATTGAATACAGCTGCCGCTACGAATGCGAAGAGCCGCGTGCGTCGCCACAGGAGCAGCGGCACCACGAGTAGATCAATTAACAACCCGCCGACCACGAAACTGTAAACTACCCAGTCGGCCGCGAAGACATGGCCCACTCGGGTCAAAGGACTCAACCAGATGCGCATTGGCTCGCCGCCATGTACCCAATCGCTGTTGAGTTTGGCAATCCCGCCGTAAAAATATGGTATGCCGACTTGTGCTCGTAACAGCCACAACGTCCACGCCGGAACGACGTCTGAGCGGATTTTCCGGCGCAGCAACGCATCAACGGAGAAAGCTCGTTGTGCCGGAAGGAAACACATCAGAAAACTGATCAGGCAGACCAGATAGAAATGATTCAGATAACGCGTTTGGTCCAGCAGAAAAGAGTATGTGAAAGCAATAAAGAGAACCGGCGCGGCAATGCGGTAAAGGAACCCCGCCATCACACAAGCGGCTGCGAGGCCGAGCACAAAAAAGTGAATGTACATCCCGCGCGCCGGCCATGGCTTCACCCAACTGAACCCGTAGTAAGTAAAGGTGACAGCAGGTTCAACGAAGTAACGCGTGATCCAGCCGTAAGTGAAGTAGCGATAAACTTCCCATAGCAGGATGCCGCCGAAGAGGATGCGGAAGAAAACGAGGAATGAGATATCGACTGGATTAAAGAGAGTTGCGCACATCCGTCGCAAGAAGTTTGCTTTCGCGCCGCTGGACGCCACAACAAACGGCGCAGCGATCTGCGCTTCTTGTGTTGGAGCTGTTTGCATTCTTATCTAAGTTCTGCGACCTGGGCCGGTGTAAGTCCGTGTGTTAGGCATCTCTGGAGAAATCATAAAACACGCGGAAGAGATTACCGTCCAAGTCGGACGCTGTGAACTCATGCAGCTTCCAAGACTTCGACTCCGGAGGCGAGATGATTCTTGTTTCGCCGGCCTTCCAGATCTCGTACAGCTCATCTACCTTTTCCTTGCTATCGAGATTGAGCCAGATTACAACTGGCGGCGCGTTGCGATGATGCTGGCGGAAGTCACGATCCGTGAGGAACATCCTGCACTGGCCATTTGAGATTCCGGCGATGCCCCCGTCGGCCTCGCCCCAATCTATGTTGAAGCCGAGTTTATGCTGATAGTAATCCAGTGCCTCGTTCATGTCGGTCACAGGTATCTCAGGCACAGCAGCGGGAAATTCATGCTTCATTGGATCTCTCATGATTGTTTTTGACAGGATTACAGGATTTTCAAGATTTACAAGATTAAAATCCTGAACAGAGCGACCGATCACCTCAGGCGTGGCGGAGCGTCAACCTGATTACGCACGCGCAGCACGCGGGGCACGACTGAATAGTCAGCAGCAATATATCCTGCCAACGCTTCTTTCGCTTTCATAACTTCCCACACGTAATCAGCGCTGATGACCTGTTCCAACATCAACACCAGCCGTTCGTCAGCTTTCAGCTTCAGCTTAACTGGTGTTCTAAACGTTAGGGTCTTAGTCTGATGCTGAGCAAGCTTCAGGCCTTCGTTTGTCGTGACCACAGCGGTCGTCACGTTCATCGAGTCAACAACTGCCAGCGAGTATCTCAGCCCGAGTACGCGAGAGTCCGAGTTGTTTGTTAACAGGCACTTCAACAAGTGACCGCGCTTCGTCTCAATGAGAGTTGTATCGGTGATAGTTATTGGGAGTTCGATGACCTGGAACACTTCGACGGGCACCTGATGCTGAACAGGCGTTTGCTGGGCGGCAACCGTTGTCAAAATCAATGCGATAATTAGTGACATGAAAAACCCCTCCGAAGGGTTACACAGAATACATCGGCTGTGCGTAATCTGGAAACAATTCGCCCTAGCTACGCATTGACCGAACCCTGCCTTACATTGAAAATGGTGCACGAAAGGTGAGTGGCTATGGGTAGGTGGCTTGTTCTGTTGGCACTGTTGCTTCTGGTCGTACTGCGCTGCGGTGACCAGTCGATCGATCCACAGTCGCCGGTCACCGCAATGCGTCCAGTTAAACTACTGCCGAGTCAAACGCCCCCCACCGCGGAGATTGAAATTATCGGCTTCGATTTCCAGCAACTTGTCATCACTCACCATCCAGGGACGTTCGCCATGGAGGGCGAGCCCCCTAAGGGTTCTCGGTTCTTCGTGGAGGCAAAGCTCTACGGCGAGGAGGCGATTGCCACGGCGAAGTTTGAAGCAGTTGATGTGCTCGGCAACGTGATCCAAAAATATTGATTCAAAGACAACCCGACCCAAGCGGTGGCTCTGGATTTTATGGCGTGATGACGGTACCGAATGAGCCTTTCCGGGTCGTGGTAAGTGGTGAAGGTATCGACGGAAGAAGTTACCGCCGCACGTACGAACGTCTCTTTAGACCAACGACGCGTCCGCAGAGCGCGGTCGTAATTCCTCCTGGTCCAACGGCAGGTGATAGGCGAAAGTTCGAAGCAGCAGGCCAGGAATACATGAACAAAATGGAAGCTGAGCTGACAAAGAATGCTCGGGAAACGATTGTCATGCCACGCATGCGCGTGTCTAACGCGATGTACGCACCATACCTATCCAACGCGGGCCGCCCTCTTGGCGTGCGGATCACTTTCGACGTGGAGTTCTCGCAAGATGGCTACTACAACCCGGAGCTGCAGGTGTACCTTGATTACAAGAATCCTGAGTGGCGCGGGCGGATCAACATGAAACCGTTGACGGGCAGCATCGAGCCACAGCCTGCCGAGGCCGGTTCGCCGCAGATTCAGCCACACATACTCGCTTTTGGCGCCGGCTATCTTTATCGTGCAGGCACGACTTACCACTTCACCGCCGAGTACATCCCTGATTACGTTATCCAGAACGAGAAGAAAACCAAGTTTTGTATTTGGCGTCAGCAGTTCAAGCATTCTCCCGAACAGCGGGCGGCCTGGGAAGCGATTCTGGCAAGCGAAGCGCCAACGAAGTACAGGCTGTATATCAATAACACGGATTTCAGTGGGGAGATTGAAGCCCTTCATTCGCAGCGGACGCTGTTTCAGAGTTTCGTGGCCGAGGGTGCGCAAGACTGTGGAGAACAGTCAACAAACCGCTTTTAGTGCACGATGGTTCGGCGCGAGTGGGCGTCTTGGTAAAGCGTTTGAACGGCACCTGCATCGAATTCATTGGACCTCCGATTTCCTACAATTTCAAAAGCAACTGTGATATCGTGCGGACGTTTTGAACACTTGAGGCTGACCATTGGGTTAAAGTGTCAGTAGCGCTCAACTCAATCCCTTATCACTGCTGACATTCACTTAATTTAGTTCTACCACCTTGGGTGTTTTGTTTCTTGCTTCGATGCCGAACCGCTGAGCCCTGAACAGGTACTTTCGTCTGCCTCTGCATAGAATTCAAAATCGCATGCTCCTTTAATCATTGCGTGCGACTGCTACAGCAATCTCGTTCTCATGTCTCACGACGTTTTCATAAGTTATGCAAAACAAGACACGGCGGTCGCGGACGCCATCTTGACCAAACTTGAGGCCAGCGGCGTAACGTGCTGGATTGCATCCAGGGATATTAATGCAGGGACTGTATTTCAGGAGCCGATCGTTGATGCTATTAGCGACTGTCAGGTTGTCGTCGTTATTCTGTCGTCGGCCGCCAATGATTCACTATGGGTGATTAGGGAAGTTTCCACGGCCCTCGAAGCTCGACGCCGAGTAATACCATTCGTAATTCAAGAATTTGAACTTTCGAAATCTTTTGCGTTACTTCTCCAAAACATCCAACGGTTATATGCAACGACGCTGCCGCTTGAACCTCACCTCGAGAATTTGGCTGCCAGGATCACGACAATCCTCCAGAAAGATATTGATGTCCCACCGCCTCCCCGCACTCGATCAAGCGAGATACCCCAGACGACGCGTACTAGTATGGTGCCTCGGCTCAATCGGCGCCTTGTGGTTCTTTCTTTCGGACTGTTACTCGCCCTCATAGTTACGGTTGCCCTTTTCTATCGTTCGCGCTTCGTCTCAACGTCACAGGAAGTGATCGATACTGCGAAGTACATAGAAAACAGGAATTCTTTTATTGGAGCTCTGCCCTGGTTAAACTGGATACTCTACGAACCAACTGGTTACGACCCTCAGCCAAATACCGGTGCAAGTGAAGCAACAATTCGCGAGGATCTGCGCCTGCTTAGGCAACACGGTTTTGATGGCCTAATCACCTCAAGCTCACGTGGAATCCTCAAGCACATTCCGCGCATTGCTCACGAAGAGGGATTCCATCTGGTGATTATGGGAGTGTGGGAGATCAACGATCAGGAAGAAATCGACAACGCCCTAAACGCAGCGAAATATGCGGACGCTTACTGTTTGGGTCACCGTGGGCTTAACAAGCGTTATCCGGTTACGTTACTCGAAGAAACTACAAAGTTAATCCGGATCAAGACGGCTCGCCCTACGACGACGAGCGAGTTGGTATTGGATTACGAAATGGAACCTCGTTTATTAGTCGTCAGCGATTTTCTGTTACCTGATGTACATACGGAGTGGCAGCGGGGTAAGAGTCCGGACGAGGCTTGGATTGAGACGGTGACGCTGGCTCAGCGTGCTGCAAAGCTGGCGGCGCAGGCCGAAGGAAAGCACGTGCTATTGAAAATGGTTTCTTTTCCCTCCGGTGGCGGTGATGGACTCTCACCGGAGGCGCAGGCACAGTTTTACCGTCTCGCAGTGGAGCAAGCGAGTGATCGAAACGATATTCCCGCCCGAGTGTCATTCTCGTTTCTTGTTGCTTTTGATCCATTCTGGAAAACCGAGTCGCGAGGTTGGCAATTGCCGGAACAATTCACAGGCCTCTTTACAAAAGAGCGGATTCCCAAACTAGCCGTTACTGAGGTGAAATGGAGAAAGCCACGATAAAAAGACCCGGTCATGAAAACTGTTGGAAATAAATCCAGCGCTTTGATCTGGCTAACACTCGTAACCTGGCTGGGCGTGAGCATTTGGAGTTGGCACTTCTTTTCGAGGTCGGTTTCCCAGGTTTTCGAACCCACCATCATTATTATGCTCAAATTAGTTTACCTACCGTGGACGATATTCTGGCTTTGGGGAATTCATAATTTTTGGCACCAGACATTCAGTTGTTTCAAGCGCACTCAGCAGTTGCCGTCGCACAAATCTGCGGCTGATCCCGCGGTTGTAATCCTCTACACAACCTGTGACGACTTTGAGCCACTCGCATGTCACTCCTGTCTTGAACAGACTTACGCTGCTGTCAGATTGATAATTTGCGACGACAGTACGACTGCGCACTCGCGTCTCCAGGTTGATGCCTTTGCCGCCAAATACGGCTCGTGCGTCAGGGTAACGCGTCGGCCGAATCGTTATGGTTTCAAAGCAGGCAATATTAATTACGTGCTTACCAATTTTGTTCACGAAGAGTTTGTTGTGTTGTGTGATGCTGATGAGGTACTGCCGGCAACATTTGTTGCGGACCTGATCCCACATCTGCAGGAGGACTCCCTGGCCTTCGTGCAAGCTCGGCACCAGGTTAGAAATCCGGCGGCGACACATTTTTCGAGTTTGCTGGGCCAGGTGACAAACATTTTCTTCGACTACAGCCTTCCACTTAGAAATCGTTTTGGTTTTGTCAGCTGTTTTGGACATGGCGTGATGTTTCGTCGCAGCCTCTGCCTCGAAATTGGTGGGTTTCCTCTAATGGCATCCGAGGATCTGGCCTTTGCTTCCAGAGCGCTTGCGGCGGGATATCGTGGTGTTTATGTCGAACACATAACTGCTGAAGAAGCATTTCCCGCGAGCTATACGGCGTTACTTAAGAAGTATCGGAGAGTGGTCGAAGGAACTATTGAATACTTTCATGACGAATTCCCTCGGCTGGTCAAATCTCGCAACGCAACATGGACCGAGAAGGCTGATTTACTTCTCACTTACTCAGCGTGTTATGTGGGGATGGTCGGAATGCTAAATTTAGTCGGTGGGTTGATTCTCATCTGCGTAAACCACGCGGCGGGGTATTCTCAACTGGAGATGTGGCTCCTACTTGTTTATTTGATCGGGCCGTTTACTCCTGTTGTTCCAATGATAGTTTGTATTCCGCGGAGGCCTGTGCAGTATGTTCGTCTGTTCCTTTCAGCTGCAATTGCCTATGCGAGTCTGTTGCCGATGCTTGCGCTGAGAGGAACCGCGCAAACTATTGCGAGACATCCGACAGTTTTCGAACCGACCGGCAAGATAGGGCGACAGCGACAGAGATTTCATGAACATTTTTTTACGCTGGCAACCGGCATTTGCATTCTGTGTATTGCATTCGGAGTCCGTTCACCGGCGATTATTCCGGCGGCGGTTCTGGGGTTGATGTTTATTCTGGGTCCTGTACTTTGTTTGTCCGAAAGAAGTTATGGTTTGGGTGCATTGGCTCGCAATTCCGGATTCATCCCATTTGCTCTGATGGGTTTGCTGTTGTTCTGGTGGGATTAAGACGAGGACTATTCGACACGAAGAACGTCACAAATCTGCACATCGAAATACGGCCGCCATCTCAGTGCCCGCGCACAGATTGACCAGCAATAGCGAGGAACTGTGATGAAGCGACGCGATGTGTAAAGCGAGTGGTGGGACCCACTACATCCCATCGGACCACGATCAAGACCTTCGATACCTTTTTTGGATCTTGAGCGTTTCGATTTTGAGGTAGGCTGTTGAAGGGTACGCGCTCGAAATTACGAGTCAGCAGGGAATCAGGGCCATGGCAATTTGGTCTCACCAAGTTGGATCGTGCAGGAGGCAACAGTAGGGCATGAGGGATTTACGCCGCCTAATGACATAGTTACAGTTATAGATTCTTGGCTTAGACCAGAAACGTCAACAGTGACTTTCTGTGTCGCCTGGCCACTGATTATTTTCCCCGCAGATATCGACCATCGATAGGTTGGTATCATTTCGGGATGCCCACCGGAGACAGTAGCTTCGAAGGTAATCGACTGTTTCGATTCGAGGCTACTGGGACAACTTACCCAACAAGATTGGGCAGGGCGGAGGGTTGACACGCCAACCTGGACAGATAACCACTGTAACCGTTATCGAACCGTTGGCAGTGTGTTTGTGCCTGTCACTTGCTTCAACCGTCGCGGTATAAGTGCCCGCCGGGACACCGCTCAAATCCCAAGTCACCTCACGGCTTTTTCCGATCAGGCGACCAACAGGTACTTGCCACTTAAAGGTCATCTCGGCTTGTGCGGGGAGACGGTGTTGGCATAGAGTCTCACCTCGTTTTCCGTCGGCTCGCAATTAAGAGGGGAGAGGTCAGGCGTCGCGGGCGGCAACTTGACCAAAGAGTGAGACGCTGTAACTTGAAGCTAGCCCGGTGTTTGTCTTTCTATTGGTACGCGCTCTTTTCGACCCTTGCTGATTTAAACCAAAGCATGACAGGCAGACCGCGAAAATAACGGCGGGGGCACCAAACGTTACCAAATTTCGATACCGCAGCCCTTTGAACATTTGCTTCGTTCCTGGTTCGTAGACGGTTCCGTTTGAACTCAGGCACCCTAACTAGGCTTCTCGTTCCTCGCCCGAATTAATCCTCTCCAGCACGCCCGGTTGTTGGCCTTCAAACTCTTGATACTTCTGAATATCTCGTTCATTGAATTCAACGGTTAATTGTAAGGTTCGGCAATGAATACAACCGTAAGAGACAATTTTACGACTGCCTATTCCAAACATTGTTTTCAGGGTAGACACGTCAGCCGGTTGAAATCCAAGTGTCCCTCCAGACGTGGATTCCATTAGCGAGCCCTCTACGAGAGCCGTACTTCCACATGCGGAACATTTCATCCTCGCTTCCCTCCAAATATTAAGATTCCCTTGCTTCCGCTCATTCCATTTTCTCAGGCAGACCGTGCGCAGTTTCAATTCTAATGATTCTTATAACACCCCAAGCGCCATCGTTCAGTACAACTCCTACCACAAACGACGAACGGCGACCGTTACCGATCGCCGCAAGTGTTTTGAAAAATGGTCGGGGCGAGTGAAACCGGAACGGGATTTAACACATCCAGAACGTTACTTTGATTGGAGCGCTGGCTGCCGACGTATTGCCTGTCTGGTCAACGGCTTTGACAGTAAAGGTGTTCTCGCACCCTGGTAAAGCGTAGACGAAATCAAAGTCGATTCCAGCCGAAACAGGCAGTGGACTCAACACTCCGTTTACGTATATCTCATACTCGATATTATTTTGTGCGTCAGTTTCATCAACTGATTGTGTCCATCCCAACCACAGTTCGCCGCCACCAGTATCAACATTGAACGCGCGTACGTTAGTAGGAATACTTGGCGGTGTGGTGTCAGTGCTGGGCCACGTCTCGGCGCTTGCGCTGTTGCTGGTCGACGAGTTTCTTCCGGTGTAGTCAATGGCAGTGACCTTGAATGTATTGACGGTGCCGGGCGGTAAGTGACGAATGATAACTGACAGGGAACCACTCGGCGCTGCAGCCGCATTGATGTGTTGCGTTAGTGGACTGCCGTTCATGCTAAGGGCGTAACTGCAGCAATAATTAGGGATATTACCGACTGACTTGGTCCAGGTTAACTGCACCTGAGACGGTCCAAGCGTAGTAGCCTGCAGGACCGGAGCACTCGGTGGTGTGGTATTCCCGGGAGTCTCGGCGGTAACAAGATTGCTGTCGCTCGAGCGATTGCCGCTTCCATCCACGGCATAGACGACAAAGCTGTACTTGCCGAATGGCGCCAGGGACTGCACCGTGTAAGCGGTTTGCGTCTGGCTCACCGTCGCCAGCACGTTAGAGGGACTATTCCACCAGTTGGTTTTGACTCTGTAAGAAAACTTACCTGAGTTATCTGCGGAAGGATTCCACCGCAGCGAAACTGTGTTTTCCGTGACTGCGGTCACGACGAGGTTGGTTGGCGTCGTCGGTGCCGATGTATCTGGCTTCGCCTTCCCAGCAGACGCTATCCTCCCACTAAAAAGCAGCAATACTAGTAAAGCGAAGGCCGCGGTTGCGATGATTAGGCGAGCAAGAGTTTGAGTAGTCATGGTGGTTTCCTCTTAACGAATCGTTTGTTCAGTTACCTGTTATAAAGAATTCATGAGGGCTCACGACCATCATTCAAATACACCTGTGCACCACCCACTAACGAGGAACCTTTTGGAATAGACAGAAAGGGAGTTGAGATATTACCAGAACTGATTAATACCGACTATTGCAATACTGCGTCAGTTCAGTGAGATTATGACGCCAGTATCCGCCGGCGCAGGGAAACGAATGGCAGTCGAAGCTGTGAGAGTGAGGTTCTGCCACAATGGGACCGCGTTTAGCGCCGGTCCTTTTTGCCTCGACTTGCTCTTTGTGTGAACTGAATTAAAGAGGGTTATAATCAAGCCCCCTATCCCGAAACAAGAGATGCGCTGATGGCCAAAGTTACATTCACTGTAAATGGGAAAAGATCGTCAGTGAACGTTGAGCCTGACGTGCCTCTTCTCAGTATCCTCCGCGATCACCTTGATCTGACCGGCACGAAGTATGGATGTGGCGAAGGTCGCTGCGGCGCCTGCAGTGTAATGATGGACGGCAAACTCACTCGCTCCTGCATCACTCCTGTAGCTAAAGCAGCAGGTAAACGCATTACTACAATCGAAGGTCTGGCAAAGAATGGAAACCTTCATCCGTTACAAGAAGCCTTCATCAAAGCCGATGCGATGCAGTGCGCCTTTTGTACTTCTGGAATGATCATCGCAGCCAGCGCGTTGCTTGATCGAAATGCGCGCCCGAGCCACGAAGAAATCGTCAGCTTTATGAATCGCAATGTTTGTCGTTGCGGTGTGTATCAACGAATAGTGGAAGCGATCGAGATTGCCGCTGATGGCGGGAGTGCCATAACCAAAAATGACTGACGAACAGGATACTATCATTTCAGTTGAGCCGGAGCGTTACGAGCTATTCGCCGCGCCCGACTACAACTTCAACTTAGATCGTCGTGACTTCATCAGAACTTTCGGTCTCGGCATTCTCTTCATAGTTCCAACTGCACGCGCACTCTCTCAGGACGAATCAGGTCGCGGCAGATTTGGAAACAACTTACCGCAAGAAATCAGTGCGTGGATTCACATCGACGAAGCCGGCAACGTCACTGTTCTCACGGGAAAAGTTGAATTCGGCCAAAACGCGCGTACCTCACTAACTCAAGCAGTGGCGGATGAACTACATGTTCCAATCTCATCCATTCGGGTCGTAATGGGCGACACGAAGCTTGTGCCTTTTGATATGGGAACGTTTGGCAGTCGCACAACGCCAACGATGGCGCCCCAACTTCGCAGAGCAGCAGCGGCAGCACGCGAAATGCTAATCGCCATGGCAGCCGAACAGTTACAACTTCAGCCGAACGACTTGCGCATCGTGGACGCGTGCTTTGTGAATCACGATAAATCCAGGACGCTGACACTCGCGGAGGTCGCGAAGGGTCGTAAACTGGTCAAAGTAATACCCGAGAACATCTCGATCACTCCCGCCGCTAACTGGACCATCGCCGGCACGTCTGTAACGAAAGTTGATGCAGTTGATTTTGTGACAGGCAGGCATCGTTACACCTCTGACCTCAAACGCGAAGGCATGCTTTACGGAAAGATCGTTAGACCGGCAACTCTCAACGCTACCTTGCGATCTGCAAATACAAAAGCTGCAGAAGCTATGCCTGGCGTTAAAGTTGTAGTTGATGGGAGCTTCGTCGGAGTTGCTGCCGCTGATCCACAAACTGCGATCAAGGCAGCAAATGCGGTGGTCGTTGATTGGCAGTCCACAAGCCAACCTTCAAATGCTGAGTTGTTTGAGTTGTTGCGAAGGCCGGCAAGCGGTGGCGGAGGGCGCGGCCGTGGCTCACGCCCGCAAGGATCGATTCCAGGCGGTTTGGCAATTGCCGACAAGAAGCTCGAATCGACTTACACGATCGAATACATCGCACATGCACCACTCGAACCGCGGGCGGCAGTTGCGGAGTGGAACGGCGATAAGTTAACCGTGTGGGCAGCGACGCAAAGGCCGTTTGGTGTTCGCGGGGAACTCGCAACGGCATTTCACATTTCTGAAGACAAGGTACGCGTTATTGTTCCTGACACAGGCTCTGGTTATGGCGGCAAACACACCGGCGACTGCGCGATCGAAGCCGCACGACTGGCTCGAGCCGCAGGTAAACCTGTGAAACTGGTTTGGACTCGCGAAGAAGAATTCAACTGGGCTTACTTCCGTCCGGCCGGAGTGATTGACATTAAAAGCGGCGTTAAGGCCGACGGGACAATCACGGCGTGGGAATTTCACAACTACAACTCGGGTAGCTCAGGCATTCAGATCAAATACGATATTCCAAACACCGACATTCAATTTCACCAGTCAAGTTCGCCGTTGCGGCAGGGTTCGTACCGCGGCCTCGCTGCCACAGCGAATCACTTCGCACGCGAGTGTCACATTGATGAGTTAGCAAATGTTGTGAAGATGGATCCGCTGGAGTTCCGTCTGAAGAACATCAAAGACCAGAGAATGCGGGACGTACTACAGGCGGCTACCAAAACATTCGGCTGGGGCAAGACAAAGCCCGTCAATGGTCGTGGCTTTGGTTTGTCCTGTGGTTTTGAGAAAGGCGGCTACGTTGCCACGTGTGCCGAGATCGCACTCGAACGAGATACGAAGAATAGGAAGAGTTCCAGGTTGCGGATTGTGCGCGTCGTGGAAGCATTCGAGTGTGGCGCTGTTGTTAACCCGCTTCATCTGAAGAATCAGATTGAAGGATCAATTGTGCAGGCGGTTGGCGGTGCGTTGTTTGAAGCAATCAAGTTTGAAAACGGAAAAATACTCAACGGACGTTTTGCTGACTATCGCCTGCCTCGCTTCGGCGACACGCCGAAAATCGAAGTGGTGCTGGTAGATCGGAAAGATCTTCCGTCGGAAGGCGCAGGTGAAACGCCGATAGTAGGCCTGGCGCCTGCTGTAGGAAATGCGATCTTCAACGCCACTGGACTGCGTTTAAGATCACTCCCACTCGCACCCAAAGGAATTCCAATCCCCACGGCGTCACAGACCACAGCATAATTAGCTGTCATTACCCTGAGTAGTGGCAAACCTTGTATGACTCAACCATACGGCTATTCCACTATCGAAGTGTATGGCTAACGAGCTTCACGCCACCGTTAAAGCTCGAATGTTGCCAGGGGGCGCGCAGGCCACGATCAGGAAGCGTTAGTATTCGCCTCATTTCTTATAGACGGCAATTCCCCAAAAATTAATGTCGGGCGGCAGACTGTTCCAGTGGTCGAACGCGTGCGAATCATCGGATTTGTAACGCAACTTGTAGTTTCCCGCAGGCAGAGTGATTACCACATCAACTTTCCTGTTCTTACCCGCACCACCTGCATGTGCAGTCCTGGCCTCTTGCATCTCCCACACACGTGACCCTTTGTCAACGTCTTCGATCCAGCCGTAGTCAAACATCTCACCGGACTGCCCTTCGCCGATGGCGAAAATACGCACGTCCTGACTACTCGCCAGACTAAACGCGACACTCTTATCTTCGTTGTCCAGCACTTGAACGATCTGCGCAACCACTGGCAGCTTCACCAGATCAGCGGGCATCGGCTTGGAATAGAGTTCTCCATACACTTTCATCAGCTGCGTGGCATCGGTTGCGCGTCCCACGCCTTGATAGATCCTGACCTTTGTAACCAGATCTGTGCGATAGACATCGGCGTAGGGTTTAGCCGCTATCCCGTTGAGCTGATTTTTCAATTCTGTAACCGGAGCGTTCCAACTAATCTCGGGAATGCTCGCTCCAAACTTCTCCGGGAAGATGAACGTCTTCAGAAAAGCCATGCCCACTGGAGAGCTTAGCGCATTACCCGAGCCGAGATCCGTCGGACGGCTGAGATTGTCAGAGTTCGCCATTATGATGAACGTAATGTTTTGCTCGGGCACTTTCAAAATAAAAGATGAGTTCCCGGTCCAGTAGCCGTAATGCCAGAACAGCTTCGTGCCCTTGTAGTTTGTCGTAAACCAACCCAACCCGTAGGGAAGCGACTCACCCTTGGTTGAGACAGCCGGCGTGAAAGCGAGTTGTTGAGTTTCTTTCGTAAGAAACTTGTTCTGATCGATCGCGATGTCATACTTCGCCATATCAAGAACTGTTGAGATCAATCCGGCGGAAGTGCTGAACCCCTGCGGGTAATTTATTTTCGTGATCTTAAATTCGCGATCAAGTGCGTAGGGTTGGGCCAGTATCTTTACGACCGTGTCAAATCTTTGCTGGTGCTTTTCTGTAATCATCGCTCTGCCCAATGGCGACTGGTGCGAATGGACCAGTTTCCAAGCCCCGTCTTGTTTGTTCCAGAAGATTGAACTTCTCCACGGACCTTCAGTGCGTACTGGTCCATTCGGAGGCGTGATTGTTGTGGCCGTAAAAAAGGTTGTGATTGCGCTGTCGCCGTAAACCGCAGTCTCGAGGTTATTCACCTCCATCTTCACCTTGAAACCAGCCTGGAATGCTCCTCTTAATTCGGTCGCATCAATAAAAGAAGTTAAGAAACCGCCGTCGCCTTGAAAGCGGTTTTGCTGCGGCGCGAGACGTCGCTCAATCTGATCAACGTTGCCTGAATTGAAGCCCGAGATGATATCCATGACTGCGGCTTTCACTTCCGCCTCCGCCGCCTGGCCTGCGGCGTTTGGTGACTTCGTGCTGACAATCGTGGGCACATTCGGTGCCGTCTCAATGATGCCGAGAGGCTCGAGAATGTTTGCTATTAAAAGTTCGCCGAATGATTTGCCGGTCGCCCTCTCAACCACCTTATCCAGTTCTGCAAAGCGATTGCCGTTATAGCGGTACTGCTCGCCGGGATTTCCTTCGGATGTGTGGGAGAGCAAGTGACGCACTCTAATGACACCATCGCTCTCAAGCGTAATGCCATACTTTGAAACAGGATCGTCCAGCTTGATCTTTCCGTCTTGGACCAGCTGCATCAGAATCGTAGACGCAAACGTTTTGGTCAGCGAAGCGAGGTGGTAGGCGGTATGTTCGGTTGCAGGGATCTTATTCTCAAGATCTGCATAACCGAATCCCTTCGCCCAAATCACTTTTTGATCTTTCACAATGGCAGCGGAGTAAGCCGGTATCTTCAGCTCTTGTCGTAGACTTTCGAGCAGTGTTTCAAAGCGGGCAATCCGTGCCGATTCGGATGGCTGCTCTTTTTGGTCAGCCGTATGCGCGTGTGTAGCCCGCACAAATAAGGGCTGTCCCAAAAGAGCCACTGTCAGAACGAGTGCGACTAAGCCTGGTGCTTTAACCTTCATATCGATCTCATTTCCCCTTACTCAGCGCCTGGACTCCGTAAAACGTACAACCCACTCCACAGAAAATGGTCGCGCAGCGAACGACAATATCCGATGATGCTCCTCGATGGTAGTGCTAACTGTAAAGACGTGCAGAGTGTTCTGTGAGGCAAACACCGCCGCCCGGAGTTTTGTGTAAATAAATTCGCGTTTTTGGAGCGCAGGCAAAGTGAAGCGAGCACGCCAGCCCTGGCAATTGTTAGCACGACAAAGTCGCGCTCCTCGGGTAGGATGTAGAAGCCCCGAGCGATTAAAAAAAGCATTTCCCTGGGACGCGATGGCTACCAATGAAATGCACCCGGCGCCCCTTCCCGAAGAGTTGCGCGAAGGGCGGTTGTCAGGTCTGACTCGGAACGGCAATTTCCTACGCGGCGAGCCCGTGAAAATCTGAGGGTTGGATTTGCCCCAGCAACTCCACCCTCCCTGAACCGCGGATTATCTAAGCCATATAGCAGTGAGCACCCGCTCCAACAAGTTGGCGGCGTTTCGTTACTGAAAGCAACGATCTGCCGTCGGGAGAACCCTTCCGCAAGCTGAACATCAAGATAGAGCAACATCCGACACACAGGGTTTCAATGAAAGTTGATCGCTACAATTTTGCATCCCAGTTCGGTGACGAACTGCACCTCATCACGGAGGAAATAAGTCGGATGCTCGTCACCGGGCATTACATCCTGACAGAAGAGGTCTCGCAGTTTGAAGCGCAATTCGCCAATTATCTAGGTGCCAAATATGGACGAGGCGTAAACACGGGTACAGACGCGCTGACAATCGCCTTATTGGCCTCGGGCATTCAACCTGGCGACGAGGTTATCACCCAAGCTAACACTTTTAACGCTACAGTCACCGCTGTCATACGTGCCACCGCAAAGCCCGTACTTGTAGATGCAGAAGAATCATCATTTCTGATTGACGAATCGCAGGTACAAGCAGCAATCACTGCTAGAACTCGCGTCATATTGCCTGTTCATCTGTACGGTAAACCCACTCCTCTCGAACGGCTATTGGCCCTTGCACAAAAGCATAATCTGCAATTGGTAGAAGACGCCGCACAAGCACACGGGGCACGCATCGGAGGACGTCGCGTGGGCACGTTTGGCAGTGCCGGTTGTTTCAGCTTTCATCCAAGCAAGAATCTTGCGGCTGCAGGAGATGGCGGTGCCATCGTTACTAACGAGGATTCAATCGATGGCCTAATACGGCGATACCGAGAATTGGGGCAATGCGGTCAAAATAATCACGTTGTCGTGGGGTTGAACAGTAAGCTGGATTCCATTCAGGCGCTGATACTATCGCGAAAACTACCAAACCTCGATTCCTGGAATGCAGATAGACGGATTGTTGCGGGTTGGTACAGGGAGCGACTCGGTGACCTCCCACTACGTTTTCAGAGCGCCAGCCCTGACGAGGAACATGTCTATCATCTCGTTCAGGTACGTGTGGAAAAGCGTGATCAGTTGCTTCAGTTTTTGCGAGCGCAGGGTATCGATGCTGTGGTTAGGTACCCAACACCAATCCATTTGCAGCCGGCATTCGCGAATTGCGGATGGCGTAAAGGACAGTTTCCGGTAGCGGAAAAACTTGCTAATGAACTGCTTTGTTTACCCATTCGTCCCGACCTGTCTTTAAGCGAAGTTGAATTTGTGACAGACAACATTCGCATGTTTTATGAAGGTTAACCGGATCGGAATCATAGGGTGCGGGCGAGCAGGGCGTGAACACGCGCGGGCTTCGACGGTGCTCGGTGCCCGGGTAGCTTTGCTTTGCGATCAAGATATCTCGCGAGCCACAGCCCTGGCCGCTGAATATCCTGGTAGCATTGCACTGGCAGACTTTCATAGTATCGACTGGTCATCAATTGACGCTCTGTTCGTATGCACGCCTCCCGCATCGCGGGGGCCCGCAGAACTTGCCGCAGTCAAAGCCGGAATTCCAGTCATGCTGGAGAAGCCCGTCGGACTTTCTGTAGAAGCATGCAGGCCACTTCTCAAAGCCCTTCTCGAAAACCCAGTCATAAACTCCGTTGGCTACATGAATCGCTATCGCGATTCTGTCATGAGCACACAGAAGTTTTTTGAAAACGCTGAACTCATTGGCATCGTCTGCAATTGGGTAGGAGGGATTTATCGCGTTCCGTGGTGGCTACAGCGCAACGCGTCTGGCGGACCTTTCAACGAACAGGGCACCCACTTAGTCAACCTCTGCCGGTTGTTTCTGGGAGAAGTGACAGAGGTTTTCGCTATGGCGGAGAATTCATCGATACACCAGGATATTCAGGAGACAGTGATTGTTACACTTCGTTTCTTAAACGAGAAACTTGGGACCATCTTCTATAGTTGCCGGGCGTTAGAAAAGCATATTCATTTTCAGATTTTTTCCACTACGCACAGCGTGTCTTTGGAAGGGTGGGACCTTAAACCAACTGCTAAGGGAGCAACTATGGATGCTATTACCGCGACTGAAGAGGACATATATCTTAAGGAAGATGCGGCCTTCTTCAATGCAATATCGTCCGGGGACCAGGCCCTGATCAAAACTCCCTTAGAGGATGCGATTCGAACACAGCTCGTAGTCGATACGATTCACCGATCACTTCTTAGTCAGAAGCCAGAGCAGGTTCCGAACTTTGATTCAAACTATTTCGCTTCCGCAGGTTACGAGAATCTGGAATCGACACCTTAGTCTTATTGTATATGTCTTGATGGAGTCGAGTTTATGGTGCCGCGTAAGATGACGGCATTGAAACCATTTCAAGGGTAAGGGGCGCAACAATGTCGCACGACCGCCTTCAAAACGTATTGCATAAAGAGTTGGACCATGATGCTCAGGCAGTCTGTGATAATGGCAAACCCATATTTACAATGCCTTCTGACCGGATCAAGAGTTACGACGTCTACCTATCAAATAAAGTTCTCGACGCCGATAACCCCTTAGTTCTTGATGTCATAGGAAATCGCCGGACGCTACTGGTCACAACACCAACGGTCGCTCGGATTTACGGCCGGAGTTTTGAGCTCTTAGCAGAGCGAGGGGGCCTGACTCTCAAGACGCTGGTGTTGGACTGCAGTGAGCAGAATAAGTCACTTGAGTCCGTAGACGAGGTATGCAGAAACGCACTCCTAGCTGAACTCGGTCGCGATAGCATGATTGTTGTGTTAGGTGGTGGTGTCTGCTCTGATATCGTAACACTTGCCGCCTCAATGGTCCGTAGAGGAATTGCATACCTTCGAATTCCAACTACTTTGCTAGGGCAGGTTGACGCCAGTATTGGTATCAAAGGAGGTGCAAACTTCTGCGGCAAGAAAAATTACTTAGGATGTTTTTATCCTCCTTCAGCAGTCGTAGTCAACCCGGATTTTTTGAAGACACTACCTATTAAACATCTACGTAATGGCTTCGCTGAAATTATCAAAATGGGGATCGCCTGTGATGCTGAACTTTTTGATCTTATTGAGAATCACCATGAGGAATTCCTCCGAACTGCTCTTCAAGAACCTTATGAGTGCGCTCGGCGAGTGATGTCGTTAGCTATCCGAGGAATGCTCGAACAATTGCAGCCGAATCTCTTCGAAGACAAGACCTACAGAAGGTTAGTTGATTTAGGTCATACATTCAGTCCTGTTATAGAGACAGCTTCCATGTTTTCAATTCATCATGGTGAAGCAGTGGCTATTGATATTGCGTTAAGCGCGACGATTTCGGCGGAGCTCAATTTGATATCTGAAGCTGATTTCAGAAGAATATTATCCACCATTGCTTCGGTTGGCTTACCCACTTTCTCGCGTGTGGTGACTCTTGATCTGTGCCTGGAAGCTCTAAACGAGGCGAGTAGACACAGGGGAGGTTCGCTTAACCTTGTCCTGCCAATCAAAGTGGGCCAGGTCACTTTCCTGGAGTATATACAGGACCTCCCGCTAGCCGTACTAAGCGCCTCGTTAAATCGCCTGGTCCAGGAGAGCGAGTGCTATAACAGTCACACCTAAAATCAGGTACCATCGTTGCGGCTAGTTGAATTCAGCTTGTGTGCCGCTTCCGCGACAGGCCCGACGTAGTACAGCAACAGTTGCTCCAGGCTCTGCGTCAGGTCATATTTCGGCCGAAAGCCTAAAGAGTTGAGGCGTCCAATATCAGCGAAATGCCTGGCAATGTCATTAAACCGGCTTTCGGTATGTTCTACCTTTACCAACTCTTCCAGGCCGGCCAGGCTCAGTAGGGTATTGAGTACGGACCCTACAGATGATTCAGTCCCGCTACCAACATTATAAATTTCCCCTGGAGTTCCCTTTTCTGATAGCAGCTCAAGAGCGTAAGCAACATCGAGCACGTTGACGAAATCCCGAGTGGTATCAAGTGGCCCAACTTTGATGACTGGCGGAAGTTCTTTCTTGAGGATAGGTGCCACTGTGCTCGCGAATCGTGCACACGCGTGTCGTTCGTCTAGTCCGGCTCCTACTAAGTTGAAGAGACGCGCCCAAATCGTCGGGATCTGGTATTGAGTGGTTAATATGCGGGAGGCGTGCTCTGAAGCAAGCTTACTGACTGAATAGAGATCAGCCGGTATACAGGAAGAACTTTCCTGAATAGGCAGACCGTCCTCTGCCGGGCGTCCGTAAACTCCGCCTGTGGAGCAAATGATCAGCCTTGGCACTTCGATCCCAGATTCCTTAATCGCTTCGATAAGGTGAATAGTCCCTTCAAAGTTGAGCCTGAATAAGTAATCTGGTGGGTCATCTCGAAGACCAGACGCAAGATGGATTAATACGTGTGGGCGAAAGCTTCGCAATGTCTGACATAGGGCCACCCTGTCACGGATATCTATCGAAGCATATTGATAGCGGTCTCCGTAACATGACGTGTTCAACTGCTCAGGTAGTGGCGCCTGAATGAGCTGCGTTGTCCACGAGACAGAGTGAGTGAAGGTGTCGTCAATACGAGGAGATCGCCCAACACCAAGAATTGTTACTTCGCTGTGGGAGCCGAGCAATCGCGAGACAAGATAACGGCCTACAAATCCTTGTGCTCCTGTAACTAAGAATCGCTTCGTCAGCATTCCATGAATTGTATAATTCGCTCAAGGCCCGATCGTAAGGTTGTCTTCGGAACCCAACCTAAAATCACTTGGGCCTGTGTGCGATCGGCAATTAGGTTGTATATCTCCGAACTTGTTGGTCGCTTGCTTTCAGGCCTTTCCATGACAGGAAGATCCCGCCGTAGAATTTGTAGTATCAAATGTGACAGGTCGGCAACGCTCGTGCCTATACCAGTGCCGATGTTAGCAATACAAAACTCCGGAAGCTGCGCTGTACAAGAGCAGAGTATAGCTTCCGCAAGGTCGGTAACGTAGCAATAGTCACGTGTTGGCCTCAGATCGTTGAGCAGAATGTGATCGTCTCGTTGTGCCTGCCGTAGGATAGTGCCAATAAGAGATTCGGAGGGGGACCCAGGTCCGTAAACGGAAAAGGGTCGCAGTACTATTGCTTGAATACTAAAACTATTTACAAACGCCTCGACAAACCGTTCCGCACTAATCTTTGCTGCTGCGTATGGGGAACGAGCTTGCAGCGGAAAATCTTCCCGAACTGGAATGCTGTGGGGACGTCCGTATACCTCTGCGGAGGAAAGATAAATGAAGCGAGGAACCCCGACTCTCCGACAAACGTCCAGTAGAACTGTTGTTCCTTCCACGTGCACGCGGGAGTACTCGACCGCCGATTCGAAGGATGCCGCGACAGAAGCTGGTCCAGCCAAGTGAATGACGACATCGGCACCTGCTGTGAACTCAGAGATCGCAGGGCTATCCGTTATGTCGGCGTGGATACTTGTAACTTGTGCCGGCGGTTCGCGTACCTTTTGACCAGGTGCGCCCACTAAGGTGCGGACTTTCGCTCCGCGACTTGATAAGAGATCAACTACTACGGACCCTATGAAGCCTCCGCCGCCGGTGACAAGAATCGTTTTTTCTTCAAGTGTCTGCGACATTTCTCTCGCTTTGGCGAACTATCAGGAACAACGTTTGCGGTCCTATTCGCGGCGAAATGGCTCCTATCCGATAACGCAGAAACACCATTAGTTTGCGAAAAAAAGAGTTTACATTTTCTGGTGAAGGTAGGACGCCAAAGTTTGGCACAGCAGACAAGGTATGGACCATCGCAGCTCTGACTAAGTCACACACTTTGTCTAAGAGCACTGTTGGAGCTAAACCAAAATACTGGATTTTTTCGATTTGTAACCCAGCCTGGGAAAGCAACAGTTTCAATGAACGATCCGAAAAGAACCACAGATGATCCCCGAGATCAAGCTGGCCGATGAGCCTGTACCAGCTTGGAGAAATTCCTCCAAGGAGCCCAACTTCAAAACAGAGAACGCCTGCTGGCTGGAGTAGGGCAGTCATCGCGCACAATGACCTTCTTGGATCCGGAAAATGGGCGAGTAGATCACAATGATATATAACGTCGAAACTTTTCTCGGGGAGAGTGTGGTTCTCCAGAAAGCTTGTCTCAACTTTTATGGCTAACTGCTCCTGGACGCGGCGCGCGCGTTCAGGATGAGGTTCGAGACCGAATACTTCGTAGCCACGCGCCTGAGCTGCCGCGAGAAATGCACCGTCACCGCAACCAACCTCAAGCAATCGTCCCGGTGGGCAGTGACGAGCCATCCAACTTGCTTTAAAGTCGGCAAAATACGAATAGAACTCCTCGTCATGCTGGCTGTCAGTGTAATCGATGGCCCCTGATACTGGCGTGGGATGCGTGTAGACCATGCCGCATGAACATAATCTTGCTTCATATCCGCGTTCTCGCCAAACAACACGCTGTGATACTTGATTGCACAGGAAGCACTTTGACATGTGTTCTACCAGCTTTGCACAACAGTCAGCTTTTAGCCTGCGAACAGTCAGCTTTTAGCCTGCGAAGCAGGCCTAAGCATATAGCCTGGGGCGTAAGCCCCAGGTATCTAAGCACGAAAATTTTAAGCCCGCGAATGCGGGCGACAGACAAATGGGGCGAAATTGCCAACAAATTTGCAGCGCACGGACTGCCGCCCATTTCATGGGCTCCAATTCCATTGCCTTTAATTCCTGGGGGCTTACGCCCCAAGCTATATGCTTACGCCTGCTTCGCAGGCTAATTTCATGGGCTCGAATTCCATTGCCTTTAGCTCCTGGGGCTTACGCGCAGGCTATATGCTTGCGCCCTGCTGCGCAGGCTAGTTCCTAAATCGCAGAGTTCCTTCTGCTAACCAGGTCCGTGAAAAGAGATTCTAATTTCCTCGTCATTACCTCCGGCCGATAGCGCTCCTGGTAATCCTCACGAGCAGCCTTTCCCATCCGTTGGGCCGTCTCAGGCTCTCTCAACAACCGAAGCAAGGCTCGGGCTAATGCCTCAGAATCCCCGGGAGGAACTATCAAACCCGTTCTCTCGTGTGCGACTATTTCCGGGATGCCGCCAACCGATGTCGCCACGATGGGTTTGCCCAGGGACATACTCTCTATAATTGCGTTGGGTAAAGAATCCAACAGGGAGGCGTGAACATGTATATCGATCGTTTTCCAAACGTCTCCAATGTCCCCAGGGTAGTTCACGATCCGGACGCGGTCGGACATCCCCATACCGGCAATTTCTTTCTCCAATTCTTTCTCGTATGAGTCCTCATCCCTACAATATCCGACTAACAGGAAAGCAGTATTCGGTGCCTTCTCAACTATCGACCTTGCTGCCGCTAACAGTACTCGATGACCTTTGTATGGTACGAGAGCGCTTACTTGACCGATGACTAGTGTGTTCGGATCACCAGGCAGCCCAAGCTTTTTCATCATTTCGCCACGATCGTGAGTAGTTGATGGCGGAGAAACACCGTTAGGTATGACATGCGTTTTCAACTCTGGTCGAATCATCCACTGCTTCAGTCGATTACATATGGCATGTGAGTCTGTAACAACAGCGTCCGCCATTCCTAAAAATACCGGTGATATCAAACGAGGAAGAAGCCGCTGTTCGTGGCCATATAAAGTAACAAGGGTGGGCGTATTCGTAATTGCCCCGGCCAGAACGCCTATTTGATTTGCGGAGGTATGGGCATCAATGAGGTCGATATCACGCGCTCGAACTAGAGATGTCAGTTTCTTAATAACTCGGAATAGAACTTTTGTAGTACGCGCTAATTGAACCGGCCTTATGGCAGACTTCGCTTTTGAATGTGCTTCGCCTAAATCAATGACTTCTATTCCAGCGTCAGCAAATTGTTGGCGCATCGTGCCAAAGGATTGGTCGAGTTCTGCGTCGGCACGGTTTATGGTTACCACCACATGAGTGAAACGGCTGCTGTCAATAGATCGTGCAAGCGCTAATATTCGATTCTCATCTCCACCGAAATGCAAATCACTTGAAAACGAAAGGACGTTGATTTTCTTTGTCATAAACGCCTCCTAAAAGAGGCTAGCGATCTTACAGCGGCGTGGCTCAACGGATGGGAAGAACCTGCACCGGCGAGCGGTATCCATTTCACGTCTCCTTCATAGTGAAGATCAGGCGATATTTCGTCAACACGTACAAAGAACAGGTGATGGCGGAGAATTTTTCCTGTGCTAATGTCCAAATCATCAAACGAAGTTAGAAACGTTGGAAGCAAGTTCTGACAACTGGCTAGTCCTTTGATCTTACGTGCGATGGCATCACTCGGAGTTTGATCACTTTGTCGGAGCTGCTCTCCTGGAATATCCCATAGTCCACGATACCGGAGCGCGGTTTCCGGTCGGCGTTCCACTAGTATCCCCTTTGGCGACTGGATCAAAAGAGCCGACAATTCGCAATCGGGCGTCTGGTCCCAATACTCAAAATCTCTAAACTGATCACCGATAAGCCATTCAGCCTTTTCAACGGCCATTGCGTCGTTGACATCTATCCAGGCTGCATTGTGCTGAAAAGCTGCAATCGATTCTCCACATTGAAGTAACGTATCAATTAGTTCAGGCACATTAGTCTTATGGTCCGGTTTTATCAGGTCCAATGCCTTTGGACCAAGCACGTAGGTTCCACTAGAGATGCAGGTTTGGCGTACCGGCTTCTCTATATATTGAGTAAGCCAGCCGCCGCTAACATTCACTTCGCCGTAGGGCATCTGTAACGGTTCAAAATGAGTAGCGACAGTTAGGGCTGCTCCGGATCGCTGGTGGTAAGCCACTAGTGCTCTGAAATCAAGAGCGGTCAAATTATCCACATTCACCACAAGCAGAGGGTCAAATCGATCCTTAAACTCACGCGCCACTCCAATCGTACCGAGTTGTTGCTTCTCCTTAAAACACTCGACGGTTGCGCCGGTGGCATCAGCGAGAGCCCGGCCTCGTGTTTCTACTTCTACAGCAATTTCCGGTTCATGTTCACTCACTGCGACCACAATGTTATGAAAACCTGCGGACAACAGCTTACATAAGTTCCTTTCCAGCATCGTTACACCCAACACTGTAATCAGCGATTTATGCGAGTTTCCGAGTGTTGCGCGCATACGCTGCGATTGTCCACCAGCCATAATCAGCGCCCCGATCATCGACAAAATCTCCGTGCGTATTAGCCACAAAGAGGCACAAAAAAGCACAAAAAAGTGGCCTATGTTTCTCTCACTAAGATCGCGAGAATCCGCTCGTCACTATCACCATCCTGATATGTTCCAAATGCTGTGACGTTGAAATTGACAACGTTCTTCAATTGTTGGATGTATTTGTCAAAATCCTCTCTGGTCTCCAGTTGATGTCCTTCGTAAATGAGAAAGCCCCACGGAATGTGCGCGAGAGAATCGAGCCAGCCTAAATAAGCATGAACAGAGAGGTACGATATTACACAACCATTGAGGGACCCTCTAAGAAAATCTGGAAGATCTTCTTCGATTCGATGAGACTGACTTATCTCTCCGCTCGAAGTGGAGAACCTCGTGCATCCGAGCGCCAAAAGCAACCGTTCTGTATGAGGAATGATCTGTTCTCGATCCCAGCCGTGACCCCACTTGGCTTCGAGCTTCAAGTACTGGGCAATCATCATTCCGATGTTGCACCCTACGTCAAGAACGAGACGATCTTTGACGGACACTCCCGCGGTCTCCATTAGCCGCCTAATCACGGCCGCCCTCACCGCGATGTCGCGTTTTCCCGGTAAATTGACGCCCGGAACAGACTGATAAAGATACCGTCCTCCGCGCAGGATAGTTCGATCACCAAAGTGCGAGGCTTCTCTAGCCTGTACAGCGGTACTTCTCAGAAATGATTCATAATTTGTCAGCAGAAAATTCTGAAAGTCAACATAATTGAATCTGCCATTTCGATCCATAAAAGCGTTATTGGCACACGACGGACACTCGAACTCCTCATCTTCAAAGCCTCCTGGAATAGTAGCCTTGATCAAACCCTGATTCTCTAAATCGCGAATGTTCTTAACGCCTGCTTCACATTCCGTCCTGGATGGTACCCTTCCATCCACATGCCTCACTACGTATGCTGTGCAAATGTGCGCGCCAAATTGTAGCTCCACCAGATCGTAGAGTCTCGGACCAACTCCTTTGCTGAATAGCAGATTGGCAACGAGGCTGAGATGGCGATGATCATGTATCAGTCTCTTATGAAGTACGCTAATTCTTTTGAGGCTATCGTGATAGTAACGACTATTGTGCACGCCTCCGGGCGACTTGACGATCTTGAGACCGGCATCCGGCGGATAACGTTCCAACAACGTTCTGAATGAACTTTGCCGTACGAACGACGGTGGAAGATAGACGGTGTGCGCGCCCTGTGAGCTGGGAGCAGGTATCGAAGCTATGTATCGCAAGAGGTCGTCTGGTCCTGTAAAACTCAGGTCTGGAATGATCAGTCGCTGTGGAGTCTGCAAGGGTAAGATTTCCTGCCAGCGAGGCATTGCCTTGATGGCTTGCCTTATCAAGGGGAACAGCCCAACCCTACGGATCAGTCGATACTCAATCTTGACTTTATATAGAGCACTGCCGGCCAGGGAATAGAGCCGAGGAAAATGAAGAGAGAGCCAGCCCCTTAATGAGTATCGTCCGGCTGCAATCAAGAATGCTTCTGGATCATGGAATTCAGAATAGGCTTCGCGGCCTTTCTCTGTAACCGACCAGCACCCTTTGTAGTCAATAAGCCAGCCGGCTTTAATAGGCGCGACAGCACCGATCAGCGTTGCAACTTCAAAACATCGAGACGGCGATTTTGAGGGATCAACATTTCGCTCGAGGTCGGTAAGTGGAAGAGTTTGCTCGAGGCGCTTAAGGACCGTGCTGAATGGAAGGCCATTCCGTTCCTCCAGAAGAATCTCAAAGACCCTCAGTAGCAGTTCGCCGACGCGTTTCCTTGGTATTTGCGAAATGAGCATTCGCCTGCCTCAAGAAGGTAGTGGCTTAAATTCAGGAGTTTTTCTCTGCGGACCTCTGCGTATCTCGGCGTTCTCTGCGGTAAAGGCTATCTCAACGCA
This sequence comes from uncultured Acidobacteriota bacterium, assembly GCA_963826255.1. Taxonomy (GTDB): domain Bacteria; phylum Acidobacteriota; class Blastocatellia; order Pyrinomonadales; family Pyrinomonadaceae; genus PSRF01. The sequence continues at coordinate 1,756,740 of CAWGWK010000002.1, forward strand.
GAGGCCGCAGAGATTCGCTGAGGGACCGCAGAGAAAAAGACTCAAATTAAGCCACTATCCTCAAGAAAGAGCAATTGACTCTACATACTCAACGCAAACGTTGATGCGCTAAACGACATAAGGCTTTACGCCGCCAGTTATTTCTCTGACCATCATTGGTAGCTGCTTGATTTGGCAGGTCCACGGATGAGCTTCGAGTGCTCGCTGCAGAAATCTACTGTCACGGCTCAAGATCGCTGTAGTCGCTAACCTTTCGAAGGTAATGAAAGAACTCGTCAATTCAGCAATACGGTTTGGTACTGAATGATGATTGCCGTTAAGAGGCTTTAACTGCCGGTCTTCTACGATATGCGGAATTTCCAAAATATCATCTTCCTGCTGTTCGGAGTAAAAACCATTATTAGGGACAGAGAGGAAAAAAGGCATCGCCATGGTTTGGCCCATCAATGCCAGCAGTAACGGACCGACTGCGTGTGGATACCACGATGCCTGACGATTACTGAGAGCTAACCTGATGTCATCAGCCGTGCCTCGAGCGAATACTCTGAACGCTGTGTGACTTAGTTCATCCAGGACCTCAGCCCTTGTCTTACTGCTATTCCGTTGTTGCTCGATGAGACCTGCCGACTCGAAGTGCAGTCTCAGGTATTTTGTAGGAACACCTGACCACTCTTCAATAAGCCGCGCGGAGGGGAAACCGGTGTTTTCTTGGCGAACTCCGGCGAATTCTTGAATTAGATTACGATCATCCCGGGAGATTCGGTAGAACCAACCCAAGTGGTTAATCCCGAAATATTCGAAGGTGACGTCGCCAATATCGACGCCAACGGAATTACAGATATCACGAAGAGTGGTCCATGGAAGTTCGCATATACCAACCACTTTAAGTTGTGGAAAGCTTTGCCTGGCGGCCCTCACCAAAATGCCGACCGGGGAAGATAAGATAAGCAGTAATGCCTGTGGAGCTACCACGCTGACGCGATCGAGAAGCAGTCGAATTTCGGGCCAGGCCCTCCATCCGGCTGATAGACCACCTGGCCCGAGTCCTTCATCACCACAGACATCATATTCAAGCGGAAATCTTTCATCGAAGTCTCGTCCCGCATATCCTCCGACTCTGATCTGCAGCAGAACGACGTCCGCTCCATCAAGCGCCGCATCTAGTTCCCTAAGCTGGATTCCTGAATAATCGACGCTAATGGGAGCATCATCTAACAGGAGCTTAGCAGAGCGGACGACCGACGCGAGCTTCGTCGTATTCCGGCCTACCAGCGTGATGTTGACTGCCGGAAGAGCCTTCATGCCCGAAAGATACGCAAACAACGTCGGCGTGCTTTGCGCACTACCTCCGAGAATGACTATCTTCATCGTTGCACGCTAGAGAGACCGGGCATAGATTGCTGCGCCCTTAAGGCAAGCTTCATCTTTAACGTTACCCATCGCTACTAGTCCATCGACATGATCAGCCAGTACCTGGTAATCACAGGCTGCTATCAACTCTGTTCGGATTATGTCCAAATAAACTTCTCCGAGAGCCAACGCAAACCCACCTATGATTATTACCTTTTCAACTCCAACTGCGAGCACTACTGAAAGCAGTATTTTCGCAAGTGGCCGGCTACAAGTACGGATGACATCCAATGTCCACGGGTCTCTAACAGCGGCAGAAGGTACCAAATGATGTTCGTTGGTAAGTGTATTGACGCTTGCCCCAAACTTCAAGACACAAGCTGATCGGGTAAAGCCGGGTGCGTCCTGTTCCGCCATTCGCCTGGCAAAGCGCTCAATGCCTCTTCCAGACGCGATCGCTCCGAGATGACCTCTTCCTCCGCAGTCACACATTATTGCGTTGGACGTGCTGTCAACAACAGCATGGCCAATCTCACCGGCATATGGCACATCGTCGAGTACCTTACGAAAGCTATGTCTATCGAAGATTTTGCTGCCGATGCCGCTGCTCACCGTCACGACCATGAATCGGCTCGCGTCAATGTCTTCGCTGATATACCAGGCTGCTGCGGAAATATCGTTAAGGAGGTGAACAGGGCGCCCAGTGAGCTTACTCAACTCTGAACCAAGATCTGGTATTGATGTTCCTTCTCCGACCAGTGTAGGTGCGCTAAGGATTCGCGACGGATGCTCAATGGGTCCGGGAAACGACACGACAATAGGTGCGTCGCTGGGAATATGGCCCTTTACGCTCGATTCGAAAGTGACAATAGACGAAATCACTTCTTGCCAAATGGCAGCCGGCCGATGGCCGTAAATAAAACTTTTAATACGCTTTTTCTCTATTCGATCAATGGCTCCCGAATCATCTGCAAGCGCGCAGCGTAAGTGGGTTCCACCGAGATCGAAGACTACGGCTGACATTTGACAATCGCTATTGGAAAATTTGGTGGACCATTTTGATCCGAGCTAAATGTAGTTTGTGATTATGCTCCGAGCTGGATCGGACCATTCTCTTCAATTCTGGACCTCATACCGTACCAATTTGTACCCCAGGTAAGCCAGACTGGAGAAAGCAACCACGCCAAATTTGGTTTCGGAGGAAGATTTATAAGATTGCTAACCCACTCCTCTGCGGCAGATCGAAGAGGAGTGATGTAGCGCATTAGAGTTACGTGAGCAGATTTTGTTTCATAACGAGAGTCCATAGAAATTCCCAGGTTCGATAACCCTTCAAGAATGGATTGCCGTGCGTTCTGAAGTGCGTCGTCCGTTGGGAGGAAATTTAATGCTATAGCGCGAGAGTCGAAAACCAACATAGGCGAATCTACTTTTGGCAGAGGTGTCATCGCTGCTATCCGGCGGATTTCTGATCCGACGACACCCGCAATAAAAAAGGCATCTTCAGGGGGGCGACTGTGGCAAATCTCAACCAGTGTAAGATGAAGATCTGACGGCGGATAATAATACTGATCAGGTTCAAATCCTCTCAGGTATTCTTGAATCGATACAATATATTCGACTACATCAATTGGTGGGCGACAAATTATGTTCACCCCACAACGCATATCCGTATGCGGATGGTCCAGTTCCTGAACCAACATTTTGTCAACAACAGGCCCGGACATAAGAGAGAGTTGGCCTTCATGCCGCCGCTGCATAATATTCTGCAGAAATACGTTTCGAAGTTGCGAAGAATTAGAAAGCTCCATTCCTGCGCAGTATATCTTCGTTGACGAAGTAGGAAAACATTGTGCGGACGAGTCGTAGAACAGTTGGACCTTCGTGTTCGCGGCAACGGCTAATTCAATTCTTTGACTACAATATGGCGCTTATCTCCAGCCCAGTAGCAGAAAGCGATTCGCCGTCCGGCTGGATCAACTGCAGCATCATACAATTGAGAGTATTCTTTTATTCGCAGTAATTGAGTGCCGTCGAAAACAAAGAGCGAGTTGTCGCCTTGATCAGACGTTCCGTGAGTACGGAGCAGAAAGATGACTTTCGCGGACGAAACGTGCTTGACTTCGATCCAGCCAAAGCCGCTCGAGTTGAACTCACCTGGCCTGCTGATCTTTCCATCCCGGTAAAGAAAGAAATATGTCCTTGGACCACGTGAAAGAGCCAGAACAATTGCAGACCTGAAACCTACTCCACCGTTGAATGCGTTAAGAGAATCATCCGGGAGATTTATCAAAGCTCTGACAGACTTGTTTTGAAAATCGAGAAACCAAACGTTGTTGTCATGACCAGCGTAGTTCTTTTGCAAAACGATTCCCTGGTCGGGAATGACGAGAGCTGTACTGCGGAGCGCATTATCAAGCACCTCGCGCGGAAAGGAAGGGAAGAGTGAACGCGCCTGTTGATAAGCCTTCTGCTCAATAGGAGACAGCGGCCGAGTTTCGAGTTCGTCCCCTCCTTCAGCTCGTTCTTTAAGTAACCTCCGGCTCTGTGGATCGAAGATCAGTAGGGTTGAGTCCACATCTCCGTCACTGATCATGACCTCGAGACGTTTGGCGGTTGTCCACTTCATTTCACTCACAAAGGCTTTATACGTGGCGTATGTTGCGGCCTTTTTTGAATTCAGCAAAATCGAGCGTCTATTTGTGCTCAAGTCATGTAGAAAGACTTGTGTGTTCTCGAAGTCACCCTTCACCAGCACGTTTGAATACGCCAGGACCTTCCCATCCGGTGAAAAGGTTGGGTGCACAAAGTCCCCGTTGTTGATAGTGGTGACTGTTGCGCCTGAGAATTTGGCTTCACTAACCGGTGGACCACTGAAAGTTGTGAATGGATTATCCAGAGGGACATCGGAAGGTTTTTCCTGCGCGCGAGTTGTAATTGATAACAATAGAAGAGTAAGGCAAAGGGTTATGGTTACTCTAAACATTTTGTGCTTCTTTTATATTGAATCGACTCAACGCCCCCGCTCAACATCCCATTGGAATTGCAATCTCTACCATCCCCACATCGATCCAGCGATCGTCAACCTGCTTCTGAATACGCAGGTAAATTGAACTAATCGTAACGATGCATGCACCGTCACCTGGGCCATTGCAACTCTCCACCAACTCGATTAGCTCCGGCCAATCTTTTTCACGTCTGCGAACCTCTTTAATGATTTCTGCTTTGGTCGTCTTCGGAAACCTGGAGTAATCCATTTGCTCGCTTCTTAGGGTCCGAAAGCGATTAGCACCCAGGGATTTTAAAGGAGTCCATGGCGAATCAAAGTGACGCCAATCAACGAGGTCGAGATGTGGGCCTTCAACCGAAATAGTCATGCTGGTGCGATACCGCTGGAGCATTCGATACGAGGCGGAGCTATTCGGAAAGTGAAGCGTTACTTTCTGTCCGTCAATGTTATCTCCCACATCAAGATCAATAGTAGTTTTACGGTCTTTGCCGAGCTTAATGTGTCTAACGTCAAAGGACGGCGGGTTTTCGGCGAGCTCTACCACAATTGATAAATCAGTTCCTTTTGGGATCTTCCCCTCCTGCGGCAGTGCCGGCGACTCTTTAGGCTGAGCCTGACGTTTGACCGGTATTGGATCCGTGACTTTGACTGTGACAGGTTGAGGTGAGACTTGCGGCCGACGAGACCGGGTGATGGAAGGTAAAGCTGTTCCAATGGTGAATGCAATGAGCGCAACCGTGAGACGAATAGTTAATGGTTTCATAGGACCTACCCTAATAATCGCTGGCGGCACCTTACGAAACGAGGATTACCACAGACCTGGGTTGTGATGGCCTCAGAGAATCCGCTTATAGCCACCAATACCTCGTGCCAACTGATCTAGCCGGGAAAATTGTTTCAGGTTCTGGCGGGAAATCCTTGCCACGCGCTCTGAAAATAAATAGACTTCCCATGTCCCAGAAGTCAGTTTTAACTGCCGAACGAGTGCCTCTGACGTGGTGTAAAGATTTGTTCCGCGAAGACACGCGGTGGACATTCTGACCTCACGGTAGCAACTCTCTCCTTTGTTGAGGACAGGATACTGAGACCGATCTAAGTGTCGGCCTTCTGTTTTCGTCGCTCAAAATCTGCAACACCGAAGAGGTTGACGGGAAAGCCTTTTCAACCGAGGCTACCTTCCGCCTCCGAACCCATGTTTTCAAACATGGTACCGATCACCTGATCTGAAGGGGGCAGCAAGGTACTGGATGGTTATGAGAAGAGTAAAAGATCAATTGGTGACAGTTAACAAGGTGGACGAATATGTACATTCCCGACGCAAATTTGAATGTTTCGCTGGGCAGATCGCGTTCCCGGCTTCGAACTTTTCTGAACAAGGTGTTGCTGACACTGTTTGGGGTGGCTGTAGCGATTCTGATCCTCGAAGTTTTTTTGCGCTTTTACAATCCACTTCAGGCGCGAATCAAAGGCAACCAAATCGTCCTCACTACAAACCAGACCTATCGCATTAAGAATGACCTCATCAAAGGCCTTGATCCCGAAATCATAGTCACCAGGAATTCACTCGGTTTTCGCGGTCCGGACCCTCCGGCCGATCGTGATAACTACCTCACGGTTGTGACCATCGGAGGGAGCACGACGCAGTGTTTCTTTCTCTCGGATGAACAAACCTGGACCGCGAAACTTGGAAAAAACCTGGAACAATCCTTAGATCTTGTCTGGATCAACAATGCGGGACTTGATGGGCATTCCACGCATGGGCACTTGGCGCTCCTTAAAGACTTTATTCTTCCCCTGCATCCCAAAGTTGCCTTATTTCTCGTAGGGGGAAATGATGTTGCCACCAACTCAATGGGCGAATGGAACGCGGAGAACGTAAAGAGTGGGCTGCTATTAGATTCGCCAAAGGCTTTCATTAAGTCGCTTTCGGCTTACAGCGAAGTAACAGCACTGCTGCTAAATGGATACCGAAGTTATACAGCCTACAAGGCTGGTCTTACTCATCAGCACGTTGATCTAACGCGACAAGAATATGTGGATGTTCCCGAAGAAGAGCAGAAAAACTTCCTTCAGAAAGAAGCGAACGAAACATATCTGAAGAGTTACTATGACCGGTTGACGGAGATAGCAGAACTCTGCCGGCGGGCTGGAATCGAACCGGTATTCGTGACGCAACCTTTACTTGTAGGCCGTGGAAAGGACGACCTTACCGGACTTGATCTGGCTCGCATAGCTACTGGAGTAGACCAGATGGGGAAAATGTACTGGGAGGTGCTTGAGGCATACAACGATGTAACCCGACGCGTAGGGAAGGACAGCAGTATTCTGGTAATTGACCTCGCGGGCGAAATGCCAAAATCGTCACGTTATTTCTACGACTTTATCCATTTCACTCCAGAAGGAGCGCAGGTGGTTGCCGATATCCTGGACCGGTCTCTCTGCCCCACGCTTCGCGCAAAGTTTCCGCGCCATGCAACCAGGCAATGCAGGAGGAGTAAGTTGGATCTTTAGAAAAGGACTGCTGCGATCGGGATGAGCGGTTTTCGATTCACTTAGTTAGCTTCTCCCAAATTTCATTCGGGAGATAGCTGCGATAGACAAAACCGGCGTCTTTCATAACCGTGTGACATGCCTGGCAGTTTTCCAGCCGTCCACGAGCCTGCACTTCCTTGCCTGCACCATCGACAACCATGTATTCCCAGTCACCGTTGTCAGGATTGTAGCCAGCCTCGCGTTTGATCATGACTGTCAGCAACTCAGGTGAAGAACTCTCTCTACTGGGTAATTTTTCCTTGACTATCACCGAACCCTTCGGGAAACGCGGGTTCTTCTCGTGCATCATCGCTTTCTTGCCGGCGTCATTGACGTAAACGGTTATGAACTTGTCTCGATGAGGATTACCCTCCTCCCTCTTACTTTGTTCTGCCGTCGGGATACCACACAGAATCGCAGTTTGAACATGCATGTCAGCAGGCACTGGATTGACGCGCGTCCACTGCCGGTAACCTTTAATCAAATCATTTTCGGAAGGCTCCGTCTTTTGCGAGCTCGAACTCTGCACGATGGTGTCGCTCGGGATTGAGGTGCACGCCGCTGCCAGCAGAGTCAGAAACATAACCGCCAAGAGTCTTGCGTGTTGTGCTTTGATTTTCATGTAGACGGGCACTCCTTTCGAGAGCTTAGTGTACCTCACTCGTAAAGACTCCAGGAACTTGCGTAGGACACGACGGTTGGCTTCGGACCACATGTGATGTTCTTTACCGCGCTCAAGGACGGTAAGGATTGGGGGGCTGGCGCAACGGGCTCGTCAGTTGTTGCCGGTTCTTACTGGTTCTTTCGATTTCATTTCATCTCAGTTGTCTGTTCCTGTCTTGCCTCAGCTCTTGCGGTGTTGAGGGTAACGATCAGCGACAGGAAAGCGAATGAGAGTAGAGTCAGCGAAATGCTTGTTGATAACTGACTCGATCAGGCCCTCATTTTGCTTCTTGAAAACTCTCAACGAGAAGCACTGGCGCCCATTTATCGCCTTGCTTGATAGCTCCCATCTTGATCAGAAACAGGTTGACTGGTTTATTCAACACGTCTGCTTTCCAAAAAGAGTCGAGAGTTTTCTTGCTGAATGTAAGCCAGTAGTGACTTCCGTGTTCGGTGAACGCTACGTCTATCTCGTAATTCTTCGTGTACGTTTCGGGCGCCCCGGCGTAACGGCGAGCCCATTGACGGATAAGTTCCGCTTTGGCATCCGGAATCCGAGCGGTTAATTCAGCGTACGTCGCTCTCACACGTGTTGGAGAAAGATCGGGATCGATCACCATAGTCTCTTGTTTGTTACCGATGCTTTCAGCGCCGCTCGCTTTCGCTGCGAGTTCCTTCAGTGTGCCAACTTGATAATCCTCCGCCACACGCGCTCGCTTAGGACGCGGGCCTGTCGGTTCTTGTGCGGAAGCGGCGAGGCCCAACAAAGAAATCAAAAGGACTGCGGCAAATGATGTTTTGAGTGTCATTGCTGGTTACCTCATGCAAAGGATTCTACAACTGAGGTGGGGATTTATACGAGCGAGTGATCAAAAGTAATCTACGACGACAAGTAGCTCAGAATCAGCGAAGGGATAACTCTAACTGAACTCGACATCCATGAAGTGAGGCTCGAAGAGTTAGAAATTCGTGACTAATGGCCTCGCAGCTCTCAACGAGCATTTGTGCGAGCAGAACCACAGATTTGTGACTGGATTTTAACTTCTTCGGTTGTATTCTCAGAAGCGTCAAATCGCTCAAGTTAAGGGCGCGACATAAAAGGACATTGAACCATGGCGGAGCGTAAATTCAAGGTCGGCGACCGCGTGGAATGGAACAGTTCCAGCGGTAAGGCCGAAGGTAAAATCGTGCGAGTTGCGCGCACGAGTGGCAGCATTAAAGGATTCAAGTATAAGGCTTCGGCCGACGACCCGCGCTACATCGTCGAGACGGATGAAGGCAAGCACGCGGCGCACAAAGCTGGAGAGTTACGCACGGCCTGACTCGTCGGAACATTAACCAGGTGGCAGGGATGCCATCAAAATCGAACAAGGGAGAATTGTTATGGCAAACGCATCACAGATCAGAGAACACATGGAAGTAGTTGGGTCAGACGGACAACACGTCGGAACGGTAGACAAGGTCGAAGGAGACCGCATCAAGCTGACGAAGAATGATCCGCAGGCGGGCGGTCAACATCACTACATTTCACTCGATACGGTGGAGTCAGTCGAGCAAGACACCGTCCGGCTCAATATGACCGCCCAGCAGGCGATGGGCGGCGGCTCGATGGGACAGGCTGGTGGTTCGAGGTGAGCCATTGATTCGTGCTTGCCAATAGACTGCGCGTCGCCGAGTTTCACAGGCAGCATCCAGGACGTTCACACCACTCGCGGGTTACGCAGTGGCGGTACTCGAACAGTTGTTCAAGGCGCGGCACAATGACGAAAGGCGCGGACAATTGCCCGATGAAACCGAGCGGTGGTTCGTATTCGATCTCATCGCGTAAAACTGCCCCCGCAGGGTGCGGATTAATGATGTGGCGATGACGCCAACGGCGAAAGGGTCCTTCAACCTGGACGTCTTCAAACATGTGCGGCGGATCATACGCCGTGTGTTCAGCCACCCAGCGCACCCGAAAGAGACCAAAGATGCGCGTCTCGACGATCGCCCGTGAGCCGGCGTGGATATCGGGCGCGGGCTGTACGATGTGTGCAGACGCCCACGGCGGCGTTAACCGCGGAAGGGCATCGGGCAGTTCGTGAAATGCAAAAACACACTCAGGCAACGCTTGTATGACGCTCTCTTTGATAAATGTCCGCGCGCCCATCGCCTAAAAATCAGAGTGTGCCTAAATCTTTCATCGACTCAAAGAGTCTCGTTTATTTCACCGCAAAAACTTCGCCGCCAAATCCTAATTTAGCCAGCAACTCTTTCCAACGCTCGATTGGCAAACTTCCGCCAGACGCTTGATCGTGACCGTGTCCGTGGTAGCCTTCACCTGAATTCACAAAACTGCTTGTGTAGTCGGATGCCCGCAGCCCGCGCTGGCCTCCCACTTGAGCACGTCATTGACGATGGTATGGATTTACCACACGTTGCTGAATCGCGACCGCACGCAATTTTCGGGATCCGGCCCACTATCGCTGCCGGCACAAAAACGGCACAAACGACTAAAGGCCACTCGCGAGAGCGGCCTTTTGTTTGTTTTTGCTAAAGTGTTTGGTCGGGGCGAGAGGATTCGAACCTCCGACCTCACGGTCCCGAATCAAGTGGGATGCGTAAACTTAACTAATTGATTTTGAATCGAGCTGCAGCCACGAGCAAAATCAAGGGTTTTTGCATCGAGTGACATTCGTTCCCATCGGTTACCAGTCACTTTCCATTTATTCCTGCCACAAATCTGCCACAGCGGATTTTGGCTATTCTTCGGCGTGAGGAATGCGGAAGTCCCTTAGTCGAGCGCATCATCCCACGCACAACGGTTGAATACGTTCGCAAGAGCCCCTCACCGTCTACCCGTGAAGGGCGGAAATTTAGGTCCAAGGAGGAGAATTGGTCAGTTAGTGAGGGAAGATAGAGGTCGGCGTTCTTTTCCAGCACGTACTCAGCCGAACGGCGGAATTCGTCCTCAAGCTGCGCAAGCTTCTCTTCGATACTCAGGATTGACAACTGCTCCGGTGAAACACTAAGTCGCTCCGCAGCTTCCTGCAATTTCGAAGCGGTCGGTTCTGGTAGTTGAAGTTCCAAGACCTTCATAACAACAATTTACACCAACAGGGCTCTTTGGGTCATTCTTAGTTCAGCACTCCAGTGAAGTTCCAATCAGATGGCTTTGATCGACGTTGTGTCGGCCAAAAAAGTCGGTTCCGAAAGACCGGCATTTAACTTCAGATACTTTGTTAAGAACGATTCCCCGTTACTTTGGGAGTAATCAGCCCATTTGTCACATCAATCAAGGAACTTCGCCTCGTTCTTCATATTGTTGAGGTCTATATGACCCAACCCCATAATCTAGGCGGCGCTGGTTCGTCAGGTCGCGTCGTAACGTTCACCGACCAGCGAATTAATTCCTGCGAAGTATCGCGGTCGAGTATGAATGGTGAAGTTTGATGATGTGTTCGGAGGTAGCTGCCCGGTCACTATCACTTCTTCTTGGCTACTTTGCGTTTAGCCCTTCTTTTCAGGGGAGCTTTCTCCACGAAATCGAGTTCTCGGTTGGACCAACGCCGGACCAAGCTTTCCTGTTCAGACGACAGGCCCGCGTGCTGAATGTCAGCTTCGTAGCTTGTAGGATCAACTTCCTCGAATCTAGCCAGCAAGGGGTAACGGAAAACCTGTAAAAGTGGTGCCGAGGACTGTCGCAGGCCTCGCATGAATTCGCCAGTAAGATTTCCTCTCCGATTTGCAGCCGCCTCCAGTGCTGTTGCCACTATGGCAAACCCACCGAAGATCAGCTCGCTGTCCCATGCTTGATCGACAGTTACTACATCTTTAGACGTGTCGTACTCAAAATAATAGCGACCCATGAAACGTGCGTCCATTTGTTTGCACCAGGGCAGCGTAGTCTGAAATAAAACCTTACCTACAGTTCGAACCTCATCTCGATCTCGTTTTAGCTTCTCGATATGGCTGGCGTTTATTGCTTGATTACTATGGGAAACCCCTCTGAGTAGCATCCCTAAAAGCTGAGCAGCTGCGGACCACGCCATGGGGAACAATTTGTAGTGAGAATGCTTAAAGAATATGGACGCCCCGTGATAATTGATAAACTGTTTAGCTGTTATATCGCGCCACCAGAACGCAATGTTAGCGACGCCCACACTTTCTTTTGCTAACTTTCTAATACTTAGACGGCAGTCATCGTAGATTTGGTTACTTATGTTTTGCCATAATTGAATTTGAGATTCGTCGTTCGTTTCCCTTCTAGAGTGACGCAGAGACACAGGTATGTAAGTGTTTATCTCTACGGCTAGTTCCGCGTCGAGAGTATTACGACCTTGTATCGCGGTTGTCAGATTTTCTGTTATAGCCCGTGATATCGTGTCGATGTTTTCCTTGGTGGCACTCAAGAGATCTGGCAACGGATTCAAAATCCTTTCGCGTCCAGTGACGTACTCATATTCCGATTCATCTGGCTTGGGATGGTTTGCCTGGTGACGACCCAAGCGGATGTATCGTTGGATACAATCATCAGCAACTCGTCTTCGTACTTTCGAACTAGGCACTAAGAACTGCAAACACCGCGCAGTAAAAGATATGAGGTTCCAACCCTCTCTATCATTCATTTCCTTGGCTTCAGCCTCATTGAGTAGCATGATCAGGATTTGATCCGCAGCCCCCTCTAAATGATCGTCCTGCAACTGGATCGCCAGCTGGGCCACAATGTCCCATTCACGTTTTGCTACTCTCCTTATAAGAACGTTTTTTAGTGCTTCCGGCGAACTATTAGTTCGCACCAAATGATAGGCTGTGAAGTATTCCAAAAAAGTTCGATGCGTGAATTGGTACAAACCCGCTCCAGTGTCCGTAAAAACCCAAGCCCTTCCCTTACAAAACTCAATAAAGTCCTTAGCGGAAAGCTTAGCCTCGTCGCGGTCGTCAAAACGACGCTCAAGAAGATAATCAGTTGTCTTATTGATTAACGTCCGCTCGTCTACGCCACCTTGAAGCTTCTCATCAGTGTAAATCCAGTGAGCTAAGTACATCATCGCTGGGCGTATATGAGCCTCAAAAGGAAGGGGAACCATAATGCCGCGATTTTTGTCCCATCTCTCAAACAACATTACGGCGCACTTCTCGTAAAGATCCGGGCGGTTTTGGGGAATATAATTCTCGCCGCGATAGATGTTGCACATCAACGCCAGCATGAGCGGATTTGATCTGAGATCAGGTACGATCGCGCTTTCTTTCAGAAATGATTCTGATTTGTGCGCTCTTTGAGTCGGTGAAAGATCCTCATCAACTGAAAACCACTTGGTGACGTATTCAGTAATCTGATTCTCATTGAACGGTGCGAGGCGATAGGCTTCAAAGCGTTCTTCACTTAACGGTGCTTGTTCGTATCCGACCTCGCGCGAGGTAACCAACACGGGAGCTGAGGGGTACAGATTACAAAATGCCTCTATGTCATTCGTAATTTTTTGGCGATGATTCGTTTCAAGAAGCTCGTCGAGACCATCAAAAATTACCACTGCCCGTCCGTTGAGCAAGAGATACTCAAAAGCCCCTGCTGGAGGTTTAATCTGGTAATCAGATTTGGACAGAAGTTCCATGAACTCTACGATCGAAACATTTTTCGCCTTCTTTTCTGCACCGTAGTCCCTTAACACAACGGGTATCGGAGTAAGCTGCCGACCAGCAAAGTACCTCTCGTCGTATCTTTCTGCGAGGTCGTAACAGATTTTATTTACGAGAGTGGATTTACCTCCACCGGGATTTCCTAGTAAGACCGCTCGGTAAATCCTAGATAAGAAAGCCGGAAGGGTGAGTCCTTCATCACTCACAGAGCCAGAGCTACCTTTGGCGCGCACGAACGACAAAAACGACGGCGCCACATAGATATCATCGATGGCTAATCGTCGAGCGGAGTCAAAGTTCGGTGGGGTAATCCGTCCGCGACTCGCTGATACCTGCTGTCGGTAAGTTATTTCGAATTCCAGAATAGCCTTAACGTTTGGCTTGTGACGATTAGTCAAAAAGTCTAAGTTTTTCTGAATCGCAGCCAATTCGTCTTGAAGCTGTCGATACCTTGCAGAAGATTTTGCTTCATGAGCGCAAAGAGCTCCATTATCGATAGCTTTGTCTAATGCTGCCGCCGAAGTTTTGATCAGGTACTCAAACAAAATCTCTGCGCGAGCAGAACTCTGGCCGGTGAGGCCAAAATAGGAAACAAATAACCCCGTGAATTCCTGCTTTATGAGATTCGTCGGATCCTTTTTAACCGTTAACAATCGGTATGAATAAAACTGCCTGATAACCGATTCAACTTCCGGGGTCGCCAAAAACAGGCAAATTTCCTCCACTCTGGGTGGCCCAGTCCACTCAATGATGTCCGCACCTTCTTCGATGGCTTTCTTTAATAGGGGTTTAAGTGCAATCTGTTTCTGCTCAGGCTTGCGGAAAGGGCCATAAATTAGACTTGTGATTACATTGGCAATGACTCCAAAAACGACTGCTTCGACACCAGGATTCATCTCGAAGGTACTCCCAATATAGGTTCGTGAAAGCGTGGGATCAGAAACTTAGCACCTTTAGTTATCCGCTGCCAAAGAAAATCAGAGGATCCGTTGACCCTCTTCACGCCAATAAAAACTCTTTGTAGCATGGCTATTACGGCCACTGATGCCGGGATTTCCGGGATGTCGGAAACTTGTTTCTACCTCATCGGGCGTGGTCCATCTGCGTCTGGCCTGACGAGACGGCAGTTCACCCGCTCGGCGGTCAACTAAGGCGAGCTAGAATTAGGCCCTCAACTTCTTCCCATGTGCTACCGGCCTCTGGATCCTGCGCGTAGGCGGCGAGGCGCCCCTCAAGTAGTGCTTCTTCGTGGACCGTTAACGGTTCCTCGTCGCCGAGCCAATCATCACTGTCGAGTTGAGCAAATCTTAAGCGGATTTCTTGGCGCTCCGTCTTTGTGAGTTTGGGTAGTTCTTCGAGGATTTCAGTTTGCTCATGGACGCATGATAGATACCTTATTGTCTGCACGCAAACTTCAATCGTTTAGACTGTTGAGGAATAAAAGACTCAATAAGGACGGTCGTCTGATAAGACTGGATTATGTTCTTCCCAAAGCCAGCGGCCGCCTGGTGATGCTCGGGAACATAATCAGTCTTATCAAACGCCTCGCCTTCTATTCCTTTTCTTTTGATTTCCGAGGTGCTTCAGTTACCTAAACGAACGTGTTGGGTATGGGGCTGCACTCGCCTTCGGCTCGTGTCTCAGGCCCTTAAGCTCAAACTCTCGTACTGACCAGCGCGGCGCTCATACTTTCCGATTGGGGTGAGACTGAGCGTCACGGCGAAGGTCAGACCATGTACCTTGACTTTAAAGTGGACTTTAATTGAGCGGACAGGATAGAAGCCTTTTCAGCCCTCCAAGAGAAGACTCAAAGTATTGGTCCATAGACCTTTAAAGTCTTAAGGTTTTTAAGGGATTTCTTTAAGAACTCTAAGAATCACTGTAAGACCATTTACCGTCAGCAAATTAGACCTTAAGGAAGCCATCTGTTTTTGGAATGATGCTTGCCAGTGAACGCCGCATGAGCAAAGAAGAGTGATGGCGAAAGCCAAAGTTTATGGCTTCAGTCCCTGGGTGGATCAAGTTAACGCAATCAATCAAATCATGAATGACACGGGTGAAAGGAACGAGTCAGCCGTCCTCCGGAAACTTGTTGATGAAGCACTCGACACACGGCGGAAGAAAAGCCAATCAGCTCCACTCGCTGAAAAATCAGATGCCGGCGTACGACTGGAAACGATTAAAGGTTTACTGATGCGCCTTGTCCGCGAGGCACACGTGTCGTTTCGTATCCAGGATGTCTGTTTGGCGCTTTTACAGGATAATCTTGCCGAATCTTACGCGACTCGTAGGCTCTTATGGGAGTCTGTGGTCCTGCCTCAACTACGCGACGCAGGGAGTGATGTGAACGAGTTGCAGCGTCAATTTGTTCTACAGGGCGACCGAGCCAAAGACTATGCCTATGGTGTAGCTGAACGAATCATGCAGTCACAGGAAACTGCGAAGTGAGATCCCTCTAAGCGCGACCGTCTGAAAACACGCTTGCCTCCACGCCTAACGCTGCGACATCACCGATCGAGTCAGCCAAACACTATTTTTAACAGGTTCAAGAGTGCCCTGAATATTGAGCAGTCGTTGCCGGGATTCATGGCACTCGAAGAATCCGTCGGCGACGCTCAAAGCAAACTAATGCGGTAACAGCGTCATTTCAGAAAATATTTTTACAGCGGCACATATGTTGATGATTGTCGAAGCATGCAGAAGCTAGAAATGCCGAACTCGCCACGGTTCCTGAAGGTTGTAGAGCTTGCCGAACTCCTAAAAGTCAAACCGCGCACGATCTACGAGATGGTTGCGCAGAATCGTATTCCTTACCGAAAGCCGCCGGGCTCGAACATTCTTCGTTTTGATGTCGATGAGATTCTAGTTTGGACCAAAGCCAGCACGAACAAATGAAATTGGTGCTCATTCATCCTCAGCATGTTGTATAGTGCCGGCGCCCGTGGCTGCACCTCGGGAAAGGACAATGACAATGCCAGTTCACAAACGGGGAGACAGATGGCATTACGCATTCTGTATCCGCGGAGTCCGGTATCGGGGAGCACTCCCTGAAGCACGGACTAAGTTCCAGGCGGAAAAGGCTGAAAACAAAATTCACCCAGAGGTTTATGAAGGTCGATACGGTAGACCACCGGAGAGAAGGTCTTTGCGAATTTTTCGAGGAGGTCTATAGACCTTGGGCGCGAGAGAACAAAGCGATCGTTCGAGATTAATGAGAAGTGCAAGCTGCCGATGATCTGTGAAAGCAAGAATCTTAAGGGCAAGACTTTTGTACAGATCTCTCCGCTGCTACTGGAGAAAACAAGAGGTACGGTGCAGTCTGAACTGAATGGAATAAGTCGGCGGTCAACTATTAAGCGCGAGTTCGAGATATCCGATGAGTCGCTCTGAGCGGCATGAGGGTGGTGGACTTAAGTTGCTGCTTTGACTTCCGATCCGGAGACATTAAATATATTGTTTCGACAAGTCAACAATTGCCATTTGCATTTGTTCTGCTTTTTTCGTCAGTTCCGAGTCTGCGCGGTAAACAAGGCCTAGCTGCCTTTTCCTTTCAGCTTCGGATGCTCGGTGCATCCCGACACTTTCGACAAGGATATTAGTATATTTCTCGGTCGAAGCTATTAGTTCGCCCAATTGTGGACGCAGGGTTGGTGCGTAGAAGCCGATCAGCATCTGGAGCTTTTCTGCTGGTACGCTTCGGTCTGGTGGGGTCAGCGGTTGAGAGGCGGTGAGAGTCTTTATCTGTTCAATGGTGGTACTCGAATATGCATCTTTGAAGCGCGAAACCACTTCATAAAGTTCTTGTAGTTTGTCGAGAAAAAGCTTTTTTCGATCACGGGTTTCTTGATAGCGAAGTTGAAAGCGTGAGTTAAACCAAGCAGTGGCTCCCGCAAGAATGGCGCCGACCGCCACTCCGGCGAATCCTATCGACGCAATCAAGATGTCGTTGTTCATGTAGTTCGGCAATTCTTAGCATAAATGACAAAGCCACTCGAAGGAGTGGCCTTTTCTTCGGAATTCTGGTCGGGGCGAGAGGATTCGAACCTCCGACCTCACGGTCCCGAACCGTGCGCTCTACCAGGCTGAGCCACGCCCCGACGTTGATGGATGATAGGAGAGGGAGGGGAAGGTGTCAAATAGGTTTCACGGTCGCCTCTTTCAGAAGTGTGTTACGAGGGTCGATTTCGATTCGTATTGGCTTGTCAACTGATCGAACTACTTCGATCAATTGTTTACCAGATGGTTTGAGAATGAGGTCGCGCTTGCTGGTCGCACTTGAGATGGTGATCGGCACCGCATCCATAAAAGCATTACCCGGCTGAAGCTGCGTGAGAACAAGTCGCAAGTTCTTTTTGCCAACCCACTGCCACGTCAACTCATACTGCGGATGACCGCTGTCGTACACCCACCGTGCGAAAAAGGCGCGAAGGTTTTTGCTCGATGACTTCTCCAGCGCCGCGCGCAAGTCTTCAGTACTCGCCGTCGAATGTTTGTGCGCGTCGTAGTAGGTTCTGATCCCGCGGAAGAACGCGTCATCACCCAAACTCGAGCGCAGCATGTGCAACACCCACGCACCCTTTTGATAATTGTTCGCGTTGAGAAGATCCATGAGTTTCTCAGTCTCGCGATCGAAAATCGGCGTACGGCGCTCCTTCTCATACGCGAAGACACGCGCAGCCGCATCTTTCATGTACCCCTGAAAAGCATCTTCACCTTCGAAACGCTGCACAAACAGACCCGCAAAGTAAGTCGCAAAGCCTTCGCTCAACCAAAGATCGGACCACGTTGACTCCGTCACCGAATCACCAAACCACTGATGCGCGATCTCGTGCGCTATCAGGCTTACGTTGGCCGCGGGAATTCCGTACGTCGGACTCATGCGCGCCGATGATCCGCGGCTAAACAGATTGCTCGTGAAGACAATCGCGCTCGAATTTTCCATGCCGCCAAAACGTGTGGCGCCCACAATCATGGCGAGTTTCTTGTACGGATAAGGCGCGATGCTTTGCGTGAAAAACTGCAATGACGGAATCGTAGGCGCGAATCCTTTTAATGCCAGGTCTTTCTCCGACTGCGGCACGTAGTACGAAAGCGGCGTCAATGCCCGTTCCGCCGGTTCCACGCGAGCAAACTGGCCCACGCCGATGATCATGCAATAAGGTGGAATCGGAACGCCTTCAGAGTAGGTCCAAGTGCGTTGACCGTTCGCGCTTGTTTCGACGTGGTCCAAACGTCCGTTCGCGACCACTTCCTCGCGTGCCGGCGCGGTGATGTTGAATGTGATCGTTGCCTTGGCAGAAGGATGGTCCAACGTCGGGATCCAGTGGTGAACGCGGTCAGGCCAGTTGTCGCCGACTGCTGATGGTTTGCCGTCTTTGTCGTTTGTCAGGATCAGCCCGTCTTTGGGTTTGCCGTGATAGTTGACTGTCACCACGAATCGCGTCCCAGGATTTGCAGGCTCAGCCAGGTTAACTTGTAGTTTGCCGTTTTTGTGGGCGAAAGAGACGGGTTGCGAGTTCAGGGTGACGGTGTCGATCGTTAGATCGCCAAAGTCGAGATCGATCAGGTTTGTCTGTTTCAGGATTAGAACGTTGATGCGAGTGCTTGCAGAAGTGAGTTCGGAGAGCTGATCGTTCAGGGTTAGGTGGACGAGATAGTGTTCGGGTCGCCACTTATCGATCAGGCGCTCGACGCGTGTGGCGAGAGCTGTGGACAGGAGAAGCGAAAGAAGAAGAGTTACTCGCGCAAAGGCGCAAAGGCGCAAAGGAAGACGCAAAGAAGACACCTCGAGTTTGGTTAGCGAATGCCGAGCATTAACAGGGCTGAGCGATCGGAGACGACCCGGTCGCTGTGAAGCCAGTCCTTGTAAGCGATCAACTCATCCCGTGTTACAGGGCGATTGCCGAGTCGCGCGGCCGGCGTACGTTCGAAGGCGCGATTCGTAAGTGCCATGTGTGCTTTCCGCACCGGCAATGCACTCGCTTGCCCAAGAGCGAGCTCTGCCGATTCCACGTCAGGGAAAAACTCATCGTACGCGAGCAGATGCCAGGTAGTCGCCGCGCCTTCGCCTTCAACAGCCAACACACGCAGCAGTCCAAACCCGCTCTCGAGCTGGAAGATTAGATCGTCACCGGGATTGAAGGACTGGGACATATCACACTCTCGTACGCTTCAAGCACTCGATCGGCCATGTGCGCGGCGGTGTAGTGCTCGCGCACTCCCTGAAAACCGTTGGCGCTCAACTCTTCTGCAAGCTCGTTGTTCTTAGCTATCTTCAGGATTCCTTCCGCAAGACTCTGCGGATCGTCAGGTTGGACCAGCAGTCCACCGCCGGTGCTCTCCACTATCTCCGTAAACGCGCCACGACGTGGTTGGACCAACGGAACACCACACGCCATCGCTTCGAGTAGAGACACTCCCTTCGGCTCATCGTAAGTCGCAGGTAACGACATCACATCGAGCTTTCGCAGGAAGTCGATCTTCTCCCCGCGATCCAGAACGCCGCGATAGTGAAACTCCTGCTCGAGTCCGGCGCCTTTCAACCGCTTTTGAATCTCCTCAAGATACGCTTTACAATCCGCCGCCATATAACCTGCCGCTTCCAGTCTCCCTTCGGGCAACTCTCCCGACTGACGCATAATGCGATACGCTTCCGCCAGCACATGCAGTCCCTTTTCCGGCGCAATGCGCCCGAGAAAGCCAACCATAAATGGACCACCGCGGTTACGCTCGCGTAACTCGAAGCCGTGCGGATTAATTCCTAACGGCACAACGCGGATCTTTTCTCGCGGAACGCCTAGATAACCCGGCATGAAATCGGCGTAATACCTGCTGACTGAGAGAAACGAATCAACGTGTTGGATCTGTTCGCGGATCAGGCTGAGCGCCTCTGTCCGATACGGGTCCTGCAAGCCATCGAGAAACAGATCTTCACCCTGCAACGTGCAAAGGATCGGACGATTGAACGCTTCTTTAAGCGGCGCAGCCAGGCCGAGCAATAACGTGTACGGAAGATTGATGACATCAGGCGGCGCTTCGCGCTTCATCCAGTCGATAAACTTATCGATCTCCTTACGCTGAAATCCGCCCTCGCCTTTCAGCACCGAAACGGTCATCTCACCCAACATCTTTGGGTTGGTCGAAATAGAGCGTCTTGACGCGAGACTCAGAACAGTTTTCGAGTCCCATAGACGATCAAGCCAACCCGGTGTCCTGCGAAACAACGGAACGTACTGTTCGAGGTACGCACTGATTCCGCCTAGAACAACGTGATCGCGACTGACATTTGGTTCATCGGTGAACGTCGGTGTGTAGACCGGCAGGAGCAACACGTCGTGACCGCGCGCCATCAACTCAGTCGCCATCGCATTGTCGCGCAGGCAACTGCCGCAATACATCCGGCCCGCCCCGCCTGTGAGATAAAGAATTCTCACGTCGGTCCCTCAGACGGCAACGGCGTGTTGGAATGCGCGGCGCGCGTAAAGATGATCAAAGAGATTGCCCTCGTGCGGTTGGTCCCAACCGATTTGATTGGTCGGAAGCGCACCGACGTTAAGACGATCGATGCGTGGTGAAGCGACCAGGGTCTGAATGAATTTCGGATCTTTGGTGATAGCCGTGACGACGAGACTTGGACCAAGCCGTCGCGAGATCTCGTTCTTGCCCACTTTTACAACACTCGCAAAAGGAAACAGAAACTCTTTCATCGCCAACGGATGATCGGGATCACAGCGGACAATCGTGGGGAGCAGGTACGAACAGTTGTTCCAGTTGACGAGACGTTCGCCATCGCGATAAGCGGCGGTGACGTCACGAGCACCGGGCTCGCTCAGGCCTTGATCGATGATTGCGTTGATGCGCTTCGCAACCTGCGGATCGACAAACGGCGCGAGTTGAGCGTGCTCGTTGTCTGCCGCGCGTGGAACGATCTGCGCCAACTTCTTAGCCAATGCTTCAGCGATCTCTTCGACGTGCGCGGGTGCCCAAACCGCTGAAGCGTTGACACAGGAGCGACCGCTGTTATCTGCGATCGAAGCGATCATCACGTCGAGATATTGTTCCCAATCATCAACGCAGTCTTCGCCGATGATGACTTTGCTGTAGCCTGGTCCATGTATCTCCACTCGCGGATCGTTTTCCCACATACCTGTCGTCAACGCGTCGCCAAACACCATCGAGCGGCCACAGCCGCGCAAGATCTCTCCCGCGCCGGCATGATCGGCAGGATAAAAACTGAAAGCCTCACGTGGCGCGCCCGCTTTGATTAACGACTGAATAATTCTGTAAGGCGTCCAGGGCTCCGCACTGCCCGGTTTGAGCACGAGCGGAATGCGAAGTGGAAACGCAGGAATCCAGAGTGAATGCACGCCCGGCGAGTTGTTCGGCAGAACTGCGCCAAGCGACTGAGTGCGCGGAAAAAAACTCACCGCGTGGCCTTCAGAATCACCGAAACCACGATCGAGGATCTCCCAATCAAGATTTCGTGTGAGACCGTTGAGGACGCTCTCCATGCTGGCGAGCATGCTCTTGATCTTCAGCATATTCCTGCGCGCGAGAACGTACGGCAGACCAGTCGTGGCTGAAACTTGTTTGACGTACTCTTCGGGAGTCTGCGTCGAATCGCCGAGCGATAACGAGTCATTGGTGAAGTGCTCGGCGGCACGGGAACAGATGTTAACGAGTTCGCGTGTTGAAAAGCGCTTTAGACTGGAGACGGCGATGTCCTGGCGGCCGAGGTCGCGGCGAATGAGACCGGCATTTGCCTGGCTAACTTCGACGAAAATTTCGCGGGTTTGATGATGTGGGACGCGTGCGAGATCCAGGCTCGTGTATGGATTGCCGTGTCGAAGGATTGGTATAGAAAGCATAGACAGGATTACAGGATTTTCAAGATTTACAGGATTTAATACACTCCTTCGACGACGCTCGTTTGGAAGCGAGAGAAGGGGCGAACGTTGCGCACGCCGTCCCACGGATACGGTTCGCACGGCGGTTCGCGCTCCGCTTCGTCGCGTTCCAGAAATCGCGGCATGAAGAATTCCTTCGTTAAAGTCGTTAAGCGCACCCGGCCGGTCTCACCATATTCCACCACTCGATCCGGCTCGTCCGGATCGACAACTTCAATCATCGCGCGCGGCCTTGGTGGATAGTAAATGATGGCGTAGTTGTCTTCCACTTGGCGCGGTTTGTGCACCGCAAGCCCCATCAGCGTGTTGCCGTACGTCGGTGCAAAGTACGCACCGTCGAGCAACTCTTCGACAGCAAAGCGATGAAACTGCGGCGTCATTTCAGTGCCACCGCAAAACACGCCGGTTATTCCCATCTTCTTGAGCGACACTTTTTCGCAGAGCGCTTCCAGAAGTTTGGGAGTCGTGAAGAGACAACGGATATTGTCGTGCGCGCGCAGCAGCGTGAGACCCTGTTCGACGACGTGTTGCTTGTACTGCTCGGCCATCTTCGGCTGGCCCATCTTGATCAGTTTTATGACCCAGCGCGGATCGAGATCCACCATAAAACAGATGCCGCCGCGATATTGGGCGAGGTGCTCGACGGCGAGACGCAGGCGACGTGGACCGGTTGGACCAAGCGACAACCAATCGGAATCTCGTGGAAAGAATTCCTCCGGCAACGTGTCGCTGAATGCTTCATAGTCGAGACGGAAATCTTCGATGTTGATGCGCGACTTCGGCACGCCCGTGCTGCCGCCGGTCTCAAAAGTGTAGACAGGTCGCCCGGCATAACCTTTCGGCACCCAGCGACGCACTGGACCACCCCGCAACCACTCGTCCTGGAAGAAACCGAAACGCGAAAGATCGTCGTAAGTCTGAATTTCTTTACGCGGATCCCAGGAAAGATTTTTCGCAAAGTCTAACCAGAAAGGACAGCCGGTGTCGGGATTGAAGTGCCAAGCTACAACTTCACGAACCCACGCGTCTAAGGTTTCTCGGTTCATCTGTGGTTTATGGAATCGTCTTCTCCGTTTCTCGAATCAAGTCGGCAAAGCGCGGGTCAGAACGAAGTTTGGCCAGGTGAGGATCGACACGAACAAACGTGAATCCAACGGCGTGTTCGCGTTCAGCCTGTGCGAGCCAGCGAAATGCATTGTCGAAGTCGCCGAGCCATGTATAAATGATGGCGATCTCGTACGCCGTTACCCAATTTTGATTACGCTTGCTGATAATCTCGTTCAGAATCGTCTGCGCTTCTTCGCGTTTTCCGATCGCGGCGAGCACGTGAGCGCGTTTGGCGTGCGTGGTCGGCGTATCCCCGGCGAAACTCCGTTCCTGCTCGAACGCAGCGAGCGCTTCGTTGTGCATTCCTTTTAACTCGTAAGCCCAACGCAGGATCGTGTGTGCCGCAACCGCGCCCGGATCAAGCTCCAGCGCTTTTCGACATTGCCGCACAGCTTCATCAAACTTGCCTGCAAGAAACAGCACGTTAGCTACGGCCGTTGCAATCACGGCTGACTGCGGCGAGATCTGTCGCGCGCGTTCGATTTCAGCATAGGCCTCATCGTGACGGCCCATAGCCGACAAACTGTAGGCATACCAACGATGGGCGACCTGGTTGCTCGGCTTCAGTTGAATCGCGCGGCGCAGCTCCCGTTCAGCAGCGACCCAATCGCGATCGTAGTGAAGCCTTACAAACCCCAGTGAAGCATGCCCGTCGGGTAACTGCGGATCGGCTTCGACCGCCCGCAGCGCCGACTCTTTGGCGCGCTCCCACGCTCCAGGCGGTGGCGGCTCGACGTACCAGTTAAGCAATGCGTAGCAGTCTGCGAGTTCCGCATGAGCGATGGCAAACTCCGGATCGAGCTCAACTGCACGTTCGAGACGTTCGATCGCCTGGCGCAGACCTTCCGCTGTTCGTCTGGTCGAATAGTAACGTCCGGCGGTGTAGAGTTGACGAGCTTCCTCATTCTCTCCCGCTTGAGTTTCAGGAGCCGGCATCAGAATTTGTCTGGTTACCGGAGGAATCTGCGGCCCTGATCTTCTTCTCCGCTGGCTGGCACTCGCTGCCGCCTTTCGCGCGAGCTTGCGATACATCGCGGGATGTCGCAGGTCGCGCAGGATGCCTTCAAACGCGGGCTCACCGCGCAACGGATCAAACTGCGGCTCGACGCCGAGCCAAACCACCCAGGCATCCCTGATCGCGTGCGCCTCTAGCAGTAGCTCCAACGCTCGTTCGCGTTCACCAAGATGCAGGTGAATCAGTGAAAGATGAAAAGGCGAGACGTAGCAGTGCGTGGACATCTGGCCCAGGCGTTCGAGAACGGCGCGTGCCTCCTGTTGCTTTCCAGCCGCCGCGTATGTGCTGCCTAAAACGGATAGGTAAAACTGGCTGCCACCTGAAAGCTCCAACGCTTTCTCCGCGACCCTGACGGCTTCGTCTGTCTCGCCCGTGTGTCGCAGAACCCATGAGTAAGTGATCAGTCCATACGGGAAGTCGGGAAGCGCTTCCAGCATGTTCTTAAAAGTCTCGATGGACTCGTTGAAGCGGCGCGCATGGTAATAACACCAGCCGAGGCCCTGGAGAACACTCGGCGACAGCGGATCGAGTTCGCGCGTGCGCAACATCCGCTCGATGGCCTCGTCGAAACGTCCTTCCATCATCAGGTGAAACGCGTACCAGTGATGGCCTGTGGCGTAGTTTGGATTGATCTCGATCGAACGGCGGTGTTGGCCTTCTGCCACGGCCCAGTCGAAGTCGTGACAGACAGTCGCGAAGCCGAGCGCGCTGTACGCCTCCGCGGAACTTGAATCCAGTTCTACTGCTTTAGCGGCGGACTGTTTTGCCGCCGCGGAAGTTTCCGCGAACGGCCGGATACCAAAGACGCCAAGCCAGTTGTAGTAGTCAGCGATGCCTGTGTAGGCAAGTGCATAATCCGGGTCCAATTTGATCGCCTGCCTAAAACACTCGAGCGCTTTTTTGAGACCGACTTCGGTATAAGAGCTCCAGTAATAACGACCACGCAGGTAAGCCTCGAAGGCTTCTGAATTGTCCGTGCCGCGTTTTGACAACTGGCGTTTTTCATCGCCTGTCAATTGCGGCAGTAACGCCGAGGCTACTTTTCCTGAAATCGAATCTTCGATCTGGAGCACGTCCGTTGAGTCTTCATCGAAGTGTTCGGCCCAACGCGTTACGCCTTCGCTGACACTTAGCAGTTGTGCGGTCACGCGAATTCGATTGCCCACGCGCCTGATGCTGCCGTCGATAACGTAATCGATACCAAGGTCGCGTCCGGCGATGAGCGGATCGATGTTCGCGCCGCGGTAACGCATGACGCTGCTGGTCGGGCGCACTACAAGACGCTGAACGTTACTGAGACGAGTAATGAGTGCGTCTGTGAGTCCGACACCGAGATACTCATCACCCGTATTCTCTCCGGCCGGACTGAGAACCCGGAAAGGAAGCACGGCGATGGATTCGTGATCTACCTGCAATTGACCTGCAATGGCGGGCAGGGCTGCGAGGCGGTGGTCCAGTTTTCGCAGCAGATCGTTGAAGCGCGGATGGCCGTGAAGTGGATCCAACTCGGGATCGACTCCCATCCAGAGCACCTTCGCGTCACCAGTGTCGTAAGCCCTCTCGAGCAGATCGAGCGCCTCCTCCGGACGGCCCAAACCGCAGGTAACGAGCGCGAGGTGATATGGCGAAACATGACGCCGTTCTGCAAGCAGGTGCATCTCGTTGAGTGCCGCTTGCGCTTTCTCCAGGTTTCCGGCTGCGGCGTAAGCACTGCCGAGTCTGCCAAGGGTGTGAGATGCCTTTCCCATCAACTCAACGCAGCGTTCGGCAGCTTCGATGGCTTCAGCGTGGCGACCCAGACTGCTAAGAACGAAACTCGATCCGTAAAGCATCATCAGGTTGCGTGGTTCGTTCTCCAGTGTCGCAGTGGCAAAGCGATATGCTTCGTCAAAACGGCGCGCGTGATACGAACACCAGAGCACGCTAAAGCGTGAAATGACCGCTAGTGGATCCAGATCTCGACCGGTGTGCGCTTCGCGCAGCGACTCACTGAAACGACCTTCCATCGCGAGCTGCAAAGCGTACCAGACACGCGCAGGTGAGTAGTTTGGATCGAGCTCGATCGCACGCACGAGGTGATGTTCAGCACTGGCCCACGCGAAGTCGCGGCAGAGTATTGCTTGACCCAGGGCAGTGTGACCTTCGGCGAGATTCGGATCGATTTCCACCGCTGTCGAAGCAGCTTCATAAGCCGCTGCCGCGCACTCCGCGAACGGCATGACGCTGAACACGCCTAGCCAGTTGTGATAGTTGGCGACGCCGGCGTAAGCGAGCGCGTATTTAGAATCGAGCGCGATGGCTTGCTGGTAACAAACAATCGCGCGTGCAAAACCGTCTTCGGTAAACGTGTTCCAGTAATAGCGGCCACGCAGGTAAGCCTCGTGCGCCTGCGGGTTGTCCGTGCCGCGTTTCGCGAGACGCAGTCGCTGGTCCACCGTCAAATGTGGAACGATCGCTTCTGCGACGTGCGAAGAGATCACGTCTTCGAGATTAAGAACGTCTGTAAACTGCTCGTCGAATTGTCCGGCCCACGCGGTCGTCTCGTCACGAACGTTGAGCAACTGAATCGTGACGCGAATACGTTCCGCAGCGCGTCTGATCCTGCCGTCCAACACGAAGGCGACACCGAGCTCACGGCCCGCGCGCAAAGGATCGGCGTCACTGCCGTAACGCAGCACGCTGCTGGTTGGTCTGACGGCGAAACTCCGAATTGCGCTGAGCCGCGTGATGAGAGCATCCGCGAGGCCCGTTCCGAGATAATCCGGACCTGTCTCGGGCTGGTTGATGTCCATCAACTTCATCGGCAGCACGGCCAACGAGTTTTCAGTGGATGAGTCCGGTCTCATGACCATGCTCGCGTTGGGCGGGTCAGGCAGATCGAGAATCGGACGGCCTTCGAGGAAACGAGTGATATCGTCACGCAAGTCCGCCGCGGTCTGGTATCTCCACTCCGGCTCCTTGCGCAAAGCCTGCATCACGATGTTGTCAAGATCGCCGGAAAGGGCTCGGCGCAGCGCCTCGAGAGTCGAACCGCGGGTTGTGTAGAGCTGCTTGAGCGTGGTCGCCTCGTCGCCTGTGTTAAGACTCGGCAAAAGATCTTCCGCGCGAGTGATGATGATGCTGGGTGGCGCCGGAGCTTCCTCGCAGATCACGCGTGCGATCTCATGCGGCGCGCGATTCACCAGCCGGTACGGCCTGTGACCCGTAAGCAATTCGTAGAGCAACACGCCGAGGGAATAGACGTCGGTGGTTGGCGTCGTCGGTGCTCCCTGCACTTGCTCCGGTGAGGCATACTCCGGAGTCATCAAACGCATTGCGGTTGCAGTCGGATCGTGCGTGATGTCGCCTGCGAGCTGCGGATTAAGCAACTTCGCAATACCGAAGTCGAGCAGTTTCGGTACGCCTTCAGAAGTTACGAGTACGTTTGAAGGTTTGATATCACGGTGCACGACCTGTTTCTGGTGTGCGTAGTGGACGGCGTCGCAGATCGAGCGAAAGAGTTTCAGCCGTTCGGTGATGTTCAACTTATGGCTGTCGCAGTAAGTGTAGAGCGGTTGCCCTTCGATGTACTCCATCACGAAGTAGGGCAGACCGTCTTCTGTCGTACCGCCGTCGAGCAGGCCGCCGATGTGTGGGTGATCGAGAGCCGCGAGAATCTGTCGTTCTTTGCGGAAACGACGCAGGATGAAGTCGGTATCCATCCCGCGCTTAACTAGTTTTATCGCGGCGCGTTTGTTGAACTCGTTGTCGGCACGCGACGCTTCGTACACCGCGCCCATGCCACCGCGCCCAATCTCCCTGTCGATTCGATAAGAGCCCAAACGGCGCCCGATCATCGGATCCTTCTCTTCGACAAACGACTCCAGCATGTTCAGTTCGGTATTCCCGTAGATCGGTTCGTCGAGCAGTTCTCCGGCGCTGTCGTACTGCGAGAGCAGCACCTCGACGTCGCGCCTCAACTCGGAGTCTTCCGCGCACACTTCGGACACGTAGCGCGTTCGTTCTCCCGGTGAAAGATCGAGCGCCGCCTGGAAGATCTCTTCAACTTGTCGCCAGCGTTCAGGGGTCATTAACGCTATGTCTTGTACAGCAACTTGGGATCGTTTAAATCATTTTCCATCTATCATTTGATATTTCTCATTTGTCATTTGACGGCTATACCTGATCGCTAAAATGACAAACGAGAAATGTCAAATGATAGATGGAAAATAATCTCTGATTGTTGGATTGGACTTGCTGCGTGCATCAACTATTTCTTTGCATTTCTCCGTGAAGCCAGGCCTTGGCGAAGCGCCAGTGACGTTTAATAGTTGTGGGAGTGACACCCATCACGTCTGCTGTCTCTTCAATGGAGAGGCCGCCGAAGTAGCGCAACTCAACCATGCGTGCCTTTTGTGCGTCGATCACTGCCAGGGTTTTTAGCGCGTCGTCGAGCGCGATCAATTCCGCGCTGCGTTCGACGGCGCGATCGATATTTTCATCCAGGGAGAGTTTCTGAAAATCCTGGCCACGCTTCTCCGCATTGTGCTTGCGCGCATGATCTACCAGCAAGCGACGCATTATCTGTGCAGCAACTCCAAAAAAATGAGCGCGATTCTGCCAGTTCACCCTCGTCTGATCTACGAGACGCAGGTACGCCTCATGAACCAGGGCGGTCGGTTGCAGGGTGTGATCCGGCCGTTCACGCCTCAGATAATTGGCCGCGAGCTTGCGCAGTTCATCGTAGATTACAGGTAGTAAAAGATCAACCGCCCCCCGATCTCCGTTGGAGAGCTCGATCAATAGACGAGTTACGTTATCTGCGGGGTGCTCACTCAATCGTTAACTCTCCCGAAATCTTGGGTTAGCGTCCCGTTAGTATAAGGCTAATAGAACCGAGCAGGGTAGCCCCGCGCGACTGCGGCTGTTGCCTGACGTGGCCCAATCCGCGATTTCTTTGCGCGTTAATGGTTGAAGGACATTCGGAAGGCTTAAAAAAGAGGTAATAAACATGCAGGCAGGCGAGTTAACCATAGCGAATTCAAACATCGGGCACATTGATGCATCGTCCCTGACTGGAAAGATCGGTAATTTGATGGCGCGTGTGTTTGGTTGTTGGCATGCGGAGCTCAGCCGGCCGTTCTCCCGTGAAGGTCGGGCCTATCGAACTTGTTTGAACTGCGGGGCACAGCGGCAGTTTAACCTGGGCAATTGGAAGATGCAGGGGGAGTTCTTTTACAAGAACTAATCCACAGATTTACACGGATCAGCGCAGGTTGATCCGTGTAACCTGTGAGAACTTCTGACTTTTATCAGAGTAAATGTAACTATCGCGAGCCTTCACCACCAGATCCGCTTCAGTAGTTTTCACCTTGATCTGACGTCTCTCCCCATTTTTACCTGCCGTTGACGGGTAGTAGCCAAGGCTGTACTGGCGTCCGAGCTCTTCGGCGATCCAGGTGAACGCCTGTCCGATTCCAAACAAAGAGTCGCCACTGTAAAAACGTCCGCCGGTTTTATCTGAGAGCGCGTGCAGGTATTTGACGGCTCTTTTGTAATCGCCGGGTGTCGCTCCACCGGTTGTGCCGGGAATGCCGGGTCGAGGCAGCGGCAGACCGAGAATCGTGCCGCGCCCACCACCGGGCACAGGTATCCCTCCGCCGCCGTAGATGCTGCCGGATCCGGAAGTGTCGTAGTCAACGACATAGATTGGTGCGTCCGATTCCTCAGCCAGACGGATCGTGCTGTCGTAAGAAGCACGATGACTGGTGGTGTCAACTCCGTCAGTAAAAAGCACAACTGCTTTACGGCCGGGGATAGTTTTGAGTTGTTTATTGAGAATGTCTTCAACGGCATCGTAAAGCCGCGTGCCTCCACCGGTACGCGTCCGGCGGATCGCTTTCGTGATCACGTTCCGATCAGTTGTTGCCTTGCACCTCACCTCAATCCGATCGTCAAACGACATCACCATCACACTATCTGAAGGCTTCAGCTTGTCGACGAATTTGATCGCGGCATCCTGAATGTCGTCGAGACGAAGCCGTGTCGAGCCGCTGGTGTCGATTAGTAGAACAACGCTGAACGGCGCATCGGTGGTTGCGAAGTAAGCGATCTTCTGTTCGACGCCGTTTTCGTGAACGCGAAAGTTCTCGCGCCGCAGAAGCGGAACGTACCTGCCGTTGCGATCGAGCACAGTTACAGGAACCATCACTAGCGAAGTATCGACGCGAATAACGTCACCCTCGACGGTCTCACCTTCAGAACCGACGCGCGATTCGTTAACGCCTTCTTCCCCGGTTTTTGCTGGTTGAGGTTTGCCGGGTTTAGGCTCGGTTGTGCGATTGCGTCCCGATTGCGCGTAAAGGTTGAAAGACAAGAAAGAGACACTCAGAAGCAGTATCAGCAACAGCTTGGTTTTCTTCATACGGATTCCTGGAATGGAAATGCGGCTGCGTTTCGGGAGAGTGGTCTTTCGGTTGTGGAGGATAGATGCCGTGCGGTAAGAAGAAGTTTCCCAGCAAAGGCGCAAAGACGCGAACAATTAGACTTTGCGTCTTTGCACCTCGGCGGGATATATTGCCGCGCAATTTATTCGAATATCAGCGGAGAGACTGCCCAACAAACATGACCACTGAACCCGAAGCAGTACAAGCACGCGACGACGGCTTTTTCGGACACCCAAAAGGTCTTGGCCCGCTTTTCTTCACAGAGCTTTGGGAGCGCTTCAGTTATTACGGCATGCGCGCGATTCTTGTCCTTTATATGGTTGCGCCGCCTGCGCAAGGCGGGCTTGGGTTCGACGTAAAGCGTGCCGCCTCGATCTACGGCACCTACACGATGGCCGTGTACCTGACCGCCTTGCCCGGCGGGCTCGCCGCCGACTACTTGCTCGGAGCGCGTTTGGCCGTCTTCCTCGGTGGCATCATCATCGCCGCCGGCCATTTCTCAATGGTCTTTCACTCGATGTCATCCTTTTATCTCGGCATGATCCTCATCGCTGCCGGAACGGGACTGCTCAAACCAAACATCAGCGCCATGGTTGGTGGTCTTTACGGCGAAACCGATCGTCGTCGCGACAGCGGTTTCTCCATCTTCTACATGGGAATTAACGTCGGCGCTGTTATGGCGCCGCTGGTTTGCGGCTACCTGGCGCAAAGCGAGAGTTTTAAGCGAGTACTCGTCAACAATGGTTTCGATCCGACAAAGAGTTGGCATTGGGGATTCGGTGCTGCGGGCATTGGAATGATCCTCGGCCTGATCATCTTCTTAATTTTTGGCAAATGGTTGGCCCACGTGGGCAGCCGGATTACGAAGCGGGCGGTCGATAAAGCAGGTGAGATAGCGGCGAATCAACCGTTAACTGCCAGTGATTGGAAACGCATCGCAGCGATCTTCATTTTCTTTTTGTTCACGATCTTGTTTTGGGCTGCGTATGAACAGAAGGGCGCGAGTCTGAATCTGTTTGCGAAAGACCTCGTGCGAACCGAGTTTTTCGGGATGGCATTTCCTTCCAGTTATTTACAATCGTGCACACCGCTCTTTGTGATCATGCTGGCGCCGATATTCTCTTACCTGTGGGTGAGCATGAAGGAGCGCCAGCCGTCGAGTCCGGTGAAGTTTACGCTTGGACTGTTGTTCATCGGTGTTGCATACCTGCTCATGATTCCGGCGTCGATGTTAACGGCTTACGGCAGGATCAGTCCTTTGTGGCTCGTCGGTCTGTACTTTTTGGAGGTTTGTGGAGAGATGTGTTTGAGCCCGGTCGGACTCAGCACGGTTACCAAACTCTCGCCGGCAAAACTTGTGGGCATCATGATGGGTGTGTGGTTTTTGGCGTCGTCGCTGGGCAGCAAGTTGGCGGGATACCTGTCGGGTTTCTACCTGCCCGACTCGACACGACTGACTACGCTTTATGGTGCGATCGCGGTTGGGTTGCTGGTATCAGCGCTGGTTCTGGCGTTCCTAACTCCGACGGTTAAGAAGTTGATGGGCCGCGTTAGTTGACAGGATTTGCAAGATTTACAGGATTAACAAGATAGATCCTGTAAATCATGAAAAATCCTGTTAATCCTGTCCAATGTTTTCTAAAGCAATCGTTAGAGCGCCGGGACAGAATTTCGCTTCGGGACTGACGAGCGTCGATTTAGGAGTGCCTGTTGTTGAGCGGGCACTTCAACAGCATCAGGCCTATTGCGAAGCGCTTGAATCCTGCGGCCTCGAAGTGATCCGGTTAGCGCCTGACGAACGACAGCCGGACTCAACGTTTGTAGAAGATACGGCCGTGTTAACTTCACGTGGCGCGGTGCTTACGCGTCCCGGCGCAGCCAGTCGGCTCGGCGAAGTCGATAGCATCGCACCAGTTCTGCGTGAACACTACCGTGAGTTGCATTCAATTGTCGCACCCGGCACACTCGACGGCGGGGACGTTTGCGAAGCCGGTGAACACTTCTTTATCGGCATCTCGGCACGCACAAACGAGCACGGCGCTCACCAGCTCGCTCGCCTGCTGGACTCGTTTGGCTACGCTTCCAGTTTGATAGACATACGAGGGCTTAGTAATATCCTTCACCTGAAGAGCGGACTGGCTTATCTCGGCGGCAAGCACCTCGTCATGATTGAAGCGCTGCAAAGTCACCAGGGCTTTTCCGATTACGAACTGATTCGTCTAAACTCTTCAGAAGAATACGCGGCAAACTGTTTATCGCTAAACGGCAGAGTTCTCATAGCCGCAGGCTTTCCGGCGATGAAACAAGAGTTGGACCACTTAGGGTATCAAACGATGGCTCTCGAGATGTCGGAGTTTCAGAAGATGGACGGTGGACTTAGCTGTCTCTCATTAAGATTCTGAGAAAGTGACTCTGCCTATGCTCCGTAGGAGCAGCATGTTTATAGCTTGCGCACTGCCCAATACGGCGCTCCATAGGAGTGTCATGTGCTCGAGAGAACATGCAGGATAAAACATGTCGCTCCTCACGGAGCGAGATCAAGAGCAAACGGGTGCTATAAACATGCTGCTCCTACGGAGCAAAAGACAACGGAGGAGAATATGTCTGAGGAACGGTTTGATAAGGCGGCGGCAGTGAAGCTCTTGAATCAGATCATGGAGGCGGAGCTGGCTGGTGTCGTTCGCTACACTCACTATTCATTGATGATCTTTGGTCACAACAGAATCCCAATCGTGAGCTGGCTGCGTGGCGAGGCCAACACGTGCTTGGCCCACGCGAATGAGGCCGGCGAGCTCGTCACCCATTTCGGTGAACACCCGTCGCTCAAGATCGGCAGCTTGCTCGAGACTCACAAGCACGGCATCAACGACATTCTTGCCGAATCTCTGCAAGCTGAAAATGAAGGTCTCGCGCTCTATAGACAGTTGTTGGACCTGGTGCGCGATCGCTCGGTCTTGCTTGAAGACTATGCCCGCCGGATGATCGCGGAAGAAGAGCTCCACGTCGGAGAAGTGAACAAGATGATGAGAAAACCTGGCGAGATTTGAAGTGTCTATTAACAGATCGGGTTAACCCCGCAACAGATATTGAAGAAGAATCCTCCCCCAGAGCAGCATCACATCACCGAACTACTCGCTGAGTGGAGCGAGGGGAATCAATCCGCGCTCGACAAGCTGTATCCGCTGGTCTACGAGGAGCTGCACCGGCTGGCGCGGCGCTACATGAGCCGGGAGCGAAAAGGCCACACCCTCCAAACTACTGCGCTGATAAACGAAGCTTACGTTCGTCTCGTCGATCAAAGAAACGTCCACTGGGCCAATCGTTCACACTTCTTCGCCATCTCGGCGCAGATCATGCGTCGCATTCTGATCGATCACGCGCGGCGTCACGCGTATGCGAAGCGTGGAGGCGGCGCGCAACAGGTCTCGTTGGAAGAAGCTGCGACAGTGACGCCGGATCAGAGTTTGGAATTGCTCCGTCTGGACGAAGCACTCAAGAGTCTGTCGGAGATGGATCCACGACGCGGTCAGGTGGTTGAGCTGCGATACTTTGGCGGGCTCAACAACGAGGAGATCGCGGGCGTACTGAACGTTTCCGAAAACACTGTGACGCGCGACTGGAACATGGCGCGTGCGTGGCTTTATCAACAACTCACCGGGAGCGGAGCTAATTGACGCCGGAACGCTGGCAACAGGTCAGTCGCATATTCAAATCGGCGATCTCGCTCGACAGCGAAGCGCGTGCGGAATACGTTGCCGGGCAGTGCGGCGTGGATGAGTCACTGCGAGTTGAGGTCGAGAAACTGATCGAGTCGCACAAGCGCGCGAGTGAAGAGAAGTTCATCGAAGGAATGGCGGCTGAAGCCGGCGCAGCGTTAATAATCATTGACGATGAGCTCATACAACAAAAGAGTGTTCTTAATAAAGGGCAGCAGTTCGGTTCTTACATGGTTCTTGGTGCACTCGGCGCCGGCGGCATGGGCGAAGTTTATCTCGCGAAAGATTCGCGGCTCGATCGGACAGTCGCGCTGAAGGTGCTCTCGCCGGATATCTCCTCGGATAAGCGACGCATGCAGCGCTTTCGCCAGGAAGCAAAAATCGCATCGTCGCTCAACCAACCCAATATCCTTACTATCTTCGAATTTGGCGAAATCGAAGGTCTGACCTTTCTGGCTACTGAGTTCATTGACGGCGAGACGCTGCGAAACTGCATCAACGATAAACGACTCAAACTTGGAGAAATCCTCGATATTGCTATCCAGGTACTTGCCGCGCTCGATGCTGCTCACGAAGCTCGCATCGTTCATCGCGATATAAAGCCGGAGAACGTAATGATTCGCCGCCGGGATCACGTAGTTAAGGTGCTCGACTTTGGTTTGTCGAAAGTGACAGAACGGAAATCGTCGATCCTAACCGGGCAGGAGTCGGAAGCTGCTACCGAATTCAAAACGGCACCACACACAGTCATGGGCACGGTCAACTACATGTCACCGGAGCAGGCGCAGGCGCATACCGTCGATGAGCGCACCGACATTTGGAGCACCGGGGTGATGATTTACGAAATGGTTTCCGGGCTGATGCCTTTTAAAGGTGCAACCACTAGTCACACGATTGTGCAGATCCTCGAGAAAGATCCCGTGCCGTTGACACAATTCACGCAACGGAAGGCGCCGGAAGAATTGCAACGGATCGTGTCTAAGGCCCTTTCGAAGAGTCCGGACGAGCGCTATCAAACTGCGAAGGACATGCTGATCGATTTGAAGGCGCTCAAGAAGCGGCTCGATGTTGAAGCAGATATCCACCGTACGTCATCGCCTACCGCGCCAATAGTTGCTTTAGACACTGAGGAAGTGAACCACGTACCACAGAAAAAACGAGTGCTGGTCTACGCGCTGATCGCGATGGCGGTCGTGACTGCCGCGATTTTCGGCATAAACATCTGGCGCTCTTCGCGCGCACGAACAAACGCCTCGGTAACGCCTCCGGCTCCGGCCCCAGTCGCTGAGCGCTCACTTACGTACTGGATAACAGTGCAGAAGTTTAGAAACGGCAGGCCATATCAAAAACCTTTTACACAGCCTGGAGAAATGATCTTTGAGGCCGACTACCGGATCCGTGTGAACATCAGGAGCCCGCAGTCAGGTTACTTATACGTTCTCAATGAAGGTCCACCCGAAACATCCGCACAACCGGAGTTTGTTGTAGTATTCCCCTCGTCAACTGCAAACAATGGCTCGCCGCTCGTAGCCGCTGAACAGTTGGTGCAAATCCCGGAGAATTCGTGGCTAAAATTCGACACGCAGCAGGGCACTGAAAAGCTGTGGCTGGTGTTTGCTGAAAACGCGGTGCCGGAGTTCGAGGGTCTCTTCGGCAATCCACAAACGCGTGGACTCATCACCGAACCATCGCGAAACAAGGTTGTGCAGAACTTTTTAACTACTCACTCGGCCACCAAACCGGGTTATGAGAAAGGCGAGGCACTGACGACCCTGAAAACCCCGGAAAAGCTGCTCGTTTACGCCATCCGGCTCGAGCATCATTAAAGTCTGGACGTAATCGTCAACTAGGCATATGATGGCGGCCATTCAAAGCACGGCACGGCTCGTTAAATCAACAAGAAGTCTGCTCGGAAACTAACCCTCTCTAATCGAATTCCCGTTTTTTAAATTTGAATGGTGGTTTGCCGTAGAAGTTCTCGCGTTAATAAACAGAAGAGCCACGGAAAACCTGATTGATGACCCGGCATTATCGCACTTAGCCCAGAGCACAATCACCGAGGATTGTGAACACCAAACCTTTGAAGGAGGATTAACAATGCCACAACCACCAGCACCACCATTTTGGACCCTAAACGCTAGCGGCATCACCGGAGGATCTAATGGAGCAGACCTCGCCGGCTGCCATATCGCACTAAATGCCCAAGGCGTTTATACGTTCTACGACCCGAGCTGGGACGTCCTGGGCACTTTTTCGGGGAGCCCACTCTCTTGTTCCTTTAACTATGACGGCATCAACGGCTGGACCGTCACTTTGGCCACCGCTATAAGTGGAAGCAATGCAACCGGGACATGGAATACGCCTGACACAGGGCCGGAAGAGACCCCCGCTGAAAGTGGCAACTACACGGCTCAATCGGGAGGCGGGCCATTAGCCGTTGATCAAGCTGCCTCTTCCGCCGGGCATGGGAAAAGCTAGGTTGAATTTAGGTTGAATTAACGACCCGCTCGACGAAAAGATAACGTGTGAAGGAAAAGCCCACTCCTTCACGCGTTATCCAGCGAGCGGTGGTTCTAATTAAGCGTATGAGTCAGAATTTGAACAATGTTTCGCGTGGAATCT
Source organism: uncultured Acidobacteriota bacterium (assembly GCA_963826255.1). Taxonomy (GTDB): domain Bacteria; phylum Acidobacteriota; class Blastocatellia; order Pyrinomonadales; family Pyrinomonadaceae; genus PSRF01. Next base: position 1,793,705 of record CAWGWK010000002.1, read on the forward strand.
TCTCTGCCTTATGGCTGAGTTTTTTTCTTTCCGTAAGTTTTGCACAGACCACAAGTTCTACCAATCAACAAACCACACAAACGTTTCCCACTTTTGCTGCGCAAGAGCGCGAGCTCAAAGGGGGCGAAACTCATGCATATCGAGTAGCGCTCACCGCCGGGCAATTTCTCTATGCTTTGGTGGAACAGAAAGATATCGACCTGAGCGTTGCACTGTTCGGTCCCGATGGCCAGGAGATTGGCGAAGTTGACAGTCCGAACGACCAGTGGGGGACGGAACCAGTTTTACTCATCGCCGACAAATCCGGCGATTATCGAATCGAAGTGCGTTCGCCGAATAGCAAAGTTCCTCCAGGCCGTTATGAGATCAGTATCGTGCAGTTGCGCGAACCGACGGCGGAGGACCGGCGTCTGGTCCAGGCCCAACGACGGTCTGAGGAAGCTGAGAAGACCGGCAGCCAGCAAAACGCTGCGGCAAAGCGCGCGTCTATCGAGAAGTATCTACAGGCGGCACAGCTTTTTGCAGACAGCGGCGAACCCCTGCGGCAAGCCTTTACGCTTCGCTTAATGATAGTTCGCTTCGCCCAACTCGGCGATTTCCGCAATTTACTCAAATATTCGAAAGAAACGCTTGCACTTGCGCAAAAAGTCCAGGATCGCCGGTTGGAAAGCGGAGTCGAAACTTTTGTGGGCGGAGCGAGCAACGCTTTAGGCGAAGTAAAGGAGGCACTGGCCCATTATGAGCGCGCCGTGGTGCTCGCTCGAGAGACCGGTGGGAGCGAAGCCTCCGCACTAAACAATATTGGAGTGATCTATAGCGAGGCTTCTGATCAACAGAAGGCGCTCGAGTATTTCCTGCGAGCTTTGCCGCTTTACAAGCCGCTCGGAGACCAATTCTCCGAAGCGATTACGCTAAACAACATTGGTAATGCTTACAACAGGCTCGGTGAGCCACAGAAGGCGCTCGATTATCTACAGCAGGCTCTACCCAAGCTTGAAGCGATAGGAGCCAAAGGCCCGCAGTCGTTTACGCTGAGTAATATTGGAATCGCGTACCGTGGCCTGGGCGATTATGAGAAAGCCCTCAGCTACTTCAATCAGGCCCAAACAATACAGCAGCAAACCGGCAATAAGATGCAGGAAGCGGAAACGCTCGACCAGTTGGGCGTACTGTACTCCCGACAGAACAAACCGCAAAAGGCGCTCGAGTATCACCAACAGGCACTGCAGCTTCTACGTGCTACCGGAAATGTTCGCCGGGAAGCAGTCTCGCTCAGCAACCTGGGCCATGTTTACACTGCCCTCGGCCGGTTGGACGAAGGGCTGGACCACTTTAACCAGGCCCTTTCGACATTTCGCCGGCTCGGCGATTTGAACAATACCGCTAACGCTTTGGAGGGCCGAGCGCGTGTAGAACAGAAACGTGGAAATCTAGTCGAGTCGAGAAAGAACATCGAAGAGTCGCTCGCTCTGATTGAGACTGTTCGCGCGCAAACCGGCAGTCAACAACACCGCGCTTCTTATCTGGCGTCTCGGGAAAAGACGTACGAATTTTTTATCGACCTGTTGATGCAGCAGCATTTGAAATATCCGGGCAAGGGCCACGATGCTGAAGCACTCCAGGCAAGCGAACGCGGGCGCGCGCGCAGCCTCACCGAGATGTTGAATGAATCTCACGTAGACATTCTGCAAGGCGTCAGCGCCGATTTAGTGCAAAGGGAGCGAGATATCAGGCGGTCGTTGAATGCCAAAGCACAGCGGCAGATTCAACTCACTGCGGCAAAGGGCAATCAGCAGGAGATCGATACACTCAACAAAGAGATCAGTGCGCTTGAAGACGACTACCAGCAGGTGCAGACAGCGATTCGCAAAGCGAGCCCGGCTTATGCCGCGCTGACTCAGCCACAACCACTGGGCTTGAAAGAGATCCAGCAGCAATTAGATCCCGAGACTGTGTTGCTCGAATACTCGTTGGGCGATGAGCAAAGTTACCTCTGGGTCGTAAGCCATGATTCACTGAAAACCTACGAGCTGCCGAAGCGCGAGCAAGTACAGAAACTCGCACGGCAGGTGTACGAGTCGTTGACGGCTCGCAGTGTTGTTAAGTCACTGGAAAGTCCTGTTCAGCGACAAGCGCGCATAGCCGAGGCCGACGCACAGTTCCAACAAGCGGCTGCTGACTTGGGCAGAATGATACTCGCGCCCGCTATTGCCGGGTTAGGAACAAAACGTCTGGTGGTGATTGCGGATGGCGCACTGCAATATGTGCCGTTCGCAGCATTGCCGGTAAATGGATCGTCGCGTCCGTTGGTGGTGGATCATGAAGTTGTGAGTCTCCCTTCGGCTTCATCTCTCGCCGTTCAGCGCCAGAGTTTGGCCAACCGTAACCCTGCCCCAAAGGGCCTCGCCGTGATCGCGGATCCGGTTTTCTCGACCGCCGACGCGCGATTCAAAACCAGCACGCGAGCTAAGGAAGGTGCAGTTAGCAGGCTGGCCGATACCCGAATCATCGAACACTTGTCCGGTGGCCCAGGTGGGCAGCTTTCGATTCCACGGTTGCCGTTCACCAGGCATGAGGCCGATCAGATTCTCGCCGTCGCACCAGCGGGAGCGAACTTCAAGGCCCTTGATTTTCGTGCAAATCGATCGGTTGCCACGAGCGGAGAGTTGAGCCAGTACCGTTATGTTCACTTCGCAACTCACGGTTATCTCGATACCACGCGAGCTGGACTCTCCGCCATCGTGCTTTCGATGGTTGATGAGCAAGGCAACCCGCAGGACGGATTCCTGCGCACCCACGATATCTACAACCTCAAGCTGCCGGCAGAGTTGGTAGTGCTGAGCGCGTGTGAAACCGGTTTGGGAAAAGAGGTGAGGGGCGAAGGTATCGAGGGCCTGACGCGAGGGTTCATGTATGCCGGAGCGCGCCGCGTGATCGTTAGTTTATGGAACGTCAACGACAAGGCAACCGCCTCGCTGATGCAGCGTTTCTACAACGGCATGTTGCGGGGTAATAAAACGCCGGCCGCTGCATTGCGCGCTGCGCAGATCGAGATGCTGCGCACGCGACAATGGCGGTCGCCTTACTATTGGGCTGCGTTTGTAATGCAAGGGGAATGGAATTAAATCGTAGTTGTTTTGGGGGCAGAAGGGACCGGTTATGAGAGTGGTTGTAAGCTTTGTACTGTTAATGTTGATTGTGACGTCGATTTCGTTGGCCCAACAGCCCGACGACATCACGCGAAAACTTTGGGACACTGCTTTTAGCAGTTCGTCCACAAACAGAAAGAGCACACGCCGGCGGTCGAGCGGAAACTATCGCAACGCAACGCCCAATGTTCCTGTTGACAACGTCGTGCCTGAGACAGTTGTTGGAGTCACTCTTTGGCGCCTGCGCCCTGCGAATCGATCTGAGTCAGGCGAGCGATTGATCGTTCACGACGACAATGCAACCACTGAGTGGATGCCGGAACGAATCTCAGCCAACACAAAACTGGTCCAGGGAGATCGACTTCGAATCACTGTAGAAGCTGTAAGAGCAGGCTATTTGTACGTGATCGATCGGGAGCAGTATGCGGACGGCACTTTAGGAGAGCCTTACCTGATCTTTCCTACGAAACGGACGGCAGGCGGCGACAACCAGGTCGCAATTGGAAGACTACTCGAGATTCCGGCGCAGGACGATAGTCCGCCATTCTTCACGATGAGAAAGAGCAGGCCGGATCACGTTGCAGAAGTTCTCAGCGTGCTTGTGAGCCCGACGCGACTCGAAGGCGTTCAGATCACGGACAAGGCGCAGAAGCTTACAGACGCGCAGGTGGCGGAGTGGGAAAAGGCGTGGGGCTCGAGCGTTGGTCGAATGGAAATGTCAACCACAGGGCAAACGTGGAGCAGAGAAGAGAAGGACGCGAGGACGAGGGCGTTGACCGCCAGTGCGCCCACACCGCAACTTCTTTTTTATCGACCCAGCGTGAAGCCAGGCGAACCGGTGTTTGTGAAGCTGAGACTTCAGTATCGAAAGTGAGCTTTAAGAAATTTCCTCGCAAAGGCGCAAAGGCGCAAAGTTAAGTCAAACCTCTCTTCTTTGCGCCTTTGCGAGGAAAACCTACCGTCCAGGAATTGGGCCGTAGAACTTCCAATTCGTCACGAAATCACGTGTTAGCTTCTGGTTCGTGATCGCCACCCGCAACATCTCAATCGGGATCCGATTCTCCTTCAGCAACGCGTCGTTGTAAGCACGGTTCGTCATCTTCCCGGACCCAACCAGCTCTTTGTGCATTGCATACTGCTGGAGCCCACCAATCAGATACGCGATCTGGTAAAGCGGTCCATAGCTGCCGTCTAATGAACGCCTCACTTCCGCGGTCGCGTTGTCACGCTCGTGGCCCACTCTGTTTACCAGCAGGTCGATGCATTCCTGCGGCGTCATTTTCTCGAGATGAAAACTGAGTGAAAAGATAATTCGCGCACAGCGGTGCATACGCCAAAAGAGCATGCCGATGCGGTTCTCAGGCGTCTTTGCAAAATTCAAGTCCCACAGCAACAGCTCCCAGTAAAGCGCATTTCCCTCCGTCCAGAACGGTGTCCCAAAGACAGCTCGATACGGTTTGTTACGCGCGGCCATGAAGCCCTGAAGATGATGGCCGGGAATCAACTCGTGATGGACAGTCGCGCGCGCGAAGTGGATGTTGTTACCGCGCATACTCATCATCTTCTGCTCATGGGCCATCGTGTTTGTCGGGAAAGATACTTGAATGACTTCGCCGCCGAGGAAGAATGGGCTGACGAGCTGTCGCTCGGGAGTCATCATCTCCATGCGCCAGCTCTCGCGTGCGAGTTCGGGAACTGTTACCAGGTTATTGTCTTCGACAAACTTGATCGCCTCGAGTGCGAGGTCGCGGATCATCTCCGGCTGCTTACCGGGTTCGACGTAAAGATTTTTGACGTGTTCGAGTGCCTTGCGCCAATCGTCGCCATAGCCTAAATCGCGCGACGCCTTCTTCATCTCGTTTTCGCACCAGGCCATCTCCTTCTCGCCGATCGCGATCAATTCTTCCGGCGTGTAAGGAATCATCTCGGAGCGCAGCTCAACCAGCAGCGCTTCGCGGCCGATCGGATCGCCGACGATGTCGCTCGCATCACCCGGTCGCGCATTGCTGCTACTTGGGCGCTGGAAGCCTTGGCCCCCGGCTTGACCACCACCACCCGGACCACCGCCGCCTGGCCCGCGATTCTGTCCCGCCGGTGTCTGTGTTTGTATCTGGCCGCCTTCTGATCTGATACCGACGACGCGTTCACTCATGAAACTCGCGTAGTTTGTCATCGCCTGATCGAGTGAGCGATAGGGCTCCTCGTTCCACCACGTAAACAGTGGATCGTAGCCGTTGTAGAACGTGTACCAGTTGCGCAGGTTGTTGCGCAGTCCATTGATCGCGTTGACCGCACGATTTGCCACGGTTTTCTTGACGCGCACCGGCTCGACGCTCGTATCACCACCGCGACTTTCCGATCGCAGACCGAGTTCGATAGCACGGCGTCTTTCATCAACTTGTTTTCTGAGATCGGTGAGTGTTGCCGCAGCTTTCGCAGCATTGATTGGCTCCATGCGACGTCGCGTTTCTTCCAACTCGATTATCTTCGCGGCAAAGGGAAGCAGCGGTTCGATCTCATTGATCTGTTGCGACTGGATATCGAGCTGGCGCAACTCGTATTCGAGATGGTTCTTGAAAAGTATGTAATCAATCTTCCCGTCCTGGCTCATCGAGTCGAAGTCGAGACTGTGAAGTGAAGCAAGCCAATCGCTGTAGAACTTTTTGAATCGCTCGCGCCGTGTGCGCGACACCGCCACCGGATAAGAACGTGCCAGACTGCCACGGTCCACGGTGTACCGTTCGATAGCGCTCCGCATCTCGCTGACCGGCGCCCGACCTCCGTTGAGATCGGCAGCGGCCTTCAACCGCGCCCCACCATTAGTGCGCGTAGAAGTCTGAGCGGGGATCTGAATCAGAAAGCAGCAAAGTAACGGTATGAGAACTAAAGCCCGTGCTGAGCGCATACTCGTTTCGTCTCCTGGATGAATTGGCCTTCGGTCTAACATGCTATCGCAAAAAGTGCGATAAGATCTGAAAAATCTAGCGCCGCGTTGACAACGCATGACGGATCAGGAGTACATTACCAAGTGATGAATACTGTCACCAAAAAAACCAGGGTCGAGCCCAATGGCTGGTTGAAGGTCCAAGCGCCGCCGGAATTGGAAAATCAGGAGGTCGACGTGATCATAGTGCCGCGACGACCGACTGCCTCAGAGCGCGTGGCGGCCTGGCAAGGTTTACATGAAGACACACAAAGCGTGCCTGATCGCGAAGAAATCACCGACGAAGAAATTCAGAAGGAAATAGATGATTATCGAGCCGGACGATGAACGTTCTGGTCGATACGAATGTCGTAGTTTCTGCTGTAATTCGCGACGGCTTACCGCGAGTTGTCGTTAAAGCCATCGTTGCCCACGACGATTGGTTTTGGATCGTGACGGCGAATATTGAAACTGAATACCGTGAGGTCCTGGCGCGCCCAAAGTTCAAAATGCCTTCTGCCGTTCAACGCAGATTTAGTGAGTTCATAGAAACAGTTACGATCCGAGTTGAACCCTCCAGCTCTCTTCCATTTTCGAGAGATCCGAAAGATGAGCTTTTTATTTCGGCAGCCTTGGCCAGTGATGCCGATTATCTGATCACTGGAGACAGGGACTTACTCGACGAGCAGCCTTTAGCCTCAACTCAAATTGTCAGTCCCGCACACTTTGGGCGACTTTTCGGGATTGGCTAAGAGTAATACTTGCCGTTTACGTCTTCGCGACAGACGATACATCAAGAATGTAGACTGTTTGCGCGGCGGTAAGGACAAACAAACGACGTCCGTCCCGGCTGAATCGCAACATCGAAATCGGACTCGAGAAGGTAAACTCGTCGCGCTTCTTCATCGACTCGAGATCGTAGACAGCTATCTTGCCGTCCTCATTTTCAACACACAGCAACTTCGAAACAGGAGAAATCGTCGCGTAAGCCCCAAACACGCGTCCTTTTTGTTCACCAGTTTTTAGCGAGTATACGAGCACACGGTTCTGCGTGTCAGTGATGATTACCGACTCGCCGGCAGCAAGGATGCCCGACAGGCGAAACGAACCCTTGCCGGTTTCAATAAGCAGCTTGCCGATGTCATTTCCGGTTTGCGCATCAACAATCTTGAGAAAGTAATCGCCTTGCTTCTCTTTCATGCGGGTGAGGATCTGAGTAAGCTGCGGGTCGCTATTGATTTCTGACTTCGCAGTGTCGCTCGAGACGTCCCAGACCATCGCCATTGTTTGATTGGACGGTGAAATCCACGCGCGCGGCGCCTCTTTCGGAAAAGGCTTGGACCACAAGCTCTTCATCGTGCGCGCATCAAACATTTCGACTATTACGTTACGGCGATATAGCGACGGGTCAAATTTCGCTTCTTCCCCCGATTCAGGATCCTGTTTCTGAGTTGGCTTCGCAGATTTGACGGTAAACAGATACTGGCCGTATTGATGCGAACTGCTGCTCTCAATCTTTGGCCCGCTAGCAGCTTCACCGTTGTTTAGATTGAACCTCGCGATGTTGCGGTCGACTTCCTCAGTCCTGGGAAAATCGCCGAAGAAGTAACCATCGTCACTGATATGACCACCCTGGAAATCGCGTAACGACAAAGCCGCCTCACCTTTACTGAGGTTCCAAACTCCGCCACGCGAACGTCCGGACAGCGCTAACCATTTCAACTCCGGTGAGACCTCAGTGACCCGCAAGCGGCCGAGTGAAACATTCGATAAAATCGTGCTCCCCACGAGTTCGTTCTTCGCCAGCCGGTACAGACCGAGCTGACCGTTGCGCATTTCAGCCACAAAGAACTGATCGTAGATATCCAGCGCGGCGCGCTGGTTAACTTTCGAGATCGTCTTGGTGTTGATGTCCATCACACCCAACGCGTAATCCTTGACGGGACGAATCAGCAGGTAATCTCCGCGTGTTGGCGCGCTCATGCCTTTGCGCCACAATTCCATCTCCGCCAACACCTCGCCTGAAGGAAATTTAACCACTGCCGACTTCTTAAAGTTTTCACGATTGATGACCGCCATCCGATCGTTACCAATGAAGGTAAAGCCACCCGCTATCAGTCTCTTTAGGGAATCGGAAATGGACACCTTTGTCATCGCAGTCGTGTCGATCACCTCACCGACATCGCCCACGAGTGTTCGCGCTAATTGTAAACGCCCGCGATATCCGGCGACGAAATAGCGACCATCCGGCGAGAACCTCATGTTGATCAGCGCCAGGTTCAAATCACCGCTTTCCTCACCACGCATTCGCAACTGTGAATCGATCCAGCGCCACTGCCAATAGTCGGGTGCGTAAAATTCCTTTTTACGCCAAGCTGTTTCTCCGTTTTCCACTCGGATCAGATTCAGATCAAAATCAGGATCCAAACACGCGAGTAACCGTCCATCCGGTGACAGCTCGGTTTCTAAACAACCTTTCAGCAGGACTACTTCTTTGGCTTCAGTCTGGCGGCGTTCTGAGACACTCCATCGCTCAACTCGAAGATTGTCACTGTAGAAAACTATCTCTTTGGAATCCGGAGTGAAATTCGCGTAGTAAATGTCAAAGGGCGTACTGATGCGAAATAGCGGCTCAAACGGTTCACGCGACAGCACGTTGATACCGGCATCATCCTGAGCAAGCACAGAAGCGCCATCAGGACTAAAACGCAGATGAATAATGTCGCTGCGCAACGGTGGCGAGAGTTCGATTTTTGATAGAACTCCGTGCAGCGACTCCTTTCGACTCATGGCGTTGTATGCGATGACCTGTGACTGCCATTTGCTAAAGACTTCTGCTTGAGTAGCTGAACTTTGTTGACGACAAGCCGCGGGTACGGCTTCTGCCGCTTTACTCATCTCGCGCAGTCGCTTCTGTTCCGGCTGCGTCGTGCCAAAGAGGTCTGAGAACCAGTTACCCTTTTTCCCCTGAGTACCCACGATGCGATCCCAAAAACGCGCCATTGCGCCCCCGTCATAGCCTGCGGTGACGAGTGCAAACAGACCTGCCTGGTCAGCGAAGAGCTGGTCTTTCTCACGATCGCGAACTTTGAAAGCCCCCGGCTTTCGATTGAGGTTCTCGATCAGTTGATTGTATTTATCGAAGATGTCGCGACGATCGCTGACCGAAGTCACACCCAGCACCTCTTTGAAAGTGCGCGTGGTGTCGATAGCTGATTGATGAGTGACGAGGTGGCCCAATTCGTGTGCGATGACACCCGCCAGTTCGTCTTCGCTATGCGCCGCCGCGACCAGTTTGCGTGAGACATAAATCCGGCCGCCTGGAATCACAAACGCATTAGCGTCCGGCAGATCGACAAGGAAGAACTGAAATCGAAGCCGGTTCAGCGGCAGGTGTTTTGTGAGACGATTGCCGATGCTCGTCAAATAAGCAGTTAATTCCGCGTCTTCAATTACCTTGTAATTACGCTGGATGTGCTCGGCAACGGCGTCTCCGAGATAGATTTCCTGTTCTTCTGTGAAGATGTTTGGGTCCGTAGTCGTAGGCAGGGCCACAGGCGGTGTGCAGGGCTGCTGTTGGGCTAAAACCGGAGAAATAATTGTTAGAACGAGCAGGGCAGCAAGGTACGGGAGCTTTGGGGGATTCATAAGTTCTCTCGCTGGAGGTGAATTTGTCCACCAAGGCGATGGTGGACCTCTTGAAGCTCGGATATATTAACATTGGATTTCGATTTGATCCGCGTAAATCTAACTTGCTCTGCCGTATAGGGCTTTGCTAGAATCCGCGTTCGTTACGAGGCAGTTTTCTAACTTTTGATAGGACGCTCCGGAAGACCTTCGTCATGAATCGAACATTCACTCGATTCTTTACTTTTTGATTGCCGACCCGCAACCACGCGGGCGCGCGGCGAAGGCGCTCCTATCGAATCCGATCGACTGTAGTAACAAATTTAGTGGAATCGTAAATCGTAGGGAATGTCTTCGGCCTTGGGACTCAGGTCTTTCTTGTAGTCCCCGCGCTGCTATGTTGCGACGGCTGAGGACACAAAAATGAGCGAGATTAACGTACAACTTAAAAACGGTGAACCGGTTCCCGTGCCTGATTCGGCCACGGTCGCGGAAGCTCTCAAGAAGCTCGATCGCGACCTCGCCAAGCAGGCTTTGGCGGCAAAGGTGGGGGATCGTGAGGTGGACCTGGGGGCGCAACTCGACACGCTCCGCTTAAACGGCGAGACCTCTACGCCTGTCCAGATCGAACCGATAGTGCCGCAAACGCGCGACGGCCTCGAGGTCCTGCGTCATTCAACCGCGCATTTGCTGGCCGCGGCCGTCCTCGATCTGTTTCCCGGCACAAAGCTGGGAATTGGACCAGCGCTGCTTGACGATCCGCGCTACGGCTATTTCTACGATGTGATTACGCCACGCGTGTTGACCGAGGCAGATCTGCCCGTCATCGAAAAACGGATGAAGCAGATCGCAAGTAAGAACCTGGCCTATCGACGCGACGAGATTCCCAAGCACGAGGCGCTGCGCGTGTTTGGTGAACGCGACGAGCCGCTGAAGTGTGAGTTGATCGATGAAAAGGCCGGCGACAACGTCAGTGTCTACTACATCGACGGGTCTCCGTTCATCGATTTCTGTCTCGGACCACACGTCCCAAACACGAACAAGCTGCGCGCTTTCAAACTGCTTTCGCTCGCCGGCGCTTACTGGAAAGGCGACGCGTCGCAACAGCAGATGCAGCGCATCTACGGCACGGCGTTCTTCACGCAGGAAGAGCTCGACGCGTGGCTCAAGCAACGTGAAGAAGCTGAAAAGCGCGATCATCGTCGTCTCGGCCGCGAGCTCGATCTGTTTTCGATTCAGGAAGAGTACGGTCAGGGGTTGATCTTCTGGCATCCGAAAGGCGGCGCGATCCGCAAGGAGATGGAAGACTATCTCCGTCACGAGTTGCTCGTGCGTGGCTACGGTCTTGTTTTTACGCCGCATATCGCCAAACGCGAACTGTGGTTCACGAGCGGGCACGAAGGCAATTACGCGGACTCAATGTTCTCTCCGATGGAATTTGAGGAGCAGGAGTTTCGCATCAAGCCGATGAACTGTCCGTTTCACATCGGCATTTATAAGTCAGCACAACGCTCGTATCGCGATCTACCGCTTCGCTATGCCGAGTTGGGCACGGTGTACCGTGCAGAACTCTCCGGCACGTTGCATGGGCTGACGCGAGTACGCGGTTTTACGCAGGATGACGCGCATATCTTCTGCACGACGGAAACGGTGCGGGCTGAGATCCTCGGCTGTATCGACTTTGCTTTCAACCTTTTCGAAGTATTTGGCTTCAAGGACATCAAAGTTGAGCTGTCGGTCAGAGGTGGCGATCGCAGTGCTTACCTCGGTTCAGACGAGGATTGGGAACGCGCCGAAGCGGCGTTGGTCGATGCTCTAAACAACAAGCAGATTCCTTATCAGCGAATCGAAGGCGAAGCTGTTTTCTACGGCCCAAAAATCGACATTCGAGTCGAAGACGCGATCGGGCGCACGTGGCAGTTGACGACGGTGCAGTTTGATTTTAATTTGCCTGAACGCTTTCAAATCGAATACATCGGCGAAGACAACAAACCGCACCAGCCGATCATGATCCATCGCGCGCTGTTTGGATCGATGGAGCGGTTCTTCGGCGTTTTGATCGAGCACTATGCCGGAGCGTTTCCGCTGTGGCTCGCGCCGGTGCAGATTGCAGTGCTGCCAATCACGGATCGTGTAAACGATTATGCGGCAGAGTTGGCGCGTGAGCTTCGCGCGGAAGGCTTCCGTGTCGAGGCAAACCTGCGAAGCGAAAAAATTGGTGCGAAGATACGTGATGCGCAATTACAGAAGGTGCCGTTTATGCTCGTGCTTGGCGATCGTGAGATGGAGCAGAAAACGGTAGCGGTTAGAGAACGTGCAAGGGGGGATATCGGTGTGATGCCGTTTGCGGAATTCAAAGAGATGGCGCGCCGGTTGGTTGAGACGCGCGCGTTAACTAACAACAATCAAACCCAGGAGGTGCAGCAATAGCTACAGGCTTTCGTGGTCGCGGTCAGCGTCCTGATAACAGGCGTGTGCCGCCCGTTCGCATTAATGAAAGAATTCGCGTGCCTGAGGTGCGCGTGATTGGTGAGGAAGGAGAGCAACTGGGCGTGATGGATGTGCGCGATGCAGTTCGCTCCGCCCGGGAGAAGGGGTTGGATCTTGTTGAGGTCGCCCCGAACGCCGATCCTCCGGTTTGCCGGATCATCGACTTCGGAAAATATCAGTACGAAGCGAAGAAGAAGGCGAACGAGGCGAAGAAGAAGCAAGTTACGATCACGGTCAAGGAAGTAAAGTTTCGGCCCGGCACTGACGATCACGATTACGACTACCGCATGAAGCATGCGCGCGAGTGGTTGCAGGAGGGCGACAAGGTGAAAGCCACGATCTGGTTTCGCGGACGCGAGATGACTCATCGTGAGTTGGGTGCGCGAATTCTGGAGCGGCTCGAGCGCGATCTCGCCGATGTTGGTGAGGTTGAAGCGCGGCCCAGGATGGAAGGGAACCAGATGTTCATCATCCTTGGACCAAAGAGACATAAGGGTGGCGGCGCGAAGGCGGAGGCGCCCGCGCCCGCCCAGTAACAAGGAAAGGAACCAATTATGCCAAAACTTAAAACCCACAAAGGTGCGGCCAAGCGAGTGCGGCTGACGGCAACCGGAAAGATCAAACGGGGCCATTCGCATGCGCGCCACATATTGACGAAGAAGACTAATAAGCGAAAGCGTCACCTGGACATCGATGTGCTCGTCTCCAAGGCTGATCACGATCGCGTGATGTCAATGTTGCCCTACGGCAGGGATTAATAAAACGGATGGATTTAATAAAAGGGAGGAATCATCATGCCCAGAGCAAAACGTGGCAACAAGCGTCTGGAGAGACGCAAGAAGATATTGAAGCTGGCGAAGGGGTATCGCGGTACCAAGTCGAAACTCTACCGGTCAGCGAAAGAATCAGTCGAACGCGGGTTGAATTTTGCTTACACGGGACGCAAGTTGAAGAAACGCGATTTTCGGAGCCTGTGGATTGTGCGCATCGGCGCTGCCGCACGCTTGAACGGTTTGAATTATTCGCAGCTCATGCACGGTCTGAAACTGGCGGCTATCGAACTGGATCGAAAGGTTCTCGCCGATCTGGCGGTGCATCAACCGGAATCGTTTGCAAGCGTCGCGGCCCAAGCCAAGAGCGCGCTTGAGAATGAACAACGAAACAAGGCGGCGTAGTCTGCTGAAAGGGAATAGACCCGTGAAACATAAAATCAACCGAATCGGCTTACTGACACTTACATTCCTGCTTGGCAGCATCATTGCGATTGCCCAAACCGAGCCTTCGAATATTTCGGGCACGTACGAGGGAATGGTGAAGAGACCAGGCGCTACCGAAGAGAAAGTTACGCTCGAGTTGAAAAGCGAAGGCGGAAAAATCTCGGGACGTGCGAAGCACGGTGAGAAGTCCGCCGACGTGACGTCAGGAAAACTGGAAAACGGAACGCTCACGCTTACTTTTGGCAAGGACGCGATGTTTATCGCCAAAGTTGATGGTGACAAGCTTGTCGGCGAAGCGGTACATGGAGCTGAGAAGATCCCCATGGAGCTGAAAAAGGTTACGCCGGCGGCTAGTGCTGCCGCTGCACCTGCTGCTGGTCCTGTTAATCTTAACGGTCAGTGGGACGGCGTCGCGGACGCAAACGGGCAGCCGTTTCCTTTTCTGTTAGACCTGAAGGTCGAGGGTGAGAACGTCACCGGCTCCAGCAGTTCGCAGCTCGGTGATTCCAGCGTCAAGTCAGGTTCGTGGAAAGACGGCAAGCTCGTGTTTCAGCTTGAAGGGTCAAACGGCGTGATCTCGATGAGCGCTGTTGTCGTCGAGGGAAAACTTTCAGGCGAGTTTGATTATGCGGGCCAGTTACAAGGCAAGTGGGTCGCAGTGAAGAAAAACTAGACAGGATTTACAGGATGTTTACAGGGTTACAAGATGACATCCTGCTCATCCTGAAAAATCTTGTTCATCCTGTTAAATGACTGAACAATCGCCTCAAGCTCAAATAGACTTAATCCACAAAGCGTTCGAGCAAGACTTCGAACGCTTTGCTCCTTTTATTAACGATCCATCAACCCTTGGGCTCGAACAAGCACTGGCCGAACAGCGTGCACTGGTTGAATTACGCACTCGCCATCTTGGAAAAAAGAGCGCACTTGCGGCTGCCAAGAAACTAATTGGCCGCGTTGCGCCAGAGGAGCGAGCTGGCTTCGGTCAAAAGGTTCAAGCGACTGAAGAGAAGTTTGACAAGCTAGTCCATGACGCCGAGCTTAGTTTGGGAATCTACATCGAGAACGAACGCACGGCTCGCGAAAGCATTGACGTAACGCAGCCCGGCAGGCGTCCTCGCTTCGGACATCGCCATCCCATTACGTTGTTGCGCGAGCGTTTGGAAGACGTGTTTGTTGCTCTCGGATATGCGATCGAAGACGATCGCGAGATCGAGACTGACTTCTACAACTTTGACGCACTCAATATTCCGCAAAACCATCCTGCGCGGGCGTGGCAGGACACGTTTTACACTACCGATGGCTTTGCCCTTCGTTCGCAAACGTCGACCGTGCAGATACACGCAATGCAACGTCGCGGTGTGCCTGTTCGCATGATCGCGCCCGGCCGTGTGTTTCGACGCGACACTCCCGATCCCACTCACAACCCGATGTTCTTCCAGGTCGAGGGCTTGTGCGTCGATCGCGGAATCACCATGGCGCACTTGAAGGGAACTGTCGCGGAGTTTCTCCGTCGCATGTTTGGCGCTGACACCGTGACTCGGTTTAGGCCCTCGTATTTTCCGTTCACCGAACCGAGCGCGGAGTTTGATTTCAGTTGTTTCAAATGCAAGGGCAGCGGGTGTCGCATCTGCAAGAACTCCGGCTGGATTGAGCTTGGCGGTTCGGGCATGGTGCACCCAAACGTGCTGCGCGCGGTTGGTGTCGATCCGCAAGAGTATTCCGGGTTTGCCTTTGGTCTCGGAATCGATCGCATGTGCGCCCTGATGTACGAACTCGACGATATCCGGCTCTTGTTCGAGAACGATGTGCGGTTCCTCGAAAAGTTTGAATAACCATCCACAGATTACACAGATTCAATGTTCATCAGCGTCAATTGGCTTAAAGAATTTACTGACACCAAACTCAGCCCGGAGGAATTGCGAGAGAGGCTGACCATGGTTGGTCTGGCCATTGATGCGGTTGAGAACCACGATAACGACGTGGTGCTCGACGTCGAAGTGCCGTCGAACCGGCCTGACTGTCTTTCCCACGTCGGCATTGCGCGCGAAGTTGCCGTGATTGAAAAAGGCCGGATGCATTTGCCGGCGGCCGCGCACCTGAAAACGCAAGGACGGTCTAAGGACCTCACGTCAGTTGAAATCAAGGATCCGGATCTGTGTCCGCGATACGCCGCGCGGCTCGTGCGGGGTGTGAAAATTGGTCCCTCGCCGGACTGGCTGGCGAAACGTCTCGAGACGATTGGCCAACGGCCGATCAACAACGTCGCAGACATAACCAATTACGTTCTCCATGAACTGGGCCAACCCCTGCACGCATTCGACTTCGAAAAACTGGGTGGCCATCGCATCGTCGTCCGACGCGCAGCACCCGGTGAGAAGCTGAAGACTCTCGACGGCGTCGAGCGAACTCTCTCTCGCGACATGCTCGTCATCGCCGATGCTGAAAAGCCGGTTGCACTCGCCGGCATCATGGGCGGTGAAGATTCGGAGATCTCCACCCGGACCACTGACGTGCTCATCGAGAGTGCTTACTTCGATCCGCACTCCGTTCGGCTAACTGCGCGTCAACTGGGTATGGATACCGAGGCATCGCGAAGATTCGAGCGCGGCGCTGATTGCGAAGGCGTGTTACGCGCTCAGCAACGTTGCGTCGAGCTCATCTGTGAGCTTGCAGGAGGTGTTGCAACGGAAGATGCCCTCGACGTTTACCCGCAGCCACTAAGCGAGCGTGTTATCGATCTTCGTCCGGAACGAGTGAAGGAACTCACATCGCTTTCAGTTGAAACTGATGAGATCCGGCGAATACTCGAGGGTCTCGGATTCGAACGCAACGATCATTCACCAAAGGGCATGACTTTCAAAGTTCCGTCGTGGCGTATCGACGTTGAACAGGAAGAAGATCTCGTCGAGGAAGTCGCGCGGCATACCGGCTACGAGAACATCAGGTCCGAACTGCCGCCTTCATCGATGGCAGGTGAATACCAGCCAAGCGAGATGAAGCAACGTTCTTTGCGGCGTGCGTTGAACGCATTTGGTTTCGATGAAGCGATCAATTTCAGTTTCATCCAGCAGGAGGATCGCTTTGATCTGATCCCTTCGCTGCGTGGCCACGAAAACGATCAGCCGCAACTCACAAATCCGATCATTGAGGACGCCGCATGGATGCGTTCGACTCTTTTACCCGGGTTGCTGAGTTCCTTACGACACAATCTCAATCACGGTATTTGTGACGTTCGTTTGTTCGAAATTGGTCGGATTTTCGCTAATTTTGCACCCAAAGAACTGCCTCATGAAACATTGGCGCTGGCCATGCTTGCAACCGGAGGCGCACTGGAAGAGAACCGTGCACAAGCCGATCGCGAGCTCGATTTTTTTGATCTGAAAGGCGCGCTGGAAGCGGCGGTTGATTGGATGAACTTGAGTCCGTTGAGCTTTACGAAAACTTCCGCGCGTCATCTGCGTGTGGGACAGTCCGCCCTAATCAATCTTGGAGATGGGACCGAGATCGGCACGATCGGTCGATTGGCGGAGAACGTCTCCGCGTCTTACAAGTTTCGTCAACCGGTTTATTTGTTGGAGTTGGATCTTGGTGCGCTTCTGAATAGTCCTGCAAAAGTTATTCAGTATTCACCATTGCCGCGCTATCCTTCAGTGACCCGCGATATCTCGCTGCTGGTAGACCGCAACGTCGCGTTGGAAGAGATCTTCAACGCAGTAAACAATCAAGGTGTGGCTGATTGCCGCAGCGTCAAATTGGTTGGCACTTTTGAAGGTGGAAGTATTCAGGCGTCGAAACGATCGGTGACGTTGCGACTCGAATATCGCTCTGATGAACGCACGCTGCGCGACGAAGAAGTTGAAGAGCGTCACTCGCGTTTGACGCGCAGCTTGCTCGACGCATTCGCTGCCGAGCAGCGTTAGAAAATAAATCGCGCGTGTTTGCAGAATGAGTCTTGCGCTTGCAGGCGTGAAGGCGGATAATCGCTTCCGCATTTCAGTCTACACGTTTGGGGGACGAATTGATGGTAGGTCTGTCAGGCTTGGAAAAGTTTTCTCACTTGGAAGATAAGATCTATCGAACCATCGAACTCACAAAAACGTTGCGTCAGGAAAAAGAGAACCTCGAAAAGGAACTGGCCCTCATCCACCGCGACATGGGCAACGTCTTGAATGAAAAAGAGCGACTTGAAAATCAAGTCGAAAAGCTGCTCGCCGAACGTGAGACAATTCGTATGAAAGTCGAAGCTATGCTCGATGCCGTGGCCGCTCTCGATCCCGAAATGGTAGAGGAGTTCAGATGAGTTCAGGGATCGGTCAGATGATCAACAAAGGCAGTATGGAAGCAAGCACCAGCAGTCCCACGATTCGCGTTGAGATCTACAACCAGACCTACAACATCAGGTCTGACGGCGACACAGAATACATCATTCAACTCGCAGAATTCGTTGACAGCAGGATGAGAGAGATCTCGTCCGGCACCCTCACAGTTGATTCACTCAAAGTAGCGATCCTCGCCGCGCTTCATATCGCAGACGAACTCCACCGGCTGAAGAACATGCACGAGCAGGCCGACTCCCAACTTGCCGCACGCAGCGCGGAATGCGCGGAAATGCTCGATCGACTCTTGAAAGTTCGCACCACCCTTGAACACGAACAGGGCGGGGCCGGCAAGCTCAGCCTCGGCTAGCCACAAAAGTATTAGCCACAAAACGGCACAAAAGTCACAAAAGATAAATTCAGAAATCGCGATCTCTTTTTTGTGCTTTATGTGCCTCTTTGTGGCTACTTATGCTAATATCCGTGGCGGCGGAGGGAAACGTTCTGCGGTGTTCGTCACCGAGTGTACGATGATTGAGCCAACGCCGTTGATTAGGGAGACCGAGGTCGTTTAGCCAGTGCATTTCTTCATCGTTAAGAAATGCCAGAGGCTGCGTCATTAAGAGGTCACCCACCTGTCTATGCAGGTTCAATTACGGCTTCGGAACGACAGATGCGGATCTCCCTCCTGCCAGAACCGCGAACCGTGCATCGTAAATCGTGAAGCGGGCAATCTCACGATTGACGACCGGGATTTGGCGGCCTTTTTTGTTTCTCGAACCCCAAAATCACTATGAAAGTCCTCATGATCGGAGATGTCGTTTCCAAACCCGGCCGCATGGCTGTGCTCGAACGCATTCAGGATTTACGCGAGCAGCACCAGATCGACCTCGCAATTATGAACGCCGAAAACCTCGCCGGTGGCTTCTCCGTCACGCCACAGTTATGCGAGCAGTTGTTTTCTTCCGGCATCGACGTGATGACTTCCGGTAATCACATTTTCGATAAGAAAGAAGCGATCGACTACATTCGCAAACAGCCGCGACTCCTTCGTCCGGCAAACTATCCGCCTAACACTCCGGGTAGTGGCTATTGGGTCGGCCAAGTGAACGGATCACAAGTCGCCGTGATGAACGTGATGGGTCGTGTATTCATGCCGCCTTCTGACGATCCGTTTCGCATTATCGATAACGTGCTGGAATCGTTGCCGCGCGAAACGACGGTCAAGCTTGTGGATATACATGCGGAAGCGACGTCGGAGAAGGTGGCGATGGGCTGGCATCTTGATGGCCGCGTGTCAGCGGTGGTGGGCACACACACTCACGTGCAAACCGCTGACGAGAGAATCCTGCCGGGCGGCACTGCTTACCTGACGGATCTCGGGATGACCGGAAGTTACGCCGGAGTTATCGGTATGAATAAGGCGGATGTTATTGCGCGCTTTACCTCGGCCACGGCCAGGCGAGCAGAGCATGCCAGCGGTGAGGTCCGCATTTGCGGCGCCGTGCTCGACATCGATGAGATTACCGGTAAAGCCAGAGAGATTCAGCGTTTAAATTTGGGCCATGAGCAATAATAAGGCCGCTAATGACTTATTTTCCGAGCCGTCGCAGGTGTCTCGCTAGATTAATCTTCGATTCGAGCTCAGCTTTCAGCTCCGGTTTCAATTTCAGTCCTTCCGCAAAATCCTTCTCCGCTTCGCTTTCCTGACCCAGAAACACTTTGACGAGACCGCGATTAACATAAGCCCAGGCTAATTGCGGATCGAGTTCGAGTGCACGAGTGAAATCATTGATCGCCTCGACCATCTGCGCCTTGTGCATGAAGGCCGTGCCGCGGCCCTGGTAAGCCCACGCCATGTCCGGCGCCAAACGAACAGCGCGGTTGAAGTCAGTCACTGCATTATCGAATCTCTTCAACCCAAGATACGTGTAACCGCGCTGATAAAATGTTTCGGCGACGTCATCGTCCAGTTTGATAGCGTGATTGAGATCGGCCAACGCTGCATCGAGATTCCCAAGGTCAAGGTGCACGCTGCCGCGGTTGTTGTAAGCGCGGAAGAAATTCTTTTCTAATGCGACTGCGCGATCGAGATCTTTCAACGCGCCCTCAAGATCGCCCAGTGCGCGCAGCGCTGCGGCGCGGTTCAGGTAAGCGATTGCCAGGCCGGGTCGAATGCGCAGTGCTCGATTGAAATCATCAATGGCTCCTGCGTGGTCGCCTTTTTGGTACCGCGCGAGACCGCGGTTGGTGTATGCGTTAGCAGTAAACGGATCGATAACGGTGATTTCCTCGTTACTGCCGCCGCTGAATGAGTTTTCTGAATCCTTCGGTGTGTCAAAGCGCGAACTGAGAGTGATCGCGCGAGTGTAGTCTTCGATCGCGCCGTCGAGATCTCCGTTTCCGGTTTTCTTCAACGCATTTTTGAATAGGTTGACGGCAGCTTCAGGTGTTTGTGCCTGGGCAAACGCAGTCAGCGGAAGCATGAGGGAGACGACTGCGAACAGGATCGCACAGCGGCGCATGGTAGACCCCTTCCTCGGTTGAAGCTCGTCCACCAGGTGCGCTAAGATGCGGGCGTCGACGATGCAGTTTGAGCGCCGCGAGGTGATCGAACTTGTATTGTCATCCAGAGCCTCGTTGCTATCGCAACTAGCAACGAGGCTTTTAGTTTCTCCGGTGTAGGTTACCGGCTCTGAAGTTAAAACGACCGAAGTTGCAAAAAGTTACAAAAGAAATTCTGGGGCTCTGAATCTGAAACACCGTGAAGCGATGAGTTGTGGCGAGAAAAGATTTGAGAGATTGATCGGATCTATTCAGGCGCGATCTCAGTTGGCACCATTGAACTGGAAGGTTTATGCAAAGGCGGGGCTAACAATCTTTGCGCGTATCCTTCGGGAAATGAGCGGACTCGCCCGCGGGAATCAGTAATGACGTGCCCGGTTTCACCTTCGGCAACCACTTGTCCGTTCGAGGCGCGCACAATCTCGTATCCGAACCGAAGCGAGCGTTTACGTAATTCTGTAATATGTGTACGAACTATTAGTTCGTCATCATAATAGGCAGGAGCTTTGTAGCGACAATACGACTCAGCGACAACCAGAAACGCATCGTCGTTCTCTTCCATGTCGCGGTAGGAAAATCCACGCGCGCGACAGTAATCCGTTCTCCCGATTTCGAACCAGACGAGATAGTTGGCATAATAAACGATGCCCATCTTGTCTGTTTCAGCATAACGCACGCGTAACAACGTTTCGTGCCAAACGCCGAATACATCTTCAGGAGCAGGGCTTGTCATCTGAGCAAAGCCTTCTGAACTCATAAAAGAGAGAGGAAATTAACTCCGATCCAGATTTAGCTGTAAACGTTTAGCGGACTATAAGAGCGAAAGACCATTATGTCAAAGAAAATTAGCGGTGGTCTGGCCCTACTGGCCTTGTTTTGTCTTTGCGCGGGCAGCTTCCTGCCCCACGGCCAAGCCCAGACGGCGGCAGCCGGCGCTGCACAAAACGCAGCCATTGTTTCCACGACTGCTGCTGTCCTTAAAGAAACAAGCGAACTGAGGGAACTCTCGATTCTCAAAGCGGTGAAGAGCGGCGCCCAGTCTCGTGCTGATATCGAGCGGATGATCATCAAGAACCTCAATACTGAAACAACACCGGAAGAGATGCATGCTGCTGAGGTCCTGCTCAGGGCCTTTGGCCTCGCGCCAAAAGAGTTTGCCTATCGTACCTTTTTAATCAAGCTGCTGACGGAACAAGTCGCAGGTTATTACGATCCGAAAGCACAGCAGTTTTATCTGGCGGATTGGATCGAGCTCGAAGGCCAGAAACCGGTGATGGCCCATGAGCTCACTCACGCTCTTCAGGATCAGCACTTCAACCTCAAGCGATTTGAAAAATGGCCCAAGGGAGATTCTGACGCGGAGCTCGCCGCGCACGCGCTGATCGAAGGTGATGCGACGTTGGCGATGACACTTTACATGGCCAGAAATCCTCTCGTTGCGCTCGCTTTTATTCGCAGTTTAGGCGGGCAGGAAGTCGCCACCGAACAGTTCAAACAAGCTCCGCGTGCGTTGCGTGAGTCGTTGTTGTTTCCGTACGAAGAAGGTTCAGCGTGGGCCACTCAGCTATACAAGCGCGGCGGATGGGAAATGGTCTCGCAAGCGTTTGCGAAACTGCCGCAGTCAAGCGAGCAGATCCTGCATGCGGAAAAATACTTTTCCTACGAAGCCCCGCAAAAACTTACGCTGCCTGATTTCAAGAGCGTTCTTGGACCATCCTGGAAACGCATCGAATATGATGTGAATGGCGAGTGGGGGTGTTACTTGATCCTCGATGAGTTTGTGAATAACGCGGTTGAGTCGAAGCAGGCATCTGCGGGTTGGGGTGGCGATCGTTTCGCGTTATACGAGACGAGCAAGGAAGGCGAGACGTTCGTAGCGCAGTTGACAGCGTGGGACACGCCGCAGGACGCGAAGGAGTTTTTCGATGCTTACTCGAAGCGCACGTCGAAGCGATACGCGGCGACTGCGACCACTCAGAAAGAAGATCGTGTGGAATGGCAAACTCCAGCGGGCGGAGTAGTGATGGAGTTGCGTGGTTCCCGCGTTGCTATTCTCGAAGGCATTCCCGCGAAGGCGAATGCGAACAAGTTGCTGCGGATGATTTGGTGAACCCTGTAAAAACAAGCTGATGAAAAAGTCTGATAGCGGTACTACGACAAGACCGTCGCGCTTGCGCGAACTCACCGGTCAATTGGATCAACTCGAGACCCAGCTTCGCCTCGGCGGCGGTCCGGATAAGATCGATCGCCAGCACCAGCAGGGTAAGCTGACCGCTCGCGAACGCATCGAGCGCCTGCTCGACAAAGAATCGTACGTGCAGGAAATCGGATTGCTCGTGGCCTATGACCAGTACGACGGCGGCGCGCCAGGCGCAGGTGTCGTGACTGTGGTCGGTCGCGTTGAGGGCAGGGAAGTCGTCGTTGTTGCTAACGATGCGACAGTAAAAGCAGGCTCGTGGTGGCCTGAGACGATCAAGAAGATCCTGCGCGCACAGGAGATTGCGATGCGCTCGCGTGTGCCGATTATTTATCTGGTCGATTCCGCGGGCGTGAATCTTCCGTACCAGGGCGGAGTATTTCCCGGCCAGTATGGTGCATCACGGATTTTTTATTACAACTCGATCATGCGCAGGTTTTTGAAGGTGCCGCAGATCTCAGCCGTGATGGGACCATGCATCGCGGGCGGCGCTTATCTGCCGGCGCTTTCAGACATCATCATCATGGTTGAAGGAACGTCGTTCATGGGTCTCGGCGGCGCGAATTTGGTTAAAGGTGCGACTGGCCAGACGATCGACAATGAAACTCTCGGCGGCGCTCGCACTCACAACGAGTTATCGGGCGTGGCCCATTATCGAGTCGCCGACGATCAAACTTGCATTGAGAAGATACGCGAGTTTGTTTCGGAGTTACCAAAACCACCTTCGTCTTCTGTTGACTCAGCATCCGAGCCTTTGCGATCGCCTGATGAGCTCTACGACATCATTCCCGAAGATCATCGACAACCTTACGACGTTCGAAAGTTGCTCGAGTGTTTGCTTGACGATGGTCATCTCGACGAGTTCCAGGCTGATTACGCGAAAGAAATGATCACCGGCCATGCTCGTATTTGCGGGATTCAGATCGGAGTAATCGCAAATCACCGAGGCATGGTGCGCGTGCCCGGCGGCAAGCCGCCACGGTTTGGCGGCATTATCTACACCGAGTCAGCGGAAAAGGTTGCCTACTTCATCGAGACCTGCAACCGTCATCAGATGCCGCTCTTGTTTGTTCAGGATGTTTCGGGATTCATGGTTGGACCAGATGCCGAACACTCCGGAATCATCCGCGCAGGGGCGAAGTTTGTGGAAGCGATGGCCACCGCGACCGTTCCGAAGATCGTTTTGACTGTGAATCATGCGTCGGGCGCGGGGTACTACGCCATGGCCGGACAAGGTTTCGATCCTGACTTCATCTACAGTTGGCCCACCGGTCGAATGGGAGTGATGGAGGGTGACTCGGCAGTACAGGCGGTGTTTGGCAGCCAACTCGAAAAGTTAAAGAAGAATGGTGAGTCACCGGCCCAGGCATTGACTGCTGAAATGGATAAAGTCCGTGAGACTTACGACAGGGAACTCGATGCGAAGTATGCCGCTGCGCGTGGATTTGTCGATGCGGTGATCCGGCCCGAGTTGACGAGGCAAGCTTTGGAACTGGCACTTCGCACGGGCCAAAATTATTCCGGACCTCATCTCGGGCAGTTTGTTTTACCACAGAACCTCGTTTAAATAATTTCCTCCCGTTCTGCACGAGAGATAGGCGTCAACATAGCAGTTTCTTACCCCACCACCCCTCAGGTTATTCCTGATTGTTGGATAGGGAACTTCCTGCAATGATGCTTTCGCGAAACCTACAGTAACGGTTTTGTTTTGTTAAAACTCTCAAGCTCACAAAGCCCTGAGATCAAAACTGAAAAAAACAAGGCCGCACAATCGAATGAAATCTATTCGCGTGCTTATTGCTGACGATCACGCGCTCGTGCGTGCAGGCATTCGTGCGCTTGTAGAGAAAATCGAAGGCGTCGTTGTCGTCGGTGAGGCAGGAAAGGGCAAGGAAGCATTGGAACTGGTTAAAGAACTTAAACCAACTCTGATGCTGCTCGACATCACGATGCCCGACGGTAGCGGCTTTGAGGTCCTGGACCATGTGATGAAGAACTTTCCCGAGATACGCGTGATTGTGTTGACGGTCCATGAGGCGGGAGAGTACGCAATTCGTGCTTTGCGTGAAGGTGCAGCCGGCTTCTTACCCAAGAGCGCCGCCAGTACCGAGCTTGAACAGGCAATTCAAACCGTGATTCGCGGCGAAGTTTACATCTCGCCGGAAACGTCGCGAAAGACCTTAATTGCGTTTGGCAAGGGGACCAGTAAAAGAGATCTTCTCGCCACGCTCAGTCCGCGACAGCGCGAGGTGCTGCGCCTGATCGCTGAAGGACGCACCACTAAACAGATCGCACAGGTCCTGGAAATCAGCGTCAAAACTGTCGAAACGCATCGCGCGCAGTTGATGGAACGCCTCGACATTCACGACGTTGCGGGTCTCGTGCGTTACGCGATAATCGTCGGCCTGATCGAAGTTGAATAGCGTGTGGGAGAGAGATTGCGCAAATGCTCAGGAATTAACTGAGCGAATGTCAGGAATCTCCCCATTGCGCACTTTTTAGAGACCGCTTAGCCTAGTGGTCTGTTGAATCACCTCCTGTCTACAAGCGTTTGCAACCCGGCTGTGAAGTAAATTTTCAGGAGGCGCGCGCGTTGTAAAAGCAGTGACATCCTCGCGCGTAGAAGAAGGGGGACGGTGGCCAGGGCGAGGTTACCGTCCCCCTCCTGCAAAATGATCAGTTGAAGGATTGGGAATGTGTTTGTTGTAGACGACGAACCAAAGGTGCGCGAGCAATTAACAGAGCGCCCACAGAGATCCTCACCCACGGGACGCGGGGCTGCGTATCAATCAGACATCGGACTGATGAGACGCAGCCAAGCGTTTATAGAGGTAATGAAGCAGGTGGACCGTGTATCCGGTGTTGACTCACCGGTGCTGCTGATTGGTGAGTCAGGCACAGTTAAGGAACTGCTCGCCTCAGCCATCCATCATTCCAGTGGTCGCCGTGACCAACCATTCGTTGCCGTTAACTGTGCTGCGATTTCCGCTGAGCTGATCGAGGCGGAGTTATTCGGACGAGCTGAGGGGGGCACGATCTTTCTCGATGAGATCACGGAAACAAACTCGGCGTTTCAGGAGAAGTTGTTGCACCTACTGCAAACGGGCGAGATCGCGCGAGCTGGTTCTGATGAACCGAGAAGAGTAGATGTTCGCGTAATCGCTGCAAGCGATCCTAACGTCGAACAGCAAGTCGCAGCCGGAAAACTCCGAAGCGATCTTTTCTATCGCCTCAACGCCGCAACGATAGTTTTGCCACCGCTCCACGATGAGCCCGAGAAATCTGACACCCCCGCAAGCGCTAATGAAGACTGGGTAACGCTGTCAGAAATTGAAGGGCGGTACGTCGCGCGCGTCCTGGAACACACTCGCGGAAACAAGCAGGCAGCAGCGCGCGTTTTGTCAGTCGATCGAAAGACCCTTGACCGCATGATCAAACGCCACCATATCGTCTCTCAACACACACGCCGCCAGCGCGCAAAATCCTTTCGCAACGGCGCCTGAATCTGACCCTCTTTCCTTCCTGATTACGCGTTAACTACTGGGCGCAGAAGATGCACCCCGGGAAACTATTCATCGTAAGAGGGAAAAAGAATGTCCACAGCGGTCTCTGAAGTTACGGAATCAATACCTTTACAAAATGCGAGTTCTCAAGCCGGCGCGGCAACGACGCCCCCCGAGGCGGCTTTAACCCAGATTATGCTTGGAAGCCTTGCGTCACAGGCTATCTACGTAGTCGCGAAGTTGGGAATTGCGGATCATTTGGCTGCGGGTCCAAAGCGAGTCGAAGATTTGGCTGCGGCGACCGAAACCGACGCGCCTTCGCTGTATCGCGTACTGCGGGCTGCGGCCTCGCTCGGTGTCTTTGCAGAAGACGACAATCGAACGTTTGTGATGACTCCGGCCGCGCAAGCCCTGCGCTCCGATGTGCCGAATTCACTGCGCGATGTCGCTATTTTCATGGGTGAAGATTGGCACTGGGAAGTTTGGGGTAAGACTCTTTACAGCGTACGAACAGGAAAATCCGCCTGGGCGCAGATTCACGGCGAGCAGGTGTTTGAATATTTCGAGAAGAACCGCGAAGCCGCGGAAATTTTTAATCGCGCCATGAGCAGTTTTTCTGGTATGGCTACCGGAGCAGTAGTTGAGGCGTACGATTTTTCAGGTATCAAAACGCTCATCGACATCGCCGGCGGACACGGGCGTTTGCTCACGGGAGTGCTCGAGGCGAACCCCTCAATGCGCGGTGTGCTGTTTGACTTGCCGCACGTGATTGCAGGTGCACGCGAGATTGTTCAGACCACGAGTGTGGGTGATCGATGTGAATTTGCCACAGGCGATTTCTTTCAGAGCGTGCCGTCAGGTGGCGATGCTTACATCATGAAGCACATCATTCACGACTGGGACGACGAGCGCGCACTCAAGATTTTGGAGAACATCCGAAAAGCGATGAATCCGAGCGGTCGCATACTGGTAGTCGAGGCCGTGATCGCGGAGGGAAACCAGGGCGACTTCGGCAAGTTGCTGGACATTGAGATGCTGGTCTCGCCGGGTGGAAAAGAACGAACGGCGGCCGAGTATGAGGAGCTCTTTGGCCGTGCAGGTTTGCGATTGACGCGTATTGTTCCGACGAAATCACCGTACAGTGTGATCGAGGCGGTCGCAGCGTAAGCCCGCGAAGCGGGCTGACTGCAGCCTGCGACAGCATTTGAGCCTGCGAAAACAAACATTTGAGCCTGCGAAGCGGGCGTAAGCGTAAAGCCTGGGGTGGAGCGAGGCTTTGCGAGCGAAACCCCAGGTCAGGTGTATTAAAAAGATTTCAGCCCGCGCAGCGGGCGATAGCGTTCAGACTGTCGCCCGCTTTGCGGGCTCAAATTTCTTTTTCGATTTGGTCCTGGGGTTGCGCGAGCAAAGCTCGCTCCACCCCAGGCTACATGCTCACACGCGCTTCGCGCGTTGGGTGCTTCGCACGCTGCGCAAAACTTGACACTTCCTAAACTGCCTTGCTACTTTCTGGCCTCCGTGAAAAAAATCCTCCTGGTCGTTGCTGTCGCCGCACTCTACATACTTCATCAGGACATCTGGTTCTGGCGGAGTACCTACCTGGTTTTCGGTTTCATTCCAATCGGACTGTTCTATCAAGGATGTTTTTCAGTGGCCGCAGCGCTGCTAATGTGGTTGCTCGTGACTTTCGCGTGGCCGTCTCACCTTGAACAAGAGGTTGAAAGAGCGAATCCCGAGGAGGATGAAGCGCGTTGATTCCCGCAATCGTAGTCTTCCTTTATCTCGCAACTGTTCTCTATATCGGCATCTTTGCATTTCGCCGTGCGAGGGGTCGCGAGGAAGCTGAAGACTACTTTCTCGCAAGCCGCTCTCTTGGTCCATTCGTGTTTCTGTTCTCGTTGTTCGGCACGAACATGACCGCCTTCGCGATTCTTGGATCATCGGGCCACGCATTCAGCAACGGCATAGTAACTTTCGGCTTAATGGCTTCTTCGTCGGGTCTGGTTATTCCCCTGACGATCTTCCTGATCGGAACGCGCGTTTGGGCACTCGGTAAAAAGTACGGCTTCATGACGCCGGTGCAGATGTTTAGAGATCGCTGGGAATGCAGCCACATCGGTACAGTGATCTTTGTCGTTCAGGCAGTGTTGCTGATTCCTTACATCATCATCGGCATCATGGGCGGCGGCACGACGCTCAATACAATCAGCGGCGACGTGGTCCCGTTTTGGTTTGGCGGCGCTATTGTCGCGATGGTGGTGATGAGCTACGTGTTCTTCGGCGGGATGCGTGGCACCGCCTGGGTCAACACGTTTCAGACTGTGCTTTTCCTGTGTTTTGGCGCGATTGCGCTGGTCGTGATCGGCGTCGGTATGGGAGGTTTTCGCAGTGCGGCACAGGCTTTACAAGCGTCGCCGATGTCGTCACTGCTGAGTCGCGAGCGAATCTCGCCTTACTATTTTTTCAGCTACACGTTCATTCCACTTTCCGCTATCGCGTTCCCGCACATCCTGATCTTTTGTTTGACTGCGCGAAAGATGAGCCAGTTCCGCAAGACGGTCATCTTCTATCCAATCTGCATACTCGCCATCTGGCTGCCGTGCGTGTTCCTCGGCGTGATGGCAAATCGCGTGACTGACGTTCCGGAGATACGCCAAAAGCAGGAAGCCCGGAGATTGCTGGCGACTCAAGGTCGAACGATGCAGCCGGAAGCGCGGGACCACTTGCGTGAGGAGGCGGCGGGCGATGATGTGATCATGATTTTGCTGAAACGTTATGCGCCACTCTGGCTCGCAGGTTTGTTGGGAGCAGGCATCATGGCGGCGGTGATGGCGAGCGATTCGCAAATTCTCGCGTTGTCGACAATGTTCACGGAGGACGTTTTCGCCTTCTACGGCGGTAAGACTCGTTTCGGCGAGTCGGTCCAGGTACAAACCGGCCGCATCTTCATTATTCTGATCACGCTCTTTGCCTATGCTGTCGCCCTGCGTGCGCCGGAAACGATCTTTGAGCTTGCGATCCAATATGCGTTTTCAGGTTACGCATCATTGTCACCTTTGTTGGTCGCGGCTTTGTTCTGGAGAGGAAGCACGAAATGGGGCGCGTTGGCAGTAGCGGTTTGGACCGCGCTGGCAGTGGCCGCTGTTGCAGTGTTGCAGGAAGTTGTCCCTGCGCCCGCACCTGGACCAGCGACAACACTTTGGGCGCCCGGAGGTGTAGAGGTGTTATCGAGGACTCCGGGAGGTACGGCTGTATTTGGTTTCATGCCGGTGGTTCCGATGGTACTGATCTCGGCATTGCTGATGATTGTCGTTTCGCTGATGACGAAGAAACCCGCCGCGAGTACGCTGGCGAAGTATTTTGGAGGTCAAAAACCATGAAGAAACTGATTCTGGCGATCGTTGCAGTTGCGTGTGTTTCGTCTTATGCCGCTGGTCAAACTACTAAACGCCGGGCCGTCAAGACTGGGCCTCCGAACGGGATATTTTCACCAGCGATCATTACCGGCGATCTGGTTTTCACTTCCGGACAGATTGGAATCGATCCAAAGACGGGGCAGTTCCCGGAGGGTGGTATCGAAGCACAGACGGAGCAGGTGTTTCGCAATCTTGCAGCGGTGCTGGAAGCTTCAGGAAGCAGCGTCGATCACATTCTGAAGGCGACGGTGTTTCTGGCGGACATGAACGACTACAACACGATGAACGAGCTCTACAAGAAGCATTTCAAGGGTGATCCCCCGGCACGCTCAACCGTGCAGGTTGCGCGCCTGCCTCGCGACGCGAAAATCGAGATCGAAGCGATTGCTGTCCTCAAATAGCAATGGACAGGATTACAGGATTTTTCAGGATTAACAAGAAAGGAATCCTGTTAATTCTGTAAAATCTTGAAAATCCTGTCCAACTATCCGAAGCAATAAAGGCGCCCGTCTTGTGAACCAATTACGATGCGGCCGTTGGCGATGGCGGGCGAAGCTGACAAGGGCGCGCCCGCGTTAAATTCCCAGAGCTTCGCTCCGTCGCTCAATCCCAAAACATAGAACCGTCCGTCATTCGATCCCACAAAAACTCGGTCACCCGCAATTGCCGGCGATGACTCCACTCGCGCGCGAGTCTCAAACGTCCACACACCCTTACCCGACAACGTCAATCCATGGACCATCTTGTCGCGTCCTCCAACAACCACGTGCGTAGTTGAAACTGCCGCAGACGAGTAGTACGGAAACTTTCGCTGCGGATGTTGGTATCGCCAGGCAATCCGCTTTTGCGCGAGATTGACACTCAACACTTCATTATCAAACGTTCCGTAGAAAACGGAGCCGGACCTGAGCGCCGGTGATGCTCCCGTGTAAGCGCCTGAAGAGACCTGGAACACTTCCCTCCCGTCAGAGATACGAATCCCGCGAAACATTTCGTCGCAACCCGCGATAAAAGCCATGCCTCCCGAGATACTCGGCGTTGAATGCACCGGCCCATTCGTCTTGAACTTCCACAGCATGGAACCGTCGCGCGCGGAGAGGCAATAGAGGTGTTCGTCGTAGGAGCCGATCAAAACTCGATCGCCGACGACCACCGGCGATGATTTGATCTCGCCGTTGGTTTTGAAGGCCCAGAGCTTTTTGCCGTCAGATGCGTTTAGCGCGTTAAGCCAGCCTCCCAGATCACCGATGTAAACCGCGCCGCCGCCGTACGCCGGCGACGACTCGCCGATCGGCGAACCGGTCGAGAATTTCCAGTAAACAGATCCGTTTTCGAGACTAAGTGCGGTGAGCTCGCCTTTTTGTGAGCCGACAAAAACAGTGCTGCCAACAATCGCCGCCGACGATTCAATCGATTCGCCAGCTTCGTAAGTCCACAACTGTTTTAGCGAAGTTGGTACGTTCGATTGCGACACGCCGGTTAGCGAGTGATTGCCGCGGAACTGTGACCAGTTGTCTCCAGGTGCGTTCTGGGCCATCGCCGAAATTGCGAGGCAAAGAACCAGGAATAACGTCTTCAATACGCGCATTGGTAAACCTCGATCGCTCCTTCCTTGTTAAAAGGCCGCGGGTTGAAGGTGCCCGTCCACTGCTCGGCTGCCTCGGTCGCGAGCTCATACAAGTCAGTTTCGCTAACACCTGTCGCGCTGAGCTTGTTGCGCAAGCCGCCCGCCTCAGCCAATTCTTCGAGCCTGCGCGCAAGTGCTTCGGTGGGTGCCAGATCACACTCCCTGGCAGCCACGCTGGACCAGTTGAGAAGCATCCGGTACTGCTCGGCGGCGACACTTTCATTCCAACGTACAACCCAAGGCAGCAACATAGCGATCGCCGCGCCGTGAGCAGTTCCATAACGTGCAGTTAGAGGGTTGGCACAAGCATGCGTAGCACCGAGCATCGAATTCTCGATCGCGACTCCGGCGTAGAACGCGCCCAATTGCATCGCGCCACGTGCTTCCAGATCACTCGGATCGGTTAGCACTCGTTCATAATTTGGCTCGAGTAATCGCCACGCCTCACGCGAAAAGATTTCAGAGATGGCATTGCGTTTAGTGGTGACGAAGGTTTCGACCGCATGGGCGATCGCGTCAAAGCCCGACGTCGCGGTGATGCTTCGCGGTTGCGAGACAGTGAGCGCCGGATCGAGCAGTGCAACTCGAAATGCCACCTTCGGATCGCCGCAAGCCATCTTGACGTGAGTTTCGGCGTCGGAGATTAATGCGTAAGTTTGAGCTTCACTTCCAGTGCCGGCAGTTGTCGGTATAGCAATCATCGGCAGCATCGGATGTGTTGCCTTGCCGTAGCCACGATAGTCAGACATGTGGCCGCCGTTGGTGAGTAGAAAATTAATGCCCTTGGCGCAGTCCAGTGAGCTACCGCCGCCCAGTCCGATGATCGAATCGATTTTCAACGGCGAGACGAGAGCGGTTCCTGCCTCAATCATCCGCGTGTCAGGATTGACTTCGAAGTCATGAAAGCGAACGACCTCGACGCCGGCTTTCTCCAGCGGTCCAACTGCTTCATCGACGTGTCCCGAAGCGACGAGGCCATGATCGGCAACGAGCAAGGTGCGCTGAAAGTTCAACTCGCGCGCCAGCTCGCCGAGGCGGTTGATGACCCCTGCGCCAAAGATCACGCGAGTACGAGGCTGAAAGTCAAAACGTGTCAAACTCATTAAGTTTTTTCAGCAAAAGACGCAAAGACAGCAAAGAAAAAGTATCAACTTTGCCTCTTTGCGCCTCTGCGTGAAACCTCTTCGATAGATCCTTTCTATTGCTTACGTGCGGTGGCAGGCTTCCCTGCGGCAGCTTCCGCCAGTGCAAACAGTTGATTGCGGCTGGAAATGTAAAGCGCTCCGTTCGCCGGAACAGGAGTCGAGTAAACAGAGCTGCCCATGTTGAGTTCAGCGAGCACCTTCTTGGTTTTACCTTCCTGCATAATCACAACGTCACCGTCCTCGTCGCCGAGATAGAGTTTACCGTCAACTAACAACGGTGAACCCCAAACGGCTGCGAAGAGATCGTGCTGCCAGTAAAGCTGGCCCGTCTTTGCGTCAAGTGCGTAGAGAAAGCCGCTGAAATCTGGTTGGTAAACGATGCCGTCTTTGATCGCCGGCGTCGAAATGGAGCGGCGGATCTTATCGAAGTGCCAGACCATGCCGGTCTTTGTGATATCGCCACGCTTGCTGCCGTCAATGCAATACATGTGGCCCACACCTTCTCCGTGTTCGGGATCCTGGCCGTTGGCAATGTAAACGCGATCTTCATAGATGACGGGCGTACTGATTAGTTCGTTGCGTGTCTTGGGCCAGACGGACTCTTTCGGATTCGTGTCAAACTCCCAGAGTTTTTTTCCAGTCAAAGCTTCATACCCGCGAATCCAACCATCGCCTTGTCCGTGGACCACCTGGACCACTCCGCCAATGGTTCCCACCGTCGGAGAGGACCATTGACCGTGCAGGATTCGATCCTGAACTGAGTTATCTTCCCAGATGAGTTTGCCGGTCTTTTTACTCACCGCGATGATGGCGGGTGCTTTTGGTGAAGGGACGTTGACATGGCTCTCGTCTTGTCCGTTGGACGTGCTGACGAAGATGAGATCACCGTGCGCAACCGGGGATGAATTCGCCAGGTTGTGTGGCAGCGATCCGACCTCTTCGATCATGTCAAACTTCCAAACAATGTCCGCGTTGGTTTCGCCCTTTAGTTGTTCGTCAGTGACTGGACCATCGTTCTCTTTGTCACGAAAACCCTGTGTATCGAGACACACAAGCTCGGCGCGATTGGAAACGTAGTAAATACGATCACCTTCGACCAATGGCGAAGAGGCGACACCCTGGTACGGCCAATCGTTTACGCGCCCGGCGGCAAGCTTGTCATGAACCATCTGCCACATGAAGGCTCCGTCCGACTCGCGAAAAGCCAGCACGATGCCTTTGTCGCCCTTGATATTGGGATCGCGCAGTCCCTCGTTGTTTGTGCCCACGAACACCATGCCACCGGCGACGACCACATTGCCATACGTCTGGGAGCCGAGTTGGGCCACCCACTTCACGTTCTTCTTGGTCTTGACATCCCAGGCGGTCGGCAAACCTTTCATGTTTGAGATCATGTTTCGGTCCGGCGTTCCTCCCCACATGGGCCAATCACCCGAACCTGGATCGGACGCCGAAACCGAGGGCGCGAGGCAGTAGGCAACGGCACTCAGCAATGCGAGCGCGCAAACCAGGCTACCGGCTCGATGAATAATGGCATTGGATTTTATATTTTTTTTGGATCTCATTTGTTCGCGTACACCTTTATGTTGTCAAAGTAGAGTTCAGCGAGACCGTTGCCGAATATTCCGGGCGCTCCCTGTCGATTAGGAATCGGGTCGATGCGTTCGATCATCCACGCGGCCGGCTCCGGTTCGCCGGCTGGCCACGCTTTGCCGCGAGCGCGCGTTTTACCATCGGGCAGATTTTCGACCTGTAGTTTGAGTCGATACCAGGTGTCGGGTTTCCAGGCAAACGGTTTGCTTTGTGTGCGAGCTGTTTCGGGTTGCCACGGCTCGAGCTGCAGCATTTGGCTGTTGCCGTAAAGAGTCAATACGTAGCGTTGCGCAATTACACCTGCGTCGCCTTGTTGCCGCCGTTTCTGCGTTGCTGAAACATCGGCTTCGACAGTGTAGTTTGACCAGTCAGACGGTCCGAGGTAAGCACGTGCCCGCGTTAGTAACGATGACCCGGAAGTTAATTTGGTCAGGACTTTGTTTCCATTCAGATCCTGGACATTAAACTTCAGCGTTGTATTAACCCAGGTTGGTGGAAGTGTGTTGACGGCATACGAGTCGAAGTTTTCACTCCAGGGTAGTGGAGGAAAGATGCGGACGTTTGCTGTACCGGTTACGCCCTCGACTGTAGCTTTAACCCAACCGGCTTGAGCCATCGGATCGGCGCCTGCTGTGAACTGGCCATTCTCCACAGTGCCTTTCAGTTGTTCGAGCGACCATGTTGCCGCCGGTTCTTCGCGAATAAAATTACCTTGCCCGTCAAAGAGCCGGGCGCGGAAACTTACTTTGTCGCCCGCTTTCAGGATTAGTTCCGTCGGCACGACCTGTACGTGAGTTACCGAATTCGAACTCACGGGCGTTCCAACTGCGGCCGCTGGTTTCTCCGATGAACTCTGGCTTGCCTTTTTACCAAAACTGTAGAGACCGGAATCACTGACGACGTAAATGCGACCATTTGAGATCGCCGGCGACGCGATGATGGCTTCGGGCTGGGCCTCGGTTCCCAATTGATCCTGATCGAGAATTTCACATCCGGTCGCACTCGGTTTGAGGATAAAGAACTTTCCATTTTCAGTGCCGACATACAGCTTGCCGTCGCCCAGCACCGGCGACGCCTTCTGAATGGTTCCGAGATTTTGCAGCCAGAGTCGGTTGCCGGTTTTTACATCGAAGGCAGCGATGTTGGCGCCGTTATCGATATGATAAACACGGTCGCCATCGAGCACTGGCGATGAAAATCCGCCCTGCCAGCCGTACACAGCCCACTTGATCTGTTCTTTTGTGATCGCGCCTTTTGCTGTTGCGTCAACCGCGATTATCATTCCCATCTCGCTCGAGTCGAGATTTTCCTCGCTGTGCGTGAGGATGGCAGTCGTTCCGTGTACGACGACTCCCGTGTTGAGCCCGCGTTTGCTGATTTCATGCTTCCAGACCGGCTCGCCTGTCTGTGGCTTGATAGCATGGACCACACCATCGCTGGCTCCCTGAATGAGCAGGCGCGTTCCGTTGATATTCACAATAATCGGAGGCGCATACGTCGTGTCGTAGGGACGGCCTCCCGGAGCACTGACGTAAACAGTCTCACCGGTTTTCTTATCGAACGCCATGAAGCGGTGCGCGCCGCCTCCGTGCTTACCCCACTGGAAGGTGACGCCGCTAACGATAACCAGATCGCCGTCAATGATGGGCGAGACTGTGCGGCCGCCATGCGTTGTCAATAAGCCGAAGTCTTCACCGAGCGAACGTTCCCATAAAACTTTTCCATCACGAGTGAGACCAATCAAGTTGCCGCCGACGCCAAACACGTAAATGTTTCCCGTGGAAGGATCACCAACCGGAGACGCCCAACCGACTCGATGCGGGGGCACGTCGCTTAAGTACACATTGAAGCGATGTTCCCAGAGAAGCTTCCCGGAGTCAGCGTCAAAGCACATGAGTCGTTCTTGCAGCGTCTCGCCTTTGCCGGCCGTGTTTTGCAGGTAAACTCGATCGCCCATGACGATGGGCGCCGAGCGGCCCCCGTAGGGTGCTTTCCATGCGAGGTTGTCACCAGTTGGCGACCATTTCACCGGCAGGTTCTTTTCCGATGAGACGCCGTCACGAGCGGGTCCACGCCATTCGGCCCAATCACTTGGACCGGCGACCAAAAAAGCAAGACAAAGGTTCAAATATATGGAGATGAGATTAGTCATTTTGGAGGCCCGTCATCCGAAAGTGGAAAAGCGATTTAGAAGTATATGCGCGCTTGCAACCTTAAGGATGTACAATACGTAAGCTCACGTTGCTGCGTTTACAAATTTTCTGAATTCTAGCAGGTTCCGTTTGCTGGCCACAAAGAAGCACAAGAAGCACAAAATAGGTCTGCGCTGACTTTTTGTGCCTTTTGCGCTTCTTTGTGGCGGTCCTTTTTTCGTTCACCGCGAGGAAAAATCATGTTGGTGCTGCAAAAGGTCTTCCTCTTTTCGCTGCTGGCGCTGTTATTTCAACAAAGCACTACCAATCCAAAACAGCAGCTCAACGATCAGCTTTACGAAGCTGTGCGCAAGGGCGACGCGGCGGCTGTGACTTCGTTGCTCGATCGTGGCGCTGATGTGAATGCGAAGTTTCGCTACGGCGCGACCGCGCTATTCAAAGCCGCGGAGCGTGGGAACGTGGCAGTGGCGAAAGTGCTGACCGACCGCGGTGCTGACGTGAAAGTAAAAGATACCTTTTACGGTGCGACGGCGATGACGTGGGCGCTCAACGGCAAACACCTCGAAGTCGTGCGTTTGCTGGTGCAAAAGGGCTCTGATGTTGAAGATGTTTTGATGGAAGGTACGCGCGAAAGTAATCCGGAACTGGTAAAGATAGCGCTCGACAGCGGTGCACTCAAACCAGAGACTCTGACGCTTGCGCTTGCTGTGTCAGAGGGAAACGAGAAGAATGCCGCCATCATCGAGATGTTGAGGAAGGCCGGCGCGCAGCCTCCGCTCGCAATCGACGCTCCTACGCTCCAGTCGTACGCCGGCAAATACAAGGGAGACACAGGTCCCGAGCTCACGATGACCACCAGGGACGGAAAACTCTTTGCCACAGGATTTGGACGGCAGGAACTGGCATTGATGCCGCTCGACAAAACGACTTTCCGGCCACTGGCATTTGATGGAGTTACTCTGACGTTCAACGTCGAGGGTGGCAAGGTTGCCGGATTGACGTTCAAGCAGGGACAAACGACGAATCAAATGAAGCGGATTGAGGTCCAGCCATGAAACCATTGATACTTGCTTTTATTCTCCTTGCCGTGGGTATAACCACCGCGCGAGCACAGAACTGGCCGCAGTTTCGTGGTCCAGGCGCGACCGGAGTGACTGAGGGCCAACCGAAGCCCGTGAAATGGGACCCGTCTACTTCACAGAACGTCCGCTGGAAAACACGGATCCCCGGTCTCGCACACTCGAGCCCCGTTGTTTGGGGTAACAAGGTTTTTGTAAGCACCGCGGTTAGCAGTGCAGCAAAAGATGAAACCCGGTTTGGACTTTATGGCGACGTCGAACCGGTCAAAGACGATCCGCAGCATGCCTGGAAGGTGTTCGCGATCGATAAATCGACGGGCAAGATCCTCTGGGAGCGCACCGCCTTCGACGGTATGCCCAAAGTGAAGCGTCACCCTAAGTCTACGCACGCGGACTCGACACCCGTGACGGACGGAAAATACCTGATCGTAAATTTCGGTTCCGCAGGTCTCTTTGCATACGATCTCGATGGAAAGCAGCTTTGGAAAACTGATCTCGGTGTGCTCGATGCCGGATGGTTCTACGATCCCGATTATCAATGGGAGTACGGCAGCTCGCCCACCATATACAAGAATCTGGTGATCGTTCAGGCGGACCTGCAAAAGAATTCTTTCATCGCTGCTTACGACATCAAAACCGGAAAAGAAGTGTGGAAAACTCCGCGTGAGGAGATCCCTTCGTGGGGCTCGCCGACAGTTTACGAAGGCAAGCTGCGCGCTGAACTGATCACTAGTGGACCCAAAGCGATTCGTGCCTACGATCCCGAAACTGGAAAAGAATTGTGGCGACTGGGGCCGATGTCCGAAATAACAACCCCAACACCTTTTGTAGCACACGACCTGATCTTCGTGACGAGTGGTTATGCACCGATCCAGCCAATTTATGCGATTCGACCGGGCGGCAGCGGCGACCTCACGCTGAAGGATGGAAAGGAATCGAGCGAGTTCATTGCGTGGAGCAAGCAGCGCGGTGGTCCATACATGCCCACTCCGATCGTCTACGGCGACTTGCTTTACACCTGCTCGAATCAGGGTGTGTTGACTGCTTACAACGCCAAGACCGGCGAGCGTGTTTACCAGGAACGTTTAGGTGGAACTGGCGGCGCGTTTACTGCCTCACCAGTTGCCTCTGACGGAAAGCTTTACTTTTCGAGTGAAGATGGCGACGTTTTCGTAGTGAAGGCGGGGCCGAAGTACGAGCTGCTCGCGAAGAACCCGGTTGGTGAAGTCATGATGGCCACACCGGCGATTTCAGATGGTCTGCTGATTGTGCGCGGGATCACGCACCTGTTTGCTTTCGGAGAAGGTCCTGTATCGAATAACAGGTCTGGAAAATAAATAGGAAGGAATAGTCCAGTGAAACTATCACGCCGAATTGCTTTAGTACTTAGTCTTGGGATCTTTTTCGCGGCGCTCAACTCGCTCGCGTACAACGCCTCAGCAGGGAACTGGCCGCAGTGGAGAGGCCCGGATGGTTCTGGCATCTCCAACGAGAAAAATCTTCCGTCAGAGTGGAGCCCAACCAAGAACATCAAGTGGAAGACGTCAATCGAAGGCCGCGCGCATTCATCGCCGATCGTTTGGGGCAAACAAGTATTTCTGACGACTGCGATTGAAGGACCGGTGGTGCCCGGAGCTAAGGCCGTGAAGCACGTCCTGGAGGGTGATAAAGAGTTTCTCCATCCGGACAGCGTCGGCGCCGATCGAAAACACACGTTCAAAGTAATCTCGCTCGATCGCGACACTGGCAAGATCCTCTGGCAGGCGACTGCATGGGAAGGCACGCCATACGACAATCGTCATCGCAAGAGTTCGTATGCTGCATCGACACCGGCTACTGACGGCAAGATGGTGTATGCGTTCTTCGGTACGGAAGGTCTGTATGCCTACGACTTCAAGGGCAAGCTGGCGTGGAAAGCGCAGCTTGGAAATCTCGGCACCGTCGGCATGGGGACCGGCACGTCACCCATCCTGTTTGACAATCTCGTCATCGTGCAGTGCGACGAAGAGAACGGCGCATCGTCGTTCATCGTTGCGGTCAACAAGAAGACTGGCAAAGAGGCTTGGAGAACTCCGCGGAAGGTGCAGGTAAGCTGGTCCACTCCTTTGCTGGTGCGCACGTCAACGCGATCGGAGTTGATCACGAGCGGAACCGAAGCAGTTATCGCGTACGATCCCGCGACTGGAAAAGAACTGTGGCGTCACAAGGGCGTCGAGAGCAATGCGATTCCGTCGCCGGTAGCAAACAATGAGATGGTGTTTTTGGTCGCGGGCTTTCCGGCAAAGATCGCGCTGGCGATTCGTTTAGGCCAAAACGGGGATCTCACCGGTACACCTAACGTGCCCTGGAAATATGCCAAAGGTACGGCGTATGTTCCGTCACCGATCCTGTATGGCGACTATCTTTATCTAACGACCGACCGTGGCATTCTTACCTGCATCGACGCAAAGACCGGAGAAGTGAAATACGAAGGCGGACGAATTCCCATCCCAGCGACTTTCACGGCCTCTCCCGTTGCGTTTGAAGGAAAGATTCTCATGACCAGCGAAGATGGCGACACGTTTATCGTGAAGTCAGGTCCGAAGCATGAGATCCTCGGGACGAATTCGATTGGAGAGCCGGTGTATGCGTCTCCGGCGATCGCGGACGGCAGAATCTTCATTCGCGGCGAAAAGAACATCTACTGTATAGGAAGCTAATGTATAGGAAGCTAAGCGTCTTTCTCTGCGGCTCTCAGCGTACCTCTGCGGCCTCTGCGTTAACAGGAATTTTAACGCAGAGGTACGCAGAGAGCCGCAGAGAATACCCGGAAACATTCTTGCCTGCCCGGCGTCTAAAGTTAATAATTGACGACCTGAGACGTTTCCAAATCAAACACACAGATCAGAAAGGGGTCCTGGTATATGTTTGAGCAACAAACGGCGGAGCCGTGGTACAACTCTCTTCCGGTGCTGATTGTCACGTGCATTCTGCTTCCGCCCCTTGGCCTCGTGCTGCTTTGGCTCAGTCGCACGCCTCCGATCCATACCCCGATCAGGAAGGTAATCGGTAGTCTCCTCATCGTTCTCATTGGAATCTTCTACGTCCAAATGTTCAATTCGTGGAGTCGGGCCGGCACAAGGCGGGCGCACGACGAAGCAGTTGAACAACATCGCCAACAACAAGCCGCTCAAGCTCCCGCATCGACTGCGCCGGTTGCTGCGGCGAGCCCGTCTCCGCAAGCGAGTGCTTCGGTGTCACCGACTGAAACAGCGGCGACTCAGCCTACGGCTTCGCGAAGCTACTGGACCACCTTTCGCGGTCCCAAACGTGATGGCAAGTATGACGAAACACCAGTCTTGACGAACTGGCCCGCCAACGGATTACCAGTAATCTGGAAACAACCGATCGGTGTCGGACACTCCTCTTTCGCTGTTGCCGAAGGCAGGGCCTACACGATCGAGCAGAGACGAAACCAGGAGGTTGTCGCGGCTTACGACCTGGGAACCGGTCGTGAACTGTGGGCTCAGAAATGGAATGCGGAGTTCACGGATTCAACCGGTGATGGACCACGCGCCACTCCCACTTGGGACCAGGGCCGAATTTATGCGCTGGGCGCAACCGGCGAGTTGCGCTGTCTCGATGCCAGCACTGGCGCGGTCATCTGGGGCAAAAACATTCTCTCCGATAATCAGGCGAGTAATCTTCCCTGGGCCATGGCCGCATCGCCGCTCATCG
This sequence comes from uncultured Acidobacteriota bacterium, assembly GCA_963826255.1. GTDB lineage: Bacteria > Acidobacteriota > Blastocatellia > Pyrinomonadales > Pyrinomonadaceae > PSRF01. The sequence continues at coordinate 1,834,425 of CAWGWK010000002.1, forward strand.
TCGATGACAAAGTGATCGTGCTTCCGGGAGGCACCTCCGGCAAATCTGTGGTCGCTTACAACAAGATGACGGGCGCGCCGGTGTGGAAAGCGCTTAACGACACCCAAGCTTATGTTTCGCCGATGCTCGTTGAACTCGCCGGGCGTCGCCAAATCGTTGTTGTCAGCGCGTCCCGCGTTCTCGGACTTGTTCCTGAAAATGGATCGCTGCTGTGGAGTTATCCATGGGACACGGATATGGGCATCAATGCCTCGCAACCAATCCTCGTCGATCAGAATCGTTTCTTTATTTCGTCCGGCTACGGAAAAGGTGCAGCGCTGGTTGAAGTCAAAGGCAGCGGCAACAATTACACGGCGACCACGATCTGGGAAAACACCAATATGAAGAACAAGTTCAACAGCTCAGTTCTTCATAACGGCTACGTGTACGGTCTCGATGAAGGAATCCTGGCTTGCCTGGACGTGAATACGGGCGAACGGAAATGGAAAGAGGGACGGTATGGTCACGGCCAGGTATTGCTCGCTGGCGGACACCTGATCGTAAGCAGCGTCGAAGGCGAGATCGCGTTAGTAAAAGCGACGCCTAGTCAATACACCGAAGTGGCGCGCTTCTCGGCACTAAAGGGCCAGACGTGGAACTATCCGGCGATCGCTGGTGGGCGGTTGCTCGTCCGCAACTCAACCGAGATGGCCGCTTACGATATCTCGGCAAAATAAGCCGCGGATAAAACACGGATGACGCGGATCGAAATTTCTGATCCGCGTCATCCGCGTTGATCTGTGGCTCGTTTCTTACTGCTTCCTGAAGATCCGTTTTGCTTCGTAAGAAATATTCGGATTATCGACGTAAATATCGATCACTAACTCGCCCTCGGCCGTGATGGTCCATTTCCTCACCGACTGGGTAGTGACCGGTCCTTTCGGCGTCTCAGCAGTCGTCACTTCAGTCACCTGAATCCCCTTATCGCCCGGCAACCAAACGGCGGTTCGCTTACCTTTCGCCGGCGGCTGGTTGGGAGGTACTACAGGCGTGAACTCGTGTTCCTTGCCGTCGAGAATGATCGTGTCTTTCACGACTCGTTCGTTGTCGGGCTGGATGAGTTTTGTTTCCAATTGGATCTGATCGTCTTTGTGTGTGATGGTGAGGGTCTGGTTCATGTTTCCGGGCAGACCAAAGCTACGCGCTCGATCCATGGTCCAAGTGCCGCTGAAGTTTGGTTTCGTTGCCGCGAAGGCGAGCACTGACAAAGTCATAGTCACGGCGGCTATCAACAACGTCTTTCTTGTCATCACTGTTCTCCTTCTTAACTTTGCGCCTTTGCGCCTTTGCGCCAGATCTCTTCTGGTTTTGCGACGAGCGCCAGCAGTGGTCCCGTCATAAATGTCGTTACGAGTGCCATCAACACCATCATCGTAAAAATTCGCCCCGAGAGAATACCAAGATCGTAGCCAATATTCAGCACTACCAGTTCAACCAACCCTCTCGTGTTCATGAGTACGCCGATCGAGAACGATTGCGACCAGTTCATTCCCGTCCAGCGACTCATCAACATGCTTCCGCCGAGTTTACCTGCAATCGCGACCAGGATAATCACGGCGCACAACAGCCAGTCTTGCGGCTCGTTCAACAGTCCGACTTGCGTGCGCAGGCCTGTGAAAGCAAAGAAGAGCGGAAGCAACGCATAGGAACCGAAGGCCTCGAGCTTGTCCTTGAGAAAGATCCTGAACTCCGTTGCCGGAGGCATTACTACTCCAGCCACGAAAGCACCGAATAATGCGTGAATACCGATCGTTTCCGTCAGCAGCGCACAGGCAAAAACAAATGCCAGGATAATCGGAATCAACCGGCGCCTGTGAAGCTGCGAGTCGGGCTCTTTGATTAGCCGACCTAACTGCGGTCGCACCACAAAGAACATGACGGCTGCAAAAATCAGTGTCAGGACGATGGTGATCGCGGAGATCCCGATACCCATCGCTTTCACCAGCGCAATCACTAGTGCCAGGATGCACCAGGCAGTGACGTCGTCAACGGCAGCACATGTGAGCGCGATCGAGCCGAGATGAGTCTGGGTCATGCCCCGGTCTTCAAGGATCCGGGCGAGCACCGGAAAAGCGGTGATGCTCATCGCAACCCCGATGAATAACGCAAATGCGTTGAAAGAGGTTCCTGGCGACGCGAGTTCTTGATAAAGAAAAAGTGAAAGGGCCGCGCCGAGAAGAAAAGGCACGATGATGCTCGCGTGGCTGATCATCAGCGCTGCGGATCCTTTTTCTCGTACATGCCTGACGTCCAGCTCCATGCCCACAATAAACATGAAGAGCACGACACCGATTTGACTGAGTAGTCGCAACGTTTCCAACGAAGGGGCGGGAAAGAGAAATACCATCGCCTGCGGAAAGAACAGGCCCAGCACCGACGGACCCAACACGATGCCCGCGATCATCTCGCCCATCACGGGTGGCTGACCGATCTCGCGAAACAACCGGCGAAACAATCCTGCGAGCGTCAGGATCACGATTATCTGCATAAGGAGAATGCTGAGAGGGGTCCTGAAGTTTTCCCAGATGACTCCAGTCGCCGATACCGGATCGGTTGTTGTCGCGGGCGGAGTTGCAGGATGCAGGCGTGAGCCCGCAGCGAGGATCAGCCAAACGCCGGCTACGAAAACCAACAGTAAGATGAGGTACGGTAAATAGTTGCGGGCGTGCGAAAAAGTGAATCCAGCTCGTGGGGGCATCAGCTTTCTATACAACGCGAGGTCAGAACCACGCAACCTATCAACACGTTAGCCCGTAATAACGTTGTCCTTAAGTTTAGAGTTCAAGCTTTAGCTTGTGCGTGTTAAAGCAGCAGCCTAAAGGCTGAACTCTAAACTTCAGATTTGGCAATTCTTAAGACCGGTGCTAACTTTGATGACCAGGCTCTGGCAAGACATGTCCGCCAGAAGAAGATGCAATGACGGTAGACATCGCCCAAACCAGAACTGAAGTAGGAAATTATTTTGTCTCAAACTATCCGCCGTTCTCGCAGTGGAAGCCTGAGTTTGTTTCCGAAGTTCTCGATGCGCTCAACCAGCCGCCCAGAGTCGAAGATCCTTTAGGTCTTTATCTTCATATCCCGTTCTGCCGAAAGCGCTGCCACTTTTGTTACTTCAAAGTTTACACGGACAAGAATGCTTCTGAGATAGAGATCTATCTCGACGCGCTGATCAAAGAGAACGAACTTTACAGCCGCATGCCGGCTTTTCAGGGACGGCAACTGCGGTTCGCGTATTTCGGCGGCGGCACGCCTTCATACATCAGCGACAAACAGTTGCGTTATCTCGTCGATGGTTTGAATCGTCACGTGAGCTGGCAAAATGCGGAAGAAGTCACGTTCGAATGTGAACCAGGCACGCTGCAAAAGTCGAAACTCCAAACACTAAAAGAGATCGGAGTGACGCGGCTCAGTCTTGGTATCGAACACTTCGACGACGAGGTCCTCGCGGCAAACGGCCGCGCTCACCTGTCACCCGAGATCTATCGCGCTTACGACTGGGCGCGTGAAGTTGACTTCCCACAGATCAACATCGATCTCATCGCTGGGATGATCGGCGAGACCGAAGAGAAGTGGCGGGACACAGTCCAGCGCGCGATCGATCTCGCGCCGGATTCGATCACAATCTACCAGATGGAGCTGCCCTACAACACGGTAATCTCTCAGGACATTTTGAAGAAGGGCGTCGCATCACCTATTGCGGGTTGGGACACTAAACGCAGCTGGCTTAATTACGCGTTTGAGCAGTTTATTGCGCACGACTACGAAATTGCGGGAACCGACATTGTAGCGACGAAGAAAAAGTCTTGCCGGTTCATTTACAGGGACGCGCTGTGGCATGGCGGCGACATGATCGGCATTGGTGTTTCGTCGTTTTCTCACTTTGGCGGAGTTAATTTCCAGAACGCGCACAACTTCGAAGAGTATGTGCGCATCCTTAACGAGGATCGTCTGCCGCTGTATCGCGCTGTATCGCTGACCCCGAAACAGCGGCTCATTCGCGAGATGGTCTTGCAGTTAAAAACCGGGCGGCTTGACACCGTTTACTTTCAGAACAAGTTTGGCGTGGATGTTTGGAAAGAATTCCAACCTGTTTACGAAGGACTGGAAGATAAGAATGTGCTCGAACGTCAAAACGGCATGATCTCGCTTACGCGTCGTGGTCTTTTGGAAGTCGATCACTTTCTCCTCGATTTTTTCGAACCTGAATTGAGAACCGTACGCTACGCATGAACACAAATAAGTTTGACGTCATAGTAATGGGTGGTGGACCCGCAGGCAGTTCCGTTGCCGGCATTCTGGCGCGCGAGGGTCGCCAGGTGATTCTCTTTGAGAAGGAAATATTTCCGCGTCATCACATCGGCGAATCGTTGATGACTGACACTTATTGGACCTTTCGTCGTTTAGGTCTGCTCGAGAAACTGAAAGAGAGTCCTTTCGTACGCAAGTACAGCGTCCAGTTTGCGAACGCTGCCGGCAAAGAGTCACGACCGTTCTATTTCTTCGAAGCTGTGCATCATGAAAGCGCCGTAACGTGGCAGGTGACGCGTGCGCAGTTTGATCACATGCTCATCAACCATGCTGCTGAACAGGGCGCGGTCGTGCATCAGGGCGTGTTGGTGAAGCAGGTACTGTTTGAAGGAGATAAAGCTGTTGGCGTCGAGGTGCAGATGCAGGACGGCACGCGCGAGAAGTTTTTCGCGAACGTTGTCGTCGATGCTACCGGGCAGATGGCGATGCTCTCGAACAAGTTCCGCTGGCGCGTACGTGATCCGAAACTGAAGAAGGCGGTGCTGTATTCCTATTTCAAAGGCGCGCATCGCGAGCCGGATTTGAATGGTGGCGCCACGTTGGTGTTACGCACTGAACCGGGCAGTGGTGGATGGTTCTGGTATATCCCGCTCGAGAACGACATCACGAGTGTAGGTATCGTCGCGAATCCCGAATACCTTTTGAAGAACCGTGGCCAGGACCTGGCGAAGATCTTTCACGAAGAGATTGAGAAGTGTGAAGCAGTCCGGAGGCGCGTGGGCGATGGAACTCGCGTCGATAAGATCTATTCAATCCTCGACTACTCATATCGTTCAAAACACAATGCCGGTAATGGTTTTATTATCATTGGCGATGCTTACGGCTTTCTGGATCCGATCTACTCTTCAGGAGTTTTGTTAGCGCTGAAGATGGCGGAATTGGCTGCCGATGCCATTCACGATGCATTCAATCACAACGACTTCTCCGCGGCGCGCCTTGGTCAGTATCAGGCGAAACTCGATCGCGGCATCGAGTCGATGCGCAAGCTGGTCTATGCGTTCTACAACGACGGATTCAGCTTCTCGGGTTTCCTGCGCAAGTATCCTGACGAGCGCGTGCACATCATCAATCTGTTGATTGGCGACGTGTTTAAGGAAGGTGTCGATTCGATCTATGGACCAATGTCGGAGTTTGCGGAGATCCCGCCACCGCTCTACGAGCAACTCGACGGCACGATGGTTCAGCAACAACCCACCCCCGACGAATCAGACATTCTGCTCTCGGCCCAATACAAGTATTACGACGATCGGCAGCAGATGCACACGGATTCCGCGGATTGAGCGTGTCCGTTGCGTAAATCCGTGGCTCAGTCCAACGATTGGTTGTTTGCAGCAATAGTCGCGTGTTATTGTCATCGTCGTGAACACTCTTGCTGAAATTGAAGCCGCGGTCGAATCACTACCACAGGACAAGAAGGAAGAATTACTCCGCTTTATCGTGGCGCGTTTGCGCAACGGAGCGACGGTTCCTTCTCAACAGGCTCCACTTGTCCGGAGCAAACGAGGCTTTCCCACATCCAAAGGTCGCATACCTTTTACCTCAGCAGACGTAGCCCGCATAGAATCGGAAACTGATGCGACTCTCTAATGTGGTTGCTTGATGGAAATCTCTTAGTAGCTCTGGCAATCGACACCCACGAATTCCACAATCCCGTTCAGCGCTGGTTCGATTCGCAAGTACAACCGTTTGCGACGTGCGCGATCACCGAAGGTACGTTGCTGCGCGTCCATATGAAGGTCGCGCAAGACAACAGCGCGGCGGCTGCATGGACGGTGCTCAACGCGATTCATAGTATGCCGGATCACGTCTTTTGGAATGACGGTTTTAGTTATCGAGAAGTCGGGTTCGCCAGCCTGGCTGGGTCGAAACAGGTGACCGATGCTTGGTTGGCAGAATTGTCCCGTCGTCACAGAGCACAACTCGCAACCCTGGATGTTGCGCTCGTAGCTTTACATCCCGATATTGCTTTTCTAGTTCGAACCTGATCAAACCTTAGCCTTCGCCCCCGGCTCTTTGCGCGATCCGCGTTGATTTGGCTCAATCGTGGCTTAGAACAACAGCTTCAACCCAAACTGAATACGCCGCGGGTCGCGTGCGGATGTGATCCGTCCGAACGTCGGGGAGCCGAGGAAGTTGTCCGGCAGGTTGAAGTTTGGATGGTTGAAGAGATTGAAGGCCTCGGTGCGGAACTGCAAAATCACACCCTCGGTCAGAGTAGTGTTCTTCACGAGTGACGCGTTCACGTTCTGAAAGCCCGGTCCGTCCAGAATATTTCTGCCCGCATTTCCGAATGTTCCCGGAGCAGAGAAAGTGAAGGCCGCGGTGTTGAACCATTGCGACGTCGTTGGGTTTGAAAGCTCAGGATTTCCAACGAGATTAGGTCGATCGTTGTTGCCGAAGCCGAGAATCGATCGACCGGTGCCGCTGTTGTCGATTTCCGAAAGCAAGGCCACTGTGAACGGCCGGCCTGACTGAAGCGTCACGATTCCGAAGGTCTCCCAACCGCTCAGCACTGTCGATAGCAAGCCATCATCCGCAAGGTATTGCCGGCCTTTGCCAAACGGCAGCGCATAAGAGTAACTCGCCGACAACCGGTGCCTCACGTCGAAATTCGAACGCCCGCGCTCGGCAGCGACGTTAAAACTATTCTGCGGAAAGTTTGGATCCCCCGCGCTGCTGAAGAAGTTTGAAGCGTCGTCAATCGACTTGGACCATGTATACGAAACCAGCCCGGAGAAGCCGCGCGCGAGCCGTTGCTGATAGCGTGCCTGTAATGCGTGGTAATTAGAATTGGCGCGCGACTCCAGCAGATTGACGTCATCAAAACATGGATCAGGTCGCGGCACGAACGGTAGTCCGGGCGGCAACACGCTTGGTTGCGGTTGGTTGATGTCGCGCGCCGTTAAGAGTTTCGTTCCTTTCGAGCCGACGTAAGCAAGTTCAATCACGCTGCTGCCTGCGATCTGTCGTTCAACGGTGAAGTTCCAATGCTGCATGTAACCGGTGCGGAGATCGCGCTGAATGGAGAGTGCAGAATCCGGCAACGGGACCGGGAAGAACGACGGAAACGGGTCGTTCAGCGTCAGCGGCAGACCGGGCACTGAGAAGAAGATGTTGTTATCGAAGAACGGCGAGTTAAAGTAGAGCGCCTCAGCCGGCGCGAGTGGCGACTGATCGTAGTAGATGCCGTACCCACCTCGGAGTACAGTCTTTTCGTTAGCGGACCAGGCCAATCCGACGCGCGGCGCAAAGTTGTTTTTATCAGCTTCGAAACCACTGCGCGGAACTCCATTGGTACCGACTTGGATCAGACTTCGTGACGCGACGTCATAAATATTTGCACGATCGTCAGCATCGACAGGCGGCGAGTTGTATTCATAACGCAGCCCGCCGGTGAGTGTCAGTCGAGGCGTGACGCGATAGCTGTCGTTGATGAAAAAGTTATAACTCTCCGTACGAATCTGTTGTGGATTATCCACGCGCGCAACGCTGGTCAGCAATGGGAAGCCGAGTAACAGATCAGCGAGCGCATTGCCTGTGATCTGTCCGAAAGGTGAAAACTGAAGCCGCCCGCGCGACTCAACGTCGCGAAAAGCATTCTGTTGCGAGAAACGAAAATCAACGCCGAACTTGATTAGGTGACCGCCGCTCACATAACTCGCATTGTTCAGAAACTGGTAAACGTTCGTGACGCTGTTTTGCGGGTTGTTGCCTTCGTCGCCCAACGGCGAAAAGCCAGTGATGGTAATAAAACTCAGCCCCAGGTCACGGGCCCGCGGTGAAATAGCCGGTAAACCAACATCGGAATTTAGCACGCTCGCCTCTTGAGTCACGGAGGCTGCGACTCGACTGAGTGCCACCCGGCTTTCATTGACGAGATTTGGTGTCAGCACCATCGTCAGCGCGACCATGCCGTTCTGGCTGCGACGTTTCACACTGTCCCCGAATCCTGGAACGAGTGAGAACGTTGGACCAGTAAAAGGTTCAAACAGATCGCGGTCGCCGAAGCTGTATCGGAACGTGAGATTTGCCCGGCTGCTGAGGTAATGATCGACGCGCGCGTCGAAGCTGTCGTTGTCGTCACGCAATGTCGGCGACGAGACGAAGTTTTCAAACGGCACGTTGCGATTTGGCAACGGATAAAGCGCAGCGATCGCACGGCCGACAGGATTAATAAAAAAGTCCGGAATTGTATCGTTGTCGAATGGTTCGCCGGTGAATGGATTAGTCGGAACTCCGAAAATAGTCTGCGAGAAGTTGCCGGCTCGTTCCAGGGCTGTCGGGACGTTCGTGATGCGCGTAATCCCTTCGCGTGAACGTGTGCCTTCATAGTCGGCAAAGAAGAACGTGCGATTGCGCTTGATTGGACCACCTAAAGCGCCGCCAAATTGGTTGCGAATGTACTTTGGCTTGGGTTCCGAGGCGGGCGCGAAGAAGTTGCGTGCATCAAGCGCTGCGTTGCGATGAAACTCGAAAAGTGAGCCGTGAAAATCGTTCGAACCGGAATTCAGGATGACGTTTACCTGCGCGCCCGGATTGCGGCCGAATGAGGCGTCGTAAGTGCTGGTCAGCATTTGAAACTCTCGGATCGCATCAACCGACGGCCGCACGCCGAACGTGTTGAGTTTCGGATCGACGTTGTAAACACCGTCAAGCAAAAAGTTGTTAGCATCTTCGCGCGCTCCGTTGACACTGAATGCGAAGTCACCGCGGACCGATCCCGCTGAGCCTTGTGCGGGCGGCACGGCACCGGGAACGAGCAAGCTCAGCTCGAAAAAATTACGTCCATCGAGCGGTAGACCAGTGACCTGACGGTTCTCGATTACCGTGCTGAGTGAAGCCGAATCCTTCTGCAATAGGGGAACGTCAGTCAAGATCTCATCTGCGATGGAGGGACCGGCAATGCGAAGGGTTAAATCCAATCGCTGATCCTGGTTAACGAGCAGCACGACTTTCTGACTGTGATTCCGAAACCCTCCCGTCTCGACGCTAATCTGATACTCGCCAGAGGGAAGAGATGCGATCACGTACTCGCCATCGCTGTTTGTTGTCGTGTTGCGAATTTCACCGATCTCCAAATTGGTTAACGTAATATTCGCCCCCTGGATTCCGGCCTGATTGGGATCGTAAACAGTTCCGCGCAGTGATGCGCGATGAGTTTGTGCAACGACCGCAACCGGCAGCAAGAGAAAGAGAACGATTAGAAGGTTCGACTTCAAGATTTTGGTGCTCCCCGTTCGAGATTTTGGATTGAACTCGTGTGTTCGGCAGACCTTAGCAAATCACTTGCTGCTATGTCTAAGTCTCAGGTGTTAGAATGCGCGAGACCAAATGACTTACGGCGAAAGTCTTTTCTTAGTTTCAGTTTTGCCACAAAGTAATTGGCCACAAAGAAGCACATGAAGCATCAAATGACTTAAAGCAAGGAACGCTAAAACTTCTCCTGCTTTGTGCTTCTTTATCTCAACGCTCGGAGGTGCTAATGCTCTGGATCCTTTTTGCTCTCGGCGCCGCGCTCTCGTGGGGATTGTACGGTCCCGCTTTGCATCGCGGCCAGGTAGAGCTCGGTAATCCAATGCGCGCCCTGTTGTGTGTGGGTATCGCTTACTTCCTGATTGGTGTACTGGTTCCTGTGATCACTCTTGCTTCTCAGGGCCAACTCAACGGGTTTACGATGAAGGGCTCAGTCGGCGCTACGATTGCCGGCACGTTGGGCGCCGCCGGAGCCGTTTGCATCATCTTTGCTTTCAGGTCGGGCGGGTTGCCGACGTACGTGATGCCCCTGGTATTCGCGGGAGCGCCGCTAGTGAACGTGCTGTACTCGATGTGGCTGCATCCGCCAAAGACTTCGCCTAATCCGTTGCTCTATCTCGGTTTTGTTTTAGCTGCTGTTGGTGGCGGTTTGGTGCTTTACTTCAAACCGCAGTCGTAAGCAGAAATCTTTCGTGTCTCCCCTTACAACCTTTAGCTTCTTGCACACGAAGGAGATCAGAATGAAAAGCATGCGGGTGTTATTACTGGCAATCGTTTCGTTGGTAGGTGTGGTCCACGCAGCCGCTCAACCGGGTGCGAACTGGCCGCAATGGCGTGGACCAAATCGTGATGGTATTTCGAAAGAAACCGGACTGCTCAAACAGTGGCCGGCAGAAGGGCCCGCGCTTGCTTGGAAAGCCGCGGGCGCGGGACGTGGCTATTCCTCGTTTTCAGTTGCCAACGGCAAGTTGTACACAATGGGACTGCGCGGCGATCGCGAGTTCGTCGTCGCCTTCGACGTCGCCACCGGAAAAGAAGCATGGGCCACTGCACACGGCTCCGCCTTTCATAACGATCGTGGTGACGGACCACGAGGAACGCCGACCGTCGATGGCGAACGGATTTATGCGCTCGGCGGCGCTGGAGATCTTTCGTGCCTCGAGGCACGCACCGGCAAGATCGTCTGGAGCAAAAACATCTTGAAGGAATTCGGCGGTTCGAACATCACATGGGGCATTAGCGAGTCGCCACTCGTCATCGGAAACAAAGTCCTGGTGAATGCCGGTGGTCCAGGTGCATCGATTGTTGCGCTCAACAAAGCTAACGGTTCGGTCATCTGGAAGAGCCAGAGTGACGAAGCAGGGTACTCGTCGGCCATTCCGTTAGAAGTAAACGGCGGCACCCAGGTCATCTTCTTCACGGGGGAACGCGCAGTGGGTCTCGACGTGAACGACGGACGTTTGTTGTGGGACTACGCGCGGCCCTCAAATCGTACGGCAAACGCCGCGACACCGATCGTGCGTGCTAATCGCGTGTTTATCTCTTCCGACTATGGCACGGGTGGCGGCGTGGTTGAGATCAAGCCTGACAACAAAGCGCAGGAGATCTATTTCACCAAAGACATGAAGAATCACCACAGCAGCTCTGTGCTGGTTGGGGATCACCTTTACGGGTTCTCGAGTGCGATTCTGACGGCGATGAAGTTTGATACGGGCGAGATTGCATGGCGCGATCGTAGTGTGGGCAAGGGCTCGCTCGTCTATGCCGACGGGCATCTCTACTGCTTCAGTGAAAATGGCGTGGTAGGGTTAGTTGAAGCAACGCCGACTGGTTATAAAGAAAAGGGACGCTTCCGCATTCCGCAAGAGTCGTTGCCGACGTGGGCGCATCCGGTTGTTGCGGGTGGACGGTTGTATCTGCGGGATCAGGATACGATCTACGCGTTTGACGTGCGGGAGAAGAAATAATCTCTGCGGATCTCTGCGGATCTCTGCGGATCTCTGTGTCCTCTGCGGTAAAATTGCGAATGGTTGTAGTTTACCGCAGAGAGGCAGAGATACGCGGAGGGGTCGCAGAGAAGGCAACTTTCCTAGCGCTTTGCTTGCTTTAAGTAGTCTCGAGCTTCACGTAGCTCAACCAGGCTGTCGTCTGCCTGTTTCCATTGGTCGATCAGTGCTGCGTAAGCTGTCTGCGCGGCCGACTGATTTCCGTTTTGGGCTGCGGCGCGAGCCGCGCCCAGCAACGAACGCGCGCGATTCGGTTGCCGCAGTAATGCGATCTGGAACTGGTCGGCTGCCTCCACAGGTTTGCCCGCCCGTAAAAGGATCTCGCCGAAGAGTTCGTGCGTTGGCTTGATGAGGTTGGGTGGACCATAAGGTGTACCTATCTCTTCTTCAAGCGCTGTCGCCTTCTTCATCAACTCGATCGCTTTGCTGTGGTCCTTCTTCATCGACGCGCTCAGCGCCGCGACCTCCAGCTTGCGGATTTCAAGGGTTGACGATCTGCCAGGTGCTCCTCGCAGGGCCTCCAACCCCGCAATGCTCGGCTCTACAGCAGCTCCACCTACAGCCGCAGCTAAACCACGAACAAAAAACGGCAGCGTCAGGTTTACTGATGACGCACGCACGGTTGTTGCGTTGTTACCGCTCGGCGCCGGCGTCGTACTGTGTCCGCCGTGCGCGCCGCTCATCGTTGCTTGTTCGGAAGGAGCAGGCGTTTTGTTCGCGGGAAAGAGTTCGGTTGCCAGGTTCCATCTTTCAGTCTCGACAACGAACGCCGCCGCCATGTTTGCGTAATTATTTTCGTAGTAAGCCGGGCGCAACTTGTTGTCATACGTCGATTCCGACATCACCTTCTTCATCAGGTTGAGCAACTTCTCGGCGTCGTTGTAGCGGCCCTGCTGAAGATACACGTAGAGCAGCCAATGAAGACTGTGGTAATCGCGCACGCTAACGGGAAGGTTCTTGCGCTTCATCCACGTGTCCGACGATTCCCACGCCGACTCGTTCGACGCGGCGGCTTCGGTCCACATTCCGAGTTGCAGAAAAATATGCGACGGCATGTGACGCGCGTGATGTGCTTCGGGAGCGATGCTCGCGTAACGACGCGCAGCGGGCAGAGCTAAGATGGCGTGCTCGGGATCGTCAAACGCGTGAATGATGTAGTGGGCTGCGCCGGGATGATTCGGGTTCTTCTGGTAGACATCGAGCGCGATTGCTCCTGCCTTTGCCTGCAAGCGATAACTCTTCTCATCGCCTCTTACCATGCCGAGCAGTGACAACGAATAGAACGCCGACGCGTCGAGATCTTCCGGATAGGTGCGATAGATCTTCTCCATCGCCGCTGAGTACGCAGCGTCGCGAGCTCGTTTGTCACCTTCGCCGTAGAGGAGTTTGACGGCGGCAACGTAAGCTCGTTCACGCTCCGTTAATTTTGGTGTTTCTTTAATCTTGGCGAGCACCTGGCGGGCTGCGGCAATGTCCTGCTCGGACCACAGCGGATGATTGTGGGCCATCGCTTCACCCCAATAGCCCATCGCGAAGTCGGGCTCGACTTTCGTTGACTCACGAAAAGCGTCGAGCGCTTCCTCGTACCAGAAGGAGTGCAGTGCGGCCAGTCCGCGCAGAAAGTGTGCTTGTGCTTTTTCCGATCCGGAGGTCGGAAATTCGACGCGGCCGAGTTGCGATTCCTGCCCGTATAGATTGGATCCACAGATTACACAGATGAGAAAGACAATCTGTAATCTGCGTAATCTGTGGAGGGTTTTACTTCTTGCCGATAGCATAAAGGTTCTGTGCCGTCCTGATATAGATTCGTCCATCGGAAATTGCCGGTGAACTCAGAGTGTAATCATTCAACGGATTCTCAGCCAGGATCTCAAACTTTGGACCCGCGGCGACTACCGTTGTCAAACCATCTTCATTCGTGACGTAGATCTTTCCGTCCGCAAGCACTGGCGAGCCACTGTACGTGCCGGGCTTGATGCGCTGTTGTCCATAAACTTCAGCGCCGGTCTTCGCATCCAGACACCACATAATCCCTTTATCGTTCACGACGTAAAAATACTTACCATCAGTCACCGGCGTCGGCACATCAGGTCCGTTGACGGTGGACCACAAAACATGCGAACTGGTGACATCGCCACGTCCGCCGGCTTTGAGCGCTAGCAACGGCTTGACGCGCGTGGGAACGTAGATGATCTCGTCAAACACGATCGGCGAAGCGACGATTCGATAAAACGGCTGGTTTTCAGGATTGAGACCATTGGCGCGCCAAAGCTCCTTGCCGGTCGCCGGATCATGACCAGTAACACAATCGCCACCGGTGATCACGATCTCCGTAGTCTTTCCGTAACGAAGCAGCGCGGGTGTCGTGTAAGAGTCGGGTGATTCGCGAATCGCATTGGTTGGGCGATCCACTTTCCACAGCGTCTTGCCGTTTTTCTTGTCGATGCGCATCACGTATGAGGGATCGTCAGTCTTCATTCCGTGAAGCACCTGGACGTACAGCGAATCTTCAAACAGCAATGGCGACGAAGCGTAGCCCCAGTTCAGGCCGAACTGTCCGTAGTCATGTTGAATGTCCCTGGTCCATAGTTCTTTGCCGCTGAAGTCAAAGCCTTTGAGCACGCCGGTACCGGTCATCACGTAAACATTTTTGCCGTCAGTTACTGGGGAAGGCGACGACATGTTTTGCTTGCGCATTTTGACGTTGCCGCTACCGAGCGGTTTCTTCCAGAGAACTTCGCCCTTAGTCTTGTCCACGCACCAGAGAAACAGGTTGTCGCCGTCTGCAACGTTGAGGAAAATGCGATCGCGCCAGATGATGGGCGTCGAGCCGCTCAAGCCCGGCATGGCGACTTTCCAAATTACGTTCTCTTCGGTGGTCCATTTAACAGGCAGGTTCTTTTCATTACTCACACCGTTCAGGGCTGGTCCGCGCCACTGCGGCCAGTTTTCCGCGTGAACGACAGCAAACGAGAACAGCACAAGAGCCAGGATTGCGACTTTCCGCATGTTTCCTCCTATTGCCACGAAAAAATTATTAGCCACAAAGAAGCACATAAAGCACAAAAGGAAGCTTAATCATATATGTGCCTTTTTGTGGGCCTAACTGAGATCGAGCGCGGCGATCGTGCGCCGGTCGCGCAAATACAATTTGGTTCCGACAAGCGTCGGCGCCGTCCAGGCGAGGTTCTTCAACACACTCGCCTTCGAGATCACTTTCAATTCTTTTGGTGTTGCGGTAGCAAGAGCCAGATTGCCGTCTTCGTCCAGAATGATCAACTTCCCATCGGCGAGGACGAAGTTGGTCTTGGGAAACGTGCGATCCTGGTACGCTATCTCGCCGGTCTTCACATTAATCGCGGCAAAAAACGCTGGTCCAAAATCACCACTCGATCCGTAGACGTAGTCGCCGATGCGAATTGCCGTCCCATGGTGAATGCGCATGCGGTTGTTAAACCAGAGTTCTTCAGCAGTTGTCTTTCCATCTTTCTGCGTCAACTTCAGAACACGGCTGCCGCCACTGTAAGCAGATGAGATGAACAACAGGTTGTCGTTACCCCAGACCGGCACACTGATGTTCAGTCCCCACTCCGTGACATGCGGATGGCTCCAGAGCAGGTTGCCGTTGTTGGGATCCAGGCCGGCGACAACTTTTCCGAGAAACGCGATCAGTTGGTCCTGCCCGTCGACGTTTATGATGATCGGCGTGCTGGGCGACATGTCGAGCGTTTGGTTCTTCCACGCCACCGTACCATCTTTTTGATTAAAGGCGATCAGCGTCTGGCCCGGTCCGCCGAGTGTAAGGATCACAGTATTCTTATAGGCAAGCGGACTGCACGAGTAACCGCGATCCATTTTCTTTCCGCCATACTCTTTCCACATGTCATGGGACCAGGCGACTTTGCCCGTCTTCTTGTCGAGTGCGAAGAGCTTGCCGGTTGAGCCGACAGTGTAAAGAAGATCGCCGACCAGGAGAGGTGTGGAGTGTGGTCCCACGCCGTGTTCGTAGTTCATGCCGGCGTGAGGCGCGTCATATTTGTATTCCCAGATAGTTTTTCCGGAGTCCGCGGCAAGTGCTATGACAATCTCCTGCTCACCTTGGCTATACATCGTGTAGAGCGTGTTACCGCTCGCGATGATCCCGGAATGTCCTGCTCCCAATGGCCGTGACCATAGTTGCCGTGGGCCAGTTGCAGGCCACGAAGCTGCCAGGCCTTTTGAGTTGACTACAAAACTGCGAGTTGGACCACCCCATTGTGTCCAATCAGACTGCGCTCGAGCTTCAACACTCAAGAGGAGAAAGGAAGTGAATAGTGCTAAATGAAGGCTACGAGCCCAAATATCAAAGAAGGATTTCCCTCGCAAAGGCGCAGAGGCGCAAAGGAAAACCATAACCCATCTCTGCGCCTTTGCGCCTTTGCGAGGAAAACTGTTCGTGAGTCTCATGATTGCTCCTTTTCGTTACTCCGCCCGGAGAGCCGGCAGCAAGGGCGAGCGCAGAGCGGCCAGCGTGGCCACGAGCGATGCGGTTGCGCCCGAGAGCAGAACAGCTAGCAATAACAGACCGAGCGACATGTTTGGAAGCCGCCCCCCGCGCTCGAAGAGCACCGGGGCAATCGCGAGCAGAGCGCAGACAAATCCTACTGCCAGGCCGCAGCACAGCATCAGAACGTTTTCCGTAATCACCATCGCTGCGAAATGTGAAGAGTTATACCCCACCGCACGCAGTAGAGCCAGTTCTCGGCGTCGTTCGAAGACGTTGCGCAGCAAAACGGCGGCCATTCCGAGGGTGCCCAGAGCGAGCCCGAGACCACCGAGCATCTGGAACGTCGATAAATATGTGTTCTCAACACGATGAAAACTTGCGAGTCGTTCTTCGGTTGAGCCTACGTCGAAACCGAAATCTGATAAGCGATCTTCCAAAACAGTGGAGATTGCCGCGGGCGATTGTGTTTGCGGAACGTCCAGCAAAAACAGGCGGTAGCCTTCCTCCGCGGGAAAGAAGCGCAGGAAGTTTTGTTCAGACATCAACAACTCGCTCTGGAGGACACTATCCGACAACGCACCAACGATCCGGAGACGGAGTGGACCAGCCGTGTGGTCTACAACCAACTCTTCACCAACCTTCAGGTGCAGCACGTAAGTTAGCGAGTTGGCGTCGCCGATGACGGGGATTGCTCCGTTTTCGAATTGACGACCGAGGAGCAGCCAGGGATTGTTCTTTTCTTCGTCGGTCGTGGCCAAAGAGCTCTGAAATGTAAACCGGTTATCGCGAATGAAAGACTCCGGTGGAGCGACGATCTTCGGATTGCGTGGCTGGTAAAGATTAAGGCAGCTTGTGTCGTCGCCGGGTCGCACGCGAAAGTTAACAAAGCTCACGTCTTTCAACGCTTGATCGGCAGGGGTTAGGTTTAATGATTCACGCCCTTCGGGTGTGTTTGCATCATGGACCAGCGGCAGTAATGATTCGGCGAGGAGGGAGAAACCGCCAGTGCCGGATTTTCGATCGGCGGCTGATGCGCCCGAGCGACGAAACGAATCGACGGCGACGATGATGAATGCTGCGGAAGCGATTAGTGTGATGCAGAGTACGGTGCGGCCTGGGCGGTACGTGGCATTGCGGAAGCCGAGCCGTGCGATGGTCCACCATCCGGATCCTTGAATCACATGCTTCTTAGTTCGTCTGAGCCAGCCTGATATAAAGGTCACGCCTGCAATGAGCAGGACCACGCCGCCGCCAAAGAAACCTGCTGCTTGAGGAATTAGATCGAGAGAGCCGGCGATTAGTAGCGATACACCCAAGACAATCAAGGCAATCGCGAGAAATATTCCTCGCAAAGGCGCAAAGGCGCCAAGGAGTTTTCTCTGCGCCTTTGCGCCTTTGCGAGGGGATCCTTCTGTAATTGATCCGGCCAACAGGCTCCGCGTCGATGATCGACCCAGTCTTCTCAACGTAAAGAAGATACAAACGATCGCAGCGACTACTCCTCCAACTGCACCAACAACCATCCACTTCCACGAGATGTGCAGACTCAAGGACGTTGTTCCCACGGCGCCGACCCACCACGTCCGCAGACCATGCATCAACAGTGCTGCATACGCGATTGCTCCAACCAGCCCGAGTAGACTTCCAATCCCCGCCAGCAGTGTGCCTTCCGCGAGAAAGAGCCGGCGAATATCTGAATCGGAAAAACCAATCGCCTGCAGCGTGCCGATCTCACGCGCGCGCTGCTCGATTCCGAGTTTGAAAAAGAGTGTGGTGAGCATGAGCGCCGACACCACGAGAAAGAAACTGAAATACAGAAAGTATTCACCAAAGTCGGTGGCACCGCGCGAAGCTGCCTGTCCTTGATCGCGCACGGGAATGACCTGGAATCCCATCAGCGCCGGATCCAGAGTCTGGCGGAGACTTTCGCTGAAGTTGTTGACGGCTTCAGGCGCTAGTTGATTGCCAGTAGATTCGATCCTGATGGAGGTGAGTTTTCCGAAGCGCGTTTGCCACAGGTTCTGAGCGACAGAAAGCGGAATGAAAGCCTTCGGTGTGGTGCGATACTGGTGCCAGTAATCTTCATCCTCTTTTCTGACTCGATCCAGATCGATTGGAAACGGCGGATCCCACTCAGAGAGATTTTGAGATTCGGTGATTCCCGGATATTCAGGGACGAGATCACGATCCGCAGCTAGGCCCTCGACCGGCACGATTGCCGCCAGCTCGAAATCGGCTTTCTTCGTTTCAAGGCGACCGTCTTCGTGCCAGAGATAATATTCGAGTGAGACAGTGTCTCCTGGTTGTGCGTTGAGATCTCGCGCGGTCCAGTCGTTAAGAACGATAGGCGGGTGCTGTGAAGATGCTGGCGCTACTTTCGCCAATCTTGCGAGCGTCTCGTCGTCCAACGCTGTGACCAGCGAGTATGGCGTTGAACGATCACCCGAGTTGATACTGTTCGCGAGATACGAGAGTACCGGAACTGTGCGTAACGAAAGGCCCTTTGCAGTTTCTCCAACCGCAGCCGCAACGTGTTCGTTGATAATCCTGCTACTACTCTCGAGCGAGATGCTTTGCTGATTGTTCAGGACTCGTATGTTGAGACCGAGATCTTCAAGCGTTGACTTGTTCTTGAGCAGCGCAGCAAACGACTTCTGTTGTTCACTCGACTGAGTTCCCGAATGCCTGGCAATCAGAATCGTGTTTATGTTGCCGTCCTGTTCCAACTCCTTTTG
Organism: uncultured Acidobacteriota bacterium; assembly: GCA_963826255.1. Lineage (GTDB taxonomy): Bacteria > Acidobacteriota > Blastocatellia > Pyrinomonadales > Pyrinomonadaceae > PSRF01. The sequence continues at coordinate 1,853,252 of CAWGWK010000002.1, forward strand.
CAGAAAACTGAGAGAGACAAAGACAGCGTGCACTGCCGCGTGCTGCGGTTTCAGTGAAAACTCACCGAGCTGTTCGCCCGGAAGCGCGCCAGCGACAGTTAATCTAATCGTCCGTCCCGGATCCTCTTTGCGTCCATGCAAAGATTCCACTGGAATATCGGAAGGTTTTTCCAATCGCAACAACACCGAATCGTTTGGACCACTGCCGAGTTCGCCCGCCAGGCTCTCACTCAGCAATGCATTGCGATTCTGCGGTGGTGTGACACCGGCCACACGGTTGAATCTCCAGAATCTTTCATCAACGCCATAGACCTTGACTCCACCGGCTCGTCGCTTGCTCGGTTCGTGAACCACCACAGCTTCAAGCGCGATTATCGGGCACGTAACGCCAATGCCGCCGTGGACAAACTGACCGCGTTGTTCCAGATCGGCGGCAAGTTCTTCACGGAAAAATCCACCAAACGAGATCACATCGTCGGTCACACCAAGCCGCCGCGACGAGAGATCTCGAAGACTGCCGCGCACCGACTCACCGATCAGTAGTGCACCCGCTAGCACAGACACGGCGATCGCCACACCGAGCACTACAACCAGATTGGTCTGCCAGTAATACGCGAGACTCCGCTTGAGTAGACGAGTGGTTTGCATCAGAGTGCTTCGAGATGCTGATTCCTGAGTTCAAAGCGTTGGGGAAAACGAGCGGCAAGTTCCTCACTGTGTGTAACTACAATCAGGATCGTTTCAGCCTGGCGGTGAATTTCGAGAAGCAGATCCGCGACCACCGCAGCCGATTTTTGATCGAGGTTTCCGGTCGGCTCATCGCACAACAAGAGCTGCGGTTTCATGATCAGCGCACGCGCCAAAGCGACGCGTTGTTTCTCGCCGCCAGAAAGTTGTGCAGGACGATGATCGAGGCGTTCTGCGAGCCCGACTTGTTTGAGGAGCTCAGTCGCACGCCGCGAGGGCTCTCCGTTTGTTGTCGAGATCATTGACGGCGTCAACACGTTTTCGATCACGGAACATTGCGGCAGCAGGCAATGATCCTGGAAGACAAACCCGATCTGTTGATTACGAAAAGCAGCGAGCTGTTTCGGATTGAGCAGAAAAGGATTTTGACCTTTTAGGGTAACGGTGCCGCTCGACGGTGGTTCGAGTGCGCCAATCATGTACAGCAACGTACTCTTCCCGCTGCCGGATGGTCCCATGATTGAAACCGCTGAGCCGGGCGGCAATGAAAGCGAGACGTCAGAGACGATGCGGAGTGGTCCCGTGGGAGTGGAATACTCCTTTGAAAGATTCTCAACCTTAAGCAAACAAACCTCCATTTACGGTGTTCAGAGTTCAGCGTTTTAGGCTGCTTCTCCGCACAAGCTAAAGCTTGAACTCTAAACTTGCTCACTCAATTGCCAAACGAATAGCACGCCTCTAGAATCAGGCAATTCGCGATGAGCCAGTTTGATTCGAACAAAGACTACTACGGCGTTTTGGGCGTCAACAAGGAGGCCTCTCAGGTCGAGATCGATCGGCAGTACAAACGACAGGCCGCGAAACATCATCCGGATCGTGGCGGCAACGAAGAGCAGATGAAGTCGTTGAACGAAGCGTACGGCGTCCTCAAAGATCAGAATTTGCGCAGTTCTTATGATGCCGGACGGCGACCACGCGTTACGCGCCAGGGCTTTACTCCGGTCGTTACTCCGACGGCTCGCGACGTTGGGGTTATGGGTCAGTGCTTGAGTGCGTTCCTGTGCCTCAGTGCCGGAGTGTTTTTGCTGTTGCTGGTGCGATTTCAGTGGATTTTGTTTCTCTGGCCGCTCGCTGTTCTCGCGCTAATGATCATTGGGTTCGGAGTAATGCTGGCCCGCAGCGCAATGGTTGCAGTGAATGCGTCGCTGCCCCTGACCCATCCTTTTAAGGGTCACACGCGGCTTCAGGAAGCAGCCTTCTGGATGGCGATTATCAGCGGCGTTTACGGGCTCTACTGGGTAATGACCCTCTAAGATCGGAAGTGTGATGATCACAGGTCTGGACCTGCTGTTTCTTGAGGTCAACAGTTTGGAGGAGTCGCTCGCTTTTTATGAAGGAGTGCTCGGCATGGAAGTCGAGTCGGTCAACAACGACTCCGAGCCTCCGATGGCAAAGCTTCGAGGCGGTGAACTGAGAATCACACTGGCCCAACATCTCGAAACGATGTTGCGAAGAGGACGTGGCGTTCACTTCTTCGTCGGTGTCGAGGATGTTGATACGTTTTACGACGAGCTGATTGCAAGAGGAGCAGACGTCCAGCCGCCGGTCGATGAAGGCTGGGGCGGACGTTTCGTAACTCTGGAAGATCCGGACAAGTACCGGTTCTTTTTTGTGACTTGGACTAATGCTGATTAGCCACAAAGATGCACAAAAGCACAAGAAAATCAGTAAAAAAATGCTGACCTGATTATGTGCCTTTTGTGCTTCTTTGTGGCTAATATTTTTGTGATTTATGCAGTACGTAGAGAACCCGCCTAACCCGTGGCTGACACATTCGGTCGAATGGATCGGCGAACCGCCCGAAGCCGCGCTCGAAGTGTTTGAAGAGACCGAGACTCGTAACATCATCACGCACAACGATAGTCCCGACGTCGGATTCGATTACACCGTCAACTGCTATCGTGGCTGCATACACGGTTGCACTTATTGCTTCAGCCGCCCCACACATGAGTATCTCGGCTACGGTGCAGGCACCGACTTCGATCGCAAGATCGTCGCGAAAGTGAATGCGCCGGAGCTGCTGCGCAAAGAGTTGATGAAACCTTCGTGGAAGGGCGACGAGATCGTTTTCTCTTTCACTTCCGATCCGTACATTCCGCTCGAAGCTAACTACAAATTGACTCGTCGCTGTTTGGAAGTCTGTGCTGAGTTTCGCCAACCCATAGGCGTCATCACGAAGTCGGCAATGATTCGCCGTGACATCGACGTGCTTCAGGAACTTTCACGCAACGCTCATCTCGGCGTGTTCTTTACGATTCCTTTTACGGATGTTGAAGTGGCCCGTGCAGTTGAGCCATACGCTCCGCTCCCTGAGGCGAGGTTTCATGCGATGGAAGCACTCGCTGCTGCCGGGATTACGGTTGGAATCGGCATCGCGCCGGTTATTCCTGGTCTATCGACTGACATTCCGGTGCTGCTGAAACGCGCGAAAGAAGCTGGAGCGCACCACGCTTTCATCAACATGCTGCGCCTGCCCGGCAACGTCGCGCCTTACTTCGAAGAGCGCTTACGCGAGAAACTACCCACCAAAGCGGATCGAGTGATGAACAGAATCCGCGAAGCGCGTGGCGGTAAACTTAACTCAAGCGTGTTCGGCGAGCGCATGCGTGGCAAGGGTGAATACTGGGCCGCAACCGAGCGTCTCTTCAAAATTCACTGCGAACGTCTCGGCTTCAATAAAAAACCGGAACGCCAAACCAAAGCGAGCACAACCTTCCGCAGGCCAACAGCGCAGGCCAGTTTGTTTAGCTAGGCACAAAGGCACAAAAGATTTATATGAAATCCTATTTTGTGCTTTTGTACTTCTTTGTGGCTATAATACGGCTACCCCACAACAATCAGGAGGCAAAGGCGATGCTGATCCGGGACGTGATTCGCAACCGCGAGCCTTACTCGACCAAGGCGTCTGCGACGGTGCAGGAAGCAGCGGAGTTTATGGCGGCTAAAAACATCGGCGCCGTGTGCGTGATGGATGAAGGCGGAAAGCTGCTGGGCGTCTTTTCCGAGCGCGACGTTCTGAACCGCGTCGTCGTTCCTCAACGCGACCCGCTCACCGTCAGGGTAGGAGACGTGACGAGTGAGTTGCGAGCAGTGATCCAGTGTGACGAAACTCCTCATCAGGCTCTCGAACGCATGGAGTTGATCGGCAGTCAACACCTTCCCGTCGTCGATGGCGAGCGTTGGGTAGGAATGCTCTCCATGCGCGACCTGTTGCGCGTGGAGGTTGGGGAACAGGGCGATGAGATCAAATTGCTGCACGAGTACATTCAGCACTGATGAAAACTTACTTTTTCATCGCGCTGTTGATAGCTCTCTGTGTCGCCTGTAGCCAGCCGCCTGCGGGACGTGGCGCAGGTGAGGTTGCGACTTCTGCTCAATCAAACACACGCTTCAAAATCGAAAAGGTAGTTGGTGGACTCGAAGTGCCATGGTCCATCGTATGGGCGCCTGATGGTCGCATGATCTTCACGGAACGTCCGGGGCGTGTGCGAGTCGTCGCAAACGGTGCGCTTAATCCGAAACCTTTATTCGTAGTTCCGGACGTGGAAGAGACAGGCGAAAGCGGTTTGATGAGTGTGGCCCTGCATCCTCAGTTCAACACTAACCGTTTTTTGTACCTCTCTTACACATACTCGAGTGGTGGAATGCGCGTTCGCGTGGTGCGTTACCGCGAAGCTCCCGAAGGATTTGTCGATCGCACGGTGATAATTGAGAATCTGCCCGCGGCCCAGTTTCATGCGGGCTGTCGCATACGGTTCGGTCCTGACGGCAAGCTCTACGTCACTACCGGAGACGCAGGCCGCCGCGAGCTCGCCCAAAGAATGGACTCACTTGCAGGGAAGACCCTTCGTCTGAATGACGACGGCACAGTTCCGCAGGATAATCCCTTCGTTGGCCAGCAAACCGCGCGACCTGAGATCTGGTCGATTGGTCATCGCAACGCGCAGGGTATGGACTGGCAGCCGAGTTCGAATCTCATGTTTCAGACCGAGCATGGACCAAGCGGGTTCGATGGTGGGCAAGGAGGAGACGAAGTCAACATCGTGGAGAAGGGCAAGAACTACGGTTGGCCCACCATTCACCATACCCAAACGCGCTCGGGGTTGGAATCGCCGCTGCTCGAGTACACGCCCGCGTGTGCACCGGCGAGCGGGACGTTTTATCGCGGCTCAGCGTTTTCGAAGTTCAAGGGAAACTTCTTTTTCGGTTGCTTGCGTGGCGAGATGTTGATTCGAGTGGCGCTGGACGGGCGACGCGTCCTGGGCCAGGAAGGTATCGTTAACAACTACGGACGTATTCGCGACGTGGCTGAAGGACCAGATGGCTATCTGTATTTTTCTACTTCGAATCGCGACGGCCGCGGCAAGCCCGCGGAAGATGACGATCGGATCTTGAGACTGGTGCCGCAATAGAGCAATAGCCACAAAAAGGCACAAAAAGCACAAACTCTGAATTAAGCTTCTTGTTTGTGCTTTTTGTGCCTTTTTGTGGCTAAACCTTCTGCGCGAGGATCGCGGTCTTGCTCCAGCCAATCGCCTGTTGTGGCGGAAAGCGATACTGATGCTCGATGCGGAAGTGTTGCTCCGTCTTGCTTTTCACTTCACGCGGCGGATGGCTCTTGAAACGAAACAGTATTTCCAGAAACGCACCTGCTAATCCCGGGTGAACCGGAAAATGGAGTAAATGACCACCCGGCGCAATAACACGCGCCAACTCCGTTAAGCCATCACTAAGCGGAACGTATTCGAGTGCTCCGGACGTCACCACGAGATCCAACGACTCGTCGGCAAACGGCAGGCACAGCAGATTTCCCTGCGCGAACGTGACGTCGCGCTTTCGGCCCGAGCTGTAGTAAAGCGATTTCCTCGCAGCCGCTACGGATGTTGAAGAAAGATCGAGCGCCGTAATCGAAACTGGGAAACGGATCGCACGCAGTAAGGCAAGAGTCAGCAATCCCGTTCCGCATCCGGCATCAAGAATCCGGGCGCCGCGCGAGATGGGCAGCGGATGAGTAGCGAAATATTGATCCAAAGACCGGCCATAACCATTCAGCTTGAAGGTCAGGTCATAGATACGCGCAATCCGATCGTAATAAGAGCCCGCGCGCGCCTTGGTTTTGGTTGCAGTTAGGGCAAACTCCATGAGCTTCTCTTAAGCCTCACTTAAGGTTCGATACAGTTGTCGGTATTTCATCGCCGGAGTGGCGGGCGAATTGTAGCGTTCCCGTCAATTTTACTCAACCGCAAAGGCCATTCCCTCGTTTCGCGGTGGACCTCCCAGGGCCACCTATTGTCGAAGCCAGCAAGCAGCGGGCCAAATTCAGAAAATATGGGTCACCAAAAGCGACCTCAACAAATATGACATGGACACGCAAGAACTCGGAGAGCAGACGTTCTGATAATTGAACTGGTCCTCAAGGAGGAAAAAGATCCATGAATCGGATTCGCTTGATATTGAGCCTAACAGCATTTCTTTTGGCGATTACGGTCGGAACCGGCACTGTTCTTCTATTTCAACAGGCCAACGCTGCGGTCGTGCAGAAGTCATCCGATCGCGTTATGCGCCCTTACCCTAATTTTCAAGTCAACGTACTCGTCAACGGGCGGCCGTTGGCCGAGTACCACGCGAGAGGCAGGACCTACATTGAAGCGCTCCAGGGCGCCGAGTATGAGGTGAGGTTACGGAATTCCTCTCCGGATCGCGTCGCCGTGGCGCTGTCAGTGGATGGACTCAACACGATCGATGCCCGACATACATCCGCATGGAATGCAAGCAAATGGGTGATTGAGCCGTATCAGACGATAACAATTGGTGGCTGGCAGATGAGTTCCGATCGAGCACGTCGTTTTTATTTCACAAACGAACGAGATTCATACGGAGCGAAGCTCGGCCAGACAGCTAATCTCGGTGTCATCTCAGCCGTGTTCTTCAGGGAACGCCGCCGCATCACGCCTGTGACACCGCCTTATCCGATCTATCGTGATGAGAGAGGGGCTGGTCAGTCGGCCCGAACTCAGGAAGCTCCGAGTTCAAAAGGCGAATCAGCGGCGCGTGACCGGGCCATCGCTCCGGTGCCTGACGACGATTACGCGGCGACGGGTATCGGGCGTTCTGTTCGTCATGACGTGCGTTGGGTCGATTTGGATCTCGATTCGCGCGCGGCGGGAGAAGTGACGATCAGGTATGAATACTATTCAGCGTTGCTGCGGTTGGGGATCGTTCCGCGGCAGCAGTCGCGTGAGCCTTATCCGTTGCATCGTCGCGAGGATTCGAGAGGGTTCAGTCCCGAGCCGTAAGAGTTTTCGCGCAAAGGCGCAAAGGGCACGCAAAGACGCAAAGAAAGATTAAGTTCCTCTTTGCGTCTTTGCTTACTTTGCGCCTTTGCGCGAACGTTTTATCGCCTGATCAAATCGGCCGTGTAAAGCTTTCGGTACACGCGGTAGTTTGCCATCACCTTCTGCACGTAGCCCTTTGTCTCCTCAAACCCGACTTCTGACGTAAAGACACCCGGATCTTTTTGCTTCGCACGTTCCAGCCAGCGAGCAACATTATCCTCGCCGCCGTTGTAAGAAGCAGCCACAGGCTCGAGCATCTGCGGGAAGAGTTTCGTTAGATACTCGAGATACTCCGCGCCCACGAGGATCGAAGTTTCCGGTTGATAAAGCTGGCTCTCACGCAACGAATTCAATCCTGCGGCCGGCCCGTATTTTTGCGCCGCATCCATCGTCAACTGGAGTAGACCACGAGCGCCGGCAGGCGATTTCGCGAGCGGCTTGAAAACACTCTCTTGTTTAATGAGCGCGAGTATAAAACGCGGATCGAGCTTCCGAGCTTTGGCGGCGCCGAGTATTGCCTGCCTGTATGGTGCTGGATAACTCCCCGCCACGGATGAGATCGCAGTATTTACACGTTCTTCACGTTTGGCGACGATTTCAGCGCGAGATGGACCACCTAACGCTGAGAGGCGCTGGGTTGCAAGCCAGCCGTAGTACGACTCCAGGCCATCAGGGACCATCAGGTAAGCATTGAACGCTTCCTCTTTCTGCCCTGCTTGCTCCAGGCTGAAGGCTTTAAGATAGGCCACTTCGGCCGCCGAGGTCAGCACTGCTCTGGGAAATGAACGTTTCAATAACTGATCGGCAGTGAGGACGGCGTCGGACCATTCACCTTCGGCGATGTAGAGACGCAACGCAGCGAACATCGCATTCGTCTCCGTCGCGGTGCCGGCAAACCTTTGTCTTGTTCGCGTGACCCAGGCGAGCGCCTCGGCAGGTTTGTTTGCTTCGCGAAGCGTGTCGATCACGTTCAAGTGCGCAGTCTCGATGCGCTCACCATTCGGAAACCGATCGACATATTCAGCATAACGTTCGGCTGAATCCTCGAACCGGCCCATGCGCAACAGGGAAGCAGCGCTGAAATTCAAAGCCTCGCGGCCTTCCTTGGTTGCTCCATAATCCCGCACTAACTGGTTAAAGATGTCGTATCCGTTCTGATAGATCTTGCCGAGAAAGTATGAGCGCCCGATGCCCAGCAACGCCTCCGAAACGCGCGGGTCCTGCGGATAGTTGTCGATGAGCGCTTGCCAGTGAGCACGCGCTTCGGCAAAGGCCCGAACGCTGAGGTACACGGCAGCGCGGCGCATGTGCTCGGCCTGCGTTAGCTTCCTGAGATTTCCTCTTGCGTCTCGATCGGCAGCATCACTGCGGCGGACCGCGGCAAGCGTCGTCTCGCTGGCTGCCTGTTTTGCAACCACCGCGGATCGATCAGTTGCAAGCGCAGTAATCGTCCCACTCAAACAAATCAATATAGCTACGACGTTCTTTAACACCCTCGATTACTCCCGGGTTTGATCTGGTGGCTCTTCGATGATTTCAAACGTGGTTTGGATTTCTACCGCGGGTCTTAACGTTGCGGCGACACTACAGTATTTGGTTTCGGAGAGTTCAATTGCCTGTGCGACGGCTTTCGCGGAAATGGATTTGCCCGTCAGGATGTGATGCACTTTCATCGAAGTGTAACTGCGCGGATGTTCGTCACGACGTGTTCCGGAAACTTCGACGATGTAGTTTGTTACCTGCTGGCGCTTCTTCGCGAGAATGCCGGCGACGTCTGTCGCCGTGCATGAACCGAGTGCGACTAACAACAACTCAACTGGAGAAGGCGCTGAGGATCGTTCTTTATCCGTATCGAGCGCGAGAGCATGTCCTGATGGAGTGGTGCCAAGGAACAAATCTTCAGCCACGAACCGCACTGTTGCTTTCACGCCGGCTATCGACATCGAGCAGAAGAATAACACACGCTCTCCTGCTCCGAGCATGCTATGATTCGCAACAATCAGTCGCACCTCACGACAATAGAGTTTTAAAATCAGTCTCGTAGTGTTGCGCCCAGGAGACGCCAAAAACTGTGGAAGGACGATATGGCAGATATCCTGGTCGTCGACGACGACGATGTAATACGCGACACGCTGTGCGAACTTCTATCGCATGAGCACACCTGTCAAACAGCAGAAACCGCAGAGCAGGCACTCGCAAGGTTGGAAGCGCAACGTTTCGATGTAGTGCTTACCGACATTTCCATGCCGGGTTTGAGTGGGATGGAATTGCTCGATCGAGTGCTGCAACTGTTCCCCGGCACACCGGTGATAATAATTTCTGGGCTTAGCAATGAAGAGCAGGCGCAGAATTTAATGGCGCGTGGAGCTTTTGATTATCTGTTGAAGCCGTTCCGGCTCGAGGTTGTCGAGGAGAGTGTGAAGCGAGCAATTAGTTTACAGGATTGACATGATTTATCAGGATTAATATGTAAATCATGTCAAATCCTGTAAAAGACATCAGTTAAGCGGCGGCGGTTGCCATTGAGCTCTGACGCCCGGCGCTGCCCAGCTTGCTGATCTCCCGAACTAACTCGGTGATCCGATCGGCAGTAAACGGTTTCGCAACCACCCATTCCACGCCGGCCGCTTTCTGTTCGTGGGATCCGACAGCTTCACCCCAGCCGGTAATCACCGCGATCGGAATTCGTGTATTGATCTGACGAATCTCACGCGCCAGTTCCCAGCCGCTCATTCCCGGCATGCCGACATCGGTGAACACACCGTCAAATTCGATCTCTCTGAAAAGCGACAGGGCCTCATTACCATTTTCCGCGACGAAAACCTCGCACTGTTCACCCTCGAGAATCTCGCGCAGCAGGTCCCTGACAAAGACTTCGTCATCGACGACCAGCAACCTGATCTGCGATTGTTCCAGCGGCTGCAAGCATGTGCTCGAAATCGTTTGTGGCAATGCCGGCGTGGCGTGTTCGACCTGAGTGACACTCTTTTCCACGATCTTCGCAAGCGGCAGAGTGATGCGAAACTCAGTCCCGTGGCCGTATTGCGATTCGACTTCAATATTGCCGCCATGTCGTCTGATGATTCCGAAACTCACCGCGAGTCCCAAACCAAGCCCAGCTTTGCCTTTCGTAGTGAAGAACGGATCGAAGATTCGCGTACGCACCTCCGGATACATGCCCACTCCGGTGTCGACAATCGTGATGATCACCGATTCATCAACGGTGCGAGTCGTGAGCGAAAGTGTTCCCCCTTCGGGCATTGCATCGATGGCATTGAAGACCATGTTTACCAGCACTTCGCGCAACTCTGAATCGTCTCCCATCACCATTGCATTCGATCCGATTTGCAAATCGAGCGTGATGTGAATGTTAGACGCTTCGGCGCAGGTCTTCCAACGAGGCCGCGTAATCTCGCCGGCGTCCGTCAGGATCTGATCGACGGAGACTAGTTCGAAGTTATGGTCCCGGCGCTGGCGCGCAAAGTCTTGTATGCGTTTGACTGTCTTGGCGCCGTCTTCCGCGGTCTTGATGATGATGTCGAGCCCTCGTTTGATCTTCTCGGCATCGCCGGTGCGCTGGAGCAGTTGTGCGCGTCCGAGTATGCCCGCGAGCGTGTTATTGAAGTCGTGTGCAACTCCCGATGCGAGTTCGCCAAGTGCAGAGAGTTTTTCCATCTGCGAAAACTGCTCGCGAATGCGCTCCTGCTCGGCGATGTAATGCGAGAGTTCCTTGACGTGTTTTTCTGCCTGCGCTGCGTGTGCCGCCGAGGTCTCGACGTTTTTTAGATAGGTGCGATAAGTGAGAAAGATGATCGCGATAATCGGGAGGGTGATCGCGAAAGCATAAACTCCGATGAAGTAAACGAGTCCGGCAATGACTCCCGCGGCACACGCGCCCGCGAAGTAAGTCATCGAGGTCCAGAGATAGTGGGTCCGCCAGGTTTGCCAGATTGGTTCACCAGCTTTAAGAGCGGCTCCGATGGCTACGATCCCGGAATTCGCGACGTAATGTGTAAGCGCCATCGTGCAGATCGCTGCTACAAACCGGACTGTTAGTGGTTCAGTTCGCAGCACCACGACACTTCCGTAGATCAACTCCAGCACGCTGCCGGTTATGAATATCGAAACGGCTGCCGATGCCCAATTAAAAGTGATGGTCCTTGGTTTACGGCTAAAGCGCAGCGAGGAAAGAGCAGCTTCAACTGCCCCTACCACCACCGCCGCCGCTCCTCCGTACAGAAGTAGGGCGAGAAAGACGAACGTATCGGAAACTGAAATTTTTGAGCTGAAACGCGGAATCGGAATCGTGATCCGTGAAGTCAGGAGCAACGCCATGCCGACCAGCACGGCGAAGTGAGAATCAAACTGGGCGAAATCGAGCCGTAAACACGAATAAACAAATGCGAGGATAGCGCATCCAGTTACTACCCAGAGGAATGGCCGGAACAATTTATTTTCCATGGCGCCAGGGTCTTTGTGAGTGAGGTCAGCGTTATCCTTTATCAGGACTGATCGGGGCTTGAAGATACTTCATTAGTTCTGCAACTGCTGCTTCCGCGGAAGGAAGATCGTCTCGTACGTAGCGCGGAAGTGAAAACCACATTTGCGATAAAAGCCGTGGGCTAATTTGTTCGTTTCGTTTACCAGGAGGCAGATGGATTTTGTGTCTTCGAGCAGGCGTTGCATCAGCTCCGACATGAAGCGGGTGCCGATGTGTGTCCGGCGGCATTCTTCGCGTAGCCAAATGCCTTCGAGATAGATAACTTCAGGAGTCTTCGAGACGACGTCTGCTTTGAAAGTCAAAACACCGCTCTCCACGACAACCCAGGTTCGTCCCTGCTCGATACGCCGGAGGCATCGCTCGCGAAAACCTTGCGGATCGACTTCTAACGGGTTGACTCCGCTTTCAGCGAAAGCAAGCTCAGCTTGAATGGGCATCACCAGGTCCAACTCTGCTAGCGTTGCAGGTCTTAAGCCCTGGACTGGCCCGCGCGCTACGATTGGCCAACTCAACTCAAACAACCATTCGCGACACGCTAAACGTTGCCGGCGTCCGGCTTCTGAATAATGACTCCAGAAGTCAGCCACTCTTTCTTTTTCTCCCATGATCATGTGCGTGTTCGGACACTCGCGCGCCACTTGCGCCAGCGCTGCCAGCGCGCGATCCGAGACTGTTTCCATGAGAGTTGCGTGGCCCACCAGCGCCACTCCTTCAAGCTGTCCATTCAAATCGCGACAGCCGTAGAAAGTGCCACGGTTGAACGGACTGACGATCCCGTTATCTTGAATCAAACTCATCATCGTCACGGTATGAATCGGACGTGCAGACAAGAACTGGAGAACTTCTGGTTCATCACTGTTCGCCAGGCGCTCGACTGCAACCGGTTCAACGGCGACAGACAGTTTTCTCGCTCTCGGGGCTATGCTCGTTTGCAACATTGGTCTACCTTTATTTTTGGGGTCTGAGTAGCTTAGTAACCGAGATAGTCCGTGTAATCGTCGGGCACGATTGCCATCGAAGAGGTGGCATCGCCGCTCACCAGGGTATTGAATGCCTGGAGAATCGCATCGCCGACGAGTACGCCATCGCCGACCAGTACGCCATCACCAACCAACACGCCATCGCCGACAAGTACTCCGTCGCCGACGAGCACACCGTCGCCGACAAGCACGCCATTTCCAAGCAGGTAAGAAATCGGAAAAAACAGTTGGCCGACACCGATCGTGGTGCCGTCACTGATAAAAATGCTGTCGCCGACCAGAACGCCGGTTGAAAACATCGAGGAGTCGCCGACTAAAACACCATCACTGACGAGTACGCCGTCACTAATCAACACCCCATCACTGATCAGCACGCCGTCACCAAGCAGAATGCCATCGCCGAGCAGCACACCCACCGCATAGACCCTTTGATACTGATTGATCAGCGCTTCACCGGTCGCGTAGGTGTGACCCACGATCACGCCTTGTGACCACTGGAAACTGGAAACACCGTGTGCCGTAGAGATGCTGGTTTGTGGAGCAGGAGCAGGAGCCGTCAAAAGCGAAGCTCCGAGTTCTGTTGTGCTGTTGATAGTAGTGCGAACGAGTCTCGCGAGACGTATCGCGCCGTCGATGTTCAGTTCGCCCGTGCCCTGCTCGAACATGTTGTAGTTCGGAAGCTGTTGCGCGGTGTACATCAACAAAGACTTCATCAAGTTGGGGGAAAGAGTTGGGTTGGCTTCGAACATGAGAGCCGCTGTACCCGCGACGAGCGGCGCAGCCATCGAGGTGCCGCTCAGGACCATCTGCCTGCGAGTCTGGCTGTTGCTGACGCCGGCATCGAGTGTGGGATTCTGTGAAAGAAGATAATTGTTGGGCGACTGCGCGAAGATGGTCTTGTTACCTGGTGCTGAAATCTCGGGTTTGATCAAGTTGTCGTAGTGATTGATACCGTATGAGTCCGTCCAGGAACTGCGCGTCGGTCCACGCGAACTGTAGGTTGCAACCGTGTCGTCGCTTCTTTGATCGGTTCCGCGAGTGTCAACGGCGCCGACAGTCATAACGGAAGGCTCGTTACCTGGTGAATGAACCTGGCCGTAGATCTTCTGGCCCGCGCTATTTTTCCCGTTGTTGCCGGCTGCGGCAACGACGAGGATCCCGCGGTCCACGAGCAGACGCGCAGCAACGCACAGCGGATCGTATCTGTAAGAGACGATCGCCGGCATGCCGATGCTGAGATTCACTACGCGCACGTTGTAGGTGGAAGCATTCGCCATCAACCAGTCGAAAGCGGCAAGTACGCTCGATACCGAGCCGATGCCTTGTGAATTCAGGACGCGCAGATTGACGATTTTGGCTCGTGGCGCAATACCGATGTATTCAGCTCTCGCAACCACTCCGTTTCCGGCTGCTGCCGCTGCGACGTGAGTTCCGTGTCCGTATGGATCATCAGTCCGGCCTTCGCCGGTGAAATCCTGATTGACGACAATTCGTGATTGACCATTTGTGGTGTCGGTGAAAGACGTGTGTGCGCCGTAAATACCGGAGTCAACAATCGCGATGCCGATTCCACTTCCATCCAACGCTCCATCCGAGCTCATTGAGCGTATGTTGTCTGCTCCCGAAGTGTGAGCAACGTGACCACCGAGTGTTCTAACTTCGCTATCCAACGAAACAAAGGAGACTTCTGAGAAATTTGACAAAGCATCGACCACGCGGCCGGGTAATTCGAGGGCAAAAGAGTTGAGGTTGTGGAAGTGTTTCCGGATCTTGACGCCGTTTGAGGCTAGCAATGCATTCAGTTGACCACTCGGCTTTTGGTTGAGCTGGAGGATAACTTTGACGAGGCTATCGCTGCTCTTGTTGGAGAGCAGGCTGCTGAGGTCTGAAGCTACCTTGTTTGGCTGCGCCTGGTCCTTCCCATGCGACGAACCTTTGCTCTTCGCCTGAGCGGCCATAACCACGTTACCGCTCAAAAGGGTTGGTCCCAGCGTGAGGTTCGCCAGCAAGGCCAGCACCAGGAATCGTTTTGTTTTCTGCATCGATATCACCTTTGTCATCTCCGTACCTTTGAGGTTTGCCAGTTTCGACAAACAACTGGGCGTGCTTCGCTCTGCACTGACTGTGCCAGATTCGTGACGATGGTTTAGATCGTTGTGCAGTAAGAACTTACGTTGGTTTTTAGGAAAACAGCGGCGTGTGCGGAGCTTGACCGATCCGCTCAGATTGACTGGCCCTTGACTGCAGGGCCCAATCACTTTGATAGAATCGCCGCATGTTGCCGGAAGAGATCGAGGTCCATCGCGATTGCATGTGGCGGCGCGATCCAGAAAGTCGCGTTGAGGATGTTTACGGTGCTGAGCGTTTCATTGAAGAGGTGGGATTCTGCGAGGCATTAACTGACTCCCGCCGGCCTGGACCATCGCTTTACGTTGCGGTATGTGGTCGTCGAGACGCGCACATGCCGCGCAACGTACAGAAAGATCCGGAGAGCCGTTTGGCGTGGACCATCAAGGACGATGTGATGCGCCGCGGCAAGTGTTTTTACGGGAAAGTGCTACGGGGTCGTTCGACGTTTATCGCTGCGCGTTTGCTTCCATTCTTCAGCGCTTTGTGGGGCGTTCCGCAGAGAATGGAGAAAAAGACTCTGTCTCCCGACGCTCAGCTCATTCTCAAGATCATGCGCCGCGAGTGGGAAATGGCGACGCGCGATCTGCGCGAGGCCAGCGGCATCTCGGATCGAGCTCGTTTCGATAAAGCAATGACTCAGTTACAGAAAACGCTGAAGATTATTCCGAGCGACGTCTTGTACGAGCCAACGTTTACTTACATTTGGTCCATTCCCGAGGCTCGTTTTCCGGAGCAACTGAAGCAGCGCGTGGGCAGGGAAGACGCTTTGAAGGAGATTGCGCGGTCTTATTTAGTCGGAGCTGGAATGACTTTGCGTGGCGAGCTTGCGCGTGTAACTGGTTTGAGATCGCCTGAGGCCGGATTGGGTAATTGGGGACTCGTGGATGAGGGTTTTGCTGAAAGATTAGCGCCGGGCGTGTATTGCCTCACAAGCTTACAAGGCCACAAAAAGGCACAGGCACAAACGACTTGACCAAAAGCGTTTACGGTCTCGAAACGGTCTCATCGACCTGTGCTTCAAGCAGCGCCTGCCGCTCCAGTTGAGCCATCTCCAGCACCAACGGTAACTGGTCCTGTGCACTCCCCAAACGTTGCATCATCAAATCCGTCTCGCCCTGGTTCAGTTTGCGGCTGGCCGTCGCTTCGATCACTTGCAACCTCGTCTTTGTTTTCACGAGGTGATCATTTGCCTGCTGCCGCAGGTGATCCAGCTTTTCGTGATCGGATGCTAATTCCTTTTGCAGTGCCTCGGATTCAGGCGTACGTAAGGTCCGGGCGCGGTTGATTTGTCGTTCAACTTTCAACATTTCCCGCTTTGATCGGGAAATTATGCGGGATGCGGTGAGTCGATTGGCTAGTGTTTCCAGATAGGCGTCAGCCAAAAGTGGGTTGCTTTGCTCGATTTCGGCGAGTGCTTTCCGCTCCGCTGAAGTCAATTCTGACCTGAACCATACAACCTCATTCGCCGTGATTCCATCCGAAGCTAACCGGTCCCGTAATTTCGAAAGCCAGTTCCGGCGATACATCAGGAGAATAACGGCGATCACCACCCCCAACGCGAACCCCAGGGTTAATGAGAGACCAGCTAACAAAAGGTAAACGGCAGCCGACTCGGTGGCCGCGGTTGTTAGAAAAAACGCAAGGAAAACCAGCGGAGCAGGCAGGGAAGTTGCCGCCACTGCGATCCACGGAGCGACTTTAAGCACCCGTGCCGTCGTGGCATCTTTGCTGGAAAGTTTGCCTTTGGGTTGACTCGTCAAGCCTTGATTCATTGTGGTCGAGATCTTAGCTCATGAAGGAAGTCATCGCCAGCAAGGAAATATTCTCGCGCAAAGGCGCAAAGGCGCAAAGAAAACCCTTAGAAACGCAGTAGCGCTTTGCGCCTTTGCGCGAGAGATCTTCACTGTATAATGTCGGCAACCGAATAAAGGAAGTTCCAATGAAGACGCTCCGACGACTCCAACTGATTGTATTGCAGCTATCTTTGACTGTTGGCTTTGCTCTGATGAGTCAGCCGGCGCTAGGCCAGGCGCCAGGCGCGAACGGTGCCAGCCCCTCTGGTGGGCCGGGCAAGCCTGTCACGATTCCTGTAACGATCAGGGTGAAAGAGGCAACGGAATTCGAACTACAGAATATCGACTTGACGATCAGCGAGGACGGTGAGCCTCAAACTATCATCTCCGTCAGGGGTATCGGAACAAACTCACCGATCACACTCGCTGTTTTGATTCAGGAAGACCTTGTGCCGTCCGTCGGCAACGAAATCAAGGCTCTCGCAGACTTCATTAAGAAGCTACCAAAAGGCTCGAGAGTGATGATCGGGTACCTGCGGACTGGCAGCCTGCAAGTTAAACAAAAATTTACCAACGATCTCGAGAGAGCAGCCAGTGCACTGCGGCCACCAAGCGGTTTTGCGAGTGCCGGTCCTTACAATCCATATGTCGAGGTCATTGAGGCGCTGAAGAAGTTTGAATCACAGCCTCTGGGGCGACGGGCGATCCTGCTTGTTTCAGATGGTTTGGATATCTCGCGTGGAGTCGACTCTTCTTCACCGACTCAGAGTGTTGATTTACAGCGGGCGGTTAACGAATCGCAGCGTCGTGGCGTTGCGATCTATGGTTTTTACGCTCCGACACTTGTTGCTGCGTCTAATCCGGGGCTGGTCAGTAACGCGCAGAGTTCGTTGTTGCGCTTGTCCAATGAAACCGGCGGAATTGCTTTCTTCCAGGGGCTGGGCGCTCCGGTCAGTTTCGAACCTTTTATACGCGAGCTGGATGTTTCACTTCAGAAACAAGCCGCGCTGACTTTCCTGTCAACGCATTTGAACAAGGGATTCCATCGCATCGACGTGAAATCATCGACTCCCGGCGTGCGTGTCGCATTTCCTTCGGGTTACGTGAGGTAAGGACCTATTGAACTGTCGCGGCGAGCAACGAGCCACGATAATCGCTCGCCACTGCCCATCCGTCTGAAAGCTGTCCAATCATTCCGTGAAAGTGGATCTCACTGCCGCTTAATACGAGGAGCACGTCACCCGCGTGGTACCTCGGGTCCTCAAGTCGAAACCGTATCACCGTAGCTTGCCCGTTCTCCTGCTTTAGAGTCTCAAACTGAAAGGTTTCGGCATCGGCGACATAGGTTTGCGAGTTGTTCGCTACTCGTTGCTCGTCTGGCATTTAAGTCTCCTCAAGAGTTATGGCAGCGATTATCACAAGAATTCGCCATTAATACCACAAGGATAGTGTAAGACGTTCTTCAAACATTCGCGGAGTAACCGTGACGGGTCTGCCACGTTTAGCCGCTATTCAGACGCTGCAATTCCGCGTTCCCGACAGTCTTAGGTCCCCACACTCAAGGGTTAGGACAAAGGAATAGCCCCCGACAGGCGTGACACACAGTCGTTCGGCTCGAACTACTACTGGGCATCGGAGACAAAAATGACTCACAAAATCGTCAACCTAGGCAATCGGTTTTCATGGCGAGAAGCATCGCGCGTTTTTATAGCATTAATCTTCCTGGCGGCATTGCTTGCGCCGGCGCTACCGGGGATCAACAGCACATCGGCATCAAGCCCGTCGGGTGCAACCATCAATCCCACAGCGACCACGCCGCTTACCTGGATTGGAACGGCCACCGGAGGCGGAGCGCTCAACGCGCCGCTTGGCTTAATCAATCCTGAAGATTTGTGCCAGGAGGGTCTCACCTGCGACACCTTCACTCTGACGGTGGGTGGAACTGCGGCGGATTGGTCAGGAAAGCTCATCCGCGTGAAGATCGAGTGGCTGCTTCCAGTCACCGACTATGATCTGTACATCCACAAGGATTCGAACTCCGGCCCGCTCGTCGCCAGTTCTGGACGCGGTGCAACGTCGCCGACCGAACCGCTGACCTGGGAAGACACGACGATCGATCCGTCCGTAAACGGCGTCGGCGTCTACACGATTCGTGCTGTTTACTACGCAGCGACTTTGGCCGACCAGTACAAGGGCAGCGCCACTATCGAGAACAAACCGGCGCCACAGCCAACTCCGACACCTTCGACCGAAGTAGGTCCTCGTTATCAGAATTATCCGGCGCCTCCGGAGCTGGGGAATTCGGCAGGCGAGCCCACCATCGGCGTGAATTGGAACTCCGGCAACGCGATGTTTATTGCTTCGTTACAGACTCTGCGCGTCAAGTTTGACGACACCGCTTCACCAGCGCCCGCAACCTGGGAAGACGTCAGTGCGGCCAACACTTCGGTTGTCTCATCCGATCCCATTCTTTTCACAGACAGCGATGCGGGTCCGCATAGGACCAATCGCACGTTTGTTTCCCAGTTGCTTGGCAAGACCAGCCTGATGTCGTTTACAGATGACGACGGCGCAAGTTGGACCATCAGCCAGGGTTCGGGCATTAACTCCGGCGTGGACCATCAGACCGTCGGCGGCGGTCCTTACGCGAGGAACCCTGACGGCAGTTTGAAGGGCGGCGCAATCCAGCTACCCGGCCTGAACGGACAGACCTATCCCAACGCCATCTACTACGCTTCGCAGGACGTTGGTCTCGCGGAGATCGCGCGCAGTGACAATGGCGGTTTCACTTTCGGCGTTGCGATCCCGATGTGGACCCTCGCGCAGTGCGATGGTCTTCACGGCCACATCAAAGTCGCACCCGACGGAACAGTTTACGTTCCAAATAAATCCTGCGGTGGCAAACAGGGTGTCGCTGTCTCAGAGGACAACGGCCTATCGTGGTCCATACGAACGGTTGATGGAAGCACGCCCGGTGATACCGATCCTTCAGTCGGAATCGGCGCCGACGGAACAGTCTATTTTGGTTACGCTGATGGCGATGGACATGCTCGAGTTGCTGTCTCAAATAACCGTGGTGCGACGTGGCAGCACGTGCAGGACGTAGGCGCTTCACATGGTATTCAGAACAGCGTCTTTCCAGCGGTGATTGCCGGCGACAGCAATCGCGCAGCGTATTTCTTCCTCGGCTCAACCACACCGGGCGCCAGCGGCAGGGCGACTGATCGAACATTTCCGGGAACCTGGTATGGTTACATCGCAACGACTTACGACGGCGGTGCGAGCTGGGTAACAGTCAACGCTACGCCAAACGATCCAGTTCAGCGCGGCGTAGTGTGCACTAACGGCACTACGTGTCCAGACGGAACGCGCAATCTCCTCGACTTCAACGATCTGACAGTTGACAAGCAGGGCCGTGTGCTCGCGGCCGTGGCAGACGGTTGCGTGACTGCCGACTGCATTCGCGGAGTCGATCGTAACGGCGATGGAAGACTCGACAGCAATGACAACGATGGCACAGATAAAGCAACGATCATTCGCCAGACTGGTGGGAAGCGGTTGTTCGCGGCTTTCGATCCGCCCGTGAACGCCAAGCCGGAGCCGCCGCTTCTGGTCGCGACGAAAGACGGTGACGCAGTCAGCCTCGCGTGGTCCATTCCAGACGATGGTGGCTCACCGATTACCGGTTATCGTGTCTATCGCGGTGTCGAAGGTGGAGCGGAGAGCTTGCTCGGAAGTTTTGGTTCGGACGTCAATTCGTTTACAGATAACGAGACAAGCGCGGCGAATTATTACTACCGTGTCACCGCATCGAATGCGAATGGTGAAGGCGCGTCGTCAACGCGCGTTTTTCCGACAAGTTCTGAAAGTCCTTGTGTGGGCTCGGGTGTCACTATCATGACCGATCCGGCCGGAGACTCGCTGGACCAGTTGGGAAGCCACGACATCCGATCGCTTCACGTCGGTGAGCCGTTTTCCGCGGATGGTTCTCAGAAGCTCGTCTTCTCGCTCAAGATGGCGGACCTGAGCGGCCCGCTCACACCTAACACGACGTGGCGCGTCTATTTCACTGGCGCAGACGGCAACGGATACTTTGTGGACATGAGGACCGACCTACTCGGAGCGGTCAGCTTCAGGTACGGTACTTATATCCACAACGCAGACAACACGCAGGGCACTGCCACGACTGTCGGAAATCTCGACGCGGGCAGTAAGTATGACACGCAGACCGACACGATCACGCTCGTCGTCGCGAACAGCAAGATTGGAAATCCGCAAGCGGGCGGGCGACTGTCGAGAATATTCGTGCGTGTGCCAGTGGTTGCCCTCGTACCAGATAATGCAAACTACGCCAGTCCCAGCACGGCAGTTGGTTACACGTTGATTGGTAACGCGGCCTGCCAGTCTCGGCCGGCGTCGCCGTCTTCACTGATAGCCGTTGGTGGTCAGAGCAAAGGATCGGTATCACTCAGTTGGCTCGACAATGCCGACAACGAGAGTAACTTCCTCGTTGAGCGTTCGACTTCGGTAGGTGGAGGGTACATTCAGATTGCGACACTGGGTGCGAACGTGAGAACTTACACAGACAACACTGTGTTTCGAAAGTCAACCTACTTCTACCGCGTGCGTGCAGCAAATACCGGTGGGAGGTCGAGTTACTCGAACGTTGCCAGTGTGAAAACGAAATGAGGCGACTCTTAACTCTTTGCCTCGTGCTGCTGGGAGTTGGCGTGTTGGCAAGCGCCGCTCCCAGCAAGCCGCGGCCAGAGATCATGGGCATCGTGCTTGGGATGAGCCGGGACAGCGCGCAGGCTCGTCTGAAATCCATGGGAAACCTGGAGAAAGAAGCACGAAAACGGCAGGAAGTTTGGGCCATTAAAAACCCGCGTGTTTCACATCTACTGGTCGGCTACGACACGGATTTTCGTGTGCGCTACATCACCGCCATCGCACGCGCGAATGGTCCACGCATCCGCTACGACGAAGTCGCTGATGTGAAGGAAGCGCAGCGAGTGAACACTCAGGGTAATTACAAACTCACCTGGCAAGTCGCCGCCCGCTCGGGACAGTTCGCCTACCTCTTAATCGCGCACGGACGCGATCCAAATTACCTCGATTCGTATTCAGTAAAGAAAGTCGATCAGGAAGAGGTTGACTGATCACAAAGCTGCAAGTTTAGCAACATATCTTCAGCACAATTCTGATTCACTCTCCCGCCGTTCGATTTCACTCGCCCAAACATTAACTCACTCTCCTCGTTTAAGGAGTATCCGTATGAAATCGCTGTTGAAGGGGTTCGCTCCTCTCGTTTTCTTGCTGCTTGCCTGTACAAGTGAAGCCGTTGCCGATCCCGTAACAGTCGCTCAGGTTGCTAATTTCACGTGGAAAGTAACTGTCACAAACACCACGGGAATGGTAGTCACCGATCTCCACCTCAATTTCACCGGCACCGGGGGATCAGTAGCCGGTGCGACGGTTGTCATGAACGCGCCGGGCGCGGGTCCACCGATCACCGTAAGCATGGGCAGTACCATCGATGTCATCTGGACTCAACAGGGGTTTCCGGTGGGTGGCGTGGTGATGATCACCTTCACAACGGAATTCTCTCCCATTCAGTTCAATAATGGGAACTGGACAGGACCAGTAATTCCACTCAATCCAGAAGACGTAATTTTACAGGAGATTCCGGAGCCGATCAGCTTACTGCTTCTGGGTACAGGCTTGGCCGGAGTGGCGATCAGATCACGCAGGAAGTTAAGAAGTAAGCAGGCAAAAGAATGAGGACAGATTGGTTGAGTTGGGGCGGCTAGTGGGACTCGAACCCACGACCTCTTGATCCACAATCAAGCGTTCTAACCTACTGAACTATAGCCGCCATATTCTGTTGTGCTGGTGCCCCTGGCAGGACTCGAACCTGCGGCCCTCTGCTTAGCTTCCAGCATCAGGCTTTCCCTGACCGCCCGTCAAAGCTGGGGTTGCTGGCTGGACTATATCTTGGACGTCGCAGTCCCGACCCGTATAGTCTCTGAGGATCCCTAACACAAAGCGAGCCAGGTTTCCTGCGGATTACCCAATCCTCGCGGGTTGTTACTTGGACCACTCTCGATCGAAGTACCGGAGGCTCTAAGGGCGTCCCCGCATACAGGGTCGTCCACTCAATGGGTTCCAGAGCGCATTCCCCATCAAGGCTCCAACAAGGCAGATGCTCTATCCGCTGAGCTACAGGAGCACATTCAATTTCCTCGCATGTTAGCACGTCGAAGACTGATGTCAACCGCGCTTGAATGCGTTGAAACAACAAAAAAGAGATCGCCCAAGGAGGGCGATCTCAGTTTGATTGACAGAGAGATAAGACTTAAGCCGCGCGCGTATGTTCCTTGGTTTCAGCGAACACGCGACGGCCGTTCAGCGCATCGTCAATGATTTCGCGCACTGCCGAAGTCTCCGGATTAACGTCCATTCGGTCGCACGCTTTCAAATGTCTGACGATACCTTCTGTAGCTATCTCGAGAGCGACGCCGTTGAGCTTCGAATAGCGTCGCGCCTGTATGTGATCGATTCTCATCAGCCGCTCATTCAGCGGCAAGTGTGTATCAAAAGTCACGATTGCCTTCACTCCTCCTAAGAATCTTGCGATTCAAATGTATGACCTATAGATGCTCTGACAACTCCCTTGGATGCAGCCCTCACCCCAAGGCAAAGCTTTGGATTCAGGGTAAAACCCCAAAAACAAAGGTAGGCGTATAAGTATTGCCGCAGGGGTGTTCAGCGAAACGTGGGATTATAGCGAAGGAAGGAACGGACGTCTAGAACTTTTTATGTTGCGAGGTACTAAACGGGTTTCAGTCCCCGGGAATTGGCGAAAACCTTGCGATTTACGAGTATGGACAAAGGCGCCGCCCGAGTTCCTGAGAGTATAGGGCGGCGCCGATGCTGAAAAATAAGAGTGCCGGAGGTTCACTTTTTTGGTAGCACAGTATCTTTCATTCCCTTGCCAACTCGAAACTTCAACGTGGTCTTGGCGGGAATCTGAATGGTTTCGCCCGTAGCCGGGTTCCGGCCTTCTCGGGCTTTTCGCTCGGATTTAACGAGCTTTCCGAATCCAGGGAGAACAAACTCACCGTTTGATTTCACTTCGCGCGCGGCGAGAGTGGACAATTCCTCGAAGAATTCCTTGACCTGTGCTCGCTTCATTCCTGTGGATTCAGAGAAGTGGTTGATAACTTCCGATTGGGTCATGCGCTTCTTGCCTGTCGCGGCTTTGGTCGCCATAGTCTGGTGTAACACCTCCAACGAGAACTAGATTGGAAAACAAACGGACACTCATATATCACACTCAAGCGGCAAAGTCTTCAACAAAACCAGCATTTCGCTAGGTTTTTTGGGCCTTAAAAGGTGTCGCGGTGGCTCAATTGGACCTGCGTGCCGTTCGCGCGAATGACTTTGAAGGTGGTCGGAGCGAGCGCGGAATTGACCTATGTCCTCCTTACGTCTTCCAGTTGCCGGTCTTAAGCTCCTTGACGATCCGTCCGATACGCTCGACCTCGTCTTCCGCATCCTCCCTGGTGCCCTCGAAATTGTATTGGGAAGACGCGAGCGAGGTGTAGATCTCAAGTGCCCGCCTGTAAGACTGGAGAGCCTTCTCCGCTTGTTTCAACGCGATGTGCATGGCACCAGCCCCTGCGTAAGCACGCGCTTCATCGCGTCGGATATCGTTGCGCGTGAAGCCCGACGCGCAGTCCACGGCGAGATCAAACGCCTGGAGCGCGAGGTCATAATCGTTAACGCTCCTCGCGACCTGTCCGATATGTAGAAGTTTTCGTGCCAGCTCAGGATCTCTCTGAGTAGTGTGTTTGTAGATAGCGACCGCCTGCCGGTAGCTCTCGACGGCACTCTCGAATGACGTGCCGCCCTCCTCATTCTCGTAGACCCATCCGATGCCGTATTGCGCGTTGGTCTGGCCCACCAGGTCGCCGGTCGTTTTATGCGCCTCTAGCGCCTTTCGATATAGATCGCCGGCCGACCTCCATTGCTCGGCCTGTGCGGCCACATCGGCCATCGCACTCAGCGCGCTCGCCCGGATATACCCACCATGCCGATTTGTCGTGTAAGCGGCAATGGCCTTCTCCAGGTAGCTGTCAGCAGTCGCATTGTCGCCGACATCCAGATACAGCCCGCGGAGCCAAACGAGGAGATACGCGTAATCGCCCGGGTGGCCCTCATAAAATCCGAGCATCCGTTCGAGGTAGGAAATGGCTTTCCGTCTTCGCCGAGAGACGTCGTCTGGAGCAGCCTTAGCCTCTTCCAACTGATTTGCGTCTCGCAGGCTGATGTCGGCGACCTGGAATGCAGAATTAATCCTGGCCGCACGCAGGGACCAGGGGATCTCGCGTCCGGTCTTCGTCATCTCGTCGTGGGTTTGTTGGTAGTATTTGAGCGCATCTTCGAAACGCTCGACCGCCATGCCCTTGTACTTGTCTTTTAGTTTCTCGTTCACTCCGAGTGCAGTAAGATCCTCGCGAGTGAAGGGTACCGCCCTAACGTAAACACTGAAATCGGGAGTCTCGCTTTCTGCCGAGTTCACAGTCAGCAGGTCGGCGACGTCCGCGCGGCTCATGCCTCGCACCGCCGGTACCTCGCTCGCGAATCTCATCAGGATCGTGCCCAGGGAAAATAGTGTCGCCGCTGCCTTACTCGATGAACCGACGGACACGTAAATCTTCACGGCGGAGTCGTAGTGCTGGACAGCCTCATCCACGTCCGCCTTCGCAGGGGTGGTAGCGATGTCATCTGCGATCCTGTTTCTGGCCGTTAAATTGCCTCCGAGGGTAACGAAATTCTGGTAACCGCGCTTGTATTTGATGTAGCCGCGTTGGACGAGGGCATCGGCTTCAGCGTCCCGGTTTAAGACGGCCTTGTCCTGATAAATTTCTATGGCAGCAGCTAGCTTTTTGTCCGCGTCTGCATAACTGCCCCGCTGCGCGACGACAACCGAGTCGCGAAACTTCTCGTTCGCTTCCTTCGATTTCCTGATCGTCTCAGCTGCCTTATTAGCTGCTTCTGCCGCCAGACGTTCGCGTTCCGTGGCGGCCTTCTGCTCCTCCGTTGCCCGCCGCGCTTCAGCTTCACGTGCCGCGGCGAGGCGAGCCGCGTCGTCAGCGCGTTTGCTTGCGGCCTCTGCCTTCCGCTGTTCTTGCTGCGCATGCGCGCGTTCGCCCTCGGCCTTTTCCTGAGCCTCCTCGGCCGCTAACTTAGCCACTTGGGCAGCCTTGAAATGCTCTTCGGATTCCTTTCTCGCTTTTTGTTCAGCCGTGAAGCTCGTTTTCAAGTCGTTGGCCAAAGTGCGAGCGAGTTGTTCACTACTGCGAGCGTGAGCTTCATTGCTTCTTGCCTTGAGGAAAAGGTAGACAGAAGCACCAGCCGTGATCAGAGCAAGCAGCGAAATCAGAACAAGCGCAAAAGTGAAGCGCCGGAGACGATGGGCCACACGCCGCTGTTCGTCGGCAAAGCGTTCTGCCTGCTCTCGCTCACGACGCTCGCGTTCCAACTCCGCGTTTCGTTGACGCTCACTTTCCGCCCGGGCCGCTTCGCGTGCTCCGGCGCTCTGATCGAGATAGACCATCGATTCGGCAAACGCAGGATGGTAACGCTGGGCCCAAGCGGCGTTTGGATTTGACTGGTCACGCCAGTCGAGCGCGAACTGTAACGCCGGGTCTTGCATCAAGCCCTCGCTGCCTTCGCCGTGAAGCACTGCCGCCTCAGCGACGCGCCGGTAGATGCGCGCCGATTGCGCCTCTTCGTTTACCCAGACTTTGAGCCGCTGCCAGTTGCGGATCAAACTCTCGTGCGAAATGTCGATGACCGTTTCCGGTTGCAGTTTGGTTCCGGCAGGTGGCATTAGAAACGAGCGTCCACCGCCACGGAAGATATCGATCACCGCGATCATCTCGTGCATACTCGCGCCGACGATCTTTCCCAACAAGTCGAGCCGGGTCGGGTGACGTATCTCGCGATTGTCCGCGCCACGCTCACTGAGAGCTTTGAAAAGTTTCTCGGCGATCAGACGGCTGCGCTCGTCAGGCAACTGATTAAACGCTTCGTCAGCATGGCGCGAGAGCGCGTCTGACATTGTGCCGATGGCTTCATAGTGTTCGATACCAATTGGCTCGCCGTTCCTCCGGTGTGCCTGCCAGTGCTCCCACGTTCGCATGAGCGCGTGCTGAAGAATAGGCAATTGATCGGGATTGTCGCCCACGTCGTTGAGCAAACGATTGACGAGCGGCTCGCTTATCTTTCCACGCGTGACGCCCACCGGGCCGGTCACTGCGAAGCGGCGCTCATCCCGCGTCATACGTGGAATTAGATACTGACCCTCATTGATCGCTTCAGGCAGACCCTGGAACTGGGCGCAGTCTCCGAGAAAGTCGGAGCGCATCGTGAGCACCACATAAATCGACAAATCCCGTTGGCGCGATGCCTCCAGCAGAAGTTTTACAAAAGCGGATGCTTCATCCGCGTTGCTCGTCGATTCACGCGCCGCACGGAAGCGAAACAACTCTTCGAACTGATCCACTACCACGAGCAGTTTCTCAGAAGGACTCAGCCGGCCCTGACGAGCAACGTCCACGATGCCCAGCGAGCCGCCTCTGAGCGTGGCATCAATCAAAGCTTCCGCTTCGTGCGCGCGCAGCCCGGCGCCGGCTTCGGGAAGGACCTCCTCTTTCACGAGTTCGGCGGCCAGATTTCCAAACGGATCACCCCCTGGTCGCATGACTGCAATGCGCCAGCCGGAACCTGCTCCCGCCATCATCCCGCCGCGCAACGCCGGCATTAACCCGGCGCGTATTAATGAAGATTTGCCGCTGCCGGATGTTCCTACGACTGCCAGGAAACGAGAGCGTTGTAGACGAGTGATCAACTCATCTGCCTGTCCTTCACGACCGAAAAACAGCCGGTATTCATCCGTTTCAAAAGGCCGCAAACCGGGGAAAGGGTTCTTGATGGGTTTCGACTCGATCATTGCTGTTCTCCTGCGGAATTCTGTACTGCGTTCACGAAGTCGCGCAGGTGGTTGGGATCAAATGAACTGAAATTGTGGATGACATAACTCACCAGGTGCGTGTTGAAGTCTTCTTTTTGATCGTTGGCGGGCTCACCCACGTAAACCGCGCTCGCAATCCAGTCGTTTTCGCGGCCGTAGCCGTAAGCCTTTTCCAGGTCTTCAAGATTCTTGCGTACCCACGGTTCGTCGCCGTTGCCGAAATAGATGAGCGCCGCGTCGCACTCGCGGAGGTTCTTGTGGTGATAATCCATGAGCTTCGCATCGCCTTCGAGCCAGGTGATGATTTCGAGATTTTGTTTGAAGAGGTATTCCTTGATCGGCCGCACGAAACTTCGGTCGCGGTTTTCACAGATGAGATATACCTGCTTCAGTTTCGATCGCCCTCGAGGTTGGGCCACAGGTTGAGGAGGTGGACTCAGCTTTTCGATCACACGCGTCTTCAAGTCTTCAATATTTGTTTGCAAGAGCTCGGCGCCGGCGCCGATGCGATTCTGTAGTGCGGTCACAAAAGCCTTCTGGCGCTCGTCGGTGATTTCAAGTGGGGGCGCCATGAGTCCCGGTGGCATCCAGAGGAGATTCAAGAATGCGGGATCGCTGGCACGTCGTTGCGTCGCCAACTCTTCCTGAATGCACACCAGCGAACTGGCGCTGTCCTCAGGCGTCGAGCCGTAGCGTTTGCCGATCAGATGCACTGAGAGAACTGAGCGCGCTAAAGCGTCGCGGACGGCCGCTTCAGTTTGTCGTAACTCTTCGGACGGAAGTTTTTCTTCCGGCAACACGCCGTAGCCACGCTGGCGCAACTCGTCGCGCACGAGTTCGCGTTCCTGCGACAAGTCGCTGGTAGTCTCAGCGAGATAAACAAACTTCTTCGTGCCGTTTGTTGACACCTTCGGCGACTCCATTGCCGCAGAATTGGCAACAACAATTTCCGGTGCAGAGACAACTACGGGTTCAGCAGCCTCCGGCTCCTGTTTCAACGTCGCCAACATGTTCGATATATCCCACGCCAGTCGTCGCAACGCAGACCAGTACCTTGGGTCCTTGCTCGGCACGACCTCCGGACCGAATTCGACCGGCATTTCACCATCCATCTCGTAGAAGGAGTAGCCAATCAATTCCCGCAACTGTTCCGGTTGTTTCTTCGCGAGGTTGAAAAGGAGCGGCGTCTTTATCACCTTGAAGATGCGCGAACGGTGCGCGGGCGCGCCGGCGGGCGTTGGCGTGCCGGCGAAAGCCTCCAGCTCGCGAAGGCACCAATCAGACTGCACGTAGCGTGGTGAAACGATGGGGATGAACAGCAGCGAGTTGTAAACGCCTTCGTGGATCGCAGCCGTCAGCAGATCGTTGCCTTTCAGGGTGCGCTCATCACGCCATATCGTGGGCTGGTAGCCGAGATGGTTGCTGATTAATCGCGGCAGCCGTTCGACGAGCAGGTCTACCCATCCTTTGACGTCGCCGGCTGGCTCCTGGTCGTCAAGGTGTCCGTAACTAATGAAAATGTCGTAGGCAGGGGGCATGGAGGGTTCTTTCTGAATCTGTATGACGTCCCTCAGGACGAGGAGACTAAACTAGGCTGTTGCTGTATACCTTGCGCTGTTTATTCTGTCAATAAAATCAACCCTTCAGAAACAGGGTAGCGCTTTGCGCCTTTGCGCGAGAGTTCTTAATTTTTAAAACGAATAAGACGAATAGAGCAACTTTTTTGAGTCCCAACGTGCTGCAGTTACTTGAACGAGCGTGTGTCGTTTGGGACTCCACTCGCCTTCG
This sequence comes from uncultured Acidobacteriota bacterium, assembly GCA_963826255.1. Classification (GTDB taxonomy): domain Bacteria; phylum Acidobacteriota; class Blastocatellia; order Pyrinomonadales; family Pyrinomonadaceae; genus PSRF01. The sequence goes on from CAWGWK010000002.1 coordinate 1,882,567, forward strand.
GCTCGTGCCTGATTTCGCTAAGCTGAAGTTCACGGAGTATTGGAAAACACTTTTGCCACCTTCAATCGGATCTTGTAGAATTTCCAACAGTTTACGAAGTTCAAACTTCTGGATTAGCCTGCGCATTACATCTTTAATTCGTATAAGGTAAGTGGACTGTAAGTTATGACTAATCAGCGATTCAGGGTGAACACTCCTACGGTCACTCACGAAACCATTGATGGCGAGGCCGTTATCATCAATCTCGATAGCGGAAACTACTACAGCCTTATTCAGGAGGGGTCTTTTATCTGGGGGCTCGTTGAAAAAGGGGCTTCCGCGAGCGAGGTTCAGAATCTGGTGCACCAAGCCTACCAGGGCAACGCCACGGATATCGATCGAGGTGTGCAAGAGTTACTGGCTCAACTGCAACAAGAGAGCCTTATTGTTCCCGTTGACGGAGCGGGAGCCTTTGATCTTACCCAGCTTAATCAGGGAGTGCCTTCCAACAATAGTCACGAGAAACCGTCGTTCAATCCACCCTTGCTGCATAAGTATTCTGACATGCAGGAACTGTTGTTGCTGGATCCGATTCACGACGTAGATGAGGCGGGTTGGCCCAAGCCAAATCCAGATGTTCCTCGTGAGATTCTCTAACCAGGAAGTTGCCACAATTGATACATGCCCACGTCCCCGGTGGTTCCGTCAGACATCCCAGACAAAGAACAAGCGTCCCGATCGGTCGAGTACTTTCAATCCGTCTACGAGCTGTTTAAATCGTCCCAGCAAGTAACTGGTGCGGTTGAGAGCAGCTACCGTATCGGTGGCTATCTTATCCGGCTAAGTTTTTCGGGATCGGCTTTGCTCCCGCTGACCAGGGCTCTCGAACATCTCGCCTCAGATGACCATTCGAATCCAGATTTAACAATTTGTCTTTGGGACTCTGAGTCAACGCGTCAACCGATGACTCCGCGGCCGTGGCAAGAGGGCGATTTTCTCGCTCGCGGTGTGATCCAGGGTTACAACACGGAACGGATTTATACTGCTTTTCAGCATGGATCAGCCGCGGTTAGCGTTCTCGACACGGAACGCAATCTGGCAGTTTTCTGGGCACCTGACCCGAGGCTTCCGTATTGGGAAATGGGGTCTCCATTAAGAACCATTCTTCATTGGTGGCTGTTGAGTCAGGGATTGCAACTGGTCCATGCGGCCGCCGTAGGAAACTCAACCGGCGGAGTCTTGATAGGTGGAAAAGGAGGAACTGGAAAGTCGACTACCGCGTTGGCCTGCCTTGAATCCAAGCTCACCTATGTCGGTGATGATTATACGTTACTCGGGTTGAATTCCGGGCCCGTCGTCTATAGCCTTTACAATTCTGCAAAACTAAACAACGACCAGGTCCAACGCTTTCCGGCATTGTTGCCTAAAATAACCAACACCGAACGATTAGTTGAAGAGAAAGCCCTGGTGTTTGTAAACGAACACTATCCCTCGAAAGCCGCTACTCGACTGCCGGTGCGTGCCATACTGCTACCTCGGGTCACCGGCCTGCCCGGAACGCGGTTGAAACGAGTTTCCGTGGCTATGACTTTGGCAGCGTTGGCTCCCAGTACAATATTTCAGCTTCCCCGAGCCGGTCACGAGGCATTTAAGTTCCTCGCAACATTCGCGCGTCAGCTTCCTTGCTTCAGTCTTGAAGTGGGTACAGATCTCTCCACCATTCCACCCGCAATCGAAGGACTTTTGGCAGAGATTGATTCAGCTAGTTCGTCTGCGGAGGAATAAGGTGAGTCCCTTAGTCAGCGTAGTAATACCCGTCTTCAACGGCGAGAGGTTTTTGCGCGAAGCCGTCCAGAGTGTGTTGACGCAGAACTATGCGCCCATGGAAATTATTATTGTTGACGATGGTTCAACAGATGGGACCGCAATCATAGCGAGGAGTTTTCCTGAAACGGTTCGCTATCTGGTCCAGGCGAATAAGGGTCCGGCAGCCGCACGCAACCGGGGTATTGAGCATGCACAAGGTAGTCTGATTGCTTTCGCAGACGCGGACGACCTATGGCCCGCGACTAAACTTGAGCTGCAACTTCCTTATCTGATTAAAGAGCCCACGATTGAAATCGTAATGGGACGGATTCAGCAGGTGCTTTTATCAAAATCGATTACCGGCCAAACTCAAGCGAATGAGATTGGTGAACCCGTGTTCTCGGTAAACTTAGGAAGCGCGGTCATTAGAAGGTCTGTTTTTGAGCGTGTTGGATTGTTTGATGAAACGATGCGTTATAGCGAGGATGTTGACTGGTTTATGCGGGCAAGGGAAGGCGGTGTGAGAATCAAAACGATTGATACAGTTACTGTGTTTTATCGTCAGCATGAACAGAATATGACGCGGGGCAAAAGCCCATCCGAGCTCAATGTCTTGAAGGCGCTAAAGAGATCCCTGAATCGGCGCAGAGAACGTACGGGGATTGCCTCAGCACTACCGATTTTCAACGCGAAAGTAGAACCAAATGACTGAGAAACCTCCGTTGGTGAGTGTAATCATTCCCATCTACAACGGTGCACACCATCTGCATGCCGCCCTTGAGAGCGTCTTTGCACAAACTTATCGACCCTTTGAGGTGCTTGTTGTGGATGATGGCTCAGTTGACGATAGCAGTGTTATCGCGCAAAGCTTTCCTGATGTGCGTTACATCCACCAGACAAATCAAGGGGTCGCAGCAGCGCGAAACCGTGGGATTCAGGCCGCCCGAGGGGAATTCCTCGCGTTTCTTGATCAGGACGATCTTTGGGTTCCTGAGAAGCTCAAACTTCAGATAGATTACCTTCTGAATCATCCGGATTTAGGTTACACGCTCACTCAGCAGGAATACTTTCTCGATCCGGGTGCAACGTTACCTGCCTGGGTCAGGAAAGAACTCGTTTCCACCGTTCACGCTGGCTGGGTGCTCGGTACGTTCGTTGTTCGACGAACAGCATTTGAGAAGGTGGGTGATTTCGCCACGGGCTATGTTGCTGCAAGTGACAGTGACTGGTTTTTCCGGGCGAAAGCCGCCGGGATACAAATGGCGGTCATTCCTGAATTGCTCCTCCGTAAGAGGATTCACGCGTCTAACGAATCCCGCCACGCGAAGGAAGTTCTGTCGGAATTGCGAAAGGTGGTAAAGAGCTCGCTGGACAGGCAGCGCAGCCAATAGTGAGGACATGAAAGAAAGTCCGCTGCTCAGCGTAATCATCCCCGTCTATAACTACGACCGCTATCTAGGTGAGGCGATAGAGAGTGTGTTGAGCCAAACACACCAGCACCTTGAAGTGATAGTCGTCGATGATGGGTCAACAGATCAAAGCGGTGAAGTAGCAAGGAGCTTCGCCGACCACGGCGTACGGTATTGCCATCACGTTCACGCAGGAATTGGTCCCGCCCGAAATAAGGGAGTGGAGTTGGCCCGGGGAGACTTTTTAGCTTTTCTCGATGCGGACGATCGCTGGCCCCAGGAGAAAATAGAGCGACAACTCCGTGCATTTGACAATGATCCATTGTTGGAAATGGTTTTCGGCCAGGCTCTCCAACTTCAGAACGGTCCAGAGTGGGAAGCAGGAGTCAAGAACAAGAAACCTGCTGTCGCCGGTATGGTTCCGGGCATGGTGGCTGGAACCATGCTCATCAAGCGGGCCGCTTTTTTTCGCGTTGGCAAATTTCAGGGCGACTGGAAGGTGGGAGAGTTTATTGACTGGTATGCACGTGCGGTTGAATTGCAAATCCGCTCATTGGTCCTGCCGGATTTGTTACTTTGGCGCAGGATCCACGATTCCAATCAGGGTGTGCGCGAGCGACACTCAGTCAGTGATTATGCTCGAGTCCTGAAGGCCTCGCTTGATCGAAGGCGTGCTGAGGGACGCAATGTTCCAAAGAGCTGACACACCTGGTTTCCAGGAGAGATCGAGAGTCGCACTTGAGTGGAGTGCGTTGCTCAGAGATAGGATGCTGCCCTATTGGTACAACACGACTGTTAACTCTCAAGGAGGTTATCGAGTTTACGACCCGGGTGATCAATCTCGCTCGTGGCGTGCGCAAATAAAATCACTAATCAAGGGTAGAAACAGTCGTAGTCAACACGAGAGCATGCGCGGTTTGGTTTCGCAGGCACGGCTGCTCTGGGTGTTCTCTCATGCGCACCTTCTGGGCTACAGTACCTCACAGCATGAATACCTGAAGGCTGCTGCACAAGGATACTCCTACCTGATCGAAACAATGCTCGACCGGCAGTACGGCGGGTTCTACTGGAAAACTGACGTTAATCGCGGCGTAACCGAGCCACTGAAAATTCTCTATGGTCAGTCAATCGTTATCTATGCGCTCGTCGAATATCACCGGGCCAGCCGCCTGTCAGAGCCTCTCGAATATGCTTGTTCAGTCTATAACACTGTGCAGCAAAGGTTTCATGATAAGGCTCACGGAGGATGGTTCGAACACTGCGAACGAGACTTCACGCCATTGACTTGTATCGGCGCCAGGTTGCCAGGTGTGCCCGACGTAATCGGATTCAAAAGCGGTGATGGTCACTTGCATTTGATGGAAGCCCTGACAGAGCTTTATTCTGAGATGAAAGATGCTTCAGTCCGAGATTCGCTGGTGGAAGCAATCGAGTTGCTTTGCACCAAATTCTATCCGGCAAGTGTGAGCGCATCTTGTGAGTACCGCCTGCCGGATTGGAAAGCAGTCGCCAACGATGAGTTTTCATATCTCTCTCATGGTCACATAGTCGAATTTGGTTGGTTGATGCTTCACGCTCAGCAGGCACTGGGCATACCTCGTAATTGGGATCACTTCGAGAGCTTTCTAAATCATTCGTTACTATATGGTTTTGACCATGAGCGAGGCGGATTCTACTTCAGAGGTAAGCCTCACGAACCTGCTTCCGACACGACAAAGTTCTGGTGGGTCCAGGCAGAAGGGTTGTCGGCACTCACTGATGCTGTGGCTCATTTTGATTCCGATGAATACAATGGGAGTCTTAATCAGCTAGTTGATTGGATACTCAACTATCAGATTCGCTCAGACGATGGCGTCTGGATCGTCAGCACAGACGCAGAGGCCCGCCCGCAGAACGTCAAGAAGGCCGGTGAGTGGAAAGCGGCTTACCACGAAGTCCGTGCAATAACTAAATTCGTCCAAACTTTTGCTCCACAATCTGCAATATGATCGCTGTCAACAATGAATCCGGGTGCTGGCCAACTCGAGATCAGGAGTTAATGCTGCGCGCAGCGCTGTTGCAGGGTCAGCTTGCGTTGGAGTCCTGGAATGAGTGGAGACGCAACGTTAACATCGATATCATAGACTACGGCTCTCACCGCATGGTCCCTCAATTGTACCGAAACTTGCAGCGCCATGGAGTCAAGGACCCGCTGATGGATCGACTCAAGGGCGTTTATCGTTACTATCTCTACAAGAACGAAATTTTGATGCACCGGATTGGGACCATCCTGGCAGCGTTTGAAGAAGCAGGGATTAAGACGATGGTGCTCAAGGGCGCGGCTCTGGTTCCGCTCTACTATCGCGAAAGCGGTCTCAGACCAATGCTCGACGCTGATGTGCTGGTTTACGCGCACCAGGCTGACCAGGCAATGGAACTTTTGACTAGTTTGGGATGGAACTCGGTTCGCTACAAGCGACCGCAGATACGTATTCCCATTGTCCACTCAACGCCTTTCGAGGATGGTGGCGGACGCCAGATGGATTTGCACTGGCACCTGTTCTGGGAGTGCTTTAACGCGAACGATGATGACGATTATTGGGAAAACGCAATAACGATAAAAATCGGCGGAGTGCAAACGTTGGCGTTGAATCCTACTCATCAACTCCTGCACACTTGCTGGCACGGCGCCAGGTGGAATGAAGTTCCCCCGATTCGATGGGTGGCAGATGCCATGGCTATTCTCGGTGCCTCGGCCGCGGAGATTGAATGGCCCAGCTTGTTGAAGCGGGCTCAGAAACACCGCATTGTCTTGCCCGTAAAGTATTCTCTCGAGTACCTGAAGAAAAAGTTCGACGCGCCAGTTCCTGACAGTGTTCTTCAATCTTTGTCGGCTGTTCGCATTTCAAAAATAGAACGCGAGAACTATGAGGTGACGTTGAATCCTATGGCTCCGCCCACGACCGCAAAGATTTTTAGAATGCTTTATTACGACTACCGGTGGCTTTCAAGCAGTATGAACTCGCGCTTCAAGGCACTGGTGTTTGCCAGGCACTTGCAAGCGAAGTGGAACATAGACCGTCTCTGGCAGGTACCGCTCTACATGTCGATCAGAATGGCCAGACGCGTCCTCACCGCAAAATCCGGCACGCCACTACGAAATTAGTTCTGGTGTCGAATCGGGAAGCACCTCACTGGATATATAGCCGCCTTGCGCCTCCCAAAGCCTCCGGTAGGTAAGACAGTTGGCCAGCAGCTCCTCGTGTGTTCCCAACCCCACAGCGTGTCCTTGTTCCAATACCAGGATGTGTGTGGCGTTCCTGAGTGTAGAAAGGCGATGGGCTACTGAGATTGCAAGCCGGCCCTCCGCCAACCGATCTACAGCGCGCTGTACTCGGGCCTCAGAATAAGAATCCAGACTCGATGTCGCCTCGTCGAGCAGGAGAATTGGAGCATTCTTGAGAATTGCTCTGGCGACGTTAACACGTTGGGCCTCACCCCGAGACAGAGCGCGGCCTCCTTGTCCAACGACAGTTTGATATCCGTCAGGCATGGCCATAATCTCATTATGGATTTCTGCGGCGCGAGCCGCAGCTTCAACTTCCTCCTGTGTTGCGTCAGGCCGTCCACAAAGTATGTTTTCGCGAATAGAAGTTGAGAAAAGAAACGGATCCTGGGTAACAATTGATAGCTTTGCATAAATGTCATGCAGGCGAAAGTCGCGCAGGTCCTCTCCATCCAGCAATACTCGACCACCGGTGGGGTCGTAGAAGCGAGCGATTAAACTGAGTAACGTAGTCTTGCCTGCGCCCGATGGACCAACGATCCCCAGCGTCTCACCGGCCTTTACTGTGAAGGACACATTCTGGAGCACCGGTTCTGTATTGAAAGTGAAGTTGACTCGATCAGCACTAATCGACAAAGGCAAGTGACTTAGAGAGAGCGCATCCTTTCTATCCTGGATCTCCGGTTTTTCGTGTAGCAGCTGTTCGATGTGGAAGACGCTGGCGGCGTAGCGTTGCACATCCAGGTAGGCGCTGTTGAGATTGTTTAAGGGGCCCTGGACTGCGCGCATCGCCAGGAGGAAAGCCAGTAGCTCAGGCCAACCGAGTCGACCTGACATGACGCTCAAACCGCCTACAATTATTACCACTACGACGTTGAGTGCTGCCAGCGATTCCAACACGCTCCGGGCGAACGCTTGCACTCGTTCCATCTCAATGAGTTCGTCAAAATAGATGCGCGCACGGTCAACAGTTCGCTCACCTTCGGCCTGTTCGCCCTGGTATATCTTGATGACTCGAATGCCGTGCAGGAGTTGGAGTAACGCGTCGAAAAGTGCAATTCCCTTTTCCCTCACGCCGAACGAGCGTTTGAGTGTGCGCCGGGCCAAAATGTAAACAGGTAAAGCGCCCACAGGGACCAGAAAAAAAGCCCAGAGCGACAGCCACACACTGAAACTCACGGCGGCGACGATCAGTCCTGCCGTCTGAAGCAGCTCAAGCACAATTCTCGCCGTAGACAAGACCACCATCCGCATTTGGATGACGTCCTGGCGGATGCTTTCCAACAACTCTCCGTGGGTCCTACGGTCGAGAAAGGCGACCGACAAGCCGAGCAGGTGGCGAATCATTCGTTCCATCGTACCTAGCTCGATTGCCTTGGCGAGTTTTTGTTGCGTTACCTGGAAATCGTAGTAGAAGGCGGCTGCGCTCAAACTCACCAACAAGAGCAGAGCTACAGTTATCCACAGCGCCGATTGAGGGCTGAGGCTAACTCCGAAAGCCCGCCCTTGACCGAGTACGCCGGCGAGGAACTCTCGAATGAGTAAGATTGAGGCAGCGGTCATGGCGGCACGTCCCAGTGAGGCGACGGTGAATCGGGTCACCAAACCGGGGTGTGGCCGAAGCAGGCGGATCAGCATCGACAACTGCTGTTTCAGAGTCACTTGGGTCGGCTCTCAGTGGCGTTCAACTGAGTCAGTGACGACCGAGTTGAACGAGTTAGAAGGAGTTGCCACATTCATAAGATCGGCAATTGACTGTTTGGTAAGTCATTTAATGAGAGGTGGGCGTCAGTTTGTTCAGCGCCCAATAGATGGCGCGAGCTTTGACTCGGCTTATACAGGGCAGCGAGAGGGATAATAACATTTATTTCTACAGGCTTGACGTTTCGCTGCCAGAACCGAAATACTTTGAGCTCGTGGATTTAGACGCAACTGGGCCTTACAACTTTTAAGTAGGACCACTCATTCGGTTCGCACCCGTAACAATAAGTAATAACGCACCGACAATGAAATGGGTGCTGTAGGGGTGTTGAGTTGGTCGGGGCGAGAGGATTCGAACCTCCGACCTCTCGGTCCCAAATCACAGGTGCGGCAAAAAGCTAAGTTTTTGCCATTTCGAAAGTTGCAGCCACCACGAGTTTACTAGGGTTTTGCGGTTCTTTCCCATTCGCTATCATCGCATATCGGCGTTGTGCTGAGAATTCTGTCCACAAATTGGCCACACGTTTTGGGTGAATCCGTCGGTTGAGACTGTTCAATTAGCCACAACTTGCGCTCGAACAAATTTCCTTCTCAAACTGCCACTCTGGTTCAGCAAGATCGTTTTCACTCCTATCATTGCACCAACTTAATCGGATAGGCTGAGAACTGTGAATCTGCGGTGACAATAGTAAGGTCTTCTTCAATACTTTGGGCAAGCAGCAAACGATCAAACGGATCTTTATGGTGAAAGGGCAAGGCATCCAGTGCCAAAACATGCGTTAATGTCACAGGCGAAACTGTTAGGTCGTTAGTCTCTTGTTGATTTTTAAGGAGCTCTTTCAGTGACAGGCTCAGTTTCAATTTACCTAATTGAATTTTGATCTGCATTTCCCAAACGCTCGCCACACTCAACAGAAGTTCGTTGGCTTCATCTTCCAAAGCGGAAAGCGCTGCTGGTGACAGTCTTTCTGGTTGATCTGCCCACCAGATGAAGATGTGAGTGTCGAGCAGAAGTCTCATTCCTGGCCGAGCCAAAACTCATCCGGTAAGGGAGCATCGAAATCTTCGCTCGTCGAAATTGAGCCTCGATTGAGACCGGCTACACGCTTCTTCTTAGACTGCGCCATAACCGGGACGAGGCGCACCACTGGCGTGCCATGCTCGGTGATGATTACTTCGTTACCAGCCAAAGCCTGTGCCAGCAAATCCGGCAATTTGTCTTGGGCTTCATCAACGCTGACGGTTTGCGTCATACACTCAGTCCTCTCAATTCCGAGAGAGTATAGCATTGTCAAAGGGTTCTTCAGTTGCGTGGTCGCTAATTTCCCGAGTCTAGCGATATTATGGCGCAGCTTTTATAGAACCCGGTAAGTTTAGGCGACTCCGATTACACATCCTATAGCCCTCATGCGAACTGTTTACCTCGACCAGTTACATTGGATAGAAGTATCAAGAGCAGTTCACGGCCCGGCTTGGCGAGGCTCCGCAGCTCGCATGAGCGCCGACAAGTTGCGACGCACGGTCTACCTAACAACCTTGTTAGACATCCTACAGCCGCTTGGCACCGTGCTGGCCGAACTGGGAATCACAACGGAGCAGTTTGCCAGTCTAGGAGAGCTCGGTTGGTGCGAACTCTTGGACATGATGCCAAGCAGGCGCGCAGACATGCACCTAAGAACCCAATGGGCGAGGAATGCGAACCTCGAGCCCAATCCGAATTTATCTGACCTAAATGACTGGGTCTACCTGGGAATTGCTGTCTGTTATTGTGACTTAGTTGTTACTGAGAATCAGATGAATGATCTACTGCGCAGGGCGGAGGAATTTGCCCCAAAGACCACATCGCGTCTGACTGATCTTCTGAAGCTTTAGCTAAGCTAAGGGAAAACTCGTCGAGGATCCGCGGGCTGCTTCATTCAAGTTGCGCAATTGAATTGGCCACAAGTGAAATACGGCCGCCGGTGACGGCGACGGCCGTAAACTATTGATGCTATTGGTCGGGGCGAGAGGATTCGAACCTCCGACCTCTCGGTCCCAAACCGAGCGCACTACCAGGCTGTGCTACGCCCCGAAGGTTGAGGCATTCTATGAGTCGAGTGCAGGATGGTCAAGTTAGCGACAGGATTACAGGATTTCAGGATTGCATAAGAGTAAGAAATGTTTTGTCTTCATCAACGCAAGAGCGCGGTGGCTGATGCGGTTTTTCACGCTTTCCGGTAGTTCAGCGAAGGTTTGATTGTAGCCATTCGGAATGAACAGAGGATCGTAACCGAATCCGCCGTGGCCGCGTGGGCCGAGTGTGATCGTTCCTTCGCAAATACCTTCGGAAAGGTTGAGCAATTCTCCACCCGCGTTGGCGATCGCGACCACAGCTACGAAACGCGCGCTTCGATCTGTAGCGTCGGCCTTCGCGAGCTCTGAAAGTAACAGCGCGCGTCTATCAGAGTCGGTCGCATTCGCGCCGGCGTAGCGCGCGGAGTAAACGCCGGGTGCCCCTCCTAATGCTTCGACTTCCAGCCCCGAGTCGTCAGCCAAAGCCCACAGCCCCGTTGCTGACGCATAGAATCTCGCCTTGGCAATCGCATTTTCAGAATACGTCTCGCCGTTCTCCTCTGCGGATGCAACGTTCTCAAATTCTTCCAGTGAACAGAACGTCCAGCCGCAGTCTGCGAGGATAGTCGTGATCTCTTTTACTTTTCCGGGATTGCGTGTTCCCAATAGAAGCGACTTCGACATGGACTAATGAGCGGAGCTATCAGACTGGAGCAGGGAAACGAAAGTGCCGAACTGTCCAAACGCAGAACGCGTGGTGCGCTCGATGCCATGGGCATTCAACCTTGTCTCAGTTGAAGAAAAACTCGAACCTCGAACAGTGTTTTGCAAACCCGCAAACTCGTCTTCCGAAAGTTGTCTTCCCTGAAGCTTCAGCAAGGTCGCTATGAAATTGTTTACGCGCGCCTCGTCATTCGAGAAAGTAACTATCGGCGCCGAGCTCTCCACTGCCGACTGTTTCAGATCTTTCCTTTCGTCAGCTCGACTCTTACGCAAAGCCACGAGACCGGAACGCATGTTTTCACTCTTCCCCAGCAGCACGTAACCATCCGCAAACACAGCCGCAAACTCTTTCCGCGGATCCGGATTTGACTCGAGACCTTCGAGGATCTCGCCACCGTCACCTTTAAAAATCTCTTGCGTAAGCGACTGCCTGAGTCGGGCCTCATCACTCACACGCGCCACGAGGATCGATCCTTCTGCGCCTTGGGAAGGTTTCAATGTCAACAAAGGCGGACTAAGTGCCGGCAGCACTTCTTTCGGATTACTAATTCCATAAACCGACAAGCTTGATCTCAAGATCGAACCAAACAACACTGCGGGCAACGCGTCGAGCTTGAACGCCACCGCCGAATCCAACGAACTCCACGCTGCCGCCGGCGCCTTGCTGCGATAGATCGTTAGCGACTGGAAACCCTCCGGCACGAGTTTCCAGAAATTCTCATCGCGCTCGGCCGTTTCAAACGCAGGTTGCAGACGTGACACAACTCCCGGTTCGAGCGAGAAGAGGAAACGATCTTCGATGCCGCCCTGCGACGAACTCGCGGTCCATGCAACACCACGCAAAACCTTGCCCGCACTCACCGCAAGCAATTGCTCCAACTGCTCATCACCGGGTGCCTGGCCCATCAGCAACGGCGCGGCCCACGAGAAAAGCTTTGCGGAATTTGCCGGTGAGATATAACCGAAGCCGAGAGTCTTATCCGATGCAACGCTGGACCGCACTTTCACCAATTCCGGATCAGTACGAATACTCGGCCTTAGACCGCGACGAACTTCTAAACAACTTCGCACCGCATTGTCAGAATTGCCCAGCACAACCAGTGTCCCGTCAACAGCACCGACGATCTTGCGTTCGGCGCCGGCAACCGTGCATTCAATGTAATCGGCATCGCCCGTTCGCTCGCTGCACATGGAAGCTCCATACGCGAAGTTCGCGAGGTGCTTGACTGCTTCGACAGCGGCTGGCTTCGTGCGCCATCTCGAGGTGTGGGTCTCGGCGATGATCGCGACCTCGGGCCGTACTTTCAGAGTTTCGTTTTCTTCTGAAGTATTCATGCCCACTACGACGAGGGCCACTTGCGTCCGCGCAAAAAGCACGGCTTCGAGTGGTCCAATTCCAGCGCGTGCAGCGGCGATTGCTATTCGACTCTGCGAAGTTGGTTTGTGGTGAATGATCGGCGCTGCGGCTTGCCAGACGTCGCTATGCTGAATTGCCTGGGCCACGTTGGCAAGGTTATTGAACTCGACGTACACGAGCGAATCGGCGGGAGCATAATCGGCCATATCGACTCGTGATGGAAGACTCCACCACAGCCATGCCGCTCCAATCACAACCACTACCACGGCTAAGGCAAGAAGGGGACGCAAGAACTTCATTGTTGCGAATCCTGCCACAAAAATGCACAAAATGCACAAATGCTTCACCAGCTATTCTTGGTGGCAGCATTGCCGCGTTTTCAAGCCTGTGTTACTTTGGCGCGCTTGGATACCCCTATGACCTACCGCGAATTGTCCGCACAAGCGCTCGCAGAACAGGACTACACCGGCTTCCTGACTGAATTACAAAAGTCGCTGACAGACGGAAAACGAGATCCCAATGAGGTAGTGCGGGACACGCTGTTGGAAATTTACTTCGGCGGCTCTCAAACCGACAGGGAAAACCTGAGCCTCGCCGCACGCGCAGCGTTCCATTCTTTCGATCCGCGCAACGTGACTACCGAGCCGGAATACTACTCTGACATCGACGCGAAACTTTACAACGAACGCAAGCCAGTCACCTGGTTGTGGCAAATGTTCGACCGCTCGCCGCTCGGACAAAACTCACTGCTCGCACATCGTTTCCGCCGCATGCTCGCGCCGCTGATCTTTCGCAGCGTCGGCGACAATTTCAAGTGCTGGCAGTTTGTCGAATGGTCGTTTGGTTACAATTTGTCTTTCGGAAACAACGTCGTAGTTCACCGGCACGTGCTGCTCGACGATCGCGGCGGGATCGACATCGGCAACGACGTGTCAATCTCAGATTACGTAAACATCTACTCACACAGTCACGATATCTACGACATCCACAAGGTCTACACGCCGCCAACGCGAATTGGAGATGGCGTTCGTATAACCTACCACGCGACTGTTCTGGCTGGGACGCAGATCGGAGAGCACGCGATGATTGGGACCGGTGCGATAGTCACGCGCGATGTTGAGCCTCACCACATCGTCGTTGGGATCCCGGCGAAAAGCGTTAAAGTAAAGGATGTTTAGAGTTCAAGCTTGCTCCCGGAATGCAGCCTAAAGGCTGAACTCTGAACTTCGGAAACTGGAATCGCGCCCTATTTTATTCCAGAAAATCTGACAGTTCGACCGCCGTTTTCTACCGCTAACCTAAGAAATACAAAGAGTTAAACGGTGGAAAATTGCGGTTGACATTGTTTGGCCCATTAATGTACTCTCACTCAGGTTGACGGCAAATGCCTGCCGTTTGCCGGGTGCCCACCTGGTTTTCAACAGCGGTCAGTCCCGCGAAATCTTCTGGAGCACGAGAAAGGCACACTTCGCGTGAGCGGAGGTCGCAAAGCCACAGAAGTTGGTCCTACCAACTTGGCTGGGTTTCCGAATGAGCTTCAATCCTGCCGCAGCAGACTTCTCCAACAGTTCCCTGTTGACACCCGCCGGGACCCTACCTCTGCACGCTGGTGTCATGTCTAACAATCCTACTGATAAACGGACGGCCACTTTGAAACAAACACCCGACGCTCTGACCGCGAAAAATTTCAGACGACAACTGTCACGAGCACGAAAAGCGCGTGCAAGGCTGCGCCAGCGAAACAGATTGCGGACCGCTGCCGTGAGGAGTAATTAACATGTTCAAAAGAGCCTCCGGAAAAAAGAACCTCGTTGGTCTCGACATCGGCTCCAGTGCTGTTAAGGCTGTTGAGCTCGGCAAAAAGGGAGCCGGCTTGCAACTCCTCAACCTCGGCTTTGAAAACCTCCAGACGGACACGATCGTCGATGGTCAGATCATGGAGCTCAACAACGTCTCCAACGTGATCTCACACATCTTCAGCGAACACCAGATTCGCACCACACGAGTTGCCGCCGGCGTCAGTGGTCACTCCGTGATCGTCAAGAACATCGTGCTGCCGCAGATGAGCCAGGAGGAATTGCAGGAGTCGTTCAGTTGGCATGCTGAGGAGCACATACCTTTCGATATCGGTGACGTGAATCTCGACTATGAATTGACCAGCAAGTCGTCCGAGTCATTGCACGTTCTCATGGCTGCGTGCAAGAGCGACAAGATCGCAAACGTAAAGCAGGCAATTCAGCTCGCCGGCAAACAACCAGTGATTATCGACGTCGATGCGTTCGCACTCCAGAACTGTTACGAAGTCAACTACCAGCCACGGGTTGGCGAAATCGTCGCGCTGCTGAACATCGGCGCGTCAACGATGAACATCAACGTACTCAACGGCACACGTTCGATCTTCGCGAGAGACGCTTCAGTTGGTGGAAGTCAATATACGAGCCTGTTGCAGAAAGAACTCGGCCTGAGTTTCGAACAAGCAGAGGCGGTGAAGCGCGGCATGGCATTGCCGGACCATGTTGAGCCAAGACCGATCCAGCCAATCATCGAAACTGTTTCCGACATCCTCGCGCTCGAAGTGAAGAAGACCTTCGATTTTTATCGCGCGACTGCACAGGAAAACGAGGCAGCGATTCAAAAGATATTGCTCGCCGGTGGTGGTTCGAAGCTGCCGGGCTTGCCTGATTATTTAGCGAGCCGGTTTGAGATTCCGGTCGAGGTTTTCGATCCGTTCCGGCAGATTGAAGTTGATGCGCGAAAGTTTGATCCGGACTACATGCGAGAGATAGTGCCGGAAATGGCAATTGCTGTTGGTCTGGCCCTGAGAGGAGTTGAGGCATGATCAAAATAAACCTGCTCGAGTCAGTCACGGATCGGCCGCAGGGCGTTGCGCTGGTTGAAGACAAAGTCGCCAATCCGCGAATGCAGACACTTTTACTCGCGCTGACGGTGTTTGGGTTGGTAGTGCTGGGCATGGGTTACGACTACGTCAGTTCAAACATGTCGCACACAGCGGCGCAGAAAGAACTCGATAATCAGAAACGCATCAACCAGCAGATGTTAGCGATTCAGAAAGAACAACTGGAGATGGAAAAGAAGTCGAAAGAGGTCCAGGCTCGCATCGACGCCATCAAGAAGTTACGGGAGTCACAGCAGGGTCCGAGCGCTGTCTTGCAGGAAATCAAAGCGCGCTTTGATGCTGTTCCCGGACTTTACCTCACGAGCATTGAACAGAAAGACGGAGAAGTAACGATCAAAGGTGAGTCGCCGAACGAATATTCAGTCACGAAGTTTGGCCAGAGCCTCGAATTCTCCAACGGTCTGTTTAGCAACTTGAACATCGAGACGCAGAGGGAAGGGGCTAAACAAGCGGCGCCGACGGCGAGCACTCCTGCGACGGCAGCCGCCACTGACGCCAACGAAGTAAAGCCCGAAGTAGTTGTGTTTACGGTTAAGGCAAGCTTCAGCGCTTCCAAGGAACCATCACAACCTGCTCCTGCTCCTGCGAACCAGGTCGCGATGAAAAAGTAGAGGATAAAGTGATGAAATTCGGCAAGCTTCCAGCTCTTCCATGGTACCTCCGACTGGTCGCGTTTTTAGCGATCGGCGCCGGCATGTATGCCGGCTTCTGGTATTTCGTGACCAGCGGTACGCGCAAAGAAACCAAGACGATGGAAGACGAGATCGCCCAGTTACGACCGCGCAACGCCCAGTTGCAGATCGTTCAGCAAAACCTCAACAACTTCAAAGCCGCGTACAAAGCTCGTGAAGAAGAGTACGCGGAGTTGAAAGCACTGCTTCCCGAACAGCGCGAGCTGACGATGGTCCTACAGGGAATTCAGGATCGTGCACGCGGCAACGGACTCGTACTCACACGTTTCACTCCGAAGGAAGACTTGCAACAGGACAACTACAGCGGAAAGAAGATAGAAATCAGCGTTGTCAGCAGTTTCGGCGGACTGCGCGCGTTCTTTGAACAGTTGGCCCACTATCAGCGCATTGTTTCAATCACGAATTTTGATCTGAAGCAGTTGGACAAACAATCGCTAACCAAGACTGTCGATGCTCGCTTCGATCTGACAGCCTATTACGTTTCTTCTGAACGTTTGCAGAGTCAAGCACCGGCTCCAAATGCCAGGCCCGCAGCGGGTGGATCGGTGCCGGCTCCGACGACTCCAGCGCCGCCTGCAAAGTAATCCGGCAAGCGAACTTCACTTAGGAAAGCGAAGATGAAGATGCAACTCAAAGAAACATCGAGAATCCGGTTCATAAGTTTCCTGCTCAGCACAGCGGTTGTAATTGCAAGTGGTTTCGCGACGCTTGTTATGGCCCAGGAATCCGAACCGCAGAAGCCGGTAGTGACGAAGCGATCTTCTGGCGGAGGTCGCGATCCGTTCAGAAAGTACGAGCCACCTCGTCCTGCACCTAAGCGAATGGCCGGTACAACGCCCATTCCTACAATCCAGGAACGAATCACTCACTACAAGGCGCAGAAAGTCGCCGCAATGAACGCGCGAATGCCGGCGCCCAAGCCCACCACCGCATTGCTGCTCAGCGAAATTCAAGTCATCGGCATCTCTCGCTCACCAAGAGGTTATGCCGCCATCGTTGAAGCAACGCCAATCAAGCTTTCGTATGTCATCTATCCTGGCGAACCTTTTTTCGACGGCCAGTTGGTGGCAATCGAAGACAACCGTCTGGTGTTTCGCCGCGAGACGGTATTTACCGACGGCCGTCGCGAACGCTCAGTTGAGTACAAAGGCTTGAGACAACCAGGCCCGGTGAACTCGATGACCGCGCCCGCCAACAATCAGTCCGTTGCGACTGCCCAGCCCTAATGAACTTTGGTTTGGTTCTATAACCAGATCGTTGACCGCGCTGGTGTTTTTCAACTGCGAAAACACCCGCGCCCTTTTGACAAAAACCAGGACGAGCCGAGTTAAGTGCGGCGCGCGCTTTAATTGCCCCGGCAATCGAGCGTAGTGCGTGGCGGCACGTTCCGGAATCCCCCTAAGGAGGGAACGATGTCTTTCCAGTTTCGAGTCAAGACAGCCATCAAAAGGACCACGCTCGTCCTGTCACTTGTGTGCCTTTCGGCCGCAGGCGTTTTGGCTGCGACAAAATATTCTTCCGACGACCAGAACCTGGCCCAGAACCCGGCCCAACAGGCTGCCGCGGCCCCAATGCCGACACCTCCTGTTGGCATGTCGCGCTCTACCGACAAACAGTCGGATCAAGGACGCCAGTATGGACAACCGGGCTTTGTCGGCGAGCCGATAAACCTGAACGTCGTCAATGCTGACATCCGCGACATCCTCAACTACATCACCGAACAGTACGGCGTGAACTTTGTCATCGACTCTTCAGTCGCCGCTGTTCCAGTGACGGTGAACGTTCAGGATGTTCCATGGAATATCGCTCTGGACGCGGTGCTGAAAGCCAACCGGTTAGGTATCGAGGTCGCTGGCAACATCCTGCGTGTGGCGACGACCGATGTGCTGGCCAAGGAAGCAGAAACTCAGAAGGTGATCAACGACTCGCGTCTGGATGCTTCACCACTCGTTACCGAATTCATTAGACTCAATTACGCGCGCGCTTCGGGCACGTTGGCCCAGGCAGCCGGCTCCACTGGCGCCTTCTCCGGCGGTTCTACTAATCTTAGCTTTAGCGGTGGTGCAGGCGGTGATGCGACAGGTGGCGGAGGCGATCAAGGTTTGCTTCCGATCATTTCACGCAGACTCTCGCGACGCGGTTCTATCGAAGTCGATGGCCGCAGCAATACGCTGATCATCACGGATGTCAAAGAAAACATCGACGCGATTCGCCAACTCGTGGCGATCCTGGACCAGCCGGAACCGCAGGTTGAGATAGAGACCCGTATCGTGATCGCGCAACGCAACTTCAGTCGCGATCTCGGCGCGCAGATTTCGGCAGGCGTCGTTAGTTTGGGCCGCGGTGGTCTGGGTAACATCTCTACGCTTCCGTCACAAAACGCTGACAGTGGTTCTGGAGGCGGAGGTGGCGGTGGTTCGGGAGGCGGAACCAGCAGTGGGCCAAAATCTGGACCAAATCCCCAAGGTGTCTTCGGTGGTTTGGCTGGGACGCCCGTACCAACCAATTCGATGGCCGCCGCCGCCGCGAGCACCGTCATCGGTCTGACGACCGGCCTGTTTGGAACTGCTCAGATCAGTGCGCTAATCACGTTGGCTGAATCGCGTGGTCAGGCGAAGACAGTTGCCACACCACGAGTGACGGCGTTGAACAATCGTCCCGCGCAGATCGAAAGTGGTTCGCAGATCCCGGTGCAAACAACGCAGGCCGCGAGTGGCAGTGCGATAGTGACGACGACTTTCGTGTCCGTGCCGCTGCGTCTTTCAATCACTCCGCAGATCACGGATGCAGGTACTGTTGTCCTGCGAGTCACAATTGAAAACAACACGCTCAATACCGGTATTGCGGTCGCCGGCGTTCCCGGTATCGATACGCAACGCATGCAATCGGAAGTGCTGGTGCCGGATGGTGGTACGACCGTTATGGGCGGAGTGCTCGCCGACACCGAAGGCGAATCTCAACAACGCACACCTGGACTCGCTTCGATTCCGATCGTCGGCAATCTCTTCAAGAGAAAACTGACGACCAGGCAGAACAGTGAAATCCTGTTCTTCATCACGCCGCGCATCTACCGTCCTGATTATCAGGGCCGGCCGACCGCGGGAACAGTCACAAACGGTCAACGGACCACCACAATTCCTCAGCCGGTGCCACTCGGAAATCCACCGAGCAACACGCCGACCCCGACTCAGTTGCAACAGCAGCCTCAGTCGCAACCTACCACCACACCTTCAACTCAGCCGCAGTTGTTGAGTGCTCCGCTGCCTAATAGTCCGGCTGGAACGACGACGGCGAGGCCGGGTACTCTCAGCGGTCAACGTCCTTAATTGGAGGGCCACATGTTCAAGGAAATGCTTGAGGCCATTATTGAACGCACCGAGGGAAGCCTCGGTGCGCTCATCATGGGAACAGATGGCATCGCCGTTGAGAAAGTTCTTGGCGAAGCCGGTATGGAAGCGAATCTCGACGTCGCTGCCGCTGAGTTTACTTCGCTGGTGCGCAGTGCGCAGCGAGCGGGAGTTGACACAGGGTTGGGCGGATTGCGTGAGCTCGTGATCTCGCTCGAGGGGGCGATGTTGTTGATGCGACTGTTGAGCCGCGACTACTTCGTCGTGCTCGCGCTCAATTCGGAAGGCAACTTGGGACGTGGTCGATTCGAACTGCGCAAAGCCGAGTTGAAACTTGCGAAAGAGTTCGCCGTCTAAATGCCGCAAAGAAGCAGCACAAATAGATTCTGGAGGCAGTTTGTGCGTTTTGTGCTTCTTTGCGGATTTGTTTTCTTACTGTGTGGACCTCGCGCGGTGCATGCGTCATCGCTGTTCGGAAGAGTAATTGAAGTCAACAGCGGAGACGTCATCACGGTTTTCAATCTGAACCGTCCGGTCCGGGTGAAGCTCCTAGGCGTCGATGCTCCGGAGATGGACCAGGCGTTTGGTGACGTCGCAAAGAAACATCTTTCGGATCTGGTTTACGACAAGTCTGTGGTAGTTGAATACTCGGGCATCACTAGTGACGGCAGTCTGGCCGGGCGCGTTCTATTGAATAGCACAGACATCGGCGCGCAGATGATCCGCGATGGCGCAGCGTGGTTTGATCTCCACAATTTCAGTCGTCTGAATGAAGCGGATCGCGAAGTTTATCAGCAGTCTGAACAAGCGGCTCGCAGTGAGCGGCGTGGTTTGTGGCAAGCAGAAAATCCCACGGCGCCGTGGGATTTTGTTAAGGCTGCGTCCGTCAGAAGCTATCCGGTTGCGAGTTTGAACGCGACTGTTCCTGCAAACAAAGTTCAGGCAAATAGATCCGTTCCCGAGTTGACTAGTCTTACCCTGATCGCCTCCCGCATTGCCCCGGCTGCGCCACAACCTGCAATGCGAAGCCTGAATTCATCGGATTTCGCTGGTGCAATGACCCCTGGTGAAGGCGGAAGTTGGCGACTCCTCCGGCCAGCTAGCGCAGACTTTTCGGTGCTTGTGCCTGGAGAGGGTCAAGTGAGGACGATACCAGTTGGTGCGGGGGATCGAGTGATTAGTAGCCATGCTTACCACGGCCGCGATGGCTGGTCAAATTTCGGTGTGGCCTGGCTCGCTGGTCCAACGTATGGTGAAACGGATATTGACGCCATCAGAAACAGCTTGAGCAGTTTCATCAATGGATTCCGGAAGCACTACGACGCACAGAAGAGTCCTGCTCACCCAACCTTTTCATGCCAACTGGAAAATGAAAAAGACATTTCGATGGGTGGGTACACGGGACTCGAGTTTGACCTGAAGTCCTGCACGATTCCAGCGAAAGCCCGAGTGTTTACACGCGTAGTTGACGATGAGAGGCAAATGTACCTCGGCGCTGTCTTCTATCTCGAAGAGGATCCGAACGTAGCGCGCTTCATCGATTCTTTCACCATCGCTCCCGCACCAAGAACCAAATCTCGACGGCGCTAACAGCTTGAGTATTACTCTTATCACCGTTCTGATATATTGAGCGTCGATACGGCTGCTTACGGTGAAGAATATGAAGATCAAGGATCTGGTAGAGGTCAATCCGAAAAAGATGAGTGGCCTCCCTGTGTTCGCAGGCACCCGTGTACCGATCAGCTACCTATTTGAGTATTTAGAGAAAGGCGAAACGCTTACCGAGTTCTTACGACAATTTCCCAGCGTGACGCATGAACAGGCGCTGGGAGTCCTCGAGTTGTCGAAAGAAGCTCTCCTCGCAAATCATGAAATTGCTGCTTGACGAGTGTGTTGTACGTGACCTCAAAACAGACTTAGTGGGACATGAGGTCACAACAGTTATAGAGGCTGGTTTCGGAGGCTTAGAAAACGGAGAATTGTTGCGCGCGGCAGCCGCTGAGTACGATGTATTAATCACCGTAGACCGCAATCTTCCTTTCCAGCAGAACATTGCTGCTCTTCCAATCGCAGTCTTACTTCTCCTCGCCTCCGGTATCACCTACGCGGATCTCAGACCGCTTATTCCCCAGGTCATTGATAAGCTTTCCGTGATTAGGCCCGGAGAGATCCATCGCGTCGGGTTGTGAAGCTGGCAGCTCTTTATGGCAGCTTCACATAGGGCATGCCACGCATGATGATGCGCTGGCGGCGCGCGACGCGGCGCGGATTGACTTGCGGATTGAAGACGGTGCGCGGATTGGGAATCATCGCGGATAAGAAAGCGGCTTCATTAGCACTTAACGTTGATGCGGGTTTGCGAAAGTAACGCTGCGACGCGGCCTCAGCACCGTAAATTCCGTCTCCCCACTCAATCACATTCAAATAGATCTCCAGGATGCGACGTTTAGTCAGCGTGCGCTCGAGCATTACTGTCAACGCAGCTTCTTGACCTTTTCTCAACCAGGATCGTTGCGATGAGAGATAAAGGTTCTTAGCGAGTTGCTGGCTGATAGTTGAACCGCCACGCCTGAACTCCGGCAGACTCGGAAGCCAATCGTCGTTCTCGCCTTCTACTTTTGCCTGGCGAGCAGTTTCTCTTTGTGCCTGATCCCACGCCTTCTGAATTGCCTCGTAATCGAAGCCGCGATGATTGAGGAAGTTGGTGTCTTCTCCAGCGAGCACCGCACGCTGGAGATTGGGTGAAATTTTGTCAAGCGGCACCCAAACCTGTTCACGTTTCGGTTGCTGTCCCCTGGCTTGCGCTTCCTTAATTCGCGTGTCGATCAATGACGTTGACGACGGATTGTGAGTTCGTAGTAAAAACACGCGCACGAACATCATGCCTTCGTAGACGATGATGCCGATCACAATACCCAGCACCACCAGAAACAGCCATCGAAAGATTCTGCGCATGTTGTTTGAAGCTGCCTCTGCGTGGTTAAGCGCGTCGTCGAGCTGCGACTCGCGATTCAAACACCTCTTTAACCATTCGGATCGTGTTGCAGTGAATTTCGATCGTGTCGTTGATGTCTTTGCCGTAGCCGCCGGACATCACGGTAACTACCGGAATCTCACGTTCGTAACACTCGCACAGTACGCGACTATCGCGCTCGCGCAGACCGTCAATCGTAAGTGCGAGTCGGCCGAGCTTGTCGCCTGCATAAGGATCAGCTCCGGCAAGATAGAAAACGATTTCCGGATCGTGAGCAAAAACCGCAGGCAGATGATTCGCAAGACATTCCAGGTATTGGTCGTCTCGTGTGAAGTCAGGCAGCTCAACATCCAACGTAGACTGCGCTTTGAAAAGCGGATAGTTGTTGGCGCCGTGAATCGAAAAGGTAAAGGTATCTTCGTCACCGGCAAAAATCGTGGCCGTGCCGTTGCCCTGGTGTACGTCGCAATCGACTATTGCTGCTCGTCGTATCAAGTTCCGCGCGCGCATCGCACGAACTGCGATAGCTACGTCGTTGAGAACACAAAACCCCTCGCCGCGATCGGAAAATGAATGGTGTGTGCCGCCCGCGAGGTTGGAGCTGTAGCCTTCAGCGAGCGCGACCTGCGTGGCCGCAAGTGTTCCACCGACAGCGTAAAAAGATCTGCGCACGAGCGACTCGGACCACGGCAATCCAAGACGTCTGATCTCTTTAGTAGTTAAGTTGCCGCTGCATAGTCGTGAGACATAGTCGTTGGTATGTACGAGAAGAACATCCTCGATCGGCGCGGGCGACGGCTCCACAAGCTCTTCCGGTTCGAGAGTTCCTTCGGCAAGAAGCTTGTCGCGTACGAGTTCAAATTTACGAATGGGAAAAACGTGGTTGTCGCCGATATCCGCGTAGTAACGAGGTGTGTAAAAGACTTGCATGTGCCGGCGAGATATTGCCACAAAGAAGCACAAAAGGCACAAAGAGACTTCACCAGGTATTTATGCCTTTTGTGCTGCTTTGTGACTTACTTGCGATTGGATCGTTGACTGGAGCCGCGGTAGTTAACATTACCCGGAAGTTTGCGAGGCAGTTCGAAATCGTCATCCACGATGTCTTCGAGGTGAACGCCGGCGGTGCGGGCGTAGGCGAGCAGCGTCATGAGAGTGGGCTCACGTTTATCCTGCTCGTATTCTGAGATGCGGCCGTAGTGCATGCTGTCGCCAAAGCCGAGACGCTCCAGCATCTGTGTTTGAGACAGGCCCAGTCCGGTTCGTATCTGTAAGAGCTTTTCGGCGAGTCGGAAAGGCCTTGGTCGCGGGTTTCCCATCAGAAGTGACCTCCTGCTGGGCCCGACTGGCCTGTTCTCGCAGTTGGGAGTAAACTGCGTGCGCTTTTGGTTGTCGCCGTGAGTATGAACCTTTCATGCTCAAGGGCGATGCTCATCACTCGTCAGTGTGGGAGGTTGAGCCGCGCATTTGGCCGTTGCTAAATTGTCAAAGACGCCTGCATCGTAAAACGGCAGGGCACCTGTCGTAAACAGAAAAATTCAGTTGGGCCACAGATTGCGTGAAAATCTGTGGCCCATCACGCCTAGAAGGCGACAAATGGATCGGTCAAAACGACGTTCACAGGGATGCCCTCGATTGAATCGGGCAGCACTGGCTGAGTGCGCGCTTCCTTGTTTACGTAAATGATGATAGCGCCTTCGCCGTCAGCCCTTCCCGAGGCTCCGACACCGGCGCCGATCACGCCCGGCTGGAACATCAGGTTCGCACGGTGGATCTCGAGCACTGCCAGCGCCCGGTCTGATGCTTGTGGTGGAAGTATCGGCATGAGATTCTCGAGCCCTGGAATGAATGGTCGCCGGCCCTGGTCCTGGCTGTTCTGTGGACCAGGAGCATTGCCTCCGCCACCACCGCCGCCTCCGAAGCTAAACGTACGGCCCAAGGCCGCGCCGAGCCGCGTCAATACCGTTCCGATTGGATTTGCAATGGTGACAGAGCTGCTACCGGCGAACAGGAGACCAACAGGGTTATGTGCCGAATTGTTCGTCACGATCAATGAACCGGAATCACCACCCGCGCTAAACGTTCCAGGACCAATCACAATCTGGTTGGTGAAAGAGACGGTAAACTTCTTCCCACCACCGCACTCTCTTTGATACTGAACGTTCACACTCGTATTGACTGAAGAGACTGTTCCAGTTGTAAAGCCGGTCGTTCTTCCGCTTTTTGCAACGGACAGACCCACGGTAGGCAAAGCGATGGTGTTGCCTGGCACGCCGATGTCTTCGATGAAGCCAGAGGAATCCATTTGACCTGGTCTTAATTGCGCGACCGCTGCATCGACGTTTGATGGACCAAGCGGGGCAGCGCCGGAAAAATCGGCGACGACCGTGGCTATGTTGCAGTTGCTGTCAATCAAGCCGGGCTGAGAAACATCTTCGCCGGCAACAGCCGCACCACTGCGGGCGAGCACGTGATTGTTGCTAAGGATGTACTGGTTGCTTCCGTCGGTTATCAGTGCACCGAGGGTGCCGCTGCAACAGAACCGGCGCGTTGAATCGTTGACGTTTCCGCCAGAGACGCCGAAACGCTGATTTCTAACGCGGTGATTTGCTCCGCCGTCAGCAAGGCCGGCAGGTAGCAGTGAGCTGAAGAGCAAGAGAGTAGCGACGAGGATACAGACCAGCAGGGTCTTAACTCTAATCATTGATTCTCTCCCTTTTGAAGATAGTCTCGTGTGTTGCAGAGAACCGCCGCGCATGGTCCGAAATTCGGTTGTTGATAAGACAAAGCGCGTGCTCGACGGACGAGGGTGTCAATTCTTACGCTGGAAGTTTGAAAATGTCAATGTTTTCACAGCTATTCAGCTATTTATCGCAGCAGCACAACTGATGGGCGAGTTTGATGATCCGGCGACAAGCTCAAGAACTGTACGCTGTGATCCAATCATTTCCTCTTTGATTCCCGCAAGAATTTTATAACAACGTCACAACCTCCGCGGACCATTCGTTCCTGTACTGTGCTCCGCGTTCGAGCAGTAATCCCGTCTGATCTAATTCATACCCCGATAATGTTTAAGTTACCCAGTTCTACCTATCCCTGCATTCATGCGACGGAGCGAAAATGTCCATCTCCCAAGTCTGTTCGACTGCCCCATGCTGTCTTTCTCCCAGGATAATTAATGGTTTCAAACTCCTAATCATCTTATTCATCTCTGCTTCGGCCAGTTTGGCTGCCACCCTTGTGGTACCCGCCGGAGGAGATCTGCAAGCCGCCATCAATAGTGCTTCCTCCGGAGACACGATCCTCGTGGAAGCAGGCGCTACTTACCGCGGCCCTTTCACTTTAACTAAGAAGGCGGGCGACGCTTATATAACGATCCAGTCTTCGAGAGCTTTTGAAATCACGGGGCGCGTTTCACCGTCGCAGAGCGGGCTGCTGGCAAAGTTGCGATCTAATACAGTCGCTGAACCGATAATTAAAACTGCTGCGGGCGCTCATCATTACAAGTTGATCGGGCTCGACATCTCCACCTTTACTTCCACGGACTTCATCTACGATCTCGTCAGACTTGGAAGCGGCGACTCCAGTCAAAATGATCTTTCAGCCGTGCCACACCATCTGATACTGGACCGTTTGTGGGTTCACGGATTTCCAACACAGCAATTTCAGCGCGGAATCAGTCTGAACAGTGCTGAAACTTCCATCATCAACTCTTACATCTCCGACGTACATGACATCGAAACGGAGACGCAGGCAATATGTGGCTGGAATGGACCCGGGCCTTTTCACATTATCAACAACTTTATCGAGGCAGCCGGAGTAAACTTAATGTTCGGCGGCTCCGACCCGCAGATTGCAAGCCTGGTACCCTCTGATATTGAGATTCGCGGTAATCATTTCTTCAAACCGTTAACCTGGAAGGTTGGTGATCCTTCATACCTCGGTCGCCACTGGGCCATAAAAAACCTGTTGGAGTTGAAGAACGCCCGGCGTGTGAGAATCGATGGAAATATCTTTCAGAACAACTGGGTCGATGCACAGTCAGGTATACCCATTCTATTTACGGCAAGGAATCAAGGGGGCAATTGTCCCTGGTGCGTAGTTGAGGACGTCGTATTCAGCAACAATACGATCACAAACACACAGGGAGGTGTAATGATTCTAAAGACGTCTGAGGAAAGTAAGGGCGCAATTACGAGTCGGATCACCATCACCAATAATTTGTTTCACAGAATCGGCACCTTCGATGCATTCACTGTTGTCAACGCTCCAAACGATGTACAAATAACCCACAACACAGTTTTCAAGAATGGCAACATCCTGACGCTGGATGGCGATCCAGGCAATCCGAAGGGTTCTGGACTCGTGATTCGAGACAACTTGTTTTCCGAGGGTGGCTACGGAGTGATCGGAAGCGGAATCGGGGAGGGCACTCCAGGTTTAGAAGGTTTCTATACCTCGTATGTTTTTACAAAGAACAACGCCTCCGGTCGAGAGAGTTTCCTATACCCGGCGGGAAATAGTTTTGTGCTTACTCCTCAGGTTGGTTTTGTTGACTTTGCAGGTGGAAATTATCGATTAGCGTCGAGCAGTGCGTTCAAAAATGCGGCGAGCGATGGCAAAGACGTCGGTGTCGATATGGACGCACTTTTAGCGGCACACGGAGGCTCGATAACGCCAACGCCAACGCCGACGCCAACACCAAACCCGACGCCGTCACCAACGCCGACCCCAACTGCAACACCAAACCCAACACCGACGCCGACACCAACTCCGACGCCGACGCCAACACCAACTCCGACTCCAACACCGGCGCCAACTCCAACTCCGACACCAACACCAACACCAACACCAGCGCCGGTGCAAAGTGCAATACAATTCAGTTCGGCGTCCTACAGCGTTAATGAAGGTGCGGGTTCGGTAACTATCACTATCACTCGTAATGGCAGTACTTCGGGAAGCGCAAATGTTAACTACTCTTCTTTCGATGTAAGCGCTTCAAATCCCGGCGACTACGCCGCGCAATCGGGGACACTTACTTTTGCAGCGGGTGAGTCGTCTAAGACTTTGACCGTGTTCATAACGAACGATCTTCTTGTCGAAACAAACGAAACGTTCACGCTTCTCTTGAGTAATGTGACGAACGCCAACCTGGGTAGTCCAGTCACCGCCACGGTTACGATTGTAGACAACGACAAGCGAGGCCGAATCCGGGTACCTCGAGATGGATCTCTCGGTACGCCTATGATCGATGAGCAGCCGGCGACGTTTTCACGCAAACGCGCGAAGGCGGAAAGACTGGCCAAAAAAGCTGAAATTTTCACGTTCGCGTTTTAGCGTGAGATTTTGCCGGGAGTAACCCACGTTTCGCGATCCTCCGGCTAGACTTGCGGGCCGCTGTTGGTCTATCCTCGCCGAGGTTACAGCGGCCCCCGACGCGTTCACATCTCCGCATCTCTGTAGATGCCAATCATCAAAACTGTTTCGAATCAGGGAAACCTTTCACAGGGAGCCTTTATGCCGACCATCAAGACGCCTGCTTACATCCACACATTTCGATTAGCTTTCATACTCGTAATTACCGGCGTGTTGTTCGCGCCCGCGGTGCGCGCAGCAGACACCACGCTCGTACCTACTGGCGCCACGTGGAAATATCTCGACAACGGCTCCGATCAAGGAACTGCCTGGCGCGCAACTTCATTCAATGACTCCACCTGGCCCTCAGGTCCAGCCCAGTTGGGTTATGGCGACGGTGACGAAGCGACCACAGTCGGGTTCGGCCCTGATGCAAACAACAAGTTCATCACGACTTACTTTCGTCGCGCCTTCTCAGTCACGAATGCGGCCTTGTTCACGGGTGTGACCCTGCGGCTCATGCGAGATGATGGCGCTGTTGTTTACCTCAACGGCGTTGAAGTTTGGCGTACGAACATGCCAACCGGAACTGTGGGCCATCTCACTCCTGCTTCCATTGCGATCGCGGGGGCCGACGAATCCACGTTTGTGCAAACAACGATAAGTCCGTCTTTATTGGTAACCGGCACCAACGTGCTTGCGGTTGAGCTGCACCAGTCAGGCGGCACCAGTACAGATATCAGTTTTGATCTGCAACTGATCGGATCAGACGGTTCGGCATCGGTAACGCGTGGACCTTACCTGCAAATGGGAACGGCCAACAGCACGATCGTGCGTTGGCGCACCAATATCGCTACTGACAGCCGTGTGCGTTATGGGACGGGGCAAGGCAGTCTGACGTCGAACGCAGACAACGCAACACAGACAACCGAGCACGAAGTGCTTGTCTCGGGTCTTTCGCCCGCTACGAAATACTTTTACTCCGTCGGCTCAACAAGCCAGGCGCTCGCAGGTAACGATGCGAGCCATTATTTCGTCACGTCGCCCGTGGCCGGCACTGCGAGCCCAACACGTATCTGGGTCCTCGGAGACTCCGGAACCGCCAACGCGAACGCACAGGCAGTACGGAATGCCTACCTTAGTTTCACTGGCAGCCTTCACACGAATCTTTGGTTGATGCTGGGTGATAACGCTTACGACACTGGTACCGATAGCGAGTACCAGGCCGCAGTCTTCAACATGTATCCGACAACGTTGCGGCAGTCTGTGCTTTGGCCCACGATCGGAAATCACGACACGGCAGGGTCAACCAATCCTCCTGCGAGTCTTCCTTACTTCTCAATATTCACCTTGCCGACGAACGCGCAGGCTGGTGGAATGGCGTCAGGAACAGAGAAGTACTATTCGTTTGACTACGCGAACATTCATTTCATTTGTCTCGATTCGATGACCTCGGATCGATCGCCGAATGGTCCAATGGCGACCTGGCTGAGGGCCGATCTGGCTTCATCGACGCGGCAGTGGACCATTGCTTTCTGGCATCATCCACCTTACAGCAAGGGCTCTCACAATTCAGACACCGAGTCGTTCCTGGTCGAGATGCGACAGAATTTCCTTCCCATCCTCGAAGAAGCAGGAGTTGATCTGGTGCTGGCCGGTCACAGTCATTCGTACGAGCGTTCGTATCTGATCGACGGGCACTATGGCCTGTCGTCAACGTTCACCAATGCGATGAAGAAAAACGGCGGGAGTGGGCGAGCTGACGATACCGGAGCTTACAACAAAGCAACGCTTGGTCCAGGTGCTCATGAAGGAGCGGTGTACGCCGTTGCCGGGAGTTCAGGACAGATCTCGGGCGGTACGCTTAATCATCCGGCAATGTTTATCTCGCTGAACAATCTTGGATCGATGATCCTCGATATCAACGGCAACACGCTCGATGCAAAGTTCCTGCGTGAAAACGAAGAGGTATGGGATTACTTCAGAATCGTTAAAGGCAATGGTGGCCCAGTTGTTCCACCGGCCGCTCCGACGAATCTGGCCGCCACTACTGTTTCCAGCAGCCAGATCAATCTCTCGTGGACCGACAATGCCAACAATGAAAACGGCTTCAGGGTCGAGCAATCGACTGACGGTACAACGTTCACGCAGATCGCTCAGCTCGGCGCCAACGCTGTCTCGCACTCTGTCACAGGCCTGTCACCTTCGACCACTTACTTCTTCCGTGTCGTGGGTTTCAATGATGGCGGCAATTCGTTGTTTTCCAACACGGCAAGTGCGACGACGTCCGGAACGCCACCCGCTGGAATCGCGGCGCCGAGTGGTTTGACTGCCACAACGATTTCGCGGTCGCAGATCAATCTGTCATGGACCGACAACTCCGGCAATGAATCTGGTTTTGCGATTGAACGTTGTAGAAGCGCAGGTTGCACAAACTTCGTACAGATCGCTCAGGTGGGGGCCAATGTCACGACGTTTGCTGACACCGGTCTAAATAGGAACACGATTTACAACTACCGCGTGCGGGCTTTTAACGCGGGTGGCAATTCAGCGTACTCAAATAGCGCTAGCGCTCGAACACTTAAGTAAGTTACAGGATTCATGGTAAGGCATTTGCGGAAAACACTAATTGCGCTAGTGGGCGTTGCGATCTGTCTTGTCTCACTCTCGTCGTTCGTGAGTGCGCACGAAGGTTTGCACGAACAGATCGTAGCAATAACAGCAAAGATCAAACGCGATCCAAAGAATGCCTCGCTTTACCTGCAACGCGGTGAACTATATCGACTGCACCGCGACTGGGCTCGTGCATCGGCCGACTACGACAGGGCCGCGCGTTTACAACCAGATCTGACTATGGTCGATCTGGCGCGCGGCAAAATGTTGTTTGAGTCGGGCAGGCTCCAGCGTGCGAAGCTCACACTGGATCGGTTTCTTAGTAAGCAACCCGGCCACCTGGAAGGCCTGATCACACGAGCACGAGTGCTCACCAAAATGGGAGGGCGTAGTGATGCGGTCAACGACTTCACTCGAGTCCTGGCTGCGTCATCAACGCCGGACCCGGATCTCTATCTCGAGCGCGCACAGGTTATAGCTGGAGATGCCAAGCGTATCGATGAAGCTGTGAGCAGTCTGGACGAAGGGATCAAGAGGCTTGGACCACTGGTCACTTTGCAACAGGCGGCGATCGATCTCGAGTTGCGCCGTCGTAATTACGATGGTGCGTTAAGTTAACTCGATCTAATAGCCGCGCAATCGGAGCGCAAGGAAGCCTGGCTCGTTCGACGTGGCGAGATTTTGAAACTCGCCGGCAGAGACGAAGAAGCGCGCGCCGCCTTCAGTGCGGCTCTGGTTGCTATCGAGTCACTCCCTCCTCGTCTCCGCCAAAGCAGAACGGTAGCAGCATTACAACTTCGGGCACACTCAGCTGTCGATACGATGCCACACATCGGTGTGGACCAGCGCGTAGAGTTGATGGCGATCATTTTTCGACTCGCCGGCAATCGCGAGTACAACCAGGGCAAATTGCAGCCCTACGTATCAGAGATTGATCGACACTTCGGTCCGTTTCGCGAACATGAGGCCATCAAACTCGCTCGGGAGATGCGCGAGAAAATGGGTGTTGGTTTCGACACCGTGATGTATCTCGCAGTGAATATGAACAACGTTCGCGACCTACAGGAGCGAGTCCAGTTCGATGCTCCCGGCGGGTTGCTGCGCGAGCGAGGTCTTTCTGAACAGCAGGCACAACAACTGGCCGGAGTCATTCGAAAGTTTCTCACCTCCGTAAGGACCTTTGTCGCGGATAGCAAAGCAGAGGAATTCTTCAAAGCGCATCAGAAATTCTATGATACCGCCGATGGACGGTTGCGAGCGGTGGTATCGAAGCATGCTGATTTTCCATGGTTCAGTCGTTTCTATGGCAAATCGCCGGCAGCGGATTTCTTTGTCGTGCCGCTACTGGCAAACTCCGAAACTAATTTTGCTCCGAGAGTTCCCGGGATCGGAATGCGACAGGAGTTGTATGCCGTAATCACCACGAGCAAGACGGATACTGCTGGATTGCCTGTCTACGACGAAGGAAAAGTCGGGACGCTCGTTCACGAATTCAGCCACTCTTTTGTCAATCCACTGGTCGAGAGTCGAAAGGATCAATTCGAGAAACCCGCGCAGAAGATCTTCGCGCACGTAAACGAAGCATTGACCGAACAGGCATACGGCGCATGGCACCTTATGATGATTGAATCAGTGGTCCGTGCAGCAACTGCCCGTTACATACTGGCCCACGAGGGAGTCAAAAAAGCACGCGAAGAAGTTATCGATCAACAAGGCAAAGGTTATCTCCATTTGCCGGAACTTTTTGATCTGCTCGATGAGTATGAACGAGATCGTAAAAAGTATCCGACGTTTGAATCGTTCATGCCGCGGATAGTGTCCTTCTTCGAGGGGTTTGCTGGACGAGTCGAAGAGGTCAAGAGTGCTTACGATGCAAAGCGCCCGAAGGTCGTTTCGTTATCAATTGAAAACGGCGCAAGGGACGTGGATCCGAACCTAACGGAAATTGTGGTGCGGTTCGATCGTCCAATGCGCAAATCCTTGCCGACGCTGCACTATGACCTCAGACCCGCACGAGGCGGGGACGATCGTTTTCCGGAGATTGGGAGTTTTGACTTTGACGAGCAGGGGACTGCGTTTCGGATGCGTGTGAAGTTAGAGCCCGGCCGTGATTACGAACTCTTTTTGAACCGCGCCTCAGGCGGAGCCTTTGCAGGACGGGATGGCGTGCTGCTCGCCCCTTATCGAATTCAGTTTCGCACGCGATAATAGGGGCTCAAATCACTCTCGACGTTTTCGCAGCGGACGTTCGACGGCGTTGTGATCGAAGGTGCCGGGCAGTTTGCGCGGCAGATCCAATTTGTCATCGACGATCTCTTCAAGATGAACCTGCGCCAGGCGCGCGTAGGCGAGCAGTATGCCGAGAGGCGGCTCGTTTTTATTAAGTTCGTACTTTGAAATATTCGTGTAATTGATCTGGTCTTCGACACCCAGTTGTTTGACCATCTTCTTCTGGGAAAGTCCCAGACCAAACCGAATTTGCAATAGCTTCTCAGCCAGACGTCTCGGGCGAGGTCGCGCGCTCCCCATTCAGTAACCCTCCACCGAAAATAAAACCTTGACAGGTTGACAGCTATCGACTAGTCTAGCGTCGCTATACGCTGTAGGGAGTATAACGCAGAGGAGGCCTCACATGACACACGAATTAGTGGTCCAGCCAGAACGTATTGAACTGATTGTGACGTTAAAGAAACGGCGTGGAAAGAACGTTAAGGTATTGGCGTCAACCGCCGAACTAACAAGACGACTCGACGATTTTGAGCGCGCCTGTGAGGTTCGCTTCGAAGTGCTCCTCCAGATGCTCAATGAGCTTATGAGAGCTAAAGTTGCCAAACACAGACCGATTGGCTCACGGGCAAAGACTCCTAAGATCAGGAGACGTCGTCGTCCGCAGAAGCTTTAAGCTGGTTAATGCACCATCGGATCGGCTAACGACTCTTCGGTGCCGAGGCTGAGGGCGAGGGCGCGGATGGCTGTGCGGGCGTCGCGTTGTTGTTCTTCAGTGAGCATGGACCAGGCGAGAGATATCGGGCATTCGGAATCGTGAGAGAGAGCCTTGTGGCAGACGGGACACGCGTCAACTGAGAGCTCGAGCACTACGTAGAGCTTCGCCAGTAACATGATGATGAGTTCAGCGCGCTTCTTCTGCTCGTCTGATTCAAACATGTTCTACCCACAAGTTTCGCTCAAATTGTGCAGATCAATACTGGAGCGTGTTTTCCCACTTTACGCGTTTCAGTAGCGCAAAATCTGAAAGCATCTTGCCGGCGCCCAACACCACCGAGGTCAGCGGATCGTCAGCAACAAACACAGGCAGTCCAGTTTCAGTTCTTAAACGTTTGTCGAGATTTGCCAGCAACGCTCCGCCGCCGGTCAGGACCACACCGCGGTCAATAATATCTGCTGAAAGTTCCGGGGGCGTGCGCTCGAGCGCAACGCGAACCGCATCGACGATTGAGCGGATAGCCGGATCCAGTGCCTGGCGCACTTCATCATCGCTAACTGTAATCGTTTGCGGGATGCCTTCGATCAGATTGCGGCCGCGCACTTCCATCGACAGCGGCTCATCAAGCGGAAACGCGCTGCCGAGCCTGATCTTGATCTCTTCAGCCGTGCGCTCACCAATCAGCAGGTTGTACTTGCGCTTCACATACTCGGCCACGGCATTGTCCATCGCGTCGCCGGCGACACGAACCGCGCGCGCGTAGACGATTCCGCCGAGACTGATGACGGCGATGTCCGTGGTGCCGCCGCCGATATCGACGACGATATTTCCGTGTGGTTCAGTTATCGGCAGTCCAGCGCCGATCGCCGCGGCAACGGCTTCTTCAACGAGGTAAACTTCGGAAGCCTTGGCGCGATAGGCGGAATCCTCGACCGCGCGGCGTTCGACCTGCGTGATCTCACTCGGAATCCCAATCACAACGCGGGGGCTCACCCAGGTCCGGCCATTGTGGGCCTTGCGGATGAAATGCTGGAGCATCTTCTCGGTCACTTCAAAATTCGCGATCACTCCGTCTCGCATCGGGCGGATAGCCACGATGTTGCCGGGCGTCCGCCCCAGCATCTCCTTGGCGTCCTTGCCGACCGCCTCGACGCTATTGGTGACCTTATTAATAGCCACGATCGAGGGTTCACTGAGCACGACGCCGCGCCCTTTCGCATAAACGAGGGTATTTGCAGTTCCGAGATCTATGGCTAAATCGTTGGAACGCAGTCCGGAGAGCAGAGGGAAGGACATAGGGGACTCCTCAATATTTGTTTGTTTTTGACGCGAACTCTTCTGCGTAGAAGATCGGGAAGGGCAAGTCTTCGTTGAAAAACAAAGACAAACCGAATTTAGTTTTATTCGGTTGAGAGTGTCAAGAAAAAAGTTCTCACGCAAAGGCGCAAAGGGCGCAAAGTAAGACGCAAAGGAAGACTTCCAGCCTAACTTTGCCTCTTACTTTGCGCCCTTTGCGCCTTTGCGCGAGAAATTCTTAGTATTGCCAGTTGACGTTTACAAAGCCGGTGCCGCTCGTCGGGACTGTGTACTGGTGATTACTCCCGGCCTCCCACGTAACCGATCCATTGGCCGCGATCTTAATGAACTTGAACTGGATCGTTTGCCCGGCCGGAACGCTCGCCACCAGAAACCAGTTTGGGTAATTCGGCGTCAGCATCGGACCGACCGCGCCGTCCCACGTGGTCAACCAATTACCGAGCTCGACAGTGTTACCGGTCAGAAAGATGTAATCGCCCACCTGAGTCGGAGATGCGTTATTCACGGTAAACGTGATGGGAATCAGTTTGGCCGTTAACACCGTGTACTGGATCGTGTTGGAGACCTGTCCGCTGGAATTAGTGACAGTGACGTTGTAGTTGCCATTTGTCACAGATGGCGTGGTCACTGTGATCTGTGTCGGTGACCAGGAATTAACCGTCGCTGTCGTCGTTCCGAATTTGACGGTGCCGGCTGACGAGCCGAAGTTCTTGCCCGCGACAACAACCTTGACTCCCGCTTGTCCGTTCGTTGGTCCAATCGAGCCGACTTGTGGCGTCGATGGGCCTTCAGTGAATTGCCACACCGAAACGTTGTGCGCCGGCAGTGTGAAGGTGGTCACCGGATTATTGCCGCCGGATCCGGAACTGACTGTAATCGACACTCCGCCTAACAGGTTCGTCAGGTAATCGGAATAGCCGCCCGCCGGAAGCGACGTATTCAGCCCGCTGATGTTGTAGCTCGTGGTCTCATTCTTATTAATCGCGATCAGCACGACGTTGCCGAAGAACTTGCGTTCGTAGATGTAGACGTCGTTGTTGATCCAACGTTGCGTCATCGAGCCATACGGAATCGCCGGGTTGTTGCGTCGCAGCGTCGAGAGTTTGTTGACGAGTTGATAAGCCGTTGTGCTCGTGCTGAAGTTGGTCATCATCGGGCGGTTGTAAGGATCCGTCCCGCCACTTGTATCGTTATGCAGGTACTGCTCGGTTCCGTAATAGATGCACGGAATGCCACGACTCGTGAGCGTAAAGGCGATCGCTTCGTGCAAGCGGTTGTTGTTATTGTTGACTGAAAGAAAGCGCGCCATGTCGTGGTTGTCGATGAAGGTTACGAGATCTTCCTTCCACGTAAAGTTGCTTCCTTCCTGCGAGATGACCGAATCGATCTCGGAGAAGTTGGCATTTGATCCAAACACGTTTCGAATCGCGGTGTTCAAAGGAAAATCGAGCAGCGAGATGCCGCTCTTGTTAGCGAACTTGTACGAGTCGTGATAGAGCGGATCAGAAGTATTTCCCTGAAACCACTCACCAAACAGGAAGCTATCGCCAAAGGTGTAGACCGCGTTCGCAAAACTGTACTGCCAACCCCAGTTCAGATGCTTGACTGCATCGATGCGGAAACCGTCAACGCCGTGTTGTTGAAAGAGTTGGGCAGCCGCCTTCATGTAGGCGTCCATGGTCGAGTTTTGTTGATTGATATCGGCCAGATCGAAGAGTGTGTAGTACTGCGCCTGATAGCGATCGTCCCAACCGCTGCCTGAGATGTTGGTGTTGTGATGGAAGTAACCGTTGGTATCGCTGCTGAAGTTGCCGAGAAACGTGCCGTTATCGTAAAGCGAGCCAAACTCTCCCGTATTGTTCTGAGTTGAATGGTTGGGCGCGAAGTTGACGATGACTTTGATTCCGTTTTGATGAGCGGCGGTAACGAGGTTGTCAAACTCGGTCCACGTATTACTCGCGTTGCCGAAGTGTTCTTCAATGCGTTTGAAGTCACGCGCCTGATAACCGTGATATGAAGCCGTGGGATTGCTGCTGCCGTCGGGAATGTTTGTATTGAGGTTATCGACCGGTGGCGAAATCCAGATAGCCGTCACGCCCATTCCCGCGAGATAAGACATCTTCTGTTGTATGCCCGCCAGATCGCCTCCCCAGTAAGCGCGCCAATTGGTTTTAGTTGAGTCGTAAAGTCCGGAGCTTTGCGACGGGTTATTGTTTGAGCTGCTACCGTCGAAGAATCGATCGGTGATGATTTGATAAATAACTTCGCGTTTGAAATCCGCAGCCGGCGCAGTTCTTAGCGGAGCGAGCAAAATGGAGAAAAGAAGTAAGACGAGGGTGAGTCGTCGTGAGAGCGTTCGCATGAGAAATACCTCCGCACGAATCTATATACCTCGGATCTTCGGGTGTCAATCTTTATGTCCTCTCTGCGTAACCTCTGCGCCCTTTGCGTCTCTGCGGTAAAACTGAATCATCTTCACCGCAGAGACGCAAAGGGCGCAGAGATTACGCAGAGAGATCGGTGTTGCCGCCACACACAATTACACCGACTCGCTCGCCAGACTTAGTTTTGTATCGACCCGAAAGAAGTGCTGCAAACGCAGCCGCGCCGCCGGGCTCCGCCATAATTCGCGCCGATTCCCAAAGTCGCTTCTGCGCTTCGACGATCTGCTCATCAGTAACGAGCACGACTTCTTTCACGAACTGTTGCGCAATCGGAAACATCTGCTGCCCAACTTGCCTCGGTGCCAGCGAGTCGGCGGCAATGCCGCCCGCTGGCGCATCGACCGGCTGGCCTGCACTCAATGCACGTTCAAGCGTCGGAGCCGCGAACGGTTCGACAGCAACCATCTTGAGATTGTTCTGGTACCAGCCAGCTACACCACCGATTAGTCCGCCGCCACCGACAGCGACGAGCAGTGAGTCGAGCTTTGGATACTGTTCCTCCAACTCCATTCCCAACGTGCCCTGGCCCGACAGAGTTTCAGTTCCTTCATACGCGTGAATTGGTAGTGCCCCGGATTGCCTGGTCCATGCCTCGCTCGCTTCCAGTGATTCAGCGTAACGATCTCCAGTAATGACGAGCTCCGCTCCGTAACTACGAATCCGTTCGAGTTTTGCGGGTGATGCAACAGACGGCACAAAGATCGTTGCGCGCTTGCCGAGCTTCATCGCGGCGAAAGCGACTGCCGCGCCGTGGTTGCCACCGGAAGCAGCGACGACACCCGCAGCAGGCACTTCTCGCGTGAGCATGTTCGTGAATGCTCCACGCGCCTTGAACGATCCTGAATGTTGAAACAGTTCGAGCTTGAGAATGATCTTGATCGCGCCGAGGCCAAACTCTTCTCCGTTGACTTCAAGGATCGGAGTGCGACGAATGTGCGGACGGATCACGTGCTCGGTTGCTTGAATTCGTTCTCGCGTAACTTCTGATATTGCCTGCATGGTTAGTGTTAGTTAATCACACGTTGTCAATCACACGCGATTTGGTTAGCATGCCGAGCATTATGAGCGCCACTACCGAAACGCTTTCGGGCGAGCAGATCGTTGAGCTATGCCGCCGTCACACACTCTTTGAATGGTCGGCCCAGGCGGCTGTCGATCCCATTCCTGTAGCACGCTCGAAAGGAATTTACTTTTGGACGCCCGAAGGTAAACGCTTCATCGACTTCAACAGTCAACTCATGTGCGTCAACATCGGTCACGGCGACGAGCGAGTAATTCGCGCCATTCAGGAGCAGGCTGCAACACTCGCTTACGCGAATCCGTTTATGGCGACTGAAGTGCGCGGGCGCTTGAGTGCAAAGCTTGCTGAGCTGACGCCTGGCGATATCGATGCGTTCTTCTTCACCAACGGCGGCGCCGAAGCAAACGAGAATGCTATTCGCATCGCACAACTCTACAGCGGACGTCACAAAATCGGTGCGAGATATCGTGCCTATCATGGTGGAACCGCGGGAGCGCTAACGCTCACAGGCGATCCACGTCGCTGGGCTGCTGAGCCAGGTATCCCGGGCGTGTTCCGTATTCCGGATTTCTATCACGGCATTCAAAGAGGTTGGGATACAACCGAAGACGTGCTCGCGCGCACTGAGGAAATTCTCGAACTCGAAGGACCAAATACGATCGCCGCAATCATCGTCGAGCCTGTCGTCGGCACCAACGGCATCTTGATTCCGCCCGACGGCTACATGCAGGGCCTGCGTGAGCTTTGCGACAAGCACGACATTCTTTTGATTGCTGACGAAGTGATGGCGGGCTTTGGTCGCACCGGAGAATGGTTCTCGGTCAATCACTGGAAAGTTGTTCCCGATCTGATAACGATGGCCAAGGGGTTGACGAGCGCGTACGTGCAGCTTGGAGCAGTCGGCATGCAACGCCGGATCGCGGATCACTTTGAGAAGAATGTTTTTTATGGTGGCCTGACTTATAACAGTCACCCGCTTGCGTGCGCCGCGGCACTCGCGACGATCGCCGTTTATGAAGATGACGAATTGATCGAAAACGCGCGTCGCATGGGAACGATCATGCGTGGACTGCTCGAGGATCTCGACAGCCGGCATCCTTCAGTGGGCGCAACGCGCAACATCGGACTGTTCGGCATCGTTGAGTTGGTGCGGAATCAAGCGACGCGCGAGCCGATGGCGCCATTCAACTCCGCCTCGCCCGAGATGCAAGCGCTTGGGAAATTCTTCCGGCAGGAAGGACTCTATACTTTTGTGCGGTGGAACACGTTCTTCACGAACCCGCCGCTTTGCATCACCGAAGCGGAGTTGCGCGAAGCGTTCGCGATCATCGACCGGGGTTTGGAGATCACCGATCGCGCGGTCTCTTAACAGGATTACACAGGATTTACATGTCAATCCTGATGAATCATGTAAATCCTGTAAAACTAACGTCCGGCTTTAGGGCGTTTTGGATTGGTGCGCGAAGTACTCCGCGCGGCGTCCTCATCCTCAGCCGTGCCGATGTTTTGTTCAGATCCCGCAGCCTGCAACACCTCGGACCGCTTGCGGAGTTTATTCTCCGCTCCTGAGCGTGGACTCTGTTTCTTACCCTGCCCGGTTGGTGGTTGATTAATCTTGCCGCGACTCTTATTTGGCATGATGTTTTACCGTCTACGCCGTTCCGGGGCCGGCTCCTTATCCGTCAAGTTCGACTCATCCCTCGCCTGGTGACGCGGCTCCGCTCCCTGTGCACGCGGGTTCTCGCGGTCACGCATTGCCTTGTTCTTCTTGTCTGTCCGTTCGTGATCTTTCTTTGCCCTGTCTTTGTCTGACATCGCACTCCTCCATCAACCTTGCGTAGTCAATGCCTTTGCACGCGGTACGGCGCCACTGTCTTCATACGGCGCCGCACTCTCCTCAGAAATTCGATAACGCAGCAGCGCACCCACGCCACCCAGGCGCTCGAGTCGCGTGCTGTCTTCAATGAATGTGACTTTCGCGGACGAGAGCACGTTGGCCCTTCGAACAAGTTCATCTGCAATCGAGCGCTGGTCCAACGACTCCGGCAACACTATATCCGCCGGGTATAACTTCAACACTTTTTCGACTTCCGCTTCGTCGTACTGAATACTCTCCGGTTTAGCAGCGATCAGCAGTTCCTCAACCTGACCGTTCGATAAGGCAGCAAGCGTCTCCGGCACACCAGCAACACCCAGATCGTCAGCGCGGTATTCATTCAACAGACGCTCGACCTTTTCCATGTCCGTCAGCGAGTCGTGCCTTTGAAACGCGGTTAGCGACTCGTCCAGCAACTCGTGCTCGGGAGTGTCGATGCCGAGACTCAATGCGTCGATGACCTTTTCCGCTACTTCCTTCGACATCTGTTCGCGCAGCAACGGAATTACGACCGCTTCATCTCCGGCGAGTACGATGTGCTCGAGATTTTCCTCACGCACAATCTTCTCGAGCATCTCGACAACTTCCTTCGCATGTTGCAGGTGATAGTTCTGTTCGTGCCGCTGGTACCTCGCCTGCGACCAGCCACCAACCTTCGCATGCTTGGTCTTTACGTTTTCCACTTCCTGCCGTCCGATTGTGCGGCCCGCTGCAAACACGAAGATCTGCGCGCGGTTGGTATCGGCAAGCACGACTGCGTAACGCCTGTATTGATCGATCAGTCGCGCGAGTGGATAAAGATGAGGTCGATCGGAAACAAACACTCGATTGCGCTCGAACGGCGCGTCGAATTGTCCAACTTCGAACCAATCATTCTCAGCAGAGCAAGCGAAGATGGCGAGTCCCTCGATCGACGGAGGAACTTCACCCTCCAGATAACGCACGATTCTGACGAAGTCCTCTTCAAAACTCAGCCGCTCCTCAGACTGGTTCTCGTAACTCTTACTGCGTTCAGTTAACTGCTTACGCACGAACGGAAGAAAATTCTGTTGTCCGTGCTGGTCCGCGCGTGCGTCGAGATAAAGACTGATTACAGGCGCAGCCGTAGGTTCAAAGTTTAAAAGCCGTTCGAGCAGTTTGTCTGGGACACGTGTTTTTCTGGGTTCATTTTCCATAGGTTTCCGTCCGATATGCGTACAAGATTGTTGGCTGACATCTATATGAAAGCACATCAGGTTCCAAAGTCTTAGCCTGCGAAGCAGGCGTCCGCATAGAGCCTGGTCTTAGCCTGCGAAGCAGGCGTAAGCATATAGCCTGGGGTGCAACCCCAGGAAACAATAGAGAAAAGGCATCATAGCTCGCGAAGCGAGCGACAGCCCCCGTAAATAGACGCCTGTCGCCCGCTCTGCGGGCTTGCGTCTCTTTTTTCGATTCTTTCCTGGGGTTGCACCCCAGGCTATATGCTTACGCCTGGTTCGCAGGCTAAAACTGCGCGGCAGGCTATATGCTTACGCCTGGTTCGCAGGCTCGATCGACGGAGCAGAACTTGCGTCGATAATTGCCGCTATGACCGGAAAAGAACTGA
This sequence comes from uncultured Acidobacteriota bacterium, assembly GCA_963826255.1. Lineage (GTDB taxonomy): Bacteria > Acidobacteriota > Blastocatellia > Pyrinomonadales > Pyrinomonadaceae > PSRF01. Next base: position 1,923,944 of record CAWGWK010000002.1, read on the forward strand.
TCAAGCTAACAGCAATGGGCGCGGGTGTGTTCGCACTCAAGTCAGCCTTCAGCCACCTGTTCGAATACGATTTCAAAAATAAGACGGTACTGATCACGGGGGGATCTCGCGGGCTCGGGCTGGTACTGGCGCGGGAATTCGCGCGTGAAGGTGCCCGGCGGCTCGCGATCTGTGCGCGTGATGAACGTGAGCTCGGACAGGCGCGAATGGACCTGGAAAAATTCGGCGTCGAAGTGATGGCTGTTCAATGCGATCTGACAAACAAGCAGGACGTGAATGAAATGGTGGCGGCAATCAACCGCCGTTTCGGCCACATCGACGTGCTCGTCAATAATGCTGGTGTGATTCAGGTTGGACCACTGGAAGTCATGACGAATGAAGATTTCGAACTCGCCATGAACGCGCATTTCTGGGCGCCGCTCCACACGATCATGGCCGTGTTGCCTTCGATGCGTCAGCGAAAAGCAGGGCGAATCGTGAATATCACTTCTATCGGAGGAAAAGTCAGCGTCCCGCACCTAGTTCCTTACAGTGCGAGCAAGTTCGCGCTGGTTGGCCTGTCGAAAGGTTTGCGCGCGGAGTTAGCAAAGGACGGCATCACAGTTACGACGATTTGTCCGGGTCTCATGCGAACGGGCAGCCCGCGCAATGCTGACTTTAAAGGACAGCACAGATTTGAGTATGCATGGTTCAGCATCAGCGACGCATTGCCCCTGAAAACGCTGCGCGCCAGATTGTTAACGCCTGCAAACACGGTCGAGCTGAACTGGTTATTTCAATACCCGCGAAAGCCGCCGTGCTTTTCGATTCATTGTTTCCCGAAGCAATGGCGAGAATGTTAGCGGTGGTAAATCAGTTCCTGCCTGAACCAGGCGGAGTCGGAACGCAGCGCATTAAAGGCAGAGACAGCAAATCCTCATGGTCCCCGTCATGGCTTACAACTTTGAACGAAGAAGCAGCTGTCAGAAACAACGAAGTTCTTCAATAAAGCGCACTTCAGGGAGCGCCGCAAGGAATTGTCCATAATTTTAGTTCGCTAGCGTACAGAGAATTCTCGCGTCAATCTAATAGAAGTTGTCCCCCCTAAAATTCAGCTACGGCATCACGTTTGCCATGAAAGAGAAAACGTGACGGTAGAAGACTTAACGGCGGTTGAGAAAGAAACAGCGCGAGAGTTTGTTGTATTGAATTAAGGCGAGTCCCCGAATTCGATCCGCAATGGTTTAATGGGCCAGCAGTAGACACCCATCATGGCCGGGGTAACCAGCAGACTCTCAAGCCCAGCCGGCCATTAATACATAGTCGCAAGTCGTAAGGAATTCTCTCCACGCGATTCGTGCGCTCGCGTGATACCGTCCGAGTCTCGGTGGGGAAAGTGCGGAGGAAGGAATGATAAATAGAGATAAATTATTTGCAGCCCAGAAACTTGATCAAGACAAAACGGTCGATCTAGTTTGCTTTTCTCATCTGCGTTGGGACTTTGTCTTTCAACGTCCACAACATCTTTTGACGCGCTGCGCTCGTAAGCGGCGAGTCTTTTTTATAGAAGAACCTGTTTTTAGCAAGGGCTCGATGCGACTCGATGTGCGCGAAGCCGAAGCGGGCGTGCACGTGGTTGTGCCGACCTTACCTGACGGTCTGCGAAGCGAGATCGCGATCAATGCCGTCATGAAAGAGATGACCCGCCAGCTTTTTCTCGATCACGATATTAACGAATACGTTTTTTGGTACTACACGCCGATGGCGCTCAAGTTCACGGATCATTTCAATCCGGTCGCTTCGGTTTACGACTGCATGGACGAGCTCTCGGCATTCAAGGGCGCGCACTCGGAGATATCAATTCTCGAAAAGCAACTCTTCCGGAACGTAGATCTGGTTTTCACAGGCGGGCAGAGTTTATACGAAGCCAAGCGAGGTCAACACCCGGCGGTCTATGCGTTTCCGAGCAGTATTGATGCATCGCACTTCGGTAAGGCGAGAACCAGTGTCGTCGATCCTGAAGACCAGGCGAGTATTCCACATCCACGACTGGGATTCTTCGGCGTGATCGATGAGCGGTTCGATACAGAATTACTAAATGAAATGGCAGCCAAGCGGCCCGGTTGGCACTTCGTCATGATTGGTCCAGTCGTGAAGATCGATCCTGAGACACTGCCAAAACACCCAAACATTTATTATCTTGGACCAAAGAAATACGACCAGCTTCCCGAATACCTCGCCGGTTGGGACATCGCGCTGTTGCTGTTTGCGCGCAACGAATCCACGCGGTTCATCAGTCCCACAAAGACGCCGGAATATTTAGCAGCAGGCAAACCGGTCATCTCCACTTCGATTACAGATGTCGTTCGGCCCTATGGTGAGCTGAAACTGGTGGAAATTGCTGATAGCGCGGATGAGTTTATTCAAGCGGCTGAGAAGATTATGTCGAGATCGGACCAGTCTGAATGGCTCAATAGAGTGGACGCGTTTCTAGAGAACATCTCCTGGGACAAGACATGGGCGCAAATTTCAGAGTTGATTGATGAAGTAGAACGACAAAGACGGCCGGCACGTTCGGCCTCTGTACCGCTGAGCAATTTCACACGTCGAGCGGGTGCAGGCCTGACTACGTAGACAGATCATAACAAGGAGGGTTTCATTCAATGTTTGATTATTTAATTGTAGGCGCCGGCTTCGCCGGTAGCGTTCTCGCAGAACGCCTCGCAGCGGGCTCGGATAAGAAAGTATTGATTTGCGACAAGCGTCCACACATCGGTGGCAACGCTTATGATCAGTACAACGACGCCGGAATTCTAGTTCATAAATACGGCCCGCACATATTCCACACTAATTCACGCGAAGTGTTTGAATATCTTTCGCGCTTTACCGAATGGCGTCCATACCAGCATCGGGTCCGCGCGAGCGTTGATGGACAAGTCGTTCCCATTCCCATCAACCTCGATACCATCAACACTCTCTACGGGTTGAGTTTGACTTCATTTGAAGTCGAAGAGTTCTTCAAGAAGGTTGCTGAGCCCGTAGACCGGATACGTACATCCGAAGATGTGGTCGTTAGCAAGGTGGGCCGGGAGTTATACGAGAAATTTTTCCGCAATTATACGCGCAAACAATGGGGACTCGATCCGTCCGAGCTGGATGCGAGTGTGACGTCGCGAGTACCGACGCGCACCAACCGCGACGATCGATACTTTACCGATTCGTACCAGGCGATGCCGCTCCACGGCTATACGCGTATGTTCGAGAACATGCTTGATCACCCGAACATCAAGATCATGTTGAATTGCGACTATCGCGAGATCGAAAAGGAGATTCCGTACCGCGAAATGATCTACACCGGTCCGGTCGATAGTTACTTCAACTATTGCTATGGCAAGTTGCCGTACCGATCACTCGAATTCAAACACGAGACACACGACATGCCGGTGTTCCAACAGGCGCCGGTTGTGAACTATCCGAACGAGCAGATGTACACTCGTGTCACTGAATTCAAATACCTGACCGGTCAGGAGCACGCGAAGACAAGCATCGTGTATGAGTTTCCCAAGGCGCAGGGTGATGCTTATTATCCGGTGCCGCGCAAAGAGAACGCGGACTTGTACGCGCGCTACAAAGCGCTCGCAGATACCACGCCAGACGTACACTTTGTTGGCCGGTTAGCGACGTACAAGTATTACAACATGGACCAGATTGTGGCCCAGGCTCTCACTACCTACGGCAAGATCGCCGGCATGAAGAGAGTTGAAGCCATGGTTCAGACTCAAGGCAACGGCAAGGGCAAGGGGAATGGCTACGGCGTACGGACTGATCGTGTCGTAGTGCCGGAACGTGTGATCACGGCGGTGAATCAGTAAGGCTTTGGCGTAAGCGATAAAGAAGCACAAGAGGCAAAATGAATTCTCTGAATTTTTTGCGCCTTTTGTGCTTTCTTATGACTGTACATCAAGAACGAACAAGGGGGAACTTCCATGGAGCTCAGAGTTGGGGGTGTCTATCTTTTGCCCAACGGGCGTGAACTCATTGTCCTGGGCAGACATGAAAACGGGCGAACTTCATATAGGCTTGCGTACAGGACGAACCAGTATGAAGTCACCGATGACGGGCGGTTACTCTGCGACGGCAAATTAACCGCGTGGGATATCACAAATTTGACTGACACAGGGAGATCCGTAGGAGTCCGGCGTCTTGAGCCTGTGCAGCCGGCGGAGAGCATACACCCTGGCGCGTGAGCCCAGGTAAGTGGACCCGACGAATATAAGGCCGCTGCGGGCGAATGCATGAAGGCTTTCGCCCGCGTTGCGAGGCTAAGGCCGTTAGCGCTTTAATCCTGAGGCTTACGCTCCAGCTTTTATGTTGTCGCCTGCTTCGCAGCAGGCTGTACACTGTCCGGCCATGATTCTTAACAGAAAAGAGATCCCCCGCTCTGAATATCCGCGGCCGCAATTTGTACGCAGTATCTGGTTCAACCTTAATGGGGAGTGGGAGTTTGCTTTTGACGACGCCGATGAGGGATTGGCGCGTGAATGGTATGACGGTCGTACCTTACCAAGGCGAATCATCGTGCCATTTGGTTACCAGACTGCGCTTTCCGGAATAAACGACAAATCGATCCATGAAGTGGTTTGGTATGCGCGTTCCTTCGAGCTTCCGGAGGAGTTTTACAAACGCGATCTGTTGCTGAACTTCGGAGCCGTTGACTACTCCTGCACTGTTTGGGTCAACGGTCAGGAGGTCGGGCACAATCGCGGCGGTCATGTGCCGTTTCAATTTGACATCTCACCATATCTGAAAAGCGGCGAGAACCGTCTCACAGTCCGGGTTGAGGACCGTCAGGATCCGCAGCAGCCGCGCGGTAAACAGTCGTTTACCGGATTGCCCGAAGGCATTGATTACTATTGCACTACCGGAATCTGGCAGACCGTTTGGCTCGAGCCAGTGCCGCCAATCCGCATTGAAGAGGTACGCGTAATCACTCACGCAAAACGAAATCTTCTCGAGGTAACAGTCTTTCTGCATGCGCCGTCGGCAGCGTGGCGCGTCGAGGTCGAAGTGCTCGAAGAAGGGAAACGGGTCGCCGTCAGTGAAGACCAGACAGCCGTTGCGACTGGACGACTCGGCATTACGCTTCCTTACGCGAAGCTTTGGTCGCCTGAATCGCCGCACCTTTACGACCTGCAAGTTCGCCTCTACGACGGCAATAACCTGCTGGACGAAGTTGGTTCATATGTTGGGCTTCGCGGAATTGAAGTCAGGGAAGGGAAGCTGCTGCTCAACGGCAAACCAACTTATCTGAAGATGGTGCTTGACCAGGGCTTTTGGCCGGAGGGTTACCTGACAGCTCCGTCTGATGAAGCGCTGCAAACGGACATCGGGTGGATCAAGATGTTTGGCTTCAACGGCGTCAGGAAACACCAGAAGATCGAGGATCCACGCTGGCTTTACTGGTGCGACAAGCTGGGCCTGCTTGTTTGGGAGGAGATGCCAAACGCGCGAGAGTGGTCGTCACGGGCGGAGAACCTCTTGTCCGCGGAGTGGCAGGATGCGGTGCGACGCGACTATAACCACCCGTGCATCATCGCGTGGGTACCGGTCAACGAGAGCATGGGTTTTCCGGGGCTGAGCCAGGAACATGCAGGACAATATGCGTTCATCGAGCGCATGGTCCGTGTCACGAGGCGTCTTGATTCCACACGGCCGGTAATTGATAACGATGGTTGGGAACACACTGACATAACTGACATCTGCGCGATCCATGACTACACTCCGACGGCTGAGAAGTTATCAAAACGATATAAAGAGACACTGAGTGGTGGTGAACTGCCGTCGAAGGTTTGGGTGGACAAACCGCTTTTCGCTCGCGGGTCGAGATATCGTGGGCAGCCGATCGTGCTGTCGGAAGTTGGTGGCTTTTTAGCAATTCCTCAAGATATACCGCCGGAGAAACGAGACCTGCTTTACAAGTTCTACGATTCGTTCCAGAAACCGGAAGAGTTGCTGGCGAAGTATCACGATTTGATGAGGGGCATCGCATCGTTGGATTTTCTGGCAGGATTTTGTTACACGCAGTTGACTGATATCGAGCAGGAGATCAACGGGCTGCTTACGTACGATCGCACACCGAAGGTCGCGCCCGAAGCTATCGCAGCGATTCATGAGGAGATCTTCCGCAAGATTGGTTGACACGAATGAGGATTTCCTTGCGTCTTTGCGCCTTTGCGAGGAAAACCCCGTTGTGGCCCGCTACTTGATACGTTCGTAGTAACTCAAGGAGGTCACAATATGGAAGCTAAAGCAAAACTCTTCGGACATGCAATCCATCCGATCTTGATCGTCTATCCTCTCGGTCTTCTATCCGCAGCGGTAATCTTTGACGTCATTTATCTCCTTACCGCCAATCCGACCTGGACAACAGTTTCGTTTTGGATGATCGCGGCGGGAATCATCGGCGGATTACTGGCAGCTATCTTTGGTCTGATCGACTATCTGAATATTCCTGGCGGCACAAGAGCCAGTCGTATCGGTCTTCTGCACGGGTTAGTGAATCTGGGTGTGATGATCTTGTTCATCGCAAGCTGGCTGCTGAGAAGAAATTCTCCCGAAGTGCCTTCGATCACTGCATTCGCGCTCTCATTTGCCGGAGTCGCCGCATCGTTGCTTGGCGGCTGGCTTGGTGGTGAGCTGGTGGAAAGGCTTGGCGTTGGCGTCGTACCCGGTGCCAATCTGAACGCTCCGAATTCCTTATCGCAGCGCGCACGCGAAAGTAAGCGCGTTCATGAAGAAAGAGGAACTTCGGCGGCGGTGTAGGCAGACATGCGTAACGTTCTTGACGTAGATCGGCTGGCTGCGCGGCACCGTCCGCCGGGCCAGCCCGTGATGCACCAGGACTGGGGCAAACTGCTCTTCATCCACTGGCGCATCGAGGAAAATCTGCTTAGGCCACTCATTCCGGAATCATTGGAGATCGACACTTACGGCGGCTCTGCGTGGATCGCAATCACGCCATTCACGATGTGGGACATTCGCGCCTTACCTCCGTACGTGCCGCCTGTTCCCGGGTTGAATGCGATGCACGAGTTGAACGTACGTACCTACGTACACTACAACGGTGTTCCGGGCGTGTGGTTCTTTTCACTCGATGCAAACAGCAGCGCCGCGGTGCTGGGGGCGCGCACGTTCTTCCATCTTCCTTATTACAACGCCGACATCAAGATGAGTGGTAAGAAGAAGATCAATTACAGACTTGAGCGTGAGGACGATCCGCCGGCTGCGTTCCGCGCTACCTGGAGCGTTGGAGAGCCTCTGCCGCAATCGCAACCGGGCAGTCGCGAGTTCTTTTTAACTGAGCGCTACATTCTTTACACGGAATATGACGAGAAGCTTTATCGCGCTCGCATCTATCACGAGCCGTGGCAGCTCTACGAAGCTGAGCTCACCAGCTTTGGTTCAAGCATGCTCGAGGCGAATGGGATCCCCCAACCGAAGACGCAACCAATCCTGCATCATGCTGAAGAGGTAAATGTCAACATCTGGTTTTTAGAAACCGTCAACGATTGAGCCTGCGAAACGACCGCGCGAAGCACGGGAGCTGTAGCCTGGGGGCAACGCGCGAAGCGTGTGTGAGCACGTAGCCTAGGGTGGAGCGAGGCTTTGCGAGCGAGAAACCCTAGGTAGAATGGTGAGTAAGAGTGGTGAGCCCGCGGAGCGGGCGACAGAGGCTAGTCTCGTGCTGTCGCCTGCATTCGCGGGCTGAATTTTCTAATGCATGTTGACCTAGGGTTCCGCTCGCAAAGCCTCGCTCCACCCTAGGCTACATGCTTCCGCCCGCATTCGCGGGCGACAGAGGTTTGTCACCACGCCGTCGCGCGCATTCGCGGGCTGAATTTTCTAACACGCCAAACGCGCGAAGCGCGTGTGAGCATGTAGCCTAGGGTGGAGCGAGCTTGCTCGCGGAACCCTAGGACTAGTGAATAAAAATTGTGAGCCCGCGGAGCGGGCGATAGCATGTTTGTCGTGATGTCGTGCGCATTCGCGGGCTTGTACCGAAAGCGAACCTGCTCACTTTCTTCCCATGTAGTAATGTCAAACATCACACTCTTTCGATTGGATCGTTAACGTACCTTACATATGTCTGGCGGCGTACGTAATCTACAAAGATCGTCAACGGTCCTCACCCTAACGATCACATCAATCTCTCAACTGTATTAGCGTTCACATTTTTTACGTTCTTAACATCCTCACGACACAGCTTTCGATGACGCTGTTGGCATGCGATTTGAAACTGCCGCGTGCGCATATGAAGTTGAAAGGCAAAGCCTCCATGAAGATCGAACGCATTCGTCCTCTAACCGGTCCGAATGTTTATAGCTATCGTCCCGTGCTGCTGATGCGGCTGGACCTTGGCGAGCTTGTAGAACGCGAGAGTCGTGAGTTCAAGGGGTTCAATGAACAGCTCCTCACAATTCTTCCCGGAATAAAAAATCATCATTGCAGTCTCGGCAGGCCGGGTGGTTTTGTGACGAGATTGAATGAAGGTACTTACTTCGGCCACGTCGTCGAGCACGTCGGGCTCGAGTTAACCGAGCTCTGCGGCATTGGCAAGTCACATGGCAAGACGCGCCACGATACGGGCAGCATTTACAGCGTCGCCATCGAGTTTCAGGCCGAGAAGGCCAGCACCTACTTGCTTGAGCAGGCAGTGAATCTGGTGGAGGCTCTGCTCCGCGATGAAGGATTCGAGCTGGAGCCCGTCCTGGAGCAGGCGAGACAGTTGATCGCCGATGCGCATGTCGGTCCGACTACGCGCGCGATCACGGAAGCCGCTAATAGACGAAACATTCCTTGCCGGCGAGACGGAACGGGCAATCGCATCCAGCTCGGGTATGGCAAGTATCTTCATTACGTCCAGGCAGCGATGACTGACCAGACCAGCGCGATCGCGGTTGAGTTGGCCCAGGACAAGGATGAAACAAAAGATCGCCTGCACCGCCACGGCATTCCTGTTCCGAAAGGGCTAGTCGTCTATTCACTGGAGGAGGCCACGCGCGCTGCCGATGACCTCGGACGGCCGGTTGTAGTCAAACCCTTGGACGGGCGCCAGGGTGCCGCTGTCTCGCTCGAAGTTTCAACAGAGGAAGAAATGAAGGTGGCTTTTGAAGCCGCGCAGGCATTTTGTTCGGCGGTGCTCGTCGAAGAAATGTTTTGCGGTAAAAACTACCGCGTGACGATTGTCGGTGAACGGATGGTTGCAGCGAGTGAGCGACTACTGCCTCATGTGATCGGTGACGGCGACCATTCCATTCGTGATTTGATCGCGATCGAAAATAGAAATTCGTTGCGTGGTGATGGTCACGAAAAGCCTTTGACTAAGATCAAAGTCGATTCTGACGTGATATCGCATTTGCATCATGCGGGAATGTCGCTCGATACGATTCCACCCAAAGGCGAACACGTCATTCTCTCGAGCCGCTCCAACCTTTCAGTCGGCGCTACTGCCGAAGACGTTACTGACAAAGTTCATCCAAGTGTGGCTCGCATGTGCGAACGAGCGGCACGGCTGATCGGTTTGGACGTGTGCGGTATCGATCTGGTGATACCGGATATCGCAAAGCCAATCACGAGTGGCGGTGTTATCGAGGTGAACGCTTCGCCTGGTCTACGAATGCACCATTATCCTTCGGCGGGCGAGCCGCGTGACGTCGGCGAGGCAGTGGTGAATGCAATCTTTCCGCAGGGCGCGCCGAGTCGCATACCTATCATTTCCATCACGGGAACGAATGGGAAGACGACCGTTACGAGAATGACCGCACACGTGCTCCGTAAGACGGGTCTTTGCGTCGGAATGACAACTACTGACGGAATTTATATTGACGGTGAGCGAGTGGTCGAAGGAGATACGACTGGACCACAGTCTGCACAGGTAGTGCTCTCTGATCCGGCAGTGGAAGCGGCTGTGCTCGAGACCGCTCGCGGCGGAATCTTGCGCCGAGGTCTCGGTTACGACTGGTCTGACATCGGAGTGATGACAAATATCAGCGACGACCACGTCGGCCAGGACGGTATCAAGTCGGTTGAAGACGTTGTCTACATCAAGTCGCTGGTGGCGGAGCGCGTAAAAGAAGGTGGCACTCTGATTCTAAACGCGGATGACGAACATCTCGCGAAATTGATGGAGTGCGAACGCGTTAACAGAATTCCAAAGCAGGTAGTCTATTTTTCACTGGACGAGAACAACCCGCTGATCAGGAGTCATTTGCAGAGCGGCGGTACTGCCTACTGCGCCAAGAACAAAGCTGTGATCGAGTCAATTGGCGAAACGGACCACTGGATGGCGGATCTTTCAATGCTGCCGTTAACCATGAACGGAGCGGCAGATTTTCAGGTTGCTAACCTGCTCGCCACAAGTTGCGGCGTCTCGTGCGTTTGGCGTCGAGCAGGACGTGCTGTTGGAGAGTCTTATAAGTTTCTCGAGTTGGACCAACAATCCCGGGCGAGCAAATCTTTACCGCTTGAACGGCGGGCACGTGATGGTCAACTACGGCCATAACACCGACGCGTTTAATGCGATTTGCCGCATGGCCTCGAACTGGAAAGACAGGAAAGTTACGGGGGTGATCGGTTTACCGGGAGATCGCGATGATTCTGTTATCGATCAGGCCGCGCGGGTGGCTGCAAAAGGCTTCAACAGAGTGATTGTGAGAGAGGACCACGACCTGCGCGGACGTAAACCTGGTGACGTAGCAAATATTCTTTGCCGTGCTATTCGCGAAGCTTCACCCGGGACGGAATGTGAAGTCGTGTTGGATGAGGTCGAGGCGCTCCGTCGCGCTGTCAATCAAATGGAGAAGGGCGAAGTGATCGTGCATTTTTATGAAAAGCTCCAACCAGTTCAGCGAGCTTTGCAGGAAATGGCTGCACAGCCGGCAGTAACGTTGCCGCCAATGCCTGTACGAGAGAGGAGCACGCTCAAGCGAATCAACACGGCCAGGGCGGCACTCGCGAAGTCGCGAAGAATAGCCAGGCGATCGGTTCCCGCGATGCCTCCTGCGTAAAACTGATTACAAGAGAATCTGCGTAATCTGTGGATAAAAGTATGTTCACGTTGATCGAAAACGGAGAGGTTTATGCACCAGAACCGCTGGGGCGTACGTCCGTTTTACTGACTGACAGCACGATCTTAAAAGTCGGCGAGGTTGACGCGCGCAAGCTGGAAGAGTTGGAACTCCCTGTCGAAGTTATCGACGCGTCCGATTGTTTTATCACACCGGGACTGATCGATCCACACCAACATCTGCTGGGCGGCAGTGGCGAAGAAGGCTTTAGTTCTCAAACGCCCGAGATCGCTGTTGGCGAAATTGTCTCAGCGGGTATAACGACGGTTGTCGGTTGTCTCGGCGTTGATACCACGATGAAGACGATGGCGGGTCTGCTGGCGAGAGCCAAAGCACTAAAGGAAGAAGGGCTGACGGCGTTTATTTGGAGTGGCGGTTACAACGTGCCGCCGACGACCATCACCAGTTCCATTCGCGACGACATAATGTTCATCGAAGAGGTGATTGGCGCCGGAGAAATAGCCATCTCAGACGAGCGCTCCATGGATCCCACAGCCCAGGAACTCGCGCGCGTGGTCAACGACGCTTACGTCGGCGGAATGCTCAGCAAGAAAGCAGGCGTTACCCACTTCCATGTTGGCGAGACTAATAGTCGCTTAAAACTGCTGCGACAACTTATTGACGACTACCACACTCCTCCGCAATGCATTTATCCGAGTCACGTCGAACGAACCAGGAAACTATTGCGCGACGCTATTCAATTGACGCAGGAAGGTTGTTTCGTTGATTTCGACACGGCGGGAGAGGATCTGGTCGAACACATCTGTTTCTATTTCAAAAATGACGGTGCTCCCGATCGCTTAACGCTATCTTCCGATGCAGGCCAGAGCAGTCCTGCCAAGTTACTCGAACAAATCAGGAAGTGCCGGGAACGTGGCTGCATTGAATTTGAGCGTCTGCTTTCGCTCGTGACCAGGAACACTGCGAGCGTGTTGAAGCTCAGCGACAGAGGCGAAATCGCGGCCGGCAAGGCAGCGGACGTCCTGGTGCTCGATGCAGAGTCGCTCGAATTAAGAGACGTGATTGCGGGAGGAAAGCGATTGTTTCGCGATGGCGAATTGGATTTTAAGGAGAGTTATCTGAAGCAGAGCAACCGCGTGATCAATCTTGTAGGAGAAGGTGAGTGAGCGCTGAAAGGAAGCAGCGAGCAAAAGGATATCGCATTGAGCGCGATCCGCTCGGCGAAAAACGTGTGCCGGCTGACGTGCTTTACGGCGTTCAGACACTGCGCGCGCTCGAAAACTTCAAGATCAGTGGTCTGAGGATCGACCACGAACTGATTATCGCTTTCGCGGAGATCAAGAAAGCGGCCGCGTTGGCCCACCTGGAATCAGGCGATCTGGAAAAGCCGATGGGCAAAGCCATCGTGCAGGCGGCGGAAGAACTCATTGAGGGTCAATGGCGCGAACAGTTGGAACTAAACGTGATGATGCCTTACGTCGCTTACGCACTACTCGAGTCACTGCAAATCATGAGAAACGCAGTCACGACGTTCGATGAGAAGTGTGTGCGGCTGATCACGGCCCATCCAGAGAAAATGCGCGAGTATGCGGAACGATCGGTAGGCGTGGCCGCGCTTTACAACGAGGAACGCGGCTTCAGGGGCGCGGCCGAACTGGCCGAGAAAGCAATTGATACAGGAAAGAGCATTAAGGAAGTGGTGGCGGAAGAATAGTCATGGAAAAAAGTAATCGAGCTTTAATCATCATTGGTGGCAAAGAAGATCGGTCGAACGACAAACTCATTTTGAGTGAAGTTGCGCGGAGAGTCGGCTCCGGCAAGTTGGTGGTCTCAACCGTGGCCATGGCAAGCGGGACTGAGGAGCTTTTCGATCAGTATGAGAAGGCTTTTCGCTCCCTCGGAGTCAAACATTTATACAATCTGCACATCAACAGTCGTGATGAAGCAAAGCTGGACAGCAAGTTGCGAATACTGGACGACGCGCATGGTGTCTTCTTCACGGGTGGCGACCAGGTGAGGATTACCAGTCAGATTGGCGATACGCCTATTTATCAACGCATCCGGGAAATTTACGACGACGGCGGCGTGATAGCCGGCACCAGCGCCGGCGCCTCAGCGATGAGCGAAACGATGCTGGTGCATGGTGGCGATGAAAAGTCGCACGTGATTGGCGAGTCTGTGCGAATGGCGCCGGGCCTGGGGCTGATCGGCGGCGTGATCATCGATCAGCATTTCATGGAGCGCGGCAGGGTCGGCCGTCTGATCGGAGCGGTGGCCCAGAATCCAAAGAACCTCGGCATCGGCATTGACGAGCAGACTGCGATTGTCGTCGAAAGAGGCACCGGCTTTTACGTGCTTGGGTCGGGCGCGGTCTATGTTTTCGATGGTTCCGAGGTGAGCTATTCAAACATCGCCGAGGAGGACATGAGCAAGACGTTATCAATTTACGACCTCAGAATGCACATGCTCAGTCAGGGCGATGGCTTTGATTTGCGGGCTCGTGCCCCGCGGCAGTTGAAAGGACGCGCGGCAGAGAAACTTCCGCAGAAGGATGAGGAAGAGACTGCAAAAGTCGCATAGATCTCTGCGGCCCTCTGCGTATCTCTGCGTTCTCTGCGGTGAAATAGCTCTTACCGCAGAGAACGCAGAGATACGCAAAGGACGGCAGATAAAAATTCGAACCGAGAAAGGGAGTTCCCATGGAAAACAAGACGCTACTAGCAAAAGTTCCTACGGATCTGTTGTATCAGGCGTTAGAGACTGAGAAGGGCGGAGTGCAAATTTACTCCACTGCTTTGCGTTGCGCAGTCAATAAAGACCTTCGAGAAGAGTGGAACAAGTATTTGGAACAAACAAAAAACCACGTACAGATTTTGTCTGACATTCTGATCGCACTGGAGCTGGATCCCGATGCGGAAACACCGGGCCGCAAGGTTGTGCGATACATCGGCACTTCGCTTGTAAAGGCGATGGAGATGGCTTTGAGATCCACTGATCCTCAATCTGCTCAAATCGTGGCGGCCGAATGCGTCGTTCACGCTGAGACGAAGGACCACCTCAATTGGGAGTTGCTGGGTCAGCTGGCGAAGAACGCGGAAGAGGCCGAATCGGCGTTGATCATGCCGGCGTACCAGCAGGTTGAAGAAGAGGAGGATGAACACCTCTATCATACGCAGGGATGGACTCGCGAACTCTGGATTCAAGCGCTGGGCATGCCCGCGGTGCTGCCGCCGCCGGAAGAGGAGCAGGACGTGACTACAGCCGAGGACGCGGCGAAGGCGAAGAAGGCGCGAACCAAAAAAGCAGGCGCTGCCCGGTAGTGTGTGCAAAGCCAGTTCACAGGATGTACAGGATTTATGAGGATTGACATGTAAATCATGTCTAATCCTGCGAATCCTGTAAAAAACGAGACAGGGGGACGAATGAGTCAGGCTAAGAATAAAACCAAACGCAACAATGCGAAGAATAAATCGAATGGAGCAGAGAATGGGTTTGCGCTACCAAGCGGCGCAGGACATGGAATGCCCAACTTGAAGTCAGATGATCTCACGCCAAACCTCGAAGATTCTGCCGGTGAATTTCTCACGACGAACCAGGGCGTTCGCATAAACGATAATCAAAATTCACTCAAAGCCGGTGATCGTGGTCCAACTCTGCTCGAGGACTTCATTCTTCGCGAGAAGATCACCCACTTCGATCACGAGCGCATCCCGGAACGCGTGGTACACGCGCGCGGCTCAGGCGCTCACGGCTATTTCCAGGTGTATGAACCGATGACCCAATTCACGAAGGCGCATTTTCTCCAGGATCCTTCGGTACAAACACCCGTGTTCGTTCGCTTCTCCACGGTTGTCGGATCTCGCGGATCAACGGACCTCGCGCGCGATGTGCGCGGTTTCGCCGTGAAGTTCTACACGCAGGAAGGTAATTTCGATCTGGTGGGAAACAACATTCCCGTCTTCTTTATCCAGGACGCAATCAAATTTCCCGATCTAGTCCACGCGATAAAGCCCGAGCCGCACAACGAAATGCCGCAGGCTGCATCCGCGCATGACACGTTCTGGGACTTCATTTCGCTGATGCCTGAATCGATGCACATGATCATGTGGGTGATGTCTGACCGCGCCATACCGCGCAGCTATCGCATGATGGAGGGGTTTGGTGTGCACACGTTTCGGTTTATCAACGACCGTGGAAAAGCTCGTTTTGTAAAGTTCCATTGGAAGCCCCTGCTTGGTCTGCACGCTGTGGTTTGGGACGAAGCGCAGAAGATCTCCGGCAAAGATCCTGACTTTCACCGGCGCGATCTTTGGGAAGCAATTGAAAACGGTGACTATCCGCAGTGGGAGCTTGGAGTGCAGATCGTGGAGGAGAAGGACGAGCACAGCTTTGATTTCGATCTACTCGATCCCACGAAGATCATTCCGGAAGAGATCGTACCGGTGCGGCGTATCGGCAGGTTGACGTTGAATCGTAATCCGGAAAACTTCTTTGCCGAAACTGAGCAGGTTGCCTTCCACATCGGCAACATCGTTCCCGGAATAGACTTCACGAACGATCCGCTGCTTCAAGGGCGTCTGTTTTCTTATCTCGATACGCAGCTCCTGCGATTAGGTGGTCCAAACTTCCATGAGATCCCGATCAACCGGCCTGTAGCGCCACTGCACAACAACCAGCGCGACGGCTTCATGCGCCAGACTATTAATAGAGGACAAACCAGTTACGATCCTAATAGTTTGCGGGGCGGGTGCCCATTTCAAGCCGGAATGGACATGAGTGGTTTCGCCAGCTACGCCGAAAGGATCGACGCGCAAAAGATTCGTCAGCGCAGTGCGAGTTTCTTCGATCATTTCAGCCAGGCGACGCTCTTCTACAGAAGTCAATCAGAGCCGGAGCAGAATCATATCGTGCGTGCGTTGCGTTTCGAATTGGGTAAAGTTGAAACACCGCCTATTCGTGAACGCATGCTTTACCTGCTTGCGCAGGTCGATACCGATCTTGCAAACAGAGTGGCTGCCGGGCTTGGTCTTACTGTGCCGAAGAAGCTCGATAAACCTTTGAACCTGAGCGTGCCTGCTGATGGAGATCCGCGTAAGTTTCAGCCGAAGCGACCGACGACAGAAATCGAACCTTCGCCTGCTTTGCGGATGGTCAACAATCCCAATTTCACGATCAAGAGTATCAAGACAAGAAAGGTCGCGTTCTTAGTCGCCGACGGATTCAACGATGCTGTTGTGGCTGAGATGAAGATGGCGTTGATGAAAGCAGGTGCACTGGTAATGACAATCGCGCCGAGGTTGGGCGTATTGACAGGTGCGGGTGGCGATTCACTGAACGCCGATTGTAGTTTGTTGACGGGCGCATCGGTCTTGTTTGATGCCGTGTATGTCCCTGACGGTGAAGGGAGCGTGGCGGCTTTGCAGGCCGAACCAGAAGCGCTCAATTTCCTGAGTGAGGCGTTCAAACACTGCAAGACAATCGCGGCAAGTGGCGCGGGTCTTGAGTTGCTGGCACAAGCAGGTCTGCCCGTTGCTGTGAGTGAAGACAATTCTGAAAATGGATCTCCTATGGAAGTTTCGATGGATCCAGGAGTGATTGTCGGCAGAAACGGTGATATGACGACTCTGGCTGAGAATTTTATCCTTGGCATCGCGCGTCACCGGCATTGGGAGCGCGAGCTGCAAGGGGCGGGAGATCCTGCTCATATGCCAGGATTACCGGCTTCAAAACGCGGTCGAGCTTCAGTGTAACTTGAGGCGCCTGTAACTAAAAATATTTCTCGCGCAAAGGCGCAAAGGCGCAAGAAAGGCTTTCGGAAACACGGCAGCGCTTTGCGCCTTTGCGCGAGAAAAACTACTCGGTCTCGGTAAAGAAGTACCTTCGGGCTTTTGTGGCTCTTTGCCGTTTGTAATTACTGGAATTAAGTTGTCAAAGATGGTATAAGCAAGGCACCGAATTCCCTGAATCGTTCGCTTGTTCGGTTGGCCCCCGCCTCCGAATCTCCCCCATCCGTGCGGCGCTTTATTTATCAACTCCTTTTTAAGGGGGTCGTGATGTTAAGATCACTCACTATCGCCGTCGGTTTAATCTTTTGTGCTCTATGCGTAGAGCCCATCTCAGCTCAAGTAACCAGTTACACAGACGATGTGAAAAACACTCGATCCGCTGATCGAATCGTCTCTCCGGAAGCACGCGCCGAAGCCAAACGCCTCTACAAAGAAGCGGTGAAGTACGGTCTAGCGAAACTGTTCTCGCAGGCCGCCGAAATCTTTCAACGGTCGTTGAATTTGGATCCCACCAACGCCGATGCACATTTCGGCCTTGGTCATGCGTACTACGATCTCAAACAGTGGTCCAAGGCTGTTGAAAGTTTCGAGCGGGCAGTCCAATTAAATCCAAAAGACCAGGAAGCTTATGAATGGTTGTCACTCGCTCGCACGATGGCGCATGGAGGAAGCGCTGCGCAGCCTACCGCGTCACGTTCCGTAAGCTCGCCCGATGCAACCGGCGTTCAAATTTCGATGAATGTTAAGCCGGCGCCACTGCCGCCTGTGAAGACAGAGAAGAGCGAGCCACCGCCTGTGAAGACAGAGAAGAGCGAGCAGCCGCAGCCCGTGAAGACAGAGCCGCCGCCACAGCCGGTAAAAACGGAAAACACTGAAGCGGCAACTGAAGAAGGAGTCAACGCCGCCGCACCTGATCTAACACTCACCAGGATTTATCGCGTTGGGCCCAGTGACGTGTTGGATATTCGTATTAACGATTCCGCCGCACAACAATCGACGCTGTTTACGATTACGCCCGCAGGGTTTCTCGAGCATCCGATGCTCGCTGAACCTCTGCACATCGCTGGTCTTACCGTTGATGAAATCAGCGCGAGGATTGAAAGCGATCTCAAGCGACGTGCCTTGATCGATAACCCAAAGGTGTCGGTCGGAGTGCGGGATTATGCCAGTCACACAGTCCTCGTAAGTGGACTCGTCAAGGACTCCGGCACAAAGGTTCTGAGACGCGAAGCTATTCCGCTTTACGTTGTTGTCGCGGATGCGCAGCCGCTGCCCGAAGCAGCCAGAGCAACGGTGGTGCGGAACGAATCAAATGAAACGTTTGAAATCGATCTCGCGCGATCGAGCGATATGAACCTGCTCGTCCGTCCCGGCGACGTGATAACGCTGCTGCCGAATGTGACGCAGTTTGTTTACATCGGCGGTGAGGTCAAGGCCCCGGGTGAGAAGACCTATCGACGAGGCTTAACTCTCACCCAGGCAATCATCTCGGCCGGCGGTGTTGAAGGCAAGCCGAAGGAAGCGAGCATTGGGCGAGACGATGGTAAAGGTTTTTTAGTCGTTACTCGTTTCAAGTTGAAGGACATCGAATCTGGAAAAGTGCCGGACCCGGTGGTCAAGCCCGGTGATCGGATCATGATCGTCGAATAGCGGGGCGCATATGTCAGCGAGCTTAAAACCACGAATGATACCGGACGGCGCGACCCTCGATTTGTGGCGTGTGGCTGAAACTGGCGACGTCGCCGAGCTTGCACGTATTTTGCCGCGGATCACAAACGTGAATGCGCGTAATAAGTATGGTATGACTGCGCTCATGCGCGCTGCATATCATGGCCATGAGCGAATGGTCCTTGCACTACTGGACCACGGAGCCGATCCGAACTTAGCACGAAACGACAAGTTCACAGCGCTCGCGCTGGCTGCATTCTTTGGTCACACTGACACAGTCAGGATTCTGATTGAGCATGGCGCGAAGCCGGAAGTGGTGACGCGTTGTGGTGCGTCAGCACACATGTGGGCCAGGGCACGTACGTTTGATGAAGCCGCTCGTTGTCTGGAAACACACACTACTGCCCGGGCTCCCGCAGTGGTGAAAACGATCAAAAAGTCACCTGAGATTCTTCGGAGCGTGGTACAGCAGGACGCGCCGGCTCGAGAACCTCTGGCGGTGAAGAAGCTCAAAGATCCACCTGAGATTCGGAGCGTGGTGCAGCAGCACGTGTCGGCTCGAGAACCTCTGGCGGTGAAGAAGCTCAAAGATCCACCTGAGATTTGGGATCTGGTGCAGGTGCAGGAGGTGCCGAAGAATTTCAATGCACGATCTGCATTTTTGTCGCGGCTCCAATCGTTGCATGGAAGTTTGGCGCTTCGCCTCGCTGCGTTGTGCCTGGTCGCTGCTGCTTGCGTGGTTGGAGCGTGGGTCCTGAGAGGATCCTCCACGCGCAATCTCCAAGCGGAAGTTCCTACAGTCTCGGCGGAAACCAAAGTTACCCCAACCGAGACGGTTGAGAAACCGGTCGCTACCGAGCCGTCGGTTACTGCGTCAGCAACCGAGGTTGATGAGCTTCCTGCCGTCGATGCCGTGCGCAATCATGGCACTCGCAAAGTACGCTCTCGCGAGCCGCGAGTACGCTCTACGGTCGTCGAAGATGTAGTTGAGACTGCGCCGAGCCGGGAAGTGGTGCCGGCGGCACCGGTGATCGCACCACCTAGGACGGAGTCGCGAAGCTCTGACAAACCAAACAGCAGTTTGAGTCCTCAGCTAATCACACCTGCTAAGACTGGTGCGCCCAAAGCAAAAGTGATCCAGTGGCCTTAATCAGTTTGGGAGGTCAACAAAATAGCAAAGGCGCAAAGTGAAGCACTCGCTTCTTTGCGCCTTTGCCCTTTTGCGAGGAAACTCTTTCCCTCGCAAAGGTACTCCGCGTCGTCACAAACTACTTTGCTGCCGCCTTCGCTTTAGCTCTTTCCTGCTGCATGTACTGACGCATCGTGTCGATATGCCCCGGGGCGCGTCTATTTGACCACGCCTCGAACTTTTGAGCAGCTTGTTCCATGTTCGAGAGCATGTTTGGATCCTTGAACTGCTCGCGGAACTGCGGCACGACTGCCTTGAGCTGCTCCCATACACCGAAGAACTCTCCGCTGGTCTCAAAGAAAAGATCCTCGTGGAGAAGACCGTAATTGAGCAGCGCGCACGCTTGCTCCCAATAACCAATTACCATTCCCACGTAGGTTCCGTGTTCCGTTCCGGGCGCGGCGATCTTCATCGCCTCTTCCATCGTTTCGGCGCTGTAGTTCTGCTGAAACCAGTCGCGTGCCTGGCGCAGTCGCGCCTCACGTCGCAAATCGTAAACTTGCAAATGGAGTTGTGCCTGTTCGTGCGTTGGTTGAGTTGTCATAGCTGTCCCTTCGTTTATTTGGTTTAAAAGTGCTCCTCAGAGGTACGTCGAACGGCGACCAGCCAGATCGACAATCCGCGTAAAACGATTTCTGGTTTTTAGGGGGTCACATTCTACCTCAGCATCGAAAAAACGTACGAATCGATCCCCCAGCGTGATTCTTATTCAGACACCGAAGAGGTCAAAGTGCTGGAGAATTCGGCCTTAACGAAAGCTACGGTATTTGCGAGGAGCGGAGCCAGGGGGAGCACTGCAATGGCATCACTCTGGAAATTGGGCAATCTCGGTTGGCGCGAACTGGGTAGGCGAGTTTGGAAAGAGATTCAGGAAGATGAGGTTTTCGGCCGCGCCGCGGAACTGTCCTATTACTTCCTTTTGGCGCTCATCCCGTTTCTAATCTTTCTTACCTCAACTATTGGCATCGTTTTGGGGTCGGGCACGGGCACTCGTCACGCCATGTTTGATTACCTTGCTCGGGTGATGCCGCCGTCCGCTTTTCAACTAATTGATTCCACGATGCGCGAAGTCTCTGAATCGAGCGGCGGTGGAAAACTGTCATTCGGAATTCTCGCTGCATTGTGGGCAGCGTCAAATGGACTCAGCGCGATTACTACCTCACTCAACACGGCATACGATCTCAAGGAGACGCGGCCCTGGTGGAAAACCCGACTGACTGCCATCGGTTTAACGATCGTTTTATCAGTCCTAATTATTTCAGCACTTCTCCTCGTCGTGGCAGGCGGTCGGATCGCAGAGTGGCTCGCAAGCGCCTACGGTTTCGGCCCTGTGTTTCCTCTGGCCTGGAAGATCATTCAATGGCCGGTGGTTTTAGGGTGCATCATCCTCGCGTTTGCTTTGATCTACTATTTCGCACCGGACACTCGCAAACAGTCGTGGCAATGGCTCACTCCCGGCGCCGCAATCGGAGTTGCGCTATGGCTGCTGGTTTCGATCGGATTTCGTGTGTACCTGAACTTCTTCAATTCATACAGCGCGACGTACGGGTCACTGGGTGCGGTGATCATATTGATGCTGTGGCTCTACTTTACCGGTGCCGCAGTGTTGATAGGAGGCGAGATCAACTCCGAAATCGAGCACGCAGCCGCCCAGCAAGGTGAACCCGAAGCGAAGGAGAAAGGCGAAAAAGCCCCGGATGAGAAGGAAAGGGGAGCTGTGCAGGCAGCTTAAGTGAGTTCCGCGTTCAGAGTTCAACCTTTAGGCTGCTGTTTTGGCAGCAAGCTAAAGCTTGAACTCTAAACTGTCACTTTTACCGCGCTCTTGTGTGATACCGTGGAACGCCACAATGCAGCACTGAGGCCACGCACTTAGACTGAAATCACGAGCACTATTATACGTACAGCTCGTCTTTCTATCGGGAACAAATTTGCGAATCGGGCGTCTACACTGATGTCTTTCCGCTGACGCGTCTTACAGGAGTATCCATATGAATAGGTTTTTGGTTCGTCTGTTGATTGCGTGGACTTGTTTCGCTCTAAGCGTAAGCCTGACAAACCTCACCAGGGTATTTCGGGGTGCAGCTCCATCGGTAGACGTGATTGCATCACAACCTGCGGTGTCGAAATCTGATATTAGTGACGATGAATTGCAACTGCGTGAAATCTACCGTGAATACGGTCCCGCGCAGACCGTTCATGATCGAGGGTTTTTTGAGCGGGTTGAAACTGAGGACTTCAGACTGTTTTACAACAACACCAGCATTTCAAGAGAGGAAGACCTCCGGTGGATGGAGAGTATGCCACGCGACATCGTTTACCATAGCGAGCCGCACGAGATAAAAATTTTCGGAAACTCAGCCGTGGCACGCGGTACTTTCGAGCTCCGCTTCAGCGAGGGTCATGTCCAGCGCTCTCACTTTATTGATGTTTGGGTTAAGCGTGGGAACAGGTGGCAAATCCGGAGCACAACCTCAAGCAATTGAAGTTATTACTGTTTGCGCAATTTCTCCACGCTGTTCATAAACCTCGTCACCAGCACCGGATCGACAGTGTTGGACCACAAGCCGCCGGCTTTGAATGCTGAACCGATGATGAAGCCGTCTGCCTCATCGTAGAACTCCGCGATATTGGCTTCACTAATCCCCGAACCGAGAAACACTGGCAGGTGACAGTGATTCTTCGCCTCCTGCACATCGGCTACCTTTGGTGCTTCGCCGGTGACAGTACCGGTGACAATCACACAATCCGAGCCCATGAACTCCACCGTCTCTGCGGTAATTCCCAGGCTGACGTCGGCTGTGATCGCGTGAGCCGAGTGTTTCTTCTTTATGTCAGTCCACATTTGCACGCGCGTGGCTTCGATCATCCGGCGATAACGCAGTAACTGCGCCGCGGATGCTTGAATGATTCCTTCATCCGCAACATGCGCATACGCGTAACCTTCAGCACGAATAAAATCCAGGCCCGCAGCATGGGCCACTGCCATCGCTTCAATGTTTGCACCTGCGAGGATTTGAATACCGACCGGTAAACGGCACTCACGCTTCACTTCAATACCGATGGCAGTCATCGCGGCAACGATCTCTGGACCAACTTCGCTGCGCAGGTACGGCACATCGTGCATGTTCTCGATGATCACACCGTCGACACCGCACTCGCGATAAAGTTTCGCCTCTTCTGTGGCTGACGTCACCAACTCAGAAACGCTTTGAGAACTGCGCGGCGTCCCAGGCAATGCACCGACGTGAATCACACCAATGACGGGTTTAGAACGTGGAAACAGTGTGGTCATGCAGCCACAGATTACGCGGATTACGCAGATGAGGGAAGTCTGAGGCGGTTGAGTTTGGTATAGTGTTGGCATGGTCCCGCCACATACCGAGTCTGCACGCGATCAGGGTTTCCTCGCATCCTTAAAGGCAGGTACACCGCTTCGCTTTTTAGTTGAGGACGCCCCTGAGACTTCGGACGCTAGACTTGAGCGCACGATTCCAGCAACACTGATCGAGAAGATAGTTACCGAGCCGGATCGAACTGTCGCCATAGCAATCGAGATCAGCAATGCAATTATCGACGGTCCACTGAATCTCCGTCATGTGACTTTCAAATCTGGAGTAACCCTCACCGATTGCGAGTTTATCGGTACTGTCGATTTTTCATTTTCCACCTTTGAGCACAATGCGAACTTTAGTGGCTCCAAGTTTACAGATCGAGCCCTGTTTCGCGCGGCCAGGATGAAGTGCGACCTTCGCATCGATGAGGCGACTTTCGCGGACGACTCTAAGTTTACTGACATTCATGTGGATGAGGTACTCAGTGCTGAAGGTACAACGTTTGGTTCCGTCGACTTCCATCGTATGGAAGTAACGAAAAGAAGTTCGTTCCAACCGTTCAGTAAAACAGATCAGCTACTGCCAACACGTTTCACTGGAGACGTGCGTTTTGGTGGCGCGAATTTTCAGGGAAATGCTGATTTTAGCGGGACCCAATTTGAGGCCAAAGCGGACTTTAATGGTGTCCGAATAGGACGGAATGCTTTCTTCAGGGCGATTGAAATTGAGAAAAAGACCGTCGCACCCCGCTTTGCGGGAGATGCCGATTTCTACGGTGTTCAAATACAGGGTGATGCCTATTTTCGAGGGGCTCAGTTTGAAGGCGCTTTGAATTTTACTCTCGTAAAAATTGACGGTACTGCCTCGTTTCGGACGGTTGTTCTTTGCGACCAACTTTTCCTAACGCGCTTTGCAGGAGCGGTCGATTTCTACGGGGCGGTCGTTCGCGGTAACTTTGACTTCAGCGGGGCCCAATTTGCAAATAAGACTAACTTCACCTCAATCAAAATCGACGGAGAGACACGGTTTTGTGCTAGCCGTTTGAATGGGAATAATGTTCCCACACGCTTTGCCAGTGAGGCGAATTTCTATCACGCTGAACTCAAGAGTATTGCCGATTTCCGAGGTTGCGAGTTCGCAGGACGCGCGGCCTTCGATCGCTGCCATGTCGGCGGGAATGCTCTATTCCGAAGTATGGATCTGGAAGGCACCTTCGTTATTACTCGGTTTATGTCAGAGGCCAGGTTCTTTGCTGCGAACATCGAAGGTGAGGCAGACTTTCAAGCTGTACAATTCGAAGGACGAGCCGTCTTCAATCTCTCTAAAACGGGTAGTCGTGCCCTATTCCAAAGCATCGTTCTGGACCAACGAACGATTCAGACGGTGTTCCATCAGGAAGTCACCTTCAATCGGGTGTCTATTCAAGGCGATGCCCAGTTCAATGGAGTTCATTTTAAAGGGCCCGTGTTTTTCGACGGCGCTATTATCGGCCAGGGACTCCTATGCGGCTCTGATGGAATTGATAGCTTGGGTAGAACAGAGTTCGACGACAAGGTGCGCTTTGTGCGTACACGTATTCAGAGTGACGTTAACTTTACGGGCGCAGTATTTAAGCAGGAGACGAACTTCGAGAGAGTTTTTGTAGGCGGCGTCGCGTGGTTTGGTGTTGCTTGGATGAAAGGTGAGGCTACTGCTACGGTCTTTCTTGGACCGGTAAACTTTTACAACGCCGAAATTCAGGGCCGTAGCGACTTTCGCGGCGCCCGATTCAAGGAGGCGAAATTCGATTTAGTGACATTTGGTCGCGGCGTCAGTTTCAACACTGTAGAAGTCAACAAACAAATTTTTCAAACCCGGTTTGAAGGAAAAGTAAGTTTCTATAGTGCGGCGGTTAGCGGCGATCTGGATTTCAACGGGGTCGAGTTTGAAGGCGATGCAGATTTCACACTTCTCAAAGTCGAAGGTGAAAGCCGCTTTCGCGCAATTCGGCTTGCCAATCAAAAGATACCAGTGCGATTTGGTGGCAACGTGATCTTTTTCAATGCTCGCCTTCAGGCGAATTGCTACTTCATTGGGGTTCACGTTCAAGGTAGCGCCGTTTTCGATCGCCTGGAAGTAGCAGGCAACGCCATCTTCCGAAGCGATCAGCTTGGCAATGAGATTTTACACGGTTGCTTCGTAAGTGAAGTTCGCTTTGTGAATGCTCACATAGATGGCCAAGCTGACTTCCGAGGCGTTAAATTTAGAGGCGACGTAATGTTCGATCGCACCGAGATCGATGGGATTGCCTGCTTTCAGAGAACATCCTTCGGCGCGCGTTTGAGCCTTCGCGACGCTAACTTTCATATCTTGTTGTTCGATGATGAACGATCTGTAGACGTGAAATCACAGAATCCCGTGGTTGACAACAGCCCCACCGAAACACAGTTCGTCGAAGTGGATCTTCGTGGGTTTTCGTACGATACGATGAGTACTGATTGGCGAAAACTTTTCGCTACGATGGATCCCTACGATCGCCAGCCTTTTTCGTTTTTGGAAAAAAACTTACGTACCTCAGGAAATGATCGGGAGGCCGACGACGCGTATCTTCTGCGTCGAAAGCAGGAGCGAAGATGGATTAGAGAGCGAGTATTCAACGAGCGAAGATTTCGCGAATTCCCAAAGCTATTATTTGATGAGGCCCAGTGGCTCGGGTTCAACTATGGGGTTCGACCTTATCGTTTGCTCGCGTTAGGGATCATCATCATTGCTCTAGGAATGTTCATGTTCAGCCAGCCAAATGCCGTCAAGGTCAAGCCCGCAACTCCTGTCCCGGTGCCGCAGAACAATCAACCAGTGACACTTAATAAAACTCAGGCTTTTGGTTTCAGTCTGCGTTTGTTTTCACCTGTTGAGATTGCATCGGGTAGCGAGTTGGTACCCACGCAGGATCCTGCTCCGTTTCTTGGGAGACTGCGAATATCTTACGCTGGTTACGCCTCTTTTCATCGCCTCGCGGGCTTCGTCTTAGTGCCATTAGGAGTGCTCGTCCTGACCGGGCTATTGCGCCGACAAGCGAAACCTTGAGCTTGATTATGCAAGCCGTAGATTACGCGGATTACATGATTGGGAGTTAAGGCGATTTTGTTTTCTTCGATTACCCAGGGACATGTTTCCTCGTATTCTCGCCCATTATGAGGACAACGAAGCGAAGCGAAAGTTTTCGCTTCGCTTTCGTTGTCAGTTGATTTAACTCGTTCACTAATTGCTGTTCGGATTCTCGGCACGGTAGAAGTAATACTCCGCGGTGTACGGAATTTCCTTAACTTCTCCATCGGTTTCGCCAGGAGCGGAAGGTGCCAGGCCGCCCGTGGTGTTCACACGTTGAATGAAAGTGACTGAAGCAAAAATACCCGAACCGGCAGTGCGGTGTTTCGACAACAACAACCACTCAATCGCCGTGGGATCGGGAGTGCAGCCCTTGCCAGGCACGCGCCGCGCTTCGACAAGGCTGCCGCTCTTGCTTTCCCAAACCGGACCCCTTGAGTGCTTGCCGACCTCGCCGAAAAAGTTCTCTTCCGCGAACAGGCCAGCCATTGGCGCGACGAAATCCCACTTCAGAGTGATGCCGTTCCATCTGTAGATCTGGACACCAGTCGCATAAGTGTGGAATGACAGTTTATGCCCCTCGGGCGCCGCGATGCTCACGCACTGTTCGGGCAACACCGGTCCATTGGTGTTGTCGAGTGCTGTTGCCTGAGCCGGTTTGAATGCGAGGGTGACTAACGCGATAAGGACAAGAAGTTTAATTTTGGTGTAGCGCATGATTTCTCCTTCGAACATTTTTAATACCGAAAGGTGAAGTTGCTGAAGGAGGTGCCGTATTACTGCCCCCGGTCAAATATTTTTGAAGCCGCCAAAGGCGGGATAACAGGCAAAGAGAGGAACGATCAAAATCCTCTCTTGATGCAGTATAGAGTTCAAGCTTTAGCTTGCCGCCTAAAACAAACAGCAGCCTAAAGGCTGAACTCTAAACCCGCGAATTTGAAAACTGCTCCCTTATCCGGCGACGTTAGTGACCCATCTCAAGATGGTTTTGCGCGTTACATTCTGAGCCTTTAGAGCTGAAGGGGGTCGTTCCATGCCGATCGCGTTCCGGAAGGTGCTCTCGTTATCGATTCTCAACTTAAGCCTCATCACTCAAGCGCTGGCACAGTCGCAAGCAGTTAATTCACCTGCTGTTTCAGAGGTAAAGGATCTCGCTGTGGCGCTGGTGCGGGTTAAGTCTGTCGCAGAGCAGGAGCACTTGTTGACACAGAAGGAGTCGAGGAACGGCACTCTACTGGCCGCCTTGAAAGCGCTTGCCGACCCATTGGTTAAGAAAGGTGATTTAAACGAGGCACTACGAATCTCTCGACTTGCAGTGCGCGTTGCGGAAAACACTGGAGATCGTATGCAACTCGGTTTGGCGCTTTACGAAGTTGGCGCCATTCAAGCCCGTCGCATCCCTCCTGAAGAAGCCATCAATTACCTCGAAAAAAGTCTCGCCATTTTCGAAGAGCTTGGTGCGAAGAAGGATCAGGCGCGCGCGCTGCTTGCGATGGCCATTGCGCACGATAATGGGCGACGACGGGATCTCGCCATCAAGACTTCCGAACAGGCTCTGGCGCTGAGCCAGCAATTGGGCGACAAGGAACTGACAGCCCGTATTCTCAACATTCTGGGCACTTCTCACACTGAACGCGGAAACCTTGAAATCGGTCTCGACTATTACCATAAAGCTCGCGTGCTCAGTGAAGAGGCGAAGGACAACGTCACCTTGAACCAGGTCTTAAACAATATCGGCCGTCTTTACACCGCTCAAGGTCGTTATGCTGAAGGTTTGGACTACCTCCATAAGAGTCTGAAGATCGTGGAGGAAACGGGAAGCGCCGGTGATCGCCGAAGTCTCGCAAACAAACTGCAAAGCATCGGGTTGGTCTACAGACGTCAGGGCCGTCTCGATCAGGCGCTCGCATACGCACGCAGAAGTCTCGCCATCTTTGAAGAGACAGACGACAAGTTTGGGGTCACAAATATACAAAACAATATCGGTGTCATTTATAAAGCCAAAGGGTCGTATGCGGAGGCGTTGGAGTGGTTTCAGAAAGCGAAGCTCGGGTATGAGGCATTGAAGGCGACGCCCGGAATCGCAAGGTCTTTAAATAACATCGGCGACACTTATCGATTACAGGGACGCTACGAGGAAGCTTTGGCGCCTTTACAGGAGGGCCTTCGCTTACGAGAACAGTTGACGACGGATCGCGGCGCAGTATCGCTGTCGTTGAATAATCTTGGACGACTATACCAGGACCAGCGCAAGTACTCCGAGATGCTTCATGTCAGTCGCCGCGCGGCGCAAGTAGCTGCATCGCTTAATGACAAGGAAGAACTGTGGACCGCCCAGGAACGGATCGGTCGTGCTCTTTTCGGGTTGGGCCAACTGGAGGAGGCGCGCAATAGTTTCGTGGTCGCTATTTCGACACTTGAATCTTTACGCCGCAACGTAGCCGGTGGCGAGCAGCAGCAGCAAAGTTTTCTTGAAAACAGGCTCTCGCCGTGGTTCGGCATGATCGATCTGCTCGTCTCGCAAGGTAAATCCGCCGATGCTCTGACTTTCGCGGAACAATCGAAAGCGCGAGTGTTGTTCGACACATTACAAGCGGGCCGCGCCAACATACGCCAGTCATGGTCCAAAGAAGAACAGCAGGCGGACGAGCAACACCGGCTGCACCTGGTTTCGCTTAATTCAAAACTCACTACGGAAATGCGTCGTGATAAACCTGATGCTTCCCGGGTGGCCGAGCTGAAGGCGGAAGTCGAAAAGGCGCGTCTTGAGTACGAAGACTTTGAGACACGTTTGTACGTGTCGCATCCTGAAATAAGAGTACGACGTGGTGAAGCACCGATCATCAAACCGGAAGAACTTGCAGCGTTACTGCCGGATACGTCGAGCGCGCTGCTGGAGTATGTGGTTGGAGAGGACGAAACTTATCTGTTCGTGGTGACGAAAGGGAAGCCTGAGACCGACGTTCGTGTCTACACGTTGCCCGTTAAAAGAGCCGAACTCGCGAGGCAGACCGAAGCGTTTCGGCAACAACTCGCTGGAAGAGATCTCGGCTTTCGTACGTCCGCCGTCAAACTCTATGATCTATTAGTCAAACCGGCCGAAGCTCAGCTTCGTGGAAGAACCAATCTCATCATCGCCAACGACAATGTTTTGTGGGATCTACCGTTTCAGGCTCTGTTGAACGGCACCAATCGTTTCATGATTGAGGACGCTGCGATTGCCTATACGCCGTCATTGACGGTGTTGCGTGAAATGAGTGTGCGACGGCAGCATGATGTCGCTCCGCAAACCCTTTTCGCGCTCGGCAATCCGTCGCTTGGGAACGTGACGATTCAGCGTGCCTCTGTGAGTGTACGAGATGGAAAACTCGATCCATTGCCGGAGGCTGAACAGGAAGTTAAAGAGTTGGGCCGCCTATATGGTATTTCGCGAAGCAAGGTCTACATCGGAGCGGCCGCGCGCGAAGATCGCGTCAAGAGTGAGGCGAGTAAAGCGAGAGTACTTCACTTCGCCACACACGGAGTGCTTAACAATGAATCGCCGATGTATTCACATCTCGCACTCGCCGGAGGTGGCGCCAATGAAGATGGATTGCTGGAAGCATGGGAACTGATGCAACTCGATCTGCAAGCGGATCTGGCAGTGCTCTCCGCGTGTGAGACGGCTCGCGGGCGCATCGGCGCGGGTGAGGGAATGATTGGATTGTCATGGGCGATGTTCATCGCGGGCGTGCCGTCGATTGTTGTAAGTCAGTGGAAAGTTGAATCCGCGGGCACGCGCGATCTGATGGTGAACTTTCACCGCACACTGATTGGATCAAAACCGACAAAGACGGAAGCGTTGCGGCAGGCGGCGTTGAAGTTGATGAAAAATCCGGAGACGAGTCATCCGTTTTACTGGGCGGGATTTGTGCTGGTCGGCGACGGCCGCTGAGAGTCGCCACAAAAAGGCACAAAAGGCAAACCACCGATCAATCAATTTTGTGCTTTCTGTGCCTTTTTGTGGCTCACCTGTTTCGTAGAGCTTGGATTTGGCGCAGAAGGGTGCGGGCGAGCTTGGAATTTGGATTAGCCCTGCGCAGCAGACGCAGCTCCTGTTCGGCCTCTTTTAATAGTCCTGCTTCTGCGTAAAGCAGGCCGAGTGTTAGGTGCGATGAACCGTATGCGCGTTTAGCACGTGCGAGTTCGTTGGCTTTGTCTTGATCGAGGATGCGGAACTTTGCTTGCGGCGCGGGCGGACGCGGCGATGTGATTTCCTGTCCGTCCTTGATCGCTTTTACTTGCCACGAATACACCTTGCCGCGTGCCAGCGCCGGCGAGGTGGTCCATGAAAGATCAGTAAGTTGCGGGCTTGAAGCTACCAGTTTGAACTGGTCGTCATAAACTTCAACGACGTAGCCCGTTGCGCCATCCATTCGCGACCAACGAAGAGCCGGTTGATTGGTTATCAGCACACTTCCAACAGGCTCGATTAACGAAAACTCTTGTTTCTGATTAGCACCCATTAAGGAACTCGCTGGCCGCGCCAGTCCCTGTAGTTGTGCTGATCTTTCGATCCTATGCGTAGTGAGCGCTTTCTTCACCGCGTTTTGGTAAGCGAGCGGTAACTCTTCGGCGCCTGAGAGCTTGCCTTCCGCGTCCAGGGACAACATACCTGGGCCATCGTTCAATTGCGAGACTACTGTTACCGGAGACGCTGACGGTTCGGGTTGCAATGACGGTGTTGGAAGTGGAGATGGTTGCAACGATGGTGACGGCGCAACGGCAACTTCTCCCTGCGTTTCGGGTGGCGTTCGCCAAACCAGCCACACCATCATTCCCAACAGAAGAACTGCCAGCGCCGCACTCCCAAATGCCGCGATCGGAGATACTCGAAAGAACGATACGAACCTTTCACGCCACGAGCGCGCAGTTGAAGCGGGAACACTCGCGGGACGGTATTCGCGATCGAGTGACGGTGCGATCTCATTTCTAAACGAGCGCAGGTCTTCGACTGCAAAGACGCACTGCTCACAACTACTCAAATGATCAGTGACGACTTGCAGCGACTCGCCCGACAAGTTTTTATCCACATAATCAGCCGTCTGTTCCGGCGTCAGATGTGCGCTTAAATCCTCGCCCAACGTGCCGGCATGCGCCGCCAGGAATGCTGCATCGCCGCTGGCGATTCGTCGCCGACAGGCTTCGCACTCGCCGAGATGGTCGGTCACTAACAGCAGTTCGGCGGCGCTTAACCGGTGTTGAGAGTAACCCTCAACTTGTTTTTCAGTCAGGTGTTCCAAGTTTTTGTTTGGCCCTCCAGCCGGGGCTCCGCTGGGGTTTCAAATATGTAAGTTGGTGAAAGTTGTCGCGTATTACCATCCCCGTTAAATAAATCCTTTCAGCCGGCGCGCCAGGCGTTCCCGCCCGGATTTGCGGGCATTTATCACTTGCTGCCGGGTCAATCCGAGCAACTCCGCGATGCGCGCATCTTCGAGCGGCAAGTCGTTCCAGACCTCCGCAAAACGCTCCGCAGTGATCTCCAGCGCCTTCGCAAGCTGGCGCACGGTTGCGATTCCGATGGCGGGAAACAAGGTGATACAGCCGGAGCCACTCGCGTCTTTCAAGTTAAGCAACAACGCGGCGCGCTGGTTTAATGGAAGCTGTTGCAATTCTTCCCACAGCCTCTCTAAAAACATTTTCTTTTCTACTCGCCAGCCTTGGTCGGGCTCGGGCGGAGACTCTTGATCATCGGCGAGAGTTTCGACCGGCTGATCGCTGATTCCCACAATTGCTACCAGCGTTCCGACCAGTTCGTCGAATTCGACCGGGCCACCGAGGTGATTGAAAATCGCAGCGACAGTCTCGGCAATCTCCTGCGGTTTGCCGCTTTTAGGTGTTCGCAGCACGGCTGGTAACCTTTCAAGTTCCAGCACCTGACGAGTTTTGTTTTGTTCCTGCCAGGGTGCAAAACCAGCTACTTGTTTGCCATCGTCATCCTGCCAAAGCGCGAAGCCACGCTGGCGCGTTAGCAGGTAGTGAAGACGATTCTTGAACGCGTGCCGTTCCGGAAACTGTCGTCGCATCCAGCGTGCACAGGTGCGATGCGCGATGACTGCGGCCATCCCGCGCACATCACTGATCGGATTCGCCTCAGGTAATTTTCGAAACCGCTGCAACTGCGAAACGAGCTGCAACACCACTTCCTGATGAATATCGTCTGATTCGGCTCGTTGAGTTTCGCGATACGAGTTGAGACGGAGTTTGAAGCGAATGACGCCCTTGATTACGGGCTCAGCGTGGACGGTGATCAGTTGTGAAAGGAGTTCGCTGGCTTGTTCGTCGCTGGTGTCAACCAGGAGAGGCTCGAGGAGAGGATCGATCTTAACAGGCGATTCGTTCATCGGTTTTCAGCCACAAAGAAGCACAAAGAAGCACAAAGTTTACCTCTTTGTGCTTCTTTGTGCTTCTTTGTGGCCTAAAACAGTTATCGACGTTGAAGCGAAGTATCGAACAAGTCCAGGATGTCGCCGATCGTAGGTGACATAGTTGTCTGCGCGAAGATCAGACTTCGTTGCGCGATTGCGTTACTGCCTTTGCGACGCACGAACCAACCGATCAACGGAATCGGCCGCACACCCGGAATGTCTTTGAGTATCGGCAGACCGCCCCGGTAGGTTGTCGGGAGTCCGATCTTTGAATCAGATTCGAACCGTGAGACTTCGCGAATCTCAAGGTTAGCGAGTTGGACCTCTGTGTTGACTGTGTGGCGCTCGATACGCGGCAGTCGAGGATTAACAGTTCCTCTTGGCTCGCGCACCAGCGTTGTATCCACGAAGTCAAATTTGAAGCGTAGCGCCTGGCCCGTCGGATCGAAAATGGGAGTGACCTGAAAAGCGCTGCCGGACGTGATGCCGTAAATCTCTGCCGCGTCTTTCTCGGCTGAGGCCGACGCTTTGAGCTGGGCAAGACCTCCGAGCACATTGCCGGTTTGAGCGGCGAGAGTGATTTGCGCGATGCTTTGGAGTCCCTGGAGCAGGTTGGTTTCCTCTCCGACCGATAACTCCGCGGTTGCGCGTGGATCCACGCGAGCCACTAGACGATTGGTGGCAAGCATCGAGGTCCGCTGAATCACGCCAAAACCGATGCCCGACTTCCTCAGCCGTTTGCGCAGGTTTAAAAGCATCGGTTGCACAAACTCGCGATCGATGTCGTCTTCAAAGGCTTTCGTGAAGACGTCCAGCATTCCATCTGCGGCGGCGACTCGCGCCGGCGACGGACGGAGGTTGTAGACCTTCGGTAGCCCATACGCCCGGCCACCGTTCATGGGTTGCAACCCGATTGTCCCTACACCTGAGTCAAACAACTTGACATGGCCGTCCATAACGTCCACCGGTGAAATTGGGAACTCGTCGTGGATGGTATCGAAGATTAGAGGAAGCTTTTCTTTCAAGCACCCATGCAAGGCTTCTTCGTTCGCGTTGAGTCGTTGCAAACCAGTTAGTGACCAGCCGGTTTGGACCGGCAGCTTCTTTCTTTCGTCCAGTTTGCGGAATTCGTCAACTCGGTCCTGCAGGCGCGCAATCCTTCCGACCAAATGCCTGAGCAATGGCCCGCGGATGGCGTAGATCAGCTCCTGCTGTTGTCTGGTCGTTTGCGTGTTGGGCGCGGCTATCGAAGTGGTGTTGAAGCCCAGCATCGAGTACAGACGGGTAAAATCGTAATCGGTTCCTTTCTTCGGATCCTTCTTTCCGAGCTTAGTCCGGGCATCGCTTACGAACTGTCGCAGAATCGCGTCACGGTGATCTCTGTTGGTCAACAGCAGAATAATCAACGCTTCGTTCAGCGTCGTCGCCGAACCCGGATCTTTCAAGCCAAACTGCTTGGGATTATCGAAGCCAAGCTCGTCGATGAATTTAAGTCCAAGCTCTTTTTGCACTTCTTCTGAGTAAAGAGCATAACGCTTCAGACGTTGTCTCCGTCCGGTGATGTCGGTGTCTGCTGGGCTGATGCCACGATTTAGCAGAAGCGGGGCGGGACTGGGAGTATTGGCCGGGAAGGTGTTCGCGTAAAGAAGTCTTTCATGACAATCGCGTCTTACGAATTGGTGGGCACTGTCTGAGTAGGCAGCGCGTTCGGCTTGTTCACTCACAGCGCCGAGGAGCGCGGAAAGCGTGTCGGCAATCTTGGCGCGCGTTTGGGCGAGTTCGTCTTCAACGATCCACAAAGCTTCGTTGAACTTCTCGGCGCCCTTTTCGGTCGCGTCGCTATTCAGCTCGATCTTCCAGAGAGTCATCCGCGCCTGTGGCGCCGGCTCGTCGAGTGTGGCGACAATGTCCTGCACTTTGACCACGTCTTCTCTTCGGCCGCGCACGAAGATCGCGTTTTCACCGCTGGTAGACGAAGTGATCTCGACGCGTCGTGCCGGGTCGCTGTTGGTAGCGCTGGCTTCGCCATACCAAAACGCTGCGTTGTCACGCGTTTCGGCAAAGGCGGCCGACTCAACTTGAGCTGCACGGATGGTCGCGCTGCTGGCCCGTTCGAAAGCCGCCTGGGCAACTTCGAGCTGTGCCTCGGCTTCTCTCAATTGCGCGGCCAAGCCGTTCTTTTCGTCGTTCAATCTGTCAGCACGTTCTTGTGCGGCGACTCGGTCTTCTTCAGCTTTTGTTCTCTTTTCCAGCGAAAGTCGTGTTTCTTCCTGCGAGACACTGCCGGCGGGGCGCTGATTCAGCTGAGCATCTCTCCGCGATGTTTCCTGCGCGATCAACCTTTTGGCAATCAAGTCATCATTGGCCGCTTGTAATTGCTGCCGGATAAGAGATACGCGCTTTTTAAGACTCAACACCGCGCCGTTCGCTTCGCTTTGCGCATCCTCGGCTGCCCGCAGTCTGTCCAAACGATCTTTTGCGCGCTCGCGTGCTGAGGCATCTCCTCCTCTCAGTTTTGCCAGCGGGTTAAGCGTTTGTACGAGTCGCGGAATGTCAGTGAAGTAGTAGAGCCGGATCTTTTCAGTGACCCAGAGGGATCGGTCGCCAGAAAGCAGATCGTGATACGTGGTGGCCTGCGACCGGAGATTGTCGATATTGGTGACCAGATCGGCTTGTTCCTTTTGCGTATCCGATTCGTTGAAACCCGTGATGCCTGCCGATTTCGCCACGGCGCTAACCGCATCTACGATTTCATTAATCTTGCCCAGCTCTTCGACGACTGTTTGGCCTACCTGAATGCTCTGGATAGCTTGATTCTCATGAGCGGCCGGTTGGGCCTTGAAGACTGCCATGTCCGCTTCCAGCGCCGACTTCTGGTCCTGCGCTCCCTTAGACAAAATTTTGAGATGGGAGTTGATCTTGCCGACGACTGCCACAACTGAAGCGTCCAACCCATTCACCGCTTTATCGACGTCGGCGGCTTTCGCCGTGTGATCGGTACGGACGTTTTTCAATTGGTCAGAAAGGTCCTTCCAACTCTGTTTCAAATCGAGATCAAACTGAATAGTTGCCGGAACGTCCGCGAACTTTGTTCGAAACAGCTCGAATAGCTGTGCAGGGTCGGTCACTGTTTGCTCGAATGGCGTCAACCGCTGATCGGCTGTGTTCGCGAGCTTGGTGACAGCCGGATAGACCGTATCGAGTGCCTCGTTCAGTTGCGCCGCCAAACCGTTTAGTTCGGGATTGTCAACCTTGGGCTTGATCCCATCGATGTTCGTCTGAACCGCAGTCTTCGCCGCTTCGATAGCGGCACTGCTGGCCGCCCCGTCCAACGTAGTCTTCGCCGTGGTCAGCTTGTTCAAGGCAGTTGATAAATCCGACTGCGCATCGGACAGTTGATCCTGCAAAGTTTTCTTCGGCGGTCCTGGGGTGAACATTGCCGCTACCGTTTGCGTGAGACGGCGCAGGTTGCTGATTGAATTGATGTTGGGCTCTGGGATATTTGTGAATTCCTTCAGCTCGGCTAAACGCGCCTGCGCCGCAAATGCTTTGTCTCTAGCCCGACTGAATGCGCCTTGCGCTTCGGTGATTGCGGTGTTGGCTTTCTTGATTAGATCCGCTTCGCTCTGCTGAACGGCAAAAGTGCGATCAACTCCCGTTAGCGAAGTGAATATAAAGAACGAAATGAACGTCAGGACAATTAGTCGTTTAAGGTTCTGGGGCGAAGATTTGGGGGATCTTTGTGTCATGGATGCTGTTTCCTTGGTGGATTTCACTCTCATTCGTAATGAGAATGGAGGCTAAATCATTTCGCTAGCGGGCGTTAATGGTTGAATGGCGCCTTCGAAATCACGCATTTTCGGCGTGATTAGTTGCAGTAAGTTGGTCGCTGCCAACTCTACCACAGGAGGAAAGCTGCCGCCGAGAGTTTATTCGCGCTGCACGTAAGACCCTGCCCGCAAGGTGGTGGCATCTTCGTGCGTGAACTGTGGTCGGTACGGCGCCAATGTGTGGTCTGTAACGTTAGCGGAAATCCCTGTCTCTCGTAGGATCTCCCGGTTTTAACGAGGCCTAAAGCCTCCATGTTTAGTCGCCCCCTTAGGGCGGAGGAGATCATGCGAGTTAATTTGTGGAAACTGTGTTTTGCTTTGGTTGCGGTTGCCGTCACTTTCACTTCCGGCCGTGCTCAGACTCAGAGTCAGGAAGACAGGACGCTGGCGCCATATTTCGTGGTCCAAGGCGACCCCGGCGTCGATCAGCTACCACTCAAAGACACAAAGGTCGAAATATCAGTTGCAGGTGTTATTGCCGATGTGAAAGTTCGGCAGATCTATCGCAACGAAGGTTCACGTCCGATCAATGCTTCTTACGTCTTTCCAGCTTCGACGCGTGCAGCAGTCTACAGCATGCGCATGCAAATAGGCGACGAGATCATCATCGCCAAAATCAAGGAACGCGAGCAGGCAAAAAAGGATTTTGAGAAGGCAAAAGAAGAAGGGAAGAGCGCATCGCTGCTGGATCAGGAACGGCCCAACGTGTTTTCGATGAGTTTGGCCAACATCATGCCGCAGGAGCAGGTGGAGATCGAATTGCGCTACACCGAGCTCCTGGTTCCGACTGACAGTGTTTACGAAGTCGTATTTCCCACCGTGGTTGGACCACGTTACGCCTCGCCAAACAACCCAACGAAAAAGGAAGACAGTTTTGTCCAGACGCCCTACCAGCATCAGGGTCAAAAGCCAGCCAGTTCACTTCACATTTCCGCCAAAATCTTTGCCGGCGTACCCATTTACGATCTGTCGTGTCCGTCACACCAAATTTTTCCCAAGTGGTGGAATCACGGGAATGTGCAATTGAGCCTGGACGATTCGGATCCTTTCCAGGGCAATCGAGACTTTGTGTTGCGCTATCGTCTCGGTGGAGACCAAATCACGTCGGGTTTGCTTCTCTTTCAGGGCCAGGGTGAAAACTTCTTCCTCTACATGGCCCAACCTCCCAAGCAGGTAGCTGTTCAAGACATACCACCACGCGAGTACATCTTCGTGGTCAACGTGTCGGGCTCGATGGATGGTTACCCGTTAAACACGTCCAAGCGCCTTTTGAAGGACCTGATTGGAAAGCTCCGCCCAACTGATCTGTTCAACGTGGTCCTGTTTGCCGGGGACGCAAACATACTCTCACCACAATCGTTGCAGGCAAATCATCAGAACATAGGCAGAGCGATTGGTCTGCTTGAACAGCAACGTGGTGGTGGCGGCACTGAATTGTTGCCTGCCATTCAACAGGCGATGAGTCTGCCACGACCACAAGGGATCTCTCGCAGCATCGTGTTGGTCACTGACGGTTACATCTCCGGAGAGCAGGGGGTCTTCGATCACATTCGCGCCAATCTGAATCAGTGCAACGTGTTTGCGTTTGGCATTGGGACGGCAGTCAATCGTTATCTCATTGAAGGTGTTGCGAAGGCGGGGATGGGTGAGCCGTTTATCGTCACGCAGGAAAGCGAAGCAGATAACGTCGCTGCGAAGTTTCGCGAGTACATTCAAACGCCGGTGTTGACTGACATTCGGGTTCGTTCCATTGGTTTCGACGCGTACGACCTAAATCCAGTTGTGTTTCCCGACTTGTTTGCACAACGCCCAATCATTCTCTTTGGCAAGTGGCGCGGTCCGGTTGCGGGAACGATCGAACTCACGGGTAAGACAGGCCAGGGCGACTTTGTAAGTCGTTTCGATGTCGCCGGTAGCCAGCCTGATGAAGGCAACAGTGCGTTGCGTTACCTTTGGGCGCGGACGCGAATTGCCGAGTTATCGGATTACGGTTCTTCAGCGGAAGAGAACGTCAGCGAGATCACTGCGCTCGGTTTGCAGTACAACCTGCTGACTCGATACACGTCGTTTATCGCGGTCCGTGAAGTCGTAACTAATCCGACTGGATCCGCACAGGACGTGAAGCAACCATTACCGCTTCCGTTACACGTGAGCGACCTCGCGGTCGGCACTGGTGTTGAGATTGGCAGTGAACCTGAGTTGGTTTGGCTGGCACTCGGCTCACTGTTGCTGGCAACCATCATGATCCTGCGAAGGAGACGGTGGTTTGTATGAGTCGCAGAACGATCTGGAGCGCACAGTTGTCGGCAGTGTTGCTGTGCGCTCTGGCGCTGAAGTCTTACTACTCGACGGCGACTCCCGATGAACTGCGTTGGATTCTCGCTCCGACGACTCTGTTAGTGAGTTTCTTGAGCGGGAGGTCGTTCGAGTTTGAAGCGTTGACGGGTTACATGAGCAGCGATCACACGTTTGTGATCGCTGCGCCGTGTGCTGGAGTCAACTTTCTGATCACGTCGTTCGTGATGCTTAGCGTGACACATCTGTGGCGCAATCGGTTTCAAAGCGTTAGCTGGCGATTCATTCCGACTGCTGCTGTGCTGGCTTACGCGGCAACGCTGGTTGCGAACACGATGCGTATTTGGATTGCGCTTAATCCTATGAAGGTTAGCTGGCTCACAGCGAACCAGGTGCACCGGCTCGAAGGAATCGTCGTCTATTTCGGATTTCTGTTGTTGCTGTTCATGCTGACAGAGCGATCGTATTCGATCAAACAATTGCTCTTTCCGTTGTTGATCTACTACGCGGCAACATTAGGAATTCCGTTAGTTAATGGTCACTGGCAACAGAGTCCTGCATTCTGGGAACACTTCGCTTTTGTACTCGTGCTGCCATTACTTTTGTGCTTTTTGTGCCTTTTTGTGGCTAAGTTGCGTAGCGGCGGACCATCTGAGTGCAGAAGTCCGCGTAGTCCTCGATATTTCGCGGCGCGCTAGTGTGGTGGGCGTTGATACCTTTCGACTCGGGTGTGAAACAGAATGTCAGCGTCACCTCGAAAGGTTTCAGCGCCTTCATCATCCGATCGAACCAGGCTTCGTAGCCTGGTCGTTCCGTATCGGACCAGCTAAGACCGGTGCGCAGGTATTTCACTCCTAAACGCTGCAACCACTTGACCGCATCCTCGAGCCGGTGATCTTCGAAATGAAACCACTGGCAGATCCCAAGCGCCGGAGAGTAGTCTCCAAACTGCCACAAAGCGCGTTTAGGATTTCCGTGTTCATCCAGCAATCCCATGTGGAAATGACGGTAGTAAGCGGAGCCTTCGGCTTCGCGATGGCGCGTGGTGGCCGGCCACGCCTGCGGCAGATCGTAGAGGCTGTACCAGTGAATACGCGGCACTCGCCCGATCAACAACTCAGCCGAACGGCGCAAACCAAACTCCTGAATCTCTTCGGCGCCAAACGTTGACGTTCCAACTTCTGAGATCCAGATCGGCAGTTCCGTCACATCGCGGATCTCCTGAATCTTGTCAGGCCATTCGTTGATGGTCCAATTATTCCAGTCAAGCGGAAAACCGTGTAACGCTACCACGTCAAGACGACTTAAAACGCCTCTCGTTTCCATGTTCCGAATGAAACCGGGATCGATCGGGGAAATGCCTCCCAGCACTCTCAGCAGCCGCGGATTTTCCGATTTGACCGCTTCGGCGGCGAGCTTCACCATCGCGGCAAACTTGCTCCAGTCCGGATCGATCTCAAAATCCCAGTGGGACTTGTTGTTCGGCTCGTTCCAGAACATCACAGCTTCGATCATTGCGTGATCTCCCGCAGCTCTTTGGCGTAATTCACCGGACCCGGCACCTCGGTCCAGCGGCAAATGAAGACCTCATCTTCGGGATGGGCCAGGATCTCAAACCCTGCACTCCGCAACATCGCTTCAAAACAAGCGCGATTCGGAATCCACCAGTTTGTCGGATCGTTTGCAAATCGATTTTCGACAAAATACATGCGAGGAAACTTCTCGTCTTCGAACACCGCGTTTTCCCAGAAGTGAAAGTCGGGCGGAATGTCGATGCTCTCCTTTGAGCCACGAAGCATTGATTGCGCGACTAATAGATCGCCGACGACGTGCTCGTGCAGCAGTTCGAGTGCGAGAAGCGGGTGTCGTAAGTGATACAAGACACCCATGAACAGCACGAGATCGAACTGCTCATGAAGCTCGTCCACGCGATAGACGGAAAGATTGCGGAATTCAATCTCCGCCCCGCTCACCTTCGCTGCAAACCGAGCCTGCGCGAGGTATTTTTCATCTGTGTCGATCGCCAACACGCGTTCCGCGCCGCGTTGCTTCATCTGGAGTGAGTAAAAGCCGCCGTTACAGCCAATGTCGAGTACGGACTTGCCGCGGAGATCGGCCGGAATGGCATCTGAGAATCGTTGCCATTTAACTGCCGGATAGTCTCCAAGGAAATGATTGGGAGCCGTCTTCACACCGCCGAGATCCAGGTTATGAAACCATTGGCCCAGCTCCTCCACCCGACGCCGGATCTCTTCCGTAGTCATCATTTCTTGTTCGAGCGCGCTCATTTATCTTTGCCAAAAAGGCACAAAATGCTCAAAACATCCTACGGCATTGGTGCGGTGGTTAATCTATCCTCAAAAGGTATAGCGATGTGTTCCTCGTCCTGCTTGCCCAATACGCGCATCGCTTCGCGATAGCCATTCAATGTGCCGACGTCCACATACACTTCTCCAGCGGCAACTGAAAAAGCTTCACCACCTTCTGCCAAAAACGCATTCACGAGTGTTCCGATGTATTCGTCCCGGCACTCTCGTTTGCGCCACAAAGCATAAAGCTGATGCAGGATCGAGCCGGGCATCTTGAATGCTCCCCACACCCACGACGAACTCGCATCCGGCTGCTTCACTTCGATTCGCACTACGCGACCATGTTCGTCGGCGACAACCGCGTCGAAAAACTCCGGCTTCTCGACCGGGAACACGAGGAACGAGAGTCGATCGTCACGAAGTGCACAAAAACCATCTTCAGGAAACCAGATCGTGTCAGGTAGACCAACAACCACCGCCTCATCACGATCGATAAACGGGACGGCGCGAAAGATCGCATCACATAAGCCGGCCGGCGTTCGTTGGACCGTGTAGCAAAGGGTCGTTGGTCCAATCTCACCACCGAAATATTCGAAGATGTCGGATTTGCCAGGTGAGACGACGAAACAGATCTTGGTCGCCCCGCCTTTGATCATCCGTTCGACCAGATACTCGCTGACAGCGCGCGGGCGTTCGTTACCGTTCTCGATGCGACTGCCCACAGGCAACAGCTCTTTGGAAAACGCGAGTGGCTGAATGCGGCTGCCAATGCCTGCCGCCGGCACAATTCCCCACATAGTGCTAAACCTCAGCAACCATTTGCGGTTGACAAAAACTTTCGATAGCGGGCATTCCGCGAGCGGTACTGAAGACGTTCT
Organism: uncultured Acidobacteriota bacterium; assembly: GCA_963826255.1. Taxonomy (GTDB): domain Bacteria; phylum Acidobacteriota; class Blastocatellia; order Pyrinomonadales; family Pyrinomonadaceae; genus PSRF01. The sequence continues at coordinate 1,965,791 of CAWGWK010000002.1, forward strand.
CCAGTTCCACGGCTCGATGTGCTGCCGTGTGCGAGTCGAGCACTCGTTGACGACCCGCTTTAGCGATGCTCGTGAGCTCAGCTTCTGAGAGTTGCATCGCCGCGATCACGTCGTCCGTAGTGCGGGCAACGATGATCTCAACTCCAGGCTGAAAAAATGTTTCCAAACCTGCCCACACGTCCGACACGATCGCAACACCACACGCCGCCGCTTCGAACAGGCGGCCCGAGGGACAGTAGCCCATTCGCGCCATTGCGCCGCGCGTGACGTTGAGCGTCAATGGCGAAGAGCAAAAGAACGACGCGTGTGCTGAAGGTGGGACGTGCTGCACGTACCAGATGTTCGCTTGCCACGGAAAATCGATCGGGTACTTCGATCCGCCGATGATGAACCGCCGATCGGGCAATCTGTGCGCGACTTGAATAAACAAACGATCCACGAGGGATTGTCGATCAGGAGCATAGGTTCCGAGATACGAGAGATCGGCTGCGTATCGCGAGAGTGCAGGCGCAGGATGATGAACGTCAGGGTCAACACTGCCGAACAACGGAACCACACGGCGAGCACCAAGTTGATCCTGTAGGGCAGTCAGCGCGGCGCCGCCTGTGTAACTCAGCACCAGATCGAAGTCGGCGAGTTTGCGAGGACCGATGTAAGCGAGTGGCTCACCGTTTTGCAATGCTTCGAGAGTGATCGGAGTGTCGAGATCGTAAAACACTCGCAGGTTCACGTTCGATGAAACGACGAGCTCCGTGGCTTCAATGCCGTCGGGACAATAGGAGGTGACCACCGCGACGTCAGACTCCGCGACGACATCGCGCGCCATCGCTTTGATTTCATGCCAATCACGATAGAGATGGAGCTCGACTCCCGGTAATCCAACCAGGTCGCGATGAGAGGCGTAGTAAGGCACATCACGTTCGAAGAAGGCGACGCGATGACCGCGCGCTGATAGTGCCTTGAACAGTCCACGTAGCAAGGTTGCGTGCCCGTTGCCCCACGATGAACTGATTGTTAGACCGAAGAATGCAATCTTCATAGGCCACAAAAAGGCACAAAAGTCACAAAAGATCGGATAGGTCGCGAGTGTTGTTGATGGTTAACAATCTCAGACTATTTCGATTCATTGCGACGACACTGACTGAACATGGCGAAATCTCAATGCGTTGCAGCAGGTCGATCGGAGTCGCTGCAAAGTAACCCACCGCTGCTTTAATCACGTCTGCGTGCGATACGATCGCCACACGCGCGTTGTTGTGTTGCGCTGAAAGCCTCTCCAGTTCGGTGATAACTCTCGTTTGCACCTCGAGAAACGATTCGCCGCCAGGAATTCTGGTGGTGCTACGAACGCTGTTGAAGCGCCCCCAAACTTCATCGCCCGAGAGCACGTCGAATGATTTACCCGTCCAGTCTCCAAAATCGATTTCATCAAACGCGGGGTTCCTGTTGACTTCGAGGTTCATCGTGCGGGCGATGGTTTCCGCAGTCTCCAACGCTCGTTCAAGTGGACTGCTGTAGATTGCCTCGAGTGTTATTCCACGAAGCCGTTCCGCGAGTCGCTGCGCTTCCAGTTTTCCTGTTCCGTTGAGACAAACTCCGGGCGTCCGGCCCCACAATGTCTGGCCCAACCCGCTACACGAAGCATGCCTGATTAGAAAAAACGTGGTCACGCGATTGCTCCCGCAGGTTCAGCATTGAGCGGTGTTGCAGTCGCTGTTTGCATCACTTCGGCAACATAGCCTTCGAGCTCTATCGCTCTTTGTTCCGATGTATGACTTGCGAGGACACGCACTCGTGCTCGCTCGCCGATTGCACATCGCTCCTTCTCATCGATCTCATTCAGATAACGCAACACCTGATCTGCCGAGGACGCCGTTACGATCGCCTTTTCGAGTTCAAAAAAAGTCTCCAGGCCCGCCCAATAATCGCTGATGATCGGTGTGCCGCACGCAGCGGCCTCAAAGAGGCGCACACTCGGCGAGTAGCCGGCGCTACGCATGTCGGCCCGGGTCAGATTCAGTGTGAATCTTTGTGAACTGTAGAAACGGCGATGAGCGGCCGGTGCAAGGTGTTCGATTCTTTCAACGTTCGCAGGCCACGACACTTCAGAGGGATACATTGAACCTGCGACGACTGTCTTCAATTTGGGTGAGCGTCTCGCCGGCTCAATCAGTAACTCATCGAGCGACGGTTGACGATCGACACTGTACGTACCCATGTAGCCCAGATCCCACTTCGGTTTGACCTCTTCCGGAAAATAGATCTTGGGATCTACCGAGCAGTACAAGGTGCGAGCCATGGGCGATCCTAGTTCGCGTTCAATCTTTCTGAGCACCGGGCCACCCGTAAAGGACAGGTAAAGGTCGTAGCTACGGACCAACCGCTTACTCACGTACTCAGTATCTCCCGATGCGAGTTTCGCGAGCGTCACCGGGGTATCGATGTCATAAAATGCTTTGACACCGCGACACGTGCGCATCACCCATTCACCAACCGCGACACCGTCTGGCACATACGAGCCAACGATACAAAGGTCCGCGTTCGACACCTTCCGCGCGAATCTTTTTTTCAACTCAGGCAGTGATTTGTAGAGTTGCGTTAGTCCGTAAGGCGGGTTCGGTAAGTCGCGATGTTCCGCATACCACGGCATGTCGCGCTCGAGAAAGCACACGTTGTGCCCGCGCGCACTGAGAGCGCGAACCAGCGCGCGAAAAGTCGTTGCATGTCCGTTACCCCAGGAAGAGGTAATGGAAAGGCCGAGGATTACGATGTCCAAAGGTTTAGTCATGTATTCAGTATTCTCTGTGCAATCTCTGTGTCCTCTGCGTCTCTGTGGTGAATGTCTCCTTAACCACAGAGACGCAGAGGACACAGAGATTGCACAGAGAAGAATCAAAAATTACGCCATTACAGCAGCATGCCCTACTTCGATCACCATTCTGTTATCCAGCAAACGCTGAAGCTGCAACGCGCGGTGCTGGTAAGTGTGTTCAGCGAGTACGCGTCGCCGCGCAGCTTCGCCGATCTGTTTTGCCTTCTCGTTGTCCAACGCTTGTAGATGTTGGACCACCTCCTCAGCATCACGAGCTACAAGCACCTCGCGATCGGGCGTGAGAAACGTCTCAATTCCTTCCCACGCATCGGTGATCAAACACGCGCCCGATCCCGCCGCTTCGAAAATGCGAGTCGGCGGTGAAAAACCGTAACTCGCCATGCTGTCCCGGTTCACGTTGAGAACAGCGCGTGATGAGCAGTTGAATGCATTGTGATCGCGCGTATAAACGTGACCGACATAGTTCACGTTAGCGGGCATAGGCTTGTCGGTCCAACCACTGCCGCCGAGCATGAATCGATGATCAGGAAGTCTTTCCGCCGCTGCGAAAAAGAATTCGTTAATTCGCGCCTCTCGATCCGGCAATCGATTCGCCAGCAAACCGAGATCGCACGCGAATCGATTGTCAGGTGGCACCGGATGATGCGTATCGGGATCGAGTGCGTTGTAAATAGGCACACACGCACGCGCGCCGAGCGCTTCATAACTCTTGACGACAGGTTCGCCACCGCCATACGTGAGAATCAGATCGTAAAGCGGGATCAACTCTTTGAATAAATCCGAACCGTCGGCTTTGACGCGATCGAGAGTTACAGGCGCATCAACATCCCAAAAGACAGCGATTGTGTGTGGATCTTTGATGTCGAGAATCGCTGCTTCAAGCAATCGATCGTAGACACCGACGCCACTGGTTTTGACGATCATGTCGGCACCGCGTGCACTTTCAACTGCGCTCAGGACATCGCCTTCGCCGTCAACCGGGTAGACCACGACCCGTGCCCAATCCGGATCCGGTATGTCTCGATGTTTCTGCCGGTCGTAAGCGTCCGGTTCGTAGAACGTGATCTGGTGGCCTAGCCCGTGCAGTGCTCGTATGATGCCGCGATAGTAAGTCGCGGCTCCATTCCAGTAAGCCGAAACCAGACTCGAGCCAAAGAATGCGATGTTCATTCTGTCTTTCATATCACTGCCGCTAGTTCTTTAGTTTCCCTCGCCAGTTGCGCACAGATACTCATCAACTCATCGACGCGGTGCGCACAGGTGTGTTTTTGCTTAATCGTCGCGAGGCCGTTTGTCGCCAACTCCTCAGCGAACAAGGGCTCGCTCAATACGCGGCGAAGAAGTTGTTTCATCTCATTGCCGTCAGCAGCAATGAGAAAATCACGACCTGGCCTGAATAACTTTTCTGTGTCGTGCCATGGCGAGCAGAGCAGTGGGATACCGCAGGCCAAAGCCTCGAATGGGCGAATCGTCGGAATTCCGGGAAGCTCGTTGACGTATGGCCGTCGCGGAATGTGCAACGTCACGCGCGCGGTCGCGAAGACTTCAGGCACATTGTAGTTTGGCAACCAGCCGCGGTAGCGAATGCCTGCGCGCGTGAGTGCATCAATTGCGTGATCCGGATAGCGAACACCGTAAACTTCCGCATTCAACCGAAGATCTTTTACCGGTCCTATCAAAAATTCCTGCAACTCAGCGGAACGCTCGTCATCGCCCCAATTCCCGATCCAAACCACGTCCAGCGTGCGCGAGATTCCCGGGTGTGGATGAAACACGCGTGCGTCGGCAGCCTCGTGCCATGTCCATGCTCGCCTGGCCCAGCCGTTGCGCAAATACTTGTCGGTGAGCACTTGGCCGTATGCAAGCACGCCGTCGTAGTCTTTTAAGCTGAACGGAAGACTCTCGTGTCCTGCGACACGATGATGCGTGTCGTGAAAGAGCAGGAGAAAATCTCCTTGCATGCGCCGGTACTCGCCGATGCGTTCAATCAAGTCCGTCTCGTTCCACTCATGAACGATCACGAGGTCGGCGCCAGCGAGTGCGTGATCGAGATCAAGTTGATCGACATCGTAGCGGTTGCTGGAGAGATGCGGATACGCCTTGTGAAACTCAACTAACGGCTGCTCTCCGTGTTCCGCGATCAGGTTTTGCACACTCCAGGAATTGCGAGGTTCGTAAATCTGAACTTCATGACCTCGCGCTAAAAGTTCGGATGCCACGCCGCGAAGAAAATGCGCATTCCCGTGGTTCCAATCCGAAATCAGTGATTGATAAAAGAGCACTATGCGCATTGGGCAAACTTTTCCTCCGCGTGAGTGACCTTCGAATCAAGCAACAGCTCCGAATACGCTGCGAAATAGTTTTGACCCATGCGCGCACTCGAAAATTCGAGCGCCCGTTCACGTGCTTGCCGGGATATATCGCGACGGTACTCGTCATTTTTTATCAGCCGCAGCAGTTCGTCCTTCAACGCCTGACTATCGTTAGGATCGACAAAGACGGCCGCGTCACTCCAGATTTCGCGCAGCGACGCGATGTCGCCGAGCACCAAAGCACTACCAGACAACGCGGCCTCCAACGGCGTGTAACCAAACGGCTCATAGAGCGCCGGAAGTGCGTACACGGGTGCTGCGGCAAACCACGACCGAAGCTCTAACTCGGCAAGTGCACCCAACCACTTGCATCGTTGCGCAATGGAGTTGTTTTGCATCGGTTGCTGTGGATGCTCACCAGCAACAAAAACCGGCCACGGCAATTCGTGCGCAACCTCGGCCAGTCGATCGATGTTTTTAGCTCCGTCCCACAAACGACCGGCTGACAAGACAAACTGTTCCTTCGCGGCTGGTTTGAAGTATTCAGGATTGCGACCGTTTGGAATTACGCGACCGTCCTCGATCGCGCCGTAATGAGTATTCAACGCGCGCAGCATTGCACCGCTCGGTGCGACAACGAGATCCGCGGCCTGCAAACCGCTCGTCACTTCATCTTTGTAACGCTGCCACTCGGCCGGAGGCGTACTTCCGTGCACGGCTTGCCACCACGAAAAAACGCACGAGTGTCCGACGACGAGTGTCGGGTTCTTCCAGGGAAGGTTTGCGTGTGCGTATCCGTTGAGATGAATTACGTCCGGGCAAAGCCGGTTCTCCAGGTGTAGCAACCAGTCGCCCGCGCGCTTAACGTCGAGCCAGCAGTTCGGCATCCATTCGAGTTTGTAGTCGCTCTTGAAGAGATTGAGATTAGGAATGCTTTGCGCGTCTTTTCGTTGAGCGGAGGTTAAGCCCGGGCCCATTGTTGCGAGCAGCACCTCGACGTCGTAAGTTTGCAGGGCACGTGTTAACTCGAGCGCGTAGGTCCAGACACCGCCAACGGTGTCGGCCGTCATGAGAACGCGGGTTGGTTTTCGGTTTACTGTACGCATTTGTTTCGTAACAAAGTTTTCTCCCGCAAAGGCGCAAAGGCGCAAAGTAAGAAACTCACCTTTCTTCTTTGCGCCTTTGCGCCTTTGCGGGAGACCTTCCGTAAATGCTGTCGATAACCTCCGCTAACTCTACAAATCGCTCAGCAGCCGGGTCGAAACTGGCATCCGAAGCGAGTTGTTTGATCCATTCAATGGTGACCAACCCGCCCCACTGCCAGTTCGAATCTTCCGGACTGCTGAGCGTCTCGGTTCGCGTACGTTCGAACCGTTGAGCCACAAAGTCATAAAAAGAACCGTTCACGTTACGCAGCGCTGCACCGCCTTCCGTTCCGTAGAAAGCGATTTCAATGTCTGCATCGCGGCCGACGTTCAGGTTCCAACAACAACTGAGATTGATTACCGTGTTGCCCGCCGTCTCGATGGTCGCAACACCGTAATCTTCAATTTCATGACTGCCTCTCTCGATTAACTTTCCACTTGCGAACAGCGAGCTCTGCACTCGATCGATAAGTGGAAATCCGAGTGGTCGCACCGCTAAATCGAGCAGGTGTGGTCCAAGGTCCAATACGCAGCCGCCACCGGAAAGCGAGTAGTCATAGAACCACGGTTTATCTGGTCCATAGCCGTTATGAAACTTCACATCAACCGCAAAGATTTTTCCAAGCGCGCCGCTTTCGACCAGTCTGCTGACGGTTTGCATTGCCGGTAGCGCGCCGTACGACAGGTCAACTCCGAGCAGGCAGTCTGCGTTGCGAGCGGCTTCAACTATTCTTCGCGTTTCGAAAGCGTTACGCCCGAGTGGCTTCTGGCAGAACACCGCCATTCCTTGCTCGAGCACAGCGATCGCCTGTTCCGCATGAAATCGATTAGGGGTCGCAATCACAACTCCGTCGAGATCGTGTTGAAGCAGCTCGTCGAAAGAAGAGAAGAAAACTGTGTCTGGAGAGACCTTGTATCCTTCCGCGGCAACGTTTGTTTGCAAGTCGTGAAGTGCTGCGATTTCCGCGACGCCTGCTTCAACCACTGACGCCAAACGATTTCGCCCAATCCAGCCTAGGCCGACAAACCCGAGCCGTGGTTTGTGCGGAGCCGCATCGATATGTAACGCCGGACTGCTCATAAACTTATCAGCGCCTTGATAAAACCTTCCGGAGAATTCTCCATCGTTTCAAACGCTCGCGGCAGTTCCTCGAGCTTGAACGTGTGGGTGTAAAGCGGCCGCGGATCGATCCGGCCGTTTTGCACCGCTGCAATCGCTTCCCGCATACCTGCGACATACATCTGCGGATCTCTTTCGTGTGCGTTTATCACGTCGAGCCCACGCCAGTTCCAGAGCTGCATGTTTACCTGCCGTGGCCCATCCTGGTGATAACCCGCAATCACGAGGCGTCCTCGTTCGCTCGTAAGTTCGGTCGCCAAATCCAGTGATTGTTGCGTGCCGATCGCTTCGATCACGCATTCACAACCTTGTCCATGTGTTAATTCTCTGACCGCCTCTTGTGCATGGCCGGTTTCGATAGTTGCTGCCGCTCCAAACTGTTCGGCCAAGGTGAGTGAAGAACGCCTGCGCGAAAGTGCCAACACCCGCGCACCGGCTCCAGCAGCCAGTTGTGTTAACAGCATTCCTAAAAATCCGATACCAATGATGGCTACGGTTTGCCCGGGCAGGATGATCGCGCGCTTGAATATGTTCATGGCGCAACCAAGTGGCTCGGCTGGGAATGGCAATGTGTCTAATGAAGCAGGTAGGTGGACCACTTCGGGCACGCGTGCGAAGTCGTACTCCGCAAACGCATGTGACGAAAGCATTGCCACTCGATCGCCGCGAGCAAAATCAGTAACGCCGACGCCGGTTGCATCAATGCGGCCCCATGCCTCATGACCGGGCGCGCCGGGCTCGAGTGGATATTCAAACCACGGTTTTCCTTCCCAGAGCGGAAGGTTTGAAGCGCAAACACCGCATCCTTCTATTCGCACACGAACTTCGCCGGCCGCAGGTTCTCGGAATTCGAGTTCATGCATCCGGAGCTCACGCGGAGCGGCAATGACAGCCGCACGCCCAAGCACGACGCGCGGCATCGACGATGTTCTCACTTCTAATGTCAACTGCACTTTAGTTTCCTGAAAATGGTTTTACAGGATTTACATGATGATCAGGATTAACATGTAAATCCTGTCCAATCCTGAAATCCTGTAAAAAGTGACTTTTCGTTGGATTTTCATTCAGGAGCCACTCATACAAACGCCGGACTCCTTCATTGACGCCAACTCGAGGTTCCCAACCGGTCAAGCCGCTGAATTTACTTGTGTCCGTAACGTAATAGCGTTGATCCGCCGCGCGCCAATCTTCGAAACAGATTGAAAGCTCCCCGCCGTTAAGTTCTGCCAGCAGATCGAGTAGTTCCAGCAAGCTGATGCTATTCGCTGGTCCACCGCCGATATTGAATGCGTTCCCCGACAGCTTTCCCATGTGTTGTTGCGCCAGTAGAAAAGCATCAACCAGATCGTCAATGAACAGGACGTCGCGCACTTGCCGGCCATCTCCATAAATCGTGATTGGTTGACCGGTGATCGATTGAATGATGAAGTGCGCCACCCAGCCCTGATCTTCATTGCCATGCTGGTGCGGCCCGTAAATGCAGCTCATGCGAAAGACGAGCGCCGGCATCCGGTACGTGCGCGCGTAATCGACAACGTACTGGTCCGCCGCGCCTTTGGAGCAGCCGTAAGGACTGTGAAAATCGAGCGGCCTGTTCTCAGCGATGCCTCGCTCACGAATCGACGAATCGACCGGCGCATACCGAGTTGACTGCTTCGTGAAATCTACATCTGCAAGGTTGCCGTAAACTTTGTTTGTTGAAGTAAAAACGAGAGGCGGTGGATTATCCGTGGCACGAATCGCCTCGAGCAGATTCAACGTCCCACCGGCATTGATCTCAAAATCCTCTCTCGGATCGGTAAGACTCGAAGTCACCGCCACCTGGGCCGCAAAGTGAAAAACCTGAGACGCATCTTTTACAGCTTGCTTAAGGATTGAGAAATTGCGTACGTCGGGAACTTCGATATCGACAAGATCGCCGTGAGTTTCAATCAGCCAGCGAAGGTTTCTCTCGACGCCCATGCGCGAAAGATTGTCGAGCAAGCGTACCCGGTGTCCGGCAGAAAGAAGCCGGTGAGCAAGGTTTGAACCGACGAACCCGGCGCCGCCTGTAATCAAAATTGGTTTTGCTTTACCGTTTTTGTGAGTTGATGTGTGAGTTAGTGGATGTAGATTTTTGCCACGACCGTTGCCGTTTGCCGCACTAGTTTTCCCCTTAGTCATGGTACCCCCTTGGTTGAAAGCACTGGGCGATGGACTTCTTCTATTTAGAAACAGTCCTCGGGAGGAAGGAAAGTACATTGGGATGATCGTGATATCCGTACGGCAGCGTACCTGTATCCGACAAAAGTAAAGACCGTGAACAATTTGTTAAGAAGTCAAGAAGGAGGTTTGATCTCAGCTTGTGGCGTGCCGATGATCGCATAGCAACTACATGCCTTCGCTTCGAGACCTTTACGATCGAGAACTCTTATTCGTCCTCGAACAGATTGAATGAGTTGGCTATCCTGCAATTGATTTGCAGCCTCAGTAACGGTAGCGCGGCGTGTTCCGAGCAAACGACCGAGCATCTCCTGGGTGATGCGCAGCTCCGGAGTCTCTGTGCGATCGTCGATCATCAAGAGCACTCGCGCCAATCGAGCTTGTGGCGTGTGATAACGGTGACACGCGGCGAGTTGAGCACTCTGCGCCAGTAGAGCATTCGCATAGGTGAGCATCAACTCGCGCATACGGCTGCTCCGTTTCGCCTCTTTCTTGACAACCGCAGCTGGGAGTCTCAAGGCTTTACCTTCAGCGACTATCAACGCCTGGCTGGTCGAATGCTTCGCGCCCATCAAAATTTGAGCGCCGACCATTCCTTCATTGCCGATCAAACCCACTTCCACTGTCGCTTTGGATTCGACTGAACTAATCAAAACGACTATGCAATCGAGTGGAAAGTAGACGTAATTCATCTCTTCCGCGCTTTCGTGCACGGTTTCTTTGGCGAAGAGCGTGAGAATTTCCAATTGCGGTATGAGGCGGGAACGATCCCGTTCAGGAAGCGACGCTAACAACCGATTCTCTTGCCAACGATTTTCGCTGCTTTCGCGCACCACTCCTCCGGCAGAAACAGCAACCCAGATTCGGAGCGGGTAATGTACGCTTGCAACTATGTACGTTCGGTTCGCTCGCGTACCTTGCGAAGAATTCAAGACATTCGAAACGATTAACGTAAGTCGATCGTGATCATTCATCTGCGATGATCGATCCTGACGGAGTTCAATGGGCACAGGCAATGCGCCGCGGCGATTTTGCCGCCGCATGGAATATTAGCGACGCAGAACTAAGCACTCGCGCCACTCAGGATCACAACAAGCTGCCGCGTCACTTTCAAAACATTTGGGATGGTAGTTCGCTGTCGGGAAAACGGGTGCTGGTGCGTTGCTATCACGGACTCGGCGACACCATTCAGTTCATTAGATATGCCGTGCTGTTAAAAGAAGTAGCAGCAGAAGTAATTGTTTGGGCACAACCATCTTTGATCCCTTTACTGCGAACCGTTAAAGGCATTGATCGACTTCTTCCGTTGCATGACGGAGTTCCGGAAGTGGATTACGAGGTTGATGTGGAACTCGGGGAGCTGCCTCACGTCTTTCGGACGACTCTCATCGATATACCTGCCGACGTTCCGTATATTTTTGTTGAACCTGCGGTGCTGCGAGACGAAGGACGTTTTCGAGTTGGGTTGATCTGGGTGTCTGGCGATTGGGACGCGCGCCGGTCAGTTCCTTTTTCTGAGATTCAAGGACTGGGGCAGTTGCCCGGTATTGAATGGCACATTTTGCAGCGTGACCCTCTGCATGCGGGTTGGGATGGGAAGTTGGGAACGATCTCGGGAGGTGATAATCCGTTGGACGATGCGCGCGTGATGCGCGCGCTTGATCTGGTGATTTCTGTTGACACGATGACTGCTCATCTTGCCGGAGCCATCGGACAAAGAACCTGGACTCTGCTTCCGTTCGAAGCAGACTGGCGGTGGATGATCGATCGCGACGACAGCCCCTGGTATCCGACGATGCGTTTGTTCCGCCAGAAGAAAGAGGGACGTTGGGATGCGGTGATCGATGCCGTGATGAGGGAGTTGGATCGACGCGCGAAGCGCGTGTGAGCATAAAGCCTAGGGTGGAGCGAGGCTTTGCGAGCGAAACCCTAGGTTAACGTGTTAGAAATTTCAGCCCGCGAAGCGGGCGACAGGTGCGATCGGCAGCCTCTATCGCCCGCTTCGCGGGCTCACCCACTTTTTATTACTACTGGTCCCAGGGTTTCGCGAGCCAAGCTCGCTCCACCCTAGGCTATGTGCTCACACGCGCTTCGCGCGTTGCTCCACCCTAGGCCTATATGCTGACACCTGCTTCGCAGGTGTCCTTAATAAATATTCCCGCCGGCCTGGGTTGAGGTCACGACTCCGTTGTTCACGTTTAGCGTGTAGGCAACTCCGCCCGTGCCGGTCCAGGTGGAGAAGTTGAACGTTCCACCTTGCGGAACTTTGTAGACGCCGATGTTCAAATAGGTCAAAGGCGTCCTGTCTGCCAGCACCTGTGCAGGTCCCGGCGCCTGAAGGAAATAAGCCGCGCCCGAGCCCACCATTGTCGCCGCGCCATTCGGCGTAACGAGCATAGCCGTCCTTTCGTCCATTCCGATGCCGCGAGGTTGAGCCGACCAACCGTTGTTCACAATCCGAGCTAAAAACACGAGTGACCGTCCCATTCGATCGCGCGTCACGAAATGTGAGTCATAGAGCTTGTTCACACCAAGTGCAGATTGAAACAGGTCTCGATCGATTGTGACGTAACGATGGAAAGGATTGGCCAGCGTCTGAGTCGAAGTCGCCGAGCCGAGTTCTCCGGTGTAGATGAATTGGCTGAGCACAGCCAAACCCGCGCTGGTTCCGCCAACAGGCGCGAGCTTCGAATTGAGAAGAAAATTTACACCTGTTTGCACCGCTGTTCCGCGCCACAGGTTTACGTACGTTCAACTGGTCGCCACCGGCGATCCAGAGTGCTTCGGCGTTTTGTATGTGACTGCTGACATACGCTGAATTGGCGCCGGCAACGGAGGTAATAATGATCGTTTCAACCGAATCCATCTGAGGACAGAGCTCCTGGATGTAAGGATTGTAAGCGTCTGTACCGGTGGTCCTGATCACAACGAAGTCGCCGCCGCCTGCACGCTGGCACATCCATTGAAACGCAGCGTCAACGTCCGTACCTCCTCCCATCAACGCCAGTCCAGGCGTGAGCGTTGCAGCCGGTGGCGCATCGGCAGCATTACCGACAATGAAGGCCGTGAATCCGGTCTTCGATTTTTGTGCGTAAAGCGCCGGCGCAAGCATGCAGATGACGGCTGACGCGAGCATCAACGAACGTAAGACACGTAGAGACGGAGCAACGAAGGTGAGCATGAGATCCTCCTGGAACAAATTTGAAGCAGAGCTAGGGCGGCACTTATACCATAGGACTTATAAGATTGGCAGGATTTGCCGGAGAACATCCTGCAATCCTGTCTGAAGTAGTAGACTATCCACAATGAACATCTGGCGTTATTTAGTGTTGCTTCTGATCGCACTGTTCCCTTTATCATTGCGATCGCAAACTAAACCTGAGAAAGACTATCTCGTTTACGTCCTGTCAGAATCAGCCGACAAGATCGCGCTGGTTCGCTTCGGCCCGGATGGCGCCCGCATAGATCGACAGCTCGGTACCGGAGATATGCCGGTGGACATCGATGGACCACACGGCATTGTTATCTCTCCCGATCGTAAATTTTATTACGTCTCAATCGCGCACGGCCGTCCCTTCGGAACAGTCTGGAAGTATTCGACCAAAGATGATGCGTTAGTTGGAAAGACTTCTCTCGGTTACTTTCCTGCCACACTCGATATCACACCTGACGGTAGCTTTCTCTATGTCGTAAATTTCAATCTTCATGGTGACATGGTCCCCTCGACAGTTTCCGTAGTCTCGACACAAACGATGACCGAAGTCGCGCGGATACCAACCTGCACGATGCCGCATGGTTCACGTCTGAATACGCAGGGAACGAAGCAGTATTCGGCGTGTATGATGGACGATATACTTGTGGAGATCGACACGCGCTCGTTGAAAGCCACGCGGCATTTCATCGTAACGAAAAATCGCGAGAAGGGATTGAATGGACCGCCGCAGCCCCGTTCAACTCATTCGGTGCATAGCAACACCGGCCACGGTTCGGAGCCACCGAAGCCCGGCGACAGTTCATGCTCGCCCACGTGGGCTGAGCCTTCGGCCGGTGGATCTTCGATTTATGTGGCGTGCAATGGTTCGAGTGAGATTGTTGAGATCAATGCTGATAGCTGGCAACTCGTTCGTCGAATCGCTGCGCGCCCGGGTGTTTACAATCTCGAAACTACGCACGACGGGTCACGTCTGATCGCGACGAACAAACGAGATCAGTCAGTATCGATTTACGAGCTGAAGAGTGGCAGGGAACTAGCGCGCCTGCCGACAAAAAGGAAAGTGCTGCACGGCGTAGTTGTGTCGCCCGATGATCGTTATGCGTTCGTAACAGTAGAGGGCGTAGGTTCAGAACCAGGAACAGTCGAGATTATCGATCTCACTACGTTGAAAACAGTTGCCACTGTCGACGTAGCGCCGGGCGCCGCCGGAATTGATTTCTATAAGACAGAGCCACTGCAATGAATGCCACAAAGAAGCACAAAAGCACATAAACTCATTTGTGCTTTTTGTGCTTCTTTGTGGCTATCTACTTTTGTGCTTCTTCGTGGCGCTTACTGGCTGGGCGGCGCTGTTGTCGATCCTTTATCGATCTTCTCTCCGAGTTTCACTATCCACAAACCCGAGTTGATATCGTTGAAATAGATCAGACCATTATGCGGCTGCGCGCCCCACGTGAAAGGCATGTTCGCGCGGAAGCCCTCGGGATCGCCGGTCCAGATTCGCGCAATCTCTCGACCTTGCCGGTAAAGTTCACCGCGAAGCTCCCCTGACACATCCACAATGCGACCGCCACCACTGTAGTAACCGACGTACATCGTATCGTTCTCTACCCAAACGTTGTGCGCACCGCCTTCGGGTACCGTGTACTCCGCGACTTTGCGTGGATTATTGATATCTGAGACGTCAACCACGTGAAAGATGCCGCGCACCGGTATGCGCTTGGGCGAGCGGATGTCGAATAACGCCGGAAAGACTTCGTCGCCGATGAAGACGTATTTGCCAGAGCGATAGACTGAATGTGTGCCGGCCAGCCAGCCGTTTCCATAGAGCTCGTTGTGATTAAAACGCAACTGACTAACGAGTTGTGGACGCTCGGGACTTCCGCCTTTCAGTCCGGCGCCGACGTCAAGAATCACCAGGCCATCGCGCCAGTAAGCAAGATATGCCAGACCATCTTTAACGTAGAGATCGTGAATGTAACGCCCGGCTATCTGTTCGCCTTCCTTTGTGCGGACCGTGCCGGCAAACTGATTCTCGGTCTGCCATCGTGCTACTTCTTTCGGGTTCTTGACGTCTTTGAAATCGATCACCCGCATCGAGCCTGTGGCGTCGTCGGTGAGATACACATAGTGATCGTGGACGAACGCGCTGTGAACTCCGCCAGTAACAGTTGCCGTGTATTCCGAAATCAGTTTGGGATGAGCAGGATCAGACGTGTCGTAGAACGCGATTCCATTTTTCCGATTCGAGGCATTTTCTCGTGAGATCACGAGAATCTTGCCGTCCGCTGTGGTCATGATGTCATTGACGAGACGTGCATCGACCTTGATCGTGTCGGTCAATTTCGGGTTTGCGGGATCGGAGATGTCATACACCAGGAACCGATCATGAATCGTCGAGTAGTAGGCATAGTTGCCGATAATCCACTGTTCCGCGCCCTGGAATTCCTTCATTGGCACGCGCCCGACGATTTCAAATTCTCGTTCGAGATTGCGCGGCGTGACAACGATCGATGCGCTGGCGGAGACGTTCCCGCTCGTGGCGGTGACGATGTAGGTTCCTGGTTGTTCGGCGACAAACCCGCCATCGGGATCGATCGTGGCGCCACTGCCACTGATGGACCATCGCGGTGTGAAATCGTTGTTGGGATCGCCCTTGGCAGTAAAGTGGACCACATCGCCAGTGCGCGCAGACTTCGCGTCTGCTGTTACTGTCAGGCGGCGTAGATTGTCATTAACGACGGAGACGGTGGTGGTAGCGGTGGCCGGTCCTGATGTCGCAGTGATAGTAGCTTTGCCTGGTCCGACTCCTGTCACCACGCCGCCTGCATCAACGGCTGCGACTTGCGCGTTATCGGAAGTCCAATTGACGGGCACGCCAGTACGCGGATCGCCATTGAAGATACGTGCGACTGCGTCGAGTTGTACGCTGCCGCCAACGACAAGCGAAGTTTTGAGAGGAACGATGTCGACCGTCTTAACACTAGGCGCCTTCACCATTAAAGTGGTTAAGCCGGGCTTGCCTCCAACGATTGCGCCCACAGTAACCTGCCCGGGTCCGAATAGCTTCACGTTTCCGTTGTCATCTACCGCGGCGATATCAAAAGGACCAGCGAAGTAGGTTGACGGCTGTTCGTTTACGACCTTGCCGGATGCGTCAGTTGCAAGGACGGTGAGCTTTACGTTTTGTCCGACCTCAGCTTCTTTAGCGGAAGCGGTGACCTGGACGTTTGCCACCGTGGATGCTGATGGGCTTGGGCTCGGTTGCTGAGCAAGGGCGTTAAAGGGAAGAAGCAGTGCGATAACGGTCAAGAGGGATCGGTTTCTCATAATGCGCGAGAGGATAACCGATCCCGTATTGATTCCGGGAATAGTCGGAACAAATCCTGGCGCGCGGTTTCTAACTTCAAAAAGCTTGTGGAGGTGTATCGCATGAAAGTATTTCTGCTGTTGCTTGCACTCGTGTCAGCCGTTTTTCAAACAACACAAACGACTTCGACTGAAGAACAGATCCTGAACGTGGAACGCGAACAGAGAGAGGCGCTTCTCAAGCGTGATGTCAAAGCGACAGAGCGACTCATTGCGGACGAATTTGTCCAGACTGTCCCGAACGGCATAGGAAGCAAAGCGACTTTGTTGAATTTTCTGCGGACGGAGCCGCCGGATCCTACACTGACGTTAACCGCTGAAGATGTTCAGGTGCGCGTCAACGGTGATACCGCCATTGTTACCGGCAAGCGCGTCGAAAGGCGAAGAAGTCCCGATAACAATCAGGAGGGAGTCGCATACGCGCGCTACACGCGAACGTACATAAAGCGTCAAGCGGGATGGCAGCTTTTGTCTGAGCATCTCCAGGCAATCCCGGCGGAGCGCACGGCGGTGCCGGTCGATCCGCAAATTTTTCCCGACTTTGTTGGAAAATACGACAGCCCGATTTTCACGTTTACGGTGAAGAGGGAAGGCGACCGCCTGTTAGCCATTCCAGATGACAAACGACGGCCGCCGGCGGAGTTGTTTGCAGAGTCAGAGACTGAGTATTTCGTGAGAGGCCGCGACGTGCAGATCGTGTTCGTGCGCGACCGCAAGGGCCAGGTCACACATGCGTTAATAAGAATCAATGGAGTCGGCATGCGCGCGAGACGTGTCGTGTAGTACGGCGATCCTACTTCAGATCACGTTTCAGATTAACTAGAGGGATCGTTTTGGGCAGGCAGTTCTGGTCCAGTCGCAACAGCACAGTGTTGTGATCCACTGAAAGCTGTCGTCACCTCCACATCTGGAAAAGAACCACGACCAAAGAAAACGTGTCGCGCTATTCGGTTAAGCAATGGCAGCCGCAGGACGGCGCAGCCTAACTCAAGCAGTTGCCGTTGACCGAGAGTGGATGCAACACGACGCGCCCATAAACGCGATGCAAACCTTGCGCGGAACAACTCGCCCGAGTACATGCTCAAGGCCTGCGGATTACCACTCGACAAGTACTCGCCTACCACCTGCGCTGCGAACGCAGAGAGACGCATACATGGATCCAATCCGCCGGCGGTAAGCGGCGAAACTGCCCCCGCGGCATCGCCCACCAGCAGTCCATTAGTGTTTGCGATATTTCGCAGTACGCCACCGACGGGAATGTATCCGGCCCGGCGTTCGATCTGTTTCGCATCTTTGAGGTTAACTATGTGGTCAACGCGCGAGCGGAATTTTTCGAGCGCTGCTGGTGGATCGAAGAGCGTTGGATAACCGCCGACGCCCAGATGCGTTTCTTCGCCGTCGTGTGCGATCCAGGCGATGTAACCAGGGGCCAGTTCGGGATCGAGAAAACAAAGTAGGCGTGGTGGACCATCGATGATGGCGCCTTCGAAGACATTTTCGACACCGACGATCCATTCGCGATTCAGATCGAGTTTTAAATCGCGAGCGACGCGGGAGCGT
This sequence comes from uncultured Acidobacteriota bacterium, assembly GCA_963826255.1. GTDB lineage: Bacteria > Acidobacteriota > Blastocatellia > Pyrinomonadales > Pyrinomonadaceae > PSRF01. Next base: position 1,983,546 of record CAWGWK010000002.1, read on the forward strand.
GCGCCGTCAGCGCCGATGAGGTAGCGAGTTGTGACTGCTCCTGTGGTAAGCCGGACAGTCAGTTTGCCATTAGTTGAGAAATGTCCGAGGTAACTCGTTTGCGGAAGCCACTGTACGCCGGCGAGCAGGCACTGCTGTAAGTAACGCTGGTAGAGTTGGCCCATGCGTCCGATACAAAACTCCTCGTGTTCGCTGACAAATTCTATTGAGCGCTGAGCCGGTGAATAGAGCGTGACGTGTTTGATTGGTGGTCCCAGGCAGTCATCGGGAATGTCAAAATCAAGGAGCGTGCGGCGCACAAAGATTCCGGTGGTGTGAATCTTCTGATCGAGTGCGTTCTTGCGGTCAACCAGCAGGACGCGCAAGCCTTTCCGGCCGAGCAGGCGAGCGCATTGGAGACCAGCGAGTCCCGCCCCGATGATGGTCACGTCGTAATTGTCCATAACTTTGTCAAAGCTCTTTGCCGCACAAAGTACACAGTCCAAAGATTACGCTGTGACCGGACTGCCGTCAAGTGCATTCTTAAAGCTCAACGTCCGATGCTTCAATGCTCGCCAAAGCTGTAGCTGCATCCTCACGTAAGCCCGGGCTCTCATCCTTGAGAGCCTCAGTCAATGCTGTGATTGCGCGTCGATCGCCAATCTTCCCGAGAGCTACCGCAGCAAGTCTTCGTGGATCCAGAATGGGAGGCGGAGGCTCATTACCGCAACGACCCACGAAGCTCAGCTTACTCAGTTCAGACTTTTGTTTTACTTCCCGCATTGGATACTCCGGATTTCGATCCCCGACTATGCTAATTAGCTCTTCAACTCCAGGTCTTCCTATTAAAACCAGCGCTCTGTGGACTCGGTCAGCGTTCAAAGGATCACTAACTCTCAAAGTCTCAATCAGGTACGGGAGCGCGCGCAAATCCTTTCTTTCACCGAGGAGTAAGCTTGCCTCGACTCGTAGTCCGGGATCTTGAATAGCTGTGAGGGCAGCTTCCGTAACGAGGTCACCTTCGAAATTCATTACCGCCACAAGCGCCTGCCTTCGCACATCTAAGGTCTCATCATCAAGCGAATCGAGAAGTGAGACCAGGGCTCGCCCGTCTTTAATCTGTCCCAGTGCCTTAATTGCCAGTTGACGGACGATTGGATCCTCGTTACGGAGGCTGACAATTAATTCATCGACAGCCGAGACGCCTATTCCCACGAGTCCATCAGCGGCCAATTGTCCGATGCCGTTCACTCTTACTCCCAGCACGCCGATCAAGGACTTTATTGCACGGGCGTCGTGAATCTTTGTAAGGAGGTCTGCCGCGTAAAAACGCAGTGGATAATCTTCAGCTTCGAGTATTTGGCAGAGATGTTCGACAACGATTGGTCCCATTTCGATCAGGGCATCTTGAGCTATCTTTTGGAGACCGGTGTGGTCTGCAAGCAAGGCACTCAAAGGCTCGATGGCCCTCGGATCTTTTAGCTTTCCCAGCGACTCTATCGCAACAAACTTCACTGAGAAGTTCTTGCTTTCAGGGAGAAAATCAATGGTTCTACTGCCCGGGTATCGCCGATTATGCCGAGCGCTTGAGCCGCAAGATATTGGACGGAGGGATCGTTATCATTCAACACGGCTAAGATTGGTTCGGTGGCCCGGGTATCTTTAAACCACCCGAGTGCTGTTATCGCCGCGGCTCTAACACCGGCATCATGGTCATTCAACGCAGTGATGAGAGGTTCTACAGCGCGAGCGTCAGCTAGCCTCGACAGTTCTCCAACCGCACTCAGCCGAATATTAGAATCCCCACTTTGAAGCCGCTGGTTTGCCGGTGAAACCAAATCCGTTTGAGCAACGACAGTAAAGTGGAGGGTAAGAAGTACGAGGCCAAGCACTGGCCTGAGTAGATTGAATGTTGAGTAAGGCATAATAAGTTTCGTCGTGACTTAGTCTCAAAGACGTTATTAGACGCCTACTCATGAACGTTGAGGGTTTTGTTTTCTTGCGGATTTATAATCGCGAGACCGCCGGCGGGACCGAGTTCGTGAAAGCCTGGAAACGTGCGTCTATTCCCGAGGAGATCTCTCGCGCAAAGGCGCAAAGGCGCAAAGCAGAGCACGAGATAATTGAGCCAACATGAGCGCGCCTAAAGTTCAACGCGAACGATTGGAAGCATATCAACAAAGCATTGATGAAGTGCTGGCTGCGCTCGGCACGGCTGCCAATCGCGGCTTGAGCGAAGCGGAGGTGCGCAAGCATCTTGAACGTTACGGTAAGAACGAGCTCACGTCGGAGAAACCCACGCCCGCATGGAAAAGGTTCGTCGCGCAGTTTCAGAATGTACTCGTAATTCTGCTACTCGTCGCCACACAGCTATCTCTGCTGCGCAAGAGCAAAACGGCCGCTGGAAGGTGCTCGGCGATCCGACTGAAGGTGCGCTTTGTGTGGCGGCGGCGAAAGCGGGGCTGAAGCATGAACTACTAGAGGAACGTTTCCAACGCGTCGGAGAGATCTCCTTCTCGTCTGAGCGCAAGTTCTCAAACGCCTGGCTGTGGGGCGCGGTCCTGTTGTCGGTCTTGTTGCAGTTTGCAGTGATTTACATACCGGTTTTGCAGCAGGCGTTTTCGACTGTAAGCTTGAGCTTTACTGATTGGCTGCTGTGTGCGGCAGTTGCGAGTTCGGTGTTGTGGTTGCGCGAATTGAGCAAGCTCGTTGCCCGCCGCCGAGCTCATACCACGTCATTCGTATCCGAACCGTTAGCCTCAGGAGGTAAATGACCACATGAAACTACTGATTGCTTACGACGGTTCCGAAGGCTCCGACATAGCGATTGACGAGTTGCAGCGTGAGGGTCTGCCGGCAGAAGCCGAGGCGTTGGTTGCCTCTGTCGCGGAGGTCTGGCTCCCGCCTCGAGACGAGGTTCCTGACGATGTTTTCCCGCCGAATGTTCCGGTGGCTGTCAAACTGGCGCACCAACGTGCGGAGCGCATGATCGAAGAAGCAACAGCGTTGGCAAAGCGCGGCAGCGAACGTGTGCAGCGTATCTTTCCACGTTGGAGAGTCAGTTACGAAGCCATGTGCGGGTCGCCCGCGTTTGAGTTGCTGAATCGCGCCGGGGAGTGGAACCCGGACCTTATCGTAGTTGGTTCGAAAGGGCACACGGCTTTGGGAAGGTTTATGTTGGGAAGCGTGTCGCAGAAGGTTTTGACCGAAGCGCAGACCTCAGTACGTGTTGGGCGCCGCCCGACTGGTTCAGGTGCATCGGCTGAGCGAATTGTTGTGGGTGTTGATGGTTCGCCCGGTTCGCAGGTTGCGGTCAAAGTCGTTGCCGCGCGCATGTGGTCACCGGGAAGCGAAGTGCGGGTTGTCGTTGCTTACGATCCAATTATGAATGTTGGGACTTCTTTCATGCAGCTAGGTATCGACGAGTTGACTGACGCGGAGCGCACTCAGGCGGAAGAGTTTGCGGCAGAAGCAGTAAAAGAATTGCGTGCAGGGTTAGGAGACAAGAGCGTGACGGTGTCGTATGTGGTTGAACCCGGCGATCCGAAACGCGTGCTTGTTGGTCACGCGGAAGAGTTTGGCGCGGACTGCATTTTCACGGGCGCGTCCGGTTTCAGCAATCGTTTCGAACGGTTTGTTTTGGGTAGCGTTTCCGCGGCAGTGGCGGCGCGCGCCCATTGCTCCGTCGAGGTAGTACGTTCGCAGCAGCCTCGGAGGTGAACTCGGATCCGAAAATCAAGCGAAGCGCAATAACACTATTTCCAGTTATTTATTAGGGGTGAGATCGAGTTGTATTAACAGATCATTAAATCTCGGATCTGAGCGCAGGATGTTAACTTGCGGAGTAACTTTCCACCAATTCATCCATTCATTTTGAGCCGCATATGCCTTCTCAAACCATTCAAAGGCTTGCGTGTTCTGGCCAAGTGCGGTGTAGATCAGTCCAATACTAAACGGGGGAACATACATTCGTTTTGATAACTCTTCCAATTCTTCGAGTATCTTTTGCGCTTCTCCGATATCTCCAGCACGCGCGTATGCATGTCCCAGGAAACCAAGCACGATAGCGTTTTTCTCCTGCTGGTACGCTTTCTTGAATTCCTCAATCGCCCTTGCAACCTCTCCCTTTTGCTCATAAGCCATTCCGAGCGTAACCCGCGCTAGAAAGAAATCAGGATTGTTAGCGAGTGTCTTCTCGAGTTGAGCAATAGCGCGATCAAACTGACGCGCGTGGAGGTGATGCCAGCCCAGGTATTGATTGACGCTGTCGTCGAGAGGATCCAACTTGAGGGCGATTTCGCTCTCAGCATACGACTCCTCGATCCGACCCATGGCCATTAAGAAATGTGAGTACCAGTTATGAGCGTGTGCATAATTCGGGTCCAGTTCAATAGCGCGCTTGAATTCTCTTTCGGCGTTGGACCAGTCTCTTTCATACATCATCTTCACGCATGCCAGTGACGTATGTGCTTCGGCAAGCGTGTCGTCGAGCACCAACGCATTAATCGCCGCGGTCTTCGCTTTTGGACTGGTTTCCCATGGAGGCAATATGCCGTAGAAATCGAAAGAGACGTATGAATCAGCCAGGGCGGCGTAAGCCAAAGCATAACCAGGATCGAGTTTGATGGCTTCTTCAAAGCTCTCTATCGCTTTTTCGTAGCCCTCGCCTGTTCGCTTGTTCCGGTAATATCGGCCTCTTAAATAAGCCCGGTAGGCTTCGGGGTTTTGAGTGTAGTGTTTGCTGAGTCGCTTTTTCTCTTCTTCTGTAAGTTTGAGGTGCAGCTTTGCGGAAATATTTGCGGACACTTCATCCGCCAATTGTAAAATGTCGGAAAGCTGCGTCTGGTAATGCTCGCCCCAAAGCTGCCAGCCGGTCGAGACTTCAACCAGCTCCGCTCGAATAATCAATACAGTTCCGAGTGCTACAATTCGACTAACCAGCACCGTATCGGCTGTTAGTTCACGCCCAATCTTCAATGCGTCCGCATCCTTACCTTTGTAACGGCACACCAGACTACGCGCGATGACGCGCACTTGCGGAAGCTGAGAGAGGCTGTTGATGAGACTGTCAGTGATGCCTTCCGATAGATATTCCAAAGCCGCATCACCGGTCTCATTAACCATCGGCAGGACGGCGATTGAAATCTTTGCGTCATCAGGGCGAGCCGGTCTTTCTTGTTGCCGTTCCGACTCAGGCTCTTCGGTGGGCACTGATTCTTCTTCAGCTTGCTTGACTTCCTCCTGTAACTCTTTCACCGTTCCGATAAATCGGTAACCTCGCTTCGGGATCGTTTCGATGTATTGATCCTTGCCGGTCCCCTCACTAAATATCTTTCTAAGCACGAAAATATTCTGCGTGAGGTTCGACTCCTCGACGTGACGATCCGGCCAAAGCGTCTTCATCATTTCTTCTTTTTTGACGACGCGTCCCTTGTTCTCAATAAGCAGGACGAGTGTTTCAAACACTTTCGGCGCGAGCGCTACAGTCTCTCCGTCGTGCGACAGGAGTTTCTCTTCAAGATCCAAACGGAAAGGGCCGAACTCGTAGAAATGCTTGAGTGCCTGGCTGTGCCCTTGAGAGTTCATTGATCGACTCGCTAAGAATTTATTGAAAAAAAATTGAGTGGCTTCTTGAAGACAACACGGTCGTCGTTCAGTTAAATGTACGTCGTCGCAGGGCTGAGATGTCAGGCAACAGCAGTGGGGCTATATACAACTTGGGAGGATATATAACTCACGCAGCAAAACATCTTGGATGGAGTTTATTGCAAGTCTCCGCTCGAAGCAATGCAAGCGGCGATACCGGCTAAATCGCTTGTTCAGAAACAGAATTTTCGGTCTCGCAAGGTAAGTCAAATGAACGTAAATCAGGAAGACACGACGATTTACAAGGTTGTAGTCAATCACGAACAACAGTATTCGATCTATCCCGCCGGGCGCCCTAATCCGCTCGGTTGGAACGATGCCGGCAAGACCGGTCTCAAGTCGGAATGTTTGGCCTATATCAAAGAGGTCTGGACCGACATGCGACCGCTGAGCTTAAGACTCAGAATGATGGACGCGATCAACAATCGGGCACTATAAACGAGTCTCGGTTCTAAACCGGGAGCCTCTAGTGCTCGCCGATAATTAACCCAGATTTTTACGGGTACTTCCTAGAAGTAGCTCAGAGTTTTTCACCTCACGCATTGAACGTTACCTAATGGGGGCGAGGTACCAGTGTGTCTGTAGTCAGGCATACGAATTCAGCGGGCATTGAACGAGAAAGGGTTCAGATGGAACGGGAATCAGATGTAACTGCGTCCGAACTACTCAAGCGAGCGGCAGAGGCGGGAGTCTTTTTGTCGCACAACGAGGACAGGTTGCATTTCAAGCTTGCGGTCGAGAGTTTTCCGGAAGCGCTCAAGGGCGAAATACTCGCAAACAAGGGCGTACTGATTTCCTTTTTAAAGCAACGCACCCTTGACGATGAGAACGCGCTAAATCGACGGCCGCGGATCGTGCCGCATGCGCGCGAGACAAATGAACTTCCCACCTCCTTCGCCCAACAGCGTCTCTGGTTTATCGACCAGTTGGATGGCGGCAGCCCGCAGTACAACATGCCCGGGGGGTTGCGCATTCGCGGCCGCTTCAGTGAGGACATTGCCGAACGCGCGCTGCGCCGCATCATCGAGCGTCACGAACCGCTGCGCACCGTCTTCCGCAATAGTGAAGACGGCCCTGTGCAGCACATCCGCGAGAGCTTTGATTTCCAACTACAACGAACTGATCTGAGTGGAATGAGCAGCGCCGAGCAGGAGCAGCGCGTGCGCAAAGCTGCCGATGCTGATGCGCTCAAGGCTTTCGATCTCAGTGCGGACCTGATGCTGCGCGCTGCGTTCATGCGACTGTCGGAAGCGGAAGGGGTGCTGTTATTCAACATGCACCACATCGCTTCGGACGGCTGGTCAATGAGCATTCTGGTGAATGAGTTCACCACGTTATACGAGGCGTTCGCGAAAGGCGAAGCGGATCCCCTGCAGCCGCTCGAGGTGCAATACGCCGACTATGCGCAGTGGCAACGCGAGTGGCTCGAAGGAGAAGTGCTCGAGCGGCAGTTGCAGTACTGGGAAGAGCAGTTAGCAGAGTTGCCGCAGGTGCATGGCCTGGCATTGGACCATCCACGACCGGCGGTGCAGACCTTCAATGGGGCGCTACACAGCTTCACCCTCGACCGCCCCATCCTCACCGTCCTGAAGCAGCTAGCGTTAGAGGAGCAGGCGACGCTGTTCATGGTGTTGCAGGGAGTGTTTGCGTTGTTGCTGTCGCGGCACAGCAACAGTCACGACATCGTGTTGGGGACGCCGGTGGCGAACCGGTTGCAGAAAGAACTGGAGCCGCTGGTCGGGTTCTTCGTGAACACGCTGGTGCTGCGCACGGACACTCGTGCGGGCCGGACGTTCCGCGAGTATCTGGCCGAGCTGAAGCGCACGAATCTGGATGCGCAGGCAAATCAGGATGTGCCGTTCGAGTATCTGGTGGAGCGGTTGAAGCCGCAGCGGAGCACGAGTCACGCGCCGTTGTTCCAGATCATGTTCAACATGAACACGAACGAGGCTGGGACGGTGCAGTTGCGGGAGTTGGAGCTGACGCCGCTGCGGAGTGAGCGAGTGGCGGTGAAGTTTGACCTGATGCTGGACGTGCTAGAAACAGCAGAGGGGTTGCAGTTGGACTTCTCGTACAACACCGATCTGTTTGCGGCGGAGACGATCGAGCGACTGGGCGAGCACTTTCAGAACCTGGCGCGCGGCGTAGTAGCGAATGCAGCGGCTCGCATAGAACAGCTACCGTTGCTGAGTGAGAGCGAGCAGCAGCATCTGTTGTACGAACTGAACGAGACGGCGGCTGATTACGAGCGTGAAGCTTGTCTGCACGAGTTGTTTGAAGCGCAGATGGAGTTGCAGCCGGAGGCAGTGGCGCTGGTGTATGGCGATCGTCAGCTCAGCTATGGAGAGTTGAACGAGCAGGCGAATCAGCTAGCGCATTACCTGCGGCGACGCGGAGTCGGCCCTGAGACCATCGTCGGCATTTGCATGGAACGCTCGGTGGAGATGATGGTGGCGCTGCTGGGTGTGCTAAAGGCCGGTGCTGGTTATCTGCCGCTGGATCCGTCTTATCCGCGTGAGCGTTTGGCCTTCATGATCGAAGACTCAGCCATACCGGTGTTGTTGACCCAGCAGCGGCAAGAATCACTGCTGCCGGCGCACAGTGCGCAAGTGGTTTACGTTGACACTGATTGGCAGCAGCTCAGTGAGGAAAGCACTGCTAATCCGGAGCGCCGCGCCACGCCAGGTAACCTCGCGTACGTGATCTACACCTCGGGTTCGACGGGCAAACCGAAGGGTGTGATCGTCACCCACGCGAATGTGACACGCCTCTTCCAAGCCACCGAGGAATGGTTTCACTTCAACGAGCAGGACGTTTGGACGCTGTTCCATTCTTATGCGTTCGACTTTTCAGTCTGGGAGTTGTGGGGCGCGCTGCTCTACGGCGGCAAGCTGGTGATTGTGCCTTATGAAGTGAGCCGCGCACCGGAAGCCTTCTACCAATTGCTGAGCCGCGAAGGCGTGACGGTGCTCAACCAAACTCCGTTCGCGTTTCGACAGCTTATCCAGGCAGAGGAGCTTTCGCCGCGTGCCTTACCGCTGGCGTTGCGGCTGGTGATCTTTGGCGGGGAAGCGCTGGAGTTGCAAAGCCTGGCGCCGTGGTTTGCCCGACACGGCGACCAACAGCCGCAGCTCGTCAACATGTACGGCATCACGGAAACGACCGTGCACGTAACCTACCGGCCACTGAGCGAGGAAGATCTGAGCGAAGCGAGCGTGAGTCCGATTGGTGGTCCCATTCACGACTTACAGCTCTACGCTTTGGATGAACACCTGCAACTGGTACCGCGCGGGGTGGCGGGTGAGTTGTACGTCGGTGGCGCCGGGCTGGCGCGCAACTATCTGAAGCGGCCGGAACTTACGGCGGATCGATTTTTGCCGAATCCGTTTAGTGCCCGGGCAGGCGAGCGGCTTTACCGGACAGGCGATCAGGTTTGTTACCGGGCAGACGGGGAGCTGGTTTATGTCGGACGCGTGGACCAGCAGATAAAAATACGCGGCTTCCGGATCGAGTTGGGCGAGATCGAAGCGGCGTTGCGACAGCAGGAGGGGGTGCAACAAGCGCTGGCGCTGGTGCGGGAAGACACGCCGGGTGAGAAGCGCCTGGTGGCCTACGTCTCTCTGCACACTGACGGAGAGTTGAAGCAGAGCGAAGTGATTGCCGGGTTGCGCCAGCAACTGCAGTGGCAATTGCCTGACTACATGGTACCGGCGCGGTTTGTGCTCATGGACCAGTGGCCACTGACGGCTACCGGAAAGATCGACCGCAAGAAATTGCCGGCTCCTGACTATGCTGCTCCCGACGAGGAATATGTCGCGCCCGCTACGGAAACTGAGATCGCGCTGGCAAAGATCTGGGCCGACCTGCTGAAGCTCGATGCGAATGCGATCAGTGCTACTGCAAACTTCTTCGAGCTCGGTGGCCATTCGTTATTGTCGGTGCGACTGCTGACCCAGATTAAGGCGCAGTGGAATGTTGAACTACAGATCCGCGATATCTTCGAAGCAGCACAACTGTCGTCTCTGGCGGTAGCAATTGAGCGAAACAGTAACAAGGTTGAGCGTCCCCGGATCGTGCCGCATGCGCGTGAGACGAATGAGCTACCCACGTCATTCGCCCAACAACGTCTCTGGTTTATCGACCAGTTAGACGGCGGCAGCCCGCAGTACAACATGCCTGGGGGTTTGCGTGTTCGCGGCCGCTTCAGTGAGGACATTGCCGAACGTGCGCTGCGCCGCATCATCGAACGCCACGAACCGCTGCGCACCGTCTTCCGCAACAGTGAAGACGGTCCCGTGCAGCACATCCGCGAGAGTTTTGACTTCCAACTACAACGTCATGACCTGAGTGGAATGACCAGTGCCGAGCAGGAGCAGCGTGTGCGTGAAGCTGCGGATGCTGATGCGCTCAAGCCGTTCGATCTCAGTGCCGACCTGATGCTGCGCGCGGCTTTCATGCGCCTGTCGGAAGCGGAAGGGGTGCTGTTGTTCAACATGCACCACATTGCTTCGGACGGCTGGTCGATGAGTATTCTGGTGAATGAGTTCACCACGTTGTATGAGGCGTTCGCGAAAGGCGAAGCGGATCCCCTGCAGCCGCTCGAGGTGCAATACGCCGACTATGCGCAGTGGCAACGCGAGTGGCTTGAAGGAGAAGTGCTGGAGCGGCAGTTGGCGTACTGGGAAGAGCAACTGACTCAACTTCCGCAGGTGCATGGCCTGGCATTGGACCATCCACGACCGGCGGTGCAGACCTTCAATGGGGCGCTACACAGCTTCACCCTCGACCGCCCCACCCTCACCGTCCTGAAGCAGCTAGCGTTAGAGGAGCAGGCGACACTGTTCATGGTGTTGCAGGGAGTGTTTGCGTTGTTGCTGTCGCGGCACAGCAACAGTCACGACATCGTGTTGGGGACGCCGGTGGCGAACCGGTTGCAGAAAGAACTGGAGCCGCTGGTCGGGTTCTTCGTGAACACGCTGGTGCTGCGCACGGACACTCGTGCGGGCCGGACGTTCCGCGAGTATCTGGCCGAGCTGAAGCGCACGAATCTGGATGCGCAGGCAAATCAGGATGTGCCGTTCGAGTATCTGGTGGAGCGGTTGAAGCCGCAGCGGAGCACGAGTCATGCGCCGTTGTTCCAGATCATGTTCAACATGAACACGAACGAGGCTGGGACGGTGCAGTTGCGGGAGTTGGAGCTGACGCCGCTGCGGAGTGAGCGAGTGGCGGTGAAGTTTGACCTGATGCTGGACGTGATGGAAACAGCAGAGGGCTTGCAGTTGGACTTCTCGTACAACACGGATCTGTTTGCGCCGAAGACGATCGAGCGGTTGGGCGAGCACTTTCAGAACCTGGCGCGCGGCGTAGCAGCGAATGCAGCGGCACGAATCGAACAGCTGCCGTTGCTGAGTGAGAGCGAGCAGCAGCAGTTGCTGTTTGAACTGAACGAGACGACGGCTGATTACGCGAGTGAAGCCTGTTTGCACGAGTTGTTTGAAGCGCAAGTGGCGCGGCACCCGGAAGCAGTGGCGCTGGTGTATGGCGATCGTCAGCTCAGTTATCGGGAGCTGAACCAGCAGGCGAACCAGGTGGCGCATTACCTGCGCGAGCAAGGTGTTGGACCAGACGTACTGGTGGGTTTGTGCGTGGAGCGTTCGCTGGCGATGGTGATCGGGATGCTTGGAATCCTGAAGGCAGGCGGCGCCTACGTGCCGCTGGATCCGAGCTATCCGCAGGAACGGCTGGAGTACATGATTGCGGACAGCGCACCGGCGCTGGTGTTGACGCAGGACCTGCTGGAACACCGGCTGCCGCTCAGCGATGTGCGCAAGCTGCGACTGGATGCCGACAAAGAGTTACTCAGCGCCTATCCCACGCACAACCTGAAGCGTGAAGAAGTTGGTCTCACTTCAGGGAATCTGGCTTATGTCATTTACACCTCCGGTTCCACAGGCAGGCCGAAGGGAGTAATGGGCCTACATCGATCGTCCGTCAATCGCTTCGACTGGATGTGGAATGCGTTCCCCTTCACAGAGTCAGACGTCTGCTGCCAGAAAACTTCACTCAGCTTTGTCAACTCCATTTGGGAAATCTTTGGGCCACTGCTCGAAGGCATACCACTCGTCATCATCCCCACCGCCGACGTCAAAGATCCGCAGCGCCTCGTCGAGGCTCTAAGCCATCACAACGTAACCCGTCTGGTACTCGTACCTTCTCTGTTGCGCATGTTGCTCGAGAGTGACATTCCACTTGATGAACGACTGCCGCACCTCAACCTCTGGGTGTGCAGCGGCGAAACGTTGACGAAGGAGTTGAGCGAGAGCTTCGCCGAGCGGTTACCCGGCCGCGTGTTGCTTAACCTGTACGGCTCATCTGAAGTCGCTGCCGATGTTACGTATCACAAAGCAGGTGACGAGGCGGATGCGCAGCGAATACCGATCGGAAAACCGGTAGCAAACACGCAAATCTACATACTCGACGAGCAGTTGCGGCCGGTGCCGCGTGGCGTGATCGGCGAGATATATGTGGCTGGAGACAATCTCAGCCGCGGCTACTTACATAACCCTGAACTGACTGCGGAGAAGTTTTTGCCCTGCGCGTACGCAAACGTAGCGGGAGCAACAATGTATAGCACAGGTGACCTCGGCCGCTGGCTGCCGAGTGGTGCAATCGAACACTTCGGACGCAACGACTTCCAGGTGAAGATTCGCGGTCTGCGCATCGAGTTGGGCGAGATCGAGCACGAGCTGGCAAGCCTTGATGAGATCAAAGCAGCGGTTGTCATGGCCCGTGAAGACGAGCCGGGACTGAAGCGGCTGGTGGCCTACATCACTCTTGCCGGTGACGCAGCAAGCGAAGCGGAAGTGATCACGAAAGTCCGCACCGCGTTGCAGTCGCGTTTGCCCGACTACATGGTGCCTTCAGCATTCGTGGTGCTGCATGAGTTGCCTCTGACTCCGAGTGGGAAGGTGGATCGCATCGCGTTGCCTATACCCGACGGCAGTGCGGAACAGATGTCAACCTACATCGCGCCACGCAATGAAACCGAGCAGGCGCTATGCGAGGTTTGGCAGGAAGTGCTTAAGCTCGAACAAGTCGGCGTGCAGGACAACTTCTTCAGCTTTGGCGGCGATTCAATACTCTCGATTCAGGTGGTGACGCGAGCAAATCGTGCCGGCATACCGATCACCGTTCAGCAAATTTTTGCGCACCAGACAATCGCCGAACTGGCTGCACAAGTAGAGAGCGAGGTCTTCCAGCCGGCGGGCGAAGTAGTTGGTGAGATGCCGTTGCTTCCGTTCCAGCGCGAGTTGTTGGCGGCTGACTCTTCATTCCACAACGAGAACAATCAGGCGCTTTTGCTGATCGCACCGGAAGGATTCGAGCTGTGGCTGCATCTGGTCGTCGAGGCTCTCTATCGCCAACACGAGGCACTACGCTTGCGCTTCACGATTACCGATAGCGTGTGGAGCGCTGCCTATGCGCCATTGACGCCGGCGATGGTATCAGAGAGTTGTGTGATCGAAACGCTGCCCGAAGATGTGACGCTGCACTCCGAGTTCATTAACGAACGATGCGCACATTATCACCGCAGTCTTGATATCAACCATGGACCATTGTTCCGGGCTGTGTACTTCCATAACCAGGCACAGCAACCAGGACATCTATTCCTGGTAATTCATCAATTGATAGTCGATGAGATCTCGTGGCGCGTATTGCTGCGTGACCTCGATGATGCTTACCGGCAGGTCCATGCCGGTGGTCCAATACAGTTTGCTGTCAAACATCTCTCGTATCAACAGTGGGGTCAAGCGCTGTCTGCTTATGCGCAGGCAGATGCGTTGCAGCGTGAACGTGAATACTGGCACGAGTCGTGTGCGGAGAAGTTGGGCGATGGGCCTATGCCGTCGCTGGACGCAGCTACTTATGCCAGTGTGCGGACGGTGCCGGTAGAACTAAGCGTCGAAGAGACCACCGCGCTACTGGAGCACTGCACTGCGACGTATCACGCACAGATCAATGAACTGCTGTTGGCAGCGGTATATCTCGCGTTGCGGCAGTGGTCGGGTCAGAGTCGTGTGCGCATAACGTTGGAGGAACAGGGACGCGACGATCTCTTGCCTGGAATAAATGCAGCGGACATCGTTGGCTGTTTCACCACGAGTTATCCGCTTGTGCTGCACAACGACCAAGGTGGCATTACAGCAGGGATCAAGTCTGTCAAAGACCAATACCGAGCGGTGCCGCACCAGGGCGTTGGCTATGGACTACTGCGGCATCTGCTTGGTGATCAGACCTTGATCGCCGCCGAAGCGAATGACCCACCGGTATTACTGTTCAAGTATCAATCCGATTTCCATCAGATGTTGAAGGCGGATTCGTCTTTTGCGTTGGCGGGCGAATTCACCGGCGATTCAATTAGTCCTCATCATTTGCGCAACCACGCACTCTGCCTGAGCGGATCAGTAACAGCAGGCGCGCTACGTTTCCGGCTTGATTACAGCGAGAGACATTTCAGCGAAGTCACGATCGAAGCGTTGGCAAACTCGCTCCGGGAAGCATTGCGCGCTTTGATCGCACACGCGCGCGAGAGCAGTGAAGGCTATTACACGCCTCGTGATTTTCCGCTGGCGACAGTTGATCAGTCGATGCTCGACGAGTTGCAGAAGAGATACGACATCGAGCAGTTGTATCCGGCAACCGCGATGCAGAAGGGGATGCTGTTTCATAGCCTCATGGATCGCGAGGCCTACGTGACGCAGATATATCCCACGCTCGAGGGAGATTTGCAGTTGGAGCTGTTGCAACAAGCGTGGCAGACGATTGTTGAACGGCATGCGATGTTGCGCACAGCCTTCGTTGGTGAAGGTGACTTACAACAGCAACTGGTGCTCAAGCAGGTCTCGCTGCCCTGGCATCTGGAAGACTTGCGGGGGCTTTCTGCGGCTGAACAGAGCGCACGGTTTGAAGAGTACAGGAGAGCGGACAAAGCGAAGGGATTCGAAGCAACAGAAGCGCCGCTAATGCGGATTAGCGTGTTTCGGCTCACCGACAATCGGTACTGGCTGTTGTGGAGTCATCACCACAGTCTGCTGGACGGCTGGAGCATCTCGCTTGTCTATCGTGAAGTGATGGAAGTGTACGACGCGCTGGAGCGGTCGTCAGCAGCGGCATTAGCACCAGCACCGGATTACGCTCGTTATATCGACTGGCTATTGCACCAGGATCAGGAAAAAGCGTGTGGCTACTGGCAAGCTTACTTGAGTGACGTTGATGAAGTAACGCAGTTGCCTTACGACGGGCCCGCACGTTCTCGAAAACCTATTCACCTGAAGCAAGAAACGAGCCTGAGCCCCAGCGACACAGCGCGGTTGCGGGCATTCGCAAAGCGTCATCACACAACCGTCAATACTCTACTGCAACTAGCCTGGAGCATTGTGCTGCGTGGCTATGCCGGTCAGCAGAGGGTGACGTTTGGCGCGGTGATCTCGGGCCGTTTGGCAGAGGTGTCGGAAATCGATCGCATGGTAGGACTGTTCATCAACAGCATACCTGTCAACGTGAGCCTCGAAGGGAATGAATCTCTTGCGGAAACAATAAAGAGATTGCATGCGACGTTTCAGCGTAGTCAGGAGTTTGGATATCTCGCTTTGCCGGAGATCCAGAAACAGAGTCGTTTGGGTGCAGGTGCGCCGTTATTCGAGAGCCTGTTGGTGTTTGAGAACTACGCGCTTGATTTATCGAAGGCGGTAGAAGCCTCGGCCGGATCGGTAAGGATCGGGGAGATCGGCGCAGACATCCAGGATACGTATCCGTTGGCGCTGTCGTTGTTCCAGGGCGAGTCGTTGCAGGTGGTGTGCAACTACTTTGGCGATCGGTTCAACGCGGCGACTGTCAGTGGAGTGTTGGACCAGTTCGTTCGCGTGTTGCAGCAGTTGCCGGAGTGCGAGCGGGTTAGGGATGTCAGGTTGTTGACGGAAGGGCAAGCGGCGCAGGTGCTTGCGGCTGGACAGGGACCGCGTGTTGTTTCTGACGGACGGTGTATCCACGAGCAGATCCGGGAGCAGGCGCAGCAGACACCTGAGGCCGTGGCGGTGGTCCATGGCGAGCAGACACTGAGCTATGCCGAGCTGGATGCACGCTCTGATCGGTTGGCGCGTTATCTGGTGGCGGCGGGAGTGGGCGTGGAGTCGCGTGTAGGACTGTACCTGCGGCGCTCACCGGAGTTGCTGATCGGAGTGCTGGGCGTGCTGAAGGCGGGTGTGGCCTACGTGCCGCTGGAGCCGGGGCTGCCGAGTGAGCGGGTGAGCTACATGCTTGCGGATGCGCGGGTGGAGTGGGTGCTGGTGGAGTCGGAGCAGATGGCGGAGTTGCCGCTCAGTGGTGTGGACGTGGTGCTGATGGATGGCGCGAGCACAGAGCCGCAGTGGCTGGCCGAGAGCAGCGAGTTAGACGCGGTGATGCCAGCGGTAGGAAGCGAGCAGTTGGCCTACATCCTGTACACGTCGGGCTCGACGGGACGGCCGAAGGGCGTGATGGTGGAGCACGGCGGTTTGGCGCACTACCTGGGCCATGCGGCGGCTGCCTATCTGACGGCAGAGATTGCAGGCTCGGTAGTGAGTTCGCCGTTGAGCTTTGACGCGACGCTGACGACGTTGCTGGCGCCGTTGCTGGTGGGCCGCCGGGTGGAGTTGCTGGCGGATGACGAGCGGCTGATGGAGCAGTTGGCGGAGCGGCTGTTTGCGGCTAACGGCAACCAGCTGTTCAAGCTGACCCCGGCACACCTGGAGGCGCTGCAGTATGTGGAGCGGCCACAGGCGGTGGGTCGTGCGGCGCATGTGCTGGTGCTGGGCGGTGAGCAACTGAGTGCGGCGCTGCTGCGGCGCTGGAAGCAGGAGTTGCTGCCGCGGGCGCGGTTTGTCAACGAGTATGGACCAACGGAAGCAGTGGTGGGCTGTAGTGTCTGGTGGCTGCGAGATGAGACCGGGCTGGCGCAGTTGGAAGGACTGACAGCACCGATCGGGCGGCCGATCGGGAACACGGAGTTGTACGTGCTGGGAGCCGAGCGGCAGTTGCTGCCGTGGCAGAGTGTGGGTGAGCTGTACATCGGCGGTGCGGGAGTAGCGCGTGGTTATCTGAACCAGGCGGAGCTGACGGCAGCGCGGTTCATCGACAGTCCCTTCAGTGAAGGCGGTCGTTTGTATCGCACGGGAGATCTGGTGCGGTGGCTTGGGAGTGGGGAGTTGCAGTTTGTGGGGCGCAGTGACGATCAGGTGAAGCTGCGCGGGTTCCGGATAGAGTTGGGTGAGATCGAGCAGCAGTTGGAGACGGTGGGAGGAGTGAAGGCGGCGGTAGTGCTGGCGCGTGAGGATGAGCCGGGGCGCAAGCGCTTAGTCGCGTATGTGGCCGTGAATGGCGAGCGGCAGAGTGATGCAGAGTTGAGCAACCAGCTACGGCAGGCGCTGCAAACACGTTTGCCGGAGTACATGGTGCCATCGGCGTTCGTGCTGCTGGATGAGTTGCCGTTGACGGTGAACGGCAAGGTGGACCGGCGGGCGTTACCAGCACCGGAGGGCGAGAGTCAACTAGCAGCGTATGTCGCGCCACGCAATGCGGTGGAGCAGGCACTGTGTGAAGTATGGCAGGAAGTGCTGAAGCGCGAGCGGGTGGGCATCGAAGACAACTTCTTCAGTCTGGGTGGTGACTCGATTCTGTCGATCCGCGTGGTAGCGCTGCTGAAGAGCCGCGGCATTGCGCTGGGGATCAACGACATCTTCCAGCACCAGACGATTGCGTTGCTGGCCGCGCAGGCACGTGCGGTGGAGAGCGAAGGCGCGGCGCTGGAGCCGTTTGCGCTGTTGACAGAAGCGGAGCGCGCAGAGCTGGCTGACAGCTACATCTACGAAGACGCGTATCCGATGTCAACGCTGCAAACAGGCATGGTGTTCCACACCCAGTTGGAGCAGTTCAGTGGCGTCTATCACGACATTGTAGTGGAGCACGTGAAGTGTGCGTGGGACCAGGCGAGCTTCGAGCAGGCGTTGACAGCGTGTGTGGCAGAGCATCCGGTGCTGCGGACAGTGTTCCGGCTGGATGGCGAGCGGCCGCTGCAACTGGTGCGCAGAGCAGTGGAGTTGCCGCTGGAAGTAGTTGACCTGCGCCCGCAAGCAGATGCCGAAGCCGAGCAGTACGTGCAGGACTGGGTAGAAGCACGCAAGCGGCACGTGTTCGACTGGGAGCAGGGACCGTTGTGGCAGTTGAACATCTTCCTGCGCACGGAAGAGAGCTTCCAGTTTGTACTGAGTTTCCATCACGCGGTGCTGGACGGCTGGAGCCGTGCGGTGCTGACAACTGAGCTCTACAACCGCTACCAGCAACTCCTCACAAGCCAGGAAGCAGAACCGGTAACAACAGACTGGACATATCGAGACTTCATCGCGCAGGAGCAGCGCGTGCTGGCGGACGAAGCAGCACGGGAATACTTCGCGCGCCTGCTGGAGGGTGCACCGAGCGAGCAACTGCCGCGGCAGAAGGCGGTGAGTACGGGCGTGGTCCATGAGTCGATTGTGTTGCAGGGGTTCGCGCCGCTGTCGAGACAATTGTTGGAGTTGGCGCGTGAGCTTGGCGTGCCGGTGCAAACAGTGCTGCTGGCTGGGCATTTCAAAGTGTTGTCGACTTTGAGTGGGCAGACGAAAGCGCTGAGCTGTGTGACGCACAACGGGCGTCCCGAAACAGCGGGCGCAGAGCGTAGCCTGGGACTGTATCTGAACTCGTTGCCGCAAGCGATTGAGTTGGGCAGCGGTAGTTGGCGCGATCTGATCAATGAAGTAGCGCGACTCAATGCTGCCAGCATGAGCTATCGCGGCTATCCACTCTCACAGATCCAGCAAGAGACCGGACTGGTCCTAAACGAGATCACCTTTAACTACACGCATTATCACGTCTTTGGCGAGATGAATGACTCGGCGCAGCCGTTTGAGGTGCTGGGATCGTCAGCATTTGAGCAGACCAACTTTGATTTTCACGTGGACGTGATGCGTTGGTTGAGTGATGACTCGCTAAGCATGACGCTGATCTACAACCCGGAGCTGTACGAGCGGGAGTTGATCGAGCGCGTGCGTGGTTATTACCAGCGCGCGTATGAGCAGTTGCTTACCGGGTTGGACCAGCCGCACCAGGAGCAGTCGCTGTTGAGTGCAACGGAAGTAGCGGCAGTGCAGGAGGCGGCACATGGACCAGCAGTGACGTATGCGCCGCAGTGCATACACGAGGTGATCCGGGAGCAGGCGCAGCAGACACCTGAAGCCGTGGCGGTGGTCTATGGCGAGCAGACGTTGAGCTATGCGGAGTTGGATGCTCGCTCTGATCGGTTGGCGCGTTATCTGGTAGCGGCGGGAGTGGGTGTGGAGTCGCGGGTGGGCTTGTACCTGTGGCGCTCGCCGGAGTTGCTGATCGGCGTGCTGGGAGTGCTGAAGGCGGGTGCGGCCTACGTGCCGCTGGAGCCGGGACTGCCCAGTGAGCGGGTGAGCTACATGCTTTCGGATGCGCGGGTGGAGTGGGTGCTGGTGGGGTCGGAGCAGATGGCCGAGTTGCCGCTCAGTGGGGTGGACGTGGTGCTGATGGATGGCGCCAGCACAGATCCGGAGTGGCTGGCCGAGATCAGTGAGTTGGACGCGGTGACGCCAGCGGTGGGCAATGAGCAGTTGGCCTACATCCTGTACACGTCAGGTTCGACGGGACGGCCGAAGGGCGTGATGGTGGAGCACGGCGGGCTGGGGCACTACCTGGGCCATGCGGCGGCTGCGTACCTGACGGCAGAGATTGAAGGCTCAGTAGTGAGTTCGCCATTGAGCTTTGATGCGACGCTGACGACATTGCTGGCGCCGCTGCTGGTGGGCCGCCGGGTGGAGTTGCTGGCGGATGACGAGCGGCTGATGGAGCAGTTGGCGGCGCGGCTGTTTGCGGCGGAGAGCAACCAGCTGTTCAAGCTGACCCCGGCACACCTGGAGGCGCTGCAGTATGTGGAGCGGCCGCAGGCGGTGGGCACGGCGGCACATGTGCTGGTGCTGGGCGGCGAGCAGTTGAGTGCGGCGCTGCTGCGGCGCTGGAAGCAGGAGTTGCTGCCGCGGGCACGGTTTGTCAACGAGTATGGACCAACGGAAGCAGTGGTGGGCTGTAGTGTCTGGTGGCTGCGGGATGAGACCGGGCTGGCGCAGTTGGAAGGACTGACGGCGGCGCCGATTGGGCGGCCGATCAGGAACACGGAGTTGTACGTGCTGGGAGCCGAGCGGCAGTTGCTGCCGTGGCAGAGTGTGGGTGAGTTGTACATCGGCGGCGCCGGAGTAGCCCGCGGTTATCTGAACCAGGCGGAGCTGACGGCAGCGCGGTTCATCGAGAGTCCCTTCAGTGAAGGCGGGCGTTTGTATCGCACGGGCGACCTGGTGCGGTGGCTTGGGAGTGGGGAGTTGCAGTTTGTGGGGCGCAGTGACGATCAGGTGAAGCTGCGCGGGTTCCGGATTGAGTTGGGCGAGATCGAGCAGCAGTTGGAGACGGTGGTCGGGGTGAAGGCAGCCGTCGTGCTGGCGCGTGAAGACGAGCCGGGCCGCAAGCGCTTAGTCGCGTATGTGGCGGTGAATGGCGAGCGACAGACTACGAGTGATGCAGAGTTGAGCAATCAGATACGGCAGGCGCTGCAAACACGCTTGCCGGAGTACATGGTGCCGTCGGCGTTCGTGCTGCTGGATGAGTTGCCGTTGACGGTGAACGGCAAGGTGGACCGGCGCGCATTACCAGCGCCGGAGGGCGAGAGTCAGTTGGTCGCGTATGTGGCACCGCGCAATGCGGTGGAGCAGGCACTGTGTGAAGTATGGCAGGAAGTGCTGAAGCGCGAGCGGGTAGGCATCGAAGATAACTTCTTCAGTCTGGGTGGTGACTCGATTCTGTCGATCCGCGTGGTAGCGCTGCTGAAGAGCCGCGGCATTGCCCTGGGCATCAACGACATCTTCCAGCACCAGACGATCGCGTTGCTGGCGGCGCAGGCACGTGCGGTGGAGAGTGAAGGCGCGGTGCTGGAGCCGTTTGCGCTGTTGACAGCAGCAGAGCGTGCAGGGTTAGGCGAAGGTTACGAAGCGATCTATGAAGACGCGTATCCGATGTCGACGCTGCAGACGGGCATGGTGTTTCACACGCAGTTGGAGCAGTTCAGCGGCGTGTATCACGACATCGTAGCGGAGCACGTGAAGTGTGCGTGGGACCAGGCGAGCTTCGAGCAGGCGTTGGCAGCGTGTGTGGCAGAGCATCCGGTGCTGCGGACCGTGTTCCGGCTGGCTGGCGAGCGGCCGCTGCAACTGGTGCGCAGAGCAGTGGAGCTGCCGTTGGAAGTGGTAGACCTGCGCGAGCAAGCAGATGCCGAGTCTTATGTGCAAGAGTGGATCGAAGCACGCAAGCGGCACGTGTTCGACTGGGAGCAGGGGCCGTTGTGGCAGTTGAACATCTTCCTGCGCACGGAAGATAGCTTCCAGTTTGTACTGAGCTTCCATCACGCGGTGCTGGACGGCTGGAGCCGTGCGGTGCTGACCACCGAACTCTACAACCGCTACCAGCAACTCCTCACACAGCAGGAGCCGGAGGCTGTAACCACCGACTGGACGTACCGAGACTTCATTGCGCAGGAGCAGCGCGTGCTCTCGGACGAAGCAGCGCGACAATACTTCGCACGCATGTTGGAAGACGCTCCGAGTGAGCAATTGCCGCGGTCCAAGCGGGTGAGCACGCACTTGGATACTGAAACGCGTGAGTGGTTACCGGTGAAAGAGTTCGCGCCCCTCTCACGACAGTTGCTGGGAGTAGCCCGCGAGCTGGGTGTGCCGATTCAGGCAGTGCTGCTGGCGGGTCACTTCAAGGTGCTATCCACGCTCAGTGGACAGAGCAAGGCACTTAGTTGCGTGACACACAACGGTCGGCCGGAAACAGCGGGAGGCGAGCACAGCCTCGGGCTATATCTCAACTCGTTGCCACAGGCACTGGAGCTGGGCCATGGTTCATGGCGCGATCTGATCAATGACGTGGCGCAGTTGAATGCGGCCAGTATGTCTTACCGCGGTTATCCGCTGTCACAGATCCAGCAAGAGACCGGGTTGGTCCTAAACGAGATCACATTCAACTACACCCACTATCACGTCTTCGGGGAGATGACTGATACGGCGCAGCAGCCGTTTGAGGTGCTGGGTTCGTTTGGGTTCGAGCAAACAAACTTCGATTTTCACGTGGACGTCGCACGCGGCTTGGATGATGACTCGCTGAGGCTAATGTTGATCTACAACACCCAGCTATACGAGCGAGAGTTGATCGAGCGAGTGAGTGGTTACTACCAGCGCGCGTACGAGCAGATGCTGACCGGGTTGGACCAATCACACCAGGCGCAGTCGCTGTTAAGTGCGGCAGAGATTGAGCAGGTGGAAGCAGCCGCACATGGACCAGTGGTGGAATACGCATCGCAATGCATCCACGAGCAGATCCAAGAGCAGGCGCAGCAGACACCTGAGGCCATGGCGGTGGTCTATGGCGAGCAGACACTGAGCTATGCAGAACTGGACGAGAAAGCAGAGCGACTGGCGCGCTATCTGGTGGCGGCCGGAGTGGGCGTGGAGTCGCGGGTGGGCCTGTACCTGCGGCGCTCGCCGGAGTTGCTGATCGGCGTGCTGGGAGTGTTGAAGGCAGGTGCGGCCTACGTGCCGCTCGAGCCGGGACTGCCCAGTGAGCGGGTGAGCTACATGCTCGGTGATGCGCAGGTGGAGTGGGTGCTGGTGGAGTCGGAGCAGATGGCGGAGTTGCCGCTCAGTGGCGTGGACGTGGTGCTGATGGATGGCGCGAGCACAGATCCGGAGTGGCTGGCTGAGAGCAGTGAGTTGGACGCGGTGACGCCCGCAGTGGGTAGGGAGCAGTTGGCCTACATCCTGTACACGTCAGGCTCGACGGGACGACCGAAGGGCGTGATGGTGGAGCACGGCGGTTTGGCGCACTACCTGGGCCATGCGGCGGCTGCCTATCTGACGGCAGAGATTGAAGGCTCAGTAGTGAGTTCGCCATTGAGCTTTGATGCGACGCTGACGACGTTGCTGGCGCCGCTGCTGGTGGGGCGCAGGGTGGAGTTGCTGGCGGATGACGAGCGGCTGATGGAGCAGTTGGCGGCGCGGCTGTTTTCGGCCGAGAGCAACAACAAGCTGTTCAAACTGACACCGGCACACCTGGAGGCGCTGCAGTATGTGGAGCGGCCACAGGCAGTGGGCACGGTGGCGCACGTGCTGGTGCTGGGTGGTGAGCAGTTGAGTGCGGTACTGCTGCGGCGGTGGGAGCAGGAGTTGCTGCCCCGGGCGCGGTTTGTCAACGAGTATGGACCAACGGAAGCAGTGGTGGGCTGCAGTGTGTGGTGGCTGCGGGATGAGACCGGGCTGAAGCAGTTGGAAGGACTGACGGCGGCGCCGATCGGGCGGCCGATCGGGAACACGGAGTTGTACGTGCTGGGAGCCGAGCGGCAGTTGCTGCCGTGGCAGAGTGTGGGTGAGTTGTACATCGGCGGGGCGGGCGTAGCCCGCGGTTATCTGAACCAGGCGGAGCTGACGGCAGCGCGGTTCATCGACAGTCCCTTCAGTGAAGGCGGGCGTTTGTATCGCACGGGCGATCTGGTGCGGTGGCTTGGGAGTGGGGAGTTGCAGTTTGTGGGGCGCAGTGACGATCAGGTGAAGCTGCGCGGGTTCCGGATTGAGTTGGGCGAGATCGAGCAGCAGTTGGAGACGGTGGCCGGAGTGAAGGCAGCCGTCGTGCTGGCGCGTGAAGACGAACTCGAGCGCAAGCGGCTGGTTGCTTATGTAGTGCCTGACGAATACCCGGCCGATGAAAAAGCGCAGGCGCTGCTGAAGCCTTCGTTAGTGACATGGTACCGGGATGAGCTGGCACTACGGCTGCCGCACTACATGGTGCCAACCGACTTCGTGCTGCTGACTGAACTGCCGCTGACACCAAACGGCAAGGTAGATCGACGAGCGCTGCCGGCTCCAGAGAGTGACATGGAACTCGCGTTCTACGTCGCGCCACGCAATGCGGTGGAGCAAGCACTGTGCGAAGTGTGGCAGGAAGTGCTGAACCGCGATCAGATCGGCATAGAAGACAACTTCTTCAGTCTTGGTGGCGATTCCATTCTCTCGATTCGAGTAGTGGCGATGCTGAAGAGTCGCGGTATCGCACTCGGCATCAACGACATCTTCCAGTACCAGACGATCGCTTTACTCGCCACTCAGGCGCGCGAAACTCTGCCCGAATCGGAAACATTTATAGACACTAACCAGATCGCGCAAATGCTCATCAGCGAGCGCGATGAACTCAACGAAAACATGATTGAAGCAATTCTCTGAAAGAGGTTCCATGGCAATTACAGATACCATCGACGATAACTTGTCTTTAGCGACTGCACGCGACGCAGTCGATCAGCTCAACAGCGCCTTCTACAGTCAGTTCCCCTACCCGTGGAGGCCGCGGGCGCTCGACAGCGCCGCTGATCCGGATTTCGCGCGCATCGTTCTCAACCAAAATCTCGGAAGCTGGACTCACGACATGGTCCCACCTAATCCCAAAATCTGGGTTGCGGGTTGCGGGACCAATCAGGCAGCTATCACCGCACTAAATTTTCCGACCGCGAGCGTGCGTGGTTCGGATCTCTCCCCTTCGTCACTCAAGCTTTGTGCTTCAACGGCAGAGGATCTCGGCTGCACTAATCTCGAGCTGCGTAACGAGAGCATCAATGAGGCCGAATACAAGGAACAGTTTGATTACATAATCTGCACGGGCGTGATCCATCACAACGCCGAACCTGAAGCCACGCTTCAGCAACTCGCGAAGGCTCTCAAACCGACCGGTGTGCTCGAACTGATGGTCTACAATCGTTACCATCGCATTCTCACGTCTGCCTTCCAAAAAGCTGTTCGACTGCTCGCCGGCACGGAAACGACGCCCGACTTTGACAAAGAACTGTCTGTTACACGAGCGCTGATGGACAAGTTTCCCGCTGTCGGACTGATGCAGCAATTCGTGAGTCAGTTCAAAGGTTCGCCTGACGTCGCGATCGCGGATGCGTTAATGCAACCGGTTGAAAATAGTTACACGGTTGAGACGTTGGAAGATATGGCCCAGCGTTGTGGGCTCGAGTATGTAACGCCTACTCCCAACGCTTTGGATAGAGGAGTCGGAAATATCTCATGGAACATGCGCTTCCTCCAGCCAGAGCTTCAACAAGCTTACGAGAAACTTCCCGATTCGCGCCGCTGGCAAATTACAAATCTCCTCTTGTGTGAGAACTCACCTTACCTGTGGATGTACCTGAAGCGCACGGATAGTCCGGCCGAGAGAAAGTCAGAACAGGAAATCTGTGATTCGTTTCTCAGGACGCGTTTCAAGTCAAACTCGGTGGGCCGGCGTTCTTACATTCTGAGCAAAGATAACAAATACACGAAGGTGAATTCGCCATTGCCGTACCCGGGTATGCCCGCGAAACCCGAGATGCGGAAGATTGTTGAGACCGCGAACAACGGTGCACCGATGGGCCAGATACTGGAGTCGATGCGCATCTCTCGCGACTTCTTAACAGTGAATGATCTTCGCTTGCGACTGACTACTTCGATTGGTCCATTCCTGAGATCAATAGGTTAAGTTTTTAGTTATAGGGCATACAGGTTTAACGAGACAAATAGCTATGAGTGCAGTCAAAGAACTGTTGGATGTTCTGGATAGTAAGGGAGTCAAGCTTGGTCTAGCCGGCCAGGACGGTCTTCGCATCAGGGGCGACAAGAGCTTCTTGAATGATTACTTGATCGAGAACATCAAGCGGCACAAGGAACAGTTGGTCGCGGTTTTGAAGGCCCGGATTCCGTTTGCGTTGTTGACTGAAGCGGAGCGCAGCGGTGTGGATCCGGACGTCTATGAAGATGCTTATCCGATGTCTGCATTGCAGGCGGGGATGGTTTTTCATACCGAGCGGGAACAGTTCAATGGCGTCTACCACGATATGGTGGCGGAACATGTGAAGTTCCCGTGGGACCAGGCGAGCTTTGAGCAAGCATTGGCGGCGTGTGTTGAAGAGCATCCGGTGCTGCGGACAGTGTTCCGGCTGGATAGCGATCGGCCGTTGCAGCTTGTGTGCAGGGCATTCGAACTGCCGTTGGAAGTAGTTGATCTGCGGGAGCACGTCGATCCGGAATCTTATGTGCAAGAGTGGATCGAAGCACGCAAGCGGCACGTGTTCGACTGGGAGCGTGGACCACTTTGGCAGTTGAACATCTTCCTGCGCACGGACGAGAGTTTTCAATTCGTTCTCAGTTTTCATCACGCAGTATTGGACGGCTGGAGTCGTGCGGTGCTGACGACGGAACTCTACAACCGTTATCAGCAGTTGCTGTTGGGCCAGGAGCCGAAGGCGGCTGCAACAGACTGGACGTACCGTGAGTTCATCGCGCAGGAGCAGCGGGTGCTGGCGGATGAAGCAGCACGGGAATACTTTGCGCGCCTGCTGGACGGTGCGCCGAGCGAGCAATTGCCGCGGCAACAGGCGGTGAGTACGGGCGTGGCCCATGAGTCGATTGTGTTGCAGGGGTTCGCGCCGCTGTCGAGACAGTTGATTGAGTTGGCGCGGGAGTTGGGTGTGCCGGTGCAAGCGGTGCTGTTGGCTGGGCACTTCAAAGTGTTATCGACTTTGAGTGGACAGACGAAAGCGCTGAGCTGTGTGACGCACAACGGGCGTCCGGAAACAGCGGGTGCGGAGCGCAGCCTCGGGCTGTATTTGAACTCGTTGCCGCAAGCGATTGAGTTGGATGGCGGCAGCTGGCGTGATCTGATCAATGACGTGGCACAACTCAATGCTGCCAGTATGTCGTATCGCGGTTATCCGCTCTCGCAGGTCCAGCAAGAGACTGGATTGGTTCTAAACGAGGTCACGTTCAACTACACACACTTCCATGTGTTCGCGGAGATGGCGAGCGAGCAGGTGGAGTTATTGAGTTCATCGGCGTTTGAGCAGACCAACTTTGATTTTCACGTGGATGTGATGCGTTGGGTGAGTGATGACTCGCTAAGCATGACGCTGATCTACAACCCGGAGCTGTACGAGCGGGAGTTGATCGAACGCGTGAGTGGTTATTACCAGCGCGCCTATGAGCAGATGCTGGCGCGGTTGGATCAGCCGCACCAGGTACAGCCGTTGTTGAGCGTAGCCGAGATTGAGCAGGTGGAAGCAGCCGCACATGGACCAGCAGTGGAATACACGCCGCAGTGTATCCACGAGCAGATCCGGGAGCAGGCGCAGCGAACACCTGAGGCGGTGGCAGTGGTCTATGGCGAGCAGACACTGAACTATGCCGAGCTGGATGCACGTTCTGATCGGTTGGCGAGTTATCTGGTGGCGGCAGGAGTGGGCGTGGAGTCGCGTGTGGGCCTGTACCTGCGGCGCTCACCGGAGTTGCTGATCGGGGTGCTGGGAGTGCTGAAGGCAGGTGCGGCCTACGTGCCGCTCGAGCCGGGACTGCCCAGTGAGCGGGTGAGCTACATGCTTGCGGATGCGCGGGTGGAGTGGGTGCTGGTGGAGTCGGAGCAGATGGCCGAGTTGCCGCTCAGCGGTGTGGACGTGGTGCTGATGGATGGCGCGAGCACAGACCCGCAGTGGCTGGCTGAGAGCAGTGAGTTAGAGGCGGTGATGCCCGCGGTGGGCAGTGAGCAGTTGGCGTACATCCTGTACACGTCGGGATCGACGGGGCGGCCGAAGGGGGTGATGGTGGAGCATGGCGGGCTGGGGCACTACCTGGGCCATGCAGCGGTTGCCTACCTGACGGCAGAGATAGCAGGCTCAGTAGTGAGTTCGCCGTTGAGCTTTGACGCGACGCTGACGACGTTGCTGGCGCCGTTGCTGGTGGGCCGCCGGGTGGAGTTGCTGGCGGATGACGAGCGGCTGATGGAGCAGTTGGCGGCGCGGCTGTTTGCGGCGGAGAGCAACCAGCTGTTCAAGCTGACCCCGGCACACCTGGAGGCGCTGCAGTATGTGGAGCGGCCGCAGGCGGTGGGTCGTGCGGCGCATGTGCTGGTGCTGGGCGGTGAGCAACTGAGTGCGGCGCTGCTGCGGCGCTGGAAGCAGGAGTTGCTGCCGCGAGCGCGGTTTGTCAACGAGTATGGACCAACAGAAGCAGTGGTGGGCTGCAGTGTCTGGTGGCTGCGGGATGATACCGAGCTGGCGCAGTTGGAAGGACTGACAGCAGCACCGATCGGACGGCCGATCGGGAACACGGAGTTGTACGTGCTGGGAGCCGAGCGGCAGTTGCTGCCGTGGCAGAGTGTGGGTGAGCTGTACATCGGCGGGGCGGGAGTAGCACGCGGTTATCTGAACCAGGCGGAGCTGACGGCAGCGCGGTTCATCGAGAATCCGTTCTGTGAAGCGGCCGTTTGTATCGCACGGGCGATCTGGTGCGGTGGCTTGCGGAGTGGGGAGTTGCAGTTTGTAGGGCGCAGTGACGATCAGGTGAAGCTGCGCGGGTTCCGGATTGAGTTGGGCGAGATCGAGCAGCAGTTGGAGACGGTGGCCGGAGTGAAGGCGGCGGTAGTGCTGGCGCGGGAGGATGAGCCCGGCCGCAAGCGCTTAGTCGCGTATGTGGCGGTGAATGGCGAGCGGCAGAGACCAGTGAGGCAGAGCTGAGTAATCAGCTACGGCAGGCGCTGCAAACACGCTTGCCGGAGTACATGGTGCCATCGGCGTATCGTGCTGCTGGATGAGTTGCCGTTGACGGTGAACGGGAAGGTGGACCGGCGAGCACTGCCAGCGCCGGACGGTGAGGGTGTAGTGGCTGCGTATGTTGCGCCGCGCAATGCGGTGGAGCAGGCACTGTGTGAAGTATGGCAGGAAGTGCTGAAGCGCGAGCGGGTGGGCATCGAAGACAACTTCTTCAGTCTGGGTGGTGACTCGATTCTGTCGATTCGTGTCGTCGCACTGCTGAAGAGCCGCGGCATTGCGCTGGGCATCAACGACATCTTCCAGCACCAGACGATCGCGTTGCTGGCCGCGCAGGCACGTGCGGTGGAGAGTGAAGGTGCGGTGCTGGAGCCGTTTGCGCTGCTGACTGAAGCAGAGCGGGCGGAGTTAGGCGAAGGTTACGAAGCGATCTACGAAGACGCTTATCCGATGTCAACGCTGCAAACGGGGATGGTGTTCCACACGCAGTTGGAACAGTTCAGTGGTGTCTATCACGACATTGTAGCGGAGCACGTGAAGTGTGCGTGGGAGCAAGTGAGCTTCGAACAAGCACTGACCGCTTCCATCGAAGAGCATCCGGTACTGCGGACAGTGTTCCGGCTGGATGGTGAGCGGCCGCTGCAACTGGTGCGCAGAGCAGTGGAGCTGCCGTTGGAAGTGGTAGACCTGCGCGAGCAGGCAGATGCCGATGCCGAGCAGTACGTGCAGGACTGGGTAGAAGCACGCAAGCGGCACGTGTTCGACTGGGAGCAGGGGCCGTTGTGGCAGTTGAACATCTTCCTGCGCACGGCAGAGAGCTTTCAGTTTGTACTGAGCTTCCATCACGCAGTGCTGGACGGCTGGAGCCGTGCAGTGCTGACAACAGAACTGTACAACCGTTATCAGCAGTTGCTGCAAGGCCAGGAGTCAGAGCCGGTTACCACGGACTGGACGTACCGGGACTTCATCGCGCAGGAGCAGCGCGTGCTGGCAGATGAAGCAGCACGGGAATACTTCGCGCGCCTGTTGGAGGGTGCGCCGAGTGAGCAACTGCCGCGGCTGAAGGCGGTGAGCACGGGCGGGCAGCCGCACGGGTCAATATTAATAGAAGACTTCAGGCCGCTGTCTGAGCAGTTACTGGGAGTAGCGCGCGAGCTGGGTGTGCCGGTACAAGCAGTGCTGCTGGCCGGTCACTTCAAGGTGTTATCGACCTTGAGCGGGCAAACGAAAGCGCTGAGTTGTGTGACGCACAACGGGCGTCCGGAAACAGCGGGAGGCGAGCGCAGCCTGGGACTGTATCTGAACTCGTTGCCGCAGGCGCTGGAGTTGGACCAAGGTTCATGGCGTGATCTGATCAATGAGGTAGCACAGCTCAATGCTGCAAGCATGAGCTATCGCGGCTATCCACTCTCACAGATCCAGCAGGAGACCGGTTTAGTTCTTAACGAGATCACGTTCAACTACACGCACTTCCATGTGTTTGCGGAGATGGCCAGTGAAGCGGCACAACAGCAGCCGTTTGAAGTGCTGGGTTCGTTTGGGTTCGAGCAGACGAACTTCGATTTCCATGTGGATGTGGCGCGTTGGCAGGAGTCGCTGAGCCTGATGCTGATCTACAACCCGGAGCTGTACGAGCGGGAGTTGATGGAGCGGGTGCATGGTTATTACCAGCGTGCCTACGAGCAGTTGCTTACCGGGTTGGACCAGCCACACCAGGCGCAGTCGCTGTTGAGTGCAGCCGAGCTTGAGCAGGTGGCAGCAGCCGCACATGGACCAGCAGTGGAATACACGCAGCAGTGCATACACGAGCAGATCCGGGAGCAGGCGCAGCAGACACCTGAGGCCGTGGCCGTGGTCTATGGTGAGCAGACACTGAGCTATGCAGAGCTGGACGAGAAAGCAGAGCGACTGGCGCGCTATCTGGTGGCAGCGGGAGTGGGTGTGGAGTCGCGTGTCGGACTGTACCTGCGGCGCTCACCGGAGTTGCTGATCGGCGTGCTGGGAGTGCTGAAGGCAGGAGCGGCCTACGTGCCGCTCGAGCCAGGGCTGCCCAGTGAGCGGGTGAGCTACATGCTTGCGGATGCGCAGGTGGAGTGGGTGCTGGTGGAGTCGGAGCAGATGGCCGAGTTGCCGCTCAGTGGGGTGGACGTGGTGCTGATGGATGGCGCCAGCACAGACCCGCAGTGGCTGGCCGAGAGCAGCGAGTTAGACGCGGTGATGCCAGCAGTAGGCAGCGAGCAGTTGGCGTACATCCTGTACACGTCAGGCTCGACGGGACGGCCGAAGGGGGTGATGGTGGAGCACGGCGGGCTGGGACACTACCTGGGCCATGCGGCGGCTGCTTACCTGACGGCAGAGATTGCAGGCTCAGTAGTGAGTTCGCCGTTGAGCTTTGACGCGACGCTGACGACATTGCTGGCGCCGCTGCTGGTGGGCCGCCGGGTGGAGTTGCTGGCAGATGACGAGCGGCTGATGGAGCAGTTGGCGGAGCGGCTGTTTAGTGCCGAGGGCAACCAGCTGTTCAAGCTAACCCCGGCGCACCTGGAGGCGCTGCAGTATGTGGAGCGGCCGCAGGCGGTGGGCACGGCGGCGCATGTGCTGGTGCTGGGTGGTGAGCAGTTGAGTGCGGCGCTGCTGCGGCGCTGGAAGCAGGAGTTGCTGCCCCGGGCGCGGTTTGTCAACGAGTATGGACCAACAGAAGCAGTGGTGGGCTGCAGTGTCTGGTGGCTTCGGGATGATACCGGGCTGGCGCAGTTGGAGGGCCTGACAGCAGCGCCGATCGGGCGGCCGATCGGGAACACGGAGTTGTACGTGCTGGGAGCCGAGCGGCAGTTGCTGCCGTGGCAGAGTGTGGGTGAGTTGTACATCGGCGGGGCGGGAGTAGCCCGCGGTTATCTGAACCAGGCGGAGCTGACGGCCGCGCGGTTCATCGAGAGTCCGTTTGGCAGTGGGCGTTTGTATCGCACGGGCGACCTGGTGCGCTGGCTGGGCAGTGGGGAGTTGCAGTTTATGGGGCGCAGTGACGATCAGGTGAAGCTGCGCGGGTTCCGGATTGAGTTGGGCGAGATCGAGCAGCAGTTGGAGACAGTGGGAGGAGTGAAGGCAGCCGTCGTGCTGGTGCGTGAGGACGAGCCGGGCCGCAAGCGCTTAGTCGCGTATGTAGTGCCTGACGAATATCCGGCCGATGAAGAAGCGCAGGCGCTGCTGAAGCCTTCGTTAGTGACGTGGTACCGGGACGAGCTGGCACTGCGGCTGCCGCACTACATGGTGCCGACCGACTTCGTGCTGCTGACTGAACTACCGCTGACACCGAATGGAAAAGTAGATCGACGCGCGCTGCCGGCACCGGACGGTGAGGGTGTGAGTGCTGAGTATGTGGCGCCGCGCAATGCGGTGGAGCAGGCACTGTGTGAGGTGTGGCAGGAAGTGCTCAACCGCGATCAGATCGGCATCGAAGACAACT
Organism: uncultured Acidobacteriota bacterium; assembly: GCA_963826255.1. Lineage (GTDB taxonomy): Bacteria > Acidobacteriota > Blastocatellia > Pyrinomonadales > Pyrinomonadaceae > PSRF01. Next base: position 2,015,393 of record CAWGWK010000002.1, read on the forward strand.
TCTTCAGTCTGGGAGGCGATTCCATTCTCTCGATCCGCGTCGTCGCACTGCTGAAGAGCCGCGGTATTGCGCTGGGCATCAACGACATCTTCCAGCACCAGACGATTGCATTGCTGGCGGCGCAGGCACGTGCGGTGGAGAGTGAAGGCGCGGCGCTGGAGCCGTTTGCGCTGTTGACAGCAGCAGAGCGGGCGGAGCTGGCTGACAGCTACATCTACGAAGACGCTTATCCGATGTCAACGCTGCAAACAGGCATGGTGTTCCACACACAGTTGGAGCAGTTCAGTGGTGTCTATCACGACATTGTAGTGGAGCACGTGAAGTGTGCGTGGGACCAGGTGAGCTTCGAGCAGGCACTCGCGGCGTGTGTGGCAGAGCATCCGGTACTGCGGACAGTGTTCCGGCTGGATGGTGAACGGCCGCTGCAACTGGTGCGCAGAGCAGTGGAGCTGCCGCTGGAAGTAGTAGACCTGCGCGCGCAAGTTGAAGCCGAAGCCGAGCAGTACGTGCAGGACTGGGTAGAAGCGCGCAAGCGGCACGTGTTCGACTGGGAGCAGGGGCCGCTGTGGCAGTTGAACATCTTCCTGCGCACGGAAGAGAGCTTCCAGTTTGTGCTGAGCTTCCACCACGCAGTGCTGGACGGCTGGAGCCGTGCGGTGCTGACAACCGAGCTCTACAACCGTTATCAGCAACTCCTCACCCGCCACGAAGCAGAGGCGGTAACCACCGACTGGACCTACCGAGACTTCATCGCGCAGGAGCAGCGGGTGCTGGCGGATGAAGCAGCGCGTGAATACTTCGCGCGCCTGCTGGAGGGTGCCCCGAGTGAGCAACTGCCGCGGCAGCAGCCGGTGAGCACGGGCGGGCAGCCGAACGAGTCAATATTCATAGAAGAGTTCCGGCCGCTCTCGACAGAGTTACTGGGAGTAGCGCGTGAGCTTGGGGTGCCGATTCAGGCGGTGCTGCTGGCGGGTCACTTCAAGGTGCTATCCACGCTCAGTGGACAGAGCAAGGCGCTGAGTTGCGTGACGCACAGCGGGCGTCCGGAAACAGCCGGTGCGGAGCGCAGCCTGGGCTTGTATCTGAACTCATTGCCGCAGGCGCTGGAGTTGGGCCAGGGTTCATGGCGTGATCTGATCAATCACGTGGCGCAGTTGAATGCGGCCAGCATGAGCTATCGCGGTTATCCGCTATCGCAGGTCCAGCAAGAGACAGGGCTGGTGTTGAATGAAGTGACGTTCAACTACACGCACTTCCACGTGTTCGCGGAGATGACCAGTGAGACGACGCAGCAGGTGGAGGTGCTGGGGTCGTCGGCGTTTGAGCAGACGAACTTCGACTTCCATGTGGATGTAACACGCTGGCCGGGTGAAGAGACGCTGAGCCTGATGCTGATCTACAACCCGGAGCTGTACGAGCGGGAGTTGATGGAGCGGGTCAGTGGTTATTACCAGCGTGCATATGAGCAACTGCTTACCGGATTGGACCAGCCGCACCGCGCGCAGTCGCTGTTGAGTGCAGCCGAGCTTGAGCAGGTGGCAGCAGCCGCACATGGACCAGCAGTGGAATACACGCGGCAGTGCATCCACGAGCAGATCCGGGAGCAGGCGCAGCAGACACCTGAGGCGGTGGCAGTGGTCTATGGCGAGCAGACGTTGAGCTATGCAGAGCTGGATGCACGCTCTGATCGGTTGGCGCGTTATCTGGTGGCGGCAGGAGTGGGCGTGGAGTCGCGTGTGGGTCTGTACCTGCGGCGCTCACCGGAGTTGCTGATCGGCGTGCTGGGAGTGCTGAAGGCGGGTGCGGCCTACGTGCCGCTCGAGCCGGGGCTGCCCAGTGAGCGGGTGAGCTACATGCTTGCGGATGCGCGGGTGGAGTGGGTGCTGGTGGAGTCGGAGCAGATGGCCGAGTTGCCGCTCAGTGGGGTGGACGTGGTGCTGATGGATGGGGCGAGCACAGATTCGCAGTGGCTGGCCGAGAGCAGTGAGTTGGACGCGGTGACGCCTACGGTGGGCAATGAGCAGTTGGCCTACATCCTGTACACGTCAGGCTCGACGGGACGGCCGAAGGGGGTGATGGTGGAGCACGGCGGGCTGGGGCACTACCTGGGCCATGCGGCGGCTGCGTATCTGGATGAAGACATCAGCGGTTCTGTAGTGAGTTCGCCGTTGAGCTTTGACGCGACGCTGACGACATTGCTGGCGCCGCTGCTGGTGGGCCGCCGGGTGGAGTTGCTGGCGGATGACGAGCGGCTGATGGAGCAGTTGGCGGCGCGGCTGTTTGCGGCGGAGAGCAACCAGCTGTTCAAACTGACCCCGGCACACCTGGAGGCGCTGCAGTATGTGGAGCGGCTGCAGGCGGTGGGCACGGCGGCGCATGTGCTGGTGCTGGGCGGCGAGCAGTTGAGTGCGGCGCTGCTGCGGCGCTGGAAGCAGGAGTTGCTGCCCCGGGCGCGGTTTGTCAACGAGTATGGACCAACGGAAGCAGTGGTGGGCTGTAGTGTCTGGTGGCTGCGTGATGAGACCGGGCTGGCGCAGTTGGAAGGACTGACAGCAGCACCGATCGGGCGGCCGATCGGGAACACGGAGTTGTACGTGCTGGGAGCCGAGCGGCAGTTGCTGCCGTGGCAGAGTGTGGGTGAGCTGTACATCGGCGGCGCCGGAGTAGCACGTGGTTATCTGAACCAGGCGGAGCTGACGGCAGCGCGGTTCATCGACAATCCCTTCAGTGAAGGCGGGCGTTTGTATCGCACGGGCGACCTGGTGCGCTGGCTTGGGAGTGGAGAGTTGCAGTTTGTGGGGCGCAGTGACGATCAGGTGAAGCTGCGCGGGTTCCGGATTGAGTTGGGCGAGATCGAGCAGCAGTTGGAGACGGTGGGAGGAGTGAAGGCAGCGGTAGTGCTGGCGCGTGAAGACGAGCCGGGCCGCAAACGCTTAGTCGCGTATGTGGCGGTGAATGGCGAGCGGCAGAGCGATGCAGAGTTGAGTAATCAGCTACGGCAGGCGCTGCAAACACGTTTGCCGGAGTACATGGTGCCGTCGGCGTTCGTGCTGCTGGATGAATTGCCGCTGACACCAAATGGCAAGGTGGACCGGCGCGCGTTACCAGCACCAGACGGCGAGAGTCAACTGGCCGCTTACGTGGCGCCGCGGAATGCGGTGGAGCAGGCACTGTGTGAAGTATGGCAGGAAGTGTTGAAGCGCGAGCGGGTGGGCATCGACGACAACTTCTTCAGTTTGGGTGGTGACTCGATTCTGTCGATTCGAGTGGTAGCGCTGCTGAAGAGCCGCGGTCTCACTCTCGGTATCAACGAGATCTTCCAGCACCAAACCGTCGCGCTACTGGCGGCGCACGTCACGCAGCAAGCGGATTCGTTGATAAGCAAAATGAGCAACGAGGTGGCTGAGCAAAAAGTGAAGTGGGCCACTGCCGGCAAAACTATCGAAGAGGGTATTTTTTAATGAGCGTCCAGCAGATTATCAACGAAGCAAATTCCAGCGGCGTACTCCTCTATATTAAGGATGGTCAGCTCGCGTTTATTGCTGAGCAAGGCAGTTTCCCGAGTGAGTTAAAAGCCAAGATCAGCAAACACAAGAACGACATCATCATCGCGCTATTAGCGACGCAGGAATCATCGTCAGAGGAAGAGATCGCACCCTTTGCGCTGTTGACGGAAGCTGAACGTGACGCGCTGGGGGACGCTTATGAAGACGTCTACGAAGATGTTTATCCGATGTCTGCGTTACAGACGGGCATGGTGTTTCACACGCAGTTGGAGCAGTTCAGTGGTGTCTATCATGACATCGTAGCGGAGCATGTGAAGTGTGCGTGGGACCAGGCGAGCTTTGAGCAGGCACTCGCGGCGTGTGTGGCAGAGCATCCGGTGCTGCGGACAGTGTTCCGGCTCGATGGAGAGCGGCCACTGCAACTGGTACGCAGAGCAGTGGAGTTGCCGCTGGAAGTAGTTGATCTGCGCGCGCACGTCGATCCCGATTCTTATGTGCGGGAGTGGATCGAGGCGCACAAGCGGCACGTGTTCGACTGGGAGCGCGGGCCACTTTGGCAGTTGAACATCTTCCTGCACACGGAAGAGAGCTTTCAGTTTGTGCTGAGCTTCCATCACGCAGTGCTGGACGGCTGGAGCCGCGCGGTGCTGACAACAGAACTCTACAACGGCTATCAGCAGTTGCTGCAAGGCCAGGAGCCGGAGGCAGTTGCAACAGATTGGACGTACCGAGACTTCATCGCGCAGGAGCAGCGCGTGCTGGCAGATGAAGCAGCACGGGAATACTTCGCACGCCTGTTGGAGGGTGCGCCGAGTGAGCAACTGCCGCGGCTGAAGGCGGTGAGCACGGGCGGGCAGCCGCACGGGTCAATATTAATAGAAGACTTCAGGCCGCTGTCTGAGCAGTTACTGGGAGTAGCGCGCGAGCTGGGTGTGCCGGTGCAAGCAGTGCTGCTGGCCGGTCACTTCAAGGTGTTATCGACCTTGAGCGGGCAAACGAAAGCGCTGAGTTGTGTGACGCACAACGGGCGTCCGGAAACAGCGGGAGGCGAGCGCAGTCTGGGCTTGTATCTCAACTCATTGCCGCAGGCGCTTGAGCTGGGCAGCGGCAGTTGGCGTGATCTGATCAATGAAGTAGCGCGACTGAATGCGGCCAGCATGTCGTATCGCGGCTATCCACTCTCACAGGTCCAGCAAGAGACCGGTTTAGTTCTAAACGAGATCACCTTCAACTACACGCACTTCCATGTGTTTGCGGAGATGGCCAGTGAAGCGGCACAACAGCAGCCGTTTGAAGTGCTGGGTTCGTTTGGGTTCGAGCAGACGAACTTTGACTTTCACGTGGACGTGGCGCGTTGGCAGGAGTCACTGAGCCTGATGCTGATCTACAACCCGGAGCTGTACGAGCGGGAGTTGATCGAGCGAGTAAGCGGTTACTACCAGCGCGCCTACGAGCAGCTGCTGACCGGGTTGGACCAGCCACACCAGGCGCAGTCGCTGTTGAGTGCAGCCGAGCTTGAGCAGGTGGCAGCAGCCGCACATGGACCAGCGGTGGAATACATGCCGCAGTGCATCCACGAGGTGATCCGCGAGCAGGCGCAGCAGACACCTGAGGCGGTGGCCGTGGTCTATGGCGAGCAGACGTTGAGCTATGCCGAGCTGGACCAGAAGGCAGAGCGACTGGCGCACTACCTGGTGGCAGCCGGAGTGGGCGTGGAGTCGCGCGTAGGACTGTACCTGCGGCGCTCACCGGAGTTGCTGATCGGCGTGCTGGGAGTGCTGAAGGCAGGAGCGGCCTACGTGCCGCTGGAGCCGGGGCTGCCCAGTGAGCGGGTGAGCTACATGCTTGCGGATGCGCGGGTGGAGTGGGTGCTGGTGGAGTCGGAGCAGATGGCCGAGTTGCCGCTCAGTGGGGTGGACGTGGTGCTGATGGATGGGGCGAGCACAGATTCGCAGTGGCTGGCCGAGAGCAGTGAGTTGGACGCGGTGACGCCTACGGTGGGCAATGAGCAGTTGGCCTACATCCTGTACACGTCAGGCTCGACGGGACGGCCGAAGGGGGTGATGGTGGAGCACGGCGGGCTGGGGCACTACCTGGGCCATGCGGCGGCTGCTTACCTGACGGCAGAGATTGCAGGCTCAGTAGTGAGTTCGCCGTTGAGCTTTGACGCGACACTGACGACGTTGCTGGCGCCGCTGCTGGTGGGCCGCCGGGTGGAGTTGCTGGCGGACGACGAGCGGCTGATGGAGCAGTTGGCGGAGCGGCTGTTTGCGGCTGAGAGCAACCAGCTGTTCAAGCTGACCCCGGCGCACCTGGAGGCGCTGCAGTATGTGGAGCGGCCACAGGCGGTGGGCACGGCGGCGCATGTGCTGGTGCTGGGCGGTGAGCAGTTGAGTGCGGCGCTGCTGCGGCGCTGGAAGCAGGAGTTGCTGCCCGGGGCGCGGTTTGTCAACGAGTATGGACCAACGGAAGCAGTGGTGGGCTGCAGTGTCTGGTGGCTGCGGGATGAGACCGGGCTGGCGCAGTTGGAAGGCCTGACAGCAGCGCCGATCGGGCGGCCGATCGGGAACACGGAGTTGTACGTGCTGGGAGCCGAGCGGCAGTTGCTGCCGTGGCAGAGTGTGGGTGAGTTGTACATCGGCGGGGCCGGAGTAGCACGTGGTTATCTGAGCCAGGCGGAGCTGACGGCAGCGCGGTTCATCGACAATCCCTTCAGTGAAGGCGGGCGTTTGTATCGCACGGGCGACCTGGTGCGCTGGCTTGGGAGTGGAGAGTTGCAGTTTGTGGGGCGCAGTGACGATCAGGTGAAGCTGCGCGGGTTCCGGATTGAGTTGGGCGAGATCGAGCAGCAGTTGGAGACGGTGGCCGGAGTGAAGGCAGCCGTCGTGCTGGCGCGTGAGGACGAGCCGGGCCGCAAGCGGCTGGTGGCTTACATAGTGCCGGATGAGTATCCCGCGGATGAAGAAGCGCAGGCGCTGCTGAAGCCTTCGTTAGTGACGTGGTACCGCGATGAGTTGGCACTGCGGCTGCCGCACTACATGGTGCCGACCGACTTCGTGCTGCTGACTGAACTACCGCTGACACCAAATGGCAAGGTGGATCGCAGAGCGCTGCCGGCACCGGACGGTGAGGGTGTGAGTGCTGAGTATGTCGCGCCACGGAATGCGGTGGAGCAGGCGTTATGTGAAGTGTGGCAGGAAGTGCTGAACCGCGATCAGATCGGCATAGAAGACAACTTCTTCAGTCTGGGTGGTGACTCGATTCTGTCCATTCGCGTCGTCGCACTGCTGAAGAGCCGCGGCATTGCGCTGGGCATCAACGACATCTTCCAGCACCAGACGATTGCATTGCTTGCGACGCAGGCCCGTGCGGTGGAGAGTGAAGGCGCGGCGCTGGAGCCGTTTGCGCTGTTGACAGAAGCGGAGCGCGCAGAGCTGGCGGACAGCTACATCTACGAAGACGCGTATCCGATGTCGACGCTGCAAACAGGCATGGTGTTCCACACGCAGTTGGAGCAGTTCAGCGGCGTCTATCACGACATTGTAGTGGAGCACGTGAAGTGTGCGTGGGACCAGGTGAGCTTCGAGCAGGCACTCGCGGCGTGTGTGGCAGAGCATCCGGTGCTGCGGACAGTGTTCCGGCTGGATGGCGAGCGGCCGCTGCAACTGGTGCGCAGAGCAGTGGAGTTGCCGCTGGAAGTAGTAGACCTGCGCGCGCAAGTTGAAGCCGAAGCCGAGCAGTACGTGCAGGACTGGGTAGAAGCGCGCAAGCGGCACGTGTTCGACTGGGAGCAGGGGCCGCTGTGGCAGTTGAACATCTTCCTGCGCACGGAAGAGAGCTTCCAGTTTGTGCTGAGCTTCCACCACGCAGTGCTGGACGGCTGGAGCCGTGCGGTGCTGACAACCGAGCTCTACAACCGTTATCAGCAACTCCTCACCCGCCACGAAGCAGAGGCGGTAACCACCGACTGGACCTACCGAGACTTCATCGCGCAGGAGCAGCGGGTGCTGGCGGATGAAGCAGCGCGTGAATACTTCGCGCGCCTGCTGGAGGGTGCCCCGAGTGAGCAACTGCCGCGGCAGCAGCCGGTGAGCACGGGCGGGCAGCCGAACGAGTCAATATTCATAGAAGAGTTCCGGCCGCTCTCGACAGAGTTACTGGGAGTAGCGCGTGAGCTTGGGGTGCCGATTCAGGCGGTGCTGCTGGCGGGTCACTTCAAGGTGCTATCCACGCTCAGTGGACAGAGCAAGGCGCTGAGTTGCGTGACGCACAGCGGGCGTCCGGAAACAGCCGGTGCGGAGCGCAGCCTGGGCTTGTATCTGAACTCATTGCCGCAGGCGCTGGAGTTGGGCCAGGGTTCATGGCGTGATCTGATCAATCACGTGGCGCAGTTGAATGCGGCCAGCATGAGCTATCGCGGTTATCCGCTATCGCAGGTCCAGCAAGAGACAGGGCTGGTGTTGAATGAAGTGACGTTCAACTACACGCACTTCCACGTGTTCGCGGAGATGACCAGTGAGACGACGCAGCAGGTGGAGGTGCTGGGGTCGTCGGCGTTTGAGCAGACGAACTTCGACTTCCATGTGGATGTAACACGCTGGCCGGGTGAAGAGACGCTGAGCCTGATGCTGATCTACAACCCGGAGCTGTACGAGCGGGAGTTGATGGAGCGGGTCAGTGGTTATTACCAGCGTGCATATGAGCAACTGCTTACCGGATTGGACCAGCCGCACCGCGCGCAGTCGCTGTTGAGTGCAGCCGAGCTTGAGCAGGTGGCAGCAGCCGCACATGGACCAGCAGTGGAATACACGCGGCAGTGCATCCACGAGCAGATCCGGGAGCAGGCGCAGCAGACACCTGAGGCGGTGGCAGTGGTCTATGGCGAGCAGACGTTGAGCTATGCAGAGCTGGATGCACGCTCTGATCGGTTGGCGCGTTATCTGGTGGCGGCAGGAGTGGGCGTGGAGTCGCGTGTGGGTCTGTACCTGCGGCGCTCACCGGAGTTGCTGATCGGCGTGCTGGGAGTGCTGAAGGCGGGTGCGGCCTACGTGCCACTCGAGCCGGGACTGCCCAGTGAGCGGGTCAGCTACATGCTTGCGGATGCGCGGGTGGAGTGGGTGCTGGTGGAGTCGGAGCAGATGGCGGAGTTGCCGCTCAGTGGGGTGGACGTGGTGCTGATGGATGGCGCCAGCACAGATCCGGAGTGGCTGGCCGAGAGCAGTGAGTTGGACGCGGTGACGCCTACGGTGGGCAATGAGCAGTTGGCCTACATCCTGTACACGTCGGGATCGACGGGACGGCCGAAGGGGGTGATGGTGGAGCACGGCGGGCTGGGGCACTACCTGGGCCATGCGGCGGCTGCGTATCTGGATGAAGACATCAGCGGTTCTGTAGTGAGTTCGCCGTTGAGCTTTGACGCGACGCTGACGACATTGCTGGCGCCGCTGCTGGTGGGCCGCCGGGTGGAGTTGCTGGCGGATGACGAGCGGCTGATGGAGCAGTTGGCGGCGCGGCTGTTTGCGGCGGAGAGCAACCAGCTGTTCAAACTGACCCCGGCGCACCTGGAGGCGCTGCAGTATGTGGAGCGGCCACAGGCAGTGGGCACGGCGGCACATGTGCTGGTGCTGGGTGGCGAGCAGTTGAGTGCGGCGCTGCTGCGGCGGTGGAAGCAGGAGTTGCTGCCCCGGGCGCGGTTTGTCAACGAGTATGGACCAACGGAAGCAGTGGTGGGCTGTAGTGTCTGGTGGCTGCGTGATGAGACTGGGCTGGCGCAGTTGGAAGGACTGACAGCAGCGCCGATCGGGCGGCCGATCGGGAACACGGAGTTGTACGTGCTGGGAGCCGAGCGGCAGTTGCTGCCGTGGCAGAGTGTGGGTGAGCTGTACATCGGCGGTGCTGGAGTAGCACGTGGTTATCTGAACCAGGCGGAGCTGACGGCAGCGCGGTTCATCGACAATCCCTTCAGTGAAGGCGGGCGTTTGTATCGCACGGGCGACCTGGTGCGCTGGCTTGGGAGTGGAGAGTTGCAGTTTGTGGGGCGCAGTGACGATCAGGTGAAGCTGCGCGGGTTCCGGATTGAGTTGGGCGAGATCGAGCAGCAGTTGGAGACGGTGGGAGGAGTGAAGGCAGCGGTAGTGCTGGCGCGTGAAGACGAGCCGGGCCGCAAACGCTTAGTCGCGTATGTGGCGGTGAATGGCGAGCGGCAGAGCGATGCAGAGTTGAGTAATCAGCTACGGCAGGCGCTGCAAACACGTTTGCCGGAGTACATGGTGCCATCGGCGTTCGTGCTGCTGGATGAATTGCCGTTGACGGTGAACGGGAAGGTGGACCGGCGGGCGTTACCAGCACCGGAGGGCGAGAGTCAACTGGCCGCTTACGTGGCGCCACGGAATGCGGTGGAGCAGGCGCTGTGTGAAGTATGGCAGGAAGTGCTGAAGCGCGAGCGGGTAGGTATAGAAGACAACTTCTTCAGTCTGGGTGGTGACTCGATTCTGTCGATCCGCGTGGTGGCGCTACTGAAGAGCCGTGGTATTGCCCTGGGCATCAACGACATCTTCCAGCACCAGACGATTGCATTGCTTGCGACGCAGGCACGTGCGGTGGAGAGTGAAGGTGCAGCACTGGAGCCGTTTGCGCTGCTGACGGAAGCAGAGCGGGCAGAGTTAGGGAACGAAGCGATCTATGAAGACGCGTATCCGATGTTGACGCTGCAAACGGGGATGGTGTTCCACACGCAGTTGGAACAGTTCAGTGGTGTCTATCATGACATCGTAGCAGAGCATGTGAAGTGTGCGTGGGACCAGCAGAGTTTCGAACAAGCAGTGACTACTTGCATTGAAGAGCATCCGGTACTGCGGACAGTGTTCCGGTTGGATGGCGAGCGGCCGCTGCAACTGGTGCGCAGAGCAGTGGAGTTGCCGCTGGAAGTAGTTGATCTGCGCGCGCAAGCAGATGCCGAGCAGTACGTGCAGGACTGGGTAGAAGCACGCAAGCGGCACGTGTTCGACTGGGAGCAGGGACCGCTGTGGCAGTTGAACATCTTCCTGCGCACGGAAGAGAGCTTCCAGTTTGTACTGAGCTTTCATCACGCAGTGCTGGACGGCTGGAGCCGGGCGGTGCTGACAACAGAACTCTACAACCGCTACCAGCAACTCCTCACGCAGCAGGAAGCAGAGCCGGTAACCACCGACTGGACATACCGGGACTTCATCGCGCAGGAGCAGCGCGTGCTGGCAGATGAAGCCGCGCGGCAATACTTCGCGCGCATGTTGGAAGACGCTCCCGGCGAGCAACTGCCGCGTCTCCAAACCAGCGCAGCCGAGCGGTCGCAGGACCAGATCGTAGTCGAGCCCTTCATGCCTCTCTCAACCAAGCTGCTCGACCTCGCACGCGATTTAGGAGTGCCGGTACAAGCGGTACTGCTCGCCGTACACTTCAAAGTGTTGTCCACGATGAGTGGCCACTCCAAAGCACTCACTGCTGTCATTCACAACGGTCGGCCCGAAACAACAGGAGGTGAGCGCAGCCTCGGTTTGTATCTCAATTCACTGCCGCAGGCGTTGGAGTTAGGTGCCGGCACATGGCGCAATCTGATTAATGAAGTAGCTCAACTCAACGCGGCCAGCATGTCTTATCGTGGTTATCCGCTCTCACAGATCCAGCAGGATCTCGGTTGGTCGTTTGCGGAAGTCTTGTTCAACTATACCCACTTCCATGTTTACGGTGATCTCACAACCGAGCAGAAAGTGGAGTCACTGGGCAGCGTAGCTTTCGAACAAACGAATTTCGATCTGGCAGTTAATGTGTCGCGAGGTCTTGACGACTCGATGTGGCTGACTCTGGTTTACAACGACCAGGTTTTCGATCAGGAAATGATCGATCGGCTGGGACAGTATTACGTCAATGGCTTCAAGTCACTGCTGGAAGGTCTCGACCAACCACACGATGCCAAATCTCTAATGACCGCGGCCGAGCAACAGTACCTGTTGCGCGAATTGAACGACACTGCGACCGACTACCCGCGCGACCGCTGCGTACAGGAATTGTTTGAAGCGCAGGTCGAGATGCGGCCGGATTCTGTGGCGTTGGTGTTTGAGAAAACCAAACTTACTTATCGAGAGTTGAACCAGCGCGCGAACCAACTCGCGCAATACCTGCAAGAGTTGGGCGTTGGACCAGAGGTTGTCGTGGGACTCTGCCTCGAACGATCGGTTGAGATGATCGTGGGCGTGCTCGGAATCTTGAAAGCCGGTGGCGCTTATTTGCCATTGGATCCGCAGAATCCATCAGAGCGCTTACGTTTCATGCTGGAGAATGCGAATCCGCCAGTGTTGCTCACGCAACAACACCTGCTCGCCTCGCTACCCGAGTGGTCAGAGGTGATTAGTCTCGACACGGATTGGGAGTCGATCTCACAACGCAGCGATAGTAATCCTCAAGTGACAGTGTCGCCCGAGAGCCTGGCGTATGTGATGTACACGTCCGGATCGACTGGGATGCCGAAAGGCGTGAGCGTGGTCCATCGCAACATTGTTCGATTAGTAAAAGAAACTAACTACGCGAAGCTTGGGGACGACGAAGTCTTCTTACAGATGGCGCCGATGTCGTTTGACGCTGCAACGCTCGAGCTATGGGGAAGTTTGCTAAACGGTGCGAAGCTCGTAGTGCTCGCACCACATCAGCCGACACTGGCTGAGTTGGGAGCGGTGCTGGCGCAGCACGAGGTAACTACCCTGTGGCTGACGGCCGGATTGTTTCACTTCTTCGTGGACGAAGGGTTACACCACCTCGGCGGTTTGCGGCAGTTACTGGCCGGCGGCGATGCCTTGAGCGCAAGGCACGTGAAGCAAGTGCTGTCCGGACTGAGTGAAGGACAGAGATTGGTCAACGGCTATGGTCCAACCGAAGGTACCACGTTTAGTTGTTGTCACGTGATGGACCAGCACAGTGAGATCGATGTCACCGTTCCAATAGGCCGTCCGATTGCGAACACAACAGTCTATGTCCTGGATCAGAAGCATCAGCCAGTGCCGCTGGGAGCAACCGGCGAACTGTACCTCGGCGGAGATGGACTTGCGCGTGGTTATCTAAACCGGCCGGAGTTGACGGCGGAGAAGTTTATTCCACATCCGTTCAGTGCTGAAGGCGGTGCACGACTGTATCGCACCGGTGATCGGGTGCGTTATCTGCCGAATGGAGAACTGGAGTTTCTCGGCCGTCTGGACCAGCAAGTGAAGCTGAGGGGATTCCGGATAGAGCTAGAGGAAATTCAACATCAGCTTACCGGATTGCCAGGCATCAACGCGGCAGTAGTGATAGCGAGGCAAGACGAGCCAGGCGACAAGCAACTCGTAGCTTACATCACGCTTGCTGAGAAGGCTCACCATGCCGAGTTGGACCACGACGAGATCATAGCCGGCTTGCGGCGCGAGCTCCAGTTACGTTTGCCCGAGTATATGGTGCCGTCGGCTTTCGTAATTCTCGATGAGTTCCCGCTAACAGCTAACGGCAAACTCGATCGCAGGGCGTTGCCGCTGCCCGCCTATACCTCCCTGAGCGGCGAGTATGTTGCGCCGGCCACCGAGACGGAGATTGCCCTCGCCGAGATCTGGGCCCAACTACTCAAGGTTGATCCAAACGTCATCAGCGCGAGCGCTAATCTGTTCGAGTTAGGCGGTCATTCGCTGATGTTGATTAGGCTGGTAACAGAGATAAGAAACCGGTTTGGGGTAGAACTTTCGATCAAGGATGTTATGGAGCGTCCGCAGCTCAACCTGTTAGCTGAGCGGATATTTGAAACGAGCTTGAAGGACGCTGTAGCCGTCAGTTCGCAATATGAAATTAGCGCCGACGAAATGGAAATTACGATATGAGTTTAGTGGGTTTCTTCGAAACACTAAAGAACAAAGAAATAAAGCTCAACCTGGACGGTCGAGGAAATATACGTGTTATCGGTCGGCGCGACAGGCTCGATCCAGCCCTGTTGGCTGAGATGAAAGAGAAGAAGGACCTAATCGTTGACTGGTTGAAGGAGGAAACAATGATGTTGCGGCCGGAGATCGTGCCGCAACCGCGAAAGACAAATGAGCTTCCCACCTCATTCGCACAACAGCGTCTCTGGTTCATCGACCAAATGGGCGGCGGCAGCCCTCAATACAACATACCCAGTGCCTGGCGCATCGAGGGCCAGTTTAATGAGGACATCGCCGAGCGCGCGCTGCGCCGCATCATCGAACGCCACGAACCTCTGCGCACCGTTTTTCGCGAGGGTGAAGACGGCCCGATACAGCACATCCGTGAGACTTTCGACTTTCAACTACAGCGCATTGACTTGAGTAGATTGAAAAGGGAAGAGCAGGAGCAGCGAGTACGTGAGGCTGCCAATGCCGATGCGGCCAGGCCTTTCGATCTCAGTGGCGACCTGATGCTGCGCGCTTCTTTCTTGCGCTTGTGGGAAGACGAAGGACTGCTGTTGTTCAACATGCACCACATTGCTTCGGACGGCTGGTCGATGAACGTTTTGGTCAGTGAGTTTAATGCCCTGTACGAAGCGTTCTCCAAAGGCGAAGCGGATCCGCTGCCGCCGCTCGAGGTGCAGTACGCCGACTATGCACAGTGGCAACGAGAGTGGCTTGAAGGAGAAGTGCTGGAGCGGCAGTTGAGTTATTGGGAGCAGCAGTTGGCAGAGTTGCCGCAGGTGCATGGGCTACCGTTGGACCATCCACGACCAGCGGTGCAGACGTTCAATGGAGCTATTCATACCTTTGAACTGGATGGGGCCACACTCGCCCAACTCAAGCAGCTAGCACTACAGGAGCAGGTGACACTGTTCATGGTGTTGCAGGGAGTGTTTGCGTTGTTGCTCTCGCGCCATACCAATAGTCACGACATCGTGATCGGCACGCCGGTGGCGAACCGGCTACAGAAGGAACTGGCACCGCTGGTAGGGTTCTTTGTGAACACGCTGGTGCTGCGCACTGACTGCCGTGCGGGCCGAACGTTTCGGGAATACCTGCGGCAGTTGAAGCGCATGAATTTGAATGCGCAGGCGAATCAGGACGTGCCGTTCGAGTATCTGGTGGAGCGGTTGAAGCCGCAGCGGAGCACGAGTCATGCGCCGTTGTTCCAGATCATGTTCAGCATGAACACGAACGAGGCGGGAGCAGCGTCGTTGCACGAGTTGCGGTTTACGCCGTTGGGCAGTGACTCAGTCGCGGTGAAGTTTGATCTGCTGCTGGATGTGCTGGAAGACGCAGATGAACTGCGGCTGTTCTTCGCGTACAACACGGATCTGTTTGCGGCGAAGACGATCGAGCGGTTGGGCGAGCACTTTGGAAATTTGGCACGTGGGGTAGCAGCCAATGCGGATGAGCAGATTGAGCGGCTGCCGCTGCTGAGCGAGAGTGAGCAGCAGCATCTATTGTACGAACTGAACGAGACGGTGGCTGATTACGCGAGGGAAGCCTGTTTGCACGAGTTGTTTGAAACTCAGGTGGCGCGGCAGCCGGAAGCAGTGGCGCTGGTGTCTGGCGATCGTCAGCTCAGTTATCGGGAGTTGAATGAGCAGGCGAACCAACTGGCGCATTACCTGCGTGAGCAAGGTGTTGGACCAGACGTACTGGTGGGACTCTGTGTGGAGCGTTCGCTGGCGATGGTGGTAGGGATGCTTGGGATCCTGAAGGCCGGAGGCGCTTACGTCCCGCTGGATCCGAGCTACCCGCAGGAACGGCTGGAGTACATGATTGCGGACAGTGCGCCGGCAGTGGTGTTGACGCAGGACTTGCTGGCACAGCGGCTGCCGCTCAGCCATGTGCGCACGCTGCGACTGGATGCCGACAAAGAGTTACTGAGCGGATATCCCACACACAACCTACGACGTGAAGAAGTTGGTCTCACTTCAGCGAATCTGGTTTATGTCATCTACACCTCCGGTTCCACAGGCAAACCGAAGGGAGTGATGTTGCCCCACAGCGGCATAGTCAATTGCATCACGTGGATGCAGGAGACCTACAAGCTGGATCCGAGCGACAAGTTCCTGGGCAAGACCTCACTCAACTTCGATCCGTCAGTTTGGGAACTACTGTGGACGCTGTCGGTGGGTGCAGCAGTGGTGCTGGCCGAACAAGAAAGTCATTTCGACACTGGCTACCTGAAGCAGTTGATCATCACTGAGCAGGTGACGTCTGCATACTTCGTCCCTTCGATGCTGAGCATGTTTCTGGCGGAGCCAGGCGTGGAGCAATGCCGTTCGCTGAAACGAGTGATCAGTGGCGGTGAGTCATTGACCGCGCCAACGATCCATAGCTTCTACGAGTTGTTGGAGGCTGAATTACATCATTCTTATGGTCCAACGGAGACGTCGATAGCCGCCAGCGAATGGACCTGTCCGCCAGACGCAGCCGCAGTGGCGATTGGACGGCCCCTGGCAAACACACAGCTCTATGTGCTGGATGCGTCGCAGCAACTGGCGCCGTTGTCGGTAGCAGGCGAGTTGTATGTAGGCGGAGTTGCTGTCGGTCGTGGCTATCTCAATCGTCCAGAACTGACGGCGGAGCGTTTCGTTCCGGATCCGTTCAGCCAAGAGGCAGGGCAACGGATGTATCGCACGGGTGATGTGGTGCGTTACTGGCGTGATGGCAACCTGGAATTCATCGCCCGCACTGACGATCAAGTAAAGGTGCGTGGCTTCCGGATCGAGTTGGGAGAGATCCAACATCAGCTCGAGGGACTGCCGAATGTCAAAACAGCGGTAGTGATCGCGCGCGAAGACGAACCCGGTGAGAAGAAGCTGGTGGCTTATGTCACGCTGGAGAACCACCTGGAAGCGGAGCGCCATGGTGAGTTGATCGCCCAGCTACGGCGCGGGTTGCTGCAACGGCTGCCGGAATACATGTTGCCCGCAGCGTTCGTCATCCTTGAGGCGTTGCCGCTGACGGCGAATGGGAAGGTAGACCGCAAGGCGCTGCCCGCGCCCGGCGCTACTGCGTTGGGTGGCGAGTACGTGGCGCCGGCCACGGAGACGGAAATCGCGCTGGCCGAGATCTGGGGCCGGCTGCTGAAACTTGATCCGCATAGCATCAGCGCAACGGCAAACTTCTTCGAGCTTGGTGGGCACTCGCTCCTATCGATCCGGCTGGTGACGCAGATCCGGGCGCAGTGGAATACGGAACTGCACATCCGCGACATCTTCGAAGCCGCACAACTGTCGTCATTGGCGCTCGTGATCGAGCGAAAGAGTGATCAGGTGGTGCGGCCGCGGATCGTGCCGCATGCGCGTGAGACAAATGAGCTGCCCACGTCATTTGCCCAACAGCGTCTCTGGTTTATCGACCAGTTGGATGGCGGCAGCCCGCAGTACAACATGCCCGGTGGCCTGCGCATTCAAGGGTCATTTAATGAGGACATCGCTGAGCGCGCTCTGCGCCGCATTATCGAACGTCACGAACCGCTGCGCACCGTCTTCCTGAACAAGGAGGACGGCCCCGTGCAGCACATTCGCGAGAGTTTCGATTTCCACCTGACACGTCACGACCTGAGCAGCCTGAGCAGCGCGGAACAAGAGCAGCGAATAATGCAGGCTGCAAATGCCGATGCGGCCAAGCCTTTTGACCTGAGCGCCGACCTGATGCTGCGCGCTGCTTTCATGCGCCTGTCGGAGGACGAAGGAGTGCTGTTGTTCAACATGCACCACATCGCCTCGGACGGCTGGTCGATGAACGTGTTGGTGAGTGAGTTTAATGCCCTCTACCAAGCGTTCGCAAAAGGCGAAGCGGATCCGCTGCCGCCACTTGAGGTGCAATACGCCGACTATGCGCAGTGGCAACGCGAATGGCTTGGAGGAGAGGTGCTCGAGCGGCAGTTAGCATACTGGGAAGAGCAACTGGCTGAACTCCCGCAGGTGCATGGGCTGCCGTTGGACCATCCACGACCAGCGGTGCAGACGTTCAATGGAGCCATCCATACGTTCGAACTGGACGGGGTCACGCTCGCACAACTCAAGCAACTCGCGCTCAGTGAGCAGGCGACGCTGTTCATGGTGTTGCAGGGAGTGTTTGCGTTGTTGCTCTCTCGGCACAGCAACAGTCACGACATCGTAATCGGCACGCCGGTGGCGAATCGTCTACAGCAGGAACTGGAATCGCTGGTGGGTTTCTTCGTGAACACGCTGGTGTTGCGTGCGGACTGTTCGGCGGGCCAGCGGTTTCGGGATTACCTGAGGCACATCAAGCGGATCAACCTCGATGCGCAGGCAAATCAGGATGTGCCGTTCGAGTATCTGGTGGAACGGTTAAAGCCGCAGCGGAGCACGAGCCATACGCCGCTGTTCCAGATCATGTTCAACATGAACACGACCGAGGCGCAGACGGGAGCCGCACAGTCGCAGGAGTTGGAGTTGACGCCGCTGCGGAGTGAGCGAGTGGCAGTGAAGTTTGACCTGACGCTGGATGTGCTGGAAACAGCAGACGGGTTGCAGTTCAGCTTCGCGTACAACACAGATCTGTTTGCGGCGGAGACGATCGAACGACTGGGCGAGCACTTTCAGAACCTTGCGCGTGGCGTAGCAGCGAATGCGACGGAACGAATAGAACAGCTACCGTTGCTGAGTGAGAGCGAACAGCAGCATCTATTGTACGAACTGAACGACACGGCAGGCGATTATCCGCGCGAGACTTGTTTGCACGAGTTGTTTGAAGCGCAAGTGGAGTTGCGGCCGGAAGCAGCGGCGCTGGTATCTGGCGATCGGCAGCTCACTTATGGAGAGTTGAATGAGCAGGCGAACCAACTGGCGCATTACCTGCGCGAGCAAGGTGTCGGGCCCGGCACGCTGGTGGGCTTGTGCGTTGAGCGTTCGCTAGCGATGGTTGTAGGCCTCCTGGGAATCCTGAAGGCCGGCGGCGCTTACATCCCGCTTGACCCGAGCTATCCGCAGGAACAACTGCTCTACTTAATAAACGACAGCGCGCCGGCGATAGTGTTGACGCAAGCGTCGCTTGAGTCGCGCCTACCGGTAAGCGGCAATGTACGTAAGCTGCTTCTCGATGCTGATCGAGAGTTGTTCAGCGAGTATCCCACGCACAATCCGCAGCCGAAAGAAGTCGGCCTCACCTCGAAAGATCTGGCCTACGTCATCTACACGTCGGGTTCGACCGGCAGGCCAAAGGGCGTGATGGTGGAGCACGCTTCCGTGGTCAACCTGGCGCTGAACCTGGTCCAACATGTCGGCATTGACACTGACAAGGCCTGGGCCTGGGTAGCCTCATACGCGTTCGACGCTTCAGTAAAGGGCTTGGCCCAACTGATGACCGGACGCCCGCTGCTCATCGTCGGCGAGGAAGATAAGCACGACCCACGCGCGCTGCTTGCCTTGCTCGAGCGCCATCGCCCGGGCGTCATCGATTGCACGCCGAGTTTGCTCGAGCTCTGGTTGAGCATGGGGCTGCAAGCGAGCTTGCCCGATCTGGTAATCGGCGGCGAGGCGATCGCGCCGGCCCTCTGGAACGAGTTGGTTCAGTGGCAACAGCAGTACGGTCGCCGTGCCCTCAATGTGTATGGACCAACCGAGTGCTGTGTCGACACTACGGGGACAGTGGTTGCGGGTGAGACGCCGCATATCGGCCGCCCGTGGCGGAATGTCCGCTGCTATGTGCTCAGCGCTGGTAAGAATCTGGTGCCGAAGGGCAGTGTCGGCGAGCTGTATATCGGTGGGGAGGGCTTAGCGCGTGGATATCTGAACCAGCCGCAACTGACAGCAGAACGCTTCGTACACGTTCGCCTCGGCGGTGATGATTCGGAGACTCGTTTATATAAGACAGGTGACTTAGTCCGTTACCTTGCGGACGGAAACCTGGAATTCATCGAACGCGCTGACGATCAGGTGAAGGTGCGTGGCTTCCGGATCGAGTTGGGAGAGATCCAACATCAGCTCGAGGCATTGCCGAATGTCAACACAGCGGTAGTGATCGCGCGAGAAGACGAACCAGGTGACAAGAAGCTGGTGGCTTACGTCACGCTGGAGAACAACCTGGAAGCGGAGCGCCACGGTGAGTTGATAATCGACTTACGGCGCGGGCTGGAGCAACGGCTGCCGGAATATATGTTGCCGTCAGCGTTCGTCATCCTTGAGGCGTTGCCGCTGACGGCGAATGGGAAGGTAGACCGCAAGGCGCTGCCCGCGCCCGGCGCTACGGCGTTGGGTGGGGAGTACGTGGCGCCAGCCACGGAGACGGAAATGGCGCTGGCCGAGATCTGGGGCCGCCTCCTTAAAGTTGATCCGCAAAGCATCAGTGCAACGGCCAACTTCTTTGAGCTGGGTGGGCACTCGCTGTTATCGATCCGGCTGCTGACCCAGATACGGGCGCAGTGGAATGTTGAACTACAGATCCGCGATATCTTCGAAGCCCCACAACTGTCCTCATTGGCGGTTGCGATCGAGCGAAACAGCAACCAGATTGTGCGGCCGCGGATCGTGCCTCACGCGCGTGAGACAAATGAGCTACCCACGTCCTTCGCGCAACAGCGTCTCTGGTTTATCGACCAGTTAGACGGCGGCAGCCCGCAGTACAACATGCCCGGTGCCTTGCGCATTCAAGGGTCATTCAATGAGGACATTGCCGAACGGGCGCTGCGCCGCATCATCGAGCGCCACGAACCGCTGCGCACCGTCTTCCGCAACAGTGAAGATGGTCCGGTGCAGCACATTCGCGAGAGTTTTGATTTCCACCTGACACGCCACGACCTGAGCAGCCTGAGCAGCGCGGAACAAGAGCAGCGAATAATGCAGGCTGCAAATGCCGATGCGGCCAAGCCTTTTGACCTGAGCGCCGACCTGATGCTGCGCGCTGCTTTCATGCGCCTGTCGGAGGACGAAGGTGTGCTGTTGTTCAACATGCACCATATCGCATCGGACGGCTGGTCGATGAACGTGTTGGTGAGTGAGTTTAATGCCCTCTACGAAGCGTTCGCGAAAGGCGAAGTGGATCCGCTCAAGCCACTGGAGGTGCAGTATGCCGACTATGCGCAGTGGCAACGAGAGTGGCTTGAAGGAGAAGTGCTGGAGCGGCAGTTGAGTTATTGGGAGCAGCAGTTGGCAGAGTTGCCGCAGGTGCATGGGCTGCCGTTGGACCATCCACGACCAGCAGTGCAGACTTTCAATGGAGCCATCCACACGTTCGAACTGGACGGGGTCACGCTCGCCCAACTCAAGCAGCTGGCACTACAGGAGCAGGCGACGCTGTTCATGGTGTTGCAGGGAGTGTTTGCGTTGTTGCTGGCGCGGCACAGCAACCGTCACGACATCGTGATCGGCACGCCGGTAGCCAATCGTCTACAGCAGGAACTGGAATCGCTGGTGGGTTTCTTCGTGAACACGCTGGTGTTGCGTGCGGACTGTTCGGCGGGCCAGCGGTTTCGGGATTACCTGCGGCACATCAAGCGGATCAACCTCGATGCGCAGGCAAATCAGGACGTGCCGTTCGAGTACCTGGTGGAGCGGTTGAAGCCGCAGCGGAGCACGAGCCATACGCCGCTGTTCCAGATCATGTTCAACATGAACACGACCGACGCAGAGACGGGCGCCGCACAGTTGCAGGAGTTGGAGCTAACGTCGCTGCGGAGTGAGCGAGTGGCAGTGAAGTTTGACCTGGTACTGGATGTTATGGAAACAGCAGACGGGTTGCAGTTCAACTTCGCGTACAACACGGATCTGTTTGACGAGTCGACGATCGTTGGACTGGGCGAGCACTTTCAGAACCTTGCGCGTGGCGTAGCAGCGAATGCGACGGAGCGAATAGAACAGCTACCGCTGCTGAGTGAGAGTGAGCAGCAGCATCTGTTGTACGAACTGAACGAGACGGTGGCTGATTACGCGAGTGAAGCGTGTCTGCACGAGTTGTTTGAAGCGCAGGTGGCGCGACGGCCGGAAGCGGTGGCGCTGGTGTATGGCGATCGTCGGCTCAGTTATCGGGAGTTGAATGAGCAGGCGAACCAGGTGGCGCATTATTTGAGCGAGCAAGGTGTTGGCCCAGACGTGCTGGTGGGGCTGTGTGTGGAGCGTTCCCCCGCGATGGTAGTAGGGATGCTTGGGATCCTGAAGGCGGGCGGCGCCTACGTGCCGCTGGATCCGAGCTATCCGCAAGAACGGCTGGAGTACATGATTGCGGATAGTGCGCCGGCAGTGGTGTTGACGCAGGACTTGCTGGCACAGCGGCTGTCGCTCAGCGATGTGCGCACGCTGCGACTCGATGCCGACAAAGAGTTACTGAGCGCCTATCCCACGCACAATCTGAAGCGTGAAGAAGTTGGTCTCACTTCAGCGAATCTGGTTTATGTCATCTACACCTCCGGTTCCACAGGCAAACCGAAGGGAGTGATGTTGCCCCACAGCGGCATAGTCAATTGCATCACGTGGATGCAGGAGACCTATAAGCTGGATGAGAGCGACAAGTTTCTCGGCAAGACCTCACTCAACTTCGATCCGTCAGTTTGGGAACTACTGTGGACGCTGTCGGTGGGCGCCGCGGTGGTGCTGGCCGAACAAGAAAGTCATTTCGACACCGCCTACCTGAAGCAGTTGATCATCACTGAGCAGGTGACGTCTGCATACTTCGTCCCGTCGATGCTGAGCATGTTCTTGGCGGAGCCCGGGGTGGGGCAATGTCGTTCGCTGAAACGAGTGATCAGTGGCGGAGAGTCATTATCAGCGCCAACGATCCATAGCTTCCACGAGTTGTTGGAGGCTGAATTACATCATTCTTATGGTCCAACGGAGACGTCGATAGCCGCCAGCGAATGGACCTGCCCGCCAGACGCAGCAGCAGTAGCGATTGGACGGCCCCTGGCAAACACACAGCTCTATGTGCTCGATGCGTCGCAGCAAGTTGCGCCGCTGTCGGTAGCAGGCGAGTTGTACGTTGGCGGAGTTGCTGTCGGTCGTGGCTATCTCAACCGGCCTGAACTGACGGCGGAGCGGTTCGTTCCGGATCCGTTCAGCCAAGAGGCCGGGCAACGGATGTATCGCACGGGTGACGTGGTGCGTTACTGGCGTGATGGCAACCTGGAATTCATCGCCCGCACTGACGATCAAGTAAAGGTGCGTGGCTTCCGGATCGAGTTGGGAGAAATCCAACATCAGCTCGAGGGATTGCCGAATGTCAAAACGGCGGTAGTACTAGCGCGCGAAGACGAGCCCGGTGAGAAGAAGCTGGTGGCTTACGTCACGCTGGAGGAGAACCTGGAAGCGGAGCGCCACGGTGAGTTGATCGCCCAGCTACGGCGCGGGCTGCTGCAACGGCTGCCGGAATACATGTTGCCCGCAGCGTTCGTCATCCTTGAGGCGTTGCCGCTGACGGCGAATGGGAAGGTAGACCGCAAGGCGCTGCCGGCACCCGGCGCTACGGCGTTGGGTGGGGAGTACGTGGCGCCAGCCACGGAGACGGAAATCGCGCTGGCCGAGATCTGGGGCCGGCTGCTGAAACTCGATCCGCATAGCATCAGTGCATCGGCAAACTTCTTCGAACTCGGCGGACATTCGTTGTTGTCCGTGCGACTGCTGACCCAGATACGGGCGCAGTGGAATGTTGAACTACAGATCCGCGATATCTTCGAAGCAGCGGAACTGTCGTCTTTGGCGGTTGCGATCGAGCGAAACAGCAACCAGGTGGTGCGGCCGCGGATCGTGCCTCACGCGCGTGAGACAAATGAGCTACCCACGTCCTTCGCGCAACAGCGTCTCTGGTTTATCGACCAGTTGGATGGCGGCAGCCCGCAGTACAACATGCCCGGTGGTTTGCGCATTCGCGGCCGCTTTAGTGATGACATTGCCGAACGCGCGCTGCGGCGCATCATCGAGCGCCACGAACCGCTGCGCACCGTTTTCCGCAACAGTGAAGATGGTCCGGTGCAGCACATTCGCGAGAGCTTTGATTTCCACCTGACACGTCACGACCTGAGCAGCCTGAGCAGCGCGGAACAAGAGCAGCGAGTAATGGCGGCTGCGAATGCGGATGCGGCCAAGCCTTTTGACCTGAGCGCCGACCTGATGCTGCGCGCTGCTTTCATGCGGCTGTCGGAGGACGAAGGTGTGCTGTTGTTTAACATGCACCACATTGCTTCGGATGGCTGGTCGATGAACGTGTTGGTGAGTGAGTTTAATGCCCTCTACGAAGCGTTCTCCAAAGGCGAAGCGGATCCGCTGCCGCCACTCGAGGTGCAGTATGCCGATTATGCGCAGTGGCAACGCGAGTGGCTGGCTGGTGAAGTGCTGGAGCGGCAGTTGAGTTATTGGGAAGAGCAACTGGCTGATCTCCCGCAGGTGCATGGGCTGCCGTTGGACCATCCACGACCAGCGGTGCAGACGTTCAATGGAGCTATTCATACGTTTGAACTGGACGGGGCCACACTCGCCCAACTCAAGCAGCTGGCACTACAGGAGCAGGCGACGCTGTTCATGGTGTTGCAGGGAGTGTTTGCGTTGTTGCTGTCGCGGCACAGCAACAGTCACGACATCGTGATCGGCACGCCCGTGGCGAACCGGTTGCAGAAAGAACTGGAGCCGCTGGTGGGCTTCTTCGTGAACACGCTGGTGCTGCGCACGGACACTCGTGCGGGCCGAACGTTCCGCGAGTACCTGGCCGAGCTGAAGCGCATGAATCTGGATGCGCAGGCAAATCAGGATGTGCCGTTCGAGTACCTGGTGGAGCGGTTAAAGCCGCAGCGGAGCACCAGCCATACGCCGCTGTTCCAGATCATGTTCAACATGAACACGACCGAGGTGGAGATGGGCGCCGCACAGTCGCAGGAGTTGGAGTTGACGCCGCTGCGGAGTGAGCGAGTGGCGGTGAAGTTTGACCTGACGCTGGGCGCGATGGAAACAGCAGATGAACTGCGACTGAGCTTCGCGTACAACACGGATCTGTTTGACGATTCGACGATCGTTGGACTGGGCGAGCACTTTCAGAACCTGGCGCGTGGCGTAGCAGCGAATGCGACGGAGCGAATAGAACAGCTACCGCTGCTGAGTGAGAGCGAGCAGCAGCATCTGTTGTACGAACTGAACGAGACGGTGGCTGATTACGCGAGGGAAGCCTGTTTGCACGAGTTGTTTGAAACTCAGGTGGCGCGGCAGCCGGAAGCAGTGGCGCTGGTGTCTGGCGATCGTCAGCTCAGTTACCGGGAGTTGAACGAGCAGGCGAACCAACTGGCGCATTACCTGCGTGAGCAAGGTGTTGGACCAGACGTACTGGTGGGACTCTGTGTGGAGCGTTCGCTGGCGATGGTGGTAGGGATGCTTGGGATCCTGAAGGCCGGAGGCGCTTACGTCCCGCTGGATCCGAGTTATCCGCAGGAACGGCTGGAGTACATGATTGCCGACAGCGAGCCTGCAGTGGTGTTGACGCAGGACCTGTTGGCACAGCGGCTGCCGCTCAGCAATGTGCGCAAGCTGCGACTGGATGCTGACAAAGAGTTACTCAACGCGTATCCCACGCACAACCTGAGGCGTGAAGAAGTCGGTCTCACTTCAGCAAATCTGGCTTATGTCATCTACACCTCCGGTTCGACAGGCAAACCGAAGGGAGTGATGTTGCCCCACAGCGGCATAGTCAATTGCATCACGTGGATGCAGGAGACCTACAAGCTGGATGAAAGCGACAAGTTCCTCGGCAAGACCTCACTCAACTTCGATCCGTCAGTTTGGGAATTACTGTGGACGCTGTCGGTGGGTGCCGCGGTGGTGCTGGCCGAACAAGAAAGCTACTTCGACACCGCTTACCTGAAACAGTTGATCATTACTGAGCACGTGACGTCTGCATACTTCGTCCCTTCAATGCTGAGCATGTTTCTGGCGGAGCCAGGCGTGGAGCAATGCCGTTCGCTGAAACGAGTGATCAGTGGCGGAGAGTCATTGACCGCGCCCACGATCCATAGCTTCTACGAGTTGTTGGACGCGGAGTTGCACCACTCTTATGGTCCAACGGAGACGTCGATAGCCGCCAGCGAATGGACCTGTCCGGCAGACGCTGTCGCAGTGGCGATTGGCCGGCCACTGGCAAACACCCAACTGTATGTGCTCGATGCGTCACAGCAACTGGCGCCGCTGTCGGTAGCCGGCGAGTTGTATGTTGGCGGAGTTGCTGTCGGTCGTGGCTATCTCAACCGGCCGGAACTGACGGCGGAGCGGTTCGTTCCGGATCCCTTCAGCAAAGAGGCGGGGCAACGGATGTATCGCACGGGTGACGTGGTGCGTTACTGGCGTGATGGCAACCTGGAATTCATCGCACGGACTGACGATCAAGTAAAGGTGCGGGGCTTCCGGATCGAGTTGGGAGAAATCCAACATCAGCTCGAGGGCTTGCCGGATGTAAAAACGGCGGTAGTGATCGCGCGAGAAGACGAAGCAGGTGAGAAGCGGCTGGTGGCCTACGTCTCTCTGCAAAACGATGAAGAGTTGAAGCAGAGCGAAGTGATTGCGGGTTTACGCCAGCAACTCCAGTTGCAATTGCCTGACTACATGCTACCGGCGCGGTTTGTGATCATGGACCAGTGGCCGCTGACCGCAACGGGAAAGATCGACCGCAAGAAATTGCCGGCTCCTGATCATGCTGCTCCCGACGAGGAATATGTAGCGCCCACGACGGAAACAGAAGCAACGCTACAAAAACTCTGGCAAGAAGTGCTCGCCATTCCGTCAATTAGTGTGACCGCTAATTTCTTTGAATCGGGCGGCCACTCAATCCTGGCAATGCACCTGATAAAGCAAAGTAACAATTACTTTGGCCGCGAAATTCTGGAAATTCGAGACATTTTCAAGATGCAGACGATTCGCGAGATGGCGAGCTATCTCGACCAACAACAGCACACGGACGACAAGCAGACAACGTCAACTCACCCGAACCTGCTGGAGCTCAGGAAACAGCAGGCGCCCGCCCAGCCGCTATTCCTGATCCATGCCGTCGGAGGCTATGCGCATTCTTATCAGGAACTGGCGCTCAATCTTGATTACCCCGGTGCGGTGTTTGGTTTGCAGTCCGATGACAATGTGCCGGGAGTGATTGAAGCCATGGCCCAGAGGTACCTCGAAGCCATAAGGCTCGAGCAGCCCCACGGATCTTATTTACTTGGCGGATGGTCCATGGGCGGCGTCGTGGCTTACGAAATCGCACGTCAATTGATCGCTGCTGGTGAACGTGTCAACTTATTAATGATGTTCGACTCCTTCTGTCCCAACACCAACGCACCAACGACGTTGTCGTCAGTCAACGAGGAAAAGATTGTGTTGCGAACGATGGCCGCAGAACTGGGCATCACCGACGAAGGCCTAAGCTTATCGCAAAGAGCAGCACTCGATGGCATGCCGTTGCCAAAACTCATGTCACTCATGATTCAGCTTGGCAAAGAACAGAATCGCTTACCGGCAGAGTTTGGCCTGGCCGATCTGACTAAACGCTATCAGATGGTGCTGAAAAACAGTCGCGCCGTATATGCCTACCGCGCGCAGCCTTTAGACGTTGACATTCAACTGATCCGCGCTCAGGAGAACAGAAATCGGGACTGGTCGCTGGGCTGGAACTCGGTCGCGCGGAAGGTAACGGTGCGCGAATTGAGAGGCGATCATTTTTCGTTGCTGCGTAAACCAAACGTTTTCGAATTAGGGAAAGTGGTTAGCAAACTGATGTCGCCACATGCCATGCAATACGAAGTGGCAGCGATGTCCAGTTAACCCGGAGCATTTATTGGGAGGTACAAATGAGCAATCCTGCATTGAGTCGTCAGAAAATAACTACGAGTGATTTGAAGTTGATATCCGGCTTGCCAATTCTGCTCGAGGTTGAGAGCAGTGGTCTAACCGCGGTGCGATGGGCTGAAGAATTTCAGGACGATGTTCGCAGTCTCATCGAGGCCCAGGGCGCGCTGCTGATTCGCGGATTGAAAGTGCTCGGCAGCACGGACTTCGGCAAACTGCTAACCACGCTGTTCGGATCTGAACTACTTGAATATGTTTACCGTTCAACACCGCGGACGCAGATGCGTGGCAACGTGTATACGGCTACTGAATACCCCGCCGGACAAGTGATCCCGCAGCACAACGAGAATTCGTATTCGCGTTCCTGGCCCAACAGGCTCGGCTTCTTTTGTCTCTTGCCGGCGGAGACCGGCGGTGAGACGCCCATCGGCGATAGCCGCCTCGTCTACAACATGCTGCCGGAATCTGTGCGCGCGAAGTTCGAAGAGAAGGGCGTGCTTTACGTTCGCAATTATTCAACCCTCGATCTGCCTTGGTCGGTCGTGTTCCAGACCGAAGATAGATCCGAAGTAGAAGCGTTTTGCGAAGCGAACGAGTTGAAGTATGAGTGGCTGGATAATAATGGCCTGCGAACCAGCCAGGTGAATCCCGCTACCGCTGTGCACCCGCTCACAGGAGAGAAAATATGGTTCAACCAGGCGCACCTTTTCCATGCCTCGAGCCTTGGACAGGAAATCATGGACACGCTGCTCGATTCACTCGGCGAGGAGAACCTCCCGCGAAACTCTTATTACGGCGACGGCGAGCGCATTGAACCTGAAGTGCTCGAAGTAATTCGAAACACGTACGAACAGACGAAGGTCAAGTTTGCGTGGCAGAAGAACGATTTGTTGCTTTTGGACAATATGCTCTTTACTCACGGTAGAGAACCGTATACGGGCCCACGCAAAGTGCTGGTAGGCATGGCGTGTCCGAACCATTGAGGTGTTGTACACAGATGATATTTAAGTCTTATCCAATGATTTCGCGTTTCGTAGTGTTTGTGTTCGTGCCGCTATTGGCGCTCGCGATTGGCTCCTACGTCTATCTGCGACGAAGTCTTCCTGCCGCTGACGGAGGATCGATCAAAGCGGGAGTTTCACAACCAGTGGCTATTACGCGAGACGAACACGGCGCGGTCATTATCAACGCCAAAACAGATCGTGATGCTTTCTTTGCGATGGGTTTTGCACACGCGCAGGACCGTATGTGGCAACTCGAGCTAAACCGTCGCATAGCAGCCGGACGATTGAGTGAGATCTTTGGACGCGAGACCGTGCCCCAGGATGCGTTGATGAGTGCTTTGGGCCTTTACAGCTCAGCGGAAGCGTCGTGGTCCAAGTTGAGTCCTGAAGCGCAGACTTCTTTGACTGCGTACGCCGCGGGTATCAATGCATGGCTTAGTCAGACCACTGTACTTCCGCCTGAATTCCTTGCCCTGGATGTGAAGCCTGAACCCTGGCGTGAAGTCGATTCGCTGGCTTACGCAAAAGTGTTTTCGCTCAGCCTGAGCAACAACATGTGGAAAGAGATCTCGAATCTGATTGCGAGCCAGTACCTGAGTAAGGAACAGATGGTCGCCTTGCTTGGCTACAGTCAGACCGATCTCTCGTCCAATGACAACGCAACCGCTGTAGCGAAAGGCGAAAACCTCGCGGAGCTGCTCGCGTTCCAGAAAGCCCTGGAAGATGAAATCAAGATTGGCGGACCTTATGTGGGAAGCAACGCCTGGGTCGTGGCGGGTAAGTTTATGCAGGATGGGCGGCCCATGCTTGCAAACGATCCTCACCTGCGACTTCAGATTCCTTCGCCATGGTATGTGGCCCACCTCAAGGGCGATAAATTGAACGTTTCAGGCATGACACTCGTCGGACTGCCTTTGGTGATCTTCGGCCAGAATGGTGACATCGCCTGGGGCGGAACGAGTATGCAGGCGGACGTTCAGGACCTCTACGTCGAAGAGCTGAATCCCGAAGACCCGACGCAGTACAAACACAACGGCAGCTGGGCGAAGTTTGAAACACATACGCACACAATCAATATCAGAGCTGATTTCCCGTCTTCTTTCCGGGCGCCTGTCGAGCCTTTGAAAATCGAAGTTAGAAGAACCCTCGATGGACCAGTCGTCAGTGACGTTATTGGCGCCTTCGATCAGCCGGTATCGCTGCGATGGACCGCGCTCGATGGAGATGACATATCTTACGAATCTTTTCTGCGGGTGAACTACGCGCGCGATTGGTCGTCATTCAAAGATGCGTTCAAGACGTACGTAGCTCCGGCACTGAATATGCTGTACGTTAACAAGTCGAATAACATCGGCGCCCTTGGCGTGGGCCGCATCCCGATCAGAGCGAAGGGACAGGGGCGTATTCCCGTTTCAGGCGCAACCAACGAACATGCGTGGACGGGATACATTCCATTTGAAGCCTGGCCACAACGCTTCAATCCTGAGCAGGGATACATCGTTTCGGCAAACGACAAGCTCGTCGATGCTAACTATCCCTACTTCATCTCGGCCGACTGGGCTCCGCCAACCAGGGCGAGACGAATTGAGCAACTACTGCAAGACATGATCTCAAAGGGAGAATTGATCTCCGTTGAGTACGTGGAACGAATGCAGGGCGATACGGTTGACTTAAGTGTTCAGGGACTACTTCAACACCTAAAGCAGTTCTCACCAAAAGAACCAGAACAGCAGCGGGCGCTCCAGTATCTCTCGAACTGGAATGGAGACATGGGGCGAGACAGCCAGGCCGCGGCAATCTTTTTTGTGTGGATGCGCTACTTGCGCGAAGAACTGTTTGCGCCGGCAGGAAGAAATTATTGGGACAGGGAACGCGAAGCCGGCGAGATAAAGAAGATCGTCTCGAGCACTTCGTACGACCAGATTCTGAATGCACTCACGCAAGGTGCGTCGAACTGGTGTTCCGCCGCCGGATCCTGTGACGCCTTGTTGAGCCAGTCGTTGAACAAGGCCATCACCGAATTGAAAAAGCTACGCGGCTCCAATATGGATTCCTGGCATTGGGGCGAAGTGCACGAGACCGTTTACGAGCACACACCGTTCAGCAGCTTGAAGTTCCCGGCTCGCATATTCGAACGACGAATTTCAAGTGGTGGCTCTCCCGACACGATCAACGTCGCGAACGCTGTCTACAACGAATCCGAAGGCTACGAGCAGAATTTCAGCGCCGGATTCAGGCAGATCATTCAGATGAATAACTCTTCTGTGTCGCATTGGTATATGAACTCCACCGGCCAGTCGGGCAACGTTTTGGCGAGTCACTACGACGACATGATTAAACCGTTTCGGGATGTCCAGTATTTTGTTCTGGACAACTCGAAGGCGAGCAACAAGATCGATTTAACTCTCGCTCCTTGAGTAAAGATTATGAAACTGTTCCAGCTATTTACGAACAAAGCACCGACGAAAGTTTTTCTCTCAATGCTACTGGGCATCGTGGCAGGCATTAGCTATGCGCTGCTGATTCCGGTGGTGCTTGTCAGCATTGGTTCGAGAATCGATCAGAACACTGCAAGCTCGGAGATGACGCGTACGTTTCTCGGTTTCGAAGTCTCCAATTACAAGTTCGCACTGTTGTTCGTCTCCATCTGCATTTTCATCCTGATCTGCCGGACTATCTCGCACGTGCTCCTCACTCGCGTCGCGCTGGATGCGACTACCGAGCTGAGGATCAAGACCTATCGCCAGATCATGAATGCGCCCATTGCTGAGCTCGAGAAGATGGGTTCTTCAAAGCTGCTGGTTGCGATCACGACCGACGTCGCACGAATCGTCATCGGCGCCACACTGGTGCCCAACGTGATCGTTAATCTGGTCACGATCACCGGCATGTTGGGTTACCTGTTTCTGCTTAGCCCGAATATTTTCTGGTTCACTGTCGGCGCGATTTTCTTTGGAGTGGTTACCTATCAGATTCCGATGTTCATCGGTGGCCGGTATTTCCAACGTGGCCGAGCAAAGATGGACGTGCTTCAGGAATCCATTCGCGGCCTGATACACGGAACGAAAGAACTCAAATTAAGCAAGGTCAAACGAGATCGGTACTTTGACGAGGTGCTCCTGGCCAGTGAGTACGACGTCTTACACAACAGCAAGACAGCAAACACGATCGTCTCAGCGGCGGCGAATTACGGCGATCTGCTGAGCTTCTTTGTCATTGGCGTAGTCGCTTACATATTTGTGAGCTATTACTCGATCAGTACCGAGGCGCTGGTGGGCGCGATCATGTCGCTGCTCTACGTCTCTGGACCAGTGGCAGCGATCCTCTTCGCGATGCCTACGTTGTCGAATGCACAGGTCTCATATCGAAATCTGAGGCGAGTGTTTGACACGTTATCAAAAGAGCCGGCGAGTGAGGACATCAAGCCGCTGCCGGCATGGGATTCGATACAGTTTTCCAACGTCACTTATCGCTATGAGAGTTCAGACCACAGCTTCGAGCTGGGTCCGGTTGATCTGGAAGTGCCGAAAGGCGAAATCACTTTTATTGTCGGCGGCAATGGTTCCGGCAAATCGACGCTGTGCAAGCTCATGGCGCTTCATTACAGTCCGAGTGCCGGTGAGATTTACTTCGGAAACGTGAAGATCGACGCGCAGACGCTGAATAGTGGAAGACAATATATTTCAGCAGTTTTGACCGACTACTACTTGTTCGATCGGCTGCTCGGTAGCCTGAATGAAGTTGACGAGAACCTCGTAAACCGTTACCTCACAAAACTCGAGATCGACCGAAAGGTCAGTGTCAAAGACGGCAAGTTTTCGACGCTCGCGCTTTCCGATGGACAGAAGAAGCGTCTGGCGTTGGTGGTTGCATTCCTCGAGGATCGAGATGTCTATCTTTTCGATGAGTGGGCGGCGGATCAGGATCCCGTGTTCAAGCAAGTCTTCTATTACAACATCGTGCCGGAGTTGAAAGCGCGCAATAAGGCAGTGGTTGTAATCACGCACGACGACCGCTATTTCCACGTCGCCGATCAAGTTTTGTTCATGGAAGAAGGGAAGTTAATTCGAACTGAGCGACCAAGCTGGGAAGTGAAAGAGTCTCTGATGACGGCCACCAACACAGTGGCTTAAATCTTCAGAGTTGGACCAGGGGAAGAAGTAATGAAAGTATTTTCTCTAACTCTCACGCAGAACGATATTTGTCTCGATCAACTTCGAAACAGTCGCAGTCCTCTTTACAACGTGGGCGGTTATGTTCGTCTGGGCCCGGTGGATCTCGACAGACTGGCCAAGGCGCACCGAAGGATTGTGAGCGAGTGTGAGGTTTTTGGGCTGCGTATTCTGCTTACCAACAACGGTATCTTTCAAACTATCAGCCAAGCGCGCAATACTTCTCTGCCAGTGCGAGATTTCTCAAACGCGCAGAATCCGGTCAGAGCAGCCGATGAGTGGCAGGCATCCCTGTTTGAAACTCCTCTCGACATTGCTGACGCGGAGCTCTTCCGTACCTTCCTGGTAAAGATTGCCGAAGATCATTATCGATATCTCGGTTTGGCCCACCACCTCCTGATGGATGGCTGGGGCTTCTCGAACTGGGCGAAGCTGCTTTGTCAGCTTTACAACGATCCATCCAGTGAAATCGACACTGGTGTTCCGTGGTCAGAAGTCGCGCTGGACGATCAAAAGTATGTTGCGAGCGAGAGGTATATAAAGGACAGGAACTACTGGACCGAACACGTCAAGAAGATTCCTGCGCCGCTTCTCGATTCACGTTACCGTGAGAGGTTCGCGAAATCGCCGGCGATCCCGAGCAAGCGTCGAATAATCGAGATCTCCAGGGATGAGTTTAATGAATGGAAGTCACTGGCTGAAGGTGTTGGAGCGGGAGTCTCGCACTACTTTCTCACGATGCTGGCGGTCTATTTTGCGAACAGCACCTGGCAGGACCGCCTGGTGTTTGGACTGCCGTTTCACAATAGAAGGAACCCTTCGCAAAAGCGTGCGCTGGGCGTGTTTACGAGTGTGAGTCCGCTTGCCATCGATGTGAGTAAGAGTGAATGCACGTTTGGCGATCTCTTAACAACTACATCGAAACAACAGAAGGCACACTTCCGGCACCAGCGTTATCCCCTGGGCCACATCATTCGTGACCTGGCAGAAGCCGGCGATCACCGGTCGTTATACGACATCGGTTTCAACTATCTCAAACTTGGCGGCGGCTTGTCGTTTGCTGAAACTGAGGCCGGCCTCGTTTATCTCAGTCATGATCACGAGGCGACACCTTTGATGGTTACGCTTTGTGAAAACGGTGAGTCGGATCCTGTTGAACTGCAACTGGACTACAACCTCGCTTACTTCTGCGATGCAGATATCCAACTGCTTGCCGATCGCTTCTCATTTCTCCTGCAATCACTGCCGGCTGCGTTAAATAAACGCATTGGCGCTCTGGAAATTCTACCTGAAGCTGAACGTGCTCGACTGCTCCAGGGATTCGGTGATGGTCCACTGGAGCATACTTCAACCGGCTGCATTCATCATTTATTCGAAGCACAGGTGACGCGCACTCCGGAAGCTACCGCGGTCACATGGAGAGAGAAGTCTCTCACCTATTCAGAGCTGAACGAGAGCGCCAATCGTCTCGCGCATTACCTGATCCGTCATGGGATCAAACCGGAAACACTCGTCGGCCTCTGTTTGGAGCGCACCGAAGAAGTTCTGGTATGTGTGCTTGGCATTTTGAAAGCCGGAGGCGCGTATGTGCCAATCGACACAGCACAGCCGCATCAACGCATTCGCGTCATCCTCGAAGATGGAGGCATTCGTTTCATTCTGACGAATAAGCAACCATCAGAACTTCCAATGCTGTCCGGTGTTCAGGTGATTACGCTGGATAACGCACTGGATGAGGATTATAGCGAACTGAACAATCCGGATGCGGTCGCGCTTGGCCTGACATCCGCGAACCTGTCTCACGTCATCTACACGTCTGGTTCTACAGGCAAGCCCAAAGGAGTTCAAATATGTCATACGAACGTTGTGGCATTTTTGGACTGGGTGGGAACTGTGTTTACGCCCGAGGATTTGCAGAAGGTGCTTGCCAGCACGTCGTTGAGCTTTGACCTGTCGGTGTTCGAGATGTTCGCTCCGCTCGTGTTTGGTGGAAGCTGTGTGGTAGTTGAGAATGCGCTCGAACTCTTGAACACGAACATCGACGTTTCTCTTATCAACACCGTTCCATCAGCCATAAAGGTATTGATCGAGCAGAAGGCTATTCCGCCTGGCGTTCGTATTGTAAATCTAGCCGGTGAGCCTCTGCCGTTGCAGGTTGTCAACGATCTCCTGTCCACACACGAGTGCGAAAAAGTTTTCAACCTTTACGGTCCGTCTGAAGACACTACATACTCGACGTACGCCTCGTGGAGTGAGATGATAACGGGCACCCCAGATATTGGACGGGCTATAGCAGGCTCACAACTCTATATTCTCTCTCCCAAAGAAACACTCACCCCGATCGGGAATATAGGTGAACTTCATCTTGCTGGAAATGGCCTGGCCCGAGGCTATTTAAATCGCCCAGAACTGACTGCGGAAAAGTTTATTAGCAATCCCTTTTCCGCCACAGGCGGCGAGCGCCTGTACAAAACCGGCGACCTGGTTCGTTACGGACCGGATGGCGCGCTGGAGTATATCGGGCGTGCCGATACTCAGGTGAAGATTCGCGGTTTTCGCATCGAGTTGGGAGAGATTCAGCGACAGCTCGAACAGTTTGATGAAGTTAAAACTGCGGTTGTGTTGACGCGTGAACGTAGTTCTTTGGACAAATTCATCGTCGCTTACATCGAGCCCAGGCAGAAAGCTGCTGACTCCGGCATTTCGAACGCGGCCTGTGCGGAGAAACTGCAACGCGCATTAAGAACTTATCTGCCGGAATACATGGTACCGGCGGCAATGATCGTGCTGGAAGAGTTGCCGCTGTTGCCGAATGGAAAAATTGACCGCCGAGCATTGCTGGCGTTGGACGTCGAGCTTACAGCGCAGCAGGGGTATGTAGCTCCGGCGAGTGCGACCGAAGAGAAGCTGGTGAAGCTGTGGGCGAGTCTTCTTGGAGTTGACTGGGAGAGAGTTGGCGTCACGACCAGCTTATTCGATCTTGGTGGACATTCGTTGCTGCTGGTTAGATTGGCTAACGCCGTCAGCGTTGAATTCGGGGTGACGCTTTCGATGCGCACGTTCTTTAACGTCATGAACCTGAGAGACCTGGCTCAAACGATCGATACGGAAGCAACTTTTCAGTTCATCGAGCAGAAGATGAATAATGCGATCATCGTAAGTGATGGTTATTTGTAAGCGGGGAATTCCTCAACTTATTAATGTGGGAGAGTCGGTAAGACCTCATAACTGAAGGGAGAACATAATGGGCAGATTGGTCCAAATCATTCGTAAGCAATTTGAATTGCTATGGCAAGATCTCGGCTGGACGCAGCGTTCGCTGCGGCGGTCACCCACTTTTACACTCACAGCGATTGTCGTTGCCGCCATCGGCATCGGGGCCAATACTGCTGCCTTCACGTTGCTGGACCATGTGCTGCTGCGACCGCTGCCGTTTCCGAATCCGGAGCAATTGGTAGTCGTCTACCAGACACAGGTGAACAGAGGCAACGCACGCACCGTGACCTCGCCTGCCAACTTTCTCGACTGGCAATCGACGAGCAAGAGCTTTGACGCAATGGGCGCCTATACCACGTCTCCGGCGAACCTCTCGGGGCACGGCGAGCCGCAGCGACTCGAGGGGATCGCGATGACTGCGGAAGTGCTCAAGGTGCTCAACGTGCAGCCGGCCATTGGCCGCACCTTTACGAATGACGACATGGTCACGGGCGCTCAAAATGTAGTGCTACTAAGCGACAGTCTTGCGAGCGCACTGTTTGGCCGTGCGACGGATGCTTTTAATCGCACTCTTCGTCTGGACAACGAAGCTTACACGGTTGTCGGTGTGATGCCTGCCGGCTTCTCATTCCCCACGCGCGAGACGCAACTCTGGCTTCCGTTTCAGCTCGACCAAAATGCCCGGACAAACCGGGCCGGTCTCTTCCTCAACGTGGTGGGCCGGCTGCGACCCGGAGTTTCAATGGACCAGGCGCGCGCCGAAATGGGCGTTATCGGCGGGCAACTCGCGCAGACCTATCCCAAAGAGAATGCCAACACGAGTGCCACCGCGGTGGGCATGCAGGAAGTGATCTCGCCCAAGTCGCGGACGCTGGTGATCGCGGTGTTCGCTGCTGCTATGTGCGTAATTCTGATCACGTGCACGAACCTTGCGAACCTGCTCTTCGCGCGTTTTCTATCTCGGCGCCAGGAAATCGCAACGCGGATTGCGATTGGTGCCGGCCGCGAGCGTCTATTGCGGCAATTGCTTACAGAAAATTTCGTGCTGGCGATCCTCGGAGGCGGACTTGGCCTGTTGTTGGGATGGATCGCCACTCCGGCACTCGCGCAACTGGTGCCGGAAGCTTTGCCGATTACCGGCTTGCCGGAAATGAACCTGCGGGTGTTTGGGTTTGCGGCACTGCTTACACTTATGACATGCATTGCGTTCGGTGTTGGACCAGCATTGCGTGCTGCGCGAAAAATCGATCTGAATGCGTTGCGCGCGAAGTCAACAGTGGCGCGCCGTTCCGACCGGCTGCGGCAAGGGCTCGTGCTGGCAGAAGTTGCTTGCACGGTGATGCTGCTGATCGGAGCCGGACTTCTGGCGAAGGCGCTCTGGCGCGTGCAGTCTGTGGATCCGGGTTTTCGTGCTGAGAACGTTTTGACGATGCGCACGTCTCTGCCGCTGCCGAAGTACAGTGGGGTCGAGCCACGCACACAGTTTTATTCGAGTGTGCTCGCAAAAGTGCGAGCGTTGCCGGGAGTCAATTCCGCTTCTTACATCAGTTTTCTGCCGATGGTGTTTCGCGGCGGGATCTTTCCAGTCACGTCGCCGGGCACATCTGCCGATACGACGCAGACGGCAGTGCAAACGAGTATTCGTTTTGTGACGCAGGATTTCTTTACCACGCTCGGCATCCCGATCCGGCAGGGAAGGGACATCAGCGATCGCGATACTGCTGCCTCGCCGTATGTCACAGTGATCAGCGAATCGCTGGCCCGGCGTCTCTGGCCCAACCAGGATCCAATCGGAAAACAGGTAAATGTCGCCTTTGCTGACCGCACCGTTGTTGGAGTAGTGGGCGATATCGCTGTGCGTGGTCCGGAAAGGACGAGTGAGCCGCAGGTCTATCTGTCTTCACAACAAGTGGCAGACGGCGCCCTGCCATTCTTCGCACCCAAAGATATGGTCGTGCGCACGAGCGCAAATCCCGCTGCGCTCGCGCCTGCCATTCGTGCCATTGTTCATGAAGTGGATCCGGATCAACCCGTGTCGAGCGTTCGGACACTCGATGACATATTGCGCTCTGAAACCGAATCGCGACGCAGCCAGTTGAACGTGCTGGGCGCCTTTGCACTAATCGCGTTTCTGTTGGCCGCAATTGGAATTTACGGATTGATGTCATTCACCGTCTCAAACCGCACTCAGGAGGTCGGCGTCAGACTCGCTCTCGGCGCGCAACCACGAAGCATCCTGACGATGTTCCTGCGCCGCGGTTTGTGGCTGGGCATCGTAGGCGTGGTGATTGGAGTGCCAGTCGCATATCTCGCCGCTCGTGGCATGGAAGCGCTGTTGTTTGGCGTCAAGCCAGGCGATCCGCTGATCTATTTAGCTGCTTCGTTACTTGCGATGGCGATGTCGTTGGCGGGCAGTTTCTGGCCTGCGTTGCGGGCAGCGCATGTCAACCCGGCGATCAGTATTCGTACTGAATAGCGGTTTGCGTGAGGATTGTTTCCTGAATTGTTTTAGGGGGATTTATGCATCAGTACAGAACTCATACGTGTGGTCAATTGAGGCTTGAGCATGTGGGCCAGCAAGTACGCTTGTCTGGATGGTTACGAAACCGGCGGGATCACACCGGAGTGGTTTTCATCGATCTGACGGATCACTACGGTACAACGCAACTGATCGTGGCGGCAGGTTCGCAGTCATACGATCTGCTTCGTTCATTATCGAAAGAGAGCGTGATACGTGTTGACGGCGTGGTCACTGCTCGAAATCCAAAACAAGTTAATCCGGTGCTTGCAACCGGAGAGATCGAAATCCAGGTTACGGACGCAGAGCTGTTAGGACCAGCCGCTCCATTGCCGTTCTCTGTCTTTCCTGATCTGCCGGCACCGGAAGAGCGGCGACTCGCTTATAGATTTCTGGATCTGCGCCGTCCGAAACCGCATGCAAACATGCTTTTGCGCTCGCACGTAATCGCGAGCATTCGGCGGCGAATGCAGGAGATGGGCTTCGTCGAATATCAAACGCCGACTCTAACGGCCTCGAGCCCCGAGGGCGCGAGGGATTATTTGGTTCCTTCGCGACGTCATCCGGGACAGTTTTATGCGTTGCCGCAAGCGCCGCAAATGTTCAAGCAACTGATCATGGTTTCGGGATTTGACAAGTATTTTCAGATCGCTCCCTGTTACCGTGATGAGGATGCGCGCGCGGATCGATCACCTGGTGAGTTTTATCAACTGGATATGGAGATGAGTTTTGCTACGCAGGACGACGTCTTTCATGTGATTGAAACGTTATTCACCGGCTTGATCAATGAATTCGCTCCGGAACGCAAAATCACGCCAAGTCCTTTCCCGCGAATTCCATACGAGGAAGCGTTACTACGATATGGTTCTGATAAACCGGACCTGCGCAACCCTCTCATAATTGAAGATGTGACCGACCTGTTTGAGCGTTCTGATTTCCGCGCTTTGGCGCACAAGACAGTAAGAGCGATCAGGGTCCCGCGGGGCTCAGCTCAGCCGCGGTCCTTCTTTGAACGCGTGGAAAAAGAAGCCAAAGCCTCAGGCGCGGCGGGACTAGCGTGGTTAATTGCGGATCCTGACGGAGGTTTTAAAGGATCGATCGCCAGGTTTCTAACGCCGTCCCAATCGACTGATTTGCTCGGCAGAGTGAATGCGGAGCCAGGAGATGCCGTGGTCCTGCTCGGCGACAAGCATACCGAAACGGCGAGCAAGTTAATGGGAGTAGTCCGCGACGCCTTAGGCAAAGCTCTTGGTGTGATTGAACAAGACGCGTACCGGTTCTGCTGGATTGTTGATTTCCCGATGTATGAACGAGATGCTGAAACCGGTAAGATTGTCTTCAGTCACAATCCATTCTCCATGCCACAGGGTGGTCTGAAAGCGCTTAACGAGATCGATCCGTTGCAGATCAAGGCGTTTCAATACGATGTCGTTTGCAACGGGCATGAGCTATCATCCGGTGCGATTAGAAACCATGAGCTGAGCATCATGTGCCGCGCATTCGAGATTGCGGGATACGAACGTTTTGAGGTTGAACAACAATTCCGCGCTCTATATAAAGCTTTTCAGTATGGTGCTCCACCGCACGGCGGCATTGCGCCTGGAATCGATCGTATCGTCATGCTACTGGCTGACGAGCCGAACATTCGCGAGATCATTATGTTTCCAATGAATCAAAACGGACAGGATTTACTGATGAACGCACCCGGCACTGTAACTCCTGAACGATTGCGCGAACTGCATCTCAGCATCGAGTTGCCGGCAGATACTCAACACCCGGTTGAGATCGTCGCACAGCCGGAATTGGTCCTGAGTTCTGCGGGTTGATCAAGGCGGTACACAGAGGTTGCACAGAGAAAATCCTTCTACTAACGTTCTTCTAAATAACAGGCTTTACCATGACGACGACCTTAATGACGCCTGGAATCGCGTCTAACATCTCCGGCGACAGCGCTGAGGAACGCCTGAGACGTTTATTCGCTTCTTCCGTAATCACAAACTCCACCGAAATGTTGGCCGAGTCGCGCGTCTCTGAAATGATTCGTGACTTCTTGTCCGCGGCAAATTTCAGCAGCAGCATCGATTTCAAGGTGCTCGTAGAGAGATTTCTGGAGAGCAGCATTCCGGAACGACCTGGCGACGTCGCCGACTATCTCGATCTATTGCAGGACGATGTCGTAAGCCATTCGACACGTACTTCCTCGCCGCGATTCATCGGTCACATGACTTCCGCTCTCCCGTCTTTCATGCGCCCACTCGCAAGACTCGTGGCCGCGATGAATCAGAACGTGGTGAAGATCGAAACTTCAAAAGCGTTTACGCCTTTAGAGCGCCAGACTCTGGCAATGATTCATCGACTGATCTTCAACCGGTCCAATGCCTTTTATGACGAGCACGTCCAAAGGGAGAAGAGCACGCTCGGCGTCATCACTTCCGGCGGAACGGTGGCTAATCTCACGGCGCTGTGGTGTGCGCGCAATCGCCGGCTGGGTCCGCAAGACGGTTTCGACGGTATTGAGAGTGAAGGTTTGGCAGCGGCACTGAGATTCTACGGTTACGATGACGCAGTCATCATCGGCTCCAATTCGATGCACTACTCGTTCGATAAGGCAGCGGACCTCCTCGGCATAGGCAATCGAAATCTGATTAAAGTGCCTACGGATCGACACAACCGCCTCGATGTCACTGCACTGCGAGAGAAGGTTGAAGAATGCAGGCGGCTGAGGAAACTTGTTATCGCGATCGTGGGAGTTGCAGGCACCACTGAAACCGGTTCCATCGATCCATTGTCCGAGATCGCCGAAGTCGCTCGGGAGGCCGGCGCGCATTTCCACGTCGATGCGGCGTGGGCTGGGCCACTCCTCTTTTCGCGCCGCCATAAACATCAACTCACCGGCATCGAGCAGGCGGACTCCGTTACCATCGACGGTCATAAACAACTTTACGTACCGATGGGCCTCGGCATGTGCATCTTCCAGGGTCCGCAATTGGCAAAATCGATCGAGAAGGAAGCCCGCTACATTGCGCGGCCCAGTTCTGTTGATCTGGGCAAACGTGCGCTGGAAGGTTCCCGCCCCGGCACTGTTCTATTTCTGCATGCCGCGTTACACATCATCGGCCATCGAGGATATGAGACTTTGCTGGATGAGGGCGTACGGAAGACAAGGTATTTGGCCGATTCAATTTTGAGCAGGCCCGAGTTTGAATTACTGCTGGAGCCCACGATTAATATTCTGGTTTATCGCTATCTGCCGGAGCAATACAGGAAACTGGCCGCCTCACATGAACTGAGTGATTCGGACAGCCAGGCCATCGACAACTTCAACGTGTTGCTTCAGAAGGCTCAGCGACAAGCTGGGTACAGCTTCGTGTCGCGCACGGTGATCAGTTCCACGCGTTATGGAACGGGAAAACCGGTGGTTGCGTTGCGCGTAGTCCTTGCTAATCCACTCACCACCGAATCGGATGTTGATGAAGTGCTCCTCGACCAGCTGGGAATTGCGTCGGAACTTCAAGCGCGGCTTTAGTAGTGGGAGTGCTAGAGCCCTCGTTTCCTGGGAGCGCGTGCGACAGTCGTGAGTCGCGTTACGGAATGCCAATACGGCGAACCAGATCGTGATAGCGTGGATCAGAGCGCAGCCCTGTAAATCTGGGATCATGTTTGAGGCGGACTATATTGAGGTCATGAGCCCTATTCGCTTCTTCAAGCCATTCAAACGCTTTATCGTTTTCACCTAGAGCGATAAATATAGCCCCGATTTGCGCAGGCGACACATATTGGTGCCTGGACATTCCGAGCACTTCATTCAGACTCTTGTGCGCTTCAGCTCGGTTCCCAGACAATGCGTACGTTTGTGCAATACCCGTTAAGGCCAACGCCTTACCATTCGGTAGATTCAGGACTTGATTAAACTCGGACATAGCCTCGTCATACATTCCTTTGTCTGCGTAGGCCTGCCCAAGGCGATAATGACCAATTAAGAAATTCGGTTCCAACTCCACTGTTTTCCGCAACTGCTCGATTGATTGATCTATTTGACCGGCAAGTCCCAGAATGCGCCCGTGCCATGCGTTTATGGAAACGGACAAGGGGTCCAATTCCTGCGCTCGTCTAATCTCGTTTACGGCTTCGGTCTGTCGTCCCACGACGCTCAGGTATATCGCATACCAGTGATGCGCTACGGAGTAAGTCGGATTCAGCTCAATCGCTCTTTTATATTCGCGTTCAGCACCTTCCCAATCACGCTCGTAAAAAACCTTTACGTGTCCAAGTGAGACATGTCCCTCGGCAATACTCTCGTCGATTTCGAGCGCTTTTAGAGCGGCGGCTTTTGCCTTTGGTAGCGCTTCATCCGGAGACATATCTCCTCCTGCCTCAGGTCCGCCGAGGACAGCGTAGGTATCTGCAATGCCTGCATAAGCGAGCGCAAAGTTAGGGTCTTGCTTAATGGCTTGCTGAAAATAGTCGACGGCCTTATGTAGCGACTCAGCATTTCGCCTGTTCCAATGGAATCTGCCCTTCAAATAAAGCTGATAAGCCTCGTTGCTCTCAGTGTAATTTTTAACGAGTCCTTTCTCTTCGCCCGATACTCTAAGCTGCAGCTTCTCAACAATCTCTCGCGCAATCTCGCGCTGTGTTTGCAGGATCTCCGACATTTTGCGTTCGTATTGCTCACCCCAAAGCAATTTATTGTGACGAACGTCAACTAACTCGGCACTGATCGTAAGGTTGTCTCCTCGTTGTACGATTCGACCGACCACGACGGCATTAACGCCGAGTCGGTTCCCAATCGCAACCGCATCGAGCTCCTTGTTCTTGTAGCCAAAAACGGTAGTTGTAGGACTGACTCTCAAATTTGGTATCTGCGAAAGACGATAAATGAGCGACTCTGCCAATCCATCGGAGAGATATTCAGTATCGGGTTCCAGGCTTCGATTCTGAAAAGGTAAAACGGCGATCGATTCGATTCCGATTTCGCTGTTTCGCGCCTGAACGTAAAGGCTAATTCCCACCACAACCACCACAAGAACCAGCCCTGCAATTGCAGCTGCAATTTTATGACGCTTGATCCCGGTGAAGACGTATTCGGCACTTGATACAACACGATCGGGATCCGCCGACTCAGTTGTTGGGACTGGGCTTGAAGCAGTGACGTGTGGACCACGTAATTCAGGAGGCACAGTGCGGTCTATTTCAGCATCGACTTCAAGCTTGCGCTTCAAAGTCCGCAG
Source organism: uncultured Acidobacteriota bacterium (assembly GCA_963826255.1). Lineage (GTDB taxonomy): Bacteria > Acidobacteriota > Blastocatellia > Pyrinomonadales > Pyrinomonadaceae > PSRF01. Next base: position 2,058,777 of record CAWGWK010000002.1, read on the forward strand.
ATCGATTAACAAATCCTTTGCGGTCTGATACCGCTCTTCGCGATCCTTGGTTAATGCTTTCTTAACGATCCGATCTAGTTCAGCCGGGATCTCGGTGGCATAACGGGTCAACGGAGCAGGATCTTTTTGAAGGATTAGCGAAATAGAGTCAGTTGGCGTTTCACCAGCGAAGGGGCCGCGCCCGGTAATCATCTCGTAAAGCACCACTCCGAGGCTCCATAAGTCGGTTCGCGCATCGAGATCGATACCTTTCGCCTGCTCAGGCGACATGTAATCGGGCGTTCCCATGACCACTCCATCCCGCGTATTTACCAGCGCCCTTGTGGGAGCTTCAGCATCGGCAGGAGAGCCGGATGACTCCGTGAGTTTGACGAGGCCAAAATCAAGCACCTTCACGTATCCATCACGGCGAATCATCAGGTTGTCGGGCTTGATGTCACGGTGAATAATCCCGGCTGCATGAGCGGCAGCCAATGCACCTGTTGTCTGAACGGCAATCTCAAGAATCTCTTTCAGATTCAGAAGCCCACTGCGCATGCGCTCCCGTAGAGTGTCTCCGTCGATAAACTCCGTAGCAATGAATCTCGTGTCGCCTGTGTTTCCAATTTCATGAATAGTTAGAATATGCGGGTGGTTCAAGGTGGAAATAGCCTTTGCCTCCAGGATGAACCGGCTTAATCTCTGCTCGTTCGCAGCCAAACCTTCGGGAAGAATCTTGATCGCCACCGTTCGATTCAACTCTGTATCTTGTGCCAGATAAACCTCGCCCATTCCACCCTCGCCAATCTTCGAGCGGATTTCGTAGCGGCCAAGTTTTGTGCCAGCGGCGAGCGCCATCGGAACTTCCTGCTGCGTTAATGTGATAAAGGTGTGGAAAAGGGCGGTATCGGCTTGCGAGCAACCTCGGCCACTGCTACGCAGTTTCCCTGCTGCTTAAACACAAACACAATCTCCGATTCGGTGAACCTGGATCTTCATGGGCACTTATGCGCTTCCATCCTGTCATAATTGGCCGCTTTTCTCTAATTGATTTTGGCAGTGTTCCCACAACCAATGACAAATCACCGCTATTAACGCAGGTAAAGCTTGGATAAGCGTGCACATCCAGCGAACGCCTCAATCCGCAATTCAAAACTCCACGAAGATGAATGTGTCGAGCCCCGTGGAGTTCCATATCATTGGCGGTAGTATGCGGGAAACGAACCGAGGCGAGAGCGTTTTCGACTGGAAGAGAATGCGCGCTTCCTCAGCTCTTCTCAGACGCTCCCTTTCTCCTTTCTTATATGTGTGCTGCCGCACATACAGGAATGATGAGATTCCTTACGTTCTTCATCGAGCCTCCTCTTACCCGGATATCTGGGCATGGACCATCGCAGAGAGTTAGGAGACGGACTCCTGAAACACCTGCCAAAAATTTTGTGATTCTCCATCCGGTAAGTCCGCAAGGGGAATAGGCACAGAGCTCATGTTCGATGGCCCATGAAGACTGAATGAGGCCGCCGATCGCTCTGGCGGGAAGACTAGCTGCAATCTCTCTTTGATCACTTTCCGTCCTTGTTTTACTGAGACCTGGTCTTAACGAACCCTGAATAACAGCGGCAGGATATTGAGATACCACGTTCTCAATCAACAAAGGAGCAGCACAATGTCGCGATATTCTGCATTACTCGCCGGTCTGATCGCCATCGCCACTTCGGCTTGTACTTCCTCTCCGATCAGGCCCTTACCGCCCCGCCTGCCCATTGCTTTGGATAGCGTTACAAATAACGCCACTAACGCGGGCCGAGTTGAATCTATTGCCGTGAATCCGACGAACCGAAACCATGCGATCATCGCCATGGATTTCGGTGGTCTGTGGAAGACTCACGGCGGCGGGAATGCGTGGTTTCGCGTCGTCGGACTGCCTGCCGTGCTGGTTCGCGACATTGAGTTTGGCTCGGACGGACGGACCGTTGTCGCCGCGGTGTTTCGAGACAACCAAACCATAAACGGTGGTGGCATCTATGTGAGTCGAGACGGTGGCGACCGTTGGGTTCGGCCTCCCACCGGTATGGTGCCGATCTCTAACCGCACCCCTAATCGCACCAGCGCTTACTCCGTTTCGCACGCTCGCGACGAACGTGGACTCTGGTATGTGGGGACCGACTTCGGTATAGCGATTAGTCGGGATGATGGTGTGACGTGGACCCACATTAGTTCTGAGCCGCTTACTCCGGGACCTATAAGCGGCGCGGCTCCGGTGGAAGGCGATCGGCAGCAGGATGCGGCACAGTCCGTACTGGCAATGCCGGGTGGTAAGGCGCTGGCAATGACTCGCACTGCGGTGAAGCGAAGCGATGACCACGGCGCCCATTGGCGCAAGGTAATCGAGGACAATTTCAGACAAAGTGCACTCGGAATGAGTGGGCCCGGCAACGGCAACAACAAGATGGACGGATCACAGTCCTGGGCCTTTATTTTTCTACGGCAAAGCCGGGATGGCAGCAAGCTTTGGTTTTACGAGCTCGACACCGACACGAAGACTTTGATTCCGTTCCCGCAGGGCAAGAGCCGTGGACCATTTGTGCGCGTCTCAAAGGATGAAGTTGGGCATATTACAATTTGGGTAGGCGCAGGCTGGGACGGATATTTCATCACGCGCGACAATGCGGAATCGATCCGGTCCATCCAGGCAAGCGATTGGGAAAGCTTCATCAGGACTGCCGGTATTCATGCTGACATGGGGGATATGGGCGTCGATGGAGACTTGCAACCGGCTTATGTGGGGAGCGACGGCGGCATATTCAAGCCGCACCCAACTGAAGCGAAGCGCTGGATAAGTGCCGCCGTTCCTGGTAGCGGAATGAATTCGCTCCAAATCATGGACCTGGCTGGAACAAATGTGACTGGGTCTGATGGCCGCGTCGCCACCCATCTTTATTTCGCAACCCAGGACAACAAGATCTGGGCCTCACCCGATGGCGGCAACACTTGGCCCCACAGTGACGATCAGGAGGGCTATGGATTGGAAGTTCGCGGCGATGCAGTTTCGGGTGAACAGATTACTGCGGGCTATCGGGCGATCGGTGCACACGCCCAGGAGCTTAGGTTCTCGGATGCGCTTCTCATCAACTCACGCGCGGTGCCAAACGTTAACCAATCCGGACAGGCACTGACAGGCCTGGGCCTGCCCTTTTTTCTCTCGCAGGAAGCATCCACGATTGCGAAGCCAAGTGTCTGGGTGCGATTGCGTCGATCGGACGAGTCGGGAATGGAAGTTTACGTATCCTCGAACAGCGGCTCGAACTGGGTCAAAACTGGTAATCTCAATTTCTCTCCGGCGGGTGAAATAAAGCGAACTGCTGGCGGCGCTGTCGCCTGGGTACCAGTGAACAGCGGCGGGTTCGTGCCACGCATTGGCCTGATAGCGCTGACCCCAACAGCAGGTCTCAACAACAATACTATTCAGACTTATGACGATAGCGACCTGGTTCGCCTGCCTGGAAATGGTGGCCTGGGCCAGCGCTGGACGATGTTTGACACACATGCCGTTTACGGTGTCCATCCGGTTGATTGGAAATTCTTGATCGCACCCGACATCTACGCAAATGACGTGAAGGTCAGTCGTGATGGCGGCAAGAGCTGGACGACCGACATTGGGCTTACCAAACAGGTGCTCAGAGGCGGAGAGTTGTTGCTGTATGACGATAACATCGCGCGCATGGAGGTTACCGAAATCGCCTTTGATCCATATCTTCGGCCGCCGTTTGGGAATCGCATTTTTGTGGGCACGCGCGATGCCGGCCTCATTTGCAGTGCGGACGGCGGCCAGACGTGGCGCACAATCAAGGATTCTAATCAGATCAAGTACATAACCGGATTTCACTTCCTTCCGAATGGGGGCGTGTATGTGTCTGGCTATGGTTCTGGAATTTGGTTTGTGGAACCATCCCAGACGTGCCCGGAAAGCTATGACTTCCCCTGGGATATGTCGCCACCAGTCTTTGAGCAGGGCGCAATGAATCTGAACGCTGCGGCACGCAGTACCGAGATCCCTGATGCCCCTCGTGGCATCGCCGACCCCGGCGTACCCAAACTCTTCCTGACAACCTCAATTCCCGCGAGTGGCATTCCTGTTTTGGGACCCGATAATGTTTTGATCGTTTCTGGTCGTGGTTTTCCTCCAGGCAAGGAAGTTGCGCTCAGCATCCGCGGCGAAAAGTTTCTCGATCAAAAGGTGCAAGTCGATCAGCAAGGCCGCTTCACTGCGACCGGGCGTTTGCCGGAGGAGCTGGAATTCGTCCTATACACGCTCGAAGCGATTGTTAAATCCAATGGCGAATGCCCCACGGTCATCAGCAGCGAATTTGCCAAAGCCTTTGATGATGATCAGAGAGATAAACCCCGCTGAAGTGACGGTGGCTAAGTCTGCTTTCGGGCAGCGGGAGTACTGAGAAAAAATTCAAGCTGAATGCGGTGGCCGTAGTCTTTGCGCGAGAGATCTTCTCCGTATAGGTACCTTTTCGGGCAAAGTCTAGTTCGGCCGTTCATGCATTCCGCGAGATGACCCTGCCCCGCATCTTCTGTAAACTGAACAGACATCTTAATCAGACCTTTTTAGTTACGGAGAAATCAGAAAACGTGCCTTTTGAAACTGAATCGACTGAGACTTCGCCAGAATCGCGATCGAATAATGAGGGACCTTCGAATTTTATTCGAAACATCATTATCGAGGACGTCAAGAGTGGTAAACATGGCGGCCGTGTACAAACGCGATTTCCTCCCGAGCCGAACGGTTACTTGCATATCGGCCACGCCAAAGCCATATGCCTCGATTTCGGATTGGCGGCGGAGTTTGGCGGCCAGTGCAATTTGCGTTTTGACGACACCAATCCGTCAAAAGAAGAAACAGAGTATGTGGAAGCCATCATGGAGGATGTGCAGTGGCTGGGGTTCAAATGGGACGGCCTCTTTTATGCCTCTGATTACTTCCAACAACTGTACGAATGGGCCATTCAGTTGATTAACGACGGGAAAGCTTACGTCTGCGATCTCAGCGCTGACGAGATTCGCGAGTATCGCGGCACGTTAACCGAACCGGGCACGGAAAGCCCGTTTCGCAACCGTTCTGTCGAAGAGAATCTCGATCTGTTCGAGCGCATGAAACAGGGAGAGTTCCCGGATGGTTCGCGAACGCTGCGGGCGAAGATCGACATGAGCTCGCCGAACCTTAATTTGCGCGACCCGGTCATGTATCGAATTCTCCACATGGACCATCATCGCACGGGTAGTCAGTGGTGTATTTACCCGATGTACGATTACGCGCATGGGCAGTCGGATTCTATAGAGCGCGTGACACACTCGCTGTGTACTTTGGAGTTCGACAATAATCGGCCTTTATATAATTGGTTTATCGAACAACTTGGCATTTTTCCTTCACGGCAATACGAGTTCGACCGGCTTGCACTCACCCATACTCTGCTTAGCAAACGCAAGCTGCTGAAGTTGGTTGAGGAAGGACACGTCGAAGGTTGGGATGATCCACGTATGCCAACGCTCTCGGGCATGCGCCGGCGCGGTTACACTCCCACTGCCATTCGCAACTTCTGCGCGAGTGTTGGCGTCTCGAAGACGAATGGCATTACTCAGTTACAGCAACTCGAATATTTCCTGCGCCAGGACTTGAATCAACTTGTTCCGCGCGTGATGTGTGTGCAGAAACCACTACGCGTGGTTATCGAAAACTATCCCGATGACCTGGTGGAAGAGATGGACGCTATCAACAATCCCGAAGATAGCTCCGCGGGAATCAGAAAGATTCCTTTTTCAAAGACGCTGTATATCGAGGAAGATGATTTTCGTGAAGATCCGCCGAAGCAGTTTTACCGGCTCGCACCTGGTCGCGAGGTGCGTCTCCGTTATGCTTACTTAATCACGTGCCAGGAAGTCGTTAAAGATAGTAGCGGCAGGATTGTAGAACTCCGTTGCACTTACGATCCGGCTACACGCGGCGGTAACACGCCAGATGGTCGAAAGGTAAAGTCAACTATTCACTGGGTCTCGGAAACCCACGCTTTACCAGCAGAGGTTCGTCTCTACGAAAACCTTTTTATCAAAGAGAATCCGAACGAGGTTGAAGAAGGACACGATTTTACGGAGAATTTGAATCCTGATTCATTGCAGGTACTACACGATTGCAAAGTAGAACCGAGTGTGCGAGAGGCAGAGCCTGGGACTAAGTATCAGTTCGAACGCCTTGGTTATTATTGCCTTGACCGCGACTCCGGGCACAAGTTGGTGTTCAATCGGACCATTGGCCTTCGCGATACGTGGGCCAAGATTGAAAAACGCGCAACGATCGGCGCATGAGGCCATGCTCTATCGGCTCGCCATGCTCTTAAGCTTCCGTTTCCACTAGATTACTTTCATCCCCGTCGCTAGAAGGGCTTTGTCTGTTAGTCACAGTTCGGAACGCCGAGAAAACAAGGAAGTTGATCGATAAGACCCCATCCCCAAACTGTTGCGATGAGTACTAAAGATACGACCTTGAATAAAAGAAATATAGGTTTTGCCATTAGGGTGGCGCCTGCTCGGACGGTTCGTATTATCGACCTCAGGAGAACGATGAAGACAGTGGGTAAAAGCCACATTACACCAAACAACAGGATGAGACCGGAGGCATTCTCCCTGGTTATGCTGTTATTAAGCGCTTCGAGGATCGCTAACGGCAGCACGAGGATAAAGCTGATAATCGCTGCTGACCCAAGATCTTTGGTGACGGTTTTCATTTTGTTCCCCTGACTGATTCTCAGCATGTGTTCTTTGACAATTCCTATGCCCGTTTCGATGAACATCCCTAACGCGAAGACGAATAAGCTCCGGTTTCTTTTTCTGATCATTACAAAGGTCGTTGAAAGTTTGCTCCATCGACTCTGCAAACCGCTCTCTGAAGGATCGCGGATACAAGGCCAGAAGGTGTTTGTAGAGTGTACGAAACGGTAATCCTCGTCATGCGCCATGAGCAAACGTTTTCGAAAAGAGTTTACGTTTCTGGGCCAGCGCAACTCTATCACGCTACTCAACTGAAGTGGCAATACACCTTCAAATTTCAAACCCAGTTCGAGTACTTTTTTACGTGAGGCAACAGGGAGGGAGTGTCTGCGATAGAACGATCGGCTATCCTGTCCGTGACGACGGGATCATGTTCTTCACGACTGGGGTGTTATCGTTGTTGAGATAAATTAATGAGGCCAACCAACCACAATTAGAAATGATTAGAGAGGTGAAAGACATGCTGGCTACGGCACTGCTTACGAGCATGATGATGTTGGCTTGCGGAGCGCCGCGGGCAGGGCTCACTACGGAGATAGCCCAGAGGAGCGACTTTCAGGAGCGCGACGAAATTAACCGGACGTACCAACTGGCGCCCGGAGCGCGCGTTGAGGTCTCGAGCATTCGTGGCCGCGTCGAAATCGTCAATGCGGACACCACAACGGCGGAGGTGCAAATCATCCGTACGGCACGCACCCGTGCTGACCTTGAGTATCACAAAATCGAACTTGAACAGGCGGGTAACAGCCTTGTGGTGCGTGGCATACAGGAGCCTGAACAGCGCCGCCGACAGAATATTCAAGTAGACCACCACGTCACACTCAAGCTACCTCGACGCATCGATCTCTCAGTCAACAGTATCAGTGGCCCGATCAAAGTCGGCGACGTAGACGGCCAGACGCATGTGAGCAGTATTAGCGGCTCTGCCAATATCGGTAACGTCGGTGGCAAACTACAAGTGAGCAGCGTCAGTGGAAGTCTCGACGTCGGCAACGTAGGAGCAGACGCGCGAGTGACCAGCATCAGTGGCAACCTCCGACTTGGTCAGGTGAACGGCTCCCTTGACGTGTCGAGCGTAAGTGGTGCCCTGAACGCCACGCTTGTTAGCCTGAGTGCGGAGGGCATTCACATCAAGAGCGTGAGTGGCTCCGTCGAGATTGAATTCAAGAGCGAAGTCAACGCAGACTTCGACGCCGAACAGGTCAGCGGTGAGGTTAACCTCGACCTTCCTAACGTCACTCGGGATAGTGAAGCGAAGTCGTCCAACGTACGCGCACGCATCGGCGCAGGAGGTACGCCCATTACGATCTCAAGTGTGTCGGGCAATATCCGGTTGACGCGAAGTTGACCCTCGATCTGTTACAACGAAAATTCCAACCGTCTTCAGAAATGACTGGATCGGAGTTCAGTGCATGAACTTTCACCGTTTCAGGGTCAATTTCTTACTCTCCGCTACGTTACCTATTGCTGCCCTCATTGGTTCGGGAGCGCAACATGAACCGCCATTCCGATACTCCCAGCATTGGCCGCGAAACGAAACGCCTTCAACCGACCGATCGAAGTATTCCCCAGTAGTACGTGACAGAGTTCGTCAACTCGAAGCGGGACTTGTGCCGGCAATTTTAATTAAAGGACAGCCGCTGCCTAAGATGAACCTCGTCAACAGGATGGAACACTATAAAGTTCCCGGCGTCAGCATTGCGGTCATCAACAATTACAGAATTGAATGGGCGCAAGGATATGGCGTGGTTGAAGCTGAAAGCGGTAGACCGATTACTACTCAAACTCTGTTTCAGGGGGGATCGATTAGCAAACCTGTCACTGCGGTCGCGGCGCTGCGGTTAGTTGAGGATGGAAAACTCCAGTTGGATCGAGACGTAAACGAGAAATTCATTTCCTGGAAAGTTCCACAGAACCAATTTACCGAGCTCCAGAAAGTGACGGTGCGACAGATACTAAGCCACACGGCTGGGCTAAGCAATTCTGGAGTGGGAGAGTATTCATGCGACGATCCGAAACCTACCCTATTGCAAGCACTTGATGGGTCTCCACCGTCAAAGAACCCTGCAACCCGAGTTCTAATGACTCCCGGAATAAGATGGTCATATTCAGGGGGAGGCTACGCTGTATTACAACAATTGATGATCGACGTAACAGGAAAGCACTTTGAACAGCTGATTGATGAAACCATCTTTGCGCGGTTGAAAATGCGACACAGTACCTTTCGGCAACCTCCGTTCGGGCGCTCAGGGTTTCAATTCGCAGTGGCGCACCAGTCGGATGGAAAGAAATTCAAGTGCCCGTTCAGCTATCCCGAGATGGCTGCTGCCGGCATTAGTAGCACGCCATCTGATCTGGCACGTTTGATTATCGATATTCAGAAAGTGAAGACCGGTAGTTCTCGAGGAATACTCTCGCCGCAAAGGGTTGAGCTCATGCTGACACCGGAGTTGGACAACGGCGCTCTCGGGTTCTTCATCTCCGGCGAAGGTAAAACCAGGCGCTTTAGTCATGGCGGAGGTAATCAAGGTTTCTTTTCATATATGGTTGGCTACGCTGAGACCGGGCAAGGAGCGGTGGTGATGGTTAACGGAATGGACTACTGGGAGTTGGTCCATGAAATCATCCGCGGTATCGCACTTGAGTACGGTTGGCCTGGCTACTTGCGTGAGAGGAGTTTGGCGAAGATAGACTCAAAAAGGCTCGCGGAACTGGCAGGGCGTTACGAGGTGTCTACCGACTGGATTCTTACACTGGTTAACCAAGAGGACCGTTTGATTCTGATGGACGACAAATCTGAGTTGCTACCGGAAACTGACCACAACTTTTTTATGATGGACGGTCGTGAGTTTAATTTTACAACTGACGACGCCGGGAAAGTGAACGGATTAGTGATGAGACGCAACGACTTTATTATACGAGCGAGAAAACTCCGAGCGTGAAGTCGTGATCGTTTGACGGCGGCGTGCCGACCTCCTTCCTCTCATCAATCTTTTCTCCAATGACCACGTCAGTGCCGGCTCGGCGCGCCACCAAAGTGAACCCGACGATCGCCCTCCGTACTGAGTGAGTAGAATTGGCTTCTACCTACAAGAATAATCCAAAGAAGAGAATCCCTATTCCCATCACTAACGCAGAGATTCCAGCTAATAAGAACATCCGAGATTCAGCTTGCTTGTAACGTACAGGACTCGTCTGCATCAACGCTTCACGTAGACCGCCGTGGAGTGCCAGAACGATCTCAAGAATCCCGATCACCAAAAAGAAAGAGGCCAAAATATATTTCCACATGGCCATAGCATACTCAGAATTACGGCGCGGCCGCGAGTGATGTTAGCTTCAGACCATATCCAAAGAACCGCCGGAGCATAAGGGAAGGGCGCACACTTTTTCGTATACCCATAGACTCGATCCCAGACCCTCCACGCCCCTCACGTCAGCCAAGTGGGCCAATTAGCATTACTTTTGAGCAATTTCTGACGCTCGTAACGTGGTACGACAGTTGTTTACCAGCCAGAGGGTTGGCCTCACCGCGGCATCGAATGCGGCCCCGAAGAGATTAGGGAAGGAACAAAGAATATGATTAAGACACTCCTCCATAAAAGCACGCATCTGGGAAGACAAGCGCTGGGAATCGTCTTTGTGTCCGCACTCATAGGATTTGCTGGTGCCTCGCAAGCGCCGGCGCAAAGCCGTTTGCCGGACCTCGGACGCATCGGCGACCTCGGCAGGATCGGTGACGCGGTTAACGTTCAGATCAAGCTTGGTGAGATCACACTCGAATCAATTGATTTTCGTAATCAGACCGCGAGACTCAATCTCGGGCTGGATGTTGCAAATGGAATTCTGCCCGTTAACCTGAAAGATTTCGATTATCGTTTGCGTCTTGCGGAACGTGACGTAATTGAGGGAAGTCATGCGGGTACGCTTAAAATCGGCGGGCGACGTGCTTCGCGTGTGAACCTTCCAGTGACGGTTCATCTCCGCAGTGTGCCGGGCGTCGTATGGTCGGCGTTTACGAATCGTGGTCAACTTAAATACGACCTCGACTCGGCATTCACGTTGCCGTTGTTTGTGACTGAGAAAAGGTTCGATCAGAGCTTGTCGGGTGAAGTGCCACTGAAGTCGGTTGTGGATGCGGCTTCGATACTGCGAGCCAGGCGAATGGGCGACAGCGGTTCCGTGGGTGGAATTCTCGAGCGGCTGCCCTGGTAAGATCTGATACACAGATCGTTGTTGCAGACTTCCGAGTCAACGAAATCGCTAACCTGGTGTTACTGATTTTAGGACGCGTGTACTTCGTCCTATTTGCAAAAACCAAAAAGGTAAGCCGCAGATTTTCGCGAATGAACGCCGATCCAATCTGCGTTAATCCGTGAAATCTGCGGCTTAGAATGATCTGAGTTACGAGATAGCGGTGCCGGCTAACAGCTCATCTTCGAGAACCGCAATCTGAGCGTCAACCATCCCATACAAGTTGAGCTCACCGCAGCGAGTAAAAGCAAAGTGCTTCGCCGTGTTTGCAAGTACTTGGGGATGCGTGGAGTTGGCCATCATTCCCATGAGCACGAATAGTGCGGCCGTAGATTGATCACCAGCGCGACAGATTATTTCTGCGAGTGCTTCGATCCTTTCACTTGAATCAGCTTCGCTGGTTTCGGGTGTTTCTGAAACATCGATCCTATCGAGAATCGTTTCGCCCGCCTCTGCGCGACGCACGAGTCTAGCAAGCCACGGATCGTTTATCTCCAAAGCGTAACGAATAATCGCTCGGCTCTGCGCATCAATCGATCCGTCATTTAAGACTGCCTGCGCTCTTTGTTTCAGAGCATTGACGATAGTGTTGGTCCTGGATGTTCGGTTTACGTGAGGTTCGCGCGCTGTTGCGCTACTATGACTAGCCATGGTCTTCATCCTTTCGATTGAAGGTTGAGGTCCTAGGGCTGGCTTTGTGGTGACTCACAAGTCGGCCCGCTTCTTTGGTGGAGGGATACGAGGACCATAGCACATTCATTTTCGCTCGTGACTAAAAAGAACTGAGTGGAGCTGCAACGACTTCGTGTCGGTTATCTATAACGTCACAAGGCGAGCATAGCTCAGGACTTGGCAGAGGAAATCTGAGCAGGAGCCTGCATCGGCTAGGACCACCATATACAGCAATGCACATATTAGCTGCGCACTATCGATCGGAATTCCTTGCGACTCCGCAGCTGATCCGTTTCGACCACGCCGAGGGTCAAGAAGGCGCTGAACCGACACTCCTGATTAAAGCCAGCACGCTGTTGCTAAAGTACATCGTGCATGGCGTCGGAATGCAGCTTGCGTTTTCGCGATTGGATGACCGCCTGCTGTACGCGCTAAGAGTTATCGACGATGAGAAAAAGCCGGCTATCCTCTGGTCAATTCTAGAACACGACAGAGAAAAGGCGGCAGTAAAAGCCTTGGCGCAGGGAGAAAGCTGCCAAGTGTTTTTGTTCAATGAACTAGCCATAAACGTGGCCTGGACCTCATTGCAGATGACTGGATATGCGGACTTGGCGCAGGTAGTCGCCTCGGTCGCGACGGGCTCGGCAGATCACGTCGCCCTCGAGAGCGACGCATCAACGGTCCTCGATCGCTTCCACAAGAATCCTGTATCGGACGCGGACTTAATAGTAATCGAACTGCCAACTTCGACCACATGGAAGCCCATTCTGAATCATTTCATCACAAGCCATGCTACGAGCAGTCCTGTTGATCTCTTCAGTAGCAATGAAGGACTTCAGCAGGAGGAATTGGCTATTTGGTTGACTGATAGTTTACATCCACTTGGTGTGCATCATGAGCCACAAATCCTTAAAGGCTCCGGTTCTCGGGAACTTACCGACATTCTACTCACCTACGAATACGGTTCCGTTCTGATCGAGTCGAAGACTCTTTCAATCTTTGGGCGTAGTTCGCTTCCAGACAGGACCAAGCTGGCGCGTGACGTATCTCATGACATCAAGAAAGCGATTAAACAGCTTCGCGGCGGCATACGGCAACTGAAGAATGGTACGCCTGTAACAACTAAGCGCGGAGCAGAGCTCAATGTCGAGCGTTCGCGATCGAGCCACGGGATCATCCTTATTCCCGACTTATATTTAATTGAAGACCAAAAGGCGTATGGCCTGCAATTGATTCAGGAATTCGTGGATGCCACCGGCGGCTTTCTCCATCTGTTGGATATTTCTGAACTCCTTCGAGTCGTACAGGCCGCCGAGATGATTGCCGCGCGCGGGACGACAACGACACCGATGATGGCATTTGATTACTACTTGATCGAACGCGCAAAGAAGACGTTAGACGCTGGCACTTTATGTATTGAAGTTCTCCTGCGATTTGCTGAGTAATGCCAACTCTTTGCAGGCACTGGGCCATCGCGCTGGAGCTTTATAGGGGCATATTCCGCTTTTGTTTCTGGCGCGCTGCACTCAGACGCGTGTCATTCGTTCTTGAGCTTACGTCATCGGAATTTAGGTGCCAGCGGCGCACAAGAACTCAAAGCACAAACACGTGACAGCCTGCGCATCGCGTGGTATGCATACGTCTATGTCTCGGCTCTGGAATGTAGACGATCAAGCAGTACGGCTCGCGGAACTCACCAGTCAAGATAGCGATCTGAAAGAAGCTCCCTTGCGACGCGATGTGCGTTCGCTTGGCCGTCTGCTTGGCGAAGTACTCAAGGAACAGGTTGGCGACAAACTGTTTTCAGCAGTCGAAGAGTTGCGCCTGTTGTTGATTGAGCATCGAGAGTTGCATGCGCAACCGGGACACGACGTTGAGCACGAGCAACGGCTGATTGAACGCGCGGAGAGAATTGTCAGTCGTTTGAATGTTGCTGAAGCACATCAGATGGCGAAAGCGTTCGCGATCTATTTCGAACTGACCAACCTCGCTGAGACCAATCATCGCAAACGTCGTCGCCGGGCTGCCCAGACGTCGCCCGACTTGCTGGCCCAACCAGGATCATTTCTGGGAACTCTGCGCCGGATGCGTGATGCCGGCATCACTCAACAGCAAGCACTTGAGTGGCTAACGAAGATCGAAGTCATACTTGTATTCACTGCTCATCCCACCGAAGTCGCAAGACGCACCGTGTTATTCAAGCGACAACGTATTGCCGCCGAACTCGAACAGTTAGATCGTCTGCCACTGACCGAGAGAGAGTCAGAAAAACACGAGCAGGCGATTATTGCGGAGATAACCGCACTCTGGCAGACCGATGAAGTCCGACGCCGCCAGCCGACAGTTCAGGACGAAATCAGGATGGGGCTCGATTACTATCCGAGTGTTTTGTTTGAGACCTTGCCTGGATTGTATGACGAGTTGGCCGACGATTTCCGTGAGACCTATGGTGCAGAGTTGCCGGCAAACGCGTTGCCTCGAGTGTTGCGGTTCGGTTCATGGATTGGCGGCGACCGCGATGGCAATCCTTTGGTCACGCCCGAGTGCACGCGAGATGCATTGCAGATAGCGCGCGAAACAATTCTTGGCTACTACATTGAGCGAGTGAACGATTTGATTTGGCAACTCAGTCCCTCGACGTATCAGGTCCCAGTCTCAACGCAACTCGAAGCAGCACTCAAGTCTTATGCGGCGACTGTTTCGGCGCCGGAGCTCAATCCGGAAAGACATCCGCCTCAAGAAGTCTACCGGCGCTTTCTGGATTATGTATTGGCCCGTCTGATGCTGGCGCGAGACGAGCCCAACAACACGAATGCGTATAAGAACACCTCTGAGTTCCACGAAGATCTGAGCCTCGCGCGTCAAAGTCTCTCTGCCAACGGCGGGGAACGTGTGGCGAGATTTTTGTTCGATCCTCTGCTGCGCCAGGTTGATACTTTCGGCTTCCACTTACACACGCTGGATGTTAGAGAGCATGGGAGCGTTCACAAACGTGCCTTGCTTGAGTTTGCAAACGCTGTCGCAGCGAACGAGGGGGCTCTTCCGCCAGCGCCGTCGAAAGAAACGGTAAATTTGCTTGATTCACTGAGGATGATCAGTGACTTGAAGCGCGAGTATCCAACCGAAGCAATTTGTAATTACGTCATTAGCGGAGCACAGTCGGCCTCAGACATCATGGCGCTGGTGTCGCTGGCTGAGTTAAGCGGTGTACAGGTGGCGTCCACCAATGGATCTGATCCGGGCATGATGCCTGTGCCGCTCTTTGAATCGATTGAGGATCTGCGTAACTGCCCGGCTGTCTGCCGCAACTTGTGGACGAGCTCCGACTACGCTCGCTTGCTCGACTCGTGGGGGCGACGCCAGGAGGTGATGCTCGGCTACTCCGATTCAAACAAGGATGGTGGGATGCTCACCAGCACCTGGGAGATATTTAAGGCCCATCGTGCGCTGCATCGAGTCGCTGCCGAATGCAACGTAAAGCTCACTTTATTTCACGGACGAGGTGGAACGGTCGGGCGCGGTGGTGGACCAACCCATCACGCGATAATTGCGCAACCGCAGGGTGCCTTTACGGGACAGATAAAGATCACTGAACAGGGCGAAGTGATGAATTGGAAGTACTCGGATCGGGTACTCGCGGAACGAAACCTCGAGTTGATGATTGCAGCGTCGCTGGAAGCGCTGTCGCGCCTGGGTAATGTCGAAGATTTAGATCAGGAGAGCGAAGCGGCCCTGGAGAAAATGTCTCACGACGCGTTTGAGTTCTATCGAGAAAAGATTGCCGAGAACGAAGCAATACTGACCTACTTTGAGGAGGCAACTCCGGTCAGGGAATTGGAACATGTGAGGATCGGTTCTCGGCCCACGCGACGAAGTGCCGGACGTGGTCTCGGTGATCTCCGCGCAATTCCGTGGGTGTTTGGTTGGATGCAGAGTCGTCATGTTGTGCCGGCATGGTTTGGAGTTGGCTTTGCTTTGGAACGCTTCTTCGAACAGAGCTCAAATAATGCGCAGTTGCTGGAAAAGCTGATAGGTCGGTTCCCACTCTTCACTGAACTGATCGCTAACGTTGAGTTGGGATTGGCGAAAGCTGACCTGTCGATTGCGCGTTTGTATGCAGGGTTGGTTTCTGATGCAACCCTGAGGGAGCGAGTGTTTGGCATGCTCTTCGAGGAGTTTGAGCGGACGAAAGCGATGGTGCTGCGTTTGACTGGCCAGACGACGTTACTCGAGAAGAACCCGGTGTTGGCCCGTTCGATTAGATTGCGGAATCCGTACGTCGATCCGTTGAGTTTGATTCAGGTTGAGTTGCTGCGTCGGAAACGTCGAGGTGAGGATAATGACGATATGAACTACGCTCTTGCGGCCACTATCAATGGGATTGCGGCCGGACTGAGGAATACCGGGTGAAGACTCTTCGTTCCCAGTCCCTCTCCGCGGCCCTCTCCGTTCTCTGCGTTCTCTGCGTTAATGGCATTTCAACGCAGAGGTCTCAAAGATACGCAGAGGACCGCAGAGAAAAACGAATCAGATTTTGACTTTGTGCAAGCCTGATCGTCAAAACACTTTATTTCTTTGAACTGCCGGTGCGAGAAGCATCGCACCTAAACGATCCGCCAGCCGTGATTTCAACTTGCGCAGAATCTGCTCTTCTTTTTCCGCTGAACGTTTGTCACCAATTTCGAGATACGACAACCCGAGCCCATAGTGCGCCGAGGCGAAATCCGGGTTAAGCCGAACGGCAGTTTCAAACGCCTTCGCAGCTTGACGATAAGAACCAGTGCCGTAGTAAGCGCGACCCAGGGCGTCGTTGATTTCCGCTTCACCAGGTCCTGCGGTTGACTTTGCTTTGTCTTCCAGCAGTTTTGCTTTGACACTATATAAGGCCTGCTTCAGAGGGGCGATTGCACCCGCGTAATCAGACAGTTCAAGATAAGCACTGCCAAGGCGGAAATAAGAATCTGCATCAACAAATGCACGATTTAACTTAATAGCTTGTTTGAAAGCGGTGATGGCAGGTTTATGCTCGCCGAGCGCCGAGTGTGCGAGCCCAAGCTTTGTATAAGCAATCGCATCGTGCGGGTTAAGCGTTATAGCCTGCGTCAGTGATTCAACTGCGTCTTTGTATTTCGCGGATGCGAGGCTGGCCATCCCTTTGTTGAAATAACCGGCAAACGATTTCGTATCCGTTACGCCTGGATTGTTATTCGAGACCGGTGCCGGCACTGGAGGGGTTCTGCCACTTTCAGTAAGCGTTGAAGGCTGCGCCTTGGTCTCGGTAGGAGTTAGGTTTTCCACTGGTGTGTCAGTGGTGGTCGAAGCTGCGTTACCAGGAATCGAAGCGACTTCCACTGGTCGTGCAAAATTGTAAGTGAGAACACTGTACGCAGCGGTAGGCTGATTTGAAAAAGCCGACATTAAGAAACGAGCTTTGCTTGCTGCTGAAGTTGCCGCGTCGAAGAGCATTGGATTACCAGAAGTGGCTCGGGCCGTAGTGACAACTCCGTTCTGATCGATAATCAGTTCTACCTGCACCGGACCGGCGGCTCTCGCTAGCTCTGCATCCGCGGGATATTGCGGTTCCGGAATTTCGATCGCCGCCTTTCTTAGAACTTCTTCAGAGATCCTTATGACTGGAATTTTTACATCTTCTTTGCTCGCGTTTGCTTCGGCGCTAGTGGGAGTAGATTTCTCGGCAACAGTTGTAGACAGTGCCGGTACAACGCTTGAGGGCTGCGTTGGAGCGGGGTTATTTGCAACCGGCTCTGCTTCAGCATCGGTACGCTTCTTTGCAGGTGTAGCAACTGTCGCAGCAGAAACACCTGCTTTGGGCATTGGTGGACCATAGTAATAGGTGAGGGTTCTGTAGGTAACTTTAGTAGGCTCATACGAGATGGCCCCATTCTCGTAGATGGCAATGGCAGTGGTCATTTTTTTCCAGTTGCCGAACTCATCAAATTCGTAAGTGTATTTTTCTTTCGCGAGGACTGAGCCATCATTGCCACGCAAGGTCATTTCAATAATGTTGCCCTTGTCGTCGTATTTATATTCTTCCTTGCCTGGGGCTGTTGCTCCTTCAACCGGGTAGGCCACAGAATCAATCTTTCGCCCCGTAGCGTCGTAAGTTGACACTTCTATAAGAGATTTTGGTAGTTCCACCAGCTTGCCGTTTCTGGTAACGATGTTTGCCGTCTCCATTCGTACGCGCCGAATAGGTCCGGTTAATCCATCTTGTTCTCGATTGCCGCTGGTCCCTTCAGCTACTGGAGTAGCGGTGGCACTGGTTTGGGCACTGGTGTAGGCGGGAGAACAGAGCGCGATCAGGAGGATTAGTAAATACTTCATGGTTCCTTTCTACCGACTGGGTTGGCGACCCGTAGAACAAGAGTTTCGGTGCGCGAAGTTCCTGGAGGATAGCGGCGTTGTCTGGCAATGTGAAGTGCAGTTGCTTCGAATGCTTCTGCTCCTGGCTGTCGATTCGCTACGTGGGCTTCAGCGACGCGTCCATCCTGGATCTTCAGCTCGACAGCGATCTCGACGAATTCTTTTCGGGTTGCGGTTGGTTCCGGAGACGGCAGAGGAACTTCGGCTACGGCAGGCTGTGCCGGTGATGGCGTGGGTTCCGGTTTAGCAACCGTAAGAGGTTCCTTTGCTTTAACCGATGGTGGCGCAGGAATGGATTGTTGCGTTGACTCCGTTGACTCCTCCAATGAAAAACCAAAATCACCAATTAGAGGTGCTGTCGGAATCTTTAGGCTCGTTACCGGTTGAGACGCAACAGGGGCTTCGGACTTTGCCGCTTCGGGAATTTCAGCTTGGGTCGGGATGGCGGTAACTACGGAAACTTCGGGGGTATTCCTGATGGTTGCAATTCCGACAACAGCCGCTGTCACGAAGAAAATAGCAGCTATTCTGGCCAATAGTTTGCGGTGAGTGTAGAGATATGCTTGAAGTGAGTGGAAGAGGCGTTTAGGCGAAATCCGAGGCTGCAACGATGCAGTTCGTTTCTGTGATTCTTCAAGCTCGCCTCCCGTGCAGACCGGTGCTTCAGCTTCTTTATGCGTTCGACTGGGGACTGCGGTCTTCACTTAACGAACTTATCCTGGGCCGAGTGTGTCTGATGTTGATCAGCCAACGAGTTCGCGACGCGGTCTGCTAGTTCGCATCAATGGAGCACCCCATCCGACCGTCTCAACAAACCCAAGACCTGCTGTTGTTATGGCAATTGGATAGGTAAATTCCTGGTGGGCGGCCGGGAACAGCTTATCAGCAGGCAAACTCGGAAATATCGAACCGGATTACGCAAGGTGCCGGGGACTTACGTTGGCTGGTCGTATATACACCTGTCAGCGGAGGGGTGTCAACGCGAAACGTTGATTAGCCGGTCCCGCAGCATCTCAGAACCAGGGAGTCGAAACGGCCGCAGAGTTGGCTTGCAACTGGACCACCTAACCGCGCCACCGCACCGCTGCCACTTGTAGAAGGTTTTTTCTGTGCTCGTACCTGCGACATACTTCCGCCTCATTGCTGCAGAGATGTGAGTGCCTGAATGTAACCCTCCCTTAAAATTGAGCCATTGAAAACTAGAGGTTTCCGGGCGACTATGACGAAGATTAACTGCACTTCAAGGTTCAAGTTAAGACTCTTCGCAAACTAAACTACTTTCCTTTTCGACAATCGCTGTAAGTTAGACCACATCTATCACAGTAAATAGCGCGAACCTGCATAAAACACGCCGGTTTGGGCTTGAGGCCACCGCGAGCTATAATCCGCGCTCGCAGTAGTTGATTAGCTCACATCTAGTACTTTTTTCCTTTATGCCCACTGATAAAGTGTCTTCCTCTATGCTCCCACATCACGCCGAAGGTGTGGGCGTAGCGCGACAACGAAGTGGAGATGCGTCAGTGGCGGAAGAACAAAAGCGAATTTATTCGAGTCGAATAATCAAGGCGGGCGCATTACTGGCGGATACAACAACACTGCTAGCCCACTGGAACAACACCCAGTCAACAGAACAAAATCTTGCGCGGCTCCAACGCGAGAACGTGTTTGGCAAAGCTTCTCGATCTCGTATCTCCGATGTGCTTGCGATTTTTCGACAGAGATACTTATCCGAGAAAGAAGTCGCGCGAGCTTTAAATCTTCTGGTTCACAACAGATTGCCAAAACCGGCGTTAGACAAGATCTTTTACTTCCACGCTGCGCTTGCGGATAGGTTATTAAACGACACAGTCACCGAATTACTTGCCGACTATTACTCAAGAGGTCGAACAGAAATTCGTGTTGATGAATTGCAGCGTTGGCTAACGCAGTTGGTCTATGAAGGCAAAACGTCGGCGCGATGGTCTGCCGACACGACGCGGCGCGTGGCTCAGGGACTGCTGTCCACGCTTCGCGACTTTGGAATTCTCGAAGGCGCAAACAACAAACGAATCGCCCCGCCATCGTTACCCGTTTCCACCTTTTCTTATATTGCGTTCTACCTTCGTCGCAGACAGGCATCAGGTGAACTGTTAATTCAAAGCAAGGAGTGGCAGTTGTTTTTTTTGTCGCCGATAGATGTTGAACGCTACTTTATGGAGGCTCACCAACATCGCCTACTGGAGTATTACGCCGCCGGACCGGTTGTTCGGATAACATTTCCGAGCAACTCACTTGAGGATTACGCGCGTGTTATCTCTGAAAGACAGATTTGATCTGCTGAAAAGAGACCTATTAGCCAAACCTCCTCGTATCACGGTTCATCAAGGATTACCATTCGCGTTATTCCGGTACGATCCTGATAGCGAGTGGGACGTCCGAAGACAGGCGGGCTTGCTTGCCTTTGGACTGGCTGACCACAACAGACGGGTTGTGTTCATATCGCTCGCTGACCTGCTTTGGGAAGTGATCGACACCTGCGAAGGTCTTGATGCAGTCGTTCAGCTTGAGCGTGAACGCGGGTTTGAAGCGGCGCAGGAGCAGGTGACAACCTATCTATCCGATCAAGATTGGCGACCCTTACCGAAAATCCTAGCCGATAAGATGCAATCATTAGATCCACAAAGACACATTGTCTTTCTAATGAGGGCTGGTGCGATGGCGCCGGCGATATATCAAATGTCGAGATTGTTAGAGGGAATGCAGGGACTGACGCTTGTTCCTACGATTCTATTCTATCCAGGGACGGTTGAGGGAAACGCGGGTCTCAGATTCATGGGCTCACAAGCAGCGGCATCGTCAAGCAGCTATCGAATAAAGGTCTATAGCTAATGCAGGAGAGATAATGAAGACAATTGGCGACATCTTATCTCGCGATCTGACAAAGCAGATCGAAGAGGTCATTCAGGTTAATCAGACTGATGAGGACTCTGTTTATTCTGAAATCGATGAGTATGTCGCAACCGATAGGATCAAGGAACATTATCGCGAACTCCTGAGAGCCATGGCTGACGCCCCCTCGGAACCAACAGAGGGCGTGGGAATTTGGATTTCAGGTTTCTTCGGCTCGGGAAAATCCTCATTTGCCAAAAATCTTGGCTACATCCTGCAGAATCCGCAGTTAAAAGGCAGAGCTGCAAGTGAGTTGTTCAAAGCGAGAGTTGATGACACTCAAGTGGCAAACTATCTCGATCTGATCAACGTGAAGATTCCTTCAGAAGTCGTGATGTTCGACGTTTCAAAAGGATCAGAGGTCCGGCGTTCCGAAGAGAAGATCGCGGAGATTGTATACCGCGCTTTGCTGAGCCATTTGGACTACTCAACTGATTTTGACGTTGCCGAGCTGGAGATCGAACTCGAAGGTGACAACGAGCTAGAACGTTTCATCAAGTTGTGTGAGGAAGTAAATGGGCAGCCTTGGTCAAAGGCTCGCAAGGGCGCGAAGAAGTTGAACTATGCGTCAGCCATCCTCAATCGGATGAACCCGGATTTATTTCCGGCAGCCGACTCATGGGCCAAAGGCTTAGGTAAGCAAGCAACAGTTATCACGGTGCCAATCGTAGTCGAAAGAACCTTCGAGCTAACTGCTCGCCGAAGACCCGGTAAAGCGATCGCATTCATCATCGATGAAGTGGGTCGATACGTGGCTCACAGCGCGAACAAAATTGAAGACCTGCGCGCGTTGGTCGAGGAGTTCGGGGAAGAAAGCAAGAACAGGTTGCGAGCCAGGAAAGCAGTTGCGCCAGTGTGGATCATCGTCACGTCGCAGGAAAAACTGGATGAGGTTGTCAACGCAATCGGAACAAAGAAAGTGCAGATTGCGAAACTTCAGGATCGTTTTAGACACAGAGTGGACCTGGCGCCCGCCGATATTCGTCAAGTTGCAACTAAGAGAGTTCTCGCCAAGAAGCCCGAAGCTGAACCACTTCTGAAGAAGCTCTTTAATGAATCGCAAGGTGCACTCAATGCGGCGTGCAGATTCGAGAAAACGCAGAAGCGAACAGAGGTGACGGGCGTTAACTTCCTTCAGTTCTACCCTTATCTTCCTCATTATATTGACATGTCCATCGACATCATGTCGGGGATTCGTCTCCAGCCCGGTGCGCCAAAGCACTTCGGTGGGAGTAATCGAACGATAATCAAACAAGCTTACGAAATGCTCGTCTCCGAACGTACCAACCTTCAGGCCAAACCGATTGGCACATTGGTAACGCTCGATAAGATCTTCGATCTCGTTGAAGGCAATCTTTCATCAGAGAAGCAGAAGGACATCAGCGATATCACCGAGCAGTTTCGAATTGACCCTGAGGACAAAGGGATGGCTGCTCGGGTGGCGAAGACGATCGCCTTACTTGAATTCGTTCGCGATGTTCCACGAACTGAAGCAAACATCGCCGCTTGTTTAGTCTCTGTTGTCGGACAACCTGCGCCAAAGGCCGAAGTTGAGGCGGCGATCAAGAAACTTCAAGACGGTAAGTTTCTACGAAACACTGAGGAAGGTTGGAAGCTTCAAACCGCGCAGGAAAAAAATTGGGAAACCGAACGTCGAGGTTTCGAACCACGTCCAAAGGACCGCAACGAGATCACACGCGACACGCTACGGACCATTTTTGAAGAACCGAATCTAAAGACTTATCGCTACAAGAGTCGCACGTTTCGAGTAGGCCTGACTGTGGACGGAGTCGCGGTTGCCGATGGCGAGGTTCCGTTGCAACTTCACACGGCCGACGACGCGGGTGCGCTCTCATCAAAGATCGATGAAATTCGTGCCGAGAGTCGTCAGGAGCGAAATAAGAACGAAATCTACTGGACGTTTGCTTTAACGAAAGACGTGGACGATCTGGAGGCGAGCTTATTCGCGTCCCGGCAAATGATAGCTAAATACGAACAAGCACGAGCTCAAAATCGGATTACTGCTGAAGAGTTGGCCTTGCTTTCGAATGAAAAGCATGAGATCGCGCGAATTCAGTCGCGGTTACGCGACAAGATGGTTGAGGCTTTAGAAAAAGGCGTGGGTCTCTTTCGCGGTGTATCGCGGGATGCTGTGACTTTGGGTAAGAATGCCGGCGAGATCTTTAAATCACTTTTTGATGTTGCTTTCCCAGACTTGTATCCAAAGCTCGAACTGGGCTCACGTACAATCACCGGTAAGGAAGTTGACGAGATTCTCAAAGCGGCAAACCTCAGTGGCTTGTCTCAGGTTTTTTACGATGGTGACCACGGTTTCGGGCTCGTGGTGCAACAGGGGTCTCAGTGGGTGGCGAATGAAAACGCTGCCGTTGCGAAAGAGATTCTCGACTACATTAAACGCGAACACGCCTACGGCAATAAGGTAACTGGCAAGATTCTCGAAGAGCATTTTTCTGGGATCGGCTATGGGTGGGAGCGCGACATCGTCAAGTTAGTTCTTGCGGTTTTACTCAGAGCCGGCAGCGCTGAGGTAACTCATCAGGGCCGCCGCCTGCGTAATTATCAGGAACCGCAGGCAAGAGCCGCATTCGCTTCGATCCCTTCGTTTCGGAGCGCATCGTTCTCACCACGCGAATCTATTGGCCTCAAGACGCTAACGACAGCCGTCCAGCAACTCGAGCGATTGACAGGTGAAGAAGTTGACATTGAAGAAGGTGCAATTGCTTTGCGATTTAAGAAATTGGCAGACGACGAGATGGGAATTTTGTTGCCACTGGTGGCGACCATCCAGGCGAATCGATTACCAGGTGACGATATGGTGGACCAGTACCGGCAAACGCTGATTGGAATTCAGAATTCGGCCTCGGATGATTGTGTGCGAATCCTCGCCGGCGAAGGTGAATCGTTCATTGAGAGTCGCCGAATCATTCGGCAAATGCGTGAACGCGTCGAGCAGGGTGCTATCGAAGTGATCCAAAAGGCACGTGTAGTGCTGGCTGAACAGTGGCCAGTTTTGCAGCGACACGGAGCTGGAGACTTACTTCAAGCGCAGGTTCTTGAGGAGTTGATAACGTCGCCTCTTTTTTACGTCAATACTGATAAGCTTGCGGAAGCAGCCACTGCTATTGCAAGAGAGCACGCTAAGCTCTATTCAGAGCTTCACCAGGAACGTAAAGCGCAGTTCATAAACGCAATCGAAGAGATCAAGGGAAGATCAGA
Source organism: uncultured Acidobacteriota bacterium (assembly GCA_963826255.1). Classification (GTDB taxonomy): domain Bacteria; phylum Acidobacteriota; class Blastocatellia; order Pyrinomonadales; family Pyrinomonadaceae; genus PSRF01. Next base: position 2,083,062 of record CAWGWK010000002.1, read on the forward strand.
TTGGGCTCTCGTACCTGAAGACTTGCGCGAGTCAGTGCTGGCGCCTTTGGCGCAGCGTGCGTGTGAATCCCTCAGTCTTGCAGATGGCGCGAGTCGATGTTCGAACTGTCATTCAACCGTTAGCGAAATGGAGTCAGACATCGCGGCTTTGAGTTTCCTCAAGGCGCAAACCGTTGCCCGTGTGCAGGAGCTAACCACGCCTCCGGAAGGGGAGGGGGCGCGCACCGAACGTGTTCGCTTGGCTGACTTCTTCGTCGGACCACTGGATTCCGAAAGTGCTATTAAGGAAGCTGTCGAACGGCTCACGGATCATCTGTTGAAGCTCTCTGCTGAAGGCGTCCGAATCATTGTCGAATAGTCATGCTAAGTCCTCGCCAGGCGTTCGAAGACAACATAAGACCCGCTGAGTTACTGTTGCGAGTCTATCGTCTGCTCGAAACCGACTCGATAACGACGAGCGGCGATATGATCACATCGCTCCGTGAAGTAGTGGGTTGCGATGCAAATGAAGAATTGATGTTGCTGTACAACGAAGTCTTTCTTGGATTGATTCGCGAGCGGGCTCAAATTCCGGCATCGGCTCTCAAACGCTCGGCTTTAGACAATCTTTTGCGTCAAGCAATCGTCGTTGCCTCAACTGCACTTGAAACGTATTTGCCTTCGCTGCTGCGGGCAAATTTGCCGGCGGTGATTGAAGCGAAGGGTCGCGACTTTATTCCTCAAGATGGCGAGCTAAACGACTATTTTAAGGAGTTGACATTCGACCTCCCTGAAACCATGCGTATTTTGTGTGAACCGGAAGCCGCGCCCCTTTTCATTGCCAACAGAATTCTCGGACTCACTAATTTCAAGTACTTGAGTTCTCGCAAAGGCATTCACGCTGTGGGTGCTTTGCTTTCACTGGAGAAACCCTGGCAAGAGATTGCTGATAAGCTTCAGCGCGATCGTAAGGATCTGATGAATATCGTTGAGGAAACGGCGCGTCAACGCAACGACATCGTTCATCGGGCTGATCGAGCGCAATCAGACCCGACGGGGGACACCCAAACTATTAGCTACTCCTGGGCCAAGCAGTCAGTGGACACGATTACGCATGTTTGTTTAGCACTGGATGAGCTTGTGAATGCCCGAATTGCAGAACTCAAAGTGGAAATAGTAACTTAACTCACGCGTTGTACTCAGCATGGACAAGGAACTCCGCAATACCCTCAGGAACACAGTAACAAAGTGCCGCAAGCTTCTCGAAGAGGCGATTGGCGAATTATTGCAGGGCCGGTTTGGCATTCACGCCGATGGAACGATTGAAGGTTCCTCTCGTCTAACACATCTTTCTCCCGATGAACTGCGCTACCGCGACGAAGTGCTGGCCCACCTCGAACACATAAGAGCATCAGGACTGAAACCAGGAGAAGCAACAGCTCAACTGATGCGCGAAGCGGCTTTCACCCATCTGAACCGTCTCTGCGCCTACAAGATGATGGCTGCCCGCGACCTCAGAGATGATCCGGTGGGAAAAGGATTGAAGTCGCGCGGTTTCATGTTCTACCTGGCTAGTCATCCAGACGACGAAGCGCTTTATCGCAGCGCAAAAGAAGGCGTGGCCTATAGGCATTATTTAGAGTGGCTCAACGATCAACTGTCTAGTGAAATCGGCGTCTTGTTTGCCAAGGACGATTTGGCAACTCGCCTCTTTCCTCCGCATCGGGTTCTGACGAAAGTACTCGACGAGATTAACCGTGAAGATCTTATCGGTGTGTGGGCCCAAGATGAGGCAATAGGATGGGTATATCAATACTTCACACCAAAAGAGTTACGTGAAGAGTCGCGGCGGAAACACCCTGCGCCACAGAACTCGTATGAGTTGGCATTTCGCAATCAGTTCTACACGCCAAGATATGTTGTCGAGTTCCTTGTTGACAATACGCTTGGACGACTTTGGTACGAGATGCGCAAGGGAGAAACTTCGCTTAAGGAGCAATGCAGCTACCTTATTCGCCGATCAACTGAAATCTTTTTACCATCAGATCAAGAGCCTCAAATTCTCGAAGGAGACGTATCGCCCGATCTTTCGCAAGAGGAGCTTATCGAACAAGCTGTTTACATTAAGCACCGCGAAAAGAAGGATCCTCGCGACATAAAGATTCTTGATCCAGCTTGTGGTAGCGGCCATTTTCTTCTTTATTGTTTCGATTTGTTGGAGGTTATTTATGAAGACGCATATCGAGACGCTGACCTCGGTCCCACGCTTCAAAGTGATTATCTCACCATTGACGATTTGAAGCGTGATGTACCCCGATTAATCCTTGAGCGCAATCTGCACGGAATTGACATTGACCTGCGGTCCACCCAGATTAGCGCCCTCGCGCTCTGGTTGCGGGCGCAACGCGCTTACAGGGAACTCGGAATTGAAAAGTCGGTGCGCACTCCCATCCGGAGAACAAATATTGTCTGTGCCGAGCCAATGCCGGGAGAGCACGAACTTCTGGAAGAGTTTCTGAAGGAAGTTTATCCGCCTTTCTTGGCGGATGTGGTTCGCGTGGTCTTTGACAATATGAAACTTGCTGGAGAAGCAGGATCGTTGCTGAAGATCGAAGAGAAAATAAGGACGGTAGTTGTTGAGGCGAAAAAGCATTGGCGAGCGATACCGCAGTACCAACAGCTCGCATTGTTTCGCAATGAGGGATTATCGGATGGCAAACAGCGTGAGCTTTTTGACTTATCCGGGATAACAGACGCCGAGTTCTGGAACGAAGCCGAGGCGCGGGTGCTCGAAACTTTGCAGGAGTACTCCCAACGCGTTGCGGTCAATGGAAAAAGTTTGCAGCGGCGGTTGTTTGCGGATGATGCGGCTCAAGGCTTTGCATTTATTGATATCTGCCGAAAGCGCTTCGATGTGGTCCTCATGAATCCACCATTCGGCGCATCCTCTGTAGGTGCGAAGACTTACATTGCGGATGAATACCCGCACACAGGCAATAACCTTTATTCAGCATTCCACGAGCGGGCACTGTCCCTCAGCGCCGACAAGAGAACTGGACTGATATGTTCTAGAACGTTCGTAACGTATAGAGATTTTTCCAAATACAGACAGGATCTCTTACTACAGTCTGATCTTCGTCTGACAGCGTTCGCTGATCTCGGGTGGGAGGTACTTGACGGCGCTCAGGTAGAAACTGCGGCGTTCGTAACTAATTGCGAAAGCATGAACCCGTCAGATAAACATGCGCTCGATGGACCATTTTTTCGGCTGTTGGATGTGCCGACCGAGAATAAGCGGACCGAGCTATTAATGTGCACGGGACTTAAACACCCAGAACGCACTTTTATGCGACGGAAAGAAATCTTCAGTTTATTACCCGGTTCACCTCTAGCATACTGGTCGTCTCCCAACGTAGTGAGAACATTGGCGACTGCGGATCCTCTTCAGCCCGAATTCGGTTACGCGGGACTGGGGGCTTCGCCTCACTCATTCTTCTTTCGCTTGGCGTGGGAAGTTCCTCCTAAATCTCTACATGACGGTGATTGGCGAAGAATATGTCGAGGAGGGGATTACTCGCCATTCTACCGAGATAATCCCCTAGTCATTGACTGGTTTTTCGATGGTAAACGAGTCAAAGATTACATACTTGAGATGTACCCGTATTTAAATGGGAATTATGGTTGGAAAATTCAGGACGAGGATCGCTATGGACTACCCGGTCTTACTTGGGGAAAGCGCAACGAACGCTTCAATGTACAAATCATGCCAGCTGGCCACATTTTTACAGATGAGGGTCAGGGGATAGTGCCCAATCAGCTAAAGGACGCCTGGTTTCTCTTGGGATACTTGAATTCAGCGACCGCCGTTTATTATTTATCTCTTACTAGTGGACTGCAAAAACACTATGTTTACGTTAGACCTATTCCAATCTTAGATTTCGAAGCTGATGCGCGTCGCATAATTGAGGAATCGGCAGAGTCGGCGTATCGACTCAAGCGAAAGTGGGCCTGTGGGGCAGAGGAGGAGTCAATCTTTGTCAAACCTTGGCTGTGCCCTCACAACCAATTGCAATCAATTAATGAGGCGCTCGAACATGTAATCACTGAGCACAATCACGATAGCGGTTCTATCAACAAACTTCGACGACTGATCGCGCACGAGTCTGTTGTCCCGTTGAGTTTAGATTCCACCGAACAATTATTTGTCTCTCAGCAATTTGAGGAGTTGCCAGATGATCTGGCCTTTCCGGGATTTCGAAACCTCGTATCAGTTGACATCCGAAAGAATTGTGTAGCTCGTCTCGTTTCTTATGCTGTCGGTTGTCAATTCGGTCGCTGGGATCTACGTTACGCTGTTGGCCTAAAACCCTTACCTGCGCTATTAGACGCATTTGCAGCGCTCCCTGCCTGCGCTCCTGGTACTTTGACAGATAAAGACGGTTTGCCCCTCACCGAAGTGCCTCACGATTATCCATCACGCGTAAGGGCTAACGGGATTCTCGTCAACGACGCCACGCATGAATATGACATTCTCTTGCGAGTTAATGAGATCTTTCAATTGATCTGGCCGCAAGCGGGAGAAATGCGCCAACGTGAAGCTAACGAACTTCTTGGGGTTAAAGAACTGCGCGATTACTTCCGGAAGTCGGGCAATGGTGGGTTTTGGATGGACCACGTTAAGCTTTACAGCAAAAGTCAACGCAAGGCTCCGATCTATTGGTACCTACGTTCTTCAAAAGGAAATTATGCGGTTTGGCTTTACTATCACCGCCTTGACAAAGACATGCTTTTTAAAGCTTTGCTTAACTTCGTTGAGCCAAAACTTCGTCTCGAAGACAACAATCTAGCTTCACTAAGACAGCGACGCGAGGTGGTCGGCAGTATAGGTCGTGAGGGCAAGCAGCTTGAGAAAGACTTAGATAAACAGGAGTCATTTCTCTCCGAGCTGCACGATTTTCACGACAAACTCAAACGCGTCACTGATCTGAACCTGGAACCCGATCTTAACGACGGCGTCGTCCTCAATATCGCACCACTCTGGGAATTGGTTCCCTGGAAAGAAGCCGAGAAGTATTGGAAAGAACTCATCAGCGGGAAGTACGAATGGTCTTCGATCGGCAAACAACTTCGCGAGCGAGGATTAGTTCAGCAATAAACCCCCGCGAACCATGTTGGAGTCCACGCCGATGGAGAACGCGGCGGCACAACTACCAAGATGTCGAGGAAGTGGTGAAGGTAACGACGGTTGCGTTGTCCCCCGGTCGTCTCTTTAAGATCTCGAGTTTTACAAACTGCTCTACGAGTTTGTTTGCCGTGACAAAACTCGACTATCTGTCACTGTTTGAGTCGTCAGCTGCAGCACAGCAACAAGCGAACCGCACTATGGATGTAAAGTCATAACTTATGGGCCACCTCAAAGACTACTTGGTCTCAGTCATCAGCAAAGAGATTGACAAGAACGGGATCGTTCTGTGGTTCGATCCTGAGGGGGCTTATACCGGATTCGCAGAAGGTCTTGAACTAAAAGGAATTTATATTGCCCGCTTCCGAGATAGCTTCTTCTCTCTCAGACGTGAAGTTGAACCGTATCTGAGTTTGACTGAACGACCCAAGCTGCTCGTCTACGTACCATTAGATGAAAGCCAGACACATGATGCGTTAATTGAACTGAAGCAGGCCGGGCAATCGCTCAGGATGGCATTACCAACTATAGCCACAGACGCATTAGTCCCCTTAATAGGATCGCGAAGCGCAGCACAGATAGGGAAAGAGGTCCAGGCAGGAAAGCTAACATTGGATGAGTTGGACAGTCACCCGGTGGGTGAAGGGATCACCCGAGGAGTGGTGGCAGTTATCCTCGGTAGCGGAAATGTGCAAGACATTGCGCTTCGGTTTCTCGCCGGCGAAAAACATGACTCGGCAATTACCCGAAGAAATGCGACAGCCGAACTGGCAATGTTGTTGAATAGCGGATTTGGATCGAAGCTCCAGCCGGCAGACTCACCGAAGGAGATTCGAACCGATTTCGCGCGCCATGTTTTAGCGACTGATTTTCTTCTGTCTTTGAAAGGTGAAGTGCCATCGAAACTCGCGAATGTTCGAGTAGCGGATAACTTGGCTTCGGCAAAGAGCTGCGTACATCTGGCTACCGAATGGAGGAACCGCCAGGACCTGCGAGAGAGTTATGCGAGGTTAGCAGACGAAGTTGCGCAGCAGTTACAGCTTTCACCCTGTGAATTCACGGTCGATCAGGTGTCACGCTCACAGACCTTTCAAGATGTCGAGAAATCCTTGTGCCGCGACGTAACGCAAAAGCTGCTTGAAGGTGCAAGTGAGGAGATCGTGATACTCGCTCAAGAAAGACAGTCGAGCTTTTGGTCTGAGTTTTTGCCCGAAGTTCAGGCGCATTGGGCGCTAATCGCGGTAGCGGGTCAGTTACTCATGGAAGCAGAGCGAATCGAAAGCGAAATCAAGAGAGTCGACGGGTCCGCCTCTTCCTGGGTCAAAACTTACGCGGATGGAGATCAGCCTTGGTGCCTACTTGATACTTACCATCGCCACTTGGAGCGCCGCTACCACAATTTCGATTTCGAAACAGATGAGGAACAGTTGGAGTTAAGTCAACTCGTTGCTAAAGCGCGCCAGCGATACACGCACGTCGCAGGATTGCTCTCAGACAATTTCCTTCGACGATTGAGTCAAGAGCAATTCAAGGTGCAAGCGCTTCAACAAACGCACATTTATCAGCGAAAAGTCCGTCCGGAGTTCGACAGAAAAAAGACTGCTTACGTTTGGGTGGACGCACTTCGCTACGAAATGGGGCGCGAACTGGCAAATAGCCTCGGGGAAACTTTTGAGTGCCTCTGTGAACCGGCAATCGCTGCCGTACCCACAGTGACAGAGGTTGGAATGGCCGCTCTACTTCCTGGAGAAGAGAAGTCCTTGGCTGCGGCGAATCGTGCCGGCAAAGTGGTTCTGATGGTGGATGGCATCGCTGTAGGTGATCGTAGAGAGCGTGTGAGAATCTTCCAAAGCAAATTGGAAGTTCCGCTTGCGGTCCTGAAGTTAGAAGAACTCTTGCCAAAGCCGAAGAAAAAGTTAGCTGAAGGTATACGAAATGCTGGCATGGTCCTGATGACTTCGCAAGAAATAGATGAGCTGTGTGAAGGAGACAATGTTCATCTCGCGCGAACTCGAATGGATTCGATCTTACATGACCTTCATAGAGCTTTTCGTGTGTTGACCTCTTTGGGGGTTGAGCGATTCGTTGTTACGGCAGATCATGGTTACATCTTTGGAGAGGATTTGGATGATTCAATGAAGGTAGATCCTCCCGGTGGTGAGACCATTGACCTGCATCGACGAGTGTGGGTCGGACGCGGTGGCCAATCAAGCGACGCATTCATGCGGGCCAGGATTTCGGATTTCAATCTTGGTTCAGATCTGGAGATTGCAACGCCGTGGGGATTCGGCGCGTTCAAATCGCCTGGGGGAGCAAAAGCATTTTTTCATGGCGGATTATCGCTACAGGAGTTGGTGATCCCAGTTCTCACGCTGACACCCCGGAAGGCCCAGCGCGTTGGAGTCGAAGGCAAGCTTGATTGGGATCTGGCTCCAGGCAGCCAGAAGATTAGCACTCGATTTTTCTCAGTGCAGATCAAAGCCGCGGTTCTTGGGTTCCTCGAGCCGGTGCTGCCAAAGGTGCGTATCGAGATCAAAGCTGCTGGCGACGTCATTTCAACACCCGTTAGTGCTTCATACGGATTTGAAGATGGGACGGGAGACGTACAACTCAGATTAGCGGAAGATGGCAGATCGGTTGACCCAAACACAATCACGCTTCTTATAAGGGACGGTGTTTCCAGCGGAACGGCATCTGTACATCTACTCGATGCCGCAACTGGCGTAGAGTTGAAGCGAATAGCTAAAGTGGAAATCACCATCTCAATTTAAGGAATACTCATGTCCGAGCTTGATAAAAAGCCTCCTCTGTATTTGCCGGAAAAGTCGTTAGGAAAGATCTCGTTCGCAAGATAAAGGTGGGCGCGAATGTGCCGGTTTTTGTGTTGGAGTATCTCTTGGGAAAATATTGCGCAACTGACGACGCTGCTGCTATGGAAGCCGGTCTTCGAGGTCGTCAATTCAACTCTCGCTGATAACTTTGTACGTCCGGATGAAGCAAACAAAGATCTCCTGGTTCGAAGCATTGGTCTCGAACCAACTAATTTCGACAAGCGGCTGAAGCTGTTGTTCCTTACGCGTCTGATTCCGCTGTGTGAGCAGAATTTCAATCTCATTGAACTGGGACCTCGCGGAACTGGCAAGTCTTACGCGTTTCAAGAACTTTCGCCTTACGTGATCTTGCTTACGGGCCCGACTACTGTAGCGAATCTGTTCTACAACATGGCATCGGGGAAAATGGGACTCGTAGGTCTCTGGGACTCGATCGCATTCGATGAGGTAGCGGATCTGCAGAAGATGCCGAAAGAAGTTGTGACGACATTGAAGACCTACTGTGAGTCTGGGACCTTTGCTCGAGGAAAAGATGCTTTGACAGGTGCTGCGTCAATCGCATTATTTGGGAACACAAATCAGCCGGTCGAAATCATGGTCCGGTCATCGCATTTGTTCGCGCCGATGCCGGATGTGATTCGTGAAGATATGGCTTTCCTGGACCGGCTGCACTTCTACCTGCCTGGTTGGGAAGTTCCGAAGATGCGAATGGAGTTTTTACGAATGACTATGGCTTCGTTGTCGATTATCTAGCAGAAGCGCTTCGCGAGTTACGCCGTCACAACTTCACGGAAATTGTCGATCGACACTTTTCGCTCGGCTCACATCTCAATGCGCGTGACGTCAAAGCTGTTCGCAAGACTGTCGCTGGAATGATCAAACTCATTCATCCAACAGGTGAAGTGAGTAAGGAGGATCTGGCTGACATTGTTGAGTTGTCACTGGAAGGACGTCGCAGAGTCAAAGAACAACTAAAAAAGATGGGATCATTTGAATACCATCAAACATCCTTTTCTTATATCGATACTGAAACACGTGAAGAAAGGTACGTTGGCGTGCCCGAAGAGGGGGGTCGCGACTTGATCTCGACCGATCCTCTCGCGCCGGGATCGGTCTATGCCGGCTCTGTAGACGATCAGGGTCGGGCAGGATTATACCGGCTGGAGGTAGATAGTTCTCCTGGCACGGGAAAGCTCAAGATTGCGGGTGGAATCGATAACAACATGAAGGAATCGATTCAAAGGGCGTTTACATACATGCAGGGCCACAAGGTTGACATGGGAATCGCTCAGATCTTCGATTCAACTGACTTTCATGTCGAAGCAATCGATCTGCTAACCAATCGAGTCCCTTGCGATGCAGGCATGGGTCTTGTGGTGGCCATTTACTCAGCCCTAAAAAAGCACTCCACCCTTCCGGCTCTGCTTATCCTCGGTGACATGAGTATTCAGGGTAATATCAAAGCAGTTCGATCTCTTGCTGAGCCCCTGCGATTAGGAATGGATAATGGGGCTCGGCGAGCGCTAATTCCAATCGAGAATAAGCGACACTTCCTGGCTGTCTCATCCGACATCATGGAACGCGTCGATCCGGTTTTCTATAACGATCCTTACACTGCTGCAATGAAGGCGTTGGGCTTGAACTAAGTTGCCACACGAGGCCTTGAGACGCAGGAACTATAACACACGAGTGATCATGATGATTGTAGGCCCATCGACGTATTCAAACACCTGCGCGTTACACTCACGGGCCGATGAGGGTTGCGACGCGAAGTAGAGGCGCTTGCGCAAGGGCGAACACCGACTGTAACAAAGTTACATTGGGCACGAAAGAATTGGAGCAGAAAGCTCTGATCACGCCTTTCGGACCGCAACTTCTTTATGTCAGTGCTTCGCAGTTGGCCCAGGCTGGGGTTGTCCGGTCTCTAACCACAATTAGGAAAGACGAATACGACCCTCCTTTTCACCCGCTTTATCACTTGCGGCGCATCCGGCAGGTAATTCATCGGCCAACTCGCCCGAAGCATTTTGAAATCCCTCTGACATTTGCCTGCAGGACCTGCTCGTCTGCCAAATAGTTACCGCGACTACATGATCTGCCCCTACTCAATGACCGTTAAAGTCTTGGTTGAGTTCCCAGTGAAAGCCGCTTTCCTTCCATTGGGCGTCTATGATTGCTATTTTGCCGAAACTCAATATTTGCGTCACGCTGTCTTGTTGCTTCGAAACATTCTTCAGGTGAAAAATCCAGGAAAGAAGCTTAATGCAAGTTTCACCGGAAGGGCGATGGAGCTAGTTGCCAGCTACAAAGAGCAACAAAGTTTTAACGGGGAAAAATCTCGGCAAAATCTCAGCAGAACAGGGAACGACGGCAATTCTGCAATCCGCTGATGTTTTGTAAGTGGTTGAAAATAAGGGCAAGTTGGTAGCGGGGGGCGGGATCGAACCGCCGACCTTGGGTTATGAATCCGGCCTTGAGATGGTGCGCCAAATACGTTTTGGCGACATTTACTAACATTTTTCGCGGATCGCAGCCGTTTGGGTGTGCGCCTGTTTAGGTCTGAAACCGCCTATTTCGATTCAAGACCGACACAATTTTCCCCACACATTGGTACTTCCTAAATCGAACGGTTTTCAGAATGCTGACCGAAGATCTTCCCTCCGCAGTGCGTCGGGAAGTGTGAGAAGAGACTGGGTACGAGGTTGAACCTGTCGCCTTGTTCGCGGATATTTATGGCAAACGCCAGAGGGAAACACTTCGATTCGATTTTGCTTTGTAACTCAGGTCTCGGACCAAGAGGCTAGCAAAGCGGCCAGTGCGAGGAAAAGTCGATTAATCAATATGGTTGATGCGCGAAGAGTTGATCGAGTCAGAGCCCAGTTTTCGAAATCCGTTACAAAAGCATGTTTTGAGGACTACTTTGCCGGACGACCCTTCCGCTAACCGTGCTCAAGAGCATCGGCAAAATCGGTTAGCGGCGAATCTCCCAGAGAGTTGGATTTATCAGCTATGACAGGTTTTTGAGGCTGTGTCATAGATGATGGGCAGGCCTAGCCATTCAAGACATGTTCAAGAATCTGACGAACAAGTTGCGCAGGAGAAAAAGTTCACTTAAACGCGATAAGCAATTAATCGCGTCCGGAAGAATTACGACCCTGAACGCGCTGGCGACTTGCCTGGCTCACCAGGTTAACAATCCTTTAGAGATTATACAGAGTTCAATCGATAGCTTAAGCGACAAGGTTCCGCGCGAGGATGCGTCGATTGCCGTAGATCTCAAAGAGCTTCGAAACAGCGCCAATAGAATCCATGAATTAATAGGTCACCTGTACAGGCTTATCAAAGATGATTGTAAAGATCGTGAACGCTTGGTTATTGGCCAGGTACTACTGAGCGCGTACGAACTGTTCGAGAAGCAATTTGAAAACCGAAGAATACAAGTCGAGCTTGACGGCACCACCGACCTGGAAAATTCTCCGGCCGTCTACGGCAATCGAGTGGAACTCGAACAAGTCTTCATAAATCTTTTCGCCAACGCCAGAGACGCATTAGCGTCCACACCCGAGCCCCGGATTATCGTTGGCCTTAATCAATCCAGCGATAAAGACATCACCCTTACCCTCTCTGACAACGGAGAAGGGATCTCCAAGGAAAATCTGAAACGCGTGTTTGACTCCCTTTTCACCACCAAGGAAGAGGGCACTGGCCTTGGCCTATGGCTGTGTTACAGCGTGATTGAGCAACAAATGAACGGTTCGATCAAAGTAGAAAGCGAGTTGGGGAAGGGAACAACCTTCACCCTCCGCTTACCTATAAGTTGAGGTGATGATGACTAGCCGTAAGGTTTTACTGGTCGAAGACGAACAGCGTCTTCTCGAGCTATTTGCGGACAGAATTCGCAAGCAAGGCTATGAAGTCTTGACAGCCGGGAACGGCGAAGAGGCCTGGAGGATCTTCCAGAAGGCGCATTTCCTGGTTGTGGTAACGGATCTGCGCATGCCGATTAAGGATGGAATGGAGATCCTGACTGACATTAAACGCAGTAGTCCCTCCACGCGAGTCATAGTGATGACCGCGGTTGGCAATAGCGATAAGGCCATTCAAGCCCTGAATTCGCACGCCTTCTTCTGGGTACAAAAAGGAGGTGCAGGCACGGGCGAAAAGATCGTGGAAGCGATCGAAAAAGCGTTTGCCGAAATTGAAATTCAGACCAAGGCTGAACGCGAGATGTTGTCGTTTCTCACTCACACTCTGTATAGCGCCGTGAGTGGCGGTCCAAAAATCGTCGAGAGAGTTCTTCGCTACGCGCAATCGGCTTTGGGGGCGAGATATCGTGAAGACGAAGTCTATCGAACAATCAATAACATCGCTCGTTTGAACTCCATTTTCATCTCAATAACAAATCTTCTGGACGCATATCAGGTCTTCATCAATGAACCTGAAGTTTTCAAGGAAAAATGGCGCGAAGAGGAAGCCGGAGAGTTTTCATTGGCAGATCTTTTTTCTGCTGTTCTCAGGCAATCCCTTGCCAGCCTCTTATTCGAGGAATTCAACCTCGAGCCGCTGAAGAGAATTTTGTCAAAGCAACAAGGAAGTTCGCTTGAGGACGTTCGCGAAATATTTCTCGCTGAAGTTTTTCTGCCGGAAGACCTCGACCTAAAACAACTTCTGACCTGGCTCCAACGCCACTTTCCGCTCATCAAAATTGAGATTGAAGGACAACAACCGAGCTTTGATCCGGAAGGTGTTCGCCGGCCGTTCTTGTTCGCTATCCTGGCGGAGATTGTCTACAACGCGTTGAAGTACACAGATGTCCGAGAGCCCGTGGAGCTTCACTGGAAATTGCAGGGCGACACATACATCTTTTCTTGTCGCAACACGTTCAGCGATGTCAGCACTAGGCGAAGAGGCTCACAAAAGGGATTAGCCTTTTTGGAGAACTTAACGCGGATGATTGAAGGAGCACATCTTCGTATTCAGTCCAATGCCGGTGTCTTTTCGGTCGAAATGAGTATTGACTCAAGCGCTCTCAGTGCAGGAGGTACACGATGAAGATTTTGTGGGTTGAAGATTTTGGGCCTCCACTATCTCGTTCCGAGATTATTGAAGAGATTTTCGGTGAGTTCTTCCACGGCATTGACCTTGGTCTCGAATTCCATGAGGACGACGGAAGTACCAATGCACAGTTGGCCCGCCTGTTTGCCCAGCACACTTTGCATGAGATCGCTGTTTGTGAGTCATATGTCGAGTGGAAAGATGTCTATGCGCATCAGCAAGGCGATTTTGATGTTGTGCTGATCGATATCAGGCTTATCTCGTCACAGACACCGGTCCACGAAAGACCGCTCGAAATCAGCAATTCTGACTTCGACACAAAAGCCGGTTTTTACATCTATCACCAGCTCATCAAGAACGGATTTCCGGATACCGACATCGCGTTCTTCACCGCTGAAGGACAATCTCTAAAACAATTCTCCAAGTACTGCAGCGACATATGTTTTGACAAACCGGCAAACAGTTTTCAGAAAAAGCGGACTGATTATCAGCGGCTGAGAAGATGGCTTTTTGACAAAGCAAAAGATCCTTCGCTGATTCTTCGCCGCGGCATCATCGACGGTTGTCGTTACATGAAACAGCACATTGAGTCGATCGAAACGGCGGAGCTCGAGTCGGAATTGATTATCTATAAATCAATTTCGAGCACCGTCGGCAATGATGCAGAAGCGCTGCGACGGGAGAGTATCGATTACCTCACAGGCTTGCAGCGTTTCTTTCTCTTAAGCCGCGCACATAACCAGATCGACTACTACTGGTTCCTCAAGGAGCTTTCTTCAAAGTGGGAAGAAACGAAATGGTTTTATCTTAGACACAAGGCGGCGCCGAAGTTTGAGGATTGGCTGGAAGAGCTATTTCACAAGACTGCGCACTTCCAAATGAAGATGTTAAGGAATTGGTCCAATCACCGGTTGTTGTCGCGCGAAATCAGCCCAAAGGAAATCGCCTATTTCTTTATGCAGGCGATGCGTGCGTGGATCCGGTCTGACCTAAACAAGCCTGCCCGTTATGAAGAGATTCTGGCGAGCTTGTTCCCTAGTTTGTCTGCCAACGAACTAAGGCGACTAACTAATGCGTCGCTCGCCTTTCATCTTGAGAGTTCATATGAGCAATTGAAGGCTCTTCATAAGGATTTGCTACGGCTGGCCCAGGAATACTTGGAAGACACCGGACCTGGTCTGAGAACGAACCGGCGCCTTGATAACCCTTTCCTCTCACTCTTCCGCGAAGTAGGTGTTTTGCTGGATGAGTTGGAACAAAAGGGGCGAAACGAGCGCGGTAAACCAATCGATCCAGCCGTTGTTGTGTACTGGCGAAGGCGTATCAAAGAGGTATCGGTTCCGCTTTTCTACCAGAGTTTTTGGCACGGGCTTTTTCCGCTCCAAGTCACAACGGTTTATTACGCTGGTCTACAGACGGTCAGGTTTGACATTGAACCGATTGAGATTCCTTACCTTTCGTTTCTCGGTGGAGCGATTTTCGACGAGTGTTTCGTAGACCGTGAGGTGTCGGCAAAAACGGCGTAGACCGGAATCAGGATTGCCACAGAAACTATGACCTCGAGAGCTTAGAAGACAGCCAATTCGATTAAACGGAGGCACGCTATGTTGATAAAAGAGTTCCTTGACTCAAATCCTAAGAAGGCCTTTGAGCCAGGTTACGTTTTCACCTTACTTACCGAACAAACCGCTGATATCTATCGCGAGCATGTAAAAAAAGCCGCTGAATCATTGGGTCTCACCTGTCAAAGCTTTCTGGATTTTAGCCATCCTGGAGATGCGTTGCGCGACATCCTTGAGGGAATTCAGAAGGCAGAGATCTTGATCTACGACATCTCGGGTTTTACCGCTAATGTGATGTGGGAGCTTGGTGTTGGCTTAGCCATTAAAGATGCTGAGCGCGTGATTGTGATTCGAGAGAAAAGTGAAACCAATCTTCCCTTCAACATCTACAGTCATCGCGTTACTTTTCAATATGAGCCCGCCAGTGAAGAGAGTCTTGTCGAGCTCCAGAAAACGCTGCGGGAAGAAATGCAAAAGATAAATAAGGCCAGCAGCCGTAAGGCTCCTATTCAGTCTCCCGAAGTTAAGGCTCTTCTTGACAATGCACTCAAGGCGGTGGAGCGGAAAGAATGGATCGCGGCTGAGGCCTTGTTTCAAACCATGGACACCCGAGAACCAGACAATTGGTACATACACAACCAATGGGGAATCATGCACCGCAGCAAAGGAGAGTTTGAGGCTGCTGGGCCTAAATTGAATCAGGCACTGAAGTTTACAGACTTTGAGGATGAGAAGGCCTTCATTTATACCGAAATCGCTGTGCTACACCAAATGAATCGAAAGTATTCGGATGCTGAGGAATGGTTCAAGAAGGCCGAGAAAGCCGATAGCGAAAACAATCGGCTATACATCGCGTGGGCGGAGTATTACGACGAGCTCGGAGATCACTTCAACGCTCAGGCAAAGATCGGCGGGGCACTCGCCAAAATCAAGCGCAAAGACGATGACCCAAGCTATAAAGAACTAATGCTCCGACATGACTACTATGGCTTGAAGATCAAGAACCCAGCCTACACAAGAAGTTTTGAGCAGTTCAAGCGAAGACCTGGACCAGATCGGCCTGAGTCAAACGGTAATCGTCTGCCTTACGACATCAACTGGGAAACGATCGCGAACAAGATTGGCACAACGGTAGAGGGGGAGATCAGTAACATCACCGAACTCGGTATCTTTGTGAGGCTCTCACGAGAATTTACTGGCCTTATCCACTGGCGAAATTTGATGGAGGGCTATGGCGAAAAATACTCAAAGGCGCAAAAAATTCGAGTCCTCATAAGCAAAACTTTCATCCACGCTCGCGACCAAAGAGGAAGAATTGATCTTCGTCTCGCAGAAAGCAACTAATTAGCACGGTGAAAGTTTTTTGACGGTACTGCATAGAAGGTGAAGGCAAAGTCATTACTGGCTGAGGTTCCTTACCATGCGAAAAGCGTTAATCATCGGTATTGACGTCTACGACGAGTTCTCGCCGCTCAGCGGCTGTGTCGCGGATGCGAAACGCATGCACCAAATGCTCGAGCGTCATGAAGACGGCACGCGAAACTACGATTGTAAAATCTTCACCGGCTCGCGCAAGAAACCGATCGATCGCGATTTCCTGAGGGACAAATGGAGCCTGCTGTTCGAAGACTTCGCAGACGAGATCCTTTTCTATTATTCAGGTCATGGCGGCAAAAACAATACCGGCAATCATTTCGCCACTCAAGATGGCACTTGGACCACCCCTGGTATTGCCATGGACGATCTGCTGATCCTCGCAAACCAGTCGCGGGCGCGCGAAGTGGTTCTAATTCTCGACTGTTGTTATTCAGGTGGCTTGGGGGATCCCACTCTACTTGGCGGCAACGCACTTCTTCGCGAAGGAGTAACTATTCTGGCTGGCTCGAGTTCGAAGGGAGTTGCTTACGAAGTCGGCGGCCGCGGCGTGTTTACTGAGCTCGTGCTCGGCGCTCTCAATGGCGGCGCTGCTGATGTGCGCGGCAACGTTTCAGCCGCGGCGATCTATGGATTTGTCGAGCAGGCTCTGGGCGCATGGGATCAACGTCCCGTTTACAAGTCTTACGCTTCGCGCGTGTCCCCCCTTCGTCGATGTAAACCGCGGGTGTCCAACGAGATACTCAGCGAGCTACCAGGGCTGTTCAAGGAGGTGAGTGGGCCGCATCAGATGGATGAAAGCTATGAGCACTCATCTCCAAAGGCCAAACTGGAGAAGGTTGCGATCTTCGATAAATTCAAAGTTCTGCGCGACGCTGGTCTCTTGCGGACGACAAAGGGTGAGGATCTTTTCTATGCGGCCATGAATAATGGCTCAGCCACTCTCACGCCGTTGGGACAATTCTATTGGGATCTGTCGAAGCGAAATCGGATCTGAACGGAGACTGTGGTGAAAATAGGAATTTCCGGACATCAGTACCTCGAAGATCCTCGGGAGTGGGAATGGGTCGGTGATGCGATGCGAGATTTGCTACTTCGATTTCCACGGCCGCTCGTTGGCGTGACCTGTCTCGCCGTCGGCGCGGATAGTCTCCTGGCAACGCTCCTGGAGGAACAGAATCAGTCTTTCGAAGTCGTGGTGCCATTCGCCGATTACGAATCGAGGTTGCCGACCGAAGCGCGCGATGAATACCGGCGTTTGCTCGATCAGGCGTCGAGAGTAACAACTCTTCAGGACCGATCGAATGATGAAGAGTCGTACTTCGAGGCGGGCAAGATGGTGGTGGATCTTTCTGACGTGCTGATCACAGTTTGGAATGGCAAGCCAGCAAAGGGCCTTGGTGGCACGGCCGACATTCTTGCGTACGCAAAACAGAAAGAAAAGCCGATCGTGCATCTCGATCCAGTCCGGCAAGTCGTTGATAGTGCGTCGCGACTCGAGCGCTTAATCGATCCCGAAATCAGCCGTCCTCACCCCATTGAATTGCAGAACCAATCGTCACTGAAGGAGGCAGACATGAAAAACAAGAAGGAAGTTAAGAAGACAAACGGTCCCAAAGAGCGATCAGATGAGGTGAATTCAAAAGGCGGAGGCCGTCTGGATGGACGACCTGTTAAGGACGGTCCGAAGAACAGACCAGGAACACGGTAGCATTCCAGCCTGGCGATTCACGTTTGCTACTTGCGCTCGTCATCCGAGCGGGCAACTGAACCTTGTTGCCCTCTCGGCCCATCATAAAACGGCAACTTCTTCGTCCAGACGGTAGACAAATAACCTTCAGACCCACCGGTTCTGAAACTCATTGTTGTGCTGCTCAGCCGATACGTGCTAAATAGCTAGCGGCCCAAGACAACACAGACTTTAGCCCACTTCTCCACACAACTTCAGCAGGTCTTGGGCAGCTTAAGCCCAATGTCCCACGCCTTTCAGACCAGAGAACGAGACAGCAATGTCTCTGCACCATCGAAACGACTCGCCCATGTCCGATCTCTGCAATTCTTACCTCCGTTACTCATGCTGCTCATCTTTCTTGATTGCGAAATAATCGTGCTGGCCCAGGTTGAAAAAACTAAGGCCAGATCTGAACTGGCGAGCGAACTGTTGGTCCAGGCAAAAAATAGGAAGAACGAATGGAAGAAGGAGTCGATAAAAGACGCAATAAGCAAGTTCAACAATGCTTACGCTCTATTACTCGCTTCCGATAAGCGACGCGAAGCAGCAGCAACGTTGGAAGCTGCTGGCGACTTGCACTTTGTGTTGAGCGAGTACGATGAGGGAATCAATTCATATATCAAGGCGGTTAAAGTTTGGCGCACGTTAAGAGATGAGGTTGGTCTAGCAGGAGCGCTGACGAAAATCGGATACACCTACATTTACCTTGGTGAAACTCAACTCGCGCTCTCGCATCTGCAAAGAGCTCGTTCGTTCTTGGACAAGCGCAGCGAAACTAAAGGACAGCGTGAGCGCATTCGGAAAGAGGCCCAGCTCGCAAACAGTATCGGTGAGGTCTACTACTCGTTGAGTGACGTGAAGATCGCTTTGAGTTCTTTTAGTCGCGCCTTGGAGCTTTGGACCAGTGTTGAAGATCGCGACGGCGAAGCCTTAGCGCACCTCAATTTGGGCTACCTGAATTTCAATTTTGGAAATCTCAACGCGGCCCGGTCTCATTATCAAGAGGCGTCCTCGCGTTGGCAGGCGTTGGGCAACAAACGAGGTGATGCCCTTTCGCGTACGGCGCTTGGAGGCATTCATTCTTTTCTCGGCGAGCAACAAACGGCATTGGACCTTCACATTAAGGCGCTGGAGCTTTTTCGCTACATCGGTGATCGTCATGGCGAGGCGGCGACGTTAAACGGCCTCGGCACTGTGTACGAAGGACTCAACAAACCTCAGGAAGCTTTCGATAACTATGAAGAGGCGATGTCCATCTATCGCGAGATCGGCAATCGCGATTACGAAGCTCTCGGAAAAATATATATGGGTATCGTTAACAGATCGATTGGCGGTCCCATCGAAAAAACCTTGAGGTATCTAAATCAAGCGGTTTCGTTGTTGAAGAAGGTTGGCGATAAGAGACTGGAAACACATGGGCTCAAGGAATTGGCCGTCACTTATAGCCTGGTAGGTCAAACTGAGAAAGCCCTAAGTCAATATCGTCACGTGCTAATGCTTTACGACAGATTTGAGGACAAGCGAGGACGCGCAGACACGCTCAGCAGCATGGGAGATATCTACTTTGGAGCCGGTCAAACACAAAGAGCCCACGATTGCTATCGAATGGCACTGCAATTGGACCAGCTTGCACAAGACACTGGTGCAGAGATCTCTGCGCTTTACAAATTGGCGACTGTTGAGCACGCGATGGGAGACACTGATCGCGCCCTGTCGCGGCTTGAGAAATCTGTAAACCTCATCGAGCTCTTGCGCGTCAATGCTGGCAGCCCTAGTCTCAAGGCCGCCTACTTTGCTTCGTTGCGAAAGCATTACGAGCTCTATGTCGATTTGTTGATGGACATGAATAAACACAAAGGCCACGGCGATTTCGCTGCCAAAGCATTTTTCGTTAGCGAAAGCTCGCGGGCTCGGGCGCTACTCGAGATCCTTGCGGAAGCTGGCGTCGATCTTCGTCAAGGCGCGGATCCGAAACTCATTCAGCAGGCAGATTCCCTGGAGCAACTTCTTAACAGTACGACTGAGTATCAGATGCGTTTGCTAAGCGGAGCGCACAACAAAGAAGATATCGAAGCAAACGATAAAGTGATCCGCAACCTATCGGCTGAATACGAAGAGAAACAGACTCAGATAAGAGAACAGAGTTCGCTATACGAAACTTTGACAAAACCGAAGCTTCTGAATGTCGCAGCAGTCCAGGCAGAATTGCGAGACAACAACACCTTACTGCTGGAGTATGAGCTTGGTGAAGCGCGCAGTTATCTATTCGTGATCAGTTCGAAATCGTTTGCCGCTTATGAACTGCCTGCGCGTTCTTTGCTCGAATCCACCGCCGACGAAGTTTATAGAATATTGACGGCACGCCAACGGGTGAAAGGAGAATCGCAGCGGCAGTATGAAAAGCGGGTTACAAAGGCCAATCAGCTCTATCAAGCCACTGTGCTCTCGCTAAGTGAGATGTTGTTGACGCCTGTCTTGGACCAGTTAGAAAACCAACGATTGATAATCGTCGCGGAAGGTGCGTTGCACTACATCCCATTTGAGGTGCTAATGGTCGCGGCTGCTGGTGCTGGAAATACCTCAGGTGAAGCAGGTACCGCGCTCGTTTCCCAACATGAAATCGTTTACTTGCAATCCGCCTCGATGTTGAAGGCACTGCGGGAGGCACAGGAACGCACTACGCCTTCAAATACGAACGGAGTCGCGATCTTGGCTGATCCGGTTTTTGATACGGATGATCCGCGAGTTCAAAGAAAAAAGCCAGCAGACAATCACAGTGCGACGGTGTCATCAGAGAGTGTGGGAGATCACAACCATAGTGATGTTGAAACTCAACTGCCACGACTGGCCTGGACCCGCCACGAAGCGAAGATGATTGTAAGGGCTGCGCCTTACGGGTCTACCAAAGTGGTCACATCTTTTCGGGCTGTTAAAGAAGAGGTCATGGCTGACGATTTCCGTCGCCATCAGATCCTACATTTTGCGACGCACGGAATAATCAACGACGGTCAGCCTGATCAGTCTGCGATTGTGCTTTCGCTGGTTGACGAAGACGGCAATTCTCAAAAAGGATTTTTGCAGCTTTCCGATATTTACAAACTCAAGCTTGATTCGGATTTGATTGTGCTAAGCGCATGCAGATCCGCCCTTGGTAGGCACATCAGTGGGGAAGGATTTGTTGGATTGACGAGAGGATTCATCTCTGGTGGGGCCCAAAACGTCGTGGCGAGTCTATGGAAGGTGGACGATGAGGCAACGGCGGAGTTTATGAATCAGTTTTATCAGGCGCTGTTACGCGAACAGATGACGCCGGCCGCCGCCTTGCAAAAAGCGAAACAGTCGATGCAGAGTCATCCGAAGTGGAATCATCCTTATTACTGGGCTGCTTTCATTTCTCAGGGCGAGTATCAGAAATCCATCACGGTTGAAGGCCGGAACGGATTTCCATTGATTGCGAGTCTAACAGTCGCCTCGATCATTGGATTACACGTTCGCCGGCGAACGAGACGACGAGCTGGTCTGAGTGTTAAGAGATCAAGGGATACGTAACAAAAGTTCCAAGTAGCGCTGACTCCTCATTGGTGCAGACTAAATGACTGACGAAGAGGACCGAAGAGATCTCGAGAATTTAGAAACGTTATTAAATTGGCTCGACCCGGACCGGGATGAGGCGTGGAGGAAGTATGAAGAGATAAGAAAACGTCTTGTCAAAATATTTACGTGGCGCCAGTGTGGGGATGTGGAGAGTCTCGCGCATGAAGTGCTTGAGCGGGTGGAACGCCGGATTGTTGAGGTCATCGAGAAGTTTTCTGCAGGTGATGATCCGGCTAAATACTTTTATGGAGTAGCACGGAACGTAGCGCTCGAGAGCTTCAGAAATCGGGAGAAGTTTTCCGAATTCGAGGAGCAGCATGGAGGAGTATTCAAGCCGCTCGAACTTGAAGAAAGCGCGAATTCCCCAGCCGACGATCTCGACCATTGCCTTGAGCAACTAAATGAAGAAGATAGATATATAGCCTTGGCTTACTATCAGTATGATAACGAAACGAAGAAGGCTGAACATGATCGGCTCGCCAAGGAGTTGGGCATGACTAAGAGCGCTTTATGGACAAAGGTCTCCAGAATTCGTTCAGTACTGGAGAAGTGTCTGAAAGGACGCTTGGAGCATAGCGGCGAGGCTCAGTAGAAGTACTCATCGCCGCGCTGGCAGTTCTTGATTGAAATGGAGGAGTTCGCATGGAAGAGTCGGAAGCAGAAGAGAAACACGCACGCAGATTTCTCTTGGGCTATTTGAGCGAAGAAGAGAGAAAGAGTGTCGAAGACCGGTTGGAAGAGCCTGATTATTTGGAACTGGTTCTGAGGACTGAACATGACTTGATGGACGACTATATCGCGAATGAGTTGTCGGAAAATGACCGGCTGAGATTCAAGCAATACGTCCTGACGAACCAGCAGCAAATCGACGAGTTGAACCTTTCCCGAAAACTGCACGCGACTGCCCGCGTCCGCGCTGCGGCTAACTCGCCGCCAGTGGTCACCGAACCTGTCCCGACGGTTCCAGAAAAAGGCAGTGAGTCAGACAAATCCTGGCACTTTAAACTTTCCATAGCGGCGGTCATTTTAATATCAATCGGCTTGGGCGCGGCGTTTGCCGTCATCTGGTGGAATCAATCATCACAGCAATTATCTGAAGAACTAACCAAGCTTAATACCCAGCAGACTCTTAGTACTGAAGCCATCAATCGAGGGTTTGTTATCGGTCCATTGCAGGAAGGACTCACTCGTGAGGATTTGAAGAATAGTTTTTCTATTTCGGAAACGGAACAAATTGTGCAGTTAAGACTGCAAATCGGTAGTGTTCCGTATCAAAGTTTTCAAGCTGTGCTGGAAGATGCGGAAGGTCATGAGATTCAAAAGTTCAATGACTTGAAAGCCAGAACCATCAGTGGCGAGCGCCTGGTGATAATCTATGTCTCCGCCAAAGATTTTAGTCCCGGCGATTATCAGATAAGACTGAGTGGTCTCACAGAAACGAACCAACCCGTTAATCTGGGACGATACACCTTTCGCACTGTGGGGGTGTCAGCCGGAAAGTGATAATTTCCGAAGATCTCATACAAAGCAAAGTCGATTCTCCAATTGACTTCGAAATGAAGCCCGCCATGCCTGTTATCTCGTTTGGTGACATTATTTGAATTTTCTTGTTGACTTAGCCAATGTCCAAAGCACCATCAGACGCCAACGTGGCAAAGCGAGTGGCCAGGTATTTAAACTCCAAGATTCATACAGTCCTTCGGGCAGCTAAGACTGCTGAGCGTCGTCCTACAAAATCCTGAGGGCGACCGAGTGCCGTCCGATTAACGATCCCGCCAACGAACGGGAGCACAACTAGGTGGATCGACGAGGTAGCTCAGATTATCCTGTGACCTCGTAAGCGAGGCTTTTGCGAGGTCGAACACTGGCCATCGAGTACGCCTAAGATCCCCCCTCATCGCTCGAACTTCTTTATCTGGCCCTTTCATCCCGTAAGAGTTGATTCCCTGAAGCTCTTCTTCCTCCAACAACTCAATTCACAGGGCAAGAGGCAGATATAGATAACTAAGAATTATGCCATGTCGATGACTCCGAGTGTTGGACGGATGCGGTCTGGCGAAGCAGAGGAGCTTAACCACTTGTTTGCCGGAATCGTTGAGGCGTTACCTTATTACAACGATACTGCTAAGCGCAGCGAAATCGCGAAATACTCTGCGGAATCGCTGCGGCAATTAGCTGACAAGGAACCTGATTCCGTGCTGGTAGCTAGAGTTGCTGAGCAAATCATTGGATTCTGCTTTAGTGAAAGTGATGACGGATTGGTATGGCTAGCTTGGTTTGGCGTAGCCCCATCGTTCAGACATCAGGGTGTAGGTTCCCAATTGCTGGCGAAGCTTGATGAAACAGTAAGAAACGGACGATCGCACAAAATCTGGTGCGACTGCCGCACTGAGAATGAAGCTTCAAAAATAGCCTTGACTAACCATGGCTACGTTCAACTCTGCACTGTGCGCAATCATTGGTACGGCCAAGATTTCATCCTATGGGAAAAGTCGGTCGCCTAATACATAACAGCCTCCGTAAAGAGTTCCTCCCTGCTTTTATTGGAACATTTCTCGCAGTTTTAGGAGTCCCTGCTACGGTGATCGGGCTTCTTGGCGTCCATTTCTCAGTAGGAGTGACTTCCGGGTTGATCGTGTTTTCACTGATCGTGTCTGCTTTCATAAACAGACACAGATGGCGACCCTTGACAGTCTTTCCTAAGCGAGGAGGACGAATTCGCTGTCCTTGCGATGACGAGTTAACTCGAAAGGCAGCCGAGCTTGCTAAATACGAATTTGGTCGCAACACACTTCCGATTACTCATTATGCATCTTTGCGATCGAAGAACCCTTGTATACTCGGTTGTCTGGTCGGCGCTACTGGTGATTTTCTCGGTTACTTTGATGTCTTTCCACTTAAGAAGAGTTTCGCCGAACTGTTTATTCAGGGGACGGTTGCTGAAAAGGATCTGAAGCCTGAGCACATTTTCAACAATCGAGAAATGCGACGTTGTAAATACGTGTATATTGCCGGAATAGCAGCTTACGGCTCGGAGAATGTGGCAGGTCAATTCACGGGTTCGATTTTGATTTGGGGTCTATTGAAATACCTGGATCATTTCTTCGGAAACAGTGACGCATTCATATTCGCGAGTGCCGCAACCAAGGACGGCGAACATCTGTTGCAGACTCTAAACATACCATTAATCAGCGAAGCTTCTAACCGAGGTGATAAACAGAACCTCTATGGAGTCAGACTGTCTCGCGAACTTCTCGTTCACAGCTTTGCGTCCGTTCCGGATTACACTTTACTTTGTTCGGTCGATTGGGCTCCTCGAAAACTTTCTGATGCGATTGGTCCAGCCCCCCGACGTCCAAAATCTGCTGAGAAGCGGAGAAAGTCGCAAACGGCTTAACTCTTATCCTGTTTGTCCTTAAACCCTTTGAGTCCAAATTTAATTACATTTTGACGCACGTGTGCACCGATGTCTACTGTGTCGTTCGTGGCATTTGATATCCAGGGTTCGCAGCTTTCTGGTTCAAGATCGGCAAAGAAAAGTAACGACATACGCTCTTCAATGTCTTGGTGTGTGCGCACCCGGTGATACATCGGCGTGAGTCTGCCACCCGAAAGCAACCAGGCTATTTCCCCCGGAAAGATAATCGCTTCTGACACTCCTGTCTTAACTGGCATAAACGAGTCCGTCGATACCCTTAGCTCGAGGCCGGCTCCGGATGCACAGTTAATCGTAAACAAATCTAAGTCTTCATGCGTCTCATTGATGAAGGGGAAGTCTATCTTGACCGGTTGTGTGTAATTGAGCTGTAGACGAGACCAACGTCTAAGCTTTCCCTTTAGCTGCTCTCCAGTGCGCCCTCCGGATAAACGCTTTGCTAGGTGTATTGTTAAATCTTCTACGATCGGCGCAAACAGCTCAAATGTCTGTGACATTTTCTCATACAGCATCCGAGCAGTGATGGACCCGAGCTGGTCTGAGGAAATCGGTAGACGCGGACTCACACTGAAAGATTCAAGCTGATCCGGAAAGTCCGGTGATATTGAGTATTCGTCACCAAACGCCCTATATCCCAGATCCTGTTCCATGGTCAGCTGAACTTTCGTTTCAACTGGTTGCCGAAAGAAGCCGTAACCCGCATCGAATGTCGCTTGCACGGTCTCCTGAATGATAGGGGATAGCTGTACGCGCAAAAATCCCTGAGCAATTAGGGTATTAAGAGGATCTCGCGACGCAGTCGTGAGGTTCATAGCATAATTCTTAGTTATTCAAACTGAGTGCGAGGCTGAGCAAAAGGCCAGTAAGCAAGGACGCAAGGTCGTAGAGGTCAGCCTCAGTTAAAGTCAGCAGGCAACATAGTTCTAGACCTTACAAAAGTCAATGGCCTTGCGTTTGTCGCCCGAGGCGCACCGCTTCAGCGCTTGCGACAGTCTACGGTGATCATTTGCGTGGTCAAGCTTTCTTAAAGCACGCGTCCTGCGGACTCGTTGAAAGCTTGACCACGCAAATGATCACCGATGAACCGTCAACAAGCGCTGAAGCGAGGGCTTCTGAAGCGCGGGAAATAGGACATTTCTAACGAGTTCTGACATGGCCTTCCGGTTTTCTAAATCAAGGCAGGGCTATAGTGAAATCCAAGCCAGCCTAGAAGTTCGGCAAAACAGATGCCGATCTTCGCTTGTCCGCGTAACCGTGAGCTATCACGCTCAATCGACCGCTTACGAGATAGACCTAAGCCCCAACGAAGGATGACGTTCCCGCAGAACTTGGACAAGATGATCCTTCGTTATATGGGTATATCGTTGTGTTGTTGCGATCGACGCATGTCCTAGGAATTCCTGGACCACTCTAATGTCTACACCGTTGCGTAACAGGAGAGTTGCTACAGTGTGTCGCAACATATGCGGGGTGATATGCCTTTCGATTCCGGCGTCTTTCCGAAATTGAGAAATGATGTTCGCAATGCCCTGAGTCGAGAGCCGTGCACCCGACGCATTCAAAAATAATGCATGACTGCTCGAAGCAATACCTGAACGCAATTCGAGATGCTCTTGTTGTATGCGGCGGCTCTGCTCATCCACTAAGAACGCCAAGCGGTCCCGTCCACCCTTGCCTTTGACTCGAAAGACCGATTCAGCGACACCAAAGTCTTCTAAATTAAGCCCCGAAACTTCACCCACGCGCATCCCTGTTGCGAAAAGCAAGTCTACGAGTGCCAAGTTGCGTAACGGACGGTATTGAGTTATGAGGCCTCTCTGCGTATTTCCTCTTGCCAATACTGCTCGTTTGCGTGGAACATTTGCCTCGGAATGACTCTGTTTAGCTTGAACAAGCAAGCCACGGATCTCCGCCTCGCTTAAGGATCGTGGAAGTTGGGCAATTCTTCCAAAACTTAGCTTTACTCGCCAGAAAGGAGATTCGTTAAGCACACCCTTCCTGACCCAATAGGAGCAAAAAACTTTTAGAACAACCATTTTTCGTCGCATCGAAGCAGGCGAATAATTCCGCCGGCGCAAGTCTGCTGCCCAGTTTTCTATGAACGACGCGTTCAAGGAGATCAGAGCAAAGTCCTTTCCCACGTGAGCAGCCATTTGGTCGAGATCAGAACGATAGGCGATTCTCGTTTTCGCGCTACGCTCATGGGTTGAAAAATATCCATTGAAGAACTCGTCGATCGCCTGGACAAGTAGCACCGGAAAACACCTCCGCAAACAGTGCTCTCCGGCACTGTTCGAGATATTTTGCAAAGCTTTAGGAGCGTCTTGGTGGGTGGGAAGCCACTCAGAGTTTAATTAGACCGGAAAACAGATTCAAGTGATGGTTTGTAAGCGCCAGTTATAGCGATCAGGGCCCACGTGGAGATATTACAATCTTTGTAATATCATTTGGTTGGGGTTGACATGACTGGAAGGACCTCAAAGTAGGCAGGGAGCAAAAAGGTTGGACTCAGAAGGAGGCCACTACCAGGCTTAGTCTGTCTCAGCCTTACCTTTGTCTGATGGAGAAGGGGCGCGACCACTGTCCAAGAAATTGGCTCGCAAGGCTGCGTCTGCATTTGGATTCTCTGCGACAACCCTGCCGGTCGAAACAAGCTGGGAGACCGTGCAACCCAAGATGCGAACACTCTCGCTATGGACTCTGCAACTCTAGGATATCCGGGTTTTGCATATCTAAAATCAAAACGCAAAAAGAAGAATCCCGAAGAAGTTTTGCTTTCAGCATTAAGTGCGAAACGTCTGAGAGTCGTGTCGCTGAAGCTTTGCCGTGGCTATTGCTAAAGTATCTGGATCTAGATTGGGATTCACTCGTCAGCGCTGCCAAAGCAAGGGATCTCCAAAATAGGCTCGGCTTGGTTACATGCGTGGCGCGTAGAGTTGCGGAAAAACGTGGAGAGAAAAATAAGGTCGAACTTCTTCGTAAGCAGGAGCGAGTCTTGGAGCGGTCCCGATTATTTTTAGAAGATACCCTATGCAACGATTCACTTACGCGAGCGGAAAGACGTTGGCTTGAAACAAATCGACCTGATGAAGCTAAACACTGGAGGGCCTTGACGGATCTTTCGGCTGAACACCTAAGTTATGTCGGCTAAACCATGCTGGAGCCTTGGCGCCGCCCTCAGAGATGGTGCTGATCTTAGCTCCATCTTCACTCCTGAGCCCGATGCGAAATAGTAATCCAGGAAAAGGTTTCGCGGCGGCATCTGATGCCAGTTATTCCCATTTCCCTTTGCGCCACCTTTTTCTGAAAGGTTCTCCAGAGCCGGCAGCGATCGCTGGCGGCATTAGGAACGCTCCCAGGTCGATTACTACCTGGCCGAGTGTCTTGCTCTCAACATCAAGCCTTCCCTTGCGGACAAAGGCTCTCCACAATGCTTCCTTGGTCGGATCTTCGCTGAACTCCTCGGTAAGACCGCGCGGTGTTTGTTGCGGCAACGGCGTAGCCCGACGCGCAAACGTCGCTGCTATTGCTCTCGCGAGAATGGAGCCTTCGAATTCCATGCCTCTTGAAAGGGTCCAAATGTCATAGAAGTCTTTGATTCGAGTGTTGAGGATATCGAGCACGATGAGCGCTTGAAACTTCTCCGCAATGGCACTCTCCGGGGTGTAGCCGAGTAGCCGCGGTGCACCCATGCCAAGTAGGTCCGGCAAATCGATCCAGATCGGCTTTGGCACAACGATGTCACCGAAACCGAAATCGAGTTGCACGTTCAATTTGATCTTACCCAGAGTTCCTCGCAGCCGAGTACGTACGCCTTCATATGCTTTACCCTTCACGATGACTTCGCCTCGCACACTCTGCGGGTCGAATTCGACTCCGTCCGCGTCAACTTCAACTGTTGAACACGCGCGGACAATCTGCTCAAGATTCTCAACGGTATTTGAGACTCGCCCCAGCATATCGATGTCCATCGTAGGTCGCGCCAGCGGAGCATCCCATGCCTGGAGCATCTGTGCTCCCTTCAGCACGAACTGTTCAGCATAAGCAGAGCGACTGAAACGAAACAGGAAACGCTGGATGGCGAAATACTGGAGCAACTCATTGAACGGTCGGTTCGCCTGGCGCGCCAGATTGAGTAGTCGCTGATGCACTGATGCCGGAACATTCGTGGGTGGACGGCTGGTCATTGATCTCACTTCACGACAGGGCTTCAAGATACGGACGCATGATTCGCTCAACACGGCATAGCCGCGCATATTTGACGAGCTTGCTTAGTTGGAATCCCTTTCGCACGCGACACAGCTTTAGCGCCTCAAGTGCAACATCGAGGCCAATCTTGTGCCGAAACTTAAAGCAGTCCGCAACCGTCTTCTCAGGATCGAAGATACGCACCGGTATGCCGTCAAGATTGTGGATCTCAACGCCGGCGGAAAAGCTGTCGTTCGAGAACGTGAATACTCTGAGCGGCGGATAACCGAGACGCGGTGGTTTCGATCCGCGCGGAAGCGCGACATGGACTTCGTGTGGGACCTCAGTCGTGATCTCGTGAAAGGCAAGAGCCGAAATCAGACCGACTACGGAGTGGGGGATCCGAGTCGCAACCGTAACCAGATCCGGATTTGTGATCTCCGGAAGGTCAGCGAGCCGGTAGACACCGCGACTGATCTGCACAACCTGATTCTCGTCGCGAAGCCTGTACAGAGTTCGCGGATGGATGCCCCCTCTGACCGCTTCGGCGGTGTGCAGGACTCCGCCCTTCCGCCGAAAGATGCTCAGTGCCGCTTCGCTCGATGCCGCAGTGTGCCTCACGAAAACAGTATACCTCACGCTGGATATAACTTACTACAGTTATCAGTAGGTGCAGATAATTCTATCCAGTCGCGCGGTCAGTGTATTCGTCAACCATTCGAGCGAACAGTCGCTTCGCACCACGAACTGTCCTTCCTATTAGGGGCTGACCTTGCAAGGCATCGATTGTTTATGACGGAAAGAGAGGGGTCTTTAGTCCAAGTTGAGTGACCCCTTATAACGCGCCCTCTTCATTAAGTCGGCGAGAAGCACACCATGCTTTTCCAGGTCAGACGGGACTAGGCGTAAACGGTACGTCCCCCAGTGACGGTCATAACCGAGGGTGTCGATGCCGCTGTCTTTAATGAGCTGATCAATTTCATCTGAACGTGGCATCTTGAGTTCGAGCCGGATCGCTGCTTTCTGAGGAATAAAGTCAACGAAATTATTAGCGCGATTTCCGACCGTCAGTCCGATGTAGAACTTGTTGTATTTCAGGCTCGCCTTTGGTTCAAAGGTCCGGATTGTTTCGAGTAGCTTATCAGCCAATTGGACCGTTTCTTTGGTGGCCCTGCCTTCCCAATAAGCCCTGTCAGTGACCTCCGCTACATCTTCATCTTCGTCAACGAGACCCAACGTGCGTTCATCGAGCACGGTCGTAAATACGAGTGAAATAGTATCGCCGATTCGAATTGCGTTGAGCTGGATTGCAACGAGCGGCAATGCGCCATTAAAGAGTTCGATAATGCTCAGGAACCTGCTTGTGATGTCCTCCGCGATGAGAACTGCGCTGTGTTCGTACTGGGGGTAACGCTTCTTTTCGACATCCCAATACTCAATGGTCCGTATGATGTGCGTTTCGTCGGTTGACCCGAGTTGTAATTCGACCTCATAGCGATGACTGGTTTCTACGTCTTGCAGAAGCAGGTCGAGTCTCCCGCCGCGGGGTTGACCGCGTTCCCTGTCTTTCATTACGACGTCGCCCAAGCCCAAGATAGTCGGATCTTCTGCGATTCGATCCTGTACCCACTTTTCATCAAAGTCTGGATGTTCCTTGAGCGAAAGCCGTTCGGGTTTTTGATAAGTGAGTTCGCCCATTCGGTTCTCCATTCTGATCAAGCCGTTCGCAAAATTCCTAATAAGCGAGGATCACCGCTTGCGACTATGCAGGCTCGTGCGACAGCCGAAAGCTCTTGATCTGGACGAATCATTTCTCTAATCGCATTAGCTTTCTCTTTCGACTGAGTTCTAGCCACCAAGTTCGTTCCGCCGCTCTCGTCATACAACCGGAGTTCTCTTAGGAATTCTTGAATTCGGATCCAACACTCACCCCAAATTGTCTTTCGCTTATCCATAAGCGGGGGAAAGTCGAGTTTGCACCTCTCAACCGAATACTCTACCCGCTCCCTCTCCCACTTGGTGATTCCCGGTGCAGGCACTGCGTGTCCCTCAAAATCAAACGACAACAAGTTAGGGTCGTCTTCATCAGCAGGATCAAGTAAATACGGATCCTCTAAGCGTAAATCACCTCCGGGCGGAACTCGGTTAGAACCCGCCCTCAATGGAAAGAATGTCCCTTTCTTTCTGTTTCCAACATTCCCACAGATACGAAGGTTCTCCCAATTAAAGGCGTGAGACCAATAGCCTTCGTGTACAGTGCCGTCCGCGTCTTTTGCAGATTTCTTCGGTCGGTAATGCTCAACGTCGAAGTGACTGAAACAATCCTTAGCCTCTGAGAACCAGCACTTGCTATGAGAAATCGAGAGGAGCCATTCCTTTAATTCACCCCATACATCTTGGTTATCGTCAATAATCTTATTCCTCGCCTCAGCATTAGCTGCAAGTCTAAGGCTCTCCAATAAGTTGGCAGCCTTGTCGAGCCATGCCTGGTCAGGCTTATTTTTTCTTAAGGGAATGTGCCTCATCTTTGATCGCTCTCGACTCGTGCTTCATCCTCTGCAACAACCTCAGCTAGGATCTCGTCGGCAAGGTGAGACTGGCGTTCAATCGCCGCCTTACTTAGTTCTTCTGAAGGCTCAGGTGCTCGCTTTGCCATTGCGCTCGCAAACTGGTCAAAATATGGATTCGGATGCGACCGGACCACCGCAAGTTCGTTGAGTTCGCGGGCCAACTTAATTAACTCCATTTGTTCTTCCTCACTCCGATCCTTTTTTCCAAGAAGCTCGTAGTGCCGATCCAGCCTTTCTAAAATTTCAGGAGCTAGCGTTGACCGCAATCCATATCCGTAGAGTTCGGACTTAAGTAATCCTTCGATACCGATGCCAATAGGGTCGTATTCGGGTTCGTACGCCGCAGCAGATAGCGATTCCTGAGTGATGATGCGCACTTGATTCTTGTATAAAGAGCCGATCATAAGTGGGTTATGCGTGGCAATTAGCAACTGCCCCTTCTCTGCTGAGATGTTGTTCTGTAGTAGATCAAGGAAGCCGTAGGTCCAAACGGGATTGAGATGGGTGTCAGGTTCGTCCAATAAATAAAGCGACTCATCGTTCTGGGTAAACAGCAAGAGACCAAGTACCGTTAGTAGCTGTTGCTCACCTTCGCTCAACTGCGTGAACTTCACCCGCGTTCCGTCTGTGCGCTCGACTGTCACTCGCACTTCATCGATCAGGTCGCATAGGAAAAGGCTTTCGAGATAGCCGAATAAAGTCTTTGCGTCTTCCTGCGCAGTCTTAAGATTGGCTAGCTCAACAAGATCTTTAATAAAAAGGTAAAGCCGCTCTGTCACTTCACCTTGCCGCCGAATGTCGCGCTCAACAGCCTCTCTGTTTCGAATGGGTGCAAAGGCGAATCGCCACAACCGATCTAAGAATGTCTTGAATGAGCCACGCGCATACCAGAATCGAGGATCGCCTTCGGCTAGCATAATTTTATTTGGCTTCTTTCCACCGCCCCACCACGGTGTCTTCATGACGAAGAGAGCCGAATCGAACGATCTAATATCCAGATACTTCTCAAGCAGGGCGCTCGCACCGCGTGGCTCGGCCAGGAAGAATGCCAAGAGAACAAGCTGGCTATACTCCTTTCGACAAAAGAACAATCTGCGCAAGGGCATTTCATCGCTCTTGCTGTTTAGGATCTCATGATAGTAACGACGGGTGGGTTCATCGAAATGATGTTCTAGTCGACTACTCCAACCGGAGTAGTAAGCGAAAATATAGTTCGGAAGATAGGTCGCCAAACCCTTTTGAAATGTGGACCGTGCGATGGGTTCCTCGTCAACCGTGATCTCCAACCTTCTCCCGCGTAATGGGTTGGCATCGAGCTTGATTATGTGGTCGCGGCAAACATATTGAAGTATGTATTCGAATGCAGGAGGATTATCTAGTTCTATGTCGCGAAAAATCTCAACGATCGCCTCCACCAAATTGGATTTCCCTGACCCATTGCGGCCTAATAGGACCGTGGTTGACTGTCCTTCGTCAAAGTCAATTCGGAAATTTCGGAGGTTCTTGTATTGGGGAATAGATAACCAGTCCAGCCTCATGCGGCCTCCAACAATCGCGACCCTTTTGAAGCGTCGTTAGATGTCTCCTTGAGTAAACCACCATTTTCCTCTTGCTTCAGTTGGGCATAAAAGTCATCAATATCGAGTTGTGACTCGTTCCACAATGCTTCGGGGGGAAGCGGGCCACGATCTTTGAGGATATCGGAAAGATGTGTGTGCTGTATTTCTTCTGGCTTAAGCATAGTCACCTCGGTGGGTCTAGTTTTTGTTAAAGGTGTTCGTCTTGGCTTTTGTGGCGCGTTCTCCTCACGTGCGTGCGCCGCCCTTATTCGGTTGAGCAGAATGGAAGCGGGTTCATCGTTCGGATCTTGGTGGACAAGTTCGCCGCTGAAGGCTTTGGCGAGGATGGATGGCGTGAGTCTGTCAACGTACGCTTTCGCCGTTCGATAACGCGCTTCCACCACGTCCGCAGTTTGGAAAAGCGCCGCGACTCGGCGGATGATTTCTTGCTGTTCGAGAAGTGGCGGAAGTCCTACAACTACATTTCGAATGTTATCCAAGTTCAACCCAGGTTTTCCCTGCCCATAAGCTGCCGATTGCAGTTGCTTTCGTCCGTGTAAGGGGCTGATTACGGAATAAAACAGAAATTTGCTTAGACGAACGTCAATCAACCGTACTAAAGCTACGTGTTGGCTCACGTAAGCATCCTCAATTGGGTTATAGATCAAGGCGGACTTGGTAACGTTTGCACCAGTAATGGTTACGAGCAAATCGTATTGTTGAACCTTCGTTCGCAGTCCTTCAGCGCGGTCAGGAAGCCTAACAAAAGCGATCTCATCCAAGTTGAGGTCGTCTGCGTTAATGTTTTGTGCCCTAATAAACAGTGAACCTGTGTCTGAATAATATTTCGCCCATCCCCGTGAACCACTAGTGATCAACGCTGTCAGTGCGCCAAGTCGAGTGACTCGCCAACTGCTTGGCCACTCTTGGAAATCCAAGTAGAACGGGTCAGAGCTTATGGGATAAGGTTCAGAGGTCCGATTCTTCTTGCGCCAATTAGCGGTCAGTCAACCTGAGCACGCGGCCGCCAGAACGGACTCCCGAAATTGCTTGAGGATGTGAGGTATGCTTGAGAGTCGAGCTTGTAACGCGTCTACACGGAGCAACAGGTCTGCCACTTTTGCGACAATGCGGCGTTGTTCGTTAAGCGGTGCAAGCGGAACTTCGAGATTGCCAAATATCTCTGGGTCAACGTGAGGAATCCCTGTACCTCTGGTATTGGAGTTTATGAAATCAAAGTTACTTTTGATGAAGTAGTACAAATAACGGGAATCGCCTGCAAGGTTCTCTATCGCCATGATTGTCGAACCGATTGCGCCATCCTTGCCCAGTCCAACCCAACCGCTTCGCGCGCCATCCCAAACAATGAACACATTATTTTTATGACCCAACCGCGATGATTCAATGTCGGCATACTGCCGGATGCGATTGCTTTCTATAGCTTGAATGTCAAGGTAAGGAACAAAGCCTTGTACGTGATTAGGACGAAGAACTCTTGGCTTCTTTCCCTTGCGGGTTCTCACAATCTCCGCTAAACGCGTCCTCACCCAACCGTCCGGTGACTCAATCATGCTGTGACTGCTTCCTCTTTTTCAATCAAACTCAGAATCTCTTTCAAGTCATCAATAACTGCCTCAAGTTCGGTAATCGCTTCAGCCGCTAAGTCCTGAGGCTCGGCCAAGTCATCAGCATCATCAAGCGATTCATCTTTAAGCCAGGTAATGTCGAGCTTGTAGTCACGCTTCTTAATGTCACTGATGTCGTACTTGCGAAAGCGACCTTCTTCACCGAGATCTTTACGTTTGGCACCACCATTGGGATCCACGCCGTAGACCTTTTCAAATTCCGCGAAATGTTCCGACGTTAGCGGACGGTCCTTCTTTGTAATGCCCGGCACGTTTGAACGTGCGTCAAAGATCCAGACGCTCTCTGTCGGGATGCCTTTTTGAAAGAAAACAACATTTGCTTTAACGCCCTGGCTGTATGGTGTAAAGGTTCCGCGCGGCAGTCGCAGCACCGTGTGCACGTTGCAATCCTTCATCAGGATCTCGAATACTTCACCTGCCTTGCTCTCGAATAAACAGTTGTCAGGAAGTACGACCGCAGCGCGTCCCCCGGGTTTCAAGATCGTCAGGATATGCTGCAAGAAGTTAAGTTGTTTGTTGGAGGTTTCAATTGTGAAGTCCTCGCGATCGGGGGCTTGATTCGCTCCTCTTGTGCCAAATGGTGGATTCGTTAAAACCACATCAAACTTGGGTCCGTTGTACACCTGATAAATCGCGTCACCCAAGACAATCTCGGGTTCGAGTCCGTGGAGATAAAGATTCATTGATGCGAGTCGCCGCGGACGTTCGACCAGATCTTGTCCGTAATAGGTCGAATGCCTCACACGCTTAGCGATATCGCGGTCGAGGGCACCACCGGTCTGTTGAATCAACCATTCATAAGCGGCAACGAGAAACCCACCGGTGCCACAAGCTGGATCTCCGACGGTGAATTGTTTGTGGGCACGCGGATCCGGTTTCATGCAACGAACGATCGACTGAATCAGAACGCGTGGTGTAAAGTATTGACCCGCGCCTTTCTTACCCTCGCTCGCGGCTTTTTCAAGCAGTCCTTCAAAAGCTTCCGCTTTCACATCAACATCAAGTACAGTCCACTCGGTCTCGTTAATGAGCTTGAGCATCTTCTTGAGATTGACGGGATTGTTGAATCGTGATTGAGCGCTCGCGAAGATCACGCCGAGTAGTCCGGATTGCTTTCCGAGTGTTCGCAGGACATCGATGTAGTGCTCACTCAACTCTGTGCCCGTCTTTTTGTAAAGAGTTGGCCAGGAGCAATCGAGAGTAATTGCTTTTCCTTTCTCATCGGTCCCTTGTTGTTGATTGGACAGGTCGATGCCCCTCTCGTCTGCCATCTTCAAGAAGAGCAAATAGGTTAGCTGCTCAATGTAATCGCCGTAGTCGATCCCGTCGTGCCGAAGTGTGTGACAGAACCCCCAAAGTTTTTGAACGATGTCGCTCATTATGTCTCCAAAATGATTTCTTCCAATCGTATGATGTCTTGACGAGTAGACTCTGGAAGGGTTTCTTTTAAGCTCTCATAAGTGAGGTTGCAAAACCAATTAGTATCGCTTTCGTCCAAGTCCAACCATTCGTCTGAGTAGGCAAAAGATTTCTTATGCGCGAACCTCTTCTGCAAAAGTTTCTCCAGTTTGGTTGCGATTCGAGCCGAGGGAGTTTTGATCGCATGCAGTAAATTCAATTTTTCCGGAGAGGTGGATCGAATGATTTGCATCCGAGACTCCTTGAAACTGTGGTCCAAGTGAGTAGCTTTTCCGATCTTGCATCTGAAAACTGCATCCTGCCTCAACCTGGATTTATCTTCCTGGAGCAGATAGATGCAGGCATCTCCCTTCCTAATATGTGAGAACCTTGCTTCGTAATCACTCATGCTGCAATTGCTTCGTTAAGATCGCGAATAATGCGGTCGAGTTGGTTATTGAAAGTCTTATTGGCTCGTCCCCACCCCCCGAAGCGTGAAAATATAGGAAGGTTCTCAAAGTCATCCTGATCTATTGAAAGATTCTCGATCAGATGATCACGAATGCGATCAAGCCACTTTTGTTGTTCGTCGGAGAATTGCTTACCCGAAGTTACAGAGTCAAATGCGCGCTGCACTCGCTCCGAAGCTGTGAAGAGAGGCTCATCCTCGCGTGCCGCATGCTTCACCATAGAAATAATATCGACGAGTGCTTTGTCGTAACGCACTTTGTGAGCCTTCTGCAAATTATCCACGGTGAATCGCTCATTGGTTGCGGTCAACTTTTGCCGTAACTCATCCAGTGCTTCTGTTCCCCAACCTTTAGGACGATCGAGCAAAATCTCGATTGCCTCAACATGATATGGATTCTCCCTCACAAATCGCGCAAACGCTGCGAGGTAGTCTTCGGGTTTGTATTCCCTTCCATCCAGCCCGCGGACTAACCATGCCGAACTGACTTCATCTTGAACTTCGTAAGCGATGACGAATGTTCGCGGCGCACGCGGATAGTTAATGAGCAAGTCCTGGAAGTCATCCTTGCGCAGCAAACTCATTGTGCTAGTGAAGTCTTTTCGTAGGCTGTTAGACAACCCGGCTGCGAAAGTAGCCATATCGCCGTTCGGAATGTAAGCGGCAAACAGTTCGCGCGCAGCACCCGACATTTCCTTATCGATGCGCTGGAGTCTGCGAACAAGGCACCGAATGTTGTAAGCACGATCGCGGTTGTCCCAAATATCCTCGATGATTTGCCTGATCGTTCTAACCTCTTTTTCAGGAGGTTCGGCCGTAATGGCAGTGGCGCTCCGAAAGTATTCCAGTAAGGTGCCGTCGAAGCAGTCGAAAACAGTGAAGTGCGACTTGTCCGGAAACTTCTCTCCTTTACGAGTACCGCGTCCCAGCATCTGCTCAAACAAAATGCGTGACTTTACGGGACGCAAGAAGACAATGTATTCGAGATCTGGAATATCGACGCCGGTTGTCAACATATCAACTGAAACAACTACGTGTGGTTCGGGTCGATTACGAAACTCGCGAATTCTTTGCAATGGACGATCAACCCGGCCCGTAATCTTCTGTACAAAGGAGTCTCCCTGGCCAAAAACGTCGCGACCAATATCGACTAAATTATCCGCATGGGAGAAGTGTGATAGATCGTTAACTGCGAAAATAAGGATCTTGGGAAAGCGACCATATTGTTCCTGGTGCTCAAGGGCGTAGGTCTTCAACTCTTCGAGGATCTTTTTGTTTGACTCAGGAGCAGTGACCTTTTGCTCTATCTCGCCAGTGTCAAACTGCCGTTCGTCCTCAACCTGATCGAGCTGCTCTGCTCCGCTTGTCGGATCGATTATCCCAATCTGTTCCCCCTCGGTGAGGAAGACACCTTTCATTCGAACATCTGACTTGATCGTAACGACGTCGTAATCCACAAGAAAGCCTTCACGTACTGCTCGCTCATACTCGTAGCGATAAACGACATCGTTGAAGTATGCCTTTGTGTGCGCCGCAGGCGTGGCGGTCAGACCTATCTTGATAGCATCAAAGTGATCGAGCGTCTTGCGCCAAACTGAGAGTTCTCCGGTGGAATATCCGCGATGGCATTCATCAGCGATGATTACGTCAAAGGCGTGGATTGGGATGTCGAATTTCTCCGCATCATCATCGATTGGTTCGTCACCGATGTTGAAGACGGCGTCGCGCCCGAAAAGGTTGATCGTCATGCGCTGGATCGTACTGACATAGACAAAAGCGTCGCCTTGCTTCGGATTGGTTAAATAGGATTGCGGGAGTGCCTTTGGATCAAACTTCTCAGCCTCGTCGAAGTCCTCACGCTGGAAACGCTGGCTATAGACCTCGTAAATCTTGTCAAATTTCAGCCCTGGTTCCGGTTCAAATGAAGCAAAGGCTCGGACCGCTTGCGCTGCGAGTGCTCGGCGATCGACGAGAAACAGAATACGCTGACCAACTCCGGACTTCATCAACCGATAGACTTCATTAACGAGAGTGAAAGTCTTACCTGTACCCGTAGCCATTGCGACCAGCATCTTTCTTTTCCGGTCTCCAATGGCTTTCTCCATAGCGTCGTTGGCTTCGATCTGGTAAGGCCGAAGACGAGCATGCTGATTCGGGTTGTTTCGAAACCAATTGCAACTCGCTTGAAAATCCCGCTCCATCATTTCACGCAGTGCCGCAGGGGTATGAAAATGACTAATCTTTCTAGAGCGACTGTGCGTGTGACGAACGTCGTGAAACCAAATAACTGCGCCGTTGGTGGAATACAGAAAGGGGATCCGGAGGCCGTCAAAATTTAGGCGGCTAACTGAGAAGCCACGAGAATACCGTTGCGCTTGAGTGAGAACATTTTGCGGGCCGAGGGTAATCTTTTTGGCTTCAACGACGCCGATGATCTCTCCGTTGACACATAAAGCATAGTCTGCCGGTCCGTTGTCAGTTGGGTATTCTTCGATGGCACAGTTTGAGAGATCAGCGAGAGATTGCGCTTCATCAAAAGCCACGATCTTCCAGCCGAGGCTGTTGAGAAGGGGATCGATCCGTTTCCTTCTAGTCTGTCGTTCAGATTCCATGTGAGCGCAAGGATTCAGGCAAAGTTACTAGCAAGATTATCTTAGTGAGGCAAGCAAGTGAGGATGTGTTTCCGCAGAAGTCCGACCGTTCCCAGGAACGACCGTCCGTACGGTTAGGATTCGAAATATAAATGCCAATAATACCAGTGTCAAGACAGCGATCGATAGACCGAAGGGGTAGCTCATACGGTTCCCGCCGAACTCTATAAAGAGTCAAAAACGATAGGTCAAGTTGGTACGGCGCGAAATACTGTCAACAAAGAATAAGGGACAGGGGGTGCTTTGCACCCGATTTTATTTGACACGTCACCCCTTCGGGTGCACACGCACGCACACATTTTGCATGCATATGTAGACATCAGCAACGAACGAACTTACGAGGACGCGCATGCAGGCGCAAACAAATTGTTTGCATGTGCTGGCATGCGATTTGTGAGACCACAGCAGAAATCGAAGCTGAAGGCAGGTCATGATGCGACTCGAAAAAGAAAGAACAATCTCCTTTCGGATTACCGAAGAAGAGTGGAGCGACATCGAAAAAAGAGCTGCAACGGTACGAGAAAGTCCGCACCAGTGGGCTCGTTCTGCGCTGTTAGAAAAGCTCCATGGCAATGATGAATTGACGCGCGGCGACCGCTTTTTGTTCCATCATTTAGTACGCGCACAGTACCTCATAACCTACGGATTTCAGATGCTCGCCGACGACAGTTTGACAAGTGAAGACTGGAAGAACTTGTGCGTCAATGCGAAGCCCAAAGTGTCCGAAGTGGCAGAAAGAGCACTCGCGAACTTTGCCGAAAGAAGTGTGCGAAGACCGTGAAATGCGGCCCCTCTTGAAGACGTTAATGGCGTGTCTGAATAAGCCTGTTAGGGGAGCAAAGGGACTTTATTGAATAGAGGAAGGAAGCGCCTTTCGGGAATGACTGTCGGCGTGTTCGGGTTGACTGATTGTGTCAGTTCGGATTGGCTCAGTGACGACGATTGCCTGAATCTATCGCCGACAAATCGTTACTATCGATGGCTTGAACGACTCGTCCAGGCGGACCGTTAAGGCTTGTCATCGAGTCATTTCTACCCCGAAATGAGAACGACTTTGGCGTAGGATAATAAAGCGAGTGACCTGCTATCGTATTGGTTGTAGAGAACTAACGGCCCCGGTTTATTAGTGGCTGAGAGCCCCTTCGCAATGCTCTTCGGGGCTCTCAGAATGGTTGTGGTTCTAAGACGGTTACAGCCCGTTTGAGGGTCGGCTCCGAACCTCGAACGCATTAGGATCTTAGAGCGTCGCGGTCGCTAACAACTCACCCTCAACTACCGCAAGCTGAGCGTCAACCATGCCGTACAGGTTGCACTCTCCGCAGCGACCGAAGGCAAAATGCTTGGCTGTGTTCGCAAGTAGTTTGGGATCGTTTGACTGTTCAATCGCGCCCATCAGGACGAACAACGCGGCGGATTTAGTTTCAGGTTCGTTACCTGCCCGGCAGATTATTTCTGCGATGGTTTCGATCCTTTCTTCGCTCCAATCTTCTTCGTTGGATTCAGATATTTCGGAGCGCTCTAATGCTGCGACGATGCTTTCGCCGGCATCGGCGCGGCGTACAAGGTCAGCCAGACACGGGTCGTTTATCTCGAGAGCGTAGCGGACAAGAGCTCGGCTTTCGGGATCGATCGACCTATCGTTTATGACTGATTGAGCTCGACGTTTGAGAGCGTCGCTGATGGTCCTGGTTGAGTCTGTTTCGGTTGCGTGAGGTGCTTCTGAGCGCGCTGTTGCGCTACTATGGCAATCCATAATCGTCATCCTTTCGTAGGAAGGTTGATGGTTTAGGGCCGGCTTCGTGTGCAACCACAAGTCGGTCCGCTTCTTATTGAGGGGTTGACCCCACTATAGCACAAATCTTTTCGCTCACGTCCGCTAAAAAAGAGTGTTTGGAACAAGAAAACCGCTCATTTATGGAACCTTCAAACACCCGTATCATGCGAAAGTTCACGGCAACCGTCGAGCGTGACGTCCCTTGCAGGGGGCGGGCAAAAGCGGTCATCATCGAAACGGCTGTGGCCGTGTTGGCAGTCATTTTCGTCTCGTGCGCCAGTCACCATCCCGCTACTGAACAGAGTGCTACGCCGCACGACGACAGCCCCATCGGTCGCGCGTTTGCGAGTGGCACAAGTGACGTACAAGTCGAAGGCGAGGGTACGGTGATTCGCGTTCTGCCGGACGATGTGGACGGATCGCGACACCAACGATTCATCGTTCAGCTTGCATCAGGACAGACGCTGCTTGTTACACACAACATCGACGTTGCGCCGCGCATCGCCGGACTGAAGGTCGGGGGATAGCGTTGGCTTTAATGGTGAGTATGTCTGGAATGAAAAAGGCGGCGTCATCCATTGGACGCACCATGACCCACAGGGTCGGCACGACGCAGGTTGGGTTATGCATAATGGCAAGAGATATCAGTAACGACAGTATTCTCGACCCGAACATTTGCAACGGAGGCATCATCGCTCGAGCTTGTTCTCTGAATCGGAAATTTCAAGAGATCGTTGCCGGAAGGGGTGTTGTGAGTTACACACACTGTTGTCAGATTACATACACCAAATAAGCGGAGTCGGTCAGAACTCGCTCATTCCATTCTCCAAATACCTCAAATAACCCATCAAGATTTCAGTCCACTTGTTATCACGTATGTAAACGTAGCTGCGTGTCACCACGGTACGAGGATTGAATTGTCATTGATGCGAATTCCGGTCTGCATGGACCTGTTTTTAACAAGCTCTGAGGTGTTGCAATGAGTACAAGACAAGACACCGCAAGCCAGCCTCGTCCAAAGTTTCTTAACGTGAAGGAACTCGCTGAGTTGCTGCGGATCAAAACAAGGACAGTTTACGAAATGGTCAGCCAGGGACGAATCCCATATCGCAAGGCCGGCGATCGGACCATTTTCTTGCTTGACGAAATATTGGAATGGACACGACCCAATGCGAAGCGTTAGCATGCCGCCATTCCTCAAACGGGCTGCGATCCGCAGAGAGGAATAGACCAATGTCAGTTTTCAAGAGGGGTAGCAAGTGGTGCTACGACTTCTGGGTCCACGGCAAGCGTTATCGCGGTTCGATTCCAGAAGCCCGCGTTAAAGCGCAAGCCGAACGCGCCGAACACGCAATTCGCGATCAAGTGTATGAAGGTACTTACGGTAAACAGAAAACTCCCGCTCCGTTGCTGCGGGACTTCATCACCGACACTTTCATGCCTTGGTCTAAGGTTAACAAACGAACGTGGGTACATGATGAATTCCGCTCACGTCCACTGATCAAAGCACTAGGCAATAAACCAATGGATGAGATTTCGCCGATTCTGATCGAGAAGTACAAGCGGGATCGACGTGCATCCAAAACAGCACGAGGTGGCGAGCGTGCGCCCTCCACGGTCAATCGAGAGTTGGAGTTGCTCTCAAAAGTTTATTCGTTAGCAATCGATCAGGGATTATCAATTTCGAATCCCTGCCGAAAAGTAAAACGCTTTCGTGAAGACAATGAGCGTAACCGCTATCTCTCCGATCAGGAGGAAGCACGACTTCTATCCGTGCTAACCGGACCGAGAGCAGATCTGCGTCCAGTTGTCATTCTGGCAATTCACACGGGTATGCGACGCGGTGAACTGTTGAGTTTGCGTTGGGCGAATATTGACTTTGAACGTGGTCTAATTCACGTGATGAACTCTCAGCGCGAGCAGA
Organism: uncultured Acidobacteriota bacterium; assembly: GCA_963826255.1. Taxonomy (GTDB): domain Bacteria; phylum Acidobacteriota; class Blastocatellia; order Pyrinomonadales; family Pyrinomonadaceae; genus PSRF01. Next base: position 2,125,986 of record CAWGWK010000002.1, read on the forward strand.
CTAAATCGGGCCACAGCCGAAGCATTCCGATGAATGCTATCGCGAGAAGGGAATTACTCGGTTTGCACCGCGAAAGCGGCCACACCGAGTACGTCTTTTTCAACGATAAAACTAAGAAGCCACGAACGGATCTCAAGAACGGGTTTGGCACTGCTTGTGTTATTGCAGGTCTGAACGACTTTCGATTTCACGATCTGCGACACACAGCTGCGACCAGGCTCGCGGACGCCGGCACTAACACTCGAGAGATCATGGCAATTCTCGGACATCGATGCATTCAAACATCTGCGCGTTACACTCACGCCACTGACGAGGGTTTACGACGTGCAATGGAAGCGCTTGCGCAACGGCAAACGCGGACCGACACAAAAGTCCCCACAATAGCAAAAGAGCGGCAGATGCCTGCCGCCTAAGTTATTGATTTTATTGGTAGCGGGGGGCGGGATCGAACCGCCGACCTTGGGGTTATGAATCACCATCCCGGCAAAACCTTAAGTATTTGCCTTTTCAAAAGTTGCAGCCACCAAGAATTTCGGCCCATTTTGCATTCTTTACGGTTACTCACACTCGCGTCTCCGTGCAGTGCTTTTCATTCTGGACACAAATTGGACACAACGTTTTTCATTACGGTTTTGGTCCGCTGCAATCAAAACCTCATTAATCGACCAACGGAACGCGCAACACGCCGCCGATATGCACAGCTTAGTTACTCCGGCGTCGTTACTCCCGCTTCATATGATCCGAGCCGTCATATTCAGCTAACCTGCGAAGGAAGCCGAGATAAGTATTGAAGACCTCTTCCGAGGCGTCTGGATGACCGCAGGCCCACTCTTTTGGAATACTCGGGTCGATTGGATGTCCGAGAATCGCCTGGCGGCTTGCTATCTCTACATGACACGCGGTCGTAAGATTGCTAGCAATAATTGCTTTGGCTCGATCGTCCAAGCTCATAATATCAACCTCGCGTAACTGATGCTCGTACCCTCTGATTGCCCACCTTCAATTCCGAATAGCGATCCTTGGCTCACACGGTTGCTTGTGGTTGACGAATCTCAGATTAATAGCATGAGCTTGTCTCAACGAAGCTGATGTAGTTGTCGTGCGACTCCCGATGGAATCCTAATAGATCGATAGCCTCGAAAATTCTGGTAAGGTGGAGCCCATTGTTTCTCAGAGAACAATTCACGGATGTCTCCAAGTGAGATCCCAGGGTCGAACGTTCGAAGATGTTCTACATTGCAAGCGAACTTCCATTTATTATCAGGTTCTGCATCAGATGTAGCCCGCCACTCGTACGAGATTCCTTTGCCTTTTACGTAGACGAGAATCGAATCACCCTCAATAGTGGTGCTACTACAACTCCACCATAGATCCTCACCAGTTCGAACTCGTTCAGGATGATACTCCTTGCCAGTAACAAATAGGTAAGTTGTCATAATCCCAACTCGAACTTCCCCGATTGGGGCGAAATAGAAACCGAAAGTCTGGTTCCGTTTAAAATCGGCTTTGCCAAAAGAACTCAAGCGCATCAACCGGCCTTCGGATACCTTGCCCGCCACGGTTCAAGACGTGCGTGTAGATCATCGTGCTTGTGTCCCAGCAATCCCGTAATTGAGCATGAGATGCGTCAGAGCCCTGAGGAACGTCTCGTGAACGCTGCGCAATTTGCTAACACCGGTGCGCCAGCACTGTCAATAGCGCGCAACTCGCGTAATTGTTAGAGAATGTATCTCGCCCGTATCTTCCTTGACAGGCACGACGACATAACCATTTTTAGCACTATCAACGCGAATACCTCTCGTGGCTGTTCCGCCCGTAGTCTGAGCATCCACGAGATAAGGCGCTCCCGACGCCTCTTCTTTATACGCACGGCGAATCACATCACGGATCGCGCCGACCACAATCGTATCGTCACGGGGCAAAAAACGCTTTACGAACATGGCGACGGTGGTATCACCTTCGCGTTTATAACTGTAAGGGTAGCCGTCGTATTCAGACTCTTTCATATCGGAACTTACGGTGGACGACACGGGAGGAGACGGCTTAACATTCTCAGCCGGTGAGGACGCGAGCGCAGGACTTGGCGAATTGACGTGCACGCTTGGCTGGTAAGAGGGCTGGCATGCCAACAAAAGGCAGGTCGCAAGAAGCAGGGCATTACATTTTCTCATCAAAAATTTACTTCCCATATATTCCTTAGGTACAGCGTCAGAGTTGACGCAGCGGCACAAATCAAAGCGGCTCACATTTAATCAAACAACTTTTCTTTTATGTAGGAACCAATCCAGGCAATAACAACAAAGAAAGTGATAATGATCAGACTGATAGTGTGCATCGCCAGTACAAAGCCCACATGACTCTGAACAATAGGAGGGAAAATTGCCAATAAAGGGAACAACAGAATTGAAAACAGCCAATAGCCAAAGATTACGATTCTCCAAGATAGTTGGTGTCTTTGGGTTGTCTCATTCCTCCCCAGCCAATCATCCACTGTTGAAAATGCACTTGCAAGGGCAACGAATTCAAAAATTGAGGCGACAAAGCTTAGCATTATCAGAGTGCCTCCCCATGCTTGCTTAAATGAAACCAGCAAACTTAATAAGAATGCCACACCTAAAGCGCCGAAACCGAAATAGAAGTCATGCCGCGCTTCCTCTGACTCAAAAGCATCCTTACTTTTAGGTGACTTCATGAATTGCCAGACCACATTAAAGAGCGACCTTGAATCTTTATCTCTAAGATTTGTTCGATATAATTTTCCTTTTCGGAATTTTTGAAATAGCCTAAAAGCCGAAACAGAAGCCCCTCCTATGGCCAGCAAGAAACTGACTGCTGAAATAAGATCACGGACACCATCGGAAAGAAAGCCCTTCATATAAACGGTTGCAGCCCGAACGTCTGAGTTGACGCGGCTGCCCGATTCAAATTAAGCATTACCGCCTTTTGATGTTAAGAAATACGCTCCCGCCCCTCGCGTCCAGCGATTTGTTGTGCGGCGTAGTCTTCTAACGGTTCGAGAATGTACGACGTAATCTCATGAACATAACTCTGCCTAATTCCAGCTGGCGGAAAATCCTTCTCTTGAATCATGTAGCTCCAGCCAGAAACTAGATTGTCACCTTCAGCGAGCGCAGTGATATTAGTCCTCAATTGTGGCAATGCCTCAATTATTGGTTCGTGCGTGTTGTAGTAGAGGCAGGGCGTTCCAGCCTCATGCGCGATATAGTTTCTCGCTTCGCGTGCCCTTTCTAGGATCTCGTATTGTTCCCGTTTAATTGGATACCTTGATCCAAATCGTTGAATCACCGTTCCAAGAAAACGTTTCAGAAGAAGGGCTGAATAATCTGGCAACTGCTCAACGTCAGAAATAGTTTTACTCTCAAAGGCGTCCCCGAGATCCCAAATTAAACAAACAAACTTGCAGTTCTGTTCAAAACTTTGAGCTAAAAGTAACGAGCGGCCAACAGATGCCAAATAGCAATCATGTAGGTCAACGAAATTTTTCGTCAGTATCCACATCGAGAAAGAATGAAACCTAATGCTTTCTTCTAACGCGTGACGGGCGCGTACGTGCATCTGCACCAGCCTACGACCGAGTTGCAGTCCGCACTGGGGAGTGCAGGTGGGTCCGAAAGCGGATAAACGCCACCAGCCGCGAGAGCTTTGCAACTGTCGCATGAGTCATCCGAAGCCAGGATACGCACACCGCGAAGTACATCAGAGTTTTGCCTGTACTGGCGCAATGCAGCTTCGCGGTGTGCGTTAAGTTGAGCCGTAACTTCGTCGCCGCGATTCTCTTTGTTTGCCATCTTTCGAGCGTTCCTTTGTCGCTAAATCTTTCGTTGTATTCTATCGTTTCAAATTACTGCCCACCATTGAAGTTTTGATACTTAATTACGATGCCAACTGTGGGGCGAGACAACAAGCTCAGAACACGGAAAGGACCTGGGTTTATCTCTCTGAATCATGCGGGACTTATTACACGACAGGGGGCTTCACTTTATGGTGAATCGTACTTCGTAACTGCCGTCAGAACCGCGCAATGTTGGCGATACCTCGATCGTGTTTGATCCGATGCTCCACTTATACGGATTGCCAACGATTGCCGCTAGCAGGAGCATATTAGGCAGTTCGATCCCGAGCGATCGCGAGGCTAGGGCTCCGCACATGATGGCAAACGCTTCGTGACTAGCGAGCGCGGTTTGTTTGTCGCTTGTCACTCGTAGAACAAGGATCAGTTCCGTGATCCCCTGTTGGTTGCCTTCCGGTCTGAAGATGACTGAGTTGCCGGAACCAGCGGGGAGAGGAACACCGGACGCATAACAGCCGAAAGTATTCATGCCAACATATTGATATGGCTGCGTCCTGATTCCGACGTCAGCAAAGAGCGCGCAGGCTTTTTGTGGACTTCGCCATTCGATGGAGTTGCTCATGCGAAGCGCATCTAGGAAATCTTTGAATACTGCAATTTCCGATGCGGTCAGGTCATGTGTGATATTACCTAGAGTGACTGTTGCACTATTCCTTGCCGTTAATAGTTCGTTGGCTTTAGTGAGCGACAGGTCATAAGACAAATTCTCCCACGTCACCAATCCGATCGGTGTACTCTTATCCAAAGCCAATCCCGCCTGAACGATGCTTTTCCCATCTACAGTTAATTCAAGGGTGCGTGTTCCTGGATTCGTGTAGCGAGAAAGCTTAGAGCGTGATTCAAAAACGATCTGAATTGATGGCGGCGTTTGTGTAAGAGTGCGGCCCGCAAACTTGTGTATGAGGAACAGGTCTAGGCGTTGGGCGCCGCTGATATATGGAAAATCGCGGCTGCTATTATCGAAGATCGTTATGCCGCGAGACATAACCTCCGTCTGATTCTTTGCTTGATAAAAGGCAAAGTTAGTTTTTCCGAGACTGTACACATCGTCCGGGCGTTGGCCATTGATTGGGAGATGTAGGCAAAGCGCTAAAGCAATCGTAGCGAGAAAAGTCTTCATGAGGAATCTCTTCGTTCAGGGATTGAAAGTGCTTGCGTGAGAACACATGCGCGCCAGCGAGCACTGTCAGCGCAAGAAATCTCGCGGTTTTAAAGGATTCATATCAGAACCGGAATGGAAGCAAGCAATTCGCTAGCCGAATTGTTTAGACGGTGCTTCGTCGGATAGGACCGATAACATCATCCCCACGCCAAAACATCCCCAAAATAGGGAAAGATACTATCCAGAATGTTAGCGCCGCCACCATGCGCGCTGCGATGTTTCAATCAGGTTATTTCTTTGCCCGAGGCGACACCGTACGTGGAACCTCTCACGCTGCATTTGCCGGAAGAGTCTCTTTGAAGGCGTTCACAACGGGACAAACATCAGTCGCGTCTCTAATCATCATCTGCAATTCAATAAGCATTTTTTCCTCTATGTCCCCGAGATGTTCAAGCATGTGCACCAGATCGGTGAGTATTTTGGTGGTGTCTATGCGCAACTGATCACGTGCCTTCGATGCTGTCGTGGGGTTGAACTCTGTAATGCCAGAATGGGCAGCTTCGAGATCTCGACGGCGATTGGCAATCCGAACATGGTCAGATAGACAGCCCTCGTAAAACAGGCAAAGACGGTAGCGATGCGCCAATGATCCTAGCAAGGAGATCCGGTGGGGCTTGTTGTTTGGCTTGCGACAGGCGGTGCAATTCTGTGACAACAATGACCCAAGTGCCGAACCTCGATAGTAACTCTCGGGAAAGCCCGTGCAGAACAAGAGTTGTTTAATAAAAGCCTCACAAATACGGGCAGAATATAAAACGTGTTCTGTGTACAACCGGATGCGCGTGATTTCAGCTTCCGTCGCATCTATTGTCTCTGTACTTTCGCTAAAACTCACCGAATGGTTAATCACTTGCGCATAACTGATGCTCAGGATGGAACCATCATGTGTGTAGGGATTGGTGTACGGATGCGGTGAGTCGCTGTTCTTGGTTGAAAATGTTAGTCGTCCCCTCTGCAACATCCAGTTTCGTAAGTCTGTGGCAAGCGGATAAAAATTCGGACGGATCGCCCGCCGACCTTTCCATACGGCTCCCTCTGGGCGAAAACCAAATTCCATGTGATAGGCAGTTTTGTTGCCGTGGTTAACGTGTTGTACTTGAGCGTTCTGCGTCATGAGTTTACTTTCTTTAGTGAGAGTCCTGACTAGTTCAGGGAGAATTGATCGTTTTCACTGCGCGGCGTTTTGAAATTGTGCGGGCCACTGTGAAGCGTTAATTGGGCGAGCTGGTGAATTCAGCCCATGTGAGGAATGATCGGTGTCGGCTCTCACTGGCCTTCAACCGCTCAGCACCCTGCCCAAGTGATAAGCATGACTACTGAGGAGAGAGCTTTTCTGTAGGGTTTAAGGGTTAACCGAGAATAGACCAGAAACCAATCGATAAGAAGCTAAACCACATGAAGCGGCCAAAGCTTTCTAGGTGAGTATAGAGTGTTTGGTTTCTGATCGCTTTCGGCAGTCCGACAAATCTTTTTCGAGTAATCTCAAAAGACTCGTAGCTTTGCGTCCCGCTTCACAATGCGTCCCCGCTTCACAACAGGTTTGGCTTTGTCGTTTGCACTCTAATTAACAAAGAACAAACTGCCTATCGGAAAACAGCGTTAAATTCAATTAAACTTACTTCGCTGGAATCTGTCAACAAGTAATTCCAGTAAGTGCATGCACTCTGTCGATCCAGTTTTGCTAGCCACTCTTACTAACTCTATCGCGCATCGCAGCCCGCGCGCTTTCCATTTTCCCCACTCACCCGAACAGCCAATCCGCCTGAATCACTAGTTTTCTGGAATGAGAGCGGAAAGTGTTCTTGCTTCTATTCGTGTGCAAAGAGGAGACTCACAATGAGATTTATTCTTGGCGTTCTGTTGGGCTACTACATGCGAGGCAAAAAGCGCATGCTGATAATTACGCTTACGGTGTATATCGGCCTTATCATCGTGTGCTCTGTGGTTCTTCCTGCAATCGCTCTTTCCGTGCTTGGGCTTTCTGTGATGCGGGAACGAGCATCACGACCTCCACAAACATCGGTTCCCGTGATCGTAGGCGCGAACTACGAAACAGCGCAGATCAAATTGCGCGACGCAAATCTCAAGATCCGTGTTCTTGCCAAGCGGCATGATCCGCAGTTTGAACCGGGGATTGTCATCGCTCAGACCCCTCAAGGTGGCGAGCGTGTAGATTGCGGCACTGTGATCGGAGTGACATTGAGCGCCGAAGATCCGTGGCGTTGATTGATCCAACCTACCTATGAATAGCACCCTAGTGATCATTTTACCGACTCGCCTTCTTCCGGCGTTTTCGGCGTCGAATTGGCGTCCGCCTCTTGAGTAGATCAGGGTGTTTTGTTTCGATCATGTGGGACAAACCCTGATAAGTTCTACCTATCAGAGGGGCAGCGTGAACTACTGAGCCGTCCGTTTGTGCTAAAGCCTGTTTGATCGTTTCGTGTTCACATTCCAATAACCTTTGGTCTAAATCAAGCGGCTTCGGTAAGAGCACGTCAACCGCATCGTCTCTGGACATCTCTCTACACAGGCTGTCTGCGAGTTTTCCTCCCGCCGCACTCAATCGTGATAGAACCTCCCGACTCTGCGAATCTGCCAACCACTCACGCGCTTGCTGATATGCCGCCTGCAAGGTATCCGGTGAAAGGCCATCTACTTCCTCAATCATCGTAAGAGCCGCTAGTCCAGCTTTGTTTAGGGCATCCGCTTCGTGAGCTACTTCGATCGCTCGCTGCAAGGTGATTTGTGCGCGCGCCGGTTTCCCTAAGCGGGCTTGAGCAGTGGCCTTTAGGATAAGTACGTCTGCGAGCCAACATCCGTGCCCGACCCTTTCTAATGCTGTTGCCGCTCTGCGGGCCGCAGCTTCGGCGGCGTGGAATTTTCCCTCTGCGATCAATAACTCCGCACGAGTGCTATCAATCTGTGCCGTTCGAGTTCGATCCTTGAGGCGAACAGTTATGAGTCGCGCCTGGTCAAGATGTTTGTGGGCTTCTTTGAATCTACCTAGCTTTGAAAGCACCACAGCTTCATTGTTTTTGACGCTCGCACAATAGATGTAATTCTTTGCCAATTTGAAGTGATGTTCTGCGGCTTTGTATTGAGTAAGCGCCCGTTGAAAATAATCACGTCGGTTTTCGGCAGTTCCGATTGTCCTGAACGTTATGGCGAGCTCATTGTGATATGAGCCTTTGACGGGGAGATACCTGATGCTCGCAAACACCGCACTATTGTCAGTGAGAAGTTTCAGTGCGTCGTAGTATCTTGCTGCCGAGTGTTCGACATCCGCCAGTTTGAGAAGTGCCCGCGCTCTCTTGAGTCCTTTAGGCGGCAATCGTTCCAATGCCTGTTGAAGCATAATCCGTGCTTCGTTTACTCGGCCTTCTCGCCAGTAGCAATACGCAATCTCTGACCATGCTTCGGCAGCTTCCCTTGCGAGGTTGTTCGACTCGTAATAAGTGATGCTCTCAGTGATCAAATTCCTCGCGCTCTCTTGTGCGTCTCTGATTTGATTGCGAGCGCCAATCCAGCCGGTGAGAATGCCAGCGCAAAGAAAAACATTAGCAGCCGTTTCAGCTTGCAGCCCTTGTGTATCGGGACGTGTCCCGACTCCACGCCACCACGGGCGCATGATCTCAAGAGCACCCTGCGGGTTTTCATTATCTCTTTGTTGTAGTGCGATCTCACATCTGGAAAGAGCTTCCTCATCACGAGACAGATGCGACGTGTCTAGCTTTGGTGAGGCTAACTTCAAGAAATAGACCTCCTTTGGTGCAAGAACTGTCGAACGCTCGTAAAAGCAGCGAATAGCTGATGATCATTTTGATCGACTCGCTTTCTTCCGGCGTTTTCTGCGGTGGATCGGCGTGCGCTCGTCGAGCAAATCAGGATGTCTGTTTTCGATCATGTGGGACAAACCCTGATAAGTTCTACCTATCAGAGGGGCAGCGTGAACTACTGAGCCGTCCGTTTGTGCTAAAGCCTGTTTGATCGTTTCGTGTTCACACTTCAATAGCCTTTGGTCTAAATCGAGTGGCTTGGTTAGGAGCACGTCAACGGCGTCGTCTCTGGACATCTCTCTACACAGGCTGTCTGCAAGTTTTCCGCTCGCCGCACTTAACCGTGATAGAACCTCCCGACTCTGCGAATCTGCCAACCACTCACGCGCTTGCTGATATGCCGCCTGCAAGGTATCCGGTGAAAGGCCATCTACTTCCTCAATCATCGTAAGAGCCGCTAGTCCAGCTTTGTTTAGGGCATCCGCTTCGTGAGCTACTTCGATCGCTCGCTGCAAGGTGATTTGTGCGCGCGCCGGTTTCCCTAAGCGGGCTTGAGCAGTGGCCTTTAGGATAAGTACGTCTGCGAGCCAACATCCGTGCCCGACCCTTTCTAATGCTGTTGCCGCTCTGCGGGCCGCAGCTTCGGCGGCGTGGAATTTTCCCTCTGCGATCAATAACTCCGCACGAGTGCTATCAATCTGTGCCGTTCGAGTTCGATCCTTGAGGCGAACAGTTATGAGTCGCGCCTGGTCAAGATGTTTGTGGGCTTCTTTGAATCTACCTAGCTTTGAAAGCACCACAGCTTCATTGTTTTTGACGCTCGCACAATAGATGTAATTCTTTGCTAATTTGAAGTGATGCTCTGCGGCTCTGTATTCGGCAAGGGCATGTTGAAAATAGTCAGGCCGGTTTTCGGCAGTTCCGATTGTCCTGAACGTTATGGCGAGCTCATTGTGATATGAGCCTTTGACGGGGAGATACCTGATGCTCGCAAACACCGCACTATTGTCAGTGAGAAGTTTCAGTGCGTCATAGTATCTTGCTGCCGAGTGTTCGACATCTGCCAGTTTGAGAAGTGCCCGCGCTCTCTCGAGTCCTTTGGACGGCAATCGTTCCAATGCCTGTTGAAGCATGATGCGTGCTTCGTTTACTCGGCCTTCCCGCCAGTAGCAATACGCAATCTCTGACCATGCTTCGGCAGCTTTCCTTGTGAGGTTGTTCGACTCGTAATAAGTGATGCTCTTAGTGATCAAATTCCTCGCACTCTCTTGTGCGTCTTTAATTTGATTGCGAGCGCCAATCCAGCCGGTGAGAATGCCAGCGCAAAGAACTACATTAGCAGCCGTTTCAGGTTGCAGCCCTTGTGTATCGGGACGTGTCCCGACCCCACGCCACCACGAGCGCATGATCTCAAGAGCGGCCTGCGGGTTTTCATAGTCTCTTTGTTGTAGTGCGATCTCACATCTGGAAAGAGCTTCCTCATCACGAGACAGATGCGACGTGTCTAGCTTTGGTGAGGCTGACCTCAAGAGATAGACCTTCCTTTTTTGGGTTTTAGTGGGAGGAAAGACTGTACGGGCCGGATATTAAACCTCACGGCGCAACTCGGCAAGATCTCTTGCAAGAATGTTCGGCTTTTGTCATATCTGATACAAGTACCTTTGCATCATCAATCAAAAAGGAGCCTCAAAAAATGAAACGCTTTGTCTTGGTTATCGCTCTTACAGGGCTGATGTCAGTGACTGCTCTGGCGGGCGAAATACCAACCAATGGAGCGGCGGCGCCAACGCCTACGCCACAGACATCAACCGCAACAACAACGTCAAGCACGGCCAGCACGTCGAGCATTTTGCTTGTTACAGTGATACTCACCGTGCTTGGTCTGAGATAGACCACTAACGAACTAGGGTTCGTCTTAACGAGCCTCGCGCACTGCGCGGGATAGGTTAAGTGTGTCTATGCGTTTTTAAATGTACTTGCATAAAATCAGAACAAGCCCTCATTTGCTGCTTCTTGCGATCTAAAACTCCCTGAATAAAAATTCGTGGCACCTCATGGGGGGTTGTTCTTGCTTGGCCCTCTGCTCTTGAATTCACGTTACTACTTCCAGCCGCGCGCTGGCGCTGATCGACGTGAGTTCTAGCGAGGGAGCGGAGGGCCAGCAATCAAACACCGACCTTGCGGCAAAAAGGACTCAGGTACTGAGTCCATTGGGCATGGATTGAAACTCTTCATTACGCCTGTCGATCTTTCATTCCATGCCCACACTTCTGTTTTTCTTTTTCCCGATTTGAAAGACCTGTGACGTGCCTTGTCGTACTGGTTATTGAGAGGGCGGTACGTCAAGCATGACCCGAACTGGTCCATCGTCGGGAAATAGGAGCGCATTGTCCAGAGGCAATAGGTGGGTATTGCCGTGCGTTCCTCTTGAGAGTGGTAGTTCGGAGAGGGGGCAAGCTGAGCTACCGCTCTCAATTCTTTTCTCCTCCGATGAAGACCGTGTTTGCCGAACTGAGCGGGGACGGTTTACGTCAAGCACATCGCCCGACGAAGGTCATCATCGGAAGTCCTTGCGCTTGTTCGCGCTCTGCGTGTGAGCCGCTGAATGAACGTAAGGCGAGGCGCTTGCGAAGCCCAGGCTATCGCTCAGAAACGCAAGCGCCTTTTTCTCAATTTTATTTTGTGGGGAAGGACTCATACGTGATGGTGAGTCCTTTGGGGCATGGATTGAATCTCAGCAGTCCATGCCCACGTCGTTCCCTTACGGGAGGTGTATGAATGGGTCATGTTCGCAGAGGACCAAAACTACTGCCTGAGAAACTTCTCAAACTTAGGGAGTATCTGAACGTCGGCCAGCAGGAAATGGCACAGATGCTTGAAACGCAAATCGAATCGCAGGATAAGGAGTATCGAGTCCACCCTGGACGTGTTGCAGAGTACGAGACTGGAAAACGTGAGCCGGTTTTATTGGTCGGACTAGCCTATAGCTACTTAGGGCGAGTGAGCATGATCTCGTTGGCAGACGACGATGTTAGCGTTGACGAATTTCGCCGGCAGCTTGGCACGTTCGAGCTTGTTGATCGAATCGGGAGTGACGGAAAAGAAAGCCGCAAGCTACAGCCGGTCAAACCGAAGCCAGTCACCTTGATCAGCGGTGTTCACTAGGCTGACACTCTTTCACAATGAGCACTGAGAGACCCACCCTCACCGCACCACTGGATGAAATGTCCCAACACTTTAGGGGTCGGATTCTGTGCGGGCGTTGTGGTAACAGCGATTCGACCAAGTTCACGTATTTGCCGCCTATGGATGGTCGCGTATTGGTTCAATGTTCACATTGTGGTCTACCGTTTTTTGAGTCGATAGAACCAATCCAGAATGATAGCGTTCAGAAATAAGTCTAGGACGATCCCGAGTCGCAAACCTCCATTCCAGCCGCACCACAACTTCATTTGTTCCCTCCGCTTCGATTGTAAACAATAGCCATCAGCTCAACTTCACGCTTTGAGTGCTCCACTGCGTTGCGCTCGCCGTTTTTGGGAGTGACTGCAAGGGGTGAACTTCGCTCGACAACGTCACCCGAAAAGGAGCACGCAAACAAATGGAAAATCACGTCAACCAATCACGCGAAATCCCGAAGTGGTCCGCCCTACTTATCGAAGCCGTCACTAAGCCAGGTCTGATCATGAAAGCGTATAGTGCGTTCCATCCCTACAGCGTTGGGAACCAGATTCTCGCGCTTGTGCAATGTCAGATGCGGGGCGACTTACAGCTCGGCCCAATTAACACTTTTCCGAAGTGGAAAGAGCTGGGACGCTTTGTAAAGCGTGGCGAACGTGCGTTGACTTTGTGCATGCCGATCACTTGCAAACGCCGCGAGGAAAACTCAGACGAGGAACACACATTCACCAGCTTTGTTTATAAGGCCCGCTGGTTTACTTTAAGCCAGACTGACGGGCAGGAACTTGAACCAATTACGATCCCGGAGTGGGATGCCGAGCGAGCGCTTAGCGCCCTGAATATTGAGCGCATACCGTTCGATCACACGGATGGAAATGTGCAAGGATTCGCCCGTGGCAGACAACTCGCTATCAATCCGCTTGCGCAACTTTTTCAGAAGACATTTTTTCACGAATGCGCTCACATTCTGTTGCACACAGGCGAGGGAGATTTCGCGGACGGAGAAGCCACGCCGCGCAATCTGCGAGAAGTCGAAGCGGAAGCCGTGGCGCTTCTTTGCTGCGAATCTTTGGGGCTTGAGGGAGCCGAGTTTTGCAGAGGTTACATTCAAAACTGGTTGCGCCGAGGGAACGCTTTTAATGCCGAAGCAATACCCGAAAAGAGCGCCCAAAAGATTTTCCGCGCCGCCGACCAAATCATCCGTGCCGGACGCCCCGAAATCGCTCCCGTGACAGCATAACAACCCCTGAGAAGGAACCGCGCCAGCCGAGGCAATAGCACTCGGCTGGCGCTTTTTTTTGGGCCGGAAGCAACTGCGCTTGCGGCGCAGTTGCTTTGATAATTTCGCCAACAGCATCCGACCTAAACGGTCGCAGATTTTGGCTGTGTTCCACCTAGACTTTTACTTGACGCCTTTCTAAAAATTGACTCAATTTCGGTTCAGTCCAATTACAAATTCAGCCTCATGTTCTTGTCGCAGAGGACGACGCGGATACGCGCGAATTAGTCCAACTCATACTAAGGCCGGGCGGACTTTCGAGTGTCTATGAGGGGCGATTCCGCCGAGGTTATGCCGCTACTTCTCACCGCTCGTTTTGGTGCTGTCTTGCTTGATAACCGGATGCCTAAAATTAACGGAATCGGACTCCGCCAATTGATCCGATCTCTCGATAAACAACTTCCGATTTTCTTCTGCTCCGGGACAGTCACAGAGGGAGATAAAAAGGCCGCGTTTGACACCGTGCTCAAGGCTATTTTGGAAAGCCCTTTGACCCGGAAGAACTCACCACTACCTTACGCGCCGCCATGAACATCCAACCGACCTAAACCCACCTTTTCCGTCTCAGTCTTTACCTCACTAATTCCGCGATCACACCCATCCACTTTCAGAGTACCGATTGTCAGCGATCATGCATTCAGGGTTTTTTACCCTGAATTAGCATCCGTGATGACGTTCACTTCAGGACATTTTGTCCTGCTGATTGTTTCGGATCATTGCTGCCAACCAGTTTGCAGCAATGATTAATCAGCCCCGCCGCACGTCTCGAAAAATCTCGACTGCGAACGAACCAAAGCAAAGGTGCTGCGCACCTGAAGTAACCAGACACGACACCCCCGCGTAACTTGGGGTTGTTGCGTCTCGGCTTGTGTACGTTAGTTGCATCAGCAACTTACAGGCACTCGTAAAGAGCGCCCGGTTTACAACGTTGACGGCACGATCGAGAGAACGCAGCCCATGAAAAAAAATTTAAATCGAGACAGGATCGTTACCTTTCGAGTTACCGAGGACGAATACGCTGGCATCGCAAATGCATCGCTGGCCGCTGATGATGAGCCGAATAGTTGGTGCCGGAATGTGGCTCTGAGTTCTATCAATAAAGCTCAAACTACCATTGACAATCGAGCGATCTATACCGAAATCGCTTGCTTGCGCCATCTGTTCAGTCATGGCTTCAACATCCTATTCAGCAACGATAGCAACGCGCTGAAGGCATCCGCCTGGGACATCCTTGTCAAGTTTACCAATGACCACGCCAACGCCGTTTATGAGCAGCTCCTGAAGGACCGGCTGCGGCGACGTCAGGGCTAACCGCCCCTGTCGAATTTTGCGACAGTACCAACCCGGCCCCTGTCGCGCTGTGCGACAGTGCCAGCAACGAACAGACTCACGCGGCGGCTTCCCCTGTCGCGCTAATTCTCTGTCGGCAGCCCGCCCGCGCAACGCTCCGCTAACGCTACGCGTCCTTCGCTGACGCTACGGCCCGGCGGGTGCGCGGCTCGGGCACCCAGCCGACGGAAAATTGGCGCTAAGGGGAAATGCCGTATTTTCGCGGCTTCCGCGATAGTTGTCCGTTTTTCCGGCGTGCAGCTTTTCCTGCGTCCGCGAGTTTCCTCGTACCCTCATGGCCCATCCCCTCCAACTGGTCCAACCATGCGCAAGCTAAGCAACAAACCGTGCAATGCAGCAACGCCACTGTAGTACATGCGGCGGCATGGCAAGTGCAGAGAGCAGAGCGAGACTAACGGACGGCTCACCTTAGCCGTCCGCATCTTGACTGACGGATTGATCAGATTGGCCCACCTTCCACGTTAGATCAGCCCGCACTCTTGTCCCAATTTTCTAGTCGCGAATCAGGGAGCTTTTTGCGTCCTGTTTCGTCCCAAAGAATCATGCAAAAAAGTTTCGCTTTTAGCTTCTTAATTTACGCCATGATGACGATGAGTCCCGCGCCAATTTCCGTCGAGCAGGCACTCGATTATTACCGGCAGGAGTACACCAATGCGAAGGAGAATTACTACAGCGAAGCAGGCGCAGTTAAGGGCCGCTGGTGCGGCCAACTGGCCGAGGAATGGAACCTGAAAGGCGAAGTCTCCAGCGAGCAATACGAGCGCTTAGTTGAGGGTCAAGATCCGCACACCGGGAAGCAACTTATTCGTTCCGTTACCGCCCGCGAAATCGTTGACGAGAACGGTAAAGAAAAGCTCACGAGCACGCATCGCGCCGGTTGGGACATGACCTTCAGCGCCCCTAAATCGGCATCCTTAGCCGCGCTTGTCGGGAAGGATGAACGCGTCATAGAAGCGCACATCGAGAGCCTCGACGAAGCCCTGAAAGAGTTGGAGAAATATCTGCAAGCACGGGGTGGCGGCGACAATCCAGCCATCACCACCGGCAAGATGATAGCGGTCCAATTTCTGCACACGTCCTCGCGCCCTGATCGCAAGAACGGTTACGCAGCGCCGCAGCTTCACACGCACGTTGTCGTCTTCAACATGACCCAATGTGAGGACGGCAAAGTGCGCTCCGTGCAGTCGCGTCAGTTGTACCGGACGCAGAAACTTGCGACGGCAATCTACCGCGCCCGTTTCGCGGAAAAACTACAAGCACTTGGTTACGAAATTCGCGTTGACCCACGCACCGGCGCACCGGAGATCAAAGGCTTCACCGAGGCGTACCTGAAGGACAGCAGCCCGCGCCGCGGCGAGGTCTTGACCGAAGAAGAAAAGATGAAAGAGCGCATGGAGCGCGAAGGAAAAACCGTTTCCGAGAACGCGAGATTGAAACAAGTCGCCGCGCGGATTAATCGTCGAAGCAAAAAGTTCGACCGTGACCTAATGGACACACGCGCCCTCGAAATGGACGTAAGGCACGGCTATCAAGCGCAACGTCTTGTAGCGGAAGCGCGGGCGCGCGGGCCGCTTCGCTTGTCACAGAACGAGATTGAAAAACGCGCTCAGGAAGCAGTGACCTATGCTCGCGATAATGCCGTGCAAAAGGAAGCCGTGGCCGACGTTCGCAAGGTACAGGCTGACGCCTTAGCTCGCAATCTTGGTCTCACGACCTGTGACGCAGTTATGAGCGAATTGAACCGCCGTGTGGAGCGTGGCGAGTTCATCAATATCACGCGCCCGGAACATGCGCCTGAGACGACAACTCAGCGCATGTTGGCGATGGAAAAGGAAAATATTCAGACCGTGATCGACGGCAAAGGAAAACATACCGCCATCATTCAACCGGAGCGAGTCGAGCAAATTGTTAGCGACACAGCCGAACGTCAGCAGCGCAAACTAAACGCGAATCAGCAGACGGCGATTAAAGCGATCTTGTCGAGCAAAGATCGCGTGCTTGGTCTGCAAGGCGGCGCGGGCACCGGCAAGACCACGGCGCTTTCCGTGGTACGGGAAGCAGCCGAAAAGGAAGGTTATCAGGTACGCGGTTTTGCGCCCACCACACGCGCCGCGAAGCAACTTAAGGAGAGCGGAATCCCGACCGAAACCCTCCAGATGTTTATCCGCCGGCGAAAGGAAAAAACGGCACCGGCAAAGCGTCTTTTTGTGCTCGATGAAAGCTCGCTCGCAAGTACAAAGAACCTACACAAATTCTTTGCCCGCCTCAACCCCATAACAGACAAAGTGCTCCTGGTCGGCGACGTGCGCCAGCATCAAGCGGTCGAAGCAGGACGCCCGTTTGAGCAGTTTCAAGAGCACGGCATGACTACCGTGCAACTAAGCGAGATCGTCAGGCAGCGCAATCTCAAACTGCGAAAAACGGTCAACGATTTATCACGCCGGAAAATACCGGAAGCAGTGGACCAACTCGCCCGCCGAGGGAAGGTGATCGAGATCGCAAATGAGCAGGAACGTTTCGAAGCGATAGCCAAGAACTACTGCCAAAACCCGGTCGGGACTCTCGTGGTTTCGCCAGCCAACCGCGAACGCGTTGAACTCAATTTGCGCATCCACAAACAACTACAGCGCGAAGGAAAAGTGAGCCGCGACGATCATCAGATCAAGGTTTACGTCAATCGGGATATGACCGGCCCCGAGCGCACCTTCGCCAATGCCTACCGACCCGGCGAGGACGTTATTCGCTATAACCACACCAGCAAGGTCTACAAAACGAAGCCGGGTGATTATGCAAAGGTCATCGCAACCAACCATGAGAAGAACGAGATCACGGTTCGCTTTGCTGATGGTCGCAAGCTCGTTTATGACCCGAAACGACTTTCCGGCGTAAGCGTTTACAACGAGGCCGAACGTGCCTTTGCCGTAGGCGATCGCGTGCAGATTCGCGCTCCAAATCGAGCGAAACGGATCGCCAATGGCGAGCTCGGAACGATCACGAAAATCGAAGGGGAGCAGTTACGCCTCACCCTCGACAGTAAACGCGAGGTTAGTCTCGACCTGCGGCAGTTTCGCCACCTCGATCACGGCTACGCCGTCACCAGCCATTCCTCGCAAGGGCTAACTTTTGATCGTGTTCTGGTCAACGTTGATACGCGGCAATCAGCGCAATTAGTAAACGACCGCATGGCCTACGTTGCCATTTCCAGAGCACGCCACGATGCGCAGATCTATACCGACTCCGCGCAGAACCTACGCGACACTCTTAATCGGAGTACGAATAAAGAATCGGCGATTGATGCCACGAGAGACAGCCTATTGGACCTACGAAAAGAACTCGATAAATTGAGACGCGATCCACTCGCACCACAGCAGCAACCATCCACCGAGCACAGCTTAGCCCAAGCCCCAACTCACACCGCTCCAGCACCGACAAAAGCCGCCGAGCTTGAGACTGAAGGCCCGGAACTCGATCTCGGCGGATTGATTCTTTAACGAAAGACTCTTTTTTTACCCGATGAGGTTTTAGCAATGACTACACACTTCGATTCAGCGACAGCAGCCAAGCGGCCACAGCTTCTAAAGGTGTCCGATGTTGCTCAGCTATTGAACGTCAAACCACGAACGATCTACGAGATGGTTGCGCAGGATCGCATCCCGTATCGCAAGCCGCCCGGCTCTAACATTCTTCGCTTTGATCTCGAAGAAATTCTGGAGTGGACGCGGCGAAAATAACTAATGACTTGAGGGATCGATGCTGCTACCATGCGCCGCGTTCTCTTGGTGGCTGCAACGCTCAAGGAGAACACAATGTCTGTTTACAAACGAGGGTCGCATTGGCACTACCGCTTCCGAGTGCGACGCGTGCGTTACCGGGGAGCACTCCCTGAGGCCAGCACGAAGTGGGAAGCAGAACAAGCGGAGAGCAAGATCAAGCAGGAGATCTTTGAAGGTCGCTTTGGCCTGGTCGATCTTGGCAGCGAGAGGTTAGCTGACTTCATTAGCAAAACGTTTCTGCCGTGGTCGAAAGCAAATAAGCGTTCGTGGAGACACGACGTATTTCGCGCCCGCACCATCTGCGACTATTTTGGCACCAAAACTTTCCGTGAGATGTCGCCGCTGTTGATCGAGAAGTTCAAACGCGATCGACGGGAATCCATCACCCGGAGAGAAAGCGTCCGCAGTCCTGCATCAGTCAATCACGAGCTTACGCTCTTGAGTAAGATTTTCAATCTCGCGATTGACTATAAGGTCACGGATACGAATCCATGCAAGAAAGTCAAGAAGTACAAGCTCGACAACAAGCGCTATCGGTATCTGCTACCGGAAGAAGAACCGCGACTAATGGCGGCGCTCAGTGGGCCACGCGCTCATTTGAAGCCGCTGGTGATCGTAGCTATCGGTACGGGTATGCGGCAAAGCGAGCAGTTGCGTCTTACTTGGGATCGGGTGGACTTCTCACGACGCGTGCTGATTCTGACCAAGACAAAGACTAAGGATCGCGAGGTTCCGATGAACCCGGAAGTCGTCAAGACTCTATTCGCGTTGCAGTCTCGCTCGAACGGACAAGAGTATGTGTTCGTCAATGAGCGAACGAAAACGCGCATCAAAGAAGTTAAGAAGGCTTTTGGAACCGCCTTAAAGATCGCCGGAATCAAAGGTCTGGTCTGGCACGATCTGCGGGCTACATTCGGAACACGTTTAGGTGAGGCCGGGTATGACGCCTTCACTATCGCGGCGCTCATGGGCCATTCTCAGATCCAAACGACCGCGCGTTATGTTCGAGCCACTGAGAGAAACAAGCGAGCGGCTGTCGAAGCCGTCATGCTCAATTCTGAGGGTGGACACAAATTGGACACAACGCAAAAACGGCCAGGTCCACTGGCCGCCGTAAGTCATTGAAAACATTGGTAGCGGGGGGCGGGATCGAACCGCCGACCTTGGGGTTATGAATCCCACGCTCTAACCATCTGAGCTACCCCGCCATGCCTTGATTATCAACTATTTACGTCTACCCTCAAAGTGCCCGAACCGCGCTTAAGAGCGTGGGGGCTGGGTTGCCGTGACGGTGCTGATTTTTGAGCATGACTGCCTCGCCTGCGCCAACCGGCAAATTGCGAACATAACGCTGACTCATTGAGATGTTCGCATGGCCCATTAGCTTGGCGATGTCGTATGTGTTGAAGCTGGCCTCACCTAGCCTGGTGCCGTAAGTGGCCCAGGTCGTGCCAGACTAAGCCTTCGATTCCCGCATCCTCGCAATCACTGACAAACGCTTTCTTGATGTCATCGAATGGTCTGCCTGTCTTAGGATTGAGCCACACATGATCATCAGGTCGTTTGCGCTTGCAGAGCGGCAATAGAATTTCTCTCACTTCGCTGTTCATCTCGACAAAGCGCGGTCTGTTACTTTTGGTCTTGTCGAAAATGATCAGGTTGCGGAAGAAATCACACTGTTGCACCTTGAGAGTGAGTTGCTCGCTCCTACGTGCCCCGGTGCCGAGAGCGAACGGGATCATCGTTGCTAAGTGCTTTCGCTTGCCAGTGCATTGAGCCAACAACCGGGATTCCTCGTCGGGTAGCAGGTACCTGTATCTCTGGTTCTGCAACTTGATTTTGGTAACCCGACTACATGGGTTCGAATCGGCCAATCCCCAAGTCACGGCTAGACTGAATATACGCGACAAGAGATCAACCTCATGCCTGACGGATGCCGGGCTTCGTTTCGTTTTGCGCTTCGTGACGCTGTGCAATCTGATGCTCTTAAAAGTTTCGATTGCACCTGGCGTGATTTCGCCTAACGTCTTGCCGGCAAAAGTTCGCAGCAACGGGTGCACGCGAAACTGATCATGCTTCCATGATCGTTTGTTGTGCCTGGCCCAATCCAAAAACGTGCCCTCACCAAACTCATCGTCTGCCGCCCTAGGATCGCCGACAAATTTTGCAAAGAGCATCGTTCCGAATTGCTTGCCATACTTGCCCTCAAACACGTCACGTTTGATTTTGATCTCGGCTTGTTCCGCTTCGTACTTAGTACGCGCTTCGGGAATCGGTCCTCGGTATTTGTGGTTCCCAAAGTCGTACCACCATTCATTGCCTCTTTTTCTCACTGTCAAAGAACATCACCTCCGTTCGCGGTTGCAGCCACAGAGGTTTGAGCGGAATAGTACCTGAATTGTTTTCGTTTCCAAACTCATGTTTTGTTCTTGGTCCATTCGACAATCTCCTCAAAGTCGAAGCGCAATAGGTGACCTACCTTTCGATAGGGGATACGGCCCTGAGACTTCATCACGTAAAGAGTGTTGATCTTGATCCCCAGGAATTGGGCACACTGTTCTGGTGTCATCAAGGATGGTCCTGACGATTCAAGAGGTCGGCGCCACGTTTGTTTCTGTTCTTCTAGCATTGGTTCATATGTGACTTGTAGCCTTACCCACAAAGCTACTCAGCTGCATCCTCCCAAGCCCAGGTGTATGTGCATCCATCGTGCCATCAAGCATTCTGTTGATCCATGGGCCATAGGATTCTCAAGACCAACGGTGGTCTACGGTGGCATCGGCTTTGCACAAGCTCCCTATCATGGTGCGTTAATCAGGTAGGAGCGCACGTCAAATGGGGCTGTTAGATGGCCGCAAAAGGCGAGTTCCCGTTCACGCGCTAACCTGAAAGGATTCCGGACGGGGTGTTGTGAGTTACACACACCTGTTGTGGATTACATACACGATTCACTAGTACGGCAAGGTGCCTGAAATGCAATTGGGCCACGAAAGTTCAAATCACCATAAACCAACCGTAGACCCGCAGCTCATTGATGGAGTACAGCTTCACGGCCCGCGAACTGAAAACAAGGATTCTCGGCTTATGCAGCTGGACCTGATGATCCGCGGGCAGTCAAAGGTGATGCGTAATCTAAAGAAATCAATTCTAAGAGCAGCCGATTGCAGCTCGACTGTTTTGATTACCGGTGAATCAGGTACAGGAAAAGAATTAATTGGGCGCGCGATTCACGAGTTAGGTGCACGGGAACGCGAACCATTCCTGGCTATTAATTGCGGAGCTCTTACCGAATCACTGCTGGAGTCTGAACTCTTCGGCCATGTCAAAGGTGCTTTCACCGGCGCTGCCAGCTACAGGAAAGGGATGTTCGAGTCAGCGGGTAAGGGAACTATCTTCTTGGATGAATTCGGAGAAATGTCGTCGTCGATGCAAGTGCGCCTATTACGCGTGCTTCAGGAACGCAAAGTTCGTCCTGTCGGTTCCGAAGACTCAAAAGAGATTAACTTCAACGCACGAGTAGTGGTAGCTACGAATCGCGATCTCAGGCGAGAGATTGCAGAAGGAAGGTTTCGCCAGGATCTTTATTACCGCGTTAACGTGTTTCCAATCTGGTCTCCCGCCTTGCGCGATCGCCTTGATGACTTACCGCTTCTCATTGATGCTTTATTGAACAAATACGTCGATAGCTCCAAGTTCGTCCGAGCACTTCGTTTCGGTTCAGATGCACTCGCCCTCCTGCAGAGTTATTCGTGGCCCGGAAATGTCAGAGAACTGGAAAATCTTATCGAGCGGTTGGTTATTAATGTGCCACCAACTGGTCTTGTATCTGCTGCAGATCTCAGCTTTGATCTTGAATTCAATAGCTTCACTGATTCTGACAAACCTCGGGAGTTCATACTTTCCACGCGGCTCAATTGCTTGAATAAGAGCGCAGCCTCCGTACGGCATCTGCTAAATCGTCAAGAGCTGGATTCGTATCTGCGACAACTGGCCCAAGTTGGCGGAGACGTCACAGAGGCGGCGCGACGATTAGGCATTAAGCGCACAACTCTTCACATGCGCATAAAAAGATTAGAAAAGAAACTGTCCCCGCTAACACCAAGCGCCGTTGAATGAGCCAGTAGGGGATTGGCAAACGATGCCTTCCATGTCACTGAACAGCTGCATTAGACGGCGTGAGAAAAGGGTCTAATCGGTTATTGACAAAAATAGCTAAGCGACGTTCCTTGCTGAAGCAACGCACGTCGTGAGAAGACTCTTAGTTGATCTGGACACTCTTGGATCCAGGCAGCGTCTGAAGTCTTCTGTTGCTAAAGTGTTATTGCTGAGTGACCTTCAACGAATCATGCGAAGCTCCGGCGCGGAGAACTCTATCCGATCAGCCGACTGGCGCTTCACCTCAAGCACCCTGGGCTGGGATTGAAATCGAAGCTTTCGAAGATGATACCCGGTCAACGGGCATATTCGAGAATCTGCATTTCGTGAACAGGAGTTCGATATTGAGGGTGACCTCCGACTATAGTTACGATGAGTCATTGAGAGCCTAGCCCTTGGCCTAACAAACGAAAAGACAGCCCTCAAGGCCGTCTCTCCGCAACTTCTTCCTCATCCTGCGTCCGCTTAAAAAGAACTGCTCACAAGCCATAAAATACCAACACTTCTCTGGTCCAGTTTGGAATAATAAACCAGTTCGTTCTAATGACGAATGCCTATAATTGGCTCGACTTTTATTATCTTGTGCAAGAGGGGGTCGAACCCCTGACCTCCGCATTGCGAATTAGACGACCGGCAAATACCTAAGTAATTGCCTTTTCAAAAGTTGCAGCCACCAAGGAAAATCAAAGGTTTTGCGGTTCTTTCCCATTCGTTGCCAGCGCCTCACCGTGCTGTGCTGAGAATTCTGTCCACAAATTGGCCACACGTTTTTGGGGTCAACCCCCTCCAGTGAGACCGAAACTTTCAACTGGTACACTAGAGGGTTAATAGATATTCCCTGGGCGTCATGTGGCCCAGAGACTCGTGTGGTCGTTCTTCGTTGTACTCTGAAGAGGAGCCTGCGAAAGCAGGCGTAAGCATAAAGCGTGGGGCGCAAGCCCCAGGAAAGATCGAAGAGAATTCGAGCCTGCGAAGCAGGCGACGCCGTAAACGTAGACAGCTGTCGCCCGCTTGTATGATTAGCCCCATGCAAGTTAGAAAATGTTTGCTGAGTTGCCAATCGCTTGCACTGCGGGAGCGATTGCCGCAAGGGTGCAACAGATCCTTAGCCCGCTTGGTTGCTTTGAGCCCGTCGCGAAGCATTTGATCGTTGCACCTCGTTTTCCCTAAAACCCGAACAGTTGCCGGGGCGTTAGAGCCCGTATTCGCAAGCCCGGGAAGGAGAACAATTCTTGTCAAAAAGAAAAAATAATATTGGTATCGATGTTTCCAAACAGCTCTTGGAAGTAGCCGTGCACGAGAGCGATTTTCATTATCATTGTCCTAACAAGACCAGTGCTTTTGGGGCATTGCTGGCGGAACTAATCGCCTTGCGACCGGCACGCATTGTGTTGGAAGCCACGGGTGGTTTGGAAAAACCAGTGGTGGCTGCTTTGCACGCCGCCGGCTTGCCGGTAGTGGTAATCAATCCGCGGCAGGTGCGTGCCTTCGCCAAAGCGATCGGGCAGTTAGCTAAAACCGATCGCCTGGATGCCCGCGTTCTGGCCCACTTTGCCGCCGCTATCCAGCCGCCATTACGTCCACTCAAGTCAAAAGATGAACAGGAGTTAGAGGCTTTGATGGGCCGCCGCGGCCAACTCATCGAGATGCTCGTGGCTGAAAAAAATCGACGCCACAGTGCTACGGTGGAAGCCGTACGCGACGCTATCAAAGAACACATCGATTGGCTCGAAGAACGCATTGCCGAACTGGATGAACAGCTTCAGACCCGCGTAGTAAGTTCCACGGTCTGGCAAGACAAAGATGCCATCCTGCAGAGTGTGCCTGGCATCGGTCCCGTGGTTTCCTTCTCCTTGCTCGCCGATTTGCCGGAGTTAGGGACACTCAATCGCCAACGCATCAGTAAGCTCGTCGGGGTGGCGCCCCTCAATTGCGACAGCGGTCAGCAACGAGGGGTGCGGCATATCTTCGGCGGGCGCGCCCGCGTCCGCTGTATGCTCTATATGGCCACGCTCACTGCACTGCGGTTCAATCCCGTGATCAAAGAGTTCTATCAGCGTCTGCTGGCTAAAGGAAAACCGCACAAGGTGGCACATACCGCCTGCATGCGTAAACTGTTATCCATCATCAATCTGATGGTCCGTAATCAGACGCTTTGGCAAACTGACTTAGTTTTGCCTTGACTTCCAACACAGTTGCTTCGCGGGCTCGTCGTTTCTTTCAACACTGTTCCTGGGGCTTGCGCCCCAGGCTTTATGCTTACGCCTGCTTTGCAGGCTAAGAACGTGGTCCAAGTCTGGTCATTGGACCACAAAGGAACACATAAAACACACCTTCTGGCCCGAGTCACTTGGGCCTTTTTTCTTTTTCGCTCTGCTTAATTCCATCCCGCTTAGGATTAGGAAACAATTAGCAATACGTTAAAGACGCTCGTCTTCTCACCCACCTACACTCCGCCCGCATTCAACGCAACAGCTTAAACGAAATCGGTTCAACACGATGATTTCCAGTTACAAAAAAAACGGTTTCACCCTCTCGACTCTCCTGACTTATTCCCCCCAAGGTGGAGCGCTGGAGCACATGCTCAGGCGCGCGTCCGTGCTTTTCACAAGGAGTCTGATCATGGTCGCCCAAGGTAAAAAAGCAGCACTCATCTCTTTGATCGCAATCACTCTTACAACTCTTATTTACGTGACTATCGTCCAGGTCACACATGCCGAACGCCCTGACCGGCAATCGCAAACTGAAAAAGTCTCCGCTCTATTAAAAGGTGAACACCGCGCGTATGAAACGGTCACAGTGATCGTGACGCTTAGTGGACCCAGGAGCGAACGTCTCAACGCCCTGATGAAGCAAAACGGCGTTCACCAGCGTAGAGAGATGCAAAACCTACACAGCTTCTCGCTGAGTTTACCCTTCAGAATGGTTGCTGAATTGGCCTCCTTTGATGAGGTCTCTTACATATCGTCGAATGAAGTAGTGCGCGGTTTTGGACACGTTTCGCGAACGACCGGTGCGGATGCCGGGCGGGCTGCGGCAGTCGCAGCCGGACGTGGCGTAATTAATGGCTCAGGAGTTGGCCTGGCAGTTTTGGATTCCGGAATTGATGTTAATCACGCACAGTTTGCAGCAGTCGGGGGCGGAAATCGAGTTATAGCAAGTGTTGATTTTACTGGAGAGAACCGGACGGACGATCCCTTTGGTCATGGCACGTTTGTGGCAGCGGCAGCGGCGGGGGGCGCCGGTGCCGGTGCGGCGTATGAAGGAATCGCACCTGGTGTCTCATTAGTAAACCTTCGAGTTTTGAACAGCACGGGTGAGGGAACAGTCGAAAATGTGCTGGCTGCACTTAATTGGGTAGCCGGCAATGCCCGCCAATACAACATCCGAATCGTCAACATGAGTCTCGGCACGCGAGCGGTCAACTCTTACAAGTATGACGCGCTGTGCCGTGCCGTTCGCGGGTTGGTTAATTCAGGTATTGCGGTGTTTGTGGCTGCCGGCAATGGAGGAAAAGATGTTGACGACCAGAAAGTCTATGGCGCGGTTCACTCGCCAGGTATCGAACCCTCGGCTTTTACAATCGGCGCTTCCAATAGTTTTCAGACAGACGGCCGGTCCGATGACGGTGTCGCCACCTACAGCTCGCGTGGACCAACGCGCGGTTACTGGACCGACGAAGATGGTGTTACTCATCACGACAACCTGTTGAAGCCCGATCTGGTAGCTCCCGGCAACAAAATGGTCTTCGCGCAGGCCCACGACAATCTCCTCGTAACTTCGAATCCTTCGCTGAACGAGTCAAGCAGCAGCACCGCCCCGACGATGAGAGTGATGCGTATGAGCGGAACTTCCGTCTCGACGCCGATTGCAGCGGGCGCGGCCGCCCTGATGCTGCAACTCAATCCGAAGCTGACACCCAATATGGTTAAGGCTTTTATGGAGTATTCGGCCCAAAAGTTCAGCGGTTTTGGGACTCTGGAGCAGGGCGCGGGTCAACTGAATATCGAAGGCGCAATGAGGTTGGCAATGCAGGCTCGTAGCAATCTGGCCTCACCGGTTCAGGTGGGCGAGCCACTCGTAACTGGTTCGATTACCGCCTCGTCCTCGATCGCGGGCAGCAGTTTCGCGTGGGGCGGCATGATCGTTCGTAAATTCAACACGATGTCAGGATCCGGCCTGATCACTCGAATTCAAGGCCCGTATTGCACAGGCGAACTGCTCGGCGACGGATTCCTGGTCTCCGGCGGTCTAATCATAAACAAGGGTGTGCTTCTTTCCGGATCTCAACCACTTACAAACGGATACGCACTGTGGACCAGTAACGGCTATGTCGCCGATGGCCTGATGATTTCAGACAGCACGCTGATGTCAGATGCGGTTGATATTTCGAGTCAATCGATAACTGTTCTCGGCCAGATCCTCTCGGATCCCGTGTTGAACGGTGCCCGCAGCATCACGTCGCCCGCGCTCTATGACGGAATACTGCTGACGAGCGGCGTCCGCCTTTCTACGGGTGAATCGCTCTCAACTGGCTACGTCTTCAACTCCACTCAGATAAAGGGCGATGGCGTGCTGATAGGCAGCGGCGAGCTAGTCGCAAATGGCGTGACTATCGCTGACGGAATCATCTTTGGCGACGGGATTATCTTCGGTGACGGAATCATCTTCGGTGACGGAATCATCTTCGGTGACGGAATCATCTTTGGCGACGGGATCATTTTTGGCGATGGAATCATCTTCGGTGACGGAATCATCTTCGGCGACGGGATCATTTTCGGTGACTAACGGTTCGGTTAATTAACTCCGCTCCCTGACGTTAGGAGAGCTACATGTCCATTCTCGGAAAGTACTCTAAAGCTTACCCGTTGTCTCAACTCCGCCAGTTTACTGGCTGGGTTGAGACGGCTGAGGGGGCGCGGAAAATCAGAAAAGAAGTGAACGGCGAGATCGTGGAAGAACACAGAGTGTTGACCGATGATGATTATGTCTACTTGCAGATGAATTACACGGTCACCGATGGGATCTTTCTCAATGAAAACGTGATTTTCAGCGACGTGACGCCCGAATGGATTGAGTTTTGTCAGAATGTGCTGGGCCCCACCTCAGAGTCAGGAAGCTCGCGTGAAAACAGCCAGAAACTGTAGGGCGGCCCTCCGTGGCCGCCTCTCGTTTAGATTGCGCATTTCGTGAGAGGGGCGGCTACGGAGGGCCGCCCCTACAATTGTCTTTCGACAAAGCCTTGCTTCCGCGAAACCTTCCTCCTATTATCAACAACGAACCGGGCAACCAACGATCTAACCCGCGCGGGAGAGTCATAAGTTTGGCTAGCCCAGTAATAGCCTTCTCAGCAACGTATGTCTCCCGTGGAGTCGTGATCGTATAAACCATCCTCCTCCCAATGACACAAAGCACCGGTATGAGTAGTTGACCTAAGCGTTGCCCTTAAAATCTAAACCGCAGTGCTGGATCCTTAGTGCCTTCAACGCGGGGCTCTGACAAGCCGCCGCCGCCGCTCGTTTATGCAAAAAAACGAAGATTCAAAGGTTTATGAGTTCAATGGATTCCGTCTGGAGGAAGCCCAGCATCGTCTTTTGTATCTGGGCCAGCCGGTCCCAATTAAACCCAAGACTCTGGATCTGTTGTTATTTCTCGTGCAGATGCGCGGTCAACTGGTCGTCAAGGACGACTTGATGAGAGAGGTCTGGCCCGACGCGATTGTCGAAGAGAACAATATTACCGTGACGATGTCGACACTGCGCAAGACATTGAGTAAGCGCGTTGAGCGCCAGTTTATCGAAACAGTGCCCCGCCGGGGATACCGCTTCGTCGCGGAAGTCACCGAGATCTCGGAAGAGCCCGCAGTTTCAGGAGACGGCGGCCACACCGTTTCTGGGACGGAGACTGAAGAAGAGCCGATTGTCTCGCTTGCGGTTATACCTGTGGAAGGTCCGGATGACGATCCGAATGTCGAGTATCTATCGGAGGGAATAACGGAAAGCATTATCAACATGCTCTCGAGGATTCCCAAACTCCGGGTGTTGGCATGCAGCACTGTTTTTCGTTTCAAGCGGAAGAAGATCGATCCTCAGGACATCGGTGTGATGTTGAATGTCAGGGCCGTAATGACGATTCGAGTCATACGGTTGGGTGAGAGACTGATCATCCGGAGCGAGTTGGTTAATGTTTCGGACGGAGCTCAGCTTTGGGGTGAACAATACAATCGCAGCCCTGCGGACATTCTTGCGGTTCAGGACGAGATTGCGAAAGCGATCACGGAAAGTTTGAAGTTCAAGCTCACGCGTGGGGAACAGATACGCCTGTACCAACAACCGACAGATAACGTCGAAGCCTACAACCTCTACCTAAGAGGCCGCTATTTTTGGAATAGATACAGCAAAGAATGGGTGTTGAAGGCAATCGAGGCTTTCCAACAGGCGATCACGATCGACTCCCATTTCGCCTTGGCCCATTGTGGAATGGCCGATGCCTATTTCAGATTGTCGAATGTCAACTCCCCCCCTCGCGAAGTTTTGCCCAAAGCGAAGGAAGCAGCCCTGAGAGCGGTTGAAATTGACGATACCCTGGCGGAGGCGCATTCATCGCTGGGGCTGGTCAAGGTCTACTACGATCACGATTGGGTTGGAGCTGAAAATGAGTTTAGAAACGCTATCAAGTTGAATCCGGATCTGGCATCGGCGCATCAACGATTCGGGTCGTATTTGACGTTTATGGGCCGCTTTGAAGAGTCCATACGGCATTACGAGATAGCGCTCGAACTCGACCCGTTCTCGCTCCAGGTAAACATGAATCTGGCGACCACCTACTTTCTAAGGGGCGAGTATGACAGGGCGATCAACCTCCTGACCAAGACGAACGAGCTCGAACCCAATTACATGCCGCTGCATTTCGTTTTGGGATGTACTTACATCCAACAGAACCGTTTAGCTGAAGCGATTGCGGAGTTTCAGTTCATTTCCAAACTGGATGAGGAGGCATACCTCGCGCTCGGGTTTATGGGTTATGCTCATGCGCTGGCCGGCGAGCGTGCTGAAGCCGAGACTCTGCTGAACATTCTGGAGGATATTTCCAAGCGAAAATACGTTTCTCCTTACAGCATGCTGGTAATTCACCTGGCGCTCGGACCTCAAGAGCGCGTGTACGAACTCCTCGAACACCTCTACGAAGAGCGCAACGACTGGCTGGTGTGGTTGAAAGTGAGCCCCGAGCTCAAGGGCCTGCGCAACGACGCTCGCTTCAAAGACCTCCTAAAACGCATCGGCTTCCCCGAATAGCCTGCGAAGCAGGCGCCCGCGTATAGCCTGGGGTGCAACCCCAGGAACGATAGCCTGCGAAGCAGGCGTCGGCATAAAGCCTGGGGTGCAAACCCCAGGAAAGATCGAAAAAAGGAATGCGAGCCCGCGAAGGCGGGCGATAGTCGGCAACATTCGCAGGCTGCCGCCCGCTGCGCGGGCTCAGGCGTGACTTTTTCAATTCTTTCCTGGGGTTTGCACCCCAGGCTTTATGCGGACGCCTGCTTCGCAGGCTGCCCAAAAGGCGGGTTGCCAGATTCCCAAGGCGGACGCCTGCTTCGCAGGCTGCCCAAAAGGTGGGTTGCCAGATTCCCAAGGCGGACGCCTGCTTCGCAGGCTGCCAAAGCCGTAACCCACAGTATTAGCGAACAGTTAGCAATTCTTTAGGAACTAGTTAAAGACTCCCAGCCAGTAAGAGCGTACTCTTCGTTCACGTTGAAGTTGAACTAATCGATAACCAAGGCTATGGAACACAGAAACACATCAGTTTTGGAATTCGCGGGTCCGGAGGAGAAGACCGCCCAGACCCTTACCGAAAAACTCGGGATGCAGCAACTCATCGGCCAGAGCGAGGTTTTCGTCGCCGAGATCAGCAAGATTCCATTAATAGCAAAGTCGGACATTTCGGTACTGATCTCCGGAGAAACGGGAACAGGAAAAGAGATGGTCGGACGCGCGATTCATTATCTTAGCCCGCGCGCCGGCAAGTCTTTTGTTCCGGTCAACTGCGGAGCCATACCCGTGGAGTTGCTTGAGAATGAATTGTTTGGTCACGCGAGCGGTGCATTCACCGGAGCCTCGGGTGCGCGCGATGGCTTGATTCAAGAAGCAGACAAAGGAACGCTCTTTTTGGATGAAGTCGATTGCTTGCCGCCGTTGGCCCAGGTGAAGTTGCTGCGGTTTCTTCAGAGCAAAGAGTTTCGCCCGCTGGGCAGCACGAAAGTAATCACTGGCGATGTGCGAATTGTAGCTGCGTCTAACGCGAACCTGGAGCAGGCCGTTGCAGCCGGAACTCTTCGCCGCGATCTCTACTACCGATTGAACGTCGTTCCGATTGTTCTGCCGCCTTTGCGCGAGCGATCGAGTGACATATCACTTCTCGCCCGTCATTTTCTTGCTGAATACGCTGCGAAATTAGACAGTCCGGCGGAAGATTTCTCGCCTGAAGCAGAGCGTAAGCTGATGCTCTACGATTGGCCGGGCAACGTGCGCGAACTGGAACATGTGATCGAGCGAACGGTTGTGCTCTGCACAGAGAAGACCATCCAGGCAGACCACATCATCTTCTCAGGTCCGCATAACGACATCGCGCATTTGTCGTTCAGTGAAATGAAGGCGAAAGTAGTTTCACAGTTCGAGACAAACTATCTGCAAGGCCTGCTGCTCGCCTACAAAGGAAACATATCCAAGGCTGCGCAAGTGGCGCAAAAAGAGCGACGGACGTTTTGGGAATTGATACGCAAACACAAGATTGACGTTCAAAAGTTCAAGGTTGCTAACGTTAATGAGTCGGGCAAATACTATGGGCCAACTGCGGCAAATTTGCCCTAGGGGTAAGTTCTTGAAAGATCGTGCGGTAAGTTCACGGACGTGCCGTCAACATGGGCAGAAAGACCCAGATTAGGAATTGAGGGACGGCAAAATACCTTGGTGATTTGGTTGCACAGGAAATGCATTGGACCTATCCGAGGAAACAATGAAACTCGATCCCATAGAACAGCAGCGCGAGGTTCGCTACCACATTCTCGCTTACCTCTGCGATAACCCAGACGCTGGCGACACTTTTGACGGAATTGTGGAGTGGTGGTTGCTCCATCAAAGAATAAAGTTCGAAACGCGAAATATCTCTGAAGCAGTACGCAAGCTGGTCGCCGAAGGGCTGATTGTGAAAGATGAGGGATTTGATTCACGTGTCACCTATAGGGTTAATCGGACCAGAGGACAGGACATTCAGACGATAGTTCGCCAAATCGGACAGCTGTTGAACAAGCAGGTTGAAAACTAGTTTCTAGGAAGCAGGAAGCTCGTAGCCACGTTTTACCGGCTACGGCTCAGTCATCGCAATGTTAAGACTGAGAGCGCACCTGGAGTTGCTATAACTCAAAGAGCTATTGCTCACGCGCTTAACTCTTAACTGCCGAATTGACGATTCCTGTTTCGGGACGACGCTCATGTCCTCGAGAGCACTACCGCTTTAACGGCTACTCTCGAGGTCGTAAGCGCTGCATTTAATAACCAACTGGGCAAGTTGGGCCATTGGCTCAAAGAGCGGCAGCTTTGTTTGGATAACCCGGCAGAATGTGAGTCGAATATGTTAAGCGAAACGGCAGACACTCTTAGCTGGTATGTGGTCCACACTCATCCGAAGCAGGAGGACCGCACAAATAGCAACTTACGAAGTTGGGGAATAGAGACTCTGAGTCCTAAGTTGCGGGCCAATCGATACAACGAATTCAGTGGCCAACCGATTCGCATTGTTAAGCCGCTGTTTCCGTCTTATATCTTCGCGCGCTTCAAGTACAACGATACTTACCACCGAGTGCGGTTTACGAGAGGAGTTCACAGTTTGGTGGGCTTCAATCACGGACCGGCGCCGGTTGATGAAGAGATGATCGAGTTGATTCGCTCGAGAGTAGGAAGCGATGGATTTGTGAAGCCGTATGAAGAGTTAAAAGCCGGCGATGAGGTAGTGATTAAAGACGGCCGCTTCCAGAACTTATATGGTGTCTTCGAACGCGAGATGGAAGAGGCTGACAGGGTCAGCATACTCCTGAACACGGTGAGTTTTCAGGCCCACGTTGTGGTCGATCGAAGTTTCGTTAACAAGGTTTCCAGGATCGCTTAAACGGTCTGAGATGGAGGGACAATGAAATCAATCGATAGCCTAATTCACCTGGCTGACATCAAGAAAGTTTTCTACACCGACGAAGTCGAGACTCATGCGCTTGCCGGTATCAATCTCGACATCAAAAAGGGCGAATACATTTCCATTGCCGGTCCTTCCGGCTGCGGCAAATCAACGCTCTTGTCGATCCTGGGCTTGCTCGATACACCCACCGAGGGCGAGTACGTTCTGAACGGCAACCCGGTTGAGAATCTCTCGCTGGCAGAAAGAGCACGTATTCGCAATCGCGAAGTCGGTTTCATCTTTCAAAGCTTCAATCTGATCGGCGACCTGTCGGTGTTTGAAAACGTCGAGCTGCCCCTGACTTATCGCGGTATGAAGTCGGCCGAACGCCGGAGAACCGTGCTCGAAGCTTTGGAGCGAGTTGGTATGGCGCATCGCGCGCGGCATCTGCCCAGTCAGCTTTCCGGCGGTCAGCAGCAGCGCGTTGCAGTTGCTCGTGCGATCGGAGGTCAGCCAAGTATCCTGCTGGCAGACGAGCCCACTGGAAATCTCGATTCAACAAATGGCGAGGCGGTGATGGAGATGTTGCGCGAGCTGCACCGTGCCGGTTCGACTATCTGCATGGTTACTCACGACCAACGCTATGCCCAGCATGCCGATCGCATCGTGCACCTCTTCGACGGTCTCATGGTTAACGACGAAGAGGAAGTTAGTCCGCACGCGCAAGTTGCTTAACCCCTCATCTGGGCCGAACAATCCTTATTAACGCCGAAGGCGTTGGCTAATTTCAGCCCAGGGTTGTTTCAATCCTGGGTACATTCGCCACCATTCGTTTCGAACTCTGAAAGAGTTCACCGGCGCACATGCCTAACGCGCACATGCCTAACGCTTTCGCGTTTTTAGAGTGATAGGGTTTTGGTCCCCAGGGTTGTCGCAAGGCTCCAACCCTGGGCTGACATTAGCGAACGCCTTCGGCGTTTGCCATGTTCTATCAATCTAACTTTTGTTTGGGAGGTAAAGATGGACCACGACGAAGATCTGACCGTCTACAAGGTGGTGAAGAACCACGAGGAACAATATTCAATCTGGCCTGCGGATAGAGAGAATGCACTCGGTTGGAGCGACACCGGCAAAAGTGGTCTCAAACACGAGTGTTTGGCTTACATCAAGGAAGTTTGGACCGATATGCGGCCGCTTAGCCTAAGAAAGAGAATGGCCGAGATCTGAGTAGTCATTATGAAACGTATATTTGTCATTTTTCTGTTTCTCGTTTTCACGGGCGCCAAGATCGATGTCTCCGCGCAAGCGGGAGAGATCTTGTGGGACACGTGGGGTGTGCCACATATCTTTGCGAAGACTGATGCCGGTGCCTTCTACGCGTTTGGCAAAGCGCAGATGCATAGCCACGGCGACCTCGTCCTTCGTCTCTACGGACAAGCGCGCGGAAGAGCTTCTGAATACTGGGGCGAGAGTTATTTTGAGTCGGACAAATGGGTGCGTACCATGGGCGTGCCGGAACGCGCGGGCCGCTGGTATCAAGCGCAGTCGCCGAGTTTCCGTAAAGATCTCGACGCCTTTGCGGCCGGTATCAACGCTTACGCCTCCGAGCACCCTGATCGCATTAGTAACGAAGTCAAAGTGGTTCTTCCCGTTAGTGCTATCGATGTGATCGCTCATGCACAACGCGTCGTTCATTTTACTTTCGTAGTTAATCCGGGAGTCGTGGGCGGAGCCGCGCGACAGTGGCCCGGAAACGGATCGAACGGGTGGGCCATCGCTCCCGCACGCTCAACCAGCGGCAACGCCATGCTGCTCGCGAACCCGCATCTACCCTGGTCCGATCTCTTCTTGTTTTACGAAGCGCAAATCAACACGAAAGGCGTCGATGCTTATGGCGCGACTCTCGTCGGCTTTCCGGTCCTGTTGATTGCCTTCAATCACGATCTGGGCTGGACTCACACTGTCAACACACTCGACGGCCAGGATCTCTACGAACTGAGCCTCGTCGAAGGTGGTTATCGTTGGGACGGCCAGCCGCGTGCATTCGAAAGTCGTTCAGAAGTGATCAAGGTGAAGCAGGGCGACGGCACGTTCAAAGAGAATGCGCTTGTCGTCAAGCAATCGATTCATGGGCCAGTGGTGCTGGAGAAAAAAGACAAGGCGTTGGCGCTCCGAGTAGTCGGTCTCGATCATCCGGGCATGCTCGAAGAGTGGTGGGACATGAGCAGGGCAACGAACCTCAAGTCGTTCGAAACTGTGCTCAGGCGTATGCAGATACCGATGTTCAATGTGATCTACGCCGATCGCAAAGGACACATCATGTATCTGTTCAACGGGCTCGTGCCCAAACGACCGAAAGGTGATTTTGCTTACTGGCAGGGCATCGTGCCCGGCGACACCTCGGCCACTCTGTGGACCAGCGAGCACGCTTACGACGACTTGCCGAAGTTGCTCGATCCTGCAAGTCACTGGTTACAAAATACTAACGACCCGCCATGGTCGGCTACGTATCCAACTGCGCTCGACTCAAGAAGATTTCCGTCCTACATGTCGCCGCATTTTCTGGACTTTCGCTCGCAGCGTTCCATTCGCATGCTTTTGAACGAAGGACGTCTCACATTGGACCAACTGATCAAATACAAGCACTCGTCACACATGGAAATGGCTGATCGCCTGCTCGACCAATTGATTCCGGCAGCGCGGCAATACGGCAGCGAAACAAGTAAGCAAGCGGCGAGTGTGCTGGAAGCATGGGACCGGAGCGCGAATGCAGACAGTCGAGGCGCGGTGTTATTTCTGTTCTGGGCGCGCGAAGCGAAGATTCTCGGATCGTCAGCAAAAGGTTTTGCTTCTCCGTGGGATGAGAAGAACCCGATGAACACACCAGACGGTCTGGCCGATCCGCAAGCTGCGGTGGCTGCGCTCGAGGCTGCGGCCGGCAAAGTGAAGACTGCCTTCGGCGCACTCGATGTTGCATGGGGTGAGGTGGCGCGGCTGCGTTATGGCAATGGTGATGGTCCTGCCAATGGTGGTCCAGGCGGGCTCGGTATCTTCCGCGTCGTCGAGTATGGACAGACGAAAGACGGGCACCTGCAAGCGGGCTTTGGTGATTCGTTTGTCTCGGTAGTTGAATTCTCGAACCCGGTGCGTGCGCGTGTGCTGCTTAGTTACGGCAACGCGTCACAAAAAGGATCTCCTCACGTTGGCGATCAATTACAGCTCTTCGGCAAACAGGAACTACGTCCAGCCTGGCGCACACGAAAAGAGATTGAAGCAAATCTCGAAGCGCGCGAATCGTTCAAGTAGCCACAAAAAGGCACATAAAACACAAAAATAAATCAGATTACACAAAAGCTCATTTTGTGCTTTTGTGCTTCTTTGTGGCCTAAAAGGATTTTTTGAAGTGTCTTCCGATCTTTCCAGCTTTGTTCATCTTCTGCGGCAGAAAGCGCTCAAGCAACCGCAACAGCGGATCTATCGCTTTCTGTCTGACGGGGAGAATGAAGAAGCATCTTTGAGTTACGGCGAGCTCGATCTGCGGGCGAGAGCGATCGCGAGTCGTCTGCAAGCTGAAGGAACGGCCGGCGATCGTGTGCTGCTCGTGTACCCAGCGGGCCTGGAATACATCGCGGCATTCTTCGGTTGCCTTTACGCAGGCATGATCGCAGTTCCGATCTATCCGCCTCGTCCGAACCGAGCCATGGAACGGTTCGAAGCAATCGTCGCAGACGCTGATGCAAAATTCGCTTTGACAACTGACGCTGTTTTTTCAAGAAACACAGCGACCCCAGCCAGCGAAGCACAAACACTTCGCTGGCTGGCAACGGACGCGATCGCGGACGATGAGGCTCTCGTGTGGCAGCAGCCCGCGATAGACGCCGGCTCACTCGCTTACCTGCAATACACATCAGGTTCAACGTCGCTTCCCAAAGGCGTCATGGTTAGTCATGGAAACCTGCTCTACAACTCAGCCGATATGGACGAGGGTTGGCGGCATACTAGCGAGAGCGTGATCGTCTCGTGGCTACCGCACTTCCATGACATGGGCCTGATTTACGGCATCCTGCAACCTCTTTATAAAGGTGTCAGCTCGGTTCTGATGCCACCGATCGCGTTTCTGCAGCAACCAGCTCGCTGGTTACAGGCAATCACGCGCTATCGCGGCACGCACAGCGCTGCTCCGAACTTCGCTTACGAATTGTGCGTTCGCAAAGTTAACGCCGAACAACGCGCGTCGTTAGACCTGAGTAGTTGGGTAGTTGCAGTCAATGGCGCAGAGCCGGTGCGCAGAGAAACTCTCGATCGCTTCAGTGAAACTTTCGCTTCGTGCGGATTTCGCAGTCGCGCTTTCTGTCCTGGCTACGGACTCGCTGAGGCCACTCTCAAAGTCGTGGCTACAACTCAGTCGAGTTCACCTGTCTACTACTCAGTAGACTCTGATGCCCTCGCACAACACCGCATCGTTGAAGCATCGCCAGAGGATCGTGACGCGCAAACGTTTGTAGGCTGTGGTCGAGCTATGCTCGAGACGAAGATTGCGATCGTCAATCCTGAAACTTTCGAAGCAAGTAATGCAGGAGAAGTCGGTGAAATTTGGGTGACAGGACCGACGGTGGCCCAAGGGTACTGGCGGTGGCCGGAAGAGACGGCGCGAGATTTTCAAGCTCGCCTGTCCGGTTCGAACGAAACACACCTCCGCACGGGCGATCTAGGATTTACCAAAGACGGCGAACTATTTATCACCGGCAGGCTCAAAGACCTGATCATCATTCGTGGTCGCAACCACTATCCACAAGACATCGAGTTGACAGCCGAGCAGAGCCATCCCGCTTTGCGATCAGGCTGTGGCGCAGCGTTTTCCGTTGATGAGAACGGCACGGAATCGCTCGTAGTGGTCCAGGAAGTCGAACGGAATGTCGCGGGCGAGGACTTTGAAGAAGTGTTTGGAGCGATCCGAAAAGCATTGGCAACTGAACATGAGCTGCATGCTTACGGAGTCGTGTTGATTAAGACAGGGAGCCTTCTGAAGACTTCGAGCGGCAAGGTCCAGCGTCGTGCGGCACGCGCGGCATTCCTCGCAGGCACCCTCGATACGATTGCTGTCAGTCGCATCTCCGAATCGCAAGACTCTGTGCGCGAACATCATCTCGATCGTGAATCGCTGCTCGCTATGGCGCCGGCAACGAGGAATTCGGCGCTCTCACAATACTTGCTAGAGCAGCTGGGCCAAATATTAAGCGTGGCGTCCGGGTTACTGAACGACCGGCAGCCGCTGGGCACTTTTGGTCTCGACTCGTTGATGGCCCTCGAATTGAGAAACAACATCGAGACTGACTTGCAGATCTCAATCTCGCCTTCAAAACTTCTGGGCGACGAGAGTGTCGCTGAGTTGTCAACAGAGTTGCTCGAGCAACTGTCGATACAAAGCTCGGTAGCTCGTGTCTCTTATGCAGCAAACACAGATGAAGAGCATCCGCTTTCTTACGGACAGCGAGCGCTGTGGTTCATGCACAATCTCGATCCGGACAGTCCTGCATACAACGTCATGTATGCAGCACGGATCTCAATGGGCGTCGACGTTCGGAGTTTGGAACGTGCCTGGCAAGCGTTGATTGATCGTCACGCTTCATTGAGAACTACATACTTCACCATTAGTGACGGCAGTCCGGTACAAAAAATACACGCGCACCTGCCCGTTCAAGTTCAGGAGATAGACGCAACTGATTGGACAGCAGAGGAGTTGCGCGGAAAGATAAATGAAGCAGGAGAACGTCCTTTTTCACTCGAACGCGGTCCGGTAGCAAGGCTTCAATTGTTCAGACAGTCCAACCAGGACATACTGCTGCTTTCGATCCATCACATCGCTTGCGATTTCTGGTCGTTGGACGTGCTCGTCGCAGAACTGCGCGAGCTGTACCACACCGAAAAGAATCTGCCTCCAAAGCACTCTGACTATACTTACTTTGTAAGGTGGCAGTCGGGGATGCTCTCCAGAGCCGAAGGCACAGCTCATTCTTCTTACTGGCTGAAGCAGCTTTCAAGTGAATTAACTACGCTCAACCTTCCTATCGATCATCCCAACGCGCCGTCGCAAAATCGCAACGGCAAAACGGAGGTCTTCCCGTTAAATGAAAATTTAGTTGACCGGTTAAGAACTCTCGCGCGAACCGAAGGCACCACACTGTTCACAGTATTGCTGGCTGCCTTCCAGGTGCTGCTGCATCGCTACAGTGGGCAGCAGGAGATCGTCGTGGGTGCCCCGACCGCCGGCCGAAGCAGTGTTGAATTTACAGACGTCGTCGGTTATTTCGTCAACCCCGTGGTCCTGCGCGCAGACCTATCAAGCAATCCAACCTTTGCGGTATTCCTGGCGCAAGTGCGGCGGACTGTTTTGTCCGCTTTGGAGCATCAGGATTATCCCTTCCCATTACTTACCGAACGTCTGCAACCCGTGCGTGACCCGGGACGCACTCCTCTTTTTCAAGTGACATTTGCATGGGACAAGCTTCAGCGACTCGAACAAGAGACTCGATGGGAGACCGTGTTTTGGAAACAAGGTGGAGCACCGTTTCACCTGATGATGACCATTCTCGAATCGAGCGGGGCGCTGGACGTTAATCTTCACTACAACGCCGATCTGTTTGATGAAGCGACTATCAGTCGTATGGCCGCGCATTTTCAGACGATGCTCGATGGCATCGCGACTGAGCCGAAACAATGCATTTTGGATTTACCACTGTTGGATGAGACGGAGCGGCAGCAGCTTTTATCGGTGTGGAATGACACGGCCGCGGATCTCGACACGAGTCTACTTGCTCATCAACTGTTTGAACTACAAGCGCAACGCACGCCTGATGATCCCGCGTTAGTTTTCGGGAACACGAGCGTGAGCTATGGCGAATTGAATGCTCGCGCCAATCGCCTCGCGCGTTACCTGAAAGCGCGAGGAGTTGGCGCGGAAACAAGAGTTGCGATCTGCATGGAACGCACACCGGATGCGGTAGTTGGAATTCTCGGCATAACAAAAGCGGGGGGCGCTTATGTTCCGATGGATCCGTCGTATCCGGCGGAACGTCTCGCGTTCATGCTGGCCGATGCTCAGGCGCACATTCTGATCACGAGTGCACGCCTGGCTCGGGAGTTAACAGCACCGAATGTAATCTGTTTGGACCACGACTTCGCCGCTATCGATTCTGAAGACGCGACGAACCTCGACACCTACGTTACAGCAGGCAATCTGGCTTACGTCATTTACACGTCAGGTTCGACCGGACGGCCCAAGGGTGTTCAAATCACGCACGATGCACTGCTCAATCTCGTCTACTGGCACCAACGCACCTTCGATATAACTCCAGCGGATGTTGCGACACAACTGGCAGGCGCAGGCTTCGACGCATCGGTGTGGGAGTTGTGGCCGTACCTGACCGCGGGCGCGAGTCTTCATCTGGTTGACGATGAGACACGAACTTCTCCGGAGCGTCTGCTGAATTATCTCGTGACGAAAAAAATCACGATCAGTTTTCTACCGACGCCGCTGGCGGAGAGTGTGTTGGCGCTGGAGTGGCCGGCGAGTTGTGCTTTGCGCGTGATGTTGACGGGCGGCGATAAACTGCATCGCTATCCGGCCCGCATAAAACCATTTGTCCTGGTGAACAATTACGGCCCGACGGAAAACACAGTCGTGGCGACATCTGGTGCGGTTTCTTGCGGAGACGCGCCGGTGAGCTCTCCTTCGATCGGCCGTCCGATAGCGAATGTTCGAGTTTATCTTTTGGATGCTTCTTTTAATCCGGTACCGACGGGCGCTCCCGGCGAACTATACATTGGAGGAGCAAGTCTCACGCGCGGTTATCTCAATCGACCCGAACTGACGGCTGAGAAACTCATTCCGCATCCGTTTACTGAAGAGCTGGGCGCGCGTTTGTACCGCACCGGTGATTTGGCGCGATACCGATCAGACGGACAAATCGAATTCCTCGGACGGTTGGACCAGCAAGTGAAGATTCGCGGCTTCCGTATCGAGCTCGAAGAGATCGAAGCGGTGTTGGCCGAGCATCCTGCGTTGCAAGAGGCTGTTGTTCTGGCTCGTGAAGATGTCCCGGGTGACAAACGTCTGGTTGCTTATGTGGTCTTTAAGAACGATTCGTCAGCTTCGTCCAGCGACTTGCGCGCCTACCTGAAACAAACGCTGCCCGATTACATGATCCCAACCGCATTCGTTTCGTTGGATGCGTTGCCGGTAAACCCGAGCGGGAAGATTGATCGACGCGCTTTGCCGGCGCCGGATGTTGAGCGCTCGAGTGAATGGATCGCTCCGCGAACGAGTGTGGAAGAAGTGCTCGTCAAAATTTGGCGCGAAGTGCTCGAACAGGATTTACATGTTAATCATGAACAATCTTGTAAATCCTGTCCAATTGGTATTGAAGACAACTTCTTCGAGTTAGGCGGACACTCTCTGCTCATGGCCCAAGTCATGTCACGTGTCCACGATACCCTTCA
Organism: uncultured Acidobacteriota bacterium; assembly: GCA_963826255.1. Taxonomy (GTDB): domain Bacteria; phylum Acidobacteriota; class Blastocatellia; order Pyrinomonadales; family Pyrinomonadaceae; genus PSRF01. Next base: position 2,167,192 of record CAWGWK010000002.1, read on the forward strand.
ACTGGAAATACCTCTCCGAACTCTGCTCGAAGCCCCGACCGTGTCCGCGCTTGCGGAAGCAATCGAAATCACCGCGCGCGCCGAACAGATAGACGCGGAGAAGATCGCACAACTCTGGCTCACAATCGAGCAATTATCTCCCGCCGAGATCGAAAACGCGCTGCACCAGGAATTACAAGTTGAGGCAAAATGATTGACATTGCAAACATGAAGCGCGAGCTCTTCATGCGCCTTCTCAAGAAGGAAGGCCTGGACGCTGCGCGCGCGATCCCGCGGAGAAGCGAGGTCGGCAGCCACGAGTTGTCGTTCGCGCAGCGGCGGCTTCGGTTCCTCGACCAATTCGCGCCGGGCAACGCGGCGTACAACATCCCCGCTGCTTTCCGTCTCGAAGGAAAGCTGGACGTTGCCGTGTTGCAGCAAAGTCTCAATGAGATCGTCAAACGCCACGCGGTGCTGCGGACAATCTTCACCACCGTCGAATCAACACCCGTACAGGTTGTTCTGCCTGCACTAACGATCGATCTGCCGCTTATCGCTCTGCGAAGCGAACGTGAGGCGCACAAGTTGATGAGCGAAGAATCGCTCCAGCCTTTCGATTTGAACCGTGGTCCACTGCTGCGCGCTCGTTTGTTACGGCTTCGTGACGAGGAGCACATCCTGCTCCTGACGATGCATCACATCGTCGCCGACGGTTGGTCATTGAGTGTTTTTCTGCGCGAGCTCTCCGCGTTTTACGAAGCCGGCATCACCGGAAAGAACGTCGCGCTGCCGGAATTGACCATTCAATATTCGGACTTTGCGCACTGGGAACGCGAACGTCTGCAAGGCGAGTTTTTGGAAAACCACCTTGCGTACTGGAGAAACAAACTTGCCGCGGCGCCTCCTGCATTGCCGCTGCCCACTGATTTTCCGCGCCCGGCAAGACAAACGTTCCGCGGCGCGCGTCGTGAGTTCACTCTCTCGCCGCAACTATCAGAGTCGTTGAAATCTCTCAGTCGGCAAGAGGACTGCACGCTGTTCATGACGTTGGCGGCGGCATTCCAAACACTGCTGCTTCGTTACACCTCGCAGGACGACATCGCGATCGGAACTTCCATCACCAACCGTGGCCGCGTCGAGACAGAACCACTGATCGGGCTCTTCATCAACACACTTGTTCTGCGTACCGATCTTTCCGGCAATCCACCGTTCCGCGAACTGCTACGACGCGTACGCGAAGTCATGCTCGAGGCTTACGCGCATCAGGAGTTGCCGTTTGAGAAACTGGTTGAAGAACTTCAGCCGCAACGCGAGTTGAGCCATTCGCCGCTGTTTCAAGTGATGCTCGTGCTACAGAACGCGCCCGCTGTAGCTCTCAAACTGCCCGGCCTGAACGTTTCACTCATCGACCGGCACAATGAGACAGCAAAGTTTGACCTGTTGCTTTCGCTCGTTGAAACGGCAGAAGGTCTCACCGGCTCGCTCGAATACAGCACCGATCTCTTCGCAGCGGAAACAGTAGAACGGCTGTGCAATCATTTTGAGGTTCTGCTCGAGTCGATCGTAAAAGGACCGGATCGCACCCTGAGCGAGTTTCAGATTTTAACTCCTGCCGAACAGCATCGTTTGCTCGTCGAGTGGAATGAAACGTCCATCGACCGCTCTTCGCTGCCTTTCGTGCACAAGCAATTCGAATTACAGGCCGCCGGCACGCCGAACGCGGTTGCGATCACCTTCGGTACGGAGCAGTTGACTTACGGTGAATTAAACGCGCACGCGAACCAGTTGGCCCAGGCGTTACGACGACGCGGCGTCGGACCCGACGTGCTTGTTGGTTTATCGACAGAGCGTTCGCTCGACATGGTCGTCGGCCTGCTCGGTATTCTCAAAGCGGGCGGCGCTTATCTGCCACTCGATCCGCATTATCCGCGTGAACGCATCGCCTTCATGCTCGAGGATAGCGCCGCGCCTGTCGTGCTGACTCAGCAGCACCTGCTCGACGATCTTCCAGCGCATCAAGCGGAGGTGTTGTGTCTCGATTCCGATTGGGAAGCTCTTATCGCAACGGAAAGCACTGAGAACCTCGCCCCAATAATAAATTTTGGCAACTTCGGTGAACATCTCGCCTTTACGATCTACACATCGGGCTCGACTGGCCGTCCGAAGGGCGTGCAACTCACGCAGCGCGCTTTGGTCAACCTCGTCGCGGGCATGCAGGAGCAACTCCAGTTGACGAGCCAGGACGTTTGGCTTGCGGTGACGTCACTTTCATTCGACATCGGCACGCTCGAGTTTTGCCTGCCGTTGTTGTTGGGCGCACGTGTGGTCTTGGTCGGGCGAAAGATCGCAGCCGATGGCGCAGCGTTGAGTGTGTGCCTACGTGAATCCGGCGCGACCATGATGCAGGCAACGCCGGCATCATGGAGAATGCTGCTGGCCGCGGGTTGGACCGGCAATAGACCACTAAAGATTCTCTGCGGCGGCGAAGCTTTGAAGGCTGAGCTGGTTGAAGCACTGCTCGAATATTGCCGCGGCGGCCGCGTTTGGAACGGTTATGGTCCAACTGAAACCACGATCTATTCACTCGTTTCCGTCGTCCACGATGCGGGGCGTATCACTGTTGGCCGGCCTGTGGCGAACACTGAAGTGTACGTGCTCGATGAACATCTGCAACTAGTACCCACCGGTGTGGCCGGAGAACTCTACATCGGCGGCGAAGGCCTCGCTCGTGGTTACCTGAAGCGACCGGCGTTAACGGCCGAACGCTTCATACCGAATCCGTTTTCAACCGAAGGTGGCAAGCGCCTGTATCGAACCGGCGATGTGGTGCGTTACCTGCGAGACGGAGAGATTGAATATGTTGGACGCAACGACTATCAGGTCAAAGTGCGTGGCTATCGCATCGAGCTAGCCGAGATCGAATCGGTCCTGACGCAGCATCCGGGAGTCTTGCAGAGCGTCGTGATGGCTCGCGAAGCTGCTGCAGGTGATGTGCGCCTCGCAGCTTACGTGATCCCGAATGACAACCAAGCCTGGCCCAGTCAAGCCGAGCTGCGTAGTTTCCTGAGCGAGCGGCTGCCCGGTTTTATGGTTCCATCGACTTTCATGTTGATGGAAGCTTTCCCACTGACGCCGAATGCGAAGGTCGATCGCAAAGCTTTGCCGGTGCCTGATTGGGGACAGACAGGATCGCAGGCGGCGTATGTAGCTCCTCGTACGCCATTCGAAGAAGTGCTCGCAGGGATTTGGTCGCAGCTTCTCGGGATTGAGCGCGTCGGGATGCACGACAACTTCTTTGAGCTTGGCGGCCACTCGCTGTTAGCAACCACGTTTGTCTCGCGTTTGCGCGAGGTGTTTCAGGTTGAACTTCCGCTGCGCTGTTTGTTCGAGACACCGACGTTAGCTGGAATTGCCGAGGCTGTGCAGACTTTCAACAAAGACGAGCAGGGAATTGACCCGCTCAAGTCTTATGCACGCGATCGACAGCTCCCGCTCTCGTTCTCACAGCAACGGCTATGGTTCCTCGATCAATTAACGCCGGGTACGCCGGCTTACAACCTCGTAGGCGCGTTGCGGCTGCGTGGATCTTTGGACGTGTCGGCATTGGAGCGGAGTCTGAATGAGATCGTCAAACGTCATGAAGTGTTACGGACAACGTTTGTCATGGTTGACGGACGACCGGAGCAAATCATTGCGTCTTCTCTTATGTTAACGCTGCCGCTCGTGACTCTCGATCAAGCAACGGCCGCCGAGCGCGAAGCGGAAGCTGTTCGCTTAATCAACGAGGAATCGCGTTATTCGTTCGATTTAACACGCGGCCCGTTGCTGCGCGCTGTGGTGCTACAGCTCGGCGAGCAAGAGTACGTGCTCGTCCTGAACATGCACCACATCGTCAGCGACGGCTGGTCCATTGGCATTCTGCTCGGAGAGTTGACGGCTTTCTACACGGATTTTGTGAATGGCGAGGGCGTTTCGCTGCCGCAGTTGCCGGTACAGTACGCCGACTTCGCGATTTGGCAACAGAGCCAAACCCTGGAGTCACAGCTCGCTTATTGGAAACGCCAACTTGAAGGCACGCTTCCCGTACTCGAATTACCCACTGACAAACAGCGCCCGGCCGTCCAAACATACGAAGGTGAACGCCAGTCGTTTGTTTTATCTGAAGCACTGACTTCAGACGTGAAGGCGCTCAGTCAACACGAAGGCGTCACAGTGTTCATGACCCTCCTCGCCGTCTTCAAAACACTGCTGCATCGACTGACTGGCCAGGACAATATCGTCGTCGGTTCACCAATCGCCGGACGCAACCGCGCGGAGACCGAGAAGCTGATCGGGTTCTTCGTCAACACCCTTGTGCTCCGCACAGATCTCGCGGGCAATCCGGACTTTCGCGAATTGCTGCGACACGTGCGCGAGACGGCGCTGGGCGCTTACAGCAATCAGGAAGTTCCGTTCGAACAGTTGCTCGAAGCTCTACAGCCGGAGCGCAACGTGAGCCACACGCCGCTGTTCCAGGTTTTCTTCAACATGCTCAACTTTGAAGAGAACTCGTTGGAGCTGCCGGGTGTGACGGCCGAAGTGCTGCCGCCTGTCGAGGTTCAGGCGAAGTTTGATTTGACGTTATACGTCGAGGAAAAGAACCGGCAGCTTGAGTTTGCGTTTGTCTATAACGCAGCGCTCTTCAGTTACGAACGCATGACCGGGATGATGGAGCAACTGCGGCAATTACTCGCGGACGTAGTGGCGCACCCGGAAGAGAGCATCGATGAATTTTCGTTAATCACGCCGGCGGCGCGGAAGTTTCTACCTGATCCGTCGGATCAAATTAGAGCGACCTGGACGGGTGCTGTTCACACGCAGTTTGCAGAGCAGGTGCATCGCGCGCCGTTGCATCCAGCGATCGTCAACGTTTCTGAAACACTCAGTTATCAGGAGCTTGACGCGCGCAGTAATCAACTGGCCCAGTACCTGATCGCGTATGGCGTAGAGCCGCAGGACGTCGTGCCCGTCTATATGCAGAGAAGTGCAGCGCTGGTTGTCGCATTGCTCGGTATCGTCAAAGCAGGCGCCGCGTTCGTCGTTCTCGACCCTAACTATCCGCCCGCACGACTGCTTGGTTATCTCGACGCGATCAACCCAAAGGGCTGGATTCGAATTCGCGAAGCTGGAACGCCACACGCGACGTTGCAGGCACGCGCGAACGCTTTCTCGTTCGACTTCGAATTTGAAGCGAATGCTCTCGACGAATATTCGACCGCAGAGACCGGCGTCACTGTCGGAGCGGAGGACACGGCATACGTGGCCTTTACCTCGGGCTCGACCGGCAGACCAAAACCGATCGTTGGCAAACACGGTTCCCTCGCACATTTCGCAAACTGGGCCAAAGAGAAGTTTGGCATCGGCCACGAGGATCGTTTTTCGATGCTGTCCGGGCTCTCTCACGATCCGTTCCACAGAGACGTCTTCGCAGCACTACAGTTGGGCGGCACGATCTGTATTCCCGATCCGGAAGACATGAGCGTTCCGGCGAGGCTCGCGGCTTGGTTGGACGAGCAGCAGATCACTGTCTCGAATCTAACGCCCGCGCTGGGTCAGGTGATCTCCGAGACGCAAAGCTTCCAACTACCCGCATGGCGATATCTGTTTTTCGTCGGCGACGTGCTGACGAAGCGCGACGTAGCAAGACTCAGAACGTTAGCGCCTGCAGCGGAGTTCATCAATCTCTACGGCACGACGGAAACTTCCCGCGCTCTCAGCTACTACATCGTCCCGCGAGCTGAAGAAGATTTCGGAAAAGAAGTTGTGCCCCTCGGTCGCGGCATCAGCGAAGTTCAATTGCTCGTAATGAACGCGGCCGGCAAGCAAGCTGGAATCGGTGAAGTCGGCGAGATCTATTTCCGCAGTCCACACCTTGCGAAAGGTTACCTCGCAGACGAGCAACTCACTCGCGACCGGTTCCTGACGAACCCGTTCACACACGACACAGCCGATCTCATCTACCGAACCGGTGACCTTGGCCGTTATCTGCCGGATGGAAACGTTGAGCCACTCGGGCGAGCAGACTCTCAGGTTCAGATACGCGGTTTTCGCATCGAGCCGGGAGAGATCGAAGCCGCAATCGGACGGCATCCGGCAGTTAGCGAAAGCGCGGTGATAGCACGCGAAGGTTTTGCGGGCGAGAAACGCCTCGTCGCTTACATTGTTCCCGCAGACGACAACCCGCCAGACGTGAGTGAATTGTGCACGTACCTGAAGAACGACCTGCCTGATTACATGGTGCCGGCCGCGTTCGTGATGTTGGACAAGTTACCGTTGACTCCGAACGGCAAACTCGATCGTCGCGCTTTACCCACGCCCACACAGGCTCACACCCCGGACGGTCCAGTTGAACCTCGCAGCGCGGTTGAAGAGATACTCGCAGACATCTGGGCCATGATTCTCGGAGTCGAGCACGTCGGTCTTCACGAAAACTTCTTCGAGTTGGGCGGCCACTCGCTCATGGCAATCCAAGTGATGGTGCGTGTCAGAGATCGGCTCCAGGTGGAACTGCCTGTGCGCGCGCTCTTCGAGTCACCCATCGTCAGCGCGCTCGCAAAAGTGGTCGAGAACGCACGCAAAACGGTGTTGTCCAGCAAACCTCTGATCGCTCAATCTCGCGAGGGTTCGTTACCACTCTCTTTTGCACAACAGCGGCTCTGGTTCCTCGATCAATTTCAGCCGGGGCTGGGTGTTTACAACATTCCAGCGGCTGTGCGCCTGACCGGATTGCTCAATCCGGACGCGCTGGAAAAAAGTTTGAATGCCATTATCGACCGGCACGAAGCATTGCGTACGACGTTCACTTCCGTAGAGGGCCAGCCGGTACAGGTGATTGCGCCTTCGTTAGCTATCAAGATTACTTTGACTGATCTCGCAGCGCTTCCCGAAGATGAGCAGGCAAGCGAGACCGAGCGCCTGGCGGTGCTGGAAACCCGGCGGCCGTTTGATCTCACGCGTGGTCCACTGCTGCGCGCGATGTTGTTACGCTTGCGTGAAGATGATCACATCCTTGTCTTAACCATTCATCACATCGTTTCTGATGCCTGGTCGCTCGGCGTGCTGGTGCGCGAGCTCAGTGCGCTTTACGAAGCGTTCGCAGAGAACACGACACCTGCTCTCCCCGATCTGCCGGTGCAATATGCCGACTTCGCGCGCTGGCAACGCGAGTGGTTGCAAGGCGATCTGCTTGCAGAGCAACTCAGCTACTGGAAAGAGCAGCTCGCAGGTCAGTTGCCGGTGCTCGAACTGCCCGCGGATAGACCACGGCCGATCGTCCCAAGTTTCCACGGAGCAAGAGAGACTTTCACGCTCTCACCCGAGTTGTCAGAGCAGTTGAATCAACTGTGCCGCCGGGAAGGCGTGACGCTCTTCATGCTTTTGCTCGCGACTTTTCAAACGCTGCTTTATCGCTACTCAGGGCAGACGGACATCCTCGTCGGAACGCCGATCGCCGGCCGCAATCGCAGCGAGATACAAAATCTCATCGGCTTCTTCGTCAACACGCTCGTCATGCGCGGCCGCCCTTCAGGCGCGCTCAGCTTCAAAGAGTTGCTTGCCGCCACGCGCGAGACCGCACTCGATGCTTACGCGCATGAGGATGTGCCATTCGAAAAGATCGTCGAAGAGTTGCGACTCGATCAAGACACGAGCCGGGAGACACTGTTCCAGGTGATGCTCGGTCTACAAAACGCTCCCACGACGACTCTCAACCTCAAAGGGCTTAACGTCGGGCTTCTTCCTGTTCACAACCAGACCGCAAAGTTTGACCTCGAGCTTGCCTTCTACGAACACGACGGACGCTTGCAGGGAAGTCTCGAATACAGCACGGATCTTTTTGATGACACGACGATCAAGCGCATCGTTGGCCACTATGAAGTCTTGTTGCAAAGCGTCGCCGCAGACTGCGGGCAACAACTCGACGACCTCGCGCTACTGACGGCGGACGAAGAGCGCTACTTGTTAGTTGAGTTGAACGACACTAGTGAGCCTTATCCGTTCGACAATTTCGTGCAACAGCGGTTTGAAGCTCAGGCCGCGCGAACGCCTGAGGCCGTCGCGGTTGTCTTTCAGGATCAGCAACTCTCTTATCGCGAACTCAATCGACGTGCGAATCAGCTCGCGCACTTCTTGCGCGGTGCGGGTGTTGGTCCGGAGTCACTCGTAGGAATCCTAATGGAGCGTTCACCGGAAATGGTCGTCGGTCTCCTGGGCGTGCTCAAAGCTGGTGGTGCTTACGTTCCGCTCGATCCGAGCTATCCGCAGGAAAGGCTCGACTACGTCACGTGCGATGCGCGATTGAGCATCGTGCTGACGCATGAACGACTGCGTGGACTGTCCACCGCGACCAGCGTACTGGCTATCGACAGCGATTGGCCCACGATCGAAACCCATCCGAGCGAGAACCCGGCTCCCAGCGTCACCGGCGACAATCTCGCTTACGTCATCTACACGTCTGGTTCGACTGGCGTGCCGAAGGGCGTGATGATTTCGCATCGTGCCATCTGCAACCACATGATTTGGTGGGTCAATCAGTTTGGCATCGATGAGCATGAGACGATCGTGCAAAAGACGCCATTCTTTTTCGATGCTTCGGTGAGCGAGTTCTTCGCGCCATTGCTGACAGGCGGGCGACTAGTACTTGCTGAACCTGGCGGTCATCGCGACACCGGTTACCTCGTCGCATTAATGGCGCGCGAGAACGTCACTACGCTGCAACTCGTTCCATCGCTTTTGCGTGCACTGCTCGAAGAACCGGGACTCCCGCAAGTGTCGAGTCTGAAGCGCGTGATCTGCGCGGGTGAAGTCCTGCCGTTCGAATTGCAAAATAAATTCCACTCATTATCGACGGCTCGCCTCTACAACCTTTATGGACCAACCGAAGCCGCCATCGACGTAACGAGTTGGGATTGCGCGCTCAAAGTGCAAAGAGAGACCGTGCCGATCGGAAGGCCCATCGCCAACACTCGCGTCTACGTGCTCGACTCACGGCTTGAGCCCGTCCCCTTCGGTGCATCCGATGAACTTTACCTCGGCGGCGACGGACTCGCGCGTGGTTACCTGAACCGGCCCGAGCTGACCGCCGAACGCTTTATTCCCGATCCATGGTCCAACGAGCCGGGCGCGCGACTCTACAAGACCGGTGATCTCGTGCGCTACCTGCCGGAAAACGCGCTCGAATTTCTCGGCCGCTCCGACAATCAAGTGAAGATTCGCGGCTTCCGCATCGAGCTTGGTGAGATCGAAAGTGTCTTGAGACAAGCCGGCGGCCTGCGGGACGTGCTGGTCGTGGCCCGCGAGGATAACGGCGAAGGGAAATACCTCGTGGCGTATGTCGTGCGAGAGCCTTCCGGAGTGATCGAGACAGAACAGTTGCGCAATCAACTCCAGGAGCAGTTGCCGGCCTACATGGTGCCCGCGCATTTCGTCTTCCTCGACGAGTTTCCCTTAACGACGAATGGAAAAGTTGATCGGCAGGCGTTGCCCGCGCCCGCATCTGTTAACGCGCCGAGTGAAAACTCCGCCACGCCTCTCAATCAAATGGAGGAGATCCTCGCTGATATGTGGGCCGGCGTGCTCGGTCTTGAACGAGTCGGCAGAGACGACGATTTCTTCGATCTCGGAGGTCATTCATTACTCGCGATCAAACTCTTCTATCGCATTCAGGAAACTTTAGGTGTGTCGTTGCCGTTGCGTAAAGTGTTTGAAGCGCCGACGGTGGCTGCGGCCGCGAAGATCATCGAGCAACTCAGACGCACAGGCAGCGCTCCAGTCTTGCCGCCGATCGAGCGCGCGGAGCGAAACAGGGAACTACCGCTCTCGTTTGCCCAACAACGACTTTGGATCCTGGACCAGTTAACCCCTGACACGTACAACCAGCATTCAGCTATCCGTCTGACGGGAACGCTAAACGTCGTTGCGTTGGAAGAGAGCGTTAACGAAATTGTCAGGCGTCACGAAATACTTCGCACCACCTTCGTTACAGTTGGAGGTCAGCCCGCTCAGTCCATTGCTCCTTCGCTCAAACTCAGGTTATTTGTGACAGATCTACGGCATTTGACGCCGCACGAAGCAGAAGCAGAGGTCCAACGTCTCCCTCTCGAAGAGCGACACCGTTCGTTTAATCTCGCGCAAGGACCGCTGCTGAGAATCACCCTCGTGCGTACCCGTGACGATGAGCACGTCGTGCTCTTGAGCCTGCCGCATATCGTTTTTGACGGCTGGTCTAACGCGATCCTGATCCAGGAAGTGGCTGCGCTCTACAAAGCATTCGCTGAAGGATCGCCGTCGCCCTTGCCTGAATTGCCGGTTCAATATGCCGACTTCGCTGTCTGGCAACGCGAGTGGTTGCAGGCAGAGGTACTCGAAACGCACCTCGCTTACTGGAAACAGCAACTCGAAGGCGCGCCGATTACCTTGGAGTTGCCCGGCGATGGTGCGAAACCCTCGGAAGTACGTGGGGCGAGTCTTCCGTTGCAGCTCTCTGCGGCATTGGCTGACGACCTGAAAGTTTTGAGCCGGCAACACAGTGTGACCCTCTTCATGACGTTACTGGCAGCGTTCAAGATCTTGCTTTACTCGTACTCCGGGCAAACCGATATTGTCGTTGGCACGAACGTCGCCAACCGGACGCGCAGTGAGACTGAAAAACTGATCGGCTTCTTCATCAACTTGCTCGTGCTCAGGACAGACCTGTCAGGTGTGCCGACGTTCAGTGAACTGTTGTCGCGCGTTCGAGAGGTCACGCTACAAGCGCTGGCGCATCAGGACATGCCGTTTGAAAAACTGGTGAGCGAACTGAAGCTCGATCGCGACCAGAATCAAACACCGTTCGTACGGGCCGTGATGCAGCTTCAGAGTGCTCCTCGCGTTCCGTTCGAGTTGCCGGGCGTGACTGGCGAGTTTCTTGAGTTCGGCGCGGAAACAGTCCCGTTCGATCTCGTTCTGAACCTGTTGGAAACAGAAGATGGGCTGTCGGGCACATGGCTCTACAACGCCGGGTTGTTTGATACGGCGACGATCTCGCGGATGGCGTCGCGGTTCGAACTTCTTCTCAAGCAACTCGTGGCCGAGCCCGGCATGGACCTCGATGAAATAATTGAGACACTGAAGCAAGCCGAGAAGCAAAAATTCAAAAACACTCGCCGGATGAAACTACGAAACGTTCACTTGCATCCGGTAAGTGCGTCAACCATCTAACCAACAAAAGGCACAACATGTTAGAGACTGTTCCGGGATTTCAATTGTCACCTCAGCAGGCACGTTTGTGGTTGCTGCAAGAGCGTGACGCAGCGGCCTACCGCGCGCAATGTGTCGTGAGCTTGCAGGGCGATCTGCAAGTTGAGCGGCTCGAAGCAGCGGTGTCGGTGGTGGTCCAGCGGCATGAGATCCTCCGCACCAGCTTTCACTCCCAGGCCGGAATGTTTTTGCCGCTCCAGGTTATTACGGAGCAAGCGCCGGCGCTGCGCCGCTTTGATTTTTCGCACCTGTCTGCGGAAGAACAAGATGCTGCGGTCGATGAGTTGTTTGCAACCGCGACCGTGAATTTCGCACTCGTAACTTTGTCACCTGACCAGCATCAGTTGCTGATCGACCTGCCCGCGCTGTGTGCAGATCAAAAGTCGCTCGGACAAATCGTGCAGGAGATCCGGCGCGTCTATGCAAGTGAAATGGATCTCAATGAGCCCGCTCAGTACACCGTTATCTCGCAGTGGCTCAACGATGTGCTCGAGGCTGAAGAAGCTCAGATCGGAAAAGAGTATTGGAGTGCTTTTAGACAGGATTTTCAAGATTTACATGTTAATCCTGAAAATCTTGTGAATCCTGTCTCGTCGTTTGCATGGCGATCTATATCAAAGGTTCTGAAACCGGCGTTAGTCGAAAAGCTTGATCGGTCAATTGAGCGAAGCTTTCTTCTCACCTGCTGGCACGCGCTGCTTTATCGCCTTACCGGTGAGACCAACTTGATCGTCGGCACAAGTTTCGACGGCAGAAGCGATGATGATCTGTCGGAGGCGGTCGGTTTATTGGCCAGATATCTACCGGTGCGCAGCTACATCGAAGAGAATTCACGCGTCAACGACATCTTACAGAAACTCGATCGAGCAGTCCTTGAAGCATACGATTGGCAGGAGTGCTTCACGTGGAATTTAGCAACTAGCGAGACTCACTTTGCTTTCTGCTTCGACTACGAAGAACAGCCCGAAGCTTACCAGGCAGACAACGTGACCTTCTCCGTCGTCCGGCAACACGCATGCATCGATCGCTTCAACCTCAAGCTCGCGTGCGTGCGTCGCGGAGATTCACTCGCCATAGAGTTTTACTTCGATGAGAGCATCTTCTCTCAAGCAGACGTCGAGCGTCTGGTCGAACAGTTTCAAACTCTGCTGGAGAGCGCCCTCGACAATCCCGGTGCTTCGTTAGACGAGTTGGTCATCCTCGGCCAGGCCGAGCGTCACCAGCTGCTGGTGGAACTTAACGACACGAAGAGTGATTACTCGAAAGATTCCACGCTCCACGAACTATTCGAGCAACAGGTAGCACGCACACCCGACAACGTCGCTGTTAATTTTCGCGATCGGCAACTCACCTTCGCGGAGCTCAATGCACGCGCGAATCAATTAGCACGACATCTCCGCACGCTTGGCGTCTCGACCGAAACCTTTGTCGCAATCTCGATGGAGCGTTCGTTGGAAATAATCATCGGCTTGCTCGCCACGCTGAAAGCGGGCGCCGCCTACGTGCCACTCGATCCGGAATCTCCGGCAGAGCGCAAGGCTACGATCCTGCGAGATATCAGTGCGCCCGTTCTGTTAACTCAACAGAGTTTGGCTAACGAAAACCTTCATCACTACAGTGTCGAAAACTTACCGCGTTTCGCTGACGCCGGCAATCTCGCCTATGTCATCTTTACGTCCGGTTCCAGCGGCGTGCCGAAGGGCGTAATGATTTCGCATCGCGCCGTCTGCAACCACATGATTTGGTGGGTCAATCAGTTTGGTATCGATGAGCACGAGACGATCCTGCAAAAGACGCCATTCTTTTTCGATGCTTCGGTGAGCGAGTTCTTCGCGCCATTGCTGACAGGCGGGCGACTAGTGCTCGCTGAACCCGGCGGTCATCGCGACACCGGTTACCTCATCTCGTTAATGGCGCGCGAGAACGTCACCACACTGCAACTCGTTCCGTCACTGTTGCGCGCACTGCTAGAAGAACCGGGACTCGCGCAAGTGTCGAGTCTGAAGCGCGTGATCTGCGCGGGCGAAGCACTGCCGTTCGAATTGCAAAATAAATTCCATTCATTATCGACGGCTCGCCTCTACAACCTTTATGGACCAACCGAAGCCGCCATCGACGTAACGAGTTGGGACTGCGCGCTCAAAGTGCAAAGAGAGACCGTGCCGATCGGAAGGCCTATCGCCAACACTCGCGTCTACGTGCTCGACTCACGGCTTGAGCCCGTCCCCTTCGGTGCATCCGGTGAACTCTACCTCGGCGGCGACGGACTCGCGCGTGGTTACCTGAAGCGACCGGAGTTGACCGCCGAACGCTTCATTCCCGATCCATGGTCCAACGAGCCGGGCGCGCGTCTCTACAAGACCGGTGATCTCGTGCGCTACCTGCCGGAAAACGCGCTCGAATTTCTCGGCCGCTCAGACGAGCAAGTGAAGATTCGCGGCTTCCGTATCGAGCCGGGAGAAATCGAAGCGACGTTGAACCAGCACATGCTTGTGCGCCAGGCGGTGGTAACTGCCGGCGAAGACAACCAGGGCCACAAACGTCTGATTGCTTACGTCGTCCCAAAGAACGTTTCGCGCCTGCCTAACGGCATGCAGATCGTTCATCTCAATCAGAATGAAACTGATGTTCTCTACGACGAGATCTTTGCGCAGCGCACCTATCTTCAACACGGCGTCACGCTCGCGGATGGAGATTGTGTTTTTGACGTCGGCGCAAACATCGGTCTCTTCACACTCTTTGTGCATCAACAATGCCGCAATCCGAAGGTCTACTCCTTCGAGCCCGTGCCCGCAACTTTCGAGACACTCAAGACAAACATCGCGCTCCACAAATTGAACGCGGAAATCTTTAACTGTGGTCTCTCGCGGCACAACGTCATGACGACAGTGACCTCTTACCCGCTGATGTCGTCGATGTCAGGCTTTTATGCAAACCGTCACGAGGACGAACAAGTCACTCGTGCGTTCCTGGCAAACCAGGATGCACGGCTGCACAGCTACGCCGACGAGCTCATTGACGGAAGATTTAGAAGTGAAACTTTCGCTTGCGAGTTGAGAACGATTTCAGATGTCATCAGCGAACACAACGTCGAAAAGATCGACTTGCTGAAGGTAGACGCCGAAAAGAGCGAGCTGGATATTCTTCAAGGCATTCGCAAAGACGATTGGAAAAAGATCCGGCAGATTGTGATCGAAGTTCACGACATCGAAGGTCGTTTGCATGAGATCACGGCGATCCTGGACCAGCAGGGTTTTCATTACGTCGTCGAACAGGATTCGTCACAGACGAATACCGGACTTTACAACATCTACGCTGTCCATCCGGCGCGGGCGCGCATTGCGACGATTGAAACCCGCGCGCAGTTGCCGTCGAGCTCGATCCTTCCCGGCATAACGCATAGCGATCTGCGTGCATTTCTCGAGGAGCGATTGCCGGAATACATGGTGCCGTCGGCGTTCGTCAAACTGGATGCAATTCCATTACTTCCGAACGGCAAGATCAATCGCAAGGCGTTGCCGGCTCCGGACTGGTCTCGCACAGAAACAGATGAGCCCCGCGAAGCGCCGCGCACCTCGATTGAGAGAAGACTGGCGGAAATCTGGAAGCAAACACTCGGCATCGAGCAAGTCAGCATTCATGATAATTTCTTTGCTCTCGGTGGCGATTCAATTCTCGGCATTCAACTGATCACGAAGGCCAACCAAGCCGGTTTCCGGCTCAGCATTAAAGAGCTCTTCCAACACAAGACGATCGCCGCGTTGAGCGAAGTTGCCGGCTCGAAAGGATTTGCGCTCGAAGTCGAGGAAGATGTTCTGAGTGGGACGGTGCGTTTGACGCCCGCGCAATTATGGTTCTTCGAACAGCAACTCGCCGATCAGCATCATTTCAACCAGTCGGTACTTGTCGAAGTGCAACCAGCCGAACCTCGTGTGTTCGAACAAATCTTTGCTCGCTTGCTGGAGCATCACGATGCATTGCGTCTTCGTTTTGTTTATGAAGATGGCGAGTGGCGGCAAACGTATGGACCAAGCGGCGAGCCTGCGCCGTTCGAATGGGAAGACCTCTCTGCGTACTCGGACGAAGAGCAACAGACACGCATCGAATCGCGGACCATGGCGTTGCAGTCGAGTTTGAACTTACAAAATGGTCCACTGATGCGGGCGGTGGTGTTCAACCTCGGCAGCGGCCGTCCAAATGTTTTATTGATGGTCATTCACCACCTTGTAGTCGACGGCGTTTCGTGGCGCATCCTGACCGAGGACTTCGAAACCGCTTATCGCCAACTTCTTGACGGCCGGCCCATTCAGCTTCCAGCGAAAACTGCTTCGTTCAAGCGTTGGTCGGATCGGCTCGCGGAGTATGCCCATTCAAGTGAGATTCAAAACGAGCGCGAGTACTGGCTTTCGCGATACGAAGCTCCTGCGTTGCCGGTCGATTTCGCGCAAGGAGACAACACAGTTGCTTCGATTAAGACTGTTTCAGTTTCTCTCAGCCTGCCCGAGACAACCGCACTGCTGCAAAACGTCCCGCAGGCTTACAACACGCAGATCAACGATGTGCTGTTGACGGCGCTCATGCTGGCGTTTTCAAACTGGACCGGCTTGCACACACTCCTCGTCGATCTCGAAGGCCATGGACGAGAGACCATCGACGACACGCTCGACATCTCGCGGACCGTTGGCTGGTTCACGTCCGTGTTTCCAGTAATTCTTGAGACACCCGACAGCAAAGAATTTGGCGCAACATTGAAGTCGATCAAAGAGCAACTTCGTGCCGCGCCGAATCGAGGAATCGGCTACGGACTGCTGCGTTATCTGAATACTGACGCGGAAGTGGCGCCGAGGCTTTCGTCTCAAGCTCAGGCCGAAGTGAGTTTCAACTATCTCGGTAAGTTTGAAACCAGCGAGACAAACAGTTCCATCATCGGCGCGCGCCGCGAAACGGCGGCGCCCACTCGTAGTCCGCGCAACCAGCGTCGCTATCTTCTCGAAATTAATGGCGGTGTGAATGAAGGACAGTTGCGTCTCTCCTGGGCGTACAGCACCAACCGCCATCAACGCGCAAGCATCGAGCAACTCGCGAACGACTTTATCGAGACACTGCGGTCGCTGATAGATCACTGCGTCAATCTCAACGAGCGAAGCTACACCCCCTCTGATTTTCCCGATGCCGATCTGAATCAATCCGAACTCGACGACCTAATGGCAGAGCTGAGCGGCTCAATTTAGGCCACAAAAAGGCACAAAAGGCACAAATAAATGAGCAACAATAATATTGAAGCGATCTATCCGCTGTCCTCGTTGCAAGAGGGGATGCTCTTTCATCATTTGCTCACGCCTGAAGCTAAGGCCTATTTCGTGCAGATGAGTTGCACCATTCGTGGCGATCTCAATATCGACGCGTTCAAGCAAGCCTGGACCAAAGTGATCGAGCGTCATGCCGTCCTGCGAACTTTCTTCCGGTGGGAGCAACGCGATAAGCCGCTCCAGGTCGTGCTTGCACGGATCGAACTCCCGTGGGAGCAGCATGATTGGCGCGGTCTGCCCTCGTCCGACCAGGAAGCACGATTCGCTTCGTTATTGCGTGAAGGACAGGAACGCGGCTTCGACCTCTCCAGGGCTCCGCTGTTACACCTGACGCTCATTCAAACAAGTGACGATCATTACCGTTTCGTCTGGAGCTTTCATCACATGCTGTTGGATGGCTGGTCCATGCCACTGCTCCTGAAAGAGATCTTTCTTTTCTACAACGCTTATCGCGACGGTAAAGAGCTGAACCTTGAAAGCCCGCGGCCTTACCGCGATTACATCTCCTGGCTCCGCCGGCAGGACCCGGCGACGACTGAAGGTTTCTGGCGCGAGACGCTGAAAGGATTTACCGCTCCAACTCCGCTCGTCGTGGATCGCACTTCAGACGAGGAAGGCTACAGCGAACTCAGCGTGAGACTCTCCGAAACTGTAACCACAGAACTCAACGCATTAGCCAGGCGCAGCGAACTCACCCTCAACGTGCTCGTGCAGGGCGCGTGGGCCTTGCTGCTGAGCCGTTACAGCGGTGAGCATGACGTACTCTTCGGGGCGACCTCTTCAGGCAGGCCAGTGGAATTGAATGGCGTTGAGTCAATGGTCGGGCTCTTCATCAACACGTTGCCGGTCAGAGTCCGCATCAATTCTAACGATCGCATCATTTCCTGGCTCAAGAAACTTCAGGAACAACAACTCGACATGCGGCAGCACGAATACACGCCGCTCGTCGAGGTACAGGGTTGGAGCGAAATACCACGCGGTCAGTCGTTGTTTGAAAGCCTGTTCATCTTCGAAAACTATCCGGTCAGCAGCGCGGTCCGCGAGCAGGCAAGTGGTTTGCAGATCGAAGACGTCAACACTTCGGAGAGCACGAACTATCCCCTCATCGCAGTGTCAGCTCCCGGACCCGAGTTGCTGCTCAAGATTGGTTTCCAGCACAACCGTTTTGACGAAGCGACCATCAGGCGGATGCTCAGTCATTTCCAAAATCTGCTTGAGTCGATAGCGTCTCGTCCCGAACAACGCATCTCTGACTTGCAGCTTTTGAGTGACGAAGAGCGCGAGCGAACGCTGCGCCAGTGGAACCAGACACGCGTGCCCTACGAGCAACACTCCTGCGTACACGAACTCTTTGAATCACAGGTTGCTCGCACACCGAACGCTGTAGCCGTGACTTTCCAGGGCGAGCAACTCACTTACAAGGAATTGAATGCACGCGCTAATCAACTCGCCCGGCATCTGCAACGTTTGGGCGTCGGACCGGAAACCCTCGTCGCGATCTGCATGGAGCGCTCCGCGGAGATGGTGGTGGCAGTACTCGGCGTGCTGAAAGCCGGTGGTGGATACGTGCCTCTGGACCATGTCTACCCGAAAGACCGCCTCTCCTTTATGTTGGACGACTCGCGCGCCCTTGTCCTTCTAACGCAGCGACACTTGCTCGAAGCGCTGCCCGAGAATAAAGCGCTGACACTGTGCATCGATCGTGACTGGGGTCTGATCAAGAATGAGGGCACCGAGAATCCCAACAACATCACAACCGCCCGAAACCTCGGTTACGTCATCTACACCTCAGGCTCGACGGGCAGGCCCAAAGGCGTGTTGATAGAACACCGGGGAGTGAACAACCTTGTGGCCGCGCAGGTACGTGGCTTCGATATCCGGCAGTCAAGCCGCGTGCTGCAATTCGCTTCGTTTAGCTTTGACGCTTCGGTCTCGGAAATGTTCACAGCGTTACTGTCGGGCGCAACTCTCGTGATGGAAACGCAGAACTCGCTGCTCCCCGGACCGGAGTTTGCCGAATTACTCCGCTCGCGCGGCATCACTACAGTGACGCTGCCACCGTCGATACTCGCAGCGTTGCAGTCCGAATCGCTGCCAAACCTGCGCACGATCGTGACTGCCGGTGAGGCGTGTTCGACAGAGCTCGTTTCGCGCTGGCAGGCAGGACGCAAGTTCATTAATGCTTATGGTCCAACAGAATCGACTGTTTGCGCGACCATGGGTGACTGTGTTGACGCGAATCAGAAGCCCTCGATTGGCCGTCCGATCGACAACGTGCGTGTCTACTTGTTGGATGAGCAGATGCAGCCGGTCCCCGTCGGCGTCGGCGGCGAGTTGCATATCGCCTACGACGGCCTCGCTCGCGGTTATATCAACCGGCCGGAACTGTCTGCCGAGAAGTTTATTCCGAATCCGTTCAGCGACGAGCCCGGTGCGCGGCTTTATCGAACCGGCGACCGCGCGCGCTACTTGCCTGATGGTCAAATAGATTTCCTGGGGCGCATCGACAACCAGGTTAAAGTACGTGGTTACCGCATTGAGCCAGGTGAAATCGAACAGGTGTTCAAGCAGCATCCATCCGTGTTGGACGTTGCCGTGATCGTGAGAGAAGACACGCCCGGCGAAAAGCGTCTGGTGTCCTATCTCACGGCTCGCCCCGGATTGGACGCGAGCGACCTCCGCAACTTTGGCAAGGAGAAACTCCCGCAGTACATGCTGCCTTCGGCATTTGTCGTCCTTGATTCGTTGCCACTCACGCCCAACGGTAAGGTCGATCGAAAGGCGTTGCCGGCGCCTGAAAAAAGCGATGCCGGAACTGATGCGTCCTACCTTCCGCCGCAAACAGAACTCGAGCGCACCATCACCCTCATCTGGCAAACGGTCCTACAGATCGAACACGTGGGTTTGAACGACAACTTCTTCGATCTGGGTGGACACTCGCTACTGATGATCCAGGTGCAGGGCAAGCTCCGTGCGGCATTGAAAAGGAACGTATCGATCACCGACCTGTTCAAGTATCCGAACGTGAGTGAATTGGTGGCCTTCCTCAGTGACGATAAGCAAAGCGGAGCACCGCTGTTGAATGACGATCGTCTCGAGAAGCTCAAGGCTGGACGCAATCGTCTCCGGAACAGGACCAGACAGAAGATCGCTCCCTCAGTTGTCTAATTAAAAACACATTTGTGCTCTTTGTGGCTTAAGAAATGAACAACACTGCAATCGTTGACGATAGTTCGGGTATCGCCGTCATCGGCATGGCCGGCCGTTTTCCAGGCGCAGCCAACGTCGAGGAGTTCTGGCGCAACCTGCGCGACGGCGTCGAGTCGATCTCTTTCTTCACCGACGACGAGATGATCGCCGCCGGCGTTGACCCGGCAAGATTGCGCAACCCCGATTACGTGAACGCGCGAGGTTTGCTGGAAGGCGTCGACCTGTTTGACGCTGAATTCTTCCGCATCACGCCGCGCGATGCAGAGATCACCGATCCGCAGCAACGCATCTTTCTCGAGTGTGCGTGGGAGGCGCTCGAAAACGCCGGCTACAATTGCGAGAAATTCGATGGACTGATCGGCATCTATGCCGGTGTCGCGCAGAACACGTATCTGATCGTGAACCTGCTTTCGAATCGCGCGGCAGTCGAAGCAGCCAGTGGTTTCCAGATCGACATCAAGAACGACAAGGACTATCTCGCCACTCACGTTTCCTACAAGTTGAATCTCAAAGGGCCAAGCATCACGGTCCAAACGGCGTGTTCGACTTCTCTCGTTGCGATTCATCTCGCGTGCGCAAGTCTATTCAGCGGCGAAAGCGACATGGTGCTCGCCGGTGGCGTCGGCATCTCGGTGCCGCAGAACGTCGGCTATCTCTACAAAGAAGGCGGCATCCTTTCGCCGGACGGACATTGCAAAGCATTCAGCGCGCAAGCGCAGGGCACTGTTGGCGGAAACGGTGTGGGTATCGTGGTCCTGAAGCGGTTGGAAGATGCGCTCGCCGACGGCGATCACATTCACGCTGTCATCAAGGGCTCGGCGCTCAACAACGATGGTTCGCGTAAAGTCGGCTACACAGCTCCGAGCGTCAAGGGCCAGGCGCAGGTCATCGCCACCGCACAAGCCATCGCAGGTGTTGCACCGGAAACTATTACTTACATCGAGACACACGGAACAGGCACGAATTTAGGTGACCCGATCGAGATCGCTGCTTTGACACAAGCCTTCCGCAGTGGCACCGACAAGAAAGGCTTCTGCGCGGTTGGATCCGTGAAGTCGAACATCGGCCACCTCGACGTGGCTGCCGGTGTTGCAGGTTTCATCAAGGTGGTGCTCTCGCTCGAGCATAAGCAGATTCCAGCGAGCCTGTATTTCACTGAGCCTAACCCCGAGATTGATTTTGCCGACAGTCCTTTTTATGTAAACGCAACGTTGGCTGATTGGGAAACTGATCAAACACCGCGGCGCGCGGGCGTCAGTTCATTCGGCATCGGCGGAACCAACGCTCATATCATCCTCGAAGAAGCTCCGGCGCGAGAAAGTTCGGGTAGCTCACGTCCACACCAGTTGCTTACGATTTCAGCCAGGACGAGTAACGCGCTCGAACAAGCAACAGCCAACCTGCTTGCTCATCTCGAACAGCATCCGCAAATCAATCTCGCTGACGTTGCTTATACGCTTCAGGTTGGACGCGGTGAGTTTGAGAAACGACGGTTTGTGGTTTGTCGTGACGTCGAGGATGCAGTGGGCGTTTTGCAATCACCTGAGAACGCACGCGTTCGCACGAGTTCACAGCAGCGTAATGATAAGCCGGTGGTCTTCATGTTTCCCGGCCAGGGTGCGCAGCGGGTGAACATGGCTCGTGATCTATACGAGCACGAACAAGCGTTTCGCGAACATGTCAAAGCCTGCTGTGAACTACTTGAACCGCATCTCGGTTTTGACCTGCGCGATGTGCTCTACCCGTCTGATGACAGGAAGAAAGCTGCCGATCAGCAACTGCGGCAGACTTGCATTACGCAACCCGCTCTGTTCGTGACTTCGTATGCGCTCGCCCAACTCTGGATGGAGTGGGGGATTAAGCCACACGCGATGATCGGACACAGCATCGGTGAATACGTTGCAGCGTGTCTGTCGGGAGTCATGTCTCTGGAAGATAGTCTGGCGCTTGTTGCCGAACGCGGGCATTTGATGCAGAGCTTGCCCGGCGGCGCAATGCTCGCTGTGCCACTCTCGGAGAGTGACGTTCAGCAGTGGCTCAACCAAAAGGTTTCGCTGGCAACAGTCAACGCGCCCGCTTCATGCGTGCTGTCAGGCACGACTGAAGCGATTGATGAACTCGAACGAAAACTCTCAGAGCAGGGAATCAAATCACGCCGTTTAGCCACTTCGCACGCGTTTCATTCGACGATGATGGAGCCGATCCTCGCGCCATTTACGCAGAGGTTCAAAGGCCTTGCGCTCAAGCCGCCGCAAGTGCCGTTTATTTCCAATGTCACGGGTAAGTGGATTGAACAGGGGGAAGCTACGAGTGCGAATTACTGGTCGAAGCATTTGCGTGGCACGGTCAGGTTCGCAGACGGCGTGACGGAACTCTGCAAAGACCGCAGCCGGATCTTTTTGGAGGTGGGCTTCGGTCGAACGTTGTGCGGTCTCGTTAAGCAACAACTACCTGAAGACTGGACCAAACAAGCGGTGCTTGCGTCTCTCCGCCCGGCGTCGTCGAAGGGGGAAGCGGGAGCTGATGTTTCGCAGATGCTCGAAACGCTGGGCGAGCTTTGGCTGGCCGGCGCGCCTGTTGATTGGGCCGGACTCTACCGTCGCGAGCAACGAAACCGTATCCCGTTACCGACTTATCCTTTTGAACGAAAGCGTCACTGGCTCGAACCGTCTCAGGACTCCGTGCGAATAATCGGACATCGCCGCCAGCCGGATGAGTCAGTCGATTACGAAGACCAAGACGTCTCCTCAATGGAACGAGTCATGTCAGAGCAACTCGTTCTCATGTCCCAACAATTAGAACTACTGAGTGGTCCAGTGATTTGAATTAAGTACCGATCTTGGATCGGGTCAGTACCGCAACGCGGTAGCGTCGGGTCAGTGTTGCGCATATTGGCACTTAATACTAACGATCAACCCGACGCTACCGCGTTACGGTACTGACCCCGATCCAAGTCGCGGGCTAAACAATAGAAGGAACCTTTCATGTCTGAATCTACGCGTGCCAGAGTCGTCTCAATGTTGCAAGCGCTGCTCGGGCAAATGGTCGGAGTCAATCCCGACGAAGTTGATGTTCGTGCAACTTTTCCCGAGATGGGCGCCGATTCGCTCTTCTTGCTTGAAGCGAGCCATTCAATTCGCGACAAGTTTGGCGTGAGGGTTCCATTCCGCGCCATGCTACATGAGTATTCGACAATCGAAACTCTGGCTGGTTTCATCGTGAATAGTTTGCCGGCCGAAGAGATTGGACCAGCCGAGGCAATTCAAGCAGTGACTGCTCCGCCGGTTTCAACGCTGAGCGAACCAGAGCCTGAGCCGCAACCACCCGTGATGGCAATCGTGCAAAAACCATCTATTGAATTGTCTTCAACAGTTACGTCTGACAGTGCGCTGGAGCGCCTTCTGACACAGCAGATGAAACTGATGTCGCAGCAGTTGGCTTTGTTGCAGGAAGCACGCCAGCCGAAGAACACAAACGCAGCCGCTAAGATTGTGGCTTCGAAACCAATTCACTCAAACGGCAGGAAAGCAGAAAGCAATGGCCAAAAGCCGGCGCCGGTGCAAGAGATCGAAAAGGAATTTGTGCCAAAGTCCTACGTTGCGTTGCAACCGGTAAAGAAAGACCCCGATGGTCTCACTCCGCGCCAACGCAAACATGTCGATGAGTTGATCGTTCGTCTAACAAAACGCACCCAAGGTTCAAAACAGCTCGCGGCAGAGTATCGCCCGGTGTTGGCAAACAACCGTGCGAGCGCCGGCTTTCGTTCGACATGGAAAGAGATCCTCTATCCGCTTCACACCGTCAGTGCATCAGGCGCGCGCGTGAAAGATGTGGACGGCAACGAGTACGTCGATCTGGTAATGGGATTTGGCGCGTTGCTCTTCGGTCACTCGCCGTCGTTCCTCATTGAAGCGATGCAGGAACAGATCGCGAACGGTCTGCAACTCGGTGCGGAATCGCACCTGGCCGGCAAGGTCGCGGCGCTCATCTGTGAGCTTACCGGCATGGAGCGCGTGGGCTTTTGTAATTCGGGCACTGAAGCGGTGATGTCGGCGTTGCGCATGGCGCGAATGGTGACCGGTCGTTCGAAGATTGCTCTCTTCGAAGGCAACTATCACGGCACGTTCGACGGCATTCAGGTCAGGGCGGGCTCGAAAGGATACGAAGCGCTTCCACTGACTCCGGGGACAACCGCCAACATGGTCCAGGATGTACTCGTGTTGAAATGGGACGATGCTGAGTCACTGAAAGCGATCGAGAAGCACGGGCACGAATTGGCTGCGGTGTTGCTTGAGCCTTTGCCAAGCCGGCGTCCCGATCTGCAGCCCAAAGCTTTCCTGCACGAGTTGAGAAGAATAACGAAGCAATTCGGGATCACGCTGATATTCGACGAAGTCGTCACTGGATTTCGTCTGCATCCCGGCGGCGCCCAGGCGCTTTACGACGTGCGCGCCGACCTCGTTACGTATGGCAAAGCTATCGGTGGAGGATTACCTGTTTCCGTCGTCGCGGGCAACGCCGAGTATCTCGACACGGTGGACGGCGGTGATTGGAATTACGGAGACGCGTCTTATCCCAAAGCGGAAATGACACTCGTAACTGGAACGTTCTTCAGACATCCGGTCCTGATGCCGGTGGTCTATAACGTGCTGCAAGAGATCAAGCGCGGCGGCGTTGAGCTCTACCAGGAATTAGAGCGGCGCGCCGCGAGTTTGGCGGCGACGCTGAATGCGTATTTCGAAGAGGAAGCGGTTCCGATCCGAATGATGCAGGTGCAGTCGATGCTTCGCTTTGTTCCGCATCGCGACATCAAGTTCATGCCGTTGTTTTATTACCATCTGCTCGAACACGGTGTGTACGTGAGCGAGACCCGCAGTTGCTTTATCTCGACCGCTCACACAGACGAAGACTTCGCGCACATCGTCAATGCGGTCAAACGCTCGGTTGTCGCGATGCGCGAAGGTGAGTTGTTGCCGTCGTTAACACCTCGTGAACCGGTGCGCACGTTTCCTTTGACTGAAGCACAGCAAGCGATCTGGGCGTTGACTCAGTTGGGCGAAGACGCATCGCGTGCGTATCACGAATCTTCGACGATGGATGTTCGTGGACCGTTCGATGTGCCGGCGATCCGCCACGCGCTACAGGAGCTGGTCGGTCGTCACGAGGCGCTGCGAATAGTCTTTGGACCGGAGGGCGACTTTCAGCACGTACAACCGGAACTCAAGCTGGACGTTCCACTGATCGACTTTTCACACTTGGATCAGTCATCACGCGAAGCGCAAACAAAGGACTGGTTAACTGATCAGGTGCAGCGAAGTTTCGATCTCACTCGCGGACCACTGATTCGCGCCGCGATTGTCAAACTCGAGGAGCAACATCATCTGCTCGTGCTCACTATTCATCACATCGTCAGCGACGGCTGGTCCAACGGCATTCTCCAAGGTGAACTCGCGGCCCTTTACGCTGCGGCATCTCAGGGAACAGCACACAACTTACCCGAGCCCACGCAGTTCAGCGAATACGTCCTCGCTCAGACAGACGAGAGCGCGGAATTCTCCCGGGCCGAATCGTACTGGCTCGATAAGTACCACGACTCCGTACCCCTCCTGGAACTTCCAACGGACAAGCCACGGCCGGCCGAGCAGACCTTTGCCGGTCACCGGCAAATGATAACGCTCGATACCAGCACTTACCTGGATCTCAAACGGTTCAGTGCGCAGCAGGATGCGACGCTCTTCACGACCCTGCTCGCCGCATTCAATGTGCTGCTGCATCACGTAACGAAGCAAAGCGATCTCGTAGTCGGAATTCACGCGGCCGGCCAGTTAACAATGGGCGGCGGGAACATCATCGGGCACTGCGTGAATCTGCTGCCGCTGCGCAGCCAGGTCACCGGCAACCCAACCTTCGCGAGTTATCTCGCGGATGTGAAGCGAATGACGATGGAGGCTTACGAACACCAGACTTATCCGATGCTGCGGCTCATCAAGAAACTCAACCTGCGTCGAGATCCGAGCCGTATGCCCCTGGTCGCGGTTGTATTCAATCTCGATAAGATGAGCGCTGAAGCAGCGTCAATCGCGCTGCCATCTGAAACGCAAGTCACCGCCTCTTCGAACGCGCCCTCGTTCCTGCAATGGGAGCTTTCGCTGAACGTCATCGAAGCCAACAACAAACTGCTCGTCGGTTGCGACCATAAGACCGATCTGTTTGAAGTCGAAACCGTGCGGCGTTGGATGAGGTGGTTCGAGATAATCCTGCGCACCGTAATGGACCAGCCGCAAATCAGTTTAGAGGGCATCAGCGAAGCACTCGAGACGCAGGACAGAGAACTGCTCGACTTCGCGCGTGTGCAAAAATTCCAGAGCATCAAACGCCGACCTGTCTATGCTTAGACAGGATTAACAAGATTTTCAAGATTTACAGGATGCTATCTTGTTCATCCTGAAAAATCTTGTAAATCCTGTCCAAATAACCTCAGATATCATCATGCAGAACACTACGATTGAAGGCTTCCGGCTTTCGCCGCAGCAACTACACGTCTGGCAAACACTGAGCGCCGCGTATCAGGCGCGTTGTACAGTACTGCTCGAAGGTCAAGTGAACATCAGCCTGCTCAAGTCGGCCATCGAAAAGGTGATCGCACGGCACGAGATCCTGCGCACTACCTTTCATTGCATCCCAGGGATGGATACGCCGCTTCAGGTTATCAACGAAAGCAGCGAGTTTGTGCTGCGTGAGTATGACCTGAGCCAGCCTTCGTTCGACGTCGAAGCACCACCCACTTTACAGGCTGCAGCCGTCACCTTATCGCCATTCAGGCACATTTTGCAGCTTGTCGTGCCGTCACTCTGCGCTGACAAGCTTTCTCTCATAAATCTGGTAAGTGAGATCAGTCGCGCGTATGCGGCGAGCCTTCGCGACGAGACGATAGACGAGGACGTGACGCAGTACGCCGATGTCTCCGAAATTCTCAACGATCTTTTGGAATCCGAAGACACCAAGGCCGGGCGTGACTACTGGCAGAAGTACGTCCGTGATCAGCAGTTCAACCTGGACCTACCTTTCGTTCGTGAGCCGGAAATCCCTTTGGAATTCAGGCCCCAAGCTATTTCTTTTACTGTTGAGCCGAAGGTGTCGACGAACTCTAATTTCGCCCTCGCCTGCTGGCAGATTCTTTTGTGGCGTTTCAGTGGACAACCGGAATTGATCGTCGGCGCGGCTTTCGACGGGCGATCGTATGAAGGTTTGTCAGCTGCGATCGGACTATTCGCAAAGTACCTGCCGGTACGTTCCCGTCTCACTGAAGACTCCAGATTCTCTGAGATCGTGACGCAGATAGAAGAAACGACGAAAACACACCTCAACTGGCAAGACTTCTTCACGTGGGATGACATCACAGACCGCGCGCCGGCATTCTTTCCAGCTTGTTTCGATTTCACGGATCAGACCGCCGGCTTTGCTGACTCAAACGTCACGTTTTCGATCGAAAAGCAGTACGTCTGCACCGAGCGGTTCAAGATAAAACTCTCTTGCATACAGAAACGCGACGAGTTGTGCTTCGAGTTGCACTACGACGAGAACCTATTCGACGCCGAAACGATCAAACGCCTGGGCCGGCAGTTTCAAACATTACTCGAAAGCGCCATCGCTACTCCCAACGCAGCCATCAGCAAATTGCAACTCGTCAGCGAACCGGAACTGCGACAGATCCTCGTCGAGTTCAACCGGACGAATGTGAGCCATGGCGCGAACAATCGACTTCACGTTCTCTTTGAGAATCAAGCCACGCACACGCCCGAGAACATCGCCGTCGTCTCGGGCGATCGTTCCGTAACGTATGCGGAACTCAACGCGCGCGCGAATCGACTCGCGCAGCGGCTACGTGACCGCGGTGTGGTTCAGGAAACATTGGTTGCCATCTGCGTCGAGCGTTCGCTCGAGATGGTCGTAGGTTTGCTTGGTATCCTGAAAGCCGGCGCAGCGTATGTGCCGCTTGACCCCGCGTTGCCACGAGAACGTTTGACATTCATGCTGGAAGATACCGGCGCATCAGTCGTACTGACCCTGGAACATTTGCAGAAACAACTGCCGCCGCACACTGGCCCAGTTCTCTACTTACGTGAAGACGACGACGCCGATTTGCAAACGTATTCAGAGAATTTCGACCAAAGTGTAACAACCGACAACGCAGCTTATGTGATCTACACCTCAGGCTCGACCGGCAAACCGAAAGGCGTCGTAGTCAACCATCGCGCCATCAGCAATCACATGCTGTGGATGCAATCAGTCTATCCAACCACCGAAGCTGACAGAGTCCTGCAACGTGCGCCATTTAGTTTCGACGCCTCAATTTGGGAGATCTTCGCGCCATTGATTGCGGGCGCGCAGCTCGTGCTTGCCCGTCGCGATGATAACAAAGACATGGTCGACCTCGTGCAGACGATGCTCAGACACGAAGTAACGACGCTACAACTCGTACCTTCGCTGCTGCGCGTGTTGCTTGACGAGCCGGCGCTGAGCAGTTGCCAGTCATTGCGTCGCGTCTTTTGCGGCGGCGAGCGTCTGTCGAGCGAATTGCAGGAACACTTTTTTACTCGCTTGCAAGCTGATCTGTACAACCTCTATGGACCAACAGAAGCCGCTATCAATGCGACCTCGTGGACTTGCCGTCGTGATGGCAACGAACCGGGCGTTCCCATCGGCCACCCGGTAGACAACACGCAGATTTATCTCTTGGATTCGCATCTCATGCCCGTTCCGATCGGCGCGACGGGCGCGTTGCACATCGGCGGCGAGGGACTCGCGCGCGGTTATTTGAACCGTGCGGATCTGACTGCGGAGCGATTCATTCCCGATCCGTTTTCATCGCAACCGGGCGCGCGTCTTTATCGCACGGGCGATCTGGCCCGCTTCCGTCCCGAAGGAAGCATCGACTTTGTCGGTCGCAGCGATGCGCAGGTGAAGATACGTGGGTTCAGGATCGAGCCGAGCGAAATCGAAGAGTTGCTGGCCACATATCCGGCCGTGAAGGCGAGTGCCGTGATCGTGCGGGAAGACACGCCGGGCGATAAACGACTTGCTGCCTATTTCGTGTTGAATCAGGGATGGACTGCGACCACCAGCGAGCTGCGCCGGTTTTTGAACGAGAACCTTCCCGAATACATGGTTCCATCTTCGTTCGTGGTGTTGGACCAGTTGCCAACACTGCCGAACGGAAAGATCAATCGCCGCGCGCTGCCGGCGCCGGAAGGGCACAGACCGGAACTGGAAAAAGGTTTTGTTGCGCCACTGACTTTAATCGAAAGACAGTTGGCCCAATTGTGGTCACAGGTGCTGGGTATCGAAACGATCGGCGTCCACGACAACTTCTTCGATCTCGGTGGCGACTCAATTCTCGCTATTCGCGTGACGGCGAAGGCCAATCAATCGGGACTGCAACTGACCCCGCGACAGCTTTTTCAAAACCAGACAATTGCGGAGCTGGCTGCTGTAGTCGGGCTCACGCAAACGATTCGGGAAGAACAGACGGCGATGACCGGAGCCGCGCCACTTTCGCCAATCCAGCGTCGTTTCTTCCAGTTGGACCAACCCGACCCACATCACTACAACCAATCAGTATTGCTCGAAGTACGGCAAGCACTCGACGCTGATCTGCTGCAACGCGCCGTAGGCGAGATACTGCGACACCATCAGGCGTTGGGTTTGCGTTTCAAACAGGAAGATTCAGGCTGGCAACAAGTCGTCAGCGAACCGGATGGTTACGTGCCATTCGTCAAGATCGATTTAACGACCACGCCGGAAGAAGAACAGGTCCGCAGGCTCGAAGCGTTAGCCAACGAGCAACAGGCCAGTCTCAATCTCACTGACGGACCATTGCTGCGCGTTGCATTCTTCGATCTTGGCGCGAATCAACCCGGTCGCCTGCTCATTGTTGTTCATCACCTGGCGGTTGACATCGTCTCGTGGGGCATTCTGTTGGAAGATTTGCAGACTGCTTACCAGCAACTGAGTCGCAACCAAGCAGTTCAACTTCCATCACGAACGACTTCTTTCAAGCAATGGACCGAAAAGTTGCAGGCCTACTCGCGGTCGAACGAACTGCGAGACGAACTCGACTACTGGCTCGCCGCCCCACGCGCGAACGTGACCGGGCTGCCCGTTAATTATCTCGACGGCGCGAACACGATGGACATGGTGAGCACGGTTTCAGTGTCGCTCGATGCGCAGGACACAGATGCTCTGCTGCACGAAGTACCAAAGGCGTATCACACGCAGGTCCACGAAGTTCTGCTCACTGCGCTCGTGCTCGCCTATCAGCACTGGACCAGTGAATCGTCGATGCTGATCGATATCGAAGGCCATGGACGCGAAGAGATCTTTGACGATGTGGATCTGTCGCGGACCGTTGGGTGGTTCACTGCTGTCTTTCCGCTCCTGCTCAATCTCGAGGGGATCGACGATCCCGGCGAAGCTTTGAAAGCGGTCAAGGAACAGGTGCGACAGGTTCCGAACGGCGGTATCGGTTACGGCGTGCTGCGTTACATGAGCGACGACAGCGAAACCGTCACGAAGCTCGAGGCGCTGCCTCAGGCTGATGTGATCTTCAACCACATGGGCCAATTCGATCACGTGATCGACGAATCGTCCCCTTTCGTGCCGGCGAAAGAATCAGCCGGCCGGACTCACAGCATCCAGCGTTCGCGAGATCACCTGATCGAAATCAACGGCGGTGTTTCCGAGGGCCGGCTGCAAATGTTCTGGACCTTTAGTGAGAGCGTGCACCAGCGCCTGACGATCGAGAACCTGGCGCTGAGGTTTATCGAGGAGCTCAAGTTGCTCATCACGCATTGTCTGTCTCCGGAAGCAGGAGCCTACACTCCTTCCGACTTCCCCCAGGCCAATCTCGATCTCGAAAAACTCAACAACATCCTCGAAACCGTCAGGTTTGATTAAAGTCACAAAAAGTCAACGAGGGGTGGCCACAGAGGGCCCACCCCTACAAAAAAGTCAATGAGCGCGCAAAACATCGAAGCAATCTATCCACTCTCGCCTTTGCAGCAGGGAATGCTTTTCCACACTCTCTACGCACCGAAGGCGGCAGTCTACTTCGGTCAATTTCATTGCACACTCCAGGGCGACATCAACGTCAACGCCGTCAAGTGGGCGTGGCAACGCGTCGTCGACCGGCATCCGATATTACGCACGGCCTTCGTGTGGGAGAGCCTCGATAACCCATTGCAGGTCGTTGGACGTCGCGTGAAGTTGCCGTTCATTGAACAGGACTGGTGCGAAATGTCTCCGGTGGACCAGCAGAAGCGCCTCGACGCTTTTCTACACGAAGATCGTGCGCGGGGTTTTGATTTGGCCCAGGCGCCGGTGATGCGCCTCATCCTCATACGCCTGGCCGACGATGCTTATCACTTTATTTGGAGCAGGCCATTAATGTTGCTCGACGGCTGGTCTGTAGCACTGTTGTTGAATGAAATAGCAGCCTACTACGATGCTTTCTGCGAAGGCAGGCAGATCAACCTCGGCCGCTCACGTCCCTATGCCGACTACATCTCGTGGTTGCAGCAACAGGATCTTTCTCAGGCTGAAGCCTTCTGGCGCCGCACGCTCAAGGGCTTCAACGCACCCACTCCACTCGGTGTGGCCCATCCAGCCGAAGCAGTCACGGAAGATGAAGGCGAAGTCTTCGGCGCCGAACAGACGTACTTCTCCACCGCTACAACTGAAGCTTTACAAGCACTCGCCCGCCGCGAACGGCTGACGTTGAACGTGATCGTGCAAGGTGCGTGGGCGCTGCTCTTGAGTCGCTACAGTGGATG
Source organism: uncultured Acidobacteriota bacterium (assembly GCA_963826255.1). Lineage (GTDB taxonomy): Bacteria > Acidobacteriota > Blastocatellia > Pyrinomonadales > Pyrinomonadaceae > PSRF01. The sequence continues at coordinate 2,198,795 of CAWGWK010000002.1, forward strand.
TAATGACGTCGTCTTCGGCGCAACCGTCTCGGGCCGGCCACCACAGTTAGATGGCGTTGATTCAATGATGGGCCTTTTCATCAACAGCTTGCCGGTGCGAGTGAAGATAACACCTGAGACGACGCTCGTGCCGTGGCTGCAAATGATTCAGGAGCAACAGGCTGAAATGCTTCTTTACGAGCACAGCCCTCTTGTGGAAGTGCAAAAGTGGAGCGACGTGCCACGCGGTTCGTCACTCTTCGAAAGCGTTGTCATTTTTGAAAACTTTCCCGTGGAACATTTGTCGAGAGAACGAAGCGACGACATCAAGACTCATCGCCCTACTCTCTTCGAAAGAACCAACTACCCGCTGACACTCGTGATCGAACCTGGAACAGAACTGATGCTCCAGCTTCTCTACGACGGTCGCCGTTTCGATCAGGAAACGATCGTTCGCATGCTCGGTCACTTCATTGCGCTTATCGAAGCTATGCTCGCCGATCCGGAGAAAAACCTCGCGGGCTTTTCGGTCGCGACAGTCAAAGAGCAGGAACAACTTCTCGACAGCTTCAACGCTGATTTAGAAGTCTGAACCCGCGTTCATCCGCGTTCATCTGTGTCCACACTTAAACGGGAGCTTTAACTCATGTGCGGTTTTGCTGGCTACGTCAACATGCGCAAAGAGCGCAAGATAGACGAAGGTCTCCTGGTGAAGATGACCGACAAGCTCGTTCATCGCGGACCTGACTCGGCGGGCTACTTCGTCGAAGAAAATATCGGTCTCGGCTTTCGCCGTTTGAGCATCATCGATCTCACCGGCGGCGACCAACCGATCTTCAATGAAGACAAATCCGTGGTCGTCGTTTGCAACGGCGAGATCTACAACTACCGCGAGCTCAGATCCGATCTGATCAAGCGTGGACACACGTTTCGTACCGGCAGCGACGTCGAAGTGCTGGTCCACCTTTACGAAGAAGATGGCCCAGACTTCATCAACAAGCTCAACGGCCAGTTTGCCTTTGCGCTCTACGACCGCAAAGAGCAGAAACTGCTGCTCGCGCGCGATCATTTCGGCATCAATCCGCTCTATTACACGATCGTCGATGAAGTTTTGATCTTTGCGTCAGAGATAAAGGCCATTCTGGAGCACCCAATGGTGAAGCGTCAGGTGGATCTAACCGGGCTCGATCAGATCTTTTCATTTCCCGGAATCGTTAGCCCGCGAACGATGTTCAAAGACATCCACAGCCTCAAGAGCGGCTGCTTCCTGCTGGCGAGTTCGCATGCGAATCTCGGTGAATACTGGGACCTCGACTATCCGCGAATCGGCGAAATCGATTACAAACACACCGAAGCTTATTACGTCGACAAGCTGAAGGGTTATATTACCGACGCGGTTGGTTATCGTCTTCAGGCCGATGTTCCGGTCGGCTTCTATCTCAGTGGCGGCCAGGACTCTTCGATGATCGCCGCACTAATCAATAAGCTCTCGCCCCACGTTCAACGCCACTCGTTCTCCATCGCGTTCAATGACGAAGAGATTAACGAACGAAAGTTTCAACGGATGATGGCGAAGATCGCCGACTCCATTCATCACGAAATCATTTTCGACTGGTCAGAGATTTCAGAACGGCTCGCAGACATGGTTTATCACTGCGAATGTCCGGTTAAAGAAACATACAACACCTGTTCGTTCGCACTCTCGGAAGCAGCGAGGAACGCGGGTATCAAGGTGGTCCTTTCGGGCGAGGGCGCTGATGAGTTGTTTGCGGGTTATGTCGGTTACCGGTACGACCAGTTCGGCAACCGAAAGCAGCGCAAGCACGACCTCGAGACAGTACTTGAAGACGAAATCAGGGGCAAACTTTGGGGCGATAAGAACCTGTTTTACGAGAACGATTACTACCCATTGCTCGAAATTAAAAACGCGATCTATTCGGAGCAAGTCAACCAGCGTTTTCCCGAATTCGATTGCGTTAATTTCGAGATCGTCAACAAGGAGCGCTTGCAGGGCCGGCATTTCATTCACCAACGGTCTTATCTCGACTTCAAACTCCGCCTCGCGGATCACTTACTTTCCGATCACGGCGACCGGATGGCCCTCGCGAATTCAGTCGAGGGACGTTACCCGTTTCTCGATATCGAGCTCGCTGAGTTTGCGAGAGAGATTCCGCCCGATCTGAAGCTGCACAACTTCACCGAGAAGTACATCCTGAAAAAGGTAGCGCAGGATCTCGTGCCGCAGCAGATCATCAAACGCGAGAAGTTTGGCTTTCGCGCACCAGGCAGTCCCTTCCTGTTACAGCAGAAGATCGAATGGATCAACGACCTGCTCTCGTATGAACGAATCAAGCGGCAGGGTTATTTCAATCCGGACACGATTGAGAATCTCAAAGCTCAGTACTCGCAGGAAGGCTTCAAGCTTCATCCGCATCTCGAGATCGATCTCCTGACGATAGTCCTGACTTTCGGTCTGCTAGTGGACCTATTCGAATTACCCAATCTTAATTAACCACAAAAATTATTTTGTGTCTTTTGTGCCTCTTTGTGGCGAAACAGGAGTACCAAGATGTTTACCAGAAGGCTCATGTTCGCGGATCAGACTATGCCCTTCATCGTAGAACCCGAAGCGACGCAGGAAAACGTAACCGTCAATCATCTCCTCTCATACTACTCGGCAAACAAAGACTTCCTCGAGATGAAGCTGCTCGACCAGGGTGCGATTCTGTTTCGCGGCTTTAGTGTTAAGACCCCATCGAGCTTTGCGCGTTGCGTGAAGAACCTCGACAGCAATTTGCTCGATTACGTTGACGGCAATTCTCCGCGGACGAAACTCGCCGCCGGCGTGTACACGTCAACCGAGTATCCGTCCGAGTATTACATCTCGATGCACAACGAGTTGTCTTATTCGCACAAGTGGCCACGCAAACTGTTCTTCGGTTGCATCGTGGCGCCACAGGAAAAAGGCGAGACTCCGATTGCCGACAGCCGCATGATCCTGAACAGTCTTGATCCTGAGGTGGTGGAAGAGTTCACGCGCAAGGGTGTGAAGTACATTCGCAACCTGCAAGGAGGACACGGCGTTGGACCATCGTGGCAGGAGACTTTCGAAACGACGAATACAGCAGTAGTCGAGCAGTACTGTTCTGACCGGGATACCCAGGTGCAGTGGCAGCCGGACGGCAGCTTGAAACTGACTCAGGTGCGTCCGGCTGTCGCGACACATCCACAAACCAAGCAGAGCGTTTGGTTCAACCAGGCGGACCAGTTTCATCCGACTACTCATCCGAAGAAGGTTTACGAAACGATGATGTCGGTCTATGAAGGGAAAGAGGACGAGCTCCCGCAGAATGCTCTCTTTGGCGACGACACGCCGATACCGCCTTCGATGCTCGATCACATCAGAGAGACCTCGCGCAAAAATGCGGTCGTGTTTCCGTGGCAGGAAGGCGACCTATTGATCATCGACAACATGCTCACCTGCCACGGTCGCATGCCTTACGCCGGCGCGCGCAAGATTCTCGTCGCCATGACGTAGGAAGATCGCCACAAATTTAGCAAAACCCATTTGTGCATTTTGTGCCTTTTGTCGCCTAAAACTTTTGAGGCAACGTTATGAATTCAGCTTCAACCAGACCAATTCTTGGAGTCGTAGGCGGTCTTGGACCATTAGCTTCGGCGGAATTCCTGAAGACCATTTACGAGTACAGTCTCGCCGGCCGCGAACAGGAATCGCCGATCGTCATGCTCCTCTCCGATCCAACTTATCCCGATCGCACCTCGGAATTTCTCCGGGAGTCTTACGACGATCTGCTCGGACGCTTGATCCAGTCGCTCTGCCACTTGCGCGAGTTAGGTGCTTCCAATGTCGTCATTTGCTGCATCACGTGTCACTACCTGCTGCCGCGAGTTCCTACTGAACTGAGAAAGAGAATCATCTCTCTGCTCGACGTGATATTCGAACGCATCCTGCGCGTCCAGAAAAGACATCTGCTCTTTTGCAGCAACGGGACGCGAAAGATGCGGCTATTTGAAACGCACGAGCGCTGGCCGGCCGCCAAAAAATTTATTGTGTTGCCGGATGAAGAAGACCAGGAAGCAATTCACGAACTTATCTACGGTCACATCAAGAGCAATAAAGACGTTCGCACCCTGCTGCCGACTTTCGAAGCGCTGATGGCGAAGTATGAAGTCGATCGTTTCATCGCCGGATGCACGGAAATACACCTGCCAGCTAAGCAGTTCGAAATCAGCAACGGAAATAATCACAAGGGCTACAGTTGCGTAGACCCACTCACCATCATTGCCAAAGAAATTGCGAAAGGGAAACTGTGAGCTATCAAAGTGTTCAGGAGATGTTTCGCGAAGCGGCTACACGGTTCAAAGACCACACCGCGATCGATTATGCGAATAAGCGCACAACCTACGCGACGTTGGACGGCGAAGCCAACAAGCTCGCCAACTTCCTGGTTGCTTCGGGAGCTTCAAGGGGCAGCATCGTAGCGGTCTTGATTGAAGATCCGGTCGCAGTCATCACTGCCATCATCGGCATCCTCAGGGCTGGGTGCGTGTTTGTCCCGCTCGATCCAAGTATTCCCGAGAAGAGATTGGAGGCGATGGTCGCGGAAGTATCGCCGGGCTGGTTTCTGTTTGAATCAAGGTTCAGTGGCGTGCTCGAGCGCATCGCTACGAGTCCGGCGCGTGTGATTTCCGTGGACAGCGTAGCTTCGATCGATACGCTGCCCGCCAGCCTGGGCCAAGTTGAGGGCTACGCATCATTCACCAACACGGAACCGCCAACAACGGAGGTTCATCCTGACGATATGGCCTACGTCTTTTTCACTTCCGGTTCAACCGGCAAGCCGAAGGGAATTGCGGGACGTTTGAAAGGCATTGACCACTTCATCAAGTGGGAAATAAAAGCGCTCGGTTTGGGCGAGGGAGTACGCGTCAGCCAACTGACCACGCCCGCTTTCGATGCCGTGTTGAGAGACATCTTCGTACCGCTCTGCGCGGGTGGCACCATCTGCATCCCGCCAGGACGCGACACTATCCTCGACACGAAGAAATTGATCGACTGGATCGACATTGAGGGCATCAGCGTCATCCACTGCGTGCCTTCACTCTTCCGCGCGATCGTCAACGAAGATCTGAATTCGGATTACTTCCCTGAACTCACTCATATCCTGATGGCGGGCGAACCGCTGCTTCCGAAAGACGTCGGCAAGTGGATGGAGAAGTTCGGCGATCGTGTCCAACTCGTAAATCTCTACGGACCGTCGGAAACCACGATGACGAAGTTTGCCTACTTCGTGAAGTCTTCCGATAAAGGCTTGGAATCGATTCCGATTGGCAAGCCGATCGAAGGCGCAGCAGCCGTACTGGTCAACGCGGAGAACAAACTTTGCGCGCCGGGCACGGTCGGAGAGATTTATATTCGGACTCCATTCCGTACGCACGGCTATTACAATCAACCCGAACTCACGCAGCAGGTCTTCATTCCGAATCCCTTCGGCAAGGATCCGAACGACGTCGTCTACAAAACCGGCGACCTGGGTCGCGTTATGCCTGATGGCAACTTCGAGTTCCTTGGCCGAAGAGATCTTCAGGTAAAGATTCGTGGCACCAGAATCGAGCTTTCCGAAATCGACAAGATACTGCGCGCTCACGAGGCAGTGAAGGATCTCGCCGTTATCGATCGCGAAGACGCGAACGGCAACAAGTTTCTCTGTGCGTACTTTGTGCTGGGCCAGCAGGTCGAAACCGGCGCGTTCCGAGACTACCTTTCGAGCAGATTGCCCGCCGAGATGGTCCCATCCGCGTTTGTACTAATGGACAAGTTGCCACGCACTATCAGCGGCAAAGTCGATCGCAAAGCACTGCCCGCGCCCGGACAGTTACGAGCAGAACTCGAAAAGCATTTCGAGCCACCGCGTACTCCAATTGAAGCGACGCTGGTTGAAATCTGGATTGAAGTTCTCGGCATCGATCGCGTTGGCATCAACGACAATTTCTTCGAGATGGGCGGACATTCGCTGCTCGTCTTCCAGGTGATCTCGCGGACGCGTGAAGCATTCGGCGTTGACTTGCCGCTGCGCACACTGTTCGAAGCATCAACCGTGGAAAAACAAGCGCTCGCCATAGTCGAAGCTCAGGTCGAGCAGGAGAACGATGCGGAGATGGCCCAACTCATCGAAGAGATCAAACTGCTCGAGGAGAGCGATCTGGAAAACATGGCTGAGGAAACACCGCAACTCGTAGCAGAGAAGGAAGGGGTCTAAATGAATAACCTGGCAACCAACATTGCGGATCTATCCCCACAACAGCGAGCCGTGCTCGAGCTCAAGCTCCAGGCCAAGCGTCAGAATGACGGGCGCGTGCGCGCAACTACCGAAGCCGCTGTTACAACCAGAAGCGATGAAGAGAATCGCGTCCTGGCTGAATCGCAGGACTCAGTGGATGGTCTGCTGGCGAAGTTTTACCGCAGATTTCCCTGGCCGTGGCAGCCGATCAAATTCGATTATCTTGAAGACACAGAGTTTGGCATCAACATGCTGAACCAGGACATCGGCGACTTTTCGCATCGCACCGTCCCGCGCGACGCGCGCATCTGGGTGGCTGGATGTGGCACGAATCAAGCGCTGCACACCGCGTTGAAATTCATCCATGCGAGCACAGTTACACCGTCGAATCGCTCGAAGACCTGGCGGAGAGTTGCGGTCTCGAATACGTCGCACCTTGCATCAGTCTCTACGCTAAATCGGTCCAGTCCGCCTATTCCTGGAACATGGAGTTTGGAGATGAGGAACTGCAAAAGTCGTACGACGCTCTTCCGGATTCACGCCGCTGGCAAGTGACAAACCTGCTGCTGTTCGATAAGTCGCCACTGCTCTGGTTTTACCTGCGACACAAAGACGATCCGACTCCGAGAAAGACTGAGCAGGAAACTATCGAAGAATTTCTCAACACCATCTTCGTCAAAAACCTGACGACACAGCGCAGCTTCATTCGCAACAGCGAAGATAATTACCAGTGTCAAACAGCTCTGTGCCGTACCCGTTATCAGCACCGCACGCGTCAGTCAGGGATATTTTCGAACTCATTGACGGTAAAACTCCGATGCGCGGCATCATGGACCAGCTCGGAATCGAGCAGACGTTCCAGCGGGTGAATGACGCGCGCATTCGCTTAACCACCTCCGCCTTCCCGTATCTGAGGGCGATCGCTAAATAGTAATGAACACTTTGCTTAATCAGGTTGCCAGTCTGTCGCCCGTGCAACGAGCTATGCTCGAGCGACGACTCGAGCAGAAACGCACCGGCGCTGCCAAAGCACGAATACTGCCGCAGAGGCGGGAAGGGAACTCGTTTGTCCTCTCGTTTGCCCAGCAGCGCCTTTGGTTTCTGCATCGTCTGGCTCCTGAAAGCAATGCTTACAACATTCCTAACGCGCTCCATGCAAGTGGACCACTCAACGCCGAGGCGCTGGAACGAAGCGTCAACGAGATTCGCCGCCGTCATGAAGTATTGCGTACGACGTTTGCCGTTTGCGACGGGCAACCGTTCCAGATCATCGGACCCGCGGAAGACGTTGCGTTGCCGCTGATCGATCTCAGTGACCAGGCCCAACCGGAAAAAGAAACACGCGCCCGGGAATTGATCGAAGCCGAGTCAAATCGGCCTTTTGATTTGGGTAAGGAACCGGCGTTGCGAGTAAGTCTGCTTCGGCTCAATCCGGATGAACACATCATCCTTTTCACGATGCACCACATTGCCAGTGATGGTTGGTCCATGAACGTGCTCGTGAGAGAAGTCGGAGCACTTTACGAAGCGTTTTCGAACGGCAAGGCGTCGCCGCTTCCGCAGCTTCCGATCCAGTACGTTGATTTCGCCGTTTGGCAACGCCAATGGTTGCAGGGCGATGAGCTCGAGAAACAACAAAACTACTGGAAGCGGCAACTCTCGGGTACGCCACCTTTGCTTAAACTGCCTCTCGATCGCCCGCGTCCGTTGAAAGAAACGGATCGAGGCGCGCTGCACATGATGCAGTTCTCGAAGGATTTGTCTGTTGGCCTCCAGACGCTGAGCTGTCGGCAAGGCGCTACGCTTTTTATGACGATTCTCGCCGGGTTCAACGTGCTGCTGCATTACCTGACGAATCAGCATGACATCGTTGTTGGTACAGATGTCGCTAATCGCAGCCGCGTCGAGACCGAGAACTTGATCGGTTTCTTCGTCAATCAACTCGTGTTGCGAACACCGATGTCGGGAAATCAGACGTTTCAGGAATTGCTGGCGCGAGTTCGTGAGATAACTCTCGAGGCGTATGCCAATCAGGACTTGCCGTTCGAGAAAGTGGTCGAGATGCTCAATCCCGACCGCAATGCGACGCACGCGCCGTTGTTCCAGGTAAAGCTCATCATCAATCACGCGCCGGGCGACGGTCTCGCTTTGCCGCAACTTCAGCTCAAATCGCTCAACCCCGAACGCACCACCGCGCAACTCGACACCACCCTCCAGCTCTGGGAAACGTCCGCGGGCATCGGCGGTTGGTTCAACTACAACACTGACATATTCGACGCAGCCACCATGACTCGGTTCGCCACCCTCTTCGAAAAGATCCTGAGCGCGGTGGTCCAACAACCACTTGCCACTGTGAGCGAGTTGAAATCGATCCTGGCTGCCGAGGACGAAAAACAGTTCGCCCAATCGAGCTGCCAACGACTCACTCTGGCCAAACGTAAACTGGTACGAACAAGCACGAACAATTGAACATCAATTTGTGCTTTATGTGCCTTTTTGTGGCTCAAAAAGGAAGCAGCACTATGAACACCGTCGTGGCTATCAACAAATTCGCCGGCATCGGACGCAAAGCTGTCCGAGTCTCGGAAGCAGACTTAGTAAAAGAGGCGCCGTTGGCTGAAGGGAAGTTGCTCCCGCTCGTGATTCAACCCGCTATACACGGCGTCAGCCTGATCTCCTGGGCCAGGAACAACCGCGACCGGATCGAAGCGACTCTCTTGAAGCACGGTGGGATACTGTTCAGAGAGTTCATGCTGCAAAGTCCCGGTGAGTTCGAGCAGTTCATCGCGGCAGTTTCCGGTGAAGTGCTCGAATATCACGAGCGTTCGTCGCGGCGCGAGAATGTGGGTGGCAAGATCTACACCTCAACTGAACATCCAGCGGACCAGAGCATTTTTCTGCACAACGAGAATTCCTACCAGGCGACTTTCCCTTTGAAGATCTTCTTCCGCTGTGTGACACCCGCATTGCGAGGTGGCGAGACGCCGATTGCTGACTGTCGCCGGATCTATCAGCGCATCGATCCGGAAGTGCGCGATCGTTTCGCGGAAAAGCAGTGGATGTACGTTCGTAATTTCGGTCACGGCTTCGGATTGCCCTGGCAGACAGTCTTTCAGACTGAAGATAAAAGCGAGGTGGAAACTTACTGCCGCAGCAAGGGCATCACGGTCGAGTGGAAGGACGGCAATCGCTTGCGCACGCGCGCGGTGCGGCCGGCCATCACGCGGCATCCGCGCACCGGTGAGCCAGTCTGGTTCAATCACGCAACGTTTTTCCACGTCACGACACTCGAGGCTACGCTTCGCAACGTACTATTGACGGAGTTTGGCGAAGAAGAGTTGCCGACGAATACTTACTACGGCGACGGCTCACCGATCGAAGCGGACGTGCTCGATCACCTGCGCGAGATCTACCGGCAGGAGACAGTCATGTTTCCGTGGCAGGAGCACGATGTGTTGATGTTGGACAACATGCTTTCCGCGCACGGTCGCAGTCCGTACGAGGGTCCGCGAAGAGTGCTCGTCGGCATGGCTGAACCATTTCATCGCACCGCGGACGGCATAGAAGAGGGCTGAAATGCAGAAAGAAGTAATCGAAGGATTCCAGCTTTCACCCCAACAGACACACTTGTGGTCGTTGTGCGGTCGAAACGGCGCCAGCATTTACCGCTCGCAGTGTGCCGTTCGCATCGATGGTCGTTTGGACAAGCGTCTCCTGCGCCGCGCCATTGAGAGCGTGGTCCAACGACATGAGATTCTGCGCACGTCGTTTCATTCCATGCCGGGTATGAACGTGCCCGTCCAGGTCATCAACTCCGCTCCGGTTGTAACTGTAATCGAAGTGAACCTGAGCGACTTCGACGCCTCACGCCAAGTCGCCGAACTCGATGCATTGCTCGAGTGTACGACCCACCGGCTTGCAGACTGCGAACAGGAAACGCTGGTTCACGTCGTGCTCGTTTCTCTGTCGCGTCACCATCACGTGCTGCAACTGACCTTGCCCGCACTTTGTGCTGACACTGCCGGGCTCGGACGTCTGGTCCACTTAATCGCAAATGCATATGAAGCTTGTGTAAACGAAGAAGAGCTCGCTGAAGAGCCGATTCAATATGCCGATCTCTCAGAGTGGCAAAACGAATTACTCGAAGCGGAGGACGCGGGAGCGGCCAGAGAGTTCTGGAGAAAACAAGATCTCTCAGCAGTTCATAACCTGGCGTTGGCGACCGAAAAACAAACTGGGTCCGATGCCGGATTTCACCCGCAGAGTTTCAGTGTTCTGATCGATTCGGCAAAAGCTGCCAGCCTCGCGGCCATTGCAGAAGCTCAAGCAGTCACGATGCCGGTATTGCTGCTGACGTGCTGGCAAGTGCTGCTTTGGAGACTTGGCGGAGAGTCAGACACAGTTGTTTGCGCGGCGTTCGACGGACGCAAGTTCAGCGAGTTGGAACACGCCCTCGGACTGTTCGCGAAGTACCTGCCGGTTGTCTCGCCACTCGAGAAGCAGTTCACTTTCACGGAAGCCTTGCAGCAGACGGCGAGCGCGGTGCGAGATATTTGGAAGTGGCAGGAAGTGTTCACGTGGGAAGGGGAAGCTCGATTCAGCTCATTTACTTTCGACTTCAATGTCCGGCCTGCGGACTCGAGGTCGTGTGGCGCCGTCTTCTCGATCGAAAAGCTATGTTCCTACATCGATCGTTTCCATGTAAGGCTCTCGTGCCTTCAGCACACTCAAGGTTTGTCGCTGACGTTTCACTACGACGCAAACCGCTACGCGCAGGATGACGTGCGACGTCTCGCCGGCCAGTACCAAACGTTGCTTGAAAGTGTAATCGCCACGCCGGAAAGTCAGATCACAGCGCTTGATTTAATCGATGACGACGAGCGGCGCCGGTTGTTGATCGATTTCAACAACACGGAGGAATCGTACGGTCTCGACAAATGCCTGCATCAACTCTTCGAGCAACAGGCTGCGCTAACGCCCAACAACGTCGCCGTGATCTTTGGCGATCAGCAGTTGACCTACTCGGAACTCAACCGTCGCGCCAATCAGCTCGCGCACCATCTGCAACACCTTGGCGTTAGACCAGAAGACCTCGTCGGCATTTGCGTCGAACGCTCGCTCGAGATGATCGTCGGCTTGCTCGGCATTCTTAAAGCAGGCGCGGCTTACGTGCCTCTTGATCCGTCTTATCCAGCCGAGCGTTTGGCGCTGATGTTGAATGACGCAGGCGTCCGAATTCTGCTAACACAGCAACGACTGCTCGAAACTCTGCCTGAACATGAAGCGCGCGTCGTTTGTCTGGACAACGACAGTACGAACCTCGCGGCGGAGAGCGATGAAAATCCTCGCACCAACGTATCGACTGCAAATCTCGCTTACGTCATTTACACATCGGGTTCTACGGGCCGGCCGAAGGGCGTGATGGTCCCACACAGATCGATCGTCAATCGCGTGTTGTGGATGCAAACGGCGTTTCCGCTAACCAGTGAAGACCTGGTGCTGCAAAAAACTCCGTTCAGCTTCGACGCTTCGGTATGGGAATTCTTTGCGCCGTTGCTCGCCGGTGCGCGTTTGTTAATCGCACGGCCCGGCGGACATCAAGACACTGCTTACCTCGTCGATGTGGTCGCAAAAGAAAAGGTGACCACGCTCCAACTCGTTCCGTCGATGTATCGCGTGTTGCTCGAGACGAAAGGAATCGAAGCGTGCAACAGCGAACTGCGACGTGTTTTTTGCGGCGGCGAAGCGCTCCCCGTTGCAGTTCAGGAAAAGAGCTTTGCAACTTTCGCTGCTGACCTGCACAACCTTTATGGTCCAACTGAGACGGCCATCGATGCGGCCTTTTGGAAATGCCGTCCCGGGAGCGCCGGTGTGACCGTGCCGATTGGACGCCCGATCGGAAACATGCTGATCCATCTTTTGGATCGAGACATGAAACTCGTACCGATCGGAGTCGCAGGCGAGTTGTACATCGGCGGCGTGGGAGTGTCGCGCGGCTATTTAAACCGGCCCGATCTCACAGCCGAGCGATTCGTGCCTGATTCGTTCAGCATGGAGCCCGGCGCGCGTCTCTACCGGAGCGGAGACCTCGCGCGTTACCAGCCGTCAGGTGTGATCGAATTTCTGGGTCGTCAGGACGAACAAGTCAAGCTCCGAGGCTTCCGCATCGAACTCGGTGAAATCGAAGCTTCGTTGAGAGAGCACCCGGCGTTGGTCGAGGCGGTTGTTGTGGCGCGGGAACAAGCGTCTGACGACCAACGCCTGGTTGCTTACATCGTCATCAAGAGTGGTTCGACGGTGACGCCAAACGAACTGCGTGACTTCCTCCGCCAGAAGCTGCCGGAATACATGGTCCCAACTTCTTTCGTAGTGCTCGCGAGTTTGCCGTTAATGCCGAATGGAAAAGTGGACCGTCGCGCGATTGCTGCAATCGTCGAAACAGAATCGCGGCAGGATAAAGTTCTCGCGTTACCTCGCGACAATCTGGAGAGGCAGTTGGTACGCATCTGGAAGCAAGTGCTCGACACTCAGGAACAAATCGGAGTAACCGACAACTTCTTCGACCTCGGCGGACACTCGCTTCTCGCCGTGGGCTTGATGGCCCAGATTCAAAAATGGTTTGGACAGGAACTTCCTTTATCTATCCTGTTCGAGGGTGCGACCGTCATACACCTTGCCGAAGTATTACGCGGACGAGCTGCGGTGCAAACGCCAAGTCCGATAGTGCCGATTCAGCCAAAGGGTTCGAAGCCGCCGTTCTTCTGCGTTCACACCGGCAGTGGTGAAGTGCTTTGCTACGAGCCCTGGGCGCGTTACCTCGATCCGGATCAACCGTTCTACGGCGTGCAGGATCACTTTGCTTACAAGGATGGCGATCCGGAGATCTCGATTGAAGAGATGGCCACGATTTATGTCGAGGCCCTGCGGTCAACGCAGCCTGTTGGTCCATATTTGCTGGGAGGGTGGTCGTTCGGCGGACTCGTTGCATTTGAAATGGCACGGCAACTTGTCGAGTCGGGGCAGGAAGTGCCGTTGCTAGTGCTCGTAGATGCAGGATCGCCGGCTTTCCTGAACCAGATCATCGAGGCGGACGATGCCGTGCTCCTGACGATCCTCGCGAACCAGTTGACGCGTTATTCGATGAAAGACGAGGAACTCAAGCCGCTCACCGAAGCGCTGCGGAAACTCGATACGGACGCACAGTTGAAGTATGTAATCGACTACTTCATCGAGAGAGATCGAGCGGGCGCGAATCTCGACATGGGTTACGCGTTTGATTTTCTGAAGCGTCACCTGCGTGTGTTTAGAACACGAATACAGGTCACGCGCCGTTACGATCCACCGGCTTACTCCGGACACATTACTGTGTTTCGTGGCAGTGAAGAGCCGCCTGAAGTGCGCGGCCTGGATCCGACAAAAGGGTGGAGTCAACTCTCGACTCAACCGGTCGAAGTTCACATCGTACCGGGCAATCACGAAACGATGGGTCTCGAGCCGAATGTGAAGATGCTGTCCGCACGTCTTCAGGCGTGCATCGACGAGTCACGGATTGGGTTGGCTATTTGTTAGTCATTTGATTAACGCCGAAGGCGTTGACTAATTTCAACCCGTAGCTGAATTCAACGCCTTCGGCGTAATCCAACCCTGGGCTGAAATTAGCCAACGCCTTCGGCGTTATTCAAACTGCATCACTACTCATCGCCAAATTAGGCTTTCAAGCCTTAGGTTAAGGTGGTAGAGTGGAGTAACCCATCGTTCGCAATTCCCCTAAACGCAAAGACCAATTTCATTAACAGGTTTTTTAATCCGACTCACACACTCACAGAGGAGAGGTTCAGACAATGGAAACAATATTACAAGACGTGCGACACGGTTTTCGGATGCTTATCAAGAGTCCCGTCTTCACGATCGTCGCCATCCTGGCGCTGGCGCTGGGTATCGGAGTCAACACGGCAATTTTCAGCGTGGTCAACGTGATGCTTCTTCGCCCGCTACCGTTTGCGGAGCCGGATCAATTAATGGCGATCTGGACCACCAACGCTAAGCGAAACACATCGCGTGGCTCGACTGCGCCTCCGGATTACCGTGCGTGGACCGAGAACAAAGCCTTCGACCAGATGGGCGCTTACTATCTCGACGACTTCAACATCACGGCGACCGATCAGCCCGAGAGAGTTCGTGGCGCAATCGTCACCACTAATCTCTTTCCATTGTTGGGTGCAAAGCCAATGCTGGGCCGGCTCTTCATGTCTGAGGAAGAAACGTTTGGCCAGCATCGCGTTGCGATACTCGGCAACAACCTATGGCGCAGCCGCTTCGGTGCCGATCCAAACCTCGTCGGCAAGCAAGTGACTCTGAATGCCGAGAACTACACCGTGATTGGCGTCATGCCACCTGACTCGTGGCTGCGACAGCCACGGCAGAAAGCCGACCTTTGGGTGCCGATGTCTTTCGAACCCGGAAGCAACAGAAATACGCGCAACAACTATTTCCTGCGAGTCATCGGTCGGCTGAAGCCGGGCGTCAGCATTCCGCAGGCGCAGGCAGAGATGAACACGATCTCTCAACGCCTCGAACAGGAGTTCAAAGAGAACGCCGGCTTGGGTACGAGGATAGTTTCCTTGAGCCAGGACATCGTGGGCGACAATCGTCCGATACTGCTGGTGCTCATGGGTGCAGTAGGCTTTGTTCTCCTCATCGCGTGCGCAAACGTCGCTAATCTTTTACTCGCGCGCGCCGCGGCACGCGAACGAGAGACGGCCGTGCGAATTGCTCTTGGCGCAAGTCGCATGCGTTTGATCCGGCTCTGGCTTACTGAGAACTTGTGGCTGAGTGTGATTGGTGGTGCGCTTGGTCTCGTACTCGCTTACGTCGGATTGCGGATCATTTTGGCTCTCGCGCCTGAGAACCTTTCGCGCGATGCGATCATCAGCCAGGGCGTCACCATTCCACTCGATCAACGTGTCCTGCTGTTCACACTGCTGCTGTCGATACTTACGGGCATCATCTTTGGACTGCTGCCGATCGTGCAGGCGTCTAATCCTGACTTGACGAAAGCGCTGAAGGATTCTGCTCGAGGTTCGACAAGTGGTGGCAGTCTCCGCACGCGAGGCCTACTGGTCGTTTCCGAAATTGCGTTGGCCCTCATCCTTTTGATCGGCGCGGGTTTAATGTTGAAGAGTTTCATGCACCTGCAATCAATCAATCCCGGTTTCAATTCAGACAACATGCTGACCGCGCAGATTGCTCTGCCTGAATTGAAGTACAAAGAATGGGACCAACGAAGCACGTTCTTCCATCAGGCAGTCGAGCGCATCAAATCGCTGCCGGGCGTGCAGGCTGTGGGCGCAACCACGAGTCTTCCGATGTCAAACGAAAGCTGGGGCAAGCAGTTCAGCATTGAAGGACGAACGCCGCCAGCCACACTCGATCAGGTCGAAGCTGTTGAATATCGTCAGATCACGCCTGACTATTTCAAAGCCGCAGGAGTGCCACTTCTCAAAGGACGTGTCTTCACCGAGCAGGATACTAAAGACACTCCCGGAGTCGTCATCATCAACGAGTCGGTGGCGCTGACGTTCTTCCCGAATGAAGATCCAATCGGTAAGAGAGTCTGGACCGGACCGCCGGAGAGCATGCTTTCTCCGAACCTCTTGCCTCCGGGAGGACGGTTTCCGCGCATGACGATCGTTGGCGTCGTGGGCGACGTGATGTCTTACGGCGTTAATCGTCCGATCGAGTGGGAAGTCTACGCGCCGCACATGCAGGGTGGCGGCAACATTCCGCTCGCCAAGATGTACCTGGCTGTGCGCACAAGCAGCGACCCGCTGGCGCTCACCGGCGCGCTGCGAAATGAGATACGCAGCATAGACACCGATCAGCCTGTGGCCGATATCAGGACCATGGAGCAACGCTTGAACGATTCACTCTGGCAACCACGCTTCAACATGCTGTTGCTGACGATCTTCGCAGCCGTCGCCGTCGTGCTGGCCGCGATCGGAATTTACGGTGTGGTGTCGTACAACGTCGCGCAACGGACTTCGGAGATCGGTATTCGTGTTGCTCTCGGCGCGCAGCGAAGTGACGTGCTAAAAGTGATCATGAAGCATGGCATCGTCCTTTCGCTGATTGGTGTGGGTATCGGATTGGGGGCGGCGTTTGCACTCACGCGCGTGTTGAGCACGTTGTTGGTTGGCGTCAGTTCAACGGATCTGACGATCTTCGGGATCGTCGCGCTCTTACTTCTGGGCATTACGCTGGTCGGGAGTTTCATTCCCGCGCGACGTGCCACGAAGATCGATCCACTCATTGCGCTGAAGACCGAATAGGGTCACAAAGAGGCACAAAAACACAAACTTAATAAAACCGGAGGTCGCCAGTCTTGGTGGCTCAAGGTAATCGTGTGTTCATAATTTCCGGACCCACCGGAAGAATACTGAGGGAGTTATGGAAAACGTCGAAATGGAAGTTTTTAGTGGCGGCGGCCACATCATCATGGGGAATGTTAGTCAGGCTGTGCGAGCGCGAACGTGTGGTGGCGATGTGATCATCGGCGACATCAGCGGCGCGGCGAGGATTTCAACTGGCGGCGGCCGCATCGAGGTCGGAAAAGTTGCCGGCGATGCTGAGCTCAAGACGTCGGGCGGACATATCGTTCTGCTTGGTGGCGTGGGCATGGTGATCGCGCAAACAGCAGGCGGGCACATTCGTTTGGAAAAAGTCTCCGGTGGTGTTGAGGCCATTTCCTCCGGCGGCAATATCACCGTGGAACTGGTACCTGCCGGCAAAGGTCAAAGTCGTTTGAGAACACTCGGCGGCAACATCAATCTTTATCTGCCGCAAACTTCGCGCGTGACGATTCAAGCGTGCGTCCGCATCCAGGGAGATTGGGAAACAAACATGCGCCGTTGGGACATTCTCTGCGACATCCAACCCACAAACTACGAACGCGATCGCTGGAAAAGAGAGATTCGCGCCACCTATCGTTTAAACGGAGGCGGCGAAAACATCACTCTCCAGGCAGTTAACGGTATGATTGAGATTGGAACCTTCATCATGCCGTCACAGACAAATTAATTCATCTCCCGCTAGCCGCACTAATCTCGGTCAACAGTATAAACAGGAGCTATCCATGAAAGTCATTAACGACTTCGTTAAGGTGTCGTCTTTTCTTATCCAGGTCTCGAAGAACATTCGCTATCCAAAAATGCTCATCGCGATCGCAGTCGGGGCGGGAATCATCAGCGGCGTGTGCAACACGGGACTGCTCGCTGTTATCACTTCCACTTTGAGCGGTGGCGGATCAACCTCACGTGCGATTTGGGCTTTCGTTGGTCTGTGTTTGGTGTTGCCGTTTTCGCGATTCGTTTCGCACGTGCTGCTGATCGGTTTCACGGAAAGAGCGATGTCTGACCTGCGGTTGCAACTGTGCCGGCAGATACTCGGAACGCGCTTGCGTACTCTCGAAGAGTTGGGCTCGCACCGTTTGCTCGGTACTTTGACTGGCGACGTGCCGACGATCACGAGTGCGCTCACAGTGATGCCTCATTTGTGCATGCACCTGGCGATCATTGTCGGCTGCTTTGCGTATCTCGCGTACCTCTCGTGGATCGTGTTCGTTTTCACGCTCGTGTTTCTCACGCTCGCTGTTGTTACCTACCAGTTACCGCTGGCGCGCGCGTTTCGACACTTGAAGCGCGGGCGAGATGAGTGGGATGTGCTGCTGAAACATTTTCGCGCGATAACTGAGGGCACGAAAGAGTTGAAGCTGCACGCCCAGCGACGCCAGGATTTTTTAAATGACAAGCTTCATGGCACCGCCCGAAGCATGGAGAAGAACAACGTGCGCGGTAACGCGATCTTCATCGCGGCGAGCAGTTGGGGACAGATCATGTTCTTTGTCCTGATCGGCTTGATCGTCTTCGTCTTGCCGAGCATTCAGCAGGTTCAGTTGCAGACGTTAACCGGTTACACTCTGATACTGCTTTACGTGATGGTCCCGTTGGAAATCCTCGTCAATCGTCTGCCTGACATCGGCCGCGCAAGCATCGCTGTCGGAAAGATCCAGCAATTGGGACTGAGTGAAACCAGTGCCGAGACCTATGTTGGAAACGATCACCGCAAAGCCGCCGGCTGGGAAAATCTGGAACTGGTGGGAATCGAACACACCTACTACCTCGAGAAAGAGAACCGCAGCTTCACGCTTGGACCAGTAAGTTTGAGTTTCAATATGGGTGAACTGGTATTCCTGACAGGCGGCAACGGCAGCGGAAAAACAACACTCGCGAAACTGCTGATGGGACTCTACACACCTGAGCTCGGCGAGATCCGGATCGACGGCAAGCCCGTCACTGACGAATCGAGAGATTCATTTCGTCAGAGTTTTTCCGCGGTCTTTTCCGACTACTTCCTGTTCGACAGCCTGCTTGGCGTGAGAGGCGAGGAAGCTGACATCAAGGCGCGCAATTACCTTGAAGAGTTGCAACTGAACCACAAGGTCGAGATCAAGGAAGGAGTCTTCTCAACGATCGACTTGTCAGCGGGACAGCGAAAGCGTCTCGCACTGTTGACGGCTTACATGGAAGACCGACCAGTCTACGTTTTTGACGAGTGGGCTGCCGATCAGGATCCGCAGTTCAAAGAGACTTTCTACTACCAGCTATTGCCCGAACTACGTTCGAGAGGGAAGCTGGTGATCGTTATCAGCCACGACGACCGCTACTATCACGTCGCGGATCGCATCATCAAGCTGGACTACGGCAAAGTTGAATACGACCGCGAGTCGTTTCTTATCACTGAAAACCTGCCGGAAACCGCAAACACCTCCCTGGTTCTTAGTTAAATCTTAGCCGCGGATTCACGCGAACTAACGCGGATCTGCGAGGCGTTATCGAAACATAAGGAAACAAAACCATGCGCGAAGGAATCTTGTCCCTGATTGGTAATACTCCGCTCATGAAGCTGACGCGGGTACTGGATAACATCCAGTTTAACTTGTACGCAAAGTTGGAAGGCTTCAATCCCGGTGGCAGTATCAAGGATCGTGCCGCCTACTCGATCCTCAAGCATGCTATGGAAGAAGGCCGCGTCAATCCTGACACTGTGATCATCGAATCAAGCTCGGGAAACATGGGCATCGGCCTGGCTCAGGTCTGCACTTACTTCGGGCTGCGCTTCATTTGCGTAGTCAACCCAAAGACCACGAAACAGAATGTAGAGCTGCTCAAAGCCTATGGCGCTGAACTGGAACTTGTGGGAGATCCCGATCCGGTCACAAAAGAATACCTGCACGCACGCCTCGAGCGCGTACGGACACTGATGCGGATCATTCCAAACAGCTTTTGGCCCAACCAGTATTCCAACGTCTTCAACGCCATGGCCCATCGTCAGACGATGCATGAGATCGCGATGGACCTGGATCGAAAAGTTGATTACCTGTTCTGCGCGGCGAGCACTTGTGGCACGTTGCGAGGCTGCGCCGAGTACCTGCACGCGAACAATCTTCCCACGAAGGTTATAGCCGTTGACGCAGTAGGCAGCGTCATCTTTGGTGGACCACCAATCAAGCGGCTGATACCGGGACACGGCGCCGCGAGGCGGCCGGAGTTGTACGTACCGAATCTTGCCGATCGATCCATTCACGTGACGGATTTGGATTGCATTATTGGTTGCCGGCGGCTGTTGCGGAAAGAAGCAATCATGGCCGGAGGTTCATCAGGGGCCGTGCTGATGGCGCTCACCCTGATCAAAGACGACATTCCCGAAGGCGCAAACTGCGTCATCATTCTTCCCGATCGCGGCGAACGATACCTCGATACGGTCTATTCGGATCAATGGGTTGAAGAACACTTCGGCAATGTTTCTCATCTCTGGGAGGATTTCGATTTTACGTTCCCGGAAACCTGGGTCGAGCCAAACTTCTGGATCGAAGAACCGATTCAGGATCTTTCCTACGCCGAACTCACCGTATAAGTCACGCCACAAAGAGGCACAAAAGCACAAAATCAGTGAGGCCAGTTTGCGCATCTTTGTGGCTGAAAGAGAGTTATGAGCACTATTGCTGTTGAGAGAGCGGCGCTGCCGAAGCATTTGGCCCGTCTGCCTGGGGGCCAATGGGCTTTGTGGCGCTGGGTTGCGTTGCGCGGCGCAGGCTTTTCTGCCGAGCAGATGCTTCAGCTCGCAGACGACGAATGCGTCCGCGCAGCGCGACAACTCATCGCTGCCGAAGACGCCGCCGAGGAAGTGCGCCGCCAAACTGTGGCTCATTTCAAACGCGTCGAGCAAGAGGCAGATGCAGATGATGTAGAGACGCGAACCGCAGCCCGCAAGGTGTTGCGCGGTATTTGGAAAGGGAAACTGCCACGTCCCGGCGACGCGCCTTCCGGTCATGATGAAGTCGTCACCAAACTCAGGTTGGCTTATGCTCACGCCGATGCTATGCGCGCGAATTTCAATAAGGAATTCGAGCGCGCGATAGAGCGTGGTTCCAGCAAGCTTCACGAACTCGCTTCCTCAAATTTGTTTCAGGAAGCGGTGATCTGGCAAAACCGCAAGGCCTACAACAACGGTATCTCCTCCTTTCTTCGAGGCAAACCCGGCGAGGTGCGAAGAAACAGCATGCGTCGCATGAACGAGGAAGTAATCGCCACTTATCTCCAACGCTACTGCACGAAGAACGACACGATCGGGTTCTTTGGACCAGTCGGTTGGGCGAAGCTTGTTTCGGATGCCAATGGCCTGGAAATTCGGCCGGGTGAAAGTCTACTTTCGAAACGCAATGTCCATCTCGAAAGCTGGTCCATTGACACACTGACGGAGATTCTGACTGAGGACGAGTCTATGCGCCGCTGGGCCGCGCCGCGTCTCCTGCCTTTCTTTCGTGTTGAAGGTACGACGCTTCATCACCCGTTCAGTGGCTCTACCACAGTTTCAAAAGAGATCGCGGCAGTGCTGGTAGCCTGCGGAGGCGTTCGCGCGGCTCGTGAGATTGCGATCGAGATTGCACGAGATCCTTCGCTGAACTTAAACACGGAAGAAGAAGTCTTCAACGTGTTGGATAACCTCTGCGCCGAGGGACTGATTCTGTGGAAGTTTGAGTGTCCAGTTGGCGAGCAGGCCGAGCAATACCTGATTGATTTGATCGAGCGAATTGGAGACGACGACCTCCGCGCCGATGCACTTGATCTCGTGCACGAACTTCAGGAGGCGCGCGATCGAGTGGCGGCAGCCGCCGGTAACGCCGAGAAGTTGAATAAAGCTATCTCCGCGTTGGAAGAAACGTTCGAAAGCATGACCGGCGAGGTGTCGACAAGATCGCCGGGCGAAGTTTATGCCGCGCGTACTCTCGTTTACGAAGACGGCGAAAGAGCGCTCGACGTCAAGATCGGATCCGACGTGCTCGAAGCTTTGGGACCACCACTGTCGCTGCTGTTGGACAGCGCGCGCTGGTTCACCTTTGAGGCTGCTCGACGCTATCGCGAAATTTTTACGCGCACGTATGCGGAGTTAGTAAAGGAGACCGGCACAAAAACGGTTGAAGCCGTCGCCTTCTGGCACAAAGTTCAACCGCACATAGTCGCCAGGGATGTTCATGTTATCCGATCGACGATGGAGGTCTTTCAGAAACGTTGGGAAGCGGTGCTTTCGCTGCCTGAAAACGAGCGACGTGTGAATTACACGAGCGAAGAGTTGCGGTCGCGCGTGCGCGAGCAGTTTTTCGCGCCATCCGCCGGGTGGCGTCTGGGCCGTTACCAATGTCCCGACGTGATGATCGCTGCGAGTAGCGCGGAGGCGATCGGGCGTGGCGATTATCAACTGGTAATGGGTGAACTTCATCTCGGCGGGAATACTCTTTCCAATTCGATATTCGTCAATCAACATCCGGCGCCGAAGGAACTCATCGAGGCTTATGAGAATGATCTGCCGGAACCCTGCATCATTCCGATTCCGCCACGTCAATGGCCCACGCTGACGGCGCGAACCTCGCTCTGTCTCGTTGCGCCGAAGGATATCCGTTTGGCTATCAGCTACGACGCCGCCGGTATTTCGTCCGGACCAGTGTTGCCAATCAGCTCGTTTGTAATTGAAGAAGAGTCGTCCGGACGTCTTGTAGCGCGCACGCGCGATGGGTTGATCGAGTTCGAGATCGTCGAATTCTTCGGCGCGATGTTCTCACTGCTGTCGGCCAGTTATTTCAAAATGCTCACGCCGCGGAAACACACGCCGCGTGTGACTATCGATCGTCTCGTAGTTACTCGTGAAGCCTGGAGATTCTCTGCGGCTGAGCTGGAGTTCGCGCACCACAAAGAAGAGGTTGATCGCTTTGCTGGGCTCCAGCGTTGGGCCATCGAGTATGGCATACCGCGCTTCGTCTTCGTCAAAGCGCCGCTCGAGCCGAAGCCTTTCTACGTCGATCTTGAAAGTCCGATTCTCATCAATTTCTTCACCAGAACCGTTCGCCAAACCTTGAGCGGAGAATTCAAGGACCACCCCATCACCGTTACCGAGATGATCCCCACTCCCGATCAACTCTGGGTCACGGATGCCCTGGGCCAACTTTACACGGCGGAACTCCGCATGGTTGGCATTGAAGCTCCCGTTTGAATCATCGGCCCACCCGCGGTAGCGGGTGGGTGCAACTCCTGATTTCCGGCAAAAGAAAAGAAAGAGAGTTAATCATGCATGACGGTGATATTTTGATAGTAACGGGCCATGAAGTAGATGACCTTCTGGCCGGACGAGAACTCGAATTGATGCAAACAGTGCGCAGCGCTTACGAGACGCACAATGCCGGGCAAAGCTCGTTGCCTCATTCGACTTTTCTTCGCTTCGCTAACAACGAACGGAACAGGATCATTGCGCTTCCTGCTTATCTGGGTGGCGATTTCGAAGTGGCGGGAATGAAGTGGATCTCTTCGTTTCCGGGAAATCTGGCTCTTGGCCTTGAGCGCGCTTCGGCAGTGTTGGTGCTCAACTCGGCTTTGACGGGACGGCCGGAAGCGATTTTGGAAGCGTCGCTCATCAGTGCTAAGCGCACGGCTGCGAGTGCAGTCCTGGCCGCGAAGACGTTAACGAAAGGGCAGGGAATCACGTCCGTTGGACTCGTTGGGACGGGATTGATCAATTTCGAAGTGGTTCGTTTCCTTGTCGCGTCGTGCGCTGAACTCAGGACGCTCAGAGTTTTTGATCTCGATATCGATCGCGCCGTTCAATTTCAGAATAAGTGCCACGACTCATTTGAAGTGGAAGTGGAAGTGATGCGCAGTATCGAGGAGATTTTTAGCGATACTTCGCTGATTTCACTTGCGACCACGGCCGGCACTCCCCACATTCACAGCCTCGCGCACTGTGCTCCGCGCACAACGATCCTGCATGTCTCTTTGCGTGACTTATCTCCGGAAGTGATCCTCGCCTCCGATAACATCGTGGACGATATAGATCATGTCTGCCGCGCGCAGACTTCCGTGCACCTCGCTGAACAACTGATCGGCAACCGCGACTTCATTCGCTGCACGCTCGCTGACATCTTGAGAGGCAACGCGCCCTCAAGAAGAGACGAAGACAGCATCGCGATATTTAGTCCGTTCGGTTTGGGTGTGCTCGACCTCGCGGTCGGTTCTCTGGTGCGCGATCTCGCGCTCAAATACAGGCTCGGCACGACGCTCACTTCGTTCGTGAGAGAGACCTGGGTCGCAGGACGTGAAGCGAGTCCCGCTTACGCATAAATTTTTTCAGAGGAAACTATCATGACAGCAAGACATGTTCTTTCAATAACAGAACTCGGCGCACAGAATTTAGCTCATCTTGTCAACGAATCGCTTCTGATCAGTTCCGGCGATCAGAAAATAAAGCGGCCGCTCGAAGGGAAAGTCGTGGGCATATATTTTCGTGGCACCTCGACGCGAACGCGCACAGCTTTCACTGTCGGAGCAACGCATCTGGGAGCGACGACGATTGCTTATGGTCCAAACGATCTACAGATCGTGACCGGCGAGACGATCGACGACACGGCGCGCGTGCTGGCAAATTTTCTTGACGTGCTTGTCATCCGCACCAATCAGTCGGTGGCGGAGATGAGAGCTTTGGCAAATCAAGGAGAGATGTCGATTATCAACGCGATGAGCGACAGCGAACACCCGACGCAGGCGATTGCGGATCTCGTCACGTTACGCGAGGAGTTTGGCCGTCTCGATGGTGTGCATGTTTTGTATTTGGGTGAGGGCAACAACACAGCAGCCTCGCTCGCACTCGCCGTTGCTCAAACACCCGGCATGCGTCTCACGCTTGTTACTCCCGACGGGTACGGTATGGATGAAGATATGCTCGATAAGGCGAAGCAGCTTGCCGCCGTTCACAAGGCAAACATCGAACATCACCATCGGATCGATGATCTGCCAGTAAACGTTGACGCGGTCTATACGTCACGATGGCAGACGATGGGAGTGCCGAAAGCTGAGCCGAACTGGGAGGTGAAGTTTGAACCGTTCCGCGTGACGCGTGCGCTGATGGAGCGGGTATCGAAACCTTCGGGCACAATCTTTCTCCACGACTTACCAGCCGTGCGCGGAGGCGATGTTGACGATGAAGTCCTGGATGGTCCGCAGAGCCGAGCCTTTCGCCAGGCTCGTCACAAAATGACCAGCGCGATGGCCGTGCTCGAGTGGTGCGCGGCAGGAGATTTTTGCCACTGATTCACACAGATTAATCCGTCTTCATCCGTGTGCATCCGTGTTTCGATAGACCAGCGAGTAGCGCCACAACAGATGTCTCCTCACATTCGACCCCGGCAAAATTTCATCCGTAAGCGCGCGCATCTGGCTGACAGTTGCGTAAGAATCGTGCTTGCCGTGTTGCTCCCACGCCTTGCGCACCACTGGTGGCGGCTTCAGTCGACCGTTGTGAAGCAGTCGCAGACCACCACTCACGCCGAACCCAATCACATCGAGCATCCGTTCCACCAAACTGTTCGACTCCACGAGATCCAGAACCACCAAAACACCGCGAGGCGTTAGCGCGTCTTTCATCTTCACGAATAACTCACGCTGTTGCAGGTGATGAAGTGTGGCAATGGAACAGATGAAGTCGAAGTGTGGTCGAGGAAACTCCCAGGTCATCACGTCCGCATGTTGAAATTCCAGATTATCAAATTGGGCTGACCGCGAACGTGCGACACGAATCATCTCCGCAGACAGATCGAGCGCGACTACTCGTTTACAACGCTCTGCCAAACGTCTCGCGAACGCCCCGGTCCCGCAGCCGATCTCGAGTGCGTTTTCACAATTCTGCGGAACATGTTCTAGCAGGAAATTGTGATAGTGGTTGTTCGCCGTCCACCCTTCGTCGTCGAGGTGGGCCAAACGATCGAAATCTGCTTCTACGGATGACATCACTCAGCTCATTTTACAGGATTTACATGATTGGACAGGATTGACATGTAAATCATGTCTCATCCTGTAATCATGTCCACCTATGAGACGGTTGAGAATTCGGGGCGGTATTTGGCGAATCTCGATTAACATGGGGCCCAACTATTAACAAGCTTCCACGTGTTTCTGCGATTGTTTGAAGTGCCGGCACGCGCGTGGGTGTTTTAACCTGTGCCCAACTTACGCCACACGTGAAGAAGAGCAGCAGGAGAGTTATTGAAATTCGCATTTTGATTACGGGCGTTGTTTACGCGGCTCTTCGCCAGGATGGTACACGGCTTCGAGATCGGCTCGGATCTCTTCGAGGGTGAGGCACGACGGTTTGAATTCGCCGCGTGTGTAGAGCGCAGCCTGGTCCATGTAGTGGCGACTCTTGGGATCTCCGCTTGCGCCAAAGGTGTGGATAGATAGGGCGCGGACCTTTGGTCCAAATTCAACCACACTGATATACGTTCCGCCTGCAACACCGTACCGGCGCTTCTGTCCACGAACCGGCGTGGCGTAAAAAGTGAAGACAGCGCCATCATTGCCATTCACGCCGCTGACAGGAAGACTCGAGTTTGTGTCGTTAAACTCTTCGTTCCTGCTTTCGTCTCGACGTTGAAGCCGAGTGATCTCACCCCACGAAACCTTCCACGTGCCAAAATCACGTTCAAGCGTATCGATCACATCGTTCAGGGCTGCCAACTCATTTTGCTTTTCATCTCTCGAGATGCGGTCGTGCCATAGACTGAACAACGTCATCGCTACCGACTCGTTAGAACTCCGCTGGTTCCACTTAGCAAGCTCGCCGTAAATCTCACCCAGCCGCGCATTCCCATCAGCCTTTTCTTTGATCGCCGCGAGCAGCCCGGGCAAACGCTTGCCCGCACTCATCACTCGCGTATCAAATGCCAACCGCCTCCATTCATCAAAGGTGAAGGTTGCTTTACTCGCAAGGATCTCTCTCGAGATTGCGCCACGAGGATTGTCGCCCTCCTGGACCATATATTTCGGAACTGCCGCGCATCGGGATTGCCTTCATTCGTCAATAGAAATGGAGTTGTGTTGCAGTTCTGCATCCAGCCGGTTTTCGGGTTTGTGAGTTGCGGCAATTCGTCGATGGTGTGATAGCCCTGACATTCCGTTTGATAGCCCGCTCATCACTGGCTGGAAAACCGAGATTTGTTAATTGCCGGATCAATGGTTCGATTTGACTGGCCCAATATCGTAAGAGTTAAGGTTTCTAAGGGAATAGGTTGGTCACACAATAAGCCAAAGCTCTGTCGATTATCGGATGGAGCCTCTGGAATGGTATTGCCACTCTACTTTGAGCAGCAGCCGGACCACGTGATTGGCGTCGGAATCTTTGTTGAGCGTCCTATTAAAGTGGGGCGTCCACTATCATCAGGTTTAGTTTACGAGCTTCCTGCTGCCCAACAAACGGAAGGCGAAAGACTTGCTGAATCACTTGGCGCAACCGCTGACTCACCCATGATTGGGTTTGTTGTTGAAGAATCAGAAATAGGTCAGATCAGGTTTGAAACTTGGAGCGAGGAAGCGTGTAAGGAGGGAGATCTCGTTTGGGTAAACATTGGCGATACGCGCGTTTACTACCAAGTAGTCAACGGAATCAACCGCGAGGAAACGTTTGATTCTAATCGCCACGGTTTTCAGATTGCAACTGCTGCCCAAGTGGGCGAAGCTGACCCCGCAACAGGCTTTGTAAAATATCCTTGGTTACCTTCAATGAACTCTCCCGTCTTTAGTGTCGATTCTAAATTCGGCGAGTCGATGTTTTCCAGTGGACCGACTGATATGCAGCTTGGAGTTGTTCCCAATTCACAGATTCCGATTTATCTATCTCTTGATAAAGCATTAGATCATCACACGGCTATTCTCGGTTTAACGGGTACAGGAAAAACGGAACTGGCATTCGACATTATTCGCCGCGCAACGCAAATGGGTATAAAAGTAATTTGTGTTGATCTGACGGGACGTTACGAAGAACGTCTTGCAGATATGAGGCCGACGTGTCGTTCGATTGATCCTGATGTAGCCAAGGACCTATCCGAGAAGCTGTTCGACGTTGAGGTAGGGAAGAACTATGCGATCGAAGAAAAAAAGATTCTAAAGAACTTCAAGACAGAGCTTAGAAAGAGTGTATATAAAATTCTCAAGGAATTCCTCGAAGGCAATGACGATACGAGCCGCGTTGGCATCATCACGCTTCCGGACATCTCAAACACTAAAGCCACGCTTATAACTGAGTTGTATATGAGTCTGATCTTAGGTTATGCCAAGACATATGCCCACTCACCGAGAATACTTCTCGTATTGGAGGAGGCACATACAGTCATTCCTGAAGCTACCACGATGGGTCTTGGCGATTTTGAATCAAAAGGCTTGGTCGGGAAAATGGCCCAAATTGCATTGCAAGGTCGAAAGTATCGAGTTGGCTTGCAAACCGTGGCTTCGTTCACTTCCCGGGTCTGGCCAGGACGTATCCTGGTAGCTCGAGATGTAGACCTCTGGAATGATCCAGGGATCTTTCAGACGCTGTCCATCAAGACTGGTACGCCGCCCGGTAGAGTGTTTGCTGCCACGCTGGCTTCGTACGAAGGCTGGCTTTTTGACAAACCACGGCAGTGCCACTTGCCTTGGGCGCTACCGCGCTATTTGAACATCAGTCCGCACCGACCTTTCGGTCTGCAGTTCTGCCCGTGGTGTCTAACATCAGACAAAGAACCATACTTTCGACGTCAGTGGCGGCTGGCCTTCCTGGTTCTGTGCCCACTACACCGTACGCTGCTGCTTGATCGCTGCCAAAGCTGCGGCATGGCGGTCTGTTACGAAAGACAAACCGCAAAGGAACCCGGC
Source organism: uncultured Acidobacteriota bacterium (assembly GCA_963826255.1). GTDB lineage: Bacteria > Acidobacteriota > Blastocatellia > Pyrinomonadales > Pyrinomonadaceae > PSRF01. The sequence goes on from CAWGWK010000002.1 coordinate 2,227,359, forward strand.
ACGCGTTGGATGTTGACGCAATGCTACAGGTGTAGAACCGACCTACGAAAGTTTGCCACGCATCGCTATTGCAAGCCGGTGGATTCCGCCGAACTTGAGTTCGCAGTCTTCCTGCAAACGGCTTTGCAACGCGGGTGGGTTGAGATAGCCCAGAACGAAGTTATCTACTCACATCTGTTCTTCACCGGCCTCCGTCAGATAACACATCGGCTGACCTACGGCAGAATGGCCCAACCGCTCAAAGTGGCACTGTATCGAAGCTACGCCATTGATCTGGAGATTGATTACCTACCCGATAAGAGTGTTATTTTTGAGCGCCTCAATATACTTCAGCGACGCACCTTGTTGCAGGCGGTCAATCAACTGCTCCAGAACTGGCCCCGTAGCTTCATAGAGTTTTGCCAGGATAACAATCTGGCAAGCCACTTCTTAATCGGCGACAACAAGAAAGACCTGCCGTTTTGGTATCTGCGAGTTGTGGGCGAACATCTGACCAAAGGCGCGCACAAGGTTTCAAACGAAGAGATTATTTCGATCGTCAACCACGTCCGCAATGGTGGCGATCAGCCTACGACGCAAGAACTGCGGCCGTTCCTTTCACCAGGCGTTTGCACGCGAGCGCGGAGCGCCGGACTAATTGAGAGAAAGGGATATCTCGGCCTTTGCCCTCACTGCCACGCAACAAAGCGACAGTTCAAAAGCGGTCTCTCATCTCACGGGACTCAACAATTTCGTTGCGGCAAGTGTCGCCGCGTATATCAGCACGACTATCTGACCGGCAGAACCAGACCACGGCTCTCTCCACCTTCTTTTCAACACTCTAAACAAAGCAGTCAAGTTGCATCGGTTGAGTCGTGATGGTTCAAAAGGGCCAGGCTGTTCCAGTCATCTTTTGTGGTCGCCACTTTTCGGCAGCGGAGATCGAACTAGTCCGCGAAGTGGTAGCTGATTTCGGCCGTCTCAGTCTCACCGAGATTCGCACGCACAATCTGCGAACTGCTGGAATGGAAGCGCCCGAACGGTCGCTTAAAGAACCACGAATGCAGATTGCTTTTGGAGAAGTTGAGCGCTGCGGGGCTGGTCAACCTACCACCGCTACGAGAGAGTGGGCCACGCGGGCCGCGCGTTGTGTTATCCACCAAGATCGGCGAAGAGCAAGCTCTGTTCAATGGGAGTGCCGGCGAACTTGGCCCGCTAACTCTAACAGTTGTTCGCAGCGGCCCTGAAAGCGCACTATGGAATGAGTTAGTAGAGCGCTACCACTATCTGGGATACAGAGTTCCGGTAGGAGCTAATTTGAGATACCTGGTGTATTCGGGCTCGACAAAGCACGTGCTGGCTTGCCTGTTGTGGTCCAGCCCGGCTTGGAAGATGGCGGCACGTGATAGTTGGATTGGCTGGACCTCTGAAGATCGGGCGCGCAACCTTCAGTTGGTCGTAAACAACTCACGGTTCTTGATTCTGCCTTGGGTGCAGGTGCGGAATCTGGCCAGTACCATTCTCTCTTTTTGCGCGCGGCAACTACCTGCGGACTGGGAGCGCTTTTATGGTTATCGCCCGCTGCTTCTGGAGACGCTGGTCGATGCGCAGTTTCGCGGCACCAGTTATCGCGCGGCGAACTGGATCTATCTGGGCGAAACGCGTGGACGTGGCCGGATGGACCAGCATCACGAGGCTCACGGGCGCGGGGTGAAGCGCATCTACATCTACCCGCTGTGCCGCGACGTGCAGGGTCGACTCGCAGAAGACTCCGCGCCGCGCTGGATCCCGTGGGAAGAGGCGTGATGGTCAACGGTTGTACCTCTAGGAAAGGCGGACCACCGGTGGGGAGGCTTCTTCGGCCAAGTGATGCATAATGCCGCGCTTCGGAGTATTATGCGGTACTCTTGATTGAAGCTTAGGGTGACATTCATAAGGAATTGGGAGAGACTGCGAAGGCGACGGCCGCGTATCACAGGCACTGACGATCTATCAACGCCTGCTGCGAGCTAAGCGTCCGGAGCGCTATCATCAGATATCACGAGCCTTTCGCTTCTTACTCCAATACCACCATTGGCATTGTTCCGGAGGCAGTCGCGGATTCTTGGCTTGGGCCACTGCGGCGGTGAACACATCGAGACAACAAGGATCGATCCGTTGTCCTCTCAAGCCACAAAGCTCACGGTACATTCGCTGAGGACTTCGCCGCCGAAGCTGACTCACCGACGTGATTCCGAGCAACGCAAAGTCTTCCAGCATTGCTGGCTCAACCGACACCAAGTCTCTTAATTTGCGTTCTTCTTCGGGCATGGCACTCCTTTGTTTACTGCTTCGTTTGGATGGGCAACTGCGAAAAGATCACGTAATGGCCGCCCGGTTCCTTCGCGATGATCTCTTTCGCGCCGTAACCCGACTCATAAATGCCTTTCACGACTTCGGATTCATGCAGCGCCGAAGCAATGGCATTGATGTCTGGGACTTCCATGAAAATGAAAGTGGGTCCCTGCTCGGCTGCTTTGGCCAGCGGGTCCGAAGGATTCCCCTGCATGCCTTCGTACGTTTGGTACATCAACTCAACACTGCCGTTGTCAATCGCCGCAAACCCGATGTGATCACGCTCGGGAACTTGAATGGTAGTTTTGAATCCGAACCGCTCAGTCCAAAATTTCAGGCTGGGTTCGACGGCTTTAACGTGTAGCACGGGCGTGGATTTACTGATCATTCTCTTCTTCTCCTCGTTCGAACGCGCCACGGCGATGGCGGCCAATGCGGAAACCGCAAGAACAGCGAAGTAAACGATAATGGCCTTTCGGCTCAATCGACGGTTAAGCTCCATGGCATTACTTTCTCCTTCTGGCAAAGACATCTAGTCTGATTTGGACTAGCGGTGCTAAAATAATCGGCATGGCCAAACCTGTCAAGCGGAAAAGACCTCCAGCTGCGCAGCAGCGTCAGCCTGCCAACCAGACCAGATTGACGATCGCCGACCTTGTAATTCTTAGCTTGTTGGCGGAACGGCCCATGCACGGATATGAAGTAAATGCGACGCTAGAAGATCGAGAGATCCGCAGCTGGGCCCCGGTTTCCCGGCCACAGATCTATTACTCATTGGACAAGTTGACCAAACTGAAACTCATTCGAGTAACTGATGTCGATTCACCATCGGCGGGTCCCGAACGCCGAGTCATGGAGACTACCGCGCTTGGCCGCGAACAACTCGCTGACGCGCTCGAAGCTACTCACTGGGTGCACCAACGTGTGCACCAACCGTTCTTGATTTGGTTGGCTCTTTCATGGCAGGCGCGGCCCGTTGCGTTTGAACTGCAACTCAAACAAAGGCGCTCTTTCCTGCAGAAGCAGCTGGCTATGGAACAAGCGACTTTGAAAGATGTGCTCGACGAAGTGGGCCATCCATACCACGAGGCAGTGTGGATGCTCAAATTGGTAATTGCGCAGATGGAACTGGAGTTGAAGTGGCTGGAGCAAGTCGCCGGTGAGTCAACGAAGCGAGCTCCAGCAAGGTTCCAAAGCTTGTCGTCGAAAACACGAGCTATCGGGTCTGCGTGAGCCAGACGAGCAAAGGCCGCCCGCAGTAGTCGAAGACCCATTTCAATAGTGCGCCATTGCCAACGGAATCGGATGAGAACCAAGCCGTCAAGACTTGTGAAAACACCAACGTAAATAATTCCACACTCGTACGCAGTAAGGGAGACTCATGAAGCAAAACTGGCGAAGTGGTCCGGTTTTATCCAGCAGACTCACTATCAACAGTAACCTCCGTTTGCTGGTCGTTTCGCCGCCTTTTGTGAATCAATCGACCGGTTTTTTCAGTCGGATGGTGAAAGGTATCCTCTCCGAGGGTATCCTCGCCTGGGTCATCCGTTGTTATCAGTAATTCCAGGTCTTCTTCGCTCATTTGAATCTCCTAACACTGCCGTAGCGTTACATACTCGCCGCTGTCCCCAAGGTTTTGTGCTTCCCGAATGACGACAGATGGCCGGTCGGCCCGTCGCCGTACAGGCATTCAGGATGTTTTCTCAGGGCGTCGCTCCAAGCACACCGCACCATTCGGTCGTCAACGATCCAGGAAGTGACTCGAAGAGTAATTCATCAACGTAACACCAGCCCCACTCTTCCCCCGGTTCAAAGGATTTGATTAACGGGTGATTGGTTGAATGAAAATGCTTAGCCGCGTGCTTGTTCTTTGAGTCGTCGCAACAACCCACGTGACCGCAGGTGACGCAAAGCCGCAAGTGAAGCCATCGGTCACCCATTTTCAAACACTCTTCACAGCCGTTCGGGCTTCTCGGAGTTACATTGCCAATTTCAAACAAATGCGAACAGCAGTTCATTATTGAAATCCTCCTGATGTTAGTGAAGCCAAACTCATCAGAGTGCCACGGACTTGGTTTGTATGACGGGAACACGCGCGGCGATCCAGTCGTTAATGTCGGCAATCACGACTTCCTTATCAACATCATTTAGCAAATCATGATAGTGTCCCTCATAAAGTTTCAGAGTTTTGTCCGTTGAGCCGGCGTTATCGTAAAAGAACTGGCTACCGCTGGGGTTCGTCGCCTTGTCTTCCGTACCGTGCAGAATGAGTACGGGAAGTTTGATGAGGGGAAACTCTTCATTCAACCGGCTAGCGGCATCTATCATTACCTTCGCGGTCTGCGTTGGCTCAGACTCGTCCTTAATGAGCGGGTCATTATTCATTGAATCGACAACCAACGGATCGCGGGAGAAGTCTTCGTTCTTTAAGGTGTAGACATGGGTGTGCGGCGCGATGTGACTCAATCCCTTGATTAACGAAAGAGCGATACCGGGCGCCGGCAGATCGTATGCGAAGCTCTCGCAGATTAATCCATCGATCTCTGATTGATGTCGAGCGCATAAACGCACGAAATGACACCGCCGGCGCTGTGACCGAGAACGAACACCGGCAAACCGGGATTGTCTGATTTCGCGGTTCTGACTAGCGTCGCCACATCGGCGGTATAGTCTTCCATCTTTTCAACGTAGTAACGCTCACCTTCGGAACGCCCGCGCCCGCGCAAATCGATCGCATAAGCCGCCAAATCTTTCGCCGCGAATTGCTCGCCCACCCACAGATATTGCCCGCTATGCGAATTAAACCCGGGGACGATAACAACCACGCCGCGTGTTTTCCCTTCAGGCTGCCACGAGCGGGTAAAGATTTGCAGTCCGCTGACTCCTTCGAAAGTTGATTCCTTCATTTCTTCAATCTCCTTATTTCGAACTGGTGCTCTCCGACACCCGACTCAGAGTTGGTTTGCGGTTCGGTTGATTTTATTCCGGCTCCGGCACTAACACTGGAGCGCCCTTGTTTTTAACAAAGAAAACGACGAACTTTGCGGGTTTGGTGCTGCTTGCGTTCCTACCCACAACGTGAACATCGTCTGGGCCCTCATAGAAAGTTTGGCCCGGTGTCAGCGTCACTTCCTTTCCACCTTTCACCTGCATGATTATCGAGCCCTCCAACACATAGACGAATGCATGCGCATTGTGACGGTGGATGGGATCCACGGTGCCCGGTGGATACTCCACCATGATCATCAAGGCTTCTTTGCCGGGAAACTCCGGCAGATCTTTCGAAGTGAGCGATGTCACGGCGGCGTGCGGGGCTTGACCGCTGGATGCGGAATGTTGGGCCATCAGCGTGGCCGGCATCAGAAATAGCAGGATGAGCAGTAATGTCTTGTTCTTCATGATTGACCTCTCGTTTCGTAACCCGCCTCATACGGCATCACTCTTTGAACGGGGAGTTCAGCAAATAATCCACCGTCAACGCCGGCTTATAGCCCGGCACATAGCGCTCGCCGAAATCGCGAGCGAAGTTGTCGTAAGTCGTCGTCGCGCGTGTCTCGACAATCCGGCAGACGGTTTGGGTAAATCGGTCCTTCATTCCCAGCCGGGGAAACGCTTCGGTGATTGCGGCCACCTCAGCATCGGTCAGCGCCTCGTAACCCCAGCCACCCCAGTCCAGGCCGATGCCCATCGTGGCCAAGGCGATCTCTGGCTCCTTATAGAGTGCGATGGAAGGCGTCGAGTTGAGCGCAACTCCATCCCAGATCAGCTGTACCTGACGATCGTCCATACCCTCATTGCGGGCGAAGGTGCGTGCGGCATTCGCCCCTTCCACTTCAAATCGGAGTGGACCATCGAAACCCTCCGCCAGACCGAGGTCGTGCAGGATTGTAGTCACGGCCAGAACTTCGCCGTCATGCGCAATCTGTTTGTGTTGCGCGAGAATCGCTGCAAAAAGCCACGATCGCATGACGTGGTTGAACAAGTAGGGCTCAGATCGCTCGCGTGCGAAATCTATCGCCCGAGAAATCAGCGGCGTGTCAGGCACCGATACACCGGCCAACGAACGTCTTGCGACCTCAGGTTGTGTTCCAGAGGCAATTGCAGTCATTTCACGCTCTCCTCTGTCGTTTGGTCGTCGGAGCCGCGTTAAGTGGAGGTTGGGGGGTCGCGGGTGCGACTTGATTTGAGGGTTCGCGAAGCCAGTCTTCGAAGCGTGTCTCGCCAAGTTCGGCCGTATCGCCCGGCACAATACTGCGCTCGCTCAACTCCTCACCGAAATATCGCGCGTGTGGATCAGCAACGACCTCGCGCGGATCGTTGAGTGCGGTGAGTCGTTGCCGGATGAGTTCATCGAAACGGAACGCCTCGGGCCCAGCAATTTCAATCGTGCCGTTCAGCGGTGAACTCGTCGCCACTTTACAGAGCGCACTCGCCACATCATTTGCGGCCATCGGTTGGAAAAGAACTGGCGGCAAGTAAACCTTGTTATCAAGCGTGGCTTCGTCGGCGATCCGTTTGGTGAACTCAAAGAATTGAGTCGCATGGACGATCGTGTATGGGATCGGGCCTTCCTGAATTAGTTTTTCCTGCGCGACTTTCGCCCGCATGTAACCACTCTGAGGTAAACGCTCACTCCCGACGACCGAGAGCGCTACGTGATGGGCCATACCGGCAGTAGCTTCATATGAAAGGAGATTGCGAGTTGACGTCTGAAAGAAGTCCATCACTGCCGCATCTTCAAACGACGGTGAATTTGAGACGTCGACAACGACCTGGGCTCCCTTGAGCACTTCAGCCAGTCCCTCGCGGGTGAGAGTGTTAACACCCGTATTAGGTGCCGCTGCCACAGCCTCATGTCCGAGCGAGCGGAGTTTTGTTACGAGCTTTGAGCCAATAAGACCGGTGCCACCGATAACGACGATCTTCATATCGCTTTCTCCTTCTTGTTTTTCCCCGGCGATTGCTTTCCTATCTATTCCTGTTTCGGTACTCGCTAAGACTGAATAGCCTTCTTATTTGTGACATCATTTTCTTCAACTGAATTTCAAGTAAAGAAATCAGGGACTCCAGCATTTCTGTGATTTAAATGCTCGGTCGCTGCGCCTCGGCATTACACCCCAAGTTCGGGGATTAATCTATTAGACGAAGGTATCGATCGATACTGAGGTATTAAGGCAATTCGTCCTTATAACGAATCAGTGGGTCGTCGTGTATTGTGCTTGACCAAACGAGGCGACCAGCGCCCGGGGGCGCAGGAACTCAGACAGACTGGACCAGAGCATGCGCGCTTACCGCGGCTGGCCGGCATGTTTGCTAAGACTCTGGCCGCAATAAAAGAACAAACCTATTGACAGCGCGCCCTAAGGCAACGCATAACGAATCGGTGGACGTGAGTCCCGATGCATCCGGATGTTTTGTAAGATACTTGGTCGGTGGTTGAACTAGTTCGTGCCGCTGCGTGCTTATCGTCGATCAGGCGCTGCGAAGTGGAGGAATTTGATGCGAGAAGATCTTGCCGCAGTCAACGTCACCCGGACCTATACGCTCGCCGCCTCGAACATCGCGATCTTCACCTTCATGCTGTTCTTTTTGTATCCGAGATTCGAGACCGGCAGGATCAATCCTGTGTTGTTCCAGGTTACACTGATTGCGATGGGTGTCGCGACCTTCTCACTCGTGTTCGCGACGTTGCACTACTACCGGTGCTCGCTTGGCGGAGGACTGAACGACACCGACAGGGCTTTGCACGCCCGGCGAGCCGATCGCTTCTGGCTTCTCGGTTATACCACGATGTTCCTTGCGCCAAGTCTGGTCCTGTTCCTGGTTAGGCTTCGTATCGTCGCGTCTGTCTGGCTTGCCTTCTGGCTCGTGTACCTGTTCTTCGTGGCCCGATACTTCCCAAGGATTCAGACGCCGCGGGAGTCCCAATAGAATGAGGAACGCGACATGAAGATCAGCGTTTATCGGCGGCAAAGTCTAAAAAGCTTCAGTAAGCGCGGCGACACGGTTCCTACGCCGACATCGACGGGTTATTCTGAAGATTTGAGTGCGTGAGGGTCGAAGGCCAGCTCAAAGAGCAGGAGTTTGAGATCCGGATAGAGACACACGTTTTGCCTCGGCTAATCGCGAGATCGCCACGAGCTTACTGGGTCTCATTATTAATAAGATTCTAAAGATACCTTCTTCCGACGCTTCGATCGTCGCCAGGCCAATGGCTGCTCCATTGCGCAGCACGAGGGCGCCGCTTGTCCGTTTGTTTCGATCCACTCAATCGTTACACCCGCGCCCATGAACGATCCTACGGAGGCAAAGTAGTGCGCCACGCGATCACGACCTGAAACCGGAAGCCGTGCTACGTGAACGGCGCCCCCACCGTCCGCGTAAGAGACAACATCAGATGCAAAGAGTTTCTCCAATGCAGGAAGATCGCCTTTCTGTGACGCAACGATGAAAGCGTTGAGAAGGCGTTTTTGTTGACTAGAGCTCACCGCCTTGCGACGCCCGTCACTGATATGTTTTCGCGCGCGCGTAACAAGTTGTCGAGCATTCGATTCGGTTGATCGAATGGTATGGGCAATCTGATCGTAAGAATAGTCAAACGCCTCACGCAGAACGTATGCAGCACGTTCTGTTGGAGAGAGTTTCTCCAGTAACAGTAGGACAGCAAACTCCAGAGCTTCGGCCTTTTCGGCGCCGAGGCGCGGATCGGCCGAGGTGTCTATCGGCTCAGGCAGCCATGGCCCGATATAGGTTTCGCGTCGAGAGCGTGCGGACTGTGCGAAAGTAATTGCCAAGCGTGTCGTCGCAGTTGCGAGGAATGCGCGCGGATCTACGACGGCGCTGCGATCTGTGCCCTGCCAACGCAACCATGCATCCTGGACAATGTCCTCAGCCTCAGAAGCGCTTCCGAGCATACGATACGCTATCCCAAACAAACGCGGACGAACACTCTCAAATACTGAGAGTCCATCGTCATGGGCCAGGGTCTTCACACTGGAAATAGTAGCCACAATCATCCTGAACGTGAAGTTGTGGTCCACGGATCCGCATTCAGTTCGTGTTCAGATCGGGGTATTAAAGCTGTCGCCCCAGTCCTTAGCTACATTTGCAACTGCGGTGCCCTTAGGAGGTTTTAAAAGAAAACACATGAGAGACTGTAAACTAATATGCAGTCATGACCGCCGCTAAAGTCCAACGTAAAGCAACGGAAGCTTATCAGCAGAGTCTTGATGAGGTTCTGGCTGCACATGATACGGATCCCGGATTAGGCTTAAGCCGAGCAGAAGCGCAGGCGCGACGAGAAAAGTTCGGCCGGAATGAGTTAACAGCGGAAAAGCCGGTGCCGGTATGGAGAAAGTTTCTTGAGCAGTTCCAAGACGTGCTTGTCATTCTGCTGCTCATTGCGACTTTGATTTCGGCAGTCCTATGGCTGTACGAACGCGACTCAGCATTGCCTTACGAAGCAATGGCGATCTTCGCCGTCGTATTGCTCAATGCAATCATGGGTTACATACAAGGATCGCGGGCGGAGCAGGCGTTGGCCGCGCTCCGGCAGATGTCGGCGGCGCACGCCACCGTCATTCGCGACGGCACGCGGCAGAGCATCCCAGCGGCTGAGCTCGTACCCGGCGACATCATTCTTATCGAAGAGGGCGACACTATTCCCGCGGACGCCCGCGTGCTTCAGTCTACTGCGCTGCAAACAGCGGAAGCCGCATTGACCGGCGAGAGCCTGCCAGTTGCAAAAGATATTGAGGCGATTGCGGGAGACGTGGGACTCGGCGATCGCCACAACATGATCTTCAGCGGCACGGCAGCCACCTACGGGCGCGGAAAAGCAGTGATTACGGCGACCGGAATGCAGACCCAGATGGGACTCATCGCCGGAATGCTGAAAGAAGCTCCGACGGAGACGACACCGTTACAAAAGGAACTCGCCCGTACGGGTAAACTTCTCGGCATCATCGTAGTGGTGATTGCTGTCGTGATGATCGTAACGATCATGCTCGTCGAAGACGTGCGCGGATTCTCCGCGATTTTTGACGTCCTCATTTTAGGTGTGGCGCTCGCGGTTGCGGCGGTGCCTGAAGGCTTGCCCGCAGTGGTGACAGCAGTTCTCTCGCTTGGCGTGCAGCGGATGGCGCGAAGGAAGGCCATCGTGCGGCACCTCGCAGCGGTCGAGACTCTCGGTTCGGCGAACGTGATCGCCTCCGACAAAACCGGAACACTCACGAAGAATGAGATGACAGTGCGCGTGGTCGTCACGGCGAGCGGGCGTGTAAGTTTGAGCGGCACGGGTTACGCTCCTGAAGGCGAAGTGCGTAGTGATGGAAGCGGAGCTATTGATGGACCACTCCGGTTAGAGCTGGTGCGAACCCTCTCCGCCGCCGACCGCGCCAACAACGCAGTGTTGCAAGAGCGTGGTGAGCGTTGGACGGTGCAGGGCGATCCGACCGAAGGCGCGTTAATCGTAGCGGCGCGCAAAGCCGGATTGGAAGATGAATGTCAGGATGCTCGGTTCGCGCGCATCGCCGAGGTTCCCTTCTCGTCTGAGCGCAAATTGATGAGCACCGTCCATACGGACGCCGAGAGGCTTGACCGCCTGCTCGCTTTCACCAAAGGCGCTCCCGACGTCTTGCTTGGGCGCTGTTCGCACGAGCTTGTCGGAAGTGAAATCAGACCTCTGACTACCGAACGCCGGGCAGAAATGTTGAAAATTAATGAGGAACTAGCCGGTGAAGCTCTTCGCACCCTGGGGGTTGCCTTCCGCTCACTGCCGAAAGATGCCTTCAAAAACGAGGAGGTCGATGAACGCATCGAGCAAGAACTAGTCGCCTTGGGAGTAATTGGGATGATTGATCCGCCACGCGAAGAGGCGAGGGCGGCAGTAGAGCGCGCCAGGGCTGCGGGCATTCGGCCGATAATGATTACGGGCGATCATCCTAAGACCGCGGCCGTCATTGCCGAAGAACTCGGCATCATTAAAAACGGACAAGCCGTCACGGGTGCGGAACTCGAGACGATGTCGGAAGAGACGCTGGAGCGGACAGTTCAAGAAGTTTCCGTCTACGCGCGCGTCAACCCCGGACACAAGCTGCGGATCGTTAAAGCTCTACAGCGCAAGGGCGCGACGGTGGCAATGACAGGAGACGGCGTTAACGACGCGCCTGCTTTGAAGACTGCCGACATCGGCATTGCGATGGGCATCACGGGCACTGACGTTTCGAAGGAAGCAGCCGACATGGTGCTGGCGGACGACAATTTCGCCACCATCGTAGCGGCAGTTGAAGAGGGGCGTGCGATCTTCTCTAACATACGGAAGTTCCTGCGCTACTTGCTTTCGTCGAACATCGGCGAAGTAACGACGATGTTCTTCGGCGTGCTGTTGGCTGACGCCATAGGGCTGACGGCAGGAGGTGGCGCCGGCGTGGTGCTGCCACTGCTGGCGACTCAAATCCTGTGGATCAACCTCGTGACCGACGGTGCGCCCGCGCTCGCACTCGGCGTTGATCCAGCGGAAGAGGGTTTGATGAAGAAGCCGCCACGCGCGAGGAATGAAGGAGTGATTACCCGCAAAATGTGGGTGGGCATCTTCTTCGTCGGTGCAATCACAGCAGCAGGGACGTTGCTCGTACTCGACGCCAGCTTGCCGGGAGGTCTGATCGAAGGCTCAGGCAACCTGCGTTACGCGCAAACAATGGCTTTTACTACGTTGGTGTTCTTTTCGCTCTTCACTGTCTTTAACGCGCGTTCGGATGAGCGTAGTGCCTTCGCCGGATTGTTCTCTAACAAGTGGCTGTGGGGTGCGGTGCTGTTGTCGCTCCTCTTGCAAGTGGCCGTAATTTACCTACCGTTTTTGCAGCAAGCGTTTTCGACCACGAGCCTAAGCTTCAGCGACTGGCTCTGCTGCGCCGCTGTGGCAAGCTCGGTGCTGTGGCTGCGCGAATTGAGCAAGGTGGTTACGCGCCTAACGGTAAACAATCAGTCGTAACCAACACGACCGAGTGAAACGCTAAAGGATGCACCGATTTACCATGCCACCGGTTCCTTGTGTGGCTCGCGTGAGACAAGTATGGTCCAATCGTCATGAACACGCAGGAGCAACTTCGATGGGTGTTTGAAGAACTTCGCGAGGGCACGTTTCTGAATCAATTCGATGAGCTTACCTGCCAGACAGCGGAGCGATTCATCTGATGACTACAGCACGACTTGAAGCATTCAGTGACGGCGTAATCGCGATCATCATCACGATCATGGTGCTGGAGTTGCGGCCACCTCACGACGCGTCGCTCGCGGGACTGCGACCGCTGTTGCCTGTGCTAAGCAGTTATGTGCTGAGTTTCATCTTTCTCGGGATTTACTGGAGCAATCATCACCACCTGCTGCACGCGGCGCAACATGTGAACGGCCGAGTCCTTTGGGCCAACCTGCATCTGCTGTTCTGGCTTTCGTTAATTCCATTTGTGACCGCGTGGATGGGTGAGAATAACTTCACGACATGGCCGGTAGCGCTTTACGGGTGCGTGCTTCTGCTCGCAGCCATTGCCTACACAATCCTCGTCCGCGTGCTGCTTGCTTCACCCGGCAACGCGTTGCTGGCGGCCGCGCTCGGGTCGGACTTCAAAGGCAAGATCTCGATGGTGGGTTATCTGGTAGCGATCCCATTGGCGTTTGTACATTCGTGGGTCGCGTGCCTTCTTTATATCCTTGTAGCCGTCATGTGGCTGATTCCGGATCGACGCATCGAAAGGAAGATGTCCAGTGAAGGCTCGACCTAACACGACGAAGCTGGCGTCATGTGCCTTTCTCGGCGAGTAACTTTTGAATCACACGTTCGGTTTCGTCATAGTCTCCCTCACCAACGTGTTTCCACCGAATCCGTCCTTGTTTATCTAGCAGGAAGATGGTGGGCCAGGCTTTGACGTTATAAGCGTTCCATGTTTGATAGTCGTTGTCCGAAACTACCGGGTAATTGATTCCTAGTGAAACAATCTGCCGCCGTAGGTTTTCGACAATTGTTTCCTCAGCAAACTCAGGTGAGTGCACGCCAATCACCGTCAGCCCTTTCTCCCGGTAGCGATCATGCCAACTCTTTACGAAAGGCAATGTGTTACGACAGTTGATGCAGCCAAAAGTCCAGAACTCGATTAGCACCACGCGACCGCGCAGATCCTCCAGCTTCAGCGGCTCCGAATTTATCCAGTCGCCCTGTGCCAGCCCCGGGGCAGTGGCGGATTCGGCACTCTCGTATTCATCGGAGGTGCCAAAAGGAATTAGCAATTGCTCGGATAATCCTGTTGCGTAGACCGTCGCAGCGACTACAACGATGCCCACAACAATTCCGATCAACAGGTTCTTTCGTCTCTCCATAACTTGCCTTCAATACCCATCGACTTCCATAACGCGTGCAATGTTTATGAACATCGACGTCACATTGTCAGAACGACGCGGAACTGCGCGTCGCCACTCATCATTCGCGCATAAGCCTCGGCTGCTTTCTCAAGCGGAAAAGTTTCAATCATGGGCCGCACGCCGGTTAGTTCAGCGAAGCGCAACGTGTCTTCGGCATCAATGGCTGTTCCCGTGGACCACCCTTGAATCGTCCGAGTCCCGCCGATGAGCTGTAGAGGTGTAACCTCAATCGGTTGAAAATCGGCCCCTATCACCATGAACGTGCCATTTGTTCCCAAGCCATCGATTAACTCAGACATTGCTTTCGAACTGGGTGCCGTTGCCAAAATTACTTGTGCGCCGCCGAGCTTTTGCAACCCTTCTGCAGCGTTCGCTGCTTTGCTATCGATGTATACGTGCGCTCCGAGTTTCTTTGCCAGCGCCTCGTTTTTCGCTCCGCGTCCGATAGCTGCGACCCGGTAGCCAAACTTGTTCGCAAACTGAATTCCGAGATGGCCCAGGCCGCCGATTCCCAACACCGCGACGAGATCGCCGGGCGATGCACCGCTGTGCCGCAGCGCGTTGAAGGTGGTAATTCCGGCGCATAGCAGAGGTGCAGCTTCGACGTCAGTTAGACTCTCGGGTATCGCCACCAGCGCCTCCAAAGGCGCAGTCATATATTGTTGGTATCCACCGTCGTAGCTGATGCCCGGTATTTTCCGGTTCTGACAATTACGAAAATCTCCACGTCGGCACTGAGTACAGGTTCCGTCATGTCCGCCGTGCCAGCCGACGCCGACGCGCTGTCCTGTGGTCCATTCGGAAACACCGGCGCCGACTTCATCGATGATGCCGACGACTTCGTGTCCCGGCACGCGTGGATACTCGATGCCGGGCCACATGCCTTCTTTTGTGAAAACGTCACTGTGACAAATACCACAGGCCTGTATCTTGATTCGCACTTCACCCGTATTGGGACGTGGAATCTCACGCTCCACGAGTTCGACATCTCCGCCTGGTTTGGAAATTTGTGCCACCGTCATAACTTCTCTTGCTACAGCTTTGGTTGCCATGGTTTGCCTCCTGAGAACTCGGCTTAGATGTTCGTTTCTTCATCCGATATGCGTTCCGCAGTTGATGACAGTTACAAAGCGGTCGTTCATTGCGGCAGCTCTTCGCCGGTCTGCTCCGCCGCCATGTACTTGGCATACCAGTCGGGCCAGTTCGCATCGCGCTGCCCAGTTCGCTTTTCATGCTCGCCATGAGCTGCCTCTGCGCGTCGAAACGCGCTCGACAGATCGCTGATGGAGCCGAACGAAAGCGCGCCAGGGTTGACGCGCCCGCTAAGCCGAGTGGTGATCTCCTGCAGCAACCAGCTATTACCATCGGGATCGCTGAACGATGCGAGAGAGGAGTAGCTGCGACGCTCGGGATCCAGACCGTTAACTGGCCCTGTTGGGCCGAAGTGAAAGAAATCACTCACTTCAATGCCTGCGGCGACGAGTTTGTCCCGTGCGTCCTTGATATCAGAGACGATTAAGTACGTTCGTTGAGCCGACCCGGGTGTCGCCGACGTTAGGTTCTTGCCGAATTGGACTGAGCACGCTGAGCCATGTGGCGTGAACTGGAACACGCCGGAGCCGGGGGGCGTCACATCCTGCCGCCACCCGAGTCTCCGGTAGAACTCCTGCGCGCGTTCGACATCCGAAACGGGGATGACGACTGCCTCGAGCTTCATGTCAACAGTTGCGACGCTCGCATCAATGGTCGCGTCGTTGTTACTGATTTCATACTTTGGATTTGCCATCTTCTTTTCTCCTTTGCGTTCACGTAAGTCGAGTCGGTTTGTTTATTACTCGCCGGGTAATTTAGGGCGTTGACAAGCGTCATCAATGATCATGGATGGCAAGACATGGTTTAGGACGTTTTCGCTGCGGCCTTTGAACTCCTGGTTGCAGCTGCTTCGATAATGTCTGCGACGGCCTGAGGGTTAAACACGTAGATGGCGTGGCTGCCTCCAACCTCGTTAACCGTTGAACCGGCGCGTTGCGACATGAATTGTTGCGCCGACGGCGGTATCATCCTGTCTTCGGTAACAACCAGGTACCAATTGGGCTTGATTTTCCACGCAGGTGTGCTAACCGCTCCATTGAGAGCGTCCAATCCCCAAGGCACCTGAGAGTTCGCCATGAACTCGGCTTTCTCTGGCGGTACATCCCCCGCGAATGCTTCCGCAAATTTCGCTTTGTCCAACATGAGAAAGCCGTCAACGGGCGGCAGGATCGGCGGCACCGGCGCACCGGGCTCCGGATTTGCTATTAGTGTTCCGACGGATTCGCCCGCATCCGGAGCGAAAGCCGTGATGTAAACCAGAGCATCGACGTTCGGATGATTGCCGGCTTCGGAAATAACAACGCCGCCATACGAATGCCCTACTAGTACGGCTGGTCCATCCTGTGAATCGAGTACTGCCCGCGTCGCGGCGACGTCGCCAGTTAGCGAGATGGTTGGATTCTGAACAACGCTCACGTTGTAGCCGTCACGCTTAAGAATTTTGTACACGTCTTCCCAGCCCGATCCGTCAACGAAACCGCCATGAACGAGAACGACATTCTTGGTGGCGCGATCTGATCTTTGAGTCATTATTCTTCTCCTTGCAAAAAGTAAATCGAGTAACTCGATGAAGTTTCTTGATCGACAAACATCTGGATTACCCGGCCGATGATGCGCTTGTCGCTCTAGCAGCGCCGTTCCGGGCTTCAATGGCTTTTAAGGTCTTCGCAAACCATTTTTCCAACTGGCCTTTGCCGACGATTCCAAGAAACACCCCGAGCAACCTTCCCTTTAAGTTCTTGCCCTCGCGCACGATTTCGACGTCGATGTCGGTCGTGCCGTTTGGCTGCCGCGTCAAGGTATAAGTGTGACCGGACCGGCCTCCCCACAAGTTCGAGTCAGTGGTGGTAAGGACTATGTGTTTGGGATCGGACCAGTTGTAGTTTAGTCGTTCCCAAATGCCTCCCGAGCCCTCGGTGACGTCGGCATAGTTGGTGCCCTTCTTATGCACCTTCAGGTATTCGTCGGTGCTATTGCCAAAGATCTTCTCGCGGCCTGGGCCGAAGTCGGTGAGTCCGGCGATGAACTGCTCTGGAGTCGCGGTAGTTGTCTTTTTGAAGTGAATTATCGACATGTGTGCTCCTTCATCTAGGTCGTTGCGTGTGCAAGTTGTTTACGCTCGGTGGTCCGCCCGACTTGTGCGGGGTTCATTGAGGTCGCCCACCAAGCGGGCCAGATCCATCTCCGCGTCTTTTGTTTGGAAGCCGCGTTTCATCGCGGCCTGCGTCAACTCCTGGAACTCATTCATGCGCGTGCCCGCCAGGAAGAGATCGGAATCGCGACGGATCTCTTCTGCCGGAGCGAGGGCGATTGCATTGACTCGATCCTTAACTACGGTGCGTCCCTGGGCTGGAAAACTAGCGATCCGATGCGCAAGCGAGTTGACGAAATTGCCGAGTTCACCCGCGGGCAACGCCCGATTGATCCAGCCGTAGCGTTCAGCCAAATCCGCGTCGTAGTCTTGCGCGCTCAACATGACTTCGAGCGCGCGGCCGCGGCCCATCAGCCGAGTGAGGTGTTGGGCGCCGCCTGCGCCCGGAATCACACCAAACGCCGGCTCGAACTGACCGAAGATCGCAGACTCGCGTGCAGCAAAACGCATATCGCACGCAAGCACGAACTCGCTGCCAACGGCGCGTACGCGGCCTTCGATCTGGGCAATGGTGACAAGACGACTGGCGCTCAGATAACGAAACAGGAGCCCGAGCGAAGGCTCGCCGGTTAGCTTCGCCGCCTCCTCTCGATACTCTGCGATCCGCGTCACATCAACGTGGGAAATAAAATAGTCGGGGTTGGCACTCTTGAACACGAGCACCTGAACGGCTTCGTCATCTTCGGCTTGCTGAATGAGCGAGACCAAGTCGTGAACCAATTCGGGCCCCAGAAGATTCATGGGTGGAGCGTTGATTTCGACGAACAGCACGGCCGCTTCATCGCGTACTTTCAGTGTCTCGAAATCCATTGAGTGTCCTCGGCTTATTTCTTAACAGGCTAAGTTGCTAACCTGAGTCCTACGACGTTGGGTAGTCCCAAACGGAGTTTGCGTAAGGGATGCATTGAATTCTCCTGATAACTCGATGTCGTTGAATTTCAAATGTTGATGCTTTGCGGGATCTTCGATGGAAGCAGAAATTCATACGGCGTTCGCGTCTTGTTCCGCTCATTGATCTCCTCTTCGATCTTGATCAACTCTTGCTGGAACTTGGCTTGGTAATCTTGAATGACCGGGTCGGTGAAGTAATCGTCGCCGTAGTCGCCCAGTCTCGTGTAATACACTGAGCCTAATAGAAACAATATGTCCAGCTGCGACTTTGCGCGATCCAATGGTGGCAGGAATTTCAAGAAGTCACTTTCACTGGAGCCTTCTTGCGGCACCGGCAACGGCGAATAGCCCGCCAACGGCATGGCAGGCGTATAAGTCATAATTTCACCTTGAGGGTAGTTCACCGCGGCATGCTGCACACTCGCGGTAAAACAGATCAGCGTAACCAATTCGACTAATTGGGAACGCGTGTTGATCCGGTTACCTTCGCCGACGTTGTTCAATCTGCCCCCATCGTGCGCCACCAGCTCGGCCACCCAATTCTGTAGTTCGGTATCGCCTTGCAACGCTGCATCGGACGAATAGAAGTGATTCACATAGTCTTCGACCCATTGACTAATTGCGCCCCAGATCAGCAGCGCATCGTCGCGATAAGGGTAGTCCGGCAAACTGCTCGTGTCCTCCACTCCGCGCCGCGCCAACAATTGTGGCAGCGTCGAGGTGTTGACATTCAGCTGATAGCTCTGCGCCGCTTTCACGGCAAACACTCGCGATTGGTCTATCGTACCTGACAAATTACTATCTACTAGGCTGAACGGCGCAATCAGGCGTCGCTGGGCGACCTCGTTGATTGCAAGCGTGCCTTCAAAGTGCGGTGTGAGCAAAATAAACAGCGGATGCGTGGGCGACAACTGGTTGTGCGTAGCGATGATGAACGGTTCAATGAACAGATGCGTTCGCCCCAGATGGCTAACGGCTTCGTTAAAATTGGCGTCGGCAATCTGGACGGTGGTTTTGGCAATGAGCCAGCTATCGCCGTCTCGCGGCAGGAAGATCGGATTAGCGGGGCCTGGCTGCGGCGCGCACTGAATCGCCACGGGCACGAGCGACTGTCCGCCCGGCGGTACAGCAAACAACGCCAAGGGCGCGTAGTTAAACTTCTGCGCCGCCGGAAAACTCCCATCTAAGGCTCCGTCAAACACGGAGTAATCGGCTAAATAAAGCCGTCCGTCTGCTACTGCCTTCTCTAAACTGTCCTGGGGTCCCATCACAGACTGATACTGTTCCTCAGTGATCGGTAGCCTCGCGTCCAGAGCTTTCATCCGCTCAATTATCAACGGATTCGGCCCAGCCACTCGCATAGCGGCGAACATGGCATCCTCTTGAAAATTCTGGCTGACCGCCGGCAATGAGATGAGTTGGAACAACTGCTTGTAATCTTCCAGGCTGGAAACTGGACTGAAGACCGTGGCAAACTTCCCAAGGCTTTGCGCGATGCCGAGCAAATTCTCGAGCGTGAGCGTCTTCGCAAAAGTCTCTATGACTCCTTCCAGGAACACTTTCAATTCCGGCTCCGTAGTCGGAGACCCGTGCCTCCCTAACTTCCTCGCAATTGCATTACTCAGGTCACGCTTTGTGTCGGGCCCAAGCAGTTGAGCGACTGCGTTCAGTGCTTGGAGCACCCCTGGCACGAATTCGATACTGTTGCCCTTGTTTTTGACTCCGATCATGATGCTATTGAATAAGATTTTCAGCGCTGAGATCGAAACCAGATGTATCCACTCGGGACGGGCGGCAAACCCTTCCGCTGGAGACACAAAGTCCACCATCGCCAGCGGCGGGACGTAGTTATAGTTGTATGTGTATTTGGTCGTGGGCACGGTGTTTTCTGTAGCGACCGCACGCGCGGCAGTGTTTCTTTCAGGCATGATCGTCTCCTTTCAAGAATGCTTAAGCAACGCAATGACTAACTTCTGCTTCTGGTCTGTTCATGGGATCTCCCCGTCAGTTCGGTTGATATTGCACACGAACTTGCGGCGCTGTGTCGTATTTGTAAAAGCCTTCGCCGCTTGCTTGGCCCAGCTTGCCTTGGTCGATGTAGTGTTCCTTGAGGTAGCGGGCGTTGGCCCGGGCCTGCTCGTCACCGGCTAGAGCGATGTTGTAGGCGGTGTTGAGTCCGATGATGTCCAGCATTTGCAGAGGACCGCTTGGTGCGCCTGTTGCGATCCGCCACGTCTTGTCAATCGTCTCAGGATCCGCGACGCCGTTCACGATGAGACTCTGGGCGGCAGTCAGGAACGGGACCAGGAGCGAGTTCACGACATAGCCGGACTGCTCCTTGTGAATCTTGATCGGCTCCATGCCGATCCGCTGCGCGAACTCCACTACAGCGTCATAGACTGCCGTATCGGTGCCGGGGTGACCCATAATCTCAGCGATGTTGTGGCGCCAGATCTGGTTGGCGAAGTGCATCGCGAGAAACCGGTCGGGCCGGCCCGTCACGTCGGCGAGGTCGCTCGGCAGCAGCGTGGAACTGTTAGTGGCAAAGATCGTCTTCTCGGGCGCCAACGGCCCGAGCATCGTGTAGAGCTGTCGCTTGACGTCCAGACGTTCTGGCGCCGACTCGAGTACGAGATCCGCGTCGCGAACCGCGTCTGCAAGGTTCCATGAATACTTGATTCTCGCTAGGGCTGCTTGCGCTCGTCCCTCGCGCGCACCCTCGACTTCACGCTCATATCGCGTCGCGAGTTTCTCGAAACGCTCTCTGGCCGCTTTGACGATTTCTTCGCTGATGTCGTAGACGGTGACCTCGAAGCCGGAGTACGCAGTCTGATACGCGATCTGCGAACCAAGGACGCCGGTTCCGATCACGGTGACGTTGTTGATGTTTGTCGTCATGTCAGTTGGGTCTTCTCGGCGCTTCTGTCACCAGGCCAATTCTGGGAATGAATTCATTGCCTGCTTTCTTCAGGACTGTTGGGCGGCCGCCATCTGTTCTCCGAACACCTCGGCCAGGTTCTTCGGCTCCTTACGCTGTTGGCTGTTCGCCTGGTGGCGCAGGATGGATGATTGTCTGTAGGCCTCCTTGCGCGAGCGCATGATGTTTCCGAGCGGACGATGCTCCTCCGTGACGCGCCAGGGGGACATCGAGGTTTTGTCCATCCTCTCGAAATTGTCTTCCCCGGCGATATCCTGTTGCGGCAGCCGCAATTTCGCGACGGTCACATAGGGCGAAAGGCTCTCGGGCCAACGTACTGTCGTTTTTTCAACGGGCATTTGAGCCAGATCCGTGCAGAGCTGGACCTGGATGTCGAATTCGTAAGGTCGCTCGCGCAGTTCCGCTACGAGCGCGGGCCGGAAGACTTGTTCGGCAGAAGTGAGATCGATAGCTCGTTGTTCAACGCGGTCGGCGAACGATTGAACCGGGGCCACACGAACCTTTGCGACGTAGTCGCCATGTCGCACCGCACCCATAGTCCAATACGTCGAGAGGAGGAGATTCACGGGCTTGGTTTGCTTGAGCTGCAGGAAGGCGCCGAGTTCCTCCCAAGCCCATTGCTCCGGAGGCAGCGTGCCCTTCCCCGTTACAAAGTTGTAGAGAACGCGGTGGAATCCCGCCTGCCTTTCTTCCGGCGTAAGGTTCGCTGGCGGCGGTAGGCCAACGCTCGCAAACAAAGACTGAATGAACACATAATGCGCGAGCGTGTTGGCGAAGAAGACCGGGTGGTTGATCAGCGCATAGTCGAAGGTGCGACTGTCCGGCTCATCTTCCAGAAGAGTTTTACCCTCGATTTCGAAAATCTTCAGCCCGATGCCCAAGATCGGCCCCAGGAACCGATCGCTACCAACATGGCTAGTCCCATTCGAGAAACGAACCATCGCTTCGTGGCGTCCCGGTTTGGCGTAGATGCCCTGCGCATATTCGTTCGGCATTCCACCGAGAATTTCAAATTCTCCCCGGGCCAGACCGTAACCCTTGGCATGGGCGTTGCGCACCACAAGCCCTATCCCCTCGGTTTTGAGCGAGCCGCGCATGTGCTGCTTCATGTCATCGAGGACCTGCTGCAGGGTCCGATCGAAATCGGGCTCCTCCTGTTCAACGTCCGGACTGTAACGCACAAATTTCTGAGTCATTGTTGCCACTCCTTTCAGGCGTACGACGATTTTCCCTGCGTTGGCGGATTAAACTCCCAGCAGGCCGATTCGTCTATTAGACGAAGGTATCGATCGATACTTTGGTAGGATCGGTGACTGCTATCTCAGCGACTTAAACGAGGCCCGCAGTTCCGAAACGAAAAATTCCGGCTGTTCCCACGCTGCGAAGTGCGTGCCTTTGGGAAGCCGGTTGTAATGAATGAGTTTGGGATAGGCCCTTTCCGTCCAACTCTTTGGGGCCTGGTAGATTTCGTTAGGATAAGCGCTCACGGCCGTAGGTATCGGAACTCCTTTTGGCGCGAAGAAGGCGAGCTTGCTTTCCCAATAGAGACGTGCGGAGGAAACTGCGGTGTTCGTCAACCAGTAGAGCGTGATGTTTTCAACAATGTCCTCTCGCGTGAGCCCCTCGCTCTTACCGTCAAACACGCGTGCGATCATGTCGTAACTTTGTGAGTCGTGGTCTATGATCCAGGCGGCCAAGCCGATAGGTGAATCCGCGATCGCGTACAGCGTCTGCGGACGGTTCGCCATCTCGTTGGCGTAACCCAGGCCGTGCGCATAGAAGAATGCAACTTGGTCGTATGCGTATTTCTCGTCAGCCGAAAGGCCCGACGGCGCGGGGCTTCCAGCCGCAAGTGCTTTCGAAATGTCGTCCGGTATTGTCGCGGGCATGTTGGTGTGAATGCCGATCAGTCCGGGCGGCTGCTGCAGCGCCATCTGCTCGGTGATCGCATTTCCCCAGTCGCCGCCCTGGGCCACATATCGCTTATATCCAAGGCGGTTCATCAGCATGGTCCAGGCGCGCGCCACGCGCTGCGGATCCCAGCCCGTCGCAGTCGGCTTTCCTGAGAACCCGTAGCCCGGCAGCGACGGAATGACGACGTCGAAAGAGTCTTCAGCTTTTCCACCATACGCAACCGGGTCAGTAAGCGGCTTAATGATCTTCAACTGCTCGATGATTGAGCCGGGCCAACCATGAGTGATGATGACTGGAAGTGCGTTCGGATTTTTCGACTTAACGTAAATGAAGTGGATGTCGAGACCGTCGATGTTTGTGATGAACTGTGGAGATGAATTGAGTTTCGCCTCGGTCTTCCGCCAGTCGTAGTTCGCCCAGTACTCGGCGAGTTTCTTCATCGTCGCGAGCTGCACGCCCTGCGAGGCATCAGTAACCAATTCCTGCTCAGGCCACTGGGTTGCTGCGATCCGCCGCTTCAGGTCCTTGAGACGCTCTTCCGGTATCTTGACACGGAATGGACGTATCGCGTCTGGCGCTGCGGGCCCGTCATTTTTAGACTGTGCTGTTGTACTCACGGTGTTCTCCTTTAGAACCGCTGATTGCATGTTCTTTGCCTGGCTTGACGAAACCAGCAAGCCGAGTCCGACTCCAAGCGTGGTAAGCGCTAAGAAAACCCTGCGCAAAAGATTGCTGAAATTCATGCTTCGTCTCCCTAAGAAAAACCTTTTTGATAGGTCATGTCTGTGTGCGGTGCGGAGTACACCACAGGTCTGAGGGTGAATCTATAGGACGAAGGTATCGATCGATACTTTGGTATTAGTCGAAGTGCGAGCGGCACTCAGTCAGCATGGGCTGTCAGAAATAGTTGACTAAGAGAGTGAAGACAATGGCAAAAATCGCCAGAGACGAACCGTGCCGATGCAAGAGCGGGAAGAAGCTATTATTCCTTGTTTCCGCTACTCCTCCGAAGACGACTCAGCAGGCTGCGCAGCTTGTGACTTGTCTCGGGTAGTCGAATGCGACCTTCGGTGTCGGAGCTTTGAACGGCGTGAAGCAGGCTTTCAAGGTCCGTCGCGCCGGTGTAACGAACCTCGTTGAAATAGAGCGTCGGGGTTCCGGTTACATGTTCATCAAATAAACTGCGGTCATAGTTATCCTGAATCTGCCGCAGGAAGACATGGTCCGCCATCTGGCGTTCGAATTTTTCGACGTCAAGACCAATACGTTTTGCGTAGTGAGTTAGATTGCGATCGTCCAGGGCTGTCTGATGCTTAAACAACTCGTCGTGCATTTGCCAGAATTCCCCTTGTTCATGTGCGGCTTCGGCGGCTTCTGCCGCTCGCAGAGAATGCGGATGCGTTTGCACAGTCGGAAAGTGACGAAACACAAAGCGCAGATCGTCACCAAGAAGAGTTCGTAATTGCTTGATGACTGGAAAGGCGCGTCCGCAGTGAATGCATTCAAAATTTCCGTACTCAAGCAGCGTAACAGGTGCATCCCCTGGCCCTGAGATGTGATCTCGTTCGCTCACTGATGTTTTCAATCGGACAATTTCAGGAGTGCTCATGAGTTACCTCATTATCGGTTTGTGGAGTCACCATCTATTTTGATTCTGCCCTGTCGTCCTATCAAGGCGCGTAACGGGTGAAGACGAAGTCGCGATCTTTGATCGCCTCGTGGCATGGGAAGCACTTTTTCATATCCGACTCGGGGCCAGGCTTGCCGTCCCTATCAAATTGAGCATATCCCCATCCACCCGTAGCGGCGTATTTCTTCGAGTCTTTGAACATAAACTGCAGGTACCAGGGCGGCGCCTCTCCGGGAACGAAAGACTGCTCACGGCCAAAGACTTTGTTGTTTTCTTCGGATGGTACGTGCCTCCATGCTATTCGGGCAATGATTGTGCCCTCCGGGAACGGAAGTTTTCCGGCCCGATAGGCCTTAATAGCGGGATCGTTTCCGAGAATGGTGCGAATGTCGTTAAGTTCGCCTGCTTCGTGGGCCACCGAGATAAACTTCCAGTCGCGGTATCCCTCAGGAATTTTGGTTACAAAGATTGGTGCGGCCTCTTGAGCGGCGGCGTGTCTGGATGCTGTTGCCGCAAAGCTAGCGACGCCCGCCAGTATTGCAATTGCAACGAACAAAAAAGAGATTCGTTTCATAGTGCTTACTCCTTCAAATACGCAGTCAGCGTGACGTTCCGATTCATTGAGCGGGTGGAGTAAACCACAGGCGAAGAGGTGAATCTATTGCACGAAGGTATCGATCGATACCTTGGTGTAAGGCGGAGAGCCTAAGAACATTTGTCCGTGTAAGTGGTCCGTCATACAATTCTCGAAAAGAACAAACGGTCTCCCGGTAATGTATCCTTATGTCGTTAACTGCGAAGAGAGGATCGCCAATGGAAGACGCTTTCAGCCCTGTTCTGAATGCGCTGCCATCATTAGTATGGGCGGCACTCCCTGACGGACAAATCGACTTCGTCAATCAACGCTTTTGTAAATACACTGGACTCACCCCTGCGGAAGCCTCTGGCAACGGGTGGCAGACCGCGATCCTTCCTGAAGATCTACCTAACGTCGTCGAACGGTGGCGATCCATTCTCGCTTCCGGTGAGACCGGTGAAATGGAAGCGCGTTTGCGTCGCTTCGATGGCGAGCATCGCTGGTTCCTCATTTCGATCAATCGGATGCGCGACGAAGCGGGACAGGTCGTCAAATGGTTCGGAGTGAGCACTGACATTGATGATCGCAAGCGGGCGGAAGAAGCGTTGCATCGACGCGAGCTTGATTTCCGCTTGATCGTTGACAGCATTCCAATGCCTGTCGCAGTCACCACACCGACCGGTGAAGTCGAGGCACTCAATCAACCGACGCTCGATTACTTTGGCAAAACGTTTGAGGAGTTGAAAGGTTGGAAGAGCGCCGATGTTCTTCATCCTGATGACCTTCAAAACACGATCGCCGCGCAGATGGATGCGCACCAAAAGGGTCATCCGTACAACGTTGAGAGCCGTCATCGCCGTGCCGATGGTACTTATCGCTGGTTCAATGTACTTGGTCTGCCCTTGCGAGATTCTGAAGGAAACATCCTGCGCTGGTTTATCTTGCAAGTCAACATCGACGATCGGAAACGGGTTGAAGAAGCGTTACAGTCTGTCGAACGCAATCTTAACCTGATCATCAACACCATTCCTACACACATTTACGTATTGAACACCGAAGGATCCGTCCAGTATGTCAATCAGGCTGTGATGGATTACACCGGCCTTAGTCTGGAGGATGTAAAACAAGAGGACTATCGGGATCGTGTCATCCACCCAGAGGATTTTAAGAGAGTCCGCGCGCCCCGCGCGGCAGGGCTGAGGCGTGGCTCACCATTCAGCACTGAGCAGCGCGTTCTGGGCAACGATGGGCAATATCACTGGTTCCTGGTGCACTACAAGCCGTTGCTCGACGAGCACGGACGTATCGTTCGATGGTATGTGGCCGCATTCGACATTGAGGACCGAAAACGGGCCGAGGCTCAGCGCGATCGTACCATCGCACAACTGCAAGCTCAGCAGTCAATGCTCAGTGAAAGCGAGCAGCGCTTCAGGACAATTTTTGACGAGGCGGGCGTCGGTATTGCCCTGGTTGATTTGCAGCAACCGGATACGCCCATCCAAACCAATCGCGCACTCCAAACAATGCTCGGCCTTACTCAGGAGAGGCTTGGCTTTCCTGAGACTTATAACCAGCTAACCGCTGACGACGATCGCGAAGCAGATGCCGCGACGTATCGAGAGTTAGGCGAAGGCAAACGCAACAGTCTCCGACAGGAAAAACATTTCATCCTCCAGGACGGCAGCTCAGTGTTTGCGAATGTGATTTTCACACTGTTGAGGGATTCGGTAGGTCTCCCTCGGTTTGTAGTTGCCATCCATGAGGACACCACCGAGCGCAGGCGTGCAGTCGAGCGGTTGCAGCAAAAGCAGGAGCTTCTCGACCTCGCGCAGAAGTCCGCGCGCGCCATGGCTTTCGATTGGTACATCCAACAAGACGTCAACTTCTGGTCGCCCGAGCAGGAAGCCCTGTACGGCATACTTCCCGGGAGTTTCGACGGGACGTACCAGAGCTGGAAGAAGCTAATCTATCCGCCGGATTGGCCGCTACTTCTCAAGGCCATCAATCACGCCCAGGGAACCGGAGAAGTGGCGGTAGAGTTTCGCGTCAAATGGCCTGACGGCAGTCTCCATTGGCTGGCGACGAATGGCCAGATGTTTTTCGATGATCAGGGCAAACCATTTCGCATGGTCGGATTCACGTCCGATGTCTCGCGCCGAAAACTTGTCGAGGAGGATCTAAGTCGGAGCGAGGCCTTCCTCGCCGAAGCGCAGCGGCTTAGCTCAATTGGCAGTTTTTCATGGCGTGCTGAAACAGACGATATAACTTGGTCAGAGCAGCTCTATCGCATCTACGAGTTTGAGATCGGTGTGCCGGTGACGCTTGAGTTGATCCGTACTCGAGTCCATCCGGAAGACATGTCGTTGTTTGAAAAAATGATCGAGAAGGCACGGGAAGGCACCAGCGAGTTTGAATGGCAATACCGTTTGCTGATGCCTGACAACTCGATCAAGCACCTGCATGCAGTAGCTCATGCGACCAGAGATCAGGATGGTCAACTGGAGTACATCGCAGCGGTTCAGGATGTGACGGAACGTCGGCTCTCGGAAGAGGCACTCGGCAAATTGCAGTCGGAACTTGCGCACATGGCCAGAGTCACCAGCCTCGGAGCTTTAACTGCGTCGATCGCGCACGAAGTCAACCAGCCGTTGTCAGGCATCATCACCAACGCGAGCACATGTGTGCGGATGCTGGATGCCGATCCTCCAAACATCGAAGGCGCGCGACTAACCGCGCAGCGAACGATACGTGATGGTCATCGTGCGGCTGATGTAATCACCCAATTGCGCGCCCTCTTTATCAAGAAAGAGGTCACGCTCGAACCCGTCGATCTAAATGAGGCCACCCATGAGGTCATTGCGCTATCGCTGAGTGAGCTTCAGAGAAGTCGAGTGGTGTTGCAACCTGAGTTAGCCGGTGACCTTCCACTAGTCGCAGGTGATCGGGTGCAGCTTCAGCAGGTCATTTTGAACCTTGTGCGCAACGCATCAGACGCAATGGGCACCGTTAATGATCGTCCGAGGCAGTTGCTGATCAAAACCGAACCGGACGAGGACGGTCAAGTACGACTATCGGTGCAAGACGTGGGAATTGGTTTCGATCCGGAAGTCATGAACAAACTCTTCGACGCTTTCTACACAACCAAAAATGAGGGTATGGGAATCGGACTTTCCGTTTGTCGCTCGATCATTGCCAACCATCATGGTCGTCTATCAGCCACGTTGAATGACGGTCCGGGAGCAACATTTTCATTCTCGATTCCTCGCGCCGCCGCGGTTTGAAATTGAAGTTCTCCGGGACAATAACCCGACGTAAAAGGGCGTTATGGTGGTCAACGTTTACACCTTTCCTTACGTCGGGCACTGCCCCGATGCCTGACACAACAACCCAATACCTAAGTACTATAGACGCCTTTCGATATACGGCGCATGCTGATTAAGGAGCCCCTCAAAGCGATTGCTCCCATCATGATCGTCAAATTCAAGGGGGTTGCCGAGGCAGGTGCCTCTGGCATAACACATTTATGACAACAACACCTTCACTTGTCTCAGTGGTTGACGACGACGAGTCCATCCGCGAATCACTGCCCGACCTGCTCCGAGAATTCGGCTTTGCGGTACGGGCATTTCCATCAGCGGAAGAGTTCCTCGCGTCTGATTGCGTCGGTCAAACTAGCTGCTTAATTCTCGATATCGCCATGCCCGGGATGACTGGGCCCGAGCTTCAGCAGGAGTTAAAGAATCGCCGTCAGGCGATACCAATTATCTTCATAACGGCTCAAAGAGATGAGACTATTCGCTCCCTAGTGCTTGGGCAAGGTGCTACGGAATGTCTGTACAAACCATTCAGCGAGGCGGCGCTGAGTAACGCGCTTAGCGCCGCACTTGAATGACACCCTTCTAGCGAGCATCTATATGAAGTCAGCGAGCACAAAGAGTTCCGAATCGAGTCCGAGTAAAGCGGAAGCAACATCAATCGTCTTCATTGTTGACGACGACATCTCGGTTCGGGAATCACTGGAAACGCTGATCGGCTTTGCCGGGTGGCAAGTGGAGACGTTTGTGTCGGCAGAAGAATTTCTCGCTCGCCCACGAACGGTTGTTCCGAGTTGCCTGGTGCTGGATGTTTCTCTTCCGGATATCAATGGTCTCGAACTGCAGAAGCTGATTGCACCCGATAGGATCGACATGCCCATCATCTTCGTCACCGGCCATGGTGATATCCCAATGACGGTCCAGGCTATGAAAGCCGGAGCTGTCGAGTTTCTTACAAAACCAATCGACGACGATGCATTGTTGAACGCGATTGGCCATGCAATCGAGCGCAGTTCAGCGGCACTCGGTGACGAAGGTGAAATGCGAGCGCTTCGTGAACGTTACACATCACTCACTCCTCGCGAACGTGACGTGATGAAATTAATTGTCACCGGAATGTTGAATAAACAGGTGGGACTAAAATTGGATATAAGCGAGATAACGGTGAAAGCCCATCGGGGTAAAGTGATGCAAAAAATGAAGGCTGACTCGCTCGCTGACTTGGTGAAGATTGCTGTCAGGCTCGGGCTCACACCTGCGAAGAATCCATGGCACGTGCACGAGAGTCATGATTGATCATTAAAGGAGAAATTCAATGCCTACTATTACTACCAAAGACGGGACTGAGATCTATTATAAGGACTGGGGCGAAGGTCCATCGCTGTTCTTTCATCATGGCTGGCCGCTATCAGCCGATGACTGGGACGCTCAGATGATGTTCTTTCTCGATCGAGGATATCGAGTAATCGCGCATGACCAACGAGGTCATGGCCGCTCGACACAAACGGTCACCGGAAACGAGATGGACACCTATGCAGCCGACGTTAACGAGTTGGTTGAAAAGCTCGACCTACGCGACACAGTTCATATCGGCCATTCGACGGGCGGCGGTGAAGTTGCTCGCTACGTTGCGCGCTACGGAAAAGGACGAGTCGCGAAGGCCGTTCTCGTCAGCGCCGTTCCGCCGATAATGGTTAAGTCCGACAAGAACCCGGGCGGACTTCCGATCGAAGTCTTCGACGAGATTCGTGAAAGCACGGCTAAGAACCGACCACAGTATTACCAGGACTTTACCCTGCCCTTTTACGGTTACAACCGGTCCGGCGCAGAAATCAAACAAGGCGTGCGTGACAATTGGTGGCGGCAAGGAATGATGGGCGGTATCAAAGCCCAATACGACTGTATCAAAGCATTCTCGGAAACCGACTTCACCGAAGATCTAAAGCAAATGGAAGTACCAACGCTGGTGATGCATGGAGAGGATGACCAGATAGTACCGTTCGCAGATTCTGGTCCGCTCTCAGCAAAGCTGCTCAAAAATGCCACCACGAAGTTCTATCCCGGTTTCCCACACGGCATGCCGACCACGCACGCAGAGCAAATCAATGCGGACTTGCTCGCCTTCATCAAAGGCGAGATGGCGGCTTCGGCCTGAATAGCGGTTCAAAACCACGCCTTTAGTTTGAGACATCAGGCTTTGCCCGACGTGTCTCTTTACCAGCGACTCGGATGATTGGGCCAAGATGCCGAACGATCAGGAAATAGCGGCCGAAACTGAATTCAAGGGTAAGCGAATTCTGGTTACAGGTGGAACGCGAGGTATTGGCGAAGCCATCGTTAAGCGTTTGATTCGCGGCGGAGGAAACATACTTGCTACAGCGCGATCTCTTCCCTCAGACGCCGCTGCTGATGGTTTTGTACAAGCAGATGTCAGTAATCCAGACGGAATACATCACGTTGTTAAGACTGTCACAGATCGCTTCAAGAGTCTTGATATCTTGATCCATAACGTGGGCGGTTCGGCAGCTCCCGGCGGCGGCGCCTTGGCTTTGTCCGATGACGATTGGCAGCGCGCGTTTGATACGAATCTGTTCGCCGCAGTTCGTCTCGATCGTGCTTTTCTGCCCTCGATGTTGGAGCAGGCTTCGGGCGTGATCATCCATATCTCGTCGATCCAACGAATGCTCCCGCTCTATGAAGCTACGCTAGCATACGCTTCTGCCAAGGCGGCATTGACCAACTACAGCAAAGGACTCTCGAAAGAAGTCAGCCCGCAAGGCATTCGCGTGAACTCAGTTGCCCCTGGCTACACTGAGACAGATGCTGCCGTCGGAATGGTAAACGAAATCGCCACCCGAACAGGTGTCACTCAGCACGCAGCGAGGCAACGCATTATGGATTCATTGGGTGGTATTCCACTTGGTAGGCCTAATCGGCCGGAGGAGGTTGCCGAGCTAGTAGCGTTTTTAGCATCGGATCGGGCTTCGTCCATTACAGGAAGCGAGTTTGTGATCGACGGTGGGACGGTTCCGACTGTGTGACGCCCGGGAGTACTGAGTGCTATGCCCCTCGTGCAAAAAGTGGCATACGAGGTTCTCTCGAATTGGCTCCTTGCCAGAGTTTTGCTTGCCAGACTTTTGAAGGTCAATTGCTGCTACGAGCAGCCTAAATTGTTCCTAACCGCGTAAGTATGGAACGATCAAACGGTATCCTTGCGCAGCCAACAACGGCACGACATCCGCGAAGCTGTGAATGTCATAGGGCGAGCCGTGCAGTAGAATAACCGCTGGACCATCAGCAGGGCCGGCGTCGACATATCCAATATTGAGGACGCCGGCATTGATCTGCTTCAATGAGTTAAATACCGCTTCAGTCGATTGTTTCGGGCTCGCTTGTGCGGCCGCACAACCGATTGCGAGTTCAAGAGCAGCAACGGTACCGGTTGCATAGCCAAGAAAACTACGACGATCGCATTTGGTTTCTTCAGTCATCACTCAGTTTGATCCTTAACGAGTTCAGCGAACATGATGGACCTCGTCCATGTAGCGGTTGGCTGCGGCTGCCGCCTCCTCAGGACCGCTGCCGTTTTGACGGGCGCTCAA
Organism: uncultured Acidobacteriota bacterium; assembly: GCA_963826255.1. GTDB lineage: Bacteria > Acidobacteriota > Blastocatellia > Pyrinomonadales > Pyrinomonadaceae > PSRF01. The sequence continues at coordinate 2,259,194 of CAWGWK010000002.1, forward strand.
GTAGGGCGCGTACCAGTCCCACCATTGATGCTGGCCGTGCGTCTTCTCGAAGTTGCCGTGGTGCTGCTCCGTCTCGTGGAGGAGTTCTGCAAGTGACGCGACGTCCGTGGTTTGTGCTCGCGTCGACTTCCACTCGCGGCCGGGAAAACGCGTTGTGATCTCCTGGAGCAGCCAGCCGTTCCCGTCCGGATCTTCAAACGAAACAAACGTGAAGTAGGAACGACCTTCCGGGTCGCGCCCGCTGACGCGTGGTTTCTCCACAGTGTTGTTGAAGGGGCCGGCGGCGTAATGGAAGACCTCGCTCACGTCCACGCGGCGGGCGACCAAGTCGTTGCGCGCGGCGTCAATGTCGTGCACCGCGAGGACCAGGCCTTGGGTCGAGCCAGGCTTGGGGGATATGGCTCCCTTGCCAAAGATGATCGAGGCTTCCGAGTGTGGTGGTGTCATCTGCACACCGCGGAAGTCGCCCACAGCGAAGTCAATGTCGAGCCGCCAGCCGAGATTCTCGTAGAACGCCTTCGCGCGGTCAACATCTGAAACGCCGAGCGTCACGACCTCGAGCTTCATGTCAATTGGTGTTTTGTCTTGTTCGGTCATGTGTGTTCTCCTCCGTTTCTGTTATTTCTCAATCAATGTGTGTAACGGGTAAAGACGAAGTCGCGATCTTTGATCGCCTGATGGCAAGGAAAGCACTTTTTGAGATCTGAGTCTGGGGGAGGATTGCCATCCTTATCAAATTGAGCGTAGCCCCAGCCGCCAGTCGCTACGTACTTTTTTGAGTCCTTGACCATGAACTGGAGGTACCAGGGCGGTTCGGCACCGGCCACGAAAGATTGGTCCCGCCCAAAGACTTTGTTGTTCTCCTCCGAGGGAACGTGATTCCAGGCTATTCGGGCAATGATTGCGCCTTCCGGGAAGGGAAGCTTTCCTTCGCGATATGTCTTAATCGCTATGTCGTTACCCAGGATCGCGCGGATATCTTTGAGGTCGCCTTCTTCGTGAGCCACAGAGACCAACCTCCAGTCGCGATATCCCCGGGGGATTTCTTTTACGAAGATTGGCGCGGCCGTTTGATCAGTGTGTGTGAATGCGGGAACTATGCTGATAGCCACGCCGGCCAGCATTACAACTGCAACCAGCAACAAACCTATTCGTCTCATAACTGCCTCCTTCAAAATTGCGGTATTGGACCAATGCCTAATGTGGCATCACTAAGCACTGGTCCAAAAGGTTATGACAAGTAAATCCTTAGTCCGAGCTCTGGCTACGGAGCGATCGAAATGCGGCTCGGATCTCTTGAGAGAAAAGTTGCGGTTGCTCCCAGGCCGCAAAGTGTCCGCCCTTAGCGACCTTGTTGTAATACATGAGCTTAGGATACGCCCGCTCTGCCCAATTCCGCGGCGTCTGGTAGAGTTCGTCAGGGAAGACGGTCACGGCAACCGGGACGGTGACACCCTTGGGAGTGAAAAAGGGAAGCTTATTCTTCCAATAGAGACGAGCTGACGAAATCCCCGTGTTTGTCAGCCAGAATAGCGTGACGTTGTCGAGGACGTCGTCACGTGTCAGACCCTCGGTCTTTCCATCGAACGCGCGCGCGATGAGCTCCAGACTACGCCTATCGTGATCGAGAAGGAAGGTCGCGAGGCCGATGGGCGAGTCCGAAAACCCCGCCATTGTTTGCGGGCGCGATCTCATCCAGAGGGCGTAGTAAACATGCTTGCGCCCGCATTCGCGGGCTGGAGCCACTCGTCCTCACCATTCAACAGCATTCGCTCATCGTTTAGCTCGCCGGGTGTCCCAATAACGCAGCCACGAACTGGTTACAGAAAATACCGCTGGGATCGCGTTCCTGGCGATAAGCGTCGAACGCTTTGATCCGATCCGCGCGCCGCGTCGCGAGGTTCGCAAGGAAAGCCGGATTGAATGGCGGCGTGTAAGATCCTGCTGCACTAGCCGGATTGTAGAAGCCATACATTTTTCCGTTATGCGGCATTCCGCCAAGCGCAACCCATGCGCGCTCTATGTCGGCGAAGAAACTCAGCACGGCAGTAGGGTAAGCGGACGCTTCAGTGGCCTTTACGAACGCGATGAGATCGAGATTGACGAACGTCGAATTAGAGTTTGTGCTGTAGGTACCCGCCATTGCACTGTCGCCGCCCTTCACAAAACGAAACTCGATTGGACCAACCAGCATGAAGTCACTTGAGCTGTTGAGACGACTCACCACCGCATTTAACCCCTGCCAAACGCGGCTCAGCCCGGCGTCGTCAACTGCCGGCAGTTCAACGAAATAGGACATAAACATGACACGGGCCGCCTGGGTCAGCCACATATCCGAATAAGCCGCCGCGGCCGTGTCGAACAGCTTCTCAATAGTATTGAATGCCGCGTCCATAACGAGCGACGCAAGAACCTTTGAGCCAGATCCCTGAGCCGCGATTCCGGCGGATTCCGCGATGGGCTCGACAAGCGGCCCTTCATTAGGCGCACCGAATTCGTCGTTTCCCGCTAGCGTGCACGCGTTCGGGACCGTAGGCGCGCTGTTCGGTGTTTTCGTTGCTGGCGAGGCATCGACGTCCCACGACAAGGTGAGGTATGCGCTGGAATAGGGATTGAAGAAAGTCTCTACGCGTGAATTTGGTGTCGCAAGCAACGTCTTGAATAGAGCAACAAACTGACTCTCTTCTAACGTGTAGCTCTTTCTGCTGGGCGCCAACGTTGTGGCCCAGGGTCTCGGCATTACATCCAACGTTACGGAGGTCACGATCCCCAGAGCACCGAGCGAGACGCGAGCGAACTGCAACGGCTTCCATGAACCTATGACTGGTGAGTTCTCGTCCATTGTCGTCACCACGCCATCCGGGCCCATGATCGTGAAGGCTGAGGCAGTCTCGGCGAAGATTGGCGCGTCCACAGTCGCGCCATGCACGTCAACGGCCGTCATCCCACCAAGGCTGAAGAAACCACCAGCGGTAACAGTTCGAAGCATTAGGTTATTAGCGGTAAGGAACGCATCCAACTCATCCTCGAGAACGCCTGTGTTCACTGTAACCTTTAGTTGTGACGCATTCAGCACCATGCGCTGGTCCCCATTTGGTCCAAGGTCTGCATAACACGAAAGATCGACGAGCCAGGTTGGCGTCGGTGAAACGGGAGTTGTGCGATTGTCGGCGGCAACTAACGGTGGTTGTGAATGGCGCTGGCCCGATGTCCGTAGCGTCGCCCCGGTAGCCGCTGCGGCGGCTTTTACAATGGCCTGAAGTTGCGAGAGGTTGGTGGGAGCGTAATAAGCATCGCTGCCGGAAAAAGAATGGACGATGTTTTCGGACCAGTTGTTCCAGGGCGGCACGCCAACATTCGTTAGTTTCAGATCATTATTGAGTGTAGTTCCTGTAATAAGATAGCTAGCTTCAACTGCGCTGTTCTGCTGGTAAATGAACATCGGGGAGCCGATCTGATCATTACCAGCCACGACGTCGGCGTACAAAGCTACGTTAGACCCATCCGGTACCGGCGGATTCGCGTTACAGGGGGCTAGCGATCGACTCTGCCCGAGAGGGTAACTATCAGTACCTGCGCAAAGGATTCTGTTTCCATTCTCATCCCAATAAACGCATTGAAGTTTGACATCAAAACCACCTTGGTTTCCCAGGCTAAACTTACCAATTGATTGCATGAGCTATCTCCTTTTTCAACGTTCATTCTTCCGCTGAGACGTCGTCGATCAATCGCTGATTTCGCGTGCTTCCAAAAACTTTGATTAGGGATCAGGCAGAGACTGATGCCGGTGACTCTCCGGCACCAGCCTCTCACGTCCATCATTCATCGCTGACGGAGTTGCCTGCGTTTGCGGTATCAGCTACAGGTATTCGGGCCGATACCGGTTACGCCCAACTGGTTGTCGAGTGTGGTTCCGGTAATTACGTAATTAGCGGTAGTTGAATTACCGCTCTGATACGTGAAGAGCTGGTTGCCGGTGTTATCGTCACCCCACACAACAAACGCGTAGACCGAAACAGGAGATCCATCCGGCACTGGCGGATTCGCCTTACCGGGATCCAGCGATTCACACTGTCCGATAGGAAAAGTACCGGTGCCATCGCAATGAATTTTGTTTCCGTTCTCATCCCAATACACGCATTGAAGTTTGGTGACAAAACCGCCTTGATTGCGGAGGCTAAACTTACCGATTGATTGCATGAATATTCTCCTTTTCAATTGGGAGTATGGGTGGGTCACACACTCGCCTCCCATGGACGAGCATGGATGGTAGATGTCGAGCTATTGAAGCGAGAGACCACGCTGGTCTCCATTTAATTAACGCGAGAACTGCGTACGAAAACCACCATGCCCCCACAACCAAAGATCAAGGCGATCGGGTTACAATCCATCGTCATGCCCCATTACATCGATTTAGCCACCTGGCCGCGACGTGAGGTGTTTGAGTTTTTCCTTCCCTTCGATAAGCCTTACTTCAATGTTTGCACACGCCTCGACGTTACTAACCTATTAAAAGAGCTGCGCAAACGTGAACGCAGAAGTGTTTGGTTGACGTACCACTATCTTGCACTCCGAGCAGCGAATGAGATCGAGCCGTTTCGTTATCGTTTGCGCCAGGGGAAAGTGCTGGTCCATGACGTGATTAATGGCGGCACCACTTTGATCCTGCCGAATGAGACGTTCACTCTTGTCTACTTCGACTACGCAGAGAGCTTCACCAAATTTATGGAAGGCGCAACGCGAGCTGTCGAGGAAATACGAACAGGCGATTGGACATACAGGCCGAAACACGAAGACGACGCACGCATCCACTGCACAACGCTCCCCTGGATATCGTTCACCAGTTTCTCGCACGCCCGAAGGTGGGGAAGGGAAGACTCAGTGCCCAAGCTCTCTTTCGGTAAGTTCATGCAAGAGAACGAACGCACGCTGATGCCATTCTCCGTTGAGGTGCATCATTCATTGATGGACGGCCTGCACGTCGGCCGTTACATCGCGCGGATGGAAGAAATGCTCGCGCAGCCGGAAGCCTTCCTCGACTAGTTGAAAAAATGCGCAGACTCGTCGTCGTTCTCCTACTCCTGATCATTCTCGGCGGATCAACCGCCTTCATCGTGTTCCGGTTCAGACGCAAGCCTCTGCCGACGCCGCTCGGCTGGAAGGCGCACGTCACCACACTCGCGGGCGATGGTTCGCCGGCGTTTCGGGACGGAGCGCAGCCGGGGTTTTCAGATCCGTTTGGTGTTGCGGTCAGTGTTGATGGAACGGTCTATGTCACTGACGCGGGTGAGAGTAATCGCATTCGCAAGATCGCGCCTGACGGGACTGTCACGATTCTGGCTGGAGGTAACGAAGGATTTTCCGACGGGGTCGCAGTCGCTGCGTCTTTCCACACACCTTCGGGTCTCGCTCTCGCGTCCGACGGCAATCTGTTCGTGGCGGACACCGGAAACAATCGCATACGAAAAATTACCGCAGCAGGTGAGGTTTCAACGGTCGCGGGCGACGGCACTGCGGGTTACGTCGATGGACCAGCAGCGCAAGCACAGTTCAATGGTCCGATGGGGATTGCAGTGGATGCGCGCGGCAACATCTACGTAGCCGACACCTACAACGATCGCATCCGTATGATTGCGACGGATGGGCGAGTAAGTACCGACGCCGGCGGTGGAACTCCCGGATATGCAGATGGTGATCGAACAACGGCGCTCTTCGATACGCCGAGCGGTATCGCCGTCACAACTGACGGCAGCATTATCGTTGCCGATACCGGCAATGATCGTCTACGTAAAATAACTCCGGAAGGTAATGTCACCACTTTACCGGTGAACGAGGAACTTTCGAATCCCGTCGGGCTCGCACTGTCACACGACAACTTCATCTACGTTACCGAACTTGATCGATCACGCGTTGTTCAAATCGCTCCCGACGGCACTGTTCGCGAGATCGCCGGTGACGGCTTCAACCAACCAGCAGGTATCGCGATCAACCCGCGCAGCGATCGACCCGCAGAACTTTACGTTGCAGACAGCGGTAACTATCTCGTTCGAAAACTGGACCAGACAGTTGTCTCAGCAACAGCCACGATAGTCGATCCGCTTCCAAGACTCACTAACGAGACTCTCAATCAACAATCGTTATTGTGGCCGCTCGATCCGCAGCAAAGTCCGCACGAAGTGGTTGCAACCATTGGCGAAGTCCGCGGGAGTTTCGACTCCACCGACAGCCGTCACCACTTGCACAGCGGACTAGATGTCTTTGGTGCTTACGGTGACGTCGTTCGGGCGGTGCGATCGGAGAAAGTTACGAGCCCGCTGCCGAACTGGGGTTTTGGTTCGCTCAACGAAGGTATGCGCGTCGGAGTTGTTTCCTACATTCATATCCACGTCGGGCGCGATAAAGACGGCAAGATGTTCGACGATCGTCGCTTTGTTCAAGTGAACGACGCGCGCGTGCGCATCAAGCGCGGTACACGTTTCCGCCAGGGCGATGCTGTCGGCACGGTCAACCGGATGTACCACGTACACATGAATATTGGACCACCCGGCGGCGAGATCAATCCGCTAACACTGTCACCGGTAGGCTTCAACGACAGCATTCCTCCAATTATTGAGAAGGATGGTATTCAACTGTTCGACGCGGCAGGAAATCGGCTGACTGAGAAGCAAGCAGGGCGTTTGCTGGTCAGCGGCGCAGTGCGGATCGTTGTTGATGCATTCGATCGCACAAATATGAATGCGACTCGTAGGCGGTTAGGCCTGTACGGGATCGGTTATCAGATTCTCCATGCTGATGAGACCCCGGCGCCTGGTTTCGCGGAACCGCGCATCAACATACTCTTCAATCGCCTGCCTCCCGATCGAGAAGCGACGAAGGTAGCGTATGCAGCAGAGAGCGGAATAACCGTCTACGGTAGCAAGACAACAAGATTTCTCTACGAGGTTACGAACACTGTGCGCGATGGACGCGCTGCGCCGGGTGTTTGGGACACGACGCAATTGCCGAAAGGGGATTACCTGCTGCGGATCATCGCCACTGATTTTTCAGGAAATGAGGCGCAGGAGGGACGCGACGTTTTGATTACTGTGCGATAAGTTCAGAGTTCAGCCTTAGGCTTCTCTTTTAGCGAGCAAGCTAAAGCTTGAACTCTAAACTGTATTACGATAGTGGCTTAATATGAGTTTTTTCTCTGCGGCCCTCAGCGAATCTCTGCGGCCTCTGCGTTGAGATAGCCTTTATCGCAGAGAACGCCGAGATACGCAGAGGTTCCGCAGAGAAAAACTCCTGAATTAAGCCACTACCTGTATTACTGCGTGTTTGCAGGAAGCCGCGGCATGTTGCAAGATACTCCTTGGCCCAGAACCACAAAATGAGTCCTGCACTGCCTCTCGAAATCTCCGAATACATCAGGCGTGCTCTCGCGGAAGACATCGGATCGGGCGATGTCACGACAGACACGATTGTGCCAGCGGATGCTTCGCTGCGTGGACGCATCATTGCGAAGCAGGATGGTGTCGTTGCTGGTCTGGAAGTCGCTAAGCACGTGATGCTTGCCTTGAGTGAGCGCGTTACGTTCATCGCAAACATCAGCGATGGATCAAACGTCACTCGCGGCACAGTGCTCGCTGAAATTGAAGGCTCAGCGCGAGCGTTACTCACAGGTGAACGGACAGCGCTGAATTTCCTCGGCCGCATGTCGGGAATTGCCACCTTGACGCGGCAGTTTGTCGATGCTGTCTCGACCACGAAGGCGATTATTCTCGACACGCGCAAGACCGCGCCCGGCCTGCGGCATACCGACAAGCTCGCCGTTCGGCTTGGCGGCGGACAGAATCACCGCACCGGCCTGTTTGACATGGTATTAATAAAGGACAACCACATCGACTTCGCTGGTTCCATAAGCGCGGCAGTCGAACGCGTGCGCGCGTCGCAGACGAATCTCGAGATTGAAGTTGAAACCCGCTCGCTCGACAACGTGCGCGAAGCATTGCGGCTCGGAGTTCAACGCATTCTGCTTGATAATATGTCGATTGAGACGATGCGCGAGGCGGTGGCTATTTGCGAGGGAAGAGCCAAGCTGGAGGCGTCTGGCAACGTTACACTCGCAAATGTGCTCGAAGTTGCCGGCACCGGCGTCGATTACATTTCCGTCGGCGCTTTGACACATTCGCCGAAGGTGTTTGATGTGAGTCTGGAATTTGTCGGTTGAAAGAGAATGATTACTGACACAACAAATGAGGAGATGTACGAGAAGCTAAGCCGGATGCTGGCTGATACAGTGCCGGACTTCGAACTGCGTCTCAAAGCAGAGTTAGCCACGGAGATCAACCGGCTCAAGATTGAAAAGAACGCCGTCATACTCGGTCACAACTACATGGAGCCGGCGCTCTTCCATTCGATTCCGGATTTCGTCGGCGACTCGCTCGAGCTCAGTCGCAAAGCCGCGGAAACTGACAAAGACATCATCGTCTTTTGTGGCGTGAAGTTTATGGCGGAGACCGCGAAGATTCTTAATCCGAGCAAGAAGGTGCTTATACCTTCGTTGAAAGCCGGATGTTCGCTTGCGGCAAGCATCACTGCTGAAGACGTGCGCGAGCTGAAGAGAAGATTCCCGGGCGTTCCGGTTGTGACTTACATCAACACTTATGCTGACGTAAAAGCGGAGTCTGACATCTGTTGTACGTCGTCGAATGCGGTCAAGGTTGTTGAGTCACTCAACACTGACAAGGTGATCTTTATTCCCGATGAATACCTCGCCGGCAACGTCGCGCGTGAAACCGGCAAGCAGATCATCTTTCCCACACGCGAGCCTCGGATGCGATTTCCAAACGAGCTCGACTACCAGATGATTGGTTGGCCCGGGCGCTGTGAAGTGCATGAGAAGTTCAGTGTCGATGACATTCAGAACGTGAGAAAGCAGTTTCCGGATGTCGTGATCCTCGCACATCCGGAATGCAGTCCTGAGGTTGTTGCAGCATCAGATTATTCCGGCAGCACGACCGCGATGATCAGGTACGTGGAGCGGACGAATGCACCGCGCTACTTGCTACTCACCGAGTGTTCGATGGGCGACAACGTGGCGGCAGCGAATCCCGAGAAGGAGATGCTGCGGCTTTGCAGCGTGCGCTGCCCGCACATGAATCAGATCACGCTCGAAGACACGCTCGAATCGTTACAGAAAGAGCAGTTTGAGATCTTTATCGAGGAAGACGTCCGCAAGCGAGCGTTGCTATCAGTGCAGCGGATGCTCGAGATCGGGCGAGAGGACTGATCATTTCCATTTATCATTTTCCATTTACCGTTTGTCATTTTGTTAGAGTTCAATGACAAACTAAAAATGGAAAATGACAAATGGAAAATATCGAGGTGCTGATCATCGGCTGCGGAATTGCCGGTGCAACCGCTGCTCTTCGTCTCGCTCAAAATCCTGAGCGCCAAATCACCATCATTACTCGAGCAGGCGACGTTCACGAGTCAAACACTCGCTACGCGCAGGGCGGCATCATCGGTCGCGGTCCTGACGATAGTTCCGAGTTGTTGTTTGAAGACATCGTCGCCGCTGGCGCCGGTGTGAGTTCGCCAAAAGCCGCACGCATTCTCGCTGACGAAGGTCCGCAACTGCTGAACGAAGTCCTCGAACGTACGGCCGGGGTAGTTTTCGATCACACGGCGGAAGGCGAGCCTGTTTGGGGACAGGAGGCGGCCCATTCGCGGCGCCGGATTCTTCACGTGGGCGACGCAACGGGCCGCGCGATCATGAAAGGTCTTGTAGCCGCACTCAACGATCGTCCAAACATCACGATCAAATCGGAGGCGACCGCAGTTGACCTCATTACTTTTCCACATCATTCACGCAATCCGCTCGACAACTATCGGGAAATCGCGTGTCACGGATGTTATGTCTTCGATCGCGCGGAAAAGACAGTGCACCGCTATCTCGCGAGCACGACAATACTGGCCACAGGTGGACTCGGGCGAATCTACCGCAACACTACAAACCCGGTAGGCGCGCGCGGCGACGGCCTCGCAATGGCCCATCGCGCCGGAGCGCGTATCGCTAATGCTGAATACGTGCAGTTTCACCCGACAGCGTTAGCTGCTCCTGGCGCGGAAGGTTTGCTGATCAGCGAAGCTGTTCGTGGTGAAGGTGGAGTGTTGTTGACGCCTGAGCTCCGGCCCTTCATGGAGCGCTATTCGCCGGAATGGAAAGACCTCGCGCCACGCGACGTGGTTGCGCGCGCGATTCATCACGAAATGGAGGCGCAAGGATATTCGTACGTATTGCTCGACATTGCTTCACACATGCCCGCGGATGCGATTCGAGAAAGATTTCCATTTATTTACGACGAGTGTTTGAAAGTTGGTCTCGACATCTCGACCGAGCCCGTACCTGTCGTGCCGGCTGCACATTATTTCTGCGGAGGCGTGCTGGTTGATGAGTGGGCGCGTTCGACGATCCGCAACTTGTACGCGGTTGGCGAGATCAGTTGCACAGGTGTCCATGGCGCAAACCGGCTCGCTTCTACTTCGCTTCTTGAAGGTTTGGTTTGGGGAAATCGAGCAGCGTTGGAGGTCGAAAGAGCAATCAGTGCGGAAACGAACGGACAGAAGCCTAAGTTTGAAGATATTCCTTCGTGGGATGAGAGTGGTTTGAGTGCTGAACCGGATCCGGCGCTGATTCAAGGCGACATGCAGACAATTCAAAACATCATGTGGCACTATGTGGGACTCGTTCGCAGCGCCGATCGCTTGTCGCGAGCGATCCGCGAGTTGCGACATCTGTGGAATGAGATCGAGACTTTTTACAGAACGACGAAGCTGTCTGACGGATTAATCGGTTTGCGCAATGCGGTGGAAGTAGCGCTGATCGTGGCGCAAGCAGCGCAGCACAATCGACAGAGTCGCGGATGTCACTACCGTCAGGATTACGTTTCGGTGACTGGAGACAGATTGATTTAGCCAGGAAATGTTCACCACTTTCACACTTTTAGGACTTGGTCTGTTATTTGGACTGAAGCACGCGACCGAAGTCGATCACGTCGTCGCCGTTTCAACCATCGCGAGCCAGCAACGCAACGTTGTGCGTTCTGCACTGGTTGGTGCACTGTGGGGCGCTGGGCACACGGCGTCGCTGTTGATTGTTGGCGTGGTCGTGTTGTCGTTTCGAATTGCGATTCCGGAGAGTGTCAGCAACTGGTTCGAATTTGGTGTGGCGGTGATGATCGTCGGACTCGGGACTGCTGCGCTGTGGCGCGCATTGCGTAAGCGAGATGATCTTCACGTCCACAAGCATAGCCATGACGGCATGTCTCACGTTCACATTCACTTCCACGAATCAGAGACTCGTCACAAAGAGGAACGAAAGCACAGCCATGCTGTCTCGGTGATCGGCGTTAAGCCAGTGCTCATCGGAATGATGCACGGGTTGGCCGGCTCCGGCGCGTTGACGTTGCTGGTATTAACTCAAATCGGTTCGGCTTGGGTGGGTTTTCTTTATCTTGCAATCTTCGGGTTGGGTTCGATCGTTGGAATGCTCTTGATGTCCGGCCTCATAGGATTGCCGTTTGCACTTACATCGCGAAACTTGTCGAGCTTACATCATCGAATGCAGATGGCAGCGGCGGTAGTGAGTATCGTGTTTGGTTTGTGGTACGCGTACCGAACCGCGCTTTAGACGGGATTTACAAGATTGCAGGATTAACAAGATAAGTTCAGAAATCGACCCAACAGCCCGCATTTTGCGCTTTCGTTTTCCGGTACAGATAGTCGGCACATGCGACATCTTCAATCGCCAACCCAAGAGACTTGAAGAGCGTGATCTCGGTTGCAGACGTACGACCTGACATCTTTCCAATTAACAACTCACCAATCTCTCCTGCAATATTTTCCGGACCAATGACTCCTTCCTTCGCAGCTAGCAAATAATCTCCGGATTCATTCAACGCAGACTCACGCCGATCTACAAAAATTCTCGCAGCAGCCATCGTGGCGCTGTCGATCTCCCGCGAACTTGGCGAATGCGTTCCGATGGCATTGATGTGCGCGCCTGGAGAGATCCACTTCTTATTAATTACAGGTTCAAGAGAGGAAGTGGCCGTGACAATTAGATCCGCGCCACGCACCGCTTCTTCATTCGTTTGCACTGCTTCTACAGCAAACGCAACCTTAGGCTGCATCTCTTCCGCGAGCCGTTGCGAATGTTCCATATTCCTCGCGGCTACACGAACACGTGTGATCGAACGAACACAGGCGAGTGCTGAGAGATGTGTTCGCGCCTGCACGCCTGCGCCGATGATTGCCAACTCGTGCGCGTCTTCTCGAGCAAGCAGACGAGTTGCAACTGCTGACACTGCTGCCGTGCGAATGGCCGTGATCTCGGAAGCGTTCATCAGCGCGAGTAGCTCTCCGGTGTCACGACTGAACAACATCACCGCGCCCTGGTGAGCGTCTTTGCCCTGTGATGGGTTCTCCGGAAAGACGCAGATCGACTTCAGTCCGAAGGCGCCTCCCTCGCCACTGCGATAAGCCGGCATGAGGCCGAGCAGACCGCGTGCGTTCGGCGGCCGAATTATCGTGCGCAAAGGCTGATGCACTTCGTCGCGACCAAGTGCTGACAAAGCATCCGACATCAGCTCGATACAATCCGCCATCGGCAGCAGCTCTCTAATTTGCGTATTGTTCAGAATTAACGTCTTCATTGTTGATGATCGGGCTGTTACCCCAAAAGGTGAATCACCTCACATGATCCGCACGGAATGGTTAACGTCACTGCCACCATTTTTAGCTCAAGTATCAATAAAACTGCAAAAAACCAGCGAATACGAAGTCACTGATCATTGGCACACCCATTGCCAAATAGGGGGCACGGAGGGAGCAAGGAATGAAAAAGGGATTGTTAAGTATCTTCTGTTTGTTGGCACTAATTTTTACCGCGATTCCGGCTGGAGCGCAAACACGAACGAGACGGTTTGATAATTACAGACGTTACGAACGACGCGTCGCTGATACGCGGTATCGTAGCGAAGCGTACAGAGACGGGCGACGCTATCGCGATCGCGATTACTGGGACCAGGACAGGTCAGTTTGGGATCGGCATCGTGACAAGATCACGACCGCTGCGGGCGCTGGTGGCGGTGCTGTAATCGGCGGGCTGATCGGTGGTAAGAAGGGCGCAATCATTGGCGCTATCGCAGGTGGAGGCGGAGCAGCGCTCTACACCTACAAGATTCGCGAGAAAGACAGGCGACGCTACTAAGCTTGTCAATACAGGATCGGTCACACATTGAAAGATGAGTGGCCTTGTCAGGGCCCGGATGCGAAGGGGAGAGCGCGTCCGGGTCCTAACATTTTAAACCCACAAAAAGGCACAAAAAGCGCAAATGAATTGAGTTCAATCTTGTGTGCTTTTGTGCCTCTTTGTGGGTTCTGTTATATACATAGGTCCGCATACCAGGCTCGTCGGAGACTCTGATGGAATTCCAGGAAAATATTCTCGGCTTGATCGGAAATACGCCTTTAGTAAGACTCAACCGTCTCGCTCGAGATGTGAAAGCACAAGTGTTCGCGAAGATGGAGAATCTCAACCCGGGCTATTCGGTTAAAGACCGGATTGGCGTGGCGATGATTGAGGCTGCTGAACGCGAAGGTACTCTGAAACCCGGCGGGACAATAATCGAAGCAACGTCGGGAAACACTGGGATCGGGTTGGCAATCGCGGCCGCAGTTAAGGGCTACAAATGCATTTTTGTAATGACTGACAAAGCTTCCGTTGAGAAGTCGCGTTATTTAAAAGCGCTCGGTGCTGATGTTGTCATAACTCCCGTTTCCGCTAAACCAGGAACTCCGGATCATTACGTCTCGACAGCCAAGCGGATCGCATCAGAAACTCCCAACTCCTTCTACCCTGACCAATACTCGAATCCTTCAAATCCCGAAGCGCATTACCGTACTACCGGTCCCGAGTTGTGGCGACAGACTGAAGGCAAGATCACTCACTTCGTCGCCGGACTCGGAACGGGCGGCACGATCTCAGGGACTGGGCGGTTTCTTAAAGAAAAGAATCCAGCGATCAAGATCATCGGCGCGGATCCTTACGGTTCGATTTTCAAGACCTTCAAGGAGACGGGAAAAATCGTCGAGACCACGCCTTATTTAGTTGAGGGAATTGGCCAGGAGATTGTCCCTCCTAATGTTCACATCAAGTATGTCGACGAGGTGATCAACGTAACGGATCGCGAATCGTTTGAGCTGTCGCGCTTGCTCGGAAGAATGGAAGGAATCTTCTGCGGCGGATCGACAGGCACGAACCTCGCCGCTGCATTGCGCGTGGCGAAGGGATTGGACGAAGACGCGACCGTAGTTTTCATTGTTTGCGACACGGGTGAGCATTATTTAAGCAAGCATCACTCCGATGAGTGGTTGAAAGAGAAGCGCCTGCTGGAGCCGCAAAAGATCACGGCCGGATTGATCACTGGAACGAAGAAGCCGCAGGCTCCGAAGACGTTAGTTTCGGTGACGCCGTCGGACACTGTCGGTGAAGCACTGCAAAGGATGGATGAGCTCGGAGTCACTCAGATTCCGGTTCTGGAAGAAGGGCGAGTGGTAGGTTCACTCCGTGAGAATCGATGTCTGGCGAAAGTTGTTCGTAACAGGGAATTGCTGAATTCACCGGTAAGTGAAGTAATGGAAGCGAGTTTTCCCACGGTTGACGTCGATGCAAGCTCGAGCGAGGTGACTCGGCGATTGCAAACGAGTCCGGCCGTTCTGGTTGAAGAATATGGACGCATTATCGGGATTATTACTCGTTACGATGTGCTCGATCTCAGAGTGACGCAGTGAAAGAAGAAAAAGTTTTAGCAGCCAATCGTGCTGCCTTTCACAATTATCATATTTCGGATAAGTACGAAGCCGGCATTGTCTTGACCGGCACTGAAGTAAAGAGTGCTATGGGAGGGCGCGTACAGCTTAAGGAAGCTTACGTGTCGGTGCGCGAGGGTGAGGCGTGGTTGTTCAATGCACACATTTCGCCGTATTCTCATGGCAACCGCGAGAACCACGATCCACTGCGAACTCGCAAGCTGCTGCTTCACAAACGTGAAATCTCCCGACTGGATGAAGCTACAGCAAAACAGGGAATGACTCTCGTTCCCACACAGCTCTACCTAAAAAACGGCCGGATTAAAATCGAGGTTGGAATCGCGCGCGGCAAGAAAATGTATGACAAGAGAGAGGCCGAGCTAAAGCGGACAGTAGAAAGAGAAACACGAGCCCAGCTCAAAGAACGTAATCGGTAATTTAGTTTAGAGTTCAGCCTTTAGGCTGTTGTTTGCAGCACAAGCTAAAGCTTGAACTCTAAACTGCATCCCAAACCCAAACCCAGGAGAACGTACTCACCATGCAAGTTGAAGCCAGTCCCGGACCAATTGAAGAGCTTGACGTGCAAGCTTTGGCGGTTGCCGTTTTCAAGAACGAAAAATCCGATGAAGGTTTTGTAAAGAAGCTCGACGAACTCTCCGGAGGACTGGTGCGCTCCGCGCTCGATGCCGAAGAGTTTGCGGGCAAAGAAGGCGAGGTCGCTTATTTCCACCTCGTTGGAAATAACAAGCTGAAGGCGCGCCGCTTATTTCTGGTGGGCGTAGGCGAACCTGCCGACTACAAAAGCGCACAGATTTCACAGATGGCCGGCACTGCGGTTCGTTCATTGCGCAGCAAGAACGTCAAGTCCCTTGCCGTGCTTCCTCGAGGTTCCGCGGATGCAGGGCAAACAGGAGCAGCCGCAGTGGAAGGTGCGTTCATTGCACTATTTGATCCTGATAAATACCGGACTGTAGAAAAAGAAGAGAAGACGATCGATCGTTTGGTCGTCGTGATTGAGGGTGCGGAAGAGAAGTCTCTGCAACAAGGTGTGAAAGTGGGAAAGATCGTCGGTGAGTCAGTGAACTTCACCCGAGACCTCGCCAACGAACCAGGCGCTTACATGACCCCGACTGACATGGCGGAACGCGCCCGCGAAATCGCCAACGAGTTCGGATTGAGTGTGGACGTGCTGGACGAAGCACGAATGGAACAGGAAGGCATGGGCTCGTTGTTGAGTGTGTCGCACGGGTCCGAACAACCGGCGAAACTGATCATTCTCAAATACACACCCACTACTCCGGCTAGCGACAGCAAAGAATTACTGGCGTTTGTCGGTAAAGGTGTGACGTTTGATTCCGGCGGTATTTCACTCAAGCCCGGCGAGAATATGGAGTTGATGAAATACGACATGACTGGCGGCGCCACGGTCATGGGCGCGATGCGAGCGATTGCGCAGCTGAAGCCTCCGATTCCGATTTTGGGTGTTGCGCCTTGCACGGAAAACTTGCCGTCGGGTAAGGCGACCAAACCGGGAGACGTTGTGAAAGCAATGACCGGTAAGACGATTGAGGTCATCAACACCGACGCTGAAGGACGGTTGATCCTAGCTGATGCGATTGCGTATGCAAAGAAACTCGGAGCGACAAAGATCATTGATATGGCGACTTTGACCGGCGCCGTTTCGGTGGCGCTCGGCGACGTAAACGCTGCCGTCCTGGGAACCGACCAGCAGTTGATCGACGAGATCATTGCCGCGGGAAGGGAAGTGGGCGAGAAGTTCTGGCAGCTACCACTCGACAAGGAGTATTCGAAACAGATCAAGTCAGACATTGCTGACATTAAAAACGTCGGCGGCCGCAAAGCAGGAACGATAACAGCCGCGGCGTTCCTCAAGGAGTTTGCTGATGGGATCTCGTGGGCGCATCTCGATATCGCGGGTACTGCGTGGGGTGACGAGGCAAAGCCGTATCGATCGAAAGGTCCCACGGGAATCGCGGTGAGAACTCTTCTCCGGATAGTCAACCGAGCCAGTCAAAAATGAAGGAAGAAATATCTCTCCCGCAAAGGCGCGAAGGCGCAAAGAAAGGTCTTGGAAACGCGGTAGCGCTTTGCGCCTTTGCGCCTTTGCGGGAGAAATCTTCCGGGTAGTGTCGTTAGCGGTAGACAGTCGTGTCCTCGACTGTTCACACTTTTGGATGTCCCGGGCGAGCGACCACGCATTTTTATTAGTGTTTTTGAAAAAGTAACAATGGCATGGCGGTTGTACTAGCAAAAGCAACCCGCCAAAGGGTGCGAGTCGCCTTATTTATATGTCCTCGCCCCCTCGAATGCCGCTCGAGGTTTTTCCCGGCTCCCCTTTGGCACCCCCCTCAGCCAAATTCACCATCTCAATACGCATCAAATCGGGGGCTGGAATGCTTGCGCATGATGTTATACTTTCGGGCGAGTGGACGCGGTGTCCTCAGCTAGCCCTGGCATCCATCGCTGGCTTTCGGAGTTAGACAAGCACAGTGATTGACTACTACAGAATTTTGGGTGTCAAGACCAATGCGTCTCAGACCGAGATCAAATCGGCCTATAGGAAACTTGCGCGCAAAAGTCATCCGGACGTAAATCCAAACACCGAAGCTGCACGCCAGTTTGCTTTACTATCCAAGGCGTACCACACGCTCAGCGATCCGCAGGAGCGTGCTTACTACGACGATCAATTGAAGGCGCAGAAGAACCGCAGTTATTCGATTCTCGACTCGAATAACCCGCATGCGAAGCGCGCTCGCAATTTGGCGGTGCAGGCGAAATGGGATCGTTTAGTCAACGAAGTTCTCGAACGCGATCGGCAGGAGAACCGTGAACGTCAGCGAGCGGTGTTCACAACTGTTTCGCTGTTCCTGTCAACCTTCTTCCTTGCCATGATGCGGCCGCAATTGTGGCAGGTGTTTTCAACGATGGGTCGTGTGATCGTGCTGACGCTGTTTGTGATTGGCGTTTGGCATCTCACGAATCGCTTGCGTGAATACTTAGCGCACTACACATATAAACCAGAGCCGATTCAGGCTTCGATTATTAGTCAGGACTCGCTGCCGGAGCAGCCATTTACTCGTTTCTCGGCGTACACGTTTCTTCTCGTGGGTTGGGGGCTGAGTCTTGGAATAGGTCTGTATATCGGGTGGCACATGCAGGACTTTTTCAGCGACATAACCCTGCTGTTTCGCCATCGCATCGTATCTGTTCAATCGAGCATTATTTTTGATCTGATTTTTTATCCCCCGATTGCCGTGCTGATCGTTGATACGGTTCACGGCCTCGCCTCCAGAATCGACTAGTACAGGAGTACACGATTAACAGGACCAGCAGGATAAATCCTGTAAATTCTGGAAAATCGTCGTGAACCTGTGTATAGTTTTCTCCCGCAAAACAGTAAAAGGAGCACGAAAATGGCCAACACCGGGAGCAAACGCCAGTTTCTTGCTTTAAAACTCGAGGCACTGACGGAGTCCGAGCTGGGAGAAGTTTTGGACTACGTCTCACTTATCGAGTCTACGCGGCGATTAAAACCAGCGCCCCTGGTCCTCGACGATGAAGTCCTAGCGGCCCTGGCTGACGCTCACGAGAATCAACGTGCGCGCCAGGCTTTTGAATGGGAAGCAGTTCGCCGCAAGGCCGAAAGACGAGCCGCCGCGAAAGTGGGTGCCTACATGTGAATAGCCACAAAGAGGCACAAAAAGCACAAAATGCAGTTGAAGAACATTCTTGAGCGTTCAGTAATCATTTGTGCTTTTTGTGCCTCTTTGTGGCTTTTTCCCATCCTTGTTGTGGCACAGGAAAACCTCACGCCGGTTCAAATCGAAATTCAAAAACAGCGGCAGCGGTTGAGTTCTTCCGATCAGGAAGAACGGCGTGATGCAGTGATGAAACTCGGCGGCATGCGTACAGACGCCGCATCGCGAGCGGCGATTCCTGCGCTCAAGGATGCATCGCCGATTATTCGGGCCACGGCTGCGAAAGCGATTCTTTCAATCGGCCCCGGTGACAGTGTTGCGGCCCTGACCCCGCTACTGAGCGACAAAGACGAGTTTGTGCGCCGTGAGGCAGCTTACGCACTCGGCCTCACTCGCAGCCTCGAAGCAACTACCTATCTACTCGATCGATTGGTAAATGATAAGGAAGACGGTGTGCGCGGCGCCGCAGCAGTTGCATTGGGGCAAATTGGTGATCATGCCGCGGTGGTGGCCCTGGTCCGAACGCTTGCGCCGGAATTATCAGCGCCTGCAAAGTGGAAAGGTAAGCGCGAGCAAAATGTTTTCGTCCTACGCGCAGCCGCTGCGGCTCTCGGGCAGATCGGGAGTCGCGCCGGCACTCCGGCACTAGTCTCAGTACTGAAGAATGAAAAGCTTCCGGATGACGTGCGACGTGAGGCAGCACGGTCGTTGGGTTTGATCGGCGATCCGTCGGCTGCGGAAGCATTGAGAGCAGCGACTACCGCGGCAGATCCTTACCTTTCTCACGCCGCGTACGAAGCACTAAGAAAGTTAGGCCAAAAATAAAACCATCCACAGATTACACCGATTATTTTTAATCATCTGTGTAATCTGTGGATGGATTTCTAAACGTAACCCGTGGCCTAGTTCTCGACTTTTTCTCCGCGGCCATGACCTTTCTTGGCAGCTTTCGAGGCCTGCGGAATCGGCAATCCAACACCACCTGACAACGATTCACTTGAACCTTCAGATGAGTCTGCGCCCGGTGCCATTTCGTGAATCAACGCACCGCCGGAGCTCTTTGAAAAGATCAATCGGTTGCGGACGCCATCGACGTCAACGTGCACGAGATCTCCCAAACCGATCTGGCCCGTAGCTACAAGGTTTGATAGCGGATACACAAGGAACCGCTCGACAGCTCGCTTCAAGTGACGCGCGCCGTACTTAAAATCCAACCCTTCCTTCATCAGCATGTCCTTCGCCGTGTCGGAACACTGAAAGACAAACTTGGTCCCAGCTGATTGCATGATCCGATCCTGGACTGCCTGCAATTCGAGATCGAGGATCTGCCGGAGATGGTGTTCCTTCAACGAACGGAAGACCACCACCTTGTCGATACGGTTCATGAACTCAGGTGAGAACTTGCGCCGTGCAGCTTCGACTGCCGTGCGATAAATCTTCTGGTCCACTTCGGTGTCGTTTGGACTCTTGGAACCTTTGCCCGGTGCGAATCCGATGCCGCCGGATATCAGTTCCGACATCTCACGGGCGCCGAGGTTTGAGGTCATGATGACCATCGCCTTCGAAAAGTCAACGCGACGATTGTCGCCCAAAGTTAACGTGGCTTTGTCGAGGATACCGAGCAGCAGTTGCCATAGACTGTCAGAAGCTTTTTCGATCTCGTCAAACAGCACCAGCGACACTTTCATATCGTCGGTGTGCATGCGGTCGAGATTCTCCTGTGTGAGCATCGGCGAAGTTTCGCGATGACCGAGATATCCCGGAGGTGAGCCGATCAGTTTGGCAATCTCGTGTGAATGTTGAAACTCCGCGCAGTCGATTTTGACCACAGCGTTCGGATCGCCATACAGCACTTCAGCGGCCGCTTCGATCACGCGTGTCTTTCCGGAACCTGTCGGTCCGAGAAACAGCATTGTGCCGATTGGCCGGTTCGGCGGATTCATGCCCGCCAAAAAGATTTGATACAGACCGCTCATGCGTCTGACCGCGCGTTCCTGACCCACGATCCGCGAAGTCAACCGCTCCTCAAAATCCTGAGCACGCGGGCTCTTTTGATCGGGATCGAGGAAAACTGTACCTGTATTATTCATGTCTCTTATTGTTGTCACGTCGCACTCAGCTAACATCGGCTCGCTCCTTAGGCCTAAAACCTTCTGGCCCATTGCCTCACTAGCAAGGAACGATCCGCACATCAAATTGATGCGGGGGGAAGATGCTAAGGTTCGCCAACACGACTTTCAGCGCCTGAAACGGAAGGCGACCGGATGCTATATATACAACTCCACCAAAAATGTCACCACAAATATCGTGTTAAGCAAGAATCGCTATGTAAAAGGAGTGAGGAACGCAACTGGGCGTGACATTTCCTGTCAAACAATAACTGACAATAATTGCACGTTTTCACGCAGGCAGACACGGTTTCACGCAAAGGCGCAAAGACACAAAGAAGGAGTGACCTTTGCGGCTCTCTCTTTGTGCCTTTGCGCCTTTGCGTGAAACTTTAATCGTAGTATTCGAGTCCGAGGTGGGTGATCAGATCCTCACCACGCAGATGCCGCAAGGTGTTCTTAAGTTTCATGAGTTGAATAAAAATATCGTGTTCGGGATACAACCCTGGAGCAGTTTGGGGAGATTTGAAGTAGAAAGAAAGCCACTCCTGCACACCCTTCATACCCGCTCGCTGAGCCAGATCGAGAAACAACGCAAGGTCGAGAACTATCGGCGCGGCCAGTATCGAGTCGCGGCAGAGGAAGTCGATCTTGATCTGCATCGGATAGCCGAGCCAGCCAAAGATATCGATGTTGTCCCATCCTTCCTTGTTGTCGCCGCGCGGCGGGTAATAGTTAATCCGCACCACGTGTGAAAAGTCCTTGTACAAACTCGGATAGACTTCCGGTTGAAGAATGTATTCGAGCACTGACAACTTCGACTCTTCCTTCGTCTTGAAGGAATCCGGATCGTCGAGCACTTCACCGTCGCGGTTGCCGAGAATGTTTGTGGAGTACCAACCGTGTAGTCCGAGCATGCGCGACTTCAATCCTGGAGCGATGATGGTCTTCATCAACGTTTGACCGGTTTTGAAATCTTTGCCGCAGATGGCGAGTTTGTTTTTGTCCGCGAGAGTCATCAATGCGGGAATGTCAACGGTGAGATTCGGAGCACCATTCGCGAACGGAATCCCCGACTTCAGCGCGGCGTAGGCGTAGATCATCGACGGCGCGATCGCTTTGTGGTTCTCGCGCATTGCTTTCTCAAACGACTCGATCGTTTTGTGTACCGGATGCTGCTTTAAGAAGATTTCGGTTGATGCGGCCCAGATCATCACCAGCCGCGAGCACTTGTTTTTCCGTTTCCACTCGGCAATCTCATCGATCAGTTGCTGGGCCAACTCAAACTTGTTCTTACCCGTTTTGACGTTCGTTCCGCTGAGTCGCTTCACGTAAGTTTGATCGAAGACTGCCTTCATCGGCTTAATCTTGCGCAGCGGTTCTTTCAGTTGGCCCAGGAGTTCTTTTTCCAACACGCCTGCGTTCAAAGCTGCGTCGTACGCTGAATCGGGAAAGATGTCCCACGCACCGAAAACAAGATCCTTCAGTTCCGCGAGTGGAACAAAATCTTTGACCAAGGGCACGCGGTTCTCGGTTCTCTTGCCGAGACGAATCGCGGCCATTTGTGTAACGCTGCCGATCGGTTGAGCGACACCTTTTTTGATCGCTTCAACGCCGGCGATGAAAGTGGTGCTGACTGCGCCCAATCCGACAAGTAGAACTCCTAACTTTCCTTCGGCAGGACTGATCGCGGCTTGTTTCTCAACTGGCATCTTGGTTGATCTCCTTTGTGTGGAAGGATGATAGCGGGCACGCGACGATTAGAACCGACGAATCTTGCTCATTATTGGCGACGCATTGCTTAGCCACAAAGAGGCACAAAAAAACAAAAGTAATCAATCGCGCGAGATGAGGCCTTTGCGAAACTCGCGCGGTGTGGCGCCAGTGGCGATGCGAAAGGCTTTTGTAAAGTGACTGCCGCTCAAGTAACCAACACGCGCGCCGATTTCAGTAACTGAAAGATCAGTCTCAGCGAGTAACAACTGAGCTCGCGCCGCGCGAATGCCGGCGAGGTAGTTGTGAGGCGAAGCTCCGGTAAGTTTTTTGAAGAGTCGCGCGAAGTGGAACGGCGAAAGGTAGGAAGCGGCGGCCAGTGCTTTCAACGTGAGGTCCTGATCGAGTTGAGTGTGCATCAACTCAACAGAGCGTCGAATGCGCCTGTCAACCAGCCCAACGCGGGAAAGCTCGAGCTCTTCGGAACGGCGCGGCGTTGAGTAGTTTCTCAGCAGGTGGACCAACGCCTGTTCCACCAACGCGCGCATAACTATTTCCTTGCCAGGCTTTTCGGCAGCAAGTTCCGAAACAAACTCCGAAAGCAGACCGTCGAGCTTTCGATCTCCGTGCACGTGTTCGCGGGTGAAGGTGACAATCGATTTAGGAGGGATCAACCGCATAGCCGTTGCATGCTGAAGGACCAGCGATGCTGAGAACGTGAGAAAGAGAAATTCAACCTGCCGGCCGTTCATCGTGACGCTGGTATTGGGTTCGAGAACAATCGACTCCGAACCTGAGAGAGTCGCCTGTTTGCTATCGAGTGTGTAATCGAGTTGGCCATTGAGAGTGGTGATCAGTGAGTAACCTGAACTTGCCTGGCTTTGCCACAGAAGTTGTTTGGTCCTGCGGTAGTGAACTGAGAAGTCGGGTGAAACGAAGAACCGGTTCAGTTGAGGCAAGGAACGAGTCATCGATGAGCCAGCATAGCGGCAGGATTGTTGGTAATCAAAGCATCGACACCGATCGATCGCGCTCGCTCGATCCATGCCGGATCGTCAACCGTCCAAACCGCGACACCCCACCCGAGAAGTTTTGCTTTGTCAACCAACTCCTTGCGTGCGAGTCGATGATGAAGCGCCAGCGCCGAAGCCCCAACGACTATCGCCTGATTAATGATGCGCTCATTTGACAACACCGACAGGTTCGAAAAAGATGGTTCAAAAAGAGCCGCCGTTTTGATTTCGGAATCTATACTTTTCACCACCTTGAGCGCCGCATGATCAAAACACGAAACGATTACTCGCTCTTTGAACGAGTGTTCGCTGATTAGCCTGCAACATGCTTCCGCTAACGGCGTATGTTCTGACGCCGAGTCGGACTTCATTTCAAGATGGAGAAACAGATCGTTCGATTCGAAGAGAGTAAGCAACTCTTCGAGACGGGGAACTGTCGCCTGGGCAAATCTCTGGTTGAACCAACTACCGACATCGATCTGCTCGAGTTCGGACGAGGTCAAATCAGCAACGCGACGCTGCAATCCGCCGGTGCGTCGAAGTGTGCTGTCGTGTATGACAACTGGAACACCATCGCGTGTGAGACGAACGTCAAACTCGATTCCATCCGCGCCCGCCGCCATCGCTTCGCGAAAAGCGACCATCGTGTTTTCAGGCGCGACGGCAGACGCGCCGCGATGTCCGATGATCAGTGGTGTTTGCACGATGGTTCTTCCGCAAAAGCGCAAAGGAGCAAAGAAAGAATATCAACTTTCTTTGCGCCTTTGCGCCTTTCGCCTATGCGGGAAATTATTGCTGAACCGGGTTGGTGATGATGCGCTTTAGCTTGATATCAAACGTGCCGTAATCGGTTTTTATCCGTCCGCCAACTGGAATGTGCCGGGCGTCGTCGGTGATCCAAATCGAGAACTCACCTTTCTCTTCATCGATCAGCCTGTCTGGTCCAAACAGTTCCGGATTAACTCGCAGCACATCGACACGACCGAGAATCGTCTTCATTCGCTTCTTCTCAACAACCTTGACTGGAATCCTGTAAACACGGCCTCCGTCTCCGATAAAGACCTCAAACGTTTTTCCCACTGCGAGCGGCTGCGTGCGAATGAAGTAAATCGCCGACAGCACGTCCTGCAACTGTCCCGAGAAATCGGCGATGGCACGTCGCGGTTCGGCGGATGGATTGTTTGGATCGCGCGAGGTCCAGGTCATCTTGCCCTGCGATCGATCGAACGTCAACTCGGTCGTGCGTACCCGCTTGCCTTGTTCGTCCAGAATCTTTGTTCTTTCAACGGTGAAAGATACCGGTTCGACTGTAGACTCGACGCGTTCGCGAAAGTCGAGATTGAATAGGCGCGCTAAGAAACCCTTGCTCGCAATATCAGCGCTGAACGTTAACGCGTAAGGCTTTGCTTCCTGCGCTTCAGCCGAGACAGGCGTGCGCGTTGCGCGAAACTTTAGATCAGCGACGTCCAACTTGCGCAGCAGTGCTCGTGAAAATTCCGCTTCGAAGTGGAGTTCTTCACCGAGCTCGAAATGTCTTGCTTTTGGATCATGCCGTTGCGCATATGCGAACGGGGCACTCGCACCGATGCCGATTGCAAGCGCTAGCAGGAGAACGAAGCTAATGATTTTGAGGGGTATTCGCAACTTAGAAATAGTAAGTCTTAATTAACAGCAGCCCCCAGGCAACGACGAGCCCAAGTGCCGCCCGGTACTCCCGGTACCGAAGATAAAGAGTACCATCGAATTTGTTAGCAGCCGACTCGTTTTGGCGAAACGGAGTAATCCGCGGAAAAAACAGAGGTACCGATCGCCTGTACGTTTCAAAGTCTTCGTCAAAGAGCTGGGCCATCGTGGAGGCTTCGACGCGCATGACAGGTAAATAGATGCCAAGAAAGAGTGCAGCAAAAAGCACGCCCAGGAGCAGCCGGCCCGAAGCAATCGTGAATCCGAGCCCAAGCAAAAAGCTACCGAGGTAGAGTGGATTGCGTGTGAACGCATACGGACCTGAAGTAGCGAGTTGTGCATTTTTTCGGATGTGGCCGGCGGCCCAAGCGCGTAGTGCCAGACCGAGAATCGAGACCGATGCTCCGATTAGTAAAGCGGTCGGCGTGGGCCGCGCGAAGAAGATGAACGCTGCGCCGCAAAGAAAACCGAGCGGCACCCGCCAGCGTTGAATCCACGTTCCACCTCTTCGCATCTTTCAAGTTCTTCTTTGCGCCTTTGCGCCTTTGCGAGGAAAACTTCTCACGCAAAGGCGCAAAGTCAAATCCGGTCAAGTCTTCGAGCCACAGCCTCCATCACCCGTTCGACTTCAATGTCCATGCAGATCCATTTTGAACACGAACGGCGATGGCAGTCCACGCGGCAGTCAATATCATTTCGTTCAACACAGATATCTTCCGGCCGCGGACTTCCGTTTCGCCACCACTCCGTCGGTCCGAATAAGCCAACGATCGGCGTACCTGCGGCCACTGCAATATGCGTCGGCCCGGTGTCACCTCCGACGTAAACGCGTGCGCCACGCGCGAGCGAATAAAATCCTTTCAAAGACAGATTCACTGGTTGGGCTTTGCCCGAGACTGACGAACGGCGAACATTTTCCGCGAGCTCGAGCTCGCCGGGCCCGTAAGTAACTAAAGACGAAATACCATAATTTGACCAGAGCAAGTCCGCGAGTTTGCCAAAACGTTCGGCACCCCAGAGTTTCGTCGGCCAGCCGCCGCCCGGATTCAGAATCGCATACTTACCACCTGCATTCGCGGACGCGTGTTGCGCCTCCGTTTCGTGCTCCGCTGTTACGCTGATCGGAAATGAAAGTTCGCCCGGCACGGGAATGTCCAAAGCTCCTTGAAGCAGAAGCAGTGACTTGCGAATTACATGGGTTTGTTTCGGTACCGCAACCGTCTTCGACAGGAAAAGAGCACTGGCAGGCTCGCGCAGTCCGGCGCGTGAATACCCAAAAACACGTCGCGCGCCCGACAGGCGCGCTATGGAAGCAGATTTGAGAAGTCCCTGGAAGTCTAAAGCGACATCGAAGGCTGAGGCGCGTAACCGACGTAACTGCTGGCGCGGTGCCCGCAGCGTCTCCCCAGACATCAGCCCGCGCCCCAACGCCTTCGTGTCGACTTCGATGAGGCGATCTAAAAGCGGGTTGTCTCTTAAAATTTCAGATGATCGTCGTTCTACGACCCAGGAAATTTCGGCTTGAGGCATAGCATGGCGAAGCGCAGCCAGCGAAGGCAAAGTGTGAACTATGTCACCGATACTACCGAGTTTGACTATGAGAATTCTCATGTACCGCCGAAATAACTGAACTTCAGTTTTGCTTCAGCCAGTTTCTTCCCGCCCCGAAACTTCGTCAGTGTTCCTTCAAGGACCGGGGCTTCATCGCCCAACCATGTGGCAGCGAAGATTCCGCCTTTTAAAAACCTTCCCGTAAAACTGTAAGAAACGTCGCCGATGGTCACGGTTGTAAATGTGAAATTGTTTCGTTTGACGGTGAGTGTTTTGAAGCGATAAGTCTTGCCCTCGATGGTTTGCAATCCGGGCGAGGGAATTCGTCTCAACTTTTTCGCGTTCAAATTTATGCCGCCGAAATCCGAAAATTCGTTCGGCGGCGTTCCGATTACCCAGAACGATCCGTCGGGATCGAAACGCGCGGATCTATTTTGACTGAGTGCAGATGCCGGACTTAGCGATAGCAACAACAGTGAAAAGAAAAAAATTCTCCCGCAAAGGCGCAAAGGCGCAAAGGATGATTTTGGTTCAATGGTTTTTCTTTGCGCCTTTGCGCCTCTGCGGGAGAAGTGCTTATGCATTAGAACCTCCGAGCCGGTCTATGATCGCCGAAGTCGAATGATCTTTTGGATCGCCGACGATCGCCACCTGTCCGCCGTAGGATCGTACCACGTGACGTTCGGGCACCGTGTCAACGGTGTAGTCTGTGCCCTTCGCATGGACATCGGGTTTGAATGCCAGCAGGAGTTCTTCGACGGTTGGTTCGTCAAAGATGGTGACATAGGTTACAGCTTCGAGCGAGGCGACGATTTCTGCCCGCTCGCCGGCAGGTAGGACAGGCCTGCCCGCACCTTTTTGAATCGCGACCTGCTCGTCAGAATTAATACCGACGATCAGTATGTCACCGAGTTTTCTGGCGCCTTCCAGATAACGGACGTGTCCGACGTGCAGCACGTCGAAGCAGCCATTGGCAAAAACGATTCGTGCGCCGTTTTGCCGGATCTCGGCGACTCTGCTTATTAACTCTTCGCGTTTTAGAACTCTATCCATCAGAACTCAAAATCGAATGCTCCAGTTCAGCGGCACTCACGGATGCGGTGCCTCGCTTCATCACCACAAGGCCACCGGCGTAGTTGGCTAAGCGCGCGGCATCGGCAAAAGATGCTCCGGACGCGAGTGCAAGCGCGAACGTAGCGATGACAGTGTCGCCCGCACCGGTGACGTCAACCGCTTGTTGCGCGCCTACCGCACGAATATGAAGCGGTGTTGCGTCGCTCTCCAATAACGTCATGCCTTGTCCGCCGCGTGTGACGAGCAACGCGCGATACCCGAGTCGCTGCTTCAACTCCTTCGCGGCAGCTTCGAGTTGTTCGGTAGAGGAAATTTGCGTGCCGATGAGATTTTCGACTTCTTCCTGGTTTGGAGTTGCGGCGGTAAATCCTTGGAACTCTGAGAGACGGAAACGCGAGTCGACTAAAACAGGGACACTGACTTTTCGGATTGCTTCGATCGTCCGGGCATCAACGACGCCATAGTTGTAATCGGAAATCACGACAGCATCTGCCGCAGCGATAGTTTTCTCCAACTTATTAATGAGCGCTTCTCGGAGTTCAGCATCGTTGACCGGAGCGCCGTCGTAGTCGATCCGGATGACTTGTTGTTTGCTCGAGTGCGAATGGCCGGCGAGAATTCGCACCTTCGTCGTGGTTTGCACTTTTTCAGAAACAATCACTCCGTTGATATCAATACCGGCGGCTTCGAGTTTTGCGCGCAATTCGCTCCCGGGCTCATCCGCGCCCGCCACGGAAATTAAAGACACATGCGCGCCGAGCGACACGAGGTTCATCGCGCAGTTTGCGGCGCCACCCGGCAGTGTTTCAGTCTTATCGTGTCGCAAAATGAAGACCGGGGCTTCACGCGAGACCCTGCTGATCGAACCGTGAAGAAATTTGTCGGCGATAGCGTCGCCGACAATCACGATTCTTCGTTCCGCGAAACGCCGGATGATGTTTAGCAATCTTTGAAGTTCAGGATTCATCCTGTTCAATCCTGCAAATCCTGTCTAACTGACAATCATCTTCACGGCTTCGAGCAGGTTTTCACAAACCAAATCCGGTTGATGCTTCCACGACTGTCGTTGATACTCCCACTCGCCCTGCCCATAACCACTCAACACAAACGCCGAATGCAAACCCGCATTTCGCGCGAGCTCAACGTCGCCATAGCGGTCGCCAGCCATCCAGCTCGTCGGCAGATCTATTTCGAAGTCCTTCACGGCGCGATCGATCAATCCGGTTTTTGGTTTGCGGCAATCGCAGTCAAATCGATACGGAGGCTCTCCGACTGACGGATGATGCG
This sequence comes from uncultured Acidobacteriota bacterium, assembly GCA_963826255.1. GTDB lineage: Bacteria > Acidobacteriota > Blastocatellia > Pyrinomonadales > Pyrinomonadaceae > PSRF01. The sequence goes on from CAWGWK010000002.1 coordinate 2,288,198, forward strand.
CACAGTAGTAGATTGCATCGAGCTGCGCGTCCTGCAAGTCGCGTTTGAGTTGATCGTGAACGTTCACGATCAGATCTTCAGAGAAATACCCGCGCGCGACCCCCGCTTGGTTGGTTATGACGATCGCCAGCCACCCGTTATTGTTCAGAATCCTGATCGCCTCCGACGAATACGGAAACAGACGAAAGCGCGAAGGGTGATTGACGTAACCAACCTCTTCGGAAAGTGTTCCATCGCGATCGATGAAGACTGCTGGCCGCTTCATATAAGTCACGCGACTGAGTCGCACAGGCTCCTTACAGTTTTCGCAAAACTGCTGCGCTTCAGAAACGCATGCGAGCGCTCAAACACTTCATCGACCGTGATCGCAGTCATGCAACGATGATCGATGGGACAATCGCGCAGCATGCACGGCGCGCATTCCGGGGGATGTCTCAGGATCTCAGCCTGCGGGGAAAACGGACGAGTCGTTAACGGATTTGTTGGTCCAAAGATTACTATCGTCGGGCGACCCAGCGCGGCTCCGATATGCGCCGGACCTGTATCGTTAGTCACGATCAGGTCAACTGTGGCGAGCACTGCCGTGATTTGGTCCAGACTCGTCTTACCAGTGAGCACGATCGGGCGGTGCCGCATGCGACTCATCACATCCTTCGACACTTCAGCTTCTTCCTTCGAACCGATGAGCAACACTTGTCGCTGCGACTCAATCAAGCGATCGGCCAACGCGGCGTAAGCTTCCGCCGGCCATCGTTTCGCGCGGCTGTTTATCGATCCCGGACAAATTGCGACCACAGAATCGTCTTCGCGAATGCTGTAAGTGCGAAGCAGATGGCTTGCTTCCGCTATCCGCTTTTCAGAAATTGATATGCTCGCGTCAGGTTCACCTTCGCAAATACTGCTGCTGCCGAACAACATTTGTTCGAGCGCCGTCACGAGATACAAGTAATAGAAGACTTCGTGTCGTGATGAACGCCAGTCAGGCAACTGGAGTGGATGCGTGAGCAGCGCTTGGCGAGATTCAGTAGCATAACCGAGTCGCACAGGCACGCCTGCCAAAAACGGAATCAGCGCGGCCTCAAAAGCATTTTGAAACAACAATGCGAGATCGAAATTCCTGCGCCGCCATTCGCGGATTTGCGGAATCACTGAAAACGCGCTCTTCCGATCGTAGACGAGCACGTCGTTGATAAAGTCAGCTTCTGAAAAGATTCCTTTAGCGCCGGGACGAATCGCGAGCGTGATATGTGCGCCCGGCAACACGCGTCTGAGAGCGCGCAGGGCAGGCACAGTCATTAATGAATCGCCGACCCAGTTCGTGCCTCGCACGACGACTCGCTTGATACTTTCAGCGTGCACGTTCGTCATTACAAAAGCACTTGCAACCCATGGTCAACCGCGATTTGAGGTCGCCAGTCCAATTCCTCCGTGACACGCGTCGTGTCGGAAACATAACGCAAAGGTACCGGTACAGGCAGCGCGGGATCTTCCTGGATCACCGGTTCTATCTCTATCATTGCGCCGACTTTTTTTATAATGTCGCGCAGGCTCACAACGTTGAGACGGCCGCCTCCGAGATTATAAAGTCCGAACTCCTTCTTCGACTTGATAAACGACTGGCAAGCACGAGAGAAGTCGTCAACATAAAGAATGTCGCGAACTGGATCTACTCCTGCCGGCAGACGAATTGGCACGCGGTGCTTTATGGACTCGACGTAATGTGTAACTAAACCCGGTGCATTATTCTCCGACGGTCGTGCAAAGACAGTTGAGAGCCGGAAGATACAGGCGCGAATACCACGTTGCTGTGAATAGTATTCGACGTAGCGTTCACCGATTAACTTGGACCACTCGAAAGCCGACTGGCCGCAATAATCTGTACTCGTATCTTCGGCAACTTCTTCCTTTCCATCGGCGTTGCTGCCGTAAATGTCCTTCGTAGACGCATAAATAAAAACCGAACCCGGTTTCATGTTGCGAATGATGTTCGCCGTTCCTTCTGCGTTAGTGCGGAAGCATTCGCGAGCGCCGTCAGGACTCTTATCGAAGTGTGCGGCGAGGTGAATGACCGTGTCGTAGTCTGCAACTTTCTCCGCGGCTTGCTCGTCCCGGACGTCCAGATCTGAGCGCCGCGAAAAGTCGTCGGCTGAGAAGAACTGGCGTACGTATGTACCCAGATAGCCGCTGCCGCCGGTTACGAGATTTCTCATCTAGTCACTTTCAACCCGTTATCGTTTTTTGCCGCCGCACGGCCTCGCGCAAGAGCAGTTAGCTTCGCCAGAGACTCCGGATGGCCGATGGCGATCAGCGTATCGCCACTTTGAATTCTTGCTTCACCACTGGGATTGAAAACGCTCTTGCCATCGCTGCGTCGAATACTGACGATCACGATGTTGAGTTCAGATCGGATAATGGTTTCGCTCAGTTTGCGGTCCACAAGCGAGGAGCCTGAGGAAACTTCGAGTTGTTCGAATCCCAGCTCGAGATCATTGGCAGTGACCGAATCAAGGAACTCACCGACGGCAGGCTTGGTCAAAGCCATCGCCATGCGATGTCCGCCGATGATCGTCGGCGCTACCACGCGATTTGCACCAGCTCGAATCAGTTTGGCTTCGGCCTGCTCTTCTGCTGCACGAGCGACGATGTGAATGTTTGGGTTCAAGTCCCGCGCAGTCAAGACTACATAGACATTATCGGCATCGTCGGGCAAACACGCCGCCAGGCCGCGCGCGCGTTCGACGCCGGCTTCGCGCAGGGTCTCCTCGAGCGTTGCGTCACGCGCAAGGACCGGGATGTTGAGATCCAGCAGCGCCTCTACCTTGGCCGAATCAGTTTCGACGATAAGGAACGTTTCATTCGTGGCTGTCAGACTGCGCATCAAGTGCGATCCAACGCGACCCGCGCCACAGATGATAAAATGATCTCGCATGTTGCTCATTTTTCGCGACCGGCCATACGTTGCGAACAACTCCGAGTGAACAATAGCCTGCACAGTAGTCGTCAGAGCATAAAGCACGATGCCGACGCTGACTATCATGAAGACTGTGGTGAAGGCCCGGCCACCTCGTGTGCGAGGAGTTAAATCACCAAAGCCAACGGTAGTCACCGTCTGGGCAGTCACGTAAAGACTATCCAGTATAGACCAGCCTTCCAGCACGTGAAACACGATGGTTCCGAGCACGAGTGCCGCGAACACCGCGAATAAAACCAAACGGAGCCGGACACGATTAGGGAGAAGTAAAGGAAGACGAGGTGTTAGACTCATACAGCAAGAGTGGCATCAAAGTCACTCAAGGCGCGCTCAGCGAGGCCAGCCACGTTAGCGAATGCGGCCACTACTGTCAAACGAAACGTTGACAGAACCGCATGGAGAATGTTACGTAATAGGATGACAGTGGCGCGACCACAAAGAGGCACAAAAGGCACAAACGGCACAAATGCCAGTACGTTATCCACCAGAGAATCAATACCCCGGCAAAACTGGTCGTGATCTTCGCAATCCACGCGTCGTGTCGTATGTGGAATCGAGACCGGGCTTCGTACGACGGTGGCGGCGCCGTTTGTTCAGTGCGCCGGTAATCATTCCCCTGGTCTTCGTGAGCGCAATAGTACTGGGCATCCTGATCTACTACTGGACAGTCTTTTCCGGACGCATTGACAATCTTCTCGCCGGTGAAGTCTTCACTCGAACTGCCGGCATTTACGCGGCCCCGAAACAACTACGCGTCAACGAGTCGATCTCGCTAGCAGACGTGGTGGCCTTTCTGAAACGAGCCGGCTACGTCGAGAAAACCCAACAGGCCGACACCTCTCGCGGCCGTTATTCAGTAAATGGAACGACGGTCAACGTCGAGCCGAGTAGTGCTTCGAGCGTTGACGGCGCGAAGCAGTTTCAAAGCGTCAGGATACAGTTTAATAGTTCAGGGAAGGCGATAAGTTCACTCACCGATCTCGACGGTCGTGGTTCGCTTCAGCGTGTTTGGCTTGAGCCGGAGTTGATCAGCTCAGTCACTGGCAGGGAACGCTCCAAACGAAAAGTGATCGGGTTTAGCGATCTTCCTCCGCACCTGGTTAAGGCGATCACGGTAACGGAAGATCGTTCCTTCTTCGAGCATTACGGAGTCAACATTCGCGGCATCATTCGTGCTTTTATCAGGCGCTACGATTCAGATCCAAACTCACCGATTGCGCGCCAGGGTGGTTCGAGCATAACTCAGCAACTCGTCAAGAATCTTTTGCTCTCGCCGGAACAGACGTGGCGCCGCAAGATCCCTGAAGCGTACATGTCGATCATCCTCGAGACGCGGCTCCGCAAAGAGACGATCTTCGAGCTTTATTGTAATCAGGTCTACATGGGCCAGCAGGCGGGGTTCTCGATAAATGGTTTTGGTGAAGCGTCCAGTGCCTATTTCAATAAGGACGTAACCACTCTCACGCTCGCAGAATCAGCGTTTCTTGCAGGACTGATACGCAGTCCGAATCGCTACAACCCGTACAACAAACTCGATACCGCCACCGCACGACGCAATCAGGTGTTGGACTCGATGGCCGAGGCCGGCGCCATCACGCAGGACGAAGCAAAGGCAGCCAAGGCAACACCGCTTCAGGTAGTTCCAGCGAAAGGCCGGATCGACGTTTCAGACGCGCCATATTTTGCCGATTACGTTCAGAACCAACTTGGCGACATGATTGCGGGCAATGGCGGCGCCGAGCACCTTCGTATCTACACCACGATCGACATGGATCTTCAACGTGCTGCGTATGCCGCGTTAACAAAGCAGATGACTGCGCTCGACAAGATCCAGTCGAAACGTTTTGAGCCAGGCACAGTGCAGGCAGCGTTGGTGGCGATGAATGCGAAGACAGGCGAGATCGTCGCGATGGTTGGTGGTCGTGATTATTCGAAGAGCCAGTTGAATCGCGCGACTGATGCGTACCGGCAACCTGGTTCGGTCTTCAAACCTTTTGTTTACGCCACCGCTTTGAATACTGCGTACGATCCGATACCGCGTGTAATCACACCGGCTACGACGTACATGGACGAGCCAAAGACTTTCACTTTTGACGACCAGGAATACTCGCCGGGAAACTTTGGCGAAACTTACAGTAATGAACCAGTGACACTGCGTGACGCGTTGGTCCATAGCCTGAACGTTGTCACGGTCGAAGTCGCGATGGAAGTAACCATCGGACGAGTGATGAGTCTTGCGGCGAAAGCCGGTTTGCCACGACCGCCACGTTCATATCCAGCGATGGCGCTGGGCACGAGTGAAGCAACACCGTTGCAAATTGCTTCGGCTTATACGGCTTTTGCGAACCTCGGAACGCGAGTCAGCCCGATTGCGATTAATCGAATAACGACCGGCGATGGTGTCACGATTGCTGCTCCAACCCCGCAAAAGAACGAAGTGCTTCGTCCCGATGTGGCTTTTGTAATGACGTCGTTTATGAAAGACGTTGTGAATCGCGGGACTGCTGCGAAGGTGCGCGCGCGGGGTTTGAAAGGTACGCTCGCAGGAAAGACCGGAACTTCTCGTGATGGATGGTTCGCCGGTTACACGCCAGATTTGGTTTGTGCCGTGTGGGTTGGCTTTGACGATGGTTCGCAACTGGGGTTGACGGGCGCCAATTCAGCCTTGCCGATTTGGGCTGACTTTATGCAGGTCGCGCTCGCGGAGCATCCGGAATGGGAAGGTGATTGGGACGCGCCTCCCGGTATCGAAGAGATCTACATAAATCCAAAGACCGGCGAACCGACAATACCGGGCGACGAGGTAAAGCGAGTCGAGTATTTCATCAACGGCACTGGTCCAAACCAGGCTTTGGATACGGTGACTGACGAACCAACGCCTGAGGAACTACCATCGCCCAATACTGATGTGCCAATGGACGAAGCGCCGTTACCGATCCCTTCACCGTCGCCATCACCTCGCCGAGCGCCACCGTTACCTGATAGTGGTCTCGAAGGAACGATCACGTTGGATATCGATCCGCAGACTGGATTGATTGCCGTTGAGACCTGTCCGGTGATTCGAACCAAGACCTACCTCCTGGGCACGGAGCCGAAGAAGTACTGCGGGCCCAATTATCATCAACGCAGGACAATCGAACCAGCTGAGCCAGTGCGTCCACGAGTAGTCGGCACGCCACAACGCTGATTAGCCACAAAGAAGCACAAAAAGCACAAAATGTATTGCGTTACTCTTTTGTGCTTTTTGTGCCTTTTTGTGGCGAGAGTGCGGAGTTGAGTGTCTCGATCGCGAGTGCGGCTGCATGATGTTTTCTTGAAGGCAAACCGCCGATCGCATCTAGCAGATCCGCTCGCGTCAACTGCTTCGCTTCCGCAGTTGTCCGGCCTGTAATCAACTCAGTCAGAACTGATCCGCACACGAGGGTCGGAGGGCAGCCGTAAGCAAGGTAACGCGCCGTTTCGATTCGATCGTTTTTGACGATCAAAGACAGTCGCATGCGATCGCCGCAGACTGGATTTTTCTCATCTGCGACAACCGTGGCGTCGGGTAGTTCACCTGCATTGCGAGGGTGCGCGAGATGATCTTTGAACAAGGAAGAGTAAGGCAAGGTAATCAGCGAATCGCAAGAGTCAGAGGTGACAGGGCACGTAATCTCTCGACTGCCCGACTCAAAACTTCCACCGTGTAGTCAACATCAGCTTCCGTATTGTCTTTCCCAAAACTAAATCGAATCGAACCGCGCGCGAGTTCATCGTCAACTCCCAACGCTCGGATCACAGGCGAGGGCTCGAGTGTTCCCGATGAACAAGCCGATCCGGTTGACACAGCGACTCCTTCTAAATCAAGGTTGATCAGTAGTCCTTCGCCTTCGATGAACCGAAACGAGATGTTCGACAGGTGGTCCAGGCGCTGCTCGCGATCGCCATTCATCACCACGTCCGTGATGCGCTTTCGCACTTCAGCTTCAAAGCGGTCACGCAGTGCGCGGTCATGCGTGGATCGTTGCTCGAGTTCCTCGCGGGCGAGTCTAGCCGCTTCACCAAACGCCACGATCCCTGGAACGTTCTCCGTCCCGGCTCGTCGCTCGCGCTCCTGGTGTCCGCCAACATTCTGGCCGTGCAGTCGCACACCACGGCGGACGTAAAGCGCACCGATGCCCTTCGGCGCATACAACTTGTGCGCTGACATCGTAACGAGATCGCACCCCAGCTCATCAACGTTCAAGGGTATTCGTCCCGCGGCCTGCACTGCATCAGTGTGCAACCAAAGATGTCGTTGACCCGCTGCTCGTTTCTCACGAACAACCGCACTGATTTCGCTTACGGGTTGGATCGTTCCGATTTCGTTGTTGGCCAGCATGACAGTGATCAGAACAGTGTCAGGCCGGAGCGCCGCGGTGAGATCTTCAAGCCTTATGATGCCGTTGTTGTAAACGGGCAAGCGCGTTACTTCCCAGCCTCGCTTTTCCAGTTCAAGACAAACACCGGCAACCGACGGATGCTCAATCGCCGAAGTGATTATGTGACGACCATGCCCGATCGAAGCCTCGCATAACCCGCGAATCGCAAGGTTATTCGCCTCAGTGCCACCCGAGGTGAAGACGATCTCGTTCTGCTTCGCGCTAATGAGAGACGCGACTTCACGCCGAGCGCGATCGATTGCCGCACGTGCCTGCTGTCCGAAGCCATGGACGCTCGACGCATTGCCGAAAGTCTCAACCACTGCACGGGCCATAGCTGCCGCGACGCGTGGATCCACAGGCGTCGTGGCGCTATTGTCCAGGTAAACTCGGCGTGCTGACATGAAATTCAACTCCGATGGCCGCCAACCTCCGGTGCGGAATGTGGCATCTGAAAGGCAGTTTGCCATAGAGGCACAAACTGCACAAAAGAACCAAGCTAAATTATTTGTGCTTTTTTGTAGCGCTTCCCGGTGATAGCATGCGCACGTTGCTGAGGTTGGGCTCTCCCAAGACGCTACGACTTTCTCAGTCGTAATTTTGGAAGGACACAATATGAATCATTTTAAACTTCCCCTCGTGGTTTTATTGACCATTTGCATTAGTGGTCTGCTTGCTATAGTTCCCACAGCGGCACAGGGACAAACAACAGCACTCGAACGGGGTTATCGCACGGGTTATTCAGACGGCTACAACGCGGGCTTCAAGGACGTTTCTGATGGAGCGACCCGCGACTTCAAAAACAAAGAGGACTATCAACGCGCAGACCGTTCTTACAATGAGGCCTGGGGACCAGTCGAGGATTATCGCGACGGTTACCAGCAGGGATTCGAGGCTGGTTACACCGCGGGTTTCGAACGCCAACAGTTCAACTCGTCTCTTCCGACGGGATTGCGTCGAAGAAGCAACGCCGGCTCTGCGCCAGCCGATAACGCCGGCTCTTCACCGGTAGACGTCAATGTCGCCACTCCAACCAATACCGATCCTCAAACCAATCCCGATAACACCGTCGCGCCGAGTGGCTCACTCGCGATTCCACGCAACACGATACTCGCTCTCGAACTCTTAACTCCGCTGTTGACCGACGCGAGTCAGCGTGGTGATCGATTACAGGCACGTGTTATCGAGCCTTCGCAGTATGCCGGTTACATTGTTGAGGGGCGAGTTGCACAGGTTAAGCGGCCGGGGAAAGTTAAGGGTGTCGCTGAGCTGCAATTAGCGTTCGACCAGATTCGTTCGACCGACAATCGAACCGCGACTCTTCATGCCGAGCTCATTGAGATAACTCCGATGGGCGCTGAGGACACGGAGATCGATTCCGAAGGCGGAGTCAAAGGACGCGACTCGAGGAAAGACGATGCCGCCAGAGTTGGAGCTGCATCCGGTATCGGCGCGATCATCGGTGCAATCGCAGGAGGTGGCAAAGGCGCTGCCATTGGCGCGATCATCGGCGGTGGCGCAGGCACGGCCAGCGTGATGACGCAACGCGGCAAAGACATCCGGCTCGACCGCGGGCAGCATTTGAAGATCCGAACATCGACCGATACGAGCGTTCTGTGACAACCAGACGCACGACCGTTCAGAAGACGGGGAGAGAGGGCGGGAGATCGCCCAATCTCCCCGTTATTACTTTGCTTACCGACTTCGGTACCGCTGATTATTTCGTAGGCGCACTGAAAGGCGCCATTTTGTCGGTGAACCCGAGCGCAGTAATCGCCGACATCACACACGAAGTGCCGCCTCAGGATCTGGAAGCAGCGGCGTTCACGCTTCTGGCTTCTTATCGCACGTTTCCGCCCGGCACAATCCACGTTGTCGTGGTCGATCCAGGTGTTGGATCGACGCGCCGGCCGATTGTAGTAAGCACTGGTGACCAGTTTTTTGTTGGACCAGATAACGGGATCTTCACCTACATTTACGATCGCGAGCCGTCGCATCAAACGGTCCACGTAACGGCAGAAAAATACTTTCGACAGCCGACGAGCACGACCTTTCACGGCCGAGACATCTTCGCGCCCGTCGCAGCGGCGCTTTCGAAAGGCGTGAAGCCGCAAGCGTTTGGTGCTGCGGTTACCGATGAGGCTCGACTCACCATTCCCCTAATGCCTGTGGTCCAAAAGGACGGGAAGGTTGAAGGACGGATCATTCACATCGATCGGTTCGGCAACTGCATCACCAACATCACCCGTGAGATATTGCAAGGCACACGCGCAACGCTGCTCGTGAAGGAAAAACCTGTCGAGAGTTTCCGTAGTTTTTACGGTGAGAATTCCGACTCCGAACTCTTCGCCATCTGGGGTAGCGCCGGCTTCCTGGAGATTGCTGTAAATAACGGATCGGCTGCGTTAAGCCTCGGAGTGAAGAGGGGCGAAGCCGTCATCGTTCAGCCACAAAGAAGCACAAAAGGCACAAAATAGTTTCACTAACTTTGTGCCTCTTGTGCTTCTTTGTGGCGTTATCCCGCTTAGGAAAATGGAAACATTGAATAGCGCAGCTCGTAAAATTGATCCAGTCCGCTATCGAAGACTTCTGTCGCGAACAATGCCGGTAGTCATTGAGACCGAGGAAGAGAATGAGCGAATGTTGACGATAGTCGAGAAGCTCATGAAGAAAGGTGAGAATCTTTCGGCGGAAGAGGAAAAACTGTTGAAGTTGCTCGCAAGACTTGTTGAGGATTTTGAGCAAAGATACTACCACCCGCGCGAGGCTGAGCCACTCGAAGTTCTTCACCATTTAATGGAAGCTCGTGGAGTAAAGCAAAGCCAACTTTGGGAAGTGTTTGGTTCCAAGGGTATCGCCTCCGAGGTGCTCAACGGCAAACGTGGAATTAGCAAAACCCACGCTCGAGCCCTGGCAAACTATTTTCATGTGCCAGCCGATCTTTTCGTTTAACGCCACCTCACTGCGCTTTAGCGGCGGCTTCTTTTGGGATGGTTGAAGACATGTAATATCCCTGCCTTGAGCTCACCTGGAGCTTCCGATTTTTGCCCTTGTCATCGCGTGCCTTCACACGTACTTCGAGGTTGTGCATGCGGCCGTCGTCAGTTTCACTTTCAGCCAATTGGAAACCCAGGCTATAGCGTGCTGTCAGGTTGCCGATGATCCTTGATAGACCCGAGCCGTAGTCTTTGACGCGCCCGACCTTGACTGCCTCGCCACCGGATCTCTGTGCGAGGTGTTTAGCGCTGCCATAGAGACTCATGCCGAGCCAGCCAGCGAGCGGTTTGCCAACAGGTAAGAGAAACTTGAACAACGTGCGTAGTTCAACAGTCAGCGAGTTGAAGATGACATTGTTCCGGATCAGAATCTGTTCCGTCGCATCGCGGTCTTCGAAAAAGATCGGCGCAATTCCGTCTGACACCCACACAATTGAGGTCTGTGAGTTTGGTCTCAGCTCTTCAACTTTTCGTGTGGCGTCGCGCACGGCCGCGGCCATGTCGTAGACATCACCCATCTCGATCGTTACATTGCCGTTCTTATCGGTTCGCTTCACGTTGACACTTCCATCACGCCGGGTTGTACGTGTGACAGTAGAGCCATTCCGTCCCTTGATAACTTCCGTATGCACGATATCTTCGGGCTTGCCGGAACTGTCGTCGGTCTTCTGTGCCGTGCTGGAAACGCCGTGCGGCGGTTGACCATCATCAGGCCCACACATCGCGGGCACACGGGCCAATGCCGCTGCGAGTGTCGCACGGTTGTTGGTAAATTCAGTTAGCCAGATCCTCTCTTCGTCTTCAGCGATATCCATCGCGAGGATCGCGACTTCATCACCCGGAGGCAGTTTGGCCAGTTCGTCTTCCATGGCCTTGAGAATTTCGGGCCGCTTCAGAAACCTGCCGGCGCCATCCTCGCGCAGGTCCAAAATCAGAATCAGAGCGAGTGGTTTGCGGGCCTGACCTTCGCGCGTGAAGTAGGAGATACTGCGCGGCTTGCCGTCGTCGAGGACTTCGAAGTTTTCAGGAGTCAGATTTGAGATCGGCAGGTTCGTCTTCTTGTCTTTAACGAGCGCATCCAGAAACACGACGCGCGTTTTTATTTTGATCGTGTCTTCAACTTCCTGCGCGTTGATTGAGAAAGAAGCCACGGCAGCAAGGATGACAAGCAGTAAAAAGTTCAATAGGGATCTGGGCATAACCTACTCCTGATCGACAATCGTCGCTTCTTCTGTAATGGCCTTACCGGTGCCTTCAGGGTCCCGCATCAAGACCGCGAGGTTCTTTGGGGAAAGCGTGACCTGGACCACTGTGGCATCGCGGTCGGCGATGGTGATCACCAGCACGTTGAATTTCTCACCGGCATTTCTGAGAAAGATGTAAGTCTGTTCCTGGTCCTTCGCTGAAAGCGTTTGAATCAGCGGCATCCACGTGACGTTCAGCGCGCCGTTGAGCGAACTGCGAAACTTCATGAAGTCGCCGTCGAAGTGCTGGTCTTCAAAGACCGCCAGCTTGATGCTGCCTGCTTCGGCAATCCGCTTCGCCTCGCCGCCTTTAATGCGCGCGGCAGTGGTCGCCACCTTCATCCCGGCTTTTGCAAGAAAGGGAATTCCCTGGTGCTTCACGCTGTAGAACTGTTCGATCATTTTTACGACCGACTTGAAGTCGTCGTCTTTCGCGTGGACTACAGTCGTCAACACAGCCAGCAAAACGATTGCGCAGAAGATCTTTTTCATTGAGATCCTCACTTCTCGTCGTTCTTAGCCTTGGGTTTTGATTCGATCCCCAACTCAGGAACGCCAAGCTGACCTTCGAGTTTGGCAAGCTTGTCGAGATCGACCGGCCCGACCAGGTTGACGACCGTAAGCTCGCGATTGTCGGTGTGCAGCACTGCAAGTCCACCGATCTGCTCCCCATTCAGAAGCAGGTAAACCTCAAGGTTGCCTTCCTTCTTACTGGTAACGTTGACGAGCCGCGACCAGCCTGGCCCACGAAGTTGTGTCCGGATCGAATCGACGTCAGCGGCGGTATATTGCCCGTCGAGATCAAATTCAAAACTCTTGACGTAAATGCCCTTAAGTCCGGCGACCAGTTGTTTGACCTCTTTTTCGTCAGCATCCTTTTCGGATAAGAACTTCGCCGCCATGCGCATCAATCGCTCGTCGATGTTGACGTTGACGGTCTGGCTTGCCTTCGCGGCGAGGTGATCGAGACTGCCCATTTGGAGTCTTGAATCCTGAGCTCGCGCCACGAATGCCGTAGTGATGATGAGCAACACAACCATCAATGGCGTTCTAATAATCATTTGGAAGAGTGATTTCATAACTACTACTCCATTCATCCCGTTCGATGTTGATTCTTAATCTGGTTCGCAGGCGTCGTGGTCTTTCGGTGGGCGATGTTCAACTTTTCACTGGCCACCCGCAACGCAAGCATCAATTGTTCTTTAGCGGCAAGTGCTTCTTCACGCTCGCGCGGTTTCATAGCGGAAGTGTTATGTCGTCGTCGTGGTCTAACATTTGAGGCGATAGTGCTTTCTTTATTCGCGGAATTCGCGGGCTTGTTCGCAGGAGTTGACTCCTTCACGACGGGATTTCGCGGAAGCTCCTCAACTGCCGCCGGAAGTTTGACCTGTTGTGGCTGAGACTCGCTGGTGGTGCGCACCTGGATCCAAACGCCTGCCGCGAGTAGCGCCACTAAAACCGTTGCGGCTATGGCGAGCAAGGGAAAGTAATTTCTTCGTCGTGGTGGAGACACCACGAGGTCGCGTGGAATCACCAGCGGCTTGGGCTGATAACGCAGCGTGCCCAGGATCTCTTCCAGTTCTTGAACCTGCGGATCGGGCTGACCACTCTTGTCCCACAAGTAATCTTCTTTCATAAGCCCTCCATAAATCAGAGCCGCTCGCGTAGCAGTTTCATGCCCCGGTGCAGGTTGACTCGAACTGATGCGGCAGTCAGTCCAGTGCGTGCGGCGATTTCCGGTCCGGTCATCCCCTCGACCAATCGCAAAACCAACGTTTCGCGATAAGCCTCCGGAAGAGATCGAACGAGCTCGAGAATCTCTGTTGCTCTCGAGTCGTGCGCATCGCTGCCGCGCAGGTCGTCATTAATCTCCACTGTCTCTTTCGATCGCCGGTGGAAATCGACGGCACGGTTGCGAGCTATCATGGCGATCCACGGCCCAAACGCGGAGGCGTCGCGCAGCGTGTGAAGCTTTTTGAACGCGTGAAGAAAGATATCCTGCACGAGGTCGTCAACTTCAGCGCGCGGCACGCGGGCCAGCAGAATGCCATGCACCAGCGGCGCGTAGAGACCGTAGAGTTGTCCGAAACCATCTCGGTCGCCTTCCAAAACCGCCCTGACCAGCACGGCTTCGACCGCCGTCACTTCCGAATGCTCGGCGGCGTCTACCTGGGGGTTCATCAGAAGCATGTCGAGTGTTGCGGACATTAACGTTGATTAAGACGGGAAAGAGGCGGAGAGCGTTAACGCAGGTTGACAGGATTTACATGTTCATCCTGAAAAATCATGTAAATCTTGTAAAAGGACTTACTACGGGCTGCGGCGTTGCCGGGTTCTCTTCTGAGGTCAGTTTTTTCAGTTCCGGCGTGGCGGAAACCAATTTAGTGCGCCAGATGAACAACGTGAACAGGGCCATCGCAATCGTACACGCGAGGCCGCCTTCGAGGCCGTAACTGCCGCCGGTCAGCCATAAAGGACCTGCATCATTTGCTGTGAGGAGAGGATTCGAAACGAGTTTCACTCCGCTGACTGGAATTCCAAAAAGCCAACCCATCGCCCAATTCCAGCCCCAGTGAATACCCTGCGGCAGCCATAAACTCCGCGTGCGCAGGTAAGCAGCAGCAAGCCAAACGCCGGCAAGTGCGGTATTTACAAATGTTACGCGGGGCGACACCAGATTCGGGTTAAGTAGATGAACGAAAGCAAACGGCAGGGACGTCAACAACACTCCCATCAACGCCAGCTTAGCCCGTGAGAATGTTTGCAGCGGGTAGCCTCTGAAGATCGCCTCCTCTGCCAGCGCCGCCACGAACAGCAACACAGCGGAGCCGAGCATCGATCTGCCGATTGATGTTGCTCCTGCGTCGCTGAACGAAAACCTGAGTCCGCCTCCGATCATCGCGATTGCCACAGCGACGATCAGCGCGGCAATGCCGATGGCAGAGCCGATGATGAGATCTCGTACCCAGCCTGTGTGAAGCGTCAAACCAAGCGATCGCCATGGCAGTGCTTCAAACAGTCGCACGCAGAGATATCCGGCAGCGAGTGCGGCAGCCAAAAGACCAACCCGGTAAATGAACTCAAAAACGAAGTCCGATTGAGGTATTCGCGGACCTACGACTACTGCGGCATAAACAGTTCGCAAGACGATCGTTATGAAAATCGAGACTGCAATGAAAGCAAAGACGAAAAGCAGCACCCGCCATCCACTGCGAAGCCGGCCAACGTCGTTGATGAAGATCTTGTGCATTGGGGCGTGCATTCTAGCAGACGTTGCGGCTCCTTGGAGTGCGCCGCCGCACTCCAAGGAGAGGCCCGTATGCTAAACTTCGAAACCAATCCGCATGAGTGAAAACCGGGACAATCTTACCCCCGAGCGCAGGGAACGAATTCGACGCCGGCGCCGTGTTTTGCTGTGGGTTTTGGGTGCCACGGTGGTGTTATTGCTCGCGATTATTGTCTCGCAGCAGTTGTGGCTCTGGACTGTGGTCTGGCCTGACACGCCCGCCGACGCCGTTGTCCTTTACGCCTTATCGACACTCAACTTCGTCGCGTTTGTCGTCTTCCTATTTATCTTTGTTCGCAACCTGCTCAAGTTGCGCCGAGAACGACAGGAACGTCAACTCGGTTCGAAAGTAAAGACGCGACTGCTCGTCTACTTCATCTCGATCAGCTTTCTGCCAATCACCGCGATGGCGGTGTTTTCCTATCTGTTCCTCAATCGCTCGCTCGAGAAGTGGTTCAATCCTTTTCCTGACGAGATCGTTCAGCAGGCGACGGAAGTGAAACGTCTGACGTTATCGAGCGAGGCGCAAACGTTGTCGGACACTGCTTCGTTGCTGGTCATACTCCTAAGCCGGCAAACACCGGAAGAGCGACGCGCCACAATCGATCAGATAGTCGCTTCGGGCCAGTTGGTTGGTGTTGACATCGTAGGTAGCGATGGAGCTGTCATTCAGCAGAGTCGCGCACTGTTGTCTTCCGCCGATTCAGAGCAACTCGAAAAGCTGTTCAGTGAGGCGCGCAAGGCTCGTGCTCCAACCGGCGACACTTTGGCCGACGGGAAAGAATTTGACGTGCTCGCTGTGCCGTTGACAGCTTCAGAGATGCTTGTCATTGCCCCACGGAAACGCGCGTCAAACGATCTCGCGGATCTCGTTACCAGTTCGGAACGTGACTATCAGGATCTCGTAAAGAAACAGCGACGCGTGCGTCTGTTGGGCCTGTCAACACTGGGACTGATGACGCTGATTCTGCTGTTTGTCTCCAGTTGGGTCGCGATCTACCTGGCGCGTGGCATCGCCACTCCGATCAAGGCTCTCGCCGAAGCTTCGAACGAGGTCGCGCGCGGGAATCTTGCGCATCGCGTCACCACGATAGCTGACGACGAATTAGCTTTGCTGGCGGAATCGTTCAACCAGATGACCACACAGCTCGAAGAGAACCGCAGCCGTATCGAAGCCGGAGCGGCAGAGTTGCGAGACAAGAACCTGGCGCTGCGCGAACGACGAAACTACATCGAGACAGTGCTTCAGTCGTTATCGACCGGCGTGGTTTCAATCGATGAGAACGACTGTGTGACGACGCTGAATGCAGCGGCCGCGCGCATGCTCGCGTTAGCCGGTAAAGCTGAAGACAATCCGAAACTGAGCGGTTTGATTGGAAGCGAAGACTGGCTGGTGGTGGATCGATTGCTGCGGCGTGCGCGCCGAACCGGCCAGGCCGCCGAACAGACTCAATTGGAAAGCGGTGGCGGGCCACTGCCGGTGGCATTGACGGCCACAGCTTTGCGCGACTCGAAAGGTCCGCGACGAGGCGTGGTTTTAGTTATTGAAGATCTTTCCGAGTTGCTTGCGGCACAACGAGCAGCCGCATGGAGCGAAGTGGCGCGCCGCATGGCCCATGAGATCAAAAACCCTTTGACGCCGATTCAGCTTTCAGCCGAACGCATCGCGAAGAGCTACGGACGCGCGTCAGCTAACGGCGGAAGCAACGGATCGGATGAAAAACGCGTCGCGGCTGTGATCACCGAATGCACTGAAACGATCACCCGCGAAGTTGCCGGCTTGAAAGCGATGGTGGATGAGTTTTCACGTTTCGCTCGTCTGCCTGCTACACGCCTGGAACTTGCAAATCTCAACGACGTGGTGACTCAGGCTGTCGGACTCTACGAAGAACGCCTCGACGGCGTTTCTCTGACAGTGCAGAGGGGTAGCGATCTTCCGGCAGCGATGCTCGACGTCGAACAGATCAAACGAGTGTTCGTGAACCTGATCGACAACGCGCTCGAGGCGCTCGTGCCCGTGACTGGCGTAAAGCAGATTACGATCGTTACGAGTCACGACGTCGAAAGAAGTTTGCTGCGAGCGGAAGTTTCTGATACGGGGCGGGGAATCGAGCCAGGAGATTTCAGAAGATTATTTGAACCTTATTTTTCGAGAAGCGATAGTGGCACCGGCCTCGGACTCGCGATCGTTCAGCGAATAATACTGGAACACGGCGGCCACATCCGCGCGGAGAAAAACCATCCTCGCGGCGCAAAGTTCGTCATTGAGTTACCAGCGGCAGGATGAACGCCTTCATTCGAATTTCTTTGTTTGTGCCTTTTGTGCGTTTTTGTGGCTAAGTGTCTTTTGTACTTTTGTGGCTCTAAATGGACTCGATTCTCATAGTTGACGACGAGCGCGGCATTCGCGACACGCTGCGGGCGGTGATGGAAGACGAAGGCTTTGTCGCCGACGCCGTCGCAACAGGCGAGGAGTGTCTCAAAGCGCTCGGCAAACGCGCTTACGGCTGCATTCTGCTTGACGTGTGGCTGCCCGGAATCGATGGGCTCGAGACGTTGAAACAGTTGCGTGCTGCGGGATCTGATGCTGCGGTCGTGATCATTTCCGGTCACGGCAACATCGAGACTGCTGTTCGCGCGACGAAATTGGGCGCCTTCGACTTCATTGAGAAACCGCTTTCAATCGAAAAGACAGTTCTCACTGTTCGCAATGCTCTGCGTCAACAGCGACTCGAGTTGATCAATGCAGACATGGCGGCCGCGCTGTCGCGTGAATACGTGATGGTGGGCCAGTCCGTGGCCATGCGCGCTTTGCGAAAGCAGATCTCGGTGGTGGCGCCGACTGACGGTCGCGTTTTGATCTACGGCGAGTCAGGCACCGGCAAAGAGTTAGTCGCGCATGCTATTCATGCGGAATCGCGCCGTGCGGCCGCGCCATTTATCGAAGTCAATTCGGCTGCTATTCCAGAGGAGTTGATCGAGTCGGAACTCTTTGGCCACGTCAAAGGCGCGTTTACCGGCGCGACGGCCGCGAAGAAAGGCAAGTTTGAACTGGCAGACGGCGCCACGATCTTTCTCGACGAAGTCGGAGATATGAGCCCGAAGGTGCAAGCGAAGGTCTTGCGCGTGCTGGAAGAACAACGTTTCGAGCCGGTAGGAAGTGGAAACTCGATCACTGTCGATGTGCGTGTGATTGCTGCCACGAACAAACGTTTGGATGTCGAGATCGAGCAGGGAAACTTTCGCGCTGATCTTTTCTACCGGCTGAATGTGATTCCTTTTGAGTTGCCGCCGCTGCGGGAGCGTTTGGAAGACGTGCCGCTGTTGGTTGATTACTTCAACCAGCACTTCTCGCAGGCGTACGGCAAGAAGCCGAAAGAGTTTCTGCCCGAAGCAGTTGAAGAGATGCAGTCGTATTCGTGGCCCGGCAACGTGCGTGAGCTGAGAAATACGGTCGAACGAGTAGTGATCATGCATCCGGGTACGCGTGTTTCGGCTACCGATCTCCCGCCACACGGCAAAGAAGAACCGCCGGCTGCGTCGTTCCGGTTTCCCTCCTTTAAAGAGGCCACAGAGGCCTACCATCGCGAGTTTATTCAGCGAAAGCTGGAAGAGGCTGACGGAAACGTCTCCCGCGCGGCGGAGTTGATGGGCGTCGATCGCAGCCACCTCTACCGTCGTATGCGCGCCCTCGGCATCCAGAATCGTGTAAATCCACAGTAAGTTTCGCGCAAAGGCGCAAGGGCACAAAGGAAGACGCGAAGAAGAACTTGGGTTTTCCTTTTGTGCCTTTGCGTCTTTGCGTCTTTGCGTAAAAATTTCTGTAGGAAACTTAAATTGACAATGCGTCCTCCAATAGCTTATCTAGATTTGAGGTTTAAATGGATTTTACGACTAAAGAATTGTTGAAGCGTTACGCGAAACTGGCAATCGGCCAGCCTTTTTCGCCAGTGTTGCTAAATATTCTCGTCACGTCAGTTTGCGACATGCGCTGTACGCACTGCTTTTTCACCGACGAACTCGACGATCGTCCGCGCAAGAAGCTTCAGATGAAGACGGACGAGATCGAGCGTATCTCTGAAACACTCGGCGGTAACCTTGGTGTGCTGATCCTCGCCGGTGGCGAGCCGTTTACGCGAAAAGATCTTCCCGAGATCGCGCGCGCTTTTTACCAGAACAACAAGCTCGAGTCGATCTACATCATGTCGAACGGGCAGATTCAGAAGCGCATCTTTCCCGACGTCACGAGAGTCTTGCAAGAGTGTCCAAACCTCAACGTCACTGTCGCGCTCGGAATTGATGGGCCAAAACAGGAACACGAGAAGATTCGGCAAAAACTCGGCTCGTGGGACATCGCGATCGATACAGCCCGGCAGCTCCAGGCGATTAAGAAAGAATATCCACGCCTCGACGTGCAAACGTGTACGTGCTTTATGAATTCAAACCAGGACTCGATCTTCGAGTGGTACGACTTTCTGAAGTACGACTTGAAACCTGACAAAGTGAACTTCAACTACATCCGTCCACCGTCAGCCGATCCGAAAGAGTTGGAGATCGATCACTCTCGTTATGCGAAGCTGGCGCAGATGATCGATGACGATTCGCGCCACGCTGCGATCAAGAACAACTACGGCGGCAGCGCGGGCTTCTTCAAGGCCGCGATCGATATCTACATGCATGGTCTAATTGCGAAAACGCAGGAAACACAGACCGCGCAGATGAAATGCTATGCAGGCACGGCTGGCGGTGTGATTTACGACGAGGGCACGGTCTCGTCCTGCGAGAACCTCGAGCCGGTTGGTAACTTGCGTGACTTCGACTGGAACTTTCAGAAGCTATGGTTGTCGCCCGCGATGCAGGCACGACGCAAGAAGGCGAGCGACGGCTGTTTCTGTACGCATGAGTCGAACAGTTATTACCCGTCACTGCCGTTCAACCCTGGACACTTGATCCAGATCAAGAAACTGGAAAGAGAGATGAAGAAGGCGCGCAAAGCCGTGGAGAAAGCGGAGCACGCAGGATTGCCAGTTGCCGATTTAAACTGAGCCACAAAAAGGCACATAAAGAGATGGCGCAGCAGCAACGTATCCCGAAGATCCTGATTATTTCGTCTGACACCGGTGGCGGACATCGTTCCGCTGCGGCTGCGATCGTTGCTGGCGTGCAGAAGTTTTTTGAAGGTGAATCGTATGCCGTCCGGGTCGTTCGCGCGGTCGAGGAGTCGCATCACCTGAGCGCGAAGCTCGTACGTCTGTACAACTGGATACTGCGCAACCGGCAGCACTGGATGAAATACTTTTACTGGTGCATGAATCACGTCCGGCCGGAGACGAGCGAATTTTTTCATAAACGCTGTGTCGGGTACGTGGTCGAGTTATTCGAACGCTGGTGTCCGCACATCGTGGTGAGTGTTCACCCGCTCACGCAGCATATCTTTGCTCGTGTGTTGAAGGAGTTGAATCTCGCCAACCGCATTCCACTCGTGTCCGTAGTCACTGATCCTTGTTACGGCTTTTGGAAAGGTTGGGCTTGCGACGCCGTAAGCCTGTACCTCGTTGCGAACGAGGACGCGCGACGGCAGTTGATTGATTACGGAGTAGCGCCGGAACGCATCAAGATTTCAGGTCTGCCCGTGCATCCGAAGTTTGCTTATCCGGGCGAAGAAGCGGCGCAGGCGGCCCGCCGCGCGCTGGGTCTCGATCCCGAAAAATTTACCGTGTTTGTAAACGCGGGCTGGATCGGCGGCGGCAATATTCCGCAGATCTTTCGTGAGCTTGTGCGTGGAGAGTTGGATGTGCAGGCCATCTTCCTGGCCGGAAAGAATGAAGACTTACGCCTCGCTGCGGAGTCGATCGCACTCGATGCGCCGTTTCCGATTAAAGTTATCGGTTATTCAGACGAGATCGAGAAACTGATGAGCGCCGCGAACGTTATGATCTCGAAGCTTGGCGGACTCACGACCTTCGAAGCGCTCGCTTGCCGTGTTCCAATCATTGCAGACATGATCACGGAGCCGATGCCGCAGGAAGCCGGAACCGCGAACCTCATCGCGCAGCGCGGCGCCGGCGTGATGCTCAGGCGTTCGATTGACGTTGTGCCGGTGGTCCGGCGCATGATGGAAGACGAAGTACATTACTCACGCATGCGTGCTGCCACCATTGGACTGGCTGTGCCGAATGCCACACGTCAAATTGTCGAAGAGATTGCCGCTCTAATTCCACAACCCGAACCCGCGGTCCTCAGCGAAGTAGCCTCCGCCTAACTTCAGGGAAAGAAGTCTGTCTCCCTGAACATACATCTTCGGGCGCAAAAAATTACCACCGGTTATGAGCGACGTGTGCGCTTTGTCGGTTGGGGCGATGCCAGTTTATCTTCGCCCGTCGGCGGCTCTTTCTTCCCGCGTATTGAAATCAACCGACTCAAACGCTAAACTTCCACCATGAGCTTATCTCAAGTTCTTGAATCGCTGCCGGCCTTTACGTTCGAAGAACGTCAGCTTCTTATTCGGCGAGTGATTGAGTTGGACGATCCACCACTGTCAGAGGCCGATGAGACTCTGGTGGAGTCGCGCTTCGCAGCCCACCGCTTAGATCCCACATCATCTTTACCACTGGAAACACTAAAAGAGCGCCTCCCATCACGAACTAAAGAATGAAGTGGCAGGTTGTCTCACGGCCTGAAGCAGAAAATGACATCACTGAGATTGCCGCGTGGTATGACAGCCGTGCGGAAGGTCTTGGTGATCGGTTCGTCGAACAAATCCTTGCTGTACTGGATCAACTCACGATAAACCCATTCATTCATTGTCGTCGTCATCCTCACAAAAACATTCGCTGACGTTATCCGAAGAGCTTTCCCTACCGAGTCATTTACGAAGTGAATGAACAGGAGGGAATCGTTGTAGTCGGTGC
This sequence comes from uncultured Acidobacteriota bacterium, assembly GCA_963826255.1. GTDB lineage: Bacteria > Acidobacteriota > Blastocatellia > Pyrinomonadales > Pyrinomonadaceae > PSRF01. The sequence continues at coordinate 2,310,006 of CAWGWK010000002.1, forward strand.
CGTATTACACGCTGCGAGGCACGAACGAGAGTGGAAGCGACGCGTCTGAGCACTACTGGCAAGGATTCGAATTCAGCGAAGGAATAGAAATAGTCTTGACAACGTGGTTCTAATAAACTAAGAAGCACGTATTCTCAGTCACTTCGATCATTCGTCTCTCGGGAAACTGATTTGCTCACCCTAATCACATTAGGAGGCCACCATGCCAACGCGTAAGAAAGCTACCAAAACAACGAAGAAAGCAGGAAAGAAGGGCGGCAAGAAATCCACCAAAACAAGCGCTGCTCGTGGAGTTGAAGGTGGACCAGTACCGCCGTACGGAGAGGCCATTCGCGGCGCAATTGCACGCGGAGATACCCGCGAGATGAAAGACCTGGCGTCCAGTACGCGCAAATGGCTGGATGACGTCGAGTCAGCGCTCCAGGAGCTTGAGAGTAATCTCTAAGAGCCGCAAAGTTTTCTAGCCACAAAGAAGCACAAAAAGCACAAAATGGTTTCCGCTGGTGCCGGCTGTGCTTCTGTGTGGTGTCCTTAACCGCGGCTGGTACCAATTCGAATGGCTAAACCAACGCGTTATCTTTCTGCGGGCGATCGCTCGGCATTTACACCTGTGCACGCAGTCTGGGAGATCACCCTCGCTTGTGATCTCAAGTGTCACCATTGTGGCTCGCGTGCAGGTAAACGCCGACCGACAGAGCTGAGGACTGATGAATGCCTCGACCTGGTTCGCCAACTCGCCCGGATGGGAACACGCGAAGTTACGTTGATCGGCGGCGAAGCTTACCTGCGTCGTGATTGGCTCCAAATCATCAGGGAGATCCGGAGCCAGGGCATGGACTGCACGATGCAGTCCGGCGGACTTAATCTGACCGAAGATCGGATCAAGTCGGCAGTCGATGCGGGTCTCCAGGCACTCGGCATTTCCATAGATGGGCTGCGGGAAGTTCACGACAACTTGAGAGGCGTTAAGGGTTCGTTTAATGCGGCTTTCAAGGCGCTTCACGCGGTAAAGAAGTACGGAATCAGTTCCAGCGTCAACACACAGATCACTTCGCTTGTCATTCCACAGTTGCGCGAGTTGATGAACCTGTTCATCGACGCGGGTGCTAAGAACTGGCAAGTGCAACTGACTGTTGCGATGGGCAGGGCTGCCGATCATCCGGAACTATTGCTGCAACCTTACGAATTGCTGGAACTGATGCCGTTGCTTGCCGAGCTCTATGAGGAAGGCGCGGATAGAGGATTCCTGCTTCTGCCCGGAAACAACATAGGTTATTTCGGTCCGTACGAATCGTTGTGGCGCGGCAGTGGTGATGATCGCGTGTACTGGACAAGTTGTAATGCCGGACAGAACACGCTCGGAATCGAGGCCGACGGCACAATCAAGGGTTGCCCTTCACTGCCTACTTCTCCTTATGCCGGTGGAAACATCCGCGATGTCAGTCTTAAACACATTTGGTGGCAGACGGACGAGCTGAGTATCAACCGCGCACGAGCAACCGAAGGGCTGTGGGGTTTCTGCGGCAGTTGCTATTATGCGGACACATGCAAAGCGGGCTGCACCTGGACCACGCACGTCTTGTTTGGGCGAGCGGGCAATAATCCTTACTGTCACCATCGAGCATTGGAATTATCAAAACAGGGTTTGCGAGAAAGAATCGCACAGGTAGAGAAAGCGCCTGGAACTCCTTTCGATCATGGACGCTTCGAACTGATACTCGAGGCCGCAGATGGAACACCCGTCGATAAGTTACCGGTGAGTGGAAACAACCTCGTGCAGATCAGTTCTGCAAGAAGTGCTCAACGTCGGAAGAAGGTGAAATCAAGTCCGGAACTGATCCTGTGCCGTGGTTGCAAGCGCCATGTATTGCCTGACACGAGGATCTGTCCTTTCTGTCAGGGAGACATACGTGCTCTCGCGAAGCTTCACGACAAGAAGTTACGAGACGCCAGGAAGGCTTATCAACGCCTGTTAGAACTTCTTCCCCAAGCAGGTAGTAGCTCGATTTAAAATTCTCGCGAAATTTCTGCGGCCTCTGCGTCTTTTACAGGATTTACATGATTAGACAAGATTTACATAAATCCTGAAACATCCTGTAAATCCTGTAAAAATGTCTTACCGGTGAAGGAAGAACCTTGGATTCTTGGGATCAGCGCCTCGCACAATGGCTCCGCCTGTCTGTTGAAGGGCGATGAGATCGTTGTCGCCATCCAGGAGGAACGTCTTTCCCGATTCAAGCGACATCGGATTCACGGAGCAGGGCCGTCACGAGCCGTTGCTTACTGCCTGAACTACGCTGGTATTGATCCCCGCGAACTGAATCTCGCAGTCCTCTGCATTCAGGGCCGCGCGGCCGACAAAAAACATGACATTTCTTTGGATCCGTTCCTAAACGTCCTGACGCATGGAATTCCAACGATTACTATTCCTCATCATTACGGGCATGCGGTGAGTGCCTTCGCAACGTCGGGTTTCTCAGAGTCAGCGATTCTCATTGTCGATGGCGCCGGCTCGCCGGTCACGGATTTCACACGCGAAGAGCTAACAGTTCTGAACGGAAGTTCTGCCGCCGATAGTTGGGAAACGATCTCACTTTACTACGCGGCGGGCACCAACATCGTACCGCTCGAGAAACATGTCGTTGAGCGCGGCGCGTGGCTGGTAATGCACGATGGGGAAATGCCGTCATTCGGCAGCCTTGGAGGGATGTTTTCGGCTGTGGCCCAACAGATATTCGGCGAACCGTCAGAAGCCGGAAAAGTCATGGGCCTGGCTCCTTACGGACAAGCGGAATTCCCGAGCAGCGATTTCTTTGGTGTCTCCGATGGACGTTTTCACTTCAAAGACACGGTGCCGCTTCAGTTTCGATACAACGAACGATGGCCCGGACGAACGAGCGAATACGAAGCACTGGCTTCGTCTGTTCAGGCGGCTCTTGAAAAAGCGTTGCTCTACCTGGTCCAACACCTTCGCGAGCTGGGTACCAGCGAGAATCTTTGTTATGCCGGTGGAGTTGCATTGAATAGCGTAGCTAACGAAAGGATCATTCGTGAATCCGGCTTCAAGAATGTTTACATCATGCCTGCGGCCGAGGACAGTGGTACCGCGATCGGTGCTGCCTATCACGGACTATGGCAACTCACTCGACACAATTCACAGCGACGGATACTTCACGATGCCCCCGGGCGCACCTATTCGCCGGCAGATGTGTCTGCAGTCGTTGATAAGACGGCAAACGTCAGAGTTGTTTACTCAACTGATGTGCTTTCCGATGCGGTCGAGTTGTTATGCGACGGCAAGATAATCGGTTGGTTTGATGGTGGATCCGAACTCGGCCCACGTGCTCTCGGCCAACGGAGCATCCTCTGCGATCCACGCCGGCCTGATGCGAAGGAAACGCTTAACCGCCGCGTCAAGATGCGTGAGGCTTTTCGTCCTTTCGCACCGGCAGTTCTCTTCGAAGAGGCGGCAAACTGGTTCGAGTTTAGAGGAACGTCGCCTGAAAGCCCGTTCATGCTTCGAGTATGTGAAGTCAATCGCGAAAGAAGGAGCGAGGTGCCGGCGATCGTACACGTCGATGGCACTGGTCGATTGCAAACCCTGACACGCGAAAACAACGGAAGGTTCTATGAGTTAGTCAAACGATTTCATGAGAAAACAGGTGTTCCGATTCTTCTCAACACGTCATTCAATCGCATGGGTCAACCGATAGTTGAAACTCCTGAGGACGCGATTGGATGCCTGCTTGACACCGGCCTTGATTGTTGTGTCTTCGAAGATAGAATTGTTTTCAAATGTCAGAGTTAGATCCCTCACATTTCAACTTGTTCATGCTCCGGAACTTTCTGGACGTTGATGCCTGCGCGAACCTCAGGACGGAACTGAATCTATCTCCGACAACGCAAGCGCCTGTTTATATCGAAGGTTCTGAGGGAGTGATTCATGAAACCGTCCGCAAGACCACCAGCCTTCATCCTTCCGGCGAGACGATCACGCAAATGCATGAGCGCTTACTGCAACAGAAATCATCATTGGAATATCACTTTGGCGAGAGCCTGACGGATTGCGAGCGCCCGCAGTTTCTGCGTTATGAAAAAGGAGACTTTTTCGTTCGCCACCAGGATGGCAACACAAAACAGCTCGACTTCGATCATTTGAGAATCCGCAGGATCTCGATCGTGGTATTTTTGAATGACTCTTCAATTGAGCCACAAGCAGCTTGCTTTTGCGGCGGCACGCTTAACTTTTATGAGAATGGCGCGTCTGCGGATGGTCCGAGGACCTTTGGTCTTCCAGGGGAAACTGGCTTGCTGGTGGCTTTCCGAGCCGACACGTTTCATGAAGTTTTACCTGTGACCACTGGCGAACGATTTACGATGATTAGCTGGTTCAGGTAGCTCGCCTCAAAGGTCTAGGCCGCACAAAAAAGCACAAATCCCTTCGTTAATCTCTTGTGCTTTTTGTGCCTTCTTGTGGCGATCTCATTTTTGTTGACACTTAGACCAATTAGCATTACGCTGCGCGCGTTCCCTCGTTAACCGAAACTCTTGCTGCAACGGTCTGCCCCGTTGTTGCTCTCACTGAACTCAACGCTCGAACTATTCGAATGCCTCAACCTTAACAGTTATCGGCGCGATAAGGCCCATAACCCTTTGGGAGAATATCCATGAAAGACAAAGACGAAAAGGACCAGTACAAATCCGGCAAAACAGGTGGTGGTGTTATTCCCGAAATGGCTCCGCAAGCACCGGGAAAGGCGGGAAAGGAAAGACAGGTGCGACCCGAAGTTCAACCCGAGATAGCACCCGAAACTCGTCCTGAAAGAAAACCCGAAGTTCAACCAGAGATCGCGCCGGAAGTAAGGCCGATTCCGGAGGTCGCGCCAGGCCAGCCTTACCGGCCTGTGCCTGAAGTCGCACCGGAAGTCAGACCGGTGCCTGAGGTTGCACCAGGTAGGCCTTACCGGCCTGTGCCTGAAGTCGCGCCTGAAATAAGACCGGTTCCCGAGGTCGCGCCGGAGATCAGACCGATTCCGGAAGTTGCGCCGGAGATTAGACCAATACCCGAGGTGGCACCGGAGATCAGACCGATTCCCGAGGTCGCACCGGAGATTAGACCGATACCCGAAGTCGCGCCGGAGAGAAAACCAGTTCCGGAAATTGCACCGGAGAAGTCACCAAGGCCGATTCCAGAAGTTGCGCCGGAGAAATCGCCAAGACCGATACCGGAAGTCGCACCCGAGCAGCCATCAAGGATTCGACCGGAGGTCCAGCCAGAGATAGCGCCAGAGAAGAAATACTGAGCCTCTTGACTGACCACGAGCTAACCCGCTTTGGAGTGCGACCGCAGCACTCCAAGCGGAACTTTAGTCTGCAAATTCGGTGACCGCAGAATCACTCAAACCAGTTGCACTCATTAGCATGCCGACTCTCTCGGCACGCTTCCCATCTTTTCAGCTTGCATTGCTCAAGCCCACTCTCGAGCAAGCAGGCATTCCCGTTCAAACCTTCTCACTCTTCATGTACTTCGGCACGTACCTCGGATGGCGCATTAATGAAACACTCTCAGACGTCTATCCGTGCATGTTGGGTGAGTGGATCTGGACCAGGGCAGCATTCGGTGACTTTGCTAACGACGACGACTACTTCGAGATCTATCGCGATAATCTTGAAGCGATCTGCAAGAAGGCTGGATGTTCAATCGACGATCTGCGTCGTCTACGTAAGACCGCGGCGCCGGCGTTTATCGATTTTTGTATCAACAGCGTCGATTGGAGTCGCTTCGGTGTTATCGGCTTCTCCGTTGTCTTCCAACAAACGCTGGCCAGCATCGCTTTAGCGCGAGCGCTTAAGCAGCGTTATCCGCACATTCCGATCATGATGGGCGGAGCCACATTCGAAGACGACATTGCCGAAGAGATCATCAAAGGCTGTCCGCAAGTTGACTACATCCACTGCGGGGACGCCGACGAGACGCTGCCAAAAGCAATTCATCGTTTGTATGCGGGACAGTCGATGGAAGGTATGCCGGGCATGATGTGGCGCGACAAAGATCGCTTGGCTTTCGCTGGTCGCGCGCCTAACCTCGCCGATATGAACAAAACTCCGGTGCCGGATTTTGACGAGTATTTCTACGCGCGAAAAGAAGGTGGCTACGAACAATACAATCAAGCGCAGGAAGTCCTGCTGCCGATAGAGACCGCGCGGGGCTGCTGGTGGGGCGTGAAGAACCACTGCACCTTTTGCGGATTGAATCGTGCCGGAATGGAATTTAGATCTAAGCGAGTTGAAAACGTTATCGAGCAACTCGATGAGCTGTCACGACGTTACGGTATCCTCGATTTCAATGCCATCGACAACATCATAGAGCCTGAATACATCGACAAATTGTTTGGCCAACTCAGCGATGCCAATACCGACATACGCATCCACTACGAAGTGCGTCCCAGCCTTTCACGCGCGCAACTAAAGCACATGCGCAAGGGTGGACTGTTCTCCATTCAGCCGGGCGTTGAGAGTTTCTCGACACACATTCTCAAGCTCATGAGAAAGCATACAACCGGCGTGCGTAATCTGGAGTTGATTAAGTGGTCCACCTACTACGGCATCAATAATCTCTACAACATACTGCTGCGATTTCCTGGCGAGACGGCGGAGGACTATCGCGCGCAGTGTGACGTGATCTCGAAAATTCATCATCTGCAAGCTCCCTGGGCAATCGCCAAAGCGCGCGCGGATCGTGGATCGCCGATGTATACCGAACCTGAATCTCAGTCAGTCACACGACTGATTCCGTCTCCCTGCTACGATTACTTGTTTCCGAAAGATCGATTCGACCTGAATCGCGTTTCGTATTACTTCGAGCATGAGATGGGAAACACTCTCGACGATCGCCAGTATGACGAGATCTTCGAGGCGGTCGGAGTCTGGCAACACCGTTGGCAACAGCGTCCGCGGCCGTATCTTCGTTATCGAAAAGCATGGGCCACGATCTTGATTGACGACGGGCGCAACTGTTCTTCTCGTGTCACAACCTATGCCGACGCTCGCGCATTGCTCTATGAATATTGCGCCGATGCGCGTAGCCGGAAAGAGATCTCCGCGAAATTTGACGACGCGCCGTGGCTCGATGGCGCTTTAGAGGAGTTTGTTAATAAAGATTTCATGATCTATCTGGACAACCGTTATCTCAGCCTCGCACTCCCGGAAAACCCGTACTTTTAGACAGGATTAACAAGATTTACATGATTGACAGGATTCTTTCTTGTTACTCAGCGCGCGCCGAGTTACTTGACATGCTCCGGCAGCGCGGGATCCTTTATCGCTCACCCACGCAGCCCGTGCTTTCGCGCGACGGCACTTCCGCGCGCTGGATGCTTGATTCGCTTGCCGTCACGCTCTCGCCGCGGGGAGCAGAACTCGCCGGTCGCTGTGTGCTCGAACTGCTCAAACGATTCGACGGACGTCAAATCGCCACCTATGGCCTGACGGGTGTTCCTATCTTGCAATCGTGCATCCTTCAGGATGATCGGTATCGTGGTCTACTGGTCCGCAGGGAGCGAAAGCAGCACGGTTCGTTGAAACTGATCGAAGGTCCCATCGATCCAGGCGAGCCCGTGATCGTGATCGACGACTCGGTAAGTTCCGGCACCTGCATGAACGAAGCTACTGAGCGGCTCGAACAGGCAGGCCTGCGCGTTGAGGGCGGCATTTGTCTCGTGCGTTTCGGATGGTACGGCGGTTACGCGATCATGCAGGAACGCGGTTACCACATGGAAGCCGTCTACGATATTTGGGATGACTTTATTTCCCACATGGACGACGAAGAAAAACCGCTCGCGAATCCTTCAAAATGGTTTCCGGAATTTCAGTGGTCCACCCAACACGCGCCCGCACATCTTCATCCGGCACAACTCGCGCGATTGGTCGTTTCGGAATACTTGTCGTCGGGCCAACTTTTACGCCCTCCTGAGTGTTTAGACGCGAATTACGATTCATCAGGCGGCGCTTGGGTCAGCCTTCGATCACGCGCAAATATCTACCGGCGCTTTGCTCGCGGTGGGTTTTGGCACTTCCCAACTGAAACATCTCAGTCGGCGGCAGAAGACGTAGTGATGGCTTCGTTAAGCACGGCCGCGTATCTGCCTCGTGGTGAAGAAGGATTGAAGCTAGTCGATGAAAGTGCGTTTGCGGTTACGGTTTTTAGCGCTCTCGAGAGATGCAGTCCGGGCCAACTGGACAACGATCGCTATGGGATTGTGGTGCGGAGTCTGGAGCGACGCGAAAAAATGGGCGGCGCTTTACCGCGTATGCCGGGGATTATTAATGAGTGGACTCAGTTTCAACATGCTCGCATCAAGAATGCAAAGCTCGTGTCTTTCGAACCGTATGAACTCTTTCGTCATGACGTTGTAAAAGCAATCGAACCGGAAGCAGCCTGGCAACCGACCGGTGTTCCGGCCTCGCAGGAAGTTCCCTGGCATAAAGACAAAAACATTTGCGGCCAGATCGCGTTGCGCGCTCGACATCTGGTGCTGGACCAGTTGTTCAATTGTGCGGAAACTACATCGAGGCTGGCTGATGACCTGCTTCCGAAAAACGTTGATTCCGTGTACGTGACGATCTACATGGATGGTCGTTTGCGCGGTTGCATGGGCCAACGAGTACGCAATCTCGATAACGATCTAAAGAAGATCGTCGGGGCCGCATTAAACGATGAGAGATTCGCCCGAGAAGGTCCGATCGATCCCGGATCAGTAGCGGTTACGGTTTCTTTGCTTTTTGATCCGCTCCAACTCGGAGACGCATCCGCGGAGGAGGTTGTTAACTATTATCGACATGGCGAGCAGACGCTGATGGTTTATCAAGGCGAACGGGTTGGGCTGCTGCTTCCGTTTGTCGCCTGCTCCTGGAACCTCAACGCTGTGGCTTTTGCAGAGGCGGTGATCGAAAAGGCCGGCCTGGTTGAGCCGCCGTATTACTGGTGCCGGTTTGATTGTGTCACCTGGTTTGCAGGCAGCGAAGGTGTGTGGCTAACAGTAGGCGGCTTTGCATCGCCGAAGTGTGACCTGCCACCTGTTAACGATCTGGTCGCTCAGCATGGCAGGTTACATCTGGGATATCTGCTCAAACACTTGCGAGATGATGGCACGTTCTATTCCAGTTATCAGCCTTTTCACAACAGGCTTTACGAGGCCGTTGATCCGGCGCGGCAAGCTCATGGAGCCTCGGTGTTAGCTCGTGCGCACAAGCTTTTCGGAGGTGAGGATGTAAAGAATGCCGCGAGCAAAGTAATCGATTCTTTGTTGGCGACGGTGGTCCACGACGGAGAGGAGATCTGGTTGCAACGCGAAGATGAAACTCCTTCCGTTGCCGAAATTTCATTTCTGCTGCTGGCGCTCAGCAACCTGCCCGCAAACGATCAGCGTCGTTCATTCATGAGCGGGTTGGCCACAACCTTATGGCACCGCATCGAGCTACCTCACGGACGTATCTCCACCCATCACAGCACGAACGATCCGTCTCCAGATGCCTTTCAGGATTATTTCCCCGGACAAGTTTTGCTTGCACTTGCCGTGGCCTGCGAACAGAACGTCTCAGAAATCGACGAAGAACGACTGCGACGCAGCTTTCAATACTACCGGCATCGCTTTCGTTATAAGCGGCACTTCGGCCAGGTCACATGGTTAATGCTAGCCTTCAGTAAGTGGTGGCAGGTCACTGGGGAAAAGTATTTTGCCGAAATGGTCTTTGAGATTGGAGATTGGCTCCTGGGTTATCAACAGGACAAGAGCGGTGCTTTCATCAATGACCATCAATCAGACACGCCTGGATATACAACGGCTGTTTACCTTGAAGGCATTGCTGCCGCATTGCCCGTAGCTCTTGCGGAGAGCACGCGCTATCAAACTTATTTCGATTCTTTCGCGCGCGGCTTTCGCTTTCTGGATCAACTGATCATTCAAGAGCGAGACCGAGCAATACTTCCAAATCTCGACTTTGCTCTTGGCGGTCTCCGGCAGGGCCTTTACTACAGCGACGTTCGCACCGACTTCGTGCAGCATTCGCTCTCAGCCATTCTCGAATTCGCTTCAAGCCACAAAGAGGCACAAAAAGCACAAGTTTCGAGCTGAACATTTGTGCTTTTTGTTCCTCTTGTGGCATGACCGAATTGACTGTGCGGGCCTTTTCACGTTTTAATCTGCCCGCATATAAACTTATCCCCGTCTATTTTCTTAGGAGAAACATAGCTAAGTGAGTCTCTTGCTTGAGGGAAAGCGCGCGTTCATAACCGGCGGAACGCGAGGCATCGGTGCGGCTATCTGTGAAGTGTTCGCTCGCGAGGGCGCTGATGTGGCGTTCAGCTACAACTCGCGCGACGATCTGGCCGCCGATATGAGCCAAAAGATTGAGGCCCACGGGCGGCGCGCGTTTAATGCGAAGGTCTCAGTGGTCGATCGTGTCGGCATGAAGAAAATGACGCGCGAGCTTGTCGAGAAGTGGGGCGGCATCGATATTCTCGTTAACAACGCGGCCATCAATCGTGGAGACAATTTCGCTACGACGACGGATCGGGCGTGGGACGAAGTGATTCACACCAACGTCGACAGTCTGTTTGCGGTTACCAAACCGATGTACAAACAGATGATCCGGCAGCGTAAGGGAACCATACTTAATATCACGTCCATCGGCGCCATGCGTGCCCTGCCCACTGCCGTCCACTACGCCACGTCGAAAGCGGCGATGATTGGTTTCACAAAGTGTTTGTCTCGTGAAGCAGCGACGTTTGGTGTGCAAGTCAACGCGATCGCGGCGGGAATATTCGATACGGATCTTGCTCAGGCACTGCCGGATCGGTTACTGCAAATGCACGATTTCTGGACCTCGGCGGGCCGGCTCGGAAGGCCTGAAGAGCTCGCTGAATACGCCGCGTTCATGGTGAGCGAGCGGAATAGTTTTATGAATGGTGAAGTGGTGATCGTTGACGGTGGTGCGATCACGTAACACGGATAACACGGATTGAAATCCGGATTTTCAATCCGTGTTATCCGTGTTTTGGATTTTTCGTTGCAGTTCACGAAGCGTCCGTTGCATCTCGCCTAACCGTCGAAACGCCGCGGTCGATCTCAACCAATCTTTATTATCAAACGCCGGGATTCCCGAAATCACTTTGCCTGCCGGAATATCGTGACTGGTCGCACTCTTCGCCGTCAGCACCACGTCGTCGCCAATCGTCAAATGACCAGCTACGCCGGCCTGGCCCGCCAGAATCACCCGGCTGCCGATATGTGAACTTCCTGCCAGTCCCACCTGTGCGCAGAGCAACGAGTCTTCACCAACTGTACATGAGTGACCAATCTGCACGAGATTGTCGAGCTTCGTGCCACGTCCGATGCGACTCTCTCCAACCGATGCACGATCGATCGTTGTGCCCGCGCCGATCTCCACGTCGTCTTCGATAACCACTCGCCCTGCCTGCGGGATCTTCAACCACCGTTTCTCTTCATCTTTTGCGTAACCAAAACCATCGCAACCGATCACCGAGTTGTTGTGGATGATCACTCGTTCACCGATAACTGTTCGTTCGCGCAGCGCGACACCGGAATGTATGACCGAGTTTCGTCCGATTGTGACCTCGTCGTACACCGTCACGTTTGGATGAATGAGAACTCCTTCACCAACAAATGAGTTTCGGCCGATCACCACACATGGGCCTACGCTCACGCGTGCGGCAATACGCGCGGTCGGATCGATAACTGCGGTCGGATGAATGAAAGGTTCGAGCTCTGCTTCCGGATGAAAGATTCGCAGCGCGCGAGTGTAGGCGAGATACGGATCCTTCACGCGCAAGATCGAGATCTGTCTGTCCGTTTTCACCTCTTCACTCAGATAGATGGCCGAGGCGCGTGTGGTGTTGACGCGTGGTGTGTAACGAGGGTTCGCGAGGAACGTGACGTGTCCCTCGCTCGCTTCGTCGAGACCCGCAGCGCCGACGATCTCGACGTCTTCCGTCATTCCCTCGATGCGTGCTCCCGTTAATTTCGCAAGTTCAGAAAGTTTCATGTTGTTAATCCTGCAAATCCTATAATCGTGTCACATGATCGATACGGGATCGATCTCAAGGTTGATCGAGCGCAAATTGATCCCATTATCAGCGACAGACTTCAACGCCGCATCCGCGATCTCGCGCAGGTTCTTACGGCTCCGCGACTTAATCAACATCTGAAAACGATGCTCGCCTTTCAACCTGGAGAGCGGCGCTGGCGCGGGCCCGAGTATTCGACACTTTCGATCCTGGTTCGCAAGATCGAGCTGCCGGCGGAGCTCCAGGCTGTCCGAACGAACCCGATCCAGATCCGGGCCATGGATCAGCAGGGTCGCAAGCGCCACGAACGGCGGATACGAATGATTTTGCCGGTACCGAAGCTCTTCGTCGTAGAAGCCTTCATAGTCCTGCGCACAAGCATGCTGCAACGCGTAGTGATACGGATGGTACGTTTGGATCAAAACCTTTCCGGGCCGATCGCCGCGTCCCGCACGTCCTGCGACCTGAGTAATCAGTTGAAACGTTCGTTCCGCCGATCGAAAATCCGGCAATGCGAGACCGGCATCAACTGACACCACTCCAACCAGAGTCACGTTTGGAAAGTCGTGACCTTTGGCCAGCATCTGAGTGCCGACGAGTGTATCGATCCGGCCGGCGCTAAAGTCAGCCAGGGATTGCTCGAAAGATTTTCGCCGCGCAGTTGTATCACGATCTATCCGTGCGACGCGCAAAGCAGGGAAGAGTAGTTTCAGCATTTCCTCGAGTTGCTCGGTGCCCTCGCCAACGTAGTAGATGTATTTCTTGCTGCACGAAGGACACACGCGCGGCACGGCTTCACGATGGTTGCAATAGTGACAAACGATCACACGTTCACTGCGATGATAGGTGAGCGTCACATCGCAGTTTGGACACTGAATCGTTTCACCGCACGACCGGCAAAGAATGAAGCTCGAATAACCACGCCGGTTGAGCAGGATGATCGACTGCTCGTTTCGTTCGCGAGTTTCGCGAATTGCTTCGAGCAACTCATCCGAAAACACACGCGGTTTTCCGTGTCGTGCGAAGACCGTTCGCATGTCGATAATTCTGGCCGTTGCCATCGGCCGCGCGGCGATGCGCTCAGGCAATGTGAGCAGGCAGTACTTGCCTTTGCGAGCGTTGTGAAATGATTCGAGCGAGGGAGTTGCCGAACCGAGAACGACCGTGGCCGATTCCTTTTGGGCGCGGACGATGGCGACATCGCGCGCGTTGTAGTAAGGCGACTCCTGTTGTCTGTAAGAGGATTCGTGTTCCTCGTCAACAACGATCAGACCGAGGCTCTTGACAGGAGCAAACACTGCGGAGCGCGTGCCGATCACCACGCGAGCATCTCCGTTTCTGACGCGCGTCCACTCGTCAAATCTTTCACCCTTCTGAAGAGACGAATGGAAAATGGCGACCTGATCGCCAAACCGCGCGCGCAACTGCCGCGAGAAGACCGGCGTCAAGGCGATCTCCGGCACCAGCATCATTGCTGAGCGACCGAGGTTGAGTGCTCTCTGCATGGCCCGCATGTAAATCTCGGTCTTGCCGCTGCCGGTCACGCCGTGGAGCAGGAAAGCTGAATAAGCAGCGGAGTTCATCTGCTGTTCGATTTGCTCGAGCACTGATGCCTGTGCGGCAGTGAGAGTGTGATCTTCTTCGACTCGGAAACGCGCGGCTGCGTTGAACGGATCGCGACGAACTGCTTCGTCATAAACTTCGACCCGTGTTTTCTTTGCGAGTGACGAAATCGTTGAAGCGCCAACGGATGCACTTTGAAGCAACGACTGCAAAGACATTGGACCGTTGCTTTCAAGAGTTGAGATTACGCGCTGCTGAGCCTCGGTGAGTTTTTCGTCACCATTCGATTGAACTAATCGAACGAAGCGACGCATTTTGGGTTTTGCGAAGGAAGCTGACTGGCGTTTGGGGGTCATGCCTGGAGGCAGCGCGGCTTTGATCACCTCGCCGAGCGGACAGGCGTAGTAATCCGCAACCCAGCGCGCGAGTTGCAGGATCTCAGGATTGCAAACCGGGGCGGAATCGATCAGACTCTGCGCATCTTTGATGTCGATTTCCGCCAGATCTTCGGGAAGCGTATCGAGAAGGTTAACGATGTAAGCGGTGACAACGCTTCGTCCCAGCGGAACTACGACACGAGCGCCGACCTGTGCCTCAGCACGCTGGTCAGGAGTCAGTCTGTAAGTAAATGTTTGCAGTACGTGAAGCGGGACTGCGACTTCGGCATACACGCGCACAAGTTAACGCAAAAGAAGTTTCCCGCAAAGGCGCAAAGGCGCAAAGGGAAAACGCAAAGAAGAATTTGGGTTTTCCTTTGCGCCTTTGCGGGGAATAGCTTTATTTCTTTGCGGTGCTGTCGAGGTAATCGCGGACCTGCTTCAAATCTTCCCACGTCTCGCGTTTCTTTGAAGGATCGCGCAGCAGGTACGCCGGGTGAAACGTCGGCATCACTTTGATGCCTTTGTATTCCTGGAAACGCCCGCGCAGTCGTGTGATCCCTTCGCGTGTGTCCAAAAGATTTTTCATCGCGGTATTACCCAGTACGACGATCACCTCTGGTTGCACGATGGCGATTTCGCGAAGGAGAAATGGTTTACACACCGAAGCTTCTTCAGCAGTCGGCGGCCTGTTGCCGGGTGGACGGCAGCGGTTGACGTTCCCGATCAACACCTCTTCGCGCTTCATGCCGATCGCTTCGATGATCTTCGTGAGTAACTGTCCTGCGCGCCCGACAAACGGACGTGCCTGTGCATCTTCATCTGCGCCCGGGGCCTCGCCGACAAACATCAATCGCGCTTTTCTATTGCCATCAGTATGGACCACGTGCATGCGTTCCTGGTGAAGTGGGCAGCGAATGCAGTCGCCGATCTCGGCATGGATCTGTTCGAACGTCTCCGCGGACGGTTCCAGTTTGGGTGCTGGTGGAGCGATGTCACCGAATAGTGAAGTTGATGGGATGGTCGCGATTTGAGGTTGCTCGATGACGGGCTCAGGTGCGATTGAAGCCGTGGCTCGAATTCCTTCAACTCCCAAAACGCGCAAGTGCTCGAGTTGTTTTTTTACAAGGCTTAGCAATTCCTGGGGAGCAGAGTCCATAGAGTTTTAGACAGGATTACAGGATTTTCAAGATTGACATGATAGATCCTGTAATCCTGAAAAATCGTGTAAATCCTGTCAACCGCCTTTTCGAATCTTGACTATCAAATCGAGAATTCGATCTGCTGCTTCACTCTTCGACATTACCGGCAGTTCCACCGGATCACTGTCTTTCGTAATGATCGTTATCGCATTGGTCGTCGCATCGAAACCTGAATCCGTGCGTGTGACGTCGTTTGCAACGATCGCGTCCAGGTTTTTGCTGCGCAGTTTTTCTCGCGCATTGTTGAGGACGTTCTCGGTTTCAGCAGCAAACCCGATGACCAGCATTCCATTGTTACGTGACGCAGCGACTTGCGACAGCACGTCGGGAGTTCGTTCCAGCGTTAACGAGATCGAATCCTCTGACTTTTTGATCTTCTGATCGGATCGTTGTGCGGGACGATAATCCGCGATAGCCGCAGCGCCAATGAAAACCGAGGCGTGCTCTCGCTCTCGCGCAACAGCCTGAGACATCTCCTCAGCCGATAATGCCTGGACGATCCTGGCGCCGGATGGAGGTGCTATCGTCGTGATGCCGGCGACGATAGTCACCTCGCCGCCACGCTTCAGAGCTGCTTCAGCAAGTGCGAAGCCCATCCTTCCTGAAGATCGATTGGAGATAAAACGCACCGGATCGATCTCTTCGCGGGTTGCGCCGACAGTGATGAGGAATCGCTCGCCCGTCAGATCCTTAGCCGCGTTGGCAGAGCCACGCAAGATCTCCAACGCCGCTGCCACAATGCGTTCGGGTTCACTAAGCCGTCCTGGACCAATCGTGCCGCACGCCATCTCGCCGGCGTCGGGCTCCATGATGTGAACGCCATCAGCTCGAAGTTGCTGCAAGTTTCGTTGCGTGGCCGGATGTTCCCACATCGTGGTATTCATCGCCGGCGCAATCAGCACAGGTGACGAACAGGCGAGATAAGTCGAAGTGAGAAAATCGTCTGCCACTCCGTTTGCAAACTTCGCGATAATGTTTGCTGTTGCGGGCGCTACGATTAATAGATCAGCAGTTTGAGAGAAGGTGATGTGAGCTATCGGATCGGGATTATCGGGCGCATAGTCGTCAACAATCACGTGGCTCCCTGACAGTGCCCGAAACGTCAGCGGCTGCACAAACTCACACGCCCGCTGCGTCATGGCGACTCGCACCGCGCAGCCGGCCTTCTGTAATCCACGCAGAACTTCGATCGCCTTGTAAGCAGCGATTCCACCGCAGACTCCAAGAGCGACGTTCGGCTTTAACGATTCAGAAGTGGAAGGCATCGCGGCTTACGTGCAGTACTTAACGGAAAACGAAGATCAATGTAACATTGCCGAAAGACGGACGCAATTTAGTCTGTCTAAGTGCTGTTATAATCCGCGGTCACAATCGAAAAACCACGATTGCCTCCCACACGGAGCAAAGCCATGGCAACTCTCAAGAGAAGATTCGTTGCTTTTCTGATGGTCGCTTTGTTTGCGCCCACTTCTCTCCAGGCCACCCAAACCGTTCAATACTCAGACGAAGAATTTGGTCCGGTGGTCCGTGCCTATCTTGGGTACCTGCGCAACGAGCAGGAAGTGGTAGACGATCGGGCCAGCCGGCGGGAAGTGAGTGCGACTTACTATCGTCACAATTCCAACCGTATAAAAGCTTTGCGACAGATGGCGATCCGCCTCGCCCGCGAGACTCACAATGACTATCTGCCGGAATTGGAAGCCGTCTCCGCGGACGAACTGGGGTTACTTTTTGGCTCGTCCCCGCCACAGGTTGCCCGGCTAAAAGTCGGCGAAGTGCTGAAAAATACCTTCCGGTTTCTCGGAGTGGTCCGTGCCGGCGAGTCGTTTTACCTATTTGCGCGGCTGGACCCTTACGAACAGGCCGAACTGACCGAGAAAGCGTCCGCCATTCGTCGGCCTTAGACCGCCTTTGTGGAAAACTGACCCCCGCTCGCGCGCTTGGTCCGTCTCCTCACGTGAAACAAATTTGTGGCAAAGTTAAGCCAAATGATTGTTGACAGAGGGCTTGTATTAGTGTAATAACTCCAAGTGTTGGTGGCTTTCAGCCATAAATCCCAAGCATTACGGGCGTTGACGGGTTGCTAACCAACCTATGGTTTTTCCCACGACTGTTAGGCCGTCGCGGTTCGCAATTAAGACCTTTGTGTTTCACTATACGGGAGGAAAGTTAATGATTAGTAAATCATGGAGCCGCAAGTCCATCGCGACTGCTGTGGCGGTTGCCGTTTTGAGTGTTTACTCAATGGTGGTATTGGCCGCGCCCAACGCCAAAGCGTCAGGCGAGCTGTCGGTTTCCGGGCAAGTTACAGTGAACGGCCAAAAAGTAATTTCAGGTGGCACGGTGTTCTCCGATTCAACGATCAGCACCGCGGCTCAAAGCAGCGCGTCAGTGAGCATCAGCAAGGTTGGTCGAGTTGAACTCGCACCCAACAGCAACCTTCGCCTCAGTTTTGCGGAGAAAAGCATCACGGCAATGCTCGAGACCGGTAGTGCCCAGGTATCAACGTTAGCGGGAACCACAGTTAACTTGACTACCAAAGACGGTGTGGTTGTTGTCGATGGCAGCGAGCCCACCACCTTCACTGTCAGCGCCTCACGTGGACGCACCTCAGTTGCGACCCTGTCAGGCGTGGCCCAGTTCAAAGCCGGTGGAAGCGTTAAGCAAATTGCTGCTGGCGAGAGTGCAACTGCTGGAGTTCCGACTCCCCAGACCGATGACGACGATGATGGTATGAGCGGCGGCGCGTTAGCCGTGTTGCTGTTAGCTGTCGGTGGAGCGGTGGCGGGTGTTCTTTACGCTGCATTCCACAACAACGACCTTAACTTCGGCGGCAACGTTACGGTAGTCAGCCCGACGAAGTAAGTTCGTAAAGTCTCCTTCGGCTTGAGTAAAAACACTGTGGCACTGGTAACCAGCGCTGCGGTCAGCCAAATTGACCTTGCGGGTCACGCGAAATTCACACGCGTGGCCCGCAAGGTTTTGATTGTAAGGACAAGCCCCACTCACGCAGAAAGTAGTTAAATGCATATTGCTGTAATCGGTACCGGTTATGTTGGACTTGTGACCGGCGCATGTTTTGCCGAGTTTGGTGTTGACGTCACTTGCGTCGATGTCGATGAAGATAAGATCGAGCGGTTGGGCAGGGGAATAATGCCGATTTACGAACCCGGCCTCGAGCAACTCGTCTCCAAAAACACTCACGCCGGACGCCTCAGATTCACCATCGACGCAAAACAAGCAATAGAACAAGCCCTCGTCATCTTTCTCGCCGTAGGCACACCTCCGAAAGCAGATGGATCTCCGGATCTCAGCTTTGTTGAGTCGGCTGCAACGTCAATTGCTGAGTACATGAACGGCTACAAGGTCGTCGTCACTAAGTCGACAGTTCCAATCGGCACCGGAGAACACATTCGCAAGCTGATTGGTGAGCGGAAGAAAACGCGTGCGAACTTCGGCGTTGTTTCCAACCCTGAATTCCTGCGCGAAGGCGCGGCGATTAACGACTTCATGCGTCCGGATCGCGTGGTGATCGGCAGTCGTGACGAAGAAGCCATCGCTATCATGAAGGACTTGTATCGTCCGCTTTACCTGATCGAAGCGCCGTTTGTGATTACTTCGCTCGAAGCTGCTGAGCTGACGAAGTACGCGGCGAATGCCTTTTTAGCGATGAAGGTTTCGTTTATTAACGAAATCGCGAACCTCTGCGAGAAGATCGGTTGTGACGTGCACGATGTTGCACGTGCTATCGGCATGGACAAGAGAATCGGGAGTAAGTTTCTCCATCCTGGTCCAGGCTTCGGTGGTTCATGCTTTCCAAAAGACACGCGAGCACTCTCTTCCGTCGCCCGGCATTACGATTCTTCATCACTGATCGTCAACGCCGTAATCGAAGTGAATGAGCGGCAAGGCCGTGAAATGCTGACGAAGATCAGGAAGCTTGTTGGTCCACTCAAGGGAAAGACGGTCGCCGTGTTGGGTCTCGCTTTTAAACCCGAAACCGACGACATGCGCGAAGCTCCCGCGGTCGGGATCATTCGCAGCCTGCTCGACGACGGCGCTAACGTTAGCGCATACGATCCGGTGGCCAAGTCGGAAGCTATGAAGCTCCTGCCTGAGGTGATATATGCTGACGATGAGTATGCGGCGGTGAAGGGTGCAGATGCGCTCATCTTTGTTACTGAGTGGAACCAGTTTCGCGCACTCGATCTGAACCGAATACGCGACCTGATGAATAGTCCAAAAGTCGCTGATCTGCGAAATATCTATGAACCGGAAGACATGCGCGAGCTCGGCTTCGAGTACGTCGGCGTGGGTAGGTAAACGAATGCCACTGACAGGAACAGCTTTGGTAACAGGCGGCGCGGGATTTATTGGCTCGCACATAGCTTCCGCGCTTGCGTCCAGTGGCGTGCGTGTTCGCGTGCTTGACGATTTATCAACGGGCCATCGTGAGAACCTCGACGAGATTGGCGGCGACATCGATTTCATCCAGGGCAGTGTGGCGGATGAGGGTCTACTCGCAAAGACACTCGAAGGTGTTGAGCTGATTTTTCACGAGGCAGCAATTCCTTCCGTGCCGCGTTCGGTTGAAGCGCCGCGGCAATCGCATATCGCGTCGGTTGACGGCACCTTTTCTTTACTTCTCGCAGCTCGCGACCAGGGAGTGAGGCGCGTGGTCTACGCTGCTTCGAGCTCGGCCTATGGGGATCAGCCGACACTGCCCAAGGCTGAAGAGATGCGGCCCGATCCTCTGTCGCCGTATGCGGTCGCGAAGCTCGTTGGTGAGTATTACTGCCAGGTGTTCACGCGCGTTTACGGTTTGGAAACTGTTTCGCTGCGTTACTTCAATGTCTTTGGACCACGGCAGGATCCCGGTTCACAATACTCGGGCGTTGTCTCTCGTTTTATCAGCTCGTTACTATCAGGCGAGCGCCCGGTGATTTATGGCGACGGCGAGCAGTCGCGCGATTTTACTTACATCGATAACGTCGTCGCGGCGAATCTGAATGCCGCCACGTCGAGTGAGGCATCGGGCAAGGTAATCAATATCGCCAATGGTGAACGAATCACGCTGAACCAACTCTTAGCCGAGTTAAAGGAGTTGACAGGTAAGCAGGACGTGACTGCGGAATATCTTGAACCGCGTGTGGGCGACGTGCGGCACAGTCTCGCCGATATCACGATGGCGCGCGAGTTCCTCGGTTATGAATCGAAGGTCGATCTCAGAGAAGGACTAAAACGCACGATCGACTGGTGGAAACAAAGCAGGTTCGCCACAAGTTCCCGCGACTGATTTCAGCCACAAAAAGGCACAAAATGCACAAAGGTTTCATCCGAAATTTTTTTGTGCATTTTGTGCCTTTTTGTGGCTGGTTCTATTGGCTTATTGTGGCTCAAAAAGCGTCTTCAGACTCTTTACAAACGGTGGCCTCGCAACACCCTTGTCCGTGATGATCGCGGTGATGAACTGATGCGGAGTCACGTCAAATGCCGGGTTGTGAACCTGAACTCCTTCCGGCCCGAGTTGATGATCGCGAATGTGAGTTATCTCCATCGAATCACGCTCTTCAATCGGAATCTCCTCACCTGACGCAAGCGACAGATCGAGTGTTGTTAACGGCGCCGCTACATAAAACGGCACACCGTGCTCTCGTGCCAGCACGGCCACCATGTACGTGCCGATCTTGTTCGCCGTGTCGCCGTTCGCGGCGATGCGATCCGCGCCGACCACAACCGCGTCAACCTTGCCGCTCTTCATCACGTGACCGGCCATATTATCGGTGATCACAGTTACCGGAATGTCGTCCTTCGCCAACTCCCAGGCTGTCAGTCGGAGGCCTTGCAGGAAAGGTCTGGTCTCATCTGCGATCACGGCAACTTTCTTTCCCGCATCACGCGCGCCGCGAATGACTCCGAGTGCAGTGCCGTAGTCACCCGCAGTAGCCAGTGCGCCGGCATTACAGTGTGTCAGCACGGTGGCGCCGTCGGGAATCAGTGGTTCACCGTGATGCCCGATGGCTCGATTCGCCGCGATGTCTTCTTGAAAAATCGCCTGAGCTTCGTCAACCAACGCTTTCTTAACCTGTTCGACATCGTTGAGATGTTTGTTTCGTTGAAACGCCGTGCGCATCCGTTCGATGGCCCAGAAGAGGTTTACGGCAGTAGGGCGAGTTTTACTCATCACCTCGCAGATGTATTGCAAGTCGTCGTCGAGATCTGCCACTGAAGTTCCCACCGACTGACTTGCGCCGAGCGCAATGCCCATCGCGGCCGCGACACCGATGGCGGGTGCTCCGCGAATCACCATCTTCTTGATGGCTTCCGCCACTTCCTCGTAAGAGCGCAAGATTAAATAGGTTTCTTCAGATGGGAGCAGTCGTTGGTCCAACATGCGTACGCCATCTTTTGTCCACTCGACAGTTTTGATCATTTGCCACGCATGTTACTGGAAGCCACAAAAAAGCACAAAAAGCACAAATACAATCATTTAGATCCATCGACAGATTACGCAGATTGTTTTTCATAGAATCTGTGAAATCATGGCTTGAAATCCTCGCGGGCTCGTGATAGGGTGCGCGTCGTTTCGGAATCGATCTTTTCAATCAAGCGTCTGGGTGCCCCAATTGAGGGGAGAATAGGGAAGCGGGTGTGAATCCCGCGCGGTCGCGCCACTGTGATGAGAATTTTTCTCTGAGCCAGGAGACCTGCCCAAGACGTTTTGCCGCCTTCTAAAACACTCGCGCAAAGGTGTTCAGGCCGCCTCAGGACTTATCCCGAGTCCCACTGATGCCCTGTTTCCTTTACGGAGAACAGAAGGTCTCGTGGGGCTTTTTTGTTATCACATCTTCAAACCAGGTTGTTTCCGCGGCTGGCATTCTTTGCTTGTCTGATACTGCTTTCTGCCTGCACTACTCCCCAGCCTTCAACTGACATCATAACGGCTCGCGAGATTACGGATGATGCAGGTCGCAGTGTCAGCCTGCCGTTAAAGGTCGATCGCGTCATCTCACTCGCTCCAAATCTGACCGAGATCGTTTTCGCCGTCGGTGCTGGTGATCGACTCGTCGGCAGGACCACCTATTGTGACTATCCCGCCGAAGCGAAGTTCGTTGCTGAAATCGGTGACACACTTCAACCCAGTCTCGAGCGGATCATTTCCCTGAAACCGCAGTTAGTCCTGATCTCGACGGCGTCGCAGCTCGAAGTATTCTTGCAACAACTTCAAAATCAGAACATCGCCGTCTTTGTCACGGATCCACATGATCTCAATGGAGTCTTCCGATCGATCACTCAGGTAGGCCTGATTCTCGGCCACGATGAACAGGCAAAACTCCTCGTGCAGAAATTGCGCGAGCGTGCCGACGCCGTCGAGCAGGCCGTCAAACAGAAACCGCCGGTCAGGGTCTTTTATCAACTATCCGCTGAACCACTCTACACAGCAGGTCACGATGCGTTTGTCACCGATCTGATTCGTCGCGCGGGCGCGGTTTCGGTCACGGCGGATGTTCCGGGCGCCTGGCCCAAGTACAGCAATGAATCAGCGCTGGCCGCAAGGCCGGAGGCGATCATCCTGCCCACCGGAGGCTCGATGGGTACCGGAAACCTGACCGTCACCGAAGCGCTCCGTCAATCGCCCGCAGCCCTCGAAGGGCGTGTTTACAAAATCAACGACGATCATCTCGTGCGTCCTGGTCCAAGAGCAGTCGATGGACTTGAAGCGATGGCCAGGGCACTTCATCCCGACGCGTTTAAGCAATGATCAGCACTGCATCTGACATTGTTGTTTCCCCGGCACGACAGAGTCGCGTCACGCTGCGGAAGACCCTTGTGTCGTGTGCACTGTTGGCCGCGGCACTGCTGCTGGCGATCGTCTTCATGTCGTTGATCGGAAGTGAACCACTGCCCACGGGAGCTTCGTTGTGCGCCATCGCATCTTTCGGCACTACAACGTGCGGGTTAGGTCGAGATCAGTTCGACATTCTGTTTCAGATTCGACTGCCGAGAATTCTACTGGCCGCCGCGGTGGGTGGTTCACTTGCGACTGCTGGAGCCGGCTATCAGTCCTTGCTGCGAAATCCACTTGCCGAACCTTACCTGCTTGGTATTTCAAACGGTGCAGCGCTCGGGACGATGATCGCACTCGTCTTTTTCGGAGCAAGCGAATGGATGCGACCTTTGCTTGCGTTTACAGGGGCGTTGGCCGCGACGCTGGCAGTGTATCGGCTCGCGCGCGGACGCGCGGGCGCGACGCCCGAACGTTTAATACTCGCGGGCGTGATCGTCACCACGTTTCTTTCATCGGTGATCGTGTTTGTAACTACGTTGATGGACGCCACGAGAATTCGTTCGTTCACTTTTTGGCTCCTTGGCGATCTCTCCGGAACCAGCAGGTCGCTTCTCCCCGTTGCGATAACGATTGCGATTGCCGGTACGTTGGCGCTCACGCTTAACGCGCGCTCGTTGAATCTGTTGATGCTCGGTGAACGTGATGCGTTCGATTTGGGAGTTGAGGTTGGACGCGTGAGAGTAGTGGTGTTTCTCGTTGCGAGTTTGTTGGTGGGAAGCTCAGTCGCGGCGAGTGGATCGGTTGGGTACGTCGGTCTCGTCGTGCCGCATCTCGCCAGACTTTCACTCGGAAGCGATAACCGGATCAGCATTCCGGCGGCCGCACTGGGTGGGGCGTTGTTCGTGATAGTTGCTGACACATTCGCGCGCACGCTCATCGCCCCGAGAGAACTTCCGGTGGGCGCTATCACTGCGCTCATCGGCGCACCGTTGTTTATCTATCTTTTGAGACGAGGGTGAACAGATGCTCGAAGCGCGCGATTTAACTGTTAGTTACGACCACCGCATAGCAGTGGCTAACGTTACGTTGACTCTTAACGCTGGCGAGATCACAGCGATCATCGGCCCGAACGGCGCTGGCAAATCAACGCTGCTTCGCACTTTGAATGGCCAAATACGCCAGACCAGTGGCGAAATTCTTCTGGATGGTGAGCCGCTGATAAAACTCAATCGGAGAAGCATCTCCAGACGAATTGCCGTTGTCGCGCAGGAAGCGGAGCTTCGATTTCCCGTCACTGTAATGGAATTCGTCCTCGGTGGCCGTTTTGCCTGGGCCACGAATGCTGGTTGGGGCTGGGAAACAGAACGCGATCTTCAGGTGGCCCAGGCGGTGTTGCGAGAGACGGAGTTAAGCGAGTTGAGTGGACGGTTGATGAACGAGTTATCAGGAGGCGAGCGGCAGCGGGCTTTGATGGCGCGTGCGCTCGCAACCGAGGCGCCAATTCTTCTGCTCGACGAGCCGACCGCGAATCTCGATCTGTCGCATCAAGCGACATTGTTGGCGCTCGTTAGAAATCGCTGCAATCAGCATCACGCATCGGCGCTCGTTGTTACTCACGACATCAATCTCGCGGCGCAGTTTGCCGACAACATTTTGCTGATGAAGGACGGGAAGACAGTTCATTCGGGACGACCCGAGGAAGTGCTTAAACCGCAAATACTGCGGGACGTGTTTGAGGTAACAGTTTTGGTTGATGCCCATCCCGTGACGGGTGGGCCACGCGTCACGCCGATCCACGATACCTACCGGAGAAGCTAAGATGAATATGAGATCAACTCTTGTCGCAATAGTTTTTGCTTTGAGTATTTCGGGGAACGTGTTTGGCCAAAGGTCGGGAGGAATCACCGGAACCGTCACCGATGAGAACGGCGCGAAGGTCGCAGGCGCGCAGGTGGTCCTGACGTCCAGTATCGGAGTTCATCTAAACACCGCAACAGATCGAAACGGGACTTTCGAATTTAACAACCTGAGATCGGGCGCGTATTTCATCGAAGTCAAAGCAAACGGATTTTCAGTTTTCACTTCTGAAGAGATCCGGTTTACGCGCGGCGAGAGCAAACAAGTGGCTTTGGAACTCAAGGTCGCTGCGATTAACGCCAGCGTTGTCGTCACTGCCACAGGCACCGCGCAACGTGAAGATGAAGTTTCGAAAGTCATATCCACGCTTGATTCTCAGGATATTGAAGCGAAACACGAACTGAGTTTGACCGAAGCGCTGCGTGGCACTCCCGGCATTCGCGTACAACAACAGGGGTCTCCGGGCGCTTTAACCACTGTTCGTCTCCGTGGCCAGCGAAATTTCGACACCGCGTTGCTGCTCGATGGGCTGCGCGTACGAGACGCGGGTGACATCAACGGCTCGGCCCTTTCGCTCATGTCGGATCTGGTTCCTGTTGCACTCGATCGTGTCGAAGTCCTGCGCGGAGCAGGTTCTTCCATCTATGGAACACACGCCATCGGCGGCGTGATCAATATGATCCCCGCGGCTGGATCTTCCGGTTTCCATCTCGACGCGGGGTTTGAGGGAGGCAGTCTCGCAACCTATCGCGAGCGTCTGCAAGCATCCGGCGGCGGAAACCTGTTTGGATTTGAGCTTGGTGTGAATCGTGTCGACGTTCGCAACGGAATTGACGGTGACGATGCTTACGGAAACACCGGATTCGCCGGCCGTCTCCAGTTTAACCCTTCACCGTCGATCAATATCGCCGCTAACCTCTACGGCAACATTGCGAACGCGCGTGTTAACGATAGCCCGTTTCCCTTAGCCGCAGCTTTCGCTACAACCGAAGCTTTTCCGAAGGCCATTGCGGGTGGCACTTTTCAACCTGACTTCAATAATCCGGACCAGGGACGCCGTCATCGAGTGCTCGTCGGTTCCGGCAGGTTCTCGCAGAGCGTTAGCGACACTGTTTCGTATTCAGTTGCTTACCAGAGGGTGTCGAGCGATAGGCGCAACTACAACGGTCCAGCCGTCGATCCGCGCTTTGCCTCGTTCGTGCCGTTTGGTGATTTCGAGTTTCTCAACGTCAACAATGGTGACGTCGATACGGTCGATGGGCGCGTGAACATTCAGTTCTCAAGATCCAACCTGTTGACCGCTGGAGTTGAGTTTGAACGTGAGTCGTTATTTCAGAGTTCTCAACCTTCGTTTGCGACATTCAATAACACGACCGATCGGCAGCGAACGTTTGCCGTCTTCGGACAGGACCAGTTGTCATTGCTCGACGATCGTTTGCGGTTGTCGCTCGGTGTGCGCGGCCAATGGTATCGAATCCGAGGTGCGGATCGACCGGGTTTTTTGCAGGGGCGTGAAACGGAGAGTTCGGTTACCGGCGACGGAGCGATCGCCTACTTCATCCGTAGCAGCGGCACAAAATTAAGAGCACACGTGGGCAACGGCTTTCGCGCGCCTTCATTATTCGAGCGATTCGGCGAGGGAACTTTTGCGTCGGCGGGTGTGATGCGCTTTGGCGATCCGACATTGAAAGCCGAACAGTCGATTAGCGTCGACGGAGGTTTCGATCAACGAGTCGCAAACGACCGCGTGTCGTTTGGCGCAACTTACTTTTACACGAGACTTCAGCGCGTCATTGGATTCACTGGGTTCGTGATCGATCCACTCGGCCTGGGCCGCTTCGGCGGTTTTGTGAATCGACCGGGTGGACTGTCGCGCGGCGTTGAGAGCTACCTGAACACCTCACCGTGGAGAGGAATGGATCTGCGCGCTTCTTACACTTTCACAAACAGTGATCGTGCCGTTCCCGGTCAGGGACTTCAGCCGGAGTACGTGATTCCAAAGCACCTGTTTGGTGTGACGTTGAACCAGCGATATCGAGCGCTGCTGTTCAATTTCGATTTGAACCGAACCGGATCGTATATCTCGCAAGTCTTTGAAAACAATTTTCCGTTTCGTATGGCGGAGCTTACGTTCAGTGGGTATACGAAAGGAGACGTCTTCGTAAGTTACGAGAGGCGGCAGACGGAACGCGTGACAGTGGTGTTATTCGGCGGTGTTGAGAACGTCTTCAACCAGCGGTATTACGAGAATGGTTTTCTTGCGCCGCGGGCGCTTGGCCGCGGTGGGCTCCGCGTGAAATTTTAGCCGCAAGACGCACAAACGTTTTCGCCACAAAGAGGCACAAAAAGCACAAACGATTTCCGCTGACTTAGTGCCTTTTGTGCTTTTTTGTGGCTAGGATCAGGTTGCAAGGGTTTGGAGATCGCGGACGCAAGTGCGCCACTTACGGAAACCCTCCCTTGCAACCTGAAGACGAGACTAATCGACTCTCTTGGTAAACAATCCGCCCGCCAGAAAGGCGACCCCCAGCAGGATGTGAATGCCGTGATCGGCCGTGCCGAAATGCAGTGGTCCAGCCATCCACATGCGATCTTCTCCGGTGCCGAGTGCCATTCCGAGAATGCCGAGCGCAAGATAAACGACACCGAACACAAGGCAAAACATTTTTGCTCCGGACAAAGTTCCCGCAAAGCCAAAATAAAGCGCGATCGCGCCCGAGACAATGTGAACGACGTTATGTGCCGGTGAAAGATGGGCGTTGAGCAGATTTGGGCTCACAAAGCCAATCAGGCCCACCAGCAAAAAGACCACTCCCAAAATCTTGCAAACCGTCTTTGCCATTTCCTCACTCGCTCCTCTGTGAAATGTTTGGAACCGAGCGGCGCTGCGCCAGGGCCAGCCCCGGCGTCCGCGTTTCAAAAAGCTCTGTGGTTTCGATTTGGTGCGCCCGCATGTATACCAGAGAGACGGGCCAGTTTGCAAAGTTTTTATGTTTATAATCCCAGTCTTGTAATCCCGTCTACGAGTATTCGCCCACCCCAAGTTATACTATCGCCCAAGACTTACAATATGAGGTGTGGGGCAATGACTTTAACGAAAGTATTTCTCGCTGTAGTGTTTTTGGCTGTAACTGATTCTGCTGTTAACGCTTACACGGTGGTGATGCGTGACGGACGCCGAGTCGAAATTCCAAACGAGTTTACCGTCACAAACTCAACGCTGACCTACCAGGCAGGTAACGGAATTCAGATCACCATTCAACTAAACATGGTGGACATCGCGGCGACGGAGCGAGCGAATCGGGAAGCGCAAGGGTCGTTTCTGATGAAAGCGAATGCGCCGAAAGCTCCAGTCGCTCAGACTGCTCGCGCTAGTGCGAAGCGCTCAATCACGAATGCGGATCTCGAGAAACACCGCAGCGCGCGTGTCGAGAGTGAAAAACGCCGCCAGGAGTTGGGCCTGCCTTCACTTGAAGAGCGACAGCGCGAGGTCGCGGCGATCGAAGACCGCACAGTGGAGCAGGTACGCAGCATGCGCGCGCAGGAGGAGGCGTACTGGCGCAGTCGCGCCGAGGCATTCCGCGCTGAGATGGCGGCCAACGAGGCGCAGCTTCAGCTTCAGTCCTTGCGTCAGCGGCCGGAGGAGATACCGTGGTCATCTTCATTCGGTGGGTTCCCTGCGTTTTGGCCTTTTGATGGTGTAGGTTTTGGAATCACGGGTGGCCGATTTGGCAGGTTCAGACATTTTCAGTCCTCGCCGTTTTCCGGGTTTCTTGCGACGCCGATAACGCCTTTCCCAACATTTCCGGCGTTCAGAGGAGGGCATGGCCGAACGTTCCGAGCTCCGGGAGTACGGATGAATCCGCCGCGCTTTCACAGGAGACACGGATCACGCAGATGACCTGGGAAACAGTTATCGGTCTCGAAATTCATGCGCAACTGAGCACGGAGTCAAAGATCTTCTGTGGCTGTGCCACGCGTTTTGGAGACGAGCCTAACGCGAACACTTGCCCGACGTGTCTTGGTTTGCCCGGAGCATTGCCGGTGTTAAATCGTCGGGCAGTAGAACTCGGAGCGCGCGCGGCCCTGGCTCTTGGATTGCACATCAACCATCAGTCGATCTTCGCGCGCAAGAATTACTTCTATCCCGACCTGCCAAAGGGCTATCAGATCTCACAGTATGATCAACCGTTCTCGGCCAACGGAGAGCTCGAGATCATGACCGCGGAGCGTGACGACGCCGGTCATCCAATCGAGTGGCGCCCGAAGAAGATCCGCATTACGAGACTGCACCTCGAAGAAGACGCGGGGAAAAACGTTCACGAAGGTCTTCCCGATGTGGATCGCTACTCTTACATCGACCTCAACCGCGCGGGCGTACCGCTTGCTGAAATCGTTACCGAACCTGACTTTCGTTCTTCGTGGGAAGCTTACGACTACGTCAATCACGTGCGACGTTCGCTTCAATGGGTGGGCGCGTCCGAAGCTGACATGGAGAAGGGAAATCTTCGTTGCGAAGCAAACGTTTCAGTCAGGCGTGTGGGCGACGATAGGTTTGGGACGAAGGTCGAGTTGAAGAATTTGAACTCGGTTCGCTTTATGCAGCGAGCGATTGAGTTTGAAGTTAAACGACATATTCAGGTCCTCGAATCGGGTGGGCGTCTGACTCAGGAGACCAGGCTTTGGGACGACCGCGCGGTAGAGACGCGCGTGATGCGTTCGAAAGAAGAAGCGCACGACTATCGCTATTTTCCCGAACCTGATCTGCCGCCTTTGATCGTGTCGCAGGAGTTTGTGGAAGAAGTGCGACGCGCTATGCCTGAGCTGTCGGAGCATCGCAGGAATCGATTCGCCGAGCAGTATGGTTTGAGCTATGCCGATGCTTCGCAACTGGTTTCAGAGCGTTCGTTGGCTGATTACTACGAAGTGGCAGCGGAAGCTTCGGGGAATCCTCGCGCCACCGCAAACTGGATTCGATCGGAGTTATTACGTGAACTCGAAGTTGCCGGACTCACCGCAGCGGACTCGCGTGTATCACCACACGAGTTGGGGGCGCTTGTGCGTCTGATCGACGAAGGCAAGATCAGCGGCAAGCAGGGGAAAGACGTGCTTGTTGAGATGTTCAAGACCGGCAAGGCCGCACAGGCGATCATTGAGGAGCAAGGCCTGGTCCAACTGAGTGATACCGGAGAGATCGATGGTCTCATCGACAGTGTGATCGCTGCGAACCCTGACGCACTCGCGAGTTATCGTTCAGGTAAAGAGGCGCTGTTTGGTTTCTTTGTGGGTCAGGTTATCAAGGCGTCAAAAGGTAAAGCGAATCCTAAAGTCGTCAACGAAAGATTACGCGCGAAGTTAAAGGGCTGAATATCGTGGATCTAGCAGGCAGAATTGCGATTGTTACTGGAGGGACCCGGGGCATTGGGCGTGCGATTGCAAAATCGCTCGTGGGCGCAGGTGCGAAGGTGGCGCTCACGGCGCGTGATCAACGGGAAATCGCGAACACGATCTCGGAATTAAACGCGGTAGGACCGGGTACTGCCGCCGGTTACGTTTGCGATGTTCGCGATTACGAGCAGGTGAAATCAGTCTTTGCTGAGATTGGCGGTATCGATGTTCTCGTCAACAATGCCGGCATCGGGATCTTCGCGCCGGTGGAATCGATGAGCGTCGAAGACTTCCGCGCAGTTCTCGAGACGAACGTCTTTGGCGTCTTCTACTGTTGCCGCGAAGCGATTCCACTGATGAAGCAACGAGGCGGTGGTTACATCATCAACATCTCGTCACTCGCAGGTACAAACGCGCATCCAGAGATGGCTGCGTACAATGCTTCGAAATTTGGCTTGAACGGTTTCAGCGAAGCCTTGATGCAGGAAGTCAGGCACGACGGGATCAAGGTCAGCTACATCATGCCCGGCTCGGTCAATACTGAGTTTGGCGGTGACGAGCCGAGCGACGAAAAGAGCTGGCAACTTCAGCCTGACGATATCGCTCGCGTAGTGTTGAACCTTCTTCAGTATCCGGATCGAAGTCTCCCGAGCCGCATCGAGATCCGGCCCAGTCGCCCGCCAAAACGATGAATCCGACAAAGAAGCACAACCATTTTACGGGCTGTCTCATTCTTTTTTGCTAAAGAACTGATGCGAGCGGTAGTTCAACGTGTAACGCGTGCCAGCGTTACGATCGACGAGCAAGTTGTCGGCGAGATCGAACAGGGTCTCGTCGTTTTATTAGGCATTGCTCGCGATGACACGAAAGACGACGCGGATTATTTAGTGCCGAAGATTGTTGCGCTGCGGATCTTTGATGATGCGGAAGGTCGAATGAATGTTTCCGTGAAAGATCTTAACGGGGGACTGTTAATAGTCTCTCAGTTTACGTTGTACGGCGATGTCCGACGTGGACTGCGACCATCCTGGAGCGACGCTGCGGCGCCGGAAATCGCAGAACCTTTGTACGACTATTTCGTGGAGAGCAGCCGGAAGCTGCTTGAGCGAGTTGAAACTGGCAGCTTCCGCAAGACGATGCAGGTGAAGTTGGTAAATGACGGTCCGGTGACGATCCTGCTCGACAGCCGGCGACAGTTTTAGATCATGTCCTCTGATGCTTTTGAATTCTCATCGAGCTCATAGCGGTCGCGATCGCGTTTTTCGATCTTGTCGATAAACTCGAGCTCTTCATTGTCTTCAAAGCTAACGCCCATCGCCGATGCGTTTTCTTCCACGAGCGATTGATCGGGCGTTGGATTGTCACCCGCGACAGTTTCTGATCCACTATCGTTGACGTCTTCCCATGCTGCATCCAAATCACCACCGGCATCGCGCGGCGAAGCGGCTGTGTTATTGCGCAATCGATGAGCGAGGTGCTCCGGATCCTTCGGTGCCTGAGAAATTTCCAGCTCCATAAACTCCTCGATCTCAGGGTCAGGCACGTAATCCGGGTTGTTGGCCAAATACTCGAATTCGTCGCCGCGTTTCTTAGCCATGCAGGTCTCCTTACCTTGTCTCAAGAAGTTCAGCTGTGGGGGTAGGTGCAAACTATAACCAATCACGCGGAAATCACGAAATGGAAAATAGTTTTCCTCGCGAAGGCGCAAAGTCATATTCTGCCCTTCTTTGCGCCTTTGCGCCTTTGCGAGGAATTGCTGGGCTGTTGACGATTGGCCGACCGGACTTTACACTTCAACTTGAATCAAAACACCCTGCATAACTTCGCTTTTCAGGAAAGAGTTTGAGCACCACTATGCCAGATAGCGCCATTGATTGTTTGCAAACCTTTTCTTCCCCCGCCGGTCCTGTTGGACAGTTCTTTTCCCTGCCGCAACTTGAAAAAAATGGCGTCGGTCCGATCTCACGACTGCCCCACAGCATTCGTGTGGTACTCGAATCTGTCGTACGTAATTGCGATGGTGAGAAGATCACCGAAGACGATGTGCGCGAACTCGCCAACTGGCAAGCGAACGGCAAACGTGTCGAGGAGATTCCGTTCATCGTCGCGCGCGTGTTGCTCCAAGACTTTACCGGCGTGCCGCTCCTCGTAGATCTTGCCGCAATGCGTTCCGCGGTCGCTCGTCTGGGAAAGAATTCAGGTGTTATCGAACCACTCGTGCCCGTCGATCTGGTGATCGATCATTCCGTTCAGGTCGATTTCTCCAGCACTCGCGATGCGTTTGAGAAGAACATGGAGATGGAGTTCCGGCGCAATCGCTCGCGTTATCAGTTCTTGAAGTGGGGTACACAGGCTTTCGATGGATTTCGCGTGATCCCTCCTGGTATCGGCATCTGTCACCAGGTCAATCTCGAATACCTGGCGAAGAACGTTTGGGAGAAAAACGTTTACTTGCCCGATTCGCTCGTCGGTACCGATTCACACACCACGATGGTCAACGGTCTTGGCGTTGTCGGTTGGGGCGTCGGCGGCATCGAGGCTGAGGCGGCGATGTTGGGCCAACCGGTTTACTTTCTTACTCCGGACGTCGTTGGCGTTCACTTGAGCGGCAGCCTGCGCGAAGGTGTGACGGCGACTGACCTTGTCTTGCGCGTCACAGAGATGATGCGCAAAGCGAAAGTGGTCGGAAAGTTTGTCGAATTTCATGGTGAGGGTGCGGCGAGTTTAGCTGTGACTGACCGCGCGACCATCGCAAACATGGCGCCCGAATATGGCGCAACGATGGGATTCTTCCCGGTCGATGAAGAAACTTGTGCTTACCTGCTGGCGACGGGCCGCACGCAAGACCATGTGGACATCGTGCGAGCTTACTACACGGCCCAGGGCATGTTTGGCATGCCGCGAAGAGGCGAATGTGATTATAGCGTTGTGCTTGATCTCGATCTGCAATCCATTGGACCAAGCGTGGCTGGTCCAAAGCGACCGCAGGATCGAATCGAACTCTCAGCTCTTAAAGATCGGTTTAATGAGTTGATGGTCAAACCAGTCGGTGAGGGAGGTTACGGCAAAACAGAAGACGAGCTTTGGACTCGCTATCACGTGAGGATCGGTGCTGACAAACAACGCATCGTTGAGGGCGGCGGTGAGCAACGACCGGAAACAGTTCCCGCGGGCGCCGTTAGTCATACAAGTCCGGCCAACACGAACGTCTGGACTGAGACGGAAATGGTCAACAACCGTCCGACTCCAGACCGCGTCGCAGAAATTCCCGAAGACGAGTTTCCGACCGGGGATGAGCTCCTGGGACATGGCGACGTCTTGATTGCGGCGATCACTTCGTGCACCAACACTTCCAATCCGAGCGTCATGCTCGCCGCGGGATTACTGGCGAAAAAGGCCGTCGAAAAAGGATTGACTGTGAGTCCCAAGGTGAAGAACTCTTTAGCGCCGGGCTCGAGAGTTGTTACCGACTATCTCGAACGAACGGGTCTTCAGCCTTACTTGAATGAATTGGGCTTCAATCTTGTTGGTTACGGTTGCACTACCTGCATCGGAAACTCCGGGCCACTCGATCCGGCAATCGAACAGATCGTAAATGAACGTGACGTGATCGCCGCTTCCGTACTTTCCGGCAATCGCAACTTCGAAGCGCGTGTGCACCAAAGTATTAAAGCGAATTTCCTGATGAGCCCGCCGCTCGTGGTTGCGTTTGCACTCGCAGGACGTGTCGATCTCGATTTGTCGTCCGATCCGCTCGGCACCGGAAAAGATGGCGAGGATGTTTACCTGCGCGATATTTGGCCCACCACGCAGGAGATTAACGAGTTGATGCGAGCGGCTTTTGATCCCGAAACCTATCAAAGGCTCTACGGCAGCTTCGCTGAACAAAATCCGCTTTGGAATGAAATTCCGAGCACCAGCGGCAATGTTTATCAATGGGAGCCGGAATCGACTTACATTCGTGAGCCTCCTTACTTCGAGGACTTTCACAGCACACACGAACCGCTCTCCGATGTAAAAGGAGCACGGCCACTGGCGATCTTCGGCGATTCAGTAACAACCGATCACATCAGTCCTGCCGGTGCGATCAAGCCCTCATCGCCCGCCGGTTTGTACCTGCAAGAGCGCGGCGTGGACATCAAAGACTTCAACAGTTACGGTGCGCGGCGAGGCAATCACGAAGTTATGGTCCGTGGGACATTCGCCAATGTGCGCATCAAGAATCTGATGGTGCCGGGAGTCGAAGGTGGCGTAACGATTTACCAACCTGATGGCGAGCGAATGAGCATCTACGATGCAGCGATGCGCTATCAGGCTGAAGGTGTGCCGCTCGTCATAATCGCGGGTCAGGAGTACGGTACCGGAAGTTCACGCGATTGGGCCGCGAAAGGGACAAGGCTACTCGGTGTCAAAGCGGTAATTGCGCAGAGCTTCGAACGCATTCATCGCAGTAACCTCGTGGGAATGGGAGTGTTGCCTTGTCAGTTCCAGGACGACACGAGTGCGGCTTCGTTGAGACTCGATGGGAGCGAGACGTTTGATCTGCTGGGCATCCAGGACGGCATCGAACCTCGAGAGGAGATTACGCTCGTGATTCACCGAGCGAGTGGCGCGATTGAAGAGATACCCGTCACGCTAAGGATCGACACACCCATTGAAGTCGATTACTACCATCACGGAGGGATTCTTCCGTACGTCCTGCGCCAATTACTGTTAGGCACGACAGAATTTTAGACAGATTACACAGAAAAATAATCTGCGTAATCTGTGGATAAGAAAATTTAGAAGGAGCAATAATGTTATCTGCAGAATTAGCTGAAAGCACTCCGCGGAAGTACCAACTTTTCATCGATGGCCAATGGGTCGATTCCGAATCAGGAAAAACATTTAACACGCCCAACCCTGCAACCGGCGAGACGTTCGCCGAAGTTGCCGAGGCTGACAAAGCTGATATCGACAAGGCTGTCGCTGCCGCACGACGCGCGTTCGAAGGAAAGTGGTCCAAGCTTAGCGCGCGAGACCGCGGCAAGATGCTCTACAAGCTTTCACAACTTATCGAAGAACACTCAGCCGAGCTGGCAGCGTTGGAAACTGCCGACAACGGTAAACCAATCAAAGAATCGCTCTACGTTGACTTACCGCAAGTGGTCGAGAACTTCGAATACTTCGCCGGTTGGTCCACGAAGATCGAAGGCGAAACGATTCCAGTGCCCGGCAAGATGTTCAACTACACGTTGCGCGAGCCGATCGGCGTTTGCGGCCAGATCATTCCGTGGAACTTTCCGCTGTTGATGGCGGCATGGAAACTTGCTCCGGCTCTAGCCGCTGGAAACACGGTGGTGCTCAAGCCTGCTGAACAAACTCCTGTCGGCGCAATGGAACTCGCGAAGTTGATTCAGGAAGCAGGATTTCCGGAGGGCGTCGTGAACATCGTTCCCGGATATGGTGAAACTGCCGGCGCCGCGCTCGCAGCTCATCCCGGCATCGATAAAATCGCGTTTACTGGATCGACTGAGGTCGGCAAAATGATCGCGAAGTCTGCTGCTGACAATCTGACCAAAGTCTCGTTGGAATTGGGCGGCAAGGCGCCGAATATTGTTTTCGCGGATTCCGATCTCGATCAGGCTGTTGCTGGGGCGATGATGGGAATCTTTTACAACCAGGGCCAGGTGTGCTGCGCAGGTTCGCGACTGTTTGTTGAAGAGTCAGTTAAGGACGACTTCCTTAGCAAGCTTTCGGATAAGGCCGGAAAGATCGCTGTCGGCGATCCGATG
Source organism: uncultured Acidobacteriota bacterium (assembly GCA_963826255.1). Classification (GTDB taxonomy): domain Bacteria; phylum Acidobacteriota; class Blastocatellia; order Pyrinomonadales; family Pyrinomonadaceae; genus PSRF01. The sequence continues at coordinate 2,346,041 of CAWGWK010000002.1, forward strand.
AACAAAGCGACGCAGATGGGCCCGCAGGTCTCCGAAGAGCAACTGAATCGGATCAAAGGTTACGTCGATATCGCGCGCGGAGAGGGAGCGACAGTGTTAGCCGGCGGCGAATCACCACAACTCGACGGCGCGTTTCAAAAAGGCTACTTCTTCAGTCCGACGATCTTTGCTGAAGTAACAAACAACATGCGTGTGGCCCAGGAAGAGATCTTTGGTCCGGTGGTCTCAGTCATCAGCTTCAAAGACGAAGACGATCTCATCAAGCAGGCCAACGATACGATCTACGGACTCTCGGCGGGAATTTGGACGCGCGACATCACGCGCGCGCATCGTTTTGCGAAAGAGATCAAAGCGGGTGTTATTTGGATTAATACCTTCAACATGTTCAATGCAGCGTCTCCCTTTGGTGGTTATAAACAGTCGGGCTACGGGCGCGAGATGGGCCGCCACGCGCTCGACCTTTACACGCAAGTTAAAAGCGTTTGGGTTGACCTGTCAGGCCGCCCGATCGGCTGGTTCGGAAAATAGCCACAAAAAGGCACAAAATGCACAAGGTGATTATTTTGCCTTGTGCCGTTTGTGCCTCTTGTGGCAGCGCCGTGCTATATTTGAGCCCTCTCTCCCGAAATGAACCACATTTAAGGAGAAGCCAATGTTAGTGTTCAAAAAGGCTGTTGTTTTCTTTGCTCTGATCGGTGGGACGCTGTTACTCACCGCCTGCCCCAGCCAGACAAACATCGCGAAAATAAACGCTGATCCGGACCGTTATCGCGGCAAAGAGATTGGGATCGCCGGCACCGTTACGGATAGTTACGGAGCCGCCGGCGTGGGTGCCTATGAGATCGATGATGGCACCGGCAAGATTTGGGTGGCGACCAGACGCGGAGTTCCGTCACGTGGATCACGTGTTGGAGCGAAGGGTTACGTGCACAACGGATTCAGCTTTGCGGGCCGCAGTTATGGAACAGTAGTGGAAGAGACTGATCGGCGGACGAGAGGGAAGTAGGCTCCGACAAATTGCATGAGTCGTGAGATCGTTAACCATCTCAACGAGCAGTTCGCGAGCCTAATAAACAGTCTGAAGGATCTTGTCAGCTCTGTTCCACCGGATGATCTTTACCGCACTCTGCCGGCGGTTAGCATCGGCGAGAACATTCTTCGCAGTGCCGCCGCAGTCGAACAGACTTGCGGCGGACTGACGGCTAATTTGTGGGACGATCCTTTCGAGTGGACACTTCCGGAAACACTCTCGAACCCTGAACGGATAATCGAGTATTTGTCGGAAGTGGATGTCGCGCGGCAACGCGCATTCGGTTCCATCCTCGACGACAGCGCTTTGAGCAAGTACATTTCGGCTCCGTCAGGCGAGCCGCGGCTGCTTATCAGTTTACTGGTAGAAACTCTCGCCAGGGCCAACCATTATCGAAAGTCAGTTTTACAGGATTTACATGTTAATCCTGAATAATCTTGTAAATCCTGTATACTAGGCCGCGTTTGCGAGGAACAATCCCATGTTTTGTCCGCAATGCGGTCAGCAACAAGCGACTGGAGTGATCAGATTCTGCTCTCGTTGCGGTTTCCCTCTGGATGGCGTGATCCAGTTGCTTGGGAACGGCGGCATGCTTCCTGTTTATCGTAGTTCAGATGAACCGGTCCCGATCTCGCCGCGCCGGAAAGGCGTGAAACAGGGTGGTGTATTGCTGCTTTCAGGCGCTGTGATCGTTCCGATACTGGGCATTTTGGCCAGCTTTGGCAATTCAGCGTTTCTGGAAATTCTCTTAGGCTTGGCGGCGGTTATCTGTTTTGTCGGTGGTCCGCTGAGGATGTTGTATGCGGCGGTGTTTGAAGAACCTGCACCGAACCCCATTCGCGCTTATGGACCACCCGCTCACATGCCCGGTCACATGTATTCCCCGCAACAGTTTGCGCCACACGCGCAAAACCCAGCGTTACAACCTCCACCGGCTCGTTCGGCGGGCAGTTGGCGTCCTCGTCCCAATACAGCCGAGTTGGCCAATCCGCCCAGCATCACTGAAAATACGACCCGCTTGTTGGAAAAAGAAGATCGCAAGGAGCGATAGCGGTCAGTCAGGTGATCTCCGTTTTGCCGGTTTCCCTAGCCGAACGACTACGAGAATTAATTCGACGTGAAGGCCCGATCACTTTTCACGAATGGATGAAGGCGGCACTTTACGATCCCGCCGGCGGTTATTATCAACGATCTGATCTGGAGCGCTGGGGCAGGGAAGGCGATTATCGCACCAGCCCCGAGCGAAGCGAAGTCTTTGCTGCTACCTTTGCACGTTACTTCGCGAAGCTCTACGACAAAGTTGAACGGCCCGAGAAGTGGACCATCGTCGAGTGCGGAGCAGGCGATGGACGCTTTGCGGCTGGCGTTCTCCGCACGTTGGCAGATCGTTTTCCGGTTGTATTTGCCGCGACACAGTACGTTCTTTATGAATTGAGTGATGATGCGCGGAAGCGTGCGCAGAAACGACTGATCGAATTCGATGACCGCGTGCAGTTCAGTTCTGAGCTACCGCCTGTTAAATGCGGTATTTATTTTTCAAACGAGTTGCTCGATGCATTTCCGGTTCACCGTTTAATCAAGGGGGAGGAGGGGGTGTCGGAGCTTTACGTAAGCATTGCGTCGAACGGTGAGTTGGAGTGGACCACAGGACCACTATCGAGGCAGCGACTGGGGGAGTATTCGCTCAATCTCGCGCCTGGTCAAATCGTGGAGATCAATCTCGACATCGACGACTGGTTGGTCCAGGTTGTAGCAAAACTCGAGCAGGGTTTTGTGATCACGGTTGATTACGGCGCAGAGGCAGACAATCTCTTTGATCCGGTTCGGCATCCCCACGGAACTTTGAGAGCATTTTCACGGCACGGGTTCGTCGAGAACGTGTTGTCGCAGCCTGGCGAGATCGACATCACCGCGAGCGTCAACTGGACGCAGGTGAAGAGAGTTGGCGAGCGGCTCGGATTGGAAGTCGTCGAGTTCGCTTCTCAGGACAAGTTTCTTTTGAATGAAGGGCTGCTCGAAGAGTTGGAATACCTCCTGACGAGGACTGCGGATGCCACGGAAAAGGTAGCTCTTACTACTGGCGCACGCGAAATGATTTTGCCGGGTGGGATGGCTTCCAGTTTTCAAGTTCTGGTGCAGGAGCGGATACGAGATGACAGGTGAGTTTAAGTTAGTTGACGTTTCACACACAGTTGAGCACGGGATGATTACGTACAAGGGTCTTCCCGCGCCGATCATCAGCGATCATCTGAGCCGTGCAGAGTCGCTCGGTCGTTACGCTCCCGGGACCGAGTTTCAGATTGGCAAGATCGAGATGGTTGCCAATACCGGCACGTATCTCGACAGCCCTTTTCATCGCTATGCCAGTGGAAAAGATCTGGCCGCTCTTGATTTATATTCTTTAGCCAATCTGGACGGCGTTGTCGTCCGTGTGAGCGAACGGGAAATAACCGAGAAAAGCTTTAGTGAGATTGAGGTGAAGAACAAAGCTGTGCTGGTCCATACGGGTTGGGACAAGCATTGGCGCACCGAAGAATACTCGAGCGGAAATCATCCGTTTCTCACCGAGGGTGCTGCGACTTATTTGGCGAAGAGCGGCGCAGCTTTAGTCGGAATCGATTCATTCAACATTGACGCTACACACGGCGGCACGCGTCCCGCCCACTCAATTCTCCTCGGCCACGATATTCCGATCGTCGAGCACCTCTGCGGCTTGAAAGATCTTCCTGATAGTGGTTTCAAATTCTTCGCTGTCCCGGTGAAGGTGCGGCAGTTTGGCACGTTTCCAGTGCGGGCGTTTGGAATTGTGTATGCCGCGTAACCTACGTTTAAAGTTCAAGCTTAGCTTACATAGTTCATGCGTTGTTAGACGCGACAACTTGAAACATCTCTACAGCTCAGCCCGCGCGCAACAATTCGACCACGGCCTCAACAATCTGGCTTAGTGCATCATTCTTCAATCGTCCGATCTGCCTTACCATTAAACTTTGGTTAGCGGTGAACAGCTTGCCGGGGCGGACATAACTAACCAGGTGAAGTGAGCCCTCCCCAAAGCTGTCGGCTGTAAGTTCAACGGCTCGCGGGTCCGAATAAGGTTTGCTGGTGATTTGGCACAATACCCAGTCGCCCTTATTGGCATCAGCTAACGCCAAAGCGGGGCGCAACTTAGAGTGGGATAGATCAGAGAACGGGAACGGAACGAGGACTACTGAACCTGCTGAAGGTGTGACCACGCCTCATCCTCCTCAGGCCGGTTCCAGTCCTCTGCGAGTGACTGCTCGCTTAACAACGCGGTCTCAGGTACTTCAGTGGCAGGCTCTTCCTCCAAAATCGTTACGAGAGCACGCCTCGCTTCCGGTAAACGCACGTCCTCAAGCAACTGAACTTTACCATTCTCGTCTATAACAGCTTCCACCGTCTGAATCATCGGAGGCCTCCGCGGGTATTCTCGCATATTTTGTTATTCAATGTGGCTCCGCCTCAAAACAACTCGAACTTGATCGTCAAGTACTTCTTCGGGTTTTGGCGGAAGTCGTAGATCATCTTTACGCCTTCGGACGATAACTGGTTCACGTTTGTGTAGAGCGTGTCGTCGTTGAGGAGTTTGCCCACGGTGCCCTCGCCGCGTTGTGCGGCGGCGACGAGGTTGTCGATGCGTTCGGCGGTGGTGTTGAAGCGAGCGATGGCGGCGCGAGCGTCGTTGTACATCTGTTCGTCACGAATGAGCTTGCCGAGTGTTCCACGGCCGGCGTTGATCTCCCCGATCATGAGGTTGATTTGATCCACAGATCTGTCGAGGCGGTCCGCCGTGCGATTGATACGCACGTAAAATTCATCGTCTGTAAGCAACTTTCCAGCGGTACCACGTCCGGCGCGCAGATCCTCGGCAATCGTTCTTAGTTGAATGGCGATATCATTGGCATTGTTGTAAAGGGCCGGATCGTTGATAAGTCTTCCCGCGGAACCGCGACCTGACCTGACCTCTCGCATCACGTCTTCAGTTTCACGGATCGTAGCGTTCAGGTTGTTATAAAGAGCTTCATCGCTGAAGAGCCGTCCGACAGTTCCTTCTCCCTCTTTCACACTGCGCACGATGCCGCCAATCTCGTCTGACAACTTACTCAGTCGCTGGGCCAGATCAGTTCCCGAAGTGGCGAAATCGTTTACTGTATTCGAGGACGATGATGGCAGGATCGCGCCGTCCTGCACGGGTTGACCCACGGCGGTTCCCGGCGTGATATTGATCAGCATCTCGTTTCCGAGCAGACTCGGTGAGCCTTGCTGAGCCTGTGAGTCTGAACGAATACGCTCGTTGGCAGGACGACCATCGATCGTAGAGTCGATAGTCATCTGTGCTTCGACACGCGGAGCTCCCGGAACCGGCGACGGTTCCAACAAAACGATGCGTTCGACCTTGCCCACGCGAACTCCTGCCAGCCGCACTTCGGATCCGTCACGCAAACCGTTCGCGTCGGCAAAGCGAGCTTTCAAGTGCAACTTCCGGCTGAACGGATTGATGTCGCCTGATGCATTGAGTACGAGAAAGATCAGCACAGCGATCGTAAAGAGCACGAATATGCCCACTCGTACCTGGCTTAAGCTTACACTCGCTTTTGATCGCGGCATGGTGTTGCCCTCACTCCCTGTTTAATGTCCCCGCAGAAACTTCTGAATGTATGCATCCTCTGATCGGCGCAGCGCTTCGTCTGTACCGCTGAAGATAATATGGCCTTCACGCATCATCATCACCTTGCTGTTGATGAGACAAAGTCGCTCGCCCTCGCGCTCGAAAATTACTTTTCCATCTTCATCGACTACTGCGTACTCGGAACAAATGTACTGCACATTGTTCATCTCGTGCGTCACGAAGATCGACGAAACATCTTCCAGGTCGCGCAACTTCATCGCGAGCTCGCAGATCGTTCTTGCGGTGGGCGGATCAAGACCGGCGGTCGGCTCGTCAAACAACACAATCTTCGGATCGCCGACGAGTGCGCGTGCGATGCCGACGCGGCGACGCATTCCGCCCGATAGCTCGATCGGCATCTTGTCGATCGCGTCTTCGAGATTGACAAATCGCAGCATGCGCCGAACCTCGGGCTCCACTTCATCTTCAGGAACACCCTGTTCGTGCAAGCGATAAGCAACGTTATCGTAAACCGACAGTGAATCGAAAAGCGCGCCTTCCTGAAAAACCATGCCGATGTTTTTGCGCACCTTCATCATCTGCGGTTCGGTGTAGTTGGTAATGTCCTCACCATCAACGAACACTTGCCCCTCGTCAGGTTTAAGCAAACCCAAAACGAGCTTGATGATAGTCGACTTCCCGCCGCCGGAGCCGCCCAGGATGATCTTCGTTTCACCCTTCATGACTTTGAAGCTAAGCCTATTCAGAACAACACGCTCATCGAACGCAAGCAGGACATTTCGAAATTCGATCGCCGGTACCGCGCGGCCGCGATCGTCCACTTCCTGAAAAGTCGATTCTGCAGCGTTTTCGCTGATTGTGGGTGCGGTGGTGTGTATCTCAGCTGCCATCGGAATTCTGACTTACTGGGTCCCTAGGATAACCTGAAGCGCTTTAGCGAGAAAGTAATCGGCGATAATGACGATGATCGAAGCCATGACCACTGCGCGTGTGGTGGAACGGCCGACGCCGACTGTTCCTCCCTCCGTGCTGAGGCCCTGCCGGCACGCGATCGTTCCTATGATCAACGAAAAAACAATTGGTTTTACTACGCCGCCAATCAGGTCGTCAGTCGTGATGGCGTCGCGTACTGCGGAAATAAATACACTGGACGAAACAGAATAAAGGGCGACTGCTGTAACCCAGCCGCCGAAGATTCCCACCACGTCCGCAAGCACCGTTAACAAAGGCAGACTCACCAAGAGTGCAAATAAACGGGGGGCAACAAGCTTGCGAACCGGATCCGTGCCCAACGCACGCATCGCGTCGATCTGCTGCGACACGACCATCGAACCCAACTCAGCAGAGATCGCCGATCCGACTCTTCCAGTGACCATCAATGCACACAAAACCGGTCCAAGCTCACGCACAAGCGACACGGCGACGAGGTATCCGGTTTGAGACTGAGCTCCGTACGCCTTTAGTGTGGGGAACGTTTGTACTGTTAGCACGCCTCCGGTGAAAAACCCTGTCAAGATGATGATGGTTAACGAACCAACGCCGATGGCATCCAGCTGGGCGATGGTTTCGGGAATGTAACGTGGTCGCTTGAAGACACCGCCAAAAGCGCGAGCGGCCAACAGCGTCGTCTCTTGCAGCTCGAGCAGGGCGCGCGTAGCGAAGTTCATGGAGAGCTTATCAGACTGACTCTTTCGATTACGGAAGAGAGTGCGTAAAAGCGGCCTATCATGCGCAAAATGTACGCAATGCGTCAAGCATGAGGTTCGCGACAAAAAGGCAGAAAAGGCACCAAACTAAGGCTGAGGGATGTTTCAGCGGAGAGGGCGCTGTCTAAGGGGACGCCGGTTGAGCGGTCTTTGGCTGCCCATGACGTCGCGGACCTGGAGACGGAGGCGTCGCAGCGCCGCGAGTTGTTCGGGATTCAACTCGCGGCGAATTCGCAACTCCATCTGAATTCTCATCCGCAATTGTGCCGCCTGCGCGGCTGCGAGTTCCCTCACGCGTTGGTCGATCAGGTTTTCGTCGGTGGGTTGTGCATCGAGCGCCTGGTCAAGAGCAACATTTGCTTCGCGCACGCGGCGGTTCGTCATTTGGCGCTCGTCTTTGGTCTGCTGGGCAATCATTCGGATCTTCTGTCGCTGCTCGGGTGTGAGACGCAGTTGTTCAATGGGATCGACGAGCGTCGTAGCGTCCGGATCTTGAGGGGTACGCGCGTCTGTGGAAATAGTTACCGCGAGGAACAGAAACAAGATTGCTGCTAATTTCATTTTTACCTCAAACATGATTACTGGTTGATTCGATCCGCGAGCAGGTTGAGATTCGCGTCTTCCTGAGTTGAAAGCAGTCGCAGATCGGCTGCGAGTTGTTCACGCTCTTGCTGTGAGAGAGGGCGCTGGCTCTTTGCTATTTGACTGGGCTTAGCGATTCTCTTCGGCTTGGGCGAGATAACAACTACCGCCGGCGTTTCGACTGGCTGCGTTGTGTTCTCCTGCTTCGCCAGCGCTTCTTTGACCAGACGGTTAACGTCTTGCTCCGTGTAAACCGCGCCGGGATTTACCACCGTTAACGCGGGCTCCGTTGTTTTCAATCTGACAATCGCCAGTGCTGCAAGCACACAAAAAGCTACAACTGCGAAAGCGGTTGCCCCTTTCAACCACAACGGTGACAAATCAAAAAACTGTCGAAACGCGGCGAGCGCGGATTTCCTGCTTGCGATCGGAGTAGCAACGAAACCCGATAACGCTTCGTCTCTCCATGCTGTTATTGATTCACGGACCAGCCCGAACGAGGCAACTTCCTCACCGCAGTTACTGCATTCCCGCAAATGCAATTCGAAGTCGCGTTTTTCGCTCTCGCCGGCTTCGTTATAGAGGAACGCGATCAAATCCGATGCGCGCTCACAAGTAGGAGTTTCGTTCATCTCAATTCCTGCTTTCAAACTTCTGTAGCCGCAACTGCAATTGCCTCATCGCGGTATAGAGCCGGCTCTTCACTGTGCTCAACGGCAGATCGAGCGCGTCCGCAATTTCGCGAAACGTAAGCTCCTCAAACTCCTTCATCACCACCACCTGTCGCAACTCGATTGGCAAACTGTTTATTGCACGACGGACGGCGAGCGTTTCCTGCCGGCCTTCGGCGACACGTGCGGGCGAATAATGCAGCGGAGTCGCGAAGCTGTTTTCCTGCTCGTCATCAAGCGCCGACTCGCTTCTGACTTTCGAGCGTCGTTGCCGGGAAATGCATTGGTTAACGGCGATCCGGTGAAGCCACGAGGAGACTTTTGCCTCACCGCGAAAGCCACGCAGGTTGCGAAAAGCGGCGAGGAAGGTTTCCTGAGTGGCATCGCGAGCGTCTTCCTCCCGGCCCAGCATGCCGTAGGTAAGCGCAAATATCCGTCGCTCCCAGCGCCGTACGAGCTCGCCAAAAGCGTCGGCATCTCCGGTCAGAGCACGCTCCACGATGACTTCGTCGGTACTCAAAGTTTCCATTCTCGAGCCTGGCGCTCAGGGTTTAGACGCACACCATCCCAGGAAAGCCGATAAACGTCGCGGAGCCCGCTGTTAAATCTCGTTGACACCATAAGAGTCGCTCGACAATAATAGCCGAGGCTGAACCTGCCAAGACGCAGACCTACCGCGATTGTAACGCTAACAATGCTGGAAAAACTCGGACGAATCCGTCTCCTTTACATAGTTCTGGGAGTGCTGCTCCTGGTCGGCTTGCTGCCGCTCGCGTTTGCCGGATTTCTGCTTTCGAGCCGCACCGCCGACGAGTTGAGGTCTATCGAGGGCCGCTACCAAGCGCAGTTGGTGCAAGACAAAGCGCGCCAGATCGAACTCTACGGACAGCGATACCGCGATGTCGTGACCGGCCTCGCCCGGGCTTTTGAGATTTCCGGCGGAATCCGAGCCCTGGACGACGATCAGCGTCTCCAGAAAACACTTCAGGAAGATCCTAATCTCATCGCGCTTGCGCTCTGGCCTGTCAATGGGACGCTTCACCGCGCCTTTCAGCCTGACGTGATCAAGCTCGAAGAAGTTGACGCTCGTGTAAGCGAGGTGCTCGCACGCATGAACGGGCGTGGTGGGGTGGTCAGCCGGCCGCAGATCATTCGCGAGGGACAGGAGATGGCGCTCACGATCGCTGAACCTGTTCTCGGCGGCGCGAACAATCAGGACGTGGTCGCGGCCGTTGTCGCAATCATTTCATTTCAGGAAGTTTTTAACGCGGTACAGCAACCGACCTCAAAGAGTGAAAGGGAACTCCTGAACGCCGGGCTGCCGGTCGTCTTCGTTGTCGATCAGAATGGACGTGCGGTCGCACACCCGGAAGCAAGCGTTGCTTTTTCGGAGAAGCCGATGACCGACTTGAAGGTCGTGCAGGACTGGTTGGAGTCAGGCGCGCAGGTCCAATCGGCACTGGCTCCGTTTACCGCAACTCGCGACAATCGCACAGTCAACATGCTCGGTTCGTACGCGACCGCCGAACTTGATAAGAACTCGCGGCTCGGAGTAATCGCGATTCAGGATGAAGCCGCTGCTCTGGCATCAGTGGCTGACATGCGTTGGCAAACACTCTGGATCAGTCTTATCGCCGGCTTGCTAACGATCTTAATCGGAATATTCTTCGCTAAGAAACTCACTTACCCCGTCAGGGAGCTCGCCAGCGGCGCACATCGAATCTCATCCGGCGACTTCTCTCAACGGATCCAAGTTACAAGCCGCACCGAACTCGGCGATCTCGGCAACTCCTTTAACCTGATGACCGATCAAGTCGAGCGATTCATCAGCGACTTGCAAAGGTCTGCACAGGAGAACCGCGAACTCTTTATCGGCACGGTCAAAGGGCTCGCAGCCGCAATCGACGGCAAAGATCCGTACACGCGTGGTCACTCAGAACGCGTTTCTCGTTTCTCAATGGCGATTGCGCAGCGTCTCGGTCTCTCGGACGAAGAAGTCGAGAAGATCAGGATCAGCGCGCTGCTGCACGACGTTGGCAAGATCGCGATCGACGACAACATTCTCAAGAAGCCCGCGGCGCTTACCGACGAAGAGTACGAGATCATGAAGGGGCACCCGCAGAAGGGCTACAAGATCATGTCGCAGATTCCGGCAATGAAGGAGTTTCTGGCGGGCATGTACATGCATCACGAGATGGTAAACGGGATGGGTTATCCGCAGGGTTTGAAGGGCGATGAGATACCGTTGATGGGTAAGATCGTCGCGGTCGCGGACACGTTCGACGCCATGACGACGGATCGCCCGTACCAGAAGGCGATGAAGTTTGAAGACGCCGTCGCGCGCATCGAGAGTTTTGTCGGCACACGCTATGATCCCGGCGTTGTGGCTGCGTTTTCCGAGGCGTGTAAAGAGGGTCAGATACGACCGGGACAAGTTAAGCTGAAGAAGCCGACGAAGCCCGCGCCTAATCCACAGATTACCCACGTTAACGACTCATTATCTGTGTCATCTGTGTAATCTGCGGATTTGTGCTTATAATCGACGGCACATGGGACTTTTTTGGAGAAGAAAAAAAGATGAGTTCGTCTCTCTGCGTTTGAATGAACCGACACCCGCCCCGGTCGAGGAAAAGCAACCGCCTGCTCCCGCCCCAACTCCCGCTCCGGCTCCTGTACCAACTCCTGTACCAACGCCTTTAGAGGTCAAACCCGAACCGCCTCCGGTACCAGCACAACCGCCGGCAGAAACAGTTCGAGAGAAACCCGTTCCATCGCGATCTCCGTTTCAGACCTCCGTGCTCGGACTGGATCGCTCGATGGAGGAATTACAGGCGCAGGAGGCTGCGCTCGAACAGGAGTTCTCCGCGAGGTTTCGCCGAGCGGTCGCGGCCACACGCGAATCCCTATCCGATCGGCTCGACACTGTCTTTGCCGGTCGCAAGCAGATCGATGAGGAGTTGCTGGATCAACTCGAGGAAGTTTTGATCGCGGCTGACATTGGCGTGACGACTACGCTCGAGATACTCGAAACCGTGCGACGCGGCGTTGCGCGCAAGCAGATCAACGATCTCGACGCACTGAAGCTGGCGATCAAAACAGAGCTGTTGAATATCCTGCAAGCTTCTGAACGCCAGGGAGTCGCTTCGGAAACGAGCGTTCCGGAAACCGTTGCGCCGTACGTGATGATGATTGTCGGCGTGAACGGTGTTGGGAAGACGACGACGATCGGAAAGCTTGCGCAACGTATCAAGGCTGAAGGCAACGATGTGTTGATCTGCGCTGCCGATACCTTTCGCGCGGCCGCGTCTGACCAACTCGCTATCTGGGCCGAGCGGACGGGTGTTCCGTTGATCCAGCAGAAGCAGGGAACCGATCCCGCGGCGGTGTTGTTTGACTCGCTGAAGGCAGCGAAGGCGCGTGGCTCTGAGGTGTTAATTGTGGACACCGCCGGACGGCTTCACACGAAGTCAAACCTGATGGCCGAGTTGGATAAAATGAAACGCGTGGCTGCGCGCGAAGTCGAAGGCGCGCCACACGAAACATTGCTCGTCGTCGATGCCGTCACCGGACAAAATGGTCTCGAGCAGGCGAGGCAGTTTTTGAAAGTTGCGGGAGTCACGGGGATTGTTTTGACTAAGCTTGACGGCACCGCGAAAGGTGGAATCGCAGTGGCAATCGCAAAAGAGCTCAACCTGCCGATTCGCTACGCCGGGATCGGTGAGAAGGTTGACGACCTGGTTGTCTTCGATCCGCAGCAGTACGTGAATTCACTGTTTGGAAATTGAAAATGGTTTCCTCGCAAAGCCGCAAAGGCGCAAAGAAGAACAGTTAATTCAGGAAAACTTTGCGCCTTGCGAGGAAACATCTTTTCGAATGCAAACGACTACTCTAACTGAACCGACTACTATTTGGACTGAGACTGATCGCCGCATGATGGCGCGTGCGCTCGAGCTCGCAAAGGAAGGTGTCGGGCAGGTCAGTCCTGGACCACTCGTGGGTTGTGTCGTTGTGAGTTCAACTGGCGAGATTGTCGGCGAAGGTTTTTATATCTTTGACGCAGTCAAACATGCGGAGACAATCGCACTCGAACTCGCCGGTGAGAAAGCACGCGGCGGCACCGCTTACGTCTCACTCGAACCGCACTCGCATCACGGCCGCACCCCTCCTTGTACCGACGCGTTGATCGCTGCGGGCATCAAGCGCGTCGTTGCGCCTATCGAGGATCTCAACCCAAAAGTTTCCGGAAAAGGCTTTGCTCATCTACGTGCCTCCGGTGTCGTTGTTCAGACCGGCTTGCTTAGTGAAGAAGCCACGGAGGTGAATGAGGCTTATCTGCACTACATGTCTACCGGGCTGCCGTTTGTGCATTTGAAACTGGCGGTCTCGCTCGATGGCAAGATTGCAACTCGCACGCGTGACTCTCAATGGATCACAGGTCCGGACGCGCGCGCCCGCGCACAGGATCTGCGCCACGAGTACGACGCGATTCTTGTCGGTGCAGGAACAGCGATAGCGGATGATCCGCTGTTAATCGATCGCTCCGGACTGCCGCGTTGACGCCCGCTGGTTCGGGTAGTGCTCGATGACTCGGTCCGGCTGTCCCCGAGTTCGCAGTTAGCGACAACAGCGGTGCAAGGGCCGGTAATAGTGTTCGGAAACAAGCGCGCGCCGAAAGAGCTGCTGGAGAAAGGCATTGAGGTTGTGAACTCCGTACGCGGCGATCTGACGGCAGTTTTGCGTGAGCTCGGTAGCCGTTCAATACAGAGCCTGCTGGTCGAAGGCGGAGCAACCATCGCGGGCGAGTTTCTCGATGCAGGCTTGGTAAACAAAGTTACGTTTCTGATCGCGCCAAAGATCATCGGCGGCGTTGATGCTCCGAGCGCCGTTGGCGGAAGAGGCGTCGAGATGATGTCGGACGCGCTTGAACTGGAAAGGACCACGGTGGTCCAGCATGGAAACGACATCGAAGTCACCGGATATCCGCAAATTAATAAAGGACCAGCGGATGAAGGATGAAGGTGCTGAACCTTATCCCTCCAAGCGCCTGGGCCAACACTTCCTCCGCGACCAGCGCACCATTCACCGCATAGTCGACGCACTCGCTCCCAAACAAGACGAAACTATCATTGAGATTGGACCAGGCACGGGCGCGCTCACTTCTGTTTTGGTCGAGCGTGCCGGTCGCGTGATCGCAGTCGAGTTTGATAACAAACTGGCGCCACTGCTGAGCGAACGTTTTGGCGGCTTTCAAAATTTCAAACTGGTGATGGGAGATGCGCTGACAACCGATTTCTGCGCGGAGATCCTTCCGGCTCCTTCGGCCAGACTGGTCGCCAACCTGCCCTACAACATTTCAACCGCCATTCTGCAACATTTGATCCGGCAACGCGCGTGTTTAGACGAAATGGTTCTGATGCTGCAAAAGGAAGTAGTCGAGCGAGTGCTGGCGCCTGCCGGAACCAGCGATCGCGGGTTCATTTCAGTGCTGGTAGAAGCTTATTGTGAAACTGAGAAGCTCTTTGACGTCGCACCGGGAGCATTTCGTCCGCCGCCAAAAGTCTGGAGCAGTGTCATGCGACTTAGGTTTAGGCCGCGGTTTAACGCGGAAATTACGGATGAGGGCTTGTTACGGGAGGTCGTGAGTGCAGGGTTTGCGCTAAAAAGAAAGACGATACTCAATAATCTTCGGCATGCGAGTGGGCGCTTGCAGGAAATGCTGAAGCGCAACGGCGGCGCAAGCATTGTCTTGTGCAAAGCGAACGTCGAATTGCAACGCCGTGCCGAGACTTTGACTCTCGAGGAATGGGGAAAGATCGTGCAGGCAATCCGTTAAATCCGCGGTTCAAGAATTACCTTGATGCCGGTCTTTGGTCGTAACGACAAGACCGGTAACACTTCCACGCTATGCTCCGGATCGAGTGAGAACCTGAAGCGCTGACCAATCGTCGCCAACAACAGCACAATCTCCATCATCGCAAAGTAGTTTCCGATGCACTGGCGCGGGCCGCCGCCAAAAGGAAAGTAAGCATACTTTGGCGACGGATCACCGTTGCTCCACCTTTCGGGCTTGAACGCGTCAGGCTCGTCGAAGTAACGCGGGTCGCGATGAGTGACCCATTGAAACGCGAAGAGCTGCGTTCCCTTCGGCACGCGATATCCGCCGATCTCCGTCTCTTCGATCGCCTCTCTGCCAACGGCATACGCCGGCGGATACAACCTCATCGCCTCCTTCGTAATCATCTCCGTGTACTTCAGCTTTGGCAGATCCGAAACATTCGGCGCTCGTCCTCCAAGCACTTCATCGAGCTCCGCATGAAACTTCCGCTCAGCCTCCGGATGCGTCGCCAACAAATACCAACTCCACGACAACGCCAGCGCCGTCGTTTCATGACCCGCAAGAAACAACGTCATGACCTCGTCGCGCAGTTGTGCGTCGCTCATCTGAGTGCCGTCGTCATCCTGTGCCTGGAGCAACATCGACAACAGGTCGCCTTCGTCATAGCCACTGGCCCGGCGCTCGGCAATTATGCGAAACACGATGCGATCGATCTCGCTCACTGCGCGGAAATACCGGCGGTGCCCCGGCGTCGGCAGCCGGTTGTCGAGGATCCATTTCAGCGTTGCCTGTGACGCAAACGGTTTCACGAGTCCTGACAGTATTTCGCCGATGTGATCGGCATCGTTTGAAACGTCCGAATTAAATAGCGTCTTCACGACGATCTCGAGTGTGAGGCGCGTCATGTCGCGGGACAGATCTCGGCGTTCGCCCGGCTGCCACGCAGCGATCGCGCGCTGCGCATATTGGACCATCACGTCGCCATACGAACTGATCCGCTGCCGGTGGAAAGCAGGTTGCGCCAGACGTCTTTGCCGCCGCCAGAAGTCGCCCTCGCTAGTTACCAAACCATTTCCCACCAACCGGTGAAAGAAAGGAGATCGAAGCGATTGTGCTTTCCGGTAGCTCTTGGCGTTCGTCGTCAGGAGCGATTCGATGTCGCTCGGATTATAAAGAAAGTAAGCGTGAACGTAGAGAAACCTCGTGTGAACAACGTCACCGTAGTCACGACAGCCCGTCACAAACCCGAGCGTGTCGCGATTGAACTCACGCATCACACCCATGATGAGACTACCTTTCGGGCCGGGCGGTAGCCCCGCACGATTTACCTGTGGTTTCCTGGTTGGAAGAGCTTCTGCGCTATTCATTTGTTTAGCATGTCAGTGTAAATTCCGGGCTCGCTGTCAGGAATAATAATCGCACCCACCGTCTTTTGGTAAAAACGAACGGGGCCTGCCGCACCGATGATCGCATAGACATACCCCATTTCTCGCAAGCCCCACAGCGCCGCAAGCAGCAACGCCTTTCCGACTCCTTTGCCCTGTCCAGACTCAACGACGCCCGTTGGACCAAAGAAACCTCTGCGCGTGCATTCGTACGCGGAGAATCCCACAATCTCGCGCTGAATTGTGGCGATGAAAACTGAGATAGGTTGCCGCGCGAAGCCGGCGGAGATCTCATCCGCCCAGCTCGTGGAAAAGTTTTCCGAAACGAAGGCGCGTACGGCGGACAGTTCAAATGGCTGCGCGCGACGGATAATGAAATCGTCCTGACTCTCCAGCGCAGGCAGCTTCAAAAGGTTTACGAGCAGATCGGGCATGCAACAATCTTTGTGCTTTATGTGCCTTTTTGTGGGCTACTCCGGCTTTGCCGTGAGCAGGCCGATTCTCTTGCCTTGCGCAGAACACTCGATCAGTTGTTTAAGGCGGCGCAGTCGAGTCTCTTCTTTCTTTGCGCTCATAATCCGAAAGATCATGAGCTTTTTATAGTAGGGAGGTTGCTCTTCGAAAAACTTCCACGCGTTCTTGTTCTCACGAAATCTTTTCTCGTAAGCCGGCGCCAGCTTATGCGGCTCGTTTTCAAATGAATAAATTCCAGTCCGTTTGGGATCACGTCGCGCGTAAGCTTCGAGTCCCGCAGGATGCATTCGTCCCTGTTTCTTCAGTCGTTCGACATGCCTGACATTTATCAGGCTCCAGATGCTCTTTGGCTTTCGCGGCGTGAAGCGTTGCACATAGCTTGTTTCGTTTAAGCTCTTCCGCACTCCATCGATCCACCCGAAACAAAGAGCTTCGTCCAAAGCCTCCGCGTAAGTGATGCTCTTTTTCCCGGACGACTTCTTGTGAAACCCAACCATCAATTCAGTGGCGCGGTCGTGGTTTTGCTCGAGCCACTGGCGGAATTGCGCGGGCGTACTGAAGAACTTCGCTTTCATCGTTTAGGTGCTTGCCCCGGCAGCCATGCAGGACGGAAGGTTGAATTCGCGAACCACTGGATCGGCTTAACCAGTGAGTTGAGCGATCGCGTCATGAACGGGAAGTCGATCTTACTTATTTCATCACTCGGACGGTGGTAATCGGTGTGCAAGCCAAAGCTCGAAATGGTGTGCGCAATCACGCCACGCAGCGCCAGTGGATAATTGTCGGAGCGCTGAAAGAAACGTTGTTCCGGGCGTGCGTCAGCAACGAGCGACGCTCCCCGCCGCGCAAGCTCTGGTCCAAGGGTCGATCGTTCAAAACCCGTTAGCCAAAGCGTACCGGGAGGAACTTTTGCATCGGGTCTTCCAAGCATTTCAAAATTTAGATTTGCAATCATTTTTGTTAGTGGCACAGGTGGGTTGTCGATGAAGTGTCGCGAACCCAGGCCGCGCTTCTCTTCGCTGCCAAAACAGATGAAATAGACTGTCCGGCGCGGTCGTCTGCCTCCCGCAAGGACCCTTGCCAGCTCCAGCACAGCCACACAACCTGACGCATCGTCGTCGGCTCCATTAAAGATCTTATCGTCGCCAGTTAGTGCTTCGTTCACGCCGAGATGGTCCAGGTGCGCGCTGAGCATGATCGCTTCCCCCGCCGGATCCGTTCCGCGCAAGACGCCAATCGCGTTCCAGGTGACGCCAGATTGCAGAGCGACGCGCTGTACGAAAGTCTTGTTGCCCGCGGTGTCAGTGTCGCCGGCGGGTTCGAGTCCGAACTGACGAAACTGCGAGCCGATGTATTCAGCCGCGATTCGTTCGTAGGCAGTTCCGCTGCCACGACCTTGCATTGCGTCGCTAGCGAGAAAACCGAGTTGTGCGCGGACGTTTTGTTCTTTGATCTGTGCAACGACAGGACAAGCAATGACAAGCAGGATTAAGAGGGATCGGGACAGGGGTTTGTTCATGGTGAGGTAGTATCCTGTAAATACTGAAAGTCCTGCAAATCCTGTTAACAAGATGTACAGGACTTTGCATGATTTACAGGATTAGGACGGAATCACCGAACTCGTGTGTCTTGTATCCATGAAGATCCAATTCTTCTGTCGCGCGTTGAAGTGTTGAATCCTCCAGAAACGCACGAAGCAGTTCGTAGTGACTCGTTCCACGTTCATGCGTGCCCGAGAGAATCGCATCGACCACGCGCAATCGAGTCGATGGACCAATGCGTCCTTTCGCCAGTCCTTCACCGCTGCGCAAATGACCGTCTTCAGTTGCCGCATCTTCAAGCGCGCGCACGACGGTCGTTCCCACCGCGATAACACGACCGCCCCGCTGCCGCGCGACTTCTACTGCTCTCGCCGTGGTTTCCGGAATGCGATAGGGCTCGTCAAACGGCAGCAATCGATCGAGATCTTCGTCGCCGGTTGAGGAGATACCGGCAGCGTGAGTGATCGTGGCGAAGTTGGCTTCGTGTTCACGCAGCGTAGACAGTACGTGCCAATCAAGCACGAAGCTGGCTGACGGTGGCTCAAAGGCGACCGGCGGACCCGCGATCTTGGTCCATACGTCCCACAGCTTCAATGACGTTTGCATGTGCGCGTACTGAATCGGTTTGCCGTGACTCGCCAGACCAGCCCAGACGTCATCCGGAGTACCGGCAAACACGAGTGACACCAGTCTCGGATGCTGAAGCAAACCCTCAACCGTCACGCGTAATGGACCAAGCAACAGCGTGTCACCGCGCTTTATCACAGGCGGCAACGGTCTGTCTTCAGTGCGGGTGTGAAAGTCACCCTCGCCGAAGACGACCCCGCTGAAGCGATTCACGTCCACCGGATCCAACGAAGGCCGGCCAGCGAGCCGCACTTCAATAGCTTTTCCGGTTTGCTGGTGCACACCGCTGAGACTCGCCGGCAGTGTGGCGGCATCGTTCGCGATCACGAGATCGTTTGGTCGCAGAAATTCGACAAACGCCGAGCGGGGAACGTGAATGATGTTTCGGTGATCATCAACTACGAGAAGTTTGGCGTCAGGGGGACGCTGGATAGCTAATTCGGCGGCAATCATGGCCACTCCTTAACTACTGCATTAACGAGACAACGTTATTTATTCGGGGAAGACTCGCTGCGATCGCTTCCGCAAGTTCG
This sequence comes from uncultured Acidobacteriota bacterium, assembly GCA_963826255.1. Classification (GTDB taxonomy): domain Bacteria; phylum Acidobacteriota; class Blastocatellia; order Pyrinomonadales; family Pyrinomonadaceae; genus PSRF01. The sequence continues at coordinate 2,365,074 of CAWGWK010000002.1, forward strand.
TGCGCCGCTTGCTCGGGGCGTTTAAGAGTCGAAGGATCTGCATCCGGTATCGCTGCGTGGTACATCGGCGTATCCATGTCGCTCGGGTCGAGCGAAAGGAATCGCACGCCTTCCGCTGCGTGCTCCTCATTCCAAATGCGGCTCAAATGATGAAGCGCAGCCTTGCTTGAACCGTAAGCTCCCCAACGTGGATAAGCGTTTATCGCGGCGTCGCTCGAGATGTTAAGCACGACGGCACCGCATCCTTCGCGCGCGGAAGCTGCCAATGCTCCCATCAAAGCCTTCGTGAGCCGGAACGGACCAAAGACATTGGTTGCAAAGACGCGCTCGAGATCCTCACATTCTGTGTCGGAGAGCAGCCGCAGCGGCGTTGGTCCAAGATCGGAGGCGTTATTGATCAGCACATCCAGGCCGCCGAGCTCGCCTGTTATTTGGATCGCCATGGGATAGATATCGTTCTTCGCAGAGACATCGCCGACGATACCGTGAACGCCTGGATTTTCTCGCATGACTTGTTCGACAGGTTCACGGGTCCGTGCAACAAAAGCGACGCGGGCGCCCCTACGCGATAGTTCACGGACGAAAGCCAGACCTAATCCGGAAGTTCCTCCGGTGATCGCGACTCGAAGACCGGAAAAAGAATCTGTTGTCATATCAACCTACTTTCTAAAGCTAAACCTTTAGTAAGTAGAAGCCTAGCACTGGCTATTGACTTTGTAAAGAGAATTCTTTAGAAATACTGCATGAGCGCTAAAACACAGCATCCGAGCGAGCGAAAGACACGTCGCGCCATTGCGAAACTCCTGAAAACCGAAGGGCCGATCGACTCGGCGCAGCTCGCTGAGCGGCTTGGACTGACGGCCATGGCAGTGCGGCAACACCTCTACGCGTTACAACGCGAGGGGCTCGTGACTCACGAAGCGCGACCGGTTCCGATTGGTCGTCCGGCAAAGTTCTGGCGCCTCACGCCCGAGGCTGATCACCTGTTTCCCGAAGCTTATGCAGAGTTGAGTGTCGCACTGATCAATTCGGTGAAGGATGCTTTTGGCGACGAAGGTCTGGAACGCGTGCTGACGTCGCGTTGTGCTCGTCAAAAAACGGACTACGAAAAGCTCATTCGGCCGGGAGATTCATTGGAAAGAAAACTTCAGGAACTGGCGAAGGTGCGAACCGAAGAAGGCTACATGGCGGAGATCAGAAAAGACGATGGTGGTTATTTACTGGTTGAGAACCACTGTCCGATCTGCGCTGCGGCAAACGCTTGCCAGGGTTTTTGTTCGACGGAGTTGGAGTTATTTCGATCGGTACTTGGACCAGGTGTGGAGGTCGAACGCGCGGAACATATCATCCGCGGGGACCAGCGTTGCGTTTACCGGGTGAAGCCACAAAGAGGCACAAAAGGCACATAAAGACAGCTACGGCTGCGTGTACTTCAAGTAAACCGTGCGTGACTCCGAATAAAAATCCAAAGCCTGCGGGCCCTGCTCACGCATCCCGAAACTCGATTCCTTTGTACCGCCGAAAGGTAGTTGATACTCGACGCCCGCCGTTGGAAGATTCACTGTGATCAAGCCCGCCTCGATACGGTTAATGAACTTGTATACACGCGTCAGATCCTTCGACACGATCGAAGCTGAAAGTCCAAAGCGCACGTCGTTCGCGATCCGCAATGCATCGTCAAAATCTTCCGCAACCATGAGCGCTAACACAGGACCAAAAACCTCCTCCTGCGCCACGCGCATTTCAGAGGTCACGCCGCCGAAGATTGTCGGCTCGACGAAATAACCCTTGTCATAGTTGTCGCCAGTCAGACGTTTACCGCCGCAAAGCAGTTGTGCACCTTCTTTGCTCGCGATGTCGATGTACTCCAGATCTGTTTTCAGTTGTTCTTCATCAACCGCCGGACCGATTTGAACTCCCGCTTCGAGACCATTGCCTACTTTCAGTTTGCGCGTCATCTCGACGAGTTTCTCCACCAGCGGTTCGTAAATCGATCTCTCAATGATCGCGCGACTACAGGCGGTGCATTTCTGCCCGGTTGAGAAGAAGGCTCCATTGATCAGAATGTCAGCCGCATAATCGAGGTCTGCGTCACTGAGGACGACAGTCGGGTTCTTGCCGCCCATCTCGAGCTGCACGCGAATCCGTCTTTCAGAAACCTTTTTATAGAGAGCACTGCCGACGGAGGTTGAGCCGGTGAATGAGACCGCTTTGATTTCAGGATTGCTGGTGAGAGCGTCTCCAACCAGGCCGCCACTTCCGGTCACGTAGTTGATTACGCCGGGCGGTATGCCTGCTTCATGCAACGCTTCGATCAATCTGTAGGAACTCAGTGGGGCTAACGATGCGGGCTTGATAACAACCGTGTTCCCGGCAATCAACGCAGGCGCGATTTTCCACGCCGGGATCGCACTCGGAAAATTCCAGGGTGTAATTAGTGCCACTGTTCCGAGTGGCTTTCGAATCGTGTAACAGAGTACGTTCTCGCGTTCTGAAGGAACCTGGTAAGTAAACTGTCGCGAGCCCTCGCCGCCGAAGTAGCGGAAGATGTTTATGGCGCGTTTCACCTCGCCGATCGCTTCAGGCAAGGTCTTGCCTTCCTCTCTCGTCATCTCCTCGCCCAGTTGCTGTAGGCGATCCTCGAGAAGTTCGGCAGCTTTGAAGAGGTATTCGCCGCGTCTCGTCGCGGGCAGATCGGCCCACGCTAACCGCGCGGTTGCGGCATCGCTGCAAGCCTCGGCCACATCGTCCGCATTTGACGATTGAAAGAGGCCGACAGTCTCGTCAGTGTTGGCGGGATTGATGTTGGGGAATGTCTTTCCTGACTTGCTCGATACCCATTCCCCGTTGATGTAGTTTTTGAAGACGTTCATGGGTCCACAGATTACACAGATATCGCTTGTCTGTGTAATCCGTGGATTGCTTTATCGACGTGCAACGCCGATTTTCCTGCGCACGAGACTCTCGACGTCAACGGTTCCGCCTTCGGCTTTGGCTTTGCGAATAAACTCGGCGTCGATTTTAAAGATACGGAGTTTGACGATGTCTTCGATCTGGAGATTGCTTAGGCCTTCGTTCCGGATCTCAGTCACGAACTCGGGTGTAACCTTGAAAATTTGCATCTTCACAAGACTCTCAAACGGCTCGTTCTGGAAACCCATCTCCGCCACATGCCTGACGAACTCTGCGTCGATTTTGAAGATGCGGGCTTTAACGAGTTCTTCCAGGCCGAGGTTGTTGAAACCGCTTGCCTTCATCTCTCGGATGAACGAGGCGTTGACCTTGAAGATTGCGGCTTTGAAGAGATCGTCGACGTTGAGTTTTCCGAAACCTGCCGTAGCGAGTTCGTCTGCGAGTGCTGTTGTAACGTTAACCATTGCGGCGCTAAACAGGCGGTCTTCGTCCTCATCAGCGTCTTGTGTGAAATCGAAGCCGCGGCTCTTCATCGCCGAGACGAAAGCGGGGTTCGAAGTAAAGCGAAACGTGCCGGAGCCTTTTCCATTTTGGAAGCTGCCTTCAAAGTCGATTTTCCCCGCTTCGCGCACGAGGCTGAAATTGACTGGACCTCCGCTCAGCGCCTGCTCGCGAGTCAGGCCCTGGAGCTCTGAGAAGTCATAAGAATTTCCATTCTGGTGCCTCCCGCCTCTTTTGTTGCGACGCTCAAGGTTTAGCTGGATTTTCGAGTCGTCCCTGGAGACTGAAGCCGTCCATTCGTTGCTTACTGCGCTCTGCGCGCCGGCATTTACGCCCGCGATCCAGACGAGCAGCATCAGGCTGGTTATCAGGGCCAAACCGAGAAAGTAGCGGTTCCAAACAGTCTTTGACATGACGGACCTCCGGGGAAATTCGAGATTTATCTTCAAAGTTATAACACCCAGCGGCGTGAGTTTGTGGCGAGAAAATTTAGACAGGATGAACAGGACTTCCGACCCGAATGTTCAGAAATCCTGTTTAATCCTGCAATCCTGTAAGTTAATCCTCTTTCCTTGGTGGTATCTTGTCGGCTTGTCCTAAAGCCGTTTCCTGATCAGTCGGTGTGTCGCGCTTGTGTTCGCCAAACGCTCCCGCGACCGGATTGGACGCCGGAAGAGGATCGTAACCCTCGCGCGCCCGCTGCTGTTTCTGTGCGTCTGATTTGATTCCGGTTTTTTGCGATTGCTCCATTTTGCTCATCTCCCGTTTCGTTTAGTGACCAGTCAGGTGCTTGAATCCGGTATTGGTTATTCCTCGCGTCATTAGTAACAGGCCCGCGGCACCTAAACCTGCGCCTAGTGCGTCACGCCGCACGCCGCCGTACGCCGCGAGTGATGCTCCTGCCGCACCCGCGACAAGGCGTGCTGCCGGTGACCAATTCTCCTGAAGAAATTCGAAGCGATAGCCCGGACGCTCGCGTCCACCTTGCAACGCGGGATGATTGCCGGCCTCTTCGTGTACCTCGAGGTTGTTAACAACCTCATTGACGCCCTGCACGCGATTCACACATGTCAGCAGTTCAGGTACTTCAGCCGCCAGGATTGGTCCGTTGAGCGTAACGTTGCCGTTTTGCGCAGTCACTTGAAGAGCACTCGGATGCGAGACTATCCTGCCCAGCTTCGCACGTACACGATCGACAAGCACTGAGTCGTCAACCGGCTCCGAAGTGAAGCGCGACTGAATGTTAGCAGCGATTCCTTCAGTACGATTGCGTAAGTCGCGAGCGGTGACTTCCAAACACTCGCCGGTTTTTCTCGCGGCCCAGACGGACTTATCACGCAAGAGTGCGCGCCGTCTCTTTCCTCGATCCGGATCGAGTAGAAACATGAGGCCCGTTCCCAATCCGAGACCGGCCCCAAACGTTAATGCTTTGTTCATGCTGAATTCCCCCTTTTCCCTGTATCAGACGGGCAAATCTCAGACCAAGGTATGGACCTTGCTGTTAGGGAATTCAAAGTTTTGTGAGACGAGACACGTAGGAAATTCGTGTGTGCTACCCGTACGCACACGAATTGATTTCGTGCAAGAAAGTGCCACAAAGAAGCACAGAAAGCAAAAAATGGCTTCACTGATTTGTTTTGTGCTTTTTGCGCTTTTTGTGGCGATTCTTCTGTCATTTCGTTGACAGTATTTGTGGCCGCAAGCTAATCTGTTATCCCGTGAATCACACGGTCGCCATCGTTCCAGCACGCCTCGCTTCGACACGTTTGCCAGGAAAAGCGTTAATCGAAATTGCAGGAAAGCCCATGGTTTGCTGGGTCGCGGAACGTGCACGCGCAGCGCGCAACGTGGACCGTGTAATCGTCGCCACTGACAGCCAGCAGATTGTTGACGTGGTCCATGCAAGCGATATTGAGGCCGTGTTAACGGCTGCTCACCACCCGAGTGGCACTGATCGCGTCGCTGAAGTCGCAGCCACAATTCCAGACGCCCAGATCATCGTTAACGTGCAGGGCGATGAACCTTTGATCTCACCGCAGACGATTGAGCGAGCAGTTGACCTCATGGCTGCTGAGATTGCGAAGAACGGGGCGGGAATCGTAACCACCTGGGAGCCGATCGAATCGCACGGCGACGTGCTCAATCCGGATCTCGTGAAAGTTGTTCTGGATGACAACGATAACGCCGTCTACTTTTCACGTTCGCCGGTACCGTATCCTCGCGATGCAGTAAAGAGACATGGATCGCTTGACGTTGCACTGGAAAACGAACCGGAGCTGTTAAAGCTTTTTCGAAAACATACCGGCCTGTATGTCTATCGCCGAGATGTCCTGTTGGAGTTTACTAAGTGGCCTCAGTCTGAACTCGAAAAGATCGAAGCGCTGGAGCAATTACGAGCGTTGGCCCACGGAGTAAAGATTAAAGCTGTCGAAGCGTGTACAGCTACAACGGGAGTCGATACTCTTGCAGACCTCGATCGCGTGCGCACACTGATTGAATCTTCAAATGTGATAACAGCATGAGCGACTGGATTGGATTAGCGGTCATCGGCTTCATCATCCTTTGCGGGCTGTTTGGATTGTCGCGTCTGAGTAAGCCTTACGATGTGTCAACAGAAGAATTCGAGCGGCGCGCACAAGAAGGACCAGGACTCCTCGGCGCAAGCCTCATAGGACTTCAAAGCGCGCTCGATCCGGCAAAGGACAAATCAGTCGAGGTTTTGGAAGATTTAAAGGGAGGGCGCTACGACGGCGAACAGGAATCCGGAGATCCTCCGGAGGCGGGTGATAACAGCAATGAAGAGGGAACCAATGGAGAAGCGGATGCCTAAATATATCTTCGTTACTGGTGGTGTGGTTTCCAGCCTTGGAAAAGGCCTGGCAGCGTCGTCTATCGGATGCCTGCTCGAAAACCGTGGCCTGCGCGTGGCGCTCATTAAGCTGGATCCCTACATCAACGTCGATCCCGGAACGATGTCGCCGTTTCAACACGGCGAAGTTTTTGTTACTGACGACGGTGCCGAAACGGATCTCGATCTCGGTCACTACGAACGCTTTACTCACGCGCACCTATCGCAAGCCAACAACTGGACCACCGGCCGGATTTATCTTTCAGTGATCGAGAAAGAGCGTCGCGGCGATTATCTCGGCAAAACTATTCAAGTCATTCCGCACATCACTAACGAAATAAAAGATGCTGTGCGCAAGGTTGCTGAGAATGACAAGCCTGACGTGATCATCGTCGAGATCGGCGGCACGGTGGGCGACATCGAATCGCTGCCGTTTCTCGAAGCTATTCGCCAGATGGGAAACGAGGAAGGCACCGGCAACGCGCTCTTTATTCACGTAACTCTGGTGCCGTACATCGCGGCGGCAGGCGAACTAAAAACGAAACCAACCCAACACTCAGTGCGTGACCTGCGCGAGATTGGTATCCAGCCGGATATTCTTTTGTGTCGCTCGGAAAAGCCGTTGTCTCGCGAGCTGCGCGGCAAGATCGCTTTGTTCTGTAACGTGAAAGAAGCAGCGGTTATCAGCGCGCAGGACGTCGATACGATCTACGACGTTCCGCTCGCGTTTCACGAACAGGGCCTCGATGGTTTGATCGTGGCGCAGTTAGGTTTGGAGGCGCAGGCGCCGCCGGCAGATCTTTCCGAATGGCGTGAGCTGGTGGCCACGATTCGCGAGCCTTCGGGCGGTGAAGCGTCGATCGCGATTGTCGGCAAGTATGTCGAGCTGGAAGATTCGTACAAATCCTTACGCGAAGCGCTGACGCACGGGGGTGTTGCAAATAACTTACGCGTTGTCGTGAAGTGGATCGAGTCGGAAGAGTTGATGGACGACGACTACGAAGATCGCTTGCGCGACTTCGATGCGATCCTTGTTCCGGGCGGATTCGGCAAGCGCGGTATTGCAGGAATGATTCGCGCGATCTATTACGCACGCAAAACGCGCACGCCGTTTTTCGGAATTTGTTTAGGGATGCAGACGGCCTGTATCGAGTACGCACGCAATGTTTGTGAACTGAAGGATGCTGATTCGACCGAGTTTGATCTCGAAACGCCGCATCCGGTGATCTTTAAGTTGCGAGACCTCGTTGGCGTTGAAGAGCTGGGCGGAACGATGCGGCTCGGGGCATGGCCCTGCCGGCTTGCTCCGGGTTCGTTGGTCCAGGACATCTACAGTGGTGCAGATGAGATCAGTGAGCGTCATCGTCATCGCTACGAGTTTAATCCCGAGTTTCGTCAACGACTCGAAAAGGAAGGTTTGGTGTTCAGCGGTGTCTCGCCGGATGGGAAGTTTGTGGAGATGATCGAACTGTCGCGCGACGCGCATCCATGGTTTGTCGGATGCCAGTTTCATCCTGAATACAAGTCGCAACCGCTAAATGCTCACCCGCTGTTTGCGTCATTTGTTCGGGCCGCATACGAAAATCGTTTGCACTCTGAGACCGCTATGGAGAAGAATGGGGAGGTCGATTTGGTCGCGCACGATAGAATGACCGCAACCACCGGCGATTAGAGCCACAAAGAGGCACACTTTTAAGCTACAAAGAGGCACAAAAAGCACAGAAGCAACTTTGATCTAAACGTTTGGTACCCTTTGTGGCCTTGCCCAGACTAAACCTCACTTCAGGTTCACAACTCCCATTGAACCGCGATCTGTTTCGTCGTTGAGTAACAGATGATCGAAATACAGGACCCGTTTGTAGGCCGTACGCTCGACGAGAAGTATTGTGTCGAAGAACGCCTTGGCACGGGCGGCATGGGTGCGGTCTATCGTGCACGTCATCTGTTGATGGATCGGCCGGTTGCGATCAAAGTCCTGCACCAGCGTCTGCTCGAAGATGAAGCAGCGCGAGTAAGGTTTCAAACGGAAGCGCGCGCCGCAGTCTTGTTGCACCACTCCAACGCAGTGTCCGTCACCGACTTCGGGCAGACGTCCGAAGGGTGTGTCTACATCGTGATGGAGTTGCTCGAAGGGCGTACGCTGCGAGATATTCTTAGCAGGGAAGCGCCGCTAGAAACTGCGCGAGCCGTGTCGATCATGCTGCAAGTATCGGACGCTGTCGCAGCAGCGCACGAGGCCGGAATCATTCATCGCGATCTCAAGCCGTCGAATATTCTGGTAACGCAATCCTCCGATCAGCCGGCCGTTGTCAAAGTGCTGGATTTCGGTATAGCGAAACTCGCCTCCGATAAACTCGACGACGATGACGACGCGACGACACTGGGCCAGACGAATTCAGTAATCGGCACCCCGCGTTACATGGCGCCTGAACAATCAAACGGATTGGAGTCAACACCGGCGGCGGACGTTTACAGCCTGGGCGTGATTCTCTACGAGATGTTGACCGGCATGGCGCCTTTTAGCGGTTCGACGCCGACTGAGATCGCGCAAAAGCATACGAACGATCCACCACATCCACCGCGAGCCATCGTCGCTGCGATTCCTGAAGACGTCGAGCGCGTCGTGTTGCATGCGCTCGAGAAGCAAGCATCTGATCGACCTCCGAACGCTGCCGAGTTCAGGCGCGAGCTTCTCGAAGCTGCCGAACGGCTCGGATTGGAGCATCATGCATTCAAGAGTGCGCCCGACATCGAAGCACTGCGCGATGCCGGTGTCGAATCGCCTTCGGGACGATTGGTAGTTGACATCTCACGGCTGCGTGAGAAGCGCGCGCTCAGTTCCGGATCGAACGAGATCAAGGTGTTAGGCGGCAAGAACGTTAAGCCCGAAGCTACAGAAAAACCTACCACGCCCAGTTCATTTCTAGACAAGGTCAAGCGTATACTCGGGAAGTGAGTTTAGAGTTCAGCCGTTCAGCCTTTAGGCACCGGTTTAACGGCACCAAGCTAAAGCTTGAACTCTAAACTTTATCTTTGCGTCTTTGCGAGAAAACTTCTTGATCTCCATGACCAAGTCCTTTTCAGTTGGCAAAGCAACTTTTGGAGACGGCCGGCTCACGATCATTGCCGGCCCTTGCGTTGTCGAAACGCCGGATCACGCGATGATGATGGCGCGCGAGTGCCGCGATCGCGCCCGTTCGGCGGGTCTCGATTACGTGTACAAAGCGTCGTTTGATAAAGCGAATCGCTCGTCAATCAAGAGCTTCCGCGGCTTGGGTATGGAAGCCGGGCTGGAAGTGCTTCAGCGCATCAGGGAAGAGATCGACGTTCCCGTGCTTACCGACGTACACGACGTTTCACAAGTCGATCGTGTAGCCGAAGTCGTTGACGTTTTACAAATTCCAGCCTTTCTCTCACGCCAGACTGATCTAATCGTCGCCGCTGCAAAATCCGGAAAGGCAGTCAACGTCAAGAAAGGCCAGTTTCTGGCGCCGCAGGATGCGCGCAATATCGTTGAACAAAGCACGCGAAGTTGGTTGTGAAAAGCTTTTGCTCACGGAGCGCGGCGCGAGTTTTGGTTACAACAATCTCGTAGTCAACATGCGCTCGTTTCCGATCATGCGCGCCTTTGGAGTGCCGGTAGTTTTTGACGTAACGCATTCATTGCAACTGCCTGGCGGGCTCGGGCATGCAACGGGCGGACAATCCGAATACATCGAACCGCTTGCGCGTGCAGGCGTTGCGTGTGGCGTGGATGCAGTCTTCATGGAAGTGCATGACTGTCCGGAGAAGGCGCTGTCGGACGGACCGAACGCATTGCAGTTGGATCGACTTCAGCCGCTGCTACTGATATTGCGCGACATTCATGAGCTTGTCCGCGGCCCAGATCGTTAGCTCAATTCTGTTACCCATGAGAATACTTCTTTTACTGACGCTCCTTTTGTGTCTGGTCACTAGAGCCAGTGCGCAGACACTAACGACGGTTATCTGGCAGGTGACTTCGTTTGACGTCAATGCCAACGTTCAGCAAAACGAACGTACGCTGAACGCGGTTGCGACTATCAACGCAAAAAACGTCGGGAGCGGTCCAGGTCGAACACTTACCGTTCGCCTTCATACGAAAGCGAGCGTGAAATCTGTGAGTGTTGGTGGCGCCGCCGGGTCGTTTAGACCAGGTGCAGAGCCGCGCGGAGATCTTCAGCGAATCGAGATCGCGCTGCCGTCTTTAGTGGCTCCGAATTCCAGTGTCACAGTCGCAGTGACTTACGTACTTCCTGTCGAGAGCAACAGTGGACTCACCGCGATCAGTCCGATCGGCACACAGTTTCTGCCTCTCTCTTTTTGGTATCCGATGCCCAACACTCCGTATTCCGTGCGTGGGGCAGACACGGCGCCTTTTCGTCTGACTGCCAACATTCCGAATATCGTCTCTTCGGGTATCGAGAAACCTGGTCCAAACGGGTCGATGTCTTTTGAGCAGTCGTTGCACGGGCAGCCGTTCTTTGTGCAAGGGGATTGGGACAAGGTAGAAGGTACGGGTGATGGAAGAGGCATTGTCGCATTCCTTGAAAAAGGGGCAGCGGCAGATGATCGCAAACGGGGTGAGGCCTTGATTGCGTTTGCGGCGGCAGCGCGTAGTTTTTATGCAGCGGCCCTTGGACCAGCACCTGAGGTTCCTCTGAAACTCGTCGCTGTACGACGCGGCGCTGGTTTTAGCGACAGTGGCACTGTGCTTTTTGATGCAGATGCCGTGCGTCTACCTAAAATCGATGCGGCCACGGCGCTTTCCGTAGCTGAAGCGATCGCGCGTTTGTGGATCGGTGGACAAACACCAGTTCACGGTGAAGGCGGCGGCGTGCTGCGCGATGCCCTCGTGCGTTTTCTGGCGACGGAGTTTCTCCAAAAGCAGTTTGGACCAGACGCGGTGAAGTCGGAGTTGTACCGGCAGCGTTTGGCTTATGCGACGGTGGCCCAGCGCGATGGACCCCTGGCACGCGCCAGCCAGTTGGATAACACGTACTTTGCTTCAGTGCCAAACCGGGGCGCGATGTTTTGGCGTTTGGTTGACCGTCGATTGGGACGAGAAGTGTTGATGGGCGTTCTGCGTGCTGCGCTGCAAGCTGGAAAGACTGATCCAAATGGCTTGAACCTCGCTGGTCTACGCGAAGCGCTGGTAGCAAAAGGAGGCGAGGGGCTGAAACTGTTGTTGGACCAGCAACTCGATCAGGTGGTTGATACCGATCTGATGATTGGCTTGCCTCAGCAACGCGGCGCTGAGTGGGTCTCAGCGCTCAGAAATCTCGGTTCGATCGACGTGAACGTTACTGCTGCCGCAACGACCGATCGAGGTGAACAGGTGCTCGCGGAAGCGACTGTACCTGCCAAAGAGTTCGGTTCAGCAGTATTCAAGACGCCGGCAAAGATCGTGCGCGTTGAAGTTGATCCTGACAAGCTTTATCCGCAACTCGATTACGGCAACGACGCAATGCCGGCCGGTAAGGATCTTTCACAAGCATTGAATGAAGCGTCGTTGCAGTTAGGTGCTCAGGATTTTGCTAAAGCCGAAGCAACAGCGCGAGCAATGCTCGCGACCGCGCCACGTTTTCAGGAAGGACAAATCATCCTCGCGCGCGCATTGCTGGGTCAGAACCGGATCGAAGATGCTGAGAAACTGTTCCGTGCCGCACTCGATGAGCCACTACCGTTCTCGGCAACTTTAGCCTGGGCTAACATCGGTTTGGGTGAGATTGCGATGAAACGTAACCAAGCCGCGGAGGCTGCTAAGTTATTCAATGCGGCGGTGGTGGCGAGTCGTGACTATCCTTCGTCTCTGGCAGCGCGGGCGGCGCGGATTCGTGCGGAAGCTGCCGCCAATAACGCGCCGCCAGTTGATGAAACCGCGCGCACCTTTGTTACTCAACTGTCGCAGGCAGTGGTGAGCAACAAGAAAGCCGAGTTGGAAGCGCGTATTGTTTCGGGTGAGTTAGTGAGATTCATCAACGCCAGCATCGGCACTGAAACCTGGGACACTAAAGTTGTGCGCACGGAACAACTCAATGCGAATCTCATTGCCGCGGACGTGCAAATCCGCGCGAGCAAGCTGGGCACTGTTGGTTCGGGCACGGCGGTTCTGATGCTTGCGCGAACACCTTCCGGGTGGAAACTTTCCGGCATTGAGCTCTTCGAAGTGCGATGACATTTTTAGAAATTCAGGAACGTGCCGCGCGCGTCAAACTGCTTTTGATGGATTGTGACGGTGTGCTCACTGATGGACTGATCTGGCTTCTCGAAGAGGGCGGTGATCAGAAGACTTTTCACACGCGCGACGGGCTCGGAATTGAGTTGCTGCATCGTGCCGGGCTCAAGTCAGGAATCATCTCGGGGCGCGTGTCGAGCGCTGTCGAGCGCCGGGCGCGAGGGCTCGGTATGTCGTTCGTTTGCCAGGGATGTGAAGACAAGCAAAAAGCATTTGCTGATATGTTGATGCAGGCGGAATTGACGAATGCGGAAGTAGCGTTTATCGGCGACGACCTGAACGACATTCCCTTGATGCTGCAATCAGGATTGGGCGTGGCGGTTGCTGACGCTGCTCTTGAAACTCGCGAACACGCTCATTACGTGACGAGCGCGTTTGGCGGCCGCGGCGCCGTTCGCGAAGTCGTCGAACTGATTCTCAAAGCGCAGGGCCGCTGGGATGATCTGGTGAAGTATTATTTTACAGCATTGCAGGATTAGACATGATTTACGCGTGCAGCCTCAACGAAGGTTGAAGTCCATCTGAAGCACCACCCAGCATGGGACGGGTTTGCCATCTTTCATTGCCGGTTTGAACTCAGCTTCGCGCGCAGCCGCGATTGCTCGTTCCGTAAGTCCATGCGGAAGGCCGCGAATGACGCTCAACTGCTGCACACGTCCGTCTGTGCCTACCAGTACGCGCAACGTCACAGTGCCTTGAGTGTTATTCGCACGAGCCTCTTCGGTGTATCGTGGAATTGGTGCTCTCAAGCGAACTGGTTTTTCGTTAACGGTAGAAGTTGATAGGGCATTGGTCCCAGTTGATCCACCCGACTGCAACCGGCCCTCTCCGGCACCGGCTCCGACCCCGGGTTCGCCCAAATGCGTCAATTTAGAGAGCAGAGAAGAAGGCCAAGCCAGACCGGCACCGCCATTGGGATTCTCCATCGCTATTCCGATCACCTCCCCATTGCGGTTGAAGATAGGGCCGCCTTTGTTGCTCGAGGTGATTGCAAGGCTTATCAGAAAGACGGGATCGCGGTTCATTGTCATAATGCCGGTCACTGTACCTGCGGCGATCCCTCCGTGATCGTCGAACATGTACACCGTGTCGTTCACCGTGACGCGTTCGCTGTCACCGAGGCGCACCGGCGCAATCTCCGATTGCTCCTCCAGCAAAATATAAGGGAGGAAGTAGTGTCCTGGTGACAGGACTCTGAGCGTGTGCTGGTTCTTAGCCGCGGTAACGCTGATGGGCGAACCCTTGCTCAGCACACTGGCGTCAGTCGCGACAAGATCACTCCGAATCAAGATACCGAAGGCCTGGGAAACGCGTTGAGCCGGCTTGTTCTCAGCCTTCACTAGTACGATTGAATTGCGTGCCTCCTCGATGCGCGCTCGAGCTGTCGAGTCAAGTTCGCCCGAGGTCTGGGCCAGAAGTGTTGGCGCCGCGCCCAGGCTGACCACTAAGATCACAAGAACAAATCTCACACGTGTTTTCATACTTAAGTGCAACCTCCATCAGCCAAATGCCAGGTTAGTATATCTCGCTTTCGATATCGCTCAACCGTAATCTGATCGCTGATGACGACTTTCGGGCAAGCCAGTTCAAATCACTTTATATAGACCACAAGGTCAAAAATTAATGTAATCTGTGGATAAGTAACGGACTCGTCTATTACACTCTCGGATGCGTGATATGACACTCGCCCATCGCCGAGCAGGTAGGAAATTTTACTGGTACCGGCAATGCGCATTTTTCTTTGTCTGTCGACGGAGAAGTTCTGGCTTACGCTACGGCCGGTAGCAGGTCACGTCTGGTATTACTCGATGAAAAGGGATCGGAACAGGCGGCCCTCGGAGAGCCCAACGATTATCTGTTTCCGCGGTTCTCTCCGGATGGGAACAAGCTGGCGATTGATGTTGTTAATCCGAAGGATGGCACCAACGACATCTGGGTCTACGACCTGACACGCAACACGTTCACACGATTCACCTTCGATGAAGGCATGGCAACGGGTCAGTCTGGTCAGCCGACGGTCAACCGATCGTTTACGGCCACGATCGCGATGGACCACCGCACCTGTTCGTAAAGTCTTTCAGTGATACTAATGAAGGTGAGTTACTGCTGCCGCCGCGGGCTGCGGGACCTGAACATCCGTTGGATTGGAGCCCCGATGGGAAGTTCATCATTTATCGAGAGTACGGTGCTAACACCAGAACGGATTTGATGGTCCTGCCGATGGTGGGAGAACGTACGCCACGCGCGTTTTTGCAAACTCCCTTCACCGAGACTGAGGCTCGTTTTTCACCGGACGGGAAATGGGTGGCGTATAGCTCTGACGAATCGGGCAGACGAGAGATCTACATTCGGCCTTTTGAAGGTAATGCTGAACGACTACAGATATCGACCAATGGAGGTAGAGCACCACGTTGGACCAGAGATGGAAAACGTTTGTTCTACCTTGCTCCCGATCAGAAGATTATGTCGGTGAGGATTGAGTTGGCCGCCTCTGTGGAAGTCGGCAATCCAACTCCTCTCTTTTCGATTTCGGCGCGGAATAGTGAGTATGACGTATCACCCGATGGTAAACGCATCGTGGTGAACACGAATGCAGGCGTGCCACCGCGGCCGCTAACGGTTTCGATTCACTGGACCCGTGCGCTCAAGCGTTAAGCGCGTACCCGGGCAGGCTCGGGAGTTGAAGCCGGCGCAAGTATTTAGCCACAGATTTGATGGATTACTAACGGATCTGCTCGTGTCTCTCCATCGAGATCCGTGGTATCTTTTCACAAACCTGAGCGGGTGTGGCGCAACGGTAGCGCATCAGCTTCCCAAGCTGAGGGTTGCGGGTTCGAATCCCGTCGCCCGCTCCAGTTTTCCTTAGGAAAAACGCATTCCGCGTTCCCTCAGTAAATCCTGTCCCACGTCCTGTCCCATAAAAAATGATCTTTTGTAGTCGTGGTCCATGTGCATGGAACACGAAATGCAAATTTTGAGACTGGGAAAGGAGTCCCTTCAGATGAGGTACCGCACGTATATTCGTAAGCGCAAAAGTCGGGGTCGGCAAGAGTGGCTTGCGCGCCTGATATGGGAAGATGTCGCGACTCAAGAGAGCGGAGAGATGTGCAGAAGTGCTGAGTCCAGGTCGGAAGCACAGCGGAAGCTCAAGTCGCTGGAGAATCAGTTTTTAGCAGGCGGCAAGGCGGTCGTTCAGGCCCAGGGTATGACCATTGGAGAGTTATTGGAGCACTGTTTGAAGACGCGTTACTACGAGCCTATATACGATGGTCAGGGACGAAAAAAGGGTGGTGTCAGATCCTACAAAACGGTTGAGTGTCATATCAAAACGATCGCGGCGTTTTTTGGATCTGTTAAGCAGGGCGAAGGTGAGGAAGAAAAATACGTTGGTGGAATAAAGGTTAGCGAGATCAAGGTTGCATCGTTAAGGGCGTTTCGTAAGGAGCTACTAAAGGACCGCGAGATTCCTACGGCTAATAGAATTCTGTTGACCTTGAGGGCCATTCTGAATGAGGCGATGGTCAATGATTGGATTGTCGTTAATCCGTTCGCTAAAGCGCGGAAGGGCGAGCTGATCACGACTGCTGATGAGCGTGAACGTGAGACTATTCTAACGTCCGCTGAAGAGCAGCGTTTGTTGGAAGCTTGTTCAATTGATAGCCGCCGCCATTTAAAAGCATTGGTAGTTGCCGCGCTCGATACAGGAGCACGACAAGGCGAGCTGTTTCGGTTGCGGTGGAGTGATGTTGATTTTGAAGAGGCCGTTATCCACAACCTGATCAGCTATAAGGGGCCGACAGTTCAGCGGCGCGATGCACCAATGAGTAAGCGGTTGAGGGATTTATTAATGGATTTGAAAGCAAATAGGCCGAAAAGGTGGGCGTTCCGGGTTCGCAGGAAGAACGGCTTGAAGCCGGATGATGAGCTAGTGTTTGGCGTTACTACCAATGTGAAGGATAGTTGGGAAGCAGCTCGCAAAGATGCGGATTTGGAGCATGTGCGATTTCATGATCTGCGTCATACGGCGGCAACCAGGCTTGCTAGAAAGATGGAGCTTGTTTTTGTTGGGCACGTTTTGGGCCACTCGGATCCGAAGACGACGCGCCGATATGTCAACAAGACTCGGCAAACGATCGTTGAGGCCGCAACGATTATGGATGAGTGGCACCAAAGAGAAAGCCATCAAGTGAACAGCGGATCGACCGGTGAGTTCGTCCATTGAAGTAGGTGGTGCAATAGGCGTTTGCTCAAGGAATGGACCTTATCTTTGCTTGCCGCTCGGCAACTGACAGGTACTGTTCTAAATGGCTAGCGCCTACTATGCGTCTTCTGCCAATTTGGTAATAGCCGAGTTTCCCACTGTCCATTAAACGCGAAACAGTAGAAACGTGAACTCGGATTAGCTCTGCCACTTTTTCCA
The DNA here is from genome assembly GCA_963826255.1 of uncultured Acidobacteriota bacterium. Classification (GTDB taxonomy): domain Bacteria; phylum Acidobacteriota; class Blastocatellia; order Pyrinomonadales; family Pyrinomonadaceae; genus PSRF01. The sequence goes on from CAWGWK010000002.1 coordinate 2,382,012, forward strand.
TTGAGAATTTCTGCTCAGTGGCTCTTGCAGTTATCTGCCTATGAGATTTCGCAATATGCTCCATAAATACGTTTGCTTGCCTCATGTCACCTGCTGCATCCGTCGTGCCGCTAGACCCTGAAAGTCAGCAGCCTCTGCCATTCCTTCACCGGAGGCACGAACTTGACGAGCACGAAACGATTAGTTTTTGCTGGCATCCACTTTGCAAAACGCTAGGCGCTAGTGCGCCCTAACTGAGAATGACGAATGCAGGGAACTTCTTGGTCGCTGTCGCGCACAGCTCGAAGACTTGCCTCAATACTGAGCGTGGCAGGTAATGTAATTTTGAAGGGGTGTCCTCGTCCGCAGAGATCCTTTAGATTCGAACGTCGGCGATCAAGTACAGCTTAGGGGGTGGTGCGCATACGAGCCAAGTGGTTCGTATATGAGCCGGATGGTCCGTATACGAACCTCTGATGATCGCCGGCCGGGATCGTGATTCTGGCGCGTGTCAACGCCCGACCGAAACTCTGTTTGCGATAGTTGATAACGCTTGGAACATCAGAAGCTAATTCCTGCCAGTTCTACTGTAGGCGCGACGTTCGATGCTCCAGCAGAACACTGCCGAACGTCAGCAACCAAAAAGAATCATCGGCTTCAAGAGTTAGACGCAACGTTCGTCGGCGACAGCCAAGTCGTACGCGATTTAAAGAACTTAATACTGAGAGCCGCTGATTCTGACTCAACCGTCTTAATTACGGGAGAATCGGGCACAGGAAAAGAATTGATTGCTCGATCGATTCATGATTTGAGCCCACGACGGAATGAGCCATTCTCAGCAGTTAATTGCGGAGCTCTCACCGAATCATTACTTGAATCCGAACTCTTCGGTCATGTCAAAGGAGCCTTCACCGGTGCTAACACTTACAAGAAAGGACTGTTCGAAGCAGCAGGCAAGGGAACCATTTTTCTGGATGAGTTCGGTGAAATGTCGTCCTTAATGCAAGTGCGGCTATTACGGGTTCTACAGCAACGACGAGTTCGGCCCGTCGGCTCGGAAGAATCGAAAGAAATTGAAATACACGCGCGAGTCGTAGTGGCAACAAATCGTAATCTAAAGCGAGACATTGCTGAAGGTAGGTTTCGTCAGGATCTTTATTATCGAGTTAACGTATTTCCAATTCGCGCTCCCGCCCTGCGCAATCATATCGAAGACTTGCCTGTTCTAATTGACGGGATTTTGAAAAAACTCCATGCGAACTCCAGGTTAGCGGTCTCACTTCGGTTCGATACAGCAGCAGTAAGACTCTTAAGCGATTACTCTTGGCCAGGGAACGTACGGGAACTGGAAAATGTGATCGAGAGACTGGCTAACAACACCATGCAGACGGGTGTTGTGAGTGCGGCGGACGTAAAGATCGATCTCAAATACAATGGCTGGAGTGAACACGACGATGAACCTCGTGAGATCATACTTTCAAAAGGACTCAAGTGCTTAAACGAGGGTTCTGTAGCGGTCCGACATTTGTCGAGACGTGATGAGCTTGAACTTTACCTCAAAGCACTTGATGAATCAGAGGGTGATCTTTCGAAGGCCGCACGCCGTTTAGGAATCAAGCGAACAACTCTGTACATGCGAATGAAGAGAATGCAACACAACTTAGATCGCGACGTAATCACCTAACTTTATCCTATTGCGGCAATGTGCTGAGACTACTACTTGTCTCATTGGGCGACTTAGGATATTTCAGGGGGCCTATAAGCAGGGCGTCCAAATACCTCAGCTCAACGCTATTGACAGTTGTTCAGAGTGGTGTTAAAAAGTCCGCGTTATTCACTTGACATTTCTCAATTCCTCATGAACCTGATCCTCAATTACTTCTTGGGCTATATCGTTTCGGTTCATCTGTCCACTCCTGTTACCTCGTTTCACTTTGCGCATCAAGGAAAGAAAGTCGATGGCAAGGTAATACGGTCCTACTTCACGTCACTCAAAGGGGTTTGTCATACCACATTATAGGGATGGCTTACTTGAAAGGATGCCATGTTTCTTCGAAAGCTACTGCTACTCACTGTACTATGGCACGTCCTCGCGCTCAGTTCCTTGGCTGCTCCTGATTCTCCTGCTCCGGCTGGTAAAGGGCAATCGAGTCTCTGGGACAGCATTCAGAACGTTGTTGATGAGCCGGAATTCTATATCCCCGTAGCAGGCGGCGGTGGCGTTGTATTTGTGATTCTGATAGCGGCATACGGTTCGGGCAAGTTTCACGTTAATCAATTTAGAATTTACTTCCAGTTGAAAGAAACTGCGGAATTGACACCCACTGATCTTATCAGAACGCTTGTCAACAACTTTGAGGAGTGCTTTACGACAACTAATCCAGTAGCCGAGGCGAAACTTTTCGGACCGAATCCACCGCATGTGATCTTTAGATTCGATTGTAAACTTTGGTTGGCGCGTAAGGTCGGTCGGTTTGATGATGTGGAGTTAGTTAGTACAGGGGATACCTCTTTTATAGCAAAGACTGCGGGACATAAAGGAACGTGGCTCAAGCAACATTTTCTATCAGGCGTGCGGTCTTGGTGCATTTTAGAGATTCAACCATGCAAGGAAAACGGCAATTCTAAGGATGGCAAAATCTATTTTCTAGAGACAGCGGCCTTTGAACGATACACGAACGTTCTTTACCGCGTGTTGGTACCGCGAAAACATATTCAGAACTGCTGGATTCATTTCCTTTGCGATGCACTTGTAGTGCTCGAGGCCATGCCAGTGGATTACAAAATGGTCAACAATCAAGAAACGTCTGATTTCTGGAAGACAGCCGGTTCAGGTCGGAAAGTCTGGGTGCGGGAAGTTTCATACGCAAAGAAAGAGCTTCCTTTGCGGAAACCGGACTGTAAACAGATTCTGAAAACCCATCCGGGTATCGAGAAACATTATGAACAGACGCTCCAATCTTTGGAGAAGGCTAACAACAGCAAGTGATTCTAAAACATGACGTAATCTCGTCCCCTCATTTAAGGGCTCGAGCGCGAGAGATTCGAACTGGTACAGTTCTGTTCGGGAATGCCATACAGATACTAAACATGATTTCGAGCAGAAAATCTCTTCATCGGTGTTCGGCGATCCAATTGCGTCTTGATGCATAAGTTGAGCTTTCATTTGGATGGAAAATGCAAGGTTACTAAACAGCATAGTGGAATCAATGCTATGAAAAGACCTATTAAGCGAGAAGACGTGAAGCGAAAAGCCATGTGAAGCGAAAAGGCAATTGACACGCTCTCTAACTGAGGACTATCTTTGTGTCGTTCAAGACAGCCATTCCCCACGAGTAAGTACTTCTCGTTGGGTCTCACAGATCTTTTGGCGTTCCTGCCGGGGTGATTTTTTGTACCTCTAATACTGTCAAGGTACTAGCCATCAAGAAAGTCCGGCTTGTTCCCGAAAAGATCCACCTGTATCCGCATGCATTCCCGCCTAATTACGGGAGAGGAGGTAACCATGAACAAAGCTGATCAGATGTTAAATGAGAATTGGGAGAATCTCAGGCGCGAAGCAGGCCGTAACTGGTCTGACATTGAATCATTGTTCGATGAAGCAGTCGAACGATTACCCGAGGAACCGAGCAATCATGACTTCAAACGAATGGTGGAGCAGATCAGCGGCTCGCTCTGTCGCTATCCGAGTGGGCATCGACTACTGGACGTAATCGTCGCCATCGTCGATGACGATCCTGCTTCTGGCGGTGAGCCTCCGGCCCAGAAAAGAAATCGGTTTAGGGTTTTGCCAAAAAGAAAAAGCGCACCCTTCGTCGATGACGACCCTGCTTCTAGCGGTGAGCCTCCAACCAAGAAAAGAAATTCGGTTAAAGGTTTGCCAAAAAGAAAAGGAGCAGCGAGCGAGTAGGCTCTGAGGATAAATTAGTGCACGAACAACAAACCCCAACAGAAGGGCGCTCGTCTGAGTCTTCGTCACAGTTGGTAGAAGACGAGAAAACGAAGAAATATATTGATCCGACGGTCTGGCATTGGTGGTTTTTTCTCCGCGGGCGCGACTTCCAGAATGTGACGCAGCAGGACGGCAGTTTTTCGAAGCGAGACCGTCACTGGGAAGTCTTCAAGAATGCCTTGCAAGGGGCTGTAAGCCATACAGGTAAGGGCAATAAGGCTCTCAATTTCTCTATAGCCGAAGATCCAACTAACCGGCATCCCTACCCTTCATTATTTGCACGGGTGCAGCGCGATTCTACGCAAAGCATTCAGATGTCAATGCATGCGCTTTCGCTCTTAGATTCTACTTACATTCGCTTCGCTTGGACTCAAAAGGGAAGGACGGATTCTGAAGCATTCAAAAATCTCAGCTGTAAGGACTGGCAATACAGTACAAACGATCCTGTGTTTCTCGGCAATGCAAAATGCTTAATGGCTGAGATAGCAAAACCAGAAGACGAGAGAGAGAGATTTTCTTTTGCAAAAGACCTGTGTCGGCAAATTCTGTCTGAGTGGCAGGGAATGCGTCTGGCTGCAGAGACTCCCTTTCAGATTGATTTAGTAGAGGTGGCGTGCGGCTTTTTCGCGACTTCTGCAGAATTAGAAAAGGTAGTATGGGTATTACTAGTGTGGAATGAGGACGATGCGCGTAGGCAAGCTGCCCGTTTGATAAATGCCATTACGCCGCCTTTTATGCTGGCTTGGTTGAAAGCGCGGCACATTAAACAAGAGTATAAGGATGAAATAGCCCCCAAGGCATACCAAGCAGAAATAGATTTGGAAACAGCGCTCAGTCGAAAGACTAAACAGACGAACCGATTGAAGGCTTTGGAAGAGTTCACCTTGCAGACCTCTGTAGCTTCAAGTGAGCTTTCTAAGCAGGTTGATAACTCTGAAGAACGCCTAGTTACCCTCGAAATTAACAAAGAAAATTTAGAAAACTTACTTAAGGATCAAGTTTTCCGGCCTGGTGAAGCCTTAATGGATTCACTTCTTGTTGCGCCAATCCGGTTAAGTACAGATCAGATTAAAACTGATCTGCGATACGGAACTCTTCTACAGAAACGTGCAAAGGATGCGCGCGAAGATAGCAATGCCATAGCAGGTATTCTCACTAATAGGTGGACACGCAGAATCACGATTGCCCTGGGAGTCTTTGCTATTTTCGGAGTTGTTCAGGCTTTCGACACTGAGCTAGAGGATTTAGGTAAGTTATATCCTTTAACCGCTTTTGTTAACGAGCTTAGCAGCTGGAATCAGGGTTGGCCCAAAGTTATAACCGTTCTTTTGGGTCTCTTGGTCCTACGAATTATTATCAAACTCATTTCTCGCAACGAGTGATTGGACTTGTTTGTATTAAGTATGTCCAGATAAGCTTACGGCATCTGCTTACGGGCGAAAACTTCTCTCCGACGCCTGTCATTTACATTGTCGCACGGTGGCTCACCCGAACTCTCTGCTGACGCTCGAAATCGCTTGATTTTGTGTACTTACGGCAACTAATTCATTCCAATCGCGGCGAGTAATTGGTTCAAGTTACAGCGCCCCCCGTTTTTTGCACGGCTCACAATAAGTACCAGAACAGTTCGAGAAGCTACTCTGCATAATCCCTAACTCAACGCTCCTTCACTCGAACCTCACAGCGAATCAATAAGGACTCAGCCTTTATTCCGTTTCACTCCATTCCGGCTGAGTACGTCTGATCTCGTTCCCCCTCTTCGTTCCAGATTGTTCACGACAGCCACCCTGCACAACTCTCCGCTTTCGCTTCGAGTCCTTCACTAGTTGCGGTCCTACGGGTGTGCTGTGCGGCGCCAGTCGTAGCCCAATTTTCACTACGAGGGGGAAACACCTCCTTTCAAAGACAAAACCAAATAGTGAATAGGAGCTACGAAATGGAGAACCAAAGATCAGACAGCGACATCCCGAAGTGGTCAGCTTTATTGGTCGAGGCGGTGAATAAGCCCGGCCTCATCATGCAAGCCTACTCTGCTTTTCACCAATACAGCGTCGGTAATCAACTTCTTGCGCTTGTGCAATGTCAGATGCGCGGTCTACAGCCAGGCCCAATCAATACCTTTCCGAAATGGAAGGAGTTAGGCCGCATCGTGAAACGTGGCGAGCGCGCTTTGATGCTTTGCATGCCTATTACTCGCAAGCGTCGTGACGAAGATGCAGACGAGGAACAAACATTTACCAGCTTCATATATAGGGCACGATGGTTTGTTCTTACTCAGACCGAAGGACAGCAACTTGAACCCATTACGATCCCGGAGTGGGATGCGGAGAGAGCGATCGCGGCACTTAGCATAGAGCGCGTTCCATTCGATCACACGGACGGAAATGTTCAAGGGTTTGCCCGCAAGCGCCAGATAGCAATTAACCCGCTTGCTCAACTTCCATACAAGACACTTTTTCATGAAATGGCCCATGTGATCCTCCACACGTCAGAGGGCGATTTCTCAGACACCGAAACAACACCGAGAACTTTGTGCGAAGTCGAAGCCGAAGCAGTGGCGCTTCTTTGCTGCGAATCGTTGGGCCTCGAAGGTGCAGATTTTTGTCGTGGTTATATCCAAAACTGGTTGCGTCGTGGCGCAGATGGTAATGCCGAGGCAATCCCAGAAAAGAGCGCTCAAAAAATCTTCCGCGCCGCCGATCAAATTCTTCGCGCAGGCCGAGCGATCAACGCACAACCCGAGGAATACCCAAACTAGATCACACTACCTAAGCAAAGGGTCAGGAAAGCGCTGCAACGCCTCCTGACCCATGACACCAACACTTTATCCGCTAGGAGAAAGATTGTTGATGCTCAGCCAGAGCTTTATACCAAGAAGTTCAGAGCAAACAATTTTGACGGGTGAGCGGCTACTCGCTGCCGAAGCTATGCAGCTCTTGACGAGGCTTGATGCCGACATAATCGAAGCGCGTGTCCAATGGAATCAGGACTGGTTTCAACGGCTGATGCGTATTCGACCCAAAGCGGTCTCACGTTTGAGAAGGCGCTGGAGTAAACTCGATCCTCCGCCGGCGATTCCACTTGGTCCTTTGAAGAGACGCTATCACGCTAATCTTGCAAGGTACCTTTACACGTGTCCGTGAGTCCCGATTGTTGCTGACGGCGGCCCGAAACTTGAGTCTCAAGTTTTTCGAGACGGCGTTAGCGCGAACAAATAGCAACGATTATATTGATCTTGATGAGTGGGTTGGTTCCTCGATGAAGGTACATTGGCAAGCGACCGAGAAACTTGAGGAACTAGCATCCATCGATGCAGACGACAACTCTGACACCGCCTCCGTTTAACGATAGAGCAGGTGCCGCTTCCATTTCGTGGCGAAGCAGCCGGGAGCGGACGTGCAATTAGCTTTTACTTTTTCCTGAGCTAGTCAACACTAAGGTATATTATTACCAAAACTTTCTGGGCGCTGTTAACTACAAGGGAGAAAGATCATGCAGTGTCCACGTTGCGGCTCACAGAACGTTAAAACGTTTGAGATGGCACATGCTTCATACAATGTGGGTATTAGTTCATGGGGCCGCTTTGTCAGACTTATATATTTTGGCCCTCTGACCTTGTTAATAAAGCCAACTCTAAATAGCGTAGCTCGCACTACGTCGCCACCAGAAAAACCGATTCCTGTCTTAGCATTGGTGTTTGCTTTTCTATTTCTTTCAACTTTGACATGGCTCATTATTGCTTATCGGAGAGACGGGGTTGGCGATCATGAGACTCAAACGGCTTTGGTCATCAATGCGCTACTCTTCGTGGTTGGATTGATAATCGCAATGTGGGATATTAGCCGTTGCATTAGAGCAAGAAGTCAATATCCAGAGAAGTTCGAGGAATGGATTCACTCCTGGATCTGCCTACAGTGTGGCACGACGTATAAAGTTCCGAACGCAACGCGAACGTAACCGTTCTGAGGCTTGCCGGCGACACGACCGTAACTGGCTCAACGAGAACCCTGACATCGAATTGTGAGCATGACTGTTAGTTCGCGAACGTCACGGCGATCTCAGTATGGTTTCTTTGTTGTTTATGACTTTCGATTCTGAGGGTTCAATGCTGAGTTAGGATTCCCGCTTTCCAAACTTCTAGCAAAGACATAAGAGAAGGAAGTGATGTTTAAAGTATGAACGCGGATACTTCGAACGCGAACGTACAACTTGTCAGGGAATTGGCCCCAATCGTTGAAAGTATTCAGCGCGGTCGATCCCAGACGTTCTCATGCTAATTGCCCAGAAAAGGCATGGGGGCCGCTGCTAGTGGGTCGCGCAAACGCGTGGCAGCGCCTTTGAAACACATTTATTTTGCCTCATGGCCCAGAATGGTTGTCGATTGGATTTTTAAGCCGTATGGAAGTGCCTTGGCTGCGGTACAAAGCGAGACGTTTAGGTTCTGGTCAGTCAACTATATTATTCCCCTATCAAGCCTTCGGACTATTTAGGGTAGTCATTATGGTCAGAACCAGCGAGACGATGAGCAAGCTTCGTTTCATGGTTTATCTCCTTTTGAAGTTAAGGCATCGGGCAGTGCTAGAACTACTGTGCCTCTGAGTATGGGCCGGCACATCTGGAAGGATATCGCTCCTCCTGCTGAGCTGATCACTTCAATTTTCAAATTACATTTTGGAGTCGTGGTTCGTGGAAACAGCACGCTTTAAGGACTTCTACAGCGAGGGAATGTAAGGTGTGCGGCGACCCTCGGGAAAAATACAACTCAACTCTGTTACTTAGCGTGCTGCAATACCTTGCGCGCCGAATGGCAATCCGCCAACGCTGCCAATCGGTGTAAGACTTCCATTCGTTTCCACTCGAAAAGCTTCCACCGTCTGAAGCCCGGCTGCATGCACGTACAAGTAGTGGCTGCTATTGTTGAGCGCCATGTCTATCGGCGCACTCATAGCGCCAATATTTGCTGCCACTGAATTGAGCAACGTTAACGTGTCGTCGGATTCGAGTGCATAATTCGATATCGATCCACTTCCCGTGTTGGTTGTGTAAATGTAATGCCCACTATTAGTGATAACGATCCAGCAAGCGGCGGTTTGTAGGGTATGTGTTGAGCCACTACCCGTTACCTGTAACGTGCCGTTAGGTGCGACAAAATATGCGGCAACCGCCGCGCCGTTTGGAGCCCCACCAAATGCTTCTGAAGTGATCAAATGGTTGCGCTGATCGAAAGCAAATCCGAAAGGCGTAATACCGTTTGACCGATTAGGATTGGGCGATCCGGCAACGCCGTCGCTGCCCACTACATAAACATCAATCAGGTTTGCTGCCTTTTCCGTAACAGCAAGCAAGTCACCGTCGCTATTGAAACTGACTTCTGCCGGATCAGCAGCGCTTCCGGCAGTAAGCGGACGAGTCGAACCGGCCAAAGGTGTCAGTTCACCAGAGCCACTAACTGTGAAGCCTGTGATATTAGGAGTGCCACCTTCGTTGAGGACGTACAACAAATTGTTATGCACGGTAAGGCTAATCGGACGAACGCCACCAGAGTTCACCTTATCAACCAGTGTCAATCCACTCTTGCCGATCGAGAGTACCGAAATTTCATTGCTGCCGGCATTTACTGCAAAGAGAAAATTGTTGCTTAAGATCAGCGATCCTTGTGACGCGAGTGGATCTGTCGGTGGATCGCCTGGTTGGGCCACGGGATTGCCGGCGCCGCCGGTCAAGAACGTGCCTGCGGAAGTTAATGTGCCGTCGGGAGCACGATCGAAAGCAGCGACCGCATTATTTACTTGATTGGTTAAGACGTAGACCGCGCCCGATTTGAGATTGACACCAACTGCGGATCTGAGCAGGTGCGGCGTTATCGCGAAGACTGCACTAACGAAAGCTGTGAAGATGATGAAACTGCGCGTAGTCCTTATCATCGTGGCCTCCTTAGGTGTTAGCCGAGGGGAAGAGACTCTAACCAACGTGAGGTGTAGGGTCTTACGAATGCGAGGGGAGAACTCGTGAGAACGAACACCGTGAATAAACGCCTTTTATTCTTTATCAACCAGAGATGTCAACAGGGATTATCCTGAGGCAGGATTAAGCCGGTCAGTCAACTATATTATCCCCCTTGATAGGGTTGAAAGAGCCTAAACCGAAAACTCTTAAGGCCGTAAGCATCAATAATGTCTCAATCCTCGACCAAGGGCAGATATAGACTACCCGCTGCGAATGCCGATGACAGTTTTCTTCAAGAAGACTGCTCCAGGGCCGGAGCTTTATCGGAAGCGTCTAAAAGTTAATGGGAAAACCCATAACAAACTCGAGCAATACTTCCAAACCAAATCAATGCCGAGAAGTCGTTCTCCAGTTAAACTGTTGAAACCAATCACCAAAGAACGATTCGTTATCAGCCGGCAAACAGAAGTTCGGATTAACTGCGAGTTCGTCAGGTCTTTTTTAGTTGCCCCCTTGGCCGGAAAACGGATTTATCAATCGGGCCGGTTGCCGAGCACGACGAAGCGAATGTTTGCGCATGTATTTTTCTGAGACTCGGTGGATGTCGGCCGGCGTGACTTAGTGTAGGTGCGCGATGGTGTTGAACGAGTTGCGCCAACCTCCGCCGGTCAGTTTCGTACTCGGCGAGGTTTGCCCCCGCGCAGCGTTGGTTTCCTGGCCCATGTAATAGGTGGTGAGATACGCGACAGCACTCCCGAAATATCGAGCTGGTGCACGGCTGTACTTGCAGGCATCTGATTTCATTCAGCATTACTTGAATGACCGGATTCGCCTCGACGAGATCACGTAGATTCCGCTCACGTTTGCCAGTGGAACTGGCATCGTAGGATTACTCAACAATAAAACCAAAGTCGGTCACAACACTCTTGCTTACCCCGCGATGGTTGCGGTTCTGAGAACGAAGAGTAACAATCCCGATATGCCGACCGGCACGCTAAGCGGATAAATCTCTTGGCGGAACAGGCCGAACAAGGTCGTGCCCCTCACCCGGCTCGCACGTAGGCGCGGGGTGTGTAGCTCATAGACCGAGCCCCGCAGGTGAGCTTGGCGTTAGGCTGATAGGGATGTAAGTATCTATGTTCACTCTTGTTGTGCCGCCTGAATCACCGTGCGGCTGTGGTAGCCGTAAAGCATTCGGCGAGTGTTGCCTTCGAGATGGTAAAATAACGCTTTCACCGAAGACTATTGCCCCACCTCCACTTGCAACAGATCAGAGCGTCAGGAAATGCCTTTTCGCTTTTACTAATAACTGCGGCGGAGGTATATCGGGGGATCATATAATCTCTGCTGCCGTTCTCCGTAGGATTACAACAGATAAGATCACTATTTCTGGTAGCGGATTCTCACGCTCAGTATCAGTAGACAGCAATTCGTTAAAGGTAAAGCGGCTTTGCCGACGGCACAATACCGCTTTATCCCCGTTGGACGCAGAAGCCGGACGACTTTTCCAAGCTGTACAGTCTGCTGAAGAAACGCTCTCGAGCGCAACTGCTCCTATCCAGCGCCTCTACCTATTTGACGGATTCGACATCGAGCGCTGGCTCTTGAAAACTCTTCTGGCCGCCTATCATGCTCGCGTTTCAAACATCGTTCCTGGGACTCACATATTGCCAGATTACATCATGAGGCTCTTCGAGCATCCGTTAGCACCTCCACTGGGGTTGTATATGCCAGTTCGTGCGAGCGATGGAGGACAGCATGAGCTGATATTAGCTCGGGAAGCGTCTCTAAATCTGCTTACGGAAGGTAATCTGGTTGCTGGGATAACCGTCTCACTTTCAGGGCTGGAATTGAAGCTGTTGATTGGCGGACATCCATATTCAATCCAAGGCTTCAACTCGCAACACACATTTAGACCGAAGTTTATCAACTTCGTCCAAGGCGGGGAGGTCGTCAGCATCGGAATAGGATGGGTGCACGGGTCAGATGCGGCCGTTTGGCTCTCACGCGGCGATCCGAATGCGCCGCTGCCTCAAGATCCTGTAATAAAATGAAACTGTTTGTTATCGTCGGCAGGTGCGTGATTTAACGGAGGATGTGAATTCTGACGAATAACTGCGTCTCGCGAAACGGCTAGCATCAATATCGCATCTCCATTCCTTTTTCTATGTCCTGGGCCAATTTAGAGCCTATTCGACTAATGATCGTTGAGATCGCCTGAAGTTTCGCGGAGTCCACAGCAGCTTTGTGCGTGATCTCAGCGCCGCTTAATCGACCACTGAGCTCAACCTGTACAGCCTGATTATTGATCCCCAGCGCACTTCTGTGACCGGCGATCGATGTGCCAGCAGCCGCGTATGCGGCTCCCGCAGCTTCTCGACCTTGCTGAATTGAGATTGCAGCCATCCGGTCTCCCGTTTGCCGTTCGACTGTTTGAGCCTGAGTAAAGCTTTGAGCTGCGTTGGCGTTGACGCCGCTCGTATATTCAATCCGCGCAGCGTCGTACCCGCGTTGATGTAAGGTGAGTGGTAGCGCGCCATATTTGCCATCAGACGCGGAGGAAACTGTTCCCGCTACACCTTCGCGCACGAGATCAATGGGTCCACCGAACAACGGGATATTACCCAAGCCTCTCGACCATTCTTGCTTACGTCCTACTTGGGAATCCGTGTTTGTTTCACTAGCCTGACGAGTGCTTGAGGCGTTGTTGTCCTTAATAGTGCGTTGAGTACTAACTTGAGCCATTTGCTCGTTGTATCCGGCCAAGCCGCGGTTGGCACTGCCAAACATCGTATAGGCTTGACTCACGCCTGCCTGAGCTGCTGCTTTTGCAGCACCGGCAGTGGCTTGGGCCGATGAAAGGGCTTGAGCTTTTCCGGCAATGAACGCGGCCTGATTGCGCAACATACCCGCCTCTCGATTGGCCCGAGCTTCGGTGCTTTGCGCATCATACGTTCCCTGAGCTTGAGTGTTTTGGGCGAGTTGGTTTATTGACGCAGCAGCAGTCGCGCTGTAGGCTTCTACGCCTGTACCAATGATCATTGCCGCAAACTGTGACATAGCCGACGAAACGCCCTCATATACTTGGCCCATCGAGAATCGATAGGCGAGGTATGGTGAGATCCATAAGCACCCACCCGCTATAGTCATCATGAATGCCGCGATCGCTACCACATACACCGGTGAAGCAAAGTTGCTTTTGATCGCATACATCGCCGCGTTATCCCAATTGTAGAGCGGTTCCGAATCTCCAAGCGCCATCGCCATGTTGCCGAACAGATAGGCTAAGCCGCGAATAAAGTAGCTCACCGCAGGCCATATCAGCGTCAAGACGCCTGCGCCCCAGGCAAACGGGTAACTAACTTTGTGGGCCAGCTTCTGATCGATTGCAACAGCCATCATTAGAGGAGCAGCCGCTTTGAAGATGAGAACCAAAACAGCTCCCAGGAGCAGCAGCCAGAAGTCTCCGGCTTCAAGAATAGTGCGAGAAGCGTTGAGCAAGTTGAATAGAGTTGGTAGCGTGTAGGACGAGTCGTTGAGCTTTTTGTCGAGGTCCTTAATTACGCCCTCGCTGTCGTAAAGCACACCAACGAAAGTGCCGGCAGTATCCGTGCTTGGCCGCACCGTGAAATCGCTTCCATCAACCTTGACCGTAAACGTGCCCATAACAAGCTTGTCATAGGATTCGTTGAAGCTATCACGCTGCGCTTTGTAAAACTCGAACAGAAGTCCTGGACCAGCACTCCCGTTGATCTCGTTGCCTTCAGCAATCTCCCTACCGGTAGCTGCCATCTGACTAATGATCCAAATGCTTGAGCCTACCAGACCAAAGAAGAAAAGCGAGCGCAGAAAGAAAAAGATCAAATTTGAGTTGCCGCCAGCGTTTTCCCGCCAGAGACGAAGAAAGCTAAACAGCAGGACCAGCACCGCAACAGCTACAGCAATCCCATAAACCCAATCCTGTATATGACTGAGTACTTCATTCTGAAGATAAGGAAGTAGCTGTGAGGCTTTAATGCTCAGTCGGGCGATATGGTCTGACAGAGAGGTGCCACTCGGCGACGGCGTTTGAGCGTTTGCAGTCAGCGTGCTGCCGAGAAGAATGAGCGCTGAAGACAACCAGCGCAACAGGCGTTTTCGAAGTGTAGTAACGAACATTTTCTCACCCTAACGCTGTTGAGCTTGTGCATTAGTGATCAAGTCAGTTAGCGTTCGTTCGATTTGATCTTTCGTTTCTTGCAAACTCAACCAGCCATCGGTAGCGGCCATGATTGAGAAAGCAAAGTTTTCCATGTCCTGCAACCTTAACCCGTACTTAGTAGCACGCTCGATGATCTTGTCCTGCAATTCGGCATGCTCTTTCTCCAGGTCAGCAATGAGTTGTTGTTGCCGAAGAATGACATCATTCAAATGTGCGACGCTGGACTGATTGACCTCGGGCTTGCCCTTTTCGGCTTCGAGTTGTTGTTCCGCTTGCTTCAGAACTGCCCGAGCGATTGCCAAATCTTTTTGAACCTGAGTACGCCGAACGCACCAGCTCTCAAGCTGACTGTCATTGCGAGCCAACTTATCCAGACGGGCCACAGTCTGATCGGCAGAACGCCCGATCGTAAACTTCAGATAGTTTTCTAAGTCCTGTAGATCCTGTTCAGGATCGAAGATGCCATTACGCAGGCGATCATCAATGGCCTTCAGCATGGCAATGCGGTAGCGGATCATGCCTTCAACTTGTCGCTTTAGCTGGAATGAGCCGCGTACTATTTGGCCTACATTGCTAATGAACCGTACCAAGCGAACATTGCGCGCCAGTTGCTCATCCACGTTGCGCAAAATGCCCTGCATGGTCGTGAGTTGTTGGACGGCTTTATCAACCATCGTTGCGTAATGCCGAACAGTTTCCAGCCAGCGGTTTGCCTCTTCAATTTTCTTTGCGAGTTGCAGCGCGTAATTGGTTGGGTCCCACACTGTGAACTGCGCTTGGACAGGCACTGCCGGTACAAGCAGAAGTCCAAGTAGAAGACCAACCATTGCATAACGTGATAAGTGGTTTCTCATGGTGATCTCATTTAATTGCGCGTCTCGCCGGCGAGTAATGCTTCATCAAAGATAAAGCCCGATGAGGCCAGACCCTCCGGGTATTGTGAAGCAAGCCGGGCGATGACTTCGGAAAGCGGCCAGTCAGGACGAAGCGCTGCTGCGCGTGCTCTTGCGTTCGCCTCATCAGGGTGCGTCGTAAAGGTCCATAAAAGCGTTGGACTCAAGTTGTTTTGCACTACTTCAACTTGCTGGTAGTCGCCCGACCCAATGACTAACACCCATTGCGTATATTGACCGTCAACATTTTTCAGGGCGCCGATGGCCTGAATGGCGCGCGGAGAGAGTTTCGCGTCACGAGCCAGCAGTGACAGATCGCCCGTCTGTTTCCCAATCAGCTTGACACCGGCAGTGCTTGTCACATCGTGCATGCCTTCAAAGTCATCATAGGTGTGCGTCATCAGCACCGTGACGACATTGTGCTTGCGACCGTGACGAGTGCCTTTCTTTAGCACTGGAATTAGACCGGGGAAGTTCTGTCGATACTCATGAACTTCATCGAAGACGACTAGAGTTGGCGCACGCGTGCCGTCCGCCTGTCTCTCACCGATAGCACGAATAACACGCGCTCCAATCCGATTAGCTAATGTCTGTTTGATGTCAGGCTGGAAAGCGTTTAGCGACTCGAGTTCGTAAACGTCATACTGAGACGAAACTTGAAAATCCGGGTGCGTTGGCGCATCCAGCCACGGATTGCCAAGATATTTCTCGAGTGCGAGAGCAATTTCGCGAGCGCGATTGTTAAACGCATCGCTGCCGAAGTCGTAAGCTTCGAGCATAGCGACTAAATCCGAGTGAATAGGTTCCCGGCGCGGCTTGCCTGGACCGTTGCGCGGAGCGATGTTCTTCAGCACCTGCACCACGGCTTTCGAAAGCAGATCGCGAGCCAGTGGATCGCTCGCTTCAGCGAGGTTCATTGCATCCATCACGATTAATGAGATCTGTTCGGTAATTTTGTTGAGTTGCAGATCCTTACCGTAGGCCAATTCAGGAAAGTCCCAAATGTTTATTGCTTTAGGATCTTCGGGATTAAATCGATGATACCTTGCGCCAGTAACAAAGGCGTGCGGCGCAAGCGACCCGCCTATATCCAGAGCATGGACGCGCAGATTAGGAATCGTCGCGAGCGTGTCATTAATGATTCTCGCTCCACAGACCGTCTTGCCAGCTCCCGGTTCACCAAGAATGAGCACAACCGGAGACTTGATGTTCGTGCGAGCGGATTTATCCCACAGATTGAGACCTGTGAGCCGACCGGAAACCGTGGTTAACAACGTATGCGGTCGATGTGAGCCTCCCCAGGACGATTCAGTAGGAATAAACGCAGATAGCGAGTGCGCTACCTCTGTTAGCTCGCGTCCATTAATCTCATGGGATGCTTCGCCAACTAGCGTGCCCGGATAGAGACAGTGCAGAGCCGAAGGTTCCTCACGGCTCGCTTGAACGCCATCGAGTGATTGAAATGCAGCCACGAGAGTGTCAGCGTTTACATCGAGCTGCTTGAGAGATCGTTTCAACTCGCCGCCTGTACGGGCTGGATCGCCGTAGACCACCGCATACTGCCGCATTTTGACGAGTGCCTCACGTGAGCCCGTAATGGCTCTGCGCGTTTGCTTGAGATCATTAAATGAGGCTTCCGCTTCGGGCGTTAACTCGTAACGTCCATCGGCTCGCGTTCCCGATCGCTCGACGTGTTTGATGTGTGAATCAAGTTTCGCCTTAGCCTTCTCACGGTCCATGCTAACGAACTCCGTGATAATCGTATGCCTGAAAGCAAGCCCCGGATGTGCTGTTAACGCCCGCGTTGCATCCGCCGCGATACACTGTTCGCCAGGTGTGAAGACAGAGACTAGCGTTGCAGGACAAGTGCCATGCAGCACATACCAGCCGCGATCTTCAATTGTTTCGGCGCAGAGATAGTCTCTGAGATCGAGTCCATCACGTTGCGGCAGGCGCGGCACTGACTCTGAACTGTTGACGTGACTTTGATAGACAGCTCGCCAGAGTTGTTGCCGATCTAAGCGTAGTAGGCTAACCGGAGCTTGCATTTCGAGCAGGCGAAAGCACTTTTCAGCCTTTCGCAGAGTTTCTTCCTCATGTTCCAGAATCCGTCGCACGATGCCATCATCGCGAGAGCTAGACCAATTAGCGGAAGCATGACGCCTGAGACTCCTGAAGCTATGTTCCCGACAACTTCGCACCATCATGGAAGCAAAGGTATTAAAGCCGTGGAACAAATGGTCATTCTCATGCTGAGCGGGCACACGCACGAACAACGAAGCATGTTCTTGCCTAAAGAGACGTGCGTCCGTAATGGCCTTGAGGAAATCGAGATTTAGATCGTGAAGCCGAGCGGCGGGGAAATATGCTTCTCCATAGCTGCGCGCGCGCAGATGCTCAGCGATCGCTCGTCCGGGATCGGGGCCAACTGCATAACGGAACTGCAAAACTGTTCCTGCCGGCAGATCGACTGTGAGCATGTCTCCAAAGCCATCGATATAAGCATCGACTACTTTGTCGGGAGCAAGCATGCTCGATTGGAGTGGCAAATCGTAGCCGCGTGTGTATGAGCCGTCCACATGACGCAGGACATCTCCGTACAGACCAATAATTGATGATTCACGAGTGCGGCCTTTGAGCTTTCGTGTCTTAGTTTGTAGCAGTCGCTTTCTTTCAAGAGCACCGTCGTCGCTCTGCGAAAAGCGCCGAAGGTCACGGCCTGCTTGCGTTGCAATGGGGAGCAGACGCATGCCACTCCCAATCGCGAACCCAGATCCGACAGCAGCAGTTAGGCCACCCACAATCGTAATTGCATCCATGATTCTGTCCTCTTACTCAGTTCGCTGTCAGCAACCAAGGTCTATGAGATCGGCGAGCATGATCAGCAGGCAAGGTTCTACGTGCCATTGATCCATCGAGCAACGCTCTGATTGAATGCTGAAACCAATAGGGCTTGCGGCCGACTTTCGTATAACGGAAGAACGCGTACGAAATGGCAGCGCTTCCAATTCCCGTTACAAACCAGAGCGGTACAAGACCTACTCTTAGTCGAAGAAAGAACGGCACCAGATAACCCACAAGTGTTGCAATCAGGATGTATTTCCAGTCGCTGACTAGCACACCGAAACGAATTACTGGCAAATAGATGTTGGGTCGCACAGATCGAAAGCGCATGGAGTTCTCCTACTGGGACAAAGCAGGACCAACTCACACAATAGATTGGTTGATCCTGCTACCCGTTTGGTTAATCGTGATTAGAACGCAGGCAGATCCGGGCTGCGCCCGTTTGCATATTCATTCCAGAGGGCCACGATGCCGCCGAATCCAAGACAAGCAGCACCGAAGATGAGTTGTGCGCCCCATGACTGTCGCCGCATGCCGTTAACGAGCGCCCATCCAATACCGCCGATACCAGCCGCAATCAGTAACCACACCCCAAGGGTGACCAGGTTCTGAATGCCGGTGATCGGAGCATTTGGATTTCCACCACTAATGATCGGACCGCCAGTTTGCGCGGCTGCCGGGAAGACGGTCGAGAGCACGACAATAAGTGCGGCACCGAAAAGAATCAGGGCAGGTTGACTCACACGCAAGAAAATTGCGGCCTTGAAACAAGTCTGCGCCCATCGCGCCGCACGCGACTGTTCTGAAAGATAATTGAGTTTGGTAAAGGCAACCGTTGCTTGATGCATGATCGTTCTCCTACAAATCACAGTTAGTCTTCTTCTCTGCTCACGGCGTTGGTCCATCCAACGCCGTGAGCATTCCAACGCTGATTACCCCCCGCACAACCGGCTGCAACTTATCTTCTGTTTCTGCTGGCAACCGAAGCAGTTGAATCAACGTTCTTGTTTGCGTCATATAAACAAGACCTATGCCACTCGCGAATCGAGATGGTATTGGCTTTGCGAGAGTCGCAGCTTTAGGAGTAGAGATATGAAACGCGCTGTGATGGCTCTATTGACGGTCTTAGTGATGTGTAGTGAACATGCCGTCGCGCAACAACATAAACGAAGTCGAATTGAGGACGCGGTGCGTGTACGAGCCAGATTGTATGAGCCGCTCATAGTCTCTGCTGCCCGACGCTATAACATTGATCCCCATCTGTTATGGACGATCGGGTATTTAGAGTCGAGTTTTAGAAAGGACGTGATTAGCTATAAGGAAGGGAAGCCATGCGCTTACGGAATGATGCAATTCACTGCGCCTACGGCACTACGCTATGGGCTTACTAATCCGCATGATCCGCGAGAAGCTATTGATGCCGCAGCTCGCTACGTGCGCGACCTGCAAATACGTTTTGGTCCACGTGGCGATCTAATACTAGCCGCTTACAACGCCGGTGAAGGAACCGTTAAAGCGTTTCGGGATGGAAAAACATTGGTTCTGCCGAACAACAAAGTAATCAATCCTCGTGGTCTCCGTACAGACGGGATACCGCCATATGAGGAAACACGTAACTACGTTGCGCGTGGAGAAATGATCTACCGCATTATAACTAGGGCGACCTTTCCAGCCTCCAATTCAATTGACAACTCTACTCAGAAGCACCAGCAGATTGAGCCATCGGTGGATACAGGCCGCCAGGACAGCGTCTATAGCTTAGAGAGTTCAACTCAGCTCAATACAAAACCAGCCACAAAGTCCACTACTGTCGTACAGGCTAACTCACTCTACGTTAACTAACGGCAATCTCCTAAACATCAGATAAAGCCACAGAGCCCACCGAAGAATTGTGGACAGGATCTCTTTTCTTGTCCAAACGATGAGAGTAATTGAAGTGGCAAAGAGTGTCACAACTGTGACACTCCGTCACATTTGTGACAGGTGGTGACACTTTGACTGCCTTGGCTCTCACAGCCATGGATCACCTACCCACGTGGCGAAATCTTTACAGATAAACCGCACTTAATGCTTGGCATATCTGTTGTTCTACAACGCGTGCGAATGTTGAATCCGATCTCTTCCCTTGAGTCGTGAAGTGAGGAATAAGACATGGGCCGAAGGTTTACGCTGGACGAGTACCTGAAAGCATTTGCTGACGAAGAGGGCGTCTCAGTGCCTGACGCAATCAGCCTCCATGTAACCGACGCGGAGGTGCACAGTCTTGGCTTGTTCTTCATTCGTTTCATGGGTGGACTCATCCATTGTTTACGAACTCCACCAAAAAGACGTGCAAGACGCCGATCTATGAGAGCTACAGAAGAGCAGGAGTCTCACAAAGAGACGATCGACGATCTAGCCGATGAACACACAAGAAATAATGAGGACTTAATTCATTAAGTAGGAGCAGGAACCTCTTATGAGCACCAAGGCTGAAGTATTGCAATCTAAGCAAGTGAACGGAATGGAAGTAGAAGTTGAGCAACTCACACGTGATGAAGCAGAGCCGATCTACTTTCCTATCTGTCAACGTGATCCTAACGACATACGGACCATACTGCGACTTGCCGTTGCTGCCATTGCATTCGCGCTGCTTAGCCTCGCACTCGCTGGACTTCTCACCTTTAAGCTCACGAGAAGCCCTTCATTGATAGTGGTCGAACGCACGCCAGACGGAGATCGAGTTGTAGGAGATGATCAGCACTACGCCTTGTCTGGACCGGTACAAGTGCTAGCGGACAAACCTGGCGACGGCGACAAGAAGTATCTTGTCACCAAATGGTCTGAAAGTTTCTTTCAAATCGATCCACGAACACGCCGCGACGACCTCGTACGAGGACTCAAGATGATGACGCCCGAAGCCGCCGTCGCACTTGTCGAGGAAGTGAAACGATCAGGTGAATGGGAGACGCAGCGACGCGAAGAGTGGCAAACGGTGTGGAAGCCGCAGTCAGTCACAATCAGCAGTGACGATCGTTACAAGGTTCAGGTCATAGGCCAACAGCAGATAACCAAAACAATTAGTGGTGTCACTCAGCACGACAGCCGGCAACTTGTATTCACGGTTGCGCTGCGTCCGGATACTGCTAAACGGACTGGAGACAACCAAAACACTGGTTTCCGAGTGGCTGGTATCGCGGAAATGAAGATTCTGACAAATCAGCCGAATACTGGAACTGAGAAGAACCCTGCCATTTCAGTCGCAACACCGCAGACAGCCCAATGAGGAATAGCCATGAAATCAAGACGCACAATAACGACTATCGCAATTATGACTGCATTGATGCTCACTTTGGGCGTTTCGCATGCTTTGGCCCAGGGACAATTGAAACGCTCTCATCCGAAAACAGCGGGTAAACGCGTAACCATACCGCCCGTAATAGTGCTGAACAATCCCGAATACCTATCAGGAGAGGCCAGTGTCTCCGTGGCTGCTAATTCAAATCCATTGTTGCGAATTGGGATGGCCCAAAATGGCGTGACGCTCATCGAGTTTCCCGCGAGCGACAAGTTCTTTGCCGTCCACGCTGGCAACTCTGATCTTGTAACAATCGAGAAATCTCCGAGTCTCAAGCGCGATCATCACCTTGTGCTGCGCGCTGGTAGTGGCTTTCTCCTGCCTAGTTCACGAGGGAAGGGATCGCAAACGATAGCGCCAGCCACCTCGATCGTCGCACAGATGGATAGCGGCATAGCCATTACCGTGATGGTTTATCCGGTGGCTTTGCTTAAACAGCAGGCGCATCGCGTGGTCATTCGCTACAGCACGGAAGAAGTTATTAACACTCGTCGTGCTGCGGGCCTCGCTACGAATCTCACCGCACCAGAGTCGATCGTAGAGACTCCACGAGTTGAGACGAAGCGAGCTCCAACTATAGAGGCGACCGTAGCACCGATAGCAACCAAACCCGTCGATTTGGGTCCACCAAAACCTGATTACAGAGAGCCTGCGGAAGCGGCCGTACGCGACGCGATTAAGAATCCGAAATGGTTTCAGCAGTGGACCAAAACCCGGCATAGCTTGAGCATTTCTACCCTGCGGCCACATGACCTTGGCGGCACGGCCCGCCTAGTCCTGTTTGCTGTGCGCAACACAGGTTCGGAATCAGTGCGTCTCATTTCTGGCTATCCAGATCTATACGTCGAAACAGTTAACGAGAAACATCGTCCCGTTGAAGCTGGCCCGAGAGTCGCGAAACTTCATCTTGTTTCCAGTATTAGCGATCCGTCAATCCAACCAGGCACCATTCGGTATTTCGCATTGGTTTACGAACTTCCGATCTTAGGCGTTCAACAACACTTAAAGCTTCTGGTGGCGCACATGAGTGCTGCCGACGAACCCGCTACGGCAGACTTAACAATCCGAGCGAAATAGACGGAGTGAGAACGATGAACACTATAACGAGCAATAAGAGCGCAGCAGAATTATCGACTGGCAAAACTACAGATAGTAATCCTTATCTCCAGGCGGTGGTAAGAGAGCAAGCAAAGGCGCCGACAAACGGAAATGAACTTCACGAAGAAGCCGAGCAAGATGCTGCGGCAGATCGTGCGGCTGAGGAACTGAAACTAAAGCAACGCCGGCGCCGACGCATCGTTAAGGTGGTAATCCTCACGTTCTTGTTCGCAAGCGTTGTGATAGGAATAGGGCTTTACCGTCTACGCAGCACCAGAGTTGAATATGGACAAGTAGGTAAGCAGAAGCAGGTACTACCGCCGCCGCCGAATGTGTCGGCAACTACCGCCCGCGACAGTCGCAGCGAGCAAGCCATCCAGGATGCGCTTCGGTTAACGGACGATGGAAACACAACTGCCCGTAAAGAACAGGGCGCGGCTAACGCCGCGTCAAGTGGCGCAAGCCAAACGGCTCACAGTTCAGCAAACATGACGGAAACCCCATTTGTTTTGCCTGACTCAGCAAGCGCATTAAATAAACCTGAAGAAGTTAAGAAAGATTCCACCGCACCCCTTAGCAGCAATGATCAGCGCCCGCTTCGTTCGCAGCGGAGTTCCGAAACTTCTCTTTACGTTAATGCCCGCGATGAGCGAGCGCACCCCTCGCCACTCAGCTCAGAGCCGCCTAATGCTCCTTTAGTTCCGTCCAAAGATGCCTCGACAGAGACAGCAGTAATGCTGCCGTCGTTTGGCAGCATGCTTCCGGTGCGCACGATCGGCGGACTGTACACGTTGCGCAGCGGAGCATTGGCACGTTTGGAACTAACACGAGACATGGTCGGAAACGGCTGGTCTATGAAGCGAGGAACGATACTCGTCGGAACTACAAAAGGTAGTGAATATGATCGCGCTTATGTCTCGATTGTCGGTTTTATCGATCCACAGAGCGGCAAACTTGTGAAGCTTGGCGGCGACGTTCTCGGAGGTGACGGCGCGGCAGGACTCAAGGGCAAGTCAAAGCAGGTTGATAGTCGTTGGGCGCGTGTGTTGAGCCAAGTTGGTAACGCAGCGCTCACTTTAACCGGAACACTGATAGCCGGACGCGGTAACGGCACTGTCATTCTTTCAGAAGGAGCACGTCCATCTCTCATCAATCCAGTCTCGGGCGAACTAGACGGCGTGCTCGGTTCTCAGTTGGATCGAAACAGGCGGACGGGATTCGTCGAAGTTGCTGCCGGAACTCCTGGTTATGTGATGGTCACTGATCTCCCGGCAGCAATCCAAGGAGCAGATGCGAATGGGGAATTGAACAATCAAACTCTCGCCAGACTCTCTGATGTGGAAGCCATTCGGCCAGCGACAGGAATAAGTGAGCGTGAGTTTGCTGAACTCATCGCCAATGGCTCACCAGAAGAAATCAAAGCACGGCTTCACAGAATGTCTCCAGAGATGCGCAAGATCGCTTTGGCAGTTCTGGAACGATAAGTGGAGGTTCAGCATCGTGGAATTACGCGATCCTAACAAGCCGAGCCTCGACCCTCGTCGATTAATTCGCGATGGCGGCAATCAGGCACTAGCGGTGGCTTTAGCCGGCACGGGCTATCTCCCACAGTGGCACACCTTGACGGATGTCGCGTTAGCACTACGTCAGTACCACCCCATCCTGTTCGGCGGACCACGCGGGTCAGGTAAGACTTCGTTCGGTGAAGCGCTCGCACAGGCATGTAATCTCACGCTCTTTTACGTTCCGGGCGTTGAAGGGTTGACTGCCGGCGAGGTACTGGGTAGTTGGCGACAGTTCGCGCAGGAGCGGGTCATCGAACAGTTGATGGAACAGGGAACCGATCTTCGAACAGCGCGAGCATCTGTTTGGACGGAAGAGTTCTTTGACCGGGGTGAATTTCTTGAAGCATTCGCGTACGCGAAAGAAGCCTCCGAACGCAATGAGCCGCCACCGGTCCTGATTGTTGATGAGATCGAGAAACTAGAGCCAAAGATGCAAAACGTTCTGCTCCAGCCGTTGGCTCGCGGATGGGCGAACGTGCCGAAACTTCCAGGCGTGATCGGTGTTCGCCAACGCGAGCAAAGACCCATAGTGATGCTCACCAGCAACAATTTAAAGATGCTTTCAGAGCCCTTGCGATCCCGGTGTTTCGTCACCTGGATGGACTTAGCTACGCCGGAAGAAGAGGTGCGAATTCTGCATGCAAGAGTGCCGCATGCCAGCCCGTATTTGATTGCAGCAGCCGTGAAGATCACTCAGCTCATCAAGCTGGACATGCCGCAGGTCAGAGACAAACCAGGTCTTCGGGAATCGATCGATCTGCTTAACGCGCTAACCGATGATGGAGTGACATTGCTAACGGAAACCGTGATCGCCGAGTACCTCGCGTGTCTAGGCAAAGAGCAGAAAGAGCTCTCGAGTTTGCGAAAGGCGCTGGCTCGTCTGGAAGAAGCTGCCAACGCGCAACATCATGAAATTGATGCCTGGATTGAAGCCGTGTTCGCAGCACTCCACGAAACCGAAAACGCCGACAATACAAGACGAGAAGAGGTCTACGCATGACGCGATTACGGCGCAACTTACCCTTACTAATTACTGGGATCATGATCACTCTTATAGTCGGTACGCGGCTAATCTCAACAGCATTGCCAGACCGAACCGGCAGCGTAGATCCTCGCGTTATGCTAACCGACAACGATGCCCGGCAAATACTCGAAAGACGACAGCGGCAGCAGGTGCGGGCATTTTTCTCAGTCGCTGAAGGTGAGGTTTCACGCACCGAAGAACGCATACGTGAGACAACGGCTCTGGGGCTCGCTACGAGTTTATTTGCAGCTAACGAATCACTCTCGCAACGTATTCCGCCGACAGCGGACGCTCTATTGGCCGGCCTGAATAGGGCTCGTTTGCTACCGCCAGGAATCCACGTAACTAATCGCTCAGGATTCGTCAGTTCGGCACGAAGCGACCTTCACCTGCGCTACAAACCTGAGCCACTCGAAGTTGAAATTGTGTCGATTGGGAAGGAACGCATCAACGGTCCCGTACTGATACTTCGGCTAACTCAGAGCGGCGATCCGCAGCTCTTCATAGCTATACGGCTCGACGAGATCACAATCCCTAAACCATTCGCAAGCGAGGCTGAAATCATAGTGTCGGGCTTCACGGCTGAGCCTTTTCGCGCGCTAACCTTACCTAATCCCAATGCCAACAAATAACCGACCACTAGGCGGAGACTTAGAGCAATGGCACCCAAAACTGAACGCATTAAAGTCGAAGTAACTGACTCAATCGAAGGCGAGACCCGCCGATTTGGAATCACTCTGATCGCACCAAATGCTGACTTCCAGCTAACGGATTTACTCCGACAACGAGGTGTCATTTCGCCGCTCGATGGCGAACTCAAACAGGCGGTCAGAGTGGCTACTGAAAACTATCTATCAGGCGCGGAGGCACTCATTTCGACACTGACAAAGGTGTCCACAGCAGCACCACAATCGTCTTCTAAGGGAAGGCGAAAGGAACGCAAGGCAATCGGCGTTGGCCGAGTTTCGGATGGTGGTTCCGGATTGCAACAAGAGCCCGCCGACGCGAATCAACGAACCGAACTTACTACTTAGTGGCTGTTGATAAGACCAATGAGCAAGCTAATAGAGCAAGCAATATGTTCCGATTCGCAACTCTGTCGAGAGGACTTTGAATCGTTACGAGGTGCTTTGCACCCGATCTTATTTGACACGTCACCCCGCGTCGGGCACACGCAGCAAACTTAAAGTTTGCTGCGTCTACTGGTGTGAACGCTGGAGATCGCGGGTTGCCGCATGCTGCGCACGCGTGGTGTATGCGGTGCAAACCCAAACTAGAGCACAAACGGAACATCATAATGGCAAAACGCGAGACCGATTACCCGCACACGATTAGTTTTCGTCTGACAGATGAGGTATGGCTCGGCATCCAGGCCGAGATTCTCGGAACCGATGTAACGCCGCATGAGTGGTGCCGTCACGCAGTGCTTGAGAAGCTCAATAAAAATTATGGTCTAACAAAAACTGAGCGGTTTTTGTTCCAGCATCTGATACGCGCCCAGTACCTCATAACCCAGGGATTTCAAATGCTCGCCGACCAGAATTTAACAAGTGAAGAATGGAAAAAGTTACGAGCGAATGCGAAGCACCGAGCTTCCGAACTGGCCGATGCGGCCCTTACAAGCTATGCCGAAAAAGGTTCTCGGGAATCATGACTTGCTAATTGGCGAAGAACTAAACAGCGCGAGCGAGAAAGATAATGGCGAGCACAAGCGCCTTTACTGAAGAAGGACGAACCCGCATCAGAAACTTTGAGCGGCGCGTTTCAAGCTACCTGATTGTCTGGATGCTGATTGGTGTTGCGATAGCAGTCGCTTGTGTCTATCTGCGAACAAGATATGGTTATCGCCCGCTTCAAAGACTCTATTTAAGCCAATACATCAAAGCCTCAGTTAGATCGTTTCTGCCGCTCAAGAAACCGTCGAAGTATACCATCCTGGTGCGTGTGGTTCACGATACAGCGAGCGACGAAGACCTTGTTTTTGGTTGCACTGACGACCAGGTGACGCCTATTAGAGACGAGACTGGTCGCGTCAAATTCGATCCTAAGATCGGACCGTTTTTCAGATTAGAGCCAGGCATTCCGTATCGATATTTCTACTGGCGTTCGCTGCCGCAGATGGATAAACCGATGTATATCTGGTTTCGACAGCAGATATACGATGGTCACTCGCTCGCTGGACTTTATTGGTTCTGCTTCCTCCCGCTTCCATTAGTCATTGCACTAGGCATGTTCGTCTCAGTCAAGCTCGACGTGAAAATCAATCGCGATTATGAAGCCGGTGATCTTCTTCGCGGCGTACGGCTCTTGAAACCGAACGAGTACGCACGCGAGATCAAACGACGCGAAGCTGGCATCGGCATACCGGCATTGCGTCCGGAGAAGACAGAGCTATGAGAGGCAGATTAAAAGCGAAACAGCTATTAAGCCAGCGGGTGATTGCAAGTATCAGAGACTACTTCGGGCTTGAAGAATCCCCAACATGGATCAGGATTCCACGAGCGGACGAGACGGAACACATCATACTCTTGGGCGATCCTGGTACTGGAAAAACTCAGAGCATTCACCACTTTCTTTTGCAGATCGCAGATCGTCAGCCTGCTGAAGCTGTGGTGATTTACGATCCCGCGTCTGAGTTCATCAAACGCCACTATGACCAGCAACGCGGCGATGTAATCCTCAATCCGACGGACCAAAGATCGCCTTATTGGTCTCCCTCAGTTGAACTCCATACTCTGACTGACAAAAAGCTTTTGGCGGAGAGTTTCTTGCCGGGAAAGTCTGACGCAAACCAACCGTCCAGCTCGAGTTTCTTTTTGAAAGCAGCACGCGCCATCTTCGGAAGAATGCTGGAGCTTAAACCGACACCTGCGCAGATGGTCGATTGGCTCAAAAGCGAGGATGCCATCGACACGATGGTGGCCGGAACGGAGCATACACACCTCATTCCTAAGAGCGCTCACGGACAACGCGCCGGCGTTTTGGGTGTGTTAGCTGAACTTGGTGACATCTTGCGTTTGCTTCCAGAGCGCGAGGCCTGTGAGTCCGAGATTAGTCTTTCCGAATGGGCACGCCGTCGGAGAGGCTGGATTTTCATAACTTCGCGAATGGACATGCGAGAGGCACTGCGGCCTCTACAAGCGGCTTTTATAAACGTGCTGATGAAACGTTTAATGTCGGTTTCACCAGAATGGGGCCAGGCACATCCATGCTGGCTGATCGTTGATGAAGTTCATTCTCTTAACCGCCTTCCGGCGCTCTATGAGACTGAGACCGAAGGACGCAAGTACGGAATCAAGCTCATTCAGGGGACGCAGGGCAAGACTCAGTATGAGGAGTATTACGATCGATTGGCGAAGGCGATGTTAGCAGCTCCTAAACTCAAGCTATTTTTCCGCTGTGGCGAATCAGAATCGGCGCGATGGATTAGCGACACGATCGGAGAGTACGAAATCGAGAAACCGCGAATAGCAACAACCGCAAGCGTCGAGGATAGAGGCCGCGATGCCTTGAATTATTCAACAACCACGGAGCACCACCAGGCGATCAGCAAGGAAGAGATTATGTCGCTGCCGGATCTTCACGGCTATTGGAAATACGGTGACGCAGTAGTGCCGTTCAGGTTGCCGTTGGCTCCCGTGACGGTCGTCGCGCAAGGATATATCCCTCGCGAACTGCCGACTAGTGAAATCAACCTGCGGCCACTTGGCCAAATCTCTTCGGACGATCAGCAGAAGCCAGCCCATGATCAGTCAAACAATAAGTCCGACAAAGTACCTCGAAGTCCGCAGGACACTAAAGAACACGAACACGTCATTGCGGAGAATGAAACTAAGTTACTTAGCTCAGTTGTAAACCGGTCTGAAGTTGTTCACGACGCTGTGCAGTACGCAGCACAGGTGCTCGCGGAAGATCTGGAAAGCGAGTTTGACGACTAGCTCCAATCGGCATGAAAAATCATCATGATGACCCTCAGCAAAGCGCTCGCAGCGGGCCAAGCAAAAGATTACTTTCAAGCCGAATACACAAGTACCCAGGAGAGCTACTATAGCGAAGGTGAGAAAGTCAAAGGCAAATGGTTCGGCAAACAAGCGGACGCGTGGAATCTTAACGGCGACGTTGAGCAAGAGCATTTCGATTTTCTATGCGAAGGGCAGCATCCACGCACAGGCGATCAGTTAGTCCGTCACGTCACACGGCAGAAGTACGAAAACGCATACGGCGAAACAGTGGAAACTAGCGAACACCGAGCAGGCTGGGATGCAACTTTCTCAGCGCCAAAGAGCGTCTCGCTTGCGGCTCTGGTCGGGGGCGACGACCGAATACTCGAAGCTCACGATCGTAGCGTTGATGTAGCTCTCAACGAACTAGAGAAGTACATTCAGGCTCGCATGGGCGGCAATCATCCCGCGCAGACCACTGGCAAAATGATTGCAGCCAAGTTCCAGCATGATTCAGCTCGACCTGACCGCAATGGCGGTTATGCCGCACCGCAGCTCCATACCCACACTGTCATTTTCAATCTCACCGAAACCGACGACGGTCGCATCAAGCCGGTCCAGCCTCTCGAGTTGTATCGCAGCCAGCGTTACGCCACCGAGATCTATCGGTCTGTTCTGGCAACAGAGCTCCAAAAGCTAGGTTACGAGATAGCTCTGGATGGGCGGACGGGCGCGCCTGAGATCAGCGGTTTTAGTCAGGACTATCTAGCCGCCAGCAGTCCGCGCCGCGCAGAGATTCAACGCGAAGCCGGTGAAATGAAAGCACGTCTCGCTCAACAGGGAATCCAGGTCGAGGACGGCGCCGGACTGCGCCAAGCGGCCGCGAAGACGGATCGCATGAGTAAGCAATACGACCGACAAGAAATGCGCTCTCGTCACTTCGAAATGGATGCCAGATTTGGTGACCAAGCATTTCGAATAGCGCAAGAGGCTCAGGAGCGTGATGTAGTGATGCTCACTGACGAACAAGTTAAGACTCGAGCCCGAGAGTCGATTACATTCGCCAGAGACAACGCTGTCGAACGAGAAGCCGTGGTTGACAAACGCAAGGTTTTTATCGACGCACTCAGGAGAAATGTCGGCCTCACAACTTACGAAGCTGTTGTCGATGAGTTCGGAAAAAACATCGCCAATGGTAACTTCATTCTAGTAACTAGAAATCCTGGCATTGATGAAGTGACCACGTCACAAACTGTGGCGATGGAGCAGAGTAACGTTCGCACGGTCACCGCCGGTAAGGGAACGAAAACAGCTTTTGTTGAAAGCGATCAACTTGACTCGCTGCTAAGGAGCATCACTCAGAGACAGGGGCTTATATTAAATGAGAGGCAACAGCAAGCAGTTGAAAC
This sequence comes from uncultured Acidobacteriota bacterium, assembly GCA_963826255.1. Classification (GTDB taxonomy): domain Bacteria; phylum Acidobacteriota; class Blastocatellia; order Pyrinomonadales; family Pyrinomonadaceae; genus PSRF01. Next base: position 2,412,201 of record CAWGWK010000002.1, read on the forward strand.
GATATTGGGAAGTGCCGATCGGGTCATAGGCTTGGAAGGTTTGGCCGGCACAGGAAAGACTACGAGTCTTAGCGTTTTGCGCGAAGCGGTAGAACGATGTGGTTACGTAGTTCAAGGCTTCGCACCAACTGGCGTCGCCGCGGATTTGCTCGCTGAAAGTGGCATTAGTACTTCCACTTTGCAGAAGTTTGTTGCAAGCCCTCAAATGAATAGTGCTACCGGCGAAAAGATTCTCTACGTGCTGGACGAATCCTCGCTATCCGATACTCGCAACATGTTTCGTTTCTTTGAGAAAGCCGAGCCGTCAGCCCGAGTACTTCTAGTCGGCGACTCGGGACAGCATCAGGCGGTGGAAGCAGGTGCTCCCTTCGAGCAATTCGTGAAAGCCGGAATGGAGACTGCGAGTTTAGACGAAATTGTGAGGCAGCGATCTGATTTGCGAAAGCCCGTCGAACAGCTCGCAAAGCGTGACGTCATTGGAGCTGTCAAAACATTGTTTGAGCAAGGTCGAGTCACTGAGGTCGTGGATGACGAGGATCGTTTGCGAGCAATCGCCAGAGACTACGTGAGCAATCCTAAACGTACTCTCGTTATATCCCCCGCCAACCAGGAACGCGTTGCTATTAATTCGATAATTCATCACGAACTTCAACAACAAGGTATCGTCAACGCAGCGGAGCAGGAAACAAAGATTCTAGTACTTCGTCAGGACATGACTGGCGCAGAGCGAAAGTTTGCTCTGGCTTATGTGCCGCATGAAGACATTATTCGCTACAACAAGGGCAGCAAGGTATTTGGAATCACCAAAGGCGACTATGGCCGCGTGCTGAAAACCAGCCACTCGAATAACGAGATCATTGTCCAACTCCAGGATGGGCGTGAGATTACTTATAACCCGAAAAGACTCTCCGGTATTTCCGTCTACAAAGAAGCTCAACGCCAGTTTGCAGTTGGCGACCGCGTACAGTTTCGAGCACCCTTTCCCGAAGCCCAGGTTAAGAACACCGAGTTAGGAACGATCGTCAAGATCGATCAAGGCGAGTTTTCCATATCGCTCAATGCCGGACGTATTGTGACTTTCAATCCAGAGCGATTTCCGCATTTGGATCATGGCTATGCAGTAACAAGCTACTCGGCCCAGGGCAAAACAATGGACCGTGTTTTGGTTAATGCGGAGACGACTGAAACAGATCTGCTGGTTAATCAAAGAATGGCGTATGTTGCTGTTTCGCGGGCCCGATTTGACGCCCGTATTTACACGGACTCTGCTGCTGATCTTGCGCGGGCTTTGGCGCGACGAAAAGACAAAACTATGGCTCTCGAAGCTGTAAAACAGTCGCAGCTCGGACTAAGAGTTCGGCAGGGAACTACAAATGAGTTTGGGCCACCACAGCTGAAGCGAACCGACGCTGTCTCACTGATTAACGCGGGCAATGACGACGGTGTTTACTCCGTTGGACGCCTTAAGGGTCTGTCAATTGTTGCCGACTCTAACGTCGCTGTTGCGCAAAAACGATTGGACGAGTTCGAGAAGTCAAAGCACCTATATAGTTTCGACATTGATGACGAACAATGGTCACTTGTCCGCCTGGATCGGCAGCAAAGAATGCACAATCGTCGGATCGATGATTGCCGCCGCGTAGTTTCTGCGTATCGTAAGAAGCTTTATGGCGTTATAAACAACCCTCTGAAACTCTATGGCCTTCGCGAGTACAAACAGAATGCGGCGAAAGCGAAGCACCAGATCTACGAGACGCAAGAGCGAGTCGAACACCTTCAGGAAATGCGTAATGCAGTGACGTCGCATCTCGAAAATCAAAGAGAAATGCTTCGCGTTGACTTTAGCAAGCAAACAGAGTCCGCCCAACAACTGAATTACACGTTAGAGCGTAGACTTGATCCACACTCTAACTCAGACAAGGAGATTTCACAGCCTGAGTTTACCGAAGACGAATTAGATCGCTTGGAAGCCAACGCGCGATTTCTTCGTGATCCGAAAATGCTCCAAACTGCATATTGTCACTTCGAACAGCGTTACGGAGAGAACCGCCAGGCTATTGACAAGATCGCGGCTCGTGCTGATAAGACGCTGGAGTTTGCGAATGCGGCGTTAGCTAAGATCGATGACGGAATTCAGAACTTTATCGACAATCGAGAATCCTTCCCCGTTTTGTTCAAAACAGCCAATGGTAACGATCAGAGTATGACGCTTCGGGACCTCGCCACAAACCCAGCCGGTGAAAACATCCTTACACGTATCTTTAGTCGTACGCGCTCCGATCACGCCGCGATCGACGAAGCTTTGAATCAACATTATGCCGATCTCCGAAACGAACGAGATGCAATTCAGAATTTCATCAAAGCGACTAGGGATCTCACCGAGAGTTATAGAGAACACCTTGAAACAGTAAATGAAGTGCAAGCTCAGGCGTCAGCTACCGGTAGTGAGGTCACGGTAAGAGAGTCATTGGCACTCAAGTCTCCGTTCGACAATCTCGGCCCAAACTTAACCACTGCCGCGGGCTTCCGCACTGACATTACAACTCCTACTCATCCACAGAGCGGCGGGCTCAAAGAAATGACAGCCATAACGTCTGGGCCAAACACAGATGAACACCTAAAGCAGATTCGGCAAGCAATTGACACCATTTCTAGCGCTAATGGCGCGATGAATGAAACTGGAATTGAAGCCGGAACGGCCGAAGCCGAAGCGACAGCTTCCGAGTCTCTGGCGGCGCTGCTATAACTCGGCGTAAGCGTCCCAAGCATCTAGCGAGGAAGTTGCGCGAGGTTCGCTTGCAATTAGGAATGACTCAGATCGAATTAGCTAGAGAGTTGGGCACAGACTCAGGATCGATCTCACGTTTTGAAACAGGTAAGCGCGAGCCTTCGCTATTGGAGATCCTCGCATACTCTCGAATAAGCGGAGTCGGTGTCGAGGTGTTGATTGACGACAAGATGGCCCTCACAAGGAAATCGCGCTAACCTACCGGCATAATGCCGACCTTTCAGAGTGCGCTTCTAAAAATTCGACGAGCAGAGAGTCAAACCCAAGATCTCGGAAGAGAAATCAAGGCTTTCTTCGAGTCCCGTAGTGATCGCGCTTACACTATCACCTTTGAGCGTAATGTTGACCCACGAGAGTGGCGGGCAATCTTCCGGGTTCTGAAGCAAATGCCTGACGAATGGCCTGTCACCCTTGGCGACATTATCCACAACCTGCGTTCGGCGCTCGATCACTTGGTCTATGAAGCCTCTGCGCCCGACGAAAACGGAGTTCCGTTGACGGGAACGGAGTATCCGATCTTCCTCAACGAAGCTGAATATCGGAAATCCAGTCGTAGAAAGATCCGTGGATTGAACGACGCGACACGAGCATTCGTCGAAAAGCACCAACCGTTTATGGACCGCCAGCCTAAAACGATCCCCGTCCTCTGGCTTCTCCATCAACTCTCGAACACTGACAAGCACCGCTTGCTTAATGTTATCGTTAGAGTACATCCCCTGACTGGGGTTAAGGTGTTGTATAAACCCACCCGAACCCCGCTCTCTGGCGGGCATATCAAAACGCAGATTGTGGCCAAGGATGCCTTGCTCAAAGACGGCGCAGAATACTTCGCTTTCGCCACGCCAGAGCCGCTCCCCCGTGATATTCAAATGGACGTGGAAACTGAGTTCGCCATCAACATAGAGTTCGGCGACGCTACGCCTATCGCACAAGGGCAACCCGTCTGGAAAACCATCCAAGCCATCGGTGGCTGTGTTGGTGGAATTCGCAATGAGTTCATCAAACTTAACCCCGATCCAAGTTGAGTTCGTCGAGTTTTCATCGTTGGCGTGGTCAATTCTCATACCACACCTCGACTGTTCAACAGTGAAAATGCATCACTACCCGAAAGAGCCTCTTACACGAACAGATCGCCGTCCCGAGCGCACAACGCGTAGGGCGTTACCGTATCCAAGGCACGCGCTAGCGTCTGTCCGTTTACCCCTGCGGCAAGTTCAACTTATCATCGATCAAAATATCGGTTGAGATTCCTACCAGCCTCGCGTACTTGAGCAGAATAATCGGCGTCGGTTCTCTTATGCCGCGTTCGTATTGACGTATCGCGGAATAGTTAATCTTTAATCCTGACGCCTTGGCCCAAACCAATATATTGATCTCGCTTTGTTCACTGGATTTGGCGGGGGAATCAAAGGTCGCAACACGGTGATTATTAGCTCGTGTGATGCTCTAATTGGTTTGCCAGGTAGCAATAAGCAAGAGAGTGGTACACGGTCCGAAATCAACAAAGCTATCGCGAAGAGTGTTCCTGTAGTCTTGCATCCTTACTGGAAAGACGCGACCTTCCAGTATCACTCAGTGGCATTCGAACGTCAGCCGCACGGCAGCCCAGTTCGCCCGGGCCAGATCGTCAGGTGGAATCCAGAACTGAAAGGCGCCCATGTCACCGAATTTCCAATGCAGCATGTCGTCATAGACGAGTTGTAGCAGCATCACATTTCCCTCGTTCTCAAGCGCCGCATTTCCCTGGATGTTGACGCCTCTGCCGAACATCTGGTGCCAACTTTGAGTGGGTAGGAGGTACTGCGTATTGATGAGCGTCCGCATCTTCTCTGGCATCGTGGCGTACGCGCGGTCGTCCGCCGTCGCTAGCGCGACGAGCGTTGCCGTCTCGAGATCGTCGAACTGGAATGGGCGGTGGAACTGCGGGTGGTTCCCGAACGCCGTCCTGCCGCGCTCGAAAGTTGACACCAAAATCTCAACCGCTTCGGGCGGCATTGGCTGCCACGGGTCCGTCGCCGGCACCCAGCTAGCGACGTCGCTTACGAAGCGCTCGAATTCCGCCGCGCGCTCCTTGACTTCCACCAGCCGGGTCTCGCATCGAGTTACCTCATCCTCCGCTTTCTTCAACTCCGCGTTCGGCTCGTTCGATTGGAACCCCAACGGCATTGACACACCCGCGAAGTCGATGGGCCGGAGCCGCTCTAAGCGATCGCGAGCCAACTCCAAATTGCGCCGGTAAAGCTCGACGTACCCCGGACCACGCGCCGCTCTGCGGAGGCAGGCCAGGTAATAGTGCGCGCTGTGCCACCATAACCGGCGCTCCACGTCGCCAATCAGTTTGTACATGTGGCCAGCCTTGAAAAAGTACTGCCTTGGGATCAAGTGTCGCTTGACGAGGGCAGCGAACCTCGCCAAGCCCTCCGCCTCGTCCTCCGCCTCGCGGATGGTGTCCTCATCGGCGTCCTGATCCACCACAGGAGGTTCGATCTCGAGTTCCGTGATGTCTACGGGCCAGCGCGGAAACAGCCGTGGCGCCGCATCGTCAAATTTAGCAGGGAACATATCGCCGTCCGGCTCAAAAACGGCCCGCGCGTCCAAGGGAAGCGAGGTCGGCTCGCCGAGTTCCGAATGCGGAACGTGAACGACGGTACACTCATACTCTTCGCTGCCTGGGCCGATGAAGAAAGCTAATGCTCCGTCAGGAAGAGCCGATGGGATTCCGCGTCGCGAGACCTCTCGTCCTACTTCAGCAAAGTCGATCTGGGCCAGGAAGTAGCAGGGCGTCTGTTGCGCGCCGCCTCGCGGCCACGGCTGGCGGCCAAGCTGCGGCGCGCCGCCAAACCAGCTTCGGGCGTCGTCCCAACCAGGACCGACATGCCTTGGCCGTCGCGAAATCATCAGCGTCGGAAAATTGTCTGTCACCTGATTGGTAGTGACTCCTTAGGCGTAATAGTTTGTTGGGTTAGGACCCGCTGGCCGCTTGCGTTCAAACGACCATCATCGACGATCTTTCGGGTGGTCGCTATAAGCGCCCTAAACAAGTTGCTAAGAGTGTCCACTGTGGGCTTGCCTCAGGACTTTTGAGGCTCTTGTGCATTGTGCGCCAAACTACTGTGCCCGCGGATTTGGAAGAAACTAAGCAATTCCGTCGTTGGGGTCAAGACGAAGTTGCGAAGATTGTCCAATGTGGGGACACATGTCTCCGTCGCCCGAGGAAGATGTCAATTTCTTGGGCTCATGGCTAAGCAAAAGATTTTCGCAACTTCCATGACGTCCTCCAGTATCCAGGGAGGAATAGAAACGTTTTTGTTCATTTCGTCATAATACACAGGAAGCCGCACAGCGCGAGACACGTCTAAGACGTCATCAGCGACGACCCATCGATCTGCCAACCCGCTGATTCTCTCCATGATGTGGCATCAGTGCATTTGGTCCCTGCTTCCCTCAACTCAACTCCAAGGAGACGCAAACATGCACTTCAAACAAAACATGGAGCAGTTCCGAACCAGACATCGAGATTAATATCAGAGAGCGACCGCAACTTGCCTTTTGACCCAATCCGAGCAAGGAGAAAAATGAAAATGCGTAACCCATGCTTTGTCCTCTTTTTATTCTTCGTATCCGCCGCGTCCGTGGACGCGCAAATGCAGCGAGTGTTTGATATTCAGATTGACGGTTCTATTGCTGAAGTCCCCGTTATCCTGACTCCCCGACAGTCACCGCATAAGATCGAACTTCGTAATGTAGATAAGGGCGCGTCGCCGATCCTGGACCTCCTCGATATGCGGGGAATGGCCGTTGCGGTTAAGACGGTTAAATCCAAGTCCTGGTGGTCCTGGCGTGACCGTACTGCGATCAGCGTTCCTGCAATACAAACCGGCGAGTTTAAGCTCGTCGTCCGATCGCGGTCGGAGGGAGTGTACCGGGCCGACCTGTGGGTCAATGACGTGCTTACGACGCGCGGGGTCGTCTTCTCTCGCGGGACATCTATTAATTTGCCCCGATTCACTTCGGGCGAACAGGCGGTAGCTGTCAGTCCTCCGCGTGGGCTCGCATCGCACCATGCATACCTCGTGAACGAAGACGGCCTGCATATACTTCAGCGATGGAGCGGACCACAAACCGCGCTCCCAGGACGCGAAAGCGGGTCGTACGTCGCGCTTTACGGATCCACCGTGTTCGGACACAAGGGCCGTCTGTGGATCTATCGCAACGATCCAATGAATGACGCGGACGGCGACGGACTCGGGAATCAATTGGAAGGTGCGATTAAAACTTGCGCCAGCCGCGCCTCAGTAGTAGGCGGCATGTCCTGTCAGGCAATCGCAGACGCGCGCGATACCGATAGCGACGGACTCTGGGACACGTGGGAACTGTTGGGAAGAGGAGCGGTACCTCTGCCCACATGGGGCGCAAATCCTCGACACAAAGATATCTTCGTGGAAGTCGATTTTCGTCGCCTGACTTTACAGGATAACCAGAACGGTTTGGCCGAACGCATGCCTCCGATGGTTGCGAGGCAGGTCGCGGACGTTTACGCCGACAGGGCTACTACTGATCCAGCTCTTCGCGCCGCGCACGCGGCAGAGGTGGGTAATCCGGACGGAGAGCCCGGTATCAACTTGCATTTCGACACCGGCGTGGCTCCACAAACTGCGGCCGACGCGACCGTCTATGGTGACTGGGGTGGTTACACGGCGGTCAATGCCGTCCCGGACGGCACCGGCGGATACCGACCGCAGACGCCACATGAGGCGATGGTCAACAATCTCACCGAATCGCGCCGCGGACTGTTCCATTACGTACTCGGTTACATGTCAGGAGGCGGCGCGTGCGGCGTGGGTATCGCATGCGGTTTTAATATGGCCAGCGCCAGTAACTCTGCGCATGAGTTCGGCCATACGCTCTTCCTTGACCACAATGGACCAGTCGGCACTCACGAACCGAACTGCAAGCCAAACTACCCGAGTCTCATTAACTACGCGTTCCCGGCAGGCATGTTTTCCGACGGTCGCGGGTTTCCCGTAATCAACAACCACGCGCTTATCGAAACCGGTGTGGCGGCAGGTCAGCCCGCGTTGCTCGATGTTCTTCGATTGTCCTTCGGTTATAAAGTCGATGCCGGAACCGGCAGCGTTGACTGGAACCGCGATGGCGTTTTCCAACCGGCGAATCAGCCGGTGAGGGCATACGCCAATTATCAACCAGGGAACAGCGGCGGGTGCGAATTTACGCGCGAAGGGGAGGTACCAGTTGGCACGACCAGTCAGCGCGCACCCGCCGTGGTGCGCCATAACGGGTTAATCTGGATCTTTACGGTGACACTAGATCACCGGCTTGAATATAGCTACATGGCGTCTCCCTGGGCATGCCAAAACATCGATAACTGTCCGACGCCGGCTTTCCCGCACCACGTTGTGAGAGACATTGGTCCGATCGAGTCGATCGACGCTGCTACGATCAATGTCAATGGAGAGTGGTTAATAATCGTGGTGGGCATTCGTCCCGACGGCTCTCTCTTCGAAGTTTGGCAGAAGATGTCGGACCACCAAGTAATTTGGGGGAGCGAGGTCACTGTGGAAGGCTCTCCCGCCGCCGGCGAACCATCGCTCGCCGTTTCACGCGATGGAAAGCGCGTTGCCCTCGCTTATAAGGGAACGGACGGTATCCTGCGATATCGTACCCGCGGGCCCGCGACGTGGGGACCGGAGCAACAGGTTACGGTCGGCGGATTCCCGATTAGGATGAATGAAATGTCATCGCCCGGAATTGCTTATACCGGTTTGCCCATCGGTATCGTGGGTGGACAGGAAAACCTTGTCGGAGCATTTGCAACAGTGGATGGTGCTTTCAACCTTTATGCACTCCACACAGGATTGCCTCAGCGAGGCTGGACTCGACTTCCAATTCCGCACGACAATTTGCCTTTGGTAGTAGGCCGCCCTTCCATGGCTTGGACCGGTTCCGAGGCGGGCATCACCCCTGTGGAGCAGACTGCTAGAGGTCCTGTCACCGTTGGCCGTTTTTATCTCGTCTATCCGTCGTTTCGATCAATGGAGGAAGCTGAGACAAGCAAAAATCCAGTACGTATGGCAATGTCGTACGTAGCGGATGACGGCACGTTCCGTATTGGGCTGGTTTCATACTTCGATAACTACTGGTCGTATGCGTTCGGCATCGACCTACTTCAGCCGGGCGAGGTGGGCCTTCGCGCAGCCGAAGTCTATTCAATACCCAACTCGTTTGGCAAGGTAAAGTTTCGGCCACACGCGGACGGTATTTCGAACCTGCCCTATAGGAATTACAACGATTGGCCCGTGGTGGCGTGGGGATCGTGCCGAGTCTTGGCAGACTCGCAGCCCCCATCAATGCAGACTGGCTGCCCGCCGAGGCCATGGTAAACACTACCTAACCTAGGTAGCAAAACTTGAATAGTAGTGATCAGGCCAGATAGACAGACGCAGATCCAGGAACAGATCGCGCGTTACAGCTCAACTTGTGGGTGCGAGCTCAGTGAATGCTGGTCCAAACACGAATGGATCGCAGTTTTTCATCATTGCACGTCGAATTATCCGTTGCCGCCGCGCTACACGATTTTTGGAAGAGTTACTGAGGGACAGGATGTGGTTAACTCGATTGCGACTAGTCAGACGGATCGGAATGATCGACCTGTTCGGAAGTGAAGATGGAGAAGGTGATTGAGTGATTGTGGACCTGCGTTTTGGAGTTCAAGCTTTAGCTTGCTCTTCGAAGACAGCAACAAAGTTTCCGTCATCCAGGTAGTCTATTCATTGGTCCACTTGAGGCCCACTTTCTGCGGCTCGCGCAGGACTACTACCTTCACCGACATCTTCATTGAGAGTTCGCTTAGCGCGACGAAGATGACTTTTAAGACTGCCCCGCGTAAGACCTAATCGCTTGGCAACATCCTCCATACGCCCGCCCGTTGAGCGACGTGCCGCTTCTATGCTGCAACGTTTAGCTCGCGCGGTCCATTGCTTGAACGTTTCACCCTGCCGAAGTACGCACACATCAAGCGGTAGGATAATGTCTCCTGGTTGAGCTACAGATGCCAATAATGACTCGGCAACTGGTCTCGTCACACTAACGTCGTCCACGCAAAGGTCTGTTCGACCCGAACTGCTAGTAGTTGGTGCGAGCTCGTTCCGATTAGTTAGCTTCGCTAAAGTGAACTGGACTAACTCTTCGGTTATGGCTTCACCTTCATTTACATAGCTGGTTAACTCGTAAATTAGATTTCGGAGCGCGCGAATATTACCGGGATAATCATATTCACAAAGAAGCCGCATTGCGCGTTCATCAATGCTGTATGCGGCGGAATCTACCGTGGATCCGGACATCGCTCCAGCAGCTTCCCGGAGATAGAAAGCAACCAATGCCGGAATATCTTCACGATGAGACCTGAGTGGCGCCGTTTCAATCGTTAGCACGGCGAGGCGACAATACAAGTCCTCCCGAAATTGGCCGGTTTCAATCATCTTGGTTAAGTTTCTTGAAGTAGCGGCGATTACCTGGACATCGCAATAGCGATACCGATTTGTTCCTAATCGTTTGATTTGTTTTTCATCAATCGCGCGCAAGAGCTTGCTCTGCACAGCCAGAGGAACATCCCCAATCTCATCCAGGAACAGAATGCCGCCATCAGCCTCTTCGAAGAGTCCCGTGTGATCATGATCTGCGCCAGTAAATGCCCCCTTGCGATAGCCGAAAAGTTCAGATTCCACTAAGTGCTCGGGCAAATTTGCGCAATTGAGTTCCAGAAACGGTTTATTGGAACGTACTGATAATCGATGAATCTCTCGCGCAGCATGGGTCTTACCGGTTCCAGTTTCACCGGTTATCAGGATGTTGAAGGGGCGTCGGGCCACGCGATTTATTTCAGCAAGCAACGTCTGCGTGTATCGGCTGGTCTGGCCTGCAAAGAAACCTCGCTTTTCCCAACCGCTGTTTTCTTTGTTAGCTGTCTGAGTTTTCGAAGGAAGAGTTCGTCGGTTCATTTTTCCCTGACGCGACCCTGATGAGACGGTGTGCTCTCGCGACTCTGGTGCATGACTGGATTCTGGCGATTTCATAACGGGTTTATCTGAAGCAGACCATCTTTCAATGGTCTACATATCGGTACTGATGAGTGATCACCGCTGAATAGCCGATGTCATCACGGCTATTGCTCAACTGTGTAGCGCATCAGTAACAATTAAGGGAGGATTGTTTTTTAGACTGACCGACAGTGGATAGTTAGACGCCACCAAACGAAATTCAGTTTCTTAGAGATTCAAACTTTCTTTAGATATTTCTCAAAGAGCAGACCATCCTTTTGGAGTAGGGCCTTCTGTTAACCAGATTGCGAAAACTTGCGCCCCCAAATCAGCATCATTAGTCGCATATGTGACTACTTCGCAACGAACGCTGCGAAGGCAACGAAGGAGATCAAGACAGCGCGAATGGCATGAGTTGCACTCGACGAATCCGCGTGCGAAAGAACTCGCGAGCTGGAACGAGCCAGTGATGATGAGCCTCACCTCAGCGCTAGGAAAGCTGTTGGACCAAAATTCGGTGCCGGCCAGTTGATAAACTAACAGCCGAGACGCGCGGAGACACTCATTATTGAGAGTTGGGACCCTATCCCGGGTGGCTGAGGAGTGCTAACCAATTCGTGCCGCTTCAGCACTTGGGCGTTGTACAACCCGATAAACTGGAGTAGGATTCGCTTGCCCTTACCCGCGCATACTGCGAACCTATAGCGCACCGCACCAGCGCCATCAAGGGCAAAAAATAACGATCGCCCCGAGCTTCAATAGATTGTAAGCAGGATCTCCAGCAGTATTTTGGTTGTCAGATCTTGCCACGCAATTTGAGTTTCATCGACGATGACGCCGGTGGAGGCGGAAGGCAGATCGCTTTTACCCGAACCCTGAATTTCTCCTCCCAATCCGAAGGTCGAGCTTGAAATCACCACTATTGCAAAGAGAAAGCATCGCAGTGTGTTCATTGTTTTCATTCCTTTGGAGTGGAGGCGGTCAGTTAGAACAGACCGCGAAATAGTTGAGGTAAAAATCATAACATCATTAGTCGCCAACCGTGACTAAGTAACAACGAACGCTGCTAATGGAGCTGACGAAGAGACCTAAAGAGACCCGCCAATGGCGTGATTGGGAGGCAAGGCGGGCGTGTGAAAGAGCCCGTGAGTTGGAACGAGCGGGTGATTATGAAGGGGCTCGTTCAGCGCTGGGAAAACTGTGGACCAGGGTCGGTGAACGGCCGGCGGTCGATGAATTGCCGCCGGACACGCGGGCAGAGGCATTATGGAGAGTCGGGGCTTTATCCGGTTGGCTGGGCAGCGCCAACCAAATTCCGGGAGCGCAGGAGTTCGCGCGGGATCTACTCACCGAGAGTATCACCCTGTTTGAGTCATTGGGCCAGCAGGACAAACGCGCTGAGGCGATGACAGACCTGGCTCTATGTTACTGGCGATCAGGAGCACAGGATGATGGACGTGCGCTGTTTCGACAAGCTGTAGACGCAGCACAGAGATCTGAAACAAAGCTGCGCACTTTAACTAATGCATCGACGGTCGAGATTTCTTCCGGTCGTTATGAGGACGCTCTCGCCCTGCTCAATGCTGCCGCTGCTTTTCTCGCGGAGGTTCCCGATGATTGGATTCACGGCTCTTATCACTTCCAACGTGGGCTTGCATACAAAAAACTTGGCGGGACAGAGAACCTGGACCATGCCTTAATCGAATACAGTGCGGCGAGCATGCACCTCGCGAAAGCCGGTCACGTTCGTTACCTGGCGCGAGTAGAAAACAACATCGGATTTATTCTTCTTCTCGTCGGAAGAGCAACAGAGGCGCTGACTCATCTCGACAAAGCGCGAGCGATCTTCATCTCTCTTAACGACTCAGGCAGCGTCGCTCAAGTCAACGAAACACGAGCCAGAGTCTTTCTTGCTGAAAAGAGGTACGCAGAGGCGGAACGCGCCATATTCGCGGCCGTCGCAGTACTTGAGCAGGGGGACGACTCTTCCTTACTTGCTGAGGCGCTAACGACTCAGGGCAGCATTTTTGCGGGAAGCGGAAAGTACGACAGTGCTCGCTCAGCGTTTAATCGAGCCTCGGAGGTGGCGGCAGCGGCTGGTGATTCACACTTAGCTGCCGAAGCGCAACTGAAGATGATCGAAGAGATGGGGAGTGTGCTTTCCAGCGAGGAACTGCTGGCCGCATATCGCAACGCAGATCAGTATGTCGGTGACCGCGCCAGCCAATTGGATCTAGAACGTCTGCGCTTCTGTCGCCGCATAGTCATGGACAATCTTGAGAATTTGCGCAGCATTGAGGACGAATTGATAGGGGGAACTCTCGCCGAAGAGGTCAATCATTACGAGGCGCGCCTCATTGCACGGGCATTGGAACAGGAGAATGGCAATATAACGCGCGCGGCTCGAAAACTTGGACTCACCCACCAAGGACTATCGAAGATCCTAGCCGGTCGGCAAAGCAAAACATTCGCTAGCAGACCAAAAGGGGATCGCGGTAGAAAGAAATGAAACCGTCAATAACGAAAGAAATTGTGGCGTTTCGTCGCAGAACATCCCCAAAATCCAGCGTTGTCACAGACGCGAATTTGGAGTAGGATTCGCTTGCCCTGACCCGCGCACACTGCGACCTTTTAGCGCACCGCACCAGCGCCATCAAGGGCCCATAAGTCTAGCCCAGAGCTTTCAGTAGATTGAAAGAAGGATGTCTCTGAGCAGCAGTATTGACAGATCCTGCCAGGCAATCTGAATTTCTTCAGTCGATGTCGATGCGGTTATGCGATCCGTAGTCGGCTCGGTTGATGACGCCGGTGGTGGCGGTTCGCTTTTGCCTGGTGCCTGCATATCTCCTCCCAACGCGAGCGTCGAGCTTGAAATCACCACTATTGCAAAGAGAAAGCATCGCAGTGTGTTCATTGTTTTCGGTCCTTTGGAGTGGAGGCGGTCAACTAAGAGACCGCAAAATCGTTGAGCCTAAAAATGATAACACCATTAGTCGCTACCGTGACTAAGTAGCAACGAACACTGCTAATGGAACTGACGAAGATCCCTACAGATGTGCATGTAAAGCGGGCGTGCGAAAGAGCCCGTGAGTTGGAACGAGCGGGTGATTATGAAGGGGCTCGTTCAGCGCTGGGAAAACTGTGGACCAGGGTCGGTGAACGGCCGGCGGTCGATGAATTGCCGCCGGACACGCGGGCAGAGGCATTATGGAGAGTCGGGGCTTTATCCGGTTGGCTGGGCAGCGCCAACCAAATTCCGGGAGCGCAGGAGTTCGCGCGGGATCTACTCACCGAGAGTATCACCCTGTTTGAGTCATTGGGCCAGCAGGACAAACGCGCTGAGGCGATGACAGACCTGGCTCTATGTTACTGGCGATCAGGAGCACAGGATGATGGACGTGCGCTGTTTCGACAAGCTGTAGACGCAGCACAGAGATCTGAAACAAAGCTGCGCACTTTAACTAATGCATCGACGGTCGAGATTTCTTCCGGTCGTTATGAGGACGCTCTCGCCCTGCTCAATGCTGCCGCTGCTTTTCTCGCGGAGGTTCCCGATGATTGGATTCACGGCTCTTATCACTTCCAACGTGGGCTTGCATACAAAAAACTTGGCGGGACAGAGAACCTGGACCATGCCTTAATCGAATACAGTGCGGCGAGCATGCACCTCGCGAAAGCCGGTCACGTTCGTTACCTGGCGCGAGTAGAAAACAACATCGGATTTATTCTTCTTCTCGTCGGAAGAGCAACAGAGGCGCTGACTCATCTCGACAAAGCGCGAGCGATCTTCATCTCTCTTAACGACTCAGGCAGCGTCGCTCAAGTCAACGAAACACGAGCCAGAGTCTTTCTTGCTGAAAAGAGGTACGCAGAGGCGGAACGCGCCATATTCGCGGCCGTCGCAGTACTTGAGCAGGGGGACGACTCTTCCTTACTTGCTGAGGCGCTAACGACTCAGGGCAGCATTTTTGCGGGAAGCGGAAAGTACGACAGTGCTCGCTCAGCGTTTAATCGAGCCTCGGAGGTGGCGGCAGCGGCTGGTGATTCACACTTAGCTGCCGAAGCGCAACTGAAGATGATCGAAGAGATGGGGAGTGTGCTTTCCAGCGAGGAACTGCTGGCCGCATACCGCAGCGCAGACCAGTATGTCGGTGACCGCGCCAGTCAGTCGGATTTAGAACGTTTGCGGCTCTGCGGTCGGATGGTTATTGCTCAGCTCGAGAACTTGGTAAGCATTCAGGAAGATGTTGTCGGTGGAACTCTC
Source organism: uncultured Acidobacteriota bacterium (assembly GCA_963826255.1). Lineage (GTDB taxonomy): Bacteria > Acidobacteriota > Blastocatellia > Pyrinomonadales > Pyrinomonadaceae > PSRF01. Next base: position 2,427,310 of record CAWGWK010000002.1, read on the forward strand.
GAGGATGAAGTGCTGCATTATGAAGCGCGCCTCATTAAGCAAGCATTGGAACGGGCGAACGGGAGTGTAACCAGGGCTGCTCGCTTGCTCGGACTTACGCATCAGGGCTTGTCCAATATCCTGGACGGACGGCAAAACAAAGCACTCAGCGGAGCACGGAAAGAAAAAAGAGTTCGCCGTAAATCTATCACGAAGAAATAATCGGCCCCCATACCTACGGTTTGGCACTAGCAGTCGCCACTCCTTTATGAGGTCTCACCGGAAGTAGAAGTTCGCGCGTGATCGCTCATATAGTGGAACCCACGAGTTAGTGGAATTGCCATCTCACAACGTTGGCCTGTGGAGTTTGATCTTCAAATACGCCGAACCCTGCGAAGGCGCATCGTGTGTTGCTATATCACATAACTTACCTCATTTCTTGCATGTACAGTAGCTTGCTTGCTCTCCATAGCGCACCATCTAATCCCCTTCATCTTTTCCCCAAACTTTAGCTTGGACCATACATTGACGGCCCCTATAATCACGCATCTCGTATTCAGGCTTTCGCCACACAGTACGGGTGATTCAATTCTCATGTCTCTAAAGGAACCTGCATAGTTCGAGTCGAGACTGGACCAGCCTAACCAGCATGGGAACAGGTCTGAGAACTATAAAGGCTCTGCATAAGCATGAGGAGAGTGGTCGCAGCAGATCGTACCTAGATCAAGAACCTCGCAGTGAAAGATCCGTGTGGGGGGCACTGTGATCTTTCGCCGAGCCATTCGCGATTGCGGCACCGAAACCGTACCCGCGAATGGCTCGCGTTGAGGACCGACTCACTCTCGATTTGTTTGGACGGTAGAGGCAACGCGGTCGAAGTCGATCGGTAGAATCATTGAAAGGACTTCTGGAAGATGTACGGCGACAAGGTTCATCTTTCAGCGGCAGAGCCACTCGCGCAGGTGGGTCACGAGTGGCTCTCGAAAGAACTGAGGTTTTAGACCCGATGAGCAGGTCTTGAATCTCAGAAGTGGCCTTGGTGAGGGGGCCACACGAGTTCGCGGAAGCATCGCCCAGAGGCTTCCGCGGACTCACATCTCTGAGTTGAAGAAATCGTCAAGCAAGTTTCACTTCGGCGACTCCCAGAAAAGCATAGCAACGAATGCAAAAAAACCTACCGCAAAAACTAAACAGATCTATCCCGCTTTGAGCGCGGCGAGCGCCAACCTCCGTTGGAGTTGCTGTTGGCGTATGCGAAGCTCGGCGGTATCTGTCTATGCGTGCTGGCTGATGATGGTTGTACCTTGATCATTAAGCGAATAGATTCCCGCAAAAACTACTCAGTTCTTACTGACACCGACAGCGAGCGGAAAATGCCTCAGTTTGTTTACCGCAAAAGAGTTTTCCTGTATCCGCCAACTACTGGTAAAAACTTCTACATCTGTGCCATAGCTGAATCGAGTAATGGTGGAAAGTATGAGAGAGGAGCCTATGCGCTCTTCATAGCGGATTGTCACCATGCTGTTGAACTAGATTTCTCCTTGGACAGTCCTGAGGACAGAAAAGAAAGTCTTGCCAAGATTGATATTCTCGCCGAGGTCGTTAACCGATTCCGTGAGGCATTACATACTGAAGCTAAAGCCATAAAATCCGCTAAGAAGCCCAATCGAACGCCTCTGGGAACTGTTAGAAGAAACTAGGCATTTTCTGTCGCCGGGAGCCAAACTCGCGTGCGAATTCTAATTGATAGGACCAACAGCCAGGAACAGAGTCCCCGTGAAACATACTCGTCCCATGCGACTCACACCTCCCAAGCGTCGCGCTACGAATAACGTCACCCGCAAAGTCGAAAAGTTTCAACGCGATGTGCAGAGGATCTGCCGATGAGTGATCAAAATAGCATAGTCGAGAAAGGTGCAGGTATTCCTGCCTCAGGTTGGACGAATTGATCAGAGACAAGTTGATTCGCGTTTGCGTTGGTCGCCCAAGTATGCCGGCGATCTTCACCTGATCATTTCCTCGAGGCTGCTAACATGAAAAGTGATTTCTCGTTTCGCACACGTGCTTTCCTCAATCCCGTTTCAACGGGCGATACATCTTATATCCTTGCCGAGACCGAATCATCCCGCGACGGTGAATACCGCTGGGGTCACTACATGCTCACGATCGCCGATTGTCGCCGCAGGATTCAGCTTGAGTTCTTCCTTGGCTCTAAACAAGCAAGGCGCAGATCACTCACAAAGATCAACTTGCTGATCGACATCCTTACATCATTCCGCGAAGCGCTAATCAAAGAGATCGAAGTAATCGACAAGTTCAAATAATGGGCTACGCACGACCACGACCAAAGCACCTAGCGGAAAAGCTGTTGCTGATTCGCGTGCGCAAGCTAAAACTTAGCCAGCGGCAAATGGCAAAGCGTTTAGGGATGCGCCAATACAACCACATCTCAAAGTACGAACACAATAAGAACGAACCACCATTAACCGTACTGCTCGCTTACTCCCGCGTTTCCAGGATACCACTCGAAACGATCATTGACGATAATCTAGATCTGTTTGATTGATTGTCCGGTATCACGGACAATTCAATCAAACAGATCCAAGTCGTCGTCAACGATGGTTTCGAGTAGAACCTTTACGGCGCGGGAGTAATCAAGTAAGACAGCGAGCGGCGGCTCGTTTAGATCGTGTTCGTACTTCGAGATTACCCTGTAGTCCCTAATGCCTAGCCGCTTAGCAAGTTGAGGTTGAGTGAGTTTCAGTTTGCGGCGAATCAGCAATAGCTTTTCCGCTAAGTGTTCCGGTCGCGGTCTGGCATGGCCCATTATTGAATCAATCCAAGCTCACGCATAGTTTTTGTCTGTTTAGGCGTAAGTTTTCCAGAGACAGCCAGCAAGTAAATCCTTCGCCCTGCGTCTCGAAAATGAGTGTGGGGCATAAGGCAGTCAATTGCCCGAGTAAGCCCTGCTATTGCTTGTTTCCGCGTTTCCGGGTTTTCCTGAATAAGGGCTCTTACAGAGTCAAGGTGCTGTGCGAGAATAAAGGCAAGGATCGGATATTCCTCATACGCTTGAAACACGATATCCCAGTCTTCGTTGTCCAGTAGGCTCTCACTCTCCGGCAGCAATGTCAGCATATTCGTGTTAACCTATTAGCCGATGCTAGTAGCCCCGGAGGAAATGCTTAGGTGATCTTCGCCCGGTATTACTGGGCGAACCAAACAACCTATCAAAGAAGCCATGCAATACTAGCAGTTGCTAGTAGCGGATGCAAGCCACAGGAAGGACGTTCCTGATGGCGAAGCGTCCCGCACCCAAGAAGCTCGCAAAGAAGCTCGCGCAGATCCGCGCAAACTTAGGTCTGAGTCAGACGGAAATGGTAAAGGCGCTAAACTACAAAGCATCACCTCTGCGTCCGGCGCAGATCTCGCAGTTTGAGACGGGGAGAAGAGAACCACCGCTAATGCTTTTATTGGCTTATGCGAAGCTCGCGGGAATTTCAACCGATGCGCTTATAGATGACAGAGTGAACCTATGAAGTTAGGCCAAACTCGAACATAGATCAAATTTAGCGAAAATCTGCGTTCAACTCACCTGTTACATAAGACTCTACGTTGCAAGATGCCCCTTTGAAATTCACTGCTCCAATTGATAATCGCCCTACTTTTGTTGTCACACCGTGCCAACCGGGAAGCATTTCCGCAAATCCGAATCCAACAACTTTGCTTCGGTGCAAAGACGATCGGCGAGGGTAAACTTGGATCTGTGGCTTGCAATTTGGAATGGAGAGTTAGTGCTTTTCCAAGATATTCTTTACTTCAAACTCCAACGGAAAGTATGCTCAAATTTGTGCCTGCCAGATGATTTCGGATCCTGCTAAACGGACTGAAAGAAACAGACGATGAAGAAAACTGTTGTTGAATTCGATCTTGTGGGCTACAGCACCATCAGCGAAAACTTCGAACAGAGTTTGGATGTGACCACCGTTGCCCAGCTCAACCAACAGATTCAGGCGTTCATTGAGAGCGGGCTCAAGGCGGTCAACGCTACTCGCGAAGAAAACGTCATGACCGAGACAGGTGACGGGGCAATTTTGGTGTTCGACTCGGCGCAAGATGCCCACCGCTTTGCAGAGGCTGTGCATCACGCTACTCGTAACCACAATCAAATGCGCAGCCAGCAACTTGCTAAGCGGATCTTCCGGAGCGGTGCAGCGACGGGCGAAATCGTGATGAAACCTAAACCAGGGGGTGGATATGACATAGCCGGCACCACGATCGCACGGGCCGTTCGGCTCGAAGGCAAGGCCCTGCCCGGTGCATTCTTGATCGATGAGGCTACTTTCTTGGCTCTGTCAACGGAGCAGCGGAAGCAATATGGTTCGAAGCAACTTGTGCACGGCAAGCGAGAGGAGGAATTTGAAGCTTATGCTGCGCAGTTGAACGTGGATGGGCAGAGCGATGTGGAGTTCTTCACGTCGCGGGACCGGGGTAACCAGGTAATTAACAAATCCTCTTTGATCCTCCACGAAGCGACGATGAATGAGTTTCTCTATCCGACCGGGCAAGTCATTGGTGGTATCCGCTGGCAACCAAATTTGGTTGATGTGCGCCTTTTCTTAACAACTGGCGACGTGGCGATACAAAACCTCGATCTTGAGATCAGGCTAGATGACGCATTGAACGGCACGATGGGAATAGCAGACGTCAAAGAAACCAGCGGGATTCCTTGCAATCTCCTGGCTGAGATGTTGCCGGGCGTACCCGCGCTGAGCCGCGATAGGTTGTTCGGGCCTGTGAAGACTGGCGAAAAAGACAATGCTATTACAATTCCGGCAGATGTGACTGAAATAATATCTCCTATGTATCGAGTCCAATGTCCGTATCTACAGAAAAAAAGTACGTTAAGCTTGATTATCGCCGCGGCAGAAATTGAGAGACCAGAGGCTGATGCCGGTGGTGCTGCTGGAAGTTATATTGGTGTCATTGTTGGCAACGTCGCAGACAGCAACTCAAGACGGTTTCCGCAAACAATTTCGGCCCGGGGCACTTTCGAAATACATGGTCCAAATGGTATCCAGGTTCACCAACTATCGATTTTAGAGAACTTGAAAACCGCGAAATAGCAACATCAAAGACCGAGGCATTGCTGGCTGCTATAGCTGGCCGTCAAGCATTGGACTCGCGAGCAGGCTCCATTATTAAGTTGATGGCCGAGCCGCCCCAAGGAAATGGTCACATCGAACTCCGAAGGCAGAATAACATGGCGACAGCTACTCAAACGGCATGGCCGGGTATTCTTGAGGTGCCTCCGGGAATCCGGTCGTGTGGAGCATCAGTTAGCACAGATAGCAGATCAGCTTGCCGGCTTTCTCATTGAATCCTTGGACCACCTGGTCCGCGAATGGCCTGATGCGCCTAAGGAATTCTGGAACCGCATCCCCGACGTGCGAAGCTGTTGCTCGGATTTGGCAACGTTTGAACGACCACTTGCAGCCGAAGCATACGCGTACGTCCATTTGCTCGAGCGGTACCGCCGTACTTGGAAGACGTTAGAGTATCTCTGCAAGCATGCAGTTCTGCCCCTTGGTATCGACGGCGTGTGGGTTCTTGACATCGGTGCGGGACCGGCTCCTTCGCTCTACGCCATAGCAGATTTCTACGACGCTCTTACCCACTTCGCAGACAAGTGTGACATTTTAGAACTCAAGCTTCCGCCGCCACAGCTCTCCTGCGTCGAGCAGAGCGCCTCTATGGTCCGGTTCTTTCATCGGTTCTCAGAGTACTCCAAGCGGCATGGCCCCTTTGGTCCCATTGAAATGGATTTCACCAACCTTCAGCTCGCATCAAAGCGGGCGTGGTACCGGAGTCAGAATGAATATGAACAATACTGGGATGACGAAACGGGACAATATGAGGAGTTTTACGACCCAGTCACCGCGGCCGCTCAAGCAGAGCGTTTGTATCGCTTCAGGCTCGTTGTGTTTAGCAATTTCCTGACTCTGGAGGCAGATGTCCGGCACTTCGAAAGTGAGCTCCGCGACCTTTTCGAGGACCTAAAGGCTGGCGGGGTAGTGCTTATACTCGGTGCCACGGGAGACTCGTATCAGAAAATATATGAGCAGATTTCTTCGCTGGCCCGCAGTGTCGGGCTGAAGGATGCCGACTGGCATAACGACGATCTTGGAGAGTTGGATCCAAATGATCAAGCTGCAGCCATTATAAAAGGGGCACAACATCGCGTGTACCAACACCTCGAACGACTTGTGGCACCGGATTCACTGCAACGGGAGCCCGCGTGGCCGGACTACTGGAATGCGTCGCCCTCTTTGAGAGCGAGACCAAGGTTTGCTTTACGGGTATATCGCAGTGGGCGCTGGCCGACGACGAAAAGAGCAGCCTGATCACGCGTGCCCTTAACAATTCAACGAGCGTTAACAAAGTCTTCTTGCCGAACTTTGACATCCCAGACAGATAGATGTGGGTAATGATGCCGGGTAATATGAAGTTTCTTGTTGCCTGGACGGTTCGTGGTGGACCGACCCATGGCCGCCTTGGTAATGGTCCGATCTAGTCAAGAAGGAATCGAAGTACTTCGCGATGAAACGTGTTGTGACGAAGCGTGTTATTGAGGTACTTCCAGCCTGCATACTTTTTCTTGCCTGTTGACTCTATACTGCCGACGAGAATATCCTTCCGCCGTTATTACAGAACCGGGCTGGCTGATTTCTCACGAGCCTGCTAATCCTTGCATACTCGCCTGATCAGTCCGCTATTGTCTCGCACTCAAGGGCAAGCGATTAAACATTTGTTGTGCACCAATTTGTGAATTTGTGTGAGTTGCTGGATGCCTTTTATTGCCTCAGCGGCGGTGATGTCGTTGAAGATTGAGGTTTCGCGGTTCGGCGGTTACAACGATGAGAAACATCGAAGACATTCCGGTTTCGCCAGAGGCGCCTAACCTAACGAATACAGCCGGTCGGCGGTTTGACGTCGATGGTTTGGTCTCTGAACTCGAAGCTAACGGTATCGTTGTGTTGCCTAATCTGCTGAGCGCGGAGCGACTGCGTGATATGCAGAAAGCGTTTGCTGTGAAATTGCGCCGAATGCGTTGGAACAATATTGACGGTTATTACAAAACCGAAATCTATCGACACATGGTCGAAGATGTGCTGATGCTCGATCAGGGTTTCGTTGATCTCGCGCTACATCCGTTGGTCAAAGACATCCTGAATAGTTACATGGGCACGAACTATGAACTGACGGAAGCGAAAGGGTGGAAATCGTTGCCCACCACCCGGGATTTTCACGGGTGGCACGCTGACGCCTGGTATGACGAAACGTCGGCATCCGAGATTTATCGAGAAGTCAAACTTGCCTTCTATCTCACTGATGTGCGGACGGGTGCATTCAATTACATAAAGGGCAGTCATCGTCAGCAACACCCGCGTATATTGAAAAAACAGGAAGTTAATGAGCTACCCACCTCGCGTTTAGTTGAGCTAAACGGTCCAGCGGGTACGGCGTTTCTGTTTGACAGTTCGGGAATTCATCGCCAGGGCATGCCCATACTCGAGCCTCGACAGGCGATCTTCTTTAATTACCATGATCCGCGAGTTACATTGGATCAGGAAAATATAACGTACTACCGGTACCATCCGCTGATTCTAAATGCGGCGTTCCTGGGAAATCTTTCCGCGGAGGACCAGCGCATTCTGGGTTTCGGAAACAAGACCAACTTTCAACCGGCCTTTGAGCCACCAGGCCGAACACCGATTGGCTACAAAACCGTCAACGCCGCCGTTAGTGCTCAACTTCGCATCGAAAATCTGGCTGAAAGAATCAGTGCAAGATTGAAACGGGTGCTTCGCATGTCTGGTTAGTTCTAGTTTCCCGGGATACGCCCTGTATGCCGACATTAGTATCAATATTTGAAGTTGAACCGATCCGTATCGGCGGAACGGAAATGTTAGCGCGCGAGTTGTCATGTCAACTTGCCGAGCGTGGCTGGAAGAGTGTGCTGTGTTTTCAATCGGAACCAACTGAAGAAGTGAGACGCTTTCTGGACCTCCCAAACGTTTCGCTCAAAGTTTATGCGGGCCCATTAGAGAGCACTTTCAAAGCGGGGAAAGGTATTGCCAGGATCATCCGCGATTCTCGTCCGGAGATTGTCCACCTTCATTTCTTCGGCTTTATTAATCCTTATTCGTGGATTGCGCGTCTCCAATCCGTAAAACAAATATTCTTCACGGACCACCATTCACGTCCGTCGGGATACATTGCGATGCGCGCGCCTCTATGGAAGAGGGCGATCGGACGAGTCGTAAATGAACCACTCACCAAAGTGTTTTGTGTCAGCAACTACGGCCACGTATGCATGTCGTCTTTTGGGTTGTTGCCGCGGGATCGCTTTCAGATGATTTACAACGGCGTCAACATTTCGCGCGTTAAATCCGATCCGCAACGGGCCATCGATTTCCGCCGGCGTTATTCAATTCCGTTGGATCGGTCGATCGTGACCCAGGTAAGCTGGATAATTCCTGAGAAGGGAATCATGGATTTTCTCGAGACTGCGCGTCTCGTTAGTCACCAGAATCGCAAAGTTCAGTTTGTCATCGTGGGCGACGGGGATTATCGCCGGGAGTATATGAGGCGAGCAGTCGAAATGGGGATAGAAGATCATGTGACGTGGACCGGGATGGTTGAGGATGCGTTTGGCGAAGGCGTTTTCGAAGCGGCTGATGTAATCTGCCAATTCTCACGTTGGGAAGAAGTGTTTGGATGGACGATTGCCGAGGCGATGGCCCACGGCAAACCGGTGGTAACCACACGTGTGGGTGGAATACCCGAGTTAGTCCAGGATCACGAATCCGGATACTTGGTAGATCGTGGTGACACTAAGGCAATGTCGAACAAGGTTCTGACTCTGCTGAATGATGCGTTGCTTCGTGAGCACATGGGTAGTAAAGGTAAGAACGTCGTGCGGCAGAAGTTTGATCTTCATAATAACGTAGCCAAGCTGATCGCGTCTTACGGCCTTGAAGAGTGTCGTTCAGAAGGGAGCGGAATTGATGGTGTTACGTGGGATGACAGAAACCCTCAGGCGATTGAGACCCATAATCGTTCTCGAACTGGTGCCGAATCTTCTAGCTAATCTCGGCACCACCAAGGATGAGGTAATCGCATTTTTATCGAGTTTTTCCTATTCGATAGTGAGTATGGGTGGACATGAAAATTACCTATGCCAACCAATCTGATGTTGGACACGCACAAAGATTTAAGAAGGGAGTTCCGTTGCTGTGAACTACTTGTCGGTTTCTGCGGTACGCGCGATGAGCTGCCCTCAGATTCGCAAGCTGTGGATTCGCACTGTCGATTAGCCGCTGTTATCTCCACCGACCAATGCTGATGAGCCAACCTGCGGTTCTCTTTCTTTTAGATTGGCGGCCGACGTCCTGGAGTACGCGTGAGGAATTCTTTCTCCAGTTGAGCTGCCGGCTCGCCGGTCAGGGAATCACCCCGCTGTTGACGGTCTCGGGTGAAATTCCAAGCGAGATCCGAAAGCGCTTCGAAGACGCAGGCGCGCAAGTGACTGCGTGTCCGTACCATGACCAGCCGATGCGGTACTGGAATTACATACGGCGTCAAACCCGTAGGTACGATGTGCTGCTGGTTCAGGTACGCTTCTTCGATTACTACACTTTGCTATTGTGGATGTCCCGATTGAGCGGAATCAAGCGAATCATTTTCACCGAGGCTAATCCCGGTGAATGGTCGAACCGCGGCGATTGGAGGGCGACTCTCGTTCGATTGCGAGCGGCTCTGGCGTGCCGCCCGGTTAGTAAGTTTATCGCCATATCAGAATTCATAAAACGGCGCCTGGCTGCCGTAGGTCTTGCAGAAGATCGAATTAGCGTGGTCTACAACGGCATCGACATCGACCGCTATCTGCCCGATCCTGAGAAGCGGGATGTTGTGGAAAGAGAGTTCTCGGGCGATTCCGGGACACTATTCATTCTGTTTGCGTCCGCGCTCCTCGAAGTGAAACGGCCCGAAGTAGCGTTGTCGATTTGCGCTGAACTCGTCCGGCGAGGAGCCGCAGTCAAACTGTTGATGGCTGGCTCTGGCCCGATGCGGGCCTCACTTGAAGCTATGGCAGCGAAACTCGGAATTGAAGATCATGTGTGTTGGCTGGGCCATCGAAGAGAACTGCAGCGAGTTTTCCAAGGCGTGGATGTCTTCCTGCACACAACCACGGGAGAGGCGTTTGGAAACGTGCTGGTGGAGGCCATGGCGTGCGGAATTCCCGTCGTCGCGACGCGTAGTGGCGCAGTGGCGGAAGTCATTGAAGAAGGTGCTACGGGACATCTAGTCGATCCGGGTGTCGGTGAGGCGGAACGTGCAGCCGATGCCATTCAATCCTTATGGGAAAATTCTGAACGGCGTGCGGAAATGGGCCAGGCTGCTGTTCGCCAGGCGAGCCGATTCACTGTCGAAGCTTGCGTAACAAACACACTGGCGGTTTACAGTGAAGTAACCGGCGGCAGGATTCAAACGGTCTGATGGTGCTCTTCTATTGAGCGGCGAATCGCGCTCCTGGGGTCGTCTATCACGCTCCGGCACCACAGTTCCAAGATCATCAGTGACCATGCATGAGGCCATGATGACCAATAGCGGTTGCTAGTGGTCAGTGAACTCACAAGTTTGGGATCCAATAGTCCCCGAGCCGTCACGGTCTCCGGTGAACACGTCTCCCTGAGTAGTGAGTCCAAACCATTCTTTGCCCAATGCTCAAACGGCAATACAAAACCTCGCTTGGGTCTAGCTCCGATGTCGGGAGGCAGGATGTCGCGGAGTGCATGAATCAGAACTCGCTTCGATCCGCTCTTGCCGTATTCGTTTCCGTTTAGGTTTACGTCTCCCAGTTTGAATTCCTCGGCACACGATTGGGCGAACTCTGCAACCTTGACGTCTACCAGCGGCACGCGCAGTTCGAGCGAGCTAGCCATGCTGGTGGCGTCGGAGTCGCGAAGCAACTGACAACCCATGTACACATTCACGTCCAGGAGAGACGACAAGCCAACCGACGATGCCTCTGTCCACGTTGGATCTATTAGCTGCAGAACGCGCTTTAGACCATCCTGATCGCCGTTTTCCTGAGTGCTGCCGGTCAGTTGGCGGCCGATAAGATATCCAAACACTCGGTGGCAGTCGATCCATGTTGTAACCGAATGAGCTTTAGTGGCTAACCCGTCTAACCGCCGAGCTAGTTGGGTATTAGGGACAAGGCCGCGGATAGCACGCGCTACTTTTGCGGGAAGAACATAGGCCTTTCGCGAGCCCGACGAGAAATCCCGGACAACGCGCGCTGATGCATATCCCGCAAACCACTCGTCTCCACCAAGTCCTGAAATGACACCCTTAACGTCACGGGCCGCTGCGCGTGATATCAGCCATGTGTTAAGGCCATCGACCGAGGGCTGATCGATCTCAGCCGCGAAGCATAGAACAAGATCGCGCACCTCCGTGCTGGTCACATCCGCTACGGTGTGGATGCATCCAAGTGATGCGGCGAACGCAGTTGCTTTATCAGCTTCATCGGCACCGGGAAGATCAGGGAAACGCAAAGTATAGGTCTGCAGCCGCGGGTTCTTCCTGATCATTAAACCCACCATTCCTGTTGAGTCAACTCCGCCGCTGAGAAAAGCTCCCACGGGCACGTCGGCCATCGCATGCAGAGCAACACTCTCTTCGAGTACCGAGCGAAGGCGCTCAGCCGCCTGATCCAAGGTCTCCTGCATGGGATTAAACGAGGGCATGCTCCAGAATGTCTTCTGCGTCATTTCGCCATCTGGGGAGAACTCGAGCAGCGACCCTCGCTCCAACATCCTCACGCCGGCAAGAATCGTTCGGGGTTGCAGGACGAACCCGATGGCCAAATAATCAATCAGCGCTTCCCTATCGATTTCTGGCTTAACTAGGCCCGACGCGAGCAACGTGCGAAGTTCCGAAGCGAATACTAAGGGTCCTCTCGGACCTTCGGGCCTGCTGAAGTAAAGAGGCTTTATGCCAAACGGATCTCTTGCGAGGATGAGCTTGGGCTGGCCACCCGGAATACCCTCGCGCCAGTCGAGGATTGCCACTGCGTACATACCTCGCAGGTGGTGGACGAACTCTAGTCCATGTTGGAGGTAAAGGGCCAGCACCACCTCAGTATCGGAGGAAGATCGGAATGGATATCTCTTGGCAACCAAACCTTCACGTTCGGCAACGTGGTTGTACATTTCTCCGTTGAATATGATTGCAACACGTTTGTCTGGGGACCAGATCGGCTGTTGACCGCGATCGCTTAGATCCACGAACGCGAGCCTCACAGCACCCACCGCCCCGCCATCGAACGTCAGGATACCCTGACCATCCGGACCGCGATGGGCCATAGCTCGCATCATGTCGGCCAAGTGTGGCGAGTAGTCAGTAGAACCGCCAATCACTCCTGCTATTCCACACATAATTGGTCCCCACGCTCAAAGGAAAAGTACGACAGGATGATAAGTTAGGATCTGTCTGACACACCACACCCCTGCTCTGGTCTTACGAAACGATACAAGCCAGTATTTACGCGCCTAGCGGTCGTCAAGATATCGCTGCCACCATCTTAGCCCCATCTCGACATACGTCAGGCCAAAAATCACCATCCACCAGCGCCTCGCGGTCTGCATACATTTGCGAGTGCGCCCGATTCCATAGCGTTACCGAGAGCTCCATTCGAATTTTCTCAAGATTTCAGCCAATTACTCCGAAGCGGTGTTCACTTTCGACGTATCAAACACCACCTGGTCGTACCACCAGAGTTTCTGGAAAAAGTCTCGCGCGCGCAGCCGGATCCTTCCACCGTGTCAACAATCTGTCCGATGGTTCGACGTCCATCGATTGCCTCATGTGTTTGTTTCTCGTTCTGGTACAAAGCATGCGGAAAGAGAATCTTGCGCGCAGTCAAGTGACGTCGGTCGAGACTGAGATGCTTTCAACTTATCTCACCGAGCCGGTGACTTCTTGAAGATAGACATTGAAGGGGCTGAGGACCAAGTACTGAAGGATCTTAATGAGACAGGTAAGTGAGCTCTCGTGCGCGAGATCGTGCTTGAATACCATCATTACCTCACTCCGCGTGAGGACAAGCTTGGTGTCTTTCTGAAGAGTCTCGAGCAGACCCGACTTCGGCTATCAACTCAAGGCCGCCGTAGTTCCTTCCTTCCGAAAAGGAGAATTTCAGGCCCTCATGCTTTATGCATACCAATTGAACGGTGCCACTCCGCAGCATTGCTTCCAGACTCTTTGACTATCGTTCGAGGCTCTCACCGTCTGGCAGAAAAAACGCGATGTATATCAGCGTTTCTTGTTGGGCGGCTGACCTCCTCCCAATTTTCACGGCTAAGCTAAAGTAGGGAAAAATTGGTCTCAGACCTGAGTCAATTCCAGGAGAGGAGAGCGTTAAAAGTCTTGGAGGACATAAATCACTTCTTAGTACAGAGCGGGAGATTGATTCACCACGCATTCGTTACCCTACGCAACCATGAGGTTGATTCAACTTGTGACGGTCTTGTGACGGAATTCAGATAAAGGCGTGTGCAGGCGATATAGCTGCGTATAGAATCATCAAAAAAACCTAGTAAAACCGCTATGGCTGCAACCTGTTTTAGTTAATAGAGTTGAGAATTTGCGTGGTTTCGGATTATGAATCCCACGCTCGAAGGTTGAAAAGCGTTGGCTGAAATCCTGAGTGATGTGCGTGTAAACCCAAGAACCTTGTGCCTTAGTTGTGACAGGCCAGACTGCTACTGCGAGCAAGTCAAGTAAGTAGAGCAATTAAATTTTGCTTCTGGTGCCGAGGGCGGGAGTCGAACCCGCACGTCCTTTCGGATAACGAATTAATCGGCTCTTCTTGATTCTTGTTTGTTAATTAAACGCCAATCAAATCCAACAACGAACCCGGAGATTTTGGCTTATACAAAAAGTCTTGAATCGTTGTAAAGGCGTCGGGGCGTCTCTTGAGTCGATAACCGATGTCTTCATCATCGGGCAAGGTCACCCAAACATCAAATGGTATCGAGACGTTGACGTTGTTAGATGCACATAGCTCGTAAATGAGTGACCTATGTGGCAAGTATTAAGTGCGACCCGCCTGAACTATTTCCCTTTCATTTACTCAGCTCGGTTGAGGCACTACACTGATTACACAGAGCAGTCTCTGTAATCTGTGTGGCTAAACTGCATTTCTGTGGCTTACTTTGACAGCGAAGTCAATTGTTGAAGTAACTGATCATCTCCGTCGTTGCCGACAAAGGAAGTTGCGAAAGATTGTCCACTGTGGGACCGTAATCACTACCTATGTGGCCGGCAAAGGTCGGTTTTTAGTAGTCTTTGACGGCTCACGAATTTGGGTGCGAACTTCGGAAGCAGTTCTATTTCGATGACGGCAGCCAATTAGACCTCGGTAGAGGTTTCAGCAAAGGACGCAAAGCTCAAAGACCAAGTTGATCATTTGTGAAGGATTGAAACTATGGACGCTATTTCAACGGCTATCGTAGCTGCTATCACGTCCGGTGCTGTAGCCGGTACTAGCAAAATCGGAGAGCAGGGTATTGTCGACGGCTACGCTAAGCTCAAGGATCTATTAAAGGACAAGTTTGGTAAACGGAGTGAAGTGGTCAAGGCAGTACAGGCGTTGGAGGCTAAACCAGACTCTGGACCACGTAAAGAAGTTGTTGCGGAAGAGGTAACAGCTGCTAACTGTGTCGAAGATCCTGAACTGTTGCAGGCGGCTCAGACACTGCTCGTAATCATGAAAGCTCGCGGAGGTGTGCAACTCACCCAAACTGCAATAGGGGATCGGAATATCCAAGTTGCGGGTGACAGAAACGCCATTACGGTTCAGGAGCCTGTTGTGCCTGACGGCGGCATGAATCGGCGTAAAAGTAAGTAGTCACATCAGTTCGTATGTCGCGAAAAACCTCATCCGCCACTATCAACCAGACTGCGATCGGTGACCAAAACATTCAAATCACCGGCAGCTATAACACCGTCATCCAGCGCCTCGCCCCACTTGGATCACTGCCCCGGAAAAAACTCCATTACTCTAGGCTGGCGGCCGCAGTTTGTTTGCTGGTTTCGCTCCCATTGCTAGCCGCAGGTGCCTTGCTACCGGGCTGGTTCGCACCGGCTTTGACGATTGGCGGTCTTCTCTTACTTACCTCAATCGTTTTGGTCCTGAACAGCGCTGTGTTTGTGCGTGTACTCTACTATCAACGCCAAGTCATCCGCGATTACGAGACCTACCGGCGGCAGAACATCCATATCGAGTTGTTCGCCAACGTGCGACCGGATCCTTTCGTCGAAAGCGTCGGTGATGCTAAGAGGCTATCTACCCTGGCCATAGAATCTGCGCGACCTTTGGTCATCTTAGGTGATCCGGGTTCGGGCAAGACCGAATCTCTGAGATGGCTTGCTGCCTTTTTTGCTCGCCAGTGCTGGGGCGCTCTCCCAGTCCGGGTGGAACTGCGCGATATTACACGCGTCTTCAACGATGAGAGCTCGCGTCTCAGAGGGGTTTCCCCCGAGTGGCTTCACCGGGACATCGAAGCGGTGTTACGCACAGGCCTTGGGCGTTACGACGATATATTGGCTGATCAACTTTTCACGCTTCTGAAAAAGGGAAAATTGATCGTTATGGTAGACGCACTTGACGAGTTGCGTTACCGATCAGAACTTCCGGCTGAGCTACGCAAGCTCATGCAAACCTACCCCAAGACTAAGTACGTCCTCACCTGCCGGCGTCATGACTACAGCCGTTACCAGGCAGCCTTGGGAGAAAACGTCAATCTCGCCGACCTGTGCCCTTTCGGTCGCGAGGACGTCGTAACTTTTCTCCAAGCCCAGGTGGGGAGCCAAGCAGAAGAGCTTTTCGAAAACCTAGAACGGTTTCACCTGATGGATTTCGCAAGTAATCCACTGACCTTGTGGATGTTGAGCATCCTCTGGTTGGAACGGCTTCCAGGCCAAGCGCTGCCTCGCAACCGCGGAGCAATTATCCAGGCCTACGTGCAGGCGCTTTTGCGACGCAACCGCAAGAAAGCTGGTACGACTAATCTTTACAGTTGGCTGGATGAATCGCCCTTTATTCAGATTCTCGCCAGCGCAGCAGCCAGATTGATCGGCGGCGAGCGCCTGGAGCTTAAGGCGGAAGACATAGAAGATGTCCTGGTTGGCTCTCCGAAAAAACCTTCCTCCCAAGCTGTCCTGGACCAGGCAATAGATGTTGGATTGATTCGGCAGACCAACCGTCCCGGCTTGGCTGCTGCGGCAGCCTACCAATTCATTCACCGCCAGTTGCTGGAGTATTTAGGAGCCGAGTGGCTTTTGCTTCAGTGGCTGGCGGGCCCAGCTACTTTCCAGGTTCACTTGGACCATGCGTGGTGGGAGCCGCACGTACTGCAAACTGGCCTTCTTGATGATGCAATTCGCGAAAGTCTGGTGCGGTCCATCCTGGCGCAGCGCTCGGATCGGAGAGCGATCTTCCTGGCAATCGCCTGTGCCGGGGTCGAAGCCGGATTAAGTAAAGCGTGCCTGCTGGAAATCCGTTCCGCATTGAAAGATGTGGCCCAAGCGGGTCTGTTGCCAGAAGATGAAGAAACACTCATCCAATTGGGCAAAGTGGGTGGACAGCCGGCAGTGGAGATCGTCGCCGATCTACTGGAACTTCCTAATCAAAGTGTTCGCTTAGCCTGCGTACACATCTTGAGCACGATCGGCGCAGATTCCGGGGGGATCGCTTTGATCGAGCGCGCTCTTCAGGTTACCGATCCACAGGTCTCGCGGGCTGCTGTGGCGGAGTTGAAACACGTATGCACGAACGTCAGCCAAGGCGTCTTGAACCGGCTGGTCGATAGATTTGGCTGGCTGCAGAACTGGGAACCAGCACTGGAAGTGGCCAGCGAAATTAAGACTCCTGCGATGCAAGAGATTCTTTTAACCAGGCTAAGCACCGACAATATCCTGATCCTTGCAGGATGTGCGCTGGCACTTGGAAAGAATCCTCAAAACGAAAGCTCTGAAGTGCTTGCATCGCTGGCAGCACATCCGAACAAACTGGTCCGGCTTGCTGCTCTACACAGTTTGTGTAAGCCCTTCAACAAAACTAATTTCTCTCGCCGCGAACGGCTTCTAAAAAAATTGGATTTGGAAATGTATGTTCCGGCTGAAATCGATCGCTATCTCATGATCTTTCGTGAATGCCTGGAATCTGGTCATCAGTCTACTGTATTTGCGACTATCAAGGCTTTAGGAAATACCGAAGACCCGCGCATCATCCCGATGTTGGAGGCGGTTGTAGACCAACTCGATGAAACCGCTTTAGAGTTAGAGGCTGTAGTTTATGTGGCCGCGTCTATAAGTAGCGAAGTAGCCCGGCCTTTGCTGACCAGGCTGGCACGCGTGGCTCGTCCCGCTGTTTCTCGCGCGGCCCAGTCTGGAATAGAGAGGTTGGATAAACCTGATGCCGAGAAGCGACTATCGAGCATGCCTGCCCGTCGGGGGATACTCCCTTCGAATCGACCAAGTGAGCCGGAGCACATGCCGAAGACAAGGGCGAGCACAGGTCTATCGAACGCGATAAGGCACCCAATCGTACTCCTCCGCTACTTGCGCGACGATGATGACGGTATTGTCACTGCGGCAGCATTGGGCATTGCCGCTCTCAATGACGGCGCTGTCAAACGTCAGGCCACCGCAGTGCTTACCAACCACAACGCTGCTTTGCGCCGGCGAGGCTGGCGTGCCAGAAAAAAGATAAAACATCGCAAAAAATTGTCGGCGATTATAACTGCTTCTCTGTTAACGGGAACAGCGAAGCGTGACGAGCGTCTCCGTTTGGCGCGCTTACTCGCTTCCTGCTGTCCAATGGAATATTCCGCTCAAAAAGAGTATATCGATCTTATCACTAAGCAAAGCCGAGTCGTGGCAGGGATTATTTATGCGAAGCAGTATGGCGAAGATACTTTTAACGATTTGGCCCAACTCCTGGCGGATCCTGCTGAAGATATCATGTCCAAGGTTTTCGCTGCATTTGCTTTGACTGCGTTTTTTGGTCGCAGAGCCACATCTGCTGTCTGCGATGGTCTGAAAGTTCAAGGGCGCCTCAGTTTCAACGGAGGTGCTTGGTTTGGAATCGCCAATAGCAGCACTCATGCCATCCGAGCTTGTTCCGAATGCCTGGAAGTATTGCGCGACCCTCTCGCCCTTCCACATCTTACCGACGCAGTTTGGCGCACGGAAAGCGAAGCTAACACTCTGATGGAATTGATTGAAGCTATCAACGCGATTGGCGCGCCGGAAGCGATTCCGACGCTCTATAGAGTGGCTCAATATGATAGGACACGCTGGGGCGATTTTGATGGACAAGGTGGGAACGTGTCCGACATTGCGGCCAGTAGTATCCGGTTGCTACGACGACGATTAGTACAGAATGGGACCGAGAAGGTCCAAGAAAGTTATGAACGACTGCTTAAAGCAGAGACACTGTTGGAACAGAGATTTGAGCTACTGCAGTATTCTACTACAGGACATTGGTGGCTTCGTAAACTTACTGCGCTCAGCATGCGTTCTGCTACGCCCACCATGCGCTACTATCTGGAAAAAGCCAAGACCTCACAACGGGATCCACGTCAGTCACTTTGGCAGTGGCTGCGATGGTTTTTCACAGGCTACCGACAGATCCTGAACAACTATTCGTTGCATTCTTTTATTGGTTGCATTGGTTGCATACTGGTGATGTTTTCCTTAGTAGTAGCGTTTGGCGTAGTTCTGGGTAGTTGGTGGTACCTGTTCTCCGAAATAGTCGGCAAAAAACTGGTTGGACTTATTTGGGGTACATGGGCAGACAAATGGTTTGGGGTGGGAGTTGGCGTTGTCGTAACTATCTACCTGGCAAAGCTGTGGTACACGCACGCCGCAAAACCTCGGCGACACTGGTCGGAAGCAATGAGGCAGCGAGAAGACATTTATGATTGGGTATTGGAACAATCCGTGAGAGAAGGGATCATCTTGGAATGTACATTATAGGTGAGTCTATCGAATCGGTCTCACTGCGCAATCGGCAAGATTGTTGCCCGAGTGGTTACGCCGCGCAAGTGTTTGGTCAAGCAGGTTACTCGCTGGTCACATCGCTCAAAGGCAGGCTCAGATTCGAGCCAAGCTCTACATGGGCCACTTAACTGCCATTCGCTGCAATCCGCCTGCAGGCAGTACAGTTGATAATCGGTCGGTCCACGAAGAAAAGTCCGTTGGGTATCATGTGACGGATTTGCTTCCATAACCTCTCCAGTCCCGACTCCAATATCTTCTGCTCCACCACCGCGTCGTAACGGGGGAAGTGAACTGGCGAATCTGTGGCCGCTCTTGCTAACCGCGATTTGCTCCTACATTTGTTGAACTGTGCTCCTAGCCTGAACGTACTAACAACCAACATTTTCTTGAGAAGGAGTAGTAATCGTGATGAAACGAACGGGCACTCTTTCTCTCTCCCTAATTCTAACGTGCGTGCTGTTTGCAGGCTGCTCATCGGCAGCAAGCCCGTCCGGGATTTCCTTACCGTACCGTCGGCACACCAGAAACATAGAAACCCCTATAATCTTCGAGGGGCGAGTTGTGGGTGTTCAAGACGGCGATACAATCAGGGTCCTCGATTCCTCTAATGCAAACCATCGAATTCGTCTTCTCGGGATTGATGCACCCGAAAAGGGTCAGCCTTTCGGCAACAGAAGTGGAGAGAACTTATCGCAGGCAATCTTCAATAGAGTGGTGACTATTGAGTGGTCGAAACACGATAGACATGGGCGCATAGTAGCAAAGGTAGTGCTCGAGGGTCAGGACATCTGCCTTGAGCAGATTAAGACGGGCATGGCGTGGCATTACAAGTACTATCAAGACGATCAAACTCTAGAGGACCGGCAGCTGTACGCTGCTGCTGAAATTGCTGCACGTGCGACCAGCGCTGGACTGTGGATTGATCCCAATCCTATTCCACCTTGGGACTTTCGCAGACAACGGTAGAAGTGTTTTTAACGCCTTCGCCGCAACATGCCGAAGCGTACACAGAATGTTGCCGCTTCAACACGACGTCTTCCAAGTCAGCGGCGAGAGTCTCGTTCAGGACTTTGCAACTACGTGCGCGGCCCGCTTCCAAAGTTAGGATACCTGTTCTACAAGTTTGAGACGTTGTGGTTTTTTGACGCTGAAGGCGCGTTTGCATTTGGGGCACTCGATTTCGCCTGGTTTTGTGTGTGCGGAGTGTGAGTCTAATTCAGCTCCTGCAAGTAAACCGAGTTTCGATGAAATCTGAGCGCCGAGCTCCATCTGTTGTGGCATATATTTGAGATAGCGGATGGTCTCGCTTATGTTGCGGTGGCCGGCGAATTCTTTTATCGCGTGTAAGGGGATGCCTTCTAGCGCCAGATTGGTGAGGCACGTATGTCGAAGATCATGAATGGTCCATCCGTTTTCGACTCGTTGCCCATAAGGTATATTAAGACTTTCAGAAACGACTTTGAATGTTTCGCTGAAGTATTCGTATTCAGCCGTTAGTACGCGTGCGTTTCCGACGAATGCTTGATGTCGTTTGGCAATTAACCGAGCTGCATCTGGGACGGTGATTGTTCTTGTCCTGCCTCCCGTTTTGGTGGACTTCAGTTTTATTGTTCCGAACCTGACACTGGATTCGTCCCATTTCATTCTCTTGAGTTCCGCGAAACGGCCGCCGGTCATGATGGCAAGCTGGAAGAAGAAGGCGGCTTCTTCATATTTCGGGGTTTCTTTGAGTGCTCCTCTCGATCTGCGTAATTTCTTCCTCGGTTAGTATTCGATCTCGGTCTTCCTCTACTTGCCATTTCTTAAGTGGATTAACGGGAACCTTATAGTGTTTCAAGTCTGGGAATTTGTCAGAGTTTACAGCGCCGTGCAGGGATGCAAGGATGGTGTTGAGACCGCGTTTGATAGTTGATTGTTTTAGGGTCTTGTTTTCCTTTCGAGCTCGATCAATTTCGGCGCCGATCCAATACGTTATGACGTCGCGGTCTATTTGCTTTACAAGAGTAATAGGTCGCTCGAGAGGTGGTTCTCCGTTTTCCGCCCAGCGAACGAATCGTTGTAGGGTGAGAATATGTCCCGGTCTGTCTCTCCAATAAGTTGTATCTTCTGATCGCTGCGAGAGACGGTTGGCGCTAGCGAGATTGGAATAGCGTGTTGCGACTGCGTCAATCGTGGTCGGTGAATCTCTCTTTACGGTGAGACCGTATCGTTCTTTCCACCCCGCAGTTTGTACTACACGAAGTGCTTCTTTAGCCTCCTCTTTTGTGTTGAAGCTGAAATCCCGTACTTGTTTGCGTGAGCCATCCGGTTGTCTTAACCAGACGTGGTAACCCCAAAACAGTTTACCACCGCGTTTTTCTTGTCTGATTTGTTTGCTGCCTTTGGGCTTACGTTTTTTCTTTTCCATTTGTCGAATCTGCACTCCGCTTCTTTCGCCGGTTCGACGTTAAGCGATCATAGAAGTGGCAATGGAATCTTTTGATTTTCGAAATCGTAAACATCCTGACGAATGAAACGAACTGCTCTGCCAAAGTAATATCTTGGTAGGTTATTGGAGCCTGCTTTGCGATGATGTATGGCACTTTCGGATACACGCCATCGCTGGGCCAACTCCTTCGGAGTCATGTATTGTCTGTCGAATTCTTCGCGCTCGTTCGGGTCGGTTGGAATTCGTGTGAATTCTTTAGCGGCCATGTTTATTCCCGGAAGTCTGATCAAAGTTATGTGAGGTGGGGGCAGCAGTTGCCACCCGTAGGCGAGACGTCGCGGGTTAGTGCATCTGTCGTGCCGAATAATCCGAGCGTGTCCTATACTCGTGTATTTCGAAGGTTTGTTGAGAGTAGCTCGCTGTGCCTTTAGCGCACTGACGGAAAAACCAGCATCGGCATTTTTAGAGGTGACGGATTTTCCGCCAGGGAAATTGGACCAGCGGTGCTTACTGAAGTCAGGAACAAGTTGGGAACAACTAAGGTACAACCGGGTGCGCAGAGTGCGGCTAGTGCGGTCGGTGCGGAAGTTAAGAAATGCAGTTTTCCTAAGAAAATTGAAAAAGCCCTGTAAAACAGCCAAAAACAGTGTATTGCTCGGAGTCCCCCCTTCGGCACCAAGAATCTCAAAAATGCTGAGTGAAAACGCAAGTTTTGGAAGTTCAGGAACAACTAAGGTACAAACACCTGTGGTTCTGACCCGTGCCCCTTCAATTCTCACCAACGGGAGCGCTCCCTGAAACGAACTGTTAGTCACGTTCAGTCCTCGAAAAAGACAACTTTCGACTATAGCTCCAGGCACTAATAAATTTCGTGAAGAGCTCATACAGGCTGAGCACTGCTACAAGAGGGTATATCTATAAACCATGGGAAAAGTATAAAAGGGTCTCACCGAAGGGATCCGTATGAAGAGATATGGCCTCGGCTTACGCTAATTGATGTTATTGACAGGATGCTGCGCCATTGCCGCTACAAAATCGCCGGGTTACTGACACGAAAGTACGCGAACCTTCTTTACCACTCGGGATTACAAGACTATTGGGACGGGAATTATCAAAAGTCGGCTCAAGATCAATTTCGCGCTACCATCTCGATGAGACTAATGAAAAGGCGTTTCAGTGTTACCGACAGGCAATTGGAGAAACTGAAAACTCAAACCCCATCGCCTTTGAATGACACTGAAAGAAACTGGCTGTTGAATGGGTACGACGGCAAACCCGCAGGAAACGGCAAGGATCTGGCGCCTCAACTATGTAAAAGACCAAGGCCGGCGGAAGAAAAAGCGCGGCGATCGACATCATTGTGAGGTGCTCGTTGTCCCACAAAATGCCTTGCCAAAGGAGAAACTTAAGACTATTCTCGCACTTCCGAGCGGTCTCATATTTGAACCTCAAACGCCGAAGCGCGGTGAATGCACATGCACTCGTGCCTGTTCACCGATAACTGATCACAACACACATCAAGAGCAGAAGCTCCAGTCGCTCTAAGAGTCTAAGCTCATCTGTCAGGAGGCAAACATGTCGTTCTTCGTTACCAATAGGTCATCCGAAGCCGCCCCTACCGGATCGACTCCACTCACCTATGTAGACATTCTCTACGACCATGCCGGCTATCTAAGAACTAATAACGGAAAACTGGGCAGTGGAAGTTTAGCCGGCAAAAACATCGGTATCGTTGGCGCCGGCGCGGCTGGCTTGTGCGCTGCCTGGTTGCTCATGAGGATGGGAGCCAGCGTCACAATCTTCGAAGTTGGGGATCGTGCCGGAGGTCGAATCCTTTCGGTAAATCCAGTCTCAGGGGATCCGGCAACGTTCGAGATGGGCGCGATGCGCGTACCGCCGTCCGAACAATTGTTTCAATACTTCGCCGGCATGTTCGGAGTGCAGCCCGGTGGACAGTTTCCCGATCCGGGCAAGGTCTTTACTCAGATTGTTTTCGAGAATCAAACGTTCAACTGGCGGGCAGGTGATCCGCCACCGGCAAAGTTCAAAAACGTGAGCACCGGATGGGATAATCTCGCTAATTCGTTTACGCCCATCAGCACAGCTCTGACTACTTCGAGTTCTTTCTCAACTGCACGCCAGGCCTGGCAAAAGCTAATCTACAACGCAACGCCGCCAGGACCCGAGCAGGGCTACAGCACGATTTCCTTCTATCAGGGACTCGTGCAAGCCTTCGTGGAGAACTATCGAAAGTACGGCCTGACGAAGCCATGGGGTCCTGAAGACTTCGCGCTGTTCGGTGCGCTGGGAGTCGGTTCAGGTGGCTTCGGCCCGCTCTATCAGGTGAACTTCGCTGAGATCATCCGGCTGGTCGTTAATGGGCTCGAGACAAATCAGCAGTTTTACCCAGGAAGCCTCGGAGCGCTTATCAATGGTTTTCTTACTTCAAGTCCGGCCGGTCGCAACAACCTTGGCAGATCTGTTGCTTTGAGAACGTCGATTCAGTCGATTCAAGCAGCACCGGATAACCTGGTAAAAGTGACCTTCACCGGCGGTCAACCACTGCCGAGATTCTACAATGCTGTGATCATCGCAACTACCACCCGCTCAATGCAGGTTGATTTGGCACTAACAGATCCTCCGTCCGGACCGCTGGTGCTCAACGCCGACCAGAATACGGCGATTCGCGAAATTCACCTGATGAACTCATCGAAGTTGTTTGTGCTGACCAGGAGTAAGTTCTGGTTGCCGCCTCTAGGTCAACAAGCAACTCTTCCGGCGAATATTCAGACCGACGGACTCGTGCGCGGACTTTACTGCCTGGATTACGGACCGAACACTAACTACGGCGTGGTGCTGATCAGTTACACCTGGGGCGACGACTCGACCAAGTTCATCGCCATCAAGGATCCTGCAACACGACTCCAAATCCTGCTGAATTCGCTTCAAGCTGCTGCTCCAAATTTCGTCAACGCGCTTACTCCGCAAATCCTGCCTCAGTACACAACCATGGTCGACTGGCAAGAGGAGCCTAATTACTACGGCGCGTTCAAGCTCAACTATCCGGGGCAGGATCCGTTGAATCAAAACCTCTATTACCAATTCCTGCAAAGTCAGAACGGTATCTATCTAGCCGGCGATAGCGTGGGTTGGTGTGGTGGTTGGATCGAAGGAGCATTTCAGACGGCCATGAATGCCGCGGCTGCTGTGGTCCAACGACTCGGCGGGAACCTGTTTGCTAACAATCCGATGACGCAGAACGCAGCGCAGTACCAGTATGGTCCGTGAAGAAAATTGAAATTCTGAGCCACAAAGAGGCACAAGAGTTTTGCTAAGTTGTTTTGCGGTTTTTTGTGCTTCTTTGTGGCGACTAACCGCACTTGGTGCCGAGTAGAAATTCACCTACTGACGACTCTTCGCAGTAATCACTGCCAAGCGCGCGAGCAAAGACGTCTGAGTTGCCGGAGCCGACGGCACATGGCGCGAGTTCCATGGCTGTCGCTACAAGGTACATCGTCTGGAAGAGGACGCCGACGTTTTTGAGAGTGGCAGCGTAGGCCATCGATGAGTATTTCCATGACATGCACTGAAATCGAGATGCGATGATGATCAATATTTGTAGACGATCTCGCGGAACGGTTGTGCCACGGCTTGCGTCCAGTAACAGTGATTCGGTGTACGCCGAGGGCCCGGATATTTCCCTTAGTTGGTGTTGTTGTGGTTCGTAGTAGTAAAGCCCGGGCGCGAGATCCTCACAAGCATTGCTCACTACATACAATTCGAGTTCGTAAAGACCACCGGCAGCTGGATAGGGTCGTTGGGCCAGATCGATCTCGATCATTCCACGAGGGGAGGACTTCTGGACCAATCCCTGCTTCTTCACTCTCCCCACACGGTAAAGAAACTCGCCCAACTGACGCACCGTGATCGGCGTTGAGCCGTACTCGCGTAGCGAGCTACGCTCTTCCTGCACGCGTGTTAGTGGCAGATCGTTCTCTATTAGATCATTTAGGTCAGGACGATACAGATCAACAACCTCTCCGGCAGCGTCGAGTGGTTTCAATGCTGGAGGTTGCTTGAGAGTGTCTAGAAACCTGAAAGTTCCACCTGAAGGATAATCATGTCGTCCCTGTCGACTGCGGCTGTGGAAAAGCAGATCATGAAATTCCCAGGTCATCAGCGTGGTGTTTTCTTCTTCCCGCGTAACCATGCCCGCGGCCGTTAGCAGGGCAATTAGATTCTGAACAACCTCTGCCGGCAGATCAGCACACTCGTTGACTAAATCAACCGCTCGGCGTAGGCGAGACAGAGCATGAAGCAGAATCGTCACGCGTGCGTCATGCAATACAACCCGAGCATGGGCCAAAGGCGATTCCATGATCATCTCGCCATCTGTGTTGCGCAGATACACAAAACGCGAGAGTGCGAATTGATCGTCGGATTGAAGATCCGGGTTGGAGAATTGGAAAGAGGAAGAGACAGGGACGAGAGTCGCCAGGTTCTTGCCGTCTAATCGTGAAGATCTCAGAAGCCAACCTAACTGCTCCAGACTACGCAAGTAGTAACGGAATTTCGCCAGCGCTAGTGGTCCATCTCGCTGCGCGATTTTGTCAGCAAGCAGCTCCTCTTGTTCGCCGACGGTTGCTATTGATTCGAATGCAGCAACAGTCTCTTCGGATAGACCTCTAAGCGACGCGCCACGCATCTCATCGCGAAGTACGAAACTCTCATCGTCGAGCCGTTCAAGGCTCACACTCGCACGCAAAGATAGAAAAAAGGACGAAGTCATAGACTTGATCCGGACACTCTCACAGAAAGATTGGAATAGGGTTCAATTCTTCTTCGGTAAGCGGTGCCGAGAGCCATCCCAGGTCAACCGGCACCTGGTAGAGCCGACCGGCAGCGAAGCGGGCGTGACAATGTCTCAGGCCGGGAACGATCACTTTCACAACAGGAAGACCAATGTCCGGGCGCGTCTGGTCCAACACCAGCATCTCCAGGCCGAGTCGTTCGACAAGAGACTGACAGGCGAGAACGTCATCTCTGAGGTCGTCCGTCTTATTAAAAGGGAAGTCGTTGGCACAGCGCGGCGGCACGTTCGTTTGCGGCACGAGATAAGGTTGGTTTGCGAGTGTCGCTGTCTTGAGCCAGGTTAAGGTTTCCTGGTCCTTGAGTAGCGGCTCCGATTTGGCGGCCTGTTCTTCAGGCAGCACCCAACTCAACATTTGATTCATTTCCGTCAAGGCCCGCAGCAAAGCGATATTGGGATCGAGATGTGCTCCGAAGCCCATGATAATTCGCTCGTGTGGACCCTTTGTGAGACGCGAGAAGGCGCCGAATACAGGAACTTGCAGATCGTTTGATACGTCGAGAACCCAGAGGTCGCGGTCGTGCTGCTCGAGAAAAGAGCGAAGCTTAACTGGATACCTGTTCTCAAAACTGTTGATGTCGACTGCGGGTCGTGTGATGCGGTTGTACCACCAGACACCCATCGCGTCGCGTTCCACCAATTCGAGAAAGCCTTGCAGAATGGCCTCTTCGAGAGTGTTGCCGGCAGCGTTACCGTTCGAGTCCGCCCTGAAATAACTCTTCTCGGGCGACATCGGATAGGCGTAATAACAAAATCCCGTGGGCAAGTAGCGCGTGCGCTGTTGGGTCATGGACCAGATCGGCGTCCACTCGATTAAATCGTCCTCGTCGAAAGGCACAGGCACGTTATTGAAACGAGAACGCCGCGCGTTCCAGAAATCGCGATCTCGATATTGCTTCTCGCTGAACTCCATGCACCGGTACGGATGAATCGCCGCCGCGCCAAGCTCTTCGAGGCGCGTGCGCCGGCGCGGTTCGTAACCTTGAAAATAACCGGAGTAGCGTTCGATCGCTTCGCACAAACCACTCGCCTTCGCCTGCGCTTCGGTGACGCCTTTGCCCGCGCTTTTGCTGCGAAAATTGACGCGCAGAATATCGCTACTCCAATTCTGTACGGCCCGGTTATCCCCGGCGATATAGACGTTTACGATTCCGTGGCCCGGCATTTCGCAACGTCTCAGTTCGCTGACGATGCCTGTGATTGAACTGATCTGATTGTCGAGTTTTTGGAGAGTTTCTTCTGGTAGCGACGCGCGATGGCCACCGTCTGAGGTAAAAACCTTCGGACACCTCTGCAAGACCACAGGCTCGTGAGTGAGTTGGGACAAGATCGTCGCATCGCCGCACGCGGGACAGAACGGCTGTCGCACGAGTTTATGGAACCGCGTCTCCCACGATTGAAGGTCAAGGCTGAGAACTTGCCCTTCAAGCTGCGGAAACTCACCGCGCGAAATCCACTCTGCGATCATCGTGGCCGCCATCCCGCAAGCGAGTTGCCGCGTGGTCGCGGTGTCGGCACGTGGAATGGGAAACAGCTCAGTGCGGGCGAGATTGCGCTGGACCACGCCCTCGATCTCGCGATGACCACGGATACGATGAGCAAGGCAGGCCCAACATCCGGTCACTCCCGGTTCGAATATTGGACCAATCCAGATCTGTTGGCCCACTGGCTTGATTAACATCCACGTGCGCCCGTTCTTGAGGGCCGCGTCGTTTAGCGTCTCCAGCTCGCTGCCCAAGTAATCATCAGTGAGCACAACACGCAGTTGGCCTGATTCGCTCACCTGAATGTGCATTGACTCTAAAAGCTGAAGCAAAGGTTTGCTGTCGAGGGAAGCGAGTGCAGTAACTGAAACCGTGGTTGTTGCTCGACGCTGGGCGCCGGTCTTGGCATCGACACCCTTGAAGGCCCAGAAGACTTCCTCGCCAGTGGTTAGATTGTTTTCGTGATCGCTTAGACCCTCTTCTATGTAACCCTGCTGCTCAAGCAGTGTGAGCGCGTAATAAATGTGAGCGGGAGAACCTTCCGCGTTGAGGCGATTGACGATCTCGTCAGTCGTCAAGCGCCCATCGAGCATTGGTACAAGCTGCTCAAACATGTGGCCGCTAAGTTTGGCAGGACCCCTTTCTGAGAGCAGGAAAGTACCTTCGCCGGGAATCGTCTCGGCGTAAAAATGCGCTTTGAGTCGAGGTCGTTGGAGCATTACGAAAGTGCACTCATCGAGCCACACACCTGTCCATGCCTGGAACAGGGCGCGGCTCCGAGGTGCGGTTACTGGAAGACTACTTTACTGCCCGGCGCTCAGAAACAGCCGACGACGTTATAAGACCAACACCAACTGGCATCGTCCGCCTGGAAGTCAGACACTTCCATGTTGGTGGGCTTGGTAGGCAGAACGAGATAGTTTACGTCATTAGTGTCTTCGACTACCTTGACGCCGACGCCCGGTGGTATTTGAACACCATGCTCCTGAAGCACTGTGGCAGGGTCCGCAAGCAATCGTTGTTTGAAATCGTCGTCAGTCCAAGACTTCACAATAACTTCACCTAATTTACTGGCAGTTGCTTTTCTGGATGCTTCGTCGTAGGCCATCTATTTTCTCCTGATGTGAGTTAAGTAATAGCTTTGTCTTTAGTGTGAGTTGCAGTTTCTATTGCACGCAAGCAATAGAGTTTTTCCAAAACGTTATGAAGCAACGGCATCGCCTCAGAGCTGCTGCTCCCGGTGGTTTCCTGAATGAGATCCTGCACGCGATAAGGAACCCCGGTGTTTAGTCGTTCGATCATCGTGACGACTTCCGGAGATTCTCTGAGAGTGAGCGAGTGGCCGTTTGCCGAACACGCGATGCGGCCCTGGCTCCAGGGAAGCCAGACGATCGGATAGTCCGCTCGCGTATAAATCAGTTCATCGTCCGCCAGCTTTCTTGGTGGCAGCGGTGGCGGAACCTTGAGGAATCCAAAACCTGTGACTCGGTTGAGCCAAGCTAGTTGATGCACCTGTTCGATGTCAGCGCTCAAACTAACTTCTCGAAGAACATTGATTGCGGTTTGTATCTCGCCCGGCATGTTTGTCGCACTCTGCCGCAGATTATTCGGATCAAATGGGTACGTGTTTACCTGCGGCGCGTCACTCAATCGCTGACTGACCAAGAGAATCAAATTTCTCAATACATCGGCAAACGGTTGGTAGTTGAGTCGCAGCCCGAGGCTAATCGAGGCAGACCATTCGCCAGACGACTCGCCGACATGCCAGTGGCTTGAAGGCCAATAGATGATGTCGCCGGGCTCTCCTTCCAAAACGATTGCGTCGTCGAGAAAAGGTTCATAATCGAGCGTGCAAAACGCATCACCTTTTCCCGCGAAGCGGTTATTCGGCCACGCCAGGATTTTCTTGCGTCCTTCAAGGATGAACATGAAGACGCTCGCATCATCTTTGTGCAGCCCGAAGCTCGTCTGCGCATGGTTTCGCAGGAAAACAACGGCCTCCGACTTTTCAGCCGGAATACCGATAACCTCGTACAAGCCGCGAAAAAAGTCGCGCATGCGCATCCACAACTCGGTGCTGTGCGCTTGAAAGTGATGAACGATCAGTTCATAAGGCTTGCCGGCTAATTGGCGGTTGACACGATTAACGTAACCATCGACAGAACCGTCATTGAGTTCGGGAATGTGCCGTTCAATGTCGGTCATCAGTTGAGAATGTTCGATGTTGAATCTGATCTGGGCGTTACGCTCGACCGAACCTCGGGATCTGTGTCCGTCCTGACGATATTGATTGCCTGCTTCGACGAGGGCGCCGAAGAATTCATCGGGCGCGGCGAGCGGAGAGCCGAAGGGAGACTTGATGACGAGCGGCGCCTTCTCCCAGTGTTGCTCAATGAAATTTGCCCAAAAACTGGAGGACAGAGAAAAGTGTGTATTTCTCTTGGTAACGATCTTAGACATTAGTCCGGGACTATGTGTGTTACAGGCCGCTAAGAAATAGAGTAAGAGTTTTCCGTTGTCAATACGTTCGGTGAGAACGATCCTGACGCGTGTATTTAGAAAGACTATTATCAGCCTGAGCTATGAAGGAAGCAAGGGCTTCGCGTGGTAGTGGCGCAGTTTGGAGTTCAAGCGGCTTTGCCTGAAAGTCTTAACTGAACTTCTTCTCTGTGTTCTCTGTACCTTTGTGGTTCGATAATGCTTGGAGAAACAACCACGGAGACACGGAGACACTGACAGCTTGCCGACAAAAGAGCCCACTTTTCGGGCAAAACCAGTTCAAGCGGCTTTGCACGAGAAGTAGCGTTTGCACGAAATGTATAGAGTCTGCACGAAAAGTGCCGAAAGCCAAAAGCCCCGCTCTTAACCGGGCGGGGCTTTCTAGTTTTGTAGGGGCGAAGCCGCTCTTAGTCGCAGTCCGCCCAACAGTTGCTGCGCTTCATCTCGCAGTTGTACTCCTGGGCCGGCGTGCAAGGGTAACAGACGTTCATGCAGTGTTCGTACATAACCTCGCACTGTTCGCAGGGGTAGGCGCTGGCCTTTTGGGCCGGCGGCATGGACGCTGGGGCCGCGAGGGCGACGACGAGCAGGATCAGGGTAAAGAGTCGTCGGGTGAGTCGCCGCGTGTGATGTTTCTGCATAATGTTCTCCTTTGTCGTGAGTGGCGTAGCCGTTGAGGTTGAGGGGGAAGTGCTGCGCAAGAACGGTACGCCGGGGCGCGTGGGGTGTCAAGGTGTGTGAGGTGATTCATTGCAAAATTCCGGGGTGATATTCAATTCATACATTGACTGAATCACAACACACAGATTATGCGCCAAAACTTTCGTCAGCGCCTCATTAACTTGCGCGGTTTCGGTCTTGCTTCTCAGTCGCTCGCCAAACTTCGACTTGATCATCTGAAAGACGCTTTCAACATTTGAGCGTTTGTGGTAGTGCTGCAAAAATTCTTCACGCTTGTAGTTGTAAAAGAAAAACATCTTAGACCAAACATCGGTGCCGCGATCTGCCTGTGCGTTTGATTTGAAGGGGATAAAGGGCATCGCACCGTGGTCTATCGTGGTCTGTAGATTCTTCATGCTGATATAGCCTTTGTCGGCTGAGACTTCTTGCATTTTGAATCCGGCCTTTGCGGTTTGCTGGAGCAACGGTTTGAAGAATGGACTATCGTTTGCCGTCGCGCCACTCATTTCGACGCTGGTTACTATATGTGTTTTCACACCGCACATAAGGTGCATCTTGAGCCAATCATGCCAGTCCTCGTCTTTGCCGTACTTCACGCTAAACCATCTCACAAAGTTCGTAGTTGAAAAGCCTGAACTATCAACCGCAAAGTCACTCTCGATTGACTGGAGCGGCATTGCGCTCTCCGCAATCAGTTGTTTCAAGTAGGCCGTGAGCGATTCCATTTGCAAGTAGTCAAACGTGGAATTAAACGAGGGCGCTTTTGAGACATACCCCTTTGCCAGCGCATCGCGCATGTCACTAGCAAACCGTCGCGCACTCAGCATCGAATAAGTCTTATAGGTCACAGCAAAGAGAACGTCTTTGAGCGGCAAACGCGGGCGGCCCATCGTTTGGATCGGTTCTTCAACCTTAGAGCACAGTTGATAAAGAAACGCGAGAAAATGACTTTTCTCTGTTTGCTGTGCGGCGTTATAGCTCTGCCAATCCTGTACGTACTTCTGTTTGACAGTTAAAGTCTCGGTAACAGTCTCAGTGTGACCGTCACTCGTGTACTCACGCTTCAACGTGATCTCAACTGCGTAGATGTGTTTGCATCGAAGTTGCCGCGCTTCAAAATCGGGACAGTTACAACGCGGCATTTCGGGATCGGCGTTGACCGTGTATTTCTTTGGGCCTGATTGACTAGGTACAGACCAAGTGTTGTTAGCGTGGCGGATTAACTTCGTGTGAGTGGCGATCGCAACTGCTTTTTGTTCGCGTTCGGAGAGTTGAGTTTCCATTGTGTCCTCTTGCCTTTCTATAGGTGCGCGGCTCACAATGAAGTTGCGGGAATCAGGTGCGAGCAATCGCGCTTGGTTTTCAATAGCCCTGTTGGTTGTTAGTAGCAACTGGCAGGGCTTTTTCAATGCCCGTTATTATATGCTTGAGCGGTCAAGCACGTCAAGTAAGAAAGGAGTAAAAAACGAGGATCTCTGATGTAGACGTTTCACTACCTATTGCTCTACAGGTATACTTTCTACGCTTACAGAGACGGTCGGAGGCACGTAGAGTGCCGCGCAAGATGAACCCGACTGAACGCAGAGATCGACCCCCTCAGGATCTTTGGTATTGACGCTGAAACAGGATAGGTATATAAGGAAGGCTACTACAGCAGCTATCCAGAATCCAAGCGACCAAGCAGTGAATTCTGGAAGCTGCCGGACAATCGGGGAGGTGATCTTTATAAGGTCTAAAGGGTGGGCCGAGGAAACCCGGCCCTTACCCGAGCCTCTCAGACTGTCGCCGCTTATATAGCATTTTCGAGGATCGGAGGCAAGAAGATAGTGAGCAACGAATCTACAAACGGACACGTGGACTATGATGCCGTTCTTGCTGATTTACAGGCGAGGCGCGACCAGATCGACGCCGCGATAGCAGCTATCAATCTTATACGCGGCGTGGGGTCTAGTGCGCTGACGCAGGGCGCGGTATTGTCATCAAGAGATATTCCGCCGAATGCGTTTTTCACTATGGGGATCGGTGAAGCTGCGCGTAAGTACCTCGAAATGGTTAAAGGAAAACAGACAGTCGGACAGATCACCAAAGCTTTAGAGCAAGGTGGAATGCCGCCTTTAAAAGTAAACACTGTCTACGCAGCGTTGCGCCGCCGTGAAGCTGTTAACAAGGACATTATCCGACTTGGCGAGGAATGGGGACTAAAAGAGTGGTTTAGCAACGTGGCCTTGCCGAAGTCTCCTAAAGCACGAGTGGTCAAATTTAAGCCGAAAGGTAAACCCAAAACGACACGTGAACCTAAACCGCCAACTGCTACGCCGCCACAAACGACGGGCGGCGGTGCGGCTGCGACTGGCGGATCAGAGTCAATCAGCGTGGTGGATGCGGTGGAGAAGATCCTAACCGAAGCGGGAGAGCCCGTTCACGCTAGCGTTTTGGTTAATGAACTGAGGAATTACGGCAAGACCAACACAAACCTTAACAGCATTCGCGCATCGCTGCCGAAGGACTCTAGGAAGCGGTTCGAGAACGTGGGAAATAACACGTGGGGACTTACCGCGTGGTCCCAGCAAGGAGAAAAAGATAAACCCGAATGAAGTTCAAATACCGTTATCGGCCTGACAAATACACCGAAGAGAAAATTACTAAACTGCCGTTTCTTCCGGTTAGACTTGCTCACGGCGACCGAGAGACAACAATAGAGGGACTGATTGATACCGGGGCATCTGATTGTTTGTTTGACTGTGATGTTGCGGAGGATCTTGGAATCAACATTCGAGATACATCATTGGTCAAGGACTACTTCGGCATCGACGGGGAATCGCTCCCCGGCTACGTTCACACAGTAGACTTTCAGATCCTGGGTTTCTCAGAGTGGATCGAAGTAAATGCAGGATTCCTAGAAAGCAAACTCCCATATCCGCTACTAGGACAAAACGACTTCTTTGATAATTACGAGATTACGCTTAGGCGGTATCGCGGAAGATTCGAGATTAAGTCTCGAACACATTTAAGGTAGGTACAAAAACCCGATCACCAGAGGGCACCTTGACAAACGTCACGTTCCTGTAGCCGTTAGACTCTGCGTCTTTCCTCGCCTCAACAATAGTATTCCCGCTTCCTACAACCGTCTCGTTTTCAGTACCGTAAGCAAGCACTGCAACCCACTGATTCACGTACTTTTGAAGTTCGTGAAAGAAGGCTAATTCCTGCTCGTCTAGTTCCGGCTTCACTGAGATTCCTCTTCCTTAGACCATCGCGCCTTCGCGGCCTTGCGGGCTATAGCTTGCCGCTTCTTGGATGTTAGCTTCTCCGCTCGCGCTTTGCCACCCTTTAACCCCCCTATCCGGCCTAGCGCAACGGCGGCAGGATTCTTAGGGGGTCGGGGATTGTCTTTGTCGTCGTCGTTCGGTACGTGGATCTTTATGCTTGAGCGCTTTTGCATATATGCCCCACTATAGGCGACAAGCTAATAGCGTGTCAAGATTCTATGGGCAAAATGATTTCTATTGGGCTAGGCAAGTTCCAGAAAGACCAAAGGGCCGATCACGCATTAGACCAGCAACGATCTAATAGTCCTCAAAGCAATCTCAAAGAGTTATTGAACGTGGTTTCTTAGTGAGACTTCTTTTATCGTCAATCAGGATCTCAATTCCTACGCCGCTCAGGTAAGAGTATTGCAGAATTTCGAGTAGTGAAGGCTCACGGAGACCACGCTCGAAACGTGAGATCGAACTAACGTCCGTTCCTATCGCGTCTGCTACTTGCTGCTGCGTCATGTCCAAACGTAAACGAACCTCGCGCAGTTTCCCTGCCAGCTTCTTAGGTGCCTTGCGTTTATAGCGCGCCATTCAGGATCGATCTCCTGACTTGCGCGATTTGCTATAAAGCAATATGCTAGCGGTGCGGATTGATTTAGCTTTACCGTTCGCCCAGTAACGCAGGGCGAGTATCACCTAATCATTTCCTCCGAAGCTGGCCACATTGGGCCACAGAATAACACCTAGAAGGAAAGATGCAAAATTCTTGAATAATCTCTTTTCAGATCTGGCACCCGAAAACAGACATTACTATATAGAAACACCATTTGCCTCGCGGTCGCCCAGAACGTGGGGCAGGGGCGCTATCGTTGTTCACATTTGGGAGCGGTAGCGCCTTTTTCTCACCATGTCAGAAAACACCAAAGACTGGAAAGCTGTGCTAGCCGTTTACGGTAGACACTCGCATGATGCGCTAGTCCTCGCGCAGTTATTGGATCAGGTCAGGGAAAAGATCCAATGTGGTCCAAGGGGCAGACGCGAAGCAGCAACGCAACTAGAAACGGCTATCCGCATACTCCATCAACACACCAGCTTCAACAAGGTGAGTAAGAAACTCTACCGCCTTTATGTGTCAGGCGGACTATCTGCTAAACAGTACAAGAAACTAGAAGATCTTGGCGTGAAGTTCTGATTTGCAATGTAGCACCCCTTTACCTGCTTGCGTTACAACATATTAGAAACGAAACGTTTCCCGCTACGTATCTCATATATGACAAGCGGGGAAAGTAGAGGCGGAAAAGGGCTAAGTTCTGAATTATTGAGATTTAAGGGCAGTTCGCGTCTGCGTCTCGCCTTTTGATGCCATGATTGATAAGATTATTTTGGTTGTTGGGCGGATTTTCGAATTGACAGAATAGCGCAAACGACGAATAATCCGCGCTCTAAGTGTTATGGATAAATTCAACGACGATACCTGCTTCTTATTTGCCGATCCTAGTTTTCTGACTGGGCTAGCGACAGTCATGGACGTAGGTGGCGGACTTCTCACTTATAACATTTCACGTTCCGGCGCAGAAGCTGACGAACGCGCAATCGCAAGCGACTGGGCGGTTGTAGGCTCGGACCTCATTAACGCAGCAAATACCCTTGGCGAAGAAGCGGAAACGAAAGCAGCCTAACCGAAATCGTGATATCACTCGCCGCTCGCCGGATCGCGTGCTTGATCCAGCAATACAAGGCGAGTACGTTAATCCCACTATAAGCACCTCAGGAAACCTGCCTGACGGAAATCCACTCAACACGGCTACACAAGGTCGAAGAAGAAGAACAACGATTCAAACAGAAGCGGTAACTTTTCAGGGTCCGATTCCACCGCCCAGTCTACTGCGTGAATATAATGAAATAGTTCCCAGCGGCGCAGACCGAATTGTGAGAATGGCTGAGGCGCAGTCCGCGCATCGAATTGACCTTGAATCAACTGTCATCAAAGGCGATGACAGGCGCGCAAACTGGGGATTAGTGACGGGTTTTACTATCGGGATTGTCATTATTGTTTTGAGCTTTATTCTGATCCTCTACGGCCATGACCTCGCCGGGACAATTCTAGGGACCGTCGATCTGGTTGGGCTTATTGGCGTGTTTGTCTATGGCAGAACCGTGCGGCTAAAAGAACTCCAAAGGCGAGACGAAAAGAACCAACAGTTAATCCGCCGCAAGTAAACTTTAATCACATGTCGCGCGATTGACTTTTCGCACTTGCACGAAAAGTCCTTAGCTTGCACGAAAAGTCGGCGTTTTGAGAGACTATTCGTGCAAAGCCAGTTCAAGCTTTAGCTTGCCGCTCAAGCAGCAACCTAAGGTTGAACTCTGAACCTTCGAAAGTGCTGTCTACGTCGCCACCTCGCTCGTGAGCTGGCCGTCCTTCACATCAATAACCACACGAGCATTTTTCTTCGGCACGAACGTGTCAAAAG
Source organism: uncultured Acidobacteriota bacterium (assembly GCA_963826255.1). Lineage (GTDB taxonomy): Bacteria > Acidobacteriota > Blastocatellia > Pyrinomonadales > Pyrinomonadaceae > PSRF01. Next base: position 2,464,122 of record CAWGWK010000002.1, read on the forward strand.
CGGCTCGCTCGACGGCAGCGACTAACTCCGTTTGCAATCCCCGCGCTCCAGTGTTTCGCTTTTCACTGCGTCCAACGAGATGATTAAGGGCGGCTTCGGTAACAGTGAGTTCAAGACCCTCGGCTCTGAATTCATTGCTGAATTGCGGGAGCACGTTCTCGGTCAGAATTTGCTTCAGCGTTTCAGTCAACAGTTTCGGGAAACTAATGATGCGCGTAAACCTGCCAATCAATTCCGGTAGGAAACCAAACTTTTGAAAGGAGCCAACCTCATCCAAAGTTAACTGGCTCAGATCGTCGCCGGCTGCATTACGGAATCCGATGTTGCTTCGGTTTTCGCGGAGCAGTTCATCCACGCCGGAAAATGCTCCACAAGCTATGAATGGAACATTGTGAGTCGAGACCTGAATTCGGTGGCCGTACTCGGAAAAGCCATAATCCATTGCCACTACGACGTCAGTTCCGTGCATCATTCCCAGCAATTCACGTTGCACGCCGTAACCGGAAACATCCTTTGTGGTGCCTTGCCCGGCAAAGCGAGCAGTGCTGCTGGACTCGATTGTCGCATAAAATAGCTTTCAATCACCGTTCAACTAGATACTAAGCATTTCGTGATTCGCTAAGATGCCTCTGCTTAATCACCTCACGCGACTCTCCTTAAGCCGCTTCAGTAACCGAAAGAGAATACATTTTGCAAGGATATGGACCAGCTAGGGAAAGAGCGCATTTTGAGCGCAATTAAAAAGGAGACGAACGGTAAGTCGTTTATCGATGTAGCATACGGGTGAGTGCTCTATAACTGAGCCAAGCGGGCAATCTTTTTTATCGGACCGCTAGGTTACCGCAATCTTCTGGTTTTCCAAAGGTTTACCCTTCTCCTTCACTGTTCCCGACGTTCCCGATATTCCCGTCATTCCTGAAAAAGAGGCCAAGAATAGGCCAACGCTTTCGATGCGCTGATCAATACGTATACAGCCTTGTTTTGGGGCGAACATTAATAGTCCGACAGATCCTCATTGATGCAATGTAGAAGTGCTTCTCGTTCTGGTTCCAAGTAAGAATGATCGCCGGGAAACTGTTTGAGGCTAAACGACGCCTCTGTCTGGTACTTCCAATCCGCTAGAGCGTCTCGGCTGACGGCCTGATCGTCTGAGCCGCCAAAGGCGGAGATCGAGCAGTCGAGCGGGCGCTCGTTCGTATAGCTGTAAGCTTCGCACATAGAGAGATCTGCGTGTATCGTTGGGCCCATGAGCCGCGCCAGTTCGGCAGCTTGACCGGATGTCAGATGCCGGAGTGCTTGTATGGACCTCAAATCGAATTCGGAGCGCCAAGAAGAGATTCTGCTCAATTGTGGCGCACGGCAACTCGACACGAACAGGTGAACCAGTCCCGACTGGCCTTGCTTTCGCAGTTGCCGCGCCATTTCGAAACCGATCAAAGCGCCCATGCTATGACCGAAAAAGGCAAACGGTATGTCCAAATAGGGAAGTAGTACCTCGGTCAACTGCTGAGTCAGAATTGGGAGCCGCACGATCGGAGGATCCATAAGACGGCTTTCTCTTCCTGGCAATTGCACGGCGCAAACATCCACGTCGCGCATAAGACGGCTGGACCAGCCGTGAAACATGGACGCTCCTCTTCCGGCGCAAGGAAAGCAGAACAGACGTATTATCGCTTTGTCATTGATTGTTCGGGAAGCAATCCAGGGGTTGGGCTGAGGAGGACTCATGTTTCTAGCCCACCGCCTGAGCCATTTTCCTGCAGTGCATTTAGGGCGAGAGTGGCTTCGTGCTCGTCCGCTTGAGACAGGCAGGACTGAGCAATACTGAGGGAGAGGGCAACGACTGTAGGCGCCTCGAAGATGCGGCGCAGCGGCAGTTCCAGTTGAAAGAGAGTGCGGATGCGGGAAACCACTTGTGTGGCCAGCAGCGAGTGTCCACCCAAATCGAAAAAGTTATCGTTAACACCGACTCGTTCCACTCTTAAGACCTGGGCCCAAATGGCCGCCACCGCCTCTTCGATCGCATTGCGTGGCGGCTCATATTGCTGCTCCAGTTCCGGCCGCATTGTCCCGGGTGCGGGCAGCGCCTGGCGATCCACTTTCCCGTTGGCGGTCAGCGGCCACTGCTCGAGCAGCACAAAGGTAGCGGGAATCATGTGCTGCGGCAGTTGCTGCTGCACGTAACTGCGTAATTCGTTAAGGCTCACTGTGGCCCCTGCGGGGCTCAGAATATAAGCCACCAGCCGTTTGTCCCCAGCGGTTTCCTCTCTGACAGTGACCACAGCCTCAGTCACCGCCGGATGCCGGCTCAAAACGGTTTCGATCTCGCCCAACTCAATGCGAAAGCCGCGGAGCTTGACTTGATGATCAACTCGTCCGAGAAACTCAATGTTGCCATCCGGCAGATAGCGCACCATATCGCCGGTGCGGTAAAGACGCCCGCCCGGCACAGCAGAAAACGGATCAGGAATGAATCTCTCGGCCGTCAACTCCGGCCTGTTAAGATAACCCCGCGCCAAACCAACTCCCCCGATGTAGAGTTCACCACGCACGCCTACAGGCACCGGCTCCCGCTCCTCATCCAAAATGTAGACCTGCGTGTTTGTCATCGGTCTTCCAATGGACACTTGAGCGTCATCAGCAAAACATTCACCGATAGTGTTACAGACAGTTGTTTCAGTAGGGCCGTAGCCATCGAAAAAGTGGCGACCGTTGGTCCATCGTGAGACCAAGCCGGCGGGACACGCTTCTCCACCCACAATAATGGTTTCAAGTAGCGGCAGGTCCTCAGTCGGCAACGCCGCCAATACCGACGGCGGCACAAGGATATTGGTAATCGCCTGTTCGCGAATGAACTGCACCAATCCTGGCCCGGGCAGCAATTCCTCCCGCGTGCCCAAACAAAGCGTTGCGCCCAAGCCAAACGTCATAAAGATTTCGGCAACGGAGGCGTCAAAGTTAAGAGATGAGAATTGAAGAAAGCGACTCTCGGGATGCAAACGGATAGCCTGAGAATAGGCTTCGGTCATATTGCAGACGGCATGATGTTCTATCAAAACGCCTTTCGGCTTGCCGGTTGATCCGGATGTATAAATAACGTAGGCAAGATTATTTGGAGTGATTCCGCTTTGAGGAGTCTGCAAACTATTCTTACCGGCAATAGCATTGCGATCTCGCTCCAAACATACGATGGATGAATCTACCTCGGGCAGTTTAGGTAAGAGCCTCTCTTCGGTGAGAAGAATCTTCACGTCGGCATCAGTAAGCATGAAGGATAGACGCTCTCGTGGGTATTCGGGATCCAATGGCACGTAAGCGCCGCCGGCCTTGAGAATACCCAGAATTGCCAACAGCGCCTCGATGCCGCGCTCCAGGCAGAGGCCTACCTTAACTTCCGGGCCTACGCCCAGTTCTCTTAAGTACCAGGCCAGTTGATTGGCTCTGGCGTTCAACTCCTCATAACTGACCTGCTCCTGTTTGAAGACCACTGCTGTCTGCTGCGGTCTCTGGGCTGCCTGGGTTTCGAATAACTCGTGCACACAATGCGGCTGATAGGGCTTGCTGGTGTTGTTCCATTCCCGCAGCATCTGTTCGCGCTCCGCTGCGGTGAGCAACGGCAGTTGTGAAATCGGCTGCTCAGGATCGTCCGTGATGCCCTCCAGCAGCGTCTGGAAATGTTGAGCCAGACGGCTAATCGTCGCCGCTTCGAAAAGATCCGTGCTGTATTCCAGACCCATGGTCAGGTAATCGCCCGACTCAATCACCGATAGCGTTAGATCGAATTTCGCGGTGCTCGTCCCAAAGTCTGGTGTAAATGAGCCTGCGGGTGCCGTCTCTCCGGGATTACCTGGCCCTGTTTGCGGCATTGTGGTGGGCATATTTTGTAAGACGAAAGTAATTTGAAAGAGGGGATTGTGACTGAGGTTTCGCTCGGGTTGTAGCTCCTCCACCAATTTCTCAAACGGCAAGTCCTGATGAGCATAAGCTCCCAAACAGACCTCCCGCACATGCTCCAGCACTTCGCGAAAACTCCAGTGTCGCTGCAGCCGGCTGCGCAACACCATGGTGTTGACGAAAAACCCAATCAGCTTTTCCGTCTCCTCGCGGTTACGTCCGGCAATCGGCGTCCCCACCACAATGTCCTCGCGCCCGCTGTAGCGCAGCAGCAAGATCTGCCACGCACTGAGCAGCGTCATGAACAGCGTCGCTCCCTGCTGCTGGCTGAGCTCGCGCAGCCTGCGACTCACCTTCGCGCCCAAAACAAACGCTTGCCAGCCGCCGCGAAAACTCTGCACTGGTGGCCGCGGGTGGTCAGTGGGCAACTCCAGCAACTCCGGCATGCCGGCCAACTGCTGTTTCCAGTAATTCAACTGCTCGTCGATGACTGCGCCTTGCAGCCACTGCCGCTGCCAGACGGCGTAGTCAGCATATTGCAGTGGTAACTCCGGCAACGGTGAGCGCCGCCCCTGGCAATAAGCCTCGTAGAGCGTGCCGTACTCGCTGAAAAATACGGCCATCGACCAGCCGTCACTGACGATGTGGTGCATCGTCAGCAACAGCACATAGCGGTTCTCCGCCAGTTGTAGCAGTCGCGCCCGCAACAGCGGGGCCACCGTCAGATCAAACGGTTGGCGCGCTTCTTCGTCCGCCAGCCGCTGCGCTGCCGCTGCTCGTTCGCCTTCACTCAAGCTGCGCAGGTCCTCTACCCGCAGCTTGAACGACACCCGCGGATGCACTACTTGCACCGGTCCGCCGTCTTCGTTACTGAAACTAGTCCGCAGCACTTCATGCCGCCGCAGCAGTTCCTGTAGCGTCTCTTCCACTGCTCTGACGTTCAAAGCCGCGTTGATCTCGATCGCGGTGGGAATGTTGTAGATAGCGCTCGCCGGCTGAAACTGGTCCAAAAACCAAAGTCGCTCCTGCGCGTACGATAGCGGATACCTCTTCGTGTTACCGATCTTCTCCTGGAGCAACTGTGAGAGAAGCGCGCGTTTCTCTGCCGCCGTCATCTCATTGACATCTTTTGAAGTAAGGTTCATTCAACAGTCTCCGCTTCAGCCAGCATTCTGCTTAATAGTAGAGTTACTTCGTCATCGGACAATTGGTCCACGTTTTTCGCCGTTAACTCGCTGTGCTTCGAATGGCCCACCGGTGTTGAGTTTGATTCATAAAGAAGCGCACCTAGAAAAAAACTCACTTCATCATCCGACAGGCTATTTAGTTTCTCTAACAACTCCAGCGCCGTTTCTTCGTTGACATCGATCTGGCTTGGATACTTCGTGACCTTTTCAGTATCGGACTGAGCAATACTGAGGGAGAGGGCAACGACTGTAGGCGCCTCGAAGATGCGGCGCAGCGGCAGTTCCAGTTGAAAGAGAGTGCGGATGCGGGAAACCACTTGTGTGGCCAGCAGCGAGTGTCCACCCAAATCGAAAAAGTTATCGTTAACACCGACTCGTTCCACTCTTAAGACCTGGGCCCAAATGGCCGCCACCGCCTCTTCGATCGCATTGCGTGGCGGCTCATATTGCTGCTCCAGTTCCGGCCGCATTGTCCCGGGTGCGGGCAGCGCCTGGCGATCCACTTTCCCGTTGGCGGTCAGCGGCCACTGCTCGAGCAGCACAAAGGTAGCGGGAATCATGTGCTGCGGCAGTTGCTGCTGCACGTAACTGCGTAATTCGTTAAGGCTCACTGTGGCCCCTGCGGGGCTCAGAATATAAGCCACCAGCCGTTTGTCCCCAGCGGTTTCCTCTCTGACAGTGACCACAGCCTCAGTCACCGCCGGATGCCGGCTCAAAACGGTTTCGATCTCGCCCAACTCAATGCGAAAGCCGCGGAGCTTGACTTGATGATCAACTCGTCCGAGAAACTCAATGTTGCCATCCGGCAGATAGCGCACCATATCGCCGGTGCGGTAAAGACGCCCGCCCGGCACAGCAGAAAACGGATCAGGAATGAATCTCTCGGCCGTCAACTCCGGCCTGTTAAGATAACCCCGCGCCAAACCAACTCCCCCGATGTAGAGTTCACCACGCACGCCTACAGGCACCGGCTCCCGCTCCTCATCCAAAATGTAGACCTGCGTGTTATTGATTGGCTTTCCTATCGGGGGAAGCCTCGGCCAATCTGCCGGCGAGCCGCTCAATTCAAACTGCGTAACCACGTGGCTTTCTGATGGTCCATAGTGATTGTGGAGAGTGCAACCCTCCAGCTTGGCTAAATAACGGATAAGTTGCTCAGACAATTTCAACTGCTCGCCGGCAGTAATGAGTTGGCGAAGAAACCGCGGAGTCGGAAGTGAATCGCCAATGAACTCGAATTGCTGGAGCACTGCCGGAGGAATAAACAGTCTCTCTACTTCGGCCCTATCGAGATCGCGCAATAGTTCTGCAAAGTCGTGGCGAGTTTCCGCCGGCGCGATTACAAGATTCGCTCCAGAGCACAGGGTCGTGAAGATCTCCTGAAATGAAACGTCAAAACTCAGCGAAGCGTACTGCAATGTTCTTCGGCCGCATGAAAGCGTTGGGTGGCTGAGTTGCCACGAAAGTAAGTTCGAAAGTGCGCGATGCGTCATCGCAACGCCCTTCGGTCTGCCGGTCGAGCCCGAGGTATAGACGACGTATGCCAGATTGTCAGCCGACGTCTGAGGGTCAGGATTCTGTTTGCTGTTTTTAGCAACCGCTTCCCAGATCTTCTCTAACGAAAGAATGTTGGCCGCCCCTTGCGTCGGCAAGCTCTGCACCAGGTGTTCCTGCGTGAGAAGAATCTTCACGTCGGCATCAGTAAGCATGAAGGACAGACGCTCTCGTGGGTATTCGGGATCCAATGGCACGTAAGCGCCGCCGGCCTTGAGAATACCCAGAATTGCCAACAGCGCCTCGATGCCGCGCTCCAGGCAGAGGCCTACCTTAACTTCCGGGCCTACGCCCAGTTCTCTCAAGTACCAGGCCAGTTGATTGGCTCTGGCGTTCAACTCCTCATAACTGACCTGCTCCTGTTTGAAGACCACTGCTGTCTGCTGCGGTCTCTGGGCTGCCTGGGTTTCGAATAACTCGTGCACACAATGCGGCTGATAGGGCTTGCTGGTGTTGTTCCATTCCCGCAGCATCTGTTCGCGCTCCGCTGCGGTCAGCAACGGCAGTTGTGAAATCGGCTGCTCAGGATTGTCCGTGATGCCCTCCAGCAGCGTCTGGAAATGTTGAGCCAGACGGCTAATCGTCGCCGCTTCGAAAAGATCCGTGCTGTATTCCAGTTCCGCGGCTATGCCCTGGTCCGTCTCAGCCATGGTCAGCGACAAGTCGAACTTTGCTGTTTTGGTAGTGGGCGCGGCAATGCTCTCGGAGTTCTCAACTTCCGGCTGCGTTAGTCCTGTGCTCGTTATCGCTTTCGTCGCCCCTGTGGTGGGCATATTTTGTAAGACGAAAGTAATTTGAAAGAGGGGATTGTGACTGAGGTTTCGCTCGGGTTGTAGCTCCTCCACCAATTTCTCAAACGGCAAGTCCTGATGAGCATAAGCTCCCAAACAGACCTCCCGCACATGCTCCAGCACTTCGCGAAAACTCCAGTGTCGCTGCAGCCGGCTGCGCAACACCATGGTGTTGACGAAAAACCCAATCAGCTTTTCCGTCTCCTCGCGGTTACGTCCGGCAATCGGCGTCCCCACCACAATGTCCTCGCGCCCGCTGTAGCGCAGCAGCAAGATCTGCCACGCACTGAGCAGCGTCATGAACAGCGTCGCTCCCTGCTGCTGGCTGAGCTCGCGCAGCCTGCGACTCACCTTCGCGCCCAAAACAAACGCTTGCCAGCCGCCGCGAAAACTCTGCACTGGTGGCCGCGGGTGGTCAGTGGGCAACTCCAGCAACTCCGGCATGCCGGCCAACTGCTGTTTCCAGTAATTCAACTGCTCGTCGATGACTGCGCCTTGCAGCCACTGCCGCTGCCAGACGGCGTAGTCAGCATATTGCAGTGGTAACTCCGGCAACGGTGAGCGCCGCCCCTGGCAATAAGCCTCGTAGAGCGTGCCGTACTCGCTGAAAAATACGGCCATCGACCAGCCGTCACTGACGATGTGGTGCATCGTCAGCAACAGCACATAGCGGTTCTCCGCCAGTTGTAGCAGTCGCGCCCGCAACAGCGGGGCCACCGTCAGATCAAACGGTTGGCGCGCTTCTTCGTCCGCCAGCCGCTGCGCTGCCGCTGCTCGTTCGCCTTCACTCAAGCTGCGCAGGTCCTCTACCCGCAGCTTGAACGACACCCGCGGATGCACTACTTGCACCGGTCCGCCGTCTTCGTTACTGAAACTAGTCCGCAGCACTTCATGCCGCCGCAGCAGTTCCTGTAGCGTCTCTTCCACTGCTCTGACGTTCAAAGCCGCGTTGATCTCGATCGCGGTGGGAATGTTGTAGATAGCGCTCGCCGGCTGAAACTGGTCCAAAAACCAAAGTCGCTCCTGCGCGTACGATAGCGGATACCTCTCCCTTCCTCTTGTAGGCGCAATTACTTCCGCCGGCGAGTGGGATTGCTTCGTTGCAAGCCGCTGCTTGAGCTGAATGATCTCGTCTGGTGAAAGGTCAGATACCCGATTGAGCAAATTACTCATAGTTCAACTTCTCGAGCGACGTTGAAGGCCAGCTCAGCTTCTTTCCGTTCGAGTACCGCCGTGACGGGAAATCTCTCGTCAAACGTGAAAGCGAAAGGTGTAGGGCCACGAGTCTGAAGGTGTTCCATTCTCTGTTTGGCTTCCTCAATGGAGGGAATGTAGCCGACGGGAACCCACCACAGGACGATATAGAACCCGTCAATGTGTTCAAACCATTGCCGGCGACTTCGCATGATCTCGGCATGCTGATGGCGGTACACGAAATCTTCCAACGACTCAATACTTGCCCAAATCGAGAACGTGACGAGCAGTCGATCATCGTCATAAGGCCGAATGTCGGTTGAGTCTCCTTTGTCTGTTTTCAATCGCCAAACAAAGCCGGGGTGCTCGTCCGCCAACCGATTAATGCGCTGAAGATTCGAGGTGAATCCCAACATGACGGGATCATCTAATTCGGCGCGAATGCGCGCGAAGTTAAACTGAGCCACGTAACATTGCGCGTCGTTCATCTTGCCTCCTCATCGATGTCGGGGAAACTGATTTATCAGAAATCCCAGGTGGATATGTTCGAGTCGAGAATCGCTGTTCTCACATCCAGTTTGAAGAACTCACGTAAATACTCCCCGAAGCTACTGCGCACGTCTTCCGCGACCTGCCCACCAACTTCGGGCAGGATTTCAGAGATCAAAAAGAAATTTGTTGTCTGATGAGTGATCTTAGCCCGCTCAGATTGCCGCCATACGAAATGCCGCGTAATCAACTCTTCCGCGTCAGCATAGCTGACTTCCCGCGGCGAGGCCTGTACCGATTCTGCTTGACCTAATTCAGTGAACCGTTCGCCCCCCTTGGTAAGCCGCAGAGAAATTTCTCCACCTGCCATCTCGTCAACATCCCAACCTCCAACCGGTACCACGTGCCGCAGTGAAATGGCATTGTATAAATCGACGAGCGGGTTAATGCGAGCGACTTCACGTCCGGTCAAGACGCGGCGAGTTAGTGACTCAATGGCGCTCGGATAGTTTTTGCCGGATACACCCATCTTTTGATAAGCCTGTCGCCATGCGGCAATGTTTGGGTGTGATTGCGGGTTCGGATACTGCCACCTTTCCTTCAAGGCAGCTTGCGAGTTCTGCAACAACTGCCCGACTGACGGGGCGTCCGTTTTATTGTCAACACCCTTCCCGGTGACGGTAACCAGCCGCATCCCGGGAAACATTTCCCATATCTCTTTCTCAATTGTGAATCCCATCAACGGGTTCGTCCTTTTCTATCGTAGACTATGTCAAACGGCTCATGAGCCTCGATAACCGTTCTTCCGCAGCATCGAGAGTGGCCTCTGATTTACCAAAACAAAAGCGGACAAGGCCCTTCCCATAGCTGCGATTCGAGTAGAAGGTGCTTCCAGGCATAGCTGCAACGCCGATTTCTTTGATCAGGAATTGCGCAAACTCCATATCGTCAGAGTGGCCCAGATCCCTGATGTCCGTCATTAGATAGAAGGCACCCGCAGGTTTGAAGCATATAAAACCGCAACGTTCCAGGATACTCAATAGACGGTCGCGACGCGTCTGCATCTCTCGACAGAATTTTCGGTAGTAGCTGTCGGGCAAATGCAAAGCGCAAATTGCTGCGGCTTGTAAAGGTGTCGGAGCGCAGTAGGTGATGTAACCGTGCGCCAGGCGAATCACTTTAGTTATCTCTGGCGGCGCAATCACGTAAGCGACTCTCCATCCAGTTAAGCTGTAGGTCTTTGATAGACCGCTGAGTACGACAGCGCGTTCGCGCAGGTCCTCAAACTGCAACATCGAGCGATGCTCCTGGCCGTCGTAGACCATGTGTTCGTAAACTTCATCGCTGATGGAGATAACGTCCCACTCGCGACATAACTCCGCGATCAGGCGCAACTCTTCGCTATTAAAAACCTTGCCGGTCGGGTTGCTTGGCGTATTAATGATGATCGCCTTGGTGCGATCGTTGAAGGCCGCTCTTAATTCTTGTTCATCGAACGTCCAATCCGGGCGATACAACTGCACGTAACGAGCAGTCGCACGACTCAGCGCGATAACCGGAATGTAACTACTGTAAAAAGGCTCAAAGAGGATCACCTCATCTCCCGGACTCAGCAAGGACAACACCACATCAAGCATCGCCTCAGTTGTGCCGCAGGTGACAGTTATTTCCGTTTGTGGATCAACGGACACGCGCAGGTGACGGTGAACCTTCTCCGAAATGGCTTCTCTCAATCCCTGGTCTCCCCACGAGTCGGAGTACTGGTTGAGACCGCCGCGCAGTGCCTCGATGGCTGCCTCTATTATGATTTTTTCAGTAGGAAAGTCCGGGGCGCCAAGGGCAAGATTGACTGCGTCGTGATACGAGCAGAGACGGGAAATTTCGTCGAACACTGAGCCGGACTGTTGCGCAAAGATCGAAGTGCCATGTCTTCCTCTCTTTTCGTTATCCTCGTTGGACACACAAGTCACAGTCACGATTCGTCTTGTCCTACAAACAGAGTGTGTACTTCAGTATCGTAAGTGGTGGGTCGGTCCTCCCAATCGTACGCTCCCGAAACGGCAAGATTGGCTCCGGAAATATACGAGGCCTTATCGGAAACGAGGAAAGCGACGGCATCAGCCACTTCTTCAGGACGGCCCAGGCGGCCAACGGGAACTCTTTTTCGCATCCACTCAATCATCTCAGGCGGCATGTAGCCGGTCTCTATCAAGCCGGGGGAAACGCAATTAACGAGTATTCCATTCTTCGCTTCCTCCACTGCGAGGCTCCGTGTAAGAATCAACACTCCCGTTTTTGCAATCGAGTACGCTGAAATGTTGGGAGCACCGCGAACTAGATAGACCGTGCTCAAGCCGATATTTATGATCCAGCCTCGTTTTCGGCCGCGCATGCCGGGCAGAGCTGCTTGGCACATGTAGTAGGCGCTGCCTAGATTGCTATCGAGTACATTTCGCCACTCTTCGTGATTCATCAGAGCTAACGGTTTGAAGAAAAACTCTCCGACGTTGTTGACCAAAATATCGGCGTCTCCGAGTTCGTGGTCCACTCTCTCCAGAACTGACTCAGCGGCTCCCGCCGCGGAAACATCAGCTTGAACAGTAATAGCTCTACGACCGAGAGCATGTATCTCGTCGATTACTTCTGTGGCGGCGTCCTCGTTGTTGCGGTAATTAACGGCCACGTCAGCACCGCATCGCGCGAGGTTGACGGCGATCGCTCGACCAATCCCGCGTGACGCACCCGTCACAATCGCAACTTTGCCAACGAGCTTCATATGTTCTAGTGAGCTAACCTAGTGATGAGCGTATGACTGTTCCACGTCAACCGGTAATTCATCGTAATAATGAACTTCACGTCTGCCGCTACAGTATTCCTCAAAGAAACTTTCCAGAAGAGGATCCTCCTGGGCTACGAGTCTTTCGTGTAGTTCGCGGCTACGCCATGGATACATCATCAAGATCTCATGCCCCGAAGTTAGGCTTCGAAAGAACCGTGCATGACCACACCATCCAGGATCTTTGTGAGCCGGCGGCCCGAGAAGATCGTCCATCTTCTGCATGAGCTCGAGAGCTTGATCCTGAAAAGCAGGTTTAAGACGCCATACTTCCAACACGGTAATCATGCCTGCGTTCTCCTTTTCAGATTAGGTTTCCAGTAACCTCTTTTTGCCCATATAGAACTGCTTTAATAACGAGGTTCCGGCGTCTACAAACTTGTGGCATACAAGAGAATGATTATTCTGGTTCCGCGCGTGAGCTTCACCCAGTGCCTTCCAGGCATCGGCGACGTCCGGTCTCCAGTCCGCTTTGCTTCCGCCCAATTTTTGAGACATAGCTCGTGAAAGTTGTTTTAATCCTTCTACCATTCGATTGTGCTCGGTATTCAGAACCCCGGAAAAGCCAGGACTGAGAAATGGCGGCATCATTGAAGGCCTAACAAACTCCAGGTACAACTCACGTGGGAAGTCGGAAGCATATTTCATGCTGGCAGTGGCTGCATCGTAGAGGACACAGAGAAGTCGTAGAGAACGAACGAGTCTTGGATGTTCGCCAGCCTCGACCGCTTCCAGGCTTTCCACAATCAGTGTATTGATGACCGTGAGCTGGATGTGGAAACTCTGGTGCCCGCGCTTCCAACGTGTCATAGCTACAACTTGAGCTGGTGAGAGTGAGAACTGAGTAGCGAGCGACATACTTCATATCTCCCTGCGCAACGATTCCCCGGTCTTGACCCATTTCTCCAACGTGACTCTCTGAACTAGAAGTATGCCTTGGAGGATTTGAAGCTTCTCATCAGCGGTCAAACTCGTTTGGTCCAGATCCTTCAGTTGAGCATCGTAGACCGACAAACACACGCGAGACCATTCCAGCAGCCCGGGGTTATCTCTCAAAATGCGAAAATAGAGGTCATACTCTTCCGACGTTGACAGTCCGGTGCTCGGATCCGGAACTTGTGAACCTGCAGGAAGCGAAATCATCGCGAGGAGGTTGTCGTCCGAGCAAACTTCATCTTTCTCAGTCATGGCTTACCTCTTGGACCACCCTCATAAGTGGTCCGATGCGCATCTCAGGTGAAACTGGTTAAAAAGCCAGTCGTCACTCCAATCATTTCATACCGCGCCCGGAGAAGAGCTCCGCTGATTTGTGGCCAGGCAAGCGGTCGCCATCCAGCGCTCACTAACAGCAGCGCGAGCTGACTGGGCCAGCGCATCGGCGGCCATCATGCTGCGGCTAATTGCGGTCAAGGTTCCGGGGTCGAGGGACTTGACATCGAGAGACGCCATCGTTCCTTGCAGTTCTTGTACGTAACTACGGTAGGCATCCTCCGTCTGCTTATCGGCCGCATCCGGCGAGTACGCTTCTTGTAACGCCTGCACGTAATCTCGATACGCTTCTTCCGAGCCTTTCGTCATCTCTTCGGACGACTGCACCTCGTGCAGTGTAGTCATGTATTTACGATAGGCTTCGTCCGAGCGTTTTTGTACGTCCCCTGACGATTGTGCTCCTTGTAGCGAGCGAACGTAGTCTTTATACGCATCCTCGATACGCCTTTGCGCCTTGCCGGCTGCCTGGATCTCCTGGAGAGACTGAATGTATTTGTAGTAGGCCTCCGTGCAGCGCCTTTGCAATTCAGTCGGCGTCAACAGATCCTCCAAGGCTCGGTACAGGTTGTTGTATGCTTTTGTTAGACCGCTATAAACATCTGATACTCGACTGGCAGTCTCCTCGCTTCGAGCCTTCGGTTTTTCTGGTGTGCGAGGCGATTTTGGTGAGTTGGCTTTGTTGTCCATAGAGTGCCTTTCTACTGAGTGTTCAAATCGAAAGGGGCATCTTGGCGGAGTAGTAATTGCGTTTCGACTTCTCCAGCCGCGAACCGTTAAAAGATGGACCAATGACTATATTGGTAGAAGCACGATGAGGCGGCGAGGGAAGACGTGAGCGGCGAGAGACGAGTTGATGAAGCGCTTTATAACTTCTTTTTCTACAAGCAACTTGCATTACCCGTTCAAACTCGGGCGCAGAATTTAACTTGATGCGAGGCGTCCTGCCCCTGCCGGACAATACACTACGCGGCCGAACTCGACATCAGGCGGCACGCAATTTGGATAAGGAACTCCTTTAGAATCGGGCAAGCCGACAATCTTGAACTAGCACTTAGCCGGTAGTGAGGAGATCCTTTCATTGCTCCTTGCTCTACTACTCCTTTCGTCAAGCGAGGAGCGAAGCAACGAAAAACTTCTACCATGTTTCACGTTAGCGGCCGTAAATCTATTCCTTTTACCTGACTGAGTCAAGGTGCTTTTCGATCATGTGGTAACTATATAAAACTGACCTCTGGAAAACTGAATAGAAATGTCCTCTAGCATGGCGCACCCGAAAGGGTGGGCAAATGGAAGGACATTTGACGATGAGCTTGAGAGAGCGAGAGCGGCTGAAGCTGTTTGAAAGAGTGAAGCGGAGCGAGTTGAGGCTGATAGAAGCGGCCAAGATCTGCGGTCTCAGTTATCGGCAGACGCGACGGTGGTACAAACGGTATTGCGAGCAAGGCGATCGCGGGCTGGTGCATCAAGGACGCGGGCGGCCATCGAATCGAGCTCACCCGGCCGAGTTTAAAGCGCTAGTGTTAGCTCGTTATGAGGAAAGATACCCTGACTTTGGTCCTACCCTGGCGGCTGAGAAGTTGACCCTCGAGGGGCACGTGCTGGACCACGAGACGCTGCGCGGTTGGTTACTCCAAGCGGGCCTGTGGCACAAGCGGCGCAAGCGCGGCAAACACCGCAGTTGGCGTGAGCGACGGGCGCACTTCGGCGAGTTGGTGCAACTGGATGGGTCGCATCACCAATGGTTTGAAGCGCGTGGTCCGAGTGTTGTTTGATGAATATGGTGGATGACGCCCAGGGCACCACCCTGTCGCTGCTGGCGGCAGAAGAGACCAGCTTCGCCGCGATGGAGTTGTTATGGCGCTGGATCGAGCGTTACGGCATTCCGCAAAGTCTCTACACAGATAAGAAAAACGTGCATGTAATTGATGAAAAGACGCGCGCCCGAGCGGCCGACAGTGGTGAAGAAGTCTGGACCCATTTTGGTTGGGCCTGTAAGCAACTGGGGATTGAAATCATCACCGCCCACTCGCCGGAAGCAAAAGGCCGAGTCGAACGCAATCACGGTATTTACCAGGATCGGTTAGTGAAAGAATTGCGTCTCGCTGACCTCAACACGATCGCCGCGGCCAATGAGTTTCTCGCTGCCGGCTATTGTGAGCAACTGAACCAGAAGTTTGCGGTGACGCCGCGTTCCGCGGTTGATTATCACCGCTCAGCCAAAGGGTATGACCTGGCCAGTATCTTTTGTATCGAGGAAGAACGAACGCTGACACTTGATTGGGTGGTGCGGTTCGAGAATCAGTTCTATCAACTGCAGCCGTTACGCAAAACGCAAACAGCCAACGGTAAAGTGCGAGTGCGACGTTACCTCAATGGCGAACTGCACTTTTGCTATGGGGAACGTGATCTGGCTTACACTCTCTTACCCGAACGACCAAAACGAAAAACAGTAGTTAAGATAAGCGAAAGCCGCAACCGCGCCACTGGCATTGTGAAGCCGTATGTGCCACCAGCAAATCATCAATGGCGCAGTTTTCAATTCGGCAAGGACCGCCTTGGGCTCGCTGAGCCCAAGCCTACTCAGGAACTCAGAGGGCTTTTCTAAATAATGATAGGCTGAGGGTCATGCTTAAAACCTACTTCAGCTTCTGATGGATCGCGCTACAAGTACTTACCAGAAGAGAGGCGTAAACGGCTCAGACTCTTCAGAACAACAAAGTGGAAGGGCTTATATAAGACTCCAGCAGATAAAGCTCCTGGTTATTTTTATTCTGTATTAGGTGAGGAACAGTGGTCACGATATTCGAAAGCAGTAAGTGGAGTTCTTGAGAATATAGAAAACACTTTTGGCTATGCGGCATAGTGGCGCAGCTGTATTAGAAAATGGCGAATGATATTGTAAAGAACAATCAAGGAATTAGTGGTCTAAACATGTTGGACGACAATCCACATGCTATGCGGATTTATTTGAATATTGTCTCAGCGAGAGGATGCGAATTCTTGATGTGGAGATCGAGGATACTAAGTATGATGACAGTACCTTGATCTTAAATTCGATGGGCTTGACCCAGCCACTTCAGCTTAAATAAACCCAAAGGCAGAGAAGGCTGACAGGCGTCGATTATTCCGAACTACCATTCCTATAGCTGAATTACTCAGTCATGCTCAAACTTCCCACGCTGAAAGTATCTCGCCGTGAGGCGAAGGCTCATATCGGTGAACGAATCAAAGAAGGACGCCGAGCGAGCATGGAGTCTTATGAAGTGAGTTCTAAGCGAGCCGAGCGACGATATGCTACGTGGGACAGACGAAACTATCAGGTTCTCATCCAACTGTTTGACTCAGACGAAATCGCAAAAGAATAACGCGATCCCAAAACTGGTCCTGGCCGGGACTTACCGAAGCACCGTCAGGGCAGAACTGCACCACAAGCGGATCGATCGAAAGATAAAGTGGTTCAAAGAGCTTGCGCGCAGGATCGACAATCATTTCCCACAGGCTGGAGAGGCTGTCCCCCAAATCGCATCTTCAGAAACCCTCTCGGCCTTCGACAAAGTTGATCTACTTTGTAGCCGCTTCCACGCGGTAGTGAACCAACTCAATCAACTGAAACGAGGACACAAATCACCGTCACGACCGCCTGTTCAAAGCGAGTACGACGTTCAGGAATTACTGCACGCATTACTGTGGATCTTCTTTACCGATGTCAGACGAGAAGATCCTGTTCCCCAAAGAGCCGGCGCATCTTCACGAACCGACTTCGTTTTGAAAAAAGAAGGAATTATCGTCGAAGTGAAAAAGACACGCTCAAACCTGCGAGACAATGAGGTCGGCAAAGAGTTGATTGTTGACATCGAGAGATATAAAGCGCGTAATGATTGCAAGCTTGTGTATTGCTTCGTTTACGATCCTGACCACTACATCCGGAATCCTGCCGGGCTTGAAGAGTTAAGTCGAAACGAAGGCGAACTAATTGTTAAGGTGGTTATCCAACCAAAGCGGTAGGCTGACAATCATTCTCGCACCAAATTGCTCAGACGGTCATTGATGAACTCAGGCCAGAATTGTTTGGTAGATCTCCTCAAACACATCATCCGGCATCCATGTTTCATACTGCGCTGGAGTATTCAGTTTCCGGACAACGAGGTAGCCAGGAAAGATTCTGCCGCAGCTCGGCGGTGGCTTCATGTTGTTTTCTCGTCTGAGCCGATCAAAGCGAATCTTGTATTCGATATTCGACAGGGGAGTAGCCTTCACTGTCTTGCCGTATCTCTGTGCAACAATCCGATCGGTTAACACGTATGTCTGCATTGCGTCCTGACTTATGAAAGGTCTCTCAAAGTCGTAACCAGTCATCAGCAAAATCTCTCCCGCAATACCGGGATTAGATCCCAAGTTGAGGGTTGTGGGTTCGAGTCCCATCACCCGCTCCAGATTTCCTACACCACATTGGCGCTTCGCATAGCGCTCCTCCCAGTTTCTCGTCCAGCCTAAATAGGGGAAACGGACCATCGATTTCCGTGCGAGCATTTACGCCAACTGGCCCGAATTCGGAAGAGCAAATTCAGAGAAAATCAAATCATCACGAGCTTACGAAGCCGAACTGATCGGGTGGGGTCCCAGTAAACTGAAAGAGAAAATACATTTGCGGCGATATGGACCAGCTAGGAAAAGAGCGCATTTTGAGCGCAATCTAAAAACAGCCGAAACGATAAGCCCTTTATGGATGCAACATACGGGTGAATGCTCTATAACTGAGCTAATAGTCAAACTTCTGCAAGCAGTTGACATACCTCAGTTCACTTAGCATTAACTCCAATGATCAACCTTGTGGGGGTTACTTGAGTTTCTCGATCAATTCGTGCAGCGAGTCCACGTTATGATGCTTGAGCGCCGTGTCAAGATGCGCGTCACCACGCATGCCAAGATCGACGTCATATTTCTTTTCAATAGTATCCACTCGCGTGTCACCGCGCTTCTCTCGCAGAGGGCCTCGCTGTGTGCGTGAACGCTCACCCCTCATTCCGGGTGCGTCCGGTGCGCCTTTTCTTTTGCTCATACCTAACTCCAATTCTCGACTTGCCAATCGTCTCACAATTTCAAAGCCAGTGAGACAGTATTGTTACATATCATAGAGAATTAAAAGCCTAGACGCTTCTATGAGCGAAATCTTTCGTTGGCTTTTACAACATATGCGAGTTCTCGACCTGTTGCTTTTAGCTCTGTTTCCAATAAATCTATCTGTCTTTGTCGGAATGAAAACAGTTGCTTGCTAAGCCTGCCCCATTTTGCGGTTACCAAGTTCTCAATTGCCTCGCTGCCAGACACAATCATTGTTTGAAAAAAACCTGGGTTTGATTTCATCTTATGTAACTTGATTTGCTGCTTGTATTGGTCGATTAAATAGTCGGCTTTTTGTTCGACCTCAATCAATGAAAGTTTATTACGAACAACGTCGTTCATCCATTCACGCAATGCCAGGAATTTGGATTGAGAATCAGGGTCGTTACGAAATTCGATAATCTGTTCCCAAGATGTGTTAACACTCGGGACTGGCATTTTTGGAAGAATGATTTCCAACACCGCACGCGGACTTGCTTCAGAGAAATACTCGTGACAAGAATGGGAAAAGGACCAACACGCATCCATGTGATTGACTTCGCGAAGGTAAAGACAGAGTGCCCTAGTATCAAGTTGGTGAGCGACAATTACCATTTCATAGAGCATCTTAATTTGCTCATCGGTTTTTCGCTTAGCCTCTAGTTCACTAACCAGCTCGATTAGATTTTCAGAACCTTGCCTGTATTGTTTATAAGCTTTGCTAAGTCGGTTTTTCCTTCTGTCTTTAGGGGCTGGTGGAATAAAAATAATACCCTGTTCCTGAAGCCATAAAAACTCACTCAACAGCTCTTTAGAAACCGACTCAGCCTCGGTAACCAGCTCAAACCCATGAAAGGCGATTTTGTCGAGTAATAAAGCTTCTTGCTTGAAACGAGAAGACACGTCCTCGCTTGCAAGCAAAACATCGAACGCGTTTTTGACTCCTACTAATCCAGCCATAGTTACTGTGGATTGCCCTTTCTCACTACTTAGAGAAGTGGGATTTTACCAGTTTACTGGTCCAATACGCCTGTTTGCTATGTCTTTGCTACTCGGGGGCGGCACAGGCGAATCGAATGCAGAGCAGATAAAATGGTCTGTTGAAGGTTAGTATCGGGTCGGCAGTGGAGATAAAAGCTCTAGACGAAATCCTCAGTAATGCGCGTGTAAACCCAAAACTTTGTGCCTTAGTTGTGACAGGGTTAAGCGCTCGCGTGAATAAGAGTAGTCATTAGAGCAATTACAAAATCCGAGTGGTGCCGAGGGCGGGAGTCGAACGCACGTCCTTTCGGGCAACGCATTTTAAGTCCGGCGCACCGCACATTACTTAGTCTTACGAAAACGATACGAACCAGTATCTACGCGCGACGCGGTCGTCGAAGTATCACTTCATCTGTTCTTGTATCAACACGTAGCGCCATCTTAGCCCCAAGGTTAAGCAGAAACTAGGTCGAGCTCGACCGGTCTCGCGAGATCGAAGATCCTGGCTAACTCAACCGCTCCCACCCGGTCAACCGTAGTAAACCGCCCTGGAGTAAGGTGGCGGCCCACTTCGACCAATCCCCGAGTGACTAGAGTAGATTCGTCATCAGAGGGCTCGTCGAGGAAAGGCCAGCCCTGCCGCATCCAAGGCCAAAGTCCGCCAACCTCACCGTCCACTGCCGGAGTAGCTGAGTGAGTCCATTCGTACTCCTGCTCCGCTTCTGTACGCGCTTCCCGCTTGTTTACAGCGGGGACGTGTGCCCGCAGAATTCCATCGTCTCGCAACTCTCCACGCAACTGCGCGAGCAAGGCTATATCATAAGGAATCGGCTGGCCGTACGAGACATAATAGTAAGCCATCCTGCGAATGCTATCGATGTCGCCGAGTGAATCGTAGAGATAGGCGCTGATGACGCCAAGCACTGGATCGGAATGCTTTGCTTGCCTCAGTTTCACTGCGATGTTGATCGCATCGTCAGCACGTAGTGCGCCTCTTTCCATTTCGGCGATCACCCTTTCAGCATCAGCCGCGGTGTCCACTGGTTCATATACTCGCCGATAAATCAGAGCAGATACTCCACGCTCGTTACGGATGATCGTAGCAATGAAGTGCGGTATTGCAGCGACTGCTGCGAAGACTCCGTCATCAAACTCGATCAGCACTGGCTCTGACTTGCGGAGCTCGAAATTCGACTTGTGCTCCAGTCGCCACCAATTGGTTTGGCCGAGCTTTTCCGCGAGCAGGTCAGCCGGTGTCCAAATACCTGTGACAGATCCGCCGTCCACAGCAAAGCCTGCCCCGGTTTCGAAATGCTCCGGGCGTGGTTGGTTGCGAATCGTCTCGATTAATCGCTCAGAGGACGCGGTCTTTTGAGCTTTACGAGACCTGACTGCATCGATCTCACGGGTCTCAACCCCGATGACGACACTGGGTGGCGGCCATTCTGAGAAGGTTGGTGGCCTCGGTGGTGTGCCGGGACCGGAATAGAAGTAAATGTCGTCGTCCTCTGGGAAGGAGGGGAGGACTTGGGGCGACAACTTACGCTTGTAGAGCTTTGCACGTTTCGGAGCCTCATCCTGGAGATATGCGCCAAGGCTCCGACTTGTTACTTTATCCTTCAGAAGCTTCGATAGCGCCTCGGACTTTCCCCAAAGTCCTTCCATTAGCACCCCGGAAAAGAGACAACGGTCTTGGTTAGGGATTGCGCCCGGCACCATGAAGGCGGTGGTGCCGTCCAGCGTAGCGATGAACTTATCAATAGCCGGTGTCTTCACATACGGGACCGGTCCGCGACCCAATACACCGTCAGCGGTAAGATCGGCCGCCCGAATGTCCTGCGGAAGGGAGCGACAGCAGTCTGCAAAGATAGCGATCTGCTGAATGTTGTGATCATACAGCCGCCGTTTGAGCACTTCGATTGCGACCGCGCGTTGTTCGCTATACCAATCAGATAACAGCCAGAGACCCTCTTCAGCCTCCCGGATCAAGCCATGGCCTGCAAAGTAGAGTACCATCCGGTGGATTGGACCACCTCCGGACGTTAGCATTGATTCAAGTTCGCTACGCAGCCGTGGAATTGTGACTTGCTCTTGGTCATTCTCGTCTGTTATGAGCTTCGAATCGTATCCGACCTTCGATGCCCAATCGTGAAACACACGAGCGCCGTTAACCGCTCCAGCGAGATAAGGAAGGCGCTCTGCATCGGCCACACCAATTGCGATCGCGACATCACGGTTCATCTGGCTTCTCCTTTCCAGTTGTGTCCGTCAATTATCAAAAAGGCCGTTCATTGGCAACGTTTCGTTTCGTGGGTCTTAGCAAGACTAGTTGATGACCTGGAAGCGCAGACAGTAAAGCGAAATAGTTACTCTGCTTTCTGAGTCTAAAAAAGTGGACGCTCGCAGCCAATCGTATTTACAATGAGCCACCGGAGGAAACCACTATGGAATTCGACAAAGAGCGGGCTAGAGAATTTGTCAAATCAATCGATCTTGCCGGTGTACCACGCGGGATTATCTCACAAGACGCTGCCACTGAAGCAGGAGAGATATTCGACAAGGCAAAAATTCAAGCGCAAGTCGTGGGCTCGGGATTGTTCTCATTCGCCCAAGGAGTAGACGCCAACGTTCGAGAAGCAATCTCAGATTCCGCTTTGCTGGCGCAGCTCGTCGCAAATAAACGAGCTTCAGCAGAAACCGCGCCTTTGGAATGGTTCAAGGAATACTCGACAGTGCTGCAAAACGTCGGATGGACACTGCAGGAAAGCGGCTGGACCGATTACACCGCCAAGGGGAATGCGGTTGAGGTTCACGAGAAAATTATGGAAGTGATGGCGGTCGCGCTGGGTCCGGCTCCGGCTGCATTGGCGATCATCGCGTCTACTGTCAGCGCCTTAAAGGGGATGAAGCCGGACAGTTCATGGCTGACAATCTTCAGTCGAGAATCGCAAAAAGCGAAGATCGCTCGATTTCAGATCGGTTTGGTCGAGAAACAGGAAGCTGGCGACGTTTTCGTCTCACTCCTTGCTTGCCTAATCGAGGCGCAGAATGCGATTACACAGGTCTTATTCTTCAAATACAAGAACGCGAAAGCGAGCTTTAGAGCAAATAGCGGCAAGATTTCGATAAATCGTCCTTCACTTATTGATCTCGGTCCCGCAATCCGTAGCAAAGTTCGCGCATATCAGACAGATTATCTCAGCACAATAGTAGATCTGTAAGGAGGCGGTCGGTACTGAGCTACGTTAGTCTGTTCACGATGCCGCACTTCAGCGAGCACTGATATTTAGGATCACAAACTAAGCTTCCAACGTCCCGACACCTTCATATTGTGTGTGCATCGGGAGACGTACGAGCGGCTTTTGAAATCCAAAACCTACGTTCGTTGAAGGGTTTGAAGTAGCTTCGGATCTAATTGATCAAGCTGAGGCCGTCTGCAGCTGGTGGAGTTTGTTTGCTCGACACCATCGCCAATGCTCTCAACTGAATCGATGGTTTGAAGGAGGCTCCAATGTCCACCAAAAACACCACAAGCAAAACCAGGACTTCGAGAGGCGCAGAGGAGCTTAAACTTTGCTTTGATCGGGTCGTGCCGGAGAAGTACAAACCTAGGCCAACTCCAGCTCAGGCAGAAGAACGTGCTGTCATGCCGTGGTTAACAAGATGGACGGACCGTCGGGAACTGAAAATGTAAGTTCTTAGACGGCAGTGCGCGACAGAAAAGAAAAGTAGAAGCCAAGGCTCACATTTGGGAAAAATACGCCAACTTCGAATTCAAGTTCGTCACGTCTGACAACGCAGAAATTCGGATCTCTTTCATTGGCAATGGCTCATGGTCAGCGCTCGGAGCGACGCTCTAATAGAACAATACTACCCAAAAGACCAACCGACGATGACTTTCGCATGGCTCAAGGACGACAACGAGGATGAAGAATATGAACGAGTGGTTCTACATGAGTTCGGACATGCCTTGGGCTTAGATCACGAGCACCAGAGTCCAAACGCAAAATTGAGATGGAACAAGGTGGAAGTGAAACGCGTCTTTGCCGGCCTCCCAACTATTGGACGTTGACATCCAGTACGTAACGAAACGTTTGCTGCGCCTGGATCTCAGTAGCACTAGCCAGAAGCAAACACGCCAGACTTGTGGCTCGCAAAGCAAAGGACCACCGGAGATATGCTTTCGTACTCTGCATTTGATTTACTGGAAGAGACCACCCCCTGATTCAATCAATGGCGTTGATAGGACGGCTGATCATGTTTAGCCTGAGCATTTAATTCGTCCAGACTCTCCGCAATTCTGTACTGATGCAGTTTCGTCGAGATGCACCGGTCAACATAATCCTGGGATCGCGGGCGTCCCGTCCGCACTGAGCGCGAAGCGCGAAAACGACTTGTTACCAACTGCGCGCCTCATAACAAACGAGCTGCGCCGCAAGTCGATTATCTTGCAGGCACTTCATTTTCAGACGGCCCCGAATTCGCGACTCTCTGCTGAACTGGTGCTCCTTCTACAGCGGTCCCCACTGGCCCGACAAAATAAACCCGGCCCAAAAGTATGGATGCTTGTACCGATCGCTCTTGATAAGCTTTAGTTGCACCTGCCTCAGCGCTTCTGACCTACCCATGCGAGATTGTAGATTTTCATAGAAAGCTATCATGAGATCCCGCGTCGCTTTGTCATTCACTTGCCATAAACTGATCATCTGACTTTCGGCTCCGGCTAACACCAACGCCCGTCGCAGCCCATAGACCCCCTCACCGCTTTCCACTTCGCCAAGGCCGGTCTCACACGCCGACAGCACGACTAACTTCGTACCGTGCAGATCGAGAACGCTGGCTTCAAGCGCGGTGAAGATACCATCGTTTCCCTGACCATCATCAGTTTGATTAGCGCCAGCCAGCGCAAGTCCGGAACGCGAAAGCACATTCTCTGCCAGCCGGCTACCTAAGCTCGACGCGCCGGCTCTTAGTCCAGCGTTTTTCGCCGGTTCTGCCTTTATGCGTTCTGAGTGGAAGAACCCGTGTGTGGCGATGTGCAGAATGTTGGGAGCTTTCACCTGTTTCAATACAGCCTCGGTTGCCTGCGCTCCGGTAAATACCTGAGAGTTATCCAGGATGTCCGACACGACCTCGGCTTCCTCACCGGTACCTTCGAGCGGCTCAAAAAGCCCGAAATTGGCCGAGCGCGTTCCAGTCGAAGGCGCCGTGAGCCCCGGCTGCTGGTTCTGTGGCGCAGGTAGTTCAAAGAGTGGGTTAGCAATCACGACCGGGCCTTGCTTACTCGGCAAGCGCTCCCGCATTCGCAAAAGATCACGACCGCTCGTCAAGTAAGTAAAAGTGTAGTTTTCTGCGAGGTAGTGATTCTGTTGATCCTTTAAAGCCGCAAAGGGTACGAAGTTGAATGCACCGTCCGGCGCAATCAAAATTTGATTGGTGTTTTCCAGCAGCTTGCGGATAGGCCGCATGACTGCCTCATCGACTCTCCTGGCCGACAAGGCGTAGCGGGCCAGGGACGCTTCATCGCTACGCCTTGGGCCACTCAATGCTCTCCGCAGAAGGTTCACTTCTTGTTCAATCTTCTTTGCCTCGCCGAGGTCAATCGCCAAAGGGTTACCCGTAGTTTTCAAGACATAGGCGGCATAGTGCGGGGCTTCCCATCTCGTCGCGCTGGACGTCACCGTGACGGGCCGATATTTGACTATTTCGACGAGGGCTGAATTAGTCGGCAGGGCTGCCTGAACAGCCTCAATGGAAACGCGACTGAGGTCTATCCCTCGCGCGGCAGCGCGTTCGCTAATCTGCCTCTCAAGTGCTTGCACCTCTGATCTTGCCGCTTCAATCTTGGCCTTGTATTTTCCGGTGTTTTTACTGCCGACCTCAAGGCCTGATAGTTGTGCTTGTGCGGCTGCGCGCTTTTTTAGCAATTCCTCATCAGCGGCGCCTGATTGATTCATCAAAGAGGCCACCTGGCCGCTCATGACGTCGAGCACTCGACCCTTGCGCCGAAACAACGTGCTCAGAGCCAATCGCGCCGCCTGAGGATCGTCGGGCACCGACTGGAGATGTAGCGACACCATCCCACTTGTACCTTCGGAGATGCTTTCCATGTAGAGTCGCTTCTGCTTCTCTGATCCGGTCGACAGCATTTGCGGGAGGTGACGTTCAATATTATTCATCCCTTCTGTCAGCAAGCTCACGGCGCGTCCTTTTTCGCCTTTAGCGACCAAAAGGAAGGCCAGGTTCGCCAAAAAATCGGCTACCTTCGGATGAGCCGGACCCAGGGACTCTAGTCCAATATTCACCGCCTGCTGAAAACGCTCTTCAGCACGCTTCAAGTCCCCCCGCCGCCAATCGACCATTGCGAGATTGTTTAGGGTGACAGCTACATCCGGGTGATCCTCGCCCAAGAGCTCGACTCGCATCGCAAGGGCCCGTTCCAGTAACGGTTGCGCTTTGACGAGATCGTGGACTTCGTACAGCGTACCGAGGTTGTTGAGGAATGTTGCCAGGTGGTTAAGTACCGCCTTCGGCACATTCGCGGGATTGGGATTTTGCGGTTTTCCGATTTCCAATTCAAGCTTCGATGGGCCGACTGGTTTTTCGAGCGCCGCAATAGCTTGCTTGAGAAGATCTTCGGCCTTACCTATATCACCGAGGGATTCGTAGGAGTCAGCCAGGTTGCCCAGCAGTACGGCAATATGTGGAGCGTCCGCTGCGTAATGCTTTCGACCCATGACGAGCGCGCGCTGCAACATCTGTACTGAGAGTTCGTAATTCGCCTTCCCCTGATAAAGCACGCCAAGCGCGTTAAGCAAATGGACCACCTGAGGTGAGTCGGCGCCATACACTTGTTCACTTATTGTGAGCGCTTGCTGATAAAGTGGCTCAGCGCGGCTGAGGTCGCCCATGTGATCGTAAACATATGCGAGCTCTTGTAATGCTGCCGCATGGCCTTTTGGGGCTAGACTAGGGGTCTTCCCAAAGACATTTACCGCGCGCCGGAGAAAATATTCCGCGAGCGGAAATTCACGCGCGCCACTATAGTATTCGCCGACACGAAAGAGGCAAGTACCCGCCCACTTACCATCCGAACCCAGGTGTTTCTCCGCTAGTTCCAGATCCGTTTTGTAGTGGGTCAGCTGGAGCGCGCAAAATCCCGTTTTCTCGTCTTTTGCTGTATCAAGAGCGAGTTGCTGGAGCTTCTGCTCGAACTCTTCCTTGGGTTGAACGGGTTCCTGCGCGAGAGCGAGTCCAGAAAAGATCTGAGCGTTAGGTAAGGTCATGCGTGTCAATCTACACCTTCGAGCGCCACTGGTTCAAGAATTTCAGCCTTAGAATTTCAGCCTCACCAGTATCCGGCGCGTTATGCCATGTGAAGTTCTGCAAGATGCCTGCGAGGTGTTCAGCGGAAGCTGTCCAGCTAAATCGGTTTCGAAACCCCTGCGCTTTTCGCGGTAGCCGATCATGAAATGCCTCTGTTAGAAAGGCGAGTTGCTTTGCGTCAGCCGGCGGAGTTATTGACGAATGGCGTGTTCAGTAACTTTGTCAGTCTCTCCCTGAAGCTCCTGAGCTGGAACTCGCACAGAAGGGATTCGATGACAAGGATCCGCCATTTGTCTTGTTGGCGCGGTTGTGCCAGGTACTCCTGGCTAAAGGCATTCCAATTGACATCTAACCAGTATTGAGCCCATGATGACGGGTGAAACGAGCTTAGCTCACTCCCTTCCCAGTCTCTCTGGAATCACCTGGACCTTCTGGAACCAACAGCTCACGTACGTTGGCGCGCCTTTAGGACATTCTAAAATGAAAAATACTCCGCGTTCCCTTGTGTGGTGGATCGTTCCGACCTTTATCGCCATCGTTCTATTAGGAGCGGCTGGCGGCAACGCCTTTGCGCAGTGCGATTGGAAAACACCTGGCTGCCAACGCCAAACGGTCGAAGGTACGCGCACTTCAACGAGTCCGAGCCGATCCACCAAATGACAAACAACTGAAACGGTATTCTGATTAGTAGATAAGCCGGGCTGGCGCCATGGCCGCCGAACTCAATCCGATTGATAGCTGAATAAATATTCGCCGGCAAAATTCCAATCAGCATCAGGATCAGAAGCAAACCCGTAAGCCGAGTCAGTCCCGAAATCCACACGCCGACAGCTCCCAGCAACTCAAGGACGCCGGTCAAATAAATTACTCAATGCGAAATGGAACAGCGAGCGGAAGCATCGCCGCCATTTCCTCAGTCCGGATGAAATGTCCGATGGCCGTGAAGATGAAAAAGAGGGAAAGACCGATTCTCGCTCTTATGGCTGGCACGATCCGGAAATTGGAATCCACGTTCCAGCCAGAGTAAGTATCAGATAAGGCGCAACGAGAATCAGAATTAGGACCAGCAGCGTCATGCCGTTTCAACAGTGGTAAGACAGGTTCGGCACCGGCATCATCGGCGAAGCGGCGGCAGAAGCATACTCGCCGACCACGATTGCGTAATGCGTAGCCAGATTTTAGCTAGGCGGTGACTTTTTCCTAGGCCACACCGCCAGTGCTTCTGCCCGCGGGTTGGCCAAGAAAGCTCAACAGTTCGGCATTTACTTCCTCTGCGTGCGTCCAGGTGATGGCGTGTGGCCCACCTTTCACCACGAACAGGCGAGCACCTTTGATGAGTTTCGCGGTGCGCTGGCCCGCTGCTGAAAGCGGTACAATGCGATCCTCGTCGCCGTGAATGACCAGTGTCGGCACATCGATGCGCGCGACATCTTTTCGGAAGTCTTCGATCCAGGTCGAAACGCACGCCAGACTGGCTGTGGCCGATGCGCTGGCCGCAAGGTTCCAACTTGCGTGCATGACGTCCTTGCTGACGCGGTTACCGAGTAATGGATCCGAGTTGTAAAAGTTCTTGAAGAACTCCGTGAAGAATGCGTAGCGGTCCGTGGCCACTGCTTTCTTAATGCCCTCGAACACACTCGCGTCCACGCCTTCAGGATTATCGTCAGTCTTGAGTAGAAACGGAGGCACGCCACCAATAATTATCGCTTTGCTCACACCGTTTGAGCCGTAGGTTCCCAAGTAACGCGCTATTTCTCCGCCGCCCATAGAGAATCCAACAAGCGCAAAATCCTCCAGTTTGAGTTGAGTGATCAATTCACGGAGGTCGTCCGCAAACATGTCGTAGTTGTAGCCCTCCGTCGGCTGACTGGATTTGCCGAAGCCTCTCCGGTCGTAAGTGATGACTCGATATCCCGCATTCAGTAGCAGCGGTAACTGCTTTTCCCACGAAGCGCCGCTCAATGGATATCCGTGGATCAAAATCACAGGCTGACCTGAGCCGTGGTCTTCATAATAGAGCTCTATGTTTGTTGAGTTCTCTTTTCCGACTGTAACGTACGGCATAACTCTTCTCCTCTTTAGAATGAACCGGTTTCTGGGTTATATGAAAGGGGATCCGCGGCCAGGTAAATAGCTTGGGCCATTTGCTTCAGCTCGTCGCGATCCCGGACGCGGCCTTCTCCGTTGCGCTGTGTCGATAAGTTCCCCGTTCCCGGATTTAATCACCATATATGAATACCTTCATCCGGTTAATTTTTCTCAGGGTGCATTTTGGGCGTCCTTAACGACTGTCTGTTCCTTGAGTGGTATCTTGATCTTCAGTTCCTTCAGAACACCTACGTACGTTTCTTCAATCGACCTTATCAATCTGGACAGGTAGTCAAGCATAAACTTTGCTGCTTCAGTTCGCTCATCGACTGATCCCGACTTGTGGTTAATATGCATTTGTCCATCTTGATAGACGCTCACACTAACCAAATTACCGGACGTTCGGAACCGACGAGCCTCTAAAATGGAGACTCCAACGCCGATTGCAACCACTTCTTCTTCCAGGCTGATGATCTCCCGCCTCAAGTCTTTGTTAAGGTCATCCAACACGCGGTATAACCGAGCACTATCACGTATGTCCATGCCTCCGGGGAGTGGGCCGATACCGCTACCCAGACTACTGCGACCCCGCGTTTGTGTTTGAACTGCTTCAATGACAAGACGATGTGCATAGTTGCAGGCGGCGACCGTAAACATAGGACCACCCTCGTGAAGAATCTGTTCGGCATCCTGCAGCCATTGGCGTAAGTCTTCATTACTAATCAGAGCCAAGAGGTTGTAACGTTGAAAATCCAAGTTATATACGTCCCGGAATGCGTGCGTAATCATGTCCTCTGTTGGCGGTACATAGCCACGCGCTTGCGAGAAGTGGTAAGTGGCCCCCGCGTGCTGAACGCGGTTTCGATCCTTGCGAAGATTCGAAAGCTTACCGTGATTGCGAAGATTGCTGTTGTGACTTTTTAGGGCGCTAGACGCGTCCGCCCAAAGTTCGTGCCATTTGGGCTCGTTCTGATAGTGCTTCGTAGGATTGAGGGATGCAACGATCGCCTGAAGCATTTGCTCGACAGCTAAATCCAGAAATAGGATGGCTCTTGACGTTGAAAAGGTGTCTTCGCGGGAAGCTAGCGTTTGACCCTCGTCAAAAAACTGCTTTACGAATAACAGCTGTTGCGCATTGGGTTGAGCTGGCACATACCGAATAATATCAGCGCCCTCGCAAGCAGGGGAACGTCGTGTTAGCAGGTTGACAATGGTTCAGGTTTCCAACAACCGGGCGGAGAAGATCCTCGTAGCTGTTGGAATTGCCAGAGCGGCGTTACGTCTCTCCGTACAGGACGGCACAGATTTATGCAGCCCTGGGTGATGAAGATCGGGTGTTCGTGGCTAGAAAAGGGATACCGCGGACGGTACTTCGGTGAGTCTGTCATGGATCTCAAAGCACTCAAAACACGATTGAGTTGGCACGGAAGGCCGGTAATTATTTGAAGTCAGGTCATCCTGAGCGGCAACGACTAATAATCCGAGTCTGGCGACTGCGGACCGGACCGCGTGCTAAAGCTCGATAATGATATTATTGCGCCGTGATGTTTAGAGACTACAAACGGCACTACCATAAGGTAAAAGAAGTCGCATCCAGACTGGCTGATAGTGGCTCCTTTAGCCTTCAAATTAGAGCAGAAGGTAATAGTCTCTCCGCTCAGAATATAACTCCTAACGAAGAAGAGACGGTGCGGTTTGTCGTGCTAATGCGCCGATTTCTCAACCCCTCGGATTCTCTTTATTTCAAGAATGTATGGTCGCTCTTAACAGAGCATTTTAGGGATGAACTTCCCGAGGGAGCGGTAGAAAGTTTTGAACCTTTCGTTGAAAGAATGAGCCAAGGGTATGGGACAATCAACATACACGGTGAAGACCTCACCGCTGAAAAAATCTATCAGACCCTTTCTAGTGGCGGCTACTTTGAAGACGATGATGCAGCCGCGGACTATCTTCGCGGTATCCTGAGCATGCCCATCGCAGGGGCGTTCTTTTGGCATCAGTTTTATGACTACACCCGAGCCGGCTTTGGACTTGCTTCTGCGCTCTTCAGTCTCATCCTGGAAATACAGAGGAGCGAAAAATATAAGTCCCTAGTCAACGGAAGTCCTCCAATAAATCTTTGCATGTATTGCCTAACTTCTGAGGAAAGTTTTACCTCCGAAGAGCACATAATCCCTGAGTCCTTAGGCAATGACGTGCTAGTCCTTCCGAAAGGGTACGTCTGCGATAAATGCAATAATGACGTGTTCTCCGATTTAGACAGCTATTTAATAAACTTTGAGCCAGTTGCGTGGTTACGGGTATTTTTCACGCCCTATACAAAGGCCGGGAAGCTTCCTCATGCGAACTTTCAAAATATGTCGATGAAGAAGACTAGCCCCCGCCACATTAAGATTACGGCAAAAGATAAGACTGGGGGTATTAAGAATGAGAAGAAGCTTGAGGACGGGACCATTTCCTTCAAAGTGGAAGGGAAGGTTAAAAAGATAAACTTTAATCTCTTAGGTAGGGCTCTTTATAAGATTGCTCTCGGCATGGTTGCTCTTGCTGACGGGCATGAGCAAGCTTGTAGTAGTAGGTTCAATGCCGCTAGAGAATTTATCAAGAATGGCGTGGGTGTTAATAACAATTTTCTAATGCGCACCCACTTTGAGCCTCACTCCGAGGGACATATAACGCACATTCCTAGTGCAGAAGGGACACTCTTTGCAATCGACTTATTCGGTTTAGTCTTCGTGGTGAACCTGGAGGAAAGGCCAGTGCTTGAGTTAACCGAAGAAGCTGCCAAGTTCAATTTTGAGAGCTTTCCATTGTTAAAAGCAGCATGAGTCGTCGCCGTCCTTTCATCACTACGCGTGAAGCACGCGTTAGTGTCTACGGACTATGCCTGTTATTTATCTCGATACCAGTCATCTTCATCTGCTCGCCGAGGTGAGACGTACTAATCAAGACCGTTTCTCACAGTTCATAGCAGTGTGGAAAGAGCGCCATTGCACTCTAGCTCTGACAATGACGCATATTCAGGAAATATGTCGTTATGAAGCTCAGGCAGGGCGAGAAGCGCGTTACGATCTTCTAAAAGATTTTCTTCCTATCCGTTGCGACTTGGTGCTAGCCGAAGATGTACCGGCAGCTCTAAGACTGCTGCACAATCGCGAGATTTACGGTGCCCTCGTGAGGAACGGCATGGTGAGTAGTCAAGGTGCGGGGCTTAGCCGTTACACCGAAGGGCTCCCAGAGCTACTTACAGAACCGACTCAGGTAGAACTCTTCAAGCAGCTTGAAACACTGGATGTATATCGCAACTTCATTGAAGCATTCTACGATATGAATACAGTCAGTGCGGAGGCTAACAGTAGAGAAGTCGGCACTAATTACGAGAGACATCGCCTCTCAAAGATGGAAACCTCTAAGTTAGAGCCTGAACATATCGCAGAGGTCTTACAAAAGCTGGAAGAAGGGCGCACGAACATACCACAGAGCCTCCGCGACGTTGCTCCGCAGGAGATAATTGACGAGCAGTTCGATAAGGTCCGCGATTTGATTGAGCAGTTCGCCAACCGTGTAGGTGAAGTAGGCAATGTCAATGCTCTCGCTGAATTTCTTGAGGTTGTTACAGAGGACAAGACAAGCTTTCGCAAACACACGGATGTACTAAGCCAGGAGTACGTATTCAAGAAAGTAGTTCAAATGTTTCTTGATGAAGTATGTAGCGTGCATGATGAAGCGGTATTGGAGACCGTCTTGCAGCGAGGGTGTAAATAGTTTTGTGTAAATGGTCATTAACGACTAACCGGGTTAAGGTTGGTCCAGGAGAAAAGATGACCATCGACAATGAGCTGATTGACAATCTGCTGAAAGACTACAAAAAGCCCGAGGACATCATCGGGGAGAACGGGCTGTTGAAGCAGTTAACGAAGCAGTTGCTGGAGCGGGCCATGGCGGCAGAACTGACCGAGCATGTGGGCTACGAAAAGCACGACGTAGCGGGACACAAAAGCGGCAACTCGCGCAATGGGAAGTCGGCTAAAACGCTCAAGGGTAGCTTTGGCACGATGCCGATCGGGGTGCCGCGGGATCGTAACGGGACCTTCGCGCCGCAGATCATCGAGAAGCATCAGACGCGCTTCACGGGCTTCGATGAGAACATCATTTCGCTGTACGCGCGCGGCTTGTCAACGCGGGAGATTCAGCAGCATCTGGAAGAGATTTACCACGTGGAAGTCTCGCCGGCGTTGATCTCGAACGTGACGGACGAAGTGCTTGACGAAGTCAGGACGTGGCAGAACCGGCAACTCGAGGCGGTCTACCCGATCATGTATCTGGACGCCATCCAGTTCAAAGTGCGTGACAGCGGGCACGTCAGAAACAAAGCGATTTACCTGGCGATCGGCATTACCTTGAGTGGGCTGAAAGAAGTGTTGGGCTTGTGGATCGCACAGACGGAAGGAGCCAAGTTCTGGCTGCAAGTGGTGACCGAACTAAAGAATGGCGGCGTCCAAGACATCTTCATCGCCTGCGTGGACGGGCTGAAAGGCTTTCCCGAAGCGATTGAGACCGTTTTTCCGCAAACCGAAGTGCAGCTGTGCATTGTGCATCTGGTGCGACATTCCCTGAACTATGTGGGCTCGAAACAACGTAAGGAAGTGGCGGCCGACTTGAAGACTATCTACAGCGCCGCGACCGAAGCGCAGGCGGAACAAAGACTGGCTGAGTTTAGCCTGAAGTGGGATGCGAAGTTTCCTACCATTGCGAAGTCTTGGCGCAGCCACTGGGTGCGCGTGATTCCATTCTTCGCGCACCCGCCGGAGATTCGTAAGGCGATCTACACGACCAACGCGATTGAGTCGCTCAACATGTCCCTGCGCAAAGTGACGAAAGCGCGTGGCTCCTTCCCCAACGATGAGGCGGTTTTCAAACTACTCTATCTGGCGTTGCGCAACATCGCGAAAAAGTGGACCAGGTCAGTGCCCGACTGGAAAGCTGCGCTCAACCGTTTTGCCATCGTTTACGAAAACCGCCTGCCGGTTGAATAGCGCACGCTCAAGAATTGAACTGCTAGGCAAAAATCCGGGCTATGGAAACCGTGGAAAAACAAACCGCGTTTTTCCACCGTTCCCACAGCCCCTACTGCTAATAACAATCAAGATGCTGACGCTAAAACAAAAACGATCGTTTACACAAAATATTTGACACTACCCTTGCAGCGTATCTTGCCGGAAGATTGTCCGGGCTGGTGGTTAAAAAATGCCGTCCTGATTCAGATGAGAAAGGCAACCGCGGTAGACGAAGCGAGTAACTATTACGACCTTGAACATTTGTCGTATCTACCCTACGTTGATTTGTTTTTCACAGACAAGCGAATTGCGGAATTCACTCGACAGGTACTTGCTTCGCCTCAACTGCCGGTATTGTTGGGAGATGTCAGAAAGCCAATAGCAATACTGAAGTCCATCGAAGCTCTTGAATCCATATTGCTCAGTAGCTCAGAAGCATAAAGGCTATGTTTCGGCTTCCCACAGATGAGGAAGACGAAGATTCGATCCCCGCGCCGGCATTTTCGGTTGGCGGAAACCAAAACGGCCGACACTTAGATCGGACTCTTAGTTCCTCACCCCAACAATGAACGAGATTAGACCACACTCAACTAAAAAGTTCTAAAAGTCGGATTTAACCTCGATGGTCCAATAATCGGAGAGTTGTCACCTTCAACGGGCGGCTATCAGGATTTCTTCAAACGCCATGAGGGTCGCATGAATTAATCTTCAATGCGGGATGTGATTCTAGCTTCTGCGCTTGACACTCGACAGGTTTGGACGCCGCGGTCGATCTTTGTCGTCAGTGTAACGCTATACACATCCTGGATACTGACATGCATTAGTTTGTCGGTACTTATTGCGACACTTGTTTTGTCGTTACCTAGACAACAAGTGCGATCTTTCTTCTTGAAATCGGCTGCCCCTGACCTCGGGGGCCCCCTGAGAATAGAGAGCTAGAGAGGGTTATTGAGCGGGTTGAAAAGGAACCTGAAAAAGCAAAACCAGCTTGGGATTTAGCTCGAGTAAAGTTAGAGCTTTACTTTGATCGAAATTTGAGTCAAATCAACTATATATTCTGGCTTAGTGTATTGGTAATGGCGGTTGGCTTTGGCTTTATTCTTTACGGAATCAGAAGTGCTTTTGCAGCCCAATCAGGTGCCATAACTCCAGCAGTCATTAGCGGCCTCGCCGGTGTCATCACTGAGTTCATTGGAGCTACTTTCCTGTTTCTCTACCGTTCTACAATCCAGCAAGCCGCAGGTTACACACAAACCTTGGAGAGGATTAATTCCGTTGGTATGGCAATGCAAATCTTAGACAGCATTTCGAGCGAATCAAAAGAATTGCAAGACGAAACTAAAGCCGAAATAGTTAAACTCCTTTTGTTGCATCCGTCGGGCTTGCACGACAAGCCGATAATTGATAAAGCAACTTTTGGAGACAAGAAATCCGGTCGAGTGGCAAGCTGAGATCACCCGAATTGGTTCGTTTGCCAGACTTTTTGCTTGCCAGACTTTTGCCAGACTTTTGAAGGTTATTTACCGCTACAAGCGGTCTAAATTGTATTTAACCTGGACGCAATCCGCTGTTATTTGCTTGTTTTTGCAGAAACTAGAGTTAGAAGATCGCTTACCTAAAGATTATGAATCCCACGCTCCAACCAATTGAGCAGCGCAACTGAAGCACCATTCAACGCGAGCCTCTAATACCTTCGCGTAGTTGGACCAAGGCAAGTAATTCACTCTCCGACATATTTGGCGACGTGAGTTGGTCACGATGGGTTTGTCCCAAAAATGTCCCAAAAGAGGGTGCAAATGGAGCCAGAAAATGCAATCAGTGCAAGGTATGCAATGGCGAAAACCTTAGGGAAAATGCTAAAGTGTTGCTAGACAAGGACCACGGGATTAGATTCCCAAGCTGAGGGTTGCGGGTTCGAATCCCGTCGCCCGCTCCAGATTTCCTTGGAAAATGCATCGCGCTCTCTCAGTAAATCCTTATCCCAAGTCCTGTCCTAAAAAATCTGCTTTAGTCGTGGTCTGTCAACTGTCGGGAGCTCCTATAATTAGCGCAAAGTTTTCTGCTTCGAGCTGAATGGCTCAATCGCCTTCCGTGCGCTGACACTAAGAGAAACAGCCACATTCCGTTTTCATCAAATCGTCATTTTAATTGAGCAGTAACAACCCTTTCACAAATCGCCTATTGCCTCAAATAAAAAAGTACTCGAAATGGGTTTTGAATTTGAGGGTGTATTGCCACCTCAGTTGAGTAGCATGTTGAAGTTTTCTTGGCCGGCGCGGAGGATAGGGCAACGCTGGAGAGCGACCTGAGCAACGACGCCGGTGCATATACGGATGGGCAGGGCAACTCGCTCTGCCCTTTATGCTGCCCATCCGGCATGCAGTAAAGCGATAAACTCATCGTTCGTCTTAGAAAGGGTTGGTCCCTTGGGCGGTCGTCACTGCCACCATCCGCGCGCATTCACGCCAGTTTGTTTGACTGGTAGTTTTGGCCAGGCGTTGTTGCAAGCGTTCGATCTTTCGTTTTAAGCGGCCGGGTTAAGCGTCCTGTACTTGGTTCGTAACTGCTCTTTCTTTGCTTTGCTCACCAGCTTTGATTGCAGGACGCGCTGATAGGGTGTCAACGCCTGGTGATAACGCTTCTTTACTCTGCTCCCACCCGCTCTTTGGACTTGAGCTTCATAGTGGGCAGAAAGAAATTAGTGTAGAGCCGCAAATAGCTATCTCGTTGAGCAACTGACACTGTTCATTCGTATCGTACCGCCCGTAGCCGACGGCGCGGCGCAGTTGCATTGTGAGCCTCATTCCTACCTCCATCTGGCTGTTGCCAGTGGCGGTAAGTCTCAATTATTTCGAGTACTTTTTCATTTGAGGCAACGATACCCATTTGGAGTACTTTTTTAATGAGGCAATTCGCCCTATTGACATGAGTTGGAAGCAGCGATACTGTGACCCCACTGCAGTCTACCGTTCAGCGGTAACTTATTCTTCGCAACAAAAGAGCCGTTAACCTTGATTCCGGGAGCAACAACAAATTGCTCTTAAAGGGCGGCAGCTTGCGCTACCCAAAAAGGTGCATTGCCAGTCACTTCTGAGTATCTAGCTAATTTGCTAATGTTCGCAGGATTCTGGTGTAACCCAATTCATTATTCGTAAGACAGACCTCTATCGCGTATTCCATAAGATCCTCAAGTCTCCCACAATCAAACAACCGAAAACCAAGCAAGGTAGAAGTCGAAGACAATTTCTTCGAACCCGGCGGACATTGGTGATCGCAACGAATCATTCGCGAATCGCCAACTGCTCTGAAGTGAAACTGCTGTTGGATTTCTCTCCTTCGAGGCGGCACGGTGGCTAGTTTGGCCCACGCAGCACCGGACAAAACTTGAACAGTGGTTCCCGTCTTTCAATTTCTTTATGAACGATCGGAGAGCATGGAAGGTTGAACTAATTTAGTGAAGCATCTACTTCAGCCGGAGGACGAGGTGGACAGTTCGTGCCCGTTATCATTTGCGCAGCAGGGATTATGGTTTCTGCACGAACTTGAACCCGACAGCTCCGCCTATAACGTCGCGAGAATGCTTTCATTCAAAGGGGAAGTGAATGAGGAGGCGTTGAGCGAGAGCCTGAACCGGATCATCGAGCGGCACGAAGTGTTGCGGACGAGCATTGGAATAGTAGAGGGACAACCGAGCC
Organism: uncultured Acidobacteriota bacterium; assembly: GCA_963826255.1. GTDB lineage: Bacteria > Acidobacteriota > Blastocatellia > Pyrinomonadales > Pyrinomonadaceae > PSRF01. The sequence continues at coordinate 2,501,583 of CAWGWK010000002.1, forward strand.
AGTTGATTGCAAGTGAGGTACGGTTGCGGTTGGGGGTAGAAGACTTGACAGCACTGGCGGAGGAGGAGCGCTTCGGTGCGGCGCTGGCGCGCGCCCGAGTGGAGGCGGAGCGGCCTTTCGATCTGAGAGAGGGACCATTAGTGCGCGGGCGGTTGTTGCGGCTTGGGGAGCAGGAAGAGGTGCTGTTGCTGAGCTTACATCATATCGTGTGCGATGGCTGGTCTATGGAAGTGTTGTTTGGAGAGTTGGAGCAGTTTTACAACAGCGCCTGTGCCGGGGAGCAAGCGCGGCTCAGAGAGTTGCAGGTGCAGTACGCCGATTATGCGCTGTGGCAAAGAGAGCGGCTGCAGGGGGCGTTGTTGGCGGAGGAGTTGGGATACTGGCGGGAGCAGTTAAGTGGCGAGTTGGGGGTGCTGGAGTTGCCGACGGACCGGGTGCGGCCGGCACGGCAAAGTGGTCGCGGAGGCGTGGAGCGGCAGGAGTTGGGAGCAGAGTTGAGGGAGCAGTTGCAGGCCCTGGGGCGGGAGCATGGGGCGAGCTTGTTTATGGTGTTGTTGGCGGCACTTCAGAACGCTGTTATGGCGGTACACGGGAGCGGAGCAGATAGTGGTGGGGACGCCAGTGGCGAACCGGCAGCAGATAGAGGTGGAGGATCTGATCGGCTTCTTCGTCAATACCCTGGCCTTGCGCAACCGGATACATGGAGAACTGAGGTTTGCGGAGTTGCTGGCGCAGGTAAAGGAGACGTGTTTGGGAGCTTACCGGCACCAGGAGTTGCCCTTCGAAAAGTTGGTAGAAGAGTTGCAGCCGGAGCGCAGCCTCGCCCACGCCCCACTCTTTCAAGTCACGCTCACCATGCTGGGCACGGCCCGAGAGCAACTCAAACTACATCAGCTGGAGACCAGGATCGACGTAATACACAATGCGGCTTCCAAGTATGATCTTAGCTTTCATGTAGGCGAGAAACCTTCAGCGGGACTGCAACTGTGGCTCGAATACAACGCCGAATTGTTTGAGCCGGCTACGATCCAAATGATACTGCGACATTATCAAAACTTGCTGGAGGCTGTAGTGTCGGATCCCGCGCAGCGCTTGTGGGAATTGGAGTTTCTTAACGACGCCGAGCGACATGAGCTGGTGGTTGAACGCAATGAAACGAAAGTTGAGTTTCCGCGGGAGAGATGTGTACATGAGTTATTTGAAGAGCAGGCGGAGAGGACACCGCAGGCGGCAGTAAGATTTGGCGATGAGGAACTTAGTTATGAGAAGTTAAACAAAAGGGCAAATCAACTGGCGCATTATCTCATAAGGCAAGGGGTCAGGGTTGAAGACCGTGTCGGGCTGTTGCTGGAACGTTCACTTGAGATGGTGGTGGGTTTGTTAGCAGTGTTGAAAGCTGGGGCGTCCTATGTGCCGCTGGATCCGGGGTATCCGGGAGAGCGGTTGCGGATGATGATGAGGGACGCTGGAGTGGAGGTAACGCTGAGCCAAAGCGGTTGGCGCCAGCACCTGCTGGAGACCTCGGTCGGCGCCGTTTATTTGGATGAGGAGTGGGCAGAAATTGCGGAGGAGGCGGAAGCGAATCCCGAAACCAGGGTCGGGGCCAGCAATCTCGCTTATTTGATGTACACCTCGGGGTCAACTGGAGAACCGAAAGGGGTGGCGGTAACGCATGGCGGAATAGTGCGACTGGTGAAGGGTGCAAACTATGTCAGCCTGGGAACTGAAGATGTGCTGGTCCAACTAGCGCCGCTGCCCTTCGATGCTTCGACTTTTGAAATTTGGGGCAGTCTGCTCAATGGAGCGAAGTTGATCATCATGCCGCCGGACCAGCCAAGCCTGAAAGAACTGTGCCAGGCTGTAGACGATAATGAAGTGACAATACTGTGGTTGACCACGCGTCTTTTTCATTTGATGGTGAGTGAGGGGTTGGGGCAGCTGAAACCGCTGCGGCAAGTACTGACCGGTGGCGAAGTGGTGTCGCCGGCACAGGTAGAAAGGTTTCTGGAGTCCGCCAGCAAGTCCAGGCTAATACATGTATATGGGCCAACGGAAAACACCACCTTCACGACTTACCATGCGATGCAGGGCGCCAGCACATTTATGGCTTCGGTGCCCATTGGGCGGCCAGTCTCAAACACCTCGGTCTATGTGCTCGATCGGCAAATGCAGCTAGTGCCGCGCGGCGTAGTTGGTGAGCTTTTCATCGGCGGCGTTGGTCTGGCGCGAGGCTACTTTAATCGACCAGCCCTGACGGCCGAAAATTTTGTTCCTGATCCCTTTGGGTGCGAACCCGGCGCCCGACTTTACCGCAGTGGGGATCGGGTTCGTTACCTATCGGATGGCAAGCTTGAGTTTTGTGGACGACTGGACCACCAGGTCAAAGTGCGCGGCTTCCGCATCGAGCCGCAAGAGGTTGAGGCTGTGCTGCGCCAGCATGAAGCGGTGACCGAGAGTGTGGTCGTCGCGCGTGAAGATGCGAGCGGCCATAAGCGTCTGGTTGCCTATGTGGTCCCGCGCAATCGTCAAATGCCAGACTTGCGCGCCTATCTGCGTGAGAAGTTACCTGAATACATGGTTCCCTCTACGTTCGTGCGTCTAGACCAACTGCCACTTTCGGCCAACGGCAAAGTCGATCGGCGGGCGTTGCCTTTGATTGATGGCAGTGAAACGGAATCGAATGAGACCTTCATCGTGCCACGCGGGGAAACCGAGCAAAAGCTTACTGAAATTTGCTCGGAGCTACTATGGGGGCAAAGAATCGGCGTGCGCGACAACTTTTTCGATCTCGGTGGGAATTCATTGATGGTCATTCAACTGGCTTCGCGCATTCGCAGCACCTTTGCTGTCGATCTGGACCTTCAGGACATTTTTGTTTATCCGACGATTGAGGAAATCACTAAATTGATCGACTCGGCGCTTTTGACAAAGTCGAGTACGAAAATTGATGAAACGCTTGGCATGCGCGAACAACTCGATCAGCTCAACTTAAGCGCGCGAATTATTCCACGAAGAGAACATGATCGACCCTGTCCGCTCTCTTTTTCTCAGCAACGACTTTGGTTCATCGAACAGCTTTACCCAGGAAACTTTGGATACAACATAACTAAGGCGCTTCGCTTACGAGGATCTCTCGACATTGAGGCGCTAGAACGGAGCCTAACTGAAATAGTTCGGCGGCATGAGTCTTTCCGGACTTCATTTACCGTGATCGACGGTCAACCATCTCAGATTACTGAGCCACTCAAGCCTTTCAAGATAACGTGGATTGATCAGCCAGAGCGTTCATCCTCGCCGGAGGAAATGTCACTGATTAGGATAGAAGCTCAACGTCCATTCGACCTCGGTCAGGGGCAGCTGTTGCGCGCCAGCTTGCTCCCAGCCGGGGCAGACGAGTACGTGCTGGTGTTGGTGATGCACCACATCGCGACCGACGGCTGGAGTCTGGAGATCTTCAGCCGTGAACTATCCTCACTCTACGAGGCTAACATCGCCAAGCGAACCGCGTCCTTGCCCGATCTTCCAATTCAATATGCGGATTACGCGGCCTGGCAGCGGGAGCAGTTGCAAGGCGAGCGGTTACAGCAGGAAGTTAGGTACTGGCGAGAACAGTTGACTGATTTGCCGGAACTCATGCTGCCAACAGATTTCGACAGACCGAACACGGAGAGTTTCCACGGAGCTCTCCTCTGCTTCACGTTAGCTTCCTCCATCACCGAACGCTTGAAAGCACGTAGTCTTGAAGAAGACGTAACAGGTTTCATGTTGTTGCTCGCTGCGTTCAAGGTTCTGCTCTTCAGCTATCTGAAGAGCGATGACATTGCGGTGGGCTCGCCCACAGCCGGTCGTGACCTGATCGATACAGAAAACCTGATCGGCTTTTTCGTCAACACTCTGGTACTGCGAACAAGCCTCGCGAACAATCCGAGTTTTCGCGAGATATTGAAACGTGTGCGCAAAGTTACATTGGGAGCCTATGCTCATAGCAGTTTGCCTTTCGACAAACTTGTTGAGGAATTGCGACCGAGGCGCGAAGCAAATCGAACGCCCCTGTATCAAGTGCAATTCGCTTATCAGAACGTTCCGCAGCCGGTTTGGCAGCTTGCAGGTCTCACTGTTGACTCTGTGAAAGTGGATCCTGGAACGGCCCACTTCGACCTGGTTGTGCTTTTCAGTGAAGTGACGGATGGGCTTCGATGCACATTTGATTACCGCACTGATCTGTTCAAGCGCGAAACCATCGTTCGCATGTCCGCGCGTTTTGAAACCTTGTTGACTCACGTCGCCAACGGGGGCGATGACAGGCTAACCGAATTGATGAACATCGTGGCCGAAGCTGACCGCCGGCAGAATGCCATCCCAGAGACGGACCTTAGAGAGGCCAGTCTCAGCAGACTCAAGAGTGCAAAGCGAAGCGCCGTTCGAAAGTTGAATGGTGGGGGACACAAAGAACTTGGCGAACTCATCCTCTGAGAGCACAAGTCTTACGGGTTTCAAACGTATAAAGCGAAAGCCCCTCCAGCTTGGGACTGAACATGCGATTTGGACTTTGCCGTTATCGGACGACAACGAGTTGCCCCTGCTTGTGCAGTCGGAAATACCTGATCTTGATCTGCCAGTTTGGGCAGCTACGAACCAAATAACTGTACAACGCGCTCTGCTGAAGCACGGAGGACTGCTTTTTCGTGACACTAACATCAAAACCGCGGCTGAGTTCGAGCGGTTCATCTCTGCGATTTCCGGCGCGCTACTCCCCTACGATTATCGCTCGACGCCTCGCCGGCAAGTGGAAGGGATGATCTATACGTCAACGGAATACCCGGCCGATCAGTCGATTCCGCTGCACAACGAAATGTCTTATTCGCGAGCGTGGCCGATGAAGATCTATTTCTACTGCAAGCATCCTGCCACGCACGGAGGCGAGACGCCGCTCGCAGATAGTCGCAAGATTTTTCGTCGAATCGCACCCGAAGTTGCCGAGCAGTTTATCAGCAGGAAAATAATGTATGTTCGCAACTACGGTGAGGAAATTGACTTGTCCTGGCGAGACGTTTTTCAAACAAACGATAAGGCAGAAGTGGAAAGTTATTGCCGCAAGGCTGGGATTGAGGCCGAATGGAGAAGCGGCGCCTTACGTACTCGTCAGATCTGTCCTGCCGTAGCTTACCACCCATACACGGGGGAGACAGTCTGGTTCAATCAGGCACATCTCTTTCATGTTTCTAACCTTCCTCTGTCAATACAGGAATTGCTTGTGAGCATTTGCCCTGACGGATTGCCGCGTAACGCTTTCTACGGGGATGGTGCGCCAATTGAGAACTCGGTTCTGGAAGAGATTCGCGCAGCTTACCTGCGCGAGACCGTGACGTTTCGCTGGCAAGCCGGAGACGTCTTACTGCTGGACAATATGTTGGCGGCACATGGGCGTTCTCCTTTCAAAGGGCCGCGGGAAGTGCTGGTGGGGATGGCGGAGGCTTATCCAGGTAAAGGCGAGAAAGGTCGATGATCGCAAAAGAGGCTTTGGAAGGATTTCGTTTGTCACCTCAGCAGCGACATCTGTGGTTGTTGCAGCAGGAGACTGCTGAAAAATCCTACCGCGTGCAATGTGCCGTAATCATCGATGGCAGCTTAGACACCAATCTGCTCAAGCTGGCCTGCTGTTCGCTTACAAGCCGTCGCGAGATCTTGCGTACAGCCTTTCTTAGCTTCACCGAAATGAATTTCCCACTCCAGGTCATCACGTCGAACGGACCGATTATTAATGAGTTCGACTTACAGTCGCTGTCGCCCAACGCTCAACAACTCCAGTTGAAGACTCACATGGCAGAACTTTGCCACCTTCCTCTCGCACTGGCGAGTGGCTCGTCCCTGTCAATCTCGCTTATTAAGTTGTCGCCTGCAAAACATTATCTACTGTTGGCGCTTCCTGCACTCTGTGGTGACGCAATAACACTTGATTTGCTGGTTTCCGATATTGCCCGCTCTTACGCGGATTTCTGTCCGGAAAACGACAACGAACCGGAAGTGGCGCAGTATGCCGACCTCTCAGCATGGCAAAATGAACTGCTCACAGCCACGGAGACAGAGAGCGGAAGAGAATACTGGCTTCAGCAGGATTTTTCGCGCCAACGCGATCTCGTGCTTCCAAGCGAGGTCAGCCCGCGTTACGCAAAGGGCTTCGAGGTCCGGTCACACGTTACCTTGTGCTCTGCGAGGTTGTTGATTGAGATCGATCAGCTTGCCGCTCAAAATAATATCTCGATCGAGGCTGTCCTGCTGGGTTGTTGGCAAATTCTATTATGGCGGCTGACCAGATGTGAGTCTGTCGTTGTTGGCCTGGCTTGTGACGGTCGAACGCATCCTGAGCTGAGACAGGCCTATGGCCCATTATCAAAATATATCCCGCTCCAGTTGACGCTCACTGCTGAGACGACATTCATAGAATTATGTCAGCAGACGAACGCTGCTGCCAAAGTTGCTTACGATCGACAGGAGTTCTTTTCGTGGGAACACCTGAATCAGAGCGACGATTCTTCAGGTGAGCCTTTCTGCTATTTCTGCTTCGATTTTGCAATACGTAGAAGGCCTCGTCCGGTCGCGAACCTTATCTTATCGACAGAGTCGGAATATGCTTGCATCGATCGTTTCAACGTCAAACTCTCTTGCGTTAAGAGAGAAGATGTCCTGGCAGTAGAATTTCACTACAACGCACATGTTCTTTCGACTGAGGCCATCAAGCTCATTGCGGAAGAGTTTCAAACGCTCCTGAGGAATGCCGTCAAGCAACCCTATTGCCGCACCGACAGGTTAAGAATCGTCGGTGAGGCAGAGCAACATCGACTCCTCACATCTGGTCGTACTGGTATAAAGCGCCACGCCGAGACCTGCCTTCATCACGTATTTGAAGCGCAGGTCCGGCGTACACCGGAACATACAGCCGTCTATTTCGAAGAGCAGTCTGTGAGTTATGAGGAGCTCAACATACTTGCCAATCGGCTCGCGCATCGCTTGCGCCGGCTGGGTGTGGGACCAGAAGTTCAAGTACTCCTTTTCATGGATCGCTCTATTGAGATGGTAGCCGGCATGCTGGGCGTGATGAAGGCCGGCGGGGCCTACGTTATTCTCGATCCCAAACAGCCAGCTGAGCGAATGCGCTTAATCGTGAGTGACAGCGACGTGGCAGTGATTGTCACTCAATCGCACTTGACATGGCTTCTTCCTAAAGTCCGCGCACGTTTGATCTGTTTAGACAACAGGCAGAAAGATCTCGCGGGTGAACGCACTGACAATCTGAGCGCCTCTGCAACGGCCGACAATCTGGTGTATGTGCTTTTCACCTCTGGCTCAACGGGTAAGCCTAAACAGGTCGCAATCGAACACCGTCAACTGACCAACTACTTTCATGAGATCGTGGACGCCCTGGATCTCGAGCCGAACGCCAGCTACGCCATGGTCTCAACGTTCGCGGCTGACCTGGTGAACACTGTAATCTTCCCCGCCCTTTGCAGAGGCGGCTCTCTTCACATCATTTCGGCTGAGAGAGCCGCTGATCCGGATGCTCTGACAGCCTACTTTCAAAGCCGGCGCATTGATTGCCTCAAGATCGTACCTTCTCATCTCAAGGCATTAGTTTGCTCCGCTGTCTCACCACAAACGATCCTGCCACGCAAAAAATTGGTACTTGGAGGCGAAGCTTCAACCTGGAGTCTGGTCGATAAGGTCAGAGAATTAGCTCCTGAATGTCACACAATCAATCACTACGGTCCGACGGAAACGACGGTAGGAGTCTTAACTGCTGATTTGAGTAAAGACCTGGATCGGGAAAACACCGCAACAGTGCCTATCGGGCGGCCGTTGGGGAATACCGAAGTCTATGTACTTGATCAGTATCTGCAGTTGCAGCCGGCCGGCGTGGCCGGAGAACTTTATATCGGAGGGGCCGGGCTCGCGCGTGGATACCTGCGGAGCCCGGAATTAACCGCCGAGAGCTTCATTCCACATCCATATTGCGAGGATGGAGGAAGAAGGCTCTACCGGACGGGTGATTTGGCACGCATTAGAAACGACTGGAACCTGGAGTTTCTTGGCCGGGCTGATCAACAGGTGAAAGTGCGGGGCTTTCGAGTGGAATTGGGTGAAGTAGAAACTACGCTGCGGGGACACCCGGCAGTAAGTGAAGCGGTGGTTTTGGCTGAGGTGAACGAGGACCAACGCCTCGTGGCCTATATAGTTCCAGACGGTGCCCGCGCTTTTACAATTCACCAATGGCTTTGCTTAAAGAAAAAACCCTTGCCGGATGGCCAAAGCTTCTATGAGTTGCCCAATGGCATGGTGGTCAGGCATCGAAATAGACTCGAGACAGATTTCCTCTATCAGGAGATTTTTGAAGAACGGCTCTATTTAAAGCATGGGGTGAGAATCAATTCGGGAGATTGCATTTTTGACGTCGGCGCTCACATTGGCCTCTTCTCTCTCTTTGCGGGACAGCAAGGCGAGGCGATTCAGATCTACGCGTTCGAACCTATCGAGCAGACTTTCGAGATGCTCAAGAGTAACGTCAGTCTTTATCAGACAAACGTCAAGATTTTCAATTGCGGTCTCGCAGCACGCGCCGAGTCTGCGGAGTTTACATATTATCCGGGCGCTCAGCTATTGTCGGGGCGGTATCCCAACAGTGTAGAAGAGCGTGCGACGGTGCGCGCATTCCTGTCGAACGATAAGCAAGCAAATCAGATAAACGTGACGGGTGCTGACCAAATGCTCGATGAGTTGTTGACTGAGCGGCTGGCCGGCGAACGTGTCGTGTGCAAGCTCAGAACAATTTCCGACGTGATGCGTGAACAAGGAGTTGAGCGCATTGACTTGCTCAAGATAGACGCACAGAAGAGCGAGTGGGATATTCTGGTCGGAATTAATGAAGACGACTGGCCAAAGATCAGACAGGTTACATTGGAGGCGCATGACTCAGATGGTCGCATAGAGCAGGTTACTGCGCTGCTCGAAAAACACGGCTTCGAAGTGTCGATCGAGCAGGAAAGCACGCTTCAAGGATCGAGACTTTATGACATCTATGCGATCAGGCGCGACCACGACAGTCTGCCTCGCAATCGAGCTGGTCAGGAAATATCCCTGACAAGCAGTGACCGCTGGCACTCAGCCCGCGCGTTTATTACTGACTTGCGCCAGTTTACAAAAGAGCGACTCCCCGAGCATATGCTTCCTGCTTCATGGTTCCTTCTTAACGAGTTGCCGCTCACCGCCAACGGGAAAATACACCGTCAAATGTTAAGTGCGTCAAGCGAGTTGGTCTCAGATTCGCTCGACACCTTTGTGCCTCCCGATAACACGATTGAAGAAGAGGTCGCGTCGATCTGGGCTGAGGTTTTGCACCTGGAACGCATAGGCATTCACGACGACTTCTTTAAGTTGGGGGGACACTCCCTGTTAGCCATCCAACTGATCTCCCGATTGCGCGAGGCATTTCAGGTTCAGTTACCTTTGCGTGTAGCCTTCGAGTCTCCAACGGTAGCGAAACTTTCTCGTGTTCTCATCAAAAACGAAACCAAACCAGGACAGACGGAGAAAATCGCGCTGCTGCTCAAGCAAGTGAAAAAAATGCCTGCCCCTGAAATATCAGCTTTGCTCGCGAAGAAGCGAACAGCGAAAACATAGCGAGAATCAACCAGGTATTTGCAGCGAGATGAGTGATTCAACACAGGAGATGAACGACAAGCGCGAACTCCTCGAGCAGTTGCTTAAGGAGGGAGGAATCGATCTGCTGGGAACCAGCATTTCCCCGCGTCAGAAGTTCAGTCCATGTCCGTTGTCTTTTGCACAAAAACGGCTGTGGTTTCTACATGAGCTCCAACCCGATTCTTCCGTTTACCACGTGCCAGTGACGTTCATCCTCAAAGGGAAAGTGAATGAGGAAGCATTAAACGAAAGCCTGAACCGGATCATCGAGCGGCACGAAGTGTTGCGGACGAACATTGGCGTGGTAGCGGGGCAACCATGCCAGTTGATCTCGCGGGAGGCGCGGTTACAGTTGGAATTAGAAGACCTGACGGGGCTGCCGGAGGAGGAGCGGTTCGGGGCGGCGCTGGCGCGCGCCCGAGCGGAGGCGGAGCGGCCCTTTGCTCTGAGTGCGGGGCTCTTAATGCGCGCGCGGTTGTTGCGGCTCGGGGAGCAGGAACAGGTGCTGTTGCTGTGCTTACATCACATCGTGTGCGATGGCTGGTCCATGGAAGTGCTGTTTGGGGAGTTGGAGCAGTTTTACAACAGCGCGTGTACCGGAGCGGCAGCGCGAGTGAGAGAGTTGCCGGTGCAGTACGCGGACTATGCGCTGTGGCAAAGAGAGCGGCTGCAAGGCGCAGTGTTGGCAGAGGAGTTGGGTTACTGGCGGGAGCAGTTAAGAGGGGAGTTGGGGGTGCTGGAATTGCCGGCGGACCAGGTGCGGCCGGCGCGGCAAAGTTATCGCGGGGGAGTGGTGCGCCACGGGTTGGGAGCGGAGTTGCGGGAGCGCGTACAGGGCTTGGGACGGGAGCAAGGGGTGACGTTGTTTATGGTGCTGTTGGCGGCGCTGCAGACGCTGTTATGGCGCTACACGGGAGCGGCGGAGATCGTAGTGGGGACGCCGGTGGCGAACCGGCAGCAGGTGGAGGTGGAGGGGCTGATCGGATTTTTCGTGAATACGCTGGCGTTGCGCACGCGGCTGCGCGGGGAGTTGAGATTTACGGAGTTGCTGGTGCAGGTAAAGGAAATGTGTTTGGGAGCCTATGGGCACCAGGAGTTGCCGTTTGAAAAGCTGGTAGCAGAGTTGCAGCCGGAGCGCAGCCTGGCCCACTCCCCACTCTTTCAAGTCATGTTCGCCACGCGTAATGACAAGCGCAGATGTTTACGGTTGCATGGGCTTGACGTCAGCAGGCTTTCATTCGAACAAGCGACCGCAAAGTTTGATTGGCTGTTCTATACATTTTTCACGCAGAACGGCTTACAAGTCGCGCTTGAATACAATAGCGACCTCTTCGAACCAGCCACAGCGCAACGAGTACTTGGGCATTACGAACGATTGCTCCGGGGAATAGTCATCAACCCCGAGCGGCGTCTCGATGAGTTGCCGCTGCTTACTGATCAAGAGCGCCATCAATTGCTGGTCGAATGGAGCAACACCAAAACAAAGTTTTCATCGCCTTTGTGTTTGCATGAATTGGTTGAAGCCCAGGTTGAAAAGACGCCTGATTCGCCGGCAGTCAAATTCGCAGAGCAGAAACTTAGCTATCGAGGGCTAAATGATAGAGCAAACCGTTTAGCGCATTACCTGATAGAGCAAGGTGTCAAACCCGAAGACCGTGTCGGAGTGTTGCTGGAACGTTCGCTCGAGATGGTGGTGAGTCTGTTAGCGGTGTTAAAAACAGGCGCTCGTTACGTGCCGCTCGAGCCTCAGTATCCCACGCAGCGACTACTGACGATGATCGCAGACGCGGAGCTTAAGCTTATCCTGACCCAAGAGCGTTTTCGGGAGCAGTTGGGATCCATCGCAATTACGGAAATTCTTCTTGAGAGCGAAACGGATATCCTTGCCGAGTATCCTGATAAGGATCCGCAGATAGAGGTTCACCCTGGCAATGCGGCATACATGATCTACACCTCTGGCTCGACTGGAAAACCCAAGGGAGTAATCAACACGCATTCCGGAGTGTGCAATCGGCTGCTTTGGATGCGGCAAGCCTATCCGCTCACCAGCGATGATCGAGTATTACAAAAAACTCCGTTTAGTTTTGATGTATCGATCTGGGAATTCTTCTGGCCTCTAATTACCGGCGCTTGCCTCGTCGTGGCCCGACCTGGAGGGCATCAGGATAGCGAATATCTGATCCGCCTGATCGAGGAGGAAAGACTAACGACCCTGCACTTTGTGCCTTCGATGCTGAGAGTGTTTCTCGACGAAAAAGGGGTGGAACGCTGCTCGAGCCTGAAGCGGGTCTTTTGTAGTGGCGAGGCATTACCTTACGAAGTGCAGGAAAAGTTCTTCAAGCATCTGGGCGCAGAGCTATATAACCTTTATGGACCAACAGAAGCGGCGATCGAGGCGACTTTCTGCAAGTGTGAAGCAAACGAAAGTGGCGTGGTGCCGATCGGACGGCCGATAGCAAACACGGAAGTGTACGTACTGGATGAGAGACAAGGGCCGGTGCCGATAGGAGTAGTGGGCGAACTGTATCTTGGAGGCGCGGGGTTGGCGCGAGGCTACTGGCAACAGCCTGGGATGACGGCGGAAAAGTTCGTGCCGCACCGGTTCAGCGCGACCGGGGGGCAGCGCCTGTACCGGACAGGAGACATGGTGCGGTACTTGGCCAGCGGAGAGTTGGAGTTTCTCGGCCGACGCGACAGTCAAGTGAAATTGCGTGGACATCGGATCGAACTGGGAGAGATAGAAGCAGTGTTGCGGCGGCACGAGCAGGTGCGAGATGCAGTGGTGGAAATGCGAGTGGGAGAGGTCGGTGAGGGGCGGTTAGTAGGGTATTTGGTACTGACCGGAGATGACGAGCAAGTGACAATGAGCGAAGTGCGCAAGTACTTGCGGGAGCACTTGCCGGAGTACATGGTGCCTGGAGCATTTGTCTTGCTCGATGAGTTACCGCTTACATCGAGCGGCAAAATCGATCGCCGCGCCTTGCCGGCTCCAGACACGAGTGCCACAGGGAAGGTGATGGACCACGCGCCTCAGACTGCTATGGAACAGAACCTCATGGAACTCTGGCAGGAAATTTTGGGGCTGGAGAGAGTGGGATTGCAAGACAACTTTTTCGACCTGGGAGGCCACTCGTTGTTGCTGGTCCAAATTCGCCATCAATTGCGGGAACGATTTGGCTGGGACTTATCACTGCTCGAATTGTTCGAATGTCCAACGATCAGCCTACTTGCGGCCCGTCTGCGAGAACAACAAGGAATGGAGACGGCACAAGATTCCGCGCAGTGGTTGACCCAGGCGCGTCGGCGAGCGCTGGTGCGAAGGGGCGATAGTGGGGCACGCAGCAACGAGGTGGCAATCATCGGGATGGCGGGGCGTTTCCCCGGAGCTCGAAATCTCGAAGAACTTTGGCAGAACCTGCGACAAGGACGGGAGGCTATTCGGGAGTTCAGTGAAGACGAGGTCAGAGCCGCCGGCATCAGCCGGGAGTTGCTCAGCAAGGCACGATATGTACGAGCCGGGAGTGTGCTGGAGGACGTCGAATGGTTTGACGCGGCCTTTTTCGGCATAACACCGCGAGAAGCGGAGATAATGGATCCGCAGCAACGATTATTTCTAGAGTGTGCCTGGGAGACATTTGAAGATGCGGGTTATGATCCGCAATCTTATCAGTTGCCAATCGGAGTCTTCGCCGGGTTGAGCATGAATACTTACCTGCCGAGGCTGTATGCCAACCCGGCGTTATTGAGCACGCTCAACCGCGCATATGCCCAGTTGGGAAATGACAAAGACTTCCTCAGTACGCGCGTGTCGTACAAGCTCGGGTTAACAGGGCCAAGTTTGACAGTGCAGACGGCGTGCTCAACTTCACTGGTCGCCGTGCATCTCGCCTGCCAGAGCCTTATCAATGGCGAGTGCTCGATGGCATTGGCTGGAGGAGTCTCCATTAGATTTCCACAAAAGGCCGGTTATCTCTATCAGGAAGGAGGCATTAGATCTTCAGACGGACATTGCCGTCCATTCGATGCAAATGCGGCTGGAACCGTGGGAGGCAGCGGTGTAGGAATCGTATTGCTTAAGCGTCTCAGCGCTGCGCTTGCCGATGGCGACTCGATTCGTGCCGTAATCAAAGGTTCGGCTATTAACAACGATGGCGCAGTGCGGGTGGGCTACACAGCGCCGGGCATCGAGGGTCAGGCAGCGGTAATCGCAGAAGCGCAAGCGATTGCCGGAGTGAGCGCCAAGACAATCTCCTATATAGAAGCGCATGGCACAGCGACAGCGCTGGGTGATCCGATTGAGATTGCCGCACTGACAAAGGCCTTCCGCGCACACACTTTGGATCGGCAGTACTGCGCCATTGGATCCGTAAAAAGCAACATCGGGCATCTGGATACAGCAGCCGGAGTCGCGGGATTGATTAAAACGGTGCTGGCACTCGAGCACGAAGAGTTACCGCCAAGTCTGTACTACGAGAGCCCAAACCCGGAAATTGATTTCGCCGCGAGTCCATTCTATGTGAACGCGCAGTTACGGCAGTGGAAGCGGAAACCAGGGCAGCCACGGCGTTCGGGGGTGAGTTCATTCGGCATTGGCGGCACGAATGCCCACGTGATTCTCGAAGAAGCTCCAAAAGTAAGTCGAGAAAAAAGGGCGCCGGACGATGCGTTGCAAATACTGGTATTAAGCGGACGTACGTCCAGCGCACTGGCGGCGGCCAGGGAACGTTTAGCTGAACACCTGGACCAACATCCGGAACGGAGCCTCGCGGATATAGCCTATACACTACAAGTAGGTTGACGGGCTTTTGCCCGCCGCGCGGCGGTCGTTTGCCGCAGTACTGCTGAGGCAGTGGCGGCACTGCGTTCGCAGGAGCCCGGTCCCAGCATGTTGGCTAACGATAGTGAAAGCGAGCTTGAGCGAATGCTACAAAGCGTTGCACAGTCGTGGACCGATGGGGCGGAAGTGAATTGGGCAGAAGTAAGGCGCTGGAGCGAAGCGGAAGCCGGTTCTGCGGCACCACCACGCAGAGTATCGTTGCCTACTTACGCTTTTGACCGCGAACCATTCTGGATCGACGTGCCCACCAAAACGGATGACGAGGATTCGGTGTTGCACAACCCGGAAAAGACGATGTTTGATGACTGCTTCTATATTTGTTCCTGGAAGCGGTCCATGCCACCTAAATTATTCGCAGCCGAGGACCTGACTCAATGGAAAACGTGTTGGCTGATTTTAGGTGACCGGGGCGAGCTTGTTTCGGGTTTGACAGCCAGGCTGACGCACCTGGGACAGACGGTAGTAACCGTTATAGCAGGATCAAGATTTAATAAGCTTAGGGAAAATGTTTACGAAATAAATCCGCAGGAACGACTCGATTACGATGCGTTGCTCAGCGAGTTGAAAGCAGCCGATCGTAAGCCCGACAGAGTGGTCCACATGTGGAGTGTTACTAAAGATGCAGAGATTCAATCAGGATTTGATTCACTTGTTGACTGCCAGCGGAATGGTTTCTACAGCTTGCTATACCTGGCCCAGGCTCTCTTCTCACAAGCGCAGGCACGGGATAATGAAATTAAGATAACCGTCATCTCGAACGACCTGCACTTCGTGACTGGCGACGAGGTATTTAGGCCAGAGAAGGCGACCTTGACGGGTCCCCTTAAGGTCATTTCTCAAGAAATGCCAAATATCGATTGCCGAAGCATTGACTTCACGTTTCCCGCGGGAGAGACCACTTATCCGCAACGAGCAATAGATCAATTGCTGCGAGAACTAACTGGAAAGACGAGCGATCGGATGGTCGCCTACCGGCGCGAACACCGTTGGATACAAAGTTTCGAGCGCGTCAGGCTCGAACCCGCGGCTGATGTCGCAGCGTTATTCAGGGCGAATGGTGTCTATCTGATTACCGGTGGTTTGGGAGGGATGGGGTTAACGTTGGCCGAACGCTTGTCTCAGATTGTTAAGACCAAATTAGTGCTGACGAATCGCTCGGGCTTTATTCCCAAAGATGCATGGCAATCATGGCTGGCAGAGCACAGTGAAGATGATGCGGTGGGTCGCAAAATACGGAAGTTACAGGCACTGGAAGCGCTGGGTTCGGAATTAATGATTTGTCAGGCTGATGTAGCCGACGAAACGGCAATGCAGGAGGTAGTGAGGCTGGCCCATCAGCGGTTCGGCGAAATCCATGGCGTGATACATGCGGCCGGTGTTGCCGGCGGCGGAATGATTCAGCAACGCGCTCCGGAGATGATTGCGAATGTCCTCGCGCCCAAGACGAAGGGCACACTCGTACTCGATCGTTTGTTTGCCGGGAAGCCCCTGGACTTCTTCGTGCTCTGTTCTTCTGTTGCCTCGCTGGTCGGCGGCGTGGGCACAGTCGATTATTGCGCCGCCAATGCTTTTCTCGATGCGTTCGCGCAATACAGCCGCTCGAAAACCGGGACTAATGTCTTATCTATTAACTGGGACACGTGGCTCGACACCGGCATGGCAATCAACACTGCATCCGAACAGAGCGAGGAACAGACCGGAATGCGCGCCAGCCAGGCGGTTGAAGCGTTCGTCCGTATTCTTTCGTCCAGTCCGTTACCCCAGATGGTTGTTTCCGCCCGCGATCTCCCCACGCTCTACCAGCACTATCAACATCTTAAAGCATCGAGTGTGCTAAAGAGACTTGAGGAAAAGCGAATGATGAGAGTGGCTCATCCACGGCCGGCACTTGCCAGCGTTTACGTTGGACCGCGGAATGACGTCGAGCAAACCATTGCGGACATCTGGCAGCAGATTCTGGGCATTGAGAACATCGGAATCTCTGATAACTTTTTCGAACTCGGTGGTAATTCGCTGGTGGCCCTTCAATTGATGAGCCGCATAATAGAGACTTTTAATGTCGAGCCTCCATTGGATAAATTTTTCGAGGCTCCCCGAATCTCCGACCTCGCTCTCCAGATTGTTCATCAGCTTGCTGAGCTGACGGACCAAACCTTACTCGCCGAAATGTTGTTGGAGTTGGAGCAGGACAACAGCCAGGCGATAACTTAACGCTTTACACCCCTAATTGTGGTTCTCTATCCACAGATTACATAGATTCATTTAAATCAATCTGTGTAATCTGTGGATAAGAGACCGCACAAACTCTAGTAAACTTCGATGAGCGACTTGTCCAAACGCATCACGCAACTTTCTCCTGCGCAGCTTGGAAAACTGACGCGGCGGCTGACCAGCAAGGAAGCCACCCCCCTGGTAAAGATCGCCCCGCGAAAGCAAGGGACGAACATAATTCAGCAGTCTTATGCGCAGCAGCGGCTATGGATCCTCGATCGGTTACACCCAGGCAATCCCGCTTACAACATTACAATGCCGATGCGTTTCTTTGGCGGGCTCAATGTGGCGGTCCTGGAACGCGTTCTTAGCGAAATAGTTCGAAGGCACGAATCGTTGCGCACGAGGTTCTCGTCTAACGATGACAGCCCGGTACAAATCATTGATGCACCTCTGCATGTTGATCTGCCGATCGTTGACTTGACTCACTTACCTGCGGGCAAGCGAGAGACGGAAGCGCGCCGGCTCGCAAACCAGTATGCGCGGCAGCCGTTCAACCTGTCGCAAACTCCTCTGTGGCACGCTCACCTGCTGCGTCTCTCGACAGACGATCATGTGCTCCTTTTTATAATGCATCACATCATCACCGACGCCTGGTCTTTGTCCGTTCTATCAAAAGAGATCAATGAATTGTATCGAGCGTTCTCAGCCGGCCAACCCTCGCCGCTCGCTGAACTGCCGATCCAATATGCTGATTACGCCGTTTGGCAGACGGAATGGCTGCGGGGGAGCGTTCTCGACGAACAACTTTCTTACTGGAAGCAAAACCTTAACAACGCACCAGCTTTGCTGGACCTTCCCAGCGATAGACCCCGGCCTCCGGTGCAAACCTTCAACGGCGCGAGACTCTCGTTGCACTTGAGCAAGACACTGAGCGAGGCGTTGGTAGAGTTGAGTCGTGCCCAGGACGTAACACTGTTCATGACTCTGCTGGCGGCCTTCAAAGTCTTGCTCTATCGCTACAGCGGTCAGACAGACATTGTGGTGGGCTCAGCAGTCGCCAACCGAAAAAGCACTGACGGCGAAAAACTCATCGGGTTCTTCGCAAACACGCTCGCCATCCGCACGGACCTTTCAGGTAACCCAACGTTTCGGGACTTTTTGCAACAGGTTCGCAAGGTATCACTCGGAGCGTTTTCTCATCAGGACGTGCCATTTGAAAGAGTGGTAGAGGAGATCCTACCAGAGCGAAAACTGAGTCACTCACCACTTTTTCAAGCAGCCTTCGCTTTGCACAACGTTCGGATGGAGCCATGGGACCTGCCGGATCTGACGTTGAGTTCGATCGAGATTGATAGCGGTTATGTGAAGTTTGACATTTTGCTCTCGCTGATGAATTCAGAGCAGGGCATCTATGGTCAGATTGAATACAACACGGATTTGTTTGTAGAGCCGATCATTAAGCGAATGATCTCGCACCTGCAAGAGTTGCTCGAGGGAGTGGTGGTGGCACCAGACCGGCGACTGCTGGCATTGCCGTTATTAACAGCGGACGAACGCAGTCAACTATCGGAATGGAACAACACGAAATCAGAATATCCGTTCGCTTGTATACAAGAGTTGATTGAGCGGCAAGTGGATCTTACGCCCGACGCGATCGCGGTGAAGTTTGAAGAATTGCAGCTGAGTTATGCTGAGCTTAACAGCCGCGCTAATCAATTGGGAAATTATCTGCAGGCGCGAGGCGTAGGCCCGGAGGTCCTAGTTGCGATATTGATGGACCGCTCAGTAGATATAGTAGTGGCCTTGCTGGGAGTCCTCAAAGCGGGAGGAGCTTACGTGCCTCTTGATGCTAACTATCCAGTTGAGCGTTTGCGGTACATGTTGCAGGACTCCGGCTCCGGCGTGGTACTGACACAAGGAAGGCTCACAGACCTGGTCACGCGGTTCACACTCGGAGTAACTGGCGTACAAGTCGTGTGCATGGATGAACAATGGTCCGAAATAGCATTGGAGAGCAAGGCAAACCTTTCGAGCAGCGTAGCGGCGGAGAATCTGGCCTACGTAATTTACACCTCAGGCTCGACCGGTGCTCCCAAGAGCGCGATGATTCCACATCGTGCCCTCACCAATCATATGTGCTGGATTCAGGAAGCCTGCTGGTTAGGCGAAGGCGACGTCGTTCTGCAAAAGACACCGTTCAGTTTTGACGTTGCTGTTGGCGAGTTCCTCTGGCCGCTAATGTCCGGAGCGCGCCTGGTGATGGCGAAGGATCATGGTGAGCTGGAGAGTGAATATCTCATCCGATTGATTGAAGCCGAAAAGATCACCACAATCAATTTTGTGGCCTCCTCACTACCGATATTTCTCGCGCATTGGAAAACGGGAATCTGCCACTCGCTCAAATATGTATTTTGTGGCGGCGAGGCAATGCCGCTGCACGTCGAGCAGGATTTCTTTTCACACTTCCCAAACGTGAAACTCCACAACGTCTACGGCCCAACCGAAACGACGATAACTGCGACCTCGTGGGCCTGCAAACGGGAAAGCGGGTGGCGGAGCGTGCCGATTGGGCGGCCGATTACAAACACGTCAATCTATTTGCTGGATGCCGATTTGCAACCTGTCCCGGTGAACGTTGCGGGGGAAATGTATATCTGTGGCGCGAATTTGAGTCGAGGTTACTGGCAACGACCGGAATTGACCGCGGAGAAATTCATTCCCAATCCATTTAGTAATGAAGCAGGGTCGCGACTTTATCGTACGGGTGATTTGGCCCGTTATCTGGCTGACGGAAATATTGAGTTTGTTGGACGCATCGATTATCAGGTGAAAGTGCGGGGGCTTCGCATTGAACTCGGCGAAATCGAGGCGGCTTTGTCATCGCACGATTCGATCTCCGAGTGCGTGACGGTCACGACAGGCGACAAGCGCATCGTTGCTTACGTAGTGCCGGGCGGCGATGAAATAAATGTGATGCAGTTGCGCAATTACTTGCGTGAACGCCTGCCGGAATACATGGTTCCCGGCGCTTTTGTGAAGATAGAGAGTCTGCCGCGCACGCCAACTGGAAAAATCGATCGCTCTGCCCTGCCCGAGTTGGACGTGGTTCCGCGGGAGGCAATCGCACCCTATGCGGAGCCGCGTAACGAACTCGAGCAGGGACTTGCGCGGATTTGGCGGGAAGTGCTGCGTGTAGAACAAGTGGGTTTGCATGACAACTTTTTCGATTTGGGTGGTCATTCACTCCTGCTGATCCAGGTACATGACAAGCTTCGCAAACAGATGGGATGGGAACTGTCGGCGCTTGATTTGTTTAAGTATCCAACCATTGCAGCACTTGCTGAGTACCTGTCGAACCTGCGCGGAGGGGAAGTCGAGCAGGAATCCGAAGACTGGTTGATTGAGGCTCGCAATCGGGCTGTCGCGAGACGACGAGGTGCAACACACGTCGATTCGGGTGTCGCGATTATCGGCATGGCGGGTCGCTTACCCGGAGCAAACAGTCTCGCAGAATTTTGGGAGAACTTGCGCAATGGTGTGGAAGCTATGCGCGAGTTCAGTGAAGCCGAACTGCGTGCTGCCGGTGTGAGCGACGAGTGGTTGCAGCATGACCACTTCGTGCGGCTCGGTGTCGCGCTGGATGGAGTGGAGTACTTTGACGCCGAGTTTTTTGGGATTACGCCCCGTGAAGCTGAGCTGATGGATCCGCAGCAGCGGTTATTTCTGGAGTGTGCCTGGGAGGCGTTGGAAAACGCAGGTTACGATTCCCACTCTTATCATTTTCCGATCGGTATATTTGCTGGGGCCGGAACGAATAGTTACATGTTTCAACTAATGTCCAACCGGCAAGTCTTCCAGTCAATTGGCGCCTTTCAAGCCCGGCTTCTGAACGACAAGGATTTTTTGGCAACACGGGCCTCGTACAAGCTGGGATTGAGTGGTCCAAGCATGACTGTGCAGACTGCCTGCTCGACGTCGCTGGTGGCGGTCCATTTAGCTTGCCAGAGTTTGCTTAACGGCGAATGTTCGATGGCACTCGCGGGTGGAGTGGCGATCGTTCTGCCACAAAGATCGGGTTACCTGTATCAGGATGGCGGCATTATGTCGCCTGACGGCCGTTGCCGTGCTTTTGATGCGCGCGCGGCCGGGACGGTCGGTGGCAGTGGCGCGGGAGCGGTTTTGCTCAAGCGCTTGAGTGATGCACTCGCCGATGGCGACTCGATACGTGCCGTGATCAAAGGTTCTGCTGTCAATAACGATGGCGCACTCAAAGTCGGCTATACGGCTCCGAGCATTAATGGGCAGGCGGCAGTGATCGCGGAGGCGCAAATGATCGCTGGCGTCAGTGCCGAGACAATCTCCTATGTCGAAGCTCATGGGACGGCCACACCGTTGGGGGATCCTATCGAGGTGGCAGCTTTGACGCAGGCTTTTCGCGCGCAAACTACCGAGCGACAGTTCTGCGCCCTCGGTTCGGTGAAGACCAACATCGGGCACCTGGACGCGGCGGCAGGAGTAGCGGGTTTGATTAAGACAGTGCTGGCGCTCGAACATCAACAGTTACCGCCAAGTCTGTATTTTGAGCAGCCGAATCCGAACATTGATTTTGCACATAGTCCGTTTTACGTAAATGTGCAGTTGCAAAACTGGCCACGGCAGGAAGGCAAGCCTCGTCGTGCTGGAGTTAGCTCCTTTGGAATTGGGGGTACAAATGCGCACCTGATCGTCGAGGAGGCTCCGCTGGTGATAAGCGGAAAAACAACCACTCCTGTGGACGAGTGGCAGGTTCTCATGCTGAGTGCGCGCACGGCTGATTCACTCGCGGCTGGGAAGCAGCAGCTGGCGACGCATTTGGAACAGCACCAGGATCAGGTGCTAGCCGATGTGGCGTACACGCTTCAGGTGGGACGCCGATCTTTTTCGCATCGCGCTGCTCTGGTTTGTCACAGTCGCGACGAAGCAGTCGCCATGTTGCGCACCAACGACCCGCAAAAACTTCTGCAGAGTGTACATGAATCGGCTGAACGTCCAGTGGCCTTCGTGTTTCCGGGAGTGGGCGACCACTACGTCGAGATGGCCGCGGGTGTTTACCGAGCCGAGGAGACCTTTCGCGCCACAGTAGATCACTGCGCCGAGCTACTGCGCCCGCACCTGAATTTTGATTTGCGCGACATCCTTTATCCCGCTCGAGGCTTAGCGGACAATCAAGCGTTGTCCCCAATTCCACAACTTGACCTGTGCAGAATGCTGGGTCGTGATGAAAACAATACTGCTGACGTAAACCAAGCACTAAATCAAACGTACATCGCGCAACCTACCGTTTTTGTTATCGAGTACGCCATGGCGAAGCTCTTAATGAGTTGGGGCGTCAGGCCGCAGGCGATGATTGGCTACAGTGTCGGAGAGTATGTGGCGGCGTGTTTGGCCGGGGTCCTTGCTTTGGAAGACGCTCTTTTTCTGATCTCCAAAAGAGCCAGGATGATTCAAGACCTGCCCACTGGGGCGATGCTCGCAGTCCCCCTTTCCGAAACTGAGATTCGCACATACTTATCCGATCAGATTTGGTTGGCTGCCATCAACAGTCCAGCGTTGAGTGTTCTTGCGGGCTCGGCGGAAGCTATTGCGCACTGCAAGCAGAAACTGCTGAGCCGAAACTTGGCGTGCCGCCGATTGCCGACGACACATCCTTTTCATTCTGAATTGCTGTCGCCGATTGCCGGGCAATTTACTGAACTGGTAAAGAGCGTGAAGGTAAATGCGCCCAACATACCCTACATTTCCAACGTCACCGGCATGTGGATCACCGAGGCCGAACTTCAGGACCCGGAGTATTGGGCCAGGCACATGTGTAGATCAGTGCGTTTTGCCGACGGCCTAAGTGAACTTTGGCGCGAGCCTGGGCGCATCCTGCTCGAGCTTGGGCCGGGACAGTCGTTAACCAGTCTGGCTTTGCAGCAGCGAACGAATGAGAGCACTTTTGAACAGGTTGCACTGCCCACGATCCGAAATTCATATGAACAGCGATCGGACATGTTCTTCCTGTTGAATACAGTAGCCAAACTGTGGCTCGCCGGGTTTCCTCTGGACTGGAGAGCCATTCATCGTAATAAAACTCGGAAGCGCGTTTCCCTGCCAACTTACAACTTTGACCGCCAGTACTACTGGTTGCCACAATCGAATGGAGCAGAGGCGAGGACTTCAGTTCCGGCGCCTCAGAAGAAACCAGAAGTTGCTAATTGGTTCTATCTGCCCTCATGGAAACGAACAGTTCCGCTTTCATCCTTTGGCACAGCTACTGACAAACAGGCCTGGCTGATTTTTCTTGATAGGTGCGGAATTGGTTCGCAGATTGCGGCGTTGCTCGAAAAAGAAGGGCATGAAGTGGTGACGGTGAGCGAGGGTGAAGAATTCCAGGCGCATTCGGCTCGCAGTTATACGCTAAGTCCGGCGCGACGCAATGATTATGAAAGCATGTTTTCCAAACTTCAGCAGCACGGTTGGAAGCCAGGTCGTATCGTCCATTTGTGGAGTTTGCAGCCTGACAGCCACTTGGACTCAGACCACGAACTCTTTGACAAGGCGCAGGGGTCAGGTTTTTACAGCCTACTTTATTTGGCCCAGGCTTTGGGACGCACCGGTGGCGAGCTGCTTCGGATCGACGTGGTTACCGACCAGATTCAGGAAGTTACAGGTGAGGAGACCCTGAGGCCCGAGAGGGCTACCATCCTCGGTCCGTGCAAGGTCATTCCCCAAGAGTATCCTGAAGCCATTTGCCGCAGCATCGACATAATTCTTCCGTTGGCCGGGTCCCCGCAAGAGGCAGAGCTCGCGCAACAACTCGTCATTGAGTTGCAGAGTAAAGACTTCGCTGACGTGGTGGCCCACCGACGCGGTTATCGCTGGATCCAACATTTCGAACCGTTTGTTCTGGAAGTACCGGGACGGCGGAGCCGGTTTAGCGATGGAGGTACGTTCTTACTTGTCGGGGGACTCGGCAAAATCGGGTTGACTCTGGCCAAACATATCGCGTCGAAGTCGAATGTGAGGTTGGTGCTTACGGGCCGGTCCGGACTTCCGCCACGCGACACTTGGGAGCAATATCTGGAAAACTGGAGTGAAGCAGAAACCGCTGCGCGGATTAAAGAAGTTTTGGCTATTGAGTCGCTGGGCGCTGAAGTATGCGTGCTGAAAGCGGACGCGATAAACGGCGATGAAATGCGCGAAGTCATCAACCAAACACGGAAGCGGTTCGGCCCAATCAACGGCGTAATCTATCTGGCGGGGCTGGTGGGGCCGGGTTCTTTTAGCCCCTTGCAGGAGACTGGGATCTCTAAATGTGAACTGCAATTCGATGCGAAGGCGCGTGGACTTTATGTGTTGGAAGAGGTACTTGAGGGTTTGGAGTTGGATTTCTGTGTCGTGTTCTCATCTCTCGCTTCAGTGCTCGGAGGCTTGGGCTTCACCGCTTACGCATCAGCCAACATCTTCATTGATGCCTTCGTGCGAAAGCACAATCGATCTGCCCGCACGCGTTGGATTAGCGAAAACTGGGACACGTGGCTGGTGCGAGACGTTGAACCTCGCAGCCTTGAATTAAAGGGAATGCAGCCTGATTTCAATATGACGAAGCAGCAGGGAATCGCGGCATTCGAGGCAATTCTTTCAGCAGGTGTCTTAACGCAGGTAATCGTTTCGGTTGGGGGTCTCCACTCTCGATTAAGCAAGTGGATCAAGCGGGAGGTTCCCTTCAGCGAGAAAAACCTACCGGCCTCGCCAGGTCTCGCCGGCCATCCGAGACCAGCATTGCGCAACGCTTTCGTGGCGCCCAGGGACGAGATCGAACGGGGCATTGCTGGGATTTGGCAAGAGGTGTTGGGCATCGAAATGATCGGCGTTTATGACAATTTTTTCGAGTTGGGTGGTCACTCGCTACTGGGGACACAAGTCATTTCGCGTTTGCGTAAAAAGTTTCATGAAGATCTTTCGGTGCGAACGGTTTTAACCGCACTCACGATTGCGGAACTTGCCGAAGTCATTTTGCAGAGACGTGCCGAACAGATAGATAGCGCCGCAGTCGCGCAACTGATAACCGAAGTCAGGCAGTCGGCAGACTAACAGCGAGCTTCTCGGTGCAAGAAAACTCTTCAATAGTAATCGCGATTCATAATCCATTGCGCGGGGATCGTTATGGAAAATCAAAAAGTATACCTTAAGCCAAATGTTTTCCTAGAGCCGCTGTTCTACCAATGGTATGCCTGGGCTCATCTGATCGCGCCTGCCACTGCCGCGATGAATATCGCGAATTCGCATGTAAAGATAATGAAGTCGTATGTGGATTTTCCGGAGATTCATGCCCGTGCGGTAAAGAACCCGGCCATGAGAGGCGGTCCTTTTCTCGATTTCCCCACTGCGAGGGCCGATGAGATAAAGACACTCCTCGAAAACACACTCAAAGATCAGGCAATCATGTTAGATTTCGCCGAGGCTATCAAACGTCTGAATGAGCTGCTGATAAAAGAAGCACTAGGACAGTCACTGGAAGGTTTGTATGAAAAGGTCCCGGACATTCTCCGTGGCTATGTCGAATTGTTTTATGACCTCAACCACCGGCCCGGCTTCCGATTGATTGAAGGACTACTTTATCGCAGCCCGTTTTACAGTCCTTCGTATCAATCCGTTTTGATCTCCATGATTGAATCAGACGAGCGACCATTCGTGTTCAGCACGCCGCGTGTGCCCGGTTCAAAGGACATTCATTTAAGAATCCCCTTCAACAGCACTGCCATCGATGAGTTGTTTGAAATGAGGCATACTCCGAAGTCGTTTGGTCATATCAAGGAGGTTTTGGGGTTTCCAAGCCAGCAGAATGATCGATTCAAATCCTTTCTCACGCAACAGGCTCCGGAAAAGAACTCGACCTATGATGACGACTCGATGAGGATACGCTACCTGGGCCACGCATCGATTTTATTGGAATCCAAAGCCGTGTCCGTCTTGACCGATCCGCTCATCGGATACAAATTGGTTGACGGTGGCGGAGGCGGTTATTCATTTGCAGATCTCCCCCAAGTCATTGATTACGTGTTGCTCACTCACACTCACGCTGACCACGTAGTATTTGAAACTCTGCTGCAGCTGCGGCACCGGCTAAAACACATAGTGGTCCCGCGGAGTGGCGGAGGAAACCTGGAAGATCCTTCTTTGAAACTGTTGCTGCAACACATTGGCTTCAAGAACATAATTGAACTCGACGATATGGAGTCGTTGGAGATAGGAGACGACTCGGTAACGGCGATTCCGTTCTTTGGCGAACATGCCGACTTGAATATTCGGAGCAAAACCGCCTACCTGATTCGCGTCGCCGGAAAATCGGTCCTGTGCGTGGCGGATTCCGCAAATCTTGACTCGAGGTTTTACGAGATTCTGCACGGCTTTCTGAGCGATATTGATGTGTTCTTTGTGGGAATGGAATGCGAAGGTGCTCCTTTGAGTTGGATGTATGGATCGCTGCTGATGAAGCCGATCGAGAGAAGGATGGACCAAGCGAGAAGACTGGCCGGTTCGGATTGCCGGCGTGCCATCGACGTAGTTGATCATCTAAATTGCAAACAGGTCTATGTTTATGCGATGGGACAAGAACCGTGGCTGAGCTTCCTGACCAGCATCAAATATACAGAGGAGTCAAAACCGATAATTGAGTCGAACAAGCTGGTCGAGCTTTGCCGAAGCCGGGGAATTCCTTCCGAAAGACTGCTGGGGGTAAAGCAGATCTATGCGTGAAGACGATGGCTGGAAAATATGTTTAAGATCAGAGATCCAAAAACTTGCTCGGTGAGCGTGGACTTCTGACCCTGCTGATCCGTAATCGTAGCCGATGCTCGAAGTTCGGTTATCCCTCCCGTAGCCGCCGGCGGAAATTTTATCTTTAGCGGTTCGTTGATTGAGTTAGCAGCGGGCAACTGAACCTGAATGCCATCGGATGCGGATCTGTTCAAAACATAAGATTCCATGTCTGGCAAATCCGGCAAGTCTATAGCGCAATAACGCGGCCGCGTTGAAGAAAATTCCGAAGAGGACGCACTCCAACTAAACGTCGTTTAGAGAAGCCGAACACCGACCTCTCCGTCAACGAAACCACTGTGCTTCGATCTATCCAGAAGGCGGGACACAGAGTCTTTGACCTAACTAAATTCCGTTATACTCAACACCTGAACTGATCCGCCGTAAAGATGATTGCCGTAATACTCTCTTTTTCGCCCTTTCGGGTGTCGCTTAAAATCATTGAATGGCTCTTTGCAATGTGGGCACAGCAACGAATTCATAGCGAAGGTGCCGCACTCGGTGCATTCAGGTAGCCTCCGCTCAAAGCGCGCAAGGCTTTTATGTCAGTATCGCCAAGTGTTGGAGGTGCATCCCCGATGTAGCTGCCTGCGACAACGTATGTAGGCCACCGGAGGCTTGCGACTTCTTGAAGGCGCAGACGCGCGCTGCGGTGAATGAAGGATTTGGGCTTAATTTTGAGTTCAGTTAGCTTTCCTGATGTTGCTGGGGCGCGCAGGCGCGATCCATGAGGGGTTAAGTATTCCCTCATTTCTTATAGACGGCAATTCCCCAAAAATTAATGTCGGGCGGCAGACTGTTCCAGTGGTCGAACGCGTGCGAATCATCAGATTTGTATCGCAACTTGTAGTTTCCCGCCGGCAGAGTGATTACTACATCAACTTTCCTGTTCTTACCCGCACCACCAGCATGTCTAGTCTTGGCCTCTTGCATCTCCCACACACGTGACCCTTTGTCAACGTCTTCGATCCAACCGTAGTCAAACATCTCACCGGACTGACCTTCGCCGATGGCGAAAATACGCACGTCCTGACTACTCGCCAGACTAAACGCGACACTCTTATCTTCGTTGTCCAGCACTTGAACGATCTGCGCAATCACCGGCAGCTTGACCAGATTCTCGGGCATCGGTTCGGAATAGAGCTCTCCATACGTTTTCATCAACTGCGCGGCATCGGGTGCGCGTCCCACGCTTTGATAGATCCTGACCTTTGTAACCAGGTCTGTGCGATAGACGTCGGCGTAGGGTTTAGCCGCTATCGCGTTGAGCTGATTTTTCAATTCTGTAACCGGAGCGTTCCAACCAATCTCGGGAATGCTCTCTCTGAACTTCTCCGGGAAGATGAACGTCTTCAAAAAAGCCATACCTACCGGAGAGCTTAGCGCATTACCCGAGCCGAGATCGGTCGGACGGCTGAGATTGTCAGAGTTCGCCATTATGATGAACGTAATGTTTGCTCGAGCACTTTCAAAATAAAAGATGAGTTCCCGGTCCAGTAGCCGTAATGCCAGAACAGCTTCGTGCCGTTGTAGTTCGTCGTAAACCAACCCAATCCGTAGGGAAGTGACTCACCCTTGGTCGAGACAGCCGGCGCGAAAGCGAGTTGTTGAGTTTCTTTCGTAAGAAACTTGTTCTGATCGATCGCGATGTCATACTTCGCCATATCAAGAACTGTTGAGATCAATCCGGCGGAAGTGCTGAACCCCTGCGGGTAACTTATTTTCGTGATCTTAAATTCGCGATCGAGCGCATACGGTTGAGCCAGTATTTTTTGGACCGAGTCGAATCTTTGCTGTTGCTTTTCCGTAATAACCGCTGTGCCCATCCGCAAACACAGAGACCCTCACGACAGAGCTCAAGCTTCCGGGGGAGGAGCTGATGGAACGTCAGCCCGAAACCGCGCGGGAGAGAAGCAAACAACTCGAAGTGCTCGCAGAGCAGGAGTTAAGAACAAAAACAGCGGAAGTTAAAGCAACTGAAGCGTTCAAAGGGTTCAAAAAGATTTTCTCGGAAGTAGTGATAGCAGAAGTACCCGGCATTGATGGTGTCGCCGGCTCCTATTTAAAGAAGCTTGTAGCGAATTACAGTGAGTTGCTCTTTGAGAAATCAATCGAGCAATATCACAGGCAAGCGGAACGAGCAGGCGTAAAAGCCCCGGTTCTTGCTTCAGAAATGGTGCAGGCCGCCGAGCCTAAGCCGCAATTGGCAAAGCAATTACTTGAGCCTCGCCTTACTTCCGGCACGACGGAGCTAGCTGTCGTTGGCGCTGCAGCAATGACTCCTCTGTTACGCTCGCAAATCACGCAAGAGGTGCAGCGCGTGACAAGATCGGAAGTTGACACTGCAATAAACAGGGAGGTCGCGAGAAGGGCCACGGCCGCCTCACGCACTTCTACGGGCGGATCATCACGCTCGTATGGGCGCTCGACGAGTCAACCTAGAGCTAGAGCAAGAGGTAGGTAGTTGTTTCAAGTGACAACTCCATGGTGGCGGCTATTGTTTCATCACGGCTGTAATCTAGCTTGCAGCTCTTTCTTCGTATTTGTTTTCTACCAGCAGATCAGCGCCGGCTTCACAGACTCATCTGTTCCGGATCTGCTTTTAGGAGTAGCATGTCTCGTATTCGCCGTAGTCATGCTCTTCAGGCCATACGCGACTGAAGCGCGCCATGATGCTTTCGCACTCCTCATTTGCGGCCTTTGCAAAACGTACTACTGGCTATTCGACTTAACCACGCCCGGCGACGATCTGAAAATGTTCTTCGGCTCAGGTTTGATCTTTTTAGCGACTTTCGGGTGGATCGCAAGCGTTTTATGGCTGGGCAAAAGTTTCAGCATACTCCCCGCATTACGTGACCTTCGCACCACCGGCCCTTACAGGTTTGTGAGGCACCCGATTTACCTCAGTTATCTCCTAATTGACACCGGGTTTTTGGTCTCTTATCCATCCCTTATGAACTGCGCCGTAGTCGGGCTTGCCGTTGGTTTGTATATGGTCCGAATAGATATGGAAGAAAAGCTGCTCGGCAGTCTCGAAGCCTACCGTGAATATCGCCGTCGTACACGATTTCGCTTAATACCTTTCGTGTATTAGAGGCAGCGCGCCTGAAAACCCGCCACAAAGAAGCATAAAATCACGAATGCACGTGAAAGCATGTGCCTTTGTGCCTCCTTGCCGCCATGATGATGCGTAAATTCAAAATAGTCACACTTGCAGTAGTTTTACAAATTGGCGCCACTTGTGTTTTCGCCCAAATCGGAAAATATCACTCGTCAGGAAACACTTCGAGGCTCAGTAACGCCGGAACGTGAATGGTGGGACCTGCTGCATTACCACCTGAAGGTTCAGTTCTTACCTGAAACGAGAAGGTTGGGAGAGTCGAACACGATAACTTTCAAGACCCTTGAAACCGAGAAATAAAATGCAAATCGACTTGACTCTTCATTGGAGTTCAAGAAGGAACGATCTACGGATACGAGTTTCCCCCGCCAAAATAGTCGGATGCCGTATGGATGGATGTTAAATCGAACCCCACCTTCTCAAATCGTTTTTGGGCCAAGGAGGTGTAGGCATTGCGATCATAAAGAGCTACGGAACAAAGAGGCTCGCATTTTACAGTGCCGAGAAAGTCGCATATCTCGGCTGCGGCATGATCAAGATACCTACTGCCGTACAGGGTAGAGTTGCTAATCAACAGAACACGGTTATTCTTCATTGTTTGTGCCCTTAATGGAGTTCGAACCGCCGCCCGACTATTGTCTCTAGATTCCGTCGATGGAAGCCCTGCTCAAAGTCAGTTGCTACGACACCCGGCGGAAGGCAAGCCTGCAATTCCGTTTTCTGTATCGACTCGGTTGCGTCTGATGATTGTCGAGCAGCAATGACTATTTCTCGCAGCCGTCCCAGATAGAAGAGCGCGTTGTCGATTGCGCCTGTGCTGCGAACGCCCATATGTCCGGTCAGCAAATGCTTTCGCCCTGCGCGTTGTAGACGTTTCAACGCGCGATTAAGAACATCCATGGAAGAGTAGCGTAGATATACGATGTTCCCGACAACCGCGTCGCTCGCGATGATCAGATCGCATTCCGGCACGTCAATGTTGAGGTTAGTCATTGTCTGGGAAGGATTGTGGAAGATGTTGAGCGTAACGTCGCCCCACTTGATCACTAACTCATCCGATACCAGGACATGCGGCTCGACAAAAAAATCTGACTCTTCAGCCGAGCGAAATGCTTCGATTGCAAAAGTATGCGAGTAATCCTTGTGTGTAATGATCTGGGTGCCCGGAAACAGTTTCAATGCAGCCATGTGATCACTGAAATAATTCGTACACAAAATGAACCTCACACGTTTGTTAAGTTCAGTTTCGACGTACTCTCGAAGCCTTTCAGCATCCTCTTGCGCCGCCATCGCTTCAACCAGGAACACATCAGATCCATTGATAAAGATCGTGGAGTTTGACTGAAGTGTATCTCCAATGGCGATGTGCACAGCCGGGCTTAGTATTTCTATTTCCATAGCATCTTTCGCTTTCAATTCTGGACTTGCCGGAATTTGTAACAGTCGTTACTGTACGCCCGATGTTACAGAAGCAGCAAGTTAGAAATACTTCGAGTCATGAGTGGATACTGCTAATCCATCAACTGCCTCCTAAGCCAACAAATCTGCGCGTCCGCATCTGGCGCAAACTGCAAAAGCTCGGCGCAGTCGCAATCAAGAACTCGGTCTACGTACTACCAGCCAACGACAAGACCAACGAGGATTTTCAATGGTTGAAACAGGAAATCGAGTCCGCGGGTGGCGAAGCTGTGGTTTTTCGAGCGGGATCCGTTGAGGGCGCAACCGATGACGAAATCATCAGCGCGTTTCGCAAAGCACGCGACGAAGAGTTTGCGGCGATCACTGCTGAGTTCGATGGTCTAACTGGCCGGATTCGCGAACAATCTCGTGCTAAGCACTTGTCGGCTGCTCGATTGTCAGCACAGGAGACAGAACTCGACAGGTTGCATGGGGAATTGGAGCGCGTGATTGCCAACGATTTCTTCGAGGCAAAAGGCCGCGCTGCTGCATTGACCGCGTACGACCGCTGCCAGAAAGCCATTCGCCAGTCGCAAATACCAGCGAAGAAAAGCGCCTCCGCTCCGCGCGAATCGGGAGTGTTATCCGTTGCTGATTTTCAGAATCGACGGTGGGTGACGCGCCGCAATCTACATATCGACCGATTGGCATCGGCTTGGCTTATTTCGCAGTTCATCGATAAGCGCCCGCGCTTCTATTTCGTTGATGACGACAAAACAATCGACGGAGCAATCCCATTCGACATGTTCGGAGCCGAGTTCACGCATCAGGGGGAAGACTGTACGTTCGAAACTCTACTGAAGCGGTTTGGATTGACGGATATTCCAGCTCTGCGTGAGCTGGCGCAGATAGTTCACGATGTCGATTTGAAGGATGACAAATTCAATCGACTGGAAGCAGTGGGCCTCAATGCGATCATCAATGGATTGAGCGAGAGTCTTCATGACGATCGCAAACTACTACAGCAGTCCGGCGCTATCTTTGATGGCCTATTCACATTGTTCGGCAAACAAGTCGACAACAAAGGGTCACGAAAAAGTAAACGCGTAAGCTCTCGAAAGGCTTCGCCCAAAAAGTGATCGCTAACAATGAACGAAACAGCGACTATCGAGCAGGCATCCACGTTGCGCGGTAAGGTAGTCGACTACCTGAGTCTCGAGCGGAACGTCTCTATTGCGTCAGCGGCAGTTTTCATCCTTGGTCTGGGTGAAGAACTCTGGAAGAAGTTTTTGCCGAAATATCTGGAAGCACTGGGTGCGAGCACGCCTGTGATTGGCTTGTTTGGGACTGCGCAAAACTTCTTCGATGCCGCTTACCAATATCCGGGCGGTTGGATCGCCGATCGTGTCGGCCGGCGGCGAGCGTTTCTGATGTTTGTGGTGCTTGCTTCAGCAGGATACCTCGTGTACTTGCTAAGTCCTTCCTGGCCATTTGTCTTCCTGGGTCTTGCGTTAGCGATGGCTTGGCAAAGCATGGCGTCGCCCGCGATCTTTGCCATCATCGGCGATGCTTTGCCGCGAGAGCGGCGCGCGATGGGTTTCACGCTGCAATCGATTCTGAAGCGTGTTCCTATCGTGATAGCGCCGATCGCTGGTGGTTTCTTGATCGCCTCGCTCGGTGTCGTGAAAGGCATTCATGTTGCGCTTCTGATCACGTTGGTATTCGCGTTGGTGACACTACTGCTCGTGTCCAGGATCAATCTCACGCTTAATGATTTGCACGCAACCGGAATTGTTGGTGTCTGGCAGACTTTTCACACTCCGCTTAAGCGGCTACTCGTTTCAGATGTGATCATTCGGACGTGTGAAGGCATGACAGGCGTGATCACGATCCTTTACATCACGAATGTGCAGGGCTTCACCATTAAGCAGTACGGCACGTTTATAGCGATCCAAATGATCACTTCAATCCTCGTCTACATTCCAGCAGGCAAGATCGCTGATCGAGTGGGTCGAAAGCCGTTTGTGGTCGCAACGTTTTTTAGCTTTGCACTGTTTCCAGTGGCGATTGTTGCCGCATCGAGCTTTGCGTTAATCATTCTCGCATTCGTGATAGGTGGTCTGCGGGAAATCGGTGAGCCTGCACGCAAGGCAATGATCGTTGACCTCGCGCAAGACAATGTGCGCGCTCGCTCGGTGGGCCTTTATTACTTGGTACGTAGTCTGTCCATTACTCCCGCTGCGCTGGTTGGCGGACTGCTTTGGCGTATTGCTCCGGAGGTACCATTTATTGTCGCAGGTGTAATCGGATTGATCGGCACGTTTGTATTCGCGGTAACAGTTGAAGAAAAGTATGCAGGTTAAGGTTCTTTACCACAGATTACACAGATTCCATAAATCAATCTGTGTAATCTGTGGATAGAATGGCAGTAGGAGAACCGGTTATCCCGCAGGAAAACGAGATCGTTCCAACACGAGCAAGCGACCCGGAGGCTACTCGACGAACCGTAGCTTTCGCTGAAGCGTTTCGCTTCTGGGTGAAGTTGGGTTTTATATCGTTTGGCGGACCGGCAGGCCAGATCGCGATCATGCACCGCGAATTGGTTGAGCGGCGGCGATGGATCAGTGAAGAGAGATTCCTGCATGCTCTCAATTACTGCATGTTGCTCCCTGGGCCCGAAGCGCAGCAGCTTGCGATTTACATCGGTTGGCTGTTGCACCGGACTTGGGGAGGCATCGTAGCCGGCGCCTTCTTCGTCATCCCGTCGATCTTCATCCTGCTTGCGCTCTCTTACATTTACGCGGCGTATGGCAACCTGCCCGCGGTCGCCGGTGTGCTCGCCGGCTTCAAGCCGGTGGTCGTCGCGATAGTAGTCGAAGCCGTGTTGAAAATCGGTGGCAGAGCGCTCAAAAGGCGCGCCCACTTCGTCATTGCGGCAGCAGCTTTTGTCGCGATCTACTTCTTGCGCGTCCCCTTCCCACTGATCATCGTGGCCGCAGCGCTGGTGGGGCTTGCGGGTGCGCGATTCTGGCCGCTGACTTTCGCAGGAAAAGCAGTTACCAAAGAAGCCGACACCAAAACGGAAGGGGACTCTGGCGTGGTTCCGCTCGTCATCGACGACCACGCACCGCTTCCGGCACACACGCTTCCGTCTCGCGCCCGTGCACTGAAAATTCTCGCACTCGGTCTCATATTATGGCTGCTGCCGTTGGCCGCACTGGTCGCGTGGCGCGGCTGGGGGAGTCTTCACGCGCAGGAGTACCGGTTCTTCACGCAGGCCGCGCTTGTCACGTTCGGTGGCGCCTACGCTGTGCTGGCCTATGTCACACAAGCCGCCGCCGGCTCTTACGGCTGGATCACGCAAACGCAGGCTGTAGACGGCCTCGCACTTGCCGAGACGACGCCGGGGCCGCTCATCATGGTCCTACAGTTCGTCGGTTTTATGGCCGGGTGGAACAACCCGCAAGGTCTTGACCAGACAACGAGCGCAGTGCTGGGCGCGTTGGTGACCACCTACACGACGTTTCTGCCATGCTTCCTCTTCATCTTTCTCGGCGCACCTTATATCGAGGTGCTGCGCGGGAACAAAAACTTGACGGGTGCGCTCACCGGTGTCACCGCAGCGGTGGTGGGAGTCGTGCTGAACCTCGCGATCGTGTTTGGCGCGGCGGTGATCTGGCCGCGCGGCGTAGGTCAAGGGCCAAATTGGTTTTCCCTGCTGATGGGGATCGGTTCGTTCGTGGCGCTCTACCGCTTCAAAGCAGACGTGTTGTGGGTGGTGCTTGTCGGTGGTCTTATTGGTCTCGCGTGGACGCTGCTGCTCGCGCACATGTAACGCAGTCGGCGAACCAGGTTTAGATGAAAGCGATCTTTTTGTTTTTCGCTGTGTTGGTGTTAGCAGCATGCATGCAACACCCGACTCGGTCAGTGTCCAATCATGAAACAGTCTCGCTCACACCATTGATCTCTTCAATCGCCCGAACAATTTGCTCTTCGCCACCAAGTAACACCAGCACGTCTTCAGCCTGAATTCGAGTTTCAGGTCCGGGATTGATCTCCGTATGACCGTGACGAGTAATTGCGATAATCGTCACACCCGTCTTCTTCCTTAATTTCATTTCCCCTATGGTCTTTCCAATTGAAATAGCATCGGATTCGACGGACAGCGTTTCGGTCGAAGCGGATTTAAGGGCTTCCGAGATCTCACTGATGTTCAACAACAGGCAGCGACGGCATGCGCAGTAGCTGATAGCCTTCGTTCCTCATCGCTGCGATCTGACGTTGAATGACGTGACGCGCGATGCCGTACTCTCTGAGCACGCGTGAGAAGATCTCGATGCTGGTCTCAAACTCTTCAGGGATTACTTCATCCGCGCCTAGTTCGCGCAGCTCTGTTATCTCCGCCATGTAGCGCGTGCGAACGATGATATGAATATCAGGATTCATCTGCCGCGCGAGCCAAACTGTATGGCGTGTTGCTATGGGATCGGAGATTGCCAACACGATGATCCGGGCGTGTTCCAGCCGGATATGATGCAACACTTCCTTGCGCGTCGCGTCGCCGTAGACAATCCGCTCTCCCCGATCGTTTGCTTCCCGAACTGCTTCGGCATTCAATTCCATTACCAGATATGGAACACCCGTTCGGCGAAGCACCTTGGCGAGATTCCGGCCGTTCAGACCATAGCCGACTATGATGACATGCCCCTGCAGATCGGGCTCCTGGGCATCAAATCCAATCACTGATGGTTCAAGTAATGAGCCACGCGCGAACACAGATTGCAGAGCGTATCCGATGCGTGGCGCTGCCTTGATGAGAAAGGGCGCCGCGATCATTGAAAGAATCGACGCGGCCAGGAACCGTTGATAATCCGGTTCCGAAAGCAGGCCTTCCGGCAAACCCGCCTTGGCCAGAATGAAAGAGAACTCACCGACTTGCGCCAGTCCCAAAGCAGTTGTCGTTGAGACGCGCAATGAATAACCCAGTAAACGCATTACTGCGAGCGCCAGCAGAGCCTTGCCCAGTGTCAATGCGCCAACCCATGCCAACACAATTAAGACATCGGCCGAGAGGGCGCTCAATGAGAGGAGCATTCCGATAGACATAAAAAAGAGGCTGTTGAAGACGTCGCGGAAAGGCAGGATGTCGGCCACAATCTGATGGCTGTACTCGGATTCCGAAAGCACTATGCCGGCGATGAATGCGCCGAGCGCGAGTGACAATCCCGCCTGTAACGTTAACCAGGAAGTGCCAAGACTCATCAGGACGACCGAGATGATAAATACTTCCGGGCTGCGCAAACGCACGATGTGGTAAAGCAGGTAAGGCACTATGGTTCGCGCGGCGAAGATAATAAGGCCAATGGCGGCGACAGCGATGCCCAGCGTGAGAGCAATCTTTGCAGCCGAACCTTCGCGCCCACTAAGGATGGGAATCATCAGCATCATTGGCACGATGCTGAGGTCCTGAAAGAGCAGTATGCCAACGCAGGCTCTCCCGTGCGGCGCATCGATCTCCGCGCGATCGATATAGCTCTTGAGCACAATGGCCGTGCTGGAGAGGGCAAACAGAAAGCCGAAGAAGACCGCCTCATTAGGCGGACGGCCGAGCAGATTGGCAATACCGGTGACCAGCAGCGCAGTGAGAATGACCTGCAAGCCTCCTCCGAGCAGAACCAATCTCCGCATTTCAAGCATGCGACGCAGCGAAAATTCCAGGCCGATAGTGAATAGCAACAGTGCTACGCCTATTTCAGCGAGCATCTCAATGGCGTGAACATCCTCGATCAGTCCGAGTGAATGAGGTCCAATCAAAACCCCTGTAATCATGAACCCGACTATCGTGGGTAAGCGCAGCCGGTGGAAGATAAATGTTATCGGGACAGACACGAGCAACAGCACGAGCAAGTCCTGGAGCAATGGAGGCGAATGTGGCATAGCTAACCCTGGAAAGCTTGGGACAATATTGACTTTTAATTAGGGACTAAGAGTTCGAAGGCGGCGCGCGCCCCGAGAGGTGTGATTCGAAAGAAAGGGAAACAATGCCGGCAGGTTCGTCGGCAGTTGAGGGGAGAACCTGCTGAACAGTTAGCTCGCGGCTGTTTTCAGAAGGTGCGTTCCCGTAAACCACCACCTGTCGTTTGCCACGCTTCTGCACCCGCGTCGGCACGTCTAATGGACCATACTTGTAAGGCGAATTTTCATACGAGGCAGAGGCGTTAAGCTGGGTGTTCGTCGCCCCGGACTCCGCGAGCGCGGAGACAGGGAATGGCCTCAATCGTAATCCTTCACCAACGGAAAAGCACAAACAGGCGATGACGCCGACCAGTACGGTCGTGCTCACGAAACCAGACGTGGCCCCGCTTTTAATGCTCATCATCGACGGTGATAATACCCAGAATACGGTGGGCGGCCAAGATACGGCCAATTGGGAGGTGGCTTAAATTCAGGAGTTGTTCTCTGCGGACCTCTGCGTATCTTAGCGTTCTCTGCGGTAAAGGCTATCTCAACGCAGAGGCCGCAGAGATTCGCTGAGGGACCGCAGAGAAAAAACTCAAATTAAGCCACTATCGCCAATTGCAATTTGTGCAACTTAGTAACCACAATACAAAACTATGAAACACGTTTCACTTTCTCTCCCGCTCATACTGTTGCTTTCAATCGCTTGTCTTGCTCAGGAATCATTCGAAACCAGAGTTGATGCATACATCAAAAGCGAGAGGCAGGCGCAGCAGATTCCCGGCTTGTCTCTGGCCGTGATTAAGGATGGAAGAATCGTGCTCGCCAAAGGCTACGGACACGCAAACGTCGAACATCAGGTACCGGTGAAGCCGGAAACTGTCTTCCAGTCAGGCTCAATGGGCAAGCAGTTTACCGCGACAGCCGTGATGATGTTGATGGAAGAAGGGAAGTTGGGTCTCGACGACAAGATCACGAAATACTTTCCTGATGGTCCAGAAGCCTGGAACAACATCACTGTGCGACACCTTCTTACGCATACAAGCGGGATGACTGACTACCCGCAAGATTTTGATATGCGGCGCGACTACACCGAAGACGATCTCTTCCAGCGTATCAAGTCAGTTCCACTTGCCTTTCAACCAGGCGAGAAATGGAGCTACAGCAACCTTGCTTACGTAATGCTCGGCATTCTTATTCACAAGGTCAGCGGCAAGTTTTACGGCGATTTTCTCCAGGAGCGAATTTTCAAGCCGTTGGAAATGTCGACAGCGCGCGTTATCAGTGAAGACGACATCGTTCCGAATCGCGCTGCTGGTTATCGCCTCACCAACGGTCAACTCAAAAATCAGAACTGGGTGTCGCCCTCATTGAATACTACTGCTGACGGAGCCTTGTATCTCACGATTTACGATATGGCGAAATGGGATGCCGCACTCTACACCGAAAAGCTGCTGAAGAAATCGAGCCTCGAACAGATGTGGACACCCGTGAAATTGAATGACGGCAAGACGCATCCTTACGGTTTTGGCTGGGCGCTTGGCGAAGTTCGCCGGCACCGAATTGTCGAACATGGCGGCGCGTGGCAAGGATTCAAAGCTCAGATTTCGCGTTACCCGGACGACAAGCTGACCGTTGTTCTCTTTGCTAACCAAGTCAGAACGAATCAGGCAAAAATCGCTCATGGAGTCGCGGCGATTTTCAATCCCGAGCTCGCCTCACCATGAGCAGAGAAGTCCTCAGCCACAAAGAGCACAAAAAACACAAACGGCTGCACTAAATTCTTTGCGCTTTTTGTGCTTTCCTGTGGCAGGATTTACTCATGACAAAGCGCACTATCATGGTCGTGGAAGATTACGAGGACACACGGACGCTACTCAAGTACGGACTTGAACAGATGGGTTACAGTGTGCTGGAAGCAAGCAACGGACAGGAAGCGGTCAACATCGCGGAGCGCGAGCATCCGGATCTGATCCTCATGGATCTCGATTTACCGATACTTGACGGAATCGCCGCCACGCAGCGCATCCGCCAGCAACCGGACCTCGAGCATGTACCAATTGTGGCAGTGACGGCCTATCCGATGTCATACACGCACGTGAAGGCATTTGCTAAGGGTTGTAACGAATACATGCCCAAACCAATCGACATGGCTGAGCTCGAGCGCATGGTTACCCGCTATTTCGAAAGTTAAAAGACAAATCTCGCGGCCTGCGTTATCATTGGCGCTCCGATTGAAAGGCGTTTACTCACTATGGTCTCCTCCTCCCGCCAGGCAATCGCCTGCATTCTCCTTATCCTAAGTGCATCTATCTGTGCGCTTGCGCAGAGTGTTGCTGAAAAAGGTCCCACTTCCACCATCTCCGGCAAGATCACAGTCAAAGACAAAGGCGTTCCGGGAGTTGCTGTGACCTTAACTCTGCTCCAAACCTCCAACGCTTACAGGACGCGACATAGAGGCGCCACGGACGACGAGGGGATTTATCGAATCACAAATGTGCCGCCCGGAAACTATACCGTGATGATTTCAGCGCCCACTTTCGCAACGGCGGAACAGACCGGGACTCAAAAAACTATCATCGTAAACAAAGGTGAAACAGTCGAGAACATTGATTTCGCTTTAATGCGTGGTGGTGTGATTACGGGAAAAGTTACCGACTCCGAGGGGCGGCCCGTGATCGAAGAAGAGGTCTACGTGTTTCCGGCGGACGTGCAAACCCGTCAAGTCTACTTCCGAAATGCAAATGGAAGAACAGACGATCGCGGCGTCTACAGAATTTTTGGACTGCGGCCGGGAAGCTACCGGGTCGCTGCCGGACAAGGTGAACACGATGGGTTTGGCGGAATGCGAGGAATTGCTCGATACACGCGAAGTTTTCATCCGGATGCAGCAGAGGAGTCCAACGCGACTGTAATCGAGTTGAAGGACGGAGGCGAGGCAACCAACGTTGATATCACTCTCGAACGCGGGATAGAGAAGTACTCTGCCAGTGGACGCATTATCGATGGCGAGACCGGTCAGCCATTAGCGAACGTACACTACGGCGTGCAGATGTTTGTTGGCCCGAATAGCAGCTCTTCAATGACGAGTGGAGCAGCTTCCAACGGCGAAGGCGAATTCAAATTGCACAATCTCGCGCCCGGAAAATACGCAATCTTTTTCGAGACCCCACCGAATAGCGAATGGCGAGCCGACCCCGGCCGCTTCGAAGTGACCGATCAAGACGTAACTGGATTGACAGTAAAGACAACCAGGGGCGCCGGTGCTTCGGGTGTCATTGTTCTGGAAGGAACGGACGACAAAGCCCTTCACGCGAAGCTCATTAGAGGGCGCCTCTTCGCAAACGTTATTACGAACGACCGCATCGATAGAGGTTCGACCCCTTCAGCCAACATCAATCCGGACGGAAGTTTTCGCGTCGGTGGCTTGCAAGGTGGGATTCTCAACTTTGGGTTTATGCACGGAAGTCCTCTGAAGATCGTAAGGATAGAGCGAGATGGAGTGCCTTATACGCGAGGCGTGGAGATCAAGGACCAGGAGCAGATTACAGGTTTGCGACTGATCGTTAACTATGCCAATGGAACAATTCGCGGCGTTGTAAAACTCGAAAAGGGCACGCCATCAAACGGACACTTTAACATTTCATTGAGAAGGCTTGGTGAGAATGAGGGTGGACCACTCATCTCAGATTACAACGATTCGCCACACATAGACGCTCGCGGTCAGTTCGTTGCAGAAGGGTTGGTTCCCGGCACCTATGAAGTGAGCGCTTCTTACGCACCTGACATGCGCACTCCCTGGCGTTGGACGAAACAGCAAGTCGTCGTTAATAACGGAGCCGTGACTAACATCACGCTGACTATAGACGCCGATCCTCCTGTCGTACCCAGACCTTAGAAAGTGAGTCTACCCGTGAGATTCCCTCGCCTGGCCTGCATGCTACTACTATTCTCCTTGCCTTTACTTCGCCTCGCCGCTCAAACACAACAAACAGGTGAAACCTCAAGGACTGGTTCAATCACCGGTAGAGTAATCAACGAAAGCGGACAACCGCTGCCAAATGCAGCCGTCTATGTGCAAGCCATGGGCGTCACCCGCGTGAGCGAACCAAGCACCACAGATCGTGACGGAACGTTCAACGTGAGCGGCTTGCAACCAGTGCCTTATACGGTCAACGTATCTTTGCCTGCGTACGTAAATGCCTCTTTCGATCCCGAGGGCGACCCAGGAAAGCAGTACAAGATTGGCGATTCGGTGACATTTGTCTTAATCAAAGGCGGAGTCATCACGGGGAC
The DNA here is from genome assembly GCA_963826255.1 of uncultured Acidobacteriota bacterium. Classification (GTDB taxonomy): domain Bacteria; phylum Acidobacteriota; class Blastocatellia; order Pyrinomonadales; family Pyrinomonadaceae; genus PSRF01. The sequence goes on from CAWGWK010000002.1 coordinate 2,542,940, forward strand.
AGTCACGACGCCCAAGGGCGATCCGGTAGTAGCGATCACCGTACGCGCGCGGATGATACGCGACGGAAAAGGTAAGCGACTAAGCTCCGGGGCGATGTTCCGAGAGAGTCCCACCGACGATCGCGGCGTCTATAGAATCTACGGCCTCCCGACGGGAACTTATGTGGTAGTGGCGGGTGGTAATACTGGTTATGGTTCCGGCGGGGAAAATGCGTTTGAGACTGATCTTCCTACCTATGCGCCTTCTTCGACGCGTGACACAGCGGCAGAGATCAGTGTGCGGTCCGGTGAAGAAACTACGAATATCGACATTCGTCACCGCGGCGAGCACGGCAGGGTCGTCAGCGGGGTCACGCGACGATCGTCACCGGGTGAAAGTCCCGGTCTGACTGTAAACCTAAGTTCAGTCGATGGCTCTCAGGGAAACCTTTCCTATTTTCAACAATCGGAGAGTGCCGGATTCGTGTTCTTTGGAGTTGCTGACGGAGATTACTACGTAACTGCGCGCTCCTATAGTGAGCGCAGCGCGGAACTTTCGGAGTCAAAGTTGATCAAGGTCAGGGGCGCCGACATCGAAGACATCGAATTGACCGCGCGGCCAATGGCTTCAATTGCCGGCCGCGTAGTTCTGGAAGAGTTGAAGACAACCGAGTGCAACGATAAAGACCGTCCGCTGTTTAAGGAAACATTCATCTCAGCCTGGCACAGGCAGACGGAAGCCGCCAAAAAACAGCCGCAATTCGTCTGGAATTTGGGCCAACCAGTTTCTGCTGATGCTCAGGGGAATCTTACGCTGCGAAACCTGGCGTCCAGCCAGTATTACTTTGCCGCGCGGTTCCCCGCCAAATCGTGGTACGTGCAATCGTTTACATTCGCGGCGCCAGGGAAGATCAAACCGGTAGATGCAACGCGAGTTTGGACCAACGTAAACCAAGGTGAGAAGCTTTCCGGATTAACGGTCACACTCGCTCAAGGCGCTGCCACACTTCAGGGGCAGGTTGCGGCAGGAGAAGGGGAAACGCTTCCGGAAAAGATAGGCGTGTATCTGGTGCCTGCTGAAAAGGAGAGGGCGGACGACATTTTGCGTTTCTATGGTGCGGCAGTGGGTGCTGATGGAAAGATCGCGATGAACAGCATCGCGCCGGGACGTTACTGGGTATTAGCGCAAGCGGTCATTGATGAAGCCGAAGCGCCGATGCGGAAACTCCGTTGGCCGGATGAAACGGAGATGCGTGCGCAGTTGCGTCGAGATGCGGAAGCGGCGAAGACGGAGATCCAGTTAAAGCCATGTCAGAACGTAGTCGATTTCAAAGTGCCGGTTAAGAGTAATTGAGCCTGCGAAGCAGGCGGAAGCATAAAGCCTGGGGTGGAACCCCAGGAAAAGATTCTCGAAAGAGAATTCGAGCCCGCGAAGGCGGGCGACAGCCGTGGACATTACGGGCTGTCGGCCGCTTCGCGGGCTCAGCGTGTCTCTTTACATTCTTTCCTGGGGTTTCACCCCAGGCTTTATGCTTCCGCCTGCTTCGCAGGCTGAGATTTACCGCCGCCGGCGCGTGGTTGAACGCAACTGGCGAATCTGTCGTTTCAGTTCCACGATCTCCTTCTGTTGTTCCTTGATCGCGTTGAGCATGGTCCACAGGATCGGATCGTTGTTCACCATCAAGTAACCGCTATCAGTCGTCGTCACCGCTTCCGGGATCACTTTCTGCACCGCCTGAGCACCAAAGCCAATACGCTCACCTACGGACGCAAGGCCCACGGCGTTGTTCGTCTTGTACTCATAACGAAGCGGCTGCAACTTCATCACTGCGTTGAGCCCGGTGTTGAATGTTCCGTGGATCTTCTTCAACCTCTCATCCGAAAAACTCAGCCACGAACCGCCACCTGACTTGCTCGCTTCGCCGTTTACAGACAAGAGCTGATCCGGAGCGGTCGTGTTGATACCCACTCTCCCGGCTGACGTGATGCGCATGCGTTCCGTGCCGGTATCGGTGTTTGTATTTGCCGCTGTAAAGAACACGATTATGGTTGCGGCTGAAAATCCACTCAAACCACCACCAACCGCGGCGCTGTTGTCGGTACTGTTAGTTACCGCACCCGTGTAACCAAAGCTCAAGTTGGTATTAGTGAATGGAGGTGCGCTGACTCTGCTGATTTTTGTAGTGTTGTTGGTCCTGGTGGTCGCGCCACTATCAGAACCGATGTTGACTGTATTTCCCGCAACGTCGAGAGGCGCTCCGGGACTTGCCGTTCCGATGCCGACGTTGCCGCTCGCTGCGATGTCAATCGAACTGGTTGGTGCGCCTGGCCGGATCCGGAAAGACAAACGCGAGCCACCAGTAACATCGCGGACGAAGAAGTTGGCTTCGTTGGCGCCGATGTCCCACGTTTGCGCACTGAAACCGCCCGTAGAATTCTGCTCGAGTCGAATCGCCGGTGTGTCGGCGGTATTCGCGTGCATATCCAGCACCGGTGTTGCGGTCCTGAATCCGACTTTACTATTGCTGCCCACCCTGATCGAATTAGCACTCGCGCCTGCCTCCACGGCAAACACGAGCGTTCCCGTTTCAGAGTTTGCAGTTGCTCCCTGATCGACTATGCCGAGGAAACTGGCGCCTCCGCTGCCCTGGTCGTTCGCTCTGACCTGCCAATTGTTGGTAGGGAAGCCGGCGGATGTGCTGGTGTCGTCAAACTGTATGCGCGTGTTGTTTTCTTTCACCCGGATGGTGTCGAAGCCGAAGTTTTCGTTGTTAACGCAATCGAGACCGACGCATAAGCTTCCCTGAACGATCAGATCGTCGGGAATGACTTGATCAAACAAGAAGCGCGGGTGATGTCTTTGGACTTTGTAGGACACGCGGCCTGAAGAAACGTTCGGAGACGGGGCCGCCGGTTGTTCAACCATGGCGTTCTTCTGTCCGCCGCCTTCAGTGGCTCCCGGAAGAATGACCGAGCCATTGAGGATCGAGAAGCTACCCGACTGTACGGCGGGTTGCGCCGGCAACGCTCCGCGTTTTCGCATGTCGCGTTGCAACTCGGCTGCGTTGCCTTTTTCGCGCGCAGCTTTCAACGCTTCTTTTGTTTCCACGGAGATGATGGGGATCAAGCGAAGCTCATAGGTGTATTGACCGTCGGGCAGTCTCTCACCCTTTGCTTCAGTCAACTTGAATTCCGGTGAATTGCCTGATTTGAATTCTTTGGTGAACGCGACGCCGTCCGGTCCAATGACACTCAGAGTCACGGCCGCGTGCGGCGCAGCAACGTCAAACCTTACACTCGATCCGAAGCTGCTGATCGTAGCGAAATTATTTTTGTCGTCGTTTGCCTGGCCCAGAACTGAAAGAGTGAAAGAGGCAACAACAAACACAAATGTGAGCATAGAGGGTAGGTGCTTTAGGTTCTTCATGGAAAGCCTTCCTAATCGGTAAGGGTAACCGATCGTCTAGAGTAAATTGGGTGAGCGAGGTAAAACTGAGAACAGTGCAGTGCTTATATTAACCACAAAGATGGAAAAGTCACAGAAAAAATTTTTTATCGTTGCGTTTTGGTGTTCAGCGTTGTCTTAAATTAGTTGAATCGGCGCTGCGAGTGGCGCATACTGCGGCCACTATGAAGATCCTCTTGCTACTTTCTCTTCTGTTCAGTCTCCTGGTTCCATTTCAAGGTTCCACTACGAAGGACGGCTCCCCGTTAACAGTGAGCAGTTTCAAATGGTCACGCGCGCGGCGTACTGTGGAAACTTCGGAAACCGAAGGGACACCTCCAGCGCGAGCTATGATTCCGCAGAATCGGAACTTTGCGCGGAACGCGAGAGTCAACGACCCGCACGGAGTAAGGGATCCCAACGCGGATACAATCGATGGCCGCAGCGCCGCATTAGAGAAGAGCGTGGCGCAATCCAGGGCGCCGAAAACCGGACCCATGGACGGCTTCGCTTATCGGATCAAAGTGCAGAATGTCAGCGACAAGATCGTAGAAGCTGTTTTTTGGGAATATCAGTTTCGTGACCCTGCGAATCCGGACCTGGTTGCGCGTCAACAGTTTCTCTGTGTTGTGAACATCGGAGCCGGTAAAGGGAAGGAGCTCGAGGGGTTCAGCCTGTCAGGCCCGAACGACGTCGTGGACGTGAAAACGCTCGCCAGTAACGCCGCAAACCCTTTCAAGGAAAACGTTTTGATCAATCGAGTCGAGTATACGGACGGTTCGGTCTCGCAGAGAAAAACCTGGAATATGGCGGAAGTAAAGGGTAGCTACGAACGCGTGTTGCGCGAACAGTGGCTACCCGGAATGTGCAAGGGACTCTAACCAAACCATCCACAGATTACACAGATGTTTACAAAGGATCTGCGTAATCTGTGGATGGTTTTTTGCTCAGTGAACGTACTCGAAACGCGCGACGTCTGACTCACCCAAAATCACTACATCGCCCGCATTCAACGAAGTTTCAGTAACACGCTGCGACTTCGGATCGTTTATGAACGTCCCGTTACGCGAATTCTGATCGGTGATCACAACGCGCCCGCCCTTCACACCAATCCACACATGTCGTTTAGAGATTCGCGGATCACCAATCACGATCTGCGAGGAGCCGCCATCGCGTCCGATGAAGTCTCCATCAGCCTTGATCTGAAACTGCTGTCCCGAGAGTGGACCAGAGACAAACTTGATCGCCCCGTAATTATTGAACGAGTCGCCGTCAGCAGTGATAGCGATCGTTCGCGAAAGATCTACCGTCATTCCCTGATCGCCGGCTACAACGTGTGGCGGAGGAGAAGGAGCGGCTCTCTGCGGGACCGGCTTCGCAAAAGCAGGTGACGGCGAATGAGCAGCCGGCGCTGGTGCAGGCGCTGGTGCACGATGGCCCTTGTCGCCGTCAGGAGACCCCGAGGGTGTCTTTCCCTTCCGGCGTCTGCGCGCGATCACGATTCCCGCGACGATAATGATTATCAGGATGAGAATGAAAAAGAGAACAACCACGATGGCGGCGACGACCCACCACGGGAAACTCGATTTCTCTTTCCCTTCGGCTTTGAGCTGTTGGCTGCTTTGGACCACCCGATCGACTTCAGAGTGTTGGGGAAACAGTCTCTTTACTTCTTCAAACTTCGGAATTGCCGACGAGTAGTACTGGTTCCAGTAGTAATCCAAACCCTCGCGCCACGACGTATCAGTCGGCCCTTCTTTGTTTTCCGCGCCTGCACTCTTCACGTATTCCATCACTGTGTTGGAAGGCACGATGAAGGAGAAGCCCGACACTTCCTGGCCGTTCACGGTGTCGCCACGAAAAGTCAGCAGACCGATTACTTCGTTGGCATCGTTTAATACCGGTCCGCCGGAATTTCCGTGCGTGGCGGGAGTGCTGGTTTGGAGAATCGGCGCGCCACTCGTCGCCTGTTTCTTAGCGGAGATCTTGCCGTCGTTGATGGTTGCTTCAAGCGCCGACTTGCTGCTGAGTAATCCGGAGTTGAACGTGTCGGCGGCGCCCGGATAACCGATGACGGTCACGTGGTCCTGGAGTTGGACTCTTTCCGAATCAGCCAGTTTAAGAATGGGAGCATTTTTGACTTCGATCTTAATGACGGCGACGTCTTTACCCTGATCGTTGCCCTCGCCGGTCGGCGCGCCGTAACTCTTAATCTCAAACGGAAACGCACTGCCGTCAGGAATAATCACGTGGTGAAAGAGTTGGAAGCTTTGCAGCGTGCTGTGCTGATCGATGAAAGTCGTGTTCAAGCTTCTCGGATCCTTACCAAGTTGCTGCGCGATCTGCTGAACCAGTTGCCAGAAGAGCGCCTGCTTCGCCTTGTCTTCACCATCCTTGGTGGTCGAAACCACGTGCGCGTTGGTTGCGATGTAACCGTTCGAGCTGATGAAGAACCCCGAGCCGAGGGAGATCGCAGAAACGTTAAATGTTTGTCCCTGGTACCCGGGTGGTTGAAACAGGATCTGACCTGCTGCCCCGTCGATGATTCGAACCACGGCGGGTTTGCTGTACATCGCGAGGCGTTCGCCGTCCGACACGGCGCGCACCACGAAAGCGCGTTGGGTGGGAAGCAGTGTAGCGGCAACAAGAAAAACGCCTGTTGCGACGAAAAGCAGTCTGCGCATAAAGAAGGCTCCTTGGGGATTATGATTAACAGTCGATCTCAAGTATTGAACGCCTTGAAGAAGATTCAGCGGCGGCTTCCGATTAGAAACCAAGTGGGGCGCAAGGCCTCCGCAGTATTTGCAATAGTGTGCTTCTAAAGGAATTCCGAACGAAAGTCAATCGAAAATAAGGCTGTAGTTTGGTGTCACCCGGCGTATCGTAACTGAACGTCGGCGGGAGTTGAGCGTCTCACTTTTGCGGTTACTGTTTGAATATTCGCGGAAAGATCGTTAGAAAACTGTGAGCGGACTTGGCACGTTGCTTGCTCAATTGACTGGGAAGCTCTGCTCAGTTAGGAGGATAGAAGCGTGACAAAGAAGATTTGCTTGTTAACGATATTCCTGCTTGTGGGTGTTGGCGGAAATCAAGCCGCCAGTGCGGACCCAAACGCGACTGCCAGTCAGAGTCAAACCCAGACTAACCAGACTAAGACGCAAGCTCCGGACAATTCCGAAATAACGACCAGTGTCGATGCCGATGGCACGCGCACTGAAACGAGGACATTTCGCAATAATTCCCGGCTCTCTAAAGTAACTGTCACGACGCGCAACGGCGTGAGAACCGTGAAGGCAACTGCGGCGGACGGTACAGAGAAGGTAGTGGAAACTACTGAAGACGTGCTGCAAGTCACGGGCGACAAAATCGCTGACGCGGCCGGGTTTACTGTGGAGAAGGGTCGCGACGTAGCGGACAAGGCTGAAGATGTTGGTGAGAAGGCGGTTGATACGACCAAGAAGGTTGGTGAAAAGACAGTTGACACCAGCAAGGATGTCGGCCAGAAGGCGGTTGATACGACCAAGAAGGTTGGTGAAAAGACAGTTGACACTAGCAAGGACGTCGGCGAGAAGGCGGTCGATACCACGAAGAAGGTTGGTGAAAAGACAGTTGACACCAGCAAGGCTGTAGGTGAAAAGGCAGTCGACACCACGAAGGCTGTCGGTGAAAAGGCGGCCGATACCAGCAAGAACGCCGGCGAGAAGGCAGTGGATACCAGCAAGGACGTAGGAGAAAAGACGGTCGAGGGCGCGAAGACTGTAGGTGCGAAAAGTGCGAAGGGCGCGAAGAAAGTAGGTCGTAAGGCAGTCAAGGGCGCAAAGAAAGCCGGCAGGGCAGTGAAGAAAGCAATTCCGTAACCGAAATAAGTCAGTCAACAAAGAAGCACAAGAGGCACAAACGACTTAGCCCAAGTCTTTGTGCTTTTTGTGCTTCTTTGTGGCTATACTACGTGACTACGTGCGGCAAGGAGGACGACCCCATGGCTGACACTTCGAGATTTACAATCATTTGTCCGTGTTGCGAAGCGAATCTGACTGTCGATGCGCAAACTGGCGTCATCATCTCCCACGAAGAAAAAGCAAAACCGATCGCATCGTTTGACGAGATGGTCAAAGGGCTCGACAAACAAAAACAGATGCGCGAACAGATCTTCGCGCAGGAACTGAGCTCCATGAAAGATCGCGATCGCATTCTCGAAGAGAAGTTCCAGGAAGCAATGAAGCGGGCTGACAAAGATAAAGGCAAACCCTACCGAAACCCGTTGGATATCGATTAGTGGACAGGATTAACAGGATTTTTCAAGATTTACAGGAAGCTGATAATCATGAAAAATCCTGCAAATCCTGTCAAACCAAACTGGAGAAAACTTGATGGCTCGTACTTCAATTCGTTTGATCCTCTGCGTCTTGCTGCTGGCACTGGTCCAGTTGAGCGGGTTGGCGCAAACCCGCATGCCGCAGCTCAAGTATACCGATCGCACTCTGGCCAACGGCCTCCGCGTATTGAGCGCGCCCGATCCTTCGAGTCCGACGGTGGCAATACAGGTTTGGTATCACGTCGGATCGAAGGACGATCCGCTGAATCGCAGCGGCTTTGCACATCTCTTCGAGCACATCATGTTCAAGAGCACGAAGAACATGAAGTCGGAAATGATGGACCGGCTCACAGAGGACGTCGGTGGTTTCAACAACGCATTTACTGCTGACGACGTGACGGTTTATTTCGAAGTAGTGCCATCGAACTATCTCGAAACTCTGCTCTGGGCCGAAGCGGATCGGCTTTCCGGTCTCAACGTTGACGATGCGAATTTCAAGTCTGAGCGCGACGTGGTGAAAGAAGAGTTTCGCCAGGGTGTTCTGGCTCCGCCTTACGGCCGTTTCGAATACCTGCTGCAACAGAAATCATTTCTCGAACATCCTTACAAACGTCCCACTATCGGCAGCATCGAGGATCTCGACGCGGCGACCCTCAAAGACGTACAGGAGTTTCATACAACGTACTACCGGCCGGACAATGTGACGCTGGTGGTCGTTGGTGATTTCGATCCGGCGCAATTCAATAAGTGGGTCAACAAGTATTTTGTTCCCATTGCAAAACCAGACCGCCCGCTGCCGCGCGTGCAAGTAAAAGAACCGCTGCGTAAGAGCGAAATACGTTTGACCGAGTACGGCCGTAACGATCTTCCCGCAGTTGGATTAACTTATCTGACGCCGCGACAAGCCGACGCTGATTCGGACGCACTCCGTGTAGCGGACGCGATCCTGTCGGCAGGTGAATCTTCGAGACTCTATAACTCACTCGTGTACAACCAGCAGTTGGCGGCTGACGTCAACTCCAGCGCCGAGACGCGTGAGGATGCGAGTCTTTTCGTGTTGACTGCCGTTCTTTCGGAAGGGAAGAAGGTGGAAGACGCGGAGAAGTCGCTGCTCGCCGAGATCAAAAAGCTGCAAGACGCACCTGTCTCAGCGGCTGAATTGGAAAAGGCGAAGAACCAGATCATCACCGGTCAACTGCGACAGCGCGAAACAAGCAACGGCAAGGCTCTGGCGCTGGGAGAAGCGGCGGTGCTGTTAGGAGATCCGGCACGCGTCAATACCGATCTCGATCGGCTGCAAGCTGTCACCGCCGCCGACATACAACGTGTGATGAAGAAATACTTCACGGATGCGAATCGATTGGTTTTGTACTATCTGCCGGAAGCGATGAAGTCGGCGAAGGAGGGTCGCTAAAATGCACAAGATTACACAAAAAGCACAGGGACCCTCTAAATTGTTTGCGCTTCTTGTGCTTCTTTGCGGCCTTTCAATTCCAGTTCTTGTAAGTGCACAAACACCGCAAGCAACACCTCCGCCAGCCGCGCAGCCACGTTCGGGAGCGTTCCCCAAACCGATCGAGCAAACTCTTCCAAATGGATTGCGAGTGATCGTTATCGAGCGCAGAGAATCTCCGCTTATCGCAGCTCAACTGCTGATCCAAAACGGCAGCGAGGTTGACCCACCCGAGTTGGCTGGGCTCGCCGACATGACAGCCAACCTGCTCACGAAAGGTACCCAAACTCGAGACGCAACAAAGATTGCACAAGAGATCGAGAGTCTTGGCGGATCGCTCGACTCGGGAGCGCGTTGGGATTCCTCGTTCGCTACTGTCGGTGTGATGTCGTCGAAGATCCCCCAGGCCATGGAGATTCTCGCCGATGTCGTACGTCGTCCGACCTTCAAGAGTGAAGAAGTCGAGCGACTGCGGCAACAGTATCTCGACAACGTGACCCTGGCACTCGGTGATCCCGGATCCATTGCGCGTTTCGTAGCTGCACGAGTCGTCTTCGGTGACAGTCCTTACGGTCATCCAGTCGGCGGCACGACGGAATCATTGACGCGAATCACCGCCGCGGACATTTCAAAACTGCATTCACGGTATTATCGTCCTGACAACGCCATTCTGGTTATCGGCGGCGACATCAATGCGAAAGATGGTTTTGCATTGGCGACTAAATTTTTTGGTGACTGGCAAAAACCGACTACTCCGTTGCCGGCTTCGAGTTCCGTGACGGAAGCCGCGGCAGCCGCTAAGTCCGGTCGTGTTGTCGTAATCGATAAGCCGGACGCTGGACAGGCCGCGGTCTTCCTCGCCCGCACAGGTATCAATCGTAAGGATCCCGATTACTTTCGCGGCATCGTCGCCAACTCCGTTCTCAGTGGTTATTCCGGACGTCTGAACCAGGAGATTCGTATCAAGCGCGGTTTGAGTTATGGCGCGGGCAGTTCCCTCGATGCCCGTCGTGGGGTTGGCCCGTTCGTAGCTTCCGCGCAGACGAAGAATGAGTCAGGCGCGCAGGTGGCGGATCTGTTGTTGGGCGAGATCACTCGCTTATCGGCATCGCCGCCCGCGGATATCGAATTGACTCCGCGTAAGGCTGTGTTGGTCGGAAATTTTTCGCGCAATCTCGAGACAGCGAGCGGACTGGTGGGCCAGGTGGCATCGCTGGCGCTTTATGGCATGGGTCTCGACGAGATCAATCGTTACATAAATAACGTGCAGGCAATCAGCACTGCGGATATTCAGAAGTTTGCGGGCTCGCGTTTGGACGCAAAGACAAGCCACATTATCATCGTCGGGAATGCGAAGGCGTTTCTGCCGGAGTTGCAAAAGAAGTATCCGAACGTGGAAGTGATTCCGGTTGCTGAGTTGGATTTGAATACCGGGCTTTTACGAAAAAAGCAGCCACAGATTTAACGGATGAATACGGATTATGAATAAAGTAATTTTGGTAGCTATTGTGTTGTTCGTTGCCGGAGCGTCGCAAGCGCAGCAGGCTTCCATCGATGGCGTCGATGCGCGTTCGAACCCGGCTGAATTTGCAAAACAACTCGGCAGCACGGATGCGTTGCTTCGTCAGCGCAGTGCAGAGGCGCTCGCGCGTCTCGCCGCTACCGATCAGCGCAAGCTCGTCGAGGGTTACCAACTACAGGAACAGAACAAGGAAGTGCGGTTGGCGCTTGATTGGGCGCTATATCGCATGGGCCGATCGGAAGCGCTCTATCGAATAGTCGACGAGCTCGATTCCGGACGGCAGGACCAGGCCATCGGTTACCTGGCGGAGTTAGAGAGCCCTGATCTGCTTTACCCGTTTCTGAAGCGAAACAACAATGCGCCGCGCATCAATGCCGGCTTGCTGAAAGCACTCGCTCGCATCGGCGACGCGGAGACTCTCGAGTTGATCAAATCTTTTCGCGACTCACACCAGCCATACGTCGCGGAAGCCGCAGAGATCGCCCACGACGAGATCGAGAAGCGACTCGGCGAGCCAGTGCCCACGACGCGCGCGCGCCCAAGAACGGTCGAGAAGGTCGCGGACCGCCCGTAAACATTGAATGCACGCGAGTCTGCGCACATTTCTCGATCGACTCACCAGAGAAAACGAAATCATCACCATCAAAGCCGAGGTTGATCCATACCTCGAGTTGGCTGAGATCCATCGTCGTGTGATTAGCGAAGGTGGGCCGGCGTTGTTGTTTGAGCGCGTGAAGGGCAGCCGGTATCCGGTCGTGACCAACATGTTCGGTACGGAGCGCCGGATCGATCTTACCTTTGGGCCAAAGCCGGAAGCATTCGTCCGTGAGATGGTTCACATTGCGGAATCGATGCTGCCGCCGAAAGCTGCTGAACTCTGGAAACATCGTTCAGTTGCGCTCGACCTGCTGAAACTCGGAACGACAAACACTTCGAGATCGCCGGTCACTCAGGTTGTCGACCGGCCTGCACGCCTCGACCAGCTACCAGTCTTGACGACGTGGCAGGAGGATGGTGGCCCGTTCATCACGCTGCCGCTGGTCTATACCGAGAACCCAATCACTAAAAAACACAACCTGGGCATCTATCGCATGCAGGTTTACGATGCAAACTCGACCGGACTGCACTGGCAAATTCAGAAAGGCGGCGGGTTTCATTATCACGAGGCCGAACGTCTCGAACAGCCACTGCCGGTGACTGTGTTTCTCGGTGGACCACCAGCACTCATTCTCGCCGCCATCGCTCCGTTGCCTGAAGATGTGCCGGAGTTAGTGCTCGCGTCCTTGCTCGCCGGACAAAAACTGAAGATGAGCAGTAATCCACTCGGGCGTGAGAAGCACCGGCTGGCAGCCGAGGCAGAGTTTGCGCTGTTCGGACATGCTCCACCGCATGAACGACGGCCTGAAGGACCGTTTGGCGATCATTACGGTTACTACTCGCTGCGTCACGATTATCCGGTCTTTCACGTCAACGCGGTCTTTCACCGGCGCGATGCGATCTATCCGGCAACTGTAGTGGGTAAGCCACGCCAGGAAGATTTCTTTATCGGCGATTATTTGCAGAAACTGTTGTCGCCGCTGTTTCCCATGGTGATGCCGTCGGTGCGAGACCTCTGGACGTATGGCGAGACAGGATTTCACTCGCTCGGCGCTGCGGTCGTGCGCGAGCGATACGTTCGCGAGGCGCTCGTTTCAGGTTTTAGGATTCTCGGTGAAGGGCAGTTGTCGTTGACGAAGTTTTTACTGCTTACCGACACGCCACAGGATCTAAAAAACTTCCCTCGTTTGTTGGAGTATGTGCTCGAGCGCTTCCGCCCCGAATCGGATCTGTTTGTGTTTTCAAACGTGTCGATGGATACGTTGGACTACACGAGTGGAAAAGTGAATGAAGGCAGCAAAGCGATCATGTTGGGTCTAGGTGAGCCGGTGCGCCAACTGCCGCGCGATTTTAATCGGCAATTGCCGCGTGCTATCACGCGTGCGGAAGTGTTTTGTGGTGGGTGTTTGGTGTTGCAAGGCGGATCGTTTGTGGAGGATGAATCGCTGGCGGCGAGAGTGGCGGGCGATCCGCTGTTTGAAAACTGGCCGTTGATCGTTCTGCACGACGATGCGCGCGTGGCTCGATCCTCGCCGGACTTTTTGTGGGCGACATGGACCAGGTTCGAACCGGCCTCGGATATCTACGCTGCACACACTTCGGTGCAGAGACACCACCTGGTTTACAAGGCGCCGATCGTTATCGATGCGCGCACGAAGCCCGGCTTTCCGGACGAGCTCATCGTACGCGACGATATTAAAGCCCTCGTCGATCGCCGCTGGAACGAATACTTTAACCACGGATGACACAGATTTAAATCCGGATTTTTATCCGTGTCATCCGTGGTTAAATTTAATCGTAAACACCGCGCCCCCTTCGGGTGAATTAGCAGCGGTCAGTGTTCCACCATGTTGCGTGATGATTCGATGGGTGAGCGCGAGGCCGATGCCGTGACCCTTCGCTTTCGTGGTGAAAAAGGGAATGAAGATTTTTTGAAGATCCGCCGCTGCGATCCCCGGTCCGGTGTCGCGCACTCGGATCACGACACTGCCGTCCTCACGTGCCGCACTCACAAATACACATCCATCAGGGGCTGCTTCAGCGCCATTGCGCATAATATTAAGCAGCGCCAGTCGCAGCATTCGTTCGTCGGCGCGAACCGCCAGTGATGGATCCACATCAACGACAGATTTCACTGGTAGCTCGGCAGCACAATCCGCGATCAGCTCGACCACGCATACTTCTTCCAACTGCAAGGGCTGCGGGCGCGCGAAGTTTAGAAACGCCGTGACCATACTCGAAAGATTTCGCACCTCGTTCAGCAGTGAACCCGCGGCGACCTGCGCCTTCTCGTTCAACTCCAAACTCTGCAATAGTTGTGCATAACCTTGAAGCGTCGCGATCGCGTTCTTGAATTCGTGGGCTAACCCCGCTGACATCTCGCCCAGACTCTCGAGGTTGTTCTTGAGTGCGACCTGCTCGCGCAACTCAGTCACTTCGGTGATGTCGGTCAACAAACAGAGCGCGCCTCGTGGTCCACGCTCCGGCGGCAATTCAATCGGCGCTACTGTCGCACCGAGCCGCCGCTGTCCTCCGCTTGGACTAACTGCTTCAATCTCGGTGCGCCGGTACAAAGTCCCGCGTTGCAAACAATCTCCAACCATGGCCGACAGCTCTGCATGCGCACCCAACAATTGCTTGTACGATTCGCCTAATGCTCTACCGTCAACTTCCAGCAGCGTGCGCCCGGGCGTGTTGATGGCCATCGATCGGCCTGCGGCATCGAATGCGATCAACCCGGAAGGTAAGCTGGCAACGATGCGTTCACTGAATTTCTCGGCGGAGTTCGCGCGTTCTCGTGCCTCGGCGCTCAGTTGTTCGAGCTCTTTGCGTTGCTCCTGCAACTGCGCGACGACTGATTGAAACGTTTCCAGCACAAACTCGGCTTCGTCCTGCGATTTGAGCATCTGGTCCGCCACGGACGCGCGTTGTGCTTCGCCGACGAGCTGGTGATAAGGACGAAGCAGCCACCGCAGCAGGAACAGAATGCACAACATGCTGCCAATCAGAATCGCGATGAACGAAGCGAGCAGGATTGGACCACGAGCAGCGGGAGTTTCAGGTGTGAGAGCGTAAAGCAGGATCGCAAACAGGACTGCCAACAAGAAGAGTCCCGTCAGCATCGTCAGTCCGGATTGAAAGCGATTGCGATATCTCATCTGAACTGTCCGGCGTACCACTCGACCAGTGGAGCACCGAAGAGTAGCGCTGCGATTGCACCGAGCCCGAGGAAGATTCCAAACGGCAGCAGCATCTGCATGTTTCGCTGACCTTGCCGTGCCATCAACAAAATACCGATTACTGAACCAGTCAACACGCCAACGAAGATCGTTAGAATCGTGAGTCGCCAACCGAGATACGCGCCGACCATAAACATCATTTTAACGTCGCCTAAGCCCATCGCCTCGATGCCGCGAAGTTTTTCCCAGGTCCAACCCATCAGCCAGAGCGAACCACCGCCGATCAACGCGCCGATAAGACCACCAATCAGCGATACGACCCAAACCGGCATGTCAGACAGTGCGCCTTGTGACAGCGACGGCAGATCGTCGAAGTGTGGCGTGCCTGTCAAATACGGAATAGCGATTCGCGCGACGAGTGCGAACGCGATCCCCGGATAAGTGATCACGTTAGGCAGAAGCATGTGCTCGGCATCGATGAAAACGAGCGCGAGCAAGGCTGAAGCAAAAACGAGATCGAAGGGCAATGCGGCACTTAGGCCAGCATGCCACGCGACACCAACAAACAGTGCGGCGGTAAGAAGCTCGACCGCCGGATAACGAAATGAAATGTGTTCTTTGCAACTCCGGCACTTTGCGCGAAGAGCTACGTAGCTGAGGACTGGAATGTTGTCGTAGAAAGCGATGACCGCGCCGCACGAAGGACAGCGCGAGTTTGGGAAGACAATCGACTCCTCCTGCGGAACGCGATGAATTACAACGTTGAGAAAACTGCCGATAACTGCGCCAAAAACTCCGGCAACGATGTAACCAAACACTGGGGGAACGAGGTTCAAATCAATCATCTTAATCCGTTTTTATCCGTCTTATCCGCGGCCTGCTTTTCCCAAAGCAGTAAATGTTTCAGAAACGCATGATGCGCGGCGAAGCTCGCTATCGTAAACCCTGCGAAGCCGTCTCGTAACCCACCTTTCAAGATCAAACTCCTGATAAATGCTGCTGGTCCGGCAGTGGCCACCGCTAACGCCGAGGTGCGCCGTCCCTCTTCAAACATTTGCCGCGCGGCGAGCGGCGCGTAACGCTCGCCAATCATCCGGTGATGATGAGCTGCACCTTCAGAAGTGTAATGCAGCAGATCGCCGGCCAGCTTCTCGACACGCGCGCCCGGATTCATCGTCACCGATTCGTGAACGTGGCGTACTTTCCAATGGCCCATGCTCTTCTTAAAGAGTCGCAACTGTCGATCCGGATACCAGCCGCCGCCGCGGATCCAGCGTCCCTGGTAGTACGTACGGCGCGCTATGAGGTAGCCATCCGCAGTTTGTTTTGCGTCGCGCAATGATTGAATGGAGTTCTTGAGCTCATCAGAAACTCGCTCATCCGCATCGAGACTGAAGATCCATTCGTGCTTTGCCTGTTCAACTGCAAACTGCTTCTGCGCGCTAAAGCCCGGCCACGCCTTCGTTATTACTCGTGCGCCACAAGATTCGGCAATGGTCCGGGTGGCGTCGGTCGAGTTTGAGTCTACCACTATCACCTCGTCGGCCCATGCAACTGATTCGCAGGCGGCCTTGATATTCGATTCTTCGTTGAGCGTGACGATAGTGGCGGAGATCTTCATCTACCTAAGCGTACCTTAGCAAACAGGAAAAGGGCCACAGATTTAACGGATTGATTACAGATCAGAACTGATCCGTATTAATCCGCGAAAATCTGTGGCCCAGTTAAGGTTGGCCTTGGACGCTACGGAACGATCGGCGCGTCCACAACCACGTTGTTGGCCCGCAACGTCGTCGAAGTAGCACGCTGCAAGTCCGCGAGCGCCTTGTTGTAATCGGTCTCGGCCCTCAACTCCGATGCACGCGCATTCGCAAGTGCATTCTCACGTTGGAACAGCAGGAACGTCGTCGAACGTCCCACCTGGTACAACCGCTGCTCACCTTCGAGCTGCATTTCAGCATTCGTTCGCGCTTCACGTGCGGAAAGAACTCGCTGCCGCGCCGACTCAACCGCCTGAGCAGAATTGCGAACATCGACTTCGATAGTCTGCTCCTGTGATCGTGTTGATGCCTGCAACTGTTCTTTCTGAATCCTTGCGCCCGCGAGATTAGCTTCCGCCGTCTTGTTCTTGAATGGGAAGGATATCGCGACGCCAACGGTGATGTTGCGCGTGTCGCCGCCGATCAGGTTGCGCACGGTCTGCCCATAACCGCCGATGAGGCTGGGATTTGGACCACTACCCTCTGCCGTCACTAGCGGTGAAGTCGTGACGGGGAGACCCAACGCGATCTGAGTCTGACGAATCTGCTCGAGTAAAAACGCATTCGGGTTGGTCAGAGGACTGCCAGTGATGAGCGGTACCTGAGTTCCAGGCGTCACAACATTTCCGACGTTCTGACCAGCGAGACCAGTCAACGCCACTGTTCCGACTAAATCGATCTGCGGCTTGGTCTGGTTCTTGAAGAAATTAATATCAATCTCGTTGATGTCGTTTTGCAAACGCAGACGCCGCAACTCGGGACGGTTATCGCGAGCCGCTTTCAGCGCGTCGGGAAGATTCACCGGCGTCGTATCAAACTTCGGCGTATCAGTCGGCGTCAGTTGCGCATTCCATTCAGGATTACTTGGCTCCTTGAAGATCAGCACCTTCAGATTGTTTTCTGAAATCGCGACTGCCTGGATCGCAGCAAACAACGAAGTCTCGCGATTGGCGAGCTCGGTTTGCACTTCAGCTCTTTCGAGCGGAGCTTTTGCACCAGCGGCGATCTGAGCTTCAACGTTACGCAGGCTCTCGCGCGAGAGATTCAGGTTAGCCAATTGGTTTTGCTGGTCCCGCAGAGCAAATACGAGTTCCCAGTAAGCCTGTTGAACGCGAGTAATGACATCGATCGTGCGCTGACGAAAGTCGGCATCTGACTGATCCAGACGTTTGCGCTGAATGCGAATCTGTCTGCGATTGTTGTCGATCGAACGGTCTCGCAGCAGTGGTTGCGTAAACTGCAACGAAAGATTCGATGAATAGAAGGGATTTATCAAGCTGAAACTGTTGCTCGTATCTGTTTTCTGGTTTGCAAAGCTTAGAAAGTAGTTGCCACCGCCCCTGCCAAACTGCTTCTGAACCGAAGGGCTCAACGTGTATGTCGTGGTGCTGGTCACGGAACCGCCACCCAGCGAGCTCTGCTGTGGCGAGATGCGTTTGTCATACGTTGGTGTGATCGCGAAGATTGGATCAAAGATTCCTTCAAGCGCGCGCAACTGAGTCTCAGCAAAACGAACGTCATCACGTGCGACTTCGATGTCGTTGTTATTCTCGAGTGCTCGTTTGATCGCGTCGTTCAAAGACAGCGGCACCGTCTCACTACCCACACCTAAACGCGAAAGACTCGGCACGGGCGGCAGTGGCCTGGCTTGAAACTGCGGAATCACCGGTTCGCGCAAAGGCTCGTTTGATCCGCCCGGCACTGTACCTGCCGGCGGTGTCGTACCTGTGGGCGGGATCGGCGAGGCTGTTTGTTGTGCCGGAACCGTTCCCGGCGGCGCGGTCGGCGGATTTGTTTGCTGGGTTGCCGGAGGGGCCGCAGGATTCTGCGTTGGGGTCGTGGTACCCGGAATCGGATCCTGTCCTGGCGGTCGTGTTGGATCTCCAGGAGCCGGCGTTGGTCGCGGTGTTGATTGCGGTGTTTGTGCCAGTGCGGCGTTCGTTCCGGCGAACACGAGACATGCCAGAACCACCGGCCTAATCGAAGTACGAGATATAAAATTAAACATCAGACGAAGAGCTCCTTAAACGTGTTTCCTTCCAGTTCCCACTGCTAAGGTAAGGAAGAGTCGAAGACATTCTGGCAAACGAAGGTCCGCCGCATCAAGCCTTTACTACGTTACGTTCGGAAATCAGTTTCAAAAAGTTCTGCAAAAGGCTCGCTTGACAGGCCGAAATGCGCCGCATAATCTTGCCTTTCTTGTGTAGAGACACTGCGGGGCTTCTCCAGGTTACAAAGGCGACTACGCCCGGGCAGAATTCTGTCCCAAATTTGCGACCACGCTTGTCCCACAATCGAGACGAAACTCAATTTCAGTTGGAGGATTTCAACAATGGCGGTGAAGGTTGGTATCAACGGATTTGGTCGCATCGGACGCAACATCTATCGTACTTCTATCGGTGATCCTGACATCGACTTTGTAGCCGTCAATGATCTAACCGACACCAAAACGCTCGCACACCTGCTGAAGTACGACTCAGTGCTCGGCAATCTGGATCAGGAGATCAGTTCCACGGAAAACGGGATACGCGTCGGGAGCGACGAGTTTCGTGTGTTTTCGCAGCGCGATCCGGCGGCGATCGACTGGGAATCGGTGGGCGCTGAAATCGTCATTGAATCAACCGGACTTTTTACCAAGGCCGAAGACGCGAAGAAGCACCTGCGCGGTAGCGTGAAGAAGGTGATCATTTCGGCGCCGGCGAAAAATGAGGACATCACGATCGTGCTGGGCGTGAACGAGGAGAACTACGATCCGGCCGCGCATCACATCATCTCCAACGCTTCCTGCACGACTAATTGCCTCGCGCCGGTTGCGAAAGTGGTCCATGAGAAGTTTGGCATTCGTTCGGCGCAGATGACCACGATCCATTCCTACACAAACGATCAGCAGCTACTTGATTTGCCGCACAAGGATCTGAGGCGCGCGCGGGCTGCGGGGATGTCGATGATTCCGACGTCAACGGGAGCGGCGAAAGCAGTTGCGCTGGTGCTGCCGGAGTTGAAAGGCAAGTTTGATGGGATTTCGGTGCGTGTTCCGACGCCGAATGTTTCGCTCGTTGACGTGGTGATGGAGCTCGAGACGGAGACGACCGCTGAAGATGTGAATCGTGCGTTTAAGGATGCCGCGAATGAAGAGTTGCGCGGCATTCTCGATTTTTCGGAGGAGCCGCTTGTTTCGGTTGATTACAAGCGCAACCCGAATTCGTCGATCGTTGATGCGGAGTACACGAAGGTGATTGGCGGGCGGATGTTGAAGGTGTTGTCGTGGTACGACAACGAGTGGGGATATTCGTGCCGCGTGCGGGATTTGATCAAGTACATCGCGGGCAAGGGGCTGTGAGGATTTATCTTGTCAATCTTGAAAATCCTGTAATCCTGTCAACGGATTTTTTTGGCTAAACTATCGATCAAAGATTTAGATCTTCCTGGCCAGCGCATTTTTGTGCGCGTCAACTTCAACGTGCCTATCAAAGACGGAAAGGTCAACGACGACTCACGCATAAGAGCTTCGCTGCCCACAATTCAACACGCAATCGAGCAGGGTGCGCGCGTGATCCTTGCTTCGCATCTTGGCAGGCCAAAGGGCGAGCGGATCGAGAAGTACAGTCTTCGTCCCGTTGCCGAACATCTTTCTGAGGTGTTGCACCGGCCGGTAGCGTTTGCAGAAGACTGTGTGGGTGAAGCGGCTGAATCAAAAGTTAAAGAGCTGTCGGATGGCGATGTGTTGTTGCTCGAGAACCTCCGTTTTCATTCGGAGGAAGAGAAGAACGACGACAACTTCGCGAAGCAGTTAGCGAGCCTTTGTGACGTCTACGTCAACGACGCATTCGGAAGCGCGCATCGAGCGCACGCATCAACCGCTGGCATAACTCGACACGTGTCAAAGGCCGCGGCTGGTTTGCTGATGGAGAAAGAGCTCGAGTATCTCGGCAGGGCCATCAACAATCCTGAACACCCGTTTGTAGCCATTCTCGGTGGCGCAAAAGTCTCTGACAAGATTCCTGTTATCAACGCGTTGATCGATCGTGGCGTCGATAAGATCCTGATCGGCGGCGCGATGGCTTACACGTTTCTGAAGGCCGAAGGATTTACGGTTGGGAAATCTTTAGTTGAAGACAGCATGTTGCAAACGGCGCTCGAGATTAAGCAGCGTGCTGAAGAGAAGGGAATTGATTTTCTGCTGCCGACAGACCACCAGGTGGTTGACAGTTACGAGCCGATCAAGG
Organism: uncultured Acidobacteriota bacterium; assembly: GCA_963826255.1. Lineage (GTDB taxonomy): Bacteria > Acidobacteriota > Blastocatellia > Pyrinomonadales > Pyrinomonadaceae > PSRF01. The sequence continues at coordinate 2,563,416 of CAWGWK010000002.1, forward strand.
GCCAAAAGATTGTTGCGAAGACGATCCCGATTGAGTTCACCAACATTGGCCTCGTCGGGATGGATATCGGCGTCGAAACAGTTTCCCACTTTTCCTCTGCACTGCACGACGCACGCACGATCATCTGGAACGGTCCAATGGGCGTGTTCGAGGAACCACCTTTCGATCAAGGCACGATCGGCGTTGCTAAAGCCGTCGCTGAAGCCGCCCAACGCGGCGCCACCGTAATCGTCGGCGGCGGCGACTCCGTCTCAGCCGTCACCCGCGCCGGCGTGGCAGATCAAATCACGCACATCTCCACCGGCGGTGGCGCAACCCTCGAGTTTCTGTCTGGCGACGAACTCCCCGGCGTCGCCGCGTTGACTGATAAGTAATAGCGACTCGTTCAATCGGTCTTTGCTGTCTTTGCGCCTTTGCGCGAAACTTCCTTACGTATGTAAACTCCCATGAAAGTCTTCCTCTCATCCACCGCCGTCAACCTTGATGCTTATCGCAAAATTGCTGATGACACAATTCAGCGCTTGAAATTTGACAGCGTGGTAATGCAGCGCTTTGGTCCATTGCCTGGAATGCCTAGCGAAGAATGCGAACGTTTAGCGCGTGAAAGCGATGTGGTGGTGTGCATCGTTGCTCATCGATATGGTTCCGGTATTACGCGACGTGAGGTGGAAGCGGCATACGACGCTGGCAAAGACGCACTCGTCTGGATTCTTGCGGACGATCATCCGTGGACCGAGAAGAAAGAGACCGACTTACTGGCAGACCCGAGCGTCTTCGCCGATCCTGGTAAGACAGAGGAAGTACGACAAAGAGTTGAGGCACTGAGCAACTTCAAGAGCTGGCTTCGAAAAACTTTCACTGCGGACACATTTACAACGCCCGAAAACCTCGGCAGAAAGATTGCAGTGGCCCTGGCGAACTACGTCAAAGGCAAAACTGCGCCCCCGGTTCCGCAGGACAAAATCTCTATCGCCCGTTTGCCCGTTACGAGCTCCGAACTTTTCGGACGCGAAACTGAACTACAAATCCTCGACGATGCTTGGGCGAACTCCAACACAAATATCGTGAGTTTTGTTGCTTGGGGTGGCGTAGGCAAGACCGCGCTGGTCAACCACTGGCTCAAGCGACGAATGGCCCGCGATAATTATCGGGGAGCGGAGAGAGTTTATGGTTGGTCTTTCTTCAGTCAGGGTACCAGCGAGCGCGCGGCCTCTGCCGACTTGTTTATCGATCAGGCATTGCGTTGGTTCGGTGATGCTGATCCTACGTCCGGTTCTCCCTGGGATAAAGGCGAACGTCTTGCGCGCTATATTCGTCAATCGCGCACACTTTTGATTCTGGATGGTCTTGAGCCGCTACAACATCCTCCCGGGCCTCAGGAAGGACGTTTGAAAGATGCAGCACTGCAGGCCTTTTTAGTTGAGTTAGCAGCCGACCAACTTGGCCTATGCGTAATCTCAACGCGTGAACTAGTAGGCGATCTAGTGGGTTTTGAAAATGGCATAGTAATTCAACACAGCCTTGAGCATCTATCACCGCAAGCGGGCGCGCAAATTCTTCGATCATTCAATGTTAAAGGCGACGATCAAGAATTAGAGCAGGCAACCAGCGAATTGAGTGGTCATGCTTTCTCACTTACGTTGTTGGGTAGTTATTTGAACGAGGTGCTGGATAGCGATATTCGGCGGCGTAAAGAGATTGAGAACTTATTCGACGATACACGTTACGGCGAAGCTGCGCACAGCATGATCGCAGCGTATGAAAGGTGGCTCGGTGAAGGAATGGAACTCGCAATACTGCGCTTGCTTGGTTTGTTCGATCGTCCTGCGGACTTAGACAGTATCATAGCGTTGCGCAAGCCACCTGTTATTCGTGGATTGACCGAACCTCTACAAGGCTTCAAAGGAAAGGAATGGAACCGGGCCGTATCAAAGCTACGTCGGATCAAACTGTTGGCTGAGGAATCGTCGAATGAGCCGGGCATGCTTGATGCGCATCCGTTGATGCGCGAGCACTTTAAACAACAACTCAAACGAGATCGCATTGCTGCATGGGTAGAAGCGAACAGGCGACTCTACGAACACCTCAAAACCACTGCGGTGAAGGAATTTCCCGACACCATCGAAGAAATGTCGCCGCTGTTTGCGGCCGTAACGCACGGTTGCGCGGCAGAGCGGCATCAAGAAGTATTGGATGAAGTCTTTCAACGGCGGATTCAGAGAGGGAACCAACCATTTAGCATAAGAATACTTGGTGCTCTGGGGGCCAACTTAGCGGCGCTTACGGGGTTCTTTAATTCCCCTTGGCACGAACCTGTTGCAAAGCTACGTGAAGGTTCAAAAAGCTTCTTGCTTGGAGCAGTTGCCTACTGTCTACGGAGTTTAGGACGATTGCACGAAGCAGCGCAGCCATTTCAAGCTTCGTTTGAACAGTACGTGGGGAGATCGGATTGGATTAACGCCGCCAGAGTTGCAAATAATCTTACTGAACTTTACGTTGCGATAGGCAACTTACCGCAGGCGTTACAGTTTGCAGTGCAAGCCGTCGAATTAGCGGATCGGGGCAAGCGAGGATGGGACCGGTGCGGCTTGCGAACAACTCTTGCAGATACGTTGCACCAGATAGGCCGAACTGAAGAGGCTCTGGTTACGATGAGCGAGGCAGAGACGATACTGAAGGAAGAGCGACCGGGACAAACACTACTTTATTCATTATGGGGATTTCGTTATTGTGACTTATTACTGGGCGAGGGAAAGGTAGCAGAGGTGAAGGAGCGTGCTGCTCATTCACTTAAAAAGGCCGAGTCGTCCGGAGATCTTCTAAGTCTGGCTTTGGACAATCTTTCCTTAGGCCGCGCTGAGTTATCGCCTACTGAGGAAAAGCCTGTCGATCTGGTGCGAGCAAACGAGTTTTTTCAAAATGCAGTCAAGGGCTTACGACAGGCAGGTGATATGACTCATCTGCCGCGCGGCTTATTGGGCCGTAGTGAACTGTACCGTACCATGGGTGATTACAATCAGGCTGAACGTGACTTGGAAGAAGTAGCGCGTACGGCGACGCGGAGCGGAATGGGTTTGCATCTTTCAGATTATCATCTTGAATGGGCGCGTCTCCGGCTAGCCGTAGACGACAAGGAAAAGGCTTGGGACCATTTCGAAACCGCGAAAGAAATGATCAACCGCATGGGCTATCATCGACGTAACAAAGAGGTCGCTGAACTTGAAGCCCAGTTAGCCTGACGTATAAAGCTCTGCTAATATCCTGCCTCGAATCCACAGACAACCTATGCGTAAACCTGTAATCGCCGGAAACTGGAAGATGTACAAGACGCTCAGTGAAGCAGTTGATACTGCACTCGCGCTGAAGCCTCTCGTCGCCAATGCAAACCACTGCGAAGTAGTAATCGCGCCCGTCTTCACCGCGATCAAGACAGTTGCCGATCGACTCGAAGGTTCAAACATAAAAGTAGCGGGGCAGGATTGCTCGACCGAAACAGAAGAAGGAGCACACACGGGCGAGGTGCTGGCGTCAATGTTAAAAGACGTGGGCGCGAGGTATGTGATTGTCGGCCATTCGGAGCGGCGACAGTTTTATACAGAGACAGATGCACAGGTAAATAAGAAGACGCACGCTGGCATCAAGAGCGGTCTAACAGTGATCATGTGCGTCGGCGAAACACTCGATCAACGCGAGCAGGGAAGCGCCGAAGCCGTTGTTTCGCAGCAGTTGAACGGCGGACTTAGCGGGTTGACAGCCTCAGACCTCGACCGTATCATCGTCGCCTACGAGCCCGTCTGGGCCATCGGCACTGGACGCACAGCGACGCCGGAGCAAGCGCAGGAAATGCATGCGTTTATCCGGCGCGTTTTCGCGGAAAGGCATACTAAACAAGCGGGCGAGGCTTTGCGAATTCTCTACGGCGGTTCAGTCAAGCCAGACAATATCGCGGGTCTGATGAGCCAAGCGGATATCGATGGCGCACTTGTTGGTGGCGCGAGTTTAAAAGCAGAGAGTTTTTCAGAAATTGTGAATTACAGACGATGAGGTTTTGATTTGTTAACTTATATTCTTTACGGCCTATTTATTCTTGCGTGTTTTGTTCTGATAGTGGTGATCCTGCTACAACCGGGCAAAGCGGATGCAGGCGCACTCTTTTCTAACACTTTATCGAGCACGGCTTTTGGACCACGCGGCACGGCAAGTCTGTTGGCGAAGATCACTATTGGAGCGGCGGCCGCATTCATGTTGATTGCACTCACACTCGGCTTGCCACTTCTGAGTGGCTCACGATCGGTGTTGCAATCGGAAAGCGCACCAGCGGCAACGCCGACTCCGGTGCCGGCGCCTACGCAACAAGCTTCACCAGCAGCACCTGCGGCTTCACCCGCAGCGAGTCAGTAGGTGGGCGCTTTGCTTGAAAACGATTCCGGCTATAATAGCTGAGCCTTCAAAGTCTCACTTCATGCCGAAGTGGCGGAACTGGCAGACGCGCACGTTTGAGGGGCGTGTGAGGTAACTCGTGGGGGTTCGAGTCCCCCCTTCGGCACCATACTTCTGAACATTTCCTCAGCAAATCTGCTTAAGTTTCAATTTAGTGTCCACTTAGTGCCCAACTGGTGAATCCGGATTTCTGTGCGAACTGCGGCTATCCGCCCATACCATAGAATCTTAGACGCAACGATAAGTTGACCAACGCGAATTCTGGTGGTAAAGCTCCTGCAGTCCTCAAGCAGAATGCAAGACCTTTCCGCTTGATTCCGCGATCTTCGATTAGGCCTTTAGACGTGCTGTTTGGCGTCCCCAGAAGGCCTGGAGGAATAGAGAAAATGGCAACACCATTAACAAAGCGTGATCAAAACGGAGATCTGTATAAGCGCCGAAACCTCATTGAAGATGCCATTAACAATTTGATGAATGAGAATCTTGAAAATCTCACTAGGCGAGCGAGTATTCCTAATACCTCGTCGCCGGATTACGTACCCTCGGAATGCCTTGTCCACTTCATTCGAGGAGCACGTCAAACAGACGATGAACCGATGCTCAGCGCGTTATTGCCAGTGCTACTCAGGCGCTGTGAAGGTACCCTACTGTCGAAAATCGCTAACGACTTGCCACATGCCGAGGAGATCAGAGAGGAAATTCTTGGACAATTTAGCGAACTGTTCGCTGCCGATGGGATTGGTGACTATCCTAATGAACTCGACTTTTTTGAAGTGAATTTCAATCAAGCTTTTAGGACGTTTCGGATCGACATTCTTCGACAGGAGCGCCGCAAAGAGATAGTTCGTGGACAGAGTAATATTCCGGCCTCGTTTGAGGATAGCGAAGGAGCTCCCTCGGACGATGAATTTTTTGTGCGACTGTCGAAAGAATTTCATTCGCCGCCGTCACAGGAAAGGGAACTTATACTTAGACAAATCAAACAGGCCATTAACGCTTTGCCAGCAGAGGAACGAGAAGCGGTCGTTCTTTGTTGCCTACTGGGATATGAGCAGGAATCTAACGATCCTCAGAAACGAACTGCCGCAACGATCTGTGATGTTACCGGAAAGACGATTCGTAATCGTCTCCGAAGAGCGGCGGCACGACTTTCACAGTTTAAGGAGCTAATACAATGACAAATAGAGAATTATCATCCTTGCGTGACGCGAAGTACTATCTTGCACTTCGCAAGTCTTCGCCGGATGCGGAGGTGTTGGACGAGTTAGTTCGTTCTTTCCCTGAGCACGCTCAAGAGTTAACAGAATTTGCAATCGATCTCGCTCTCGATTCAATCGGAGAATCTGAAGAGTCTGATACTGTCGCACCTGAAGACACTAGCTCGGCAGTATCGAGAGCGATTAGCCGATTTCATAATCGGTTGTACTTAGAGAGCAAGTCTGCAGAATCTTCTTCTTCGTCTCCCTCTTCTCCGACGAACCCCTTCGCCGCGATGGGCCGCGAAGAATTACGCGGATTTGCAAGAAATGTTAACGTGAATCTGCCTTTCGTTATGAAGCTGCGCGATCGTCAGATTCACGCTGATACTATTCCGGATAAATTCACCCAACGAGTAAGCAAGGAATTGGATGTCCCGTTAGATCTGGTTGTTGCGCATTTTCAAGCTCCGCCTGAGATTCGAGTATCTGCTCGGTTCAAGTCTGATGAGAAGCCAGAAGCAAATCTAAAACAGACCTTCGAAGAAGCTGTCCGAACGTCAGCTCTAACACCCCAGCAGCAAGAATCCCTGTTAGCTCTAAATTGAGATTCGCTATGGATGCGTTTCAACCAATCCGGGAGGCCGCGAGAAGACTTCATGATTTAGTAGTGACTAATGGAGCCGATCCATCACGTCCGATGGCGCTCATTGCCGGCGCGGTAGAGGAATTGAGTTTAGAACTTTTCTGGTTACGACCAGAGGATCCCACGCTAAAAGGTTCGCGTGCGGTATTTGATGAGCAAACTGGGGCGATCTGCTGTGCGGATGAGGGTAGTGATGCAGACCGTGCCGCAATCGTGGCTCATGAACTGGGTCATGCCTCTCTTCACTCGGCAAGGGCAGAGTGTTCGACTGATGATGTTGACACGTCTAGATCAACTGAACTCGTTCCCGTTGGTTTGCAGAGAATTGAAGATTATGGAAGTCATGAACGACGAGAACTTCAAGCTAATGTCTTTGGCCGTGAGTTTCTCTTGCCCCGTGAGATCGCGCGCAATCTCTACCTAACGCAGCGGCTCGGCGCAACCATAATTGCTAGCCAGGGGCTGCCCAAGGATCTAGTTAGACAACAGCTGCTGGATTCATTGCTACTTCCAAATATTTCTGTGACAGAGGAGTCTGGTCGCCGATCTCAACAAGAGGATGAATCGCAGGATCGCGCCGCGGCGCATTCTGGTTCGGCATTTCAGCTTCAAGCGGGCCCTGGCACTGGGAAAACCAGGACAGTGGTGAAGAAGGTTATCGATTTGATCCACGGCGGTGTTGACCCTTCTTCAATATTGGTCCTCACATTCTCAAATCGTGCTGCAGGCGAATTGTCTGAACGCCTTTCAACAGCTGTCCCCGATCACTCAGGTCGAATATGGATCGGTACCTTTCACGCTTTCGGGCTAGATCTCATTCGTCGATATCACGATCGGCTCGGGTTACCGCCTGATCCTCAGCTTTTCGATCGAAGTGATGCCATTGAGGCGCTTGAAGAGATTTTGCCGACGTTGCCATTAGTCCACTACAGGAACCTCTGGGATCCAACTTTGATCCTTAGGGATATGGTTACAGCGATTTCACGAGCTAAAGACGAAGTTGTTCTTCCCGAACGATATAAGTTCTTAGCAGAGGCTATGCAGGCGCGAGCGACCAACGACGCAACCAGACAGGCCGCAGAAAAGGCGTTAGAAGTAGCCGCGGTCTACGCGGTGTATGAACAAGAGCTGACTAAACGCGGTGCAGTAGATTTTGGGAATTTGATCATGCGCCCAACTCTTCTACTTGAACAGGACGAACGTGCCAGACTAGCGGTCCAATTAAGACATCGTCACGTCCTGGTTGATGAATATCAGGATGTAAACCGCGCAAGCGCTCGACTACTACGTGCCGTAGCGGGTGATGGCCACAGACTGTGGGTGGTGGGAGATTCAAGACAATCGATTTATCGGTTTAGAGGCGCGTCATCAACAAACATGGCAGATTTTGAAGGTGAGTACGCAAATGCCGTCGTAGACAGATTAAAAATCAATTACCGATCATCTGACGAAATCATCAAAACTCTCGAAGCCGTAGCCCCGCACCTTGGTGCGTCCCGGGGAATGCTTCCGCTATCGCTTGCAGCCGCTCGCGGATCAAGCGGAATTAAGCCGCAAATCCGGCGGTTCGATACGGTCGAGCAGGAGGCTGAAGGAATAGCTGCCAGTGTAGTTGAGTTACGTACGAATGGAGTACCGTATCGCGCTCAAGCAGTTTTGTGTCGCTCAAACGCACGCCTCAATGAAATTGCCCATACGCTGGAGTTGCGGGGGATTCCGGTTTTACACCTTGGAAGCTTTTTCGAACGGGAGGAGATTCGGGATCTGCTTTCGCTCCTAACGTTAGCGGTGGACTCTTTCGGAGATGGCCTTACTCGAGCAGCTTCGATGCCTCGTTATGAAATTCCCCTTCAAGATGTATTTCTAGCCACTAAGCTGATGCGGGAAACACCTGAACCTGCCGCTGTTAAGCTGAAGACAATTTTAGCAAGAGGTGAATTTTCAGATCAGGGCATACGAGGCGTTATTAAGCTAAGTGAAGATCTAGATGGAATCGACAAGAACATAACCCCCTGGGAATTCTTAACAACATACCTCTTAGATCGTTCGGACACTATTCGTGAGCTGCTCTCGGAGGATGGCCCAGCGGCATGGATGCGGGCAATAGCGATTTGGCAATTCTTAAACTTCGCTCGCGACCGGCGGCCGGCGGCGCCCGGACTGCCAATTCGGCGATTACTCGACCGAATTAGACAATTAGTCCTGCTAGCAGAAGAACGTGATCTCCGTCACGTGCCCGCGGCTGCTCTTGGGATAGATGCAGTTCGCTTGATGACGGTGCATGGCAGTAAGGGTCTAGAATTTGAGGCAGTTCACTTGCCAGGATTGACAGTCTCAAGTTTTCCATCCTCAAATCGTGGACAGCGATGTCCTGCACCGGATGGAATGGTTGAAGAAAACTTGTCGTCTATCGACGAGATAAAACGGGCGCACGATCTTGAAGAGGAATGCTTGTTCTTTGTGGCGCTCTCTCGCGCGGAAACTCATCTTCGATTGTATCTAAATCGCAAACAGGCTAATGGCAATAAGCGCAATCCATCGCCATTTCTGGATTGGCTCCCCAATGGCGGTTATGATGAGATTGATAACCCGCCCACGTTGCCATTGCCGCAGAGGTCCCCTCAAAATCAAACAATTAGAATAAAGTTACCTGACGACTGGCATGTCACTGATGAGTTATTGCTGACATTTGAAAAATGCCCCCGCCGATTTTTTTATACTCACATTTTGGATCTCGGCGGAGCGCGAAAACCCACGGCTTTCACGCGGACGCATGAGTGCATCTACAAACTAATTGAGTGGTTAGCCGATGCAAGGGTTGATGCTGAGCCCGACGAACGTTCCGCTGAGGAAGAATTCGAACAGATCTGGCAGGCATACGGACCAACAGAACACGCCTATGCGAACGAATATCGTGAGTTAGCTGTGCGATTGCTCAAAGCCCTGGTGCGGCTCGGCGCGGGAAGACGATTCAGGCGGTCAGAAACGTTAGCTGTTGAACTGACAACAGGCAAGGTGTTTGTGGAGCCAGACGAGTTGGCTCAGCTACCCAACGGAACAATGGTCCTTCGCCGAGTACGCACAGGCAGAAAGCGTAGTGACGAATACGACAGATTGGACTATACGCTTTATCATCTCGCAGCGCGCGCGCGATTTGGGGCCAACTACAGTGTCGAGGCACTGCATTTGACAGACGAGAACCTAGAATCTGTCGAGGTGTCGAACAGAAAACTTGAGACGCGTCGAAACAGGGTGTCTCTCATGTTAGAACAAATTGGCGCGGGCTCCTTTCCGCCAAAGATTGACGCGGTTCGTTGCCCGCGATGCCCTCACTTTTTTATCTGTGCCGCGACGCCAGCCGGTGCTCTCGATCTCACCTAAATCTCTCTTTCCGGTTTTATCAAATCTCAGCGATTAAGGTCTTAGATGGGACGGATAGCGAACATCGTATCCGTTTCAAGCTAAATCTAGAACCGCTGGGCGTGAACAACGCCCGCATTTCCAATGAAAGGAGAACATATGCCGAAATTAAGTCTGTTTGTTCAAATTCAAGGCGATAACCGTGTAGTTGAGGTTTTGGTTGACGAAAAAATCACGGAATCGGAACTCTATAAAGCCCTGGTAGACGCTGGAATAACAATCGGGTTTGACCAGTTCGTTTTCATCGATGAAGCGGAAGAACAAATCTCTCGCGAAGGGAAACATCCGGCTTCTACTCTTAAGCAAGGTACGCGAGTGCACGTCGCTCGCTGCCGACATGTCAAAGTCACGGTGAATTATCTGGAGAGGACCATTCAACGGGACTTTGCCGCTGGAGCGCGAGTGCGCACAGTCAAGAAGTGGGCACTGCATGAGTTCGAACTGGATAAGAAGGATGGCGCTGAACACGTTCTACAGATTTGCAATTCGAAAGAACGACCTGCCAGCGACACGCCTATTCATGCGTTTGTCAAAAGCGGTGATTGCACTGTGTGTTTCGACTTGGTGCCAGAGATACGCGTGGAGGGTTGATAGTGAATGCCATCAACTCCCCCGATCGGTTGTTGCTTGAGCAAGATCTCGCCTCAGCGGAATTCCGTTGTGGCGAGATCGAAGGGCGATGGCGTCACATTTCAACGGAGTGGCCATACGTCATCATTGCAGTACGCGCGGCTGACGTTCCAAACGGGCCGACGGAATTCGCATTCCGATTTGAATGCACGGGCTACCGAGAAGTAGCGGTCACGGGACAACCTTGGAACGCAGAAACGAATTCGCCTCTCGCCGCCAAGGATTGGCCCACTGGAAAATCCATCATTCCGTCTGTATTCCGACCGCAATGGAAGAAGGGTCGATGTCTGTACATTCCTTGCGATCGAATGTCCATACAGGGCCACAACGATTGGATACATCAACATCCGGCACGACTTTGGAATCCACCAAGAGGAATCATTTGTTATCTGGAACAGATTTATGAGCTTCTCAATTCTAACGACTATATGGGCGTTCTTTGTTCCTGATCATCAGATCAGCTGCCGAACTAAATTATGGCACCGAATCTTGAGAGAACTAGAAATCCGTGGCGACAGACGTCACGAGTCGGGAGCATTTTTGCTCGGGGAGAAAACCAGCGATCGCCTTAGAGTCAGGGATGTCATTTTTTATGAAGAACTCGATCCAGATGCATACAGCACGGGAGTCTGTGTTCTCCATAGTGACGCATTCGCCAAGCTCTGGGCAATTTGTCGTGAACGTCAACTTACCGTCGTTGCTGATGTACATACTCATCCGGGATCCGCATGCCAGAGTGATCACGATCGCACAAATCCGATGGTGGCGCGGAAGGGACATGTGGCAGTCATAGTTCCTCGGTATGCGCGACCACCGGTTATTCATTCTGAGTTGGGCTTCTATGAATATTGTGGCGAGCACACGTGGAATCAACATCGAGGCAACTTCTTTTATGCAGGGTGGTGGGCTTACTAATGAAAAATATTACACAGCAGAGTCTTCATCGAACAGCGAAGTATTTCATGGATACGGGTCGCGCCAAATCCGCAGAAGAGGCAATCGGAATATTGCAGAAGTTTGGATTGTATATTGTTGCCGGCGCAGAGGTCGCAGAATCTCGCGACCATCAAATAGCACTTCTGTCGCTGGTGAACATGGCACGGCGGACGTTTCTCGGCGGCGTTCATGTCGTTAATGCCCCTTGTTCCCCACTTCTAGTGCCCTTGGCAAAATCGGCGACTGTTGTGGATGCGGTTAGTGAGCTTGGTGGCACAAATGTTGGCTCGACCGCAAGGACATGGCCTGTAGCGCTCATCGGCAGCGGTGACATTAATGGTTATCCCGTACCGAGTTGGCAATTAACGTGGCAAGGTTGGAGGGGTGGAGTTGTTCCATTGAAGGACGGTCGTCGGTTGCAGGAAGCGGCCTCAATTGGAATTACACCTGGCCTAGCGGCCGCGTGCTGCGCCGCTGAAGCTTTCATGTATTACTCGGGAGATCACCCGATGGCTGGCCATCGTGAAGCTGGAATCTCGCTATGGAATCCCACAGCACCATGGTTGGAGTCAGAAATTCAGGAACCGGATCTTTGTTATCTTCCTGATCGTTTGTGGTTGATAGGTTTGGGGAACTTGGGACAGGCGTACCTGTGGCTGCTCGCGTGTTTGCCATATGGCAATGACCCAAATCTCGCTCTAATGCTTCAGGATTATGACCGAATAGCAGAATCAAATGACAGCACATCTTTGCTGACTAGTTCCTCTATGATTGGTCAAATGAAAACGCGAGCAGCCGCTGCGTGGCTAGAAGATAGGGGATTCGAAGTCGCCATAGAAGAACGTCGCTTTGGGGAATGGACTCGTCGAGGACCAATGGAGCCACGGGTTGCGCTGTTTGGTGTAGACAATCCGGCTGCCAGATCCTCGCTCGAACAAGCTGGATTTGAACTTGTAGTGGAGACTGGGCTCGGCGCTGGTCCGCAAGCATTTCGCAATTTTTCCCTGCATACTTTTCCTAGCTCTTTAAAAGCAGCCCAGCTTTGGTCCACAGCTGGGGTATCTGACAATACAACAAACGTTTTGAATATGCCTGCATATGAACCATCAAAACACCCCGGCTTGGATGAATGTGGTCTTGTGCAACTTGCATCCCGAACAGTAGGTGTGCCGTTCGTTGGGCTTACCGCAGGAGCATTTGCAATTGCCGAACTGTTACGTCGCCTGCATGGCGGGCCTGCGATTGAATTGTTGTCAGCCTCAATGTCAGCTCTTGAGGACGCTGAAGTTTCGGTTTTGGAAAATCGAATCTACGAATTCGGGCACGTTGCTGTCGCGGCATAAAAGAATCCGACTAACTAGGGCATTGGAATGCATATCTACGATGAATCGACATCTCGGCGTCGCATTTGGAGCGTGCAGATCAATTGGTCGCGGGAACTGACCTTCTCCGAACGACAGATCAATTTCATTGCTGAGAATATTGTGGAATCTCGCGGCGTGTATTGCATATACGCTAAGGACTATAAGTTTAGATTTGCGTCCGCCGATTGGCCCACTGATCGTTGGAGTAAAGTCGTGTATATCGGAAGTGGTTGGATAAATCAACGCCTTTGTGCACACCTTTGCGAGAGGCGCAATAAAGTCCTGGCACACCTTATTGATAATTATAGATTGGCGTTCCGCTGTGATCGGATCGTTGACAGTGATGTGGTTGATTGGCCCAAAACGGTTGAGGCTTACCTGCTGCAAGACTTTGAGACTAAATTCGACGGGTTGCCATTCGCAAATCGTCGGCGCGAGACGATTCCTGATTTACCATTGGACCTATTCGTTCTAAGACAGCGACATTTCAACTTCTTAGCGCGCGGTTGAGACTTCGGGATCAAGCGATGGACTCTCAAAACCCTTAGTATTATTAGGCATGGTCGGACAGATGCAGTCATTACACCGGGTTCTTGCCTGCCAACCGCTCCAATGATTGGCCAGCTTGTTCTCGCGATCGTTTCGTAGCGTGTGAATAGTAGAGAACGAAAGCCTTGTCGGACCAGCCCATCCATTCCTGCACAGTCTTCGGGCTAACATTACTTTCCAGAAGATGCGTAGTCGCTGTATGCCTAGCGTCGTGGAGTACTAAGCCATCAGGATTCTTCCTTCCGTATGGAACGCCGGCCCGCTCGCAAGCCTCTCTGAGAATACGATAAAACTTCGGAGAGATGTTGCCGCCGCGTGAAAACACCAAATCAGTCTTCGACGCGTCGTAGAACTCACGGAGAATTGCCATTGAGGTTGGGCCAAGAGGACCGATGACTTTGTAATTGCCGGTCTTTCCTTGTCTGATACGCACTTGACGAGCTTCCCAATTAATTCCCGTCTTCGGTATCAGATTCATCTCGCTATGGCGCAATCCGTTCAAAAGGCAGAATTGAACCTTCCGACCGACTTTATAGCGAGCAATTGCTGACTGAACCTGCTCGTCATCGCGCTTGGGCGCGAAGAGTTGGCCCAAAATGACTTTGATCTCGTGTTCGCTCCAGGTTCTTTCTCGGCGTCCGTCGAGTATCTTGGGCCGAGGCACGCGCGGAGGGCGCCATTGCTCGAGAGCAGGGAAGTAGTTCTCGGCTTGATTGAACATCGCCACAATGATGTTTAGTTCACGGTCGATTGATTGTGGCTTTAAACCATCGTGCTTTCGCTTGTCGATGTATTTTTTGCAATCAGCTTTTGCGACTTCATCAACGCAGAGGTCCGGGACAAGCAGTTTGCAGAAATCCGCAAGAACTCGCTTCGCTCTCGTTCGCTCGCGAGCATTTTGGATGTCGTCTGCGTATCGTTTGGCCAACTCGGACAGTATCGGACGATCTAAGGTTATCGATAATCCGAAGCGTCGGGTTGTGGCGTCGTGTTTGATCTTGTAGGCAACGGCCTCCGCATCGGAACGCTTGAGAAAAAACTTCCTAAAGCGAATCCCATTTGAGAGACGCGTATCAAGTCGGTAAACGTTCCTCTTGAGCCGCCGTGAGTAGACTTGCTTGATCATGCCAGTGTTGTCCTCTTAGAAACTAGCTAGCCCGGCGAAGCATCTTCCGGCGATCTCTTTCAGCAGCTCGCGCTTGCGCAATCTTCGACTCTACGAGGGCGTTGACTTCTTCCCGAACCAGCATCACTCGCCGGCCGAAGCCCGATACGTGAGTGAGGTTTTCCGTGCCGCCTTTACGCTGTCGTAAAGTGTTCGGGTGTAATCCTCCAAGCAGACGGCCAGCCTCCTCAAAGTCAATCAGCAGCGATTCATTCATCTGTTTGCCCTTCTCGGTAATCTCGAAAATCGTATTGCACCAACCGCTTCTTTTTTGTTGGATTACTAACGAGTCGTGCCAAATGTCTTTTGAAGTAGAAAGAGAAAAACCTGCCGCAGTGAAGAGCAACAGTTCTTGCAAGGTTCAGAGTTGTGCCGCGAGGTTGGAATTTCTGGAGTGAGGGAATTTCCATCAGTCGCGAATTGGCCGGTGAGGTAAATTTCAGCACCTGACCAACTCATCCTGGCATGGTTAGGGGCGGAGATCGAAAAACCTCAGAGAATTCTCGTCCTCACTATGATGATTGCGGTGGGCAACCTTTTGGTATCGCTTTTGCTGATGGGAACGTCAGCGCCTCAACGGTCAGTCTATTGAGACTGTAGGTAGGCGCGCCACGATCGTGTCGCTTCGCATTCAATAGAGAATGTTCGCCAGCCTGGACGCCAGAGCGGCCACCGAGGTTAATCCGTTACAATTTGCGACGGTAGGCCCGATAGGTCACCGATGCAAAAGGTAACAAGGTCTCTTTTATGATCATTATCCAAGCGCCACTTGCAGCTTTTTCCACCGAAATTGCCACCTTCTCTCTACATCGGTCGGGTGTGATCAAGTGGCACAGAACGTGCGGCCTCATCCGCGCCGGTCGGCCGGCGCTCTTGAGAGTTCCATTTGAAAGGGAGAAAGAAACAAGTGCGTTGTGTTAAGGCAAACGAAGTGGAGCTCCTTCAGGACCTGTCCCTTAAGTTCACTTCGTCAATCAGCACATGGGACGGGATGGATGACTATTCAACCTGTATTGAAGTCACTGTTACCTGCGTTGAAGAGGAACGAAATGAGAGGCTCATAGGAAGAGCGCGCCTGTTCTATTTAGATATTGGCGCGGTATTCGACACAAACGACAGTGTTCATGATCTCTTTGATATTCGACCAGAAACTGCACCTTTCTATTCAGCACTCATTGATCATGAAACAGGAGATTTCAAATCCCACCTAGAGAATCTTCTTGGTGAGTACATTTGCGAGTTGAATCTGTTAATCGTTGACCGGCTTGAAATTCTCCCCGAGTTTAGAGGGAAGAAGATTGGACTGACGTGCCTGCGGTGGTGTTTACAGCAATACGCGCGTGCTTGTGGGGTCGTAGCTTTAAAATGTTTTCCGTTGCAATTCGAAGTTGCCGGACTGAGTGATTCTCCGTGGAGCAGGGAGATGCAGTTGGGAAAACTCAGCAGGGATCGCAAGCGGAGTTTGGCTAAGCTGAAAAAATATTATGGCTCGCTCGGATTTAAGGTCTTGTCAAGAGACGGCATCATGGTGGCCTTCGCCGGATAGCCGATAACCGTTTACGGTTAGCGCGTCGTGTTAATTCCTGGTGTAGGTGAATTTCACCTATGGCAATTTAGCCAGCGCGTGAATTTTACTCAGCCGATCAATTCCTCATCGGGTTGTTAACGAAGAGGCGAGTACTTGGTTCGGTCGCAAGCTTCCCTAACCTCCTGGAGTATTCCTTCGTCGAGAGTCGAAATCCATTTGGGGATGGTAAGTGTCTCGAGCGGGACGCTTGCGAGTACGGCATCGTCTATCCCTTTGTATCCTCGCCAAGAGATGATTCTCGTGCTGATTGATAGCTGGTGGATAGAGATGTCGTGTTCTCGAGCTGCTATTAGTCGGGCGAGTTGTCGTGCGACTGCGGGATTCGTTTTGTAGTCAGCGTCAAAGGCGATTAAGACGTTGTAAATTCGGGAGTTCTCGATGATTTCTGTATGGGAGCAACTCACGCCGCTAGTGGCAATGACTCGCACTTTTGGTCTGAGACTTACAAGAGTGTCAGCTTTAAGAGCTCCTTCGGTAATGATGACAGTTTGTCCCGGTGGCAGGGTTGCTCGCTCGAACGTAAAGTGAATTGGCGTGCCAGAACTCGCTCCGCGTGATCCAGATGGACACGCCAGCCATCGGTATCTCCTTTGGTCTAACGAGATATCATTTCTGTGTAACCGTAGTTGGCATGCTTGAATCAGTCCTTTGTCGTCGCGGTACGGGACAACGAGCAAGGGCATGTTGTAGTCGCGGGGTTTCCATAATTGAACGTTGGTTGATCCAGCTTGCCAGAAACCCGGAACGCCGACTATGCCAGCGTGAGCATTTCGGGCTGCATATTGAGGAAACTCAAGAGTTATGAATTTATTTAGTGTGTTAGCCAGACTAATCCGCTCCTCTTGAGTGGGAGGGAGAGCACCGTAGCTTAGTAGTTGTGATGCCCTCAGTCCTCTCGACAATAGGCCGTTAGGTCCATCTACAAGTTGTGAATAGTATTTCAGCGCAGGTGACATGCGTATCAACTCGCGGTAAACCGCGTTCCGAATCTCGATAGGTGCGATCTTGATGGGAAGTGGAGCGGGTTTTCTATCGACTCTTATGCTGGTAGGAAGAGAAAGTCGTCCGTGGTGATAGATATGACCGCCATTGCGCGACGTACCGTTTGAGCCATTGCTGATCCGCATGCAAATGGAGATTTGTTCGTCGGCTCTGTAACCGCACCAGTCAGGTTTCCCACACACGCGACACCGACGGCATCTCGTAACCCGACGGAAGCTGTTGACTGCGAGATTGGTGACTGTTGATTTGTTGCGGTAGGAATAAGGAAGCGACATTGGCACTCGGTCGTGGAATCTCTTGTGAGGACTCCAGCGATTGGTCATACTTTTGCTGAAGTCCTCCCCGACTTGATTGTTCGAAACTATTTTCTTGCCTTGGTTTCCGCTTAATTTTTTGACCGAAAGGCTGTGAGAGAATAGGCAAAAGCGGGCATGTCGAGGGTTTGTTAGAGGGTACTCCGGAGTGCTCGGAGAAAATATAAAGCTGGGCGAGGTTGACAACGCCTGAAGTTATAGCTTGCTGTTCTTGCGCGACTTGCGCGGTCGCCCGACCTTTCGCTCCTTCACTGCCTCAAGGTCTTTCGGATCGATCATCCACACGATTCCGACTTTCGTGGCCTTCAAGCGCCCGCTATTGATCATCGCTCGCACTCTAGTAGGAGTCACCTTTAAGCGTCGTGCCGCCTCAGTTGTGTCGATGATCTTCATCTTCATGGCCCAAAGTATAGCATTCTGTGAAATGGTTACTTGCGCGTAATAATTTTCTTGACAAGCGAAAGTCCTGTCTCTATAGTGGCCCGCACCCACCAAAAAGAGCGGGCTGGCAAGTGCTCTAACACTCGCCAACCCTTACACAGCCGACTCCTAACCGGTTAAGAGAAAGGAATCGACCATGCCGGATAATACTATCACGGACACTCACACGAAGGGCGAAGACCCTTACGTCCTACTAAAACTAATCCCGAGTGACATTGAGCTGACAGATTGGGCACTGCTGCGAGAGTGGGCCAACAGACTTGGTGTGTCGCTTGAGGTCTTGTTAAAGCGCCTTCTAACTGCGGCAGCCATAGGCCAGGTTTACGTAGAGAAGATTCCTGAGATTTGAGACAGCCTCACGCGTATGCCCAGCAACGCATGAGGCTCGGGGCGTCGGCGCTTGTGACCTCACCACGTAGTGACCTCACCACAAGTGCGCACGACGCTCCACAGTTAGCGTTATCGATCCGGAGAGGGGGCCGAGGGATCGGTGACGCTTGCGAGGGCGCTACGGGTAGGTGGGTACTTGTAGCGCCCTTAGCATTCGAGGGTTTTTCACTCGAGACTTTTCGTGCAGGAGCAATGCTCTCTTGAGATTATGTGAAAAAACACGCTAATAAGCGTTGAAAATGGGTGCGATGTGGCGCTATAGTTAAATCACGCATCCGGCGTGTTCAACCTCTAGTCTTCTTCGTCGGATATTAAAACAGAATTCGAAATTGAGCTTTAGGAGTTGGAATCGCAGGGCTCCAAACCACGAATTACGCGACAGATTCGCCCAGTGCATCGCGAAATCTGGAGGTTACTTAAACCAAACTGCTCCTCTTGACGTTGGTCGAGTTCCGAACTCAATGCCACAAATCAGACTAACCTTGGATCCATGGCCTGCTGAGTATGAAAGCTCGTTTGAAATTGACAGCTTCGATGAAGAGGACCACGTAAAGGTCGATACGGATGTGGAAGGCGTCGCGTGGCAGGCCATCGAGCCGTCAAAGCAAGAACGACCGGGAGTGCTTTATTTTATAGATGGAGTTCGTCGGGTCGAAGCAAGAGTTATTCTGGATGACGGCTCGGGACGGATCATTCGAGGTTTGTTTGGCTCTGCTGCAGTTGGAGCGGTACGAGTCGAAAACAAGATGGCCAGCTTCGAAGAAATTCGAGTGAAACGTCTAATAGTTGCCGGGACCGGGATTCTTCCTGAAGCTGAATTGTTGACTGTCGGCAACACTCAGTTGCCTTTTGAGCCGATTTCTGTTGTGGACACTACACCTTTGGGTCCAGTCGACGGATTACAAAAGCACATGCGAACCGAAGAGGCCACTCTGTGCGAAGCGCTCGTTTCGAAGGCAGATTGTGTGTTCGCCGATGGTCCTCTCACGTTTTTCTCTGGGATGACGGAAACGACAGTCGGGGTGATTAAGCGCCTAATAGAACCATACCTATCCGCGCTCCAATTCCAACTGGTACGACGCCTTGGAACGGGACAGCGAACTCCGCTGTTTTTAATCACCCGGCCCAAGTATGCCCGCTATTCATGGTATCTGCGAGTCGGTCAGCCTAGAGTTATGGACCATGACGTTACCGGAGTGCTCAGGCTTGAAGTGCGTAGCGGTGCCGGAATAGAAAGAGCGAGAGAGTTGGCAGATTTGTCGGCTAGCTGTATCCCCTCATTCGTAGGTGAAGCATTCCGGGACCCGCGTGCGCCACAAAACCTCTTACCCATAGGAGCCTTGGAGAACCAACTGCGTCACCGGTTGGGCGATTCTCTTACGATCAGACGAGCAATCGAAGCAAGGTTATTCGAAGTGAGTCTTGCATGAGCATTGAAATAGGAAAGATCCTGGGCACTGAAGATGCTCAACCATTGGATTTTTGGATGGCTGTTGCGCCAGATCAATTGGTCCAATTAGACGATGTAGTGTTTGTGACCAGATCGCTTCCTGGCGGCGGATGCGTATCGTTGTATGGGATTGTGGATACGATGAGGGCACGGCATGAAGGTGCGAAGTTTGATAGCGATGTTTTCTTATCGGAGCAAGGCATTTTCCCATTAGGCCACTCTACTGTAGCTCACGTGTCGGTAACTCGAGTTGAGCCTGAAATATTTGTGCCGCCGCTTCCTGGACTGGCTGTGTTCCGCGCTGCGGGCGTTGATCGCGATCAGGCCCTCTTCTTTGATTCGATGAGGCGCAAATTTCCTCTTGGCCTGTCAAGGGATGGTGAGGTGGTGTACGGCAACTTTGAATTTCTCGATGGTTCACGCGGTGCACATATCAACATCTCTGGAATCTCAGGTGTTGCGACAAAAACAACATACGCAACCTTCTTACTCTATAGCCTTTTCCATAGTGACGTTCTTGAAGACGATGTGACTAATACTCGCGCAATCATTTTCAACGTCAAAGGGGAAGATCTGCTCTTTTTGGACCAGCCAAATTCGGCTCGTAAACCGGAGACAGAACGTGAGTATGCGCGTTTAGGTTTAACGCCGCGACCGTTCTCAAGCGTAGCAATCTTCGCGCCCGTTCGAAAACAAGAGGAGGTCATGCTGCCAGACACCGGCTCACGGCAGGAGGGAGTCACGGCATTTTGTTGGACGATTGAGGAGTTTTGTCGCGAACGGTACTTGAGATTTTTGTTTGCGGAAGCGGACGACGAGACGAGTCACCTCTCTGCAGTGATCGCTAATGTCGAAGTGGCACTGGCACGCGAAAAGAATGTCGGTAACTATGAAACTTTCGATGATTTGGTCGACTTCATCTGCTTAAGTGTCAGTCATTGGGGAGCCGCAGCGGCAGGAACAATTGCTGCCTTTGAACGCAGACTACGGGCGGCGGCCTTTAGGGTTGGACATTTGATTAGGGGACGTGTTTCGGATGCAGATAAGCATCGAATCGATTGGAAGCGGGAACAGATTACTGTGGTCGACATTCACAATTTACATGATCGTGCCAAACGCTTCGTCGTCGGAGTGATGTTACGTCGAATGTTCGAAGATAAAGAAAGGATGGGTACTGCGAAACCGCTTGTGTTTGTTGTTCTCGACGAGTTGAACAAGTACGCGCCGCGTGATGGCTGGAGTCCAATCAAAGAGGTGTTGCTCGACATCTCTGAACGCGGTCGCAGTCTTGGCGTAATTCTGATGGGAGCACAGCAAACGGCAAGTGAAGTTGAGCGACGAGTAGTAGGAAATTGCGCCTTTCGGGTCGTGGGTAGGTTGGATATGGCAGAAGCAGGTCGTGATGAATACCGTTTCTTAAGTACGGCGAGTCGCGCGCGCGCCGGCATATTAAAGCCTGGGTCAATGATCGTTCACCAACCCGAGATTCCCACATCTCTCCTGGTCCAATTTCCGTTTCCGTCTTGGGCAACGCGGGTCAGCGAGATCTCAAAGAAGACCTCGAAAGATCCTTTTAAAGGTTTCTAACCTCAACCCTCGCCACCCTGTTCAATGCGTTCCCATGAGATTTCTACACACCTCAGACTGGCATCTAGGAAAGAGCCTCAAAGGCCGCTCTCGCATAGAAGAACACGAATCTGCACTTTCAGAAATCCTTGAAATCGCGCAGCGCGAAAAGATTGATTCCGTTTTAATAACCGGAGACATATTTGATTCTCAGGCTCCGCCGCCTGAGGCCGAGCGCCTCGCGTTTAACTTTTTCTCACGGCTGCGAAAACTCGGTATCACTGGTGTCGTCATAGCTGGAAATCATGATCACCCAAAGCGGCTTGCGGCGATCCGTGATGTTCTGAAGCTTCTGGACATTCACGTTCGGCCGTACCCCGCACGCCCTGAAGATGGCGGCATGATTGAAATTGACACAAAAGGCGAAAAGGCACGGATTGCGGTTTTGCCTTTCCTGACTGCCGGCAAGATAGAAGACGCTACTGCTTTGATGGGGCCAGAGGTGGAGCGATACCAAGCCTACTCCGAGAGAATTAGCGCAATTTGCGAAGTGCTCACAGAATCGTTTTCTTCAAGGACAATCAACTTGTTACTCGCGCATATGTATGTTGATGGTTGTGAGACTTCACGTAGTGAGCGCGAAATTCACATTGCCAAACCTTACGCCGTCTCGCCGCAACGCTTTCCTTCTACAGCGCACTATATTGCTCTCGGACATCTGCATCGCCCGCAGGAAATTAGCGCACCCTCACGAACACTCTATGCTGGCTCGATTCTCCAACTTGATTTCGGCGAGCGGGAGCAGAAGAAACGCGTGGTGATTATTGATGCTCATCCTGGAAAGCCGGCCACGATTGAGAGCTATCCACTTACCTCAGGTCGTCAATTAACTGAGGTGATCTGTACGCTCCCTGAGCTCCAGGCTCGGGCCGAAACATTTGGTGATGATTGGCTGCGTGTCACGTTGAAAGTAGATAAACCAGTCCCTGGGATAGCTGACACCGTTCGTGAAATCGTTCCAAACACATTGGAGGTGCGACTGGAGTATCCACGCGCTGAGTCAGCACCCTTTGAAGCAGGAGGATCGAATCCGATCGAGCTATTTAGCCACTTCTATAAGCAGCGTTGGGCAGCTGAGCCTCCGCAAGAAATTACTAAGTTGTTTGGCACCCTCTACGAGGAGGCATTGTTAACTGATGCGACCGATTAGCCTCGAGATGGAAGGCTTCACTAGCTTTCGTCAGCGAGTCACAATTGACTTCACGAGATTCGACCTGTTTGCAATAACTGGTCCAACGGGGGCAGGGAAGACCTCGATCATCGACGCTATGATCTATGCACTATACGGGTGCACACCGCGCATCGGGAATAAGTCCATAAAAGATCTAATAAGTCAGGGCGGTGACCGTTTGAAGGTGATGCTGGAATTTTCGTCGGGACAAGACCGGTACCGCATTAGCCGCGAAACCAAGTGGAGTGGAAAGAGCAGCAAGACCGATGCCAGGCTTGACCAGAAGAATGGAGAGGAGTGGAAGTCGCTCGCTGATAGGGTGGGCGAGGCTGAGACGATTGTTGAGAAGATTATTGGTCTGGATTTCAAGAGCTTCACCAAATCAGTGGTGCTGCCGCAGGGGCAGTTCGATGAATTCCTCAAAGGTAAGGTGGACGATCGCCGTAAAATCCTTTCTGAACTTTTGCAGCTTGATATCTATGGCCGCATGATGCAACGCGCCAACGAGATTGCAAAGGATCACAAGAATAGGCATGACACCTTGGCCGAAGTGTTAGGTCGGGATTACGCTAACGCTACACGCGAAAATCTGACGGCGTTGCGTAAGAAGCTGAAAGAGCTTAAGCCTCAAGTCAAACCACTGGAAGCCCAAATCAACAGTATTCGACGTTCAATTCCAATCGCACTCCAGCTTCGCCAGAACCTCGACGATTTGACTAAACATGAGGCAGTAATCAAGAAACTTATTCCCGAGCGATCATCGGCTGAAAAACGGCTGGCTCTGGCAAAAACGGCGATTGCTACGAGCAAGCAAAAGATCGAAGCTTTGGATATTAAGATCAAAGCCACTACCTATAACTCAACTTTGCGCGATGATTTACTGGCGAAGCTTCACAAATCAGAGCGTTTGAGTGTTGTAGATGCCACGATACGCGATCTGGAAGGAACGTATAAGCAAAAGTCACCACGGCTTATTGAACTGCAGTCGCGCAATAAGACGGCAGAGGTGACCTGTGAAGCTGCGACCAAGGAAAGAGGTTCAGTAGAAAAAGAAGTTGCCGCCGCGAAGAATCGTCTTAAGTCGGATTTGAAAAAATACGGATCTGTTGACGCCATCGGCAATGTGATCGAGATTAATCGACATCGCATCGCTGATGAGCAAAGGAAAGCGAGACTTGAGAAGGATCTCAACCGACTCATAAGGGACCAACAGGTCCGTAATAAGAAGCTTTCGCAACAGAGAAAGGATTTGGTAAGTGCTGAGACAGCATTGGAGACGGCTAGGGGTGAGCTGGAGTTATTGATTCAGCAGCATACTGCCGCAGAACTTCGCGGCACGCTGAAAGAAGGCATGCCATGTCCCGTATGTGAGCAGGAGGTTAGACGAGTACCGCACACGAAGCGACATCCCTCCACAGAGCAAGCCAGGAGGGATGTGAAAGTATTTGAAAAGAAGGTAAATGATTTTCTTAGAGCATCGGCTAGCCTAGAGGGGGAACTACTACAGACAGAGCCACAGTTGAGCGGTAAGAGACAAGAGATTACCGAGACTGAAACCCGAGTCAACAAGGCAGCAGAGCAGGTGCGAGCGTTGCTCGGAAAATATGCTAGCCCAGAAAGCGAAGCGCAACTTGAAGAGCTGCGGGCGCATATGTTGAGCCTGCAGGAGACGCTAGATGAATCTGTCGGTCGTCTGGATAAATGTCGAGAGAACGAAGTGACCGCCAAAGACGACGCAGCACAAGTCAAGCGTGAACTTAGCGTATTAGAATCGGAACTGTCAGCAGCACTACAACGCTTAACGGAGTTAAAGAACGAAGCCGAAACTTTAAAAAAAGAACTGGGCAGGTACTCAGAGCTATCAGTCGTCAAGGTAGAGCTAAAAAACCAGAACGAGGCAAAAGAAGAATTTGAGGAGAATCGCCGTCGACGTGAAGGTGAGAGCGACGCGCTGTCAAAAGCTAAGGATGAGTTAGCTGACTGCTCTAAGTTGTGGGAGGCCTTGACTGGCAAGGAAAACTCACTGAAAGAAACCTGTGACAAACTCACACGAGCCGTCGACCAAGCCAAAGCAGCGCTCGTTTCGGATTTTTCCGACTTGAAAATCGACGCTCTTGGGGCCGGTCACGATCCGGCAACCCAATTAGAGCAGCGCGCTCAGGAACTCGATTCTCGTCGTCACTCAACTCAAACTGAACTGCTGCGCTTGGAAGAACAGGTCAAAACTCTTGAGGGTCAAATCGAACGCGCAACCGAGATGCGTTCTCAAATGGAGTTGCATAAGAGCCAAGCGGCAGTCGCTCGTGATCTTGCTCTTGCACTTCGAGGAGATCAGTTTATCGCCTTCATCCAAGCCGAAGCCTACCATAGGCTGGCCCAAGACGGCTCAGTCCATTTGGACTCACTTAGTTCCGGCCGTTACTCGTTCGACTTCGACAAAGATGAATTTATTGTGGTGGACCACTGGAACGCCGATGAGCCTCGACCAGTTACAACTTTAAGTGGAGGCGAATCCTTTTTGGCTTCGCTTGCACTTGCTTTGGCGTTGGCCGAGGGTTTGTCAGGGCTTAGTCATGGACGAAGTCGATTTGCACTCGAATCCCTTTTCCTGGACGAGGGCTTTGGTTCGCTGGATCCCGAAACGCTAGACGTAGCGATTCAGGGCATTGAAACTTTGGGTTCGTCTGACCGACTCGTCGGCATCGTTTCACATATTCCAGAATTGGCTGAACGAATGCCAGGCCGCATTTATGTGCGGAAAGCTGTTGGCGGAAGCTCGATCGAAGTGTCGTAGCGATTATGGAGTCCATCAGTCTCACCCCCTCCTCAAAAGCGGCACCGCTGAACTAGCTTCGCAATCCAATTCCGCCACTACCTTCGCCCAACTTGCCCTGCCTCTTAAGACTGTCAATCGCTGCATTGATTGCATCTTCAAGAATTGGACCGGTTCTGCTAAAGCCGAAGACAGTTCGAACTTCGTTAACCAACTGGGTCGGTCCAAAGGTGTGGCCTTTTGAGAGGATGGCGATGATAGCCTGTTCGTATTCTTCAGAAGCTATTCGATTGCCAGGAATCCGTGTCCCGGCTCTCGATCTGAATTTGCATTCCCCGTCGTTTGAAATGCTCCAGTAGAAATCACCTTTTCGGAGAATAACTTTGCCATGTTCAGCGGAGTCGCAGGCGCTAAGAATTCGCTCTTGAATTCGTTGACCGGCCTTGAAACCCCACAAATTAGCCACGCGTGTGAGCAGATCGATCCTGTGAATTGGCGATTCAGTTTCAATTACGAGAAGAACCGCCTTCACGAGATCACCGAGCGGCACGGCGAAGAAATTAGAGACCACGTAATAACCATTATTAGCCGTAAAAACATACGGCCGCGCAGTGGGGCGCTCATAGGGCACGCTGTTTAAGGTGCTTTGAAGAATCGCCGCAGCCTCTTCTTTCCTCGTGTCTTCCTCCTCCTTGTTTCGTGCTGCAGTTTCCTTTGCTATGCGCTCCCGGGCTTCCTGTTCTGCCGTAAGCTCTTCCTTCACACGTTGTCGCGCCTCTTCGATGAGAGACAACAGCCGATGTATTTGTCCTTGTCTATCCTTGAACCAATCGGTTGACCAAACCCGATGTATTGTCCACCCTCGAGCTTCGAGAACTTGTTGTCTTAGACGATCACGGTCACGAGCTGTTTCCGACGAGTGATAAGCAACGCCGTCGCATTCGATGCCGCACAGAAAGCGTCCGGGGCTAGCTTCGTCGAGGACCCCGAGATCAATCCGATAGCCTGCAACGCCAACTTGCGGTACGACTGTGACACCTCTTCGAGTTAGTTCAGTAAGGACATCCTGTTCAAGCAATGAATCCGTGTCAGCCTTTGCGGTAGCTATACTGCTTTCGAGATCGCCGCGCTCCGCGTATAACAAGAATTCGCGAAGAAGTCGCGGCCCCTGGGAAGTGGTTGCTGTCGGATTAATGTCATCACCTTTTATTGAAGCAAACACTCGCATGCAATTTCGCGCGCGAGTAGTGAGAACATTGAGCCGGCGCCATCCATTTTCGGCGTTAAGGGGTCCAAAGTTATAGCGAAGCCTGCCGTCGGATGCCTTGGCGTACGTTATGCTAAGGAAGATTACATCTCGCTCGTCACCTTGAATGTTTTCGAGGTTCTTGACAAAGAAAGGTTCATGAATGCCGCGTGAAAAGAACGCATCTATTTTCGGTTCATCACGGCGGCGTTGTTCCAACTCGTCCTGAATCGCGAGTTGCTGTCGCAGGTTGAAAGTGCCAACTCCAAGCGACTGCATTTTTTCGTCACGCTCTTGCCGATCAAGTTGGTCTCTTGCGAATGCGACTACGGCATCTGCAACCCTCCGAGCCTCGACCTGATTCAATCCTTTTCCTTCGTAAAGGCCATTGTGAATGTACTCAAATTGAAGACCGTGGTGCTGAGTTCCAGTTTCAACACTCGGGAACGTGTATAGATCCGCATCGTAGAAGCTCACATTCGAGAAATTGATCAACGACTCATGCGTACTCCTGTAGTGCCACTTCAATCTACTCTGTGCAGCACCAGCTCCCATGAAGTCTTCGAGAATACTTTCCGAGTCTTCGTACAAGGGAGTGCCATCGTCGGCGAGTGACGCGTTCACCTGGCCGCTATTGACGAGAAAGAAGTTAGTAGGAGGTAACTGTTTTGGATCCCCAACCACGACAAGCTGTTCGCCTCGACCAATAGCGCCGACCGCATCTTCAGGAGGAAGTTGGGACGCCTCATCGAAAATGATCAAGTCGAATGAGGTTGTTCCTGCATCGATCAGTTGCGCTACTGTTAGCGGACTCATCATGAAGCACGGTTTGATTGCTCGGATAGCAGCGCCAGCTAATTTCATAGTGCGCCTAAGTGGAGCATGCTTTCGCTGTCGTGCCATTTCTTTCTTGAGGTAAGGAAGCGATTCGGAAAATTGTGACTGCTGCAACCTGTGCTGAACACGATCGCGGAGCATGCTTACTAACGCCGCTCGGTTTTCGAGTAGCACCCTTCGGTCTAGTTGTTGAAACTCTTGGACGCGCTGTTCATGCGTAAGCGTATTAAACCTCGCCAGAGGTTGCCTTTCCTGCACCACGTGCGACAGCCATTTGGAATAGAATGCTCGCGAAAAAGCGGCGGAGAGATCTTTGAAGGCGACTTCACCGGAAAGTCCTGCCGGCAACAACTCGCCAGCAAGTCCTCCCTGAACGCTCACCTTAGCGGTTTCGAATGCTGCCCACTGAGGACCTTGAGTAATATTCTCAGTGAGTGATACCGCTCGTGTTCGTATGTCATCAAGTAGGCCGTCTTCCAAATACCCTTGCGGCCAACCCAACAACTCACCTAACTCTCGAAGGATATTTCTTGAGGCGTCGGAGTCGTGTTTTAGGTTTTCTACATCAGTGACGTTCGGCTGTGGGCTTGACGCACGGTCAAAGATCTTGGAATCGATTCCATTCCTGATGCAGAGCCCACGGAATTCGACCACCCACTGAACGTAGTGTGATAAGACATCCCATGACGACGCTTCGCCTAACCAGAGTGCTCCAAACAACTTTTTCCCAGTCTCATGTGAACTGGCAAGAGCTGTTCGTTCAGCTAGCAAACGATCTACAGCCTTCATTTCGCTTGCTTGTTCAGACATTGAGCCTTGAAAGGAAGGGAGGCGGTAAGACAGCCAGCGCTTCTTGATGGAGCGGTAGCGACCATCGAGGAAGGACAAAAAACTCAACCTGCTTTCCACTTTCTGTTGGACGTAAGCAATATCCTCTACATGACTGTGCTCTATAACGTCGCTTGTGAAAAGTCCACTGACATGATCCTTCAACCGCAGGATTTCTTTACCTTGCGCGATCAGTTTTGTTGCTTCAGCTGGAGGGGCATTCCAGGATTCGCTGTTCAAAACATCAACAGGAGCACCGGGAGAGCGGCGCATGATTCGGCCAACCTCGACTGCTGTGTCCACGTCATTGAATGTACGCATGGAGGGAAAGCCATAGCTATTTTCGACTGCGCGGGTCGCTACTAGCATGTCCGTGATCCGCTTCTGCAGGTCATTCGCTAGATTCTTAATGTCGTCAAGGTCATCTTCGGAATAGAAGGTCTTGGTGCTGTCACGCCATGCATGCTCCGCGACTTTTCCAATAGGGATCGACGTCGCTGCGAGATCCCCTAGATCGCGAATCGTCTGATCGAGTTGTTCCAGCGTCACATTCTCAACTGGGCCGGAATACTTCAGTCGAGTCGCATTCAACACTCGTCCAAGTTCGCCGTAGGCTCGAAACGGTGAGATGCCGAGCGTTCCATAGGGTGCGTGCACAGCCTGCGCATATTCGGTAAGAGTAGTACGGACTTGAGGCAGGCGCTGTGTTGACGCTGTGGGTGCTGCTACGCTCTGCAGGGATGCGTCAAGGGCGGTTGCCAATTCCTTCATCACCGTTCGCTTGTTGGCCTTGGTGGAATGAAGTTCGAGGCATGCCTCGCCCAGGCCAGCTTCAACGATTCGACTATGTACGACTTCGAGCGCCGCCATTTTCTCGGCAACGAATAAGACTGATTTGCCGGCCGCGAGTGCCTGAGCAATAAGGTTTGTGATCGTTTGTGATTTGCCTGTCCCTGGAGGTCCTTCAACCACGAGATCATGGTTGCGTGAACAAGCCGCGATCGCACGTAACTGACTTGAATCGGCATCGACTACCTGAAATGTAGTCTCCGGTGAAAACTCTTTATCGAGCTCCATCGCGCGAACGTCACCAGGCAATCCGACAAGTTGCGAACCCGAGCGCAATACCAACTGCCTGAGAATCCGGTGCAGGGAAAACGGTTCTGCGTTCGCTTCGAGGTCTTTGTACATCACAAACTTTTGGAAAGAGAAAAGGCCTAGATAAGTATCTGTCTTAACTGACCAATCTTTCTTGTTTTCGATGCGCTCGGCAATTGAGCTTAGGAGTGACTGCAGATCGTAGTCGTCAGGCATCGTGCTGGAATCTGGAAGTTCGGGAAGCGTAATTGAATAGCTGCGCAGATATTCTGCCAATGCAGGATTTATCAGCGGCTCTTCATCTGTAGCGCGAATGTTGTATCCAGATCTGGCCGACTTGCGAGTGAGTTCGACGGGTAGGAGAACTAGAGGCGCCTTAAATACTTGTTGTGAATCCACTGACTCTGTGTAGTGGAGCATGCCGATAGCGAGGAATAAAGGATTGACGCCTTGCTCTTCGATCGAAAGTCTCGCCTGTTCGTCTAAGCGTCGGAGCGATTTGTCGAGTGCCTCAGCCTGTGCAGTTGTTTGTAGCTGATTATCAGTGTGACGTTCGTCCAGTGACGCGGAATCATAAGGAACGAAGTCGCTATGTAACCCATCGTCCTCATCCTCCTCGTCAAAGGTCACTATCGACGACTCTTTAACGGAGCTGTCGTCCGTTCCGTTCGGAAAAAATGGTTTTAAATCGTTTGGAGTTAATCGATCACTGGTGCTTACCCCTTGCTGCCCTTCAGAGTCGGGTTCCGGAGCAGCTTGAAAACGCATTGACTGTTCACGAAGGTAGAGTTGCCGAAATACCTCAGCCGGCTGTTCGTCAATGATTGTAATCGTGGAAACCTTATTGACCTTGAAGTTCAGCGCTCGATTTCGCTTGGTCAAATCGAGCAACTTGCGTTTCCAATTCTCGAGTGTTGCTTTGACGCGATCGTTATCTGAAGTCGAGTTGGAGAAGTTGGGATTAGTAGTGGGAGTTTCAGACATAGTGTGTTCGTGGCATTCAAACAAGATTCGTAGGATTTAGCTCGGTCTAGCG
Source organism: uncultured Acidobacteriota bacterium (assembly GCA_963826255.1). Classification (GTDB taxonomy): domain Bacteria; phylum Acidobacteriota; class Blastocatellia; order Pyrinomonadales; family Pyrinomonadaceae; genus PSRF01. The sequence continues at coordinate 2,593,562 of CAWGWK010000002.1, forward strand.
GAGAAGGCCGACCAAAGAGGCTACTTGCTTGGACAAGGATTCGAGCACCTTCTAGATCAACGTGGAATCCTAGCGCCGAAATACTACTACAGTCATGGTCTTGAGCCAATTATAATGAGGAATCGTCGATTGATTCGAGAGTGGTAACAATGAAAAGCGGCCACACTTCTATCGTGGGCAGAAGTGATTGAGAGCCGATGCGAGCCCGATCCGGGAAATCTACAGGACAACATCCTCGGGCTACAACGCCGCATCTAGAGCCTTGACTTACTTTCCGAGGCCCACCAGAGAAACAAGATATCCGGATAGCAGTCATCAAGGAGCGATCCTTGATATGGAGCTCTTACGCACTCAATCCAACCGTTTTCGTCCGATAGATTTGGCAAAGCCTCTTTCCCACGTATGACTTGATCAGAGTCTTTAGCGGTATAGACGCAAGAGTTCGGATCAAAAGACTTATTCCATCGGATCAAGTGAGCAGGCTCACAACTGTTGGAACTGTGAAGACTCTGCCGCCTGTATTTAGGTGACGGAACGTCAGCTCGCCGTTGTTCTCCATGGAATAGTCTGAACTGGGTTACGGGCTGAAGTCTTCTCTCCTCGTTTTTGCGATATCTATAGACTAGTCGGCCAGCGATCGCCAATCGAGAGTGAGTAGTCGCTAATCTGAAAACCGTGGCTTCATAGGAACTACCAAATCGTTCCGCCAACTGTGGAACGACGTGCAAACCAAATTCGCTGCCCATCTCCGCGATAAATTCCTCTCGCGGCATCAGAAGCTCCGACGCTCCCAAATCGCAAAGTCGCTCCAACTCTGTAGCTTCTTTGGAATTGTCAGTATGAACACTTCGGAACCGAGCACCACTCACACTGTTTGGAAAAAATGAGTGAACAATCTCATGAGCAATCGAGAAGTTGGCACGGCCTTCCGATTGTGACGGGTCGTAATATGCGTGGCGCTGCCCACTCGAGTTCTGAAATAGGAGGGCCGCGCGGTTTTGGGAGGGGGCTGGGGATTGCACCATCGGAACCACAGTAATCCCGACAAGCGATGCAAGAATCTCCAACCGGCTCCTAGGGTTCTCGATCGTTTCGAATTGCCGAAGTAGCTGGTTAAGTTCTCGCGCTTTGCGGATTATCTCTACACGGGGGTCAAGCAGCTCGCCGCCATTATGGATAAGAGAGACGACGTCTGGATCCGAATATCGATGTCCACCCACCCTAACACTCATCAGCCGCGCTCTCCAGGACGTTGACCAAGCATGTTGAGCGTAGTGAGCAGATAGCGCCACCCCTCTTTATCTCTGGGGCGATTACCGCGGAAGTGGATAGTAGCCAACCGTTTCACGTCATCGTCGCTGAGATTCATTTCTTTTTTTAATTCAGCGAGTCCGGGTGGAAGGTCTTCACTGACTGTAGACGGCTGCTGTTCCTTGGCGGGAGCGACGGTTCCTTCTACCAAACGGTCTAAGGTAGTGTCCATCGCGCGCGCGATCGAGAACATATACTGGATGTTAGGCCTTCCTGCTACGCCGTTTTCGAGATCAGAAATATAGGATTTCGAAACGTGTGACGCCTCGGCTAGATCAGACAGACTCCAGCCCCTTCCGGTCCGCACAAGTCGAATGTTTTCACCTAATTTCTTCAAATCTATTGTGTTGGGATTCGCCATTTACAACCGGTTGGAAAAAAGTTGACAGCATCGAGCGGCTTGTAGTATATCTCAGGTCGGAAATTTCGAATCGGTTGTTTTTCAACCGATACTTTGTCGCAAAATGACTAATTCAGTCATACCCCGCATGCAGGGGGACGATTACCAGGCCCGCTTCTTCTGGCTCCAAGCCTGTCGCCTCTTCCAACCGTACAGCAAGGTTTGTAACGTAGGCTATGAGCTTAGGCTCGTACGAGCCTTTGATGACGTTCTGGTCAAATATTCACAGCCTCTTTGTCTTGAACGCGGTGATCTGGTTCAGGCCGATTACTTTCAGGTCAAGTTTCACATTAATCAAGCCGGTGCTTTCACCTGCGCAGCCTTTCGCGATCCAAAGTTCATTAACGCCACGAGTGTCTCACTACTGCAGCGGTTACATGATGCGCAAAAGGCATTCGCACAGAATGGAACTGGCTGTCGCTTCATTGTGGTCTCTCCTTGGGCAGTTCATCCTGACGATCCGCTTGCTGTATTGGTTAGTAATAATGGCGGCGAGTTTCATTTGGACAAATTGTTTGACGGAACGGGAGACCGCAGCGAAATGGGACGTGTCCGCAAAATGTGGCGCGATCACTTAGGAGTGAGTGACAGTGAACTGAAAGTAGTTCTCCGACCTTTACGCGTCTATAAGGACGCACCGACACTGGTGAGAATAAGTGAGCATCTGAATCGAGAGCTTCACGCATTTGGATTTGTGCCTGTCGATGCTGGCCAAACTCTGCATCCCTATGATGATTTGATCAAAAAGCTCTTGGCCCAAGGCCGTAACGAATTCACGAGGGAAGAATTGATCGCTGTGACTGATCGCGAGCGGTTGCGTCGCTGTGACTACGTTCCTCCGTTGTCCCAGGCCGTACCTATTGGCATAAGAAGCTTCATACGGTGGGCGGAGCACATGGAAGATGAAACTGAAGATATGCTTTGCTTGCTGCGTCATTTCGATGGACGGAATATACGCGATGAACGACTGTGGTCTAAAGGCATTTTCCCCGAAGTGGACGCGTTCATTTCAAAACACAGTGCGCTAAATAGACCTGTACTCCTCATGCTAGACACGCATTCATCAGTTGCTTTCGCGGCCGGCTATTGTCTCGGAGCAAAATCGGGAGCGGATTTTACACCAGTCCAACGGACACGAGCAGGCAAGAAAGTCTGGCGTGCAGAAGGTTCGAGTCAGCATTATGCTGGTTGGTCCATTAGCGAGATTAAAAGGAAGTCCGAAGGGCATGAGGTTGCAGTCGCGATCAGCGTCACTCACGACATTGCTGTTGATGTCAAAGACTATATGGAACGTTCGGCACAAAACGTCGGTCGTATACTGCTCTGTAACATAGTGCCGCGACCGAGCCCAAGCGCGGTGTTGGACGGAAATCACGCCATTTTCTTGGCTGAAGAACTAGCAGCTTTACTGAAGCAACGCTCACGTGAAGAGCGTGAGAGTACGCTACACCTCTTTGCATCTGCACCTAACGGGTTGATGTTTTTCTTGGGCCAGATGGGGAAAGCATTCGGCCCGTGCGAGCTGTATGAGTATGACTTCGAAAGCAATGCGCTTGGTGCGTATCAAGCGTCTCTTTCGTTTCCGCCTCAATAGGAGGCGCTCATCTCACCGCCGACGGTGAGTAAGGAGTATATAAATGGAGTTACCAACCTACTTTTCAGATTTTTTGGCGGAAATTCGCCCGACAAAAAATCAACGCAATGAACTCAAGACCGGACACTCGACGTTAAGAGATCGACTACGTCAGGACGAAGAACTGGCGAAAATAACTGTAAGCACTTTCCTTCAAGGAAGTTATCGCCGCGCTACAGCTATTCGTCCGCACGAGGGCAAGCGTTCCGACGTTGATATAGTGGTCGTCACAACGTTGCATGAGGAAGATTACACACCGCAAGCAGCTATGGACTTATTCGTTTCCTTTCTCGAGCGCCATTACAAAGGCAAGTGGGCATTTCAAGGGCGTTCGATCGGAATAAGTTTGTCATATGTCGATCTCGATCTCGTCATTACTTCCGCGCCGTCAGAGGTCGAACAGAAGATGCTAAGGTCAGCCAGTGTTATATCTGAGGATACTCCAGAAGATGTCACAGATTGGCGATTGGTGCCTTCCTATGTCTCTCTTGTCGAACGCGCAATGCCTGGCGCTACAGCACGCTTGCTGCAAGCGCGAAAGGAGGCTGAGTGGCAACTTGCACCACTTCGAATCCCGGATCGGGATGCCGAAAAATGGGATGACACTCATCCCCTTGAACAAATTCGCTGGACATGGGCTAAGAACGCCGCGTGCAATGGTCACTATGTAAATGTTGTAAAGGCGCTCAAGTGGTGGCGACGCATCAACTACACAACGCCAAAATACCCGAAAGGATATCCTGTTGAGCACTTGATCGGTCTTTGCACCATGAACGGTATTAAATCCGTTGCAGAAGGTGTGACCTTAGCGCTGGAAGCAATCCGAGATACCTATGAGTGGTACGCGCAAAACGAGATAACGCCCGAACTACCGGATCATGGGGTATCTGCGCATAATGTCTTGCATCGTGTCACCGGTGAGGAATTCTCTCAGTTTCATGGTCAAGTTGCGGATGCTGCCACTATTGCCCGACGGGCACTCGATGCAACCACTGTTAGAAACAGTGCCGATGAGTGGCGAAGGTTGTTCGGCGACAAGTTTCCAGAAGCTCCTGCAGAAAATGGTGACAACGGAAATGTCTCCAAAAGCTATGGCTACACACCGCGACAGGCGGCGACCATTATTGGCGGAGGGCGATACGCCTGAAAAACCCCAAGTCATTTGAACTTCCCGAACTCTCACTCGAACTTCGCGAAGGGCGTCGCGCCATAGAAAGCATCAAAGGCGTGACGCTTCTGCGCGATTGGGATTGGCACAGCGGGCTTCGAAAGTGGTTCCTAAGTTGTAGCTTAGCGGCGGAGGTTGACCCCCATCCATTTGTTCCGGCAAAAACTGATTGGTTCGTCATTGTGAGCCCATCCTATCCCTGGGGCACTATTAAGTTCCATCCAGCCAAAGTCGCAGGGCTCTCCCATACTTTTCAGCACCAGAGTTATGAAAAAGAAACGAGTCGCTTTGAAGTGCAGTGGCGACGAAGTTCTTTGTGTCTTGACACGCCCACCAAATCCCTTGGTCGCCAAGAGTACACAGTCGAACCACATGAAGCGCCACTAAGGTTAGCATGGCATTGCCGAAGGGCGTTGGCGTGGTTAATAGATGCGTCGCGCGGGGAGCTGGTCCAACTTGGCGAACCATTTGAGTTGCCCCAATATCCTATCGACCAGAATTCCGGGTTAGCAGTTGCCTTTTCGGAAGATCCTGAATCATATGCCATTTGGCAAACCATTGCTGAAACTTATGGTCTCGTCGAGTTCTACGTACTCAAAAGACAGTTAAGTGTGCAGGTGGTCAAGTGTTTCAAAAGACTCAATACAAAAACTGTAATAGACGTGAAATGGGGGCCTGGTGTAACGCAGGAAGCTAGCACAATCTCCCATGGATTCTGGTTTCGCTTACCCGGCGTTCCAGTTCAACCACCATGGCAAGCTCCAATTACGTGGTCGGATTTGCGCCAGGCTTATCGAAGCTCCGGCTTTGACTTAGATAACCAATTTCGTGAGGCACTTGAGAGTGTTCGAATAGACCAAATGGGTGGAGTAGTATTGTTCGGCTTTCCTATCTGCGAGAGAGTGGGGGAACCTCCCGAAAGAATGCATTGGCTCGGCATAAGTGTTCCTAATCTGCTCGATAGTGATGCGCAGGTGCCTGGATTCCGAAAATCAAAACAATCATCGTGGCTACATAATCGTAACCGTGTCTTAACCGATACCGCTCCTATTCGTTGGCTTCAATCGGAAAACTGGTATCCAGATCAATTGCAATCACGTGGAAGACTGGATAAAGAAATGATTTCAAAAAGAATATTGTTATTGGGTGCGGGAGCACTGGGTTCGGCGCTTGCCGAAGTGTTAGCACGTGCTGGTGTTCAATCAATGTTGTTGATGGACGACGATTATCTTGAGGCTGGAAATCTCGTTCGCCATACACTAACTTTGAGAGATTTGAACGAACACAAAGCCGAAGCAGTAGCGAATCGGATCAATGGGATAGGACCAACGATTCATGCGGACTTCTTAAACTTGAGTTTCCCTCCCTCGAACCTCGGTGCGGAGGCTCGTATTAATGAATGTGAGATTGTCATTGATTGCACAGGCAGCGACGAAGTATTGCACGAACTCGCAGAATTTAATTGGAGTGGCCGGCGTGTATTCGCTTCGCTTTCGTTTAGCTTGGCTGCTAGAAAACTATTTTGTTTTGTAGCTCATGCCGATCGATTTCCCCATACAGCGTATAGAAATCTTATCAATCCATGGCTGGTTCAGGATCGTGACGAACATCGCGGACAAGAAATGCCTAGAGAAGGACTGGGGTGCTGGCATCCGGTTTTTCCAGCGCGTGCCGACGATGTGTGGTTGTTGGCATCGACAGCACTCAAATGGTTAGAACACATTGTTCTCTCACCCCTTGCTGTGCCTCAACTCGTGATTTTCGAACAGACGTTTTCAGCGGCTGGTGACTTTCTCGGCGTTAAGTGCGCGAAGAATAATTGATGGAAGTGCAGTTCTGGTCACCGGATAACAGATTTGGCGTGAAGATAGGCTCAGAAAGCGTGCGTCGAATTCTACATTACTGCAATCAATCGACACCAAATGAAACCGGGGGAATCTTGCTGGGCCGTTATTCTCCAGCGCATGATTGTGCTCTAGTGCAGAGGGTTACTGGTCCACCAGCGGATTCTCAGATGGGAAAAAGTTGGTTCGTTCGGGGTGTGCGTGGTTTACAAGCCAAACTTGATGCACTTTGGCACCGCAGGGGAGGATTTTACCTCGGCGAATGGCATTTCCATCCATTTGGACAACCGATTCCCAGCTCAGTAGATGTGAAGCAACTTCATGAGATTGCTGAGTCTCGGTTCTATCAGTGTCCTGAGCCTCTATTGATTATTTTGGGAGGTGATCCGTTGAACTCTTGGACCATGAGATCCTTTCTCTTTCGCCGGCGCCACAAATCTCCCATCGAACTTTCGTATTTCTCGGATCGCACCGCAGCTTCGGAGACATCGAGAGATCCTGCTTCACTCTTTGGAAGTCACTGCTCCGGCACTCCAAAGTCTTAAGGTCTCTGACAGCCAAACCCATTTAACTCTCCTGTACGCCAAGGATCTTTAAGTAAAGGCCTTGCCTCGGCCGCCAAATGATTACTGGTCCGCTCCCGACCGCAGATTGCAGTCTTTCCAGCATTGTTAGGACCGATAAATAAGCTGCTCTTGTTTCACTCCCTGTCGCCACTGAGTATCAAAACTGTCAGTTTAGCTGCTTGAACTCATATGGAAAGCTCGCATGAGATCCGAAATATGAAGTAGCGGCGGGAGCTTGTTCTATTAGGTTCGTTAATATGGCATAGATTGGCCCGCCTAAATTTGAGAAAGGAACCCAACATGGAAACCTATGGCACTTGCGCCTGGCAGGAACCAAATTGCGAGTGGTAGCGGAGAAGATCCAACCGCGCCTATTGAGAACCTTCGACAGTTTGACCCACGATTGGCAGATAGTTTTATTACCCGATCAATTTCAAAGGCTACGCGACGCACCTACAGCAAAGCAGTAAAAGAGTTCTTTTTGTTTGTTAAAGATTTACATCCCACTGATGTGAGGTCAGATCATGTAATAGCTTACAGAGATCAATTGATCGGTCATAAGAAGAGCGCCAACACTATTGCGCTAAAGCTGTCAATCATCAGAAGCTTCTATGGCTATTTAATCGCCGAAGGCCACGCGGAAAAGAACCCTGCCTCGACCCGGCTAGTGTCCACACCTCCAACCAGTGACATTCCGTCAGGCCGAGCGCTTACGCCGAAAGAAGTCCGCGGGCTCTTGAGCGGTCCAGATCGCTCCACTCGTGAAGGCGCGCGCGATTATCTGCTTATGCTGTTGATGGTGCGGCTAAGCCTGCGCGTGACCGAAGCATGTACGGCCCGTTTATCAAACATAACGTGGAGTCACGGGCGCTGGATCATTAAGATCAAGGTTAAGCGGGGTAAAGAGGAAATGTGGCCCTTGCCAGCCGATATCAAGCAGTCAATCGATGATTACCTTCAACTAGACAATGACAGAAGAACCGCGCTTGGAACAAATGAACCGGACCAATACATCTTTCAGCCTCATTCCAACTATCGAACACTAGAGTTAGCGAAGCCGCTCTCATCCCGGCAGGCGCATAAGATTGTTGGCTTCTGGGCTCGGCACGCTGGCATTGGCCGCGTCTCGCCTCATGATCTTCGTCGAACCGTAATCACGAAACTTCTTAAACGACGGACGAAGCTATCGAGAGGTACAGATGGTGACGAAACATCGAGATCCTCGTTCAGTGCAACGTTATGATCACGCTCGTGAGAACTTGGATCATAATCCCGTGAACACCCTCTCGTATGAAGATGGGTCTTAAGACTCAGGCCCCGTAGCAGGACAGTCGTGTACAGCGGTAGTTGACCTTTCAAGAACTGGATCACGCGGAATAACTAAACCGCCGGCGCAATTTTGATTTTATAATATGTCTGCCGCTCTTGCGGCGTTCGACCTGCCCAAACCGCCCAGCCGTCCCATGGTCCGTGAGGATTTCGCAAGCATCGAGTGTGAACCTTGATCTCGCTCCGATCGCTGGGGATCTCAAGAACATTATATAAACGAGGCACTGCCTCGGGACGTTGACCTGCAGGCGCACCAAAGGATCCAGCACCCGCAATATAAATCTGCCTTTCTGGGTCCGTATAACCGATGAGATCAGCGCGCTCCTCATGAACGTGGCCGTGGAGGCACAATTTGAAACCAGCTTGGCTCAACCGTCCCAAGAATGCGTCATCACCGATTTTCTCATTTCCGGTTACGGGATGATGCCAGATCGCCAGTCGAAGAATCTCGTCCTTCTCCTTCAGAGTTCCGGATTCTTTTGCTTGTTTGATTTGCTCGGCAGCAGCAACCAACCCTTTTCCGAGAGCTCGCGGGTAAATACTCGCTCGCGTGGGGAAGAACTCATCAATCTCCCAACACGAATTAAGCGCCAACAACTGAAGCTTTGAGTCCGCAAACAGAAATGGAATCGCTTGCTCTTCAAAGGCGAGTGGATATTCCTCCTGGTGCAGGAACTTGTAGAACTGATCGCTGAAATTCTTGAAACGCCGGGGATAAAGCTGCTCATTGCGAATGAGCACGCCGGCGCCCTGAGGTACGTACGTGCCATCCCGGAGAGCCGTCAAGTCAACTTGACGCTTTGACTTCCATTCATAGACAGGCTCATTCCAATCAATGTCGTGATTTCCAGGCACTATTACGCAACGTGCCGCGTTGAGCTGAAATGCTTTGATGATATGGGAGATAAATGTATGTGCTTTATCAAACTCTTCCGGAGAAGCGCAAGTGGTAAGATCGCCAGTAACAAAAAGATAATCCAGGGAGTCGAAGGCCAGGTCTCGATGCTCCTTTAGATCCGCAAGCAGCTGCTGGAACATAACCTCCGGATCAAGATCGGGATCCGGAGACATGTGCAAATCGCTCAGATGGAGAATTCGGATAGATCCGCCGCTCATCTTGGGATCCCTAAGAATAGTGATTACTTCGTCAACATCTTCGCGCCGCCGTTTTTCAATCACCGTCTTCAATCCAATGAGAGACTTCTCCACGCTCGGATCGCTTGATCGGATTTTCAGCGCACCTTCGCTAATGCGATTTCGAACCTCGCAGACTGAGCAGATGATATCAATGCGGCCTGCAGCCAATCGTGCCCGGACGGCCTCGTCCTGGAATTCGTGTCCACAATCACAAATAATCTGAATAGTCTCGGCAATCTCAACGCCGTGCTGCCTTAAGTGGTCCTCAACAAAAACGAGAAACAATTCACGGCGTCTAGCATCAACCTGATTCTGAAAATAAAGATCTATGTGACCGACTCCACTCTTATACGCGACTTTGCGAAGTCCGCAGGCACCTTGATCTGCGATCTCCCACTCCGCTCGATTTTCCCAGAGTCGATAGCGACCGAACTGATTACTCAGAGACAGCTTGGCTACAAGTGAGGCATAGATATTGTCAATCGCCCCAGTGAAATCGTAGTGCAAAGCGACAGCTCGCGAGACATTAGGCTCTTCGCCGCTTTCGGTGGGTAGAAACAGTGAAGGGAAGACCAATAATCCTTCATGACGGAGGCAGATGTCATGCTCGATCAATAACTGTATTACACACTCAAGTGTTGCCCTTTCTTGAAGCCACGGCAGGCGATCCTCCCCGGCGATACGAGGAAACACCATTCGGCGCGATGAGATTAGCCGTTCTTCAATCGCCGGAATGCCGCGCGGGTTCGCACGTGCTGCGAGTATGAGCGATCCGGCATATCGCTCTACTTCATCGATGCGAAGAACCAACGTGCGATCGCCTGAGGCCAAGGTAGTGCTGGCAACAATTCCTTGCAGAGCAAGTTGATCTACCGCTGCCTCAATCGCTTCCTGACCAATGGCCCTCTCCTCTTTTTCTAAGCGAAGAGTCAACTCTGAAACCGGTAAAACGGCCTCGCCGCTGCTACGCGCTTTCTCCACCTCAGCATAAATTTGATGAAACACTTCCGGACCGCTTGTCTTCGTTAGCAGCGTCCAGTCTATAGCGTTACAAAGAGCTGTTCGGAACTCTGCAATACCTGTCCCAAGTTTAGAGCTTACTGGATAGTATCCAGCAATTCCGCAATCTGTGATCAAGCGGTCAATTAGCGCCTTATCAACGGTGGTCCCTGTATCATCAACTTTGGTTCCGACCAACAATTTAATTGCGCGGCGCCCATGCAGTTGTTTTTCCAAACGTCGGTTCCATCCTTCAACTTCCTCAATGGCAGTTCGACCCCGAGTCGGATCAAACAACAGAAGAGCGACAGCCGTATCGTGCAGAAATATCTGATGGATCAATCTATACTCATCCTGGCCGCCCATGTCCCAAATGACAATATCGCGGTATTCATCTGCAGGTGTTTCCGTGGCAGCACTAAGCTGGTCGGGGCTGAGTACCCAGAACCTCATTCCGTGAGTTGTGGTTTGCTCTTCGTACCGATCTTCAGCGAGGCGAAGAGCTAGACAGGACTTTCCTACGTTGCTTTCGCCAACCAAAACCACTTTGGCGCTTGTGTAAAGGGACGTTAGCTGTGTTGAGTGAGCGAGCAGCAGAGCAAGATCAATATCCCATATTCGAATAATCGTGTCATAGTCGCCGAGCGTGGCTAAAACCGTTCGCTGAGGATGAAATGCCAAGCCGCCGAAATCAGTGGCAACTGATTCCTCTGGTAAAGAGGCAACACAGGTCCACTCGTCACATCTCCAAATCTTGAATGTATTGTCCAGACTCTTGGAAGCAAGGCAATTATTGTCGCGCAAGAAAGACAAGTCATACACAGCACTTGTGTGACTTTCGAGTGTTCTCAAGTGCGTCCCTTTGGCATCCCATATTCGAATCGTATTATCCGCCGATGCGCTAGCGAGAAGATTGCCGTCAGGTGACCACACCGCGCTGTGAACCCGATCACTATGGCCCTCAAGCACCGCAATACATTTCCTGGCGCGAATATCCCAAAGTCTAACTGTAGCGTCGTAGGAAGCCGATGCTAGTGTTTGGCCATTTGGCGACACAGCAAGTTGCCTGATCCAACCAGTGTGACCCTCAAGATTATCTATTAGTCTTCCAGTGTTTGTGTCCCAGATGCGAATGGTCTTGTCACCTCCTCCGGAGGCAAGACTTTGGTTGTCTGGGAGCCACGTGACGTTCACTACACCGCTGGTGTGGCCAAGAAGGGTATGAATGCGGGTACCATTTTCTGGATCCCAAATAATTATCGACTCGTCATCTGAAGAAGAAGCAAGAAATCTCCCGTCGCGGCTCCACGCCACGGAGAAAACCGTATCACTATGGCCTTCGAGTTTCCGGGCGAGAGTCCCGTCGCCTGGATTCCAAATGCAGATAGCCCGATCATCGGAGCCTGATGCCAAAAATCCGCCATCCGGTGACCATGCGATACGACCGATCCATCCGGCGTGGCCTCTGAGTGTTTTTCTGAGCTTAAGACCAGCTGGCCATTTTGCGACTTTGCGGCTTGCGCTGTTAACTTTCATGTCGGTCTTCCTCCGAGTAAGGTCATGATCTGGACCAGCAGACGGTGTAGGTATCTCTGTTTCAGATGGTTGTGCTTTGCCGGAAACCACATAATTCGATATCAAAATAAGAGCGCCACCTACCAGAGTTGCGCTGTCGAGCGATTGACCAAACACTATTGCTGCCAAGAGTGCGGCGCTCACCGGCTCAAGCAGAAGGATTATTCCTGCGACAGATGCAGGTACAACTCGTAGTCCCTTGAAAAAACAAAAGCTAGGAACGATACCGCCGACTATCGCAAACAAGAACAAGCCAGCCCAATACCGGGGTGGGAAATTTGCAGAGAGCCTCGTAACCGCAGTTTGGTCGACTAGTAGGTAGGGAATGAGCCATAACAATATCAGCCACAGGGTGGTGAATGCTCCCCACCCAAAAGTGGTAGTTATGTAGTGTATATTGCTAATGCCGCTTTTGCGGCCCCAAATCACCCAAAGCGAAATGAACAAGCTTGCGATCAGGCAAGTCAGCACTCCGCTTAGTGGATGGGCCACTTCCGAAGCCCAAGACCCACGCACCAGTACAACGATTCCGCAGAACGCAAGTGTGGCAGCGCCCAACTTGCGCATGGTCACAGCTTCGCCAAGCAGAGGTGCGCTCAACAACACCGTCCAGAGCGGCTGCGTGTACAGAATCAGCGCCACCACCGCGACGGGCACACCAAATATCAGCCCAACAAATTGGCCAAATTCCGCAAAGGCGCCGATCAAACCATACACTACAAAAAAAGGAATGCTGTCGCGGGGAATCCAATACTCCGGTTGGAAAAGCACAAACGGAAGCACCGTAAGCGTCATCAACAAGATCGGGTAAAGTGCAATTTCAAAGACCGAAAAGCCTCTCTCGAGAAAGAACTCGCCGCCAACCACCACGGTGCCATAAAGGATTGCGGCAACGACAATGAATAAGTGATCGCGCCTCACATCTATACCGCCTGAAATTTTCTTCAGCCTACTTGCTTCGAGAGGTAGTCAGGAGAGCTGGCTGATCATTGGCGAATTGTGAGTGGACCGAAGACGCGGTGTGTCTTGGGATGGCCATGAGTTCTCGTTCAATCCTGGGTCTTGAGCTAGTTCTGACTATCCCTCTAATCGGAATCATCCGCCCAAGTCAGAAGTCGACTTGCACGAAGTCAGACTGAGGTTGGCAAATCAAGGCGGACCAACGGGTTGAAATAAGGATTGGACTATAAGCGCAGAAATTTTGCCGCAGGCTGAACCTTGACTCCCATGTAGCCTTTGGATATGGTTTTGCTCTTAAGAGGAGTAAAAATCAGCAAACCCTATTCTGAAAGGAGGGATTATCTGAAATGGTCGGACTAATAGTAAAGACCTGGCACTCTCAACAGGCATTTAGCACTCATTTGCTGACTCTCTTACTTCAACATCCCAACTAATAACCCAGCGGACCCACCGCTGGCCTCGTTTCCATTGCCAGACGGGCCAATGTTAGGTCGCCGCGCGAATTTGGCCTCACGTAAAAAAGCGCGAAGAACCTATGAAGATCACCTTTGTCCACACACCAATGCCCGTAAATCCGGTTCCTGAGCGCGAATTGTTCTGGCGTAACTTTGATATTCAGTACCACGCCGCCCATCCTGGCCTACGGCACATGGAAGGCAATATGTGGGAACTTCCGCACTGGATGCACTGGTTAGCGGGTGTCTTGATCCATGAAGGTTTCACCTCGCTCGATGTTCTTGATCTTTATTCCTCAGAAACTATTGGTAGTGGAATCGATACAGCAAGAGTGAATGACGCCCTGACCGAGCATAACTCAGACGTTTATCTCTTTTCGCCAATGACGGCGAACATCACTTTTGCTTCCGAAATAGCGGAAGTCATTAAGGACAAATATCCGAAAAGCATCATACTGTTTGGGGGTGTCATGGCGACCCCATTACATGAGGAAGTCGCGAGCCATCCATGCATTGACTACGTGGTATTCGATAGAGGCGAGTACGCGCTCCCCGCACTGTTAAAATCACTTCAGACTGGTAGCGCAATCAATGACATCGGAAACCTCTCATACAAGAACAGCACTGGGGCAGTCGTAACAAGCAAAACCCGTTATCCTTACATTCCAGTCAATGAGATCCCCTTTCCGAAAGTAGACTTGTTCCCTTCGTCAATTGGAAATTCGTTGCGGTACATTCGAATTGTTCATGCATTGGGATGTCCCTATAAGTGTCCGTTCTGCACAATACAGACCATCGGTCGTAAGGCTGATTACTTTCCAATTGATCGCGTGCTCGCAGAGATTAGAGCTTATAGGGGCTACTACGGAGAGCATCACAATATCTATTGGGGAGATGAAACTTTTACTCTTGACCTGCCGCATACCTTAGAACTTTGTTCAGCGCTCGAAGCGGAAGGTAACGTCTATTACGATTGTCAGACACGCCTCAACTGCCTCACCAAACCTGCCGTTCTTAAGGCCCTAGCTGCCAGCGGCTGTCGCTGGGTGGAAGTTGGTCTCGAAACATCGAATCAACAGAGTCAGGACATTTTTAAGCAGGGTGTAAAGGTCGGTACGGCCGAAGACATCCTCGCAAGTATCCGCGATAGTGGCATTGCTGCTTGCACTTTCATGGTCCATGGCTTTCCGAACCAAACCCTCGATGAAATGAAGCGATCAATTGAATGGACTTGCAAACTCATCCAGAAGGATTTGCTGCAAGCATCCTACCTTCAAATGCTCGTACCGTATCCGGGAGGTGATCTATATGCGCACCCCGAGAAATACGGAATGCGAATTCACCACAAGCGATTCGAACTTTACAGTGAGGACATGTGTCCGGTTTTTGACTCCACGTTCGCGACATCAGATGAGTCTTACAGAATTTTCACCGAGGGACTTACGGCACTTGCCCAAGCCATGGACAAGAAGCCGTGTTTTGGAGCAGTTCCTCCGGCCGAAGAGCTTAATAAATTTGGACGTTTTTGGGCGGATTCCCATGCATGAGCACGATACGAGAAGCGATGTTTTAATTGTGACCTCTAGCTATTAACTCGCACACCATGACCGAATCGCAACTTCTTCCGTTCAATTTTGGCGGAATAGCCGAAGCGAAATATGCCGGCTTCGATGACTCGCGCATCCTAGTGTGGCCTATTCCGTACGAAGGTACAGTCAGTTATGGTAGTGGGACTGGAGATGGACCACGTGCAATCATCAATGCCTCACGAAACATGGAGTTGTATGACGAGGAGATAGAAAATTCAGTCTATAGATTAGGGATACACACGCTACCCGAATTAGGGATTGCCGACCAACCCGCGGCAATGATGGTAAGGATAGAACAGGAAGCTCAAAAGCTTTTGGCCACCGGGAAGTTCCTGGCTACCCTTGGCGGCGAACATTCTATATCTGGTCCAATCGTGCGAGCGTTTGCTAAACAAATCCCTGATCTCTCAGTACTTCAAATTGACGCACATACGGACTTGCGCGACACCTATGATGGCACGCCACACTCTCATACGTCGATAATGGCGCGGGTGGTGGAAGTATGCCCGGTCGTGCAAGTTGGAATTCGTTCTATTTCAGAGGTCGAAGCCAGGCGCCTACCGACAATACCCTCAGCCGTGTTTTGGGCCAGAGACATCGTCGGTCGCACCGACTGGTACGAAGACGCTATTTCCCATCTAACACAAAACGTCTATCTCACAATTGATATTGATGGCTTCGATCCTAGCCTAGTCCCGAGCACAGGCGCGCCCGAGCCTGGAGGACTGGGCTGGTACGATGTGATTGGCATCGTCCGTGCCACGGCTTGCGCTCGCAATATTGTCGGGATGGACTTAACAGAACTTGCACCGATGCCAGGAAACAGCGCACCGGATTTCTTAGCTGCGAAGCTCATTTACAAGTGCCTGGGTTATATCCTTCAAAACGAGATCGAAAAACCGACGCTCAGAAGCTGAACCCAACTTCCCAAGCCAAGCCGTGTTTGGGATTGACCATCAATTTTTCTCATACTCCGAGGTTACGCATGGACTTGTTCTGGCAGATTAGCTTGACTGTTTTTGGTGCCGTTTTCGGCGCTGCGTTGTCTTTGATGGTGCCTGTAATCGTAAGTCACCAGCGGTATAAGAAGCGTCCTGATCTGTTAGGCACTTGGAAATCGGCCTATCGCCCAGATTTTCGAAATGGCACGACTTCAGTGATTGAGAATGTTGAAATTGACCTGCATTTCGGAGAGCTGCGAATGAGGAATCGCAACAACCTAGCAGAAGACAGCTATATTGTTCATGCAGAGTTGGTTGAGCGCATATATATCGTGGGTCGTTGGGCTTCTCTTAAACCTGGAGCAAATGCCTTTGGCGCAATCATACTTACTATTAGTCCCCTCGGAAACGTAATGTATGGATTCTTCACCGGTCTTGGAGATACTGGAGAACGGACTTACTGCGGTTGGGTCCTAACTAGAAGTGAGCAAGACTTAGGTAAAGCTGTTGACCTTTTGAGTACCAGCGGTCTGCCTCTCGTGCCCAGTAAGGTAAGTTGAGGGACGTTAACCTTAATCCAAAAACGATCAAGACACTGTTGACAGGCAGCGGTAAAGGATCTAGGCTCCTGCACGCCACTCGAAGCATTCTTTACACGCTGTCCTTGCGTACCTCCCAGCTAGCCTTCAACGCCCAGGTTAGCTCCATTATCTAAAAGTCGCTGGATGGCTCTTCGATAACGCTTTCTGGTTTTCAATTCTTCCTGAAGGAGAACCACACGCATGTCGGTCACAGATTACCTGCTTATGCGAACCCCCGTAACCCGGATGGCAGGGCGGCTAGGAGGAGAGTTACCGCCAGTGCCGCCCGGGAAAATTTCTGCACCAAGAATTGTTCTTTCCCTTTTAGGAGTTATCCTTGGAATTGTGGCGAGCTTCTATGTTACCGGGCTGCGGCCCGGAGACTCTTCAGAGGCGGAAGCTGGCGGCCAGCCTCCGGCCGTAAGTACATCTAGCCCACCAGCCTCTCCGACAATAACTCCGCGTGCACCGGAACCAAGAGTGGCGGAAGACCTTTCGCTGGGCCGTTTGCTGAGAGTCGGTCTGATCGCCCTGGTAGCCTGCCTTCTAACTTACCAGGGACTCTACTTTTCATTGAAGCTATACCAGAATGAGCCAGCCTTGCTGATCCTTTTTATCTCATTTCAATATGGCTATTTCTGGCAATCACTAGTCAAAGGAGCACAAGCATTGACCTGAAATAGCAATGTCCAGACTAGTACTTCAAATTGAACGTGAGTTTTCAGGCCTAAAGAAGGTACCAATCCTCTCCTATTTCGTCGGAGATTCCCTCAAGAGGGCGGTGAGTGATCCATGCAAAGTTTCGCTCGAGGTGGATGGGCAGATTATCCGAGGGCCAGTGCAAACAACCTTGAGCAAGGGTGTGAGCCCAAAAGATCTTTTGAGTTTTCTGAAGAGTTATAGGAACGCACCCGGGAAGACCCCTCCAGAACAGAATATTCGCGAAGGCCTGCATAATTTTCTGTTTGCTCAGCGTGTTTTTGACGGGCCAGTAGGCGCGGCCTTGGCGCGCAACGTTGACGCGCAGGAAGGTTCTGAGATCCTCATTCGCGGTAATTCATCGTCTCTTCCGTTGATCATCAACATCCCATGGGAGCTGGCCGACGCTGTGCAAACTGCTGCCGCACCTCGGTTGGAACCAATTCTCCTGAACACGCTGGCAGCGTTTCCTCTCGCCAGAGTTGTCAGTCACACTAAGGCACACCTCACCTCGGTGAAAGAACGCTTACGCGTCTTGTACTGCATCTCTCAGCCGCCGACCCTGGACCAAATTCACGCGTCAGAGTTTCAAGAAGCCCTCAAGGATGCATTTGCAGCGCGTCTCGTGAGTCTTACATACGACGCCGTTATTGATGGCGACTTCACACCAAACTTCAATCAATTAAAGGCTGGAATCTCGCGTACTCAGCCTCACATCTTAGTTATCGTCTCCCACGGCCAAACAATTAAAGGGATTCCGCACCTGCACTTCGAAAAATGGCAACCGGTGAGCACTCTGGCAGACGCATTAGCGCAAAGTGGAAAAGCTTTTCTGGTCGTTGTCATTGCGTGCGATCAAACTCACCTTGATGAACATCCCTCGGCCCATTCGGGAGCAGTGACTCTTCTTCAGCGAGGGATTCTCTCCGTGGTCGCCATGCAAAGCAGTGTCAGTGCATCTCTCGCGAAGGAGTTTCTCGGAACAACTCTGGATTGGTTTCTCGAGACTGGCGCAATTGCTTTATCCGTAGCAGAGGGTCGGAAAAGCATGGCGCCATCCGTTAGCAGCGCTGAAAAGATTGTGGATTGGTCATTTCCTGCGCTTTTCCTCACGGAAGATGCTCCGCAGCACGCTGACAAATTGACAAGAATCATCGCGGCTTACCTCCCCACGCTCGACGAAATGCTGCGGCGAATTCCAAGGCCTGAGCCTTATCTTGAACGTCCAAAATTTGACGACCGTCTCACGGACTTTTTGAAAGTTGAGGTGGCAGGATTAAGACAAGTCACTGGGGCAGCTTATACCGGTAAGACCTCGATCGTTCTCAATGCCTGCCGGCGCTCTATCCAACGCGCCGTAGACCGGAACGACACTGCCACAAGGCCTGTGCTTTACGTAGATTTCGGTCGTTATAGTGAAACACCGAATACGGCCCGGGAGTTAATGGAAATTCTACGCAAGCAGACTGATGAGATTCATTCTGTTGCGGCTGGAACGCCTTTACTGACCTGGACCTCTCCGCGAGGAGCAGACGGTGAAGCCGGAATGCTCGATCCAACAGGACAGCTCGTCGCTTTTATTGATCTGAACCGGATGGTCCTCGTTCTCGATAACCTCGAGGAAACGGACGATTCATTCTGGTCTGACTTTTTTGAGAGAGTCCGAAACCTGAACCGTTCCCTGGTGATTCGAGTCAGGGAAGCCAATGTTGCGGGAGGTCTCGAGATCCTGCCATTTACGCAGGAAGAAACTGAAGAGTACGTGCGAAGTTTCGCCTCAGACCACGTAGCCACAACGGCTGACTGGTTCGCAGAGACAGGAGGGCTGCCCGGATTACTCGACTTGTTGAGAAAATCGGACGGCGATCATGAGGTAGTTACCATGAGTGCGTTTTTGTTTACGAGAAATTTGCCAGCTGCGGATCAGAACATTCTGTACACTCTGGCCAGTTTACCGAATGGAGTGGATCCGCAATTAGCCAACTTGTTTGCTGAGGCAGACATGCATGATCTTGTCAGGCTAAGTCAAAAGGGATTGCTGTTGAGAGAGTCACGCTTTGGAGTCACGTCTTCATGGTTTCGGCTGCCAAGATTACTAACCAGGGCTCTGCGGGATGATACCGAGGGAACTACGAATGCGGCCATTTCGCTTGCGGACAGGTTTGCCGATCGAATTACTTCTGATGACGACGCGTCGCCAACGGAGGTTCTCGGCAAGTTAGCAGGCAAACCCGGCGGTATAGATTTCCTCCAGGACATTCATCAGGTTTTTATTAATCTCGAATACCAGGACCAGGCGCACGCGCTACCGCTGCTGCTGCACAAGTCTCTGTTCGCTACAGGGCGCTGGTATGAAGCTTTTAGGTTCTGGGAACGAGTGCTTAATCATACGCCGTTTGAGGAAACGGAAGCGCATGAGTGGTTAAAGCTAGCGAAGGCCGCTCACGTTTTGGGTTTTGGAAGCAAAGCCCACGGCTGTATCGCAAAAGCCAAAGAGCGTCAACCGACTTCACTCGATGAGATCGATAGTTTGATTCTGGAAGCGGTGATCATTAAAGACTCTGGCAATACTGATCGTGCCACTGAGGTAACCGAACTTTACGCGAAGATCCTTGCGTTAATTGATGAGGCAAAGGTCAATCTCGCCGCACTGGAAGCAGATGAAATCACTGAGTCAGATCTGGCGGAAAGGCATGCATTAACCACCTACAACCGCGCCCTCCACCGGCGCTATTGGCTTCGCGATTTGGCAGGTGCGCTATCAGACCTGGACCAGGCAGGAGCGGCTTTCGGCAAACTCGGCGAGACCCGAATGAAGGCACTGGCGGATTGTGAGTGGGTGGATGTTCAACTCGACTCGACGGAGCTGAATAAAGATTGGGAGAAAATGCTCGAGCGGTTAATCAATGCAAATGAAGTTTTCGTGTCAGTTGGCGGTGCTGCGGGAGACAGCGCATTCTGCAATTACCAGCTTGCCCGGTATTTTCGCCGGAAGCCTTTTTCAACACAGGATGAGTTCAAAGTAAACAACATCAGAGTTCGCGACGCATATCGAGCAGCCATCGCGCAAGCTCAGCTTGCAGGCGACAGCCGGCAAAAAGAGATTGCTGAAGGCCACCTCATTGAAGTTCGCTGGTTGGAGCTGGACGAGATTGGAGCCGGCGAGGCCTCGGATGCGCTTGAAAAAGTAGTTAGTGTTTTGTTGACTTATGAAGGAGACGCCTGGTCTTCACGAGTGCTGCGCGACATGTTGCGTATCCGAGCTCAGGCGCTCACACAATTGAATGCGGAGAATTCTCTGGAGGCATATGAAGCGGCATGGGAGGCTGCTGCTAGACCTCCGCTCCACCCAAGTTATGGCGTGGATGCAAGGAGAACCGCCCGGATTCTTACTGAGTATCTCGAGGAATTACAGAAGAACAATCAGGTGATTGAAGCGGATCGAATTTCGGTATTAGCAAAACCCTATATTCAACAGTGGCTCGACCGTGACATTGACCCGTCGCAACGGGAGAGCTGGCTTGAAGAGGTTCGGCAATATGGAGCCGAACGAGGAGATAATTATGGGCAGCCAAAGAGGTAGCGGAGGTACTACTCCAGGTCAAGAAAAAAGAGGCGAAAAAGTTTTCAAAACGCAGGCCCAAAAAGGACGCGCAAAATTGCAGACCTCTGGGGTTGGACCAGGAGGATCTGGAGCACGACTCGGCGTCGGCCGAAAGGGCGGAGGCGGAGGTGGTGGCGGCGGTGTTGGTGGGGGTGGAGGCAGAGGTGGCGGCGGTGCCGGTGGCGGCGGAGGCAGAAGTCCGAAGACGGGTAACGGAGATCCAAAGCCGAGGCCGCAACACACTGGCCCTCCGGGAGGAACTCCAACTAAGAAGTGTGAGCACAGTACGTGTAAGTGTCACGTTTCGGAGTCTGAACGGTACTGCAAGAAATACTGTGCGGACGCCGCCGCGCGGGGCAGCAGTGAACGATGTCGCTGTAATCATGACGAGTGCGGGTAGTTGAGGCCTTGGCAACTTCAATTGGAGCACTATAGCTGTCGGCCTTGTGCTTGGCTGAAATCAGTACCGGGAGCGGTAGCGACTGGGTCGTTGCGCTGCGATGACCTTTTGGTTTCGTGTGCGCAACGAATTGGCAAGTAGAGAGTCAAAACAGTGAATCCTGAAATTCCACTTAACTTATCCGATGGAGGCGTCTTTCTCCTGGTGGTCGCTAGAGAGAACGATAGCTATGGCGCTCTGGAAAAGAATGTAGCCTTACTGAAGGTACTTGAATTTGGCCAGAATCTGATCCACGCGTGTAAACGCCAGGGAGTCCAAGGGTTATACGTGCTTCTTGGCACAACATCGCCGGCACGAACTTTTCTCATGATCACAGCCGCGGCTCTCCATGAGATCCGTCGTCGAATGCACGAATATGTTAAGGGAAAGCACGGCACGGCGTCTGCTGCGAGAGATTTCGACTGGCATGCGCTCCAAGGATTTGCTGAAGCCCTCGCCGACGTAGCATGGCCCAGGAGGAATGCAAATGATTTTGACGGGCCGGCTGCAGAGGAATTTGTCAGCAGACTTGCGCAGACCGAGCTAACGACCATGTGGCTGCGCACAGTTCAGCATTACCTTGCGAACATTCTGCAGGATAATTTCGCCGCTTTGAGGATGCGTGAAAGAGTGCCCGAACTTGATCCGGCGACTGAAATTGACCTGCGGTTGCTTGATGCACGGCTGCTAGCTGAGCGTACGCTAAACATCTATCAAGAAATACGCGGCGGCCAGGATGATCCGGAGTTCTTAGCGCTCGCTCTATACCAGACCATCAACGAGACACTCAGAGGACAAGCCAATCAATGATCGAAGTACATTGCGAAGGCCAGGGCTCAATGCGAATAGGACCAAAAACAACACGCGGTGGCAACTATGAGTCAAGCGTGTATTTTTCATTTCGCCCTCAAGGCCTTACCAATCCCGTAGCTCGCGATCTCCTGCGCGTAGGCCAAGCAGCTTTTCTCGCAGATCGGGCTTTTCGCAGGGGAGAGGCGCTGGGTGAGAGAACGAGGCGTTTGACCGTATTGCTTCCCGTGGAAGAGCCGGATCGATGGTCACGTGTGAGCGATCTGGTAAACCAACTGGCCAACTTTGCTTCCCAGGATTATTGGCAATTTGAATTCAGGCAGTTAAAGCGAGTCCGCAAGCAAAAGCCCGCTCCACTGCTGCCCGGAGCTGCCGGCGCATCAATCAATCTCTTTTCAAATGGTCTTGATTCTTTGTGCGGTGCTGCTGCCGCCTTAAAGACCAGGGAACCAGCGGTCTTCGTTTCACACTCGCCCCCAGGGATTCAGTACGTTCGCAACAAGATCGGCGCATTGGCAGAAGCTCTCGGCTACAGAAATCTAAATCCGTTACTGGTAAATGTTCGGTTCCGCACGAGTGACCGTGACCGAACAGGTCTGCGCAACATGTTTCCCGAGCGAACCCGCCGGACGCGGCCTGTGTTATTCCTTTCCATGGCGGGCGCTGTTTCCCTCGAACTGGGAGTACCGCGAATACACCTTAGTGAGAATGGAGTCCTGGCAATCAATTTGCCATTCGACTTCGATCAGCACGGTGTTAACGTGACGCGTCATGCGCATCCTGAAACATTGAGAAGATTCGAGCTGCTTCTGAAAGCCTTGTGGCAGCTTGATTCGCAACCGTCGGTAATCAATCCCTTCTCGCAGCTCACCAAGGGAGAACAGATCAAACACCTCCGCAAAGCGAAGAATCTGGCCGAAAGTACGATCACTTGCCAATATGCCGGGCAACAGAGAGCGAATTTGATCCACTGGCTCAAAAAAAATCATGGGCGATACAAGGCCGCTCGCGAGTGCGGACTGTGCATGCCGTGTCTGGTTCGGCGCTCCGCAATGGAATCCGCCGGACTCTTTGAAGTTGTCGGTCACTACGTTTTCAATGCACGGCGTGCTCTGAGGAGACCGACAACCTACGCGACCGCTCCCCTCTATCGAGTGGTCCAATCGAACGTGAAGACGTTACGCGAGTTCAGCAGCAGGATCTTGAAGATGAAGAAAAGCGAGTTTGCGCTGAACTACCTATCCGATTTAAGCTTCGTCCCAGCGTCGCCTGAACAGATCGCTGAATCGACTCGGGCCACTTATCATCTGTACAAACGTTTCGCGCGGGAGTTTCTTGCGTTTATCCGAGACTGATGCAGGACATGGAACCTCTGGTAGCTCTAAGTATTCGGCAGCCATGGATTGACATGATTGTCCGAGGATTCAAGACCATCGAAATACGAAACTGGAAAGGCGAACGCAGAGGCTTAATTGCGCTTCACGCGCCACGCCGTATCGATTTCAGCGCAGCTTATTTTTACGGCTACAAATATCCCTGGATTCTGCCGCGCGGGAAAATAATCGCCTTGGCGGAGATCGTTGGAACGATCGACCTCGACGTCAAGTCGTGGATCGAACTGGTGGACAAGCACAAACAGCCTTTACCGGCGGCTGATGGAGCTTATGGAGTTCTTTTGGAAAACGTGAGGCCGCTCGAACGTCCGGTTATCTATAGAGGAAGACAAAAGTTTTTTCCTTTGCCCGACAATATTCGTGATCTCGTCTTGCAATCCGCCCGCCTTTAGCCCGCGAACACAAAGACCAACTACTTTTCCTAATACAACGATGAAGCACTTTACTCTATTTCTGCCGCTGATCTTCCTGCTCTCCATTGCCTGCCTGGCCCAGGATTCAGTTTCCAACAAAATCGATGAGTACATACGAACTGAAATGCAGGCGCAGCAGATTCCCGGAGTGCCGGTGGCCGTCATTAAAAATGGGCAGATGTCATTGCGCTTGGTTATGGACTCGCAAATGTCGAGCATCGGGCGCCGGTAAAGCCGGAAATGATTTTCCAGTCAGGCTCAACGGGCAAACAGTTTACGGCTACCGTAAACGGAACTTTGAGTGTGTTTGCAATTTCGCCAGACATCGCCAAGACCGGCTGAAAGGTTCTGTAAATCTTTGTCGGGGGCACTGGAACGATAGCGGTGAACTCAATCCCCAAGAACAAATGAAAGATACCGCTGCTTCGACAAGGTGCGGCAAAGTCGACTTGTCGCTGTGGTACTTCAAACGATTCAATAACCCGCCAATCTCTGAATACGTTGTATCGAATTGCGCGGTGACCGAACTCGTGATAACCGATAAGAACACTGGAGGTGGTGTGCAAATCGAGGACGTATCCCCTACTTCCAAGGCCCCACGAGCTTTCGTGCTTGATATTTAGCCATCGACCTTCTGAGATCATTTTGAACAAACAACCTTCAGGAGTTTGTTCACGGCTCATCACTTTCGTTGGATCCGCATTTCAATCTTACGAGCAGGCCTATGTTCCGAGTCGAACGACCTAGAGGAAATCTTGTTTGAAAGATGAAAAGAGCAAATCATTTGAGGAGCTCGAGCCCTAATCGGGCGCGAAGTGTGATCAGTAGGGTCTAGCCTCAATAGCCCCCGTTCTTGAGTTATTCCGCGATGCCTCCTCTAAACAGAACCCTGGTCAAGTCGGAAGTGATAAACCGTCCCGTTTCTCCATACGAACCTCTGTGTCGTGGAACCTCGTGCGCAATACGGCCAACGGATCCGGGAAGTATCGTTGGGCATGCACAATTTCTCTTGTCGCAATATCGACATCGTTCCGGGTATTCGCGGCACAATCCTTCAGCAAGTGCAACACCGTGATGCTCTTCAGGAATTTTCATTTCAAGCTTATTCTGAATTTTCATCAACCATGCAAACACGTCCGCTGCCTCGCTAAGAAAATACCCCGGCACCGCGGATGAAATCCGAAGGGCCTCCGCCAGTTCACCGAGTTCTTCAACAAGTCGCGTGAAACAGAGATCCATCGGTTCCATCTGGGTTGCAGGATAAATTTTTGCGAACATTTGTTGCCACTCTATGATGGATCTTGGTTGGACCAAAGCCTGACCCTTATGTTCTAGTTCTTTCCAGTCCGGTCCAGGCTTTTGTGACTTCAAAGATCTACACTTGGGATCGTTGTGTTCTGGAAGTTGGCAATAGGGGCACAGCGACGGGTATTTGTCCCACAGCAATTGCTGCACGCTTCTAACACCAACACGACCGCACAAAGCCAACCACCAGCCGACACACTTAGCCAAGTGGTGTTCTACGGTGATACCGTGTTTAAGCTTGTCGCTAATGGCTCCGCTTAGGCCACCGACCAATTCAACCAGATGTAGAAAAATACCTGCAGGGTCCCGCACCGAATTTCGATCCCAGTATATTCGATTGATCACCAGGTACCAGTCATCTATGGCGCGATTACGATTCCTGGTTATGTATTCGTCCGGTGGCACCGCACTCTTCGGCTGCGACAAAAACAGAGCATCAAATATTTCATTCTCACGCCGAATCAATCGCCTCAAATCGTCTGGAAACATTTCAACTGCGATGCCTGCCCTCTCGAGCGCCAGCACGCCTTGTCCTCTGATGACCGGGTTTGGATCGAGCGTCCCAATTAGAACTCGCCGAATTCCGCTCTGTATGATTCTCTCCGCACAGGGAATCTTTGACGCGCCTCGCACAGTACAAGGTTCGAGCGTGGTGATTAATGTAACGTCCTTCATGTCTCGGCTTTTGAGCTTTTTTTCGAGTATGGTGAATTCGGCATGATCCCCGGGTTCATATTCACCTCTGAATGCCGTTTCGGTAATCGCACCAGCTTCAATTACAACTGCAGCTACTTTCGGTGACACCCTACCAACTTCAGATTGGCACTTCTTCAGAAGGTCTACTGCGATCTTCATGCCCTTGTGAAGAACATCGTCTTGGGTACTCATAGGTGGCTCCTTGCTTGGCGAGGTTGAGATTTACTTATCACTGGTTCAGGCTTAGGTTACAACGCTTCAAACAGTTCGTAAACCAACAGCGGCCGCTGTCGGTGGGATGGTGAACCGCGAACTTGATTGATCTAAGTCGTGCCCAAAGTTGTTCTAAGAATGGCTTTCTAGTCCGTGACGTTCACAATATAATCAGTCCAAATATTCGGAGGGCGTTCTGGGAACGAGACAAATTAGAAAAAAGGGGAATAAGCGGCTGGCGGTTCCGAAGGATATCAAGGATGAAGTCCTTCGACGATGTCGTCGCCACTGCTGTATGTGTTTTGGGCTAAATCGTATTCTGGAAGTAGTAGATGGACAAATCGCGCACCTCGATCGTAATCCATCCAATTTTCACATCGACAACCTCGCCTACCTTTGCCTTGAATGTCACAAAAACTACGACTTGCAGAGCAATAGAGTCTTGGGCTACACACCTGGTGAGATTACCCACTATCGAGACCGGCTTTACCAAGCCCTTGCTATCGATCGATACGAGTGGACATTGACTATTCGGGCAGATCGCTCCAAATACGATCTAGTCAAGAAAGCGGTTCAGAAAGCTCATTCAACCCTGAAAGAGTGCACTGACGACGTTCGCCTATATGAATCGCCATTGGAGTAAGAAGTGTCGAGTCGCAAATCAATACCGGAAAGCATAAAGCAGAGCATTCTTCTGAGCAGCAAACGGCGCTGCGCTCTGTGTTTCGTTGCTGGCAAGAATGAGCCCCAAGAAGGTAGCATCGCCCATATTGAAGGCAGTTCTAAAGAACAATCGGACAATTTAGTTTATCTCTGTTCTGATCATCATCGACAGCTGGATAAGGGATCTTCTCTGGGTATTGGTGAGGTCAAGAAGGCTCGTGCGGCTCTTTACAGGGCGATGAAATCAGAAAACGTTGATGTTGATTCAAGAAGGCAAACGTGGCAAGTCTATGAGAAACGAATTGTCGATGTGGTAAGGTCAGCAATGTTCGAGCGTTTCGGTGATTCCTTCACTCTACTCACAAACTCATTAGTCTCGGGCCGTTCTGGGGTTTCCCATGAGGTCGATCTTGAGATCAGATTTAGTGTAGCTGGCCTGAACTACGTGACTATTTTTGACATAAAACATCGCGCAACTAAGCTCAGCGCCGAGGATATCTTGCAATTTGCCGCAGTGCTGGATGACGTCGGAGCCGATAAAGGCGTTATCATATCCAGTTCAGGCTTTTCAAACGCAGCGTTGCAACTTGGTCGGTCCAAACGTTTAGCTCTTTTCCAATTTGCGGAAAACGCAGTAAAGCCGGAAGATGGATTTCTTGAGGAAGGGTCCTCCTGATCGAAGGAAATCAACCCATAGTGTTTGTCCGCTATAGTCACGTGAAATAAACGAAAACGGCTGTCGAGGCGTGTCAATCGGTGTTGATTTACATGGTCCACTAACGGAGGCAAGTTGTAATGAATAATAAACTTATGTGATTAAATGTCACTGTACGGGCGAAGCGCGCGGCGCTTTCATAACCCTAATAGCGGCATTCAGTCTTCGAATGGTTGGACCTCAGATTGCCTGACTGTAGCCCTAAGAGGTTTGTCGTTCCTGACTATCGCCAATTTGGAGCCCGCTTTAGTAACGGTAACCGCAACAGGGTAACCGCGATCGACTTTTTCACCAGGTTGTGGAGTTTGATCGATCACTAGTCCGGGTTGAAGAGGCAGATTGCAACGAGTCGCTAATAGCCGAATATTCAAGTTGGAAGCGCGGAGTTTAGTCTCGGCGTCTTCATAACTCAATCCTTTAAGCACTGGAACCTGGATTTGAGTTGGTCTCATTCGTCGCTCGTGTTGTACATCCAATCGGAGCGCCAAGAGTGCGATGGTCGGCACGACTATGTAAACAATGAACGCTATGGTTATAAGCACTGTGATTAAAGGTTTCTTTTTGCCACGCATGCTATAGCCGAGAAGCACGCCAAGTAGAAATCTCATCTCTTCTTCTTCTCCTGATTGCTTTAATTGCGCCGGATAAGTCCCGCTCCTATTTTCGGTTTGAATGCTCGGCTGAAGTAGGAGGCGATCGCGATTGATGTAGGAATCAAGACACGATCGCTTTTGATTCACGGCTTCTTGTCAATGCAGTGCTACCTATTCAGTGACGAATGCAGAAGAAACCGGTTTGTAGTGTAAGGTGGATACGAATAATCTCCTTGCCGCGGAGAACTGCGTCACGATTAAGGAGTTCATAGAAATCGAGCTTGTAACACTCTATATTATTGCTAGTGCCCACCGGGTTATCCATTACTGAGGCTAAGCACCTTCTTCGGCTATGCAAACTTGGCAAGCTGTTTGAAGTCCAAGAATGGATTG
This sequence comes from uncultured Acidobacteriota bacterium, assembly GCA_963826255.1. GTDB lineage: Bacteria > Acidobacteriota > Blastocatellia > Pyrinomonadales > Pyrinomonadaceae > PSRF01. The sequence goes on from CAWGWK010000002.1 coordinate 2,621,987, forward strand.
CTTCCGGGAACTCGCTCTGTATCCCGAACGATCTTAAGGCCACGCCATTGGAGGTAGCAGTCGACACCGGTTTCCACAGTCTCGTCGAACTGCTCGTTAGCGCTGAGCCGGGTTCGCAGCTAAAGAATCGAGCGTTGCGACGCGCTCTTTCACATAAACGTTTGGACCTCATTGAGCTTTTGGTCTCACATGGTGCAAATATCAACTCGGTCCCATTTATTGAAGTGTTAATGTTGTGGGATCCGGCCATCATTCGTTACTTCCTCGATCACGGCGCAGACTTCATTACCGGTAATCCGTTTGCGGAAGCCTTTGGCGAAAAAATTCGGACCGCGCTTCGTCCGTGGCGCGAGTGTAAAGAAAAATATCCAGACCTTGGTCCACAGCTTCAAGAACAGGTTGATCGGGCTCTTCGATACTTCTGCGAAAAGGAAGACTTGAAGTGGGTGAGCTTATTAATGTGGGCAGGCGCAGATCCGCGTTCGATTGGACCGGCATGGGGTGATGAGGAAGGATTTGACGAGTCGGAGTATTCATCAGCTCTCGTCCATGCCGCATATTCGAAGAACGTTGAGATCTTGAAGCGGTTAAAGCCTGACGCCAAGAAAGACAATCTCGATGACCTGCTTACGTGTGCTGCCGCTTTTGGCCGCGTTGATGTAGTGCGTTATTTGTTAGAGCTCGGAGCAAAACCAAACGACAAGGCCAACGGCGGATCCAGTTCTCTCGACAGGTGTCTTTCGACGAGTTTGGGATTCAGAGGTTTTCGATACGATTCTTACTTCGGCACTCCTGCCAAGGCCTCGAAATACTCTGTCTCGGATACTCTGGATACACTTCGACTTTTACTCGAACACAGTGCACAGTGGCGACCGGATGAGCCTCGAGAAATACAGTGGGTACGCCGCAATCTGCTTGAATGTGAGCCGGACGTAACAGTGGAATTAATCGAACAGCTAATGAAACACACGGCTTGCACTCGTGACACCATTCATGAAGTTTTGCGGACACCGGCGATGAAGAAGCATCTGACGCCAGTCGCAAGAAAGTTTGGTTTGATGGGGTTCGACATACGGACAAAAGAACAGAAAGCGGAAGACGAGCGGCGGGCCGACCAAAACCGTAGTTGGACCATTCGACAGCTTGCCTCCCGGTACGATCGTGAAAAGATTTATGAGGAGATTTGGTCAGAACCGATTCAGCGCGTTGCCAAAAGATATGACATATCCGACGTTGGGTTGGCAAAGGTTTGCAAGAAGCTAAAGATTCCGCGGCCAGGACGCGGTTACTGGGCCATTAAAGCGGCCGGCAAGGCTACTCCAAAACGACCTCCACTTCCGGAATTGTTCATGTGAAGGCGAACATACTTGTCTGTGTCGAGACGTTCAAGGTTGGGTATTCGTGATAAAGTGTCTGAGCAGTTCGCGGTTGAATTGATGATGCGGCGAAAAGATCTCTCAGTTGCAGGTAATTAGTGTCCATTTAGTGCCCAACTGAGTGGCACGAGTTAAGTCAATGGACTATATGTGAAACGACAAGTACGCACGAAACGCCTCAATTTCGGAATTCCTCAGCAAAATAGGAGAAGGGAATTCAGCTATCCAAGCCCCCCTTCGGCACCATCTTCGTCATTGGCGATATTTTGAGCATCATTGTGCACTGCATACTTTCCGTCCGGTCTTCTTGTCGCAAGTCGCTGCGCGCCGTGAGAATCTGCTACTAATCCCACGCATACTGGGCTAGTTTCCCCAGATCTTGTTGTACTTAGGAAGGCACTCGTACATTAATAATCTCTAATAATAATTAGGCTGTTCGCCAGTCGTCCCTATAGGTATATTCGCGGTACGTGGAGGTTAACGTTATGGAAAATGAGAAAAAGCCTTTTGGTCAAAAACTTCGTTTCTTCCGGAAAAAGTGGAACTTCACCCAACAAGCATTGAGCAAGTTGTCACGCGTCAGTCAAGCCGAGATCTCGCGAATTGAAACAGGCCGTTATGAGGACATCACGATAGATACGATTACTGCCTTAGCCGAAGCTTTCAAAGTTGCTCCTGATGAATTCGTCAGCGCGACGGAATTTGCGACTCTTTTTGGACAACGCGTAACTTTACCCAACGAACCAGCATACTCTGGTCCTCCGTATACACTATACTTTGCAAGTCCATTAACGGGACTTAGTAAAAAACAGTTCAGAGAGGTCCAAGTCCTTGATGAGCAGGTTCATAAAATCTGCCAAGAGTATGGCGCACATTCATTAGTGCTCTACCGTCCGCGGCTAAAGACAGCCCCCCAAACTAACCCTGATATACCCGCATACGACGTGTATGCAATTGATAGGCAGATAGTCGCAGCATCGGATGTCGTGATTCTCGCGGCTCCCTTTCCCAGCTTGGGTGCTGGAATTGAGGTGCAATTAGCCTATCAGGGATGCGCTTCATTGGTTGTGTTGAAGAAAAAGGGAGTCGATGTTTCGAAGATGGTTCTCGGGTGTCCAGTTCCTAAGCTCATTGTTGAATATGAGGGTCTGTCAGACCTACGTGGAACACTCCCAGCGGCTTTGACGAAAACGATTTCGAATTTAGTGGACCTGCGCTTTGCGGACACGTTGTCTTCGGATGAGACCAAGGAACTGGAACTTGGTGATCGTATTCGGCGGCTTCGAGACAAACGCGGTTTAGACCCTAAGACGTTGGCGAAGATGGTTGGTATTGAAGGTGCCGGCATTGAAGCAATCGAGACTTTGCCCGAGCAAGTTAGCAATCCCTCACTGAAAATCCTACGCCGAATAGCACGGGCGTTAGAAACGTCGGACGCGTACATTATCACGGGCCATCACGTTCCGATTTGGCAATGGCACCCGTTGTTTTCGGAACACATGCAAGTTCTTGTAAGGGTTGCTAAGTCTGAGAACATGATGGCACAAGATCGAGATCTCCTGTGGGAGAAGCATGTTGAAGAGTTTCAATATGAGCTAACACGACCGGGTTCGAAGCGCGCCGAAGTTGGTGACCGAAAGTATTGGTTGGGTAAGTACAGACAATTACAGACTGATTCTGACGGCACGAAACTGTTTGACTAGCAAAACCATGCGACCTTTTGTTGGCAAACTTGCTTGGCAGCTTTGCGCCAGTGTTGAGAAGGCTACTGATCCGGTTGACGCAGTGAAAAAGCAAGCATTGCGTCTGTTTCAGGAGTCAGGAATCCGAGAACCTCCATTTAGACCGGCACTATATTGTTCGTTGCGCAACGTAAGGGAAATAGTTCAGAAGCGGATGGAAATCGACGGACAACTAATTCCTTTATCAGATGGGTATAGGATTGAGTTGCGTGTTGACCGCCCGCATGGCAGGAGAAACTTCACGTGCGCACATGAAATTGTGCACACATTTTTTTACGAGGCCGCCCCGTCGCTTAAGGCATTGGATAATTACGATGCCGAAGAAGAATTCCTTTGTAATGTTGGCGCTGCAGAACTTTTAATGCCGGCACCACCGTTCAGACAGGTAGTAGCAGACTTTGAGCTAAGCGCAAGTTCCGTTGTTAAAATTTCCCAACTTTTTGAGACGTCCATCACATCAACTGTGGTGCGACTGAACAATTTAGGAATTTGGGGCGCAAAGTTTATCCTCTGGGATTGTAAAGGTTCAACTCCAGTAGCTCGTTGGCTGTCGAGACCCAAACAGGCATTATCGCACTTTCCAAAAGTAGGATTTGAAGATTATCCCAACTCCGGTTTGAGTAGGACCATCAAAACGGGAATTCCCTCCATCGATGAAGAATGGTTGTTTTTCGATAATAGATTTGTTCGCTGTAGAATTGACTCCACAACTTTACCAGGCGCGCGCGCGCTATCTTGCATCGCACCATTAGCAGTACGTAAGGCATCAAAAAGATCCTTACCTTTGACTGCCGAACCCTTACCACTACAGTTCAAGTGTCAATGTTTTGGAACGGGCACAATAGTAATTGAAAAAGATGGTTTGAGTTATGCGCTTCCATGCCGTGCCAGCCAACATAGTGTCCTAGCTGAATCCAGCGCTGCAAATTCGTGGGTGGTCCAGCACTAATCTCTGCGTGCTAAACATTAAGCTGGTATCAGTGTGAATTTCACGCTAACGTTTGCCAACGTTTGGTATGAGGTGGACGGCTATGCACGATTTTCAATGGTTACTCTCTCTTTTTGACCAGGCAGCGATGATCATCCTACGGACATTCGAGTTGATTGCACTTATCCTACTCTGTTGGATGTCATTGCGTAGACACCTAAAAAGGTGAGATCCAAACTGCGTGGACAAAAAGACGCGAAGCCTGATCTCCATTGCTGAGCGGTACCGCTACTACATATCTCTTTTTCGTTTTGACTCGTGATGGTTAAATTAGATTCGAACCCGTAGCTGAAGATGAAGTCGCCCAAATCCTGTGACCGAAGCCTGCCTGCCGATAAAAAAGTCATCAGAACTACTAACGCTATCCTCGTTAAGGTCCTCATTGTTAAGCTCCGTTAGGTCGTAGTTTACTGCCATCTCTCCGGCTCCCCGCGCCTCTCCTGCCTTAATAAGGATCGGACAAAAACATTTCAAGGCCGAGTACACCTACAGACCCTAAACGTGGAGGTGACAGTGAAGACACACCCGGGTCCGAACTGTTAATAGGTTGATTTATTCGCAGCAGCGACCCGACTCAGCAGCGCAGGCCGACGATGAAGCGTGTTTATTTTGATCGCTACCTACGCCTTCATTCTAGCGGTGTCAACCTTGCGGCCAACCGGATGCGGGAAACGAAAACTCTGACGTTCGGCGGGTGGGCCGTTCAACGAATTCTTGCGCTAGGCCAGCGTATCTGTTGACTCACGATCCGCATCTCTAACAGACAGCAGCAGACCTACCGCGCAAGTGAGCGACTTAATACAGAACGGGGAGCGATCGCGACCGCATTCGATCTACAAAGTCATCCGGGCGATAGACCCATTACTCACCGTTGGCCCTTCAATACAGACTCGGCATGGCTTGACAGATTGAATGCGGTTGCTGTCGCCCACGTCTGTAATTGAGCAGTTGCTATGCCACGGGACTATAATGGATCACGCGAACGACGGCATGCGGCGGTCGCGCAAATCACGGTGTAGGAAAAAGCGTGACAACTACAGCTAGCAAAGAAGAAATCGAAGTCGTCGCTAAAGACTCTTTCATGAACCGTTTTCTCGGAGCCATTGAGAGAGCCGGGAACATCCTCCCGCACCCAGCTACATTGTTCGTTATTCTCGCCGTGCTCGTCATCATCCTTTCGGCCGTCACCGCGTGGATGGGCGTATCGGTTGTGCATCCGGGCACGAAAGAGGTCGTCCGCGCAGAGAGTCTACTGACTCTGCCGGGTCTGCACCGCATTCTGACTTCGCTGGTGACGAACTTCACGGGGTTCGCGCCGTTGGGGACAGTCTTGGTGGCGATGCTCGGCATTGCCGTGGCCGAAGGAAGCGGGCTTATCTCGGCGACGCTGCGCGCCGTGGTGCTATCGGCCCCGCGTCGCCTGCTCACGATGGTGGTCGTCTTCGCGGGTGTGTTGTCGCATATGGCGAGCGACGTGGGCTACGTGCTGGTGATCCCCCTGGGGGCGATGATCTTCCTCGCCGTGGGGCGACACCCTCTAGCGGGACTGGCGGCAGCGTTCGCGGGGGTGTCCGGCGGCTTCTGCGCGAACTTCCTTCTGGGGCCGACCGACCCTCTGCTCGCGGGGATAACACAAGAGGCGGCGCGCATCCTCGACAAGCCTTACGTCGTCACAGCGGCCGCCAATTATTACTTCGCGGCCACCTCGGCCTTCCTCATCGTGCTGGCTGGAACGTTCATCACGGAACGGGTCGTCGTGCCGCGGCTCGGCGAGTACCGTGGCGATGAGAAGCCGGAGGAGTTGAAGGAGCTGAGCGCGGCAGAGAAGCGCGGGCTGCGGTGCGCGCTCGCCATGGCACTTGTGCTGATCGGGATCATCCTGTGGGGACTTGTGCCTGCGGCCGGATTCTTGCGCGACCTGAAGACGGGAGGCGTCCTGGATTCGCCTTTCCTGAGAGGCATCGTTGCGATCATCTTCTTCGGCGGCACGTTCGTGGGGCTGGCCTACGGCATCGGCGCAGGCACGATTCGCAGCGACTCTGACGTAATGAAGGCAATGGAGAAGGCAATGGCGACCATGGCGCTATACCTGGTGCTCGCCTTCTTCGCCGCGCAGTTCGTGGCCTTCTTCAACTGGACACATCTCGGCGTAATTACAGCCGTAAAGGGAGCTGAGATCTTACGTTCGTCAGGTATCGGCGGCGTTCCGCTCATCGTCTGTTTCATCATGATCACGGTGCTGCTAGACCTCGTGTTGGGAAGCGCCTCGGCGAAGTGGGCGGTGATGGCCCCGGTCTTCGTCCCGATGTTTATGCTCCTCGGCTACTCGCCGGAGTTGACGCAGGCGGGTTACCGCATCGGCGACTCTGTCGCCAACATCATCACGCCCCTGATGTCGTACTTCCCGCTCGTGGTTGCTTTCGCGCAGCGATACGACAAGCATGCTGGGATCGGGACCATCATGGCGACAATGTTGCCTTACTCAGTGACTTTTTTCTTTCTCTGGACGCTGCTCTTAATCGTCTGGTATCTGTTGGGACTGCCATTAGGCCCGGGCGCGGGCATCTACTACACGCCGGCAACTCCATCCCCTTGAATCGGATATGGCAACACTTTACTACTCAGACTTCTCGCTTTTCGCCTTCACTATAAAAAGGCTGGATCCTTGGTTTAACCGGAGAAAATAGAACTTCCGCCGGCGGTGATGACAACAATTTGAGGGTCCGCGGAAACCCATGAGTGGGTCTTGGCGTTCGTCCAAGCCCTTATGCCCAATGTTTACGTTTTTTTTCCGATTGATGCCGCATGTCGAAATCGAATGGTTTGCCGCCCACGTGATAATTTCCATCGTCCGAATTGTCCGGACAGGTGCTCGGCTACTGAAACGTGAGCTGACAGCGAAGCGAGGCTAGACCCTTCCTCTATAGTGCGTTAGACCGTCTAACAGACAATCTATTAAGTTCGTGAAAATCTCGCTTTGAATATCTTTGCAGTGAACGGATCAAATCCGTACGTTAGTGTTAGATTTCGACCTTAGATTCCCAAGTTGGGGGTTGCGGGTTCGAATCCCGTCACTTGCTCCAGATTTCCTTACACTACACATTGGCGCTTCGACAGATCGCACATTGGCCCAGTGCAAAAACTCTACACTCTCAATGTGCACACACGATCGCGTGGGCCAAACGGTAATTTTCCATAACCAGTGGATGGTCCACGGAAATATCTGCCGCCTGCTGTTCAAAGTCAGCTACCGGAGAGCCGCGTGTGGACATCACATCGCGTAGCAGTTGATCGGCCTCCGTGACCGCCCCGCCGGGGCCGTCAACGAACCGCGCTTGGACTCTGCGCCACAACTCCACGAAACGCGCACGATCACCTGAAGCGAGCGGTCGGATGTTCAAACCCTCCACTCGTTGTGTGCGCTCTGTGAGCCCGGCTTCGGCATGCCGCCGGCTGCCATCTTCCTTCACAGCGCGATCATATTCAGCGCCACCAAACTGAGTGCGCAGCCTTCCAGTGCGGCGCTTTCGGAGAAAAAGCCAAGCGATGATGCCTGCAATGACTATCACGGCGAGACCAATAATTAAGGCCAGTTCTCTTGGGGCTAATGTTGTTATATCCATTACCTGCCTCCAGCTGTTGTACCACTCCTTGACTTCTTATCTTTTAAAGCCCAGCGAGTCGGTTGAGCCAAGTCGAGCCGCGGTCACCACTCTTCGAGGGTCTCTTTCGTGTGTCTTTTCTACAGACTAGGGCGACGCTCATCGTATCTCACGCCATGAAATGAGCCTCTTCAACTGCGACTGGTTTGAAGAGTATTAAACCTCTCTTCAATTCCTCAAGCGCGATGCTCGTATTCCTTCGCTTCAGTCGATCGGCTGCGATCCGCGGCTGTGCACCTAGTAAGAGTTGCTTGTTTCTGTGGGCTGCCAGGATAACCAACTGAAATCTGGACACGATACCCGGCCACTCTGCCGGTGTGTTGTCGTTCGGAACGTTACTGCTCACTTCTACTATTCCAATCATATTTTTATATCCGCCTTTCACGGGCTTGAATTGAACCCAGCGCTTTGCCTGGTCTACTTTTTTGATTTTAGAGTTCCTGCCTTCACCGTTTGTTCTTCGGAACGACAATGTAGTGCCATTTCGCTTTCAGTTTCGAAGTTGAAAAGAGAGCAGCACCGCCAACGATCCCAGAAACACACTGAAGAATATCGCGTATGCATTCCTCTTGAACGCTTGCTCTCCGGCGATTGCTACTCGCTCAGCGCATCCGACTCAAAGGCCTGTCCGCACCACGGACACATTGCCGCATCGCTAAAGCAAAGGTGATGACAACAAGGACTTCGTGTGAGGCTCATATTTCATTTCCTCCTAATCGGTCTGACTCATGCTCATAGCCATGGAGCAGTTCGTCGATTAAACTGAGAGCAATCAAAGTTAGGATGATAGCGGTTTGAGGGAAATAAACTGGGCCCGCCTGGCCCAGGTGGTCCAAGGAGTCAACGGTTCTTCTTCAGGCGAGGCATCTATTCACCTCGACTTGTATTTGCTAGACGCTTGGCTCCCTGATCCCGACGCCATGATAATGGACCTGTGAAAATTGGGGGTTTTTAATCTGCCTGTCCTGACGGCAAGAGTGCGTCCTTGAACAAACTGTCGAAGGCGATGAGAGATTCGCCTCGACGGGTTTTATTAAACTCGACTACCCAGGACCGAACCCCTTGTGGCGATCTGTTTTGCCTGGTGGCAGTTTTGATCTTGGATCGAGTCTCTGGAACCTTACGTTCCGCGTTCTTGATGAGCTTGATTGCTTGCATTGTGTACGTGTTCGCTATGTCTGACTCACCAGGAAAGCTTTCCGATTCTGTTTTGCGATTGATCTAATTTCATAAGTCACCCCAGTTCAAGATGGCCCCGGCAACAGCAGCTTCAAGAAGACCGTTTGCTGATTTCGATGAACGGCTTTTCTCTCGCTCCTGTGAATCTCTGTCGCAGCGGCTACCGGCATCAGAGCGCACTCAAATGCAACCCATCTGAAGCCGAGTCTACCTGAATCGGTTGTCGCAGTAGATTTCCGGGACGGATCATCATTAAAGGCTATTTGGGAGAACTTGTATGTGCACTAGCACACATATCAATTAAAACAGTCGTAGATATATATGTGTGTGTTAGCGCACGGATACATTTCCTCGCTTGGGTTAAGAGTTCTGCACTAGAAACAAAGATTATGCAACCTATAAGGAGTCAGCGATGAGCGGAGACATAGAACAACACATAGACACGAATTCTCCCGAGTTCAAACAAGGAGTAGAAGCCGGACTAAACGCCGGAAAGGACATGAAGAACTGGAAAGCCGGTAATGAATTGGGCCTGGAACTGAAAGAGGAAGTTGAGGATGACGAGCCGGTGTCTAAAAGCCTTTTAAAGGAATCCCCGACTCCGCTTTTTATGAGTGATAGTCCAGAAGGTAATAAGGGAAACGCTCAGGATGAAAAGGATGAAACTGAAGAATAGCTCCTCTATTTCGGCTACTTAGCGCGAAAAGTTCATAATGCATTTAGAAAATTATTAGCAAACGGATCTGCAATGGAAGATTTCGAAATTGGCGATGTAGTTCAGCTTCGGTCTGGCGGACCCAAGATGACTGTCCACAGTCTGGTTTCAGATTGCGACGTTGTTTGTCAGTGGTTTGAAGCCAACGAGGTGCACGCTTTCCCAAGGAGGCGCTCCGGAAGGTTGAACTTGTGACGGCTGGCGGTAGCAGGCGGGCGGATGGAGTATTCATGGTCAGATGATACCTAACCAGTTAAGCCCCCCAACGGTCGAACAGATCCGTAGTACCCTGCAGGTAAGCCGCAACCCATCCACGATCCAGGTCTTTGAACTCTTGCTCGATCCTGCCATTCAAAGTTGCGTTCTGATCCATTGCTCTACCTTCTGATCTCAATCGGAGCGCGGTTAGATCGCGGCGCGTCGATCCGCCATTGGTCCGACCTACCTCGGAACCACTCGGTCCATCTAGGCAATCGTTATAGTGACTTCAAGAATGAAAAAGATCTCGCGTCTTTGAAAACCCGAGATCCCTTCACTCCTCGCGATGGTGCTCTTAACTAAAAGCCGACGCGATTTTCACGCTGCTTGGCTTCGTTGACTTTCAAGAACCGTCCGCCTAGTTCCTGGCCGTTGAGTTTCTCAATCGCTACTGCGCCTTCTTCCTTCGTTGACATCTCGACGAAGCCAAAGCCACGCGAGCGACCTGTTTCCCGATCTTCGATCAACGATACGTTTTCAACTGTGCCCGTTTGCGCGAATAATGTTTGTAGTTCATTTTTCGACGTGTCAAACGAGAGATTACCGACATAAAGTTTCATAGACATAAGTTTCTTACTTTTCCCTGTGTAGGGTTCTCACTCCAGAAGACTTCTCTCCTTTGCGAGTTAACAAAAGCCCACATGGTGAACATGTTGGCTTCCCAATTTGCCACCGAATTACATGTCCATGCCGCCGGGCATTGCCCTCGGCTTGTCATCTTCGTGTAGCTCAGAAATAAGCGCTTCAGTCGTGAGCATCAGCCCCGCGATTGACGCGGCGTTTTGCAGCGCGCAACGTGTCACCTTGGCGGGATCAATCACACCAGCAGCCACAAGGTCTTCAAACTCTTCGGTCACTGCGTTATAGCCGATATTTGGGTTCTTCTCTAGACGAACTTTTTCGACAATGACCGCGCCTTCTTTGCCGGCGTTTGAAACAATCTGACGCAGCGGCTCTTCCAGGGCCCGTTTGACTATGCTGACACCAATTTGTTCGTCTACGTCGCCGGCCGGCTCGTCCTCGTTGTTGTCATCGAAGAGTTTGAATTTGTCGAGCACTTTCGCGGCACGAATGAATACGACACCGCCGCCCGGCACGATGCCTTCTTCTACTGCCGCGCGCGTCGCGTGCATCGCATCTTCAACCCGCGCCTTCTTCTCTTTGAGCTCGGTTTCCGTGGCTGCGCCAACCCGAATTACCGCGACGCCGCCAACGAGTTTCGCCAGCCGCTCTTGCAGTTTTTCGCGATCATAGTCCGAGGTAGAGTCTTCAATTTGAGCTTTCAACGTTTTCACGCGACCTTGGAGATCTTTGGTCTCGCCACCGCCATCGATGATAGTCGTGTTCTCTTTGTCGATCGTCACACGTCTTGCGGTACCGAGGTCTTCGATCTTCACGTTCTCGAGTTTGATCCCGAGGTCTTCGCTGATGACCTTGCCACCAGTAAGGACCGCAATGTCTTCAAGCATCGCTTTACGACGATCACCGAAGCCTGGCGCCTTGACCGCCGCGACGTTGATCGTGCCACGGAGTCTGTTGACCACGAGAGTTGCCAATGCTTCGCCTTCTACATCCTCCGCGATAATCAAGATTGGTTTGCCCAACTTGGCGATCTGCTCAAGAATGGGCAGCATGTCTCTCATGGACGAAATCTTCTTTTCGCTGAGCAGAATGACTGGATTCTCAAGCACGGCTTTCATCGTTTCCGCATCAGTGACGAAGTAGGGCGAAAGGTAGCCACGATCGAACTGCATCCCTTCGACAACTTCCAAAGCCGTCTCCATCGTTTTTGACTCTTCGACGGTGATGACGCCATCTTTACCAACCTTGTCCATCGCTTCGGCAATTAACCGGCCGATACTGTGGTCGCCATTTGCTGAAATCGTGCCGACCTGCGCGATCATCTCTCCAGTGACTGGCTTCGACATTTTCTTGATCTCTCGAGTTGCGCGCTCGACGGCTTTATCGATGCCGCGCTTCAGAGCCATTGGGTTTGCCCCTGCGGCCACGGTTTTCACGCCTTCGCGGAAAATGGCCTGCGCGAGCACGGTTGCGGTGGTTGTACCGTCTCCGGCAACGTCGCTGGTCTTCGATGCGACCTCGCGCACCATCTGCGCGCCCATATTCTCCATCGCATCCTTCAGTTCGATCTCTTTCGCTACTGTCACGCCGTCTTTAGTGATGGTTGGGCTGCCGTATTTCTTATCGAGAACAACGTTGCGACCCTTTGGTCCGAGCGTGATTTTGACTGTGTCGGCGAGTTGATTCACGCCGCGCAAAATTGCCGCTCGCGATTCTTCGCCATGAACTATTTGCTTTGCCATAATCTTTGTCTCTTCTCCTATTCAAAGGTGTGACGCAAACTCTCAGTTTGCGGGTCGTGGAATACATAGACTTCGCAAACTCCTCGTTTGCGAAACTCCAGGACCTACTTGCTCTTTTTACTGCCGGCAGCCGCACCAGCGCGGGTGATGATTCCCAGAATCTCGTCCTCGCGCATGATCAACAGCTCTTCACCGTTAACTTTGATCTCAGAGCCGCCGTACTTGCCGAACAACACGCGGTCGCCTGCATTGACATCCAGGGGCTGGCGCGAGCCATCTTCGCGATATTTGCCGAGCCCGGCAGCAATGACCTCACCTTCCTGGGATTTCTCTTTCGCTGAGTCGGGAATGATGATGCCGCCACGCACCTGTTCGCCTTCATCAATGCGTTTCACGATCACGCGGTCGTGCAGTGGTTGAATATTCGTCGTCATAACTTCTTCAATCTCCTTTTTGGTTTCTACCGCTAGGTGGGCTACGAGGCTGCGAACTGGTACGCCATTATCGCTGCGTTAACAAACGCCCAATAATGACAAACCAATAGCGCGGGAAAACACCCTTAACTTTTGGTAGTTGAGCTGTAGGTTTCAGACGAATCTGGCGGGTCCAGAAGAGCTGAGAATGGAGTTAGCTGGTCTCGGTTCGATACAACCTTACGCTTCGCAGTGCTATATGTCAATGAAGTATATACCGGATATGCAATATATCTGCTTAGCGCGCGATGTGATGGTGGTCGTTATTAAGTCACGACAGTATGAAATAGGTTTTCTTCGTTTGGGTATTGGGTTCATTTGAGCCACTCGCTCCCGAACCTCAAGTTGCGCACCACCTCGCCAAAGGCGCCAAAGATAAAAGCCAAACCCAGGGCGACGAGGAATACGGCGAACGCGAGGACGAGAATCGACGAGATGCCGCGCCCTTTATAAGTCCTAACTGTGGTCCATGCTGCACCACCTAACAGGATTACGCCTATTGCTATTTCTATCATTCGCATAGTTCTTGCTAACTCTGAGACGGGCTGCCCAAAAGGTTCCCGGATCGATCCCTCCTTTGTTCGTCATCATTGTAAATGACACACCGTCTGAGATCACTACCTACGCCTATGTGCGTTAGAGCACAGACCTCTGCTCTCGGAATTGCTATACGATTTGAACCATCTAAAAGGGAGGAAAGCAGGCGAGAGGGTAAAAGTGGAAATTACTAATACATTAAATGCTGAAAAGGACCAGCAGCCGCAGCCAAGCCTCGTTGAGGTCCAGGCAGCCGAAGCGGGCTTCAGACAACCAACGGCAGCAGAAGTATCTATTCTTACGTTTTATAAGTTGCGCTACGCTCGCAGTCATGCACAGGAGTTGAGCAACGAATTCGCGGGTCTCTTGAATCGTGGCTCATCGCTTGAATAGCGCCCCCAAACGTGGTCTATAAATCGTTCAAGCGATCCCGTAGCCTCGCAAATCAAGCTGTTTTATAAGACAGTCACCAGGCCCAAGCAGCAGGGTTGCGACGTAATCTTGTTTGGGCCGGCCATCGCCAACTTCAAACTTATATGCGGCCTAACGCACAGACTGTTGAGTTTGTTTAGCCTACCGTCACTGATTGCGAAAAGGCTTTTTATGAGCGTATGTCATGCAACGTGCCAACGGCGATGTGTTCGCCCTTGACGATCACGGACGCTTTCGTGTGCCACTATTTAACAGTGGGCAGCGACGCCATCCCGGCCCGTTTACGTAACGTCGGAATGCTGCTTTTCAAACCAGTGCAGCTTGAGCATGCCCTTCGCACAGCAACAGCAATCCAACAGCGGCTTGGGAAGATGAAGGTATTCGAAAATGTGCGTGAGCTTTGGCCAAATCTGCAACCGGGCACCAAAATGGTCGCAAGCAAGGCCACGACTAGTAATCATCACCGTCATTGGCCCACCTGCTCAAACCATTCAGTAATTAGTTAGGAAAGAACATGAGAGCCGACTCGAGTCTATTCGAGCAATTCACCCTTGGCATTGAAGAAGAGTTTCAGATCGTTGATCCGAACACCCGCGAGTTGCGCTCGCACGTCTCTGAAATTCTCGAAGAGGGCAGGATGCTGTTAGGCGAGCAAGTCAAACCGGAAATGATCCAGTCAATGATCGAAGTGGGTACCGGCATATGCAAAGACATAAAAGAAGCCCGCACCGATATCACCAATCTTCGCAGCGTCCTCTCAACGCTGGTGCGCAAAAAGGGCCTCGAGATTGTCGCTGCCGGCACTCATCCGTTCTCAGACTGGCAGGACCAGAAGATCTTCGAAAATGCAAGATATGAATTGATCGTTGAAGAGAATCAGATGATCGCGCGGTCGTTGCTCACGTTCGGTCTCCACGTCCACGTGGGCGTTACGGATCCTGACCGGGCAATCCAGATAATGAATGCCATACGATACTTACTCCCGCATGTACTCGCGCTTTCTACTTCATCACCTTTCTGGCTCGGCGTTCACACCGGATTGAAATCCTATCGCTCGGAAGTCTTCACAAGGTTTCCTCGGACTGGTATACCTGACTACTTCGAGTCGTACAGCGCGTTCCAACACTACGTCAAGCTGCTCATCGAAACCGGATGCATCGACGATGGCAAAAAGATCTATTGGGATGTGCGTCCGCACCCGTTCTTCCCAACGCTCGAGTTTCGCATCTGCGATATTCCAACCCGCGTTGATGACACGATCGCTATTGCTGCCCTTTTCCAGGCACTGGTCGCAAAGGTCAACAAACTACTCGATCAAAATCTGACCTTTCGTCTCCATCACAAAATGCTGATCGAGGAGAACAAGTGGCGCGCCGTCCGTTATGGCCTTGATGGGAAGATGATTGATTTCGGCAAGGGGAAGGAAGTGCCGGTGCGTGAACTCATTCGTGAACTACTGGAGTTCGTAGACGATGTTATTGACGACCTGCGCTCGCGCAAAGAGATCCGGCACATCCACACCATTCTTGAGCGAGGCACTTCGGCCGATGACCAGCTTCGAGTCTGGCGCGAGACAAACGACGTCAAAGCTGTCGTGGACCGCTTGATTGAAACGACCATGGAGAATGTTCCGCGTGAAGTAATTCCCGACTCTAAACATTCCGAGTGGGAGCCACTATTGGTCAGTTAAGGAAATGGAAACTTCGCAAACCGGATGCGTAGTCCCTGCGGCGTGAGTGGGCCGTTATTCAGCTACCAATCCCTTAAATCTGAAGCATCTTCGGTGGACTGCGGGTTACGAGCACTTGCCTGTGGGTAATCGAAGTTCCTCCAGGCGTTGTTGAGTAACTCACCTATCCGGGCAGAGAGTCTCATCGGCGCCGGCAACGCCCGCCAACAAAGGCGCGCATATGTTACCCGGCCTTCCACGCGCCGATACGATCTGCAATCCGACACGGAACTGAAGGACTATTCCTGAGCAATTCGATATTCATAACACTTCGAATCGCTGGTTAGGTAAATGCGCAGGCGCGTGATAAGGTACGCGCCGAACCGAGTTCAAGCTTACTCTCTTCTCAGCTCCTCTGGAATCACCCAGATCACCTGAAGTCCATAGCCAGCAACCTAAAGGAGCTAACCATGTTTACACGCCATGTCATAATGGAACTGAAGCCGAACGCCACCACCGAGTTTTCCAACGTTGTTGAGAGCAAAATTTTGCCACTCCTGCGTAAACAAAAGGGATTCCGCGATGAGATCACTTTCATCGCCCCAGACCGCTCGGAAGCTATAGCTATCAGCTTCTGGGACACTAAAGAGGAGGCGGAGGCCTACAATGTCTCCGGATATCCTGAGGTATTGAAGACCCTCACAAGTCTGGTGGAGGGAACGCCCAGAGTCGGTGTAGCTGAGCTTGCCACTTCAACGCTTCACAAGCTCGCAGCTGCGAAAACAGCGTAAAGCAGACGTATTTCTAATCAGAGAGGGTGGACATCCGCCCTCTTTGCTTCGTCTGACAGAATTGATCAAGCATCCTCTCTAGTGGCTGCGGCATCACCGAAGACTGGAGCACGGAGTTTGATCTTACCCTATTTTTTCTGAACCTCTTTCTTTCCATGCTCGTTGCCGCCCAAGCGCCGGTAATTTTGGTGTCGCAGAATCGTCAGGGAGTAAACCGGTGTCATACGAGAACAAACACCTCACACGGAACTATGTGCGCCATACACACACCTGCTATACTTTTCTCCAAGCTAATTGATTATGCTTGCTCTGAGCCCTCACGGGTTTGAGTTTTCGTTTAGGGCAACGCGTGGAGATCACCTAATGGCTACACTCGCTCGACCGATTGAACCAGTTGAGAACCGGCTGCTCGCTGCACTTCCGCCTGACGATTATGACCGCCTGCTGCCACAGCTGCAGCAGGTTTCATTTGATCTCGGTGAAGTTGTTTACGAATTCGGCGGACACCTTGATTATGTCTATTTCCCTACGACCTCAATCGTCTCTTTGCTCTACACCATGGAAAACGGAGCGAGTGCCGAAATG
The DNA here is from genome assembly GCA_963826255.1 of uncultured Acidobacteriota bacterium. Classification (GTDB taxonomy): domain Bacteria; phylum Acidobacteriota; class Blastocatellia; order Pyrinomonadales; family Pyrinomonadaceae; genus PSRF01. Next base: position 2,638,718 of record CAWGWK010000002.1, read on the forward strand.
GGTTTGACGGGTAATGATGGCGTGGTCGGGATTGCTCTCTTCATGGGAGGCGGCACCATGCCCAACCGTGCCGTCGTACAGAGCGCCGGTGGCGCAGTCCGGATGAAGGCAAGGGTGCTGCAAGATGAATTCGCGCGCGGTGGAAAATTTCAATATATATTGCTGAGGTATACACAAGCATTAATTACCCAGATCTCACAGACAGCGGTTTGTAACCGTCTTCACTCAGTGGAGCAGCAACTCTGTCGCTGGCTTTTGTTAAGTCACGACCGTGTGAAGGCCGATGAGTTGATCATGACTCAGGAGCTGATTGCCGACATGTTAGGCGTTCGACGCGAAGGCGTTACCGTTGCCGCCGGTCAACTGCAGGATTCCGGAGCGATCAGCTACGTCCGCGGTCACATCAAGATCTTGGACCGCCATAAGCTCGAGGAAACTGTCTGCGAATGTTACCGCGTGGTCAAAGATGAGTTTGATCGGTTGCTGGGATAGCCGGTCCTTAGGTTTCTTGCCCACAACGACAATCCGATTGTCAACTGATTTCACGCCTCTGACAGCTTTCACTCGCCCATATCATACTTTCTTCCGATTTGCGGTTGATCGGCACCGCGAATTCTTAACTTGGATCCTGTGCTCACCCTGCCGCTCGGGTTGAGGATAACTATCGTCGGCCTCGTAAGTATCTTTCGTGTCTTTGTCACCCATCGCGTCTTCTCACCCTCTGAGTTGAAAGGTCAAACTACACTGCGAAGATATGTACCCCCAACGGAAGGACATAATGGCGGATTAATCGCTGGAATTCGGCGTAGTATTCCACGCTGTTCCCGACAAGCAACGGTGAGTCAGCAACCCACTTCCCAGAAAATTCTAAGTTGTCAGACCGGAATCAACACACTCAATGGTTCATGCTCTGGAACGTGGTTGCTTCACCAGGTCTCGCCAGCAGGTCTCGAAGTTTCTGCGGATCAACCGGCTTGACTAAGTGATGCTCGCAGCCCGCTTCTTGAGAGCGTTGGCGGTCGGAGTCCTGCCCGTAGCCGGTCATGGCAATCAACCTTACATCTTTTGTTTGTGGTTGCCGACGCAGCTGTCGCGCTACCTCATAACCGTTCATATCCGGCATGCCAATATCCAGCAACACGACGTCGGGTTTATACTCAGTTGCCGTTTCCAAAGCGTTCTGACCCGAGTAAGCGGCTTTAGCCTCATGCCCGAACAACTGCAGTAGCATAACAATCATATCAGCCACATCTACGTTGTCATCAACTACAAGCACACGTGCTGTTTTCGTGGACAGCTCACCTCTTTCAATGGGTGCGGGAGCGATTCGCTGGCCTGCAGTAGAGAGGGCGGGCAGGCGAACGATGAACTCGCTTCCTTGCCCCAATCCAGCACTGTGAGCGGAGACCTTTCCGCTGTGCAACTCCACGAGTTTTTGCACCAGGCTCAACCCGATGCCCAAGCCTCCTTCCGAACGATCCAGCGTTCTATCCGCCTGCGTGAAGAGATCAAAGATGCGGGGCAGCAGTTCGGGAGCGATCCCCACTCCGGTATCCCGCACACGCAGCACCGCTTCAACTTCACCGTCGCCTTGCTGCACGGTCAACCGCATATGTCCACCTTCGTCCGAATATTTGGCGGCATTGTTGAGTAGGTTTACAATAACTTGCTCCAGTCGAGTGGGGTCACCTTGTACCCAGACAGGTTCAGCCGGTAGCGACACCGAAAGTTCATGCTTCCGTCGCTCGATCAGAGGACGCACAGCCTCGACTGCCTGTTGGGCGATGCTCCGCAGGTCCAGGCATTCCAATTGAAGCTGAATCCTCCCCGTGATAACACGGGAGACTTCTAATAAGTCATCAACGAGATGGGCCAGTTGCCCTACTTGACGCTCCATGGTGGTCATGGCTCGCTGTTGGATGGGATTCTCGTTGCCCTGAAGACGAAGAACATGCAGCGCGCTGGAGATCGCTGAGAGGGGGTTGCGCAGTTCATGGGAAAGCATGGCCAGGAACTCGTCTTTACGATGGTGAAGTTCTGCTAAAGCTTCTGCTTGCTCGTGTGTCTGCCGCTCCAGACGGCTACGTTCAGTGATGTCTCGAATGTTGCATTGAATAACGTTGCGTTGGTCCACTTGATAGACATTGCTGACAAATTCGACTTCAATAGGCTTCCCGTCCCTGGTTTTGAGCGGCAAGTGCTCGTAACGAATATAGCCCTTGGCTTGCAGTTCGCGGAAAGCGGCTTTGTTCTCCTCAGCGTCTCGGAACATACCGATCTCCCAGACTTCCTTTCCCACGATCTCGGCATGCGAATAGCCCAGCATCTCTTTGATAAAAGGATTGGCATCAAGGATTTTTCCTGAGGGTTCGTCGAGGATTAGGATCGCATCCTGCGCCGTCTCAAAGAGTCGCCGGTAGCGCACTTCGGAATCAACCAGTGCCTTTTCCAGCCGGCTGCGCTCGCTGATGTTCCGAATATTGCATTGAATAACGTCCTGGTGGTCCTCCTGATAGACGTTGCTGACAAGCTCCACCGCAATCTGCCCGCCGTGATTCGTTTTTAGAGGAAGGTGATCGTAGCGGAGATAGCCACGCGTTTGTAATGCTTTGAAAGCGACTTGACTAGCTTTAATGTCTTGAAATAGACCGATCTCCCAGAGCTCCTTCTCAAGGAAATACTCCTTAGGGTATCCCAGCAAATCAGACATGAACGGGTTGGCGTCAATGATTTTACCGCTGCTGACGTTGAGAATAAGTATGCCGTCTTTCGCAGCCTCAAAGAGCCGCCGGTAACGAACTTCCGAAACCTTCGCAGCGACTTCCATCTGCTTGCGTTCGGTGATGTCTTCAATGGCGAGTAGGATCAGTTCGGGGTTTGTGCCATCTGGAGGAAATGGCCGGGCGTTGAGAAGCATGGTCTTGCGTCCGATGGTCGGAAAGGTATGTTCAACTTCAACATCTTCGACCGAGTGGTTGAGGGAGAAGACTTTATCCAGCAGTGCCCGCAGGCCAGGACTGCCCCAGGCGCCATCGCCCAGATCATAGAGCGCGCGGTTGTCGGTTTCCGCCTGCGTAACGTGAAACGACTTGTAGAAGGAGCGGTTCGCGGTTTTGATGCGCAGGTCGTGTCCGAGAACTACGAACGGCTCTCGTAAGGTCGCAATGATGTCAGCAACGTAGGTCAGGGCTTTATCCAATACTCCTGCTTTCTTAGGACGGTAACGTTCTCAGCCCGCATGAAGGATTGACGAGTGGGATGAGCTCAAATGACGGAATTGATTCCAATGCACGTGACGCTTGGTCACCGCGCGTCTCCATTTACTATGGCCATCCCCTGGCAAGCACAAACGGCACAAGAAGGAGGTAGTTGGCTGGTCTCGAGTGTCGAGAGTGATTTCGTGTAAACGACTACGAATGAGTTTACTATTCAAGAGATTGGCGATCTGTGCGTCAGCACACATAGGAGAAAGCACGGGGGAAGGAATGACAGGACACCCGTGGTGCTGAAGGGTGGGATATTTCGGGACCTTATTTTTTTTGTGCGGACACCGTATAGATGAAAACGGGTGTCGCCAGCTACTTTCATTGTTTCTGCCCTCAGGCGGCAATCGGAATCTCGTTCAGCAAACGAGCGAGCAGTGTTCTCAACTGATTGAAGTTGTCGGGGCGGGTGATATACACGTTTTTTCCGATCGCGACTTCATCACCCTCATCGATCTCTGCAATGCAGAAGACCACGACCGGCACATTCTCTCCTAGTGCGGCAAGCTCGCGAATATGACGCGCGGCAGTAACAACTGCGTGAGGTAATCCAGCCACGCTCACCAAAATCAGGTTGGGAGGCTCTCGTTGTGCGCTTTCGATCGCGTCTTTTTCATCTCGGGCCAGTGTCACGCGATACCCGTCGGCCTTCAGCAGCTTCTCAATGCCGTCGCGGGTCTCGGTGATATCCTCCACTACCAGGATGATCGAGTTGGTATCGCTCTCATTATTCATTTAACTGTTTTCCCGTTCGACGTTTGCGCGCATCTTCGTCCATACACTCTCCAAATACTCTTTGCTGGTAGACCGGACCTACCAGGATCTGCTCAGTGTCACATTCATGGACGGCTGAAAAGGTCTTGTCTACCAATTGATATTACAAGCGGCCATGCTAGCCGTCAGTGCGACAACACACATATGTGTTTTGACAGTCGCTAACTAAGACCATATGCGGCGCAACGCACAGACTGCTCAGCTTGCTTGGCCTAAGGTCCAACTCACAGACAGCTAAAGATGTCCCTGTATGAGCCTTGTGGCTCCTCGCGCAATCATTCCCCCAGAGGAGATAACCATGACCGATTTAACTCTTCGCTTAAGTTAGACGGCGTTAGAGAAGTAGAGTTTATTCGCGGTGCTTAATGCCTTGAACTGAACATTACCTAAGGCATTTCGGCAAACGCAAATCAGCAATAAGCATGATGTGGAGGACACAAGGTTGGAGGATCAGCGGGTGGCGATGGAAGACGTTCGCTAAGCACCTCTGGACGAAAGTCAACACGGACGATGTGCTTAACCGTGCCGCGATTCTTTCCTTCTACTTCCTACTCGCGCTCTTTCCGCTACTGCTCTTCCTGTCGGCTCTTTTGGGTTACTTCGCGGACCCTGGAACGGAGTTGCGCCGCAATCTGCTCACTTATCTGAGCGCAATTGTGCCCGTCTCAGCTTTTGACCTGATCAACACGACAGTTGACGAGATCAGTCAAAAACGCAGCGGCGGTAAACTGTGGTTCGGTCTGCTGACTTCACTGTGGTTCGCATCCTCCGGCATGGGTGCGATCATCGAGGGGTTGAACGTCGCCTACGACGTGAAAGAGACCCGCGCTTGGTGGAGAAGAACTCTACTCGCTATTTTTCTGACGATTGCGCTCGCTCTGCTGATTATCACCGCGCTGGCGCTGATGTTTTACGGCAGCCGGATTGCTGAAGCGATTGCGAACCACTACGGTTTCGGCGCGGCGTTTACAACAGTGTGGAAGGTCTTGCGATGGGTGTTCGTAGTCGTATTCGTTTTTCTGGCCTTTGTGTTGATCTACTACTTTGCGCCCGACCTGAATATAAAACAACTACGCTGGCTCTCCCCTGGCGCAATGACTGGCCTCGTACTCTGGTTGCTCGTCTCCTTTCTGTTCGGCTCATATCTCAACTTTTATAACAACTACAGCGTGGTCTATGGCTCACTGGGGGCGGTCATCATTCTGATGCTATGGCTTTTCTTGACAGGCGTAACGATTCTTATTGGCGGCGAAGTTAACGCCATCGTCGAGCAAGCCGCAGTTCGCACCACAGACCCTGAGATAAAAACGCCAGGTGAGAGGCTGCCCGGTGAAAGCGCAAGGGTACGCTCGGCAGGAGCGCAATCACCGTAAGATGTTGAAGAGTTATAAGCGGTCGTCGATCCAACCTCTCGTGTTTGCCGTATTTTTATTGACTCTGTAACCAACGTTGAGCCAATATACCAGCGCCCTCGCAGTCCAGTTTTAATTCCAGAGCGCTTAACACTCCCGTCTGCACGTGTCCGTTTACTCGGAACCGGCCGTGCCATTTTTAGTCTGGGTAAGGAGGTAAAACATGAGTTACTTAAGACGACTTCTTTTTGGATGTGGACCGGTTGTGTTGGTCAGTATTCTGTTTGCATCTCCGGCCGCTGCGCAGGTGACTACCGCTGATATTACCGGCCGTGTGCTCGACCAAAACGGTGCCGCTGTAGCAAACGCGACGATCACTGCTCGCAATACAGCCACGGGACAGGAGCGTACCGTACAGTCTAATCAGGACGGCAACTACACGCTTTCAGAACTCCCGCCCGGTACTTACGACATCACGGTCGAAGTGCCGAATTTCAGTAAGGCGGTTGTTCAAGGTCGTGAGATTAATGTAGGCCGGACCGTCACGCTTAACTTCGATCTTAAACCGGGACAGATAACCGAGGTCGTTAATGTCACGACCGACTCTCTCCAGATCGAGACGACCCGCTCAGATCTGGGCGGCGTCGTTACGGCGGTTCAGGTCGAGAATCTACCGCTGCTGAATCGCACCTTCGCGGCTCTGTCCGTGATCATGCCCGAGGCGCGACCGGTCGGTAATTTCGATCCGACCAAGACGCGCGTCGGCAACGTCGCGTTCAATGGCGGCGATGGTCGCCAGGTGGACGTCAACGTCAACGGCGGGGACAACAAAGACAACGTAGTTGGCAGCCTGCTCCAGAATTTTTCTTACGAGTCGATTCAGGAGTTTCAGGTGCTGCAACATCGTTGGACCGCTGAACAAGGTAGAGCAGTGGGCGGCGTGGTCAACGTCATCACGAAAAGCGGTTCGAACGAGTTTCATGGCTCGTTCTTCTCAAACTTCCGTGATGAATCATTGCGAAAGTTCGACTTCTTTGAGAAGCAACGATTAGCAGCGAATCCAACGTTTGAGAAACCGAGTTTCAGCCGGCAGGAAATTGGCGGCTCCATCGGTGGCCCGATCGTCCGAGACAATCTCTTCTTCTTCTTTGCCCTCGAGCGTTTTCGCGAGCGACAGGACGTTTCGGTGAGCCAGGCTGCGGCGGTGCAAATCCCCTTGATTCCAGGCTCGGATTTCGTCTCTGAGATTCCGACGCCCTATGACGACACATTGCTCACCGCCAGGATCGATCACAGCCTGAGCGATCGACAGAGCATGTTCTATCGTTTTGCTTACCAGAAGAACGCCTCGCCGAATGATCAGGTAGCGAATCCGGCAACCACGGATCTAACTGGCGGCAATACGGACGACAACAAGCTTTACAGCCTTGTCGCCAACCATTCCTGGACGTTGAGTCCCACGAAACTGAATCAGTTCTCGTTCCATTTCCAGGACTTCAATAACGCAATTCTGGGCGTTACAACGAACCCGCAGTTGATCTTTCCGGGCGGCATCACCATCGGTGCAAACACGAACGTGCCGCAAGCAACGACTGAGCGAAAGTTTCAATTCCGAGATGACTTCTCGTGGCAGTCAGGAAAACACGGAATGAAATTCGGCGTTAACTACATCCATACGGAGTTGGGCGGGTTTTTCTTTTTTGGTTCGAAGGGTTACACGATTCAGTGGTTTGACTCTCCGACGACTATTGTCAACAACACCAACGGAAGATACCCGCAGGGATTTGCCACACCGGGCGCCGTTCAGAACATCAGCTTTGCGGACGGTGAAGGAACGCACGATCAGAAGATTCACCAATTGGCGTTCTACTTCCAGGACGACTACAGGGTTACTCGCAATCTCACGCTAAACCTCGGTCTGCGCTGGGATGCGAACATCGACAATCTTCCCGACCAGACGAACAACCGAACCATTCTCATCCTGAAACAACTGAACCACCCGCGCGCACAAGCAATCACGGGCGATCCGGAGAAGCTCAGCCGAACTACACCGAGTTGGACGGAGTTTCAGCCGCGTTTCGGGTTCGCGTGGGATCCCAGAGGAACAGGAAGGACAGTGATTCGTGGTGGCTACGGCATCTTCTACGATCAGCTATTCCAGAACCTGACGTTGTTCTCGTTAACGCAAACAAATCCGGTGCTGTACCAGACAATTCTGAGTCTGACAAACTCGGAAGTCGGAGTGGGGCAGTTGCCAACGTTCCGTTTTGGAATCGATCCGCTGCCGCAGCCTCCGCCAGGTTTTTCGATCTCCGATTTGGCTGTGGGCGGATTCGGGCGTATTAACGATCCCGATGCATCCGAGCCTTACGTGCAGAAGTTTTCGATTGGATTCGAAACACAACTCAGCCCTGATCTGACATTGTCGAGTGACTATGTGCACACGCTGGGACTTCACGAACCGCGTGTGCAGGTCATCAATCCGCGCATTGAGAACATTTGCAACCCGGCCTATCCGGGATCAACTCCCGCATCGCCGTTATGCGTTCGCGGGGTTAATAGCCGTGTGTTTGATCGCGCGTTCGTGGACGCAGGATTTCCCGCAAATCGGATCGAGCAGATCAACATGATTGGAACCACCAACCGCTCGCTGTTCGATAGTTGGACCAGTACGCTGCGATGGCGTACGCGCAAACACCTGTTTTCAGGCAGCTACGTCCTCGCCAGTTCCAGGTCGTGGGGCGGTCAACCGGTAGCGTCGTATAGTGGAAACGGCATCGCCACTACGCCGGAGAACCAGTTTAAACCGGAAGAGTTTGGTCCAACTCGTTTGGACGAACGGCATCGAGTTGTTCTCAGTGGCGTCTTCAACTTCCGCTGGGGCTTGCAGCTTGCTCCCATTCTTCAATTCGCGAGTTCGAGACCGTTTTCAGCAAATACCGGAATCGACATTGATGGTGACGGCCTCGCGACGAACGACAGGCTCTGCGCTGGCGTGGACCCGGGAGCTGTATTTGCGGTGCGTGGAAACTCGGCCGCCATCCGGGCACTCAATCCGCCAGGCTGTGTTCAAGCGAAAGTCAACGATCTCCGCCACGGCCGGATTGTCGAACCATCAGGAACTATTCGCCTCGATCAAAGCGGTCACTATTTCAACGTTGATATGCGAGTCAGCAAGAGGTTCCGGTTTGGCGAGCGCCTCAACTTGAGCACCTACATCGACTTGTACAACCTGACTAATAAGGAGAACCTTTCCTATGCTTCGCGCCTGGCTCTAAGTCCAGCAACGGCAGCCGGAAGTTTCCTGCAACCGGTATCGTTGTATGGTCCGGGATTTGGACCGCCAGTTGGCAGGCCGCTGACGGCCCAGCTTGGTTTCCGATTCACGTTCTGAAATCTCAGCTACGTTTGTCGCCCCAAGACCTGATGGAGGTCTGCTACATTGGTCCAGCTGTGAGATTTCATTCACTAAGAGCTGGCTTTCCTACCTTAGTCCCGGTCTGTCTGTTTGGATTATGTCTAATCGCTCTCGGCCAGGCAGACCCGGGCAAGGTTACAGTTCAGCCCCCGGAAACTGTCCCAGTCAAATAAGGGTGCGCGATGCGTGATGCAACTGTCGTGGCCCACGACGCAAAGCCAGGCTCCTACGGATTGTTCTCCGTCTCACGACGCAAGGCGTAATACCATCCGCTAGCCAATACCGGCGGCAATTTATCTGTGACCCTCGCATTCCATTCAAGAAACCGTTCTGAACGTGCCAACGTGTGCCCTATAAACGGCCCGGCAAGGAAACTCGCTACACCTTCCGTGGCAACAGACAAAGAACATTCAGCAAAGAGGCGTCGCAACTGGCGGCGTGTAAAGAACTGCACATGACCGCTTACATGATTGTCAGTGGCAGCAATGACTTCTTTGCTATTCCTGGCTAGAGCATCGACGATGCGTTGTAAGCGAAACACCCTGAAAAGCCAGGAATCAATCTCAAATTCACCATAGCCATTCGGTACAGTCACGATGATTATCCCGTTCTTGTTCAAATGTTCAATCGCCGCCAAAAGCAAGAAGCGTGGCTCGCTCAGGTGTTCCAAAACTTCTGAAAGAATCACTATATCGTAGGGTGATGATTTTAGTTCTTCGACTCGTCCACAGACGTAGCTCAGGTTCGTGACATCTGCTCCCAATTGCCTGGCGTGTTCTATGGAAGGAGCATGTATATCTATGCCTGTGACTTCGAAGCCCAGTCGGGCAAGAGGTAAAGCGAGTTCCGAACCATTACCGCACCCGACATCAAGCACTCGCAATGAATCTGCAGCGCGATAAGAAAACGATTCTGCAATTACATGCTGCACAAAGCGCAGACGTTTCACATATCCCCATAGATTTTCATGCCTCATTTGTCTCATCAAACCTTTCTTTGAGACGTTGGGAAATTTCTTTACAAGTTCTTTGCCACATATTATGCAGGTAATGCGTACAGCTGCCCCATTTCAGGGAAGCGAGGCATATAGGAACGGCGGTTTACATTGCTGCAAGCAGTTGTTAACACACCTTCGCCTTCGTGCGTCTTACAGTGATGATTTGCCGAGTTCTGTTGGTGACATGGCCTTGCCGACTCGCTATTCTACGCGAATGGACCGTGACGCAACCTGCTCTCAAACAGGTGTCGAGCCTAGATAATGAAATGCGTTCGATTAGTCCTTGCCAATGAAGAGAAGGATGAACTCTATGACTAGAAAAAACTTCCTATTCGTTCTTACTGTTATTGCGTTTCTCTCAACTGCAACCTGGGCTCAGGTTCCCAGCAAGGAGAAGGTTGTCGCTAGCGCTGATCAAGCGTTCGAGAAGTTTGCCAAGGCGTACGTCGGACCGGCACCAGGCTGTGCCGCCGCCGTGTCACTCAATGGAGATGTAGTGTTCGAAAAGGCGTTCGGACTTGCCGATCTGGAGCACAACGTTCCGAACACAATTCAAACAATTTTTGAGTCAGGCTCAGTTGCGAAACAGTTCACCGCCGCAGCGCTCATACTGCTGCAACAGGAGGGAAAGCTCAGTCTCGACGATCCGGTCAAGAAACACATTCCCGAACTCCCCGATTACGGTTCGCCACTAACGATTCGGCATCTTTTAAACCACACTTCCGGTCTTCGCGATTGGGGCACAGTTTTGAGTCTGACCGGCGCGGGTCGCGGCGAACGAGTCATCACTCAGGATCTCGCACTCGACGTTATTACTCATCAGCGCGCGCTCGACTTCACGCCCGGTTCGGAATACTCGTATTCGAACAGCGGATACAATCTTGCGGCGATAATCGTCGAGCGCGTTTCGAAACAGAAGTTCCCAGCCTTCGTCGAGGAGCGGCTATTCAAACCATTCGGCATGAAGAACAGTTCGTGGAGGGACGACTACCAGCGGATAGTTCCAGGCCGCGCTCAAGCATATTCGCGTCAAGGCAATGGACCGTGGCGACTCAATATGCCTTTCATGAATGTTTATGGAAACGGCGGTATGCTCACGACGGTCGGCGATTGGATGAAATGGAACGCGATGCTTGATTCGCATTCGCTGGGTGCACCTCTTGTCAATGCGCTGGAAACTCGAGGAGTGCTAAACGATGGCCGGAAGATTTCGTACGCGCTTGGGCTCACTGTCGCTACGTACAAAGGGATGAAGGATGTCTCGCATGGCGGCTCGACTGCCGGCTACCAGACTTTTCTGACGCGTTATCCAGACAACAAGGTTTCGATTGGTGTCATGTGTAACGGCAGTTCACCGAGTGCCGGAGGAATTGCCGCAAGCATAACGGACGAGATCTTCGGACCATATCCCGAAACACCGAAGACCGAACCAGCCAAGGTCTCAGAGGACGAGCTAAAGAGATTTGTCGGTATCTGGCGGAACGAAAAGACGCATGCTCCGGCACGGTTCGTTATTGAAAACGGCGTCTCGCGATGGAGCGGTGCGCGCCTTGTACCGATGGGAGGCGGGCAGTTCACTGTTGGCGAGAACCAATTGAAGTTTACCTTTGATAAAGACGGCAATCCGATGTCTGCTGAAACGGTCGATTCTGATGGTGCAGTTAGACGCTTCGTTCCCGAGAAGGAGTGGACGCCAACGCCAGCGGACCTTACATCATTCAACGGAGCTTGGTTTAGCGAAGAGGCCGGAGCGACATTCACTATCGCCGTCGACGCTGGCAAGGCGTTTATTAAACAGCGTCCGGCAATGAGTTTAGAGATGCAGCCTTTGTATAAGGACCATTTCGCCGTGCAAGGATACGTTGTCTGGTTCACACGGGACAAAAATGGAAAGGTCAATGGCATGCACGTCGGAACATCACGCATGCGCGACATGCCGTTCGTCAGAACGTTCTGCGCCTTGGATTGATACTGCCCCACCATCTGCACAGGAGTTAACTTCACGTTTGGCAAGGCTCGTTGATGACGACTTGAGTGGATACTTACACTGCGCTTCATCGGGTGGAAAGACTCGTTATCAAAATTTGAATGATAATTTGCCACTCCGCAAATGGTTACCGCTTATACGGGTCTGACCTTCATCACATCAGATAGACGTTCGTAGGTCCGTCAAAAAGCACTCCACCACACCTTTTGGGAGAGTACTAGAACTATTGACATTCAATTTTGTAGGTAATATCGTTTTACCGTCTCATTATCGCATGCCTGTTCCGAGAGTTTTCTTCATTAACCTCACGTCAACACGTGCCTTGGATGAGGCTCTCTTAAGTTGCGGCGAACCTAGTGTGTTCTGTCACTAACTAGCGATAAGTCAGGTTGTTTCTGAGGTAAGGTCATGGAAGTATTTATAAGCTATGAATACACAAAGAACTATAATATGGTTAATCTATTCGCAGAACAGCTTAGAAGCCACCATATTACTCCATCCACTATTGATCTCCAGGGTAACCGTTGGTCGTAAGTTACCCAAGCAAATAAATCACGTTCTTAAGCACTGCGATTATGCGGTCGCAATATTAACCCAGGATTATGTTCAAGATGAGTGGCTGCAAAAAGAGCTAAATGCTTTGTATAACAGAGACCAGCTTATGGACACTGATTTTCTATTTCCGATTCTCCTGGAGGACTGCGAAGTCCCCCCTTACATAGAGAAAGACAAGATAATAGACCTAAGAGGCAAACCGCACGAAAAGATATTCGACCACATATCCCCATACTTATCTAAAATGCGCCAAGTTTTTGTAGTAATGAGGATTGGCAATGCAGAATTGGATCAGATGTATGCCTTGGCTATCAGGCCTGCTATAACTGATTCAGGGTTTATTCCACTAAGGATTGATGAGGTTCAGAATGCCGACCCCATCACCTCGCAGATTTTGGATGAGATTAGAAAAAGCGCTGTAGTATTAGTTGATTTAACCGGCCGCAGCCCTAATTGTTATTATGAAGCTGGATATGCTCATGCATTAGATAAGGCAATAATACTTAGTATCAGGGACGAAGAACCTATACCCTTTGACTTGAGTGTGCATAAATTCATCATCTGGAAATCTGACCAAGATTTAAGATATGCCTTATGGATGCGGCTAGAGGCCATCAAAAAGAAATTAAATATTCATTGATTGGTTTGACTGAGGACATGGGATTCAACTCGCGCGGAAAAATCAACAGCACTAACGATCACTGGATAACTTCCGGGTGTTGTCTCTTCTTCAGATGATAGCGCGTAGCCCACACATCACTGGCTCAATTTCTTTATCTTTCGAAAATTACATTCAATCCTCAGTGTAGGGCTCCACCTTTAAAATTTGAGTTTCTCTGTGCCACTCTGTGTCTTTGTCGTTACGGATTCTTCGGGGAATAAACCACAGAGACACAGAGGTTGCACAGAGAAGAAGCTACGTCGATTCCAGGGATCAGTCTCTTCAGACGCTCGTGCTGTTCGGAATATTCTCCGGCAGAAAATAGGGATACACCAATAAACCAGCCTGCTCGCCGCGCTGTTTGTTCCGTGCCTCGATCAGATTGCGCACTTGCGTCTTCAACAAGTTGTAATACTTTGTCACGACCGCTTGCGATCCATCTGTGGTATTGAGTTGATAATCCAGCAACTGATCGTAACGGTAGCCTGCCAGAGCGAAACTGGTCTGAACCTGAACGCCGGTTGGATCCTTAGGCGGAAGCAGCCGCAGAATGGCTGCTTCGTCTACATCACCGTCGATGGGCGGCGTATAGGTGGCCCCGGGTGCGTTTGGAACAAACGCCATGTACTCCGTGTCCGGGAAGTTGACTGCTGCATGTTGAGGTCCAGCCGTCCAAATGATTCTTCGAACGATGTCCGCAAGCTGCGCGCGAGTTCCGACCTGACTCGGAAAGCCGGGCACCTTACCTACCCCATCATCCAACGCACCGCTTAGCTGTTGCGCCCAGGCTTGCAGCTCATAGTCGGTGACAACATCGTTATCGCTGACGTAGTAGAGATCAAGATACTCTTGTATGTACTGGCCCAGAAGGTCCCAGATAAGCAGCCCGTCATCGCGGTAAGGGTAGTAAGGCAACGCGCCCGTGTCATCTACTCCGCGCTTCGCAAGATTGTTTTGAAAATCCATATCTTCAAAGGTCCAATCCTGGTACGCGTTTTTGATGAGCTGAAGTGAACCGTCCGCCTTCGCCTTCTCGCCCAGGCCGCCTTCAAGTATCTGCTGGATGATGCCGGTAGGATTAACCAGAGTTAAGACTCCGAGCTCGTTGATAACGAGCAAAGCTGTGAAGTGTTTGCTCAGTAAAATGTACACCGGATGCTGCCAGGCCAGACGGCGATGCGTCGCTAATGCGAATGCTTCTTCGATCAGGTGCGTGAAGGTGAGGTGATTAACCACCTGAGCGATATTCAAATCAGCGCATTGCAGAAAAATTTTGGCCATTAGCCACTTATACTGATTGCCTGGTTGTGTTTCCTCAGACGCTAGATAAACCGCACTATCAGGCGTTTGGTTGAGTTGAATCGCTATCGGTTGAAGGCCGGGGAAATCGTCGGTCCTTACGTATAAGGCAATGGGACCCATCAAACGTTGACCCTTTTGCCATCCCGGCGCTGTGTCGCTGGCAACTACCGCCGCGAGCGATGCAAAATCAGTAACATAAAGTCGCTTCTGGTTTATAGCTTCAGCAATAGTGGCGTTGGGGCCGAGGAATTTTTTGATAGCGTCGTCATTGATCCTGGGTGAAAGCTTCGCTGAAAGGTTGGTCCAGTTGGCGCCGACTTGCCCGTCTGTTGTCACCAGCTTAACCGTCATCGGATTAAGACCACCCAGACGTTGAGAGCCAAACACCTTATCGTCCTGCCATTTCTCTACGATATCGGGCGTCTTGAATAACAAGAAAACCTTGGCGTAATCAGCCAGAGTGGAAAATTCATCTTGTCCACGGGTTGCGATCCTCCAGAGTTGGAGGTCTGCCAAAATCTTTAGCTGGTTTTCACCTTGTCCTTCAACCCAGTCAAGCAATCCAGGGACCTGCACAAGCGCCGCTTTACTGGCTCCCATTGGCATCGGCAGATCCGAAACGTCGTTGTACTCGTAAATATCGCGAGCAGCAAACAGTTGAATTTCACGTTCACCTTGCTCAATGATGCCGTCTTTTTGAGGAAGTGAAGGCGCGGAAATCGACACTTGCAGTTGGATCATAAAATCTCCTTTTACGCTGGAAGAATGCGGTGCGATGTCACGTTTGGGTTTGAGAGAAAACAGAATCGAGGCTAAAAGCAGACGCAGATTATTATGCCGTTCAATCGCAGTCAAGGATCGGTACTGTCAGTATGAGCTGCGGCGGTAATCAGCAGCCCTTGATTGCGAAGACAACGAGGAGAACGGTAAGCACCCCAGCCGCGAAACCGACAAGTGCAAGTGAACTCGTAGGAGACTTATTTTCTTTATCCTTCATTGGTAATTCCCGAGTTCCTTCCCTGTCAAACTAGGATTGGAATTCGTTACCCTCGATGAACACCGCGTTACCTCTGGTGGCTGCGAGTCGCAACGCCTTCAAATCTCTGTACTCTTCGGAATCGTACCAGCGATGTGCCTGCTCCAGACTCGGGAATTCTATAATCACCGGAAAGACCGGTTGCCAGTCACCTTCGACGACATCGCACTTACCTCCTACTGTGAGGTAACGTCCGCCGTACTGCTCAACCGTTGCAAGAACTCCCGCTCGGTACTTCGCCATTTTCTCGGGATCGGTGATCTCATGAACGTCGAAGAAACAATATGCTGCCATTTCAATCTCCTTGGAAGGAAAGTAAGCAACCGTTATTCGGCGCTCCCTACGCTCCGAACTGTCTTAGGTGATGGTCGGCGTGTTTGTACGTGACCACGCCCCATTCGCGCCATGTCAAAGGCCCAAACAGCGGATGAGTTGGTCCAACGCCATCACGCAGCCCCGTTCCGATTCGCTCCAGCAACTCCAGCACTGCTGCGCGCTCCTCTTCAAACGACTCCACTACGTCGGGCTTCAACCTGGGCGCCGTTGGCGCTCCCTTCGGGAACGGAAGCACGTAGAGAATGAGGTGCTTGAGGGGAAACATCTGGAACGCTCGCTTGTTCACCGAAGGCACCGGCAACTCTCCAAGGGCCATGCGCGTTGACAGGCGGAGATGCTTCAGCATGCCCGTTACGTCCATGCTGCCCCACCGCCCGGTGGACGATACCGACAGCGATCGCACCCTTCGATCGATTGTGGCCCGATCGCCCTCGTTTAGGATTGAGCCCATCGTTTACCTCCTGCATAAACCAGATAGCTCTCTTTAAAGTGGACCAGCAGGACTTCTAGCACTCGTGCCTGCGCGGGTCAATATGGATGTGTAGCATCGATTGTGTCAACGCTGTCGGCGTTGTCTCGATGCGAGGTTTTACGAGCGGAATCCCAGCCTGCGAAGCGGGCGGAAGCATAAAGCCTAGGGTGGAGCGAGGCTTTGCGAGCGGAACCCTAGGATCAATAGATTAAGAATTGTGAGCCCGCGAAGTGGGCGATAGAGGTTGCGGATCCGGCGCTGTCGCCCGCTACCGCGGGCTGAACTTTTAAATACATGTTGACCTAGGGTTTCGCTCGCAAAGCCTCGCTCCACGCCTAGGCTTTATGCTCCCGCCCGCGTTCGCGGGCCTTGCACTCCGGCCGATTCAAGCCTCGTGTCTTCTTTCCACATACTTCACCTCAGCCGGTCGGCGCTCGCGCTGCTTCGCGAACAAGAGAACAGGTATCCCTGCGAGCAGCACCAACACACCCGCGAGCGCGCCCGCACCTGTGTAGGTGAGGCTCGACTGCAACATGTAGAGGCAAGCCGTACAAAAGAGGAGCGGTGTGAGCGGGTAGAGCGGCACGCTGAACGGACGTTCAGCCTCCGGTTCTCTCGTCCGCAGGACAATCAGCGACAGTCCCGCGAGGAAGAAGAAGAACCAGAAGACGGGCGCAGTGTATTCCACCATGGTTGTGAAACCCTCGCGCGCGAACGACCCCGCAAATACCAGCGCCAACGCGATCACGCCTTGCACGACTAGCGCGTTGGTGGGCGTGTGCGCCCGCTCGTGCCAGCGCCCAAGAAAGTCGAACAGTCGGAAGTCCCGGCCGAGTGCGTAATTGGTTCGCGCACCAGTGATCACGGTGGCATTCGCCGACGTCAACGCCGAAACAGCGACGAGGACACTGACGAAACGCGCTCCGCCTTCACCCATTGCGCGCCGCATCAGGTCGGCCGCCGCAGCGTCGGAAGCGGCCAGCCCTTGCAGGCCGAGGCCGCGCAGAAACGCCCAGTTAACCAGCAGGTACAGACCCGTGATGAGGCCGATGCTGAGGAGCAGCGCTCGCGCGATGTTCCGCCGCGGATTATTTACCTCAGCCGAAACGTAGACGGCTTCGTTCCACCCGCCGTAAGTCAGCAGGACGAACACGAGCGCCAGACCGAGAGATGCCTGGGACGTACCCTGCGCGGTCGGAGCGGCTGTGGCAGGTGCGTCCGCAGTTGCGAACGCTAGTCCAGCGATGATGACGAGTATCAGGCTGAGCACTTCGACAGCCGTCAGCCAATTCTGCGCGCCCGATCCTTGCCGCACGCCCGCCACGTTCAAGGCAGTCAGTGCCACAACAACCAGCGCTGCATAAACCGAGGAAGAGTATGCGCCCAGACTGAAGAGTTGCGAGGCGTAATCACCGACTACAAAAGAGAGCAGCGCGACGGACCCGGTCTGGACCACCGCGATGCGCGACCATGCGTAGAGAAATGCGATCGGCCTGCCGTAGGCACGTGTCAGGTAGTGATAATCTCCGCCAGTGTGCGGGTATGTAGTGGCCAGTTCGGCATAGCACAAGGCACCGACTAAAGTCACAAGCCCGCCGGCAAGCCAGATGAGCAGCGCGGTACTCTCGCTGGAAGCGTTAGCGGCCACGAGCGACGGTGTGCGAAAGATGCCCGCGCCGACGACGATCCCTACAGTGATCGCCACCGCGTCTTTAAGCGTGAGCGTGGGTACGGGCGTACCCCGCCCGCCGGCTTTCACCCTTATCCGATCGATCATTCCCCCTCCGGCACCTGACAAGGCATTCGAAATTTCCGTGGGGGAAGCGGCGTTACACGTTTGCCGATTACGTATCTCGCGGCGCACGCGCGCCTGGAGAACTAGGGCGTAGCCGTCGGGGTACTTTGGCTGGTCTTCGCCGGGATGGTCCAGAGGTAGAGCCTCTGGCCGCCTGGCTGGACTGTGATGGCCTTCTGCGGTTTCCAGTCGCCCATGTCGAAGGAGTGCGAGACCACGCGTGTTCCCGGCCGGAGTTCGCTAAGCAGCTTGGGTCGCAGCTTGAGGTTCACTTCGGGCAGCAGGTATAGCGTGACGACTGTGGCGTCCTTCAAGTCTGTTTGGAAGAGGTCTTGTACGGCGAACCTGACACGGTCGGTCACGCCTGCGGCTTTCGCGTTCGCGTTGCTTTCTTCAATGCGTTGCGGATCGATGTCAACTCCGAAGCCGCGGCTTGCGCCGAACTTGTTTACAGCGGTGATCACCAGTCGACCGTCGCCACACCCGAGGTCATAAACTACGTCGCCCTTCGTGACACCCGCCAGCCTGAGCATCTCATCCACAACGTTCTGCGGCGTGGGCACGTAAGGAACGTCTCTCTTGACCTCTTTGGTTTGTTTGCTCGCCTCGGGAGTGACCTGTTGCTGTGCCTGCGGCGGGTCCTGTTTCACCTCGGCTTTCTGTGGCGCTGCGCACGCAGCGACGATGACGGCGGCAAAAAGGGCTACAGCCGTGACGTGCAGCCTCGGTAACGTTGCTTTCCGCATCCTCATCTCTCCTTTCAGACCTGACGCACGAAAGAACCCTCGTGCAGCCAGACTTCGCCTCTTGGACTTGCTGTCGGACCACGGTGGTCTTAAATGTGGCTCGGATGATAGCCGCCGGTCCGCGGAGCGGTTTGTGCGGTTACGCACCGAGAGCTCCTGCTTTTTGCTTCAGTTTTTGTCCCGAGAAGTTGCTGCGGGACCGGTAGTAACAACTTGGAGAAACTTAAGACATGAAGAAGAACGAAAGATGCCCTGCCGCTCCTGAAATCCGAAGGTTAGTCGCGATGACACGTAATCTCGTATTTGCGAAACAGTCTGCCGGCGGCTTGTATCACTTAGAAGATGCCCTGCCCAGGCGTCAAAATCCCGGCCGGATCGAAGTGACGTTTCGCGCTCACAAAGGCTCCCCACAAAGGTTCATAGTGTTTCTGCCAGTCGAGTCTTGTCATCGGGACGGAATCGAAAGGATAACGCTTTCCGCCGAGCATCGCAGCACGCTCAAACAGTCTGCGGTTGTCGGCGATCAGTTGTGCGGCCCGCTCGGGCGTGGGCGGCACAGCGTTGCGCAGGAGCGCGAAGACGAAGAAGTGACGGCTGTTGGGCACGCGGAAGAACGGTGTGCGGAACAGTTCGCGGTTGAACGGGTAGATGAGTATAGGCCCTTGGCCAACGTCGTCCACGGTTAGGGTTGCCAATGTCTCGCCGATCAAGGTCTGCGCATTGGCGGCGGGGACAAATAGGTTGACCCACGGATGCGGAAGTGCCCAGACGCCGATCTGGCGGAGAAAGGCGACCAGCGGCGCAAGGCGATTCAGATAATCGAAGTAAGTCATATCCTGCGCCGACTGTGTGCCGGGATTGAAGGCGAGCCCGCTCAGTAAGCCGGCATCATCTGGCTCGTGACCAGGCGTGAAGTATTTCGAAGTCTCCAGCTGATAGAGCCAGTTGCCCGTACCATCCGGCACGGCAAAGCCCTGTACCGTATCGAAGCGGCCATCGTCAATTAACTTTTCGAGATCAGACAAAAACGCTGTGAGATTACTGTAAAACGCATGATAGAGCCGCGCATTCGGCGGGGCTGGGATGAGTCGCACACGCGCACGCACGATCAACCCGAATTGTCCGAGGCCGGAGCGCGCAGCGTCGAACAGCGCGGTATTGTGGGTCGCCGAGCAAGCGACGAGTTCGCCCTCGCCCGTGACCACCTGCAACTCCAGGACGTTGTCCACGTTCGGACCTTGGCGGAACGCTTGACTGCCGATGCCGCCGAGCGAGAGTGTCCCGCCAACGCTCAACTCCAGAAAGTCCACGAGTGTCGGCGGCGTCAGCCCTTGCGGAATAGTCTGCGCAACCAGATCAAGCCAACGCGCGCCGCCATCAACGAGTGCATTCGTCGGGTTGATCTCGTGCACGGTGGCGAGCGTTGCCATATCGATGACTACGCCGGCCTCGACTTGCGCCTGTCCCTGCGTGCTATGAGCTTGCCCCCGCGCCGCAACGTGAATGTTGTTGCGCCGTGCAAACCTGACCAACTTGACGACATCGTTCACTGAACCGGGCTTCAAGACAGCAAACGGTTGGCGATGCACTAAATGCCCGAAGTCGTCGGCTGCCGCCGTGCGTGAAGACTCGTCCAGCAGTAGCACGCCGTCAAAGACGGGGAAGTCTTCGGCCAACGCAGTCGCCCGATGCTCAAGCTCTGCCGCGCTCACCCAACTACGTAGTCCAATATCAAACCCCGCGACGACGATAGCCCCCGCCAATGTTCCGCGTAAAAATGTCCGGCGCGAAATCTCTCCACTCATTGCTTTCCTCCCACAGTTAACGCGCAAAAATATACTGCCTGAGCGCGGCAGGGAATTATAAATTTGATGAATTAATATGCGGACAGCAACGTACCAGGAGCTGAAGCACTACTAACGAAAGACAAAAAGGTCAATCGGCTCATAGACTGGTTTGTCGCCGACGGAGGCTGCATGAACACGCATGGCCTCGATGCCAGATTCGAAAACAGACTGAGACAATTGAGCGAGGACTGAGTCCGCTCCCGCTGCTAGTTTTTCGGCATAAGTCGCATAGTCCTCAGCGATCTTCTGTGTGACGACACTCGAGCTAACGGTAGTAAATCCTGCCGACTCGAAAACCTCTCGGATCATGACTCCGGTCGGAAGACAATCTTCCAGAATCGGGCGGCTCTCTGGAAAGAACTCCACATAAGGATATGAAAGAATGCGGTCGCGAGTACCAGTGCGCAGAAGCGTGGCCGCCCCGTCGCGAGCCACCCGGCGACATTCGCGCACCGCGAGCCTCTCATCGTCAAAGTGATGGAAACACATTGACATGAAGATGAGGTTGACAGAATCGTCGGGGAGAGGTATCGCTTCGCCACGGCCAAGCTCGTATCGAACGCGGCTGTCACTCAACTTCATCCGCGCCTGGTCCAACATCTTCTTGGATGGATCAATTCCGATAACTTCCGCGTCGAAATGAGCCGCGAGAGCTTCGGAGAAGCGCCCGGTCCCGCAGCCCAGATCGAGGATGGTCCTGATGCGCTGCTTCCTGACACTTGATGCGACGACATTCATCCAAAGCTGGAGAACCTCCGGCCCGTGGTCGCGGCCCCGGTCGTAAACAACGGGGATGTCAGTAGTGTCGTAATCCATGTGACGAACGCAGAGATAATAACTCGTTGTTCGGTGAATGAACTATGGTAAGAATTGGGGTTAACTTTGATAAGGCAATTGGCTGCTGAGCATGGTTAATTATTGGTCCTTATGAAAGGTCTTGCAGACTAGAACAACATTGAGCCACAGATTTACGCGAATGATTGCAGGAGCAGAGGGATTCGCACTGTCACCCGCTTCGCGGGCTGGAAATTTTTCTAACATACTGACCTAGGGTTTCGCTCGCAAACCCTCGCTCCACCCTAGGCTAAATGCTTCCGCCCGCATTCGCGGGCTAATGGACGCGCATTGGCGGGTAATGCGAACGCGCATTCGCGGGCTAATGCGGACGCCCGCTGCGCAGTCTATTCTGCCGTCAGTTTTTGCGCGCTAAAAATTTTCGAACACACGCTGACCTAGGTGGACCAACGCGCGAAGCGCGTGTGAGCATGTAGCCTAGGGTGGAGCGAGCTTGCTCGCGGAACCCTAGGACCATCAGAATAAGAATTGTGAGCCCGCGCAGCGGGCGACAGCAGGTTTTGCGGGATATGCCGGTACAGAAGTTCCGCTCAATTGAGGAAATGAACAAAGCATCCGCGGCTGAGTCCCAGGAAACTGACTTCGAGCGTTTCTTGCGGCATGCGCCCGCTATTGGGCCATCTCACCAAAACAGTATCCGCGCAGCGTGTTTAAGTTCCCGCAGCATTGAAGAGGCGCAGAAGGCTCGTGAGAAACACGGATTTTCAGGGAACGAGACAGATGAGTAATCAGGACGCTCTGAGCCTTAAACGACCTCACCGTCATTCATCACGTGTGTTGTAGTGACGGATTACTCGCGAGGTAATAGAATCAACTATCCCACTTAACCGATTACAAGGAGAAAGAATGGAACGCAAAGTAGCAAGCGATTACCCGCAGGAGTTGTTGGACCTCTTTCACGAATACCAGCACGGCGACATCAGCCGGCGCGCTTTCCTCGATGGCGCCGCCAAGTTCGCGGTCGGCGGCCTTACTGTCGCCGCGATTTTCGAAAGCCTCAGGCCCAACTATGCGTGGGCGCAGCAGGTCCCGCCAGACGATAAACGCATCAAGGTGGGTTACGAGACTGTGCAGTCACCCGAAGGAAACGGCTCGATCAAAGGCTATCTCGCGCGTCCGGCAAAAAATGGAAAGCTCCCGGTTGTGCTCGTCATCCATGAGAACCGCGGGCTCAACCCGTACATCGAGGACGTCGCGCGGCGACTTGCCCTCGCCAACTTCATTGCCTTTGCGCCTGATGGGTTAACTTCTGTGGGCGGCTACCCGGGCAGCGATGAGAAAGGCGCCGAAGCCTTCCGCAAAGTGGACGGAAAGAAGATGACCGAAGACTTTGTGGCGGCGGCGAAGTGGCTTAAAGCGCGTTCAGATTCGACACGCAAACTGGGTGCAGTCGGTTTTTGTTTCGGCGGCGGGATGGTGAATCAACTGGCCGTGCGACTGGGCCCCGATCTAAATGCGGGAGTCGCGTTCTACGGACGTCAGGCGAGCGTGGATGATGTTCCCAAAATTTCCGCGCCGCTGTTGTTGCAGTACGCGGGCAACGACCAACGAATAAACGAGGGCATCGCGGCCTACGAGGCGGCACTCAAGGCCAACAACAAGGTCTATCAGGTTCACATGTACGACGGTAAACAGCACGGCTTCCACAACGACACGACACCACGTTATGACGAAGAGGCGGCCAAACTCGCATGGACTCGCACCCTCGAATTCTTTAAGCAACACTTGCGGTGAAGTAGCGCCACAAAGAGGCACAAAAAGCACAAAACTTAAGCGAGACATTTGTGCTTATGTGCCTCTTGTGACTAAGCCCCTCGTGATCACCTCCATCACCTCAACCAACACTCGACTTAGCGGCTTGCCGAGGCTACGGCCGACGCTGGTATTCACTTGTACAGCCACCGCGACTTTATGCTCCGGGAAGTACATCATGTCGGTCATGTATCCCGGGAAGAAGCCGCTGTGGCCGTAAGACGTTCCGACTTGCGTTTTGCGGATGATTGCTCCGAGGCCATATTTACTTTCACGTCCGAGCATCGGAGCAGGAACGCCGTCAACGACTTGCGGCAGGAGGTCCGGCGAGAACGCCTGGCCTTCGTAAAACATTTTGGCCCAACGCGCGAGATCATGCGCCGTTGAAGCGTAGCCACCTCCGGTCCACTCAAACTGCGGATTGATCGCAAACTTCCCGTTAACGATCATTGCATCAGTGCCGCCAAATGGATTACTGGGGCCCGCATAACCCTGGACCACGCCTCTTAATCTTGGTCCATCCTGCGGAATTGTGTCCGTTAACTTGAGAGGTTTGAGCACGCGTCTGTTTGCTTCGTCGTAGAACTTTCTGCCCGTTACTTTTTCGATGATCATTCCGAGAACGATGTAGTTGGTGTCGGAATAGTCCCAGCCCTTGCCGGCCTCGAATGGAGGTTTCTCATCAAGCAAATAAGCCACGAGCTCTTCGGGTTTCCATGCCTTTTCCGGATTCGCGGTTAAGTCTTTCGTGAACTGGTCTTTGAATTCATAACGCACAAGACCACTCGTGTGGTTCATTAACTGTCGTACTGTGATGTTTTTCGCATTCGGCAGACGTGCAAACCAAGGTTCACGTCCCAGGTATTTTTCGATCTTATCGTCTAGTCCGATCTTTCCTTCCTTGATCAACTGCAAGGCAGTTGCGGCGGCAAAGGTTTTACCTACGCTCCCTGCCAGCATCCGATCGGTTGGCTTCATCGCCGTTCTGGTCTCGCGATCTGAAAAGCCAACCGCAAGGCCGAAGGATTCGCCATTCGGAAGGACCACACCGAGTGTCGCGCCTGGAAAGCTGCCCGCCTTGTGCCACTCATCGAGTTTGAGTTGAAGCGCGGTTTTTAGTGCAGTTGTATTCGCGGCTGTCTGCCCGCAAACAACAACTGTTGAAAGCAGGCAAACTACGAAGAAGAAATATTTTTTTCGCACCCTTGGACTCCTCCTCTAAATAGGAGAGTGATAATAGCAGGTCATCATCACGCCTGTTGAAGTAACGGATTATCCGCGAGGTAATAGAATCAACTGACAAGCAATTGAGTCGGGGAGCGAACGTTTACTGCAACGTGGGCGAGGCGATCGGAGAAACTTACCAATCGCATTTCCTACCTTCCGATCTTGAATAAGTTTTAAATTTTCGAGATATTTAAGCAACATTAGGAGCAGAGCTTTCAGCTATTAAGAAGCTCCCAAACTCCCTCGCACTCTTGACTACCCGACCTTAGAAGCGAAAGTCTCTACAGAAACTTCCGACCCATTTGGAGGTTCAAATAGGGACGCTGGCGCCACTTAGCTTTGACGAAGTCAAAGAAGGTAATAGATCTGTTGTGATGTAAGAAAGAGAGCACGCTATGAATAGCAAGAGAAGCAATTGGAGGATTAAAGCGGGGCTCGTATTCCCATTCCTCTTGATATTGGTACTGGCGGCAGCGCAATGGTCCGCCTTGCATTCCCAAAGTGAGACCAACGAGATTAAGAGCGCCCAAAACAAAAATCGCAAGTTGTCCAAACTCAATCCGGATACAGTGCCTGTGGTTGATTACAACGCGTCACAAGCCACTGACTCGGGGAGACAGAAAAAGAACCGGCGGCACGGCGGAGTCAGTGGCTTTGTCGATAAGTCGTATAAGGGAGGAGAGTCAGTTCTCACTAATGATTGGGAAGTGGGACTTCCCGCTCTGCCGGTGGACCGCAGTGACGCCATTCTCATAGGTCGAGTCATCGACGCTCAAGCTTACCTGACCGATGATAAGACCAGCATCTATTCCGAGTTCAAAGTGGTCATTGACAAAACACTCAAGGGCGACGAACAAGCGCTCAGTCCGGGCACCCCAATCATCGCAGAGCGCCTCGGCGGACGACTCCGACTCCCATCTGGTCGCACCAATGTTTACCGGGTTATCGGGCAAGCTTTTCCACAACTCAACGGACGATATGTGTTCTTTCTCAAGAGAGAGAATGCAGAGGGAGATTATTCCATCCTGACCGCTTATGAGTTGAAAGGCGGACGCATCGTCCCGCTGGATGGCTCAAGCATTGAGCTGACGAGCGCTTGGCAGTTCGACAAATACAAGGACGTTGATGAGCAACAATTTCTGAACGAGTTGCAAGAGCTTATCGTCAGGTCTTCGGGGTCAAATCAAGGAGGGAGGTAAACGGCCATGAAATTCCGGCGTATTTACCGTTTTCACTTCTCCTTGTTTACGATACTCAGCTTATGCCTGATGAGCTTGAATTTTGCACGCCTTACACCGGTTCACGGGCAAACTCCGGATTGTACGACTGTGCAGGGTTACGGCTCTTCACAGGCTTTCCCGCAAAATTCAAAACTCAAGGTAAATATCAGCGGCGCTAACGGTACACAACAGGCCGGGGCAAGAAGTGCTTTTGCGGAGTGGCAGAAAGTCAACAGCTCTACCGGCAACGCTTCAGGAATAGTCGTGGACCAATTCACGTATCTGGGCTCGGCCACGTCACAAAATGTCAAGGTGATCTTTGGAACACCAGCCGGTGGAGTGCGAGGCACCTCCGTGAGAAATGCCGACGGGACCGTCACTGTCACTATTGACTCACGAGTAACGTCGCAACAAGCCGTGATGGAGGTGATGCTGCACGAATTGGGCCATGCCTTGTTCGGCCTCAAGAATTGCGAGCCGGGCGCCTGCACCCCTGCTTGCGACTGTTCCAGGAGCAAGACCATCATGGGGTATGCTCCGCCCTGTTCTTCAGACGCAGCAGTCGCCTCCTGGCGTGCAGCCGATCCTTCAGCATGTCCTGATGGTGCTAATTACAATGCCACTGATGGCGTTACTACTCCGACCACGTGCGACGTCAATGCCGCCAAGCAAAACGGT
This sequence comes from uncultured Acidobacteriota bacterium, assembly GCA_963826255.1. Classification (GTDB taxonomy): domain Bacteria; phylum Acidobacteriota; class Blastocatellia; order Pyrinomonadales; family Pyrinomonadaceae; genus PSRF01. Next base: position 2,664,991 of record CAWGWK010000002.1, read on the forward strand.
AATTACGATCCGAACACGACGAATGCACCAGCACCAAATCCCCCGTCTACAGGCGGCGGTGGGGGAACGACTCCCAGGCCCGAGGACTACTACGATCGCAGGCCGGCTTGCTACATGGCGGTGCAGGTAACGAGTTGGTATCAATGCTACGGTAGTGGCGGATGCTACTTTATGGGTAACACCTATCAGTTTCTCGGAATTAACTGTTATTGAGACAAGGGTCCGCAAGAGGAGTAGCGGCAATGAAACACCATTTGAAAAAGAGCTACGTTCAGCTCGGTCTGGTTATTTTGGGATGCATGATACTTATTCTTGCAGCGATAAGCGGATTGAGGAGAACCAGCTTAATATCGGCTGACAACACCACTGAGGCGCCACGTACCGGCTCGGCCGGCAACCAGGCTTTGAGTGGCGCGGTTCTCGGCGAATCTCAGCTTCAGGACCTGATGGACCGAAGCTCTGCGATTGTAGTCGGAACTGTCGTATCAAACATATGCCGCCTGTCAGCCGATAAAGAAAGTGTCAACACACATTACACGGTTCGGGTCGATGAAGTCATTCATGGACCTTTGCAGCCACACAGCATCGTTCGCGTGAGTATGCCTGGTGGCCTTGTTATGTTCAAACCTGATGGTTCCGAGGTCACCGAGAAAAATCAGTTGAAAACTCTCAAGAAGCCAATCGTCGTTGAGGGTTCAGATAAAATAGTTCCCGAAGGCGCAGCCTCATCAAAGTTCACTCCGCCGGTTGGAAATCCACTGGAAAATAACAAATCCTATGTGCTGTTTTTAACTGAAGATCCGGACGCACAGCGTGGTTTTGTCCTTGCTGATTTGTATGGCTCAGGTGCACACGACATGGAGAAGGAGAATGGACAGTTCCAACTGCTCAACGAGATTCGCCAGGTAGTGGCTCGAGTACCAGCTCAATAACTAAACCGAAGGCGGCCCTCTAGACGGGAGCCGCCAAACGTTGTCCTTTAGAACGGAGATCTCTGGCCGCGTTGACGATTTCAGGCCACCAGTAAAGCAACTCGCCGAAATTTAAAACTAAACGCTGAGAGAGTTCGCGAGCTTCGTCACTGGTGCGATTTTCAAGTAGGTCTTGCGGCACCAGGTAATCTTCACCCACCATTGAGGTCTGTAAAGTATCGATGAAGCCTTCGACATCGTTGGCCCAGAAGTCTGGTGTGCTGTCGTGTGCCTCAAGCTGGGCCATCAGAAAGGAAATGCAGTCACTCTGAAGACGCAATAAATTGATTCGGACGAATTCCTCGAAATCCCGAAGAGTCATGGAGCCCAATTCCATCAGGTGTCTACCAAGCGCCGCAAACCTCTCTTTCGTGCTCATCATGGCCGGCCAGACATTGAACGATGTAATGCAGGCGAGCACTATATTGTGCAAACGAAGACTCGATGCAAAGTCGTAAAGACTGTTGAGTTGATAACTCCTGGCTTCTGCCGGTGAATGAAGAATGGCTTCTGGAAGATAAGCAAAGTAGCCGTCGCTAAAGCAAGCCCGCGCAGTAAAACCAAATAGATCGTCCTCGCCTCGTTGCACCGGCATAAAAGGAGGCAGGAGAACGCGATTATCAAGCCCGACGGCGCCCGCTGCAAACCACCCCTTGTCGCTGATATATAAACGGTCAACCACGCGCAAGACCTCGCGACTAGAGAAAGCGGAACGATAAGCTGACTTTGATTCAGTAAGGCGGTGCCGCGAGTTGCCGGCGAGCGTTAAATAATGGACCGGCGCAGTTGTACCAGAGTCGCCAACAGTGCCATTAAGCGTGGTGAGCACCGTTCCAAGTCCGGATTGAATACTTCTGATTTGGCGACAGTTCACCTTGTCAAGAAATAGCTGCGAATGATTTAGAGCGTTTGCTGAACAACTGGCTAAAGTCTTTCCTAATAAAAGTTCGTGAGTTTTCAGCACGTCTCGATCAATAAAATCAGACTGCAAGACATTTTTTCGTTCCGGAAAGAACCAGAACTGCATGAAATCGCCGCTCGAGTCCAGGGCAAGCCCTTCATTCGCCGTTGAAGCAGTGACAATGCGGCAGATGATGTCATCATCGGCGGAGAAGATTTTGTCTCCGATCGTATGCAGCAGCAGCGCATTCCTGTTCGCTCCAATCGCGCAGCCGCACCGTTCAGTGTCGAACAACGCAAAATTGACGGTCTTGGGAGGCAGATCGTAGCCTGCGAGAGCCTCGGCAAAACGCATTTTCTCTTCTAAGCCGCCGTAAAAAATATCTACCTCATAATGGGTGCTCAAAGCTGAAAGCATCTGGCGGTTCTTACTTCTCGGAGACGCACGGTTCTTTTTAAGATGCGACCAAATACTCATATACGTTGAGTCTCAGTCTTTCCAAATTGGGACAGGAATAAACACCACCGCTAAGCTCCAGCCATTTTGGGGCGGATTGGAGAAGTCACAGATCATCTTTCTCTACCGCAATATAGTAATTGCGATTAACCGCAAATGTTTTGATCTCTTCGGGGAGGTCAAGAGTCTGTTTTACTTCGGTCGGCGTGATCACCATCTCCTTGCCATTGACGGTTACTCGAACCGGCATAGCGAATCCTTTAACGACTCTTTCATACTTAAACGACAATGTCTTGCCATTTGATTCGTACTTCAACAATGGAATGTTTGTCGTTCGCAGGTATTGATCAAATACCTTGCTGAGATCGATACCGGCCTTCTTCGCTATGTATGATTGGATCTGTTCGGTGGTGACGGTCTGATGCCAGAAATCAGCATTGAGCCCACGCATGATCGAGAGCCATTTCGCGTCATCATTGATGATGTGGCGGATGGTGTGCAACATGTTTCCGCCTTTCGGATACATGTCTCCCGATCCTTGTCTGTTTGATCCATAAACGCCGATGATTCGTTTGTCGTTGCTAACGCCGCGACGAGTACCGGCAACGTAATCCTCCGCATCTTTTTTCCCGAAGTGGTATTCGACAAAAAGGTTCTCTGAGTAATTCGCGAAGCCTTCATGAATCCACATGTCAGCAGCGTCTTTCATCGAGATGTTATTGCCGAACCACTCATGCGCTGATTCGTGAACAATGATGAAGTCGAACTTAAAGCCGACGCCGCAGCCACACGGGTCGCGTTGCAAATAGCCATTCCTAAACCAATTGCCATAAGTAACTGAGCTTTGATGTTCCATTCCGGGATATGAAACTGTAACGAGTTTGAAGCTGTCTTCATAAAAAGGATATTTTCCAAACCAGTGTTCGAACGCCTCGAGTGTGCGGGCAACTTCCTTGAATTGCCGCATCGCAGCGTCTTTCTGATGAGGCAGGACCCAGTAGTCCACATCCAACACACCACCCTGGCCCTTATACTTTTCAGAAAAGTTTACGTAGTTGCCGATGTTCACATTGACGCCATAGTTATTGATCGGGTTCAAGACTTCCCAGTGAAAGGTCTTCTTCTTACCAGCAACATCATGATCCCTCTTTTTCAAACGACCGTTAGAAACTGCCACTAGCTGGTCCGGCACGGTTACACTAATCTGCATTCCGCGATCAGGTTCGTCAGCTCCATGATCTTTATTCGGCCACCAGATACTTGCTCCGATCCCCTGGGCGGTCGTAACAATAAAATGCTCGCCAAGATCGTCTCTTCCCCAGGTTATACCACCAACCCAGGGCGGATTCTTACTAACAACCGGAACTCCTTCGTAAGCTACTTCGATCTTGTCTTCTACTCCTTTTGCAAGTTCCTTCTCGAATATTACCCAATAAACATTTCCCTCACGTTCGAATTTGAGTTGCGAGTTGCCGTGAGTAACTTTTGTAATCGCTAACGGCGGCTGCAAACAATCTGCATTTTGTTTCCGGCTTTCAGAGTCTTGAAAGTTATTGTGTTCGATCCTCTCAAGCGTTTGGTTTGAGGCAAGAACTCTACGTTCAGGTGGTAATGCAGCACGTCCCACCATTCCCGCTCGGGTGTTACTGAGCCTCGAAGCATTTCCTGACGAGTGATATTTTCGGTCTGGGCAAAAAGATGACCGGCGCCGATGTGCATCTGTAGAAATACTGCCACCGCAACCATTATCAATTTACGCATCATCATCAAAAACTCCATCCTCCTAGCATCAAAGACTGGCTAAGGTGGCTTAAGCCTCAATTATTTACTTCAGTATAAAACAAATTGAGCGCACTTCCGTCGCATAGCCAGCGCGGAACTGCTTATCAGAGCGAAGTGTGACGGAAAAAAACAAAGGATGAGAGTCTGATCCGCGCGGTTGAGGCCATTGGCGGATATGGGTTCACGATGAGGCGTGGTCAGCGGAGATCTATCAGGCGGCAGAATTTTCGGACATGACGTTTGTTCCCCCGATAGTTGGATGGTCTTCTAGTTACTCCAGCGACGATCCACGGTTCAAGAGATGCGCAAAATCGTTGCGTGCTTCTTGTTGTACACGGGCGCGAAGATCGCGCAACTGTCCATAAGTTAAACGCGATACTTCTGAAGCTGTTGGTTGTCTGAAGAGCCTTTACGCGTCTTCTACAAAACTATCGGCTCGTTCTGTTCCATTGTTGTTCCTGCGATCGTGTTATCTGGCTACCTTGGTCCACTGGATCGAATCGTTAGTTCCGTGCCGCTCGGAAGCTCGAGGTTGTCTTTGCCCTGAATAAAAACAGAGCCGGCTCCGCCTGCGGCGCCAATGATTCCGCCGATCGCTGCTCCTTTCCCACCCCCGGCGACGGCGCCAATGATGGCCCCCACAGCGGTAGCAATTCCCGCGCGTTGGATCGTTTGCGTAGTCTGGTTTGCGCCTTGCGCGCTTCCTTCGTTATCAACCTTGATAGCGTCACCATTCAGCGTTCGAACGCTTTCGAGAATTCCCGCGAACCTGTACGTTTGACCGTTCGGCAGCCGGATCGTATCGAAAGTGAGTGACATTTCGGACCGACCCTTCAAGCGCCCACCTTCATCAACGTTCCCAACCGTGCCTTCGATGACTGCATCTTCGTATTGGCTGGGCCGGCGTACGGTCATGGTGAACCGATCGCCCTGCTTCGTCTGCTTCGTAGTCAAGTCATTGTTCAGAACGGCTACCAGGCTTTCACCATCTCGCACGATGAATTCACCGCTGGTTGCGGTCGTGTTACCCGCGATCGGTCGTGAATCGTTGGAGACGTTCCACTCTGCGACATCGGCAGTGCGGTCATAAACACTATCGACGACAACCGGTTGAATTAGCCTGTCGGAATAGATTTGACGACGTACTCGCAGACTGTTGTCGTTTTCAGTTGCATCGAAAGTGACATTAAAATCATTCTCTTTGTAGCCGTTCGAACTAAATACTAATTGTTCCCCACGCAACGTCGCTGTCACCTTAGTCGATCTGCCGTTGGGAAGTTGCTCCTGACGCTCACGGCCATCTGCCTCGAATGTGGATCGTGGCGCCAGCGAAGAAGCAATAGTCATCGTTGTACCACGCCGCTCGATCATCAGCATCTCAGGAGATTCAAGTCGCGCGAGAATTAGGTCGGCAACTACCTGACGTTCATCGGTGCGCAAATTCTGAGTCGCGCGCTGCGCTTTGTCGCGCGCGTTGTCGCTGCGAGACGAATCCAATTTAAAAGTTCCGGTCAGGCGGTTGGGGCCCTTGGATGCAGTTTGTAAAGATGAAGTGGTTATCCAACTCGGCGCGACGTTATATGCTTTGGCCAACACACCTAAATTCGCGCGCAATGTTGACCAATCACTCCTGAGGCGGTCCGTAAGCGGGTTGTAACGCATGAAATTGTCGAGCGGTTGAGCTTGATCGAGCAGACGCTGGACATCGTCTGCCACCAACTGCTCCGCATCGAAGCGAATGCGCACTTGATCGATCGCCTTCTTAAAGCCCCGAAGAGCATCATTCATGTTGCCCTCACTTCTGGTCCGATCGTAAGGGCGCGCGAAAAAAGCATCGGTAAGACTTACACGGAACGTGTCGCCGCCATTCTCGAGCTGCTGAATTAACTGATTGAGTTCGTTTTCCGACAGCCGGAACGATCTATTTGCATCAACCTTCATGTGAGTTAGTTGATCCCACTGCCCACTTACACCATAGGCAGTCGCTAGCGTGTTCAGATTCGTTCGAACTGAAGCCCAGTCATTCTCGACGCGAGGGTTTAGAGTATTTTGATTTATGAAGCTGTTGATAGGGGACGCCGTTTGTAGGATGCCATCAACGTCGGACGCAACCGCAAGCCGGCGTGAGAACTTATCCCTGAATTGTTTAATCGCGAGCTCAAAGCCAGATTGAAACGTGCTGATGTCGTTTTGAGGCTGCGTTTGGTCGACGCTGCGCTGGACCAGTGCCACATTGAGACTGTTGCGGAACCTGCTGGAGCTTCGTTCGAGCCGTTGAAGCATGTTGCCCACCTGACGGGCGTTATTACGGTTAAGCTGTGGCTGTGCCTGTACGCCCAGCTCGATGACGATTGGAAACAGTAACAGGATAAGAATACTTTTTATAATGGTCATTTTTCTTCTTTCGGCTTCTATAGCCTCTTCAGGGTTCTAAGCACACGTCACAATTCAGGAATTGCACCCGAGAATTCCAGGCTGAAATCAATGGAGTGTTGTGGACGCGAAGATCACAACTCTTCTTCAGCTTTTGAAAATTACAAGCGGCTCAAGAAGAAGGTTGCTGGCCCGATCCCGGATGTCGAAAGGTATTTTCGAAAGGAACGCATTAACTATAGTGCTTGAGGAGGGAAGGATCAGTGCGCTAACACACATACCCAAGTAGATAGATTGCAGTGGGAGTCAAACCTCTTCCAGCGTTGGTATCGTGGGTTGCACTGTGAAGCCCATGGATTTGAACAATCCGAAAAGCTGCAACATCGCATACCGGATCCCGTCCTCCACTGCCGCGGGCGACTGCCCAACCTCCTTTGCAATTTCAAGATTAGTCATCCCAGAAAAGAATGCTAGCTCAATGATTCGGTGCTGCAGGGGCGGGATTGCATCCAGCGCTGCGCGAACGAGTCGCCGTTGTTCTGTGATGTTGATTGAAGAGGTTGATTTGGTTTTGCCTCCGCTTTTCTGCAACATCTCGCTATGCATGGTTAGTTGGCGACAAAGACGCTCAATGGCACGCCGGTGTGCAATAAGTATAAGCCAGGTTAGCGGCCTTTCATTCTGTTTGCCAAAGTGAGCGGCTCTCCGTCTTACTTCTTCGTAGAGTTCAGCCAACACCTCTTCCGCAGTTTGAGTGTGCCCAAGAATACGCAACAAGAGACCGAATAACATGCCGTTCGTAGCGTCAAAAAAGAGACGAAACGAAGCTTCGTCGCCGCTCGCTATCCAGGGGACTAGCATATCAACCGGATCCGCGGTCGAATGCTGACCCTTTACCAAAGCGAGTGTTGGTTTTCGCGATAACTGCACAGCGCGTTCTCCTCAGTCAACGAACAATTAATCTTTCTCGGGAAACTGAAAGTTTAAGAAGCAGCAAGATAATCGTATGTGCGCTATCACACATATTTAAGGTTTTCTTCAGGGTAGCGACCCAAATTGTCTTTTGTGGGTTAGCGCACAGACGAATTTGAGGGCATCGAGCAAACTGACAATCAACAAATCAGACAATCCGAACAAGAGTCCAACTTTCCGTTCAGGATTTTCAACGTCACTCGCGAAAGCACAAACCCATGTCGCCTCCTGTCATTGCTAAATCAGCTGAACCGGCAGCTCGCCACTACGTACAGCGAACGCGAACTGCTCACCAGCCTACGATTCTCGTGGTCGAAGATCACGATGACACGCGCGAAATGCTTCACATGCTTTTAGAGAAGTGGGGCTGTCGAGTAGTGGAAGCCTGTAACGGGTTAGAGGCGGTGGAGTCCGCTTTGCGGGAAAGGCCTCAGCTTATTCTGATGGATAGTCGTCTTCCTATTCTCGATGGACTTGAAGCGACTCGCCGCATTCGTGAAAACGGGCTTCGGGATCAAGTTAAGATTCTCGCGCTCGATGGTTCGGGCAATCCACTTTATCACGCTGAGGCTTTGGCGGCTGGGAGTGATGATTGCATGGAAAAACCCTTTGATTTGGAGCGCCTACGGACATACGTGTTCGAAGCTTCCACTCTTCCTCTATAACTGTCTCGCGCCTGCGAAGCAGGCGTTGGCGTTAGCATAAAGCCTGGGGGTGCAAACCCCAGGAAACATGTAGAAGAAACGCTTGAGCCCGCGAAGCGGGCGACAGCCCCGTAATTGTAGACGGCTGTCGGCCCTGTTCGCGGGCTCGCATTCTTTTTTCGATCTTGCCGGGCAGGTTTATGCTTACACCTGCTTCGCAGGTTCAAGTACGAATTTCATTTACTTAGCCGTGCCGCCGGACACTACGCCAGGTTTGTTGTCTTCCTGAAACTCAGAAATGAGACCTTCGGTTGTCAGCATCAACCCCGCGATCGACGCTGCGTTTTGCAATGCGCTGCGCGTTACCTTGGCGGGATCAATGACACCCGCAGCTATGAGATCTTCAAACTCCTCCGTTACGACGTTGTAGCCGATGTTCGGGTTCTTTTCAGAACGAACTCTCGCAACGATGACCGACCCTTCTTTGCCCGCATTAGCGACGATCTGTCGGAGGGGCTCTTCCAGTGCGCGCTTGACGATGTTGACGCCAATCTGCTCGTCCGAGTCGCCCGCAGGTTCGTCTTCATTAAACGGTTTGAATTTGTCCAACATTTTCGCAGCTCGGATCAGCACCACACCTCCACCCGGCACGATACCTTCTTCAACCGCCGCCCGAGTCGCATGCATTGCATCTTCAACGCGCGCCTTTTTCTCTTTGAGTTCCGTTTCAGTGGCCGCTCCGACGCGAATTATGGCGACCCCGCCCACAAGTTTCGCCAGCCGCTCTTGCAGCTTCTCGCGGTCATAGTCGGAGGTAGAGTCTTCGATTTGAACTTTGAGTGTTTTCACGCGCGCTTGCAAGTCTTTGGGGTCTCCGCCGCCGTCAATGATCGTCGTAGTGTCCTTGTCAATCGTCACTTTCCTGGCGTTGCCCAGTTCCTCAAGCATGACATTTTCCAGCTTTATACCGAGATCTTCGCTAATGACCTTGCCGCCCGTAAGGATTGCGATGTCTTCGAGCATGGCCTTACGACGATCACCAAAGCCCGGTGCTTTCACCGCAGCGACGCCAAGCGTGCCGCGCAATTTATTTACCACGAGGGTTGCTAATGCTTCACCGTCTATGTCTTCGGCGATAATCAAGATCGGTCTTCCCAACTTGGCAACTTGCTCAAGAATGGGAAGCATATCTCGCATCGATGAAATCTTTTTCTCGCTGAGGAGAACGACTGGATTTTCCAGTGTCGCTTCCATAGTTTCCGCATCGGTGACGAAGTAGGGCGATAGGTAACCGCGATCGAACTGCATCCCTTCGACCACCTCCAAAGCCGTCTCAATCGTCTTGGATTCTTCGACGGTGATGACGCCATCTTTGCCAACCTTCTGCATCGCTTCCGCGATCAACTTACCGATGGTTTCGTCACCATTTGCGGAGATCGTGCCAACCTGGGCGATCATATCTTCGGTGACCGGCTTCGCTGTTTTCCTGATCTGCTCAGTCGCACGCTCGACGGCTTTATCAATACCGCGCTTCAGCGCCATGGGGTTCGCACCCGCTGCCACCGTCTTCACGCCCTCGCGGAAAATGGCCTGCGCTAATACGGTTGCGGTGGTTGTGCCGTCGCCGGCAACATCGCTGGTCTTCGAGGCGACTTCGCGCACCATTTGCGCGCCCATATTCTCCATCGCATCTTTGAGTTCGATCTCTTTGGCGACAGTCACGCCGTCTTTGGTGATCGTTGGGCTGCCATATTTCTTGTCCAGCACAACGTTGCGCCCTTTTGGACCAAGTGTGATCTTTACTGTGTCGGCGAGTTTATTCACACCACGCAAAATTGCTGCGCGGGATTGTTCACCAAGGGTTATTTGCTTTGCCATTATCTTTGTCTCTTCTCTGTTGCGCCTATACCGGGTTTCGGCTCCTGAAAAGATTAAGAGCAAGAACCACCACCGCTGCCACCAGCAAGAGGTGAATCACGCTGCTGGTGACAAAGCCACCATAAAATCCAATCAGCCAGAGCAGTAACAACACTATAAGAATTGTCCACAACATAATCGTACTCTCCTCATTTCAAAATTGTTCGACCCCCCACTATGGATTAAACAAAGACAGGCGTCCGTGCGTTAGACCACATACGATCCCTGATTCTGTGCCGATCTCATCAGGTGATGTTCAAAAGTGGTCGCAAGCGAGGCGCGATTAACCTATTCCACAAAATAGATGAGTCTGGCGGGATACTTGTAACCGCGAGTGACTGCTACTTCGCCGGCCGTCGTTTAAGTCCAGGCCTCGTACTGATCTTTTTCCCATTCGTGTGAGAGAGCACATCGCCCGGTTGACACTTCAGCGTCTGGCACATTCTTTCCAAGGTTTCAAAATTGATTCCCAGTGCCTTGCCTTTCTTCAATCGCCACAGTGTCGTATGGCTAATACGTGTCTCTTTAGACAGCCAATAGAAAGATCGACCGCGGCTTTTCAGTAACTCATTTATGCGAACCTCAATCATGATTTGTCTCGGTTAGGTCCTATGTACCACATGCGATAGATAATGTCTATGAGATATATTGCATACTTGACATATACTCATCGGTAGCATAAGGTGCCTGCGAACCGAGTTCGCTTACTCCCTTCTCAGCTCCTCTGGGATTTTCCAGATCACCTGAAGTCAACAGCTTAAGAACAGAGGAGACAGAATGTTTGCACGACAAGTTACTTTAAAGCTTAAGGCAGATTCAGCTACAGAACTCAACCGCCTCACCGAGGCCGAGGTTCTTCCGATCCTGCGCAGGCAAAAAGGATTCCGTGACGAAACCACCCTGATCGCGCCCGAACGCTCGGAAGCGATCGCCAACAGCTTCTGGGAGACCAAAGCAGATGCAGAGGCCTACGCAAGCACGGCGTACGCGGACGTGTTAAAGACCCTTTCAGATGTGATCGACGGAACGCCTACGGTAAAGACGTTCGAGTTTGCCAATTCAACGTTCCAACGGGCGGCTGCTTCCAGGTTGCTGTAAACGAGATAGATGTTCCCCCCGCGGAGGGGCGGACAATGTCCGCCTCCAACCGCAAAACCTCGTTACTAGTTTTCCAGATTCGAATGAAACGCAAATGATTAATCTTTATCTCAATGAGCGCCGCGTCGAAGATGTGACTGTCCTCGATCTAAAGGGAAGGGAAAGAATCCGCGGCGTCACTATGGCGTTGCACGAGTCCATTCGCTGCCTTGCTCGAGAAGGAAAGATTCAGGTTCTTTTGGACCTCGCCTGGGTCAAGCACATTGATTCGAGCGGGCTGGGCGAGCTCATTGCAAGCCACGTAACTCTCGACAACAAAGGCGGAGCGCTCAAGCTAATGCACATGACGGAGAGTGTCCGTGAACTGATGACGATCACAAAAGTTCTAACGGTCTTCGATGTTTATGAGGATGAGCCCAAAGCCGTTGCCAGCTTTGTGGGCCAAACCTTAAGGATTGTTGAGCAGCAGCCCTTTTTTGTGTAGTCGAATACCACTGAACCATGTTGAGATTTGGTGAACACGAGGATTGGCCGAGAGCGGCGGGAATAAAAATATGAGTCTTACACAATGTCCGAACTGCCATCGTCGTTGCTTTACTGATGCAGCATCCTGTCCGAATTGCTTTCGAACCTTTCGACCGGGTTCCCTCCAGGCATACGCAGTCGCTGAAGAGAAAGCCTTCAGCATAAAAGCGCACACGCTATTCCTCAGCCTACTTCTGATATGGGTGGCAGTGTTGCTGTTCTTCCAGCTAAAGCCCATTTAACGCACTAACGACTAATAATTTTGACGAAGCGATTGGCCCAAATTGAAATTGGACAGCGACCATCGATCGTGACGCTTAACTTTGCTGACTACCGGAGCTAAGGGTGTTTTGTGCGACGTGGTCTTCCCGTCGAAGCATGCCGGCAAGGTCAACGGCTTCCTGGACCGTCATCAGATCGCTATTGTCTCCGCCACGAAACTTAACTCCGCTCGCGCGCAGTTCCCAGTCGTCATGTCCTTCGTATTTACGTTGGTTGAAGATCTCCACTGCCTCATAGCCGCTAACTGTAGTGAACGACAGCAGAAGCAGTTGAGTTCTATTTCGCTCCTGCGTAGTTGTCTCTATCGCTTCACGAATCGTTTTCCGGTCCGGGACTTCTTCGGTCAGGGAAGGGGATTGTGATGGTTGACTTGCACCAGGCGTTCTCTGCAACTCGTATAGCCGGATTCGATATTCGGCGAGTAACGCAAGATACTGTTTGCACTGCTCGACGATGCTTTCGCTCGTAGCTCTATTCACTGCCTTTTTTGACGCTTTTAACCTTTGTTCCAATTGCGGGTATAACATGAATTGTTCCTAACTAATGACCGACTGGAATTCTCTGAAACTGGGTCTTCCCATGCAGATCCTCCCAGGAAATGTCCAGGACATAGGGCTTGACCGCTCCCGCTACGACTTCAAGACGTCCGATTTGATCCTGTGTCTCACTAGCCGGCATGCCATCGATCCAGGTTCTGTGAGAAACAACGGCTTTTTCCTTCGGTTGCACAGAGTTTATGCGGTCGAATCGAATATGCGCACGCGAAGGACCCGCGGCTGGCCCTCCGTCTTTCAGAAATACTGTCAAAATCTCAACGGACTTAAGAGTCATCTCCGTCGTATTGGTGAGCTCCAGGAGAACCCGCGGCTTAGTATCCATGAACCTGATTGTGAAAGGCAGTCTGCCATTGCTTGTTGTCATAATTCATTCTGTGGCGAACTCATCGCGACTCCTGAAATCTCTCGATCCAAGAGGCTGTCGAGAAGACCTCTCAATTGATTGAAGCTATCGGGGCGCGTTAAGTATACGTTTTCACCGACCGCGACCTCTTCACCTTCATCGATATCTTCAAACCAAAAGACCACCGGAATCTGGTCGCCATCCGCGGCCCGCTCTCGTATGCGATGCACGATGGCGAAAACGTCGCCGCATAATCCTGTCCAATTCATCAGTATCAGATCGGGACGCGTTACCTGGACACTCTCTATTGCGTGCTGTTCATCTCTCGCCAGATTTACACGATAGCCATCCGTCTTGAGTAGTCTTTCGATGCCGTCGCTTATTTCGTGGGCATCTTCCACTACCAAAATCAAGTCGGCTCTCAACGTTTCTGACCTCAAAATACTTTCCTGCTCGCTGTAAATTGTCGGGGCGTACAATGTACAACTGGATCTCCGGTATGTCCGTGCGGCAACACACATACGAGCATGACGCCATTGCTGGCTCAATATAGATAAGTGGCCTAGCGCACAGAAGGCTTGGCTTCCTCGGGCTAAAATCTCACCCATGAACTACATGTCGCGACTGACAGGGTTATTTGCAACCCCAGTTGCTAACAGACGCATCGTAGTCTCCGGTTATTCCTTCTCTCGCGCATGTAACGGTGATGCGCCCGCGCTAATCAAAGCTCGGCGTTTGGATGATTCGAGGGCAGGCTGGTTTCAAACTCGTAGAAGTCGCTCATTTGAGCATTCGAACGCTCGTTTCTTCGCTCGGTTCCGTTTCGTCGAAGCACACCTGGTTCAAAGCTTCTCTTTTTACTCCTGAAAGCAGGAAAAGGTACGCACAGAAATGTCTATGAAACTATATGTCGGCAATCTTTCGTTTCAAACTTCGAGCGAAGATTTGCAGGAATTGTTCTCCCAAGCGGGAACCGTCTCTTCAGTAAGCCTGATTGAAGATCGCGAAACGGGTCGCTCGCGCGGCTTCGCATTCGTCGAAATGTCCTCGAAAGAAGAAGGCAATGCAGCGATCCAGCAGTTCAACGGCCATGAGGTCGGAGGACGAGCGCTTAACGTCAACGAAGCCAAGCCTCGCGAAGATCGCGGCGGTGGCGGTTTCGGCGGAAGCCGCAATAATGGCGGCAATCGTGGTGGACGCGGCGGCAGTAATCGCTACTAATTCTGTCGCGGGATATTCCCGCGATTCTTTTACAGCAAAGCCTCCGAGTACCAAGGTTGGTCCGGAGGCTTTGTTTTTGATTGATAAGCGACACTAATAACAGCGAAGGAGAACTCCATGGAGAAACCAGTATTCGTCGTGGGCGAACGAGTCGATAAGTTATGCGCAAAGTGCAACGAGGAACGTGGACACATTGTGACCGCCGTAACCAAACGGGGGCAGATTTCACGCGTGAGTTGTCCGAAATGTGGCATAGTCAGCACATTCAAACTCAGTTCGCGAACGTCGCCTCGTCTGGCAGTTAAAGTCCCATCCCCTTACGACAGGACATTCACCTACCGTGCAGGGCAATCAATCACGCACGAGACGTTCGGTGTCGGTGAAGTGACAGGCCTAATCGAGCCGAGAAAGATGGACGTGCTTTTCCATGATCGCTTGCGGCGTCTTCTTCATGCTCAAGGTCATCAGTAGACGTAAACAAAAGACTACCGGCAAATAAGGCGTATGTGTGATAGCGCACATGCGTGATATGCTGTGCCTAACTTACGATGACCAAAAGACTCGTGGCGGCATGAGTTAAGTCGAAAGTGAGATAGGGCGTGGCAGTTCCTTCAACAGCTATAGATCTCAGTAAGAATCGACTGTTGGCTGCGTTGTCCCGTGACGAATCCGAACGCCTGCTTCCCACCCTTCAACACATCTCGTTCTCTCTTGGCGATGTCGTCTACGAATTCGCCGGACAATTGGATTACGTCTACTTCCCGACCACTGCGATTGTCTCTTTGCTTTACACAATGGAAAACGGGGCTACCGCTGAAATGGGATTGACGGGTAACGATGGTGTAATAGGGATTGCACTGTTCATGGGCGGCGGCACTATGCCCAATCGTGCCGTGGTCCAAAGCGCCGGCGCGGCTATCCGCATGAAGGTGAAGGTGCTGCAGGCAGAATTTGCGCTGGGTGGCCAGTTCCAACGCCGGTTGCTGCGCTATACACAAGCTCTAATTACGCAGATATCGCAGACCGCAGTTTGCAACCGGCTTCACTCCGTGGAGCAGCAGCTTTGTCGTTGGCTGTTACTAAGCCACGACCGCGTCGGCACCGATGAGTTGATCATGACTCAGGAATTGATCGCCGATATGTTGGGCGTGCGCCGCGAGGGCGTTACCGTGGCTGCCGGTCATTTGCAGGACATAGGCGCGATTAGTTATGTCCGAGGCCGCATACAGATCCTCAACCGCCAGAAATTGGAAGGTACCGCGTGCGAGTGTTATCAAGTTGTTAGAGACGAGTTTGATCGGTTACTCGGATAACAGGTGCCGGGCTGTTCGCCGGACTTCTGTCTAAAGTGAACGGACGGAGTTTACTTTCCGCAGTATTGTCAGAGGATTTCCTATCCCTCCTTTTATTCTTTCCCGCCGAAGTTCGCATGCTGCGTAGCGCTTCCATTGTAAGACCGTGCGTCTATTTTCAAAGATCACTTTCAGCCTCGATCTCCTGGTGCCTTCAAGCACCTGCTAACTGGACCACCGTTTCGCTTCAGGCCGAGTATGTGTGGTGGCGCACAGACTTCGCGCAGTCCATTGTTTAGCGTGGTGAACCGGTGAGCGTTGAGGAGTCTAAAGGATGTCTTTTTTGAATCGCAGCAGTAATGGCAGGCCCCGTGTTAATAGGCTACTCGCCACGCTTCCAATAAACGAATACAACCGTGTGTTGCCGAAGCTGAAGCCAGTCAATTTGGTTTTGGGCGAAATATTGTACGAACCTGGCGATGCAATTAAGTACGTCTACTTTCCTAATGACTCGATAATTTCTTTAATTTCGCACCTCTCTAACACGTCGTGGCTGGAAGTGGGAATGGTGGGAAACGAAGGAATGGCAGGCCTGTCCGTCTTTATGGGGGTCAACTCATCGCCAACACGGGCTGTGGTGCAGGGCTCGGGCACGGCAATGAGAATGAGTTCAGCTGCCGTACGCACGGAGGCAAACCGCCTTGGCAGTTTACATCACCTCTTGCATCGTTATTCGCACTCACTGCTGACTCAGGTGTCTCAATCAGCTGCGTGCAACCGCTTTCATTTGGTTGACGCGCGATTGGCGCGATGGCTATTGATGACAAAGGATCGTTTGGGAGCGGAGGAATTTCCGTTGACTCAGGAATTTCTATCAAACATGTTAGGCGTGCGGCGCGAGGGCGTAAGCAAGGCAGCCAGCGCGCTACAGGACGGCAAACTAATTCGTTACAGTCGAGGTATAATTACAATTCTTGATCGCCGCCGCCTCGAAGCAAAAAGCTGTCAATGTTACGCGATCATTAAAGCCGAAACAGATGCCTACCTGAATTGAGTTACTTCTTAAAACGTGGAAATCTCACAGTCTGAGCTTCTCATATGTGCTCAATCGCACATACGACCATTCTTCGCGTCTTGTAAGCTGAATATTCCTTATTACGCGCTCCCGCGCTTTAAGTTGGTCCACCGGGGAGAGTTCTTAAAGCCACAAAGGCACAAATGTCGGCGAAATCACTTACGTTTGTGCTTTTTTGTGGAATTCAGACCTGAGGCACAGCCCTGAGACGCGGCATTCCTGTTCGACCCCGGTTGTAATCTTTTTGTCATTTCTGCATCAGTCCACGTTGTTGAAAAGAAGTTGCAATGTGCGATCCGTAACATAGAGACCCCTCATTGCCCCCGAACATGGACCGATAGAGTGACGCAAGGAGCGTTTGTTATGAGAGTTTTGTTAATCAATCCGGAGTTTCCCGACACCTATTGGAGTTTTAGACACGCGCTCCCATTCGAAGGTAAGCGATGTGCATTTCCACCGCTCGGCCTGTTAACTGTTTCTGCGTTACTGCCGCCGGATTGGGAGCGGCGGCTGGTTGATTTAAATGTGGAGTCGCTAAAGACTTCCGATATTGATTGGGCCGATATGGTATTCGCCACGGCGATGCTGGTGCAGAAGGATTCGCTCAAACAAGTCGTGAAACGCTGCAAGTCACGTGGAAAGCGCGTAGTGCTCGGTGGTCCATACGTCACTACGACGATCGAGAATCTGCCAGACGCGGATCACATCTTTGTCGGAGAGGCGGAGACTACGTTGCCGCAGTTCCTTAAGGACCTTGAGGCAGGAGTTGCAAAACCCCGCTACCAGGCAGTCGAGCGGCCACCGCTTGCGGCGACTCCTCTGGCCCACTTTCACCTGGCAAATTTAAAGCGCTATAGCTCAATGTCTGTGCAGTATTCACGCGGTTGTCCTTTCTCCTGCGAGTTCTGCGACATCATTGAAATCTACGGCCGTGTCCCGCGGACCAAGAGCAATCAACAAATGCTGGCTGAGTTTGATGCGTTAATGGATCTCAACTGGCGCGGGACTGTTTTTATTGTCGATGATAATTTTATAGGAAACAAAAAGAACGTTAGGCAACTGCTGCCGGAGCTTGCAGCGTGGCAGAAACGCAATGGGTATCCCTTCTCGTTGCTAACTGAATCCAGTGTGAATCTGGCGGATGACGAAGCGCTGCTTGCGAGTATGCGCGAAGCCGGATTTCGACGCGTATTCCTTGGCATTGAGACGCCGGTCCAAGAGAGTTTGAAGGAGGCGCAGAAGTCACAAAATCGGGGTAACCTGCTCGAGTCGGTAGAGAAGATTCAAAGCTATGGCATGGAGGTGATGGCTGGTTTTATTGTCGGGTTTGATAACGATCCGGAGGATGTCTTTGCGCGACAGATCGACTTCATAAGAAAGAGTGCAATTCCACTGGCGATGGTCGGCCTGCTGAATGCACTTCCCGACACTCAGTTGTGGAGACGGCTCGAGCGAGAAGGACGGCTATTGGGAGAAGCCTCAGGGAACAATACGAGCTGCAGCTTAAACTTCAAGCCTCGTATGGATCCTGCGATCCTAATCGAGGGGTATCAATCCATCATGCGCACTATTTACGCTCCTCGTGAGTACTATCAGCGGGCGCTTGATTCGATGCGACGGACGGCCCAGCACTTCGTGGAGCCCCCACACTATAACGTTATCAGCGCTGCGACAGCGTTCGCGCGCGTAATGCTCAAACTGGGAATAGTTGACAGCGAACGCAAAGAGTTCTGGCGTTTCTTTACTCGAGCGCTCGTAAAGCATCATGACAACATCGCGGAAACGCTGCGATTGGCCGCAATGGGATACCACTTTCGGAAGTTGAGCGACGCATATAGCGAACCCACTTTATAAGCAGGTTGAAGCTCACCGCTATTTCATGGTTACTTTGCGTTGCCTCACTTGTACTGTCGGCGACGGGCTGATTTATGACAACCAGCTCAACGCACCCGATAGCTATCATCCAACCACCGTGTTGGGCGGCGGTAACATCGTGATTCATCATTGATCGCGCGACCGAGAAATATTTTTTCAACCACTTCGCTGATCAAAAATTGCATCAAAGCTACGCCTTATGATAGAGTCCGCCTCACTTACCAGGGGATGTTCGATCCTGTCTTATCCTTGCGTCTGGCAATTAGCTTCAAACGTTTAAAGATCGTTTCTGGGTTGGCAATTTGCGGAAAGCCTGAGTGCTCGTTTGTTCTCAGCTTAGGCAGAAAGCGGCGGAGCCCTTGCAGATCAGTGATTCTGCTGGAACTCTCGCTACCCCTCTATGTCTGTCTGACCATCCTAAGGAGAAGTCGCATGAAAAGAATTAACTCACCGGCAAACCCTAGATTGTATCTAACTGCCGCTTTGTTAGCTTTGGGCGCCATGGTCCTGGTTCTCGATCCGTGGCAACAACCAGTTCATTCCGGCACTGCAAATTTGCCCGTGCCCCAGACAAGTCCAACGCCTTACCCCTGCCTGTCCACCCCGGCAGCAAGCTGCCCCACCAAACCAGTCACCACTATCACCGGGACGCAAGTTCCCTGTGATGTATGCATCCCAACGTCGTTTCCTGGTTCGGCCAATGCGATAGCGTTTTTCGACGACTATTCGTGGCGCAGCTTTATCGCACTCGTCTGGCCGGCTCTTCAGGACCAACGTGGTGTACCGGATACCACGAAGACAGTTGGGGCCCCTGGACCGCGCGTCTTCGAGACTTATAAGGGACTTTGGGAACTCTTCCACGTAGACGGTTCAGCACCATCGGCCTGGAACGCCTACGATCCGCCCGCGATGAATGCCTGCGGCGTACAAACAGCCTTTGGTGACCTTGTGCTTGCGTCGTTCTCGAAATTCAGCGACCTGGGCCAGGCCGGTTTTGGAACTTTGACAGGGCCGTTAGTGGCACAGAATCAGACGTATGTCAGTTACTTGACTGCCTACAATCAAATCGAGTTTGACCAAATCACCAGCAACAGTTGGTACCTTCGGGCCAAGCTACCTGCATCCATTACTTTCCCGAACCAGTCTCTGGATATTAAGTCCGCCTGGATGGATATGACTAATGCCAAGAATCCTCAACGCTACTACACGCGCACGGCCACGGTGATGGATCCAATGACGGGAAAGTGTTCGCCGAAAACTGTGGGACTGGTCGGTTTGCATATTGTGCAGAAGACCCCCAGTCAACCACAGTGGATCTGGTCCACTTTCGAGCAGGTGGATAACGTGCCTCCAGCGCAAGCCGGTGCACCCGGAACTTTCGGGTTTAATGATGGGAGCGGTAAGCCGATGCCTGCCACCAATCCGTATCCAATTACTCCACTGCCGACTCCCGTGCCGTCACCTTTCAACGTCACCAGGACAAAGCCCATTAGTACTTTGGTGGTCAGCGGCCTTCCTTCGACGGTGCAAACGAACGCCAATTATCAAGCGGCATTGAAGGGCACTCCGTGGCAGTTCTACCAGTTGGTAATGACACAATGGCCGGTGCCAGGCAATACCCCAGCCAATCCGGGAACGCCGACATTTACCTTCCCGGGTACTGGAGCTACCACAAGCTTCGCCAACACCACTATGGAAACTTTCGATCAAAGTTCAATAGCCTTCGGATGCATGAGTTGTCACAATACAACGAAAACACAGACGGACTTTCTGTGGTCCCTCGCGGATCATGCATTTCCACCGAAGATTCCAAGCTTGTTGATGCAGGATCCGTCTTTCAGAGATTTGAGGACGCTGATAGAAAGAAGTAGAGGGCCGGCCGCAAGACCAGCTCCGACGCCACGACCGAGACGGTGACGTCGTTTAAAATTGCTCGATAGCTGCGTTCCTCTCGCTCTTGTTGTGCAGGACCGCAAGAAGGAAAACCAATTCACAAAAGGAGATTTGATCCATGGCCCCGATATCAAGTCCACATTTTGCCGACATTCAGAACATGCTGGATGCTATTGCTGCGGCAGATACAAGCAACCCGATTTCCGATTCGCCCCATAACGAAGATAATGGCAACCCGTTTTGGCGTGCGACCGGCAATGCTGCTACAGATTACAAGACCTTCACTACTGGTCAGGTTCCTAACTTCGGCACTCCGATCATGGACCAGACCAACCCGATGAACTCGCTCTTCTACCAAATGCTGATGGGGACCGGACCAGGACCCCAGATGCCTTTAGGTGGTCCTTACATTACCGACTCAGGCTATTCAGTGAAGGTAAACGGAAACACCATGTCAGGGCAGGACATCCAAACGAGCCTTCAGACCTGGCTCAAAGGAGGGTTTCCACAGTAAACGCATGCATGCGTTGGTAGGGTGATGCGGCAGTTATTTCGGAAGCGCACCCCACGACGGCGCCTGGCCATTTTTCACCAGTAGTCGCAGGCCAACCCCGTCCAGCCGCATCACCCACAACTTAGGGATCGTCTTCTTTGTCACCACGAGACTCAGGACGCTCTCTTCAAGAGTCTTACCAAACTCCAGGACGATCCATTCGCCGTCCGGCGATGCTCATGCCGCGCACTGTCTTATCGCTGAACGCCTTCACCTTCGTCACTTCACCCAGCCTCAAAGTCTCAACATCACTTCGCCGAAATTTTGTGCTTTTTGTGCTTTCTTGTGGCGAAAAAACACGGCTGTTGCTGATGCCCTCCCTGCACCGTGTATGATTGTGCCGATGAGCGAAACCCTGGTCGAAATGGACAATTTGCGCGCTCCGACAAGCGGATCGATCTTCCAGAGCTTTTGGATGGGCGGCTTCGAGTGTTCGACGCACCGCCTGCCTCGGCGTAAAGCGCTCGGCCGCTTCGCCGGCATCCGCCTTGATCTCACCGCAGCGACGCGGCATGACGAGTTAGTCCTACAGGATTATGCGCGCCTTCAGGATGCCGGCATGCGGACGGCGCGTGACGGCGTACGCTGGCACCTGATCGAGAAGACGTCCTCTCGTTACGATTTTTCCAGCCTGGTGCCGATGCTGCGTGCCGCCTGCCAAACGCAAACACAGGTCATCTGGGATTTACACCACTACGGCTGGCCGGACGGGCTAAACATCTGGGGCGCCGCCTTTGTGGACCGCTTTGCACGCTTCGCCCGTGCCGTCGCTGGCGTCATCCTCGATGAGACGGGCGGGCCGATCTACGTTACCCCTGTAAACGAGATCTCGTTCGTATCGTGGGGTGGCGGTGATGCAGGGTTCTTGAATCCGTTTGGCAGGCGACGTGGCCCCGAGCTAAAGGCCCAACTCGTGCGCGCGGCGATCGCCGCGATCCAAGCCGTGCGCGAAGTTGATCCGGGCGCGCGTATCTGCCATGCCGAACCTATCATTCACATCGCCACCGATCCGGACTATCCGGAAGAAGCACCCGCCGCTGAAGCCTACCGTCAATCGCAGTTTGAGGCATGGGACATGATCGCGGGCAGACGCTGCCCCGAACTCGGGGGGCGCCCGGAATACCTCGACGTCATTGGCGTCAACTACTACTCGAACAACCAGTGGATCCATCAGGACCCGCACGCGCCGCCCTCGCGTCGTCGTAAGGACACGCTGCTGCCGCCCTCGCACCCGTTACACCGGCCAATTCGCGAAATGCTGCGCGAAGTTTACGAGCGGTACCGCAGGCCGATCTTCATCGCTGAGACCGGCATCGAGGGTGACGCGCGCCCTTCATGGTTGCGCTATATCGGTCAGGAGGTGCGCGCCGCTGAAGCATCGGGCGTCCCGCTTCAAGGGTTGTGCCTCTACCCGATCATTGACTATCCCGGCTGGGGTGACGACCGGCCCTGCTACAGCGGATTGTGGGGCTACGCGGATGATGAAGGCCACCGCGAGATTTACGAACCGCTCGCGGAGGAACTCGCTCACCAACAGCAACTCTGGGAGGCTCAGCGTCGCGATCATCGGGCGGTGGAGGAAGTGGTCAACATCGACAAGATCGACGAAGCCGCGCACCAGGTGGACGACGCCGCGACACGGAGTCGCACAAGCCGCCGGGAGTGATTAGAAACAGCACTCGCTGCCGGCTCGATAAACCAGCGAGTAGCGCCACAATAAATGTCTCCTGACCCTGGACCCCGGCAAAATTTCATCGGCGAGCGCGCGCACTTGGTTAATGTTTAAGTAAGAATCGTGCTTGCCGTGTTGCTCCCACGCCTTACGCACCTCTGGTGGCGGTTTCAATCGACCGTTGTGAATCAGCCGCAGACCGCCGCTTATACCCAGCCCGATCACATCAAGCACTCTTTCCACCAAACTATTCGACTGGACCAGATCCAGAACTACTAAAACGCCGCGAGGCTTTAGTGTGTGTTTCATCTTCACGAACAGCTCACGCTGTGGCAGGTGATGAAGCGTGGCAATGGAACAGATGAAATCGAATTGCGATTGAGGAAAGTCCCAGGTCATCGCGTCGGCAAGTTGAAATTCGAGATTATCAAATTGGCTTGATCGCGCACGCGCGACACGAGTCATCTCCGGCGACAGATCAAGCGCGATTACCCGTTTGCAACGCTCTGCCAAACGCCTCGCGAACGCGCCGGTACCGCAACCTATCTCGAGTGCGTTTTGACAATTCTGCGGAACATGTTTCAGCAGGAAATCGTGATAGTGGTTATTCGCCGTCCATCCTTCGTCATCGAGGAGGGCCAGATGATCAAAATCTGCTTCGACAGATGACATCACTCACCGATGGTCACACTATAGTGGGCCACTATAGAAGAATCGCCACAAAGAAGCACAAAGAGCACAAAATAAGGGAAAACTTTGTGCTTTTTGTGCCTCTTTGTGGCTTGCGAGCACACCGGGCAACGTAGAAGGTTGAGGAAATCTCGTTCCTTGCCCTAGACGACATGTCATTCTAAACTTCGCTCATGAGCACAAACGTACTACAAGCCGCAAAAAACTTACCATTGCCGGAACGCTTGGAACTGCTGGACGCTTTGTGGGAGAGCATCGTTGAAGAAGGTTATGAACCGCCGTTAACTAGTGCTCAGGCAGACAGATCGACCATAGATTAGAAGCTCATCGACGAGATCCTGATGATATTGTGGACTGGAAGACCATTAAAACCGAACTTGACTCCAAGTTTGGAAGAGACTGATGTCGTTTTCAGTCGTTTTTCGTCGCATAGCAAACGCCTGTTCACATCGCGAATAGCCGCGACGTCATCCTCACGCTCTTCTCGAATTTCGATCATCATGCTACCGCTGTTTAACTCGCTCTTCGCCGGGATGGTACGCGGCTTCGAGATTGGCGCGGATGTCTCCCAGTGTGAGCCATGCTGGTTTGAACTCTCCGCGTGCGTAGAGGACAGCCTGGTCCATGTAGTGGCGACTGTTAGGATCTCCGCTTGCGCCGAAGGTGTGAATCGAGAGTGCGCGAACCTTTGGATCAAACTCAACCACACTGATATAGCTTCCACCGGCAACACCGTACCGGCGTTTCTGTCCACGAACCGGCGTAGCGTATAACGTGAAGACAGCGCCATCGTTACCATTCACGCCGCTAACAGCGAGACTCGGCCTGGCATCCTGAAAATCTTCGTCCTTGCTTTCATCGAGACGTTGGAGGCGGGTGAGCTCGCCCCACGCAACTTTCCACGTCCCAAAATCACGCTGAAGCGTATTGATGACATCTTCAAGGGCTGCCAACTGTCGTTCGGCCGTGATCGAATTTCTGTTTTCATCTCTCGATATGCGGTCATGCCACAGGCTGAAGAGAGTCATAGCGACCGAATCGTTCGCGCTACGATGATTCCAGCGAACGAGCTCGTCGTAAACTTCGCGTAGCCGTGTCTCTTCTTTGATCGCCGCCAGCAGCCCTGGCAAACGCTTGCCGGCATTCATCACTCGCGTGTCAAACGCCAACCGCTTCCATTCATCAAACGTGAACGTTGCTTTACTCGAAAGGATCTCTCTCGAGATCGCGCCACGAGGGTTGTCGCCTTCCTGGACCATGTATTTCGGGAACTGTCTTGAATCGGGATTGCCCTCACTGGTCAGCAGAAAAGGAGTCGTATTGCAGTTTTGCATCCAGCCGTTTTTCGGGTTTGTGAGTTGCGGCAACTCGTCTATGGTGTGATAGCCCTGCCATTCCGTAGCAGGATCGCTGCCATCGACCGGCTTGGTCCAATCAAAACGCGGATCACGCTTCGGAAGTGCGCCGTTGTAGAGGTACCAGGTGTTTCCCTGGCGATCTGCATACATCACATTGCCAAACAGCATATTCAACGGCGTCATCGCGCGTTTGAGTGCCGCGAGCGATTTCGCACGTGTCATGTCGTACCACTCGCGCAGCCACCCGTCCGATTCAAACTTTGCCATGCGCAGCGAAAGCAGTTTGCCATCGCGCGCGCCTAAGATCGGACCATGATGCGTTTTGCGCATGATGAATTTCCGCGTCTCGAGACCGGCCGCCGTCTTCACCCGAATCTCTTCCACACGCTCAGTGGCCAGGCGATATCCTTTACCGTACTTGTAAGCGAGTGGACGCGCCGGATCATCGAACGTCTCCATGTAAACGTCTGTTAGATCCGCCGCATTGTCGGTGCTTACCCAGCCGCCATTTTCGTTGTGACCGACGTACGGCAGCGGAAACCCAAAGCGTGTGTACCCGGTGAAGTTCCAACCCTCATCGCTATGAACGTGACCTTCATAAACCTGCCCGGGACCAAAGAATGGCAAGTGAGGATTGATGAAAAGCATTGCGTTACCGGTCGCGCTTTTGGATGGTCCAATAACCCAGCCATTCGAACCCGTGTGTTCTTTTAGATCGCTGTCGATCGCGGCAGTTTGCAATTCAATCCGGCGCAGGCTTCCATCACGCGCGAAGCCGTTCTGGTAATAGTTGTAACGAATGAAAGCAAGTGTGTACCACGGTTCGATTTTAGTCAGCAGTCGTGGGCGTACTTCGGGATGACGCGCGAGATAGTAGTTGAACCCTCCGGCGAAGGCGTCGGACAATGAACGCATGTGCCGGTCAAGGCGTGCGTATTCCTCGCGTGCTAACCTCGGGATATCGAGCGCGCGATTAAGTCGATCTTCTTTCAGGGATTTCTCGCCATACAACTCGGAAGCTCGACCGAGTGCGTGGATGAAGTTTTCCTCGACACGCCAAAAGTTATCTTCCGCCTGAGCGTAAGCAAAACCGAAGACTGTGCTCGCGTCTGTGCGGCCAAAGACGTGCGGGACTCCGTAAGTGTCGCGATAGATAGTGACGCTGCGCGCGAGGCTCGTTAGGTCATTCTGTGCAGTTGCCTGTACATGACAGAAAAACAAAGCCACAACTATTATCAGTAGCAACACGCTTGGATTTGAGACTAGTGAATGGCGCATCTCTCCTCCGGCCATCGAACGTTTGAATTTAGAAATGTTTCTCACGCAAAGGCGCAAAGGCACAAAGAAAGGCCTTTAGAAGCGCGGTAGCGCTTTGCGCCTTTGCGTGAGACATCTTCTTCCCACAGCTATTCATTTCCGTTTACCCGCCGGAACAGATCCGGGTAGTCCAGCACGATGCCGTCTTCATCCACTGGAAGCTCGGCTCGGAAGCCACTGCCGTCAAGGTTTTCGAAAAGGTAGAGCCGGTCGGCCAACCGTGTATACGCTTGCGGTTGCGGTTGAATCGTCAGCTCCGGCGCGCAGACCCACGCCATGCGAAATTCCCGCCGCTCACCGACCGTCATCGGCTCACGTCGAATCGGGAAACTGTTGGTGAACGGCGTGGGCCAGATATCGACATCCACACAGCCATCCAGCTCGGCGATAGTCAGGCCATCGCCATCTCGCCAGTGACCATCGTCTGTTTTCAAACTCATCGATCGGGTGAAGCGTTCCGTCGCGACAACTAAATCCGCATCGCGGAGCCGCCACGATTGGTCCCAGGTGAGGTGATAGGTGAGCCTGAATGGACCATGCTGCTCATCGTACGCGAGGATAACGCTATCAGCCGCATGTTCTGTTAGGAGTAGATGCTCGAGTCCCACTCCCTCCCGGTCCTTGTTCCAGATGGGCGTCCAGCAGATCGTGCGACACCGTGAGTTCGCCATCAAGATCTCGTTCGTACATCAATCCGCGGGCTGCTTGAGTATTTCCGCCAGAGCCTGCAAGCGAGATGAATCTGCCGCACTCTTCGCGCTCACCGCGCTTTTTTCTAACGATGCTGCGAGATTCTTGAGTTGTGTCAGCTCTTTTCGACTAATCGCTTGTCGCAACTCTGCAATCCGATCAGCAGGCAGAGCTTGCGATCGCTCGAGTTGATCAATGTATGCCTTGGCAACCAGCAGCGTTCGCGGCCACTCGATCCTCTGCTGGTTCTGCACATTCAACTCCGTTACGCGAACGGTTTTGGCAGCGTCGATCTCGTTCTGCGTAAGAAACTTCGTCGGCGTCAGATCAAAGACGTCCAGGCCGCGGGCGATTTCTGAAGCGTAGATATGTCCGTTGTACCAATACGCGGACCAGTGGCCGCCGAGCACGAGCCTGTCCGGATCAACCGGTCCTCGATCGAAATAGGCGATTTCAACCGGATGCTCAGGGTCGGTGAAGTCCATCACGGAGATGCCGCCCTGGTACCATGCTTGCACTTTGATGTCGCGGCCGGGGATTGGAACGAGCGATCCGTTGTGGGCCACACAATTCTCGTTGTCGCCCTGGGCTGCGGGCAACTTGTAGTAGCTCGCGAACTTCAGTTTGTTATCCTGCAAATGGAAGATCGCATTAGCGCCCCACTTGTTCGGATCGTTTGCACGGCAACGCGCAGCGAGTCCACCACCCCACTCATCGGTGAACACGACCTTCTTTCCATCATTCGAAAACGCCGCCGAATGCCAATACGCATAATTCGGATCGTTTACCGCGTCGAGACGTTTGGGATTTACCGGATCTTTGATGTCCAGCAGGATTCCATTTCCGGAGCAGGCGCCGGCCGCCAAACCGATTGCCGAGAACACGGTAATGTCGTGACACTGGTTAGTATCCTTCGGTTTTTCCGGTCCGTCTTTGCCATGGCTGCCACCGCTACTTAGAGCGTTCAAGGCGCCGGTCCGCGGATCCATAAACAACCGGGGATTGGAAACGATTTGCGCATTCTGCGGCGCCGCCAGCGGCACCTTAATCACGTCAATGCGAAACAACGCTGTGTTGGGATCCTTGTCCGGCGCTTCACCTGAGCACCCGGCCAACTCTTCGCTTTGGCGCACAAACGAGGTTCCCGAGACGTAGATGTAGACGTTGTTCTTGTCATTCGGATCGACGACCAACGTGTGTGTATGAGAGCCGCGGCAAGTTTGCACCGCTGCTACTTGCTTCGGCGTCTTGATGTCGGTGATATCAAAGATTCTCACGCCGCGGAAACGATCTTTCTGTGCCGGCGGAGGTGGTTTGTTCTCTTCACCGGCGGGCGTTGGAGATGGTTGAGGAGGCGGCGGCGGAAATCCTTGTGTACCGCAATCCACCCGGCCGTTTGGTTGTTCGACGGACATGAAGAGCAGGTTTTTGTAAACCGAGACGTCACCCTGCCCACCCGGACATATCATCGAAGTCAGTAGACTGGCTTTCAGCGGGTTGGAGATGTCATAGATATTGACACCATAAAAGTTTCCCAGAAACAGGTGATTGCCTTGAAACGCAAAATCCGAGTTTCCAAACGCGAGCTGAGCAAGAACCAACTGCGAGCGCTTGGGCATCTTTGAGGTGTCGCCGATGCCGAGTAGACCCAAAGTCTTCTTCACGTTCGGACTTTCAGGATCGTCGGAGCCGAGCTGAAAGGCATCGGGTTTTTTGACCAGCAGTACATGCTTGATCCCCATCGCTGCCTCACCCGCATCGTAAAAACCCGGCTTCAACTTCGAGCGTGGATCGTTGGCGTCTGAACCAGTCATTCCTGGCGGCAGCACTGCGGGTGGATCAGGAGCAAACGGATCTTCCTCTTCCTGAGTGGCTGGCACCGGCGATGGTGATTGTGATGGTGTTTGCGCCAACGTGCGGGCTGCAAAACACGAGCACAAAAGCAGGGAAGCAACTAGTAAACGGAAAGCCATAACGTGTCCTCGAATCAAAGTTTCTCCTCTGAGGGTTTTTCACCCAACATCGTTTGCATGATCCTGATCTCAGCGCGTTGACCGGTGTCCACATCGGTCGCAAAATTGAACAGCTCAGCATCCTGCCCGGCGCCAGTGTCAAACAACTTCTTCACCATGATCAAGGCGCCCTGGTGGTGCTGAATCATTCCCTTTAAGAACAGCCGGTCAAACTCTTCGCCTTTTGCTTTTTTTAACGCGTTCATCTGCTTTGTCGTAAGCATTCCGGGCATCGTCATCTGATGGCTCGACATGTCCATACCCGGCATGTGGTGCATCGGTGGTGACGCAGGTTCTCCTCTCGCCTCCAGCCACCGTTTCATAAACCTCATTTCATCTGCCTGCGAGTGGCTGATGCGTTCTCCCAGCGAGCGGAGTTCCTTATTTTCCGTTCGCGCTTGGATGAGCGCTATCATCTCAATCGCCTGGGCGTGATGCATGATCATACTCTGCATGAACTGCACATCAGCGGGGGAATGTGGCGGCAATGTGGCTCTCGTCGATGGAGGCAGCGTGCGTGTGGGTTTGCCCGGCGCGCCGGGTTGGACCACGACCGGCGCCTGCTGTGCGTAGACTGGCCACAAGAAAGCACAAAAAGATATTAGCCACAAAGAAGCACAAAAAGCACAAATGTCTTTACTGAGTTTTTGTGCTTCTTCGAGGCACTTACCATTTGACAGCATCGTAGTAGTGATTTTCTCCTTCATCAGTATACTCCGCTGCCAACTTGAAGCCAGCTTCCGCAAGGATCGAAGTGTAAGCGCTGCGCCCAAGCGATATCGACGGCCGGTCCGTTGAAAGATCCGCCCATGTATGCACCTGGCTCGGGGCTGTGAAGAGGAATCGTCCGCCCGCCCTCACGACTTTTCCGACGCGATGAATGAGATTTCGTTGAGTCTCAGCCGGCAGTAGGAACATGAGTCCCCACGCGAGCACGCCTTCGAACATGTGACCGAAGAAGGATGATTCTTCGACGGGCTCGCAGGCCACGCGTGCTTCAGGAAAGCGGCGCTGATAGGCGCTCGCCATCGTGGGTGCGGCATCAACAGCATAAACCGCGACTTCAGCGTCGAAGAGTACCTTTGATCGAGGTGTGCCGGGCCCGCATCCGAGATCGAGAATCGCTGCGCCTGGCGGGAACAACTTGGCCCACGACCGAATGGTCTCAACCCCGACGGTCAACTCACTGATGTAGTCGATAAAGGACGGCGCAATAGCTTCCCATCCGTTCGATGGGTCTCGTTCGTTAAATCCTTCGGAATCGCTCACGAAAATTATGGTAGTTAATTCCTTTTGAATTTGCCATACAGTTTAGAGTTCAAGCTTTAGCTTGCTGTCTTCAAAACAGCAGCCTAAAGGGCTGAACTCTGAACTAAATTTTTTCTGGATCGGTGACACCTATCGCGGATATTTTACGCGTTAGCTATCGAGCCTCGTGTAGATTTATCTTGATCTGAAAGGACCCGCCCTCATGCGTAAACTCTCTTCAGTTAGCATGCGGTATTTGTTCATCGCCCTCGTCTTTCTCGCACTGAGTGCCTCGACGTTCGCACAACAACCATTTAATAAGACTGAATTTGTGGCCCGCAGGGCGAAACTGTTTGAGAAGATCCCCGATGGCATTGCCGTAATCTTCGCCGCTAAGGGGCAGTTTTATCCAGTCAAGTTTCGCCAGGCTCCTGATTTCTATTACCTGACGGGAATCGAAGAACCGGGCGCAGTCCTCGTTATGAGTGGTCCAACCAAGAGTACGTTTTTGTATGTGCCCCGACGTTCTGAGCCACAGATTCGCGCTGACGGTCCAGGCATTTGGCAGGTGGAAAAGCGTGAAGAGGTCTACGGCCTGACACGAGTCCAGCCAATCGAAGAGTTTCTTCCAATGTTCGCTTTTATGGGAGACCGCGCGAAGAAGCTGTACATGCTCAAGGGTTCGCAGGGGAATGTCCAGAATGCGCGCGAGGAGCTTGATTTCTATGAGTCGCTCGAGCTGTCGCAATCGATCTTTGGCGGCGTTACCGAATCGAAGAGAGCAATCAGTCTGATTCAGCAGATGGTTCCGCAACTTGCTTTACAGCCTTTGAATCCGTTGTTGGATGAGATGCGCTGGGTCAAGACCCCTTATGAAATCGAGTTGATTCGAAAGAGTTCTGAGATCGGTGCCGAAGGCGTGAAAGAGGCGATGAAGGGAACGCGACCTGGAATGTACGAGTACGAGATCGAGGCTGTCGCTCGCTATGTTTATACCAGTCGCGGCGCGCGGGGCGATGCTTTCAGGCCAATCGTTGCTTCGGGACCAAACACGATGACGCTGCATTACTCAGCAAATAATCGGCAGATGAAAGACGGCGATGTTGTCTATATCGACTATGGCGCCGACTATGAATACTACACCTCCGATATCACGCGGACGTGGCCGGTCTCCGGTCGCTTTACGCCTGA
This sequence comes from uncultured Acidobacteriota bacterium, assembly GCA_963826255.1. Lineage (GTDB taxonomy): Bacteria > Acidobacteriota > Blastocatellia > Pyrinomonadales > Pyrinomonadaceae > PSRF01. The sequence continues at coordinate 2,695,899 of CAWGWK010000002.1, forward strand.
GCAGGAGAAGATGTACCGCTGCATTCTCGAAGCAAGAGATGCCGTGATTGCGGGGATGAAGCCTGGAGTGACAATCAAGCAGTTACAAGATGTTGCCGGAGAAGTGTATAAGAAGCACGGATTCGAAAAGCAGTTCCAGGCAGTCGGCCGCTATATCGGACATACCATCGGAATCTCAGTACATGATGTTGATCAAAGAGATCGTCCATTGGTAGCGGGCGTTGTGTACAACGTCGAGCCGCTACTCGAGATTCCGGAGAAAAAGATTCACATGCGACTCGAGGACACGGTGTTAGTGACACCGACTGGTGCCGTTAACATGACGGCAAGTGCACCCGCCAGTCTTGACGAAATCTACGCGCTGATTCGGCAGAGGGCACTCAGTGTTAATCAGTGATTTGTACCCGTACGTCAATTCGCAGCCTGCCAAGCAGGTGTGACCTATTGTTTACAGGACGCAATCAATATACATTACGCATCTTGCAATACTCTTGATGGCGTATACCCTGACCGGACTGCTCGTAACGTCGTAGTAGCATAAGCCTGTAATCAACGTTTCACCCATAGCGCTTCGCTGTAGCGCTTTACCTCGTACTAAACTGCGAGCTGCTTCAGAGCCGATTTCATTTCGTTTGCACTGAGTTGCGTGGATGCCTTACGTACCCGGGTTTACCAACGACATCTTTATCAGCTTCTCGCACGCCGACAATTCGCTCCGCTGGGTGGAAGAATTTCAGGATCGGCTCAATAGCCGGCTCATCCAGATAGGTGCCGAGGTCACTGTCTGGCGCGACAGCAAACTGCGCGGCACTGATGTTTTTTCCGATGAGATCTTCACGCAACTGCAACAGTCCGCTTTGCTCATATCGATCGTTTCGCCTTCAGGGATTAAATCACGTTGGTGCGAAGACGAACGGCACGCGTTTGAACGCTTCGCGGCCCTCAATGGCGGCTTCCGCTTCGGCAACCACTTACGAGCGATCAAAGTCGTCAAGACTCCGTTGCCTGCCGATCAGCACCGCAATTTGTTCGGCGTGCGGGGCTTTGAGTTTTACAAACGGGAAGCGCAGTCAGACCGCTTCCGCGAATTCCATCAGTCCACTCCTGAGTTCCACGAAATCCTTGATGAGCTGGCGCAGGACATCAAGAACGTGCTCGATGCTTTTGGCCGGCACCTGAACGCCGCGCCTAAAAAAGACACTGTTTATGTGGCAACGACCACCCCAGATCTCAAGCGGAGCCGCGAGGCGATCCTGCAGCAGCTTGAGGATTGGGGCTATGCTGTGGCGCCCCAGGATTCTGAGCCGCCTCGCCGCCTCGCGAGCTTTCAGGCGGCGGCCAAAGCGGAATTGACCGCCTCGATCTTTTCCGTGTATCTGGCGAGTGATGAGCCAAAAGCAATCTCTGAAGGCGGCAAAGATTCAATCACCGCGCAATACGAACTTGCACAATCGTTGCGGAAAGACCGCATAGTCTGGATTGTGCCCGGTCGGCAGCTTTACTCCGAGTTTGATGACGCGCTCAAGCACGGTCTGCAAAAAGGAGTCGAGATACTCAAAGACCGCGCTTTGGAAGACTTGAAGGATGTAATTGAAGAGAAGCTTAATCGGCTACGACGCCAGCCTGATCCCCCGCCGAAGAAGGAAGCTAGGGTTGAAGTCTATTTGATTTGCGATCAGGCGGATCATCCTTCGCTGGAAGATTCACACGGCGCTCAGCAAGCGCTCAGGGTCAAAGAGTATCTGGATGAGAATGGCCTGGTGGTCATGCCTTCGCCTTTCTCACAGATGGAGTGGAACGAGCTTGAAGAAGAGCACGGAGCCCAACTGCAATTGAGCAACGCAGTGTTGCTCTATTGGGGAATGGCAAGTGAAAACTGGTTCCGGAAGATTCGACGCATCATCGTCAAAGAGCAAATGCGCCGCAGCAAAACCAGCAGTGCCGGCACGCTGACCGAAGCGTTCTATTTTAGCAGCCCGCCAATGCAGAAGTCACAATATCGAAACCTTGCAAAATTTGTCTTTGAGCAGTACGAGGACTTTCAACCCGACGCTCTGAAGCCGCTATTGGATCGGTTGCTTGCAAACGAGGAAGCCTCATGACGTTTGCTGTCTCTGAGAACGCCAATCCTTTTCCTGGTCTGCGTTCTTTTGAGCGGGAACAGGCACACCTGTTCTTTGGCCGCGACGAGCAAATCAATGACCTGGTCACGCGGCTGCGACTGCACCGATTTCTCCCGATCGTGGGGATGTCGGGTAGTGGTAAATCCTCACTTGTGCGCGCTGGTCTAATTCCCGCCCTTACCTTCAGTTATGTTGCTACTGAGACGTCAGGCTGGCGCATTGCAGTGCTCAGACCCGGCCGCAACCCGATCGAAGAACTCGCGGCGGCTCTGTGTCGCGAGTTTACTGTTCCCGAATCGGATGGTGTGTTCCAGATGCTCCGCGGTAGTTCAGCGGGACTGGCCCGTGTTGCACAACAACATCTCGCCGACGGAGAAAAGCTCCTGGTCCTTGTCGATCAATTTGAAGAGTTGTTTCGGTACCGCGAAGACGTCGATGCTGCGGGTGAGACGGACGATGCCGCCGCTTTCGTAAAGCTATTGCTCGCTGCTTCGGGCGAAAGCGAGCATCCGCTGCCGGGGTTCGATGATTTACCGGTGTATGTAGTAACGACGATGCGTTCGGACTTTCTCGGCAAGTGCTCGCGCTTTCGTGGTCTACCGGAAGCGTTGAATCAGAGCCAGTACCTGATTCCACGCCTCACGCGAGAACAACAGCGTGACGTGATTGAAGGGCCGGTCGGAATGGCGGGCGCCTCGATCGAACCAGCTCTGGTCCAACGACTGCTCAACGATCTTGGTGACAATCCGGATCAACTGCCGGCGCTGCAACACGCTTTAATGCGCACTTGGGAACAGTCCGCCGCGGCGCGCGCGGAAGGACGCTCGATCATGGTTGCCGACTATGAAACCGTCGGCGGCATGACCGACGCATTGAACCGCGACGCTGATCGGGTGTACGAGCCCCTGTCCAAAAATGATCTAACAAAGACGATTACTCGTCGCTTGTTTCAAAGACTGGTGCAGCCGGATGGCGAAACTCGGTCGCCCACGCCATTGTCTGAACTCGTTGCGGTTACTGCTGCCGAGGAAGGCGAGGTGAGACGAGTTGTCACCATCTTTCAGGAGCGTGGATTTCTCACAATTTCCCGCGATAAGGATTCAATCGTCAACATAACTCATGAGAGTCTGATCCATGGCTGGCGGCAATTGACGAAATGGACTGAGGAAGAGGCGCGGTCGGCGGCGATCTATCGCCGTTTGGCTGAGACGCCGGCCCTCTATGCAAATAGGGAAACTTCCTTGCTTGTTGACCCGGAATTACAGGTGATGCTGAACTGGCGCGAAGAAACGAAGCCTAACGAGGCGTGGGCGGGTCGCTACGATTTGCGCTTTGCCGACGCGATGCGGTTTCTCGAGCAGAGCCGGAAAGAACACCACAAGGCGCTCGAACGAGCTGAACAACACCGGCGAACGGAACTCAAGCGCGTTCGCATGATAGCGGTGGTGTTAGGAACCTTATTGCTTCTCGTATTCGTCGTGTCAATCTTCGCAGTAATTCAATCGATGAGGAGCAGAGCAGAGCGAGATCGGAGCAATCGCTTGCTTTACGATTCCAACATCTATTTTGCAAGCAGTGCTGTGGCATCCGGTCAAATCAAGTTAGCCCGAGATCGGCTGGATGAACTTATGGATGCAGGTTTGAGAGAATTGCGTGGCTTTGAGTGGTTTTACCTTTGGCGGGCGGCTCACGCGGACGAAGCCAGCCTCTCAGGCCATTCTGGCTCTGTGTTGTCGTTAGCATTTTCGCCTGACGGCAAGACTCTGGCCGCCGCCAGTGACAAGACGGTGAAGTTGTGGGACATCGTCGCGCGTAAGGAAGTGGCCACGCTCACAGGCCATTTCGACTATGTCTTATCGGTAGCGTTTTCGCCAGATGGCAAGACCTTGGCCTCTGCCAGCGCTGACAAGACGGTGAAGTTGTGGGACACCGCCGCGCGCAAGGAGGTGGCGACCCTCTCAGGCCATTCCAGCTATATCAGGTCGATAGCGTTTTCGCCTGACGGCAAGACACTGGCCTCCGCCAGTAATGATAAGACGGTGAAGTTGTGGGACATCGCCGCGCACAAGGAGGTGGCCACCCTCTCAGGCCATTCCGGCTTTGTCTTCTCAGTAGCGTTTTCACCTGACGGCAAGACCTTGGCCTCCGCCAGTGCTGATAGGACAGTGAAGTTATGGGACACCGCCGCGCGCAATGAAGTAGCTACCCTCTCAGGCCATTCCGGCTCTGTCGTGTCGATATTGTTTTCGCTCGACGGCCAGACGTTGGCCTCCGCCAGTGCTGACAGGACAGTGAAGTTGTGGGATACCACTGCGCGCAAGGAAGTAGGTACCCTATCAGGCCATTCCGACTATGTGCTGGCGATAGCGTTTTCCCCTGACGGCAAGACGCTGGCCTCTGCTAGTGACGACAAGAAGGTAAAGTTGTGGGACATCGCCGCGCAGAAAGAGGTGGGTGCCCTCTTGGGACATTCCGGCTCTGTCTTCTCGGTACGGTTTTCGCCAGATGGCAAGACCTTGGCCTCCGCTAGTGCTGACAAGACGGTGAAGTTATGGGATACCGCCGTGCGCAAGGAGGTGGTAACCCTCTCAGGCCATTCCGGGTCTGTCAGGTCGGTAGCGTTTTCGCCTGACGGCAAGACCTTGGCCTCCGTTAGTACTGACCATACAGTGAAGTTGTGGGACATCGCTGCCGGTAAGGAGGTGGCTACCCTCTCAGGCCATTTCGGCTTTGTCTTGTCGGTAGCATTTTCGCCTGATGGCAAGACGTTGGCCTCCGCCAGTGCTGACAATACAGTGAAGTTGTGGGACATCGTCGCGCGTAGGGAAGTGGCCACGCTCATAGGCCATTTCGACCCTGTCTTATCGGTAGCGTTTTCGCCAGATGGCAAGACCTTGGCCTCGGCCAGTGATGACAAGACGGTGAAGTTGTGGGACACCGCTGCGCGCAGGGAGGTGGCGACCCTCTCAGGCCATTCCAGCTATATCAGGTCGATAGCGTTTTCGCCTGACGGCAAGACGCTCGCCTCGGCCAGTGCTGATAAGACGGTGAAGTTGTGGGATACCGCCCTGCGCAAGGAGGTGGCCACCCTCTCAGGCCATTCCGGCTTTGTCTTCTCAGTAGCGTTTTCGCCTGACGGTAAGAGCTTGGCCTCCACCACTGTTGACACAGTGAAGCTGTGGGATACCGCCGCGCGCAAGGAAGTGGCTACCCTCTCAGGCCATTCCGACTCTGTCTTCTGGATAGCGTTTTCGCCTGACGGCCAGACGCTCGCCTCCGCCAGTGCTGATACGACGGTGAAGTTGTGGGATACCGTCGCGCGCAAGGAGGTGGCCACCCTCTCAGGCCATTCCGCCGCTGTCTTCTCTATACTATTTTCCCCTGACGGCAAGACGCTGGCGTCCGCCAGTGATGACAAGACAGTGAAGCTGTGGTTCGCAGCGACCGAGGAAGAAGTCGAGGAGCGTCGCCGGCGCGGCTATTAATGACTTGGGAAAACTCACCCGCCTTCGTCGGAAATTAAACCCTTCTTGCGACCGCTCGACGCCAGGCGCTGACAGAGGATCTCAACAACCTGCGTCCGCTCTTTAAGCTCGAGTAATCTCTCGTAGCTTCAGCATCCTTTTTCTTGATCTGGCGCATCATTCTGCATCGTCAATCTACAACAATCCCAGTCTACTGAAATAACTTGTTTCGGGCCACAGATGAAAGCGGATGAACGCGGTTCTGGATCCGCGTTCATCCGTGTTCATCTGTGGGTCAAAATGATCGTCACCGCGCATTTAGTTGTAATCGAAATGCTAATTTAAGCATCTTGAAATCTCATTTTACTCGGCGTATGTTTGGCACTCCTCCCATCACAGGCGTGTCGGCACACTTACCGTGACGCCGCCTCCCGACCACGTCAAATTCGATCCCAGTCGATCCACTATTAATCGATCTACGGCCGACGTGTCGGCTGTCGATCGGGGAAGGAATTTGTAAATGTTTAGATCCCTCTTTCTCAGCTTAGCGTTGGTGATGACTCAGGCAGGGCCTGGAGTCTTAACCTCATTATCCATACCGCTACGCCAGATGCGCCCCTATCCAACACTGCTTGTGAAGCTGGGTGTCGCTCCGGTGCCGGCGGATCTTACACCGTCAGATTCTTCTGCATTCGCCACCGCCATTACAAACGCAGTCGGCGGCGACACGATCACGCTAACAGCAGGTCAAACTTACACCGGGCCATTCACGTTAAAGAGTGGCCTCACTTCCACCGTAACCATTCGCTCATCGGCCCACGCTTCATTACCCGGCAATGGAAAGCGCGTGACCAGCGGCGATAGATCAAATATGCCGATCATCGTTTGCAGCACTTCAAACAATCAAAGCTGCTTTTCAACAACCGGCACCGATGCTGACAACTGGCGACTCACCGGCCTCGAACTCCGCTCCGCGAGCGGCGTTACCAACTCCGGAGGCATGATCATAATCGGCAACGCGGCCGACACGGTCAGTGCGAATACACCAAACAACATCGAGATCGATCATTCCTGGATCGAAGCGACGCAGGGAGGCACGGTACGCGGTATCTTCATCAACGGCCGCAACATCAACGTCCACGATAATCACGTCAGTGGATTCCGAAACGCAGGGCAGGAGTGCCAGGCGATTTTGTTGGCCGGCGGTCCCGGGCCATTCACGATCGACAATAACTACCTCATGGCGCTCGGCGAAGTGTTTATGAGTGGCGGCACCACCGTAGGCATCCTTCCCGGGGATCTCACTTTTACGCGCAACTACCTTGAGGCGCCGCAGAAGTACAATCCGTGGAATCCGTCGGCGTTCGACATCAACGATGTGCAAGCCTCGACCAATCTCGGTTGCTCGCTTACGTCGAGCGGTACGACAGTGACGTGTAGTGGCCACGGTCAAGGCGTTGATTCTATAAGAGTGTTGCGGCTCACATCGGGGCCACAGGCGGGGGAGACGCGTACGGTCTCCGGTGCGCCTAATTCAAGCACGTTGACGCTCGAGACGGCGTTTAGCGCCAACCAGGCCGGCGTTTCAGCCACTCTCTACACACCCTGGAACGGTCACAAGAACAACTTTGAGTTGAAGTTTCTAGAGGGAACGACAAACCTGGTCGAGGGCAATGTTTTTGATGGATCCTGGCCCATGGCCCAGGACGGTACTGGCTTGTTGCTGACGATTCGTACGGAAAACGGCGCGCTCACGACTGCGACCGTCAAGAACTTGACGATTCAGTACAACTGGTTTCGACGCTTTAACCAGTTTGTGGATTACCTCTCTCCTGACGACTTCACTAACGGCGGCGTAGGGGTCGCCATGGACGATGTTGTACTCCGGCACAATCTGGTAGAACCGTCGTACCAATTCTCAGGGCCGGGACTCCAATCGGGAAGCCCCACGAATTCCATTAAACTCGCCGTGTTCAATGGAGTATCGTCGACGACGCACGGCACGGATGTGTGGTTTCAGCACAACACGTTCTACTCAGCCCGAAATATGACGACCCTTAACGTATTCACAGGTAACACCAGCGGCGATTGGGTCAACTACAAACTCGAGAACAACCTTTTCGCCGTCGACAGTTCCTTTGGAGGTATTTTCGGCGACCTGTCAACAGGAACAGGAACCACTGCACTGAACAACTGGTGCAACGGCTCCGGAAACTACAGCGCAGTTAACAACACATTTCAGAACCAAAACACCACCGGTTATCCGACCGGAACCTTTTCCGAAACGAGCGCCTCCGGTTTCGGTTTTAACGACGTCGCAAATCTCGACTTCAAGCTGACGAGCGGGTTGTATCGCGCAGGACAAACACGCGAGGCATCTGACGGCACTGATCGCGGCGCCGATATCACAACGCTATCGAGCAAGATTGGTGCAAGCAGTAATGCTTATGCGACCGCGACGATCAAGGCCATAACCGGTGACTGGTCCGGCGGTGGCGGAGGCGGAACGCTTCAGGCAAAGGCCGGTTCTTTTTCTGGTTCCGGCTCCACCGGAAATCAGTCGGTGACTGGTCTCGGCTTCCAGCCGAAGGTGGTGTTGTTCCGTTACAACATGGCATCGGGTGATGGAACGTTATCGGAATCAGTCATAGGTTTTGGCGTCGGCATTTCTTCGACCGATCGCAGGGTTGCGGGTGACTATTCGGAACACAATCTCAGTCCTTCGTCACACGCAGCGTGGAACCAAAGCTCGTACGTCATCTACACACCAGGTGGCGGTTCGCGTGCCGATTTCGTCTCGATGGACTCGGATGGTTTCACGATCAACTGGGTGACTTCCAGCCAGATGTCAGTGCAATACCTGGCACTCGGCGGAGATGCGATCACGAACGTCAAAACCGGTTCGGCGTCTGCAAAGACCACTACAGGAAACCAGTCGTATACGGGCTTAGGTTTTCAGCCGACTGCACTGATTGTGTGGGCCGGCAAGTTTTCCACTACGCCTCTGGATCAAACTACAAACGGAAATGGACTGTTTGGATTTGCGACCAGCTCCAGTGCGCGCGGAATGGTGGCGTGGCGCAACCTGCACAACGCTAGTATACAAACCGCAAAGCGCCGGCAATCGACGCAACGCATCCTCAGCACGACGACGACGTTCACTGAGGCCGATTTCGTCTCGTTTGACTCGGATGGGTTCACATTGAACTACACGACTGCCGGCGGAACTGCCGACACGTTTTACTACCTGGCCCTGCGAGGACCACAATTCAAGGTGAGTTCATTCAATCAGGCTACATCTACCGGCAACCAGTCACTGACTGGCGCAGGATTCACGCCGAAAGCGTCGATCATGGTTTCAGCCAACGATGTGTCTGCGAACAACGACGCCGCACAGGCACATGCTCGTGCGAGCTTCGGTTGGGCCACCGGAACGGGTGAACGGGCGAGCCTGTGGATTGGAGAAACTGACAACGTCAGTCCGACCAGTGCGTGGCGAAATCTGGACCGCACTAAGCTGATAAAGTTGATGACGGAAAGCGCGTCACCAACGCTGAACGCGGCCGCCGATCACGTCAGTTTCGATTCAGATGGACAAACAATTAATTGGACCACAGCCGATGGGACGGCAAGACAAATCTTAGTGCTGTGGATTGGTGAGTAGTTCAACCTGGTAAGGCTTTTGCTTCAAAGTGGGCGAACGCTCTTACCGGCAACTGTAGGGCGGCCCTCCGTGGCCGCCCGTCGGTCGAAACACACATTTACGTGAAACGGGCGGCCACGGACGGCCGCCCCCTACAGTTGGTTCTCAACGCTCCAAGGTGGCTTAGAAGACGCCCCAACGGGAGTTAGACTTTACATCAGATTGCCACAAAGATTCACAAAAGGCACAAAGTTAGTGAATCTTTTGTGCTTCTCTAGGGCTAGACTTTTTAGCGGTGAAATGATGGTACGTAAACATACAGAGAGCCGTTTAATAAAGGAGCGTTACGTCAAGCTTCTCTTTATTGTTGGCGTCACTATGGCGCTGCTGGTTGGCCATTCAGTGAACGCGAATCGCTGGTTGCTTACGCCAATGACCGCCTTCGAGGGCGGCACATTTGAGGCGTCCGGTGTCGTGTACGTTCCCGGTACGGACGGAGTCCTCTTTGTTGATGATGGTCGTACTGACCAAATTTTCTGGATGCAGATCGGAGAAGGACGCAAACAAGCCGGCGCGATCAAGCAAGTCACACTGGGCGCGGACGTCATCGACCTCGAAGGCATCACGACCGATGGAACGCACTTCTATGTCGTTGGCTCACAATCGAAGGCTAAAGGCGGCGACCTCACGGGTCTTGTGCGCTTCAAGTTCGACGCTCAGGCGGAGCGAACAGTGGGCACTGAATTGATGTCCGGACTCAAGAAGTTTCTGGCGGAGAACGTCGCCGAGTTGCGCGGGATGGAGAACAGAAAGTACAGCGACGGTGGCATAAACGTCGAAGGCATCGCATGGGATCCGCGTCACGCGAGACTTCTGCTGGGCTTGCGCTCGCCGATCGTCGATGGACAAGCGCTCGTCGTACCGCTCAAGCTACGCGACCCACAAGGGCCTTTCTCTCTGAGCAATCTGCAAACGGATGGTGCGCAGGCGATCAGGTTGCCGCTCGGCGGAGGAGGTATTAGAAGCATCGAGTATGACGAAGCGCGAAGGGCGTTCCGTCTCATTAGCGGCGCAGGGCCCAACGGGGAGAATATGGACTTCAAGCTCTGGGAGTGGGACGGCGAGGTTGAGCGCCCGACGCTGCGCGAGACGGAAACATTCGAACGCCGGCTCAAGCCCGAAGGTATTACTCGCGTCTCCAATGGCGCTGAGGATTTTACCTTTATCGTTTTCGACGTCAGCGGCTACGCAGCGACGGACTGATCAAGATACAATTCACGAAAGTCATTTTTACAGGATTTACAGGATTGTTCAGAATGGACATGTAAATCCTGTCAATCCTGGCCGAACTCTACAAGGAGTTTTATATGCCCATCGCTCCCGCAGCGGTCGTTGTGCTGTTGCTTCTTTGCAACGGCGCTTCGGCGCAAGACGTGACCCACCACGCTGAGTTACCGAGATTTGCGCAAGTGAGTGAGAGGTTGTTCCGCGGCGCGCAACCTCACGCCGGAGGCGTACAGCGCCTGGCGGAACTCGGCATCAACACTGTGATCAATCTCCGCGGCGCGAGCAATAGCACGCGTGCAGAAGAAGCCGAGGTGCGTAAATTCGGTTTGAATTACTTCAACTTGTCGCTACCCAATTGGGGCCGGCCACACGACGAGCGAATACGGCGCATCCTCGAGATCATCGCGGCGCCCGAGAGTGGTCGCGTCTTTGTCCATTGCAAAGATGGAGTGGACCGTACGGGTACAGTCATCGCGCTGCATCGGATAACACATCTCGGGTGGAAGACCAGTAACGCACTTGCGGAGGCTGAGCGCGTCGGGATGCGCAGGATTCAATTCTGGATGCGCGACTACGTAGAGGATTACGACTCTCCCGTTCACACAGCCACATCAGGATATCAGGACAGTGAAGACGACTTGAGCGACCGCGTCGGCTCCGGAGTACGAATTGCGGAAAGGGAAGTCTTCAGGGTTCGAAAGATCGGAGGACGTGTCCTACGCAAGCTACGGGTCCTGTGAGGCTAAGGACATACTGGCGCCGCCGGTGTAACCGCTCCATCTGTACGGTTCTCTTCAAATACGTTTCCTTTTCCGCACTTGTCAACAATTCCGGCCTGAGTGTTGATTGTTACTCCTGGCCTGGAACGGTAATGATTCCTACGCAAGATCGAATTCGATACGTTGTTGAGCAGAACGGTTGAGTTACCCCCGCCTCCACTAGACTCAAAATCGTTATCCTGAATCAGGCATTGATCCAAAGTGTAGGCTTGTAACGCATTCTGTCCGGTTCTGAAAACGTAGTTATTGATAACCTCACACTTCCTTAGTCCAACCAGAAATATTCCATTCGACATAAAACGATTATTCGAATGCTCGCCGCGACCGCCAATCGCGATGTTGTTCGCCGCTGTAACCTTGCCGTGATTTTGTCCGATATAAGGATCTTGCAGGCATATGGCATTACCCACCGAATTAAACGCCGCGCCTTCGTAGTCAAACAGGTTGTTATAAACGCCGATGTTCTTACTGTGATCGGCAGCGCTGTTAGTCTCGAGATCGAATCCACACACGCCTCCGCCAAACTGCGGATTGTGATGGCCGGGGCGACGAACATAATTCTCGACTACAAGTAAGTTCTCTGAATTGATTGCAGCAAAGTTAGCGGCTGCGACTCCCGATGCGATGTTGTGCCACATCAGTCCCTGGTTTGAATAGTTGTTTTTCTCCAGGGCGGAGCCGCCGAAAGTAATCCCGATCGAGCCGGTGTCCTCGAGGTAATTATTCTGAGCCGTGCACCTGACACAGTTACCAAACAGGATCGTTGATCTTATTCCACCGTCATAAACTTTCTGTCTGCCTTTGATGTGAAACCCGATCACGGCAATGTCACGAGCTGCGCCTGTGTGCGATCCAATCGTGTCACCCAATGCCTGGAACACTTCGATAGCTGGATGTGGGCCATTGACGAAAGTGGGCTCGAGGAGCGTAGTGCCCGTGCCGGCTAGTTGTTCCGCTGTGAGCGCCTGGACTTTCAACAAATAAGGATCTTGCCAGTTTCTCCCGTCGCCAAACTTGAAATAATCTATTAGCACTTTCGGCATTCGCCAGGTGCCTTCGACTAACACTCCATCTGCCAGAAGAAACTGTCCTTGATCGGTTATTCCCTGCATGTCGCAGGAGTAAGTAGAACTATCGAAGACTGTGTGCTTGCGAAGCGTGACTTGTTTTGTGATCGATCCGCCGCCTTGAATTCTTACCGTGGCTACAGATGCATCATCTTGCGCGGCTTGAATCTTGTCAGCGAGGTTCTCGCCTCTGACTGTTACTGTCTTCCCGGCTTGAACAGGAGGAAGATAGCTAGCCGGATCATAGTTTGGTGTTGGGTATGGAGTAGCGGCCGGTGCGGGCGTATGTAAAGGTTCGGCCGATTTCATGTTGCCGTACGCGAACAGCGGCAGCGCTAATACGATTAAGAAGTTTATTTTCATTTGCACAGGAAACACATTATAAACTCACCGGTATTGAACAAACACGGAGAAGATTTCTCGCGCAAAGGCGCAAAGGCGCAAAGCGCTGCCGCGTTTCTGGAGGGCTTTCTTTGCGACTTTGCGCCTTTGCGGGAGAATATTTCTTCGTTTAGAGAGCTCTAAATGAAACGCTACCTCCTAATCATGGCTGCGATGATGGCGTTCTTTCTGGTTCTCTTCTTAATAGTTGAGAACCTGCGAATTCCATTACTCGGGGATCCCACGCCTTGGATGCAAAAAGGCGGCGTGTTCGCAGCCAGTGTGGGCGTGGGTCTTCTCATCGCAGATGTCTTGCTTCCGGTGCCATCCAGCGTAGTGATGGTGGCCCACGGAGCTCTGTTCGGTATAGTTGGGGGAACTCTGCTTTCACTAACTGGCAGTACCGGTGCTGCGCTATTCGGATTTGCCATTGGACGACGTGGTGGAAGTTTGCTCGAACGCCTCGTGAGGCCGGCGGAACGAGCCCGTGCTGATCGAATGTTGACTCGCTGGGGCGGGCTGGCCGTAGTTGTAAGCCGTCCAATTCCATTGCTGGCGGAAACGGTCGCGATCATCGCCGGTACTTCCCGCTTTGGATGGGGTCGCATGACAGTGGCGGCACTGGCCGGTTCGTTTCCACCAGCGCTGTTGTACGCACTTACCGGCGCAACAGTTGCCAATCTGAAGAGTACGTCGCTAATGTTTGGAGTAGTACTGCTTGTCGGTGGTTCATTCTGGCTCAAAGCCATAATAAGGAGAACGACGCCATGAGTTATCTTGATTCGCCGCGTATTCACTTTCGCGGTTGGTTTCAGGCTGACGTTTCGACGATCAACAACGACATCCGGTTTTATCAGAATGATTCGTTCGTGCCTGATTATCAGCAACTGAACAGCAACGGCAGTTGGAACCCAAAGGGAACTGCCGTATTCCGCATACTCGATTGTTCAGTCACCGGTGCGTTCTTAGACGGGCGCGTTCTCTCTTCACTGCAAGATGATCCCGTCATCGGCATGACGCTGCAAAACGCAGCCGGCCGCGCTCCAGGAAAACTCGTTGACCTCGACCCGCAACAACAGATGGTGTCGGAGATCTGGGGCATGCAAGTGCGGCTCGCCGGGCCGAAGGCCGAGGCCTTATTCGAGGGCGACTACAAACCGGTCCCATTCACGAATTTGTGGAAGCGCCAGCAGACCGGCCCGAGAACAGATCAGCAACTTTGTGCCTACTATCAATCGGTGCTTGAGAATGTGGTGTGGTCCGAGCATATTGATTCGCCGCTGCTCACTGCACTCAAGGCAGCCACGCAGGATCAAATGTTGTCCATTCACTTCAATGTATACGGCTTCGGCCGTGACCCCTCGCAGCCGCGCTACACCATGGGACATCTCGTCGGCACCATTGGACCTTATCGGAGTGGCGAGCCGAAGCAGTTCGTACTCGGCCGCCAAATGATCACCTTCGCCCCGAACTGGCCCGTACCCAATAGCAATGTGAACAGCCTGCAAGCACAACTAGCCGCGGACGGTGGTTCCTTGACGGTCAACTTTGGAAACTCATTTCCGATCGTCGATTCAAGCGGTGCGCCGACGAATATCGGTCAGGTGCAATTGGGTGTGCTGCGGACGAACCCACAGGAGCACATTACAAACATCGAGAACAGCGAGTTCGTTTTGATCGGTGAGGTGCCTTATCTAAATGAAACGTGGTACACGCAAACGGCGGCTGTGCAAACATTCGATTTGACGCAGAACGCCGAGGCCCAGCAACTCTTGTTGAACAACCCGCTGGTGCTCGTGACACCTCTTCTAGGAGCGCCCACTTCCAACGTTCTGTTGCAGGAGTCAATCGACGGCGTGTACGTACGCGCTGATACGTTTGTGTACCGCCTCAACCCGGGAGAGACTAAGCAGGTTGAGTTTTATGCAACTCAGTTCGGCAAACCGCTGACGTCGGGCAATATCAATTTAAGTGCTACAGAAGGCTTTATGGGTGGCTCAGGTGGCGGCAAGACTGTCAGCCCTACGCCACGTCCGGCCGCTGCCATCCCTGACATCGGCACACCTGCGGAGGCACTCGAGTTTGCACCCAGCATTCCGATAGATGGCTATGGTCGTGCGGTTCTCGATCTGACTGCTAGCGCAGAAGGACCACAAAATCCACGTGGCTACATTGGGGGCCAACTCTATGGCATCAGCTATCAACTAGCGGATCAGCCTGCGGGGTACATCAGTAACCCGATGAATTACATCAGCGTGCTCGTCTTTGACAAGAAAGTCGTCCCAGACAAACCTACGTGGTACCAGGACATACAACCGCTGTTTACACAGTACGGAAACTTGTACCCCATCATGAGCCAATACGTGGTTGATCTGACTGATTACGACGCGGTAGTCGAACGGCTCTCGATCCTTCAGCTCGCATTTTCGCTACCGATAGAGGATCCCAATCACATGCCTGTGACTCGCGATCTCGGTGCGGGAGATCGCGACACGATATTGAAGTGGTTAACTTCTCGAGGGCCCGACGGGAAGCCGTTGCTCGGAACCCCGCCGAGCCAACTTGTCATGGCTCCCGTAACGCCTTCCCCGCAGGCTGATGAAGTCGAAGCAGAGCCATTACAAGGCGCGGGCAAGACCCTGTTCATCCGCCAATACAAAGCGCGACAACGTGCCAAACTCGAACGCGAATCGGGAGGCGAGCAATGATCAAACTTCAACCCGACATCATCAGTGGTATCCGTTCTGCCTCCACCCCGGACGAGCTCGGCACTTATCTGCAAAGTGCGATTGAGCTCGAGCACAGCACGATTCCGCCGTACCTGACGGCCATGCTCTCGCTGCGCAGTGGCACGAACGCGCAGATCGCGCGGCAGATTCGAGAGATCGTGATCGAAGAAATGCTGCACATGGTGATTGCTGGGAACATTCTGATCGCGATCGGTGGGTCTCCGTCGATCAACCAGCCGGATTTTGTGCCGCATTATCCGGGACCGTTGCCGATGAACATCGGGGATCTCGAAGTCGGCATCGAAGCATTTTCAATCGATCTGGTCAAAAACATGTTCATGGCGATCGAAGAACCGGAGCACCCGATCCCGGTGAAGACGACCGCCGCAGAAATGGCTGTTGAATATGCCACGATCGGTCAGTTTTACGATGCAATCAAGGATCAGATTCGCGCGTTGGGACCGTCGATTTTTGTAAAGCCATGTGCGCCACCGCAGGTAGTTTCCTCGAAGTGGTTTGGTTCGGACAGGCTCTTTCCGATCACTGATCCCGAGGCGGCGTGTCGTGCCATAGATCTGATCAAACTTGAAGGAGAAGGCACTTCAGAAAGCCCGTTTCAGAGCCCGGGAGACCCAGCGCACTTCTACAGGTTCGGCGAGATCGCCGCCGGCAGGGAAATCATCGAAACGCCAACAGGCTTTGCTTACGGCGGCGCGCCGGTATTGTTCGAGCCTTCAGGAGTGTGGCCGCTGCGGCCTAATTGCAAGATCGCCGACTTTGCGCCGGGCACCCACGCTCGCACGCGCATTGAAGCCTTCGCTTACCACTACAGTGCGTTGCTCAATGCGTTGCACAATTCATTTAACGGTGCACCTGCGCAACTCGATACGGCGATCGGCGTCATGTATGACCTGCGCACATCCGCAGTCGCCCTCATGGAGACAGATACAGGCGACGGTAGTGGACAGACGGTTGGTCCAAGTTTTGAATATATTGACCGTCAAGGCGGCATGTAGCCACTATAGAAGAAGGCCACAACAAAGCACAAAAAGCACAAAAAATTCGGCTAGACCTTTGTGCTTTTTGTGCTCTTTGTGGCTGGGAAGACTTTTGAGGCAAAGCTTGACAAAGTATAAATCGACAATACGCGTTCCTATTGCGGTCATCTGCATAGTGGCGTCGTTCGTTGTTTCCGGCAAAGGCTCACAATCGTCGCAACCTCCAGCAGGGCAGAATCAAAGCAGCGACGATGCGATCGCGCTGCGGGATGCGCTCAGGCGGGGAGGCGTGCGTGAAGCTGCTAAGTTAAAAGGCCATTACATCGCGGAGTACGATCCTCATTGGGACTGGGGATTGTTCAGTATTGAAAGTCTAACCAAAAACAGTGCAGCCGTAATCGTTGGCCGGGTCACAAAAAAGCTCGATGCACGTTTAATTGGCGGCAGGTTGATCTTCACAGACTACGAGGTCGGAGTTGATGAAGTACTAAAAGGGAACATCAATCAAAGCAAAACGATCGTCGTCAGCATTCCCGGCGGCCGCATTCATTTCGAAGATGGCACCAGTGCTGAACATACCACGCTAAAGTTTGAGCCAGTTCGGATTGGACGCGCCTATACTCTGTTTCTAATGCAAGAGGATGAGTTGCCGTCCGTGTTCCTATTATTCGGTGGCCCCCAGGGCCTGTTTGATATTGAAGACAGCTCAAGCGCGAGATCGCACGGCAGAGCGGATGATCCGGGAGCGGTTGAGACAAAAGACAAGAATCGAGAGTCGTTCCTGAAAGACGTACGAGACCAGGCGCGAAAGTGGCCCAAGCCGGGCAAATGCTGCGGTTGATGGGTCGCCCAAACCAAATCGTTCGGTTTGACGAACTATTTTGCCTTTCTATAATCCTCAGCCGATGGCTGATGATGACGTATTCGAAGTACAGCGGTTGTACCCGCAGATCTACCTCGCCTGTCATGCCGATCACGTACGCGCGGCTTCGACCAAATGGCGGATATCTTCTCAGGATGCCACGATCCTGGTCCATCTCGATCGCAATAACGGCTTGAGTCCACGTACTCTCGCCGCGCATCTTGGTGTGGCGCCTTCGACTCTCTCCGCTTCAATTGCGCGTCTTGCTGAGCTCGGCTACCTCACAAGCGAACCTAACGACACTGATCGTCGCAAGCGAGAGCTTCGTCTCACTGCTCGGGGAGCCGAAGCGATTTCGTCCACCTCAGTCCTGAACGCCGAACGCGTGCAGGCCCTACTTAACAAACTCAAGCCGGACGAGAGGAAGGCAGCACTACGCGGACTCGCATTGCTCGCGCAAGCCGCACGACGGCTAAAGGATAAAGAAACACCATGAAACTCGTGATCATTATCATAGTCGCGGTTGTTGCGGCGTTAGCGTTAATAGCCGGAATTGTCGCAGTTGTCGGGTCAAGGCTGCCGAAGGCGCACGTCGCATCGCGCTCAATTCTCTTGCAACAATCTCCGCAGGATGTTTATGGTGTAGTCAGGGACTTCGCGGCGGCGCCGAAATGGCGCTCTGATGTGGAACGAATCGACGTTGAAGCGCAGCAGAGTGGACTAGTGCACTTTCGTGAAGTAGGAAAAAACGGAACTGTCAATTACGAATTGATGGAAGATGTTCCTGCTGAACGCATGGTGACGCGGATTCGCGATACTGACCTCGGCTATTCCGGCCAATGGACCTACGTGTTCGCCGCGGAGAACGGAGGCACGCGCGTGACGATTACAGAGGACGGTGAGGTCTCAAACGTTCTCTTCCGTTTCATGTCCCGTTACGTCTTTGGACATACTGCGACAATCGATTCGTACCTCACAGCGTTGGCAAAGCATTTTGGAGAACAAGCCGTGCCGCAGTAGATTGCAAACCCAGCTTAGGACACGATCATGAAACGTCTTCCCCTAGTTTTGCTGCTGATAGCTCTTGTGCTAACAGCACAACTCTCCTGTACTCATTCTGAGCCAACCGCTGAATCCAATCCCGCGGCTTCTTCTACGCCGCCCGAGCAAGCCTTTGTGGATCAGATATTGCAACGATACGAACAGGCACTCGGTGGGAAGGACGCGATCGCAGCGATCACGAGTTACAAATTGAAAGGAACGTTTGACCTTTCCGGGATGACGGGAACGATAGAAGGATGGCAAAAAGAACCACACAAGACACTAACCGTGTTTGAGTTTCCTCGTTTCGGAACACTCAAGAAGGGGTTCGATGGTGAAACTCGTTGGGTACAAACACCGGGCGGTACTTTCAGCAAATCGAGCCCACAGGAAATTGCCGAGCTGGAACGAGACGCAGAAGCCTTCAGCGTTGGAAAAATCAAGAGTCTCTTCGAGAGCATGAAGCTGGAAAACAAAGCGCGGTTAAGTGGTCGCGACATGTATGTGGTTGAAGGTAAGCCGGCCAAGGGTCCTGCTGAAAAGCTGTTCTTCGACGTCGAGAATGGTTTGCTCGTGCGCTGGGACATGGCGCGCAGACAAGAAAACCGAGGCACCGTGTTCGTAAAAGTGCACCTGGATGATTACAAAGAAGTTAGTGGAGTGAAGATGCCGTTTAAGGTCCGCTTTGCGTTCGAATCGTTCAACTTCACTGTTAAATTGGACGAGATGCAACACAACATTCCCATCGACGATTCGATCTTCAAAAAGCCCTGAAGTTTGCGGAACGGTCCTTCGATTCACGCGTTTACCTTTACCGGCAAGGCCACAAAAAACAAGAAGGCACAAGCTGAGGTAAATGACTCTTATGTCCCTCACCAAAATCCAGGTTCAATGCGTGCTTCTGTTAGTCTTTTTGTTTGCTTCAATTCCGCGTCATCAAGTATTGGCCCAATCGAAAGCTGCTGGAGCCGGGAAGTCTCCGCTCTGTACTCGAGACAACGCCCTCGACATGATTAAGCAGCAAGTTGACCTCACTAAGACCTATCACAATCTGGTAAGTCGCATCGCTGTGCTCATCCGAGCAGCGGATCTGTTATGGCCATACGAGCAGCGCAAAGCGCGCGCAGTCTTTACTGAAGCATTTGACTTAGCGACAGAGAATGAAAAAGAAACGGCTCAGAAAGCCCCTCGATCAGTAATTCTGAGATTGCAGATTCCTGATCAGCGGTATCTCGTCATTCGTGCGGTGGCTAAACGCGATTCCGCCTGGGCCGGCGAGTTAACACGGCAAATGCTGAAACCGGCTAATGATAGTGAGACTTCAGCAACCGGCAGTTCGTTTGAAAATACCTTAACTGCGGAAAGGTTGCTTCATTCGGCAATTAAACTGATCGATACGGATGTCAACGCAGCCTCTGATCTTGCAAGGGCTAGTTTGAATTATCCCGCTGGTTCGATGCTCACTCATTTTCTCTACCGGCTTGCTGAACTTAATCAGCAAGCCGCGGATCAGTTTTACGCCCAGGCACTCGCGGTTTACGGCGACAAACCATTGCGAGAGTTTCTCTACTTGCAGGCATATCCGTTTGCCTGGTCCAACACGCTCAACACGCCGAGTGTTCCAAACTACGTAGTTCCAGCTAAATTCGTGACGAATCAATCGCTGCAACGGAGGTTCGTGCAGGCTCTGCTGCATCGAGCGCAACAAGCGTTGGAGGCCCCACTTGATGAAGGCGATATCTATCGCAGTTCGAGCGTGGATTTAATGCCCGGCACAGTGCATCTCTTGCAGGGCTTGAGACGACTTGAACCTCAGGTTAGCGAGTCTCTACCTGATTTATTGTCGCCGCTAACGCAGGCACGAGAGAAAATTCTGGTCTCGCTTTCACTTGAAACCCAGAAGCGTTTGCAACCCGAACGAGAGACTTCCACTAAGACGGACCAAACCTTCGCCGAACAGATCGAGTCGGCCGAGAAGGTACCTGATGTGGACGAGCGCGATGGGCTCATCACTACAGCAGTCTTCGGATCGGAAAAGGAGAGCCTGGCCAGCGTGGTGCAAGCGATTGATAAGATCAGTGATTCAAAACTACGTGCATCTTTACTCGAATGGCTCTACTTTCACCGCGCCGCAAACGCTGTCAGGGACAGGCAATTTGAGGAAGCGGAGAGACTCACGTCTAAAATTGAAGGACACGAGCAACGCGGCTTTCTTTACACCGAGATCGCGCGCGGGTTATTGAAGATACAAGACACGCCGGCTCATGTGCGGGAGATTCTCGACGAGGCAATAGCTGAAGCAAAGAAAGCCGGTGTAAACATCTTTGCGGCACGCACGCTACTCACCGCCTCTTATCTCTACGCGAAAATAGATCTCGGCCGCTCAATCTCAGTTTTAACAGATGCTATTATTTGCATTAACCGCATCGAGAACCCGGATTTTGTCAGTGACGATCAAGCCCTCGATAAAAAGCCGGTGAGAAGGGGCAGGTCGGGACGCTACATGGGCGAGTACCTCCTTCGGTTTTACATGCCGGGACTCGATCCGGAGAGTGCGTTTCGTGAAATGGCAAAGATCGACTTCGACACTTCGCTGTCGCAAAGCAGCGCTCTAACTGATAAATTTCAGCGAGCGATGTCGAACCTTTCCGTAGCAGAAGTATGTTTGCAGCAAAACCCAGCCACAAAGAAGCACAAATGACTTCCCTGAAGTTTCTTTGTGCTTTTTGTGCCTTATTGTGCCTGTGCACAAGTTCATTCCCGCAAACCCCACCTCGCGAAAAGCCGAAGCTCAAAGACTTTGGTTCAAGTCTAAGGAAGCTCAAATGGGATCCGCAGAAAAACCAGGCGGTGAGTAGCGGTCAGCCGAGTACCAATGGAAGCTCCGGCGACGATGAGGTTATCCGAATTGAAACGTCCCTCGTCGTGTCAGACGTGTTGGTGCTGGATAAGCAAGGACACCCGGTTCGAAATCTCACCCCAACTGATTTCACTATCAGCGAAGACGGTGTTCCTCAGCAGGTCGGTCACTTTGTCCTGGCAGACAATGTCAGCCTTTCACGCTCTATCGTTTTGATCATCGACTACAGCCGGAGTCAGTTTCCTTACATCGCTGACAGCATTGAAGCGGCGAAGGTCCTGGTTGATAAGCTTCGGCCGCACGATCAGATGGCGATCGTTACTGACGACGTTGAGTTGCTGGCCGGCTTCACGAGCGACAAGCGAGATCTTAAGCAGGCGTTGGACTCGCTTATCGAAAGGACCAGAGGCAGCAAGGGGGTTCTGGGTATCGGCAGGAAACGACAACAATTTGGGCGTAGCGCCCAATTCAGCGCGTTGATGGCTACGCTTAACGAGGCCTTTGATGAGGAAGACCAAAGTCCTGTCATTGTGTTTCAAACTGACGGAGATGAAATTGAGTACCTGCGAAACTCTGTGATAGTGCACGAGGTGCCGCTCGGCCTGCCGCCCGAGTTGCTGGGCGAAGTTCAGGAGGAGGTCGAACAGAAGAAGAAGTTGCAGCGTGCGAGTGTGGCGGAGTTTAGTCTTGATGACGTATATCGCGCAGTGGAGACAGCACGGGCCACGATCTATACGATCATTCCGCGCACTCGCTTGCTTGGTCTCCCTCAGGACGAGCAGATACAACGATTGACCGCTGAAGACGAAAGAGTCATCGCCACGTGGTCCGGAGCCGCGTCATCCACAAAATTGAAAAGCATTTATCAGGCACGGCAGGAAGAGCGCCGAAAGAAGCTCACGAAGGAAATCTGGCAGGCAAGATTGGACCAGGAACTGAAGGTGCAACAAGCACTGGTCGAACTGGGAAGACTCTCAGGTGGTTGGGCGGAGTTTTTAGAAACAAGATCACAAGCGGCGGACATTTATAATCGTATCGTCCAGGATCTAAATCAACGTTACATCATCGGCTACTATCCAACGAATAAAGAACATGACGGAAAGAGGCGGCGCATATCGATCGAGGTGAAAGGACATCCGGATTACTTGATCACCGGTCGCAAGTCGTACTACGCGCCTGCTTCTCGTTGACTCATTTTATAGGATTGCAGGATTAGACAAGATTTACATGTAAATCCTGGATAATCATGTCAATCCTGGCTAGGGATAGCGCACAATCGCTGGTCCAGTTTCGGGCAGTGGGATGTATTCAGTCTCTTCCGGCACAGGTGCGAACTTGCCCGTCTTCCAGTCTTCCTTAGCTTGATCAATACGCTCTCCTGAGCTCGAGACAAAGTTCCACCAGATGTGACGATGTCCGTCCATTGGTTCTCCGCCCAAAAGCATCAACCGCGCAGGCGAGGATTCCGTCGCCGCCAGTGTGATCTCCTCGCCGGGCTTAAAGACCATGAGCTGACCGGCGTCAAATTTTCCACCGTCTTTCAGAACTTCTATTCCGCCTTCTACGACGTAAGCCGCACGCTCCTCGTGCTCAACTGGTACTGATAGGCTGGTCCCTTCCGTGAGTGTGACGTCGGCGTAGAACATCTCGGAAAGTGTCTGAACAGGAGAGCGAGCCCCGTAGATGGAACCGGCGATGAGACGCACGCGTTTGCCTTCACCTTCAATGACCGGCAACTCTTCGGCACCATGATGAGCGAAGCTGGGCGCAGTTTCCTCGTCGCGCAGCGGCAGGGCAACCCACGACTGTATGCCGAAAAGGTTCGAACCCGTCTGTCGCAGCTCCTGCGGCGTTCGCTCAGAGTGAGCGATGCCGTTTCCCGCGGTCATCCAGTTGACCTCGCCGGGGGTGATCAACTGCACGGTGCCAAGGCTGTCGCGGTGTAGGAGTTCGCCTTCGAAGATGTAAGTGACAGTGGCGAGCCCGATGTGTGGGTGAGGAGCAACATCAAGACCACGTCCTGCGCGCAAGACTTCCGGTCCCATCTGATCGAGGAAGATGAATGGACCAACCATTCGCCGCCGGGCTGAGGGCAACACACGCCGTACCTTGAAGCCGTCCACGAGGTCTCGCACACGCGTTACGATAACAGTCTCCACGATGTCCATCAGTTTTGCCTCAAAGTCTTATGCCACAAAGAAGCACAAGAAGCACAAATAAAAGGTTGTCTCAAATTCCGCTCACTCCGCCAGAACATTCCGAAAAGTAATTGAGTAACGGAGTGCATCGACACGCAGGATGCTGTGTTGCCACTCTGAGCGGGCTGGACCACTCAACGAGTATGCGGAGCGAGGTTCCGCCGGCACGTTCACCCGTTCCCACTTTCCGTCCACCTTCCGGCGGAAGCGCAATACACACAGAGCAAGAAGCGAGATGCCGACAACTTGGCCGAAGACTGTCTTGTCGCGGTGCCATCCGATCCCTGCGCCGGGCGCATATTCCGTCACCAGCACGTGTTGCAATGCTTCCGATTGCATTTCAGCAAACGCGGCGGCGCGCTCTCGCAGCGGAAGGAGAAACTCAGGGATGTCCTCAGCCTTGCGAAGCGCACCACCGCCAGAAAAGTCATATTGCCAACCAAATGAGACTACGCGGCGCCTGCCCAAATAGCCATGAAACTCAAACTCGCGAAACGGTAACTCTTGCACGCGCGCGACCACCGCGTCCTCCTCGGTTGGATCGATCAGCGCCGGCTCATAGCGCAAGCCTTCGAGAACCGTCTGCTTGCCTTGCGGCCTGTGGAAGAAGTTAAACTGCAACGCCATCGCTATATAAGTAGAACAGGTACTGTTCGTATCCGTGTATTGGATGTGATATTTGTTTGTTCATGGGCAAAAGGGTCTCACTTTTATTTCTCGTTTGCATCGCGGCTGCGGCTGGTGTTTGGGGTGTACGCTACTTTAGAAATGCAAACCGTAATCAATTTGGTCAGCCCGTCTTATCAAGTCTTATCAACAGAACACCGAGCTGGGCCGAAGCAGTCGAGAGAGTCAAAGCATATCGAGTTGAAGCGGGCGGCGGTCTCGTGATTCCGCCGGAGCTCAGGCACTACAGCGACCGCCATTGGTTCTTAGCAACGCAGGTCGCCGAGATCGACAAGTACAACGTTTACACGTGTCAGGATTTTCTGGATCTCGCAGCGATGCTCCAGCGCGGCGAAATGGTTCCGGTGCCCTGGGTCACTGAAACTTATGTCTTGTTTGGCGTGGGCGAGAGAGCAGATGAGACTGCGTTCAGCCGGTATGAGGATGGTCGCAACATCCCACTTTATAGCGAAGCACAACTGAGCGACGCATACAAACAGCTCGCGGACAAGCGATCAAATCTCGAGAGTGAGATTAAAAGTTTAAATGCTCAGTCAGGCAAACTGACAAAACGCGAGCGCACGAAAAGAAGTGAGCTCCAAAAACAGATCTCTGCGCGGGAGCAGGAGCTGAAATCGATTGACGAAGACAAAGCGTTGCTCGACCAGTTCTATAAACGACCTTCCAGCCGTCAAAAACTATTCCGCGATTATGAGTCTTTACAAACACTCGCGAAGAATTTCGGCGGACGCTCTTATAACATCGACAACCCGTCTGATCGGCAGGCATTGAAGATCAGCATGTTGAGTTCACTAAGACCTGAAGCGTTGAAGATCCTGGAAGCAGTGGCATCCACTTATCACCGGCAATTTGGCCGTCCATTACCCGTCAGCTCACTCGTGCGTCCAGAACAGTATCAACGTCTATTGAGAAGAGTGAACAGGAACGCGGTGCTCATCGACACACCACCGCACTCAACAGGTCTCGCATTCGATATCGACTACCGTTACATGACCGCCCCTGAACAAACGTTTGTGATGGCCGAACTGGCGCGTTTGAAAAATGAGCAGCGCATCGAGGTGATACGCGAGCGAAACGCCAACTATCACGTGTTTGCTTTTATCAACGGCACGCGGCCGAGTGACGATCTGATCACAGCGTCGCTGGAGAAGGCAGGCGCACCCGTGGAGGAAGCTCATCATGCCCCTGGAAAGTCCGTTAAAGTGAAGACACCGAGAAAATCCGTCAAAGTGACGAGGACAAAGCGGAAAAAAGTGTCGAACCGAAGGCGCCGTTAATGCATCTCTCCGTTAGGGGCGACATTCCGTAGCGGCCCAGTTGAGCCATGAAGAAGGTTAGAGTTCACATTGCAATTGTTGTTGCCGCGCTCGCGGTAGTTGCGGCGGTTATGTCTCTTCCGGCTCGCAGTAGTCCCGCTCAGCCACCACCGCCTAAGGCCGATGGTTTTGGTGCCGCGGCTGCACGTAACACCACTCTGAGAAACGAACTGAACTGGACCTTTGGCGGGAAACCGCAACGTGGCTGGTATCTCTACGACTTGTTGATTGGGAAAACTCTGAACACGCAGCACGACTCGACGACGAGTGATTTCGCGGCGGCGCTTGCGATCTGGCAAAAGAAGATGCGCTTGAGTGCGGACGGTGTGCTTGATGAAAACTCGCTGATGCGTATGGTGTCACAGTGGCAAAGCAACCGGCTCAAGAACCGCACCTATGCAACGCCCGATCAGTTGCTCACCGCGCCACCATCTGATTTTTACGATACCGGAAGAGCAGCCGAACTTCGTCAGGTGGAGCGCAACACGTATGCGGCATATAAAGAGATGGTTGCCGCTGCCGACAAGGACCTGAAACTCTCGCCCAGGTACTTGAAGATCGTTTCCGCGTTTCGCTCGCGCGAGTATCAGGATCGGTTGCGGCAACAATCACCCAATTCGGGCAGGGCCGGACTCGCCGTCAACAGCCCGCACTTCACCGGCCGCGCGTTGGATATTTATGTGGGCGGCAGTCCGGTCGATACGAAGGATTCAAATCGCGCGATCCAGGTCAACACTCCCGCCTACCGTTGGCTCGTGCGCAATGCCGAGCGCTTCGGCTTTCGTCCTTACTTCTACGAGCCCTGGCATTGGGAATACGTGAAGTAGCCACAAAGAGGCACAAAAAAGCACAAAGGGTGGGCCAAGCGTTTGGGCTTCTTCGTGGTCAATTTTCTTTCGCGTGATAGGTTGCGAGGCTCTCTGTAATCACGCGGCTGATCTGGTTTTGCGCACTGTGTATGAAGAAGTGATCGCCGGGAAACCTGTGGAGCCAGAATGAAGAAGTGGTATGCGCTCGCCACGGCTCCAGCTTTTCCTTTGAAACTTCAACATCATCAACACCACCAAACACAGTCAGCGGAATGTTGAGAGGTGGCTCACTTTTATACTGGTAGGTCTCGCACACACCAAAATCTGCACGCAACAGCGGCACCATCAGTTGCATCAACTCTGGATGGTCCAACACTTCCTGCGGCGTGCCGTTCAGTTGTCGTAGTCGTTCAATGAACTCAGGCTCCGGTAAGTTGTAGCTGAGCGGTTCGTCGTAAGGCAGTTGCGGCGCACGACGTCCGGCGACAAAAAGATGGACCGGCATTGGACCGCCCGTGCGACGCAGCCAGCGAGTAAGCTCGAGAAGGATGAGGCCGCCCATGCTATGTCCGAAGAATGCGAACGGCTTCTTGAGATAGGGATACAGTGCTGGTCCAAGTGCTTGGATCATCTCGGGCAAGTGTTTGAATGCAGGTTCGGAAAGACGCTCGCCACGACCTGGAGGTTGTACTGGCACCACTTGAACTGATGCCGGAAATGCTTGCTGCCAGCCGCGAAACGCTGCGGCGCTGCCTCCGGCGTAAGGGAAGCAAAACAGCCTCAGACGCGCTTCGGGGTTTTCTTTGAAACCGGGCAACCAACGCGTCTGAGATTTATCAGCGACGTTCCTACTCATTGCCTTTCGCATTTGCCTGCTCTTCCATCTTCTTGCGCAGGCTGAGCGGCCTCATGTCGGTCCACACTTCCTTGATGTAAGCCAGGCACTCTTCCTTCGTGCCGCTCTTACCGGTGTCGTTCCATCCGAGTGCATTTTCCCGGTCGGCGGGCCAGATGGAATACTGCTCTTCATGATTGACGACGACTTTATAGATAGTGTTGTCTTCTCGATCTTCACTCATGCTTGCATCTCCTTGTATAAACGTCTGCGCGGATAGGTTACTCACATTGAACGAGTTTTGCACACCCGTTTGCGCGTCTTAGAGCCGTAAAAACTCACACACCTGATCGAGTTCCGCCTCGAGTTCCCGCTTGAACGCACGATCGCGAGGAGGTGAGGCGACGTAGCTGATATCAGTTTTGAGTTCACCATTAGCTATCGATAAGTTGGCCCACCCAATCACGTGCTCACGCCAGAGCAAAGGCATAGCATAATGACCAAATTTTCGTTTGGGGATAGGTGTGTAAGCTTCAAACCGATATGCCCAGCCCCATAATCGCTCGAAGCGTGCGCGGTCGTGTACGACGGGATCGAACGGCGCCAGCAGTCTCACTGTGTCTTGAATGGCAATACCGGTTGGACTCTCATCGGCTGGCCAATACCAATCAACACCTTCAACCCGTTCGTGAGCCAAACGTTGTCTTGCTCGTCGCAACGCACTCGGCAACTCCTTCTTCCACTGCGGCGCTGCGTATCGCAAGCGTCCCACGTAGTAGGAGAGACTTGAACTCGGCAGAGGCGCGTAAATACCGACGACTACATCGACCAACGCATCGATTCGCGTGCGACGCTCGGCCGCAGTCCTCGGAATCGAATTGTGTTGATGTGCGGCGTAAATGCGGATCCCTTTTTCGCGACGTACGACGCGAAGCATGCCGGTGTATTGCATCGCATCCAAAAGATGTGTAGTGGCTTTTGACGACCCACCCCAGTAGTTCGTCACCAGCCCATGCGCGAATTGCCCGTCAACTTCGCGCGGGTGCGCAGCGCCGCGCTCGCGTACGAAGTCGAGCAGGAGTTTCGCTTTCTTCTTCTGTCCTTTAGGCCACGGCGGTCCGGGCGAGTTAGACCGCGGGTGCATTAACGATTGCAAAGACCGCGTGACGTAACCGTAGTTGATGAAGAAGTCTTCTTCGATATCAAGAGTCTCATATCGTCGCCCAAGATCGCCTGCATGATAGTTTTTGACCCGGTGCCTTAGAATCAGGTCCTGCGCGCGCGCCGGCGCACGAATCGGATCTGCTTGGACAAACCCCGTTCGCTGGAGTGCATCATTCAGCGTTGCCGGTTCAGGAAAATTCCTGGCAACCGTGAACCGCCGCAAGTCATCAAGAGTGATTGACATCGTTCAAGCCACAAAGAAGCACAAGCGAAATGTTTAAGGTTACATTCCCTGGACCAATTCCACGCTTGCGCTGATCAACGAGTATGCGAATAATACTCCACCATGACAAAAGCCCTGGTGGTTTTTCTTCTAATCTTCCTTTTCACTTTCAATTCAGCACAAGGTCAACAGGCTAATGATCCAGCATTGTTGACCTACAATGAACTCGTCTCTCTTTACGAGAATGATCCTCCTGCCGAGGACCTTTCAAACAAGTTGACGAAACTGCTAACCACACCTTTTATTAACAACTCAGTGGGGACGCGAACAGCTAACACGAGGTCCATGCTTCGCGTTGCTAACTGGAACGTCGAACGAGGCCTCGAGTTTGAAGCACTCAAAGCTGCACTCACAAATGACCAGAGATTCTTCCGGCGTCTGACGCCCGCGATGCGCGGATCGCGTTTCAATCTTGCAAACATTCTCGAGCAAGCCGCCGAATTGAGCCGCGCTGACGTTGTAATTTTGAACGAAGTCGATTGGGGTGTGAAACGCACCAACTATCGCAACGTGGCGCGCGAGCTCGCCAACGCAATGAAGATGAACTACGTGTTCGGCGTCGAGTTTGTTGAAGTCGATCCACTCACACTCGGAACTGAGACACTGGAAGGTGAAACAAGCGCGGACAAGCCGAAGATGATTGAGAACCTCAGGGTCGATAAAACACGTACTCTCGGCCTGCATGGCACCGCCATCCTCAGTCGCTTTCCCCTTCGCAATTCTCGCCTCGTCCGTTTTGTTAAGCAGGGCCACGACTGGTACGCAGACGAAAAAGATGGGATTTCCAAACTCGAAGAAGGGAAGCGCAAGGGCGCTAAGCTCGTCTTTGGCGAAAAATTGATGAGGGAAGTGCGTCGCGGCGGGCGGATGATGCTGCTCGCGGATATTTCAGATGCGAGCATTCCGGGTGGAGCGGTGACGATCGTGGCCACACATCTCGAGGACAAATCAAAACCGTCTGAACGGTTGGAACAACTCGAGGAAATTCTCGGCCACATCAAGAGCATCGATCATCCGGTGATTTTGGCCGGTGACATGAACACTTCCGGCAGCGATTCAAGGCCGACTTCATTCCAGCGCGAAGTCAAAAAGCGGCTCGGCAGCACTTCGTTTTGGGCCACACAGGGAATCAAGTATGCCACGGGCGTTGGTTTGATTTACGACATCACAGTTGGCCTCGTCAAAATGCAGCGCACCAGGAATGATCCGACTGTTAAGAGCGTCAAGTTTGTCTCGGAAAATCCGGAGGAAGAATTCTTCGACACTCTCAAAGACTTTCGTTTCGCTGATGGTGGCGCTTTCGACTTCCGCGGATCGAAAGAACATTCCACCGGCGCGAGCGGCGAAACGCTGTCTGATTCAAACGAACGCGGGAGCAAAGGATTTGTCAGCACGTTGGAGTTGAACGGCACGTTTGATATTGAGCTGAAGCTCGACTGGATCTTCGTAAAGCCTGTAGGACTAACAGATCCGGACGATAAAAACCAACCGTATGTTTTTGCGCCGCAGTTTGGACGAACGTTGAAGACGTTGAACTACAGTTTGAAGGACCGCATTTCAGATCACAATCCGATGATTGTCGATCTTCCGCTGAACGTGAAGTAGGCCACAAAGAGGCACAACAATAAAAATGCTCATCTCAATGTGTCTTTGTGTTTTTTGTGGTTGAGCTTCCATTCAAAAACGCCTTTGCCTCCGCAATCTCGGGTCTTCCGTTATCGGACGGACTCGTTAGAGCCAGGAGTTTCTGGTAATAAGTCTTAGCACTCTTCTGATTTCCCGCGAGTCTCGCCGCACGCGCAGCGCCATAGAGTCCGTTGAACCGATTAGGTGTGCTTCGAAAAGACCTCTCAAACTCCTGCAAAGCCGCAACGGGTTGCTTGAGTTCCAACAGTAACTCTCCCAGCAGCTCTCGTGCTGGAAGAATTGATCCCGGGGTCACGGGATGTTTTTCTGTGGCGTCATCCAGATCTGCTGCGGTGCGCGCGAGCTTGAGTGATTCCTCATGCTTACCTTCGGCATACTCAACCCAGGCTGACGCCGTCAAACGCTGAATATCAGCCTGCCTGGCCCAATCATAATCACCTTTGACTTCGATAAGCTTCTGCCGAATGGCGCTTAACTCGTCAACCTCGCGGCGAGCAGCAACCGTGTCTCCGCTGCGCGCCGCGCCAATCGCGCGCGCAAAGTGAAGGTGACCTTTGGCCCATGGAAAACGGTTCAATAAAAACTCTCCTAATTCTCCGGTTGGCACCGCGACGTTCGCGGCCTCTTTCCATTGACGACGTTCGAGCGCATAGCGCGGCGGAATGGCGGTGTAAGCGTAAGCCACCTTGAAGGTCGGCGGTTCAACTTTTTGCATTCTTCTTAATTCATCAAGCACCTCCGCGGCACGTGTATCTTGCGCGCGTTGGAGATATGCATAGGCCAGATAGTCCATCGCATGAAGCTGCTCATCCCATGCGCCGGAGATCTGATTTCGGACGGCGAAAGCTTTCGCTGCCGCCTCAGCATCGAGATTTGAACTGATCGCTTCCTGCCACAAACCTAAGCGGATAAAGATGTGCGAAGGCATGTGCTGCGCGTGGGCTGATGCGGGTGCAATCTTCGCGTAGCTGCGCGCGGCGGGCAGGGCTAGTTGGGCGAGGGCAGGGTAGTCGTAACTGTGAATCAGGTAATGGGCGACTCCCGGATGTTGCGGCTCACGCGCGAGGATACGATTCAAAATCCTGGCGGCCTCTTTTTCTCTCGTATAGCTCTTGTCAGGCGACATCATTCCGGTAGCAATCAGCGACAAAGCATAGAAAACACCCGCTTCGTGGTCAGACGGATTTAGTCGGTGTACTTGCTTCATCGCATCGCTGTAAGCAAAAGCCCGCTCTCGATGATCGAGCTTGTCAAAGTCTTTGTAAAACGTTTCCATAGCGGCGATGTACGCCTGCTCGCGCGGTGTTCCTGCCCTGGCAGCCTTCGCCTTTTGAACAGCACTCCAACCCTTCTTCAACTCCGCCGCTGTAGGTGGGGCCCAGAGAGGATGATAATTACTCATCGCAATGCCCCAATACCCCATGGCGCACTCTTGGTCCATGACCGTAACTTCGGTAAACGCCTTCTCCGCTTCTTCGTATTCGAAAGAATGAAGCCACGCGACAGCATGATTGAATTGCTTCCGGGCTTTCTGGTTACAGGATACGTTGAACTGTACCAGTCCTAGTTTTTCTGATCGATCGTGCCGGTGCGGGTGCATCTCTTGCGCTTCCAGCGGGGCGATGTAGCAGAAAAGCGCCGAGCTTAATATTGCGACGATTGAGCGAATGCGTTTCATGCTTTATTCCTCTTCAGTCCGAGAAGCCAAGACCAGTTCGATCGTCATGTGTTACGAAAAGAGTTTCAGTCCGGTGAGTTTTGCGAGTTCGTACCCACCGCTCATCTTCATTTTAATTTCTGCTTGCGATTGCTTCAACGGCGGCAAGCATCTTCTGTAGCGTTTCTTTCGGAAGATATCTTCCGTTAACTACTACGCCGGCGATCTTGCGAATGTTACTGATGCTTTCGAGCGGGTTTGCATCGAGTAGGACCAGGTCGGCCATTTTGCCCTTTTCAATCGTTCCGAGCGAGTGTGAGAGATTGAGATAACGAGCGGGGTTGAGGGTTGCGGTCTGAAGTGCTTCGAGCGGCGTGAAGCCAGCCTTGACGAAGAGTTCCAGCTCGTCGTGAACACTGAACCCCGGAAAGCAGTATGCGTTGAAGGTATCAGTCCCGGCCAGCACCTTCACACCAGCTCGGTGCATTTCTCCGGTCATCGATAACATTTGCTCATAGACCGGCCCGTACGAGTTAAAAAATCCCAACTCCCAGACAAAGATTTGCCGGATGTTTCCAGGCATGTACTTGAGCCGCGCATCATTGGCGAATGCCGGATCTTTCCCGTGGGCCAATGCGCGATGCAGCACCAGTGTCGGCACGACATAAGTTCCGTTCGCATCTAGGCGCTTGAATAACACGGCGGCTTTCTGGCGATCGTAACTCGCCAGCGGCTCAGTTTCGTTGCGGATAAACAACTCGATGTGTGGCGCAAACGATTTGTCTACACGCGCCGCAGCGTCAGCAAGCTGCGGCCTGAGAGTCTCTTCTTGTGCCGAACAACTTAGGCTCAATCCGAAATTATGCTCGAAGCTTTTCTGACCGGCGTCTGACGCTTCCGCCGCACTGAGCGAAAAAGGTACGTGACCAGCAAAAGGTATGTTTTGCTTTCTCGCTTCGTCAGCAATGGCGAGATACGTATCGCGAGGAAGGAACTGATATACCTTCACGAAATCGTAGCCGCTTTTCTTGATCGAACGCACAGTTTCTCTGCCAGCGGCGGCGTTGGCGACCGAGATAGATCCTTGCCACATCGGCATTGGACCATCGACCACCGGACTTCCGGCAATGGTGCGTGGACCAAGAAGTTGGCCGCTGCTTATTTCTGCTCTGAGTTTCAAAATGCTCTCAGAGCCGAATGTGTTGCGAACGCCGGTCACGCCGTTCGCAAGCGCGAGTGGAAGAAATATTTCGCGCCCCTGTTTGTCGTCAACGGGCGTATGAAAGTGCATGTCCCACAAACCGGGTATGAGAAATTTGCCCGTGGCGTCTACTAGCTGCGCATTTTCTGGAACACGGACTCGTCCAGTCCTTCCGACTGCGATGATCCGATTGCCGGCGACGACTACCGTCGCATCTGAGTTAAGCGTGCCTCGGACGGTATCGATCACGGTCACGTGAGTGAACACCAAAGGCCGTTGTATTTGCGGAGCCGGCAGCCATGACAACAAAAGTGAAAATAGAAAAGTGAGTAGCATCAGAGGATCCTTTCCAGGTTCGATTACTGCCGGCAATGAGCGATCCGTGAGAGACAAGGAGGAGAGGTCTCCTTATCTTTACGGGTTATTCTAGTAGTGAATTACCGCCGTGTAAAAATCATTGTAGTCCGAAACTGTCGTGCCGGGTGTTATAGCAGACAGAGTGAGCGTGTGCTGGCCCTGGGTAAGCTTGATCGGAATGTATACCGGCACCACTGTCCGATGGGTCGCGCTCGCATTGGAAAAGATTTGCGCTTGACCAATGGCGTTGCCGTCAAGCGCAACCTGGATGCCAATCATCTGATTTGCAGATTGGGTCCAGACTGAACCGGTAACTTCTATAAACATAGGGGAGTCACCCGGAGCATTGAAAGTTGCGTTAATGGGTAATGGTCCGGGCTGACTAAGGATCACTTGAATTGCCATGCTGATCTCCCTTCAATTAGGAGGCTTGAAAGAATGTTAGAGCGCGGGGGAACTTAGATGTTCGCGTGAGCATTGTCAACAAGGCAGAAGGAGTTGGAACGAAAGTCGATTTACATGATTTACAAGATTGACATGATTTACATGTTAATCCTGATAACTCATGTCAATCCTGTAAATGATGACGGCTCTTGTGCTTTCTAATTCTTTTATCTCTCCTCGCTTCCAGCCGGTCTTCCATCGATCGATACCGTGCGCAGGCACGCTTCTCGTCAAGTTTTGCTTCGCCGGGTTCCAGTGAATAACTGAGATCGGCCGTCAACTGCATGCGAGCGGCGTCCTCAAGCACATGTAGAGCATGGGCGCGTACGACACGGCTGCGATCTTTTAGCAGCCGCATTACTTCACTGACGTGTTGCTCGAATTCTTCCCAGCCGGCATGACAAGGGCAGAAAGAGCGCACACCATCACCGCGCCGCACTTCATCAGATGCCTGTAAGTCGCCAACTCGATCGTTGACATCAGGTCTGGCCCAACGCCGGCTCTTCTTTCCCATAACTATCCTTCATAAGTTTTTCGTGTAGGTCGAACGTAAATGTATTGCTCTGCGGAATGAGAGTACTAAAGATACAACGCACGTACTCCACAATAAAAACTTAACTACAACGACCAGCAGGTTGTGTGGTTCGGAAGCGGTCTGCCGCAATGTTTCCTCAAGCTGACCCCAGAAACTACTGCTCACCAGACCGGACACATAGCCCCAGGCCAGCACGAGGAAAGTCGGTCCCCATGCTCGCATCCGATCAGTGGACCATGCACCCACGAGCAGCAATGCACCCGCCAGGTAATCCTCGAACATAGTTGTGAAGTCGACTGCCCAATAGCTGATCCCGCGACGAAGAGTTTCCAGTACTGGAATGAGTGTTCCCAGGACAAAGGCAGCATTGACTTCAAATCTCATAAGGGATTGATAAGCCACAAAGAAGCACAAAAGCACAAAGAGGTTCTTCTTGTGGCCGCGCTCTTTCAGTTAAAGAACTCGGACGCGCAACCGGCCCATCATCTTCGAGTCAACGTACTGGCCATCCCGAAAGGCATGCTGTCGTAATGTTCCTTCAACTTCAAACCCCATTCGCTCATACAGGCTGATCGCTGCCTCATTGTCGGCATAAACTTCGAGCTCCAGTCGCCTCAGGTTTAGCCAGTTATCAGCCAAATCCAGGATCGCGCGCATCAGTGCCGTTCCGACGCCTTTGCCGTGCCATTCATCATGCACGCAGATCCCTATGCTTCCGACGTGACTTCGACGAGGCCTGTTTGGAAACGTCTCAACGCTGGCCATCCCGACGACGCGATCGCCGACGACGGCCACAAGGTTGTAGTAGCTTTCGGAAGTTTCAGCCAGCCGCCGCCGCCACTGGTCACGTGACGGATACGGCAATTGGAGCGTACCGGCGTAGACCTTCGGCCCACTAAACATCTCGTAGACTGCCGAATAGTCATCCGGCTCGGCACGACGTATCTGTAGACCTTCGATTGACAATCGAGTCTCCGATAATCGGCAAAGTGGATGAGATTGTACCAGCAGTTACGACTAAATCTGCGAGTTTATCTGTCGGCAAGCGACAGTCGAAACGCCGCCATCTGTTCGCTGTTACGAACCAAAAGCGTGTCGCCGACCAGCACCGGATGGTTCCAGGTCTTGCCCTCGATCGCTGAAGTATGCGCGATCTCGGTGAACTGATCCGGAGTTGCTCCGACCAGCGCCAGCTCACCCTCTTCCGAAAGGACCAGCAGTAAATCCTGATCGGGCAGCAGGACGAGCTGTCCGTTGCCGTACCGTCCGCCTTTCCACTTGCGCTGACCGTCTTTGAGGTTGATACACGAGAGGATGCGGCCGTCGAAGCCGTAAGCGTGATCTTTGTGAACGACGAAATCGTTGAAGTACGGTTTCAGGCCGTTCGAGGTCCAACGCTCGCTAGTGGTCCATCCACTGGAATTGTGTGTGACCGCGATCCGGCGTGTACCGCTCTCCTGGCTGGTGAGTAAAACGTCGCCGTCCGGAGTAAGTGCGGGTTGCACGATGCTGTTGCCCGGCCATTGGTGTTGCCAAAGCTGCTTGCCATCCGCGACCGCAACGCTAATCACGCCGGTTCCACTCATGAGTAGGACTTGCGCCACTCCGTCAATCGTCACCAGATGCGGCGAACTGTAGCTTGCGCCGCCGGCTGGTCCAACCCAACGTTGATTGCCATTAGCGGCGTCATAGCCAACAAGCTTGCCTGAAGCAGCAACGATGACAATGTCGCCGATTACCACAGGCGAACTCGAGAAGCCCCAGAAAGGAGTCTTAACGCCAGTGTCTGACGACACGTTGCGTGACCACACGACGTTGCCCTTTGCGGCATCGAGCACATTCAGGATTCCAGTTGCACCGAAGGTGTAGACGCGACCGTTGCTGAGGGTCGGTGTCGCGCGTGGACCAGCGCCGGCATTCGACTCGAAGAAGCGGGCTTTGTCGCGGTGCACCCACACTGGTTGACCGGTCGTTGCCTTGTAGCACGCGACGACTTCATCGTCACCGCGTTGCTCTTGCGTGTAGAGGAAATCACCGCTGACGGCGAAGGACGACCAACCTGGTCCAATCGGACGACGCCAGATTTGGACAGGAGGTGAACCCGACCAGTCAGTCTTGATCCGAACGCCGCGCACGATCCCGTCACGCCTTGGTCCGCGAAAACCGGGCCACTCGGCTCGTGTGTCTACGGTTGGAGGCGCTGTGATTGGAGTCTTTGAAGTTTCCGGTGTTGCAGAGGGCGACGGCGATGCTGTGGGTGCGACAACTGGAGCAGACGCGGTTGGGGCCGGTGTTGCTGGTGACGTGGTGGGTTCGTTCGGAGTTTGAGCAAGCAGACGTTC
The DNA here is from genome assembly GCA_963826255.1 of uncultured Acidobacteriota bacterium. GTDB lineage: Bacteria > Acidobacteriota > Blastocatellia > Pyrinomonadales > Pyrinomonadaceae > PSRF01. The sequence goes on from CAWGWK010000002.1 coordinate 2,732,608, forward strand.
CTCGGGACTTGCTGCCCAACGCCAACCGAAGGTCGCCACGTGATCACCGTTTATCCCATCCTGCCGAACGAACAGCCAGGCGCCGCACGCGACGAGGATAGTCGCTACCATCGTTGCGCGTCGTATTCGATCGGGAAGCCGGCGGGTGACCACCGCCCATGTGACGAAGGCGAAACAAAGAAGGGGAAGCGCGTAGGCGAATAACCACGGCAGCCACATCGAATCGTGTTTCAGCAGCCATGTCGCGCCCACTGCGCCAATCATCAAGCCGACGCCACCCAACCGTTCTGACCATCGCGCGCGGCTAAAGAATACCCACCACACGATGATACCCAGGGTCAGGACCAGTGAACCCATCACCGCATACCCAAAGCCTTGTATTCCAGGCACGGCCGCTTTTACACCAAACCGAAAGAGCAATTGCAGCGCGACGAGCACGATGCCGGGCCATAATCTTAAACGGTTTTGGGGAATCTGATCCCCGGTCTGAGGGATAGTCATGAGGCACTATACTTTTCCGGCGGGCGAATTGTTCCCTTGTTATCGGCGGGTGAGGTGTTTAATTCATTTGCGGTCGGTGAAAATGGGATCGAATGCGCGCGTCGTGTGCTCCGTCACGCTTGCCCGGGCTTCGGGCAACACTCGTGTCTGTGCCGGATCAAGTTCGTTGGTAGCTTGCTCCTTCAACAGCGTAGTGCCGCTGATTTCAGCAGGTTGATTACGACGGAATAACAGCCGAATAAAAACACCTTCGATGATGAGCAACAGCAGAAAGGGTATTAGTGAGAAGGCGAGGACCCGTTCGACAGGTAAGCCAAGCACAGCTTTCATGACGCCCATTAGAATCGTAATACCGGCAAGGCCGAAGATGAAGCTCGCCACCATCGCTGTGACAAGCAAATCGGGTTTGACTTCTGCTGAGTTAACTACGCTCTCGCCCCGATTCAACTTTGCTCCACAGTGATTGCAGTAGCTCAGCCCCTGTGAAACAGGCACACCGCAAGACGAACAATACATTTGCTTCACCTCCTCAAAGGTACTACTACGTCGCCGGTGCCCGCTTGGTTCAACACTGATCCTATGCAGGCTGTACGTTGCTTTTATAGAGAGCGGCCAACCACGGGTGATCGGGATCAATTACTGCGAAGCTCTCGCCGAGCCAACGTCGTCGCTCCGCGTCGAGAGTATCCAATACGTTTGAGAAGTCCTGTTGTTCTTTAGGTTCCGAGGGGCGCTTTGACTTGTATAAGAGTACGATCTCAGGAGCTAACACTAGAATTTCGCTGTTTGAGCGAATAAACGAGCGGTCTATCGGGGCTCTTATACGTGAATCCCTGCGGAAGACAAATGCGTTGTCTTCGCACTCGTTCAATAAAACTTCAATGCGGCTTTTATTGGTTCGACACCAAATCTCATGAACCGGTAAAGCCAATCTTTTCTCAGCCGGCCACGGAACCAACTGTCCGTTGTCAACATACTCCATGGACCAGCCGCGAGACGCGAAGTAGTGCTGCAGGGTTAATTGATCATCGCGAAATATTGCTATCTCGATATCCTGGTGCTCGCGTGTAACCCGATCGAGAAAGAGGTCGATCGCCCACCCGCCGGCAACACCCCAGGAGCATTGGAGGTCGGTTAATATTTGTTGGACCTCTCGCGGTTCGGCAAAAGAGCTCAATGTGTCTCGCGCCATTTGTGAAGCAACGTTTGTTCTTTCTGTAGGTCGATGCCGGCTTTCAATTCGTCATTCGCACGACTTGTTTGATACCAGGTTAGAGTATTGCTGATTGTTTCGGCGAGTGGGCGACGACGGAGACCGGCCGTAACAGCTTTATCACAGTTGATGAACATGAAGCCTTTCAAATGTGGTGCGGCCTCTTCCGGGAGCCAGAGCGGCATTTCACTCCAGGCAGAGACGTTCTCTTGCAGCAGAAAATCTTCGCTGACCCACGTGAAGGAAGCATCACTATCGCTGACCGATTTGCATTGTTCGAGCACGTCTTGCATGGTCACACTGTTTGTTGGACCATTCGCGTTATAAACTCCCGCTGCGCTGCTTTCAATCATCTTCACGGTCCATTCGGCTAAGTCACGCACGTCGATGAACTGAACAAGGCGATGCGGGTGGCCCGGCGCCAACACTTCGCCGCCACGAGCTACACGAACCACCCAGTAAGTAAACCGGTCCGTGTAATCGTATGGTCCAACAATCAAGCCGGGGCGAATGTTCAGCACTCGACCCGGCATGACTTCCTCAGCCGCCCGTTCACAGAGCACTTTTAACCCGCCATAAAGTTGTCCGTAGGAAGGTTGCCCTGCTGTATCGATTGCATTTGCCTCAGCCAGTTCCTCAGTTGAGAGCGTGCGGAGCGGGAACGTTTCGTCTACATCGGGAACGCTGACATCTGCATAAACGTTTTGACTGGAAATAAAAACGTAACGATCTACGGAGTCAGACAAAGCTTCTGCCGCGGCCCGCACTGCGCGCGGCAGCATCCCACACGTATCTACGACTGCATCCCAACGACGACCCTGGAGTTTAGCGAGATCGCTATGTCGATCCCCCTGAATCATCTCGGTCCCGGCCAGCGGCTGAGGCGAATTCAATCCACGATTAAAAAGCGTGACTTCGTGATCACGTGCGCGTGCCGCGGTCACCAAATAACGACCGAGAAATCTCGTCCCACCGATGATTAATATCTTCATCTATTCTTCCGAAATTGATTGACACTATTATACATTCAGGATTATTAGTTTACAGCTTTCTCAGGTCGTGCTCGCGCCCAGATCAGAATCTAAACACACATTCAGGAACGATCCTCATGTCCTCAGTTGACGAACAGGTTATTGACTTTCACTACGAACTCTTTGACCGCATCTTCACACAACCTTTCCGCCCGCAGATAAAAGAGCGGTTAAGGCAGGACGCGGTCGCGCGGCAGGTGCAGGAGGCAGCGGGCGCAGCTTCGCAGGCGGTGACGCGGTTTTTTGTTAGTCAGCAATTGACAGAAGCACAAGTGGCCGAGATTCTGCGGGGCTTCTCATTTCTTCCTAACCTGATAAAGCTTGAAGATATTGCCAATCCGAACCGCACACCGGAGGCGTTGGTGGAAGAGTTACTGAACAAACATTCATGCCCAGCCGATGTCGGTAAAGCAGGTGCAGGCCCGATCTATCGGGTTGCGCTACACCAGACTGTGCAGGTGCTGATGTTGGTTGGGCCTGTTATGACGGAATGGCAGCGACTCACCTTCTCAAGTACATATGAAATGCCGCGCCGCATTGTCAGCCAGCTCAACCAGATCACTGAGGGGTTGAAAGCATTCGCGAGTGCCGGCCAGGCAGCGGCCGATGAACGCTACGAACTTGCTTATCGCGATCATCTGCTGCAACGCTTCTACCGCGTCGAGGCGGGTACCGTGCGAATGACAACCAACCTTTACGTGGATCTACGTGAACTGTTCGTGATGCCGCGTCTCAGTGTACGGCCCAGGAAGAAGGCGGGCGAAGACGGGGAAGATCTCGATGTTAATGCGCTCATGAATCTTTCGGAGGCTCGTGCCGTTTTTGGCAAAGTCGAAGGAGAAAACAGCGGGACAGATGACGAGAAAGAGAAGACAGTCGCAGCAACGGAACAGCTTAGGCGCTCTCCGCGAAATGTTGTTGTCGGGCTGCCCGGTGGCGGCAAGTCCACCTTATTCGAATGGCTGCAACTGAGTCTTGCGAGTATAGATGAGGAGTTAGTGGCTGGAGGCGGACAGGCCATCCCACTTCTCTTGCGTGTACGGCAACTCGACCCAAAGAAGCTTCCTTATGGAGCCGAGCTCATTGAGAAGGCCACCGCCAGCCATGATCGCGCCACGCTAATGCCGGAAGGCTGGATTGATCGGCAGATGAAGGCTGGCCGAGTTTTATTGATGCTCGATGGCTTGGATGAAACCGAGCCGAATATTCGCGATACTCATATCCTGCCGTGGCTTGCCGATCTCTGCAAGAAGTATCCTAAATGCCTTTATCTCGTTTCATCGAGGCCGGTCGGTTATCCGCCAGGCGCCTTGCGCAAATTGAAATTCGCGGAATCCGATCTACGGGATTTCCGAGAGCCGGAGATTGCTGAATACACACGCCACTGGTGTACAGCAATTCGTCTCGCACAAAACGATCTCGAGGAAGAGGCACGACGTGAGGGTGCCCGAGAGGGCGATGAAATCGTCTCGGGGTTCAGAGGCCATCCATATATCCGCAACCTCGCACGTAATCCTTTAATGCTTTCTGCCATTTGCCTTGTCAACTATTTTGAAGGAGGAGAACTGCCCAAAGACCGTGCAGTTCTTTACCGGCTATGCGTCGAGGGGCTACTCCACCACTGGGATCAGCGGCGTGGGATTCGTTCGGATTACACACTTGATGAAAAGTTGCGCGTAAGCCGCGAGGTTGCCATCGCGATGCAGCAGGACGACCGCGCTGAATACGAAGCTGCAAAAGTGTTAAAGCTTTTCACGAATGTTTTGAAAGACAGAGGTCGAGCACAGAAACTACTTGAGCACATTCGGTATCGCACGGGCCTGCTCATCGAGCGACGCACCGGTGTCTTCGCTTTCGCACACCTGACGTTTCAGGAATACCTCGCAGCACGTGCTGTCTACGAAGGCAATCATCTGAAGATAGACGTAAATCATTTGGCTCTGGAGCACACCGATGGTCGTTGGAACGAGGTGATTGCTCTTTACTGCGGCCTTGCCTCTGCAAAAGCCACTCGCGAGATGATTGAAGCGTTGATTGAGCAACCAAACAGTCGCGCCTTGGCCCCGGTGCTGGCTGAGGCTTTCTTATCTTCAACGTTGGAGTTGACACAAGATACAAAGCTTCGCCGGAAAGTCTTAGAGCGAATCGCGATTTGTCCAGGCGTTACTCAATTAAACCGCTTCGCAGTCGAAGAGGTAGAGCCAATTGCTAATTCGCTTGTAGGCAAGGCGAATACGGATTCAGAGATGAGTGAGGCGTATTTCTGGCTAGAGGAACACGTTTCGAGCATTAACGAATCTCAACTAGAAAAGTATCTTAAAACATGGCGCACGTTAACTCCCATACAGACGTGTGAACTAGTGTATCTAATACATCGTCACGGCACGGATAAACTAGTGGCCGCGGTAGCAAACGATCCGCATGTGTATAAGGCGCAAGGGCCAACATTCCAATTTGGGTTAACATATGCTTCACAAGCTGAAATTGCGTTATTAGGATTGAGTCGCAGTTCTCTGGATGGCCCAGGCATCAGTAAAGCACTGCTAGAAATCTTGCGCGTTATAGCGCAACAAAAAAATCTCACAATAGGATCCTGGCGTACTGTCTGGGCCACGTTTAGAATAAATTTATTGAAACCTCCTCAGGACGTCGCAACGTGGCCGGAATGTATCACGTTGAGCCGCAAAATGGCGGATCGATTTAGTAGAGATTTACGACACGCATCAAAACACCGTGACAGCGAGCGAAACGGCGGTACCGTTGCCGCTATAAGCAATTGGGCCGATGATCTCGAGAGGGCTCTGAGCACTACGATGAAGGAAAAAGACAAACGTCATACCAAGCCGAATAAGCACGCAGCTAAGGTCAAGATCGCAACGAAAAAGCCCACCAAACGGAGACGTAATTCATGATCGAAACCAAAATCTCACCGGCCTTCGAACAATACCTCGCCGAAGCCAGGCCAAATGACAAACGCGACGCCATTGTGATCTATCGCCCGTCCGGTGCGGAAGAGACGCCTCGCATACGCGGGAGCATGCGCGCCCTCAAAGCCCGACTCGATGACGTGAAAATGCGAGCCGCAGCGCGCGGTCCAATCCAGGAAAAACTAATAGCCAACTACCAGCGGGCCGGCTCGAAGCACCTCACGGGCGACAAGGAGTTGCACGTCACTCATATTGGCGAGAACACGCTGCCAGTTGTTGCTGCGCAGGTGACGAAGAAGACTTTGCCTGAGCTGGCGGCACAGCCCGAGGTCGTCGCAATCCTGCCCAACCAGAAAATTCATCTGATCAAACCCAAGGAAGTTGACTATGAAGAACTAGGCTCCCAGGAAGACAAAGACAAAATGACCTGGGGGTTGAAGCACCTGGATATCCCTAAAGTGTGGTCCAAGGCGAAGACAAAAGGTAAAGGTATTAACGTGGCGGTGCTCGACACCGGTGTTCACGGCCATCATCCGGCGCTATCTGGGCGCGTCAAAGACTTTATAGTCGTCGATCCGCTCGGGCGCCGAATCAAAACGAGTCCCACCTTCGATTGTGCGACGCATGGGACTCACGTCTGCGGAACCATTGCCGGAGGCAAGGCGCCGGGAGGCGTATCCATCGGTGTCGCTCCTGAAGCTAACCTGTTCGTTGCCGGCGTACTCGTAGGCGACTCGACGCTTCAGACCTTAATGGAAGGCATAACATGGGCGGTAGAGAAGGGCGTCAACATCATCAATATGTCGCTCGGCTTTACCTACTATGAACCGTTATTCGCCGAAGTTTTCAAAATGCTCATTGAACAATATGGCATTCTCCCGGTCGTTGCTATCGGCAATGAAAACCATGGCAACACCAGCTCGCCGGGCAATGCACATAATGCCTTTTCAATAGGGGCGCTTGAAAAGATGCCGAGGAGCAAAGTTGACATTCCGTTTTTTAGTAGTGGTGCGAGTCTCGTCTTTCCCGGTGCTCCAGTAGCGTTGATAACCAAGCCTGACGTAGTCGCTCCCGGTGTCCAGGTTTATTCTTGCATACCGCCCGAGCGAACTTCCGAAGGTACGTACGAATACTCCTACATGGATGGCACGTCGATGGCGACACCACATGCTGCTGGGGTAGCGGCGTTATTGATGTCAGCCAAGCCGCAAGCTCCAGTGACCGACGTCATTGAAGCGTTAAAGAAGACCGCCAAGCATCCGCTGGGTGTTGATGCGCGTCCTGATAACCGTTGGGGCTATGGTATGATTCAGCCCTTGGAGGCGCTCAACGCATTATAGAAAGTCGAACATTGAGCATGGCGCGTGAGGAGAACAAGGAAATTAGAGAGACCAAAATAAGTCCCGTATTCGCGGCCCGGCTTAAGGAACTCAAACCGCAGGAGACGGTGCGCGCCATTGTAATGCTTGACACCGGCAACGTTAACGAGGGTCTCCGAAAAAGGCCGACGAAGAAAGCACGGCGAGCTTCAATCAAAAGCACCCGTGAATCGGTAGCTGAGATACTGCCGGACATCGATCGTATTTTGAAACGTCATCACGGAAAGCGGCTTAAGAGCGAGATCGATGCGTTGAGTGCTGTACCCGTTATCACAACCGCCGCAGGGATCGACGCTCTCACAACGTCGGCCCACGTTAAGGCAATACTCGAAGATCAACCCCTCTTTCGGGCATTCTAAAGTTCCTTCGCATTTGGGGGCGATGCGGCCTCTCGTTACCCCGAATGTCGCTGTAGAAACGCCAGAGTTTTCTGATTAAACTCGTCCACCTTTTCATATATCGGCGCGTGTGAACAGCCTTCGAAGACAAGGAGTTCAGATCCCGAAATATTGTCTTTCATCAAAGCAGCGAAGCGCGTTGAGGTGACCAGGTCGTGCCGGCCAAACGTGATCTGCGTGGGGGCTTTGATCTTTCCGAGTTGTGCTTCGACATCGTGTGCCAGCACGGCTTCTGTTTGATGGATAAACGCATCGACAGGCTGCGCCGGACGGCTGCGGACAAATGCGGCCAGTGATTGGATGTACTCCTGGTTCGCATACAGTTCAGGCGTGAAACACCAGGGAAAGATCCCGGTAATGATTAGTTCAGGCACGCTTCCCAGGGCTTTCGCCAATACCTGCCAACTCTCTACCACCGTCTTTAAAAAGGGATCACTCTTGGACCATCCGCTGTGCAGCGATAATGATTTGACCTTTTCCGGATGCTTCACCGCAAGCCACATTCCTATTGCTGCGCCAAGCGATAGTCCCGAGATGTGCGCGCGGTCGAGTCGTAAGACTTGCATCAACTTACTGACATCATCAGCCAAAAGTTCTGTGGAATAGACGCCGTCAGGCTTGTCAGTCTCGCCCGCTCCTCTTGGATCGATAGAGATACACGTGAAGTGCTTAGCGTACTCGGCAACCTGGAAGGCATAGCAGGCGGAATCAGCCGCGAGGTAGGGAATCAGAATCAGCGGCTCACCTGAGCCCTGCTGATCGTAGTTCATGGTGATGTTGTTTACTTTGATCTTGGGCATAGGATCTCCTCATTAGAGGTTTGTATTTCAGCAGTCCGATGCGCTGCATGGCGAGCGGAATTTCGCGGTTTTGCATGAACCACCGCCAGACGTTTTCAGTGCGCATGTTCTCAGCGCTGAGAAGAATGATGCCAACGTTGATTCCGATTACGTCGGTATCAATCCACCCGGTTTTAAGATTGAAGGCATCCACAAAGCCGTACTTGCCATAGATCTTCGCACCATATTTCTCATGCATTGTGCGCAACGCTCGCACAGAGAGCTCAGGAGTGAACATCAACGAACCACCCGCTGCGCAAGGGACAACTGTTCCATCGATATCAGGATCGCGAGGTGGACCTCCCCAGGCGAGATAGCCTTTTGCACTGTCAGACGCAGTTATGCCCCAGACGTCTGGTCCAAAGGCAGGGAAGTCGTGGGACAGATTAATGCAAAACGCGCGATGAGCGAGCGTTGCCGCAATGGAGTTTTGAAAATAGTCGATGCGGTCACCTCTCGTTTCCCGCCTGTTACGATAATCGATCCACGCATGCGCGTACTGGTGCATGAACAAAGGCACGCCGATCGTCGTGAAGTAACTGTGGCCCTCGTAACGGTAACGATCTCGCCACAACGCATACCACGAATCCGCTGAAATCGGATACGTTGGCGAACCGATGGCGAGTAGGTAAAGGATCGTATCTTCGCTGTACGTGTCCCAGCGCGCGCGCAGAAAACCAGTTTCAGGTTTCCAACCATGTGATAAAAGTAGCGGATGTCCGTTCAGCATCCAGCGAAAGTCAACGCGCTGGTAAATCCTGCCCGCAAGTCTCACTATTTCCTGATCGTCGCGAAAGCACTGTCGCACTGTGAGTACTCCTGCGAGCAGTAATGCCGTGTCTATGGAAGAGATTTCGCTGTTCCAACGACGTTCCCCAGTCTTCGCATCGAGCCAGTGATAGAACCAGCCGCGTTGCTGAAAGGCACGAGTGTCGAAGAACCGCAACGTGTTGCGCGTGCGTTCGCGGGCCTGAGCCTGATCGATCCAGGCTTTGTCGGCCGCAATGCACAGAGCAGTTAGACCGAAGCCAGTGGCCGCGATGCTGGCGACATTTTGGTGATTGGGCGGCAAAGGCGAGCCGTCCATGCGTGCGCGATCGGGCACGAGTCCTGTCTGCGGATTGGCTTGTTCCCAGAAGTAACGAAATGAGCGTTGTTGAAGATCGTTGAGGAATGGATCCTGGGTCTGGGCCGCAACACTTGCAAAAAGCAGAAGCAGCCACAAAGGAGCACAAAAAGCACAAAAAAAATGATTTGTGGCTTTTGTGCTTTTTTGTGGCCTAAGCAGCATTTATTGTTTTGCGGCTACTTCAAACTTTGCTTCGATGACGTCTGCTGAATTTGATCCAACCATTACTCTGAACTCGCCCGGCTCGACCACATAACGCATCTCACGATTCCAGAATCCAAGATGCTCGTGACCCAGCACAAACTCGACGCGCCGTTTCTCACTCGGCTTCAAAGTGACGCGCTGAAAACCCTTCAGCTCTTTGACGGGTCTGGTCATCGTGGCAACAGGATCGCGAATGTAGAGTTGGACCACTTCATCTCCAACCCTCGCACCCACATTTTCAACTTCAACGCTCACTGTTAACTTGCCGTTAGTGTCGATTCGTTGAGCACTGAGTTGCGGGTTTGAAATCCTGAACTTGGTGTAGCTCAAGCCATGGCCAAAAGGAAACAGCGGAGTCCAGGGCACGTCAAGATACTTCGACGTGTACCTGTTTTCGGCTTCGGGTGGACGGCCGGTGTTCATGTAGTTGTAGTACATCGGCGACTGCCCAACCGCGCGCGGAAAAGTCACCGGCAACTTCCCACTCGGATTCACGTCGCCGAACAAGATGTCGGCAATGGCATTTCCTGACTGGCTGCCGCCCATCCACGATTCGAGTATCGCCGGGACGTGGTTGACAATCCATCCAATCGTCAAAGGCCGCCCGTTTACGAGCACGACAATCGTGGGTTTACCAGTGGCATGAATCGCCTGAACGAGCTCGAGTTGACGCCCGGGGAGATCGAGTGAACTGCGCGAAGCGGCTTCGCCTACCATCTCATGAAGCTCGCCGACAAAAACCAGCGCAACGTCAGATTGCTTTGCGAGGTTGACAGCTTCCTGAAATCCGACAGCCGATTCATCTTTGACGTCACAGCCTTTCGCATAAACAACTTTCGTTTGCGCCGAGACCTTTGCTTTTATCCCCGCCAACGGCGTGACTGTGTTTTCTTCCTTGCCATCGCCGGCCCACCAACCGAGCGGCGCCCGCCGATCGTCTGCGAGTGGTCCAATCACGGCGATCGATCCGACGTTTTTGTTGAGTGGCAATACGTCGCGCTCGTTTTTTAGCAGGACCATCGAGCGACCCGCGATCTCGCGCGCCAGACGAATGCTGTCAGGACGCAACAAAGAATTCGGCTCCGCGGCCTCGTCCGTGTAAGGACGCTCAAACAGCCCGAGACGAAACTTGATTCGCAGAATACGTCGCACAGCTTCGTCGATCGTCGCGGTTGAGAGTTTGTTTTGCTTCAACAACTGCGGGCCGAAAGCGTTGTAGCTGCGGCTCACCATCTCCATGTCAACACCGGCATTGAGTGCCGCCGCCGCTGCTTCTTCCTCGTTGGCCACGACGCCGTGATTGATCATTTCTTTCACGGACGTGTAGTCGCTGACGACAAAGCCGTCAAACTTCCACTCGTCACGCAGCACTTTAGTTAACGTGAAAGTATTCGCTGTGGCGGGAACACCGTTGATAGCGTTGAATGAGCTCATAAACGTGGCGACACCGGCGTCAACGGCAGCTTTGAAAGGCGGAAAGTAGATCTCGCGCAGCGTGTTCTCGGAGAGATCGGTGGTGTTGTAATCACGACCACCTTCAGCGGCGCCGTAGGCGACCCAGTGTTTCGCACAGGCAAGTACCTTGTCGGGCGCGCTGTAGTCAGTACCCTGGAATCCGCGCACACGAGCACGCGCGAAAGCTGCCCCGAGATACGGATCTTCACCGGCGCCTTCGGTGATGCGTCCCCAACGCGCATCGCGTGCGATGTTGACCATCGGCGCGAAGGTCCAACGCAGCCCGGCATTGTTTGCTTCCTGAGCAGCGACAGCCGCGGAGCGTTCCGCCAAGGACGGATCCCAACTGCTTGCTTCAGCGAGTGGAATCGGAAAGATCGTGCGATATCCATGAATCACGTCGAAGCCAAATAGCACCGGAATCTTCAAACGCGATTCGTTCATCGCGACGCGCTGCACTTGATTTGTGCGCTGCGCGCCACGGACGTTGAGTGTTGAGCCAAGCAGACCCTTGCGAATCAGCGCTAGGTGTTCGGGACGAAAGTTTCCATTCGCTTCCCCGTCGAGTTGCTGGAGTTGGCCGAGTTTTTCTTCGAGCGTCATCTGCGCGAGGAGTGCGTTGACTCGTTGTTCGACGTTCTGTGGGCGCTGCGTTTGGGACGTAGATGCAGAGACAAAGAGAAGCGTCAGTAGGATCAGAGCGAAGCGAATAGTCTGAGGCGTCATAGTTGAGAGAAGAAGTTCGCGCAAAGGCGCGAAGGAAGCAAAGGCGTAAAGAAGAACTCAAGCTAAAACTTTGCGCCCTTTGCGGGAAAATATCTTAGAAGTTAAAGCGCGCTTGAAACTCCACCACTCGCCCTGCCTGCGCACTCTGCGCGCGACCGAAGTCACGGTTATCGACGGTCGGGTGGAAGAATTCAAAGGGAGCAAGATTCAAATTGTTAAAAGCATTGAAGAAGTTTGCTTTAACTTCCAGAAACGCTCCTTCTCCAAGAAACGACGGCAGACCAGTTCGCTTTCCGAGGCTCAAATCGACCGCGAAGTATCTTGGACCACGGAATGAATTTCGGCCGATGCCAGGCGGCAGCGCACCGCCTGGATTATTTGGATCGAAGAACGCCAAGCCGCCGCCTGGGAAATTTCCATTTGGCCTGATGAACGCCTCATTGTCAGTGTCCTCGAGTGCGCCGCCGAAATATCTCGTTGGTCTCGAGGGACAGACGAAATCATTCGAATTCGCCGAGCGCACACACTGTCCTGTGTGCGGCGTCCATGGAAAACCGGTGTGTGCCGTGAGTATGCCGTCGAACTGCCAACCGCCCAGCACCTTGCCCACGATACTTCTCTGATCGCGAAAGAACGGCAGATCCCAAAGACCGGAAATATTGAGATTGTGCCTGACGTCAAAGTCGGATGGACCACGTTCCTGCCGCAAGTCCTGTGGAAACGTTTGATTCGTTTCGGCGCCCGGACCTTCATTGGATAATGTATCGATGCTCTTGGCCCAACGGTAAAGAACATCAAACTGGAATCCACGACCAAAGCGACGCGTCAGCCGCGCATTCATCGCGTTGTAGTTTGCGTTTACATCAGGTGTCGGAATGAACACGGCAAACGCGAAGAAGTTCGCTGGAATCACTGGCTGAATGAAACGTTGGTTAACGAGTCGTATCAACTTGTGACTCGAGCTGCCCTGGTATCCGAGTGAAGCGGTGAGCCTGAACGGCAGCGCATATTGCGCTTCCAAAGAATACGTGTAGACGTAAGCCATCGGCGTATCGGGAAGAGCACCGTATATTTCAACCGTTCGGTTAGGAGGCGAACCCGTAACCGGATCGATGCCGACCGCCAACGCGGGATTAGCCGGAAAACTGAAAGGCGAGTTGCTGCTACCGAGAGCATAGAGAATCTGCCCACCCGCAAACGGAGAACCGAAATCGGTTGCCGCGGTACCGCAACATATCCCGTAGCGCGCGAAGAATGGAGGATTGCCACGTGTGTTGGCGAAGACAACCTCCGGAATGCGGTTATAGCTGATCCCGAATCCACCGCGCAGCACCAATTTCTCCTGTAGATCAAAACGGTTCGGACTGTAAGCAAACCCAATGCGCGGCGCAAAATTGTTTCGATCGGGATTGTAGAGCTGACTGGTGGGCTCAACTCTCGAACCAGCCAGGCCGCCACCCGGACCAAACACGAAGTTTGCTACCTGATCGTTTTCCTCTTGCAACACTCCAAAGTATTCGTATCGAAGACCGAGATTCAAAGTCAGGTTCGGCCGCGCTTTCCAATCGTCTTGAAAGAAGAGGCCGTAACTGCTCGAGCGGAAATGGCGCTGTGCATTAGCCACTCCCCCTGTCTGAGGGTCAGCGTTGATTTGATAGAAGAGCGGTGCGTCGTTCGCAAAGTTGAAGAGTCCGGCGAACGTGTACAGAGGACGTGAGGCGCCATTGAGATTGTTGTCATTGAGCTCGCGGCGATACTCGCCACCAAACTTCAACCCGTGATTTCCGTGCACGTTGCTGACCACATCGCGGAACTCCAACGTCTTTTCCGAGAAGATTCCCGGTGTCGTCTCAGCCTGGTTGGCGCCAAAGCGGATGCGACCATCTCTCAATAGATTCTCGATCTCGATTCTCGGAATGCCAAAGTTTGTATCCCTGGAAGATTCCACCTCATCGTAGGCAAACTTGGTGAGATTGAAGCGTGCCTCGTTCAACAGCGTCGGAGAAAGCGTGCTGTTATACAGCACTGCATACGCCGAATTGTTGGGTGTTTGGGTGATGTCAGCCTGCGACCGTGCTGCTGCGCCAGTATCGCTGCCCACCCTGAAACCACGAGTCAGATACGTGCTGAACGTGATCTGGTTGTTCTGGGTGGGAAGGAAATCAAAACGAGCGTTGTACTGGTTAGGTCTGTTAATCGTGGGGCCGGCGATGATTACTTTCTGAATATCAGGAATACCGTCAAGACCGCCGCCGCCAAGATTCCCGAAAGTTAGATACTGGCCCAGCGAGGCGCCAGGCGAGCCCACATCAAGTCCGCCTCCGACGACCTGACACGGAACGTTGCCTTGTATATCGGCGCAGGAAGGAGTTAAGACTTCGCTGATACGTGGCTGAACACCAGAGCTACTCAGTACCGCCGCGGCGAGACTGTTTGGACGAGCATTAAGTACAGTCTGACGGTATTGCGCAGTTTCTACATAGCTAATGGCTGGAGTAGTCGAGTTTTCTCTTAGTCCCTCGTATGAGAGAAAAAAGAAGAGCCGTTCCTTGCCGCTGTATACCGATGGACCACCTTCACCGAAGCGCGGCAAGTAGAGTGGACCTCCGAGACTACCGCCAAACTGTCGAAAGAAGCGTTCAACCCTTTCAGGCCGGCCGCGTCCAAAATCATTCGCGTACTTATTGAACGCATTCAGCTTTGGACTGTCATATTTAAGAAAAGCGCTACCGTGAAATTCGTTTGTGCCGCTCTGTGAAACGACTTTTATTTGCGCGCCCGAGTTTCTGCCGTCTTCAGCAGAGTAGGTTGATGAAGATATCCGAATTTCTTTTACTGATTCCTGGTTTGGCGTTACCACGGCGGCGCCTCCGTGGGTGAGACTGTTTACGCTGACACCATCGAGCTGAAAATTATTTGCCGAGATGCGTTGACCGTTGGCGCTGATCTGTGGCTGGTTCTCAGTCTGAAAAATTGAATTGTTAGATCCTCCTGGTCCTGTAGTATTCGGCAGACCGGAAGAGTTTCCGTTTGGTGATCGTCCGGCGTCGCCGAACACTCCCGGGGTCAGACGCGCGAGTTCGTAAGGATCGCGACCGACCTGCGGCAGTCGCTTGACCTCAGCGGTCGTAATTCCTTTGCTGACGTTCGCGTTCTCGGTTTCGAGTTGCTGTGCTCCTTCGTCAGTGATCGTCACAACGGCAGTGATCTCGCCAGTCTCGAGAATGACGTCCACACCTTGAATATTTTCAGCGGCGACGGTGACGTTTTCAGAGACGCTCTTTTTGTAACCTTCCTTCTCGACAGTGAGTAAATACTTTCCCGGTGCCAGGCCCAGGATGCGGTAAAAACCTTCTTCGCTGCTCGTTGTTTCCTGAACCCTTCCTGTTTGTGTGTCTCTGAGAGTGACCTTCGCTTCAGGCACGAGCGCGCCACTGGAGTCCGAGATTGTTCCTTGCAGTCCGGCTCTGAACTGAGCGTGTGCAGTCATCAATGCAGATAAGAGAAGAAGCCCGCACATGGTCATGCGGAGAAGACTGAAGATAGTTCGCGGCATGCGAGACCTCCTGAAGCAAATCGAGTTTAGAGGAATTCTATTTTGGGGGACCGAAACTGACGTGAGATTACAGCACAGTTAACGACCGAGCCAGCTTTATTTTGCTCAAACCTGTAAACTGGCTTTTAGTTCAAAGCCGGTTTAAGTTCTTGTCGGAATGTCTGCCTCATCAATATGGGTGTCGCCGCCGGAGTCGCTGTCGCTTGAAACGGGTGAAGTGCATGTTTGGCGCATCGAGTTGGAGCAGCCCGAAAGTGTGTTGGAGAAGTTTCGAGGCACGCTCGAAGCGGACGAGTTAGAGCGCGCGAGTCGTTTTCATTTTGAAAAGCACCGCAGGAGCTTTATCGTCAGTCGTGGTTTCTTGCGGTATGTTCTCAGTCGATATCTTGAGACCAAACCGGAAGCGCTGAAGTTTTCTTATGGCGATTATGGTAAGCCGGCTTTGGATGGCCGGTTACATTTCAATTTGTCGCACTCGCACGGACTCGCGCTGTTAGCCGTCACTGAGGGCAGGCAAATCGGAGTTGACGTCGAACATATCCGCGCCGACTTCGCGACGGAGGAAATCGCTCGTCGTTTCTTCTCGCGCCTGGAAGTTGACAGTTTCAACTGGCTGCCGAAGCAGGAGCAGGTAGCGGCGTTCTTCAGGTGCTGGACACGGAAAGAGGCTTTTATCAAAGCGACAGGAAAAGGCTTGTCGCAGCCGCTCGATAAATTTGATGTCACGCTCGCACCTGGCTTGGCGGCTGCCTTGTTGCGTGTTGACGAAGATGAAGCGTCACGCTGGACCATGAGTGACATCGATGTTGGCAGCGATTACGCAGCGGCTTTGCTGGTGGAAGGCGTAATTTCAAAAATACGATATTGGTCAGGCTGAACCTCCATTGGTATTTCATCGGATTATCCTGCCCCGATCTTCTAATTTGAGTTTTTCTCTGCGGTCCTCAGCGTATCTCTGCGGCCTCTGCGTTGAAATAGCCCTTTACCGCAGAGAACGCCGAGATACGCAAAGGGCCGCAGAGAAAACTCCTGAATTTATCCTACACACTTGACTCTGTACCCGACTATAGGGTTTAGAATATCCTTGAATCGAGGACGCTACGACATGGCTCTAGAATCAAGGCGAACACCAACCACTCGCGCGGTGTTGAAAATTGGCGAAGTAGCCAAAGCGAGTGGCGTCGGTATAGAAGCTCTGCGGTTTTATGAGCGCAGCGGTTTGCTGGGCCGGCCGGGTCGTACCCAAAGCGGCTATCGTGTTTACGAAGCCGACGTGTTGCAGCGTCTTGACTTTATCAAGCGCGCCCAGGTGCTTGGTTTTTCGCTGCATGAAATAAAACAGATCATCGCCGACAAGCAAGCTGGCCGCAGTCCGTGTCGCGAGGTTCGCGAGATTGTCCGTCAACGGCTTCAAGAACTGGATGAGAAGTTGAAAGAAATGCGTCGTTATCGCAGAGAACTGGGCTCAGCGCTTGCTCAGTGGGAAGAGACAGGCGAGCTCGATGGACATATCTGTGGATTAATCGAAGGAACCGAAATGGTGAATTCGAATCCCAAACGCCGCCAATTGAGCGGTTCGATGAAGAAATCAAGAAAATGAATCAAACGTCTGCTCATACATTACATCCGAAACCGGCAACTTCCGTGGCCCTCGATCCGGTCTGCGGCATGACGGTGAATCCCGATACTGCTGCTGGTTCTTTTGATTACAAAGGAACTACGTACTACTTTTGTAGCACACACTGCGTGCACCGTTTCCGCGAAAATCCGGAAAGCTTCCTCACGAAAGCGGCGCCTCTACCGATTGGAATCACTCGACAACCAACACCAAAAGTCGCTCAGAAATACACTTGCCCGATGCATCCGGAGATCGTTCGCGATGGCCCGGGAAGTTGTCCCATTTGCGGTATGGCTCTCGAACCGATGACGGCCTCTCTGGAAGAAACAGAGAATCCCGAACTGACCGACATGACTCGCCGGTTTTGGATCGCCGTGATTCTCACAATTCCGGTGTTCGCGTTGGGCATGAGTGAACTTGTTCCCGGTCAGCCTCTGCAACAACTAATCCCGATGTCAACGCTGGCATGGGTGCAATTGGTGCTTGCCACACCTGTCGTGCTGTGGGCCGGGTGGCCCTTCTTTGTTCGTGCCTGGCAGTCGGTTGTTAATCGCAGTCTCAACATGTTCACGTTGATCGGGCTTGGTGTGGCAGTCGGTTATCTCTTCAGCGTGATCGCAGTGATCGTGCCGGGAATCTTTCCGCATTCTTTTCGCGATCACGAAGGCAACGTGCCCGTCTATTTCGAAGCGGCGGCGGTGATCGTGACTTTGGTGCTGCTGGGCCAGGTGCTCGAACTGCGTGCGCGCAGTCAAACCGGCGCCGCCATCAAGGCACTTCTCGGTCTAGCGCCGAAGACCGCGCGTCGCATCAGCAAAGATGGACATGAAGAAGACGTTCCGTTGGAGCACGTTCACGCCGGCGATCGCCTCCGCGTGCGGCCGGGCGAGAAAGTGCCTGTCGATGGCGTGGTGCTTGAAGGGTCGAGTTCCATCGACGAATCGATGATCACCGGCGAACCGATTCCGGTGGAAAAACAGGCGAACGATCGCGTGGTGGGCGCGACGATCAATGGGACAGGCTCGTTTGTGATGCGGGCTGAGCGCGTCGGTTCCGAGACACTGCTGGCGCAGATTGTTCAGATGGTCGCGGACGCGCAACGCAGCCGTGCGCCAATACAAAAGCTTGCCGATGTTGTTTCGAGTTACTTCGTGCCGGCGGTTGTGATCATCGCAGCGATCACTTTTATTGTGTGGAGCATTTGGGGACCGGAGCCGCGCATGGCGCATGGTCTCGTCAACGCGGTGGCCGTACTGATCATCGCCTGCCCGTGTGCACTTGGATTGGCGACTCCGATGTCGATCATGGTTGCAACCGGGAAGGCCGCACTGAACGGAGTGCTGTTCAAGAATGCGGAAGCTATCGAGGTGATGCGGAAGGTCGACACGTTGTTGGTTGATAAGACGGGAACACTTACGGAGGGCAAACCTCAGCTCGCCAGCGTCGTCACCAACGGTGTAGTAGATGAACAGACCATGCTGCGGCTTGCGGCAAGCCTCGAACGAAGCAGCGAACATCCGCTCGCCGCGGCAATCGTGTCAGGCGCGCGAGATCGCGGAGTCGCGATCGTTGATGCAACCGGCTTTGAATCGTTCACTGGTAAGGGAGTAGTAGGAGAGGTCGATGGTCACCACGTCGCGCTTGGGAATCGCTCACTGCTCAATGAACTCAAACTCGATCCGGGTGAGATGGGAACGCAGGCTGAAACGCTACGATCCAGCGGCCAGACAATAATGTTTGTAGTCATCGACGATAAACCCGCGGGCTTAATCGGCGTCGCCGATCCGATTAAGGACACGACCGCGGACGCAGTCAAACAACTACACGCCGACGGAATTCGCATCGTGATGCTCACTGGTGACAGCCACACGACTGCGGAAGCAGTTGCAAGGAAGTTGGGCATTGATGAAGTTGTCGCTGAGGTGCTACCGGACCAGAAGGTCGATGTAGTTAAGAGGTTTCAAAACGAAGGCCGCATCGTCGCGATGGCCGGCGACGGCATCAACGACGCGCCCGCCCTCGCACAAGCGCAGGTGGGAATTGCGATGGGAACTGGAACCGACGTGGCGATGAAGAGTGCCGGTGTAACACTCGTCAAGGGAGATCTGCGCGCCATCGTGCGAGCACGCTCCCTCAGCCGCGCAACGATGAGCAACATCAAACAGAATCTCTTCTTCGCATTTATCTACAACGCGCTGGGCGTGCCTATCGCGGCAGGCGTTTTGTATCCGTTCTTCGGAATCCTGTTGAGCCCCATGATCGCAGCCGCGGCGATGAGCTTCAGCTCCGTCTCCGTAATCGCGAACGCCCTGCGCCTCCGCAGCGCACGCGTTTAGCCACAAAGAGGCACAAAGCACAAAACTGAATCAGGGTCTGATCGTTTTGTGCCTTTTGTGCTTTTTTGTGGCTCAGTTCAATCGGTGGCTAATTAGTCGGTTGCCGGAAGCGGTGAACATGAGATTTAGTACTTCATCAGTCACAAAGCGTTCATCGAGATCTGTGAGGCGCACCTCTCGTTCGGTCTGGCCGTTGTTGACGTTCACGCCGGCGAGGCCGTTGCCGTCGCGACGGTCGAGGTCGGTGTAGAAATACATCCACTGGCCACGCAGTGTTGCGAGGCGCTCGCGATGCCAGAGGAAGCGTGAGAGGCGTTCGAGCTGTCGTGACGGATCCAGGCGATCCATAAGTCTCTCTTCGATTCCATCTGTTCTAATTCGTGGCACAGAACCTCCGCGAACACGCGAGGCGATGCCAAATTGTCTGAAGCGCGAGGTGGCGTAGTTTCGCGCTTGTGCAGTGGCCAGCGATTGAAGATTGGAGAACGACGAGCGCGCAGCTAGTCCTGACCAACTCAAACTCGTCACCGAACGCGCGATCTGCACGCCGCGAACCGCCGTCATCGCAGGCGCCCCAAAACGAAAGTAGAGCGACGCTGCGCGAGCTGCGATTGCCGCTACTGTACGAAAGATTCCACGTCCTGGCGGCGTGTGCCGAGCGCGCCAGAGTTGCCGGCCACTAAGCCGATCGAAGCCCGCGATTTCAGACTGACCACCAATCACCACATCACCACGATCATTCAACAGCCCGAACGAAGCGCGTTCGATCTTGTGTGGAATACGATGAGTTCGTTTGCCGTTGCTCGCGTCGAGGAAGATCACATCGTCGCGATCGGCGATTGCCATCGTGTTTCGATCCGGTAGCAGCAGATTCGTGATGCCTTTGTCCGCGCCTTTGTAGCGCCAGAGCACTTTCCCCGAGAGCGCGTCGATGGCGCTTACGCCGTACGACCCACGCTCGATAGTCTCACCATCTTTAAGACGAGTGAATTGTCCACCTGTGCGGACGTAAAGAACGTCGCCCACAAGGATCATCTCCGGCGTTAGCCCGAGATCTTTTGCTTCCCATTCGGTGTCGCCACTCCGACGCGAGATAGCTCTCACACGACCGTGGCCCGAAGCGTAGATCAAGCCTTCGGTGAAGATTGGCTCAGCTTCACTGAGCGCAAGTCCTTCCTCGTTGACTCGATACTTCTCGCGCAGACGCTCCTTACCGCTTCGCGCGTCGAATGAAGTGACGCCTTCATAAAAAACATAGAGACGTCCACCTGCGAACGCGGGTGGGTAATAGTTGTCGAGCGTGTAATCAACTTCTTTGCCCGAGTCTTCCAGCCAGCGCGCGGGCATCATCTCGACTTCGCCGACTTCATGCTTCCAAAGCTCATCACCCGTGGCGAGATCGAGAACGTGCACGAGCGGTCAACGTTTGAACCCATCGCGGGCGCGGTTCTTCGCATCTTTTGCGAGCACGACGGCGAGCAGGTTGCTTTCCGTGTCCACCGACATCTGCATCACCGCGCCTTTGATCTTATCGCTACGCCAGATCGAGTCGCCCGTCAGAAGATCTACCGCTTCAATGCGCGCCTTGTCGCCTTTTTCAAAACTCAACAGCACGAGGTCAGTGCCCGGCACTGGCGCGACACCGGTTTCATCGAGCGAGCTGTCTTTGCGGCGCCAGAGGATCTCGCCCGTCGAGCCATCGATAGCGTAGAGCGACTTCTCCGTGCCTGCGACGACAACGCCCAACTCGGTTGACTGGTAAAAGCGGATATCGTTATCGAGTTTTGCAGTCCACGATTGACCGAACGCAGGCAGGGAAGACAAGACAAAAAGCAGCAGAGTACAACTTAACTTCATGCGACTAGCATAACCCAGATCTGATATGCTTTGCGGCACAAGATGGCAGGATTTTTCCCGCAAAGGCGCAAAGCCGCAAAGTTTTTAAGCATCGCGTTTCTTCTTTTGAGCGCCACGGCGGTGTCTGCGCAGTCTCTCGATCCGAACGCGCCTGCACCGGTTCGCACTAACAGCGTGTCAGGCCGGATCGCCGCGCGCGATCTGGGCGATGCTCGGCTCACCGATCATTATTACGCCTTCACTGGTACTCCCGGGGATCTCTTGATCACGGTTCAGAGTCAGAACCTCAACGGCGATGTGGACGTGTTTACGGCCGGTTCGTTGCGGCCGCTGCTGAAATTGACCCTTTACGCGGAGATCGCTACGCCCGCCACGAAGGGAATTTACCTGCGGAAGCGCGAAGATCTGGTGCTGCGAGTCCAGGCACGCAGCCCCAATGATGAAGAGGGAACTTATCGTTTGTTTTTCGGCGGCTCGTTTGAACCGGTTCTCGGCGGCCCTGAGATCGCTGAAGCAGAAACGCC
This sequence comes from uncultured Acidobacteriota bacterium, assembly GCA_963826255.1. Lineage (GTDB taxonomy): Bacteria > Acidobacteriota > Blastocatellia > Pyrinomonadales > Pyrinomonadaceae > PSRF01. The sequence continues at coordinate 2,754,301 of CAWGWK010000002.1, forward strand.
CACAACTGAAACTCCCACCAACACGCCCGGGACGAGACGTGTCACATCAGTCGGAGCAAGAATCGAGGAACCCGCACCGCCACCAGTCACTGAACTAGCAGCGACACCGACACCCGAGCCAACGCCCGAACCAACGCCCGAAGCCAAGCCGGCTGAGACTCCAAGCGAGTCAGAAGCGAAACCTGCTGAGGCAGAAACTGAAAAGCCAGCGGTGGCGCCGCGTAACACTCGCGGACGCCGGCCTGCGGGACGACGCCCTGCGTCGCGGACGAGAGACACTGTTGCCGCCACTGAAGAAGCAAAGCCGACACCGGAGCCCGAGCCAGAACCTGAAATTGGACCACGGCTCGTGATCGAGACTAATGATGGAACGCTGATCAATCGTTCGATGAGTACCGTCAGGCGCGTGACGGTCGAGAATGGTCAGGTGGTGGTTACAGGCAAGGACGGGAAGATCGATCGCATACTGTTGTCCAATGTCGTGCGGATGTCGATTGCACCTTAGCCACAAAACCACAAAATCAATTAGCCACAAAAAAGCATAAAGAACACAAACCGGAAAACCTCCTCTTCATTTGTGTTCTTTGTGCCTTCTTGTGGCTATTTTTCTTTTTTCAAAGTGGCTAGTTTGTCCCGGAATTGAGGCAGGTCCTGGCTGTCTGGAGCGACCTTCTCCAGTTTCGCGATCGCGTCTTCAGCCGCTTTCGCATCACCCTTCTCCAACGTGGCTGCGGCTAATCCCGAGAGCACCATTACGTCGTCAGACTTCATCTTCATTGCCGCTCGATACCACTTCTCGGCCTGGTCATAGTGGCCCGCATCGAGGTTCACCATTCCGAGTATTGCAACAGTGCGGTAGTCGGTGGGCTTAAGCTGATTTGCTTTTAACAGAAACTCGATCGCCTGATCGTAACGTTGGATCTGATAGTAGAGCTCGGCGGCTCTAACCTGCGCTTCGAAATTCTGCGGCTCGTTGCGCGCCTTCTCCAACTGCGCGGTCACTTCCTCGCGCATCTTCTGCGGGTCCGGAGTGTTCTGCGCGCCGACAGGAGGATGATCCGCGGGCATCGTTTGCGAACTCGACGCTGTCTGCTGCATCGCAGTCTTTTGTGCCATCGAACTGGCAAACATAAAGCCGACGATGAACCCGAGCAGGATTCCAATAATTGCAAACAGAAGATTTTCTCTGGACATGATTTCTTACTGACCGGCAGCGAGCGCTTTCGCTCTGCTAATTTGAGCCGTCATAGCCTGGCCTACCTCGGAGTCGGGCGGAACTTTCTTCAACACGCGTTCCCAGTAGTCGGCGGCTTTTTTGTAATCTTTGGCTTCAAACGCAGCGCTTCCCGCGAGCTGGAGTGCCTTTGCGTTTTCCGGATTGATTTTCAGCGCGCGATCGATAAGCTCCACCGGTCTGCCTTGCAGACTGCGTCCGGCGGCCATCGCACTCACGAAAGCATACTCAGTCCACAGATCCGCATCGTTCGGCGTCAACTCCGTTGCCTTGGCATAAGCACCCGCAGCTTCACCGTATTTTTCCATCGAGGTATACGATCGCGCCAGCATGGTCCAACCTTGCGCGTCCGATGGATTAGACTTCAGGCGCTCTGCAAGCTTTGCAACGTTCGCTTCGATCTGTTCCTGTGTGCGCCCGGTGGCAGCTGCTGGTCCGGTTGCGTTGACAGACGTACTTGCGACGGGCGAGTTTGTAACGGCTTTGGGATTGCCGACGTTCCAATAAAAGACGATCGCCACGAGGGGTAACCCGAAAGCCAAAGCGGACGCAGTGCTGCGTGCTCCTAACTGTGCAGTTGTCGTTTTTTCCTTTGACTTGACCGTTGCTGTGTCTTCGAGCAAACGCCGCTCTATTTCGTCGCGATCCTGTGCGTACTGCTCCTGACTGACGATACCGTTTTGCAGATCGGCCTCGAGCTCTGAAAGCTGATCGCGATACACGGCGATGTTCGCCTGTCGTCGTTCCTCCTCAGTTGCACGCTCCGATTCTTGAGAACGCTGAAGCACGGGCGGCAAGACAAACGCCAGCGCGATCAGAATCAACACAACACAGATTACCCAGAAGAGAATCAAGCCCGCTCCTTTCCGGAAGCTGACGCGAGCAACTCCTCTGCGCGGCGACGTTCATCAGCGCTCAACGGCTGCTCTGGAATTAAATCACGCCGTTGCTTGATGTAGCGGAAGAGCACTGCCAGGCCGGCAAGCAATAAGACAAAAGGTCCAAACCACAAAAGGTAAGTCGCATACGTAACGCGAGGTCTGTACAGGATGAAGTCGCCGTAACGCTCGGTTAAGAACGCAAGGATCTCCTGGTCGCTTTTGCCTGCTTTGATCTGCTCGCGAATCTCACGGCGGAGGTCTTCAGCGAGTCCGGCGCGTGACTCGGCGAGAGTCTCGTTTTGGCATTGCAGGCAACGAAGTTCTTTGGTGAGTTCTGCGAGGCGTTGCTCGACCACAGCATCATCAGTCACTGGCTGAGCATCCGCTCGCATGACGAAGCCGGTAAACAAGCAGAGCAACAATAATGGAATCAAACGTGAGCGAGTCATTAGCTTTTTGCCTGACGATTCAGTTCCTGAATCCGAGGAAGAAACTCTTTCGACCAAATCTCGGGCGTCACAGGTCCCACGTGTTTGAATCGAATCGTCCCACCCTGATCGATTAGATAAGTTTCAGGCGCTCCATATACTCCGTAATCGATGGCTACACGTCCATTGAGATCAACCGCGCTTAGAACATACGGATCACCCAGGTCTTCGAGCCAGGCGAGGGCATCCTCTTGTTTGTCTTTGTAATTTAAACCGTAGATGGGCGCCACTCCGGACTGTGCGTACTCCAGCAGCCATGGATGTTCCTCGCGGCAGCCAACACACCAGGACGCCCAAACATTCAGAATCCAAACTTTGCCCCGCACGTCTTCGGCGGAAAAGGTTTTTGCCGGATCGTGTAATTGCGGCAGACGGAACGTTGGAGCTGTTTTGTTGATCAGTGCGGAGGGGAGTTTGCCTGGATCACGGCGTAGTCCGATCGCCAGGAAGACAACCATGACCAGGAACAGACCGAGTGGAATTAGATAACGAAGCATATCTTCGGTTTTTCTCTGCGGGGTCTCTGCGTATCGCTGCGTCTCTGCGGTTAACCTGCCTTTCACCGCAGAGACGCAGAGATACGCAGAGGTCCCGCAGAGAAGACGTTCTATAGTTCTGTTTGCACTGAAGCAGCAACGGTCCTGGGCACTTCCGCTGGTTTCACCGCCTCTCGAGCTTCGCGTTCCTTACGCGCCGCTAAAGCATATCGTCGATCGCTGAGCGCGAGGCCGCCGCCGAGCGCCATCAGCACCGCTCCACCCCAGATCCAGCCGACGAATGGTTTGTAATACACACGCACGCTCCAGGCACCTGCACCTATCGGTTCACCAAGCGACACGTACAGATCCCGGAAGAGCCCGCTGTCGATGGCGGTCTCAGTCATGACATTGCCGGTCGCGGTGTAGTTGCGTTTCTCCGGATACATTCGTTCGAGCTCGCTGCCATTACGGCTCACAATGATCTCCGCGCGCGCTGCTACATAGTTTGGACCAACGGCGTTTGTTACCCCATTGAATTGAAACTCGTATCCGCCCGCCCTTACAGTGTCCCCCCGCTGCATCTTCACATCCTGCTCCGACTGGTAACCCGTAACTATCGTCACACCGACGACAAAAACCGCGACGCCGAGATGGGCCACCTGCATACCGTAATAACTGCGACTCTGTGTACGAAGTTTTTGAAATGTGGTGAGTTGACCAGACGTGACCCGCACTCGTTCCCAGAGGTTCACGAAAATCGTCGCGACGATCCAGATCGCAAGCATCAAACCCAAACTAACCAGCCATTTCCACTGCCCAAACACAAACGGCAACGCCACGGCACTCAAAACACTAATCACGAAAGCCCAGCGTAACCTCGTGACGAGGTCCGGCAAACTCGCTTTCTTCCAACGCGCAATTGGTCCAACACCCATAAGGAACATCGCAGGCGCCATCAATGGTACGAAAACGAGATTGAAATAAGGTGGACCAACGGAGAGTTTGCCCATGCCGAGCGCATCGACAATCAACGGGTAAAGAGTGCCAAGGAGCACAGATCCGGCGGCGACAGTCAGCAGCACGTTGTTCGAAAGCAGAAACGATTCGCGCGACACCAGATCGAACTTGCCGCCCAGTCCGACCTGCTTTGCACGCCATGCATAAAGCAGCAGCGAGCCGCCAATGACAAACACCAGAAACGCGAGTATGAAAATGCCGCGCTTGGGATCGGTAGCGAACGCGTGAACCGACGTAAGCACGCCGGAACGCACGAGAAACGTTCCCAATAAGCTCAACGAAAAAGCTGAGATTGCGAGTAGCACTGTCCAGCTTTTGAAACCGCCACGCTTTTCAGTCACCGCGAGCGAATGTATCAGCGCCGTGCCCACTAGCCAGGGCATGAAAGAAGCGTTCTCGACCGGATCCCAGAACCACCAGCCGCCCCAGCCGAGCTCGTAGTAAGCCCACCAACTTCCGAGTGCGATACCGCAAGTCAGAAACATCCATGCGACCGTGGTCCACGGTCTCGACCAACGCGCCCACGTCGCATCCAACCTGCCTCCGATCAGCGCCGCGATCGCAAACGCAAACGCGACTGAGAAACCGACGTAGCCCATGTAGAGCATCGGTGGATGGGCCACCATCGCCGGATCCTGGAGCAATGGATTCAAGTCGCGACCGTCGATAGGTACGGGAAACAAGCGCGTGAAAGGATTTGAAGTGAGCAGCATGAACAACAGAAAGCCCACGCTCACGATCCCCATTACGGCGAGTACGCGCGCAACCATCTCTTCGGGAAGGTGACGGCTGAAGAGTGAGACCGCGACAGTCCACAGAGCGAGCATAAACGTCCACAGAAGCAACGAGCCTTCGTGTGAGCCCCAGGTTGCCGCGAGACGGTAGTGCAATGGCAGTTGCGAATTGGAATTAGTCGCGACGTTAAGAACTGAGAAATCGTTGGTGATGAATGAATAGCCGAGACAGCAAAACGCGATCGTGACGAAGATGAACTGTGCCTGACCGGCAGGCGCCGCGAGCGCGATCCATGAGCGATTGTCGCGGGAAGCGCCGATAAGCGGCAGCGTCGCCTGCGTCAACGCGAGTAACAGCGCGATAGTTAGTGCGAATTGGCCAATTTCCGGGATCATTTAATTAAAGTGCATTAGACAGGATTTACAGGATTTTTCATGATGTACAAGATTCTGTTAATCCTGAAAAATCTTGTAAATCCTGTCTACCCTTTTGTGGCTAATTGTCAACAACAGTTTTTGAGGCTTCCTTAGCGTGCTTTGCTTTATCGATTGCCTCGCCGGCTTCCGGTGGCATGTAGTTCTCATCGTGTTTCGCCAGCACCTGCTCCGCCTGGAACACACCGTCCGGTCCGATCCTTCCCTGCGCCACGCAACCGCGTCCTTCTTTAAAGAGGTCAGGCAGTATGCCTTTGTAGACGACCGGAATGCTCGCCGCGGTATCAGTCACCGTGAACCGCACTGTCAGACCATCGTGGTCGCGTTTCAATGTGCCTTCTTCAACAAGACCGCCTACGCGAAACGTGCGATTGACCGGCGCCTCTTTAGCTGCCACTTGAGTGGGACTAAAAAAGAAGACGAGATTATTGCGGAAGGCACTCGCCGCCAGATACGCCGCGATGCTGAGCGCCGCCAGTGCGACAAAAATAAAAGTAATTCGTTTATGACGTCGTTTCATTGGTACGTTCTCTCAATACGGAAGCAGGAACGGTATTAGATGACTGCTGTTGCGTGAGCGCTTTCTTGCGATTTCGCAAACTCACGACTTCCCAAACGATCACTATGAGTGAAAAGAGATACGATCCCCAAACATAGAAACCGTAGCCGCCCATCGATAGATCTGGCCAGTTCATGATTACACTCCAACCTCCGCGAAGCGGGAAGCGTTTTGCTCTCGTTCCAGAATAATGGATCGCAAGCGAATGAGCACGACCGCCACCGAGTAAAGCCAGCACGCGGCGACCATGATTAGCAATGCCGCCAGCATCGATCCTCTAATGGTGGGTTTCTGAAGCAGGCGGATCGTAGCGCCCTGATGCAGCGTGTTCCACCACTGGACTGAAAAGTAAATGATCGGAACATTGATGACGCCGACAAGGGCGAGCACAGCGCCCGCCCGATCCGCTTTGCGCGGATCGTCAATCGCTGCTTGCAGAGAAATAAATCCTATGTAAAGGAAAAGCAGGATCAGAGTAGACGTCATGCGCGCGTCCCAAACCCACCAGGTGCCCCACGTTGGCTTACCCCAAAACGCGCCTGTCACGAGCGAGATCAAAGTAAACAGTGCTCCGGTGGGCGCAAGGGCCGAGGCCATCATCGATGAAAGACGCGCATTGAACGCCCAACCAATCCCGGCGTAGATCGCCATCAGCACGTAGAGCAACATTCCCATCCATGCAGCAGGAACGTGAATAAAGATGATCCGGTAGGCGTCGCCTTGCTGGTAGTCGGTTGGGGCGATGAAAAAACCGACGAAGATACCGGTAGCGAACAACAACGCCGCGGGAATCGCAAACCACGGAATTATCTTCCCAGCGAGTGGGTAGAAGGTTGCAGGAGAGGCGTATTTGTAGATGTTCATAGCACCGAACCATTTTTAGACAGGATTTACAAAGATGTTTCAAGATTTACAGGATGAGATCTTGTCAATCATGAATCTTGTAAATCCTGTCTCCATCTATTCTAAAGAAATTCGCAGCGCGGCGGCCGCTGCCCACGGCGAAAACAGCAACGACACGATCGCAAACGCTCCCAGCAGATAAATATGCGGCGCCGGACTCATTCCCATGATGCTGGCTTCAACCGCACCTGCACCGAAGATCAGTGCCGGAACGTAGAGTGGCAGCACAAGTATCGAGATCAGGACTCCGCCACCACGCAATCCAAGCGTCAACGCCGCGCCAACCGATCCAATCAAACTCAGCACCGGAGTGCCCAGCAGCAAGCTCGCAAAAAGAATCCACAAAGTTTCCGGGCTGAGATCGAATTGCACTCCAACAAGTGGCGCGATCAAAACCAGTGGCACTTCCGCGACAATCCAGTGCGCCAACGTCTTTCCCAGCACAACTAGAAACAGCGGTTGTGGCGTCAGTAACAACTGCTCCAACGTGCCGTCGTGATAGTCGTTGGCAAACAATCTGCCGAGCGAAAGCATCGACGCCAGCAGCGCGGCCACCCAAACAACGCCGGGCGCGATCGTTCGCAGCAACTGTGTCTCCGGTCCGATGCCCAGCGGAAACAGACTGACCACGATCACAAAGAAGAAGACCGTCGAGAGCATGTCGGCGCGGCGACGCCACGCCAGCATCAGATCGCGCCAAACGATCCAGCGCAACATCGATAAGCTCGAAGGTGCGTTCACGTTGCGAGTTCGAGTCGTTTGGTCAGGCCCGCCGACAACTCTAGTTCCTGATGTGTTGCGACGATAGCAATGCCGCCGCCAGCCAGGTGGTTTTCAATCAAAGATCTAACAAGGGCAACCGCGCCTTTGTCCAATGAGGACATGACCTCATCCAGCAGCCAAAGCTTTGTGTTGCAGACGAGCAATCGTGCCAGCGCGACTCTTCTTCGTTGACCTTCTGACAAGAGCCGGGCCGGAAGCAACTCACGGCCAGCGAGACCCATTTCCTGTAGCACCGCACTAGCGCGATCTTTGCTGACTGCGATGCCGTTCAGGGCATTCGAGACTCTCAGGTTTTCAACAGCGCTGAGCTCGTCCTTCACACCGTGACGATGGCCAAGATAAGTGACTGAAGTGAAATATTCCTCACCTAACGAGCGAATGTCCGCACCTTGCCACGTGACCTGCCCTTCGGCAGGAGCGAGAAGTCCGCACAAGATTCGAAGCAAACTGGTTTTGCCGCTTCCGTTTGGCCCAGTGAGCTGGACGAACGTTCCGGGAGACACAGCAAACTCGAGTCCGCTAAAAAGCCTGCGATCTCCACGCACGCAGCCAAGCTTGCTGACCTCTAATATTGTTGCCTGTCCTCCGGGTCGTCATTGTATTGGAGTTTTCGCCGAAACGCATTCGGCCACAAAAAGGCACAAAAGGCACAAAAACATTTTTAAGGTTTTGGCTGCACGGGGCCGTTGGCTTGTAACCATGCTGTCGGCAGTGGAGATGTGTTCGACGATGTCGGAATCCGTCGCGCGGGCGTGAATCAATTGTCCGCCGGGTGCGTCAACGAATTGGCCATTGGTGATGTGACCGGCCCTGAATTCCATTTGCTGGCCGAATGCACCGACGTTAACTGACTGGTGACACTCAACACAGCCCACGTCGTTATAAGTTGGTCCGAGGCCATCTTCGATAGTCTCGCGTTCGGAGAAGATGAACTTATTGTCTTCAAACGTGCCATTGCCTCGCGCGGTGGGTGGTTCGGGTTCACCCACGCATTCATCAATGGGCGTGCCCTTGACGCCGAAGCCATTAAAAAGGTCATCGGTTTTGGCGTCCATGTCAGTAGTTAATGCTTCGGTGGCCGTTTGACTCTCGACCGTTTGAGGTGAGCTCAAAGGTACGAAGAGCGCCACCGCAAACAAAATTAGGGTTAGGATAGGTAGAACTTTCCTCATTTTGACTAGACCTCCTGGAAGCTACAAACGGGTTGCGAAACAAAACTCACAATTTACCCGTCGGCAAATTGCACAGTTCTGCCTGGTGTTGAAACCCTGCTTGACTGGGAGTTAAAGAGGCAGCTCAAGCCGCGGCGGTAGCGACAGGAGTATAAGTCCCCTCACAGAAGAAGAAACCAGGGCAAGCCTAGTCGTGAGAGAGAGGGCAGAGTAAATGGGTCTCTGCTCAAATAGTAAATCAATTTAGCTGGGCAAGCTGTGTTATCGGGAAGGCCGCACTCTAGTCCCGTTCGTAGGCAAAGTCAAGAAAATTATAGCCGCAGTTTTGGCAGATTACTCAAATCAGGTAATCTGTGTAATCTGTGGATAAACAGCGAAATAAAACCTACCCCTTCACGGCCATTGTAGGCCAGGAAGAGATGAAGCTGGCTCTGCTTCTCAACGTCGTCGATCCATTGATCGGCGGCGTTTTGATCATGGGTCATAGAGGGACGGCAAAGTCAACGGCTGTACGAGCGTTGTCGGATCTGCTACCGCAGATCGCTGTCGTTGAGGGTTGTCCTTATAACTGTGATCCGGAGAATCCATGCGAACAGTGCAGCGAGCGCGAATCGTTTACTAACAAACTTGTGCCGGTTCCCGTTGTAGAACTTCCGCTGGGAGCCACTGAAGATCGAGTTTGCGGGACAATCGACATTGAACGAGCACTCTCTGCCGGACGCAAAGCCTTCGATCCGGGTTTACTGGCGCGTGCGAATCGCGGCTTTCTTTATATTGATGAAGTAAACCTGCTCGAAGACCACCTCGTCGATCTGTTGTTGGACGTTGCCGTTACCGGCAGAAACAAAGTGGAGCGTGAAGGTGTTTCGGTGGAGCATCCGGCGAGTTTTGTATTAATCGGTTCCGGCAATCCTGAAGAAGGCGAGCTTCGCCCGCAATTGCTGGATCGCTTCGGTCTTCATGCTGAAGTCAGAACGGAAAACTACCTGAAGAATCGTATCGACATTGTAGAGCGACGCGAACGTTACGATCGCGAACGGGAAGCGTTCTGTGAGTCGTTCGCTGACGATCAGGCTGTCTTGCGAAAGCGGATCACTCGTGCGCGAGCGAATCTCGGCAAGATTCCTGTCGAACGGCCAGTGCTCGAGAAGATCGCGCAACTCTGTGCGGATCTTAAAGTCGACGGGCATCGTGGTGAACTGACGATCATGCGTGCCGCGCGCGCGTTGGCGGCGTTCGAAGGACGGCGCGCGGTGACGGACGAGCACGTGAAAAGAGTTTCAGCGATGTCTTTGCGCCATCGTTTACGTCGCGATGCTTTGGAGGAGACTGCGACGAGCGATCAGATCGAGCAGGCAATGGATGGAGTGTTTCCGCAGATGGCGCCGGCACAACCATCGAGGGGCGATACCGCAGATGGTGATGGTGCAAAACAAGAGCGCCGCGGAAAGACAAACAATTCCGGTCCGCGGAAGAGTTCGTTAACGGGTGGCGCTCGAACGAATACTGCTGATGCTCCGTCACCGCCGGCTGTTGAAAAGAAGTCGGGTGAAGTTCGACTGGACGAGCACTTGAGAAGTACCGAACGTGCAGAGAAGACGCGTTCGCAGAGCAGGCGTGCGACTGGAGCAAAAGCCGCGTTAGACCAACAGCGCGGGAGATACACGCGCGCGGTTAGTTTCAAGAGTGCGGGAGCAAGAATCGCGGTCGATGCGACACTGCGTGCGCTGGCCGGTTTGGATCCAGTTAAGAGAGGCACGGCGCTCGCGCCGGTGAGTCCCCGAGCATTGCGTTACAAGTTGCTGAAACACAAGCAGGGAACGCTTTTTGTTTTCGCGATCGATGCGTCGGGCAGTATGGCTGCGAATCGCATCGCGCGGGCGAAGAGCACGATTCTCAAGCTGCTGCGAAAGTCGTACTTGAATCGCGACAGTGTCGCCATCGTGTCTTTTCACGGCACGACAGCGAACGTTGACCTTCCTCCTTCACGAAGCATTCTCCGTGCGCGACGCGTTTTGGATTCGTTGAGAATGGGCGGCAGTACGCCGCTGGGCGCCGGGCTGGTCGAGACGATTGAATTGATCGAACTGGTCGGAAAGAAGTTTGGTGAGACTGTGGTGCTGTTGTTCACGGATGGTCGATCGAATGTTCCACTCAGGCGCAACGGGCTTAACGTGCGAGCGTTCCGGCAACTGAAGATCGAGGCAGAATTGAGAGAGCTCACCGTCGCGTTGAAGCGGACGCGAGCGCGCGTAGTAGTTGTTGATACGCAGAAAGAGTTTGAGTCGAGTGAAGAGACGCGGCGGTTGGCGCAGATTCTGCACGCGCGTTTTGTGAAACTGGCGTAGTTGAGCGCATGATTCTCCGTCCCGGAGGGACGAAATGTTTATAGCACGCGCCTGTTTGCTGTTTGCGCTCCGCCAGGAGCGCCATGTGTACATTTCGCTCCTACGGAGCGGAATGATTTATTAATGATGAAATCTATAAACATGTCGTCCCTACGGGACGAGCAAAACATGTCGTCTCAGCAGAATGATCGCGATGCGCGGGTGTTTGCGCTATACGAGCAATTGCTGGAGATCGAACAGCGATTGATCCCTACCGGTCTGCACGTCTTCGGCCGCCCTTCATCCGCGGGTGAAAAAACCGATCTGCTTAAAATGATCGCTTCTTTTGATCGACCAGAAGCAGGAGTGCGCGCGCTTCCGGAAGCGCTGGCCGGCGACGCAGTGCGTGAGTTTGTCGCAAATGGCACGGGTGCCGCGGTGCGATTTCTGGAAAAGGAAGGATTGAGCCAGGAATCAACACGTCCGGTTTTCAACCTGCTCGAAACCATTTCCACGCAGTTGCGAACAAACAACGAACTCGATTCGCTTGTGCGCGCGTTGCGCGGCGAGTTCATCGAGCCCGGCCCCGGTGCCGACATTATTCAAAACCCCGACATCCTGCCCACCGGAAGAAACACACACGCGATCAATCCCTACGGCGTGCCGTCGGCCGCTGCGTTTGCTCGCAGCGAACACGTCGCGAACAGTTTGCTCGACCGCTATAAGCAGGAGAACGGACGTTACCCGGAAGCGATGGCGCTCGTGCTGTGGGGACTCGACAACATCAAGACGCAGGGCGAAGGAGTGGCTCAGGCACTTTGGCTACTCGGCACGCGCCCGGTTCGTGACGCTTTGAATCGGACCACGAGCGTCGAGCCGATTCCGTTGGCTGAGCTTGGCCGGCCGCGCATCGACGTAGTGATGACAGTGTCGGGGATCTTTCGCGATCTGTTCAGTCCGACGGTGCAGTTGCTCGACAAAGCAGTGCGTTTGGTCGCACAGCTTGATGAACCATTCGCAATGAATTACGTGCGCAAACACGTCTTGCAGCAGGTCGAGCAGGAAGCTTGCGATCTGGACGACGCTGCTGTTCGCGTGTTTTCAAACGCGCCCGGCAATTACGGCACAAACGTAAACTTCATGGTGATGGACTCGCAGTGGGAACGCGAAGAAACACTCGGCGACCTGTTTGTCACACGGAAATGTTTTGCGTACGGGCGCGATTCGAAGGGCCTTGCGATAGAGGGCAGGGAAGCACGCGTTGCCATGGACCGTGCGCTTTCGCGTGTTGAAGCAACTTATCAAAACATCGATACGTTCGAAATCGGATTGACGGACGTGGACCATTACTTCGAATACCTCGGCGGTGTTTCGAAGGCTGTGGAGAAACGAGCGCAGGCGCGGCCGGCGATCTATTTGTCCGATAGTCTGTCGCGCGAGGTAAAGATTCGTTCACTCGAAGAGACGGTTCGTTTGGAGACGCGGGCCAAGACACTCAATCCGAAGTGGTACGAGGGAATGCTGAAGCATGGTTTTCGCGGCGTGGCGGAGATTGAGAATCATGTGTCGAACACGTTTGGCTGGAGTGCGACCGCGGATGCTGTTGACGATTGGATCTACTCGGAAGTCGCGAACACGTTTCTGTTTGACGACACGATGCTGGATCGTTTGCGGGATTTGAATCCGCACTCCGCGCATTCGATGGCCCAGCGCCTGTTGGAGGCGAATGGGCGCGGATATTGGGACGTTGATGAAAGTGTGCTGGAGAAACTCCGCGACATCAGCCGCAGTTTAGAAGATCAGCTAGAGGGCGTGACGTAAAGCGCCTTTGGACAGGATTACAGGATTTTCAAGATGTACAAGATAAATCCTGTAAATCCTGAGACATCTTGTAAATCCTGTAAATGAATATCACGGTTCTCTACGTCGGTTCGAGTTTATTGGCGCCGCTGAAAAACGCGGAGCGTGAGATCAATCGTCTGCACAATCTCGGACTGCGTGTAGCCGCCTACAACTTCGGCTCGCCGCTCAGCGATCGCGAGTGGCTCGACGTCGAACAAGACCTCGGAGAAGCGAACGTAGTTTTTGTCATACACGTGATGGACGGCGAGAACGCGTCACGATTAGTGACCGCACTCGAACGATTCAAGGATCGCCACGATGCAGTGGTCGTTATCAACTGCATGCCCGAGCTGATGCGCCACACTCGTATGGGCCGGTTAAGTGTGGACGCACTCGCCGGCAAACGAGAGAGAAGCAAAGGCGGGACACTTTTACGATCCGTCGGTTCGTGGATCGGGAGTCAAGCCAGGCGTGGGAAATCGCACCGGGGTCACAGCCAATATTTGAAGCTCGTAGATCGCCTGCCGGGCATTCTCAAATTTGTGCCGACCGCCGGGGGGTTAACTGACGCAAAACATTATTTGTATCTCTTTTGCTATTTCCTCCAGCCCACGCCGGCGAACATTCAGTCGATGGTGCTTTATTCGCTGGTGCATTACGTCGATGACAAACGCCTGAAGAAGATTCGCGTTCCATCGCCTGAGCAGACGCCATCGGTCGCGATCTACCATCCGGCTGCAAAGTCGTTGTTTCAATCGTTTGCCGCGTATCGCAAGTGGTACCAGCGAGATCTCAATCCGCAGTCAACGATTGGGCTCTTGTTGATGCGTCCGCAGGTTGTGAGCAAGACCACGAGGCACTACGACGCGCTCATTCACGCAATCGAGGCTGAAGGTTTGAGCGTGGTGCCGGCGATCGCGACACTGATGGATAACCGCGAGGCTGTCTCAAAATTCTTCGTCGAAAAAGGGAAAAAGAACGTCAGCCAGATCGTCTCGCTCACCGGCTTCAGTTTCGTTGGCGGTCCGGCAATGAACGACAGCGCCGCTGCGTCCGAGTTTCTCCGCGAGTTGAATCTTCCGTACCGCTCGGCGGTGAGTCTCGATACACAAACGATTGAAGCGTGGAGTGAGTCTCAAACCGGCTTGAATCCGGTTCAGGCAGGCATGCAGATCGCGATACCCGAGATCGACGGCGCCACGGAACCGTTCATTTACGGCGGCATTCCCGCACGCGGGCAAGAGCCGATCGCGCTCGAAGATCGTTGTAAACGATTAGCCAGGCGCTTGCGACGTTGGAACACTTTGCAAACCGCTCCACCCGATCAGATCAAGCTCGGGATCGTGCTGTTCTGTTTTCCGCCAAACAAAGGGAACATCGGGACTGCGGCGGACCTTGACGTGTTTCCAGGTGTGTTTGAGGTTCTGCAGAGACTGCGCGAGGAAGCATATCGAGTCGAAGTTCCTCGATCCGCGGATGAGTTAAGAGAGAGGTTGCTGGGCGGCAACTCCGAACAATTTGGTGCGGCAGCCAACGTGGCGTATCGAATGAGCGTGCAGGAATACCGGCGGCTTTGTCCTTACGTCAGAGAGGTTGAGCGCGACTGGGGCGCAGCGCCGGGATCGATCAACTCGTTTGGCGGAGAGTTGTTGATTCAAGGCTTGTTATTGGGGAACGTGTTTATCGGCGTGCAGCCGACTTTCGGTTTCGAAGGCGATCCGATGCGCCTGATGATGGCGCGCAGTGGCTCACCGCATCATGGCTTCATGGCGTTCTACACGTATCTTTCAAAAGTGTTGAATGCCGATGGGGTGATTCACTTCGGCACGCACGGCGCGCTGGAGTTCATGCCCGGTAAACAGATCGGACTTTCAGGCGAGTGCTGGCCGGATCGCCTGATCGACGAGATGCCGAACTTCTATGTCTACAGCGTTAACAATCCTTCCGAAGGCTCGATTGCGAAGCGCCGCTCGTACGCCGAACTGATCTCATATTTGACCCCACCAATCGAAAACGCAGGTCTGTACCGTGAGCTCGCCGGCCTCAAAGACCTCGTCATGGCTTACCGGCAATCAACCAACGAAACCGAACGCGCGCGGCTGTACGACTCTATCGAGGCACTCCGCCAAGAAGCTCATTTTTAACCGCGGATTACACAGATTTTAAATCGGATTTTTTATCCGTTTGATCCGTGTTTCAAATTCCTTCGCGTCCACACGATGCATGAAGGAATCGACACCGTTAATAGCAATGACGGGAATGTCGTACTTATATTTTCTTAGTAGCTCATGATCAGATTCGATGTTGATCTCTTCGAGCGTGAAGCGATCAGCGCACCCGGAGTTTTGAATCGTTGCTTTGGCTTCGTCGCAGAGGTGGCACCCCGGACGCGAATAGACGATCACATGAGCTTTCGACATTAACAACTCCTTAACAACGCTTGCCAGAGAATCGCAAAATTATGTATAAATAGCGCGCCGACCATATTAATATTTTATTTGTTGTTGTGTTAGGTGCGGCGCTCTTCATGTTTAAGCACATAATTCGTTCTGCTTCGCAGAGAGTGATCCCTGTTCGACGGGGAGTTGTGTAGTTAGCACTCTGCTAGTGAAGTCGAAGTGTACCCACGGAAGAAAGTCGCAATACCCGGCCATATGCATTTGATCTGACGGAGGTTTGGACTTGGATAGTCAAGCCGATCAATTGTCCGCCCCAAGTGTAGGCACGACGGCTGTTACGTCGCCAAGAGCTGCTGCTCCGGCGAAACCGTCGGCTCCTGCCGCGGTGGTGGAGACCAGTTCCGATCCTCCGGTGAACAAGATGCGACGGCGGATCGTGTGGGCCACCGTGGCCGGATCGCTCATTACGTTCTTTTTGATGTTTGTGCGGTTCTTCCTGCCGCGTTCGATTCTCGAGCCCTCTCCTCTCTTCAAGATCGGCTCTCCAAACGATTACGCGTTGGGTGTCGATACGAAGTGGCAGCAGCAGTATCGCATTTGGGTAACACGCACGTCGGACCGTCTATTCGTAATTTATGCGGTGTGCACGCATCTCGGCTGCACGCCTGACTGGAAAGCCAGCGAAAACAAGTTCAAGTGTCCCTGCCACGGCAGCGGATACGACAGCGAAGGAATCAACTTCGAAGGCCCTGCTCCGAGGCCAATGGATCGAGCCAAGGTTGAGCTCGACGCGGAAGGTCAAATCGTCGTGGACATCGGCACTCTCTACGCATGGCCTAAAGGCGAGCAGAGTGAGTTTGACGACGACGGAGCGTTCATCAGGGTATAGACACAGATCAATTAGTGAGGTAGCTCGTGGCGGACAGTTCTGATCCAAAAGAGACGAAGCAACTGACGACCGGCGAAGAAGGTAGTAAGAGCCTGATCGAGCGCGTGAAGGAAGGCGGCGGTGCGCTCAAAAACCGCGCTATCGAGGAAGCCAAAGAGTACAAGGATCCGCAGGACACACAGCTCTGGAAGTCAATCTTCCGCGTCTCTCACGATCGTTCCGATCCTCGTAATCGTTCACTGGCCATTCTTTCAAACGTCTTTTTGCACCTGCATCCGGCGAAGATCAATCGCGACGCGGTCCGCTACCCGTTTACGTGGGGCATGGGCGGCATCACTTTTTATCTGTTTATCGTGCTTACGTTCACGGGTGTGCTCCTGATGTTTTACTACCACCCGACAAAAGCTGACGCCTTCCGCGACATTCTCTATCTCGAGCACGATGTTCCGTTTGGAAAACTGCTGCGAAACATGCACCGCTGGGCCGCGCACCTGATGGTGATCACTACGTGGCTGCACATGTTCCGAGTCGTTCTCACCGGATCTTACAAGCGGCCGCGTGAGTTTAACTGGTGCGTCGGCGTCGTGCTGCTCGTGTTGACGCTGCTTCTATCTTTCACCGGCTATCTGCTGCCGGATGATCAGCTTGGTTTTTGGGCGGTCACGGTGGGAACAAACATGGCTCGCGCGACGCCGATGTTAGGACACGACGGTCCGTTCGGTCCTCAACTGGGAATGACTGCTTACAACGACGTGCGTTTTGGATTACTTGGCGGCTCGATTGTGGATGCCAATGCGTTGCTTCGTTCTTACATCTGGCACTGTATCGGCATTCCACTGGTTGCGTCGATCTTCATGGCGGTGCATTTCTGGCGTATCAGAAAAGACGGCGGCATCTCGGGCCCGGCGCCGGTGGTGCTCGAGTCTGAGATGAAAGCGGTAGCAAAGAAGAAATGATTAACTCTGCGGCCCTCTGCGTATCTCTGCGTGCTCTGCGGTGAGATCCTCTTTACCGCAGAGAACGCCGAGATACGCAGAGGGCCGCAGAGAAAACTGAAATGAAGAGATACATCAACAAGTGGACGATTTGGGGAGCGCTGCTGGTGATCGCCGGCATCTGGGCGTTGAACGTCCATGACTGGCACCAGCTTTGGGTCATCTCATCCGCACCAGACAACGTGCCGATCGTGGCGATGCTTTTCCTCGTCCCATTCTTCACCTGGCTGGGCATCAAGCAGGCCGTCGCCAACGATCGACTTATCACACAACTTGAAGCGGATCCAAAGGTAGCGAAGACACATCACCGCAAGGTTGAGCCGTGGCGGCCGGGTTGGGCCCGCGAGATTCACGTGTGGCCATATCTTGTGCGCGTTGAGTTTCTGGCGACTGTTATTGTCACTGTGGTTCTGTTTATCTGGTCGATCACTCTCAACGCTCCTCTGGAAGAACCGGCCAATCCGAACCTGACGATGAACCCGTCAAAGGCGCCGTGGTACTTCCTCGGTCTTCAGGAGATGCTCGTCTATTTCGATCCCTGGATCGCGGGTGTCGTGATGCCGTCAATCATCATGGTCGGGTTGATGGTCTTTCCGTACGTTGATTCAAACCCGCTTGGAAACGGCTATTACACACTGAGGCAACGACGCTTCGCTCTCTGGATGTTTGGCGCCGGTTTCCTGCAGTGGATCATCCTGATCGTGATCGGGACGTTTATCCGCGGACCCGGTTGGATCTGGTTCTGGCCGGGACAAACGTGGGATCACAACGCGGTCGTGTTTGATAAGAACGTCGATCTGCACGACATGATCGCCACAAGCTCAGTGGGCAAGACCCTCGGGCTCGGATTTCTCGCCAGTAATCCGTGGAAATTCATCTTTGGTTTGATAGTCGTCACCGGTTTCTATCTGGTTGGTGCGCTGTTCTTTCACTGGCTGATGACGGTCAACTTTAAGAGGATCAGGTTCCGCCGGCCGTTTAGTAAAAACTTATTCCCGAAGAACGAATTCGAACAGAAGCTCCTGGCACGAACGAGCCTGTTGCAATACCTGACGTTTCAGTTTTTTGCGATAAGTGTGCTGCTGGCACTGCCGGTGAAATTGATTTTGCGGTTGGCTTTGACCATCAAGTATGTGTGGGTCACTCCCTGGTTCAATATATGAGTAGTGCGGAGGGACGATCATAGTGGCTGATACTCCGAGGCCTGGCGAATCGCCCAGCCAATCACTAGCCAAAAAGGATCCGGACGTACCCGCGGACGATCCAATCGTCAGTCGCTCCACCAGCGGCTGGATGCTTGTTAGTGCGCTGCTGTTGACCATTTCCATCGCCTGGGCGCTTTACGATGAAGCGTTCGGTCAGCGACCGTGGAAGGGAATGCAGAAGGAGTTTGTCGCTCGCTACACGCGCTATCTCGACAGCGTTAAAGCCAACTCCAGAAAAAGCGAGGCGGAGATCAAGGAGAGCCCCGAGTATCAGCAATTCGATGTTGAAGCGAAAGCCGCACTCGCAGAGATCGAGCCGCAATCGAAAGAGATCGATGTTCGCGTCAAGCAGATCCAGGCCAAGCTGGACGCGATTACTGATCCATTTCAAAACCAGCGTGGCCGCCTCACCGTCATCAACTACAACGTAGAAACAGCAGAAGGTTCAGCTGCCAAAGACCGTTATCGCCGCCAGGCCGAGGCTAAGCGAAACGAAATAGTTGAAGTCGAATTGCCGTCCGACGATGGAAAATCGGTTCAGGTGCAGCGACTCAACTACGCTCAGCTCGAGAAGTTATACGACGACCTGCGCGAAGATAAGGCGAGAAACCTTGGGGAAAAGGCCAGGTTACTCAAGCGGCCTACAGAATTAGCAAAGAAGCGCGACGATTACCTGAGAAACCATCTCGTTGGACTGGGCCCGACAGCCATTGAGGGCTTAAAGAACAAGATCGCCAACTACGATTATTCGATCCTCGGCCATCAGCTTAGCGTTGGCGCTTACGACATTGTTGACCGGTGTGAGGTGTGTCACGCCGGAATCAGAGAGCCGCTCGAGATAAAAGCCTCCGACATGGCACCAGATGGACCAGGCAAAGAACCCGACGAACTTGCCCGAGCCTTTGTCAGCCATCCGAACCGCGAAGTTTTTCAAGTTCACAATCCGGAAAAGTTTGGCTGCTCGAGTTGTCACTGGGGTAACGGGCGCGCCACCACCAGCAACACCAAAGGACATGGACGCCATCGCTTCTGGTTGTGGCCCATGTTCGAGAAAGAGAACACTGAGGCCGGCTGCCAGCAGTGTCATGCTCGCGATCGCGTGACTCAGGGCGCGGAAACACTGAACCTTGGGCGCGATCTGTTCTCTGAACGTGGTTGCATGGGTTGCCATCGTTATGAGGGATTCGATCGCGAAACAGATCTCCTGGCGGGCACTCGACAAAGTATCGGTCAGCTCCGGGATCAGATTATCGCGAACGAGAAACAGATTCGGGCGGACACAAAGAGCTCAGAAACTGTCGAAGACGAAGCCGACGTCAAAAAGCTCTTGGCCAAAGCCGAGAGCCTGCGCGTTACTAACAGTCTGCTCGAGGCGCGTATCGATCAGATGAACCTGCAAGCGAAGTATCTGATGCAGGACCAGAAGAAGGTTGGACCAAACCTCAAAGACGTTAGGGTCAAGCTTCGCAAAGAGTGGGTACCTTACTGGCTTGAAGATCCGCAGGGCTTCCGTCCGGGAACCAAGATGCCGACGTTCTGGCGCTTCTCGAAGCCCCACGAAGGCGCGCGCGTAAACATGCGCGACAAAGACGGCCCGGAACAGATCCAGGCGATCTCTGCTTATCTATGGCAGGAGAGCTTCGATTCGAAACTGCCCGCGCAGCAAAAAGGAGACGCTGGAAACGGGAAACAGCTTTTTGAAACACGCGGCTGTCTCGCGTGCCACTCGATCGGCGAAGGCGACAACAAGATGGGCGGCAGTTTTGCTGCGAACCTTCAGCGCGTCGGTGAAAAAGCAAACTTCGATTACATCGTGCGCTGGATCTACAACCCGCGGGATCGCGTCGCGCCTTATTGTCCGGAAGAAAAACGTGATCTGACTCCTGAGGATTATTCGAAGAAGAACTTGCCGTTTGTCTTCGATACTGAACTGCATTCGCGCTGTCCGAATGATGGCGCTGAGCTGCAAGTGCAGAACATGACGGTGATGCCTAACTTCCGTTTGACCGAAGCACAGGCACGCGACATCACCAGTTACCTTTTCTCATTGTCTTCGCAGCCGAGTTACCAGGCTGCAAACTTCATGGATGACGCGAACCTGAAGGAGAAGGGCCGTTTGCTGATCAAGCAATATGGCTGCGCCGGTTGTCACGAGATCAAAGGCTTCGAAGACGAGCAACGTATCGGTAAGGAGTTGACCGTTGAAGGCGCAACTCCGATCGAGCGTTTGGACTTTGCGCTCCAGACCCATCATGCCGAGCACGGCGAAGACCCGCTGAATCTTCGGCCCGAGCAGAAAGACCAGCATAAGCCCTGGTACAACCACAAAGGTTTCTTTGAACGAAAGATCGAAGAACCGTCGATCTACGATGAGGGCAAGGAAAAGGATCCGAAAGACAAGTTAAAGATGCCTGAGCCATACTTGACTCCGCAATGGCGCACGGCTCTTACAACCTTCCTGTTGGGCAGCGTCGGAACTGAGGGTGCAAACGTTCCCTCAACGCTCTTCTACACTCCCGAGGATCAGCGTCGTCAGGACGTTCAGAACGGCTGGTGGGTAATCAAGAAGTACAACTGCATGGGTTGTCACGAGATACAGATCGGACAACGCTCGGTGGTCCAGGACCTGCCTTTCTACCAGACTCCGGAAGGCAAGGATCTGCTGCCGCCTCGTTTGACCAGTGAAGGTGCCCGCGTCGATCCGGCATGGTTGCTGAAGTTCTTGAATGATCCATCGATGAGTGGTGAAAAGACTCCGGGTCAGACACAGCAGATCAATGCGCTTTCGGCACCGGGTCCGACTCCACAAGCTTCTCCGCAGCCCACGGGTTCGCCTCAAGCGCAGGCGGCGGCCGGAACGGCGGCGAACGCAACGGCGGCGGCCGCAAATGGACAGCTAAGGTTGCATCCGCAACCGGGATTGGACCGCAACGGCGTCCGTCCGTACCTGAGCTTCAGGATGCCGACGTTCAACTTTTCACCCAACGAGTTGCAGGTGCTGGTGCGTTTCTTCATGGCCATGTCCGGCCAGCAGGATCCATACATCAAGGAGCCGATGCAGCCGTTAACGGCGCAGGAGAGACTCGTTGCGCGTGAGATGTTTACTTCGGGAACGCCTTGTTTGAAGTGTCACATAACCGGCGATCCGGCGCGCGACGCTAAGGCAATTGCTCCGAACTTCCTGCTGGCAGGCGAGCGCTTGAAGCCGGATTGGACGTTCCGTTGGCTTTTGGATCCGGCGCAGATTCAGCCGGGAACTGCGATGCCGAGCGGACTGTTTCGCAAGGAAGGCGAGCGCTGGGTCGTTAATTTGGCTCAGCCGCCTGAAAGCGCGGCAAATTACCACGACGACCATGCACGTTTGCTGGTTCGTTATATGTTTCTCTTGAGTCCGGATGAGCAGCGCCAGTTGTTGGCCGCCGGTCCGGCGACAACTGCGATGCCGACGGCTGCCACGACTCAGCATCACGCACGCGCAAAGAACCTGAAGAGGAAGCGAAGCAGGTTGCATCACCGGCGAAACGCTAAACGCGCCGTACTGGGCAGGCAAGCTGCTGCGGCGCTGATGTCACGCAGTTGATCATTGTAGGGGTGGCCTTCGTGGTCACCCGTTTTTGTTGCACGAACGGGTGACCACGCAGGGCCACTCATAGGAAAAGGACACTGAGGTGCTGAATGCGGCACTGGCCTTTTCCGTGCTAAAGTTAATGCGCAAGTATCTTAGTTTGGAGGAATTGATCATGAATAAGCAGACAAAAGTCTGGCTTGTGTTATCCATTGCTTTGTCTCTGCTAACTCTCGGCTCTGCCTGTGGTGGGGCCAAAGCGCCTGACACGAATGCACCCGCGAGCGATGCCGGTGCGACTGCCGCTTATAGCGGCGCAACGGGCACGATTAACGGAGTGATTTCCTTTAACGGCACGCCGCCGGCTCCGAAAAAAATTGACACCACGGCCGATCCCGTCTGCGGCCAGAAAAATCCAAACCTCGTGACCGACGACACGCTTGTCAAAGACGGAAAGCTTGCGAACGTGTTTGTCTACGTCAAAGAAGGCTCGGTTGAAGGTGGTAAGAAAGTTACTGACTTTGCCTGGTCGACTCCAACAACCGCGGCCCGGCTCGATCAGAATGGTTGTCACTACGCACCCCATGTGATGGGTGTTCAGGTGAACCAGAAAATAAGCATCACCAACAGCGACGCCACCCAGCACAACATTCACCCCACTCCAAAACTCAATCAGGAGTGGAACCAGACGCAGTCCGCCGGACAGGGTCCGATTGAAAAGAGTTTTGCGCGTCCCGAGGTGCTCATTCCGGTTAAATGCAACCAGCATCCGTGGATGAAAGCCTACATCGGCGTCATGAGGCATCCGTTCTTCTCGGTTAGCAATGCAGACGGCGCTTTCGAAATCAAGGGCGTTCCGCAAGGCACTTACACTGTCGTTGCGTGGAGAGAAGGCGGCGCGGCAGGAACAGAGAAGACGATGCAGGTGACGGTGCCGGCGAATGGAAACGCGAAAGCTGACTTCGCATTCGGTGAAGGCGCTACCACTTCGGTTAAGCCTTCGTTGCAGATGATGCCAGCCATCGAGTTACCGATGCTGCACAAACATTAATCGATTGTTAGAGCAAGTTTCCCGCAAGGGCGCAAAGGCGCAAAGTTGAGTTTCAGACTTCCGATTTTTTGATTTCTTTGCGCCTTTGCGCCCTTGCGGGAAACTGCTCCTGTTTGAATTAGAGTATGAGCCGGGGTTTAAATCGTTTCGCTATTCTCGTCGCTTGCGCGACGTTTTTCTTAATTATCGCCGGTGCGCTGGTTACGAGTAACGACGCCGGGCTGGCTACACCTGATTGGCCGCTTTCGAACGGTCAGTTTTTCCCGAAGATGGTCGGTAATCTGTTTTGGGAGCACGGCCACCGGATGGTTGCGACAACGATCGGCATGATGACGATCGTGCTGACCATCTACATCTTCATGAAAGAAAAACGGCAGTGGGTCAGGCGACTGGGCATGTTTGCACTGATCGCAGTGATCGCACAGGGATTGCTCGGCGGTTTAACTGTGAAACTGATGTTGCCGCTGGCTGTCTCGACCGCCCACGCCACACTCGCGCAACTCTTTTTTTGCACGACCGTCAGTCTCGGTGTTTTCACCTCGAGAAGCTGGATTGAAGCTCGGCCGCTGCACGAAGAGAGAGGGAGTTCGCCGCTTCGTTTTATGTGCACTGCGGCCCTGATCACGATTTTTGTGCAACTGATTATCGGCGCCACACTGCGGCATTCAGCAACGTGGGACCAGCATCTCCCAACCGAGTTGATTCTGGCGCACATTGGTGGTGCGCTCGCGGTAACGGTGATGCTTGGACGTGCCGGGATCACGACTTTGCGCAGGCACAAGGGCGAGAGATTTCTTACACGACCGGCAACGGTGGCGTTGGTTTTACTGGCGGTCCAATTGTTCCTGGGTGTGGCGGCTTATCTAACGCGTCTCGCTTCGCCGAACGATCCGCAGCCGTTGAATCCAATGATCGGGATCACGGTCGCGCACGTCGCATGTGGTGCATTGGTATTTGCTACTACCATTGTTCTTACTTTGAGAACGTATCGAGTTTTGCCTGCCAGCCAGGCTTTGAGCGAAAAGTCAGTTTTACAGGATTACAGGATGAGACATGATTTACATGTAAATCCTGAATAATCATGTAAATCCTGTCAAAGGAACTTCATGGAAGAGTTTGCGATAGATTTACGCAGTTCAGCGGTCCCGGTGGTCGAACGTTTATCGTTCCGGGAAAGAGTGGCGGCGTATGCTGAGCTTACCAAGCCTCGCATCACGTTCCTGATCGTGCTGACTTCAGCCGCCGGGTTCGCGATGGCGTCCCCGGGATCTGTCGATTATCTCGCGCTGCTTCGCGCGCTCTTTGGAATCGCACTTTTATCGTCGGGTATCGCAACGCTAAACCAGTACGCGGAGCGCGACCTCGACGGCTTGATGCGCCGCACGGCAACCAGGCCGTTGCCCGCGGGTAAGTTAGCGCCGTGGGAAGCGCTTGCATTCGGCGCCGCGATCACGATCCTTGCCGAAGGTTATTTACTCGTCTTCGTCAATCCATTGAGTGCACTACTGGGCCTGACAGTTATCGCCGGTTACCTGTTCGCTTACACGCCGCTCAAAACGCGCACTACGTTATCGACACTCGTCGGCGCTTTTCCCGGTGCGGTTCCGCCGTTGATCGGATGGACGGCAGCGCGCGGATCGCTCAGTCTCGAAGGTTGGATACTGTTCGCGATTCTGTTTCTCTGGCAGTTCCCACACTTCCTGGCAATCGCCTGGATGTATCGCGAAGACTACAGCCGCGCGGGCATTCTGATGCTGCCGGTGGTCGAGCCTGACGGGCGCGTGACTGCACAACAGATCGTCGTCTACACGCTCATGTTGTTGCCAGTCACTCTGCTCCCGGCAGTGATGGGTATGTCAGGAAAGATTTACTTCGTGGGAGCCATCGTGCTCGGATTACTGTTTCTCTACAGCAGTCTTCGTGCGGCATTCTCGATGTCGCGGCAACACGCGCGGCGTTTGCTGCTGGCATCGGTACTCTACTTGCCGTTTCTGTTTATCTTAATGGTTTTGAATCGCTAGTTTTTGAGTCGTTAGGCGAGCCACGGATTACAACGGACTACACAGATCAGACCAAAGGAGATGTAACCGATGGGACGAGTTCTTGCGGTTATTATCTGGATTTTAACGCTGCTGTCAGTGCTGCTGTTTGTCAGCGGGAAATGGTGGTTTCCGACAGCCATTTCCGATCACGCTCCAGCTCTCGATCGCCAGTTCATGATCACCATAGTGGTCGTCGGTCTTTCCTTCACAGCCGCCCAGGTCGGTCTCGGTTGGATGGTTTGGAAATACCGCGACACGGGTAAGAGCGGGGACCGCGCGGTTTATACGCACGGCAGCAATCGACTCGAGGTGCTGTGGACCATCATCACCGCGTTTGTCTTTATCGCGCTGGGAGTGATGGGTCAAAGCGTCTGGGCGTCGTTGCGATTGCACGATGCGCCTCCGGGCTCTTACTCGGTCACGGTGGTTGCGCAGCAGTTTCAATGGAACTTCCATTATGCCGGCAGGGACAACAAGTTCGGTCGCACTGATCCAAGCTTAATCGACGACAGCGCGTTGAACTTCGTCGGTCTTGATTCGTCGGATCCGAGTGCTGCGGACGATGCGGTAACCGCTGCGCTCGCGATTCCAGTCAACCGGCCGGTCGAGCTGCGTCTGCGCGCGAAAGACGTGATTCACAACTTCTGGGTACCGCAGTTGCGCTTCAAGCAGGATCTTGTTCCGGGTATGGAGATCAAGGTCCACTTCACGGCGAACAAGGTAGGGAAGTATGAGCTGGCGTGCGCGGAGTTGTGCGGGCAGCTTCACTTCAAGATGAAGAGTTACATGCTGGTGCTTCCGGAAGAAGAGATCCAGGCGCTTCAGGTTCTACCGCAGGAACAGTTCCAGGCGAAGATGGTGGAACTGCTGGCGAAGTATCCATTGCCGCAAAACTAGATAAGTCCTTAGAACCTATAACGAGGAGACGACAGATGTCAGTTGAGCATCACGAGGGCGTACACCGGCACCCGGCGCCGACGGGCTTCATACGTAAGTACATCTTCAGCGTAGACCACAAGGTCATAGGCATCCAATACATCCTTCTGGCTCTGGCGGCTGTGCTGGTCGGTATGTTCATGTCGCTTCTCATGCGACTCAACTTGTCGTGGCCGCTAACCAGTTGGCCCATCCTGGAAACATTGTTTCCCACGGGTGCGCCGGGTGGTGTGATGACGCCGGAGTTTTACCTATCTCTGGTCACCATGCACGGCACCATCATGGTCTTCTTCGTGCTCACCACGGCGCCACAGGGTGGCTTCGGTAACTATTTCCTTCCGATCCAGATCGGCGCCGAAGACATGGCCTTTCCGGTGCTCAACATGTTGTCCTTCTGGGTCACGCTCGTTGGTTTTATCGTGATACTGCTGGCGATTTTCGTCGAAGGTAATCAGGGACTCGGCCAGATCTTTGCCGGTCTTGGACCATCCTTCGCCGGCGGTAGCGGCACCGTTGGGCCAATCGGAGGGTGGACGGGTTACGCCCCTCTGAGCGCGCTCGGTAAGATCGCCGGTCCGGGCCAGGGCGCCGGAATGAACCTGTGGGTGATCAGCATCGCGATCTTTTGCGTTGGGTCACTGCTCGGCGCATTGAATTTCATCACCACGCTCTTGAACATGCGCACCAAAGGCATGTCGCTGATGCGCATGCCGTTGACTTGCTGGGCCTGGTTTACGACCGCGGTTCTGGCACTTCTCTCGTTCCCGGTTCTTCTCGGTGGCGGAATCCTGCTGCTGCTCGATCGCATCGCGAACACGAGCTTCTTCATCCCGAGCGGTCTTTATGTCAGCGGATTGCTTTCCGGCACAAATCCAAACTTTCCGCTGCATACCGGCGGCTCGCCAATACTCTGGCAGCACCTGTTCTGGTTTTTCGGCCATCCGGAGGTTTACATCGCGATTCTTCCCGGCATGGGCGCGACGTCGCATATCCTCGCGACGTTCGCACGTAAACCCGTGTTTGGTTATCGCGCAATGGTGTTTGCAATCTTCGCGATCGGCCTGCTCGGATTTTTCGTGTGGGGGCACCACATGTTTATCAGTGGCATGAGTCCTTACTCAGCCATCGCATTTTCAGTCCTGACGCTTTCGATCGGGGTTCCTTCAGCGGTCAAGACATTCAACTGGATCGGAACGTTGTGGGGAGGTCGGATTCGTTTCACCTCCGCGATGTTGTTCGCGCTCGGCTTCGTCTCGCTATTCGTGGCCGGCGGTATCACCGGGCTGATACTCGGACAGAGTTCGCTCGATCTGCCGATGCACGACACTTACCTCGTCACTGCTCACTTCCATCTCGTGATGGGCGTCGCCTCTATCTTTGGTATGTTCGCAGCGCTGTACTTCTGGTTCCCGAAGATGTTTGGACGTTTCATGAGTGAGAGTCTTGGCAGGATTCACTTCTGGCTCACCTTCATTGGCGTGTACGCGATCTTTGTTCCGATGCACATCATGGGAATCGTCGGTATGCCGCGGCGGTTTTCGAGTTTCCAGGAGTATGATTTTCTCCGCAGCCTGGATCCCCTCGTGATGTTGGTTACAGTGGCGGCGATCATCACTATCGGCGCGCAGCTTCTCTTCTACTTCAACGTTGTTTGGAGCATCTTTAAGGGTAAGAAAGCCGATGACAATCCCTGGGAGGCAACAACGCTCGAGTGGACCACCGCTTCACCTCCGCCGCACGACAACTTCGCGGGCGTGTTACCGACGGTCTATCACGGGCCTTATGAATTTGCAGTGCCTGGCGCGCCCAGGGATTACGTAATGCAGACTGATCTCGAAACCGAGGTGCCAAGCGGTAATGGCCACAATGGTCACAAGCACTAGACCACCAGTTATCAAAAAAGGCGCGGGCAGCGGCCCAGGCTTACCGGGACCGAACGGCAACGGCTCGAGACGCAAAGGTGCGTTCCCGGATCCCGACTCCCGCGGCAATCGTTATCGTATCGGAATGTGGGTAGGGCTCGCGTCAGTGGCGATGATGTTTACGTCGCTCAGTAGTGCCTACATCGTCAGGTACGCTTCGGCGAATGATTGGGTCCCACTGGCAATCCCGCGCATCATGTTTGCGAGCACTGCGTTGATTCTGATCAGCAGCGTCACGCTTGAAGTCGCGCGGCGAAAACTGAAGCGCTCCGTTCAGCCTGCATACGCGCGCTATCTTTTATTCACAATGTTGCTCGGATTGGCGTTTCTTGCGTCGCAGTTGCTTTCGTGGCGACAGTTGGCAGGGCAGGGAATTTACCTGTCGAGCAATCCGCACAGTTCGTTCTTCTATCTTTTAACTGGCGCGCATGCGGTCCACTTAATCGGTGGATTGCTCGCGCTCACTTTGCTGTGGTTGCGTTCAAAGCGAAAAGCAACCGAAGCCGCTTTGGTCGCGAGGCGACAAGCGACAGCAGATGCAGTGACGATTTACTGGCATTTCATGGACGGTCTTTGGATCTACCTATTCCTACTCCTATTCCTTTGGAGGTGACAGGGTGAGCACTGAAGCACGTGCGGGAATTTTCCCGGCAGCAGATTGGGAAGGCGGCTCCTTTCCATATCGCGTGGGCCATCGCAAGTTGGGAATGTGGTTGTTTATCGTTTCCGACTCGCTGACGTTTTCTGCGTTGCTGATTGGCTACAGTTATCTGCGCGCATCGAACGTTTGGCCGACCCCATTTCCTTTTTATCCGAGCATAGTCTTCTCCTCGATCATGACCTTTTGCCTGCTCTCGTCGAGCTTAACCATGGTGTTTGGCGTGTCAGCCTCGAGCAAAGGCGACAAAGCGAAGGCGCGGAAATGGATTCTGTTGACGATCTTCTTCGGTGTGGCGTTTATCGTGCTCCACTTAATCGAGTGGCAACACCTGATGCACGATGGCCTGCGACCGTTGTTCCTGCCCGAGCATTGGGTCCAGGTATTTACAACCACTGAGGGCGTGCCACCGTCACCGCTGTTCGGCGCCACCTTCTTCGCGATTACAGGGCTGCACATGTTCCACGTTGCCACGGGGGCAATTTACCTGGCAGTAGTCGCGGCGCGAGTCAATAAACTCAAGCACGAAGATATAGAGATCAGCGGCCTTTACTGGCACTTCGTCAACCTCGTTTGGATGTTTGTTTTCCCGCTGATTTACATCATGTCAGTTGATGTTGGCGGACATCTGGCTCGTTAGGCATCAGTGGAGGAAACCGAAATGGATGCACACGCACACGCTGAAGAACATTTCGCCGGCAGTAACAGGTTGTTCATCTCGATCTGGGTTTGGCTGGTGGTCCTGACGCTCATCGAGATCTTTTTGGCATACAAACCGATGCCGATCGGGCTCATGTTGGTAGTGCTGTTGGGCCTTTCAATCATCAAAGCGGCGCTGATCATCGCGTACTTCATGCACTTGAAGTTTGAGCGACTGAGCCTGATTCTTACGATCATTCCCATGCTGGTCGTTTGTATTATTCTGTTGTTTGCGTTTTTCCCGGATAGTTTTCGCTCGGCTGGTTTGCGCTACCAGTTTAAGGAACAGCCGCCGGTCGCGCCACCGCCGTTGGAGGAACCGTAATGCGATCGAGCTGGTGGCGAGTTCTGGTCTTGATTGTTGTGGCAGTAGCAGTTGTGCTGCTGGCGAATACTGACGCCGATGCGCAATGTTCGATGTGCCGTGCTGCCTTGACCAGTGCGAGGGATAGCAGGTTTATTCGGAACTTCAATCTCGGCGTCCTGGTTCTTTTGGTGCCGCCGGCTGCGATCTTCTGTTCGATATTTATCGCATTGAAACGTTACCGTGGCCATGAGTGACGACAACCCTTTAGCTCTCGATATTGAAAAGCAGACGACACGAGGGCGTTTTTGTCCGCGGTGTGGCGGGAAGATCATTCCTTCCAATCGCGCGGTTTACCAGTCAGGCGCCGACCCTGCGGGATCGTTTCCACTGTGGCAGTGTGAAAGATGTGGTTATGAAGAAGTCGGCGAGCGGAAGAAGCCGGCTGGAAAGGCAAAGCATTAGGCAGGCATAATCGATTCTGATGAACAGAGAACTCGGACTGCTAAACCTTATTTGCATACTTGTCGCGCTCGGTTTTTTGGCTTTCGCGATCGTGAGCGTGGTGGCCTCGGGCGACTTCCTTACCACAGACAATCTTTTTATCATCACAGTGAGCCTTGTGATGGCTTTGCTGTTTGTCATCAACCCGCTGCTTTACCTCCGATCTGAAGGCCGCTTACCCGTGCCGTTTATGAAGAAGAAATCCATCGACGCTCCGGCCGGCGGCGGTGAATGGGGCCAGATCAGATCACAAGCGCCGCCGTTGCTCGACGCCAAAGGCCGCGCTGTGCCGCCAGACGTCAGAGCGATCGTCGCCCGGATGGAGAGCCACAAAGAGGCACAAAAAACACAAAATGTTATTTAGCCCGCGGTCTTCACTTGTGCCTCTGGTGCTTTTTTGTGGCTGATGTCTGAATACGTTTCTTACCTGCCGCACGTTAATGCTTGTCTCAACACCACAAGCGCATTGCTACTTTTGACAGGTTACTCCTTTATTAGATCGGGAAATGTGGCGGCTCACCGCGCGTGCCAGACGTCTGCGCTGGTGGTCTCGATACTGTTTCTGGCTTCGTATCTCACCTATCACTATAACCATGGCACGACGCGTTTTCAGGGAACCGGTTGGGTGCGGCCGTTCTACTTCACGATCCTGACAAGCCACACGATCCTCGCTATGGTGATTGTTCCACTGGTAGCGCTCACGTTCTATCGTGCAATTCGTAACGACTTCACGCGGCACAGGCGAATAGCACGGATCACGCTGCCTATCTGGCTTTACGTGTCGATTACCGGTGTGATCGTTTATCTTATGCTTTACCAGATCTATCCTTCCTGAACTATTCGCTGATGGCTGAGAACGGCAATCATCCGGAGATAAGAGTTGCAGAGGTGCGCAGGCGCGTTCCCGGCTCTGGCCCGATTCTGCTGCTCGCCGGTCTTTTTGTCGCGGCGACATTTCTGGCCTGGTACTTCTCGTGGTTTGGCCGTGAACTGTCGGATGCAGATATCTCGAAGTATCTGGCTGATGAAAAGAACCCACGGCACGTGCAACACGCACTGCTGCAAGTACAGCAACGCATAGAGCGCGGTGATGCGAGTGCGAAAAACTGGTATCCGCAGTTGATTGTGCTCAGCGGTAATCCCGAGACTGAGTTTCGGCTGACGGTGGCATGGCTGATGGGTTTTGATAACCAGTCACAGGAATTTCATAACGCTCTGCTGAAGTTGGTGCACGATCCCGAACCGATCGTTCGTCGTAATGCGGCACTGGCGCTGGTGAGATTCAACGATCCGAGTGGCCGTGAGGAACTCGTTTCAGTGTTGAAGCCTTATCCTTTGACAGCACCGGTTGATGGTGAGTTGGCGAACAGTTTACAGGAGGGTCAGACGGTTAGCCGCCGATCACCGCTAGCCCGTATTCAACAGACGGACGGAAAAGTTGTTGATTTGCGATCCCCCTTGCCGGGTCGCATCAACAAGATCCTGAAGACCAGTGGGTCACAGGTCTCGCAAGGCGAAGAGGTGTTGAATTTGAACTCAGACGAGGGGAGTGTTTGGGAGGCGTTGCGTGCGTTGTCGCTGGTAGGAACGAAGGAAGATCTTCCGCTGGTCCAAGGCTACGCGAACTCAGAAGACGTCTCGAAGCGCGTAAAAGAACAAGCAAGTGTGACAATAAACGCAATTAACCACAGATGACACAGATAAAAACACGGATTTAGATCCGTCTTCAATCCGTGTCATCTGGGTTAAGTTATGCAGGCGGAGCTGGAGGCGCATCGGGTAATGTGATCCCGTGGACCGCCTCCCAATCATCAGTCGGCACCATCTCGATCGCGTCCCACGGACAGCCATCGAGAAACGCTCCATCAGGACCTTTGCTGGTGCACTTCTGACAACCGATGCAGAGATATGGATCAACTTCGATTCTTCCAAACGGCGGATGGTCTTCGTCCGGCACCCAGAACATGCAGGCTTCAATCGGACAATACTCGATACACGCCGGAGATCCGGCGCAACCGGTACAACAATCAGTGGTGATCGCGAGTATGCGCGGCCGCTTCTTGCGCGTGGCCTTGCCGTCGCCCTCCGACATAGGCCAGTGTTTCTCTACGATGTCGAACATCCGCTCTTGAGCCTCGTTTCCCTGGTTAAATCGTCGTTCGACTCTAACATAGCTTTGCGGAATTCCTCAACGATTTGTGTCAAAGACTTTCTCTGCTTGCCGCGGTATGTCACTAGCATTAGAAGTTAGGTATACCAAAGACGGAGGACCGAACAATGGAAGCAGTCACGGGAGTATTTAGATCGCGAGATGATGCACAGAAAGCAGTCGATCAGTTAAGAAGTCTGGGAATACCGGAAAATAGAATCGGAGTATTATCGCCCGGCAGCGCGCCGGAACAGATTGAGACGGGTGTACCGGTCACAGATACGGAAGATCCCGGAATGGGCAAGGCCATGGGGGCTGCGGTAGGAGGCGCGATGGGAGCGGCCAGTGGAGCGACGTTAGGTTTAGCGGCTGCCAGTCTCGCGATACCCGGGATTGGACCAGTGATCGCGTTTGGAATGGTCGGCGCGGCTTTACTCGGTGTTGTCGGGGCTGCTGCGGGTTCGGCAGTCGGTGACACAGTTGAAGAAGAACTGGGCGAGGGCATACCACACGAAGACGTTTATCTTTATGAAGATGTCTTGCGGCAGGGGAATTCGATTGTTATTGCGTATCCGGACGACGGAGAGCAGTCCGATCGAGCTAAAGAAGTGATAAATAACGCCGGTGCGGAAGATATCGACACGCTTCGTGAAAACTGGTGGCAGCAGGTAAGAGACGATGAGAGGGCGCACTACGGCGAAACCTTTGATCAGGACGAGCCGAGTTACCGTCGCGGTTATCAAGCAGCGTTACATCCAAAGCGTCGCGGAAAAGCGTATTCCGAAGTTGAGGACGAATTGAGGACTGCTTATACGGGGACTGTGCTTGACCGTCCGTTCCAGACCGGCTACGAGCGCGGGTTAGCTCATAGTCGCAGGGGATCGGAGACTCGTAACGGTTGAAAGATTTTCTCTTGAACGCTGCTGTCTTCATTGGGATCCTGGGGGTCAGTGCGTTCATCACCAGTTGGTTTGCACGTAACATGTACATTCGTTGTGCAGCGTGCGGCACTCTCAACGCGCGACGGCGCCGGCAGTGCCGCTCGTGTAATACGCGACTCAATTAACCTTCTCTGCGATACCTCTGCGTAACTCTGCGGCTCTGCGGTTCAGACTGCGGACAAAACATTCACCGCAGAGACGCAGAGTTAGCAGAGGTATCGCAGAGTAAACACTATGTCTACTATACCCCCCGAGTGGCGTACGCACGCCGAACTCACCGATTACCGCGAAACACCCAGCTATGACGACACCGTTGCTTTCGCACGGCGCCTCGCTCATGCGTCACCGGCGATCGATTACGAGAGTTTCGGCCACAGTGGCGAGGGCAGAGAATTACCACTCATCATCGCCACTGAAACCGGCACCTTCACACCAGCAGCGGCGCAGGCGCAACGAAAAGCCGTCGTCCTGATTCAAGCCTGCATTCACGCCGGCGAACCTGACGGTAAAGACGCCGTCTTTGCTTTACTTCGCGACATCGGCATCACCAAAACCGTCACCGGAATACTGAATAACGTAGTGCTGCTCTTCATCCCGATTTACAACACTGACGGTCATGAAAGACCGAGCCCATACAATCGCATAAACCAAAATGGTCCAAGCGAGATGGGCTGGCGCACCACCAGCACTTATCAAAATCTCAACCGCGATTACATGAAAGCCGACACGCCTGAGACGCGCGCGTGGCTACGTTTGTGGAATGAATGGCAGCCGGATCTGTTTATCGACTGTCACGTGACAGACGGTGCTGACTATCGCTGCAACATCACCTATCACCACGAACATCACGCCGGAGTTGACGATACAGTCATCGATTGGGAGCGAGAAATCTTCGGAGGCAAAGTTGCCCCTGCCACCGAGGCTGCGGGCAACGTAATATCGTGGTACCTCGAATTCATCGACAATCGCGATCTGACCCTGGGCACGAGAGACTTCAACGGCTCACCCCGCTTCTCGACCGGATACGTTCCCGCGAGAAATCGTCCCGGTATTCTGATCGAAACGCATATGCTCAAAGATTATCGGTCGCGAGTGATCGGAACTTACGATTTCCTGCGTGCTGCATTGACGGAAGTCAATCGCGATCCGGAACGCTTGCGCAGGCTCGGGCGTGAAGCGGATGAACGCACCGTCGCCGCTGGCCACGATTACGATCCAACTCGACTCTATCCGCTGGATTTCGAACTGACGGAAGAGACGACTCCGTTTGAGTTGAAGGCGTTCGAGTATGAGACGGAGCACAGCGACGTCTCAGGCGATCTGCGCGTCATCTTCGGTCGAGAGCCGCTTGATCTGACCGTGCCGATGTACCAGACGTTCCGAGTGAAGAAAGCAGCAGCGCCGCCGCTCGATTACATCGTTCCATTTCACTGGGGCGAGGTTATTGACGTGTTAAAAGCGCACGGCCTGGAGATGAAGACGCTGGCAGCATCCGCGTCTGTCGAAGTTGAGAGTTATCGTCTTACGAACGTGATGTGGCCGCATGGTCCATTCGAAGGACGCCTCATGCCGCGCTTCGATGTCGAACGGACAATGGAGACGAGAGTCTTCCCCGCAGGCTCGGTCGTCGTGCCCCTGGCCCAGCGTGCAGGCAGAGTCATCTTGAACCTGCTGGAACCCGAGGCGCCCGACTCTTTGGCGCGTTGGGGATTCTTTAACGCAGTGTTTGAAGAAAAGGAATACGGTGAGCATTACGTGCTCGAAACGCTCGCGCGCGAAATGATGGCGGCCGATCCTGCCCTCGCGCAGGAGTTTGCCGAACTGCTTGCGAGCGATGAAGAATTCGCTGCCAGTCCTTCCGCGCGTTTGCGGTTTTTCTACAAGCGTTCGCCCTACTGGGATCCACAAATGAATGTGTATCCAGTAGGGCGAACCATTAGTGTGTTTGATCTACCACTTGCCTGATATCAAGGACGCCCGACGAGTTTCATCTCGAGTTAACGGATGTGTCGGGCGTCGAGCAGGGCAAACAGTGTGTAGTTTGCCTCGCCTATATCACTGTGCGACGGCCTCCAATGATGTTGATCAGCAACACCACCAGGGCTAATACGAGCAACAGGTGAATGAATCCACCAATCGTGTAGCTACTCACCACACCCAGTAACCACAGAACCAAGAGAATTACAAAAATCGTCCAAAGCATTTGCCTTCCTCCTTTTGTCAACCACGCCCAAGTTTCGTTGGTACAAAAGCAATCGCTGTGGAATCTGCAACGACCATGCCGTTTCGAGAATTGCTGAGTTTCTGAGTTTTTTGGGAAATAGGCGGTCAAATGCGTACGAAAATGCGCCACTGCCCGAACCCGCATGACACGGATCAAGTACAAGCCAGTAAAGAAGCCCTTAAAGCAGAAAAAATTCAGGGCCGGAAAACCTTTTGTGTTTTTTGTGCTTCTGTGTGGCTTGGAGAGTTTTGAGGCAAAGGTAACAAATTTCACGAAGTTGTTCTGGACTTCACATATTGTTGGCTGTTAAAGTGACACGAGCGTTCGTGCGACGCGCCGGAGTTTTAGAGTCCTGTCTCAGTTTCTTCTCCTAACTCCTAAACCCGATTCTTTGTTGTTTTAGATTTTTACGAACCGCCGGAGTGGATCTCTGTGCGGCCTTTTTGGAGGTTTATTTATGCCCACCCCCCCGCCGAAGGTATCGCTTCGCGCTCGCAGATTGGCGCTGGCGATCCTGGCAACGATCACTTTCTCCCTTTGCATTGCCGCCATCATCGTTACCTATCAACGGCAGCAGCCCCCTGTTCAGAAGATCAACTACTCGCAGCTCTACGGTTTCGCTGAAGCTGGTGCCGCAGTTGCGCTTCAGGTCGAAGGAGAGACACTCACCGTTACCAGGGCTGACGGGTCGCTTGTACAGGCGACTGTCACCGGCGAAGCCCCGCAGAATGAAGTGGTGCAACTCTTCCGGAAGAACAACGTGCCCGTGGAGTTCAAGCCGATACAGCCGGGTTTGCTCTCTAGCCTCATCAGTTGGGGATTGCCCGTGTTGACCCTCGGGCTCATCGCATTCGCGGGCTGGCGCATTTACGCGAGCATGAGTGGACGTGGCTCGTTTGAGTTGGAAAATCACAACGGCAAACAGGACGTCGGTTTTGACGACGTGGCCGGTGTTGACGAAGCGCGTGCGGAGCTGACTGAGACGATCGAGTTTCTCCGCAGTCCCGAGCGATTCAGCCGCCTTGGTGGACGTGTTCCACGCGGCATTCTTCTTTACGGACCTCCGGGAACAGGGAAGACGCTGCTTGCGAGAGCAGCCGCGAAAGAAGCCGGTGTTGCGTTTCTCGCTGCTTCAGGATCGAGTTTCCAGGAGAAGTTTGCGGGACTGGGCGCCGCTCGCGTGCGGCATCTGTTCGCGAAGGGAAGAAAACTCTCGCCCTGCATTATCTTCATCGACGAGATCGACGCACTCGGACGCCAGCGCGGCCGCGGTGGCGACTCAGCATCTGCCGATCAGGATCAAACACTCAACCAGTTGCTCGTCGAGATGGACGGATTCGATCAATCGACAGCAGTTGTCGTAATCGCCTCGACCAACCGCCCGGACATCCTCGACAAGGCGCTCACCCGTCCTGGACGATTCGATCGTGAGATCGCGGTTAACCTTGCTGATGTGTCAGGTCGTGAAGCGATTTTGAAAGTTCACGCACGCAACCTCAAACTCGAATCAGGTCTCGACCTGCAATGGATCGCACGCGGCACTCCCGGCTTCTCCGGAGCCGAGCTTGCCAACTTGATGAACGAAGCCGCTATCGCCGCAACTCGCGAAGATGCCGAGGCGGTGGGCCGGAAACACGTCGAGATTGCACGCGACCGCATCCTGATGGGCGCGGAGCGTCAGGGCTTCATGATGGACGAGGACGAGCGTTATGCGACTGCTGTTCACGAAGCAGGACACGTCGCAGTCGGACTCGCGGTGGAGAATGGCGACCCGATACACAAAGTCTCGATTCTGCCGCGTGGGCGCGCTTTGGGTGTAACACAGTCATTGCCTGAGCGAGATCGGTTCATGAAGAAGCGCGAATATCTCGAGGATCAGATCGCTCTGTTATTGGGTGGCCGTGCGGCCGAGCAGATATTGCTTTCAACCATGACAGCGGGCGCATCGAACGACATCGAACGAGCGGTCGAGATCGCACGGCGAATGGTCAGCGAGTTTGGCATGAGCCGGCTGGGACCGATTCATTTAGGACAACCGGACCAACCGCACAGCCAGAGCCTGCTCGATAAGGTCGAGGACGCGACGAACGAGTTGATCAATTCGCAGCTCGAGCGCGCATGTGCGATCGTGACTGCTGAGCAGGAATCGATTGGACGCTTGGTTGAGTTGTTGATGGAACGCGACACGCTCGACGCGGATGAGATCCTGAGTTGCTTCCGGCGCGAGGCTCGCGCAGCGTAAAAGCAGTTAGACAGGATTTACAAGATTTTTCAGGATTTACAGGATCAATCTTGTAAATCTTGAGAATCCTGTTAATCCTGTCTAAGTGCGCCTCACACAACTAGGTAGAGCGGATTCTCGAGGATCTTTTTGAAGGTCTGTAGAAACTTCGCACCAGTGGCGCCGTCGATGACGCGATGATCGCACGACATCGTGACGCGCATCATCTGCCTGATCACAATCCCGTTATCACGAACTACCGGCTTCGCACTCATCGCACCCACCGCGAGTATTGCTCCTTCAGGCGGATTGATAACCGCGGTGAACTCGTCAATTCCAAACATTCCCAAATTACTGATCGAAAAGCTCGCGCCCGTGTACTCTTCCGGTTTCAGCTTCCTCGAACGTGCACGCCCGGCGAGCTCACGCACCTCAGCAGCGATCTCACTCAGTGACTTTTGATCCGCTGAGCGGACGACCGGTGTGATCAGTCCATCTTCAATCGCTACTGCCACGCCGATGTCCGCGTGTTCGTAGTAGCGCACAAACTTCTCCTGAAAAGACGCATTGACTTCCGGGTGTTGCATCAATGCCGCGGCTGTAACTTTGATGATGATGTCATTGATACTGATCTTGAGATCAGGATCGAGGGCGTTGATGCCTTTGCGCATCTCGGCCGCGCGGTCCATCTCAATCTCGGTGGTGAGAAAGAAGTGCGGCACCGGACCAAGCGAGGTAACCAGGCGCTTGGCAATAACCTTCCGGATCTCACTCGCCGGCTCATCGCGATAGGCTGATGCCGCCGCTTGATGGAATCCGGGTTCGACAGCGCGTGGAAACGGCGGCGCAGCGGGTGCGGCTTTTGGCTGGGTCAGCGCGGCTTCAATGTCTTTCTTGATAATGCGTCCGCCTGGTCCACTACCCTGAAGCGACCGGAGATCGATGCCGGCTTCCGCTGCCATACGCGCCGCGAGTGGTGAAACTATGAGTCGAGCGGAGTCAGACGAGGCGGCTTGTGGCTGGCGGCCATTGGCGACAGTGCGTGCACCGGCAGCGGCTGCTTTTGCTTGTGGTTGCGGAGGCGCCGGCTCTGGTTTGGGCTGCTCCTGCGGCTGCGCCTGCTCCTCTTTCTTCTGTTCCTGCTTTGGTGGCGCTGCTGCGGGGGCTTCAGAAATCAAAGACGCAATGTCTTCGTTCGGTTCGCCAATCACCGCGATCGTCTGCCCGAGCGGCGCCGCTTGTCCTTCGTTAATCAGGATCTTGCGCAGCACACCGTTGGCGAGGGCTTGCATTTCCATCGTTGCTTTGTCGGTATCGATTTCGGCAAGCGGCTCGCCCATGGAGACTTTGTCTCCTTCTTTTTTCAACCAACGCGAGATCTGTCCCTCCTCCATCGTGGGGGAGAGCTTCGGCATGATTACCTTCGTTGCCATTCAACGTTCCTTTTCTGCCCAGAAAAGTTTTCACGCAAAGGCGCAAAGATGCAAAGTGTAACTAAAACTTAGCGCCCTTTGCGCCTTTGCGTGAAAATGTTCTTAGAAACTCAATCGAGATAAGCGACTTCGCGCACAGCAGCGACGATCCTATCCACATCCGGTATAGCTAGATTCTCGAGGTTCTTCGCGTACGGCATCGGCACGTCCACTCCCGAGACGCGTTTCACCGGAGCGTCGAGATAATCGAACGCGCGTTCCATGATCTGCGCACTGATCTCCGCATTAACTCCACAAATCGGGTGCGACTCTTCAGCTACCACTAAACGATTCGTCTTCTTAACCGACTCGACAATCGTATCGATGTCGAGCGGCCTGATAGTTCGCGGGTCGATCACTTCACACGAAACGCCCTGCTGCTCCAGTGCGTCGGCTGCTTTGAGCGCAATGGGAACCATCAACGACCGCGCCACAATCGTCACATCTGTTCCTTCTCGTTTGATGTCCGCCACGCCCAACGGAATCGTGAAGTCAGGATCGTCGGGAACCTCGCCCTTGATCCCATACATTCTTTCCTGTTCGATAAAGATGACCGGATCGTCGTCGCGGATTGAAGACTTCAAAAGCCCTTTGGCATCAGCCGGAGTCAACGGCATCACGACCTTCAGTCCGGGAAAGTATGCGTACCACGACTCGAGCGCCTGCGAGTGCTGCGAGGAAACTTGAAACGCCGAGCCACCTGGACCACGAAACACGATCGGAATGTTGAATTGACCGCCTGACATGTAAAGCATCTTCGCGGCGGAGTTAATGATTTGATCGGTCGCGAGGATCGAGAAGTTGAAAGTCATGAACTCGACGATCGGCCTGAGTCCGGCCATCGCTGCGCCGACTCCGAGTCCCGCGAAACCGAGCTCAGTGATTGGCGTGTCGATGACTCTTTTGGGACCGAACTCGTGAAGCAGTCCTTTGGTGACCTTGTAGGCGCCGTCGTATTCGGCGACTTCCTCGCCCATTAAGAAAACTTTTTCGTCGCGGGCCAACTCTTCGCGGATGGCCTGATTGAGTGCTTCGCGTATTGTTATTGTCGCCATAAAGGGAACTGCCTATTTGCGGCTGGGATCGATTGGGGTGGCGTAGACGTCAGTGTAGAGCTCTTCCGGATCCGGTAAAGGACTCTCTTCGGCAAAACGCAACGAGTCTTCAACCTCTTCACGCACTTTCCGATCGATCTCTTCGAATGTTTTCTCGTCCACGATCTTTTCTTCCAGCAAACTGGCAGAGAAGAGTTTGATCGGATCGCGCTCCTGATACTTCTCGATCTCAGCGCGCGTGCGATAGTTTCCCGGGTCCGACATCGAATGGCCCATGAAACGGTAAGTGCGAATCTCGAGCAGTGTCGGAAGGTAATCTTTACGCGCACGTTCAACCGCGCGCAGCGTGGCTTCACGAACGGCGAGCACGTCCATGCCGTCCACAAACTCGGCGGCCATCTCATACGCGCAGGCTTTTTGCGCGATGTCGCGCAGAGACATCGCTCGCGCTAAAGAAGTGCCCATTCCGTACTGGTTGTTTTCGCAGATGTAGATGCAGGGGAGTTTCCAAAGCTGGGCCATGTTCAGCGATTCATGGAATGCGCCCTGGTTGACCGCGGCTTCGCCGAAGAAACAGAGCGTCACTTGATCGGTGCCCTGATACTTCGAGGCGAAAGCTGTTCCCGTTGCGAGGGGAATCTGACCGCCAACGATCGCGTGACCACCAAGGAAGCCGAGACTCTTGTCAAACATGTGCATCGAGCCGCCTTTGCCTTTCGAGCATCCGGTGGCTTTGCCATACAACTCCGCCATGATCGATCTGGCAGACATTCCTTTTGCCAGCGCCAGACCGTGTTCACGATAACTTGCGAGGACGTAGTCGTCTTTTCGAATCGCGGCAATCGCGCCCACGCCCACTGCTTCCTGGCCGATATAAAGGTGACAAAATCCACCGATCTTGCCGGCGACGTAAACTTCCGCCGACTTCTCTTCGAAGCGACGAATCAAAAGCATTTGCCGGTAAAGTTCGATCAGGTGATCGGGGCTAAGTCCAGCGAGCCGATCTTTCTGTTGTTCCTTTGCTGTATCTCTTTCGGCTTTGAGTTGTTGCGGATCAACGTCTGGTGGTGCATCCATCACACCGGTAGAGCTTTGTTGCTCTTCGGCTTTGGCGGCAGAAGGTGGCGCTGCTGTTTGTTTGCTCATGAAGGGTCGGATTATAAGCGAGACACATGAAACCGCGCAAAAGAGCCACAAAGAAGCACAAAAAGCACAAAATAAAATGCTAATTCCTTTTGTGCTTTTTGTGCCTCTTTGTGGCTAAGTCATCAGATCGATTGAGCTGGTGCCGGCCTGAGCGACCGTGAGAACCGTCTTGCGTGCGTTCTTGTCGCGCTGCATTCTGCGTGCGGCGGCGGTCAATAGTTCCTCAGTCGTTTCGCCATCTTCAGGGAAGCAGGCAACACCGACACTCACGCCCAAACCCACCATCGTGCCGGCGCGCACCGAAAACAGTTGCTCTTCAACCGCATTTCGCATGCGCTCGCTGATTGACGCGGCCATCTTGCCCGAAGCCATTGGCATAATCGCAACGAATTCATCGCCCGCGTAGCGGGTGAGAATATCCATCTGCCGTAACTCGCGCCGCACAACTCCCGCCACACTCGCCAGCAAGCGATCACCGACCGAATGTCCGTACTTGTCGTTGACGATCTTGAAGTCGTCAACGTCCATGCAGACCACGGCGAGCGGTTCTCTGTTCATGCGCTGGCATTCGGCGAGACGCTGTTCGAGCATCATGTAAAAGCCACGCGCATTGGGCAGTTCGGTCAATGGATCGATCAGCGCGCTCTCTCGTGTCTTTTCGTAAGTCAAAGCGTTGTTGAGAGCACTCGAAGCGTGCTGGCAAACTGATTCCAGTAAACGCACGTGTTCAGTCGTATAGGAAGTGCGACTTTGCGAATAAAGCGCAATCGCTCCGAACGAACCGTCTTCGCGCGTTAACGGCGAGACCAGTACACCGCGGAAGCGTTTCGCTACATCATCCGGAATGCCCGCCATATCCAATTCCGGCGACGCATTGCACATTGAACGCGAGTTGGCTATGACCCAGCCTGTGATGCCGTCGCCGATGTTGATCCGGCGGCGGTTGAATACCTGGACCTCTTCACCTACTACGTGCGCCGCGATGGCTTTGCCTGACGGTTCGTCAACCAGGTAGATCACACAAGTGTCGAAAGGCACTATTGCTTTAAGCTTGTTCGCGACGAGGGTGACAGTGTCGCTTAAATTGAGTGACGAACCGATCGTCTGCGCGATTTCGTGAAGCGCGAAAACTTCTCGCTGGGCGTTGCTGATGGAGCGGAAACCGGTCGCTTCTTCATAAACACCGAGAATGTCTGAAGCCAGCCCCGCATCGGGTTTGGTACTAGTTTGATTATCTGCTTCAGGTGTTGATGCGACCTGCTCCTGGATATCCTGTGAGTCGATCAGTCGATCAAACTCCTCAACGTGCTTGATAAATATTTCGACAACCTTTGGATCGAATGCAGTGCCAACCATGCTGCGGAGCAGTGCGAGCGACTCTTCACGTTTCATTCCTTTGCGGTACGGACGATCGCAACGTGTAGCATCGTAAAAATCAACCACGGAAATAATGCGAGCAACGAGTGGAATGGCTTCCCCTTTGAGTCCTTTTGGATAGCCGCTGCCGTCCCACTTCTCGTGGTGATAGCGCACAATGTCTTCGACGGGGTAAGGGAAGTTGACCCGCTTGAGAATGTCGCCACCGACGGTCGGATGGATCTTCATTTTCGCGAATTCTGCTTCAGTGAGTTTGCCGGGCTTGTTGAGTATGTATTCGGGCACGGCGAGCTTGCCGATATCGTGAAGCAGAGCGCCCGCATGAAGTGCGCGCAGCTCTTGTTCGGAAACGTTGAAGAGCGTTCCGAGTTCTGTCGCATAGATCTGTGTGCGCCGCACGTGACCATGAGTCGTCTGGTCTTTCGCATCGATCGCGATGGCCAGCGATTCGATCGTGTTCATGTGTATAGTGGCCATCTCTTCCACGTGACGGCGTCGCTCAGCCTCAGCCTGTTTGATCTCTTCGAGACGCCGCTCGTTGAAACGAAAGAGGAGGTAGATCAGCGAAGAGATCAGCAAACCCAAAGCAGCGTAAGCGAGGCTCTGATGTGAAACGGCCGTATAAAACAGCAGGGTCACGCTCACGACAGAAATACCTGCCATGAGCGCGGTGCTCTTCCAGTCGGCTTTCAGCATTGCTGGGGACCCCAATCCTTCTAGTCTGGAACTGCGATAGATCTAAGGAGAGTTTTGCGCGCTTGAGATGGTGTCAAACACTGTTTGGCACCGAGTGAATATAGGCCTTTAAGGGAAGTGCGTCAAGAAATAGTTCAGAGTTCAAGCTTTAGCTTGCCTCCGAAAAGCAGCCTAAAGGCTGAACTCTGAACTGGGGCTAACCCGCCGCAGTAAGTTGAGCAGCCAAGGCGGACGGATCATTTACGGGCTGTTGGCAGGTGTAATGTACGCAAACGTACGCCGTGGGCCTACCATTCAGTAACCGCCGGTTCTCCAGTAATGGCATCGGCTGAGCACCGCCGATACCTGGAGCGACAACTTTATTTGGCAAGTAGGGCCGCCAGACCTCTGCGAGCAACGGACGGATGTCACCGGCGCTATCCCCCACAATCGCGACTTCCTTAGGCGTCGCGAGCAGGAAATCAGCAGCGGAGAGGGCATATCCAAAGGCCGAAGGATACCGGCGAATCGAGTCACTTACTTCGCCAATGACCGCAGCGGCGAGGTCACGATAATTGTCGTCGCCGAGAAGGATGGCAAGCCGCAAAAGTACGCTTGCCGCAACCGAGTTCCCGGACGGCGTGGCGTTATCAAAGTAATCTTTGGAACGCACGATCAGGTTTTCGTGAGTCTTGCCCGTAAAGAAAAAGCCGCTGTTCTCGTTATCCCAGAATTCTTCGATCATCCGGTCCGTCAATGCCCGCACTTCTTCGAGCACGGGAAACTCGCCCGTAGTTTCAAACAACGTGACGAGCCCCTCGATCAGAAATGCATAGTCTTCAAGATAACCATTGAACTTGGCAACGCCGCCTTTCCAGGTGCGAAGCAGCACTCCTTCACGCCGCAAATTGGAAAGCACAAACTCCGCGTTTCGCCGGGCAGCATTCGTGTAATCAGGCCGGTTTAGAATCACTCCCGCTTCCGCAAAACTCGCCAGCATCAGGCCGTTCCAGGCAGTGAGTAT
Source organism: uncultured Acidobacteriota bacterium (assembly GCA_963826255.1). Lineage (GTDB taxonomy): Bacteria > Acidobacteriota > Blastocatellia > Pyrinomonadales > Pyrinomonadaceae > PSRF01. The sequence continues at coordinate 2,798,608 of CAWGWK010000002.1, forward strand.
TTTTTCATCGCGATCGGGTTTGACTCGACTCTCACGAAGCTCAAACAGCAGGCGCTTGCTTTCGTTTAGCGAAGCCTGCAGCTCGGAAACGGAAACGTTGTTCGCTACGGCGACATCTTCAAGCGAGCGCGTTACGTTCGGGATGTTCTGGCCTTCGAAATTGCCAGCCTCGGTAATGTTGTAGTAATCGCAGAACCGAGCAGCAGCAGTCTCGCCAAGAGCAGTTTCAATTTCTCTTTTGTCCCAGACAAAAAACTTTCCTTCATGACCTTCAGAATCTGCATCCTGCGTTGAATAGAAGCCGCCGCTGGGATCAGTCATCTCACGCAGAACGTAATCGAGAATGCCTTCGACAGTGGTCCGCGCGAATTGATCCTGGGTTACTTGAAAGTAATGAAGATAGAGCCGCGAGAGAAGCGCATTGTCGTAAAGCATCTTCTCGAAGTGAGGCACGAGCCACCTCGCGTCGGTGGAGTAACGATGAAAGCCGCCGCCTAGCTGATCGTAGATTCCACCATTAGCCATTGTCTGACAGGTGTGACGCACTATCTCGAGCGCGTCGCGATTGCCGGTGCGAGCGTATGTGCGAAGTAAAAACTCCAGCGTCATCGACGGCGGAAATTTTGGCGCGACGCCGAAACCGCCGTTCGCAGAGTCATAACTTCTGACGATGCCGGTGTAAGCCGCATCGAGTAATTCGACCTCGACGGGACGGTCTGAACTGCTGGTTGCGCTGAGGCGTTGGAGTTCGTTGACCAGCGACGCACCTGTCTCGCGAATCTCGTCTTGTCGATCTCGATACGTTTCCGCGACGCTGATCAGGACACGTGGAAAGCCGGGCATGTTGTAGCGGTCTTGAGGCGGAAAATATGTACCACCGTAAAAGGGAACTGCATCGGGAGTGAGAAACACGGTCATGGGCCAGCCGCCGTGGTGAGTCATCATTTGCACGGCATTCATGTAGATCTGATCCAGATCGGGCCGCTCTTCGCGATCCACCTTGATATTCACGAAGTGCTCATTCATCAGTTTCGCGATCTGCTCGTTTTCGAACGACTCGTGAGCCATCACGTGACACCAGTGACACGCCGAGTAACCAATGCTGAGCAGGACGGGTTTGTTCTCGCGCCGAGCTTTCTCAAAGGCTTCCTCGCCCCACGGAAACCAATCGACTGGATTATCAGCGTGTTGCAAAAGATAAGGGCTGGTTTCGTGAATAAGATGGTTTGGCATATTGAAAGATTACACAGATTACTCGTGTTGGAACAATCGCTGGAATCTGTGTAATCTGTGGCTATGGAACGTGAAACTTTGGAGTTTGACGTTGTGTTTGTGGGTGCGGGCCCGGCCAATTTGAGTGGAGCGCTTCACCTCGCACGTCTCGTAAAGCAACACAGCGAACTGGGCGACATCGAGATCGCCGTGATTGAAAAAGGCGCCGCAGTCGGATCACACATCCTTTCCGGCGCGGTTATGGATCCAAAGGCGTTACGCGAACTCATTCCGGATTTTGAAGAACAAGGCGCGCCGCTCGAGTCTCCAGTCAAGGAAGATCACTTTCTTTACCTGACGCCAAAACTCGCGCTTCGTTCTCCGATCACACCGCCGCCGCTTAAGAACCACGGTTATTACATCGTTTCACTAAATCGTTTGACCGCGTGGTTGGGCGAGAAGTGTGAAGAGGCAGGCGTGAATATCTTCCCCGAATTTCCGGGCGCTGATCTGCTTTACGACGAAGAAGATCGAGTGCTCGGAGTGCGCACGGGCGATAAGGGCATCGACAAGGAAGGTAAACGGAAAGCCAACTACGAGCCGGGCGTCGATCTACACGCGAAGGTTACTGTGCTGGGTGAAGGACCACGCGGCTCGCTTACGAAACAGCTTATCGAGCGTTTGGGACTCGCCGAAGGTCGTGAGCCGCAAGTCTATAGTGTTGGTGTGAAAGAGTTGTGGGAGTTGCCTGACGATCGTTATCCAACGGGCCGCGTCACACACACGTTGGGTTTTCCTTCCGACACTTCCACGTACGGCGGCGGCTGGATCTACGGAATGCAGAACCGCGTGCTGAATATCGGTTACGTCACCGGGCTCGATTACAAGGATCCGATGATCGATCCGCACGCCGAGTTTCAACGCTTCAAGACTCACCCTTACATCGCCCGCTTGCTCAAAGACGGGAAGATGATTCGCTACGGAGCCAAGACCGTCACCTCTGGCGGCTACTTCGCGATACCACGTATGTACGCTGATGGAGTGCTCTTAGCCGGCGACTGCGCAGGGTTGCTCAATCCGCAACGATTGAAGGGAATTCATTCCGCGATTAAGAGCGGAATGCTGGCGGCAGAAGTGATCCTCCAAGCGTTGCTCGCCAAAGATTATTCCGCGAAACAGTTGCAGCGTTATGAACAGGTCGTGAACGAGAGTTGGATCATGCCGGAGCTGCGCAAGGTGAGAAACTTTCATGCCGGCTTTAAATACGGGCGCTGGCTCGCGTTGATGAATACAGGGCTGCAATTCGTGACCGGCGGGCGCTCCTGGGGCATTTTCGATCGTGACCGCGCTGTTCCGGGTCACGAAGAGATGAAGAAGCTTTCATCGTACGGTTATCGCGGCGACCAGCTCGAGCAGCGCTACACTGACTTACGTTTCGACGGCAAACTGACGTTCAATAAACTGACCGACGTTTACCACGCCGCGGTGGGCCATGACGAAGACCAGCCGGTCCATCTGCACGTGCTCGATACGAACATCTGTGCCACGCGCTGCGCCGAAGAGTACGGCAATCCGTGCCAGCGGTTCTGTCCTGCGGCTGTTTACGAAATGGTTGAGGACGGTGGTAACGGAAACCGGCGTTTGCAAATAAACTTTTCAAACTGCGTCCACTGCAAGACGTGCGACATCATGGATCCCTATCAGATCATCAACTGGGTAACACCGGAAGGCGGGGGTGGCCCAGATTACAAGGGCATGTAGCCTGCGAAGCAGGCGACCGCATAAAGCCTGGGGCGTAAGCCCCAGGATCTTTCGTCAATAAATGACCGAGCCCGTGAAACGGGCGACAGAGCTGTCGCCCGCTGCGCGGGCTCGAATCGCATCTCAATGGGATCCTGGGGCTTACGCCCCAGGCTTTATGCGGTCGCCTGCTTTGCAGGCTACTCAATTATTCTGCCTTGTCTCCGTCTTTTTCTTTGATGCTAAAGTGCACGCGGCCTCGCATTACTTCCTCCAGCGCGATTCGCGTCGGTTTGTGTTTCTGCGGATCGATCTCGATTCGGGGCTGCGCTCCGCGCTGTAGTTGTTTGCTGCGCTTCGCGGCGAGGATTATCAGACGGTATTTCGAATCAACTTCCTGCACGGCACTTCCATTCATCTCACCTTCAACCAACTCTGTCGTTGTAGCCACTCGATTGCTCCTTCGGTTTATGAGTTACTCTTGTCCTGACATGAAGTCTTTGATCACCTCGCGAACCAGACCTTCCTGCCGCATACAGCGCGCTCGCTCGGCATAAATGATCGACGCGAGCTGGTGCACTGCTTTCTTGATTTCATCGTTGATAATTACGTAGTCGAAAACCGAGTACTGCTTTAGCTCCTCGGGCGCATTACGCAAACGAACCTCGAGTTGCTCCGGCGTGTCTGTGCCCCTGGCCATTAATCGTTGCCGCAGCACCTCGGGCGAAGGCGGCAGGATAAAGATACTCACGGAATCCATCAGCAACTGCCGCACGCTGGCCGCGCCCTGCACGTCGACTTCGAGGATAATGTCCAGACCCGCAGCAGTCTCTTCGGCGATCTGTCTCTTCGCAGTGCCGTAAAAGTTCCCATGCACGAAGGCCCATTCAAGAAACTCGCCCGCGGCGACCATCTCATCGAAAATGTTTCGGCTTACGAAGAAATACTCGCGGCCATTGACCTCACCGAGACGTGGCGCGCGAGTCGTGTAGGAGACAGAATAGCTAAGATTCTCTACAACCTCCAGCACGTGTCGAATGATCGTGCCCTTGCCGCCGCCCGACGGTGAACTGACGACGAAGAGCGTACCTCTCGGTGTGGTGTTGTTAACTGGTCTTGTCAGTTGCAGTTCTTTGACTCTACTCGACATTCTGAACCTGTTCGCGGAGTTTTTCGACTTCTGCTTTTATCGCCAGTCCCGCTTCCTTGATGACCAGATCCGTGGATTTTGAGAGGGTCGTATTGGCTTCGCGATTGAGTTCCTGCAAAAGAAAATCAAGCATCTTCCCAGCCTCACCCGGCGCATCAAGCGCCTCTTGAAACTGAGAGAGATGACTGCGCAGCCGGACCATCTCCTCACTCACGTCGCTGCGATCCGCGAGATAAGCAACCTCCTGGGCCAGTCTCACCGGATCTATTTCCACGACTTGCCCGCCGCGGTTAAGTAGTTCTCCAATACGTTTTTGCAGACGCAGCCGGTACGCATCCGCTAGGCCTATTGCCGACGACTCGATGACGGGCACAAGGGACTCAATCTTCCGGACACGTTCGCGCAGCTCCTGTTTGAGTGCTTCACCTTCCTGCTCGCGCATCCTCTCGAGTTCGTTCAGTGCCTGGTCCAACGCTTGTTCCAGCGCGGTGATCATTCTTTCGTCCATGCTGTTTCGAGCGGGTTGGATGGCGCCGGGAATTCGCGCGATAACGTTGATATCGAGTTCTCCGCCGATATCAAAATCCCGTTGTAGTTGCTTCAACGCATTGACGTAGCCGGCGATGAGCGGCCGGTTGACCTCGTAAGCGATCTGCGCCACCCGTTCCATGCTTACGGTCACATCGACGCGCCCGCGAGACAGTCGCGAAGTGATGCGTTTCTTGATTGCTGGCTCAACTGACGACAACTCGGATCCGACGCGCAGGTGTATGTCCAGGAAGCGATTGTTTACGGTCTTGAGATCGACGGAGACGGAGAAATCATCTCCCACTACCATCCCCTTACCGTATCCCGTCATTGATTTCATAAGTTGTAAAGGTGCTTTGTACTTTGTCCTTTGTACTTTGTCCTTTGTTTCTCTGGCCTTACAAAGCACCAGGTACAAAGTACCAAAGTTGCTCAGACTGAACCCTGCACGACTAGTTCTTCTTCCTCGTCTGCGAATTGAAGCTCGTACAGCTTTCGATATTGTCCGCCTTTTGACAACAATTCAGCGTGCGTGCCCATTTCGATGATCCGCCCGGCTTCCATTACCACGATGACGTCCGCGCGGCGCACGGTTGAGAGGCGGTGAGCAATAACGATTGTCGTGCGATTTCGGACCAGATTGCCGATTGCTCGTTGGACCAGACGTTCCGATTCGGCGTCGAGTGCCGACGTGGCCTCATCCAAAACCAGCACGGGCGCATTAACCAGGATTGCACGGGCGATAGCAAGCCGCTGGCGTTGACCGCCGGAAAGAAAGATGCCGCGCTCGCCGACAATCGTATCGTACCCATCGGGTAGTTCGCGAATGAAGTCGTGCGCAAAAGCGATCAATGCGGCCTCTTCGATCTCCGCATCGGTTGCCTCAGGTCTGCCGTAGGCGATGTTGTGCCGGACCGTATCGTTGAAAAGTACCGTCTCCTGAGTGACCAGTGCAATCTGTCGTCTTAAGCTGGAAATAGTTACGTCTCTAATATCGGTACCATCCCACAACACCGCGCCGGAGCTCGGGTCGTGGAAACGCGGCAGCAACTTAGTCAAAGTAGACTTTCCACCACCCGACTCGCCCACCAAAGCCACCATCGTGCCTGCTCGTATCTTCAAACTAACGTCGCGCAAAACGGAACGCGTTTCGTTTGCATAGCCGAACGAAACGTTCCGCAGTTCGATTTCTTGTTTCAGTATGGGCAGTTCTGCTGCGTCGGGCTTCTCATTGATGGCTGCGTGCTCGTCCATCACTTCCCACACGTGATGCGCAGCAGCGAGTGCCTGCTCCATGCTGTTTTGCAGACGCGAGAGCTTGCGCATCGGATCGTAACTGCGAAACAGAAAGAACAGGAAGGTAACGAACTGGGCCGTGTTCATTCGACCGGCGATGATTTCGCGCTGGCCAAAAAACAGCAGTAGCACGACGAAGAGAATCCCGATCATTTCGATCGTCGGCGGTGAAGCGCCTGCGATGCTCGCGCTGCGCAAGTTTGCTCGGACGATTCTCTTTGCAACCTCAGTGAAGCGTTCCGCCTCCCGTTTCTCAGCACGATAAGCTTTGACGATCCCTTGATTGGAAAGCGCTTCCTGGGCCGTGTCAGTAAGCTGTTTACTACCTTCAAAGCTCTCGCGCGCAAGATTACGCAATGCTTTACCAAACTTCGCCGTGAGCACTGCGATCACTGGTGCAATCGCCAGCGAGCCCAACGTGAGTCGCCAACTGTAATAAAAGGATGCCGAGAGGAACGCGATCAGCGTGAAGCTCTCGCGCAGCATGTCTCGAATCGTGCTCGTTACGGCAGTCTCGATCGCAGCGGCACTGGAGACGAGTCTCGAAACAAGGTAGTTGGTGCGATGCCGTTCGAAGAAAGTCGCAGACTGTGCAAGCAAGTGGCTATACAGATCCTGCCGCAGTTTCAGAACCGCCGACTGGCCGATTCGCGCCATCAAGTATGTTGACAAGTATTCCGCAATCCCTTTTGCCAGCGTGAAAACGATCAGCAGAATTGAGATCATTTTCCAGGCTTCGAGGGGAGCCTCGGGGATTAAGCGTTGCAGACCGAAAATCGTGGCGGTACGCTGGCCAGCGCCTTGAACAAAGGCCTGATCGAAGATTGGCACTATCAAACCGCCGATGGCGCTTTCGAGCAATCCGACGATAAGCATGGCCAGAGTGGCCAGTGTGAAGATTGGCCAGTGAGGTCTCAAATACTTTAACAGGCGGCGAAGATCACGCATCTCTGGTTGCGAAAATCTCTGATCAGTTGCTATAAAGGGAGGTAGAAAGACGGCCCCAAACCTAAAGGAAGCACTATACTTACCCCCACTTACATGCGTCAAGGCTGAGTGATTTACTCGATCTCCTTTGTTCCCGCGAACTCATAGCAATCAATTCCCCGGATGAGTCTGCGTCATTTTGGGTTATAATTTTGACCGCTATCTTTTGGTAGATCCCCTCCGACAGGATCAGGACATTTGGCACAGCAAGCAACAACAAACACTAAACACGCAGGTAAACGTCTTCTGATCGCAGATGACGATACCGACATGAGACTTCTTCTGGCCGAGTACTTTCGCCGGCTCGGCTTTCAAGTTGACGAGCGCGAAAGCGGCATGGCAGCACTGGAAGCCGCAATCGCCGGAAGATTTGATTGCTTTATCTTTGACGTATCGATGCCGGGAATGTCTGGCCTCGAGCTGCTCAAACGCGTTCGCGATCGAGGCATTCAAACGCCGGCGCTCTTTTTGACTGCGCACGATGCGCTCTCAGATAAAGTCGCAGGATTCGAAGCAGGCGCCGACGATTACCTCGCCAAGCCGTTCTCTCCGAGAGAACTCGAGTATCGCGTGGAAGCATTGCTTCGACGCGGCGGCGGAGTAACCCCGCAAGAGGAGGATGGCGAACGAATCGAAGTCGGCGACCTCGTGATCGATAAACGTCGTCACGAAGTCATGCGAAACGGCTATCGTGTTGATCTGACGCCGCTCGAGTTTCAGATTCTCGAACTGCTCGCGTCTGAGCCAGGCCGTGCCTGGTCTCGAAACGCCTTGCTCGATCGGGTCTGGAGCACCGACTACGAAGGCTATCAGCGCAACATCGATCCGCATATCAATCGCTTGCGTAAGAAGCTCGAGACGGATCCGAAGAATCCGCGCTACGTGTTAACAGTGCGTGGCGTTGGTTACAAGCTCAACGAGATTCCCTGATCGCGATGTTGTGGTGGATTGGCGCAGGCCTCATATTTCTCTGGGTTATCCTCGGACTCTTCGCGCCTCGTGGGTGGATCCACCTGCTGTTACTGTCGGGAATCTGCGTCCTCATCGTGCAAATCGCGGCCTACCGTAAGACAAAATCTGTATAAACCCGTGTGATCCACGGCCAAAATCGTCTTGACCTGCCCACCTCCTTCGGCAACAATGCGCCTGTTTGCGGCATCAAGAGCATAGTAGGTCTAGCCCATCATCCCAGAATTTAAGACCAGGAGTTGTTTCAACCATGACTTTCAGACGCATTGGTCGATACCTCGTTTTTGCGCTTAGCGTTTGTTTGCTGTTTGTGTCTACCGCAGTTGCACAACAGGACGTCGAACGCAAAACCGTTGCGATTACGTATCCGCTGGATGAAACGGTGACAGTGAAATTTCGTGGGACGACTACGTTGCCACGTCTGAAAGGCGAGGCGAAGGTGAGGCGCGCGGGCCGCCGCGGCACGCGCGTCGAGTTGAGCATTGACGATCTGCCACGCGCGTCGGAGCTCGGTGGCATCTACACCACTTACATTCTCTGGGCCATCTCACCCGAGGGGCACGTGGACAATCTCGGCGAGATCAAGCGAAGTGGCAGCACGTTTGTAAACTCGAAGCTCGACGTCACCACCCCATTGCAGACCTTCGCGTTAATTCTTACTGCTGAGCCACATTTCTTAATGAAGGTGCCGAGCCGCATGGTAGTGATGGAAAATCTTCCGCCGCAGCGACCCAACGGCAGTCAGGTTGAAACTGTTGACGTTCGTTACATCGGAAACTCGAGTGATTACTTTCGCGATGCGCGTGTTCCGGAGTTAGCCGATCGAGATTATGGCCAGACTCCCGTGTCGTTGCTTGGCGCTCGTCAGGCTGTGAGCCTTGCGAAGTATGCAGGAGCATCACAGGATGCGCCGGAGGAATTGAAAGCTGCTGAGGATCACTTACAGGCAGCGGAGAAGGCGTGGCGCCTGAATCAACCGATCGCAGAAGTTGATACGGAAGCACGCCGAGCGACTGCGTCAGGCGCACATGCTGAAGAGGTGGCATTGGTCCGTCGCGCTGCGCGCCGTAGCCGCGACGAGATTCGGCGCCGTGATGAAGCGGTGCGAAGTGCGGAGCAGACTGCTGAAGCTTCGCAGCGAGAAGTGGCACAACTTCGTGCTGCATTGGAAAAGGAACAACGCGCGCGTGAGTTGGCTGAACGAGACCTCGGCACCGCCAATGATCAGTTGCGTGAGAAGCGCGTAGAGATTGCTCAATTGCGCGACGAGATCCAGGTGTTGCGTTCAGACAGCGACAGCGCAAAGCTTAAACTCGCGCGACTCGAAGGCGAAAAGCAGGCTGAGACGGCGCGCGTGGAAGCCGAGCGGCGTGCTGCGGAGCGCCGTAGCGCCGAAGCGAACCTGAAAGAAACGCTGGCGAAGTATGGAACGCTCAAAGAGACTGCGACAGGATTTCGTCTGGTGCTACCGGAAACAATCTGGAGCAGTGCACGGGCGGCGACGTTGTCTGCCGCATCTGCCGCGAAACTCGAACCGCTCGCAGCTCTGCTCGCGAGTAATCCCGACTACCAGATCCTGATCGAGGCTTACACCGACAACAAAGGCAACGAGGTCACGCTACAGCAGTTGACACAGGAGCGAGCTCGCGTCCTGTCCGATCGTTTTCAGTCGGCCGGCGTCGATCCAATGCGCATTCAGGCCAACGGGATGGGCGCCTCAAATCCGCTGGCTCCGAACACGACCGTTGCTGGTCAGAAAAAGAATCGTCGCGTTGAGATAACTTTTACGTCGCCGCCGCGGAATACTGCGGCGAACTAGCGTGCTTTGTACTTAACAAAAGTTTTCACGCAAAAGACGCAAAGGCGGCAAAGAAAGCAAACTTTTTCTTTGCCGCCTTTGCGTCTTTGCGTGAAACCAATCATTTAGCTACGCTCCGACTAGAATGTCCCCACTCGATCCGCTCGAAATACTTCAGGTCATCGGTTATAGCATCGGCGCGTTACTGCCGCTTTGGATGCTATTCCAGCTTGTTACTCATCGCAGCAAGCTGACCAGCATCGAGCGGATACTCGCCGCGCTTGCGCTCACGATGGGCGGGTGGCACACCAGTAATCTGGTGATCACGCTACACAGTCTTTTCGATCTCGGCTTCGATACCTGGACCACTCTGCTGCGAATAGCTGACACGGTCGCAGTTGTTAGTATCACCTTTGCCTATTCATTTCTGCTTCACGTTCACCTTCATCTCTGGGCGAATACGCAGGGTCGCTTGCTGACAAGAAGCGAACGGCTGCGCGTTTATCTTTGTTACGTCCCGATCATCTTTCTCGTCATCGCCGTACCGCACCTCTGGACCGGCGATTACGCGCCGATGTTAACGAAGCTGTCGTTCTTCGTGATCCCGTTTTCATTCTGGATTGCTTACGTGCTCGGCCTGATTGCGTTGACCGAGTTGCTGATCGCGAGGAAGAGCAACAACCCCAGTGAGAAGAGAATCATGCGCACGCTGGCAGCGTCGTTTATCGGCGTCGGCATGGTGATCTTCGCGGCGCTCGCGGCTGGTGTGGGCGAGGGAACAATCGCCGGAGAGTATTTGAAGACGATTGCCAATCTGGGTTCGCTGGTGCCGTCGGTGCTGCTGGCTTACTACATCTATCGTTATCGTTATCTCGAGATCATCATTGAAGAGAGCTTGATCGTAGTCACCTTCGCCACGGTAGTGCTGACTGTGTACGTCTTCGGCATACGCACCATTGGCGATTGGATGACGCAGCGATACGGCATTAGACCAGGACTCATCGAGGCGTTGCTTATTCTCGCGCTGGCGCTGCTGGCGGCGCCGTTACGAGGTTGGCTGGCCCAACGCTTCCACAAACTCTTCGAGCGCGAAGCGGCGCTTTACAAGGAGATTGTTGCTCGCATCGGATCGTATGCCGGGCACCACAAGGATCTGTCGGATCTTTTGGACTTCGTCGAAGAACGCACAACTGACGCACTCGGTTTACGGCGGCTCAAGATCTTCGCCGGTGAACCCGAGCCGTGGATAAAGTCAGTGCTCGAAAAATCCAAAGAGAACGAATGGCAGCCTGTTGAAGATGAGCCGGTGCTAACCGAACAGGGATTCAAGCTGGCCTATCCGTTGCGCCGGGAAGACAACGTGGAAGGCTTAATGGCACTGGACGCCGCGTCCGCGAGCCTGACGTCCGATGCGCGTTCAATACTCGGACTGCTGGCGGATCAGATCGCGATTGCGATCGACGACTCGCGTCTGCTGGAAGAGAACCTCCGATTGGAACGAGAACTCGCGGAACGAGAACGTTTAGCTTCACTCGGACGCATGGCGGCAACCGTCGCGCACGAGATCAAGAATCCACTGTCGGCCATAAAGTCGATTGCGCAAGTGATGCGCGAGGATGAGAGTCTGCGCCACGAGTACGAACGCGACCTCGGTCTGATCGTTGGTGAAACCGATCGTCTCAGTCAAAGTGTGACGCAGTTGCTCAGTTTTGCGAGGAAGGAGAGTCCTGCGACGCAACCATTGAGCGTTGATGAGTTACTGCGATCGGTCGTGGATCTTTTTCGAGCGAACGCGAGGGAGCAGGGAATTGTTCTCGACTGCGACGTAAATGTCGATGCGGAGCTGGCGGGAAAGTCTGTTTCAGCACTGCGTGATGCGTTGTCGAATTTATTGCTCAACGCGTTACAGGCAACGCCGCACGGCGGAAAAGTTCAGTTAACGGCCGCGGCGTCGAATGGGGATCTGCTGATCAGTGTGCAGGACAGTGGTTCCGGTGTGCCGGCTGATCTGCGTGAAAGGATTTGGGAACCGTTCTTTACGACGAGACAACGCGGCACGGGATTAGGGTTGGCGATCGTTCGTAAGCGCGTTCAGGAGGTTGGTGGATCCGCTTCGCTCGAGTCAAACAATGGCCGCGGCGCGTTGTTTCAACTACGAATACCGTTGTAGACAGGATTCACATGATTTTTCATAATTGGCAAGATACTATCCTGTTAATCCTGAAGAATCGTGTCAATCCTGTCTAAACGGAACTTTATTCAAGAGTGCGCGTGTGTGTTTTGACTTTTCAATCGAAGGAGACGATTGCATGAAGAACCGAAGATTATTGAGCGCGATGTTGCTCGTACTCTGTTTTATAACAGGCGTTCAAGCTCAGAACAGCAATACCGCGCAGCAGCCGGATACTAAACCGGCCGAAACTCAAAATGATGAGACAAACCTCGATACACAACTCTATCTAATCGTCGGCACCAATCAGGACGTCGCCGAATCGAAACTACCTGGATCACTCGATCCCGTCGTCAAACAATTGCGCGCAACGTTGCCGTTCAAAAACTACCGGCTCGTGGCCACGTTGATCAACCGTGTGAAGAATGAAGGCCGTTTGGACCTGAGTTGGATCGGTGGACCACTTACGTTGCCTTCAGGCGCAGAGTCGGTAGTGACTCCAAGCTTTAGCCAATTCAAAGTGCGGCAAGTAAGACTGGTGCGAAACACCGAAGGTCAGCAGGTGGTTCAAATGCAAGGCTTCAATTTTGGCGCACGCATTCCTATTCAGACCAGTGGGGCAATTGCGGCGACCGGTGCGGTGGCTCCGGCTTTCAACTATGAAAGCACGGGCCTGGCCACCGATATCAGCATGCGTGAATCCGAACCGGTAATCGTTGGCACCCTCAACGTCGGTCCTTCAGGCGACGCAATCATCCTCGTGGTCTCCGCAAAACGGACTCAGAAATAACTTGCTCCGTAGGAGCAAGATGTTTATAGCCTCGAACAGTGCAAACATGGCGCTCCTATCGGAGCGCTATGTACTTAGGGTTTGTGGAGCTATAAACATACTGCTCCTACGGAGCAAACCCGGGCAATGCTGTCGTCCATTTCTGTGGCACGCGACGCGCTAGGAGTTTAGGGCCACACGGCCCTAAACTACTCCGGAAGTGAGAAAAGACGCGTTGCGATTGATGATTGTTGACGACGAGGAAGCCGCCCGTTACGGCATGCGGCGAGCCCTCACGACTTTTGGCTACAACATCTCTGAAGCCGGCTCAGCCGAAGCAGCCCGGGCGTTGTTGAAACAGCACGAGCCCGACCTTCTCCTCCTCGATGTAAACCTCCCCGGAATGAGCGGCCTCGATTTCCTGCGTGAACTAAAATCCTCTAATGGCAACGGACCGCTCGTGATCATCGTCACCGCGCACGGCTCGGAACGGATGGCGGTCGAGGCCGTGAAAGCCGGTGCTTACGATTATCTTTCCAAGCCATTTGAATTGGACGATCTGCGGCTCGTGGTCAAAAATGCCGCCGAAACAGTCCAGCTCAGACGCGAGAACTATTCGTTGCGCCGTCGCATCGAGGTAGAGCGTTCTCAACGAGGCGCGCTCATCGGTAACTCGGAAGCAATGCAGAAAGTGCGCTCGATGATCGATAAAGTCGCGGAGACTGATGCGACCGTCCTGGTGCGTGGTGAATCGGGAACCGGAAAGGAGTTGGTGGCGCGGGAGCTTCACGAGCGCAACAGCGTGCGTCGCAACGCTTCGTTTGTGGCAGTTAATTGTGCGGCGCTGCCTTCGGAGTTGATCGAGTCCGAACTATTTGGTCACGAAAAAGGCGCCTTTACGGGGGCTGCGGCGCGGCGGGAAGGGAAGTTTGAACAGGCGCACGGCGGCACGTTGTTTCTCGATGAGATAGGTGACATGAGCTCCAATGTGCAGGCGAAGTTGCTGCGCGCGCTCGAAGAAAGACGAATCGAGCGTCTCGGCTCAAATGAATCAATTCCCGTTGATGTACGTATTGTAAGCGCGACGCATCGACCGCTCGAACAGGAGATCACGAACGGTAACTTCCGCGCTGATCTGTTTTACCGGTTGCGCGTGGTTACCGTCGATATCGCTCCGCTTCGCGAGCGTCGTGAGGACATTCCGCTTCTGGCAGAGACGTTCCTGCGAGTGGCGGCGGAACGCTATGAATTGCCGCAGCGAGCACTCAGCCAAACGGCTCTGAAGCGCCTGCTTGAATATAACTGGCCGGGAAATGTGCGTGAGCTCAAGAACACGATCGACCGCGCTGTGATCATGGCTGAAGGTGACGAAGTAACGCCGAAGGATTTGCCGGATGAGATCACTGCGGGTATGTCGAAGAGCACCATGGTTGAAGGTACAGATTCGGAGATCGACGGCTTGAGAGTGCCGTTCACGGCTGATTTTCGCGAAGATAGGCGCGAGTTTGAACGCCGTTACATTACCCGCTGCCTGGAGCACACACAGGGAAACGTCACGCGCGCGGCTGAGATTTTGGACATGCACCGGCAGTCGCTGCAACACAAGTTGCGACAGCTCGGCCTGGGTCGTCGCTATGTTTCCGTGAGCGGCGACATGCAAGATAATCCCGACAGCTGACAGCAAAATATGAGGGCACGACTCGACGCAATCATTCAACGCGAACAGGCTGAGTACCTGGATCAACTGCTACCGCCAGGCGACCCTTTGGTGACAGAGATGGAAGCGTATGCGGCCGAGCACAAGGTCCCGATCGCTGATCGTGAAGTCGCACTGTTTCTGGAGATCACGGCTCGTTCGACTGGTGCTCGCAGAGCTTTAGAGATCGGGATGGCGATTGGTTACTCGGTGGTCCACCTCGCACGTGGCATGGGCGAGCAGGGGTTGGTTGTGACCATCGAGCCCAGCGACGAGATGATTCGCGCCGCCTCCGGGTATCTCGAGCGCGGCGGATTGCTCGATCGCGTGAAGATCGAAAAAGGCAAGGCCCTGGAAGTGATGCCGCACCTCACCGAAACATTTGATCTGTTATTCATCGATGCCGTGAAGGAAGAGTATAAAGAGTATCTCGATCTTGGTCTGCCACGGTTGCGCACCGGCGGTGTAGTCATCGTCAACAATTTGTTGTGGAGCGGCAGGGTTGCGCGCAACGACAATGAAGCTGAAACGGTGGCGCTGCGAGAATTCAATCCGTACTTCATCAACCATCCTCAATTGCGTGCCGAGGTGTTGTCGGTCGGCGATGGTCTGGGCTATGCAGTCAAGTTGTAGAAGTTTTCACGCAAAACGTTAGTGGCTAACATTTCAGGAGTTTTTCTCTGCGGACCTCAGCGAATCTCTGCGGCCTCTGCGTTGAGATAGCCTTTACCGCAGAGAACGCCGAGATACGCAGAGGTCCGCAGAGAAAAACTCGAATTAAGTCACCATCCGCGAAACTCTTTTTCTTGATAAAAACTTCTTTCGCGTGATAACTTCCACTCGTCTCTTCCTTTGCGAGTTTCCTCGTAACTCGCGCTGAACTAAAGCTATTGCCTTGCGAAGTGGAGGTTCTGATGAGCAGTGGCAAGTGTAAACAGATCGTCGGGTTGATTTTGCTGGCATCACTAGCCTGCACCACTCTGTCGTGCTCTGTGGTCTCCAGTAATGAACTTTATTACGGTAACCCCGTTCCTCCTAAACGAAACATTTTTCGCTACGTTTCCGGAGACGAACCCGAAACACTCGACCCCACCATCAGTAACGGCCAACCAGAAGCACGACTTTACCTCGCGCTGTACGAAGGTCTTGTCGAATACGACCCCAAGACCCTTGCTCCTCGTCCGGCCCTGGCTGAACGCTGGCATATTAATAACGATTCATCTGAATTTACTTTTCACCTGCGTCACAATGGCCGTTGGTCCAACGGTGATCCAATTGACGCAAATGACTTTGTTTATAGTTTTCGGCGAGCGCTGGCCAAAGAGACAGTTTCTCGCAATGTTACGCACGCTCTACATCTGAAATACGGGCGGGCCTATCACGAACAACGGGTGTTCGTGCGCAATCCACAAACAGGCCAGTTCCTGCTCGCGAGAGATTTTGACGAGAGTCTTCCGCCCGAGCCGATCGGCGGCCAGCCAATTGATGCTGCAAAGCCTGAATACCAACTCGATCCAAACGAGCCGAGTCCCGCTCCCGACACTGCCTTCCATCAACAGATGCATAGCCCGCTGCGACTGACACTGCCAGGCGCTGAAAAGGCAAGAGCAAAGCTTCTGGATGCGACTCCAAAATTGAAGGCCGCAGTAGCAGGCAAAGATCTGGTTCCGGTAAAGGCCGAGGATGTCGGCGTCGAGGCTGTTGACAAATATACGGTCCGCATTTCGTTGGTCCAACCGGGTCCATTCTTTTTAGCGCTCCTGTCCCACCAGGTTTTCCGCATCGTGCCGCGCCAGGTGGTGGAGAAATACGGAAGCGCCTGGACGCAGCCGCAACACATCGTCACATGTGGTCCATTCAAGCTCAAGACGTGGGTGCCTTACGACAGGCTGGTGCTCGAGCGTGATCCGATGTATTGGGACGCAGCGACTGTCAAGCTCGACGAGATTTACTTCTATCCCATAATCGACAATCACACTGTGATGAATATGTACAAAGTCGGAGAGCTTGATGCCGTCTATAATCACGCGGTGCCAAATCCGTGGCTTCACGTGATCAAAGACAAGAAGGACTACATGGACGCGGTCGAAGCCGCGATCGACTACTTGATCATGAATACCACTAAGCCTCCCTTGAACGACGTCAGAGTAAGAAAGGCGTTCAATCTGTCTATAGACAAGGCAGCCTACGCGGCCTGGCGCAGAATTGTAAAACCTCTCACCGCGTTTACTCCTGAAGGAATCTTCGCAGGTTATCCTCAGCCCAAAGGCGCGGCGTTCGATCCCGCAGCAGCGCGCAGGTTGCTCGGCCAGGCTGGTTATCCGGTAAACCAAAATGCCGACGGAAGTTTTTCTTGTCCGACGTTTCCAGTGGACCAGGTCGAGTTTTTCTATAACACGCAGGGAGCAAACCGCTCTGTGGCCGAATGGATGCAGGCGCAGTGGAAACAGAATCTGGGGGTCACCGTGCCGCTGCGAACCATGGAGTGGAAGACATTTTTGGATGCGAAGGCCAACCTTGAGTTTAAAGGATTTGTCCGCGGCGCATGGGGCGCGGATTACATGGACCCGTTCACATTCCTGAGTCTCTTCTACACCGGAGGCGAGAGTAGTACGGGTTGGGAGGATCCGAAGTTCATCGCTATGCTCGACGAAGCTAATCGCACTCTCGACCACACGAAGCGTTACGAGTTGCTGGCCAAGGCGGAAGCATACATGCTCGATCAGCAACCAATTATTCCGATTGATACACCTTCAGTTAACTGGCTTAAGAAGCCATACGTGAAGGGTATGTATCCAAACGCGGCTTCGTTGTTTCCCTGGAAGTATGTTTACATCGAACGCGATCAGTCCAAGTGGGATTTTGGCACGCCGAGTTTGGCCGCGGATTGACACCGACTCAACGCGGATCAGCTGATGCTTCGCTTCATCCTTAGACGCTTGCTTATCACCATTCCTACGATCCTTGTTGTGATTACGATCACCTGGGGATTGATAAAACTGGCACCCGGAAACTTTTATTCCGGTGAAAAGCCTTTGTCTCCTGTGGTGGAGGCGACCCTTCGTGAGAAGTACGGCCTCGACAAACCCTGGTATCAACAATACGGCAAGACAATTTGGAGTATTATCCGGTTCGACTTTGGTACTTCGCTGAGGTACCAGGGCCAGTCGGTAAATAGCATCATTCGCCGTTCCTTACCGGTATCCGCCACTATCGGAATTCTCGCTTATCTACTCGCACTGATCGTCGGTATCACCGCGGGATCCATCGCGGCCCTGAAACAAAATTCGAAATGGGACTATGCCTCGATGGCAATCGCGATGTTGGGTATCTCGGTTCCCAACTTTGTCCTCGGTCCGATTCTCGTGCTTATCTTTTCGCTGACTTTGTACTGGGTGCCACCTTCTCGCTGGAATGGGTTTCCGAGTCGAAATCTCATTCTGCCGGTCATCACTTTGTCGGTGGTTTATATGGCGTACATCGCGCGACTTACGCGCGCAGGTATGCTCGAGGTACTGGGCTCTGATTACATTCGCACTGCACGAGCGAAGGGCTTGAGCGAGAAGGATGTTGTTATCCGTCATGCATTGCGTGGCGGCTTGATGCCGGTGATTTCTTACACTGGACCAGCGTTGGCTTTTTTACTGACGGGGACCGTTGTAGTGGAAAGGATTTTCGCGCTGCCGGGTCTGGGAAACTATTTCATTCAGGCTTCACTGAATCGCGACGAGCCATTGATCATCGGGATCGTGGCGTTCATCGCCGTAACGCTCCTCTTGATGAATCTGCTGGTGGATATCGCCTATGCGTTTCTCGATCCGCGTGTGAGGTATCAGTAGGAATGTCTACAGAGAAAAAGACTGAGCCAGACGAACTGATCCACATTCCTCCGGAGATGGCCATCGCGGAAGCTGACGTGCGCGCGGAGGAAGCGGGAGAGTTTGTTCGCGGCACCTCATTGTGGCGAGATGCATGGCGCCGTCTACTAAAGAATAAACTTGCAGTCTTTGGTCTAATCTTCGTTATCATCGTAACTCTTGCTTCCATCGTAGGGCCGGCCGTAATAAAGCGAACCTTCGGATTTACACCCGACTACATTCCCTCACACGATCTCAGGCTTACCAGATCGTTTCCTCCTTTCACTGGGCCGGACGGCGAATTCTCGTGGGCGCATCCGATGGGGACCGATAACGCCGGGCGCGATCAACTAGCACGCGTACTTCAGGGCGGACAGATTTCACTGTTTGTAGGAATAATCGCGACGTTGGTGTCGTTATTGATTGGTGTCACTTACGGCGCGATCTCCGGTTACTTTGGTGGCCGAATTGATAACGTGATGATGCGTATTGTCGATGTGCTCTACTCGCTGCCCTACGTAATCTTAGTTATCGTGCTGCTTTCCATGTTTCGCAGCCAAACGGCGCGCGGCCAGTTGATCCTGCTCTTCATCGCGCTCGGCTCGGTTTCGTGGTTGACGATGGCGCGCATCGTTCGCGGGCAGGTGTTATCGCTGAAGAACCAGGAATTTGTGTTGGCAGCGCGAGCGACAGGAGTTTCCGGACCGCGCATTATCTTTCGTCATCTGGTTCCGAACACGTTGGGGCCGGTGATTGTTTACGCCACACTGACTATTCCACAGATCATGTTGACCGAAGCATTTCTTTCGTTTCTGGGTTTTGGTGTGCAGGCGCCGCTCGCGTCGTGGGGCAGCCTTGTGTCTGACGGCATTGCGAATATCGGCATCTTTCCGTGGCAACTGATCTTTCCGGGGGCGACGATGGCGTTGACGCTCTTCTCGCTGAATTTTTTGGGTGATGGATTGCGTGATGCGCTGGATCCGCAGATGCGAACGGTATGAAAGTCATATTTATATGTTTCATCCTGTCAATCCTGTAAAAATCCTCTTCTAATGAAATGACCACGACAAACGGAAATCTTCTCGAAGTAAGAAACCTCCGGACTTACTTCGATACCGAAGACGGAATCGTCAAAGCCGTTGACGACGTTTCGTTTCAACTCAAGCGTGGCGAAACGCTGGGCATCGTTGGCGAATCCGGGTCCGGTAAATCAGTCACAAATCTTTCAATCATCCGTCTCATTCCGAACCCCCCGGGGAAGATTGTTTCGGGTGAAGTTATCTTCAACGGCAGCGATCTGCTGCTGTTGCCCAACGACTCCCTCCGGAAAATTAGAGGGCGTCGTATCGCGATGATCTTTCAGGACCCGATGACCTCACTCAATCCCTTCATGAAGATCTCCCGGCAACTGATGGAGATGACTCAACTGCACCTGGGCCACACCAGGGCACAGGCTTATGAGCACGCCGTTCGCATGTTGGAAACTGTCGGAATTCCTGACGCACGCGCGCGCGCCGGCAGTTATCCACACGAGTTTTCCGGCGGCATGCGCCAGCGCGTAATGATTGCGATGGCCCTGTCGTGTGAACCTGAGCTACTGATTGCCGATGAACCAACCACAGCGCTCGATGTTACGATCCAGGCGCAGATACTCGAGCTCATTAAGACACTCAAACGCGAGACAGGGACCAGCGTGATTCTGATCACTCACGATCTCGGCATCGTTGCAGGTATGACCGATCACGTGATCGTTATGTACGCAGGCAAGATCTTCGAGCAGGCCAGAACTGCGGAGCTGTTTTCGCTACCGGGAAATCCTTACACCAAAGGTTTGCTTCGCTCCGTGCCGGATCCAACCGCGGAGCAGGGCAAGTTGTATCAGATACCCGGACAGCCGCCTGACGTCGCACATCTCAAACCCGGATGCCCTTTCGCTCCTCGTTGCGATCACGTACAAGAAATTTGTCACCGCGAGTTTCCGCCTTTTGTACAACTCAACGCTGATCACTACTCACTCTGTCATTTCGCGCGTGAAGTCTACAGCGAATCCGGAGGCACACCGATCGAAGTATGAGCTCAAACAACTCAACATTACTCTCGATCAGGGATTTGAAAGTGCACTTCGATCTTGGTGGTGGTGGACCACTCGACAGGTTGATAGGCACCAATCCCGTCAAGCGGGTCGTGAAGGCAGTCGATGGTGTTTCACTCGATATTTATGAACGAGAAACTCTCGGACTCGTCGGCGAATCAGGCTGCGGCAAATCCACTCTCGGACGCGCGATACTCCGGTTAACTGAACCCACAGACGGCCACGTGTTCTATCGTGACCGCGATCTAGCGCATTTGTCTGCGCGTCAATTACGCGAGCAGCGCCGGCATCTCCAGATCATTTTCCAGGATCCTTACGCGTCACTGAATCCGCGAATGACTGTTGGTCAGATCGTCGGCGAACCACTTGCGACGTTTCGCTTGGCACGAGGCAGAGAAGCCGAGCAGCGCGTGCAGGAACTGCTCGAGACAGTAGGCTTGAGCAAGCGTTTTATCAAACGATACCCGCACGAGTTTTCCGGTGGTCAACGTCAACGCATCGGTATTGCCCGGGCACTCGCAGTCGATCCCGATTTCATCGTTGCCGACGAACCGATCTCGGCTCTCGACGTTTCCATCCAGGCGCAGATCATGAATTTGCTCGAGCGCCTTCGTCGAGAAAAGAACCTGACCTACCTTTTCATCTCTCACGACCTGCGCGCGATCAGACACGTTTCTGATCGAGTTGCGGTCATGTACCTCGGCAAGCTCGTCGAGATAGCTGATGCCAAGACGATCTATCACGAGCCGTTGATGCCTTACACAAAAGCACTCATTTCGGCAGTGCCGGTGCCCGATCCTCAGGTTGAAGCGAGGAGGCAGCGTATAATGCTGGAGGGCGACGTTCCTTCGCCGATAAATCCTCCGTCAGGATGTCGCTTTCACACGCGTTGTCCGTACGCGATCGAGGCCTGCAGGGAGGTGGTTCCTCAGTTGGTTGAGATTAAACCGGCGCATTTTGCGGCCTGTATTCGAATCAGTCCGGCAGAGCCTCATATCGAGAACGTTGCCCCAGGCGCCGCCCCGGGCCTTGAAACGGGCTACGAAAAGGCACAAAAGACACAAAAGAGCTAATCCAGCGGCGCACTTGAAATCCACTGGTTATTGAACATTTAGCACTAAGGTAAACTCCTTCGTGCGGGTGTATTTTTTAGGTAGCCCAGAGGTTGAGTGGTTAAAAAGTCCCCCATTGCCCTGAGTTCTCAGGAACACCGGGAAGATGCCCCGACTTCCTGGCCTGAAGTCCAGGATTCGTTGGCCGGATCTTCCGGGCTGGCGCTGCTGCTTGTCGATGGACATCAGCCGCCCGCTATAGTTGTGTCTAACAACAACTCGGTCTGTCACACCTTCCAAACTTCACCTGAACATTCCCAGCTTTGTGATCCATTTTGCGGCACCGCGCATGCGCGTGCGATCAAGGCTGGCGGGATCGTTGAATACAAGTGTCACGCAGGACTCTCGTGTTTTGCGAAGCCGGTTGAGATCGGCGGCAAACGAAATCTTGCGGTGATTGGTGGACGTGCTTTTGTAAAGAGTTCAGACTATCAACAACTGATCGATCGCTTACGCAAAGGCGACTTGCAAAGTATTGCTTCGGACGCTCTCTTCGCCAACGTCCTTTTCTCAGAACTACAGCGTTTAGAAGAAACAGCAGAGCGAGTGGAGCGAGCAGCCCATCGACTCAGTTCGGCATCGTCGAACGGATCGGGGATGAAGCAGTTAGCTCCCGCAAAACCCGTGGCTGAAAAGGTGGCCCAAACTCCGCTTGTTAAAGAGACTGCGCCCCGCGTCAATCAGGAGCTCGAGCGCGAACTGCAGCGCCTGCGCGGCGAGTTGGAGAGTCGTTCGCGGCTGGGCAACTCGCTCCAACACTTTCTCGAAAGAATCAGCTGCGACGATCCCGGCAAAACCTACAACGCCATCGTCAGCAACTCGAAAGAGCTGCTTCAGTCGGAGCGCGCGTCGCTCATGATTCTCGACGAAACTGCAAACCAGTTGATTCTTAAATCGTCGAGTGGGCTTGCGACTGATCCCACTTTGATTGAACCCGTGCGAGTAGGTGAAGGAGTTGCGGGAGAAGTTATCGAAACAGGGAAGGCGGTGATGGTTACGGACCTGCGCAGCGCGGGACGCAAGCCTGCGCCGCGCGAGCGCTCCTACAAAACGAACTCGTTTATTAGTTACCCGATCATTATCGGCTCACGTAAAGTCGGTGTTCTCAACATCACGGACAAATCAGGAGGAGGAACGTACGACGAAGTTGATCTGAGTCTGCTTGAAATCATCGGGCCACAAGTGGCGCTCGCGCTGGAGCGGGCCGAGTGGCAGGAACGAGCGACCGAGTTTGAATTGCGCTCGATTACGGATCAGTTGACGGCGTTGCCGAACCTTCGCTACTTGCAGGAGCGCCTGCCTGAAGAGTTGAATCGTTCGAAGCGTTACAACCATCCAATGAGTTTTCTGATGATCGATATCGACGATTTCAAAGTCTACAACGATCAGAACGGACATCCGGCCGGTAACGTGGCTTTACAGATGACTGCTCATTGCTTGAAAGAGGCGCTTCGATCGGCCGACGTAGCGTTGCGTTATGGAGGCGAGGAGTTTTGTGTTCTATTGCCGCAGACCGGAATTGACGAAGCCAGAACGATCGCTGAGCGTATCAGACAGCGTGTCAGAACGTGGGACTTTCCACATGGAAAATCTCAGCCACTCGGCCGCGTAACTATCAGCATCGGCGTCTCGACATTTTCGGAGAGTGTTGATACGGCAGAGAAGATCATGGCGGCTGCGGATCGTGCGCTCTATCAGGCGAAGCGCGATGGGAAGGATCGGGTTGAGTTTTACAGTGAAGACAAAGCATAGAAGAGTTTTCCTCGCAAAGGCGCAAAGGCGCAAAAAGAGAACACGGCGCTTGGTTTTCCTTTGCGCCTTTGCGCCTTTGCGAGGAAAACTCTTCCAGGAGATATGAGCAGTAGCACCAGCGAAAACTTCCGCCGTATTCTCGGCCGCGTAACGCAGGACGATTTTGTCGGTCGTGCGGGCGAACTCGACCGGATCATGGCCCACACCGAGCCTGCCAATGCGGGTCGCGGTCTGCTGTTGCTCATGGAACCGTCGGTCGGTGTCTCTGAACTTCTGCGACAGGCTTATGATCAGATCTTCAACCGGCGCTCGGACGTCATTCCGATCTACTTTGCAATAACACGAAACGAATCTACTGCCGTCAGCGCGGCGATCGAATTTCTCAACACGTTTCTCCAGCAGTACATCGCATATCGCCGGGACGAACCTGTTGTTTCTCACGCTCCACTGACGTTGCAGGATCTACTCGAGCTTGCGCCTCCGGCAGACTTTGATTGGATCGAGCAATTGGTCGAGTCGTACACGCGCCTGCGATTCAGTAACGACGACAAAGCCCTCGTGCGATTCTGCCTTGGAGCACCGCAGCGAATCCCCGCCGGGCGTGGACGGCCGTTTGTGATGCTCGATGGCTCGCAACTCGCCGAATATCTGAATGGGGCAGTGGTGTTGGGAACGGAAATACTGAGAGTGTTCGGGCGTGGAGGATTTTCTTTTGTCCTTGCCGGTTTGCGCCGTCAGATCCTTGAGGCAGCACACGAGGCAAAGTGCAACTTTGAACTGCTTGATTTATTGCGGCTGGAGCGACTGGATGCGAGTGAGGCGGCGTTGCTCGTGGAACACGTCGCGCGTCGCCAACAAGTCGCAACCAGTGAAGCGGCACGCGATCTGATCGTGCAGCAGTTTGCCGGCAGTCCGTTCTTTATCAGCATCTTTCTGCAAGCGGCCCGTGAGAAACACACTTCACTTATCTCTTATCTTGATTGCGAACGTCTCTACGTTGATGAGCTCTGCGGCGGACACATTCATCGACACTTCGCGGGTTTGCTCGAAGAGATTTCACCGCGGCTCGACACGCGGCATTTTTTAATTCGCCTGCTTTGGGAAGCGGCGGCGGGTGAAGAGCAGACATTGTCATTCGAACTCTGGCGCAAGCGTTTGCACATGACTGCTTCGGAGCTCGAAGACGTGCTGCACCGCCTGCACGTGCAGGAGTTTGTAAACTGGGATGAAACTACCGTCGAAGCCGGAGCTGGACCACAAGCGTGGAAAGACTATCTGAAAATCAGGTATCGCCTGGATGTGCTCAATGAGCCACGCGCTTTGGTGGTAGCCAACGCACTTGCCGATTCTCTCAAACGTGCTCCGCACACGATGGCGCGACACTACAAGCAGATCGCAAACGCGGGCTTGCGCGATTTGATCTCGCGGTTCAATTGTCAACGAGTTCCTGCCGTACTATTTAATAACCAAACGTTCACCGAAAAGTACAAAGGCGCTGAAAACGAAACTATCGTTTCCGGACTTGCAGCCGAGACTGAACACTTCAAACTACCCCAGACGGTCCACCTCGCAAGCTGTGCAGCCTTCAACAGCGACATGCGTCAGATTTGCGAAGAGGACCATTGCCTCGTCGCACACACGTTTGAAGAAGGATCTTACTCCGACGCGCAGCAGGTTATCTGGCTTGCAGCGGACATCGAGTCAAAGCTCGAAGTTGATGTGGACGTCGCCCGCGCGTGGTGCGAAAGGTTTGAAGGACTGGCGAACAGGCTCGGTTTTACACGGTTTCAGATCTGGCTGATCTCAAACGAAGGCTTTTCCGGGGAAGCCGCCCGGCTGTTAGTGCGACGAAACGCCCTTACTTCAAGCCGCCAGCAGTTGGAGTTAGTGGCAGCGCGGCTCGGGGAGACAGTAGCCAATCCACTCGTCGCGTCAGGAGATCCGAATGAATTCCTGGTGGTAGTGCCCATGGGCGAGGACAACGAATTGATCGCGGCCAGCACTGCCGAGCAGATTGCCAGGCGCCTGACCTTCCGGCCGGAGGCGATTAATCAGATAAAAACTGCCATCGTCGAGGCCTGTATTAACGCTTCGGAGCACAGTTTCAGCCCGGATCGAAAAATTTATCAACGTTTTCGCGTAGAAAGTGATAGATTAGTCATCACCATCTCGAGTCGCGGCATCGTGCCGGCCAATCTAAACGGCGCGAAGAGTGGATCAGAAGCTAAGGAAGCAGCAGAAGAAAGACGCGGTTGGGGACTTAAACTCATCCGAACTCTCATGGATGAGGTCGAGTTTGAACGGGTCGATGACGGCACCAGTTTGCGCATGACTAAATACCTGCGCACTGGATCTTCCTGAGCTTCAGTTGATTTACCCGAACCAGCGGGGCAGTATTCCTCCCAAATTAATACTTGGTAAGTCGCCCTTATATACGAACATACGGGACAGAAGGGAGCTGTCGAGTGGATACACTAAGTGGAGGGCTAGTACGCTCGCACTGTGTTGGCACCACCGCTGTTGTTTACGCTAGCGACTACCTTAACAAGCTAACCGGTGAACAAATCGAGCGCGAGTGTCGGCGGCAACTGAGTTGCGGTTGCCGGGCGCTGGTCATTGATTTCAGCGACACGAAGTTAGTCAACAGTATTGGGGTCTCAATCCTCCTCGGAATAATCGACGTCGCTGAAAAGTGCGGCGCCCGAATCGCTTTTTCCGACGTTAACAATCAGACGGTTGAGTTGTTCGAAATGCTCGGCCTGACCCTCCACGTTATTCTTGCAAAGGATGAACACGAAGCACTTTTGAATCTCTCCCGATTTGAGACTACCCCAGTAGTCCATTAATCATGGAGCCTTCAACCCAGAAACTAATCCACACGTTTGGCGCGCTGGCTGACCTGGGGCAGGAGATCGCGGGCACCGGCGATTTCAGCGAGATGGTGCGCACGTCGATGCACCTGCTGCTTGGTACCCTTGCCTTGCGGCGCGGCGCTGTCGTGGAGTGTGCTGGTAGTGGTCCACTCCGTTGTGCAGCGATCTGGGGCGTGGGAGAACAAGTGTTGAGTGGGGCTGAGATCGACGAAGCGGAGAAGCAGGCTTTTCTTAAAGGCAACGTGGCGGAGTTTTCGGTTAGAAACACTGCCAACTCGAATGCCTTCATAGACCGTCATCGGGACCAGCTGGTCCATGAGGGAATTGAGCTCGTGCTGCCGATGATTGTTCGTGGTGAACTGACGGGGCTGGTCCTACTTGGAGGGAAGGCAAGCGGTGAGGAGTTTTCAAGCGACGACTTCGACACGATCCGCGCGATGGTCAGGCACATTGGTGTCGGTATTCACACGCATCGCCTGCTCGAACAGATCGCTCAACGCGCGGAGGAGAACAGGAGATTGTACGACGAACTGCGTACGATCTATCGCGACACGGTACGAGCATTCGCGGCGGCGATCGATATTAAAGACAAGTACACGCAGGGCCATTCTGAGCGCGTCGGCAAGTATAGCGAAATCATCGCGCGCGAGATGGGGTGGTGCGAAGAGGAGGTTGAGGGGATTCAGATCGCGGGTTACCTGCACGACATCGGGAAACTAATTGTGGACCGCGACATAATCAACGCTCCTTACAACATAGATGCGAAGAATTCGAGCGAGTTGAATCGACATCCTTCGGCCGGATACGAGATTCTCGCGCCAATCAGGCATCCATACGCAGACATACCTTTGATGGCGAAGCATCATCACGAGCGCCTCGATGGTCGTGGCTATCCGGATGGGCTTACGGACGAACAGATCCCGATAGGCGCCAAGATCGTTTCGTTAGCAGATTCGTTTGACGCGATGACTACGGATCGTCCTTACCGCAGGCGTCGATCGTTCGAAGACGTCGTGCGCGACTTGCGAGAGAATACCGGGAAACAGTTTGACGGCAAGGTTGTGACTGCGTTTGCGCGGGCTATACTGAAAGAAGTGACCGGTGAGACACGAGATCGCCGAATAACAAAGGTGCTCGGCAAAGGTTATCTCGAAGGCGACCAGGTCGCGACGCTTTTGGCAGACTTGATCGCCGACCTCGAAGAAGATTGCTCCCGCAAAGGCGCAAAGGCGCAAAGTTCTTAAGTCAGTTTTACAGGATTGACATGATTATTCAGGATTAACATGTAAATCATGTCTAATCTTGCGAATCCTGTAAAAA
The DNA here is from genome assembly GCA_963826255.1 of uncultured Acidobacteriota bacterium. Taxonomy (GTDB): domain Bacteria; phylum Acidobacteriota; class Blastocatellia; order Pyrinomonadales; family Pyrinomonadaceae; genus PSRF01. The sequence goes on from CAWGWK010000002.1 coordinate 2,825,929, forward strand.
CGACTTTCGTGCAAAGCTATCTCGGCTGGATGCGGATGACGAAGTTACAGATCGCGATCTTCTGATCGGGTGCAACTTCGGTCGGTTCCTCTCGCGAGATCTCTTTTCCATTAACGAGCGTCGGGTTTCGTCCTTTTGCGACAAGCCAGTATCGGCCTTCGTTATCCCGCGACAAAACGGCATGAACTCTGCTCACCTCCGGGTCGCCCTTGATCGGGAGATCGACTGAGATACTCCGCGACCCGCGACCGATCGTTATCTCATGTTTGGTGATCGGCACCACGGCCTCGCGTACGCCACTTCGCCAGACCTCGACTGAGTACAGTGGTTGAGCTTTCGGTCGTACGACAGTTTGCTCGCTTTCACTGTTATCCGACGCGTGCTCGACAACTGTGTCGTTGGGATTGAACGACGGAGCAGTTCGAGAAGGATCGACTCGCGGCGTTACCATCGTGTGGCCGCTTTCAGCTTCGTCCCAAACCGGCTGCACACGAAATTCGCCTTTGTTCAGCGTGCCATCGACACGTAGTTCGACCGCAAACGATTTAACTGCGAGTTGTGTCGTCCCACTCAGTTCACGCGCGCGTTCTGACAAGACGTGAAAGAGTCCTTGTTCCAATCCTCGCCGTTTATCGCCTTGCCACTCCTTATCGTCATCGGCGCTGAGGTAAACAATGTACTCGCGCGGGATATAAGTTGGACCACCTGGCGGTGTGAACATTTCACGCTGCATCGCAGCTTCAACTTCGCGCGCGATCTTCACCAGAAACTCTTCCCAAATGCGTCGCGGCTTTGCATGTTCGTCGGCGGCTTCGAGTAGATCCTCGCCTGTTTCACCGTCTATCCATTTTCTGATCGATTCAATCAGGCCCAATCTGTCGCTCCTTTTCCCCGTACGCAAAAAGTCTAGTCAAACTTCACATATCGTTTATTAATCCAGCCACGATCGGATGAATACGGGTCGGTCTTGGGACGGCCGTGTTGCACGACTTGCACTTCGTACCAGTTATTATCGGCGCTCAAAACTTTCACTTTAGATCCAGACTCCGCGAGGCCGATTGGGGGATTTGCGATGTTCGCGACCGGTCGCAGATTCACGTCAGTCGTTGTCACACCTTCGCGACCGATTATGACAGGCTCAACTACCTGCGGAATACTCTTCAAAGGATTCCAGCGCGTCGTCACGTACTTGTGTGTCGCGAGAAGCATTCCGGAGAAGGCGAGGATCAACCCGAGGGCCACCAGCGCTCGACGCTTCTTGCTCGCCGGCAGCACGGAGGCGACCGGCATTTCTTTCTTTACCGGCCTGCGTTCGATCGTCTCCGCGATTGGTTCCTCGCGCGCAATTTCTCTTTGCCGCTGGACTTCACGACTGATCGGAACGACGATCCGCGGCCGCTTGAGCATGTCTAACTCTGCCACGGCCCGGCGATCCGGAACATCGAAGTGAGGTCGCGGCGGCGCCGCTTCTGTAAACTCTTCCTCCGGTTCGACTGAAAGATCTTCGCTGGGACGTCGCACCAGCATGTCCGGCAAGACCCACTCCAGTGGCCGCGTAGGCGGCAGCGTTGCATCGGAGATCTCGTCCCAGAACTCTTCAACAGTTTGATAACGCGTTTCAGGACGACTTTGTGTGGCTTTTTCAAGCACACGCAGAACTGCACTCGCCCATTCAGCATCCCGCAGGTGTTCCGGCAACTCCGTGATCGCGTGTTGCGCGAAGCGACGCGGTGGTTCTCCGGCCAGCAGTGTGTACGTGGTCTTTGCGAGCGAATAGATATCAGCCGCCGGGGTCAATTGACCGCGAGGAAGTCTCAATCCCGTGGTATCGAGCTGTCCCGTTTGTATCAACGGATTATGCTCGGGGGCTGAATAGATATTTGTGCCAACGCGTGTGATCGCTCCGTCATTAGCATCGATTCGGGCCACGCCGAAGTCAGCAATCTTTACCACTTCCTGATCAGCCGTGAGCAAAAGATTTTGGGGTTTGATGTCGCGATGAATCACGCCACACTTGTGCGCATGCGCGAGGCCGGAACAGACTTGCTCGAGATAAAAAAGAGCTCGCTTGATAGATAACGGGCGACCTTTCGTCAGTGCAAACATATCGCCGCCGGGCAGATACTCGAGCACGATGTAGTGAAACGTAGTCCCGGCGAGATCGATCGCGGTGCCGTGTCCGAGGCGATTTATCACGTTTGGGTGACGCACACGATCGAGCGCGACTGCTTCGTTTTGAAAATTTGACACGAGTGTGCGCTCTAATTCGGCGTCGGGCGCGTCCTGGAGGTAGAGGTTTAGCGCTTTGATCACGACGGTGCGAGGAGCATCTTCGGCTGCGGCGTTGTCATTCGCCACATAGATCTCAGCGTAGCTGCCACGTCCGAGGCATTCAAGAATATCGTACCGGCCGTCGAGCCTGCTCTGTTGAAGTTTGAGTTCCGACATTAGTTCGCCCTGATTCGCAACCTTAGATGCATCGCAAACAGATCAGGGTTCAAGAATTAGGGGGCGTTAGAGTTGGCGGGAGGCTTCGTCAGCTCTTCGTAATGATTGAGTACTTTCCATCTGTCCTGTTGTCTCTGCGTCCGGACACCGATCAATCCTAAACCGAGAATAGCTTCCTTTTTTATAGTGGAATTAGTGGCCGAGGGATTTAGATCTGCTCTGCTGATCGTCGCGTCGAAAGCCTTGCTTGCTTCGTCGGTATTTCCGGTCAGAAGATTCGCGCGACCATAAAGATACAAAAACTCCGCATTCGGCGAATCAAGAGGACTTTGCACTCCCGACTTCAGTAACTCCTTACCGATGTCATTCGCCAACCAGGCGCGCGGATCCTGATCCACTTGCCTTCGCGCCTTTTCAAATTGCACAAAAGGTTCCTCGGGTGGAGCCGTGGTCACCGGAGCGGGTGTCGTCACCACTGGTTGAGTTTTAGTCGCCAGGAAGGGAATCCGTTCTTTGAAACGTGCTCCGGCATAAAACGCTGCAGCGATCAATCCCAGCACAAGCACAACAGCTAACACTCGCCCGCCGCCGCCGCCCGTTTTTTCATAAGTATGCGGGTCTGCCACGTTGATCGGTTCGCGAGTAACCGGCGTCGCGGCAGGTGGCGGACCCGGGAAGGCTATGCGAGAAGCCGGCAGGAAAGTCGTGTCTGCCGTCGCCGAGCCGTTGCCTGACTGCGCGGCATAAACCGGCTGCGTTTCCGGTGTGATCGTCGGTTCCATCTCTGCGAGCCGCTCGTTTGACTTAAGCTGCTCGCCGACACGCACCGCGACAACCGTCAAATTGTCTTCAGCACCACGCTCGTAACAGCGTCGTTTCAACTCATTGCAAAGATCGTCGAGGTTGTTGCTGATCACCATCAGTTGACGAAGTTCGTTATCTGAAACGTGACGCGTAATGCCATCGGTGCACAGTAAAAACTCCGTACCGTCCTCAACCTCCATCGTCTTCATGTCGACTTCGACGCCCTGCTCGGCGCCGAGCGCACGACTGATCACGTTCTTGCTCGGATGATTGGCGGCCTGCTCGGGTGTCATTCTCCCGGCGCGAACTTCTTCTTCGACGATCGAATGATCTTCAGTTTCGCGATGCAGTTGTCCGTCAGGTGTGAGCCGGTAAAGGCGAGAGTCGCCGACGTGTCCGAAGGTCGCGATGTTACCCTTGAGGTGCAAGGCAACTATCGTAGTCGCCATCATCGAAAACTTCGTATGCTCCTGGGCCATCTGGTGAATGGACGCGTTGGCGCGTTGAATCGCGAGCTCCATCAAATCTTCGACGTCCGTGCCATCGATTTGATGGCGAAACGCTTCGTCGAGAACTTCGATCGCGGTCTGCGACGCTACCTCACCAGCTTCCGCGCCGCCTACACCATCAGCTACTGCAAAGATCGATCGCTCACGATCGTGCAGGTATGCGTCTTCGTTCAGCGGCCGACGTTCGTTCAGCCCGCGATCTGAAAGCGCAGCGGATTCGATCTGGAAAGTTTTAGTGTCTTCGCTCATTGAACTGCCTCCAGCTTAAGGGGAGAAGAACTCTTAGCTACCGGCTTATCCAATATGACTCTGTCGCGAGCGTTTCGATTTGAAAACGCCATCAGCATCCCCAACATCGCAAAGCTCGTAATGAGACTGAAGCCACCATGACTAACAAAAGGCAGCGTGATTCCAGTCATCGGCAAAGCTCGGAGAATACCGCCAATGTTCACCAACGCTTGAAAACCGATAAACGCTGTTAGACCAGCCGCGCACAGCTTCGTAAACATATCACGCGCCTCCAGCGAAGTGCGAACGCCTGCGATGACGAAGATGATGACAGCGAGAATGATAACCGCTCCGCCAGCGAGGCCGGTTTCTTCGGCAATCGCAGCGTATACATAGTCTGAATCAGCAATCGGAATGACTTCGGGAAAGCCGAGCCCGAAGCCTCGCCCACTTGTTCCTCCGGAGGCAATCCCAAACACAGCTTGCGCCGGTTGGAACGCGAGCTTGTCGAACCAGATATCGACGTTGACAGTTCTCTGCATCGCGGGACTTTGCTCAGCAAGTTCTTTGAGTCTCGGATCTTTGTTCAGCGCTTCTTCATAGTCTCGCTTCCACCATGAGACTTCCGGCGACGGCGGATCGAACCCATCCAGCCAGAGATGAAAACGTTGCTGAATGCGAGAGGGAAGTGCCGAACTGATCGGACGTGCGATCGTCGGCAACAGGGGGACCTTTTCTTGAACGTCTCGAGGTAGTGCACCGACGACCAGAATCCCGATCACCAGCAGCACAGAACCGACGAACAACAAGAGCTGTGGCCAGCGACGAACAGCAACGAGGTAGAGCGTTGTGTATGCGCCGCTGAAGATCAACATCTGGCCAAAATCCTTCAGCGCGAAGAACGGAACGAATGGCAGCATGGCCATCACCAGGAGCGGCACGATGTCGCGTGCGCGTGGGATGCCCCAGTACGTTTCAGCGAGGTCTTTATAACGAGCAGTGAGAATGCCGGCGAAGCCGACCAGAAACGGGATCTTCGAAGGCTCCCAGGGAGTCATGTTGCCGAGTGCTTTGCCGGCGCTCGAAGTGACGACCGCGATTGCGAGTGGCAACAGTGTGAACAGAACGATGATGAAGCTGTTCCGTTGCAGCCATAAAAGAAAACCATCACGCACGCACATGGAGTAAGCGATTGCGAAAGCGAAGAATGAGAAGACTGGAATCCACGTGTAACTCGAAGTGAGCGCGTTCCAAAGCGAGTAGTTTGACTCTTTCTTCGGGATCTGGTCGATATCGATCGGCTGTGCGGGAGTTGGTGGCAGACCCATCAACTGCTTCTTCACCGGATCGTAGTTCTCCATGATGTAGCGGGCGCGCAGCGCCTGCATCTTCTCTTCGCGGGCGGCTGCCTTGTTGCGCGCGTTGTACTCCGGATCGCTGTAGAGTCGGTACTGGATCAGCATGCCGCAGGCGAAGAGGAGGATCGCCGTAGTGAACAAGACCCAGTTACCGGCGAATCGTTTGGTGCGCGAGAGCCAGATGACAAGGGCCATCAAAGGAACGAACATCATCAGGTCGCGCACGGCGCCGATGATTGAAGTCTCGTAACCACGCAGCAAACCGGCGCGATGGACCGCGACGTAGCCCGTGATCTCGAGGCCGAGGATCAGAAGGATGATGAATAGATGTGATGACGCCCTGTTCTTCATTTTTCTGACGATGTTTCTCCCGCCAAGGCGCAAAGGCGCAAAGTAAAAACTCGCTTCGCATTCTTCCTTTGCGCCTTTGCGCCTTTGCGGGAGAAAGCTTTATCTGAAATAACCAAGATCCCTCGCTTTCAAAACGAGCGCTGCGGCAATCGGCGCCGCTGATCTCGATCCATACCCGCCACCCTCAACAATCACCGCCATCGCGAGTTGCGGTCTCTCGAGCGGCGCGATACAGAGAAACCAACCGTCAATCCTCGGGTTCTCATTGTCCATAATGACTTCATCGTACTCGCGAATCACGTTGCCGCGATTGTCTCGCTCGATCCTGTGTCTTGTCTTCGGCTCACCCGTTTTTGGATCGTAAACGGGCACGACTTTCTGCGCCGTTCCAGTTTTGCCACCGGTGTTGATTCCCGCCGCCTTCACTGGACCAAACACCCCGCGCGCCGTACCACTCGATCCACCCGTGACGAGTCCCATGATCGAACGTAGCCGCGCCGCAGTCTGCGGTGTCAGTATTTGATTGAACATCTGCGGCGGCACATTCATTTCAATCCGGGGCTTCATCAACTTGCCTTCCATGTTTCCAACTACCGCCGCGGAAAGCGCCATCTGGAGCGGTGTCATCTGTCCGGCGTAACCCTGGCCGTAGCCCATCAGCGCGAGATCGTATCGCGTCACTTGTTTGCCGGTGACGATAGTGGCCTCTCTGGGCGCCAGCGCTCGTTTGACCGCATCGGTGCTGCCGTTCCAAATCTCCGGGATCTTGCGACCACGTAACGCTTCCGAGGGTGTGTCGTAAGCGCCGATACCTAATAACTGTGCGGCGCGTTTTAGTCGTTCCGGTCCAAGCTTCACGCCCATCTGCGCGAAATACTGGTTACACGAAACTTCGAACGCGTGATCGATCTTGATTCGCCCGTGCACTTCAGCTGGTCCAGCATCGTCGAAGATCACGTTGGCGCCGGGCGCGGCGTAATAACCCCCGCCGCTACACGTAAACTCGGTGTCTTGTTCGCCCGCGAGGAACGCGGCAATCATCGTGACGGTCTTAAAGGTTGAACCGGGGATGTAGTACGCGCCGAGCGCGCGACTCACCAAAGGCTTGTCGCGTTCGTTGGCTTCGAGCCGGATCCACGTGGCTTCGTCGTCCACTTCGCTCAAGCTGTAGGAAGGCTCACTGTACATCGCCAGCACGTCGCCATTTTGCGGGTTGAGTATGACGACAGCGCCGTGCTTACCCTTCAACTGTTCGACCGCAGCTTGTTGCAGCGAACGATCGATCGTCAGGCGCACGTCTTTATTACCTTTGAACTCGACGGCTTGACCCTTGACGACTTCGAGTGCCTCCGGAAGTGCGCCACTCTGAACTCCAAACAACGCGCGCTCTAAACCCGGATCGCCTCGATCCGATCCGAAGAGATGGGCCAACGCCTTGTCCATCGGATACTCGCGGCGGACGTTGCCGCTGGAATCGCGTTTGTAATAAGCAAGCGGTTGGTCCACACGGCCACTGCGATCGAAGATCCAGCCTCGCAGGGTTGACTCTGAAAGACGACGGACGCGCAGGTCCTTGTAGCTCAGGTCCTGAAACTTTTCGTTTTCCTGCGGCGCGTACTTTGCCCAGTAGATATGAAAAGAAAACAGTCCGATTGAAAGCAGCAGAAACAACCAACGCAGTGCGCGCAGTCCGCGATTGGTGGAAGTTGATCCGAGTCGTTTCCTGACCTCTCTCGGCAGTTCTGCGGGAATTGCCGCGACCGCTTGCCGGCGATTTCGAATCAGACCGAGCCCCAGAAGCAGGAGGATAGCCGCAAACCCGCCGACGTAAATCACTGTGAATAGTGCCGGCGTTCTTTCCAGTACAGGAGGAGTCGGAATGGGAGAAGGTGAGGGAGATTGGAAGAGAAGTACTAATGATATAAGTAAATTCATTCAGGACTTAGGTTACTCAATACTTAGGTTTACAGGATTTACATGATTTTCAGGATTAACATGCAAATCATGTCTAATCATGTCAATCCTGTAACTACTCACTTTTCCGCAATCGTACTTCCACATCTCCAAAGCCAATCACGTCGCCGTCTTCGATCAATCTCGATTCGCCGTATGCGATGCGCCGACCGTTAATGTAGGTGCCATTAGTTGACCCGGTGTCGGCAACCAGCAAGGTGCCCTCACCAGTCATCAGCAGCGCCGCATGTATTTTTGAAACGCTTGTGTCGTTCAGGGTGAGGTCATTGTCAGAAGCACGGCCAACGTTGAGTCGTCTGCCGCCGGGTTTGAAGATTAACGGAATCTCACGGGTGCCATGTTGCAGAGTGACGCGTGCGATCACCTGGATGTCAGGCATCGGCGGCGCAGCGCCGGGGATCGGCACACCGGATTTTGCCGCTCGCATCTCTTCATCCTGACGCCTGAGGTCTTCCTCAAACTCTCCAAACGTCGGATCGACCGAGATGCCGGTTGTGAAAATGTCAACTTCTGCTTCGACGGTTACGGGCGCCAGCGTCCGGTAACGATGATCGTTGATGTGATCGATCGCGGCGGCGAGAACTTCGTGTTTCAGGTCGTGAAGAATCTCGGGCGGTGCTTCTGAGTGCGTCCCCCACTCGACTTTCAGTGTGAGGTGATGTGGAGCGATCCTTCCTTTCGTGCCTTCATTTCTGACACGCTCGTCGATGAGCTTCTTCATGCGCTCGATTAGCTTCGAGGTTGTCAGCCCGCTCTTTGGCTCGACGGTGCGACCCAATTTCCGGTTAACGACGGTGCCCATACCCTCGAGCACGCGACGCAGGAGACGCTCGGGTAATGCTTCCTCGCGTTTTCTCTTTCCCGTCTGCTCGTCCCTGAGCCTGTCCGCCGAGTCTTCTGAGTCAGTCATGAATAGCCAATACGAGTTTTATCGCGAGCGGTTCTGTACAGCCACACATCCGTGTTCATTTCGCTGGGTATTCTAACAGAAATTGGAACAACAGCTTGACTGAGCGTGGCAGCCGTTTCTCGCGCGGTATCAAATTTTTACGATGTGCAGTTTGGGAAAGGCGGCGCGATAGATCCCATCATCAAGCGTGAGCAAGCTGTAGCCTTTCTCCAGAGCATGAGCGCCAATGAGAAAGTCCGCAAGAATGCGGCGTGGTTGACCTGCTCTCTGTTTCCGGCGGCGGTTTGCGTACTTCTGAAAAGATTTTCCGGCAACTCGCCAGACCGATTCATCCACGGACCAATCGACCGCAATACCGGTGTCCTCCAAAAATTTATCCAGGAAGTTTTCGGTACGCCGCGGGAAAGCCAGCAACTCCGCGAAGACTGCGCCGTTAATTACGAGTGTGCCGCGCGCAAATGCCGCATCGAGAGCCGCCTGGGCGGCTGAATTGAGAGTGTCGTCTCGGTCCCAGAGCGCGACCAGGACATTAGTATCGATAGCGCTGATCATTTACTCGACACGCGACCGCGAAGCTCGCGAACTTTGCGCACGACACGCTCTCTGCCAGAAGGCATTTCCGGATTCCCGATACCGCGATATTTCGCGAAAACACTCTTGCTTCTCACAGGACGTACGGTAATGTCTTTGCCGTTCTGTTCGAAAACGATCTTGTCTCCGGGTCTGACACCCAGCGCATGCCGAACTTCGCGCGGTACGGTAATTTGTCCTTTGCTGGTTATCTTAGCCTCTCTTATCTTACCCTCTCTTTGCATTAAGCCACTCCTAATTCCTTACCTTAGCACGTTCCTCCTTACAAACGACAGCTTGTCGAAAGAGCAGTTTGAGCCAACGCCTCTGCGAAATACAAAGATTGCGCAGAGGCAAACGAATGAGTTAGATTACTTAACGATCAAGCCCCGAACCTCACGTCAGTTCAAAAACTAATGCGCGCAACTGCTGAAGTTCCGCCGTTTGTGACCGGAGGAGGTCCAAAGATGTTACAGCAAGTGTGGGATAGTTTTATCATGCTCATCCCTGTATTTTTCCTGCTCACCATGATATTTGGGGCTGGTTTTTATATCGGCCGTGTGAGCAAGAAGGAGTAGCAGTCAAATGAAGTCAGTGTTCAGGAGTGCGTGGCCTTATCAAGACGATGCGATGAATCTGCCGGTTGAGAACGTAGACCAGGCGATCCCGTTTTATGAAAATGTGATGGGATTCCAGGTCGCTTCGCGCGGTGACTCACCACACAAGAGCGTCGTCCTTGCGAGAGACGATATCAAGATAGGGCTTGCTGAGAACGGTGGTGATCCAACTCAGGATGGTTGTTTCTTCGAAGTCGACAACGCCGAGACCGCCTTTGCCGAGCTAAAAGCAAACGGACTGCAAAACGAAAAGGCTGATTTCAGAGTCGATCAATACGGCGAGAAGAAGTTCAAGGTCTTCTTTGTCATCGCACCCGATGGACTCTGCTATTGCCTCGGTGAGCAACAGCAATAACTTTCCGCTACAATCTCGATCATGAAACGGTCTGGAATTGCGGATCTTCCACTTCACGGCGGGCGTGTCCCACCGTGGCTGGCCGAGCGCATGACCAAACTCGGCTCCGCGATCACTGAAAACATCGTTCACGATTACGGCACCTCAGCTTTTCTCTCACGTCTCAGCGATCCTTTCTGGTTTCAGGCTTTCGGCGCCGTGATGGGAATGGATTGGCACTCGTCCGGCATCACGACTTCCGTGATGGGTGCGTTGAAGCGCGGTCTTGCACCAAAAGCGAATGAACTCGGCATTTACATTTGCGGCGGCCGTGGCAGGTTCTCGCGAAACACACCAAACGAATTGCGTTCACTCGCTGAACGACGCGGCTTTGACGGTGAAGCTTTGGTGCGAACCAGCAGACTCACCGCGCGCGTTGATAACAACGCAATCGCCGATGGTTTCCAGATCTACCTGCACAGTTTTGTTCTAACGTCGAACGGCGAATGGGCAGTCGTGCAGCAAGGCTTGAATGACCGTAACGGACTGGCCAGAAGGTATCACTGGCACTCCGCTACCGTTCGTGATTTTGTCGCTGAACCTCACACGGCAATTTTCGGTGAGAATCAGGGCACGATCATGAATTTGGTTGACGCACACGCGGGTCCTGCACAGTCTGCGTTGCTAGAGATTGCGAATGAGCATCCGGAGAAGACTTTGAGTGAAGCACGCCATTTACGCTTGCCGGCCCATCATGAAATTCGCGAGAAAGATGTTGATCTAAAGCGGCTCGGGGCCGTGCTCGCGGTTGCGTATGAACGAGGACTCCACGACTTTACGGAACTCCTGCTGCTGGAAAAACTTGGACCACGTACGTTGCAGTCGCTGGCCCTCGTTGCGGAAGTGGTCCACGGCGCTCCCAGCCGTTTTAACGATCCGGCGCGCTTTTCTTTTGCGCATGGCGGCAAAGACGGCCACCCTCATCCGGTTCCGTTGAAGACTTACGATGAATCGTTGAACTTCCTTCGTTCCTCGCTCGACGCCGCCAAAGTCGGCGATACCGAGAAACTTGACGGTTTTCGCCGTCTGGAACGGTTTGTTCGATCAGTCGAAACCCAGTTTGACCCTCGAGCCGACCTCAAAACGCTCATTCGCCACGAAAATGCAATCTCCCCGTCACTCAATGGACGTACTGTGATGGACAACAAGCGAGGCCGTGGTCCGAATCCAAAGCAAGCGAATCCAAGGCAGGGTTCATTATTCTAATTTGGACATACGCTTTAATTTTTTGGCCGCTTTTGCTATCTTTTTCCAAACCCCCACACAATTAAGCCCCCGGCATAAAGACGCGCCCTGGAGTGCGTCAAACGCATTCCTCGAAGAGGCAAACTGGAGGAGCAAAACTATGAGCTTTAAAAGATTTTACCCATTCACAGTGGGCTGTATTCTGGCCGTCTTAGTGTCGGTAGCGCCCACGGTTTTGGGTCAGGTAACAACCACACAGACAACCACTACTACACAAGCAACTCGCGAACAAAATCTAAACGCGCGTTCCGTTCCGAGTGGCTCAAAAATGAAGTTCAGGGGTGTGGTGATCAACCGCGATGCTGACGTTTTCACGATTCGCGATCGCAGCCGCGCGGACTATCAAGTTCTTATAACTGACAATACCAGCATCAAGACACACGGTGGCTTCCTTCGCTCGGGCAAGAGATATCCGGTCACAGACATTCTACGAGGCCTGATCGTTGAAGTTGAAGGACGTGGCGATGCGCAGGGTCAACTCGTCGCTGACAAGATTCGCTTCAGAGAATCCGACATGCGTGCTGCACAAACGACCGATGTGCGTGTAGGTCCGGTGGAAGCCAACATGGAACGGGTGGCTGGCCAGATGGATGAGCTGTATGCGGTGGCAGCCGAAGCACGCGCCGAAGTTAAAAAAGTAGACGAGCGAGTTTCAGCTCTTGACGATTACGACGTGCAGGAGACAGTTTCGGTCACGTTCCGCGTAAATAGCGCCGTCCTTTCACCGGAAGCCAAAGCGCAGCTCGACGCTCTTGCCGCGAAAGCGACAACTGCAAGGGCGTACATGATCGAAGTTGCAGGTCACACGGACGCCACAGGCAGTGACGCGAAGAACTTCCGGCTGAGCCGGCAACGTGCCGAGGCAGTGGTGCAGTATCTCGCAGTGCAGCACAAGATTCCGCTGCGCCGGTTTGTGACCCCGATGGGTTACGGCAAAACGGATTCAGTGGCTGATAACACGACGCGAGAGGGCCGTTCGCAGAACAGACGCGTGGATGTGAAAATGATAATTAATCGCGGTCTGAACCAGCCGAGTTCGTCAACAGCGCGACCGTAAGTCGAACACGATCGGCTAAATTTCGGCCCTTATCGGCCCAAAGAGGCACAGGAAGCACAAACGTTTTCAGCAAAAGTTTTGTGCTTTTTGTGCTTTTTTGTTTGGCTTGCCGCGCCCCATGCCCCTCAGTACACGCTTTAAGTGTTGCAGACCCGCTTTCGTCTAAAATTCTCAAAATTTCTAATTAATTTCGTGAATTCCGGCCTTTTTTGCGGGTATTTCGTGGCCCCGCGTTTGCTCAGTGTACTCGCATGACTAATAGTGAAGTCTTCCCGATTCTGCACGGTGGCCTGGTGGCCACAACGAAACCTGAACCGGCGCCAAATTCTGATCTTGCGTTGGCGATTGCGGCCGGCAAAGGAGACATGAGCGCGTTTGAGAAGCTCTACGAGCGTCACAACCGCCGCGTGTACTCCCTGTGTCTGCGTATGACGCAGAACGCCGCCGAGGCCGAAGATCTCGCGCAGGAGGCGTTCATCCAGTTGTTCCGTAAGATTGGCAGCTTCCGAGGCGACTCAGCTTTCACGACCTGGCTGCATCGACTCACGGTTAACCAGTGCTTGATGCATTTCCGGAAGCGAAGCGTGAAGCTCGAGCGGACTACAGAAGAAGGAGAGACCCCGGTGCAGATCGTCAGCGGCACCGAGAATCCAAACTCGATGCCGGTCATGGACCGCATTGCCCTGGACAATGCGTTAACACAGTTACCGCCGGGATATCGCACAGTGTTTGTGTTGCACGACGTTCAAGGTCACGAACACGAAGAGATTGCGAAAATGCTCGGGGTGGCAGTCGGCACGTCGAAGTCGCAGCTACACAAGGCGCGGATGAAACTGCGCAAGATTCTCAAGGCGCGCAACGAGCCGATCCAAAACTAGTCAGATCAGACTAACCACATAACACTAAGACACGAAGGCTACTTGATAAGTCCTTCGTGTCTTTGTGTGTTTGTGGTTAAATCTGCGTAATCTGTGGATGGAGACAACCATGAGCGAACGCAGCGTGACGTTTTACCGTTGGGCCGAGATGCCCAGGGAAAAAGTTTCGGAGATGCTGGACCGCCGTTTGATAACTGCCGATCGGATGATGCTGGCGCACGTCTATCTGAAGAAAGGCGCCATCGTGCCGCGCCACTCACATGAAAACGAACAGATCACTTACATCCTCGAAGGAGGTCTGCGCTTTTGGATCGGAGAAGATGAAGCACAGGTGATCGACGTACGCGCCGGTGAAGTGCTGCACATTCCCTCGTTGGTCCAACACAAAGCCGAAGCGCTTGAAGATACTCTGGACGTCGATATCTTCAGTCCACCCAGACAGGACTGGCTCGATAAGACAGACGACTATCTCAGACAGAAGTAATTTATGGATCTCGGACTGAAGGACAAAGTCGCACTGGTCGCGGCCGGGAGTCGTGGATTGGGCCGCGCAGTCGCGGAAGAGCTCGCAGCAGAAGGTGCCTGGCTTGTACTCTGCGCACGCGAGCCGAGCATCCTTGCCGAAACGGCAGCGACAATCGCTGATGCTAGCGGCGCACATGTGCTTGCGGTACCTGCGGACGTCACTTCGGTCAGCGATATCACGCGTGTCGTCGAAGCCGCCAATGATAGATTTGGCCGCATCGATATCTTAGTTACGAATGCGGGTGGACCACCGGCAGGAACGTTCGATCAGTTGACCCGCGAGCAGTGGGAAGAAGCGACACGATTGACGTTGTTCAGTGCTATCGAACTAGCGCGCCAGGTGCTGCCGGGAATGAAAGAAAGACGTTGGGGAAGAATCCTGAACATCACTTCGATCGCCGTGAAGCAGCCGGTTGAAAATCTGATGTTGTCGAATAGCTTGCGGGCAGGGTTAACTGGATTTGCGCGCACGCTGGCGAACGAAGTGGCAGCCCAGGGAATTACAGTCAACAACATCCTGCCGGGTTACACGCGTACAGAGCGTTTGGAAGATCTGGCGCAGATGATGGCGGAGAAGCAGGGAATTAGCGCTGACGAATTCCGGGCGCAATGGGAAAAAGAGATCCCGATGCGTCGCCTTGGTGAGCCACATGAATTTGCGGCGCTCGCTACGTTTCTGGTTTCAGAGCGCGCGAGTTACATCACCGGCACGTCGATCCAGGTTGACGGCGGCTGGATTCGATCTTTACTCTGATCTGGAAAGGACGCTTAAACATCATGATCAAAACAATCCGTGGCAGTACCATCTGATAACTGGATAAAAACGCCTTCAACGAACTCATTGGACCATACCGGCGAAGGAGTGATCATCGACATCGGGACGGGAGACGGCCGCTATGTATACCAGTCTGCGCGCCAGAACCCGAACAAGTTTTACATCGGGATCGATCCGAACGTTCGTCCGCTGGAGAAGATCTCAGAGAAGATTCACCGGAAGCCCGCTAAAGGCGGTGCTCCGAATGTCTTGTTTATACAAGCTGCGGTCGAGGATCTTCCGTCTGAGTTGGACGGTGTCGCCGACGAGCTGCACGTGCATTTTCCGTGGGGCAGTTTGCTGCGAGCGGTGGCGACGGGCGATGTCGGAGTGCTTAGGAACCTGCGGCGTATCTGTTCAACCGGAGCATTGTTGGAAATCGTGATCGGACTTGATCCGGTGCGCGATCAGTCCGAGATGGAGCGCCTCGGTCTCACTCAACTGTCGCTCGAATTCATCGATACACAGCTAATTCCAAATTACGCTGCGTCGGGATTTCAAACCATCGAACGCGGCGTGTTCACCGCGTCCGAATGGCCGAAAACTAATACATCGTGGGCAAAACGTCTCCAGGGGAATGAGCGAAGAGCCCTCACCTACCTCATCGCCCGCGCAATGTAGCTGTTCATCTTGAAAATCCTGTAAATCCTGTCCAAAAGCACTAAAAGCTCTGATCGTCCGCGGATGGTCCAAAGATCGCAGGAACCTTCGCGCCCATTAATCGCAAGTACACAGTCATCTGCCCGCGATGGTGCGACCAGTGGCTGATCGTCTCCTGGATCATCTCCTGACGCGTTCCTTCCCACACAACTTGTCCACGCGCCAGTAACTTCCAATTTGTCTGAAGATGCTCGTCGGTTGTGTTTGCGAGTGCGCTGCGCGCTTCGGCGGCTGCTTCATCGAGTGCTTTCACCAAGTCCGCGCTGGTTTCTTTTTGCGCCTTTTTTGTGCCCTGGCCTTCGGTAGGTGCAATATCCAATTCGTCAAGATTGATTTCCATTGTGATCCAGGTCGGAATCGTCGCCACCATGTCCGCGAGATAACCGAAGATCATCGACTTCTCATGCGGTTTCCAGTCGTACTTTCCATCCGGAACCTGCTGGAGCGCTTTTCGTGAACGTGTCACTTCGCGGTCTAATTCCTCTCGAAAAAACTCAGTTAGTTTCATTCCTGAATTCTCCTCTAAATTAACGCGTGTAGTATGATTCGCTATCGTAACTGAGACTAGCATACACTCGCCTTCGTCGATAATGCTCCTGCAACAGAACTTCGCAAACTCATTTCAATCACCAATCGTCCGCATCGTACTGGTTGCGATTGCGATTGGACTGCTTTACATCCTGTGGCGAGAGGTGCGAAAGATTCCGCCGAAGCTCCTCACCCTCATGGGTGCCGCGTTCATAGACATGGTAGGACTGCTGATGATCATTCCGCTGCTGCCGTTCTACGTGAAGACGCTCGGCGGTTCGGGAGTAACTGTTTTTGGAATTCACTTCGGCATCGGCATTATCGTCGGATTCATCATTGCCGCTTTCACTGTAGCTCAACTACTGAGCGCGCCGATGTGGGGCCGATTCTCGGATCGAGTAGGCCGAAGACCAACGCTGCTGATTGCGTTGACGGCATCCGGTATCGCGTATCTGATCTTTGGTTTCGCACACTCGCTACTACTGTTATTCCTCTCGCGAATCGTGCAGGGCGCCGGCGGTGGAACAGTCGGCGTCATTCAGGCATACGTGGCTGACTCCACCGCGCCACAGGATCGCGCACGAGCTCTCGGTTGGCTTTCAGCGACAACAAACCTTGGCGTCGCGCTCGGACCAGTCCTGGGTTCTTTCGCCATCACATTGGGCAAATACGATCTAATTCCTGGTCCAGCGACGTTGCAGATGGGCCATGCCGCGCCTGGGATCATCGCGGCAATGCTTTGCCTGATAAACATCTGCTTTGCCGCACGCTATCTAACTGAATCGCGCGACGCGAGCGAACACGCGCCAGTGGCAGGGGAAGTCAGGCGCACCTCGCGCGAGGCTATCTGGCGCGTTATCTCTCACTCGAGCGAGCCTTCGTCGCGCTTGATCTGGATCTACGCGATCTCGATCGGCGCGTTTCAAGGAAGCTTTTCGGTTCTGGCTCTCTTCCTCAATGCTCGCTTCCAGGTGACCGAACAAACGATCGGTTACTTCTTCATGTACATCGGATCGATCTCGGTGTTTACGCGTGTGCTGCTGCTCGGACGGATGGTTGACTGGCTGGGGGAGGCGAAGCTTTCGCGCCTTGGGCTCTTGTTGCTCGCGGCTGGGGTCGTGGGAATGCCGCTGTCGCAAAATCTCTGGATGCTGGGAATCGCTGTCGCGCTGATTCCGTTGGGGACAGCGTTTACATTTCCCTGTGTGACGTCTCTATTGTCGCGGGTGATCAGTCCGAGAGAGCGTGGACTTTACATGGGAATGCAACAGACGTATGGCGGCGTTGCTCGAATTATCGCGCCGCTTTTCTTCGGATGGTCCTTTGATACGTTAGGTGTGTCGTCGCCTTACTTCTTCTCATCCGCGTTCATTGTGGCCACGGTATTTTTGGGTTTCGGGATGGATAAATATGTGAAGCATGAGGACACCCGACCCTCCGTTACACCGTTGGCGCAGGAAGCTGCGCAATCTGCGACGATAGCTAGCGGCGTATCAGAATCAGCAAACCCGCGATGATTGCAAGCACGGCGAGGCCCATCGTTGCCGTCGAATTGAGTCTTACCTCAAGCACTGCGAAGAGTCCGGTGAGAATCAGCCATAGACCAAGTAAGATCATTCCGATGTTTCTGCCTGCCAGAGCATTTGCCATTTGTTCATCTCCGTTGAAGTTTACTTAGCGAGCACTTCCGGCGAATCGTCGATCCTTACCTTGTTACGTGGATTGGGAACGTGAATCGAGGTTTCCACCGCGTTTGCGTAGCGGTTTGCGCCTTCGTCAAAAGTGTTCACGGCATTGATCCGAACGCGCACGATATAGTCACCTTCGGGCACGCCGGTGATGTCGATCCACTGTCCGGTTAGTTGCTTGAAATACCAGTCGCCCCAGCCAGAAGTTATTCCCTGGAAAGTGCAATTGTATCCATTGCTTTTGCCGCCATCGTATTTCAAAGAATCTTCGAAGCAGAAGCCCTGTTTGTGTGAAGCGACAACTACTGTGCGATCCACACTCAACAGTTCATAAACCGAAAAGTCTCGAAGGTGGAAGTGGCCGTGACACGGGGCGAAGTCGAAAAACTCGGCAAAAGGATTATTCGGGTCACTACGATCGCCGACGATGAGGTCAGCGTCCCCGCTGTTCATCACAACCGTGTCGAAACGCAAAATGCGACGGTAGCCGGTGCCACCGACGGCTCCTTCTTGAAGCGCGCAACTGCCCTCCGTAAACAGCCGATCGACAATCTCCATTTGTGAGACGAAGCGTTGTGGGTCCACTACGAGATCAGGCTTGCCACCATTGTTGTAGACGGGAAATTGCCGGGAAACGCTCGTTCTTTGTGAGATCACTGCTGATGGAATGAAAACCAACAGCGCGATGACGGCAACCAACAATGCTCTTAGTTTGTACATGTGAACCCTCTTCGCGGCGGGATCAGAGGCTGAATAATGACATAAGGCTCAAAAAGCACAAGCACTTTTTGTGTAGTGGTCCTCTGGCGGCGTTATTCGTTCAAGTTGTCGAGTCCGGTGAATTTCCATCCGGTCCGCGTTTGCTTGAAGTGATAGATCACGACTTCGTTCCCAGCCGCGTCCGGACAGGCGACCGTAAACTGTTTCGGGTTTTCGGCATTCATCTCCGGCTTTGCTTTGCTGAAGCAAATGGCCGCATCGCTCTGTTCGTTGAACACCTGCCGGTAGCGTTTAGTCAGTTGGACCTTCGTCCTGATGCTTGGTATACCGTACGACATTCCGATGGGAAACCTGGAAAGACGAGCGACACCCTCCACGTCATTTTTGCTGACTGCCGTTTTGAAGGTTTTCCAGAAAGTTTCGACAGAGTTCGCCGCTTGTTTCGCACTGGCGGACCAGGAGGTCACCGTGAACAGCAGGACCAGAGAAAGGGTAGTTATCTTTTTCATAATGATACAATCCGCTGCCCAATACTAAAACGAAAGGTACATTTTGGCGATGCCCAATAGATTCCCGGTTGCTCTTGTCTGCCTTCTGACGGTTTTCACTTTCGCTAGTTGCACGAAGAAGAACGGTCCACAGTCCGCATCATCCGAATCGTCCCCGGTCCAGGGCGTTGAGAAGATAAAGCCTGCGCCGGGCACAGGCAACGTACAGGGAAAGGTTCTATACAACGGCGCGCCGGTTGAGAATATCGACGTGAAACTGTGCGAGACGTTCAGCCGGTTTCTGAGCGGTTGTGGTGGAAAAACATATGAGGCGAAGACCGATAAAGACGGTGATTTCGTGATCACGAATGTTGAGCCGAAAGAGTATCAGGGATTGACGGTTCGCGTGTTTGATACTGACTCATACGTCTTCGCGACTACAGGCATTGCGGGAATCAGCGCCACTAAATACAACGTCGTTGCGGACAAAACGCTTTTCGTTTCACCGACGCACTTGTTCAAGGGAGATCTGAAACTCGTCAATCCAAAAGCAGGATCGACGGTGAGCGCGCAGGATCTGGAACTTAAATGGGACGGGTACCCGGATGCGGCGTATTACAAGTTCACGCTGTATCCCAATAATCATCAGATCACTCCGCCCTACGTCAACCAACGCGTCGATGAAGCCTCGTTCAAGATCAATAAGCCGCTGGAGAAGGGAACTTACCGGTACAAGGTTGAAGCCTACAACGGCGCCGATAAGAAACTGTCGGAAAGCAGCGACGATTACGAGTTCACGATCAATTGAGCCCGCGAAGCGGGCGAGCATAAAGCCTTTAGTGGAGTAACGCGCGAAGCGCGTGTAAGCATAAAGCCTGGGGTGGACCAACGCGCGAAGCGCGTGCAAGCATAAAGCCTAGGGTGGAGCGAGGCTTTGCGAGCGAAACCCTAGGTAAAATGTATTAGAAAATTCTCAGCCCGCGGAGCGGGCGACAGCGCGGTAGCGGCTATCGCCCGCTCCGCGGGCTCAGCCTTCTTTATTATTTATGGTCCTAGGGGTCCGCGAGCAAGCTCGCTCCACCCTAGGCTTTATGCTGACACCTGCTTCGCAGGTTTGTCTGCTTCGCAGGTTACCGATTCGGCGTCTTGACGGTCACGATGTTTGAGTACGCCGAGTTGCCGGCTGCGTTGAACGCCCGAACACGATAGCGGTAGCGACTATTGGGGGTTAACCCAGTGTTCGCAAAGGTCGTGACGTTTGCTCCCACCTGCGCGATCTGCGCGAAGTTTGTGCAGCCGTTGCCCGTACAACGCTCGATGCGGAAGCCTTGCTCGTTTCCTGAATTATCCGTCCACGACAGATTCGCTTGCGTCGTAGACACGGCCGCGCCGATCAGATTGCTTGGTGCATTCGGAACAGGCTGCGGCGTAGGTGTTGGAGTAGGCGTCGGAGTTGGCGTGGGGGTCGGAGTCGGAGTTGGTGTCGGTGTCGGAGTGGGCGTTGGGACGCCACCACCGCAAGTCGGGAATCTGAACGAGCCGATGCGTGTGCGCCAGTTAAAGCTGCTGGTCGTCGAGTAATACTGGCTGGTGAACCAGAAAGTACAGTCATCGATCGGATCGACCGTGAGCGAGCTGTAATCACCCCAGCGGCTACCGGTACCACTCTGACTTCCGGTGCCCGCAAACAAAATCGCTTCACCCTGACCCAAAACATTTAAAGGATCAGACGCAAGCCGCCCGGCATAACGTAACTGCGGAAAGATCGTTGCACTCGAAGCGCTGTAACCAATCGCAATGTTACCGTCGCGATCCATCGCGGCGCTTCCCATCCAGCGCCAGGTGTCGTCGGGCTGATACGTACTCTCCTGCGCCACCATCACTGGTCCAGTGGTCACGTTGCGCAGTTCGAACCAGCGAATTCCGGCAACAGCTCCTGAACTGACGGTGTAGTTGCCAACAACCGATTCGTGACTGCCGAAATTGCGATACGCAACTCTAAACATCAACCGGTCACCCACTGCATCCAAACGCGAAGTAGTGCCCGCTTGTGGCACGCACGATCGAGTGAACGGACAGAGTTGCGTGAACCCTGCCGCGGGAGTACTGGCGAAGGTTGTAAAGCTCGAGTTTGCCGGGTTGGCAAAATCGGCATTGAAGTGAAAGATCTTGTAAGCACCAAGCCCGGGCCACTGAACAAACACGCCGGGAGCACCGCCTGGCGGTGGCGTTGAACCGTCGAGATCCGCAGGTAGATAAGTCTCTTCCAAAGGTCCATTCGTAATACCTGTCGTAATGAACGTGGCTGGAAGTCCAGCCAGCATCTTGGCGCGATCGAAAGCAAAAGGTTGCGGGCCAAGAAACGCCGTGCCCGTGGAGTTGAACACGTTCATGCTCATGTAATACGCGTCGGGCCAAACGCTCAAGTGCGGATAATCGAAGAAGTTGGAACCCAGATGAAAGTCGTAGCGATGATAGGAGCCGGTTGCATCGCCCGTAGTGGAAACTGCCACACACTCATCAGTCGGAATTGAAACACCGGCAAACTGCGTGATGATCCAGCGGTCGGCTAACTGATCGTACATCACGACCGGGTCGCCGCTGCCGTTGAACTCACACACGCCACCGAAGCCGCCCCAAATGGTGGAGATACCTGACGGGCCTAACAATGACGCGCCTGTGGTCTTGTCAAAAACCTGAAAGCCCTTGTTGACCATCTGAACATACTGCGTGGCTCCAACTTCACCATTGGTGTCCGGCGGAGCGCAGTTGCATGTGACTCCGGGAAACTGCATACCGTTGAAGTTCATGTCCACTGTGGGCATGTTGGCCGTGTCGAATTCAGTAGCGGCGATCGAATTTTGCACCACGCGATCGGGTGCGTCTCTGTGAAAATTAGCGATCTTGGGGTTCCGGTTTGCCTCTTTTTTGGATTCGAATACCGGCTTCTGCTTCATTTCACGGGCCGGTGGAGAGGTGTCATTGCGAATGGACTCACCGACCGTTACTTCTTGCCTTCTTCCCTGAATCGGCTTCACGGCGGCAGTCTCGGCCGCCGCCGGCTTCGAGCGTTTGGCCTCGATGATGGTCGGCACCATTATCAACGCGCCGAGCAACAGAACTGCCGTTATCAGGACAATCAGTCGGACTCGCATCTATATCCTCCAAAAGCAGGGGTTTTTCGAAGCAAAGGAAGGCCGCCTCGGGGTTTGAAGTACTGGGATATTGCTGGTAAGTCCGGGCGACGGGGACGTAAAGCTAAAGCACGCTACCACAACTTTGAAAGCAGGAGCAAGAACATTGTAAAAAGATGCACAAAAGGCACAGCCATCGACCAAAACGTAGTCTTCAAGCCTTGAATGCATTTGTGCTTTTTGTGCCTTCTTGTGGCAACACATCTTTGCGGCTCTCAAGGAAACTGCTTTAATACGCAAAACTACTCAAGGAGTTGAAGCAATGAAAGTATTTCGCATAGTTGTAGCCGTGGTCGCATTTGCGGCATTCGCAGTTCTGGTGCAGACGCAGACCCGGCCCGCGGGTGCTCCAGCAAATATCGCCATCATCGATTCGTCAGCGTTCAGCGACGAGAAAAATGGCATCGCGCGGGTGATGGTCGCGATGCAGCAGATCGAGGCGAAGTTCACGCCAGTGCGAACAGAGATCCGCGGCATGCGCGAACGTCTGAACACGATGCGTACTGACATTCAGAAGAAGCGGCTGGTGCAAGACGCGAGGATGACAGCGCAGCAAACTGAGGAGGCGGATCGTCTGGAGGTAGAAATCAAACGCAGGGCCGAAGACGCGCAGGCAAACTATCAAAAGGAATCTATGGCGCTTCTGGATCCGTTGCAGAGGGACATCGGCAATGCGTTGACTGCGTACGCGCAGGCTAAAGGCATTACGCTGCTGATCGATGCGAACCGGGTACCGATCATCTATGCGGCTGCGAGCCTGGATATCACTAAAGACTTCATCAGTGATTACAACCGCACGCATCCGGCTGGTGCTGCCCCTGCGCCCGCACGTGCAACGCCTACTGCGGCGCCCGCGCGACCAACGCCTGCGCCCGCGCGACCAACGCGCCCGTAAGTTGATTGTTATAACGCTGAATGCGTTGACTAATTCGAACGAGCCAACGCTTCGGCGTTAAGCAACCACATCAACCATGCTTAAAAAGGTTCTCCTCCTTTCGGCGTCTGCTGGCGCGGGACACGTGCGCGCTGCCGAAGCGATCGAGAAAGCTTTCAAGCAACGCGAAGACGGCGAGAGCAGGGAAGTACATCATCTCGACATTCTCAACTACACAAACAAAGTCTTTCGCCATCTCTATTCAAAAGCATACATAGACCTTGTTAACAAACTTCCCGAAGTCCCCGGCTGGGTTTACGACAAACTCGACAAGCCATGGAAAAATGAGCGCCGCCGGCTCGCGCTCGACAAGCTCAACACGCGTCCACTCGTCAAACTGCTGCGCAGCTACCAGCCGGATCTGATTGTTTGTACTCACTTCCTGCCCGCCGAAATCGTGTCCTGGCTGAAGGCGAAAGAGCGTCTTGCGAGCCGTCAGGTAATAATCGTAACTGACTTCGACGTGCATGCGATGTGGCTGGTCCACCATTACGAGCGCTACTTTGTTGCGCTCGAGGAAGCACGCGTCTACCTCGAAGCACTGGGCATACCTCCTGCCAAGATTACTGTCAGTGGAATCCCGATCGATCCGGTATTTGGAAACAAGAAAGACAAGCAGGAGATGCGGGCAAAGCATGGGCTGGCGCCGGATCGGACCACGATTATTCTCTCGGCGGGCGGGTTTGGTGTCGGTTCAGTTGATGCGCTTGTCGCTTCGTTGCTTCCACTAAAGCATCGAGCACAGGTTGTTGCGATTTGCGGGCGGAACGAGGAGTTGAAGAAGCGTTTGTCGAGACTCGCGGCGCGCAGCAAACCTGACGCGACAGTTCTCTTGAAGCCGTTCGGCTACACGCAGGAGATGGATGAACTGATGGCTGCCTCGGATCTCGTCGTTGGTAAGCCGGGTGGTCTAACGACATGCGAAGCACTGGCAAAGGGCCTGGTATTCGTGATCGTGAATCCGATCCCGGGCCAGGAGGAGCGGAATTCCGATCACCTGCTGGAAGGCGCGGTTGCGATTCGTTGCAACAACCTGCCCACGTTGTCCTACAAACTCGATCAGCTCCTCAGTGATCCGAATCGCTTCGCGTCGATGCAGGCAAACGCACGGAAGATGGGAAGACCCAACGCTGCAAGAGAGATCGTGGACCAGTTAGTTGCAGTGAACTAGATCGGAGGATGATTATTCGTCGCGCAACAATGGACGAACGGGACGCGATTAAGCAATTGATTGCGGAGTCTGCACGGCATCTCAGTCGCGAACACTACAACGATGCCCAAATCGATGCGGCCATCGCGACGGTCTTTGGTGTCGATACCGATCTTATCGAAGATGGTACGTATTTCGTTGCTGAAAGCGCGGGCACGCTGGTGGGCTGCGGTGGTTGGAGCCGCCGGAAAACTCTTTTCGGAGGCGATCAGTATTCAAGCCGTGACAAAGGCTATCTCGATCCAGAGTCCGAACCCGCAAAGATTCGCGCCTTCTTCATTCATCCCGATCATGCGCGCAAGGGCATCGCGCGGGCGATCCTTACGCGGTGTGAAGACGAAGCGAGAGCTCACGGTTTTCACGCACTCGAGTTGATGGCGACACTACCCGGAATCGAATTTTACAAGTCCTGCGGTTTTTCCGAACAGGGCACTTTTGATCTTGATCTCGCCGCCGGCGTAAAACTCGAACTTGTCCCAATGGACAAAGATCTCTAATACTTCAGCCCCGTATCTGTTTTTGTGCTTTTTGTGCCTCTTTGTGGCAGGATACGAAGGGCCACAAAGAGGCACATAAAGCACAAAAATGAAAAACAGAATAAATTTGAGAGTTCTGACGCTCGTCGTTGGACTCATCTGTCCGTTGGTCTTCCAACAAGCAAGCGCTCAGGAAGAGTTCAAGCCGATAACAGTATTCCTGGTACGTCATGCTGAGAAAGAAGATGAGCCGAAGCAGGATCCGCCTTTGAAAAAAGAAGGCGTTCTGCGTTCACAGGAACTTGCCCGCTTACTCGCCAACGCGGGTATCAAAACGATCATTACTTCGCAGTTCGGGAGGACGAAACAAACAGCCGAAGCACTCGCCACTAGAGCCGGCGTTGCCGTTACTTCGATCTCCCTGAAATCAAATCCCACCAACCCACGTTTGATCGCCGAAGAGTCAACCACGGAGGTAGTCAATAAGATACTCGAGCGCGCCGGCGAAAGCGTTCTCGTAATCGGTCACAGCAATTCGGTTCCCGACGTTATCAAAATGCTCGGTGGCGATATGGTTCCGACTATAGACGAGCGGAAGTTTAACGACCTGTTTATCCTCACGGTTTACGCGAAGGGCAAAGCGAGAGTGGTGCATTTGAAATACGGAGTCGAATAACGTGACCCGTTTCAAAGCGCGATTGCGCGTTATGAAATGTAGATTGTGTATTTGTGACAACCATTGCCGGCATGGATTGCCGGTGCAGGAGATTTGAAAATGAAGCATCTGTTGTTTGCGATTCTGCTGCTGTTTCCCATCGTAGTATTTGGCCAACACGGCCACGCTCCAGCCAAGGCCCCCGCGCCCGCAACGTTGGCGACAGGCTTAGGCGAGATCAATCACCCGGTAACAACCGGCAACCCCGAAGCCCAGAAGTTTTTCGATCAAGGGCTGGCGTACATGTACGCCTTTAATCACGAAGAAGCCGTGCGCTCCTTCAAACAGGCCGCCCAACTCGATCCGCAAATGGCCATGGCTTACTGGGGCGTCGCAATCGCCCTCGGTTCGAACTACAACGTGCCGGCTGACGGACCCGCACTCGTGCAGGCTTACACGAATCTGAAAAAAGCCATGGAACTGGCGCCGAAAGCGTCTGAGCACGAGCGCGCGTACATTGATGCTTTGTCCAAACGCTACTCCGCTGACATTCAGGCCGATCAAAAGAAGCTCGCCGTTGACTACAAGAACGCAATGGGTGAGTTGGCGAAAGCTTATCCCGACGACCTGGATGCAGCCACGTTGTACGCGGAAAGCATGATGAACCTGCGTCCGTGGAAGCTTTGGACTCTGGACGGCAAACCCGCGGAAGGAACGCTCGAGATCGTTGCGGTGCTCGAAAATGTTTTGCGTCGCGATCCAAATCACAGCGGCGCAAATCACTACTACATTCACGCTGTCGAAGCTTCAACGAACCCCGAGCGAGCGCTTCCGAGCGCGGCACGACTAGGGAAGATCGCACCGAAGGCGGGTCACCTGGTCCACATGCCGTCGCACGTTTACATTCGCACAGGTGATTACTTCCAGGCGGCGCAGTCAAACGTAGACGCGATCGCTGTGGACCGCGAGTACATCCAGAAGAGCGGTAATAACGGTCTGTATCCTGCGATGTACTACAACCACAACATCCACTTTCTGGCGGCAGCAAGCGCCATGAATGGACGTTATGCAGACTCGATGAAATCGGCGCGTGAGCTCGAGGCTAATGTAAAGCCTGTTATTAAAGCGATGCCGATGCTCGAGATGTTTTTGCCATATACGAGTGTGTCTCTGACGCGTTTTGGTAAGTGGGATGAGATTTTGAAAGAGCCAAAACCCGATGCGTCCCTGAAGATCACCACCGGGTTCTGGCATTTTGCGCGTGGCAGTGCGTATGCAGCCTCAAAAGATACGGCGAAGGCTGAAGCGGAATTAGCGGCGCTGCGCGCTGTCGATAAGACGCTGACTGAGGAACGACTGTTCAACAACGCCGCCATCGACGTTATGAAGGTTGCTGAGCTCGCGTTGGAAGGAAAGATTGCCCTTGCTCGTGGAGATAAACAAGCTGGTTTCGATCTCTTGACCAGGGCCATCGCCGCTGAAGATGCAACTGATTACGCCGAACCGGCCGACTGGGATTTGCCGACGCGCGAAGTGCTTGGCGGCGCATTGTTGGCGAATGGCGATTACAAAGCTGCGGAAAAAGTCTTTCGCGACGAGATACTACGACGGCCGCGCAACGGACGCGCGTTGTTCGGACTGGCGGAGAGTTTGAGAAAGCAGGGCAAGGACCGCGCTGCGAACAGTGTCCAGGCGGAGTTTGAGAAGTCGTGGCAACACGCGGACACGAAGCTCAGCGTCAGTTCGCTGGCTGGCGTAAGCACGAGCGCAACAGCGTCGACCGCGAATGGTCCTTCGGACGTGCAGTTTTCAAACGTGGTGCTCAAAACCGGTGTGCGCCTGCGCTACGCTTATAAGGGCGATCCATCGGGAACACCCGTGATCCTGCTGCACGGTTATGGCGATTCCTGGTTTTCTTACAGCCCGATACTGCCTTTGCTGGAGAAAAAGTATCGCGTTTACATCCCCGATCAACGCGGGCATGGTGATTCGGATCGTCCTTCCGACGGTTACGCGTTAAAGCAATTCGCGGCTGACGTCGTGGCGTTCATGGATGCAATGAACGTGAAGCAAGCCACAATCGTTGGCCACTCGATGGGCAGTTTTGTAGCGCAGCATGTTGCTGCTCAGGTACCGGAGCGAGTGAACAAGCTGGTCCTGATTGGCTCAGCTACAAAAATTAGGAACAACGTTGTCACAGAGCTCCAGCGAGAAATAAATGCACTAACTGATCCGATGCCGGAAAAGTTTGTGCGCGACTTTCAGATCAGCGTCGCTTTTCAGCCTCTGCCGCAGGAGTTTTTGGATAATGTGGTGAGGGAGAGCATGAAGTTGCCGGTGCACGTGTGGCGCGAAGTAATAGCTCAGATGCTTGCACCAGAAGCGGACGCCGAGTTAAGGAGAATCAAATCACCTACTCTAATTATTTGGGGTGACAAGGAAAACATATTTCCACGCTCCGAACAGGAGTCACTGTTGGCCGTGTTGCGCAATGCCGTGTTGAAGGTCTATCCGGATACGGGACATGCGCCAAACTGGGAGCACCCGGAGCGGGTCGCGAAAGACCTACAGGAGTTTATTAACTAATCTCTCCCACAAAGGGCGCAGAGACGCGGAAGAACACTTCGCGCCTTTGCGCCTTTGCGGGAAAATTCTTATCTTGGATCGTCATGGATCTAAGGCACGCCAATTTACCAAAGTTAATAGCTGAAGCGAATACTCTTGCCGCGAACGCGAAGGCTACCTTCGGTCAATTAACTGTCTCACAGCTCAACTGGAAACCATCCCCGGATCGTTGGAGCGTTGCTCAGTGCTTCGATCATCTTCTCACCTCAAACAATGGTTATTTTCCGGTTGTTGACAACGTTCTCGCGGGACAGAAGCGGACGTTTTGGCAACGTCTGCCGCTGCTTCCCGGGCTCGCTGGTTCTTTGCTTATCAAGTCGCTCGATCCGGCTTCCACTCGCAAGATCAAAGCGCCAAAGAAGTTCCAGCCAGCACAGAGTGATATCAGCGGATCAGTGATCAACGACTTCGTCGATCAGCAAGGCAAGCTGGTTGAAAAGATGAAGGCGACGGAACATTTGAACCTTGAGCGGATCATCATCAGCTCACCGATTGCTGTGCCGATCACTTATAGTCTGATGGATGCGTACAGGATCATCGTGGTCCACGAACAGAGGCACTTCCAGCAAGCGAAACGCGTCACCGAAGAGAGCGCTTTCCCAACGTGAGTCTCGAGAGAGGGCCTTATGGAAATCAAAAGAATAAATACCCCGAACGCCCCGAAGCCGGCAGGACATTATTCGCAAGCAACCATCTACAACGGTCTGGTGTTCGTTGCCGGGCAGTTGTCTATTCTGCCCAACGGCGAATACAAATTTGGTTCGATAGAGGAACAGACTGAACAGGCGCTGCGCAACGTGCACGAGATTCTCAAAGCTGCCGGCAGTGATTGGGACCGCGTGCTCAAAATGAATATCTCCATCGCTGATATCAACCTGTGGGAAGGCGTCAATAACGTCTATTCGAGGGTTCTCGGAGAACATCGCCCGGCCCGCGCAGTCATTCCCACGGGAAAGCTTCATTACGACTTTTTGATTGAGATCGAGGCGATAGCCGCCACGGATATGTAGCCACAAAGAGGCACAAAAAGCACAAAATAGCTTCGCTGATTTTTTTGCGCCCTTTGTGCTTGTTTGTGGCGGGTAGCACGTATAGAGGACTTGTCAACCTCACGAGTTTTCATTAGTGTAAGAACGCAATTCTGACCATCAACCCCTGGATAAGATACGGAATGACCGTCCCGAGTAAAGTCTCAAAACGCCAGCAATCTAATTCACAACCAGTACCCGAAGCACCCGCCGATGGCGGCCGCCTGATCGTTTTAACCGCTCCACTCACAGAAGCGATCGATCACGCGGGCTACTTCATTCAGATGGCAATGGCTTCTCTGCCAATTTGGATGGAGAGCATCATCAACAGGAAGTACCCGAAATGGCGTGAGGTCGAGCACAACCCTGATGGCTCGGCGCGTTATATGCCCGCAGGCGTAAGGCTGGTCGAGAAGTCTCTGCTTCGTGAGTATCGCAGCGACGACGTGGTCGCGTGTTTTCCTGACGACCTGCACAAGTTTGTTGGACCACGAACACGCGTTGTTGCTGTTTCCACGCACAACCCGCTGGGCGTGACGTTTGCCGCAGGCGTCTACACTTCAATTTTTGGCTCGTCGAAGATGCCGATTAATTCGCATTACTCACGAGAGTTGTTTGCCAAGATCAAGGCTAGTCCCTACAGAGATAACTTCAAGGTAATCGTGGGTGGTTCGGGCGGTTGGCAGATTATTCAGACGAACACTTACGAAGAATTGAGTGTGGATTGCGTTGTTGAAGGACGAAGCGAGTCTGAGGATACGCTCGAGCTATTTCGCAAAGCCATTCAGGGAGAAGAACTGCCGCGACGAATTGAAGTGAAGCACCCGATGGAACGCGAGGCGATCCTGTTTCCCGACACCCGCACGACATTTGGCGTCGTGGAAATGACCACGGGCTGCGGACGGCGCTGCAAGTTTTGTGTGCCCGATCTAAACCCGCAGATCGATCTGCCAAAAGAGAAGATCATGGAGGCGGTTCGCGCAAATGTCCGAAACGGAAACAAGCAGATCTCGCTTGCAACCGAAGACATGTTCATCTGGGGACAAGTGCACACTGACACACCTTTCTATTTTCCGAACCGCGAAGCGCTTGTCAACCTTTATTCTGACATCGTGAACACGCCGGGCGTCGAGCAGCACGTGTTGAGTCACTGCACGATTGCACCCGCGGTGGTCGATCCTTTGCTCATCAAACAACTGTCCGATCTGCTGTTGCCAAAGAGCCCGATCCATTTTCCGTACCTGAGTAGCCATCCGCAGAAAAAAGCATTGGCGCCGTTGATCGGATTGGAGACAGGATCGGTGCGCATGGCGAAACAGATCATGTCGAGCAAGGGAGTGCCGTTTTCAATCGAAGATTGGCCCAGCGTCGTGCTCGAAGGTTTACGCGTGCTGAACGAGAACAACTGGTTTCCCGCCATGACATTGATCGTCGGCAATCCCGGCGAAACGGATCAGGACGTGATGGAGACAATCGATCTTGTTTACGAGATCGAGCGGCGTGGGCTGTTTGCGTTTCTGATCCCATCAATCTTTACGCCGTTGCACGACACGCGCATGGAAAAAGAAAAAGGCGTGACGCAAACCCGGCAGTTAACGCCGTTGCAATGGCAGTTGATGATGAAGTGCTGGAAGATGAATTTGAGGCCCGGTCAGTATAGCTGGTGGGGACCGATGGCTTGGCGTGTAGGATCGATCGGGATGTGGCTTTACAAGTTGCGTGGTCTCAATGGTCCAAACTTTACGTGGCCGCTGTTAATGTTCTCAGGCGCGATTTCGGAAAAGAACCTCCAGCGCATGGGCAAGATCTATCGCGGCAAACCATTCAAGGTGAAGACTCGCAAAGAGTTAATCGCTTCGCTGAAGCCAAAAGACTGGCAGTATCTCCGCGCAGACAACGGCGATATGCCAATGGAATACGTCCCACCCGTCGCTGCACGCGCAGTCGCAACGTTGTAAACGCCGAAGACCTTGCGCACGCGCGGTAGAAACACTGTAGGGGCGGCCCTCCGTGGCCGCCCATTCGTCGTCCCGCAATAATGTTGAGAATCAACCGGCCGGGAGGCCGCAGAGGGCCACCCCTACAATTAATTACACAACGTCCACTCCGTCCGAGTCAGTCAAGCCTGGTGTTAACGCCAGTGCTTGATCGACAAGTCAGACAGCTTCACTTGGTCATCAACCAACTCGTTAATGGTCACTCCGGCAAGCTTCGAGTAAGCGAGCAGAACCAGCAGTGATGGTTCTCGTCCGCCTTGTTCGAAGAGTGAGATGCTGGACGGATAAAGCGACTCGCCTTTGACTGCGAGTTTGTCTATCAATGCTGACTGAGTCAGACCAAAGTGTATCCGTATCAACCGCAGCTTCTCGCCAAGCCGGTTAGGTCGCGATCGGTGAGCGCGCCCCATCAACTTGTCCTCCCGGAAGAGGCGCGACTGCACTTGCAAAACTTTCTAAATAGAAATACGCTGTGGCTGGCTTTAGGAGAGACCCGGATTCCTTTCATCCGGGCGGCGAGCATCTTAGGCGATTCTCGTTCGCCAGTTAATCATTTCCATTTACGTTAGCGAAGTGCGTAGCCCAGAGGCAATCGGGTTTGTCACGTGCTTCGCCCTCGGGAGCGGCAACTTAAGGGTTTGGGAAGTTGCCGCTCTCGCCCTGTTTTAGCACATAGTAAATTCTTAGCAACTACTTTGTCGTGACGTTCATGTAAATCTCATAGCGAATGTCCTTCTCCTTCGCATGTGCGGCATAATGCCGCGCGGCCCGCGAAGCTGAGACAAGAAATTGATACAATTCTCAGCCTCTGAATTTACAGGACCGCCTGCTTAGGTCTTGTGAAACTCCGTTGCTTTGTCCATGGTGAGACCATACTAGCAAACAGATTTTCGGTTGAGTGAATGTTATTACAAGCGAAAATCAAGTTACGCAGACAAAGGGCAGGGCCGGTCACCGATTCCCTAAGTAGATGCACACCAAGGGTTTGAAACGTTCGCCAGCTTTTATTCATTTTCTAAGGCCAAGCATAACCTATGAAAGATTTAAAACGCCTGCTGGACCAGAACCGGGTCTGGGCCGAGAGTATCAAGGCAGACGATCCTGGTTTTTTTCCAACCTTAGCGAAACAGCAATCACCGACATTTCTCTGGATAGGATGCTCCGATAGTCGCGTGCCGGCCACGCAGCTCGTCGGCATGCTGCCCGGAGAAATGTTTGTGCACCGTAACGTTGCAAATGTCGTGGTCCATACCGATTTCAATTGTCTATCGGTGTTGCAATTTGCGGTCGACGTGCTCAAGGTGGACCACATTATCGTCTGCGGCCATCACGGTTGTGGTGGTGTTAAGGCCGCGATGGAGAATTTGGAGCTCGGACTTATCGACAACTGGCTACGGCACGTGCAGGACGTGCTTCACGAACACGAAGAGTTGCTTTCTACAATCAACGATGCAGGAGAACGTCTCGATCAACTTTGCGAATTGAACGTCATCGAGCAGGTGTTGAATGTAGGCCGGACCACGATCGTGCAAAGCGCCTGGCAGCGTGGCCAGGACCTGACTGTGCATGGTTGGATTTACGGTTTGGAAGATGGACTGCTGCGCGATCTCGGAGTTTCGATCGACAACGCCGAGGGACTTGCCGCCGCATATCGCGGCGCAATCAGTAATGCACGGCCGTAGCTTATGAAGTTCTCAAGACGTGCTTTCATGAAATCGGCGAGTGCGTCTCTCGGCATTACCTTCTTAGACCCACGCTCATTCTCACAAGCAGATCTCGAACAGGCGTTTGCAGAGATTCGCGCGAATTTACTCGAGATGGTTAACGAGGAACGCGCGGTCGAGAAGGTGCCCGCTGTCGCGATGGATGAGCTCGCGACGCAGGTTGCTACGAAGCACGCGGTTGACATGGCAACCGCACAGTTTGTCAGTCACTGGGGTCGCGACGGTCTCAAGCCCTACCACCGTTACTCATTTGCAGGTGGAACAGATGCAACACAGGAGAACATTTCGGCGGCTGACAACACCTGGTCCATGAAATTGAAGGACTTGAAGCAGGACACTGCTTACCTGCACGTCCGTCTCTACCAGGAGAAGCCGCCAAATGATGGACATCGGAAGACGATCCTGGCGCCGCAGCACACACATGTCGGTTTTGGAATTGCCATCGATCACCTGCGGCTGAGATTGGTGGAACTATTTGTGGCGAGGTATTTGAGAGTCGGGCCGGTTCGGCGCAGTGCAAAAGCGGGGACTGAAATCCTTTTCTCAGCGAAGATGCTGGACCGCCGTTACGAAGTGAGCCATGTTGAGGTCTGTTATGAGCCAATTCCGGAAGCGCCGGGGCTCAGTTGGCTGCAACAGCCTCGCTCGTATTCGGTGCCGGCGGACTGTAAAGTGCTGCGACCGAGGGTGCCGCCGCCGTTTACGTATTCTGACGGAGCTCGCGGAGTGATTGATGCCTTCCCGAACGGTAGTATTAGTTTTCCGATTAAGCTGTTCAAACCTGCGCCCGGGATCTACACCGTTGTTATGTGGATCAAGCACGAACGATCGGATAACGCATTTCCCGCGAGCGAGGTTTGTATTAAAGCGGAATAGTTTGAGTTTAAGCTTTAGCTTGCTTCTTCAAGGATGCAGCCTAAAGGCTGAACTCTAAACTCTTTGCCTTGCGGCTTCGAACAACAAGATTCCCGCAGCGACTGAGACGTTC
Organism: uncultured Acidobacteriota bacterium; assembly: GCA_963826255.1. Lineage (GTDB taxonomy): Bacteria > Acidobacteriota > Blastocatellia > Pyrinomonadales > Pyrinomonadaceae > PSRF01. Next base: position 2,859,526 of record CAWGWK010000002.1, read on the forward strand.
AGGCTTTCAGCGATGCCTTTCATCGGAATAGAAATCCTTCGATCAGCTTCCGATAACTCTTCGGGCGTGAATCCAGTCGACTCGGGTCCGAGAATGAGCGCGCTTGGTCCAGTCCAGTCCAATTCGGTGTAGGCGGTGCTGGCTTCGACATCCGCACAAACTGTGACGATACCGCGGCCGCGACACCACTCAATCATCTCGGTGTACTCAACCCCATTCCACATCGGAAGTCTGAATGCCGATCCCATCGCGCCGCGCAGAGACTTCGGCGAAAACGGATCGCTCGTGTTTCTAGTGGTGATTACGCCGGTCGCACCCGCGGCTTCCGCCGTACGCACGATGGCACCGACGTTCACCGGATTGTTGATCTGATGTAGCACCACCAGCAGTGGACTGGCGTCGAGGCTCGTAGCGAGTCGCTCTTCCGAAGCCGCAGGTCTTTGTGCTAGTACGATAATGCCTTGCGGTGTTTTCGTGTAAGAGACTGACTCGAGCAACTTCTCACTGACCGATGCGACACGTTTTGAAACTCGAGACAACTCGCCAATCGCTGCCGCCGCCCGTTCCTTTCGTAACAGCTCTTCGGAAACAACAACTGCTTCAATCGCGAGGTCGGAACGGTACGCCTCCTCACACAGGCGCAGTCCTTCGATAAAGATCAGTTCATCGATCTTTCCATCACGAACGGCGCGCACCTGGCGGAGCAGGGAATTGTCGCGACTCGTTATCTGCATCGTCGAAGTCAAACTGCAATTTCCGCCCAGATGGGCCAGTGATCGGACACGTTTAACGGTCTCGCAACTCCCCATCGCTCGATCTTGACTCCGCGCGTGAAGATCCAATCAGCGTGCATTCTCAGGCCGGCGCCACGCCACGTCGCTGTTCCGGTCGGAATCGGTGTGGTGTAACCACGCGATTCGAGAAACTGGCGCGTGTCGAGACACTTTTGTCGCGATAGGGTGTTGAAGTCGCCGAGAATAATCGTTGGTACATCTGCTGCTTCGGCTTGCGCGGCGATGACCTCGAGTTGGGCCAGTTGTCCGTCGCTGGCAGCGTGTGGATCCACGTGGGCGTTGAACAGTCTAATCTGATGTGGACCAACCGGGATAGTTGCCGCAATTGCGAGGCGCGGCCGCCAGGGGCATTCATGCCAGGGTAGATCGATCCGTGTGACGTCGCTCAAAGGCAGACGACTCAACAAAGCGACTCCCGTGTCGCCTTTATCATGCAAGTCAATCGGCTCTTCAAAATCCAACCACCATTCCCGTTTGACGGGTGCGACGCCGCGCGGAATTCCAGCGGGAGCGTGCGCCCAATGCATCCCGAGTTGTGCAGCCAGTTCCTGCGCGACGTGATGACCCCCGGTGCGGGTGGTGCGTTTATCCGCTTCTTGCAACGCCAGCACATCGACGCGCGGCAACAGGCTGCCTTCGGAGAATGCGCGGGCGGCGGCGGAGATCATTCGACCAACGTGTTGCGGCCGTTTAGCGCGGCGCATCAATCGCATTTTGCGACGCAGGCCGCCCGAGATCAGATAAGGGCCGCGTGCGTAACGGATGTTGTATGATGCGATGATCAGTTTGTCGGAAATTGGTGGCTGGTGATTTGAATTTTCTCCCAGCTCCAGCTTCTCGGCGTCGGTCAGAGGGGGAATAATCATGAGCGGCGTGATTATAGCAGTTGTTGACGACATGTTTTTCGTGTCGAAGATTCGTGCGGTGGCGGAGGCAGTGGGCACGGAAATCAGTTTTCCGCGAACCAGGGAAACGCTAATTCAAAAGGCGCGTGAGGCAAAGCCACGGCTCATTATCGTCGATTTACACAGTCAGAAAATTGAGGCTGCGGGGTTGGCTGCTGAATTAAAGGCTGATGATGAACTTCGGTCGATTCCACTGCTTGGCTTCTTTTCGCACGTGCAAACGGACCTGCAACGAAACGCTCTGTCGGCCGGTTTTAATCGAGTTTTACCTCGCTCTGCCTTTGTCCGCGACTTACCACAAATATTGGCCACAGATTTACACGGATGAAGACAGATTTAATCCGTATTCATCCGTGTAATCTGTGGCCTAGATATTAACCGACTGCGGCAGGTGCGATTACTTCATGGATCGACCGCACCTCGCTAACCAACTCGTCATACTGCTCGAGTGTTAACGCCTGCGCGCCATCTGAAAGCGCGTGCTCAGGCTGGTCGTGAACTTCAACTATCAATCCATCAGCGCCCACCGCAACGCCTGCACGCGCCATCGGTATCACCATGAAATTCTTTCCGGTGCCATGCGACGGATCGACAATCACCGGCAAGTGGGAAATACGTCGCACCGCTGGAATCGCAGCGAGGTCCATAGTGTTTCGTGTGTGCTGCGCAAAGGTACGAATGCCTCGTTCGCAGAGAACAATCTGATAGTTGCCCTCCGCCATCACGTACTCCGCCGCCAGCAACCATTCGTCGAGCGTGGCTGATAGACCACGCTTGAGCAAGACAGGCAGCCGAGCTTTGCCGGCCCGGCGCAGCAGCGAAAAGTTCTGCATGTTGCGCGCGCCGATCTGGATCATGTCGCCGTAACGTTCAACCAGATCCACGCCCGCCTCGTCGAGTGCTTCCGTAACAATCTTTAGACCGTAAGCTTCACGAATATCGGCCAGGATTCTGAGCCCTTCCTCGCCTAATCCTTGAAACGCATAAGGTGACGTGCGCGGCTTGTAAGCGCCGCCCCGGAAGAAGCGAGCACCGCTTCGCCTGACGGCTTCAGCGATCGCAAAAGCCTGTGTGCGACTCTCGATAGCACATGGACCAGCGATGATCGCCAGCTCATCTCCGCCGATCGTCGCATCGCCAACGCGCACGATGGTCTTTTCCGGTCGCAGATCGAGTGTGATCAGCTTGTACGGTTTGCTGACGCGGATCGCTTCCGCGACGCCGGCCAGGTTTTCGAAGTGAGATGGATCGACTGCGACCTGGTTACCGGTGATGCCGATGGCAGTGCGCGTGGCGCCGGGCATCGGATGCGCCTTAAAACCCAATTCTTCGATCACGCTCTGGACAGCCTCGATTTGACTGTCGGTCGCGTCAGACTTCATTACGATTAACATGGTGTTTTTATACTCTCAGACTTTCGGAAAAGTACAGCAGGTTCTCGCGCAAAGCGCAAAGGAAGCTCACATCTGCTCTGGTACATTGATACCCAGGATGGCGAGGGCGTTCGTCAATTGAGCTCTTATCACTTTCGTTACCGCGATCAGCACGCCTCGTCGTACGTCGTCCTCCTCCGTAATGATTCGATGATCGTGATAGAAGCGGCTAAACGAACGGGCGAGGGAGAAAGTGTACTTCGCGAGATTGGCCGGTTCAGCAGAATTGCGACACTGCGCGATCACTTCGTCGAGCTGCTGGGAAAGCATCAGCAGCGACCAAATCTCAGTGCCACTGTCACCCGACAACACCTCCGCAACTCTCGCCTGCAAGGCACTATCACTAACCACCTGTTCTATTAACGCATCGGCAGCAGCAACAGTTTCGTTACCGAGCTTGCGGAAGATGGAGTTGGTCCGCACCGCTGCGTACTGGCAATACGGCCCGGTTTCGCCTTCAAACGAAAGCGCTTCTTTGAAATCAAACGCAATCACTGTGTTGCGCGTAAATTTCAGCAGGAAGTAACGCAGCGCAGCGACTGCGACCTCATGAGCCGTGGCCTGCTTGTCATTCTCTGAAAGATCCGGATTTCTCTTTTCAACTTCCGTCAGCGCTCCAGCCTCGAGTTGGTTGATCAGATCATCGGCCTTTACGCCCAATCCCTTGCGACCACTCATCTCGATGTAGGGTCGGGAACGATCCTCGTCGCTCAGTTGAATACCGAGTTCTTCACATGCGGCTGGCGAGAGCGCCACCATCTCGTAGCTGAAGTGAATGCTCGCCTCCGCTCCGATCTCGGGGACGACAGCGGCGACACCGCGGGCGACAATCTCCTGCGGATAAGATTGCCGCGAGTCGATGACGTTGTAGACAGTTACGCCGCCGCCGAACTGCGGCCGTTCGGTTCCAGGCTCTGTTTTTGTTACCCACAAAACGTGACCGTCTGGATAATGGCGAAAGACTTTGTAATTGAAATCAAGTCCGAGCTTGCCGAGTTTCCAGAGTTGATAGGCGATGTCTTTGCCGGTGTACGTGACAGTTCCATTTGAACGCACGATTATCTTGTCTGACTCGTGTTCGTCAGTACCTGTGTGTGATTCAAACGGCATGACCCAGCAGCGTGCGTGTCGGCCTTCGGTTTCATACCTGATCACTCCAGTGCTCTTCATCAGCTCGAAAGCCCGCTCCCAGAAATGCAGATGCAAAATGTCTGACTCACGCGCGAGCAGATCGTAACGGATGCCGAGTCGCTCCATCGTGTCGATGATGCATTCGACGTTTCGCGTCGCCACGTAATCGGCAATCTCCGCGATGTCGTTTCCGCCCTCTTCAAGCGCATGCAGCACGTCATTGCGCAGCTTGATCTTCTCCGGATTCATTTCGCCGCCCGCGTTTCCGTCGCGGTAGAAGAGACCAACGCGCGTGTAGAGATCCCAACAGTAGTAATCAAACGGATAGTCTTTACTGAGCGAGGCATCGAGAGCTTTGATGTGGTTGAGATCCATCTGCTCGAGATGGAGAAAGCCGACGACGACGTCAGCCACCTGCACGCCGGTGTTGTCAATGTAGTTCTGGACCTCGACACGATCGCCCGCAGCTTTCAGGATGCGTACAAACGTGTCACCCAGCACCGCGTTACGCACGTGACCAATGTGCGCGGCTTTGTTTGGATTGATGCTGGTGTGCTCAACCATCTGCTTTGGTTGGTCTAACTGCTTTGCACTCTCTTGAGTTGGACCAGCAAACAGACTCAGCAGCCTGGCGCGATCGAAAAAGACGTTGATGTAACCGGCGCCCGCGATCTCCACCCGCGAAACTTCTTCGATGTCTTCGAGTTGAGGTTTGAGCTTCTCAGCGATTGCGCGCGGCGCTTGTTTCTCGCCGGTAGCCTGCTTGATCAGTTTTGCGAGCTCGAAAGAGACAGGGAAGGCAAGGTCCCCGAGCTCGGGGCGCGGCGGAGTTTCGACGCTGAGTTGTTGAACTTCAACGCCAAACGTCTCTCGCGCGGCGGAGCGAATGCGCTCTCTGAGCTTTTGTTGAAGATCTGTTAGGGCCATAAAAAGCGCAGAGTATAACAAAATATAGGTCTTATATGACTTGTAGGTCCTGTAGGCCCTATAAAGATCTATCTGCTACCATCCCGCAAATGCAGATTTCCTCAGAATTGCGGGAGCGCTTTGCTCGCGCTAAGCGGGTACTCGTGCTGACCGGCGCCGGCGTTTCCGCCGAGTCGGGCGTGCCGACGTTTCGCGGTGGAGGCCACACGGCAGTTTGGAAAGGATTACCTTTCGACATCATTTCATCCGCAGAAATGGTCGAGCGCGACCTGCCCGCGGTTTGGGAGTGGTTCGATTACCGTCGCAACATTCTGGCGAGTCTCGCGCCGAATGCGGCACATCAGGAGATCGCGCGCTGGCAGGACCGATTTGCCGAGTTCACCCTTGTTACGCAGAATGTAGACGGCCTACATCAGAAAGCTGGCTCGCGTGACGTTGTCGAACTTCATGGCAACATCTGGCGAGCGAGATGCACTCGCTGTCGCTTCTCACACGACATGTCAACGGAAGAGAAGCGCCCGGATGCATGTCTGGAATGCGGCAACCTCCTGCGGCCTGATGTGGTGTTGTTTGGCGAGATGTTGCCGCTGGGAGCGTTTGAGTTTGCGGCGGAGCGTGCATCACGATGTGAGTTGTGTTTGGTGATCGGGACATCGGGGCTGGTCTATCCCGCTGCCGGCATTCCCGAGATAGCGAAGGCCGCCGGCGCGTACGTTTGTGAAGTGAACCCCGAGCGCACACCGCTTTCCGACCTGTGTGACGAAGTGATCACAGGCAAAGCCGGCGAGGTGTTGCCGATGTTTCAATCATGAAGACTCTCTACTTCGACTGTTTTGCCGGCGCGAGCGGCGATATGATACTCGGCGCGATGGTTGCCGCGGGGGTCGATCCGAATTTCCTGCGTCAACAACTCTCTCTGCTTTCAGTCAGCGGGTTCAGTGTCGAGTTTGAAACAGTCAATCGATCGGGTCTGAGTGCGACTTATGCACGAGTTGAGACGGCGCCCGAGCACAAACACCGTCACCTTGCGGATATCAAGGAGATCATCGAGCGATCCGGCTTATCGGAATCAGTGAAACAGCGTGCGGTGCAGATCTTCACGCGACTCGCCGAGGCCGAAGCTCGTGTACACAATGAACCCCTCGATCACGTTCACTTTCACGAAGTCGGCGCCCTCGACGCGATTGTCGATGTCGTAGGTGCTGCGATCTGTTTTGACTTTTTGAAGATCGATCGATTCGTGTGTTCGCCGCTGCACGTAGGCAGTGGTATGGTCCAGATGGCTCATGGACGTTTTCCGATTCCGCCACCGGCTGTCGCGGAACTGCTCAAAGGAGTGCCGTTCTACGCAGGTGAGATAAAAGGTGAGCTCCTGACGCCGACCGGTGCAGCGATCATCACGACTGTCTGCAACGAGTATGGACCGGTTCCGCAAATGGTCACCGAGAGCACGGGCTATGGCGCAGGCACGCGCGAATATCCGGACTTTCCAAACGTGCTACGGGTATTTGTTGGTGAGACGGAGCCGAATGCTGCAACTGACGAGCGCCTGTGGATGATCGAGACCAATCTCGACGACGCGTCACCGCAGATCATCGGTCACGTAATGGACCGCGTGCTCGAGTCAGGCGCGCTCGATTGTTTCTTCACGCCAGTGCAAATGAAGAAGAACCGGCCTGGAGTGTTGCTGTCTGTACTTTGCGCACCTGAAGAAAAGGAAGCGGTGATGAAGTTGTTGTTTATGGAAACGACAACGCTCGGTGTGCGCAGTTATGAAGTGGCGAGGCGTGCGCTGCAACGAAGTGTGGTGCGCGTGGAAACGCAGTATGGACCGATAGATGTTAAAGTAGCGCATCTCGATGGGCGCGTGGTAAACGAGATGCCGGAGTTTGAGCAGTGCCGGGAGAGTGCCGCGAAGGCAAACGTGCCTTTGAAGAGGGTGGAGGAGGCTGCTCGACTGGCATTGGCGAAAATACGGGAACACGGATGAACACAGAAGAAAAGACGGATGTCGATCTCGAACTGATCGCGCGAGGCGTGCGGATGATCCTTGAAGGGATCGGTGAAGATCCCGCAAGGGCCGGCTTGCAGGAGACGCCGCAGCGTGTCGCGGAGATGTACGCGGAGTTGACTTCCGGCATGCGTGAAGATCCGGCGCAGCACGTGATCCCTCTGCCGGGTGACAAGCACGACGAGATGGTGATCGTGAAAGACATCAGCATCGCGTCGTTGTGCGAACACCACCTTGCACCCTTTGTCGGCCGGTGTCACATCGCTTACATCCCAAAGGGCGGTCGCATTCTCGGTATTTCAAAACTGGCGCGCCTTGCCGAGACGTTTTCCCGGCGCTTACAACTCCAGGAAAGGTTGACGACCGATATCGCGAATACACTTTTCGAGGGTCTCAAGCCGCTCGGTGTGATGGTTGTGATCGAAGCTGAACACACGTGCATGACGTTGCGCGGGGTCAGGAAGGCCGATGCGAAGACGGTGACGTCGGCAGTGCTCGGCGGCTTCCGTACAGATCCGCGCACACGCGCCGAAGCCATGGCCCTCATAAAAGGAAAGGACTAAAGATGGGAGGAAGATTGCGTTGGCGATCGGGGCGCGCCTTGCCGATATGCCTGAGAAGCCGCGGTTTAATCCGGGAATGAGTTTGCGAAAAAGCCTTAGAGTTATCTCTGCGTAGCTCTGCGTACCTCAGCGTTCTCCGCGTTGAAACACTCTTTAACGCAGAGGACGCAGAGACTCGCAGAGGGGCCGCAGAGAAACAAATTACAACGCCGAACAGATGAACAACACTTTCTACGTCACCACACCAATCTACTACGCCAACAGTCTGCCACATCTTGGTCATCTCTACACCATGATCGTGGCAGACACGATCGCGCGCGCGAAAAGGCAGCGCGGCATTGAGACCTATTTCCTAACCGGCACCGACGAACACGGCATCAACATCGAACGCGCCGCAGAGCGTGCCGGGCGAACGCCAAAGCAACAAGCAGACTACGTCGTCAATTATTACAAGAAGATGACCAGCGAGTTTGGTCTGGACACTGAACACGGTGGTTACGACATCTTCATGCGCACGACTGAGCCTTTTCATTACCAGGGCGTCAGTGAGCTTTGGCGCCGGTGCGCGAAAGCAAAAACGCCGAAAGGCAACGACGCAATCTACAAAGGTCACTACGAAGGTTGGTTCTGCGCTGCCTGTGCGGCTTACAAAACTGAAGACGAGTTTCAGAAACCAAAAGCCGAAGGCGAAGCGCCGACGTGCCTCGTTCATGACACACCTCTGGATCGAGTATCGGAGGAGAGCTACTTCTTTCGCCTCTCGGATTATGACGAGGCGTTGCTGTCGGTGCTCGAGAGTCGGCCGGATTTTGTCAGACCTGAATCGAGACGCAATGAAGTGATCAGCTTCGTACGCGGTGGGCTTCAGGATCTTTCGGTTAGTCGTTTGAAGACTTCCGTGAGTTGGGGCGTGCCGGTACCTGATGATCCGGCGCACACGATGTACGTGTGGTTTGACGCGTTGACCAACTACATCACCGCGATTGGGTTTGGAAATGAGGAACGCCAGCGGGCAGTTGGTTTCGAGAAGTTTTGGCCGGCGCTGCACCTTGTTGGCAAAGATATTTTGCGATTTCACGCGGTTTACTGGCCTGCCTTTTTGATCGCAGCTGGTATCGAACTGCCGCGCGCGATCGTGGCTCATGGCATGTGGGTCGATCCGAATGGCCGCAAGATGTCGAAGACTCTCGGTAATACAGTTGAGCTCGACGTTCTGCAAAAACACTTTACGATCGACGCAATTCGCTACTTCTGTCTTCGTGAAATGGTGTTCGGGCAGGACGGGCGTTTCGGATATGAAGGTTTGATCGATCGTGCGAACAGCGATCTCGCGAGCGGTTGGGGCAACCTGTCGAGCCGCACGCTGACAATGATTGCGCGTTATTGCGATTCGCGAATTCCGTCAGGTGTGATCCCGGAAGACAAGTTGCTGCTGGCCAAGCGCACCGGAGTGGATACCGACGAGACGACTGTCGCCGGTTTCATCGAACATGCGCGCGATCAGTTTTTATTGCACTTCGAAAACCTCGCGTTCAGCCGGGCGCTGGAGTCAGCATGGTCCATGGTGGCGCGCGTTGACAAGATGATCACGGACGCGAAACCGTGGGATCTTGCGAAAGATGAGAACCAGAAACAGACGCTCAACGTCGTATTATATCGAGCGGCTGAATCGCTTCGCTGGTTAAGCGTGCTGTTGCATCCGGTTATGCCTGGTGCGAGTCGCGCGATTTGGAACCAGTTAGGTCTCGACGGTTCGCCCGCGCAAATGAATCCGTCCGAGCTCAAGTGGGGCGAGCTTAAAGAGGGCGCTGCGATCGGCGACGTCCAGCCGGTGTTTCCACGATTGGACAAAGCGAGGATCATGTCGGAGATCAACGCGGGCGAGAGGCCCGCTGGCGTTCATGCCACGGAAGCTGATGCGGTCGCCGCGAGTGCTGCTACTGCTTCCGCGACACAACCTGCGCCGCCGATGAAGCATGCAACGGAGGCCGATGCAGTCGGCGTGACGAGCTTCATCGAGATTGATGATTTTGCGAAAGTGGATTTGCGGGTGGGCCAGGTGTTGTCTGCTGAACGCGTGCCGAAGGCTGACAAATTATTGCTGTTGAAAATCGACCTGGCGGAAGAGCAGCCGCGACAGGTGTTGGCAGGCATTGCTCAATACTACGAACCCGAAAAACTTATCGGTCGCAAGGTGGTAGTAGTTGCGAACCTGAAGCCACGCAAGTTACGCGGTCACGAGTCTCAGGGAATGGTGGTCGCTGCTTCTTACGGTGAAGAGGGCCGTCCGGTAATCGCCACATTTACCGAAGACGTCCCAAACGGCGCACGTTTAAAGTGAGCCACAAAAAGGCACAAAATGCACAAAATGAGTTCGTGCCTTTTGTGCCTCTTTGTGGCAGATAAAAATGTTTATCGACTCTCATGCGCATATCGATGGACCAGAGTTCGATGCCGATCGTGATGAGATTATCGAGCGTGCTCGCGCGGCAGGCGTGTCGACGATCTTGAACGTTGGAACGGGAGATCCGCACAGTGGCGTGTTCGAACGCGCGGTTGAGTTGGGAACGAAGCACGCATCCGTCTACACCGCGATCGGCACGCATCCTCATGACGCTCGCCTCTACGACGACAAAGCCGAAGACAAAATAAAGACGCTCGTGCAGAGTGAGCGAGTGATCGCCTGGGGTGAGATTGGTCTCGATTTTCATTACGACAACTCACCGCGCGACGTGCAGATCGCGGTTTTCAAGCGGCAACTTCGAGCGGCGCGCGAGTGCGATCTTCCGGTAGTCATTCACACACGCGAGGCGGAGTCTGAGACGATTGAGATTTTGGAAAGTGATTATGCCACAGCGGAACGCAGAGGAGTTTTTCATTGCTTCAGCGGCAGCATGCAGTTGGCCCAACGGGCAATTGAGCTCGGGTTCATGATCTCGTTTTCCGGCATCGTTACCTTCAAGAAAGCGAATGAACTGCGCGAGATCGCGAAGCAAGTGCCTTTGAATCGTTTGCTGATTGAGACCGATTGTCCATACCTGACGCCGATCCCGTATCGCGGCAAACGAAACGAGCCGGCGTACGTCGTCGAAGTCGCTCGCTGTCTCGCCGGGATCCACGAAAGGGAAATTGAGGAAATCGGCCGAGTCACGAGTGACAATTTCAGAAGGTTCTTCCGCATCAATTCATAAAGAGGTTTCTGTCGCAAAGGGAGAGTTCCAGCATGAGATAACTTTCACATGCTGGCTTTTGGTGGTATTCTCCAGTCAATGGCTCAGCAGAATTCCTTCGATATTGTCTCTCAGGTCGACTCCGCCGAGATTGCAAATGCACTTAACCAGACCCTGAAAGAGGTGCGCCAGCGTTTCGACTTCAAAGGAAGCGCAGCCAACGTCGTGCACGAGAAAAATGAACTGGTCCTGAGCGCCGAGGATGAGACGCGCCTGCGCAACATGAACGACATCCTGCAACAGAAACTCGTGCGTCGCGGTGTTCCGCTGAAAGCCTTCAATTACGGCAAGATTGAACCGGCGGCCGGTGGCACAGTCCGACAACGAGCACAGATCCAGGAAGGCATTCCGCAGGAGAAAGCCAAAGAGGTCGTTAAGTTCATCAAGGACAGTAAAGCAAAGGTCCAGGCTTCCATTCAGGGTGACATCGTTCGCGTGTCCGGCCGCGATCGCGACACGCTCCAGGACATCATAGCCAAGCTGAAGGACAAAGACTTCGGCATTCACATGCAGTTTACGAACTATCGTTCAAACTGAACCCCCGCAGTTGTCATGACTACGTCAAGCCACATACTTGCACTGGATGAAGAGGCAAGAATTTCGGCACGCCGGATCTTTAGCCTCATCTCGAACGAGCTCATGCAGGTCGAACTTGAATTCGAGCGCCAGGCGCGTTCGAACGTTCAGGTGATCGATTACCTCGGTGAGTATCTGCGCGCGTCCGGCGGCAAACGCGTGCGGCCCGCGCTGACCATCCTTTCAAACTACGCGGTCGGCGGCGATGGCTCGCGTTACAACTCGATTCGCATGGCGACGGTGATGGAGTTTCTGCACACAGCGACGCTGGTCCATGACGACGTCATTGACAAGGCAGACCTTCGTCGCAAGCGTCCGACAGTCAACGCGCTTTACGGAAATGAGACGGCCGTGCTGATGGGCGACTGGCTTTACATGTCCGCGTTTGAGACCAGCCTTGCCGAAAGATCGTTGCCGGTACTCGACATCCTCACCAGGGTCACGCGAAAAATGACTGAGGGAGAGCTGTTGCAGTTAACGTTGTTGGGCCATGCTGACGTGACTGAAGCACAGTACTTCGACGTGCTCAAACGCAAGACTGCGTATCTCTTCAGCGCCAGTTGTGAGATCGGATCGATTCTCGGTGGCGCTGGCGAGAAGCAGCAGGCGTCGTTACGCGATTACGGTCTCAATCTCGGCACCGCCTTCCAGTTGATCGATGACCTGCTTGATTTCACTTCAAGTGAAGATGCATTGGGCAAGGCCGCGGGTGCCGATCTGCTGGGAGGAAAGGTAACCCTGCCGTTGATCTACTTGAGAGAAGCCGAGCCGCAAACGCTCGAGATGGTCCAAACGGTGTTGCGGGAAGGGAAGTACGACACGATCGCGCAGGATGATCTGCGTGAGGCCTTGGTTCGCACCGGAGCGTTGGAAAAAGCGCGAGCACGCGCTGACGAGTATGCGGAGAAGGCAAGCGCCGCGCTCGAAATCCTGCCAGACTCGGAATATTCTGATTCTCTGAAAGCGCTTCCAGCCTACATTCTCGACCGCGACCGTTAAATTAGACAGGATTAACAAGATATTCAGGATTACAAGATGAATCCTGTCTATCATGAAAAATCTTGTAAATCCTGTCTAATTACTCTTAGAATCACGCACTGATGAGTGAGAACCTGCTGTCACGCCTCGAACAAAGCCTGCGCCAATCGCGCGCGGCACGAATGCATCTGGCCGCTCGTCTTCGAGAATTGGAAGCCGAGGCCGACAGCGTCCGTGCTGAATTGGCGGAGATGGACACGTTGGCCAGTCAAACTGAAGCGGCGATTTACCGTCTGCTGTCGTCAGTTTTAGCTTCCGGAAATATTTCGCTGGGCCTGCCGTCAGACGCCGAGCTCGAAGCGGCGATGCGCCAGTCACAACCGTCACGAGCACAGGCTTCGGTCGATCGACGAACACAGATTCCGACAATCCGCAACAACGTCGAAGCAATCAGCGATCGATTCATGGATCGAACGATCCCTCAGGCAGTGACGCTGTTGCTCCGCGAAGAAGGTGGACCACTTCACGTCAATGAGCTCTACAATCGTCTGCTCGAAGGTGGTTTCAAGTTCACTGGTCAAAACCCGACGATCAGCGTCGCAGTGTCCCTCAATCGCAACACCCGCTTCCGCAAAGTCGCGCCCGGAACGTTCGATCTCGTCATGCGCGACGCCTCCAAGGCTTCCTGATCGTTAGGGCCGATGCGCGCGATCGTCCTTTCTGCCGGTTACGGCACACGCCTCTGGCCACTCACGGAAGATCGCACCAAACCCGCCATACCCATTTTAGGAAAACCGCTGGCCGGCTACGTCGCCGAATACCTCGCCGGTTATGGAATCGATGAGATCGTAGTTAACCTGCATCACCGGCCCGAATCAGTTCGAGAAGCACTCGGCGATGGCAGCCGCTTCGGCGTGAAGCTTCATTACGTTGAAGAACCTGAAATTCTTGGTACCAGTGGAGCGCTCGATAACACACGCGAGTTTTTCGAACGCGAGACATTTATTGCCGTCAACGGAAAAATAATCACTGATATTGATTTGAATGCCGCGCTCGAGACTCATCGAAACGCAAAGGCTCTGGCTACGTTGGTTCTGCTTCCCAACACCCGGCGCGAGCGTTTCAGTGTGGTTGAAACCGAAGACGGTCACGTCAAAGCATTCGGCGGAATGCCGGCCGAAGACGACAAAGAGCCACTGATGTTCACGGGCATACAGATTCTCGAGCCACGAATTTTCGAATACATTCCTCGCGGTGTCTTCTCACACTCAACTACAGACGTTTATCCGCAGGCGATTGCGAACGCGGAAGTCGTTGCTGCTCACGTTACTTCGGGAAAGTGGCGTGAGCTCTCAACGTTAAAAAGATATCTCGACATCAGTGTTGAGTTGTTGAAAGAAGTTGGAAAGACTTACGACGCCGGTGAAGGTACCGTTATCTCCGAGACGGCGTCGGTTGTTGATTCAATCCTGTGGGACGATGTTGCAGTTGGCGAGGGTGCAAGAGTTAATCGAGCCATACTCGCGGGTAACGTGAGAATTAACGCCGGTGAGGTTATAGAGAATGTCGTGGTAGTGCCACGCCGGTTAGTAGAGGGCAAAACGCCACCGGAAAAAGCGCTTCCCGGTTATTTCAAGGGTGAAAACTTTGTCGTCCTCTTGTGATACAATCCGCCGTTGCCGATTTCCGATAGCCCCTCCAATTCATAGTTACAAAGTTTTAATAAGTTTGAGCACGTCTGAAAATTGGCAATTGGCAATCGGAATTTGGCAATGAACCCAATGAGTGCTCCGAAACCTGTGATTTCCAACGTATTTGAGTTCTCCGCGTCAGATCGACTTGCTCAATTCATCACGCAGCAAGGAGTCGCAAGTAAGGAAGTCATTCCCCTCACGCCCGACGCTTCAACTCGCCAGTATTACCGCATCGGATGGAAAAATCGCACCGCGGTAGCCGCCGTTTATCCGGAGCCTTTCGATCCGGAATTCCATCCTTATCTCGATGTAACCCGGCTCTTCCTGGAGTGTGAAATTCCGGTGCCGGAGATTTATGCAGTTGACGGGAACGCCGGTATTATCGTGCAGGAGGATCTCGGGGACCGGCAACTATTTCGTTTTTATGAAGATGAATCCGACGAGCAGTGCGAAGCTTACAAAGAGCAAGCGATCGCTCTGATCGCGAAGATTCAAAACGCGACTGAGCGTGCTTATCAAATGCATTCGATCGCCGGCAAGCTCGCGTTTGACGAGGCAAAGCTTTCCTGGGAGCTCGATTTCTTTTTTGACCATTACTTTGGCAGCTTACGTGGTGAAACATTGCGCCATGCAGAGACCGCTGAGTTAAAGGCCGAGCTAAACGATATTGCCGCTGAATTGGCAGCCGTGCCACGCGTGTTGTGCCACCGCGATTACCACGCTTCGAACCTGATGATCGACAACAAGAAACGGATCAGAATCGTGGACCATCAGGATGCTCGCATGGGCCCGGCAAGTTACGACCTGGTTTCATTCCTGTTGGATCGCCAACCGTGTCCGCCCTCGCTGGCTGAGCTGCGTGCTCATCGTCTGTACTTTCTTGAAGAGCGACGCCTGCTTGGGCTAGGTGCGATTGATCCTGATGAATTCGCTCTCGAGTTTCGACTCATGACGATTCAACGCGGATTGAAAGCCACAGGAACCTTCTCTTATCAAACCGCAGTTTGCGGAAGGTCCGCGGTCTATCAGCACTTCATTGAGCCCACACTTCAGATAGTTTTGCAGGCCGCCGAATGGCTCGAAAGATTCCCCACACTGCGACGAATGTTAAAGGAACGAATTAACTAACTGCTTAGACCCTCGGGTTTTCGATGACAACGCAATCACAAGCAATCGCTACAGACAATCACACCTACATCAACCAACTTTCAAAACACGACGGCGCTGAAGTAATTCTTAAAGGATGGCTTTACAACATGCGCTCGAGCGGCAAGATCCTTTTTCCGCAACTGCGCGATGGCACGGGCGTGGTGCAGTGTGTCGTTCTGAAAAACGCGATCTCGCCCGAGTTGTGGGAAGCGTTGAAGGGACTGGGCCAGGAATCGGCACTTGTGATCAAGGGCACCGTGCGTGCTGATAGTCGCGCGCCGGGCGGATACGAGATTGACGTGATCGATGCTGAGATTTTACAGCAAGTTCACGATTATCCGATCACTCCGAAAGAACACGGCACTGAGTTTCTAATGGACCACCGGCACCTGTGGTTGCGATCTCGCCGGCAACATGCGGTTTTGAAAGTTAGACATACGGTAGTCCAGGCAGTAAGAAATTTTCTCGATAACGACAACTTCACGCTCTGCGATTCACCGATCTTTACCCCGGCTGCGTGTGAAGGAACGACTACACTCTTCGAAGTCGATTATTTCGACGGCGAGAAGGCTTATCTGACGCAATCGGGTCAGCTCTACAACGAAGCAACTGCCGCGGCTTTTGGGAAAGTCTATTGCTTTGGTCCGACTTTCAGGGCTGAAAAATCGAAGACTCGACGGCACCTGACGGAATTTTGGATGGTTGAGCCGGAGATGTCGTACGCGACGCTCGACGATGTGATGAGTCTTTCCGAGCGCATGCTTTCATACATCGCGGCGCAAGTGCTGGAACAGAGAAGTGAAGAGCTGAAAGTGCTGGAGCGCGACACTGCCAAACTCGAATCGATCGTGTCGCCGTTTCCGCGAATTCATTATGACGATGCGGTCAAGCTTCTTCATGAAGGATTTGAAAAAGGTGTATTGGAGTCGAAGTTTGAATGGGGTGGCGACTTTGGCGCGCCTGACGAAACGTATATTTCGAGCCAGTTTGAGAAGCCGGTGATGGTCCATCATTATCCGGCAGCCGTGAAGGCGTTTTACATGGCGAGAGATCCTGAGCGGCCGGAGATTGCGCTCGGAGTGGATGTGCTTGCGCCGGAAGGTTATGGCGAGGTGATCGGAG
Source organism: uncultured Acidobacteriota bacterium (assembly GCA_963826255.1). Classification (GTDB taxonomy): domain Bacteria; phylum Acidobacteriota; class Blastocatellia; order Pyrinomonadales; family Pyrinomonadaceae; genus PSRF01. The sequence continues at coordinate 2,876,039 of CAWGWK010000002.1, forward strand.
GTGGTGAACGCGCTACGTCGCTGGAGTTCTTGCAGGAGCAGATCGCATTGCATCAACTTCCGGAAGAGGCGTTTCAGTGGTACCTCGATTTGCGTCGTTACGGCAGCATCCCGCACGGCGGGTTCGGAATGGGTATCGAACGATGCACCGCATGGATGTGCGGCATCGAGCATATTCGAGAGACAATTCCGTTTCCACGGATGTTGTACCGGATCCGGCCTTGATACAGGATTACAGGATTTTACAGGATTAACATATAAATCATGTCTAATCTTGTAAATCCTGCAACTGACTTAGGAGTTCTTTATGACGTGTCCCAATTGCGGAGCCCAATTGCTAGCGGGCTCGACCTTCTGTGGAGCTTGTGGTCATCGTTTGACGTCGGCGCCGGCGGCACCGGCGAGTGCTGGAGCTGGGCGTGGTATTCAGATCGATGAAGACGCGCGGGGCCATGGTAGAGGCTACGACTATGAAGTTTTACATCAACCGTCGTTCTCGCTGGCCGTCCTTCGTCTTCAAGCTGAGCAATCGATCCAGGCGGAAGCAGGCGCGATGGTGTCGATGTCAGCTAATGTAGAACTTCAAGCGCAGATGAAGGGTGGATTCCTCGGCGCGATTAAGCGGGCCGCGGGTGGTGAGTCAGCATTCATCTCGACCTTTACTGCACGCGGTGGACCCGGAGAAGTAACATTAGCTCCCGGCGCGCCAGGTGACGTCGCTGCGATCGAGCTAACGGGCCAGCCGTTCTTTGTGCAATCGAGCTCGTATCTCGCCGGTGACGCCAGCCTGTCAGTCGACACGAAATGGGGCGGCGCCAAATCATTCTTTTCCGGTGAGGGACTGTTCGTGCTGATGGTCCAAGGGCAGGGACTGCTGCTTGTCTCTTCCTTCGGTGCGATCCACCGCAAGCGACTTCAACCCGGCGAACGATATGTTGTCGATACCGGACATCTCGTTGCGTGGGAAGGCACAACTCAATACACACTTCGCAAAGCGGCTGCCGGTTTCTTCCGCAGTATGATGAGCGGCGAAGGAATCGTCGCGGAGTTTACCGGGCCGGGCGAATTACTTATTCAGACACGAAACCTTGCCGCGCTCGCAGGCCTCCTGAGACCATTCTTCCCCAGTCAGGGCAGCAGCGGTGGCGGCGGCTTCAACTTTGGTAGCTGATGTCTACAGAAGTACAAAAATCAGTCAGCATATTAGGTGTGCCGCTCGGTTACGGCGCGAGCATGGCGGGTGTCGATATCGGGCCCGCCGCTTTGCGTGTGGCGCGTTTGAACCAACGAATCTCACGGCTCGGTTACACAGTGCAGGACCTGGGCGATATGCGGCTCGAGCGACCGCAGCCTTCTGCACTGCTGAATGAGAAACTGAAGTACGGTCGCGAGATCAGCAACGCGTGTGAAGAACTCGCCCGTGAAGTTGAAGCAATACTCGAGGCCGGTCACCTGCCGTTAGTACTCGGTGGCGATCACTCGATCGCGATCGGATCGTTTGGCGGCGCCATGTCTTATTACAAGCAACGTGAAGAGACGCTGGGGTTGATCTGGTTCGACGCGCACGCCGACATGAACACTCCCGAAACCACACCTTCCGGCAACATTCACGGAATGCCGCTCGCGGCTCTGCTCGGATACGGCGCACCGGAACTCACGAATGTCGCAGGTTTTTCTCCGAAGCTTGACCCTAAATTGTGTGCACACGTTGGTGCGCGTGACATCGATCCCGGCGAAAGGGAACTGGTCAACCAGTTGGGAATGCGTTTCTTCACCATGCGAGAGATCGATGAGCGTGGCATGAGTGCATGCATGGATGAAGCACTCGCGATCGCCTCGCGTGGCTCCGCAGGTTATACAGTGACGTTCGACGTCAACGCTTTGGATCCAGGTGACGCGCCCGGTTCAGGCACGCTCGTTCGCGGTGGACTAACGTATCGCGAAGCGCATCTCGCAATGGAAAAGATCGCCGAGGCAGGCGGCATGCGCATGTTGGAGATCGTTGAGATAAATACCGCGCTGGATGTGAATAACAAAACTGCCGAGCTGGGTGTGGAACTGATTCTTTCCGCGTTAGGTAAGACAATTCTTTAAAGGTTGGACCAACAAGAGTGCCAAAAAAGCTGCGCGTCGGAGTGATCTTCGGCGGGCGATCAGGTGAACACGAGGTTTCGATCCGATCGGCGCGAGCGATCGTTGAAAGTATCGATCGAAAAAAGTTTGATGTAGTTCCGATCGCTATCACGAAGGAAGGGAAGTGGCTTGCTCCTTCACAATCGGCTCAACTTTTGCCGGCCTCGGTTCATGACCTGTTGCCTCCACGCACGTATGACGCAACGGGTGAGATTGCGCTACTCGGCGATCCTTCTCACAAAGGCCTGATCTCACTTGAAGGTAATTCACAAGCTCCCGCTGGAGAGAAGCTCGACGTCGTCTTTCCTGCGCTGCATGGTCCATTCGGTGAAGACGGCACAGTTCAAGGATTACTTGAGATGGCTGACGTGCCGTACGTCGGCTGCGGCGTGCTTGCTTCATCGTGCGGCATGGACAAGGTGACGATGAAGTCGCTGTTCGTCCAGGCAGGCTTGCCGATCTGCAAACACCTCTGGTTTCTCCGGTCTCAGTGGCGTAACACTCCTGACAAGATCCTGCGCAAAGTTACGAGCGAAATTGGTTTGCCGTGTTTTGTTAAGCCTGCAAACCTCGGTTCATCAGTTGGAGTATCGCGCGCAACCGACAAGAAGTCGCTGAGCACAGCGATCGACCTGGCTGCTGAGTACGATCGAAAGATAATCGTTGAAGAAGAGCTTGTCGCGCGAGAGATTGAATGCGCCGTGCTGGGAAATGATGAACCGAAGGCGAGCTTGCCGGGTGAGTATGTGGTCTATGACGAAGCGGCGCGATTCCTGGATTATACCGAGAAGTATGCAAACACGGGCCGCGTGAGTTTTGTAGTTCCTGCTCCGTTGTCGAAGTCGATGACTACGAAGATTCAGCAGATGGCGATCAGGGCGTTTCAGTCTGTCGATGGATCGGGACTGGCGAGAGTCGATTTCTTTCTTACGCGTGACGGCGGGGATTTAGTGATCAATGAATTGAACACGATGCCCGGGCTGACTGAGGTGTCGGGCTACCCAAAGATGTGGGAAGCGTCAGGGCTTCCGTTTGCGCGTTTGCTTGAGATCCTTATAGAACTAGCTTTCGAGCGGCACAAAGAAAAGTCGCTCACCAAAACGTCGCGATAAACTTAGACAGGATTTACAAGATTTTTCAAGATAAACAGATCGAACAAAGAGAAGGCGTTCCTGTTAATCTTGAAAAATCTTGTAAATCCTGTCTATGTGTGTCTATGACTTGGGCGCGCGATAGCCTTTGCGGGTACGGACGGTGAGATCCTCCCGTTGAACCTTTACTTCAAGTGTGCGCCACTTCCCATCTCGCTTCGTGTTTACCGGCCGGTAAGAAATCGTGTACTGCTGACCAAGCTCGTTCGCAATTCCGGTGAACGCATCGCGCAATGCTGGTCCACCGGGTGTCGCGATAAATCTTCCACCAGTCCTCTCCGCAAATCCCTTCAACGAAGCGGCGCTCTGCCGTTTGGCTGTTCCTGCCACGTCGAGGCTCGACATGTCAACCGCGTAAATACTTGCCCCCACCGCGAGCGCACTCTCAACCGCTTTTTCACTCGACGCTTTGCTGAACGTATCCATTCCATCTGACAAGATCACGATTGCTTTGCGCTGCTCCGGCCGTTCTGCAAGTGTTTTCGAGGCTTCGACGATCGCATCGTTGAGCGTCGTCATGCCCCTCGCACGAATTGCATAAGCCGTCGGTGCGAGATCTCTGCCACCGGAAAATTCCTGCACACGTTCAACCTTCGAGTCGAACCGGTAGACCGCTGCGACATCTTCGGGACGAAGTCCATCGAGAAACCTGATCGCTGCCGATCGTGCTAAAGAGAAGCGCGCTTCCATGCTTCCGGAGCTGTCCAGCAACACAACCGCCGCATAAGGTGATTCTTGAAGTGAGAATGCGGAGATCATGTTGGGCTGAACTTCAACACCATCTTCGTAGATTTTGAAATCCGAAGCCTTCAACCCCTTCACGTACTGCCCAGTCTTATTGGTGACGCTGACGTTCAGCACTACGAGCTCAGTATTGACGCGGATCACGTCATCGTCCTGCGCCACAACCACAACTGCGCTGAAGCACAAGACGGCGAGAAGAAAAAGAATTGAGCGCATATTCCTAAGGCTGACGAACAAAGCCGCGAAGTATCTTGATTAGCTCAAGTAAAACGTTAGCGTTGCCGATTACTGTTGCGGAGACGACCTGTCTCGGAGTGTTTTGCACATCCTTTGATAAGGTTTCGCTGGCCTCTGCAATTTGGCTGACAGCCCCACCTACATCTAAAGGCCGATTCACGATTTCAACCTCTTCATCCTCGCCGCCAGCCTCGCCGCGAATTTTTTTGGTGAGCTTCTCGAGCCGCTCAACCTTTTTCAGAGTATTGCGATCGAGGCTGGATTGCCCGTGTAGATTTTCCTTAAGTTCTTTTCCAAGTTGGGCAATCTCTCTCGCGCGATTCAGGTTCTCCTGATGATCCTTTTCGGCCATCTTGATTGCCCGCTTCATCCGTATTTCTTCTTCGAAGGTTGTGAGCGGGGGGCCGTCTTGCGTCTTTCCCGGTCCATCAATCGAGGGTGGCGGAGGAGTAGATCGCGGTACGGGATTCTGAGCGAGGGCAAGACCCGAGCAGAGTAGAAAAGCAGGAACGATCAAAAATGCGCGCGCTCTGTTTACGACAGCTCTCATTTCACATTAAATATCGGCACGCCGACCCCTAAACAATAACTTCAAAAATGTGATCTTGGGAGACTACGGAACACGTGTAGGGTTGTCTGGCGTGTTTAGAAACTCTCCAGGTTTACCCGCGCGCTTAACTACTATCGTCCGCGGCTCGAGCCGCTCAGGCGGTCGTTTCTTCCCCTGTGAGGAGCTGTAAGCAACCAGTGTCGATTGCGGATCGGCCTTGAGACCGGCGAGGCGAATCGAAGCAAAATCCTGCGCCGGTGCTTTCATTGAGTAAGAACCTTCCTGATCCGGTTGAAGTTGCGTGGGCGTGACCGGCAGCAAGCTCTCTTCGATGGCGCCGTCTTTTCGCCGGCGCAGTTCCATTACTACCGAAACATTCGTTAGTTCCTGCTTCGAAATGTTCTTTACCACGCCGCCGATCGTCGTCATGCCCTGTGAAAGAGTTGGTTCATCGACAACGACGTGGGCCACCGGTGGTCCTTTCGGACCCGAGTCGGTAACCGGCGGTGGCGTATTGTTGGCGATGATTCTCTGCGCGTGATATTTGCGAATGTATCCGTAGCCAACGAGGAGAACTGCTGTGATACCCACCGCGCAAACCACTGCCAGCAGTTTTCGCCGATTTGAATCGTGCTGCCGCGCAATGGCTTCTTCGGGATGAAATGGATCGTTAATCATGCAATGCGTTGCTCACGTAAAACTTCAACTAGTGGCTACGGGTTCTGCGGCGTCCGTCCCGCAGGAGCAGCGCCGGTCACTGCTGTGACGAGACCTTCAAGAAACTGATCTTCAGCAAGACCGGTGCTTCTTAACGTGGTCCATTCAGCGCCGGTTGCGCCGTCAGTTCGTCCTTCAACTTTTGCATTAACAGCGACGTTTGCAGTCGTGCCGTCAATCGGTTGAACTTCAACTGTCAAAGTGTAGCGGCCACGTGTCCATGCTCTCGCACTGGAGGTGGGAACGTCTGCATACCTGCTGAGGTCACCTGCGGATGTTACTGCTCCCTTCGTAAACGTGAACGGCTGAGTGACAATGATTCCGTCCGCGAGCTTTGATGCACTCTCGTCAACAACCAGTTTCCGGTCTCGCATCAGTTCCTGCACCGCGGTGATGATCACGTCGCGACGCCCGCTCAGCCGAAATGGATTTGGAAGTGGAGGTGCTTCAGGAGTGCGGCCACTGCCGAAGTCGATGCCTCGACCGGCGCCCACGTCTTGCTTGTTACCGTTGTTTGCAGGCGTTCGATCGGAGCCGCTATCTCTGACGCGCTCGTTTTGCTTGTCAACGCCCTTCGCCGCCTGTCCGAACACTGGAGCAGAGCAGGCGATCAACATGACTAGACCAATACATATGCGCAACATGACGACACCTTCTTGCTTTCATACCGAAATGAAACTTCAAAGGGGACTCGTAACCTGAGAATATAACAGGTTACTCGGTTTGTGAATCCGGCGCGATAGTTTCGCGCAAAGGCGCAAAGAAGCAAAGGCGATTCGAGTTCCTGTTTGCGTCTTTGCGTGAAACTATCGTGTTGGATTAGCACTCTCCCGTTTCTTTCGTGCCTCTTCCTGATCGCGCTCACGTTCCCACCTGCGCAACGCCTGAACGCCGGTCTCAAACTCGGCGCCATTGTTGTAGAAATTGTGGGCACCGTCATCGCGATCCGGATTACGAACGTAATACAGAAAATCTGACGTGACCGGATATAGCGCGGCTTTTAAAGAACTCTCTCCCGGGGAAGCGACTGGTCCCGGCGGTAGCCCTGCATAGATTCGAGTGTTATAGGGGGACCGTCGTTGAATATCGCTGAGGTAGACCTTGCCGTCGTAGCGCCACTTTCCTTCAAGCTTCGACGCATAAATGATGCTGGAATCAACTGCGAGTGGAATGTCCTTTTGCAGGCGGTTATAGATTACGGAGGCCACGAGCGGGCGTTCCTCATCAAGCTTCGCCTCAGTTTCGATTATTGAAGCCGTCGTGACGATCTGACGCGGCGAGAAGTTGAGGCTTTGCGCACGCGCGGTCCACTCAGGCTTCCAGACGCCGCGAAAGCGCTTCACCATCATCTCTAGTAACTGAGCAGGTGTTGTTTCAGGAGAGAACTCGTAGGTATCGGGGAAAAGATAGCCTTCGAGATTTTTGGCTTCCGGATCGAGATCGCTGATGAGGCTCACGTTATCCATTAACTCTAATGCTTGGGTTTCACCCGCGAGGTGGAACTCGGGAACCTGAGCCATTGCGCGCGCGATGTCCCACCGCGTCCAGCCTTCGATTACGGTGAAACGGTTCAGTCGTCGCTCACCTTCCTGGAGTTTAGCCAGGACGCTGAGCGGCGAGATTGGTGAGGGAAAGTCATATTCGCCGGCCTTTAGAGTGCTGCCGGCTCCCGTGCTTTTAAGGTAAAGCTTTAACGGCCACTCGTGTTTGAGTACTCCTTCTGAGGCCAACTTTCTGATTATTGCTGAGGGTGACGATCCTTTCGGAATCTCGATGTACTGTCCAGCCTTGGCGTGAGCCACGGGCTTACGCAAATCAGAGTAGGTCCAGGCACCAAGAACTGCCACCGCAAGGATGCCAAGGACGATTATTAGGAGTATTAGTCGCTTCATTCTTGTGTCGTTTCAGATGGAACGCGAACTCTTTCCTGATTGGGCTGGAGAAAGTCTCGCAGGATCATCGCTGCCGCTTCACCATCTACGAGTGCGGGAATATCGTCAGGCCTAACACCTTCCGCCTTTAAATTCGCTGTGGCTTCAAACGAAGTCAAGCGCTCGTCCTGTAAATAAACCGGCTGGTCGATCGATTTGGCCAGGTTCGCGGCGACGCGGCGAGCATCTTTTGCTGCATCACCGGCAGTTCCATCCAGTCTTAGCGGCAAACCAACGACTATCGTTTGGGCGTCAAAGCGTTCAATCAAGTGCCGCACGTCTTGAAGTAGTTTTTTCCAATTCGAGCGCTTGAGCGGTGGCAGCGGTTTAGTTGTCACCAGCCGTTCGTCCGATATCGCGGCACCGACAAGCTTTTGGCCGAGATCGAGGGCGAGAACGGGTCCGGCAGGACTTAACTGATCGTTCTTTTTATTCACTGGAATCCAGAAAGCTTTGGCTTGCACCCCGTAAATGCCGCCTGTATCATACGTTTCGATTCGCAACTAGCGCGATCTTTGTTTGGTCCGGGCTCTAACGTAATCCAAGAGGTAGGTAAATGTCATTTCGTACCAAGTTCATCCTTACACTACTGTCTGCAACATTAACTCTCTATACGGCTGTCGGTGGTTGGATTTCAACGCGGGCGCAACAGCCGGCCAACGATCCAAACGCACAGCTACGTATTTTCGAGAGCGTGCTACAGCACATTCAGAACGATTATGTAGATGAGCCAAACATGGATAAGGTTCGGGCAGGCGCGCTTCGCGGTCTCGCCTATGGCCTCGATCCTTACTCGACGTATCTGACGCCTGAGCAAGTGCGCGAGTATAACGCCGGTAACAAACAGAATCAGGCCGGCATCGGAGCCGAACTGTCCCAATACGCGTCGTATCTTTACGTGATCGCTCCCATGAAGGGCTCTCCAGCCGACCAGGCAGGGCTCAAAGCGGGCGACATAATCGAGTACATCGACACAAAAGCCACGCGCGACATCTCTCTCTACGATGCGAAACAACTACTCAACGGACCCGCGGGAAGTGAAGTTAAGCTCAGAGTTCTGCGAGCGAATTCCAGCCCGCTGACGGTGACGGTGAAACGTGGTTCGGCGCGCGCTGCGGCCGCGGAATCTCGCATGGAAGCCGGACGCGTAGGCATTCTGAGAATCAACAGTCTTGTTGACGGCGAATCTGCCGAGGCAAGAACTCGCCTTCAGGATCTCGTCAAGCAGGGTGCGCAGAAGGTTGTCATCGACTTGCGCGACACAGCCGGCGGCTCTCTGCCGGAAGCCGTGGCAGTCGCAAATCTGTTCATTAAAGACGGCGTCATTGCTCAGTCGATCGGGCGTGAAGGAAAGGCGTTGAAGACGTTTACGGCTGACCCGAAGGCAACAATCTTTTCGGGCCCCCTTGTGGCGTTGATCGATGCGGGTACGGCAGGAGCGGCCGAGGTGGTTGCCTCTGCGTTACTGGAACGAAACCGTGGCCAGGTTGTCGGTGAGAAGAGTTTTGGCGCCGGCACCGAACAGCAACTCTTTTCATTGCGTGGCGGTGATGGTCTCTTGTTGACGACCGTCAAGTGGGCTAGTGCAAATGGAAAAACATTTCTCGGCGAGGATCGTGCCCATTCCGGTGTGACACCAACGGTCGAGGTCAAAGGCGCGGAAGTCGCGGACGCAGTCGATCCCGACGAACTGACTGGTAATGACGATGACGAGATCGTGAAGCCGGAACAGGGAAATGAGAAGCGAGAAGCGGCACCAGCACCCGCTGCCAAACCGGCGGCTGAGGATCTGCAACTCAAGAAGGCGCTTGAGCTCTTAAAAGACAAACCCGCGCAACGCGCTGCTTAGATTTTTTCTTTGTGATTCGATAGGGTGGCCCTCTGTGGCCGCCCTTTTTATTTGTTCCTTTTGTGCCTTTTTGTGGCCGCTCCTTTTCCGCTTCTTTGTGGCCGATATCGAATACTGCGATTCCATATCGGGTACACGCCCACTCCTCTCATAGATCAGAATCATTGGAGTTCTCTTGTGAAATTCTTGCAAGCGACGAATTTTCGGGGATGATTGCTAAAATCACATGCCATTAGCCGGCACATCCAATCACCCGACAAAAGAGGAATAGCTCTTGCAGCATGCAGCACTGCTTGAGATGTACTCGATCTTTTGCAAGGAGAAATAGAGCGATGATTATGACTAACAAATTACTTCCAGTGGCCTTGATTGCGGCCCTTATCGGTGGTTCGGTCGGCGCGCTGGTTATGTCGAAATCTCAGCCAGCGACGGCTGAAACTAAAACTACAGCGCAGAGCCCTGCGCAAACCACTCTCACCGCTGGGGAACAGTCGTCCGTCAACGAGAATGAAATGGTTCCGGGCGAGTTCAACACAGCAGGCGAGCAGACAGCATATAAGACAGGTTTCGCGGACGGCTTCGCCGCGGCGACACAAGCCGAACAAAGAACCACAACGAGCACGAGACGCGCTCCGAGTCGCGTGGTTTATCGCAACTCAGGTAGCCGAGCTTCGTCACAGCGCGTTTACTACAACTACGAGCCACGGAAACGCAGCTTCTGGGACAAGCACCGCGATAAGCTGACCGTAGCGATTGGCACGGGTGCTGGCGCCGCTGTCGGTGGATTGATTGGCGGCAAGAAGGGTGCAGCAATCGGTGCGCTTTCTGGCGCCGGTGGTTCGGCCTTGTGGACGTACAAGCTGCGCAAGCGCGACCGGAACTACTAACGCGGTTACTTAGGGGTCCGGAGTAGTGAGCAAAGCTAAACTTGCTATCGCTCTAAGTACTCTCAGTGTTGCAATAGTTGCATGGGCGGTTCCTGGATTAGGAATCGCCCATCAACGTGTTCAGCGCACGGAGAGCAGGGGCAATGTGACGCGGGTCGCGCCGATTCGGCTGCGTGAGGAACGCGGTCGCGGCTTGTTGGCAAACGGCTGGATCAACGGCGCAGGACCGTTCGTCTTTGCGATTGACACAGGCGCGGGTGTTTCGCTGATCAGCCGCAGTGTTGTCGAACGGGCAGGGTTGCGGGTAACAAAATCACGTCGCCCGCTGGTAGGTGGTCTCAGCACCACGCCAATCTCTTCAGATCAGGAAGCACACATTTCCAGGCTGGCGCTGGGTAGAAGTAACAATGATCTTCCCGGCAGCTTTAATGCCGCCGTTGTGGCGAATCTGCCGGAATCAATAGACGGAGTGCTGGATCCGACTGAAGTTTTCAGTCCTCTCGGATACACAGTTGATCTGCCTAATCGCGAGTTACGCGCGTTCGATATGCGTTTGCGTGTGACGGAAGTCCCAAAGGATGGCGCGGTGGTGCCTTGGGTTCGTGAGGCGGGCAGCCATCGGCCGTTCGTCAGACTCGGCGATGGTCGGTTAGCGTTAATCGATACCGGATCAGGTTTAGGCCTCGCGTTAAATGGCGGGTCAGGTTCGAATCATAGACGCAGTAATAATTCGATTCACGATCTTGGCGGTGGAAGAGTGCAGTCTCACAGGATCGAGCCGCAGGTCGTGAGTATTGGATCGTTGGTGCTGAATCGTGTCCCGACGGATATGTTAACTGGCGTTGCGCCGGGAACGCCGATCATCCTCGGCCGCGGCGCACTCTTTCCTTTCAGAATCACGTTCGATCCGGCGTCAAGACTGATCGCCTTCGAGCCCGCCGACCGAGATTAGCCACAAAAAGGCACAAAAAGCACAAACAAATTTCAATATGTGCCTTTGTGCTTCTTTGTGGCTAAAGAGGGATGTTGCCGTGCTTTCTCGGTGGGTTCGTGTCACGTTTGTTCTCTAACAGCGACAGTGCCCGAATCAGTTTTGGTCGCGTTTGCGCCGGCTCAATGACCTCGTCAACAAATCCTCTTTCGGCGGCCACGTAAGGGTTGGCAAACTTGTCCTGCAATTCAAGAATTCTCGCGTTGCGTGCGGACTCTTTGTCCTGCGCCTCATTGAGCTCACGCCGGTAGAGTATTCCCACAGCTCCTTCAGCTCCCATCACGGCGATCTCAGCCGAAGGCCATGCAAAGTTAACGTCGGTGCGGATGTGTTTTGAGGCCATTACGCAGTAGGCGCCGCCGTATGCTTTGCGCGTGATGACGGTGAGCTTAGGCACGGTCGCTTCGGCGAACGCGTAAAGAAGTTTGGCGCCTTGTGTGATGATGCCACCGTGTTCCTGCGAAACGCCGGGGAGAAAACCTGGCACGTCCTCAAAGGTCACTAATGGAACATTGAAGCAATCGCAGAAGCGAACAAACCGCGCGGCTTTGACGGAGGCGTCGATATCCAACACACCCGCGAGAAACGCAGGCTGGTTCGCAACGATGCCCACCGAACGCCCGCCAAGCCGTGCAAATCCAACACAGATGTTCGGCGCAAACATCTGGTGCACTTCGAAGAAATATCCATCGTTAACGACGTAATTAATGACATCGCGGATGTCGTAGGGTTGATTGGAGGCGTCCGGAACTATTTCGTTCAGCTTAGGCTCAACCCGGTCGATGGGATCGCTCACCTCCACTCGCGGCGGATCTTCAAGATTGTTTGAAGGTATAAACGAGAACAGCTCACGCACGATCCGCAGTGCATGCTCATCAGAGTCCGCCGCGAAATGCGCGACGCCGGAAATACTGTTGTGAGTGACAGCACCGCCTAACGCCTCTTTTGTGACTTCCTCATGCGTGACGGTCTTAATCACATCCGGCCCCGTAATGAACATATAGGACGTGTCTTTGACCATGATGTTGAAATCGGTAATGGCCGGACTGTAAACCGCGCCACCAGCGCATGGTCCCATAATGCAACTGATCTGCGGCACCACGCCGCTCGCAAGTGTGTTACGCAGAAAAATATCCGCGTAACCACCGAGACTGACAACGCCTTCCTGAATGCGGGCGCCACCCGAGTCGTTCAGACCGATGACCGGTGCGCCAACTTTCATCGCAAGATCCATCACCTTGCAGATCTTTTCAGCGTGCGTCTCAGAAAGTGATCCGCCAAAGATGGTGAAGTCCTGCGCAAAAACAAACACGTTCCGGCCGTCGATCAGACCATGGCCGGTAATCACACCGTCGCCCGGGTACAGCTGCTTCTCCATTCCAAAGTCTTTTGAACGATGCACGACAAGCTTGTCAAACTCTTCGAATGAACCCTCGTCGAGCAGGAACTCGAGTCTTTCACGCGCCGTCATTTTTCCGGCTTCGTGCTGCTTTTCAACTCGAGCCACGCCGCCGCCCTGCTCGGCAAGCACACTTCGCTCGCGCAGAATTTCAAGTTTTGATTTTGACTGTTTGGGTTGTTGTTTGGAGGCCATAATTAGTCACTCGTTGAACGGAAACGACTTCGCTTCGATGAGCCTCGTTAACTCAGCCAGAGCCGCGTGCGCATTCGCCTGGACATCATCCGGGTAACCGTAGCGCCTGGCGTTTTCTTCAAAGTCGTCAACGTCGAGAATCTTGTAAGTGAGGTCGGGAGTAACCAGCACGTCAATGTCCAGATCAATGTAGCTGAGAATGCGTCCGTCAAAATGCGGCGGTGTGTTTACGTTGCAATAGAAACTCTTCAGCGTCTGATCCGGATCACTGAAACGAAAAACGTTGTACCAGCGATCGAGCCAATAGTATTCGGTACTTATGGTTCCGCTTGAAATGGTGCCGAGCAGATCGTGTTGGATCTCCTCGTCGAAGACGGCGTCGAGCACCAGCAAGGGACCTGCGATCTTAGCGATACGCGCGGGCCAGCGCCGGTGCTCGTGGCCATCGTATTTAAGCACACTGACAACAATTGCGTCCGCAGTGATCAATCACTTCCTTCGCCTATTTTCTTTTGGCCCAATCAGCCAAAAACTGGGCCTGACCCTTCTCGGTCAACGGGTGATTGAATAGTTGATCGATTACCTTGAACGGCATCGTCGCGATGTCCGCGCCCATACGTGCGGCTTCGATCACGTGAATCGGATGACGCAGGCTTGCAGCAAGGATCTCCGTTTCCCAACTGTAGTTCTGATAGATCTCCACTATGTTTTGCAGCAGGATCAATCCGTTTTCGCCGATATCATCCAGACGGCCCAGGAACGGGCTGATGAACGATGCTCCCGCTTTTGCTGCCAGGATTGCCTGCGCCGCTGAGAAACAGAGCGTCACATTGACCTTGATGCCTTCGTCAGATAGTTGCCGCGTAGCTTTCAGACCGTCGCGAGTGAGCGGACACTTGATGACAACGTTCGGAGCGATCTTCGAGTACTCACGTCCTTCGCGAACCATCCCGTCCACGTCCTGGCTGGTCACCTCGGCCGAAACAGGCCCCTGAACGATCTCGCAGATGGCAGCGATGTGCTGTTTGAAATCGACGCCACCTTCTTTCGCGATCAAAGAAGGATTGGTTGTGACTCCATCCGCAAGACCTAACGCTGCTCCTTCGCGTATCTCATTGAGATTCGCGGTATCAAGAAAGAATTTCATAACAAGAACTCCTAGTCAGTATTTCTCTGTGCCACCTCCGCGTTCTCTGCGTCTCTGTGGTTACCTTCATCAAAAACCGCAGAGACGCAGAGAACACAGAGGTAGCACAGAGACGATGTCATCCGATCCAATCGTGCACCGGGTTACGCAGAACGCCGATTCCGGCGACTTCCACTTCCACCGTATCGCCATGCTTCATTCTAGAAACGCCTGCCGGCGTTCCCGTCGCGATCAGGTCCCCCGGATACAGTGTCATGATCTCAGAGATGTACCTTATAAGAAAGGAGACAGGGAATGCCATGTCAGCCGTGTTACCTTTTTGTTTTACTTCACCGTTGAGACGAGTCTCGACGGCGACATTGCTCGGATCGATATTTGTCTCAATCCAGGGACCCACCGGGCAGAACGTGTCAAACGACTTGCCGCGCGTGAATTGAACGTCTTTGCGCTGGAGATCGCGCGCAGTAACATCGTTGACGCACGTGTAACCAAAAACGTAACTCGACGGATCTTCATGCTGCGAAAGATTGTGCGCGGTACGTCCGATCACAACGCCGAGCTCACCTTCGTGCTCTACTTGTTGTGACGCATTGGGTAGTTCGATCTGTTCGTCCGATCCAATTACTGCCGATGGCGCTTTCAAGAACAGTAGCGGTTCGTCGGGCATCTTGTTACCCAACTCCGCGGCATGCTCGCGATAGTTTCTTCCCACACATACGATCTTCGAAGGCACAACAGGCGCGAGCAGTTTCACCTCGGCAAGCGGGAGCTTACCTTCCTCGGGTGGAGTCTTGATATTCTCGAAATTGTATTCGGAGGGAAGAGGAAAGACATTCGAGTCTGAGAGCACAGCGTATCGAGCGGTGGGTAAACTATCATGCGAAATACGACAAACTCTCAAGGCGCTTTCTCCGATCCGACTTCAGATGGTGGACTGACATTGCCAGCCTTGTCTACAGCGGTGATGTAATAGTAATAGGTCTTGCCCGGTTCAACTTTATCGTCCTGGTAAGTCGTACGCGTTAACAGTGCCTGGTTGAGCCTGGTCCAATTCTGTTTAGGAAGATCAGGATCGGTCGAACGATAAATGTTGTAACCCGCGATGTCAGGTTCTTTGTTTGCCGCAAAGAAGATCGCCAGCCTCGACGACGACGGCTCAGGTGCAGCGATGCTCGGTCTTTCCGGCGCGGCGGGAGGGAAGATGTCGCGCGGCGAAACAGAAATCGAGTTTGAGTTGAGACTCTCAACCTGGGCGCCGCCTGTTCCGAGTGAAACAGCACGGACGATATAACGATAGTCTTTACCAAATTGAAAGTTTTTGTCGGCGTATTCCGTTCCTGAAATCAATGCGGAATTGATCGCCTGGTTTCCGAGTTCAGTCTGCGACTCGTCAGTTCGGTAGACGTTGTAGCCGAGCAGATTCACAGGCGTCGAGTTATCGATGTTCGCTGCCGGAGCCTGCCAGGAAATTGTGATCGAATCTTCTGCGATTTTTGCTTCTGGCGTGAGTGTGGGCGCTTGTGCAATGCGCGCCGCCGGTTCAATGCTCAGGAAGTTAGAGAACGCGGCACGTTGTCCGGAGGCATTAACGTAACGCAGGGCATAACGCAGGCGCGGAGGCTGTCCTGCAAGTTCCAGCACGTCGCGGTAAGTCAGCGTGTCGCCCGCGGTTTGGATCTGTTCGTAGGTAACAGATCCGACGAGCGTTGCACGGGCTGAGAATTCGTCTTCAGTGAGTGCGAGCGGCGCGCCAGGTTTTTCTGCGAGCCGGTAGACGTCGATGCGTCTGATGCTCTGCACGCTGCTGTCCGGCGCGTTTCGTCGGGGCGCCGGCCAACTGAGAATCACTTCATTGCCTTGTTGCGCGCCGGAGAGAAACTCGGTGCGTTGCTGCACTCGTTCGACAGGAGGGAGAGGCGGTCTCCGTTTGCCGCAGCCCGAACCCAGAGCCACAAACACACAAAGACACAAAGCTTTGATTAGCTTCACTGCGATCTTTTGTGCCTTAGTGCCTTTGTGGTTAGGCCGTTGCTTCACAGAATGTAACGACTGAGGTCCTGGTCCTTCACAGTTTCGGCAAGCATGCCTGAGACGTAAGCTGCATCGATGCGCTGGTGCTTCGGGTCGAGATCGGGGCCTTCAAAACTGATCTCCTCCAACAGTTTTTCCATGATCGTTTGCAGACGACGGGCGCCGATGTTTTCAGTCTGTTGATTAACCTGCGCGGCGAAGTTGGCGATGGAGTCGATCGCGTCTGAAGTAAATTCGATCGTGACGCCTTCTGTTTCCATCATCGCCTGGTACTGTTTGATCAGCGCGTTGCGTGGCTCAGTCAGTATTCGTTTGAAGTCTTCGATTGTGAGTGACTCGAGCTCGACGCGAATCGGAAAGCGGCCTTGAAGCTCCGGAATCAAGTCGGAAGGCTTTGAAACATGAAATGCGCCGGCGGCGATAAACAGAATGTGGTCGGTGCGGACCATTCCGTAACGACTATTTACGGTTGTTCCCTCAACAATGGGAAGAATGTCGCGCTGCACGCCCTCACGAGAAACGTCCGGGCCATGACCCGACTCTCGTCCGGCAATCTTGTCGATCTCGTCGAGAAAGATAATTCCCGAATTCTCGACTCGCTCGATGGCCGAGCGCGCTACCTGGTCCATATCTATGAGGCGCTCTTCTTCTTCCTGCATCAAATATTCCATCGCCTCATCGACCCGCAGCTTGCGTCGTTTCGTGCGTCCCTGAAACAGGTTGCCCAACATGTCTTTCATGTTGATACCCATCTCTTCGACGCCCTGTGGGCCAGCCAGCTCGATCACTGGAAAGTTCTTTTCTCTGACTTCTAGTTCAACCAGGCGGTTATCGAGTTTGCCGCTGCGTAGTTGAGTGCGAAGCTTCTCGCGTGTTCGTTGAAACTGCTCGTCACGCGCGGGAGTATCGAGTTCTGTCGATTGTTCCTCGCTGGTGTCGGCGTCGAAGTCATAAAAACCGGAAGACGAACGCGGTGGAGGGAGAAGCAAGTCAAGGATCCGCTCCTCGACATTTAGTTCTGCTTTTTCTGCGACCTCTTCGATTTTGTCCTGTCGCGTCATCTCCACTGAGATCTCAGTGAGATCGCGAATCATGCTCTCGACATCGCGACCGACGTATCCGACTTCCGTAAACTTCGAAGCTTCAACTTTCAAAAAGGGCGAGTTGGACATGCGTGCGAGGCGACGAGCGATCTCGGTCTTTCCAACACCCGTGGAACCAATCATGATGATGTTCTTGGGCATCACGTTGACAGCCATTTCAGGTGGCAACTTCTGCCGTCGCACGCGATTTCGCAAAGCGATCGCCACGGAACGTTTTGCATTTCGTTGTCCAACAACGTGCTTGTCGAGTTCGGTCACGATCTGACGGGGCGACATCTCGTCGAGCCGTACTTCTTCGTCAACTTCTCCAGCCAAATAAATAACCATTTCTTTTGCCTATCCACAGATTACGCAGATTATCTCTGTGTAATCTGTGGATTCAAAGTTCCTCTACTACGATATTTTGATTCGAATAGATGCAGATCTCTCCAGCAATGCGAAGCGCTTCTACTGCAATGTCGCGCGCAGACAGGTTCGTATTTTTGATCAGTGCACGCGCGGCGGCCAACGCATACGAGCCGCCGGAACCGATCGCAAGCACGCCTTCATCGGGTGCAATAACGTCACCATTTCCGGAAAGAAGAAAAGCGCTCTTCTTATCCGTGACGACCAATAACGCCTCGAGATGACGCAGCATCTTGTCTGTACGCCATTCCTTGCTGAGCTCAATCGCGGCGCGCTCGAGATTGCCGTGATATTGCTCGAGCTTGCTCTCGAACCGCGTTAAAAGCGCAAAAGCATCTCCAGTTGCTCCCGCAAAGCCGGCCAAAATCTGATCGTTGTAGAGACGGCGGACCTTTTTGGCGCTCGCTTTCATGACAGTCTCACCCATCGTGACCTGTCCGTCTCCCGCGAGCGCGACGTTAGCGTCCTTGCGTACGAGCAGCACGGTAGTGCTGCGCACCCTATTCTTTTCTTTCTGCATGCTCTTTGATGAGACTATAGGAACTCGTTTCAATGTAAGTCAAGGAGGGCTTCTGAGGTATTATAGATTCCCAATTGGCAATTGCTGATTGCCAACTGGAAATGAAACTATGAACAAACGACCACGCATCGGCATCACGATGCGCATTGAACACACAACCGATCGATTCTATCTTTCGCGCCACTACAGTGAGGCCGTTGAGGCCGCGGGTGGCGCTCCCGTCCACATCAGTTTGATTCCAAACTCCGACTACATTGACTCGGTGGTCGAAGACCTGGACGGCATCTTGCTGCCTGGAAGCGATTCGGATGTGGACCCACTGCGGTACGGTCAACAACCTCATCCCGAGCTCGGCGTAGTCCACACGATCAAAGATGAAACTGATTTACTGGTGATCGATGCGGCAGAGCGACGACGGCTACCGCTATTCGCAATCTGTTTCGGAATGCAGATCCTGAACGTATCTCGAGGTGGAACGCTCATTCAGGACATTCGATCGCAGGTGCCCGAGGCGATCAAACATGAACAGGGACCGCCGCGAGATCGACCTTCTCACCGCGTGAGACTGCTGGAGAGCACTAAGTTGTCGAAGGTAATCGGCACGCTCGATGCTATCGTAAACAGTCATCATCATCAGGCAATTGAATCAATCGGCGCCAATCTGGTTGCGACAGCGTGGACCACGGATGGTGTGATTGAAGCGTTGGAAGATCCGCGGCCGGATCGATTTGTGATGGCAGTTCAATGGCATCCGGAGCTTGGCTGGGAAGATGATGTGATTTCTCAACAATTGTTCAAGTCGTTTGTGAGCCAGGCAGCACTAGTGCGCGAATCAGAACTCAAATCCGTCTCCACTCCTGCATGAATTCATCAATGACGAAGCTCAGTTTGACGGATCGAGTTGCACTCGTAACCGGGGGATCTCGAGGCATCGGAAAAGCTGTTGTCGAACTTCTCGCTTCACTCGGCGCTCACGTGGTTGTTAATTATGTAAAGGATGAAGAGTCGGCGGGTGACACTGTGAGTATTGCGCGAAGTGTTGGAGTTAAAGCGCTGGCGATTCAAGGCGACGTTTCGCGGATTGATGAAGCGGAGCGGTTGATTCAACAAGCAGTTGAGCACTTCGGTCGAATCGATTTTCTGATCTGCAATGCCGGTATCTGGGAAGGTGGTCCGGTGGAATCGATCTCGGAAGAGCTCTGGGACAAGACGCTGGACATTAATCTCAAAGGTACGTGGTCAGTGTGTCGCGCGGCAGTCCCGTTAATGAAGAAACAAAGATTCGGGCGAATTGTGATCGTGAGTTCGACAGCAGGGCAGCGGGGCGAAGCGAATGTTTCAAACTACGCCGCATCAAAGGGTGGTCAAATCTCGTTTACTAAATCACTCGCGCCGGAACTGGCCAGCTTTGGGATCAACGTGAACTGTGTTGCGCCGGGCTGGGTCGAAACCGAGATGACTGTAGATGACCTTGCTGACCCAGCTACACGCGATTCGATCAATAAAACTATTCCACTGGGCCGCGTTGCGACACCGGAGGAGATTGCCGGGCCGATAGTCTTTCTATGCAGCGAGTGGGCGAACCACATAACGGGTGAAGTGCTTAACGTCAACGGCGGATCGGTTTTATGTGGATAATGGAGGCTCAAGTATGACTTTAACTCTTGAAAGAGAAAGTTTGAAAAAGTCAGTGCAGCACATTGAATTAGGACTTGAGAGATTACTTGAAGGCGGTCGGGTGCAGGGCCGGGTCGGGTTGATCTGCAACCAGGCATCTGTTGACCACGGTTACCAGCACGCTGCGGATCTCTTGCATCAACATCCCGGCATCGAGCTTGGCGCGCTGTTTGGTCCACAACACGGAATTCGCGGCGACGTTCAGGACAACATGATCGAGACTGGTCACGGCGTCGATCGCAAAACCGGCCTGCCTGTGCATTCGCTTTATAGCGAAACGAGAGAGCCAACGGATGGGATGCTTCAAGACGTAGATGTGCTGATCTTTGATATGCAGGACGTTGGCTGTCGCATCTATACCTTTGTTTATACGCTGGCGAATTGTATGCGGGCTGCGCGCCGGTTGGGGAAACGAGTGATTGTTTGCGATCGGCCCAATCCAATCAATGGCGCAAGTGTCGCGGGTAATATTCTCGAACCTGAGTACGCATCGTTTGTGGGACAGTTTCCGCTGCCTACACGTCATGGAATGACTGTTGGTGAACTGGCGCGATTGTTCAACGAACACTTTAAGATCGAGTGCGACCTCGAAGTGATCCCGATGAACGGATGGAGACGTGAGTTTTGGCATGACGATACGGACGCGCCGTGGGTGCTGCCGTCGCCAAACATGCCGACGCTTGATTCGGCAACAGTGTTTCCGGGCACGGTGCATTTCGAAGGTACGCAGGTTTCTGAAGGTCGGGGAACGACGAAGCCATTTGAGTTGATCGGCGCACCTTACATCGATCCGGATGCTTATGCTGATCGACTCAACGCGCTTGGTTTAGCGGGAGTGTTTTTCAGGAGCTGTGTATTTCAGCCGACATTTCAGAAGCACGCAGGCGTTAGTTGCGGTGGAGTGCAGATTCATGTGACCGATCGAGACGTGTTCGAGCCATGGGCTGCGGGCATTGCGATGGCGAAGTTCGCGCACGACATGTACCCGGATGAATTTCGCTGGAAGGAACCACCGTACGAGTATGTTTACGATAAGAATCCGTTCGACGTGATCAGCGGAACCGCGAAGATCAGAGAGGCGTTTGAGAAGGGGACCGAACTCGACGTAATTGTCGAAGAAACAAAAACGCCGCTCGCTGAGTTTAAGAGATTACGAGAAACGTATTTGTTGTATTGAAAGTTAAGGTGAGATGTTAGAAGTCGCCATGCCGACGGCTAAGGTAAGTGCTCAGCTTCTCGCGTCCTTCGCGCCTTTGCGAGAAACTTTCTCTTAATGTACAACCTAACATCTGCATGAACATTTGGAGGTAAAGCTTGGTTAAGACTGAACGCATGCAGGCCGATGATATCGACGAAACACCCGGTTCGGCCTGGCTGATTGGACTGGCAGCGTGGTTCATTCCCGGTGCCGGCCACCTACTGCTTTCACGCTGGGGCCGTGCTGCCTTAATGGGTGGCGCCGTATGGCTCTGTTTTTTCCTCGGCCTCGCAATGGGTGGCCACATGTACGATCTTTCTAACAGCCAGGGAGGCTGGTCAAGTCTTCTGCAAGTGCCCCCGATGATTGGGAACCTTGGAACCGGCGCTCTTTACATCGTTTCGTGGTTCCTGGGAGTAGGCTTTCAGGAAGATCCTCAACAAGCCGCTCGTGTAACGTACGAATATGGGTACATCTTTCTCATAATCGCCGGACTATTGAATTACTTAACTATGCTCGACGCGTTTGATATAGCCGCAGGGAGGAAATTTTGAGACATTTCCTCGTTATGACTTTGTTTGCCGCGCTTGCTTCCATCGTGCTCGGGTCTATGGCGAAAGACACGACGCGAGAACGATGGCTTTACGGCTTCAAGGTTTTTGCGGAGTTCATGGTGATTGGTTTGGTGCTGAGCTGGATTCTCTACTTCATCCCGTGACCGCGAAATGGCTTTATTCGAAACCGAGGCTCTGATCCTGCGCACTTACAATCTGGCAGAGGCTGACAAGATTGTCGTTTGTTTGAGTCGCTCAGCAGGACTGATCAGGGGAGTCGCCAAAGGTTGTAGAAAACTACAGAATCGTTTTGGCGCTGCCCTCGAACCTTTCACGCTCATTAACCTCACGTACTACGAGAAAGAGCACCGCGAGCTCGTGTCGTTCCGGCAAACGGAAATCTTAAAGTCTCGCTTTAACCTTTCCTCCAATGCATCGGTCCTTACTGGCTTCTCCTACATGGGTGATCTGCTCATTGATTTTTCACCTCCGCACCAGGCAAACGACAATCTCTACCGCATGGCGCTCGCCTGTTTTGAAGCGGTTTCAGAAACTCCTGAAGATCTCGATTCAGTGCTGCGCTACTTTGAGGTGTGGTTGCTGAAGCTCGAAGGCTTTCTGCCTGACTTGCGAGCCTGCGGGAATTGCCAGCGAGCTTTTACGGGTGAGGAAGCCGTTTACCTTGACACGGATTTGTCTCTACGGTGTCTGCAATGCAGCAATGGTCGCGGCGGCACAGTGTCAAAACGTCTGCATACGCACTTACGAACGACTGAGAAGTTATCACCGGCGAAGTTTGCAGAGGAGGCGAGGGAAGTCTCGAAGATTACAAAGCAAGAGATGGCTGAGTTAACGTTTCAACTAATTGGTAGAGTTCTTGAGCGAATGCCTCGGGTTCGGCCGGCGAGTTGATTGACAGGGTTGCAAGGGTATCTCCTTGTAATCGTGCGTAACGATGTTCACGCAAAACTTTAACTTCAAGAAGTTCATCATCCCCAGGTACATCATCTGGGCGACAGCGCCCTACATCATCCTCTCCCTCCTGATGCTCACCGCGATACTTTTCGCGCAACAGGCCGCGCGTCTGGCGGAGCTGGTTGTGTATGCCGATCTGCCTTTCTCATTGCTCGGCTCAATCGGCGCAGCGCTGCTGCCGGGAGTGCTTACCTTCTCCATCCCCTTAGCTACTCTTGCCGGAATCATCATTGGCTTCTCACGCATGGGAAGCGATAGCGAGATCGTTGCGATGCGTGCCGCCGGCGTAGGCTCATGGACCATGATCTGGCCTGCGCTGCTGATCGGACTGATGTTCACCGGCGTCACTACCTACCTGCACTTGAAAGAAGCGCCGGAGGCCGCGAGAGATCTCGAGCGCATCGCGCTTCAAGGAGCACTGGCAAAACTGGATTCGCCGGTTGAGCCTCGAACCTTCAGTACGTTGCCGCGATATGTGATCTACGTGCGCGATGGTGATAAAGAGCGGGGCACGTGGGGTCGCGTTTTCATCTTCGCGCAGCGCTCCGATCGCACGACCGAAGTCTTCACCGCTCGTTCCGGAAGGATCGACTCATCCGGGGAGCAGTCAGAGCTGGTTTTAACTGACGTACTCGCTACCAAGTTTCCCAGCTCAACCGCGGAGACTCCTGCAAAGGCCGCGACTGCTACAGAGGATCAAAAGTCGTACGTCGTTGAACGCTCGGATCAGTTAAGGTTTTCCATCAACACTGGTCGCGCCGACATCGTGCAGCGATTGAACCAGCGCGACACGAATGCCGATTCAATGGACTGGAGCGACCTGCGTGAGCGAGTCGCATCCGGATCACCAGCAGAGCAAAAAGAAGCTGTACGAATCCTCAACCGGCGAGCCGCTCTTTCAGTGGCGCCTTTTTTCTTCTCACTCCTGGCCGCCGCACTGGGCCTACGAATACGCCGCGGAGGCAGAAGCGTCGGTGTGTTGCTGACACTGATCGTAGTCATTATTTACTACCTTATTTCACTGCTGGGTGAGTCTTTAGCACGCGTTGGCACCGTTTCACCTTACATTGGACCATGGCTGGCAACGGTCTTCATCTTCGCTTTGAGTTTACTTTTCCTGCTGACGCAGCGAATTCCGTTTCTCTCTTCCGGTTCGATTCTTTCTTTGAAATCGAAAGGGCCTGCTGCGCCGGTATCGTCCCCGCAACAAACAACACATCGCGGTTTCTCCGCGCTAGGCTTTCCAAACCTGATGGACGCGACGCTGTTTCGCTCGTTGGCGGTGACTTTCCTCGTCTGTTTTGTTGCTCTCGCGTCCATCTTCAACATCTTTACCTTGTTTGAGCTATGGCGATTCATCGCGGTGACGCAGGCAGGCGCAGGGCTGGTAGCGAGATACCTCCTGTTTCTGCTGCCGCTCATTACGGTAGAACTCTTCCCCGCGACGATGTTGATTTCAGTGCTCGTCACTTATGCGTTGCTTGCGAGAAGACATGAAGCGATCGCGTGGTGGGCGTCGGGCCAGAGTGTCTATCGCTTGATGTTGCCGGGCTTCTTCTTTGCGCTCGCGATGGCTTTTGCCTCGTGGATGGTACAGGAGCACGTGATGCCCGGCACTAATCTTAAGCAGGACGCACTACGCGCAAGGATTCGTGGTGGCGAAGCACGTGCGACAACGCGCACCGGACGCCAGTGGCTGGCGTCAACCGAGACACGGCGATTTTATTCATACGAGTTTGGTGAAGATGGACGGCTCATTGAGCCAACGATCTATGAGTTGGATTCTGACGCAGTGCATCTGGCGAAGGTAGTCAGCGGGAAAAGCGGCGACTGGATCGATCCCACTCATCTGAAAATCACCGGCGCTGAAACCCTTTCCTTAAAGGGCATGGAAGTAGAGCGGAGGACTGAGGCTGAAACTGTTTTTGCAGGAGTTGAATCGCCGGCAGTCTTCAAGCCAACCATCGATAAACCATCGCAACTTAGCGCGCGTGATTTAAGAAGTTACTTGAACGCTGCAAAGCAGCGCGGCATGGACGTGTCCGCACTTGCGGTGGCGTTGCAAAGAAAATACGCCGGTCCATTCGGCATCATTATCATGGCGTTGATCGGCATGCCTTTGGCCGTGTCGTTCGGCCGAAAGGGAACTGTGATTGCGCTGTGTGCCGCAGTGGTTGTAGGTATTGCTTACTGGGCAGTCGGAGGCGGATTTCAGCAACTCGGAAATCACGGCATGCTGCGGCCATCGGTTGCCGGCTGGTCCCCGCTAGTAATCTTCGCCGCAGCCGGTACCTATTTTCTCTCCCGCGTCCGTACCTAGCCACAGAAGGCACAAAAGTTTTCGCCACAAAGAGGCACAAAAAAGCACAAATCAGAATCAATTTCTGTTTGTGCCCTTTGTGCCCTTTGTGCCTCTTTGTGGCCTAAGCTGTTTTTGTGGCTACGTTCCAGTTTCCCAACTGGAGATGTACTCGAGTTGTTCCGCAGTGAGTGTATCGATCGAAATGCCGAGCGCGCGTAACTTCAGGCTCGCGATCTCCATGTCTACTTCCGCAGGTAACAGGTGAACACCTGGTTCCAGCTTTCCTTTGTTCTTCACCAGATACTCAACTGAAAGCGCCTGGTTCGCGAAGCTCATATCCATCACGCTGGCGGGATGTCCCTCGGCAGCAGCAAGGTTAATCAAGCGGCCTTCGCCAAGCACGATTATCTTGCGGCCATTTGACTGGAGCTTATATTCCTCGACAAACGGACGCATCGTGACCGGATCGCCCGACATCTCACGCAGTGCGACAAGATTGAGCTCGAGATCGAAGTGTCCGCTGTTACAGACGATCGCTCCGTCTTTCATTCGTGAAAAATGTTCGCCGTCGATGACGTGACGATTTCCAGTGACCGTCACAAAGATATCGCCGATCGCCGATGCTTCCGCCATCGGCATTACGCGAAATCCATCCATCACCGCTTCGACAGCCTTAATCGGATCGACCTCTGTAACAACGACATTTGAGCCCATGCCGCGCGCGCGCATTGCGACGCCCTTCCCGCACCACCCGTAACCAACCACGACGATTGTGCGACCAGCCAGTAGAATGTTGGTCGCGCGAATGATTCCGTCGAGAGTCGATTGACCGGTGCCATATCGATTATCGAAGAAGTGTTTTGTTTGCGCGTTGTTTACGGCGATTGAAGGGAAGGACAGCACACCGGCAGTCTCCATTGCCTTGAGACGTTGAATACCGGTTGTTGTCTCTTCAGTCGAGCCGATGAGCTCTTTGATCTGGCCGGCGCGTTCCTTCAGCAGTGTCGCAACAACGTCAGAGCCGTCGTCGATGATGATGTCAGGATGTGAATCGAGTGCGGTTCTTACGTGACGATTGTAAGTGTCGGTGGATTCACCCTTGATCGCGTAAACTGGAATTCCCCAATCAGCGACGAGCGATGCTGCGACGTCGTCCTGGGTGGAGAGAGGATTAGAAGCAATCAAAACTGCTTCTGCACCGCCGGCCTGGAGCGCACGGGCCAGGTTAGCGGTTTCAGTTGTGATGTGGGCACAGGCGACGAGCTTAGTTCCACTAAGCGGTTTCTCTTCCGCGAACCTCTCGCGGATCAGGCGGAGCACCGGCATTTCGCGCTCGGACCATTCAATGCGTTGCTTCCCCTGGCCTGACAGGCCAATATCTTTCACGTCGAATTCGACGGACGGTGTTGCGCTCATACGTTATTATTCCTCTTTGTGAATACTTGATTTTTCAGATGCCGGCATTTGCACGCAGAGTCTCGGCCTTGTCGGTCTTTTCCCAACTGAAGCCGTCTTCGTTACGTCCAAAGTGGCCGTAAGCGGCGGTAGCTTTGTATATCGGCCGGCGCAGGTTTAGTGATTCGATTATCCCTTGTGGCGTGAGCTCAAAGTTATCTCGCACGAGCTTCGCTAGAGCAGTTTCACTGATCCGTCCAGTGCCTGCTGTGTCGACCAGCACTGAAACGGGATCGGCAACTCCGATCGCATAGGCGAGTTGGACCAGACATCGATCCGCGAGCCCGGCGGCGACGATGTTCTTGGCGACATAGCGCGCCATGTAGGCGGCCGAACGATCGACCTTCGTTGGATCTTTGCCTGAGAAAGCACCGCCGCCATGAGGGGCGTAGCCTCCATAGGTATCAACAATGATTTTCCTGCCGGTTAGACCAGCGTCACCCTGAGGACCACCAGTCACGAAGCGGCCCGTCGGATTAATGTGATACTTCGTGTCTTTGTCGAGCAGTTCGGAAGAAACGGTGTGTTTGATGACCTTTTCTTCGATCTCCGAACGCAGTTGTTCGTTGCTGACGTTTGCATCGTGCTGTGAAGAGATAACAACAGCTTCGAGCCTGAAAGGACGGCCGTCGCGATATTCGACTGTGACCTGAGATTTTCCGTCGGGGCGAAGATAAGGCAGTTCGCCTGACTTGCGCACTTCTGAAAGCCGGCGTGCGAGCAAGTGCGCCAACTGAATCGGTAACGGCATCAACTCGGGCGTTTCATTGCACGCAAAACCAAACATCAATCCCTGGTCGCCAGCGCCGCCGGTGTCAACACCCATCGCGATATCGGGCGATTGCCGGTCGAGAGCCGACAACACAGCGCACGTGTCGCAATCAAATCCATACTTCGCCCGGGTGTAACCGATTTCGCGAATAGCTTCTCGCGCGACTCTCGAGTAGTCGATCACGGCGTCGGTGGTGATCTCGCCGGCGACAACCACGAGACCGGTCGTGACGAGTGTTTCACACGCCACGCGGGCTCTTGAATCGACGCTCAAGGCAGCGTCAAGGATTGCATCGGAGATCTGATCGGAGATCTTGTCGGGATGGCCTTCAGTAACTGACTCAGAGGTAAAGAGGTAACCTGATTCGCTAGTCAAAACAACTCCTTTGTATACACAGACTCGAATTCAGTGCAGAAAAAGACCGCGTAATTTAACAGTCAGCCTTCGGGGGTGTCAAGGCGATCAGCCTTCCTGGCGCAGATTTTCGCGTAATAGAAGGCCATTTACTGACATCTAAATTAGGAACCGAAGTAAACCACCGCCCGCCGACTGACAAATCCCCCGTTTCTTTCAAAGCAGTTTCCTGGGTTATGTCACACTCACAATCATCCCCTCTCGAAGTCAATCGATCCCTATTGGATTGTGCCAGAGCGGCTCGCTTTGATTTCGGCGAAGATACGGCCTTGGTTGCCGTTCAACACATGCTGCAACAGACAGTTGAACTCTTCAGAACCGTAAGTGACATGGGTCTGAGTCTGAAGAACATCTTCGCGCTGGGAAAAATCTATTCAAACAGTTTTCCAGTGATCAAAACTTTGCGCGATATGGGAGTGACGGTCGTCGAGACGACCGTACCTCCGCCGGGAGAATTCCATTCTTACTTCGAAAGAGACGTGGACAGGCTCTGGAAAATTGCCGCCCAGGCATTGGCCCAACGTGGGATCAGACGTGTCCTCGTCCTGGACGATGCCGGAGTGTGCATTACACGTGTGCCCGCTCAGATCCTGCAACAGTATACAGTCTGCGGTATCGAGCAGACGTCTTCAGGTATCGTCCAGGTTGAAGAAAAGCGGCCCCCGTTTGCAGTGATCTCATGGGCTAGAGCGGCGGTCAAGCTAGAGATTGGCAGCCCTATTTTCTCTCGGTGGTTCATCGAGAAAGTAAATACAGACTTCCTCCGAGGTCGATCACTGCGAGGAAAACAACTTGGTATCATTGGTATGGGAAGTATCGGCAGGGGAGTGGCAAATCTGCTCCTTAAACAGGGCAACGAGGTCTTATTCTATGATCCGAACCCAGGCTTGCATGTTTCTGGATTGCCACGGGATAAAATCGTTCGTTCGAATTCGCTCGAGGAGCTGATGCTCCGTTGTGATTACGTGCTCGGCTGTTCCGGCCGCAATCCATTCAAGGATAAGTGGCCGTTGAGCCACAGGCCCGGCATAAAACTTCTCAGTGCTTCTAGTGGTGACCAGGAGTTTGGTCCAATCATAAGAGACCTAAAACAGAGACCAGATTTCAAAATAGCGTCAAATACCTGGGACATCGTTTCCGACTATGGACCATCCGGGCGAATTCAAATCGCTTATCTGGGATATCCGTATAGCTTTGTGTCTCGACGTGCCGAAGCGCTTGCAACATCGATAGTACAATTCGATACCGGTGGCTTGCTGGCAGCGCTGGTCCAGGCACGGCTCTTTTTGGAACAGTGTGAAACCGGCCAACAGCAAAATAGAGGCATCCATCGTGTGTCTCCTGAAGCACAGCGGTTTATTTACGAAAGATGGGGCCGGGCGATGAAAGATCGAAAGATCGATATCGCCGAACTCTTCGATTACGATCCGGCAACGTTAACCGCTGCCCGGCATGATGATTGGTTTATTGAAAACACTGAGCCTCGTCCGAGCGAGCGCTACACACCGGCGAGCAGGGTTGAAGAGTTGATGAACCAGTTTGTCTGCCAGGATTCGGGTATTAAAGCCCGTATTCGAGCGGGAGCTTGAACCGGACCTCGGTGCCTCGGGAAGGCGCAGAGTCGATGTCGATGTTGCCGCCTGCTGCATGCGCTCGCTCCTGCATGCTGATGAGTCCGAGAGTCGCCACGCGTGTCGCGCGTTTTCTCAAACTCTCGACATCGAAGCCCACGCCGTCGTCCTTCACTGACAGAGAGAGACTGTTTTCGTCTTTTGCAACGTAGACTAGTATCTGGCTCGCTTGTGCGTGGCGGACGATGTTGGTCAACGCTTCCTGAGCGATCCGAAAGCATGCCGTTTCGAGTTCGCGTGAGAAACGCTCATTTTCGTCAGCCATTTCAATTACGACGTCAACGTTTAGCCCGGTCCGTTTAGCATAACGGTCAACGTACCAGCGCAGAGCTGTCACCAATCCTAAATCGTCTAACAATGGCGGGCGCAGGTCGATCGAGAGATCGCGCACCAGGCGGAGCGCCTCATCAACCGCCTCGATGTTGTCTTTGATATGGGACCCTGCTTCCGTAGAGTTACAATCCTGCTGCACGGTATGAAGGTTCATTTTAATAGCGGTCAGGACCTGGCCGATTTGGTCGTGCAGCTCGCGCGCTATTCGCCGTCGCTCGTCCTCCTGAGCTTCGATTAGCTGGCGTGAAAACATTTGCAGTGCGTCCTGGGCCACCTTACGTTCGGTGATGTCACGCGCCATTCCTTGAACGCCAACCAGTAAACCATTCTCATAGATTGCCCGGCTACTGACCTCGACCGGCACACGGCGTCCATCCTTTGCTATCAGGTCAACTTCATCACTGGTTGCACCTTGTTCAGCAAGCTTTGCGCAGAAGCTTTTGCGCACCTGCCGAATATGTTCTGGGGCCACGAATTCCGCAAAATTATGACCGACAATTTCGTCGCGTGTATATCCGGACAGTTGTTCTGCGGCGCGGTTTACTCTCATGTAATTTCCTTCGAGATCGTGGACGTAAATGGCGTCTCTCGCGTTCTCAAACAATTCGCGATAACGCTCTTCGCTCTCGCGCAGCGCCGCTTCTGCACGCTTGCGCTCGGCAATGCGCTCCTCAAGTTCCACCACATGATGCTTGGTTTGCTCGAATAACTGAGCATTTCGAATCGCACTGGCCGCTCGCGCGGCGAGTGTCTCAGCCAACCGTACGTGCTCTTCCTGAAAGAAAGATGGTTCCGCCTTGTCCACCGAATAAACACCAATGACCTTGCCTGATGAAATTAATGGCACTCCGAACCAATTGCGCACGTGGCCGGCGCCGTTGACCCATTGCCATCCAGGCTGTCGGTGTGTGTCCGGCACAAGCACGCTCTGTTTAGTCAGACAAAGGTGATGCAAAATAGGATTCGTCTTGGCATCGAACGCAATGAATCGAGGGCTCTGCATCTGAAATTCTTCATAAAACCGGAGTGCGCTGACAACAAACTGCGAGTCTCCATTCCGCAACATCACATTCGCGCTGTCATACGGAACAAGTTTGCTGAGAAATTCGAGCAGCGTTTCGAGGACCTTTTCGAGGCTGAGGTTTTCCGTCAGTGCGATATTGGCATCGCGAAGAATTTCGTTTTTCTGGCGGATAGCTTTTTCCCGAGTCAATCGTCCATTTGATTCAGGGGCGTTAGTTTTCATAAGGCATTAAAGTAAAGGCTTACTAAATAGAAATCGTTCCTTACGAAAGAGGGGTGGCCACCAGAGTGCCACCCCTATAATAAGAAACAATCGTGAGTTTAGCACCGCGTCAGGGCGTTGCTACTCGGTCCCCGCTTTCTTATTCAATTCTTTGATCAGGTTCTTAATCTGATCGCTTTCTTTCGTAGTGGGGCTTGCTTTGAGATATAACTCCAGTTCCTTAACCGCCTCGACTCTATCGCCCTTCTCGATGTAAATGCCGGCAAGGAACCGATGGGCTATTTTCACATCATCGCCTCCAATTTCAACCGCACGCTTCAGGCTCTTCGCAGCATCGTCCAGGCGATTGAGAGCGATTAGGGACCGGGCTCTGTAAACGTGGGCTGCTCCGGACGTTTCATTTTTCAGCAGTGCTGCCGCGAATTCAGCTTCCGCATCCGCATATTTGTTCAGTTGAAAAAGGGTAATGCCACAATTGAGATGAAGGATAAAACTATCCGGAGTAATGGTTAGGGCAGCATTGAACGCTTCGTACGCAGCCCGATTGTTGCCCAACTTCATGTATTGAACGCCTAGGCCATTCAGTGCGGCAGCAAACGATGGATGAATCGCGAGTGCGGCTTTCAGTTGCTCGATTGCTTTCTCTCTTTCACCCGCCTTAACTGATTCGAGAGCTTTGTTATAGAGATCAACGGCCGCCTTAGGAGGATCAGCAGCTGAAACCACGCTCTTAGTTAATGGTTGGCCAGAACTCGGCCGCAAATACACTTGTACGCTGTAGGTCGAGCCCAGCATTCCGGACTGGGACTGTGGAATTTCTACCGACGCTGTTCCTGGAGCGTAGGCGTCCCCGGCGTCAACTCTCACGGTATAACGCCCTCCGGTAAGCCCACGGAAGAGAAATGAGCCATTACCATTTGAGGTCGTAGATAATTCACCTCTCATGGTGTGGAGCCTTACATTGATTGGCCGATCCAACCTTTGTCCGTTTGGAGTAATTATGTCGCCCTGAATAGTGTTCTGACCTCCGTTTCCCGGGGAACCCTGACCAGGTATGTCAGACTGGGCCAAGGCATTGAAAGAGAGAATCAGGATTGAAAGTGCAGAGCAAAGTAGAGGACGCTGCCGGCGCGCAAAC
The DNA here is from genome assembly GCA_963826255.1 of uncultured Acidobacteriota bacterium. Lineage (GTDB taxonomy): Bacteria > Acidobacteriota > Blastocatellia > Pyrinomonadales > Pyrinomonadaceae > PSRF01. The sequence goes on from CAWGWK010000002.1 coordinate 2,907,723, forward strand.
CGAACACAAAGTTTCATGATGGAAGTCCTCGCAATCAGAGATGGGCTAAGGAAGTCTACAGCGATTCCTCGAGGGTGTCGAGGATTTACGCGGCCATCCCTACAACTCAAAAAGGGGCGACGTTCGTCGCCCCCTTTTCAGGTTATTGGCTGTCAGTTTTAGAAATGGAACTTCAGTGCAAACTGAATCAGCCTGGGGTCAGAAGTAGTCGTGACGCGGCCAAAATTGAGCGATCCAATGCTTAGATTTGCTGCAGTTGGATTGTCAAAGTTGGCATGGTTGAAGATATTGAAGAACTCGGATCTGAATTCAAGGATCTTGTTCTCGCCTATCCTCGTGCGCTTCATCAACGTAAAGTCGAAGTTGATGTCGCCAGGGCCATGGAATACGTTGCGACCGAGAGTGCCGAAACGTCCGCCGCCGAGGGCCAGGGATGTTCCGGAGCCCACTCTGCGGAAGAATGGGTTCGTAGCCGCTGTTGGACTGCCGCCGCCTGTTCCATTAAAGATGCGATTGGGTCCGCCGTTTGCGGTGTCCGTATTCCGCGCATCGTTGAACACTACCGCGGTGCCAGTGAAATCAGGTCGATTAGCTCCCGCACCGGTGAGCGACCGATCCGTTGGCTCTGTGATGTTGAATGGCGAGCCGGTTTGAAGAACGGTTACACCACTCATCTGCCAACCACCAAGAATCTTGCCGGCGAAGCCTCTTTGATCCTTGTAGAATGGCAGTTCGTAGATGTAGCTCAACACATTGCGGTGGCGAATGTCCTGATCGCAGTTTCCCCGATCGGCTCTCGGATTGTCGAACCGTGTGTTGGAACGCAATCCGGAAGAGTTGTCGATGCAGTGGCTCCAGGTATAAGCGTTCTGGAAGTACAAACCATCCGAAAAGCGCTTGGACAAGGTCACCTGAAGGCTGCTGTAGTTGGAGTTCGCCGAAGTCTCCTGGTTGGTTATGTTGGAGAAGACCGAACCGCCATGCGCTGCGTTGTCAGGATGTCCCAGGTTAAAGACGCGTCGTGCATTGGTATTCGCAGTGCTCGGATTAGCTCCGATCAAGAGCGCTGGGTTGAGTTCCCGGCGAGTCAACAGGTTGATACCGGAAGTTCCAACGTATCCAACCTCGAGCATGTAGTTCTTCATGAACTCCCATTGGATGTTGATGTTGTACTGATGCGAGTACGGAGTCTTGAAGTCCGGATCGTTGATGGTCATTGGAATGGCACCAAGATCGGCAAAGTTGAACGGATCACCTGGCTCCGCCGGTTCATGCGGGAATGGCTGTGGAATCGGCGACCCGCCGCACAGTGGGTTCACGCCCGCAAATGGATTGTCGATACTCGTGCAATCGACGGACGGTTGAATCGCGAACGGTGGCGCCGTCAGGAACTGGAGTGTGGTCTCGGAAATTACCGTGTCGTAATACAATCCGTAGCCCGCTCTCAGGCTCAACCTGCCACTGTCAAGGACACTCCAGGCAAATCCTACTCTTGGTCCCCAATTATTCTTATCCGTCTGATAGGTTGATCGCGTGATGCCGGCATCGCCAGGGAATACCATTCCGAGTGGCGCGGTTGGAAACACGGTCGATTGCTGACCAGCACGGAAAGTGTTGACTCGGTCATTAGCGTCAACTAAGGGCTTATCTAATTCATACCTTACTCCAAGATTGAGCGTGAAGTTCGGTCGAATCTTCCAGTCATCCTGGGCGAAGAAGTTGTACGACTGAGTTTCGTAACGTGGGGCGCCGGCGCTGTTCTGCACAAAATTCACCGGTAGCCCGCGCGCGAAATCGCTCAGAGCTGCATTCAGACCAGGGATGAGTGGTAATCCAAGAATGGCGACCATGTCACCACTGAAGGTGTACAGACCACTGTTGATGAAATCGAAGACCTGGTTTTGGTAGTAGTTGCGATACTCACCACCAAACTTGAAGTTGTGGTTTCCACGATTGTGCGACACGTTGTTTACATACTGGAATGTGTTGTCGTCGCGACCCTGTGGACCCTGAATCGTGTTGCCAAAGTTCGAGAAGCCGATGATGTCAATGCGCGGCGGACCGAGTGCGGAGGCATCGTCAGCCACGATGCCTTCGATGCCAAGGTCACCAGGCGTTGTTTTGTTCACAGGGACAACGCTGAGGGTATCGCGCTGGTGCCACGAGAAACGAAACTCGTTGACCGTCCGTGAACTGAAGGTATGGAAGTCGCTCACGACAAGGTTAGTGAAGCGAAGGTCACCAGACGTACCAAATCCCGGAATGGTTGAACCACCAAACGCAAACGGATCGGTGAACACCTGATCTTCGTTGAAGAAGGTAACGAACATGCTGTTCTTATCCGAGAATCGGTGATCGCCACGGATAGAGAACTGATCACGATCGAGGCTGTTCCCAGCTACTGAGAACAACGAGTTGCCGGAGTTGGCTGGTGGAATCAAAGCTAACAAATTTCTCACTTCCTGCGGGGCAACGGCATTGATGATGTTTCTCTGCGCCTGAGTGGGAACTGTTGCCGTTGAAGATACACCTTGCCGGCGTCGGAAACCGAGAAAGCTGAAGAAAAAGAAAGTGCGATCCTTACCGCTAATGATCGAGGATCCGCCCTCGCCGAATCTTGGCAGGTGCAATGGGCCACCGATGGTGCCACCGAACTCATTCACGTTGAACTGCGGCTTGCGCGGTCCCACGAATGTCGGTGCGGCGTTGTTGAAGAACGGCGTAGCGTTCAGCTTGTTGTTACGGAAAAAGTGGAACAGATTTCCGTGATACTCATTCGTACCTGACTTTGTGATCAGAGCGACGATCGCGCCGGAGTTACGGCCATAGTCTGCCGAGTAGGTATTCGTCAGGATACGGAATTCCTGCAACGCATCAGGACTGAAGCCTTGAACGGCGTCGGGAATGTTGATGGCGAGGTCGTTACTATCGCCGCCATCAAGCAAAAAGTTGTTCGATTGAGCGCGCTGGCCGTTGACTGAGAATGGGCCAACTTGTCCAGACGGCATAACGCCTGCCTGTAGTGGCGCTAACTGCAATGGGTTGCGTCCGCCTGCGCCAGCCAGGATGGGTAGATCGTTGAGAGTTCTGTTATCGACCGTTCTGCCGACGACCGAAGTCTCTGTGTTAACAGCCGAGGGCGCTTCACTCACCGTGACGATCTCGGACACCTGTCCTACTTCGAGTTTGATATCGACGGTTAGAGCGTCGTTGACGCTAAGCGCAACCGATTGCATTACCGATTTCTTGAAGCCCGCAGCTTCAGTCGTGATCGTGTAAGTGCCGACTGGCAATTGATCGAACCGGTAAAATCCATTAGTAGCTGACACAGTCTCCCTGCTGAAATTGGTGGCGGGATTCTGGGCCTTCACATTCGCACCCGCGACGACAGCGCCGGACTGGTCCTGCACCGTTCCGGTGATGGTGCCTGTGTTCTGTCCCAGCGCCACCGACGTAAAGACGAAGAGCGCGCCAAACGAGAGCACGAGGCGAATAAGCTTATTCTTCATAGCTCCTCCGATTTATGGGGTTAGCAGTTGAAACGAAAACCTGAGTGATACCTGAGAGTTGCGGAGAATCCACAACTCTTCTCGAGGCGTCTGTTGCAAGTTCCATGCAGCAAGGAAGTTTTCAATAAAATGGGAATCTATGCGGATTTTCGGGCCGATTTGCAACCGAAATAATGGACGAGATCCAAGATTCTGAGTTTCGCCGGAGCCACTGAAATGGGGTCAAGTTTCAGACGGTGTGGGGTCGTAAGTGGAAGTTTAAGTTTTGCATGAGGAATGCACCTCTCGTGATACCTTAAGGAATCGGGTGTCCCCGCTGACCTCGGTGAGGAAGGGAAGTGTAAATGCGGTGTTCGCAATGGCTCTATTCATAGACTCACATCTAACTCCAACAACCTACGCGCCACTGGCTGCAGGGCGTCTGCTGATTCACCGGGCATCACGGGTAGCCCGTGACCTCGTGCGCCGTCCGGAAAAGAAGTTCAATAAGCTCCTGCTCAGAACGGCTGCCGGCCAGAATCCGATAAACTGGTCCGATATAGCCGTCATACTCGCCACGAGCTTCGGGAACATCGGCGATTCCAATCGGATCCCAGTGCTGCATCAGCACCTCACCAATCGCGTCCTGAATCTCCCTCGCTCTCTTCACAGTCATTGGTTAGTGTCTGGACATAGTGGTTCGAACGTCAAAGCATCTGTTTTCGGCGGCACGTCCATCAGAAATGAACAAAATCGAAGCCTATCAGGGATCTTAACCTTGAGTGTGGCCACCTGCTCCTCATGAACTAACTTCTCCGTCTCTCGGTCAGGATTGTCCGGCAACAATCCGAATCCCCTTGGTCCATAAGCTCCGCACTCTCTGTGCTCCAGAACAATAACCCTTTTGATGTGGTGAAGTTCTTCGGCCAGTTTCAGGTGATCAAAAAAGGTGCGATGCCAGTCATCCTTTCCAGGGACGACCGCTCCCAACGCTGCGCCGGCGAGAATCACATGATCATACTTTATGCCTTTCATCATCTCTGCGATCTTCACGAAGAAGCGGAAATCCATGCAGGTAAGCAACAGTGCGTCAGCTTCATGCGCGAGACCATGGTCTCTCTCGATAGCCAGGTCTTTCAGGTAAGCTGCAAACAAATGTTCACCATTTTCAGTCATTGATGTTTTTCCTCATGCGTCCTTATATCACGATCCAAACGCTAGGCCACCAGAAAGAGCTGCTACATCCATTGACGAAGCCAGGTGGTCCATTCAACACTTTTCTGGCGCGCCAGAAGACTTCGTCTTACCAATCTCTGATCAATTGCAAGCGCTACAAACTATGATTTTAGGTTTTCAGGCAGAACTAACAAGTTCGCAAGCGGTCCATCAGGGATCGAAACTAATTTGAGGCAGAAAGAAAGTTTGACACCCGCCATTCGCGGCGTATCGTTCCCCTGGTTCCCCCGTAATACGCCTCGCTTCAATACGCCTCGACTTCACAAGGAGAGACTCACTTTTGCGAGGTGGCCTACCAACAACTCACTAACCACTGGGGGCCACAGAAACAACACTACCGCATAAATCGACATTTGTGAGGCAAAGCCGTCGCGTCGTCGCGTCGCGTTTTTGGCTTTGCCTTTTTAATGCTCATTTAAGCTGAAACTGCTTCTTCTGTAATAAATTCGTTTCAATCCCTGCTTTTCATTCTTGAACCTCAGTGGCCCGCATCTCAAACAGCGTCTTGGCTTAACGGTGCGAGCATGAATGGATACCCTGCGATCCTAAAGTTGAGCCGCGTGTCTGTCCGAAATGCAAGAGTCCCTACTGGAATAGACCGCGACGGTCTTCAAAGGCGGCTTGAAGCAATGCGCGTAATCGCGTTCGCTGCCGTTGTGGTTATCGCTCTCTTACTCACTCCACAGGCTTGGCATCAACAGTCGCATGCTCAGCCAAGTCAACCCAATAGTCAGGCCAGCAAAGACCAGGCTAATGACCAGCCTGCGAATACTTCCGGCCAACAAAGCTCTGCTCAAGTCAATGAAGAAAGTGAAGCTGCAAGACGCCGCGAGCAACAGGAACGAGATGCCAAAGAAGCGGCGTTTAAGGCAGAGCAGTTGAGACAAAACCGGATCGTTGTCTGGGCTACTGTCTTTATCGCCATTTCCGGCTTTCTGAGTCTTCTCGCCAGCTTTATCTATGCGATGGTTTCCGTCAAGACTCTGCGAGCGGTGAAGCAGCAGGCCAACTCCGCAGGCGAGCAAGTAGCGAAGATGCAAGAACAGTTGACGCTCATGAGTGAGCAAACTGAGGCTATAAAAGCTCAGGCCGAAGCTTCCGAGATTTCCGCTAAAGCCGCTGAGACTTCTGCTGTTGCGGCGAAGCAGACCGCAGAAGTTGCTCTTAAGTCCTTTATCACAGCTGAGCGCCCTGAAATCTATTTTAAACGGACCCAGCTCTATCCACTTGAAATAGGAAAGCAGACAAGAGCCATGTTTCTGGCTTGCAATGGCGGGAGAATTACGGCCTATAAGGTTGCAATTGAGTTTAATTACTGTGCGCCCCCAAGAGCCCTCTTTGCGTTTGATAATGTCTTGCCGTGGGATGATGTAATCCTTGATCGCATCGATGTGTTGCCACCTGAGGCCGATATGACCGTTAGACCCAGCTTCGGATTTGAGCCAACCGAAATCGACTTGATCGGACTCGGGAACGGCGTCTTGTCGCTCTACATCTACGGGCGAATGCGGTATGAGGACGGATACGGGCGCGAGTATACGATGAGCTTCTACCGCCAATACAATCCGCAGGAACCACTTGAACTGACCTACGCTCCTCAGTCCGTAAAAACCAAAGCAGACCACGAGGCTGAGAAACATCGCCGCCGAGAGCAAGCCAGAAGCCCAGACAGCGGAACCTAACTTGCCAAACCAACTTGATCTTTTTCCTCGAACCGGAAATTAAGGGCCAGTTACTGGCATTCGCAATAGTGCTCCGGGGTTTACTTGAAGCCTTGTTGCTAATGACTCACTGACCAAAGCATGCAATAACACTCCTGCGGCAGACCGATGTGAAAAGCGCCTTTGCTGTTTGGGATGGATTGCAAGGCGAAATGCCTAACAGCGAACTGAGGCGAATGGAAGAACAGGCGACGCGGTTTCTTGAAAGCGTGAGGCGAGAGATTTCCGAACGGTCAGAATGATTTTTGAGGCAAAAGGTGTTATTGAGGCAAAGCCCTCGACGACTCGACGACGTCGTCGAGTGCTTTGCCTCAAAACTCTCAAATTGACATATGTTTTGAGGCAAACGCGATTTCTGCCTCAAAAGTCAGTCTTGGGAGGTTCTAGCGGGAAATAGGTATTTCGTGACTGTGAACAACATCGCAGCGGCTTCAATAACGGTCGCCCCTAAGACAGACATGATTACCTTTTCTGAAAGGATCATCAAACCAAAACCGACAAGGAATACCATTGCGAGTGCGCCCGCCGTGTTGACGGAGAATAAAACGAGCAGCCAAATCGCCATACGCTTACGAAGCGTAATGTCCGTCCGCCCGCTTTCGACACGAACCAGCCCCTCTTCGACGCGAAGCCCCGCCTCAGTCTCAGTCAAATCCACTTGACTGCTGAGGTGGAGCCTCGCTTCCCGTTCCGCTAGATTTAGTGGTTCACGTGGCGTCGTCACACGAGCAAAATTCTCGTAACGATATTGCCCTCCTTATCCACGATGGCAACATCGTTACCGTCTCCTTTAGCTTGCGTGGCTACCTCTAACAAGGCAATTGCCTTCCGCAAGATTTCCGCCCGGGAGGTCTTCCCCAGGCTTGATTTGAGGTTGTCGAGCACCTCTTCTGTCGTCTCATCAATCGTGAACGTGAAAGCTCTACCAGTTAATGCTTTCGCTGTTGCGCTCATGGATTTATACTCCTCTCCGGGAGCTTTTTAGGCTCCTGGGTTATTTAGCCGTTAGGGCAAATGCCCTAGCGGACGGGAGAGGTGGGTTCTCCGAATGTTAGCGGGCGCACAGTTAAAGGCATCCACCACAACCGGGAACACTCGTTACAGCACGAGATAACCCCTTTCGGTAGCCGGACGATCTCGACTCCTGTCGAGACTCCTGGCTTTGCGAACCCGCATCACTGCGGGGGAGCCTTTAATCGATGAGGTCAAATATCGTGCCTAATGTCTTAGGCGTTAAACCAGTATTTACGCTAGTTCGTCACCTGTGTCAAGCATTTCTTCAACAAAATGTACGTCATATTTACACCATAGTTCCTCAAAAGTCAACGAGAAACTTACATAAAAATTATGTAATTTCGCATTATAGGATGAGCGGCGGCCGGTTTTTACTGCCCTGGTTTACGCGGCTACGTTTGAAAACTCTGGCGTTATATTTAGTTCGTGCATCGACTGAATCACGACGCACAGGTTATGACAAAGCACCTTACACAAGGCTTCGTTCATCTGTGCGGTGAGACTCTTGGATCGTAGTCTCTGCCCGAACTTCGACTTGATCATGTGGAATGTAGTCTCGACATTTGAACGCTTGTGGTAGTGCTGTAGAAACTCCGCACGATGCAGACTGTAGAAGTGATACATGCGCGTCCAGACTTCCGATTTTGGGCCATAGCTACCACGAGAATCAGGCACCGAGTTTGATTTGAACGGAATGTAAGGGATCGCGCCTCGCTGCAACGCTGCGAGCATGTTAGTCGCGCCCAGATATCCTTTGTCGGCTGAGATTTCTTTCATCGTGAATCCGGCATCAGCCGTGCGATCTACCAAGGTTTTGAAGTACGGATAATCATGTGCATATCCGTCCGTCACTTCAACGGCTGTCACGATGTTTGTGAAGACCCCACACGTCAGATGGAGTTTCAGCCACTGGCGGCGATCCTCTTTGTTGCCATACTTCACATCCAGCCAGCGCATGAATTGCCCGGTGCTGAATCCGCTACTGTCCAAAGCAAACTTTGATTCAACCGATTTAAGCGGCTGAGCACTTAGCGTGATCAACGCATGAAGGTACGGTGTCAACGCTTCTGATTCAAGATAGCGAAACACTGAATTGTAGTGCGGCAATTTCGCCAGATAGCCACGCGCCTTCGCCCGCGCAAGTCAGTAGCAAAGCGGCGACCGCTGACGGTGCTGTAGATTTTGAAGACACTGGAAAAGATGATGTCACTCAACGACAAACGCGGTCTGCCTGTGCGCTGTATCGGCTCAGGAAGGTTTTGGCACAGTTCATAGAGCAAGGCTTGCAGTTCTGATTTCTCGTGCGTCTGCGCGGCGTTATAGGCTTTCCATTCCTGCGGGTAAGTCTTGCGTGTGACCTTCACTGTTTCAGTAACAACGGTCTGACCGTCTGAGGTAGTCTCACGCATGAGCGTGTATTCGACTGCGACGATATGCTTGCATCGTGCGTTGCGAAACTCGAAGTCTGGACAGGTGCAACGCGGTGCCTGGGGATCGGGACGTACTTCGTACTCACCACGTCCCGCTTGCGACGGAACGATCCACACGTTCTTTCCCTTGCGGATAAGTTTCGTGGTTGCGGCGATCTGTAAGGCTTTGATTTCGCGGTCTGAGATTTGACGCTCGGTCATTGTCATGGCGAGTTATTATCCTCTTATCGGTAAGATGATTTCGATGCACAGTATATTACTATAGGTACATAACACGGTCAAGATAATCCTTACTTGACGGGTATATATCTCAGGTATATAGTGCGGCCTATGGCTAAACAGAAAATCAGCGTCTACCGCTACACATGCGAACGATGCGAACACGAATGGATACCGCGAGACACGGATAACGAGCCTCGTGTGTGTCCTAAGTGCAAAAGTCCTTACTGGAATAAACCGCGACAGAAAAAGAAGTGATGTTTTCTGAGGGAGAGGTTATCGCGTTATTACGTTTGGTAACATAGCGCGGTCAGATACGAAGATCAATTTTAAAACAACGCTTTTTTCAGGGGAGTAACTCAATGGACTTCGCAGATGAACTTAAAGAGTTGATACAGAACGCAAAAGCCGCAGCGGGACAAAAGAGCCAAGATCAGCTTCGCTTCCGGGACGCGTGGCAACAGACAAAGATGCAGACCGTGAAGCCTTTGTTAGAGCTGGCCGCGAAGACCCTTGAGATCTATGCTCAACGAAACGCCACGGTCGAACTACGTAACGGCTCCATCTATTTGACAGTCGGATATAAAGAGGGATCACGGGACGTGGTAACGAATCAATTGTGCTTTTCAGCGGATAACGAAAAACACGAAATTGAGTGTTCCTATCGAAACCCGCAGCCAGTGAAAGAGAGTTTTACTCTTGACAAGCTCGATCAAACAGCCGTCCAGAGCAAGATAAAAGAGTTTGTCTCTGCCGTTTTGGGCTAATACTGCCCTTTACGCTCGGTAATATACTCACCGTAATTTTCTCTTGCATGGATGAGACAATGTGTCTATAGTGGGCGGCCTCAAAACGAAGCGGGCTGGCAAGTGCGACTAACACTCACCAACCCTTACACAATCAATTCCTAACCCGTTAAGCGAAAGGAATCGACCATGCAAGATAATCCTAACACGGACAATGAAACCGACATCGCCTATCCTGATCCTGAGGACTGGCAGATCGCTTTTGCACCTTACGAGGGAAATCCCGAAGCTGCTCTAACGCTGGGTTTTCGTCTCTCAGAACTGAAACAGTTAATACGCGATCTCGATATGCACGAGGCTCTTCAAGAAATCGAAGTCGCAATTGATTGTCTGTATGAGCATTCAGACTTTCGCAGCATCAGCCGCGAAATGTTTGGGACTGCTATCGCGGGGAAACTCCCAACTGACAAAGAGACGTTACTGCGTCAGTTAGGACTGAGGATCTAATGTTATACGCGCTGGGAATTGAGTTCTAATATCTGGCGCTTGCCTAAAACGTTCGCCGTTTGCGGTCAAAATGATTTTTTAGGCAAACGGTTGAATTTTTAGGCAAACGCGATTTATTAGGCAAAGCCCTCGACGACGGCTTTGCCTAAGAAATGACTTTTGATCCAAAAAGCAATTTGACTGAACCGAGATCACACGAGGCCAATGCGCTTGGACTCCGCTTCAATACCCATGACGATGCTCTCAACTATGCCGACGAACGCCTTAAGGACATCAAGCACTGGCTCTTTGTCCACAAACTCGACATCGTAAATCGCTATAAACATCACGAGTTGAATGTTCATGTTGAATTTACTTCCTCGAACGTTGCGGGCAAGTATCATCTCGTTTTTGGCTCTGTCCCAGAAAGGCACCTGAAAGGAGGTGTTCCCCGCGATCGATACAGAGGTGAAGCTCATCCCTTGGGTAACTACGGCTATCGGACTGATGATTCCGTGCTTATTGGTATTACTAAGCTTGTTGAGAGTCCAGATGAGGTCATCCCCTCCTTTGTACGGCTTGAACCTGCTAATGAGGTCGCAGATTTCTTTAGGAACTTTTTTAAGGAGACGGTCAATAGCCTTATTGAATTCAGGCTCACTGTCGCGAATGGGAAAGTACTGGAACTTTCCCACAAGAGCGAATATGGCCTGATCGAGAGCGGAGCGGAGGTTGTTGATAATGTCGCGAGTACGCCCAGCGAAGCTGCGTGGCATGGGCTTAACGAGCTTGAACTTGTGAATCTCATGAACGCCGTCCGTGTCCGGCTCGACAACTCGGGCGTAAGCGTCTTTATTGAAGGAGAGCATCTCCCGCTCCAGTTCAATAAGTGTATCGTTTGCCCAAGCGATGGTCTCCTTTGATGATTTAAATGGATCGGCGGGCGGCATGTTTGTTCTAAGTGGTTAAGCCGCTCGCTTCTTTACCGCTCGCCTTGGTCTATTCCAGTAAGGGCTTTTACACTTTGGGCACACGCGCGGTTCGTCTTGTATGTCGCGCGGTATCCATTCATGCTCGCATCGCTCACAGCGAAATCCCCAAGTTTTTATTTGTATCTTAGCCATACCGAATATATACCTCTCAAATAGTATACGTGTCAAGTAGTATACGTGTCAAGTATATTCTAGTTGACTATATACCTCGTTAGGTATATAGTCGCTCGCGTAAACATAAAGCCCTGCCAGTTGCTTCTAACAACCGACAGGGCCATTGAAAATCAAACGCGATTGCTCGCACTGATTCTCGGTAAAGCCATTGTGAGCCATCGTAAAACGAAAGGCAAGAGACTAACAATGGAAACTCCTCAACTCTCCGAACGCGAAGTCAAGGCACTCCAAATCGCGGCTAAATCAACACTCAGACGCAAGGGAAATGTGTGGTTAGTTCCCTCGCAAGCCGGGCAAGGCGAATACCAGGTTAACGTCGATCCTGATTTCTTTAATTGCACTTGTCGTGATCATGAATTCACAGGGTCACGGTGTAAGCACATTTACGCAGTTGAGTATGTGATAGAGCGTGAGCAGACCGCAGATGGTCAGACCGTTGTTACTGAGACAATAAAAGTGTCGCGCAAGACCTACACGCAGAACTGGCCCGCGTACAATGCCGCTCAGACGCAAGAGAAATCGCAGCTACAGGCTTTGCTCTATGAGTTGTGTAGAAACCTCCCTGAGCCTGAGCAACAGCGCGGAAGACCGCGCCTATCGTTAGCTGACATCATCTTTGCCAGCACCTTCAAGATCTACTCTACCGTCTCAGGTCGTCGCTTTCAGAGTGATTTGCAGGAAGCAAAACGGCGCGGCTTTCTGTCAAAGATGCCTTCGTACAATTCGGTATTCCGCTACTTGGAAGCCGAAGCCCTCACGCCTTACTTGTATGAGTTGATCAGGCTAAGCGCACAGCCCCTCAAATCGGTCGAAGAGGATTTTGCCGTTGATAGCAGCGGATTCAGCACGGGTCAATTCATGCGCTGGTTTGATGTGAAGTATGGCAGCAAGGAAGATCGCCGCATGTGGCTCAAACTGCATTTAATGTGCGGCGTTAAAACTAACATCGTGACTTCGGTTGAAGTGAGCGACGGATACGCAAACGATCATGGTTACTTTAAGCCTTTGGTGGAAGCGACAGCCGAAAATGGTTTCACGTTGAAAGAAGTCTCAGCCGATAAAGCGTACTTGAGCGGAGAGAACCTGTTAACGACTTTGCGGCACAAGGCGATCCCTTACATCCCGTTCAAGTCAAACTCCAAAGCACAGACCAGCTATGGCCCTAAGTCAACGCTCTGGACTCGAATGCTCAGTTTCTACATGGAGCACCGCGAAGAGTTTCTAACGCACTATCACAAACGGTCGAATGTCGAAACCACGTTTCACATGATCAAGAGTAAGTTTGGGCAGAGGCTACGCAGTAAGACTTTAACAGCACAGATTAATGAGGCTCTGTGTAAGGTGCTGTGTCACAACCTCTGCGTTGTAATTCAATCGGTTCACGAATTGGGAATCGAGGTGGGTTTCTCAAGTGAAGAAGCGGCGTAGGCGTCCTGCTGAGACAAACCGCTAAGCGCCACGGCGCAGAAAGAAACAGTGTCCCGCAAAATAAGTGCGTGATAAACTGTGCTCGGATTTAAAAAGAGGTCGGGCTGTTACATCGATCTGAGATTTTGACGGATCGCTTGAACGATGTAACAGCCCTCAGGAATTTCGTTTGCCCACGATATCAAATTCCTACGCCTCACGTCCAGAACGAAAACGCGGTCTGTCGCCTCGTAAGGATGATTAGAAATGCCATCTAAATACCACACTCAAGTCGAGACGTTTCAATGCCCCAAGTGGGGACAAACAGCAAGACTGGAATTTCGCTACCGTGAAGACTATGTTAATGAAAGCCCGGAACCAGTAAGCCGTTCGCTTGATCGATTCGACTGTAGTGGCAGATTGTACTGTGGAATCACGCCTCAGTCGCGTCCCGGAGCTTGGGGTAAGTCAGACTGGACTGTCTGCGCGTACCCGAACCTCAAAAGCAAAGGCGTCCGGAATGCTTGAATTATTTCAGGTTCGCTTATAGCAACCGTTACTATCGGTTCCCATCTACCTGAGTGCGTGAGCGCGAGTACTTCTAAGAAGGTCGAGCTATGATCGGCCTCGAAGACCTGTCTCGGTTGTGGATTATCATTAGTACACGTTGCGGAAAGTGTAGGCATACAAACACTCCTTAAGCTGCTATACTTCCAAGCAATCTTAAGAGTCCGTGAGGCTCAACTAATCAGCCGCGAACGTGGAAACACTTTGCGGCTGTTGCGCTTTCTGAATCTTATCACTACCCGTCAAAATACCTAGTGAGTTTTTAGCCTTGCACAGATGAAACAATGTCTCTATAGTGGGTGGCCTCAAAACGAAGCGGGCTGGCAAGTGCGCAAACACTCACCAGCCCTACACAGTCAACTCCTAATCCGCTTAAGAAAGAGGAATCGACTATGCAAGATAATCCTAACACGGACAAGCCAGACCCTGAGACTGAGAATATCTACCCTGATTTAGAGGACTGGCAGATCGCCTTTCAACCTTACGAGGGAAATCCCGAAGCTGCTCTAACGCTCGGTTTTCGCCTTACAGAACTGAAACAGTTAATACGCGATCTCGACATGCACGAAGTTCTTCAAGAAATCGAAGTCGCAATTGATTGCCTCTATGAGCACTCAGACTTTCGTAGTATCAGCCGCGAAATGTTTGGAACTGCTATCGCGGGGAAGCTTACCACTGACAAAGAAGCGGTGCTTCGCCACCTAGGAATGAGGATCTAAATTCTATCCTTTCCCTCAAATTCAAGTTGGCCGCGACTTCGCGGTTATGGAAGATCGGTCAACTTGCTTTTTGAGGCAAAAGACGGTGTTTAGATACTTTTGAGGCAAAGCCCTCGACGACATAATATGTATTATCGGACGCAACGTGCCCGACCAAACACAAGCCGGGAGGCTGGTTCGCAGTCTCCCGGTTTGTGATTGTTTTAGTGGTCGGCTTTTAGTCAAAGCTCCCCTTCTTTTGCTTCGCAGGGCTGGTACTGACCGTTGTTTCGGATGTTGCCGTGGGTTGGCTGACGGCGGTGTCGAAATCGCCACTTGGGCCTCCGGATCCGCCTAACACAAGTATGATTGATAGCAGTATGTCCAAAGTCATTTTTCGTCTCCTTAATTCATCGACGCTCGTTCATTCGAACGTCCTTTCTACTCTCACTACTATTAGCGATAAATGGATTGAAAATGGCGCAGGGCTGACGAAATATTTTAAGAGGAATTAGAGAGTCACAGACCGCGTGTAATCAAGAATTGGTTTCGGCGCGCATGCGTAGAACATTCAGGAACGCCGCAGCGGCTGGTGAGAAGTTTGCGCCGCGGCGATGGGCGGCCCAAAGAGTTCGATTGTGAGTGAGACCGCGGACCGGCACAGTCACCAAAACCCCTCGTTCCAATTCTTCACGTACACACATGCGCGGGACGAATGCGAGGCCGACTCGTTTTTGAACGAAGCGCTTAATCGTTTCGATCGTCGCTAGCTCAATCGTGATGTTTAAAGGCGTGTGTTGCCTGGCGAAGGCTTCAATCACCTTCACGCGCGATCCTGACTTAACATTGTGAGCAACAAATGATTCTTTCCCGAGATCCTTGATCTTCACCGACGGACGACCGGCAAGTGGATGCCTGGGACTCATTATTAAAACCAGTTCATCTTTTAGCACCGGAAACGCTTCGATATCTCGATCGGCCGGTTGCGAAGCCATCAGCGCGAAATCAACACTACGTTCCAACACCTCGCGCGGCAGCCGGCTCGAGACGTGGCGAAAGATCTCTACTTTCACGTCCGGATGCTGTTCGCGATATTTCAGAATGAGCTCCGGCAAAAGATAGAGCGACGTACTCTCATTTGCTCCCACACGAATACGTCCCCGTTTCATAGTCTGCATCTCCACAATCGCCTGACCTACCTGATCGCGTAGACCGAGGATCCGCTGCGCGTATTCATATACCACCTGCCCTACTTCAGTGAGCACCGGAGTTTTTTGTGTTCGATCAAGAAGCGGTAGGCCGATCTCTTCTTCAAGACGCCGAATCGCGATGCTTACGGCCGGCTGAGTACGAAACACTTTATCCGCGGCTTTTGAGAAACTCTTTTCCTGTACAACTCTCGAGAAGTATTCCAACTGGGCCATTTCCATGGTTTGAATTATTCCACATCCGGGGCTCAGTAGTCGATGAATCAGACTTATTATTATCTTAAGAGAATAAAGTTTACAGAGAACGAAAATACTCGCAAGGATCGTCACTTGACCCACCCGCCACGTTCCCCTAAAGTGACACACTCCGACTACAACTATTTTAGAAAGCGATCACTGTGGCCATACGCATTGAAAACCAGTATGAGGGCTCGTTGCCGAAAGGTGCTTTAGAACAGATCGAGAATGCCTTCGATAGTTTGCCCCGGGAACACACGCGCGGCATCGAGCGCATCAGGCTCGTGCCGTTTATCACCGATCCGCGCATTAAAGGCCCGTTTCAAGCAACCGAATTACCGGGACTTTATCATCCGCGGCAGGGCCCCAAGGGCGCCTGGCTTGAAATCGCGGTTAACGTTCTATTGCCGGCGAACAAGCCGTTTCACAAGAAAATAGTTCCCAGACTGTCTTTCAAAAGTAACCTGGTGGCGCTGGTGTTTTCGTTGGTGGCTCAGCATTACCATTTAACGCTGAAGCACTCGCTTAAGAAGACTCAACTCGAGCCGGCGGTGCGGATGTATACAGAAAAACAGTTGAAGGCGTGGAACGAGAAGAAGCACAGCTTCAGGGCACGCCTCTTCAAGCCACTCCAACCGACGTTCGAGCGTTGGGCGAAGTCTCTACAGAAGCGTGCTGCGGCGGAGAAAAAGAGACAGGCAGGTTAAGAGGATTTACAAGATTGCATGAGGGGGGCAATCCTGTAAATCATGAAGAATCTTGTTAATCCTGTAAAGGTTCGTCGTCGATTTCGTCTGCGACAGCACGGAGAATCAAAGCGACCTCAGCGTCAGAAACTTGTGTCGCACGAAACTTGACTTCGATATTGAAGTCTTTATCGGGTGAAGCGTATTTGAAAACGTAAGGCTTGTTATCCGGTACGACGCGAGGTCCCATTTCCTGACGTCGCACTTCCCTTGCGTCATTGCGATTCAAACCTCGCGTCGCAATCTCTTTCGCAAAACGTCTCATCGAATCATCGTCCGGCTGGCGCACGATCTGAAGCAGCGACGACTTCGCGTTAATATCGGCCGAGCGACATACTTCTCGCACGTCCTGCGGAATCTTCGCGATCGCGAGCGCTTCCGTCACAGTCGTTCTACTCTTACCGACTTTACGCGCAACATCATCGTGCGTGTAACCAAAACGGTCGCACAGCGCCAGCAATCCATCCGCTTCTTCCCAGACCGTCAGATCCTTGCGCTGCATGTTTTCGATCAGCGCGATCTCGGCCACGGTGCCTTCATCAACTTCCATCTCCACGCAAGGCACTTCCTTGAGCCCGGCTTTCTGCGCGGAACGCCAACGACGTTCGCCGGCGATGATCATCCAGCGTCCCGTGAGACGATTGGGTTTGACGAGCAGCGGTTCGAGCACGCCCTTTTCAGCAATCGACGCCGTCAACTCCGTGAGGTCACCGAACTCCACACGTGGTTGCTCCGGATTAGGATCCAGCTTGTCAACGGCTATCATCCTGCCGACCTGGGTCGGCCGGTGTTGTGACAGTTCTTCGACGTAATGCGCATCGTGGCGCATTTGGAGTCCGGTTGGTAGTCCCCTCTTAGACACGGCTTATTACCTCTTCGCAAAGTTTTCCGTATTCAATTGCTCCGGATGAGTTGGGAGCAAAACTAAAAATCGACTCCTTGTAGGCGGGCGACTCTTCCAGTCTGACACTCTTAGTAATCACTGTATCGAACAGCTTTGAACCAAACACGTTGCGAATCTGCTCGTGTACTTCGCGCGCGAGCGTGGTTCGCTTGTCATGCAAAGTCACCAGGACGCCGAGCAGCTCAAGGTTGGGATTAGGACGCGCTTTGACTTTTTCGATCGTCTCCAAAAGATCGTCGGTACCTTCGAGCGCAAAGTACGACGATTGAATCGGAATCAACACGTGCGTGGCAGCAACGAGTGCATTCACAGTGATCAGTCCGAGCGTCGGCGGCGTGTCGATAACAATGACGTCGTAGTGTTGCCGGAAAGGCTCGAGACGATCCTTGAGCCGGAATGGTGCGTCGAAATCGCCAACTAATTTCGACTCGAGTTTTGCGAGATTGATTCGCGCCGGCACGACAGACAGATTTTCAACAGGGGTTGCGTAAACGGATTCTTCAACCGGCGCCTCTCCATCCATCATCAGCTCGTAGATGGATCTCTCGACTGTCAGCGGATCTAAAAAAGAGATTGAGCTATTGGCTTGAGGATCGAGATCGAGAAGAAGGACACGCTTTCCCTTGCGGGCAAACGCGGCGGCGAGGTTAATGGCGGTAGTGGTCTTCCCTACCCCACCTTTTTGGTTGGCGATGGCAATTACCATTCGCTGCACAGTGGCAAACTAGCGCTCCATAGGTTCACTCTGCGGAAAACTACATCGGTAAATCACCGGCCTCACCGATAACGTCAGGCCATTCCTCTTCACTCGAACCCATCTCGGATTCTTCGCTCTCTTCAGCGGGTAACGTATTTCGCGATGCTTTGATCACTTCCATGTCAACGTAGATTGGACAATCAGCTCGCAGCGCCAATGCGATCGCATCAGAAGGACGCGAATCGAGAATCATCCGATCTCCTTCACTGTTGCGCATTTCAATCACGGCAAAGAAAGTGTTGTCGCGCAGGCTTGTCACAACTACACGATCCACCTGCACTCCTAACTGCACAATCAGGTTTCGCAGCAGATCGTGAGTCATCGGTCTTGGCGGCGCGATCTTTTCGATTTCCAGCGCTATCGCGTTCGCTTCATAGGCGCCAACCCAGATCGGCAGCATCGTATCACTTTGGACGTCTTTTAAAATAATAATTGGAGTTCCGCTGTTGGGATCCATCATTAACGCTCGGATCTTAACTTCGATTTCCATACGCAGGTACCCCTTACTCTACTGCTGAACGATTGACTAAAGTTCCATACAAACTGTTTGTCTTTGCTGCCGTAACGAGCACGTCAACTATTTCACCTTCAAGACCGCGATCGCCTGAAAAATTAACCACCTTGTGGCAGGTCGAATGTCCGGTTAGATCGTTTTCTGAACGCGAGCTCTGTCTCTCTGCCAGAACGCTAAGCGTGCGGCCAACATACGACTGGTAGATCTTCTCCTGTTTCGCACGGTGAATTTTTTCCAGTTCCAGAAACCTCGCAGTCTTTTCTGTCTCAGGCACGTTATCATGAAAAGCTGCCGCAGGTGTTCCCGCACGTCGCGAGTATTTGAAAATGTAAAGACTGTCGTACTCGCACTCTTTAACCAGCTCGAGCGTCTGTCGGAAGTCGTCATCAGTCTCACCGGGAAAGCCAACGATGATATCGCTCGTAAGAGCCAGGCGTCTGCTTGAATTCTTTACACGCTGAATTCGTTCGAGGTAGTCGCGGCGTTTGTGGCCTCTGCGCATCAGCTTGAGAATGCGATCGCTGCCTGACTGCACCGGCAAATGGATCCAATCGCAGAGATTCGGGTTCTCTTCAATAGCTGACACGATGTCAGGATGAAAATCACGTGGGAACGACGTCGTGAACTTGATGCGCGGCAGGCCAGTGGCCGCGACAGCACGCAGTAGACGGCAGAACGGCGTCGCTCCGGAAAATCCCTCGAGACCATCTTCGACGCGCGGCCGGTAGCTATTCACGTTCTGGCCGATGAGATGAATCTCTTTGTAACCGAGTGCCTGGAGTTTCCTGGCTTCGGCAACGATCTCGCTTGCCGGACGGCTGCGCTCACGCCCGCGTGAGTAAGGCACAATGCAGAATGAGCAAAACTTGTTGCAGCCTTCGATGATCGGAATGAAACCAACGTGTGGTGAGTGTCGTTCGACAGGTGAAACGTCCCACGAATCGAGATCGCCGCGCTCGCCCAGATCCAAAACTCTGCGCTCTCCGTCGCGCGCTCGTTCGATTAACGAGGAGATGCGATCCGTAGCGCGTGTTCCGATCACCATATTTACGGATGAAGCATGATCAAAAACTGCTTCGCCTTCCAGTTGGGCCACACAGCCCATTACGCCGACCAGTAGATCTTGCTTGCCGGCTCGAGCGGCACGCACTTCACCGATCCGTGTGTAAACCTTTCGCTCAGCCTTCTCGCGTACGGAACAAGTGTTGAGCAACACAACGTCTGCGTCCTCGATGGAATGACACAGATCATAACCCGACGCTCGCAAACCGGTCGCCGCGCGCTCAGAGTCAGCGACATTCATCTGGCACCCAAAAGTCTCGATGTATACTCGCGGCTTCATTCTTTCAACTCGATTGACAGTGGCGACAGTCTACCAGAAATCATTTACTGAATGCGATAGCAACACTTTGCGACTCGCCGCGCACCTTTTGCGCAACGCTTGAAGATTTATCACATAAAAATTTTGGTTTGCTTGATTCTTCGTTTCTTCGCTAGTAGTATCGCCAGCGGTCCAGAATTTACTTGAAAAGAAAGGCTCCTCATGTCCTTCAACAAAGTTATTTTAGTAGGAAATCTCGGTCGCGATCCCGAGTTGCGCTATACCGCCCAGGGTACACCCGTTTGTAGTTTCAGCATGGCTACCAACGAGCGGCGCAAAGATCGCAACGGCGAAATGCAGGACCATACCACATGGTTTCGCATCACGCTCTGGAACCGGCTGGCGGAGACTGCCTCACAGTATCTGCAAAAAGGTAAACAGGTTTACATTGAAGGTCGCCTGCGCGTGGAAGAGTACATCGATCGTGATGGCAAGCCGCGCCATTCGTTGGAAGTTTTTGGAACTGATATGCAGTTTATCGGTTCGAGAGGCGACGATGGCATGCATGAGAGAGCGGCGTCTGCAACCGCGAGCGGTGGCGGCGGCGGCGCTCCAGATATGCAGGCTGATTTATCCGACGAAGATATTCCTTTCTGAAAGATCGCTACACAAGACAGCAGAAAAAGTTCAGTGAACTTTTGTGCGGTTTTGTGCTTGTGCTAAGCAGGTGTTGGACCAGTCTCCTCGCCGTCTGTACCCCAACGACCGAAGCGTCGAAGTTTGCTTTTACGACGACTCAATCTGTCTTCCTGTGAACAACTCACCGCTTCCGCCAATCGCTCACTCAATGCTGAATCCAGGTATCGAGCGGTTTGGTCGTAATCGTTATGAGCTCCACCATCCGGCTCGGGAATAATCTTGTTGACGATTCCCTCGTCGTAAAGATGCTGCGCGGTAAGTCGCAGTCCTTCCGCCGCGCGATCAGCTTGTGACGAATCCTTCCAGAGAATGGCGGCACAACCTTCAGGACTGATCACTGAATAAGTAGCGTTCTCGAGCATCAGAACCTGATCACCTATGCCGATGGCGAGCGCGCCACCAGAGCCGCCTTCACCAATGACCGTGACGATGATCGGTACCTTGATTTTTGCCATCTCGCGCAGGTTGAAAGCGATCGCTTCCGCCTGGCCGCGTTCCTCTGCGTCGATCCCAGGGTAGGCGCCGGGTGTGTCGATGAACGTAAAGATCGGGCGTCCAAACTTCTCACCCAGTTTCATAACGCGGAGTGCCTTGCGATAACCCTCCGGTTTGGGCATGCCGAAATTTCTGTAGCTGCGTTGTTTTGTGTCGCGCCCCTTCTGATGACCGACGACGATCACGGGCAGGCCATGAAAGCGCGCCAGGCCGCAAACAATTGCCGGGTCTTCTGCAAACCTCTTGTCGCCGTGGAGCTCAACGAAATCTTCAAACAAGCGTTCGATGAGATCGAGTGTGTACGGCCGATCGGCATGCCGTGCGAGCAAGACGCGTTCAAAAGCAGTTCTCTGCTCTACCGGCGGCGCGGGCTCAGGCTCATCCTTAGCTTTTTTATTTTTCGCCATCGCTATTAATGTACCCTTTGTGCTTCTTTGTGGCCCGTTTCAAAGCTGATGCTACAGCCCAACTCCTTGAGGGCTTGCTCCAGTTCGGTACTTCGTCGCACTCGCAGCGCGTTGTTTGGTTTGATCCGGACGACGGTGCCTTCCTCGATTAACGCTTCCATCGTGACTTCACAATCACCCGGATTGGCGTTCAGCAGACTGAGAATCGAATCACACAGCGTCGGAAAATCATCATGCTTTGGTGTTCGTAAAACCAGGAACTCGCCGTTTCGCACGGTCGCATCGATGCTCTGCACCTGATCGACGATGATCGTCGGCGGATTCTCTTCACTGAGTTCAAGGCGTCCGATAACGATCACCGGCAATTCACTTTGCATCAGCGCGGAATGTTTCCGGTAGACTTCGGGCCACAACACGCATTTGGTACTGCCCGCTTCATCCTCCAGACGGAACAGCGCAAACTTGTCGCCTTTCTTCGTCGTGCGTAGTTGCAGGTCGCTAACGATCCCACCCGACGTGACGCGCACGCCGCTGTTCAATTCCGGCAGTTCGGAAGATCTGACCGCTTTCACATTCTGCAACACCTCTAGATAACGTTCGAGCGGATGGCCAGTGATGTAAAAGCCAAGCGCTGCCTTTTCCGCGGCTAACATTTCACTTGAGGTCCAGCCTTTCAGCGTCGGCGAGAGATCATTAGCAAAGTCGATCTCTTCCGGCATTCCTCCAAACAGACCATTCTGGCCCTGGAGTCTCTCGCGCTTAACTCGTTGCGCTCGAGACAGTGCGCCGTCGATCACGCTGTGCAGGCCTCCACGCCAATCGCCGATCGATCTACCGTCCTTAAGCGAGTCGAAGGCGCCGGCACTGACGAGACTTTCAAGCACCCGTTTGTTCAAAGTAGAGGATTCGACGCGCTCCGCAAAATCAAAAAATGAGCGGAAGGGACCACTCTCGCGTGCTTCAGTAATCGCTTTAACAGCAGACTGGCCGAGGCCTTTAATCGCGGTAAGGCCGTAGCGGATCGCTCCGCTTAAGGGTGTGAAGCCCGAAAAGCTTTCGTTAACGTCGGGCGGCAGGAGTGCGATCTTCTGCGCCCTTAATTCCTTCGAGTACTTAAACACTTTAGCGGCGTCCTGAGCTTCACTCGAAAGAACGGCGGCGTAGAAATGTTCCGGATAGTGCGCCTTTAAGTAGGCCGTTTGAAACGCGAGGTAAGCATAGGCAACGCTGTGACTGCGGTTGAAACCGTAGTCCGAGAACTGGGCCATCAGCGAGAAAATTTTCTCGGCTTTTTCTTGTTTGATCCCGCGCTCGACCGCGCCTGTAATGAACTTCTCCTCATGGACAGCCATCTCTTCGCGCTTCTTCTTGCCCATCGCGCGCCGCATGAGGTCGGCTTCGCTAAGTGTATAGCCGGCAAGCTTCTGCGCGAGCTGCATTATCTGCTCCTGGTAGACGATAATGCCATAGGTGTTGTTGAGAATCTCCTTCATCTCCGGCACGATATAACGCACGCTCTTCTTCCCGTGATGCCGTTGAATGAATTCATCCACCATGCCGCCATCGAGTGGCCCCGGACGATAGAGCGCATTCAGCGCGGCGAGATCTTCGAGCCCCTTGGGTTTGAGCTTCCGGCAAATCTCCTGCATCCCTGAAGACTCAAACTGGAAGACGGCCTCAGTCCTTCCTTCAGCAAACACTGCAAGCGCTTTAGCGTCGTTAAGCGCTATATCGGCCCACTTAATCTCTTTACCAAGCAGCTGTTTAATACTGATTAAGCAGTCATTTATAACAGTTAAAGCGGTAAGCGCTAAAAAATCCATCTTAAGCATGCCGGTCTTTTCCAGATCCGACATGACATACTGTGTGGTGAGTTCTTCCTTGCCCGAGACGGCCACCGGAATCAATTCCTGAAGTGGCAGCGGCGAGATCACCACACCCGCAGCGTGAACTGACGAGTGGCGAGCGCAGCCTTCAAGCCTTTGTGCGATCTCAAGTATCTCTTTAACTTGAGGGTTTGTTTCCATCTCGCGCTTTAGTTCAGGTACCTGCTCGAGCGCCTGGCTGAGACTGACGTTGCGGCCACGCACTGGCGGAGGTATGAGCTTCGCGATTCGCTCAACGTCGGCGTAAGGCACTTCCAGTGCTCGGCCCACGTCTTTAATCGCAGCCTTCGAGGCAAGTGTTCCGAACGTGATGATCTGGCACACTGAGTCGCGTCCATACAAACCGGCAACGTGATTGATCACGTCACCTCGACCCCTGACGCAGAAGTCGATGTCGATGTCAGGCAGTGAAACGCGGCCGGGGTTGAGAAATCGCTCGAACAGCAGATCGTACTGGAGCGGATCGATATCCGTGATCTCGAGGCAATAGGCGACCAGTGAGCCCGCAGCCGATCCGCGACCGGGCCCGACGGGAATCGAGTGGTCTTTCGCGTAGCGGACGAAGTCCCAGACGATTAAAAAATAACCCGCGAAGCCCATCTGCTTGATCATCTGGATCTCACTCGATAGGCGAGTCTGATAATCCGTGAAAGGCTGTTTCAACTCTCCGCGTGCGGCGACTGTATCCAAAACTTGCTGGCGCCGCCGCTCAAACCCTTCACGAACGACCTTCTCAAAGTAATCATCAGCGGTGAGGCCCTGTTCCGACTGCGGGATCGGATACTGAGGCAGGTGGTTGACGTTCTCGGGTAGCTTTAGTTCGCAGCGTTCGGCGATTTCGACGGTGCGCGTGAGCGCTTCGGGAAGCTCATCGCCGAAGATGCGCCACATCTCGTCCTGAGACCGGACGTAGAAATTCGGGCTCGCATAGCGCAGGCGATTTGTCTCGTTAACTGTTTTTCCTGAGCCGATGCAGAGGAGAACGTCGTGCGCGCGGGCATCGTCAGGCATCAGGTAATGCGCATCGTTAGTAGCAACGAGCGGCACGCCCGTGCGTTTGGAAAGATCGACGAGTGATTTTCTGATGCGCCGCTGAGCGTCGAGACCGTGCTCCTGAATCTCGAGGAAGTAATTCCCTTTCCCGAGAATCTCTTCAAACTCGAGCGCCGCCTTCGCAGCCTCATCACACTTCTCCTGGGCCAGCATCGCCGAAGGCACACCCGACATGCAGGCCGAGAGAGCAATCAATCCTTTGCTGTGCTCCGCGAGCAGTTCTTTGTCGATGCGCGGCTTGTAGTAAAAGCCTTCGGTGTAGGCTTTCGAAGTTAGACGTACGAGATTTTGATAGCCCTCATAATTCTGCGCGAGCAGGATGAGATGAAAGTTTGCCTTCTCACCGGGCGCGCTGGCAGCCTTCTCTTTGCGATTGCCGCGGGTGATGTAAGTCTCGCAGCCGATGATCGGCTTCACCCCTTTGTATTTCATCGCGTTGTAGAAAGAGATTGCGCCGAAGATGTTGCCATGATCGGTCATGGCACACGCGGGCATCTTCAATTCTTCAACTCGCTTTGAAAGGGGTTTAATTTGAATCGCGCCGTCAAGAAGGCTGTAATCAGTATGAAGATGGAGGTGTACGAATTGGCGGTCCTGCATTTTATAAGCCTGCCTATCCACAGATTGCGCAGATTGCACAGATTATCTGTGTAATCTGTGGATTGCCTTTATTCCCATTCAATTGTTGAAGGTGGTTTAGAACTAATATCGTAAACAACGCGATTCACGCCGCGTATCTCGGAAACGATTCGCGCTGAAACTCGCGCCAGTAGATCATGCGGCAGTCGCGCCCAGTCGGCAGTCATTCCATCGACACTGGTCACTGCTCGAATTGCAATCACGCGCTCATACGTTCGCTCATCGCCCATGACCCCGACAGTCAACACAGGCAACAGCACTGGAAACGCCTGCCACACCGAGTTGTACAACTCCGCGCGGCGCAACTCCTCATCGAGTATTCGATCGGCAGCCTGCACGATCCGGATCTTCTCCTGAGTGACGTCGCCGATAATACGAACTGCCAATCCTGGACCAGGAAACGGATGACGCCCAAGAATCTCCTCGGGCACGCCCAACTCTCTGCCTATTAGTCGCACCTCGTCTTTGAACAGTTCGCGCAACGGCTCGATCAGTTTGAGATTCATCTTCTCAGGCAGACCACCAACGTTGTGATGGCTTTTGATTACTGCTGAGGGACCACGCACCGAAACGGATTCGATAACGTCAGGATAGAGTGTCCCCTGAACCAGGTAACCAACGTCGCCGACGCGATGCGCTTCCTCGTCGAACACGTCGATGAATACTTTTCCGATCCGCTTTCGTTTCTCCTCGGGATCAGTAACACCTTCAAGCGCGGCGAGGAACAGATGTCCGGCGCGAACACCCGCGATGTTCAACTTCATGCTCTGGCCCAGCAGCGCGAGTGTTGTTTCAAACTCACCTTCGCGCAAGAGCCCATTGTCTACAAAGATACATGTCTGCCGATCTCCGACAGCCTTGTGCACCAGCGCCGCGGCCACAGTCGAATCAACTCCACCCGACAAACCTGATACCACTTTTCCCTTCTCGCCTAGTTGAGTGCGAATACGTTCGACTTGCTCGCCTATAACAGCTTCGGGCGACCAATCACCGCGACACCCGCAGACAGAAAAGAGAAAATTGCGCAGCACTTGCGCGCCGAGTGGCGTGTGCGCGACCTCAGGATGAAATTGCACACCGTAAATGCCGCGCGATTGATCCTCCATCGCGTTCAAAGCGTCGTCAGTGAGTGCGGTCACGTGAAAACCAGGAGGCACTTCAGTGACGTGATCGCCGTGGCTCATCCAAACGTCGAGCTCTTCCGGGAGTCCTTGAAACAGTCGACTGGTCACATCCAAAATTTTCAAGCGTGCATAACCAAACTCGCGGTTTGGAGAAGCTGCTACAGCGCCGCCCAACTCGCGCGCGAAGACTTGAAACCCGTAGCAAATTCCGAGCGTGGGACAATCGACGGATTCAAGTAGTTGCGGATGAGGTTTTGGCGCCATCGTATCGTAAACGGACGAAGGCCCGCCGGAGAAGATCAAACCTTTGGGCGACCTGGCGTTAATTTGATCGATCGATGCGTTGAAAGGAAGAATTTCGCAGTAAACGCCTGCTTCTCTAACGCGACGTGCTATGAGTTGTGTGTACTGTGATCCGAAGTCAAGTATTATTACGGTTTCATGCTGTGTGCTGCTCATGGATTGGAAAGAGTGGGTGATTATACTTTCGTATGCGAGGAACTCAAAATTTTAGCCGCGGATTAAACAGATTGTTTTCTGATCTGCGCAGATCTGTGGCTGTTTTACTCCTGATACTTTGCCTAATCCCGACGTTTGGCGCTAACGCCGACGTTCTCCTGTCACAACCACTAACGGTTCGCTGGCGTTACGAATCAACCGTCACGTTAAATCTCACACCTGCATTCGACAACGAACGAATCTACTTACCACTTGCCGGTGGTGCGATCGTCGCACTCAAGGCGAAAGACGGTCAGCTTTACTGGCGTTCGGAGATGGGTGGGGAACTCTCCGCCTCGCCTGTCGCCGATGAACACGCAATCTACGTCGCATCGGAAACGGTCGGACAACCAGCCGGTGCATTGCGTGCGCTAGGTCGTGAAGGCGGTGTGACTCAGTGGATGACTCCTTTAGTGAGACCACTTCGCGGCGCGCTCACGATCAGCGGTGGAAAGTTGTTCGCAGGTGGAAGTGACGGTCGCGCGTACGCTTTCGACAAACGAACCGGAGGCGTGTTGTGGTCCATACCGTTTTCTTCGCCGTTCAACGGTCAACCGGTGATGAAAGACAAAAGAGTGTACTTCGGAAGTGAAGACGGCACGTTGCTGGCGCTCGACGAAGCTACCGGGCGAGTGCTCTGGCGGTATCGAACCAAGGGCGCGGTGCGTGGTCCAGTAGCGGTCAATGGCGTAAGCGTCTTCTTTGGTTCAGGCGATGGTTATGTTTATGCAGTGAGCACCGACAAGGGCCGTTTGAAATGGCGGAAGCGAACGGGTGCCGGAGTTGAAGCTGTCGTGCTTACAGGCGATGCGTTGCTGGCGGCGTCGCTGGATAATTTCGCTTACTTCTTGAACCTCAAGGGTACACAGCTCTGGAAGAAACAGTTACCTGGGCGCATCTCAGCGCAGCCGTTGACAGTGGAAGAAGCCGCTCTCTTCACGCCACTTTCAAGTTCCGAAGGTGTTGTGCTGGGACTGAAAGACGGAAAGCAGGTTAATTCCCTTCCGACTGGCGATGAATTAACAAGTTCAGCGTCCCCGATACTCGTAGGCGACGCGGTCATTCTCACAACTGAACATGGCTTACTGGCTTTTGCCCGCCCATCAGACTCCGGCTCAAAGCCAAACCACTAACCCTCGCACTCAGCGAGGATCTCTTGAGCGACGACGAGGTTCGGCGAGCCAAGCCGAGTGAAGATTTCTACTGCCCGTTGGGCGTGCGGAAGAGCTTCGTCCTTTTTGCCTTGTCGCACGAGGGCTGTGGCTAGGCGTTTACAGTCGAGGGCGATCAATTCCTGGCGCCCGAGCTTTTCGGACAACGAAAGGGCTTCACACGCGAGGGCTTCCGCGCCACGCCAGTCCTCACGGTCTAGCCCCAACTCAGCCAGATTGCCGGTGATGTAGGCTACACCTTCGCGGTAATCGACGGCCTTGGCGATCCGCAAAGCCTCACGGTAATCGCGCTCTGCGGCGTTAAGATCATGGGACTTATGCTCCGCATTACCAAGGTCGTTCAGGCCAATGGCGACATCCCTACTCTCGCGGGCCAACGTACTCCAAAGCTCTACAGCTTCACTGTAAGCGGGAATTGCGGCCACGTAATCCTGTGCCAATTCATGCCCAAGGCCGCGCAAACGGATGGCGCTGGCCGCCTCTTTGGCACCGGCTTGGGCCTCACGCCAGTGGGAATCAGCGCGGTCGGCGCAGACTAGCACTTCCGCTGATTGCCCGCGCAGATAATGGATCCACCCGGCTTGACAGGCCCCCCAGCCAGCCTTCGAGTAATCTTTCACCGCCACTGCTCGGCCTTCGGCATCGCGCCAGAGAGCTAGCCGTTCATCCCACCTTCCACTGAATTCAAAAAATGTCGCCAGCGCACTACATACGGTCTGAAGCCGATCATTAGGTCCGGCCAAGAACCTAGGGAGAGCCGCGGCGACCGTAGGCCAAGCAGCGTCGAGCAATGAAAAGCGGTCATACTTCTCATAACCGTTCTCCACCACGAGAGCGTAGGCGCGCTTTTCCAGTCGGTCACCTGCCTCTGCCACTACCTCGGGCCTTTTCTTCCGCAGGAAATCAGCGACCAGTGGCACAAGGACGAAGGTTTTCAGCTCCTCGCTCGGCACGATGAGCGAGCGGTTAGTGAGGCCGCGCAAGGCGCGATCAGTGTCGGCTTCGGAGCATTCCGCAAGCTCAGTAATGTGCTCAAGTTTGGCCGGCAGCGTGAAGTAGGTGAGTGTGCAGAGGACTCGTATCTCGGTTTCGCTGAAATCTTCCACAAGATCACCGAAGATGAACTCGAGCGGGTCATTCCCTTCGGGACAAGAGCGGAGATAGGTGATGGCATCGGCGAAGGTGAGGCAGCTTCCGCGGCCGATTTGGCCGGCGGTCCATCGTAATAGAAGCGGGTTGCCGCCGGTTTGGTGATAGAGCACGAGGCGCTGTGCTTCCCTGGTCTTCGCGAGTGTCGGGTTACTTTCGGCGAGCTTCGCGAGGGTGTCGAGCGCTGCAGGCTCGCTGAGTTTTTCGAGGATCAATTCCTCAGCGGCGGAGCCTATGCGTTGGCGCGAAGTCAAAATGGCCTTACAGCCCTGCGGTAGTTTTTTGACGAAAGTGAAAACGATGTCACGCTCAGGCTTAAGGAGGCTCTCGAGATTGTCGAGAACAAGCAGCGTGCGCGTGCCGCGAAGGGTGTCGAGGAGCATGCGCGGGCGCTGCTCCTCTGTAGCTTTGGCGATATCCGCGTGGCCCAGTTCGCGGGCGAGCTCGTTGAGAAGCTCGGCGAGGCCGCTGATCAGAAAGTTGCTCAAATCGCGCACCCCATCGTCGTCGAGTTCGCGAGACTTGAGCGAGACGAATGCGATCTTCTCGAAGGCGTCGGGCGGTGCGTCGTAAGCGGCGCGAACAGCGAGGGACGTCTTCCCCATTCCACCCGGTCCATCGATGAGCGCGCCCCACGTGCGGCTCTCAGGATCGAGAGCGTCAGCGATTTTCCGCAGTTCGTCTTCGCGCCCAAAGAAGGGCTGAAGCGACGGAAGATTGTGCGGGATCGAAGTGCGCGGCGTGGCGCCGGTGTCGATAGGAACGGTACCGCCGAGCCAGCGAACAATATTCGCGAAATCACGCTCCGCATGAAAGCGATGATAACGACGGAGCTTACGAGGGACGTGCGCAGCGGCAGCGTCATCGAACAGCACGACGCGAATGTTATCGATGACGCCGCTTGCGTCGTAGATGCGATCCCGAATATCGTCGGCTTCGCAGGCGGCACCGAGTCCGGTTCCCCGCGGCTGAGTCTTGTCAAAGCACTGGAACCAATCGCGCGAGCCGACGATGAGCACGTATTCCGTGTTGAGTGCGCAATCGCTGCTCCATTTGTCCCAGCCCTCGCTTGGGCCACCCGCCTTGGTATCCAGAAGGAATTGATCGAGGACGACGTCGATGCCACACTTACGCAGACGCTCGCCAAAAGCGCGAACGCGCTGTCGCTGCTCGTCATCGGTCTGCCGATAGCTGATGAAGACTTGTGACATGAGGGCAGTTAGACAGGATTACAGGATGTTTCAAGATTAACAAGATGCATCCTGTAATCCTGAAAATCCTGTTAATCCTGTCTAACGGGCTTCGGTTCAATCTTCGCTTCCGCCGATTCACCACGCCGCCAGAAAATCCCGGCCACGCGTGAAAGCAGTCCGTGCAGGATGTAGCTGATCACGATCGCCAGCAGCACGTATTGCGAGTAGAGGAAGATCAGCATGCCCACAGACAACGCGAGGATGATCGTGCGCATGCTGCGACTGCGCGTCCCGACCGTTTTAAAACTCGAGAAGCGCAACGTACTGACCATCATCAAACTCAAGAACCCAACCAGCACCATCAGCAACCCGGAGTAGAGTCTCGCCCTCTCCGGTCCGAAATAGATGAGCGGTGCAGGCGAAAAATGCACCAGCGCTGCAATCAACCCGCCTGCGACCGGTATCGGCAAACCAACAAAACTTTTCTTATCGACTTTCGGAGTGCCTTCGGCAAGAATTCGCGGCCGTGAAGCTTGTACGTTGAAACGCGCTAACCGGAAAGCGCCGCAGATGAGATACATGAATGACAAAAACCACGCGAGGCGATGCAGATCACTTCCCTCCGGCAGTGTCCCTCCATATCCCCACACGTAAGCCAACACTGCCGGAGCGATACCAAACGTCACTACATCAGCGATCGAATCGAGTTGAATGCCAATCTCCGTGGTGGTTTTTGTGAGGCGAGCGATGCGACCGTCAAGCATGTCGAATAACAAAGCAAACCCGATCGCGATTCCGGCTTTATCGAAGTGAGCGGCTGCGCCAACAAGATCGGGAGCGGCGTTGTCGAGCAACTGAAACCCCCGGAGCGACTCCATCACGGACCAAAAGCCCATACCGATATTGCCCGCAGTAAACGCCGACGGTATGAGATAGAGCCCTTTCCGCAAACCTCTTCGCGGAGGATTCGGGCGTTCCTCTGAATCGCTCATGAGATTCTCCCAATCACTGTGGTGCCCCCGCGCACGCGCTCGCCTTCTTTCACCGTGACCCTGACATTCGCAGGCAGCAGAACATCGGTGCGTGAACTGAATTTGATCATGCCAAAGCGCTCTCCCAAACCGAGATTATCGCCCTTCGTTTTCCAGCAGACCACTCGCCGCGCAAGTATTCCCGCGATCTGTTTGCAAACAACTGTGATCTTGTCGCCCTGGATCGTCAACGCATTCTGCTCGTTTACCAGGCTGGCCTTTTCGTTTGTGGCCATCAGAAACTTGCCTGGTGAGTACAACACATCGACGATCTTCCCCGTAATCGGTGAGCGGTTGATGTGCACATCGAGTGGTGACAAAAAAATACTGATTACGGTGGGCGAATCTGCGCCCTGCGCCGTTGGTCCAACGCGTGTAACTCGCCCGTCAGCAGGCGAGACAACTACATCCGGATCCGACGGCGGCACGCGTTTCGGATCGCGGAAAAAGAATGCCATGAAAAGTGCAACAAAGATCAGAAACGCAGCGACGTACCAAAAGCCCACCACTGCCGCCGCAACCGCCAGCACCACTGGAACCAAAATATAAGGAATACTCTCTTTAACTATTCCCACTGCTAACCTATCGCCACAAAGAGGCACAAAAAGCACATAAAAAATTTTTTCTTTGTGCCTTTTGTGCCTCTTTGTGGCTCATTCTTTATGTCTTTTTGTGGCTAAAAAGGGGACGCGTACGTCCCCTTCAATTCTTTAGCTCGGAGAAACTGGCAGGCAGTTTCAGTGACTCAAGCTCTGACTTTTCTGGTACTGCAACATCCTGGAATACATTTGATCCTTCAAAGCTAGTTTTTTCTTCTTGAGTGTAATCTCCTCCAGTTGTTCTTCGTCGCTCGGATAGGAAAGAGCTGATAATTCACTAAGGCGTTCTTCGTACTTATGATGTTCTCTGGCTAATTCCCTGAATTCGGGATCTCGGTTTATCAACTCTTCTTTCAAACTATCCGTGGTTGCGATGTCCATGTTCGTGCATGTCTCCTTTCAGACGATAGGGAGTGGGCAGGATGGTTTCGGAGGTCAGGCCTACCTCCATAGGATTGTCTCGCACGGGAAAAATGGTAGCCCAACAACTTTGGCAAAGCAAGCGGGTAAATTAACCCAGCACCAGGCTCATGACGACAGCATCTTCCTGAGGTTCCGAGTAATAATTTGTTCGCCGCGCAATGGCCTTAAAACCGCTCTTTTCATAGAGCGCCTGCGCGGGCCGATTTGCGCTGCGGACCTCTAAAAACGCCGCATTTGCTTTGCGACGCCGTGCTTCTTCGAGAATACGGCTGAGCAGTGCAGCCCCGATTCCTCGCCGCCGGTACTCACTTCTGACGGCGACGTTGTTTATGTGAAGCTCGCCGGCCGTGTCCCGGGCGACGATATAGCCTACGATCGGAGATTCTATGATGGACGAATGTGCGAGGCGTGCGATCAACATCAGTTCACGATTTCCGCCTTGCATCTCCGCGTAGTAGGCCGCCCATCCCCACCTGCTCAAACCGGATTGTTCCTCAATCTCGACAATTTCGAGCAGATCGTGCTCCGACATGCGAGTGATGATGATTTCGTCAGGATTGCGAGCTGCCCTTTGCTTGGACATAACAGTTAAACTTTTAACTCCGCGTCAGAAGGCCGCACATAAATCGCTTGCAATGCGTCCGGTTGATCGAGTTGCTTCTCACGAAACCTGGTTAACGCCAGCGCAGCGACGTGCGTAGCCAGAACCGGAATGGGCGAGGCGATTCGCCCGGGTGATTCGCTTTCAATGAGTGCCTTGTTCGCGATTGCGCCGTCGCCGCACCAGAGTACGTTCTCCAGTGAACTGTACTTCTCGATCAATCTTTGCGGAGAAATGTGCGTCGCTTCATCCAATGCTGTTACGAATCCCTCGTTAGTTACCGAAAAAAGTTGCGCGAACACCTCGCCACGGCCGGCCGGCAGCAGGGCAACTGAACGCGGAGACTCACCTGCGGCAAGTGCCACCGCCTGAAGCGTGGGAATACCGGCGCATGGGTGATCCAGCGTTGTGGCAAGTCCTTTGATAGTTGCGATACCAATTCTGAGACCGGTAAAACTGCCGGGTCCGTTTGCGACGGCGAACAGATCGATTTCCGATAAGGCGACTTGTGCTTCGCTCAGGAGTTTATCGATGTCGTTCAGCAACGTGTTCGAATGAGAAACTCCGGAGTCACCAGCGAACGCTGCGAGTATGTGTTCACCGCGCGAGAGCGCCACGCTGCCGGCCAGCGTTGCGGTTTCCACGCTCAGAATCAACGGTTCAGCAGTCGACATCTACTCGAGTTTAGTAGTTATGATTGTGTCGGTCCGTTCGATAGAGATCTCATCAAGCCACAAAATCCCGAAGATCGGACATGGTGATGAGTCGCAGTTGTTTCGCTGCAATCGTATGACAGCGGCTTCGGATGTTGCCAGTGTGGTGAATTCAAAGTTCAACTTAAGCCAGGCATTTGTTCCCGAGGGCAGGTTTTCCGATTTCCCCAGCAACTGATTACTCGCAGCATCGTTCACGAGGAACACCGGAGGTCCGCCAGTCACCAGATCTTTGGTCATGACGTTGAACAATACGCGATAGGTTCTGCCTGGCTCGACTATAACTGTCTGCGACAGCAACGACGTTCCGGAATTCCACTCTCCACCGAAAGTGATTTGCAGGCTTCTTGTGCCGGCGGATTTTTCCGAAACATCGATCGCCAGTTTATTTTTTGTTTGTTCCGGCGAGAGCAACCACGCTCCAAACGCCGCATCAGTTAAAAGAAGCTGATCTTCGAAGCCACCATTGAAAAGCGCCGGCGCTGACGAATCAGACCAAAGTTCGAACGCATCGCGGAAAGCTTTCGCTGCAAATAACAGCCGCACGAGCTCATTTTTATTCTCATTGGACAGCGGCGTTGATAACGAACGAACTCGAGCGATGACTTCTTTGCTCTTCCCTCTTCTCGCGAGGAAGCGAATTAGTGCGAGTCGTTC
This sequence comes from uncultured Acidobacteriota bacterium, assembly GCA_963826255.1. GTDB lineage: Bacteria > Acidobacteriota > Blastocatellia > Pyrinomonadales > Pyrinomonadaceae > PSRF01. The sequence continues at coordinate 2,941,927 of CAWGWK010000002.1, forward strand.
TGCGTCATCTTTGATCTCGAGCAACTCTTCAGTTGTTTTGAGATCTTCGCGAGAAATTCCCCAGGCGAGATCGATCAAATTAGGCAGGTAGTTTTTATTAGCAGCAGCCGCGTTTTGCAATTCCGCAAACGCCTCGGCAGGTCTTCCCATCCGCAGCAGAAGATTGCCACGTTGCCAGTGTGTATGCGCGTAATAAGGCGCCCACCGTACTGCTTGATCGAGCGCGACGAGCGCACCTGCTGTATCGCCAAGTGCTTCTCTTGCGTTTCCGAGCTCGAGCCAAAGGTAGTCATCGCGATATCGCAAACTCGTCGCTGATTCGAGCGATCGGGTTGCTTCGGCAGTCATTTGCAACCGATTTAGAACCGTTGCACGCGTGCGATGTGCATCTGGATCGGAAGGACTGAGTCGAACGGCTTCGTCAGCGGCGGGGACGGAATTTGCGATCAGCGCGTAACGCGAGAGTAAACGTGAGAAGCCAATGCGCGCGGTAGCCTGAATGAGGAAAAGGCAAAAAGCGATGGCAACGATGGCAACGGCTGCACGAATCAGCCGCAGGTTAGCGGGAATCACGCGTGTTTGGTCCACACATTACGGTTGATTTGAGCCTGCAAAGCAGGCGTTAGCATAAAGCCTAGGGTGGAGCGAGGCTTTGCGAGCGAAACCCTAGGTCCTTGTGTGTTAGAAATTTTCAACCCCGCGCAGCGGGTGACAGCGCGGATCCCGCAACCCTCTTTCGCCCGCTTCGCGGGCTCACATTCTTTATTATGATTGGTCCTAGGGTTCCGCGAGCAAGCTCGCTCCACCCTAGGCTTTATTCTCACGCCTGCTTTGCAGGCTAGATTTTGCTGCGCAGTTTAGATTCTTACGCCTGCTTCGCAGGCTACGGGTTTGAGCCGCTGGGATTGTCCTGAAACCACAAAGGCGTCAACGCCGCTGCACCAGCAGCAGTGAAGATCGCGATCGTTGCTGCTCTGCCAAGTCCGAACAGACCACCGCCGCCGTCAGGGGCCGGAGGTGGTGTCACGGCGGCACGCTCAGGAAAACACATGTCGAGTACGCCACCCGCCGCCGGATCAGTCTTACGAGCTGAGCCTTGCTCGTTGACGATTTCACCTGTGGTGCCCTTTTCGGCTTTCACGGTTGCACATCCGGTGACAACGGTCGCTTTCGCACTTCCTTGTTCGAAAGTAAGTGTGACCTTGCTGTTGGGAGAGATCTCAACGGATCCGAGTGGTCCAAGATCGACGGTCGCTGATTGGTCAGCGCCGGTCTCGATCGTCGCTCCACTGAGAATCGAAGCACCAGTGTTAGCGCTCAGGCCGTTAACAGTGACCGGCTGGTTGTCCTTCGTTGTTAACCTGCCGACGAGTTGCTGCAAGATGGGTTCAGCGAAACCGACTTGAATGCCGATTTGTAAAATGGAGAAAAGGAGTAACGCCGCAATTGCTCTGGGACCATTACGTCGTTTTAGGTTCATCTGGTTTCCCTTCTTCGAAAGAAAGAACTCCGCGACAGCTACTGGCCCGCTTGTCGCGGGTAAGTCTAAGGTTGTTTTACGTTTAGGTCAACGATTTTCCTTTGCGTGACCATCATGATCAAAGTGAGGAAGACGACCGCGTTAGCCATCATGTGCAGACCAAAATCCACCAGACTGTGAGCAGCGACTCCCGTGATGCCTAAAACTGCACCGATTCTCACCGCTCCCGTGAATCCGGTGTCAGCAAAGTTCTTGTGCGCCGCACGAATCACCATCACTGCGAACCAAACGCCTAGTGCAAAACCAATCAACCCACCACTCGAAAGTAGTTCGAGGTAGTCGTTGTGTGCTTCCTGCGGTGTCATCAGTCCCGACGCATCGTGATACGCGGTAATGCCGATCCAGTAACCACCGAGACCGACTCCGAGAATCGGATGCGCGGCAAACATCTTTAAGCTCGCGTGCCAGATCTCGTTTCGGCTCGCGCCTTCATGTGTAGCTTCGGCATTCAGTTCGCTTCCCGCCGACTCAAAATTATTGACCAGTCGATCGCCGCCAACCCAAATAGTGCCGAGCACTACGCCCGCAAAAAGCACGACCAGCACCACCGCTTTCAGAGCGATTGAACGCGCGATGCTCGTACGAAAACTCATCAGCAACAACGCTGCGACCACCACTTGAGCCAGCATTGCCAAAATTCCACCGCGCGAATTCGCCAGTACGAGTCCGGTCCAGATCGGAAACAGCAATGCGACGTAGATCATGATGCGGTCTCTTTTAACACCGCCGGCGAGAATGATTCCGAGTCCCAGCCCGAAGGCCATCTCCATCAAATACGCAAAATGGTTTTTATTGACGAACTGGCCGTACCCGTAGGTTGGTTTCAGTAGAGGAAGAATGAAGCCGGTTTGTTGTTGCGTTGTTCGCCGTAGTATTCCAAAAACCGCACTAGCAACAGCGATACCAAGTATCGTGAACACCAGAATGCGGACACGCCGCTCGCTGTTTGCATAGCGATAGAGCAGACCGAGAAAAACAGTCAACGCGAGCATCTGTAGGGCGAAGAAGCGCGTTTGAAAAGGATCTGCGCTGATGGCGTTCCAAACGTGCGCGTCGAACGAGATTGTTTGTAGGAATGCGAGCGCTGACAAGGCCAGCATCGGGAGTAAGATTGAGAGGCCGTCGGGCCGCGAGGCACCGCTTACCAAGCTTTCAATAACCGCCACAATACAGATCGCAAACACCGCACAGACGAAAGCCGCCTTCCACCACGGCTCGACAGTGCCGTAGGGAATGGCAGCTATCACCAGCAGTCCTACTATTGCCGCGAAGACGCCCTTGTTCAGCAGTTTCAAAACAGTCTCACGCAAAGGCGCAAAGGCGCAGTAAAAGCGCTGCGTCTTCCTTTGCGCCTTTGCGCCTTTGCGAGGAAAACTTCTGTCTTAACCCGACACCTTCTCCGCAGTCATCGCCATCGCCTTTGCAGCCACCGGCGTTTCGTGAGCCATAAGAATCCGCGCCGCCGCATCCGTAAACTCTCGCCGAAACAGATCACTCAAATAGTTTGTATCCACCAGCAGCGGTTCAGCGTCAAACCCGCGATAAAAATTCAGCCAGCCCCACTCGACCCCATCCTTCACTAGCGGCAGACGAAAGCTCCATTCAGAACGCAAACGATTAACACCATTCGTCGCCTCCTCTTTCCCCGACCATGACCACAACACTCGGCCATTGCGAAACTCAAGCAACTGCTTTGGATGACGTTGAAGACTCGCCTCGTAAGCGCGCTCATTCATATCCGCGCGTCCGGGTTGGCCCACCTGAGCATTTGCAAAACTAAACTCACCAAAGTCGAGCAAGTGACGCGTAGCTTCAAACATCTCATGCAGATCCGAAGCTTTCGATAACGCCAGTGCAGCCCGGCGTACCCTGATGTTGTTTGCAACTCTCAATCGGCGATCACCAACTGTTCGCTTCACTCCTGCACGTAGCTCATCAACTTCGTGATAGCGCAGGTGGCCCACCGCGATGATCACCGCTACTGAAATCACAAACAGCATGAAACCCGTGAGCTTCGATCCGGTCGCGGGAAATATCAGCGCTACTAAACCGAACAATGCACAAACACCATAAAGCACAAGCGCCGCTCGCCGCTGCGACCAGCCTCGCGCCAGCAGCATGTGATGGATGTGTTCGGTGTCACCCTGAAACACAGGCTTGCGACTCAGCAGACGGCGGCCCATCGTCATTGCTGTATCAACCATCGGAAATCCGAACGCGAGAATCGGTACCACTATCGCAACCGCGGTCGTAGCTTTTTGCGTTCCCAGGACAGATAAAGCCGCTAAGAGAAAACCCGTGAACAGCGATCCTGAATCCCCAAGGAAGATCGATGCGGGGTTGAAGTTGTAACGTAGAAATCCGGCGAGTGCGCCACACAGCACGAGCGAAACGACGATCATCAGCGTTCGTTCCTGTGAGATGGACACGCCGAGAATGACCAGCGAGGAGAACAGCGCAGCGCCCGATGCCAGACCGTCCATTCCATCGATCAAGTTGAAGGCGTTGGTGATGCCTACAAGCCAGACCACTGTGATGATGAAAGATAAAAGCGGTGGCAACTCCATCGATCCGACCAGAGGAATCGAGAGCGCATCGATGCGACCGCCCATCGCATAAAACAAAGTCGCAATGAGGCCGAGTCCCGCAAACTTCACGACGGCGTTCGTGCCCTTTAGATCGTCGTATCCGCCGAGAAGCAGCACCAGCGTTGCGGGAACGAACAGCGTCAAAAACTCTGGTTTCATGCCGCTCAACGTCTGGGTGAGCAGGTTGTTGACAAACGGCAGCAACGAGAGTGCGGTCAGGCACGATATGTAGAGCGCCAGTCCTCCGAGGCGCGGAACGGCGGTGCGGTGAATGCGCCGGCCATCAACTGGTATGTCGAGCAGTTTGTATCGCTGACAGAGGCGCCTGATGAGCGGCGTCGTAACCAGCGAGGCCATTGTCGCGATTGAGAACAGCGCGAAGTAAGTTTTCAAAGAGAATCTCCTACAGGATTTTCAGGAGCTGTATCTTGTAATCCTGAAAAATCGTGTACATCCTGTTCAAGCAAACCGATGAACTGCGGAAGTAACGTCTGCTTTGAAAATGAGGTGATGGGCTGTCGATGTTTAAGTTGTGTTGCTTCGAGAATTGCTGCTCTCACAGCATCAACATCCCGATGTCTCGTCCAAAAAAACTTCCCATGCTGCGACGCGATGTCAGTGACATGACTTGGCTGCGGACCGATGTACAGAGTCGGCGCGCCGATCGACATGATGTTGTAGACCTTGCACGGGTGAACAATGCCGACAAACTCGTCGCCCATGACCACGACGTGAAGGTCAGCCGCGGACAATGAACTCGAGAGATCACTCAGCGGTTGATAAGGCAAACACGTCACGTTCTTCAGCGCGTGCTGCGAAGCAAACTCCCTCACCTTCACCTGTTCGCTGCCACCACCGATAAAGAAGAAAACAATTTCAGCATGCGATTTGAACCTCAGAGCTGCCTCGAGAAGAGTGTCGAGTGGGTGACACGGACTATGATTTCCGGAGTGCATCACGACAAAGTTTTCAGCCAGACCGTGTTTCTGACGAAACGCTTCCCTGCCCGCGTCTGAGTAACTGACCTGATCGTCGTGAGACCACGGCGGCACGATCGCGATCCGCGCAGCATCGACACCCTTGCCCATCACCCTTTCTTTCATAAACCGATCGAGCACGACCGTGCGCGTGGCCTGGTGAAAGCTGTAGTTCAGCATGCGTTGCAGCAGGCGAGTTGTCAGTGAGTTTTCATCAAGCCATCCGGCTGCGATCGCTTCATCCGGATTCAAGTCCATCACCCAGAAACAAAAACTTCCGCCCTTCAGCTTCACGAAGAGCGCGGCGAGAAACGAGATGAGCGGTGGTGATGTGAGTGCGACGACTACGTCGAAACGCCGAAGCGTAACTAAGCGAAGCGAGCACAGCAGCAGGAAGCTTCCGAAGTTGAAAGCGCGCCGCCACCTGCTCGTTTTGCCCAACGACAAAGACGAGATGCGAATGATCTGGACGCCGTTCCAATGTTCGCGGCGGGCGAAGCGCTGTGCTGGATCGTCATAGCCGCGATCGCTGGTGATGACTGTGACGTCGTGTCCGCGTGAGGCGAGTGCGGTAGCGAGATCTGTGAGGTGTTGTGCTGTAGAAACCACATCAGGGTAGAAGCATTGGTTGAGGAGGAGAATCCTCAATTACGCTTTCACTCTGCTCCGGAAATCATCAACCGTACGTTTCAAACCTTCACGCAAGGGTATGGTCGGGTTCCATCCAAGCGCAGTCTGCGCGCGTGTGATGTCAGGCTTTCGCTGGCGTGGATCGTCGGCGGGCAAAGGCAGATAGGTAAACCCGGACTGCGAGCCGCAAGTCTTTATGACTTCTTCCGCCAACTGCTTGATCGTGAACTCACCCGGATTACCGAGATTCACCGGTTCGTGCAAACCATCGACGTTCATCAGCCGAATAAGACCTTCGATCAGATCGTCCACGTAACAGAAAGAACGCGTTTGTTCACCTTCGCCATAAAGGGTCAGCGGCTCGCCTCGCAGCGCTTGCACGACGAAGTTTGAAACCACTCGGCCGTCATCTTCCAACATGCGTGGTCCATACGTGTTGAAGATCCGCGCGATGCGAATGTCAACGTTGTTCTGCCGGTGATAATCGGTCATCAAAGTCTCAGCGAGTCGCTTACCTTCGTCGTAGCAGGATCGAATGCCGATCGGATTGACGTTGCCCCAGTAATCTTCGGTCTGTGGATGTTTCTCAGGATCACCATAAACTTCCGATGTCGATGCTTGAAGAATTCGCGCGCGTACACGCTTGGCGAGGCCAAGCATGTTGATCGTCCCCATAACGTTGGTCTTCACCGTCTTCACCGGATTGTACTGGTAGTGGACCGGCGACGCGGGGCAGGCGAGGTTGTAGATCTGATCGACCTCCAACAGTATCGGCTCGGTCACGTCGTGGCGCAGCAACTCAAAGCGCGGATTGTCCAGCAGATGAAAGATATTCTCGCGCCTGCCGGTGAAGAAATTGTCGAGGCAGAGCACCTCGTTGCCTTCGCTAATCAGCCGCTCACAAAGATGCGAGCCGATAAAACCCGCGCCACCCGTGACCAGAATCCTCATTAAAGATCTCCTAAATCCATCCACAGATTACACAGATTCTTTTTCTAATCTGCGTTAAGCTGCGGATGGCCTTTTCAACGCAAAATTCCCGAGATACAGCACATCCATCTTCGTCTTTCGAAAACATTCAATCGCTTCCTGCGGCGTGCAAACGATTGGCTCATTCTCATTGAACGACGTATTGAGGATCACCGGCACGCCAGTCAGTTCCGCGAAATCTGAAATCAACTGATAATAACGTGCATTGACTTCGCGCGAGACTGTTTGCAAACGCCCTGAGCCATCGACGTGAGTCACCGCCGGAATCTCCGGCCGCCGCTCTTCTTTTACCTGATAGACCATTAACATCGTAGGCGCAGGGTGCGTCTGCTCGAAATAGTCACCAACGCGCTCTTCCAATATTGATGGCGCAAAGGGACGAAATGGCTCGCGCTTTTTGATCCGATCGTTGAGGATCTCTTTCATCTCAGCGCGACGCGGATCAGCCACGATCGACCGGTTGCCGAGGGCTCGTGGGCCAAACTCCATCCTGCCCTGAAACCAGCCAACAACCAGACCCGCAGCGATATCCTCGGCCGCACGCTTCGTCAACTCTTCGTCAGTGTAAGACTCGAAAGCCAGTTCATTTTGTTTCAACGCCGCGCGAATCTGATCGTTTGAGAACTCTGGACCAGTGTAGGCGCCGGTCATTACCTCTCGCTGTTCGCCGTTAAGAATGGCATTGTAGATCTGATAGCAAACGCCCAACGCCGTTCCACTATCGCCCGCCGCGGGCTGCACGAAGATCCGTTTGAATGGCGTGTTCAGTAAGATCTTTCCGTTCATTACTGAGTTGTAAGCGACACCACCGGCAAGGCCAAGATCAGTAAGGGCAGTTTGCTCGTGCAGATGATTCAAAATATGGAAGCCAACTTCTTCAAGACGGAGTTGCAGGCTGGCGGCGATGTCACGCTCACGATCGGTTAAAAGCGCGCCGGCTGTACGCGGCGCTCCAAAAAGGTGCGCAAACTCATCCGAATAGACGCGCCCGATCACCGGCGAGCCCTGGTCCCAGGTCATCTCGACTCCTTCAGCATGATGGCGGAAGTAGTTGAGGTTCAAACGAAACTGTCCGTTCTCTTCGGTGCGAATGATCTCGCGAAACTCGTTAATGAACCGCGGCTGACCATACGGAGCAAGACCCATCACCTTTCCTTCGTCGCCGTAATGCGGAAAGCCGAGAAACTGGGTCATAGCAGTGTAGACAATTCCGGTCGAGTGAGGATACTCGACCTGGCCCAGCACCTGGACCGAGTTCCCTTCACCGTGTGCCCACATCGTCGAGATGAAATCGCCGAAGCCGTCGATCGACAACAGCGCGGCGCGTTCAAATGGTGAGACAAAGAAGCAACTAGCTAAATGTGCGCGATGATGTTCGATGTTGTGGAATCGCGCGCGCAAACTCTTTTTGGACGCGCCGAACACGCGCGCGAGTTCATCCTTCAAGTCTCGCACTTTCGCGGCGTTGCCCAATCGATCTTTAATCTGATGTCTCGCGAGACTTGTAATCCGAGTGGCCGCAAACAAGATCTTTTTGTGCAGGTGTGCGGAGGGATCCCGGGAGATGCCGACGTGGTCCAGGTCTGCGAGTGTGATTCCAGCCGCCTCCAGACAGTATTTGATAGCCTGCGCCGGGAATCCCGCAGCGTGCTTGAAGCGATTGAAGCGTTCTTCTTCAACGGCGGCGATCAAGCGGCCGTCTTTGATGATCGCTGCTGCTGCGTCGCCGTGATAAGCGTTGATACCGAGAATATACATCGATTTATCCGTGTAATCTGTGGCTCAGCATCAGCTCTGCCATTGCGCGTTGAAACGCATAATAGAACCCGGCCCAACCATCAAAGATGCCGCCGCGAACAATCAGGCAATACACCAGCATCGCCGGCGGAACAACAATCCGCCAGCGCCGCAGGCGATCTGCTAAATCGAGATCCGAAGGATCTGCCGCGCGCAGTTTCCGCGCTTCGAGTTCTGTGTATCGTGCCTGCGAAGCAAGCCAGCGTTTCAGTGACTTACGGTCGTCATGAAGCATGGGTGACGACAGGTTTTCGATCGGGCCTTGCAGCGCCACTCGCTGCGTGTGTCCGTCCTGGATGTACGACGCTGCCTCACGACGGTAAAGAACCGTGACCGGCGGATAGATTCCACTGCGAAGCTCTTTGCCCTTGATGCAGTAGACAAAACTCGCGCGATAGCCGACCGTTTCGGCTTGGGGTCGGAGGCTTTCGATTTCTCTCGTCAATTCGTTGCTAACAACATAATCGGCATCAAGCGCAAGCACCCACGGCGTGGCGATTCCCGTTTCTTTTAGCCCGAACTCCCATTGATTTCGATGACAATCAAAGGTGCGTTGAAAAACCCGCACACGAGGAAAGGACTCGGCGATCTTAACTGTGTCGTCGTTACTGAAACTGTCCACCACAACGATATTGCTGGCCCAACTCACACTCGTAAGCGTTCGCGCGATATTCGGCGCTTCGTTATACGTGAGTATCAGTGGTGTGATCTCGTCGAGCATTCAATTAGAAGCTTTACGCGCGTGGCAGATCATGTTTTTCCAAAGCCACGGCGCTCGTCCGTAGAACGTGAAATTGAGGTCCTCGAACCCGTGATGTGTTATGAGCCTCGACAGAGTCCTGACACTGAAAAACTTGATGTGACCACCGTCATGCAGCACTGAGAAATGCGAATCCATCTTTCCGGTCGCTGCCAGCACGAGATTTTTGATGTAGCCGTGATAAGGAGTGCCGATTAGGACCTGACCGCCTGGTTTCAGCAGTGAACGAGCAGCCTCGAGCAGATCAGATGGACGATAGAGATGTTCGATCACGTCGCTCGAGATCACCAGATCGAAATGTCCGAGCCTTTCACCCAAACCCCGATCTATCAACGTCTCAATAAACTCAACCGCGTGATAAGTGCGCCGCGCGATCTGAATGCCACTTGTTGAAGCATCGACGCCGGTGACACGGTACCCGAGCGCCGCGAGCCGCCCGCTGATGTGACCGTTTCCACAACCGAGATCGCAGATCGATCTTACGCCTTCGAGCTTCTTCACCAGCTCGATGAACACACCGGTCAACTTCTCACCGGATTCACCGTTGGCAGCACAATCAGCTTGCCACTCAAACTCTGTGTATGCCGGCGTTGCCATTCTGTAAGACATTCCGATAAAGCTCAGCTAAACCTTGCGCCGCGTTTTGCCATGAATACTTCTGCGACAGTTCCTTCCCCGCGCGACCTCGTCTCGCGAGTTCCTCTTCGTCGTCGAGTGCCTCAGCAAGTCGCGCTGTCAATGTGTCCTTATTAACCGTTGCAATCCAGCCAGCGTTTGCCAGCACGATCTGTTCGGCAAGATTGACGTGCGGGCTCAAAAGCACCGGCACCGAGTGTGACAACGCTTCGATCACACACAATCCAAAGTTCTCCTGGTACGACGGCAGCGCCAGCAACGCTGCACAGCTCAGCACAGCATCTTTCTTTTCACCGTCCAACCAGCCGGCAAAAATCACTCTGTCACTGAACGCCGCCCTCTCCTTAAGACTCGAAACATGATCTTCAGGTCCATCACCGGCCAGGACCAGACGCCAGCGTGCAAACTTCACCGGCAACGAAAGAAAGGCATCGATCAAAACATCAAGACCTTTCTTCGGGTGCAACCGCGATAACACGAGCACGTACGGATCACCGGCGAGAGCAGGAAAATGATGCGCAAGCATATCTCGCGAGAGTGTTGTCGAAGATTGCGTCTCGATACCTAAGGCGATGACTTTTCCGTGGTTCAAACCAAACAACGCTTCGGTGGCGAGCTTCTCGGCCTCGGTTGTGTAGTGCACGGCGGCAGCGCGACGCAGCATTCCCTTCCCTGACACTTGCCAGAAGACGCGTTTGCGAAAAGCTTTTTGCGTCATGCTCCAGGGATCGAGTGTTCCTAAAGGTCGAACGATGTAAGGAACTCCGGCTTTGCGACAGACGTGCGCGGTCGCGACCGAGGAGTGGTTGAATACGGCGTGAATATGGGCGACGCCGAAATGTCGAATGTTTGAGCGCAACCACGACGCGAGTGGACGCGAGTATTTGAACGACTCTCCGAGTTGCGCCGGAAAGAACTTCGCCGGCACGCCCTTATAATCGGAGACTTCTCCATTCGGCAGCTCACCGGCGTGCAATCCGGCATCGGTGGTAACGAGTAACACTTCGATTCCGTTTCGCAGCAGCGCGCGGCACATCGGAATGATCGCGGCTGCCGGTCCACCCGAGCGATCTGAGACAGAAGGTATGACGTGGAGCACTCTCATTACGCTGTAACCTCGTTGATCTCGCACCACTTTGCGAGCACGTAAAGTGACCATGGACGCGACCAGCCACCTGCTCGCGGTTTTTGCAGGAAGTTATTCCAAACCTGCTCCACTGCGTGTGAATTCAAGCCGGTGAAGCGAATCGGATCTGTCAATACGGAAGACACTTCGGTTCGCAGAGTCTGTTGCAGCCATTTCTCGAACGGCAGTGTGAAACCCATCTTCGGACGTGCGAGAAAATCTCGCGGCAGTAGGTCGCTTAGCGCGTCCGCCAGCAATGGTTTGTTTGTTTCGCCGACTTTCCATTCACCGGGCAGGGAAAGTACGTAGTCAACTATCTTTGTATCGACGAATGGAACGCGCACTTCAAGCGAATGGGCCATGCTCATCGCGTCTGTATCGCGCAGCAACGTGTTGGTCATGTAGCCTTTCAGCTCGAGCTGCGAGATCGTGTTTACAGTGTCGCTTGAGTGATGGTTGCCGTTGGTTTTATAGACGGCTTCGCGACCGGTGAATTGTGTGACGAAATCCGTCAAGAAGAGTTGGCGTGAGATGCGATAAACGTCTTCCGGCGTGCAATCGCTGTTTGCCAGTTGCCAAAACTTGTGACGTTGCACCGAGCTGTTGAATCCGATCTTTCCGAGGCCTGAAGCAGCACGCAAGACACGCTTCGACAGCGTTGAGATCGAGGCAAGCTTCAACGCGCGTCTGAAACTCGGATAGCCGGCGAACAACTCATCTCCACCTAACCCCGACAGGGCGACGGTGATTCCGGCGCGCTTTACGGCTTGCGAAACGACGAAGGTGTTGATGCCGTCCATCGTCGGCTGATCGATAGCAGCAATCGCTTGCGGAAGGATCTTAATAAGTCGATCTTCACTCAGCCGTATGTCGGAGTGATCTGTCTGGAAGCGTTCGGCGACGGCGCGCGAGAACGGCGCTTCGTTGAATGTCGCTTCGTCGAAGATCACGCTGAAAGTTTTTGGTCGATGGTCCAGTTGACTCATGAGTGCGACCAGGGCGCTCGAATCCATGCCGCCGGAGAGAAATACACCAAGCGGTACGTCGCTCACGAGGTGAAGTCGAACTGATTCTTCGAGCTCGGATCGCAAGCGCGCCACTCCTTCAGCTCGGTTGCCGTTTATGCTTTCGATTTTTGAGCTCCCAAACTGAGTCTCAGTTATTTCGATCTTCTTCGCTTCGTTTAACCTGACTTCCAAATGGTGACCAGGTAACAACTGTCTAACGCCGTCGATGATCGTGAGTGGCGATTGGACTGATCCGTTGGCGAGGTAAGAATCAATGCCGGCGGCGCTAAGTCTTCGTGGGACTAAGCCGCTCGCAAGCAGCGCCCGTAGCTCTGACGCAAAGACGAGATGGTTTTCAGAGACGTAGTAGTAGAGCGGCTTGATGCCTAACGGATCTCGAGCGAGCAACAGGTTCTGTTTTGCAGCGTTCCAGATCGCGAGAGCAAACATACCGCGAAGTCGCCGAAATGCATCAACGCCCCACTTCCCGTAAGCACGAAGAATGACTTCGGTGTCGGTGTTTGAGAGCCACTCACCGTCAAGCTCTTTGCGGAGTTCTTTGAAGTTGTAGGTTTCGCCGTTGTAGGTGATGCAGTTCCCGGTTTCTGAATCGTTCATCGGCTGGTGACCGGCGGAGGAGGTGTCGATAACAGCGAGCCTCGTGTTTCCGAGAATCACAGGGCCTGCTTGAAAGACACCCTGGTCGTCAGGACCACGGTGCTCCTGTGCGTCGTTCATTCGTTGAACGGGAGCCAGATCGTCAGTGCGAATGGTGCTAAAAATGCCGGAGATACTGCACATCAGAAAAAGAATTTCTCACGCAAAGGCGCAAAGGCGCAGAGAAGGCGCAAAGAAGAGTTCAGGGTTTCCTTTGCGGCTTTTCTTTGCGCCTTTGCGCCTTTGCGTGAGACCAATCGTTGATTGCCTCGTGAGCGAAGGACACAAAGCGGTCCGCCCCATGTTGCAAAGTATGCGCACTGACACTCTCACGCGCCTCACGGCACAATCGATTCAACTCATCCTCTGCCAACAGCGCCGCTTCTCGCATCGCCTTCAAAACCGCGTCTTCATCGCCCGCCGGAATCAGCCACCCATTGCGTCCCGTTTCCAAAAACTCGAGTGCCGCACCCATGCGATCCGTTGCGATAACCGGCAACCCTGAAGCAAGCCCCTCAGGAACCACCAGTCCCCATCCGTCATAACGCGAAGGAACACACAACACGTCCGCACGCGCATACTCAGCCGGCAGTTCATCCCAATCTCTAAACCCAGCAAACTCCACACGCTCACTCACCGGACCCAGTGTTTGCACGAGCGACTCTCGCAGTTCTCCTTCTCCAACTATCCTCAGCCGCACATTCGGAACTTCGCGCGCCAGCCGGACAAAAGCTCTCGCAAGCAGATCCGCACCCTTACGACTAATCAGCGAACCCGAAAACAAAAACACACGATCCGATGCCCGCGCTTTTTCTGTTGAGTTGTTGAACCGTTTCAGATCCGAGAAGTACGGCAAGTTGCAGTACGCGCGGCCGTTACCAAACTCTTCGCGATATCCCTCAACCGCAAACTTCCCGATTCCCCAAATCGGAACAGGCGACTCATGCAGCTTCGAGAGTTTCCACTTCCGCAGCAGACGCCCGGCCCACGCGCGTTGATGAAAGCCAGGACGCTCACCCCAAAAACACCACGGCGTGTCGCGCGCCGCTCGCTCCTCAATCAACCGCTCAGCATCCGCATGTCGGTAGTAGTTGAACACTACGAGATCAGCACGACCCATAGACTCACGCGCCCGCGGCATTCCATTATTAGGGTCATTACGAGGGCCGTCGCGTTCGAGCTCTATTGACGTATGTCTCAGTGCTGATGACTTCCAGAGGCGATCGGGATCGCGATTACGAAGATAAGCGACCTCGAGTGTGCACTCACCACGTGCCTCGATCTCATTAAACAACTCGACCTGGTAAGGCGAGGGCGAATCTGTCAATACAAAAACCTTCACGTCCTCGCGTGCCTCAACTTAATAAACAAGTGCGCGAGCCCGACCCAAGCCAGCACGACGTAACTCACGAGTATGAGCTCCAAAATCGATCGCATGCCCGAGAAGAGCGCCATCACGAGGATGCTGTAGATCACCAGCGCGCCTTGCGTCGTGCAGCGAGCAAGCAGCCCGCTAGCCATCGCAGCGACGCGTCCATAAAACCAGCCGCCCAGCACGATTCCGATGAACCCGAGCGACATGTAGAGCTCGCCAATCACGGAATAGGAGAACGAAACGCCCTGAACGCCCAGAGCAGCCGGCAAGTCAAACCCCGGATCGACAGGTTTCTCCGGCCAGAAGACACGAGGCACCGGCCGCACTATCACGTAGACGAAATATTTGTGATAGACGAATGGATATGATTCCGGGATGAGTTGAATGATCTGGCAGACGCGGTAAAAATTGTCATCGACGCGCAGGTGTTGCTCTTCAAGAAGCTGGCGTTTTTCGAACCGGCCGCTGGGCACCTCTCCCTTGCCAACGAGAACGCCTAACCCGACATTTCTGTATTCAAGCATCACTTGCAGCGTGATCAGCAATACGAATATGGCGAACACTGTCGCAAGCAGATGTTTGAGTCTCAACCGCTGCTGGTCCAACACCCAAAGGATTAACGCCATTCCCACTACCACGCCGATGACGCGGCGACTGCCACTCTGCGCGAGAAACAATGCCATCACAACTGACATGCCGATGCATATGATTGTGCGTACATTGCGCACACCAACGCGACGGCCAATCACCACGGTGAGGACCGGCAATAGATAACCGAAGTATTGCAGGTGATCGAGAAACGCATCCCAGCTGCCCAACTGCCCGCGTCCCCACGGTGCGGACCAACGCTCCTGGCCCAGGTAATGGACCATCTCGAACACGTTGAAGTTGCACGGCACTGCGAAGTTCAACATGCCGATGAAAAAACACGCGAGCGCGAGGCCGAAATACGTGTTGATGGAAAACTCCTGTGAGACCGCGCCAATCAACACCCTCGGTATTTTCCAAGAGCGACGTATCGCGCCAAACCACACCATCACAACGAAGAGACCGATTCCGAGAAACGCCAGTCTGACTTGATCGCCGGTGATGTCTTCCATTGAGTAGACGCCCTGGAGCAAGTCGAGCAGGAGCCAGTAGATTGGCGCCAGAGCGACAAGGGACTCGCCGCGAAGCAGCGCTTTTGGATACTGAAACGCAGCGACGACGGGAGCGGTCGCGAGACCTGCGGACATCACGAGCGCAGGGTAGAACAACGCGCCTTCGCGCGCGGGGTTGTCGGGGACCAGAAGAATGGAAAGTGTTGTGGCGATGCCGGTGCTCAGGATCGCGAGCAACGTCGAACGAATGGTGAGGCTTGGAGTAGCCGCTACACCAAACGGCGGCCGAGTCCAGACATGATTTACATGTAAATCCTGATTAATCATGTAAATCCTGTAATGATGACGCCAGAGTTTTAAGACTGAAACGGTCACTCACGCACGATCTCATCGACATTGCGCTGAGGATCTCCGGCGATCGCAAAAACTTGAGCAGCAAATGCGCGATCGCGTTTCCGGAAACTTCTTCGAGAATCACGCCGTTGAAACCATCACGAACAACTTCACCGCAATGCCGGGACGCAATCACCGGCAGTTTCCATGACTGCGCCTCCAACTGCGTTAATCCAAAACCATCCGAGAGAGTTGGAAGGATAAACACATCCGCGTCTCTGTAATACCTATCGACGTCAACGCGCGGCACGACACCAAACAACTTGATCTTCGGATGCTGAGGAATCTGGATCTGCGTTGGTCCAACAAACCAGAATTCGACGTTTTCACCGGCAAGGAGTTTGATCGCGTCGAGCAACTGCCCGACTCCCTTGCGCAGATTTACCTGCCCCAAAAACAGAACTCTAAGCGGACGCTCGGAACTGAATGCACGTGGATACTGGCGCTCAAAGAACCTCTCGGCTGTTTCATAAGCTACAGGCACGAGAGTTAATTTGTCTGCCGGCACTCCTTCGCCGAGCAGCGCATCTCGCGACCAGGAAGAGTTGACAAGGATCTGGTCCGCGAGCTCACATTCAGTGCGCCATCGGTCCCAGTATTCTTTCGGCGCAGCTTCCCAGTTAATCGAAAACTTCTGGTGAAGCCCGGCAACGATTCGTTCCTCGGCTGACCCGGGATCGATTTGGCCGAGCACTGTTCGCCAGCCACGCTCGCGCGCAAATTTGAAGATCCGTTCGGCGGCATAACTGTAGGCAAAAACCGTGTGGTTCCCATTCGCGGTTTTACTCTGTGTGAGTTGGGCCACGGCCTGACGCTGAAACCATTCATTTCTGCGGGTGATCAGCTTCCATCCATTTTCGCGCGTTATCGAAGCCTTCAGCTCGAACGTGAGTGCCGCGATATTCGGAGCACTGATCCGGGCATTTGCAAGCTCAGGATGAAACCTGCCAAAAGTTCCTGAACGCATCCAGAGATCCGTGATGAATTCGCCGAGCAAGCCGCTGAGTTGCAGCGCCCGCGGCACGGCGTAATGTTCTCGCGCGCCGAGTTGGCAGCACAGCCACGTAGGGGCCATCAAAAAGCTTCCTCGCAAAGGCGCAAAGGCGCAAAGAAGGATCCAAAAAATAGAATGAGCCTTTGCGCCTTTGCGAGGTAATCCTCTTTCACAAACTCTCCGGTACAGGCGCTCTTCGCAGCGCCAAATACGATCTCACCGCTCTCTTGCTCACCGGCAAACGATAACTATGATTCGCGCGGAGATGCGCCGGAATCATCGTCAACCCTTTCCAAATTCCCCGCCGCCTGCCATGTCGCAACAACCAAAGCAGACGGTTCGCACACTGCCCCGCCCCAACGGCCCAAAGCGAAGCCGGATAACGCAAGTAAGCCAGCAACGCGAGGTTCGCGATGCTTCCTGCTGTCACGCGTGGATCACTATGACGTTTTAGATCCGTGTTATGAAACACGCGCAACCATGGCGTTGTCAGAATCTTGCCGCCACGCGAGTGAAGCCGAATCGCGAGGTCCACCTCCTCCATGCCATACGCAACCGGCAACGGCACGTATCCTCCTGCTTCGACAAAAGCCTGCCGGCGGAAGATGCAGGCGCCGCCGGAGAAGTCTGCGGTCCACTGCGCGCTCCGCTCATCGCGGCCTATCGATTCACCCGCGTGATAAAGCGCGGCACAGATCACGGAAGCCCCGGGAAATCGATCGAAGAGTTTGAGTGCACGTCCGAAGTAGTCAGAGTCGATCGGGTAAGAGTCGTCATCGAAGCTTGCCACTAAGTCAAACTGTGCCGCATGCACTAACTTGTTTCGCCCGCCGCCTGGCCCAACCGGATCCTTGCTGCTCAGAATGCGAACCTCGGGATAAGTGTTTCGAATGGCCGTCTCAATTTCCATCTGATTTGCATCAACATGGACCAGCACTTCATCCGGCTTCGGCACGCAACTCTGAATCACTCGCAGCGTAGCAAGCGTCTGATCGATTCGCTCGTATGCTGTGACAATTGCCGAGACGCCGGCGTTCAACATGCCTGTTCCTGAGCGAAGCGTTCACGAAGAATCTTGGCGAGCGCGCTGGCGCCCGCTGCGTTCGGATGAAAGCTGTCGCGATAGAAAAGCTCCCCGTAGTTTCCGTTCGCGGGCAGCAGTGAAGCCCAATCGAAGAACTCAGCGCCTTCAGCCGTTGCGATGTGCTGTAGCCGTGTGTTTACCGATTTGAAATGTTCGGGAGAATCCGGAAAACGCGCCGGGTGAACGGGCAAAAGACCGAGCACCAGAACGTGTGCGCCGAGCGCTCGCAATTGTCTCAGCAGCTCAGCTTGATGTGTGGCGAGAAGTTCCAGATCCATCAAAGGCTTTCCCGGCCGCACTTTTAGAAGCTTAACCCGCGCCTTTTGTTTCAGCGCGTCGAGCGAGGTTTGCTTCGCCTTGCGCCACCACGTCGTGCTGAAGTAGCAACGAGGATCCATCGCGGCATAACCACGCCACGACAGGGGCACCCACCACGGCCATGCGCCGTCACGGAACATCGCCGGACGAATGATGCTTTCAAGACTTCCTCTGAAAACGACTGCCAGTTCGGGACGCAGCGCATTGATCAGCGGCAACCAGCTAAAATCAGACTCGATCGTCTGTCCTTCACAAGCAAGGTTCCAGAGCCAAATATCCGAAGCGTTCTGCTGTGCGTTCGACATTCATCAACCCAGCGACGTTGAATTCGATGTCGCGGTTGAATGTGGCAGTGTCGATGTTGCGCAAGCGAAATTCATGTACGTTGGAGCTACCGGACGAACGTAGTTGCTTCACAAGTTCCGCAACGTGACTGATCCTTTTTGAGCCGACACCTTCCGTGAGACTGTCGCCGAGAAACACCCAATTCCGAACGTGCGGAGACATCACTATCGAACAATTGGAATCAGGATGCGTCCGAACGCGCGGATGCGACCGCTTAACGGCGCGAAGAAACCGCGGAAGTTTAGTCGCCTCATACAACCAAGAAAGTGGCTGGCAGTTTCGATACCAAAATAGAGCAGGACCAGGGCGAAGGATCGCGCGAGACTGTAACCCAACGTCCGGCGCAGGATAAAGAAACGGTTAAACAGATCGTCTTCCGCGGCCACGACGTTCGAAACTCTGCCGTCGAGCGCGTGATGATGCGCCATGCGAGCAGCGGGACAGAACATGATGCGTCCGACTCTGCGTAGTTTTAGACCTAGATCGACATCTTCATTTATGGTGCAGCGATGGAGAAAGAAGTCAGAGAAGCCTCCAGCCTTCGTGAATGCAGAACGTCGCACAAGGCTGTTGCCCGATCCCAACCATTCAATCGGTGTTGGACCACTCGGTACAGGATTGTAGCCAAACCGAAGTAGCGGTCCAACAACTCTTCCCTGCCACGCTTGCGCTTCGATTCCGAGTACGTGTCGTAAGTAAAGCTGCCAGATTCGAGTCGGAGCGGGCCAGCTTTGATTGTTGAAGTCGGCGGAGACAGCAACTACCGCGGGATCCGCTTCCAACACCGCTATGAGGTGATGCACGCAATCGTTTTCGAGAACAACGTCGTCGTCGAGAATCAACAGGTTCTCACCGCGCGAGATATTGATCGCCGCCATGCGTTGCCGTACAGCGTTAGGACGATCCACAGGAACGCGTTTTACTACCAGACCTGCCTCATGCCACTTCGGATCTTGTATGACTTTCGCCGTCTCAGAATCACTGCTCGCATCGGCAACGATAACCTCATCAACGCTGTGTGTTTGATCGGCAAGCGACTCCAACAGCGCACGCAACGAATTCGCGCGGCCGATGGTGGGAACGATCGCGCTGATGGTCATTCTGCCGACCTCTGAAACCAGAAACTCGACCCGCCGCTTGCTGAATGAGGCCAAATCTTTTTGGCCACTTCGTCATGGTCCAAGCCGAGCCAGTGGTTTGAAAGTGCAACCCGGAACTCGCGGTTGAACGACAAAAACGCTTCGAGCAGATACTGCTCATTCAACGCGAGCCTGCGGTTTATCAGCCACTCAGCGGGATAGTCGTTCGGGAAGAAGATGTCATGGACGTGCACCCAAACACCGCGCGCGAGACGCGGCAGGACCTCGAGAAACTCGTAACAGACATCGCTGCCAAACTTCACCGTGTGACTCGAATCGATAAAGAGAATGTCGTTGGCTTCGAGACATGAGAAGAAATCCGGATCCATCTCCTCAACTCGTTTTGAAAACAGCTCGATGTTTAGTTTGGTGCCGTTGAGTCGCGGCTCCGGGTGCGGCTCGATACAAGTGAGCTTCCCTTTTCGGTTGACAGCCAGCGCTTTGTTTGCAATTCGAGTCGAGTAGCCGCAACCAATCTCGATTATTCGCTGAGGTTTCAAATGACGAATGAGCGAGTAATAGATAGCAGCATCGAAGCCGCAGAAGTAATCGTTGTTGAAATCGAATTCGATCTCGAGCAGCTCGTTACGATACGCCGCCAGCACATTGAGCAGCGCCAATTGTTCTTGCCAGCGGAAGTCTATGGCCGGATAACTGCGACGCCGGTTGATCTGTTCCGTGGTAATCGATCGAAAATCCGGGAGAGGCTCGTAATAATGAATCGGGCGAATGTGGTATCCCCAACTATCGGAGAGATCGCGTTCGCTCTGGGCGAGGAATAGCAGATGTCGCGCGGCCTTCGTTGGAACCGTTTTGAACAACGCCAGGGCTGTGCGATCGAGAAGAGATTTAGCCACGGGATAGAGCTTGATGAAACACTTGCTGCACGCGTTCGTGAGTGAAATAACGGCGGCCAACGTCGAGCGCGCGTTTTCCGAGAGCGAGGCGACGCGCGGGGTCGTTGGCGAATCGCTCGATTGCCTCCTGCAAAGCGGCTTCAGCTTCGACTATCTCAGCGACGCCTGAATTCTCGCGGGCCCAGGTTACTGCCGAGCAGTAACTCGGACCATAGATCAAGAGCGGTAAGCCGACCGCAGTGCAGTCAGCAAGCTTGCTCGGAAACGCCATTTCCATGTTGACCTTGTCGCGCGAGTCGAACGACATCGGGACAAACAGCGCGTCCGCCTCTTCGCGCAGACGAACCAGCAGATCACTTGAGCTCAGTAATCCGCACACGATCGTCGTTGAATTCAAACCAACCTGTTTCGCTTCGTCAGTTGTCAGTGGTCCAAAAATCAGCAACCGGCCGCCCACAGATTTCAAAGCATCCTGCAGTGCGAGTAGTGCCCGGATGTAGCCGTCTGAATTGATCGTGCCGGCAAACGCGATCGTGAATGGTTTGTCGTTATGCCCCAGGCGCTCGGGCGGCTCGTCGAACTCAGGGCACTCACGCGCTCGGCTGGGATAAATGACTTCCGCCGGTTCGCCGTACCGTTTTCCGTAGGCGCAGCTCATTGCAGGTGAAACACACAATCGCGACTGCGCCTGCCGGTAAACACTCGCGAAACGATCGTCAAGGATTCCGCGAAAGCCTGCAGGAACATCTGCGACGCGTGGCCAATCGTCGTGAATCATCAGGTGCAATGGCACCTTTCTTTTGCTGGCGATATTCGCGGCGGCGAGCCAGGCGAAGCCATGCGCAACCGTCAACACACCTTCACAATTAAAACCGTTGATTGATTGTGAGATCCGCGGCGCAAAGCGTTTTCCTGTTTGCGTGAACCACGCAACTGCGTACGGATGAAAACGTGTGTTGAGCCAGCGCGGGTTGCCGATAGGATGGGAAATGTACGCAACCTGAGGAAGCCTCCGCTGCGGGTCTGAATTCGTTGCGGTCTCGATAATGGTCAACTTTTCGGGCGGGTAATCCGAGAGCAACCGGTGCAGCAACGCTGAGCCGTGGTATGAAGCTTCAACCGGCACGTCTCCGACGTAAAGCAGGTTTGGAAGCATTACAACCGGTAAACCTTCCTCATCCAGTCGGCGGTGAGGCGCATTCCGTCTTCAAGGCTGTAGGAGTTTTTGTGGTCCAGGTCACGAACCGATTTCGAGGTATCGACGCGCTTCAGTTTCGTCGTCAGGATCTCCGTTGCCTGATGATGCACGAGCCTTCGATCGGCGCCGGTCACCTTGAGCACAACATCCGACAACTCCTCGATCGTGTGCAGATCCGTGCCGCCCACGTTGTAGGTCTCGCCTGCGCGAAAGTTGTTTGTGATGTTCGCCACGGTGCGCACAGTGTCGGCGAGATAAGTCGAGGTTCGTGAATGTCCGCGAAAGACGGTCCATGGTAGTCCATGCAGAGCGCAGTAGAGAAACCTGCAATTCACCGAGCGATAAGGACTGTAATACTCGCCTGGGCCATAGGTGTTGAATAACCGCACGACTACACTCTCGGTCCCGTACTGCAATGCCGAGTTTCGAATCTGCATTTCGTTAACCCACTTCGACATCGCGTAGTCGTTCAACTGTTTGATCTCGTACTCGTCCATTACCGTCTCGACCATCAGATCCGGCCAATCTCCGTAGACTTCAGACGAGGAGAAATGTATGAGGCGAAACTTCAGACGTTCCTGCAAACGAATGACGTTCTTCGTGCCGATCGCGTTCGTGCGCCAGAGCGTCTCGTAGAAGTCTTCGCCGTTCCAGCGTCCGAACTCAGCAGCGCAGTGGTAGACGTAATCGAATGGACCACAGCGTTCGAAGACACGTTCCAACTGGCGAAAGTCGCCGACGTCGCACCGTGCGTAAAGCGGTACTTCGACGTCGGTGCGCAAGCTGAACCCGATCTCATCGGGTTGATGTTGCACGTCGCATGAGACAACGTGATGGCCCCGCCGGCGCAGCTCTGCGATCAAACCGCCGCCGACCGTGCCCAAACCGCCTGTGACCAGAATTCTCATGCAGAATTACTGAATGCGTTCATCCAGCCTTCGACGTTGTCGGGTTGAAGGCTTTTGTTCTTTTTCAAAAGGCGGTCTAACGATCTCGCTTTGCCAATAGCACTGTTGCTAACCAGACCTGTTTGCGGGTTATAGGCCCTAAACGTGTAGCGGTGCTTAAAACCGGTCGCTGCCTTGCGATAGTCGTCGATTTCGTAATCATGAATGACGATCCACGCGCGTTGTGGCCAGCGACTCGCTATCGCGCGAATCGTCGCTTTACGTTGCGCGCTGGTCTTTGAATCGTCGATCAGGATCAAGTCAAAGGCCTCGAGATCCAGAAGGGATACAGATTCTGCTATCTCGCCATCGACGAGTTGGAGATGCCACCGTTTGTCCTTGGTAGCTTCTTGAATCGTCTGAGCCCACGATGCATCGTTCTCGATTGATTGAAGTCTTTCCAGATCAGGGAAGGCAGAGCGGTTGAGAAATGTGAGCGTGCTGTAGTGGCCGCAGCCAAATTCGAGGATGGTTTTTATTTCACGAACAGTAGCTAGTCCGATCAGGATTGGGACGTGCGTGGCGTAATCGTTTAGCGCTCGCGGCGCTGAGAAATATTTCCCGCAAAGGCGCAAAGGCGCAAAGAAGAAAGGCGCTAAGTGGGTCTTGATTCCTAAGCTCATCTTTGCGCCTTTGCGCCTTTGCGGGAGCAATCCAATGCCTGCGCCTTCAGACCTACATTTCCAAACCAACCATCCAGTTTTCTTCCGCCATACACTTCAGTTTCAGCAACTTCAAACTCAAACGTCCGCGGCACGATTTCAACTAAACTTCGCGACATGTCTTTCAAATGAATTTCCAACTGATACGAACCCGGCAAGAGCGGCAACGATTCAATCGTGAATCCAAGCTCAGCAACCTCGCCCGCCGGCAGAGGCGCCGCCGTGACGAAGTCTTTCAGATCGAGACCAGTCAGTCGCCGCGAGTCCATCGTGAGAAACGACACGTAAAGTCCCGGATCTTGAATTTCCCTCTTCGGCACAAATTGGACTTTCACCTCCACTCGATCGAAAGTCTTGATCACTGAACCAGCCAGGGAACTCACCTGCACCGATGTCACAGAGAACGTATTTGTTTCCACTGCTCCGTTTTGCGATTGCGACGCATTGATGCGCGAAAGATATCGATCGACCGTTTCGTCGATCTCTCCCTGCGCGACGACGACTCCCTTCTCAATGATGAGCGCCTGCTTGCAGATACTCCTCACCGCCGACATGTTGTGACTCACAAAAAGAATCGTGCGCCCTTGAGTCCCAATCTCGCTCATCTTCTCGAAGCACTTCTTTTGAAACTGCGCATCGCCGACCGCCAGCACTTCATCAACCAGCAGCACTTCCGTCTCCAAATGCGCCGCTACGCCAAACGCTAACCGCACGTACATTCCACTCGAGTATCGCTTAACGGGCGTATCGAGAAACTTCTCGACTTCAGCGAAAGCAACTATCTCGTCAAACTTGCGATCGATCTCGGTCTTACGCATGCCGAGTATCGCGCCGTTGAGATAGATGTTTTCGCGACCGGTGAGCTCAGGGTGAAAGCCGGTCCCGACTTCCAACAACGAACCCACGCGCCCATATATCTCGGCAACTCCTCGTGTCGGCTCGGTGATGCGCGAGAGAATCTTCAGCAGCGTGCTCTTGCCGGCGCCGTTGAGGCCGATAATGCCAACAACTTCACCGCTCTTGATTTCAAACGAAACATCCTTGAGCGCCCAGATGTGTCCGTTTCCATTTTGCGGATTATTTTTAAAACGCTTGAAGGGAGCGAGCGCCGTGGTTGAGATCGTGTCGCGAAGCGTTTTATAACGCTCGGGGGAGCCGATGCGATATTGCTTGCCCAGTTTCTCGCAGCGGATGGCAACGTGAGGCATTGTCCCTGGTTAAGCCTGCTTCTCGTAATACTTCTGGCCGTAATAACTCTGATAGTAGTAATAGTCGTGCGATTGAATATTGACGTTGTTGAGAACAACGCCAAAGATCTTTGCGCCCACGTCGTTTAATAACTGTTTCGATCGCCGCACGATGTGACGCGAGCTCCTGCCGCCGTGAACTACCAGCAACACACCGTCAACCATCGATGAGATCAAAACTCCGTCCGTGAACGAACTAACGGGCGGCGAATCAATTACCACGTGGGTGTAGTTTGCTTGCAGTGCAGCCAGTAATCTTCGCATCTGATCCGATCCGATCAGCTCTGCGGGGTTTGGCGGAATTGGTCCTGAAGTCAGAACACTTAGCCCACTCGCCTCATCGTTCCTGATCATCGCCAACATATCGGTCTCTGAAATGTCAGATGACAGTATTGAGCTCAGCCCTTCCTGTCCGTTCATGCCAAAGATGTGCTGAAGACGAGGACGGCGCATGTCGGCATCGATAATGACGACACTCGCGCCGGTCTGGGCCAAACTGATCGCCGTGTTGACTGCCGTCGTCGTCTTCCCTTCACCCGGCAGACTGGACGTCACAAGCAGCGATTTCGGCGCGCGACCGGCAGTTGATAACAAAACCGACGTGCGAAGATGCCGGTAGGCTTCCGCAAGTGGCGAACGTCCATCGACATTCATCAACAACTCTGCATTGCCGGCGCCATTCCCGTTGCTGTGCTTCTGCAACGCTGTCGTTCCCCCAATTCCCGGAAGGCCACGACGTCGTCCAGCACTACCAACAGATGGAATCACCGCGAGTGCGGGCAGGTGCAGCATTCGTTCGACTTCTTCAGTCGAATGCACTGTGTCGTCGAGATATTCGAAGAATAGCGCCAGCCCCAGACCTAAACCGATCGACAGGAAGAACGCGGCGATGACGGTGCGTGTGCGATTTGGACCAACTGCAACATCCGGGGTGAGCGCGTAATCGACGATCGAGATGTTGTTCGGCTTGCCGGCCAGCACGACATCGTTCTCCTTGGCGCCCTGGAGCAGCCCGTTCAGCAGTGACTTGTTCGTTTCGATCTCCTGCTGAATGATGCGGTAGTTGATTGCTGCTTCATTCTGTGAAAGCGTTTGCGCGCGCTGCTGCTCGAAAGCCTTACGCAGAGACTGCTCACGTTCTAGTGTCTGCTGGTAACGAGTGTTCAGGTTTGTGAGCAGCGTCGCCGACTTGCGACTGCGCAAGTCTTTCAACTGCCGATCGAGTTCGCCGATCTGCTGATCGACTTCTTTCACTTCCGGCGCTTCTTCGGTGGCGTCAACCAGTAACTGCGCGCGCTTTTGTCGCAGATCGACCAGCTTCCCTTCGATTTCGTTGGTTTGTTTTGCGCCGTCTTCTGCGAGTGCAATAGCAGCGTCGGGGACTTTGGCGGCGTTGTAAGCGGCCTCAGCAGTTTTCCGATCGTTTTCTGCTTCGAGTAATTGCCGGTTCAGTCCTGCAAGTCGCTCGACCACCGTGTTCTGGTTAGGATCGAGCGAAATGATCTGATTGTTCTTCGCGTAGTTGACCAGACGTTCTTCAGCGGTACGAATCTGTTGCTGCAACTCCGCGATCCGCTTCTGAAGGAAGTCGCCCGTTGTGCTGTTGGCTTCAGTTCTCTTTTCGAGATTGGAATAGACGTAAGTCTCAGCGATTGCGTTTACGACTTTTGCGGTGACCTCGGGAGCCGTGTGAGTGTACTTGATATCAATCAGGCGCGTTTCTTTGTAGTACCCGCGTGTCTCTTTCACGGGGTCGACTTTGAGGCCACTGAGAATCGTGTTGACATACGGCGCGAGACGTTTTGCTTCGTTCAGATCTTCGCGCGCGGTCGCCTGCGCGACTGTGGTCGTCAGCGGTAATTGATCGGGTGTCTTCGTACTGTTGTCTTGCGGATTGCTCCCCAGTCCAACCATTCGCAACATCGTCTGCCATGTTGATGGCCGCTGTGCCGCATTACCTTTGAAGAAGTCCGGGTTGTGTTCGAGATCGAGAGTGCGCACAACGCGCCGCATCAGTCCGGGGCTGACGAGGATTTGCAGTTGCGTGTTGAAGTAGATCGGATCGTCGCCTGGACCATAGAGCGGACGAGTTTGATTAACGACGGAGCCGGTGTCTTCTAGATCGACCTGGACTCGTGCTTGCGCTTCGAAAAAGTCAGGCTTACGCGCGACGTAAACGACTGCGAGCATCGTGATGAGCGCAACGATTCCTAAAACCAGCCAGAGGCGCTTGCGGATCGCGCGCCAGTAGTCGAGCAGGTGCGCTTCGTTCTCGGCATTGGGATCGACCCCATAATTGTAAGATTGCGGCGGCTCGATAGGTCGATCGAGGCTCTCACCCGCATTCTCTTTTTTGGCCAGCTCGAAAGATGGTTTCATAATGTTCGATCAGGAAGGCCATCCACAGATTACGCAGATGAATATAAAATCTGGGTAATCTGTGGATGGTTTTTTAAGGCACAACTCTGACGGGCAACTGCCCTACACCAGGGACGACGCCCTGAATCAGGCTGCGCAGGAAGCTTTTGCCCGCTGATGTGGGTACGTCGATGATGTCGTTTGGCGCGAGTGCGAGATCTTCAGAACTCTTCTTCTCGATCGCGGAGAGATCGATGGTGATCTCTTTTCTGATCGTCGTCCCGGGTTCCTGTCGTAGCACGCGTATTTTGTCTTTCCGAGTATCCTGCTTGAGACCACCGGCCATCGCGATTGCGCGCGTGAGAGTGATCGGCTCGCGGAGTGAAATCGTCAGCGGCATGAAGACGTTTCCGACGATGTAAACCTGATCCGCTTCGGGCACAGTCACGATGTCTCCCGGCTCGAGGTATGGGTTTGATTTCGGATCGCCCTGGAGCACGTCGGTCAGCTTGTAGCTGGAGAAGACCGACGATGTGTCAGTCTCGTCAGCCTGTTTGCATGGAGAGGATGCGGTTGAGTGCACAATGTTTACCGTTTGCCCTGCGCGCGGCGATGGTCCCTTGGCGTAAGTTAGTAACTCCAATAAGCGGACGCGGCGCTGGAGTTCAAAACGGCTCTGATCGTTGACCGCGCCGATGACCGCCACCTGTCTCGAGTGATACTCCTTGATGAACACATCGACCTGGAGGTTCTTGTAATACCTGGCATATCGGGTCGAGATCTCTTTGGCGAGCTCGCCTTCAGTCTGACAAGCGGCTCGGATCTCCGTTTCGATGAGCGGCATGCGAATCATACCGTTGCCTTCCACACGCACATTTTCACGCGACAGGTGTGGGCGGTTGTAGATTCGTATGTCCAGCACGTCAGCCGGGCCAATGCGATAACGATCATCGGCAGGCTGCTGTGCGGAAACCACAGCTAAAATTCCGATTACGGTTAGACAGGATTTCAGGATTTGCATGATTTGCAAGATTATTTTCCAGACATGCCAATCCGGCGTGACAGGAGCGCCTCGCGCATGTGGTTCGGATGGGCCAGGTTTAGCACGGTGTTACTCAACAACACCAACAACTCTTCGTGCTCACGCCGGAACAGTCCCGTCAACGGTTGCTCGCCCGTTTTCGTCACTATGCCTTCTCTCACCCACTGCCAAAACTGCGTCTGCGTCGTCCAAAACTGTTTCCGATCACGGCAAATGACGAGGGCTGTTTTCTTCTTGCGTTTCTTCTTCATGAATAGATACACCTGTAGCGTTGCGTGTCGATAACGGCAAAAGCTACACACAGAAACCCGTTGGGGAAGCCTCTCTTGCGAGGCAGCAACTAATTGTCAACCGGCCGACGAACTCCCACACCCGTATCTTGCGGGATTCGACGGGTGTTTGACTCAGCGACTATTGGAAGTGAGTGGGCGGAGTTGTTTTTTGTCGTGGCGTTCCGAAATTCTCTATGAAACATCAATGTCTCAGTGAATCACTGACGGCGACGAAATGTCGGGAAGCTCCGCGCAATCCAAAGGACCCGGATTGAAGTGCATCGAGAGACTAATTAGATCGATTGCATGTGTCAAGATTTAATCCAAAGATAACGCAGATAATCTGTGTAATCTGTGGTTCAGGAAACGTGATCGACCATTTCACACCAAAGATGCCCGATAGTTATGTGCGCTTCCTGAACTCGCGCCGTTCGGCTTGACGGCACAGCAACACCCATGTCGCACAGCGATCGCAGTGGTTCTGCGGCTGCTCCGGTTAACGCAATAATCTTACAGCCCAATTCCCTTGCCTGCTCTGCCGCGCGTAGTACGTTCTTCGACTTTCCGCTTGTACTGATGGCTATCAACACGTCGCCCGCCTGTGCCAAGCCTGCGACCTGACGAGCAAACACTTGTTCGTAGCCCAGATCGTTGCTTACCGCTGTCAGTGCAGAGGTATCGGTTGTCAGCGCGATCGCGGGCCACGAACGTCTCTGCTTTTCATAACAGCCCACCAGTTCGGCGGCGATGTGTTGTGCATCAGCCGCACTGCCGCCGTTGCCGCAAAGTAAAATTTTTCGATCGCTGGCGAGCGCCTCACAGATCATTTGCCCCGAACGTTCGATCTCAGGAAGCAAAGAATCGATTAGCTTTTGAATTGTTTCCAGGTGTTCTTGTAGAGACTTGGCCAGAAATTCCACGGCGGGAAATTAACACAGATCCACGCGGATTCACACGGATGTTTGTGTTAATCTGTGCCGGCACTCACAACGTATGAATAATTCCAATTCAACGCCGATGCTGCGGCAGTATCAGGAACTGAAGCAGCAACATCCGGGGACACTGCTGTTTTTCCGTCTCGGCGACTTCTACGAGCTCTTCTTTGACGACGCGTTGATCGGTTCACGCGAACTGCAAATCACACTCACTGCGCGCCACAAGGAGAGCGGCAATCCCGTTCCGATGTGTGGTGTGCCGCACCACTCCGCCGCGAACTACATCGCGCGTCTGGTCCGCAAAGGTTATCGGGTTGCGATCTGCGAACAGACAGAAGAAGCAGGTAAGACGAAGAAGTTGGTGCGTCGCGAAGTCGTGCGCATCGTCACGCCTGGAACTCCGATCGATCCGCAGTTGCTCGAAGCGCGCGAGCCGGTGTTTCTGGCATCGATTTGCAGTGCAGGTGAAACGATTGGGGCCGCGTTTCTTGATATCTCGACGGGTGAATTTCGTGTGACTCAGGAAACGGGTCGCGATTCCTGGACGCGGATTCGGGCGGCACTTGAATCCTACGCACCGCGAGAACTGCTGTTTCCTGCGTCGCTCGGTGCGCTTATCAAGAGCAGTCTTTCGGGCAAAGTTCAAACGGCACCGTTGCCACTCAACGCGACCGATGAAGTAGAACCCGAGATTTCCGCATACGAATTCGGCTTTGCTGCAACGCTTACGCCGTTCGATGACTGGCAGTGGCAAAAGGATGATTGCGCAACACTGCTTCTCGATCACTTCAAAGTGCGGACTCTCGATGGTTACGGGCTGGGCCGGAAAGAAGAAGCGATCCGCGCGGCAGGCGCCTGTCTGCGTTATGCGCGTGAGACGCAACGCGCGGCCGCGGCGCATGTTACGGATCTGGTTTATTTTGAACCGCAGGATCATCTCGTACTCGACAGCGTAACGGTGCGCAATCTGGAGCTGGTGGAATCGCTCGCTGGTGGCAGCGGACGTTCGTTGTTGCAAGTGATCGATGAGACTGTCACGGGCATGGGTGCTCGGCTGCTTCGTGCGTGGTTGCTGCGCCCTTGTGTGAAGCGCGGCGAAGTCGAAGCCCGACTGGCTGCCGTCCAGGATTTGTTTGCGTCGCATGTGCGACGCGACAAGCTGCGAGCACTTTTAAAAGAAGTTTCGGATCTGGAACGTGTCATCGGTCGTATTAGCCTCGGATCAGCAACGCCGCGCGATCTTGTAGCGATGTTGCGCTCACTCAATCAGGTGCCTGCGATTCGTGAGGTGTTGAGTGAGTTTGACTCTTCACTGATCGAAGTTCTGGTTGAAAACACAGACGAACTGCCTGACATACGTGAGCTCATTGCTCATGCTATTGCGGACGAGCCACCGATCAAACTCACCGACGGCGACACGATTCGCGAAGGTTATTCGCCCGAACTTGACGAGTTGCGTTCCACCAGCCGCAATGCCAAACAGATCATTGCCGCTCTCGAAGCCACCGAACGCGGTCGTAGCGGAATTAACAACCTGCGCATCCGGTTCAATGGCGTCTTCGGCTACTTCATCGAAGTCTCCAGGGCCGCGGCCACACGAGTGCCGATCGAATACGAACGCCGTCAGACCCTGGCGAACGCCGAACGCTTTACCACGCCTGAGTTGCGCGATTGGGAAAAGAAAGTTCTCGGCGCTGAAGAACGCATCATCCAATTGGAGACGGAGCTCTTCACCGATGTCTGCCGCCAGGTAGCCGCGCAAACGAAACGCATTCAAATGACTGCACGAGCACTCGCCGCACTGGATGTGCTCGCTTCCTCAGCGGAAACATCCGCGCGCCGTCGCTACACGAGACCAACGCTGCATGATGGCGACGAGCTCGAGATCATCCAGGGACGGCATCCCGTAATCGAAGCGTTCTTCGACGAACCGTTCGTGCCGAACAGCATTTTTCTGAATAACTCGACCGATCGGCTTTTGATCATCACCGGTCCAAACATGGGCGGCAAGAGCACTGTACTGCGGCAGACTGCAATCATCTGCATACTCGCGCAAACCGGATGCTTCGTTCCCGCCGAGCGTGCGCGTTTGCCGTTGCTTGATCGCATCTGGACCAGGGTTGGCGCCTCAGACGATCTCACGCGCGGTCGTTCCACATTCATGGTCGAGATGACGGAGACGGCGGCGATCCTGCACAGCGCGACGCCACGCTCGCTCGTGTTGCTTGACGAGATCGGACGCGGCACAGCGACGTTCGACGGGTTATCGATCGCCTGGGCAGTTGCCGAGTACCTGCACAATTCCGCGGAGCATGCCGCGAAGACGTTGTTCGCCACTCACTATCACGAGCTCACCGAACTCGCCGAGCGACTGCCCGGCGCGCAGAACTATCAGATCACTGCGACCGAGCGTGAAGGTGAAGTAGTGTTTCTCCATCGTCTCGAGCGCGGGCGAGCGTCGAAGTCGTATGGTATCGAGGTGGCACGTTTGGCAGGCTTGCCTCCTGTAGTGCTGGCAAACGCGCGCGAAGTGCTGGCGCGACTCGAGCGTTACGAGTTGGACGTGTTTGCAGAAGAAGAGGTAAAGCAGGTTGAAGAGCCATTGGCGTTCAGCGCGGCAGCTAATAGCGCTCTAGAAAGGGCCGCGACACGCGCCGGCCGCCGGAAGGCTGCGGCGCAAGCGTCGCTCTTCGATCTCGCAAATCAGCAAATAATTGAAGAGATTCGAACGGCCCCGCAATCTTTGAGTGGTGACGAGGCCAAAGAACTCTTGTTGCGCTTAAAGGAGCAGTTAATGTAGGCCACGGATTAACGCGGATTTATGGCTGATCTGATCGGATCTGATCCGCCATCAATCCGCGTTAATCCGCGGCCGTCTGATCGTGCTAAACTCTCGCATCAATGGTTCCAGAAAAACTTTTCGCGCTTCCACTCGAACAACAAATCGGACAATTCTTATTTATCGGACTCCCGGGCACTGAGCTCGACGCCGAAACACGCGCCTTGATTGAGGAAGTGCAACCGGGCGGCATCATCATCTTCGGCCGCAACGTCGCCAGCCCAACACAACTACGCTCGCTGCTCGACGGCATCCGCGAGCTCGTTGCGATTCCGCCCTTGTTTGGAATCGATCAGGAAGGTGGGCTCGTCGACCGCCTGCGCCGAATATTCACGCCGATGCCCGCCGCGCGCACCATTCGCCAGCACGGCGATCTCGCAGCCGCACGCGCGTTGGGAAGAATCACCGGCGAAGTCCTGCGCATGCTCGGTTTCAACATCAACTTTGCGCCCGTGATGTCGATCATGACCGAGGATCGCGATCTGCTGTCCAACGGTCTGTATTCGCGGTCGTTTGGACGTTCGCCAGGCGAAGTTCTTGGCTACACCACTGTTTACATGCGCGGGCTTCAAGGCACCGGATGCCTCGGCTGCCTGAAGCATTTTCCGGGCATCGGAGCGGGCGAAGTTGACTCACACGAAGAGATGCCGGTGGTGCAACTGTCGCACGACGATCTGATCGCGCAGGATCTCGCTCCTTATATCGAGCTCTTTCAAAGACGTGACGATCGCGTGCGTTGCGTGATGGTCAGTCACGGTGGTTTCCCGAACATCGACATCAGAGAGGAAGTTACGGGCGGTCTGCTCGAACCCGCATCGCTGAACTACAACATCGTCACCAAACTTCTCCGCGAAGAGCTCGGCTACCAGCATCTCGTGATAACCGATGACCTGGAGATGGGTGCGATTGCGCGTCACTGCGAAATTGAGGACGCGGTTGTTCGTGCATCTCTCGCCGGCGAAGACATGCTTTTGATCTGTGCCAGTCCGGAAAAGATTCGAGGCGGCTATGAAGGATTGCTCGCAGCCGCAAAAAAAGGCCGGCTGAGGCAGGAACGTATACAGGAATCGCTGGAACGAATCGCCCGGACGAAAACGATAATCGAGCCGCCCCTGCCGCTCGATCTCGCTCGTTTTGAAATGCTCGCAGACGAAACAATAAAACTGAATTCCAAGCTCAACTACGTTTATGGAGGCGTCGTTAAGTGAGCAGGAGCAAACCTATTCTGCTGGTTCTACTCGCAGTGCTGATGATTGTGCCGGTGAGCTGCCGGCAACGTAGTGACGCATTTGTCATCGCGCTCGGCGACAACATTCGCACCATCGATCCGATCGGCTCTCCCTCCGTCGACGCGGCGAGCGAAAGATTACGCACGTTGATTTTCAACACGCTCGTTAAGAAAGACGAGAAATTTGATTACACCGGTGAGCTTGCGTCCGATATCAAACGCTCGGACGATGGTCAGACCTACACCTTCGCGCTTCGCGAGGGCGTGAAATTTCATGACGGCCGCGTGCTCACTTCGGCGGATGTGAAGTACACGCTCGACCTCGTCTTCTCGAGCGACTTCGCAAAGTCAGCGAGTTTTTACGAAGGAACAGGAGCAGACAAACGCAGTTACATCAAAAGCGTCGAAGCGCCCGATGCTCGAACGATTATCGTGACGTTGACCAAGTCGTGGGTTGGCCTGCTCTCCAATCTCGTGCCGATCGCGATCATTCCGAAAGACAGTTACGAGTCGCAGAAGGAACATCCGCTGGGTACCGGCCCATTCAAGTTTATTCGTTATGACAGCGCGCAGCAGGTTTGCGATGTGCAAGCGTTTCCGGAGTACTGGGAAGGCGCTCCAAAACTGCAAACAGTCCGCGTGCGCGTGATCTCCGACATGAACGCGATGCAAGCGGAATTGCAGTCGGGCAGGGTTGATATCGCGCCGATGCCGACGAGTCTTTCGCCGGATGCGGTGAAGCGACTCGAAGAAGATCCCAACCTTCAGGTGAAGGCGTTTCCCGGTTCGAACGTTGTGCTGCTGACGATCAATACTGCATCGTCGCCACTCGACAATGAAAAAGTTCGCCAGGCCGTCGCCTACGCGATCGATCGCGAGAGTTTGATTCAGAATTTGCTGCGCGGCTTCGGCAAGATTGCGCACTCGATTATTCCGGAAGAGTCGTGGTCCTATTCGCCGGGTCAAACCTATTCTTACGATCCGGCGACGGCAAAGCGACTTCTTGACGAAGCCGGTTTTCGTGATCCTGACGGCGATGGGCCAAGGCTGCGCTTTGAAAAGCCCGTCGTCTATAAAGTTTCCGGCAGCAGTCTTGCGGGACGGCAGTACGCGGGAGTCATCCAGAACTATCTGAAGGAAGTCGGAATCCCGGTGGAGATTCAGACGCCGGAGCAGAACACTCTCTTTGACGAATTACGCCGCGGGAATTTCCAGATCTCTTACACGCAATGGGTCGGCGGCAATCAGGACCCAATCTTTTACAAAGACCTTTTTGCGACCTCTGAGATACCGACGCAGACGCGACCTTCTCGTAATCGCAGCCGGTACAGCAACAAGGAACTTGACGCGTTGCTGGACGAAGCGGTGAACACGTTTGATCGTCAGAAGGCTTCGGATTTGTACAAAAGGATTCAGGACATCGTGAGCCGCGAAGTTCCTATTTTTCCGTTGTGGTACCAGTCGAATATCGTGATAGCGCGGAAGAACGTGGGGAATATTCAGGTGAATGCGAGTGGCGACTGGGGGTTCGTAAGGAGCCTGACGAAGAATTAACCACGGATAACACGGATTTTTTTTACGGATTAATCCGTCTTCATCCCGTGTAAATCTGTGTTCTTGATTGCACCCTGGCGGAGGACGCGTGGCGGGGAGGTGGTTACGTCCAGCACGGTTGAGGGTTCGGTTGCAGTAACTTTCCCACCATCAATTACCAAATCGATCCGATCCCCAAAATAATCGACCACTTCTTTCGCGGAACGAGCCGGTTCGCTGCCCGAAGGATTCGCGCTCGTCGCAGTCAATGCACCGCCACACTGTCGCACCATATCCCGAACGCCATCGTCTGCCGGAACACGCACGCCGACAGTTCCCGTACCCGCTGTGATTTCCGGCGGGAGATTCGTGACCGCATTGCCAACGATAGTTAACGGTCCCGGCCAAAACTTTCTTGCAACCGCTTCAAATTGTTTTGAGCGATCGGAAATAAAGCGATCAGCCTCGTTTGCATTAGCAAGGAGCAGCAGGATCGGTTTGTTCTCTTCCCTGCCCTTGAGCTCTCTTATTCTCGCTACGGCCGTCGCGTTGAAAGGATCTGCACCGATCCCGTAAAACGTATCCGTGCGGAAGGCAATCACGCCACCTTGCGAGATTATTTTGGCCGCGGCTGAAATCACGGCTGCGTCCACTTCGTATCCATTCGCGTCTTCTTCAAACTCGGCGCGTCCAACACGTTCGAATCAAACCCGGAGACGTAAGGCTTCACCAGCGAATACGATGACGCAAAATAGATCGGCATCGCCTTCAAATCCTTCAAGGCCTGCGACTCAGTTTCGACCACCACCAGCTTTTCTTCAGGCGACGGAGTTGGTCGCTCAGTGCTCTCGGGTTCAACCGGCAGCACATGGGCATCACGTTCGAACAGCATTCTGAGATTGACCAATTCACTCGTCGTTTGCATCACCATTCCGCGACGCACGACGTCGTAGTCGCCGGCCCGGATCGCCGCTTCGTACTCTTCCCAATTGCGAATTATGACTTCCGTTTCGACGTTCAGGGTTGAGCGCCACATCGCCGCGATCGACTGCGCGACGATCCGCTGTTGCTCGTTGCGATTGATCAAAAGCCTGATTACGGGAAAGCCTTCGCCGTTTGGGTAGCCGGCCTCGGCAAGTAGTTCCCTCGCTTTGTTGGCGTCGTGCTCGAGCATTTCCTCCTGGGCCACGACCGGTTTTTCTCCCGACATCGCTTCCGGCAGAAACTTCCCGGCCGGCTCAGTCGCACCGCCGAGATCGTCGCGACTGATACGTTCGCGATCGATTGCGAGTGCGAGCGCCTCACGAACGCGCACATCGTCGAATGGCTCGACTGCCGTATTGAAGCCGTAGTAGGTCAACGCTCCAAACGTGGATCGGCGGAAGTCTTTGTACGGCGCGAGTAACTTGAGCGCCAAAGGTTCAAACGGTGCGTTGGTAACCGCATCAACCTCGCCCGCTTCGTACGCCGTCAGCGCATCTTCGGCATTCCCCGTGTTCACGAACGTGACTTTGTCGAGTGCTACTGACGCATCATCCCAATAAGTCTTCGCGCGTTCGAGCTGGACGCTGTCGGTTTTAGTCGCAGACAAATGAAAAGCGCCGTTTGAAATTAGCTCGTGTGACTCGAGACGGTTTGTACGATCAGAGCCGTCTACTTTCACCGGACGAAACACGGGATGTGCCACGAGTGCGGGAAAACTGTCGTCAGCTTGTTGCAGTGTGACCTGCAAGACGTGCTCGTTGATCGCGCGAGCGCCAAACCGGTGTGGCGTCGAAACGCCCGGCGTCGAAACGCCCGGCGTCGAAACGCCCGGCGTCGAAACGCCCGGCGTCGAGATGCTGGGAGTAGCGCCTTCGATGTTGGAGAGAAGTTCTGTGTGGGGCGCGAGGGGGCCGATGTTCAGTGTGCGCTCCCATGAGCGAACGAAGTCTTCCGCGGTGACTTTTTCACCGTTGGACCAGCGCGCGTTATCGCGTAAATAGAACGTCCAGACGCGGCCGTCATTGGACGATTCCCAGCGAGTCGCGACAGCAGGCACCGGGGCCAACGTCTTCGGATCGTAATCAGTGAGTCCTTCAAAAAGCGCGCGAACGGCATCGGTGTCGGGCGGTGCAGCAGCGAATGCCGGATCGAACGTTTGCGGCAGTCCGCCGTTGCTCCAGCGAAACTCCTGGGCTCGCGGCGTCACAACTTTGCCGTAGTAAGTTGAAGGCTCGGCCGCGGTGAAACAGCCTGTATGCGTCAAACAAGCTGCCAGCAGCAGCGAGCAAATACCTGAGAAACGTGAACGTCGCATCGGGGTAATCTGCGGAATGATCTAGTTAATTAACTGCCTTAGCTTGTTATAAACCTGCACCGTCTGCTCTCTGGTTATTTCAAATCCATCGGAAGTATCGATCAAGTAGTCAGCAAACTTCTGCTTCTCTTCCTGCGGCATCTGCGAATCAATGCGCCTTTGCGCCTCGTCGCGAGAAAGCTTGTCGCGCAGCATCAAACGTTCGAGTTGGACCTCGGGCCGGCAATGGACCACGATGAGTTTATCAAAGCGCCGATACCCGCCCGATTCAATCATCAGTGCCGCGTCAACCATGCCGATACCGTTCGGATCTTTCGTTTCCCACTCGCGCAGGATTTCGTCCTGGCGCGCAATGATGAAAGGATGAAGAATGTGATTCAACCGTTGGCGCTGACTCTCGTCGGCAAAGACCACCGCCCCCAACTGCTTTCGATTCAGCGTCCCGTCCGGATTGAGAATCTCTTCGCCAAAGGCCTGCGTGACAGCCTTCAACCCAGGTGTGTCTGGCATGACGACTTCTCGCGCCGTTTGATCTGCATCAAGCACGTGACAGCCGAGTTCTGAAAAAACGGACGCGACGAACGACTTACCGACGCCGATAGAACCAGTAAGCCCGACGCGTATCATTTGTGCCGTTTGTGCCTTTTTGTGGCCGCTTTCAATGTGTTCTTCATTAACATCGCGACAGTTAGCAGACCTACACCGCCCGGCACTGGCGTCAACATGCCCGCCACTTCAGCCGCTTCGGCGGGATTAACATCGCCAACGAGCGTGTAGCCGCGCTTCGCTACAACGTCCAGCCGCTTGTCTGCCTCACTGCCGAAAAGTGATCGCACATCCTCGGTCTCGGAAACTTTATTCATTCCGACGTCGATCACAGTCGTGCCGGGCTTGATGTGATCGCGACCGATGAAACCTGCCCGGCCGATTGCAACTATCAGTAAGTCGGCAGTGCGCGTTACGTAGGCGAGGTCGCGTGTACGCGAATGACAGATCGTTACAGTCGCATCCCGCTGCAAAAGCAATTGGGCCATCGGCCGGCCGACGATCTGGCTGCGACCAACCACGCACGCATTCGCACCGCGTATCTCGATGCGTGCATCGTCAAGTAATTCGATGATGCCGGCCGGAGTGCAAGGAACAAATCCCGGTCTGCCCATAGCCAGTTTGCCGGCGTTGACAGGGTGAAAACCATCGACGTCTTTTGCCGGATCCATCGCTTCGATGATCGCCGTTTCGTCAATTCCGGCGGGCAGAGGAAGCTGAGTCAGGATGCCATCTACGTCGTCACGTTCATTTAGAGAAGCAATCAAGTCAAGCAATTCAGCAGTGTTGGTCGACTCAGGCAGCGCGTGATGTTCGGAGCGTATGCCAACCTCTTCGCAGGCGCGGATTTTATTCCTGACGTAAACCGCCGAGGCCGGATCCTCACCCACCCGCACTGCGGCCAGACACGGACGAACACCGCGCTCTTTCATCATCTGCTCAATTTCCGTCTTAACTTCTTCCTTGATCCTCGCCGCGAGCGATGCAGCCTCGAGCGAACGCGCATGTGGTCCGATGTTTTCAGCGATCATGTTTGTGTTCTGTGTGCCTTCTGTGGCATCAATAGTATACACAGATTAGAGATGTTATTCGCGAGACTAATACTTCTTTGCGTTCTACTAAGCGCGGCCGCTCTTCCAACAACCGCGCAACCTGTGCGAATCCTTGATGCCGTTCGATCCGAGGATTGGCCGACGGCTCGATCCGAGATCAATAAACTTCGTTCGTCAAACGACGCTCTCTTTCGTGAAAAGAACTACGACTATCTCCTGGGCCGCATCGCCGAGCGAACTGGCGACGTCGCCAGCGCCACTGCCAGTTACCAGGCGATTGCTTCAAATGATTCCAGGTTGAGAGAGTATGCGTTATGGCGTCTGGCCAAAATCGCTCGCTCAACCGGAGACCTCATACTCGAGCGCGAGCGTCTACGACAACTCACTGCCACCGCGCCTTCGAATTTACTTTTTGAAGCCGCGACGCTGCGACTGACTGAGAGTTTCTTCGAAAGCGGCGATTTCCAGGGGGCGGCAAATAGTGCGAAAGCTTTGCTGCTCTCGAAGAATCTGAAAGTCGCACGCAAAGGCGCCGTTTTGATTGGCTTAGCCCACCTGCGCGCGGGAAAGCAGGCTGAAGCACGCGATGTTTTTGCGAAGCTGGTGATGCAGATGCCCGATGCGTCGCGACCGGATGACTTCGCGCTCGAGGCGGTGCGGCAATTAGATCAACTTGAAAAGGGTTCACCGGCAAATCTTTCGGAAGCAGAACACCTGTTGCGTGGTTCCGTCTACCAGTTCAATCGAGACTTTGGCGGCGCGCGGTTCCATTACCAGACGCTCATTGATCGTTTCCCACAGAGCACAACCGTGCCGAACGCAATGTTCCAGACCGCGCGCGGTCTGTACCTTGAAAGCAAGTACGAGGATGCGGTTAAACTATTTCAGAAGGTTTTTGATGTGTATCCGCAATCGTCCAGCGCACGCGAAGCACTCGGCTACGTCGGTTCGAGCTACGTTCGGATGAAGCGCACTGATGATGCAGTAACCGCCTACAAACTGCTTATTGATCGGTTTCCGGATGCGCCAAGTCCGGAACGAGCATACCTGAACGTCATCGACGCGCTTCACGAAGCCGGCCGTTATCCAGAAGCTTTGAACTGGGTGCAACAAACACGCGCTCGCTTCAGGAATGATCTCGGCGGCGCACTCGCCCTGTTTGCACAACTCCGCATTCATATGGCCCAGGGAAGCTGGTCCACGGTCGTGCGCGACGCTGATGAACTGTTGAAGTTTTCCGATCTCGGTGGCACCCGAGTCGGCGGCGGCACCAGCCCTGTCGAGATTACATTTCTTCGCGCGTATGCGCTCGAACAACTCGGGCGAACGGAAGAAGCTATCACTGCTTACTTGTCGATCCCTGATGGGCGTAACGAATACTACGGTGCTCGCGCTACACAGAGGCTCCTCGGTCTCGAAACTAGTGAAAAGTCTCGTTCACTTGTGCGAATGCGTCTTAATTCCCTGCTCAACGAAAGCAAGGTCGCAAGCGCAGCAGGTCAATTCGAACCGGCACGCAGTGCGGCGCAGTCGAGCCTGAGACTCACCAACGATCTGCAGCTTCGCGCAGAGGCTTTGAAATATCTCCAGGGCGCGTATAACGCATTGACTGCGTATCGGCTTCCCACGTTCGGTATCGTTTCGTTGATCCGGGCGCCGCCCGATCCGGAAACGCACGAGGGGATGGTCGATAATCTGCTGTTTCTTGGGCTTTACGACGAAGCGCTTCCTGAGTTGCTCGCCGCACGAACTGCCAAAACATCCGCGGGACAATACGACGACTACACAGTCGCGACACTCTCGTTGCACGCCGGTATTCCGAATATTGCAGTTCGTGTTGGTGAGCAAATCTGGAAGTCGATGCCGGCAGACTACCTCGTGGATCTCGCGCCGCGTGGGTTAGTTGAGGTTCTTTTTCCGGTGCCTTTTCGCGAATCGCTTTTGAAACATACGACGACGAGAAACGTTGATCCACGCTTCGTGCTCGCGATTGCGCGACAGGAGTCGCGCTTCCAGACAGATGCAAAATCGGTTGCCGCGGCGCGTGGGATGATGCAGTTCATCGCGTCCACCGCAGACGAGATCGCGACGCAGCTCAACCTGCGCGACTTCGATCAAGACGAGCTCTATAACCCCGACACTGCGATTCTTTTCGGATCGCAATACCTCGCGAACCTGTTTCAACAGTTCCCGAATCAACCGCAGGCTGTCGCCGGTGCTTACAACGGTGGCGCTGATAATCTCGCGCGTTGGATCGCACGCTCGCGCTCTAACGAAGCAGATCGCTACGTTCCCGAGATCGGTTTTTCGCAAACCAAGGATTACGTCTACAAAGTGATGGCAAACTTCTGGACGTATCAACGTCTCTACGACGCTCAGCTCCAACCCGACACGAAGTAATGAAGCCACAAAGAAGCACAAAGATGGTTGCTCGAACTTTTACGCTCGTAGTGCTAGTGGCGTGCCTTTGCCTGGCGTGCGGTCGCAGTGGGAGCGAGAAGCGCTACGATCTGAAAGGTAAGGTCGTGGCCGTCGAGCCTGACAAGCATCTCGTTACTGTTGCTCACGAGGAGGTCAAGGGCCTCATGCCGGGAATGACGATGCCCTTTACGGTGCCGAATGAGTCAGACCTGCAAATACTTGCACCTGATGATGAGATTACCGCAACCCTTGTTGTTGATGGTTCTCACTCGTGGCTCGAAGGTCTGATCATCACGCGGCAGAGTCCTAACCCGGCCGCGATGCCGGCGGTCGTGCTAGCGAAGGAGGGCGACGAAGTTCCGAACTTCACTTTGCGGAATCAGGATGACCGCGAGATTCGCATCCAAAACTATCGCGGCAAAGCACTGCTGCTGACGTTTATCTACACGCGCTGTCCGGTGCCTGAATACTGCACGCTGATGAGTAACAACTTTGCGCAGATCGATCGCCAATTGGGCGAGGATGCTGAGTTGTATGCAAAGACACATCTTCTCAGCATCAGCATCGATCCTGAGTATGACACGCCAAAAGTGCTGCGCAGCTATGGTGCGGCGCATACCGAGCGCTATCAGAACGAGACGTTTGCACACTGGGAGTTCGCCTCGGGCACGAAGGACCAGGTTAAAGAGATTGCGCAGTTTTTTGGGTTGACCTATTTCCCTGAGAAGGGCGAGATCATTCACGCTTTGCGGACGGTGATCGTGAGCCCTGATGGGAAGATCGCGAAGGTTTACAGCGGTAATGAATGGAAGCCCGAAGAGGTCGTGGAGGAGTTACGAAAAACAGCCACAGATGAACACAGATAATTACAGATTTAATCCGTATTCATCTGTTGTAATCTGTGGTTACACTCCCTTTATTTTCTTAATCTCTTCGGTAAGCACAGGTACCGCTTCAAACAGATCCCCAACGATACCGTAATCCGCGATATCGAAAATCGGCGCCTCGGGATCTTTGTTAATCGCCACGATGGTGCCTGAGTTCTTCATGCCAACGAGGTGCTGAATCGCGCCTGAGATACCAAGGGCAACGTAAAGTTTGGGTGCAACTGTCTGCCCTGACGATCCGATCTGGCGGTCAATCGGTAACCATTCGGCGTCGCAGATCGGACGCGATGCAGCGAGATCGCCTCCCAAAATCTCTGCGAGCTTCTCCGCGAGCACCAGATTGTCTTTGCTCTTGATCCCGCGGCCGACAGCAACGATCACTTCAGCTTTCGTGAGGTCAACCGCCTGCTTCGCTTCCTGGAATGGCGGCTCGGGAACCATTCGCACTTCGCCGATTTCAACCGCTAAATTCTCAACCGGAGCACCACCGCCTTTTGCAGCTTGATCGGGCCGGTAAGCGCCAGTCTGAAAAGTCGCAAACACCGGTGCTTCTCCATCCGATACTACGTCCGCATCAAGCTTGCCGAGAAAAATTCTCCTCGTGAACCCGATCTTCCCACCGTCAGCTTTTGCGCGGATGCAATCGCTGATGAGCGACTTGCCAAAACGCGCCGCGAGTTTCGGAGCGAAGTCGCGCACTTGGTACGTGTGCGTTAGGAAAACAAAGTTTGGATCGACTTGTTTGACGACCTGCTGCATGCCGTCCGCGTATGCGTCAGGCGTGTAGTCAGCCAGTTTTGGATTAGTCGCACAGATGACTTTCTCGACATCGTAAGCCGCAATCTCCTGGCCCAAACTCGTTACGTCGGCGCCGAGCACCACTGCCGTTACGGTCTGTTGCAACTGCGATCCCAACGCTTGCGCCGCCGCGATCGCTTCGACTGAGCTTCTGTTCGCGACCCCGCCTTTATGTTCGATAAAAACCAGTATCCCGTTACTCATCTCTCTCCATTTGCGAATGGCGACAAAGAAGCACAAAGGCGCAAACAATTTTCTTACTTGATTTGTGCTTTTTGTGCCTCTTTGTGGCTAAAATACTCTTGCCTCAACATGAAGCTTCTGGGCCAGTTCCGCGGCGCCGGCTTTCGCGTCTCCGTTCCCAAGCATCTGCGTCTGCTTCGTCTTCTGCGGCAGATAGATCTTCTCGACGCGTTGATGTGAAGGCCGGCCGGTAAGCTCCGCCGAGGGCGTCACTTCCTTAATCTCCTTCTTCTTCGCCGCCATGATTCCCTTCAACGTTGCGTAGCGAATCTGGCTGATGCCCGACTGGATCGTCAGCAGCGCAGGCAAAGGCATTTCGTACCACTGGTACCAGCCACTCTCCAGTTCTCTTTTGACGCGCAACTTATCCGGCGCAGCGTTCAGCTCGATCACGATAGTGGCGTGCGGCAGTCCGAGAAGCTCAGCCATGATCACGCCCGTTTGGCCATAGCCGTGATCGTCTGACTGAAGGCCGGTAAAGATCAGATCCGGCTTTTCATCGCGAATCGCATCAGCAAGCACACTCGCGGCCGCATACGGCGTGAGATGTGTGAGGTTATCGCCAGCGACGTGAATCGCCCGATCCGCGCCTCGCGCTAGTGCGTCTTTGATCACGGTCTTCACGCGTTGCGGTCCCATCGAGCAGACGACCACTTCGCCGCCCAGCTTCTCGCGCACGCGCAACGCCTCTTCGAGCGCGTAGCCGTCCGACTCGCTGACCTCAAAAGAAAGATCGCCCTCTTCAATCCAGGTGGCGTCTTTGTTTATTCGCAGGATCGCATCCTTGTTCGCGACCTGCTTCATCATGACAACAATTTTCATTAACCTTCATACCTCTTGAACAACAGGGCCGCGTTCGTGCCGCCAAAGCCGAAGCTGTTTGAAAGCACGTAATCGACTCTTGCTTCCCGCGGTTCGTTGGGTACGTAGTCCAGATCACACTCCGGATCGGGATTCACGTAATTGATTGTGGGCGGCAGAACGTTGCGATGCAGCACCAGCGCACTAAACACACTTTCAATTCCACCGGCGGCGCCCAATAAGTGACCGGTCATGGACTTCGTCGAGCTGACCGCAAGCTTGTAAGCGTGCGGGCCGAACGTGTCTTTGATCGCCAGAGTTTCGAACTTGTCGTTGTAAGGCGTCGATGTTCCGTGGGCGTTGATGTAGCCGACTTGTTCCGGACTTACGCCTGCGTCTTTCAACGTTCGCTGCATTACGCGCCGTGCGCCCGATCCGGTTTCGTCAGGCATCGTGAGATGGAACGCGTCGGCGGCCGCGCCATAACCCACGAGTTCTGCGTAGATCTTCGCGCCTCGTCTCTTCGCCGACTCCAGCTCCTCGAGGATCATGATGCCGGCGCCTTCGCCGATAACAAACCCGTCACGATCTCTTTCGAACGGCCGCGAGGCATGCACCGGATCGTCATTGTTAGTTGACAACGCTCTCATTGCAGAAAAACCTGCCACGCTCATCGGCGTGATTGCGGATTCCGCACCGCCGCAGATCATCACGTCGGCATCGCCGCGCTGAATGATCTTGAAGCTGTCGCCAATGGCGTGGGCGCCCGCGGCGCAGGCAGTCGCTGTAGCCGAGTTTGGCCCTTTTGCGCCAAAGCGAATCGAGACCTGCCCGGCGGCAAGGTTCACGATTGCCGATACGATGAAGAACGGCGAGACGCGATCCGGCCCATCGTCGAGCAGCTTCGAGTGCTCTCGCTCGATGGCCCAAAAGTCTCCGATACCGCTGCTGATGTAGGTGCCCACGTTCTCGGCGATATCGCTGGGAAACTTGCCCTCGTCAGTTAGCTTGAAGCCACTGTCGGCCATCGCTTCGATCGACGCCACCACCGCGTAATGAATAAAGGCGCCCATCTTGCGCGCCTCTTTCTTAGCAATGAATGTCAGTGGGTCGAAGTTCTTTACTTCGCAGGCAAACTTTACTGAAAACCTCTCGGCATCAAACTTCTTGATGTAGTCAGCGCCACTGCGCCCGTTCATCAGGGCAGTCCACGTGTCTTCGACAGTGTTGCCAACAGGTGTGACGAGGCCGAGGCCTGTAA
This sequence comes from uncultured Acidobacteriota bacterium, assembly GCA_963826255.1. Lineage (GTDB taxonomy): Bacteria > Acidobacteriota > Blastocatellia > Pyrinomonadales > Pyrinomonadaceae > PSRF01. The sequence continues at coordinate 2,986,809 of CAWGWK010000002.1, forward strand.
TCACGACACGACGTGTCAAAATTAGAACTCCTTGGAAATCATCTCTGCGGCCCTCTGCGTATCTTTGCGCCCTCTGCTGTTAACACTATTTTTAACGCAGAGAGCGCAGAGATGCGCAGAGGGCCGCAGAGATCACCTATTTCTTGTGCTGGTCGATATAGTTATAAGCGTCCCGCACACTCTGAATCTTCTCAGCGTCTTCGTCGGGAATCTCAATGCCAAACTCCTCTTCAAAACGCATCACGAGTTCGACCGTGTCCAGCGAGTCGGCGCCGAGGTCGTCGATAAACCGCGCGTTCGGTGTGACCTCGTTTTCATCGACACCAAGCTCGTCAACAATAATCTGTTTTACTTTGTTCTCGATCTCTTGATCGGGCATCGTGTTTGCTCCTCTGTGAGTTTATTTATGACTTATCAATTCCCGGCAGCAAGCGCAGTCAGTGTTGCTTCTAAACTTGCCGCATCCTCCACGTTCAACGTCTTAACGTCCCGACTGATTTGACGCATTAGGCCTGACAATACCTTGCCTGGCCCAACTTCAACAAACGTCTCAACGCCTTGCTGCATCAGCAACTGCATCGACTCCACCCATCGAACAGGTGATGACACCTGCCTGACGAGTGCGTCTCGCAACTGATCGGGCGCGGTAGTCGCGCGACCATCGACGTTCGTTATAACCGGCATCGCGGGCTCATTAAAAACAAGCTGCTCGAGATCCGGAGCCAGCCTGTCCTGTGCCGGCTTCATGAGCGTGCAATGAAACGGCGCGCTCACATTCAACTTGATCACGCGCTTCGCAATACCCTTCAACACCTCGATCGCGCGATCCACCGCCTCAGTATTTCCCGCGATCACGATCTGATTGGGCGAGTTATGATTCGCGACGGAACAGACCTGGCCGTTCGATACATTGGGACTCGCCTCTTCACAAACGCGTTGAATCTCGCTCAACTCACCGCCGATGACCGCAGCCATTGCGCCCGTTCCAACCGGCACCGCCTCCTGCATGTAACGGCCTCTCGCGCGCACCGTGCGCACGCCGTCAGGTAACTTCAACGCACCGGCGGCCACAAGCGCCGAGTATTCACCCAAACTGTGCCCCGCGACAAATGCCGGCGCGGCCATACCCGCTTCCATCAGCACCCGGAACGCAGCTACAGAAACAGTGAGAATCGCCGGTTGCGTATTCTCGGTTAACTGTAGGTCTTCTGCAGGACCTTCGAAGCACAACCGCGAGATCGAAAAACCCAACGCATCATCAGCTTCTTCAAAGACCTGCCGCGCTACCGGAAATTTTTCAAATAGCTCTTTTCCCATTCCAGGGCTCTGTGAACCCTGTCCGGGAAAAATCATTGCCAATTTCCGCCGGGAATCATTTTCCATTTGTCATTGGACATTTTTCATTTCTCAGTTGAAAGCAGCCACTTCTATAGATGACAAATAAAGAATGTCAAATGACAAATGGAAAATGGTTTGCTCCTGTTTACCATCTCATCAACACGGCCCCCCAGGTCGCGCCGCCGCCAAACGAAGTCATCAACACTAAATCGCCTTCCTTGACTCTCCCGCTTTCAACACATTCATCAAGCGCGATAGGTATCGATGCTGACGAGGTGTTGCCATGCACCGCGATGTTTGAATACACCTTCGACATATCGACGTTCAACCGGTCCGCAACCGCTTCCGTGATGCGCTGATTCGCCTGGTGCGGGATAAACAGATCAATGTCGTCTGACTTCACACCTGCTTGCTCTAAAACTTCACGCGAGATCTCCGCCATCGAACGCACGGCGACCTTGAACAGCTCGTTGCCTCTCATCTTGAAATAGTGATCACCGGCAGCGATCGTTTCCGGTGTCGGTCTTTTGCGAGTGCCGCCGCCTGGTGAAAAAAGCTGCTCTTCGTAGCGTCCGTCTGATTTGATCTTGCTTGCCAGGATGCCGCGATTGGCGTCGGTTGGTCCTAAAACTGCGGCACCGGCGCCATCACCAAATAACACACACGTTTGACGATCCGTGTAATCGACGTACTGCGTAAGAATCTCAGCACCGACAACCACCGCATGCCGCACCTGGCCCGTTCTGATCATCGAATCGGCCAGCGACACTCCGTAAAGAAAGCCGGAACAAGCAGCGACAATATCCATCGCCGCCGCGTTGTTGGTGCCGAGTTCTGCCTGGACGATGCAGCCGGTGGAAGGAAGTATCTGGTCGGGTGTGACAGTGGCACACAGGAGCAGATCGATGTCGGACGGATCCAAACGTGCGCGTTCGATCGCCTGGCGTGCGGCTCGTATTGCGAAGAGCGACGTGTATTCGTTCGGCGCGGCCTTGCGACGTTGTTTGATTCCGGTGCGCGTCGTGATCCACTCGTCAGAAGTCTCGACCATCTGAGCGAGATCGGCATTCGTCAGAATACCTTCAGGGTAGGAATGACCCGTACCCAGAACTCCAGCGCGTTGATTCAGCATTGATTCCTCAGATTACTACAATCATCCCACAGATTACACAGATAAACGCAGATTATCATTTGTATTAATCTGTGTAATCTGTGGATGGTTTATTCCTTCTTCAATTCGTTCGCTTGTCCTGTGCTCCGAAAACTCTTTCACATTCCTGATCGCGTTGCGAATCGCGCGTGCGTTCGACCGCCCGTGTCCGATCACAACGATTCGACTAACGCCTAACAGCGGCGCACCACCATACTCTGAATAGTCGAGCCGTTTTTTGATACTGCGAAAAGCCGGCTTCGCCAGAACTGCGCCTGCCTTCGTGACAGCAGTCTGCGTCAACTCCCGCTTCAACATCGAAAGCATCGCTTCAGTCAGTCCTTCCGACAGCTTGAGCATGACGTTTCCAGTAAAGCCATCGGTGACGATCACATCAACCATTCCCGAGAAGACGTCGCGGCCTTCGACATTCCCGACGAAGTTAATATTGCTCAACTGCCGCAACAGCGGAAACGCTTCCTTCGTCAGATCGTTTCCCTTCGCTTCTTCCTCGCCGATGCTCATCAACCCGACCGAAGGTTTGATCGTGCCGAGCACTGAACGCGAGTAAGCGTCACCCATGATCGCAAACTGGGCCAGGTGATGCGGTTTGCACTCCGAGTTTGCGCCCACATCCAACAGCAGCGTCGGCTTCGCAGCCTTTGTCGGAATCATCGCCGCGAGCGCCGGTCTATCGACGCCGGGCAGCATGCCGATAACCATCTTCGCGGTCGCCATCGCTGCGCCCGTGTTGCCGGCCGAAACAAAACCGTCAGCACGGCCTTCCATCACCAGCTTCGTCCCGATCCTCAAAGAGCTCTTCTTCTTCCGTCTTACGGAAGTCGCGACGGGATCGTCCATTGCGATTACTTCAGCCGCCTCTACTAACTCAATGCCGCGATCGCCGTCGCCTCGCCAACCACACTTTCGCAGTTCCGGCTCGACCCTATGGGCCTGGCCCACAAGAATAACGCCCACTCCGAAGTCGCGCGTCGCAGCGAGGGCGCCATCGATCTCGACATGCGGCGCATGGTCACTTCCCATTGCGTCGAGAACGACCTTGCCCGTCAATTGGGCCTGATGCTGCGACTGAATTCGCACAAACTTGATTTAGCTTTGTTCGACCTGCACCACTTCGCGACCTTTATAATGGCCGCATTTGGGGCAAACACGGTGGGGCATGCGGGGCTCACGACAATTCGGGCACAAGGTGGTTTGCGGCACTCGCAATGCGTCATGCGCGCGACGTTTGTCTCGACGAGCTTTCGAATGTCGTCGCTTAGGATTTGGCATAATTACTCCGTTTGTAAAAGGGCCACAAAGAAGCACAAACGCACAGAACGTTTCGGCTTTTTGTGGCTTAGCTTAAATTCTTGAGAGCCGCCCAACGCGGATCAATATCTTTTTTAACGCAACTGCATTCGCCGGTATTTCTATCGATGCCGCATTCCGGACAAATGCCCTTGCAATCCTCGCGGCAAAGCGTGCGAGTGGGTACCGCGAGCAAAATCTGCTCTTTCACGATCTCGTCAACGTCGATTGATTCGCCGTCAAACACTGCAACCGACAGCTGCTCGTCCGTTAGTTCCGCCACTTGGCTGGACTCGTAATCGCGCCCGGTAATGTATTCCAAATCGAAATCCGCACTGACGGGTAACTCAACCGGTTGCAAACAACGATCGCATTCGACCTGCGCACGAGTATCGATGTGGCCGCTAACGGAAACCTCGGCGCTCGTCCGCCTGACGTTGCCCTTTACCGCTACGGGTTCAATCAATCGTATGCGTTCGTCGACTGGATTCAGATCGTCAGGCTGATAAACGTGGGCGAAGTCGCCCTTACCGCCCTCCAGGTTCTCCAGCTCAATCCGCATGACTACCCCGCATTGCAGCGGATAGCGTTTTTGGCGCTATGCACGCAAAAGGGCCATTATAGCGGGCAAACAGCGTCTGTCAACGCGACATGGCGAACGAAGAAGTTCCTCGCAAAGGCACAAAGACGCAAAGAAAGAGCGCCTTTCGACTCCGGCAGGCTTTGCGCCTTTGCGTCTTAGCGAGGAAAAAATTTTCTCAGTGTGAGCGCTGATCGCCCATCTTGAACGCGCCCAGGGCGTCTTCGCGCAACGCCTCCGCGAGGCGTTTGTCCGCGCCAGCCATCAGCCGACGGGCTCCCGACTTCGTCGGTTGAAAAAGATTTACGTTTTTGGAACCTGCCTTCTCAAGTGCCTGGCGAGCCAATTCTTTGCGGCCTGTTCGCTCATAAGCCTGTGCCAGCAAATAGAACGCTTCCCCATAACCGGCGTCCATCTTGGTCGCTTTTCTCAAATGCCGCACCGCTAGTTCGTTGCGGTTGAGTTCGTAGTAAACACAACCAAGAACATAATGCGCCTCGGGCGAAGGCCGTACAGTCAACGCGCGTTTGAATTCACCCAACGCCCGCCGCCAATTCTTTTCCGCTACAAACAACCAGCCCAAACCGTAGTGCCCGGCAAAAGAGGAACCACCCTGCTCCGTCGCATTGCTCAAAAGATCTTTCGCCAACTCAACCTCACCGTCGTCAGCGCACGTCAATCCCAACAACAACGAGATGCGGAGATCGCCGGGCAAGGCGGCGTGTGCCTTCGTCAGATATGCTCGTGCCTGTTTGGTTTTTCCTCTGCGGAAGAAATGCTCGCCGATGTAGAGATTCAAAGCAGCGTTTTCTTCGGCAATGTCGGCCGCGCGCTGGAGTTTCGTGATACCCTGCGGGATCTGCTTGTCTTCAATCAGTAAAAAACCTTCGTTCACGAGTTCTTCAAACGCTTGTTTGTCGGTTGCTTTTGCACCCGCGAGTATTCGCAGTCGCAGCTCGTCGCGATGAACGTTCTCTTCCTGTTCGACGGTGTCTTTCTGGCAGCGCTCGCTCCACATGCGTTCGAGTCGCTCTGTTTCGACGATGCCGTCTTCGGTGAGCAGACCAACCAACGCTCGCATCAACGATCGATCGAAGTAAGCGTTTTGAGCATAACGCAGCAGCAGATCAAGACTGCGCTCCAAACGTTCAGCTAATCTCGAGACTCTGTTTTCAGCTGCGGAGATACGTTCGAGAAGATGTTCGTCAGTGGAAAGACTCGCTGGACCGGCTTCGAAGCGTGAGGAAGTTGGTTCGACTACGATCATCAAACGCGTGCCGCAGCGAGTGCAAAACTCCTGGCCCAGCGGATTCGCTGCAAGGCACTTCTGACAATAATGCGAGATAGTGGGGCGCATTTCTTTTCAGTGAGATTTTAATATTCGTAAAACCCGCGGCCGCTCTTTCGCCCGAGCCAGCCGGCGTCAACGTAACGCTTCAGCAGCGGGCACGGTCGATATTTTGGGTCTCCGAGCCCCTCATATAACACATTCATGATGGCAAGGCATACATCCAGACCGATAAAATCCGCGAGCGTGAGCGGGCCCATCGGATGATTCACGCCCAGTTTCATGATGCCGTCGATGCTTTCGCGGCTGGCCACACCTTCATAAAGCGTGAACACTGCTTCGTTGATCATCGGCATCAAAACACGATTGGAAACAAAGCCCGGCGAGTCCTGGCAGTCGAGTGCCACTTTGCCCAATTGTTCAGACAAGGTCCTGACGCGTTCGTAAGTTTCATCCGAAGTCGCCATCCCGCGGATAACTTCAACCAGCTTCATCACTGGAACGGGATTCATGAAGTGCATGCCGATAACTTTGTCAGGACGTTTAGTTGCGGCGGCGAGTTTCGTGATCGAGATTGACGAGGTGTTGGAAGCGAGAATCGCGTGCGAGGGTGTAAGCTCATCCAGCATCTTGAAGACCTGTGTTTTGACTCCCAGATCTTCTACTACTGCTTCAACGACAAACGACGCTTCTTTGAACACTCCGAAATCAGTTGTCCTGCGAATGCGGTTAATGATCGACTGCTTGCCTGTTGCGTCGAGTCGCTCCTTCTCGACATCGCGTTGCAGGCTCTTGTCAATCGCACTCAGTCCGCGATCGAGAAAGTCGTCGCGCACGTCGTGCATGATCACGTTGTAACCCGCGCGCGCGGCGACCTGGGCGATACCGTTACCCATCGTCCCCGCGCCCACCACTCCGATCACATCATCCATCTTCGTCAGCCCTGTAACCCTGTCTAACGTTCGATCGCCATCGCGACAGCATTACCTCCACCTAAACACAACGAAACGATCGCTCGGCGTGCATCGCGTCGCCTGAGCTCATACAAAACGGTTGTCAACAACCGTGAACCCGATTGCCCAATCGCATGGCCCAACGCGACTGCGCCACCGTTCACGTTCACCTTCTCGGGATCGAGACCAAGCTCACGCGTCACCGCAACCGCAGCCACTGAAAAAGCTTCATTCAGTTCCACGAGATCGACTTCGCTCGGCGACCATCCAGTCTTCTTAAACAGTTTCCTCACTGCCTCGACCGGCGCCATCATCACGAGTCTTGGCTCAACACCCGCGACGGCCTGCGCAACGATCCGCGCCATCGGCTCAACACCGAGTTCGCGTGCACGCTGCATCGATGTCACGACCACTGCCGAAGCGCCATCGTTAACACCGGGCGCGTTTCCTGCCGTCACTGTGCCGCCCTCTTGCTTGAAAGCAGGCTTGAGCTTTCCGAGCACCTCGACTGTTGTGTCTTCACGCACAGTTTCATCTGTATCAAAGATCAGCGGTGATCCCTTCTTCTGCGGAATCTCAACAGCCACGATCTCATCTTTGAACTTACCCGCCTTGGTCGCAGCCGCAGCCTTGCGATGCGAGTTCATCGCGAATTCGTCCTGCTCGCTCCTGCTGATCCGATACTCTTCAGCCACTACTTCTCCGGTGCAGCCCATGTGGTAATTCTCAAACGCGCACCATAGGCCGTCGTTGATCATCGAGTCGATCAGCTCACCATTTCCGAGTCTGTAACCTTCGCGTGCTTTGGGTATCAGGTAAGGCGCGTTGCTCATCGACTCCATGCCGCCCGCAACGACCATCTGCGAATCGCCGAGTTGAATACCCTGCGCGGCCATCATTACGGCTTTCAGACCTGATCCGCACACCTTGTTAATTGTCACCGCTGAAACTGTCAACGGGATACCTCCGTTCAGCGCTGCCTGGCGTGCGGGGTTCTGGCCCAGTCCCGCCTGAATCACGCATCCCATGATCACTTCATCGACATGCTCAGGCTTGATTCCAGCGCGCTTCACACTCTCACGCACAACCATCGCGCCGAGCTCAGTCGCAGAGAAATTCTTTAAAGATCCCAAGAACTTTCCGACCGGCGTACGCGCCGCACTGATGATTACTACTTGGTTCAATTCCGGCATTTCAAACTCCCTTATGTTAGACTTGGCCCGATATTAGACTTTCTTTCGCTATTCATAAAGCATGCAGGCACTCATTCTCGCGGGTGGCAAAGGCACGCGCCTTCGGCCATTAACAGTTTACACTCCAAAACCGATTGTCCCGATTTGTAATCGACCGTTCCTCCTTTATCAAATCGACACGCTGCGACGCGCCGGCATCACCGACATCACATTATCGCTTTCTTATCAGCCTAACAAAATCGAGCAACTGCTCGGCGATGGCTCCGATTTCGGTGTGAAGCTCAAATACACAGTCGAGCCACAACCGATGGGAACAGCCGGCGCTTACAAGTTTGCCGAAGATCTTATTCGCGAACCGACGGTTGTTTTCAACGGCGACATTCTCACCGACCTCGATCTCAAAGCCGTAATCCGCGAGCACAACGACAGAAAAGCAACTGCGACGATCGTGCTCACGCCGGTTGAGAATCCACAGAGCTATGGTCTTGTTGAAACAGAAAAAGACGGAACCATTCGCCGCTTTCTCGAAAAGCCAAAGGCTGAAGAGATCACGTGCAACACTATCAACGCAGGCACTTACATTCTCGAGCCAAAGGTGCTCGACTTCCTGCCTGCGGGTGAGAACTACTCGTTTGAGTATGGCCTGTTTCCCGATCTTCTGAAACGCGGCGAGTCGTTTTATGCGCATATTCCCGCGCGCACTTACTGGATCGATATCGGCACGCCCGAAAGATATCTACAGGTGCACTCAGATCTCCTCGCCAATCGCGTTGGACGCATTCACATCAAGGACCGGCGCGGGCAGTTTGATGCAGCGACAGTCGCGGAGATCGATGATTTATCGATGATCGGCGACGACTGCCAGATAAAGCCGGGCGCGCAGATTATTAATTCGGTGTTGGGCCAGGGATGTTTTGTTGAGGAGCGTGCGCGCGTCGAAAATTCGGTGATCTGGCCACACACGCGCATCGGTACGACGGCACAGTTGATGGGAGCTATAGTCGGCCGCGGTTGTCACATCGGACGTTCGGCGGTAGTTGGACCAGGAACGGTACTCGGCGATAAGACTTCTTTAACGGATTACACGTTTACATGAGGTGAGGAAGATTTTCCTCGCAAAGGCGCAAAGGCGCAGTGAATGAGCGCCCTTGGCAACCGGTAGGCTTTGCGCCTTTGCGCCTTTGCGAGGAAAACCTCTTTTGATATCCGATACGGAGGGCCCATCTTGAATTGGGACGTTTTTCGAGCTTACGACATTCGCGGAATTTATCCGCAGGACATAGATGAACAGGCGTATTACAGAATCGCGAAAGCCTACGTCTACCTGTTCAAGCCCACTACCATGGTTGTTGGGATGGATGCCAGAACGTCCTCGCCTCCACTGAAAGCAAGTCTCGTTGATGGCTTCCTCGATGCCGGAGTTGACGTCGTCGATATCGGCCAGATCACCACCGACATGCTTTACTACGCCGTCGGCGCGTTCGATTACTCAGGCGGTGTCGTCGTCTCTGCGTCTCACAATCCGAAAGAATATAACGGTATGAAGATGGTCCGAGAGAAAGCCGCGGCTATTTCTTCGGACACCGGCTTGTTCGACATACGCGACGCACTGAAAGAAGGAAAGGATGCGGAAGTCAGTTCAAACAAAAAAGGCACGTACACAGAACGCGACATACTAAACGACTATATCGCGCACGTGTTGAAATCGATCGACAGGAATTCGATCAAGAAGTTTACGTTTGTCGGTAACGGAAACTTCGGTTTTGTATGCATGCCGGCAGCAAAGCTCGTCAAAGAACTCGGACTGAATTTGATACCTCTCAATTTCGAGCCCGACGGCACGTTTCCCAAAGGTCCGCCCGATCCGATGTTGCCGGACAACCGCACTGAAACCGAAGCGCTGATTCGAGAACGCAACGCCACATTCGGAGTCGCCTGGGACGCTGACGCAGACCGTGCGATGTTCTTCACGGAAAAAGGAGAGTACATTTCCGGGGCGTACATTACAGCGCTCCTCGCAGATATTCTGCTTACGAAGTATGGCAGTGATAATGCGATCATCTTCGATCCGCGAGTGATCTGGCCGACGCTCGACTTGGTGCGACGCAAGGGCGGAAGGGCGATCGTGTCAAAGGGTGGCCACGCTTTCATGAAAGACCGCATGCGGCGTGAGAATGGTCTGTTTGCGGGCGAGTTGAGCGGCCATTATTACTTTCGCGAAAACTTTTATGCCGACAACGGCGTGATTCCATTCTTGCTCGTGCTGGAACACCTGTCCACGCAGGGTAAACCGTTTTCGGAAATCATGGCGCCGTACACGGCCGGCCATTACATGTCGGGAGAGCTCAATTATCGAGTCAAGGACATCAAGACGGTAATCAGCAACGTTCAGGGAAAATTCCGGACTGAGGGACAGGAAGACTTCACCGACGGTTATTCGCTTGAGACTCCCGTATGGCGCTTCAACATCCGCGGGTCAAACACAGAGCCGCTTCTGCGTTTGAATATCGAGGCCCGCAAACCGGACCTTGTTGATCAGATAAAAAAACAGATCGAAAATATTATCGACTCCAACTCCCCTTAAAACAGTTTTCCCGCAAAGGCGCAAAGGCGCAAAGAAGAACTCAACGGCTTCCTTTGCGCCTTTGCGGGAAACTTCTTGCTATGCCTGAACTACCTGAAGTAGAACACGTCGTTCGCGCCTTGTCTCCAGCGATCACGGGCCGACGCATCCTCGCCGCCGAACTCAATCTCAGACGAATCGCGCCCGGCATCTCGCGTCCCGCCTTCGCTCGCCAACTCCGCAATTCGCTCATCAAAGCAGTCGGACGCCGCGGCAAATACATTCTCTTCGAACTCGAATCAGGACACGTGCTCGCGACACACCTGCGGATGACCGGCAAGTTTGTCTCACTTACGACCGATGAATCTTTGCCGCCGTACGCGCACGTCATCTTTTATCTCGACGACGAACGACGGCTCGTGTTCTGCGACATGCGACAGTTTGGACGCATGCGTATCTTCACCAAACCACCGAAGGAGCTTTCATCACTCGCGCCGGAGCCTCTCTCGGATCAATTCACAGAAGATTATTTCATCGAAACTCTTGCGCGTTCACGCCGGCCGTTGAAACAGTTGTTGTTGGACCAGACTCGCGTGCTCGGACTCGGAAACATCTACGCAGTTGAAGCGCTGTTTCTCGCCGGAGTAAATCCGATGAAAGCGTCAAATAGTCTATCGAAACCGCGTGCGGGGAAGTTGTATCAAGCGATTCGTGACGTCCTGCAAGAGGCGATCGATGCGGGCTCAACTCTGCGAATCGATCTCGCGGACGGTAATGGAAGTTACTTTGGCACCACCGAGCGGTTCTGGCGTGTCTACGAACGTGAAGGCGAACCGTGTGTGCGATGTGGGACGAAGATCAGGCGTGTGGTCCAGGGTGGAAGATCGACCTATTACTGTCCGAAGTGTCAAAAAAGGTAGGTTGAGTAACAATTTGTGTTACCCGCCTCCTAACAGTTTGCGGCACCTTAGCTGTCCTCATCTCCTCCGGAATAGGGAAAGTCGTCTGCCAGCACGGCGCGCATTTTTACGTGGCCATACAGCACTTCCAGATAGCAGAGAAAGCGGTGCAATAACGGTTTCGGGTCAAGATTGTTCTCGATTGCTGTGATCACTTCTAGCGCCAGACTCTCGTAGCCGCGCCAGTCTTTGTACATCAGATACTGCATGCTGCCGTCTCTGAATTCGAGGATTCTGACCGTGACGGAACGCAACACATCCGGGTCACAATTCGCTTGAGCCAGACGCGCAAAACGCATGAGCGACGCAAGATCTCTGCACAGTATGAGTGACTGCTGGAGCCGCAATTCCACATCGTTGAAGAGCTTCGAGGCATCCAGGCCGGGATTGAAGACTTGCAAGAGAGTGATGATGGATTGTTGGAAGCAATTCGTTAACAGACCATGTGCGTGGAGAATCTTTCCATAGACCAGCGGAATCGATTGTTCGGTGACGCCTCGAACCAGCTCACGCTCAAAAATCCTGCGTAAATCGTGCGTAATTCCGTAAGAAATGCCGTCCAGCACCTCGTGCAACCGCTCGTTTCCGGCGGCGCCTTTAATAGCTTTTGTGTCGATATAGTCGGTCAGCGAACGCGCCTCAAATTCGAGGACTTCGAGTAGGGAAAGACTCTCGAGGAGTGTGTCCAGTTTATGAAGGTTAGTCTCGATGCGAGCGAGCCAGTCGAAGAACCGGAGCATTTCGCAGAGGATTGTTTGTGAGATTTCGCGCTGCTCAGGATCGACAATCTTGGTTGTGACTAAGTTAACTTCGTGTTGGAGGTTTGCCTGGACCTCTCGTTGGAGCTGGCTCTGAGGATCGGCTACGACCTCATCGCTCAGCAGAGGCAGTTGAGGTTCGATTTCTTGAATAACATACGCGAGGGACGTGGCCATTGGGGGACCTCCTTCCCCCGAAGGGAGCAAGGCCCGTGCCACCTGAGGCCGTGGGACTTGTATATTTACCGCATGAAGATCAAGGTCATTGTTCATGAGGCGGAAGAAGGTGGGTTTTGGGCCGAGGTTCTATCAATGCCGGGCTGCGCAACGCAAGGTGAACTTTAGAAGAATTGATTGAGAATCTCCATGAAGCGATTGAGGGCTGTCAGTCCAGCCTTACTTCAACCGATTTCTCCAATAACCCGGCTGTCGATGCTGATGCATAACGGCAGCAATGAAGATGTGATCGTCGCGGGCCTCGTAAAGAACAGTGAATGGAAAACCTCGAACGAGACACTTGCGAATATTCGACCGCTCAATGGGTGCCGAGTGAGGAAACTGTACGATCCGATTGATTGATTGTTGGATGGCGTCTATTAGGTCAAAACCTAGTCCGGCAGACTTCTGATCAAAAAAGCGCGCCGACTCGAACATTTCATCGTAAGCCTCAGGATGGAAGATGAATCTCATCGAGCAAGATTTTCGCGCGCCATCCTAAACGCTTCATCCGCATCGATCCCTTTGACCTTACCGCTGTGTAACTCATCCAGTCGGCGCTTTGCCTCGATAAACCATAGTTCTTCGACGTCGGTTTCCGTTTTATCATCGAGAGTTGAAACTAACTGCTGAGCTAAACGAACCCTATCTCTCAATGGTAGCTTCATGGCATCCGCCGCAACTTGATCAAATTGAGTACTCATGGCAATAACCTCATACAAAAGATAACAGGTAATTACAGATAGCCCAACGGCGGATACTTATAGGTTCTCCAGGATAAAGTCCAGCATCATCTGCCGCATGTGCTTCAAGAGCAGCGGATCGGTGACGCCGTGACGGGATTTTGGATATAGCATCAACTCAAACTGCTTCCCTGCCTTCTGCAACTCATAAGCGAACTGAATCGTGTTCTGCATATGCACGTTGTCGTCGATCGTGCCGTGGATCAATAACAACTTGCCGTGCAGGTCCTTCGCAAAGTGCACCGGGGAACTCTTCTTGTAACCTTCAGGATTGTTCTGCGGTGTCCCCATGAAACGTTCGGTGTAAATCGTGTCGTAATCACGCCAGTCCGAAACCGTGCCGCCCGCGATGCCGATCTTGAACGACTTGCTGTGTGTCAACGCATAGCTCGTCATAAAACCGCCGTAGCTCCAGCCCCAGATGCCGATGCGAGATCCGTCGATGTATGTCTGACTCTTCAGCCACGTCAATCCATCTTCAATATCGCGCAGCTCGAGCTCGCCAAAATTCTTGTACACGGGCCACGTCGATTCGAGACCCTTCCCACTGGCTGTACGATTGTCGCAAACCCAGATGATGTAACCCTTCTGGGCCAGCAGTTGATGGAACATGTAGGTAGTCGAACCCCACGTGTTTCGAACCTGAGGCGCGTGTGGTCCACCGTACGTAAAACTCATTACCGGATATTTTTTTCGCGCATCGAAGTCGGGCGGCTTGATCATCATCGCTTCCATGACAGACCCGTCGCGCGTTTTGACTTGTAACAACTCCGCCGTTCCAAGCTTGTACTGCTTCAACGCGTCCACCTTGTTTTCCGCGATCACGCGCACGAGTTTGCCCGCGGCGTCATGGAGACGAACTTGCGACGGTGTGTTGAGATCGCTCCAAACGTCGATGAAGTAATTATTCGCCGGACTGAGATCGACGCGGTGCGTGCCTTCCGTCATCGTGAGACGTGTTAGGCCAGAACCGTCGACCTTGATCCGGTAACCGTGCGGTGCGATGTGACTGCGCTCGGTAGCTGTGAAATAAATAAACCCATTCTGCTCATCGACGCCCTCGATCGTACGCACTTCCCACTTACCGTCAGTTATCTGGCGCAAGAGTTTTCCATCCGCGGAATAGTGATAGAGGTGCTCCCAACCGTTGCGCTCGCTGGCCCAGATAAACGAACCATCCTTTAACCAGATCGGATTCTCGTTGATCCCGACCCACGCCTTCGAAGTCTCGTGAATGATGTTGGTCGACTTTCCATCGCGTGCGTCGGCGAAGTTCACGTCTAAAAACGTCTGTTCGCGGTTCTGCGCCTGGTAGACCACCTTCTTGCTGTCGGGAGTCCACGCGACGCGCGAGATCAAAAAGTCAGTGGGTTGATACTTGAAAGTGTCGATCCAACGAATGTCGCCGCCGGCAGCGCTGACCACACCCAATGTGACGAGCGGATTCGGATCCCCCGCCTTCGGATACGGTGTCACCTCGACATTCTGCCGGTACGGAATGTGATCGACTACGGTGAACTCCGGAACGGGAGTCTCGTCAAAACGAAGAAAGGCGATGCTGGTTGAATCAGGACTCCACCAGTAAGCGCCAAAGTTACCGCGCCCGTAGAGTTCTTCCTGGTAGACCCAATCCAAACGGCCATTGAGAATTTTCGCGCTGCCGTCGCGGGTCAAGGCACGCTCGCGTCGCTGCATGCCGAGATCTTCAACGTACAAATTGTTCTCACGTACGAAGCTGATCATGCGCCCGTCAGGACTAAACTCTTCGCTAAGCTCCTCTTCAGGGTTGCTGGTGAGCCGGATCGCACGGTCGCTGCCAAACTCGTAATAGAACAGATCGTTTGACCAGTTGATCAGAACAGCAGTCTCAGCGGGATTAAGATTGTAGTTACCGCGATTCGCCAGTTGTCTCGCATCCTGCGCACTGACTCCGGGCAACGCAGCGAACGCTGCCTGCATTTTTGCAGCGTCAAAGAACGCCACCGCTTCGCCTGTCGCTGCGTTCACTTTTTGCAGTCGCGGCACATCGCGACGCGAGGCTTCGTTAGTAATCAGATAATGATTGCCGTCCTTGAGCCAGCGAACAGTTGGCGTGGTGCCGTTGAAATTGACTTTCTTGACCGGATCGAAAATGTCATCGATGGTGAGGAGTTTCTGTTGCGCATGAACTGCGATGCCAAGCGACAAGAGAAGCACTGTCGCGAGATAAAAGTATGAACGATAAAGCAACGCTATTCTCCTGTAAGTTTGTTTTCGTCGGGTATTAACTTTTTAATGAATGGACTCAGGACGGCAAGCAGGATTGCCGCTGCGATCAGCGCGACTGTGGTGCCGATAAACAAGGTCGGCATCTGGTCTAACTTTTCCGGATCAACATTGCCGCCAACCAATCCCGCAATCAAGTTCCCCACCGAAGTAGCAAGAAACCAGATTCCCATCATCTGGCCCACGTACTTGCGGGGAGAGAGTTTCGTCATGGAAGAAAGTCCAACCGGACTGAGACACAACTCACCCGCGGTCTGAAAAAGGTAGCTGAAAACCAACCACCACGGGGAAACCTTCAAGGCTCCACCACTGCCCACAACCAAATTCGCAGCAGGAATCATGAGTGCGAAACCAAGCCCGGCGAACAATAACCCCAAAGAGAACTTCACGGGACTTGATGGATTGGCATTACGCTTCCCAAGCCCTAACCAGATCGCGGCAAATACCGGTGCGAGCAAAATAATGAAAACTGAGTTGACTGATTGAAACCAGATCGCAGGAATTTCAAACCCGAGAAACGCGCGATCAGTAAAGTCCTTCGCAAAGAGGTTAAGGGAAGTAGGCGCCTGCTCGAACGCAGCCCAAAAAATCGCAGCAAAGAAAAACAGAATCGCGATGACGACAACGCGTTTCTTCTCGTGACTATTTAGCCCGCCGAACATGAAGACGTATGCGAAATACAGGACAGCCATACCAACGAGCACGTACGTCATGTTCTGGCCGATGGCCTGCGGATTGAGTCGGAAAACTCCGGTCGCCGCCAGCACGACGACAAGCCCAAGTAGACCAAGACCGATCGCGAGAGCCAGTTTCATAATCCGTTCCAGGCGCGCTTGTTTCACAGGATCCGGATCACGAGATATATCCAGGCCGAGATTGCCGAGTGTTGGACGAGCCCGCAGCGCAAACCAGACGAGACCGATCAACATTCCTACTCCAGCTGCGCCAAAGCCCCAGTGCCAACCAAACTTCTCGCCCAACAAGCCCGTTACGATCTGACCGGCAAACGCGCCGGTGTTGATGCCCATGTAAAAGATCGAAAAGCCTGCGTCGCGGCGCGCACCGCCTTCCGGGTACAAGTCTCCAACAATCGCGGAGATGTTTGGTTTGAGTAAGCCGGTCCCGAGAACGATGAAGAGGAGACCCAAAAAGAATGGCACGGGCGAGTGTGCAAAAGAAGAGAGTCCGATCGATATATGGCCCACCGAGATCAGGACCGCGCCCAGCATGATCGCCCGGCGCAGGCCCAACAAGCGATCGGCAACCCACCCACCAGGCAAAGATGCGAGGTAAACACTCGCTGCGTAAATACCGACTATAGCCGATGCCTGGCTTCTCTCAATTCCAAAACCGCCTTCGGCAAGTGCGGCCGACATGAACAGTACGAGAAGCGGGCGCAGCCCGTAATAAGAGAAGCGCTCCCACATCTCTGTGAAAAAGAGTGTGGAGAGGCCGGCTGGATGTCCAAAGAAACTACGACTGTCGGTGGATGTAGCATGGACAGCCCCATCTCGCGATGCGCTCATGTGACTAATTCCTTTGTTCAGATGGCGGAGCTAGGGAAAGACCGAGGTATTCAGCCAAATGTGAGGAAGGCTGTCAAGGGGGAACACCGATTTACACGGATGAATACGGATTGATCCGTAACCATCCGTGTAAATCTGTGGTCTATTCAGCGTGGAGTTGGAAAACCTGTGCGGCTTCTGCCGGTGACAACACCGGATGGTACGTTTTGCCGTAACGCTTCGAAATGATCTTCACGTAGTTTCTTGTCTCGTTGTAGGGCGGCACGCCGTCGTACTTATCAACCGCACCCTCGCCTGCGTTGTAACCTGCGAGCGCGAGCTCAACGTTGCCGGAAAACCTCTTCAAGAGCCAACTCAGGTACTTCGTCCCAGCCTTAATGTTTGAAACAGGATCGTGTGGATCCTCGCAACCAAAACGCTTCGCAGTCGCGGGCATCAACTGCATCAAGCCCTGCGCGCCAGCGTGCGAGCGTGCCTGTACCTGGTACTTGGATTCCTGCCAGATGACCGCATGAATAAACCGCGGGTCAACACCATGATTCGCACCAGCTTCAAAGATGATCCGGTCCAACGCTGGATCTCCGGAAGTAGGAATGTCCGCCGGGATCACGAACGCTCGTTCTTTGGCGGCCGCCGCTTGTGGCGCCAGCACGCGGCTGAATAGGACACCAGTTAAATTACTGAAAAGGAAAAAGGCGATGATGGCGAACGGTGCAAACTTCAACGAGCGGAAGTGGGGTAACCTGCGGGGAAACTTCATTCAACAATATCTCCATGGGTACGATGATGACCTTACGGGCATCCAGGTCTTTACTTGCGCAGACTTAATGGGGACTGCACTAACAACCGGCCAAAACTTCGTAATGAAGGACCAGCACTCAGATGGATGAAGTACGAGGTCGGTTGCCCTTTTGTTTAGATTTTATGGCTGTAAGTGCTTGAATTTGCTGTACTTGTTCGTTTCACCGTGATCGGTCAGGTTGAAGGATAGGGTCATGCTGACAGACAAAACAAGACACTCGGAAACAGTGACGTCCCACTCTCGGAACTTGACAGTCGCGGCGTACGAGGCGTATAAGCACCGATTGAAAAGCGTGGTGAGTTAAGGCGACTTGCGGCCACGTAAAATAACCAGCTAAACAGCTCGGGCAGCCTGAAAGAAACCCGAAAACTTCAAACCGATTTGAAGTCCCGCGTTGTTTAGCGCGGGACTTTTTCATTGCCAATCACATGGAACCCTTCAGAAGTCTTCTCGAAACCGATCGCATCCTCGTCGTCAACGGCGCAATGGGCACCCAGCTCTATGCCAAAGGCGTTTACATCAACCGCTGTTACGA
The DNA here is from genome assembly GCA_963826255.1 of uncultured Acidobacteriota bacterium. GTDB lineage: Bacteria > Acidobacteriota > Blastocatellia > Pyrinomonadales > Pyrinomonadaceae > PSRF01. The sequence continues at coordinate 3,004,989 of CAWGWK010000002.1, forward strand.
CGAGTTGAACCTCAGTAATCCTGACCTCGTGCGCGAGATTCATACGGAATACATACGCGCCGGCGCCGACATCATCGAGACGAACACCTTCGGCGCAACAGCTCACAAGCTTCAGCAGTACGGGCTCGAAGCAAATCTGCACGAGATCAACACGATCGCGGCGAGGGTGGCCCGCCAAGCTGCCGGTGACCGCACTTACGTTGCCGGGGCGATTGGTCCACTCGGCGTGCGCATCGAGCCGTATGGGCCAACGTCGTTTGACGAAGCCCGCGAGATGTTCAAGGCACAGGCTGAAGCATTGCTGGAAGGCGGCGTCGATCTCTTCTGTCTCGAGACTTTTTCCGATGTCTCCGAGATCCGCCAGGCGATAGCCGCGGTGCGAGAAATCTGCGACCTTCCGATTATCGCGCAGATGACCATCATGACTGACGGCAATACGATGTTCGGCACGACGCCAGAGCTCTTTACCGAACGTCTTGATAAGTGGGGCGCAGACGTCATCGGGCTGAACTGTGGTGTTGGCCCAGCCCTCATTCTCTCGGCGCTCGACAAGATGCGCGCAGTCACGAAGAAGAAGTTGTCGGCCCAGCCAAACGCCGGACTGCCGCGCGACGTGCAAGGGCGACAGTTTTACATGTGCTCGCCTGAGTACATGTCGAAGTTTGCGAAGCGATTCATTCAGTCCGGAGCCAAGTTTATCGGTGGCTGCTGCGGTACGACTCCGTCACATATCAAACTGATTTCCGATTCGGTTCGGGCAGCTTCACCACGCGCCCAACGCATTGCTTTCAGCGCTGGTGGGACAGTGACGGTTGACTCTACACCGCCTGACATTCACGTCGTGCCGCCTGAAGAGCGTTCTGCGTGGGGGCGAAAAATCGCGCGCGGTGAGTTTGTTACGTCGGTTGAAGTGCTGCCGCCAAAAGGAGTGGACGCGAAGAAGACGCTGGATTCGATTCGTCTGCTCAAGGAAGCCGGCGTTGACGGCGTGAACATACCGGATGGCGCACGCGCACAGTCGCGCATGAGCGCGCTCGCGACCGCGGTCCTGGTCGAACAGCAGATCGGTATCGAGTCAGTGCTGCACTACTGCTGTCGCGACCGAAACCTGCTCGGCATGATGTCGGATCTGCTCGGCGCGGCCGCACTGGGCCTCCGCAACATACTCGTGATCACGGGTGATCCGCCGAAGATGGGACCATACCCTGACGCCACCGCCGTGTTTGATATCGACTCGATCGGTTTGACGAACATGATCAACAAACTGAACCATGGGCTCGATCTGGGCAACAATCCCATCGGTGAGCCGACAGCTTTCTGTATCGGTGTCGGCGTCAATCCGGGCGCGATCAATCTCGAGGAAGAGATCAAACGCTTCGAATGGAAAGTTGAAGCGGGCGCGCAGTACGCGATCACGCAGCCGGTGTTTGATACGGATCAGTTACGAGGGTTCTTGAAACGCATCGAGCACGTGCGTATTCCGGTAATTGCAGGTATCTGGCCGCTCGTCTCTTATCGCAACGCGGAGTTTTTGCACAATGAAGTTCCGGGCGTGCGCGTAACGCCGTCGATCATGGACCGCATGCGTGAAGCTTCAAACATAAGCAAGGAAGCGGGACGCGACGAGGGCTTGAAGATCGCGCGCGAGTCGTTGTTGGAAGTGCGCGAAGAGATTCAGGGCGTGCAGGTGTCGGCGCCGTTTGGGAACGTGAAATACGCGCTCGAGGTTTTTCAGGCGCTGCCGGAGTTTGTACAGGATTTACAGGATTAGCAAGATTAACATCTAAATCATGTCTAATCCTGTAATCCTGTAAAAACGACTTTTCCGTTAACGACCGTATAGAGAACTTCGGTGCTGAGAAACTCTTTAGGCGCGACCTTCAAGAGGTTCTTCGACAACACCGCGAGATCCGCTAGCTTCCCTACCTGGATCGATCCTTTGATCTGTTCTTCGAAATTTGCGTACGCAGTGTTCAGCGTGTAAGCACGGATCGCATCTTCGATCGTTATTCTTTCGTTCGGAAACCACCCCGCAGCGGGCTGGCCTGTGATCGTTTGCCTCGTCACCGCAGCGTAAAGTCCGAGCATCGGATTAATCGGATACTCCGAAGCCGACGTGCCCGGCCAGTCGGTTCCAAAGCTCAGCACCGCGCCGCTCGCTTGAATGCTCTTGAAAGCATACGCGCCTCTGGTCCGTTCAAAACCGATGCGTTCTTCCATCCAACGCATGTCGTCGCTCAAGTGAAATGGCTGGACCTCCGCGATAACGCCGAGCTGGCCCAATCGTTTGAAGTCCTGCGCCGCCAGCACCTGGGCATGGACCAGGCGAAAGCGTCGATCGCGTTTGCCGTTCTGCTTATTGAGCTCCTCGAGATAGTTGAGTAGAACGTTGTTGGCTTCGTCTCCAATTGCATGCACGGTGAGTTGAAGGCCCGCACGATCCGCTTCCAGCATGTAGCCGAGAAACTTTCCTTCAACAAACTCACCTTTATCGTTGACCATCAAGGGCCGCCAGCGCCCGCGATTTTTTGGATCGTTTGAATAAGGCTCGAAGAAACGCGCGGTACTGGTGCCCATGATGCCGTCGATATGCCCTTTTAGAGCTCCAAGCCGTATCGACTCATCGCCTGAGCCGGTGCGAATTCCGCGGTCAGCCATCTCCTTCCAGCGATCCAATCCGGGACGAAAGTGAATCCGGACAGTCAGGTCGCCCGTGCGATGCAGTTCCCGGTAAATTTCCAACTGCACATCGTCAGACATATCGCTGACGTTCGTGACGCCGAACTTGCGAATCTCCGCCAGCGCGTTCTTTGTTTGTTGCACGCGACGCTCGCGCGAAAAATTCCGGGGAATCACGGTATTGAATAGACGCACCGCTCCTCTTCCCCGCATGTGACCATTGATACGTCCCTGGCTATCACGAAGGAATTCCACATTCGGGGCCTGCGGATTGTTGAGATCGAGCTTGAGCGCACGAAATGCTGCCTGATTCGCCGCGAACTGGCTGTCGTCAAACTTGCGAATGAACATCGGATAGTCAGCGGTGATGTCATTCACCAGGTTCATGTCGGGAGCGAATGGTTCCTTTCGCTGGTTGCCGGCGCTCCCGGCGGCCCATTCGTCGTATGCACCCCAGAATCCGCCAACGATCCATTCACCTTTCGGGAGTCGCGCAGTCACTTCTTTGACGCGAGCGACAAACTCATCCTGCGTCGATGCGCGCATGATGTTGAATTCGAGAAACTGTGCCGCCGAGGCGAAGTGAACGTGGTTATCGTTGAAGCCCGGCACGACGAACTTGCTCTGCAAGTCGATGACGCGAGTGTTTGGACCACGCAGCTTCAACGCTGAATTGTTTGAGCCGACGACGACGAACTTACCGTCTCTGATCGCAACCGCCTGGACGGTCGGGTTTTTCTGGTCGACGGTCCAGATGATGCCGTTGTGGAGGATCAGATTAGCGGCTTCTGGTTGTTGTCCCGTGTTAATGAGCGCCAGCATTAGTAATAAAACTATTGTGGCTTTCATCATGTAAATCATGTTCATCCTGTAATCCTGTCTAAAATGACTCTCAACGCCGGCTCCAGAGTGGGCCACTTATACGGAAATCCCTTGTCTTGCAAAACTACTGGTTCCACCTTCTGGCTCGAGAGCAAAAGCGCATCGGCCATCTCTCCAAACGCTAACCGAGCGCCAAACGCGGGCACCGGGAAAAACGTCGGCCGCGACAGCACTCGACCAAGAACTTTCGTGAATTCTGCATTGGTAACCGGGTTTGGCGTTACAAAATTAACTGGACCGCGTATTGACGTGTCCGTCATCAGAAACTTGAGTCCGTTAACGACATCGTCCAGCGCGATCCAACTCATCCACTGCTTTCCACCGCCAACCTTGCCGCCGATTCCCATCTGAAAAGGCGGCAGCATCTTGGCCAGCGCACCTTCGTTGCGATCAAGAATAATCCCGAAGCGCGTGTAAACGGTTCTGATTCCATTCTCGAGCGCGGGCTTCGTTGCGTTCTCCCACTCGATGCAGACACTCGGCAGAAAGCCATCTCCCGGAACGCTTTGTTCGGTCAACAACTCATCGCCGCGATCGCCGTAATAACCGATGGCAGACGCGCTCAGAAACACTGAAGGCGGCCGGGATAAGCGTGCGAGTGATTCGCTCAACAACGATGTTCCTTTGACGCGGCTTTCACGAATCGCACGTTTCTTCTCTTCAGTCCAACGACCTGAAGCAATGTTTTCACCGGCAAGGTGGACCACCACGTCAAAGCCTTCGAGCTGCTCAGCATTGATGCGTCCCTGGTTCGGGTGCCATTCGATTTCCGGAGCGCCAGCGGTGGGTGCGCGTCGCACGAGTCTGACGATTTCATGACCGTCATTCGTCAGCGACTGGCTCAGCGCTTTGCCGACCAGCCCGTGCGAACCACTCATGAGGATTTTCATGCGCTGAGAATACCACCCGCTGGAGATTCTTCTTGAATTTTTTCAAACGAGGTGTAGAATGCGCGCTAAATTTAAGTAAGGAGCAACCTCACGATGCTTCGTCTCACAACATGTTTCCTCATCACCGGTCTTCTTTTTATCGTCGAATCTATTTTGGCTCCGCAGTCTGGTCCGACTTTAACTCGGCTTACAAATACCCCTGAACACGTAGTCAACTTGAATCCGGCGCTCAGCGACGACGGGCGGATCGTTGTCTTTGAATCTTCGGCGGATCTGTTAGGTGCGGGTAATGAGTCATTTCACACGTATCACGTTGATTCTGCTGGGACGGCTTTCAAATCGATAGCGAAGACACGCGCCGTCTCTCCTGCGCTTTCGAGCGATGGCAGAGTGGTTGTTTTTGCATCGGCGGAGGATCTTGTTGGACAGAATAAGGATCGAAATTCCGAGATCTTTCTATTCGACGGCTCGGATCTCAAACAACTGACGCAAACCGAGCCTGCGTCCGTCGAGTCACGGCTGAGCGATGGCAACCTCCAACCGTCGATCACTGGCGACGGGCGCGCGATCGCGTTCTCATCCAATCGCGATTTCACCGGTTCGAACGCCGATGGGAGTTATGAGATCTTTGTTTATAAGGACCAGGCGTTCACGCAATTGACGAGCGACACGAACGAGCGTTCCGCAGTTAGTCCCAAGATCAGTGCTGACGGGTCTCGTGTCTTCTATAAAAGCGCCAAGCCGGATGCGAGTGACTTGATGCTGATCGAAACACAAACGCGCACGTCTCGAGTGGTCGCAGCTGACGTGGCAGAGCTGTCGCTCACGGAAGGGCGTGCGGTCAGCAACGACGGAATGCGTGTGGTCTATTCCGCGTTGACTGCGCCTAATCAGAGTCAGGTTTTTGTTTTTGAAGCTCGCGATGGTTCGATCCGGCAAGTCACACAGTTGGGTTCAAGAGTCACGGACGTAAAACTTCAACCAACAATCAGCGGCGATGGGAAGCGGGTCGCTTTCGCAACCCGACGCAGAGTAATCAACACGAGCGATGGCGGTGTCGAACTCTATCTACTCGATTTACCAACTAACCAGATCGACCAGATCTCAAATGCGCCATCGACAGCTACTGGTGAAGTCGTCTCTTCGCTCAATTTCGACGGCTCGATCGCGGCGTTCAACTTTTCACGCGTTATTTCCGGTTCTGTCAGTGATGATGATCGGCGCAACAACAGCGAGATCTATTTGGCGTCAATCGCGCCGCGTCCACAGTTCGGTGTTGCGACAGTTCTCAACGCCGCTGCACAGGGACGAGAGCCTGAACGCACAAAGATCGCGCCGGGCAGTATTGCAACTATTCGCGGCAGCGCGCTTGCTTTCAGGACCGAAGCCGCGAGCTTCGCAGGTGACGATCCACCATTTACGGTTGCGGGAACGATAGTCAGAGTAAACAACCAACCGGCGCGAATCTTGTATGCTAGTCCTGAAGAAGTCGAGTTCGTTGTGCCTCGTGCCTTACCAAACGGTGCGGCAGAATTTGTTGTAACTAACTCCGACGGCTTCTCGTCCAAAGCTGATGCGAATATTTCTCAGACCGCACCCGGTGTGTTCACGATTGCGGGTGATGGCCGTGGCGAAGCAATTATTCTCGATTCAAATACGATCGCTCCCGGACCTTTTGATCCTTCGAACGGGCAACTTCGGCTCTCCATCTTTACCACTGGCGCCATTGGAGCGAAGAACGTATCGGTCACGATTCGTGGACGCTCGACGTTAGTTGAAACAGTCGCAGCTTCGCACTTAGCCGGACTCGACGAGATCCACGTCCTGGTACCGCCTGAGTTAAGCGGCTCGGGCCGATCGACCCTCGTCGTCGCTGCCGATGGTGTGCAAAGCAATCCTGTGTCGGTTGTGCTCAGCGGGACCGCGCCGACGCCCACGCCAACTCCGACACCCGCACCATTTCCGTCGCCGAGTCCGATATCGACACCAACTCCGTCACCCGATTCATCACCGCAGCTCGTGATCAGTCAGGTCTTCGGTGGTGGCGGAAACTCAGGCGCGCCTTTTCGAAATGACTTTATCGAAATCTTCAACAACGGTAGTTCCGCAGTTAACCTGACTGGCTGGTCTGTGCAGTATGCGAGCGCGACCGCTTCCAGTTGGTCAGTGACACCGCTTACAACCGTAATGTTGTTACCCGGTCAATACTTCTTAATACAGGAAAGTTCAGGAGGCAGTAACGGAATTTCTTTGGCTGCTCCGGATGCTACCGGCGCGATCGCAATGGCCGCGGCTTCGGGTAAAGTAGCACTCGTGAAGAATGCGGTTGCGCTCACCGGCGCGTGTCCTAACGATCCCAACATCGTGGACCTGCTCGGTTACGGAAGCACAGCGAACTGTTTTAAAGGCTCCGCGCCCGCTGCTGCTGCGAGCAATACGAACGCTTTGATAAGAGCCGCTAATGGTTGTACCGATACGCGCAACAACGTCGCAGACTTCGCTCTGAGTTTGCCTAATCCGAGAAATACAAATTTTTTGCCACGGATTTGCGCAGATCAGTGAAATTCGTGTTATAGACTCCCGCATGCACTCTCTCGCAGATGCAATCTCTTCGCTCCGAAAGCATTTCGGCTTCGATGACTTTCGAGAAGGCCAACGCGAGGTGATTGGATCGATTCTGGAAGGTAAAGACGCTGTCGTCGTCATGCCGACCGGCAGCGGCAAGTCTCTGTGTTATCAACTTCCGGCTATGATCCTCGACGGAGTCACCCTCGTCGTGTCTCCGCTGATCGCGCTGATGAAAGATCAGGTAGACGCACTGCAAGCTCGTGGACTGCCGGCTACGTTTATCAACAGCTCAATTTCAGAATCAGAACAACTCGCCCGTATTGACTCTCTGCGGCGGCGCGAGCAGAAGCTGGTGTACATCGCCCCCGAACGCTTTCGCAGTAGTCGCTTCAACGCTGCGTTGCGATCGATCCCTATCTCGCTTTTTGCAGTCAACGAAGCTCACTGCATTTCGACGTGGGGCCACGATTTTCGTCCTGATTACCTGCGTCTGAAAAGTGTCATTACATCGTTAGGACGAGTTCAAACTCTCGCGCTGACAGCTACCGCGACCCCTTACGTTCGCTCGGACATCATTCAACAACTCGGTCTCAATCAACCTCAGACATTCGTCAGCGGTTTCGATCGCCCCAATCTTTCCATCGAGGTTGTCCATACAGAAAAGGAACGCCAGAAGATCGCACACATACGTTGACTGGCGAAGACGCATTCAGGTTCCGGAATCATTTACACGGCGACGCGAAAGGCGGTGGAGCAAGTCGGGCTTAAGCTGCAAAGCGCTGGCCTCAGCGTTTCGACGTATCACGCGGGCATGCCTGATTCGATTCGAGTCAAGGCTCAGGACAACTTCATGAGCGGTCGCACGCAGATGATCGTGGCGACAAACGCATTTGGGATGGGCATCGACAAGGCCGACATTCGCTTTGTGGTCCATTACCAGATGCCCGGCTCGATCGAGGCTTTCTACCAGGAGATTGGACGCGCCGGGCGCGATGGGCTCCCGTCAACCTGCGTGTTGCTCTTCAATTACGCTGACAAGAACACGCACGATTTTTTTATCGAAGGCTCGTATCCTGAGTTCAAGACAATTAAAGACGTCTACGACACCCTCGCGGCAACGGAGTTGAGAAGGATCGAACTCTCGACGGCAGAGATTGCGTCGCGCGTCGGCGAACGGAACGAGATGGCCGTTCAATCGGCCCTGTACGTGCTCGAACGTGCCGGTCACATTCAACGTACCGCAGTCAATCGCGAGGACCGCAGGTCACGACAGGGCCGCAGCATCATCATGCTCGACAGCACACCCGCAAAGCAGCTTCGTATTGACCCGCGAGACGTGTCGCGGCGTGGCGACCTGGAGCGCCGGAAGCTGCGTGAGATGATCGACTTCTGTTACACGGACTATTGTTACCGCGCACACATCCTCAACTACTTCGGCGATCGTCATCACCAACGACAATGCGGCACCTGCGGTAATTGCAGCCCGGCAACGGCGCCTGCTGCTGACTCCGATCTTGAAGAGCGCGACGATCGAAAAGTCGCGGCGTCGCCAATCGACCTAAACCCACGCACGCCTACAGAGGATGAGCTGTTACGTGTGCGTAAAATACTTGCCTGTGCGAAGCGAATGAACGGTCGCTTCGGTAAGACGATGTTGGTTTCTACTCTCAGGGGTTCCGCAGCCAAGCAAGTGCTCACTGCGCGTCTCAATGAATTGTCGACTTATGGATTGCTGAAGGAGATGGCTCAGGACGAGGTCCAATCTTATATTGACGCGCTAGTCGCAGCTCATTGTTTGCGAGTGAAAGGTGGAGCATATCCAACAATATCGACAACCGAGCTTGGTGACCGGGTGATGCGTGAACAGGAACAGATCACGCTTGCTCTTCCGCTAAATGGACATGATTGACACTATTTAATAACGCCGTCCAGCGGACTCGACGCACTCGCGTACAGTCGCTTCCGCATACGGCCGGCGAGATAAGCTAATCGACCTGCCTCAATCGCCAGCTTCATAGCCGTCGCCATCTTTGCCGGATCCGCAGCTTCCGCAATCGCCGTGTTCATCAAAACGCCGTCAGCGCCAAGCTCCATCGCGATCGCCGCATCGCTAGCGGTCCCAACGCCGGCGTCAACGATGATGGTGGCATCAGGCAACTGCTCGCGCATGATTCGCAAGTTCGCAGGGTTCTGAACACCCAGGCCCGATCCAATCGGCGCTGCGAGCGGCATGATTGCTGCGCAGCCGGCATCGAGCAGTTTCTTTGCCATGATCAGATCGTCATTGAAATAGGGCAGCACAACGAAACCCTCTTTGACGAGGATGCGCGCTGCCTCGAGTGTCTGTTCATTGTCTGGAAACAGCGTGGTTTGATCGCCGATGACTTCAAGCTTTACGAAATCCGTTTGCAAAGCTTCGCGCGCGAGGCGTGCGGTTCGAACTGCATCTTCCGCTGAATAGCAACCCGCGGTATTCGGCAGAATCTGGAGCGCGGGATTCAGATAGTCGAGAAAAGACTCACTACTACGATCGAGTGGCACACGCCGCACGGCCACTGTCACCATTTCAGCTCCCGACGCGTCATGAGCGCTGCGCATCTCGTCATGACTACGATACTTCCCTGTACCGATAATCAGCCGCGAAGAAAATGCGCGACCTGCGATGATTAGACTTTCACGAGGCGACGTTGCACTGACTGCTGTTGACATGAATCAACTTTACACGCGAACGAGATCAATTCAAAACCGTCCACAGATTACACAGATTCTATTTAAATAATCTGTGTATCTGTGGATACCCTCCGCCGACGAAGTGAACAATCTCGATGCGATCGTCGTCCTGGAGGACCGTGCTGTTCCAATCGCTACGACGCACTACCTCGCGATTAAGTTCGATCGCGATTCGCGTGGCGGGAAGATCAAGCTGGTCGATTAACTCTGCTAAGGACGGTGTGCCGGAGATCTCTTTACTTTCGCCATTTATAAAAACACGCAACTTGTAGCCAACCTCACTGCGCCGGATGAATGATACGTCGAAGTTCCGCCGCCTGATCTTTCGTCACCGCACGCACCAACACCGCAGCTCGACCGGAAGTGAACTCTGGAATCCGTGTAGCGACACTCGCTACTCCATCACTCTCCGTCTTCAAAGAGTAGATCAACGGCCGAAACGTCGTGCCCAAAATTTTGACCGAGACCGCGGCATTGACGAGTGGCTTCTCTTCGCCGCCGGCACGATTACTTATGTGGACCCGGAGCGTATAACCTTGTCCCGAATAAAACTCCTCATCATCGAGGAGACTTATCACGAGGCCATCTTCAAGCGCGACTTCAGGGGTTAACTCCTCTTGCGGCGCTTCCCGCGTTTCCTCAACCGGAACAGGCTCCTCGATTGGTTCAAACTGCGTCTCAGGTTCAACTGCGAACTCTTCAGCAGGTGGCGTCGGAGGTGGAGGCGTCCACTCCTGCGTGATCGGCCAATGCTCGATCTCAAAAGGCTCTTCGACAATTGCCGGCGCCGACGCTTCAACTTCCTCTGGAGTTTCAGTAAGGATTTCCTCCTGAACTGTCGCCTCTTTCCGGCGCCCGCTCATGCGCTTGAGATCGTCCAGGCGCCCTGAGTGAATAGCCGCACAGATCAAACGGTGTTGTCGCTTCAACCGTTCAGCCAGCACTTCATCGCTAAATCCTTCAGCGATCAAGTCCTCGTAAGGCGAGCGCTTGCTGGCCAAAATCGTGCCGCCGGCATAGACCAGTGAGAGGATGATAGGTGAGTCGAGCCCTTTGTCCTCGGTCTGCACATGATAGACAACTCCATCATGTTCGATATCGGTATTGAATCCGGTAATCACTGTGTCGAGGACTTCCGGTCCCAGTGTCCTATCGTTGAAATCGGGAGGCTGTTTAAACGACCCACTCGAGAGCGGGTTTTCCTGAACGGTAACACAAGCATTTTTTCACGGTCAATCAGCATTTTTCCTAGGTGATCCTCGCCAGAAAGCTTGCTTGACACCCTTGATCACATCGACTAGCATCAGCTTGTACAATGATTCTCAATCTCGGGATCGAGTAGCACTGACCGCACACGAATTAGTCTGCGGCCGGTGAAGGTCTGTTTGGAATGCCGTTTCGTCTTTACGATTATCTGCCGATACTGTTGATGTTCATCGTGGCTGCGGGCTTCGCCGTGGGCAACGTTCTTCTCTCTCAGTTCGTCGGACAACGTAAGCGAACAAGAACGAAGTTGATGCCTTACGAGTGTGGTAAGGACCCGGTGGGATCAGCGCGCGAGCGTTTCTCCGTGAAGTTTTATCTCATCGCGATGATCTTCATCTTGTTCGATATAGAGGTGATCTTCCTGGTGCCCTGGGCAGCAGTCTTTAAGACCCTTGCGGCACAGGGAGATGCGATGCGCCGGTTTGCATACATCGAGATGATGGTCTTCGTAGGCCTGCTGTTTATCGGCTATATCTACGTCGTTAAGAAGGGCGCATTTGACTGGGGCGAGAGGGCGCGGCGCGAAGCAGAGGCTGAAGCGCGAGCTCTGGCGGATTTAGAGGCGCGGCGTATCGAACAGAAGAAGCGCACCGCCGCGTGAAGATATTCTCTGCGTGATCTCTGCGTCCTCTGCGTCTCGGCGGTTATGAATGATGACGCAAGCTAACCGCGGAGACGAAGAGGACGCAGAGATTCACGCAGAGAAACAAGGCAGCCGCGTGAGGAAGTTTAAATGGGTTTAGAAAATGTTATTGCCGAGGCTTTGCCGGAAGTATTAACCACCCGGCTCGACTCGCTAATCAACTGGGCGAGAAAGTCATCGCTGTGGCCGGCGACGTTCGGATTGGCCTGTTGCGCGATCGAGATGATGAACGCGACTTCATCCAGAAACGATCTCGCGCGTTTTGGTTCGGAGGTCTTTCGTGCGAGTCCGCGCCAGGCTGACGTGATGATCGTCTCCGGACGCGTCTCGCGAAAAATGGCGCCGGTGCTGCGACGAATCTACGATCAGATGCCAGAGCCAAAGTGGGTGATCTCGATGGGCGCCTGCGCAACTTCGGGCGGCGTCTTTGATAACTACGCTATCGTTCAAGGTGTGGACAAGATTGTTCCCGTAGACGTTTACATTCCGGGTTGCCCGCCACGGCCCGAAATGCTGATCCATGCTGTGATGATGCTCCAGGAGAAAGTAATGAAGGAGAGCGTCCGCGATCGTCGCGACGTTCCGGAAGACGAAGCACGAGAAGCCGTTGTGCCAGGGACTTTACCGATCACTGATGGATCGACTGCCCGGCAGAACACGTTGCCGGAGTCGCGGCCTTATACGATCGCTTCGAGACACGAACGGCGGCGTTCTTCTTAGAGAGTCGAGCAACATTGCGGATGCAATCAGATCCCGAAAAGATCGCGCCCTCAACCGAACCAACCCCAAGTTCAGAAGCAGCAGCGCCGTCACCTTTAGTGGCGGCGTTGCAGCAAGAGCACCCGGAATGGATTAGTGAGGTCATCAATGCTTTCGGTGAGACGACGATTGTAGTTCCGCGGGAGCACATCGTTGAAGCGTGTTCATTTTTAAAGACGTCGCCCGAATCGCGCTTCGATTTTCTCTCTGATATTTGCGGCGCGGATCGTGGCCCGGAAGAGGAACCGCGCTTCGAAGTTAACTACCATCTTTTTTCAACGACTAAATATCATCGTGTTCGATTGAAGGTGGTATTGAACGAGGAAGACGTTCACGTGCCGAGCGTCACCGGTGTCTGGCGCGCTGCAAACTGGCACGAACGCGAGACGTTCGACATGTTTGGTGTGATTTTTGACGGGCATCCGGATCTGCGCCGCATTTTGTTGCCGGACGATTGGCAGGGACATGCGTTGCGCAAGGATTTTCCGTTGCGAGGTTATGAACCGTATAGCTTGAAGTGAAAATCCATCCACAGATTTCACAGATAAACAATCTGCGTAAATCTGTGGATGGATTTAGGTTGGTTATGAGTTCAGCAACGATTCCACCACAGTTTGAAATCGTCGATCGTCCGCTCGATACGCAGATGACGATCTCGATGGGTCCGCAACACCCGTCGACGCATGGCGTGCTGCGTCTGGAGTTGGTGCTGGACGGCGAGATGGTCGTCAAAGCCACGCCCGACATTGGGTATCTCCATACCGGGATGGAGAAGCTGTTTGAGTACAAGAAGTACCAGCAGGGGATCGTCATCACTGACCGGATGGACTACCTGAATCCGCTTGGTAACAACCTCGCTTACGTGATGGCTGCCGAGAAACTGCTCGGCCTCGAGATTCCCGAACGCGCGCAGACAATTCGCGTGCTCATGTGTGAGCTTCAGCGTATTGCTTCTCATCTCGTCTGGCTCGGAACTCACGCCCTCGATATCGGCGCGATGACAGTCTTCTTTTACTGCTTCCGCGAGCGCGAAAAGATTCTGAACTTGATCGAAGCTGCCTCAGGTGGACGTTTGACGCCGTCTTACTTTCGCATCGGCGGCTTGATGATGGATCTCCCAGCGGGCTTTGAGAATCGCTGTAAGCAGTTTCTTAACGACTTTCCCGCGGCCGTCGAAGAGTTTCACAAACTGCTCACCGGCAACAAGATTTTTCAGCGACGCACGCAAGGCGTCGGACGCATCTCCGCGGAAGACGCGATTGACTGGGGACTCTCCGGACCATGTCTCCGGGGCAGTGGTGTGAATCTCGACATCCGGCGTGCGAATCCGTACACCGGTTATGAGCAATACGATTTTGAAGTGCCGATCGAACCCGATGGCGATGTGTGGGCGCGTTACATGGTGCGCATGCGGGAGCTAAACGAGTCGCACAAGATCTCCGTGCAGGCACTCTCGCGTTTGAAGCCCGGCTCGGTGAAAGCGGACGCGCCGAAGGTGGTGCTGCCGGATCGTGAAGCGATGAAGAGCCACATGGACGCGTTGATTCATCACTTCCTGATCATTGCCGAAGGGTTCGACGTGCCCGCCGGCGAGGTTTATCTCCCGATCGAGGGTTCAAAGGGAGAGTTGGGTGTTTACATGAAGTCGGATGGTGGAGCGAAACCGAACCGCGTTCACGTTCGTGGTCCGAGTTTTGTGAACCTTTCCGTTTTGCCAGTGATGGCGGAAGGCGAGATGGTGGCTGATATCGTGGCGATCATCGGATCGTTGGATATCGTGTTAGGGGAGATTGACCGGTAGTTTGTTCTTTGCTCCGGAGGAGCAAGATGTTTATAGCTTGCACATCACCTTGTTATCCGCTCCGGAGGAGCGACATGTCCGGCAATTACATCGCACTCCTACTGGAGTGCGTACCTTAGGAGTGGTGGGGCTATAAACATCTTGCTCCTCCGGAGCAAAGATCAATGACTGAACCATAAATGAGCACGCAAATTGTAAATATTCAACCACTCTCTCAGCCCGTGAATCTCGGTGTTGAGCCGGCAACGTTTTCACCGGAAGTGGAAGCTGAGATCGATAGCCACATCGCCAAGTACCCGGTGCTTCGCTCCGCGATTCTGCCCTTGATGTTCATCGTGCAGCGCGAACGCGGCTATCTCGATCCGCCAGGCGTGTTCTATCTCGCCAGACGCTTGAAGTTGCGTGTAACCGACATCTGGGAAGTCGCCACCTTTTACTCGATGCTCCACGTCGAGCCGATCGGCAAATACAACATTCAGATCTGCCGCACGCTGTCGTGCAAGATTAGAGGCGCGGGAAAGATCACCGAATACTGTTCGCAAAAACTGGGCATTAAGGTGGGTGAAACAACAGCAGATGGAAAGTTTACTTTGACGGAAGTCGAGTGTTTGGGTTCGTGCGGCACGGCGCCGATGCTTCAGATCAACTTCGACTATCACGAGGACCTGACGCCCGAAAAGATCGATCAAATATTAGACAAGCTGCCCTGATTCATGCGTATTGAAGCTATCGGATGTGAGCCACTGCAATTGCGTCGAGTTCATCTTGAGAACTCGCGGACGCTCGACGTGTATCGTCGCAACGGCGGCTACGAGGCGATCAAGAAAGTCCTCGACGGCATGTCGCCCGACGATGTTATCAACGAAGTAAAGAAGTCAGCGCTGCGTGGACGTGGCGGCGCCGGATTTCCGACGGGCATGAAGTGGAGCTTCGTGCCGAAGGATTCGCCAAAGCCGAAATACGTCGTTTGCAACGCTGATGAATCCGAGCCCGGCACGTTCAAAGATCGCTATTTGATGGAGCGTGATCCACACATGCTCATTGAGGGCATGTTGATTGCCGCTTACGCTCTCGGTTCAAAGACGACTTACATCTACACACGCGGCGAGTACAAATACCTGATCGACATCATGGACGTCGCGATCGCCGAAGCACGTGCTGCGGGACTCGTCGGCAACAACATTCTCGGTACAGACTTCGCTTGCGAGATCTACACGCACACCGGCGCCGGCGCTTACATCTGTGGTGAAGAGACTGCGCTTTTGAGTTCACTTGAAGGCTTGCGCGGACACCCGCGAATGAAGCCTCCCTTCCCTGCTGTTTCCGGCTTGTATGCATGTCCGACTGTGGTGAACAACGTCGAGACGCTCACGGCCGTGCCTGACATCATCAAGATGGGCGGTGAGGCGTATCAGAAACTCGGAACCGAGAAGAGCGGAGGCACGAAAGTCTGGTCTGTCTCCGGTCATGTCAACAGCCCTGGAGTTTACGAACTGCCGATGGGCTACGACGACATGGAGAAGTTCATCATGGAAGACTGCGGCGGGATGCTCGATGGCAAGAAACTCAAAGCCGTGATTCCGGGCGGCTCATCCGTGTACATCATGCGCGCCGATCAGATTATCGGAAAAGACGTGCGCATGGATTATGAGGGCCTCGTGGCTGCGGGTTCGAGCGTCGGGTCTGGCGGTTTTATCGTGATGGATGAGACAGTCGATATCTTTGAGTTGACCAAGAATCTAACCGAGTTTTACAAACACGAATCGTGTGGCTGGTGCACGCCGTGTCGCGAAGGGACTGATTGGCTGGTGAAGGTTTTCAAACGGATCGACAGCGGCGGCGGGCGTCCAGAGGACGCGCAACTCATGCTCGATCTCTGCGACAACATCGAAGGGAAATCCTTCTGTCCACTCGGCGACGCCGCTGCGTGGCCCATTCAATCGGCCATCAAAAGATTCCCCGAGGATTTCAAACGAAGACTATTAAATGGCAATCATCAAACATAGGAGGTAAAGATGGTCTTCACAGTAACCGTGGACAGAGACGAAGACGGTGTTTGGATAGTTGAGTGTCCGTCGATCCCGGGTTGTGTAAGCCAAGGTAGAACAAAGGACGAAGCGCTCGAGAACGTCAAGGATGCGATCAGGCTGTGCCTTGAAGTCCGTGCTGAGAAGGGCCTGCCTCTTACCATCGAAACGAAACAGGTTGAGGTTGCGGCCTGATGCCCACTCTTCCCGCATTAAGTGGAAAAGAGGTTGTTAAACGTTTGAGAATTTAGGATGGGTGGTCGCACGCCAAAGTGGCAGCCACATAATCATGACCAAGGAAGGCGAAATCGTCACCTTATCCGTTCCAAATCACCGTGAAGTTGCCAAGGGAACTCTGCGAAGCTTAATTCGAAATGCGAATTTGACTGTCGATGAGTTTTGCGAGGCGAGATGAAACGATTAACGATATTACTAGATGTCAACTGAACTTATTAAAGTCACTATTAACGGAAAAGATTTTCAGGTTGCGAAAGGTGCGCGTCTGATCGACGTGTGCCGCGAAAACGGTTTCGATATTCCGTCATTCTGTTATTACGCCGATCTCGCGCTGCAGGCCTCGTGTCGCATGTGTCTCGTTCGTATCGAGAAGATGCCGAAGCTGCAAACTTCCTGCACCATCATATGCACTGACGGCATGGTGGTTACAACGCAAAGTGAGGAGATCGAGAAGGCGCAACGCGGCATGACCGAGTTTCTACTCGCGAACCATCCGCTTGATTGCCCAGTCTGCGATCGTGGCGGTGAATGCGAGCTCCAGGAGATGACGTTCGACTGGGGCGGTCTCGAAGAACGCTTCACTGAACGCAAGAACTATCACGCTGAGCGCTTTCTCTCGCCGATGGTGGCAAACGATCCGCAGCGTTGCATTCTTTGCAAGCGTTGTACACGCGTGTGCGATGAGTGGATGGGCGAAGACGCGATCGAAGCGGGTGGCCGTGGCGCCCACACAGTTATCGGAACCTATCTCGGATGGCTCGACTGTTCGCAATGTGGAAACTGCATCGAGGTCTGTCCGACCGGAACTCTGCTTGACGCCACTTACCGTCACCAGACGCGGCCGTGGGAACTCGCGCAGAACATTACAACCTGCAACTTCTGTTCGGACGGCTGCCAGATGTCACTCGGCTCGCGCGGTGGCGAAGTGATGCGCTCGGTCGCGCGCGATCGTTACGTTAACGGTATCAACGGCGAGTTTCTCTGCGTTAAAGGCCGCTTCGGTCATCCTTTCATCAATCACGAGGCACGCATTCGCACGCCGATGATTCGTTACAAGAAAGGCGGCAAGCTGATCCCCGCAACGTGGGACGAAGCGATTCGCCACGTCGCTGAACGTCTCGATGCTGTTGCAGATGAACATGGACGCAATGCGATCGGCGTCGTCGGCAGCCCGCGTCTGACTAATGAAGCGCTGCACGTGTTGCACAAGTTTACGACGGAGCTCGTCGGTACGGAGAACTACACGACGACGGATCTTTTCAGCCTGAAGAGTTTCTTCAACAACCTCGGCGCGCCGTTGGCGACGCATCGTGACATTCGTTATGCAAAAACGATCGTTCAGATCGGTGGCGATCCCGGCGAATTGCAGCCATTGACAGGCAAAGCGGTGCGCCAGGCCGTACGCAACGGTGGCGCGACGCTGGTGCTCGTTAACTCTGTTCCGATTCGCTTGCGTGAACAGGCGAAGATTTTTCTCCACGTCAGACCGGGAACGGAAGACGCGATTGTTCTCGCGCTCGCCGATTCAGCGAATGACACTCTCGCCGCGCAAAAAGCGGGCATCGAGACGGAAGCAATCGATGTCGCGCGGCAAGCGATAGCAAACACCACGGGCGACGTCGTGATCCTTGTTAGTCACGAAATCAGCACCGAGGCGCAGGCGATCATCGCTCAACTTCCTGGCGTTCTTGCTGCGGAAGGCCGGCGCTTCCTGTTCCACCCGCTGCCGTTCTACAACAACAGCATCGGCGCGCATGACATGGGAATGATGGATGCACCGACTTCGCCCTTGCACCTCCTCGCTGCTACGGGCAGCGACATTCGTGCGCTCTACATGGCCGGGAGTTTTCTACCGGAACAACTCGCGGGACATGAAGATGCGCTCTCGCGGCTCGACTTTCTCGTAGTGCAGGAGCTGTTTGAAAACCAAACCACGGCGGCAGCGGATGTGGTACTGCCGGCAGCTTCATATGCCGAACAGGACGGAACGTTCACAAACAACAGCGGATTGGTCCAACGTGTGCGGCAGTCGATTCCACCAGTGCACCAGTCGAAGCCTGACTGGATGATCACCGCGCAACTCGCAAAAGAGCTCGGTTTGGATTTTGGATACGAGATGTCGGCGGGCGCCGTCTTTCGAGACATTGCCAAACATGTGCCCCCGTATTCCGAAATGAGTTATCCGAAGCTGAAGGACGAAACGAATCCGGTGCAGGCACTTTACGCGATTGGCTTCTCCGATTCGGGGAATACGTCTGCGCTGCGAAATCGCGTGGAGTCGCTTCCGGATACTGGCGAGAAAGTGAACGTAACACCGGACGTTGGCGTGGAGCTGTTCAGGTTGGGGATGTTGACGGACAAAGTGTCGCAGTTTCACCTGCTCGCGTCAGGCAATCCGCGGCCGGAGACAACAGCGATTTCGCCGTTATATCAGATTGGGCGATTGAAGTCTGAGCAACAAGAAAAGCTTGAATTGGCTTTACCCTAAAACCATTCTTACAAGATTTACATGATTTTTCAGGATTAACATGTAAATCATGTCTAATCATGTAAATCCTGTAAACCGCGATTATGGATACTGCGATCGACATCGCCCTGAAGTTCGCCGCCATCACGGTGGCGTTTGTTGTCGTACTCCTGATCGTGGCCTACACCGTGCTCGCCGAACGCCGCGTACTCGGGTTCATCCAGGGCCGCCTTGGTCCTAACCGCGTGGGTTATGGCGGAATGCTTCAGCCCTTCGCGGACCTACTGAAGTTCATCCTCAAAGAAGACATCGTTCCCGATAAATCGACGCGATTCGTCTATTTTCTCGCCCCCGTGATCGCCACGATGGCGGCGTTGATGACGATGATCGTCTACCCGTTCGGACCGGACATCAGAATTCCGTTTACTTCGATCACCATACCGTTGGTCGTCGCGCGCTTCGATGTCGCTTTGCTTTACATTCTTGGCGTCACGTCTATCGGAGTCTACGGCATCGCGCTGGCGGGTTGGTCGTCCAACAACAAATACAGTTTGATGGGCGGCCTGCGTTCTGCCGCGCAGATGATCTCGTATGAGCTCGCGCTCGGCTTGAGTCTGATCGGCGTGATCTTGCTTGCCGGCACGCTTGAACTGGGGCGGATCGTGGAGCTGCAATCAGGCTGGCACGGCTTACGTTGGTTCATCTTATTTCAACCGTTAGGCTTCATTATTTACCTGACCGCGGCAATCGCCGAGACGAATCGCGTTCCATTCGATCTTCCCGAAGCAGAGACCGAGCTCGTCGCCGGTTTTCACACCGAGTACAGCGCGATGAAGTTTGCGCTGTTCTTCCTGGCTGAATACATCAACATGTTTACGGTGTCGATGCTGGCCACCACACTGTTTCTCGGTGGCTGGAACGTGCCGTTCGCGGAAGACATCTTCGGTCGCGGAACATTCTTGTTCGGCCTTGTCAGCGCAATCGGCTTTATCCTGAAAGTCGTTTTCTTTCTCTTTATTTACATCTGGCTGCGCGGCACGCTGCCGCGATTTCGCTTCGATCAACTGATGGACTTCGGCTGGAAGATTCTGTTGCCGCTGGCGCTGCTGAATATCTTCCTCACAGCGACGTTGATATTCCTGTTTCCGAATCTTTGATGCTGGCACTTCTCTTCATTCTTTTCGCGGGAATGGCAGTTGGCTGCGCGCTGGCGGTCGTTGCGCAGCGCAATCCGCTCTACAGCGCAATCTCGCTCATCGGTGTCTTTATCTCGCTCGCGTGTTTGTACGTGATGCTCGCGGCGCCGTTTATTGCCGCGGTGCAGGTGATCGTTTACGCGGGCGCGATCATGGTGCTGGTGGTGTTCGTGATCATGCTGCTGAATGTTGAAGAGGAAGAGCGGCGGCGCACGCGTCTCAGATTTCTCGTGCCCACGGCTGTCGTGCTGGCGGCTATCCTGATTGCAGAAGTCGCTTTCATGCTCGTGTCAGTGCAGGAGTTCAGGGTCACTCCAACCGAGGGCACTCTGGACGTAGGAGTGACTCACTCAATTGGGCCGGCGTTGTTTACACAGTACCTTTTGCCATTTGAGATAACTTCGATACTCATTTTGATGGCGATTGTGGGTGCGATGACCCTCGCGCGTCGCGGTGGACTCTTGCCGCCAAACGCGCGTGTAATTCCCGGGTCACAACAGCTTCCTTTGTCGATGGTAGATCCGAAAGCCGCGCCCGACGACTTGCGCGTAGTGGACACCGATACGACCGACGAGGCAGCGCGACTGCTGGGAATCACAGGTTTGCGCGATCAATCAAAGCGAGACTAAAAGATGGAACCACAGCTTTCATGGTACCTGGCACTCTCGGCGGTGTTGTTCACGATCGGCGTGGCGGGCGTGATCATCAAGCGAAACATCATCGCGATGTTCATGTGCATCGAGTTGATGCTGAATGCGGTGAACTTAACGTTTGTTGCGTTTTCAAGTTTCTTTCAGGATGTTACCGGACAGCTTTTCGTGTTTATCGTGATGACAGTCGCTGCTGCTGAAGCCGCGGTAGGCCTGGGGATCATCATCGCGATCTTTCGCAATCGAGAGTCGTTGGACGTGGATGACGCGAGTATTTTGAAGTTGTAGTACAGGATTTACATGATTATTCAGGATTAACATGTAAATCCTGTCTAATCATGTAAATCCTGTAAACGCTACATGGAATCGAACCTTCTCAGCTTAATCATCTTTGCTCCGCTCGCGGGCGCGGTCATCAACTGGTTCGTTGGTCGCCGTCTGCGTGATGAGCGTTTTATCGGTGCTGTGGCGTGCGGTTCGGTGGCGGTTTCTACGCTCGTTGCGTTCTATCTCGCTTTCAAATCGGGTGGCGCACTGCGAGCTGAGACGCCGTTGCTCGATCACATCTGGACGTGGCTCCACGTCGGTACTTTTCGCGCCGACTTCGCGCTCGGCATGGATCGACTGAGCGGGACCTACGCTCTCTTCGTCACCTTCGTCGGATTTCTCATTCACGTTTTTGCAGTCGGTTACATGCACGGTGAAGCAGGCTTCTATCGCTTCTTCGCTTTTCTCAACCTGTTCATGTTCGCGATGCTGACGCTGGTCCTCGCCGATAACTTCCTGCTGATGTTTGTCGGATGGGAAGGCGTGGGTCTTTGTTCTTACCTGCTGATCGGCTACTACATCGACCGGAAAGAAGCCGGCGACGCTGCCAAAAAGGCTTTCATCACAAACCGCATCGGCGATTGGGGATTCGTCCTCGGAATCATGCTGACGTTCTTCGTCACGGGTTCAGTCAGCTTCTTTGCTAATCCTGCCGCTGGTGAAGCAGCAGAAACCGCGCTGTCGTTCTTTAAGACTCAACCTGTCGATCCCTTCACTGCCGGAGCGATTGTCGCCGGAGGCGCAACGTCGATTGCGGTGCTTCTGTTTATCGGCGCGGCCGGGAAAAGCGCGCAGATACCGTTGTACGTTTGGCTGCCGGACGCAATGGCCGGCCCAACGCCTGTCTCTGCGCTGATTCACGCCGCGACGATGGTGACCGCGGGCGTCTACATGATCGTGCGTTGCTCGGAGATCTTCGTGCATGCGCCGACAGCGATGTTTATCGTTGCGATCATCGGAGCCGCGACAGCGTTGTTCGCGGCAACGATCGGCCTCGCTCAGAACGACATCAAAAAAGTTCTGGCCTATTCCACGATTTCGCAGCTCGGCTACATGTTTCTGGCCTGCGGTGTGGGCGCGTTTATCGCCGCGATCTTCCACGTCATCACACACGCATTCTTCAAGGCGCTGCTGTTCCTTGGTTCCGGATCGGTGATACATGGCATGCATCACGAGCAGGACATGCGACGCATGGGCGGTCTCAAAAAGTACATGCCCATCACGTTTGCAACGATGCTCACGGGCTGGCTTGCGATTTCCGGCGTTCCGATCTTTGCCGGTTTCTTTTCGAAGGATGAGATTCTCTGGAGGACGTGGAGTGCTCCCGCGTTTGGTCTTCCTTCAACCACTTTCAGCAAGCTTCTCTGGGGCATCGCTGTTCTTACAGCCCTTCTAACTGCCATCTACATGACGCGGATGATGGTGATGACGTTTTGGGGTGAGGAGCGTTTTCGCGGCGCGCACCCTGCACACAAAGAGCCGGATCCTCATCACGGCCCAGTCGAGCCACATGAGTCGCCGTGGATCATGACAGTTCCGCTGATCGTGCTCGCGATATTGTCAACAGTGGGCGGGTTTATCGGCATACCTTACGCACTGAGTTCCGTATTTACGGATCGAAATGTCAATGTTCTCGAGCACACGCTCGAACCCGTCGTGGCAAAGATTGGCGGGACCGAGCACGCAGCGCCAGCGTCACATGGAGAACCCGTCTCAACTCCGGCAGATGACACGCACGCTCCGGCGCCCGTCCCTGAGCCTGCACATGCGGCGCATTCGAGTGAAGAGATTGCCGCCGAGCGTATGCTCGCCGGCCTCTCCGTGCTTGTCGGCCTTTTGGGTATTGGCGCGGGCTGGTACTTGTTCCAGAAACGTCCGTTGTTGCAGATGCCGCGACTACTCGAAAACAAGTACTACGTTGACGAAGTTTACGATAAGACATTAATCCGCCCAATCGAAGCAGTATCACGTGAAGGCTTCTGGAAAATGATTGACGTCGGAGTAATCGACGGCATCCTTCACTCGATAGCAGAGGTTGTGACGGAAGCCGGCAGACTCGCGCGTTACCTGCAAGCCGGATTTGTGCGCGGTTACGCTGCCATCATCCTCGCGGGAGCACTGATTTTGATCGGCGTGTTTGCATATCTGGGCTTTCCCGGTTTGCCACGATAGCTTATGCCGTACTTGTTGACCATCCTGATCCTGTTGCCTGTCGTCGGCGCACTCGCGCTGGTGCTCTACGGCTTTGTATCCAACAGGCGCGAAGAACATTATCGGTGGATTGCCTTCATCGCTACAGCCGCTACGTTTGCAGTGTCACTACTTTTGCTTCGCGGCGTAGGCGCAAGTGGCGCTGAGTTCAGGTTCGAGGAAAACGTAAGCTGGATCGGCGCAATCGGCGCCCGTTATCACCTTGGCGTTGACGGCGTGAGTTTGTGGCTGGTCCTTCTGACTACGCTGCTGATGCCGATAGCGATCCTCTCGAGTTGGACTTCGATCCGGAAGCGACAGCTCTCGTATTACGCTTTTCTATTGATTCTGGAGGCGGCGATGATCGGCGTTTTTGTTTCGCTCGATCTGTTGCTGTTCTATTTGTTCTTCGAAGCGTCGCTGGTACCGATGTTCTTCCTGATCGGTATTTGGGGTGGCGAACGTCGTATTTACGCGGCGGTGAAGTTTTTTATCTACACGGCGGTGGGAAGTCTGCTGATGCTGGTCGGCATCATCGCGATCTACTTCATCTTTCGTACCTTTGACTACGTGACGCTCCTGCAAGCGATGACCTCGAGCCCGCTCACGCCACGCGCCGAGTACTGGCTGTTTCTCGCCTTTGCGCTCGCGTTTTTTATCAAGGTTCCACTCTTCCCGTTTCACACCTGGCTGCCCGACGCACATACGGAAGCGCCCACGGCAGGCTCTGTGATTCTGGCGGGTGTGTTACTGAAAATGGGAACGTATGGCCTCTTGCGTTTCAATCTGGCTCTCTTCCCGAATGCATCGCGCAGTTGGGCTCCGGTCATAATCACGCTCGCGGTGATCGGCATCATCTACGGCGCACTGGTCGCGATGGTTCAACCTGACGTCAAACGACTGGTGGCGTACTCGTCAGTCAGCCACATGGGGTTCGTCGTCCTCGGCCTGTTTTCATTTACTGAGCTCGGAATGCAGGGCGCGCTCTACCAGATGCTGAACCACGGCGTTTCGACCGGCGCACTCTTTCTCTTCGTCGGCTTCATTTATGAACGGCGACACACGCGCATGATCAGCGAGTTTGGCGGACTGGCCAAACCGATGCCCTGGTTCTCGACACTGTTTGTGATTGCTTCTCTATCCTCTATTGGTCTGCCGTTTTTGAATGGGTTCGTGGGAGAGTTTCTGATCCTGATCGGCATGTGGACCTCGATGGCGGTTAACAACGCCTGGATCGTAACCATGCTGGCAAGCACGGGCGTAATCTGGGCGGCTGTTTACATGCTCTGGATGCTCCAACGCGTGGTCTTCGGCCCCGTCACTAACGATGAGAATGCGCGCTTGTCTGACTTGAATAATCGTGAGACGGCGTTGCTGTTGCCGTTGCTTATCCTGATGCTCTTTATGGGTGTCTACCCGCGCGTGTTTCTCGATCGTTCGAGAGCAAGTGTGGAAACGATTCGAGCGCGCGTCTCTGCGAGTCCGGCCGGGGGCTCATTCACGACATTCCTTTCTTCACGCAAAGGCGCAAAGGACGCAAAGGAGGACTCAAGGTGACAGCTTACTTTGCGTCCTTTGCGCCTTTGCGCGAGATCTTCTTCGCGCAATCAGTGATGCCGATCATTAGCTGGTCTCTAATCGCGCCGGAGGTCATCGTCTGCATTGCAGCAGTTCTCGTGATGCTCGTGGACGCCTTCGCGCGTCCGACACAACGTTGGATAACAGGCGGCATTTCACTGGCTGGACTGATTGTCGCCGCCGTTGCTACCGTCTGGCTCTGGACCAACGGGACCGCCTCGTCGGATGCGTTCAACGGAATGATCGTGCTGGACGAGCTTCGCCTCGGGTTCACTCTGATCTTTCTCCTCGTCGCGGGTCTGACGTTATTGATTTCGACCGTTTGGGTTCACGGCGAGCAGTTACCGGCCGGAGAGTTTCATTCACTGCTGTTGTTCGCCACTGTCGGCATGATGTTAATGGCGTCAGGTAATGATCTCGTGATCATCTTCCTCGGACTCGAGATTCTCTCGATCGCCACTTACGTCATGGCGGGATTCAGACGTACCGACGTTCGCTCGAACGAGTCGTCGTTGAAGTACTTCATACTCGGTTCGTTCTCTTCGGCGTTTCTGCTGTACGGCATCGCTCTCGTTTATGGAGCCACTTCTATTGCCGAGCCCGGACCCGGCGGCTCGCTCAGCAGAATCGTTGCCGGAACGACGAACATCGCTGAGATTGCGAGTCGCGTTGGTCAGGCGCAATATCCCGCCTTGCTCTTCGCCGGCGCTGCGATGATGCTCGTCGGTTTTGGTTTCAAGATCGCAACCGCTCCTTTTCACATTTGGACACCGGACGTTTATGAAGGCGCGCCTACTCCGGTCACTGCATTCATGGCAGCCGGACCTAAGGCCGCCGGCTTTGCTTCATTCATTCGCGTTTTTGTTTTTGGCCTGCCGTTCGTTGTGTCAGCTTCGAGCGCAGCGAGTGGAAACCTTCACGAGGCATGGGTCGCCACGCTCGTGGTGATGGCGATTCTCACCATGACACTCGGCAACGTTGTGGCGATCGTCCAGAACAACGTGAAACGCCTGCTGGCGTATTCGTCGATCGCGCATGCGGGCTACGCGTTAGTCGGTTTCATCGCTGCAGGGTCGGCTTCAGATCTGGCCCAACGCAACAACGCAATCACCGCCGTCGTGTTCTACCTTTTGACGTACGCGGTCATGAACATCGGCGCGTTTGCAGTGGTCCAGTTGATCGCGCGCAGTGGTGACCGCCGCACGTCGATTGAAGACTACCGTGGCATCGGCTTTGAATCGCCGGTGCTGGCGTTCTCGTTAAGCTTGTTCATGTTGAGTCTCCTGGGAATGCCTCTGACTGCCGGCTTCATGGGAAAGATCCTCGTGTTCGGAGTCGCGATCGAGCAGAAGTACTACGGACTCGTCATCGTGGGTGTGCTCAACACAGCGATCTCGGCTTACTACTACCTGCGACTGATCATCGTAATGTTCTTCGGCGAGAGAACCATGGAGTGGAGTGCGCCGAGAATTCCCGCGAGCGTGGCTTTGGCATTGGTGATAACAGTGTTGGGCGTGCTTTATCTCGGGATCTTTCCCGGACGAGTCATCAACGCGTTACAGACCAAGATCGAGTCGCAGTTGTTTACCGAAAAAATTTCACGCAAAGGCGCAAAGACACAAAGCCTTGATCCGTAACTGCCTGCGTCTTTGCGCCTTTGCGTGAAATATTCTTTGAGAGTTCAGTTTGCCAGCCGAAGACTACGCCCAACAAATCAAGGAACAACTTGGGGAATCCTGGCTGCCGTGGATCTATGGGGAACGGATACTCAAGCTCCGCACCCGCTCTTATCAATTCGAGAATCCTAATCCCTCGGCTCGTGTCGTTATTCAGCACACGCTGCTCGGAGTCGAGCTAAAGATCGGACGCAAGCGCCTTTTGTGTCCGGATCTGGCCACGGCGCGGTACCTTTCAGTGTTCGCGCGCGTCGGCTGTCAGGCTGTAGCACTCCCGTACGATATTACAAAAATCTCCCATTTAGCGGACGAATTGGAGTCGTCGTGGTATAGAATGTTGTTGCTGGTTGAGCAGGAGAACAAGGCGGAGAGCACAAGGGTCCGAGCGCGAGTGCGTGGCCTGCTGCTTGCTCAGATTCGCGCCGAGATTTTAGAGGCTGGAGCCGGAACACGCGTTCCGGAGTTCAAACTAAGAAAACGATAAGTGAATCTAACTGAACATAATGACTCAAGACTTGATCCCGGCAACTGATCCCGCAGAGATTTCGGGCTCGCTCCCTTTTCCTTTTACCCAGCAAAACTACTGCCGCTACGAACCGATTCATCAGCGCATCGATGAGGCGCGCGTGCTCGTCGTCAACAATCTGCTGCGTGACGAGCGAGACCTTTCTTCGGTCGCGCGACAGGAGTGGGGCGTGATGCTCGGCGCTCAAATGCGTCGCGAGCGTCTTATCGCCGGCATGGCGATCGAAAACATTCTCAACAACATTTCGCGTCTCGTGAAGCGTCCCACGACGGAGGTCGCGCACCTTTCCGAGGTCGCGGAAGCTGCGTCGCGCTTTCAGCCAGACGCAATCGTGCTCAGCGGCACGCTGCGCGATTTTGATTATTACCAGCAGTCGATCCTCGACGAGTTCGGCGAGTTTATTCGAACAACAAAAATTCCGGTCCTCGCGATCTGTGGCGGTCACCAGTTGGTTGGGTTGAGTTTTGGCGCACGTGTGATCACGCTCGATAAACTCGAGCAGCACGAGCAACGCGAGCAAAGGCCGCAGGAGTATCAGTATCGCTTCGTTCGCATTACCGAACCCAACGATCCGATTTTTCAAAACATTAACTGCGCCGATCCAGAAGCTCCGGCACGCATTCTTCGCGTTTGGCAGAATCACGGTCTACAGCTCGATCGAATACCACAAGGCTTCGAGCTCCTGGCCTCGTCATATCTCTGTCGCAACCAGATGATGGTCAAACGCACTGATGGACAACTGATTTACACCGTGCAGTTTCATCTCGAGAAATCTTTCGAAGACTGGAACAAGAGCCGCACGCGTTGGGAGCATCCGAATGAGTCGCGTGACGGCCGCATTCTCTTCGAGAATTTCCTCATACTGGCCACTCAGTGAGATCGGTCCAGCCACTCACGCAAAAAAGCCTTGCGCTGGCAGCGCGTGAACTCGCAACACGAGACAAGATCCTGGCCGGAATACATGCGAGGTATCGGGATCCTCCGCTGTGGCGACGTGCGACCGGGTTTGCAACGCTCGTGCACATCATCCTCGAGCAGCAGGTGTCGTTGAAGTCTGCGAAGTCGATGCTCACGCGTCTCGAAGCAGCCGTTCAGCCGTTCACTCCGTTGCGTTTCCTGGAATTGGGTGACACTTACTTCCGCGGCCTTGGAGTCACGCGGCAGAAGTCGGCTTATCTACTCGATCTCTCGTCAGCGATCGTCAAAGGCGAATTGAGTTTCACCAAACTCTCGCGGATGAGCGACGATGAAGCGCGAGTGGTTCTAACGCGAGTCAAAGGAATTGGATCGTGGAGCGCGGATGTTTACCTATTGATGGCGATGCGCCGCGCGGACATTTGGCCAGCTGGAGATCTGGCGCTCGCAGTGGCGATGAGAGATTTGCACGGACTGCCGCAGAGGCCATCGCCGGATGAGTTAGAGCAACTTGCAGAACGATGGCGCCCTCACCGGGCAGTCGCTGCGCGGATGCTGTGGCAGTACTATCTCGGGAAGTCCGCGAAGCGGACGAAAGCATATAGCCTGGGGCGCAAGCCCCAGGTATAAAAGCAAAAGGAACGCGCAAGCCCGTGAAAACGGGCGACAGCGCTGTCGCCCGTTTTCACGGGCTTGTCTCGCGTTTGATAATTAATCCTGGGGCTTACGCCCCAGGCTATATGCTTTCGTCCGCTTCGCGGACTGGTCTCACTTCGCGATGGTTGAGGCGGTGGTCGTTGTTTTAGGCACGCCGAACTGTGTCGTCTCGGGAACGTTTTCCATCGTCAACTTGATCAGGTCGTCAACCACCGCTTTGAGATCGTTGGTTTCACGATAAATCTGAAGCTGCCGATCGGCGGAAGTACCACGCTCTAAGATCGTGTGTACGTGCTCGATCTCTTTTCTCGATCCCAACTCGTCAACAACATCATCGACGAACTCCAGCAGCTCGAGCACCAGATCACGCACCGGCACTTCAGTCTGCTTTCCAAAGTCGATCATCTTCCCTTCCAGCCCGTAGCGAACCGCGCGCCACTTGTTCTCCTGGATCAGCATGCGCCGGTAAAGCCTGAATCCCAGGTTGCGATCGATCAACTTATTCAGCTTCGCAACGATCGCCTGGAATAGTGCAGCGATCGCGATCGTGTCGTCCACGCGCGTGGGAATGTCACAAACGCGAAACTCGAGCGTCGGAAAGTACGGATGAGGACGAATGTCCCACCAGATCTTCTTTCCATCGTTGATACAACCAGTTTTGACGAGTAGTTCCACGTAACGCGCAAAACTGCTGTAAGAGTCGAAGTGATCCGGAATATCCGTTCGTGGAAACTGTTTGAAGATCTCAGTACGATAGGATTTAAGACCCGTGTTGTGGCCCATCCAAAACGGCGACGAAGTCGAAAGCGCGAGCACGTGCGGCAGGAAGTAGCGCGCGGCATTCATGATGTGAATGGCACGTTCGCGATCAGCCATGCCCACGTGAACATGCAATCCGAAGATCAATAACGATCGGGCTACGGTTTGCAACTCCTGGACGAGGAGCTCGTAGCGTTCGTCATCGAATATCTTCTGGTCCTGCCAGCGTGAGATCGGATGCGTGGACGCGGCCGCGATCACGAGACCGTTCTTTTTCGCGAGTCCGGCAATGATGCTGCGCAAGTGTGTGATGTCGGTTCGCGCTTCCTGGATGTTGCGACAAATTCCCGTGCCTACTTCCACCATCGACTGGATCATCTCAGGCTTGATCTGTTCGCCGAGCAGCATCTTGCCCTCTTCGAGAATCTCGGCTACGTGCGAGCGCAACTCGCGCGTTTGTGGATCGACGATCTGAAATTCCTCTTCGATGCCCAGTGTAAATTGATCGAACATTTGCCCTCTTTCTGGTCTAACTACGAGTTCAAATACTTGGAGATCATTCTCCAGTCTGGCTTTACTTTGCCCATGAACTCATGGCGCATGTGTTTCCACGCGCTTGCCGGTGAGTGCACCGGACTGTAAAGGTCGAAGTGCACGTACCAAGTTCGAGGTTCGCCTTCTTGAAACAGGAAATGCAGGATTGCTTCGCCTCTTTTCCTTTCGTAGAAGCCGCCGCTGGTATCTTTGTGATTCGCAAACATGCGCGTGAAGTCTCGGCGCCTTGATAAAGTCGATTCAATCATCGGCCACGCCTGAAACTGCAATCCCACGCCACCTTCACCATAAACATTAGTCACTTGTTTGACGAGATGCCAGAGCCCCTTCGCTTGCATTCGGTTCAAAAGCAGCAGCAAGCCCTGTTTCTTATCGAGTGGCCACGAATCGAAGGCCGCGGCGTCTGTTGGCGCGCCCCACAATCCCGCAAGCTTTCCCGTAAGGAGCTCCTGCGTTGCGGCGGGAAGATCTACCCATGTCAATGTTTCAGCCACTTGAACATTCCCGCTCTAACAGGGCCCGC
Organism: uncultured Acidobacteriota bacterium; assembly: GCA_963826255.1. Lineage (GTDB taxonomy): Bacteria > Acidobacteriota > Blastocatellia > Pyrinomonadales > Pyrinomonadaceae > PSRF01. Next base: position 3,035,490 of record CAWGWK010000002.1, read on the forward strand.
GCCTCATCCGGAAGACCCTGAAACCTAAGTCCCACGCCACGTCCCGGATTGCTGTAAACCACCACTGCGTCACCGACTACCTCAACATCTTTCCGGAAAGGTATGCGCACGAGGACCAAGGCGCCCTCCGGAATCTCAGTTTGCGTGTTCAGGTAGAGTCCACCCGGGCTGATATCTTTAGTGCTTGCCACGCCAGTAGCATCTTTACTATCGAAAAAAACATCGACGATCAGCCGCGAGCGATCGTGACTTCTTCGCTCCTCCGGCGATTCAAATCTTTCCGCGTTATCGTCAGCCACGAGAGACACACCTCTTCAGCAATGATAGGAACGGCGGCACGATTGTAACCTGTTTTTCGTCACTTTTTACTGATGATGTAGGTGGGTACCATGCCACCGCCGGAACTGACGTTCGCCAACTCGGTAAACGATAAACGCGTAAACGCCGAACCGACCTTACCGTTGAACAGCAGCGGGTCGAGATCCACGAGCTGTTCGGCAAATTCGACTCGCCCGTCGTCGGTCAACGCGGGAAAAGTTTCGCGGGCAGTTGGCACGCGTTCCTGCACTAGATAATCGCCGTTGGCCAAGGCCTCATTAATCGCCTCGTCCCAGCCGCGCTGGTCAACGTTCCAGCCGATCGTGATCCCATGACCGCCGTAATCGTCGTTTGGCTTCAGCACCATTCGCTCGCCGTCAGCGCGGATAAAATCCAGCAGGTTCACGTCGCGACCGAAGTAGTCGGTTCGTTCGTCTTTAACCATGCGCGTCCAGGGCACGTGCGCTCGTATCGCGGTGAGCTCGTTGTCGGAAAACAGTGCCGCGTGCTTCGGATTTGTCAAAACGGCAAACAGAGCTTTCTTGTGAATGAGCTTCGAGCGAAAACTGTTCACCATGCAGATCGCGCCGGCGCGGTATGCGTCCAGCAGCGCCGGGTATTGGCGCATGATCGGTAAATACTCGTTGACGAGCAGACGCTTGTAAACGATGTCGATCTCCTGGCCCGCCACGCTAAGGCGGTTGTCGCGGAATTCCAGTTCCTGTGGTGTGCAAATCACCGACGGGTATCCGGCCTGTTCAAAGAACTCTCGGAACAGCTCAAACTCTTTCACTGTCGGAACTCCGGCAAGATCGATAATCGCGATCCGCGGTGGGCGTTCAGGTTTCCTGCCGAGAAACTCTTCGTAGGAACTGAGCAGGACGTCGAGCATGAGGTGCCGGCCGTACAACGGTCGCACGTTGTAATCGGCGGCAAACTCTTTCATCACCGGCAGCGACGAGAAAATATCGTAGGCGGCATCGGCATACGCGATTCCGGCGGGGCTTTCACCGTTGAGTTCGACAAAGCTGTAAGTCGATTCGGTCAGGAATGAATCGAGCCGCGCGGTTGGCGAAACTGCGACGTAGCCCGGATCGATCGAGACGAGCTCATGTTCGATCTCGGTCAGGCCGAGATCGTCGATAACCTTGGGTCCGGCCACTGCCGCATCCTTCACCTTCTGAATTGCGGACCAGACGGTCTCGCAAACGCGGCAAATGTGCGCGAAGTCTGACTCGGAAACAAAGTGGGGCCGGAGGTACGGTGACAGACGACGGCCGCCAAAGATCAGTCTCGCGCGTTCGAGCCCTTCATCCAGCAGGGCGCGAGATGCTTCAGCTAATTCCTGGTTGGTAAGTAGATCGTGGTAACGCGCAACAGCTTCAGGGAACATGGGCCGCTAGGGTATCACTGGCCACAAAAAGGCACAAAAGGGCAAGGAACGGCACACTTTTTTTGTGCTTTTTGTGCCTTTTGGTGGCTATTTCTTTTTGGTGGCGACGGTGAGTGTCATCTTCTCTTTGTTGCGCACGATCTCGAATTTGAATGCAGCTTGTGGTGCCAGCCTGAACCTGGCGGCTGGCTTTCCATCGATTGACTGAATCACATCGCCGGGTTGCAGCCCGGCTTCAAAGGCTGCGGTTGAGGGCTCAACATAGACGACTAACAAACCGGCAGTGGTTCCCAGTTGTGTAGCCACAGGTGGTCTCAAGACGATCGTCTCGATGCCCTGGTCGATTAACGAAAAGCCTTTGTTCGAAGCGGGTCGATCGCGAAGCCTGAAGTTAACACCGGGATCCAACATTCCGCTCAACTTCACGCTGAGTGGTTCCTCCGCCGGACGATCCGGACGCGCGACCGTAAACTGCACGGAACTACTTGGACCAGCCTGTTCGAGCCACCACGTAAAGTCTTCGGCGTTCTGGATCGGTTTGTTGTTGACTTTCAGAATCACGTCTCCTGCGCGCAGTGCCGCCGACGCCGCTGGACTGCCCGGCACGATCGAGGTCAGCATTATTCCGTGATGTTTATCGGCAAGATCCGCGGCACGGTTAAACTCCCAACCATGATTCACGATCTGTTCGAGGTTGAGCTCCGCGACTGCCTCACCTTGCACACCAAGCCAGGGACGCGGCACACTTGCCTGCTGTTCCAAAACACGCTGCGCCGCACGTCGAATCAAAGCGGTCGGGAGAATCGTCGCTTCACTTCCCTCTAAACCGTCAACTATTCCGATCGTTTCACCGTCTTCGTTGATTGCCACACCACCGATGTTCGCATCGGAGAATCGTGGTGAGTTGATTTTGAACTTTGCTACTTCACCGGACGGCGCAGTTAGAACGTTTTGTATGCGCCCTTCAATCGCGCCCATACGAACGTAGAAGTTGCCACCCAGAAGTGCTCGCGCTTTTGTTGCCGGTTCGGGACCAAACACCAACACGGTCTCACCTGTGTTCACAGGTTCGCCTTTAATCGTGCCCGCGCTGAGTGCATTCTTGTCGGCGAGCTTCAGTATCGAGAGGCCGGTAGCCGCATCAAGTCCAACGTACTTCGCCGTCACACGCTTTCCGTCAGATCCGATAACCGATATGTCTGGTCCTTCCAATAGACCGGCGCCGATTCGCGGGAATGATCCGGACAACGTGCGCGGCGCCTTCGGAGCGCGGGGAGGTATTGGCGTGGGAACGACTGATCCAAATTCGACGTCAGCCTCGGGCAGCCACGCAGCAATAGTTTCGCCGTCGTCCATTGCAAGACCGGCGATAACGTTGGTATGAACATCGTCCATGAGGTTGAAAGCCGAATCGAGACGCTCGATCGCCTGCACCTGCTCCCTGGAACGCGCCAGGAGGCGAAACATCTTGAGTCCGTTCAAACGATGAACGATGGTGACCACTTGCGGCGCAGCAGGCAATCTATCTGCACGAACTCGACCTGCTCTTACTGGAGGCGCAGGTTTCTTCGGTGTCGGAGCAGGAGTCTGCGCAGTTGTCACTGCATAACAGAACAGTGCACCAAAGAACGTCGTGACTCGCATTAACTTCCTGGCATTCATCTCAATACTTCTTTTTGTGACTTATGTGCCTCTTTGTGGCGTCCTTACCAAACGCCCTTCGGGGCAAACTGATTTCCGCCCTGTAACACTCGTTGAGATCCGAAAGTGATTGTTGGCACCGAGATGGTTCGCGCGTTACCGCGTCCATCGTCAAGCGAAACTTTGAGTGACTGCAACGACGCGTCGATCGGAAACGCAGTAGACGCCGCGAGGCTGCCGTTGATTACATCAGCGCGCTCGCTACTGAAATCGACTGTAGCCACCGGGCGCTTATTTTTCGATACAGTAGGACGCTCGTTCCTGATTCGTTGCGGGCTGTTGCCCGGAACTGCCGCTGAAAACTCCTGCGGGTTCACTACTGGTTTCGGACTCTCAACCGGTTTTGGCGCGGGCTGCGGAACAACAGGTTGATCCTTAGCGGTTATCACCTCTTGCGGCTGGTTCATGATGTTTCGGACCACCACGATCCCAGTCGCCAAAATGATCAGCACCGCTGCCACCGCCAAACCTCGCCGTGCAAACGGCCAGTAAGCAGACTGCAAATGAAAGGAGGCGCTGCTCGATTCACTAGCAAGACGCGCGCGTAAACGGAAATCGAAGTCCGGCGGCGCCGCGACCGTGCCGAGACCGCCGACCATCTGTCGCAACTTCGTCTGCTTCTGTTGAAACTCCCTGCACGCAGCACACTCACGCAAGTGGTCGATCGCAGCAGGGCTGCACTTCTCATCAAGCATCAACTCGTCGATCTCTCGACGAATTACTTCACAATTGTTTTTTCTCATAACTTCTTCACCTACAAATAAGCGTGCATCTTCTCGCGCAGGAACCCGCGCGCACGGCTGATTCTCGACTTCACCGTGCCTTCGCTCGTCTCCAGGATCTTCGCGATCTCGTCATAGCTGCGTCCGTCCACGTCGCGCAGAATCAAAGGCGCTCGATACTTCTCCGGCAGCGTGCTAATCGCACGTTGGACCGCGTTGCGTCGCTCAGTGTTCGACCAGTTCCGAGTCTTGCAACGGCCGGCCGTCCGGCGGATTCAACTCTTTTGCCTCACCGCCGTCAGTGGGTTGAAAGAACCCGGTTAGCGAAACAAGCTTGCGTCGTTTACGTTTTCTCAGCTCGCTGATGGCCAGGTTGGTCGCGATGCGATAGATGTAAGTCGAAAACGCATAGCTTCGTTGATACCTGTCAGCGGCCCTGTAAACCCGCACAAACGTCTCTTGAGCCAGATCCACGGCACCGTCGTAGTCGTTGGTCATGCGGTAGATGTAGCTCGTAATCTGGTTTCGATATCGACTCACCAATTCGGCAAAAGCGTCCTGATCCCCCGTTCGAGTCGCTTCCAACAACGCGTGGTCGGAAGTCGTGTCCTCCAGCATTTCTTCCTGGAGCGCCGGCGCAAAGCCCAGCTCATCGATGGTAGTTAACGTATTCATCAGGGCAGGTAGGCTCTCACACGGGTGAAATACACGCGTGGGCCGCAAAGAGGTTCCCTAAAGAGGCCACAAAAAGGCACAAAAAGCACAAAAGAATAAACTGCAAGAGTTTACTACTATTCGCGCTCTTGGTCTTTCGTGCTTAACCTTCGGGGTTTTTGAAGATGGAGTCGCTGACTTTGACGCCGTAGGTGATGGTCATGACGCGCGTCTCCTGGCTCTGCCGACCGTCCTCCAACAACACGATCCGGTAAGGTGCGAGCGTCTGCTGCACTGCTCGATAATCGAGGAATTTACGGGTGTATTTCACGGGAGTGCCGCCCGGATTGCCTTCCTCATACTCCAACCAAAGCACGCGAAGCGTCTTGGCGCTGATGTAAAAGCGAGTCTTTCGTTTCTCTTTATCGAGGAGGTCGACTACGAAAAGCTCCAGCCCTTTTTGCTGTTCCTTGCCGACAAGCGAGATCGTCGAGCCGCATTCCTTGTAACGCAACAAGGAGTCGATGCTGTGGTGATGCTGGGAAATGAAATTGGCCATCGCCTCCTGTTTTGGTTGGAAGGCTGCGCCGTTGATGAGTCCCCACAGTTTTCCATCTTCGAAGATCAGCGAATACTCCATCGTGGGCAGCTTCTGATCGAGGCGAATCTTGTCTTTACTGAGGTTCTCACCGCGGACAAAACGCCGTTCGTAGTTTGCCTCTTCAGCATTCCCATCAGTGTTGAAACGAGTTATTTTGCCGCGCTCTACGCCATTGCGCCGAATGTGATCGAGGGCCGGACGTGTGCCATAGACGAGGATCACCGATTCGACGATCTGCTCGGCGGTAAACTCTTGTTTGTCTTTTTTTGTCGGCTGCTGCTTAGCCTCTGGCTTAGCCTCCTGCTTGGACTCTTGTTGAGGCGCCGAGGCTGGAGGCGACGTTTGTGTTTGTGTTTGGGTTTGGCCGGCCAGGGCCATGGAGACTAAGAACGCAGCAAGAGCTATGAGGGCCATGAATCGACGAAACAAATGTAACCGTTCTCCTTGAATTCAGATCGCCGTACTCTTACGGCACCAACCGGGGAAAGCCAGATATTGAGGCCGAATTGTAACATAGACCCGCTAAAAGCCGCTTCAGTCCTCAATGACAATTGCATGGATGCGGACCGCAGCAGTGACGGATGCCTGTTTGACAAGCAACATGGTGGCGGGTATTTTCCTTAGTTTTCGCGAAAGGATACTCAACAAATATGAAGCGGGTAGGAGTGCTTGTTGGCCGGGAAAAAACGTTTCCCGAGGCAATAATCAAAGGCATTAATGAACAGGGTCGCGGTGATGTCGTGGCCGAGTACATCAAGCTGGGCGGCATTCGACATGACGACCCACCGAAATATGACCTGGTTATCGATCGCATTTCGCATGAGGTTCCGTTTTACCGCGCCACGCTGAAAAGAATGGCGCTCGAAGGCACTATCATTATCAACAATCCCTTCTGGTGGTCGGCCGACGACAAATTCTTTAACTACTCATTGGGAAAGAAACTGGGAGTGGCGATTCCGAAGACGGTGCTGCTGCCGCAACAAGACTACATCGCGGGTATCGTCAGCGAGAGTCTGCGCAATCTCGAGTTCCCACTCGATTGGCAGGGGATCATCGACTACGTGGGCTTGCCGGCCTTTCTGAAGCCTTTCGATGGTGGCGGCTGGAAGAATGTCTCCAAGATCAATTCACTCGAGGAACTCTGGACTGAGTACAACAAGACCGGCACGCTTTGCATGACGCTTCAGGAGTCGATCGAGTTCGAACAGTTCGTGAGGTGTTATTGCGTTGGCCAACAGGAAGTGATGATCATGGCTTACGATCCTCGGAAGCCATACTTGTCAGGCGAACAATACATTCACAATCCTGACTATCTCGCGCCGGAACTCGCGGAACGAGTGACAAAAGACGTGCGTACACTTTGTTCGGCGTTGGGCTACGACATCAACACGGTGGAATTCGCGATCAAGGACGGCGTGCCTTACGCGATTGACTTTATGAATCCCGCCCCTGACGCGGAGTTGGCTTCGGTCGGCGAGTTCTATCACAACTGGATAGTGAATGAGGTTGTGAAACTGGTGTTCAAGCGGTTGCGTGAGGGACGCGAGCGCTCGCGCTATCGTTGGGATGCGTTATTGAATCCGGAACCGCAGCAGGCTTACGCAGTGGCCTCAGCCGCGGAACAGCAAGCACGAACAATCACGCCCGCTCCGGTAGCGAAGAAAGCTGCGACCAAACGGAAGAAGCAATAGACAGGATTACAGGATTTATCATGATTATCATGATAAATCCTGAGAATCATGTTAAAGGTTTGGAGCGGGTGAAGAGCATGCGCGTGCCGAGCAGGGTCAGTAACCAGATGATCAATGCTGACGACGCGAGCGACCAGCCAAAACTTCCGGCGACCGGATCGATAAGACCACCAACCAATGCAAGCAGTACACTCGCATTCGTCACACGCAAAGCAAGACGACGAATGCGAGTAACGCTTTGCAGCCAGTTAATTCGGCGCAGCTCCGCGGCAAGATAATCGTCATCATTATTCAACTGCATGTAGTAGTCACCTTCGCTTCGTGCGTATCGCGCCAGTGCCTCCTCGGAGCTCACACGCGCAGCCTCATGATAATGATGAATAACGTGGGCCAACTTCCCTTCTCGTAGCGCGATGTCTGCAAGACCGACGCGCGCTTTGAAATTTCCGCTATCGAGATCGACAACCTTCTGCAACGCTCGTCTGGCGTGTCCCGCGTCGCCGCACTCCAGAAAACTTTCCCCGATCAGTGGCAACAGCACGACATCGTTTTCCGCACGAATACTTGCCAGCCGTAGCGCTGCTCGCGCTCTCGATAACAAACGCGCATCTGCCTGTGCGCTCGCTTGTGACCGTAACAACCGCGCAAAATCGTAAATGAGCCAGGCGCCGTGCGGTCTCACGTTGAGCGCTCGACGGAAAGCCTCACCTGCTTCTCGCAAACGGCCGGATACGCGCAGTTCGTTTCCGAGCCGGCGAAGCAACCGCGCTCTCTCCATCTCTTCAGGCGTCGCCTGTGTTTCCGGAGTCTCAACACGCCGCTTCAACTTTCTCCCAAGCTTGAAATCCAATTTGGTAACGTCGAGTAAGTCTGACGAAGCAAGCTGCGATAGTTGTGTCTTTCGATTCAGGAAGCTGGGATCGTGCAGGTAGTCGCGCAAATCGCGACTGCGGTTGTCGAGCTTGGTTTCGTGAATCAACGGAAACAGCTCGCGGACGAAATGCCGGTAGTAATAACCCCCAGAAACGAGTACAAACTCCTTACCTTTGCCCGTGATCTGTGTGCGATAGCGATAGCGAACGCGGCCACCGCGCCGCAGTGTGCGCACGGCCTGAGTTTCTACTGTTTCAAAGTCGTCGATCGAAAGCTGCTTTCGATACCCAAAAAGCAAATGCAGAAACGACGGCAAAGGACCCTGCCGCTGCAGCATGACTCCATCAAAAGCGATTCGATCGGTGAGAGCGAGCACCGGGAGTACGAGCCATGCTCCGGCGATCAGAATCAGCGCAGCGGCATCGTACTGAGCACGCAGTATCAGCGCAGCCACGAACGTCACTACGCTCGCGAGCGCGAGATATGGACCAGGTGAAACACGCACGCTCGCAATGGTGGATTTCTTTTGCGCGTGCTCGCGTTCTTCTCGTACTTCTGAGAGGACGGGCAGGCTATTAAACTCTTTGGTTTCGTTCATCTTCCTATTGCTCGATCGGGCAATCGACAGGCAGTTCGAGAGAAAAACTGCCGCGCGATCTGCCGGGCTCAGTGTAACGCAAGTCGGCCAATTGAACGAGAGTGCGCGTGGTGCAACCGGGATCTGCGAGCTGCATCACCGGGAAACGAGCAAAGCCCAGAAATACCTGAGCCGGCCGCTGCTGCAAAACTGTTTCCTTCAATTCAGGCGCTTCCTTCGCATAACGAACAATCCTTCCTGACGGAGCGTTGTCAAGCAGGCCGAGCTCAAATCGATAGTTCGCCCGATCAGTTTCGAAGACGCAGTCCCATCGAAATGGATTTGCGAGTCTGGGCATGGCAGCCAGCCGCGCGACAGTTTCACCATTTGCACTCGCCATGCGCGCCGCCTCTTCACCTCCACGTGCGACGGCCCTTGCGTGAGCAACTCCCAGGAGACTCCAGTAACCGAGCACGAGCGCAAAAGCAACTAGTGCGATCCTGCTTCCCCAACGCTCTCTCGCGCCTTTCACAAACAGCACAATCAGCGTAACCAGCGCCACGATCCATACAAGCGCAATCAATCGAGGATTGGGCAAACTGCTACTTCGCTCGCTTGCAATTATGAGAAACGTGAGCACCGCGGCGACTAAAGCCCAGATGAATTTTCCTGACGTGGTTTTTGCTGACAACAGAAACGATGCGCCGCCAAGAACCAGCCACATGAAGGGATCAACGATGAAAACGAGATCGCCGTAGAACCACCTCTCGTTCCACGGCAAAAGGAATCGAATGCCGTAGTTGTTGGTCCAATCCAACAGCGGGTGAGTTGCGCTTACGATAAATGAAGCCAGCAACAACCCTTTAAACTTTACGGCTGGCGGTCGTTTGCGAAAGCGTGACCAGAGACGATCGATACCGTAGAAGATGAGTGGCAAGATAACCGCCAGTACAACTACGCCGATGATTGCGTGAGTGATCCCACGATGATGCTGTAGAAATGTCCACCTATCGCCGAAAGGGAGAACAACGATGTCAACGTCGGGAGAGTTGGCGGCGAGCAGGCACACAGCGGTTGCGCCGGGAGACAATTTTTCCAACCCCGCCTTGGCCGCAGTGAGTCCGACGAGTGAGTGGGTAAGGTTATCCATGCCTCAAAGTCTTCGGAGCCACAAAGAAGCACAAAAAGCACAAAAGATTTCGCCGTATGTGCTTTTTGTGCTTTCTTCAGGCAAGCGCGGAGAAATCAACCTGCTAACGCAGACGGCTCGGCGGGGAGTTGTGCATAACGATCCGGATCGAGTTTTTTAAGTTCATCGGCAGCTTCTCGTGCCGCTGCGGATGTCGGCAAAGGAAGATTGTCCGGTCCTTTGGCCTTTCGCGACGCGTCTACGATATTGAACAAAAGGTCGGCGGCTTCCTTCTTCTTTCCCTGTTTTTCATAGACTTTGGCGAGGCGCAAATTTGCGGTCTCCGGTGTCACGGCTGGATTGTTGAGCCTCGCGAGCTCGCTGTAGAGTCTCGCAGCGTCGTCGAGTTTTCCATCGCTCTCGTTTGCCTGTGCGAGTGCGAATTTCGACAGAGCTGCGACTTCTGCTACGCCGCTGTTCGACAGTTCCGCCAACTCGCTCATGCCCTTTTGACGGTCGAGCACCAGACGATTCGAGGCAATGAAGTAGCGCGCTTCTGACTTGTAGGGGTCTCCGTATTTTGCGGCGACCTTGTCGAATTCTTCGATCGCACGCTGCGCTCGTTCCTTCTCGCTCGTGAAAGTAGTTTCAGTACTGCCCGCAATAGGATTCGCCAAAACCGCTGAGTTCGAGATAGTTATGGCGCGACCGAGGGCCTGTCGCGCTTCGTCGCTTTTACGATTACTCCACCGGACGAAGAAAATGATCAGCAGCCCGGCGAGAATCAGCCCGCCGAGAGCATACAGAATCGTGCGTCCTCGACCTTCCAGCACATCGCCGAGGCGATCGAAGAAGCCCATAGTTGTGTCGCGAAAGCGGTCGTGTTGCAACTCCCGCGCACGCTTTTTCTTATACTTTGCCACTTGTTGTCCTCTGCAAGCCTACATAGTCGGCTGCGTTCTGTTGGGTGTATGATTAGCGGAAAAATGTCACTCTAATGGGGCGTGTAAAAACTTGTCAAGGCAGTTGGAATTAAAGAACACCGAAGGTATTGGCCATTTCAGCCCAACGTAGGAGCTTGCGCTGGATTAGCGAACGCCTTTGGCATTGCATCTAAAACCCGTATGGCTTTATTTCGGAAAAAAAGATTGGGAACAAAAGCGGCGGCAAGGTTGTCTAAGGGGCAGCCTGTCCGGGAAAGGGCAAAATGCTAGGTGCTCTGGTTCCCGCCCCAGGGGGTGATCAGTGAGCTACGGAGAACCAATAGTCCTCCGCGGGCAAGTGGAATTAGAGCAGGTCGCACCGGCGGCCCGGCCCGATGTGCGGCCTCAAGCTGAGGCACAGTTCATTGAAAGACTTAAGCGTGGCGACGAAGCCGCTTTTGAGACGCTGGTCAGCGAACGCTCAGGTGAAATTTACGGTTTGCTCTATCGCCTGACCGAAAATGGCGAAGAGGCGCGCGATCTGACACAGGAAACATTCCTGCGGGCCTTTCAGAGCATCATGCACTTCCGAGGCGAATCTGACCTGCGCACGTGGATCTATCGCATTGCGATTAACCAGGCGCGTAACCGCTGGCGTTGGTGGCGTCGCAGGCGCCGCGATGTGACTGTCTCGATAGATGCACCTGAAAACGGACGGCTCGGGTTGGTGGCGACGCTCAGATCTAATAACGCCAGAGATCCTGAGCAGGACGCGCTTTTGAGTGAACGAGAGCGGGCATTAAAGAAGGCGTTGAGTAGTTTGCGAAGAGTTTATAGAGAAGCAGTGGTTTTGCGGGATATTGAAGGTTTTGCATACGAAGAGATTGCGACCGCGCTCGATATTAGCGTGGGCACAGTGAAGTCTCGACTGGCGCGAGGGCGTCAGGAACTCCGGCGAAAGCTGGAAGGGTCTTTGTAATTCGGATGGCTGATCCGCCCCGGCTCACGAAACTCGGTGCCAAATGGGTCGAAGTGAGGAAACGGCGGGCTCAAGGCTTCCGTAGTGGCATGATGAGGGCGTATTGAAAACGTGGCCAGCAACACCCGTTGATGCATCGCTCACCTCAAGCCTGAAGGGGTTGCCCTAAACTTGTCGGAGTTGCTTCTTTTACAAAAAAGGGAGCAGCCGGGGTCGGTCAGCCATCCGAGAGTATTGGTAATGAAGATGTCCTCTATATCTTGCGAAGAAACCAGACAGACGCTTTCGTTGTACCTCGACGATTGTGTGTCTCTGCCGGCTCGAGTGGCGATTGACGAGCACCTCGATCGCTGCCCTGTGTGTCGCGCTGAAAATGCGGAGTTGCGCTCACTGACTCGGAGTCTGAGTTTGATGAGGCGCCCCACAGCGCCCGTAGATCTTGCGGATACGATTTCTGATCTACTGACGATTGAAGCTGCCGCTCGTCGTCAGGCTCCAAACCCTTCCATCGGCCATCGCATCGCACGGTTTCTCGAACCGCGTCTGATGCCCTACACCGTCGGTTCTTTTGCGTCAGTGATAATGTTCTTCCTGATGTTCTCGGCGCTTCGTCCGCACTTTGTCGCACTGCGTGAGGCGGCGCTCCAGGCTAATGGTGGCGTAATTCTTCTTCGCACCACTGACCCGGGATACGATCTCTACAAACCAGTAACGCCGGAAAGCTTCGCCGCCAGCCGCGCGCCGTTCGCGGAACTGTCACCCAGCTTAAACCCGGGCGGAGCACTGGCTGCCCTGACTCGTGCCTACGCCACACATCCGCACGACAGCTATTACGGTGATGCCGACGATATGATTGTAGTCACTGACGTTTTCAGTAATGGCGCCGCGTCGCTGGCGCACGTGGTCCAGGCTCCACGCGACAAACGAATGCTGGATGAGTTTGAATCCGCATTACGTCAGGATGCTGCCTTCGTCCCCGCCTCACTCGACCGCCGCCCGGACACAATGCGCGTGGTGTTCGCGGTTCAGAAGGTCGACGTGGACGATCGAAATTTCTAACTCCCGGCCCGCGCTTACCTATCGCTAATTCCCGATCTTCCTACCTCGCTTGACGCACCGCACTGCGCATGCTAGTTTGCGGCTTCACCTGTTATTACTGATCCAAACAACGCGACGGTCAGAACTCTGGCCCGCGTGGTGAGTAACTTGACGGCAACGGCTCCGCAACTTAAACAAACGCCACTCAACAGCGCCCACCGGCAATCAGGCGGTCGCATGGTCGATTTCGGCGGTTGGGACATGCCGGTTCAGTATCCCGCCGGAACGATCGAAGAGCATCTACGTACACGAACGCACGCCGGGCTGTTTGACGTCTCGCACATGGGTGAGATTGACGTTCGGGGCGCGGACGCGATCGCTTTCGTCAACCGGTTGACTTCAAACGACGTCACTAAGCTTGTCGACGGCCAGGCGCAGTACTCCGCACTGACAACTCCCGAAGGCACAGTTATCGATGATCTGCTTGTCTATCGACTCGCCGAGGACCACCTGCTGCTAGTGGTTAATGCGAGCACCACGGAAAAAGATTGGGAATGGATCCAGTCGCATCATTCCGGTGAGTCGGTGCAGCTGAATAACGTGAGCTCAGATTATTGCCAGCTCGCGTTGCAAGGGCCCGATGCGCAGGCGATTCTTCAGAAGTTGACTGACTTGCCGCTCGCGGAGATCAAGTATTACCACTTCAGTCCCGGCAGCGTGGATGGAGTCGCAGGCATCGTTTCGCGCACTGGTTACACCGGCGAAGATGGTTTTGAAGTCTATGCACCTCCTGATCGCGCCGAGCAATTGTGGAACAAGATCCTTGACGCAGGAGATTCAGGTTCGCCTACGGGTGTGATTCCGTGTGGGCTTGCCGCGCGCAATACGCTGAGACTCGAAGCCGGAATGGCTTTGTACGGGCACGAGATCGATGAAACGATTACTCTGCTCGAGGCGAATCTCGGATGGATATGCAAGCTGGATAAAGGTGACTTTATTGGCCGCGAACCACTGGCGCGTCAAAAAGCGGAAGGCGTGAAGCGCAAGCTTGTTGGTTTCGAAGTGACTGAACGCGGCATCGCTCGGGACGAGCAGGACGTGCTCATAGATGGCGATGTAGTTGGGAAAGTAACATCGGGCAGTCCTGCGCCGTTTCTTAAAAAGAATATTGGCTTCGCGTACGTGCCAATCCAGTATTCGAGTGTGGGCCAGGCGATTAAAATTGACGTGCGAGGACGGCTCGTAGGTGCGCAGATCGTCAAGGCGCCATTTTACAAAAGGCCCAAATAGAGACAGCATTAACAACACAGGATGGAGGATCCATGGCGAACGTTCCGGAAGACCTGCACTACAGCAAAGATCATGAATGGGTGAGGGTGGACGGTGATCAGGCCATCATCGGTATCACTGATTACGCGCAAAACTCATTGGGTGACGTAGTGTACGTCGAGTTGCCAAAGGCCGAGGATGAATTTGCAGCGAATGAAGCATTCGGCTCAGTTGAATCGGTGAAAGCAGTCTCCGAAGTCTTCACTCCCGTCGCCGGCGTAGTGGTAAAGATTAACGAGTCGCTCGCCGACGAACCCGAAACGGTCAATTCGGATCCATACGGCGATGGCTGGATGATCCGTATGAAGATGTCGAACCCAGGCGAAGTCGATAGCTTGTTGACCGCCGCGGAGTATGAAGATTTTACGAAAGCTGAGAGCGAATAATTTTGCGCTACATTCCTAACTCGCCGGAAGAGCGCACGGAGATGCTCGAGGCAATTGGGTTACGATCGGCTGAGGATCTATTTGACTCGATTCCTCAGGATTTGCGTTTACAGCGGCCTCTCAACACGCCCGCCGCACTTTCGGAAATAGAGCTCCTGGACCAGTTTGAGCAGATGGCGGCGCGTAACCCTGCGGCCAAACGCATCAGCTTCATGGGCGGCGGCGCTTATTCTCACTACATTCCAACGATTGTCGATCACATCATCTCGCGTTCTGAGTTTTTCACTGCTTACACTCCCTATCAGCCTGAGATCTCACAGGGCACACTGCAAACTATCTTTGAGTTTCAGACTCTTGTTTGCCAGTTAACCGGGATGGAAGTGGCGAACGCCTCGATGTACGACGGTTCGACCGCACTAGCCGAGGCTGTGCTGATGGCCGAACGCGTCACCAAGAGATCGAAAGCCATCGCATCGAGCGCCGCGCACCCTGAGTATCTCGAAGTTGTCAGAACTTATGTTCAGCATGCGGGTATCCATCTCGAAGTTGTTCCGTTTGACGAACGCACCGGTCAGTCGTGGAAGTCGTTAGCAGAAACAGTCGATAACGAGACAGCAGCACTCGTCGTTCAATCGCCAAACTTCTTTGGTTGTATCGAGGACGTTTCTGCTCTGGCAGATGCAGCCCATGCCAAGGGTGCGCTGTTGGTGGTTGTGATTACCGAAGCAATGTCTTTGGGACTGTTGAAGTCGCCAGGCGCGTGTGGCGCTGACATCGTCGTGGCTGAAGGACAATCGTTTGGAGTGCCGCTGTCGTTTGGTGGTCCATACGTCGGGCTTTTTGCAACGCGCGAAAAGTATGCGCGGCAGATTCCCGGACGTCTCGTCGGCGAGGCTTACGATAAACAAGGACGTCGAGGTTTTGTGCTTACGCTGGCCACTCGCGAACAACACATTCGCCGGGAGAAAGCGACATCGAACATCTGCACTAACGAAGGATTGATTGCGCTGGCGGCAACTGTGTATCTGGAGACGATGGGTCGCCGGGGTGTTCAGGAGGCCGCACGTCAGTGCGCGCAGAAGGCGGCGTATGCTGCGCGAGCGATTGCAGGAGTAAAGGGGTATTCACTTCCCCTCTCCGGGCCTTGTTTTAACGAATTCGTCGTGCGCGGCCCGAGCAATGCGGTGGACTTGCTTTCGCGTTTGGGTAAAGAAAAAGGAATCGACGGCGGTATTGCGCTGTCGCGATTCATGCCCGATCGACCAAACGATTTTCTTGTTTGTGTTACTGAAATTAACAGCCGCGAGCAGATTGATGCATTGGTAGAGGGGCTGTCGAGATTTTGAAAAAAATTCTCCCGCAAAGGCGCAAAGGCGCAAAGAAAGAATTTCAATCCGAAGATTTCCTTTGTGCCTTTGCGCCTTTGCGGGAGACTGCTTTGTTTTTATGACGACAGGAATCACAAAAGTCAGCAAGCACATTAGCCCAAACGAGCAACTCATCTTCGAGCGCTCTCAGACAGGACGCATCGGGTATCGTTTGCCTGCTCTCGACGTGGATGAAGTCTCACTAGAGATTCCCGCGGAGTTCCGCCGGGACGACGATCTCGAAGGCATGCCGGAAGTCAGCGAAGTCGACGTGATTCGTCACTTCATTCGCATGTCAACCTGGAACTACTCGATCGATCTCGGCATGTATCCATTAGGTTCGTGCACGATGAAGTACAACTCGCGTCTGAATGAGCGAGTCGCGCGCATTGCAGGGTTCGCCAATCTTCATCCATTGACGAACGAGCAGGATGCACAGGGCGCGTTGCAGGTCATTTACGAACTCCAGCAACACCTCGCGGAGATCACAGGGTTACCCGGTATTTCTTTGCAGCCAGCCGCCGGCGCACACGGCGAGATGACCGGAATCATGATCATCCGCGCGTTCCTCGATGCGCGTGACGGCGCTGCCGCCTCGCATCGACGGACGATGCTGATTCCCGACTCCGCCCACGGAACCAATCCGGCGTCAGCACACCTCTCGGGCTTCTCAGTCAAGACGATCAAATCTACCGCAGAAGGTCTAACCGACCTCGATCACTTGCGTGAACTTTGCGCGCACGGTGAAGTCGCCGGTTTGATGTTGACCAACCCAAACACACTCGGACTGTTCGAGCGGAACATCAAACAGATCTGCGACATCGTTCATGAAGCCGGCGGCCTCGTTTACATGGATGGCGCGAACATGAACGCGCTCGTCGGCGTGGCGCGTCCCGGCGACATGGGCGTGGACGTAATTCACCTGAACCTGCACAAGACTTTTTCGACTCCGCACGGCGGAGGTGGACCAGGCTGCGGTCCTTGTTGCTGCACGAAAGAACTCGAACCGTTCTTGCCGGTACCGCGAATCGTTAAGTTTGCTGAGTCAACATTCCGCCTCGATTACGATCAGCCGCGATCGATCGGCCGTGTGAAAGCGTTTTTTGGAAACTACGGCATGATGTTGCGCGCGCTTGCATACACGCTGACTCACGGCAACGACGGTTTGCGTGAAGCGACCGAAGCGGCGGTGCTGAATGCTCGTTATGTTGCGGCAGGTCTTGTTGACGACTACGACAAACCATTCGCCGGTGCGCCGATGCACGAAGTCGTGTTCACGGACAAGCGACAGTCGCGCAAAGGAGTGCACACGCTCGATATCGCGAAGCGTTTGATCGACTACGGATTTCATCCGATGACGATCTACTTCCCATTGATTGTGCAGGGAGCGATGCTGATCGAACCGACGGAGTCAGTCGGTTGACAGGAACTCGATCAGTTCATTGCGGCGATGAAATCGATTGCCAGTGAGGCTGTCGAGAATCCGGAGCTGGTGCTGAACGCGCCTCATGACACCCGCATTGGTCGTCTCGATGAAGCAACGGCCGCCCGTAAGCCCGTCCTTCGTTGGAAACCATCCACAGATTACGCAGAGATGAAGACTTAATCTGTGGATGGCTTTGGCACTTTCAACAGCGCCAGACGCTGAACCGGCCGCCCATTCACAATGTGTTCCTCAACAATCTCCGGAACGTCACTCGCCATAACCTGCGCGTACCAAACACCGTCGGGATAAACCATCACAGCCGCGCCGATCGCGCAAAACCCAACTGACGCACACTCAGTCAACACTACCGACCCATTCGGATTGCAACCCTTCTTCGCCTTGCCATACTGAAGCCCGCGAGCCTTGAGCTCACGCCCAAAAGCGGCAAGAACCTCCACGCTACCTACCGCGGAGCACGACTTCCCAGTACAAACAAATACGTGATGCTGGATCGAAGCCGCGGCAATCGGCGCCAGCTCAACCAAACGATCGCAGTCATCTATAAAATCCACGTCTGCCAAGGTCACTTCCTCACTTCAACTTCATGCTAGCACCGCATAAGCCATTAACGTTAACTCTTCGGCTCGACTTCATTGTAGAATGGGCGTCGAGGGCTTTGTAACTCTTTATGGCATCTGGCCTCGTTATCCACATCTCCTCGGGCGACGACCGGCATACCGAAATCCTCACCGACGATAGCGTTCGCATTGGGGCTTCCGAAAGCTGTGACCTGCGACTCCGCTCGTCAAGTTTGCCCAAATCCGCCACAAACACCGTATTGCTCGAGCTGAGCCGTACGAATGGATCTTATCGCGTCACCGATTTCGACCCAGCGGCTGCACTGACGCTGAACGGTGAACCTCTCGCTTCAGGTAGCGAGATTCGCGATGGCGACGAGTTTCGGATCAGGGACTCTGATCTCGTACTTCACTTCTTTCCGGTTCGCGCGCTTCCTGCTGTGGTTCCCGCTGCGTCTCGCGAGCCGCATGTGGCGCCATTCATCGAAGCGGCGGCAATCGAGTCAGCAGCGACCGCGAGGCGTGACGATGCCAAGGTGTTCCTGCGAGAGTTTACCCGCGAACTCGTACGCGAAATCAAGCCCAGTACGAAGTTAGTAACCCTCGCCATTGCCATTGCGTTGGTAGGCGGCATGCTTTACCTCGGCTTCGCGATGTACAAAGAACTCCAGCGCAGCCGGCGGCTCATCGATGAGCAAGGCGTTCAACTCGGCCGCATGCGAGATCAGGTTTCAAAAACCAACGAGCAGATAACCAACATCGATGAGTCAACCAAGCAGTTGCAGAACAGTCTTTCACTCGCCGTGAAGCTTCGCAGTGAGTACGGAGATGGTGTTTGCCTGATTGCGGGTTCTTTTTATTTTGTCGAGGCAGGCACAGGCCGGCCACTCCGATACGCCGAGGCGCAATTGAATGACAGCGGATCCGCGGTGCAGAGTGGCGCGCCCGAAGCGTTAACGCCGGAAGGAAACGCGGCGATCGCTGAGTATGAATTTGTCGGTACCGGTTTTCACGTAGGCCAGGGATTTGTAATGACGAACCGCCACATCGCTCAACCATGGATCGCAGACGATCGTGCGCAAAGCATCGGCGATAGTCTCAAGGCCCAGCCGCGTTTGCGACGACTGATTGCTTACTTTCCGGGTTTCACGCAGGCGATTCAGTTGGAGTTCAAAGCTGCCTCGCAAAGAGACGACCTTGCCGTGTGCAGCTTGATGATGCCCGAAATTCCGGTAACGATTCCGGTGCTTCCTTTGGAAACGGATCCGGATGCAGTGGCGGTCGGTAAGACAGTGGTGATGATGGGTTATCCGTCCGGTCCCGATCGACTGCTCGCATTGCTGGACGATGCAGAGTCGAGAGGAATACAACAACGTTACGGCACGCCCATGGCCCAACTCGGATACCTTGCGGAAACAAAACGCATTCAACCCCTCACGACGCAGGGGAACATTACCGATTTGGACGTTCGCCGGATCGTCTACGACGCACGTACAGCCGAAGGAGGATCTGGCGCGCCGTTGTTTGGACCGTCGGGTCGTGTAATTGGTGTCAACTTTGCGGTCTTCACAGAGAATCAGGCCTCAAACTTCGCAGTCCCAATTCGTTTCGGTCTCGGTATCCTCGCACGCGCCGGCTGGGACGCACCGCCGAAGGAAACCAAGGAACCCGAGACCGCAGGACAATCCTCAGACAAATCCCCCGCGCGTTAACGACCCCACAGCCAAAATCGTCTTAAGCACCGAAAGCTAAGTGGTTTTGCTCCGTAGGAGCAGCATGTTTATAGCTATAAATAGGTAGGAAGTATTCGCTCCGTAGGAGCGACATGTTCACTGTCACACACATGGCGCTCCTGACGGAGCGCGAGAGTTTTAGTTGTCATAACTATAAACATGTCGTCCCTAACGGGACGAAAGCTACCATTGACGGCAACGGGTCATTAGCGACAGGCATCCGATGGCGGATTGTTACAATGCAGGACGTGTCACACGTCTGGCACAAAATCGGTCCACGAGAGCTTAGAGTAATGTATATTGGTTTTGCCCCTTGCGGGGCATGACTATTGCAGTTGAAGTTCCGAACTTTGAAGTTGTTGAGCGTCTTTCAAGACTTGTAGTTTAAGGATGCAGCACAAACTCCCCATCTGCCAGATTTCGAGTGTTCAAAGCAATCAGGATGAAGATCCAAACGCGTAGGCACTGGCACCTGAGGGCGAGCTTTTTCATAGCTTTTCTGCTCGTTATCTCACCGTTAGTCCCGACAATCACCAAAGCCAAAGGGGTAAATTTCCTCGACTCCGGGGAAACTGATCCCGCCGTAGCACTGTCTCAGATCCTCCGGCTCGAACGCGTGGAGGTTGCGGGCGGCGCGGAACTGATTACTGTGCACGCGAAGCTCGCTGGGCTGCAGTTCACTGAGGAGTCTCCTGAAAACGACAAATGGATACCACTGGTGTCTATTTTGCGCGACACTCTGGGCGACGATAATGCCGAGAACAATCGACTGCGCTATGTCTGGCCACTGACATACACCCGGCCAACGATCAAACAACGTTTGGCGGCAGCGATTCCTTTCTTCTACACGCGAGTCGGCAATAAAGAGAGCCTAACCAAGTCTCCGCCGCCGGCACTGGATCTCGCAGCGCCCGAGAGCGAAGTCTGGGACAAGATTTTTTGGACTGCACTCCAAAATATTTTGCTCGATCCTTACGGTACTCCGATAAAAGCGTCAACGAGTGCTTACAGACGCAACAGCAGCGACTATCGCAGATCGCATCTCATTCGCGCGCTGTCAGTGCTGGCGCTTTATGAAGCCGTCAAAGGTGAGTCGGCTTTCACTCGTGCGGAGTTGGCGACGATCCAGGCGCGGTTGATGCTAAGCGATAAAACGTTTGGCGGACTCGTCGACGATTCAAATTTACAGAGCTACTACTCCAAAAAGACCACGCAAACTCGAGACGAGCGCGGACACAATTGGGAACTGCTGCGCCAAAGAGCTGAATCCGAATCACTCTATTTCGAACCACTGCTGATGCCGGACGGAAGCGCAACTCACGCCCTGCTCTGGGTCGCTAAACGAGATCTACTCAAGCAGCCATCAACGCGCTATAGCGGACGCTTTCTCAATATCGCGAATCCCTGGACTGACAAGCGACTACTGAAGTGGCAAGGCTATGTTGAAACGCGCTACTTTGACTCCGAGAACCATCCGGTTGATAGTCAAACACCAGGCGCGGAAGCAGTGGAGATGATTCCGCTGGGGCTCTATGGTCTCGATAATCCGAAGATCCCAATGCTGCTCGTCGACTTCCGCGACAGCTACAATCCCAAGAAGCGCGAGATGTCGCGTCGCGTGCTGAACGATGTCACGCGAAATATCCTGTCGCTTTCGAAGTTCGGCAATCTGCCGTTCTTTCTCGGTCGCACTGTTTTCGATTTCGTGACCGGCCGGCGCGGAATAGATGTCAATCAACCTTCGCGTTTGCAGACGTATTCTCAACTGAAACTGTTGCTTGCGCTCAACACTTCGATGGACCCTGAGCTTCGATCTGAAGTCAGTGGACGACTCGAAACGATGTCAGTTAATCCTTTCGAAAACGACGGGAATGCTGAAGCCTCCATTGCCCTCGCCCAATACCAGGCGCTGCTCGCTTTTGCGAAAGATCCTGAAGGGCTGGCTGCGAAGATTGAACGCGATCGACGGGCCGAGATGATGCCTTTGGAACATGGACCCAAAGCGCGCTTTGCCTTGCGCCTCATGAACGTTCTGACGTTTGGGAAGTACGTTCACCGCGAAGAACTTACGGACGAGTTGGAGAGTCGACTGGATATCGCACGGCGACTCCAGTATCACACGAGGTTCTTGCAGCAGATTGCCAGGTCAAGTGCGAATGTAGATATAACCTGGAACCTCGAAGACATCAGGAGATCGCTGAACTTCATTGCGGAGCACGGACCCGAAGCGGGCGCAAACGCCGCGGCAGCGACGGCAAAAATCTTCGCGCGCACAAGGGACGATGAAACACGTCGCGCTTGTCTCGACAGTCTCTCGCGCATCAACAGCTCAAAGGCGAAGAATGAGCTGCTGCGAATCTCGCAGAATAACGATCTCGACAAAGGGCTGCGCGATCTTGCAAGTGAGTACCTTCGCGGTAAGAACCCAAGAGTCCAACCAGTCGCCGCGACAATCAGCGGTTCACCAGCTAATACCGGTCAACCGTAACAATGTGCAGCCCGAAATTTCTCGCAAAGGCGCAAAGGCGCAAAGACGTTAATTCGATTGGTGTCTTAATTTCATCTCTGCGTAGTCTCTGCGTGTCCTCTGCGTCTCGGCGGTTTACTGGCCTTAACTCTGCATTCACCGCCGAGACGCAGAGGACACGCAGAGATTACGCAGAGAAATATTTCAAGCCTAGACACTACCTAAATTCGCTTGCTTTGCGCCTTTGCGCCGTTGCGAGGATACTTCTTTTTCTTCTATGCGTTGCCGGCGCTTCACTCGCTCAACCAAAACGTCTCGTCGTAATCAAATGTGATGGACTACCTTACGATCTGATCGATCGTTTGGTGAACCAACGGGATCCACAGTCAGGCAAAAGTGTCCTGCCCTGGATCGATCACATCTTCTATCAACGCGGCGCGAGGCTTTCAAATTTTTACGTTCGCGGTATGAGCCTGTCTGCTCCCGCGTGGTCGTTACTCGAAACGGGCCAGCACCTGCAAATAAAAGGAAATGTCGAATTCGATCGTTACACACTCGATACTTACGACTACCTCAATTTCTGGCAGCTTTACGTAGGCGGCATCAGTGGCGCGCGAGTCGATATGCGCGCAGTTGAAGTGCTGGACGCACTCGGACTGCCGCTGCTGCCTGACGCATATCCGCACAACGAACGTTACATCACGTATTCGTTGTTTCTACGTGGCCCGCGGTATTCAACTTTGCAGGGTAGTTTGCAGAATCGTTTCCTGAAGTCGCCCAAAGAATTGTTTGACGAGTGGACGATGGGGTTCGAGGTTAGAAGCGCCCTAACGGATCAACTCGTGCGCGAGTTGCTCACCAGGTTGGCAGATCCAAAGCTTCGCTATCTTGATCTGTTCATGCCCGACTTCGATCACGTCGCGCATCACAATAACGACACGCAGTCGCACCTGTTTGTGCTGAAGCAGATGGACGCAGTTATCGGACAAATTTGGACCACGATCCAGAAGAGTCCGATGGCTGAGGAGACAGCGCTCGTTGTGGTTTCAGATCACGGCTTCAATACCGACGAGAGGATCTATAGCCAGGGCTACAATCTCGTAAAACTGCTCGGTAGCCGGACCGGCGGTGGTCATCACGTAGTCACTAAACGTCGCCTGATGCTCGACTATTCGATCAAAGGCGTCAATCCGCTTGTGCCTCTGATTACCACGACCACGCCCGACACTTACTATCTGAAAGGCGAAAGCACCATCTATCCAACCGCGATGCTTGACTTCGACGGGAATGAACGTGCGTCGGTACATCTGCGCGACAGTGATCTCAACGTGCTGCACATTCTGCTCCAGCAACTCCAGCGCAATGACTTCAAGCCGGAAATCCGCAAAGCTGCGACTAATGCCTTCTTCGCCGTCATCGATAGGAGACGAAATGAGTGGCAGAAAGACTTGAATGAATTAACTAACGAGTTGAATGCGCTCAACCGCGCCATCGAGGAACAACGTAAACTCTGGGAGGCACAACCCAAAAAGTTCACGAAAGAACAGCAGGACGCCGGCCTGGACGATGCATCGAAGCGCATCTGGGTGCAGCTTGATCGCTGGCTGGCTGAACACCGTCGATACAACGAATATGCGGCCACACTTTACAATCTCCTGTCGCTTTCGTCGGAAGCGTTCGCGCCTGCGAAGATAAAGATTCCGTCCATCATTCCAAAGGAGTCGATGGGTAACCGGAACACAATCCATCAACTTCAGAATTACATCGTCGGCCTTGGTCCGGATGGTTTCGTTTTGAATAGTGATGGATCTTTGAACGTCGAAAAAAGTTTTGTGCGGATCGACTACTTCGCGATGCTTCAGGGAATATCCGTCAGAAATAATGTTCAGCGTGGAGTGGGCAATAAACCGGTTGATCTGATCGCGATCAGGTTGTCGCGTGATCTTGTTCTGCCACTGATCGAGGATCGTGATATAGACGAGGATGTAGTCTGGGTAACTGCCGGGGCCACTCGTCAGGCTCTCTTGCTTTCTCGTCGCAATGCTGCCGGTGAATTGAGTCTTCGTTACGTGCCGATCAGTAATCTCACACAGGATGCGAATGGGCGCTTGCAGTTCAAAGTCATCAGTTGGCAGGCGGGCTTACCGTTGGAGATCTTTGAGGACCCGAATTTGAAAGTGCCGGGTACTGACAAGACGGCTTGGCTCAGCGCGTGGCATACGGATTCTGAGTGGCTGGAAGCTCTACACAAAACTCATTATTCGAATGGGCTGGTGGGACTTCACGAAGAGCTCGCGCGTCATCCTATCGAAAGCCTTTCAGCGCAAGACCCCGCGCTCAGCGACGACGCTCGCTTGATGAGAAACTACGCGCGCCGCAAGCGTGAGCTGGTCGAGGCTGACATGCTGATCGTAGCGCAGGACCATTGGAACTTTGATGTTCGCGGTTTTAATCCGGGCGGGAATCATGGCTCGTTCTTCCGGATCTCAACGCACTCTGTTTTCATGATTGCCGGTGGCCAAAAGACCAATCTGCCCCGCGCGGTCAATATCGAGGCGCCTTACGATAGTCTTAGTTTTGTTCCAACCCTGTTGGCATTAACCGGAAATTTACGCGATGATAGTAAGCCTGTTCCAGAGCTTTGGGAGAAGGGATTCAGAGCGTTCCCCGGACATATCGTGAAGGAGTTACTGCCTGTCCAGCAGGAGAAATCGGCGCGTTGATCATCCACAGATCAATCTGTGTAATCTGTGGATAGCAACTGAAAAGAAACTAGATGGCAGAGTCTGCAAAAAACTGGCCAGCCGGCGAAACAGAAGAACTCTCCGAAGAACCGGAATCTACTACTACCAACTCACGACGATCTTTCGTTTGGCTTCAGACACTAGCCTTTCTGCTCGGCCTCGGCCTGCTCATCTTTGTAATCAACCGCGTCGGGGTTCAGCCTCTCTTCGACGCACTCCTGCGCGTCGGCTTCGGCTTCTTTGTCATCTTTGGTCTGAGTGGACTGCGTCACTTCCTCCGCACGATCTCGATGCGCGCAGCAGTGCCTGCGGAGCACCGGCGCATTAGCTTTCGACACGCCTTTGCCGCGCGTCTCGGCGGCGAAGCCATCAGTTTTTTAACCTTCACTGGTCCACTACTTGGAGAAGCAACGAAGGTAGCGTTGCTGAGAAAACGAGTGCCACTGACTTACGGCGTCCCGGCACTGGTTGTAGACAACTTGCTCTACAATCTCTCGGTCGTCTTTTTCGTGTTGAGCGGCGCTTGTGTGATGCTGGCGCGGTATCCTCTGCCTCCATCCGTCTACCTGGTCCTGCTGGCAATTGCGACTGTGGCAGCGCTGGGAATACTGATCGCTGTGTTTGCCGCGAAACGCCGCGTCATGCTCATGACCTGGATCATCGATCGCCTGGCCCAACTACGACTTAGTCCGAAAGTCATACTCAAGCGACGCGACCACATCTATAACCTCGAGTCGAAAGTTTACGACTTCTATAAACATCATCCGACTGCGTTCTTCGTGATGATCGGGTGCAACCTGCTGGCGCATGTGACGAGCGTCGTCGAGGTTTTCGTGGCGCTCAAGATGCTGGGTTTTCAACCGCAAGTGGCCCAGGCGTACATCATCGAGTCTCTGACAAAAGTCATCAACTTTGCATTTGCATTCGTTCCCGGAACAATCGGAGTCTACGAAGGCGGCACCGAGGTCATCCTGCAAAAAGGACTCGGCTTCACGCCCGCGGCCGGACTTGCCCTGGCGCTCGTGCGCAAAGCGGCGATTGTCGGTTGGACCTCTATTGGCCTCCTTGTGCTTACCTGGCGCACGCTCCCCAACGCGTGGCGTCGTATCCTTGATCGGAGCCCGCGATTACAACGTCTTATGGATAGCCTGGTACTTTCAAATATCGCTCATCGACCTGCACGGACCGCCGTTAGCATTTTGGGTACGGCTGTGGGAGTGCTGCTCATCGTTTTCACCGTCGGTCTTGCACATGGTGTGTTGCATGAACGTGGTAGACGAGAGTCGAACATTGGCGCAGAGCTGATGATCCGCGCTTCGGGATCAGTCGGATTCGGCGGCGGCGCTCAATTCCGGCTGCCGGCGTCACACGCTGCCGAGCTCGCCGCCATTCCCGGTGTCAGGGCAGCAACTCCAATTGGCCAAACGTTCGACAAGAGCGACTCTGGTTTTGGACAACGTCTGATCGATGGAATTGAATACGATCAATATGCGAACCTCGCTGGCATCACGATTCGCGAAGGAAGAAAACTTGAGTCGGGCGATGAGGCGATCATCGATCCCGAGTGGAAGAGAAACCGAAACGCGAAAATTGGCGACACGGTTCAGCTTTTCGAGCGGTCATTTAAGATTGTTGGTGTTTACGAACCGCCCGGCGGTGGTCGCATCAAGATACCGCTGAAGACGATACAAGAGCAGGAAGGCGCCGAGAATCGCGCGTCAGCTATTCTGATTGCATGTGTCGATCCGGCCAAACAGGACGAAGTCGCCGCGCAGATCCTCCAGCGTTTCCCTGACGATCAACTTATCTTCACGCGCGATCTTCCGGAGATTTACGCTAGTGGTGTTCCGGCGTTGAATATATTCATCAACGTAGTCGTCGGTGTTGCAGCGGCGATCAGTATGCTCGTGATTTTGCTCGCGATGTATACGACTGTAACTGAACGCACGCGGCAGATCGGAATCCTCAAGTCGCTCGGTATGTCGAAGACTGCGATTGCCTGGGTGATTGAGCAGGAGGCGATCATCGTCAGTGTGCTCGGTGTGGTGGTTGGAGTGTTGTTGACGATGCTGGCACGGCTGGCAGTGATGCGCACGACGAATCTGACAATCGAGATTGAACCTCGCTGGGTGCTAATTGCGCTTGCCGTAGGATTGTTGGGTGGTACGATTGGGGCTCTCTATCCGGCTCTGCGTGCAGCTCGACAAGATGCAGTAGAAGCATTGAGTTACGAATGATCTCTGCGGTTCTCTGCGTATCTCTGCGTGCTCTGCGTTAAAGTCGGATCACCGCAGAGAACGCCGTGGTACGCAGAGATACGCAGAAGAAAAGGAACCAAACAAGCTTCTGGTACGTTTCGACAATTATGTATTGCCCTCAATGTGGTACAGACTCTCAATCGATGCAGTATTGCCGTGTCTGTGGCGCGAACCTCAAGGTGATTGGAAAAGCCGTCGCGCTCAGTGAGGCTGTAGCCAGGAGCGATCGGGGTCCCCTGCCGAAGATCAGGGAGATGGTCAAGGGACTCAAGGTCGACCACGTCTCAGATGAAGTCTCAGGCGCTCTTGATCGCATGAATCAGGAGATCGCGGAGATCTCACCCGAATCCAAACCGGGTGGCCGGCCCTGGATCGAATTCAGGAAGAGGAAAACACCCGCGGAGAAACGTGAGGATCACATCTCGAAAGGCGTGGTCTCGTTGTTTTCCGGCGTAGGTTTGATGGTGTTCTTGTACTATCTTTCGGCCGTACTCGTTCTGAAGTTGCCACCTCACATCATCGATCAGATCCCGTTTGAGATCGATCCTGTCGTGAAGATTATTTGGCTGTTTGGATTGTTGCCGGCGACCACAGGTATAGGACACATCATCGCCGGACTGTTGATCAGACCACAGCGCGAGCAACGGCAATTAGATCAACACGCAAGCGACTCACCAGCTTTACACTCCGGACACGCAAGCGTCACCGATCACACAACAAACCTACTTGAACCACAAAGAGCACAAAAGGCACAAAAATGACTTTGTGCCTTTACTGAGTTTGTGCCGTTTGTGCCTTTTTGTGGCGATCTATTCTTAGTGCTCTCGTGGCCGAATACGAACTGCATAGTCAGGCCAGCACTCACGCGAATCGAAATTTTCCAACGCCGTCGAGTTGAACTTAAACTCATCGTCAAACCCAAACGGAAACGCCACCGCTGTCGGCGGCGCGGGCGCGGCAAACTTCGGATCCAACGCTTTCGCAATCTGATCCCGAGCGTCGGCGAGATGCGCGCGCGTTTGGCGATCAGTAGCTCGCGTCATCGCCACACCGATCGCTGCACTCAGATCACGAAGCTCAGCCTTGATCAGCGCACGATAATCATCCGTGACTGACGGCCGCACATTCAACTTCGTCGAAAGCAAGTCGATGTACGAGTTCTGAATGTTACGCCGGTAGACGTCGATGCGGACTGGACCACCTTCGAGCTCGCTCCAGATCCCCCGACGAACGTCGGTCATAAAGTCGGTCGGCCGGTACGCCGCCATCCCGTCAATCGCCTCCTGCTCAACCAGACGATCGAATCGCGTGTTGCTGAAGAGCGAGTTCAACACCCGCTCCTGAGCCGCGTTCACGCGTGCTATCGCGCCTGCAGGCTCGATGCGTCTCAGTATGTCGGCCTTGACGGCCCATGAAGGTGTGGCAAACGCGTTCTCGTTAAGAAAACGCACGGCCGCAGCTTGTCGTTCTTTGGGAACAATCACGAAGCGCACACCGTCCTGACCGGCGTGTTTCTGCTGTGAGTTGAAGCCGCCGACAATCGACGTGACGTGATTCAACTCAGTCGCCCACTGGCCCAGCATGCCTCCGTAAAGTTCTTCGAGATCGTCGTACGGCTCACCTGGCCGCGACGTCGCCGTCAACAGCATGTCGGCCACGCGTTTCAAATTCCTGATACCGAGACCGGTTGAGACGATCGCATCACCATCACCCACCGCTTCGGTATTCTCACCCGGATCGGAACCACGCGAATCGGCGGTCGAGAAGCGCAGCCACGGTTTTGAATCCTGTTCCCTGGCCCATTCATCGAGCTTCTTCTTCTCTTCGTCAGGAGTCCTGGCTCCCGGAATCGGTTTGTAACCCCACATCGTCGCCCATTTGTCATACGGCCCGATCTGTGGAATGAGAGCTTCGAGTGGAATGTTGTCTTCGGGTTGCGCCACGTAGTTGAAGCGTGAGTAATCCATCAACGTCGGCGTGTGACTCATCGTCTTCAGCCACTGCGCATCGCGAACTTTTTCGGCTGGATACGTGGCACTGGCTTTCATGTTGTGTTGAAAGCCGAGTGTATGTCCGACCTCGTGCGCAATCACGTACTGGACCAGGCGGCCCATAAGATCGTCAGGTAGTGGAAGTTTTTTCGCGCGCGCGTCGAGTGGCCCAACCTGCAAGAAGTACCAATTGCGTTGCAGGTTCATTACGTTGTGGTAGTACTGAATGTCTGACTCGAGAATCTCCCCCGTGCGCGGATCGTTAACATGAGGCCCAGAGGCATTCATGATTGTTGAGGGCAGGTAACGAATGACTGAATATCTCGCGTCTTCCGCGTCCCAATGAGGATCCTCAGCCTTTGACGGCGCTTCCTTCGCGATGATCGCATTCTTGAAGCCCGCCGCTTCGAACGCAGGTTGCCAATCCTCGATTCCCTTCTTGATCCACGGCACCCACTTCGCCGGCGTCGCCGGATCTACGTAGTAGACAATCGGCTTGACTGGCTCAGAGATCTCGGCGTTTGGATCTTTCTTTTCCAGACGCCAGCGAGTGATGTAAGTGCGCTGCGGCGCACGTTGTTCGTCAATGCCGTAATCGACCTTGCGAATCGTGAAATAGCCGACGCGCTTGTCAAACAAACGCGGCATCATCAGCCTGTCAGGAAGTTTCACCATGCTGTAGTGCATCACGACCGTCGCGTTTGTCCCGGCACGCATACCCTGCGCGAACGGATTTGGAGGAGGTTGTGGTCCACCACCACCAGCGGGCGTCATGTCTGGTGGGGACGTGTAAGTTTGTGACACTTCGACTTCGATATTTGTCGGGAACGATTTGGTCTTTTCAATGAAGGAACGCGAGGCATCGAAGCCACGAGCACGCAAACGAGTGCGAGCGCTAAACTCTGTGACCTCATTCGTGAAAAGCCGACTAACGTCGATCACGGCTGAGTCGTCTTTACCGAAAGCTTCGATATTAAAAGCCATGATGATCGTGTCGTTGTTTGCAGCCTGCACCGCGCGCGACACGGGAAGCTTCGGATCGGCGACAACGTCATAAGCGACATTTCGCAATAGGATGCGATTGCCTTTGCGCTCCCACTTCACCACTCGATTTCCCGCAGCCTGCCCGCCATAGCCAACGCCGAGTGTTGTCCTGGCAATCTGGCTCACCCAAAGAAACTCTTTCATCAACTCGCTCTTTGGGATTTCGTAGTAGACCTTTTCCTTGATCGTGTGAATGGTGAAGATACCTTCATCCGACTTCGCTTCTTTAGTGATCACACGATCGTAAGGCTTTGGTTCGGGTGACTGATCCGGGCGGCCGGGACGTTCCTGGCCAGGCGCTCCGGCTGGTGGCGCCGGTGGATCCTGAGACGAACTGTTTGCTTCAGATCGTGGGGCCAGAAGAAAAACTGAGATGACTAAGGAGAGAACAAGAATCGAGACAGCGAGATACCGGGGTCGCATCGTGAACTCCTTCCGACAAGGGGAAATTAAATTGTCGCGAACAATAAGCCGAAGGCGGGATATGAGTCAACGGCAACGGGCTATGGAAAAGATTTCTCACGCAAAGGCGCAAAGGCGCAGAGGAAGACGCAAAGATAAAATTAAGTCCTTCTTTGCGGTCTTACATTGCGCCTTTGCGTGAGAATCTTATTTTCAACTCACGCTTTGCGGCTTACTAAAGGTCGTTTACTCTTGCTCTGTTTTGGTTTGTTCTTTGTA
The DNA here is from genome assembly GCA_963826255.1 of uncultured Acidobacteriota bacterium. Taxonomy (GTDB): domain Bacteria; phylum Acidobacteriota; class Blastocatellia; order Pyrinomonadales; family Pyrinomonadaceae; genus PSRF01. The sequence continues at coordinate 3,066,093 of CAWGWK010000002.1, forward strand.
AGAACTGGGTCAGTGCGATCGGTAAGTAGTGGCAGCGGATTGATCGCGCCGTTCAATGTGTAAACACCGAAATGAAGATGAGGCGGCGTGCCTTGTGCGTTTCCGGTCGTGCCAACGAAGCCCAGCACCGTGCGAGTTGAAACGCGATCGCCGACTTCAAGTCCTGGAGCGTATCTATCGAGGTGAGCGTAGTAGTAAACGCGACCGCCTGAACCGATCACTGATACTGTCTGACCGCCGAGGATGTTCTCACCAATCTTGTAGACGAATCCGTTTGTCGCGGAAAGAATGGGTGTTCCCCTCGGCGCGAAGATGTCCTGACCTTCGTGTCGGCGCCCTGTTCCGCGCGGCGCATGCCAAGTGTCCGCAATTGCCTTTTTTGAGACATCTTCAAAAGGCATCGCTATCTTTGAATCAGGAGCCTGGCTGTAGAGTTTGGCAACCGCCGCGTAGAAGTGGAGCTTCTCTGAAAGGGCATCGTAGGCACCAGTGACGACCAGTAACAACAATGTCACCGCCACCCCCGCAAAGATTTTCGACAACCGCCGCATGCCCATTAAACGTCCCTTGGATGCAGCTAGTTCCGTACAGGATTACAGGATTTTTCAAGATTTACAGGATTCATCCTGCAAATTCTGAAACATCTTGTAAATCCTGTCTAATTTCCTTTGGCCGAAATTCTTTCCGAAAGTATCCAACGCTCCGGATCGAGTTCGACCTTCTTCGGGCGCCTCGGCAACCTTATTTGAAACGGACTCGACGGACCCTGCACGAACACCGTTCCCATTGCCTCCTGCTTCGCGTCAAATGAAAACTTAACGGGCAGCACCATTATCCAATCCGCGGGCGCATTCTCCTGAACGATCATTCCCGAAACCATCACTTTTCCGTCCGGCTGGTCCTCGATCTTGTACTGCATTTCATAAGACGGATGAGCGCTTTGATAAACCGATTGGTAGAACAACCAGTTCAGATCAGTCATCCCATATTTTTTAGCGATCGGCGTCCTGGCAAAGTGCTCGTTCACCACGGCTCGAAAATCGTCACTTGAAGCTGTCTTGTTTCGGTGACGCTCGACAAAGTCAGTCATCATGGTGAAGAACGGTTGCCCGTCACCATTGCCCGGATTGCTCAACATGAAGTGGAGCATACGCAGTACCAGCGCGCCCTTGTTATAGATGAGAGCTTGATACGCGCCGAGTGTTTTACTCGTCTGTAACCGGTGACCCAAAATAATTGGTCCAACATCAACCAGCCGGCCTTTGCCGACACCTGTGGTCGTGATTGGCGCATCCTTAAGAGAGGATCGCAAACTTCCGAGTAGATCATTCTTTGCACCGGAACTGTCTCGCAGTCCCGTATAAAGGATTCCGGAGTATTCAGCGAACCCTTCACTAAGCCACTGATCGCGATAGGAACGCCACGCGACGATATTGCCCCACCACTGGTGCGCCGTTTCGTGAGCCATAAACTGATAGGTGTATTTGCTGGCGCGGTCAGTCGGCGGAATCATCAATAACGAAGGGAAGCCCTGGCCAAAACCGTACGGATGAAACGCCGCCCCAAATGCGGGATAGGGATAGTCCCCAAACAACACCGTGAAGTATCTAACCGCGTTGTTGAGCTCCGCGAGAATGAAGTCTTCTTTAATCGCCGCCAATTCACCGCCCAACGAATTGAATTCGAGTGGCGTAGGAGCGCCTCCCTTCTCCCACTTGATCGATTCGTTGTGTCGCTTGAATGGTCCAAGCGCGAAGGTTATCAGCGCAACCGGCTGCGACATCTGATACTTGGAAACGAGCGTGTCTTTATCCTCCGCATCAGGTTGCTCGCTGATACGTGCACCTACACTCGCAATGAGAAGCTTTTTCGGATAACGATAAGTGAGATCAAAAGTGGCCCGATCGAGATACCCGTGTCGCGGAAGCCAATCCGTGTTCGAGCGCGGATAGTGGCAGTTAATTCCATCCACATCCCGCATGAAGTCGCCTTCGAGATTCAGGTTTAGTTGCAGTTTTTCTCCTGCCTTCAGTGCTTCAGGCAGGAAAACTGTGAAACCACCTTCCCAATCTTCCTGCACGGCCGGGAGTTCAATGCCACCTCGCCTAACAGACTTAATGCGCATCTGCTTCTTCAGACGTTGGCTATCATACTCGCCGAGATCTTCGCCTACGCGGAAGGTAATAGCGCGGACGTTTGGTTGATTGGGTTCTGCCTCGATCTGCGCGTTCAGTCGAAGGTGTTTCGAATGCTGACGCAGGTCTATGTCCAATTGGTAATGTTTGATGTCAATCTGATCGTTCGCATCAGAATACTCGACCGCGCCACGCTGGTAGTCCTGGTTTGAATAAAAGGCGAGCCACACTTCCGGATTGTAGACATCGGAGTTGTAAGCCCAGATGAGTCCCTTCTCACCCGCATTGATGTCGAAGTTTGAAACGGGGATGCGATTCTGGTGGTCCAGGATCATTGAGAATCGACCGCGTTTGCCGCCGTCGAAGTTAGCAAAGAAGAAACCGGGTTTCTCCGCGTTCAAGAGTGAGACGGCAAGTCGCGCTGGTAAGTTTGCGCCGATCTCCCGCAGCGTTCGTTCGTCAAGTTCACGGGCGAGCTTTTGTGCACGCTCGTTGGCGGCCGCATTGGGTCGTGCCTGTCCAAACTCTTTCGCGGTGTCGTCAGTGAATCTAAAGACTGCCGTTTTGAAATCAGAGTCAATTACGTCGGTCCCTAATAGGCGCTTAACGTTTTCTTTTTCGAAATCGTTAGCAGGTGTTTCGGCAATAAACTTCCCTTCGCCGATGAACACCGCGCCCGTGCTGACGCCGTTGACTGGTTCAGTCAGATAAACAATGCCGTCGAGTGTGATCTGCGCGCGCACTCGTTTGAGTACGACGCCTTTAACTTCGACGACACCGCCGGTTAGTGAGAAGGCTTTGAGTTGATCGTAGATCGCCCTCTCTTTGGAGGTGGCGCTCTCTTGGGCGAGTGTGCTCGGCGCTACGAGCAGCAACAGGAAAAATACAAAATAGGCCAGGGGGTTCTTTGGGGGAAGAACTTTCATGGGTGTCTCCGAGGTATGAGTGGGAAAACCATCCACAGATTACACAGAATAATCTGTGAAATCTGTGGATAACTGGGATATTATTCCAACTTCCATGTCAACGCCAGATAAATACGATCAGTTTTTGAGGAATTTTCGCCAAACGATTCTGAGCGCAACCGGCCGGTTGAAGGAGATAGACGAGGAACAGAGCCGGGGCAGCACCTCTGAGGATAACTGGGCGCCCATCGAGATCCTCGGTCACTTAGTCGATTCAGCCGCCAATAACCACCAGCGTTTCGTGCGGGCGCAGTTCAATGACGATCTCGTCTTTCCGGGTTACGAGCAGGAGCGCTGGGTGAGCGCGCAAAAATACCGTGATGAGTCGTGGCCGGATCTGATCCAGCTCTGGAGCTCTTACAATCTACATCTTCTTCACGCGGTTTCAGTCATACCTGAAAACATCCTGACTAAACCTCGCGAGAACCATAGCCTGGACCAGATCGCGTTCAACCTGGTAGACCGGAATAAACCGGCCACACTCGAATACCTGATACGCGATTACGTGGACCACCTCCGACATCATCTCGATCAGATTTTTGAAGTCACACACAGGAGCTGAAAATGGCAGAAGTTACGTACGAACAACTAAAACACAAGACAGTGGCTGAGCTGCGCGAAATGGCGAAAGGTATCGAGCACGAGGCCGTCCAGGGTTACACGCAGATGAACAAGGAACATCTGCTCGTGGCGCTTTCGAAAGCGTTGGGCATTCAACACGAGCATCACTCGGTTGTCGGAGTCGATAAGAGTTCGATTAAAGCGCGGATCCGCGAGTTGAAGACGCAACGAGAAGCGGCGCTCGCAGCTCACGACCGCGCGCAGCTCAAAGTGGTGCGCCGCAGCATTCATCGCTTGAAGCGTCGAATTCACAAAGCCACAGTTTGAGCTACAAAAGGCAGATAAAGCACAAAAGACACTCATCATTTGTGCCTTTTGTGCTTCTTTGTGGCAAACTCTTTCACAAAACTAAATCTTCAAAAGTGAGGTAGCTCATGAAAAAGGCTATCAATCTGAGCGTGAATGGTGTCTCTCATACCGATGAGGTCGAGCCACGCATGCTCCTCGTTCATTATCTGCGCGACGTTCTGGACCTGACCGGTACACACGTCGGTTGCGAAACGTCGCTGTGCGGCGCGTGTACCGTCATGCTCGATGGACAGGCGGTTAAGTCGTGCACGATCTTCGCTGTTCAAGCTGACGGATCAGCGGTAACAACGATTGAAGGGTTGGCCCGGAACGGAGAACTACATCCTGTTCAGGAAGGGTTCTGGGAAAAACATGGCTTACAGTGCGGCTATTGCACGCCGGGCATGATCGTTGCCGCAGCGCAGTTGCTCGAGCGGAATGCTGCTCCTTCGCGCGAAGAGATCTGTCACGGTCTCGACGGCAATTTGTGCCGTTGCACTGGTTACCAGCACATCATCGAAGCGGTTGAATACGCAGCGAAGAAGGCGGGGCAATCATGAAAAACAATTACGTTGGCCAACGAGTAAAACGCACAGAGGATCCGCGACTGATCCGAGGCCTGGCACATTACGTCAACGACATCGCGCTGCCGGGCACGCTGCACGTCACATTTGTTCGTTCAATGTACGCACACGCCAAGATCACTGCGATCGATACCTCGGCCGCCCTGTCCGCACCGGGCGTGGTCGCGGTCTACACCGGCCAGGACGTCGCTAAAAAGATCGGACCAGTGCCATGCGCCAGCAACTTGCCTGAGTTGAAAATTCCCGATCACCGAGTGCTCGCAACAGACAAGGTTTACTTCGTGGGCCACCCGATCGCCGCAATTGTGGCAACTGACCGTTATGCAGGGCGAGACGCCGTCGATCTCGTTATGGTGGATTTTGAAGAGCTGCCGGTTGTGACGGATGTCGAAAAAGCCGCGGCGGGTGGGCCAGTCATCCACGAAGCTTTCGGTGACAACATCGCGTACAAGTTGACCTCCGGCGAGGGCGATATCGACGCTGCGTTCGCGGCCGCAGATCGCACCATCAAACAGCGAATACTTCATAATCGCCTCGCGCCGATTGCGATGGAGCCGCGCGGCGTGCTCGCTCGTTACTTTCCAGGCGAAGAAGAACTGACGCTCTGGTCCTCGACCCAGATTCCGCACCTCATGCGCACTCAAGTTGCGCTCATGATCGGCATTCCTGAAAACAAGTTGCGCGTGATTACGCCTGAGGTTGGGGGCGGCTTTGGATCGAAGCTGAACGTTTACGCCGAAGAAGCGCTGCTGGGTTGGATTTCGATGCAGCTTGGCAAACCCGTTAAGTGGATCGAAACGCGGCGCGAGAATATGCAAGCGACGATTCACGGGCGTGGCCAGGTCGGCGATATCGAAGTGGGATTCAAAAACGATGGCACCTTGACGGGCCTGCGTTACAGTGTGTTTGCAGATCTCGGCGCTTATCACCAACTGCTCACGCCCGCGATTCCTACGCTTACCGGATTGATGCTGTCAGGCGCGTACAAGATCCCGGCCATTCAGATGAATATCACCGGGTGCTTCACGAACAAGATGGCCACCGACGCATATCGCGGCGCCGGACGGCCCGAAGCCACTTATGTCGTCGAACGCGCGCTGGATCTTGTCGCTGCTGAACTCGGCGCGGATCCCGCTGAAGTGCGTCGCAAAAACTTTCCGGCGCCAAGTGAGTTTCCTTTCCACACCGCGACTGGTCTCGATTACGACAGTGGTGACTACGAGACCGCTCTCAACAAGGCAAAAGAGATCGCCGGTTACGCGCAGCTTCGTGAAGAACAAAAGAAAGCGCGTGATGAAGGACGTTTGATCGGTATCGGTGTCTCAACCTATGTCGAGATCTGTGCACTTGGTCCATCTCAGGCGATGCCCGCCGGCGGCTGGGAAAGCGCCACAGTCCGAATCGAGCCGACCGGAAAGGTCACTGTATTAACCGGAGCATCACCGCACGGTCAGGGACAAGAGACGTCGTTTGCGCAGATCGCTGCCGATGAACTGGGCGTCGGCATCAACGACGTAACTGTGATTCACGGTGACACTGGTATCGTGCAGTACGGCATTGGGACCTTTGGCAGCCGCGCCACTGCTGTCGGTGGCACCGCGGTTTTTGTCGCGATTCAAAAACTGAAAGAGAAGGCACAGAAGATTGCGGCCCACATGCTCCAGGCTGACGCATCGCACGTTTTGTTCGAAGGCGGACAGTATTCGCGACAGGCAGCAGCCGCCGCCAGCGCTACCGGAGTTTCCGAACCTGTCGTGCCTGTTGGTCAAGCACCTGCGGGCGCGTTGCCCGAACCGGAAACCGAGGGCAAGTCGAGTTTGTCAATTCAGGACATCGCACTCGCGGCGCACCTCGCCAAAGACCTGCCGCCGGATACTGAGCCTGGTCTCTCGGCAACTTACTTTTTCGAACCGAAGAACTTTACTTTTCCTTTCGGCACGCACATCGCCGTTGTCGAAATCGATCATGAAACCGGCGACATCAAGTTTCTGCGCTACGTCGCGGTCGATGATTGCGGCCGAGTGATCAATCCGATGCTGGTTGACGGGCAGGTGCACGGCGGCATCGTTCAATCAATCGGACAGGCGATGTATGAAGAAGTGGTCTACGACGAGCAGGGACAGTTATTGACCGGCACTTTGATGGACTACGCCGTACCGCGCGCCAAACACGTTCCGTATTTTGAGTTGGATCGAACTGAGACTCCATCTCCCGTAAATCCACTCGGCGTGAAAGGTGTTGGCGAAGCAGGGACGATCGGAGCAACACCGGCGATCGTCGGGGCGATAGTCGATGCGCTGGCGCCGTTCGGAGTGCGCCATCTGGATATGCCGATCAAACCCGAGAACGTTTGGCGGATTATCAATGGAAATTAGGAGCAAACAATGATTCCCGCACAATTTGATTATCAGGCGCCCGCAACTCTCGAAGAGGCGGTTTCACTGCTTGCGAACGATCTCGACGGCGCGAAGATCCTGGCAGGTGGCCACAGTCTCATTCCCGCGATGAAACTGCGTCTCGCGCAACCCCAGTTGCTGGTTGATATCGCACGCATCAAGTCGCTGGCCTATATCCGCGAAGAGGGTGATCAGATCCTGATCGGCGCAACTACAACGCACTATCAGTTGGAGTCGTCGGATCTTCTGAAGCGCATCTGCCCATTGTTGCCTGAATGTGCGAAGAGCATCGGCGACGTTCAGGTGCGCAACAAAGGGACCATCGGCGGCAGTATCGCTCATTCCGATCCGGCCGGTGATTGGCCGGCCGCGGTGCTCGCGCTTGGAGCGGATCTCGTCTTAGTTGGACCAAACGGCGAACGAACTGTTAAAGCCGAAGACTTCTTTATCGATCTTTTTACAACCGATCTTCAGCCTGGCGAGATACTTCGCGAAGTGCGCATTAAAAAACCATCAGGTCGTTTTGGCCAGTCTTATCAAAAAGTGCCTCACCCGGCTTCCGGTTTTGCAGTGGTCGGCATCGCCGTTCATCTCGATTTGAATGACGATGGCTCGTGCAAGTCGGCCGCGATTGCCGTCACCGGCGTTGGTGCCAAAGCCTATCGCGCGCAGGGCGTCGAAGGAGCTCTTACAGGGGCAAACCTTGACGATGATGCGATCGCTACGGCCGGAACACACGTCTGCGACGGTATCGATCCGAACTCGGATCTTTACGCCTCCGGCGAGTATCGATGCCATCTAGCGCAGGTGCACACGCGCCGTGCGATTCAGGCTGCGAAGGCCCACGCGAAGTGAAACTGGAAGGCACTCACCAACTCGACGCACCTCCAGAACGTGTGTATCAATGCCTCGTGGATCCGGAGGTGTTGCAACGCTGTATTCCGGGTTGTGAGCGTCTGGAGAAAACTGCTGAGAACACGTTTGCAGCAACCATCCGCGCGGGTGTCGGATCAGTCAAGGGGGTATTCAAAGGAACAGCACGGCTCGAAAATCTCCGCGAGCCTGAACACCTTCGCATCGTTGTCGACGGCAAAGGCTCGCCTGGCTTTCTTAAAGGCTCCGGCGATCTAAATCTGGAGCAGGCTGAAAACGGCACGAAGGTGAGTTACACAGGCGACGTTCAGGTTGGAGGCACGATCGCCAGCGTGGGCCAACGAATGATTCAGGGCACAGCAAAGATGATGGCCACGCAGTTCTTCACGAGCTTAGGCGCGGAAGCCGCCACTCAGGTGGGCGAGCCGCCGCCACAACACGGCTTTTTTCGAACAGCCCTGAGGTGGTTCTCAGGGTGGCTACGGAACATCTTTAGAAAACATTAACCACAGATGACGCGGATGAAGACGGATGAATGTGATCAAATCCGTACTTATCCGTGTTATCTGTGGCTATGTTTTACTCGGACTGGCGCCTCGCCTTCGCGATAAAGTCCTCGATCTCGTTGATCTTTCGTGGCAGCGCTTCGCTCATCCAACGCACGCCATCCGCAGTGATCAGCATATCGTCTTCGATCCTGACGCCAATACCTTTGTACTTCTCAAACGCCGGACGCACCGCCTCTTTGAACTTGTCCCAGTCTTCCTGCTTCCAGCCAAACGGCATCTGGTCCAACGCGTCAAGTCGAACATAAATTCCCGGCTCGTTGGTGAACACCACTCCCGGCACGAACTTCGATCCGCCGCCAACGTCATGCACGTTCATGCCCAACCAGTGCGACGTTCCGTGCATGAACCAAAGCCGGTGCTGCATCGAGTTGCGATCGGTGATCAACCCGAGCTTCAGCAGCCCGTCCTTGATCACTTCGGTCCCTGCCCTGCTTACGTCTGACAACGTCGCACCAGGCTTCGAGGCTTTCGCGACCGCTTCCTGCGCGTCATAAACAATCTGGTAAACAGAGGCTTGCAGCGGCGTGAATTTTCCATTCACTGGGAAGGTGCGCGTGATGTCCGCAGTGTAGTGATCGTATTCGGCGCCCACGTCCATCAGGAGCAAGTCGCCCTGTTTCACCGGCCCTTGCGATTCGATGTAGTGAAGTGTCGTTGCATTCGGACCGCACCCGACGATATCCGGATAGCCCCAGTTGTCAGCGTTCCTCAACTTGAACGTGTACGTCATTTCCGCATCGACTTCGTATTCCCACTTGGCATTGCCCGCCGCTGCCCACGCACGCTGGTGCGCCTCAATGCTGATATCGATCGCGTGTTGCATGATGCGCAGTTCCATCGGCGATTTCACCAGACGCAACTGGGTAAAGATGGGCCAGGCATTCTTGACACTGTAGCCCGACGCGGTCTTGGCCCATTCGGAGGCAAAGCGCTGCTCGTGCTTGTATTCACGACTTTCGCCGTCACCGGGCACGAGCATAAACAGTCCGGCCTCGCCTTTTGCCGCCGCGTCGAACAACTTCGTATAGCCATGATCGTTGGTCAACGGCATGTCCAAAGGCAGGTCCGACATGAAAATGTTTTCAGGTTTCGGTCGATAGGGTTGGCGATTGCGCAGCGCGGCAATGAATGGCTCAAACTCGCTCTTTTGCCAGATCTCGCGGACGCCCGAGAGTTGGTGCGCCTCTTCGGCGCTGTACATGTGTCCGGTCCATGTTTCCGCAGCGGCATTGCGGCGTGGTAAAAACAGGATCTCGCGGATCTTGGTGTTGCCCGGCAGCAAAACGAGCGTCGCGCTCTTCTGCTTCAGGTTGGTGAGGTAGTACAGGTTGTTTTCCTGGCGATACGGATAATCGACGTCGTTGGCGTACACGCGTGGTTCGGTGCTGAAAAGAACCATGAACGACTGCGGGCCGACGCTTTGGGCCACGCGCTCTCGGCGTTGCTTCAGTTCAGCAACACGCTCTTTATCGTCAAACACCGGTGGCGGTGGAGTCAGCCTGATGTTTGGCGCAACTGGTCTTTCAATCGTCGCACGAACAGAAACATTCGCGGGGACAAGCATCGCTAATGACGCACAAATTGCAACCCACAAAAAAACTACACGTTGGGATTTTGACTTCCTCATTTACTTCTCCTTTAAAAGAAGCGCAAAGCACATCATTAATGATGAATGTTTTGTGCTTTTTGTGCCTCTTTGTGGCAACTATGGCGATGGTGATGGCGCCGGCGCGGGGGCGGCTCGACGCCGTCCCGGATTGAGAAGGTGCCTCTTTCCGTCTTTGGTGACTCGTATCCGTGTTCCGTCCGGTGTCGTTATGATTTGCGAACCGTCGGGAAAAGTGCGAATGACCACGCCACCGGGCATGACTTGCACTTGCTGCCGGCGCGGTCGCACTGGACCATTAAAGTTCGGTGGCGTGGGAACATCCGGCGATTCTGGCTCGTGTCCCTGCCCTTCAACTTCAACCCGCGGCTCAGGGTCCGGTTCTTTCTTATCATCCTTGCGTGGGGCCTTCTCGGCTCTCTTTGGGGTGGGCGTGGACTGCCTGGCCTCCCCGACCGGTTGCTGGTTGTCATTCTCTGGCGGAGCAATTGTCGGTGTGCTCACAGCCGGGCTCTCAACCGGAGTTGGTGCGACTGTAACATTCGTGATCTGCTCAGCGTCGCTGTTCCGTTTTTTCAGGATGAAGAAGCCAAACACGCCACACGCCAAAACCAACAGAACAGCTCCAGACAAAGCCCACGGCAATACTCGCCTGCTTGAACGCGGTCTCACTACCGTTGTCTCACCCGCCGTTGCGGTCACTGTCTCCGATCTGCGAACTGTTTGCGTCGGCGTGGCTACAGTTGTGGCAGGCGGCGGAAACAGCATAGTTTTCGCTTCGCCGCGATTTACTATCGTCAACGCCTGCTCGGTCCCGTGCAGCGCTTTCCGCATTTCCGATGCAGTCGCGTAACGCTGGTCGCGGTTTTGGGCCATCGCCTTTACGAGCACATGGTCCAATTCCGGCGCGATTGCCGGATTTGCTTCGCTTGGCCGCACCAGCGGATCGGGCTGGCCATTCACGACCGCAGCCGCACGGGTCAACGCGTCGGGCGGCTTTACTCCCGTCATGAGGTGATAGAGAGTCGCGCCCAATGAATAAAGATCGCTGCGCGTGTCAGTTCCCAAACCCTGGATCTGTTCCAACGGTGCGTAGTTGGGTGTGTAGCCGAAAATACTTGCTGAAGTTGTTAATCGTGAGATCTCTCCGGCCTGCCCCTTCGCGAGTCCGAAGTCGAGCAGAATGATCTGGCCACGCGATGTCAATTTTAAGTTTTGCGGCTTGATGTCCCGATGAACTATCTGCGGATCTTGAGTATGAAGGTAGTCGAGCGCATCGAGTAACTGATCCGCCCAGGTCAAAACCTGATCGGCAGGAAATGGACCTCGTTTGCGATTCATCATCTCCGACAGATCGTCGCCGGGGATGAACTGCATCACGAGAAATTGGCCGTCGCTTTCAGAAAAATGGTCGCTGACGCGCGGCAGTGCGGGATGATGCAGACGAGCGAGCAGCCGCGCCTCGCGCTCGAACTGTTTTCGCAAACGTTCCTCGGTAAACAACGTCTCTTTCAAAGCAACGGTGGTGTCGAGACGCTGATCGACTGCTTCGTAAACGGCGCCCATGCCGCCCTGCCCGAGCTGGCGCACGATCCGGTAGCGGCCTTGCAAAACTGTTTCCGGCGTCAACATCCGGGCGATTATACACGAGCCACAGATAAACACGGATGACACGGATCAGCAGATCTCGTCTGATGTGTGTTTATCCGCGCGAATCTGTGGCAAGATACACCCGTGAGCAAAAACCTCAGGAACGATGACGTGATCGATGTAGGACCACGCAAACGGCGCCGTCTCAAGATCTGGATCATCATAGCCGCAGTCCTGCTGTTGATCTCATTCTCACGAATACTCTCGATCTATCTTTCGTCGCTCTGGTTCGATTCACTCGGTTACTCGTCCGTCTACTGGTACGTCTTCAAAGCTAAACTCGCACTCTTCGCCGGCTCGGCCATACTAACTGCACTGCTGCTGAGTGCTACGTTCCTGCTTTTTCAACGACTATTTGGCGCCTATGCGTTTGAAAGCCGGACTATCATTCTCAACAATCAGCCGTTTCAGTTCTCACCGGCGAAAGTTATTCGACCGCTCGGGTGGGTCATCTCCATCATCTTCGGTCTGATCTACGGCTTCCAGCAAAAGGAACACTGGCGTGAGTTCGCGCTTTACTGGAACCAGCCTGCGACCAACATCTACGATCCGATCTTTGGGAAATCGCTCGGCTTCTATCTCTTCTCGCTTCCACTTTACGACCGGCTCAGCTCCTGGTTGTTCGGCATAACGTTCATCATTCTTTGCGCTGCCGTGGCGTATTCACTGTTGGGCCTGCCGCAAACGGTGCTCAAACCGAGCGTGCGCTGGTCGTCCGGGGCCGCGTTTCGCGCAGTGTGTTGCGCGCTCGCACTCTTCTTACTGGTGCTTAGCTGGCGTACCTATCTCTCGCGTTTCCCGCTCCTGTGGGAGAACCACACGATCTTTTCAGGAGTGACTTACACCGAAGCCAACTACACGATACCGGCGCTGCTTTTCGTCTGTGTGGCATTGATCATTGCCGCCATCATCCTGCTGGTGAACGCCTTCGCCGTGCGCCGTTTCAGCTTGCTGCTCATCGCTCTCGCTCTTCCGGTCGCGACGTACATCATCGGCGTCGTGCTCGTACCGTCTTACATTCAGAGTTTCATAGTTAAGCCCAACGAGCTCGATCGCGAGACGCCGTACATTGGCTACAACCTCGAATGGACCCGAAAAGGTTTTGGACTCGATCAGATCGAGCTACGGGAGTTTGAGGCGGAAAACTCCATCGCTGCACTAGATCTGCCGAACAATCGCGAAAGCCTTGAAAACATCCGTCTCTGGGACTGGCGGGCGCTGCAAGACACGCTGCGCCAGGTTCAAGCAATCCGCACCTACTACGATTTTCCCGATGTCAACGTGGATCGCTATCTCACTGGCGGCGAGACACGCCAGATGATGATCGCGCCGCGCGAGATCAACGATGTGAAGCTTCCTTCGTCCTCGCGCAACTGGATCAACGAGCGATTGATCTACACGCACGGTTACGGCGTGACCATGAACAGCGCCAACGGCTTTACTCCGGAAGGTCTGCCGCAGTTTGTGTTGTCAAACATGCCGGTAGAGGCGTCTGTCGGCGACATCAAGGTGACTCGTCCCGAGATCTATTTTGGTGAGCTCACCGATCGATATGTTTATGTGAAGACCAAACAGAACGAGTTTGACTATCCACAGGGCGATACCAACGTCACCACGACTTACGAAGGAACGGGAGGAATAAGGATCGGCAACCGGTTGCGGCGCATGCTGCTGGCCTGGAGCCTTGGTGATTTATCCAAGCTGCCCTTCTCGGATGATGTCACGAGCGAAAGCCGCGTGCTCATCCACCGAAATATTCGTGAGATCATCAACGGTGTCGCGCCGTTTCTGACTTATGACAAGGATGCCTACGTCGTAGTCTCCAACGAGGGCCGGCTGTTCTGGATGATCGACGCTTACACCGAGTCGTCCTACTTTCCGTATTCCAGTCATCACCGGGTCGCGAATAACTCAGTCAATTACATTCGCAACAGCGTTAAGGTCGTGATCGACGCGTACAACGGAACGGCTCGTTTCTACGTGTTCGACAACCAGGATCCAATCATCGCCGCCTACCGCCGAATCTTTCCGCATCTCTTCCAGGATGCGAATCAAATGCCTGCCGATCTGCGGGCGCATGTTCGTTATCCCGAAACGCTAGTGCGTGCTCAGGGTGAGGTCTACAGCCTTTATCACACGCAAAATCCGAAGGTGTTTTTTCAACGCGAGGACGTTTGGAACATCGCCTTGCAGGTGACACTCGATGACCAGGGCAAGAAAAAGAATGTGCCCATAGATCCTTACTACGTGTTGATGCAGTTGCCGGGAGAGCAGCAGAAAAACGAGTTTGTCCTGATTCTGCCGTTTACGCCTGCCAGCAGAAACAACATGATCGGCTGGATGGCCGGCCGCAGCGATGGCGAAAATTATGGCAAGCTGCTGGTCTACAACTTCCCCAAGTCGAGACTCATCGATGGTCCACTTCAGATCGAAGCACGCATCGATCAGAACGCGCAGCTTTCCAGCCAGTTCACGCTGTGGAACCAGCAAGGGTCTCGAGTCAAACGTGGTCATTTGCTCGTGATACCAATTGGGCGATCGCTGATGTTTGTCGAGCCTGTGTATCTCCAGTCGGAGAACAGTCCGATGCCTGAGCTTCGTTTGGTTGTGCTGGCGACTCAGGAAAAACTTGCGTTCGGGCAGACCTTTGGGGAAGCGATGAATAGTTTGTTTGGTGAAGCGGCCCAGGCTGCTGCACCTGCACCTGAACAGGACCAGACGACGCCGCCTTCTTCAGGTCCAGCACCTTCAGCAACACCGGCCACTCAGAACTTGCAGCAGTTAGTTAACAGGGCGATTCAGGAGTTTGAGGATTACCAGCGACTGACGTCGCAAGGAAAACTCGGCGAAGCCGGCCAGAAACTCGAGCAACACAAACGCACGCTCGAGGAGATCCGGAAGCTTGCCCAACCTTAACAGCCCGCGAAGCGGGCAGCAGCATAAAGCCTGGGGCGTAAGCCCCAGGAACAATGGGAAACAAAAAAACAAAGCCCGTGAAAACGGGCGATAGCTTCTGACAGCAATAGTTGTATAGCTGTCGCCCGCTTTGCGGGCTCTCACCTCTTTATTACCGGTACCTGGGGCTTACGCCCCAGGCTATATGCTTCATCCGCTTCGCGGATTTAACGTCTTTCCGATTGCATCCTCTCTAAGAGCTTCTTCGCCTTTTCAACCGCGTCCTTATGCTCTGCGACATACTTCGGATCCGGCGTGATCGCCATTAACGTGTCAATCTGCTTTTTCGCTTCCGCGTTGCGCTCGTTTTCAGCATAAGCCTCGGCCAGATGAACCCGCATCACCGTGTTATTCGGATTGAGTTTGACTCCCTTCTCCAAATACTCAATCGCTTTCATGTTGTCACCGCCAAACACTCGCGGCGCTTGCAGGTAAAGCCGGCCCAAACCCAGATACGCACTGTAGCCCTGATAACCTTCATCCAGCTTGAGCACGGTTTCCATCTCGCGCTTAATGTCCTGAAAGCTCGAAAGATTGGAGAGAGTGCTGTGTGCTGCGCTGCCACCGTAGTTGGCGCCCAGCCAGAAGTGGCCGTCTGGTTTGTCGGGCTGTAGTTGCACCGCAGCCTTACCCGCTTCGATCCCCTCGCGATACATGTCCCCGCGTTCAGAGTCGTTGTCAGTATGCTCGCCCACATAAAAGCTCGCGCGCGCCAGCTTCCAGGCCGCTTCGTAATTCCCGTAATCGGCGGTTCTGGCCTGCCTCAGGGCCGCGACAGCCACTCGCGCCCTGGTCAAGTCCTCTCGACCCTCGTATAGGGTATCCGCCTCCGCGATTCTCTCGGCTGCAAGCTTTGCATCGCCCATATCAACCTTTGGAGCGCCCTCGGGAGCGCCGTTATAGCAGGCAACAGCCAACAAAACCGTGGCGGTCACCGCCACCATTAATCGTAGCATTTTGCCACTTTTACTAAGGTTTCTCATCAATTGGCCTCTGATTGTCTAGCGCTGCCATACAGTGTGTAATACTTTTGCGTTCAGGTTATCCAAATCCAGTCGAATACGGTATAGTGGCTGTCCACTGAACTGAAGGGCGCTGATCGCGGGCGCCGCAAACTGCAAAAACAATCGCCGGGAGGAGAGCTTGGCAGGGGCAGCATTCTATGATCTCGAGGGTACTTTAGTAAGTACCAATCTTGTGCATACGCTGTCGTTTTACGCGCGCCGCCAGCAAGGTTTGATGGCGAGTTTTAAGAAGAGCGCAGCTACTGTCTTGAGCCTGCCCGTCTTCGCGGTGACGGACCAGTATAGCCGAAAAGTTTTTAACGACCTTTACTTCAAGAGGTACAAAGGGCAGTCAGAAGATCGGCTGCGCTACTTCGCGCAGGAGTTGTTTGAAGACGTGATCAAGCCGGCAGTCTTCCCGGGGACTTACGAATTGATCGAGAAGTCGAGGAAGTTAGGACTGCGGCAGATCGTGATAACCGGCGCGCTCGATCTGTCGGTCAAGCCGTTGATGGACCATTTGGGAATCACTGAGTACGTCACCAATCGACTGGAATTTGTAAACGGTATGGCGACCGGTCGTCTGTTACCGCCGGTGATGGCCGCGGCTACGAAGGCTTCATGGATTCGCACCTTTACCGAGCGGGAAGGGATCAGCTTGAGCGACTCTTACGCTTACACAGACAGCATGAGTGATCTGCCGATGTTGTCGATAGTCGGTCATCCGGCGGTGGTGAATCCCGATATGCGTTTACGACAAACAGCGCTTCATCACAATTGGCCGATATTGAATCTTAAGTGAGCCACCAAAGAGCACAATAAGCATGGCACTTCAACTCCGACGAAAGACTCACGAATCCGTAATCTACATCGATCGGGATAGTGCACCGCGCATCATTCCCTCTGGTGAAGACTTCATTCTCGAAGACCTGCCGATCGGAACACGCGTTCTTTATCCGAATCCGTCGATCAAGGGTCTACCCAATCGCGAAGCTGCCGTACGTTACGCGCTCAATCATCCGCTTGGTTGCGATCCGCTGTTTGCGCAACTCGAGCCAGGGATGCGTGTGACGGTTGCTGTGGACGACATCAGCCTGCCGCTGCCGCCCATGGCCACGCCCGATATTCGTCAAACCATTCTGGAAATTGTTTTAGACATGCTTGCCGGGCATGGAGTCGACGATGTGCACATCATCATCGCCAACTCTCTCCACCGGAAGATGACCGAGTGGGAAATGAAGCGAATGGTCGGGCCGCGAATCTTCTCAGAATACTATCCCGACCGCTATTACAACCACGACGCTGAATGGACCGATGGCCTGATTAAGATTGGCGAGACGCGGCACAAGGAACCGCTCGTCCTGAACCGGCGCTGCGCTGAAAGCGACCTGTTGATTTACGTCAACATCAATTTCGTGCCGATGGATGGTGGTCACAAGTCAGTTGCTGTCGGGCTATGCGATTACGAGTCGCTGCGAGCTCATCACGATCCACAGACGATTCGCGAGTCGGACAGTTACATGGATCCGGCCCGCTCAGAGTTGAATCACAAGGTCACAAGGCTCGGCAAGATCGTTGATGAACAACTGAACGTCTTCCACATCGAGACTGCCATCAACAATCGCATGTACGGCGCGGATATGGATTTCCTGCTCCGCAACGAAGACGACTTCAGCGCTTTCGACCGCATGAAGTTTGAGGCCATGCGTTACACGATGGGCAAGCTGCCGCGCCCGGCACGTCGGAAGCTTTTGCATTCGCGACCGGCACAGTACGAAATGATCGCGTGTCACGCGGGTAAGACGGAGTTGGTCCACGAGAAGATCGTCGCCAAAGGTTTTGAGCAGTATGCGATTCCAATCCGTGGCCAGTGCGACATTCTGATCACAGGCATTCCCGATATTTCGCCATACAACGTCTACTCGATTCTGAATCCGTTGCTGGTCCAGGTGATGGCGCTGGGTTATCACTTCAACTTCTATCGCAACAAGCCGCTGCTGAAAAAGGGCGGTGTGCTGATCCTGCAGCATCCCTGTTATGACGATTTCGATCACCAGTTTCATCCGAGCTACATCGAGTTCTTTAATCGTTTGCTGCCGGAAACACGCGACGCCTTTACGTTGCGAGAGAAGTACGAACGCGAGTTTGCAAACAATCCCAGCTACGTCGAAATGTACCGGCGCGGCAACGCTTACCACGGCGCGCATCCGTTTTTCATGTGGTACTGGGGAGAAAACGGCCGCCAGCACGTCGGAAAAGTGATCGCGGCCGGCGCCGAGAACGCGCACGTTCCGGCGATCCTCGGCTGGGAACGAGCCGATAATTTGACGGAAGCAATCGCAATGGGGCGCAGTTATATGGGCAATTCCGCCGAGATCACGATGCTGCATCAGCCGATGATCGGTATTGCGGATATGGAGTGACAGGATTTGCCGGATTAGACAGATTTACATGTTAATCCTGAAAAATCATGTAAATCCTGTAAAAACTAAGTTATGAAGCTTTCCCCAACTGAAATCTACAAGGATCGCCGCATCTTTCTCATCGGAAGCACAGGCTTCCTCGGCAAAGTGACGTTGAGCATGTTGCTCCATCGCTTTCCGAACGTCGGCAAGATCTATCTCACGGTGCGTGCCCGTTCTCAGGAGGAGTCCGAAAACCGGTTCTGGAACAACATCATCACTTCTCCTCCGTTCGACCCATTGCGTGAACGTTACGGCAGCGCGCTCGAAGGTTTTGTTAACGATAAGGTCGTAGTCAGAGGCGGTGATATTGCCGAACCAAACTTCGGGTACCGCGAAGAAGAAGCGCAAGCAATCGCCTCCGACGTCAACATCATCATCAACTCCGCCGGCAATGTAACTTTCAATCCAACTCTCGAGAGTGGCCTGCGCACCAATGTGGTCGGCACGCAAAACGTGATTGCATTTGCGCGTCGGATGAAACGTCCCGCGCTGGTCCACGTCTCCACCTGCTTCGTCGCCGGTAATCGCTCCGGTGCTGTTTGGGAGAGCGATCCTGTCATCGGTTATTTCCCACGCCAACGTGAACTGCAAGGCGTTCAGTTTTCAGTGGACCAGGAGATTGCCGACTGCGCCAAGCTCGCCGATCGCGTGCGAGACGAAGCGCGTGATGCAATGATGGCCGCGCGTTTCCGCGAGCTCGCACGCAAACGGCTTAATGAAGAAGGTCGTGACGTCAACGATCCTGACGCTCTCGGACTCGCAGTCGCACGCGAACGAAAAGTTTGGACCAGAACACGTCTGACCGATCTCGGCGTAGAGCGCGCTGCCTATTGGGGCTGGCCTAACATTTACACGTATACGAAATCACTCGGCGAACAACTCGTCGCGGCTGAAATCGGCATGGTGCGCAGCATCGTGCGGCCGAGCATTGTCGAGTCCGCGCTGTCCTATCCTTTTCCCGGTTGGAACGAAGGCTTCACCACCACTGCTCCCATCATCTTTCTGATCCGCAAAGGCCAGACGCAGATTCCTGCTGATCCGAAGTTGATTCTCGATATCACGCCGGTGGACCAGGTTGCATCGGTGATGCTGGCGGTCGCGGCGCAAGCATGTGTTGACGAGCCGCAGCTGGTCTTCCAGGCCGCAACGGGCGATTCCAATCCGAACAACATGGAACGGATCATCGGTCTCGTCGGACTCGACAAGCGCAAGCACTTCAAAGAGAAGGATACCGGGGTCAAAATCCTGAATCGTGTTGCTGCGCACATGGAGCCGCGGCACGTCACGGTGTCGAAATTCGAGAGCACGTCGGTGCCGATGTTCAACGCGACGGCGAAGAAAGCGTCGTCGTTGCTCGACCGCGTGCGGCCGCGTTGGGGCGGCGGGCGTGTCGGCGAAGTGATCGATCTCATGAAGAACAGCGTCGAGCGAGTCGAAGAGCTGACGCGCGAAACATCTGAAGCATTCGATATGTTTCGTCCCTTCACTGTTGAAAACGCTTACGTGTTTCGTTCAGACAACGTGCGCTCGCTGTTCGACCGCATCAGTGAAGACGAACGATCGCTCCTGACCTGGAACCCGGAAAAGTTTGACTGGTACCACTATTGGCTCAACGTTCATTTGCCTGGGCTCACGAAGTGGGTGTTTCCGACGCTTGAAGACGAAATGCGTGCCGTACCGAAGCGTGTTTACACGTATCGAGATCTGCTCGAGCTGTTCGAGACTTCGACCAAACGCCATGCAACGAGGGTGGCGATGCGGATCGAGCGCGATGGCCGCAAGGAGCAATACACCTACGCCAATCTGCGTGAACTGGCCACGCGTGTCGCCGGATTTCTCGCCAGCGAAGGCATTAAACCAGGCGACCGCGTGATGCTGGTCAGCAGCAACGCGCCGGAATGGGGTATGACCTATTTCGGCGTGCTGAAAGCCGGCGCCACTTGCATCCCCTGCGATCCCGAGAGCTCCACTGTGGAGATTCTCAACTTTGCGCGTGCAGGAAATGCGGCAGGAATTATTTGCAGCGACGCCATCATCAACGATCATCCGACGCTTCGCGAAATGCTTCAGGAGCAGGGCCGCACGCGCCTCTGGACCTATGAAGATGTTTTCGCGTTGCCGGATGAAGAGACCGAAGACCAACGCATCGCGTTGCTGCCGCACCGCGCGCACGCACAAGGCGTGGCTTCGCTCATTTTTACTTCCGGCACGACGGGCCAACCAAAAGGCGTCATGCTTTCGCATCGCAATCTGACGAGCATGGTCTCGATGTTGTCGTCAGTCTTTGACATGACAACTCACGACGGTGTTTTGTCAGTCCTGCCACTGCACCACACGTTCGAGTTCTCCACCGGTTTTCTGACGCCGCTCAGTCGTGGCGCACAGATAACTTACTTGCCGGAGCTCACCAGCGATGCGCTCGCGCGCGCGATCAAGAACGGCCACGTTACCGGCATGGTCGGTGTGCCCGCACTGTGGGAACTATTGCACCGCCGCATCAAGAACCGGCTGTATGAGCGCAGCGATTGGATCGGCAAGGCCGCTGATAATCTCATCCGCGCGAATGCATGGCTGCGCGACAAGACGCCGCTCAACTTCGGTCAGGTGTTGTTTTATCCGATTCACGAAGGCCTGGGCGGACGCATTCGTTATTTCATCAGCGGCGGCTCGGCGTTGAGCGAGAAGATTCAGCGCGACTTTCACGGCTTAGGATTCACAATTCTCGAAGGTTATGGGCTAACTGAGGCTTCGCCCGTTTTAACTGTCACGCGTCCGGAGAATCGCATGCTCACTGGAACTGTCGGCAAACCGTTGCCGGGCGTTGAGGTGCGTATTGCTGAGCCGGACGCGACGGGCGTTGGTGAAGTGATTGCTCGTGGTCCAAATGTGATGCTCGGTTACTACGAAGACGAGGCGGCCACGCGCAAGACGCTTATCGATCGCTGGCTCTATACAGGCGATCTCGGTCGCGTTGATGACGACGGCAATCTGTATCTTGTCGGCCGATCGAAGGAGATCATTGTCGATACGAACGGAAAGAACGTCTATCCGGACGAACTCGAAGAAGCCTATGCAAACTCTCCGTACATTAAAGAGCTGAGTATCGTGGGTTTGCCTGACGGCATCGGTGAGAAAGTAGCTTGTCTCGTCGTTCCCGATGACGAATACGACATCGCACTCTCGCGAGCAGCACTGCACCGGATGATTGAAGAGCACTTCCGTGAAGTCTCTGCTTCCCTGCCCTACTACAAACGCGTCAAGGTACTCCATTTCACTGACATCGAACTGCCTCGGACCGCGACTCGCAAGGTGAAGCGACGTGAGGTGGTCCAATTCATGGAGGCTCTCGAAGAGAGTCAAAAATCAGGCCGTCGCGGCAGTGTGCAGGAAACTGCAAACGCCGAAGCAGCATGGCTGTTGGGAATTGTAGCGACGGTCGCAAACCGTCCGCGATCTGAAGTCTCGATCGATTCGCGGCTGGGCGATCTTGGTTTTGATAGTTTGATGTTTGTCGAGCTTGCGACTGCGATTGAAGGTGGCGGCGGCTCGATCTCTGCGCCGGAGCGATTTAACGAGATACAGGATGTCAGAGAACTGCTGACGGTGGTCAGCCGCCAACCGGGTCTTTCAGCCAAACAGGAAACGCGGACGGATGATCGTAAGAAGGACGAAGAGATCCGTGTGCCTTCTGTTGTACGCACAGCGGGAACGAAGGCCGGCGATTTCCTCCAGCGCTTCCTCTACGATCAGTTTCTGCACACGCATTACGAAGGGCGCTCCAACATTCCGCCGCACACCAACTTCATCGTCGCCGCAAACCACGCATCGCACCTCGACATGGGGCTAACAAAGATGGCACTCGGCGAGTACGGTAAGGATCTGGTCGCGCTCGCTGCCGCCGATTATTTCTTCGACACGAAATACAAACGTGCCGTGATGGAGAACTTCACCAACCTCGTGCCGATGGAACGCACCGGTTCGTTGCGGCAGTCACTGCGTCACGCTAAATCGTTCCTGGATAGAGGGTACAACGCTCTCATCTTTCCGGAAGGCACGCGTTCGATGACCGGCATCATGGCCGACTATAAACCCGTCGTCGGATATCTCGCGCTGCACGCGCGCGTGGGCATTTTGCCGATCTATTTGCAGGGCACGTATGAAGCGATGCCGAAAGGAACGACGATCATCAAGAGCCGTGACATCGGCGCGCGCATCGGACGCTTCCTGTCGATTGAAGAGCTCGAAGAGATGACGAAAGGGCTGCCGCGAGCCGAAGCCTACCGGTTAATCGCTGCGCGCGTGAGGCATGAGGTTGTAAATCTCCGCGACGGCACCCGCCATCCATTCGACGCGAAGGGATTGCGGAAGCTTTGGAGGAGCGAGCGCAAGAAGGAGCTAGTGACCGAGGAGGTCGCCGTATAAATGAACCACAGATGACACGGATCAAAGCCGCGGATGTAATCCGGATTTGATCCGTTGGCTTTGATCTGTGTCATCTGTGGTTAAGAGCGCTATGCCCACCAAAACTCCCGGCAAACGCACCGCACGCATCACTCCGGTAACCACCGGCACCAAGCGGCGTGCAGCCATCGAGAAGCGACAACGCGCGGTCACCCTCATCACGGGTGGCACCGGTTTTCTCGGCTCACATCTCGTTCGCCAACTCACCGAAGACGGCGCCAAAGACGTTCGTGTGATGGCTACTTCGATCCCCGATTGGCTCGTCGATCTGGGAGTCGAGACCTTCGCCGGGTCGATCACCAGTGCCGAAGACAACAAACGTGCAGTCGAAGGCATTAGCGAGATCTACCACCTAGCCGGAAAGGTTTCGCGCGAACGCGAAGACGCTCGCGAGATGTACGACGTTCACGTCGAAGGCACGCGCCTGCTGTGTGACGCCGCTAAAGCCGCGGGCGTCAAAACCATCGTGCTCGCCTCCACCAGCGGAACGATCGCAGTGACGAAAGACGGCGAGGGTGTTCCTGACGAAACCTATCCGGTTCCGCTCGATATCATTTCCCGCTGGCCGTACTACGCGAGCAAAGCTTACCAGGAGATGGCTGCGCTCGAACGTTTCCAGGGCAAGGGTCTGCGACTGGTGATCATGAATCCGAGTTTGCTGTTGGGTCCGGGAGACGATCGTCTTAGTTCGACCAAACTCATCCTCGACTTCATGGCTCGCAAGATTGGAGCGGTGCCGACGGGCGGCGTGAGCTTCGTCGATGCGAGAGACGCCGCTCGCACGTTTCGCATCGCGATGAAGAAAGGAAGGCACGGCGAACGTTATCTGCTAGGCGCGGCGAACTGGACGTTTTCGAAGTTCTTCGGACGGCTCGAGCGCCTGACAAAAGTTTCCGCGCCGAAGTTTGCACTGCCTTCCCGGATTGCGATTACCGGCGCAAATTTGCTGGATTCCCTTTTCAAACAGTGGGACCTCGCATCGCCCGTTGAGCCGGGCGCAATCGAAATGGCCCAGTATTTCTGGTATCTGAACTGCTCTAAAGCCTCTCGCGAGCTCAGCTTCAAACCGCGCGATCCCGGCGAGACTCTTCACGACACAGTCGCTTATCTCCGTGAGAACTTCCTCGGCAGCAACGCCTTTGGGAAATAAACTTTCCTGACTTCGGGGAACTCTTTTGCACTCTCGGGCGTCTTATGAGCGGCCCAACTTCTCGTTTTCTTGAAAAATTTTTCCCGCAAAGGCGCAAAGTCCATCCTTAATGTCTTTCTTTGCGTCTTTGCGCCTTTGCGGGAGATCACCCGCTATGGAGATGCTCACATGGGTAAACTACCAGCACTGATTCTTGTCTCCTTCTTTACCTGCTTTACTATCACCGCGAACAATCAGTCTCAGCTCCAGCTCGGGACTCCCGTTGAACGCACACTGGGTCGGGCTCAGGTTCACGAGTTCACCGTCAAAGTCGAAGAAAACAATTTCGTTCAGCTCGTGGTGGATCAACGTGGCATTGATGTCACAGTTAAAGTCTTTTCACCGGGGAACAAGAGTCTTGGCGAATTCGATTCGCCTAACGGCAACGACGGCCCTGAGAATGTTTCTTTCGTCGCCGTCGCTGCGGGAATCTATCGCATCTCGGTCGGGCCACTCGATCCTACCGGCACCACGGAAGGTCGTTACCAGATCAAGTTACTCGAATTGCGCCAGGCGACCGATCAGGAATTGAAAACCAGCAAGAACCTTGAAGTTGTGAAAGCAAAAGGTCTCGCGCTGTTAACGGAGATAGAAGGACTCATTCCGCAAATCAAGGCGCCTCAAACGCGGATTAAGATGCAGCTCGAGGTGGCCCAACTCTTGTGGGAATCTGACGAAAAGCGGGCCTCGAAGCATCTCGCCGACGCAACTACAGCTTTTAAAGAATTCCTCGCGACAGTCGATACCAACAATCAGAGGTACTTCCAGCAATATCCAATGATGGCAGAACTGCGTCACGAGATAATTCAATTTCTCATGAAGCGCGATCCGGATGCGGCCCTTACTTTTTTGTACTCCACCGTTCTGCCACCCGATCCATCGGGCAATCAACAAGACCACTTGTCACACACCAGTGCGCTCGAACTCGTAATTGCAGACCAGATCATGCAAAAGGATCCGAACCGGGCCTTGCAGATCGCGCGGCAAAACTTGAAAAAAGGTTTCTCGCCGAATCTGACCAGCACTCTTTCGCACCTGCATTTTCAAAAGCCCGAGCTTGCGGCTGAGCTTGCAAACGAAATAGCCGGAAAGCTTCTCGGCGAAAAGTTTCTCAAGAACCACGAAGCTGCGAGTCTCGCAATCAATCTGATCAGGCTCTCTCAATCCCCTCAAAGAACATTTCAAGCAGTAGTTCTAAACACAGGCGGCGCTTCAGTAGCAGTTCAAAAACCCGGCGTTTCAAAAGCGCCGCTGCTGCCTGAGGACAAGTACAGAGAATTGTTTCAGAAGATAGTTCATGAGGCGCTTTCATATTCACCATCACCAACTCAACCTTACTCGATCGAAAGAAACTCTGCCTGGAACATGCTCAGCGGACTACAAGGAATCGGGACCGACCTTGACACGATCGTGAGTGGCGGAACCGCAGCGGTGGAGAAGAAGCTGGCGGAACTAAACGCGCAAGCTAATCCGCAGGGAGTACCCGCACAAGATTACCAGACAGCGATCGCGAACAGTGCTGCTGACGCTGCTCTCGAAGCAATTGAAAAAGCGCCTCAGGAAATCCAGGAACAGCTCTATTTACAGCTTGCCAGTCGCGAAGCCATGAATGGCGATAGCTTACGTGCCAAACAGATCATCAACGATCACGTGAGCAACCTGTACCAGCGGCGCCAGGCGTTTACAAATATCGAGCAACAGGAGATCCACCGGGCGATAAACAAAGGCAAGATTGAGGATGCGCTGAGAGCGGTCTCCGCGTTTCGCAGTCCGCGAGAACGGGCGGCTCAGTTGTCACAGATCGCGACTCAGATTGGTCCGGGACAGAAACGCGCCAGCGCGATGAATCTGCTTGAGCAAGCGCGAAGTATGTTGGGGCCGTCAATTCAAGCGCAGGATGAGGACCACATGCGCGCCTTGTTCGAAATTGCGCGTGCGTACTCGCGTTACGATTCGAAGCGGGCCTTTGAGATCTTGGATCCATTGATCGATCAGGTGAATGATCTGTGCACGGCTGTGCGTACGTTGGAGGGGTTCGGGGTTGAGAATTACGAAGACGATGAGATGAATCTACGGAGTGGGCACACGGTTTCTAATGTGGCGGGGCAGATGTCTGCGGTGCTGGGTAGTTTGGCGTTGACTAATTTCGAAGGTGCAAAGGCCGGGGCAGATAAGATTCGGCTGCCGGAGGTCCGGCTGAGAACTTATCTTGAGATCGCGCAACAGACGATCCAGGGTGTTAAGTAAAAAGGTTTATTTCACGCAAAGGCGCAAAGGCGGCAAAGTTAAGAAAGAGATCTTCTTTGCGCCTTTGCGTGAAAATTTTCTTATTCGCCCAGCGCGGCGTACTTGAACACCCTGAATCTATACTTCTGCTGCGCCCGGATGTTCGCGGCAATCACGCCGTGCAGGTTCTCATCCCACTTCGTGTATTGATCGATAAACCTGTCCGACGCCGCCTTGTCACCCTCGTACTGCACCGCGAGCGTTTTCTCCAGCATCTTGCCCACTACGTCATGATACTTGTCGTAATGAACTCGCAGCGTCTTCGTTACCGGATCGAAACTCAGCAGCCCGTTCTCCAGATAAAAGTTCCACTGCATTAACTGCATCGTATTGTAAGGCTGATCTCGTCGCGGCCGGTTGTTCTGCAACACACGCAGGATCCCGCCCGCGTAAACACTCCGCAACTGCACGTCTGTGTAATAGCCCTGTTTGTGCAGCGCTTCAGCCACAAACAGCGACACGAGATCCGCCTTCATCTCCTCCATCGTGTTTGCATTGTCCTGCAACGCCTCATCAAGTTCTCGACCGTCTTTAGTTCGATCGACGCCGAGGTAGTGGCCCACTTCGTGCCACAGCGTTCGATAAAAGCTGCCGTCAGGAGTGAGTTCTTTCGCCTGCTGCTCCCCGAGTGCTGCCGTGAGCGTTCCTGAAGTGCCTTCAAAGATGTTTGGGTCACGCATGATGTTGGCACGCAGCAGTATCGTACGGCCGTAGCGACGCGCGAGGTAACTCTCGTTCGGAAGAATCGTCGCAGTGTTTCCGCCGCGCGATTGCCCGAAGTCTGCAACGACGTCGTAGACGCCCACCGGAATGTCCTCACGCACTTTCTTGTGGTTCTGGTAAGGAAGCGAGTCTTCCAGCGCCTGGATTCCCTTCATCGCCTGGCGCAATGCAGTTGTCTCCTGCTGGCGACTCTGCAAGAGACAAAACGCAAAGAAGGTCTTCACGCCAAACAACTCGTCATCGTAAGTTTCGTAGGAACCAATCTGGGCGTTCAGGTTTTTGAAGCGTCCAGTGATCCAGCTCGCGTCGCCCGACTCGTAGTCGTTTGACAGAAGGTCGCGCGCGCGATTGCGGAGGAACCTCGCGAACTCGTCGTCGTCTTTCTCCACTGCGTCAGCCGCCTCGTTCAAAAGCCCGTACGCTCTCATCAAGTCGTCTGCATAGGCGACCGAATAAGGCACAGCGTACAACTCTTTTGCGGTAGGTTTGGACGCCAGACTTCGCAACTCCGCAAGTAGACCGGGATGCAGAGTCTGAAGCGCGGGATACTTGTTCAGTTTAGCGATGTCCTCGTTCAGATTCTTGGCAGTGACAAAACGAACCATGGTTCGAAGATCGAGAAGGTCTTTACGTTTCTCGTCAATCTCTTCCTTCGTGATTCCCCACGGATACATGTTCTTGCCGGGCTTAGAAGCGTCAACCGGCAGAAACGGCTCTCGCTTGTTTTCGAGCGTCGTCGCGATTGGCCCCTGGAAGAGACGATAGAGTGTCAATAGGTTCTGTGTTGCAGGTGTCGAGCCTGTTCGCTTGTCGAGTTGCTCGAGGGCGCGATAAGACGAGAGCGCTTCAGGATGCCGCTGCTCTTCGTAGAGCTTCTGAAAAATGTGCCCGACTTCGATCAATTTGGCGACTGCTGTGCGCTCGCCTGCGGACAGTTTTGAAATATCAGGCGCCAGGCGGATCGTTTGTGTCTTGTCGATGAGCGGCTGGCTTTTTTCGAGTGGCCAGTAACCGGCAGGGAGCGTTTGAGTCAGTATCAAGGCAGTCATCAAAAGTTTAGTCATGCGCGCATTTTGCCACAGATCTCCACGGATAAATACGGATTAAATCAGTATCTATCTGTGTGAATCCGTGGTTCCAATTGTCAGCAGTTTTTTGCGACGCATATTTCCTGCACCCAGTTAAGAGCTCCATTTTTCAAGTGATTTGTCGAGGCATCGTGGTTGCACTGCTCATGGCCGGTGACAACCTTAACCGCAACCATCAAACGTCGCTTCAATCGCATGCGCAGACGACGCAAAGTCGGGCGAGCTTACGACATGGCGCTTGAAGTCGCCAAAGTGCTTCCATCACACGCCGACATCCTCGACGTCGGTTGCGGTAACGGTTTCATCGCGCACCATCTCCAAAGTATGCTCGGCACAACGGTGGTTGGATTGGACGTCGGAAACAGCACCGCCGCAGGCATCAATTACCTTCCCTACGATGGGCGACACTTTCCCGTTAAAGACCAGAGCTTCGATGCAGTGTTGCTCTGCTACGTGTTGCATCACGCGCAAGATCCTCGACTCGTGCTGAACGAGGTGAACCGTGTGCTGCGCGACGGAGGCCTCGCAATCATCTACGAAGACATACCTTCGATCTGGTGGGACCGTGCGGTCTGTTGGACACACGATCGTCAATGGCGTGGCCGCACTGGACCATGCACATTTCAGGCAGAACACGATTGGCGCAGGATGTTTAGTCTGGCGGGATTTGAGATTGTAAAAGATCGTGCGCTTTCGCGCTGGCGCAATCTCGCGCATCCAGTAGCGCGCAGGTTCTTCGTGATCCGGGCAAACTCCCTGCTAACCGATCCCAACTATGCCACGGTCCATCAGCTTTCTGATCATGCGCAGGCAATCGGCTTCGCGAAAGGGACAAATGGACAAGATCGATTGAACGTCCCAGGAGCCGTTAATTCGTGAAAGCACGAATCCCTCCTGCGGATCGATCTGCTGATTAGTCAACTCAGACGGCGACACCAGCAACTTCGGCACTGACTTCGGCGAGAGTCCGCCAGTTTCATAGACGTGCTTGATAAATTTCTCTTCGGCCGTGGGCAACAACGACTGCGCTTCGGGATTATTCGGTTGTTCCTGCAAGGCTTTCTGAATGATCAGCAGCGCGGCCTCAGGATCTTGATCGAGCTTGCGCTCAGCCGCCCAAACCATCTCGGTCACACTCTCCGGCAGATCCTCGATCTCGGCAATAGGCGAAGGACTTCCTTCCGGCGCCTCGCCGGTAACACGAGCCACACCTTCGCTGATCAACGTATAAAGTTGTCCGTAAACGTGAAACGCAGACGCGTGCATGTGGTAACAGATCTCCGCCACCGACATGCGCTTTTCGACAAAGTAAAGAATCTGCCGAAACTCCTTGCCCAGTTTCAGTGAAGAGGTCCAACCCGCGTTGAGCTCCAGGATACTTCGATCCGACGGAACCAACGTTCGATAACGCGCCAACTCGTCCAGTCGGTAAATGCCTTCCATGATGACGTTCGTCGGCTCTACTTCTACCATCAGCAGATCGTCGGGCAGCGATTCCTCGTCATAAAACTCAAAGTCGCCTTCAGTCCAAACAAACAGATCGTAGATCGCGTCAAGCGTGCGGGTCTTCAGGATCTCGAGCACTTCGTTTTCAGTTAAATATCCCTGCTCGACAAGGACTTCGCCGAGCTTGGCGCCCGATGTTCGTTGGATTTCCCGCGCGGCTTTCAACTGGCTCTCGTCCACTTTTCCGTAATGCAGCAATACCTGGCCCAGGTACTCCCGCGGATCGTTCGACTTTGAACCTACGATTAGACCGTTTTTGAAATAGACTTGCTTCGTGATCTTGCCGTGATCGAACCTGAGTGTGCCTGACTTCCTGCCTGCTGCCAAAAACTGGAGCAGATCGGTCAGACTCATTGTTTTCAGAGTGCCTTGAATTGCCATTGCTGATGGTTGCGTCGGGTGCCTCGCTGGCGGGCCTACATCGTGAGGATCTCTGGGGGGAGCTCCCTGTTCGTGGACCACAGAAGGTCAGACTTTAGCAGCGTATCTAATCCTCGACGAGATCTGCGGAAATTGCGGGAGCCTCTGGTCCGGCCTCTCTCGCGATTATCAGCAGACGCAACAGGTTCTCCGTTTGTTCTTCGTTTAAGTCAACAAACTGAACGCCGAAACCCACTCCGTGGCGGTGATGCCGAACTTCACCTTCGAGGTAAAGCCAATCACCGTCAGGAAACAGCACGCGAAACGCAACGATCTCGCCGACCATTACGTCGCCCACAGTATCGAGGTAACAGCCGCCTTCGGAAAGATCGGTGATGCGTGCGGAATGTCTTTCCTCGCCGCCATGCCAAACCGCATCGAGATGAACGCTCAGCCGGGGTTTCGATCGTCTATCATCCATGAGCTAAACCCATCATAGAAGTTTTAGCGAGACAGGCAAAGAGAAAAATCCGGCAGTGCCTTTGGGCGGCCTGCCGCTCCTATTTTCCTACAGTTTATAAGGCTTGCATGTGCTAAGCTTCGCGCGGTGGGACGAATACTGTGAGCGATCTTGTAGTCATGTTTCCACTCAAACCCGGATCCCGCCACCGCCTGTGGCTGGCGCGGTTAATACTCTTAAGCCTGGCTGTAGCCGGCTGTGCCTTCCCGGTGCATAGTAAGAACGACCAACGTTCAGAAACCTCCGAACATTTTCTCGCAAAAACGGAGCGCGGAAAGGTCGTGCTCACTTACTTGCGCTGCACTGATTTCGACTGTGTTGAGGCGCTTCAGGGTGTTGTCGGATTAGGCTCTGATGTAGTCCCCGCTCTCATCAATCTTTTACAGGGGCAAGTCCCGCAGATGATTGCGCCCGATCTCCCGAAGGACAAACTGGCGCTTCTAGTCCGGCCACGAATCATCAACGCACTTGGTAAGCTAAAAGACGAACGTGCGGTCGAGGTCCTTTTGAAATCGGTCGAGGACAAGTTGCCCCAGATTCGAGCAGCAGCGACGGAAGCACTCGGCGAGGTTGGTAATGATCGCGCACTACCCGCAGTGATTTTGCGCTTGCAGGATCGCGACCAGTTCGTTCGTGAGACGGCAGCTAAAGCACTGGGCAGATTGCAACGATCAGAGACGCTCGAGGCTCTGAACATAGCGTCAAGGAAAGAGTCGGTACCGCACGTCCGGCAAGCGATGGAAGCTGCCATCAAGTCGATCCAGCAGCGTCACGCTGGTCCATAAACGTTTCTAAGTAACAAAAGATATAAAAAGAGGCGCAGACCGATGGTAAACCGATCTGCGCTCTTTTATTCGTCCAGAGACTTGAGGAAATCCTCACGGGCGCAGGAGCGGTGCTCCGGCGCGGTTGATGTTGGCCGATTGTTGCCGGCTGACCAGATTACGCGGAACTGTTCGAGGAGTGTTCATAATGTTGTTTGGCACACCAACGCTATGCTCCAAAACGCTTCCGGCTCGGTCCGGCGAGATGAGGATGTGTCCCAACTCGTGGGCCAAGGTTTCAGGTGTTACGACATCGGCCATCAGGATGCCCGAATTAGTCAGGATATTGACATCGCTGAAGTCGTCGGGGCCGAGGGCGATAGCGAGTGCGGCGAGTCCAGTCAACGAGCGGACGTAATAGTAATTCATGTCCGTGGCCGTTGCGCTCCTCGAAAGACCAACTACCGTTGCCTCCTCCGCCGTCAGCATCCCTGTCCACGTAATGTCGAGATCCAGAAGGCCACCGGGATCAGCGATCGTTTGGACATTACGAAGTTGGAAGTTGAGTCCGGCCTGTGAAACGATTTCGTTGGCGTTGCGAATCTCCTGCTGCACGCGCGCCAGGTCAGCAGTTGCGCCATTGATAATCTTCGCGTCGATAAAGACCGTGCTGAAACGCATGTTATCGAGCAGCACGTGCGTGTCAAAAATATTGTCCCCGGCATCGTTAGCCGAAAAGACCAGGTCAACATTAATCGGCGTGCCTGTTCCGGCGAATGCCGAGACATTGACACTACCTTCACGCCATCCTGTCTGACCGCACGTCGTATCACCGCCCGGGAAACCGCAGTCTCCGATAAGCTCGAAGTTGCCCGCCTGATTCACGCGGACCTGCGCGAACGTGGTCGTCCCATTAGGTGTTGTGATAACAGCGCGGAACGAGTCGTCGAAGATCGATCCGACGAATTCCGGAAATTCTTCGCTAACGAAGTTGAAGTCGAAGCGAAGGGTTTGAACTCCGGCAGGGACGATAAAGCGTTGCTTCAAACTGGAGCCTGTTCCGCCAATGGCTCCGGTTCCTGTGTTGATGTCCGCCATCCACCTGCCTTCGGTTGGACGGATGACAACTCCCGTCGAGGTAGGCCCCAACTGCTGGCTGGCTACCGCCGCGCCAGTTGTGGCCCAACTGGTTAGATCGCCACGCTCAAGACCGCCATTGCGAATACCGTCACGTGTAACAGGCGGCGTTGCCAGAGGTGTCACCGAAATGTTTACAGTCACCGTTGAGCCTGAGGTAACGATGTTGCCAGTATTCGAACCTTGTGAACCCTTAAGCGGATCGAAAGCAGTGACGCTGAATGGTCCGCCATTAATATAAAGGTTGTAACGTCCGCTTCCATCCGCCATAGAAACGAGCGTGTTAGTGTTGTTGCTTACCACTGCACCGGGGCGCGGGCCTGTGCCGTCTGAAACTATGCCGGTCGCGAAGCCAGAACCGTGATTGGCAACGAAGACGAACAGACCACCGGCAAAGATACCGGGGAAGATGTCCGCCGCTGTAACCATGTTGCCGTTGACCAGTGTGGCAGTGTCAGAGGCGACGAGTTGGTCCGTCAGACCGGGCGTCGGCGTGTTGATGTTGTCAACCAACATTTGCTGACCGACGACGAACTGTGCGGTCGTCGCGTTCGGCGGTGCGGGCATTGAGAGTAGTAGTGGAGAACTCGGTGGCGGCACATCAGTATTACCTTCGGTCAGTTCAAAGGTAACGTTCATCGCACCCGAAAACTCTAAGTCACCCAACGGCGCAGTCACGCCTGATGCTGGAACCGCTTCACTATCGATTAATACTTCATAAGGTATCGAGTTTGGCTGGACGGTTACGCTGGTCCCATCTTCACCCTCGATAGTAGCCCCGACACCCGGTGCGAGTGGAACTCCGGCATACACTTCTACGTCGATCTGAAAAGCCTTGCCGGTAGGACTGCGGAACTGCCACTCCTTATCCGACGATGTTTCGCCAGGGGAAAGATTTGGCGTCGGTCCAAGTTGACTTGCTCCGTAAGAGAAAGCCCATGAGCCGAAACCTGTTCCAGCGTCAGCGTTGAGGGCGTTTACTTCAGGGGAGGCGATCTTCGTGATGATCGCATTGATTGGAGCAACCAGACTTGTCGCTCCGGTATTGCGAACCGATACAAGCAGTGCTGCGGTTTTGGACGTCGGATCCCAACCGGCAAAACTTGCCTGTAACTGTGTGGCGGGGACATGAGCAGCATGGATTCCGCCACGGTGCTCAACCGCTACGCTCTGCTGCTGAATTTGTACATGCAGCGTGAAAGAACCGACTAGAACGTCATTGCCAAGCGTGCGCCGCTCGGCCGCAGAATGCACTACAGCAGTCGGTGGTGCTGCACCAGCTATGTTGGATTTAGAAGAAACGGAGAGTGGGAGAATTGTTGCTGACATAATCGTCAGAGCGAGGAAAAGTGATAGATACGCGGTTGTTCTTGTCATCGTCAGACCTCCGGGGAGTTAGTGAGAAGCGCGGCTGCCAAAGAGGTAAACCGAGCGTGATTGGATATGAGGGCTGGTGAATATAGGGTGAGAATCCCCAGCAAAGACCAGCGATGATACCCGCCAGATGCGCCAGATTACTCTGGTTGTTCTACATATACTATGCGCTGCTTCGCCGGAACGTTTCGAAAAAGTTTTCGATATTTTGCCGGGCCCGCACGCCGTTCAGAAAGGCATCCTAGCGGAAGATAGACTCTTCAGCGTGACGTAACTCGCACCCGTATGGCTTCAGGGACGATCTGGAAGATGGCGGGAAGTCTGCCCGGAAGTTCGCCGTCGATTTCCAACGCGACTTCAGCACCGCGATCGGCTGGTCGCACTGTGATCTTGCGAGCCAATGCATGGCTCACTTCCGGCATGGAAAGGTGTGAACCTAAATACACTCGCGGTGCGCTAGTGAAAATCTTCAATGCGCTCAAATCTCCTACGCCGATGACATCAAACTTCCCATCAGTCAGCTTTGCGTCTGGCGCGATCTTCATTCCGCCGCCAAAGTAGCGTGCATTTGCGACGATCAAATTGGAGACGACGACCTGGCGCTCGTGGGAGTCGTCGAGTTGGACTACGAGTCGTATTGGCGCCGTCCGCAATGCAGTTTGCAGTAACGAGGAAGCAAAGGAGATCCTCTCGGCCTTCACTCGCTCGATGACTTTGGTGCTCATGCCGCAGGAAGCGACGCCGAGAAAATAGCGCATCGCATCGGAGCCGTTGTGATCGATCAACGAAATACGGCCGACGTCGATGCGCACGGTGCGGCCCGTTTTCAAAACTCGCGCCGCGGCTCGGCTCTGTGAGGGAATCTCGAGCGTCCGCCGGAAGTCGCCACCGGTGCCGCTCGGCAGGATGCCGAGTTCAACATCCTTTCCTGACGAGAGAATGCCGTTAGCGACTTCGGAGACAGTACCGTCCCCGCCACAGGCAATGATGAATTTCGCGCCCTTGCGTGCAGCTTCGCTGGCGAGTGCGGCAGCGTCGCCACGATGTTGGGTGAAGACGGCTTTGAAGGGGCCAAAGTGCGTCCGCAGGTCACTGGCGATTTGCGGCCAGGCTTCACCCGTGCTCCCACCCGCCGACGATGGATTAACGATTACGATCGACATACCCTTAACCACAGATTACGCAGATTTAATCTGTGTCATCTGTGTAATCTGTGGTTCAATCATAGCCCGATCCTGATTGCCAAGCTCTGCGATCTTCTGCATCACCGCGTCTGCAATTTCTTTGTGCGTGCGCAACCGGTCAGGCTTCGCGAAATGCTCACTCAAGTCCAACAGCGGTCCAAAGTGAATTCGAATCACCTCTTCACGGTTCCAGTTTCGCGCCACCTGCTTCGGTAAACTATTACACAATCCCGCGATGAACACGGGAATTACCTGCGGCCGCGCATCCATGATCAACTTACCGACTCCCGGCTGCGCGCGCAGAAACGAATACGGATCGGCGCTTTTGTTGCGCGTCCCTTCCGGATGAAAGCCGATGATGTTGCCTGGTCCGGTCTGCGCCAAATCTGTAAGTAAGCGAAATGAGTACTTGTCAAAAGCCCGCTTCTCCGGAATCGGATGATCGCCGCCGGTGAAGAATGGTGGATACATGGACCACCAGCCCATGATCAGGTTCACTAACAAACCCAGCGGCGATTGGTAGAAAAATCTGCCTCGTACCGGAAAGAAGAGTTGTTTACGCCAGCTCGTCTTGCGAAAGAGCACCGTCGAGACCGCATACATATCGAAGAACGAACGATGATTGGCAACCAGCAGCAGGGGTCGCTCGCGCGAAGCGGCCTCGACGTGCTCGAGGCCGTAAACATTCATAATGTTGTAAGTAGATAGGTGGATCCAGCCGGCGCCCATGGTGCTTTGGCACCACGTCCAGAATCGCTTCCAGGCGCCTTGATTCATGCGCCGCACGAGTCGGAAGGCGAGACGTTCGAACGGGGATAGGACTTCGAACTCACTCACTGTAGTTTTTGTGCTTTTTGTGCCTTTTTTGTGGCGTTATTCAATTGAGAAGTATTTTGCCTCCGGGTGATGGACAATAATAGCCGAAGTCGATTGCTCCGGTTCCAATTGAAATTCTTCACTGAGCTCAACGTCGATGCGGCCTGGATCGAGTAACGTGAAAAGCTTCTCCTGATCTTCGAGATCAGGACACGCCGGATAACCGAAACTGTAACGCGCCCCCTGGTACTCCTGGCGGAACAAACGCGTCAACTCCGGCGAATCAGCGCCCGCGATCCCCAACTCCTCACGAATACGTTTATGCCACAACTCCGCCAGCGCTTCCGCACTCTCGACACTCAGCCCGTGGAAATAAAGATAGTCAGAATAATTGTCTGCCTTGAACAACTCATGCGAATACTGGCTCGCACGCCGCCCAACAGTCACCAAATGAAACGCAACCACGTCCATCTTGCCCGATTCGCGCGACGCAAAGAAGTCTGCGAGGCACAAGTGTTTTCCCGCAGGCTGGCGCGGGAAAGTAAATCGCACTTCCCTGTTTTTGTCATACACGATCAGATCGTTTCCGTCTGACTGGCATTGGTAGTAACCGTATACCACCTTCGGATCAAGCAGCTTTTCATGTACGGAACGTTTCTTCAGCTCCTGGTAAATTGGACGGACCTTCTCTCGGACGAGCGCCTGGTATTCTTCGAGCGGCATGCGGCCTTGTTTGAACTGCCACTGGCCCTTGAACAGGGCCGTCTCGTTGATAAAGGAGAACAGGTCAGCGAGCGAGACGCCTTCCACGACACGCGAGCCATAGAACGGCGCGTGTGGAATGGGCACATCACGACTGATGTCGGATCGCGCCGTGTGCGTCGTGTCGCCACTGCTCTTCCGTGGCCTTGCAGTTTTGCGAATACCAAGTTTCGCTTCTTCGCCAATCAGGTCCTCAACATCTTCGGCAACTTCCGAGGCCGCTGCGCCAACAGGTTCGGCGCTTTCCCCGTTTCCTCCAACGAGTTGGTCCATCGTGTGCAGGCCGGCAAACGCATCGCGCGCGTAAAACAGTTGACCGTGATAGAGCGACTTCAGATCATCTTCGACATAACGCCGCGTCAACGCAGCCCCTCCGAGCACCACCGGAACCTTGATGCCGCGCTCGTTCATCAACTCAAGGTTCTCTTTCATGATCAACGTCGACTTTACGAGCAGACCGCTCATCCCAATCGCGTCCGCGCCATGTTCGTCATACGCTTGAAGAATGGCTTCGATAGGCTGCTTGATACCGAGATTCAGTACCTTGTATCCATTGTTGGTCAGAATGATATCGACCAGGTTCTTGCCGATGTCGTGAACGTCGCCCTTGACGGTCGCAAGCACCATCGTTCCCTTGGCGGTCGCGCCGCCCTTCTTCTCCATGAACGGTTCGAGGAAACGAACTGCAGCCTTCATTGCCTCCGCCGACTGCAATACGAAAGGCAGTTGCATCTGGCCGCTGCCGAAGAGATCTCCGACGACCTTCATGCCGTCGAGCAGGATGTTGTTGATGAGATCGAGCGCCGAGTATTTTTGGAGGCCGAGTTTTAGTTCGTCTTCCAAACCGATCTTCTCGCCATCGATGATGTGGTTCTTCAAACGCTCTTCGACGGTTTCGCCCTTCGAAGCTTTCTTTGCCGCCTTCGACTTCACTCCTTCGAAAAGCTTCGTGAACTCGGTGAGCGGATCGTAAACGCAAACGTCGCCTTCAAACTTGCGCTGGTCGTAGATCAACTCACGCGCGACTTTTAATTCCTGTTCGCCGATCCGATTTAGCGGCTCGATCTTGCTCGCATTCACAATCGCAGCGTCGAGTCCTGCTTCGACAGCATCGTGTAGAAACACGGAGTTCAGCACGACTCGCGACGCCGGATTCAAGCCAAATGAGACGTTCGACACACCGAGGATCGTGAAAGCGCCGGGAAGTTCGGCCTTGATGCGTTTGATGCCCTCGATCGTCTCGAGTGCGTTGCGCCGGTCCTCTTCAATGCCGGTCGAGATCGGCAACGCCAGCGGATCGAAGAAGATGTCCGACGCAGCAAAACCAGCTTCTTTGGTCGCCTGCTCGTAAGCCCGCTGCGCTATCTTGAACTTGCCTTCAGCGGTGCGGGCCATTCCTTCTTCGTCGATGGTCCCAACAACCACACTCGCTCCGTAACGCTTCGCAAGATCGAGGACTTTCAGGAAACGCGGCACGCCGTCTTCGTAGTTGGTTGAATTCAGAATGCATTTGCCGCCGGCGTGTTGGAGGCCCGCCTCCATCTTCTGCCACTCGGTCGAGTCAAACATCAAAGGAATCTTGACGTTTGTTACGAGGCGCGACGCCAGTTCGTGCATGTCGGCTTCGCCGTCTCGACCAACGAAGTCGACGTTTACGTCCAGGATGTGCGCGCCTTCGCGTTCCTGCTCCTTGCCAAGTGCGACCAGTCCATCCCAGTCAGCCGCGTTCAGCAGATCGCGCATCTTCTTCGAGCCACTCGCATTGACCCGCTCGCCGACAATCAGGAACGACGCGTCCTGCACGTAAGCCTGTTGAAAGTAGATCGACGATGCCGCAGGTGTTGTCTTCGCACTCCGCTGCTTCGGAGTGATTCGCTGCATTGCTTCCACCGCGAGACGCAAGTGGGCAGGCGTCGTGCCACAACAGCCGCCGACGATATTGACGCCGAAGTCACTGGCAAAGTGGACCAGTTGCGCGGTGAAACTCTCGGGAGTCTCGTCGTAATGCATCTTGCCGTTGACGACTGAAGGGAGACCCGCGTTGGGAAGGACAGACACCGGCAGCGGCGTATTGTCACAGATATAACGAATACTCTCCGTCATGTGCTTTGGCCCAGTGCCGCAGTTCATGCCGATGACATCAATCGGAAACGGCGCGAGAGCCGTTACCGCAGCGGCGATCTCAGTGCCGTTGAGCATGGTCCCAAATACTTCGATCGTGACCTGCGCAATCACAGGTACTCGAGTTCGTCTTTCCTCGAAGAGTGCAAAGATGGCGGCGAGCGCGGCCTTCGTTTGCAGCAAGTCCTGGCAGGTCTCGACGATCAATAGATCAACGCCGCCATCGAGTAGGCCGCGAACCTGGACACTGTAAGCATCTCGAAGCTCCGCGAAGGAGATATGGCCCAGCGTCGGGAGTTTGCGTCCGGGGCCCATCGAGCCAGCGACCCACCTTGGTTTGTCTTTGGTTGAGTAATCAGCAGCGATGCGTTTCGCGAGTCGCGCAGCCAGGACATTCATGTCGTACGCTTTGTCGGCAACGTCGTACTCGGCGAAATCTACAGGCGTACCGTTGAACGAATTGGTTTCCACCACGTCACAGCCGACATCGAGAAAGGCTGCATGTACTTTCTCCACTGCGTCAGGCCTGGTTACGAGAAGATTTTCATTGCAGCCTTCAAAGCGTGGTCCACCAAAATCGTCAAGCGTCAGGTTCTGGACCTGTAGGTTGGTCCCCATCGCGCCATCGAAGACGACGATGCGTTCTTTTAATGTTTCAAGGAGGTTCGGCATAGGTAATAACAAAGGCCCCGCGCTTAACAACGCGGAGCCTTCAAAACTGACTCATCGAGCTGTTTAGCGGATTATTTTACGTGGCCGCAAGTCGCTTTAACTCACCACGTCAATTTGTCAAAGCGTATTGAACCACATCCGGCCCAATCTTGTAAATCATGTATCCTGGATTGGTGTCTTAATCTCATCTCTGCGTAGTCTCTGCGTGTCCTCTGCGTCTCGGCGGTTTACTGGCTTTAACTCTGCATTCACCGCCGAGACGCAGAGGACACGCAGAGACTACGCAGAGAAATATTTCAAACCCAGACACTACCAATCCTGGTGAAGGATTGGCACGATGTTTAGGATACAGGACCAGATTACCAAAGGTCGGCGGTTCTTAATTTGAATCCGGGTAGCAGCGGATCACCCGAAACCGTATCGGGATTGTCAAGAATAAGGGCTTCCTGACCAGGTCTGTAAACGTAAACTCGGCGGCTCTGCGGATCGATCAGCCAACCCAGTGCTGCGCCATTCGCTATGTACTCTTCCATCTTCCTGAGGAGAGGCGCTAGCCTGTCAGTACGAGACCGAAGCTCAACCACAAAATCTGGACAAATCGGAGCAAAGGCGTCTTTTTGCCGTTCGCTTAGACTGTCCCACCTATCCTGGGTTAACCACGCCCCATCCGGGGATCGCCTGGCGTTATTGGGCAAGGCAAAGATGGTGGAAGAATCGAAGCAAACGCCCGTCCCATCTCTCTTGGTCCAAGCTCTAATCTGATACGTGAGGTCAGCATTGCGCATACTGGTCGTATTGCCAGCAGGTGGCATGATGATGAGTTCTCCGGTTGAGGTGAGTTCAAGCCGCAGATCGCGATGATCTCGACAAATTTCTTCGAAGCGTTCCGGCGTTATGACCTTAGTGAGGTTAGCCAGATCCGCTGCAATGTATTCGTCAGGTTGTGTGAGATTGCGAGCCATTCTTAAACTCCTAAATCGTTGCGAGCAGCCTAGCATCCGCCTTATTCCGCGGCAATATGCGAAAGCGGCTATTATTTGTCATATCCGGCTATTTACGATTTCTGTTTTAACCTTTAACATCCATATACATGCGACGCGCCATTTACCCCGGTTCGTTTGACCCGGTCACCAACGGCCACCTGGACATTATCGAGCGCGGCTGCAAACTCTTTGACGAGATAATCGTCAGCATACTCGTCAACCCTGATAAGCAACCGTTCTTCACGCTCGAAGAACGACGTGAAATGCTCGGTGAGGTTCTTCAGGACATCAGTCAGGGAAACTGTACAGTTCGCGTCGATTCATTTCGTGGACTGCTTGTAAACTATGCGGTGGCCCAACAGGCCGACGTGATCGTTCGCGGCATACGCGCTATTTCCGATTACGAATACGAACTGCAAATGGCGTTGATGAACCGGCGTCTTGAGCCCGGCATTGAAACTGTCTTCATGATGCCCGCCGAGACTTATTCATACGTCAGCTCGCGTTTGGTCAAAGAGGTGTTTCAGCTTGGCGGCACCGTGACCGGCCTGGTCCCGCCCGTTATTGAGAGACGAATGAAAGAGAAGATGAATCAAGGATGAAAACCTATCCTGCTATGTCACCATTCCCTGTTTCTGAAAACGTCAGTCGAATGCAGTCATCAGCCACCATGGCCGCAATGCAAGCCGCTGAAGCACTGCGTGCCGCAGGTGCAAACGTCTGCGACTTCGGTGCCGGCGAGCCCGACTTCGATACGCCTGACAACATCAAGGACGCGGCTGAGAGAGCAATGCGGGCCGGGCGCACGAAGTACACGGCTGCGAGCGGCATTCGCGAGATCAACAGCGCGATTAGAGATTTCTACAAGCGAGAGTTTGGGACCGAGTATCAATCAAGCGAAGTGATGGTGACTGCCGGTGGCAAGCAGGCGGTCTTCAATGCCGTCGTGACTCTATTGAACCCGGGCGACGAAGCTCTTATTCCGAAACCGTATTGGGTGACGTTTCCGGAGATCGTCGTTTTCGCAAGCGGCACACCGGTCTTTATCGAAACCGAAGAGACTGACTTTGTGCTTACCGTCGATCAGGTTGAGCGGGCGATAACACCAAAAACCAAACTTCTGATTCTGAACTCCCCTTCGAATCCTTCGGGCCGCGTGCTGCCGCTACCCGAGTTTCGCCGGATCATGGAATTAGCAACAGAACGCGGCGTTTACGTAGTCTCTGACGAATGCTATTTACGTTTTGTTTATCCTCCGGGCGAAGTGTTTAGTGCCGCGAGTTTATCTGCCGAAGTGAGATCGCGCTTGTGCATCGCAGGATCTTTTTCGAAGACATATGCGATGACGGGATGGCGCATGGGCTACTCGCTCGCGCCAACGGAATGGACCAAGGCGATGTGCAAAGTCCAGGGCCACTCAACATCGAACGCGAATTCGATCGCGCAGTGGGCCGCCGTCGAGGCGCTCAACGGACCGCAGGAATCTGTCGCCACGATGCTGGCTGAATACACCGCGCGGCGCTCGTGGTTGCTGGGCGCACTCAGAGACATTCCCGGCATCAAGTGCGGTGAGCCTGAGGGCGCATTCTACGCATTTCCCGACGTGCGCGGTTGTTTGAAGAAAGACCTGAAAACTTCCGGTGAGTTTGCGCAGCGACTGCTTGAAGACGAGCAGACGGTTGTGACAGATGGCGCAGGTTTCGGAGCGGAAGGCTTTGTTCGCATTTCTTATGCGACGTCGATGGAGCAGATTCAGGAAGGCATCAAACGAATCAAACGCTTCGCTCAAAAACACGCTTAACCACAGATACATAGACAAACAAAAGACGCTGAGGGTTGGTTCCCCAGCGCCTTTTCTGCGTAATCTGTGGATAGATTTTTTAGTACAGGTTGAAGTTGTATTCGAGCTGCATCCACATCGAGACTTGACGCCCGTCTTTAGTCGCCGGGACAAACTTAATCTGACGCGCTGCAGCAATTGCTCTTTCGGTTAATCCATGCGGAAGACCCGAAACAGTCCTGATATTCGTTACCTGCCCTCCAGAAGAAAACACCACTTTCAGCACCACCGTACCCGTGATCTGGTTCTTTCGCGCATCTTCCGTGTACTGCGGCTCAGGCTTCGAAATCAGACGTGCTTTCGACGTGACTTCTTTACCAGTGAAAATTCTGGAGTAGTCTCCACCGCCGCCACCACCCGGTCCACCGCCACCGGCATTGAAGTCTCCACCGCCGATGTTCTTGTCCCGACCTGGTCCAACACCGCTACCATCACCCGGACCGACGCCAGTACCGGTTCCAGTTCCGATACCGTTTCCGCTACCTGGACCAGACGATGGATCGGTGCTCTTGGATTTGTAGTCACCATATGGCAATACTCTCGCGTCAGGCGGCACCAGCAAAGGATCGGCGACAACAGTCGCAGCGACCGGCAACGCCGGATTTTTCGGTAGAACCGGCTTCGGATCAGGGGGCAATATCTGCGGCACATCTAAAGACGCTTGCGGCAGCTTGCCAAACGACGCCGGTTTCGCTTCTTGACGTCCACCACCACCGCCGCCGCCCGGTCTTTCCTGTTTTGGCTTACTTCCACCGCCACTGCCCTTATTAAAACCGGCAGTACCAGGATCCGGTGTCGGTTGCTCATCGGGAATATCGAGCAACTGCTCGACCTGAAGCTCTTCGTTTTCGTTCTGCGCAATCAACTGCTGCTGCCGGTTTCTGTAATCGACGCCGATAATGACGCCGAGAATGGCGAACAGAAACACAAAGGACGCGACCATCGCGACGACTACGCTACGCGAATCGGAAGGCTCAGCGCCCATCACAGCCGCGCCGCGCTCACGTCCCAGCCAGGTCGAAAACAGCGCAACGAGCACGGCACCGGCGAGCAGTGCAAAAATGACCAGGCTGACTTTTGACGTCGATGCCCCCTGCGATCGGTCCATCAGCATAACCGCGCCGACGAGAGCAAACATACCCAAAACGGCCGCGCCCATCGCGAGCAGAACATTCGGCTTGCCCAGAAACTCGCGCAGTTTCTGGCCATAACCGACAAAGGCTCGCTTCGTAAAGCCAAACGGATCGCGTTTGAACTCGGGCCACGTCAGTTCATATTCGTGTGCGACATCTTTGAGTTCGTGGGTAAGACGAGAGGTCAGGCCGGCGTCGTCCAGCATTGTGAGGTGATATTCGTCGCGTAACGCCAGCGCTGAAGAAGCACCAGAAGAAGCAACGTAAACCGGTTCGCTCTCAACCCCGTTTTCATTGTAAGCCGCAGCGGCATTAATCACCGGCGCCTGATTGTCTCTGCTGACGGTCAGGCTCGGATCCTGAGCAACTGTAATGCTTGGATCTTCGACCTTCGCCGCAACCGGCGTTAGTGGCG
Organism: uncultured Acidobacteriota bacterium; assembly: GCA_963826255.1. Taxonomy (GTDB): domain Bacteria; phylum Acidobacteriota; class Blastocatellia; order Pyrinomonadales; family Pyrinomonadaceae; genus PSRF01. Next base: position 3,109,538 of record CAWGWK010000002.1, read on the forward strand.
TCCCGTCAACGGGACAAAAGCTGAACTTGTCAGCAAACTCTTCTTCGCATACGGAACAAAACTTCATCGATACTACCTCTTCTCGCCTGTGGGGGAGCAGCACCGGCTGAGACAGCCGATCTGCACCAGAAAATTCTCTTGCAAAGCTGGTTTCGATTCGCTTGTCGAGAACTCTCGAAGGCCCTGGCGTGACCCAGCGTTCGAGCAACGACTTGAGCTCATCGTCGGAAACAAAACTCTCTTCCGGCTCAACGCCCATCTCAGGCCTCCCTCAAAGTAACAATTTCCCGACCACTATTCAATTCCTGATTGCTGTTCATGTAGGGCTGAAGGGTCCTTCTCAGACCTTCTCGCGCCCTGTACAAGCGGGCCTTTATCGCACCCACGTCTGTCCCGGTAATCTCGGCGATTTCGTTCAAGCTCAGTCCTTCGTATTCGAAGAGAATGAGCGCCTCACGTTGAAGTGGCGACAGACTAAAAACAGCCTCTCTTACCTGTGTCGCCAGCTCTTCATCGAGTAGCCTTCGCAAAGGCCCTCGCTTCGGCGAATCCTTTGGTTCCTCGCTGACTTCATCGAGGGCGGTCTCACGACCCTGGTTTCTGAAGTGCTTCATGGCCAGGTTCCGCGCCGCCGCATACAAGTAAGTTTTCAAAGAAGCGCGTTCAGGACGAAAGTTCTCAGGCTTGCGTATCAAGCTGAGAAAACAGTCATGCGTCACGTCTTCAGCAACTTCAACCGAGCCCAGTAACCGGTAAGCAAAACGAAAAATTGGTTCCCGATATCGGTCGTACAAATCCAGAAAGGCTGCCTGGTCACCCTCTCCTGCCTTTTGCAGCAAAACCTCGTCTGTGGTTCTCTCGGGCAATCAAGCACTCGATCCTGCAGGATTTGCTCCTGCTATTGTTACCGACAAGCCGAAAAAAGTTACGGTCCGAATGGGAAAAACTTGCGTGCCGCAGCGAATACTAATCCCGCGAGGGGCGGCAAGTACATACTCTTTTGCATTTTGCCGGGTCAGATCGACCAGATCCCTTTGTCAATCAGGGCTTAGGATGCACTGAAAAGCCAAACGGTTGACGGGCAAACACACGGCATCTAAGATGTTTTGGCTGTTTAACTTCTACATTTCCAGAATCTATGATGATTTTTCCCGCAAAGGCGCAAAGGCGCAAAGAAAGCAGGTCACAGCCAATTAAAGACACCTCTTTGCGCCTTTGCGCCTTTGCGGGAAACCTGCTGCTTTGCCTGGCACTTGTCGCGCAGCCACTGCAAGCCCAAACTGCTGCGCAACCAGAGCGCGAACAGTTACTGAACGGCCTTCGTCTTCTGCTATGGCTGAAGCCTGGTAGCCAGGACGTAATCCTGAAGCTGCGAATCAACAGCGGCGGCGCATTTGATCTCGCCGGTAAATCAGGCCAGATGGCACTCCTAGGCGACTTGCTCTTCCCCGATCCCGCCACAGTCAACTTTTTCACTGACGAAATGGGTGGAAGGCTCGATGTAAGCGTCACCTACGATTCCACCACCATCACAATGGTTGGCAAAGTCGCGGAATTTGACCAGATCGTGGAAGTCCTGCGCAATGGATTACTTGCGACACAGTTGGGTCCGGAAGTCGTCACGCGTATGCGCGAGGCACGAATCAAGAGACTCCGTGATTTATCCGTTGCGCCAGCCGAAGTTGCTGATCGTGCAATTGCGGCGCGACTGTTTGGTGACTTTCCATACGGACGTCCGGCAGCAGGTTCACCCGAAGATCTTGCCCGGGTCGATCGCGCCGATCTGATGCAGGCCCGCGATCGCTTCCTGAATTCAAACAACGCCACGCTCGCGATCATCGGTGGTGTAACAAAACCGCGCGCGATGAGGACCCTGCGCCAGTTACTCGGCCCATGGCGCAAAAGCGAACAGATCGTACCGACGACCTTTCGCCAACCTACTCCTCCAGACGCACGCGCACTGATTGTGAACGTTCCTGGACCAAGTGTCGAGATTCGTTTGGCTACGCGCGGTGTTTCTCGAACTGATCCTGACTTTCACACTACTGAACTGCTGGCGAGAGTCGCACAACATCGATGGCAAGGAACAACTCCTGAATCAGCCCCGCAACCAATCTTCGCGAGAAGTGATGCTTTCGTATTGCCGGGAGCGTTTGTGATGGGCGCTGCGGTCAATACTCAGCTCGCCGTTGACACACTCGCGAACGCGCGAAAAGTAATTGAATCGCTAATGACTACAGCGGTTACGCCTGCTGAGTTGGAACGTGCGAAGACGGAAGTAATCAACGAAGTGTCCGCTGAGCTGAGTAAACCGGAGTCGTTTCCCGATCCGTGGCTCGATATGGACACCTATCGTCTAAGTGAGGCGCAAGATCAGATCGCCTTACTAAGATCTGTTACAGCGGCCGATCTTCAGCGTGTCGCTAACCGGCTCTTTAAAACTGCGAACGTGGCAACCGTGGTTGCGGGCGAGACATTGCAACTAAAACCGGTGCTACAGGGACGTGTTGAATATGAAGTTTTCGGGGAAATCGCGACTCCAGCCCCATCACCAAAACCGGCGACTAAACCAGCAAGCAACAACAATCCCAGGTAATCACAAATTGTTTGCAAGCGTCCTGCAACCAAACCTCCATCAGATTTGGCTTAATTGTGTCTGAGAACGGAAGTGCCGCGAAAGAGCATGCGGGCCGCGTTCGCGAAATGTTTGCATCGATCGCGAAGCGGTATGATCTTTTGAACCATTTACTCTCCGGCAACGTCAACAAACGCTGGCGCCGGATTGTAGCGAACAGGGTGCGCGAAAAACTTTCGTCGAGCAGTTCGCGCGTGCTGGATGTAGCGTGTGGTACTGGCGATTTATCGCTGACGTTGTTTGAAATCACGGGAGCAGGAGTTGTTGGGACTGATTTCTGCCGGCCGATGTTGGATATCGCAGCCGGTAAGACTTCTGGTCGCGTTCGCTTGATCGAGGGTGACGCGTTAGACCTGCCCTTTCGAGATGGCACATTCGATGTGGCAACAATCGCTTTTGGTTTGCGCAACCTTTCGAATGTCGAGAGTGGTCTCGCGGAGCTGTCGAGAGTTTTGAAACCGGGCGGCTGGGTGGCTGTGCTCGAGTTTTCAAAACCAGCAAATGCGATTCTTCGACCTTTGTTCAATCTGTATTTCACAAAGCTACTGCCGTGGATGGGTGGCGTTATCAGTGGTTCGCGAAGCGCTTACACCTATTTACCGTCATCAGTTCAGAAGTTTCCGGACCAGTCTCAACTCTCGCTCCTGATGGAGCAGGCAGGATTCGATCAGGTTGGCTATGAAAACCTGACGGGCGGCATAGCGGCCTTGCACATGGGCAGAAGGCCGAAGTGATCTTGGCATTGGTTGCAGCTAAACGTTTGCAACCAGATACGTAGTCACGGGGTATGGTTTGGTAAGCGCGCGGTTGTCGGGGCTGTGCGAGTATTCGGACCATACTCCGGGCTACGTTTTTTATTTTGATGGGCAAGATCTTTAGACAGGATTTCAGGATTTTCAAGATTAACAAGATGTCGGTTATAAGAGAGGCCTTGTCTTGTAAATCCTGAAAATCCTGAAATCCTGTCTAAAAATTCTGAATTCCTGTTATATTTCGCCGGAGTGCGAACCAACCTTCGGTACCGGATCTTCGGCATCCTGAGACGCCTGCTTATTCTGCTGCTGGTTGTTTGGACCGTCGTCTCTCTTGTAACACTACTAATCGAACTCGTGCCCGGTGATCCGGCAGTCGCCGTGCTCGGCGAGCAAGCGACTCCGGAACAGTTTGCGCAGTTTCGCCAAAGGCACGGACTCGATCGCCCGCCGTTCTTCTTCTCCTTCCCGCGCGACAGCAACGATGAACGACACTTTGTCTGGCACGGCGCAGACAATCGCTACGTCGATTACTGGCGCTTACTTCTGCGCGGCGACATGGGTCTCTCGTTCCGTAACGATCGGCCAGTTATCAGTCTGATCCTCGAGCGCTATCCAGCCACGATTGAACTCGCGATCTTCGCCATGGCTATCGCGATACTGATCGCGCTTCCCCTCGGCGTAATCGCCGGGACAAATCGAGGCACCCTCATCGACAATTTTGCTTCAGTTATTGCACTGCTCGGCATTAGTCTGCCCAGTTTTGTGATCGGACCGATGCTGGTCTACATCTTTGCCGTCAAACTCGGCTGGCTTGCCCCGTCAGGACGATTCGACTGGAGCGATATCATCCTTCCGGCGTTCACGTTAGGCGCGGCGCTGTCGGCAATCCTGACTCGGATGGTTCGCTCGTCGGTGATCGAGGAACTGGGTGAAGACTACGTTCGTACCGCGCGTGCCAAGGGTCTGAACGAGCGAACTGTGGTTTACAAGCACGTTTTGAAGAACGGGCTTATTCCGGTAGTCACGATTCTGGGTTTACAACTCGGAGTCTTACTCGCCGGCGCAATCATCACTGAGAAGATCTTTGGCTGGCCCGGATTAGGGTTACTGCTGGTTGAGGACGGAATCGGAAAGCGCGACTACCGCGTCGTGCAGGGATGCGTACTCGTGATCAGCATGACTTACATCATTGCGAACCTGCTCACGGACATGGTGTACCGCTGGTTAGATCCTCGGATTAGAGTCGGCTAAAACCAGCCACAGATTACACGGATGAGTACAGATTGAATCCGTCTTCATCCGTCAAATCCGTGGCCTAACTACAATAATGAACAGGCTAACGATCATTGGTTTGGTTATCGTCGCGGTACTGGTTGTTGTCGCGCTGTTTGCGCCGTGGATCGCAAACTACGACGTCGGCGCCACAGACCTGTCAATGCGATATCTTGCGCCATCAAGCGAACACTGGTTCGGCACTGACTCGACCGGACGCGATATCTTCTCGCGAGTCGTGTATGGCGCACGCATTTCGTTGCGGGTCGGCATTATCGTCGTCACTGTGTCGGCAGTGATCGGAACAATCCTTGGCGCAGTTGCGGGTTATTACGGCGGCTGGGTCGATCGAATCGTCTCGGGTTACGTCTTCAATGTGTTCCTCGCGTTTCCTGGTCTGCTACTCGCGATTGCGATGGTGGCGTTTCTCGGCGCCGGCTTGAACAAACTGATTTTGGCGTTGTGCATCATCGGCTGGGTCGGTTACGCGCGCCTGATTCGAGGCCAGGTGTTGAAGGTGCGCGAATATGATTTCGTTCAGGCTGCGCGTGCCCTCGGCGCGAGTGATGGGCGCATCCTGCTGATCCATATTCTTCCGAATGCGATTCAACCATTGATCGTGCAGGCGAGTTTGGGAATGGCCGGCGCAGTGCTTTCGGAAGCGGCGCTTTCATTCCTCGGTTTGGGTGTGCCTCCACCTGCACCTTCGTGGGGCGTCATGATCGAAGAGGCCCGTGACTTATCGACGCTGCAAGCCGCGCCACACGCACTGATCTTCCCCGGCGTCGCCATCGCGCTCACCGTCCTCGCTTTCAACTTTATCGGCGACGGTTTGCGGGAATATCTCGATCCGAGACAACGAGCTCGATGAGTGACCTCGCAATTTCCATTCAAAATCTCTCCAAGACTTATCCAGTAGGTTTCAAGCGACTGCGCAGTTTCTTTCGCCGGCCTGTGAAAGAACCGGTCGAAGCGCTGCGCGAGGTTTCGTTTGAAGTTGAGACCGGCGAGATCTTCGGCTTGATTGGACGTAACGGCGCAGGCAAGACGACGCTGACGAAGATCGTCGCAACGCTTGTCCAACCGACGACTGGCACTGTGACCGTGCGAGGTCATGACAGCGTAGATCAGGACGAACACGTGCGCCGTGAGATCGGTCTCGCGACGGCTGAGGAGCGAAGTTTTTACTGGCGTTTGACTGCGGAACAGAACCTTCTGTTCTTTGCGCGGCTACATGGCCTCGCGGATCGCTTTGCAAAGCAGCGTATTAAAGATCTGTTCGCTAAGCTTGAGTTGGAAGAGGTTGCGCGCCGGCGTTTTGGTGAACTTTCAACCGGCAACAAGCAGCGATTAGCAGTAGCACGCGCGATGTTGGCGAGTCCGCCTGTGCTCTTGCTCGATGAACCGACTCGTTCACTCGATCCTTTGGCGGCAGCGCGGATGAGAGACATGATTCGTTCGCTCGCGCAGCAGGATCCGCCGGTGACGATTCTCTTCACGTCTCACAATCTCGCGGAAGTCGAAACATTGTGTGCGCGTGTGGCGATCATCAGTCGCGGCCGTATTCGGGCGATTGACACGCCGAAAAAGCTTCGCGATCTCACATCAGAATCCGAGCTGGTGCACATAACCATTTCGAGCGGTGAGAAAGTCTCCTTTACACGACAACACAATGACGATCGGTTGGATGAGACGATACGGAAGTTGCAGAATCAGGGTGAACGAATCATCGACATCGAAACAGAACGAGCGACGCTGCTCGATGTGCTGGAAAGATACGAGACGGAGGAATAACCTCTTTGCTCCGTAGGAGCAGCATGTTTATAGACTTAAGGCTCTATTTAATTCGCTCCGTAGGAGCGAGATGTCCGAGACACATCGCGCTCCTTCGGAGCGCCAAAATGCTTTGCGAGGACGCTATAAACATTCTGCTCCTCTGGAGCAAAGACAAATACAGATGAACGCACTCACGCTTCTTCCACGCCGAATATTCGCCTTCGTAGCGCGCGACTTCCGTCTGTTCGTCAGCTACCGCATGCAGTTCTTCCTGCGCATAGTCTCAGTGCTCGCTGTCGTCACCACGCTTTTTTTCATCTCAAAGATCTTCGCCGGATTCACCGATCCACAATTCTCACAATGGCGGGATCCACTCGCCACCTGGCTGACGGGCCTCGCCGTGCTTAACTACTTCATGACCGGTTTTTCGAGTCTGGCAAACTCGATCCGCCAGGAACAGATGCAAGGCACGTTAGAGAGCGTGTTACTGACGCCGATAAATCTGCCAACCGTGATCGTCGCGAGCTCAGCCTGGGACTTTCTCGAAACGACGTTCTTCTCGTTCCTCTATCTCTTCTTCGGGAGAGTGTTCTTCGGCGTTCAGTTTCGCGGCAGTTTCTTCCTCGCGTTTCTCTTTCTTCTACTGACAACGGTCGTGCTTTCGTGTTTAGGAATACTCTCGGCGAGTTTTGCGATGGTCTTCAAGCGGGGCGATCCATTCGGGATCTTTATCGGCGCGGGCTCAGCTTTGTTCTCGGGCGTCTTCTTTCCGACGCAGTTGCTTAACACCTACGCCGGATCCAAGCTGGGAAGCATCTCCCTTATTCTTCCCACAACTCATGGGTTGGACGGCATCAGGCAAGTCTTGATTGAGGGCCACGGTTTCGCACAAGTGACTCAGCCGTTGATTGTACTACTCGGATTCCTGGTCGTGCTGCTTCCCTTCTCGCTTTGGGTTTTTGGACGTGCAGTCCGGCGCGCGAAACGTGAGGGCAGCCTAATCCAATATTGACCCACTATTACAGAAATCGATCTGCGCAATCTGTGGATAACCTATCTTGTGCTACCATCACGAACGATGTCTCTCGGCGTCGCAGAAAGCATTCTCGATCTCATAGGCCAAACTCCCCTCCTTCATCTTTCCAGATTTGCTCAACCGCCACTCGCCGGTATTTATGCAAAAATCGAATGGCTTAATCCGGGCGGATCCGTCAAAGATCGCGCCGCGCTCGGTATGATTCGCGACGCCGAGGAAAGAGGCTTGCTCAAGCCCGGCGCCACGATCATCGAGCCAACCGCTGGAAACACCGGAATCGGCTTGGCGCTGGTGGGAGTTGCGCGAGGTTACCGTGTTATCCTCTGCGTCCCGCGAGGCTTTGCTGAAGAAAAAATGAAGCTGATCGAAGCCCTCGGCGGCGAGATTGAGTACGTGTCACACGAAGCAGGCATGCAGGGCGCGATCGACCGCTGCCGCGAGTTGGCTGAGACTATCGAGGGCAGCTTTGTGCCCCAGCAATTTGAGAATAATTCGAACCCGTGTTTTCATGAACTCACGACGGCAAGCGAGATCATCGAGCAAATGAACGGCCAGATTGATGCGGTCGTGATCGGCGCGGGAACGTCGGGCACGTTTTGCGGTGTTTCGAGAGCAGTCAGGAAACACAACGGAAACGTGTTATGTGTCCTGGTGGAACCTGAAGGATCGATTTATGGTGGTGGACCACCTGGACCAAAGAAGATCGAAGGGATTGGCCAGCGTGACTTTATTCCCAAGATCTACGATCCTTCGTTGGCCGATGAGATCATGATGGTCCAGGATGACGAAGTTTGCGCGGCACTGAAGAAGATGGCCAGACTTGAAGGACTCCTTGGCGGGTGGTCCTCAGGCGCCGCAGCCGCTGCGTCGTACAAGATTGCCGAACGCCTCGGCCCTGGAAAACGAGTAGTCACCCTTTTTCCTGACGGAGCCGAGCGCTATCGCAGTCAGGGAATTTTTGATGAGTAATAACATGGGATTCGCAACTACAGCTATTCATACCGGATCGGAACCTGACGAGAGCACCGGCTCCGTCACGGTGCCAATCTACCAAACATCCACTTACGCCCAGGACGCGCTGGGAAAAAACAAAGGCTACGAATACGCGCGAACTCAAAATCCGACGCGTTTCGCGCTCGAGCGAAACGTTGCCGCACTCGAGGGCGGCCGTTTCGGTTTCGCGTTTGCCTCAGGCATGGCGGCTATCGATGCAACGTTGCGCCTTGTGAAAGCCGGCGAGCACGTAGTCGTCTCTGACAACACTTACGGCGGCACTGCTCGTCTCTTTAACCGCATACTTGCCAATTACAATCTCGAGTTTGATTATGTCGATACTTCCGACGCGCTGAACGTTGAAGCCGCGATCAAGCCAAACACAAAGATGGTGTTTGTTGAAACACCGACAAATCCCGTGATGATCGTTACCGATCTGAAAGAGGTCAGTGAGATCGCTCATCGCGCGGGAGCACGTGTTGTTTGCGACAACACATTCATGTCCCCATACCTGCAACGCCCGCTTGAGTTCGGTGTCGATATTGTCGTGCACTCCACTACGAAATATTTGAACGGTCACTCGGATGGCATCGGCGGCGTCGTTGTCTTGAACGACGAAGAAGACGCGAACTGGATCGGCTTTGTGCAAAACAGTGCCGGCGCGATCCTGTCACCGTTTGATTCCTGGCTCGTGTTGCGCGGCACGAAAACACTCGCGTTGCGTATGGAACAGCACGACAAAACAGGACGGGCCGTCGCGGCGTTTCTCGAAGAGCATCCGAAGGTGCTAAAGGTTTATTATCCGGGCTCTGTTTCACATCCGCAGCATGCGTTGGCGAGACGCCAGCAACATGGTTTCGGTGGAATGGTCTCGTTTGATGTGGGATCCCTGGCGGCAGCGCGCACTGTGCTCGAGTCTGTTAAGCTTTGCACTCTGGCGGAGAGTTTGGGAGGTGTAGAAACGTTGATTTCGCACCCGGCAACGATGACTCACGCCTCGGTTGATGAAGCGAAACGCGAACGTATCGGAATTACTGACGGGCTCGTACGAATCTCAGTCGGTATTGAAGATACTGACGACATTATCGCGGATCTGGATCAGGCGTTAGACAGGATTTAATGCTTTCCTCTGCGGTCCTCTGCGTATCTTTGCGATCTCTGCGGTAAAAACTGTTCTACCGCAGAGGGCGCAGAGATACGCAGAGGATCGCAGAGATAAGTAAGTGACAGCCAAACTACAGAAGGGTTACAATCTCCCGGTTCTCAGCCAGACTTCCTAAGCTCTCCTTTTATGATCGTAGAGTTATACGCCAAATCAGACGTTGGCAGAGTTCGACGTGGCAATGAAGACAATTTTCTCGTACTCGATCTGTCAACCGAACAAACATGGACAGGCTCCGATGGCGCGTCCCCACCCGAGAACCTGACCCGTCTGAATTTGGGCGACAAAGGGCTCGTCCTGGTCGTCTCCGATGGCATGGGAGGAGCGCTCGCGGGCGATGTCGCCAGCCGCATGGCCGTTGATTCGGTCAGAAAGATGTTGATCGGCGAAGGCGACGCAGCCTGTGATCCTGATGTCGATCTGGTTGATTGTTTGAAGACCGCCACTCACTACGCCAACAACGCCATTCATCTCAGAAGCCAGGAAGACTCGCGCTGCGCCGGCATGGGTGCAACGTTCACGGGCGCCGCGATCCGGGGTGATAGCCTGGATCTCGTGCAGGTCGGCGACAGTCGCGGCTACGTAATACGCAAGGATCACATTCGTCTCGCAACGAAAGATCAATCTCTCGTGCAGCAACTCGTGGACGTTGGTCAGATCAGTGAGTCGGAAGCCGAGACGCACATGTTCAGGAACGTGATCCTGCAAGCTCTCGGCGCGCAAAGCGAGGTCGCTCCAGTTACCGGCCGGATTCGTCTGCGCCAGGATGATCTGGTGTTGCTTTGCAGTGACGGCTTGTCGGGGAAATTACGCGCTGAGGATATTCAGCAGATTGTTCTGAACAGCAAGGGCGATCTTTCAAAAGCTTGCGATGCGTTGATCGATGAAGCAAACAACCGCGGTGGTGAAGATAATATTACCGTCGTACTCGCGCACTTTTCGGGCGACGATCTCGAGCCACCGGCCACCGATAGAATCACGATCGAACTGCCACCACTCGAAGAAGACAAGACACTCGACGACACCTACGAGGCCGATACCGAACCACAATAGTTTAGACAGGATTTACAAGATTGCAGGATGAACAAGATGAATCCTGTAATCTTGAAAATCCTGCCATCCTGTCTAATGTTCTTTCTCGGGTAGCGACTTAGGGCGCCAGTCAGGCTCGCCTCCGACCCGTTTCACGTAGATCGAAGCCCCTTCAACACTCTCCACACAAACACGTTCGCCCGCTTCCAACGGCTCTTCACCGGGCGCGGGATACGCCGTCCATGTCGAACCAAACACTTTAACAGCACCTTCGTTAAGCGCTCCCTTACTCGACGAAACTACAGTCCCGATCTTTCCCGGCAGAGCGTCAACGCCGCTGCGCAACGACTCTCCGGTCCTCTCGCGTGAAAAGTAGTTCAGGAAGATCGTGCGCGACGCGGCTGTTAGTGCCACGGAAACAGTGGCGAAGATCATAAACTGAAGCACAAGGCTATCGATGCCGATAAATCCCGCGAAGGCCGCTGCGAGTGCGCCGACACCAAACCATAACAGCACGAAGCCAGACGTGAAGATCTCAGCGATAATTAGTATCGCTCCCAGGATGCACCACAAAACCCAGAACCATTCACTCATCTGTGCTTATCGCTAACCCTTCGCGAGATTCTTTAGCACGAACCAGACATTCGCCGGCCGCTCAGCCAGCCTGCGCATGAAGTAAGGATACCAGTGTTTTCCGTAAGGCACATAGATTCGCACGTTGAAACCGTCGCGCGCGAGCTGCCGTTGCAGGTCTCGCCGCACACCGTAGAGCATTTGAAACTCGTACCTCTCTTTACCGATACCTTCACGCTTAGCAAAATCGAGCGTCGCATCGATCATCTTCGGATCGTGTGTCGCGATGCCGTGATAAATACCACTCGATAACAACAGTTGCATCACCTTGATGTAGTTCGCATCGACGTCCTTCTTGTCAGGAAATGCCACTTCCGGTGGCTCGAGGTACGCGCCTTTGCAGATGCGAATCCGGGCCGGAAGTTTCACCAACTCCTGCGCGTCCGCGAACGTGCGATACAAGTACGACTGCAAAACAATCCCCACGTTATCCAGACCAAACTCGCCGCGTAGCCGCTTGAAGATGTCGATCGTCGCTTGAGTAACGCTCGAGTCCTCCATGTCAACTCTGACAAAGTTGCCGCGGCGATGCGCCTCCTCAACAACTCGTCTCGCATTGCGGTAAGCCAGCTCGGGATCGATGGCGAGACCAAACTGCGTAAGCTTGATCGAGACGTTTGAGCGAATCTTTGTCTCGTCAATCTTGGTGAGTATGTTTTGATATTCCGCGACCTCATTTTCCGCTTCTGCGGCACTTCCGACCGACTCGTTCAAATGATCGAACGATGCCGTACAGTTTTCTGCATTAAGCTGCCGAATTATGGGGATAGTTTCATCGATCGTGTCGCCGGCGACGAAGCGAGTGGTGATTTTTTTGAAGTATCGAAAGCGGGCGGCGAAATCCTTTAACCCCTCATGGCGGGACAACCAAATCAGCGCACTTCTTGAGATCATCTGTGGTCCGTCTCTGTGGTATTCTTGGCGACGCCCTTGCCCACCAATTCTAGGAGGAGCATTTGCATAACAAGCTCAGAATAAGGAACCGGCCCGGATGCGACTGAAGCTGGTATTAGCCGTTTCATTCCTCGCGGCGATTGTAGGTGCCGGTACCTGCATCGCGCTCGTCCTGGGTGTCTTCGAAGTGAAGCCATGGTCTAATCCCGGTTTGCTGGTAACTTCTACCCTTTTGCTGCCCATTGCAGCGATAATCTTCGCCTCAATCTTCGTCTACCGTCACACTGCTCGCCGTCGAAAACTTCAGGCCTTTCTGACTGCCACTTTATCTACATTACTTACACTTTCTATCTTCATCGCCGCATCAATTCTGACGTCGCGCAGAGGTATGACTGACCCTCCACGTCCGGTTGGACCACAAGTGACTCAGGCGCTGCTCTGATTTAACCCAATCTCTTTCTGGACCGGACGCAACGCGTCAATCACGAAGCGGATGTGTTCATCCAGATTCACTCCCAACTCTTCGACACCTTGCTTGATATCGTCGCGATTTACCGATCGCGCAAACGCCTTGTCTTTCAGTTTCTTTTTGACTGAAGAGACTTCCATGTCGTCGAGGCTGCGCGAAGGTCTCACCAGCGCGCACGCGACGAGGAAGCCGCAGAGCTCATCGCTGGCGAAGAGTGCGCGGGCCATGTCTGTATCGCGCGGCACGCCGGTGTAAGTAGCATGGCCCATGATGGCTCGGATGATTCGTTCGGAATAGCCTCGGCCGCAGAGGATATTTGCGCCTGTGAATGGGTGCTGATCCGGCGTGGGAAACATCTCGTAGTCGAAATCGTGGAGCAGTCCGACTAAACCCCACTCGTCTTCGTCCGCAGGTCCCTCAGCATAACGTTTCGCGCAAGCCCGCATGGCAGCTTCGACAGCGAGGGCGTGTTTACGCAGGCTATCGCCCTTTGTGTACTCACACAACAATTCCCAGGCTGCGGCTCGATCAGGCATGAGGGAGTTTTGTAGCACGGGTGAAGCCACAATGGCTAGCCACAAAAAGCACAATAATAAAGACTGATCGTCGCGAATGAGAATCAGCTTTTGTGCTTTTTGTGCCTTTTTGTGGCTAATCTCACTTTGCGTTTGTGGCGAGGTATCCGGGGCGCGCACGGATCACAACGTTCTTTCGCGCACTCGTGACTTTGATCTTGCGGTAACGTTCGTCGCGTTCTTTGTTGATCGGATAGTACCCGAGCAGGTATTGCGTGCGGAGCTCTGCTGCGATCTGCGCGAAGGCATCAGGCAATGATCCTAACGTGTCTGCACGCAACAGCCGTCCGCCGGACTTGTCTGCTAACGCTTTGAGATAACTGTCAGCAGTTAAATAAGCGGCATCCAACATCGCGGTGATGGAGTCGTCAGGTCCTCTGCGCACAGTTGGATCTGTAGTAGTTGTCGAGCCCGGCACGCGTGGCATTCGCATGCGATCGTTGGGATCCGGAGCAGTATCGCCTGGACCGCCTGTTGGTACCGGTCCCCGGCTCGGATCTCGGCTCGGATCCGGATACCTGTTGCGCTCTTCTTCACGACGCCGGCGCATGATCTCTTCCGGTAACGGCAGTCCGAATGGGCCACTCTTGCGCTGAGTTCCTGTAGTCGGTACCGGCTCATCGCTGGGAAACGTAGGCGCTGTCGTGCCGCTCGGGGCCGGCTGTCGAATAACGCCGATGGTTGGCAATTGCGGCGAGCCGCCCGCAGCCTGTTCGCGTGCTAGTCTTTCAGTAGTCGCGCGCGTGTCGTAACGAATTGGATAGACGATCACTCCTTCCTCATCGAGAAATCGCACGTTGCGTTCGAACGTCGCACTATCGCTGTGCCAATCCATGCCGTCGGTAAAAATCACGATCGCTTTACGGCCACGAATTTTTCGAACCGTATTCAACGCCAAGTCCATAGCGTCGTAGACTTTTGTTCCCTCTCCGGGTCTCGCTCCGTTGATCGCAGTCCGCAAAACCTCTCGATCGCTGGTGAACTCGTTCAGATCTCTAATCTTGTCGTCAAAGGAGATCACTTTCACACGATCAGCTGGCTGCAACTGCTGCACAAACGTGAAAGCTGCATTCTGGATCTGCCTGAGCTTGTCTTGAGTGCTCGAGCTCGTATCGAGCATCAGCACAACGTGAAAAGGAGCAGCGACCTTGCCGAAGAACGCGATCTGCTGCGCGACGCCATCTTCTGTGATGGTGAACTCTTCCTGGCGAAGGTCGGTTATGTAGAGGCCGCCGGTGTGAGTTGCAATTACAGGAACAGTCACCAGATCGGTATCGATCTTGAGAGTCTCGATATCCTGGGAATCAGCCGGTGGATTCGGGTTTTGGCTGGCAGGCTTGGTTTGAGCGATGCATATGGACAGCCCTATGCCAACCAACACTACGATCAAAAGAAAAAGGCGGGATGCAGGCGAAAACATTTTGGTTTCTCCTAAGGCGAGTCGGCAAACTTACGATGTCCGTCGTTAGAATAACGTTGTGCAGGGTTCCCGCAAAGGCAAGAACCATCCACAGATTACACAGATACTCTGTTCAATTCGTGTAATCTGTGCAATCTGTGGATATAATCCCTCCGTAATCATTTCTCCATGAGATCGCTACTTCTGGCAGTTCTGGCGGCATATGTGATCGCCGCAATCCATTCCATCCTGGCGTTCGTCAACAAGCGACGAGCTCTGCAGCGCGTTGCGCAATGGTCGATGGCCGCGGGATTCGTGTTACACACCGGCGCGTTAATCGCCGACTGGGCAATCGATGGGCATTACCCGCTCTTCTCTTTGCGCGAAACGCTCTCTTTCCTGGCCTGGGCACTGGTGGCTTTCTATTCGATCGTGCTTTATCGATATCGTGCACAGGCACTCGGCGCGTTTACTATGCCGCTCATCTCGGTGCTGACATTCATTGCGCTGGTGATCGGCTCAGATTCAACAAACGCCCCCGCTGCTTTTTCCGCAACATGGTTATTCCCGATACATACGACCCTTTTGATCTTCGCGTACGCCGCATTTTTTATTGTGTTTATCGCCAGCGTGATGTACTTACTCCAGGAACGCGAACTCAAACTCAAGACGTTCAGCGCGATCTTTCATCGTCTGCCGTCCCTGACAACAGTCAACGAATTGGCAACAACTGCGGGTGGAGTGGGATTGACTCTGCTTACACTCGGCATCGTCACCGGCATGATTTGGTCGTCCACACGCTCCGGCCGAGTCTGGCATAACGATCCGAAGGAAATCTTCGCACTACTCACCTGGCTGCTTTACTTTGTTCTGACTGTCTATCGCTCAACCGCAAATTGGCGTGGACGCAGAGCAGCCTGGCTGGGCGTGGTCGGCTTTGCGTTGGTGCTTTGTACATTTTTCGGCGCCCGACTTCTCCCGGGCTATCACGTTTTTGGGTAATCAGATGTCCATACTTCTCGTCGGAGTCAATCACAAAACAGCTCCGGTAGAGATCCGTGAACGACTCGCTTTCAACGACGAAGCGTGTGCCAATGGCCTGCGCCACCTCGTCGATGGCGATGTCGTGCGTGAAGGACTGATCGTCTCAACCTGCAATCGCGTTGAGATCTTGAGCGCGACGACGAGCGATCAAATTGAGTTTGGAGCGGGACGTCTAACACAATTCCTCGACACCTCCGGCCGGTTGCCCGCAGGTTTTCTCGACAAACATCTCTATCGCCATACGAATGACGAGGCGGTGCGCCACCTGTTCCGCGTGGCCTCTTCCCTCGACTCAATGGTCGTCGGCGAACCTCAAGTGCTCGGGCAGGTGCGTCACGCGTACTCGCTGGCAGTTGAAGCAGGAACTGCGGGTCGCGTTCTGAACCGGTTGGTCCATCATACGTTTCGTGTGGCGAAGCGAGTCCGAAACGAGACTGGAATCGGGGCAAATGCGGTATCCATCAGTTACATGGCAGTCGAACTCGGAAAGAAGATCTTCGACACGCTCAAGGGCTGCACGGTCCTGTTGATCGGCGCTGGCGAGATGGCGGAACTCTCGGCACGTCACCTCGTGAACGCTGGCGTTTCGCGCGTCATCATCGCAAATCGAACTGAAGAGTCCGCTCGAAAAATCGCAGATGAGTTTGGCGGCATTATTATCGCGCTGGACCAACTCGATAAGTTTCTCGCTGAAGCGGACATGGTTATCTGTTCCACCGGCGCGCCCACTTACGTGCTAACCGAGGAACAGACGCGGAAAGCACTGGAGCGGCGTCGTAACCGTCCGACCTGCTTGATCGACATCAGCGTGCCCAGAAACATCGACCCTGCGGTTGGGAACGTTCCCAACGTTTTTCTGTTCGACATCGACGATCTCGAGTCTGTCATCACGTCGAACATTCGCGAGCGCGAACGTGAAGCTGAACGGGCGGAGCTGATCGTGCAGTCGGAAGTGATGCAGTTTCAGCAGACGCTTCGTTTAATGGACGTTGGTCCAACAATCGGCGCGCTCAGAGAGAAGCTTCAGGACGTCGCTCGCGCTGAAATGGCGCGGCAGCGAAAACGACTTGGCCCACTGACAAAAGATCAGGAAGCGGCGATCGAGTCGCTGCTGATGTCTACGGTCAACAAGATCTCACATCCAATCCTCAACCAGATGCGTCGCTTTTACGAGACCAGCGAGCCTGACGCCGCACAGGCCGCGCAAGACCCTTTTGGTCTCGAGGAGTGAGCAATGTCACGCCCTCTCGTTATCGGTTCGCGCGGTTCCAAACTCGCGTTGTGGCAGGCTGAACAGGCCCGCGAGCGGTTGCGGGCTCTAAACCCTCAGATTGATATTCGAATCGAGATAATTAAGACCACCGGAGATGTGAAGAGTGAACCTTTGTCGGTCATCGGTGGCAAAGGTGTGTTTACGAAAGAACTGGAAGACGCGCTGCTGGATGGACGTATCGATCTTGCAGTGCATTCGCTGAAAGATTTGCCCACGACGCTTCCGAACGATTTATTCATTAGCGCCATCTGCGAACGTGAAGACGCGCGCGATGCGTTGGTGCTGCGCTCCGATCTTCGCATCGAAGATAGTTCGCTCATGAACTTGCCCGATGGCGCTGTGGTGGGAACATCGAGCCAGCGACGGCTGGCGCAGCTCAAGGCATTGCGTAGCGACGTGATCGTTAAAGATCTTCGTGGGAACGTTGATACGCGAATCCGAAAGCTCGATGAGGGCCAGTACGATGCGGTGATTTTGGCCTCTGCGGGTTTGGTGCGGCTCGGGTTGCAAAGTCGAATCAGCGCAAGGATCGCAGTTAGGGAGATGTTGCCAGCGGTTGGCCAGGGTGCGATCGCGATCGAGACTCGAAACGATAATGAGTTTGCGGTTGAGACCACGTCGAAACTCGATCATCGTGAAACGCGCCTGGTCTGTCTGGCGGAAAGAGCATTCCTGCGAGGTTTGGGCGGTGGCTGTCAGCTTCCGATCGCCGCGCACGCGACGATTGATGGGAACCTGATTAATCTCGATGGACTCGTTGCGAAGGCAGATGGATCTGAAATTTGGCGCGATCGTTTATCCGGACCCGTCAGTCAAGTTGAAGAGACCGGCGCGGCACTGTCTGCAAAGTTAATTGAACGCGGCGCGAGCACATTGTAGGGGCGGCCCTCCGTGGCCGCCCGTCGTTGAAATTTCCTACCGTCCCGATTTCCAGAGCGGGCGGCCACGGAGGGTCGCCCCTACAAATGATGCAACCATTAGTGGGAGTTACTGTAGTTGTGACGCGCGCCGCTGCGCAGGCGACGGAGTTGAGTACGCTGCTCGAAAGCTACGGCGCTAAGGTAATTGTTTGTCCTACGATTGAGATTCGCGAACCTGAAAGCTTTGAACGTTTAGACGAAGCACTCGATCATTTGTACGGCTACGATTGGCTAATCTTCACCAGCACAAATGGCGTTGAGTTCTTCCTGCAACGCCTCACGAATCGTGGATTCCAGATCGACGATCTCGATGAGATCAAGGTCTGCGCTATCGGCCAGCGCACTGCTGAAAAACTGCACGAGGCGCACGTTCACGTTGACGTCGTTCCTACTCAATCAACTGCTGAAGGCGTGTTTGCAGGACTGAGTGAATTTGTCGGCGGCATGGAACGTCTCCACGGACTCAACGTTCTGCTGCCGCGCGCTGCAGTCGGGCGCGATTACTTGCCTAAGGCGTTGGAAGAAGCTGGAGCGCGCGTAGATGTCGTGACAACCTACCAGACTGTGCTGCCTGAGAACTTTGATCGTGGGCGGCTCAGCGCGATGCTCACAGGCAGCGGCGACTGTGTCGCCTTCACGAGTCCCTCGACCGTCAAGAACCTCGCCAAACTCTTCGACACACACGATCTCGGAAAAACACTGCCGGACGTTGTAATCGCGTGCATTGGCCCGATTACCGCCGCTGCCGCGTCCGAATACGGGCTGCGAGTTGATATTCAACCGCCACAGCAGAACGTAACAGATCTGGCTGACGCCATCGCTGCTTATTACTCGAATTTACACAGATGAGGCTGTGCTAAACTGATCGCGATGACAACGCCCGGCGATCACACGATCGAGCTCGACGTAACCAAACGAGAAAACGAACTTCTCAAACGACAACTTCAGGATCGTGGTGTCTACGGCGAGTTGGTGGGAAACTCGGATTCGATTCGCAAGATCTACACGCTGATCGAACAAGTCGCGCCGTCGTCGGCTTCGGTTCTCATAACAGGAGAATCAGGTACTGGCAAAGAGCTCGTCGCGCGGACAATTCACAACATGAGCCCGCGTCGTGACAAGCCGTTTGTCGCGATTAACTGTTCCGCGATCCCTGAGTCGTTGATGGAATCCGAACTCTTCGGACACGAAAAGGGCGCCTTCACAGGCGCTGCGTCGCGACGTCAGGGATGTTTCGAACTTGCTGATACCGGCACCTTGTTGCTCGACGAAATCGGCGAGATGCCGGCGCTGCTCCAGGCAAAACTCTTGCGCGTGATCGAGGAACGAGCTGTACGCCGTCTCGGCAGTCGCAAAGAGATCAACGTCAACGTCCGGCTGCTTGCCGCAACCAATCGTCACCCGGAACAAGCCGTGTCCGAAGGTACGCTGCGCAGCGATCTTCTCTATCGTCTCAATGTGTTTGGCATTCATCTGCCGTCCCTCGGCGAACGCAAGGAAGATCTGCCCCTGCTCGCACAACATCTGGTCACTCAACTTGCCCATAAACACGCGCGTCCCGCGCGGTTCCTCAGTCCCGCAGCACTCACGGCACTTCAGTTTCACTCCTGGCCCGGCAACGTGCGCGAGCTCCGCAACGTGATCGAGCGAGCTGTGATCATCTGTTCGGGCGAACAGATCGAGCGCCATCATTTCGCTCCGTACCCGATCGAACAACGCGAGCGTTTGCGCAACGAAGATACGCTGACGTTGCCCGTCGGCACACCACTCGAAGAGGTCGAGCGGCAGATGATCATGCGCACTATTCAAAAGACGAAGAACAACAAAACGCGAGCCGCCGAGTTGTTAGGCATCAGTCTCAAGACCCTCCACAACAAACTCAATCTCTATCGCGAGCGTGGTCTCCTGCATGACGACGAGTGAGACTTCGGTCCTCCTGTTCTTCATTGACGGACTGGGAATTGGCCCACGCGGCCCGTTCAACCCACTCGACAACCTCGAAGATGCGGCGCCGTTAGCTGTTTTCCAGAATGAACGGCCCGCATCGTTTTTGGATGGAATTGTTGTAGCGACTGACGCTCGTCTCGGTGTCGAAGGTCGCCCGCAGAGTGCTTCGGGTCAGACCACCATCCTGACCGGTGTGAACGCACCCGCTCAGCTCGGCTTTCACAAACAAGGATTTCCAAACAAGGCTTTACGCGAGATCCTCAACGACCACTCGATCTTTCGACAGCTCCGCGATGCGGGTGTCGGACCAATTACATTTGCGAATGCTTACACTGATGGCTTCTTCATGGAACGTCCGCGGTGGGTCTCGGCAACGACAGCGGCGGTCCAAGCGGCGGGAATGACGTTTCGAACTGTGGCCGATCTACAAAGCGGTGACGCAGTTTTCATGGATTTCACGAATCGCGTCCTGATTGAAAGGGGTGTGGAGGTTTTCGAACGAACTGAAGCCGAAGCAGCGGACGTGCTCGCGCGAATCATACGCGCGAACCGGTTCACGCTTTACGAATACTTCATCACGGACAAGGTGGGCCACGAACAGGACATGGACAAGGCGAAGAAGGTTTTGACCAGTCTCGCGCGTTTTATCCGTGAGCTGCTTACGAGGCTTGATCTGGAACGCACTACAGTTATACTCACCAGCGATCACGGCAATATCGAAGATCTGTCATCACGCAATCACACGCTGCATGAGGTGCCCACGATCATCTGGGGCGCGCAACGAGAACGAATCGCCACTCGGATCAAAACACTTGCCGACATCACACCTGCTATCGTCGATTTTTGCCACAAAGAGGCACCAAAAGCACAAATGAAATGAGCTGAAGCATTACTCCTGCTGATCTTTTGTGCTTTTTGTGCCTTTTTGTGGCGAGGAAAAAACTTGTGGCTAAAAATGATAAGCGCGAGATCTTTGGCTGGAAGATGTACGACTGGGCCAACTCCGCTTTTTACACGACTGTTGTCGGTGCGCTCTTCAGTCCTTACATCACTCGACTAGCCCAGGCTGCCGTTGGCGAAAACGGAACTGTTCTCGATCTCGGTCCACTGGGCTCTGTCACTGCCAAATCGCTTCCGACTCTGTGTGTCTCGATCTCCGTTGGCCTTCAGGTGTTTTTACTTCCAATTCTCGGCGCGCTGGGAGACTACTCCGATCTTAAAAAGCGATTGATGGCCCTGTTCTGCTATATCGCAGTCATCGCCAACTGCCTGATGTTTTTTATCAAGGACGATCTTTACCTCGCCGGCGGTGTGTTGTTCATCATCGCGAATGTATGTTTCGGCGCGGCGCTGGTTTTTTACAACGCCTTTCTCCCGGAGATCACGACCAAAGATCAGGCTGATAAAGTCTCCAGCCGCGGTTACGCGTACGGCTATCTTGGCGGCGCGATTATGCTCGTCTTCAATCTGCTGCTGGTGGTGCGAGCTGAAGAGCTGGGCATCTCTGCCGGTTTGGCAGTGCGTTTGTCGTTTCTGTCCGCGGGACTCTGGTGGGGCGGCTTCGCACTTATCACGTTTTCTCTGCTGAAGTCGCGGCCCACCAACAAGCAACTTCCGGCAGGCAAGAGTTACATCTCAGCAGGCTTCTCGGAGATCGTTTCCACCTTCAAAGAATTGCGGCGGCTGCCTTTGACTCTGCGTTACCTGCTGGGATACCTGATCTACAACGACGGAATTCAGACCGTGGTCTTCGCCGCCAGCGCGTTTCTCGAACAAGAATTGTTCCCGGGTGGCAATCCCGTGTTCCTGCTCGAGATTTTTGTGATGGTCCAATTCATCGCGGTGGTGGGCGCGCTCCTGTTCGAACGTCTTGCCTACTTGATCAAAACGAAGAACGCCATCATCGTTTCGTTGGTCATCTGGTCGGCGATAGTGATCTACGCAAATCGTTTTCTGGATAGCGTACCGGAAGCATGGGTGCTTGCCGCTGCCATCGCGATCGTGCTCGGCGGGTCGCAGGCACTTTCACGATCACTTTTTTCGAAAATGATCCCGGCGGGTAAGGAAGCATCCTTCTTTGGCCTTTACGAGGTGTCTGAGCGTGGTACGTCTTGGATGGGTCCACTGTTGTTCAGCATCGTCATTGCGCGCACAGGTTCTTACCGCGCCGCATTGCTGTCGTTAATCTTTTTCTTCGTGGTGGGGTTGGTAGTGCTTTGGACAACCGACACGGAGCGAGGCATCCGTGAGGCAAATGCAGTAGTTGAGTAGTTCAGAGTTTTAACCCGCGATCTTGCGTTCCTTCGAGGCTGGTTTGGCCAAACATTCAGACGAGCAGAACGTCGCGAGCCCTGAGTTGAGTTTTAACGCGCGTTCAGCCGGGATCCACGTCCCACACCTCTCACAACGCAGCAACTTATTTGTCGAGGGCGACTTTTGCCGAGTAGCTGTTGACGCGCTGATGTCGGTGGCAACGTTTAGTGAGTTAACAACTTTTCGAATGAGCTTGAGGTAGGGGCGAACGCGTGTATAGACGAGAACGAAGATGATACTAACGAGCCCGGCGATTATCAGATATTTTGACATGATTACAGGATGTGATCCTGTCTAGCCTCGTTCGTCGCCTGCTCTGTTGCCGCCGCCGGCGTAAGGCTCGTCATTGGCTCGACGTCGAGGCGTTGGATCGCTCGAACGGCGTCTCGGTTGTGACTCCTTCGTCCGACGATCGAGAACTTCCGGGTGGCAGACCACGGCCATGCACAGCCTCTTCCAGGATTCGTGTGATCTCCTGCGAGAGCGTCCGATGCTCGGCGGCCGCGCGGCGACGTAAGGATTCCTTGAGGTGGTTCGGAACGTATGCTCCAATGAAAACGCCTTTGCGATTAGCCATCTATCGTCGCCTCTCTTCTGCCGTCAAAAAATTCTAACCCTGCAAATGCGGAACAGGTCTATAAGCCGAATTCTGTACTTCGATTAAATCGAAGCGGCGATCATTCATCTAGTCCAGCCGTTGCCGGCTGGCTCGAGCGACCTACCCGGAGGTCGTAGCGAATGCGCGCGAGCGCGAAATCCGCTTCGGGCGGGCAGCCCTTTTGACGCCTCCCTATTTGGTCTTGCACCGCGAGGAGTTTGCCTGGCCGCGCATGTCACCACACGCGCCGGTGCGCTCTTACCGCACCATTTCACCCATCACCCGTGAGGGCTGGTCTGTTTTCTGTTGCACTTGTCGTCGCCCCACAGTCCGAGGACTGTCGAGCGCCCCGCCGTTAGCGGGCTCGCTGCCCTGTAGTGTTCGGACTTTCCTCTCCCGGCTTGCGCCGGCAGCGACCGCCCGACCTGTTCTCTTGCAAGGCTGTGGAATTATAGCAAACCACTGTTCAAACGGGTATAGCACGAACTAGCCAGGTAGTGGGTCATTTACAAGTTTAAACACGCGAGATAGTTTCAGGGAGCGATCCGGCGTGTAGTATGATCGGGCCATGCCAGAGAAGCGGCCACCGAAAGATCCAAACCAGCTTGCCAAGTATATCCTCGACGTGACCACAGGGGATACAGAGAAGATCGAACTACCAAAGAAGAATCCTCACGCTCAGGCACTTTCAAAACTTGGAGCAAGTAAGGGTGGTAAAGCCCGTGCTCAAAAGCTCTCCGCAAAGAAACGAAGCCAGATTGCCAAGAAGGCCGCGAAGTCCCGCTGGGGCTAATCACCCCCTACCCCCACTTCTAGTTAAATACGTACTTGACCGCTCTTAGGGATCTGCGTATAGTTGCATCCCGTAGTGAAAGAGAAGGAACTACTAGCGGAAAAGCGGGTACTTGAAGCAGAGATTTTAGACAGGCAAGAGGCGTTACGAGCAGTCGAAATTCTCCTCAATCGCATCCGTAAACAAAGCGGCATTGACGCTGCGCCTTCCACTGCGCCCCCTCCAACTAGCCAACAAAACGGACACAAGCAGCGCGTTCGAGGTGTCTTAAAGGCCGCTAAACTGGCGGCTGATGCCCTCGCTGGCGAATTTACGCGATCACAGCTATTTAAGAAAGTTGAAGAAATGCGCCCTGCGTTAGTGGGCAAGGTTAGTGCGGAATCTCAGCGAAGCACGATGCGGACAATGGTTAAAGAGGGCTGGGTATTTGAAGCTGATAATGTCTCAGAATTGACAGGAGAAAAAATCTATAAGAGTTTGATGGTAAAAACCAAAGGCGGCTAAGTTCAACAGTTCCCAAGCCGTAAACTAGCCGCCTCCAGACATGAGCCGAAGTGGTGGAAATGGCAGACACGCCGGATTCCCAATCCGGTGCTGTGTAAGCAGCGTGCGGGTCCGAATCCCGTCTTCGGCACTTATTTTCAAATTCCAGACACGCTTTTAGACGAGACTGGACGATGAGCGGATTGCAGTATAGCAGTAAAACTTTCTTCCGTAAAACCTTACTTTCTGCTTGTATTCCTGCCCGAGCAAGCATATAATCAGTTTCATCATGAACAAGCTTTCCACTCAAAAGCGCGTACACGTTATCTCGGCATTAGTCGAGGGAATGTCGATCCGTTCGGTTGTGAGAATGACTGGCGTGTCAAAGAATACCGTGGTGAAGCTTCTCGAAGACATCGGCAATGCGTGTGCTATCTATCAGGATCGCGTATTCCGCAACCTTACGTGTAAGCGCATTGAGTGCGACGAAATATGGTCGTTCGTGCATGCCAAAGAGGGTCACTTACCGCCAGAGCTGCGCGGCGTGTTCGGTTACGGCGATGTCTATACCTGGGTCGCTATCGACGCAGACACGAAGCTTGTTCCCTGCTGGAACGTAGGCCGACGTGATGCAGTATCCGGCGAGGCGTTCATTAAAGACTTGGCCTCACGCTTGGCCCATCGCGTACAACTAAGCACGGACGGATTCAAGGTCTATCTAACCGCAATCGAAGAGGCGTTCGGATCTGAGATCGACTACGGCATGATCGTGAAAGTGTACGGTCACACTCAGGACGAAGACACGCGACGTTACTCTCCCGCTCAGTGCATTGGCTGTGAGAAAGAAGTGATCCAAGGCGACCCGGATAGAAACCTCATTTCCACAAGCTACATCGAACGCCAGAACCTTACCATGCGCATGTCGATGCGTCGCTTTACTCGCCTCACAAATGGTTTCTCAAAGAAGATTGAGAACCACATGCACGCAATTGCTCTGCATTA
The DNA here is from genome assembly GCA_963826255.1 of uncultured Acidobacteriota bacterium. Classification (GTDB taxonomy): domain Bacteria; phylum Acidobacteriota; class Blastocatellia; order Pyrinomonadales; family Pyrinomonadaceae; genus PSRF01. The sequence goes on from CAWGWK010000002.1 coordinate 3,134,542, forward strand.
CATGTATTACAATTTCTGCCGCATTCACAAGACGCTGCGATGCACGCCAGCAATGGAAGCAAAAGTCACTAAGCGGCTGTGGTCCATCGAAGACATCGTAGCCCTGCTAGACTAAAACGAAAAGGCCGACACTCAGATCGGCCTTTTCAGTCCCGCACAATTTGATTAGGTGGCTTTAGATTCGCACACCTAACTGACGCAGTAACACTTCTCTGTCAGTGGTGAGTTTTCCTGCAATTGCAGTCTCAAACAGTTCGCGGCTAATACTACGAAAGTCCGAATGCTCGTAGAGACAATCAATTGCGTTTTCGATATCGGCAAGTGCTTCATGCATGTCGAGATCGCGTATGGTCTGTTTCAGTTCTGATAGGAGAAAGCCGAGCGTTAAAGCAGCTTGCGGCTCTGTCTCGTAAGGTGCAAAGGCGATCTGCCAGTCTTCTAAATCAGGGTAGGCAGTGACATTCTCAGCGTCCGTGTTAGCATTATTCTGCATGGTCGATCCTTTCTCTTAAACGGGGTTAGGATTCGGCTGTGTAGGGCTGGCGAGTGTTAACGCACTCGTCAGTCCGTGCCGTTGGTGGCACACCTTATCACCTAAGAGACTTCAGGAATCAACAATCTTTGTTCAACAATGAAAATGGCCCACTACCAACTAGCCAAAGTATTTGAACCCGACACGCAGGCTGTTTACCCACGAGAGCGGGACGAACAGGGCAACCGTGACCGAAGTAAAGGCGTGCGAGAGAGCGAGGGCGAAGAGGTTCGGTTCTTTCTGATAAATGACTGCCCAGATGGCGCCTCCGAGCAATGTGAGAACGAACAGCAATGGGTTTGGCAGATGAACAATGGCGAAGAGGAGTGACACCAACAACACGCTTTTCCAACCTTTGCCGGCGACTAGCTGCGCTCGACGGTTCATGTAGCCTTGTAAAGCGTATTGCTGAAAGAGCGCCCAGAGCGGCACCACCAAAAACCGCCAACGGAGCGGGCGCGGGGCGAAGAAATCGCCTGACGCGAAACCAGCGAAAAAAATGATCAACGCGATGGCGATCACGGTGGGCAGGAACAGGAGCTTCGCAGCGGCGATGAAGTTGTCGGTGCGAAATCCGATCTCGCTGGGAGTCTCTCCGTAGGCACGATGAGAGAACGTCATCAAGACGATGGCGAGTACGACGGGAATGGCAAAGACAACTTTGTCCGGGCCGACGAAAGCGAGGACGACCCACTCAGCGATCAGACACGAAACGACTACCGACACAATTTCCCACAGCGCGAGTGTTGACGGCTTCAGTGTTTCTTCGGTCTGCATTACGGAATAAGAATTTCTCCCGCAAAGCCGCAAAGGCGCAAAGAAAACCTATGCGATGTTCTCTTTGCTTCTTCCTTTGCGCCTTTGCGCCTTTGCGGGAGAAATCTGCCAATATCCCTCTGCCGTGACTTGGAATTTGATCGGATCGCCCAACATCTGGAGTGTGTAACGTGCCCCCTCCCTACTTGAATGCAATGCGTAAACTCGCGCTTCATGCATTCCGGCAGCCAATCCAGACACCACGAAGTTGTACCCGTGCCACTCGTCCCTGGCCCATCGAGACGTGACGACATCTCGTCGAGACTGATGAGCCACTTGCGTCCCTACAAGCTTTCCATCGATGAAAAGCTGTACCTCAACACGCTGCCACGGGTCCGAATCGTTGATCGCCCACCCGGAAATGCTTTGCGACTCCGCAACCGCTTCACCCCAACCACGAAATGTCGGTGGAAACGCTTTGAAATAGGCCGCGACCGCAATCGTACCAACGAGGAGTGTATCGAGTATGGATTTAGCAATCAGCAGGTTGACGAGTTGCTTCTTCATTCGTGGCTCTGGTGTGGCTTCGGCAGAGTATTTGGCGGAAACAACTCGGGCCAGCGCGCTCGAAACTCGTTGCGCACCAGCTCTTCAACTTCATCAGCCGTCGCTGCGTTCAAACAACGCAACGCAACTTCCCTCGCTTCGTCCGCGCTGATCTGCGAAAGAACTCCCCTGACGCGAGGGATCAGCGCCGGGATCATGCTGAGGTCGATCGTTCCCAGCCCGACAAGCAACGCAGCATACGCCGGCGTTGATGCCATCTCGCCGCAAACGATCACCGGAATAGACGCTTCTCGCGCTGCCTGCAAAGTGCGGGTGATCCCATAAAGCACTGCCGGATGCAGCGTCCTGAACCATTCTGAGACTTTGTCATTTCCACGATCCACTGCGAGCGTATATTGGACCAGGTCGTTCGTGCCAAGCTCAAAGAAGTCGACTTCACTCGCGATTTTTTCCGCCGTCAGCATCGCGGAGGGGACCTCGATCATCGCTCCAATCGGGACTTCGGAAAAAACCTTCTGTTCACTCGCGAGGCTTTGGAGTTCCTCGTCGATCACTCGTTTCGCCAGCCGTACATCACCCACGTCCGCGACCATCGGAATCACAAGACTGAGCCGCCCGGCGGCCGCTGCGCGAAGAATCGCCCGCACCTGCGTGCGCATGATCTCTTTATTGCGCAGACCGAAACGAACTGCCCGCAAACCAAGCGCGGGATTTCTCTCCCGCTCTTTCAGGTCAGATCCGACTTCACCTCCAACATCAAACAGCCGCACGATCGCGCCATACTCGCCAGTCGCCTCGGCAAGTAATTTATAAACTTCATATTGCTGATCTTCCGAACTCAGCATCCCCGGTCGCGACAGCAGAAACTCTGACCGGAACAATCCGACACCGCACGCGCCAAAATCATCGATCGCCTGAAACTCCGTCGGCAGTTCGACATTGGCGCGCAACGAAATCTGCACCCCATCTCGTGTTACCACAGGCCCTGAAGCGGCATCGTCTGCCTCAGAACCTGGACCAAGAGTCTGATCGGTAGTTTGGTAATGTTCGATAGTGCTCCCGGTTGGGTGCAGGATAACTTCCCCGCGGCGAGCATCGACGATGATGTGATCGCCGGTACGCGTGCGTTGGTAGAAATCACGCAAACCGACTACAGCAGTTAACCCGAGACCTCTTACGATGATGGCCATGTGTGAAGTCCAGCCGCCGGCATCAGTGGCGATCGCTTTCACGTGATCCAGGTTGAGCTCGGCAATCGTCAACGGCAGCAGATCGGGCGAGACGATCACAGCGTCTTCCGAAAGGTTGGGATACTTCGGGCCCTCGCCGGTCAGGTTTGCGAGCAAACGCTGAATAACGTCTTCAATATCGGAACCGCGCTCGCGCAGGTACTCATCGTTGATCTGTGTGTAGATTGACAGCAACCGGTCGCCGACAACTTTGGCCGCCCATTCAGCATTCGAGCGTTGCTTGACGATGTAGTCTTCGACGTCGCGCGTGAGTTTCGCGTCCTCGAGAAACAGAAGATGCGCGTCGAAGATGTAGGCGTGCCCCCGGCCAAGCTCTTTTTCCGCACGGTCCTTAATCGCTTCCAGCTGGCGGCGGGAAACTCTGACGGCGGCGCGAAAACGTCGGCGCTCGCGCTCGAGATCTGCTTCGGCGATCTCCGCGCGATAAACGTCCCGAGTGCCCTCTTGTAATCGCAACACACGCCCGATCACGACACTGTCTGAAACGCCGAGTCCCTTGCAGCGTAACTCCTCCGTCGCGCGAGAAAACCGTTCCCCGCTGTCGGGCTTTTCCGTTTCGTCAAAGTCGCGCGAGAAGAGACCGACAACCGCGTCCAGCGCTTCCTGCTCGTCGACACCCCTGGCGACAATTCGCAAGTGGGTGCCACGACTCGCAGCGAGGCTCAAAATGCTGAGGATCGATTTCGCATCGGCTTCGGCATTTCCATCGAGACGTTGAAGAGTGAGGCTGCTTTTGAACTTGCTTGCCACGCGTACGAGGTTGGCGGCAGCGCGAGCGTGAAGACCAAGGCGGCTGGTGACCTGAAGTCTGCGTTCGGCCACTTTAATCAGCTCCGGTTTTGGATGGTGGCGCGAGCAGAGCGCCTGCGAGGTAGATTCCCTGTCGTCCCTGATCGCAGATCTTGCGCGCAATCTCAGAGAGCGAGTCTTCCGCGGTCGCGGTTGCAAGCTTGATCACCATCGGCAGGTTGACTCCCGTTGCTACTTCGACAGCGCCTTCCTCCAGAAACATTGACGCAATATTGGTCGGAGTTCCACCAAACATATCAGTGAGCAAAAGCACGCCACTGCCTTGAGACACACGCGTTATCGCTCGTTGGACTTCGTCTCGCGCAGCATCCACATCGTCGTGCCACCCGATTGAGACGGCAGCGATGTGGGAGATTGGTCCAATAATCATTTCCGCGGCTGCAAGCAGTTCACCCGCGAGGTGACCGTGGGTCACGATCACGCCTGCTACTCTCTTAATTTCTGTACTCATCTGTGTAATCTGTGGCTCTCTCTCTGCGGTCCTCTGCGTATCTTTGCGGGCTCTGCGTTGAAAATGGCCATTAACGCAGAGAACGCAGAGATACGCAGAGGGCCGCGGAGAGTAACGCCTGACCAATCGACTTTTATGGCTCCATCTCAATGCGACTTGCGTACTTTACGCACATCTCGATGCGACGCATGCGCGTCAAAGCCTCCGCGCCGTAGCGAGCGAGCCAGTTCGTTTGCAATCATCACCGAACGATGCCGGCCGCCGGTGCAACCAATCCCCACCGTCACGTAGGATTTGCCCTCACGTTTGTAGAGCGGCAACAGGTAAGAAAGCAAATCGGTAAAACGTTTCAGCGTCTTCTTCACTTCGTTATCCGACCGCAGGTACTTGACTACACGACTGTCGTGACCGGACAGGCGTTTCAGATCGGGCACGAAGTGCGGATTCGGCAAGTGCCGGACGTCAAACAATAACTCCAACTCGCCCGGGTTGCCATACTTGTGACCGAAGCTCATCACCTGCACGCGCATCGGCGCGCCTTCTCGATCGGGACTGAACCTTTCGAGCAGGAAGCTACGCAGCGTATGAACAGTGTGGTCCGAGGTATCGATAATCTGATCGGCAAGCAGGCGAATTTTCGACATCTTGTCGCGTTCGTCACTGATCGCGGCCAACAGTCCCTGTCCACTCTCAGCGGGATGAGGCCGGCGGGTCTCGCTGAAGCGATACTGCAAAACGTCGTCAGACGCTTCGAAGAACAGGACTGTTACCTTGAGCCCTGAAGCTCGCAGCGCCTTGAGTTGTTTTTCGAAGTCAGCAAGAAACTCACCCTCACGAATATCGATTACGAGGGCGGCGCGCCTGATTCCTCCCTTATCGTCATCGTCTGTGACGAGGCGGCCAAACGTCGGCAGCATCGTAATGGGGAGATTGTCTACACAGAAGTATCCGAGATCCTGAAAGGCGTTGGTGGCGGAAGACATTCCGGACCCGCTCAATCCAGTAATGATGACGATATCAGGGATGTTGCTCTTGACCGGAGCTTGATGGTTTGCGGTGGGGCGGCGGCCCATATTGTTTTCCATTTATCATTTTCCATTTTCCATTTTTCATCTATTTAGTGCCAAGGGTCCTTAGACAAATAGCAAATGAAAAATGTCAAACGACAAATGGAAAACAATTCTGTCCGATTGTTAAGGTTCAATCAGCCCGTAGTTTCCGTCTTTTCGTTTGTAGATAACTCCGAGCCGATTGGTATCCGCATCGCGAAACACTAAAAATTGATCGGGCTCGTCTGACAGTCGCATCGCTGCTTCTTCCGCGGTCATTGGTTTCACTGCATAGCGGCGCGCCGGAATAATTCGCGGCGGGCGTGGCGTCGCTTCCAAATTTCCATCTGGCTGCGGGGCTACTCGCGAAGCGGACGTGGCGCTCTGGCTTCTATCGATAATCTTCTTTTTGAGTTTGACTGCCTGCTTCTCGATCTTCGCCATGGCCCGCGTGAGTGCCATGTACATGTCAGCGTTTGTATCTTTCGCAGTCAACGTATGATCACGCCAGGAAACAATGATCTCTCCGATTTGACGGTTTTTCTCGACATCGATAATTACATGAGTGCTTAAGGTTGAGTCGTTGAAGATGTGATCGAGTTTCTTGAAGTGGTCCTCCACATGACGGCGGATTGCCGGTGACACATCGACGTGCCTGCCAGTGTATTCAAATCTCATCAGTCGCCTCCCTCCCCGTACCGGTGAAAAATATACCAATGCGCCGGCCAGACGAAACCACCGAAGTCAGGCTCGACGCAACAACAGTTATAACGAAACTTGAATTCGCGTCGCGCTCAGAGGGGGTTTTAGACAACCGCGCGACGCTCGCGTGAACCGGGGATCGACATTTGATCGCGGTACTTCGCGACCGTCCTACGCGATAGTTTTATTCCGTCTTTAGCCAGTATTTTAACTACCTGATCGTCGGTAATTGGATTATGTGAATCTTCCTCTTCTATTAACTTTTTAATCTTCAGTTTGATAATGCGCGTCGAGATCTCTTCGCCGTCTTCGTTCAACATGCCTTCAGTGAAGAAGCGGCGTAGCTCGATCACGCCTTGCGGCGTGTGCGCATACTTGCGATTGACCACTCGCGAAACGGTCGAAAGGTGCATGCCGATATCTTCCGCGATATCTTTCAACATCATCGGCTTGATGTGCTGCACTCCGTGGTCCAGAAAATCTTTTTGGCGCTCCACTATTGACTCAACTACTTTGTAGATCGTCTGCCTGCGGTGTTCGATGTTTCGCAGCAGGTCAACTGCCGAACGCATCTTCTCGCGAATAAAACTCTTCGTCTCGTTGCTGACACCCTGGCTGAGCATCTGCTGATACTGCTGGCTCACGCGCAGGCGTGGACTGCCGTCATCAGCGAAATAGATGATGTACTCGTCGTCATTCTCGTCGAGCTTCTCGATATAGATCTCAGGGCTGATAAGAATCGGTTCTTCCGACGAGTAACGCCGGCCGGGGTACGGATCAAGCGTCCGGATAAACTCCAACTCTTTGAGCAGTGTCTCGACGTCCACACCGATCTGTTTCGAGAGATGAGGCAGCTTGTGCTGTTGCAGGTCGGAAAGGTGTTCGCTGATCAATTTCGTCGCGAGCCTGTCGCTCTCACCTAAAACTTCGAGTTGGACCAGCAAACACTCCTTAACGTCGCGCGCTCCGCAGCCAACCGGATCGAGACGCATCACCGCGTGACGAGCACGCTCCACTACCTCTTCGGAAACCTTCTCCATCGCAGCCATCTCTTCGTTGGTCGCGTTGAGACGGCCATCGGCATTCAGGTTTCCGATCACACAGATGGCTGGATCGATGAGCTCGTTATCGATCGAGCTCATATGAAGTTGCCATTCGAGGTGTTCCGCCAGTGATGGTGGGCGTGTCAGAAACTGTTCGAAGGTAGGAGCATCTTCCTTGTACTCGATCTCCTGGGTTTTGTATCCGGGATCGAGATAGTCCTGGAACTCGCGTCCGAAGTCGATCTCCTCAAAAGCATCTCGTTGCGATTCGTCGGCAACCCCGTCTTCCGACGCTCCTTCCTCGTGGTCCGCAGCGACCATTGCTTCACTGCCTGCGTCACCGCCATCGCTATCCGTCGCAGGGAGATTCGATAAAACATCCGCATCACCGGAACCATTCGTCGAAGGAGCCACTGCTTCCACAGTTCGATCTTCGAAGGGCGTCTCCGAATCGGAGCTGGCCAGATGATCCAGCACCTTCTCGGCAATTTCCTGGACCTCTTCCTGACTGGGTACTTCTTCCAATACAGGATTTTCCAACAACTGTTGCTGAATGAGGTCGGTCAGCTCGAGCGATGTCATTTGCAACATCTCAATGCGCTGGCGCAACTGCGGCGTCAGCACGAGTCGTTGGGAGAGGCTGGTAGTTAGCTTAAGAGACATTCCTCAGATCGGGTTTGCCGAAACTCACTTCTTCTTTTCGGATTGTCGCGGCTTGTGGCCGCACGGGGAGGATTATAACCGATTAACGTGCGCCGTGGCAGACTCTGTGCCAGAAAAGGTCACAAAGAATACAAAGTTTACATGCGAAACTTTTCTCCAAGATAGAGTCTGCGTACTTCACTGTCTTCGGTCAGGTCGCGTGGGTGGCCGGACCGGAAGATCTTGCCCTCCGCCATTATATACGCACGGTCAGTTACACCAAGCGTTTCGCGTACATTGTGATCGGTGACGAGAATACCAATACCACGATTTCGCAAGTAGAGTATTACATTTTGAATGTCATCGACTGCCTTCGGATCGATGCCGGCGAAGGGTTCGTCTAGCAAGATATATTGCGGCTCGGTCGCGAGAGCGCGTGCGATCTCGGTGCGGCGTCGTTCCCCACCAGACAACGCATCGCCGCGAGTATTTCGAACGTGGCTGATGCCGAATTCTTCCAGCAGTTCTTCGAGCCGTTTGAGTTGTTCACGACGGCGTAAGCCGGTGGTTTCCAGGACTGCGAGAATATTCTGCGCGGTGGTCATCTTGCGGAAAACTGAAGGCTCCTGCGGCAGGTAGCCAATCCCGAGCCTCGCCCGCAAATACATCGGCAACTTGGTGAGGTCCTGATCTCCGAGCAGGACATTGCCGGAATCAGGGCGTTCGAGTCCGACAATCATGTAAAAGGTCGTGGTCTTGCCGGCGCCGTTAGCGCCCAACAGACCGACCACTTCACCTCTTTCAACTTGCAGACTAACGTCGTTGACTACGCGACGGCGGCCATAATTTTTAACGAGGTGGGCGCTGCGAAGCGCGGTGTCGGGGTTCATTCTTTGTAGCCACAAAAAGGCACAAAAAGCACAAGATATTTAATCAGACCTTTTGTGCTGTTTGTGCCTTTTTGTGGCCTCAAGGTTTTCGGATTTTGTGGGTTGAGCGCACACGGCCGGGCGAAAGTGGTCCACGAGCATCGTCGGCGGTGACTTTACCGTCGCGCACCGCGAGCGTCAAACGACTGCCTTCAGTGTTGCCTTGCTCCACGTCCTCAACACGAGCCGGATTTCCCTTGAGCACTGCAACTTCGCTGGCGGTCGTGTACTCGACCCAATCTCCAGCACCTTTTCGGCCCGGTTGCGCGAGCACAACGTTTCGCTGCGCAATCGTCTTCTCCATCTCGTTCTTGTCTTTTGCGAGATAGACGTCGGCTACGCCGCCCGTGAGTCGATCGGTTCCCTGTTTGATATCGACATTGCCTTCGTAGTGAATCGTGCGATCGGGATCTGAATAAAACATGGAGTCTGCGGCGGCGAAGACCGGCACGTTGTTCTCGCCGCGCTGTTTCGAGTTGTAAATCGCGGTCTGAACGTGACCAACGGCCTCCATTCGTTTGTCGTTGACGTAGATGATGAGCTTGTCACCACGAACGAAGTTATCGTCCTGCCAAGCACGCGCGTTGCCGGTGTAAATTGCCTGGCCGCTTTCGTGACGAAACTCTCCACGCTCGCTGGCAATGTAAACAGGGCTCTTTGTCTTCGAGAAAGGTGTAGCGCCGTTTGTTTGTTCCTGGCTGTAGTAGGTTGTGGTGGTCCGCCCGCGCGCGTATGAGACATCGTTTTTTAGATCGGCGTCGAGCTCGATTGCTTTGGTACGGCCGCGCGAATCCCAGACAGTTGGATCACCGCCGCGAAGTCTGACAGTTTCATCAGCCGCGACATACGAGACGTTCGCAGCAACGCCATTGCGATCGTTCTCGTTGAACTTACCGTCGCCCTGTGCGTCAACTCGCTCGATATCCTGAGTGTCTTTCAGGAAGACTGCGGTCATAGTTTGCGAAGTCAGCGTGCGCGTGCCGCGATCCTGCGCGGGCTGCACCGGATCGAGAACAGCTTTGGAACCTCCGGTCGCTTTGCAGGTGCGGGCCAGGTTTCCGGCTTCGAAGAAGTCGCAATCAAACTGTGGCGCATTTAGTTTCTTGCGTTCGGCGCGAGCGCTGTTCACAACCGGTTCGATAAATAACTCCGCGTTGCCGGCCGCTTCGGCTTTTTCGAGATCGCGACCGGAACTGCGCCAGATGAGTTTTACAGTGTCGGCTGTGAGGCGTTTGTTTGCGGCCCGCGGATCGCTGGCCTTCGACTTCGGCGCGCTCATCGTGATTATCGAACGACTACCAGCGTTGATCTGTTTGAGCAAACTCGCATCGCCATTCGCCTGGAAAGAAACTTCGAGCGAAATGCTGCCGGTGAGTTGCACGTCAACATCGCCGTCGAGCGTGCGTGCTGAAACGTCGTTTGTCGCAGTCGCACGTTCGAGACGCTGGTCCTTGTCCATGAAGAAGTCCATGTTGGCGGCACGCACTTCCGCAGCATGGCCCGGATCCATGACGCGCATGTAAGAGTTGCCTCTGATCTCAGCTCTTTCGAGACGCTGCTGCTGGTTGAGAAACGCGTTGAGGTTCTCGCCGCTGAGTATGTCGCTTTCCTGCTCGACGGTAGCGCCGCCTGAAAACGTGAGTTGCATTGACTGCTGCTGGAATGTTCCTCGCGCAGCTTTGATCATGACGGGTCGCGCACGTTTTGCTGAAGCGGTCGTATTGCCGGGCGCGACGGTCAACTGAACATTGTTCTTCAGCTCCAACCGTTTCGCTTTCTGTTCCACGACGGCGCCGTTCGAGGTGCCCGATACATTCTCGCGTTCGAATGCGACAGGCGAATCTGTCTGCGCGATGCCACTATTCTGATCAAAAGAAAGAGACTCGGTCTGGACCTTCAGTTTGTCTTTCGTCTCAATCTTTACGTTGCCTTCGAAAGAAAGAACGTTATCGGAAGGTTGATAAATCGCGCGCATCGCGGAGATTTGATCGGGAGTATCGCCCTCGGGTGGATAAACCGCCATGCTCACGTTTTCGAGCTCGTGATGGCCGTCGGAGAAGGTGATGTCACGCGAGGCCTTAACCAGCAGGTAGAGCCGATCGTTCTTAGTGACGCGTTGCTCGTAACCCTCGACACGGCCCGTCACCTCTTTCGATAGCTCGGGCTTCTCAGACTTCGCCTTGAACTTCTCGACATTGCGCAGTTTGTAATAAGAGACACCTACGACGGCGATGCCCGACGCGAGTAGCGCAAACGCGAGGATGCGCGTGATCACCGGCACCTTGGCCCGCAGGCCAAGGGCAATCGCGCGTTTGCGTGTTAGTTCGTGCATCTCAAATCCAAAACGTTCAATTGCAACCGATAGTCGCCATTCCAGGCATTTGCCTCGAGCATGTAGGCGAGTTCGATGCTGCCCTTCAACTCAGGAGTTCGCCCCGGCATCTCGATGCAATTCCACCAAACAGCTTCCAAGGGGCGGTTTTGGGGACCCGCTAACCTTAATTTCAAATGCCGGTCCTTTATCACAGCCGGTTCCGACAAGCATCGCAGGTTCTTCGTCATAAACACCGGCCGCGGATTACCTGCGCCAAAAGGTTCTAACGCCTCGAGCTCTCTCGCGAAAGAGAACGTCACGCTCTCGGGCGGCAACTCCAAATCAATACTCACTGACGGTTCCAGATCCTCAGCCGTCAAACACGTCGCCGCATGTTCATTCAAACGCCGTCGAAACTCATCAATGCGCGACGGTCGAATCGTGATTCCCGCTGCATGCGAGTGGCCGCCAAACTTCTCAAACAGATCGGAACACGCAGTCAATCCATTCAACAGGTGATACGCCTCAATGCTGCGTCCTGAGCCGTGGGCCACTTCACCGTCAACTGACAACACCACACACGGGCGATTGAGCCGCTCGGCGATCTTAGACGCCGCGATCCCGATTACCCCTCGATGCCATCCTTCCCCCGCGATCACCGCCACGAAGCAGTCCTTCGGATCCTTCAACTCGGCGACGGCAAGATCGATGATCTGTTGCTGAACGGTCTTGCGTTCCTCGTTGCGGGCGTCGAGGTGGTTAGCCAGCCGGAGCGCCTCTTCCGAGTCGCGTGTATCAAAGAGCTCAACCACCGCACGCGCTGCATCCATTCTGCCGGCAGCGTTAATGCGTGGTCCGAGCCGGAACCCGAGATCGTATGCTGTCATGCCCTTGCCGTCTCCGCAACCGGCAACGTTGATCAAGGCGCGCAAACCGGGGTTTGCAACGCGTGCCAAATCCTTCAAACCGATCGCCACGATCGCCCGGTTTTCTCCAACCAGTTTCGCTACGTCGGCGACTGTTCCGATCGCGACAACCTTCATAAACGCTGGAACTTGCCCCTCGCGTCCCTGCTCTCTGAACAAAGCATGAACGAGTTTGAAAGCGACTCCGACTCCGGCCAGGTTCTTGTCGGGATAGGGGCAGCCAACCTGATTCGGGTTGAGCACCGCAAAGGCCGGCGGGGCACCTTCTTTTTCGTCAGGGAGATGGTGATCGGTAATGATCACGTCGAGACCGTTTCGGCGCGCCCAGTAGAGTGGTTCGTGAGCTCGAATGCCGCAATCGACACTGACGACTAACGTGTAGCCATCGGCGACAGCCTTCTCGAGTGCTGCTTGTTGGATGCCGTAGCCTTCGGTGAAACGGTGCGGGATATGAAACCCGGCATTTGCGTTTAGCAGTTTGAGTGCGCGCAGAAGAATGGCGGTGCCGGTTGTGCCATCAACGTCGTAGTCACCATAGATAAGCACACGCTCACCAGTGTTGATTGCTTTTTGCAGACGAGCGACGGCCTCCTTCATGCCCAGCATGGAATAAGGCTCGTGAAGTTGATCGTAAGCTGGAGAGAGGAAGACTCGCGCCGCGCGCTCGTCGGCGTAGCCACGGTTTATAAGAAGAGCAGTGAGGATTGGTGAGACACCCAGAACGCGTGCCAGTGAGGCGGCACGTTCGGCATCATGCTCTCGCACGATCCATCGCTTCATTTGTTGCCACAAAAAGGCACAAAAAGCACAAAAACGAAAAAGGAAAGTTCACGGCTTAAGCTCAAACTCATTATGTGCATCTTGTGCCTTTTTGTGGCTATCAGTTTGTGCCTTTGTGGCTACTCAGCGAACCAGCCATTGGCGTCGAGTAGCTTAACACCGATGCGGCGAGTGCCGTCGATGTCGTCAATCCATGAGCCATTAACTTCGGCCTTCAGTTTACCGCCGCTGGCTGGAGTCAACTCTACAGTCGAGCCAAGCGGCACATCGACGTCGATTATTAGCGTCGCTCCACCGCGGCTGATTTTAGTGGCCTTGGCCTGAACCTGAAAAGATTTTCCTGAAGCGTCGGTGCCTTCAACATCCACGGCAAACTCGACTGGCACTCGCGGGCTTCGTGGTCGTTGGGAACTCATCCAATCACCTCTGGTCCACAGATTAACATGGATAATAAGGATCTAAACTAAATACTCGCCGACATGTACCCAAACGACAATGCCGCGAGAATCAATCCACCAACGATCACACGGTACACAATAAACACGCCGGTCGAGTGCGTGCGCAGGAACCGCAACAGAAACCAGATCGATGCATATCCGACCGCCCCTGAAACTACTGTCGCGACAGCAAGCGCTCCGTAACTGCCCGGAGGCAATTTTTCAATTGCTTCTTTCAACTCCAATAATCCACTCGCCGCGATTGCGGGAATTGAAAGCAGAAACGAGAACCTCGCCGCCGTCTCGCGAGTCTGGCCTGCAAACAAGCCGCCCATGATCGTAGAGCCCGAGCGACTCGAACCCGGAATCAACGACAGCACCTGTGCCGAACCAACGGCGAGGGCATCGCGAATGCCGAGTTGCGTCATACCGTGATCTCTTTTCCCAACAAACTCAGCGATCGTCATCAACACGCCAACGACGATCATCATCGTCGCAATCACCCACAAGTTTTTCGTGAACGGTCCTTCAATCTGCTCCTTAAACAGCAGACCGACGATTCCAACCGGAATCGATCCGATGATGACGAGCCAGCCCAGCCAGGCATCGCGCGAGAGTTTCGCGTCTTTTCTTCGACTCAAAATGGCGATGTAGTCTGCGCCAAAAGCGCGGAGGATGTTGATGATATCGCGGGAAAAATAGATCAGGACGGCGAGCAAAGTCCCGAGCTGAATGACCGCAATGGTAGCCGTGGTCTGTTCAGCTTGCAGCGTTTTATCGACGCCGCCGTAGAGGTTCACGAGGCGCGCCGCAAAAACGAGATGTGCTGTTGAACTGACCGGGATGAATTCTGTCAGGCCTTGAACCAGGCCGAGGAAGATGCCTTGAAGGATAGTCATTTATTCTCTAAAAGAATTCCTCTCCGCAATCCAGTCGTACATTGCTGTCGGCATGATCATGCTGGCGCGGACGATGGTTGCGAGTTGCCAGGGAAAAGCGTAAGTCTTCTTTTCTTTCTCGATTGCTGAAACGATTTTTTTAACGGCGTCGTCGAGCTCCATCAGGTAAGGCATCTTTGCTTCTCGACCGGCAGTTAATGCCGTCTTAATAAAGCCAGGATGAATGATCGTGACACCGACGCCCGTATGGCGTAGATCGATTCGAACGCTTTCAAAGTAAGACGAGACCGCGGCCTTGCTGGCACAATAGGCTGCCGATTTGGCGAGGCCACGATAAGCAGCCAAACTCGAAATCGCTACGAGGCGGCCTTGTCCCCGCTCAACCATTTCCGGAGCCACTGCCGCCACGCTGTTCACCGCGCCAAGCACGTTGATACCGATCACGTCCGCGGCGTGCTCAGGTTGTAATTTGATCGCGTGATGCGTTGTCCCGATCCCGGCGTTCGCGATCAGAATATCAATTGGGCCAAGCTCTTTACGAAAACGATCCGCGGCTGCTCTGACTGCTTCAGCGTCACGGACATCGGCTGCGGCCGTGACCGCCTTTACATTATGCGCACTGACCTCTCGGACGATTTCGTTTAGCAGATCCTCCCTGCGTGCTAACAAACCAAGATTCGCACCACGAGAAGCAATCTCCAGCGCGACTCCTCTTCCAATACCGGACGAGGCACCGGTGATCATGACCACTTTGTTGGTCCAATAGCTCAATCGTATAAATCTTGAAAAATCCTGTAATCCTGTCTAAATCATCACAATCACGGGCGTGATAACCGGCCGCGCGCCGGTTTGCTTCTGAATGAATCGCTTCAACTCGACGCGCACGTGCTCTTTCAACAAACTCTCATCAGCCAGCGTCTGCCGCGACGCACCCGCAATCGCCGCTGACACAATTCGTTTAGCGTCCTCACGAAAACCATTATCCGAGCTCAACCCGCGTACACCACGCGCTGCAATTCTCGGCTCACCTTCCAACTGACCTGTCTCTTCGTCAATCGTGACGACAACTGTTACCGTGCCCTCGAAAGCCAACTGTTTGCGCTCGCGCACGGTTTCGCTATCGATCTCTTTGAACCCACTCTCGTCGATGAACGTGCGCCCGATCTCTTTTTTGTCAATCACGACGGCACGCTCGCCATCTAACTCGAGCACGTCGCCGTTCTCGATCAGGATGATGTTCTCTTCCCTGTAACCAAGATGGTTTTTGACAAACTCCTTGTGCCGGAACAGCATGCGGTATTCGCCGTGAATCGGAACAACAAACTTCGGCCGCACAGCCTCAGTCATGATCCGGATATCGTCTTGTGACGCATGACCACTGACGTGCACGAGACGGCGTTTTTCTTCGATGATGTTCGCACCGCGCTTGTAAATGTATCCGATCATTCGCGAAATCAAACGCTCGTTACCTGGGATGATGCGCGCGGAAAGGACGACCGTGTCGCCTTCTTCGATCATCAGGCCTTTGTAACTCTGCGTCGCCATCTGTGAGAGCGCCGCTCGCGATTCGCCTTGCGAGCCGGTGACCAAAAAGACGATCTCGTCGTCGCTCATCATCTTTGCTTCGTTCAGCGACACCAGCAGTCCGTCGGGGATGTCGAGATATCCCAGCCGGTCTGCGATCTCAACGTTCTTCTGCATTGAACGACCGAGCACGCAGACATGACGGTTAAACTGCTGTGCGGAGTCGAGCACGATCTGCAAACGATGAATCGAAGATGCGAAAGCGGCAACGATGATGCGGCCCTTCGCCTCGGAGAAAATCTCTTCAAAGGCCGGAATCACTGCTCGTTCAGATGGAGTGCGACCAGGCACGGTCGCGTTTGTTGAATCGGAAAGCAACGCGAGCACGCCGTCTTGCCCATAGCGCCTAAACGATCGGAGATCTATTGGCTCGCCGATGACCGGCGTTTCGTCAACCTTGTAGTCGCCGGTGTGAATGATTGTGCCGACCGGAGTCTTGATTCCGAGTGAGAAGCAGTCGACCAGCGAGTGTGAGACTCGTATGAATTCGACCTGGAAGACGCCGATATCGACCACGTCTCTCGGTTCGACTCGATGCAACAGTACATTGTCGAGCAGTTCGTGTTCTTCGAGTTTGCTTTCCGCCAGGCCGGCGGTGAAGTGTGAACAGTAAACCGGAACGTTGAACTTCTTCAGCAGGTAGGGCAGCGCGCCAAGGTGATCTTCGTGACCGTGTGTGAGGACTATCGCGGTGATATCGTCGCGGTACTCGTCCAAAAAATTGAAGTTCGGGATGGAGACATCGACGCCATAGGCCGACTCTTCGGGAAAGCCCATCCCGGCGTCGAGAATCAACATCTCGTCGCCGTACCGCACAGCCATGCAATTCATTCCAAACTCGCCGATACCGCCGAGTGGGATGATTTCGAGGACGCTCGCCATAAAAGTTCAACAGTATAGCACGTGATCCTCTGTGTAATCTCTGCGGACCTCTGCGTATCTCGGCGGCCTGTGCGATAAAGGCTTATTTCAACGCAGAGGCCGCCGAGATACGCAGAGGTCCGCAGAGGTGACTACAATCTGTCTAAATCTGTATTATCCGCTCCATGATCAAACTGGTACTCGCCCTGGCTGCCGTCCTGTTGTCTTTCACCAATGCCATCGCCGCGCCCCAAACGATGAGGCTGGACTACTACCACACCGGAGACGCTTCGCAGGAGGTGTTCAGCGTCGATCGCGTGGTGATCGAACCGCTACCGTGGCCGGGAGATCCGGCCCAGGCGGTCAACTCATCGAACCTCGGCAAGTACTTGTTCGAAGTTCGCGACGTGAAAACAAAGCAGGTTCTTTACTCGCGTGGTTTCGCCTCGATTTACGGCGAATGGGAAACGACGGACGAAGCCAAAACCATGAAGCGCACGTTTCAAGAGTCGCTGCGCTTCCCTGCTCCAACCGCACTCGTCAGTATCGTGTTGAAGAAGCGCGACGCGAAGAACGTCTTCAAAGACATTTGGACCATGACGATCGATCCGGCGGACCAGTTTGTCAACCGCTCCAAGCCGGTGGCGCCCGCGCCGGTCATCACGATTCAGAAAACAGGCGAACCCGAAACTAAAGTCAACTTCCTGATTCTCGGCGACGGCTACACCGCTGCCGAAGCCAAGAAGTTTGAGGCCGACGCGCGGCGACTCACCGAAGTGCTCTTCTCAACATCGCCCTTCAAAGAGAATCGCAAGAGCTTCAACGTTTGGGCACTCTCGCCACCAGCCGCTGAGTCAGGTGTTTCCAGACCCTCAACCGGCATTTACCGCGACTCGCCTTTGGGTGCAACTTACGATGCTTTTGGTTCTGAACGGTACGTCCTGACGTTCGACAACCGTGCGTTGCGACGCGCGGCGCAGTTTGCGCCTTACGAGTTCATCGAAGTGCTTGTTAACAATCGAACCTACGGCGGCGGCGGGATTTTCAATCTCTTCAGCACTGTTGCTGCGGACAACGCATTTGCAAACTACGTTTTCGTACATGAGTTTGGTCATCACTTCGCCGCGCTCGCCGACGAATACTACACCTCGTCAGTCGCTTATGCTCCGGCGGCGGATCGAGTCGAGCCCTGGGAGCCAAACGTCACGGCGCTACTCGATGTGAGCACTTTGAAGTGGCGCCATCTCGTATCCCCGTTTGCAAACAAAACGCCGATTCCGACGCCGTGGAACAAAGAGGCATTCGAAACTTACTCTCGAGACATTCAGAAGCGACGAGGGCAGCTGCGCAAAGACAGGCGACCGGAAGAAGAGATGGAAGCGCTCTTCAGGGAAGAGCTCGAACATGAGAAAAAGATGTTCGCGGCAGAGAAACATTTCGGGCAAGTGGGAGCTTTCGAAGGCGCGATGTACGAAGCCCGTGGCTATTACCGACCCGAGATCGACTGCATCATGTTTTCGCGCACCGATTACTTCTGCAAAGTCTGCCGCGAAGCGATCGAGCGCGTCATCAAGATGTACTCAAAACCAAGTTAGGCCAGAAAAAGGCACAAAAAGCACAAAAGAAATAAGCAAAACCATTTTGTGCTTTTTGTGCCTTTTTGTGGCTAATGTGGCTTGAGTGGCTCGATCAGGTCCTGATCTTTGGTGCCCTGGTGGCATACGATGCACGATTGCTGGCCGCGCTCGTCCAGGTCAGACACCAGCGCGTAAGTCAATCCGCGATCGGACCACGTAAGCACCTTCAATCCGTCAATCGCGTTGTAGTGAAACGTTAAGCCCTTCGCCGGGATCTCCTCGCCGCCTGAAGGTTTCGCTACCGAATCGGATGTAATCACCAGGCTGATGTGTCGATTCGCCATCTGGTACGCGACATAAGCAGCGTAGTCGTTCTGGTAACTAACGAGCCTCGCGCCTTCTAACGTGTAAAGCTTTTCCTGCCCGGATGATTCCTGATAATTCGGCAACTTGACGCTAAAGTTGACCTTGTTTGAAAACCAAGCGGAAACGTCCCGCGGACTGCTCGACTCCATCTCCAGCGGCAATTGCCCGCGCGTACGACGCAGATGAGTATCCGCAGCCATTAAGGCAAAACTGGAAGGACGTGTGGTTGAAGGTGTTTCACGTTGTCTTACGACACGCCAAACGACTATCGGCAGAAGCAGGACAAGTAATCCGGTCGCAATAGCTACGAGCCAGGTCGATCTGGACTGAGTTCGCACCCTCCGGGACGCAGGTTGAAACTGATTCAGTTCCGCGCCGGCCAAAGGTTGGCGTTTGTTTAAGACCTCCTCAACTCTGCCACGCAACTCAGGTGAAGCAACGTGCAGTGGTCCACTTTCTCTTACCGCTTTTAGAAAACTGAGTTCCCTCGCAAAGATAGGACCGCACGACTCGCATTCAGACAAGTGTGCCTCGATGGTTGCACGCTCATCGCTCTGCAACTCGCCATCGAGATACAACGTCAACTGCCCACGTATGTCTTCACACTTTGTCAAAATGCTTTAGTAACTCCTCTTACTCATCGCCAAAGGTTTTGCAGTTGATCTCTGTAGCAGTTTTCGCAGTTTTCCACGTGCGCGTCCCAATCTGGACATCACCGTGCCGGCCGGACACTCGAGCACGGTCGCAATCTCCTGATACGTAAATCCTTCGATGTCGCGCAACACAATGATCTCTCGATAAGCGTGCGGCAGACTCTCAATCGCTTCTCGCACTTGCGTTTGTTCCAGCTTCCTCAAGTAAACGACGTGCGGGTTCTCCTGGACCTCGCTGATCGAAGGTTCATTCGGATCGAGGTTGACGAAACTCGGCCCGCTGTTCTGATGCCGAAGCTGATTCAGCCAGGCATTTCGCATAATGACAAACAGCCACCCTTTAAGATTGCTACTGATGTCAGGCCGGTTGGCCGCCGCTGTAGCGCGCACGTAGGTTTCCTGTACAAGATCCTCGGCTTCGGATGCGTCACGGGTCAGCGTCATCGCATAGCCGTAGAGCGCATCGATGTGCTCCAGGGTTGCCTGCTCAAAGGCCACGCTGTTTCCTGAGTTGTCCATAATGCCTCGCAGTCTGCGGAAGCCATTCTAGAGTAACACCTCACGCTCCGGAAAATTCCAGGGAATAATTTGCGTGTTCAGGTGTTATTACAATTATGAGAAATACAAAACGAATCCGGATGCTTGTGGTCGTAGTCTGTCTTCTATCAGCTACCGCCATCTTAGTCGTTACCGAAGCAGTTCGGGCACAACAGCAACAACGTCCATCGTCGTTTACGCCCGTCGTCGAGGAACCGTTTGAAGTCGTTCGCGCACGGGACAAGGCTGCGAAAGCAGGCGTCATGGCCGCGCATCAACGCCTGCTCGAAGACCGTTACGATCTCAGCCGGCGTGTTGACGAAAGCGTGAAGATGACACGCGGCAAACCAATTCCGGTTGGTCCAACCGCAAAACTAAAAAGCGGAATGACGTGGGACCAGCTCGGACGAATGTCTCCCGCAGCGATCAAAGAGCAGGACGTGTTTCCGTATCTGCCTTTGCCGCACGTAAATCATCCCGTCGGCGGCATGGTCTTTCCACAGGCCGAGATCAAACTGTTGCCACGTGTCGAACGCTTCGACATGGATTTTGATCTTCCGGATCATTTCCTACCGGAATTCCCGCCGGCAGTGTTTTTGACTACCCGGAAGGACCTCGGTGATGTTTCCAAAGGCCAGCTCATCACCGTGAACAACTTCTATGAGTTGTTCAACGGGATTCTCAACCCGAAACAGCTCGAGGGTTTGCGCCTGCTCGTCACACAGTTTCCACAGCAACAGTTCAACGCCACCGCCGATCGCAAAACGGAACGCAATGACGGCATGCTCGGCGTCACGTGTTTTGATTGCCACGTAAATGGCCACACGTCCGCGGCGTTTCACCTGGTTGGCGATATTCGACCGCAGGAGAATCGCCGCCGCATCGAAACGCCGTCGCTACGAGGCGTCAACATTCAACGGCTGTTTGGCTCGCAGCGCGCGTTGAAGACTGTCGAAGACTTCACCGAGTTTGAACAACGAGCGGCGTATTTCGACGGCGATCCGGTGCTCGCGACAAAGAAAGGCATAAACATTTTGGACCGCGGATCGCAGGTCCACGACATGTCGGAGTTTCAGGAAATCCTCGACTTTCCACCCGCACCGAAACTCAACGTGTTCGGACGCCTCGATCGAGGTAAGGCAACGCAGACCGAGATTCGCGGTGAGGAACTCTTCTTTGGTAAAGCGAATTGCAGCGTCTGCCACACGCCACCGTTCTACACCGACAACTTGATGCACGACCTTGCGGTCGAGAGGTTTTATAAACCACGGATAGAAGCCGGCTTGATGATGACGGCGCAAGGTGCAATCAAGACCTTCCCGCTTCGCGGCATTAAAGAGTCGCCGCCGTATCTGCACGACGGGCGTTTGCTGACCTTGGAAGACACGGTGGAGTTCTTCAATCTGGTACTCGAGTTAAAACTGACAGCGCAGGAGAAGAAAGACCTCGTGGCGTTCATGCGCGTGCTTTAGGAGAACAAGTTAGCAAGGGTGGCTTGCACTGCGGTTGATAAAAGGAAGACCTTGAGTCGGGAAGCGGGGTTTCGGCCCCGCTCTTCCTTCGACTGCAGATGGGGGTAAGCCACCCTTCCTGACTTGTTCTTCTTTGGTTTGTTATTCTCTCACGACTGGATCGAGGCATAAACCCCGCACGAAAAGCCACTTCTACTGGGAGTTGAAACGATTTAGTTGTTAATCCTGATAAATCTTGTAAATCCTGTAAAACTGACTCTTCGTGCAAAGCTAAGATTGATCAGATGTTGCTCGCTAACAACTCACCCTCAATCATTGGAATGTGAGCGTCAACCATGCCGTGCAAGTTGAACTCACCGCAACGAGTAAAGGCCAGGTGCTTCGCCGTGTTCGCAAGTGCTTTGGGATGTGCTGCATTTTCGAGCGTCGCCATGAGCACGAGCAGCGCCGCCCATTTAGTCTCCGGCTCAGCACGAGCCCGGCAGATCATCTCCGCCAAAGCTTCTATCTTTTCTTCGCTTGCATCATCTTCGCTGGTAAGCGGCGTTTGCGAGAAGTCGATCGAGCCGATGATTGTTTCGCCCGCATCTGCACGACGCACGAGTTCAGCAAGCCATGGATCGTTCGTTTCCAACGCGTAACGGATCAGCATTCGGCTCTGTGAGTCGATCGATCTGTCGTTTATGACTGACTGAGCACGTCGTTTAAGTGAATTGGTAATCGGAGTTATAGAGGTTTCGGTTGCGTGAGGTGTTTCGCGCTCTGTTGCGCTACTATTCGTAGTCATGATCGTCATCCTTTCTTGGAAGGTTGATGGTCCTAGGGTCGGCTTTGTGTAGCAGCACAAGTCGGCCCGTTTCGTTTATTTGAGGGGTTCGCGCACTATAACACAATTCGCACTCCGCGCCTTTCTTTTCTCCGTGCCCATTGAGCCTAATTGATCATTCGCGACCTCTTGACCGTTGGCGAGACTTCGGAAAGAATCCTATTCGTTAGACGCGAACGGTTCCTTCACATTTAGTGACTCGCAAACACCCTACTGACCTGAAATGGCACGAAACCAAGCTTATCGACGAGCGGAAGAGAAGATTGAAGCAGCGCGGCGGTCACAGGCGACAGAACTCGATCTCACCACCGAGTGGAAAGCGCAAGACTCGGAGAAACTCACCGAGTTGCCTGAGTCGCTGGGCCAGCTCACGCAGTTGCAGTCCCTGAACCTCTCCCACAACCAATTGACCGCACTGCCGGAGTGGCTGAGCCAACTCACGCAGTTGGAGACGCTGATCCTGTTCGGCAACAAATTGATGGTGCTGCCGGAAGCGCTGGGCCAGCTCAGGAAGCTAAGAATACTCTCCCTCTCTGGAAACCAACTCTCGTGGCTGCCGCATTCAACTGAGCAGCTCACCCAGTTGCAGCAGTTGGAACTTGAGAAGAACCGAATAAAAGCTTTGCCACAATCAATTCGCTGCCTTAGAGCGTTAAAAAGACTAGGGCTAAATGAAAATGAGATCGTTGAGCTTCCAGAATGGATGGGAGAACTGAGCAGTCTCACCAGCCTAGCCATTGGAGGCATGAATCTCATCTCGCTTCCTATGTCGCTAGGGAATTTGACCCGGATGCGCGATTTTTACATCTGGGGAAACCGGTTGCAACAAGTCCCGGTCTGGTTGTCCAACTGGACCCAGCTGGAGACCCTAAACATAGATTCAACGGACATCGCTCAGCTACCTGAATGGATAGGAGATCTACAAAATCTCAACGCACTCCGGGCCGACAATAACCAGCTGGTCGATTTGCCAGTGTCCCTTGGTCAACTCGAGAGTTTGAAAGAACTTAACCTTAAAAACAACCCGCTGAATCCCGAGCTCGCCGCTGCCTACAAGGAGGGCTTCGATGCCGTCAAACGCTATCTGCGTGCGAAGGCGGAAGCGCAGGTAGTGTTGAACGAGGCCAAGCTAATCTTGGTTGGCGAGGGCGAGGTTGGGAAGAGTTGCCTGCTCGGTGCGTTACGCGGCGATCCGTGGGAAGAAGGTCGGCTGACCACGCATGGAATCGAAATCAAGTCGGCGAAGGTGACCGATCCTGCAACCAGCACAAAGATCACGCTCAACGGTTGGGACTTTTGGCGGTCAGCGGGTCTATCGACCCACGCATCAGTTGTTCTTCAGCGCGCCGGCAGTCTATCTGGTGGTATGGAAACCGCGCGAAGGTCCACAGCAGGGTTTCGTCAAGGAGTGGATCAAGCTCGTGAAGCACCGCGAGCCGGACGCTAAAATTCTCGTCGTCGCCACTCACGGCGGCCCTAAAGAGCGGCAACCAGACATAGATCGGCAGGAAATCTGGGATCTATTCGGCAAAGATACGGTGATCGACTTCTTTCACGTTGAGAGCAAACCACCGAAATACGACAAGAAGAAGCGCCGGTGGACGGGAACGTGCAAAGGTATTGATGAACTGAAGGACGCCATCGCAAGAGTGTCCGCCAGTTTGCCGGAAGTGGGACGATCCGTTCCCAAGCGGTGGCGGGACGTGCGTGAGGTGTTGAAGGAGACTGGCGAAGCTTACCTGCCGCTGGATCGGGTTCTCGATATTTGCGCAGAGCACAAGATGTCAGAAGAGGAAGCGCAGGATTTCGTCCGCATCTCGCACCGGCTGGGCCACCTCATTCATTACGGCCACGATCCGCGGTTGAAAGACATGGTCATCCTCAAACCGGACTGGTTGGCCACTGCTGTTAGCTTCGTGCTGGACGACGAAGAAACGCGGAAGAAACACGGGCTGGTGAAGTTTACTCGTCTGAGCAAGCTTTGGAGCGATAAAGAGCGTGCTCCGGAGTTCCGCTATCCGCCAAAAGTGCATCCGATTTTCGTGGCGCTGATGGAGCGGTTTGACCTGTCCTACCAAGTCGCTGGGTAACCACTTGGCGGACAAGCAGAAGAAACTAGTTTGATTGCGCAACTGGTGCCTGACGTGCGGCCCGAGGTGGACATCGCTCGTGAATGGCCAGAGCTACCCCAGGCTGGAGATGAGCAGCAGGTGCAGATTTGCCGAATCGTGGATGAGAAAGGGCAGTCCGGCACCGCGGAGGGGTTGTTTTACCAGCTCATTGTCCGCCTGCATAAATTCTCGCTGGGGCGCGAGGATTTCAACGCAAGCGTCCATTGGCAGCGTGGTCTGATACTCGACGATGACTACAACGGGCGCTCTTTGCTGGAGCACGTTGGCAACGACGTGCGGATCACTGTTCGCGCGGCGTATCCCGGCAACTTGCTGGCAGTGTTGACCCGTGAGGTGAAGTGGCTGGTGGAGAACTTTTGGGAAGGCTTGAAGTGTCAGGTGGTAGTGCCGTGCATCGACCCCTGCGGCAAGAACCTGCCGGGAACGGGGATGTTTGAAGTGCAAAAGCTGGTCGCTTTCAAACGTCAGGGCATGACGCTCTTTCCCTGCACTGTGTCCGGTTGCGACCAGGCACACAATATTATCCACCTGCTGCAGAATGCGCCGGCCGCGCGACGGCCTTCAATTGAGTCGCTCCTCACGGAAGGCTTTGGCGACATGCGGTCGAGGTTCGAGGAGTTGCGCCAGCAGGGTCAAGTGTTGGACCAGAACTTGAAGCGGAGCATGAGCCAGGTACAAGATGCGTTCCTTGGCTTGATGCAAACCATGACGGACGAGGGGAAGGATGGACCGCGGTTGTTCAGCCTTGAGCCAGTCGAGCGCTCGACGTTCAATCCGAACGGCTGGGTGAAGAAGAAATTTCGAGTGACCCTCTGGTGCGAACACACGCGGCTACCGCTGCCCTTGCTAAACACGAACGACAAGGAAGGCGTGTATGAGTTTGACGTGACCCGCGACTGGTTCGTCGCTGCAGCACCATTCCTCAAGATGCTGACAGGCACACTGAGTCTCGTACTACCGGTTGCTGCATCGGCTACGAAGCTAGCTCTCGACGAAACCATCTATAAAGGATTGGAGAAGCAACTGGACTTCGGAAAAAGCTGCGCCGACGCAATGCTGAAGGCGACTGGACAGACAGCGGATTGGCTTGCCGAAAGAGAAGGACCTGAGACAGAACGCACCGGTGTCGTCCGGGCCCACGGCGGAGTGTTGCGAGAGTTTCAAGCATGGCTGAAGAAAGAGGATCCTGGCTTCGGCGATCTGCGCAAAGTGCTGAACAAGCAAAAGGAGTTTCTGTGGGTGCACAGAGACTTTGAGAAGGAGTATTAAGCCGAAGACGTTCGTCTTGTTCAATTCGAGTCCGATGCGGTTTTTGCGAATAATTTGGAAAGACATATTGTGGCTTAACTCGCGATTACCGCTAGTGGTGAAAATTGCTGGTTCGATACTTGTTATAGCTCTCATCGTTGGTGCCTGGTATCCAGGCGCAGAATATTGGGCTGAGCGCGTCGCCACCAAGTGGAGATCGCGCCCACAACGTGGAGGTATAGTCGGAGTCGCTCTCGGCGCAATTTTTCTTTGCTACCTCTCCTGGGTATGGATCGCTATCGCAAGAGCCGCTGATACATCATTCCTGATGGGCTTTTTTCTCTGCTCACCGAGAGCTCTAGTGTTCTGACTAATCACAATAATTTTTCGCACGGATGCAAAGCAACTGTACTCAAAGCGGGGCATATGTCCACGAAAAATTTTTACTTTTTTTCTGTGACACGGAATGATCAAATTTGCAGATGATTTTCAAAACTTCTGGGATACGGGCGCATCATTATTCTAAGACGCTACGCGCGGCGTGGAAGCATGCCCGAACAAGTCCTCCAATAACGTTAAATGTCGGCGATGAACCTCGAGTTTGCAACCAATCGTCACCGACCGTAAGCAATCCCGACCTTGCAAATTATCGAACGACTAATGGGAGTCGTTCCCGCGCCTCACAGTTGTGAATAAAACTGCAACTTGCGAGGTGTACTGCCGTGTAGGAGTTTTAATGTGGCAGTAGGAAAACCCCCTTCCCACTTCACGCAATAATCCAAAGCGGCAAAACAGCATGGAGGTTTTTGACAATGCGAAACCGTAAGGCACCCTTACTTTTATTTCTGGTCATTCTCGCCGGAGGTGCGATGTTTCAGTGGGTATCGCTACGCACCTGGGGTCAGGATTCGAAATCCGAAGACGCGGACCACATTCCACTGGTGGATTACGAAACTGCAAAATCCAACGCCGAGAAGGCCCGTGATGACAAGTCCAAATCCCACCGGCGCGCGGTGGGGCAACGTTACGACAAACAACTCCTAATCAAGAAAAACGCGAATACAGGAGGCCGTCCAGTACTCACCCTTTCCTCATGGAACGACACACTCCCTGCTATACCAGCAGCCTTGAGTGATGTGGTCGTTACCGGGGAAATCGTCAACAGTGAAGCCCATCTCTCCAATGACTTCAGTGGTGTTTACTCGGAGTTCACTTTTCGCGTTCAAGAAGTACTGAAGAATTCCACGACGGCGACCGTTGTGCCAGGCTCGTCAATTACTACAGAGCGGCAGGGTGGCCGGGTAAAGGTTCCCTCAGGTCGGACCATCAGGTATGGCATTGCCGGGCAAGACATGCCCAGGCAGGGTCAGACCTATCTTCTCTTTCTCAAAGCTAACGAAGAACAATTCACGATCGTGACTGGTTATCAATTGGTATCCGGTCGCGTGGTTCCTTTGGACGGGGAGAGTGCGCCGGGTCACGTCGCAATGAAGTGGGCCGGAGACGCATACAGAGGCGCAGACACAAATCAATTTCTTGATGAGGTCAGGAAAGCGATAGGACAGTCTGCTTCAGTGGGAACCAGGCCATAAGGAGTAAGACCATGTTTAGAAGTAACAGGAGATACAGAGTCGTTGATTTCTTGATCGATGGTGGCTGGTACTTGTTGATGTGCAGCGTAATCTGTTTGCACTCAATCGTCCCAGCAAGAGCGCAATGTCCCGACGTTCTCACTAAATCCCCGCAGGATGCATGGGAACAAAACGCGAAGCTCACGGTAGACATAGACCCCTCCTACACTCCCACAGAAAGGGAGTGCATTAAAAAGGGATTGCAGTCGTGGCAGAAATCGAATACTGGCGCTGCCAACCATAGCGCATCTGGGGTTGTTATCAACAAGTACACGTACGGCGAGAGTACAAACAACCACAACACGCTGATAATTCAAAAAGCCCCGCCGGGTGTTAACAACGACATCGCGCAAACGAGCCCTGTACCCGGCGCCAACGGGAAACTTGATTACGCGATAACGCAAGTTAATCGCAACGTTACCAACTGCGATGCCTTGGCCGAAATGGCGGCACATGAGTTTGGACATACGTTGGGCCTGACTGGTCATTGCACTGCACAGACCGGTTGTAACAGCCCCACAGCGTCCATCATGACCACTGCTGCGCCTGGAGCTTACGATGCGAGCGGTAACCTCGTGAACCCGAACGCGATCAAAGGAACAGCCGGTAGTCCTCTCATGCCGACGGCGTGCGATAACACGAGGGCCAAAGAGGCCGGTCAATATAATCCGAGTACGGCCAACCCACCTGCACCGGCTCCACCGGCAGCTGGCGGTGGTGGTGGTACCTCTCCAAGACCGCAGGACTACTACGATCATCACCCGGTCTGCTACATGGCGGTCCAGGTAACGACCTATTGGCAATGCTTCGGTTGCGGAGGTTGCTACTATGCGGGGACCAACTATTCGTTCCTTGGAATTAACTGTTATTGAGGCGTGCGAGAGGAGTAACAACCAATGAAACATCACTTGAAGAAAAGCTACTTTCTGCTTGGTTTGGTCATCCTCGGATGCATGTTAATTGTTGGCGCGGCGATCATTGGATTGAGAAGACCAGTCATGATCTCCGGCGACACCAGTCACGCGCCGGCGAGTGGTTCTGCCGATGCCCAGACCGCGAGCAACCCGGGCGTAACCGAGTCTGAGCTTCAGGCCTTCATGGATCGCAGCTCGACGATTGTGGTCGGCACTGTGGTATCAAACATATGTCGCTTAACACCCGACAAACAGAGCGTCAATACCAATTACACGGTGCGGGTCAACGAAGTACTCCGAGGAACTTTGCCGCCAAGTGAAGACGGTACGATTCTGGTAAGCATGCCCGGCGGTCTTGTCATGTTCAAAGCTGACGGGTCAGAGGTTACCGAAAAGAACCAGCTCAAGACTATGAAGAAACCAGTCAGGGTGGAAGGCGCTGAAAAAATAGTTCCACCGGGCGCAGCTTCATCGAAGTTTGTGCAGCCAGTGGGAAATATGCTGTCAAATGAGAAAGCCTATGTGCTTTTCCTGACTGAGAACCCGGAGATAAAGGGTAGTTTTGTCCTTGCCGAATTGAATGGCTCGAGCCAGAGCTCATTTGAAATGGATAAGGCAAACGGACAGGCCCAATTGCTGAACTACATTCGCCAGGCAGGTGGTAAATGAGATCGATTACATAGCAACCGCCAGGCGTTGGCCTTTGGCACGGAGAGTCTTCGCTGCGTTGACGATTTCAGGCCACCAGTAAAGCAACTCTCCAAACTTTGATACCAGGCGCTGAGAAAGCTTGCGAGCTTCCTCAGCGCTTCGATTTTCCAGTAAATCGCGCGGCACCAGGTAATCCTGATCAGCCAGGGAATTTTGTAGGGTATCGATGAACTGTTCGACATCGCTCGCCCAGAAATCCGGTTCTCCCTCGTACGCTTCAAGATGAGTTACCAGAAAGGAAATGTAGTCAGTCTGCATGCGCAACAAGTTGATCCGCACGAACTCCTCGAAATCCCGAAGCGTCATCGAGCCCAGCCCCAGCAGATGCTTACCAAGCGCCCGAAGTCGCTCGGTTGGATTCATCATGGTGGGCCACATATTAAACGAGGCAATGCAGGCTATGAGGATATTGTGCAAGCGCACACCTGATGCAAAATCATAAATGCTGTCGGGCGGATGAACTCTATGTTCTGAGGGTGAATGTAGAATAGCTTCCGGAAGATAACCAAAGTAACCCTCACTGAAGCAGGCTCGCACCGTAAAACCAAATATGTCGTCCTCGCTTCGTTGCACCGGCATAAAAGGAGGCAAGAGATCACGATTATCAAGTCCTAAAGCACCGGCGGCGAACCATCCTTTATCGCTGATGTAGAACTGATCGGCCACGCGCAAGATTTCTCGACTCGTAATAGCGGATTGGTAAGCTGACTCTGATTGAAGGAGTCGTTCGCGCGAGTCGTCGTCGAGGGTTAGATAATGAACTGGCGCGATTATACCGGAGTCGCCAACGGTGCCATTAAGAGTTGCGAGCACTCTTCCAGATCCGGATTGAATACTTTTGATCTGGCGCGAACTCACTTTATCAAAGGACGGCGGCAAACGATCGCCAAGCTCAAATATACAGTTTGCTAACTTCTTTCCGAGTAATTGTTCGTGGCTTTTAAGCAGATCTCGATCGATGAATTCAGATTGCAGGGTACTGTCGCGATCGGGAAAGAACCAGAACTGCATGAAGTTGCCGCTCGAGTTCAGGGAAAGTCCTTCATTCGCGACTGGCGAGGCAACTATGCGACCGACGATATCGTCGTCAGCAGAGAAGATCTTGTCTCCGGCGGAATGCAGTAACAATGCATTGCGGTTCGCTCCAATCGAACATCCGCATTGTTCCGTATCCAACAAAGCAAATTTGACCGTGTCAGGAGGCAGGTCGTAATCACCTATTAGCGCTTCCGCAAACTGCTGCTTCTCGTCCAGGCCGGCATAAGAGATCTTCACATCGTAACGGGCCTTTAAAGTTGACAGCATTTGACGGGTATCATTTCTGGTACTCGCAAGTTCAGAATCATCCATCACTACAAAATCATTGGTTCTTCCATACCTCTTGCTGTTCTCAATGTGGCTCTCCAGACTCCGCTGTAAAGTGTCAATCCGGTTGCGAGTTATGACGGCCACCGATGTGATTCCTTCAGGAGAATCCTGAGCTCTCGGTGCGTCCTTGAGCAACTCAAGCAGCGCTGCCTCAGAAATTAAGAGACCAGCGGCTACAAGTTCCGCCAACTGCTCTTTGACTAACTCAGGGCCTGCCCCTACGTAGTTACCGAGGTCAATAGCGTGTTCATCAAGCTCTTTGAACGTTTGGCAATGGTCCAGCAATTCAAAAAGCTGCGGAGACATTATTTGAGTTGATTGATGCAGCAGTGAGTAGACTAATACCGAACTATCCGCGAGCGGAAAATTGATCGTATCAATGCGACAGAAACGATCCGATTCCGGTACATCGTCATAGAGTTCAGACTCAATTGGCTGTGAATCGAGCTGAGAGGCTGAATGCTTTGTGAGACGCGACCAAATGCTCATACAAAAAAGATCGGGGCCACAAATCTATCACAGAACTACTTGGGTGTCTTTTATCCCTGGGGTGGAGCGACTCTTAGCCTGCGAAGCAGGCGTCCGCATAAAGCCTGGGGTGGAGCGAGGCTTTCCGAGCGAAACCCCAGGAGAACGCGAAAACAAAGATTCGAGCCTGCGAAGAAGGCGAAAGCGATAGGAACGTTTGGGCCGTCGCCCGTTTCACGGACTGACGTTCGTTATAAATCAAGATCCTGGGGTTTCGCTCGCAAAGCCTCGCTCCACCCCAGGCTTTATGCGGACGCCTGCTTCGCAGGCTTATCCTGATCTATGTTGAGTTCAGAGGTGGTGATCGTCGGTGGCGGGCGCACGGGTGAATCAATTGTAGGGGTGGCTGTCCGTGGCCACCCGCCGGTTAATGAATTCAAAGACGGGCGGCCACGGAGGGCCGCCCCTACAATTGGAATCGATTGTGGTATTTTCTTCGCTAATGGCACTCCTACGCATCGCATTCCCGTTGTTGTTAGCAGGTTTCATTCACTCAGTAGCCGCAGCCCCAAAACTGATACCGCATCGGATCTCGCTCGCAAACGGCAAGTCGTTTGAGCTCAATCTGCCCGAAGGTTTTGAGATCAGCGTCGCTGCGCAAGGGCTCAAACGCGTGCGCTTCATGGCTTTGAGCCCGGACAAGCGAATCTTCGTTACCGACATGCACAACCTCACCGACAATCGACGCGGCGTGGTCTACATTCTCGATCAGATTGATCCCGCAACTTACCGGTTCAAGAAAGTGACGAAATACCTGACGGGGTTACGCAATCCAAACAACGTCGCCTTCTACACCGATCGAAACGGAACCAACTGGTTCTATCTCGCACTCACCGATCGTCTCGTTCGTTATCGTTATGAAGCAGGCAAAGATGCGCCTGCGGGCGAGCCACAGGTGCTGGCGACTTTTCCTGACTATGGTCTCGGATACAAATACGGCGGTTGGCACCTGACGCGCACCGTGATTGTGGGCGGCAACGGAAAGATCTACGTCGCAGTCGGAAGCAGTTGCAACGCATGTGAGGAGAAAGAAGAAGTTCGGGCCAGCATTCTGGAGATGGATCCGGACGGTAAGAACCAGCACTACTTCGCGCGCGGCCTGCGCAATGCTGTCGGTCTTCGTTGGACCAAGGGCAAACTCTTCGCTACCAACATGGGCTCAGATCATCTGGGTGACAATCGTCCCGCCGACACGTTTTATGTAATCGAGGACGGCAAGCATTACGGCTGGCCCTACTGCTTTCAAGTCGGTACAAAGATTTATCCCGATCCGAAATTCAATACCACCGGACAGAAGTTTGACTGCCGCAAAGTGCCGGCGGCGCTCACGCCGCTCCCGGCGCATAGCTCGCCACTCGGCCTGGAGTACTTCGACTCGAGTTTCCTCGTAGCGTTGCATGGATCGACAAAGAAGAGCCTGCGGCGCGGTTATCGTGTTGTGAGGATTCCGGAGTCTGGCGGCGCGATGGAGGATTTCATCACCGGATTTTTCGAATTGGGGAAGATCAACGGCCGCCCCGCGGATATTTTTAGTTTTGGTCGAGACGCGTTTCTCCTAACCGACGACTACAGCGGCGTGGTTTACTACGTCTATCGAAAGTGAGCAACAAAGAGGCACAAAAAGCACAAAAGGGCTTGCTAAAATCTTTTATGCTTCTTTGTAGCAATGTGCTGCACGTGAGACGCCATGAAACAAACGGCTAGCGCGTTTCAAGACTTCGAATACGATCCAATCGAAAATCCTGACTGGGGCTTTGCGAGAAACGTACGCGCCGCTCTTTTGAGCCCTTCAGCGGAATGGGTGCAGTCCGTCTGTTCGTTTCCGTTTGAAGTGAACGGAAAGACTTTTATTGCTCCCAATCGCGACTATCCGTATGAAGGCCTGGTTGCTTATCACGCTGGAGAGAATTGGAAGTTTATCGATTGCATTGGGCTCTCACTGCGTCGGCAAAACGGCAGTCAGTTACCGCTCAGCGCTTCGAAGGTAAGGATTAATCCGTGGCGAGTTGAATATCACTATACCGCCGGGGAGAACGGTGAACTCCCGGTTCTGGTCTCTTACTATCTCGACTCTCAAAACTCTCCCGATATGCTCACCGGCAGCGTTGAGTTTAATTTTCCTCGCGGCCTCACATACAACGACGAGCCTTTGACGCCTTCCATTCAACCCTTCATTGACATTCGTCACATGTACGGCGGTTCGGTCTTTGCCGATTATCGAATCAACAATGAGTTCGAAAACCACCGGCGAATTCAGATCTCTAATGGTGATCGAGTGCTAACGCTCTTCTCGCCCGTGGGCCAATTGTCAGTTTTTCACGAACCGGAAGTTGTGAACTGGCGATACAAACTGGGCACCGGCAGCAGGACTGAGAACCCCAGCGATGACGGGCAACATACCGAGACGGTTTTCACCGGAGAGCGAAAAAACGTCGGCGCATTTTTTAGTCTTCAATTACCAACCTCGTCAGAGCAGCAATCAGTAAAACTCTACTTCAGCACGTCGCTCAACACTACTGAGACGAAATTCTTCCTGCCTGACATTCAAAAGACTTCCGATGAATCGAAAAGCAGGGATCAGCGTGACTCGCAACACATCATCGAGACGTTTCCGCTTTCACAAGATAATTTTCGCGACGAGATCCTGTCGCGCATCGTAGCGCTGACGAAGTTCAAAACGTACATCTATTTCCACGAAGCACGAAAGTACATTCGCGTTCCACACGCCGGCGCGTGGTGGTTCAAGACGCCCTGGTATCGAGACCTGTTTGAAGGCTTACTTAACAGTTTTGAAACCTTGATGGGAATCCCGCAGGAGCAGGAAGATATGCGGGAGATAATTCTCTCCGCACTTTCGTTACAAGATAAAACGTCCGGTCTCATCGTAAATAAGATTCCGGAATTCACGAATCTTCAGGCGCAATATAATAGCTGCGACGCGACCCTCCTCTGCTTCCTCGTTGCCAACTCATACTTTCAAAAAACGAAAGACACTGATTTCGGTTTGAAAGTGCTCGCTTGCGTCGCAAACACGATTTCGGCGTTCATAGCTCATGGTAAACATGATGGCGTGTCTCTTGGAGTAGATGGACCACCGAGAGTCGATGAGTCCACCGGGCTTTTACTTTGTGCGCCCCATCACTCGTGGATCGATACCAGGACGCGGCGCATCCAACATGCCGGCCGCACACTGGAGCACTTACCGAACCGGCTTTCCGTTAAATTTCTCGAGACTTTGTGCCGGCAAACAACCGATACAGAAGCCGTCGCCTCCTCGCCATCTTTCTTTCTGCCGGAAATAAATGCGCAATGGATCAGTGTGCTGGACAACACTGTTCGGACGATTGATCTTATCGAGGATCGGCGTGGTGCTCTGCTCGGAGAGTTAAAGACCGTCGCCGAGCTTTTGCTGAGCAAGGCCAGAAAACATTTCAAGTCGATCTTCTGGAACGAGAATAACGGCTATTTATTCAACACCATATTTGAGGATCGAATCACTAAAGACGACATCGCATGTGAGGCCGGTGTTACCGCCGCCGCCCTCCTCGGCGAGACTGTTTTTACCACCGACGAACTGCGCTACATCTGGAACTACACCCAACGGGAGTTGCTCGCTCAGCGTCGCTTGATAAAATATGGCGACGAGTTTTTGCCTTTTGGCATTCTCACAAAGAACGAAGGCCAGAAGGTTTTCTATGGCGACGATCAGTACCATAGCGACATGATCTGGCCCCGCTCAACTCCTTATCTGATCAAGTTGTTGCGCATTCTGAACGAAGATGATACCGCGCGAGAAATCCTGATAAACAACCTCGATCACCAGATGAGCGAGTGTGCTATATTTTACAACCAGGAACTGTTTTCACCGGCTTTCGGCAATAACGCACACCCAAACGGGACGACTTCTCAAAACCCGGTTCCCGTTAAGAATCCCATTCAGTTCTGGTCCCAATGGTGTGACGCTTACCTGGAAGTTTTCAGTGGGAAGGAGTAGTTGGGATGAGTGCCCCGCGAAAGGTTTTTGTCGCCAGTAGAGCAAACCAGGACACTATCAATAAGACTTTTGAATGGCCTGAGGGTTTTGAACGGACCACCGAACTGGACGACGCCGAATTCATTGTGTTCGACCTGGTAAACCTACCAAGCGACTGGGTAGGTTATCCATGGAACAAGCAAGCGATCTACGTACCTAAACAAAACCTTCCGATTTTGTTCGTCGCTCTTGAGGAGAAAATCGCTCCGCAATTCGAGGACATTAAAAATTTCTTCCAGTCTGTAGAGCTTCCTGTCTACCGCTCACCGGCGGATTTGTTCAATGCCCTGCGATGGTTTCAATCGATCTTTCCTTTCTACAATCAAGCGAAGACTCCGGATATCGATAAAGCCATATCGCTCGCTGCTCTGGGCGCACTTAAGAGGCCATGAACACCGAGAAAAAGTTTTAACTCTCTGTTTGATTCAATACTTAAGGACGGTATCTCATTGCCTGCTAATCCTGCACAAACTCTGAAGGATCCAGAGATTAAAAAATACTTCCTCAGCATCTTGCAGAGTAATCTCTCCGATGAGGATAAGTACAAACAGTTCATCGATTTTTTTGAACTCGAGAGTCAGGTCAAGAGCGAACTGCTGAGCGCCTATGGCGAGCAGTTGCTCAACGTAGGCAGCAACGATATCGGTGCAATCGTTTCCGCCGCCAGCCAGACCCTCGGGCTCTGGAAGCCTGATGAAGTTCTAAAACAGACGCATGACAGCATCCGGAGAGCGCTCCAGCGACTGAAGCATTGCCAGCATCGCGATGGCGGCTGGGGCTTTGAAGTCGAACAAAGTCATCCCTGGGCAACGGCTTATGCAGTGCTCTGCTTGAACGAGGCCAAACGCGAGGACGATTTCGAAATCGAGCTCACGTCAAACCTGGGAGACGGCTCGAAGTGGCTCAGAGAACGTTGCGACGATTGGTCGGTCGAGAACATCGAGCAGGAAGGGTCGCGCTCCGTCTATGACGTCTCGATCGTGATCAGGGCTTGTTATGAAAGCGGAGAAACAGATTTTCCAGGCTTGGACCAGGCTTTGCAAAAACTGTGGGACTCACAAAACGAAGACGGCGGGTGGGACGCGCGACTCTGGCCCGACAGTTACGGGGGACCTTCGAGACAATATAGCGAGGTCGGCGCGACCAGTACTGCACTTCAAGCGCTGGCAGCCGTCCAGCGACTCGCGGAACCTACGCGATTGTTCAATTTTGATGCGAACTTTCTTAAGGCGCTGCAATGGTATATTGCAACGCAGAATGACGACGGCAGTTGGAATAATAAAAGCTGTACCCCAACAAGCATAAAGATTGAAGGCATGCCCAGCGTCAGCAAGACCTGTGATGGCATCAAGGGAATACTGACGGCAAAAGCTTCGTTGCCTCCTTTAACTGCGGATGTACGGGTATTGACTGAACAAGCGCTCGATAAAGCGGTCAATTGGCTCCTAAACCAGGAGAAGCCCATTTACGATCGCCAGGGAAACATTACCGGCTGGGGTTGGGAAGCGGAAATAATCGGCGACATGACGATTGCCGACATACAAAATACGTGGCTCACTCTCGAGACACTGGTGCAGATCGAATCCGAGAGAGTTTCACTGCCACTCCTGACCGCTAACGCGCAGTGGCTGATGAAACAGCAATATAAACCCGCCGCTAGTGAAGACAGTATCGAAGATGGTAAGTGGGAACCGCGTGGACACACGGCACGCATCGCGCTCTCATTGATCGAGTTTTACAAGAAGATCAAAGACAGCCCGTTGTTCGCAAAAACTCCGGACGGTAATTCGGAGACTAAAAAAGCAGCTTAATGAAGATTGCTCGCAAAGGAGTGCTGGCCGGCCTGGCAATTCTGTGGGCGTTCTCTGTTTGCGCTGCGGGCGATCCGGCTTCAATCAACGGCTTCTATGTTCAAGATAAAATTAGTAATCCCCTGCCCGGAGCTTTAATCGCACTCTACAAAGCAGACGACAATCTCCTCGTCGATTCCACCTACACTCGAAACGACGGCGCGTTTACACTCAAAGGGCCTGCGGCAAAGGGGAAATACTACATCATCGCGACGAAGGATCGATTCTCACACAAGTTGGACTTTGATTATGATCCCGCAGCACAGCCGTTGAACCTGACGATTCAACATCATCAACCGCAGAGCAGGCTAGGGACCGTGGCGGGCTGGTTATGGGATCGCGTTGTTGCATTTGGGGGCCTACTGTTCGGTTTTGTGGCCGGACTGGCGTTCAAATTGTATGAGGACCGCCGGAAAGCGAATCAAATCATCAGACGCGAAATCAAGAAGATAGACGACTCATCAGCTGATATCGTCAACGATTATGAAGAGCTGACCCGAATCGCGCACGCTTATGGACAAAGCGACTCGACCGTTGCTGCTCGGAAGCTTCAGGAGTTCAAAACGTTAGCCACAAAGATCGGCACTCAAGCTGACGAACTACTGAAAGAGTTGAACGACAATAACAACCTCGAAGAGGCTATCTACACTAGATACAAGCTGACGGGAAGAAACAATTACTCCGCACTCAGAAAAGCAGCCAGGGACGTCAAGAAATTAACCGAGGCCATCGTCGCGAATCCCGCGACAGTTCTCAACGCGCCGGATCGTGATGCGCAACTGAAACCCTTTCGGACGTTGCGCGATAGTGATTTCCTGACAAAGTATTGACAATGAGTATCCTCACCAGAGATCGCATCTATTTTCTGTTGAAAGATCCTTACTGGTCCTTCATCTGGTGGCAGGTGAATTGGACCGAGGCCGAGAAAAAGATCTCCAATCCTGAAGCTCATGTCATTCGCATACATGATGTGACTGACATTATTTTTGATGGTCGCAACTCTCATGGCTACGTTGAGCTGGAAAATATTGACGGTACGGATCACTGGTATTTCCAAATTCCCCTTCCCGCGCGAAATTATTGTGCTGAGATTGGAATCAAAACAGGACCTGGCTTTTCAGTAATTGCGCGGTCCAACACGTTGTTTGTTCCACGCGTCGGCCAATCCGCATCTCACGAAGAACGCTGGAGCACTTACCAGCTGAGGTGACGAGGAATGGAAGAAAAGGGTTACCTGCTACTCGTCCTCAACACTCACCTGCCTTTCGTCCGCCACTCTGACCTTCCACATGCCTTTGAAGAAAACTGGTTGTTTGAAGCGATAGTCGAGAGCTATCTCCCACTGATCGGTGTCTGCGAAGATCTCATCCGTGACGAAAACGATTTCAAGATCACCTTCTCCTTGAGTCCTCCACTCATCGCGATGTTGACCGACGATCTGCTCCAGCGCCGGTTTGTTGATTACCTGGATGATCGGATTGCCCTGTCAAAAAAAGAGATGGCGAGGTTGAGGGATGAACCGCAGTTATTTCAGTTGGCCCACAGCTATCACGAACGATTTGTATCGAGCCGGAAGCTATTCGCGGAACGATGGAATTGCAATCTTATCTCGGCGTTTAGCTACCTTCTCGATTCGGGAAAAGTAGAATTCATCACCTCCTCTGCAACGCATGCGTATCTTCCATTATGGGAACTCTTTCCGCGCATCGTTCGCTTGCAGATCAAACTCGGCGTTATCCAATTCCGAAACGTATTTGGCAGCGATCCGAAAGGTTTCTGGTTGCCTGAGTGCGGCTTCTTTCCGGGGCTCGATGCGCTATTGCGTGATGAAGGAATCGGATATTTCTTCTTAGACGCTCACGGACTTCTGAATGGAGATCCGAGACCGAAGTTTGGCGTACACGCACCGATTCACTGTCCTTCAGGAGTCGCGGCTTTCGGGCGCGACTGGAAATCTCATGACCTTGTCTGGGTCAGGGATAAAGGATATCCGGGTGATCCGTTCTATCGCGATTTCTACGAGGGCATATCCACCGGGATGAAATATTTTAGCGGAGCAAGGGAGATTTATGATGCGGTGAAAGCGTTATCCCGATGTGATGAACACGCTAACCACTTTGCGGGCACGTGTCAGCAACAGGTTGAATATCTGCATGACGCACTCGGGAGAAAACCCGTGGTGTCGGCTTTATTCGACACCGAGCATTTCGGGCATTGGTGGCATGAGGGTCCGGCCTGGCTCAACCTATTGCTGCGCAGAATTTCTCGCGATCGGCCGGCGGTTAAGTTAGTCACCGCGCGCGATTATTTGGAATTGAATCCGGTCAATCAGGTCGTTAATCCGAGTATGTCGAGCTGGGGCTATCAAGGGTACAGTGAAACGTGGCTGATGGGCCGCAATCATTGGATCTATCCCGCAGTCTACGAAATGATCGAGCTTCTCGATCGGCTCGTTGAATCAAACACAACGCCGGACGGCTTGCGACGAGAGGCGCTCAATCAATACCTCCGCGAGTTGCTCCTGGCGCAAAGCAGCGACTGGGCGTTCATGATGCACTCTGAATCAGGTAAGACCTATGCGGAAAAGAGAGTCAGCGACCACCTGGAGAATATGAAGAGACTCTATTATCAGATCACAGCAGATAACATTGACGCTGAATGGCTGGATTCACTGCGAAAGAAGAACAACATATTCGCGAATGTCGACATTCTTGAGGTTTACTAGCCACAGATAACACGAATGAGTACGATTAGATCCGTTATCAATCCGTGTTATCTGTGGCTGAACTTTTCGAGTAGAATCTGCCCACACGGTTCACCTGAAAGGAATTCACCATGCGACTTCGCGTCTCGCTGCTCCTGGTCATCGTTGTCTCACTCGCCGCGCCGGCTCTCGCGCAGAAACGCAGCATCACTGAAAAAGATCTCTTCAACTTTGTTTGGATCGGAGATCCGCAGATCTCGCCTGACGGCTCTCGCGTCGCCTTCGTTCGCGTAATCGTTAACGACAAAAAGGACGGCTACAGCACCGCGATCTGGACGGTCACCACCGCTAACGGCGAAACACGCCAGTTAACTAATGGACCACGCGATACATCGCCGCGCTGGTCTCCTGACGGGAAGTATCTCGCGTTCATACGTACTCCGGAGGTGTCCGGCCGCACCGAACCTGCTCAGTTGTTCATGCTGGCAATGGCCGGCGGTGAGCCGTTCCAGTTCACCACTCTGCCTCGGAACGTAGCCAGCCCGCAGTGGTCGCCCGATGGAAAGATGATCGCCTTCTACAACAGCGCAACAGCGGAAGAGCTCGCGAAGGCGGCGGCGAAAAATACGACTCAACCTTCTCCCAGTCCAACTACGAGTCCGAGTCCGGAACGCGAAAGCGACGTACGCGTCATTACCCGCGCAGTCTATCGCTCGAACAATACCGGTTATCTCGACTTCAAACACCCGCAACACATCTGGGTCATCAACGCGCCAAAGACCGCCGATGAGAAAGTGACACCGAAACAACTTACAACGGGACGCTTCAACCACGAAGGCTTAACGTGGGCCAAAGACAGCTCTCGCATTTACTTCGAATCTGAGTACAGCGACGAGCCTTATTACGAATTGCCCAGGACCGATATTTACTCTGTGCCTGTCACCGGCGGCGAACGGACGAAACTCACTTCATTCGACATGGGAGCGGCCTCGTTCACTCTCAGTCCCGACGGAAAGCAACTTGCTTTTATCGCTTCAGCCAGCCAGCCCGTGCGCTCGTATTCACAACCCGATCTGTGGGTGATGGAGATGACACCCGGCGCCAAGCCGCGAAACCTCACGGCGAATTTTGATTACGACATCGGCGGCGGATTGTCAGGCGATAACGTGGCACCGAGAGGAGGCGCCGGCAGTCTGCCGGTGTGGTCGCCGGATGCGCGCACCATTACCGTCGTGTATGCCAAAGAGGGCAAAACGAATCTCGGTAATTTCGATATCGCCAGTGGACGACACCAGTCCGATGTCACAGCCGGAAATCAGGCCGTGGTCAATTATCGTGCGGTGCCTGATGCGTCGAAGTTTGTCCTTTTGATCTCAACCCCAACTCGCATCGGCGATCTCTTCCTGCTTGATAAACCGGGTGCTCAGCCGAAGCAACTGACGCGTCTCAACGATGAGCTGTTTTCAAAACTAAACCTCACTGAGCCGGAGGAAATGTGGCACACCAGCTTTGACGGCAAGAAGATTCAGAGCTGGGTGCAAAGGCCACCCGACTTCGATCCTGACAAGAAGTATCCGCTGATCCTCAATATTCACGGTGGACCACACGCTGCTTACGGATACATCTTCGATCATGAGTTTCAGTGGATGGCCGCGAAGGGATACGTCGTGCTGTATCCAAACCCGCGTGGCAGCACCAGCTATGGTCAGGAGTTTGGAAATATCATTCAGCACAATTATCCCGGAGACGATTACAAAGATCTGATGACCGGTGTCGATGAACTGCTCCGACGCGGTTACATTGACGAGAAGAAGCTGGGGGTCACCGGTGGCAGTGGTGGCGGTCTGTTGACGAACTGGACCATCGGACAGACGACGCGTTTCGCCGCGGCAGTGTCGCAGCGCGACATTGCAAGCTGGTCCGACTGGTGGTACACGGCCGACTTCACGCTCTTCCAGCCCACATGGTTCAAAGCGCCGCCGTTCGAAGACCCGGAAGATTATCGCAGACGATCGCCAATCACTTACGTCAACAAGATCCAAACGCCGCTAATGTTGATTCTCGGTGAAGTTGACTGGCGCACTCCGACCGGTCCGGGCGGTGAAGCGATGTTTCGCGCGTTGAAGTACCGGCGCATACCGACGGTGATGGTGCGCTTTCCAAACGAGTCGCACGAGTTGTCGCGTTCAGGGCAACCGTGGCATCGTATCGAGCGTTTGCAACACATCGTTGGCTGGTTTGATAAGTGGCTCCTGGGTGTGCCGAAACCGGAGTACGAGATCGGTGAGCCGGCAAGGAACACCACGACGCAACAATAGCGAGAGAAAAACTCCCTCGCAAAGGCGCAAAGGCGCAAAGAAAAACTCAAAAAATACTTTGCGCCTTTGCGAGGAAACCTATCTGCAAAACATGAAAACACTTGGTCTCATCGGCGGCACAGGCCCTGAATCGACAATCGAATACTACCGGTTGCTAATCGCGCAGTATCGTGAAAAGGCCGACGGAGCTTCTCCGCCACTGATCATCAACAGCGTCGATATCCAACGATTGCTGGCGTGGATGACTGCCAATGATTTTGGCAAGGTTGCCAACTACCTGGTGGATGAAATCGAGAACCTCCGAAAAGCCGGCGCTGACTTCGGCGCGCTCACTGCAAACACGCCTCACCTCGTCTTTGATGAGATCCAGCGGAGGTCGGCTTTGCCGCTGGTCAGTATCGTCGAAGCGGCTTGCGAAAGAGTGCAGGCGCTTGGGTTGAAAACCGTGGCTTTGTTCGGCACACGTTACACGATGCAAGCGCCCTTCTACCCCACGGTGTTTTCTCGCACAAACGTTGAGCTGGTTACGCCCACCGACGAGGAGCAGTCTTACATTCACGATATCTATTTAGGCGAACTGCTCAAGGACGTCTTTTTGCCCGAGACGCGAGAGAGAGTTTTACGTATAGCCGATGAAATGAAAGCGCGGCACGGTATTGAGGCAGTGATTCTTGGCGGCACCGAATTGCCATTACTCATTCGTGCCGAAGAACACAACGGCATCCGCCTGCTCGACACCACTCGCATCCATGTCGATCGCCTCATCAAAGAGATGTTGAGTTAAACCCATCAGATTACACCTGTTAATCCGCGTAATCTGTGGATGGGTTTGATTCGATGTTGGCGCGATAGTTAATAAGTAGTATCATTTCTGCCTAACCCCTGCAAAAAATCCCCCTCGTTCTTCCCCTACAGGCTTAATCACCCGAGTGAAAGGAAATCATTATGGGACTCTTTGACAAAATGTTTGGACGCGGAGCATCGGATGCTGAACAACAGCAGGGCGCACAGCAACGATTCAACGAGCTGAAGCAAAAGTATCAGACTGTGCTCACGACGGCCGACCAACAACAGATTCAATTCCAGAACCTGCACGTGCAGGACAACAAACTCTTCATTCGAGCAATTGCACCGTCCGACGAAGCAAAGAACAAGTTCTGGGACCAGGTCAAGCTCGTCAATCCGAACGCAGATGACATAACCGCAGACCTCTCGGTCGATTCGAGCCGCGCCATGGGTGCAGCCGCCGGCGGG
The DNA here is from genome assembly GCA_963826255.1 of uncultured Acidobacteriota bacterium. GTDB lineage: Bacteria > Acidobacteriota > Blastocatellia > Pyrinomonadales > Pyrinomonadaceae > PSRF01. Next base: position 3,177,196 of record CAWGWK010000002.1, read on the forward strand.
GGTCAAGGTTCGGGCCAGACTTACGAGGTCAAGAGCGGCGACAACCTCTCGAAGATCAGTAAACAGTTCTACGGTGATTCCAATGAGTACATGCGGATCTTTTATGCGAACCGCGATAAGTTGAACGATCCTGACAAGATTCAGGTTGGTCAGAAACTCGTGATCCCCCCTGACGACAACAACTAGGCCCGAGGGCCTGGTTGAATGAGGGGTGGCACGCGCTGCCGCCCCTCTGTACAATCCCGCCCCATGGATGCAGAAACCCTTCCGGTAATCACCACGCCACGTTTGGTCCTTCGTTGGATTTCCGAAAACGATATCGATGGTCTGTACGCAGTTTTCTCCGATCCGCGGGTGATGCGGTATTGGAGCAGTGGTCCACTCCCGGATCGAGAAGCCGCGGCAGCGATGCAACGCGAAATTGCTGCGGCGAATCTGAGCAACACGATGGTGAAGTGGGGACTGGCATTGCGCGAGTCCGATTTCGTCATCGGCACCGCAACCTTATTCAACCTAAACCTCGATAACGGCCGCGCTGAGATCGGTTATGCGATGGGCCGTGCTTACTGGGGCAAAGGTTACATGCACGAAGCACTTCAGGCTTTGCTGTCGCACGCCTTCGAAGTCCTCGAACTGCGTCGACTCGAGGCTGACGTGGACCCACGAAATGCTGCGTCGATTCGCACACTGGAAAGACTGGGCTTTCAACGTGAAGGCTTTCTCCGTGAACGCTGGCACGTCAACGGCGAGCTCCAGGACGCGCTCTTCTACGGACTGCTCCGCCACGAGTGGCAGCGAGTTTAGCCACAAAGAAGCACATAAGGGCTTCGTCGAGTTTTTGTGCCTTTTTGTAGCAAGTTTTTCTCACCTCCCCGTTCCTCAAAACAGTTACAGATTGAAACCGCCAGGTAACCCGTCATGAAGATCATTTTGCTCCTAACGCTCACCGCCACAATAACCGCTTCCGCTCTCTTTGCTTCTGTATCCGAACCCACCGCCAGTATCCCTCCACCCAAAAAGACCATGAAGGCCTTTAGGTCGGAGCAGGAACTCAAGCGCTACTTTCAGAAGTTAGCTGAAAAACAGCGGCGCAAAGCGCGGCGCGCCGCGGTAGATGCCGCGCTGGACGGAATGAGTTTGAAGGAGGTCGTCACTGTCACGGGAGCAGCGGAAGCTGTTAACACTTCGGAATCAGTAACCAATGTCCAGCATGCCGGCGTAGACGAAGGAGGCATTGTAAAGGTACACGGCGATCACCTCGTCGTATTGCGTCGAGGCCGTCTATTCACAGTGGCCATTCGCGACGGTGCATTGCAGCCGATTTCAACTATCGATGCTTTTGGTCCAGAGGTAGATCCAAAGGGAACCTGGTACGACGAAATGCTCGTGTCGGATAACACTATCGCGGTAATCGGCTATAGCTATGAACGTGGCGGCACCGAAGTCGGTCTATCTGAAATCGACAAAGCGGGCCGGCTTTCCTACCGTGCTACGTATCACCTGCGTAGCGACGACTACTACTCTTCACGTAACTTCGCGAGTCGTCTGATCGGCAGCAAGTTGATTTTTTATTCTCCTGAATATTTGAACCCGGGCGACTCAAATCTAATGGAGTCATTTCCGGCGGTGCGCAAATGGCACAAAGGAGCTAAGCCAGAGGAGTTTGAAGGTGTCGTACCGGCGACTCGGGTCTACCTGCCTGCAACAGAGCTCAAAGTCGAGGAAGGCAGTATTGCGCTCCACACCGTAACAGTCTGTGAGTTGGCCGGCGGCGGTTTTGATTGCCAGGGGACATCTGTGATAGGACCTCCGGGTCATGTGTTCTACGTTTCGCCTGATTCAGTCTACGTTTGGGCCAGCACCTGGTCACTTGGGGAAAAGGAGAAGTCGATCCTTTTCCGCATGCCGCTCGACGGCTCTGGTCCAAGTGCGTTGCGCGTGTCAGGGAGTCCGGTCGATCAGTTCTCTTTTCTCCAGAGTGACGATCAGCACCTCAACGTGCTGGTGCGCTCTGAGTCAAAGGGTGACGGCATGTGGGCCGCGGAAGTTGCGGCAGGCGAGATAGCGCTGATGCGAATTCCTCTGTTCAGCTTCTCAGACGGTAGTGAGTTTGTGCATGCCTCGAACTACAGGCGATTGCCGAGGCCCGATGATAACTACCCATTTCAGAATCGTTTCGTTAAGAACTATTTGATCTATGGAACGGGGAGTAGTTGGGGAAATTCGACGGCCAGAGAAGAGTGGCCTCTCGTTATCGTCGATTGGAAATTCGGCAACCCGCAAAAATTGAAACTGCCACACGGCGTGGATCGAATCGAGCAGATGGGTTCGGACGCGGTAATTGTAGGTACTGACGGTAAAGACTTGCACTTCTCATCGGTGCGGTTGGGCCCGGGTGCGGAGATCGTTTCGCGCTACACACGCCCGGAAGCTTCGCAGGGAGAACTGCGTAGTCATGGCTTCTTCTATAAACCGGATGGCGATAACACGGGCATGCTTGGTTTACCGATCAGTACGCCGGGCCGGCCGGGATACAAACACTTGTTCGACAACTCGGCTGCGATTCTGTTCCTGCGAAACGAGTCGTTACAGTTTCGCGAAATCGGTGAGCTTGGATCGCAACCTGACAAGGCGGTCGATGATCAGTGCAAGGCGTCGTGTGTGGATTGGTATGGAAACGCGCGACCGTTGTTCCTGCGTGGGAGAGTGTTTGCGCTGCTGGGGTATGAGATTGTTGAAGGAACACTCGATGACGGCAGGATGAAAGAGGCTCGGCGAGTAAACTACGCGCCGAAGGAGTGAGCCGAAAGAAGTTTTCCCGCAAAGGCGCAAAGGCGCAAAGAAAAGCTTTAAGTTTTTCTTTGCGCCTTTGCGCCTTTGCGAGGAAACTTCTTATTGGTAAACTCACAACTTCTGCGCGCGACTCGTTCTAGTCACCAAACCGCAATTTTTCAGGAGGCTCCTATGTTCCGAAGACGCCTGTCTTATATCTCCCTGCTGCTGATCCTTGCGCTTGCTAACGCGCTGCCCGCGCAAACCGCACGGCGTCCACTAAAACTCGACGACATGGCCCGCTTTCGCAACGTCAGCGATCCACAAATTTCACCCGACGGCCAATGGGTCGCTTATGTCGTTGGGACCACCAACGCGAAAGACGACAAGTCGAACGCCCATATCTGGATGGTCAACATCGACGGCAGCAACGATCGCCAAATTACTTTCAGCAACGAGAGCGAGAATTCTCCGCGCTGGAGCCCTGACGGCAGGTATCTTTCGTTTACCTCTTCACGACCCGGCAAGACGCGCGGCAGTCAGGTCTGGCTGATGGATCGACGCGGCGGCGAAGCGACGCAGCTCACAGAGCTCAAAGGCCGTTTGCAGGGCCACGAGTGGTCTCCCGATTCGAAGCGCCTGGCGCTGGTGATTGGCGATCCCGATCCTGATGCCGATCCCGCGCCGTCTCCGCAACCGGGTGCGACACCGCGCATCCCCAAGCCAATCGTCATCGATCGCTACCGGTTTAAGCAGGACGGCCAGGGCTACCTGCTCAGCGGGCGTCACTCATACATCTACCTCTTTGACATCGCGACGAAGAAACTCGAGCGGCTCACAAAGAGCAAGTGGGATGAGAGTTCTCCATCGTGGTCGCCGGATGGCACTCGCATCGCTTTCATGAGTAATCATTCGGAGGATCCGGATCGAGATCCGGCAGCACAACTTTACGTCGCCGAAGCAAAACCCGGCGCGACTGAGAAACAGTTGACACCCGAAGGTGTACGAGCCGGCCGTTCGCGGCCGGAGTGGAGTCCCGATTCAAAATGGATCGCTTTCCTCGAAGGCGAGGAGAGGAAATACGGCGCCTACGGCATGGATCACCTCGCGCTTGTTCCCGCGGACGGCAGCAAAGCTCCGGCTCGTTTGCAGGCTGTGGAAGATCTCGATCGTGGCGTCTCTTCACCGCGTTTTAGTCCGGACGGGAAGTCGATACGTTTCCTGGTAACTGACGATCGATCGGTGTATCCGGCGCGGGCAAATGTGTCGGGAGGCGCAGTTGAACGATTGCTGTCTCCGCCGATTGTTATTTCAAACTGGAACTTCAACGGTCAACGGGCAGTGGCGATCACCGGCGGCGATGCGAAAGCCAACGAGATTCACGTCTTCGAGGGAAAATCGCTACGCCAACTCACACGCCAGAACGATGCTCTGTTTGCTGAGCTGGACCTTGGCGTCACTGAAGAGGTCGGGTTCAAGAGTAAAGACGGCACGCAGGTCAACGGTCTTCTAACTTATCCCGTGGGATACGTCAAAGGCACAAAGGTTCCGCTGTTGCTCAGAATTCACGGTGGTCCCAACTCGCAGGATCAGCATTCGTTCAGTCTCGAGCGGCAGATGTTTGCGGCAAATGGTTATGCGGTGCTGGCTGTTAACTATCGTGGCAGTTCCGGTCGCGGACAGAAGTTTTCACGCTCAATCTTTGCAGACTGGGGTAACTACGAAGTCCAGGATCTGCTGGCCGGAGTGGATCACGTCGTCAAGATGGGCGTTGCCGATCCGGATCGACTCGGTGTGGGCGGTTGGAGCTATGGTGGAATTCTGACTGACTACCTGATCGCGAGTGACAATCGATTCAAAGCGGCAACCAGCGGCGCCGGCACTGCCTTTACGGTTGCGTTCTATGGCACCGATCAATACATCATTCAGTACGATCACGAGATTGGACCACCCTGGAATCCAAAAGCGTGGGAGACGTATGTGAAGATCTCGTATCCTTTCTTACATGCGGATCGGATCCAAACTCCGACGTTGTTTCTCGGCGGCGAGCGCGACTTCAACGTGCCCATTGAGGGTAGTCAGCAGATGTACCAGGCGCTGCGAAGTCTCGGTATTGAAACCCAACTGATCATCTATCCGAACGAGAACCACGGCATTCAGCGGCCGAGTTATCAACGCGACCGCATGGAGCGATACCTGGCGTGGTATGACAAATACGTGAAGAAGCTGGCTGGTCCATCGAGCACGTCAACAACAGCACGGTAAGCCACAAAAAAGTTTAGCCACAAAGAAGCACAAAAGCATCAGTTATTGATTTGTGCTTTTTGTGCCTCTTTGTGGCAACTTTTGCAGTAGCGTGGCGAGTGTTTCGATGTCGAATGGCTTCGTGAGGTGCGCGTGGAAGCCTTCGTCGGTGGCACGTTGCATATCTTCAGGGCGGCCAAAACCTGTCAGCGCGATTGCAGGCAGATCCTGTTTGCCCGGCAGCTCGCGCAGCTTCCTGAGAAACTCAAAACCATCCATGCCCGGCATCGAAATATCAGACAACACAACGTCAAACTCTTTACCACTCGCGAGGTCCAAGGCTTCAAAACCACTGGTGGCTACGTTAACCGACGCTCCACCAATCTCTAACAAGTGACGAACCATCTCGGTCGTGTCTTCCGAATCGTCGACTACCAGCACAACCATTCCCTCGAGTGTGCCGTTGCTGAAATCGAGCATCGGCGCCAGCGCTTGTTTCGCCTGCATGCTTCGTGGCAGTCGAATCGTGAATGTCGCGCCTTGTCCGGCGCCGGCTGAATACGCGCCCACTGACCCTCCATGCAGTTCGACCAGTTGTTGGACCACCGCCAATCCGATACCCATCCCGGATTGCGACCGGTTTGTGCCGGAATCAGCTTGCCGGAATATTTCGAATATGTGAGGCAGGAAGGACGAATCAATCCCCTGACCGTTGTCCGCCACAGTGAGAACAATCTGATCGGCCTCCTCCTCCAAACGAACAACGATTCTGCCACCTCTCGGTGTAAATTTGATTGAGTTGTTCAGCAGGTTCCAGATTATCTGTTCCAGCCTGACCGGATCCGCTTTGACAAACACTAAGTCACCTGGCGTCTGTACCTCGATCCCGATCTCTTTGCTTTGCGCATCGAGACGCACCGTCTCAATCGCGTTTTCGATTGATGTTACCGGCGAAATTGTTTCCCGGTTCAACTCGAGTTTGCCACTACGCAGTCGCGAAAGATCGAGCAGATCGCGAATCAGTTTCGATTGGGCCACTGCATTGCGCTTGACTGCATCAGCCATGCGCCTGAGATTTTCGGAGTTTTTGATCTCCTCCACGCGCAAGAGCAACTCGGCGTAACCGAGAATAACGTTGAGCGGGTTGCGCAACTCGTGCGACATGATCGCGAGGAATTCATCTTTGAGACGATTCGCTTCTTCGGCCGTTTCACGAAGCTCGTGCTCACGTGACAACAATTGTTCGCGTTCCTCTTCGACTCGTTTACGCTCGAGGTAGTCAGCGGTTTGGCGCGCCAGCAGATCCATCAGGCGCAACTCCTGTTCGCTCGACCGATGAGGAATGCTGAAATGCGTGGAAAGCATTCCCAGCAGGTTACCCGTGCTGCTCAGCAGTGGCAGCGCTTGCACGGCCCGCACGCCGGCATCGCACATCATCTCGAGCGAAGGTTTCCCGGTATAAATCTCGCTGTCGGTTATGTCTTCAACAATCACGCGCTGATGCGATCGCATCGCAATACCGCACGCTGAATCTTCCTCGGTGACCCGGGCAAAGAACTCCAGGAATGATTCCTCGAAACCACGATGTGCAGCCACGACCAGCGTACCCGTCGCAGGATCGAGTAACTGAATGTTTCCTTTATCTGCTCCGCTTATTTCAATCGCGACGTTTAGAATTTCACTGAGACAACCATCAACGTCATCTCCATTTATCGCGCAGCGGGTACCGATCTCGTTTAACCGTCTCATGGCTTTCAGGTCGGCGGCGCTGTGTTCCAGAATTCGAAAGAGGCGCGCTTCACTGTCACGCAACTCCTTCGTGCGATCGGTGACCTGCTCCTCGAGACTGTCTTTGGAATGACGCAGCTTTTCTTCCAGTGACTTTTGCGCCGTCAGATCAGTGACCACGATATTGATGGAGTTTGTTTGCGGCTGGAGCTTGGCGAACGACATCAACACTGGAACATCGTTGCCGGTGCCAGAGTTGACTATGTACTCGCGGCGAATGCTTTGGTGGTGCGCCTTTTCCAGATCTTCCAGGAACTGGTCACGCATCTGGGTCACCACATAACCGCTGAGTGAGGCGCCGCTCATGTTCGTTTCCGGCAAGCCGAGGATGCCTGCGAAGTTACGGTTGCTGTAAAGAATTAGTGAGTCAGGCGAGACACTCACCGCTCCTTCATTCATCTCGTCAATCATCAGGCGGTAAGGATAATCGGCACTGGTGAGTGTGTAGATCATTTCCCCATGAGGGCCATCTACGACCAACGCATCGACTTCGCCTCCACGTATTGCGCGGAGTGTTTCTTCAGCTTCTTCAAGACGACGGTGTAATTCTGCGATCTCGTCGTCAACGTAAGTTGGTTTTTCTCTGCGCTGTACCATGTTCCTTCGGAGTGATTGCTCAATAGAGCTTAGGTTCTTGTCGCTTGTAAAGATCCAAACCAACCAGAATGCTCTGCGTGTTGGAGAGATCGCCAACAAATCTTCGCAGGGGCGTCGGCAGCTGTTTAACCAGGGTCGGCGCGGCTATGATTTGCTCTTCGCGCGCGGCCGCCGGATCTTTGTATATATCGATTACCTCGAGATCGTAATCATCCGGCAGATGCTCTTCGCATATTTTTTTCAAATTAGAAACTGCTTTGAGGGATCTCGCGGATGAGCCGGTGACATACAACCGAAGGATGTATTTCGCCCGCTTCAGCGGCGTACGTTTGAGTGCCTCTTCAAAAGCCTCGGTCACGTTGCGGAGCCGGCTTTTGCGGTCCCCGTTCTCCGAATCCTGGTCCCTCGTTTTTTTCATAGAACCACCACACTCCCTGCTTAACGGGGTTGGATATCCAGGCCAACCAGAACGCGCTCGGTATTGGAAAGATCGCCAATGATCTTTCTAATTGGTTGCGGTAATTGCCGCACGAGCGTCGGAATAGCCAGGATCTGATCTCCGCGCGCCAGCGTAGGATTCTCCATCAGATCGATGACTTCGATGTGATACTTACCCTTCAAATATTCTTCGCATATGTTTTTGAGGTTTCTAAACGCACTCAGCGACCGGGGAGTTTGCCCGGCAACATAGAGACGTAAATTCCAACTGTCAGGATCTTCTTTCTGTTTTGACTGACCGTTGCTCTTTCGCGATGATCGTTTCGCGGGGGCTTTCATCTAACAGTTCCTTTCCGTGCACTTCGGGCACCGTTTTCGTCAAGTTGTACTTCGCCGTCTGCGTGGCGCAAGCGGGCGATCTCGAGCCGTTGGTCAGCAATGATCGCTTCGCGCTTCTGTTCGTCCTCTAACTCTTTGAGGATGGCGTCACGCTCAGTTTCATACTGTCCCTTCAACGCGATTAACTGGGCTTCATAAAGCTCCTGCTTGCGCTGCAACTCCCGTTCTTTGCGCTGCATTGCATGCTCCCGTGCGATCCTGTCTGCTGTTTCGCGCGCGATTTGCGAGGATCGAGCCGACCCCATCAATACTCCTTCCGATCCGATATAGGCATCGACGAGCTCAATACCGTGATCGGTCACTAAAAACTCTCGCACCTGGTTCGAATGGCCCATGCCGCGCGCTTTGAGAATATAAAGCCCGCGATTGCGCTCACCGTTGGCCTCGATGTTTTTGACCAGCAACCAGACATCCATGAGCGACGAAACGCCCACTTCCGAATCCTCGAGTTCAGTTCCCGCCGAGGTCAAACTGTTAAACATCGCCGTGATCTGCTTTGTCTTAAAGAAATCGATCAATCGCGTGAGCATTGATTTGGTTTCGATATCGTCGCCGACAGTCAGGAAATTTGTAATCGGATCGACCACAATAACAGAGGGTTCGTATTCACTGACGACCTTATGAATCATCGCCAGGTGTACTTCCAAACCCCAGCTGGACGGTCGCGCGTTGTGGAACTTCAATAAACCGTTCTTCACAAAGCGCTCGAGATTAAGGCCCACCGAGCGCATGTTACGAATGATCTGATCCTGCGATTCCTCAAACGCGAAATAGAGCGACCGCTCTCCTCTCGTACACGCAGCCTCGATGAAGTGAGCTGCGAGAGTGCTTTTCCCTGTGCCGGCAGTGCCCGAGACCAGTATCGAGCTGCCTCGATAAAATCCCTTACCCATTAACATATTGTCGAGGCGTGGGATGCCGGAGGAGACATGTTCTGTCGGTGCCTTGTGCTTCAACCCGATTGAGGTAATCGGCAGGACTGAAAACCCTCTCTCATCGATGAAGAAAGGATACTCGTTCGTCCCGTGCGACGTGCCTCTATATTTAACGATGCGCATTCGCCGTGTTGAAATCTGGTTCTGCACACGGTGGTCGAGAAGAATCACGCAGTCGGCGACATACTCCTCCAGGCCGTAGCGGGTCAACGTCCCCTCACCGCGCTCACACGTGATGACGGCGGTCATTCCTCTGTCTTTCAGCCAGCGAAACAGGCGCCTCAGTTCCGCACGAAGAATAGCTTCGTTAGGCAGCCCCGAGAAAAGGGCTTCGAGCGTATCCAGAACGACACGCTTTGCGCCGATCGTGTCGATCGCATGTCCTAATCGCAGAAACAGTCCTTCGAGATCGTAATCGCCGGTTTCTTCAATCTCCGATCGCTCAATGAAGACGTACTCGAGCAGCAGCTTTTTATCGGCAACTAATTGTTTGAGATCAAAGCCAAGGGAAGCTACGTTTTCGGCCAGTTCCTGGTCCGACTCTTCAAACGACATGAATACGCCGGGCTCGTTGTACTGCGTCGCGCCGCGCACGAGGAATTCCATCGCGAAGAGGGTCTTACCCGCGCCGGCAGTCCCGCATACGAGTGAGGGACGACCGTGGGGCAGACCACCTCTCGTGATCTCGTCAAATCCGGAGATGCCTGTGGGTTCCTTCTTCAGACCCTCCAGGGGTTTTGAACGGTTACGATTATTCTGTCTGGGCAATAAAGGACTCCTCGATGGCCTGCCAGAGGTCAGGGTTTAAGGGTTTTGGGTTGTGCAAAAGGAAAGGGGGAACCGACTTTATAACATAGAGAAATTTTCCCGCAAAGGTGCAAAGACGCAAAGTAATGGTGCAGTTTCAAATTCGCAGTTCAGAGTTCAGCCTTTAGGCTGCTGTTTTAGGCAAGCTAAAGCTCGAACTCTAAACTGCATTAGTAGTTCGCTTAGAGGGCGCTACCCCAGGGACCGTTCCCCGCTTTGACGGTCGCAATTACTTTGTTTGTGCTGGTGTCGATGACCGCAAACGTTGTTCGAGAGGCGGTTTGCGGTGTAGAGCTTGCGCGGTCTTCACGACCTGGCCTGTTTGGGTGTCGATGGCGATGACGCGATTGGCTTTAACGTCGGTGATTGAAGCTGTGCCGGCATCTTCGTTGGCGATGTAGAGGCGAGTGGCGTTGTCATCGATGACGAAGTTTTCGGGATAGTACGGACGAAAGTTTGGTCCAATCAGCACGTCGGCATCAGGCCCGGAGATGGTCCAAGGAGGGGTATTATCGTTGCTTAGCGCTAGCTTGAGAGAAAGAGTCAGAGCAAAGCATCTATCTCGCAAGTGAGAAACAGAACAGGATTAGTATGCGGGTGTACCAGAAGGCGACAAAGCTGGACCGTGGCTTTGACCGTACTCCTGCTTACAGTCACCACCAGCACAGCTCAACAACAGATCTCCGGCAGAGTTTCCGATTCGACGGGCGCTTCTATAGCGCGCGCTTCAGTTGAGTTCGAATCCGGTGGAAGTATTGTCCGAACCACTACTGACATCGACGGAAATTTTACCGTGTTGAGTGCGCAAACGTACGGAATACTCGCGATCAGTTCGCCGGGATTTACAACTGTCAGAGTCGAAGTCCCGGCATCGACAACTGGACCGCTTCAAATTCGACTCGAGCCGGCAGGCGTGATTGAAAGAATTCTTGTCACAACAAACGACGATCGAATCCCTGCAACGCCAACGAGTCAGTTTACGATCACGCAACGCGAAATCAATTTATCCGGTGCACTCACGATCGACGATGTGCTGCGGCAAGTGCCGGGGTTCTCATTGTTCCGACGTTCAGGAGGTCTCTCCGCGAATCCCACTTCACAAGGTGTTTCACTTCGCGGTGTGGGTGCGAATGGCGCTAGCCGCGCGCTCGTGCTGCTGGATGGCATGCCGCTGAACAGTCCGTTCGGCGGCTGGGTCTACTGGAACCGCTTGCCTCGCATAAATATCGATAGCATGCAGGTTTATAACGGCGCGACTTCCGATCTTTACGGCAGCGGCGCGCTCGGAGGTGTCATTAATATAAGGACGAGACCGTCACGCGACTCCCTCGACGTTGAGGCTTCCGCTGGCAATAAAGCGACCGGGGCAATTTCGTTTACTGGCGGAAAGTTGTTTGGTGATTGGGGAATAGATGTCGCTGGACAGGCGCTGCGAACCGGCGGGTATGTGCTCGTACCTGAGAATCAGCGCGGCCTGGTTGACACTGCCGCTGGTACCGCCGATCTCACTGGTTCGATCACTCTCTCCAGAGCGTTCGGTGCCGATGGTCATGCATTTCTACGTTTGAGTTCTTTTGGCGAAAGCCGGAAGAACGGCACGCCGATCCAACTCAACGACACACGAATCTGGTCAATCGATCTCGGAACTGACTGGTCTGCTCAGGAGGCTGGCCACTTTTCAATTCGACTTTACGGATCCGGCGAGAACTTCAATCAAAACTTCTCAGCGGTTGCAGCGGATCGTCAGTCTGAGTCGCTGACAAACAGGCAGCGCAATCCGTCGCAGCAGGCCGGGTTTGCTCTTCAGTGGCGCAGGAGCGTTGGAGATTATCACTCGATCTCAGCGGGGCTCGAAGGGCGCGACGTGCGCGGTCACAGTGCCGAGACGACATTCAACAATTCAAGGATCACAGCTTTTGTCGACGCCGGTGGCCGGCAAAGGTCGTTTGGGTTCTTTGCCAATGACTCAATACGGATGCGGTCATGGCTTTTCAGTTTCGGAGCGCGCTTCGATCGTTGGGTCAATAGTCGTGGATTCTCCGATCGAATTCCCGTGACGGGTGCGCCTTCGTTGAATGACTTTCCGGATCGATCGGAGACGGCGTTCAGCCCGCGCGTGTCGCTGATCAAGCGATTTGATAAAGGCATTTCCGTGAGTGCTTCGGCTTATCGTGCGTTTCGCGCGCCCACTCTCAACGAGCTCTATCGCAACTTTCGCGTCGGCAATGTGGTGACGAATGCGAAGGCTGCGTTGCGCGCTGAGAGACTCACGGGTGGCGATGTTGGCATTGGTCTACAAACGTTTCGTGAGCGATTGTTTGTCCGCAGCAACTTCTTTTGGAGTGAGATAAACGATTCGATCGCAAACGTCACGCTTGCGACGACACCGGCGCTCATCACACGCCAGCGACAGAACCTCGGCGCGATTCGTGCGCGCGGCGTTGAGTTCTCGGCAGTCACACAGCTTGCGCGGCATTGGGAAATTTCCAGTGAATACCTGTTCACTGATAGCACTGTACTGCGTTTTCCGGCGAACAGGAGTTTGGAAGGACTGCTGGTGCCGCAGATTCCACGCCATCAATTTAACTTCCAGGTGAGCTACACGGACGCAAGATGGATAGTGGGCGCACAAGGCCGTTTTGTGAGCAGGCAGTTTGACGACGATCAAAACACATTGCCGCTTGAGAGGTTCTTCACGCTCGATGCGGAAGCTTCTCGATCCGTATCGGAGAGAGTGAGACTATTTGTAGCCTTTCAGAATCTGACCGGCACTCGTTATCAGATTAGCAGCACGCCTGTGCTGACCGTGGGTCCACCAGTCCTATTTCGCGCTGGCGTGCGTGTGTCGTTTCGATAAAGAAGTACCCTCGCAAAGGCGCAAAGAAAGACGCAAAGGCAGAACGTTAGTCTTCCTTTGCGCCTTTGCGCCTTTGCGAGGCAAATCTTTACTCTTTACGTCCGGGACCGGGCTCCGCTTTAAAGCTCAACCTTTGCGTTTTTGCTCACGAGGGTTTTGAGAGTCATTGCGTTTCTTACCGCTGCACCGCCCGGATCGTTATTGAAATAAGCGTACACTGCGGACACCCGCCAACCTGCCATTCGTTCAGCCCACGCCTGGAGCTGACTATCGGAATACTCTCCCCAATACTTCGCGCTGGTCGGTCCGTGAAAACGAATGTAAGCAAAGTTTGCCGTGATCTCGTTTGCTATATTCATGTCGGCAAAGTCGTGTATGCAAAACGCGGCATTATACTTCCGCAGTAGCGCGTAAACTTCCGGGACCAGCCAACTCTCATCGCGAAACTCAAACACGTACTGGTGCTCAACCGGCAGCAGCTCGAGAAATGTTGTTAGGCGTTCGGTGTTCAACTTCCACCGCGGCGGGAGCTGAAACAGGATCGGCCCCAACTTCTCTTCCAGTAGCTCCGCGGCCAGAAAGAACTTTTCCGACGAGCTCGTCGGATCTTTCAACTTCTTCATGTGCGTGATGAAGCGGCTGGCTTTCACCGCAAAGCAAAAGCGCCGTGGCGATGATTCTCGCCACGCCTCAAAGGTTTTAGCGGCGGGCAGGCGATAAAAACTGTTGTTGATTTCGACCGTGTTGAAGTGGCGGGCGTAAAACTGAAACATCTCGGCGCCCGTTACACCCGGAGGATAGAAGACGCCGCCCAGCCAATGTTTGTAATGCCACCCGGAAGTGCCGATATGAAACTTCATGACAGGATTACAGGATGTTTCATGATTTACACGATTGCATCTGGTAAATCGTGAAATCCTGTAAATCCTGTCAAAAGAGATTTAGTTACGTGAAGTCTGAGACTTCCCGCCGATGTATTTTTCGAACCACTCGAGATTCGCCTTCATCGCGATTAACTGCATCTTCGGTTCGTTTGGTCCGTGCGGTTGTCGCGGCAACACGAGCATTCGCGTGGGCACGCCCTTCACTCTCAGTGCGTTGTAAAACTCGTAACCCTGCGAAATCGGCACGCGGATGTCCGCTTCGCCATGTTGAATCATCGTCGGTGTGGTGACGCTTTTGACATTGAACATCGGTGAATGCTTTTGATAAAGGTCGAGCGCCTCCCAAAACTGACCGCCGAAATAGTCAGGAATAAATCCCGGAATGTCCGCGGTACCGTTGAAGCTCATCAGGTTTGTCACCGGTGCACCCGCGGACGCTGCTTTGAAACGCTGCGTCTGAGTAACAATCGATGACGTCATGAACCCACCGTAGCTCCAACCCATCACGCCTAATCGCTCCGGATCCGCTACGCCCATCTCGATTACGCGATCGACGCCCGTCATCAAGTCCTGATAGTCTCCGACTCCCCAATCACGAATGTTCGCACGTCGAAACTCGGCGCCATAACCACTCGAGCCGCGCGGATTCGGACGCAGGATCGCGTAACCGCGTGAAGCAAATGTGGCGAGCGGGTAAACGCCACGGCCACCGACATAGGTTTGCAGGAACACACCCGCCGGTCCGCCGTGAATGTTCAAAATCAACGGCACGCGCTGTCCGGTCTGATAACCGACTGGATACGTCAGCAAGCCTTCAATCTCTTTCCCGTCTTTCGACTTCCATTTGATCACTTCCGTGCGGCCGACGGCTGGTAGTTTCGCGTCTGCGTTTACACGAGTGACTTGAACGGGCGTGAAATTTGAAACGTTGGCGACGAAAGCATCGGGCGGAGTGTCAGAAGTTTGTCGCACAAAGCCGAAAGTCGTGCCCGAGCGATTGAGGTTTACGCCACCAAACACTGCTGGATCGGCCTTGATCTCTTCGATGCGATTGGCTGCAACGTCGAGAGAGTAGATCTGGGTTCCAGTACCCTTCGCCTCACTGAAGTAGATGCGTTTGCCGTCGGCAGACCAGCCCGCTATTGAGGGCTGAGCGTCAAACGAAGCGACGAGGTTCTTTGGCTGACCGCCGCTGGTAGAAAAGACTTGAATAACACCGGACTGTGCCCAACGCGGCGGATTGTCGCTCGCGAGGATGGCGATCGACTTGCCGTCGGGTGAGTAAAGCGGATCACTCTCGGCAGCGGTAGTGTTAGCCAGCGGCGTGACCTTCGCACTCGCGACTTCGATTATCGAAACATCAGAAGTGGTCCAATCATTTGCGATTGGCGATTTCGTGTGACCGAAAGCGATGCGCGAACCATCACTGGACCAATCGAATGCCTCGACGTTGTAGTTTTCAGTCGTGAGTTTGCGTGGCTCGCGTTTACCGTTCGCATCCTTTTGAATAGTGATCACGTACAGGCGCGAGAATTTCAAGTTTTCATTGATCCAGCGAAAGTCGTTCTTGCCCTTGTCGTTCTTCTCTTCCTCTTCGCTCTTCGGATCGGTCATCGTAAAAGCAATCGAACGACCGTCAGGCGACCAGTTGAAGTTCGATACAGCAGTTTTTACATCCGTTAAGGGCTCAGCCTCACCGCCGCTCAAGTTCAGGAGATAGAGATTGTTTTTGTTGTCCTTGCGGTTTGACATGAAGGCAATCCAGTTTCCGTCGGGCGACCATTTCGGATTGGTCGACGACTTCTCGCCAAACGTGAGTTGCACGTTTTCTTTGGTAACGAGATTGGCCAGCCAAATCTGAGTGACGAACTCGCTCTTGTCGGGCGTGCTCACCGCCTCGTTGACGGTGTAGACCATTCGTTTGCCGTCAGGAGAAACTCTCGGCGCACCGACGGCTTTGAGTTTCAATTGCATTTCCGGCTCCCACGTTTGGGCCGTGGCGGTGGCGGTAAAAAGGACAACGAGAGTTAGAGCTGTGGCAAGGTATTTCATGAATGTTCTCCTGAGTTTGGATTCCGGACGGTGCTGAGTTTTTACTCGCGCACGTGCGGAAAGTCAACAAATTTGGTGTAATCTGCGAAATCTTGGATTCGATCTCATTATCTGAAATTGAAGATGCGCGGCGTGTGATCGCGGATTCCGCGATTCGCACACCGCTCGTGCGTCTTAATGTTCCTTCAGCACCGGCCGAGATCTACTTGAAGCTGGAGAACCTGCAACCGATCGGTTCATTCAAGATTCGCGGCGCGGCCAACGCAATCGCTCGTTTGTCGCCAGAGCAGCTCAAACGCGGGGTTGTTACCGCGTCGGCGGGAAACATGGCCCAGGGTGTTGCATGGTGTGCGCGCAAACTCGGAATTCCCTGCACCGTGATCGCACCCGCGTCCGCGCCTGAGACTAAGATCAATGCCGTCGAACGGCTTGGTGGAGTTGTTATTAAAGTTTCGTTTGAAGAGTGGTGGCGAGCGTTTGAAGAGCGTGCGTATCCGGGTGTCGATGGAACATTCATTCACGCGTTCGACGACGCGGATGTAATGGCGGGCAACGGAACCATTGCTTTAGAGATTTTGGAAGACTTGCCTGATCCGGACGCGGTTGTGATTCCGTGGGGCGGCGGCGGACTCACGTGCGGTATCGCTTCTGCACTACGTCAACTTCGTCCCGCGTGTAAGATCTTCGCCGCCGAAGTAGCCACCGCCGCGCCACTCACCGCTTCGCTCGCTGCCGGCGCTCCAACACAAGTTGAATACGTGGCATCATGGGTCGATGGTATCGGCGCGAAAGCCGTGTTTCCACAAATGTTCGAACGCGCCCGTACGCTGATCGACGGCTCCCTCGTCGCGGATCTGGATTCCGTCGCCGAAGCCCTTCGCCTGATGGTCCAACACAACCACATCGTCGCCGAAGGCGCCGGCGCCTGCCCCGTCGCCTGCGCATTATCCAGCGACGCAGGATCGGGAAAGATCGTTTGCATCGTCTCCGGCGGAAACATCGACGCCTCAAAGCTCGCTCACGTACTAAAAGTATAAAGCCACAACAAGAATTCCCCTTTGTGCCTTTTGTGCTTCTTTGTGGCGATCTCTTTCTTTGCTAGAGCGTGGCGGCCATGGCCATGAAGATGTTGACTTCGTTGCCAGCTCCAAAGACGTGCTCGAGGTAAATTCTTATGAGGCCCTCCTCCGGATCGACCCAGAAGATTCCTCCAAATGCGCCGTTGTGCCCGAAGCTGCCACGCGACGTGAGCGGGAAATCGTTGGACGGATCACCCATCAGTCCCAAACCGAATCCATGAAACGCCGGGCGCTTGGTTACCGCCGATGGAAGTCCCGCGGTCTGGTTTGACGTCATTTGCATTACCGACAGCCGTGAAAGAATTCGCCGTCCTTTATATATACCTCCGTTCAAAAGCATCTGGCTGAACGCAGCCATATCGGAAGCGGTTGAATACATGCCGAATTCGGGTCCGGGGTATTTGGCGTTCCGACTGAACGCCATCAACTCTTCCCACTTCTCAAGTTTGCCATTTTGAATTCGATAAATAGACGCGAGGCGGTTCTGCTTATCAACGGGAACAAAGAAAGAGCTGTCGTTCATTCCGAGAGGAACGAACACACGCTCTCTCATGAAACGATCGTACGGCAAGCCCGAAACCACCTCGATAATGCGACCCAGAATTGCAAAACCTCCGCTGCTGTACCTGTGTTGCGTTCCCGGTTCATATTCCGGTGTTTGTTTGGACAAGAACGAGACGTAATCAGCGAGTGTCTGATCTCGTTTGATTGGAATCTCCTGGCTCACGGGCAGTCGATAAAGCGGCAATCCCGCCGTGTGCGTCAGCAGATGCCGAATCTTGATCAGACGTGGGCCGTTATCATCCTTAAAAGCACTGTTCTTGAATTCGGGCAGATACTTTTCCACCGCGTCGTTAAGCGCGAGCTTTCCTTCCTCCATCAAGATCAGGATCCCGATCGCGGTGACGGGTTTCGTCACAGACCGGATATCGAAGATCGTGTCGGTCTGCATCGGGGTCTTGTTCTCGAGGTCCTGATAACCTATAGCCTCAAAGTTAACGATCTGGCCTCGTCTGATCACCAGCGTCACCGCACCGGCTATCTTCCCCTGCTCAACAAATGAATGGAGGCGCAGGCCC
Source organism: uncultured Acidobacteriota bacterium (assembly GCA_963826255.1). GTDB lineage: Bacteria > Acidobacteriota > Blastocatellia > Pyrinomonadales > Pyrinomonadaceae > PSRF01. The sequence goes on from CAWGWK010000002.1 coordinate 3,195,127, forward strand.
ATTCTTGATCGGTTTTGCGCGTTACCTTTCGGTGTGAGAAAAAGGATTAAAACAGCGAGTGCGACGAATGATTTCTTAGTCATATTGATTGTTGTAGAAACTGCGCGGGTCGGTGTTGAGACGCCGCGCCGCGTTCGCAGGCTGCCTAGCGCGGCGGCAACAAACTAATCTACAATATCCGGCGCTTCGTCAGAACCCAACAATTCCCCCGGATGATGCCTTGTCGTTCCCCGCACGCAAAACGATTGGCCGCTACGAAATCTGCTCCCAACTCGGCGTGGGCGGCATGGGTGAGGTTTACCTCGCGAACGACACTAAACTCGATCGTAAAGTCGCGCTGAAGGTCCTCCACGCAGATGTAATTGCCGACAAGAGCGAGCGCGTGCGGCGCTTCGTGCAGGAAGCGAAAGCGGCCTCAGCACTCAACCACCCAAACATTCTCACCATCTACGAAATCGACGAGATCGATTCAGAACAATTCATCGCAACTGAGTTCATTGACGGCGAGACACTACGCGACCGAATCAGAACAGCGCCGTTGAAGCCGGCCGAGACGGTCGACATCGGGATTCAAATTGCCAGCGCTCTCTCTGCGACTCACAGCGTCGGCATCATTCATCGTGACATCAAGCCGGAGAACATCATGCTGCGTCGCGACGGCATCGTTAAAGTTCTCGATTTTGGTCTCGCAAAACTCACTCGCGAACGGCAGACGTCGCAAACGGACTCGCTCGCGCCGACTCAGAATTTTATCAACACAGCGATCGGCATGGTCCTTGGCACCGCTCATTACATGTCGCCAGAACAAGCCAGAGGTTTCGAAGTAGACCACCGCACCGACATCTGGAGTCTTGGCTGCGTGCTTTATGAAATGACTGCGGGCTGCCGGCCGTTTTCTGGTCCAACAACCATCGACATCATGTCGGGAATCCTCGATCGCGAACCCGAATCGCTCCTGTCCTACTTGCCCGAAGGACCACGGGGTCTCGATCGCATCGTCTCGCGCGCACTACGGAAGAGTCGTGAGGAGCGCTACCAGAACGTACAGGACTTGCTCATCGATCTCAAAGACTTGAAAAGAGAGATCGAGACGCCGTCACAAAGAGTCTTCAGCTCAAGATCGTCCTCGGCAATCTCAACAGAGTCTGTACCGGAGAAGTCGATCGCCGTCCTTTACTTCGAGAACATGAACGCGGAAAAGGACAGCGACTACTTCTGCGCCGGCATGACGGAAGACATCATCACCGACCTTTCGAAGATCAAGGAGCTGAAAGTAGTCTCCCGCACTGATGTCTTTCCCTTCCGTAACAAGGAGGTGAATACGCGCCAGGTCGGTGAAGCGCTGCGCGTGAATTACATCCTCGAAGGAAGCGTGCGGAAGGCGGGTAATCGAATCCGCATCACCGCGCAGCTTCTCAGCGTCCGTGACGGCTATCACCTCTGGGCCGAGCGTTTCGATCGTTTAGTTGAAGACATATTCGATCTGCAAAATGAAGTCTCGCAAAAGATCGTAGACGCGCTGAAGATCTCGCTCTCCGATTCTGAGCGACAAATGCTGACGCAGAAACCGACCGACGATCTGAGAGCGTACGATTTTTACATGCGAGGTCGCGAGCTGCTGTATTTGAAAGGCCGGCGAAATACCGAGAGCGCGATCGAGATGTTTGAAAACGCGGTTGCGATCGATCCGAGTTTTGCGTCGTCTTACGCCGGACTCGCCGAAGCATACTCGTCCATGTATGAATGGTACGACGGCAACTCTTCATGGCTGAGCAAGGCGATCGAGATGAACGAGAAAGCCCTGGAGCTGGAGCCGACGTTGTTGGACGCCAAGTTCGGCATCGCGATGGTCTATTTCCACCACCGAAGACTCTCCGAATCGAGGCGCAGTATTGAGGAGATCCTCAAGGAGAACTCAGAATACTATCCGGCCTATCTCCGGCTCGGAATGATTGCCGAACTCTCGAACGATCTCGAGGGCGCTTTGAAATATTATCGTCGAGCTGCGGAGCTGAAGCCGTACGATGAGGATTCCTGGAGTTTCCTGGCCGGAATTCATCGAAAGCTGTCGAATGTTCCGGCCGCAGAGAGAGCGGCGCTGAAGGTTATCGAGATCACTTCGCGCAAACTCGAAGCGAGTCTGGACGACATCATCGTCATGAGCCGGCTTGCCGAAGCGTATGCTCGGTTTGGAAGTAAAGAAGAGGCGCACGCGACGTTGAATCGGGTGTTGGAGCTGGAGCCGAATGATGGTTTGGCCGTCTACAACTGTTCCTGCACTTACGCGCTTCTCGGAGAAAAACAAGCGTCACTGATTCTGTTACGACGCGCGTATGAGAGTGGATTTAAAACGGTCGGGCACTGGGCCAGAACGGATAATGCGTTCGATTCAATGCACGGCGATCAGGATTTCGAGCACTTATTAACTGAGATGCAGTGATAAAAGGAGAAGATTCGATGCCAAAGTATGTTGTTGAGCGAGTAGTACCGGGAGCCAGCAAGATGTCACCCGAGGAATTGAGAACTTTGTCGCAGCGATCCTGTAATGTACTGAACGAGTTAGGACCGCAGATTCAGTGGATTCAAAGTTACGTCACTGACAACAAGATTTATTGCGTTTATATCGCATCGAGCGAGGAACTGATTCGTGAGCATGCGCGTCTCGGCGGCTTCCCGGCGAATCATGTTGCACAAGTCAAGACTCTTATTGACCCTACGACTTCCGAGGTGTGATCGGATCGATTGAAGTCGGGGCGAAAGCAAATTCTACAGGATTTACATGATTGATCAGGATTGACATGTAAATCCTGTCTGATCCTGTAATCCTGTAAAACGACATGAAGGTTGAGTCACAATTGCCGTCTTTTGAAGAAGCCGCGGAGTGGCTCAACCGCAAAACTACAGCCCGCGAAATCAAAGGTCATCCCACACTCGTCCACTTCTGGTCCATCAGCTCAGAAGCAGCCAAAACCAACCTGGCCCAGATAGCTGAATTGCGCGACCAACGAAAACGCGAAGGGCTCCGTGTCGTCGCCGTCCACATTCCCCAATCCGAGGCCGAGAAAGAGCCACGAACGATCCGCGATACGATCGCGCGTCTAAATCTCACCGAGCCTTGCGCACTCGACAACAAGTACACGCTGAGTAAGACCCTTCTCAATGAACGCGATCGGGTGCCTGCTTATTATCTGTTTGACATCAACGGCGAGCTGCGCAGTTCCGCAACAGGAGCAAATGGATTGGAGACAATCGAAGACGAGTTGGACCAGATGCTCGCGGATCTTAGATCTCATAATCCCTTCTGTCCGGCTTGTGAGCTGTTTCTGAATAAAGAAGCACTGTTCTGTTCAGAATGTGGCTCGCCGCTGACGCTGCCGGGCCCCGGCACGCACCCATACTACGAAACTCATTTTTATTCTTCGCTTCCGACCGTGCGCCTGGCTAATCCCGATCCGCTCATCGGACATGTAATCGATGGTAAGTACAAACTCGTGGCGCGTCTTGGAGAAGGCGGCATGAGCGTCGTCTATCGCGCTCGTCGCGTTCACATCGGAGACGACGTTGCGGTGAAGATCCTGACCGACAAATACGTGAAGGACGACGCCGCACTCGCGCGTTTTCGCAGAGAAGCGCGTGCCGCTGCGATGTTGCGGCACCCGAACGTCATCACGATTCACGATTTTGGTGAGACAGATGACGAGCACGCGCCGGCTTTTATCGTGATGGAGTTTATTAAAGGAACGCCTCTTCGCGAATTATTGCGAAGTGAGGACCACTTCTCCGTCGAGCGTGGTGTGCGATTGATGCGTGGCATCTGTGCGGGGGTGGGCGCCGCACACCGGCAAGGCGTGGTCCATCGCGATCTCAAGCCCGAGAATATTCTTGTAGTGGCCCCTGATGATGACTTCGAAATGGAGAGTGTGCGGGTGGTTGACTTCGGACTCGCGAAACTCCTCGCTGACGCAGGCGGAACGTCAACAGGCTCAATCGTGGGGACGCCTTTTTACATGTCGCCGGAGCAATGCCTGGGTGAGCCGTTGGACGCGCGTTCGGATGTTTACAGCTTGGGCGCGATGTTCTACGAGGTGCTCTCGGGCGAGAAGCCGTTCGAAGCAGAAACGGTTTCAGGAGTAATCAACAGGCATTTGTATGAACCGCCTCCGCCGCTGCCCCTGACGCTTGGCATACCGAGAAGGATTTCAAGCGGCATCATGCACGCGTTGGCAAAGGAACCGGAGGATCGCCCACAAACAGCGACAGAGCTTGCGCGGCAAATGCAGTTGGTTTGAAAATTTTTGTAGGGGTGGCCCGGAAGTTACCTTGAGGTAACTACGCTCTAAAAGAGCACAAACTTCGCTGCTATTTCGGTAGTCCTACACGGCGGACTAAATCGTCGAAGCGCGGATCAGAACGGACCGGATCCAAAATCGGAAACACCTTCAGATACGCGACGAAGTTTGAGCGTTCCTGGTACGCCTTCTCGAGCCAAACAAACACCTGGCCCTTGTCACCGAGACCGATGTATACGTTGACCAGCGCCGCCGGCGTGACGTAACGACTCTCGTTGAGTTTCAACAACTCATTCAAAATCTTGTTCGCCTCAGCTTTACGCCCCGCGAGACCGTAAGCCAAACCGAGGATGCCAAGCGCGCCCGAGTTTCTCTGCGATAACTCAACAGCTTTCTCAGCGGCCGCGATGGCTTCATTGAACTGCTGATTTGCAGCGTACGTGTGACCCAAAACCCAGTAGGCTTGATAATGGTTCGGGTCCATTGCAATCACGGCGCGGAGTTGCCCGATGGCTTCGTTGTAGCGACGTGCATTCTCGAGCAGGAAACCGCGTTGCACGCTGACCGACAGCGAGAACGGATCCAACTCACGAGCACGGTTCGACGCCGCAATCGATTCATCAATACGTCCCCTGCACATCAGGTAGCTCGCATAAAAATTATGTGCATTTGCGTAGTTTGGATTGAGTTCGATCGCGCGCTTGAAATCCTGCTCCGCTCCGGTCCAGTCCCAATTGTAATGCTTCACCTGCCCCAGGCTGCTGTGTGCTTCAGCGAGTGTACTGTCAAGTTCGAGTGCTTTCACTGCCGCTTCCTCAGCGCGTCGCCTCGCCTCGAGTGGCGGCAACGCACTAACCTGGACCGTGCCAAGCGAGTTATAACAATCAGCCAAGCCAACGTAAGCTGCCGCGTAGCCAGGATCTTCTTTGATGGCACTCTGGAAGTGCTCGATCGACTTGTGCAGGTTCTCTTCCGTGCGTTTGTTCCAGTAGAGATAGCGGCCTTGCAAGTAGTGATCGAAAGCCTTCGGTCGAACCGGAGGCCGCGAAGTTAAGCGCGCCTGCTCCGCGGGCGTCATTTTGATTTGCACTTCACGAGCGATCGCCTGCGCGATCTCACTCTGGAGATCGAGAATGTCTCGCATGCCACGTTCGTAAGTGTTAACCCATAAATGCCGGTCCGTGGCCACGTGAATCAGTTGCGCTCGAATAACTACGCGCTCGCCCGAGCGCTGCACAGTTCCTTCTACCACGGCGTCCACGTTCAACTCCCTCGCGATCTCCGGCATCGATTTCTTCGTCCCCTTGTAGTGCATTGACGAAGTGCGGGAGATGACGTGCAGGCTGCCGATCTTCGCGAGGTCACCGATCAGGGCATCTGTCATTCCGTCGGCGAAGTATTCCTGCTCAGGGTCGCCTGAGAGGTTTTCCAATGGGAGAACCATAATCGAGGAGATCCCGAGTGGCGACGGTTTTTCCCTCATATAAAACGCGTAGACGAGGGCGGCCAGGGTCAAGGGAGCCAAGATCAATAAAGCATAGCGGAAGATTTTTTCACGCAAAGGCGCAAAGAAACTCCTCGATTCCTTGTCTTCCTTTGCCTCTTTGCGCCTTTGCGTGAGAAATCCATCCGGCTCGATCTTCCTCACATCCGCCACGAACCGGTATCCAACTCCGGGAATCGTCGCGATGTACTGGCTCTCCTGCCGGCTGTCCCCAAGCGACTTTCTGAGGGCGGTAATGTTCTGGTTGAGGTTGTTCTCTTCTACCGCAGTATCGGGCCAGACCCTTTCCATCAACTCATCCTTCTCGACTGTCCTGCCACTCTCCTCGACGAGCACAAGCAGCAGGTCAAACGCCTTCGGCGTGAGTCGAATGGACTCACCATCGCGCAGCAATCTACGTTTCAGAGGGTCGACGCGAAACGGCCCGAACTCGTAAAAGTGCTGCTTTTGCTCAGACATTTCGCTTTCAGAAACTCTTTCAGAAAAAATCAGCGGGTCTCTAAGGACTTTCTTTTCGCTGCCGTTCTAGGTTGCGCCCATCGATGAGCGAGTGAACTCCACACTGGTTGGCGGACACAAAAACGCGCTCATTCTAACGCAGCGAAATCGACGGAAGGAAAAGAAATGAAGCACAAACAACTTATTAAAGGCCTTCTTAGTTTGGCCATTTTACTCTGCACCCAGCTTAATGCCTGGGCGCTCAACAGCAATCTACCCGTCGCGCAGGAAGATGTCATTTTGCAATGGAACCGGGTTTTGATGGAGACCGTTCGCACGCCCGGACAGCATCCCGCGACGATTATGCCCGTGCGCAGTTACGCGATCATGCACGCGGCGATGTTCGACGCCGTTAATTCCATTGACGGCGGTCACACACCATACCTGACAGACGTGCCTGGTTCACCGAACGCTTCGATCGAAGCGGCCGCGGCCCAGGCCGCTCACGATGTTCTGGCGGCGTTGTATCCAACGCGGCTGGGAGTTTTTGATGCGGAGTTGGCAATTTCGCTCCAGGGGATTGAACAATATAGAGCAGAGCAAGGGATCCGGGTCGGTCAGATCGTTGCTGAACGTTTGTTGGCGGCACGCGCGAATGATGGTTGGAACGTAACTCCGCCTGCGTACAGCTTGCCGTCCACCCCGGGCAACTGGCAGCCGACGCCACCGGCTAACGCAGCCGCGCAATTCACGCACTATCCGTCAGTATTGCCGTTTGCGATCACTTCGAACAGTCAGTTTGCTCCGAATGCGCCGCCGGCAATGACGAGTGCGCAGTACGCAACCGACTTCAACGAAGTCAAAGAGATCGGGTCTGTGAATAGTGCGACGCGCACTGCCGATCAGACGAAGGTGGCGCAGCTCTGGGCGGGTGTTAACACGCCGACGAACTTTCTGTTTGTCTGGAACAATGTGGCGCGTTCTGTCTCAGAAGCTCGCGGGATTACGACTGTAGAAAAAGCGCGGTTGTTTGCGTTGATAAATATGTCGCTTCACGACGCGTTGCAGACCACGTTTGCCAGTAAGTTTCAACATGGACTGTGGCGTCCTGTGACTGCGATTCGCCGGGCTGACGAAGACGGCAACGCGAATACGACAGCGGATCCGGCATGGTCATCGCTGGTTGGTAGTCCGCCGTATCCAAGCTATCCGGGAAACATGGCGGGCATTGGTACGTCGCAATCAACGATGCTTGCGCTGTTTTTCGGGCGTGACGATATTGCCTTCCAGCACACATGGGAAGGCGCAGGTGGCGCGACACGGTCGTACACGAGCTTTGGCGCGATGGCTAATGAAGAAGCGCGTGCACGTGTCTACGGCGGGATTCACTTCACGTTTGATAACGTCGCTGGACAATCAGTAGGAACGAGCGTCGCGAATTACATCTTCGCGACAGTTATGCGCCCACGTCAGTGCGTGCGGTAGCCCGCGAATCGGAGCCTGCGAAGCAGAGCCTGCGAAGCAGGCGGAGCATATAGCCTGGGGTGGAGCGAGGCTTTGCGAGCGAAACCCCAGGTAGATTATTAGAAACAATTTCAGCCCGCGAATGCGGGCGACAGCACGGATCACGCAACCCGCTGTCGCCCGCTCCGCGGGCTCACAACTCTTATTCCGATTGGTCCTAGGGTTCCGCGAGCAAGCTCGCTCCACCCTAGGCTACATGCTTACACGCGCTCCGCGCGTTGGTCCACCCTAGGCTACATGCTTACACGCGCTCCGCGCGTTGGTCCACCCTAGGCTACATGCTTACACGCGCTCTGCGCGTTGGTCCACCCTAGGCCACATGCTTACACCCGCTTCGCGCGTTTAGAAGGTCATCATCGCGTAGATCGCGGCGCTCAGGAGCGCGGCAATGGGAAGCGTGAGTACCCAGGACATCAAAATTCCCGAAACGACTCGGGCGTTGGCTTCTCGAGTAATTAGACCAATACCAAACAACGAGCCAACTGAAACGTGCGTCGTCGATACAGGAAGACCGAAGCGACTCGCAAGAATCACCAGCACTGACGTCACCAAATTTGCAGTGAACCCCTGACCCGGATTGAGTGGTGTGATTTTCTTGCTCATCGTTATCGCCACTCGTCGCGCGTTCAATAAACCACCGATAGCCATCGCTACAGCCACCATCAACATTCCGAACTTAACGTCGAACGTTTGGATAACCAGCAGCAGCGCCACAATCTTCGGAGTGTCGTTCAAACCACGCGCAAACCCGACACTTCCCGCGCTGAGAAAATGAACAACGTCGAGCCCGCGCTGAACGTTTCCTCCAAAGAGTTGCCCTTTATACTGTTGACGGCAATGCTCCACCGATCCAACCGCTATCTGCGGTAACGTGACTGGCGCGAGTGCGAGTAAACCCTGCGGTTGCGCAATCGGAACCACATGGACAACTTCGCCCACGCAAACACACCATTCTTTCTTCACACCCAATTTCACTCTCAGTCCACGCGCAAAGATATAACTCACCACTCCCAAACCGACAGCCAAAAGCGGGCTCGCAAGCAGCGGAAGAAAAAAGAGCGTCCCGAGCATCGTAAAGTTGACGCTGGCGCCGACGGCCATTAGCCCGGCGCCGAGAAGCGCGCCGACCAACCCGTGCGTAGTCGAAACAGGAAATCCGGTCAGCGTTGCCAGCATTACGGTCAAACCCGCGCCTAAACCAACCGCCAACACGAACTGTGGCGAGGCCGCCAACTCGTTCGGCACCAAACCTCTTCCCGAAAAGTTCCTGAGCAAAGTCTCAGCGAGAAACAACGACGTGATCGATCCAGCAAAGGTAGAGATCGTGGCCCACGTAATCGCCGCGCGGTAGCTCGTCGTGCTGCTTCCGAAGAGTGTGGCGACGCCTTTGAAGTTGTCGTTCGCGCCGTTTGAGTACGCGAGGAAAAGCGTGGCGAGCAAAAGGAGAGTCAAAGAGATCATGGTCGTGCCTCGGGCCAGTGAGTGGTCACCTGTTTTGGCAGACCGAGTTTCTTCCGCGCCTTCTGCTCGAACGGACGCGCCGGATTGGTCATGTACAGCCCGCAGCAACGGTTACAAATCGGAAACCGATTTGTCAGGATGTGCTTGCGAAACTTGATGGATACGTCTGAGTTGAACGATTCCATAAAACCGTCTCGGAAAACGTTACCCGCGATGATATCCGGATGACCGGGACAAAAGATCAGCTCGCCATTCGCATGAACTCTGGCCCAGTAAAACGGCATGAAGCAGCTCTCGGCGCCAAACGTGTCGAGATAGTCGGTGAAGTAGGTTTTATAATCCGAACCGCGCAACTGGCTCGGTGTGGTAAACACGAAAGGCCGTGTAAACCGTTTCTTCCTGGTCATAACCCGGCTGAGCGACTCGGCAACACGACTGTAATCATGTTGCTCGTGATTTGCGGAAGTCCATCCGCGCCACGCGCCGCTCGACTTCAATCCGAATGCATGTTCCAGGTGGCGCTCGTAAGCCTTGCCCACATCTTCCGTTAGGAACCAGCGAAAGTTGTAGTTAATTGCCAGCGCGTTGAAGTCGCGAGCGACGTCGTAAATCTTTTCGAGCGTATCGGTGGTCCATTCACAAACGGTGGAGCTGATAATGACCGCCGGCAGCGGCACGCCGAGACGGCGGCGCAAGTCGAAGAGCTCCGCCATCGACTCGAGGGCCTTTTTGAAAGTTCCCTTTCCACGTACTTTGTCGTGCGCCGGTTCATCGCCGTCGATCGATAACAGGAACATCAGGTTTTGTATCTTTGCGAGTTGCTCGAGACGCGGTTTGAGCAGCGTTCCATTGGTCGTGAAGATTACGTCGAATTGTTGTTCACGCAGCAGCTCGAGCAAGGTGTCGATGTGTTTGTAAACAAACGGCTCGCCGCCATGAACACTGATCAATGAATCACTCGGCGAGAGTCCGCGCATCAATTTGATCAGTGATTCCTGATCCATGTGCTGAACCGGGCGCACGCCGTCAAAGAAGTAGCCGGTTTCCCCCCACTGATTGCAGAAGGGACAACGAAGATTGCACGCTTCAGTGGGAATCAGTTGGACCACGGTGGCAACCGGCAGCTTGAACGATTTAGAGCGGACTGAGTCTTCGTAGAGCTTTCCCCAGACGCGTTGGCGGCGGCGACTGCGAGCGGCCATTCGTGCGAAGTGAAGATAATCGGTGAGTCTATAGGCCATGATTTAACTCCATCCACAGATTACACAGATTTAATCTGCGTAATCTGTGGATAACTATGGAACCAAAACGATCTTGCCGTAGCTTTGTCTACTCGCAATGAGCTCGTGCGCCTGGCGGATTTCCGCGAGCGGCAGAGTGTGTCCAACCTGAATCTTCAACTTGCCCTGCCCGATCCAACCGAGTAAGCGCGTCAACGATTCAGCCATCAGTGGTGGGCGCTCGAAAATCGCATTCAAGTGCAAACCAATGACGGCTTGCGAACGAAAGAGTAACTTCAACGTATCGACCGGCTGCACGTCTTTGCTTGCAGCACCATAGACGATCAGTCTTCCCAGCGACGGCAGGATATTTAAGCTGCGCTTGAAAACGTCTCCGCCGACTGCTTCGAGAATCAGAGTTGGCGCACGTTTACCATTCAGCTTTTGATCAAACTCGTCGTAGCTGAAAGCCTCATCCGCGCCGAGATCGAGAATGCGTTGCCGCTTTTCCTCGGAAGAGGCCGTGCCCGTTACGTGCAAACCAAGCAGCTTCGCGATCTGGACCGCGGCCGTGCCGACACCTCCAGCGGCTGCATGAATCAAAACTGTCTCGCCTGCTTCGGCTCTACCGAGAGTCGTGAGCGCGTGATATGCGGTTAGATACTGAACCGGGAAAGCCGCGGCCTCGACAAACGACATCGACTCCGGATAGCGCACGCATGCTGCCGCACTAACGCATACAAGTTCCGCATGACAGCCACTGCCCGCAAGTGCCATCACGCGAGTGCTGGCGGGTAGCGACTCACCTGCTTCAACGACACCCGCGGCTTCGAGACCCGGAATGTAAGGAGGCTTTGGCCCACCGGGATACAAACCCTCGCGCTGCATCACGTCGGCATAATTCAAGCCGCACGCTTCGACGCGAATTCGAACCTGTCCCGGTTGTGGCTCTGGATCCGGCAACTCCACTAACTCGAGTTGGTCCACGCCTCCAAAACCTTTAACGCGAACTGCTTTCATCTCGCTCTCTTTTCTCGCGCGATGCGATCGGCTACATACTCCGCATCGCGCGCGATGCCGCGCAGGTAAGGCGAAGCAAACGTTCTCCCAAAACGAAATCCGAGCAGAAAAACTCCGCGGGTGCGTGTGCTCTCGCAGTTCTTCACGATCGGTCTTCCATCCGGATTCAAATCGATAACTTTCTTCAGATGGTCTATCGCATAATCAAAACCTGTCGCGAAAACAATCAGGTCCGGCTCGAGGCGTTGTTCATCGACGAACTCAACTTTTCCGTTTTTGTAACTACGCACAGCGGCCATGCGCTTTATCAACCCTCGACGCATCGCGTTGACGACAGCACGGCCAGTCATCGGTTCCATGAGGCGGCCCGCGCGCCACCCAAACAAATCCACCGGAAGCTGCTCCGGCAACCAGGAGAAGTAGTGAACGTCAATGCCAAGAACCCAGTGCGGAATCGCGCAGACCTTTGAACGTACTGACAACCATGCACGATCACTTTTCTGCCTCACTCGCAACCAATTCTCCAGCACTTCCGCAGCCGACGCGCCACCACCTACAACCAGAAGCCGTCGCGCATTCGCGAGATGCTCCGCGCGCGTGTCGATGCTGTGCAGCCAGGGTATCGTCGATGAACCCGGTTTAAAGTTATCAGGCAATCGCGGCTTGCTGATGATGCCGGTTGCATTGATGACGTGACTCCCGCGAACTGAATGTTCTTCGCCGTCAATTGTTCGGTAACGAACTGCAACCCCTTTGCTCTCTTTTTGAACCGAGATAACCGTGCTATTGAAGGTGATCTTCAGGTTATGCTGGTGCTGGTATCGCTCCAGCTCATGGACCAGAACATTAAAAGGTAAATACGACGGCGCTCCCGGCTCAATCTTCATGTCGGGCATCAGCGACAACTCCTTCGGCGAAAGGAGTCTCATTTCCGGATCAACTCGACGAAGCGCGTGGGCGACTGACGGTCCCTTTTCAAGGATCAAGTAATCGATCTTTCGTTTCGCCAGCGTCTCCGCGGCAGCCAATCCCGCCGGCCCCGCTCCGATGATGATCACCGGATCGTTAGAATCCGCACTGCTCATACTGCGACTTGTCGCCGGCTCAAATGTTTCGACGCCAACTCATGGACCATCAGGTCCAGCAGGGTTTGCGCCTCAGCAGGGGACAATGCCGTCAAACGATACGTTAAGAAAATCTGCGCGCGATCAGGCCAGGCAAGCACTGACAGTGCCGCACCCATGTGCAAACAAACAGGCGGGTAAATTTGCTGATCGACGAGCTGCAACGAGCCGCCTGACAATTTCATAACGTCATCGTGAAGCGTTTGTGCTTGTTCGAACCACGCAAAGTGGCTGGTGGCAAAGCCAGTTAGCTCCGGACTTGCAGCCAGCTTGCGAAAGAGTGGCCACGGCAGGAACTTTGCCGGCGACGAAACGATCGGCAGCGCTAGATGTGATTTTTGTCGCACTGCTTTGCTTATCTGTTGTTTCAGTTCGTTCGCGAGGGTATCAAGCGGCTGCGATGCATCGCCATAAAGAGTCAACGGCGAGATCCAGTTGCCGATACGGACGTGCGTGTCGCGGCGTCGCCGCAAACTAACTGGCACCTCGAGAGAGATTAGCGACGTCGAATCACTTCCACGCGAAATATTCCAGGCGTGAATTGCCCTCATCCATGCAGCCGCGCATAACCAGCCGGCTGCGATACCAAAATCAGTTGCCCGCTGCTGAAGTTCGCGAAAGTCATCCTGATCGAGCTTATGCTCGAATATTGCCGTATCACCGGGAGTGCAGGCACGCATCGCAAGCTGCGCGCTTCGATTTGACTGTGCTTCCCTTCGCATTTGCTGCACAGTCTGGAACGCCTCGCGTAACTTCAAGCGCCTCTTTGGAGTGCGGCGGCCCGGCGCCGCTTTTTTCTCGATCTCGCGATCAAAGACTAAAGCGGCGCCAGGCCGCCGCACTCCAAGGAGAGGTTCATGCCCCAGTCTCTTTGCAAGTGCCCGGACACCTTCAACACACACGGCAAAGAAACCTTCACCATCGACCGCCGCATGATGTGCGCGAAACGCGAAGAGATTCGTTTCATCGTTCGCAAGCCAAAGCAGTTGCAATGGTGGCTCGACAAAAGGATTCAACGGACGATTGCGCCACTCTGCCAATTGGTCTCTTGTCTCCGCCACCGTCAGCATTTCGCTGGCCCGGCATTCACCTTCCCACGACAAGCCGAACAAACGACTTCGAAGTCGCTGGGCCACGGGCGGCCATCGCCGCACAATGTGTGTTAACACGGCTTCGAGATCATTGCGCGTGATGCGGCCTTTCAATTCAACCTCAACACCCAACTGCATCAGCACGCCAGACGTCTCCTGATACGCCACGAAGAAAGCGTCAGTCGCGGAAAGCCTGCTTGCGTTTGCTTTCATGATGCTTCCTGCCAGCGTGCCAGCCGGTTGTTACGCGCTTCTATTGCCTGGGCCCATTCCGTCGAGGTCTCGATCATCATCATTACCAGTTGCGCTTGCATAACACGTTCGCCGTTTACTGCAACAATGACGTTCGTGGTTATCGTCGAAGGTTCTGCGCGACAGATCTCAGCGTTTAGCTCCAGACTCGCCGGAAGAAAAACCGGCTGCAGAAATCGGGCGTCCCGTACCATTCCCAGAATGGCCCAGCGTTCGATTCTCAGTTGCGTCTTTCCGAACTCTTCCGCTAAAGGCCCTGACAGTTGAGCTGCAAGCTCGAGCATGAGCGAACCCGGCAGCAACGGCACTCCCGGAAAGTGATCTGCAAACAGCGGATGATCAGCCGGAATAAAAGCTTCCGCCGAAGCGCGACGTGTCTCCACATCGATCCGTATCGATCGCATCAATTCGAACACGTTTGCTCCGCTAGTTTGTGGTCCACCAACCGGCCGATTGCACCCACCGTGCAAAAGCGAGGCAGGGTCGTCGCGTGAATGCGCGCCGGGAAAAGCTCCGGTGGCGTGTCGTAAAGCAACTTCATCAGACGCGTGCGCCCCGCTTCTGTCAGTACTGCATCCTCCGCGAACTCAGCCTCCGCGAGATCGCCACGCGCAAGGTGATAGATCGTTCCCTCAGGGATCTCGATTTGAAAGTGTTGCTCGAGCCGAAATAACAGATCGAGCAGATCCATCGACGTGAAACCGAGATCGTAGAAAAAGAGCTGCTGCTGCAAAACGGGCTCACTCTCCGGCAGTGCCAATGTTTGGCGAACGAGTGTGGCAACTTCCGCGTGTATATCGCGCGAGCTCATGCGGTGAAGCCTCCATCGACGCACCATACCTGGCCCGTAACGTACGAGCTCATCGGCGAGGCCAAAAAGAGTACCACCGGCACAACCTCTTCAGCCTCGCCCGGGCGTCTCATGGGAATCGACGCGCGTGCCTGGTCCATGTGATCGTCGAGAATGCGTGCGCTCATTCCGCCCGCGAGCAGTCCCGGCGCGACTGCATTGATTCGGACACCGCGCGTGGCTGTCTCACGTGCGCTGGTCCGAACGAAAGCCTCGAGCGCAGCCTTCGACGACGCATACGCAGCTTGGCCCACGCCGGGGCGTTGAGCAGCGGTAGAGGAAATTACGATGATGCTGCCACTGCGATTGAGAATCATCGGCTTGAGCGCCGCGCGCAACATTCGAAATGAAGCCCAGAGGTTGAGTTCATAAACTCGCGATAACTCTTCATCGGTCAGCCCTGCGACTAAGCCATCAGCCAGTGTGCCCGCGTTGATGATCAGCGTATCGATCCGGCCGGCTTGCGCTAGAACGTGTTCCATGACGAGTTTTACAGCAATCTCATCCGTGAGATCCGCGGCAATGGTATGCACGCAGTCAACTTCTTCCTGCAGGGCGGCGAGTGCCTCCTGGCTTCGTCCGGTAAGAACAAGTGTCGCTCCTGCTTCGCTAAATCCTTTTGCAAGAGCGCGTCCGAGATAACCCGTTGCACCCGTAATGAGCGTGACCCGATCTTGTAATTGCCAGCTCATTCTTGTGCTTTTTGTGCCTCTTTGTGGCGCTTAATGATTATTGCGGCGTTCTGTCCGCCCATACCGAACGACACAGAGAGTACGGTTTGAGCATTGACGTCGCGCGGCTCACCAATCACGTGGTCCAGCTCGCAACCTTCATCCACCTGTTGCAAATTGACGGTAGGTGGCACGATGCCGGTCGCGCAGGTTTGTGCAGCGACGATCGCTTCGAGCACGCCGGCGGCAGCCATCGCGTGACCGATCGCACCCTTCGCTCCGGAGACTGGAACTGCCTGCCACCTGTTAGCAAAGACTTTTCTTAACGCCACAGCTTCAGCGAGGTCACCTGAATAGGTTGCAGTCGCGTGCGCGTTTACGGCGTCGATCTGTTCCGGCGAGAAGCCGGCGTCGGCGAGCGCACGTCGCATACAGAGTTCAGCACCAGCGCCGTCATCGCAAGGCCGATTGAGATCGAAGGCGTCCTGGCTCATACCGAAAGCGATCACTTCCGCGAAGATTGTGGCGCCATGTTTTCGAGCGCTGTCGAGTGTCTCCAACACCATCGCGCCCGCGCCGTCTGCCAACGCAAATCCTTTGCGGCGTTTATCAAAAGGACGGCACGCCATGGACGGATCGCCGCCATTATCGACAGCCACTGCCTGCAATCCCGCAAAGCCGATCAAGTAAAACGGCGTCAGCATCACGCTCGATCCACCTGCAACACACACGTCGATGCGTCCGTTTTGAATCAACCGGAATGCTTCGCCGATCGCCTGAGTTCCTGATGCGCAAGCGGCAGCGATCATGCGTCGCGGGCCGGTAAACCTCGAGGAGAGATTCGAAAAGCAAAGCCCGGCGGATCGATGTACGAAACCCTGCGGTCCCATCTGGAAAGTGTCGAGACCGGTGGACCAGATAAACCCACATTCAGCGGCATCGCGCCGCGCCTGGGCCAGTGCATCTTGGATAGCGCGATTGGCAATTTCGTGATCGCGATCGACCTTCTGCGGCGATACTGCATCGACCTCGCCGCCAGTCGTCACTGCAATGCCTGACTCGACCAGTCGCTGAACTCTTCGCACGCCTGATCGATTAGCGAGCAGCCCGTTCCACAACTCATCCGTCGTTGCTCCCAACGCGGAGAGGGCGCCCATGCCGGTGATTACTACACGACGCTTCATTACAGGATTTCCAGTGACACGGTCACACCTGAAAGTCCGTCAGTGTGTTCAGGTGGAACAACGTAGGACATATGACCTTGCTTCTGTTCAATGATTGCGGACAAGAAAGCAGCGAGACCGTTTGCTGCATGCGGCATAACATCAGACGTGTCCATTCTGTTCCGCGAGATCCATGACAGGCGAACGATGCGTCCGAGCGGCTGATACGGTTTCGCGCGAATTGAAAACAACAATGCGACGGCGAGACCCTGCGCGCCATCTTCAGCGGCGTCCTGATCGCCCGCCATTAGCAGCGCTTCGTTCTCTGCGGCGGCATCGAGACGTTCCTGAACAGCTTCGAGCCCGCACCATGCTTGTCCGGCTGCGCCGCCGAGCCCGAGACAATACGCGCGGTTTCCGTGCGAGATGGCAAACGCAGACAGTGCGAGGTTGTCGACCGCATGCAGCGTTTGCGTCGGATTCATCCGCATGTTCCCGAGAGTTCCCGTTGCCATCCCTGCTGTAACCACATGACCCCAACGATAAAGATCAGCCGAGCCCGGTTGACACGGCGCGACCGAGATTAACGCCGCGGTTGAAGGTTCCTCAGAGAATCGCATCACCTCGTCAGCAGCTGCGAGCGCGAGCTGGACCGGTTGATTGTAGCGACGCACCTGTCGCCAGATCTCGGGAGACGACTGTCGTATGCTCTGCAAGTCAGTTCGTTGCGCTGACGCCACCAGATAAATCATTTTGTGCTTTTTGTGCCTTTTTGTGGCCTAATTCTTTCCAAAGTACACGGTGTGAATCCCGCGTTTGACCTTGGACCAGTAATAAAGATTCGTCGCCAGATTCACCCACAAATTCAAAGGCTTGCGACGAAACACCACGCGCCGCATGATCGATCGCAGCGAATAAAACTCTTCCACTGCACGCCACCAACCATCATGCAACTCCGCAGGCGATAGTTGTTGCGGCTTAAAGACAACGTACGGCTCGCGCAGGTGATTCAAGTTCGTGTCGAAAACACTTCCGGAACGCCAGATCTTGTCTCCTGTCGGCGAACCCGGATACGGCGTCAGAATAAAGAACTGAGTGATCGGAACTTTCAACGACTCGAGATAATCAACCGTGCGTTTGAAAGTTTCCGCGTTGTCATCCGGCAGACCAAAAATGATGAGCGCATGCGGACTTATTCCCGCGTCCATGATGCGACGAAAACCCTCAGCGTATTTATCCACCGCGTGAAAAGTCTTGTTAACGTCCTTGAGGTTCTGCGCTGAAAACGTCTCGACGCCAAGCGCCATCAACACGCACCCTGACTCGCGCGCTTTCTTCAACAGCGCCGGATGCCGCGCGACGTTGATCGTGGTCTGAGTCCCCCAACGGATCGGCGCGCCTTTCAGCGCAGTGAAAAGTCGATCGGAAAACTTCACGTCCTCGCAGAGATTGTCGTCGCAGAAATTAATGTTTTTGCTCCGCGTCGCTTCAACGTCGCGCACGATCTGATCCACGGGCCGTTTGCGGTACATGCCGTTGTAGACTGCCGCGATCGAGCAGTATTCACACGTGAAGGGACAGCCGCGCGTTGCTTGCACTGGATAGACGACGACTCGATCTTTCTTGATGAGATCGTAACGAGGGACCGGGAGGTTGTTGATGTCGGGCGGGCGTGTGGATCGATAACGACTCTTGAGCTTGTTCTGTTCTATGTCGTCAAGAATTTGCGGCCAGACTTCGTCACCTTCTCCGATCACGATCGCGTCGAACAACCCTTCAACACGATCGGGCAGCATGGAAGGAAGATAGCCTCCGAGCACGACCTTCTTCCCGGCCGCGCGAAATTTTTTGGAAATATCGACGCAGCGTTGCAGTTGCATGATCTGGCCTGACAGCGCAACAACATCGGCATCGCTCTCGAAGTCGATATCCTCGAGGTATTCTTCTGTTAACCGCACCTCGTGCTTATCAGGCGTTAACGCAGCCATCAAGGGTGGTCCAAGGTGAGGTAAATAAGCGCCCAGGCGATCGACCCAGTTCTTTGATTGGACGAGCGTGCCGTCGTCGCGATAGTGCGCAGGATGGACTATGTCGATCTTCATGTTCGAAAATCAGTGTGAATCCGTGTTATTTGCGGCTTCAATCATATTCGCCAACTGTCGCAGGTTCGTGCCGCTCGCACAGGCCCGCGCCAGTTGTTCGCGCGTGATACGGGTGCCATAACGATCCTCAACTGCCACCACGACGCCGAGTAGAATCAACGATGAGAACGGAATGATTGCGTCCAATGGTTCGTCCGGCGAACAGTTGCGGACGGGCAGGGCGGCATTCTCATCCGGTGCAGCGCGAACGATCAGTTCGCGAAGTTCGTTAATTGTCTCCGGCGTTGCTATGGACTGACTCTCCCGGTGATCTGGACCAGTGCCGGTCCGTTTTCAATCTTGACTGGCGCCGGCGAGACCGGCTCTGCGTCGGGGAAGAAACGCTCGTCCTTGTGACGATACAGGTTGTTATACGAACAACCGGGCATGAGCCGTCCATCCGGCATTACGTAATGCGTGCAGCATTTCTTCAAGCGGGCGACGTCGAGATCCCATGGATCCATGAAGTTGTGAATGAAGAGTGCTTTGCTTCGTGCTTCGGTGCGGCGCTCGATGTCAGCCGCCGAGAGCGGGTTTCGCGAATTGAAAGTGTCTTTGAGGAACGACTTCAGCGACGCGAGAATCAAATCTGAGTCTTCCGCGACCTTCGTCGCCGACCACAAGTTCGTGATCGAGTCGAGAATCATCTTCTCGAGTTGATTATCCGAGCGAATGATCGCGCGGTTCTGCATCGCATCGAGGTATTGTCTGATGTTCACAAACTCAGGCAGCGGTTTGTACTTCCCATCTTCCATGCGAAACAGGTAAGTGGCGGTGTAGCAACTCGGATGTGAGCAAGGCACCGGGTGGAAGTATTCACGTTTGAACCAGCCCGTCTGCTCTTCGATGAGCTGATGAACTTCGGGCATCGTGAGTCGATGCCCTGCGGGACTGGCGTGATAGCCGTCGCCGCCGTCGCCGGTGTGGGCCATCGGTTGAATAACGATGCTCGAGCACTGTTCGAGCTCGAGGCCAAATTCCACGAGCGCGCCGAGCTCGTCGCTGTTGTCTCCCTTCGACACGGTGGGCACGATAACCGTCGGTATATCGAGTTCCTTAATCACCTCGATGCACTTCATCTTCATGTCGATCAATTCGACACCGCGCGTCTTCGGATAGACACCCGCGCGCAGCGAATCGAATTGAAGTGAAGCGTACATGCCGCCGGCTTTGAACTTCTCTGCGAAGGCCGGGTTCTGCGCGATCTTTCGTCCGTGCGTGGAGATCAGCAAGCGTTTGATCTTGCCTTCGTGAGGACCGCGCAGGACGTAATCACAAAATTCGAAGAACTGCGGATGCAGCGTGGGCTCACCACCCGAGAGCAACATGATCGGAAGCTCGCCTTCCGCGGCAACCAGCAGATCCACAGCGCTTTTGAAATCTTCCATCGACATCGAATAACGCTGCTGATTACGAACGATGCAAACGGGACAGGTCAGATCGCAAACGTCATTGATCTCGAGAATCGGCGAACAGGTGTGTTGCAGGTGATCTTCACACAAGCCGCAGTCTTCGGGACAGCCGTGTTCGACTTTCGTCGCGAAGCGATACGGCATGGTTCCGGGTTTCGTGTACGAGAGTGATTTCATGTAGTACTCAGCATCGCTCGAAACCTCAACTTCGAAATACCCGTGACGCGGACATTTCTTCTGCATCCACACTCTGTCATCGCGCAACACGATGTGCGCGTCGATTACTTTCTTGCAGGTGGGACAGATTGAGCGAGTGTAAGAAAAGAATGCGGCGTCGCGGTCTTGCTTTACAGGAGGAGCCGCGAAGAGCTGTTCGAGTTGGATCACGATTCACACTCCTTTGGAGGGTTCAATTGTCAGGCGACGAGGACGCCGGATTCTAATCCATCTCAGCAGTTTTATCCACAGATTTCACAGATTGATAGTGGCTTAATTTGAGTTTTTTCTCTGCGGTTCCTCAGCGAATCTCTGCGGCCTCTGCGTTGAGTAGCCT
The DNA here is from genome assembly GCA_963826255.1 of uncultured Acidobacteriota bacterium. Taxonomy (GTDB): domain Bacteria; phylum Acidobacteriota; class Blastocatellia; order Pyrinomonadales; family Pyrinomonadaceae; genus PSRF01. Next base: position 3,215,840 of record CAWGWK010000002.1, read on the forward strand.
TTACCGCAGAGAACGCCGAGATACGCAGAGGTCCGCAGAGAAAAACTCCTGAATTTAAGCCACTACCCACAGATTAATCTGTGTAATTTGCGTAATCTGCGGATTAACCCAGCGTTCCGCCATCGAGGAAAATTACGGTTCCATTCAGGTAAGTATTTCGCTTCGAGCCCAGCCACGCGACGACTTCGCCACACTCCTGAGGCGTTCCGAACCGCGAGAGCGCGCACGCGTCGAGATAACGCTTTTGATGGTGCTCGGGGATTGTGGAACGCAATCCACCTTCGAAGATACCTGCTGCAATCGCGTTGACCAGCACACCGTACGGACCGACCTCGTGCGCGAGGCTGCGAGTCAGTCCTTCAAGGGCGCCTTTACTTGCAGCGTAGTGCACCGGCCCAGCGATTGATCGCGAGCCTGTAATCGAACTGATGTTTACGATCCGCCCACACTTCTGCCGGATCATTCCGCGCGCAGCCGCACGGCACATACGAAATGCAGCGAAGAGATTCAATTCCATGATATCGGCGAAATCCTTGTCATCGATCAGTATGAAAGGAACGGCTTCGCTGAAGGCTGCATTGTTTACGAGTGTGTCAACGGCACCCCACGACTCTTCGACCGCCGCTACTACCTTGCCCGCTTCATCTGCATTGCGAAGATCGGCGTGAACCGGCAGGCACTCACGTCCGAATTCACGCACCAGATTCTCAGTCACATCTGCACCTGCTTTATTTCCGTGCCAGGTGAAAGCAACATCGGCGCCTTCTCGCGCGGCGACGGTGCAAATGCCCTGTCCGATGCCGCCCGATCCTCCGGTCACAAGCACTCGCAGACCCGACATCAAGCCGGCATCGTTTGTTTCAGACGTTCCATTCGATGGCACGATTATCTCCACTTCCTCGCAGATTTACTTGAAACACATCTAAGCCTGACTCGTAGAACGCGTTTTTTAATCCGTACACGTCGTGGTCTACATCACCTACAAGACAAAGCGCCGGCCCACTGAATCCCCAACATCGCGCGACAAGTTGTGAGGCGAAACCGGGCGTTATCTCCAGCACTGCGCTAGGCAACAACCGATTGCCAATAACTGCTGAGGGTTTCGGCGAAAGCGGCTTCTCGAGACGAAGAATAAGAACATCCGGCGGCTCGGATGGCCTGTTTTCAAAAGCTTCCGCCGCGAGCTTTCGCAGCGTTTCATTCATCAGGGGTCCGGGCGTTCCACTCTTCTTCCAAACTCCTTTGCGCCTTTGCGCCTTTGCGTGAGAAATCCCTCCGACAGATGCTGCGGCGCACGCCCCATTCAGTGCTCGACACGTCGCCAAAACATTTCCGGCCTCGCCAACGCCATTCAACATCCGCCGCCCATCCATCGCTGTCGCGACTTGACTCGTCAAAGACGAAATCGATTTGCGACTCAACGCACCCAGCGCGACTGCAAGTAATCCGGAAGCTCCCAACGTGTGCCCGAAGTTAGACAATGGCGTCGCCAGCGGAGTGTCCTTCTCAACAAAAGCCGAAAACGCGGCGAGCTCGGCAGTGTCATTCTGAAATGGTCCAGTCCCCTGACCCACGATCAACGACGAATTCTGTGGCGATAATGCTGCAAGCACATTAGCGAGTCCATCATGGTCAACAAGATCGCTTCCTAACTCAAGCCCGTTTAACTGCTCACCGTCTGCCGTCCGGACAAGTTTCAAAACAACCGCCGCCTCTCCAAGAATGAAACCCTGACTCGCTAACTGCCAAGGCGCCGCCGGCTTCTCAGCGAGCACTCGCAGGCTCTCGAAGTTTTCGTGATTTGATTGAGACAGGATATCCACAGCGAGTACGAGCACTTCATGAACCGCGCCCGCCGTCAACAGTTCTCGCGCGGCATACAACGCATGAATACCTGATGCACAGGAAGAACTAAAAACAGGTAAGCGTTCATTGGCCCAGGGCGTACCCTCCAGCAAGGCAGTCGTATCGAACGCCTGCTCCCAATTCTGTGACGCATCCCCATTGCACGAAGCGACGAGCAGCGGTGTGTCAGGAGACAGTTCACCTAAGTCAGCAAACGCTTTCTTAACCAACGCCTGCCAACGCGCTACACCAGACAGTGATCGATCTAAGGCCGGGTAACAAATTCGCGAGACGTTCCACTTGGTCGGCTTCCACGGCAACTGCGCCGGCGGATGAGGCGTCTGCGATTCGAGGATCTCAGCAGTACTTCCCTGCGCAGTCGCAAGCCCGATTGCTGCAATGGTGATACTCATGGAAACCAATAGCAGGTTGACAGGATTTCCAAGATTAACATGACGTGTGGAGTTTACGTTAGGATGAGCTATTCTGAGGAAGTGGCCTAAATTCAGGAGTTTTTCTCTGCGGACCTCTGCGTATCTCGGCGTTCTCTGCGGTAAAGGCTATCTCAACGCAGAGGCCGCAGAGATTCGCTGAGGGACCGCAGAGAAAAAACTCAAATTAAGCCACTATCCTATTCTGAGGGAAGATATGTCGAAACGTCAGTTCGTCTGTGCGCTGCTCTTGCTGTTCAGTTTTGGTTGCACGCGCATGAGCAATGACTCTTCGCCCACGCAATCTGATGACTCGTTAATCGTTCGCACAATCAAAACGCCAGTGACTGGAGACAGTCGCGAACCCGATTTGAGTACAAGCGCAGACGGTTCCATCATTCTTAGCTGGGTGGAAAAACTGGATGCGAAGCGTCATGCGCTGCGAGTGGCATTGCTATATAAAACCGAGTGGACGCAAGTGCACACCGTTGCGGAGGGCGACAACTGGTTCATAAACTGGGCCGACTTCCCTTCCGTAATCGGTGTTGGAAGCGGCTTGGCGGCGCATTGGCTAGTCAAGAGCGGCTCGGCGACTTACGCCTACGACGTTAACATCGCGTTCTCCAGTGACGGCGGGCAAACCTGGACCAAACCCATCGTTCCACATCTTGATAACACTCAAACCGAGCACGGGTTTGTATCTCTCATTCCGTTGACTGATGGTCGTACCGGCGCTATTTGGCTCGATGGCCGCAACATGAAGGACATGAAAGACGATCACGGCGAAGACAAGCCTCTGCCCGTCAGTATGACGCTGCGTTATGCAGCGATTGATGCAAGCGGAAAGATCTCTGATGAAGCACAACTCGACGAGCGTGTTTGCGAGTGCTGCCAAACGTCTGCTGCTCTTTCGAGTGATGGAGTTGTAGCCGTGTATCGTGATCGCTCACAAACTGAAGTGCGTGACATCTACTCCGTTGGGCAAAAGAATGGCGGTTGGGGAACGCCTCAGGTAGTTCATGGAGACAATTGGGAAATCAACGGCTGTCCTGTGAACGGACCAGCGATCGCAGCGTCCGGCTCGAACGTAGCGGTCGCCTGGTTCACCGGGGCCGGTGGTCAGTCGCAGGTTAAGGTTGCGTTTTCAACAGACTCAGGGCACACGTTTGGAACTCCGATTCTAGTTGACGCCGGCGAAACGCAGGGTCGTGTGGATGTGGTAATGCTTCGCGATAATTCTGCCATGGTGTGCTGGCTATCCGGCAATGCGGAAGGCGGCGCGATCAAGGTACGCCGTGTTAAAGCAGACGGCTCTGCCGGGCCGCCGGCTGTGATTGCAAAAACTGACATCTCGCGATCGAGTGGCTTTCCGCGTATGGCGCGACTCGGCAGCCAGGTGTACGTTGCATGGACAGAATTCGGAAACCCGTCAACAGTTCGTATGGCTGTCGTTGACACGAGTCGCTATAAATGACACGTGCCGAAACATTTCACCATGTTGACGCATTACTATTGGAGCTTGGACATGTTAATCCGGAGAATCTTGTAAATCCTGTAAAACTGATTTCGGACATCACTACTGTTTCAGTCATTTTATTGACGCGTTATGAGGCTGCTGGTAAAATGCGCCGCGTTTGAAATCAAGCCAATAACACCAACGGGGCTGCAAGTTAGTCCCTCGTTCTCACAATCGACTGATCCGGAGACTCAAGCCGAGTCTTAATAATTATTAACAACTTAGCCCGACACAAAGCGGGTGTCAGAAAGACGGGCAATCCATGGCTGACCACAACGACCCAAATGCGGTCAACTCAATCTTCTCCGATATCGCTATCAGCGCCGCGGATCTCTACGACTTCTTCGGCTTCCCAAGCGCGGACACAGACGGCGGCGAGAAGGTTGTTATGGCTCTCACCTTCGCCTCCATTCCAGAGACCGGCGTGTTTGATACTGACATGCTTTATCGCATACAGGTTTCCGGCGATCCGAGAGTGGCAGGTCCCGGCGACAACGAAAACACGCTGAAGGGATTGCTGAGATACTTCGACGCGCTCAAAGAAAAGTATCTTGGACCAAAGAAGGCCGCTGAGATTCGCGTTACGTTTGATCAGAGCCAGCGCGCGACAGTCAAATTCATTGGCTTCCCCGGCGGAAGCTTTTCAACTGTCGTCGATACCAACCAGATCCGCACGATTCAAACCCCGGATAACCATTCGATCAAAGCTTATATCGGCGGCCGCGACGACGCCTTTTTCAACGATCTGACCGGTTTCTTTCGGTCAATAAATTACGCGCCTCAGTTTTACTACGTGCCTCACACGATGACGGGATCGCGCGAGTTGAAGATTCCGAAGACGTTGCTCGAGCTCGAAGGCAATCACCTTTTCAACCGCGATCCAAACGATCCCGAGTGGGGTTATCACGGCAACAAGCGAGAGCTGCCTCCCGGCCCGCTCACTTGGAACGGCAATAAGTTTGCCAAAGACGAGAAGGGCAACTTCCGTTTCGTCTACGACGGCAGAGATTGCCAGGCCGGAATAAACATCAACGCCATCATCCTGGAAATTCCACTGAGTTTTATCACCACTTCGCCGCAACGAGATCGAATCGTCAACTGCTGGGGCGAGAGTTGGGTGCTGAAAGCTGCCGACAAGATCGAGACAATCCCCGATCATCCCTTCTGGCTCGAACATCCTTGGGCATTGATCGACGCGATCAAGCTCGACGACGAGTTGAAGAAATACAAGCTCGTCGATACGGACGGCCAGCCTTTCGCCGATGCTGCTTTAAGTGAGCGCGAGGACAATCGCCAACTCGGTGCGAACAACTTCTGGCTGGCGCCTCATTTCATCAAGCGACTGGCGCATCTCGGTTGGGGCTTCGGTCCGTCCATCAGCGCCCTGGGCTTGCAGACGTCTTTCGATCACGACAACTCGCCCGTGTCCGTTCATAAAACTTACTCGCTCGTGACAGCGGCATTTCCGCGTGTGAAGAAAACTCTCTTCCAGCGACTCAACATGCCCGACGATTCCTGGAACCCTAAAGGTTTGGACATTCCTCTCCGCCGTCCTTTCGAGATCTTTGTGCCGAATGTCTGCGCGATCGATATGGACACGACTGGAAAGTGGCCGTACGGGAGGCGACTCGAAGATCAAGTTGCGACGAATTTTCTTTCCATGTTTCTCGACCATTCAGCGGAGTTGAATGGCAAGAAATATCATATTGAGTTACTCAACGATCAATCGCTGTGGGACTCGGCGCCGATCGAACCGAAGACGGTCCCGAACCCGAAGAAGAACGACAAAGAATTTCTTACTGAATTTCCTTATCTGGCCGAACCCTGGTAAGGGGGACGTTCATTTATATGGGCGCCAAACAAACAGATTTCGAAATTGAACTCGCGCGAATTGATCAAGGAATCACCGAGCTCAAGGGTAACGCGCTACAGCTTCCAGTCGATCGGACGAAGATAACGAAGCTCGCCTACTTGCAGTATCAACGCGCATCGCTGACCGGCAACCTCGACGAACTGGCAGTTGCCGAGCGCACGCTGGATCACGCGATACAGCACCTCGGCCACGACGGCGATCTCTACTTTCTCAAAGCGAACATTCACTTCAAAGTCCACCGCCTCGCCAACGTTCAACGAGATCTCGAAGCTTCTCCCGATCTGTTGCAAAGCCCTCCGGGGAGGGCCTTAAAGGCCGATTTAGATTTTCAGCAAGGTCGTTATGAAGCTGCTCGAAGTGAATATCAATCGCTGATCGACGAAGAGCGGACCTGGGACACGCTCTCGCGTCTCGCCTACTTCAACTTCAAAATGGGCGACTTCGAAACCGCGGATCGCTTGTATGACGAAGCTGTTGACGAGCTGACTGCGAAGGAGATGCGTCACTACGCGTGGGTGGAATTGCAACGAGGTGTTGTCGATCTAAGCCGCGGAGATTACGAGCGGGCGCGTGAGCATTATCAACGCGCGGAACGCGCTTACTCCGGTCACTGGATGGTCGAGGAGCACCTGGCGGAGTTGTTGGGTGCTGAAGGAAAGAACGATGAGGCTGAGGCGATGTACCGGCGAGTGGTTGCGCGAGTGCCACGGCCGGACTTTCAGCAGGCGCTGGGAGAACTTTACCTGTCGATGAGAAAAACGTCCGAGGCAAACGATGTGTTGGAGAAAGCGCAAGCTGCTTTCCTCGAATCAGCGCAACGCGGCGAAGTGCACTACTACCATCATCTCGCGGACCTTTATGCCGACGTTTTTGAAAATGGTCCAGAGGCAGTGAAGTGGGCGCAAAAAGATCTTGAGCTCAGAAGAAATTTTTCCACCTTGGCCGCCATGGCCTGGGCCTACTATCGAGCCGGCGAATTCACAAAAGCGTTGGAGACGATGAACGAGTCACTGGCCTCGGGCGTGAAAGATGCGCGACTGTTTTATTGCGCCGGCATGATCCACAAAGCGTTCAGTCCGAATGGCAAAGCCGATCGCTATTTGCAGATGGCTGCTGCGATCAATCCTAACTACGAGAACTTTCACGTGCATCGCTGACTCTGCGTAATCTCCGCGTTTCTCTGCGCCTCTGCGGTGAACAGGTTGAACAAACAAATTCACCGCAGAGGCGCAGAGAAACGCGGAGATTACGCAGAGGTGAATCAGAATCTAAAGGAGCAAACTCCTGTGGCAAGAAGAAGAAGCAAACTCAAGACTCTCGGCATCATTATCCTGGTCTTGATCGTCGCCCTGGTCGCCTTCATCGCCTACCGCGTGTTCGCACACAGAGGACCGCAGCCGGGCACCGTGCTTGACGAAGCCAGGCAAGCAAATCGTCCTGCCAACTCTTTTCCTGCCGCGGATGAAGACTACTTTCACGCGATGGATGGCGGGATTCCGCTCACCCCACAGGAAGTGAAGGGTCGCAACACGTGGGTCGTTTGGACCGGCGGCAACGATCGCTTCTGGGACAAGATCGGCACCACCAGCTTTGGCGCACTCGATCTGTTGAAATCCGTCTCGTCGTATCCGAATGTAATCGACCAAAGAACCGGCGAGAAGTTGAAATACAGCCGCGACAATCGCTGGTACTACCTCGGCCTCGTTAACGAGCCGTGTTTCGAAAAGCCTACTGGTCCGGATCCAAATCGCTTCGGACTCTGGTTAGACAAGCGGATCGTTTCGCCTGAGTGTCCACCCGATCCATTCGAGAATGAACAGAAGTATCCCGGCGTACGCGTGGGCTCGCGCGGTCAACAACTGCCGCCGGGTCAACCCAATCAACATCTGCCACAGACCATGCCGGTCGGATCGTTCTACGGCTACGCGACCGGCATCGTCGGCCTGCGTCTCTTTCCTAACCCGGAATTTGACGCGGCGGCCGCGCAGCGATGGGATCCGGAACGCTACTACAGCGATCCGGCTTATTATTACTCCAAAGAACTGGTGCGCCCGTATCGCATCGGTATGTCGTGCGCCTTCTGTCACGTTGGTCCGGATCCACAAAAGCCTCCGGCAGATCCCGAAAAACCGAAATGGGAGAACCTGAACAACAGCGTCGGTGCACAGTATTTTTGGATCGACCGGATCTTCGACTGGAGGTCAGACGAGGCCACCTACACATATCAGATGTTCCACACTTCGAGACCAGGCTCACTCGATACCTCATTGGTCTCAACTGACAACATCAACAATCCTCGCACGATGAACGCCATCTACAACCTTGGCCCACGTCTCGAGCAGGCAAAGCGTTTCGGGAAAGAGACTCTTGGACCAGGCAGCGACGATAACAAGCAACTGAACGACTACGTACCTGCGGATAACCCGCTGGCGCAGTTTTTCGTTGCACCCAACACGGTTTACACGCCACGTGTTCTCAAAGACGGCTCCGATTCGGTTGGCGCGCTTGGCGCACTCAACCGCGTCTATTTGAACATCGGCTTGTTTAGCGAGGAATGGTTGCTGCACTTCAATCCCCTCGTCGGCGGTAAGACAGTTAGCCCGATTGAAATTGCTGTAGCCCGCAAGAATTCGAGCTACTGGGAAGCGACTGAAGCACAAACGGTCAACATGGCGCTTTTCTTCCTCAAAGCCGCCACGCCGCATAAGTTGAGTGCTGCGCCCGATGGTGCAAAGTATCTCAACAATGGCAATACAACCGATGCAGCTTACGTCGCACGCGTTGACAACGGTAAGACTGTTTTTGCCGAAACGTGCGCGCGCTGTCACTCGAGTAAGCTTCCAACGCCCGACAGTCCCAAGAAGATCTTTGCTACAAATGGTTGCGCGGGTCCAGACTACTTGCAGTGCTGGGATGAATACTGGCAATGGACCAAGACAGAAGAGTTCAAGTCAAAGATGCGCGCGATCGTGATGGCGCCGGATTTTCTCGATAACAATTATCTTTCCGCCGAACATCGCGTGCCGCTAACGCTGCTCCAGACAAACGCGTGCAGCCCACTCGCAACAAATGCCATACGAGATAACATCTGGGACAACTTCTCTTCCGACACTTACAAAGACCTGCCGTCTGTCGGTAGCATCAAGGTACATCATCCGATTACGGGTGAAGAGCGTACCGTTGCAATGCCCGGTGGCGGGCGTGGCTTCACTCGTCCGGCGTCACTCATCAGCCTCTGGTCCACTGCTCCCTTCTTGTTGAATAACACAGTCGGACCTTTCAATCCGAGTCCGTCAGTCAACGCGCGCATGCAGTCGTTCCAGGCATCGATTGAACAAATGCTCCTGCTGAGAGAACGCGACAAAGATCCCGTGCTCGCGGCAAAGGGTCTGGACATCGGCTTTATCGATCGCACTACGACGCGTAGCTCGATTCGTGTTGCGTCTGGATACGTGCCGAACCTGGTTGAAGGCTTCGGCGATTTGCTATTCCCCAGCATCTTCAGCGACGACGGCGGCATTGAGCTCGGACCGATTCCGCCGGGCACTCCCGTTGGTCTGTTGGCGAGCTTAAACATTCGACCGGAAGGATTGGGTTTTTGGCAGCGAGTCCAGTACGACTGGAAGTTGCTCGGGCTGGTGAAAGAGATCAAACAGAAACTCAAGGCACTGCCGCCGAATGCTACCGACGAACAAGTGCAGCAGACGTTTACTCCGCTGGCTGACAGTTTGATCGCGTTGAGTAAGTGTCCCGATTACGTCGTTAACCGTGGTCACTACTTCGGCACCGGACGCTACGGCGACGACTCACCACTAAACGAGCAACAGAAGCGCGATCTGATCGAATTCCTGAAAACGTTTTAACTTCGGACTTTCTTCTCTGCGTAACCTCTGTGTCCTCTGCGTCTCTGTGGTCATTCTTAGCAAGTCTAACCGCAGAGACGCAGAGGACACAGAGGTTGCACAGAGAAAGACCCAGGCAGATTGCGAAACGAGAAACAAAATGAGCACTGCACAGTTTGACTACATCGTGGTCGGCTCGGGCGCTGGTGGTGGACCACTCGCTGCTCATCTTGCACGTGCCGGCTTTAAGGTGCTGCTGTTGGAAGCCGGTGGCGATCCGTGCGCCGACACCAAGCTTGGCCGTCTGATGTATGAAGTGCCGATCTTCCATGGCCTCTCAACTGAGTATCCTGACTGCCAGTGGGACTACTTCGTGCGTCATTATGAAGACCCCGAACGCCAGGCGAAGGATTCAAAGATCGTTGAGGTCAACGGCAAGCCGAGGATTTGGTATCCACGCGCCGGTACGCTTGGCGGTTGCACCGCGCACAACGCGATGATCACAGTCACGCCGCAGAACTCCGATTGGGACTATATCGCCGAGCTCACCGGCGACCGATCGTGGAGTGCTGACAACATGAACCCGTACTTCGCGCGGCTCGAAAACTGCGGCTATGTTCCGAAGCCCGGTAGCTTGAGATACATTTTGAAAGGTTTGGTCTGGTCGGCCATAGCGCTCCGGCACGGCCGCAAAGACTGGCGTGATTGGCGTCACGGCCATGGATTCGAAGGGTGGCTCCACACCAGCGAGGCTGATCCACGTCTCGTTTTGAATGATTGGAGAATCGTTCGCATTCTGGTCAAGGCTGTGAAGCGAACCCTGAAGGGCCGGCTTGGTAATCCGCTTTTGAGCATTCTTACGAGGCTCGATCCGAACGACGTGCGTGGCAATATCGATGCCCGCGAGGGACTGACGTTCACGCCATTGGCAGTCGCGAACGGCAAGCGTAATGGACCACGTGAGTTTCTGTTGAAAACGAAAAAGGAGTACCCGGACAATCTCACGATTCAACTCTACTCGCTCGCATCCAGAGTGTTGTTTGAAGGTAATCGGGCGGTGGGAGTGGAGATTTACGAAGGCAAACATCTTTACGAAGCGGATCCCGCAGCACGCAACGGCAACGCAAGAGAGTTCGTCAAGCGTGAAGTGTTTGCCTCGGGCGAAGTTATTCTCTGCGCCGGTGCCTTCAACACGCCGCAACTCTTGAAACTCTCTGGTGTTGGACCAGCCGAGGAACTGAAGAAGTTTGATATAGACGTCGTCGTAGACTTACCTGGCGTGGGCGAGAACTTGCAGGATCGGTACGAAGTTGGAGTCATCGCAGAATTCGAGAAACCGTTCAAATTGCTGGAAGGTGGAGCTACGTTTGCACCGCCGCAGGATGGTGGTCCAGTGGATCCTTTCTTCACGATGTGGGAAACGGGTAAGGGGATCTACACGACGAATGGCGCACTGCTCGGAATCCTGATGCGCTCATCACCAGATAGAACGGAGCCGGATCTCTTCATCTTTGCTCTCCCCGGATACTTCAAAGGTTACCAGCCCGGTTATTCTGAGTTGTTTGAGCGACTACGCACTCGCTTCACCTGGGCCGTGCTCAAAGCCTACACGAAAAATCATGCGGGCCGAGTCAGGCTTCAATCAAACGATCCCAGAAAGGCGCCGCTGATCGATTTTCATTACTTTGCTGAGGGTGATGACAAGCAGGGTAATGATCTCGATGCAGTGGTGAAGGGTGTGCAGTTTGTCAGAGAGATGAACAAGTACGTCGGCAGGCACACCGAGCTCGTGCCGGGAACCGATTACAACGACCTCGGAAAACTGAAAGAGTTTATCCAAAACGAGGCGTGGGGACATCACGCTTCATGCACTTGCAAGATCGGCGCGGACGACGATCCGATGGCGGTGTTGGACAGCCGTTTCCGTGTGCGCGGAACAAAAGGACTGCGCGTTGTTGACGCATCCGTCTTTCCCAAAATACCCGGCTACTTCATCGTCTCCGCGATCTACATGATCAGCGAAAAAGCCGCCGACGTAATAATCGAAGACGCACGTCAGCCACAAAACGGCACCAAAGGCACATAAATCAGTTGAGTTGCCGCATTCCCTTAACGTTTGCGTTATTCGTGGTTTTTTGTCGGCTAGAGTTCTCTTATTGATTGAACCCTGTCCACTCATTTTGTGCTTTTTGTGCCTTTTTGTGGCTAAGGAGTCTTCGTGGCTAAGCGATCTTTGATGCTTGCAGGTGGCGGGTTAAAGATCGCGTTTCAGGCAGGCGTGCTTCAGGTGTGGCTCGATGAGGCAGGTATCGAGTTCGATCACGGCGATGGTGTCAGTGCTGCTTCTTTTAATCTGGCGATGTGGGTACAAGGGTTTAGCGGGACCCAGATCGCTGACAACTGGCGTCGCTTCCGGCCGTTTGCGGCTGTGGACGTCAACTGGTCGCAACTGCTCAGACTGTTCTACGCGAAGTCGTTTTTCGAACTAAATCCCTTTCGCAAAAAGTTCTTTAGAGAATGGAACCTTGATTTTGGAAAGATTCGCGCGAGCCCACGCGACGCTACTTTCAACATCTACAACTTCTCAAAACACACTCTACGTCCAGTGGTACCCGCCGAGTTGACCGAAGACCTTCTGATCGCCACTGCATCATTGCCGGTTTGGTTTCCACCAGTGCAGATCGGTGACGACACGTACATCGATGCGGTCTTCAACACGGCCAGTAATCTCGAAGAGGCGATTCGCCGGGGCGCAGACGAACTTTGGGTGATCTGGACCACCAGTCAGCGCGGGCGGTGGCGCAGCGGGTTCATCGGAAACTTTTTTGGCGTCTTCGAAGCGACTGCCAACTACGGTTACAAGCAGATGCTGGCTCGCATCGCCGCCAGCAATGCGGCTATCGAGCGCGGCGCGCCAGGTGAGTTTGGACGGATTATCACAGTGCGCGAGATAAAGTCAGAAGTTGACTTGCACTACCTTTTCAATTTCAACCAGCGCCGCTTTCGAGACGAAGTCGAGCATGGTGTTGAAGCCGCTCGTGCGTGGTGCGATGCAAACAACATTAGCCACAAAAAGGCACAAAAAGCACATATCAGTTGAGGGGCAACTCTTTCCTAACGTTACCTTATTGTGCCTAAAGATTTTTATTCGACGTTCTATCGTCCGTGCCTTTTGTGCTTTTTGTAGCCAAAATAAATTTTGAGGCAACTTATGGCTAATCGTCTTCTGGTTAAACTTCTCCCTACCGTCTCTCTCGCGGCTGCTGATTCGCGTGCCAACTTGCGGCCGCTTTACGAGTCGGCGGCACAAACGGCTGCCTTCGGTATTGGGGCTGCGCCGGCGTGGTTCCTAGCAGACCTGCCTGACGGAGCTGCAACCCCGTGGGATCTGGCGCATGGTCAGGTCGCGGGTCAATTGGGAATCGATGAATCCGCCGTACTCTTTGCGGAGCCGGACCTGCCACACAGCTTTCCGGATACAAACGAAAAGAATCCCGGTGGTGCACCCTTCGCGCTGGACGATTCCTGCGGCGGCATTCCTCAACAGGACAATGGCGGCAAAATAAAAGGCCCGGATAAGTTTGCCTGGCACCTCGATGACGAGTTCACACAACTGCGAAGCGCGCGCAACGAAGTTAAATTCACTGAACCGCGTACACGCATCGCACATATCGATACTGGTTACGATCGCGGGCACGAGTCACAACCGCAAAATCTCTTACAGCATCTCGAGCGAAGTTTTGTTGATGGCGACGGTGATCCTCACAGTGCCGACGATCCTAATCGCGGAAATGCATTTCCCGACAACTCGGGCCACGGTACGGGAACGATCAGCATCCTCGCGGGCGGTCAGCTCGGGGAGTTCAACGAAAGACTCGGAGGTGCTCCGGATGCCGACATCCTGCCGCTGCGTATCTCAAATTCGGTAGTGCTTTTCTTCACCAGTGCATTCGCACAGGCGCTACGATATGCAATCGATCAGAAATGCGATGTGGTATCGATAAGCATGGGTGGAAGGCCGTCGCGCGCGTGGAACGAGGCCGTGAACGATGCCTACGAAGCCGGGATATGCATCGTCGCAGCAGCGGGCAACAATATCGACGGGGTCCCTACGCATCACGTAGTTTACCCCGCACGCTATCACCGCACGATTGCTGCGTGTGGCGTAATGGCCGATGGCACACCTTACGACAATCTCGGTTTCCGCATACTCCAGGGAAACCATGGACCAGACAGTTGCATGACCGCCGCCATTGCCACTTACACACCGAACATTCCCTGGGCGGTTTTTGGTTGCGGCTCAACAGTAAGACTAAATGGTGAAGGCACGTCGGCAGCGACACCTCAGATCGCCTCCGCTGTTGCACTCTGGTTCGAAAAGTACAAAACGGATTTGTCGCGTGATTGGCATCGCGTCGAAGCAGTGCGCCACGCGTTATTCAGTTCAGCGAAAAGCCCGGGAGCGCACGCCGATCGGCTGGGCCATGGGATCTTGCAAGCTCGTAACGCGCTCAACGTGCGGCCTGTGCTCAATTTGCCGAAGACGCCGCCTGACAACGACAGGTTTCCAGTGCTGCGTGTCATTACCGGGTTGGGCGTCGCGGATCCTCCGCCACGCCAGGACATGTTTGAGATCGAACTGGCGCAGCGCTGGCTCGTGAACAAGACGTTGCAGGAAATAGTGCCCGATCCGGATTCGGAGAAGGACGTTCCCAAAGAAAACCTGCGCAAGTTCATGGATGCGTTGATTCAAGACAACGAAGCATCCGTCGCGCTGAGAAGACACGTCGCTTCTCGTTACACGTTGATCTTTGGCACCTCGGTGCAAGGGGCGCCTTTAAATGTCGTAGCGAAACCTCCGGCAGCTTGCCAGCCGTCGATTGAACCTTTCGATCCGCCCTTCCGCCGTATTCGCACGTACGCAGTCGATCCGAGTTTATCGACGCGCCTGTCAACTGCGGGCATGAATGAGATCTCGCTGAAGGTGCGTTGGGAAAAGTTGGAAAAGGGACCGAAGGGTGAGTATCTCGAGGTGGTTGACGAGGACGCTGCTGACACGAAGTACGATCCGGTTGATTTGGACGACCCGCGCTTACTGGCCACCGACGGTTGGCAGCCTTCAGAAGGCAACGCCGGTTTTCATCAGCAGATGGTTTACGCGGTAGCGATGAAGACGATCGAGCACTTCGAGCGCGCGCTGGGCCGGCCGGTTCTATGGCGACCTCAAATCAATGCTGAAAACGAATTTGATGATAGCCAGTTTGTGCGTCGCTTAACGATCTTTCCACACGCACTTCGCCAGGCAAATGCGTATTACAGTCCGCTGGCGATAGCATTACTGTTCGGATACTTCGAAGCCTCGGCAACTGATCCCGGCGATCACGTTCCCGGGAGTAAAGTCTACGCTTGCCTGTCGCACGATATCGTGACCCACGAAACTACACACGCGATCCTCGATGGCATGCACCGGCGCTTTAACGAAGCGACGAATGAAGACGTGCTGGCATTGCACGAAGCATTCGCCGACATCGTGGCCCTGATGCAGCACTTCACGATTCCCGAGATCCTGGAAACTGAGATCGGTCGCACGCGCGGTAATCTCAGGACTGAGTCGATTCTCGGCAGCCTCGCATTACAATTTGGACGCGCCACAGGTAAACGCGGTGCACTGCGCGAGATGATCGGACGCTTCAACGACGCAGGCGAATGGGTCCCTCTCAAGGCCGATCCCGCCGACTACCAAAAGGTGAAGGAGCCACACGCGCGCGGAGCGATTCTCGTTGCCGCGGTCTTCGACGCTTTCACCGCGATCTATGAAACGCGCACCGCTGACTTGCTGCGGATCTACACCGGTGGCACGGGTGTTCTGCCTTCAGGCGCGATTCATCCTGATCTGGTCCGTCGTCTTGCGGGTGAAGCGGCTAAGACAGCGGGTCACATCCTCAACATGTGCATTCGAGCTCTTGATTACATTCCACCAGTTGATATCACCTTCGGTGAATACTTGCGCGGGATTATCACGGCCGATGCGGACCTTGTTGAGGACGATCGTTACAACTACCGCGTTGCCTTCGTCGAAGCGTTTAGAAAACGTGGAATCTACCCGCGAGATCTCGACACGCTTTCTGTCGATACGCTTCGTTGGAAAGGCGTCAGTATTAAGAACCCACCGCCGCAATACAAGTCGCTTCTGAAACAACTCAAGAACTATGCGGACGCGTGTTTTTATATCACCGACCGCGAACGTCTGTTTCACGTCACGAGAAAACAGCGCGAGCTGTTGCACGACAGGTTAAAGGAGATTTTCAAAGCGTCGCCCGAATTTGCGAAGACGCTCGGACTTGATTTCAGTTTTGATCCGGATGCGTCTTTCGAAGTTCATGCGTTACGCCGGTCCAATCGTGTTGGTCCCGATGGTAATCACCACCCGCAGGTTGTGGTCGCGTTGACGCAGTCGCGCGTTATTGAGGTCGATGGAGCATCTGCGCCACAGAAGTTCCGCGGCGGCTCGACTCTCATCGTAGACCTCGCGAAACCGGCGGTGGACTACGCCATTATCAAAAATATCGGAAGCCCGAATCGTCTCCAACGCACGACTGACTTTTTGAAAATGGCACTCCAGGATCCGGTTCAGGCCCTACTACTCGCCCCCGATCGAAAGGAACGCTTCGCCGCGCTGCATTCGCTTGCGGAATTGGGCTAGACCAAAAGGCACAAGAATCACAAGAGAATTAGCGCGTCCCGATTAGACGCTTCTTAGGGGGGCTCTTAAATCCAATTTGTCTGCGTGACGAAATTGCTTATCGGTCAGCTCACGCACTTCCCTGTACCGCTAATTAATGTTTGTCCATACACGCGCATCACAAAATATCCTGAGGTGTTTGATATTGGCCGTGGCAACTACCACCTCATGTCCTTGACCATTCATCACCCAAGCATGTGCTGAAAGGATCATATCTCCATCCAGCGCAGCGCTTGATGCTGTTGGCTTTCCAACTTTCTAGCCTGTGCCCAGAAGACAGCTGCCTGATCCATTACTGCTGTCGTTATGGGCACAAATCCAATTGCGTTTCTCAGCGCGTCAAGTTTAATAATGCCCTTAGTGCTACCGGTAAGAAGCATCTCTCGTCTCAGTTCATAATCCGTTATACCAGGAACTAAAACACGTACGCCTTTTTGCAGTTGAGCACGCATCCATTGATTACATTGATCGCTTTCACGTGAGGCTTTGGGGTGAGTAATGAGGCCCAGAGGACCTGTATCCAGTAGGATAATTTGAGTCATGGAAAGAGTTTTCGATCGGACAGACGATCCCGCTCCAACGCACTTTTTATTAATTTCCAGGATGTTTTCTGCTCTTCGGCATCCTCGTCGTACCACGATTCCAATAGCGAAACTGCCTTAGAGACGTCCACGTTCGGAAGACTCCACGACTCGTCGTTACCTAATACATCCTCCTGCTGATACATAGGCAGTTGCCTAATGGCTGCGGCTTCGTGATCTGGCAACCAGTTCACGTAACGAGCTTCGATTGGGCAATCCTCGAAAGGAGTAAACCGAATCTCAATTGTGCTGTGAGGCTTAGCATTCTGTAGTTGCTTACGTAGTTCCTCCAAATCTTCGGCGGTGATATAAGTGCGATCGCAGAAAAGTGTCACTGGGCCAAGCATCACGTCCGTTCCAAAGATAACTACTACCTGTCCCTGAAAGTGAATCGCCATAGGTGCTGGGCGACCACTTGCGAAGGTCTCGAGAGCGACCTTCGCTTGTTCAATTGGCGAAACGCTTACCCAAGGCTGGGCCTTGTAGTCAGCTCGACCCGTCTCCAAAATGTGCGCTGTGGCTGCGATTGTATTGGCCACTTCATACGTAATGTCATCGGGCGGAATGGAAAACGAAACTCCCGTCTTTTTTTCAATAAAGGCCAGCCGTTCAAGCGTCTCTACTAACCTAATATCTGGATTCGGATATGCTCCAGAAGGTATAGCCGCACTCACGATTGGCAGATCCTTTCCCGTAAGTGGATGTCGGCCATGAATCTGCAACTTGCCACCGTTGACTAAAGCATCGTAAAAAGCCAACGCCTCCAGCGCTTGATCAATACCTAGTCCTGCATAATTCAGTGTGAAGCTGACGGACATTTGCTTTCGTTCACTGCTGATGCGAATTAAGAACTTCCACGGGGTCTGCTGTTCCTTACTGCTTAAGGTGATCTCCCCTCCGTGAGCGACACTTACCTTGAAAGGTACGTCCCTTAATGCACCAGCACCGCTGCCCTCAGTAACCATCTCCAAGCTAAGGCGCACAAATCTCGGCGGGCGCAACGTCTTTAGTCCGACACCCGATGGAGAGCCTGCAACTTTAGCCTTAACTATGGTAACCGTGGCATTTGAAACGGGAATCGAACCCAACGAATTGTTTGGCCGTCGAAGTGGTAGACCGCCGGGTGAAAAAACGGCCGGGGGGCCACCGGACATCTCGAGTGTATGTGTGATGGACAGGTTCAGTTTCTCCTTGTCACTTCAACTCGGCTAAATACCGCGGCCTTCCTAGGCGGACACGGGCACGACTTATCTTAAATCAGTCGCCAAAGTTCTCGTTAGTCCAAAAGGCGGTCTCACTGCTAGGAATTTGTTGGCCCGAGTTATACAGATCCTCGGACGGTATTGCCCTTGGCACTGCTTTGACGAAAGCGACGGCAAGTCGACGCACCTCCAAGGAGCTACGCTACTGCATTAAGGGGCTCAGGGTGTTTTTGGTGGAGGCGCAGCAGTATACGCTGTGTACTCGTTAACTGCTAGTCCTAATTAAACGTGCTTCATTTTTGTGGGCGATTGAAAAATTGCGAAAGCGCCACCAAGATTGTTAATCAATAGATTATTGGATATTCGTGAGGGCGTCGAACGTGGGCTTCAGGGCGGGATAGAGGTTTTGGTATTGCTGATGAAGTGAGCGGTAGACTTCGAAGGTCTCTGGATTTGGTGAGACGCGATCTTGAACGAAGATCGTCTGCGCGCACGCAGTGTCCACGTCAGGCCAAACACCCGCGCCGACGCCCGCCAATAACGCGGCGCCGAAGGCTGCGCCTTCAGTTGTGTTGACTGTTACGAGCTCGGCTTCGAGTATGTCCGCGAGAATTTGTCGCCACAAAGAACTCTTTGCGCCGCCACCGGAGAGACGTACCTGCTCGATTGGACCAAGGCCGACACCTCTCATCAGGCAAAAGATGTCTTTGATCCCAAACGCCACTCCCTCCAGTACCGCACGAGTCAAGTGAGCCTGCGTGTGCCGCACAGTCAATCCGATCCATGCGCCGCGCGCGAGGGGATCGGGATGAGGTGTTCGTTCGCCGGATAGATAAGGCAGGAAGATAAGCCCGTCACTTCCCGCAGGCGTTTGCGACGCTTCGTTAACAAGCTCTGCAAAACTTCGATCGCACGCGAGCTGATCTCGATACCACTGAAGACTGCCTGCCGCGCTGAGCATCACTCCCATTAAATGCCAGCGACCGCTGACAGCATGACAAAACGCGTGCAGCCGTCCCTGGGGCTCGATCAACGGCGACTCAGTCGCTGCGAACACAACACCGGAAGTCCCAAGTGTCACTGCCATCGTGCCCGGACGCACAACTCCGACGCCTATCGCCTGCGCGGCCTGATCGCCTCCTCCCGCCACCACAGCAGTTCCTTTGCGTAAACCTGTCGCGGCAGCAGCTTCCGTGTTTACTTCGCTTGTTGTCTCGTGTCCTTCAAATGTCTGTGGCAGCCAGTCAGCGGAGATGTTGAGTGCGTTCAGTATGTCAGCCGACCAGGTTCGGTTACGAAGATCAAAAAGCATCGTGCCGGATCCATCGGCTTTGTCCATTGCTAATGCGCCGGTGAGCTTATAGCGGATGTAATCTTTTGGAAGCAGGACGTGTCGAATACGGCGGTAGACTTCCGGTTCGTTCTTCTCGACCCACAAAATCTTCGGCGCAGTGAACCCTGTCAACGCATCGTTGCCAGTAATCTGCACGAGTCTTTCGCGATTGACGCGCGCGCGAATCTCGTCGCACTCGAGTCCGCATCGTTGATCGTTCCACAAAATAGCCGGTCGAAGAACGTGCCCTTGATCGTCCAGCAACACGAGTCCATGCATCTGTCCGGTCAAGCCGATCGCTGCAACGCTCTCGCCGGATGCGTCTGCCGCCGCGAGTGCCTGCAAGATGCTGTTCGTGGTGGCCGACCACCAGTCTTTCGGTTCTTGTTCTGACCAAAGCGGGTGAGGTGTCGACAAGGTAAGCGGCGTGGTCGCGCTGCTTAACACGCGTCCTTCATCATCGATGAGCAGCGCTTTCGCTCCGGTCGTCGAAATGTCTATCCCGAGAAGAAGGGGCATGTCACTTCTGTAAAATTTCGAGTTTTACAGTCAACAGTTGTTCATTACGCGAGCTTGGTCCAACCATAATGCTGAACATTCCGGGTTCGACCACGCGGTTCATATCTTCATTCAGAAACGACAACCTATCGGGTGTGATCGGAAACTTAACCGACTTCGTTTCTCCCGGAGCAAGATGGATTCGCGCGAAACCTTTCAGCTCTTTGATCGGCCGCGTTACGGAGCTCACCTCGTCGCGAATATACATTTGCACGACTTCATCGCCTGCCATCTTCCCCGTGTTGGTTACGTCTACCGTAACCGTCGCCTGTCCCTGTGGACCAGTCTTGTCCGGGCTGATGCGAAGATTCGCGTATTTGAAAGTCGTGTAACTCAGTCCATGACCAAAAGCAAAGAGCGGATCTTTGTTACTGAAAAGGTAGCCGCGTCTGCCGGTTGGCTTTTGGTAATAATAGCTCGGCACCTGCCCAACGTTGCGCGGTATCGTAATCGGGAGTTTGCCGGACGGATTGTAATCACCAAACAAAACATCCGCGACTGCGGTTCCGGTTTCCTGACCGAGGTACCACCCTTCAAAAATTGCCGGCACCTTCTCAGCGATGTAGTTGATCGACAGTGCGCGTCCGCCAATCAGAACGACAATAGTCGGCTTTCCCGTTTCGAAAATTGCCTTAACGAGATCGTTTTGTCTGCCGAGCAGATCCAAACTGTCACGGTCGCCGAGATGGTTTTCCGACCACCCCTCTCTCGTAGTTTCGACGTTGTCTCCAACCACGACAACGGCGACATCCGAGGCTTGCGCGGCCTTCACTGCTTCCGCAATCCGTTTGTCGTCGTCGGCAGGATTACTCAGCTGCACGTCGTCTTTGAACCAACTCGGCTGCTCGCTCGTCGTGATTTTGCAGCCTTCGGCATAATTCACCTTGATCCGGTTGCCGGCCTTGTCTTTGATTCCCTGAAGAATGCTGATCTTTCGTGTTGGTCCACCGCTGTATTCACCGAGCTCAACGTAGCCGGCGTTTGGACCAATCACCGCGATCGAGCGAATCTTATTTCGGTCAAGCGGCAACAGTTTGTTTTCATTCTTCAGCAGTGTGAGTGCTTCGTGCGCCGCTTTTAACGCGAGCTTACTGCTTTCCTTTGTCTCGCTTACTCTGTCAGCCTCATCGGGATTGACGTACGGATCTTCAAACAACCCGAGCAGAAACTTTACCTTCAGGATGCGAGCGACTGCCTTGTCGAGCGTTGCTTCAGAAACGACACCGTCCCTGATTTGCTGCAATAAAGTGTTGTTGCATTGTGTATGCGGCAACTCCATGTTGAACGCCCGACTCGAGTGCGCGCCTCGCGGCAGCGGCTTGATTTGCCGCGACATTGTGACGCGTCATTAATTCATTGATACCAAAATAATCGGACACTACCAGGCCATCGAAACCCCACTCTTCACGAAGGATGTCTTGCAGCAACCACTTATTCGCATGTGCCGGGACGCCGTCGATTTCATTGTAAGAAGGCATCACGCTCATCACACGCGCTTCCTTCACCGCGACCTCGAACGGATAAAAGAAGACTTCACGTAAGAGCCGTTCAGAAAAGTTGCCTGGTCCAACGTTGGTACCGCTTTCCGGTTGTCCATGTGCGGCAAAGTGTTTGAGCGTAGCGACGACGTGCCGTTTATCGACACTCGGGCCAGTCCCCTGAAATCCCTGAACTGCCGCGACGCCCAATCGCGCCGTGAGATAAGGATCTTCTCCGTAAGTTTCTTCCATGCGGCCCCAACGTGGATCGCGTGCAAGATCGAGTACGGGCGACAGCACCTGGTGTGCGCCACGTGCTCGCGCTTCAACCGCCGCTACTGAAAAAATCTCGCGAACAAGATCGACATCCCACGTACCGCCCAGCGCGATCGCTTGCGGGAAACTGGTCGCGCCCGGCGAAGCCAGGCCATGCAATGCCTCTTCGTGGAACGTCACCGGAATACCGAGCCGGCTGTTTTCGATCACAAATTTCTGAACAGCGTTGGTGAATACGGCGGTTGCTCGCGGACCCTTGCCGAAGTACGGAGGAGTAGCTTTCTCGGAATCACTCGCGGCCTGACTGACGCCTGACATTTGCCCCAGACCGAGTTTGAGAAGTTCCTGCGTTTTTGGATCGGGAGAAAAGTTGCCCTTCTCGTCGGCTAACGATTTGAATTGATCTCTGACCCACATCGATTCGGTCTGAGCAATCTTTTCTTCAAGCGTCATGCGGCTCAGCAAGTCGGCAACACGCTGGTCAACCGGCAGGCGAGCGTCTCGGTAAGGCAGTTGAGTAGGCGACGATGAGTTCAAGACCATTGCGATTAGGATGATAAACGAAAGGAGTTTCGTCATGTGTTTTCAGAATTTGTCCTGGTTTGGCGCGGCATTTTAACACATACCCTTTGGTGCCTTTGTGGCTAAACGCAAAAAAGGGTAGACGCCGTGCGGCTGTACCGCAGACGCCTACCCTTCCAGAAGTTCAAAGCGCCGCCCGACCTATGAACTCAGGTCCACCATATCAATTCGCGTTTGAGATTGAGCCCCATGAAACAGGTGAGCAGCAATCGACTCTTCGGCGAGGCTGCACTGCCCCGGCGAACCGCGTGGATCAGATTGCCGTTGAACACACAAAGATCCCCGGTTTCGACTCCAACAACCATCGTTGGATACTCGCGCAGCAACTCAGCAGGATAAGGAAAGCCCACATAGCTCACATCCAACTCGGCCCGCGTTTGATCGTCCGGTTCGATGTTCCAAACCTGCACCTGCCCGGAATTGTCAGGCACCTCTGCATAAATATTCAGCGCCATCACTCGCGTTGTTTGCTGAATCTCAAAGTCACTCTGAATCGGATCTCTCACCTGGGCCAGATCATCGTGCGGCTCCAGCAAGAAAGAGCCGTAGTTGTTCCAATACACCGCCTTCGACTCACCGGCATTCAATCCGTTTAACTGAGCAGGGCGAAGACCATTAAGGTCAGTGCCTCCCGAAGCCAGTACGTTCTTGAAGAGTCTTACTGGATTCACCGTTCCCGCAAACAAACTCTCCACCGCAGGTGCGCAAGCACGAGCTTCTTCCAGGTATTGCAAACTCGGCTTCCCATAATGAGAAGCACCAATGAGGTAGGCCTCGACACCATCTTCGCCAACGCCAACACGTGCGACTCTATTCGTCGACATCCAAAAGTTCGACACGATCGCGCGGCATGCATCCGGAGGCACGAACCCGCGCACGCGATAACCGGCGAGGTTTCCGTTCAGCACTTCAAATACCTGAGCGACTTCTATCGTTTTGTCACTCTCGGCCATGCGGAACGCTGTTTCCGGCAGCGAGGTCCCGGTTATTCGTGGTGTTGTCGAAATCATTGCACTCCTCCCTTTGCAGCTTTGGACAATGCGGTCTGCTCGACGCGCAAGTTGGGAGTGAGTTCGTTGAAACTAATCTCGGGCGGGCGGTGAAGCAGTTCGCGATTACGATGAAAGATTCCGAGTATGGCCGGAACGGGACTTATGATGCGTTTGACCTGGTCCAGTTTATCAGCGTGACTGCGCCGCACCGCAGGCATGTGGCTCCAGTGCGACAGCGGGCGCAGGTGATGTTCCTGGTGGTAGCCGTCATTGAAAGTAAGCAGGTTGTAAATGCGACCGTAATGACTTACAGAATCGGTGTATTTATTGTCGGGCGCGGCTCCATAATGCTCGTAGTAGTTCTGAACGTTGACCAGCGCGAGCGCGCAATAGAAGGCGGGCAAGTAGCACGCGATGGTCCATTTCCAGGAGATAGCAAGAAACAGCAACAACATCAGGAAGCAGGCGATGCGATCCAATTGCACCTGCCGCAACTGCATGGCCTGCTTGGTTGGACACTTTGAGCTCAGCGCCACCAAGTCATGCTCGTGCGCGCCGACGCGCCAGAGTCGCGGAAACGAAACCAGTATCTTCGCGAGATCAACGAGCGTCATCGCGGCGCCCACAAACGCGTACCTGAAAAGACCCGCATGCTCACCTCCCCTCCCATCGCGATACGTTGAAGACAAATCTTTCGTGGTCCCGTCGGGGCCCTTCCGATCGTTGTTATAGCGATGGTGATTGCGCACGTGCGTCAGTTGGTATGCCTGCGCAGACTGCCCGATGTTGACCGAGTTGAGTATCGACGCGAGTCCGTTCAGCAGTGGCGAATGAAACCACGGCGTGTGGGTAAAGAGATGCGAGATGACGATGATGTTATAAACCATCATGAAAACCAGGAGGGCAAAGTTACCGGCCCGGCCGATAAACGATGACCCCTCCCAGCTCTCAGCCAACCACAAAGTGACGCCGAACTGTGCGGCAGTGAGCACCAGCAGTGTGCAGTCCAATCGTGAGTTTTTCCAGACCTTCATGATTTGCCCACTTCTTAAAGAACGTACGATTCCAGGGTGCTCCGCCGGCGCACATCGAGCGTCG
The DNA here is from genome assembly GCA_963826255.1 of uncultured Acidobacteriota bacterium. Lineage (GTDB taxonomy): Bacteria > Acidobacteriota > Blastocatellia > Pyrinomonadales > Pyrinomonadaceae > PSRF01. The sequence goes on from CAWGWK010000002.1 coordinate 3,240,189, forward strand.
CGCAGTGGAACGATCCCCCAAAGCTGTTAAAGTTGCGGAAATTACAAAGAACCGGCGTGAAGCCCCACTCTTTCATCGCTGCAATCATCGGTTCATCCTGACGCTCGACGATTACGCGCTTCTCGTCGAGGCTCAAAATGTTCATGTTGATCCACTTGCTCGTCATGTAGAGCGTGTGTGTAGACGGCATGATCGGTGTCGGAGCCGGAAGCACATCCCAGTGCTTCAGCAACTTCGGTATCTCGCGCACGCGCTCCGGGTTAATAAGAACCTTGCCGGGCGCCAGCGGCACCAACGTCGCATCGATATGCATCGGATGCGGATCGTTAAAGTCGATAACGTGGATGCGGTAATCGTCTCCGAGGTGCTGGCGTAACCACGCGATGCCAAAGTCATTCGTGACGTTACTCTTCTGCGCAAATATGTCTCGGCCGAAGCGTATGAAGTCGGCAGCGTCAAAGGTGGGCTCAAACTCGGTAATTACAAATCCCGGGTGGTCGCCGTTGGGCGGTTCGGTCCAATCGTAGTTGTATAACTCATCTTTCAGATCCGGTTTGGGCGCGGCACTCCATTGCGCACCCCCCTGGAAGTACTCTTTGAGAAGCGGTTTGAAGGCAGACGTTCCATAGTGACGTGAACGCCATGCCAGAGGACATTCAATGATTTCGTTGCCGACGACGAGCAGCACATCACGCGGCATCGCATCGTAAAGTCCGGTACTGGTCCAACCTAAGCCGCCATACGTCTGACTTTGATCCACCGCCTCAGGACGGCGCACGCGCACACCTTCCGCTTCGAGGATGTGCACAAACTCCTCCAGCTCTTTCCTTGCCGCTGCGACTTTCTCGGGCGGGAAAGGCTTGCCTGCATTCGCGCGAAACACATCGCGCTGATCTTCAGGCAACGGCGCCTCGAGGGCGATGTGCCAGGGCGGGAAGGCAGCGCCATCTACGACGCCGACGATCACTTCTTCGAGCAGGTCCCACTCGTTGTGAGAGTTGACGGGGCACTGAGGGGCCCTGTTCACCCTTTCAGTTATTTTAAAAGAAGGGATGACTTTAAGTGCGTAGGGATCGAGTTGCATGGTTTTGCCTATCTAGTCACAAAAGGCACAAAGAACACGAGGGGCTTTATGAAGGTGATTGCTTGTGCTTGTTGTGCGCGTTTGTGGCTTAGTACAAGTGTGGTGTGTGTTGCTTCTGAAATCGCTTCAGCATGGAAAGGCATGGCGACCAGAGCGTCGCATTGACTTCAAGAGTCCGGTTAAAGCGTTCAGTTGGAACTCGGTAAACTTTGCGCGTGAGGAACCGTTATCGTCGGGAGTGAGGCAGTGCGGACTACCGTCTTGCCCCACGATCGAGATATCGAGAGGAGAAGTGTCCGTCAGCAGGGTTGTGAGTTTATCAGGCGGCAAGCCCCTCAACAAGGCCCGCAGAATGTCCGCGTCCATAGTCACAGATAAATTTTCGGAAAGCAGCTCCGGAAGGCTAATGAATCGGCCGGGGTCCACTTTCGCGGCACCTAGGCCGCCGTGTAAATATTTTTCGGGTAGTACCGGTAGTACTCACTTAATGTTCGAACTCTGTACTCGATCCGTGAGCAAAACCTCGCGGCGGGCCAGTTCCATATGATAAAAGGGGGTTAAATGAAAAAGATTTTTTTAGGAATTTCATTACTCCTTGCATTCGTCGCTGCCGAAGGAGATGCAAGCGCTCAATGTTGCTGCTTCCTGAATGTCTCTGCCGACGTTCGCGGTAGTCGCTATGCAACTGCCTACGAAGAGCTAAAGAACTCGCACGTAGTCTTTTTGGGTCAGGTGATCGAGATGAAGATGATTGATCGAACACCTGTGCGCGAGGGCGGACGTAACTACGAGCTGGAGATTAAATTTAGAGTCGAAAAGGCCTGGCGTCGAGACTTGAATGAGGTTGTCACACTTAGAGATGATGACGAATCGTGCAGCGTTGGATTTGATATTGCAGACCGGTGGCTTGTTTATGCTCATCTCGATGACAACAATAACCTCAGAACCGGTTATTGCACTCGCACCAGAGTGATATATAAGAACATTGAGCGGGATCTTAAAGAATTTGAGCAAAAAGGCGAGAAGCAGACGAAAATCATTAAGTCATCGCCTCAATAGCTCTTCTGTTAACACTCACGGGCTTGAAAGTCTTTGCAGTTCGTCCTCTCGACAAGAACGACCTTCTAATCGATCGCAGTTTCGTGAGCAAACAGACAAGATGGCAGAACGAGAAGAACGATGCAGACTCTGAGACAGACACTCATCATCTCGCGGCGCCTGCCTGCGTGAGGATGCGAACTGTTTCATCGTGCCCGCCCTCAGCCGCCAACATGAACGCCGTCTTTCCCTCAGCATTCCTCGCACTGACATTGGCCTTGGCGATTAACAAAGCCGTCACTACATCATCATGTCCGAATCTTGCTGCCTGGATCAGTGGCGTATTTCCGTGTTCGTCAACCCCATTAACGTCAACATTCGGCGACGCTAAGAGTGTCCGGACCGTATCCGCATTTCCGGCAGTAGCGGCGCGAAGCAATGCATCTGTCTCCAGGCTGCGAGTCACTTCCTTCGCGGTATTACAACCAGAAAGCACTAACAATGTCGCTGTGAGTGCGAAAATTAATGCGCGTTTCATCATTCTTCCCTCGCGTTGGAGATAAAATCACTGGCGAACACTCGGCCAACCGGATCGTAATCGTATACTCTACGACATGCAAATAACATCCAACACGATTGACGAATCGAAACTACGAACATGAATGACCTGCAACTAACGAAAGCGCCTGTAGCAAAAGCAGCAATGCTCATCCGAAAGCCGGTTGCCGAAGTCTTTGAAGCCTTCATTGATCCGGCTATTACTTCGAGATTCTGGTTCACCAAGAGCACCGGACGGTTGGAAGCCGGCAAGCAGATTACCTGGACGTGGGAGATGTACGAAGTTTCCGTCAACGTAGAAGTCAGAGAGATAGAAGTTAATAAGAGGATCTTGCTCGGCTGGGGAAATTACGACGCGATGACTACCGTCGAATGGATCTTCACTCCTTACGAAAACGATATGACCTACGTCACGATCACCAACTCCGGTTTTCAAGGAGACGGAGACAACGTCGTTCGAAATGCACTTGATGCGACGGGCGGGTTCACCTGGGTTCTTGCCGGTCTGAAAGCACTGCTTGAACACAAGGTCGAGTTGAATGTGATAGCGGATGCCTTCCCGAAAGGGTTTAGTGAATCCTAGATCTTTTGTGAATCGTAGGCCCAATGTAATAACGCTTGTCGCTGTTTAGGTCGACACTCGACTTCACCTTGAGGACAATGCTTCTTGATTTGTGCGATGTGCCGGCGCATTGCACGCCAGCGTTTGATCTGCCTCTCATCATCGGGACAACGGCGGCCCATGTAGTAGCGGCAATACCATTGAAACCAGCCGCGCGGATCTTCGTGATAGATCCAGCCTTTCTTTCGCCAGACGGAAAGCGGGACGGATGCATTGACGCGAAAATAGTTGAGCCTCGAATCGCGGCGCTTGGGAGACAGCTTCGCCCTCCGAAACCATGAAGCCGGAAACTCTTTGGTGCAGTCAGTCATGTACTTCCCACCGAACACACCCAGCTCCAACATCTCTTGTGGTGTAAGTTCAGGTTGAAAATCAGGATGAAAGTTTTTGCCGATTGCTTCGGTGCAGAAGTACACGTAGTTTGATTGCATTCGATCGTTGACTTCCACACGCCGCTTTCGCATTTAGTCCTAAGCTGCCGAGAACTGACAGGCAGTTATGTTAAATTACAAAGGCCATTAATGAAATCTTGTAACTCCTGCAATCCTATCTAATCATGTCAAAGGAAGCGACGTTTACTGATGCTCAAGTAGAGGCTTTGAACAAGGCCAAGATCCTCGGCGTGCGTGCAGGAACTGAACATCGTTACACGGGTGTCTGGGTTGTGGTCGTCGAAGGAAGGGTCTTTGCGCGCTCCTGGAACGACAAGCCGACCGGCTGGTTCCGTGCCTTCCGAAAGCAACCGGATGGGACGATTCAGGTCGGGGAGCTCGAAATTCCTGTGCGAGGCAAGCTAGTCCGTAGCGCACGTATTCGCGATGCGGTTACCGTGGCATTCGGCGAGAAGTACAACACGAAGGGATCGCGCAAGTGGGTCGAGGGGTTCGCCGAACCAGAGCGAGTAATCAATACGCTTGAGTTTGTTCCTCGCTGAGTGCCGACATCGTTATTCACTTTGTCACAGCTCTGATGATTGCTAGCTGCGCTCGAATGCGTGTGGGCTTGTCTTCGATTTCAGATGCTAAGGAGACAGCGCTTTCACTCTGTCCTTTAGATCTCGCGATGGCCGCGAGTGTTTCGTAGAGGCTGAACGTTTCGCCACGCTCGCTTCCGCCATACCAGCGGTCTTCGCCGGAATGGCAGTTCAGATTAACTTTTCGCATCACAGAGAAAGCGTCAGCCATCGGCTCCTTCATACGGTTAACAGCCTTGATGCCTTCCTTCATGACATAGGTCGCTTCCAGAGTGTCGAACTGAGCATAGAGTCCGCTCGTAGAAAGTAAAACTCCAGCTTGAAGTGCTCGATCGTCTGAACTACGCACAAGCACCCTCGCACGGTTCAGCAGTTCAATCGCCATCGACTTATCAGACTTTTTCAAAGCTGCCTGGGCGATCTTCACATAGAGTATTGCGCGCTGATCTTTTGAGCTGACTTTTTCAACGAGCTCGGACGCTCTAATCAAGTCTCCATCGATTAGCGCGTTGACTTCATCGTAGTAAGTAAACTGAAGGACACTCTCGCGGAGTTCAAGACTACCGATTCGATCGGCAACTTGCCGCGCTTGTCTAAAATCTTTCGAGTAGCTCGAGGCAAGGGCAATCTCAGCATACGATGCGTCTCGACTACATCCGTCTGGTAACTTCTCGATCTGGTCCAACTTCTCTTTCGCGTCGCCTTGAGCAAACTCCTCCTTCGATTGGTACTTTTCAGTGCGGGCCCGCACCTCCATCAGTGATTGCAGGTGCCTCTCAACATCCAATCGCCGTTTTTCAGTTGTTCCGGCCGAAGCCTGCCGGTACAACGCAGACCATGCCCCCTCCGCGTTCGGGAGATAACGCCGCACTTCCGGGAATAGATAAGACACGGAGAAAAGCGCCAGCGAGTTGAGCAGATCCCGCTCTTCGTTGTTTGTTTCGGCCGCTCTTCTAAGCGTATCCGTGACTGCTGCAAAAGCAATTTGAAGATACGTTGCCGACAACTCCGGCTGAGGTTTTAGACCAGGTATGCGCAATCCTCCAAAGCCGGTAAAGGAAGCCGGATCGATTGAACCACCATATGCTTCGCCATAACCGAATGGGTAACCCGCGAGCCACAGAACAGAACTAAGATCCGGAGTTGGGGTTGCACCAACGCTCTTGATGTAAACGTTGTATATGTCTGCCGCACCAGTGGGATCTGTTTCAGCGGTCTGAAAGAGTAACCACATCCCGCTCATTGAAGGACCGAATGAAGCGCTTCCTTTAATCAGTTCAACCGCAAGTTTTGCATCGGATTTAAGCAGTTCGCGAGCGGCTTTTAAGGACTTGTCAGAGGAGGTCTTCTCTTTGGCCTGGTGCGTTCGCAGACGGTAAGCCAGTTTCATAGCCAGCTCATGGTCACGTTTTGCGACTCTGGAAAGTACGGCGGCGACGGGATCATGACGTGTTGGAGACTTCTCTAACGCCAGGGCAGCATCAAAAGCCTCGATGAACAACTTCCTGGCATGGACCTTGTCAAACGCCCAATAAGTGTCGGCTATCTCGGCAACAACGACGGGGCGCTCGTGCTCAGGTTCAAGCACGCGCGTCTCAACCGCCAGACTATCAAGCATAATCTTCCAGTCGACCAGGTCTTCCGTCGGCTTTGGCTTGCTTGTTCGTTGGACTTCTTTGGTCTGGGAGCGATCCTTGTTTTCCTGGCAGAGTGCAAATCCGGCGACGCTGAGGAGCAGGATACAAAAGAAAGACGTCACACAGACCGCGAATCGTCGCAAGCATTTCGTGATGTTGAATGCACCGTTAAGAGGCATTGGTCCACTCGATTTTTGAACCATAGCACCACGCTATCTGCCGGGCAAGCTGCTGCGGAGTCAGATACTAGTTATTATGTCCCGTGATGAAACTATCGATACTTTTTCTATCGCTACTCGTGCTGATCCCATCTGTGCAAGCTCAAACTATTGGCCTGATCCAAAACACGGAAGGCCGCAAAACAACGAGCCTGGACGGCCGTTGGCAAGCGATCATCGACCCGTACGAATCCGGCTTTTACAACTACCGTTATCAACCCAGCGATGACGGTTTTTTCAAGAACGCCAAACCTAAGTCTAAAAGTGATCTGATCGAATATGATTTCGACAGCTCGGGATCGTTGAAGGTGCCTGGCGATTGGAATACGCAAACAGATCAACTGTTCTTCTACGAAGGCACAATCTGGTACAAGAAATCTTTCGATTACCAGCGAAGAACGAATACTCGCCTCTTCGTCTATTTCGGCGCAGCCAATTATTTCGCAGACGTCTATCTCAACGGCGAAAAGATCGGGCAACACGAAGGCGGCTTCACGCCTTTTAATTTCGAGATAACAAATCTCGTCCGCGACACTGGCAACTTCCTCGTCGTCAAAGTTGATAACAAGCGACGGCGCGACGCCGTTCCCACATTGATGACTGATTGGTGGAACTATGGCGGGCTCACTCGCCAGGTAAAGCTAATTGAAACCCCGGCTACCTTTGTTAACGACTACGTGGTCCAACTTCAGAAAGGCTCGCGCAACCGGATCAGTGGATGGGTGAAGTTAACGGGTGAGAAGCTCGGACAAAGAGTAACAATCCGTATTCCTGAAGCTGGGATTAGTAAATCGTTCACAACCGATGGCAACGGATTCGCTGCGATCGATTTCAATGCTGATTTGAAATTGTGGTCTCCCGACAATCCGAAGCTCTACGATGTGACGATTGAAACGGAAACCGATCAGGTGCGCGATCAGATCGGGTTTCGCAGTATTGAAACGAGAGGCACTGAGATTCTGTTAAATGGACGGCCTATCTTCCTACGCGGTATCTGCCTGCACGAGGAAGCGCCGTTTCGAGGTGGACGTGCGTACAGCCGTGATGATGCGTTGACACTGCTCGGGTGGGCCAAAGACCTGGGAGCAAATTTTGTCAGGCTGGCCCACTATCCACATAACGAGATCATGATAAGAGAGGCCGACCGGCTCGGAATTCTCGTCTGGTCGGAGATTCCGGTTTACTGGACCATTCTTTGGGAAAATCCCTCCACACTTGAGAACGCTCGGAATCAACTGAATGAGATGATCGCGCGCGATAAGAATAGAGCGGCGGTTGTTATCTGGTCGGTGGCGAACGAGACCCCGCTTAGTGATGCACGGCTATCGTTCCTCAAGAATCTGATCTCGTATGCGAGGAGTCTCGATCCGAGTCGATTGATATCGGCGGCAATGGAACGTCACTACATCGATGCCACGACGCAGATGATTGATGACCCACTCGGAGAATATCTCGACGTGCTGGGGTGTAACGAGTATGTGGGCTGGTATGATGGTCCACCGGAGAAGGCTGATCGATTGGAATGGAAGTCGAAGTACCAAAAGCCGCTGGTGATGAGCGAGTTTGGTGGTGACGCTTTGTATGGACATCACGGCGACGCTGCGACCAGATGGACTGAGGAATACCAGGAAAGTATTTATCACCACCAACTCAACATGCTGAAACGCATTCCCTTCCTGCGCGGCACCTCACCGTGGATTCTGATGGATTTCCGTTCTCCGCGTAGACCGCTGCCAAAGATTCAAGACTACTGGAATCGCAAGGGCTTGATCTCGAATCGTGGCGAGAAGAAGAAAGCATTTTACGTGATGCAGCAGTACTATCGGCAGTTGCAACAGACGCAGAAGTGACGTGAGGAACACCGGCAGTATTTTACTGATATGTAAGCGTGTATAGAGTCCTGGCAACTTTCGTGAATGACGTGCGAGCTTGTTCGCCTGTCAGGTCTAGTTCGCCGTGTGTCCCTGACACAGTGATCTTGCGTATCTGGTATTCATCCCCATCATTGGGATCATCATGTCCACTGTAATGACTCAGGGCGGCAATTCGGAGCGCTTGACCAGGTGACAAGCGCGTTGTGACTGAGCGACTCGCTTCATCAACCGCGAATTGGACGGGGTTCCATGGCTGAGCGTCTTCACTCAATTCAGAAGCGGCGGCTACACCCGGAGTTGTAGGCGGATAAAATGGTCCTGGGAAATCCTTCACCTCGTAACGAATGGTGATGGGACCATCCGACTCGTTGACGATGACGAAGTCCGTCACGTACGAGCAGGCGGCCGCGAATAAGGCCAGGGAGCCGACTACCACCAGTAAGATGAAACGTTTCATAATTACCGCGCGGACGATATTCCTACTTAAATAAAAAGTCAATTTTTTCGGTTGTTTAAAGCCAAAGTTTGAATGTCACCCAATGCGCTAACGCAATGATTTCCAGACTCTCACACTGTTAGAGGGCGAAACTACCGAGAGATCACGCGAGTAACCACAACACTCATAAAAACCAACCGCCTCAACAGCGGCGTTGGATCTCACCTCATTACAACCTTCGGCTTTCGCAAAAGCTTCCGCTAATTGGAGCAAAACTCGACCATGGCCCAGTCGTTGTAGATCTTCTCGGATAGCCACTCTCCGAAACCATGCCACTGTTTCGGAAACCTCTACTCGGATCACGCCCACGACGACACCTTGGTAAAGAAGGATGAGAGGATGATGGCCGGTTTTGAAATCGTCTGGATGATTTTCGATGTAGCTTTCAGCCTTACCACGATTTTCAAAAAGCACCTTGCGGCGAATGGCGTGGAAGATGGACCACTCTTCTTCGCTAAGCGGCGCTCGTAGTTCATGTTCGTTTGTGATCATGCATCGACATTATGCACGTATGCCAAAATACTCAAAGACGTTATTGACCGGAGAACGGGGCCGCAACTATTCTCACCAATCAATCGAACGAGGAACACAATCATGAGCAACCTAACTTTTTCTCGACGCGATTTTTCTAAATTAATGGGTCTTAGTGCGGGGTATGCCGCGCTAGGGACGCGAGAGGCGAAGGCGTCGTGGCGAGCGTGGCTGCCTGCGGTGAGTTCCTCAGCAGCAAACGTCGTGCGTCTCAGCTCAAACGAAAACCCGTATGGTCCATCACCCGGGGCTTTGAAAGCAATGACTGACGCTTTCAGTCTCGCGTGGCGATATCCCGACGAGTATGCCGACATGCTGGCTGAGGAGGTGGCACGACTGCACAACGTTCCCGTGGACTACGTGCTGCTTGGCAACGGCTCCGGAGAGATCTTGAAACTCTGTGCCGCTGCGTTTACCGGTAGGGATAAGAAGATCGTCGTCGCCAATCCGACTTTTGAAGCAGTAATTCGACATGCAAGCGTGGCGGGTGCTGAAGTTGTGAAGATCGACCTTACGCCGGATTACAGTCACGATCTGAAGAAAATGGTCGCGGCTGCGAGTGGCGCGGGTCTTCTTTACATCTGCAACCCGAACAATCCAACTGCCAGCATCACTCCCAAAAACGAGGTGTCAGAGTTTCTCGCAAAACTTTCCCCGGCGACGATCGTTTTGGTTGATGAGGCTTATCATCACTATGTCGAGAGCAAAGATTATGAGAGTGTGCTCCCGCTCGTGAAGCAGTATCCCAACCTGATTGTTGTCCGCACGTTTTCAAAAATCTACGGCATGGCTGGTCTGCGCTGCGGTTACGGCGTCACGCAACGCGCAAATATCGGAATGCTGAAAGCTCATCAAACATGGGACAGCGTGAATATCATGGCGCTGGTCGCTGCGCTCGCGAGTTTGAAGGATCCTGACCACGTCGCACGCGGCCGCAAACTAAACAACGAAGTGAAGAAGAGTGTCTGCACTGAACTCGATGCCCTCGGTTATCGCTACATCGCATCGCACGCAAATTTCGTGATGATCGATCTACGGCGCGAGGTGAGACCAATGATCGACGCATTGCGCACGCGCGGCGTTGAGGTCGGACGGCTCTTCCCTGCTCTGCCAACTTTCATGCGCGTCACGATTGGAACCAGTTCAGAGATGAAGCAGTTCTTGACTGCTTTCAGAGAGGTTATGGTGTAGCAGGAAGTTAAAGCTCAACGAGCTCAACGCTTAGCCTGCGAAGCAGGCGGAAGCATAAAGCCTGGGGTGCAAACCCCAGGAAACAATGTAGAAAGAAACCGGTGAGCCCGCGAAGCGGGCGACAGCGCGATCCGCAACTCTATCGCCCGCTTCGCGGGCTCGCAATCCTTAATTCAATTGGTCCCAGGGTTCCGCGAGCAAGCTCGCTCCACCCTGGGCTATATGCTCACACGCGCTTCGCGCGTTAAATGACACATTGCGTTTGCCAGCCGCGTCTTTCATCCCGTAGTCTTACGACTCGCAATCAAAAGGACCAGAGGATAAAGAATGATCCATCACGCGATATCAGCGGCCGGCTTCATAGTCTTCGCAGGCATCGCATGGTTGCTTTCCACTAATCGTCGAAAGATTGTCTGGAAAACGATCGCGTGGGGAGTCGCTTTACAACTCCTGCTCGGTGTAATCATTTTCCGCCTACCTGTTTCGCATCGACTCTTTCTTTGGCTGAACGACGCGGTGTTGGTCTTACTGAACGCGTCGAAGAGCGGTTCTGTATTCCTGTTTGGACCACTTGCGGCAAGCCCTAGTGAGTCCGGATCGATCGGTTTCATTCTTGTCTTTCAAGTTCTTCCGGTCGTGATCTTCTTTGCAGCATTCACCTCTATGCTGTACCACCTGCGCGTATTGCAGGTGTTCGTACGATTGTTCGCGAGACTCTTCCACCGCACGATGAAAATTAGCGGTGCAGAATCACTTTGCGGCGCGGCAAACATCTTCGTCGGAATCGAATCGGCGCTCGTAGTACGACCTTACCTGGAAAAGATGACACGGTCGGAGTTGTTGCTGGTGTTGACCACGGGTATGGCGACCGTCGCATCGAGTACGCTCGGAGTTTACGTGGCCTTTCTTACGGGGCTGTTTCCGCAAATAGCAGGACACCTACTCTCGGCTTCTGTACTTGCGATTCCTGCTTCCGTAGTCGTAGCAAAGCTGCTTATTCCTGAAACCGAAACGCCAGAGACACTCTTCGGCGTTCCACCGGAGGATGAGTCGAGCCGGTCCAGGAATTTGATAAGTGCAATTATCCAGGGCGCGATGGATGGACTGAAGCTGGCCGCTGGAATCTCAGCACTACTCATCGCAATCCTCGGGCTGGTCGCACTGATCGATAAACTACTCGGCGCCGCAGGTACGTGGTTCGGGATGAGCGAACCGCTTTCGTTTGTGAGAATCTTAAGTTGGTTATTTTATCCGTTCGCCTTTCTACTTGGACTGCAAACAAACGATATACCGCTAGCCGCTCGCTTGTTAGGTGAACGAGTTATCCTGACCGAGGTCTTCTCCTACAACCACCTCGCGCAGCTAATCTCCAGCGGGCAGATAACCGATCCCCGAACCGTCGTGATCCTGAGTTACGCGTTATGCGGATTTGCGCACGTGGCAGCGGTTGCGATCTTTGTCGGTGGGACGGCAGCACTTGCGCCATCACGTCGCGACGATCTCGCAGGCCTTGGTTTAAGAGCCTTGCTGGCAGCAACGCTGGCGACGCTTATGACTGGATGCGTTGCGGGTATATTCAGCAGCGGCGGCGGAGTCTCGATATTGCGAACACCTTGAAAGAGATGTGAGGCAGGACCTTGCACATCGGAACTTAGATTGACAGTGCTGATGTCCTGTTGTCTTAATTTTCGTTAAGCCAAGTGATTGTTATCTCCCGTTCGACCTGTTTAAATTCTCGATCGCCTGTTGCCAAGTGCGCCTTGACCTTTTGCGCAAGTGCTGCCGCAAAGCCATCGGCAAAAGACATTTTGTTTTTTGACTTGAAATATGCGGCACTCTTTGCAAGTTCCCAGTCCGCATCAACTAACTCGACTCCAATCTCACGAACCTGCTTGATACTCGCGTCCGCGTCTCCAACGGACGCCTCACGTGCGATGATGTACCAAACTTCTCCCGCGTTTACGACCGTCATTAACAACGGAATGTTCTGCTCGTGTGCGTCGGCAATAATGTCGGCCACTCGTTCTCCGGCTGATTCGTCCTCCAGATACGCAATGACAGCCCATGAGTCGAAAACAATCGCCTTTGGTTTCTTGCGCATTAAAGCTCTCGCTCTCGTTTCTTTTCGGCCATTAGCGCCTTCATCAAGCCCTTCCCTCGGAACTTTCCTCGCTGGCTGTGAACATATTCACGCGTTATTGGCTTAAGAATGATCTCGTCACCACGCTCTTCGATTTTAATGCGCGTTCCTTCTTTAATTCCCAACCGCCGTCTGATCGATGCAGGAATAACGATTTGTCCCTTTGATGTGGCCGTCGTTTCCATCGATATGTCCTTTCTCCAACTGGGAACATCACGTATACCCTCGCGCCTGAAGTAAGTCAAGCTGTAGATGTATGACGTGAGGTTCACCGGATAGCTATGACGAGAAGTGTGAGCGTATCGCAGAGAAAACTGTAGCGTCTGTGGCAGGATTCCGGGTAGTACGTACAATCCGAGGTCATGCTAGATTAGACCGTCGGTGGGCGTCAGAATTCCCACCGCACAGAGTGTTATGCAACTTGTTTGGCCCAATCGAGAATATCTCGCCGACTACGTCTCGGCCCTCCAACGCGGCTGGTCCCCCGACAACGTCCGCGGTGAAGCGGCCGCTCGCGAAGAACTCGAGGAGATTGCGAAAGACGCTGACGCGTTCCTCACAAGTCTTGTCGACCGCGAAGCGCAGGGAGATCCGGTTAGACTTCCTGACGGATCTGTCGTGCCACGTCTGCCTGGTTATCAGCGCTGGATATGGGACGGTGAGTTCTGCGGAACCATTGGCTTCCGCTGGCAACCTGGGACTACAGCTCTTCCGCCGCACTGTCTCGGCCACATCGGATTCTCTGTCGTTCCATGGAAGCGCCGCCGAGGCTATGCCACGCTCGCGCTCCGGCTGCTCCTGCCGGACGTGAAGGCCGAGGGGTTGGAGTTCGTTGAAATCACTACCGACCCATCTAATATTGGATCGCAGCGAGTAATCGAAGCCAATGGCGGAGTACTTGTCGAGCGATTTATCAAACCAGCGGTATACGGTGATGCCGAAGGTTTGAGGTATCGCGTGTACTTGCGATGAACGACCCTCGACTCTTCTAAAATTTTTGGAGAAGAAGTCCACCCAATTGAAACCCACCGGGCACTATTCAACGTATTAGGGCACCGACACAGTCAGCTTCGGGAATTCACGCTGAACATGAATAACAAACTCCAAAAAAATCGCAGCCTCTACATTCTTTCGCGCAACGCCGGCTTGGTGTGCGCAGTACTGTCGATGTCACTCATAGTTCACGCACAGGATAAGGCCTGGCCACAGTTCCGAGGGCCGGAATCAAACCCCGTCGGAACTCATGCGCGACTCGCCGAACGTTGGTCCAAGACCGAAAACGTGGAGTGGTCACTAGAAATTCCGGGACGCGGCTGGTCCTCGCCAATCGTGACTGGCGGTAAGGTGTACGTCACCACCGTCACAACGGAGGGCAAGTCGAAGCCGCCACAAACCGGCACCGAGTACAGCAACGAGTACGTCGCGGAATTACAAAAACAAGGGCTTCCAATAGAAGAGATACTGAAGCGCGTGACCGAGCGCGATATCGAGCTGCCAAACGAGGTCACGCTGCACTACATGCTCTATTGCCTGAACCTGAAGAGCGGCAAGGTGGAATGGACGAAGGAGTTCCATACAGGACGTCCGCCCGGCGGGCGTCATCGCAAAAACAGCTTCGTCTCAGAGACTCCTGTCACGGACGGAAAGTTCGTTTATGTTTACGTCGCGAACCTTGGGTTATGGGCCTTTGACTTGAAAGGCAACGTAGCCTGGACCACTCCACTTGAAGCACATCCGATTTACCTCGACCTGGGAACGGGAAGTTCGCCGGCGCTCGCCGGAAACCTGCTGGTTATCTTGAGTGATAACCAGAAACAGCAATACATCGCCGCGTTTGATAAGCAAACGGGCAAGCAAGTCTGGCGGACGAATCGGAACCTCGGCAACAAAGCACCGCCAACACAGCTTTCCGGATGGTCCACGCCATTTATTTGGAAGCATGCGCAGCGCACTGAGATCATCGCCGTTGGACCAGACGAACTAATCAGTTACGACCTGGCAGGAAAAGAGTTGTGGCGCATGAAGGGCATGGCGGCGACACCGATTCCAACGCCTTTCGCTTATGAAGGTTTGCTCTATATCAATGGCGGTCGAGGCCGGCCGTTGTTCGGGATTCGTCCAGGCGCTTCAGGCGACATTTCTCTAAAAGAAGGCGAGACTTCAAACGAGTATGTAGCTTGGTCTCAAGCGCGTGGTGGAACTTATCTGCCGTCGTCCGTGGCTTATCAAGGTGCCGTGTACACGTTGACGGAAACCGGAATTCTTAATCGCTTTGACGCGAAGACTGGAAAGCAGAGTTACAAGACGCGCATCGATCCAACGGCGACGAATTTCACGACCTCACCCTGGGCCTACAATGGCAAACTGTTCTGCCTGAGCGAAGAGGGCCAGACGTTCGTCGTCAACACTGGTGAGCAGTTTCAGTTATCGCATGTGAATGAACTTGATGACATGACGCAGGCATCCCCCGCACTTGTAGGTGAGCGCTTGTTGATACGAACGGAACACCGGCTGTACTCGATCCGCCGGAAAGGTTAAGCCTGCGAAGCAGGCGTAAGCGTAAAGCCTGAGGTGAAATCCCATGAGTAAAAGTTGCATTTGAGCCTGCGAAGCAGGCGTAAGCATAAAGCCTGGGGTGGAGCGAGCTTGCTCGCGGAACCCCAGGACCAATCGTATTTAGAATTGTGAGCCCGCGAAGCGGGCGACAGCCGTAACATGGACTGTCGCCCGCTTGTATGATTAGCCCCATGCAAGTTAGAAAATGTTTGCTGAGTTGCCAATCGCTTGCACTGCGGGAGCGATTGCCGCAAGGGTGCAACAGATCCTTAGCCCGCTTGGTTGCTTTGAGCCCGTCGCGAAGCATTTGATCGTTGCACCTCGTTTTCCCTAAAACCCGAACAGTTGCCGGGGCGTTAGAGCCCGTATTCGCAAGCCCGGGAAGGAGAACAATTCTTGTCAAAAAGAAAAAATAATATTGGTATCGATGTTTCCAAACAGCTCTTGGAAGTAGCCGTGCACGAGAGCGATTTTCATTATCATTGTCCTAACAAGACCAGTGCTTTTGGGGCATTGCTGGCGGAACTAATCGCCTTGCGACCGGCACGCATTGTGTTGGAAGCCACGGGTGGTTTGGAAAAACCAGTGGTGGCTGCTTTGCACGCCGCCGGCTTGCCGGTAGTGGTAATCAATCCGCGGCAGGTGCGTGCCTTCGCCAAAGCGATCGGGCAGTTAGCTAAAACCGATCGCCTGGATGCCCGCGTTCTGGCCCACTTTGCCGCCGCTATCCAGCCGCCATTACGTCCACTCAAGTCAAAAGATGAACAGGAGTTAGAGGCTTTGATGGGCCGCCGCGGCCAACTCATCGAGATGCTCGTGGCTGAAAAAAATCGACGCCACAGTGCTACGATGGAAGCCGTACGCGACGCTATCAAAGAACACATCGATTGGCTCGAAGAACGCATTGCCGAACTGGATGAACAGCTTCAGACGCGCGTAGTAAGTTCCACGGTCTGGCAAGACAAAGATGCCATCCTGCAGAGTGTGCCTGGCATCGGTCCCGTGGTTTCCTTCTCCTTGCTCGCCGATTTGCCGGAGTTAGGGACACTCAATCGCCAACGCATCAGTAAGCTCGTCGGGGTGGCGCCCCTCAATTGCGACAGCGGTCAGCAACGAGGGGTGCGGCATATCTTCGGGGGGCGCGCCCGCGTCCGCTGTATGCTCTATATGGCCACGCTCACTGCACTGCGGTTCAATCCCGTGATCAAAGAGTTCTATCAGCGTCTGCTGGCTAAAGGAAAACCGCACAAGGTGGCACATACCGCCTGCATGCGTAAACTGTTATCCATCATCAATCTGATGGTCCGTAATCAGACGCTTTGGCAAACTGACTTAGTTTTGCCTTGACTTCCAACACAGTTGCTTCGCGGGCTCATCGTTCCTTCTAAATTGTTCCTGGGGTTCCGCGAGCAAGCTCGCTCCACCCCAGGCTTTATGCTGATACCTGCTTCGCAGGTTAAAAACATCTGCCTCGCAGGCTATTCAGAACGAGAACTTCAGACCAATCGGTATTAAGAATTGTGAGTCCGCTTCGCGGGCTCATCGTTCCCTTCTAATTGTTCCTGGGGTTCCGCGAGCAAGCTCGCTCCACCCCAGGCTTTATGCTGATACCTGCTTCGCAGGTTAAAAACATCTGCTTCGCAGGCTAATCAGAACGAGAACTTTAGTTGGTAACGAATCACGCGTCCACCTCCGTCGGAGAACTCCGGATGCAGAAACTGACCTGCTGCCGAAGTAAAGACGTTGGCCGGTACGCCTGTGCTCGCTGGTGTAAAGGGACTAACGCTTGCCGTCCCGTACTGTGGATGGTTGAAGATATTGTAGAACTCCGCTCGGAGTTCAAAGAATTTCGCCTCACCCATCGCAATTCGCTTCAGGATGTTCATATTCCAATTATTTTGGCCGCGCGTTCGCAACGTGTTACGGCCGAGATTACCGCGTCGTCCAGTACCCGCAAGAATTCCGATGTACTGAGCGGTGGCTGGATTGATACACGCGCTGTTTGCATCAGGGTTAGTGTAAAAGACCGACCCGACTGCAACTGCGCACGGATTAGCCGCCGCAGTAGCCACTGCCGGAACTGCCCTCACGCCAGTTTGTCCATCCGGATTGAAATCCGGACGGTCCAGGTTTCCGCCGATCGAGTCTGCATCCTGGCCGTTTACCACCGTCAAGGGCACGCCGCTTTCGAAAGTCGTAACGCCTGAGATCTCAAAGCCACCAAACACGTGGCCAAGGAATCCACGCTGATCTCTCATAAACGGAAGAGCGTAAACGTAGGTAATGGATAGGCGGTGTGGACGGTCGAAGAGAGAGACCGCACGTTCAAGCGCTTGTCCGCCGAAGATGGATGGGAACGAAGCTTGTTGCGGCAAATTGGTGTCCGCAACGCCGAAGACCTCACTGGCATTGTCCATCAGCTTGGACCATGTGTAGGCGCCGGTGATAGCAAGACCGTTGACGAAACGACGCGACACCAGGAGTTGTGCTGAGTGATAACTAGACGAGCCTCCATTGGTTCGAATCAAGCGCGAGCCTTGGAGATTGTCGAAGCGACCTGAGATCAGACAGCCCGCAGTGTTTGGAGTGCAAGTCCTCGATCCGGTGAAGGCTGCCGGCGTGATGCGTTGGATGCCGGGATTGAAGGCATTCGCTACGGCCGGAACGCTCGGATTGAGATCCTCGTTCAGGTAAAGCTTTGTTCCTTTTGAACCGACGTAGGAGGCATCAACCACAAAATTCCCGAGGGCGCGTTGAAATCCCGCCGACCATTTCTGGTAATAAGGGTTAACCAGATTCTGGATCACGAGAGTCTGCGAATCCAGAGGTGATAGTGGACGTGCTGCGGTTGGCAATGCACCAGTCACATTCGGCAGACCTCTTGGTGTGGTCGCGTTGACAGCTGAAGGGATGGATGTCGCCACCACATTCGGAGACGAGGTCGCCGCATTCGAGGCGATATTGTTAAAGAACGAGTCGTATCCAAGTTGGTAACCCATGCGAAACACGGTCTCGCGATCGCCGAAGATCCGTCGCATAAAACCATTTTCGTAAGCCGGTGAGTAGGCCAGGCCGAAAGTCGGAGCGAAGTTGTTATTGTCGTTCTCTACTTCGTTTGGCTGGCTGAACGGGCCTGTTAGAGTTACCGGATCGATGTTGAAGAGTCCTGTGAAAGCCGCGGTCTGGAGTGAATTGATCGCGTTTCCAAAGTTCTCGTAACGCAAACCGAGTGTAAGCGTGAGAGAGTTCGTCGCATGCCAGCGATCCTGTGCGAAGTACGCTTGCCGGGTTAAGAAAGGATAGTAGCGCGGGCTGCCGAAATCTCTCTGCGTGCCACCACCGGATCCTGCGAAGTTATCAATGTAATTGCCGAGGGCAGTAAAACCACCACCCGAGCGGAACGTCAGGAGGCCGCGCTCAACGATCGGTGCGAACTGGCGCGACCGCTGCTTCAGGATATCCAGTCCAAATCGGAAAGTATGGTTACCCCTGATATGGCTCACCGTGTCCTGAAGCACGTAATTATTGGCGACGCGTCCCTGTGGAAGATTCGTCGCGATACCAAATTGGCTGAGCGTCGAAATATCGAAACGCGGCAGCGTCAGACCGAGTGCGTCGGAAGGATTAAGTGGGAAATCGATCAGGATACGGTTGTACGCGAGTCGCGCTTCGTTGGTCCAACTCGACGAAAAAGTATGGGTCTCGGTGAGGAGCATGTTCTGATAGGTATTGTTGTTTGCCGTCCCAAAACCCGGGAAGGTGACGCCACCACCCAGCGGATCTTTCTGGTCGTCAAACAAGTACCGTGCTGAGAACTGATCGTTTGGTCCGATCATGTGATCGATGCGGAATTGCGATTGGCGCTCGCGATAGGTTTGCGGAACAAACAGGGCGCCGGTGCCGAACTGAATGTTGCACGGCGCAGGACAACCCGGACGAGCACCGATATCGATATTCTGGAATGACGATTCGCCAACTACATTCTTGGTCACGTCCAAAAGAATATCCACTCTCGGGTTAACTCCCGGCGCAAAAAGATTTCTCAACTGCGTACGTCCCAAAGGCGTCAACACGGTTCGATTGGCCGACGTAGAAGAACTGCGGAACTGCTCCTGCCACGCGACAAAGAAGAAAGTACGTTGACGTCCATCGTAGGAAAATGGTGAGTTACTTTCTCCGAAGTGCGGAAAAAGAACCGGACCACCGAGCGTTCCGGCGTAATACTGCTCTGTGCCACGCGGTGGATGTCCCCGATCACGGATGGATGCGATCAACGACTGGGTATTGGTGATCGCGTCATCGCGCGTAACGTCAAAAAGGTACGCGAGGCTCCCATGAAAATCGTCGGTGCCTGATTTCGTAATCGTGTTTACGACAGCGCCGCCTGCGCGGCCAAACTCGGCGTCGTAGTTCGACGTCTGTACGGAAACTTCCTGCACAGCGTCAGGGTTGGTGATCTGGAAGCCCTGACCGGCCACGGAGATGTCGTTGTTCTCGGTTCCGTCGATCAGGAAGTTATTCGAACGACCACGTGAGCCGTTGACGGAAAACGTTCCCACACCGAAGCCAAAACGGTTCGTGGAAACACCGGGCAAGGTCAGCGCCAGCGCAACCGGGTTGCGACCTGCGAAAGGCAGTTCGGTAATTCTTACTTTATCGATGTTGCCGCCGCGGACCGGAGCCTCGGTCTGGATCAATTGGCCTGCGTCGGTGGTAATGTCTACCGTCGCGTGCTGTCCGGAAGGCGCCAATCGCAACGGAATATCTGACGTTTGATTGGCCATGACTTCGACACCGGTACTCTCGACCTCACCAAAGCCAACTGCACTGATTTTTATGGAATAGGTTCCGGGGTCAACCGCTTCAAAGCGGTAAATCCCTTCACTGTTCGAGGTCGTTACGCGACTGAGTTTGGTCTGGGCGCTGATGAGCGTTACTTGTGCACCAGCGATTACGGCGCCGTTGGGATCAGTTACCGTTCCGGTAACCGTGCCCCGGCTGGTTTGCCCTGGTGCCGTCAGCGTGATCATCAGAAGCACGCAGAAAGCGAGCACAACTCTGATTTTCATAGAGTCCTCCTAAAAGAGACTGAAAAAGGTTGGGAGATCCACAATTTCGTATGAACTGCAAACTACGGAAAGAAACGTAAAGCGCGGTCTACAACCTTAAGCAATTGTAATTCCGAGCACAGTTAAGAAAATTTGAGAAAGAATTGAGCCAAATGTGACGTTGAAGATCCGGACTCCAGGTGATTTATTCAGAATCTCAGAGACTATGACATGAATTTTTGGATTTTTAGGTGAGATTTGGGGTGTGCGAAAAATTGCATTAAGCCACAAAGAGGCCACCAAAGCACAACTGAATCATTCATGTTCTTTGTACTTCCTGTGCATTTGTGCCTCTTTGTGGCTACTCCCGGGAACGCTTTGACCAGTGCCAAAGCCCGCCTGTTACCTCTACCGGCAGGCGATACCCTAACTGGCGGGCAAGCATCACAATCTGTCCGCGGTGATGTCCTTCGTGCGCAATGAAGTAGCCGAGCACATGCCCCACGTCGAGAGGTAAGTTGCGCCACGCATACGCGGACGTCGCGGGAATACTTCCTCCGTGATCAAAGCCTAACTTTAAGAGATTCAAAATTCCCGTGCCGCTACGCTCGAGCGCTGGAATGAGATCGCCGGGTTTCACCTTGTGTCGATCGACGCTTTGCGGCACTGCGATGCCGTTCTCTTTGCCGAGCGTCTTGATCCACATGCATCGCGCATTGTGGATGTGACCAGCAAGCATTCTGACGGTGCGCCGTGGTGCTCCCGGTATCGCGACGTTCAGGAGTTCGGCGGGCAGATGCTCGACGAGAAAGATCGTGACGCGATTATTCGTTTTCCACGCGTCAAGGATCGTATCTCGGATGTCGAGTGGAGGAGGCATACTGCGAAGTATAAGGCGATCGACTCGAAAGGAACGATCTCCTACGACGCTTTCCGTCACGGTTTAAGAGCTTCTACTTCAACTCCTTCAACTGCGCGCGACACGCCTGCTGAACGCGTAACGTATTCGCCTTGCTTTGCTTACCATCGTGGCCGTCGTCCGGTATGAGCCAGGCGCCATTCTCACCCTGAATCAGGTGACCCAGTTCATGTAAGAGAATTAACGCCCTTGCAGGCCGGCTGCCTGGAGGGAAGATACCAACGTCCGCCGGAAATTTGCGCATCGGTTCCACTCTTCGTTGATAGAACGAGCCGTTGCTGTTAACCGTTGTCCTATCAAAGAGACGGTAGGACACGCCAGTGGACGGATCGCGAATTACACGTGGTCCAACCATCTGAAATGAGATCTCACGCATAAGCGGTTGAGTCTTTACGCGCGTCATAAAACCGTTGAGTACGGTAGTTGCCGCGCGTGGTCCACCATAAAAACTGCTGCACGTGTTCTGGTTACTAAGAATCGAGAAGACGTCGAAGTATGCCCGAGTGAGATCCCAATCTTTCTTCGGAAAGGGCAGCCGAGGCGGTAGCTCCTCCGAAGGTGCGGCGACTTCTTCAATCACGGCGGGTCTGCTATCGCCGTTTGCTTCTTGAGCCTGATACTGACCGGTCTGTAACAACAAGAGAGCGAACGCGCTGCGGATCCAGAGAGACATGTCTTACCCCTCTCAATCGATTTCGACAACGCGTAATTAATAACTGAGCAGCGCTCAGCGGTATTGGAACAGCGTAGCAGTCGTGTACGTGGCTAGCTTTTAAATGGCCTTTTAATTAGCGCCATTCGCCAAAGCTCTAAACTCCGCCGGACTCAATCCGGTATGCTGCTTGAACAAATGACTGAAATGGCTCTGGTCATAGAAACCGGCCGCGGAAGCAATCTCCGCGATCGAGTCTTCAGTTTCGGACAACTGGCGCGTGGCCCAGTCGAGACGGAGCCGGCGTAGATACTCGCCCACCGTTGTCCGGTAGTGTTTCTTGAAGCTGCGCGCGAGATGTGTTGGATGCACTCCGACAATGTTTGCAACCTCGACCAGATTGAGGGAGTCGTTGAATCGCCCCTGTAACAGATCTCGTGCTTGCATTAACCAGCCGGGCAACCGGACGGGCGGCTTGATCAGCGATCGCGACGCGTGTCCCAGCAGTTCCAGCATTAATCCTTCGACGATGATTGGCGCGACGCTGTCTTTGACTCTTGATTCACGATAGATGCGCAACACGAGCGCAGATACCGGCCCGCCCGAAAAGTACCTGTAACCTTCAAACACGGTTAAGAAGTGCCGGCACGTTTCCAGCCATTTTCTGTCGAGCTCAATCATGAAGCCGCGATGCGAACCGGCGCCATACTCGTTGGAATGTATGATTTTTGGAGCCCGTATGATCACACCACCGGGCTGCGTGTTGACGCGATTGCCGTCAATGATTTCGAGCGCTTGTCCGGTTACTGTCAAACAAATGGTGGCCCGATCGTGAGCGTGAGCCGGAATTCTGAAACCAGGCGCATGTAGTGTTTCGCGCAAGGTCAAAGCGGAGAGTTGGAGCTGAGATTCTTTCGTATGTCTTTCCACTTTTCGGGGTGCTCTTCCTTGTTCGATTGGACAGTGGTGTAAACGATCTGGACGGCAGGAATGTTCGCGTGAGGATAAAGTCAGCCGCGGATGCACACGGATTTACGTAGATCCAGAATTGTGTTGATCTGTCGGTCCTGGTTTCAATCCGAACCACTGAAAAGCTTTTGCCGGATTCCGGTTCATGGTCAGCACTTCAATATTATCGAGAGCGATCGTCTCGAAATCTTTTATGAGCGTTTCGATCCACTCATGATCGTGATGTCGCACAGTGACGCCCTCAGGTAGATCGAACACGCCGTACCTTCCATACTTCGCTTCATCACGAGCGTATCGCGTCACGTTTCGTTCGTCTGACTGTAACCATAAATCGCTGATGTACAAGAGTCCGCCCGGCCGCAACACGCGATGTAGTTCTCCAATGAGCGCTCGTTGTCCATCGTCAGTCGGAACACACGTTAGGACGCTGAACAAGAGAGCGGCATCCGCGGACGCGTCTGAGAGCGGCAGGGTCTCCGATTGAACTTCATGAAATTTGATCTCGGGAAATCGCGCGCGGGCATTCGCGATCATGGCTGGTGAGAAATCAAACCCGATAAGGTTGCGATAACCTGACTTGAACAACTCTCCCAAAGATCGACCATAGCCACAACCAAAGTCGAGGATACAACTGTCAGGAGACAACCACTGACTTAGCCGTTCGAGATTTAACGGATGACCGAAGGGTTTCTGTGGCCCTTCCGTATTCCAGTATTCCAGTTGACGATCCAGATCGACCAATGTTGGTTAGTTCCTGCCTTGTCTGCCAGAGAATAATAGACGTGATAACGACTATAGCTACCGAGACGAAAGCGATCAGCTTCTTCATATCACACAGAGAGTTCAATCACCTTCGCGTTTACCGCAGTTCCCTCAACTCTCAGATGGGCCAAACTGACCGGTAATCTGAATCTCCGTGGGCCTGCGCTTCCGGGATTCACGTAGAGAACACCACGCCGTTCTTCTATTACAGGCTGATGTGAATGACCGCTGATTATTACCTGAAACACTCCCGCTGGACTGATGTCGATTTCTTTTAAATCGTGCAGCATATAGATCGAGACGGCGCCGATCTCTACCACCTCACAATGCGGAAGTGACTCCGCCCAATCACCCCGATCGTTATTGCCGCGCACCGCCACAACCGGAGCAATGTCGCGCAACTCGTCGAGTACTGCTGAGGTACCAATATCGCCGGCATGCAAGATCATGTCGACACCGGCGAGTGCCTCGATCGCTTGCGGACGCATAAGGCCGTGCGTATCAGAAATAACTCCAATGAGGTTGTCCTTCGTGGTTTGCTTTCGTCTCATGCTACTACCGCCGTGAGTTAATATTTCAGACTGAAAAAGCCCAGCCTACGCTTCTACTGTGATTAGGCTCTACTTACCTTCTCCGAATTGATCCAAAATTACGTTCACTCCCGATTTTTCGATCCTACAAAATTTCGGATTGCTTTCGCGCAGGTCCAAACGTCTTTGTTTTTGGAAAAATTTATAGATTTGGATCGCTGCGATCCGAATCTGGAAAAACTCGTCTCCTCTCGTTGTGTGATGAGTATCTCTCGATACTGGCTCGGTAGTTGCTCCTCCGAAACTTCCCCAGATCATTTTGAAAACTGCAAGTCGATATTCGAGACAAGTTCCGAAATATCGGAGGTCAACAGATGGCACAATTGAAATACTTAACCACAATTTTGGTCTTGCTCGTACTGGCGTCTGCCTCCCTGGGCCAAACCAGTAAGGGCTTCATCGTCGGTACAGTCACCGACCCTAACGGCGCTGCCGTTGCAGCTGCCACCGTTAAAATTACCAACACGGCTACGGGCGTAACGCGCGAAACGACTTCACAGGAAGATGGCAACTATCGTTTCGATGCTGTCGATCCCGGAACATACAAGGTCGAAGTCAGCGTTACGGGATTCAAGGGCGCCACTCGAGAAGTAGTCGTCGCAGCGGCTCAAACTTCCGAAGCACCCTTCCCACTGGAAGTAGGAAATCCAACTGAGATAGTAACTGTCACTTCAGCTACTACAGTTGAACTTCAGAGCCAGGACGGTGCGCGTGTCAACACACTCGAAAGCCGGCAGATTACTGAACTTCCCGTTCAGGGTTTGAATCCCGTGAACCTCGTGTTCACGCTGCCCGGTGTAGTCGATCCAGGTCCTTTGGCCGGCGGCTTTGTTCAGGGAACAGAGTTCTCGGTAAATGGTCTACGCGCTCGCGCGAACAATCAGTTAATCGACGGACTGGACAACAACGACAACTCAATCACCGGCCAGTTTTATCAACCGGTTTTGCGCGACGGTTACAACGAAGTAACTGTCCTGTCGAGCGACTACTCGGCTGAGTATGGCCGGGCCGGTGGCGCTGTGGTGAACGTAATCACACGCAGTGGAACAAACGAGTTTCACGGCTCGGTCTACGACGTAATCACTCCGAGCAAGCTCGCGACACTTTCACCATTCGAAAAGGCCGGCCTCGGTTTGACAAAGAAACCGGTCACGATTGAAAACAACTACGGCTTCTCGATAGGTGGCCCAATCCTCAAGAACAAGCTGTTCTTCTTCGGCACGATTCAATGGTCCCCATTTCGAGCGGGCGGCGTGACGTCGTCACCAACAGTGCCCACAGCGGAAGGCTTTGCGCAACTGCGTGCGCTCTTCCCGGCGGGCACCAGTCCCAACCTCGATCGTTACCTCGCTACAATCGGTGACCTGCGCGGAACAACAGGCGTGATCAACGTGCCGCTCGGTGGAGGTCAACCGTCTATTCCGTTCGGTACGGCTACGCGAACCAGTTCACAACCCGTGGATGATACTCAGTATCTATTCCGCGTGGACTGGACGCCAACTTCAAACGACGCCGTTGCCGTTCGTTATCTTGCGGACGATCAAATCTTCTCTAACCAGGTCCCGCAATTTACGACGCTTCAATTTCCGGGAACTGAAGTTGACGTGCCGAGTTTAATTCAGAATGCCTACATCAACTGGACACGTACTTTCTCGCCGAACACAACCAACGAGTTTCGTTTTGGTTATGGCCGGTTCAATGTGCTCTTCCAATATCGCAACCCCGAACTACTTGAAGCGCCGCCACAGATTCTGTTTGGCGGCAGTGCTTCCAATGTAACCGGTATTGGTCCTGATGCGACTTTCCCGCAAGGCCGTATCTTCAATAACTGGCAGTTCCAGGACACGATCTCGCATACTGTCGGCAATCACACTTTCCGCACCGGGTTCGACATAATGGTCCAGCGCGCGAAGCAGTTTGTGCCTATCAACACTCGCGGCTCATTCACGTTCACCAATAGCGCCGCAAATCCAGGGCTGGGCGTAGAAGCGTTTCCTGCATTCGGAAACTTTGTCGATAACTTCTCGGGTACAAGTGGAATCTTTGCATCGAAAGTATTCGGCGAGAACGTGGATTATCCTGATGTAGTCAACCAGGCTTACTTCATCAACGATACCTGGCGTGTCCGGCCGAACCTTTCACTCAATCTCGGTCTGCGCTATGAGCTGTACGGCGTGGCCCAGAATACGGCAGCATTTCCGGCCTTTTGCGGCTTTGACGTTCCGCTGCTAACGCGATGTGAAGTTGAGCGTGACAAGAATAACTTCGCCCCGCGCTTCAGCTTTGCTTACACGCCGAACTTCGGCAGGTGGTTGTTTGGCCAGGACCGCACCGTAATTCGCGGCGGTTTCGCAGTTAACTACGACATCTACTTCAACAACATCCTGAGCAATACCGTTGCGTCGTCACCGAATGCCATCGGTATCACGACTCTCGGCGCCACTGCAGGTGGTCGAGGTTTTGCCAATGCTACCACCACGCTGCCGACAGTCGCTCCGGCTCCGAATCCACTCGCCACTCAGTCAACAGTGTTGCCGAATCTTCATAACCCGAAGACCTATGTCTGGAACTTTGGCATCCAGCGTCAGGTACCATGGGATATGATTTTTGACGTTGCTTATGTGGGCTCGCGTGGACTTCACCTCTTCCTCAACGAAGAGCTGAACCCGGTCAACCCGGCGACCGGGCAGCGCATTCACACGAATCGTGGTCCAATTCAACCGCGAACCAACGCGGGAGATTCGAACTATCACTCGTTGCAAACACGGCTCGAACGCGGATTTCGCAATGGGCTGCTATTCAGGTTTGCTTACACGTTTTCGAAAGCTATCGATAACGTGAACAGCGAGGTGTTCGTAACCTCGGGCGGCTCCAGCCGAACTTCGGATTTATTGGATCTGTTTGGAGGCCGAAGAGCTGATCGCAGCGTGGCCAGCTATCACGTGCCACACGCGGCAAATCTGACCTTCCTCTACGACATTCCGACGGCCGGCGAAAACCGGTTTGTCCGTGGCATTACAAGTGGCTTCACGTTGTCAGGCATCTGGCGCCTTCAGTCCGGTGCCGTTGAAACTGCTTATATGAACGGCTTCGACATTAACGGTGACGGCGTTGCTACCAACGATCGTCCCGCTCTGGGTAATCCGAATGCGCCACGGAACTCTGTGGCCATCTTCAATGATTTGTGTGACGTGGCCTCACCGACAGGCTATTGCACAAACGACTTCGTAACACCCATCGCGTTAAACGATGCTCGCTTTATTGTGGATCCCGACATTCGCACTGGCATCGTTGGCAGGAACACACTGCGCGCGCCAACCATTAATCGTTTTGACGTCAGCTTGACTAAGGCGA
This sequence comes from uncultured Acidobacteriota bacterium, assembly GCA_963826255.1. Classification (GTDB taxonomy): domain Bacteria; phylum Acidobacteriota; class Blastocatellia; order Pyrinomonadales; family Pyrinomonadaceae; genus PSRF01. The sequence continues at coordinate 3,267,401 of CAWGWK010000002.1, forward strand.
TCGGCCTGCCCTTTACGCCGTGGGAAGGCGACAAATTCGAAATCCGTATGGACTTCTTCAACGTGTTCAACCGTCCGATCTTTACGTGGGACGCACTTAGTGTCGGCGGTAACAGCGATGGCGATGTCTTCAACACATTCTTCAACCAACCGGAACTTAACGGAGGACCGAACAACACACTCCGCAGCTTCCGTTCGGGACGAATCCAACTGCGTTATTCGTTCTGAGATTTCAGGGCGGGACTTCAAACCGCCCTCTTAATAAAGCACAAAAGGCACGAAGAGTTCGGCGAACGCTTCGTGCCTTTTGTTTTCTTTGTGGGTGACTAACAGGTCACTTGCTTGCGGACTTACCTAAAACTTTTGCTTCTCTTTTTATCTCATCACTGACATCTATAATCTGATCGAGATTCTGCCTGGCCTCATTGACGACCTTTGCGTCAACTACTCCAAGATTCTTAAAGATGGGGCTTGCCACAAACTTAACGACGAGGTCGTGCAGCGCAATGATTGTCTTTTTCATGTGACTATCGTCAACAGCTTCAGCATGAGCGGGTTTCGCCTCAGTCTTTTCGCGTTCAGGCAGTCCGAGATTTTGCCGCAGGCGAGAGCTGCGCTTCTTCATATCGTCAGTCAAATCGGCCAGGCGGTCGTAATTAAGGCCTTTGTCAGACTGAAGCATGCGCACGATCTCGTTATGGATTACCTGAATGCGCTGAAAGTCCTCATTAATTTGCGGAAACAAATTTCGCCTGCGCTCAGTGGCCGCCTTGGCATCGTTCTTCATTCGATTGATCGTGCGATCGTGCTCATCCATTGCACGATTACGTTCACGAATGCCAGGGCCGGGAATACGCTGGGACCTCGCTACCTGTGGAGCAGTTAAGATAGTGAGCAATACAAGTAGTGGAAAAACAACCGCGGAACAGCTGGGGATCTTGAAGCCTTGAAGGACTTTAATTCTCCGATTACACATGACGTTCCTCCGAAGGTGGTTATGTTTTTTGGACGGGCTGGCGAGGGTAAGTATAATGCGGTGATTAGTCTCTGCTCAAGGATTAAAACACGGAGATGCAGCAGATTTCTGCTGAACCGGTTTGTCACACGGTCGCTAAGTTGAAGTCAATAGAGCGATCGTCAGTTTGATCCCAAAGCTTTGCTCACTATCTTTCGTCAGGAGCCGACCGGTATCCGTTGAAAACGCATCTTACCGTCCGGCTCCTCCCACGAAATATCCAGTACATAAGGGTTAACTTCCCCTGCTATGAGCTTGAGCCGTTCCATCTCATCGTGTTCAGCATCGGCCGGTCTACCGTTAATCCAGGTTGCGTGAGAGAGAATCACCTTCTCTCCTGGTTGCATGGACTTTACGCCATCGAATCGAATATGAGCTTGTGAAGGACCTCCGACGCTTTCTTTATCTTTCAGAAAGACAGTCAGAATTTCGATGGACTTCAGCGTCTTCTCGGTCGCATTCGTCAACTCGAGGAGAACTCTTGATGGCGAATCTATGAATCTGAAGGTAAAAGTTTTCTCTGTCTTGCCTGCGGTGGTCATAATTCTTTCTGGTCAGCTAACAAGACCCGATCTGTCCATTGTGGAGCTCGACCTATCCTCTGACGAAAACATGATGCTGCAAATAGGTACGTAATAGCTAGATAACTCGTAACGCCGAGCGTCCGTGCGCCAACCCATATATATCATGGCGAATAGTTAAGCAACTCCATATAAGCGGCCTAGCGCACAGACGCTTCCGCCTAACACCTATATAAATCGAGGCATGAGCGCTATCTATGTCATGCAGCGCGCGAACGGCGACGTGTTTGCCCTTGACCACAACGAACGGTTTTGCGTACCACTATTTCATAGCAGCCATGACGCGATGACCGCCCGTTCGCGTAACGGCGACATGCTACTTTTTAAACCTGTAGCCCTCGACGCTGGCTTGCTTCGGGAAATTACGCCCAAAGATCGAAACGATGTGGATCTTTTGCTGGTTGAGGATCCGTTGCGGAATCTGAAACGTGGCTCCCACCTAAAACACGCAGAACTCGTCATGCTTGTGGAAAATCAGGTGTGACCGGCTTTATTGGAGTATGGTTTTTACTATGAGCGACGACAAGGTACCCGCCGATTCTCTGACACACGCGCCGTTTGATCCGGCACGCTGGGCACTTGCAAACCCATGGCTGTCAGAAGGTCAAGCCGATGACCGGCTACCGATGAACGGTTCTGTAGCAAACAGTGGTCGACCATCATCAGCTCATCGCGCATTCGCCCGGCGATCTCACCAGTTGATGTTCAAAAAATGGTCGCAGGCGCGGCATGATCGGCGTTTTTAAATTTCAGGCCTTTGTGATTGCAGGAAATTAGTTGGCCAAGGGCTGAGTACACTACGAATTTAAGGCAACAGGAGAAATATGGAAGAGAAGCCAGTTTTCAAAATCGGAGATCGGGTAGACCAGATGTGTATTACCTGTAACGAGGAGCGCGGTCACATCGTGGTTTCTCTGAGCAAGATAGGAAAGATCACGCGCGTCAGCTGTCCAATGTGCGAATCACGCGTCACGTATCGCACCGGCACAACGCGTCGTGAGTCCAATAAGCTCGGCGCGCCATATGATCAAGGACGAACGTATCGCAAAGGACAGACGCTGATGCATCCCATGTTTGGCGAGGGCGAAGTTACGGCCATCATAGAACCTCACAAAATGGATGTGTTGTTCGCGGATCGCATGCGGCGAATGATTCATTCTCATTCCGTAACTGGATGAATTCGGCAACAACTGCTGAGCAACAGCAGGAAACTCAAACATGATTATTTGCGACTTCTGTTTGCTTCACTCCCAGGAAGGTGCCTGCCGCCTTGGCCTGAAAATCCCGAAAACGATGAAGTGCCGAGAGTTTGCTCCTGGTATAGAGAGATTCTGCGCCAAGCCCACGGATTTCGTGAACCCCGCTCAAATTATCGACATGGCTAGATTTTTTGGCCTTGAGAGAACGGAACTTCAAAAGGTCAAGATAATCGCGGAAAGAAGAGTGGATGAGGCGGCTTTGCCCGAAAAGTACCAACGCATCGATGGATGAAGAATATTTCTCGCGCAAGGCGCAAAGGCGCAAAGAAAGCCCTTTAGAAACGCGGTAGCACTTTGCGCCTTTGCGCGAGAAATCTTCTCGGTATAAATACCGAAAGCACAATTATTGTGTTCGGTAAAAGAGTTGGCCGCCAAAGTGCCGCCACCACCACCTATCGCCCCCTACAAAGATCCGACACCACCTGACAACTGGCTATTTTTTACTGCGCCAGCATCCTCTCATCGTCTTAAACATCTGAGTCCGTTCTGCAATTAAGCCTTATTCTCGAGAGTTTTTTGTCCGATAGAGATGTGGGCACAGCCGTTGCGAACAGCTCGTTGCTTGATATTGAACGATTGGAGATTATGATCTTGATTAAGAAACACGTAGCCATAGCGCTTTCGGTAATCATCACTGCTTTGAGTCTTGTGCTGCCTTCACAGGCTACAGCTCAATCGAATACAGATACTGAGAAGGTTCGCGCAAAAGTACAGATACTATCCGCGTCGCGCGACTCGCAAGTCGAAGTTAAGTTTCGTGATAAGACGAAGGTTAAGGGTTATATCAACACTGTGGAACCTGTCTCTTTTACTCTGAGAGATCCAAAGACTGGAACGTCACAGTCAATCTCGTATTCGGAGGTTGATAGTGTTAGTAAGGCAGATGGTGGCGTTTCCACAAAGACCTGGTTAATCATAGGTGGCGTAGCAGCGGGAGCCGTTACGACCTGGCTGGTTGTAAAACCGGCTGTTTGTGATGGAGGCGCACAAACACGCGGGGCCTGCTAGCGAGGTCTGTCTGACAAACGACAAGCACTCGAAGCGGTCTCTCGAGGCAGTCACGTCACAACTTACAAAATGAAAAAGCGGCTACTCACAGCCGCTTTTCTCATTATTAGGTAGGTGTGTGCGGATTTAAACCGCAGACGCCTACCGTTTCAACGAGCCCATATTCTTGTCCATACTCAAGACAGAAACATTTGAGCCCCTCAACAACATAATAGATGAGTGAACAATGCGACCCGAGCTTCTTTACCACGCCGTATTGTTGCGTAGTTGGAGGTAAGGCCAACGTACCCAAACCCTCGCGTGATGACGTAAACCAGCCGGATTGTCTCCCCCCGCGGAATTCATCTACCGCATCACCAGCGATGATGAGGCCCAGAGCCGCATCATCATCATTTGACGTGAACTGCAAGTATTGGAGGAAACTCACATGGCACGACGATTAGGACACGGACAGACCTTAACCATCCAACAGTTTGATACAGCACGGGAAGGCTTGGCGGAACGCGTCGCTAACGTTCCGTTCGCCTTCGCTATCGCACAGCCGGTGGATCTAAAAGATTTCGATTTCCTGTTCCCCGACCTTCAGAACGATCCGAACAACCTCCTGCCCGAGGACACGAACACTCCGGCGAACCTCGTACGCCTCGGTAAGACTATGATCGACGAGTCTGGAAACGATCCGGCCGGTGATTCTGACATCTCGGCGCTCTTGACGTACTTTGGACAATTTATCGATCACGACATTACTCTCGAGCTCGCCTCCGCAGATTTACCGACGCTCACCGACCCAGCGCTTACACCCCTTCCGCTCAATCAAATTCGTGACACTCTCAAAAACGCTCGCTCGGCGACGCTCGATCTCGACAGCGTGTACGATCTTCCCGCCCCGCGCGACGGCGACAAGATGGTCTTAGGAACGGTCAGCCCGACAGGCAGTCCGAATCCACCACTTAGTCAACCTGCGGGCAAAGACGACTTCAACGATCTCCCGCGCGGGCCGCGCACCGCAGATGCGGCAACCGATCGCGCTGCGAATATCGGTGATCCCCGCAACGATGAAAACACGATCGTTGCTCAACTGCACCTCGCATTCCTGCGAGCTCACAACAAGCTGGTCAACAGTTTGCACTCCTTCACGGAGCCGCGCCGTGTGCTGCGCCAGCATTATCAACACCTGGTCATTCACGATTTTTTAATGCAGGTCGCGGATAAGAAGATCGTGAAAAATATCCTCAAGGACGGCACGCAGTTCTTCAAACCGTTTCAGGAACCGTTCTTTATGCCGTTGGAGTTTGCCGTCGCTGGTTTCCGGTTTGGCCACACAATGGTGCGAAGCGATTACGACTTCAACGTGAACTTCAACACCAGTGGCCAGCCCAACACTTTCCCGGCTACGCTCGGTCTGCTCTTCACATTCACTGCCCTATCCGGAGAGTTGGGCAACTTCGAGACGCTACCGGAAAATTGGATCATCGAGTGGGAAAACTTCACCGGCAACAAGCCGCCCAGCCTGGCGCGCCGATTTGATACCAAGCTGGCCAACCCACTCTTTCAACTTAGGAGGGTTGATGGCCAGCCTGAGGTCGGTCTCGGCGCTATGCTTGCTGTTCGTAATTTGCTGCGCGGTTACTTGCTGCGTATGCCGACAGGGCAGGCGCTGGCTACGGCAATGAACCTCACCCCGCTTACTGTCGCGGAACTGGAGGAGGTCGCGTCAGCGGTTACTCCACCTGCGGGACAAGAGAGCCAGTTGGATGTCCTTCGCAGCAGTGGATTCGCGGAGCGCACTCCCCTCTGGTACTACATACTGGCCGAAGCCGCTTTGCACGGTAAGGGCAAACACCTTGGACCACTCGGTAGCACCCTGATCGCAGAAGTTTTGATTGGTCTAATTGAAAAGAGCGAAAACTCTATTCTGCGCAGTAAGAACTGGGAACCGACAATTCCGAGTGCCAAGAAAGGAAAGTTTACATTGGAGGACTTGCTGAGGTTCGCGGGCGTCTTGGAATAATCAGGTTGCGGATTACGTCAGCCTTTGTTGGAACTACCGGGGCACCAATGCTCGGGTTTGGTGCCTCCGGAAAGTTTTGCCACTTATTTAGTTGATGTGAAGCGTCAAAGAGACGCAGTGGAATCCACGGCCCTTTTCAGTTTATGCAGGCTGCTCGGCAGCCGGAAGCCGATCTGGCAAGTCAGTAATGATGGCCACGATGTGTACGCCGCCCGTTACCAATTTCAGCGCCGTTTCAACGACCACGACCTGCCCTGCCCACGGCCTGCCCACCTTATAGATGAAGTATGGCGTGTCGTCGAACGTCATCATCATCGTCAGCGACTCCAGCAAGCCACGCACGTGGAAAAGCGGAGGGATCTCCGACCGGTGATTGATCCACGCATCGAGTCTGATGACAAGCAGCACACATCCGACGAAGCTCACGACGTACTTGATTTCTTGTACGATCCTCCCCGTGTCTGTGACCAATTCACTCGTGGAGCCGAGCAGAATATCGTAAAGGGTGTAAAGATCGATGCAGACGAGAACGCCAAAAACCGTCGAGTTCCAGGCCAGCTCTAAGTCGTTCCAACCACCTTCCTGCTGGCCGGCTGTGAAGATGAGACTTTTCGCCACTAATCCTTCTGCAATAAAGATTGAACCAACCGTCGTGACTGATTTGTCGCTCCGCCACCCGAAGGGTTTAGCTACCTGGCTACCTTTGAGCGCTGCGGCACCGAACACGTAAAGCATATTCAAAGCGAAGTAGCACCAGTGAAGCGCCAGGTTGTGCGGATGACTTGAGAGGCTCTCTAGCTCGCCATCGCCGGTATATCTCGAATTGCTTATCCCGGCGTCGGCTAAAGACATTCCCCAGCGGTCTCCAAGCGACGTCTGAAGTTTGATGAGCCCTTTGGCATCGTCGGGAAATCTGCGCACCTGTCCGCAAGCAATCCGAGTGAAGATGCCATAACCGACGTGTGTTGGAATCGCGAGGGCAAGACAGGTCACGTCAAGCAACGTGAGGGTGTGGCCCCCGGTAATCCACTTGTAGAGTTGGCTGAGGAAAGGAATGTCAACTTCTGCATTGAGCACCACATCGAGTCCGATCACCATTTCGCCTAACACGTTGAAATTTTGGAGAAGTGCCTGTGAGAACTCGTTGCCGAGCTTTGAGAAGTCACCCGAAACGAGTGCCTTGATCCCCTCGTAAATTTCGCCGAACTCCACTCCAAGTGGATTATTCAATACGCCGCCGAGCGACTCCGCCAACTTCAGGACGCGTCCTTCACGAGCCTCGTCAACCGGATTTTTAGGCGGGTCTAAGGATGCCTTGCCTTTAACATCGATTGCTTCCTTGTGCTCGTCCACCTTTGAATCGACGTACTTACCATGGACGCTGTTCACCTCCGCTGCTACACGCGGGTCATTGTGCTGCTCGCGGCTGCTGTTGCCGCTCACGTGGGCAGCCTCGTGGCTCGACACGTCGATGGGACCAGTGCTCGCTTTAAAAACACCCTCGACGAGATTCTTGAAATTGTCCTTCTTCGCGGCGGAAGTCATCTCCTTGATGATCTTCAGCTGATTCTGACTGATGGTCTTGAGGATTTTTTGGGTCTCGAGTATCCCGCTCCAATCGAAGAGCAGCATGAGGATGCGGATCACATCCTCAATGAGAGCCTCGATCATCTTGATTATGTGAACAACCGCCTCAACCGCCTCTTTGACCGAGTTGACGACCTTCTTAATGGTCTTGTCCGCATAATCGATCACGAGTGTGACCTGGTCGGCAATAAAGATGGCGATCTTCTGCGCCTCTTTCCACGCTGCTTCAGCCGCGCTTTCGATGGCATCCCACGCATCCTCAAAGATGTTTCCCAGAGGTTCTGGTTCTAACGCAGGCGCGGGGTGAAAGGCTCTGGGGAACTCGCGGCGAGCGTGCTCGAGTGAGGTAATGGGCTTGATCTCCGGCCCCTGGGTGCCTTTCTGGAATATGAACCCAATGCTGTCCTTGAATTCAGGCACTATATCCAGCGACTGTCGAAAACTTAGGCCGTCAACTGGCGCGTGCCGGTTGATGTGTTTGAGAGTGCGTAGAGTCTTGACACCGTCGCCATATGGCATGGGCGCAACTTGACGCATATCGGCAAAGTTGCGTTTAGCTAAAAGCTGGGCGACGCGTTTGGAACGTGGCGTAATGCGGACCTGGGGCTTGGGCTCCTGTGAAACCGACATGACGTGCTTAATGGCCGTTGCAACCTTCTCCGCGTGCGGTGCATAGCCCGGTTTGACTACCGGCTTGTTGTCTTTCGCAGGATCGTAACCTGGCTTCCAACTGGTTCTCTGTGGCTCCGACAGATCGCCTGCATTCACTTTAGCGAGTTTGCCGTTTGCCTCCTGATCGAGCGGGATGGTGTAGCGCTCGTCCCGGTGCATGAAGCCTGCCCAGGCTGAAAGCGCCGGCACTTGCAAATCCGTCGCTGCCAACATGACGGTCAACTGTCCGCTATCGTTGGCTACAAATGACTGGTAGTTGTTCGGATTGAGGGGATACTTGCTGCCGCTTACCTCAACCTCGACATATTCCTGGGCCCACAATTGGAGACGTTCCCCAGGCCGTGCTGTGCCATCCGCGTTGCGCGCCGTGATTACCGCCCGCCATGTCGCACGGTCTCGGTTGGCGTGCTTCTCTTCACTGTCGCTGGCCTCCCAGTGGTCGCCTGTCTGCCAGTGATAGTCCTGAATCAGCTTCGCTTGTGCTTCAAGGTGCGGCGGCGCGGGCTTCTCAAGCTTCTGACTATCAATCAGAACGCTAACGTGATAGCGCTCGTGTGACGGCAGAAACGCTGCACGCAGATCGATGGCGGGCCCGTGCCCGTGCTGCTCGGTAGTGACGCGAAAGGTGACCCTACCGTTGCTGCCCGTCGTAGCCGTTACGCTCTGCTCGTCACCGTGATCTGGACCAACCGGCTGAAGCTTCGTGTTTCCCTTCGGAGAATTGACGGTGATGGTTGCGGGGCCGGATTCGCCCTGGTGTCGAACGTACCAGAACGTGATGTCGTGCCCTCCCAACGCTCCACCGTCAGCCCTGCGCGCCGTCACAACGAGTTCATAAATCGTATCGGCCAATGGGCCAGAGCCGCCTTCTTCGCCTTCTTGTATGATTCGTCCTTCGGTTTCGAGGTACGGATACGAGGGATGGGTGAAGTTCAAGTCAGCGAGCCAGAAGCCGGAACTGCCGCCGCCTGTTTCTAACCTTCCTTCGTGGCCGTTGCGACTGCCATCGTGAATGCTTAATGCGTCGAAGTTCCAGTAGGCAAGCAGGTCGGGTTCGTTTCCAACGAGCTTGTTGTGCATGCGTTCGGCAATACGCGTTGCTGTCAGATAAGTGTCCCAAATGCGGATCTCGCCGATCATTCCCGCGAAGAAGTTTGCGGGAGCAGCGGCAGTCGCGTCGGCGCCAATGAAAAGTTTAAGGCCATCGACGAGCTGAGGCGCGGCGACTTCCTCGAATTTAGTGATAGCGTTAACGGGAACGCCGTCGAGGTAGATCGTCGCTTCTTTGCGCCCGTTACGAGAAACCGCGATGTGATGCCAACGCCCATCGCACGCGGGGGAAGCTGCTGATGCTGTTGTGATCCGCTGCCAGTGTCCACCCGTGTCGTTCGGCAGGTCGATGCAGGTGAAGTGAATAGCACCGTCTTTGTCGAGCCACAGACGCAACCCGTACTTGCTCTTTGCGCCGGGACAGATCGACAACACCTCGCCGCCATCACGCGTGTTGACCCAGGTCTCGACGCAACAACTATCAACGCCCAACAACTCGAGCACGTCGCCGGTAGTCACGGATGCATACCCGTGCGCCGTCTCGCGCTCACCGTTGCGATCGAGACCCAGGCGGAGTACATGCGTAGAACCGAAGACTACACTGTGGAGTGCACCGTCTTCCAAAAGAGCTTCGGGCGGCGCAGCAGCACAGCCAAAATAGATGGTGCCCGCATCTGCGATCGGAGGCGTTGTAATTTGGGTTGGTTCGAAAAAGAGACCTTGAAACTCGCCTGTTCGCGCATCAACGGCTGCAACCGCGCCGGAACTTGAAGTGCAGAAGACTGTGCGACCCGAAATAGTTGGCACGTTCAGCATATTGCCGGCTGAGGCTTTGCCTGCCGGAATGGTCCTGGTCCATCGCGTTGCGAGCGTGGCGTACGTCAACCCATAGAGCACGCCTTTGTCGGTAGCGATAACGAGCAGATCAGCATCGGACGCGGCAACGAGTCCGGTGACGTTGGATCCATCAGGGACATTGAATGAGGCCTTCTGTTTCGGGAACTCGGACTCGGACGCGGACAGCGCCACGACCTTGCCCGCCGACGGCACGCAGAAAACCAAATCGTCCTGGGCATGAAATTGCTTAACTGCTACAGGAATCGATTTCGATTTTTTCGTGGCTGGATCGAGTTGATAAAGCGTCTGGCCGGCGATCAAGTAGACTCGCCCGCCGGCGATCGTCAGGTCTCCCGGCAATCCATCGTGCGTGTTCCACTTCCATGGTACGACTTTCGCCGTTGAGCCTGGTTTCGGGTTCTCAACAACCCACACGTCTCCTTTCGGCGTGGCTGCCGCAACGAAGCGATCATCAATCGCAGGCCTGGACAACCGGGTGCCCCGATCCGGACGCGCCGGCAGAAGACCGTCGAAACCTTGCACGTCGCTGATCGCACCTGTATGCGCGTCAATCGAGATTAAACCTCTCGCTCCCGTTAAGGCGTAAAACACACCGTACGCAGCAACCGGAGCGGACGTGCCGTCGGGCGTTTCCGCACCCCATGCGCGCGTACCATCAGAAGCCTGCACGCCATAAAGCATGTTGCCTGCGCCGAAAGAAAGAATGCCGCTTCGATCGAGTGCAGGCGGCGTCGTAAGGTCCTCCTCACCGTGCGCCGACCAGTGGCCGGAGTACGGCCACTGTAGATTGACCTGATCGAGAAGGTATGGGAATGCCGATTTGTCGAGAGCTAATTCTGTTGCGCGCGAGAGTACTCCCTTTACGTTTGCAGTGTATTCGTGCCGTGGGACGTGGTTCTTGAGCGTCGAGATGTCCGTCTCGTCCATCCGCCAGTAGCCCAGCATGTGCGGCTCCTTGCCAACCAGCGTGCAGGCCATGCGACTTTGCAACTTGGCTGAGTCGAGGGCGATGTCCCAGATACGCAGCTCACGCATCAAGCCGTTGAAGTGTGATTGCGGGCGCTCGCCTTGGCCGGGTACGAAGGCGCCGAACGTAAGCAAGGTGTTTCCACCGATATCGAGCGCCGCAACTCCTTTGCGTGCGCTGTTGACCTCGAGCGAGACACCATCCAGATACATTTCAACGGCATCGTTGTGACGGACCACTGCCACGTGATGCCAGTAACCGTCCGCAACGTTCGTAGCAGGACTAACAGCCGCGAAAGAATTGGCCGCCGTTTTGTTGATTACGGAAAAGCGAATACGACCCTGCGGAATGACGTTAACGCGGAAACCGTGATACTTGTCGCCGGTGAGGGTGGGAAAGCCCGAAACCAGCTCGCCACCACAAGTTGTGGCGACCCACGCCTCAATAGTGAAATCACCCTGACCAAAATCCAAATGTGATCCCTTGGGCTCGACCGTAATCAGCGCCTCGCGAGATTTACTGAAAAGCACAGCATTCTGGTTGCTGAAAGGGAACGCCTGGATGTACTCGCTTCCGGCAGTGAAGAGAATGCCATGACCAGCTACGACATCGATGTGGCCCACGTCGTCGAGTTTAACGACGCATGATTGCTCCCCCGACAACAGGTCATAGACAGTGAACTGCGCGCCGCCCTGTGTTTTCACGTAGACCTTATCGCCTGCGATGCTGACCTGATTAATGCCTGGCAGTTGCACAGACCAGCGGGACGTGCCCGTTGTCAGTTCAAGCACGAATACTTCCCCATCGTTGTTCGCCAGCACGACGCGATTGAAGCGCTCAGAGATGGCGGGTGTGAACCACTGAGTATTGCGCGTTGTGTGCGTCGCGCGTTTCACCCAGAGCTGTTTGCCCTTGGAAACATCAACGCCGTAGGCGGCCATGCCTGTGGTGACGACGATCGTGTCGTCTCCGATCTCACCAGCCTGCGGCGGTTGATCGTGTGCGAGCGGGTCGTCTCCCGCGGGTAAAAAGTCGAAGCGTGTGTCGCCTGATCGAATGTTGACTGCGAAGAGGTGACCACCGGACACGAAGAGCAATGCATCACGTGTTGCTGTAACTGGACCAGGAGTTTTCTGGCCCACTTTCACCGGTCCCCAAAGCGGCGATCCGGTTTTCGCGTCAAATCCCTTAACTGCTGTGGAGAGATCACCCTCGCAAACAATGACGACGTTTTCATTCGCGTTCACGGAACTGGCCTGGGCGACTGCCGGCTTTTTCCAACGAGGGTTGCCGTCCGAGAGTTGAATGGGCGGCTTACCATCGGCGAGCTGAACAGCGCGCAGTTCGCCTGACTCCACGTAGTAGAGGGTGCCGCGGCTGTGCGTGGGCAATGCCGGATCATCGGAGATTCCGAGTTGACGCGGGAAACCGTCTTCCGCAATGACCGCCTCGCCCGTGTAGATGTCCAGCGCGAACACTTGGCTGTCAGTGAAGCAAATGAGCCGGTCACCCGCGACGATCGGCGGGCGCGCGAGCGTCCCGTAATCCTGCAAGGAGAATTGCCATTGGTGGGCAAGGGTATCACTACCATGAGCAGTAATTTTGGTGATCATTTGTCTTTGGTCCTGTTGAATGAGTTAGGGCAGCTTTGCCCGAAAGTCACTCTGACATTGCTCCGGAGGAGCAAAATGTTTATAGCCTGGATTCTTTAATTTACCCGCTCCGTTAGGAGCGGAATGTAAATACAACACCTCAACGCACATTGGGCTCCGCTGGAGCGCAGAGCCATAAAAGATTAAAGCTATAAACATTGTGCTCCTCTGGAGCACTTCGCTGCCGACCATCAAGTCTCAATGACTTTTCTGGCAAAACCAGTTAGGGCACAAACACACGAACGAACGCTTATTGAGGCGCGGGCAAGAGATAGCCGTATAGCACAACCGACGGCAGTACGTCCGATGGCAGAGGACACTCATCGATCTTCCATGCGGTACCCCCACCTGACGGACCATAAGTTAACTTGTTCCTGTCAACGAAAGTGTCCCAGAGGCTGTGACTCGTTCCCTGGTCCACCGCGGCTATTTTTCGCAAGCGCACGGAGGGGTACTCTTTGCTCGCCACGCACCACGCTTCGGGATAAATCTTGTCTGCGGCCAGGAAAACCGTCGGACATCCCAGTACATGCTCGGCGGTATAGCCATACGGCAGCGCTTCTGGATGAAGTTCGTGGCTGGGTGCGTCATAGGTGACAATCAGACGCTTGGAAGGCAACACGTAGAAAGTTGTCTGCTGCTTGTCGTCGTCCGTCCTAACAATAAGTACCGAAGGATCGGATGCAGCTTCCGGATTTTGGTGCGCGGCATCCGAGGACTCACTGGCTGGTCCAGTTTTCGCTTGAAGAGTAGCCGCATTGTTATCTGTGAACACGGCCCATTGGTGTCCCTTGAATCCGCTCTCGAGCGTGACCGGACGCTGCGGGAATCGCAGTTGCCCGTTGAAGCAAAAGGGATCGAGGTACGTCGATGCGGGTTGCTGAGATACGAAGTCGCCAGGGCGGTTATAACCCCAGGGGTCATACCATGCAGGTGGCGCCTTGTGAAAGAGTGGCGTTGACGGGCGAGCTTTCCACACCCACGGCGGATCAAAGTCAACGGGCGGGTTCGCTGCCCTGAAGCTGGGGTTGAAGGTTGTGTCCTGTCTATAACCCGACCGGAATTCCCATGTTGCTCCCAGCCCACTGAACTGACCTCGGAGCGCCTGTACTTGCTGGTCGTTGTAGAACACGTCCAACGCTTTCTTGGCAGAGCCGTCATTTTTCATGATCGACAAGTCATGGGACGGCTGATCGAAGGCGGCGTACCAGAGCACGAAACGCAGATCGCGATCACCCATGGGCCGGTGGTCGTCTGTGTATGGCAAGACCCAGTGTTCGTAATCGTAAAGCGCCTCCTTAGCCGCAGAGTTGTGAAAATAGGCAATCATGTCTGGCTGAGGCTTCGAAAGCGGCCGCACTGGCGGCGCGGGCCAGGCTTGTGCGAGGGCGACGTCAGCGGCCGAACCCCGCATAACAACGGAAAGCGAGGGAGACACAACCCAGGTCGGCAGGAGCTGATTGATACCGGCTGGCGTGGGGTAGCGGCAAAGTATGTTTGTCTTATTACTGTCGGACAGTAGAACGAGGGGACTCTTTGGGTGCGCCTTCACCTCTCCCCAACTGTTCGTCGCCCCAGTGTCACGGCTGAAAGGTCCATAAAGAACGTGCGTCGTGCCGGTGGGCGGCGCACCGTATCTCCCGTTCTCGTCGCTCAGCATGAGTTGCGCGGCCGCCCCATCGTTAAGCGGCGCTGATTTATCCGGGCGTTGTGCGATCCAGGCGTGCACGTTCATGCTTTCGAAAAGATCGTTTGGATCGGGCCGCGGCTTGTAGTTGGATTCCGGGATGCCGACACGGCCCACTTGCCGCGTGCTCCACGGTGTGCCGCTCTGCCAGGTCAGTTGAAGTCTGCTCTGGTCGTCGGGTTTGAAAGCGTAGACTCCCGAGTCTGTGCTCCACCAGAATTGTCCGTTGGATACCACGAGTGAATGAGTCGGGTTCGCAGCCGGGGGCGCCGGTACCGCCCAATGACTCTTTTCATCGAGTGTCTTCGCATCAACTGCGTAGACTGTGGACTCACTAACATAGGCAAGAAGTTTTGGAGCAGAGGTTTGTTCGTCCAGGAAAGCGATCTGCAACTCAGCCTGGTCCTTCCATTTTTTTCGCTTGTGACTTGCCGCCGTCAACTGCTTGTCGCAACCGTGGAGTGTTCCGTCTCCCTGCATGGCGAAGACGCTACTAACCGCTTCCTGTAAGGCGTGTATTCGCACGACTGGACGTGAAAAACACCAGGGCGCCGCTGCCTTGCGTTTGTCAGCCAGCGTCTTCCGCAAATCGGCGATCTTTTGCCGGGCTGCCGTGCTGCCGCCCGTGCTGCCAACCATCTTGCGCATCGCCTGCAACATGGCAAAGTAATCTGCCGCTAACGCGTCGAGACGATCGCGTTCGGCCGAGGGCGAAGGGCACGCCGCCTGCTGCGCCGTCAGGCGCACCCACTCGTCTTCGGCCTGTTCGAGCAACGTGGCCCATTCGACACTTTGAAGGGCTTTATTTAACTCGCCCAGGGCTGCACGGGCCGTTGCGACAGATGTGTCATCCACCAGTTGCAGGCTGTGCAGCTTCACGCCTTCACCCAAATTCCACATCGTGAGTTCTACGCCATCAAGCACATACAACTTGTCAACGTCTAGTACCCAGCCGTGGATGAATGTTGTGGCTTTGATTGTGGGAAGCTTGGGGTAAGGTGCTTGCCCCGGGTCAGCCACTCGTGCCAGATAGATTGATGAGCTATCTCCAAAAATAATCAAACCATCGTCATCGTCAACGAGGGGCTGGTTCATCGATCTCACCAGCGAAGCGTGGGAATTGGCGAAAGCAATGCTCGTCTTCGGCTGCAAGCCTGGCAATGCACTCAGGGGGCTATCACTCATCAGGGGGTTCTCTCCATAGAAGTTAAGATAAGTACTGCACTTTGGTGTGCGGAGCAGCAAATCCTTCTTGCTCGGACATGCAACTCCAATGGCGGGATTCGGCGCGGTGTCGCGCATGACACCTGGTTACGCTCATGCCACTCAGGACATTGTGGTGACTGCGTTGTGATGCTGAGCAGCCTTTAGAATTCAATGAAGGCAGGCTCGGGCGTTAAGACGTCAAGCTTTACACAAATCGGTAGTGGCTTAAATTCAGGAGTTTTTCTCTGCGGACCTCTGCGCATCCTGGCGTTCTCTGCGGTAAAGGCTATCTCAACGCAGAGGCCGCAGAGATTCGCTGAGGGACCGCAGAGAAAAAACTCAAATTAAGCCACTGTCACAAATCGGGCTGCCTTCATCTAGTTGGAAGAAAACAACGGCAAGAATTGTAAATCCCTGGGTTCACAAGTCCGCCAAGCTTTGCCGAGAACGATGAAAGGAAGTAAGACCTGATTAAAATGGTAGGCGCGTGCGGATTTGAACCGCAGACCCCTACCGTGTCAAGGTAGTGCTCTACCCCTGAGCTACGCGCCTAAATCGGAAGGATTTCAAAAACCTCAGCAAAAACTCACTTTCAAATTCCGCATTGTCCGCTATATCCGCTCCAGCCGCCTGTTCCGCAGTGAATTGTGCGGGCAACTGTGCGGGCAAATTGGAGCGACATAATAGCATGTCACTTCAAAATTACGCACTGTGTCGTCAGTATTCATGTAGTAGACTCCGAGAGCACCTCAACGATGCATATAACGTTTGTCACCTGGTCTAACCCAAACTTCTGCTGGTCCAAAGTTTGTCCGAATCTTGTGTCGGTAACAAACTCGAATCGGTCAAGAGCCGGATTTTGGAACCTCGAATGGTCCAATAATCGGGGAGGTGTCACGCCCCGGAAGTCTCTAGTTTTCAATGGCCGTCTTTTAAGGGAGGAGGTCAGATTACCCGACATGCAGACTAACCGAAAATCACTTCTTAACCCGTGAAGATCGTCCACGCTGGGCTCACATGGGCTTAGCCTTTGCTTCGGCAGTCACTGGAAGCGGGTCGATGAACACTAAACTGTTGACGTCATAAAACAGAGAATTCGCGATTACAATCGCATTATTGACAGTCATCTGTCCATTGATGAACTCTCGCAACTGGATATAGGTAGGCATGGGTACCTGCCCTTTCGAGACGCTCTTAAGCTTCGCTCCAATTGCGCCGGTGAGATTTGCACCTTTTATTAACAGCGTGTCTGGAGTGGTTTCCGCGGTGGAGGCGATAGCGATTCCTCGTCCGTTGTCAGAGTGATCAATCATATCGCCCGAGAAGCAGCAGTGAAAGACGCAGGTAAGATTAACTTTCTTACTCAGGTCGGCAAACATCGCTTGTAACTCTTTCTCCCTCAACACGTCCCGCTTGGAAAGCGAGTCATCGAGCGTGATGAGGTATTCATATGGCGGGTTCACAGTTGTATTTTTCCCGCCGTGCCCGATGAAATGGAAGTAGAGCACATCACCATCTTTCGCATCCTGCAATAGCCATTGCAGTGCCTGGACCACTTTTTGTTTGGACGGAATGTCGGGCGGAGCCTGACTCTCAATCAACAGAAGAGTCTCGGCGGAGTCGAAGTATCCGAGGTTTGTGGCGCGCCGGTAGAGCTCGCCCATAATCTGCGATCCTAAGCCGCGGAGATTTCTTAGCCCGGGAATGTTCTTTGAGTAATCGATACCGACGAACACGCCGCGGCGTCTTGTTCGTTTCAACGGGGGAGGTGGCGTGGAATCCGATTCGGGCAATATCATCATGATACCGACTAGAATCTCGGCTACCGCACAAATGACGGCGCCAACAAGGAACGCGGCCAACCACCCTATCATCGGCATAGCCGCTGCTCGTGCCTTGTCAACTGTGAAGAATCCCATCCACATCTGAACTCCTGCAGGCGCGTTATTCTCTACAAGCTCGAGAGCCGAACCCGGCGTCGCGCCTTTCATACCGATCAGAACCCATGAGCCGCGATAGCCGAGCGTGTTGATTTTTGAACTTCCTATCAATCCGCATGCTCTGCGCGTTCGATCTGTCAACGACAGTGTTGCTTCGTCTTTTACGGCGATCGCTACGATTTTGGCTAGGGGAAGACTCTCAATCATGGTGGCAAAATCATCAGCGGCCTTCGGGCTTTCATACGTGTCATAATTTGAAGCGGAGAGAAGAGTTCCAGTCGCTTCATCAAAGACGGCGACATTCAGGCCACGACTGGTGCCACCAATAAACTGCACGGGATTGCCGTTTAACAAAATCGTCGCAACATTTCCCAGCTTGTAACCTGCAGATTGTGCGCCGAGCCAAAAACCCTGAGCGCTCTCCTGACGACTCATGACCCAGCTAGCCGCGAACGCCGGCGCGGTATTCGATAACATTTCAGCCGCAGTTCCGGGAGCCCGTCCTTTTGCTCCGACAATCGCCCACGAACCACGGTATCCCAGTTGATCGATCAGAGTGCTGCCAATGGATTTACACGCGAGTTTGGCTCGGACAGTCAGGTTTAGCTGCGCTTCATCTTTCACAGCAATCGCTACTACCTGACCGTTCGGCGCGCCTTCGATCAGAGCCGCAAACGCATCGGAAGCATCGGGACACTCGTGAGTATCAAAGACTTCGGCGCTTTGGACCAAGCCATAGCGATCCAGCAAGGCCACGTTTAATCCACGCGAATAGCCGCCGGGCATGTCCATAACTGTGCCGTCAATGGTGATAGTTGCAGCATCACCGACTCTCCACCCCGCCGAATAGACGCGTACATCAACAAAGCCGGATTCCCGCACAGCTGTCAGCGGATAGCGGTACGAAACTGAAACGGCGCTATCGGACCTGAGCATTTCCGGAACAGAGCCGGGTGCCCCACCTTTGCATCCGAAAATTGCGTATGAGTTTCGGTATCCAAGATTGCCGATCAGTGCACTACCGACCGAACGCAAGGCGCGCCGCGCGTTCTCGTTCAGGCGCTGCGCCGCTTCGTCGCACACGGCTGCTACTACCAACCAACCGGCTGGCACATTGTCAATAAATGCGGCAAGACGATCGGCGGCTCCGGAATCCCCGTTCGTGTCAAATGAGCCTTTCGCTGTTGCCACACCAGTGTCGGGCGAGATCACGACTACATTGAAACCACGTGAGGCCGCGGGTGTTGTAAGCACGCCGATGTCATCAATAGTAAGCGCTGCCGTGTTACCACAATCATAACCAGCCGACATCGCCGACACGTTGAAATAGGTATCACGATTCGTCGGGGGCTGCAGCCAGGAACAAGCGCAAGCCTTACTTCCATTCGAAAGCGTTTCGCAGACACCACCAATCAGCGCGTTCTTGACGCCAATCAGCGACCAGGATCCACCGGACGCCAGGTTTCGAATTTGCGCACTACCTAAGGACTCACACGCTGCCTTCGCGCGATCCGTAAGATTCCTGACTGCCTCACCGCGAACTGCGACAATCGCGATGCGACCCGGAGGAAGGTTCTCCAGCAGCGCGGCAAACTGATTTGACGCCTCAACGCTCTCATACGTGTCGTATGTTCCTGAGGCGAGCACCTCCGCAGTGTTTTCATCGACCACTACGACATTCAGGCCGCGGCCATAACCGCCCTGAACAGAAACTAGTTGCTGGTTAATGGAAATTGCGGCACTGTCCCCGAACGTAAAGCCAGCTGAAACCGCGTTCAGCGCAAATCCTCCTTGACTGATAGGTTGTCCTTCGAATTCTTCTGCAATTGAAACAGCCGACGTGTTCGATAGCGCTTCTATGCGAGTTCCCGGCGACGCGCCTTTTTGCCCAATCAAGGCCCATGACCCCCGGTACGCGAGGTCAAAAATGCTGATACTTCCCAGCGATTGACAAGCCAATTTGGCTCGATTCGTTAAATTGTCCTGAGCCTCGTCCTTAACCGCAACCAGGACCAATCGACCGACCGGCAAAGCTTCAACCGCCGCTGCGAATGCATCGGCCGCGGCGGGGGATTGACACGTGTCGTAAGTTTGGAACGAGAGCAGTGCTCCACTTGACTGATCGAGAACTGCTACATTCAGCCCGCGCCCATACAGGCCAGGGTCCACAACAGTTCCGTTGACAATGATCTTTGCTGCGTCTCCGAAATTAAAACCTGCTGCATCTATTTGGATGGAAATGAGCGACACGACGAGTCTCCTTGTTGAGTTTTGTACTTGCGGTGCGAAGTAATTCTTCACCAGTACCCTGGCTGCAACGTCAAAAATAACACGACGTCGGACCTAAGAAGGAACGCAACACATTGAAGGAATCGGACAGCGAGGCGATCGTAGTCGTAAGCACCAAAATCCTAACGTTTAGGATTCCACTGGCCAATATCTGGCCAAAAATAACAGCACGCTGCGTATACGCGACGGTAAGGAATGAGAAAGAACGGAAAAACGTCTATTTTTCTTCGGTGGCTGCAACTGTGGAAAAGGCAATTACTTACGTTTTTGCCGGGCGTCTAATTCGCAACGCAGAGGTCGAGGGTTCGAATCCCTTCTGCTCCACCAAACTCATCTGTCTCAACTATTTAGTACATTGTTCTTGCGAGTAATACTACTCTGCACACATCCACACACGATTCAGAAGTCCCTCATTTAATCTGCCGGATGTATTTTCGTGGTTCATATGGTCGCCGCGCGCGCAATGCGGGCAAGTTTTGTAGTCTTTTATCTGTACCGCTCCATTAGCTCAGGAACCCGAAATCTCTATTAATTGTGGTGATAGAGGCGGGAGACTTACACCTGCGCTTGACCGTTTGCGGCAAAACAAGCACAACGCTCCATGTTCTTCATCGCAAGAGTTTTTAGATTTGATTTTGAAGGAGGAGTTCCCAAAGGGCTTATCCTGAGGATAGATAATGGTCCAACTTCTTGCAATAGCTACCTATGGATAAGTCTGGAGATAACTCAGGAAGGTAAGTCGTAACCTTCCTGTGGAATGATAATCCATTTGAAGTCAGAACGCGGACCAATCTTCACATTCTTACTGTTAAGGTACCGAACGATTGCAGTCATTAATTCATCGCTGTTGAGGAAAACTTTTTGTTGGCCGTTTCCTTCCATAATGCTCCTCTAATTTAAGATGGTCCAGGTAAGCTCTTTAACGCCTCTTCATTCATCTTCGTAATCATTTCGATGGCAATATGAATGTTTGAGAGGACCACCGCAAATTCATTTTCATACATCGTTGATGCAAACGGGTTGTTCATCCAAGCTTTCCATAATCGGCGTTTCTCTTCGTTTGCGTGGGAGAGTCCACCGTAGACGAACGTCGCGACGGCGCACCCAGCCAGGACCATTGCAACATTAATAAATCTTAGAGCACACGGGGCCTGCTTCATATTCACCTCTTACTAGTTTCCTCAACGGATTTAACTCCGGCCTGAGGCACCAACGCGACGGGGAATCCGAGCGACTATCGCGAAAAGTGCGGCGAGTGTACGATTACTACAGGGTTATGTTCATTTGTCTTCAGGCAAGCGCGTTGCAAACGCCGGACGGAGCACCTTACGCGGCTCGCGCACGCATCACTAATTATATTTGCTTTAAGCTGATTGGCTCTTGGATGTGTTACACGAATGCGAGAAGTCGTCCTTATTAAGCATTGTAATCTGAAACTGCCTGACGAAGAGTTTCTCTCAACTAACTTGTAGTGTCTCAACGAGCGTAGCCACTGCATTAACCAAGTCACTTGGCGCTACCGGTTTGGCGAGATGGGTTTGATAGCCGGCGGCCAGGGCTCGCGCTGCGTCCTCTGCGCTCGCGTATCCTGTGAGCGCAAGAGCCGGGACTTTTCCTCCGCGATCTGCGTCACGAACGCGGACTCTTCTGATTAAGTCATAACCATCTTCGCCGGGCATCCCAATGTCAGACACCAGCACCGATGGTGTCCACTCGTCAAATACCTCAAGAGCCTCCCTCACCGTTGCGGCTGCTCTCACCGCGGCGCCCGTTTGAGACAAGGCCATCATTAATACCTCTCGCGCGTCCGGTTCGTCATCTACAATAAGCACCCGCAAACCCCTAAGATCTGCCCTCGTGATTTTTGACTTATCCAACCGCTTATATTGCTGCTCGCCATTTTCATTGCTCCTTTTTGCGGCATCCGACACGACCACTAGCGGCAGTGTTACTGTAAACGTCGTTCCCTGACCGGCGCCTTTACTAGCGGCGCAAACTGTTCCACCATGCAACTCAACCAGGTGGCGCACGATTGCCAGTCCCAGGCCTAGTCCGCCGTGGTGCCGCGTGGTGGAGGCGTCCGCCTGACGGAAGCGATCAAAGATATAAGGCAGAAAGTCCGGAGTGATCCCTTCACCCGTGTCCTTCACGATGATCACGGCACTAGTGTCTTGTCGTCGTAAATGCACCTCGATGCGCCCATTCCGCGGCGTGTACTTCACAGCGTTGGAAAGCAGATTCCAAACGATCTGTTGAAGCCGACTGGCATCTCCAGAAATAGGCCCGGCCGCTGGATCGAGTTGCAGCCGAAGGTCAATGCCCTTGGCATTCGCTGCCGGACGAATAGTCTCTATGGCAGCCTCAATCGTCGGGATTAACTCAACCGGGTGCTGTTCAAAGCGAAACTTGCCTGTGATAATCCGCGAAATGTCCAGGAGGTCCGCAATAAGTTGATTTTGCGCTCGAGCATTCCGCTCTATCACTTCGAGGCCATGCGCGGTGTTCTTTTCATCCAACCCGCCTCGGACCAGCATGTGGGACCATCCCAGGATGGCGTTTAGGGGAGTGCGCAGCTCGTGCGAAACCGTGGCGAGGAACTCATCTTTGATTCGGTTAGCCGCCTCTGCTTGATTTCGCGCCTCATGTTCACTCTGCAGTAAACGTTCACGCTCTTCCTCAGCACGCTTCTGATCGTGGACATCGGTGCATGCACCAATCCATTCACGCACGTCGCCGTCCGCATTCAACAGTGGCATACCGCGGGCAACATAATGCCGCCACTGTTGTGTTGGGGCATGCCAGAGGCGGCCGCTTGTTTCATAGAGCGTGCGGTTTCCAAGAGCCTCCTTCCAAACCCCCTTTACTCGGTCGCGATCCTCGGGGTGCAACGCATTTTCCCAACCAAAGTCACGATACTCTTCCCATGTTTGTCCGGTATAAACCTGCCACGCCGGTTGTTCGGTGATGAAAGCCCCATTGGCATCAGCGATCCACGGTACATTCGTAATGACCGAGACCAATGAGCGAAAGCGCTCTTCCGACTGTTCAATAGCCTGACGGGCCAGAACTTGTTGGGAAATATCTCTGAAGTAGCAAACCACGCCGTAACCGCCCTCCGGGAGCGGGATGCGGTTGATCTGCCACTCATAAAACTCAGTCACCTGGCGGTCTAGGCGCTTCTCGATTCGCTCGGGGACGATGAAAGGCTCGCCCGTTTCGAGCGTGTGGTGAAATCGATCAACAATGTCGTTCGCATATGCGTCCGGCCATAGCGTTTTGATCACCTCGCCGAAGTCACGACCAATGAGGTCTGGAATATTTCCGAAGGCGCGCAGCGCCGTGGGGTTCACCTGCCGCAGGCGGAAATTGCTATCCACTAAGTAGACGCCAAGGGGAGCTTCGTTCAGTAGCGTCTCAAACTGGGCCGTGCGCCGGCGCACGTCTTCCTCTATCTTCTTGCGCTCAGTGATGTCGCGGGTGAAACAACGCGTGTGAACGAACTTATTGTCTTCCCAAAACACGTTGGAATTTATAAGCACGTCACGAATCGAACCGTCTTTGCAGCGCAATTGCGCCGGGTATTCGTGCAGTGTTTCGCCTTGCGCCAGCCTGCCGAGAATGTCTTCAATCACCGGTCGCTCAGAGTGAAAATCTGCGATGTGACGACCGATGTATTCCTCGCGCGCATAGCCTAACATTTCTAATTCGGCGCTATTGGCCCAAAGAATCACGCCATTTGGTCCAACCCAATGCATCCCGACACTGGCGTTCTCGACAAAGTCGCTGAGCTCCTGCTTAGTGCGGCGCACGGATTCTTCAGCCTGCATACGTTCGCGCAGCAGTCGCATCTTCTCCAGCGCAATCGCAGCTTGATTAGCCGCGACTTTCAGAACAAGCATCTCGATCTCGGTGGGGAAGTCTGCACGCTCCGAACCAGCAACGAGAAGTCCGATCTCTCCCTCGATTCCGAGATTAAAGTGAGCGACCCTCACCTCTCCCGACCCCGCGGGATGCGGCATGATCCAAGTTGAAGTGGGCGGGTCGTTTTGCAACCAGCCTTCGAGGGTTCGACCCACTTCCGCCGCTTGACCATCCAAGTTTCGATGGCCCGTAATCCGAACCGCCTCGAACCGGGAGTCTGCGGCAGTCCCGTTCAATCGCGCGTATACGAATTCCAGTCGCAACATTCCGAGCACGGCGTTCAGCAGTGTTCCGACAATCTGGGAAGGCTCAGATGGCTCGCTACCACTCCAAATTGCGGGCAGCGCTAATAAGCTCACCAGATCATTAATGCCGCGGCGAAGGTGCTGGACCTCGAGCGCCTGGTTTTCCAGATCTAACTCCACTTGTCCCCTGGCTTGATGTTACGTCGTTGTCATGCGGCGCTTGCGCAACTCCTGCATGAACTCGTCTGGCGGTACATAGAACGGATTCTCCTGAAGGATCCCGCCTATAATAATCATCGGATGTGTACGCATGATGTCAATCACGATCTCCCCGCCAAACTTGGCGAGATCGTACGTTCATATCACTGGGTCTTTGTAACGGGGTAAAAGATAATTGAGTCTTGTCTCGTACTCAACGAGATCGTTGACGCCCGGACGGTCCTCCAGCGCCCATTCCATGTGGGCCACCAGGCGCGTTAGCGGGAATCCCTGCTGCTTGCCTCCCTCAAGCACCTCCTCGATCAACGCTAGCATCCTGTCCTGATCGAAGCGGCCCTCGCGTAAATAGGCGTCCTCCCAATTGCGCAATGCGAGCTGGCCGTCTTTTTCTGCAGCATCCGCATCAATGCCGGCCGATTTCAGCCGCCGAAGATGCTCCTCCCGTAGAGCTGGGTTGACGATGTGAAAAGCCTTCTCGCCTCGCTCGAAGCCTTCTTTAATGAAAGGTAGTAATACACGATACTCTTCATCCGGGCTGTTGAAGAACGCACACACGTGGCGTTTCGCGCCGAGTGTGGCACTGGCAAAGCGGATCGGTTTCTCACTTTCGTTCGGTCCCGCTGACTCAAAGCTGGAGGACTCACTCGTCTTAACACTATCTTTCACGCTTCTCCTTTATAGTCCGCACGCTTCCCTAAAAGCTTGTTGCTGCCCCACGCAAGATTGTTCGATTAGTTGATTAACGGAAGGTCCTTCCGCTAGCAACGCTAGCACGCGAAACCCCGGTCATTTCTAACCGCATTGGTTATGCCGCGTCAAAGGTAATCTTAAACAGTAGAACGAGCAACAGTCTGGCAAGCAAATCTCGTAAGGAGGATCTGCCCCACGTTGACATGACTCGGCCTGAGGATTTGATCAAAGGGCCACAAATACCAACGGTGCGCTTGAGATCCACTGTCTTCGTAAATTCTGTTCTAAGACCTGTCCCCTTCTGCTAAACTGGAAAAGTTCAAAAAAGTCTGATGAGCAGCCGAGCGTTCAGCATTGCCCTGCGCTGGCTGGCACTGGATTTTGAATCCCCCCCTTTGCTAGTTACTCAAGTCCTGTCGAAGTGAGCTCGCAAGTTTTTATACGCAGGTTTGAACACTAGGCCTGAGTGGGTGCCGAATAGTCACGCTAGTTAAGAACAGTTGCCCTGTTCATTCGGGATGAAAATTTTAAAATAAAATCTTTAGCGCGAAGGAGCGATCGCGTTGAGCAGCTCGCAACTCGACCAACATCAAGAGTCTAAACCCAGAAAACTCGTTGAAATGCACTGGGATCCGATAACTCGAATTATCGGGAGTCTTGGGATCTTCACTAAAATCGATTTCGATAATCGCGAAGTTGTCGAGTGCCACAGCACGTCCTCGATATTTCGGGGATACAGCGTGTTTATGAGGGGAAAGGATCCACGGGACGCGCACTTCATTACCAGCCGCATCTGCGGTATTTGCGGCGACAATCATGCGACCTGCGCCATGTACGCGCAGAACATGGCATTCGGCGCGCTACCACCTGCGCTAGCTGATTGGATTGTGAATCTGGGTGAGGCTGCTGAGTACATGTTTGATCATAACCTCTTCCAGGATAATTTGGTTGGGGTAGATTATTGCGAGCAGATGGTCAAAGAGACTAATCCAGGAGTTTGGGTCCAGGCCCAAAACACACTGGCTCCTCACTCGGCTGATCATGGCTATCGCACCATCGGCGAGATCATGACCGCGCTCAATCCGTTTAGCGGTGAATTCTATCGCGAAGCTTTACAGATGAGCCGCCTCACGCGAGAAATGTTTTGCCTGATGGAGGGCCGACATGCTCATCCTTCAACCCTGTACCCGGGCGGAGTGGGAACAGTGGCTACAGTGCAACTCTTCACGGACTACCTGGTCCGCCTGATGAAGTATGTTGAGTTTATGAAGCGCGTCGTGCCGCTCCACAACGATCTTTTTGACTTCTTTTATGAGGCCCTCCCTGGTTACGAAAGAGTAGGTGAACGGCGCACGCTGCTCGCATGCTGGGGAGCCTGGAACGATCCGGATGTCTGTGATTACAGGTACGAGAACATGAGTCGCTGGGGCCGCGCAATGTATGTCACCCCCGGTCTGATCGTGGACGGTAAGTTAGTAACGAATGATCTAGTGGAGATTAATTTAGGAATCCGTATCCTGCTTGGCAGTTCGTATTATGAGGACTGGCAAGAGGCCGAAACATTCGTCAAGGCAGACCCGCTGGGCAACCCAGTCGATCAACTGCATCCGTGGAACCAGACGACGATCCCAAAACCACAAAAGCGGGACTTCACTGACAAGTACACATGGGTGGTGGCTCCTCGTTATTTTGAGAAGAGTACGAATAAATACCTTGCGCTCGACAGCGGCGGTGGTCCACTGGCTCGCCTGTGGTCGACGGCGCTCAACGGACTGGTTGACATAGGTTATGTGAAGGCGACTGGGAACAGCGTCAAGATCAATCTTCCCCGGACCGCACTGAAGCCTGAAGTTGAGCTGGAGTGGAAGATCCCGAAGTGGAATAACGCCATAGAGCGAAATCGCGCGCGGAGTTATTTTCAAGCATATTCCGCAGCGGCGGCTCTCTACTTTGTCGAGCGTGGGCTACAGGAAGTACATGCCGGACGAACTAAAGGCTGGGCTCCATTTACGGTGCCACAGGATGCGATCGGGTGCGGCTTTCACGAAGCGGTGCGCGGAATGCTCTCTCATCACATGGTGATCCGCGACGGAAAGATCGCGAATTATCATCCGTACCCCCCTACTCCGTGGAATGCGAGTGGCCGTGATGTTTACGGAACACCCGGACCTTACGAAGATGCGATTCAAGGCACACCGATCTTTGAAGAGAACGGCCCGGAGAAGTTTAAGGGGATCGACATCATGCGTGTGGTCCGGAGTTTCGACCCATGCCTGCCGTGTGGCGTTCACATGTACCTGGGTAAAGGCAAGGTTTTAGAGACTCACCACTCTCCGATGTTTGGAATGGTGCAGCCATGATCGAGGAACAATTAGTCCATAAACAAGCGCAAGAGATTGAACGCCTTATTGGTGAGCTGGAAGCAATCCCAGATCCTGACCTTCGGACCAAGGTTGTTGAACTGTTACAGGCATTAATGGGCCTTCACGCTGCTGGTATCGACAGATTAATGCGGATTGTCGCTGGCGATGACCAATCCGATCCGGCCATTCTCCGGCGTTTGGCGGGCGACAATCTGGTCTCGAGTCTGCTCCTATTATATGGCGTGCATCCGCTAACCCTTGAAACGCGAGTGCAGCACGCTATTGATCAACTACAAAGCAAATTGAGCTCGCAAGCCGCGCGCGTCGAATTGCTTGGGCTTGCCGATGGCGTTCTACGCCTGCGACTCGTGCGTGAACGTCAAAGCTGCCATTCCACAAAGCTGCAACTGAGAGCAACTATCGAACAGGATCTTTATGAAGCTGCGCCCGACTTAAACGAAATTCAATTCGTTGACGAACCGGAAGCCGAAAGTTCTATAAGTTTTGTGCCACTGGTCAGTCTGCGCGGCAGAAATGGTTTCAGGCAAACCCTCAATAGGGTGCTACCAAAGCAGCAATGAATCCAGAAGTCGTCGAGAGAATTGTTCATGCTGTGCTGTACGAGGGATATATGCTCTACCCCTATCGTCAGTCAGCTATTAAGAACCAGCAGGGCTGGAACTTTGGTGTCCTCACGCCGAGGGCGTACAGCGAGGCGCACTGCGGTACGGAGTCTTGGACCATGCAGACCGAGTGTCTGGTTCAGCAGACGAAGGATGCTGAGTTGAGTATCAGCGTTCGTTTTCTGCAACTGGTTTTGCCGGACGGGAATCCAGACCGCCTGAGTGGCGCGTCGCAGAGAGCGATAGAACGGGAAGCGTCAACGGCAAATCAAAGCCTCGCACAATTGACGAGGACATCTTATGAGTTGCCGTTTCAGATTGACGCGAATCACACAACTGAACTCCGAGGCTTGCTGGAAATGAGTGCGGTGCTAATCGCGCCTAAGCTTTTCAAATTGCGTGTCCGCGTTAAGAACCTGACGTCGCCGGAGGGTATTGCTTATGCAACGCGTGATGAAGTATTGCGGCACTCATTCATATCAACCCATACAGTTCTGACCATTGAAGGTGGCGAATTCGTTTCACTGCTGGACCCGCCCGATCACCTACAGCCAGCTGCTGCATCATGCGAGAACAACGGATGTTGGCCGGTTCTCGTAGGGACACCGGGCGATCGGGACTGCATGCTCTCTTCCCCAATCATTTTGTATGACTATCCTCAACTCGCGCCTGAAAGTGTGGGCGATCTCTACGACTCGACAGAAATAGACGAGTTATTAACGTTGCGCGTGCTGACTCTTACAGAGGAAGAAAAACAGGAAATGCGCCACGGCGACGCGCGTGCACGAGAGATACTGGATCGCACGGAAGCCTTGCCATGGGAATATCTGGCGCGCGTGCATGGAGTTGTGCGGGGACTAACACCTGTAAAGGATGAAAATCGTGACTGAGTGGGAATGGCAACTACTGGAAGAGCGACCTTTATTGGAGAGCGTCCTCGTATCGGGTGTACAGCTACGGAAAGGTGATCAAGTGCGTCTGCGGCCGCGCAGCGGTGGCGATGTCTTCGATCTGGCGATGGTAGGTCAACTGGCTGCGATTGAATCGATTGAACAGGATTACGAAGGTAAGATTTATTTAGCCGTCGTTTTGGACGATGATCCGGGACGCGACCTCGGCCTCATGCGTCATCCCGGGCATCGATTTTTCTTTACGCCCGATGAGGTCGAGCCCGTGAAGGTTTTGGAGAGAGAACACATTGGCTGATGCAAGCATCCTCGTAGCCGGCATCGGCAATATCTTTTTCGGCGATGATGCTTTCGGCTGTGAAGTAGCGCAGCGACTGCTCCAGCGGGAATTACCGGAGAAGGTGCGCGTCGTCGATTTTGGTATTCGGGGGTTTGATTTGGCCTATGCCCTGCTCGAAAGTTACAAGTTAGCCATTTTAATTGACGCGGTACCGCGCGGAGGCGAACCAGGAACTCTCTATGTTATCGAACCGGATTTAACTGAGTTGGACCACGGGTCATCTCAGGAATCGTCGATAGAAGCCCATGCGATGGACCCGTTACGCGTGCTGACTCTAGTGAAATCCATGGGCGGTGTCCTAAATCGTGTTCTTTTGGTTGGGTGCGAACCGTGCGCTGATTCACTGGACGAAGGAGGCCTGAGCAATCCAGTTAAGGCAAACTTGGATAAGGCGGTCGAATTGGTGGAATCGTTGATCAAAAAGAACCTGAACGTACTAACTGATGGCAGCACCGCAAGGCGTAGCTAACGAGTATGCACGAACTATCTATAGCTCTAAGTATCGTTGAGATGGCCGAAGACGAGGCTCGCCGTCAAGGCGCCACCGAGGTCAAAGCAGTTCATTTGAAACTCGGACTTTTATCAGGAGTAGTGCAGGACGCATTGCGTTTCTCTTATGGGATCGGCTGTGACGGAACCATACTGGAAGGTTCAGAGTTGGTGATTCAAGAAGAGCCGGCCGTCATCTACTGCGAGCGCTGCGAGGCTGAGCGATCGTTAGATTCAATTCAAGGTTTATTCTGTCCTGACTGCGGCACGAGCGCGCCCAAAGTTGTTCGGGGACAAGAACTGGAACTGGTCGCCATGGAGATTCGGTAAATGGCAGTAACGTCACGTCTAGTGGAAGTCCGGCAAAACGTTCTGAAGCAGAATGATCTACTGGCTCGCGTGCTGAGAGAACGATTTCAAGCGGCGGACGTTTACGTCGTCAGTATTGTTTCCAGTCCAGGTTCCGGCAAGACTGCTTTTCTCGAAAAAACACTTTCCGCGTTGCGCGAACTATATCGTGTGGCGGCACTCGTGGGAGACTTGGCAACTGAAAATGATGCCGCGCGTCTCGCCCGAGCCCAGGTTCCAGTAAAACAAATAACGACCGGCACCATCTGTCATTTGGATGCGCAGATGGTGGAACGCGCACTTAGCGAGTGGGATCTCTCCAACCTGGAGTATCTTTTCATTGAGAACGTCGGCAATTTGGTTTGCCCGTCAAGCTATGATTTGGGAGAGACCCTTCGTCTCGTTCTCATGTCCGTGACTGAAGGTGAAGATAAGCCGCTGAAGTATCCGACGATCTTCAATACGGCTGATGTTGCGATCATCAGCAAGATGGATTTGGCCGCCGCCGCTGAATTCGATCTGCAACTGGCGCACTCGAACATTCAAGCGGTGCGACCGGGTATACCGGTATTGGGAGTGTCGGCCAAAACTGGCGAAGGGATCAACGAGTGGCTGGAGTTTCTGCAAGCGCAGCGGCAATCCTTTAGTGCAAGCGCTGTTCAGTGATGTAGTACGGTTGAAACGACTGATGGGGCGAAGGGTACAGATACATTTACAAGGGGTTGTCCAGGGCGTGGGCTTTCGGCCGTTTGTTTTTCGCATGGCCCAACGGTGCGCGTTGCGAGGTCAGATACAAAACAACAATGCCGGAGTGCAGATCGATCTCGAAGGCGAGCCGCAGGCCATCGAGCAGTTCATTGCCGATATCACTTCAAATCCGCCGCCGCTTTCCAGCATTCAATTGCTCGAGCGTTTGAATGATTTAGCACCGCTTAACTACGACGACTTCCGAATCGTAGAAAGTTCTTCATCGTTGGAGAAGTATTTTTCCGTTTCTCCGGATATTGCAACCTGTTCTGATTGTCTCAGAGAACTATTCGACCCTTCTGACCGGCGCTATCGTTTTCCTTTTATCAACTGCACGAACTGTGGTCCGCGTTTCACAATCATTGAAGCCGTTCCTTACGATCGTGTTCGTACTACGATGCGTGACTTTCAAATGTGTAGCGAGTGTAGGACGGAATATGAGAACCGGCTCGATCGCCGCTTTCACGCTGAGCCTATCGCTTGTCCCGGATGTGGTCCAAATCTGTATGTAGCTGATGCCGAAGGCCGGGAAATCAATCACGGCCAGGATCCGATTGAATTTACAAGGTGCCTCTTTTCCGACGGTCACGTTGTGGCAGTCAAAGGAATCGGCGGCTTTCATTTGGCCTGCAACGCCTTAAATCCCGAGGCAGTCACACGGCTGAGACGTAAAAAATTCAGGGAAGATAAACCCTTCGCAATGATGGCGGGTTCGGTCGGAGCGATAAAGAGATTCTGCCATGTCTCGGCGGCAGAGGAAGATCTACTCTCGTCTCCACAACGTCCGATCGTGCTGCTGACCCGTCGAGACGAAACTTTACTGCCGAACGCCGTCGCCCCGCAGAGCGGTACATTCGGTTTCATGCTGCCGTATTCTCCACTTCATCATTTGCTTCTGGAAAATGCTGAAAGCCCACTCGTAATGACGAGCGGTAATATCTCCGATGAACCTATATGCCACACGGATGACGACGCTCTGAAACGATTGAAGCGAGTTGCTGATTACTTCCTGCTGCACAACCGGCGTATTCACCGCCGGACT
The DNA here is from genome assembly GCA_963826255.1 of uncultured Acidobacteriota bacterium. Lineage (GTDB taxonomy): Bacteria > Acidobacteriota > Blastocatellia > Pyrinomonadales > Pyrinomonadaceae > PSRF01. Next base: position 3,299,117 of record CAWGWK010000002.1, read on the forward strand.
GACGATTCGATTGCACGTGTTCGGACCGATGGAAAGGCGAGTGTCTTGCGCAGGTCACGAGGCTATGCACCGCTGCCCCTAAAACTATCATTCAATTCGAAACGCACGATCCTTGCCTGTGGGGCAGAACTCAAAAACACATTCTGCTTCACGCGTGAGTCGCAGTCTTACTTGAGTCATCATATCGGCGACCTTCAGAATCTCGAGACTTTCGAGTCGTTCATGCGGGGGATTGACGACTTTCAACGTTTCTTCAATGTTTACCCCGAAGTCGTCGCATACGATCTCCATCCAGAATATCTTTCGACGAAGTTTGCCTTGTCTCTCGATAACCTTTCAAAAGTTGCGGTACAGCATCATCACGCTCATATCGCGAGTTGCATGGTCAACAATAACGTTGACGGCGAAGTGATCGGCGTCGCGATGGACGGGTTGGGCTACGGTACGGATGCGCGTTTGTGGGGTGGTGAGTTTTTTGTTGCCGATTTCGCTCGGGCAGAGCGTCTGGCCCACCTCGATTACGTTCCAATGCCAGGAGGCTCCAAGGCGATACGCGAGCCCTGGCGTATGGCAGCGATCTATTTGCAGCGGGCCTTCGGCGATGATTTTCTGGAGCTGGACATTTCGTTCGTTTCAAGGCTGCCTCGAAGTGCCTGGTCCAATCTCCGAAGTATGGTGGCGAGCGATCTCAACTGCCCGGAAACTTCGAGTATGGGCCGGCTGTTCGATGCCGTTTCAAATTTGGTCGGTGTAGCCGACGTTGTGAACTATGAAGGCCAGGCGGCTATCGCGTTGGAAGCAACTGCGGATAAAGACTGCCTGGCCGGTTATGAGTTTGACCTTGATTTTGAACGGGGCTTGATTTACGAGAGTAGTGTGATTCGCAGCGTAGTAGCAGATCTGTTAGCTGGCACACCGGCCCCAATCATTTCCGCGAAGTTTCATCAGGCTGTGGTGGACCTGATAGTCGCCGTAGCGCTCCGGATAAGAGAGGAGCGCAGGTTGAATCGAGTGGTCCTATCAGGGGGAGTGTTTCAAAATTTTCTGTTGCTCGAACGCGTGCGTCGTCAACTTGAATCGCGATCTTTCGAAGTTTTTACACACTGCCGCGTGCCTCCCAACGATGGTGGAATTTCCTTGGGCCAGGCAGCGGTCGCGCATGCGCTGATCCAATCAGGGAGCATTCACTGATGTGCCTGGCGATTCCCGGACGTGTGGTTGAGTTGGTGGACGAAGCGAACCGAATCGCGAAGGTTGAAGTCGGCGGTGTCAGGCGCAACGTTAACCTGGGCCTGCTCGCGGATACCCAAATCAATCCCGGTGACTACGTTTTGATTCACGTGGGATTTGCGATGAGCAAGATTGATGAACGCGAGGCCGCGGAAACACTCCGACTGTTGCAAGAACTGGGTACTTACGACACTGATGTTGAGCAATTCAGTAGTTCGATCGAATGAGAGACTAAGCAATGTCGAACAAGCTTCGAAATTTCTCGGAAGTTTTCTACCCGTTCCTGCATGAAGAGAACAAGCCGCCGCAGGAGTTAATGGCCGCGCTTAAGTTTTCAATGCTCGAAAAGGCTCGCGACAGCGCGGAGATAAAGATCCGCTTCTTCCAAGAAAACCAGGAACCTATTCTCGCCGCTTCTCTGGCGATGGCCATGGCTTTCCATCGTGGGCGCAAGCTTATGATCTGTGGTAATGGTGGTTCAGCTACCGACGCTCAGCATGTAGCCGTTGAGTTCATGCACCCGATTACGGTTGGCCGCAAGGCTCTACCTGCGATTTGTCTCACGAACGACATGGCCATGATTACGGCAGTTGCCAATGATGTTGGATTCGAGGATGCATTCGCGCGGCAGATTATTGCGCTTGCTCAGGAGGGAGACGTTCTTCTCGCTATCTCCACGAGCGGCAATTCAAAAAACCTGCTTCATGCTTTTGAGACAGCGCGGCGATTAAAACTCATCACCATTGGATTCAGTGGCAACGATGGAGGAGAGATGGCAAATATGAGCCGCGAAGGATTGCTGGATTTCTGTTTCACGGTGCCCACCAGCAGCGTCCACCGCATGCAGGAGACGCACGTCGCCCTTTATCACATTTTGTGGGATATGGTCCACGAATTCCTGCAACATCCTGCATTACTTGAAACTACAGAAACAACGAACGGCTTGGGTGTATGAAATTCGTTAACGAATACAGACAGGGACACATCGCCCGGCGGCTGGCGCAGGAGATAGCGTCTTTGACAAATAAGCCATTGAAGATCATGGAGGTCTGCGGCGGCCATACACATTCCATTTTCAAGTATGGTATTGAAGACCTGCTGCCAAGCAACATCGAGATGATTCACGGTCCGGGCTGCCCGGTTTGCGTCATTCCTCTAGGTCGAGTTGACGATGCGATCTTTCTTGCGCGGCAGGAAAATGTGATCTTTACGACGTTTGGCGACGCCATGCGTGTCCCGGGTTCATCAATAAGTTTGCTCGAAGCCAAAGCCAGCGGTGCGGATGTGCGAATGGTTTACTCACCACTTGACGCCCTTAAGATCGCCAGAAAGAACCCGCAACGACAGATCGTCTTTCTGGCGCTTGGTTTTGAAACAACCGCGCCGTCCACCGCCATGACTATCCTTCAGGCTGACAAGGAGGGGATCGAAAACTTCACAATCTTTTGCAACCACATCATGATTGTACCTGCGCTAAGAGCGTTGCTTGAATCGCCGGATCTAAAACTTGACGGCTTTATCGGACCGGGTCACGTCAGCACAGTTATCGGCACGCGACCCTATGAGTTCGTCGCTCGTGATTATGGAAAGCCCATGGCAGTTGCCGGTTTTGAACCGCTGGATATTCTCGAGGCTATTCATAAGGTGGTTAAGCAATGCGTCGAAGGTCGCGCAGAAATTGAAAATCAATATAGCCGGGTTGTGGGCCGCGACGGCAACTCGAAATCGCTCGAAGTACTCTGTGAGGTTTTTGAGCTGCGCGACTACTTTGAGTGGCGAGGGTTGGGATCGATCGCACGGAGTGGGATGAAACTCAACCGCAAGTATTCAGCCTTCGATGCAGAGCTTAGATTCGACCTACCCGGTCTGAAAATTGCCGATCCCAAAGCTTGCCAGTGCGGCGAAATCTTAAAAGGGGTCAAGAAACCCTGGGAGTGCAAAGTCTTCGGTACTGCATGTACTCCGGAAACACCCATCGGCTCGTGCATGGTCTCATCTGAAGGAGCATGCGCGGCTTATTACAACTTTGGTCGATTGTCGAAGATTGCTTCGCGATCCCGGGCGGTGGTAACAGCATGAGTAGCACAACTTCACCGGGAAAAACTTTTTCGCCGTCATCATTGTTCGAGCGCGTCGAACGCGCGCGACGGCGCAAACTGCCATTCAAAGATCCGCATATCACCATGGCCCACGGGAGCGGCGGCAAGGCCATGCACGATCTTATAGAAGGGGTCTTTGTAGAAATACTGAGAAATCCGCTGCTGGAAAAACTTGAAGATCAAGCGGTATTCGATGTCGTTACACCCACGCGCCTCGCATTCACCACTGATTCGTTCGTGGTAGATCCACTGTTCTTTCCCGGAGGCGACATTGGCTCACTCGCGGTCAATGGAACAATCAATGACATCTCGATCAGCGGAGCTCGTCCACTTTATCTCTCTGCTGGTTTCATAATTGAAGAAGGGTTTCCGGTTAAAGACTTAAAACGCATAGTCGGCTCAATGCGCGCCGCCGCCGATGCTGCTGGAGTGTCAGTAGTCACGGGAGATACTAAGGTCGTGCAAAAAGGCGCCGTAGACAAACTCTTCATCAATACAGCGGGCGTTGGAGTACTCGAAACAGGCGCACAAATTTCGGCTGCAAACGCGCGGCCGGGTGACAAAGTGATTCTAAGTGGACCAATCGGAGATCACGGCACGACGATTATGATTGCGCGCGGAGAACTGGAATTGGAAAGCACAATCGAAAGCGATACAGCGCCGCTGAACTCGTTGGTCCATGAAATGCTGGACGAAGCGCAACAGAGCAGCGGCATTGAAGCAATTCACTGCCTTCGCGATCCCACGCGGGGCGGTGTGGCCACAACTCTGAACGAGTTCGCTCTCACTTCGGAACTAGCCATTCGAATTTATGAGGAACGCCTTCCGGTGCGCGATGAGGTTCACGGCGCGTGCGAAATCCTGGGTCTTGATCCACTATATGTAGCGAACGAAGGAAAACTGATCGCAGTAGTAAGCCCGGAATCAGCCGGCCCCATCCTCCGGCGGATGCAGGCGCATCCACTGGCGCGGCAAGCGTCTATCATTGGAGAAGTGCAGGCGGAGCCAGCAGGGATCGTTTCAATGACAACGGGTTTCGGCGGCACGCGCATTGTTGACATGCTCGTTGGAGAGCAGTTGCCCCGGATTTGTTAATGAGCTTGGAATGATGAGTGAGACCGATATGTTAGATTTGGCTACCGAGAAAGCTCCACCGATCCTCGAGATTGACATTCTGTGGATCACCGCTGGTCTTGGTTGTGATGGTGACACGATTGCCATTACTGCAGCTACTCAACCCAGCCTTGAAGACATCGTGCTCGGTGCGATACCGGGCATCCCAAAAGTTCATTTTCACAATCCCGTTCTGTCGTTTGAGGTCGGTGATGAATTCATGGACCGCTTCTATCTTGCCGCGGAAGGTAAGCTCGAACCATTCATACTCGTGGTTGAAGGCTCTATTCCGAATGAACGGAATAAAGTAGAAGGCTATTGGGCAGGATTCGGGACGGACAAGCAAACCGGGCAGCCTCTCACTACCTGTGAGTGGATCGATCGCCTCGCGCCAAGGGCCTGGTCCATCGTCGCCGCGGGTACGTGCGCCACGTACGGCGGGATCCACGCGATGGAAGGCAATCCCACTGGCTGCATGGGATTGGCTGACTACCTGGGTTGGGAATGGAAATCGAAAGCTGGAATCCCGATCGTTAATGTTCCTGGTTGCCCAGTGTTGCCGGACAACTTCATGGAGACCCTGCTCTATTTGCTTCGTCAGGCCGCCGGAACTGCGCCGATGATTCCACTCGACGAAGCCCTGCGACCGACATGGCTTTTTGGAGCGACAATTCATGAAGGCTGCGATCGTGGCGGCTACTACGAACAGGCTCAGTTTACGGAAACTTATGGTGAGCGGGAGTGCATCGTGAAATTGGGTTGCTGGGGACCCGTGGTTCAGTGTAATGTCGGCAAACGTGGTTGGATGTCCGGACTCGGCGGCTGCCCCAACGTTGGGGGTATTTGTATAGGCTGCACCATGCCTGGCTTTCCGGACAAATTTATGCCATTTATGAATCAGCCCCCTGGTTCTCTTCTCTCTTCAAACGCGGTGGCGACCTATGGCCAGGCCATACGAGCTCTTCGCCGCTTTACGCAGGCTTCATTGAACAAAGCGCCTGCGTGGCGAAATCGCCGCAACGGCGACTAACGGCTAACGTTAGCGATCGATAATCGTACCCCCCAGTTCGTCCCCTCTGTTCGATCGTCTGAGAATATCTCAGTAGCGGATCCATGCATAAAGCTATAACGACATCTCTGGCGAGCGAGCCCCTCCCGGATGTGGCAGAGGCAGAAAGCGTTCTGAGCACGTTAGCTAACGTCTATTCTTCTGTAGATGCGGCGCTGCAACCGTTTACGAAGGAGTTTATAAACAAACGGCCCACGATAAGTCCGGACCAAACCTCAGATGTCGTCGCCCGTTATCAAACGCTGATCGAACAAATTCCAGCCGTGGTCTTTCTGGCCTTCCTCGACAAGGGTATAGGTGAAGCCTACGTAAGTCCGCAGATTGAGGCGATCCTTGGTTTCTCGCAGGAGGAATGGCTGAATGATCCGGTCAGGTGGTACCGCCAGGTCCATCCTGACGATCGGGGCCGTTGGAATATTGAGGCGGCCCAGATGTTCCTTACGGGCCAGCCCTTGCGATCCGTATATCGCGTCATCGCGCGAGACGGACGGGTGATTTCATTTCACTGCGAAGCAAAGATGGTCCGACATAACGACGGGCAGCCCTGGTTTATTCACGGAGTGGCCTTCGATATTACCGAACTCAAAACGGCAGAAGAGAAACTTAAGAGGGCCTACGATGAACTGGAAATCAGAGTACAAGAGCGTACTGCCGAATTGGCCAGAGCGAACGCGGAACTCGAGCAGGAAGTGGCCGAGCGCAAACGTGCGGAGCATGAATTAGAAATCAGGGCTCAGGCCCTTGCGAGCTCCAATGCTGAGCTGGAGCAATTTGCTTACGTTGCTTCTCACGACTTGCAAGAACCGCTCAGAATGGTAACCAGCTTCACGCAATTAATGGTTAACCGCTACCGCGGCAATCTCGATACCGATGCGGACGAGTTCATCGATTACATTGCTGACGGCGCCAAACGCATGTCGCGTTTAATCAACGATCTCCTTGAGTACTCCCGTGTGGGCACAAGAGCGCGACCACTCGTACCCACGGATTGCTCTGCCATTTTTGACGTTGCCTGCAACAACCTGCGTGTCGCTATTGAAGAGACGAAAGCGACTATAACTTCAGATCCTTTGCCAACAGTATCAGGCGACGAAACACAGCTCCTGCAACTATTTCAAAATGTCATTGGCAACGCGCTAAAGTTCCGTGGTTCGGATCCGATCAGGGTGCATGTAAGCGCCGAACGACGGAATCGCCAATGGCTTTTCCGAATAAGTGATAACGGCATTGGCATTGAACCGCAGTATGCTGAGCGTATTTTCGTCATCTTTCAACGTTTGCATACCCGCGAAAAATATCCTGGCACTGGCATCGGACTCGCTATCTGCAAGAAAATTGTGGAGCGTCATGGAGGCCGTATCTGGGTTGAATCAGAGCCAGGAGCGGGCGCTACATTCTGTTTTTTGCTAAATGAATCATGACAGGGGGGAATAATGTGCGATATACCGGATTGTAGGTCCATTGAAGTGCTTCTCGTAGAAGATAATCCCGGCGACGTGCGGCTGATCCAGGAAGCCCTGAAAGATGCGAAGATCCACGTCCACATCACCGTTGCCCGGGACGGGCTTGAGGCCCTTACCCTGTTGCGTCAGGAAGGAAAGTATTCGTCGGTCGCCCTACCGGATTTAGTCCTCTTGGACCTAAACCTTCCCAGACTGAACGGACACGAAGTGTTGGCGACAATTAAACAAGACGAGCTTCTGCGAAGAATTCCGGTGGTAATTGTAACTAGTTCTAAGGCTGACCAGGACATTGTGGCATCTTACCAACTCCACGCGAATTGCTTCGTCACAAAGCCTGTAGATTTGGATCAGTTCTTCAACGTTGTGCAGGCAATACGAGATTTTTGGTTTGTGATCGTGAAGCTGCCGCCGTCACAGCAAGCTACGAGTTCATCATGAACGCCGCAATCAATGGGTTTGCAATAATTGAGGTCATAATGCAGGTGCAGATAAATGGACGCTGAAAATCTTAGGGTGTTGTTAATTGAAGATAATCCTGGTGACGTGCGTTTGATCAGAGAGATGCTGGTCGATGCCAAGTACGCGAAGTTTAGTCTGGAGTGTGTGGATCGGCTTAGGGATGGGCTGGCGCGTCTCACGGAGACTGAGTTTGACGTTGTCTTACTTGATCTGTCATTGCCCGACAGTCATGGGCTCGACACTTTCATCACCTTCCGGAATGCTGCGCCGAACTTGCCTATAGTCGTGCTAAGCGGACTTAACGACGAGACGGCTGCCGTCGCGTGTGTTAACGCCGGGGCGCAGGATTATCTAATCAAAGGTCAAGTCGATAGTCACCTGTTAATCCGTTCGTTACGGTACGCTGTGGCGCGCGGATCCCTCGAACGCGAACGGTCTCAGCTACTGGAACGCGAACGTGCTGCTCGGTCTCAGGCGGAGGCTGCGAATCGTGCCAAGGACGAGTTTCTCGCGATGGTCTCACATGAACTACGTACTCCTCTCTCGGCCATGGTCGGCTGGTCACGAATGTTGCGCAGCGGCAAACTTGATTCGATAACGGCAGATCGCGGCATGGACGCCATCGAGCGAAATGCGCGAGCTCAAACACAACTTATCGAAGACTTATTAGACATTTCGCGCATTACCACTGGGAAGTTACGCTTAAAGACGCGACCGCTCGAATTGCACCCGATCATTAAAGAAACCGTTGAGGCCATGAGGCCCGCTGCCGAAGCTAAGCAAATCTTTGTACAGTCCGAAGTTGATGCCACGACCGGTTATATCTCGGGAGATCCGGATCGATTACAACAAATCATCTGGAATCTGCTTTCTAACTCAATCAAATTTACTCCTAGCGGCGGCCGGATTGACGTCCAACTCCAAAGGCTTGGTACTCATGTCGAAATCACCGTGAGTGACACCGGCCAGGGCATCAGCCGCGAATTTTTGCCGTATGTATTTGAACGCTTTCGGCAAGCTGACAGCTCTGCCACGCGAAAACACGCCGGTCTCGGTCTTGGACTTTCTATCGTGCGATATCTGGTAGAACACCACGGCGGTGTCATTGAAGCTCAAAGTGCCGGAGAAGGTCAGGGCGCAACTTTTAGAATGATGTTTCCTCGACTCACCCAGTACGATGGAATCAGCAAGCCCGCAGTAGCTAATTCACCGGATTATGATGGAGTCATTAGTGCCGAAGAAGCCTCATTAGACGGTCTGCGGATCCTCGTGGTAGATGACGAAGCTGATTTTCGCGATGTAATTACTGAAATGCTGTTACAAGCGAAGGCAGAAGTCTTGACGGTGACGTCCTGTGCAGAAGCGCTCGAAGCACTTGAACTTTGGGAGCCTGACGTGATGTTGGCGGATATAGAGATGCCGGGCGAGGACGGGTATTCGTTGTTGCGAAAAGTTAGGGGACTCGATCCCAAGCACGGCGGATCAATACCAGCGGCAGCATTAACTGCGTACGGACGCCCCGAAGATCGCGTCCGAGCGCTGAAAGCAGGCTATCAAATCTATTTGTCCAAACCTGTAGACCCTCATGAACTGACAATTGTCGTGGCAAGACTTGCCAAGGAAGACGAAGTCCGGAAGAGTAATACCGCCCAATTTAAGTAAACGTGCCATTCCAAATAAGGTTCAACCTCCTCGTCGCCAGATGCGTAGAGGAACTTTTTCCGAGGTCATTTTTTCAAAGAGCAGATGCTGCACACCAGTGTGCGGCACGCAGCGAGCGGCATGCCCATGCTGGCAGCATGTCGCGGGAGCAGAAAACTAACGTTCCAACTCTGGAGCCCTCTCGACGTCTTGGTCTGAAATGCTGCCGGACCGGCAAATCACCCTTTCGTGTTGATCCTGAAAAGGCCAAACGCAGGCGGTGGGTCGCGAATCCGCCGCCTGCCTCTGAAGTTTCTGAATCACCACAGAATCAAAAGTTCGTGAACAACAGGTGGTTGTTCGGAGTGGAACCGCCAAATAACCCGCCGCTCGTTCCCGTCACTACACCCTTCGTCGATAGATTCTTAATCGTCTGCTGCACCAGTGCCGGCGACGCCGTTGGATTCCCCTGCAGATACAGCGCAGCGACACCAGCTACGTGAGGCGATGCCATCGACGTACCGCTAATCGTATTTGTTGCCGTATCAGACGTGGCCCATGACGATGTTATGTTCACTCCCGGCGCATGCAGGTCTACACACGTACCGTAGTTCGAGAACGAAGCTTTTGCATCGTTAATGTCTGAAGCACCCACCGTGATCCCTTCAGTAACGCGCGCCGGAGATTGGTTACATGAGTTGACCGGAAGACCAAGGGCATTACCGTTGCCCGCCGCAATTGCACAGGAGACGCCGTCCGCGATCATGTTCCGCACAGCCGTATCCAACGATGTGTTAGCACCGCCACCAAGACTCATGTTAGCAACTGCGGGCTGGCCTGCCTGGTGATTGCCTGTCACCCAGTCAACACCCGCAATGATTGCTGCCGTGGTAGTAGAGTTGCCGCAACCAAAGACTCGAACTGCGACTAACGTGACGTCCTTCGCTACCCCGAAAGTTGTACCGCCAATGGTGCCTGATACGTGCGTACCATGACCGTTACAGTCCTCTGTGCTGGGTGTAGCGTCGACCGTGTTTGTACCCGCCAGCACACGTCCCGCCAAATCCTGGTGCGTAGCGCGAATCCCGGTATCGATGACGTATGCCTTAACACCGGAGCCCGTAGAGTTATAGGTGTAGGAGGTTGACAGTGGAAGATTGCGTTGGTCAATGCGATCCAAACCCCAGGTGGCGTTCGCCTGCGTGGTCGAGAGCGTGATCTCGCTGTCCTCTTCCACGAAGGCAACGCGTGGATCAAGGCTGAGACGTCGTGCGGCAGCTTCAGGCAGTCTGATGGAAAAACCGAGCAACGCGTGCTGATAAATGCGGTTGACCGATCCGCCGTGAATGGCTCTAAGATTGGCGGCGACTGTGGGGACCAGAGAGTGTTCACCCTTGGGCCCAGCCGCGAGATCGTTCAGCACGACTATATACCCATTCGGCACAGGGCGTTCCGCTCTGCGAAATCTCTCAACGTTTCCTGGGCCCTGAGCTTCCTGCAAATTGATACCCTTGTCAGTCCGGCCACTGGTGCTGGATGGAACAATCATAAAACCAACGAACAATGTTATTACAAGCAAACCGATAAGTGAGCGTTTCAACATGCGCATGGCGAGTCTCCTTCTTTTGTTATTGATGTTAACGATGTCGCCGACCGGCGACCACTTGAGCGAACAGACCCGTCGCGGCTTCAAGTGCTTTCGTCGCGGCGATTTGGATCAGTTTTTCGTTGGGAGGGCCTGTTAGTTTCTGACACTAAGACGAATGTGAGGTTGTCTCCCACTTGTGTTTACGTTGCATTTATTTGTCGAAGCGTGGCGCGGAGCCGGCGTCCGGCGGCATGCTCTTGTTATGCCGCCCTCTGAAGAAATCGTCCACTCCGCGCTACTTACTGGGCGGCGGGCCTGCGACCTTCGTGTTTTGAAACGAGGCGATCTTCCATTTGCCGCCCGCCTTCGTCATTACCATCACCATCGTCGCGTCCACCGCTAACTCTCGCTCCGACTCCGGCGCATACCAGTGACCTCTAACGTGAACTAACGCGACATCGGGGCGGAGGAAATCGAATCTGCGTGACGGTGAGACTCACGGTCGTGTTCTTGTAAATGGGTACTGAAGATTTGCTGATGATTGTTCTCAATGGCGTCGTGTCCTCGGATGTGCATGCCATTGATGATGACGAAATCGGCATCCTCAGCGAAGGGCTTGGCAAATGACTCGCCGCTCTTAGCCCCACCCGCTCTCCATCTGCTTTACGTTTTCGCGGATGGCAGCCTCATCTTTGGCACGCGCGCTCGTCGTTCTGGATTCTTGAGCCATAACTGTGAAGGTGCAAGCGATAAGGGAGAGGATAGCCATTTCAGCAGAAATTCGTTTCATTTCTTTCCTCCTCAGACATTCTGAAGCTAATCCAGGCACAGCGGCATAACTATGTATATCTGGTCGCTAATAGGATCCCCCGCCACTAACGATCGGTATAACTAAATGAGAGCTCGCGTACCGATGCGTCATGGCTCACTAGGATCGCCTTTAAGGCATTAACTCAACCGTCGATGGTGGCCGCTTACATTGTGAATGGTCAACTGTGATCTTCTTCCTTTACAGCGTTTAAAAATTACCACTCCGTCTTCTTTTTTTGTATGCAGCAGCCGTCAATGCACTTGCATTATCCTCCTGATGAGGTGCGCTGGCGGCTGCCTGGCAAAATAATTTAATGAGCATGATTTATGCTCGTGGATGAAATATTATCTGTATGCAGGTAAAGTCGCGGCACTAAAGATATCGGAGAATGAAAGTTCAGATTATCCAAGTCCCGTACGATTCAGGGCATAGAAGTATCCGCATGGGCTCTGGGCCGGAACACTTTGTACAGCGTGGTGTCGAGGATGCGTTACGACATGAGGGCCATGATGTTTACATTCACTGTGTCGAGGCGCAGAGTCAGTTTCGGGCGGAGATTAAAACTACGTTTGAGTTATATCGGTCTCTGGCGGAGCGAGTCCGCCTCGCTTACAACAACGGATTCTTCCCGCTTGTACTCTCTGGGAATTGTAACGCCGCTCTAGGGACGGTCGCCGGGATTGCCTCAAACGATAAATTGGGGATCATTTGGTTTGATGGTCACGGGGACTTCAACACCCCAGAGACAACTGAAAGCGGCTTCCTTGACGGGATGGCGTTGGCCACAGCGGCTGGTCTTTGCTGGAAGAAGATGGCAGCCTCGATTCCGGACTTCCGGCCCGTTTCCGCAGCCAGTATTCTTCACGTTGGCGGACGCGACTTCTACCCGGAAGAAAAGACATTGTTTGAAGAATCCGGCGGCACTATTGTTGGGGCCGAAACAATCAGGCGGTCGGGCATAGAAAAAGCTCTTAACTCGGCGCTTAACGCTTTGAGGGTTCGTGTTCCAAGAATTTATCTACACTTCGATTTAGATGTTCTCGATCCTGCGGAAGCGCCAGCCAATGAATTTGCCGCACCCAATGGCCTCAGCGTGTCGCAAATCGAAAAGGCCATAGAGATGATTGGTGCGCGATTCACGATATCTGCCTGCGGGGTGGCATCGTACGACCCGCGATATGACAGGAGAAATGTAGTGTTGAGGGCGGGCCTGAAGGTTGTAAAGAGCGTCCTAGCAAACTTGTAGTGCGTCTAACCACTCGCTTACCCGAGGTTGAAAGACTAGACCCAATTTGGGTGCCGAATAGTCCCGCTAGCCAAGCAGCGTTGGCCAGTCATGTCTTGAAGAAATTTAAGCTTTTATTTTTAGCGCAGAAGGGGCTATCAACTTGAGCAGCTCGCAGGTGATGCTTCCAGTGGGGCTAAAACGGGACATCGTCATTACTGCGAAGCGATAGCTGGTGCTGCGTGCAGTGCCAGCATAATGACACGTACGAACCGTTTGAAATCGAACGCTACCAGCACCAGGTTGAGAGTCGAAATACGCCCCCCGATTTTTACCGCAATCTGAACGAAGTACAACTGCTTCCCTTCTCTTTGCTGCAGTCGGCTTGTATATAGCTCTTGGAATTCCATTGTCGAGGCCTGGTTAAGCAGCACTTGGACAGATGGGTAATTTGTCAGGGAATGAGTATACGAGCCTGACGCAAGGTCGTAAGCGGGGTAGTCTCGCAGCACAGGTTCAATGCAGGCAGGAAGAGATCGCAGACTGATCGTTAATTCGCATTTAGCCATGACTTGCGAAGCATCAGCTGCTTGGCCGTTGCCTCTTTTAATTCACTGATACGCACGACCGCCCGTGAGAAACCTTTGATGGGCACTTCGACAGTTTGCGTGTTTCCTTTCCGGCTGATTATGAGCCGCGCAGTGTCACCTATCTTCAACCGTCTCAGCCAGGCACGAAAATCCTGCCAAGTGGAAATTTTTCCTTCGTCTGCCGAAATGATTGTGTCACCTGTGCGGATCCCTGCTTTGGCCCAGATGCTCTCCGGGTTCATGATCCTGACCTTAAAGTCACCTTCACTCTCAAACGAAAGCGGAACGATTCGAAGATCGACGACCGACTGACCATTGTCGTCCACCGCGGGAATGGTTTGAACCTCGGATCGGAGTCCGATCAGTTGGAGGTAGCGGTTGAAGTCGATCACGCGCGCACCGTAGATGTAGTCGCGGAAAAACTGCTTCTTATCGCAATGGCACACTTCTTCTATCGCTCGTTCTATATCAGTGTTGTCCATGCCACGCTCGGAGTCGAACCGTTCGGCCAGCCGGCGCATCACGTCAGTCGCGTTCCTGCGGTTTTCTGTTTCGCTTCGAATCTCGAGGTCAAGCATCGTGACAAGCAGCTCACCCTGGAGATGAGTACTGGCAAAGTTGTCGCCGAGAATCTCCGGATGGGAGTCTCCCTTGCTGACCTTCTCGGCAGTCTGGGTCGAATAGCCGGGCGATGAAAAGTATCGTGTCATCAGTGATTCGAGACGTTCGATACGCGAGCGACTCTCACCAGAGATCCGACCGCGCCGGATGAGTAGATCGGAAAACATTATCGTTGCCCCTTCACTCCACCAAAGGACCCCCGTCGGATCAGCAAAACGATAGCGAATACCAACCCGCTGTTTGGGACGCACATCCATCAGGTTCCAAACGTGGATGTACTCATGCGCAATCTCTTCAAAGAGATCTTCGAGACGGAGTGAGAGACCAACATTCAACGACGTGTGATGTTCGAGTGCTGACTGCCCACCTTCCTGTAACAGAAATGCATAACGCGGGTAGGGCGGCCTACCGAACGCACGGATCGACTGAGTCACCAGTTGCTTAATGCCATCGAGAACGGGCTCGGGGTCGGTTGTCGGCTGGCCCGAAGCCGACCAGATCACGACACTGTGCGGCACGCCGGCAGCAACAAACTTCCATTGCTTCAGCTTACCGATCATGATCGGCGAGTCGAGTAACAGATCTGTAGAACCTGTAAAGCTTCGCGGGTTTGATGTGGGCTCGAGACCCGAGGCAGCGGTCCACTCGGCTGGCATTTCGAGGTCGAGCTGAGCCCGACGTTTTTCTTCGCCAACGACATACATGAGTGAATGAAGATCACCGACCATACCGCCATCACGTGTGAGGAACGGCTTCCACGATTGACGAAGCTCCCCCTGTTGTATGGGCAGACGAAGACGATATCGGATGTGTGTCTTCGGCGGTGCGTTGTCGATACGCCAGAGCGTGTCTTGTTCACGAGCAACGGTGAGTTGACCGCCGCGCGGGTCGGATGCGGAGAAATTTTCAATGTAGCGAAAGTACCGATCGTCGTATTCAGGGTGGACTGCCATCGCCACCCGCAGCAAACCGGGCCGCTGCCTCGGGATCTTCATCTCGACAGCAAAGCTTGTGAGATCGGCGAGATCAATTCGGATCTTGTATTGAATAGGCGCGTCTTTAGCGTACACCGCAACCGAACCCAAGAGGGCTACCCAACATAGCACCATCACGCGAATGATCTTCATCGTAAGTCTTGGACGAACGGGTAGTAGTTTTTCTTCAGTTTTTCTCTGTGACCCTCTGTGTGTCCGTGCCTCTGGTGAGGACGTGGTCGGTGGTTCGAATCCACTCGCCCCGACCAATATTCAAGCACTTGCGGCGACCGTTACCCGCCGCCGTTCTTCGTTTGCCCAAATTGTGGGGGAGCCTTAGTCGTCCACATCATGGACCACGACTTTCCCGGAGCAAAGGGTGACGGGATCGTGGCCACCTCCTTAATAGGCCCCCTCGCTTCTGCCGATCAATCGTACCCCGAGTGTGAACAACAACACGGCGAGTGCCGGCGACAGTACGCTAAAGGTTTGCGAACGAAGCTGATGGAGATCGCTTGCGGCAGTGAGCATATTCCCAAGGCTTGGTTCCGGTTCCTGCAGCCCGACGCCAAGGTATGACAGAGCAACCTCAGCAAGCAAGAATGTTGGCAGCAGCAGGAACCCCCGCGTTCGTAGCGACGGCAAAATATTGGGAAGAATGTGGCGGAACAAAACTCTCGTTCGACTTAGGCCCAAAGCGACTGCCGCGAGAACGAACTCGCGTTTTCGCAATGACAGCACGAGTCCGCGCGTCAGCCGGGCCATCTCCGCCCAGCCGGTCAGGGCGAAGATCAGTATCAGAAGCAAAGCTGCCCGGGTTATTGGCAGCTCCAGCGGAAAAGCCGCACGTACCCCGAGTATGAGGATCAGTGTCGGCAGGGCGAGCATGGCGTCCGTCGCACCCATTAGAAACGTGTCAACCAGCCCGCCCGCATAGCCGCTTACACCTCCGATTGAAATACCAACGAGGCAAGCGACCAGAACGCCGATTGACGAAACCATGAGCGAGAACCGCACGGCGTAGAGCAAACGGGAGAAACGGTCGCGGCCTAATTGATCAGTTCCCAGAAGATTGATCCTGGGAGCAATGCCCGAAGTGCTTCTAACCCCGAACAGATGTACGTCGGTTTCACCGATGCCGAGCAACTTATATGAATACCCTCGGACGAAGAATCCCACCGGAAAGGCGACTGACGTGTTTTCCGTGTACGTGCGGCGAAGTGGATCGTCAAGGCGCCGTGGATGAATGATCGGCGTCAGACCGCTGAAGTGTATCGTCGTCGCAGGCGCGGATGGCTCAAATCGCGACTGAGCGCTGTGATCGTACGGTGCAAGAAAGCCGGCGAAAACAGCCGCTAACGCGAACAGCCCTATAACGAGCCAACCAAAGACCGCAACGCGATCAGTTCGTCGTCTGGTGAAACCATCTCTTGATAGATGTTGATTCAAAAGCCGAGGTCGCGAATGCGCTTGTCGTTGACCGCCTGCAGCAACTCGCCAAGGGCATTTCCGAGCCAAACCGCTGTACTGGTAAATAGGACGATTCCCATTACCAACGGCAGATCACGCCCGCGCACGGCTGAAACCATCAATGTTCCTAATCCCTGCCGTCCGAGCACGGATTCGACGATTACGGAACCTCCCAGCACACCGCCAAGCGAGAGGCCGGCGATCGTCAGAACCGGATTGAGTGCAGGCCTGACCGCGTGGCGAAGGATCACGGCACTCTCGCTTAAGCCTTTTGCCCGCGCAAGCTTGATGAAATCCTCCCGCATCGTCCGCTGTAATTCGCCATGAAACTGCGCCAGCAAAGCCGAAATCAGCGGTGCCGACAGGGCCAGCGCCGCCAGCCAGAACAGAACCGTCGAAGACCTGTCCATAGCGGACGCAGTCAATCGGACGGATATCGCGAGCGCGACGAGCGCAAGGACGATCCGCGGCGTCGAGGCTGTCACAAGGATCAACGAGTCGATGAATGCAGCAATCGTCTTTGATGTGTATCGCACGCCGATGAGGCTTAGCGGCACAGCAAACGTGAGTGCGATTGCAAAGGCGGCTGTCCCGAGCAGAAATGTACTTACCGAACGCGCCCATACGAGGCCGCTCACCGGCACACGAAAGTATGTTGACTCGCCCAAGTCTCCGGTGACCGCGCCGGAAAGCCACCGAAAGTATCGTATCGGTAGTGGTTGATCGAGGCCGTAGACGCTACGCAGGCGCTCGATCGTCTCCGCTGAGATCTGCGGGTTATCTCGCAACTGCGTGAGGGCGTCGCCTCCTGCAAACCCGAGTAATGCAAACGTCACTGCGGAAACGATCAGTATCATCATGAGCCCTTGCAGACATTTTCTCAGCAGCAACCTGATCATTCTCGCCTCTTATGAGGAACGCTGCGTGGGGCTACGGCTATTCCTCAGTATTGTTCTTTGATCTGCAAAACAAAACTTCTTACACTCTCAACAGTTTACTCCTTCGAATTTCGGCTTCCCTAACTTGCTGCCGGAGAATACCACCATGCGGCCGTTCACATACTTTCGACTCGCTGTTTTTCTTCTGCTTCCCCTTCTGTTTTCGTGCGGACAACCGCCCGCATCAAACACTACGACAGGCACCCCCAAGCCCGAGCAACGAAGAATCGGCACACGGGGCGGGAAGTTGGTCTATCGTGTATCTTCTCCACCCAAAACTTTCAACTATCTTCTTGCAAACGACGAGCCGTCGATCGCAATGGCGTTCTTCCTGCTCAACAGCCGGCTGGTGGAGTTCGATCATTCAACGCAAACTTACGTGCCTGGCCTCGCGGAAGCCTGGACCACCGGCTCCGATCGGCGTTCGGTCAACATCAGGCTTCGAGATGGCCTGAAGTTTTCGGACGGGCAACCCCTGACGAGTAGTGACGTGGCGTTCACGCTGGAGGCCACTTACGATGAACGGAACAGGGCAGAGGTGTTCCGGGACGCGCTCCTTATCAACGGCAAGCCGATATCTGTAAAGGTGATCGATGACCGAAATCTTCAGTTGGTCCTTCCAGAAACGATAGCGGCCCCTGACAATTACCTCTATAACATTGCGGTGCTGCCGAGAAATACTCTCGAAGCCGATCAAAAAGCGGGCCGGCTTTCCGAGGCGTGGAAGATAACGGCGGCGCCCGCATCCGTGGTGTCGAGCGGTCCCTTCGTTGTCGCGTCGGCAGCGGCCGCCGAACGGATCGTCCTCAAACGCAATCCTCATTATTGGAAACGGGACGCACAGGGAGCGCAACTCCCGTATCTTGATGAACTGACTCTCGAGGTAGTGCCCGATGCGAATCAGGCACGCGTCGGGTTGGATCAAACGACAATTGATATCGTGGACCGTATACGCCCGACGGATTATGCATCGCTGCTTAACGCCGGCGGAGCCGTGAGGGCCTTCGATCTCGGCCCGAGTCTTGGGGTCGATTATATTTGGTTCAATCTGAATCCCGCCAAGCCGGACGGCACGCGGCTGAATCCGGTCAAGCTCCCATGGTTCTCGGATGTCAGGTTTAGAAGGGCGGTTTCAATGGCGGTTGACCGCGACTCAATCGCCAGCTCGACGCTTCAGGGTTTGGCAACGCCGCTCTACGGCGTCGTATCACCGGCGAACCGAATCTGGGCCAATCCGGATTTACCGAAGATCGCGTACGACCTTGTTCGAGCAGCTTCGCTGCTGGAAGAAGCTGGTTTCACCAGGCGCGGAGGCGCCGATACGCCGGAACTGGTTGACGCGCAAGGTAATCGCGTCGAGTTCTCGCTGCTGGTCCCCGCTGAAAGCGAACCCCGCAAGCTGATGGCCGCAGTGATCCAGGAAGACTTGGCGAAGCTCGGCATAAGAATCCAGGTCGTGCCGATCGAGTTCGCCGCGGTCACGAACGCCTGGACCAGGTCCTATGAATACGATGCGATACTGCTCGGTCTGTCCATTACGGATCTTGAGCCATCAAGCTACGGCAACCTGATGCTGAGCAGCGGCGATGCGCATCAATGGAGGCCGAATCAAAAGTCGCCTTCGACCGAATGGGAAACGAAGGTCGATCAGCTTTTCGCCGAGCAGGCCCGCGAGTCCGATCCTGAAAAACGGAAATCGACGTTTCGCGAGATCCAGCGAATCCTCGCTGACGCGTCGCCCGTCATCCCGATCGTCACCCGCCACGTTGTTTCGGCGGCGAACTCACGCGTCGGAAACTTTTCGCCGAGCCCGATGTTCCCTTACTCGATGTGGAATGCGGAGGAGCTTTTCATCAAACAATAAGACGACGGCGATCTAATCGCCGTCGTCTTCCATTGTCATTGTCCCTGTTCAGAATTGATGGTGAAATCGACTGCCCTCGTTACGTTGCCGCGAATACGGAATATATAGTTTCCGCGCGCAAGGTTACTTAGTTCGATCGTATCGTCTGCAGCGATCGCGATCAGGTTCCCGCTCGCATCCAGCAGCTCGAAATAGATCCGCTGGTTTCCGTGGTTCTGCTTGATCTTCGCATCAAGCTCGCCACGTCGAAGCGAAAAAGGAATCTCGACCGACGATTGCCCTGGCTGGATCGTACCTGAGTAGCGCTCCTGGAAGTCGCCATCTTCGCCGTTGTCACCACCGGGGTCTGGAGTTGGTGACGGTGACGGTGTGGGAGTAGGCGTGGGGCTAGGTGTAGGTGTAGGTGTCGGGTCGGGCTCGGCCGGAGCGACGTCAAAGCTCGAGCCGGTTCCCGAATCGGCGTTCAGGAGAAGGCCGCCGGACAGTGATGAACCGATAAGTATTTGAGCTTCGGCCTGCGTGTTCGTCGAGGTCGTTCCGAGGACGTCACTCCCGACCGCGGCGTTCACCTTTTCAAGACCGAGCTTGATGGTGATCTCATTGCCCTCGATTGCACCGAAGTCCGCCGCGCCGATCGTCTCCTGATTTTGCGTACCGGTCGCGAGCGTCGTGATCTTTCCGTACTCGTATGTGACAGCGGTCTCGTCAACCGATGCGGTGACGAAAACCTCGACCGCGCCAAATGCCGATGTCAATGACCACCGCATGTTCGGCGTGCGGACGGATGCGTCGGTGACACTCAGCCGGTAGACGATTTGGTTCGCGACCGGATCGTATTTGAAATAGGCAGCACGAATATCCTGTGCGGTGGTACCGAGCTGATCGTCCGCACCGTTAACGATCTGCGGCGCGTTCGGGTCGTCGGACGGAAACAGGTTTGCCGGATGCGGCACCGCCGGTAGCGACATCGCGGCACGCACGGCGTTGTGCGCATCGACATAGCCGGCGCCGACCACGCGTTCCTCGTAGGGCATCGGCGTTGCCGTCTGCCGCAGCAGCGTTACGATCTGGTCGGGCGTCAGAAGCGGATTTGCCTCGAGCATCAGGGCGACAATCCCTGAGACCTGTGGCGTCGAGAAGCTGGTTCCCTGCGACGTCGTGTAGTACGGCAGGTAAGCGGGCGGGATTGTCGAGAGATCATTCGCACCCACAAAGATCGGAATGGTGCCCGCGATATTCGTTACACCCGGAGCCTTCGAGCGTGCGCTCTTGATATCGACTCCGGAGCCGGTGATGTCCGGCCGCAGGTTCGGAGCAACTGATGGATCAGCAGGCTGTCCGGCCGTATCGCTGCCCGTGCCGTTGTCGTTTCCACGTGACGAAAATCCTGCCGGCGTACCGAAGCCCTGCTTCTCAGCGGCTGCGACGGAGATCACCCACGGAGCGATCGAGAACGGATTGATCATGTCGGGAGCGTCGCCGTCGTTGCCTGCGGCGAAAACGACCGTGATATTTCGGTCGTGCATCATGCGGGTGGCGGTATTGATCGGGTCGTTCGGATCGTAAGGATTATCCGCAAGCGTCGTCCCCCACGAGTTGTTGCAGACGCGGATGTTGTATCGAAATTGATTTACAAGCGTGTAATCCATCGCTTGAACGATCGCGTAGGTCGTGAGTCCGACATCATTACCTGCACGTATACCGATCAATTTCGCACCCGGCGCCATTCCCGTGTAGAGACCGGCCGATGCTGCGCCAGTGCCTGCCGTTACGCCTGCTCCGAAGGTCCCGTGTCCGCCCTCGACGTCCGTTATCGGCACGTTCTCGACGGGTACAACGGGAAGAAATCCGGCAGGCGGCTCGACCGGCAGATCAGCGGTCGCGTAGTAGACGTTCTGGATTACGTTCTGCCCGAGCTGCAAGTCGGGATGAGTTGCATCAATGCCCGTATCGATGTACGAAACGCCGATGTTCTTGCCTGTCACCGGCAGCCCGTTGTTGAGCGCTGTCACCTGACTGTCGCGGATGAGATTCTCGATACCCGTTATCGTCCGGCCTTCCAGATCCAGCAGGCGAAACGTGCGATTGGCGTAAAGCGATCGAATGCCGGGCTTTGCCTTCAACGCGTTGAACTGCATTCGGTTAATCGACGTCAGCACGATTGGCAACGCCTGTGTGTAGTGTCCGCCGCGAATGCCAAGCGACTGGAGCATCAGGAAGTCGCTGCTTGTCACGCGGTGATCGAATGTGATCACAACCGGTGTTAACGATAAAGGCGATGCATTGATCCTGGCTGCCAAAAGGCTATCGACCGACGGTGCAGCAACGGCAGAAACGGATGCTGCAATCGTGACGATCACTACGGCCAGGGCTTTTACGAGCATTCTCATCGGCGTTCCTCCAAGTGTCATTTAGCTGAGTGTACTTAAGCGGGCTTGAGATTAACTTGAGTTCTGCTTGAGCCTGGATCAGCCACAAAAGGCACAAAAAGCACAAAAAGCATTTGATTTGCTTTTTGTGCTTATGTGCCTTTTTTTGTTTTAGTCTTTAGAGTATTCGGACGGAAACGGTTCTTGTCAGCGGATTCACTGTGAACCGGACCAAACGCGTTAATACATTTGTCGTCGCTGAAAGAGTCGAGCCTCCGCCGACCGTCCGTGTACCGCCGTTACCGTTAGGCGAGCCCTGCGGAAGCAACTGATTCGACACGATCTGGAACGTGCTCGGACCATTCGCAAACCCGAGTACGCGAAAGACGTACGTTGTGTTTGGCTGAACAGCGGAAGAGACGAACTCGGTCGCCGTTGCACCGGCTGAACGCATCAGCACCTGCCCGTTCATAGTTCGCAGTTCAAAGTCCAGATCGACTGCCGTAGCCGAGGTGAGCTGTCCCTCGAGAGCCACCGCATCGGACTTGGTGGTGACGAGCACGTCATCCCACGTGATGCCTTTGAACGCAGGGTCGCCCCAGGTGGCGCTTGTGCCGGCCGTGGCGGTCGGCTCGCCCGCAAGCAATGTTCCTGTTTTCGTTTCCGTAAAGATCGAATAGGTGACCGGTGCCGGCGGGCTTGAAGTGCCATCAGGATTCTGCGAACCCGTGCCGACCGTCGAGCCTGCAAACGCGTTTGCAAAGACTTTCGCGTCGAAGCTGAACATCTGCGCCATCGGGTCGTTGAATTCAATGCGTTTCGCGGCGGATGTTTGTCCGAGAGTCAGCGTCTCGTTGTAGATGAACGTGTTGCCGTTCGCGTCCGCATTGCGAACTGTTACGGTCGGATTCGAGATGCTCACGATCTGGAATTCGAGCGGTTTGTAGAGAGTCTTGTCTGTTGAGAATGCACCGCGTGCATTTGTCAGACGATTGTCAAAAGCCATCACGCCATTCGCGAACGAGATGTTGGAGATGGCTGAATCGACTTGAGCGGAAATGTCCTGGCGTGTCTGTAGTGCCTGAGACGAACCCGAGAGATTGGACCATCCGAGCTGGCCGGTCGCGTTCACGCCTATCGCCCGAACTACGTATTCACTGTCAAACACGTCTTTCAGGCCGGTCGGCGCAAAGATCTCAAAGATCGGCCCGTTGTCCTCCCACGAGGTTTGGTTTCCTGCGGTAAAGAATGCGTGGCGATAGCCTGTCGTCGAGGCATCGCCGTCGGCAAACGCGCGCTTGCCGTTTGGTTCCCGCCGGCCGGCAAATGCGGTCTTTCGCTTGAGCACTTCGTATGCGACTGCGCCCGGCACAGCATCCCAGGTAACGGTTACGCTTTTTGTCGAAGACGGGGTGACTTTCACGTTTTGCGGAACCGCCGGAGCTGCCTGACCACCGGCGAAGTGCGAAACCTGCGTCGAGATCGTCGCTTGTCCGCCGGTGACTTCGCGGGCGTTGATGCCGAGCTCTTTCGCAGCGAAGATCTGTTCGATCATCGCCCGATGCTTTCCGGGTGCGTCCGGATCGGTCGAATCCGACGGATACAGCATCTGGTCGGCGACGATGAAAGCATCGCGCGCCTTGACCATCGTATCCGGCGAAGTAGTGCCGAGAATGTACATCGAGCCGAGGAAGTCGCGCTCGAAGATGTTGGTTCCGCGGGTGATGGCCTTCTGCGGCAAACCGTCCTTGGCACGCGGACGCTTAAAGGTCGTCTCCTCCGGATAGACGCGATTCATCATCTCGCGAATGTCCCACATCGTTAACATATAGATCTCGCCATCGCGATGCTCTTCAACCTGGCCGGCCGCACCGAAAGTTCCGTAGTCGGAGTATTTAAGGGTCGAACGTGCGCTGCGGATGTACGCGATCGAATCCGGATCGCGTCCGTTGTCGCGAAAGAGCTGGCGGAAGCCTTTTGCGTTGACCACATAGTCGCCGAGGCTTGCATTGTCCGTGATGGTGAATGCCCACATGTCAGCCTGACCCTCGTTCAAGGCGCCTCCTTCCTCGCCTTCGAGTCCGGCGATCGGTGATGTGATCGCGTGCATTCCTTCGTGATACGGAACTGTTCCCTCGAGAGCGAGGTCGTTAAAGAAGTAACCGTGGCCGTAAACCGTCGGGTTCACGACGATGGGCGATTTGCTGGCTGTTACGGCTTCGATCAGTGACGTCAAGTTGAATGCAAGGGCATTGTCGAGGCCCAAAACGATTTTGACGAAGTCAGGATGCGTCGGATCAGGCACTTCACCGTTAACGGCATCTAACGCTAAAAGAACATTGGGAATATGGACCGTCGCCGGAAGCGGCGTCGTCTTATTTGGATAATCGTCAGGGAAAGCGCCGCCGCCGATGATCGTGTTATCGCCGCCGATATGCAGGTAGTCGACATACTCGAGAAGATAAGTTACGAAGAAGAACGCATTGATCTCGTCCTGATGTTCGGCGGGTTCAGCAAGCTGATCCTGTTCATTAGTGCGAGCCTCCAGTGCGGCCGGATCGTCCTTGCGAAAGTGCCAGGTGCCGAGGGCAGCCTGTCCGAACGGCTGCTTTGTCGCGAGTGCATTGTTGACGATAGTATGCACTCCGGTCAGAGTACCATTCAGGCCGGTCACCCGGTTCGACGGATCGAAAGAGCGTAAGGTCACACGTTCCTGTCCGCACGGCGCCACAATGCCATTTGTCGTGCACGAGCTGATTATGCTGTGGTCCTTCAGGTTTTGATCGATCTGGGGGTACTTCGGATAAATGTCCGCGGTTTCCGCTCCGGGAGTGGTTTGAAATGCTAAGAAGTCTTTGCGTGCAAGAATCTCACCGGTATTTGCATCGACAGTAACCATGTACAAGCCGAATGGATTCGTCGAAAACCTGGCGACTTTCCACGCGAGACGATAGCCATTCGCAGTTGGGTAGATGGAGAGAGTAGGAGCAATATTCTCTACGGCCGCCAGTTGCTGCGAGAGGATCGATAAACCATTCTGCAGAAGATTAGTCGCCGCGGCAGGCAGTTCAACATGAAACTGATTCAGATCGTTACCCGCCGCCGTTTTTGCCTGTTCAGCGCTCAGCGAAGGCTGAGTGTTGACGGCAACATCGCGAAAGAACGGGCCTGACGCCATGATGACCTGCTTGTTCGCGTTCATCACAATGCCGATGCCGCCATTTTCAACCGCGACGCCGTTGAACGTCTGCTGAAATCTGACAAGATGTCCACCGAGCGCATTGCGCGAGCTGAAGACACGGAAGTTATTCAACTCGGTTACTCCGAAGATGCCCGCGTTCTGCATGACGAACGCGCGTGCCGCTTCTTCCGGTGTGCCCGAATATGGCTGCGATGCGA
Organism: uncultured Acidobacteriota bacterium; assembly: GCA_963826255.1. Taxonomy (GTDB): domain Bacteria; phylum Acidobacteriota; class Blastocatellia; order Pyrinomonadales; family Pyrinomonadaceae; genus PSRF01. Next base: position 3,324,040 of record CAWGWK010000002.1, read on the forward strand.
AGTCGTACATGACGTCGGGCGATCCGCCGAAATCGTTCCAGCGCGTGGTCATATTCGGTGAGTTTACCGACGCCTTAAGGTTGTTGATAGCGGTGAGCTGCGCGGTTGTTGCCTGGCGGACGTTCGGCAAGTTCAGCGAGGCGTTCAGATCGAAATTTGGAGCCGAACGCTTGTAAAGCTCCTTTACGGTTTCCGACGCTCCGGGCGCCGCCTTGCCTGTGTCGAACGGTAGCCAAACCATCGCTCCGAGGATCGCGGCAGCCGCGGTAAGCGAGATCGCGAACCGAAAAATGCCCTTCCTCCCGAGTGTTTTGCTGGTGAGTTTCATTCTTCCTCCATCCTTCTTTTAAAGACCTTTGAAATGGTTATAAATGAGTTCGGCTTATGAGCGTATCCACGACTGCTTGAGAAATTCTTGACGCGAACCGACAGCAGTTGAGCCAGACTTGAAAAAAGCGGCCGCGGATCGCCGGGCCGCTTACAAGGACTCGTTCCAGCCCCCGTGGAGGAACGAGAAGCCGCCGGATGAATTTGCCCAGCGGAAAATTCGCGGGAACGAGAGTCTTTAGCCACCCGTCGTAAACAACGTGCGATAAGTATTGAGTTTCCCTGCAAGTACCGCTCGGGAGACCGTTGTCCCCGGCTCAAATCGCGGACCCGGGATCGCAACGAATTGTCCCGGAGCTATTTCACGGACTTCAGCCGGAAAGGCTTCGAACAGGCCTTTATCGATTGAGATCTGAACGTAGCCACGGAGCGAACCCGGTATCTGAGCGTTGTCACTCAGTGCCGTACCGTTTGACGTAACGGTCGTGTTTGCAAGTGCGCGCGCCGCAGCGTCGTGGCCGAGTGCTTTCACCAGCGCGACCGCAAGGTCAAGCCGGTTTACTGAGCCTGCCGGATTGAACGACGTGCCTGAAGCCGCGATTATTCCTGTCGGAGTGAAATCGAAGTCGCGGTTCGTTGATCCGCGGGCAGTCGCGTACTCGGCGAACAACCGGAGGTCGCCGCTTACATCGGTGAACTTCGGCGTCGAGCCCAGCGTCTGGCGCAGACTCGTGTTCAAAGCGAGTGAACGCGCCAGGTCCTCGCGAGTGACCGTCGAATTCGGACGGAAAGTTCCGTCGGTGAAAGTGTCGATCAAGCGGCTCTTTAACGCTGCTTCGATCGCTGCCTGCTCCGGATGTCCCTGGATGTCCGCTATCGCCGGGAGAATGAATCGCGTTTGGGTAATGTTTCCGTCAACCGGCCCGGGAGCCGCGATCTGAACCGGTGAAGATACCTGTTGCGCCGCGGTCAAACCGCGTGCTCCACGTATCTCGAGCGTCCATGTTCCCGGCTCGGGATTTTGAACCACGATCTGCCGCTTATCGGAAGCAATTACGGGAAAGTCGATCGCGGTCGAAAAGTTCACTCCGCTCGGGCTGGTGATGCGCATCCCGACGAGGTTTCCGGTTCCTTCTCCGGCAATCGTGTCGACCGTTGCGAACACGTCGAGGACGTTGATTCCAGGCTCGACGGTGAACGGCCTCGCGTTCGCAGATGCCGGCCCCGAGACCTCAGGACTGAAATCGATGTGGAAGTTCTGCACGGGCGGACGTTCCTCACCGAAGACCGCGTTGTACGTAACGTCCTGAATGTTCTTATACGGCTTGGAGCGGTTGAAAACCTTATCAACCGCCGCGTGTGCGTTGACGAAACCAGCCCCGACTTCCCATTCCTCGCGGCCCGGCATTTTGGTGGCAGTCGAAGTAAGGATCTCGCGGATCTCATCCGGCGAAAGCGTTGGATCGGCATCGAGCATCAGAGCGACAACACCGGAGATGTAAGGCGTCGCCATCGATGTGCCGGAGATCTGCGTGTAGAACGGGATGTGTGCGGGCGGAAGGTCGGCGTCGGCGTCGAGGCCGTTCGACGTCAGATTGACGGTTGAGCGTGTTGATACAAGCGCTGACGTGAACTTACCCGCGTTGGTTTCGTAGATGCGGCCGGTACCTGGGGCAGTGATAGTCGGAGCATTAAAGTCGTCATTCGGATCTTCGTTGCTCAGCCGAATATCACGGCGAACTCCGCGGGAGGAGAAGTCAGCGAGATCGCCTTCTTTCGAACCTGCCGCAACTCCGATCACCCACGGAGCTTTCGCGTAAGTGTTATAGGTGTCCTTCGTAGGCCCGTCGTTTCCGGCTGCGAAGATGACGGCGATGTTCCGGTCATACGCCATTTTTGAGGCTATCGTGATCGGATTGTCGGGGTCGAATGGAGCCGCGCTGCCATAACTGTTCGAAACAACGCGGATGTTGTAGCGAAATTGATTTGCCAGCCCCCATTCCCACGCAGCGAGGCCGTTTATTACGAAAATTCCCGCGCCAAGTCCCGCGCCGATGATCTTCGCTCCCGGGGCGACGCCCGTATAAAGGCCTCCGGATCGCAATCCCGTTCCGCCGATGATCCCGGCGCAGTGAGTGCCGTGGCCGACGGTTTGGTCTGTGTTCGGGACATTTTCGATCGAGACGTGAGGAGTAAAACCCGGTAGTGTTCCTGCCGCGACGGGCGTCTGCACATTCTGAATAACTTTGGTCCCGAATTGGAGGTCGGCGTGTGTTGCGTTGACGCCGGAGTCAATCACTAACACCGAAAAATCACCCGCGCCGGAAACCGGCATCCCGCCGTTCCGCAGCGTCATTGCAGCGTCGGTCTGCACTTTCTGGATACCGCCCAGGACGCGTGCCTGATGCATGTAGTACATCAGCCGGTCATTGGACCACAGCGATCTTACTGCGGAGTTCGCGGCAAGTGCGCGGACCTGGCCCACTGTCATCGGCTGCGCGACCATCCCAAGGGTCGGGAACGTTTGGCCTCCGGTCACCCCGACTGCACGCAGTACGTTAAGGTGCTCGTCCCGCAATCCGTTCGACGACTTGAATGCAACGATCACCATTCCGGCGTCGGCATCGTTCGCGAGTCCCGCCAGACGGGCGCTCAGCGCCGGGCTAACCTTCGCGCTTCCAGCTTGCGCCGATACGGCAGCAGCGAGGGGCGAATTTGGCATTAGCCATAGTCCGGCACTCAACACAAACAAAAGCAAAACGGTGAGCGTCCTTCTTAACAGGTTCCTCTTCTGAAAGTTCACTGTCGTTTCTCCTTGACGAGCAATTCGGGAATTAACTGTCAGCGAAGATAAAGGAAGGGCTTTGAGAAAAACTTGAGCGGAGATCTCAAGACTTGAGGCGAACTTGAGGCTGGCGTGTCTTTATTTTATAAGTTCTGCAAACAAACGCTTTGTTTCTTCGGCCGGCTCGATGCCGAGCTCGGTGTACAGGTTTTTTTTCATTCTTTCGAAATGCTTCTTAACCGACGCCGGCTTGCCTTGTGCGGCGAACGCTTTCATTGTCAGCCGATGCATGTCCTCGCGGAACGGATCGCCTGCCAGGGCTTCGCCCGCGTACCTCAACGCATCGGCCCAGTTTTTTTCGGAAAGGGACAGTTTTGCGAGAGCGGCAATGACACGTGCGGACTGCTCTGAGTAGAACTGGCGCCTTTCATCCGCCCAATCCTCATAAACGCCGGACATGAATTCACCCCGATAGATCTTGTGAGCGGATTCGAGACTCGCCCGTTGACGCGCCGCGTCTTTCTCGCGTTTTGCTTTTTCCGCTTCGACGATGCACTGCTCGAATTCTTCTGCGTCGATGGAATATGAAAGCTCGGGATTGAGCTGATACGCGCCCTCGCGAAAGATAAGAAAATTCTGCTTGAAAGGTTGACGACTGTTGAGCGCTTTTCGGATATGCGAGATCGTCGGATGAAAATTCTTCTCAACGGTTTCAAGGTCTTCATCGCGCCAGAATGCCTCGATCAGCACCTCCTTCAGAACGCGTCGATTTTTGCTGGTCGCTATGTAGCAGAAAATGTCTCGTGCCCGTCGCGTCGTCCAGGCGTCGGCGGCAAATTGAACGGAAGGATCGCGGAAGATCTCCACTGGGCCGAGCACCCGTATCGTCAGATCTGTGATAGCGACAGGCGGTTCTATCTGAGATTGGACGCGCGCTGGCCGCACCGGGCGTTCCGCACTCAGTTCCTCGCGCAGATCTACGGGCAGGCGGTCAGCGATGTCTTCATGTCCGAATATCGCGGGATTTCGCCGGATCTCCCGCCGTAGCCAGTACTCGTAATCGAAACGATTCGAAAGATCCAAGGCTCGCCGTACGGACTCGATCATGGCTTTCGTGTTTTTCTGAACGAAGTACGTCTCGGCCAGCAGCATCGCTGTCAACGCTTCGTCGTAGTAATGATTGTGGCGGTTGAAATAATCGAGCAGTTCACGGAGGTGCACGTCGAGGCCTTCTGAAATGCCTTCCGCAAGATCAAGTTGATAGCGGCGCAGACGCGCGGTACGCACCCCGTGTTCGTTTCCCTGCCGTTCACGTCCCGCGATCAAAGCTTCCAGCAACCCGCGCGCCTTTGGAAGTTCACCACGCATGCGGAAGAAAGCCGCGCGTTCTTCGTTCAACTCCTTCGACGTAATGTCAATCTCGGCCTCATCGTATGCATTCGCGGCCCGCTCGTAGAATTGTTCAGCGTGAGCGAAGTCACCTTTCTCGCGATAGAAATTCGCGTAGGCTTCGAATATTTCGCCACGCAAAAACCGGAGATTATAGAGCTGGCACAGTTCGAGCGAGCGGCTGAGGTGTTTTTCGGTGTCCTCGAATTCGCCGCGGTAAAGATGGAGGCGTGCCACGTTCAAGTGACCGATCGCTTCCTGCGGCAATTGCTTGTCGGGCTGGCCCTCGCGAAAAATGCGTCTGAACCAGCGCAAAGCCTCGCCAAAATCTCCGCGGAAGCCTGGCGCAAGCGCAAGATTGTGTGTCACGAGGCGAACGTATTGGTCGTTTCCAAGTTTGTCCGCCAGTTCGAGGGCAATCCTGAACTGCTGTTCCGCTTCGGTCCACTTCCCTTGCACGATGAGGCACAGGCCGCGCGTGTTTGCGCACTTCATGAAGGTTTCCGAAGTATGCGACACGAGAGTTTCGGCACGCTCGATAAGTGAGAACGCCTCGACGTAGCGACCGCGGCGACGTGCGAGACTGGCAAGAGAGTGAAGAGCTTCGCCTTCTCCGGTTGAATCCCCGGTTTTGTTTAGAAGCTCGATGGCGCGGTTCAGAAGTTTCGACGACTTTTCAATCTCGCCGTGAAGGCGTGCGACCTCAGCCTTATGCAGCAGCGACCGAGGATGTTCCTCCAGCGATCGGTCGGGTATCTGTTCCGCGAACGACCCAAGTGAAGTGAACGCACCCGCGGCGATCCACTCGTTCCCCGTTTCTGCGATCACGGACGCTGCACGATCGAAGTTTCGCGCCTCAATCAGGTAGGGCAGGGCCACCTCCCACTTTCTGCTTTTGAGAAAGTGGTCGGCGATCCGGTTCCGTTCTTCGGCCACGCGTGCCTGGCCGACATCGGATCGAAGGCGACGGACTAGAAAATCGCGGAAGAGCGGATGGAATCTATATTCCTCTCCGGTCTGACGATCACCGGCAACAGTAAGAAACACGTTCTTCTGCGCGAGCTCAGGGAGTGCCGCCGAGCAGCGCAGCTCCGGAAACAGTGCGCTACAGAGATCCAGTTGCAGCGATTCGAGCAGGGAAAGAGTCATCAGCAGCCTCTGCGTATCAGCGGACTCACGTGAAAAAACCTCTTCGGCGAAATAATCGAAGATGTCGCGTTCCGATTTCTGCAGAATGTCATGCAGGTCCAACGCCGCTGGACTGTTTGCCGAATGCATCTCCTGCTCGGCAACCTGACGTACCAGTTGAAGTGCAGTTATCCATCCCTGGGTTCGCCCGCGATACTCAGCTATCTCTTCCTCTTTCAGCTCAACGTTGAGCGTTTGTTTGAACAGCTCTTTCACTTCGTCGTCGGTGAAAAGAAGATCGTCCCGCGTTATCACCAACGCCGCCGACTGCGTCTTTCGCCGCATGGTCGCAAGCGGCGGAAGATCGCGGGTCGTTATGATCAGATGGACAAGGTCGGACGAATAGTGCAGGAGCCGATCGACGAGCTTGTGAACGATGGTCTCGCGCCCGATGTGGTGATAGTCATCCAAAACAAGAATGAATGGTTGCTCGATCGATTGAAGTATCTCGTTTATCAGCAGGTCGGCCGATCGTTCAGGAAAGCGAAGCACCTCTTCGTTAGCCTCGCTCAAGTATGGAAAGATAGCTTCGCCGAATGCCGGATAGAGATTCTTGATGCCGTGCGCTATATAACCGAGGAAGACGACTGGATCCGCGTCAGTATGGTCGATCTGGTACCAAACCGTGGGCCGTGTCTGGCTGCGAACAAAGTCAGCGATCAGAGTGGTCTTGCCGCAACCGGCGTCCGCCGCAACCATTGTTATGGGAGAGCCCAAATTGGCTTGCAGCTTTTTTGTAAGCCGCGGGCGCTGCAGTAATTCGGTAACAGCGCGCGGGGGAAGCAGTTTTGTCCGGAGAAAAAAGTTTCTGTCCTGCATCGCTTCGACGAGACCTATCGGTAAGGCTGTATTATGCCACGTCGCTCGAATGCAAACCGAAGGGGTTGGTTATAGCCTGGGCTTACCCGAAAATCATTAGACTTGATGGTCGGCAGCGAAGTGCTCCAGAGGAGCACAATGTTTTATAGCTTTAATCCTCTATGGCTCTGCGCTCCAGCGGAGCGCAATGTCCTTTCCAGCGTTGGATTTACATTCCGCTCCTAACGAAGCGGGTAAATCACAGAATCTTAGGGCTATAAACATCTTGCTCCTCTGGAGCAATGTCAGAGTGACTTTTCGGGCAAAGCTGCTTAGATGGTTTGCCTCCGCTGATGAACGGAAGGAGTTTCGAAACTCGCCCGAACGTTTCCGCGTGAATGCGCGCGGCTTCGGCTTGCGAACATCCGAACTGCTTGAGGAGCAATATCGTCTCATCCCGGTCAAAGGCAAGCGTTTTCTCATCGATAACGTCAAGCTGCTGTTTCGAACGCAAACGCCATAACGGGTTCGGCGGCTTACTCCGGCACAGAAGAAGGAGGTCCGCACTTTCGGAAAGCGACGGCTGAAGAATATTGAAGAACCCACCGAACCAATCGGCGTCGAACAAATGGTGTATGCCGTCCAGAACAAGCAACGGCCGATGATCCTTTTCGGCGGTTTCCAACTCGGAAAATATGTTAAGGAAGAATATCGCCATCGCGGCGGGCGCAGAATTAGTAACGGCGGGCAGCGAGTCACCGACAGCTTTCTCGCTTCCGACCACTCGAAGCACGCTCGCTGCCAGGTGACTGGCGAAAACATTCCAATCGATGTCTGACGATTCCACCGTAAACCACGCGGTGCTCTTTCGGGTTCGCGCATATGCCGCAGCGATTGAGGTTTTACCGGTTCCCGCACGACCGGAAATCAATGTCGCGGTGAAGTGTCTAAGCGATCTTTCAAGTTTTTCAATAAGCCTTGGCCGTTCGATAAGCCCCGCACAGTGCGGAATCTCAAGCTTTTCAGTCAATATATGCACGTCATCGCGTTCGCCTTTCGAAGGCGTCGCTGCGGTGGTGTGGATCGCCGGCGAATATCTTTCCGTCGAATCGAAATGGTCTTGAAGGATGAAGCTCATAGTCATCGATCGGAGCATACGACCCCATCCTTGAGAAAAACTTGAACCATACTCAAGTTTTTCTCAACCAACCCCATATATATAGAACCCGTTCTAAGTAACTTGCATTCCAAGCGGGGACGATTATGATTAGGGGCGCCCTGGACGTCCGCATTAATTCGATACCCCCCAATTCGGTTTCTTCTTATGTGCGCCCGATCTGATGAATAGGTTCGTAGCACTCTTATTACTATTGCTGCTGACGGCGAACCCCGCATGGGCTGGCCTGTCTGTCGTCACTCCGACCGGCATCACGCTAACCGGCGCGGACGGCATCAAGTATGTTGGGATAAACGGCATTACGCTCACCGGAGCAGACGGAATCTTCAATTACCGTTCGAACGGGATCACACTCACGGGCGCGGACGGTATCACGCTGACCGGTGCGGACGGCGTCACGTCAACAGGTGCCAACGGCACGACGTATACGGGACCGAACGGTATCACATTGACCGGAGCCGACGGCATTACCCTTACCGGAGCTGATGGCATCACGCTGACTGGAGCCGATGGCATAACGCTTACTGGCGCCGATGGTCAGCAGTACACCGCTGACTCGATCCTCATTCGCCGGCCGAACGGAATAACTTTAACTGGCGCTGACGGCATAACGCTTACGGGAGCGGACGGCATCACATTGACGGGAGCCGACGGACCTACGCGGGTCGGCCTAAATGGCATAACACTTACCGGCGCGGACGGGATTACGTTAACAGGAGCCGATGGCATAACACTCACGGGTGCTGACGGCATAACGCTCACCGGTGCCGATTCGGTCACTGGCTTTGGAACGACCGGCGTCATTTTCGACCACACAAACCCAACGGGCATAACGCTCACCGGGGCGGACGGAATTACGCTCACTGGAGCCGACGGCATAACGCTCACTGGAGCCGACGGCATAACGCTCACTGGAGCGGACGGAATTACGCTCACCGGAGCCGACAACAACATGGGGCTTCAGAGCGTCGATCCTGAGCTTGCCGTTGCTCTTAATAACGCGACCGACGACAGCAACATAAACGCGGTGATCGTCTATCACGGGTCGGTTACCGACGCTGACATCGCGCAGCTTCAGCAGCTCGGCATCATGGGCGGAACGCGTTTGCGTATGCTACCGATGGTTTACGTCACGGCAACCAAAGCGCAACTCCTCGCCGTTTCACAACTGCCGAGAGTCCGCTCGCTCTACGGTAACCGCACCCTGACGTTCAACTCCGATCCTTACTTCAACACCACCGGCGTACAGCGCGTGGGGCCAGATGACGACCTTCGTCAGGACAACGGCGCTATGCCCGTAACCGGCCGCAATGTGACGGTCGCGGTCCTTGATACGGGCATCAACAGCCAGCACGCCGATCTTGCAGGCAAAGTAGTTCAGAATGTCCGGTTGGCCGACACGCAAAGCGTCCCCGGCTCGTTTGCTTATCCGGCTCCGATCGAGAATCTCACGAACACGGATCTCGTGAGTGGCCACGGAACTTTCGTCGGCGGCGTGATCGCCGCAACCGGAGCGAACTCGTCAGGACGACTCGCCGGGGTTGCTCCGGGCGCGCGCCTGCTGGGGCTTAGTGCCGGCGATCTAAACCTGATGCACGTGCTTTCGGGATTTGATTATCTTCTCGAGAAAAGAGTCCAGTACAACGTGCGGGTAGTGAACTGCAGTTTCTCGGCGAACACGGTCTTCGATCTCAATGATCCGGTAAACGTGGCTACCAAGATGCTGACTGACACAGGCGTTAACGTTGTATTCTCAGCTGGCAACACCGGTTCCGGGAACGGAACGATGAACCCGTATGCGATAGCGCCGTGGGTGATCGGCGTCGGCGCAACCGATGCGGCCGGGAGGCTCGCGGGCTATTCGTCACGCGGCAACTTCGGTGATGCTTTGCAGCACCCGTCGCTCGTCGCTCCTGGAACGAACATCATCAGTCTTCGGAGTGCGCCGACTATTACAGGAATCTCCGGGATCGGCGGTGCGGACACCCAGCGTCTGTCGGCAACCGAAATGCCGTACTACACGACGGCGACAGGCACATCGTTCTCGGCTCCACAAGTTGCCGGAGCCATCGCCTTGATGCTCGAAGTGAATCCGAACCTGACTCCGGCAGACGTCAAGGACATCCTGAGTCGCACGGCAACGCCGATGCCTCGATACTTTTTCCACGAAGCCGGCGCCGGGATGCTCAACACGTACGCCGCAGTGCTCGAGGCCGCGTTTCCGGAACGCCATATGGGCGGATTTCGCTCAACGCTCTCGCGCAACGCCATCCGGTTCGTCACGCGCACATCGCAGACGTTTGAGCAGACCGTGTTTCCGACCCTGACAAGCTCAGCGAACGTCGCGATCCCGCAGAACACAATTCAGATCGGCGTAAATATCTATTGGGACCTCAGTGCAAACGATTTTGGACTGAGACTTTATGATCAGTCGAACTCATTACTGGGTGAATCGAACTATCTCAACCTGCCTGGCTTTACCGGACGCCGTGAGAAAGTAGTGCTCCGCAATCCGCTGAGCCAAACGCTTCGTGCATCGATATCGCATTCAGGTAATGTAGGGACAAGCCAGCCAGTCTTCGGCGCCGTTGAGGTAACGCAGGTTGAGTATCCGATCATGCTCGACCAGTCAACCCTCTCGCCTGACCAGGCCGCACAGGTCGAGAAGAGCTTGGTTGCAAATCTGATGCTGCCGGAAGGCCGAAAATTCCGTCCGAACGCTGCCGTCAGCCGCCTTGAACTTGCTGAGGCGCTGATCCGAGCGGGCTTGGTTCCGCAGTATATGGCGTCAAGTGCGATGTTCACTGATGTTCGCGATACGTATTCGCGCAATGCGGTCGAGAGCACACAAGCGTCCCCGTCCGGTTCGCTGTTTTATGATGCGACCTCCGGCAGTAAGTTCTATCCTCACAACGGAGCCACGAAACTCGCGGCAGCGATCGCGTTCGTTAAAGCCGCTGGCCTCGATTCCCAGGCCGCCTATGCTTCGCTTCCCCTGACAGTCTCCGACGCCTCATCGATACCCGCCGTTTGGAGAGGCTACGTCGCCGTTGCTCTGAAGCGAGGTTTTGTTGCCCTCGACGGCAGCGCGTTCAGCCCGTCGCGCAGTCTCACGCGGGTCGAACTCGCAACATCGCTCAATACGCTCGTATCGCAATAACCCACACAGTCTGTTTCGTACACGAAAGTATGATTGGCACGCCCCGCTCCACGAAGACACTCGCCATCGCACCTTTACGAGATTCTAAATCGCCGAACAGTTAAGCTACCGAGTCATCGCGGAATTGTGGACGAGGAATGCAGTCGGTTCCTAGAAGAACACGCGTAGCTCGTCCGGGGTGCCGTCCGCACGACCCAGGGCGGCGTGGGCGTTCTCGACTTGCGAATCGTGGAGTTCGGTCTGGCTAAGCAAGCTGTTGACAGGACGCGGCCGCATGAGGTTGTTCCCGCTGTGACGGTGGGACGAGGCCGAGGAAGTGGCCTAGCTCGTGGGCCAGGACGTAGCCGGCGAAATCAGTGCCGCTGATGAACGTACCATCGGGGAATGTACCGCCGAACTGGTGCTCGATGGCCATTTGCGTAGGGACCGGTCAACGACGAACCTCGAGCCCTCAAAATTCTTCCGGGGGAATAACGTTACCGTCATGACGAGTCCTTTCCTTAGTTTGATAGCAATTCTGAATCGCTATGGGACTTGGTCGATGGCTGCATTTTCCTTTGCTAAAGAACATAGGATAATTGTGACGATTGTGGAGGTTAACTAGGCAACGTAACCTCGGGGCGTGTTATGATTTGGTCCCATTTCATCAGTAGGTCACTATCGCGTCACCGTCATAGCGCCTCTGCTACAAACTGTCGGTCAAGCCAGTTCCATGAACTATGAACTACGCCCGCCAAACGAGATTTCAGCCGTAAACGTCGATCCGGTTAAAGCGCAGTTGATGCTGGAGTTCAACAACGCTCTCATCTCGCAACTCGATTTGGAAGAGTTACTCAAATCGATCTTTGAGCGCATCAAACAGGTGTTTCGCCAGACAATCGCCGCCACTCTCTCGATTCACGATCCGAAAACAAACGAACTGCGGATTCACCTGCTGCATTCCAATGATCCGGATCTCTTTCGCGAAGGCATGCCACTTTCGTTCGAGGGCACTCCGAGTGGTCTGGCGTTTACCTCTCGTCAGACGCTCTTAATCAAGAAGCTCGTCTACGAGGATTTTCCCTCACCGCTAATTGAACGTGCTCTTGCCGACGGTATTAGATCCGGTTGCAGTGTGCCTCTCATTTCACAGAACCGCGTAGTTGGAACGTTAACACTCGGCGCTGCACAAGAAAACGGATACAGCGACGAAGACCTGGTGTTGTTGAGTCTCGCTGGCCAACAGATCGCAATGCCGATTGAAAATGCGGTCAACTTTCGCATCGCCAAAAGGGAAAGCGACCGGAATCAACTGCTGCTTGAGGTCGGCCAGGCCATCGTTTCGTCTCTCAGTCTCACCGACCTCTTCAAAACAATCTCCAACTGTCTCAGACGTTTTATAAATCACGACGCCGCCAGTGTGGTCCTGCTCGATCAGGAGACCGGCGAGCTGCGGGTTCACCTGCTGGATCGCCCTCCTATCGACCTGCTGAGTGAAGGAACAGTAATACCGATGGAAGGAACGCCCGCCGGTTTGTGTATCAGCACGCGAAAGACCATCCGGCGCGACAAAATCGACTTTGAAGAGTTTCACGTTCCGGAAATGCGACTGGCCTATGCTGCGGGACTGCGTTGCGGCTGTTCGGTGCCGTTAATTTCTCACGACCAAGTGCTCGGCAGCATTAATGTGGGCGCCTTCCGCGAAGCGGCGTTCAGCAGCGAAGATGCGGAGCTACTCGAACAGATCGCGCGGCCCGTAGCTGTTGCGGTCGAGAACGCGCTCAACTTTCAACGCGCGGAACGGGAACGCGATCGCGTCCAACTGATGCTCAAAATCAACAATGCGGTAACCTCGCACCTCGACCTCAAAGATCTGGTAAAGACGATTTCCGGGAGCCTGCGCGATATCGTGCCTCACGATTCAGCCGGCATCGCTTTGTACGAGCCAGAATTAAACCAACTGCGGGAATACACCAACGTTGCTTACAAAGATCTCGCAGCTTTTCGCGTGGGCGAGACCATACCGATTGAGGGTACGCCTGCAGGACAAGTTTTTCTCACGGGCGAGCCGCTCTTAATAAGACAGCCCAATCCAGACCAGTATCCCTGGGACCGCTATTCGCAGCAGCCTGTCCAAGGCACGCCGCAGTCTGCTTGCTTGGTGCTGCTGAGCACGCACGGGCGAAAACTCGGCATCGCCGGCGTGAGCAGCACTCAACCGAACAACTTCACCGAGCAGCACCTCGAGTTGTTTGCTCACGTCGCGGATCAGATCGCGATCGCAGTCCAGAACAGCTTGAATTACGAACAAGCGAATCGAGAACGTGTGCGCGCCCAAACGCTTCTCGAAATTAACAATGCGATTACGACCACTCTAGATCTGGACGAGCTTATTCACGCGACTTCCCGCTGTTTACGAGATTACTTTCAACATGATTTCGCCGGCGTCGCATTGTACGACGAAGAAACAGACCAGTTGTTGGTCCATTCCATCGACTTAGCGCAACCTGACAAGTACCTCATCGCGGGCAATTTGTTTCCAGTCGAAGGTACATTGACTGGACTAGCATTTACAGCACGTAAGCCTATCGTTCGGAACCGATTCGATCCATCGCAAACGACGTGGCCTCTCGCGAAGAAGTTTCATGACGAGCATGGGCTGCGGTCAATGTGCTTCATTCCCATGATCTGGGGTGAGCACGTCGTCGGTGTGCTGAATCTTGCCTGCCGGCGTGAAGATGCGTTCAGTGAGGCTGACGTCGAACTGCTTACCCACATCGCCGGTCAGATTGCTATTGCTTTCCAGAACAGTCTGAACTTCCAGCGTGCCACCAAAGCGAAGGAGCGCACTCAGACACTACTCGAAGCCAGTAATGCTATCGCTACAAACCTCGACTTGCGCGAATTGCTTCGCACTACTTCCTCGTGTCTCCGGCGGTACTTCAACCACGACGTGACCGCTCTCGCACTTTACGATGAAAGCACAAACAGCCTGATGGTCCACGGCATCGATCGCAACGACAACAGCCGGTTTGCAGCTGAAGGTACCGCGTTTCCGCTCGAAGCAAGCCCGCTCGCGGATGCGTTTACGAGCGGCGAACCGATTTTCGAGTGGCGAATCGATCTCGATCGATATCAGGGACCGCAGATGAAAGCGGCTTATGAGGCCGGTTGGCGCTCTGGCGCCTGCATTCCATTGATCGCCCACAATCAGAAGCTCGGAGTTCTGGGGCTGGTAAGCCGGCGCGACGACGCATTTAGCCGGATAGATGTTGACCTGTTGATTAACATCTCGGGCCAGGTAGCGCTGGCAGTTGAGAACATCTTGCAGTATCGCCAGATAGAATCACTGAAGAACAAGCTGGCAAGCGAAAAGGGCTACCTCGAAGAAGAGATCAAAACGCAGTACAACTTTGCGGAAATTGTAGGCCAGAGCAGTGCCCTGAGAGGAGTGCTCAAGCAGGTCGAAACTGTGGCGCCCACCGACTCGACCGTGTTGCTGTGCGGCGAAACCGGAACGGGCAAAGAGCTTATCGCTCGTGCGATACACAATCTCAGTTCCCGCAACGAACGTACGCTGGTGAAACTGAACTGCGCCGCGATTCCCACGGGCCTGCTGGAAAGTGAATTGTTCGGGCACGAGAAAGGCGCGTTCACGGGCGCTGTCAGTTCGCGCGTGGGCCGCTTCGAGTTGGCCCATCAGGGCACCCTGCTGCTCGACGAGATTGGTGAAATTCCACTCGACCTGCAACCAAAGCTGTTGCGCGTGTTACAGGAACACGAATTCGAACGCCTGGGCAGCTCGCGCACGATAAAAACCGATGCTCGTTTAATTGCCGCAACCAACTGCGATCTAGCGCAAATGGTCGCGGCAAAAACGTTTCGCAGTGACTTGTTCTATCGTCTAAACGTTTTTCCCATCACGATACCGCCGCTGCGCGAGCGGGCAGGCGATATTCCGCTCCTGGTTGGCTACTTCGCCCAGAAACATGCAGCGCGCATGAACAAGCACCTCAAAACCATCCCGGCGCCGACGATGGAGGCGTTATGCAATTACCACTGGCCCGGCAATGTGCGCGAACTGGAGAACTTCGTCGAGCGTTCAGTGATTCTCTCCAGTGGCGCCGAATTGGAATCTCCTCTGACCGAACTGCAAACGACTACCGTCGCCGCGGCGGCTGCGGCTGACGGCGGCCATCAACCCACAAACAAACCGCAGTTGACCACGATGGACGAAATGGAACGCGCGTACATCGAAGAAGTCCTACGACACGCCAACGGCGTTATCGGCGGCAAAGGCGGCGCCGCAGAAATTCTCGGTATGCCAAGCTCAACCCTCCGCAGTCGTATGAAAAAACTCGGTATCAAGTAGCTGCCTCAAACCCACTGTTGGACCACCTTAACGGCGGCCGCGAAAACCACCTCCATTTCTAAAGTTTCCTCGGATCGAACCCGCAGCAGGACGGTTTGCCTCGAAATTCTGTATGCGCTGCTGGCCGAGACTGCGGGCCTGATGCTGGTTCTGCACCCAGCTCCGGTCCTGCGTGCGTTGCACACTCTGCCACCCGCTCTCAGTTCGCTGCTGAACTCCGGTGGATTGGTTGTAGCGATAGATATTTCCATTCCGATCGGCGTAGACGTTGTTGTTTACTACGGCAACACCGGTATCGGTTTTCTGGTTATACGCAAACGCACTCCGACCGGCAGTGACTTCTCCAGTGGACCCATTGCGTACGCCGCCAACCGCGCCACCACTAATGACTCCTGTTTGTGGGTTGTAGGTGACGCCTCTCGCGCCCGCTGCACTGTTACCGGTGTAGGGATTGGTCACGATCCCGGCCTGACCAGCATTGATGCGACCGGTGTTTGGGTTGTACGTCACGCCGCCGCCACCGGTTATTGTAGTGCCGGTGTAGACGTTGGTGTTTGTTCCTCCACGAGCGGCATACCTGGTCCCATTCGCGGTAGTTCCCGTGTACGCGCGGCCATAGCCAACATTGCCGGTATAAGGATTGGCCCACGCGAGTCCGGCTGCCGAGTAATGACGGTTCGCGTATGTATAGCTCCAGCCGGAAGCGACATCCCAGGTAAATACAACTCCGTAGCCGTAAGTATAAGGAGCGCCGTACCAGTAGGCGCCAACGTACGGCGGGTGGTACCAACCCGTGCCATAGACCACGACGTTGCTGGAAGTGACGACGGTACCGTAGTAGCCCGGTGTGTAACCAACATAGACGAGTTCAGGAGTAGAGCCATAGACACGTACGTAAGTAACGTAATGAAGTGGAGAACTTACTGGAATCGAATAGATTACAGCCGGGACCTTCGTAGCGACTACCCATGGACCACGCGGTGAAGTGGCGAGAAACCAAACCCCGTTGTAAACAGCGAAATAGCTATCAGTGCTGACCGCTATAACCGGCATGCCGGCGTTTACTGCGTACTGAAGCGACGTGTTCTCGAGTGGTTTGAATTCCGGTGCGCCGTCATATTCCACGGTTAGCACGGCAGTGCTCCGCGTGACGGTCGCGGTCTGCGGAATACTGTTCGCGATCATCGCCTCCTTCGCCTGCGGCGTACCGGCAACTGAAACAAGCACGTTCGCTTTCGCATGCGATACAGGAATACGCGAAAAGTCTGAAGGTAGCTTATCTGAAGCGATATAGGTCCACGGTCCCTTCATCGACTGACCGCTGAACCACCGGCCGGCCACGAGGATGTAATGCTCGCGATTCTCGATGTGAACAAAGATGTCGTTCTGCGTGTTGCTGACGTAGGCAAGCTGCGTATTCGGAACCGCGACAACCTGCGGTTCACCCGTTGTTTGCAACAACTCGGCGGGCACAGTGCTGACGTAGACGTCGGGAACAGGTCCAGGACCCGCGAGCAGATCAACCCGCTTGCTCGCTGCTGCAATCTCCAGCGCATTGTTCAACTGTGCGGGAGGGTTCGCGGCGGGCTGCCATTGACCCATGATGTTGCCGGCTTCCAACCAACCGTCCAGCAGACGTAAATAAAATTTGCCTGTGTGGCGATCATTGAGAATCAAGACGCGAGTATTGATCACGCGCTGAAGATCGGTTCCGGCCACCGGTCGCAAAACTGGAGCGCCATCGATCAGCAGCAGTACAGCGGGCCTGGTGCTGAAGAAGATCTTTGGAGGATCGTTTTTCACTTCGTAACTGGTGGCCGTGCCCTCAGCTTGATTCGCGGCGATGTCAGTTAACACGAGGTCGAGCGCGATTACTTCTCCCTTTTGCGCCACATGCGATTGCAAAGCAGTTTGGTAAAATTGCGACTTATCCTGCGCCGAGGGAAAATTCACCCGCGTGATCTCGATTTCTGAAAAGCTGACCAGCCGTTTGACTTTGTCGATCTCCGTGCGCGCTTCAAACCAGAGCACGCCATAATTCGGCCGGCCTGATGGTTCATTCGTCACCGAGAAGGCGGCGCGGGCCAGCCAACGATTGCCGACCCACTCCTCCATCTGCGGCTGATACACCGCGAACGAGTTGCCGCCCACCGCGAATTGTCTGGGCCAACCTTCGTCACCCCGCGCGACGGACTGCGGGCGTACAGTTTGGTGCTCGAAGTTCTCCGTGATGATCACCAGCGTGCCGTTGTCGTAGTTCAGCCGCGAAGCAGCCATGAATGTTGGGCCACCCTGCGGCAGGTCCTGAAACTCGGAAACAATTACCACTGGCTTTTCATCAAATACCGTTTGAATCTGAACGCGCCGTTGCTTGCGCGACGCGGCGTCCATCCATACCGTCATGGAATCACCTGCATGCAGCACGTTGCGGCCGTCTGCGCGAACGAGCTTCGCTTCCGTCGTAGCTTCCGGAGTTACAGACGCAGCGGCCATAAAGCGTCGCATCTGTGCCGGTGAGAGTTCGGCATACGAGCGCGCCAAATCTCCCAGTTCCCGAACCGTTTCCTTAAACTCTGCAAACTTCTTTTCCGCGATTGCTTTGCGCAGTCCGAACTTCGGCAGGTCTGGTTCCGGCGTCTTTGAAATCACGGTCGTCTGCTTCTGGCCGTTACTGTCAAATTGCACCGACGCGACTTGCACGTTCTTCGTCTCGCCTTTCCGTTGCACTTCGGTGCGCGATTTCCATTCATACTGGCGGAGCGCGAGGGCGTTTGCCGCAGCGGCCTCCGCTGGTTTCTGATTTGTTTGGGCCGGTGTCGTGAGGGCGGCGCTCAACGATAACAGCGCCCCCAACGCAACCCCCAGCAGCAAGTTTTTCATTTTCCGTTCACCTCCGCTTAGTTTTTATCTAACTGGTTCTTCTTAAATTTCTGAACCAGTTTCATCACAGCCCTGGTGACGTCTTCGTTCAGGTTCTTCGGATTGATCGTTCCCGTCGCATAGCCGCGCCAGACTTCCTGCTGCGTGGCAGTGTCTACAAACACGACGACCAATGTGCCTTCGGTGACCTGTTCAACGTCGATACTGCCGCGACGCTGAAACCAGCCGTAACGATTGTCCTGGATGTCGAGACCGGTTTTAGTTGACACGAAATAGCCAATTTGAAAATCCGGTTTGGCGTTCTCGGTAAAACCGTTCGCCTGGAGCTGTGCATTCAACGCGTCGTGAATGCGTCGATCATTTATGGGACTGGCGGCGAGTGAATCGCGTGGCCCGCGTTCCTGCTGGTAGAAGCTGTAGGTCTTCAGTTTCGCCAGGTTGAAGGTGCGGTCATAATCAGTTTGCACTGATTGGGCCATAGCTGCGGCGCCGCAGAGCAGCAATAACACACCACAGCTAAACAGATTTCCAAGTAGTTTCATCTTCTTTTTCCTCAAAATAGTAGTAGTTCGGATTTATCGGATTACGTTGGTGAAATAGGCCCGCAGTTCAGGAAGCGCATCTCCTGAAGAAACGAACCCAATGTAGTTGTCCGGCCGCAACAGAACGCTGAAAGGCTTGTTGCTGCCGAAGATCTCTGCTACTCGCGGACGCAGGGGAAAGACCAGGTGGTCCACGAGGCTTGCAAACTCGCTTTGCATCCCGTTGTTGTTAAGCTCACCCGGTGCGAGATCGTTTGAAAAAGTGAGCAGATGGAATTTGGGCGCGTGTAGCCAGTCGTAAATGCCTTTGCCATCGATGATGAAGTAAGGCATTCGATCACCTGGTTTAACCTTAAAGTCCTGGTCACTGTCGACACTTAAAGTGTGACCGTGATACGTGATGCCCGTCTGCGAGATCAGCGGAAAGATGAACTGGTTTACTGAATCCAAACCGACGACGAAGCTGGCGACTCGCGGAAAAATCTGGCGCCGCACAAACGAGAGCAACCACGCGGGATTGACCAGCAGATCAAACATGCGATCCGTGGTCTCCAACAGACGCTCGGCAACTTCGATTCGCTCTTCGTGGTAAGTATCGAGAAGTCGCGGATCAGCTTCGCCTCGTAAAACAAGCGCGAGTTTCCAGGCGAGGTTGTAGCCATCCTGGACACCGGTGTTCATGCCTTGCGCGCCGGCTGGCGAATGGATGTGCGCGGCGTCGCCGGCGACGAAGCACCGGCCCACACTGAATCTGTTGACGCGTCGCGAGTGGACCTTGTAAGTGGAGAACCAGTTCACCTGGTAAATATCGAGCTGGAGCTGCGTGTCTCCCTGAATCTGTTTCTCAATCTCGTCGTAAGGGATCTCGCCTTCATTCTTGTCGCTATCCTCGGGAAACACACCGACAATCCGATAACGATCTTCGCCCGGCATCGGAAAGAAAGCTGTTGACCGGTCTCGCGCCAGACATGCGGTCAACATGTCGTGGGGAAATTCCCACTTAAGCTGAACGTCTGCGACGTAGAACAGACGTTCCAGCGTGCTGCCTTCAAAAGTCAGGCCCAGGCCGGTGCGAACTGAACTCTTTGCGCCGTCGCACGCGACGAGATATTGCGCCTGGACCATCTGCTTTTCGCCGCTTGCGTCAACGATAGTGCCCGCTACCCTCGCATCATCCTGCGAAAAGTCAGAAAGCGTTGTTTGCCAGCGCACGTCGTGACCGTGCGCTCTGAGAAATTCATAGAGTAGATGCTCGTGCTTGCTCTGTTCGGCGATCAGCAGAAATGGATAAGGACTCTTCCCTTCTCCCAGCGTTGATAAAGGCACTTCGGCTCGCGCCTCACCGCCTTCTAAAAGTCGAACGCCTTTGGTAATCAGTCCCAGGTCGACCAGCCGATCGGCTAAGTTGATCTGCTGATAGATCTCCAGCGTTCGCGCCTGGACACCGATCGCTTTTGAGTAAGGCGTGATGCCCTCTCGTTTATCGACGATCAGAAAATCGATTCCATACCTGATTAGTTGACCAGCCAGCGCCAAACCCGTTGGACCAGCGCCGACGATCAGCACATCTGTTTTGACAATGGTGTTCATCTGCTTAAACCTCTCACGGCAAAGATCATTGTTCCGACCGACACAACGAACGATAGAACGAGAACCAAAATAAACGCCGGATTGAAGACTAGTGCATCAGCCCGCAATGCGTTGACCGGAGGCGACGGCGCCGGTAAAGCACTCTCCTGATAGGCGCGTGCCTCGGCGGTCGCGAGGGTCGTTTCCAATCGCATTTTCGTCATCTCGATCACCTTGAGCTGAGCTTTCACGCTGTCGCTCTCAATCGTGAGTTGGCGCCGGCGCGCTTCACGCAACTCTTCCGGTTTGGTGGTACCTATGCCCGCCAACGCACGCTCGATGTTTTCCGGCTTTAGATACTCGTCCAACTGCTGCGCTCGCATACGGAGCGATCCTTCTTTTTCCTGTACCTCGAGTAACTGCACGCGCAGTTCGTCAACGGCGACGGACGCGTTATTTCGCTCTTGAGCATGAATGCTCAAACCGAGCATTAGTAATAAGGACGTAACTGCAAACGATCTGAATGTGACTCTCATCGATTTCTCCTCCGCATCCCTCGATAGCAAAAGCCGGGCCCAATCACTTTCCCTGAAATCGCGCGATTTCGTTCTTCGCACGACGCGATATTTGGCGTCGGACGCGATATTTGGCGTCGAAACCAAAACCGCGCCGCGATGCGCGAATCGTCTTCAATCGACGCGAGATCTCTCTTCGTCTTACACCGACAACAACTTAGCTGCGCTCACTGCAACCGATCGGGCGATTGGCCCTGTCGTTGCACTAAGAGCGGCGAAAGGAATTGAAGATGACGACAAGGATCACGCGCATTGAAGGTGAACGAGCAAGCCAGATGATTCTCAAACTGGAAGGGGTTCTGACAATCGCCGACGCGAAATTGTTGGAAGAGATTTGCGAGGACATACGGCGAGAGCTCGATCACGCAATAACCATCGATATGTCAGGGGTGAATTTTTTGGGAAGCCGGAGCGCCGAAGTTATTCGCAGGTTGAGGACGATGCCCAACTTGTCCATCGAAGGAGCGCATTTATTCGTGCAGCAAATACTTGAATCCACCGAGGACGGTAACAACCATCATGAATAGAGTCTTTATGCTCGCATTGCTACTGCTCATTACCGGCGCCACGCGCCAGGCGATGTCTCAGGACAGCACCACAAGGCTGACGTTGGACCAGGCGATTCAGATCGCGCTGAAGAACAACCGTGAGACGAAGAACGCGCGCCTGGATATTGATAAAGCGAACGACAAGCTCGACGCATATCGCACGCGACGGCTCCCGTCTTTTAAGGTCAGTTCGTTAGTTTCCCAGCCACTTAGCACGTTCGACACCACTTTCGAGAAGGGCATATTCGGCACATATGAAGGCATCGGTTCACTGCCGGCCCAGGACACCGTAATCACGTCGTCTACTAACACGACCGGACTCCTGGCCAGTCAGGTTACTCAGCCAATCACGCAACTGCGCCGCATCGGCCTGCAAATAAAGCAGCAGCAGCTCGGCGTCGAAATATCCGAAACGCAGTTGCGGGCCAAAGAACAGGCTTTGGTTAACGAAGTGAAGCGGGCGTATTACGCCATTCTGCAAACCGACAACGCCGCGCGAGCTGCCGAAGAATCCGTAAAGCTCTATCGCGAGCTCGATCGCATCACGGGCGAATACGTGACTCAGCAAGTTGCATTGAAAACAGACCTGATGGACGTGCAGACCAGATTCGCAAAGGCTGAATACGAAGTGTTGACTCTGATGAACGCGCTCAGCGCACAAAAGGAGCAACTGAACAATCTGCTCGGACGCGACGTGAGAACAGAGTTCGATCTCGCCGAAGCCGTCGAGACAGCGCAAGGCACGATACGCGAGACCAATTTAGTTGAAGCACGAAAGCGGGCGCTCGAACAACGGCCTGAGATTCGCGAAGCACGCTTGCGGCTACAGCAGGCGACGCTCGACAGGCGCGCAAAGAAATCGGAATTCATTCCCGACGTCAGCCTGACGTTCAACCACGTCGCCACCTTCAACTACTCGAATTTCGTTCCGCGAAGCGTGACCGGAGTTGGAGTGCAAGTCGAGTGGGAAGTCTTTGACTGGGGACGCAAGAAGAAGGAGGTGGCGGAGAAAACCCGGAGTGTGGCTCAGGCTGACAACAATCTGCTTGAAACCGAAAGCCTGGTGCTGATGGAAGTAAACAGCAAGTTTCGCGCGCTGCAGGAAAGCTACCATCTCATTCGCATCGCGAAGCTGGCCCAAACGACCGCGGGAGCAAACGTCCAGATAACCGCTCACAAATACCGGCTGGACGCAGTGCTTTTCAAAGATGTGCTGCAAGCACAAACGTCGCTTGCAAACGCCAACTACGATTATCAGAAGGCACTGCTCTCTTTCTGGACCGCCAAAGCTGATTTTGAAAAGGCTATAGGAGAAGACAAATGAAGACCCAACGAATGTTCGTGGCCGTAGCTCTTGTTCTGCTCGGCTTGGTGATGATGGGCTGCTCGAAAGAAGCGGCCAAACAGAAGACGGCCAAACCCGTCAAAGTGAAACCGGTCGAGACTCACTCGTCAGTAAGCAACGTGCGTTATTCGGGGAGTATCAGGCCCGCCACACAGGTCGAAGTGGCTTTCAAAGTAAGTGGTTACGTCAACGGCATAGCACGTGAGAAAGATCCGGTGGGACAGTGGCGCTATATCCAGGCCGGTGACATCGTGCGGAAGGGATCAACACTCGCTCGTGTGCGCCAGAGTGATTACGTGTCTAGAGTGACGGAAGCGAAATCGCAGGTCGGTGAAGCACGTTCTGCGCTGGCAGCGAACAACTCGCAGCTTCACGAAGCAACCGCCGCGGTCAACACGGCGCGCGCGCAAGTAGCGGATGCAAAAGCCACTTTTGATCGCAACAAGCTGGACTATGAGCGCGCGCAGATTCTCTTCGGCTCGCAAAGCATTACGAAGCCTGAGTATGACGCCACGAAATCGCAGTACGAAGTTGCCGCCGCGAAGCTTGAAGCAGCCCAGGGTCAACTGAAAGCCGCGGAAGCCAGGATCGCTACCGCTCGAGCTCAAATCGGCGCGGCAGAATCCAGGATTAGAACTGCCGAGGCGAGTACGGCGTCCGCCTCCATCCCGCTTCAGGACACACATCTAAAAGCGCCGATGAGCGCAGTCGTGATCGAACGAAAAATCGAAATGGGTTCGCTCGTAGGCCAGGGAACCGCGGGTTTTGTGCTTGCGGATCTGAGTTACGTCAAAGCAGCGTTCGGCGTGCCTGACACTTCGCTCCAGAACCTCAAGCTCGGCAATTCGGTGAGGATCACGACTGACGCCACGCCGGGCACGGAATTCAACGGATACATCTCGCGCATCTCGCCGTCGGCGGACCAGAACAATCGCGCCTTCGAAGTGGAGGTCACGATTTCCAATGAACTCGGTTTACTGAAGCCCGGAATGATCGCTTCGCTAAACATGAATGAAGGGACCGTCGCCGCTGTGCCAATGCCGATCGTGCCACTGACCGCGGTCACGCATGCCGCGGAGAGTCCCAATGCGTACGCCGTGCTGGTCATGGAAGAACGCGAAGGAAAACAGTTTGCGCGTCTGCGGCCGGTAACGCTCGGCGAGTCTGTCGGTAATGCAATCGTGATTACGAAGGGACTACAGCCGGGAGAGTTGGTGGTGACGACGGGAGTCAGCCAGATCGCCGATGGAGAACAGGTGTCGGTGGTGCACTAAGGATCTCAGTCGAGATCGCAAAAGGAGAGACGTTATGTCGCACGGAAAAACTGACCAGGAAATCATTAAAAGCACACGCAACACGGCGCGGTTCTTTGTAGAGAAGCGCCACGTGAGTTGGGTGTTGTTAATTGGCACCTGCATTTGGGGCATCTACGGCTACTTCAATATGCCGCAGCGCAAAGATCCCGAAATCCAGGTACGCATTGCTGTGACGCTGGTACCCTGGCCAGGCGCGAGCGCGGAGAAAGTCGAACAGCTCGTCACGAAGAGAGTCGAAGAGCAGATCGCCGCAAACGCAAAAGTCACCAAGATTGAATCAATCTCTCGCACCGGTCTCGCTGTTATCTATCTCGAGCTCGACGAGAACCTGAAAGATACCGGAAAGGAACTCGATGACATCAAGTTGAAACTCGATGGAATCGACGACCTGCCGAGTGGCGCTGGTCCAATCAACTTCGTTAAAGACTTCGGCGACACTGCGGCGCTCATGCTCACGGTCGCGAGTCCCAAAACCGACAGCGCCGAGGTTGCCTTGCGGGCAAAAGCAGTTGAGGCAGCGATCGAAAAAGAGCGCGCGTCAACAACCAATCCTGACGATCCATCTCGTTTCACGCTGGTGTTCACGGTTGCAGACGCACTCGAGAACCGTCTCCTGCGCACGCCGATCGAGATGTTTGTCGCTTACGTGAAGGAAAAAGGGGTTGCCACTGATCTGCGCTTGATCCACGGCGAGCAGTTAGTCGCCTTCGACGGCGTGTCAAACAAGAGCGACCAGGAGATTCTCGCCTATGTGCAGGAGTTTGTTAACGAGAGACTGCAAGCGTCAGAGTTTCATCCGGACGCGTGGCCGCCGTTTGTGGTCCGCAATCCTGAAGAAACGTTGGCGAAGTTGAACAGTGTCGCGGGGGATAAATACACCTATCGCCAGATGGACGACTTCACTGAACTGATTGAAAAAACACTGAAGACGATCCCACAGGTCTCGAAAGTAGCGCGTTCGGGAAATCTTGACGAAACAGTCTATCTCTTTTACTCGCAGGAGCGCCTGGCGTCCTACGGAATCCGGCCAGGCAATCTTGAAAACGTGCTGAAAGGGCGCAATATCACGACGCCGGGCGGACAGTTCAACGTAGAAGGCAAGAACGTGAATCTCGATCCGTCGGGGGAGTTCAAAAGTGAGCGTGAAATCGGCGATGTGCTGGTTCCAGCCGCCAATGGATCTTCAGTTTACCTGCGCGACCTCGCGCACATTTTACGGGGCTATGAAAGCCCGGCTCGCTATCTGAATTACTTTAACTCGCGCGACGCCGAGGGCAACTGGCGGCGCAGCCGCGCGGTCACTCTTTCGGTTCAGATGCGGTCGGGAGAGCAGATTGGTGAATTCGGCAAACAGATCGACGCCACGCTCGCCCAGTTAAAGCAGCAGTTGCCGAACGACTTGGTTTTCGCGCGCACGTCAGACCAGCCGCTACAGGTCGAGGAGAGTATTGACCTCTTTATGAAGAGCCTGTACGAAGCGATCATTCTCGTCGTGCTCATCGCGCTGATCGGTTTCTGGGAATGGCGCTCTGCGCTGCTGATGGCGTTGTCGATTCCCATCACACTCGCCATGACGTTCGGGATGATGCATGTGCTGGGTATGGATTTACAGCAAGTGTCGATTGCTACCTTGATTATCGCGCTGGGCCTGTTGGTGGACGATCCGGTGGTAGCGGGTGACGCGATCAAGCGCGATCTGGCACTGGGCCATAAAAGATCTGTGGCCGCATGGCTTGGGCCAACCAAGCTCGCGACCGCGATTCTTTACGCCACTATCACAAATATCGTTGCCTATCTGCCCTTCCTGATGATCAATGGATCGTCCGGAGAGTTTCTCTACTCCTTGCCCGTCGTGTTGGCTTGTTCATTGATTGCTTCGCGACTGGTGTCGATGACGTTTATTCCGCTCCTCGGTTACTACCTGCTGCGTCCGAAACCGGAGAAAACTATCGAGGAACGCAGAACGAAAGGTTTCGCGGCTCAGTACTACCGCCTTGGCACCTGGGCCATCGAACACCGCTGGAAAGTCATGACCGGGTCGCTGGGATTTCTCGTGCTGGGCGGCGTGTTGATGAGTCAACTGAAAACGCAGTATTTCCCCAAAGACCTTTCGTACCTGTCGTACGTGGACGTTTGGTTACCCGAAGACGCGCCGCTTTC
Organism: uncultured Acidobacteriota bacterium; assembly: GCA_963826255.1. Taxonomy (GTDB): domain Bacteria; phylum Acidobacteriota; class Blastocatellia; order Pyrinomonadales; family Pyrinomonadaceae; genus PSRF01. The sequence goes on from CAWGWK010000002.1 coordinate 3,350,150, forward strand.
AGCGACGAACGAAGCGGCAGCCCACTCCGAAGAAATCATTCGTGAAGTGGTGAGCGAATACGGCAAACATCACACTGACGATGACGGCAAACCGCGCGACGTACTTCAGTCGCTCACCACGTTTGTCGGCGGTGGTGGTCCACGTTTCTGGTTTTCGATTTCACCGGAGCTGCAGCAGTTGAACTATGCGCAAATCATTATTCAGGTGAAGGACAAGCACGACACGTCGCACCTGGTCCATCCGTTACAGGAGGCCCTTTCGACCAAGGTTCCCGGTGCGCGTATTGACGTTCGGCAGCTCGAATCGGGCGCCGCGGTCGGCTTGCCCGTCGCAATTCGCATTAGCGGCCAGGACACACAGATGTTGCGTTCGTACGCCGAGCGCGTGAAAGCGATTCTCGAAGACACTGCAATCGCGGAACGAGTTCGCGACGATTGGGGTGGCGAGAGTTTCTCGGTCCATCTCAAGACAGATCCGGATCGCGCGAATATAGCCGGCCTGACCAACCACAATGTCGCGATGGCCTCGTTATCGGCAACCTACGGCAAGGAAGTCACGATTCTGCGTGAAGGCGACAAACAGATTCCCGTCGTCGCCCGGCTGCGAATGGAAGAGCGCGCACAGTTGAGCGACCTGAAGAACCTCTACGTCTATGCCGGCGATGGGACGCAGAAAGTCCTACTTCGGCAGGTGGCCTCGACTGAGTACGGCATGCAGATCGAGAAGATGAGATCGCGCAACCAGTTTCGCACGATCACGGTCTCCGCCGTGCCCGCTGAAGGGCGGCTGGCCTCGGAAGTGATGTCAGCGGCGCGGCCTAAGCTGAACGAACTGTCAAACGAGCTGGCCGTTGGTTACCGGCTGGAGATTGGCGGCGAAGAGGAGGATCAGGTCGAAGGCTTTATGGACCTTACTATCGTCCTGGCCATCTCGGTGACCGCCATTTTCCTGGCACTGGTGTTCCAGTTCAAGAATGCGATCAAGCCGTTCATCGTGTTTGCGGCTGTGCCGTTCGGCATGGTTGGCGCTCTCGCAGCGTTGTGGATCATGGGCGCGCCTTTCGGTTTCATGGCGTTTCTCGGAATCGTGAGTCTCGTAGGTGTAATCGTCAGCCACATCATTGTGTTGTTTGATTTTATTGAGGAGAAACATGCTGAAGGAGAGCCGCTGGTCCAGGCGCTGCTTGACGCAGGCATCATGCGTTTGCGTCCCGTGATGATCACCGTGGGCGCCACAGTGATCGCGCTGTTCCCGCTAGCGTCGCATGGTGGTCCACTGTGGCAACCGATGTGTTATGCGCAGATCGGGGGCTTGAGTGTGGCGACGTTTATCACGCTGCTCCTGGTGCCGGTGATCTATTCGATCTTCGTTTTGGATTTGAAGCTCGTGCAGTGGAACAAACCAGAAACTGAGGAAGCAACAACGGTCCTTGTGGCCGAGCCTGCCGAGGGAAAGTAGTGTTATGAAACTTCGTCGAATAAAACGTCACCGATCTGATGTGCGCGCTTTCGAAAGCGAACTGGCGCTCGAAATTCTGAAAAGCGACAAAATGCGCGTGACGATCCTGATTTGCGCCTTTGGCGTGGTGGTGCCTGCGATCCTGACGCTTGCCGTGTTCGGATTCGAGGAGTTCCAACACATCTTTCACGGCAACTTCAAGAGCTTTCTGACGATTGTACTGAGCGTGATGATTCTCGGCCTCGGCTGTTTGGTCGTGGAATGGTTTGTGATCAACCGTCTCATTGAGGAGCGACGGAAAGCCTATCCCCTGTTGCCATACCTCAGCGCTCTGGTTGAAACGTGTATTCCGTTGGCGGCGCTGGTGATTACGGCACAGTACGTAGGGCCGGCGTACGTACTGTTAACTCCGGCCCCGTTCGTCTATCCGCTGTTGATTGTGCTGTCGACGTTGAGGCTCGATTTCAAGCTCTGCGTGTTCACCGGTGGCGTTTCGGCGCTTCAGTACTGGATCCTTTCGCTGATCTTCCTTAGCCAGGCAGAGGCCCTGACGACGGCAGAACCGATTCTTTCGACCACGCCCCCGCACATCCTGAAAGGCTTTTTGTTTTTGTTGACCGGCGTCGCTGCCGGTGCTGTGACAGTGCAGATCAAGAAGCGGTTGCTGAAATCGTTCGAGATAGTCGAGGAACGCAACCGGATCAGCCGGACCTTCGGCGAATATGTTTCGCCGGTCGTCATGAAGAAACTGCTGACGCTGAAATCCGATCTTCGAAGTGAAAAGCGGAAAGTATGCGTGATGTTTCTCGATATCCGCGACTTCACGAGTTTCGCGGAGAAGCGCTCGCCTGAGGAAGTGGTGCGTTACCTGGAGTCGCTGTTTGACTTCATGATTGAAATCGTGAACCGCCATCACGGCGTGATCAATAAGTTTCTTGGCGACGGATTCATGGCTGTGTTTGGCGCGCCGCTTTCCGACGGCGACGATTGTGTAAATGGTGTGGCAGCCGCTCGCGAGATTCTGATGCGGGTCGAAGAAGAAGTGGCGCTCGGGAACGTGCTACCGACGACGGTGGGCATCGGTCTGCATGCGGGCGAAGCGGTGACGGGAAGTATCGGGTCGTCGCTGCGAAGGGAATACACCGTTATCGGTGACGTAGTGAACCTGGCGTCAAGAATCGAAAAGTTGAACAAACGTTTTCAGTCTCAGCTGCTCGTCTCCGAGAACGTTTGGCAATCGCTGGGCGAGGGTTCGATTGACGCGATTCCGATGGGCAACGTGCTCGTCCGGGGTCGAGAAAACGGGATCGGTATATATCAATTGGCTTAACGCCTCTGCGCGCGAAGCTAAGTTCAAACCGGTAACGAAAGATGACGTCTCGACGCGCTGCGATGGCGAGTGTTTCGCTCTATTCCTGTTCGGCTTCCCCTGCTATGAGGCGCATAAAATCATCCGGAGTATCCACGTCCACCTCGCCGCCGCTGAAGGATACGAAGTGAGTCTCCGCAGCGTGTCTCTTGATAACTTGCTTAGCGCCGGCCGCTCCTTCGAGCTGTGCCAGTTCAGCGAACAGTGCCCTGCTAAATAAGGCCGGGACGCCGAAGCTGCCGCCGTACGTCGAGGCGACGATCAGTTTTCTGGAGCCACGGTGCGCTGCAACAAGGCTGGAAACGATCTCCGCGGTCACATGAGGTTGATCGCACAGCAGAAAGACAGTCGCTGACACACCGGCATCCGCACGGACCAGACCTTCGACGCCCGCCCGAACTGACGAGGCCATTCCGGTTTCCCAAAGCGGATTAAACTCTTCCATAACCTCGAGCCCGTCCAACTCGCGCCTCGCCAACTCGGCGTGCGCGCCAGTCACCACGATGACTGGGCGACACCCCGCGCCCACAGCGGCATGCACCGCTCTTCTGAGCAGACTCTCGCCACGGTAAGTGAGTGTTTGCTTCGGGTGGCCCATCCGAGAGGATGATCCCGCGGCTAGAATAATCGCGCCGGTGTTCACAGAGTCGCTTTCAACCACTCCTCCGCGCGAGCCTTCGCGTCAAGCAACAGCTAGAGTCAGAGCTCGCGTCTCCGCTACGGAATCTGCCTCGATGAAAATACGGCTGCCATGAATGGAGCCTCGTCGCTCCCGCAACATTCCGCCGCGCCGGCCATCGAGCACCGCGCGCATCTCCGCAACGATCGACAACGCGATTTCGGCCGGAGAGTTCGCGCCTATGTCCAGACCGGCCGGTGAATGAAGACGTGATAGGTTTGTTTGCTCGAAACGAGACGTTTCTCCGTTTGCCATCAACTCACTCAGCATTCGTTCAGTCCGTTGGCGGGGGCCCATCACACCGATGTAGCTCGCCGGGGAGGCCAAAAGGAATCGGAGTAGTATTAGGTCATACGTGAAGTTATGCGACATTAGCAGAGTCAGCGTGCGCGGCGTGATCGTAACCTGCGCCGCTACCTCTTCAGGTCGCGAGAGCGTGACCTTATCGGCCCGGGCAAACTGCGTAAGGCTGGCGTGCCGCGACTGCGGGTCTACGACTTCCGTCAGCCATCCGAGACCACACGCGAGGTCTACAATCGGTAGCGCATCATGGCCCGCACCGAAGATGACGAGCGAGACGGGCGGCAGGAGCGTTTCAATGAAAACTTTTGCGGCGCCGCATTCGACGTTAACGACTCGATTGCCGCACGTAAACTCTCCGGGTGAAAGCGCCTGCACGTTCGCCTCGAGCACCACCGCCGTCTCCTCGCTCAACTTCTCGCGGCTGACCTCCCCATCCTCGTTGATGATGAGGCGCGCGCCGATTTCGACTCGGGCCTCGCCCGGACCTCCGTTTAAACGCGTGTATTCATACACGGTCGCGACCAGCAACTCGGGCGCGTAGGGTTCGCAGCAACGCCTCAGCGTCTCGATGTAGAGTGAATCCGGATCGAGTAGCTCGATCAGCACACGCACCACTCCGTTGCAGCCGAGGCCAAGGCCCCACGGCATCTCCTCACTCGTCGCGGCGGTGTTGTACTCAATTAGCTTCGACGCGCCCGTGCGAATTACGCGGTTCGCGTGCTCGACGACGTCCGATTCGAGGCACCCGGCGCTAATCGTGCCCGTGCTCGTCCCCCCTTCGCTGATCAGCATCCGCGCCCCAGGCCGCCTGTACGACGATCCCTCGACACTCACGACGGTAGCCATCGCGCACCGCTCGCCGCGGGCACATGCCGCGTCGAATGCTCCGATTAAAGCTCGCACTTCATTCATGGCTCCTGCCCCTTTTACAGCAGCTTGTCCGGCGTGATGGGCAGGTCGCGTACGCGCCTCCCGGTCGCGTGAAAGACGGCGTTGGCGATCGCCGCTGGGATGCCGACCATGCCTAGTTCACCCATGCCCTTAACGCCGAGCGGGTTGACGATGTTGTCGTCCTCCTCGACGAAGAGCGTTTCGATCTCATAAACGTCAGCGTTGACAGGGACGTGGTAGTGCTGGAGATTTGGGTTCATGATGCGCCCGTAGCGATGATCGATTTCGGTCGCCTCCTGCAACGCCATACCAATTCCCCACACTACCCCGCCGATCTCCTGGCTGTGCGAGGCCTTCGGGTTGATGATCTTGCCGCACGCCGTGACCTCGATGGCGCGCGTGACACGGACACTCCCGAGGTCGGGATCGACTTTGACCTCGACGAACTGCGCACCATGGGCCATGGTCGCGTACTTCTCCCGTTCCGGCGAGGGCTTCGACTCAAAGGTCTCCGTAATTTCAGCGAGGTTGTTCCGCCGCATCACCTCCGCGATAATGCCGAACTTCGATGGGTCGCTTTTGAGTCGCAGCCTGCCATCGAGCATCTCCACATCAGCGGCTGCTACGCCCTTCAGCGGCGAGGCCGGATCCTGGTTCGCCAACATCAACAACTTAGCAGTGACCGCGAGGGCCGCTCCGTGCACGGCTGAGCCGACGCTCGCCGTCGTCCAGGAGCCGCCCTGGGCGGGGGCGCGGGGCAGCCCCGTGTCGCCGAGCTCGAACTTCACCTGCTCGGGCCGAAGCCCCAGGTACTCGGCGGCGATCATGGTGATAACCGTGTAGGTGCCGGGGCCAATGTCGCTCGTCGCGCTGGCGACGTGCGCCGTCCCGTCGGCTTTGAAGGTGATGCGAGCCGTGGCGGGCATCTGGAACGCCCCCCAGATACCGGTAGCCGTTCCCCAGCCGACCAGCAGACGGCCGTCGCGCATCGAGCGTGGCTCGAACTTGCGCTCCTTCCAGCCGAACTTCTCCGCGCCGAGCCGGTAGCACTCTCGCAGGGCCTTGCTCGAAAAAGGCCGGCCGCTCTCCGGGTCCTTCTCGGCGTAGTTGATGAGGCGCAGCTCCAGCGGGTCGATCTTGAGCGCGTAGGCCAGCTCGTCCATCGCGCACTCCAGTGCGAACATCCCGCTGACCGCCCCGGGGGCGCGCATCCAGGTCGGGGTGTTCAGGTCTGTGTCGGTGATCTTGAGCGGCGCGTAGAGGTTGGGGCAGGCGTAGACCTGGCGCGTGAACCCGGTGGTGTTGTCCGAGAACTCCTCGAAGGTGGAAGTGTTGTGCCAGGCCTCGTGGATCATCGCCGTGAGCTTGCCCGACTTTTCTGCGCCGAGCGCGACCTTCTGGACGGTGTGGGGGCGGTAGCCGTGGCCCGTGTACATTTGCGTGCGCGTGTAGACGATCTTGACCGGGCGTCGGAGCTCGCGCGCCGCCATGGCTGTTAGCGCCGGGTAGTAGTTTGGCCTCAGGGACGACCCGAAGGCCCCGCCGACGTAAGGGGAGATGACGTGCACGTTTGCCTCGGGGACGCCGAAGCTCGACGCGAGGTGCTTGCGCACGTTGTAGACCTCTTGCGACTTGTCGAAGACGGTGAGCTTGTCGCCCTCCCAGACGGCGACGGCCGCGTGGGGCTCCATCGGGTTGTGGTGCTCGATGGGGATGCGGTACTCGGCCTCGACCTTGACAGGCGCGCCCTTCATCGCCTCGACGGGGTTGCCGCGGGGTTTCGGCGGCGGTCCCTGCGACGGGAAGCGGCCGCGCTCAATCATCGCCTCGGTGTCGGTCGTGTGCTTCTCCGCGTTGTACAAGACCTTGACGAGGCGTGCAGCGTAGCGCGCCTGCTCGTAGGTCTCGGCGACGACGAGCGCCACCGGCTGCATGTTGAAGTAGATCCTGTCGGACTGGAGCGCGCGGAACGACTTGTCCTGCTCCTCCCGCGCGCGCGGCGGCGCCTGCTCGTGCGAAGCCTTTGGCCCAAGCTTGGGCGCATTGAGGTGTGTGAAGACACGGACGACGCCCGGCGCGCGCTCCGCCTCGCGGGTGTCCATTGCCGTGATCCTGCCCTTGGCAACGGAGCCGAGCACGATGAATCCGTACGCGAGGTTCGGCGCACGAAACTCGGCTGCGTACTTCGCTCTGCCCGTCACTTTCGCGACGCCGTCCACGCGGCTCATCTCTTTGCCGATGTATCTAGCCATTTCTTCCTCCGTTGCGTCAGGCCAGCTTGCTCGCCCGCATTAGTGCGCGCACGACGGCGCGTTTGCCCAGTTCGACCTTGTAGGCGTTGTGCGCGAGCGGCTTCGCGCCCGCGAGCGCCGTCTCGGCGGCCTGCCGGAAGCTCTCTTCCGACGCTGGCTTACCGATGAGTGCAGCTTCCGCCTCGCGGCTGCGCCACGGCTTGTGGGCCACAGAGCCGAGCACTATCCGCGCCTGTTTGATCGCGCCGCTTTCGAGTTCGAGAGCGGCCGCCACGGCGACGAGCGCGAAGGCGTAGGAGGCGCGGTCGCGCACCTTCAGGTAGTAAGAATTTTTGCCGAAGTTCGACTGCGGCAGCTCGATAGCCGTAATCAACTCGCCGTGGGCCAGGTTGGTGTCTTGCTGCGGCGTGTCGCCCGGCAGGCGGTGGAAGTCATTGATGGGGATGGAGCGCTCGTTCCCTTTCGCTCCTCTGATCTTTACTACGGCATCGAGCGCGTAGAGCGCGTTCGCCATGTCGCCGGGATAGGTGGCAACGCACTTGTCGCTCCAGCCGAAGATTGCGTGGATGCGGTTCAAACCTTCGAGCGCGCCGCAACCCGAGCCGGGCTCGCGCTTGTTGCACGGCGTCGCCGTGTCGTAGAAGTACTGGCAGCGCGTGCGCTGCATCAGGTTCCCGCCGTTGGTCGCCATGTTGCGCAATTGTCCCGAGGCTCCCGCGACAATGGCCTGCGTCAGTAGCGGATAATTCCGGCGTATCAAGGGATGGTTGGCCGTCGCGGAGTTGGTGGCAAGTGCGCCGATGGAGACGCCGCCGCGCGACTCCGTGATTTCAGTGAGCTTCAGGCGAGTCAGATCCACCAACTCGTCCGGACGCTCGACGTCCTCCTTCATCAGGTCAAGGATGTTGGTACCGCCTGCCAGGAACTTCGCTCGCGGATTCGCCGCGACCACCCTGGCAGCCCCAGCCGCATCCGTTGCGCGTACGTACTTAAACGGTCTCATCGACTTCCCACTCCTTTCTGACCCGCGCCAGTTCTGCCTCTTCGACGAAGCGCCAGGTGCGTGCCGACTCCCGGCCCGAGTGAGCCTCGCGGATTGCCGCGACGATGCCCGGGTAAGCGCCGCAGCGGCAGATGTTGCCGCTCATTCGCTCGCGTATGTCGTCGTCCGAAAGCTGTTTAATCGGCGCCGTCACGTCCTCGGTGACGTGGCTGACGTCTGCGCGCCGCGCCTCCTCGAGCAGCCCGACGGCAGAGCAGATCTGCCCGGGTGTGCAGTAGCCGCACTGGAAGCCGTCGTACTTTATGAACGCCGCTTGGACCGGGTGCAGTTCGTCGCCTTTGGCGAGTCCCTCGATGGTCGTGACCTCCTTGCCCTCACACGTTGCGGCCAGCGTCAGGCACGACAACACGCGGCGGCCGTCAACGAGCACCGTGCAGGCCCCGCACTGCCCCTGGTCGCAGCCCTTCTTGGTGCCGGTCAGTTCGAGCCGCTCGCGGAGGGCATCAATGAGCGCCACGCGCGAATCGAGCTCCAGTGTTTTGGCCGCGCCGTTGACCTTAAACACGACGCGCACTGCGTTCTCCACCGCCGGTGCGGGTGCGAACATTGCGTCAGGCGAAGCGGCCAGCGCGGCAAGTGCCCTCTCCTTCTCAAGCAGCATCAGGGCGAACGCGCTGAGGCCGCCGGCCACCGTCTGCCCGAGGAAGGTGCGCCGCGCCTGACCCACGTCGGTCAGCGTCGGCATCTCCTTCAGCAGCGCCTCTTCGTCGGCGGTTAACTCCGGCTCCGCGGCCTCGTCGAAATCGTCTTTCATTTTGAAATCCTCCTGACTGTGCCGGACATCAGTGCGGCTCTGCGCGTTAAGTGAGTCATTTCTTACCAAAGACTTCTCTCGCCACTCCGACCGCTGTCACGGCACTGGGCCATCCGGCGTAAAACGCCAGATGGGTGATTGCCTCAATTAACTCTTGCTCTGTCACGCCCTTATCACGCGCTCTCGCGAGATGCGATCGAAGCTGATCGGGACGGTTCATCGCGAACCGCGAACTCTCACTTCTTCGGCGGCGCCTCTACGCCCGAGAAGACCAGCACTGCGTCTGGCAGACGCTGCCCGCGGATCTCGATTCCCCTGACAGTCGAATTCAGCTCCGTGAGTTCGGCGGGAGTAAATCGAACCCCGGCCGCGGCGTTGTTCTCCAGCATGTGGGCCATCTGTGTCGTTCCAGGGATCGGCACAATCCAGGGCTTCTGCGCCATCAGCCATGCCAGCGCGATCTGAGCGGGAGTCGCCTGCTTCCGTTTGGCCCAGCTCTTAACAAGATCCACGAGCTTGAGGTTGTGGGGCAGATTCTCCGGCGAGAACCGCGACTCAACCGCGCGAATGTCACCGGGCGCGAACCGCGTATTCGCGTCAATCCAGCCGGTTAGGAATTGCACCCCGAGCGGGCTCCACGGCACGAAGCCGATTCCAAGCTCCTCGCAAGTCGGGATCACTTCCTTCTCAGGCCCGCGCCACAGCATAGAGTATTCGTTCTGGACGGCGGCGACGGGCAGCGCCGCATGAGCGCGTCGCAGCGTCTTGAGTCCCATCTCAGATAGCCCCCAGTGCAGAACCTTGCCTTGGACCATCAGGTTCTTAACCGCTCCGGCGACGTCCTCGATCGGGACTTCTGGGTCTACCCGGTGCTGATAAAGGAGGTCGATGCGATCGGTGCGAAGGCGCTTGAGCATCCCTTCGACCACGCGCTTGATGTGATCGGGCTTGCTGTTGAGCCCCGGGCGTCGTTCGCCGGTCTCCTGATCGATGTTCCAGCCGAACTTCGATGTGATCACGACTCTGTCTCGAAAAGGGGCCACGCCTTCGCCAAGGATGCGTTCCACCTCGAACGGCCCGTACGCCTCTGCCGCGTCGAAAAACGTGACGCCACGGTCGAAGGCCGCGCGGATAATTTCGATCATCTGCGGGCGGTACGGCACCGTCGTTTCATACTTCCGGCTCATGTTCTGAACGCCGAGCCCTATGCTCGACACTTCCAGCGAGCCCAGTTTTCGCTGTCCAATCGCCACGGTCGCAAGTGGCCTGCTCGACGCTGCGGCCTGCGCCAAGGCGCCGGTGGCAATGCCGCTCAAAAGCGGCGTGGCGGCGAGGCTTCCCGCCGACAGCAGGAAGGAGCGCCGTCCGAGTTTGTATGTGCGTTCTGTTGCCATGTCTGAATTCCTGTACCTGCGATAATTCGACTTCTACTCCCGCATTTCTTAAATGTGGGCGCCGGTACCCAAGGCTCGATCGCCAAAACAGCGGCGTCAGCTTTATAAATCTTTGGCACTTTAGTGTTTCACGGGGATTCTAATTGCGTGAGAGCACGAGCTGATAAGACGATACTGCTGAAGAATTGGACGATCCTGCAAAAACTTTGCGTGCGGCGTGCCCGGAGCAAACCGGACGGGCTAAAATGCGGTCATGAATCAAAGAGGAGTAAACCGCGAAGCGCAAAGGGTACTGAGCAACCGGGAAGAACTGCTGGAGCGGATAGCGCGGGCTCTTCCCGAAGACGGGGTGTTGGAGGCGTTAGACGGTCTCTTCATGGCCCGGCTGTCTAAACCGACGCAGTCGGTGCACGCTCTGTACAAGCCCGCCTTCTGCTTCATCGCTCAAGGCAGCAAGCGGGCGCTTCTGGGCGATGAATCGTACCGGTACGACCCCGGCCACTACATGATCTTCACCGTGGACCTTCCCATAGCCTTCAGTGTCGAGGCGGCATCCGCAGAGCGACCCTATCTCGGCTTGAGGGTGGACCTCGACCCGGCGCTCGTCGCCTCGATTATGATGGAGGTCAACGCCGAAACCAGGAAGGGCGACGCCGGCGTGAAGGCGCTAGGCGTCAGCCCGGTAAACGCAGACCTGCTCGATGCGGTCCTCAGGCTCGTCAGGCTTCTCGATGATGCTGGGGGACAGAAAATAATCGCGCCGCTCATCAAACGGGAAATCGTCTACCGTCTCCTGATCGCAGGGGAGGGCGCGCGCCTCGGACACCTCGTAGCTTCTGCCGGAGGAGACACCGGCCGCATATCCAGGGCCATCGCGCACCTGCGCGAGCACTACAATGAACCGTTAAGGATCGAAGAGATCGCACGTCAATGCGGGATGAGCGTCTCGGGCTTCCACCACCACTTCAAGTCTGTCACGGCGATGAGCCCTCTGCAGTTCCAGAAGCAAGTACGGCTCCAGGAGGCGCGCCGCCTAATGCTCGGCGAAGACGTAGACGCAGCAAGCGCCGGGTTTCGCGTGGGTTATGAGGATCCGTCATACTTCAGCCGCGACTACAAGAAGCTGTTCGGCTCGCCGCCACAGCGCGACATCACCAGACTTCGCAGCACCCTCGAGGTAGGAGAGGCCTCAGCAAGGGTCTGAAGGAGCATAATCCAGCTAACACTAGCGCTCAGTGGGAACTGTCACATCAACGTCCTTGTCTACATAAACCACAAACCGCTTGCCTTCAGGCAAAATGGCATCGCCTCCCCGTTTGAACGCACCGGCTATAACTCCAACTGCAGCGGCCGGTGGAACCAGCACGCCCAGCACTATCGCACGTGCGGCCACTTCACCACCATGACTGATACCCCGGATACGGTTGCGATTATCCGGAAAGTCCTTACTTATCTGCACAGGAACGCGCGAAAGGTCAGCGGCAACGACGTCAATCATTGTCCATGAAAGTTTTCCGGCTTTGCCCCACCGGCCGCCGCGTTTCGCTTCGACAACTCGGCCAGTCACGAGGGCGTCCTTTTCAATAACGGTCACGTCGCCGATCTTAATCGGGACCAGTACACGGAAGCTCAAGTGATCCTTAGGCCGCACATCAACGGAGCGCACCGTGTGTACCGCTTCGATCTCTAACGGCGTGCCGGCGGGGATCTTCACCTTGCGCTTTTCCTGGGCCGGGACTACAGAAGGCTCGGTTGATCGTTCTGACTCCTGGATAACTTTTGTGGCTTCAAGTTCTTGCGGTGCTGTCTGAGCGTGGACCGCAAGTTGACAAAGGCAAATCGCAAACACTGCGATGAGAAGACTTTTCACGACGCTGACTCCGGATGAGAGATTCGGACCGGCTTCGAAGGTCGCAACTCCGGTGCCGCAGAACCGCTTAACTATTTTTCCGAACCGGAATCGATGCGTGCGTGATGGTCACGCGCCAAAGTCTTGTACAAGCTTCGTTCTTTCCCATGGTCTCGATCCCATTCGGCGACGGCCTTCCGTGTTTCGCGACTCAGCCTCGAATGCGTTGGCGCCACTGTCACGCCGGCACGTCGAAGCTGACGAGGGATGAAGATTGCGTGCGCAACCGGATCGCCGATAACAAAATGCACCGGCCCCGCAGGCTTCGCCAAAATTAAATTCACGGGACTCGAATACCAATCCGTTTCGACTAACCCGCAAACGACTCCCACACCTTTTCCGGCGCGATTAACAAGTGGCATGAACAACGTGTCCACCTCCTGATCAGTTCGCCAGATATATGGAAGATGAAGCTTGAACAAGTGCTGCTGATCGGAACGATCAAAGAAGCTGATGCCTGGCTCCAGAATGGTTGGTGAATTCTTGTCCGGAAGTTCTTCGAGCTGATATGCATTTCCCCGGAACAGGCACTCGGGATTATCGAAGACATAAAACACGCGACGATCCTCGTGTGACGCTTCGACCGGTGAACGAAAGGTGCGACACCCTGCGGGAGCATCCTCCGGATTGCATAATCCGAACCTGATCGGTGAAGGAATCAAAACGCCCAAACTGCTCGCCGCGGTAAATGGTAGGCATTGCTCCTGAACTCCATAACCCTCGGGTATTTTGGACCGCGTGCGAGGAGGCGCGGGAGAAGGCAACGTCAAATTCGGCACAAGAGGAATAATCGTAACGAAGGGATCGCTCATGCTATTAGCGGAGAGACGTATTACATGCAGGGGATCGGGAGGCTTAACTTTTCAGTGTTCGTTCACGAGATTGGAGATCCGGGTGGTCCAATATCCACTGGAGTGTCCTCCGAGACATCTACGACGTCTTGAACCGAACGTAGTTTGTCCTTACTGTCAGCGGACCCTTTTCCTGTCACTACGTTTACTGACTCCAGAACTTCATCCACCTCGAAACCGGCGTCCTTAAGATCGCGAGCTACGTCTTTAATAGAGCGGTTACCTGCGGTGGTGATCACCAGCGACTGCTTCTTTGCTTGCGGCATTATTACTCCTCCGTGCGGTTGTATTTCAGTTGAGATTCTACCGCAGCTTGCCGGCACGGGCCGACTTAGATCGTGAGGGGCTCTATTCAGAGCCCCTCATATTCAATAACGATCTAAGAGGGAGCCTGAACAAGTCCGGCACCCACGTCAGAAGCGGGAAAGGGGAGACGCTTCGCAGTTGCGATCAGTTTTGCTCGCAAAGCTACTCCACGTAATGATGCACTGGTTTGTGCCCAGAGGGCAGCACACCCCGCAACGTGTGGAGTCGCCATACTAGTTCCGCTGATCGTATTGTGTAAGGTTGGCCTCGGCCACGATGAAAATGTATTCACACCGGGCCCGGCAATATCAATCTTGCCGCCGTTCGAAAAGATCGCCGGTCGCAGCGCGCTGTCGAGCGCCGCCACCGACATGATGGTGGGTGAGTTGGCGGGAGCAATAGCCGGACGTATGACCGCGGGACGATTACTATCATTTCCAGCGGCTGCGATGATCAAGCAACCGTTGGCCAAAGCTGCGGCACCCGCGGCTGTGTAAGACGGCTGAGCCGGAATCGGCGCTCCAAGTGACAGGGAGATCACCGGACACTTGTTGGCAATAGCCCAGTTCATTCCCGCCAATATCTGCGCCTGAGTTCCGAAGCCGGAGTTTGTGAGCACCTTGCCGATGAAGATCTGCGTTCTAAATCCGATGCCATAACGCTGGAACGGTCCCGGAGGTGCCTTTGGTCCGCACGCTGTGCCCGTGCAATGCGTGCCATGGCCATGTAGATCCTGGACCGGTTGTCCGACGAAGGAGCGAGTGGTAAAGCTACGCCCGTTAAATTCGGGATGGCCCAGGTCAAAACCTGTATCGAGAACAGCTACCTTGATTTGGTTACCATGACGAGTGCTGGACGGAACCTTGCAAGCTATGAGGCCCCACGTTGCTCCCAACACCGACGGTTCCAACTCGATCTCTTCGACACTTTCAACTGCGCCGCTGAGATCCGCGGAAATCATTTGAGCCATGCGTAGCACGCCCTTCATGTAATCACTGGCGTTTACGCTGTTAGCAAACATAAAGTATTCGGGATCGACCGATTCGACGGGGCTATCCTCAGCGATGCCCGCTTCCGCCGTCATGCCACGCGACACTGCTGCCTCGCTGCTGACCAGAGCTACACCGATTTCAGGAAATACCAGTGCATCTGCGTCTCCAGTCGCTTCTACGAGGGCCTCCGAGTCCGTGAAGTCTTTAGCGCTCGCGATCCTGAATCCGCTGACGGATGCCATCTCTTCGATCCCTGCCTCGGTCGCATCTTCTTTGAAAGTGACTAAGAACCGGCCGGTCTTGGAAGGATCTCCGCTCTGCATCGCTGCAAGGAGCAGATCCTCCGGATTGTTGGATAGTTGCGCACTAGTGGGAGTACTTTTCGAACTTGTGCGTCTTGATTTTCTTGTAGCCATAGTGAAATTCTCCTTAGCGTGAGTGACAATTGTGAACTGTTGAATGACTGGGACGACGCAGAGCTACGCACTGCGGACCCTCACGAAGTCCGGAGAATTGGGCGTTGACCGCGGACCGAATTGCCCGCGAAAATTGCTTGCGTCAACTGTTATGCAAATTAGTTGGGTTTTATTTCCCCAGTTCGCTGTTAGTTCAAGGTCGATCTTAAATTTTTGCGGGAAGAGCAAGCTTGTTTATGCTGAAAACCGATTGTATTCGGCACGGTACGTGTAGGCTCGCGGTCCATCTGTCAATAGTGGCAGACGATCTATCTTGAATTACGAGTTGCAAGTTGTGAAATAAAAAATCTAGACAGGCAGAGAGCGATTCGAGTCAGATCGCCGGTGATGATTACCTGTTTTCGCTCATCTGAATCTTTTTTGCGCAAAAGCAGTCTTGTAATCAGCGAATCATAGCTTGCAGTTTTTCGGATTAGTCTTGAAAGCACCGAGTTATATCGTGCTTGACAGCCGGCGTGCTGTGATTTTGTTGGTGAGCGGAAGGTTTTGGGTGTTAGCCGGCGGGGAGAGCCGGCTACCAGAATGAGAAAGCAAAGGATCATGTTGCAAACGTGTTCCCTGCTAACAGTTCGCCCTCGAGCGTGGCAATGTGAGCGTCAACCATGCCGTAGCTGTTTAATTCACCACAGCGAGTGAAGGCGAAGTGTTTCGCGAGGTTCAGTACTGCTTTCGGGTGCGCGGAATTTTCAAGCGTCGCCAACAGTACGAGTAGTGCGGCTGACTTTGTTTCAGGTTCATCGCCGGCCCGACAAAGGATCTCCGCCAACGCTTCGATCTTTTCTTCGCTTGAATGATAGATGCTCACGTTTTCGCCAAGGCTTTCACCGGCATCTGCGCGACGCACCAGTTCAGGAAGCCACGGATCCTTTATTTCCAGACCGTAACGGATAAAGGCGCGAGTTGCGGCATCAACTGATTTGTCGTTTATGAGAGACTGCGCGCGTCGTTTGAGCGCATCGCTGATTGTGGTTTGAGTTGACTTGATTGTGTGAGGTGTTGCACTGCTATGATTAGACATGGTCTTCATCCTTTCATGAGAAGGTTGGGGATCAAGGGCTGGCTTTGTGTTCGTAGCACAAGTCGGCCCGCTTCGTTTTGTTTGAGGGGTGCGCGCACTATAACACAGCTTGGCCCATAACGGCGCACGAGCTTTGTAGACGTGGACCAGGCTTTATGTGTTGGGCAACGGATTCTGTTCGAGCAGCAGTTGTAGTTCAGCAGCAGTGGTGTAGTCGAGATCCGGATCATCGACGACGCTGGCACTACGGTCACCGTGAAGAATGGCCTGAAGTTTAGCGATTCGGGACTTAGCCCAGTCAGAGTTATGTTCCGCTGAGATTTCCGTCAGTTGCTGGAGCATTGCCTCGGCTTGGCCCTGTCGAAGCGCTTGAGCAACTAGATCAAAAACATCATATCTATTGTGCTGGCTCACCCCACCAGCGCGGCGATAGAGCAAGTAAGTTTCAATTGCCTTCTGCCGCGCAACATTCGCAGCGGGATAGTTGCCGGTGGCTTTTTCTAGATCACAGAGAATGTCCCACGTCTTCCAAGGCTCAACCGCATGACCAAGGGATGTATTGCATTCGATGGCTCGTAGCAATTCGCGCCGAGCTTCATCGTAGCGTTGCAGCTCGATCAGCGTGTCTGCAAGATTGCTGCGTACGCGTCCTTCGCTCCTCAGATCTTGTAACTTGACCAGAGCATCTGCTGCCTGGCGGTAAAAAGTTACCGCATATTCAAGGCGACCCCAAGCATGATAGAGATTACCTAGATTGCCCAGCGTTTGTGCCTGTCCCGCCTGGGCCTGCGTTCTCACTAGGATCGCCAGTGATTGCCGATAGGCCTGTTCCGCCAAGTCGAACCTTCCTTCGTGCTTATGTACTATGCCAATCAACTGCCAAGCGGCGGCTACAGAACTCGGCTCATGCAGACGCTCAAAAGTTGCTCGTGCTTCCTCATAAGCCGTCAGCGCCTCGGAATAACGGCCTTGCGTTAGACGAACAGTGGCGAGTTGCCCTTTGCCCACAGCAACGTCTCGCTCGCGGCCACGCTTCTCATTCAGCCTAATTGCTTTGTCATAACCTGCTGCCGCTTCCTCCAGTCAACCAAGAGCACTCAAACTATCTGCCCTCTCAGTCATCGCTGCGACTGACATTCTTTCCGCACCGTCCTCTCCGGCTTCTGCAAGCTCTTGAAAACGTTGTTGCGCTTCGGCGAAGAATTGCAGGGCAGCTTCGGCCGTTCCCATGAGGTTTAGCACTCGACCAACACGGAAATAGGCACTCGCGATGTCGTAAGTTGCCTTCAAATAAGCTCCTTCTCCAGCTTGAAGGCACTGTTGCAGCAGTTGCTGGGCGGCAGTGTGCGCGGCTTGTAGTTCTCTCTGCTCTATCAACCTGTCAACATCCGCGCTGTCCGTCAGGTATTGGGCGTGACTCCAAGCTCCGAGTTTACAAGCAGCCCCTTCTCGCACTCTGACCACCTGCGCCAGCAAGGGCTTAATGCCTAAATTGGAAACCAGTCGTTCGATGGCGTTGGCCAGACTAACCACTGTTTCCGGCTCCGCCCGGTCCTGCAGCCAGAAAAGCAGCGCCATCAGATCCGGCAGTTCGAGCAGCGTTGACCTCACGGCAAGCTGCACATCTTCGTAACGTTGTCTAAGGAGGAAGGTGGTCAGTACCTGCATTGCATCGGCCCACCGAGTTCGGATCGCCTCGATTTCGACGTCGCTTAACTCACGGAGCATGTATGAGGGTAGCGCCGGGTCCAGTTTTAGATGTCCGTCACCCATCTCTTCCGCAAGTCCTACCTCTATCAAGCCTGCTGCTAAGCGTGGCACGCTCTCGGTGTCATCTTTGGCTGTTCCCAACACGTATGCGAGCACCCATAGGTGGGCGCCACCGTGAAAAACTGCAAGCGCTTTGGCTTGCTGGCGCATCTCAGGCGGCAGTCGGCGTAGAGACAGTTCAATGCTTGCGTAAAGCGAATTCTGACGGTCGTCGGGGTGTTTGCGATCCAGTTCAGCCATCAAGCGGTGGAGATTCTCGGTTGTTGCTCGCACACCCTGTTTGGCAAGCTCGCGGGCCAGCAACTCAAGAGCGCGTGCGTGGCAGTTCACCGCATCAACCAATTCTTCAATCTCCCTCGGCGTGCCGCCTGGATCGTCAGCCTTCGGCTCGAGGCCCTCCTGCTTCATTACCTCGCTGACCAACGCAATAGCATCAATGCGATCCAAAGCACCGAGCCGCACGTCTCTCCGGCTGTGATCAAATGGCGCGGGCAACGGCTCGCGGCTGGTGAAGACAATGCGCGTCGTTGGATCAGCGTTGAGCAGATCTTGAGCGAGTTTCAGAATCTCTTCGCGACTTTCGGCAATGGCAGAAGGTTCAATCGCATCCGCAGACGGCAACAGACTCTCGAAATTGTCCAGCACGATGATCGTGGGAGAATCACCTAAGGCACGCTCGACCGGTTGCAATGCCTCTTTGAAATCTTTGAACTGGGCCACCGAATAATTATCAGGTAACAGTTGCTGGCCCAGACTGTCGAGCACGCCACGAGCATCGCTGTACTCTTCAAGACTAACAAACGCCGCCCGCCGAAACCGTCGCGCTCTCACCAACCAGCGCGCCAGCTCCACCGCCAACGTCGTCTTGCCGGCACCGCCTTGACCGCGCACTACCGCATACGGATCACTGATGAGCAATCGCTCCAGCTTGAGCAATTCGCGGCTGCGTCCTTGAAATTTGTGTTTCGGCTCCGCGGGCAATGCGCCCAGCCGCAACTGTCGCTGCCGAGCTTCGAGTTCTCTTACTTCTTCGGAACGTAACTCTGTAATTAAAGGCGCGTCACGTTCTTCCTGGTAAAGAACGGGCACAAACCAGTCTTGCAGTCGCAGCTCACCCGCGCCCATCACCTGACCGCGCAAAGTGTTCCCATGCAGTGCGCGCTGTCCGGCCAGCATCGCCGCGCCTGTCGAGCGCCCCTGGGCCAACTCAGCGTAGAACGCGCGCACGAAGCGATGCGCAGTCTCAACCAGCACGCTATGGCTCATCGCGACGACCGAGGCAACGCCTTCATCCAATAGCCGCGCTGCAACCGAAGCAGTCGGATCTTTTTCATGGGTAGCAGTCTGGCAGGCTTCGAGAAAGACCAGCGGAATGCGATAGTCGCGCATCACCGAGGCGAGTTTGTCAGCATCGATCAGCTCGCTCGCTCGTCGCTCCAACTTACTCGTGTCTTTGGGGTCTTCAAAACAAAGCGCACCCAGACCATGTTCACGATGAAAAACGCCGTGTCCGTCGAAATGGACCGCGTCGAATGGCTCACCGTTTTCAGAGGCCTGTCGCAAAGCTTCCTCCAATGCGGGAAAAGTCGGCGGTGCTAAGACAGTCAACCTCACGAGATCTCCGAGGGTGTCTATCGCATCCATCAGCGGCCGTGCGCTCAGACGGTGATCGATATAGGCCGCTCGCTCATCCTCCGGACGCGGGCTGACCAACAGAATGCGAATAGGCAGTCCGGTTAGTGCAACCCCGAGCGCATGTCGATTCGGCAAGCGGCGGCGCACACGAACAGCGCGTGCTCCCTGAAACAAATATCCGCGTCCGTCATGCAGCAGTTCCCACGGTAAGGAGAGTAACTCGCTGGCTGCTTCGTTTGCTGTAGCTTGTTGATCCTCACTGGCCCCTTCGGGTAAGGCACTATCGATTACGATTGAGAAACAACGCGCCGCACCATCGGCGATATTTTCCCAAACAGCTAATGTCTTCGTGGCCGAGTCGGATGCCAATGCCGCCTGATACAAATCCTGTCCCCACTTTGGAAGCCGCGATTCAACGCGAGCCGCGCGATCCTTAAATAACCCCACCGGCCAGAGGTAATACTTCTCCAGGTACCACCTCAACTCGTTTGTCTCAATTGGTCCCAGCGGTGCGGTGAACGTGAAGCGCGTGCTTTCAACGGGACGAGAACCAACATTGGCCGGCTCGTAAATCACGGTTGCCGTCGCTTTCGCGCGGCGCTTGCCGTCAATGGCTTCGATGCGGGGATCCGTCAGCTTTAATACGAGCTCTTCGAGTGGTTGCGAGACAGCTTGCGGCGCCGGCTGATGGTCTGCGGGTGAACGTTCACCTAACGCAGCAAGAATCGCCGGCATCGCTTCGTTAACAGCGCCCGTTTTCAGTTCAACTTTCACTCCCACTGGCTCTTTATCAAACCAAAGCTGCAAAGCCGAGGGCTGAACGCCCGGCAAAAGCAGTGGAATGACACGATACCCATCGTCTTTTCTCTGCTTCTCAACTGCTAACGCCTGCTGAATCTCACGCCGCACCCAGGGCGAATTGATCGTGTTTGGACTAAGCAAGACGATCACGTGCCGCGCTTCAGCGATGGCATTCTCAATCTCTGGAGCGAGCTTATGACCGCCACGCAGATTGCGCGAATCAACCCATACAGGCAGTCCACTCTCTTCAAGCTGTGTGCGCAGTGATTTGACGAAGTCGTCGTCAGAGGAGGCGTGGGAGATGAAGATGTGTCCGCTCATGGAAACGATGGGATTCCGAAAGGGAAAGAAATTTTCTCACGCAAAGGCGCAAAGGCGCAAAGCGCTGCCGCGTTTCTAAAGAGCTAGCTTGAAGCGGACGCGGGCTGACTTACGCGGTCCCATTCTTCGTAGAGAGTGCGAAGGAGGGCTTCCGTCTGTTGATATTCGTCGTTGAGTGCGATCAGTCGATCGGCATCGCGTGCGACTTCGGGTGTGCCCATCTGCTCGGAGATTTCGTTGAGTCGTTGCTCTGCGCGGGAGATGTCGGTCTCGACGAGCTCCGGTGTTCGTGTGTCGGGTTTCTTTTTCTTAACGACTTTGACGCCGGGCTTTTTAGGAGCAGGCGGCGGCTTGGAGATCACCGGCTCCGGAACACTCGCAGGCTTAGTGACAACACTGACGAGATTATCCGGTTCAGCGACGTTGGGAACCTGCTCGTTAGTTTCGCGCCGGCCAAGTTTCCAATCGTGATATTCGGTGTAATCACCATCGTAGTGCTCAGCGCCTCCAGCACCATCCAACGCCAGGATCTGTGTCGCGACACGATCGAGGAAGTATCGATCGTGACTGATCGTAACTATCGTTCCTTCATACACAGAAAGCGCTTCTTCCAACGCTTCGCGTGAAGGAATGTCGAGATGGTTGGTCGGTTCATCGAGCACTAAAACGTTCACGCGCGAGTAGATCAACTTCGCCAGCGCGAGCCTTCCCTTCTCGCCGCCGGAAAGATCCCTGACGTGTTTGTAAACATCGTCACCGGTAAAAAGAAACTTCGCCAGAAAGGAACGCAACTCACCAGCAGTTGCACTCGATGGCGCCACACGTCGCAACTCCATGATGATCTCATTGCGATCGTCCAGGTCGTCGAGTTGCTGCGCATAATATCCAATCTGAACTTTCGTTCCCCAACGAATCTCACCGTGCAGCGGCGCAATCTTATTCAGTATCGTGCGCAAAAACGTCGTCTTGCCCGATCCGTTTGGACCAATGATGCCTAAGCACTCACCGCGCCGGAGTATGAACGAAATATCTCTCGCCAACAGCTTGTCCTGATAACCAATCGACAGATCGGTAACAGTAAGCACATGATTTCCGGTTCGCTCAATTGCCTGAAGACGAAAGTCTCCCGACGACTGGTCGTGACGCACCGCATCAACCCGTTCGAGCTTTTCCAGCATCTTGCGACGCGACTTGGCCTGCTTGGTCTTTTGTCCCGCGATGTTGCGACGAATGAACTCTTCGGTCTTCGCGATCAATTGCT
Source organism: uncultured Acidobacteriota bacterium (assembly GCA_963826255.1). Lineage (GTDB taxonomy): Bacteria > Acidobacteriota > Blastocatellia > Pyrinomonadales > Pyrinomonadaceae > PSRF01. The sequence goes on from CAWGWK010000002.1 coordinate 3,371,654, forward strand.
GCTGGTTGTCGTAAGCACGTTGTTGAGCTTCCCGACGCTCATCACGTTCGGCGAGATAATCGGAATAGTTGCCTGTGTAGTTTGACGCGCGGCCGTTCTCCAGTTCGATGATGCGCCGGCACGAACGATCAAGAAAATAACGATCGTGACTAATAATCACATAGGCGGCCGGGTATTCCTGGAGAAACTCTTCAAGCCACTCGACTGCGTTCACGTCGAGGTGATTAGTGGGCTCATCCAGCAACAAGACATCGGGAGCGGCAAGAAGTAGACAGGCGAGACCAAGACGGTTCTGCTGACCGCCGGAGAGCTTCTCAGTTTCGAGCGACCACATCTCGCGATCGAACCCGAGCCCCTGAAGAATTGCTTCCGCCCGGGCGGCATATTCGAACCCGCCTTCGTGTTCGAATTCGTGTTGCAGATCGCTATAACGCTCGAGCACCTTGTCCAGATCATCGGCGGCTTCAGTCATGCGATGCTCGAGCTCGTGCATCTCATGTTCGATCTGCTGTAGCCGGCCAAATGCGGCGAGCGCCGATTCGTGGACCGTCGAGCCAGGCTTGAAGTGGACGTGCTGGTCCAGGAGGCCAAGCTTCAGGCCACGTGCGCGGACCACGTCGCCACGATCCGGTGTCTCATCACCGCGGACGAGCCGGAAGATCGTGCTCTTGCCGGCGCCGTTTCGGCCCACAAGTCCTGCGTGTTCTCCCGGGTTCACTTGCAGAGACGTGCCGCGCAGCACGTCTTGAACTCCGTAGGACTTATGAACTTCTGAAAGCCGAAACAACATGTGCTTTTAACTTGCCACAAAGAGGCACAAAAAGCACAAAATGCGGCCTCAATCACTTGTGCTTTTTGTGCTTTTTTGTGGCCTGCTTTCCGCTTTTGGGGCCTACTTCGTCGGCGATGAAGCGGGCCTCACCGAAACAGGCGAACTGGTGGCTGCCGGACTCGCCGCGGGTTGCTGTGTCGGAGCCGGTGTTGACGGTGAACCAGTCGCGGCTTCGCCGGCGGGACGCAAACCAAGATTACTGGGAGTGTTCAGCATGTTGGCGGCGAGGTTGTTATTGATCTTCGCTTCATTCATCGCCACTTCCAACAAAGCGGCATTGAGGATCTGCTTACGCTGATTCGTGAGTCCCTGAGTAATCTGTTGCCGCACGCCCGGACTCTCTAACGTCAGGTTCTCTGTTTGCAGCCGCTTCTCAGCGAGTTTGAAGATATACCACTTACCATTGAAGCGCACCGGCTGTGTGTAATCACCAGCCTGCATCGAGCCAAACAAACTGGAGATCAGCTCAGGCGGAAAGTTGTTGTTCTTGAGATCTTCCTCGGTGGCGAACCCAATGTCGCCGCCGCTGCGGAGCGAATTGATATCCTCACTCTTCGCACGAGCAACGGTTGCGAAGTCGGCTTTGCCCTGAAGCTGCTGATAGATATTGTCGATCTTCAGCTTGGCATCAGCGTCGTTTTTCGCATCGTCAGTGATACCCGTAGAACTGTTGTCGGCGGGATCGACGAGGATCATCGCCAGGGCAACGCCGCGAGCATTCACAAACTGTTCCCGGTTCTTGGTATAGAACTCTTCGACTTCCCGATCGCTAATGTCGATCTTGCCGCTGTACTTATCCTGAAGCGCGGTTATCGCCAGAGTCTTGCGGGCCTCTTCGCGCAGAGTCTCCATCGAGAGATTCTGTGCTTTCAGACTCTTCTCGAAATCTTCCGCCGTCATCCCGCTGTTTTGCTTTTGAGTCGCGATGGCTCCATCGATCTGAGCCTCGGTGGGAAGCACCTTCTCCCTTTCAGCGCGCTGGAAAAGCACTTCTCGCTGAATGAGATTCTGGAGTACTTGCAAGCGGGCCTGGGCCATCTGTAGCTGATTCAAAGCCGCGGGGTTGCCGCCGGTCTGTTGGTTCACGCCTCGCTCGACTTCAGAAAGCATGATGTTGCGGCCGTTGACGGTGGCGGCAACCATGTTGTCTTTAGCCTCCGAGCCTCCGCCCGAAGCACATCCATTGAGGACCAAACCAGAAATGGCCAAACACGTAACGGCTAGAACTTTTGCGATGTTGCGCACTGTTAACTCTGCTCCTTTAATAAACTACTTGTATCCAAGTCGCCCTGCTTGACGACTTAGAAATGCGTTTGCTATAAAACTTGGTTTCTGATTACGGCAAGATTACGGACTGTATGATGCCGGAAACGCCGGTAACGAAACCCAAGTATTCTGGAGGTTGAATAAAAATGGCTAAACGTTGCGAAGTCTGCGGTAAAGGACCACAATTCGGCAACAATGTCTCGCACGCGAACAATCGCACTCCGCGACGATTTGATCCGAATCTACAATCGATTCGCGTACAGCAACCGCAGGGTGGCGCGCGCCGGATGAAAGTCTGCACCAGCTGTATTAAGGCGGGCAAAGTTTCCAAGGCCGCTTGAGCCTTCACCGCGATTCTTTTATCAACCTCCAACCGGCGCCTCTGAAGAGCGCCGGTTGTTTTATTCTGAAACCAACGCTACCGCTTCAATTTCAACTCTCGCATCTCGCGGTAAACCCGCCGCGGCAACCGTAGCCCTGGCTGGTGGCGGTCCCGAGAAGAAGGTCGCATAGACCTCGTTCATGCCCGAAAACTCCTTCATGTCGGCCAGGAAGACCGTCGTTTTCACAACCTGATCGAGACTACTGCCGGCGGCTTCGAGAACGGCTGCCAGGTTCTTCAAGACGCGCTCAGTTTGCTCGGCAATTCCTCCTGCGACAAATTCACCAGTCGCGGGATCGATTGGAATCTGGCCGGAGACAAACACGAATCCGCCGGCTTTGATCGCCTGCGAATAAGGGCCGATCGCGGCCGGAGCATTTTCAGTCTGTATTCTCTGCCTCATGTTGAATAAGCGCTTGAAAACAAAGGCGGGATTCTAGCAGAAGGGGCGCGAGATACGAAACCTGCGAAGCAGGTGTCAGCATATAGCCCAGGGCGCAAGCCCTAGGTAGCAAAATATAAAGACGGGCGCAAGTCCGCGAAAGCGGGCGACAGCGCTGCCGCCCGTTGCACGGGCTGGATTCGCTTGTTTAATAATTCTCCTGGGGCTTACGCCCCAGGCTATATGCTTTCGCCCGCTTCGCAGGCTAGGCCACACCCTGCATGCGTTCAACGTCGAGGACGCCGGGAACGCCTTTAATCGATCCGATCACGCGATCGAGGTGCTTCACGTCAAACACTTCAACCGTAACTTCGATGTGGCCGCGCTCGTCTGACGCGACTGAGGCGCGCGCGTCGCGAATGCCCGTCTTCATATCCGAGATGGCGCCGGTGATACCAGCGATCATGCCGGTGCGGTTTTCAGTAATCGCCAGAAGCTTCACCGCATAAGCCGTCTTCTCCGGCCGCCCCGCCCACTCAACACCCACGATTCTCTCGCGATTGATCATCAACTGCGTCACGTTCTTGCAGCGCGTCGTGTGGACTGCGACACCCTTGCCGCGCGTCACGTAACCAATGATTTCTTCACCGTGAAGCGGGTTGCAGCAACGCGCGCGCGTCACCATCAAATCGTCGATCCCGCGAACAACGATGGCGTCATCACCTAAACGAATAAGGCGTTTGACTGCACGTACACCACTTCTGAGTCGCGACTCTTTCTGCTTGTCGAGCTGTTCAAACTGTTCGGGCCCGAGATACTTCGCTATTACATTTCGCGGCACCAGTTTGCCGTACCCGATTCCGGCGAGAAGATCGTCAACCCGGCCGTAACCGTAGTCACTGGCTACGCGCTTCATATCTTTGTCATTGTCGCTCAGCAGTTTCTTGGGCGAGAGTTGAAAGCGCGACGCTTCCTTTTCGAAGAGCTTTCGTCCGATCTCGATCGACTCCGCGCGCTGTTGTTCAGACACCCAGTGACGAACGCGATTGCGCGCTCGCGAGGTGACGATGAAGTTCAACCAGTCGCGCGAAGGATGCGAATTGGCGCTGGTAATGATCTCGACCACGTCGCCGTTTTGGATCTGGCTGCGCAGCGGCACCATGCGGCCATTGATGCGCGCGCCGGTGCAGGTGTTACCGACTTCCGAGTGAATCATGTAAGCAAAATCCACCGGAGTCGCGCCGCGCGGCAGTTGTATGACTTTGCCCATGGGGGTGAAGGCATACACGTCCTTCGGATAGAGATCCAGCTTGAGGGAGTCGAGAAAGTCCTTGGAGTCTTTTACTTCCTGCGTCCACTCCACCAGAGATCGCAACGCTTGTAACGCCTGATCGTCTTCGCGCGCGCCGCGTTTGCCCTCCTTGTATTTCCAGTGGGCAGCAACGCCTTCTTCGGCGATGTGATGCATTTCCTCAGTGCGGATCTGCACTTCGAATGACTGAACGTTCGATCCGATAACGGAGGTGTGTAGCGACTGGTACAAGTTATCGCGAGGCGTGGCGATCCAGTCCTTGATGCGGCCCGGAACCGGTTTCCAGTTGTTATGGACCACACCCAAAGCCGCGTAGCAGTGACGCACTTCGTTGGGAGTAATGATCCTCGCCGCCACCAGATCGTAAACCTGGTCCAGAGTAATCTTCTGCAGTCGTAGTTTCTTCCAGATCGAATAGAGGCGCTTGACGCGACCTTCAACCAGGACAAACGGCACCTCTGCTTCGTTCATCTTCTCTTCGATACGCGCCGTGACATTCTTCAGGAAAGCCTCGTTCTCAGGACGGCGTTTCTCGAGTTGCTCGGCAAGCTCGCGATAGTCTTCCGGATGGAGATGACGAAACGCGAGATCCTCGAGCTCTCCCCTCAGCTTACCCATGCCCAGGCGGTGCGCGATCGGAGCGAAGATTTCCATCGTTTCTTCTGCGATCCGCTTTCGCTTTTCCGGGTTCAGGTAGTGGAGAGTGCGCATGTTGTGCAAACGATCCGCAAGCTTAACCAGCACGACGCGAACGTCGTCAACCATCGCCAGCAGCATTTTGCGAACGTTCTCAGCCTGTTGTTCCTCGCGCGAGATGTTGCTGATCTGCGCGATCTTCGTGAGACCATCGACGAGGTGGGTGATCTCTTCACCGAAGTAACGACGAATCGTGTCGAGATCTACCAGCGTGTCTTCGACCACGTCGTGCAGAAGACCCGTGGCCACTGAGACTTCGTCGAGCTTCATGTCGGCGAGAATATTCGCGACTTCGAGGGGGTGGACGAGGTACGACTCACCCGAGGCGCGTTTCTGTCCCTTGTGCTCCTTTGCGGAAAACAGGTAAGCGCGACGCAGTAGATCGAGATCTGCCTGCGCGTGATTGCTGGCGACTTTCTCGACGATGTCTTCGATCCTGATCATTAGCGGCAAAAATTATAACAAAAAGAAAACCATCCACAGATTACACAGAAAATGAACTGTGTAATCTGTGGATGGCTGTCTTGGATTTTTTAGGGCTTTAGCCTTTCGGTGGTGAAGCCGCTTGCTTCGCTTCTTCTTCCTCTTTGCGCTTCTGGTTCGCTACGCTTAATTCCGTCGTGCGTTTCAGAGCGGCTTCGTAATCCTTTTGGAATTGTGCCTTCTGCTCCGTTTTCCCATCCATCTCGGCGAGCTTGGAGGCTTCGAGCAGCAAGTTGGTCTTGTAAGACCACGCTGATTCATTATTTGGATCAAACTTGATGGCATTCTCCACTTCAGCCAACCCCTGCTTCACGCACATCTGAGCCTGATCGAAATCTTTCTGTTCGTTCGGCTTCTTGTAAGAGACCGTGGCCTTATTATTGGCCGGATCGATAGTAGTCTGTTTGTTTGTGGGTAGCTCAGTGATTTTGAAGGAGCAGTCCCAATGCTTACTGGCGAGCACCACATAAGCTTCGGCTCGCTTCTCCGGTTCGGCTGATTCGTTGGCGGCACGGGCGGCGATCCACTGACTCAGTTTGTCGTCTTCTTTAATCGCCCCGTAGAGATAAGCAATAGCTTTGTAAGCCTCATCATCCTGAGGGTTCTTCGCGAGTATCTGTTGATATGCCTCGATTGCCTGCTGCGCCTTGGCGACATTCTCCGGTGTCTGGACGCCGGGACGGTACTGCGCGTGAATCGTTCGCGCGATAAACATCGGGGCGGTCTTGTTATCGGGATCCAGTTGGGCAGCTTCTCGTGAGTGCTGTTCAGCTTCAGGGAACCTGCCTTCGCGATAAGCGCGCGCGGCCTCGTTCAACTGGTTCTTGGATCTGATCCGATTGACAACTCCGCACCCGGAGCTAGTGGCAACAAGGACCGCCAAAGCGATGGCGATCCTGGTCTGAGAGAGTTTCATTTATGCGTGACTCCGTTTATAAGACCGGCATCCTCTACGGCCGGGCGATTTTCTGGGCCGGGCAAATTTCGGCCGGATCCTATGCTCTCACTAAGGAAGATCATCCACTTGCAAACCAACTGGGTTTGCGCCGGCGCCTTTAATAGCATCGATCACTTTCACCACGTCACCGTATTTCGATGCCCGCGGAGCTTTAACAAACACAGTCTTCTCGATGCGATCCTCTTCTTTGACGTCCGCTCGCGCTTCCATTCCAACTTTGTACGCGCGCTGTTCTTTCCGCTGCTGGAAAACCATGGCCAACCTTTGCGCCAGTGCCGTCGTATCATTTACTGATCCCACCGCATCCTGATTCAGCTTGATTTGAAGGTCAGGCGAGATCGAAACCACCAGCGTCAGCGGGTTTGGTTTCAACTGGCTCAGGTCTTCATTCGGATCGCGCTGCGTCGGAATGTCCGCCTGAAACCGGCTCGGCTTCAGCGGCGTAACGACCATGAAGATAATCAACAACACCAGCAAAACATCAATCAACGGTGTGACGTTGATATATGGTTCGGCTGTCGTACTGCCTTTCTTCGGACTAGCACCCATCGACATCTGAGTTTCTCCTAATTCTGAACTACGTTTTATGAAGTCGCGGCGGCGGTCGGGACGGCTGCACCCTTCTTCTTCTTGTCTGCCACCAGCCCGATCTTATCGACTCCGAGTTTGCGGACCTCATTGATGACGTTGACAACGTCGCCATAGCTCACGCCAACGCCACTCTTGATGTAGACGATCCGATCCGCTTCGTTCTTGATGCCCTTGAGCATGGTGTTAACCTTTTCCGTCAACTGCTCTCTCGGCAAGCGTTGCTTGCCAAGGTAATACTCGCCGTCGTTCGGAACCGAGATCACGATCGACGACTCCTTGATAATTCTTGGATCCACGTCCGGGTTATTCATGTTCTTCGGCAGGGCAACCGTGATGCCCTGCTGGAGGAAGGGCGTGACCACCATGAAGATGATCAGCAACACCAACATGATATCGACCATCGGAGTGACGTTGATCTCGGACTGTAGACCACCGCTACCGCCCCCGGCTTGCATTGACATAAATAAATCTCCTTTTACTTCAACCTGGTAAACAGGAGGTGCGGCGCCGGCCGCACCTCAGGGTTCACCATTCAACGCAACGCGTATGTTAATTACGCCTTCAACTGCTTCGTGCGGTTCTTGATGAAGTAGTCAACCAATTCTGAGGCCGAGTTATCCATCTCGACGACAAAGCCGTCGACCTTGCCCGTGAAGTAGTTGAACAGCCACACCGCCGGAACTGCCACCAGCAATCCGAGCGCGGTCGTAAACAACGCTTCCGAGATACCACCTGCGACGGCCGCGATACCAGCCGTCTCCGCGTTCTTCATTCCGCGGAACGCGTTGATGATACCGAACACAGTTCCGAAGAGGCCCACGAATGGCGCGGTGGAACCGATTGTCGCCAGGCCGGAAAGGCCGCGCTTGAATTCGGCCGTTTTGATCGCGATCGCGCGTTGCAGCGCGCGCTTCGACGCTTCAATTTCATCGCCGGAAATATCGCTCGTATCTCCGTGTGCTCGAAACTCCTGCAAACCGCTGCTGACGACCATGGCCAGGTGCGACTTGCGATGCTTGTCGCTGATGTTAATGGCTTCTTCAATACGATCGTTCTTCAGCGCCTGCGCTACGCGTGGTGCAAACTCGCGCGACTGTTTCTTGGCCGCGGAGTAAGTCAGGTAGCGCTCAACCATGATGGCGATCGAGTAGACCGACATGATCAGAAGCACGACGACGACGGCGATAGCCACGCCGCCCATGCTCTTGACCATCTCGGTCAGGCTGAAGTGATCGGCACCCGAGGACTCTGGACTGGCTGCTGCTTCCTGCAACAGCAAAAAGAGACCGAGGACCTTGGTTCCAAAAAGACTCATTAGAATTGTCACGGTGAACCCCTCCAAAAGGTTATTTAGATTGATAGCAAGCAGAGACGCCGGGACGGCCTACGTTAACCGCGGCGACACGACAAAAGTTCTCCGCAGTTATTGCGCCACGAAGTTGTACTGGATCACTCCGGTAACTTTAACTGGCTGCCCCGAAAGCTTAGTTGGGGAGAATCTCGCTTGACGCGCAGCACCTACGGCAACCGCTTGTAACAACGGATGCCCTGATACGGCACTCGCAGAAACTACATTGCCGTTTTCATCGATAAGCACCTGGACCACCACCGTGCCTGAAGCACGTGCTGCCCTTGCAATCGGTGGATACGCGGGTTTGGGTAGGCTGATGGCTTTACCGTTGAGCACGCCTCCCGAAATCGGTGCACGGGGCGGAGTCGGCTTCACCTCAGGTGGCGGCGGCTCGCCCCCGATATCGACCTTCGTCGGTGCTACCACACCAGTGCCGGTGCCGCCTGGTCCAGCGGGCATTGGCGCTGCGGCATTAGAGTCCGAAGTTCCAACTACCGTGGTCACACCACGTCTTACCGGCGGTACGTCACTGGCCTTCGCGGAAACTTCCTTCGGCACCAGCTCAGTGCGCGTGACATCGGCAATTAGCTCTTTGCGAACGTCAACGTTCTGCTCAGTCTTTGTAGGTTTCGCTTCCGCTGGTTTTGCATCAGGCTCTTTTTGCGCTTGCGGGACTGGCACCGGAGCGACGAGCGTTGTCAGTTCGAGCTCCATCTCCCCAAGGTGCGCGTCATACCAGTAAATACCAGCCACAAAGAAAGTCACCATCAACACACCATAGATCAGTGCGGTGATACCAATGAATGAGCCTTTTCGCGTGAGATCGTCCTTATGGGAACTGGACTCAACAAGATTATCGAACATGGATATTTGTCCTCCGACTCCGGCGCCAAATGGATCAGGGGTTACGAAAGTTTAAGCAGTAATTGCCTCGCAAACGTCGATTTAATACCGCTTGAGTTCCGTCAAAAGAAGGGGATAACAGCAGCTTCTGCGATATTGAGCACACCGATTAGATTGGAAAGCCGCTGCGCGAGAAAAAAACTCGCCGGCCCGCTCAACACACCGCCGCCGCGCCCAACTTTGAATTCACAACACGCGGGGTCGACACTTGAGATATTTAATTGGCCAGCAACGGTCGCAGTCTAGTCCGCCTGCCGTTTCAAAGTCAAGCGCAAACTAGTACACCGTTACCAGCCAAAACTTCTGTCACAAAAAAGCATTAAAGCGCGAACAGTTAGCACCGGGCTAACCCTTATCACACCCTCATCACGCGCGTCCGGCTCCGGTGGAGCGCTTGCGCGCAGGTGTGATTGGCTCGCGAGTCGTTGGCTTAGCCGAACCGCGCACGCCGCCCTTAATAGGTTGATTGAAACTCAATGCCGCTTCACGATTCGATGCCTCAATTCGCTGCTCCCACCAGACCATGATCGGACTGGCAATCGCGATCGAAGAGTACGTTCCGAAGATCACGCCGATAAACAACGCCAGTGAAAACGCACGCAGCACGTCGCCACCGAACAGCACCAACGCCAGCACTGACAGAAACACGAGGCCGTTGGTGATAATGGTGCGTGAAAGCGTTTGGTTGATAGCGTCGTTCGTGATCTTGTACAGAGAATCGCGCCGGTGCAGCTTGCGGTTTTCCCGGACACGGTCAAACACAACGATAGTGTCGTTTACCGAGAATCCGACGAGTGTCAATAACGCTGCGATAACGTTAAGACTGACCTCGATCTGAAAGATCGAGAAGAAACCCAGCGTCACCAGCACGTCGTGAAACACGGCGATTACAGCCGCCGCGCCATACGTCCACTCAAACCGCGCTGCAATGTAAATCAGGATTCCTACGAGTGCCGCGAGCGTAACCGCGATGGCTTTGTTACGAAGCTGAGCGCCTGCGATTGCGCCGACCGCGTCAGTACCGACGATCTTGTAAGCTGCATTTTGATCGGCTTCGAGCTCGGTCGCCGGAGCGGCTTCTGGTCCAAAGGTGTTGAGCGCATCTCTGACTTTAGTTCTGCCGTCCTGTCCTTCGCCTTCGAGCGGCACTTTGATGAGGACAGTGTCGGGCCGGTCAGTTACAGGCTGCACCACTGCATCATGAACGCCTTTGTTCGCCAGTGTCTCTCTAATCGCTTCGTCACTGGGCCGCTGCTTGAAACGCGCGGTCACCACCGTTCCGCCTTTGAAGTCAACGCCGAGATTGAAAGCCTGGCGGCCGGTTGCCTGACGAAAAATGGCCGATCCCAACCCCGCCAGCATGAGCAACACCGATATGCCGATAAATACACGCCGGTTCCCCAGCCAATCAACATTTATATCTTTAAGGATTTGAAACATGATGATTCTCTAAATACTCAGCGATTCCACTCTCTCCCTGCGCGACAGCAGCCAGATGAAGATAGTGCGTGAAACGAAAACCGCTGAGAACAGGTTTACCAGCAGTCCGATCACCAGCGTCACTGCAAAACCTCGGATTGGCCCAGTCCCAAACACAAACAGGAACAGAGATGAAACAATCGTGGTTACGTGCGTATCGATAATTGTAATGAACGCGCGCTGAAATCCCAGGTCAACCGCGGACGGGACTGTCTTACCTGACCTCAACTCTTCACGAATTCGCTCGAAGATCAGGACGTTGGAGTCAACGGCCATACCGATAGTGAGAATGATGCCGGCGATGCCGGGCAGCGTCAGTGTAGCGCCAAACACGATCAGGCCGGCGAGCATCAGGATCATGTTCAGTAACAACGCGACGACCGCGTTCACACCCGATCCGCGGTAGTAAAACAGCATGAAAACCACGACCAGCACGAGACCGACGAGTGAAGCTCTGACACCCGCTCGAATTGAATCACGACCCAGGCTCGGTCCAACCGTGCGCTCTTCGAGATACTCGATCGGAGCCGGTAGCGCGCCTGAACGAAGCGTCAATGCCAAATCTTCCGCGGATTGTTGCGTGAAACGTCCCGTAATCTGGCCCGAATCGAAGATCTGCGACTTGATGTAGGCGATCGACTTCACTTCTCCATTGAGCACGACGCCCATGTATTCGTTTATGTGCGACCCTGTCCAGGCGCCAAACTTGTCGGCGCCGGTCTTCTTTAAGGAGAAGTTGATCTCGTAATCATCCGCGCGACCGCCCTGGGAAGGAATGGCCGTGGCGTTTCTCAACTCGCTGCCGTCGATAATTGGGGGCGTCTCAACCACTACCCATTGCTTGGGTTTCTGTTGGTTCGCATCCTCTGAACTATCAGCACTCAGCTCCATGCGTTCGGTGTAAGGCAAAATCTTACGATTCGGCGGAATGGTGCCGGCACTGTTGAGCGACTCGATTGCAGCTGCTTCAGTTGGATAGGTCATCGCCGGGGCCGGGCTAGGCGGACCGATGACGTGGACGAGCTCGAGGCGCGATTCGCCCTTCAATATCTCTTTGACTCTTTCCGGATCCTGGACGCCGGGCATCTGCAAAAGGATCTGATGTGCACTTTGCGCTCCGTGAGTTTGCAGTGTGGGTTCAGTAATACCGAGCGCGTTGATACGACTGTCGATAATGTTCAGCGCTTGTGTAGTCGCGTTGTCGGCGAGCGTTCGTTTCGCCGCTTCAGTCATCGTCCAGCTAAGTTGCTCGCCCGATGCTGAATAAGCCCAGACCGAAGTATCGCCAAGCTCAACTTTCTTCTCGACTGCGTCTTTGATCTCGTTGGCCTTGGAAGGATCAGTCACTTCAACGACCACGCGATAGTTACCGCCGTCGGTTTCCCCGCGGCCGCCTTTGATCTCATATCCCGCATCTTTTGCCGCATTCTGAGCCGCGATACTGTTTTCTTCGGTCAAGCGTCTCAGAAATTCCTCAGTCTTTACCCGCATCACGAGGTGCGAACCGCCTTGAAGGTCGAGCCCGAGCTTGATGTTGGAGGCGAGAGACTGCTTGATGCCCGACCACGTAAAGTCTTTCAACGTTGGCCGGCGACGCGGCCCGATTACGAGGTACAGACCAAAGATAGTGACTACGACGATGATGATGGTGCGTGTGAGAAGATTCTTTTTCTTCATTGCAAAAAGATATGTCGATTAACCAGCCTGTTTGGTTTCCTCGTCGATGCCGGCGATCGCCGAGCGGGCTATCTCCAAAATAGACTTGTCGGCACTGCGGATAAGAAAGCTCGTGTCCCGCACTGTGGTTATCACTCCGATGATGCCGCCGGTTGTAACCACACGATCGCCAATCTTCAGAGTGGCTATGGTTTCCTGTAACTGTCTTTGGCGTTTCTGCTGAGGCCTTATTAATAGGACATAGAAGACGCCGATGATAAGAATGATAGGCAGGAGCTGCGCAAATCCACCCAAGCCGCCCTGAAAGAAAATCAAAAAAGTATGCATCGGCCTCTTAGTTGTTTCGAAGGATGTGACTTCGATCTCCCAAGCTTCTGATGTTTGTAAACAAGCGGAAGCGGCCAGCTCGCGAACCACTATTCACCATTCGCACCCAGCCGCCCGGTGAACTCACGCCGAAATGTTGGGAAATCGCCAGACCGGATAGATTGCCTCACACCTCGCATGGTGTCAAGGAAGAAGGCCAAATTATGGTGCGACAATAGTACACTCGCCAGCATCTCCCCACTCATATATAGATGACGCAGATAAGCGCGCGAATGCCGACGGCAGACGGAACAGTCGCAAGATTCATCCAGCGGACGAGAATCGTTCGTCCATTGTGCGTTCTTGATGTTCAACTTGCCGCGCGACGTAAAAGCCTGGCCGGTCCGGCCATTGCGCGTCGGCAAAACGCAGTCGAACATGTCGATACCACGCGCTACCGCTTCAACCAGATCCTCTGGTGTACCCACGCCCATCAGATACCTTGGCGAGTCTTTCGGCATACGCGGCGCAATGTCGTCGATAACCTCAAACATCAACGACTTCTCTTCGCCGACACTTAATCCGCCAATCGCGTAGCCGTCAAAACCGATGTTTACCGTCTCTTGCAGGCTAATGCGGCGCAGATCCAGATGACCGGCGCCCTGGATGATCCCGAACAGTGCTTGGTATCCGCTCAGGCCGCTCAGGCCATCAGCTTCGACACGGCCAGTGTCCGCGCCTTCTGATTGCAGTCGATCGAATGCGATTTTGGAACGCCTTGCCCACCGAGCCGTCAGACTCATACTTCGCTCAGTCTCTTCGTGACTCGCCTCACCCGGCGCGCACTCGTCAAAAACCATGACGATGTCGGAGCCGAGCGCTGCCTGCACTTCCATCGACACTTCCGGTGACAAAAACCGGAGCGAGCCATCAACGTGAGATCGAAACTCGGTGCCTTCTTCCGTGATCTTTCGCAGTGCCCCAAGACTCCAGACCTGAAAACCGCCGGAGTCGGTCAACAAAGCACGATCCCAGCCGATGAAATGATGAAGGCCGCCCGCGGATTTTATGACGTCGATTCCGGGGCGCAACCAGAGGTGGTAGGTGTTGCCGAGGATGATTTTGGCGTCGAGGTCTTCGGATTCGAGCGCTTCGAAGCGAATTCCTTTTACAGTGCCCGCAGTTCCGACGGGCATGAACACCGGCGTTTCGATCCGCCCGCGTCGCGTAGTCAAAACACCCGCACGCGCTTCACCGTCCTGTGCTTCGATCTTGAATCTCGTCGAGGGGCTGGTCATGCAACGAAAAGATGTCTCACGCAAAGGCGCAAAGGACGCAAAGGAAAACTCAAGATCCTCTTTGCGCCTTTAATTTACGTCTTTGCGCCTTTGCGCGAAAATTTCTTATGCTTCTCCACGATTCTTAAGGGTGTGGCGAAGAAATCAAACTCCTCGCGCAAGCGATTCACGAGATATCGTTCGTACGAGAAGTGCAATCCCGGTTTCCCACCCGACGTGAACACGACGAACGTCGGTGGCCTGATCCCCGCCTGAGTCAAATACTGGACACGCAGGCGCGACATTCCACCCTTCGCCGGCGACGGAGCGGTCCCGCCGCGCGGTTGCGAAACCGCCTTCTCAAAGAAGTCGTTGAGCTGCGAAGTCGGAATTCTCCGATTCCGGGCTTCATCAGCTTTGATCACGAGCGGCAAAATCTTTTCGACGCGTTGTCCCGTCAACGCCGAGATCGTGATCACCGGCGCCCACTCCAAAAACTTCATCTTATCGCGCAGCTCTCGCTCAAACTCCGAGGCGGTGTTTGTTTCCTTGTCCTTCACTACGTCCCACTTGTTAACCGCAATGATGATCGAGCATCCGGAATCAACCGCATAGCCCGCTATCGTCGCGTCAAGAGCTGTCACTCCTTCAATTGCATCAACCAAGACAATCGCCACATCCGCGCGCTCGAGACTCTTTCGCGCCATGATGACCGACAACTTCTCCGCCATCTCGTCAGTCTTTCCTTTACGACGGATGCCAGCGGTATCGATCACCCGGAAGTTTCGTTCGGGCGTTTCGAGGACTGTATCGATTGCGTCGCGGGTGGTACCGGCGACCGGTGAAACGATCACACGGTCTTCGCCGAGAATTTGATTGAGCAATGACGACTTGCCGACGTTAGGCCGCCCGACGATCGCCAGTCGCAGCTCGCGTGGTTCCGTAACTTCCTGATCCTGATTCTTATCGCCGAGTAGTTCAACTACGCTATCGAGCAGTTCACCAATACCAATTCCCTGCTCCGCCGAAACGGGAAAAACGTTCTCGAAGCCGAAGCGAAAAAACTCCGTGCTTTCACTCTCCAGTTTCGACGAATCTGTTTTATTGGCTGCTACAAGGACGTGTTTGCCAGTTCCACGCAACAAGCGCGCGAGTTCCTCGTCGAGTTGAGTGATACCGGTGCGTGCATCAACAACCCATATCAAGACCTGCGCTTCGTCAATGGCCATCCCCGCCTGCTTGAAAATATTAGCGGGAATCACCGCGTCGTCGTCAGGCACGATACCGCCGGTGTCGATTATCGAGAACCTGGTTCCCGCCCACTCCACTTGTCCGTAAATTCGATCGCGCGTGATTCCCGGCTCATCGCCGACGATAGCCCTGCGTTCGCCGATCAGACGGTTGAATAACGTAGACTTCCCGACATTTGGCCGGCCTACGATCGCCACAAGATTTGTTGTAGGGGTGGATTTCATTAATAACCCTAGCTTACAGGCGCTGAGGATTCTGTGTCATCCGCGTGAATTCGTGGGTTATAATCCCCCGGCTTTAAAAGTCATTTGACCCGAAGGGATATCCAGTATGAAAAGGTTTTTGGCAGCCGCCATAATTACCCTCCCTTTTAGCATTTCTCTCGCCGCACAGGAACACACTAAACGTCCCCCCCGCAGCACTCCCAGCAGCACGCCAGCAAGCACACCGGCGCCGGTCAACGTGACCGACGCCAGCGGTTGGGTAAAGTTTACGTCCGACGCGGGTCGCTTCTCGGTGTTGATGCCGGAGATTCCAAAGGACAAGACCGAAACAGTCCAAAGCGAGCATGGACCATACACCACTCACCTGTTTATCGTACGCGACACGACGAGCGTGTATCTGATCGGCTGGGTTGACTATGACCCGAATTTCAATTTCAACAGTCAAAGTGAGTTGGAAGCGAACCGCGACCAGTTTGTTAAAGGCCTTAACGCGAAACTTCTGAGCACACGCAGCCTGCGGATCGATGGTTATCAGGCGCTCGAGTTCTCGGCGGAAACGGCGGATCTAATTTTTAAGTCGCGAGTTTACATGGTTGGCCGCAGGCCTTATCAGATCGTGATTGGCTCTCCGAAGGACCATGATGATTCAGTGACTCTCAATCGATTCTTCAGCTCATTCAAGGTTCGGCCCTAGTTTAGTCTTTAGCTAGTCTTTCAATTTGATCTTTTTGTGGCGCTTTTGCGCGTTTGTTGGAGACTGCCCAAATGAAACGTAGAGACTTTCTGCAAAAGACAGCCGCCGGCTGCGTCGTGGCCATCACGAATCCGGTCTCGGCTTTGGCTATCGAGAAACGCGAGCCCGAAGTATCACCCGCTCCGCCCGCATTCGAACTCGACGAACTCACGATCTCTGATCTGCAGCAAGCACTTCAAACCGGCAAATACTCTTCCCGCTCGTTCGTCGAGAAATATACAGACCGCATCAACGACATCGATAAGAAGGGCCCGGCCCTCTACTCAGTGATTGAGTTGAACCCCGATGCCGAGAAGATCGCGACCGCACTCGATCGCGAACGGAAAGAGAAAGGGCCGCGCAGCCCATTACACGGAATTCCGATCCTCATCAAAGACAATATCGATACGCAGGATCGCATGATGACCACGGCCGGCTCACTCGCGCTCATAGGAGCAAAGCCGCTTCAGGACGCGTTCGTCGCGCGAAAGCTTCGTGAAGCAGGCGCAGTCATTCTCGGTAAGACAAATCTCAGCGAGTGGGCCAACTTTCGTTCGACAAAATCGTCAAGCGGTTGGAGCGCACGCGGTGGTCAAACGCGCAATCCTTACGTACTGGAACGTAATCCCTGCGGCTCGAGCTCGGGCTCCGGCGTCGCGGTTGCCGCAAATCTGTGTGCGGCAGCTATCGGAACAGAAACCGACGGCTCGATTGTGTGTCCGTCTTCCGCAAACTCACTCGTCGGCATTAAGCCCACGCTCGGCATGATCAGCGGCGCAGGAATTATTCCGATCGCTCACAGTCAGGATACGGCGGGACCGATGGCCCGAAACGTTGCCGACGCGGCCATTCTGCTCGCTTGTCTCGCTGGACCGAACCATTCACCTGATCAGACAATGATCGCAAACTTCACTAAAGCTCTCGATAAGAATGGTCTGAAAGGCATGCGACTGGGCATTGTTAGAAAGCATTTTGGATTCAACGAACACGTTGACAAGCTCATGAACGATCTGCTGGCGGAGATGAAGAAGCTTGGCGCAGTGCTTGTCGATCCGTCTGAGATTCCGACGTCGGGCAAGTTTGATGATTCTGAGTTTGAGGTGCTGTTGTATGAGTTCAAGACTGATCTAAATGCTTACCTTGCGAAGCTTGGACCACAAGCGCCGGTTCGTTCGCTTAAAGACGTGATCGAGTTTAATGAAAAGAATCGCCATCGTGAGATGCCGTATTTTGGGCAGGACATCATGATCAAAGCCCAGGCGAAGGGACCACTCACGAGTAAGCCATACATTGACGCATTGCGTAAAAACCACTTGCTCACGCGCAAACAAGGCATCGATTTCATAATGCAGAAGAACCGGCTCGACGCACTCGTTGCTCCGACTGGTGGACCAGCATGGCCGACAGACTGGATCAACGGTGATCACTTCACCGGTGGTTACTCATCGGCATCGGCAGTCGCGGGATATCCACACATCACCGTGCCGGCGGGGTACGTTTTTGGGCTGCCGGTGGGTATCTCATTCTTCGGCAGTGCTAATAGCGAGTCAAAGCTGATAAAGATCGCGTACGCCTTTGAACAGGCAACGAAGGCGCGCCGCCCGCCGCGATTTTTGGAGAACGTCAGCTTTAGTTAACGACAGATTACACAGATTAATCTGCGCAAATCTGTGGATGGCTTTTTCCTGAAAGGAGTTCGATGCAGAAGTCGATCTACAGCGTCCATCCTGGCGTCCTGATGACGCAGAAATGGGTCGCTGAGCTAAAACAGAAAACCGGCAGAACCCTTGAAGAGTGGCTTGCGCATATTAAGAAGGCTGGACCAAAAGGTGAAAAGGAACGCCGTGCATGGCTCAAGGAAGAATACGGCCTCGGCACGAACACCGCCTGGTGGCTCGCCGAACGCGCGGAAGGAAAAGGCGAAGAAGCGGGCGATCCGGATCTTTATCTCGAAGCCGCTGAACACGACGTGGAAAAGATGTTCTCAGGCGGCAAAGCGAAACTGCGGCCGCTTTACGATGCACTGTTAAAGCTCGGACTTAAAACCGGCAAAGAAGCCAAGGCCTGCCCGTGCCAGACGATCGTGCCGCTCTATCGCAACCACGTTTTCGCGCAGATCAAACCCACCACGCAAACGCGAATCGATCTGGGCTTCGCACTCGGCGACATGAAACCTGAAGGTCGTCTAATCGATACCGGCGGCTTTGCCAAGAAGGATCGGATCACTCACCGCATCCCGGTCACTTCAATGGAAGACATTGACGATGAAGTGAAGCACTGGCTCAAAGTCGCTTACGACCGCGATGCTTAACAGGATTTACATGATTTTTCACGATTGACAGGATTCATCTTGTAAATCCTGAAAAATCCTGTTAATCCTGTCAACAAATGACGTCCTCACTCGGTCAGCTCGGTGAAATTTACGCCGCTGCTTATCTCGAGCAGCTTGGTTTCCGTTTAGTCGGAGCCAACTTCACTCTGCCTGTCGGACGAAACCGTCGCGGCGCGATCATAACCGCAGAGATCGATATCGTCGCTTACGACCGCAATACACTTTGCTTTGTTGAAGTGAAGACGCGCGCGTCAGACTGGTTCGCGCCACCGCAAGTCAATGTCGATCTACGCAAACGGAGACAGATAACTCGCGCTGCACGCGCGTATCGACAGATGCTCGGCATCAAGGACGAACCATACCGCTACGACGTCGTCACAGTAGTTCTGCCCGTCAACGCAACGCCTCAGATCGAACTGCTGCGAAACTTCTGGAGCGAAGAATCTCTGCGCAAGCGTCGCTGGGCTTTCGATTCTTATTATCTTTGATCCGTACTCGTGTCTTTCGTCCGCGACGGCGCATTCTTCACATACTTATCAAACCAACTCATCATTTCGTACAGCACGTGCTCGATACTCTCGCGCGCGGCATAACCATGCGCTTCGTGCGGCAACATCACCAGCCTCACAGTGGCCCCGTGCCCCTTCAACGCCTGGTACATACGTTCTGACTGGATTGGAAAAGTACCCGTGTTGTCGTCGGCTTCGCCGTGTGTCAGCAGTATCGGCTCGTTGATCTTTGAAGCAAACATAAACGGCGAGACCTTTAAGTAGAGGTCGGGCGCTTCCCAGATCGTGCGCCGCTCGTTCTGAAAACCAAACGGCGTCAACGTGCGATTGTAAGCGCCACTGCGTGCGATGCCCGCGCGGAAAAGGTCGCTGTGGGCCAACAGGTTCGCCGTCATAAAAGCACCGTAGCTGTGGCCGCCAACTCCGACACGATCCGGATCGGTCACGCCCATCTCCGTCGCCTTATCTATCGCCGCTTTCGCGCTCATCACGATCTGTTCGACGTACGTGTTGTTGACTGTCTCAGGACTACCGACGACGGGCATCGTCGTGTTGTCGAGCACTGCGTAACCTGCCAGCAGGAAAAAGAGATGTGATGAACCGCCGATCGAAGTCGCACGTTGTGTTGAGCCCGTGATCTGGCCGGCGGTGGTTGCATCGCTAAACTCGACCGGGTAAGCCCAAACAACTGTGGGCAGTCGCGTCCCTTCTTTGTAGTTCGGTGGCAGGTAGAGCGTGAAGGAGCACTGCACACCATCGGCGCGTTTGTAAGTAACGATCTGTTTCTTGATTCCTCGTAGCTGCGGCGTTGGATCAGGAAATTGAGTTAGCGCCCGAGCATCGGTACTGCTTCTCACGAAGTAATTCGGCGCCTCCGTCGGTGACTCACGACGCGTTAGGAACTGCTTAGCGTCGTCACTCAGTAAAGCAACCACGGTTTCATAGCTGTTTGCATCACTGCGAAAGATTCGCTCAGTTTTGAGTGTCTGCACATTGAATCGATCGAGGAACGGACGATCACCTTCCGGCGAAGCACCGCTGCCGGTGAGATAGATCCAATCGCCGTTTTGTAGCATGGCGCGTTGCCCGCCGGTGCGCATAACAGGCGTGCCCGGATTGTTATAGCGATCCTGTTGGTTCCTGCTCCAAACAAGTTTCGGCGGAGTTTCCGGTTTGTCTGCGTCGAATATAAAAGTTCGCACCAGGCGTTTATCGCGCTCGAAATCGGAGAACAACATCACCCCGCCTTTTTCGCCAAAGGTCGCGTTGGTAAAGCGGTGCTCAGTCTTGAACAACTCAACCGGCTGCGTTGTAAATGGTGCTTTCAGCATCAACACACTGTCGCGATGCGCAACTTTCTTTTTCGGATCGCCGGCGTCCAATGCCCTGGTCCAGACAAGAGTCGCGGGTTCGCTGGGCCGCCAGCGAACGGAGCGCGGCCCGGTGATCACTCCATCAATCGGGACCTGATCGGCGAGCGGCAGGCTCGCGACTTTGTAAATGAGCTTGCCTTTCGTGTCCCAAACTTCTATTTCCTTCGGAAAGGCAAAATCGGGAAAGAGATACGAAAATGGTTTCTGTAATCGTGTGATTAGTACGTGATGACCATCGGGAGCAAGATCGAGCGCTTGAAAGATCGCGGGCTTACCGAACGGTGTTACGCGTCCGCTGGTGGAGTCGACAAGGGCCAACTGCGAAGTCGCGTAGTATTCAAAAAGACTTTCATCGTGCGGGCTCTTCAGCAGGTCTTCAAAGGTTCGTACTGGTCCAGGTCTGCCTGAGCTCTCCTGCGCATTTGGCTCGGTTGGCACCACCGGCATAGGCGGCGCCGGACCTCTCGTGGGCGGCACGAGTTGGACCAGGAGCGTGCGGTTGTCAGTCATCCATGTCACAGGGTTGCCGATAGTTGAGTTGACCACCACTCCTTTGAGATTGCGGATCTTGCCGGTGGCTGCATCGCCGACCCAGAGCTCGACTCGATTCGCGGTTGTATTTGAAAATGAGAAATGCTTCCCATCATCGCTCCACTCGATACCGGTTATCTTTGCTCCCGGAGGTACTTCGATTTTGACTTCCGAGCCATCGGTAATTCGCTTCAAAGTTAAAGCGACTGAATACTGGAAACGGTGTGGCGAGTTTGAAGCGGGATTGATTCGCCGCCCGGCGAGCCGCAACATCGGCTGGGCAAGATCAGCCAGTGGTGGATAGCGCAGGCTTGTCATCAAAAGGATGTTGTCGCGAGTCGGACTGACTGAAGTGCCGGGAGTAAGAGGCGCATGTAGGATGTCGAGCACTTCCTTCGGCGGCTTTTTATAACCTTGCTGCGCGAAGCTAACATCGACAACCAGCAGCAACGTGAATATGGCGAGGGACGTGGAAGCGAGACGAAATCCGTTGTGAGCTTTCATGATGGGCTCCTCCGCACAGAGTGGACCGACGATTTTTTGGAATGCTTCGCAGGAATTTGAAGCGTTCCGAAAGTTATTAGAGTTGAGGGTGGAAGTCAAACTAACTCGGTGGGGTTCTTCTTTGCTCTTTCGCGGTCTTTCTTTGCACCTTTGCGCGCGGGTGATGCTCGGACGTGTTTTATTTCACGGCGTTTTGTTGACGCGCATTGCAGTCAGGCATAGACTGCGGAGCATAGACTCGACGGTAGCGCGCAGGTACCGGCGTGAGACTTAGGGTTAAAACAACGGTGCAATGTTATTGGGTAATCCCCTCTCGCATTGCACCGCTTGTTGTTTGGAGTTCAGTTAGAGGTCGGCCTTTAGGCTGGCCTTCTGGTCCTGGGATCACATCCACAACACGACGTTCGCCCTGGGGAAGCAAAAAGACGGCCACAAGAAAACACAAAAAGCACAAAAGATTCGCGAAAACCTTTTGTGCTTTTTGTGCTTTTTTGTAGTTTGGAAGTGATTAACGTAAGCGTACAGTCTGAAAATTAACAGCGACCCCGAAGACACCTCCAGTTTTCTCATCGCTCCTTACTACTACGCCTTCGATCGAGAAACTAGTCGCTGCATCAGTCATATCCGGAGCTGGCAGCAGTCCTAATTCTATCAGGAGCTTTGCGCCTTGCTCCACACGCGGCAAGATCCGGAGATATAGACCACTACTACTAAGATTATCGAGCACGGTCTTGACACAAAACGCCTGGCCGGCATTATCTTTACCTTCCACCGTAGCGTGGAAGGGCACACATATGCGCGGTTTGCCTCGCCGCTCGTCGTAGCCGCTGATTCGTTGGCCCAACAATCGTTACTCCTAACTAAGCGAACTCTCAGTGTTGAGCGGGCACACTTCGTCCCCACCCGCACGCTGTCGTATGTAAATTGTGTGGGATGCGCTTTGCCGAATGCGCTTATTCTGGCCGCAACTTCAAGACCCGCACAAGTCTCTTTTCCATTTGGCCCATCAAAGGTTTACTCAGTAGTGGCTCAGTCACTTAAGACGATGTGGGAGTTCTATCAACAAAGTGAGTGAGGAAAAACAATGTCGCGCTCTGGACTAAGGGCCACCATTGTGGATCAATTGCCCGCCGCAGCATAGCTGCGATTCGAAAAAAACCAATCGGCTAATGCGACCATTCTTTGGAGCACTTATGTGCCTTTCCCACTGCGCAACTTTGCACAGTCACGCGTGCAGCGGCACCATGAATCACAACCGCTCCAACAGGAAACTATCAATCCAAACACGACCGAATGCGGGACACGGGGAGGAAGAACAAGGCTGTCGTTTAAGGCTCACGATTAAAGCTTCCGTGTTGTTGCCGGCGGTCAGCTCTACTGAGTAAGGCTGCCATGCACGCGAGCCCGCGGCTAGTGTTTGCGACTGCGCCAACACGCGCCCGTCGCCAGCATCAGTGATCACAATCAGCGGTAAACCACCAGTGGTTAAACTCTCGGTGCGAGCGGCAAAGCTCAAACGATATCTTGCCTTTGCCTGGATCACGATGACTTGCGAAACGATGCTCGTTGATGGATTAGAGATGCCTTTAAACTCGAGCAGCAGACTGGATGCACCGGAGTTCGGCTCGTGTGAATCGTGAGCGGCAGATACTCTGTCCAGCCGTTGAGCAAGTCGCCAGCCAAAGCCGGAATTGTCTAAATTGATTTTGTGTTCGAAGTCACCATTCACAATCGCCATGCTGGCGCGATCAGGCGCACTAGTAGACCAGAGTTGATAGGCGTCCACGAACTGCTTGGCGGACAATAAATCAGCAACTAACTCCTCGCGTTCCGTGCTCGCATCCTCCGGTGTCGTGCGAAAGAGATTCACGGCCTCCGCTTTTTTTCCATGTTCCAAAAAGACGCGAGCCAACGCTAAACGCTCCGCCGGATTCTGAGGTTGAATAGCACGTTCGACGGCTGCCGCATCACCTTCGAACTGTCTCCAGGCAGTATTAATTACGTGAGGTAAATACTCTTCATCGAACGTCACAGCCAAACGAAACTCGCGAAAGGCCTCGTCACGTAAGCCCATTTTTACTAGTAGTGAGCCCATGTACCAGTGCGGCTGTGCGTAGTTCGGAGCAAGGCGAAGCGACATTGCGTATGCTGCCCGGGCGCTGTCACGGTCGCCCAACTTCGCCCGGCTGTATCCCAACCTTAACCAAAAGAGATAATCATGCGGCCTCAGTCTTACTGCTGTTTCGAAGTCTTTGACGGCTTCAGCGGTTTTTCCAGTGGTCAGCAATGAACGGGCACGCACGTCATACGGACGGCCGTTCCAGGGATCCAGACGAATGGCCTGGTCCAGTGACGAAATGGCGGCGTCATCGGTTACGACTCTCGCTGTCAGCCAGCTCGAGTAGCCCGCCCTGGCATTGATCACCAGTGCACCTAGCACCGCAACTAGTATTAGTATGCCGGCGCCTAAACGCAGCCAGGATTTTTTCTGAGAAGGTTCGCTACTGTTCATCAAACAGCCTCTTGTAGGAAGAAGATGTCTCACGCAAAGGCGCAAAGGCGCAAAGCGCTGCCGCCTTGCTGAGGGATTCCTTTGCGCCTTTGCGCCTTTGCGTGAGAAACACTTTCTTCACTCATACGTCCTGAACAGAATTCGAGAACTTCTCGTGCAAAGCCCTTGATTCAACTCGTTCGATTGCCGCGCGAGTTAAAACACACTGGCCATCCAGGGCAAGTGCTTGCCGATAATTCTCCAGCGCCGCAGCGTATCTAAAGTTCACTTCGTCACAAGCTGCGAGGTAATAAAACGATCGCGCGTCTGGCCCGCAGAGCTGTATATAATCCTCGAACACCTTCATACACTCGGGATAAAGGTCAAGACCATAAAAGAGTTTTCCGAGCCAGTAACTTGTCTGCCGGTTGGCTGCGCCTGAGCGCAGATTATTACTGACCTGAGCGAGGGCATGGGCCAGGGCCTCGCGCTGATCTTCAGTCTCTCCGACTGCTTGATAGATGCAGTCGCCGCATAAATAAAGGACGACGGGATCAAAGCCACTCTCGGTGAGAAGTTCTAATGACCTGTTAATAACCAACTGAGAATCTGTGGGGTGATCCAACAGGAAAGCGACGAGCTGCTTTGCAAAGTGATCTCCGATAAATCCTGGGCTCGCGGAGTAAATCTCGCTATAGATGACACCGAGTTTTTGGTTTATTGGTTCGCGATCAGACCCTAATGCCAACGCTTGTCGATAAACTTCCAAAGCATCGTCCGTGAGCCCGAGCCGAAAATTGGTATCTCCCAGGTGGCCGTAAGCATCGGCCAGCAACGGGTTCAGGTTAATCGCTTTCCTGAATGACTCCCGGGCCTCCGCGACTAAGTCTCGTTTGTAATAAAGGATGCCTTGATTGTTGTACGCATCGGCGTGATGCGGATCGATTTCCAATGCACGTTTCAAGCACTTGCCGCTGGACTCCAGCCGTTCGAGCTCACTAAAGATACGTCCTTGATCATTCCAGGCGAACGCCATTCCAGGATCGAGGGCCAGTGCTTTCTCAAAACACGCAAGCGCCTCAGATTTCTTTCCTAACCGTTGGAGGACCCGCCCCTTGTTATTCCAGGTCAGCGCCAGTCGCCGGTTGAGCTTCAATGCCTTGTCCAGGCATTTCGCAGCTTCAAAGTCACGATTACAACCCAAAAGCGCCTGCGCTTTATAATTCAAAACCAGAGCTGATCCGACGCCACCATTTAATAAGAAGTCAAAACACGTCAGAGCCTCATCGTATTCTCCTAAAACAGTCAACGACGCTCCTCGATTAATTAACTCGGTATCGGAGAGATGGGTCGATGTCGATGGGGCAACAGGAATTTCCTTGTTGCATATATTTCTGAGGATGGAACTCAGCGTCTCTTCAATCACCCGAAAGCTTTGCGGTCTCTGTTCCGGAAAGTGTGCTATGCAGTTGGTTATCAGGTTACGTAATTCCTGAGGCGCCGCAAGATCGACAACGGCGGCATAAGCAGTCTTCTTACGCTGCTCCTCAATGCATTCTTTATGAGTTCTGCCTTCATGAGGTCGATGGCCCGCCAACATTTCATAAAGCATGATTCCGTAGGCGTAAATATCTGATCTGGAATCAGGCTGGCTGGAACCGTGCAACAACTCCGGCGCCATATACGCCGGCGTGCCTCCGCCGCCAGCGTATTCAGAACTCAGCAGCAGTGGTTTTGCTTGAGCAGTATTCTTTGTCGAGAGTCCAACGTGGCCGAAGTCCGCGATCTTCAGTGTTCCCGTCGGCGTCAACAGACAATTGCTGGGTTTAATATCTCCATGAACAAAACCTGGGATCACTGTCTGGGCATATCGCATACCCCGGCAAAACTGAATTCCGTAATCCAGTGCTTCATCGAGCGAGAGCGCTCCTTGATGAGTTTTTGAGGTCAGATCTCCGCCGGGAACATACTCCAGGAGAATGCTCCGAGATCCGTTTATATCGAGTAAGGAATGTGCGTAGACGATGTTTGGGTGTTTCGCCAGGAGTAGCCAAACTCGTGCCTCGGCTTCCAGAGTGTCCCGTGGATCAAGATCGTCCGGAGATCTGTGACGCGGCGTCTTGAGACAATATGGGGTTAGGGTGTTTTGATCGAGGACCGTATAAACAATTCCGTACCCACCGATTTTCACACCATAGATTTTGAACTGAGCGGGAACACATCCACCCAGGAGAGTGTGAATGACGTCGCCGACTGCATAGTTCGAATCTGACGGAGTTTCCTTATCCGGCAAAGTGAGGACGGTCTTCAAGTCTTCTCTACTTACGAGCGCAGATACTTGACGAGCCTTCTTTTTAACGAACACGGTTAAGCGCGCAAAACCATCCCCAATTCGCTCGAGGGGCGCAGCGATAGGGTGGTCTATCGTCGCGGCTGGTTCTTCACCGCGGTGGTAACTAATTGGAATTTCCACAGTGCAACCGAATAAGGTAAGTTTTGTTTTTGGTTCTATTTTTTGGCTTTCGGCTTGTTATATTTTCCGCCGGACTTCGAGCCATGACTCCGCGACTTGCTGGACTTAGGTGTTTTGGGGCTGACTGGTTTCGGAGTCGGTGGCGTGCGATCAGAAGCACAGGAGCGATCAGAATGGTACGCTTTGTTTCCACCATTATTCTTAGCACCATTCTTATTTCCCGCATCATTCTTATTTGCCGCACCCTGATTGGTTCCCGAATTGTTGCCCTTACCTGCATTCGCAAACACGGCCCTTGTAATCGGCACAAAGAACATGAGCAGCACGGCCACTGCACCAGTAATCTTGCGCCATTTAGTTGTTAAGCTGTTGAACCATTTGCTGGTCATTTGAGTCATCTCCTTACTAAGCGTTCAGAGTTCAAGCTTTAGCTTGTTCTTTGCCAAGACAACCTAAAGGTTGAACTCTAAACAGACTGTTGAAGTTCATTTGCTCCACTGTTGTCGCTTGTAGAAATAATGACAATAAGAATCACAAAGACGATTCCATTGATAGTTGTATGCAATCCGAAATCGACAAAACTATGTACGGCAACTGCGACCAGTCCAGCGAGTGCGCCTAAGCGCGAGGCCCTATAGAAACGATCACGCGAGCCCCCGGACTTAACCGCGGCAAGCACGACAGAGACTATGAACCACAAAAACAGCAACGCCCCAATCAAACCACCACTCGCGACAATCTCCAGGTAATCGTTATGTGCCTGCTGCAAGGACCACTCACCACTGCCTTTGAAGTATCGAGGCATGGCAGTCCAATAGCCGCCAAAGCCGACACCGGCAAACGGGTGATCTTTAATCAATGGCCAGGTAGCCCGCCAAATTTCGATACGACGAATCTTATCGGCCGTATCGAAACTCACCTCACCGCTGACCGTCTCCATGCGACTCACAACTGAATCGCCGCCTACCCATACAACGGCCACCATCAAAATCAACCCCAACGCAGCCAGCGCGGCGGCGCTGCGCATTGCTCGTCCTCCATAATTAAAGAGCCAACCCGATCGCCGAGACGAGTCATTCGTCCTGCGACCGAATTTTTGATTCGCCGTTACAAACGCTATAAAGAGCACCAGACTGAACATGCTGATTACGCCCCCCCGTGAATTAGTAAACACGAGAGCCAGCCACAGCGATAAGGCGATGGCCCAGGCTACAGGCCGCCGTCTACTCTCAATTCCTCCACCGATAATCAAGCCGGCAAGCACACCCAACGTCATTTCCATCAGAAAGGCAAAGTGGTTCACATTAATAAACTGACCGTAACCAGCGCCGGCCGTTAACCCGCTCAAGAAAAATGAACCATCGGTTTGGGTAAATTGACGGATAAGACCAAACAACGCGCTAGCTACGCCGATGGCGATTACTACATAAACGAGTGTGACGAAGCGCGAGCGGGTGTTGGTGAAGCGCAATAACAACTCTCCAGCCGAGATAAAAGCAAGCAGCTTAAAGATGAATCTTGCTGTCTCATGTGGATCGGTACTGATCGTTGAACCTATCGGCCCAGGAAAGATCGGCAGCACCTGTAATAGAGCAAACGCACAAACGCATAAGACAGGCAAGAACAGGCGAAGACCCTTTATCTGCGCCTGTCCCGTTAGCAGTGCATGCACGATCCTTAGGGCCGTGAAGGCAAACACAAGCGAGATGAAAGCGGCTTCCCACCAGGGTTCGACCGTTCCGTAAGGAACAGCGGTTAGCGCTACCGTTGCAAGAATTCCAAAGAACGCGATCCGCTCAAGGTGCAGCGCCGTTTTTTCCCTAATGCGAGAGCTCTTCTCCGCTACAGGGAATGCGACAAACGCATCAACCGGCGCTGCTAACTTGCTGTTTAATTCCATTGCGTGAGAGCCCTTGCGACTACTGAACCGGGATCGAGACGAAGTACTGGCACCATATCAGGATGACCAATTAGCGTAAATCCCCGATGGCCTGATGTCATCGGAAGATGCGCCCAATTGAAAGGGCACTTTTGTGCCCCTCATTGAGGGACACACAAATGTCGCTAAAACTCTCTTGTGCCTTTTGTGCTTTTAAAAGACTCTTGAGGCAAAAGCTCACTTGTGCCCTTTTGTGGCTGTGCTATCCCTGGATTGATACTCGCTTGCGCTAAGTCCGGTAATCTCCTTGAAGCTGCGCGAAAAGTAATGACTGTCGGAAAAACCAACCCGTGCTGCTACTTCCTTCACACTGTATTTCCGCGAAGCCAGCATCGGCTTCGCCTCCTCAATGCGAGTGGTTTTTAACAGTTGACGAAAGCTCACGCCGACGTCTCGGTTGAGAATGCGTGAAAGTTGCGCGGGCGCCATGGGAAGCTGCCGGGCCACACGCGTCAAATCCAAATCGGGATTGGAATAGTTTTCATAGATTGCGCGGACGACGTCGCGCACGGTGTCGTAATTGTTAGGCTTACGAACGTGTCCACACGGCTGAATCGGAAGAACGCTGCGCAACGCGTGTACGATTTCGAGATCCGGTTTATCGCCGGATTGTTCGCTCAGGATGAACTCGCCATGCACCGCGTCGTCCAGCGCCGAATCCGACTCGCTGCGGCGCAGAATCAGCATCGGAACTCGAGGATAGATGTGTCGGAGTTGGCTGATAAATAGCCGCCGGACCGGATAGGACGAAACTCCGATTACAATCAAATCTACATCGCTTTCAGAATCATTGCCCGAGGCCTTTGCCGAAGCAACCGCAGTCAAGCGGGACGACTGAACGTTAGCCAGCTTCTCCAATACATGTTCGCAGCAGTTGACCGCCATGATATGAAGTGGCACTTCAGCGCTATTCCTCCTGTTCCACCCGGCTTCTTTGGTTTCCAAACCCGCACGAAGATTTCAGAACGTTCACGATGAACCCGTTCAATGTGGAACTGTCACTTTTCTCCACTACTTTCATCATTCTTCCACCGACCAGTGATTGCCTCGCTAAAATAAGGTCGCCTAGTATTATCCAGGCTTTAAGTTTCGCCCAATTAAAATCCTCACGCCCCCTGAAATAAGCGGCCTCAGGAAGTTCAAACGAGAAAAAGACTCGACGTGAGTAGTCCCGTGCGAGGCAAAGTTTTGCTTCGAAGCACACTTGTTCGCTAGTGGTGAAACAGGATTATGAAGTCAAATTCACACTTGGCAGTTCGCAAAGGGTTCCTTAAGACCATTCGGGCGTTAACCAGATCTCGCCTCGTTTCCGTTGGAATAATCATTAACTGTTTTACACTTCCGCTGCTGGTGAAAGCAGTTGGAATGCATGCCCAGACAACTGCCGCAGACTCCTCCTCACTGCAAGGACCGTTCGGGGGCAAGACGGCGCAGTCAGCTTTAATCGACCTGCAACCTTTACTTATCCGTCCAACCAAATCACTTAAGGCAACGGCCAGCCCGGCGGAACCGCCAATTCTATTAGTAAACGGGAATGGGAGAGGCATCGCATTAGATTCTGTCAGATGGACCACTGAACCGTTCACCGTCTCGGAGCCGATTCCCTTCAATGCGGATTCTCGAACTCGCATCATGATGTTCGCTCAGAATCTCGACCTTCTTCCAGGCGAGGTTGCAACCTCAGTCTTTGCTGATGCGGAGGATAGTTCTTTTCGGCGCTATGATTTGACTGTTGAGTATGTTGGCGATCTTCAACTCTTATCCGGCACGCCACAGCATTCAATCAAAATCGTAATCATCCGATTTAGTAACTTGATGTTTGACGGTATGGGCGACGTCAAGGTGCGCATTTACTATCGGGGTCTGGTAAGCAATCCAGCGCCGGTAGCAATCCGTTCAGTAACGCCGACACCAACGCCGAGCCCGACTCCAAAACCGACAGTCACACCAACTCCGACGCCGACGCCGACTCCAAAACCGACAGTCACCCCAACTCCGACGCCGAGTCCGACTCCAAAACCGACGGCAACACCAACTCCGACGCCGAGTCCGACTCCAAAGCCGACGGCAACACCGACGCCCACGCCAAGCCCGACGCCGAGTCCGACTCCAAAGCCATCGCCAAGTCCGACGCCAACACCGATTCCAACACCAACGCCGGGATCGTTAACCGCTGTTTTCTCTACCTACCTGGGCGGATCAGGCGAAGACACGGTTCGCGATGTGACGAACGATGCAGCAGGAAACATTTATGTCACCGGTGGCACCGCTTCGAGCAACTTCTTAACAACAGCTGGAGCTTATGACCGCACTCAAAACGGTAGTATGGATGTTTACGTTGCCAAATTCTCTCCCACCGGCACGTTGCTGTGGTCCACATTCATCGGCGGACCTAATTACGATAGAGCGTACGCCATAGAAATAGACAGCTCAGGCGTGTATGTAGGTGGACGCGCCGGAACAGGTTTCCCCACCACCGCCGGCGCAGTTCAGCGTACTTTTGGCGGCGACAATAATCCTAATGCGTTATATGGAACGCAGGATGGTTTCATCACAAAAATATCTTTGGACGGCACGACGTTACTTTGGTCAACTTACTGCGGCGGCGCCGATCGCAGTTTTTTCCGGGATATAGCCGTGGACGCGTCCAACAGTGTCTACGGAATACTTACCGATGTAAGCGCTCAGAATCCACACATTACTGCCAGTGCATTCCAGACTTCTTTGCAGGGCGGCGATGATGCGGTTGTAGTAAAGCTCTCATCGAATGCTTCGTCAGTAGCCTGGGCAACCTACTTCGGTGGTTCCGGTTACGATCTCGGTACTCCCTCGATTCGTGTCAATGCGGCTGGTAATGTCTGGGTGTCAGGCTTTACCAATTCATCTGACATACCCACAACAAGCGGGGCGTATGACACTTCTTACAACGGGTCGGGAGATATTTATGTAGGAAAACTCAACCCGTCCGGCACGGCATTAATATACGGCACGTACTTTGGAGGCAGCGCCGTAGAGTTCAGCGAAACCCATGGTCTGGCTGTAGATAGTTCAGGTAATGCTTACCTCGGCGCCACTACCAAATCATCAGATCTGCCGACAACTGCGAACGCATTTGATCGAACTTACAACGGTTCCGGTGGATCGAGCACTGGGTCTAACAGCAATTATCCGGGCGATGCCTTCGTCGCGAAGATCTCGAGCGATGGCAGAACGCTTCTCGCCGCCACCTATTTAGGCGGCTCTGTCGGAGAAGGTCTGGAAGGAATTGCTCTCGACAGTAGCGGCAACGTCTATGTAGCCGGCGCCTCGTACTCCACGAATTTTCCCGTAACTAGCAATGCTTTCCAAAAACTGAACAGCGGACAAGCTGACTTTTTTGCGGCTAAACTGTCCGGAGACCTGGGGCAGTTGCTTTTCTCCTCTCTTGCGGGAGGAGGCGGTAGCGACTTCGGACGAGCAGTTCATGCCAGTAGCACCGGAGATTTTTACGTGGTCGGTATGAGCAATTCCAATGACTTTTCGTTACTGAGTCCGGCTCAAGGTCTTTTGAAAGGCGGAATCGACGGGGTCGTGATCAGGTTCTCTCCGAATTAATCGCAACAGCGGTAAACAATTCTATAACCCGATGTGAACCCGGTAGATCACCAGCGCATCGTAGATCGCCCAACCAATCACAGCCAGCATTAGAGGCTTGTCCTTCACTAACATCCTGCTGGGATTACCGCCGTTGTTCTCATCCTGCAACAACGCCAGGTAGCGCAATAGTCCATAAATCACAAACGCTGATCCATAGATTAGCTTGTCAGTGCCAAAGCGCTGAATCGTTTCCGGCGCGACGGTGTACAGGGCATAGCAAACAATCGTAGCTCCCAACAAAATGTTATTAGCTCTATCCAAAAAGCTAACCGTATATTGCCCCAACACCCGTCGATGTTGCGATGCTTCGCCAGACAACACCAGCAGTTCCTGACGTCGCTTTGAGAAAGCCAGAAAGAGAGCTAACAGAAAAGCACAAACGATCAGCCAGTGTGTGGGATATACATTTACAGCGATTGCTCCTCCCACTACTCGCAGCACAAAACCTGTAGCAATCAGCATAGCGTCGAGCACTATGGCATGCTTAAAAGCCAGGCAGTAACCGAGCGTCACTGCGCAGTAGCCGATCGCCAGCAGGAAAAACTTTATATCAAGTGCGACTGCGATTCCGAAAGCCATTGCCAGCAGGAGAAATGACACCATTAAGGCCGCACGGGCCGAAAGCGCACCGGAAGGAATAGGGCGTAATCTTTTTTCCGGATGGGCACGATCAGCTTCGGTGTCAATGATGTCATTCACCAGGTACAGTCCACTCGAAAGTAAACAAAAGCAGACCGTAGCAGCGAGCGCCCGGAACACCGCATTAGGTTGCCCAAGCTTCAGACCGAAAAGCAGTGGCGCAAACACAAAGAGGTTTTTCAGCCACTGGTGTGGTCGCATGGCAATCAGTATTAAACGTAATGTTCCTTGTGCCTTCAGGCCCGCGCCGGGAAAGCTTTCGTTTGCGATTAGCGGGAATTGTTGAGACATCACACCTCCAACAGACTTGGACGTCAGTCGCCAAACCAGGAATCGTTAATCTCCAATAAGAAACAGTAGTGGGAAGTTCGGACGCTTGACGACGCGACCTCAGCGTTTGAGTAACACCGCGAGAAGCAGAAGCGGACCAGCCACAACCAGCTCAACGAGGCTTACCTTCAGTACATGCATAAAGATGTCGGCCCAGGGATCAAATCTCGGATCCAATTTGAAAGCGAAATAATCAAACAAGCCGAAATGAAAACGGTAAGACGTTATGGGCCAAAGTAGTGCTGCTCCCGTACCTTTGCTGGTGGTAACCAGCGTATCAAGCGGCGCATGTGAGAGCGATGCCAGCATCAGACCCAGCTTGTGTCTCAATGTTCGGATGGGAGTTAGATAGGCGGCCAGAAATCCAAGGCCGGCGCCAAAAACAAGCGAATGCGTAAAGCCGCGATGCCAACCACGTAAATTGAAGAACCACGTAAACATGAAATCCAAGTCGGGGATGATCGTGAGACCGGCACATAACAGCAGGAATTTTCCATCTCTGCTAAACGAGATCTTCTCTTGTACCGCACCGAATAAACTCGCTCCGATTAATCCGTGACCTACGGGAAATGGCATTAGAGTCCTGGAAAATGTGTTAAGAGCAACATCAAAGTCGCAGCATAAGCTCCGGCCAACGCGTCGTCAGCCATAATACCCAGTCCCGATTCAAGCTTCTCGAGCCGCCATATCGGGTATGGCTTGAAAATGTCGAACGCACGAAACGCGAAGAAGCCGATCACAAACAGACTGATTCCTGAGCTGAAGGGGATGAACAATAAAGTGATCAGCTGGCCCAGGACCTCATCGATTACGACTGGTTTAGGATCTTTGCGTCGAAACAGTCGCTCCGCTTGAGTTGCCGCCCAAATACCAACGAGGCCAAGTGGTATCAGCAAAACCAGCAATAACGTGAGCCTGAAGGCTTCGAAGGAAGAAAAGCCCGAGCGGACTGCCAGTTCGCTTGTATATAGCCGCTCGGCGCCGGCCAGGACGAACCAGTAAACAGCAGTTGTGACGGCAGACGCCCAGGTAGCAGGGACAAACGGAATATAGCCAACACC
Source organism: uncultured Acidobacteriota bacterium (assembly GCA_963826255.1). Classification (GTDB taxonomy): domain Bacteria; phylum Acidobacteriota; class Blastocatellia; order Pyrinomonadales; family Pyrinomonadaceae; genus PSRF01. The sequence goes on from CAWGWK010000002.1 coordinate 3,405,575, forward strand.
GCAAGTCGCTATAGCTAACGCCATCCGATCACGCCCGGTAATCTCGGCCTCACGGCCTGAGATATCCAGGCCGGAGGGCGCAATGGCAATCTCTTGATTTGTCATTTGGTAATTGCTAACGGGACGCTCAAGACAACGCTGCGAATTCTTTTTCAATCACCGGATCTAAGAAGTCGTCAGCTTCAGCTTCCCAGGGGACGAAGCCGAGCTTTTTGATGGCGGCTCGTTTAAGAAAATCAAAGTAAAGTTTGAGATGTGCTTCGCGAGACCAATTCGCGATAAAGGCTTCGTACCCCTTGTTACCCAGTTGCTCGCGTAGACCAGGGACTGTGCCGATTTTTTTGATCGCCGTGAGCAATTCAGCATCATCGCGATAGATAAATCCGCCGCCGCTGTCGTTTACTACTTCAGGCAACGCACCGAGGTCGCGAACGATCACTGGCGTTTTACGCGCAAAGGCTTCGACGATAATAATCCCGAACGTTTCGTAGGTGAGAGACGGAACAATGCACGCGAGCGCGTGTTTGTAGTAGGCGCCTAGCTGGGCCTGCGACATCGGACCTAAGAATTTGATCCGCGGGTTCGCCGCGGCTTGTGCCCGCAGCGCTTCGGCCTCGAGGCCCGCCCCCGCAACGACGAGGTCGTAATCATTTATCCGGTTCCATAGTTCAATTAGAGTGTGCAGACCTTTTATCTTCTCGAGCCTGCCTACGAAAAGAAAATAGGGCCTCTCGTGAGGTGAGGGCGACGGCTGACGCCAATCGTCGTCAACGCGGTCGATAAAGTAAGGCAGGTGAGCTACCGGTTCGGGAAAGCCACGTTCGGCATGCATTTGGGCCGTGAAACGACTGGGGGAAACAAATTGGTCTACGTGTGCACTGGCTTTTGCCAGGTAGTCCGTGTATCGCCAAGCCTGAGGCGGACGTTTGGCTTTAATCACGCAACGTAAACAATCCGGCTTCTCACAGGGTCGACTGCCAAACTTCCAGAGCACATGCGTCGGACAGACCAGCCAGTGCTCGTGGGTCATATACATTTTTACTGCGGCCCCAAGCTCCGGCTTCATCGTCAATACTTCGGGACCAAGCAGCGAAATATTATGGTAGTGGATCACGTCGTAGCGCTTGCTGTTTAGCAACTCCCGAATCTGCCTCTGCTTTAGAAAGGAACGACCGGTCTGCTGCGTCAACAGCGGTGACAGCCACTTGTAGCTGCTTCGTAATTCATGCCGTTTGACGTTTGGATGTTCGGCAAACTGAATCTCAGGTTCAGCCGGATGCAATAGATGATATGAGTCCACACAGTGCACGACATCAACCTGGTGCCCGGCGTCTCCCAAAGCGTGTGACAGCCGGTAGATGTACATCGCGTCGCCACCAAAGCTATAGGGTGGGTAAAAAGTGGTGAGGTGTAAAAAGTTAAGTGGACGATTCATCTTCTTAGGACGTGCTCACTTTTCGGATAACGCTGGCCATCTGGCGCGCCGCGGCCTCCCACGTAAGACGACTCGCTGCTTCTCTTCCTTCCTCACTCATTTTTGAACGGAGCGCCGGCGACTCCAATACGCGAGTCAAAGCAGCTTCCAGTTCCGTTTGTTTGTTCGGATTGAAATAGATACTACTGTTTCCGAGCAATGAAGGTAGTGGACTCTCGTTCGTCGCGATCACCGGACAGCCGCACGCGGCTGCCTCAACAGCGGGCAAACCAAATCCTTCGATAAGCGAGGGCAGCACGGAGACAGCAGCGCGATTTAGTAACACCACCAACTCTTCGTCCGGCATATAACCGGTGAAGATTACTCGCCGCTGTAAACCGAGTTCGTTTATCTGATGCTTGATGGCGCGGGCATAACTGTGAAACACCTCTTTCTTGTGTTCACCAACGAGCACCAGAGTCACATCTGCAAACTGCGGTTCGCGCGCGAGGCTTGCAAATGCGTTGACCAGAGTTTCCAAGTTCTTGTGGGGACTGAAGCCGCCGACATAAACAATAGTTCGCTGATCGCCATCGAGGCCCAGAGCTATTAATCGCGGGGTGGGGCTCGCCTCATTGAGCCGGCGAAAAACAGGATCGCTTGCTTCTCCGACAACGTGTACGCGATCCTCTTTCAACCCAAAGAACTCAACCAGACCACGACGAGAATAGTCTGACACAGTGGCAATCGCGTCCGCCTGCCAACGGCCCAACGCGACTTTTGTTTTCCAGAAAAATCGCGCCCGGCGACCCGGCATGGTAAGGCCCGGATATTTTTCGGCGATCACATCATGAATGATCACAATCTTCTTTGCGCGACTGAGCACCGGGACGTAGCTGTAGATGGTGGGAAACAACAACAGATCCAGGTTGTTAGCTGACATCGCGCGCGACATGCGCCACATATCGGACGGAGAGCGAAAACCATTTGCTGAAGCGGCAACCACTGTCGGCTCGGTCGTACGAATTGTTTTTACCGTAGCTGATGGCGGCAGACCGTTTTCGCTCCCGGCGGAGTCCATGAAGAAGGTGTAGTGGTTCTCTGTGTCGGCGTTTACCAGTGCGCTCAACAGCGCTCGCGCATGCCGGCCGTAACCTCTCGTGTTCTGCCAACAAGTTGCATCGACACCAATGTTCATTGAACGAGATCCCCATGAGGCTCTCGGAAGATAGAAGGAAGCAACGCAGCGAAAGCCGGCGAGATCGTCAGCTCAAACTGCTTTGGCCGTTGGAAACTAAACCCGTTATTGATGATGAGCGTAGCGGCTTGCAGTGTGATATTGCAAAATGAGTTGAAGCTCGCATTCACCGTCCATTTGATCGTTAAGGTCTGGCCACTCGTCCCAGCGCGGTAATTCAACATATACGCCGCGTTGCTCGTTGCCGTCTGATTGATCAGGCCAGTGTCCACCACTGCCGGCGCGCTCCCATCACTCAAGCTTGCCTCTAATTTTCCCTGGGCCGACCACACTCCGAGATACAGCTTCAGCGTCCGTCCAGTCGTATCGGCCGGCACCGACAATTGAAAACCGTTGCCATTGCCCGTCAGATACACGCCTGTTGTAGTGTTACTGGCCGTCGCCGCCGGCGTTCCTCCAGTCCAGCTATAGCTTGTCGGACTCTGCAACTGTCTCTTCACTCCGACCGAGCCTATCCTTGTATAGTTGCTGATCTGCGACGCAACGCCTGCCTTGTGATTGAAGCTCGTCGCCGTAGTCAACCCCCAATGAGCCCAGTCGGCCGTTCCCTCCGTTGCTAAATCAACCGTCGCCGGGGCGGCACTCATACTCACCGAAAGCACACCGCCGGCGGAATTGACGGTCACGATCAGATCATCGCTGCTCGATAAGCTGCTGTCACTAACCGTGAGGCGCAGAGTATAGATACCTGCTGAACTGAAGCTCGCACTGGTGTTTAGAGCATTCGCGTTGCCGAACGTAGTTGTTCCGGGCCCACTAACCTGGGACCACGTATTAGTTATCGCAGCCGGGGGATTCGGTAAACCGTCGTCGGAGGCTGTTCCCGTCAGTGAGGCGCCGGCAGGCAAATTGATCGTCTGGTCATTTCCGGCATTCACTGTTGGCGCCTGATTGAGTTGGGGGGAGCCATCAGCTGAGAGCGTAGCGGCTTGCAGTGTGATATTGCCAAATGAGTTGAAGCTCGCATTCACCGTCCATTTGATCGTTAAGGTCTGACCACTCGTCCCAGCGCGGTAATTCAACATATACACCGCGTTGCTCGTTGCCGTCTGATTGATCAGGCCAGTGTCCACCACTGCCGGCGCGCTCCCATCACTCAAGCTTGCCTCTAATTTTCCCTGGGCCGACCACACTCCGAGATACAGCTTCAGCGTCCGTCCAGTCGTATCGGCCGGCACCGACAATTGAAAACCGTTGCCATTGCCCGTCAGGTACACGCCTGTTGTAGTGTTACTGGCCGTCGCCGCCGGCGTTCCTCCAGTCCAGCTATAGCTTGTCGGACTCTGCAACTGTCTCTTCACTCCGACCGGGCCTATCCTTGTATAGTTGCTGATCTGCGACGCAACGCCTGCCTTGTGATTGAAGCTCGTCGCTGTAGTCAACCCCCAATGAGCCCAGTCGGCCGTTCCCTCCGTCGTTAAATTAACCGTCGCCGGGGCAGCCATACTGCTCGCGGCCAACAACCCAGCGGACGTTTCAAAGACCGTAGCGGCGAGTAACCTGACTTGTCCTTGAGGACTGTTATCGCCGGCGATGGTCCATTTTATCGTTAGAGTCGCAGGGGCCGCCGACTGAAAGTTGAGGGAATAAACCGCATCAGTGATATTAGTCGTATTCACTAATGAACTATCAACAAATGGCGACGAACTGCCATCACTCAACGTCGCCTCCAACCGGCCTCGCGCTTGAAAAACGCCCAGGTACAGTTTGAGAGTGCGCATAGTTGTGCCGGCCGGTACAGTTAATTCAAAGCCATTCCCCGTTCCATAAAGGTAAACGCCCGTCGCCGTATTGCTCGCGGGTGTAGGTGTTCCATCAGTCCAACTGTAATTCGAATTCGCGCCGGTAAGCCGCACCACGGTTATGGGACCAATCTTCGTAAAGTTGCTAATTTGAGAAGCCACACCATTCTTTTGAACAAAGCTGGTCTCGTCATTCAAGCCCCAGTGCGCCCAATCAACGACGCCCTCAGTCGTTAAGTTTACCGTCGCCGGCGTCGCGCCTAAGCTACCAAAGAGCGCACCTCCACCATTGGCGACATTCACTGTGATCATGACGTCATCACTGGAGGATAAAAGCCCATCATCCGCGGTGAGACGAAGCAAGTACACTCCGGCCAGGCCAAACGTAGAAGTTGTATTCGGGGCGTGTGCATCCGTGAATGTGACTGTTCCGGGACCGCTTACCTTACTCCAGGTAATCGTGAGCGCTGCCGGCGGGTTGGGTAATCCGTCATCAACCACACTGCCGTTCAAGGCAGCACTATTTGGCAAAAGAATGGTTGCATCGGTGCCCGCATTAACCGTAGGCGCCTGGTTCGTAACGCCGCCACCGTTTTGTGAGACTGTAAAAATTTGACCGGCAATGGTGAGAGTACCTACACGAAAACCACTGGCCGAATTATCCGCAACTGCGAAGCTGACATCACCATTGCCGCTGCCGGCACCATTGGCAGGCGACGTGATCGTCAGCCAACTGTCGTTGCTAACTGCCGTCCAGTCGCAGCCAGTCGAGGTGACCGTCACCGTACCTGTTCCACCCGGTATTCCAAAACTCTGCGCCGTGGGTGCAATCGAGTGAGACACTTCGGGGCTGGCGGAGTTGTAATTAGTGTTGCAGCTTAGCGGGTTTGCGGAAACATCAGAGAAATCGACAGCAATCGATTGTCCAAAAATATCCGGTGAGGTTTGTCTTTGAAAATGCAGGTGGTCGCCGCAGCTGTTGAAGTTTCCGTTTGTAGTTCCGGTATGTCCCTGACGCCCGATATACAATCCCTGGCAAACACTCGTTCCCACCACCGTCCGGTTCAAATCCGTCTCCATGTGCGCATATTTAGTGTAGGTTCCATCAGCATGCTGGACGATGATGACATTTCCCAAAAATGTACCGGGGCAACCTGATGAGCTGAAATCCGGGCAATCCACATCTATCGTGTTGCATGTCACAGTTGACGTGTTATAGACGACAAGACCATCGGCGGCTGCGAGTACATGGGCGCTAACGCTTCCCTCCAGGTCATAAGCAAACGACATTGCACCATTATGAGATCCGACCTGGCAGTTGCCTGGAGCAGAGTATCCTCGACCGCCCTGAACCAGCTTAGCGTTACTCATCGGCAGATTGTAGTTTACGGATGTCGCGGGCAAAGTGACTGCGCTGCCATCGAAACTGACGTATTCCAGTTTCGTACCCTTCGAAATGGCGCGGCGTACAACAATTCCATTTAGCAAAACTTTCAACAGTTTGCCGTCACCCAAATTCGTAGCGGCAGGCGCCATTTTACTTTGGACGGACAGAGCGCCATTCCCCAGCAAGTTCTCTCCATTAACTTCATGGTCGCCATCTGAGGACAAAACTCGAAAACCAAAATTCGTTTCCGAATCGAATGTTGCCTCTTCAGAAAGCATCTGCGTGAGAAACGATCGCTGAGCAGGTATCGGAAACCCCACCGGAACCGGCATTGAAGATTTCGATCGATTTTGTGAGTTTCCCGCAGCAACAAACCGGGCGGTGAGTTGAAGGACCCCGTCTCGTTCTGTGGTTTCGAAATAGTGAATCCCGTTGCCGGATTCATCCCATTGGAATAATTCAGTAAAAACATTCGTCCGCACCAGGGTAGTGACGAGGCCGGAATCCAGTTCTACCATCTTCAGTCCGAATGAATCGCCGCTTGCAAAGGTATAGGCGATGCTATTTTCATTAGCCGGCGACCATGCGGCCTCAAGCACGAGGTCCCCGGAGATTTTCTGCAAACGAGAAGTCTTTAAATTCTCTAGCCAAAGCTCACCGGATGGAATTCCTCTTTGCAACGAGGTGTACAGAAGTTTTGTACCGTCCGAAGAGATTCCAAAAGCCTTGAACACCGAACGCGTGGTCTTCAGGTCTTTGATCTCAACGCCACTGAGCTTTTCCTGAAGTTTGAATGCTTTGCCGTTAGCAGCACCAACGTACGGAGGAGCCTGTTCTTGATTAGGAGCATAGCGAGAAAAGTTCGTGCGTGCTTGCGTAGTTGGCGTGAGTGTATGCGAGAGGTAGCCGGGTAAAATAGTCAAGCCAATCAGCAGCGAAAGGAAAAACATCAAGCAGGCTGCACGCTGTAGGGCCGATCCAGTATAAGGAGTCATGTGTTGTTTTGTGCTTTTTGTGCCTCTTTGTGGCTGGATCACCGGTTCGGTTTTCGTTTGTCGCACAAGTAGACGATGTGCGGATACGGCAGCCAGTCGGTCAACGGGAAGGTCTCAACTCGATTAAAGTATTTACCCAGCAGCCCTTGAAATTTGCGTTCATTCCAGTACCACATCTCAAACCCGCGAGTCATCAACACATCGAGCGCCCACGTGAACCCAATCTTCAAAAAGGGATGAGTCGTGACGTCTTTGATTATCAGATTGCCGTCTGTTGAAAGATGCTCAGCACACGTTTCAATCAACTTCAGTTTTGAGTCGTCATCGATGTGGTGCATCAAATCAAGCATCATGATGGCGTCAAAATCCTCACCGATACCTAAGTCGCGCGCGTCCCCGCAGTGAAAGGTTGCGTTTTTCAGACCCAGTCGCGAGGCAACTCTTCTCGCCATCGCAATGCGTCGCGGATTCATGTCATAACCGCAATAGGAAATCTCCGGACGCAGCGCCGAAAAATAACAGCCGAAAAGACCGAAACCACACCCGACATCAAGTACTCGGCTTTTGCCGCGCAAACAGAGCGCGAGGATATGCAAAATATTGATGTTGATGATCATGAAGCGCGCCTTGCAATACATCCTCACCAGAAACGAGTCATACGTCTCAACGATACGAGACAGCAGCTTCTGGTGGTCGTAATGCAGAATGGTTGGTGACTCTTCAGACGGCTCTTCGAGGGTTGAGTAAACTTTCAGATTTGTCTCAAAAGTCTCCATGCCTTCGCGCAAGCTGGAGTGCGTCTCATCCACAATGGTACCGGCTCCGGAATTAAACATGATTTTTTAACCCTCTATCGCCACTGGTAAACAGCTATCGTTCCTGCACCGAACGCAGGCATGCCATAAATCTCCTGCATCCGGCTCGTTGCAGCCTGGTCCATTGAGTTATCGCTAACGACGTAGATCGGCCGGTTGAATTTAGCCAGATAGGTGCGGTCTGTATCGCTGATTTGTGTTCCCGTGACTAACCGCACTGCCATATCGAAGCGCAATTTAGAATCGGGAAAGGGCTCAACCATGTAATGGTCCTGATCTTCCGTGAAGATGGCCCGGCCTGTCATCGCGGGAAGTTCAGCTGCATTGCCGCACAAGGTGACTCGCTCTCGCGGATCAATGATGAAAATAGCTTTTGGGTCAGTCTCATTTTGTATCCACTGGTATAAGCGCGACAGGTCGTCATTAGCCGGCAGACGCGCAATCTTTTCAGATTGGAAGCCGGCGGAAAGCGCGGGCCGATTGATGTACGACGCTAGTACCAACAACGTCGTGGGCAGGAAGACGAGGAAGATCACAACAGAACGCAAGCTAATTGCGGATCGTTTCCGGCTCAGGATACTTCCAGCTGCAGGGACGGCCAACAACACAACGGCAGCATGAAAGAGATTGGACGCGTTGCCGGCAGGCAACAAGAAAGCTACGTTCAAACCAAGGAGGACAAAAGCGGCCAGTATCAATATTCCGAGGAACGGCCGTTGTTCTTGCCGGGACTTTACCGTTCCCACAAATGCCAGAATGACCAACAGAAAAATGCTTAAGGCAACCGAGATAACCTGCCTCAGTCCACCTATTGAGAACAACCAGAATCGTAGCCCACTGGCCTTGGGTCCGAACACTAAGTGGTAGTAAGTTGGACCAGCTATCAGCATTCCGGCGATGATAGCCAGGATGGCGAATAGCGTTGCCTTCGTGCTTATTGTCGTCTCGGTTTGTGCGGCTTTGCGGTGCACGAACCAGGAGAGAGTTAAACTGCCTAACAATGCAGTTGCCAATGCGGCGCCTGCGGCGATGCCGATTATCGGGCTCAGCGCGGTTGTAAGAGCGCTGGCGATTCCGAGCGCGATCAAACCCTGCGGATTAGGATTGCGGAGTGCCCACCTTAAACAAAATATAGTTACCAGCAGCAGCGCGAGAGCCACAGGCCTCGAGGTGACGTTAAGGAAGAAATTGATCAATGGTCCATACAGCCCTCCAATATCGTTGTAACGGACCAATGAGTACAGCGGGTGGACCACACCCCAAAGATGTGAAGGGCGATCGTTTAAGACGTTCCAACCTCCGCGGGAGACGCTGCGCAGAAGCTGAATCCAGCCGAATGGGTTAGCTCCGGCTACTATTAAATATCCCATCAAGATTCCAGTGATGGCGCTGTCGTACAACTTACGACCCAGAAACACTGCGGTGAACATCAAGCCGGCGGTCGCAATCAGTGCCAGGATTTCGAAAGAGTAGAAGATGTTTAGACCAGAAAGCCGCGTGATCTGAGCGGCCAGGTATTGATAGAACCAGTAATACGGAAGCGGTTCACCTGCATAAAAAGGGTTCTCAGGTAGAAACGATCCGGAACCAGCGCCGAGAAACTGTCCGCTGATAGCAGCGTGAAGCAGGCCATGAAACGAAACCAGGGTGCGTGGACTATTCCGATGAATAGCGGCAATCAAAGTCATCCAGAAAGCCGCCACCGAGAACGCGATCAGCCAGACGGATGAAAGAGCCCTCAGGCTCCAGATCCGGTTGCCTGTGAGTGTCTCGATCCGTGTTTGCTCTGCACTCATCATAAAAACTTACTCGGCTGTCAGTGAATTCAATTTCTGTCTGAATTCTTCGACAACAATCCTGCCTGAAGGACTACCTGCCAGATTACGTGTTTCATTTGGATCGTCGCGCCATGCGTAAAGCTCTGCCTGACCTGATTCCGAAAGAATGAAATGCCATTGCGGAGTGATTAGCGATCTCTGTCCGCCCCTGGTGGACGGATAGATGGGTGGCCCATCCTTAAACCTTCCCGGACTCAAATCTGACAGCACCAGCTCGGTGGGCTCTGACTTATGATCAGCAGACCAGAACGCCGCCAACGAATTTCCGGGGAAAGAGGTTTTCTCGCCGAGCAGATCAATGACTGTAGCGGGAATGTTATGGAGACTGACAACCTGAGACAGGCGTGTACCGCCGGGAATCTTACCCGGCCAAATAAAGATTAGCGGCACATGCAGCGACTCAATGTACAAACTGTTGCCGTGCCCGAAGAGATCATGATTGCCAAATGCTTCACCATGATCGGAAGTCACAATCACCAGAGTGTTCTTATCAATCTCCCGCCGGCCCAGCTCCTGGAACAACTCACCTAATTTGGCATCGAGATAAGCCAAACATCCGTCGTAACTGTCCAGTTCCGCTTGCACCTCTTCTTGCGCCAACTGCTGCTTACGGCGGAAAGTGTTTGCCTGAAACTGAAAATTTATGACGTCGCCTCGGGTGACTTCATTGGAAAAGCTTTTCTGGTATCTCTCATCTGTCAGATATGGATCGTGAAGATCGAAGTAATTTAAAAATGCGAAGAATGGTCAACCTTGTGCTTTATCCAACCAGTCAAAGAGCTCCTGATTTACGTGTTGCGCTTTTTTCCGGCCGGGAATATCAAAGTAGCCCACGCGCGGTAAGATGTTCAACGCTATTTTTTTGCCGTAGACCGTTGTGGTGGCACTCTCGACAATTGAATTTCCGTGTGCCGCAAAATGCGTAAAGCCGCGCGCCAACCCCCATTCCGGAGCTACATAAGACGTATTGGCTGAAAAACCAGCAGTGAGATAACCACGCTGGGAAAGCAGTTCCGCCAGCGTTTGATACTTGTCATTTAGCGGCTCTGTCCAATCTGCTTTGTGTTCATGTGGCAGACGCCCGGTGAAGAGTGAAGCGTGGGGAGGCAGCGTCCAGGAAGAATTAGAAAAAGCATTCTCAAAAAGAACTCCGCCTTGCGCGGCGCGATCGAGATTGGGAGTTGTGGCCCGCCCATAACCATACGAAGAGACGTGGTCTGCTCTAAGCGTATCCAGTGTTATTAAAATAACGTTTGGTGCACCTGGTTTCGGCTGCGGCAGCATGTTTACCGATTGCCGCTCTCGGATAGACATCCAGTAAGCTCCGGCTGTTCCTATTAACAGCGCGCTTATGACCAGGATGCCGGCACTCTTTCTGAAAAAGTTCAACGTCCGCTGTTCGCGTCCGCGCAGCATGCGAGCTACTTGCACGCCGACTCCCAGGCTAAGAATTAGGGAGGCGAGCTGGTTGATCTTACCAACCAGCAACAACAGGCAAAACAGTGTGACCCAACTGAAGAACCCGGCTGAGAACGAGATGCCGGCCAGCTTGCGATTCAGCCGAAATAGAACGGCGAGTCCGAGCCCCATGAAGAGAAAGAGTACCAGGTTAACCGCTGGAGCAATCCAAAGAATTTCCGGCGAAACGCGAACAGCAAACCCGGGCACTCCACGCAGAAAGTTTGCAATGACGCCTTCAAGGAGTCCCGCTAAAAGACCAAACCAGGCGGCGATTAGCAGGACCCTGAGTGAATCAATACTCGTCAACGCCTCCGTCGCGGCAGATGACTCTGGGAGTCCATATCTTTGATCGAGTGTTGTGTCCATGTTTCGTATCAACGCTCGTTTAAATACCGGCAGCCGCCGCTGAATCGGTGCCTCTGTAAATCCGCCACCACGTCTCCAGTGCATGTCCAACTACTCGCCACCGTAATGAAGAATTGGAATAGATGTAAGTGATCGGAATCTCTTCGATCTTCAATTCGTTACGATAGATGTGAGCTAACGCTTCCAGATGGAAGTCAAAGGACCGGCTTTTCATTTTGGTCCGTAGCAATAACGCCAAAGACCTGTGCGAGTACATGCGGTAACCGGAAGTTACGTCTTTCAGTGCGGGCCTTTTTCCAAGCCGCGCCTTTCTGTTCAATGCATGGTTCATCACGAGCCTGGCCGAATAACTCAAGGCCTTGCGATACGCGGGAACTTTCACTCGCTTAGCGCGATACCCGATCACCAAATCGGCCTCAGTATGTTCTTTGAACTTCGCCAGCACGGTTGGATCGTGGCTCATACCTGCGTCAAGCGTGATGCAGAAGTCGTAGCCGGCCTCAAGCGCATAGCGCATCCCATCGAGGATTGCGCCGGGGATATGCGTGTTCTTTGCGTGGTGAATCGTGTGGACCCCGGCGAGGCGCGACAGTATCTGCGGAGTAGCATCGGTGCTCGCGTCATTAACGACGCAGACGTCTGCATACTTCCGGCTCAGTTGCACAACCTGCTCGATACTCGCCGCCTCGTTATAAGCCGGGATGACTACTAGATAACGGTAAGCCATTGAAACTCTCCTTCATTAAGGCACAACAGCATATTCATCCACCCATTCAGGCGTTGCCTGATACGTCCGTTCCATATTCAAAATGTCTTCGGGCGTATTGATGTTGATATAGTCGTTTCCGATCCAGAACGATTTCACCAGATGACCATCGTCAATGGCACACTGGATTAGATCCGGCAGTTCCTTTTCACCCCGGTTTTGATTGATTGGTGTAAGAGGAATGTATTCGAAAATTTTGGAGCTAAAGATGCAGTTGCCTGTTCCCCGAACGTGATTGTGCGGGTTGCGAGGTTTTTCGATAAGCCGGTAAACACGCTGATCGTCGCCCTGAATTATGGCGTAGGTCTTCTTAATCTGATTAAGATCCGGCTCGTCGACCACACCGCAGGCAACGAAAAGTTTCTCAGAATAGAACCGGGCCAGCATCTCACTATGGCGCGGATCCTTCAGAATCTCATCAGCGAGAAACAACATAAAATCGGAATCGCCGATGGCCGCCTGACTGCGGCCAATTGCATCGACCAGGCCGTTTGGATCATGCTGAATGACATAACGGATGCGAACATTGTCAAAGCGATTACCAAACACATTGATAATCTCTTCTGTTTGGTATCCGACGACCATTACGATTTCGCTGACGCCCGCCTTGACTGCGTTTTCGAGACTGTATTGCACGAGCGGTTTGCCGAAGAGTCCCAACATGCATTTGTTGTGACCGTTGGAGTGCTCGCTCAAACGGTTCCCTCTACCTGCCGCTAAGATTAATGCTTTCATGACTCCTCCTACTTTGGCGCACTAGTGCGCCTGGTTGCGAAATACCAAATCTTAAAGTCCGCGTCTTACTAAAAATGTGTGTTCACAAACGACGGGCGGCCACGGAGTGCCGCCCCTACAGTTGCCCGAACTTTCGTGTCGAATCTAACTTTGGAAGATGTCCTGGTTGGTCTTGATCCATTCCATCAAAAGCGGCACACCTGTCTGGGGTCGTACCTCAGCCTGCCAGCCCAGGTTGTTGGCTGCCTTTGTGGAATCGCACACGAAATAGTTCAGGTCTCCGAAGCGGGCGGGACGAAACTGAACGTCAGCTTTGCGTCCACTGACCTGTTCTATCAATGAGATACATTCCAGCAGCGAGATCGCATGTGAGGCACCGCCTCCGACGTTATAAACTCCCGATTCACCTTGTTTGAAGAAGGCCCAAAAAGCTTTGGCAACATCGGAAGCGTAAAGAATGTCACGCACCTGCTTGCCCGATCCATAAACAACGAGAGGCCAGCCCAAAGCACTGCGGATCGCAAAATTCGCCACCCAGCCATGGTCTTCTCCGCCAAACTGACGTGGACCATAAAGACCGGTTAGCCGGTAACTGGCCGCGCGAACTCCGTAAGTGTCCGCGTAGACACGCACGTAATACTCCGCTGAAGCTTTCGAGGCATGCAGCGGTGTCAGGTAGCCCTGCATTGTCGGAGCAGTCTCATCGACACCCGCCGGCGTGCGCACGTACCGCGTACTGGTCTCCTCGAGAGTGTTGTTGATCCAGTTTCCGTAGACGTGTATGGTCGCGCAACTCACCACTGGTATCGAATGCCTGCGAGCCGTCTCGAGAACATTTAACGTTCCCATGACATTTGTCGCGGCATCAAGCACCGGATCTTCCATGCTAATGGTCACGGCCGGCTGGGCTGCGGTATGGACCAGGTAATCGCATCCCGCCGCCGCATCGAGAAGTTGCTCCAAATCGCGAATGTCGGCGACCACTCGCTTCACACCGAGATCTCCGAGAAAGTTCCAGTTGTAATCTCGCGCCAGATCCACCTTGTAGCCAGTACGATCGAGCTCATACTTGGTCATGTTGTCGTACGAGATGACCTCCCAACCTTCGCGTATAAAAAATTCGCAAGTGTGAGAGCCGATAAAACCACAGCCGCCTGTTACTAGTACTTTCATTTCGTTCCCCCATTGTTCTTTACGGCAATGCTGTCCGCCGTAGAAAGGTTCTTCTTTTGAAAGAATGTGAAGTATTGAAAGAGTCCCGCATCGGCCAACCGGACGCAGTGCAATTCATAATTCTTATGAAACTCGGGATTGGCCCATAATTCGTGTTCCGATTTCAAGATTAGCTTTTTAGCCATCGACTTTTCGTCCAATGGGAATGGCAGCACAGCAACGTTACCCAGCAGGATGTAGTCAGGTGCGCGAGAAAGAACATAATTGCCATCACCCTTCTCGTGGCCGGCACGTCCGCGGCCCATCTTTGTGACTTCAACATGAGCAATGTGCTCATCGTTCAAGCCGAGCATGTCGATCACTTTATGGTCGGTGAGATGGTAGGCAATTGAGCCGGCCGGCGTAGATGCAACTACGCTACCCGGCGGACTGTTTGCTTGTATCCAGTTCGCGGCAATCGCCTGCCGGTCGACGAAGTAATTGTCAAACCACAAATACGAATGGCTAGATCCACCGGGGAAAGAGAGTTGGGAATGTGGTTCATACCAGCTAGCGCGCGATTTGAACAACATCGGCACTACCGTCTCGCGCATGGTGAATCCGATTGAAACAAACACGACGACTACTACAGCCGTCTTAACGCCCTGCGGGAAAAAGCGCATTTGCTCCGCTCGTCGATACAGATCTGCAAGGCCCTCCTGAACTAAGACATAAAGCAGTGGAGCGATGTATGCGACGAACCGGAAAAACGCCAGCCCGTCTCCTCCTACGTAAACGAGATAGACCAGGTATCCGCCCACCAGCAGGGCAAAGTAATCTATCCAAACTGTTCGAGGCCGTCTTAAGAGTAAGAGCAACGGCGGAATAAATACGAAGAAGCCATACAACCGCAGATATTCCCGAAGATATTTAATCCCTCTGAAGTATTTGGCTGTGCTGGAGCCGCCGACTTTTGCATAAAAAGTGTTCGGCAAAGGATAACCGTAGTAGGAAAAGCGCCACAGGTAATATGGAATGAATATCAGACTAAAGATTCCGACCCATTGAAGGATAGTCCGATTGAATATTTTTTCGCCGTTCTTTTTGTGCCAGATCAATGCGTGGACCAACGTCAGACCAAACAAGAGTAGTGCGTCAGGGCGAGTCAATACGGCGAGTGCGAACAACACCGGCACCAGCACCTGGTTTCTTCTGGTTTTCAGGTATGAGATGTAGGCATAGCTCGCGGCGAAAACAAGGAAGGCGTAGAACGTCGTCTCCAGGCCACCTGTTGCCCAGGCCGAAAAGCCGGAATGAGCGGCAAGAAATGCGCCGGCAAGTAAAGTGAATGGGCCGGATTCGCCTCGAACCATTCGTGAAAAACGGCAAACCAGGAGAATCGTAAGGGCGCCGAAAAGAATGCCGAGAGCCTGCGAGAGGTGCAATAAACTTACAAACGGAAGTAGTTTCGCGGCGCCCGCTAAAAGCACGATCCAAAGGAAGTTGTTATAGCCCTCTACTCTCTCTCCAGGGTTGTAAACAATTCCTTCCCCCTGAATAAAGTTCTTCACGTATTGGAACGCAATGAATCCATCGTCAGACGAGTAGGCCACACTCACGCTGTGCCACACAAAGAGACCCACTAAAAGAAAGCATCCCAGTGCAAATAGATGTTTCTTCCCGGGAATCATCGAGAAGTCTTCAATTCTCATCTTGTTTCTTTGAACTCAGAACAGCGTAGCGGCCTGCATGGTGACATTGCCGAAGGAAGCAGAGGCTGTCAGAACTGTCCACTTAACTGTCAATGTCTGTCCACTCGATGCCGCACGGTAGTTGATCGTGTAGACGCCGTGGGTGTTCGCTCCTGATCCGCCGTGGGTTAGCGAAGTGTCGATGTAAGCCGGCGCACTCCCATCGCTCAAACTTACCTCCAACTTCCCCTGCGCACTCGACGTACTCACATACAGCTTCAAGGTTCGATTGCTGGTATCCGCCGGCATCGTCAGTTGAAATCCTCTGCCGACTCCACTCCTCCAGACTCCGCTTGTCGTAGTGGCGCTCAGGGTCGGCGTTCCGTTGGTCCAACTAAAACCAAAAGGATCACCCGCATACCGATTAACCGTCCCACTTCCTATATTGGTAAAGTTGCTGATCTGCTGAGGTGCATTCTTGTGATTGAAGCTTGTGGCCGATGACAGTCCCCAATGCGCCCAGTCTGCCGTTCCTTGCGCCGTCAAGTTGACTGGACCAGCCGGCGTTGTAACACTCCCGGTCAGCACCGGTGTCGATGCAACCGTGATCGTCACATCGTCGTGATTAGTTAGAGCGCCGTCACTAGCCGTCAGGCGCAGCACATAAGTCCCTGAAAGTGAGAAGGTGGCTGTCGTATCTACTGAATTGACATTGCCAATGTTAACGGTCCCTGGTCCACTAAGCTTCGACCAGGTGGTGGTCAACGGATTTGGTATGCCGTCATCCGAGACCGTGCCATCCAGATTGACAGTACCTGGCGCCGGGATCACCTGGTCTGGCCCTGCATTCACGACCGGAGCTTGATTAGCCAATGAGGTCAGAGTAGCGGCCTGCATGGTGACATTGCCGAAGGAAGCAGAGGCTGTCAGAACTGTCCACTTAACTGTCAATGTCTGTCCACTCGATGCCGCACGGTAGTTGATCGTGTAGACGCCGTGGGTGTTCGCTCCTGACCCGGCGTGGGTTAGCGAAGTATCGATGTAAGCCGGCGCACTCCCATCGCTCAAACTTACCTCCAGCTTCCCCTGCGCACTCGACGTACTCACATACAGCTTCAAGGTTCGATTGCTGGTATCCGCCGGCATCGTCAGTTGAAATCCTCTGCCGACTCCACTCCGCCAGACTCCACTTGTCGTAGTGGCGCTCAGGGTTGGTGTTCCGTTGGTCCAACTAAAACCAAAAGGATCGGCCACATACCGATTAACTGGCCCGCCTCCCAGCTTGGTGAAGTTGCTGATCTGCTGAGGTGCATTCTTGTGATTGAAGCTTGTGGCCGATGACAGTCCCCAATGCGCCCAGTCTGCTGTCCCTTCAGTGGTGAGGTTGACTGGTCCACTCCGCGCCGTAACACTCCCACTCAGCACCGGTGTCAACGTGTTGCTCTGATAAGTCGCTGTATAGGTTTGGTTGAAATTAGGCGTAACGATCGCATGAGTTTGCGCACCGCCATCAGACCAGGAAAGAAAACTGTATGCAGTTCCACCAAACGTCTGATTTACCGCGCCAATCGTATGATCGAACCCGATCAGAGTATCGATTGTGAGAGGTGTGGTGATCCTGATTCCATTCAGAATTACATCGAGACCGTTAGGGACTGTGTTGAAAGTAAGGTTGACCTTTTGGGGAAACACAAACACGGAAGATGAGTTTTGCAATCCGTCCGAGTCAGTGGCGGTCAAGATTATTTCGTAGCTTGTTTGCCCACTGTAATCGTGGCCGGTCGAGGGGACGGTAAAAGTCCCGGAAGACACCCCTGTCAGCGGTCCGACTATAGGATGAGTGTGAGTTCCATGGTGAAAAATGATGTGCCACGTTAACGCACTTGCCGCCAACGGGCCGTCATCAGCATCTGTCGCGGAACCGGCGAACGAAATAACATCGCGGGCTTTAAATGTCGCTCCGTTTGTTGGCGATGAGACTGTAACTGAGGGCCGCCGGCCGACGATTATATTGATTGGGTTTGATAGGACCTGGTTGGGACCGTCCGAAACCGTGAGCCGTGCTGTGAAACGTCCGTTGGTCTGATAAGTGTGGGTTGGGTTTGGTAGTGATGAGATTGAACCATCTCCAAAATCCCAACTGTAAGTCAGCGGATTGTTTTCCGGATCGCTCGTTCCGCTACTCGAAAAGTTAACGTTAAGTGGTGGAACACCGCTGGTTGGATTTGCTGACGACGCTACTGTTGGCGGTTGATTCCCCAGGGTGTTCCGAATCCGCCGTATTGATCCTGGAGATGTGACATTGCCGGACGCATCGAAATTATAGTCAACATAATAGAGAGCACCATCTGGCCCTTCCGTCAGATAGGTGATGTTGCCGAATGGTCCATCCGATGCTCCGTTAGCTGGTTCGAAATTGAAGGTCCCGGTAACTGAGCCGTTCACGTCGAGACTTACACCCTTAATGTAATTTCGCTCAAAGTCAGCGTAGAAGTAGCTGCCGTAATACTGTGATGGAAACTGGCTGCCGCGATAGACGAAGCCGCCCGTTATAGAAGCGTGCACGTTATTGTGGGCATAGAAGAATAACGGGTCAGTTATGCTGGGATCGTTGCATGGACCTTCGCAAATGGGCCAGCCATAATTGGCGCCGGCGACACCAACGTTAACCTCTTCTCTCGCAGTCAACTGAACGTTCCCGCCAACATCGCCAATGTAAAGTTGACCGCTCACGCGATCGAACGACATACGAAACGGGTTTCTGAGTCCCATGGCCCACACGTAGTCGCGCGGCTGATTGTTCCCCTGGTAAAAAGGATTATCCGTTGGTGCTGTACCGTCGCCTCGCATCCTAAGAATCTTGCCGCGAAAACTATTCACCTGTTGCGAAACTGGCGCATCGAAGTGTTCGCCAACGGAAACGTACAGATTGCCATCTGGACCAAACGCTAAGGAACCGCCGTGGTGAGTCACACCTGGAGCACTGGTGTCTTGCCAAATCACTACTTCGGTAGCGGGGTTTGTAGTATTACCATTCGCCGTAAAGCGCGAGACTCGATCGGCAAGCGGCGAGTTGCGAGTGTAAAAAACGTAGTAGCGCTGATTTTGTGCGAAGTTCGGATCGAGCGTGATACTGAAGACTCCGTTTTCTGACGAGTTGTTACTGATGTTTGTGAGCTGCAAAAACGGCGTCGAATCGATCTGAGTAGCTCCGGGCTGCACCACCCAGATCGTTCCGAGCCTTCCCACGACAAGCATCCTTCCATCAGGAAGAAATTGCATTGCGATCGGTTCGACGAGATTTGTGAGCAGAATCTCATTTACGAAATTAGGTGGTGGTGCGGCGTAACCAAAGTTCAAGCTAAAAAAACTGTCCACCGCGAGCAGCAACAGCACGACTACAGCCGCGCGGCATCCATTCTTTTTTTGCATTCGAATGCGACGGAACAGCCTCGGGTTCAGTACCGCGGGCGGTAGCGGACTATTCATGAAACTCAAGAGAGAGCTAACCCTGCAAAGGGCTGGTGCTCAAGGCAGCCGGCTTTCGCAACGTCAGTGCTCCAAAGAGTGCAGCTGAACCATAGAAAAGTGCGGCGAGTAGCAGTAGCGCTTCCATTCCGACAATGAAGGACAGGTTTTGCGCGAGGCCACCGGCTACTGCCCCGACAATGTTGGCGCCAAACGCATTGGCCTTGTTAGTGGACTGGCGGAACATCTCCGTAAACACAACACCTGCAAAAAAGAGCGGGAACGAATAAGCAATGCTGAGCAAAACTCCGACAGTTTGGGCGCTGTAGGGTAGTTGGTGCCATGGAACGAAGTAATTCGTCAAAAGGCAGATTACGAGGAGCAGGTAATGTACCAGTAGGTTCTTTGGTCGCCAACGCGCCACGTAGATGTTCGAAAGAACGAGCATGAATAGAATCGCTGTAATGGCCAGACAGTTGACTATCCACGTCGTTCCAAAGTACAGCGCGAGTCTGCTAATCAATTGTGTTTCCAGTAGCAGGAAGCCCGCGCCGAGGAAGAAGAATTGCCAAACATTAACTTGTCTGGGATCGAAGGTCCCACGCACCATAAAAAACGCCAGCGCCAGCAGAATAAGCGAAATAGTTACGTACGTGCGCGGTATCGAAGGACTGCGATGATAAACGTAAGGCCAATCATCCGTAGTTTTGCGAGGTGCATCGGCCAGGCTCAAGGTGAAGTTCGGCGGATTTGCCGCCATCATTGCAGCCAGCTCAGGCCTGGCAGCGCGCACCCATAGATCCGGATCATCGGAGGTTATGAACACGGTACCCGGCGAAAAGCGTCCAATTGGCGGGGCCATATAAACAACGGGCGGACGGTCGAAAATGTTAGTCAACATTACGTTAAATCGCTGCCCTATCCACTCCCACGGCGGCCAAACCATAAATCTCACAATCAAGACTCCATCGGGTTTAAGTAGTCTGCGCGCTTCTCGAAACGCCTCCTCGGTAAACACATAGTTGTCGAGTCGCATATTGCTAAAGTCAGAAAAATTCGTATGTGAGTCGAGTAAGGCGAAGATGATCACGTCGAACTTTTCATGTTCCTGCCGAAGGAATGCGCGTGCGTCGTTGACTACCTTCTGAACCTTTGGGGAACTATAAGGGTGCTCCGGATGTAACCGCTCTCCAAGAGACAAAATGACTGGGTCAATCTCAACTGCAACCACTTGGTTGACGCCATTACGGAGCGCCGCGGCGGCATCGTTGCCACCACCGGCCCCCAAAATGAGGACTCTTTCGCGAGACTTTGTGAAATTATACGGACTATCGTAAGCACCTTCTTTGCGAAAGCGTTGCTCAATTTCAGGATTTCTGGCCAGAAACTCCGGCGTTGCGTTGGCTACCTGCATGTAGCCGGTATTGTTGACTTGAATCGAATACTGCTGGTCGCCGCGATTTACAACGCGAAGCTTTTGGTAAGGCGACCAATGCGTTTGCTCAGTCGCTGTATCTGGATATCGTAAAAAGACAAGGCTTCCGGCGAGCAATACGAGTACCAAAGCCGCATAACGCCAGGAACGCGGCTGAATGAGTAACAACAGACCGAATCCGAGGGCGAACCAATAGGCGGGCGGCAAAGATAGAAATGCGAGGGCTGCTATGGTCCAAATGCCGGCTATGCTGCCAAGAAGGTTTACTGAGTAAGCACTGATGGGGTTGGGTGCTTTGTCCAGGTAATGGCCAATGGATTGGCCAAACGGAATCATCATCAGGACGAGCAGTATCAGAAAACATGCGACGACGACCGCAGATGCTGCGAACAACAGTATTCCGGATGTCTCCGGGCGAAACCATATGACGCCCCACAGATTTGCATCCGATGAAAGTCCCAGCGTATTCGATAGCTGTGTAAGGAATTTTTGCCAGGGCCGAATGGGAACTTGGACTAATGCGATTAACAGCGCGATGGACGTAGCGCCGAGGACCCAATTCTTAGGCTTGCTCGCCAGGTAACAGCCGAGACCAAACCCTAAGAAACACGCGATAAGAGCCAGATTTTGAAAATACGCAAAAATGCGTACTTCAGTGCCAATCCAGCGAATCATCGCCAGTTCGATAAAAAGCGTGCCGAAACTAACGAGGAATATTGGCCAAAGAGTGTGGCCCGAGGCAGACTGATTAGGTATGAAGAATGGTTCCACCTGGCCGGTCCACCGTTTCAATTGAGCGCGCTTAAGATACCCGACTATTGATATGAGACAGACGAAACCAAGCGCCAGAATGTAAGGCAGGTTATTGTTGCTGAACATTAAGTGGGTTACTCCTTCCAAAATCGTTCTGCGAGAATCCGGGTGCGTTACTCTTCCAAAACCGCTGAACGAAATTGTTTTCTGCTCAGATAATCATGCTGAGTAGTTTTGCAGTTTGGGCTTTAGTTGGTGTTGATTTGCAGGTGAGAAAAGTTTTGCAGTGCTTACGAGATATATCCCAGCCCGCTTAGGCGCTCGCGAATGATCTCTTCCGCAGTCGGGGAATATCCCGTATCGAGCTGAACGTCACCGACCATTCCCTGCACCAGAGACCGGCCTTGCATGGAGTTGGGTATATCATAGCCGCCCAGTTCGAGCAGTGTTGGAGCCATGTCCAGAATATGAGCGTGCTTTACTTCACCACGCACAGGATTATTCGACGCAGCCAGGATAAAGCTGCCGAACTGTGCATGATTGCAGTCGTCGGGTCCGGTGTCGTTCTCCTGTACATAAAAACCGGGATAACCCACTCCGCCTATCGAGCGCCAGTATAGATCTCCAAAATGCACGATTAGATCCGGCGCCACATTGCGCACAGTCTTGTAAATCTGATCCGGCTTAAAAACTACGTTACCCATCGGCTGGTTCTTGTCGTCCAGTAGGTTTTCGAATTTTGTTTTGACTTCCTCACGAACCTTATCGTAATCAGCCGGATCGATAACACCGCGAGGCTCGCGGCCTTTCACGTTGAAGAACACGCGGGCGTAGTAACCGCCTTCACTCCACACCCTGGTTTTATCCCAGTTCACGCTCAATTTGCTGAAGGGCGTGATCTCCCGCGGGTACTCATTCAAAACCAGCAAGCCTTCTTTCACCAACCACTCGTTAACACAGAAGCCGCCATCAAGACGTTGGGCTCCATGATCCGACAGCACAAGAACGGCTGTATCTTCTGTTAGGAGATCGAAGAGTCTGCCCAACTCGTCGTCGAGGTAAAGGTAGTAATCACGGATGACGTCCTGGTATGGATTGCCAGGCTCATGCAGCACGTGTTCGCTGTCGTGGTATTTCCAAAACCCATGCTGCAAACGATCGAGGCAAATCTGGACAAACTGAAAATAGTCCCACTCCGTGTTTTGCATCAGGTGACGAACGACGTCGAATTGCTTGCGACTCGTCTGATAGATCTCGTCTTTAAGCCAGTCTTTCTTCTCGGTGCGGAAACCCTTAACGTCCACGGGATAGCTGCCAGTCAGGCTCGCAATCTGGTCCTTTACCGAGGGCGGATGCGTATAGTTATCGTTGTCTGTGTCAGGCGTGAGGAAGCAGCCTACGCAAACGCCATTTATCTTGCGCGGCGGGAAAGATGGAGGCACGCCGATGATGTTTGCCTTCTTACCTTCACGCGCCACCTGATCCCAGATCGCCAAGTCCTGAATTGATTTGGAATTGACAATACTTAAACCATCGTAAGAATGATCGCGCCGGTTACGAAATCCGTAGATACCAAGTGAACCAGGATCTTGACTTGTCGCCATGCACATCCAGGCCGGCACCGTAATCGGAGGAATGATCGTCTCGAGCCGTCCGTAGCAACCGCCGTCCATCAAGCGACGAAAGTTGGTCAGGCGCTCATCCCCAAAGAGCAGTTCCGGCACAGCGCAATCGAGGCCTATTACTAAGGTCTTCATACGAGCAGTGATTCCCCTTCCATAACTTCGCCCTTCGGCACTCCCAGCGCGTCCAAGATTGTCGGGGCCATGTCTACGAGGCTGGCTTGTTCGCCATTAAACTTTCGATTCATAAAAAGCACGCCGGGAACCAGGCAAGGATCGATGATGTGGTCCCCACCCCACTTCTTGTCGTTATCTTCGAAATGGCCGGTGGGTATGCCGCCCAGTGCAGTCGGCCAGGATACGCGGTAACCCTCGTTGAAGTTGATCATCAGGTCGGGTGAGTCTTCCGCGTAGGGCCCGCTATAAACCTCTTCACGCTTTGCGACACCGCGAATGGCTGTCTTACCTCGAACTGGATCCGGCAAACCGGCCAACCCGGCGGCAATTGAATCCTTGAAGGCACCGGCCTCACTCTGCTCCACAATTCCCCGCTCTTCGCGGCCTTTGAGATTGAGATAGATACCACTCAAGCCAAGTGCATAGGCTTTCGTCCGGCTCCAATCGACATGCCCAAAAAAGTCTCCCGCTTCTTCTCCAACGCTCATTCCTTCTTTCAATTGCAGTAGTCCCTGATCGTGCAGCCAGGTATTGAGGTGCACGCCACGTTGAAAGCTGTTCATGCCGTGGTCGCTCAAAACGACGACGAGCGTCTGATCATCCGCATACTGAAGCGCTTTGCCTACTATCCCATCACAACTGCGATAGTGTTCTTCAATGGCACGATTCATCTGCGGGTCGACGTCGCCGCGATTCGCCGGATGCTGTTGCTCGCCGAAGCGCCAGAACATGTGCTGTACCCGGTCAGGCGTATCAAACAAACAGAAGAAGAAGCCTTCGTCCAATCGATCCAATTCGTGGAGCATCATCCGCTCACGTTCGCGTAAAGCGTCTTCGCATTGATCCAGATAGGCCGCTTCGTTAAACCGCCGGTTGTTTAGGCCGCCGTGATCTTCGACCATCCCGGTCGTATAAAACGTGCCAATCTCCTTTGCCAGATCGCGCGCGTACTCCGGAGGTGAACTCAGTGGGAACATCGGAGCATCGGGGTCAAAGTTTACGGGTGAGCAGTAGAGTTCAAAGACGGGCGCGACTTGCACCAGGTGAAAACGCACCATGCCTTTCACTGATTGCAACATGCCGGTTTTGAATTTGACCCGCAGCCATTCACTCCAATGGCCTTCGCGAACTTCCAGCGCCCTCGGCTGTCCTTCGGAGTGAACCGTAACTTTCTTCGCCGCCGGATCGAGTTCGACAGTGATCTCGAATTCAAAGTCTGACCGGGTTTTTGGATTGCGTGGACCAATAATGCTGGTCTTGATGGTGCTTCCTTTCGGGCGCACGTGCAAAACGTTCTCATTTTCCTTGGCGTGCACTTCTTCCTCGGACGTGTAAAAGGTAGAGGTTCCCAACCCGCCACGAAGGTCGGGTACTCCCATGCCGGCGAGCATGCGTCCTTTAATATTGTCCGGCGGATAAGTACAGGGAAAGCGAACAATGCTTGAAGGCACTCCAGCCGCCGAGAGCAATTCCCACAACGGTCTGCCGCGCCTGAGATTGACCGCTTTCGGCGGCAGAAAAGCGCTTTTCTGCTCGTAGCGATTCATCGACAGATCGGGCAGATATGTCTTTGGATCGCGACGGATGAAATCAAATATTCCATGTCCGCCAGGGTTGGTTCCCGTCGCAAACGTGGACCAGGCGACCGGCGTCTGTGCCGGATAGGTGGTGCGGATCCGTGAGAAACCACCTTGTTTGCTCAAAGTTGCCAGGTTCGGCAACTCACGATCGCGTAGCAGTGGTTCCGCAATCTTGGGTTCAAACCCATCCAGGCCAATGACAATGACTTTCTTCATTTCTTTCGTTAAGACTCCACCCGTGATTGTCTGTTACTTCTTGGCGGAAGGTTGAAACTTGCCGGTGAGAAACTGGAGCGCT
Organism: uncultured Acidobacteriota bacterium; assembly: GCA_963826255.1. Classification (GTDB taxonomy): domain Bacteria; phylum Acidobacteriota; class Blastocatellia; order Pyrinomonadales; family Pyrinomonadaceae; genus PSRF01. The sequence continues at coordinate 3,430,528 of CAWGWK010000002.1, forward strand.
CTTCGCACGAACATTACCAGGCGCTGCCAACCGATCAGCAGAACACCAATTACGGCGCCGAGAAATGAAGCCAATGGGAGAAGTTGATCCGGCCCTGCATAAAGAAGGACTGTAGGTAGCTTCTGCAATGATGACAGCAGGTAGATCATGCTAAGTGTTTCCATCTTCAAACCATCCTTACTTTATTTGACTGAAAACCAGCTGTAGGCTGCTTGATTCCAGCTTTCTCATAGTAGCGTCGCCTGGTTGCGCAGGGTTGCGGACAAATCCGCGTACCATCAGGTAATCAAGGATCGCGCGGGCGTTTTCTTCCGGCTTATGCGAGATCGTGTCGAGTGTAATCTCGGCATGGCGAGGCGACTCGTATGGGTCGTCAATCCCGGTAAACCCCTTGATCTCGCCACGACGCGCTTTTGCGTACATGCCTTTAATGTCGCGCCGCTCACATTCCTCCAGCGGAGTGTCAACGAAAACCTCGACGAAGTGCTCGCTTCCGACCATGTTTCTCACATCGTTGCGAGTGGCGCGATAAGGACTCACGGCCGCGCACATGGCTACGCCGCCGTGGCGTACGATCTCGGCAGCAACGAAACCAATCCGGCGGATATTCGTGTCGCGATCTTCCTTATCAAAGCCGAGGCCCTTGGAAAGGTGAGTTCGTACTACATCACCATCCAGCATGGTCACCTGACGGCCGTGCTCTAAAAGAAGTACGGTTAGTATTTCGGCAGTGGTCGATTTACCCGAGCCGCTCAGCCCCGTGAACCAAACGCACACGCCCTGGCGATATCGCGGCGGGTAGGCTTCCGCCAGAATACCGGCCACTTCAGGACGGGTGAACCAATCAGGAAGATCGATACCGCCGCTCAGATAACTTTCTCGCACTTCCGTGCCTGAGATCGATAGAGTAGGTGTGTCCGCGGGAACGCTTGAAACTTCCTCATAACGTTCCTCTTCCGGAAGGTAGACTAATTCGGCGAATGGGACCACGCCCACCCCGAGCTCTTCACTGAAGCTTTGCACCAGTTCCTGCGCGTCGTATGGGCCATAAAAAGGCTTACCGGTTGAATCGACTCCGGGACTGGCGTGATCACGTCCAACAATCAAGTACCTCGCTCCGTAGTTGCGGCGAATGATTGCGTGCCATAGCGCTTCCCGAGGGCCGGCCATTCTCATTGCCAGCGCTAAGAGTGAGAGAACAATGCGTTCCGAATCGTAATGACGCTGGGCCAGTGCTTTGTAAGTGCGCACCCGGCTGAAGTGGTCCACATCACCGGGCTTCGTCAATCCAACCACCGGATGCAACAACAACACTCCATCCTTCTCTCGAACTGCACGCTTGGTCAGTTCTTCATGCGCACGGTGAAGAGGATTTCGTGTCTGGAACGCCACTACATTTGAGCGTCCTAAACCCTCCAAACGCGCGCGAGTTTCTCCAGGAGTCAAACGGAGATCCTCAAAATCATAGTGACGCGGCACTTGCAGGACTTGAAGACAACCGGAAATGTTCAGTTTGCCCCAACGATGCATTTCCGCCACGAGTGGATGCCGCAGGTCCAAAGTGCCGAAAACTTTTTGGGCTGTCTCTTCGAGATTCCACTCATAGATCTCTTCGATCGTCATTACCGCCAGCAGCTCATTCTTGTTGTTGCGGAGGGCAACCTCCTGACCTATACGAATGTCTTCACTGGGATCGACCGACAAGGTAACCGGGATTGGAAAAACGTGACCGCTTTGGGCCAGGCGCATGGTGTCAAGAACACTCTGGTAGTCTTCTTTCCCCATAAACCGATCGAGGGGTGAGAACGCTCCGGTCGCCAGTAGTTCCAAATCACAAACTGCGCGCTCCGATAGTTGCAAGGAGGGCAAAGTGCCGGCACGCGCTCTCAGCTCGGTCTGCCGTTCCGCGGGAACAAGCAGGTTTACAAGCTTTCCGCCGCAAGGAGGTATCAACGTCTCTGTTTTTTTGAACACTAATCTCGCTCCAATTTAATTTGAATGTAGCTCCAAAACAGCACAAAAACACAAAGGTTTTCGCGCTAATCCTCGACAACGTGCTTCGCGAATTCACCACGATACTCTTGCCAACGGACAGCATTGAACTCTCCCGAATACTGCAAACAATCGACCGCTGCATAAGCCATAGCCAGGGCATGATGAGTGTTGTCATGAGCAAAAAGCCCCTGACGGCCAAACGTCAGCACTCGCTCCTGTTGCGCACACCAGTCGTCCAGCAAAGTAAAGTACTTCTCGTAACCTTCTCGATAAATCGGGTAAGCAAATTGCAGCCGCTTAGTGGTCACATCCAGGATGGCGGAAGTGATCGGCAGACCACATTTTGCCAGGGAGTCCTGCACCAGTGCACCGAGTTTTTCGTCTGATGCGCGCCACGTCTCATCGTCAAAAGCGCAGGGCAATTCGGCACATAGAACAGTGCGGTTAGCGGGCTCCGAGCGCGCGCTATAGTTCTTCGGTTCTGACAAGCGAGTAATTGCTATGTCGCCATTCGGAAAATAATGAGCATCAAAGGGCGTCCACTGCGGTTGTTCCAGTACAAGATAAATCAGGATCATCGCACGATAGCTGATCTGCGACTGCGCTTGCAGCACGTGATCAGAAGGTTGCGGGCTGGCAATGCGCGACAGTACGGTGATAGGGATTGTGGACCAAAGGTGCTGAGCTTCAATCACACTGCGCTGGCCATCAGATTCGATTTCAATTCGGTGCGGAGTTCCAAATTCCACTTTGCGAACCAGAGTGGAGAGTCTTAAGTCAACTCCCAGTTCAACTGCGGCGGAAGCCAGCGCTCGGCTGATCTGTCCGTAGCCCTGATAAGGATAAAAGAAACGACCAGCGCCGGGCTTCCTGACACCCGGTAAAAGCCCGACAGCTTTCTTTGCCATCTTACTGAGTGATCCGGCTGACACTCTCCGGCGTGCCTGGGTAGCAGACAACTCCTCTGGAGCAGTTCCCCAGATTTTTTTTGCATACGGAAAATAGAAGTCGCGGCAAATCGTGGTTCCCAATCCCTTTTGCAGGACGCTTGCAAAGGTTTCCGGATGATGGCCGTTGCTCTTTCGTGGAAGCGTCTTGCGAAGTACGTCCAAAGAAACGCCGGCGGAAAAAGATAAGGGGAGACGCAGCAAAAGATCGTCAGCTTTGAGTGGAAAATGAATCCAGCGACCGTGCAGGTAGATTCGACCGTGGCGTGGCCTGTCAAGCAGTTCGTCTTTCAGCAGCTCGCGTAGATCCGAAAGGATTGCAGGTTGGCAGGCAGGATGTAAACGATGGCTGCCAAAATCGACCGGGATTCCAGCCAATTCAAAGCTGCCGGCATTACCACCCACCTGATCGCGCTGCTCTAAAACTGTAACTTTCGCCTTACCCTGCTTCGCCAGTTGCCACGCAGCGCCAAGACCGGCCGGACCTCCACCCAGGATCACAACATGCGTTTGTGGCTGTGCGTTTCTCGCCAACATCGTTTCTATCACTCAACCGGTCTAAACAACGAAGGGTATGAAGCGCTTCGTGTTTGCGCAATATGCCTCGTAACCTGGAAGTGCGCGCGCCAGTTTCTTCTCTTCCTCCACTGCCTGCCGCAAAACGATTGGAGCTAACAGCAGAACGCCCAGCACTAGGTAAGAATTCAGCGCCAGTTCTAATCCCAACAACAACATCAAATCGCCTACATAGATCGGATGGCGAATCAGTCGATAGGGACCATTGGAGACTACTCTCTGTTTGTTCAGAACCCTGGCAACTTCGATATCCGACCAGTTACCCCCGAGCTCGGTGCGACCGCGGATAGCAATCAAGAGACCTGCGGAATAAATGAGCGTGCCTGCAATTCGCAGCACGAGTGGATCGCTGGTCAGCGGCAACACATCAGGCAGCAGAGTTTGCACTGCAATCGCCAACAGGATAGCAATCTTCACCGCCTTCACTGCTTGAACTTTTAGTGAACTGCGACCGGGCTTTGCGAACTCGATAGTTTGACGGCGTTTCAAAACTTCCCACACCGCCTTGTGGACCAGCAAACCGCCCAGCAGGTAAATTCGTAGAAAGAGCATGTTAGTTTTTGACTACGGAATACAGGACGGCTTTTTTCGCAGTTGACTTGATCACTGGCTCCTCGAGGGGTTGCGGCTCTTCAACGAAATCCAGGAGTTCCTTGGGCCGAACTCCAAAAGCAGTTTGCGGATTGAGCCGTCCCAGGCGCGACGCAACTGCTTCTCCCAGCATGCCAACCAAGGTTAGCTGCATAGCTCCCATTAGCGCCAGGATCGCTGTGGCTGAGATATTCGGATCGCGAAATATGTCGATCGTTCCCTTGGTCAATCCATACAACAGGCAAACCAGCGCCAGGGGAATAAATACGCGGAGCGGCTTAAACAGCATCGCAATACGTAAGATCAGTATCGCAAAACTTCCCGCATCCCAGGGCACTATCTTTGAACGACCTGACCGCTTTCTATAATCAATAGGCAGATAAGTAACCGCATAGTTGTCGCAGAGCATCGCCATGGTGATGGTCGTAGTAAAGCTGAACTGATCGGGAAGAATTGGGAAATACTGCATGACGACGTCTCGCCTGAATACCCGCAGGCCGCTGTTCAGGTCGGGTATGTCGCGTCCGGATACATAGTTTGCAAGCCGGTTTAGCATCCATTTAGCAGGCCGTCTGACGAGTGGAATACTGACCTTGCTCCCGATGCGGGCGCCGACAACCATATCGGCCTGGTCCAGTTGCTCGAGCATCTGGGGTAGATAGTGTGCGGGATAGGTGCCGTCAGCATCGGTTATAGCGATGATATCGTTGCTTGCTTGCACGATGCCCGTCTTTAATGACGCACCATAGCCTCGATTACTGCGATGTTGAATCACGCGTGCGCCTGCCGCCTTGGCTTCACTCGCAGTCCGGTCGCGCGAGCCATCGTCGACGACGATAAACTCTGCCGAAATGTCGTGCGCCATCAGAAGCTTGCGCAATTCAGTAACGGAGTTGCCCACGGAACCCTCTTCATTGAACGCGGGCATCACGATGCTGAGTGACTTCACCATAATTCCTCCGATCAAACTCTATTGAGTTGCACAAAAATCAAAAACGCGACGGAATTTTTTTGTAGGGGTGGCTCTCTGTGGCCGCCCGACGGTTTGACCACTAGCTATCTTTCGGTCGCTGGCGGCAAACGACCACCTCTCCACCGCCGAGCGTGCCAGGAAAAACTTTAACAATCGTAAAGTCGTTCTGAATGGTCTGCCAGACTCCCGGCCGGTAGGTCTTTACCTCCACCGGCAACGTGTAAACCAACCATGTGTTACCGGCACTGCGACGCACAGACTCCAGCTCAGATTCGGTTTGGGCCACGGACCACGCGGGCGCGTAATATCGCTCATACGCAACGCCGGCCAAACCCACAGCGACTACCGCATCGTGTGGATCGCGGTGACTCTCAACGTAATCACGTGCACCCGTGTAATCCTGTTTCGGATGAGCGTAGTTGCGTGGAATAGTTACAGCGGATGCGAGAATCATGAGACAAGCAAGTGCCAGCCCGCCCACAACGCTCAGCCGTTGAAACGCAGGAGCAGCACTCGCATATCGATTGATGAAACGAGGAACCATAATGGCGCCGTGGACGGCTATGAGAATCGCGAATCCCATTGAGAAAAAGAAAAAGCGCGGCCAGAGATTGTGCCCGGATGCCAACATCGTGCCGCCCGCCAGCAACGCAGGCAGTACCAGCAAAGTCCCTGTCTTCCATTCTCGTCGAACCAGATTGAACCACCCGAGACATACCACGACTACTCCACCTGCCACGACCAATCCACCCGAGAATCCAATTCGCAAATTGCGGATTGTTTCCGTAATTACCCACCAGGGATTCGTCCATTCAGATTGGAGTGAGACTTCGTGCAAGCCGGTCCGCACAAATTCTGGTAACGCTAACGCATAAAACTGTAACGTCAAACTTGCAGATAGCGTCCAGGCTATAAACGGTCTCCAGTTAAAGCTCTCCAACTTATGTCTATTCCTGAACAAGAGCATTGCCACGTACAAAACGAAGTGGGCGGCGACGACAAAGACCATCGTCATATGGCTCAACATGCCTCCCGTAACAGCGAAGGCATAGGCGATCCACCAACCCCACGTTTGCCGCTCGAAAGCTTTGAACCAGATCCACGTCGCCAGCAGAGAGAAGAAAAGCAGCGCCATGTATCCGCGCGCGTTCTGTGAGAACCAGATGTGGTGATAAGACACCGTCATCAAGGCGCTCGCGAACAAGGCTTCGCGCGTGCCGATCACACGGCGGCCGAGGAGAAACAAGGCCCAGATGCTCAGCACTCCAAATAACACCGATGGCAATCGCACAGCCCACGCGCTCTCCCCAAATAGCGAAATCGAAGCGTAGGACAATACAGAGAACAACAAATGATTGTTTTGATCGGGGAGACTGGTAACGATGTCGCCCAAAGGCAAGCGCAAATAATTCAGCACCGTCAAGAGTTCGTCAAACCACAAATCTGTATTGAGTTGCCAGATTCGCAAAGCAAGGGCGACAACGGTTAACAGGCTTAGTAGTAGCCACGTGCGCCAGGTTGTCTCCGTTTCAATCGTCGAAGCCGTCATCCGGCTGGTAGCGATCTCTCCACGCCGCTGGCGCGCAAAAACTGCAAACACGATTAGACCCAGCCCATGTGCGGCAAGGAGAAATCGAAACAGTGCAGTGCCCCAGGATAAGGAGCGTTGCGGATCGCTAACCACGGCACGCTCAATATCGTTGCCCGAAACGAAGGCAGCCGCAGCCAGCAAAACCGCTCCGCATAAAACCAGGATTGTTCGGCGAATCGTTCGTGGCGGCGTCACGACTGGCTCACCTCAGTTCCGCTGTATTTCTTTTGTCTCCCCACAGTCCAAAACGCCCAAACGATCGCTGCGCACACGAGCAACAAAGGTATCGCTGACGCTCCCTCAGAAACGTAGCCCATCCTATGCAACGTCTGTAGCCAGGGCAGCCGAAAGCCCTCGAACGTGATGTGCCTGATTGGCTCGAGCACGCCGAGTCCCTGCTCTACGTCGCGATACATCGCGAGGCACCACGACCAATAAGTCGCGAAGATACCGAATAGCACGGCCACGACTTTGGGAAGACGCAGCAGCACACTCGCCGCCAGAAAAAAGAGAAACGGCACGACCGGCACGATGTACCGCACACCGCTGTTGAACTGAAGGCGGCCAAAGTGATTGGCTGAGCAGAAAAGGAAAAAGGCAACAGTGAGAACAACAATGCACCACGTCTCGAGATTACCCACCAGACGTTTCCGTCGGTCGAGCCATCCAGGAACCCAGAGCGCGAGGAGCAACAACGGCGCGGAAGTGAACAATCCAAATCGCATACCGAAAGCGGTGCTCCAGAGCAGATCGAGATGAGGCCGATCCATGCCGTTGTAACCGTAAACGGAAAACTCCGTCGGCGGCATATACCGTTGCGCCGGATAAAGCGGATGCCCGAAGTTCACCCACTGGTACGCCAGCAACACTACGCCGCAAGCGGCAACACCCGCGACGAAATGCCAGATGTCGAGGGGCGATCTGTTTTCAGAAGGAAGTTTGGCGCGACGCGCAATCGCATAAAGTCCCATCACAATGGGCACGACCACGCCGCTGTAATCCAGCACCACAGCCCATCCGGACAACAGTCCCGCCAGTAAATAGTTTGGCCGGCGGAGACGCGAAGGTTCATCCCAGGGACGCCACAACAACGCGAAGGCAAAAAGCGCACAGTGCCCGACCAGCAGGTTCTGATTAAGTTGTGCTGTCCGGTAGAAAACAGGTGTGGCGAATGCGTAGAGCAGGGTCAACAACAACGCAGTCCGGGCCGGTACTTTCAACCCGATGAAAATGTAGAACATCACCACTGCGCTCAAAGCAGAAAGCGGCGCCATGGCCAACGCCTGGATGGCGCTTGAGGCCAAGCCGAATTTCACGTCGTACCCGCGTTCACGTGCCTGACGATAGAACTCTCGCGCCATTGGGTACGGTGAGTCATAAGGAGCGGCTGTCTCGTTCTGTGTCGATGCCACTCGTGATTGTTTTACGTGCTCGACAATACGATCGATCGCAGGCCGGGTGAGCGCATAGGGAATCGCGCCGACAATAGATGCGCCAGGGTTATTGTTGATAAAAACTCCGCGACCAGGAATCGCAAAGATATCAGGATGAAGCCCGGCGTATTCAGACACATCAAAACTCAGGTGGTCGCCGAGGCTCAATGCAGGATAAATTTCACGGACGGTATTGGTGGCGAAGTGAAGGCCGTAAATTACCCAACACGTCAGGAAGAGGCGAACCGCGATCCCGCGAATTGAAAAGCGAGATGCAAGCTTCCCCATGCGAACATTGTCGAGCACCGGAATCATCACTTCGCGATGAGTCACAGCCGCTGTGTTCACTTCCTGCATCAGGCGTTCATCCCGTCCTGGGCCTTTGCCAGCCGCTCGGTAAGTGATCGGTTGGTCCATTCGCGGCGCAGCGTTAACAACTGGCGCAACCGACCACGGACGGTCCCGTCAAAAAACAATGCCAGCAACAACAAAGCGAACAGCGACAACACCACGCGGGTCTTGTCTGATCCCAACGGCAGCCACCACAAGTTTGCGGCAAGAGTCACTGCGACGATTGGACGCCAGAGCAGTTTCGGGTAACCCTTGAGCGCCAGCAGCCGGCCGGCATAGAACCATGAACAAAGCCAAATAATGATTTCGCTTACGACTAGCCCTGACGCGGCGCCATTCAAGCCCCAACGAAAATATCCAAACGGCACTAAAATTAGTGCGACGACCGCACCCACCGCGGCGGTTACCATCTCCTGGGTCTGATATCCCGCGGCAATCAAACCGAAACGATAGTGACCGCTGATAAACGCAACTACACCCACTCCAGCCAACACGGCGAGCACGCTTCCCGCCGATGCGAATTGCTGCCCGTACACAAAAGGCATCAGATCATTCGCCAACAACACCCAGGCCAGCCCGGCAGCGACACCGGCCCACGCGACACCGCGCAGGGAACGTTCGATCAAACTGTGGAAACTTCCATCGCCGAGTTGCCAGTTTCTCGAGAGTGACGGAAACAGGTTGAAATAGTAGAGCCAAACAAATGTATGAATGGCGACCAGTATTCGCTGAGCAGCGGCAAAGAACCCGACCTCTTGTGGCGAGGCGATGATGCCCAGAATGAGAGTGCCGCCAAACATCTTCACCACCCATAACATCTGGCTGAGCCCAATAGGCACCCCTTCTCGAAACAACCGAGCCGACATTGCCGGACGAATTTTGGTGTGCTCGTTGAATTGACGGCGGTAGATGAAGAAGCTAACGAGAGCGGCGATTGTGACTCCCGCAACTTCAGCCCACGCTACTATCAGGATTTGATCTGCCCTGCGCAGTAATGCGAAGACAGTGATGGCGAAAATCGTCTGCCGAATGATTTGGACCAACGCTACCAGTCCCATTCGTTCATGTCCTTGAAACACCCACTGAAGCATTAACGGCATTGCCCACAGACTCAGGCCGTAGATCAACAGCAGGCGCATCATCACTGGCCCGCGATCCACTAAAAGCACAAACACAATGATCGCCAAATAACCGGCGGCTGCGAGTAGGGCTCGCATACTGAGGATCTCAGCGACAAGCCGGCCCGTTTGCCCCGGTGCTTTTGCGATTTCCCGGGCTCCGTAGGCGCTGAATCCCTGATCCACGATCAAACTGGCACACATCAACACTGCTCCGGCAAACTCGATGTATCCGAAATCACCGGCGCCCAGAATACGCGCGAGATATGCAAACGCAGCAAATGTCAGCAGTTTGCTGAAAACTTCCGCGCCCGCCAACGACAAAAAACTCTTGAATAGTTTCAACTAGCCGATCCTTTGAGGTTGCGCTGCGGACTGAGCAGGTTCGGTTCTCGATTCAGGTTCACGATCGGCAAGGGAGGTCTCGAACCGCCCTGCTGCCAATCTACGCGCTCGTCTCGCTCGAGTATTGCGGGTTTGCGCCAGACCTTTGCTCCTATCAACGCCCTGGTGAGTTGTCGCGGTTGAAAGGTAATGCTGGGCCAGAGAAAAATTTCATTAGTGCAGTAACATTCTTTGGCCCGAATAGAAGCGCGGAGCTTGTTCGCATCTTCGGAATGCCAGATGTCCTTAAAGGACCTTTCCCGAATATTGCCCAGCGGCTTGTGAGCTTCGCAGACGCTGACGTCGCCGTTTGAGTAAATTACAGCGCTTAACACACCTGCCTTGCACGGAACGACCTGACGCTGCTCGTTTGCCGTCTTAATCTTCGCCCACTGGAGCATTGGCTCCACCACACTGCCATATCTTGCCTGCTCTCGAGGCGCCCATAAACGTGCAACGTAGTCGGCGAGTTGTTTGTACTCAGCTAACTTCGGTCCTTGTAATGACGGGTTCTTACGATCGCCCCGAATCAATGCCAGATTGTGGTGCGACATCTTCGGACAACGCTCATAAAGAAATGTCGTTAGCCGTTTAATCTCGTCCATGTTGTCGGCGGTTGCAGTCGAGATTGAATGAATCTGGAGTCGCGGATCTTCCTGTTGCAACTCAACCAATGCGTCGTAAGTCTGCATTGCCCTGGCGAATGAACCTTTGCTCACGCGGAACGTATCGTGAAACTCCTCCATGCCATCGAGCGATAGTTCGATAGCAAACAAATGCAGACTCTGTTCTTTAAGCGTCTCGCGAATCTGCTCAATCGTCCGCTCAGTGAAATAGCCATTACTAGGCACGTAGATCTCTTTCACTCCGTTTTGCTTGATGAACTGCCGGCAGATTGCTCCGAATTCCTTGCGCAGGAACGGCTCACCACCAGAAAGATTTAAGTTCTCGATGCGTCCCAACTGCTGCGAGAGACTAACCATCTCGTCAAAAGTGAGATCGTCGCGCCTGTTCAAGTTCTGCCAATAGAAGCAGTGTTCGCATTTCATGTTGCAGATCGAATTGATGAACAGAATTACGAACGGCGGGCTGGGAACTTCAGTAGAGTCAAGACTCTGCCAGTTTAAACGAGCGTGTTTAGCAATTCGACTTACGACATTCATACGACTGTCCTTTGTTATCCGCGGTGTCGCGGCTGCGTGGTCCAACTCGGCTAGGCGGTTTTGGAATCGGAAACCAGAACCCTGCGAGCTCGTCTGCCCAAACGGCGAACGGCTAAGTAGCGATCAAGTTGTCCATTTAGCAACCCGGCAAATCGTTGCGACGATTTCAGGTAGTACATATCCACGCGCGGGAGCGCTTCGAGCGGATCAGCGTTGGCTCGTCTTAGTTCGGTAGTGCAGGACGCGCGAAAATTAGAAGCTGCCAGCCCACGCGAGACTGTATCAACTCCGCCGTATGGGTAGGCGAAGCTTTGGGAGTGTAGCCCCAGATGTTGTTCGATCTCCGCCCTTGAAACTGTCATCTCCAGCTCCGCCTGGGCAGCGGAGCAGTATCGTAAATCTCGATGTGTTTGCGTGTGGGAACCTATTTCAATTCCGGAACGTGCGAGCTCTGCCGCTTGCGACCAGGAGAGAATTGGTAGCAGCCCCAGGCCTTCCGGCCGTGGTCCCCAACTGTTTTGCCCGCCCATATAGCCGCTGATGATGAAAACTGTTGCTGTAAAACCATAGCGCGCGAGCACGGGCATTGCTGATTCATAGAAGTTGGCGAAGCCGTCATCGAAAGTGAGGACCACGCCACCGTCAGGCCACGCGCCCGTTCTGATCGCGGAAAGCTAAAGCTTTAGCTAAAGACATTCCCTTGAGAGATCGATCGGAAAGAAAAGCCATCTGCTGCGAAAAGTCATCCGGCGTAACAGAAACCACCGAACCGCTACAGTCGAGCGAGTGGTACGTCAGGATTGCCAATTTGCTTGTGGTATTCACCATTGACGATATCAGATCGCGGAGGCCTTTTCGCTCAGTGTGACTTCCGAATCAGGCTGTCCGCTTAAATAGCCAAGAAACTCTCCCAACGCCGTTCCCGCAACCAGACATGCTGCGAGTGGCAAAGTTTGCACTACGTGTGCGGCACTGCCCCTTCGATGCAACATTGTGCGGAAGACACGGAATGTGAGAATCGTGGGCAGAAGCAACGTGCCGGCTGCATAAAGAAAGCGTATCGACAAGCTGCGCTTAGCAATCCGAGTCTCCGCGAAAATACGGCCCCATTCGATTTTTTCCCTGAACGCCTGGGAGACGGTTAGCCTGGGACGATGCTCGTAAACCAACAGTCGCGAATCAAGAAACAGCGACTGGCCATTGGAACGCAGCGTCCAATTGACTGTCGTTTCGTGATAGACACTGCGCCATACGTCACGAATCGCTTCCAACGCTTCTCGCTTATAGGAAATGTTTACATCCGAAACATAACTCGCTTCGGCGGACCGCAAGGGTCTGCCGTAACGACCAAAGTCACAGTAATACAAGGCCCAGTTCAGTGGTTCATCAACTCCGTTTTCGATGGCGCCTCCAATGGCTGCATACGGCTGCTCGTGCGCCTTACGAATTTGCAGGCACCAGTCCTCAGCCGGCACGGCGTAATCCTCTGTCATCGCGACGACGCGCCCACGGGCGAGAGATAGTCCCACGGCGCGACGCCGATCGTAGAGACGGTGTTGACGCGAGGTAATGTTCCCGGAGGATGCTGCACCAACATCCGTTATGTAGTGGAATCGAATGCCGGAAAACTCCTCCGCCAGGTCGCCGACGTCAACGCACAAACTATCGTAAGGAACAATAACTTCCGCGATCTCAAGGTCGAGCTGGTGGTTGAGTACGGTGAGCAGGCGACGTACGAGGTCTTTACCACCGACGACTGTCACTACGATCGACAGTTCGAAATCATTGGCTAATTCGCTATTTCGCATGAGCGTCAGAGCGCAACGGCATCGCCCGCTTGCCGGAATTCTTTTCCAGGAAATGCAGCAGCGTTCCCCAAAACACACAGAAACCGCAGTACCAGAAGTAGAGCCAATGGAGCGGCACAACTCGCAGGGTGAACCAAACCCTGGAGCGTTTTAAGAAGAAGCGATAGAAGTCCAAATTCAGGATTGTCACCGCTAAGAAAAGCGCTGTCGCAACGAGGAGCAAGAGAGGCCACCAAACGGCTGCGATCAGAGCCAATACGGTCATGTAAGCCAGCGCGACGCTGAGGCGTTGCACCGGTTTGACGTTAAGCGTATTAACAATCGCACCCGCGCGTAACATTAGTCTGGTCCACGGCACTCCTCGATCGAAAACATCCGTCTTCAATAGATTCCGCAGCGTCCATCGTTTCAAGTGTTTGCCTTTGATCTCGCGATTCAGAACGATCTTGTATCCCGCGGCATTCAGCCAGGTGCCAAGCTCTATGTCCTCGATCGCCGGACGGCGATAACGCTGTTCGTCGAATCCGCCGACTGTCAGGAACAACTCGCGCCGGATCGCTCCGCAGCCGCTCCAGAACGTGCCGATCCGCCCATCGGATTGTTGATGAACGTAATGATGAAAAAGGTTTTTGTATTGAGAGAGGAAATTCCGCTTAGCCGGCGCATCATCATAAGATCCGATGACGGCATCGATGGTCGTGTCGGAGGCGAAAGCTTCAGCGAAGCGCGTCAATGTGTCTGTATGGACGCATACATCCGCGTCGACAAACACAACATAGCGACCTTTCACGCGAGCGACTCCGCGATTTCGTGCTCTGGCAGGCCCGCCTGGTCCTTTGATCCGGAGGTAACTGAACCCGTGGAAATCTACCAGCGGTTTTACCGGTTCGGTCGAGCCATCATCGACAACCAGCACCTCGAAGTCTTTAAAGTCAGATGAAGCTATCGCGGCTAAACAATGTTGGAGATCTGCGGTCGAGTTGTAAACAGGCACGACGACCGACAGGGCCGGGCATTTCTCTTTGTCCCGCTTTACCACTGATTTATCCTTTGTAGCCATTTGCGGGATACCGGAAGCCGACAACTCGGTTGTAAATCGTGCCGATGGACCAGCCTATCGCTCCGCCAACGAAGGCTCCGTAAAAGAGTCCGATCACACTCCCGAGCCAGGTCACGGAATAACCCGGAAAGTAGTTGCCCAGCAGTCGCAGGTGTGCGCCAACGTGCGGGCCGTCTTTCACGAGTAACCACGCTGTCATTAGAAATAAACCCAGGCCGCAAAGTGCAGCGAACACTATCGTCAAAACTCCCGTTTGAATCCTCGCAATTGCTCGGCTCACTTCATCGGGGGTCGTTTTGTGTTTGCCTGTGTGTGTGCTCATTTTTCTTTCCTCTAATCCAGCAGACTACGCGCCGACTCAGCCAGCGCTCGACGTTGCAATAACCAGGCATAGGCATCGATACCCAGGTTTCTCAACCAGGCAAAGACATAACCCAGCAAAAAACCTCCAATGCAGGCTTCGACCAGACCGATCAGCGCTCCGGAAAATGACACGCTGAAACCGAGTAACACATTATTTAGCAATGCGAGAGTTGGTCCGATTACTGGTCCACCTTTCAAGAGTAAGATAATGGTCGCAATAAAGAGGCTTGTACCGGATACTGTTCCAACTGCCGTCCCCATAGCCACCGGGTCCAACTTCGCAAACGCAGCTTCGATAAGTTCCTCCGGCGTCAAGCGGCGCGGCACAAGCCGATCCCCATTTGCAGGCACAGGAATCGCTTTCGTTTCCGTAATCACCGGTTTTGAGACTGGACTCTTCACGCGCTCTTCTTCGTGATATTCCATCTCTGTGTTGACGGACCAAACATCGTGCTTCTCTCCCACGATGTTGCGCGCCGCATAGACTGCCGTGAGCATTGAATGGTCCTGATTGTTATAGCGATGAAGCCCATTCCGCCCTACTGTCTGAAGATTTCCAATGCTTTCAAGATACTGGCGAATCGTCGCCAGACTCTCCTGGTATTGCTGGTCGTAAACCGGATATGCCTTTTTCATGCGGACGACAGTCCCGTCTTCAACTTCGTCCGGCTCGAGCAGCTTTATCCTCGAGCATTCTTTGATGCCCAGTTCCACCAGTCGATCTTTGGACCAGTTCCATTCCTCATCCTGATCCCAAAGGAAGTATTCCAGACCCAGCGAACTCCGACTCGGGTCGGGAACCATATGTGGACTCCAATTTTTATAGTTCTGGATGCGGCCCATTTTGACTTCCGGCGAATGAATGTAGATCCAGTTATCGGGAAAAACTTTTTCGCGTTTGGCGATTAACACGACTGTCAGGTAGTCGCGATAACGCAACCTGTTCGCTGCCTCTATGACTTCGTCGGGAGGAGCGGGACTCAGAACGCGTATGAGACTGCGCAGAGGCATTGTCGAGATGAATTCATCGGCGCCAAACTCCACGAGCTCTCCCGCTTGCGTGCGCCCGTAGACGCATTCCACGCGACCGTGCCGGTGACGAATCTTTTCCACCTTAATCCCGTGAACTGTTTCATTGCCCTGCGCTGAAAGTAATTCCTCGCATCGCTCCCACATCATCCCGGGACCAAACCGCGGGTAATTGAATTGCTCGATTAACGTTGTAATGATTTCGCCGTCTTTCGATCTTCCATTTCCGAACAGAGCATTTCGCACCGCTTCAGGGAGGGAGAGATTCTTAATTCGCTGGGCCGCCCAGTCGGCGGATATTTCGGTGCATGGTATGCCCCAAACTTTCTCCGTATAGGTTTTGAAGAATATTTCGTAAAGGCGATGTCCGAACCGGTTCGCAACCCACTGCTCCAGGTTTGTTTCTTCAGCGTGCGGGAAGAGTTTCGCCTTCCCGAAGCTCATACCAACAAGCAAGGCTTCGATCGGTCCGAGGCCCGCAAGCGCGTTAGTCGCTTTGAGCGGATAGTCAAAGAAGTGTTCTCGATAATGGATGCGCGACAGACGCGGCCGCAGCAGAAAATCCTCCCCCAGGATCTCTTTCCAAAGCTCGTTAATGAGAGGGACTTTGGTGAAGAACCGGTGACCGCCGATATCAAAGCGATAGCCTTGATAAGTGACGGTGCGTGAGAGTCCACCAACCTGCCGGTCAGCTTCTAAAACAGTTGACCCAATGCCGAGCTTCGCTAATTCATAAGCGGCAGTTAACCCTGCGGGGCCCGCTCCAATTACTACAGCACTGGACATCGTATGACCCTCCGAACTGCGAAATGAAAAAGGGGCCAGCGGTAAGCTCGCCCCAATTTGCATCTGGGTGTCAGAAACGTGAAAGCAAGTAGCTATTTCACGGCGATCTGTTCGGCAGGTACTAAAGGACCTGCCGCAAAATCCGAGACCAGGATTTTCATCCGCTCGGATGAATCATCAAAAACGAGTTGCTTCCTGGAATCCGGAATAAAGTCGAGCGGCGCTTCACGATCGAGGACCCAAAACACCTTCACCGGTTTGGTAGTGTATGCGCGCGTCCAAAAGTCGCGATCCGGAACACTGCGCAAGTTCCTGCCGGGAATAGGTCCGCTGTTGGGTCCGTCATAGACGAACCAGGCATAATGGTGCGCGTAAAAGAGAGCGTCCGGATTATTCTTGTAAAGCTCTTCTACTTTGCTTTTGGCGGTGTCTTTGGGTGAGTAGAGCTTAAACATCCTCTCCGGCGTGAAGCCACGAGCATACGAAACCAGAGATTCCCTTCCCTCATTAGTAAAGGCCAATGCCGGCAGAAACACGCAGATGTATAAGACGAACCCCACCACCACGGCTTGCGACGTTAGTTTTATTAGCCGGTGTGTAGCGCGTCTGGTAGCAATCTCATAGAAGATAAAGATGCCGCACAATCCGATAACCTCATAGTATCTTCTGACGAACATGTAATACGGTTGACTCGCAAACCCAATGGCCACGAGAAAAACAACCAGAGACACTGGCAGAAACGAAAAACTGAGCGCCGTGTCGTCCTTCACCTCGATCCCTTTTTCTGATCTACCCCGCCAGAGAAGAAGCGGCCATAACAAAACTGCTATCAGGAAAATGATTCCCGACGCATAAAGGAGCCATTCCAACTTCAACGAGTAAATGAACCTTTCAAACACTGGATGACCGAATACGAGATTTGATGTCATCGGCAACGCTCGAAGAATTCTGAAAGGAGTAGCCAGATCCCCTAACGGATCGTTTGGATTGATAGCACCAGAGGTATGCGTGAAAGACTGCGCATGCTGAATGACATAGATCGCGACCGGCAACATCAGAGTCAGGCTTGAAACCGCGAACACGGAGAGTCTCTTAAAGAAGAGTTTGAGGTCCGGATAACTTATTTGAAACAGAATCAGCGCTGCGGCCAATCCTAAAAAGAGACTCGTATATCGAATTGCGAACAAAGAGCCAAACAGGAGACCGGCCAAAGTGATAGACAACAAAGAGGGCTGCTTTCTATCGAGACCAACCAGACCGATAAAAAGGAACGGGATCCCCGCCCAGAGAAAAGCGTCTGTGCCCGCCCAACCGGGAGTCGTGGTAAATGGCAGAAGCGCCACGATAAATAGATGAACTGGTGACGGCCGTTTCCCGGAACCAACAGCGCGAGAAATAAAATAGCTGGTGATTAACGCCCAGCCAATCCAACCCAGCAAAGTTGTGGTCCCATATAGAATTTTTACCGCCGCGTGAAGGGGTACGCCCACGTAAAGCAGAGCGGCAACGAGGAGAGAAAGCCCTGGAGGCCAATTTGTTACGTACTTCGACGACGGTTCAATCGAAATGTCGTGCGATTCGCGAGGCGTAGCGTTGGTCGTCGTAAGACCAAATCCCCGAACCAATCGCTCCCCGACTTCCAATTGCGTGGCCTGGTCCTTACCAACCTCGAATGGACCAACTATGCGCGAAGCCGTCAACAGGACCGCGGAAATCATGATCACGACAACTACAGGCTTGTCGATAATCATTCGCCTTATAAGAGCTTGGAATTGTTGGAAACGGGACGACCGCATAGTGCGTTAAGTCAGATTGCAGCTTTTAGCAGTGTGGGTTGTGGACACAACGATCTCTGAAGTAATCGTTGTCGTCGGGGAAAGGACAAAAGATTACGGAGTACCTCGAGGGAAGCCTCCAGCGGAGGCAATTAACATTTAATAGTTCGAAACGCCCGGAGTCGTCCAAAAACAAGTAAGCAAGTTTGACTTGTTCTCTTACAAATCAGTTGACGTTTGCGCTCACACTCATCGGCATAGTCTCATGCGTCGCCAGCCGCCCATCCGTTATGGTTAACCGGCTTTCAGGAAGCAGTTCGTGCATTTCACGTCGCAGTTCGTAACTCCAGCCTCTTCTAGCCAAAACGGTAAGTCTCTCAACCGCCTCTTGAATTCTTTCGGATTGATAGCCGGCGATCTTTCCGATAAAGATTTTTGGATGGACTGTTTTCGTCAGCTCTTCTCCCGTAACCTGTAGCTCTTCAAACAACTTTTCTCCCGGCCTCACGCCTGTGAACACGATTGCTATGTCCTCGTTGGGACGCAGACCCGACAATCGAATAGTCTGTTTGGCCAGATCAAGAATGCGAACAGGTTCGCCCATATCAAGAATGAAGATTTCACCTCCATTACCGAGTGCTCCGGCCTGAAGCACCAATTTAGAGGCTTCTGCAATCGTCATGAAGTAGCGGACCATGTCGGGATGTGTCACGGTCACAGGACCGCCGTTGAGTATTTGCTCGCGAAAGATCGGAATGACCGATCCGGCGGATCCAATCACGTTGCCAAAACGCACAGCGACGTAGCGGGTACTGTAACGAACGTCCAAATCCTGAACGACGAGTTCTGCTATTCGCTTGGTCGCTCCCATAATTGAAGTTGGCCGGACTGCCTTGTCGGTAGAAATTAATATGAACGCTTCAACACCGAATTCGCCGGCAAGCTTCCCTAGCCGCTGAGTCCCGAGAATGTTGTTCTTCACTGCTTCGACCGTGTTTGTTTCCATCATGGGCACGTGTTTGTGTGCGGCCGCATGAAGGACCACTTGCGGCTGATAAGCAGCAAAAATCGATCGCATCCGAGCGCGGTCAGCGATGTCGCCAACGAGGGCATGAATTTGCAGATTGGGGAAGCTACTTCTTAACTCCCGATCGACAGTAAACAGCGAACACTCAGCCCGTTCTACTAACAGGAGACTTGCGGGCTTGAAACACGCGACCTGACGGGCTAGTTCGGAT
Organism: uncultured Acidobacteriota bacterium; assembly: GCA_963826255.1. GTDB lineage: Bacteria > Acidobacteriota > Blastocatellia > Pyrinomonadales > Pyrinomonadaceae > PSRF01. Next base: position 3,449,709 of record CAWGWK010000002.1, read on the forward strand.
CCGATAGAGCCCCCGGCTCCAGTAACCATCACAACCTTCGCCTGCAGGAACTCCTCCATGCTCTTCTCGTCCAACATGACCGGCTCGCGACCGAGCAGATCTTCAATTTCCACGTCTCGTATTCTGCTGACCTTCACTTTGCCCTGCAGGATTTCATAGAGGCATGGAATGACGCGAACATTCACCGGAATTGAATGACAGAGATCCAGAATGCGACGGAAATCGGTTCGCGAAGCCTGAGCAATGGAGATAATCACATGATCGATGTCCAGCTCTCGCACCAGGCGGGGGAGGTCTTTAGTTGTTCCTATCACCCTTATTCCATGGAGGACGGAACCAAGCTTGGCGGGATCGTCGTCGATGAACCCTTTGATTTCGAGATCAACATCGCCGCGCGAACGTATCTCGCTGGCAGTCACAATCCCAGCTCGCCCGGCGCCGATTAGCAGTACCGGTTTCCGTCTTACGGCTCTTCCCTCCGTGGCCCTTCGATGGTTTCGTTCATAAACTTCCCGCCGTACGACGCGTAAAACCAGAATTCCTCCGAACGCGAGGACCGTGTCCATCATGATCACAGAGAGTGGTATGCGAAGTTCGCGCAGCCAGTCCGGTAAAGCAAGTCGCAGAATAATTAGTGGCACCGCCGCCAGCAGACCGGCGTTGATTATTTTCTTCGCTTCTGAAAATCCAACGTAGCGCCAGATGAATTTAGAAATACCCGTAAAATATAAGACGGCTATTTGCACCAGCAGCACGAGTGGAAGCTGGGTAAGCGCGACTATCCGCTCTGAAGCGGGCAGGGAGAAATCGAATCTCAGCAGGTACGCCAGAGCAAAAGCAGACGTGAGGGTGAACAGATCTAACGAGTGCTGCCCCCCCTTGCTTAAAAGGTGAAATCTTAAGGCTGACCTGACGTCGCTACCTAAATCGAGATTCGTTGAAGCGGTCAACATCTTTTAAACGCTGTGGTGCTGTAGCAGAATGAGTTCAGTCGTGAATGACGGAAGATTTCGTGCTAGATACTGCTGCAGAACCGTCCTGGGCGTATGCGGATTGCTGGAATGAGAATACCCGTCGCAGGCCGAGCCTACATCGGTAAAACCGACTAAATTGACTGCGCTAATCGGCCTACCCAAACGTCTAACGGGATGGGCGTTGTTACCTACTCCTGCGGCACAATTGTGCCTGTTGGCGACAATCTATTTTTCCGAATTTGCCTGACCAAATTCGCTTTAGCTACGTGGGCGAGGATTCGGTATCCCGCGTACCTGAGCTTGTCACGCAGCCGCTCTCTCATGGCGCATGAAAATATGTGTGTTTCGAAATTCTGAATAGGCGGCGATTCACAAAACAACTGTTTCTCTATTCGAGCCGCAAGAACCTTAACCTTTCGTTCGTTCCTGATCCTCTTTGCTACATCTGCCGGTAATTCAACATCAAACAAACACTCGGCCAAATACAGTGCCAGGAAGAGCATTCTGCGCATGCCCATACTTTCCGCACGCGTTATTGTCTCTGGCCAATCGATCTTGGGATGCCTTCTCAGCACTTCCACAATATCTACAACCCACAAAAGACGAATCCAGAAATGTTTTGAGCCATGCTGGCTAAGAAGTAACAGTAAATCTTCCGGGGCAAGGTGATGAACTTTACGACCAGCAAAACTGACTTTGACGAGTCGTTTAAAGAGCTTATCGTAATCCACTGAAAGGGAGTTGTACTTGGAAGTGAATCTCCAATGTAATTCAACGCGGACCCGCCTGTCAGATGAGACTAACTTGTAGTTGTACGGACGTCGCGCATCCAGGTAAGCCGCTTCTTGTTCAACCGTTCTTTCGACAAGCGGAACGAATCCGTTCATGAGGAACAGTCCCTTAACTCGTTGAAAGTCTTTCTTCGGAATCAAAATATCCAGATCGGAGAATTGCCGCCGCGCCAGATCGCCGTACATTTCAGTAGCTAAAATCGGTCCCTTGAATGGGAGCGAGGTAATACCGTTCTCTTCCATCAAGCTGGTCAGACGACTCAGTTCCGATGCCAGCCGAAGATTGTGAATATTACTTTGGTAAGCGAGCACTTTGAGCCGGTCGAGAACCTTGAGTGGAACGGCTTCAGAGTATTGCTTCAGGTTGCTGCAAACCAGCGGCACAATTGCATGTGCCGCGGCCTTATCAAGGACTTCATTCCAATCGAGATCGTGTTTCAGAATTTCAACTATTCGAGTTCTTGCTGCGTCGTTAAGTTCGGTTCTTGCACAACAAACCAACAGATCAATCTCGGCTCGTCTTATATTTTCTGCATTGGACAGCTCACCCAACGTCAACTTGGCGGAGCGGACAGAATAGCTCGCACGATCGTCCAGAGGGATTTCAGTCGTCGATTTCTGGATTTCTTGCATATCGAAAACTGCAGGCGGTACCTTCAGTGCGTTCATACTATGCTTGGCTGCTCTGTCAACGCGCTGGTGTCAGTGGGAATCAATTGGTCGGGAAGTTCGTGATCTGAGCTGAGTTGCATCTGCTCTGACCATGATTTCGCATACATGCCGTTCATTTTTACAAGCTCGGCATGGCTACCTGTTTCGATAATTCTTCCCTCGTTCATTACGTAGATGACGTCGGCACGCATCGCGATCGTAAAGCGATGAGTGATTACGATTGCCGTTCTCTCCTCAGTTAAGTCCCGCAGATCATTAAACCAGGCCGCTTCGGTCCATGAATCCATGGCGCTGGTCGGCTCGTCAAGGATCATGAGCGGCGCTTTCCTGAGATACGCGCGCGCCAGTGCGATTCGTTGCCACTCACCTCCGCTTAACTCCGCGCCGTTGGAAAACTGTTTGCCCAGCTCAGTTTCGTAACCTTTAGGTAAGCGCAGAACAAACTCATGGGCTCCAGCCTTTCGCGCCGCGCTTTCCACATCCGGCGCCAGGTCGCGTTTCTCGAGGTCGCCAAAACCGATGTTCTGTCGCGCGGTCATCTGGTAATGCAGTGGAAACTGGAACAGCACTGTAATCGAGCGCCATAAAGATCTAAGAGAGATTCTGCGAATGTCGATTCCGTCAAAATCAATCGTCCCCTCTTCCGGATCGTAGAAACGGCATAGGAGCTTTGCCAGCGTCGTTTTACCTGCACCATTAGTTCCCACGATGGCTATGATTTTCGCAGGCGGTATCAGCAGATTGAAGTTCTTGAGAGTGGGAGTGGCACTGCCGGGATAACGGAACGTAACGTTATTGAATCGAATGCCGTGCGCGATTCTGTCCGGCGCCGAAACTGGTTGTGCCGCCTCTGTTACGTTCGGCTTGAGACTGAGGAACGTAAACAAGTGCCCGAGAAAAAGATTACTGCTATAGATGCTGCTCAGACTCTCAAACAAACCACGCATCAGAGTTTGTCCACGATTTATTGCCTGATAAAACAAGGCCAGATCACCTAAAGTCACTTGTCCAAGAAATGCTCGCCAGAGCATCCAGCCCATAATGAGCCCTGCACCTAACAGGCTCGCGGTGCCGGCCGCTAACCGTGCCACGCTTTTACTGCGTAGCTGGCGCAACCTGTCTTTCCTGAGACGCAGACGAAGAGTTCGGTGGAGTGTCTGGAGATGTTTACCGAGATCGAATAATCGGATCTCGGGCGCGGCGATTTGATGCGTCAAAAGTAGATCGTAATACTGAACTCGACGCCTGTCGGCGGTACTCTGCGACCACCATTCGTGATAGAGCCGGTCGTAACGCAGCAAAACATAGAACGAAGGGCCCAGTGTCACTAACATGGCGAATGGTATCCAGTAACCGTACTGGGTTAACACGGCCGCCATTCCCAGCAACGTGACAGTGCTTTGAACGATACTGCCCCCGCTATCTAATAGCGTTCGCACACGGCTCGCAGCCTCGCCTCGAGCTTGTTCCAAATGATCGTAGTACTCAGTTGATTCGTAGAATGAGATGTCAAGCTTCAACGCCTGTTCATGCAGCAGGGAGTTGATGTGGTCCTGAATGAACTCCGCCTGGGCGATGCGTATCCATTCGTAAACGCTCTTAAGGACGTCGGTCAGCAACAGCAGAATCACCAGCGCGGTCAACGAGAACAACGTGGGACGAATCACTTGCCAGCGTGCACCAGCGCCAATCACGACTACCAGGTCGTCAATGAGACGTTTCGTTACATACAAAATTGCCACGGGCAAGATGCCCTGAACAAGCAATAAAGCAACTCCCGCTATTGACGACAGAGGAGCAGCGGTCCAACTTATCCGCAACGCGGCCGGGATGTGCGAAAACCGTTTGATGAGTTCGGAAAGGCGCATGACGAAATGTAATCGGAAGATGGTCTAACTAGCTTTTGCTTTTAGCCTGCGGAGCACGCGCAAGAAAGTCTGCGAGCCTGCGGAGCAGGCGCAAGAAAGTCTGCGAGCCTGCGGAGCAGGCGCAAGCATAAAGCCTGGGGCGCAAGCCCCAGGAACTGGAAGCAATGGAATTCCGAGCCCATGAAATGGGCGGCAGTCGTGTGCATTGCAAATCTTGGCATTTGCCGCATTGTTCTATCGCCCGCATTCGCGGGCTTCAAACCTTCTCTTGCTTTGATACCTGGGGCTTGCGCCCAGGCTATATGCTTACGCCTGCTCCGCAGGCTAAAGCCGGACTTTTCGTGCAAAGCTGGTCTAACTATCGGCTAGCACGTGCTCATCGACCATTTGGGCCACCTGCGGCAGTAAGGAGAGGGAAAAAGGACGCGTCAGTCTATAAAATTTCGCGCGCCTCACAAGCTCAGCGCATTGCGACAAATGATTTATTCCTCCCGCAACACGCGCGCGAGTCGGATACGAATGGCGGATCAGTTCAACGATGGCCTGCTGCGGTTGAAGTGGCTCAATCGTCGGTTCTTTCCCTTGAGCCAGGACGTAAACAGAATTCAAAGGCAACGTCTCACTAACAAAACCACCGTTTAGCCTAAAGCCGCGCTTTGTCTGTGAAGGATCAAGTTCATGCAGCAATCGCGCATCGTACCCCAGGGTTGCTGCTGCCGTGGGATGCAACTTAATTTGCGGAAAGCCGGAGAGTACCCTGACGGTCTCTCCCTCCATCAATATCGGCAGGAGGTCATCAGTGAAAATTTTATAACCGCGTTTGTGCAGTGCGGCTATCATGGACGACTTACCCCAACCAGACTCACCAAGAAACGTTACAGCTCGTTCCCTGATCATGTTTCCGCTCGCATGCAGCACAAGAAAGCCGCGCTGGTACAATAAAAATGCGAGCACCACGCCAACGATATTCAAACGCAGCCGGCTCTCCTCAACGCCTTCAGCCGGAATGATGCAAACCTCTTTCCCGCTGCGTATGAGGAAAGTACCTACGCCCTCGCCTGAGATGATTACTTCCTCCAGACTTACGCTGAAGTAGGAGGGCTTGCCACGCACGAGTTCAGGAATGCATTCATCACCTCCAAGGTAAATGAGAACATCCTGCTCTACCTCTGCCGAGATGAGTTCCGGCAGAGGCAGAACGCAGTGTATGCCTAAACCATAAGCTAAATACGTATACATACTACTCCGACGAGTAGGGTTAAATTCCAAAACTCTTCATCAATTGCCGTGACAAAAAGAGTTGGAACGGGGTTGGGTCAGCTGACACACTGGATTGGTTGTCCGTGGAACGTAAAACCATCGCTTCCACCGGTAGTCTTGTCGCAACCCTGCGTAAGACTTTCCACTGTGCCGTGGACGATAAGCACTGGCGGGTCCCAGGCTTTCTTTATTTCTTGTTTAGTCTCTTCTTCCATGGTTCTCCTTTCTGGGTTCTGTCGGACCTGCTTATGATGAAGGCATTAATAATGAAATTAATGGTTAAAGACTTAAGGCAGGCCGGCAACTAATGAGCGGGCTCACACGTCAGGTTTGTCTTTTGCAGCCACAACGACAAAGCAACTATCCGGTACATCGTCAACACATCCTTACTGTTCGGCCGCGGTTGTGAAAGGCACCGGCTGTAAGTGTTCTTGATCACATCCGCATCGACATACTTTGCAACCGTCTGTCTTTTCTCCACCACGGACTTAATCCGTTCAGCTTCATACTCAAAAAACTTGCGCGTGAAATTTGGACTAAGGTTGGCCTTGTCGCGGCGCAGTCGTACTTCGGGAGGCAATGTGCCGGTCATCGCGCGCCGCAATACGGCTCGCGTCCAACCATTACGCAGTTTTTGCTCTGCCGGCAGCGCGAGGCAAAACTCCATTAGCCGGCGATCGTAAAACGGATAACGAGCTTCGAGGCCAAACGCTCCCGCCGCCTTGTCAGCTAACTCCAGCGTGTAGGGATGAAGAGCAAACGTGAGTCCCTGAAAGTGAGAACGCTTCGCAGTATACGCTGGGTCAGGCGCTGGAGAACTCAAATCACGAATTCCCTCGGCCAGTTTGATTTGCTGGGCAAAACCATGATTCAGGATCGGATCGTCGGTGTTCTGTTTCTGATGGCCCATGATTCGCTGCCAGACCCTGCGGGCGCGCTGTGGGATTAACGGCTCGAACCCGTACTCCCACATAATCTTTCGTGTTGTATAAGAATTGCGCACCTTTGAAAGTGCTTTTGCTTCAGAAAAAAGTTTGAGCCAACGGCCGGTCCATGCCAACTCGGTTAGGAATGCAATTCCGTGGGAGACAGTCGTGTCGCCATCAAGGCCATCGAGAAGAATTCGTACATTTCGTCCCTGGGCCGCATTGTAAAGTCCCCAATGTATGTACAGGTTGGGACCCCAATTTACTTCATCGCCATGCCACAGGACTTTGTCGAAGTCATACAGCGGACTGAGAAGGTCAGCGCGGAGGAAGAACGGGTCGAAGCCGCCTTGTGATATGACTGCATCTATATATTGACGCTCGTCAATCTTTCGCAGGTCTTTTTCCGACAGACTCGGGAAGATCGCGGAGAACGTATGAAGCCGAGTTCCCTGTTTTTTGAGGAGATCCCGCGCCGTGCAGGCAACTGACGACGAATCCAGACCGCCACTCAAAGTGGATCCGACCGGAAAGGCACTGCGAATCCGGCATCGTACCGCGGTCGTAAAAACTTCACTAAAGGCTTCCGCGTACTCCTCATCCGAACGCAATTTCAAGTTACGAGAAAGATCGAGCGTCCAGTATTTTGTTACCTGACTACCGTTTTTTCTAACCGTAAGCGTATGAGCAGCAGGCAGCCGAACGATGCCTTTGTAGAAAGTGCTGGTCCGATCTTCGAATCTGACGATCAGGAAATCCGCCACGCGGGTCTCATTGAGTTGACGAGGAACCTCCGGCAGACAAAGGAGAGCTTTGATCTCGGTCGCAAATACGAATGTCTTTTCCGATAGGTGATAGTAGAGGGATTTAACTCCGATGTGATCGCGCGCACAAAACAAACTCTTCTTCCGCTTGTCCCATATTGCAAAAACAAAGTCACCAATTAGTTTCCCGGCACATTGCTCTCCCCATTTTTGATAACTGCGCAGAATTATCTCGCTATCGGTTATTAGTTCCGGTAAGCGGTCCTTCAAATTCAGTTCGTTGATTAATTCATCGCGATTATCAATGCGCGCGTCAGCCGTAATGACCGTGCTTTCGTTGCTCATCTCAAAGGGCAAAACTTCCGCGAGCGACTCCGGTGTCGTCCACAGCATCCGATGGCCCAGACTCACGTTGTCGTCGATCCAAATTTTGCTTGCATCCGCGCCGCGATGCGCCAGAGTATGGCTCATTCGCTCAACCTCTTCTCGAGCGACTGCCTTCCCATCGAGGTGGTATACGCCAAAGATTGCGCTCACCGGTTGAGTTCCCCCAGACGAGACATGACTGTGTACCGCTCTAGACCCTTTTCCTTCCCGACAATTATTTTGCCGTGGCTTTCCAACCAGGCATGCGCTTCAAGCTGACCCTTAGAGCCGTTCGCAACCCCAATTCGAAGAGAGGCACTCACGCCGATCCGTTTTAGCAGGAAGTTTGTGGCCAGCGCCTGTGTCAGACAGGTCGCCGACGGAACGTAGTGCGCTGCCCGCCTGACGCTGGAAGCAATCTTCTTAATCTCGGAAAGACTTACCTTCGATTCGTCGGCCTGATCTGACTTTCTTTCAATGATTCGGATCAGTGTCCTGAACGGCAATATCCATAACCCCAAACGGAAAACACAGACCACTACCAACGCCTGAAACAGCAGCCACTGATCGCGCGGGGATTGTCTAAAGACAAATCTCACAAGATTTCCGTCTCTACAGTGCACACCTTGATGAGTTTGTGCACTCGCAAGCTATCCAGAAATTTAAAGAGATCTCGCTGACAGTCAACAGGCTCAATGTCATATTCCTTCAGCAGTTCGCGTTGAACATCGCTGACTGTGATGGGACGTTGCATGAGTTCCCAAATACGCGCGCCGAGCGGGTTCATTCCAAAGTAGATCCCGGACTCCAGGTTGAGTATCACCGTGTCTCCTTTAAGGTCGCATGACAGATTGCTGTCAGTGCACGCAACCAGGGTGGTGGAGAGCGAAATGTCTTGTTGAATGTCGGTCATGTCCGTTTTGGCGAGACCCTGACCGGCCTCGAAGTAAGTTTCAAGCATCGGCTTATCCCAGTTTACCGAGTAATTTGTTGAGGGGGATGTTTAGCAATCCGGCACGGTCGTAATCTGGCCCATAGGCATAAAGGTGCAGAAAAACAGGAATTTTTGTGTTGACAACGACTGTTGGCTAGCGTTTTAATCGAACAGTTGGGCCATGAGCCTGACACTGCTCTTTAAGAAGTGTCGCATCCGATAAAGGCAAACTCGCTGTGAAGCGGGGGCGCAAAGCCGTGAATCTCAATATCTGTGCGGAGATTGTCTGGTTGCCGAAAGCGATGAATTGGAAATGCTCTGAGCGTTTTCACTGGTTGCCAGCCAGCCTTTCGGCTTCTCGAGGCTTCCCGAACTCCGGCTTCGGAATAGGACCTCGACGGTTGCGGCTCCTGTCTTTGCTGGCTCCAGCTCCTTCATCTCTGTTCCCAAAAACCAGACCGACCTAGCGTCCTATTCGTAGCGAATTCCGGATTCGTCTATTGCCTCAGTTCGCTCACCTCTGCCTTTCATCTGCGTCGAACCGCGTCTTTGTCCCAAGACTCCGTTGCCCGCTGGTCCGGTGCAGAGTCTTGAATTGCTTCACGGAACTGAGGTCCGATGTTGGTCAAAACTTTACATTCCCAAGTTGGACGTCTTGCCTGTTGCCTGCTCTTAGTTCTGCTGGTGGGCCAACCAGGCGTTAGCGCTGTTACAAGCTGGCGAGTAGCTGGGCAGAACGCCTTCAACTTTTTGTTTCAGTTTCAGTTGCCGCCAACGCTGCTGACCCAGGACAACTCAACTCGGGCGTTAGCATTAGAAAGTACGACATTTCGTGCTGAACCTTTTGAACTCACTCAACCATTGGCCTCAAATATTGATGCCCGGACGCGACTCATACTTTTTGCTACAGACCTAAACGACACTAACGGAAATGGTCCTTCCGTAACGGCGATAGCTGAAGACGCAAGCCTGCAAGTTTTCCCGCTTCTTGTTGAAAACGTATATAGGCTTCCCGTCGCGGATCCCATTTATGCGATTCACATTCGGCTGCACGATGAAATGGTTGCGGACGGAGACGTGCTGATACAGATCAATGACAGCGGCCTCGAGAGTAATTGGGTACGTGTGGGTCTCGGTCGCGTCGGAGGCGGACCGCCGGATGAAGTGCGTCCCCCACGGACGATCAATGACCCGGTAATTTCGCAGTTGTCGCCTTCCAACGTTGGCGCTGGAACGGGAGCGTTTGTACTGCAAGTTAATGGTTCAAACTTCGCAACGGATTCAACCGTCCAGCTCAACGGCATAGCCATCAGCACTACCTTCGCTAGTAAGACTTCGTTATCTGCTCAGGTGCCGGCGTCTGATGTACAGACCGCACGAACCTATTCGGTTACGGTCCAGCGGCCAGGTCAGTCAAAATCTAATCCGGCCACGCTTACGATCACGAATCCATTGCCTTCAGTTACCGGCCTGTCAGCTATCAATGCTATAAAGGGAAGCACAGGATTCGTACTGAATGTTACCGGCAGTGGTTTTGTTCCTGGTTCAATAGTGAAGTTCAACGGCAGCAACCGAGTCACGGCATTTGTCAGCGCAACCTTGCTGACGGCACAAATTCTGAGCACTGATTTGGGCACGGCCGGCAGCTTTCCTGTGAGCGTCACCAATTCTTCCCCCGGCGGCGGCGATTCGAATGGCGTTTCATTCGCAGTCATAGACCCTGCTCCGACCCCCACGCCAACACCGGCGCCAACTCCACTTAGTTCACCGGCAACTGGACAATCGTTTTACGTAGCCACCGATGGTACTTCAACCGGGGACGGCAGCAGCCAAAAACCCTGGAACCTGGCGACCGCACTAAGACATCCAGCCGCAGTGAAACCAGGCGATACCATTTGGATGAAAGCCGGCACATACAAAGGAACGTGGGACAGTAAACTAACAGGTACGGCCGCGCGCCCAATCATTCTCCGAGCGATGGCCGGGCAGCGAGTCATAATAGATTTGAACAGTGGGAACCTAACCAACTCACGAGCCTTCACTATCAATGGAGCACATACCTGGTACTGGGGTTTGGAAATACTCGATTCGGATCTGGTTCGCTCGACCGCTTTGGAAGGGTCACATCCAGCAGACGTTCCCAGAGAGAACTCCTCTGTCACTGTTTTGGGACCGGGCATAAAACTAATCAATATCATCACGCACGATCTTTCGAACGGCGTCAGGTTTTGGGACTCGGCTGTGGATTCGGAAATCTATGGCCTCATCACCTACAACAATGGCTTCCATGGTCCCGAGCGCGGTCATGGACATGGGATTTACACTCAAAACCAAACCGGAACCAAACAGATTCGAGAGGTTATATCGTTCAATAACTTCTCTACCGGAATGAAGGCCTACTCAGAATCAGGTTTCGCGAACAATTATGTCTTCGACGGAATTATCAGTTTCAACAACGGCTCACCTGAGGCACTCATGCCCGGAGCCGAGCTCATTCGACGCGAGCCCAACCTGTTTGTCGGCACCATCGATAACCCACAGGATAATTTCCGCATAACCAACTCTCACTTACACTTTATCAATGGCACGTATGGGTCGAACCTCGCAATCGGATACCAGGCGCAGGGCGCTAATCTCCAGGTAACCGACAACTACATCTCAGGGGGCTTCCGCTCGCTTCAGGTGTTGCGTTGGACCAACTTCAGTGTTAAACGCAACACGATAGTGCGTTATAGAGGCAAATTCTCACGCCCGGTCTTTGTCGATTTCATCGGTAATCCAGCCGCCGGCTCGATTGATGACAACAACTACTACGATGCACTGCCTAATTCGGATGGGTTTGCATTTGCTGCTGGTGGAACCGTCGAACCGCTTGATGCCTGGCGCCTGCGCGGTTTCGACGTAAACACTAATTACCAAACCGGTAAGCCGGGACCGCAAGTTTTTGTCCGTCCCAATGCTTATGAAAAAGGACGCGCTAATATCGTGGTCTACAACTGGAACGGTGGCAGCTCGGCAAGTGTTGATTTAAGTACTACCGGTCTCGCGTTGGGCGATGATTATGAAATCAGGGACGCTCAAAATTTCCTTGGTTCACCCGTATTCTCAGGCAAGTACGATGGAAAAGTGATCTCGCTGTCGCTTGCAAACCGGGTTGTGGCTACTCCGATAGGAATGACGCAAACACCAACTCATACCGGTCCTGACTTCTTTGTTTTCGTCGTTTTACGCAAACCCTAAGCGCTACGTATTCTGTTCATCCTGTAACCTGTCACTATCGTTGAAGTGGTGAAGCAGCTTTTCGGTGGGGCCGCGCGGAGCCCGGCCTCACATCCGGTGGCGAAGCCGCGCCCGTCGACTCCAAACCATCTTTTCGGACAAAGCGTGTTGAAGCTAACAGCCTCACAGGATTTTTCATGATTAGCGCTCGAAACGACATTTCAACCCAGGAACTCCAGGCCTGGCGATTGAATGGATTGTAAGAAATAGCGCGCACTACTCTCAGCCAGCCTCTCACGCCGCGCCAATATCTGCCTTCCAAAACATTCTGAGTTGACATAGCTCGTCGGTAGAGTTGATAGCTAATTGGCGAGTGCTGATCTGTCCTGTAGCGTTGATAGATGAGCTCAATGCATCGTCTGGCTTCGCTGAACTGTAATTCTTTTTCCGTCGTCAGTGATTTGTGACCGTGCCCGCGTCGCATCTTTACGAGAACCTCCGTTATGCCAAAGATGCGATACCTGTGCGCCAGGTGAAGAAAAAACTGCCAATCTATTGACATCTTCGCGCCCTCATCAAAAGGGCGATCTACGCCGGCGATTATTATCTTACGGAACATACACGCGGCATTAACAATTTTACATTGGTCCGTATACAGATACTTGACCATCTCGCGCATACTCTGCGGGTACTGACTCCCATTTTGCAGTAATCGAGGAAAGTAAGCTGACACTTGATCGCGATCATTCATCCATGCAGCTATGCCACTTACCAAACCCACTTCCGGATCAGTCTCTAACAGGTTGACCTCACTGGCGAGCCTATGCGGAAGTGATATGTCGTCCTGCTCCTGAATGGCTACATACTTGCCATTCGCCAGCGATACGAGCCGGTTCATCGTGTGCGCCAGGCCAAGGTTCTTTTCATTCTTAAAGACTTTGACTCTGGAGTCCGTTGCCTCGTAACGCCGGCATATCTCGAGCGAGCCATCTAAACTTCCATCGTCAACAATTATCAATTCCCAATCGGTAAACGTTTGACTCCGAATTGACTCAATCGCATCGCTTACAAATGCCTGACTGTTAAAGACCGGCAAAATCACGCTAACCAGCCGCGTATCAGTCGTGGGTTGATCGATCATCTGCTTTCGCCATCGCTTACAACTGTTTGCACAAGACTTTTATTGTTGTCGCTCCAGCGATTCCAAAACTTAACTAATCCCCAAAGGAACCCGGATCCATACGAGAAGTGCAGCGTGGCGAATACCACTGGAAGCACCACCAGCGATCTCAAGTTGGTCCCTGTGAAGATCGATGCCGCCAGGTTCGCCAGAATGTAGGCAGTAAGAACTCCCAAAAAGAGCCACATGGAGATAGCCGACACAGCAGACAGCAACAGAGTGAGCAGGGTGACCAGAACAAAGATGGGCGGAACGAATTGGCGTAAGCTCATTTGCCGCGGGTGCTTCTGCATAACCCGTATCTTCCAATATCCGTACTGGAAATACTGGCGCCATAACGATCGCAACGAACCGCGGCTGTAGTAACGTGAACGCACGTCCGGCGCGAGCAGGATTCTTCCGCCAAGCTTTCGCAAACGATAGCTATATTCGTCGTCTTGATTTCGTACCAACTCTTCATCAAAGAATCCGGCGCGGCGTATGACACGCGCCTTGCAGGCGGGAAATGCGACAGTATCTACAAACAGGCTTTTGTCACGCACTGTCCTGAACGCCGAACCGCCGACGCCGAACGGCGTAGCCATTGCCATGGCGATTACTTGAGCCAGGTGGTTTTCTCCGATCGTCTCAATCGGTCCACCAACACAATCAACGTCATTCCGCTTCAAGTGCTCCACGCAGCGGCTCACATAATCATGTGCGATCTCGCAGTGCCCATCGACTCTGACTATGATGTCGCCGCGTGCAATCCGGAGCGCGGCGTTCAATCCGTAAGAAACAATGCGTCCTGGATTATCGATCAATCGCAGGCATGGGTGCTGCGATACGAACGACATTGCAATAGCGCGCGTCTGATCGTCAGACATTCCATCAGCAACGATGACCGCCATGCGGTCCGATGGATAATCCTGCGACAGGACGGCGGCCAAACTGCGAGCGATGAAATGCTCCTCGTTCCGAACCGGCATCACTACACTGACGAAAGGCACTTCTTCCATGGTGCTTTAGCTTCCCAGTGCCTTTCTCATGGACCCGGTCCAACCATCAACTGTCGGAGACTTTTTCCAGTTCAGCTTTTCATAAAATCTGACTGCCTGGTCGTTTTCAGGGTTTACAGTGAGATGCATCTGATTAAAACCGAGCGTTCTCGCCGTGGTCTCTGCATTACGCATGAGCATCTGACCAACACCGGAACCTTGAACTGACGGATCGACGGCGATAGACAGAATCCCGAATGAGCGACGCTTGTCCACCGCCGGTTTGCCAGCGCGTTTCTTACTGCCGAGAATGCGTGCGCCAAGCCTGAGTCTTTCACGAATCAAGGGATTGGATATCAACCATGGATGACTCAATACCCGTATCATCAAATACCACCGGTTTTTCTTTAGAAAGCCGGATGTAGCGCCTTGAAATACTCCACTAAACGAGTAACCAACCAGATTACTTCCGATAAACGCCCCGGAAGCAGTTACATCGTGCGGACCTAGCAACTGCCAGGTGTAGTAACGACGCACCGCCCCGGCGCCTAATAAGGTCAAAGCGCTTTTCGGAAACGCGGCCATGTGTATTCTGACCACGGCATCCAGGTCATCGACTTCAAGCCGGCGCACTACTACTTTCGTTAACTTCAATTCGTTCGAGTCAAACAGTCGATCTTCGTAATGGCTTTTAAGGTTTCTCACCCTACTCTTCGCGCTGGAGTCGCATGATTGCGGCCGTTCATTGCACGCTTTTGCTCAGGTTTGAGGTTGCTGATTACGGCTCGGAACTTCCCTGATGAGCTTCTGGGTATGCTTGAAACTAGTTCCACCTTCGTCTCGATGTTACCGGCGTGTAACCGCATGTTAGATTGAAGTCGCTTGATATCGTGGTGAGCGAATCCCTCTCCAGGGACCACGTTAATTACCATCAAATCCAGACTCTCTTGTACTACCTGGGCCTCTTTGAGATTCGTCACTCCCTTGAAAACCGTATCGAAGCGAAGCATTTGACGGCCATCACGCGTGTAACAGATATCTTCGAAACGTCCTTCGATAGCTTCAAGCATTGGGAATTGCCGGCCGCAATTACAGACTTGTTCGACTGACCACCGGGCGGCGTCTCCAATCCGGTAGCGAATCAGGGGCTGTAGAGTGTTTTGCAGTCCGGTACACACCACCTCGCCTAACTTGCCTGGTCCACAGGGATTTCCTTCCGCATCCAGAATCTCAATAATCCCCATTTCAGGACTAACGTGATAGCGTCCATACTCACATTGCGAAGCAAACATGCATCCTTCTACGGCGCCATACCGGTCATACACACGACATTGCCACGCGCTCTCGATAACTCGTCGCATCTCATTGGAAACGGTTTCCGATGTAGTGAACACTCCTTTCGCCGGGCTTGGGAGTTCTTTATGGTCCAACGCATATTTGGCGATTATGTAAAGTGCACTAGGGTAGCCCATCACTACGACCGGCTTATACGAGCGCAGAAATTTGATATAGGCCGGCAGGTACTCTGGCGAAAGGTGATAGATTGAAGCGTAGGCCAGATCTTCGACGGGACTATGACGCCAGAAGGGCGGCTGCTTCTGATCGAACCGGCAAACCTTCCGCACGCCAAACATCACGCGTCGATCAGAATATCTGACGCCTGCCCAGTTAAGATTACGCGCCTCAGGAACAGCTAGTTCTAAAGCGTGAAACTCCGGCGTGTAGTAAATCTCTGTCGGTGTGCCGGTGGTCCCACTGGTCTTTTGTATCATCGTCCCTGCCGGTGTCGTCTTTTGCGTGAGAAGTTCGCGTGCCTTAAGCCTCAGAGCTTCCTTCGACAAGAACGGTAGAGTGTGCAATTCATCAAGCGAAGTGCTTTCCGGTTTTACGCCTGCTTCAACAAATGCTGTTCTGTAAAAAGGAGACTTCCAGGCAGCGCTTATTACCGCGCTGAATCTTTGCTGTTGATAAGCTCTAAACTGATCCAGGGTCCACTCTTCACGGGATCTGAATTCTTTGACCAGACGATGAAAGTGGCGATTGAAACGGCGCTTGTACCACCACCAACCATAGCCGGCAACCGCTGCCTGCTGGGCCCAGATCGGGCTTCGCATGTAAATGCTTTCAGCTAGACCGGCCATTATTTACCTCGGCGATACGGCTGAGAGTGTCCTCCCACTTGGGCATTATCTGCACCCAGTCGAACTGTTCAGCCTTTTTTCGTGCTTGCGACGACAGTCTCGCAGCCAGTCCTGGCTCAGTTAAGATCCGCTGCACCGCGGCGGCCATTGCCGGAGCATCATCGGGGGGCACAAGCAGTCCATCATGATCGTGTTCGATTAGGTAAGGCATTCCGCCGACGTCCGTACTAACTACGCACAAACCGCTGGCCATCGCTTCGAGGACACTGATTGGTGTGTTATCGATATTGGTTGTGTTTAAGAAGACGTCGGCAGTGCTCAATGCCTCTGGGACCTTTGACTTGGCTACACCTCCCGGCGTCTGAATTCGTTCACTGATGCCCAGCGTGAGTGCCAACTGCCGCATGGCTTGCAAACTCCCGTCGCCTTTGTCATGTCCATACATCACAAGATTCACTTTCGGGTTCGACTTGCTGAGTAAAGCCATTACTTCCGCGGCAAGCGATGGGTTATAGCAGGAGTGAAAAGCCCGTAACCAAACTAAGCTAGGTTGCGGGCGCAGCCGTTGTTTGAATGGATAGAGTTGCAAATCAATGGGATTCAGTTGAAGCCGGAGATCTTTCCGGTACGGCGCCATGCGATCGAGCAAAAATTTGGAAGGCACCGTCACGACGTCTGCCGACTGGAGGAGTCTTCTTACCCTGCTGGGCCAACGATTGGCGAAGGCCGGGAGGTTACCCCCACGCAAAGTAAGAACGTAAGGTTTTCGAGCGCGCCTTAGCACCCAGCAAGTAGCCTCCGCCCACAAGAAGGCGAGACCACTATAGACATCGACCAGGGCAACAGCGTACTCATCCCGTCTACGCCAACTCGTGGAAACCATGTCGCCAAGACGCAAAAAGCGGTGCTGTCTTTTGGAGGTAGTGATCACCGGCCAGCCCACTAGTCCCAGGCGCGTAGCCAGGTCCTCACAGACGTTGTAATTCCCGTTGGTGGCTGAAAGAAAGTTTCCAACCAGGAGTATTGGCTTCTTCATGAGGACTGATTACGCGACGCCTCGCGAGAAAAAACCGGCAGCCGCAACCGCGGAATTGACTTGCCGCTGTTTTGCCGGAAATAGGCGATTGTTTCTTCCTTTCCGGGAATGAACGATACAAATGCAAGTCCCAACATTAACGAAGGCGCCACCAGACGCGTCGCAGCATTGAGCATGTACAAAAAGCTCCATCCCGAAATGGCCACGATGAGGGCTCTTTCTCGTGCAGTTCGGGCCTTCCAAACATTTATCGACGCAGCAAGAAGAAAACAAAGCAGGGCGGCTAAACCAAAAAGACCATGTTCCGACAGCAGGCGAGAAAATTCCGTATGAGCAGAGGCGTCACGTCCCAGTTCTGCACGAACTTCCTTGGCTATGCCCGGCCCCACGCCAAGAATGATGTTATCTAACCAGATTTCCAGATCCATCTGGACAATTTCCTCACGTCCGGTCGCTTCAAAATCTTCAAAACGTGCCGAGAACGCACCGTTGGTGAAGCTATCCAGTCGTGGAAGAATCACGAAATACGAGAGTGAACAAATAAGAATGACTGCCAGCAGGAACTGAATTCGCGTCCGCGAATCCTTTAATAAAAATATGGACGCCAAAGCTATTGCACCGGCCACGTTATACAAGCCGCCTCGCGAAAAGGTTAATGCGGCCTGCACCGATAAAAAAAGCATGATTGCCAGGACCAGAACCCTAACCTTAACGTGCGTATCTCTATCGAGAAGCACTAAGAAGGCGGCCAGGGCTCCAGCGCCGAGTATCGAGGAGACCTGATTGGGACCAAATCCGCCACTCGCATCAAAATTCGATTCATTGGTAAAAACAATATTGTCTTGTGAACTGACACCTAAAGCTGCCAGTGTGGCTATACCGATGACTGGACCTATCAGCAGGAGAAACATTCGCAGCAGATCTCTTCGGGTTAATGAGAGCTGCGAAAAAAAACAAACGGCAACCATTAAGCAAAACGGACCTGACAAGTTACTACTGAGTAGAGACCTCGCCTCAGATAGAGATGAATTTTGAAACGTCAAGAATACGGAAGGCAACAACAACGCGAAATATAGAACTGGAAGAAGCGGCGGCATTTTGCGCCGGTAACGCAGCATGGCCGAAATAAAAATCGCAGCTACTGCATATTTACCGATCTCCCACGGTAGACGCGCGTCTGTCATACGCCACAAGACCTCGGCGCCGGTGATGTACGCCGCGGCATATGCGACACGCTCAATCTTGTCAGAAAGGAAAACAAACCACAGAGCTCCGCCGAGGGTTAGCAGGGCGTGAACCGTTGTGAGATTTGAGTTGCGGCCGATGAGAATCGCCAGTAAGAAATGTGCAACAAAAAATGCGGCCACCAGAATCGGCCGATCGCTTTTCTCGGTGAAGCGAGAGGTTACGGTCCTGCCGGGTGGAGCTAACCGCAAACGCCGGCGCGCGCCTACGATCGGCGCTTCGAGATACAGTAGGTTTCGCATCGAAATGTCTGCTTTTAGCCCGGAAAGTCTCTTATGAACTTCTCTGTGCAATCTCTGCGTTCTCTGCGTCTCTGCGGTTGATTTTTTTAAGCATTAATTAACCGCGGAGACGCAGAGAACGCAAAGATTGCACAGAGAAGAGCACATATACCCACTTTTCGGGCAAAGACCATTCAAACTTTTAGCGCTTCGGACTTCAGTGGCGGTCCGACTATTGAGCCGGGGATCTCGAAGATGTTTCTGACCGCTCTACAATGATGTCTGTAGTCGAACAGTTCCGCAGCTTTCAAACAATTTTCAGCTTCTTCCTTCCACAGATCCGGATGCCTCGCGTACCAAAAGATCGAATCCGCGAACGCAGCGACATCATCTGGCGCAAAAGCTCGCCCACATCCAAACTGGACCAGGTATTGCGGAATACTGCTCACGTTACTCGCGAGCGGCACTACTCCGTAAGCCATCGCCTCACTCAAAACTTTGGGCCAGCCTTCGCTGCTACTGCTTGGCAAAATGCTGAGATGCGCCCGAGAGTAGAACGGACCAAGAGCTGTGCGCGATAGCCATCCGTGAAATTTCACGCACTCCGCGATTCCCAACCTGTGGGCCAACTGTTCAAATTTCGATCTCTCGTTGCCATCTCCGATGAGGTCCAGGAGCACTGGACAACCTCGTGATTTTACAGTGGCTACGATCTGTAATATGCGACCTACCCCTTTTCTGCTATCCAGCCGGCCCACGAATATGAGTCGCACTGGTTGCGTCATACGCTTCGCGGCGCTTTCGTGCCGGCCCTTCAGCCGCTCTCTCTCATCCAGGCACGGGTTAAAGAAAGATCGAACAAACGGAGGTTGATTAGACCAGTATCCATTTACCGTAACGACGCCTTTGTGCCGGCTCTTTTTTAACAACCACCTTTGCAAGGTATAAGACCACGGTTCGCGCCCGGACGGACGCCAGTTTCCCGCGTACTTGAACCAGCGCCTTCCAGGCCGACGAAGAAAGACCAGCATAACAACTGCTAGCAAACTGATATTCGCCGGGCAACGCACGTGCACGGCATCAGCGTCGCGAAGTTCCTGGTATATGGTCCGCGCATACGCACTAAGGTGGAGCAAAACAGAGAACTTGTTCGCGATGCCAACTCCTCCGGACGGATCAACCTCGCGCAGTCGAACGCGAGCCGACTCATAACCCAAAGCGCTTTCCGGAGCATCTTTGCTATGCAACGGAGCGATGTGCACGACACGATCAAACATTTGAGAGATTTCATCGATCTCTCGAACAGTAGGTCCCCATCCCACCACCTCACCGTTGCGCCGGTAATGCGCGGTATGCGAAACAATCACTAACTTCATATTGCGGAGGTGCTGCTTTCTCGTTCGAGCACCTTTACCTTAGAGGAAGCAGGCGACGCCAGCAGTGCTCGCAGAAAACGATCGTACTCTTGAGCTCGCTGGTCCCATGTCTGTTCGCGTATTGCTCTCTCACGTGCCGCCTCTCCCATGGCGCGACGCAAATCATCGTCGCGAAGTAAACGAACCAGTACACCGGCCACTGCTTGTGGATCATCAGGCGCAACTGCGTATCCCGTCACACCGTTAACAATAGCTTCAGCCACTCCGGAGTCGGCGGATACCACCGCGGGCTTGCCGCAGAGCGCCGCCTCTACCACGGCAATGCCATACCCTTCGAAATCTCCCTGAACAGTGTGGCGGCTGGTCATAACAAACACTTCGCACGCGTTCATAAAACGCAGGAGGGCTTCGCCATTAGCGCGTCCAATGAAATGTACATGCTCGGAGACGCCAAGCTCGCCGGCCAGCATCCTGTATTCTTTCTCTTTTGTGGGAAGCCCCACGATCACATAATGGACTGTCGGAAACTCTTTAAGTACAAGCGGCAACGCTGAAATAACCGAACTCTGTCCCTTGCGTTCAGAGACCTGCCCTACGGTTAACAAGATCCGGGAATCAGCAAAGCCGATGCTGCGACGGAATAATTCAATTTCACGCGGCGTCAAGACAGTGAACTGGTCTGGATCCGCACCGTTCTCGATTACTTGAGATAAGCGCGGCCGAATGCCGGCTACAATCATTCGGTTGCGGGTGAACTCGCTAACGCAAATCACGGCACTGGCATGGGAGAACGCCCAACGATTTATCCTGGCGGTGATGCGGCGCGTGCTTCCGAATTCCGTACCGTGTCCGATCGCTACGAAGGGAATTCGATGCCTGTGTGCAAGCATCGCAGTTAGCCAAACGGCGCGAGCACCGCTCGCCAACAATAAATCCGGCCGATGTTTCCGGATATGCCGCGAGGCGACGCACAACCGGTAAGCGGCTTGCAATGGTTTGAAAGGGAGCGGCGAGAGATGCGCGATCAGAAAAGGCTGAGCAGCATTGAATACCGCACTCTCTTCGTCAGAAACATAGTGCTGGGGCGTCACTACGAGAGTCGCCCACCCAAGCGATGCTAATTCAGTCGTCAGGTTATACGCGTGCGTGCCAATGCCACCGGGACCCGGAGGAAATTCAGAAGACATTAATAGGAGACGCATTGTGATGATCCCGACAAAAGCTAAACTGCTACTGACACCTGCTTTGCTTCTTCATTTCCCACAGAGTTGCGTATGCGGTCGTCTGAAGTGAGCTGTGGAAACTGGGGAAACATCTTCAGCAACTCTGCAGCGCGCAGGTACCTGTTGGCGCATTGACATAACGTGAAGGGCAAACAGACTGACCCCGTCAGGAGCTTCAGCAACTTTTTGACTCTGCCACCTCGAATGCTAAAAGTGCCGAACGTGCGAAGCCAAAGCATTTCCCTCACCTGCCGCGCGGTGAAATATCGCTGAGCCAGGTAAATCTCAGTTACGGTTGGCAAGTGGCGCACGCCCAGTCTATGGCGACTGGTCGCGTAAGTTACGACTCTCGCCTTGTGCGTGCGCAACCCACCGGCGGGAGCATGATGATGAATAACTGAAATCTCAGGGTTAAGCATCATCAAGGCTCCACTAAGATACAGACGCATCCCCAGATCGTGATCCGCACGCTGGCCGCGGTCGAAGGCGAGATCAAACAGTCCTGATTTTTGCAGTGCTTCTCGAGTTACAAGGGAGTTATTAGTCGGAAAGACATTACTGACACGAGTGTAGCTGAATTCCTCGGGTAAATTCCCCGCTCCAGTTTCCTGCGCCACACCGCTCGAAACGTCCGCGCGAGAATGCAAGAGATACCGGACGTGCTTCTCAATCAGATCGGGGGGGATCTCGTCGTCGTCATCGATGAATAATATGTAGTCCCCGCCGGCTGCTTTAAGTCCCGCGTTGCGAGAGGAGCATTGTCCAGCCTGGTCCAGGTGAAGAATTCGCAGAGGCAAATCGGCAAAATCGGAACTCAAATGGAAATCCCGATCCTTAACTGGTGTTTGGTTGACGACTATTATCTCCAAAGGCCTGACAGTTTGATTGCGCAGTTGGGCCAGTAGCGTTCGCAGATGCTGTCGCCTGCTAAGTGTTGGAATGAGCACGCTGACGCTTGCGTCTAAGTTGATCTTACCTGGCGCTGCCGTATCGCGCTTAAACGGTAGTGGCGGCGAAGGTCGAGTCGCCTTGTAAATTTCGCGGCTTGCGCGTATTGCTTTCAGCAGAGAAACATATCGGGTTAGCACTGCCCGCCCCAGGCCCCACTTGCTCCAGAACTTTCCAAAACAGTAGTAGGCAAATCGCAGTTCATCTTCAAAAGGCAACGTTGTTACGTTGGCTGAACGCACCGGCACCAGCTCGCCCGAATGGCGAGTAACAACGCCTCGACTGATCAGGCGATGGCCCAACTCGAGTGCGGCGCCGGTCAAACTCTGGAACTCCGGCCGAATACTACCCATCTGCAACAACACCTCTGTCTTAATCAGACACGCGCGCAGCGACACGCGCCATGAAGTCGCTGGAAGGTTTTCATCCGGATCGCGATTGAGCATCCACGTGGGTGTAATGAAATCTATAATTCCCGGGAGGCCACGCGTTCCGAGCTTTAATCCGGCATGCCACACGTCAGCCGGCAAACTCAACAGTTGATTCACTACTACAGGATCAGGAGTGCCAAGTTCACTGTCCCAAAACAGCCAGGCGTGCGCGCTGGTTTCAGTTAACCGGCTCTTTATGATCTCGTCTACTGCAACAGGTGTCGGTTCAACGCAGGTAGTCTCACCCAACTCCCACGAGGGAACATCCGTAGGCTTGCCAAGCCAAATCAGATCAACGCCTCCCTTTGATCCCTGCCTGTTTCCGGTCGGAAATCGTAGTACTCCACCGGCAGCCCGGCCGCTATTTCTGGTTAAGGATTTACCGGTACCCGTAACCAGCTCATACAACTTTAGGAACTGGTCGATCTGCCCTTCAATGCCGAATCGCTGGATGGTGCGCGTTCGTCCCGCCTGGCCCATTCTTCGCCTCAACTCCGGATCATGTGCCAGGAGCTCCAATCGATCCGCTATTTCGCAAGCATTGCGGCGCGGCACTACGAAACCAGTGCTATTGTGCAGGACGTTTTCAGGTAAGCTTCCCGCATCACTACATACCACGGGAAGATTCATCGACTGGGCTTCCATTACGGCATTACAAAACCCCTCTGACATCGCTGGATGGACCAGAGTGTCAGCCCAAACCATCTGATCTCTGACCTCGGCCGGCGAACAGACACCAGGAAAACTAACCTGTTCGGCAATACCGAATTGGTGGCAAGCAAAGATCAATTGCTGAAAGTAACTTCCCTCCCCGATGATTCGGTATTCACACTCGATACCTCTGTCGCGCAGTAACTTCACGGCTTCGAGCGCATACTCGTATCCCTTCTTCCATTCCAACCTTCCAACGCTCAGAATGCGTAAAGGGCGTTCAGAGGTACCTACCGTTAAGGGAATCGTTCTTTCGCATTGAAAAAAGTTTGAATCGACTGCGGGTGGAATCAAAAACTTCGGCTTATCGCCGGAACAGCCGCGTTTCATCGCGGATCGCCAAAGGTCTTCACCCAGCAAATGCAGAACGTCTGCCTTCTGCCAGACCTCCGAGTAGAAGTCCCGTTGGTCAAGCCCCGTGAAATTCAGATCGTAGCCTCTGAAACTAACGACCAGCTTACAGTTCAAGAGTTCACCGAGGTACATCCGCCCTGGAGCTATGCCGCCGAACTCGAAATGGACCACAGCCGGATTAAGCAGGATCAGTTCACTATTCAGATAAAACCGGCGGAACACTTCCAGGCCAAACACCTTGTAACCGCGTTTCAGGAATCTCGCCGTAGCGCGCGGTCGAAGGACAAGAGAACGAAGCAAGACAATAGGGAGTAAGACGGTCGCGAGCCAAACGGATCGCAGCGGCCATGAACGATGTACCCGGCTTCTTAGTTCGTCGCTGTCTTGAAGTACTGAGAATTTTGACCAGTTTGCTGCTTCAGTCCTGGCGCAGACGACATGCACATCTAAACCGGCTTCATACAAAGCTCGAAACTTATTGACAATAAAAGTTTCCGAGATCACGGGAAACGCCTGGACCACGAGAACGATTCTCCCACTGCATTTCGTCATTGATATTTGACCTGGGCCGTCTGTTCGCAAAGCGAAAGAAATTGGTCTACTTGACGCGATAAAGAGAATGAGAGAAGTATTCGCTTGCGACCCGCTTCACCCATCTGGATTCGACGTTGCGGATCTTCCCACAACGTCGCGAGCGCTTCAGTCATGGCATCGACATCTCTTACCGGAACGACAAAACCCTCGACCCCATCTTCCACCGCCTCTCGCATTCCTCCACAATCAGTTGTCACGACCGGCACACCACAGGCCATCGCTTCCAGCACGGCGTTTGAAATCCCTTCGCTCAAACTCGACAACAGGAAAACATCGCTGTGCTGTAGAAGTTCGCGAACTTTTGCGGGAGATTTAGGACCGTGTAGTCGTACGACAGCCTCCAGCTCGAGATCGCGAATAGTGAAGAGCACGCGATCACGTTCAGGACCATTCCCAACGATATTGAACTGCACCTTGATGCCACGGGATTTCAACGCGCGAATACTCTGAAGCGCATATTCATGACCCTTGCGCCAGATCAGAGCGCCCGTAGTAGTAATACAAAAAGTATCGCTGTGCTTTCTCTCTCCGGCGGGTGGGCGGAAGAATTCCGGATCGACGGCCGGTCGGATGACTATTGCCTTTTGCGGATCGAGTCCATACTTCGTTGCTTCGGTGAGAATAGCCTGCGACACACAATGAACCGCGGCGGCTTTTCGAAAGGTGTGCGCGAGATCCTCTCTGAATTGCGCTCGCCCGGGGCCGAGTGGCGCGACATTCACCTGCGTACCACGGCAACTCAAAACAACTCTCGCGCCCAGATCGAAGAGCGGCAGATGGGAAATGGCAGCCGAGTTCCATGGAAAATAAATAATGTCCGGCCGCAGTCCTGCAAAAGGTAGTAACTGGTTCCAGAGTTGAATTCGATCTCGCCAACTGCCGGCTTGTCGCGCATAACCCTTGAAAAGCCTGACGTCAGCTCCCTTAGCGAAGCTTTTTATTCTCATGCGACCGGTTCTCATTAACCGCGACGGCAGAGAGCCGCGCCAGCCAGGTAAGTAGAGCCATTGGAACTGCGGATGCGGTAACCAATCGCTCACTGGCCGTTGTTCGCAAGCAACCGTAACGTTCGCCCCTGCCGAAATCAGTCCTTTGATCAACCGCTCGATGAAGGTCTCAGGAGGCCAGGAAATTCCCACGAACGCTATGCTCAGAGCGCTCGTTTCCTTACGTAAGTGTCCGCCGTTATCCATGTCTCTCCAGTAACGTGCTCAACGTAAGGAGCATCGAGACCGTATAACCGCGCTTTTCTGAGTAAGGATCGACGTAAAAACGATCCAACAAATCCCTGATCTTTTGTGGAGAAACAAACTCATGGATTCGCAGGCGGGTTTTCATAAGCGTTGCCTCGAGACCCAGCCGCCCTTCAGTACTAAGTAACTGCACTTCCCAGTTCCGTTCGACGGGCTTCGTCTGGCGCAATGTTCGCCAGGCTTTGTTTACGATTCGTTTTGGCAGGACCTTTGACTTTTTCTGATAGTCGAAAAGATTCGCCTCGTGGCCTTGCCAGGTGATCCGCGCGAGATCGGGGGCATAGCGCTTCAGGTAATCTACCTGTAGTCGTCGCCCCCGAAGGAAGTTGGACGGTACAGTGCAAAAGAAGTCCGTTAGCCGCGTGTCATAGAATGGCAGCCGGGGAAAGACGGCAGCCTGAAACATTCGCAGGCTGGAGGCGGTCCAGCGAAATGACCAGTTATCGGTCTTGAACGCTTTGATTCGAAAATCCGGACATTCAATGTGGCCCAGCTTCGATAGCTCACCCGCAACCGTCTCACGCATTGCCTGTTGAGTACTGTTTTCGTTTGGGTCCGGGTTGATGTTCTTCAGCAGCCATTCCCGGCCTTGTTTGGCCAACTTTTTCAGTGTGTGATTTACGATAGCCGGATCATTGGCATGCGTCTCTAAACCCGTAGTATCCAGCCAAACATCTCCCCAATGGGCTGCGATCACATGGTCCGCGTTCGGTAGCAACTCATTTATGATAGCGGCCTGGCGACACTGGGTGATGTCCTGAAATCCCTCGACACTATCGAGTATCGAATCCAGTTTAGTGAATAGATAAGGTTTGATCGTGAAAGCTTGAAACGGCAGATTGCGCGCATGTGCAATGCGACGCGCGATGTCCAATTCAGGCGAATCGTCTGTGTAGCCGTATGAGTACGCCCAAACGTTACTGAACTCCGCAGTGGCAGCCGTTGAACGCGAATCGAGACCACCGGATATAGGTAGCGCAAGGCGACCGGCCCGCAGGTAATCTCGCATGACTTCCTGAAATCTCTCAGCAAACTCGTTGACAGTCTCATCGTAAGTGCGGTTCAGATTTGGTTCGTGCCACCACTGCCAGTAACGTTTGTGCTCGACTATTTTTCCCGCCGCATCAAAAACATAGTGTGACGCAGGTCGCAAAATCTGAACGTCCCGAAAGAACGTTCGGTCGCCGGGGAAAAAACCCTGAGCGAAAAAGGTCCTGAGAGCTGGCCAATCGAGTTGCTTTTGCGAAGCAGTTGCGACAACGGCCGGAGAAAAAGTCCCCAGAGCACAGCGCCTGCCATCTGAGCCGTAGTAAGCATGAAAGGTTCCAAATCGATTGGTGAAAACGTGCCAGCGACGTTTCTCTTGATCGTAGGCGAGCAGTAAAAAATGGCCATTTAGAACTTCGGCGCTGCTTCGGCCTGATAGAACAGAATGGATGGTGTCGGAAAGGTTTTCTCGATCCACTCCATACAGCTCTCCAAGTAAAACAAAGTTCCACTCGTGCATGTCACCAACCGAGAACGGATAACCTTTCCATACTGATCCGGGATGATTGTGGTGTAGCTGCCACCCATCGGCTGCAAGATTTGTTTTCCAGTTTGCATGGCTGTAACGACCGGGAATCAACGCGTGAGTTTCATGAAAGGTCAGTAGTAAATCCCCGCAGCGGACTTCTGATCCAGGTGAAGCAGTATCAACCCAGCATGATTCAATTGTCAGGCCCGTCTCAATCATCACATCGATTGCAACTGGCGCGACAACTCGGCCGTTTGTGGTGCTGCGTTGCGGTTCCTGAGCCTTGGGAAGATGCTGCCGTACAACTCTTCGTGAACCGCCACTTCTCGTTGAATGCTGAACCTGTCTTCGATTCGTTTGCGGGCCGCGGCGCCTAGTGAGTTTCGCAGCTCTGGTGAAGACGACAGGCGGCTGATTGCTTCACTCAGCGACGTCACATCCTCGGGTGGTACCAACAATCCACTCTTGCCATGTTCAATTATGTCTCTCGAGCCGGGAATATCCGTCGCAATGCACGCTTTACCGCAGGACATAGCTTCAAGCAATGCCACGGGACAACCTTCCATTCGCCCTCGGCCCAATGTAGGCAGGATGAACAAGTCGCTCTCGGCAAGAAGCTCCGGCACTTCACGCACGCCACGCAGAAATCGAACTCGATCGTTTATCTTCAGGTTGACACTAAGCTCCTTTAAGGAAGCCGCGTAGTTTTGGTCCAGAGGTTCGCCCGCAATGAGCAGTTCGACACCGGGTGCACGGGCCAAAGCCTCGAGAAGAGTTGGGTGTCCTTTGACGGGTAGCAGTTGCGCGACACAAGTTGCGACGGTCGCTGCGCGCGAGATGTCGAACTCATGCCTTAGATTCAGCGTTGGAACTGTACTGGGGCAAAACCGATCGGTGTTCACACCGCGCGGCACGAGCCTGACTTTGCGAGACCCGCGAAAGAATTCTCGCAGCATATCTGTGTTCTGAGCAGCTACTCTTGTGGCGAAGAGCGTCCGCAAACGCCATGACCTTTGGCCCCAATTCATGTTCTTCTTCGTGTAGACCCAAGCCTTAGCACCGGAAAGGCGAGCGATTAACGGCTCGGTGTAGTCGTCGGCATAATGAAAGGAATGCCAAAGATCGAACTTATAGGGCCGGAACGTACGCGCCGCTTTCCAGGCGCGAAGAGGCAACGATGAATACGGACGCGCCGGAACCGTAAAGTTCGCCTCTATGAATGGGATACCCATGGCCTCCACTTCCCTATCAAGCTGGCCTCCCTTCCGGCTCACGCACACAGCGGGCGCAAACTTGTTCTTATCCAGACGCTCAACGATGTTCAGCATGGCACGGCCAGAGCCGGCAGTAATGAAATTCGGAATTGTAAAGAGTATGCGAACGGCTTCAGGCATAAACCGGAGACTTTACTTTGAGATGTTTTGCGGCCCACCACTGAAGCGTGAGCAGACTCCATAAGCCCCACTTTAAATCACGTTCGCCGGATAGATGCTGATGCCAATAACGGTGAACCGCTTTGCGATCGAAGAGGCCTGCCGGATAAAAGTCTCTGCTCATGAGAGTGTCCTCGGTCAGGTCACGTAATGGCCCACGCAGCCAATCAGCCAGCGGTACGGCAAAGCCTCGCTTTGGGGTGGGGATCGCTTCGGCCGGAATGAATCGCGAAAGCATCTGTCTAAGAAGACTCTTACGAGTGCCGTCGCGCATACTCTCGAATGGATCGATACGCAAACTTACATCGATTACCTCGCGATCGAGCAGGGGCACACGCACCTCGAGGCTGTGATGCATGGAAGCCATGTTGACCTTTTTAAGACCTCGCTGCAATTGCCCGTAAAACTCTGCTCGCCGGGAATAATTAGCCAACTGTAGCGGTTTGTGCGCACCGTTCGAGGAATAGAGATCGAACATTGTGGGGAATGACTTAAGCCCTGGAGCCATACGCTTGAGGTCATCATCTTTCAAGCGGCTATTTACTTCCAGATAGTAATGACCTGGTGTTCTCGCGACGATAACGTCAGAACGCTTTTGACCCAGCCCATGCTTTCCTGCCATGTACAGGGCGATACGTATGGGCCATGACTTGTCAAAATCATTGCCGCTCTTCAGCAGCGATAGTGGTCTTTCATAGCCAAAGAAAAGTTCATCGCCTCCATCACCACTCAGCGCCACGGTCACCTGTTTTCTCGCAAACCGGCTTATCAGAAGAGTCGGGATAATCGAGAAATCGGCAAATGGCTCATGCTGCGCCGCGATTAGATCATCGATGGTACGGAGCGCTTCGTCGCCACTTACTGAATGAACGTGGTGATCGACGTCAAGAGTTTGAGCAAAGACTTCGGCGGTAGCGGCTTCATCCTGGGCCCATCCCGGATTACCAATTGTGAAAGCCTTTAAGTTGCAACTCGTCTGCTGTCTTGCTACGGCTGTAACCAGGGGTGAGTTGACACCCCCGGACAAAAATACTCCGAGTGGTACGTCAGCTATTCTTTGTCGTCGAACCGACGCAGCAATTGCTTCGCTCAGAGCTTCGAAAGCATCTACACCGGTGAGATCGGTCTCGTTTTCCGAAGGTAATGTCCACCACGATTTGTTGCTTAGTGAACCGTCCGAGCGGACGATCAAATAATGTCCCGGCTCTAACTGGTGCGTATTATCTAATAAACCGAATGGAGGCGGGATGTGATGTAAGCGCAGAAACAGTCGCAGCACATCGGCCCGGATTGCGCCTGGCTGGCCCCAATGCGTATGCAATAAAGAGTTGAATTGTGAAGCAAAGGCGATCCCCTCGCCTGAAGGATGCACAAAATAATAAAGAGGTTTTATTCCCGCATGATCCCGCGCCAGAATTAGTGTGCGGTTCTTAGTGTCATACCATGCGAAGGCAAACATTCCATTTAACCGGGCGACGACATCAATACCCCAAAGATTTAGCGCCTCTAAAAGTACCTCAGTGTCGCTACGAGATCTGAAACGGATTCCCTGTTGTTTCAGTTGTTCACGAAGCTCGGGGAAATTGAATATCTCACCATTGAACACGATCATCGATCGTCCGTCTGCCGAGACCATCGGCTGATGTCCTCCCGGCGTCGGATCCAGGATTGCAAGACGGCGAAAGCCTAAGCAGAGGTGTCCGTTAACATCAGACCAGAACCCTTCATCGTCGGGCCCTCTCGATAACATGAGAGCCGTCATTCGATGGACCGCTTCTTTAACAGCAGGATTCTGCGCTGTGTTAGTCGTTGTGAAGATCCCCGAGATACCACACATAACAATTCAATCGTTCAGATGGCTTTTGAGATCTTCTCTGCGAGTCTCTGCGGTCCTCTGCGCCTCTGCGGTGAAATGTATTCGTAGCCTATTTAACCGCAGAGGCGCAGAGGACCGCGGAGATTCGCAGAGGTAGATCACAGACCGTAGGCGGCTTTCCATACTGTCCAGAGCATACGAATGTCGGATTCTCCCAGTCCTTGTTGTAACTCTTCAGGAACTGACTTTGGAGAGCTCGGGGCGCCGGTGTCGTAAACAAATCTCCACCAATCCATGAGTGGGTGACCTAAATAAGCCTGAACCCAATCAACGAATTTTAGTTTGCCATCTTCACCAATCCTCAAATTCCCGACACGAAATTCGCCGTGACTGACGAACCTGAAAACACCTTTATCAGACAGAACTTTCAAAAGCCGCAGCGCTTCTTCGCGCGATCCACCTTCGGGCAGCCGGCGACCAATGTAGCGCGATAACCTCGCGCGAGCGGGCTCCAAAAACTTCGGTGCCTGAACGTCGGATAATCTAAGTAAGAAGTTCAACGCTTTAAATTGGTATGTCAGTTCCGAACGCGGTGCACCAGCACGGCCCGGGAAGTACTCATACCTGAAACCGGTCAAACCCGACATCGACACTTTCCATTCGGGCGAAATGAGGTAATCGCTGCAGGCCGATGTTTGCAAAACTTCAAGAATGTTCGCCTCCAACTTAACCGACCCGCATCCGAGATCCATCCGGTAGAAAGAATCATTGGACGTCATGGTTAAGGCTCGGCCTGTCACCCGAGCGCGACTAATGAACGGTATCTGTTTCTGTTTTTTTCTTCGTGCTCTGTAAACCGTCAGACGGCTATGAGAAAGACCTGCGGGAGGAAACCCGGCACTCATCATCGTCCGGAGATACAGCTTTCGCAGAGAGGTTTGAAAATCGTGAGTGTCTCCCATGAGTGCGTTAGACAATGCAGTCGGACTCTGATCAGACGCAATCGCCGAATTCTTCCAATCCTGCGCTCCCAACAGTAGGTATGTTTCTTGAGGAAACCAGTGAACTGGGGACGACACGCGAAAGATTTTTGCCGGAGTGGAGGTCCTTGCAGTTTTCGATTTCCTTCCAAAGAAGCCGCGAAGAGCTTTCTTTCCGCCGTTCGTTGTAATGCGCAGGCAAACTCCATCAGGACTCAACACACGCGAGAGAAAATCATTTGTTAATGCATTACCGTTCTCGAGCGCTCTTTCAGCAACCACAACCAGATCGAACTTGCCCGTTAGAGAATGAACATCTTCAGGTTCCACTATCTCCGGCCAGCGACCTAAGGCCGTAGCAGATTGATAGGCACGAGACCCAATACCACCGATGACGAGGCAACGTTCGGGTTGTGAATGACCCGAGAGAACTTGTAAGAGTGACCAGGGAGAGTGCACTGCCGTATGAAGTGAGTAATTGCGGCAAGTTAGCCTAACTTTCTGGGCGCTAACTCACCGCGTGCAGACAAGATTACAATCAATTATCGCTAAGGTGACTGAGGCTGTTCACTGAGGCTTACTTCGCTTCTCATTGCCGGAATGCATGTTCCATCGGACCAATCGGCGTCCATCACCACAATTCCTTTTCCCTTCTGGAACATCCTTTCCGATCGGTAATAGCCCTTCGAGTCGAGGATTATTTTTACTTCATCAGTTATTTGATCCACTCTCTTGCCACGCTTCTCTCCGAACCAGGGATCAACGGAATAGATACCCGGATAAAAAGGCAGGCCCGGAATTCTTACACTTAACTCCACATCCGTTCCAGCTCTGTATGGTCCAAAGTAAACTCCCTGGCTATCGCTGCGCAAATTAACAAGAGGAACTCCCGATTGAGATTTTATTTCTACGCCGGCGACCAGCGTCGGCAGATCTACATCCAGTTCGAGGCGGAGTTTGACCTCAAGCGGCTGCCCGATAGCAAACGAGGCTGTGTTGCGATGCTCACCATCAACAAGCTCGACTTTAACTATCCTGCCCGCTCCGGTGCCGGACCTGTTTGCTGAGTTGCTGGTATCGATTACTGAAGCCAGGTCGCCCTGGCTTCCCGTCCTCAAATATCGATCGATCGCTCGACCGACGTCACCTTGATAGACCAACTCACCGCCGCTAAGTAAGATGCCCTTGGTACACAACTGACTAATAGCGCCCATGTTGTGACTTACGAAAAGTACTGTTCGGCCGCGCCGGGCCACTTCACCCATTTTCCCAAGACATTTCTTTTGAAAATTTGCATCACCAACTGCAAGCACTTCGTCCACGAGAAGTATCTCCTGATCGAGATGGGCCGCAACGGCAAAGGCCAGGCGAAGATACATGCCACTCGAGTAATGCTTTACCGGCGTATCAATGAACTTTTCAATTTCCGCGAAGGCGACTATTTCATCAAACTTACTTTCAATTTCCTTTCGGCCCATGCCCAGGATGGCGCCATTAAGGGATGTGTTTTCGCGCCCGGTAAGTTCGGGATGAAAACCGGTTCCTACCTCCAGGAGAGAACCCACGCGGCCATGTATATCGGCCAGGCCTTCGGTTGGATCAGTGATGCGTGAAAGAATTTTGAGAAGCGTGCTCTTGCCGGCCCCGTTTCCTCCGATGACGCCGACGATTTCGCCGCTTTTGACGTCAAAGCAAATATTCCTGAGGGCCCAGAGCGTCTCATCTTTAGAGTGTCCGTTTCGGTGGGCGAGTGAGCGAACCGCCCTGACAGGTTTTGTCAAAGCAGAAGTTAGGGAACCTCGAAAAGTGCGATACTTCTCCAGGCGAGCGCCTATGCGATAACGCTTGCCTAGTCCTTCGACGTGAATTGCTGTGTCACTCATTGCTTAGACGACGTCAGCAAACGTTCTTTCCATTCTGCGAAAATAAAAAGCTCCACTTACGAGCATTACTACTCCTGAAGCGGCAGACACTATAAACATCTGAACCGGGGCATTGTTGATTCCCAGCAACGCCCAACGAAAACCTTCGATCACTCCTACCATCGGGTTGAGCGCATACACGGTGCGCCACGGTTCTGAAAGCAAACTGCTGGGGTAAGCGATCGGCGTAGCAAACAGCCAGAACTGGGTAACGAATGGGAGAATGTACTTGATATCCCGGTACTGCACATTCATTGCGGAAAACCACAGACTGACGCCGAGTGAAGCAACCAGGCCAAGCAGTGCAAAGGCGGGTAACCAGACCATTTTTATAGTTGGAAAGATGCCAAAATAAAGCATCATGAGCAGCAGAACGCCAAACGCCAAAGCAAAGTCCACCACTCCCGATGTCACCGCTGAAATGGGAATTGCAAGCCTTGGAAAATAAACCTTCTTAATAAGATTTGCGTTCCCGACCATGCTGTTAGAGCCGTGGGTCAGACCGTTTACAAAAAACGTCCAGGGAACGAGTGCAGCAAAACTGAAGATGGGATATGGAATTCCGTCTGAAGGCATTTTCCCCAGCTTTCCGAAAAAAAGGCTAAACACCACCATAGTCATCAGTGGCTGGATGATGGCCCACGACGCCCCAAGAGCAGTTTGTTTGTACCGTACCTTAACGTCGCGCCAGATCAGAAAATAGACCAGCTCCCGGTACTGCCAGAGATCGCGAAGCTTTAATGAGATCCAACCCTTGGCGGGACGGATCCTAATGGTCGGCAGATCATACGCATTCGACTGAACGCCGAATTCTTTTTCTAAAACAGCCATGCTTTTTGGAAAGCGCCCTAAAACCCAGATCTTCTCTGCGAATCTCTGCGGTTCTCTGCGCCTCTGCGGTTATTGTGCTTACGAATACACTCACCGCAGAGGGGCCGCGGAGATTCGCAGAGAAAAACACTAATTTGCATCGAGCTTTAGGAGGCCTGGTTCTGATTTTGGGAATTCATCCTGAGGTTCGTATTCATAGCCATAGCCGTAGTACTTGGTGTGCTGTCGGGAAACGTCGTTCAAGACAACTCCGAAGAACTTCGCTCCCGCATCCCACAATAGTTTCCTGGCATGCGACGCGACATCCAGATGACTCTGGCCGCTTCGCACAACCAGCAAGACCCCATCAACCACTCTCGACAACAACACACCGTCGGTGAAGAACGTTATGGGCGGCGAATCAATGACGATGTGCGTGAACTGGGGGCGCAGCGTACTCAACAACTGCTCCATCTGTTTCGAGCAAAGCAAGTTTGCGGGATTAGGCGGCAACGTTCCGGCGGTGATCACATGAAGACCCGTTTCGTTGTGAAACTTTATGCTGTCCGTCACCGTCGCCTCGTCAAGAGTCTTGCTGGTTAACAGATTCGAGAGCCCCTTCGATGGATCGTAACCGTTATGGTTAAGACCAAGAATCGTGTGCACACTGGGACGTCGCAGATCAGCATCGATTAGCAACACTCGCGCTCCTGTTTGCGCGAGCACCGATGCCAGGTTAATCGCAGTTGTAGTTTTTCCTTCACTCGGCTGTCCGGACGTTACCAGCAATACTTCAGGTGGACCTCCCGCCGTGGCGAGCAGCACGCTGGTGCGCAGGTGCATGTAGGCTTCCGAAAGCGCAGGCTTGTTTTCCAGATCCACAACCGACGTGGAATAGGCGCTTCCCTTCATTCGGCCCAGGGAATTCGTCAGCTTCAGCATCGCTCTCGATCTGCTTATCGAGGGAATGGCGGAAAGTACAGGCAGGTGCAATTCAGTCTCAACATCGTCAACCGTGCGCAGCGTGTCATCAAGATAATTGAGCAGTAACGCCAGACCGATGCCAAAACCAAGGGACGTTATGAATGCCAGACCGATATACATCCCGCGGTCTGGGCCTAACGGCGCTCGCGGTATGATCGCGCGGTCAACCACCAGAACGTTATTTGGAGTTCCACTTAAAACAACGTCGTTCTCCTTGGAGCGCTGCAGCAGCCCATCGAGCAGTGACTTGTCGGTTAAAATCTCTTGTTGAATTATCCGGTAACTGATGGCCGCTTCGTTTTGCGCAACGACCTGCGCACGCTGCTCGTTAAAAATCGTTCTTAAATTCTGCTCGCGGGTACGCGTTTCCCAGAATCTTGCTTCCAGGTTTGTCGCGAGGTTTGTAGTAGCACGGTTCCGAGTATCTTTGATTTGCTGCTCGGTCAGGGCAATCTGCTTGTTAATCTCAACAAGTTCCGGCGCCTCCTCTGTGTATTCAACGAGTAGACGTGCACGTTGGGCTTGTAAATCGTTAAGCCGGCTCTCCAGCGCTGCCGTTCTGCCATCGGCTGCGGTCTGCGCATTCGCGGCGCCGGGGAGTTGACTGGCCCTGTAGGCCGCTTCAGCGACAATTCGATCGGCTTCAGCTTGGGAGAGCTTGCTATTCAGGTC
Source organism: uncultured Acidobacteriota bacterium (assembly GCA_963826255.1). Taxonomy (GTDB): domain Bacteria; phylum Acidobacteriota; class Blastocatellia; order Pyrinomonadales; family Pyrinomonadaceae; genus PSRF01. The sequence continues at coordinate 3,485,306 of CAWGWK010000002.1, forward strand.
TGCCAGTCGTTGCACAACGGTATTCTGGCCGACGTCAAGAGAGATGATTTGATGGTTCTTGGCATAATTAATCAACCGCTCTTCATTGGTACGAATTTGAGATTGCAGGTCGGCAATTCGCTTTTGCAGGAATGATCCAGCCGTCGCGTTCGTGTCGATCTTCTGTTCGTAATTTTGACTGACGTAAGTATCGGCTATAGCGTTCGCGATCTTGGCCGCCACTTCCGGATTGTCGTGGATGTACTTTATGTCTATAAGTCTGGTTTCCTTGTAGTTCACCCGCTGTTCTTTAACCGGGTGTACAGTCAAACCACCCTTTAGCTTTCGAACGTATGGAGCCAGTTGTTCGATTTCTTTATCGTCGGTGACAACGGCGGACAACTCGGATGATTTTGCAGCATTAAGGTTCGCGACATCGCGGGAGACTTGCGGCTGGCTGGTATTAGGCGATTCACCGAGCCCAAGCATTCTCAGCACATTTTGCGCAACCGAATTCGGTTGCGAACTGCGCGGGTTTAAGAAGGCTTTGTTATTTACAAGGTCGTGAGTGTTGACTACCCGGCGCAAAAGGCCCGACCCCTCTATTATCTGCAACTGACTGGAAAAATATGTCGGGTCATATACGCCTTGATAAACGAAGCCTTTAGGCGCACCCATTGCCGGATTGTTTTCAAGATTTACCTGCACTCTCGCAGTCGACTGGTAGTAATCGGGCTTTTGGGCGACATAAACGGTGACGAGTAGCGTAACGATTGCAGTCAAGCCGAGGATTAGCCAGAGACGTTTCCGAATCGCTTGCCAATAATGGGTGAGGTTAATTCGCTTGCGGGAGTCTTCCAATCCATAGCCGTACGTGTAGTCGTTGTTAGACCTTCCCAATTCGTTAAAGCTCTCGGCTCGTTCGAGCTCAAGAGGTTCTTTGTCTACTCGATTCAACGCGTCTGAGTTCTTCATTACTGTTTCCTTTATTAAGCCGATCGCAGGTTAAGGAATGATTCTGACCGGATAGGCGGCCATCCGAGGAACGACCGATCTCATGAGGTCTCCCAAAAACTTCTTTGTGCCTGTGGTTCCAGGCACCTCAATCACGTCATTAGCCTGGAGCACCACATCTTCTGCCTGCCGCCTGTTAATTGCTTTCAAGTTGGCAATGATCTCAGTCTTGGCAGATGAGCCCGGCACGTGTCTGACAATGCTAATCTTCTCGCTATTAGCGCCCGGTGCTAAGCCACCGGACCTCGCAATTGCCTCCGACAGTGTCAGCGGCTCTTTAAGAAAAATCGGTGAAGGATTTTTGACAGCACCGATCAAATAAGCCTGATCCGAGTCGGCAACGCGAATGATGTCGCCGGGACGAACGTAAGGATTCGCCGACTCCTCGGCAGCCAATGTCTGTTTTAAGTTGTACGCAATTAGCGCTTCCTCACTCGGCTTTTCAGCCGGATCGGAGGCTGGCGAATCACACATCGCTCCGTGCGGACTCCGAATTATTTGAATGGTTGCGCCGGCACGATCGTTCGGCCCATTAACGTACGTTAATAACTCCAACAATCTCACCCGTCGTTGGAGTTGGAATCTCCCTGGCGAATGCACCGCACCGATAACGGCGACGGGCTGAGAGTGAAACTCTTTCACCTCTACATACACATAAGGATTGCGCAAATACCTCGTGTACCTTTCCTTGACCTCACTAGCCAGTTCCTTGACCGTTTTACAGGCTGCAAACAACTCACGGTCATCGCGTGAGAGTTGGATCATGCCACTGTTATCGACACGCACACCCGTGCGGGAATAATCCGGCTGCTTGGATACAAAAATATCCAGCACATCTCCTGGCCCAATGCGGTAAGACTCGTCAGTGGCTGCTGCTATGTCCTCAGTCACTCTTGCTTGAGGACTCGGTATTACCGAATTTGCTTGTTGCGCTACGACATTCGTAGTGAGCGGACTACTTAGCGCGAGCAGGATTAATAGAAACAAGCGAGGTAAATCTTTGTTTTGGTCCATCATTTCTTCACCGCCATTTGCGGAGTCGTGTAACTCGGGCTACGAAGCTCTGAAAAGCGATTTTGAGGTTCGTGTGATTGTTCGATTTCGGCACTGTTCGGGAGCGGCGCCGTGTGTGGAAAAAGTATGGCTATAGATGTCTGCAACAGGACTTTTATGTCGCTCCAACTGCTCCGCTTGTTTAGATAATCCACATATCCGCGAAGCTTATAAGGCTGCAATACTTTCAGGTAGTATTCTTCCCGGTCGCCTTTAACCTGGGCTAGAAGAACTTCTTCATTCCGAAGCTTTAAGGTGACAGGATCCGTGATGCCGGGTCTCGCCTGGAGCACTCTGTTCCATTGCGGGTCTGCCAGGTTCACGTACCGAGGAACTTCAGGCCGAGGTCCAACCAGTGATAGGTCTCCCTTTAAGACGTTCCACAATTCAGGCAATTCATCAATTTTGGTTTTCCGTAAGATCCGGCCGATCCAGGTGACGCGAGAATCATTTGCGGCCGTGACCTGTAAGCCCTCTTCGCGTGAGAGACTCATCGTGCGCAGTTTGTATAAAGTGAAAGCGCGGCCGCTCTGTCCTACCCGTGCCTGGCGAAAAATAATTGGGCCCGGCGAGGTCACGCGAATGAGCAGCGCCGCCAGAAGAGTAGCGGGTGATGCGATTAGCAGTAGTAAGGCTGCAATGGAGGCTTCAGAATAGCGTGGGAGTCCAGCCATACGTGCTCGTTAATTATGCTGTCAGAACACTCACGAGGGAGTGATCAGCACAAAGATTCCGGACGACGTCTATTACGTGGCCCACTTCAGATTCGGTCATGCCCGGAAAGATCGGAAGACTGATAAGGCGCTGCCATTCGGCCGTCGCTGTTGGAAAATCATCACTACACCAGCCGAAGTTTTGCTCGTAGTACGGATGCAAATGCAATGGCCTCCAGTGAACCGAGCAGCCGATACCGGCTGCTTTCAATTCCACCAGAAAACTATTTCGATCGATCGCCAACGAATCGAGTCGAAGCCTTACCGGAAACAAGTGCCATGAATGAATCCGATCTGCGTCAGTGAAAGGCAATTCAATTTCTTCCACAGCGGCCAACTCTTGCAGGTAACGATGGGCGATTTCTTCCCGCTCACGGCGCATCTGCTCGGCCTTTGCTAACTGGTGAATTCCGATGGAGGCGGCTATATCCGTGAGATTATATTTAAAGCCAGGCGCAAGGATCCGGTAATCCCAGGAATTTCCGCCCGCGTATCTATCCCAGGCATCGTGGGAAAGCCCGTGCAGCGACATCAGCCGGATTCTGTCTGCGATTTCAGCATCATCCGTCGTCGCCATTCCGCCTTCACCTGTGGTTATGGTCTTGTTCGCGTAAAAGGAGAAGCACGAAACTTTTGCAGTCTGCTCTCCACATTGTGTCCACTTGCTTTCTGAGTCCTGTCGCCAGGCGGCCGGGAAAGCATGGGCGGCATCTTCGACGACCCATAAATCGTGGCGGGCTGCAAAACTCTGAATCGAGTCAACGTTCATCATCAATCCGCCCACGTGAACCGGTATCATCCCGACTACTCGTGCGCGAGGTGGTAGTAAAGCTTTGAGCTTTCCAGCCGTGACCTGTTCGAGTTTCAACTCCGCATCATGGAGATCCATGTTGTGAGTCAGCGGATCGCAATCAACCAAAATTGGTATGCCGCCGGCGTAACGGATGATTTCCGCCGTGGCCGCAAAGGTCATTGTTGGAACGAGCACACCGTCACCCGGCTTCAAATCCAATGCTTCAATTGCCAGGTGCAGTGCCGCAGTGCATGAATTCAGCGCAATAGCGTGCCTGGCGTTTACAGCGACCGCAAATTCAGCCTCGAATCGCTTCACCTTCGGACCGGTGGTAAGCCAGCCTGAACGTAAGGTATCCACGACCTCCGAGATTTCTTCTTCACCCAGATTCGGGCGAACGAAAGGAACACGCATTTGAGTGGACATCATTAAGCGGATCAGGCGCGGATCAACCGTGAGCAAGAAACAGGCGGCGCGAGCGCATAGCCTCACTCAGATGGTTAGGACAGGCCAGATTCAGCACCGTATTACTGAACACAACCAACAGTTCTTCATGCTCACGAACAAAGGATCCAGTAAGCGGACTGTCTGAGGTCTTTATTACAACCCCTTCTCTTACCCACTGCCAGAACTGCGTCTGGGTGGTCCAAAACTCTTTGCGATCCCGGCAGATGACCCGCGCGGTCCGCTTCTTCTTTTTCAACGCTTTAGTTTTTTTACTACTCATATCCCTCCCTATAGTTCGAGGCGTTGCGAGCAAACAGAGTCCGCCTCTAGCGTGATAGCCGTGGCATTGAGACATCGGAAATCACGCGTACCCCAGGGGGAAGCCTCAGCGAGGCGGCATCATTGGTTCAACACTAGACCGGCACGCCTGCGCCGGTTCTTCGTTACTCCAGAAATAGAATCACCTGTACCCATGCACGATCGGCTTAAACTTCGTGGTTAATAACCGAGATACGAGTTCAGTGCGCCGTCGCACAGCGAACTTATCGAAGATATAGCGGAGATGAAACTTTACCGTTTGCTCGCTAATACAGAGCCTCTGGCCAATCTCTCCATTACTCAAGCCTTCAACACAGCACAAAATAACCAGCGCTTCACGGCGACTAAGGTCATCACGCGCAACAACGTTCTCGATAGCTAAATTGAAAGCCTTGTTCTGCTCAAACCCGCTGATCTCCTGCGGATAAGGCGCCATTCCCGCGGCAGCACGTCGCAGGAAAATCTCATTCGGCGAAAAGACCCGATACAAACCCTTTTGCACTAAGCCGCTATCTCCCAAATGTTGAATGCTCAATTTACCGATCAATCCGGCACATGCCCGGCTAATCGAGCTATAACTTCGCATCCCCGACAAAGCCAGAAGCCGTCGCACTCCGAAGAGCCCAACAGGGTTATTCTTCATGACGGTTTCGGCATACATCACCCGGTATATGCGATGTTCGATAGCGGTGTGACTTAAAGTTAGTAATGCAAGTTTTTGTCTTACTTTGGTAGGTTCCGTGAGCGAGCCAAAGGGTGCAGAAACAGGAACATCCTGTACTGAAGTCTCCCCGGGGGTTGGGATGCCTATGGTCATCGTAAGTCAGCGATACTTGGCTGGAAAGGATGAGTAGCCTGAACCAGAGTGGAAACTTCCCAGACGCTTGTAAATGAGAAAACAAATTCAGGGCTTTCAGGGCCCTGGCAGCGCGAGATAATCCAGCCATGGTTGAACGGACAGCTCACGCTTTATTTATAGCGATAGGTTACTTTTGGGTTGCGATCCGCGCATCGGTTGATGCGACACTTTTTGGATAGGACTAAGCGACCATTTTGTGAGGTTGAGATTGGGTCATCGCGCTAGCCCCGGCTGGCACAAATGAGCCACGCCACGCCGGCCGGAAATGGATAGATTAAGAATGACTGCTCTTGCCTTGCTGCACAGGCATTTTTGCGAGCCCGTTTTGGAAGGCATAGATGATTAATTCCAAACGACTGCTAATACCTAGTTTGGCAAAAACCGAGGTTAGATGATGTCGCACAGTGGTTTCGCTTATGAAAAGCTTTTCACCCATTACCTTATTCTTCATTCCGAGCGCTATTAAACCGATGACCTCACGCTCCCGGTCTGTGAGTAACGCAATTTTTGCCTCATCCGAGGTGACGTCCTTATGTTTGCTCGACTTCAGGATGTCTGTGAAAACACTCCCTAACTTAGTGCGGTCGTACCACATCTCACCCGCAAAAACCTTTTCAATCGCCTTCATTAAATGAGCCGCGGCTCGCTCTTTCTGCACGATGCCCATCGCTCCCAACATCATTGCCCGGCGATGTTTCTCTTCATCTCTAACTCCTGTCAACACTAGAACCTTGGCGCTTTCAGCCAGAGGCGAAAGTTTAGGCAAAAGATCCAGCCCATCCTCCGGCCCTAAATCGAGGTCAAGCAGAATAATGTCAATGTCGTTGGTTGCCAGGAACTCGAGCGCAGCGGCTCCGTTATTAACCTCGCCGGTAACTTTAAAGCTGGGGCAGCTTTCGATGAGCATTTTCAAACCTTGCCGGACCACCTCGTGATCGTCAATTAGCAAGATCTGAATTGTTTTCTCAGACAGCATGACCTTGGTGCTACTCCTATATCGGAATACCAATACTCAATTGAGTCTTACCTTGAGGGACCAGCTCAATCTCAACTGCTCCCCCGAGCAACGCGGCCCTCGACGTGATCGATTTCGGTAGAAACTTGCCGTTCACTCCATCGCCATTCCCGCCGTTATTGCAGATTTTAAGATTCAAGCTCTGGGAAGAACTCTCAATCTCAATTACAGCCTCTGAGGCTTTGGTATGACGGCGAATGTTGCTCAATCCCTCCGCTATCATTTGAAATGCTTCGCCGGCAAGACCTTTCTTTAGGTTAACCTCCTGGCCGCTCTTTACTGTAACCGCGATTCCCGTCGCTGAGGAGAATTCCTGACCGAGCCGTCTCACTGCTGTCAGGAAGTCTTCCTCCGGCAGAGCCGCACCCGAGAGTTGCTGAGCGTACCGGCGCAAACCATTAACCTCGAAATGGGTCATCTGTTCCAACTTCTCTAAATCAGAATCGATATTTGTACTGCCGGCCTGGATTTTCTGCCGGATCGCCTCCACGCCCAGTTGTATTCCTATGTATCGTTGAATCACGGTATCGTGAATATCTAAAGCCACGCGCTGACGTTCCTGTTCGCGAGCCGAGGCGGCGAGCGTATCAGCGAGATGAATATGTTCAACAAGAGGAAGAATCTGTCCGACCAGTTGATTCAGAAATTCCAAATCAGCGGCATAAAAGGCTCGCTTCCGACGCGCAGTAAGAAATAGGCGACCGCTTGCCGTGTTTTGGTGCACGACGGGCACACTAATAACGTCGGCATCGAGGATAGACAGCAGAGACTCCAGTTCATCATCCATCTTGCCCAGGCGCGTCTTTGCGATTACGTCATACCCGAAATAGCGTTTTGCAAAGAACGGGAACCGCAATCGCCTAAAGACAAACGCCTTATTCTGCGGAACGAAAAACAGGCGACGAGCGCACTCGTCTGTTATGTGATTCGTGTTGAGAGAGTTGGTTCCATCTTTAGACGTAACCCGGTGCACATAGTAACTCGCATGGTCAGCTGTAGCATTAATCAACAGGCAATCATCAGCGTCGTAAAACGCTTTTAGTTTTTCGAGGAGTCTCGTCAGCGCCAGCTTGAAATCGAAATGCGGATTAGAGAGGTCGCCAATCTCTCTCCATAAGAGCAGGCGACGTTTGAGTCTCGAGTTCTCCTTTTCGCGCGTAAGGAACGTAAGGATCACCAGGAAGCAGGCGACTGTGAGCCCGAGTTCTGAAGTGATCCAAATCGAGGAATGTATATATCGCGCATGCAATACCAGATTAGCGACGATATCGATAGCGGTGATCAGGCAAACTATTAGCGCAAGGCGATGGCCAAAGTGGGAGAAGAATCCTCGCAGCACAAGTTGAAGCGGTTTACCTAACGCTTCTTCTAGAGCGGCGGCTTCTCTGGTTGGTGGGACCAAAGTAGTTGCTCCTTAAAGTAGTGCCGAAAAACTAAGTTTTTGCTTTCACTATTACAATCGCCGAGTGGGTGCTTTTATGAGACGGCCAAAACTGCGTCTCTCTTGGAAAAGCGGCAGACTAGAAGTTCGGTCGAGGGTCTTTGCGACTCGAAGATTAAGGCCACTAATGACTTGATAATACCTGACCACTCATACGATCGTGCTCCTTAACGGCAGTGGAAAAACGGGACCTAGCAGATCAGCACATCGACACTGGGTATTGATGAATAAAGCGTGCTGAGCTGGGGCCATGGTGACGTAGTTCTTTTGCTGGCGGAGGGCAAAATCTCAGCTCGCCGGCTCAGCAACGATTCTCACCCCTGTATTAACTGATTGGTTGTCTCGGAAAAACAGACAATGCGATCCGCCGTGCCTTGCCGGGGCTACACAATGGCACGTGAACGCTTCCAAATATCAGAACGAACGTGACGTGAGTTTGAGTCATACAGATTCGCTAGCAGGAGGTGAGGCGAACACAGCCTGATTCCGATCTGTTAATGGACAACTTATCCAACCTTGCCCAATAAAACTAATCCGAGTCTCCCCGTTCGAAAACTCCGGTACCCGAACTCGAATGAACAACATCCCAGCAAGTTCTATTCCGGTGGGCAGAGCATACTACAAAGAGCGGAAAGTTGTGAATATATTACGATACCTTTGCAGAGCATGGAGCTGCGGGGTGATTTCGTCCTGATCTCAGACTGAAATTCCAGACTTTGAACAAGCGCGTGGGCTAACGCTGGCGGGTGACGGGATCTCTCAAGCCACCCCGCGAACGCAATGCTCGTTGCACTCTCACCTCATTCTGGCTCGATGGAGGACGTACTAAATGCTCCTCACCTCAGATATCTAGATAGAAGCGCGGACAGCAAGTCATTAGCATAGTTATGAGTACATTTTCGATTTTCTACCTATGTTTGACTGAGGGGTACAAAAAGGGGTACATTCCGCTCCACCACTTTGAAAACTGCGGTTTTCTTAGAAAGCGGGAGTAGCTCAGTGGTAGAGCATCGCCTTGCCAAGGCGAGGGTCGCGAGTTCAAATCTCGTCTCCCGCTCCACGAAATCAGGATGAAGGCGGGCGGATGAAGGACGAAAGCTTTCGGGCTTTCGAGCAAGTGCTGCTTCATCTTTCCGCCTTCATCCTTTATGCTTCCGGATATGGCGGCGTAGCCAAGTGGTAAGGCAGAGGTCTGCAAAACCTTTATTCATCGGTTCGATTCCGATCGCCGCCTCCAATCACAACCCTAACCACTGAACAACTTAGCGCGATAATGGGCCACATTAGATTAGTCGCGTACTGTGCAGAAATAGCCCCTAACTGTGCAAAAAGTTTGGAGCAGAGCAAAAGCAGTGCCTGATTCGAGTGAAGAGGGACTGTAAAGCCGCGCCTTCGCGTCTTCACTAAGTGCCATATAACATGCTTTCGAGCTTACTGGCAGTTCCCTGTTGCATCGACTCCAAAACGTGGCTGTAGGTGTCTGCCGTAAGCCTGATCGTACTATGTCCCAACCGCTCAGAAACCACTTTTAGATGCTCATCTGCGGCTAACAACAGCGTAGCGTGGCTGTGTCTCAAATCATACAACCGAATCTGAGGGAGTCCCGCTCTTTCCAGTATCGGTCGAAAGTAGCGGTATGTAAGGTTAGGAATCGATAACGGGGTTCCGAACTCACTACAGAACACGAGATCGTGCGCTTGCCACTCATTCCCAATCTTCAGCCTTTGCTCTGCCTGCACACACTTGTGAATCGCGAGCTTTCGGCTCAGACTCGCGGCAATGGTAACGCTGCGCTTACTTCCCTTCGTTTTTGGCTCCTGAAAGCGCCAGACTTTCTTATGTCTCACTAGCGCCCGACGTACTTGTGCTGTGTTGCGTTCAAAATTGAGATCTCGCCACTGCAACGCTAGGTATTCTTCGGGACGCATTCCCGAAAGCAGGGCAAACTCGAAGATCAGCCCGTGCGGCTTGTCATTGCACGCTTTCAGAAATGCGGCAGCTTCAATTTCATCTAATACGCGCCGTTCGGCTTCGGATACTTTTGGCAGCTTGCGTTTCAGCAAGTCGGCAGGGTTACGAAGGATCAGCTTCCATTCAACAGCTTGTTCGAGCGCTTGACGTAGAACAGCGTGAGTGTGGCGCACAATCCGGGCGCTGAGACTCTTTTGTGATTGCATGGCCGCGTATAGCCGCTGAATATCGCGAGTCTCAAGTTGGTTGACCCGTTTTGACCCGAGTTCGGGTCGCACATAACGATCAAGCAAGCCCTCATAACCGTCAGCCGTGCGCTGCGTGACTCGCGGTCGGATAGTATCTAGCCACTCATCGAACAATACAGCGAGCGTTACCTTTGAAGGTTCGACGAATTCACCGTTGTTCTTAGCACTCTGCTGGTTTTGCAGATGTTCCTTTGCTTCTTTCTCGGTTGTAAACGCCTTCGAGACGTACCGGCGCTTGCCGTTCCTATAGTGCTCAACGCGAGCAATCCAGCAAGTGCTCGTTTCCTTTTGAATGTACCCATTCGCCATAAACTACCTCTTTCGTCTTTGTTTGCGTTCAACCCTCACCAACAAGTCACCTGGTTGACATTCGAGCGCCTCGCAAATGCGGTCCAACGCTTCGAAGTCAATTCTTCTGAGCTTCCCCTTTGCCATTGCCGCGATCGTCGGCCAGCGAATGCTGCTTTCCTGAGAAAGCCAATAAAGACTTCGCTCGCCGAGTAACTTCGTTAGTTCCACTCTAATCATGTAGGCATTATACGCCTCGCGTATATATACGCAAGCGTTAATTTTTCCGATTCCGCTTGTGTACGGGTGTGTTAAGATTAGTTCTGCTATGAATCCGCTTACGCACGGCGAACGTATTGAGGCTATTTGCCGGTGGGAAGCGGCAGGCGATCAATATCCGGCAGCTTCGACGCTCAAGGCTATAGATAAACTCCTGGTCTATGGGGAGGTGTTTTCTTATACGGATCTCGAGCGCATTGTGGGAAAACGTGACTACCCAATCCAGGTCGAACGCGGAGTCGAGTTGTATCTCATGATGGCCCGCGTTAAGAATGTATGCGAACCGAAAGGCGACGGCATTGGCCCTGCTTGCGCAGTTCGGCGAATAGATTTTGAACAGCTAACCCGCGAAGAAGCTTTAGATCTGAAGAATGGTATTGGCTTTCGGTTGCTCACTCAGCCGTCGTTGGGCAAGGGCGACAAATTCTGCGGCTTGGATTTACTTACAACCGAGGAAAAACAGCTATACGAAAGGATCAAGCCATATTTCGATGGTCGAAAGAAACCAACTCTCCAGATTCTTGCGGCACGGATGCTTCGCAACTCACAAGATCGGTCGTTTAGCGAGCGGTCCGTTCCTCGTTACATTGACGCATTGGAGAATTACAAATTCGTTGACGACGACCGTCGTCGCGACTATCTGATTAGCTCCGTTAATTCTTTCGGCACGCACAACAAGTCAGCCAGGGAGTCCGCCCGATACGCGATAGCTCAGAGTGCCGCGCAAATCGCTCAAGTATTCAGGCAGCAGATGGCTGAATCGGCGCAACTTGTAGCTCAATCGATTCCACGCATACCCGACATCCTTGCACAGCTACAGCTAGATCAGTCCATCGTGTTGATGAGGGCAACGCGTCCGCACGTCCAGCAGACCCTAAGATTGATTGCTCAATCAGTCGCCCAAATTCCGGTCGTACTTCCTCAACTCCACCTTGCGGTTGCAGAGGCTTACCGATCTATACCGCAAACACTTTCCCTGCTCAAAAGAGTGAATTTCAACGTCCGCCAAAATTAATTTGAGTTTTGGCAGACGTTAGAAGTCGGCGATCCCATACAGTCACGCTAGAGACTGATTCGTATGGGAGGATATATGTCTGAGCAACTAGGAACGATCAACAAAGACTTGGCCGACATTCTAAAAGTAAACCGCGTGCGAGCTTATGAAATCGCGAGACGCTTGCCAGCCGGTGTGTTAGTGAAAATCGGTGAACGCCAGCTTAGAGTGAATATGCCCGCGCTTCGCGAGTGGATCGCGGCTGGAGGCAAACTCGCAGAAACCGAAAGCACTACCACGCGTCGAGCAGTTTAAGAGCATTAGCTTTCCAAAGCAGGGATGAAGGACGGAGCATGATGTGGTGCCAAACACATCGAGCGCTAATTCCCGTTTCGATTTCGCTAGATAAGTGTGATGAACCAAAGGAGCACAGACAACCACAAGGGCAGAGCGCCAGGTCCAGGTCAAGCGCACCTAAAAGCAGTATCGACTCCGCAACCACCTCCGAAGATCGATATTGATGCCGGTATTCAAGACCTGTTAACCATTAGCAAACTTGTTTGGGACGCACTAGAAGCAAGTAATAATCCTCCAACTCTCTTCCAGTTCGGCGGGTCCGTGTGCCGAATTCAGCGCGACAGTGGAGGCATTCTGCTGCTAAAGAGGTTGAATCTGCACGAATTTCGACATCATCTCGCTCGTTCTGCTCATTGGTATCGAACGGACCAGCACGGGAATGTTGAGGATGCGCGTCCACCGGACACCGTATGCCAAGACATGCTCGCAGCGCCGCACTATCCACTGCCAATTGTTACGCGGATTGTCGAGGCTCCCGTTTTTGCGGCTGACGGAACTCTGGTCACAGACGCGGGTTATCATCCCCACTCACTCACGTACTTCGATAAAGCATCAAATCTGCAACTGGATCAGGTTCCTCAGCATCCCTCTGCTGCTGATGTAAAGAAGGCACGAGAGTTGATCCTCGACGATTTGCTGAGCGATTTCCCCTTTGTCTCAGACTCCGACCGGGCGCACCTGTTAGCCTTATTGCTACTGCCATTCGTGCGCAACCTGATTGATGGACCAACGCCACTCCACTTGATCGAATCGCCCATACCTGGCAGCGGCAAAGGACTGGTGGCCACAGTTGCGCTAATTCCAGCAATTGGGCGCGACGTGACGATCATACCGCCCGCCAGTTCCGGGGAAGAGACGCGAAAACGGCTGACTGCGGCCTTGACTGAAGGCGTCAGCGTGATACTCCTAGATAACTACCGAACGATGCTAGATTCTGCGGAACTAGCGGCTGCCTTGACAGCACACGTATGGAAAGACCGCATTCTCGGTCGCACTGAAATGGTCACATTGCCCGTTCGATGCGCCTGGGTATGCACGGCCAACAATCCGGTATTATCAACTGAAATCGCGCGCCGAAGTATTCGTATTCGCATTGATCCTGTCGATGAACGACCTTGGCAGCGTGACCAGTTCAAGCATCCAGACCTAGCAGCCTGGGCCATGGACCACCGGGCTGAACTTATCTGGGCAGTGTTGATTATGTTAATGAATGGCTCGCGCTGGGTAAGCCTCTTTCCAAGTGCAAGCGCCTCGGGTCGTTCGAACGGTGGTCCGACATCATCGGCGGCATTTTGGGAGCAGTGGCAATTCCTGGTTTCCTCGACAATCAAAATCGGTTGTACGAGGCGGCAGATCTCGAAGGGGCTGCCTTTAAGATCTTCGTCGAGGAATGGTGGGATGAATTTCAGGATCGAGAGGTCTCAGTGAGTGAGCTATTCCCAGTCGCAGCAAGATTAGACAACTTCGAACTGCACGGTCAAAGCGAGCAAGCGCGCCGAATCTTTCTCGGAAAGGAAATTGCCCGTCATCGTGATCGAGTGTTTGGCGAGTGGCGCATCATATCTGCACGCAAGTTCCGGCGGGCCGTGCTGTGGAAATTGGAGCGGGTAGTGTGAGTGTGTGAGTTAATGTGAGTGTTTCTAAACCCAACAAGGATTCGAAAATTTAAATCTGGAAGCGGATGTCAAAACACTCACACACACTCACACCGAAGTTGATCCGTCGTTGTTTATCAAGGACTTAATAGTGTGAGTAGGAACAGAGAGTGATCAGAAAATCCACTAAATCGAAAGGGCAGCTATCAACCCATCATTCAAACAAAAACGACAAACCAGCCATTAAGATGTTGCCTGGTTCTATCGCTCGCGTTCGCGTTAGGTGCGGCAAATCGAATTGTCGCTGTGCTCGCGGAGCTCGGCATACGGCGCATTACCTCGTGAGTTATCATTCCGGCGTCCGCGTTCGCAAATAAGTGCGGCGCGGTCAACTCGCGGAAGTGCGCGCCGCATGTGAAGCGCATAGACAGTTGCAAGCACAACTCCGCGCCGGTCGTACTGAATACAAAGAATTGCTTGCACAAACTCGCGAGTTCATTAAACTACTCGACCAGTGAGTAATCCAACGCGAAAGACAAAGCTGTTTGAGATTGATCGATCCGAGCGCACTGCTCGCCGGTCAAAACTTCGTAAGGTGAAGCAGACCTATGTTCAAGAGCGCAACGGCGAGAAGATCACACGGAAGCACGAATACCAAACTAGCCAGGACCACGCGGAAACGCGCCAAGTCTTAACTGAGGCGGCACAATCGTTCATTGAGACAATCGAGTTTTACAAGAAGGATTTTGGCGAGCCGCTATCTCACGATGAAGCGGTAAAAGAGACGCTGAAAATCTACGAGCGCCGGCGTCAATGCGTCGAAGGTCTGCAACCGCAGAAGGTAACTTGGGGACACATCGCTGCGCTTGCGGAAGTGGATCGAGATGACGCTCTAACCCTTTGGGCGCGAGTGCGACAAGCGGCAGACGATGAATTGGAAAGTGGTAAGCGCGGGGCGGAAGTGGCAGGCCACAATGCCAATCCTTTCGCGCGCGCGCAGTATCTCGCGATCCGTGATTCATTCTTGGACCAGTGGAAGCCGCAAGGCGGCATTGAGTCGGGTATGATAGAAATGATGGCGGTGGCTTACTCCTTACAAATGTACTGGTCCGGGATCGCGCATGAGCGAGCAATCGGTATCCATAATGATCAACGTGAGTCACTAAAGCGGTACGCGTCCAGCGGCTGGAAGTCGCCTTACCAATCGGAAGCTGATGCAATAGAACACGCTCACAGACTAGCAGACGGTTATAACCGGCAATTCCTGCGAGTGTTGCGACAACTGCGAGACTTGAGACGTTATGCGCCAGTGGTGATTCAAAACGCGCAGCAGGTCAACGTTGGGAATCAGCAATTGAATGTGTCGTCTTGATTCGATTTGCGCGTCAACGTCTAGCGTCCTTAGGGGCCGATTCGTTGAATACTTCAAGTATCTCCGGTTGACTCTGCTTCGCTACCTGCATTGGCTGGATAGGTACCTTGCACATTCAACAAAGTGCGAAAAATATTTGCCGCTTCTACCTGAAACATTAATTCGCTTTTTGTCATAACTAGTAGAAGGTGCGCGACTGGGGGATTTACATACCGCGTAAATCCAGCCTGGTGCCCCATTAGTTTTAACTCAAACTCACGGAGCCTCAAAATGTTCCCTTACCGTAAACCAAAGTTCATTTTATCGCGTCATTAAGTGAACGTTCACAATAACCCTCCTGACGCTCAGTTTCGCTGTATTACGTGACTGCTCAAAAAGTTACCGTGATCAGTTCAACCAATCTTCTCATGGAGACTTCACCACCCCCACACCTACTACCGAATCTGCGAAATGGCGCGTAACACCGCCAACACTCACAGATCTATATCAGAAAGGAACCCTACACCATGAAAAACTCCTCAATCATGCGCAGCAAGCTGTTGAGAAGAGGCTTGCTCCCAATCTTCTTTGTCATATGGGTAGCAGTGCTGCTGAGCTTGTCCGGGTCGCGAGTATCGTCCCAAAGCTCGGAACCGACGCAACCGCCTCAGGCAAGGAATGATGAGGTTAAACCTGTTTCCCGGCTGGTCGATGATGCGAAAAGAGCCGGCGGGGACTTTCAGATTGTAGAACCCTTTAATCGTCAGACGCGTTCCGCCGCTGCGTTATTCATGCTCTTGCCGACGAACGAGCCGACGCAAACAAGTAAAGCAATGGCCGGATATCAGATGCATTACAGCGTCTGGTGGGACTGTAGCTGCATAATTGGGCC
The DNA here is from genome assembly GCA_963826255.1 of uncultured Acidobacteriota bacterium. Taxonomy (GTDB): domain Bacteria; phylum Acidobacteriota; class Blastocatellia; order Pyrinomonadales; family Pyrinomonadaceae; genus PSRF01. The sequence goes on from CAWGWK010000002.1 coordinate 3,500,913, forward strand.
ACAACCTCCTTGCCCATCACTTGAAGGTCAGTGGTTGAGAGGTTGCGACGGTGAATGGATTTCTGGATGGGGATGGAAGCCTTTTGAGGGCAATTGCAGAACTTGGACGATTGAATATGGGGAGTCTTGTCCATAGAGCAAATTCGGCCGCCGCTACTACTTTAAAGTTATTCAATAGCTTGTGAGACTGCGAGTTGGGGTGCTCTTATAGCTCGCTTGCCAACTAGTAATGTTGAAATGCGCGGTACATCGGTCAACTATCCGTTATGGCTGATACTATGAAAGCGAGGAAACACAGACATGGAGTATAAAACGGATTGCCTCGATTCCACGATGCTCAAGTAATTTTGTTGAACCGCAACCGATCTAATCTTCTTTTTATGTCACTTGGACCAAGCTCTTCAACCCAGAGCCTCATAAGCAAACGGCCCAGACTATGAGGCGATCGGGACGCTACCGGGGGGTAAAATGGTAGCGCCCTTTTTCTCCCCACGTTTAGGGCTACTGCTTTGGTCCTATGTGTGTGTTAGCGCACATACAGGAATGTTAGGATTTTCCTACTAGGCTCCACAAGCCTCCTCATTGGCCCAGATATGAGGCTAGGGCGCTGCTGTGCTGAAACAGGGTAGCGCCCTTTACTTTTGAGAATCTCAGCCTGTCGTCTCGCAAGGACACCTAAAAAACCAAAAGGCCGACACTCAGATCGGCCTTCCAGTTCCCATCAATGGACCGCAGAGCAGATTACTCCGCGCGAATTGCCCTCACGGCTATCACGATGCCGACGATTAGCCAAAACAGCCCAGCCGCGATCATAAACGGAGCTGCGGTCTTCGCCTCTGGCGGCGCATGAGCCTCTAGACAGATTAAGCCGAAGACAAGTAATACCAGGCTAATGATGATCAGAAAGGCCGCGAGAATTCTCATTTATTTCTCAATTCACGCGATGTCCAAACCACAGATCGCGATCATCGTTCAGGATGTTCTCTAACGGCACGTCGCTCAGTTTCCAATAACGCATCAAGACGTAAACCGGAAGATCGGCTTTACCTTTCTCGTACTTCTCAACCGCCTTTCCGTCTTTTGCGTTGACGTGCGGCGCAAATTCATCCGGCGTAAGTCCTGTTCGGTCTCGGATTTGTTTGAGCTTTTCCGGTAGCTTCGTCCGACACTCCGGCAAGTTTGAATAGTTGATGTTTAAGGACATTTCGCCTCCCTGAGGTTGAGTTTGGGAGTTGTGGCGGGAGCGTCTTGTTACTTTTTGGGAGGTCTAACTTGTCATCGATCAGCACAATGTTGAGACGTTGCGATCTTCGCATAGAGGAGCAATACCGGCAAGGGCGGTTCTCTCCGACCCTTTCAAAGTTAAGACTAATCACTGTTTCCGTGGGCGACGCCGCGCTATAGTCCGCTGGTTGAGCAGATCTTTATGCCTTGTTTCCAGCATATAGAGCGGCCTTAATAAGGGGGAATACATACTTGACTAACCAGCCCGTCTATTGTTTCCGCTGACGGGGGTCTGCGCATATCATCGACAACTGAAAAGATGTTTGGGTGGTCGCGATGCCACACACGGAAAAAAACAAAACTCAAAATTCAGCCATTAAGATTTTGCCCGGTTTCGTCGCAACCGTGCGGATCAGGTGCGGGAAATCAAACTGCCGCTGTGAGCGAGGAGATCGTCACGTCGCACATTATCGCGTGACATACTGCGATGGCGTTCGCTCCCGTCGATACGTGCGGCGCGATCAACTCGCTGAGGTGCTCGCGGCGTGTGAAGCGCATCGGGAGTTGCAAGCACAACTCCGCGCCGGTCGTACTGAATACAAAGAATTGCTTGCACAAACTCGCGAGTTCATTAAACTACTCGACCAGTGAGTAATCCAACGCGAAAGACAAAGCTGTTTGAGATTGATCGATCCGAGCGCACTGCTCGCCGGTCAAAACTTCGTAAGGTGAAGCAGACCTATGTTCAAGAGCGCAACGGCGAGAAGATCACACGGAAGCACGAATACCAAACTAGCCAGGACCACGCGGAAACGCGCCAAGTCTTAACTGAGGCGGCACAATCGTTCATTGAGACAATCGAGTTTTACAAGAAGGATTTTGGCGAGCCGCTATCTCACGATGAAGCGGTAAAAGAGACGCTGAAAATCTACGAGCGCCGGCGTCAATGCGTCGAAGGTCTGCAACCGCAGAAGGTAACTTGGGGACACATCGCTGCGCTTGCGGAAGTGGATCGAGATGACGCTCTAACCCTTTGGGCGCGAGTGCGACAAGCGGCAGACGATGAATTGGAAAGTGGTAAGCGCGGGGCGGAAGTGGCAGGCCACAATGCCAATCCTTTCGCGCGCGCGCAGTATCTCGCGATCCGTGATTCATTCTTGGACCAGTGGAAGCCGCAAGGCGGCATTGAGTCGGGTATGATAGAAATGATGGCGGTGGCTTACTCCTTACAAATGTACTGGTCCGGGATCGCGCATGAGCGAGCAATCGGTATCCATAATGATCAACGTGAGTCACTAAAGCGGTACGCGTCCAGCGGCTGGAAGTCGCCTTACCAATCGGAAGCTGATGCAATAGAACACGCTCACAGACTAGCAGACGGTTATAACCGGCAATTCCTGCGAGTGTTGCGACAACTGCGAGACTTGAGACGTTATGCGCCAGTGGTGATTCAAAATGCGCAGCAGGTGAATGTTGGGAATCAGCAAGTGAACGTTTCTAACTGACGTTAAGAAAAGCGAGCGGCTAAAGGAGCAATCCGATGTCCATCGATTTCCAAGACATCACAATTATTGCCAACCCAGAACAGGCCCAGGTGCGTGATGGCTCCAGAAGACATTCCAAAAAATTTCCCTTCCAACTTTCTGGCGCGCCCACCCCTGAGTGGGTTGCGCTTTTCAATAGGGAATGGGCAATGAGGATGGTATCGAATAGAGCGGCGAGCGTTCATGGTGACATCCTTGTATTAGAATGTGCCATTGAAGAACTGCCTCTGCTTGCAGAGAATTTAGAAGTTGACATGACAGCCGCCAATCAACAGTACCGCGAGCGGCTGTTACGTCAGAAAGTAAAGGGACAGCAAGCAAGTGACCAAGGGCATGAGCGTGAGCGTATTGATGATAATGCTGCGATAACCGAAGCTCTGGCCAAGCTCAAAGAAAGATGAGGTTGTAATGCCGCCCTTGGCTGCGCGAGGACTCACGCTGGAGGCACACCCCCTTGCCGGGAGTTCTATCTTTTCATTGTCAGAGTTTCAGGCAACGTCACACCTACGGGAGTCAAAAACAAAAAGGTGTGCAAGTCAGGCGGCACATTCCCGACCTTTCGCGAGCCCACAACTCATTCACCGTTGTGCTCTAGGCGATTAAAACGAGAGTGGACGGGGGGCGGGGCAGATAGGGAGGGGCGGGTAACCTTGGCGGGCCAACCGGAATCAGAGCGGGGCGTGTGGACCGCTCCAGTGGATGCCACTACGACCTTGGATATGGAAATCTCTAAAGGTCCGACTTCATCGCCTCGCTAATTGTCAAACAAATATTATGGAGTTCATCGTTTCGCTTGTTTTTTGAAAGAGAATCCAGCGGCTTCCTAGGATCATTAGCGGCCTGGTAATTTGCAATTTCCGTCTTGTCGTAGAACGAGGTACTGAGAGCAATCCAGACAATTATTAAGCCTTCGGCTTTGGATGCCGTTAGCAATGGAGAGAGTTCCTTCTCCGAAATAAACTCGGAAGCAAGGAAGTTTGGACTTACCAGAAGCACAGCAATTTTCGCTGAATCAAGAGCCTTCTGGATTTCGTCTCTCCATTTGGCTCCAGCCTTAATCATTGTGTCGTCCCAGATCGATAAATCCTCCGCTCTGAGAACTGGCTTAAGAACAGTCTTAAGCATATTCAACCAAGACTTGTCTTTATGACTGTAGCTAATGAATACCTTGTCTCGCCTTTTCTTGGACCTAGACCCTCTTGTATTTTGAACTTTCCTCAGTTCCTCAAATGCTCCCGTTTTGTACTCCTTGTAGTCTTTTAGAAACTCACCCGTTAAAGCGTTGACCATTTGTTCCACATTTTCCAAGACATTCTCTAGCTTATCCGTTTCGTCCAAAGCTTCATTCCCCAGATTATCGATCGAACGGAGCAGCTCTCTTAACAAACTCTTTCCGCGAATGGTTCTTGCAGATTGCGAGATGTCGGCCAAGTGAGGTAACCCATAGGTCAATTCAGTAATGAAACTAATGCCACCAACACTCTCCAATAATCCTTCTCGTCGAAGGCCCTCTCCAATTGTGATGGGATTTATTTCAGCCTGATGCTTGGCAAGGCTTATCATCGTTCGGAAAATCAGTTGGTGTTTAGGATCATAAAAATCCTTCGGCTTAAGAACCTGCGTAACTTCTTCTATGCGAGCGTTATCAAGTAGGATTGCCCCGAGCAATTCTTTTTCACTCTCTCGACTGTTAGGTAAAAGGCGACTTCGCAATGTGGGTGGCACTTCGATTAATCGAATCGACCCCAACTCGTTCTGCATGGTTACTCTCTCCTTAGCCTTTGGTGCTTTTTAGATGGTTCGTTAAGTAAACCCTTTCCTCAGTTCAAGGCGCTTGGGATCTGGTCGTCATTCGCTTGTTCAGTAGACCAGCGCATAGCTAATCTCGACTTATGAAAATAAAGAAAGAGCTGAGTGACTGATCGTAAGGACGTGCTTTTCATGAGGGATCTCCCATAGATTTCTGGTTCTACAAAGAGCTAGTAAAGGAGAGGCTTATACAACTACAGTGCGGCACGATGCAATATTTCCTTACATCATTGTTAACACCTAAGATTAGGACAAAAACGCGCGCCCGTGAGTAACGCGAGCGTGCTAGACTTTTGCGAGGCGACCTACAAAGCGGGACAAGTGAGTTCGGTGTAGCACAAAATGGGCTGGGAACAACGCGGCAACAATCGTTATTACTATCGCAAAGAGCGCGAAGGATCTCGCGTGAAGTCAACCTATGTCGGACGTGGCGAGATGGCCCACATGATTTCGCAGTTTGAATCGAGTTCGGCTGAAGTCGAGACAATGATGCGGGTGAAGAAATCGATCGAAGCTGACGAATTGGAGAGAGTAGAAGCTGCTTTAGATCGAGCGATAGAACTGTCTCAACTCTTCACCGAGGCAACACTATTAACTGCCGGCTTTCACACTCACAAGAGGCAATGGAGGCGCAAACGCAATGGCCGTTGATGTTGAAAAAGTTATCACTGATAAAGCCGAAGAGATTCGCAAAACGTTTCACGCACTACTCGACAAAACCAACAAAGAGCACCCGCATCCGAAAGACGTTAAGGCATTGGCTGATCTTTTGAGCGACAACCGAAAGCTGGAACTTTGGCGAGACACTGCGAGTGCTGGCTATCTTGCAGAGGTTATGGTTCTTGAGAATGCTCACGCGACAGCAGCACTTAAAGAGTGTTGGAAGCATAGACTTCAAGCGGCTAAAGAAGGATCTCGGCTATGACGGTGCGCCAATGCTTGAGCAGCTTGTGATTCAACAGGCTGCGTTGTGTTGGCTCAAACTTAACCTCGTAGGGTTGAGTTATTCAAACACCATGAAGCAGTCGATCACGCTAACGCTTGGAATCTTTTGGGAGAAAAGATTGAGCGCCGCACAGCGACGTTTCACCAGAGCTTGCGAAACCCTCGCCCGCGTGCGCAAACTCTCACGCAACACGCCAGCTTTGCAGTTCAACATAGCCGCAAATGGCGGGCAGCAAGTGAACCTCACGAAGTAAGCCCATCAGCTTTGAATTTCGATCAAGACGGCATTCGAGTTCGCAGAAGTTAGCGGCAAAAAAGGTGTTCAACAAATCCTTCGGGTAAGAATCCGGGAGCCGCCAACCTGGACAACCTGGACACCTTAAAAAGGGGAGTAATATAGTTGACTGACCAGTCTTCCAAAGCGAAAAAATCCGGGTAGTTTTCTAAAACCGTCTAAGCTCTACCGTCTCTTCAAACTCTCCACGAGCTGCTCTAACTTCGTGGCCTCGAACTCATCCAGTTTTGATTTGGCGTGGTTGGAACCCCTCGAGTAACTCGCGCACCTTGGCCATGTTCCTACTCAATAACCACAACTGCTTCCCCAGGTAGAAAAGGCCGTGTATCCTGAACTCTTCCCGCTCCTTGGCGAGTCCCAGATACTCAAGGATGAGTGGTAGCTGTAAGCGCGTCCGGGCTTAACTGAGCGTAGTAATCCCCTCTGTCGTTAATGACGTACAGGCGGAAGGCTTCGAACTTGTACACAAACGTTTCACCCATGTTCCCGTAATCCTCGTGCTCAACCAGATCAAACTTATGCCGAAGAAATAACAGTTCGAGAGCAACGATGATGAGGAAGCGCGCCAAGTGAAAAAAGAAGTCACGAAAGACTGGCTTACTTGCTACGTGGTGCTAATGCTCAAACGCGCGGCTCTTTGGGCAAGCGTAAATTGCCGACTAACGAACCCCTGCCTCGATTGTAGCGTAACAGCGCGGCGGATTCTTCCTGTAGTCTTTGTGAGGTTTCTCGAAGGCGGGCCGCTTTTTCTGACACTCGTTTCGCTCTAGCCATACACTTTGAAGAATGTTCTATAGCTTTGCTGATTTCCGGCGAAACACTGTCCATCTCCCCCCCTCGTTCCTGTTACGGTGCATATGACAACTCACTTTATGTCGCCAATTAGGGGGATAATATAGTTGACTGACCAGCGGGAATCAATGGAAGAGTCCGGCATTATGGCAATTGCCATTACTTAAGGCGACGCAGAAACTCTTGACACATCTTAGAGTCTGCCCTAAGTTGTCCGGTATCGCATTGGTAAATGCCTCGACCAACCTGCTTCGCTCACAGTGCTCGCCGAGGAACCCCTAAACTTCACCAGCATGAGGGAGTAATAACATGCAGAAACAGCACAAACAACAATTTCTTCGGGTTGGGGCTTGTCTCGTCCTGCTTGGCGCTTTGCTTTACAGCCCCCAGGTTAAGATTGTGTACGCTTGGTCCGACTATGACTACTTCAGCGCCGTCTACGACTGCGACGACTACAGCTATTTCGGAACGCTTTACAATTGTCGCGCCTCGCCGTTCTACCCTTGGGATCCGGACGAGAGCGACTGCCGTTACGAAGCCGGAAATAGTTTCTTAGAGTGTCTCAACGCAATTCCATCGCCTGCCTACGAACCGGACTTCTGCGCAGCCGCTAGAGCTGCAAACGAGAATTGCCTTGCCACATACGGACCGGAGAGTGAGGAAATACAGGATTTTGCCGCATTAATGAGTTGCCGCAATGCTAGTGGCATTGATCAGTGTCAGTGAACGTTAGGGCATCAGGGCTATTCATCGTTTGGCAAACCAAAGGCCGACACTGCATCGGCCTTCGGTTTCGGTTGAGAGAAGGGACGCGCACAGATTAGACCCATCCACGACTAAGTAGCGCGGACGTTTCAATCCCTTGCCTCACAACGACAGACGCCACATTAGACCAGCACCGCTCTAATAGTCCTTAAAGATTTCTCAAAGAGTTCTCAATAAAGCAATGCAACGAGAAACTGTATAACTCCGCTAAAACTTGTTCCAGCAGAATTACCTGGTGTATCGATCGTATTACCTTGAACGCCAGATGAGAGAGAGCGAGTGGACGAATTCGCGGCTGTACCATCCCTGCCTCCTACAAACGTTACCCCGCTACCTTGTGCTATAGAGGTGAAAGCGAGGGTGCAGATAACCAAAGTAACAACTCTAAGGCTATTGTTTAATTTGTACATGATGTGTCTCCTTCTCTCAAAAGAATCTCAAATAGTTTATTAGGGTTACTGTTTCCGTGGACGACGACGCACCGGAGTCCGTTTCTTTAGCAGGTCAGGATGTTTCGTTTCGATGATGTAGGCGAGTTTCTGATAGTTAAGTCCAAGAAGCCTCGCCGCGTGAGTCACTTTCCCGTTGACCTTTGCCAGTGCTTCACTAATTCGAGCACGCTCAAACTTCAAAACTTCTGTTTCTAGGTCATAGGGTTTATTGAATAGAACCTCACTGACATCGGCAGCTCTTATCTTGCGTCGTGCTCCGTCGATTTTCTTTGCCACCGCGTTGAGTCTTGGCTTTATGTCTGGACTGTCACTGCTTGCCAACCATTCTCGCGCCTGTTCATACGCGACTAATTGAACCTCGCGCGGTAACGCGTCTAATTCCTCAATCATAGTTAGCGCGGCGAGTCCGGCTCTATTCAGTGCTCCGACTTCGTGCGATATCTCAATCGCTTGCTGAAAAATGAATTGTGCGCGGGTTGGCTCGCGCATTCGAGCCAGAGCGATCCCTTGATTGATCAGAGTCTCAGCTAAAAAGCATTGTCGTCCAGCCCTCTCGAAACTCCGTGCGGCGGTGCGCGCAATCAGTTCGGCTTCTGCGTATTTCTTCTCTTCGATAAAGACCTGAGCGCGAGTGTCATCAACTTGCGCCACTCTCACCTTATCTCTCACACGCATGAACAAACGGCGCGCTTGCTCTAGGTATTGATGTGCTTCTCTAAAGCGATGGAGATCACGCAACAAATTTCCGATATTGTTCTTGACGTGAGCGCGATAGACAAGATTCTTTGCGACTTTGAAATGTTCATCTGCGGTGCGATAGTGCTGGATCGCACGGCGAAAATAATCAGTGTGCCCTTTTGAAGCCGATGCTATCGCTCTAAGGTTGATTCCGATCTGATTGTGATAAGTGCCTCTGAAAGTGTGGCTAGTGATTTTCTCAAATAGCGGTGCGTTGTCAGTCAGAACCTTAAGCGAGTCTCGGTAACGCGATTCTGCCCACTCAACAAACGATAATCCGATCAGGGCGTTAGCTCGGGTGTTTCCGGTACTTAATCTCTTCAGTGCTTCGGAGAACCAGATCCGCGCTTCATCGTTTGCGCCTGAACGCCAATAACAGTACCCGAGTTCGGCTCTCGCCTCTGCAACCTTCTTCGAGTCTCCGAGTGCTTCATAGAGGCTAATACTTTCAGTGATCAAATCCCGCGCATAATTGTCTGCCTCTTTGATCTCACTGCGACTGCCAAGCCAACCTGTAAGAATCCCGGTGGTCAACAGCACTTCGGGAACAATGATGTCATGCAGTCCCTTCGTGTTGGGCCGGGAGCCGATAATCCCGTTCCAAAGCGGGAACATTGCCTCACGCGCCGCGTCATATTCGCTTCTGTCCTTCAGCTCTAAAGCAGTCCGGCATCTGAGATCGGCTTCTTGATTCGCAGTCAGGTGAGACGTGTCCAGCTTCGGAGAGGTAATCCGCATGAGATTTGAGTCTTTCGATTAGCGAGAAGTTGAGCGAATGCAAACGGGATAGTAATTCGCTCTAGCCAACCTTGCAAGAAATCCTGCGTTGTTGTTCCATTCCTTGCCCGTTCTTTTTTATGTAGAAATCTCGGCATTTTCTCAACCTCAAAGGAGCTACATCCATGAAACGATTCGCAATGGCGCTTGCCCTTATGTGCGTGCTGTCAACCTCGATCTTCGCAGGCGATATGCCGACTGGCGGCAAGTCTGAGCCACCACCACCACCAGCAACGTCGAGCACATCCAGCACGTCGAGCACATTGCTTGTTAGTGTGGTACTCACGCTTCTGAGTCTGAGATAGACCACTAAGGGTAACACTTCATTCTCAAATGAACTGCCGCCTCTGCGGCTCAATGGATACGTGTGTCTCAATTCATAAAGAAATCTCGGCATGAGTTAGAAACACACCCTCAACGGTTGTGCCTTGCGATCTCCGTTTAGCGGCAGATATAAAACCCGCATTGCCGAAGTTCTGTGACGTGAAAGAACTTTGAGCAAGCCTCACACACGCCCAGAGTGTGAGGTTCAGGGGCGTCGCCTTTCTTGGTGAGGGGGCAGGTGACGCCCTTTTATTTCCCATATGTCAGAGGCTGCTAAAGACTGGAAATCCGTGCTTGCCGTTTACGCTAGACACTCGCACGACGCGCTTGTCTTAGCGCAACTATTGGATCAGGTCAGGGAAAAGATAAACCGTGGCCCTACAGGCAGACGCGAGGCGGTGGCCCAATTAGAACTGGCGATTGACACGCTTTATCTTTTTTCCAGCTTCGATAAGGCGAGTCGCAAACTGTTTGGACTTGCAGTCGCTGGAAAACTCTCCGGTAGTCAGGATAGGAAACTGCGCGAGCTTGGCGTGAAGTTCTAAATTTTGATTGATGATAAGCGGGAAGGTATACTGACCCGCGAAAGTGAGGTGATGCTTTGACCAAACTTTTGTTTAAGCCTGAGCCGAAAATCTCACTTGCTGATTGGTAGCGGCAATGCATCTCGGGACGGGCAAGCACAAAGCGGCACCTGAGTAGCCTGTGAGAGGTAAGGCAAGATCGTTTTTCGAAAGAGAGCGAGACCGCATCGCGGCATGGTAGCGACTACCAACGAAGCCTTGTTCGACTTAACCACCGGACAGGGCTTTTGGCTTTTCTGTCAACTTGCTATTCGACATTCTCACGCGCTTTCGTGATGCACTCACTAAGAGATCACAATAATCTAGGGAACATAGATTATGGCGCTTTGCCATTTTGTCTCAATCTCCGCTCTTATAGCAGTTCTGCTGTCAACGAATTCAATCAAGTTGAATGCCTTCTTACCCGCATCTTTCAGAGATGATCCACTAAGCCAGCCGCGATCATTAAATAAAATGTACCTATCGTGCAGCGTGGGATGTTGCCTTACCTCAATCGTGTGTTGTTCATTACGAAATTGCTTGAGCGCCCGATCGAAGCCATTCTCGATCGACTGCGATCTATGTCCTGTAAGCAGCCGAATCGGTTGCGTAACATCGCGTAAACAGTCAAGCGTGCCCAGTCCGACGTAGGCATCAACAATGGTCACGGGAGTCGCGGCGGCAGCAAGGTGTTCTCTCATCCGTGACTTTGCCAGAAAGGGGCGATTTTCAGAGACAGATATTTCATCGGGTAGTCCAGGTTCACTTACTGCCTTTTCAAGATCCAGAAGCCTTCCCAACATTCCGTGGTGATATGTTCGGCGTTCCCACTCACTGTGCGCGTACGCGTTGCTCGCTCGGGTTACAAGACTTTCGACGAGTGCTACAAGAAGTTCTCGGTGATTCCCATGTTCGACTTTTGTGATCAATTTGATCGCGAGACGATAATAGACCGGCCTTTTTGAGACGGGGTCAATCTCCGGGTCGATTTCGAATGCGGCACAAAGATCCTTAATCTCCGCATCGAAACTATACTCTCCTAAACCATCGGTGAGTGTCATGATAGCTTTCGAATCCATGAAGTCCTTCGCTTTCGAGCGGTCCTGTTGCAAAGCTAAGTGTCAACCGATAAAACTACTCTCTGGGATTGCTGTCGGGTCTTGTTGGAGTTTTCAACTTTCATAGGCCCTCATTCAGTGTGCCGGGAGTGTGCCAACTCAGTGAGACAGAGCGATATTGAGAGACACTGAGCGATTATAGACCAGCGGGAAATACTAATGAATCAGCACAGGCAGGAACAGACAAGAACTGAGGAAAACAAGCTGACTGAGATTCCGCATCGATGACGAATTCCGCCTAGCTCTCTCAGGTTCTCTTAAATGCGGAATGGCTGTGCAGAAACTGTGCAAGCGCAAAAATACTAGCTGGATCTCAGCAATACTCAGAAGGTGATCCAAGGGGCAAAACCTCGATAGAAACGTACTTAGAGGTACTGCCAATAACTCAGAGAAACAGGCTCTTTAAGACTGCAAAACCTTTATTCATCGGTTCGATTCCGATCGCCGCCTCCAATCACAACCCTAACCACTACGCTCAGAGTGAGACAGCTGGAATAAAATTGGACTTCCGGCAGAGGATACCGCTTCAATTGACGCCAGCATTGAAGCCGCTTGGCAGGAGTCGGTCGAGGCAGAAGTGAATCGTCGTTTCGCTGAGCGGGGAGTCAGGTTAGAAGCAGACGCCCATGCCGGGGAGTTCGACTCTTCAACTAACGAGCTTCAGGCCAACCCGCATTGGAGGACCAACTGAATGAGCGAGATATTGAAGTTCGCCACTGCCGTCGTCTACGCGGACGACGTACTCGCGACCGTAGCGTTTTACCGTCGTGTGACCGGCCTGGAGCCAACGTATTACGACGCGGATCTTGGATTCGCCCTCCTTGGGGAGGACCAGACCGTGGCAATCGCATCGCACGACGCCGGGATGCTGATGCTCGCGGACGGCTATGGCCACGCGCGCAGCAACCGCGTGCGCGGGACCGAACTCGCGTTCTGGACGCGCGATGTCGCTGCCGCGTTCCAAGTAGCCGTGGAAGCTGGGGCGACGGCGCTAACGCCACCCCGAGTGATGCCCTGGGGTCAGACCGTGGCCTACGTGCAGGCGCCCGAAGGTACGATCCTCGGCTTCATTACGCGCGTGGGTGAAGCCACAGCACCTTGAGCGTCACTCCGCGACGATAGTCGAGGAAGAAATAAACCCTTGCCTCGCTGACCGAGGACTCACGTTGGAAGTTCAGCAAGCCGACAGAGCAAACCACAGATCCGTAATGCTGGAGACTGATCCTCACTCCGGGTGTAAATCGCTACACGCTCACGTTTCAGCCTCATGCAATGAGCCTATTTCTTCGCTGAAGTAAACTGCGCAAACGCGAGAACACTTTACTCAAACCCAAAGCCGGAATACTGCTCCAGTAGTAACGACGGGAAATCCAGCGCGCCTGCTTCAACGTGTGGCTTGGAAATGCATACAATCAACTCGCTTACCACCGAATCTCCCACCCCATTTCCATCCTTCTGCCTCGAAGATTTTGACAACAGCTTTCGGCATCATTCCCTTGCTTTCGTCGTGGGGCTTTCCTTGCGGATTCTTAGCCGAATCAATGTCAATGCTAATCGCCCAGGAGTGTGTGCTTAATCGGTTGGCGCCTCTTATTTTTCTAAAGTTGTACATGCCTGCGAACAAGTGCATGCGGGCCTTTCTTACCTCCTCAACCGAACCGTAATGTTCGAGAATCTGCTCGAACACTCGCGTCAAGCTCTCTGCCACCTTTTTGTGGCATTTAACTTTGGTCACTTGTGTTCCGGGTGGGAACGCCAGGGTGAGAGGGTAAGCGGGAGTGATGGTCGTGAGATGCTCCCTCTCCCATGCAGCCGTAGGTTCGCCATTAGCTCCAAGTTTGTGCTTTGAATAAAAAGCGTCAAGGTCGGCTTGTGTGTCTTTTGGAAAGTCCATGTTCAGTCTCCTTGGGTAGCATTGAGTGAGACTAACGAGAGTCAGATTTACGTCAGCCAGAATGAACGGGTAAAGCCATATATATCGTTAATCCGCAGCATCACTATAGATGGCAAATCTGAGTGAAAACGTTTCAGGATCTTATCAATCGGAGGCGCGTCGATTCGATTCCGATCGCCGCCTCCAATCAAATCTGAAATATTTGAAAAATTTTAGCGTCAAGGTGCAGCGTTCAGTATTTAGGTCTCGACTGTGCAGAAATATTCAATTACGAATGTCTACACAGTTCGGCCGCACGTAAAATGATTCGAGTAATCCTGATTACACTCCTGCTACTTCCGATGGCGGCGAATGCACAAAACGCCAGGAGCAATCACTGCGTAAAACCGGAAGAAACCTGTATCGGTGAAAGCTGTAACAAACGCGTTCCGGTGATATTCGGTGCACCATATTTTGTCCCGAAACTCAAAATAACGTTTGATTGATAAGAACAGTAACAAGCCTGCAGCGGGAATGAGGATGCTCGTACACTTACGGTTTCAAATGGCTCGAGTATCCCTATTACCCGTCACCTATGAATTGCCGTACGTTGGATCATTTTCGAGCAAACATTGCACAAGTGCGACGCATATTACTCGAGCGCAACTTGAGAAATGTCGCCTTAGGGTCGTTGTGAATTCACCGTGAGAGACGGCTGTCCAGCAGAGTGGCGGTAGTCGTAACAGCAGCCCAATATGGCCGCATATTTGACAAACCCTTTCGAAATCTTGGAGCCAAGAAAAGGGGGAGCAGAAATGGATTCTGAATTCGAATTCACCATAGGTGATGATCCAGACTACGAGGATCTGGTGGCCGAAATAACATATGGGAATGAACTCGTTTGTATGCTTACTATGGAGCAAGGTTTTGATTTGCTTCAGATAGACATTCATCCGAGGAAAGATTGCCAGCCATGGCGTTTTGACGAGCGGCAGTTTGAGGAAACTCTGATGAAGGCGAAGCGAAGACTTGAACAACTCCGCAAGACCACATAGCTTGTCCATCGATCTTCAGCGACTGATGCTTAGCACTCCCAGCGTACGGGTTGGGCGTTCAGCCCATCAGATCGCCCAGGGCATCCATCTTCTTATAAGTGTCGATCCAATCCGTCACAGGCTTCCCGAGTATCCGCGAAGCATGCCGCAACGAACCTAAGAACCCGCGCCCACTCCTGATCCGGACGATGTCGCCGGCTGCGACAGTTATCACCTCGTAATTACGCTTATCCTCCAGAACGAGACGTGACCCGTCGAAGGAACGGAAATGGCCTTTCACCTCACGTCCGCTAATCGTGCGTACTCGGACGAACTGACCCGGCTTCAGCCTGGCGGCAGCTTGCGTTTGCGTTTTAGTTTCCTGACACTCCAACCGCCGCGAGGCGCTCACTGGATTGGACCAGAAGAGCACTATGAGCGCGGGAAGCAGCAGGACAGAAAGCTTGTTTTGTGGCATGACGGGTTCCTCCTGCCGACTAGCTTCCTCTATGACGATTTGTGTGTCAGCCGGGCGTGTGACAGTTCGTTATCCGTCTGAACAAACGAATGGCTTTGGGAGCCCACGTGGGTTGCGGCCCTCGGATAAGAGGGCCGCCAGGCTCCTGCGGATTAATGAATGCTCAGTCGCGAAATCGTGCTGTTCGTAGAGTTCGTGACCCAAGTACTCTTTCCGTCAAAGACGACGTGACGAGGAGCTATGCCAACTCCGATCGTTTCGAGCACACTGCCATCCACTTGCAAATTCTTTTAAATATCCTCGTAATTAGCACGAACAAGATTAGCCTTCCGCGCTGTGAGAGTTTAAGTATGAGTGACCCTGATATCATCGACGTAATAAGCGAGCCTGACGTTCACGACGGCACCATTCTCAAAGTACACCACATTGGTGCAACCACTCGTGTTCTCGTGAAAACATATGATGGTCCGTCCCGTTCAGACGATTCGTTTTTACCAACTGGGCAGAAAACGCGAGTATGTTCGAAGTAATTGCGCAACAAATTGAAATCGATGAGATCGCAAATGAGGCAGCATTCGAGCCTGGCAGGAGTCAGTAGAGGAAGAAGAAAACCGTGACAGCTTCACGCCAGATCCTCCTTTGTGTCTTTTAAGACTCAAATTTGACGAGAGTTTCACTCGCTGCTAGCATGCGACTCCACCCCCCGCCAGGACGAATAGGAGGTTTCAAATGACGAACTTACTACACAAGAAGTTTGTATTGGCCGTGTTCTGTCTGCTGGTCCTGCCTGCCACTGCATTGGCTGACGCCGTCGTGACTGGTCCATGCGGCGGCCAGGCTGGCATCGGAGCAACGAATACGATATTTGGTCCTTGCGTCTTACCCGGCGGCGGGAGTGCTCTGTATGGCGCGCAAGCGACCTTCGGTGTAAACAGTTTTCAGCTTATCCATTCACCCGTAGTGGTGTTGGGCGGTTCTGGGCAGGTCAACGTCTTTGCGATGGGGATTCACTCCGGGCCTATTTTTCAAAACTGGACAGTGCCTGGTCCGGTACCCACTTCGCTATCGTTAAATGGCACGGTGAATATTTTTGAACCGGGGGCGTCGGTCAACATAGTGTTCTCGGGTCAGCTTGGCGACGGCTCGCCACTGCATATCGTGGCGAGTTTTACCGAAAGCACTGTTTTTTCCCTGACTATGTTCGGTGAGCAACCTATTTTCGGGTTCGATGAAGAGACTGGCGAGTTTACCGTACCCGGCGTAGCTGTTTCGAGTTTAACGATAACAATCAACGGCGCAGCCTCATTCACGGGCAACGGTGAATTTGAGGGCGCAATTCCCGAGCCAGCCACCTTGCTTCTGCTTGGCACCGGTTTGACAGGAATTGCGATAAAGCTGCGCAAGAAACTTAAGAACTGAGCGATTAAGACACCAACTTAAGGTTTACGGCGACATGCAGGCGGTGGGAAGAAGTATTTCTCGCGCAAAGGCGCAAAGGCGCAAAGAAAGCCCTTAGATACGCGTAGCGCTTTGCGCCTTTGCGCCTTTGCGCCTTTGCGTGAGAGATCTTCTCGGTGTAGGTACTTTCCGGCAAAAGCTGCTTCAAGCAAGAATGAGTTCCACATGGTCGTCCTCTTCATCTCCTCCTGGTCCATGCAAGCGAATTATCTCGATCAGCCAGTCGAAAACCGTAGGGCCTTCATTCCTGAGTGCCAATTGCAAATCCTTAGCAACAGATTCTCTGTTGTACGGATGACACCGAGCCAAACGCAACTCAAGTTGGCGTACCGTCTCCGGATATCCTAGTCTTTGGCGCGAGAGAGCAGAATTTTTCCAGACCAACGAGAAGCCTTCCTCAGGCGTGCCGAAACCGCCCCGGAGAATGTCATTGAAGGCATCGAGGTTATGACCCCAGATCGCATCCGGTATTAAGACGCGGCATATCTCTTCGAAGAACTCTTCAAGAGTTGAGAACTGCGTTCCATCGATTTCATAGGTCATAGCGGCAGGCAAGGTATCCCTCTCCTTAATTTGCAAAAATACTCACGGTTCGCTTTCAATCGCCGCCTCGAAGTTTTACTCTCCCGCCGGGCTCTTCTCCGCTGTCGTAGGTGGCATATACTCACCTCATGAATTGGCAGAAAAACATCATTACATCCAGTGCCGAAATCCGCGACCTGCTGAATGAGACTCGCACTATAGCAGTGCTCGGTATCAAAACTGAGGCTCAAGCTGGCCAGCCGGCTTTCTATGTCCCAAGTTACCTACAGACCGCCGGCTTTCAAATTATTCCGGTGCCTGTTTACTACCCGGAAGCGACGCGAATACTCGGGCAACAGGTCTTTCGCCGGCTCGTTGATATTCCGATCGATGTCGATCTCGTAAACGTCTTTCGCCTATCTCACGATATTCCTCCTCACGTTGAAGATATCCTGGCGAAGATGCCTAAGGCAGTCTGGCTGCAATCCGGAATTCGCAACGATGCCGTGGCCGAAACACTCGCCAAAGCCGGGATCAAAGTGGTTCAGGATCGCTGCCTCATGGTGGATCATCGCTGGCTGCGAAAATAGACGTCGGATTCGTTGAACTAAGCGACGTACCACCACTGTGACTAAAAGAGATCCCTCTTTAAATCGGAGGAACAGATGAAGCTTGACATGAAGTCGATCGCTCTTTTCACGCTGCTGTTTTTGTCATGCGCAGTGGTTGTGCACGCACAGGCCATCTACGAATTGCCGGCGGACGTGGAGACTCGTTGGGCCAGCCCCGAGAATCCGACGGGTGAAAAGGGACGTGCAGGCACGACCATGGGCGGGCGCAAGGGCTCGCCGACGATCGCCATCAAGGCGGGGGCGACCGCCGTGCTGGCCGAAGCGAAGAATACTTCCGGCATGGTGCGTCGCATCTGGATGACGATGCCCGACCGCAGCCCGCAGATGCTCCGCGGCCTGCGCCTCGAGATGTTTTGGGACGGCACCGCCAGCCCCGCGGTGAGCGCGCCAGTCGGCGACTTCTTCGGCGTGGGTCTCGGGCAGATGGCGCAGTTTGAGTCAGCCCTCTTCTCGAACCCCGAAGGCCGCAGCCTCAACTGCGTCGTGCCGATGCCCTTCCGCACAGGAATGCGGATCGTGATGCGCAACGAGAGCGGGCGTGATTTGCCCGAACTCTTCTACGACGTCAACTACACACTCGGCGACCGCCACGCGGCCGACATTCTTTACTTCCACGCACACTGGCGCCGCGAGAACCCAACGACGCTCCAGCGCGATTACGAGATCCTCCCGAAGGTCTCGGGCCGCGGCCGCTACCTCGGGACGAACATTGGCGTCATCGTTAATCAGTCGGAGTACTTCAACACCTGGTGGGGCGAGGGCGAGGTAAAAATTTACCTGGACGGCGACACCGCACTGCCGACGCTAGCCGGGACCGGTGCGGAGGATTACATCGGCACCGCCTGGGGACAGGGCCGCTACGCTAATCTCTATCAAGGGAGCCCCGTCGCGGACGAGGCGCGGATGCGCTGGTGCTTCTACCGCTATCACGTCGTAGATCCGGTCTACTTCCGCCGTGACGTGCGCGTCACGATCCAGCAGATCGGCTATCTCGCAGATCACAGCCGCGGCGGCTTCTACCGCACAGGTCGTCAGCTCTACCGCGCTGGTCCAGGCAAGGTCTTGATGGACATGACGAAGGACGGCAAGTTTGAACGCGTGGACGACTGGTCCAGTTGCGCCTACTTCTATCTCGACCGCCCGGAAAACAACCTTCCCCAACTCGACGCCGCGGACAAGCGGATGGCCGGACTGTAACTGCGGATCTGCGCACGAGTGGGTCCAAACGAGTGCTAACTGGGCGTTGCAGAGGATCGACGAGGATTCAGCAACAATCTCTTTACCAGAACAACTACAACCAGGATCGGACCAAAGATTATCAACTCAGTGAGACTGATCCTGAGCACCTCCATAACGATTTCCCAAAACGATGTATCGTTCCAAGTGTAATCTATCGGATTGGGAACTCGGAGCCTATATCGCTGGTCTGAGAAGGGCCACCATAGGGCCACCCCGCGCGACTCAGTGATCATGAAATCGAGCAAGGTGTGTGAGACGGTGGCGCCGCTGAAGAGGATGAAACTACGCAACTTCCTCTCGCCCACAACAGTGGACATCAGCAGGCCGACGGCAAGGGCAAACACGATCGAGTGGGTGAAGCCGTGATGCCATCCACCGCCCGAGATCCGCAGCCAGTTCAGCGCGTAATCAAAGTCAGGACAGATGGCCAGCAAGGCGCCGGTCAGTAATAATTTCCAACGAAGCGATCGCGACTGTTCAGTGACCGCTATGGCAACGGCGGCTCCGAGCAAGCCGTGAGCGACAGGAAGCGGCATGACTATGCGGTCGTAGCCTTGCCTCGATAAAGAGGTACGAATTCCTGTTCCACAAACGACTCGAAAGAAGTTGGCGTAGTGTTCTCCGCAGTGCGTTGCTCCAGGGCCTTCATCTCACCGGAATTTAAGGCCGCAGACATTTCAAGGATCAAATCAGTAACGTCTGCTGACATTCCCATTTGCAAAAACGCTCCACGAATTTGCTCGTCCGGCAATTGAACGTATTGCAGTTCCGGTTTGCCGATTGCTTTGCCGATAATCGACGCTACTTCCGCATAGCTCAGATCTCGCTCGCCGAGCAGTTCGTGTGTTTGCTTGTCGCTGAAGTCGAGAGCCAGAAGCGCACTCGCAGCAGCACTCCCTATGTCGCGAGTTGCAATCATGGGCATCGCTAAATCGGGACGTAACGGGCCCGCAGTTGTATTCATGTTTTGAATAATGCCGATCTGAGCGAGCGTGTTCTCCATGAAATATCCCGGGCGCAGGTGCAACGCGTTCAGACCTGGAATCCGATTGAGTCTTTGCTCAAGATAATGGAGACCCGCGACTGGTCCATTGCCTTGTGGCTTATCCGCGCCGACGCTACTGAGCGAGACAACATACTCGACACCCGCTTCTTCAACTGCCTGGGCAATCGCATTCGTGACGCTGTCTTGATCGGCGCGATAGTTCTCGCTGGTCATGCTCGGCGGCAACATTGCATAGACGGCCTTCGCTCCAGTGAAGGCTTTTGTCAGTGCCGCTGCGTCACTGAGATCACAAACAAATGGGTCTGCGCCTTCGGCCGCCAGAGGCTCGAGGCGCTCAGCGCTTCTCCCAATGGCCCGTACTTTCTGGCCCAATCCCAACAGTGTCCTTGCAATGATATTTCCCGTATTGCCCGTCGCTCCGGTGATTACGTACATCGCTGCCCTCCAAGATGTTTCCGTCAATTAAGGTCACAATCTACCAGTTCTTTTACGAAGAAGTAAGAACGAAGCAAGGGTTGATGCAATGGAGAGACAATTTGAAAACTAATTGCACATTGAACGACGCGCGGAATGTATTGACCTCCGCGGTTTGCATCCAGCGTCTTCCAACTATTGATTTGAAGTTGAGTAGCACCCACTTTGCTGTTAATAACCTGCAGGTTGAATTTCCGAACTTATGTCTTGAAGTTCAGAGGTATTGTTTTGAAGCTAACGAACCTCACACGTGAAATCACCGACTCATGTCTTGAAGTTGGTAGACTTTGATTGCTAATTTCGTGGTAGCAGTAATCCTTGCAGACTTTCAAACTACTATTTGGCAGGTTCAATGCATGAATGACTGAGACTTCGATAATCCCCTCACCCCTATCTATGTTGCCGAACATGGTCCACAGATTACACAGATTTGACAGATTCAAACAATCTGCGTAATCGGTGTAATCTGCGGATGGTTACGGTGAGTGTATCAGGACATAAGGGCATCGCCCTCCAACAACTCGCTCTCAACTACTGCAATCTGCGTGTCAACCATTCCGAACAGATTCAACTCACCGCAGCGAGTAAACGCAAAGTGCTTGGCCGTGTTTGCAAGTGCTTTGGGATGCGTAGAGCTTTCAAGCTTCGCCATAAGCACGAGCAACGCAGCCGCAGATTCATCACCGGCCCGGCAGATGATGTCCGCCAGTGCTTCGATCTTGTCTTCGCTTGCATCATCTTCACCAGTCGCGGGCGTTTGTAAAAAGCCGTCCGTATCGACAATCGTTTCACCTGCATCGGCGCGGCGCACGAGTTCAGTAAGCCACGGATCGTTTGTTTCCAATCCGTAACGGATAATGGCACGGCTCTGCGCGTCGATGGATTTGTCGTTTAAGATTGCCTGCGCTCTTCGTTTCAGAGCATTGACGATCGTGTTGGTCCTGGTTGTTTGGTTGACGTGAGGTGTTTCTGAGCGCGCGGTTGCGCTAACATGATTAGCCATAATCTTCATCCTTTCTTGGAAGGTTGAGGGTTTAGGGTCGGCTTTGTGCGTCACCACAAGTCGGCCCGCTTCTTTTTTGGAGGGGTGCGAGGACTATAGCACAGCGATTTTCGCTTCCGACTCCTCGAAATAATTCTTTCTCAATAGTAATAAGTCGAACTATTCAGCAACTTCATCTTTTGACGTTCAAAAACTCACGTCGGAGATGTCGTTATGAACAAAACCTCAGAGCTGTACGAGTCGTTAATCAGGCTTTCATTACTACTAATCTTCATGTCCGCACTCGTTGTGGGAACACTCGGTCTAGTGTCGCTTTGCGGAACGCTCATCAGGCATCACCTGCCGCCGCAATTCGTAAACAGGCCGTCAGCCTTTGACTAGCACAGTTATTGTTCGGTTGGACTAGCTTTGCCCGAAAATCACTCTGACATTGCTCCGGAGGAGCAAAATGTTTATAGCCCTAAGATTTTGTAATTTACCCGCTCCGTCAGGAGCGGAATGTAAATCCAATGTTGAAAGCACATTGCGCTCCGCTGGAGCGCAGAGCCATAGAGATATTAAAGCTATAAACATTGTGCTCCTCTGGAGCACTTCGCTGTCGCCATCAAGTCTAATGACTTTTCGGGCAAAGCCCTTTGGACTCTTAAAGAATCATTCATGGAAAATGCGGCCCTGTGTATAATGTCGCCTTGGAGAACAGATGACCAAAGAGATCGAAGCAATCTATGAACAAGGTATGATTCGCCCGCTGCAGCCGTTGGAGTTGCCGGAGGGGGCACGGCTCGATCTAATTGTTATTACTCACGAACAACCTGAAACCAATGGCAATGCGGCCGAAATCCTCGCGGAAATTGCAGCTCTACCTTTAGAGAGGTTGAGTGATGCTTTTCCGGGCCGCGAACACGACTCGCTTCTATATCCACGAAAATAGGATAAATGATCTTCGTCGATACTGGCGCGTGGCCGCGTCACTAGTACCTACTGATCCTGATCACGCTCGAGCGGTGCAGTGGCTCGCTACAAATCGTTCTCCCTTGCTCACCACAGATTACGTGATTGACGAGACACTCACACTGCTTAGAGTTCGCGGTGAGAAAAAACGTGCACTACTGTTAGGTGCGAGGTTCTTTCATCATGGTCTTGCTGAAATACACAAGATTACTACCGCTGATTTGGCGCTTGCGTGGGAGACATTTGAGCAATTTGACGATAAGAATTGGAGCTTCACCGACTGCACCAGCAAAGTCGTTATGCAACAACTGAATATCACAATGGCGTTTGCGTTCGATCATCACTTCCACCAATTTGGAACAATCCACGTCGTGCCGTGAAGGCCAAGCGATCGCCGCGTTCGCAAAATCGGGATGTTAGTCTTCCGGCGCTTCTCACCGATCATTTTTAGGTAAAGCTAGTTCACTGATCTTCCTGGCATATTTTTCATTTCCCGGGTCAAGTCGAGCCGCTTCACGATAAGCTGCTTCGGCCTCTTTTACTTTCTTTTGTCTCGCGAAGGAATCTCCAAGATGATCATGGAATTCGGCCTTCTTTGGCGCCGTTTTAATTAACTCGCTGAAAAGTGCTTCCGCCTCTTTCCATTGCTGCCTTTTGAGATAAATATGTCCTAGGTCGTGCCGGCACTCTATATCTCCACTGTTTAAGCGAATACCTTCTTGAAATGCCTTCAGGGCCTCATCAGTCTTCTCTTGCCTGTACAATGCCTGACCCAATTTACAATACACGTCTCCATTCCCGTCACGGAGGCGTAGGAAGTCGCGAAAGGCAGTTTCTGCCTCCTCCCATTCATGCTGATTAAGTAAGACGGACCCAAGGAACTCTTTATACCGGACGTTATTTGGTGTCCGTTCCACTGCCGCGCGAAAGGCCTTTTCTGCTCCTTCTATTTTCCGCTCGTGCAAACGAGAATAGCCGAGCCAGAAATAATACTCGCCATTTTGCGGATTGTGATTGATGGCCTGTTCAAAGCGTTCGGAAGCTTGTGCATACTTTCCACGTTTAAACAACTCGCTTCCCTGACTGAAAGAGCGAGCAGCATCTGCTGAGGAAGACTCCTTTTGGGGATCGCTTTTTATGTCTGGGCCAACTGACTTCGTACCTTCAGCGAAAGTAAAAAGTGTCGTAGGATTCAGACCTTCGAGTTCCCTCAATCTGGAACCCCACCGTGAAGCATCTCTCCAGACTATCGATTTGATAGGGATTGCAAAAGAAATAGCCGCTATTCCGCCCAAGAGACCGCCATCAACAATGGCAATAACCCTATTGGCCGAATCGAGAACCGGAGCCCCTGAATCGCCAGCTACAAGATTACCTTCAATATTAACTACATCAATCCCTTCATAGGGGCTTTTTCGTTTGCAAAGTTCTCATCATCAGGGGAAATAAGTGTCGCTAGCCGTTTTATTACCGGATTACCAGCATTGACAGTTTTTTCATATAGCTGGATTCCTGATGGATGTCCAAGCACTTTGAGTTTGTCGCCAGGCCGAAGTGGCGAATTGTCAATTGGTATGAGTCCCTCGTTGCCTCTCTTCTGAAGTTCTCTTGAACTCAGCAAAGCCAAATCGTTTTCAATATCTACGCTCTGAATCGTCAAATCGACCAGATAATCGTGTTTAGAGTTGTAGGCACTGATGGACTTCGCGCCTACAACCCCATGTAGGGCTGTTATGATTCCCTTGGTTCCCTGCATTCGAAAACCAGTTTGAAGATTGGGTCCCTTGAGGTACTTGTTTCCGGAAGCAAGTACTACGTAAACGTGCTCGCTGCCGGTGATGGCTTGCCCTTGAGAGAACGCCTCAATGCTAAATAAGAATGAGAAGAGAACGGCAAAGAGCAAACTTAATCTTTTTTGGCGCATAACATCTCCTTTAGTGCTTCTATACATTCATCTGATTCACATTTTTCAAGAAACGAATTTATCTCTCTCTTGTTAAATGCTTTCAGAATTGTCCGTAAGGCTTCGCCATGCTGGAACCTAACTAGTCCGCACTCTTTAACAGAAAGGACTGCGAATAATGTTCCTGCATGAGAAGTTGTAGAGACTTGGGGATCGGCTGGTTTGTCTGCCTGTGTCTTCCTCAATGGTCGGCCTTTTGTGGAAGGAATGCTGTTGGGAGTGGTAAGTGGTTCTTCCGATCGATTTTGATCTTTCTCTGTAAGAAATTGCTCGTTAGGCGTCTCAGTTGAAGAGGTAGGAGGATAGAGTTGATCAAAGAGCCGTCTTTTGATGCTGTTGTCGTCAAGCCCACTAACACCGTTCCACTTTTGAACGAGCCGTTGAGGATTAGCTCCAAGTAACTCGTTTGTCCTGGCATAGACACCAAAACAAGCTCCGATGACAAGTCCCGCGATCAGTGCAGTCATCGGAAACGGGCTGATCTTTACTGATTTTTCAACGGCGGGAATTCTTGTCTCGTTGGACTCGTTCTCTTTAATTCTTGGATTAGTATCTAACCCGGCGAGTGCCCCAACAATCCCCATCAGCAACGCCATAACACTGGCAACTATGATGTGGAGAACAGGTGATACGGAGAGTCCAAGGAGCCATCCGATGCCCATGCCACTGATGAGGAGGCAGATTAAAGATAAACTCGCGGCATCTAAGCCCTTTCGCTTTTTTGCCATCGACTAGTCCTTTATTCTTACTGAGACTGTGAAGCCCAATTTAAAATGTGGTCCGCCTCAGTCGGCGAGCATTAAGGATAGAGATTCAACAAATGATCGAGTTTGAGTTCGAGATTTAGAGGTCTTGAGTTCGGACGAGTTAAGCTCAATATTGTGTACGAGGAACAGGCCGTGCTCTTGATGAGTTTCCGACGACCTCAGCTATTCGCTAAGAGGAATAGACCATTCAGAAAATAACTTAAATTGCGATAAGAATCTAGGACTTTGATAAAAACTTGTAAGCTTTCCTACCTCAAGCGACAATTTGAGCCCTAAATTCTTCCATGGCTTCCCTGTCGTCTATGCACACCCTTGGTATAAATCGATGCATTTTATTGGACTTTGACCATCTTATTTGGCCTCCAAGCAAGCGGTAGAACTAATGCATCTTGAACGGTCCCCCACGCAGCTCCGGTTCTAAATCAACGCGACTAGAGTCCTGGACCACCTCATGCATTTCCAACACGTTCGGCCGTGTAAATGCTTCCTTTGGGAGCGAACCAGACTGCGCGTGTCCCTTCACAAATGCATCAGAGCGCACCCAGTTGAGAAAGTCCTGGCGACTATTCCAGAGTGTAAAAACCACATAAGGATCCCCCTCGTTAACCGGGCGCAGGACCTGGTTTGAAATAAAGCCAGGCATTTGGTCCACCAGCCCTGCACGTTCACGAAACCGCTGCTCGAAGGCGTCCGCATATTCCGGTGCTACGTAGATCCGATTGGCGACAGTGATCATTGCGCGCGTCCCCTTTGTCTCTTTAGCCTCATGATAGCACTTCGTCGTGCTCACTCATCCAGCGAAGGCTTCGAGCGCGATCGCTTGATCTGTGAACGACGTGCTTTTTCTTCAAGCGTGCGGTTCTTGACGCTACGAGGAACCTTCGTGGGAACGCGTTTCGCGGGACGATAGTTCAACTGCGCGACCTTCTTACGAAGCCGCTGAAGACAGAGCGCCTTGTTCCGATGTTGACTGCGTTCCTGCCGTGAAGTGACGACAATGCCTGAGGGCAAGTGCCTCAGCCGAACCCCGCTTTCAGTTTTGTTGACATGTTGCCCGCCGGGCCCGCTCGAACGAAAGGTTTCAACCTCGCATTCACGCAGCAAGTCTTCTTCTGATTCAGGCAGTATAATCATTGGCACAAGTTGGGATATTACAAAAACTAACGAGGTCACGCGACAACACGAGTTTGAAAGTGGAATCCATGGAATTACAACTCATTGCCATAACACAAGACGGAAGCCTGGCGAAACCGGTGCCGGACGTGCCTCCTTTGGCAGCGCAGGTTATGGAGGCTACTACTCAACTATATAAAGCGGTCGGGTATGAGCCACCCTGGGTTGGTTATCTCGCGCTTGAAGATGGTTCCGTTGTAGGTTCGTGTGCTTTCAAGTCTGCCCCTGAAGATAACCGGGTTGAGATCGCGTACTTCACGTTTCCTGGACACGAATCCCGAGGTGTAGCAACACGAATGGCGTCTGCACTTGTTCGCATAGCTTTTAACAAGAGGCCTGCATTAACAGTGGCAGCGCAGACGTTGCCAGAAGAGAGTGCCTCGACTTCTATTTTGAAAAAGCTTCAGTTTCGTTTTACTGGTTCGGTGGAACACCCAGAGGACGGGTTGGTTTGGGAGTGGCAGCTAGGCAATACTTCCGAGGAATCACTTTGAACGCGCCGCTACCCATCGTCGAAGGAATACGTCCGAGCTGTCAATGGCTTCCCTCAGGTCCATGGAAAACTGTCATGGACTTTTTCAAAGAACAATTTCCTTACCTAGACGCGGCGACTTGGAATGCGCGAATGGCGAAGGGCCAGGTCATGGATGAAACCGGGCGCCGCGTAGATCCAGAGACTCCTTTTCGAGTGGGCGCCTGCATTTTTTATTACCGCGAACTGGAAAATGAAAAACCCATACCCTTTGTGGAGCAGGTGCTCTATCAGGATGAGCACATCCTGGTTGCAGATAAACCGCATTTCCTGCCGGTGATTCCCTCGGGAAGGTTTCTCCATGAAACGCTTCTCGTAAGGCTGCGGAAACAACTCGCGATCGAAAGTCTTGTGCCTATCCACCGTCTCGATCGGGAAACCGCCGGAGTGGTGTTGTTTTCCCTCAACCCAAAAACCAGGGGCCACTACACATCGCTCTTTCGGAATCGCAGGGTAAGGAAGACATACGAGGCTCTGGCCCCAACTCTTGACGACTCGAGCTTCCCTAAAACTCGGCTAAGTCGCATGTTGCAGGGAGAACCGTTCTTTCGTATGAAAGAGGTTCCGGGCGAGCCAAACTCCGAGACCCACATCAGCTCACTAAGCAATCTGGGACCTATCACTCTGTATCAGCTCGTTCCCCTCACTGGCAGGAAACACCAGCTCCGTCTCCACCTCGCCGCCTTGGGGATTCCTGTTATCAATGACAAACTCTATCCCACGATAACTCCGTCTACTGACGACGATTTTTCCAGCCCGCTAAAGCTTTTGGCAAAATCGATTTCGTTTCAGGATCCGTTGACTGGGCAACAACACTACTTTGAAAGTGGCAATAGACTATGAGCACACCTCTTAACATGCATGCCGCACGCATGGCACTTAACCGGGATTCGCAGCTTCGTCAGTGGGTAGAACAATGGTTAAAGAGCAAAGAGCGAGCTGTAGCTGCGACCATGACTGATGAGGAGTTTGAAAAGCATTGGCTCTACGTTCGACCGGAGAGAATGCACGAGGGCGCTCTGGAGGGAGTGAGTGCGTACCGGCAGGACCATCAGGGTTAAGTGCCGGGTAAAGATCGTAGACGTTCAGGTAAGTGAGAACGATCGGCGAGCACCTTCAGCAGAGGACCATTCAAAGTAAATTCGACGATGCTCACGGATCCCACTGGACAGGCCAGCCGGTAACGGAAGCGGCCAACGTCGATTCCCAAAAGACTGCAAAGAATGATCCTTATAGTTGCTTTATGAGAGACCAGCAAAACATTCCCGCTGGTAAACTGCTTTTGAATCTCCTCGATCACCTGTAAGCCACGCTTCGCAATTACAACGGCCGACTCCCCTTCGGTTGGCGCATGCCACGCCGGGTCAGCGAGCCACCTGATGTAGTCATCATGAAACTCTTTACTGACCTTATCTTTTGTCAGACCTTCCCACTTGCCGTAACCAATCTCATTCAGCTCAGCGCGTACTTGCAGATCGATACCCAGGGCTTCGCAGAAAGGCTGCGCGGTCGAAATGCTCCGGCGCAAACTACTGGAATAAACTGCGCGCCACTCGGTTTCGCGGTAAGTCTGCACGAAAGCCTCGGCCATCTCCAGACCTTCGGAAGTTAGTTCAGGATCCAGGCCGGAGCCGCAGAACATGTCTTCGCGGCTGAACGCCGTTTGTCCGTGCCGAAGGAGATAAAGAGTCAAAGCCATCTTCGTTGATGAGCTAATAATAGCGTCTTGTCAATAACGAAATGATCGCCACGAACAGCGCGGAGCCGATAATGGACCACACGATCGGGAAGTTGGTCGTGCCGATCTGGACCGCGAAGAGCTCCGGCAGACCCATCACTCGAGCTAGCCACATTCCCACCAATGCGCCTACAAAACCAAGTGCGATCGACACGAGACAACCACCTCGCGAAAAACCTGTTATCGCCTGTCCGAGCGCTCCGCAGATCCCCGCGACCAACAGCAAAATTAAAAGATCAAATAAAGTCATATAGCCTCCTTGCTCGAGTCTTTAGTAAGCCACAAAAAGATGCAAAATGCACAAGAAGATTAACCCGGTCATTTCTCGTTTATGCTTCTTTGTGGCTGATATGCGAAACTTTTGCAGATGTCGAAGCTGAAGGTCGAGCACGTGGATGTAATCGTGGTAGGCGCGGGGCTGTCGGGAATTGGCGGCGCCTGCCATCTCAAGCGAGAGTGCCCGCAAAAGAGTTTTGTGATCCTCGAAGGACGCGAAAGGATGGGCGGCACCTGGGATCTGTTTCGCTACCCGGGCGTCCGCTCCGACTCCGACATGTACACGCTCGGCTATCGCTTCCGCCCCTGGCGCGATCCCAAAGCCATCGCCGACGGCCCCGCGATCCTCAACTACATCCGCGACACTGCTACCGACTATGGCGTAGACAAGACGATCCGCTACAACCACCGCGTCCGGCGTGCATCATGGTCGTCGGACGACGCGCGATGGACCGTGGAGGCCGAGGGTGGACCAGACAACACTGTGGTTCAACTGACCTGCAATTTCCTCTACCTCTGCTCCGGCTATTACGACTACGCCAGCGGTTATACGCCTGAGTGGCCCGGCGTCGAGCGTTTCCACGGCACGATAGTGCATCCGCAGAAGTGGCCCGAGGACCTCGATTACACAGGCAAGCGCGTCGTGGTAATTGGTAGCGGTGCGACTGCTATCACGCTCGTCCCCGCGATGGCCGAGCGCGCCGCGCACGTCACGATGCTTCAGCGCTCGCCGAGCTACATCGTAGCGCGGCCCGCAGAAGACAAGGTGGCGAACTTTCTGCGCCGAGTTCTGCCGGACCGCGCCGCATACATGGTGACGCGCTGGAAGAATGTGCTGTCCGGAACATTCTTCTACAACCTCGCGCGAAATAGGCCCGAACTTTTCAAGTGGATGGTGGCCAGAGGCGTGCGCAATCAACTCGGCGAGGAATTCGACTCAAAGCATTTCACTCCTCCCTACAATCCGTGGGACCAACGGCTGTGCCTGGTCCCTGACGCAGACCTCTTCCGCGAGATACGCGAGGGCCGCGTTTCGGTCGTGACTGATCACATCGACACCTTCACCGAAGACGGTCTGTTGCTTAAGTCGGGCGAGCGTCTCAAAGCCGACATCATCGTCACAGCCACGGGTCTTGTGTTGCGGCTATTCAGCGGGATGCAACTCGCGGTGGACGGCGCGCCCGTGGATCTGGCGAAGACGCTCGTCTACAAAGGAATGATGTTTAGCGATATTCCCAACCTCGCCTTCGCCGTCGGCTACACGAACGCATCGTGGACTTTGAAATGTGACCTCGCCGCCGAGTACGTGTGCAGGCTCCTGAACCACATGGACCAACACGGCTATTCCGTCTGCACGCCGCGCGTCAACGACGCAGACATCGAGGAGGAGCCCATCATCGATTTCAACTCCGGATACGTTCTGCGATCGCTGCACACGCTTCCGCGCCAGGGATCGAAGACCCCGTGGCGACTGCATCAGAATTACGTGAGGGACCTTTCAATGATGCGCTACGGTCGCGTCGAAGACGGCACGATGGAATTCAAGTCAGCGCCGGTCGCGCACGGTGCGGGAGCAGGAGCGGTGGGCCGTGGCTGAGCGCATGCGCCTCGAAGGGCGAACGGCTGTGATCACGGGCGCCGCAGGCGGCATCGGGCGGGCTATCGCCGTGTCGCTCGCACGTCGCGGCTGCAACGTCGCCCTTGCAGACATCGACGAGACTGGAATGTCAGGCACGGCAGAGCTTGCGCGCGAACATGGCGTTCGCGTGTCTCAACACCGCCTCGACGTTGCGGATCGCCTCACTGTCGCTGAGTTTCCGGATGTCGTCGCGTCGGAGCACACGCGTGTAGACGTGCTGGTCAACAACGCGGGCGTCGCAATCGGCGGCACGTTCGAGCAAGTCTCCGAAGAAGATTTCGAGTGGCTCTTCGAGATCAACTTCTGGGGCGTCGTGCGCATGACACGAGCATTCCTGCCACTGTTGCGAGCGAGCGGCGATGCTCGCGTGGTGAACCTCTCGAGCGTCTACGGGATCATTGCGCCTCCAGAGCAGGCGGCGTATGCGGCGAGCAAGTTCGCGGTGCGAGGATTCTCTGAAGCGCTGCGCCATGAGTTCGAAGGCTCCAGCGTAGGTGTGACCGTTGTGCACCCGGGTGGGATCGCCACCTCCATCGCGGAGAACGCACGCCTGCCGGCGGGCGTCACTGAAGAGGAGATCGCACGACGCCGCAAGAAGTACCGGAAGCTATTGCGACTGCCCCCCGAGATCGCGGGTGAGACGATCGTGCGCGGCATCGAGCGCCGCGAGCCACGCATACTCGTCGGGTCAGACGCGAAGACCATATCTTTGATCGCACGTCTCCTGCCCGTGTCGTACTGGAAGCTGCTCACGCGGCGCATGGGTAACTAAGACAATCGAAGCAGCGGTTGTAAACTGCTATGTCCGACAATCTTGTTGTTGCGCAGGAGCTTTGCATGCGTAGCGAGCAAGTTACCTGTTGCCCAGTGCTCAAGTGCCGAACATCGGATCTTCTTGCGCGGTCGTCCTAAATGGAAGCAGGCAATGACGTAATAAATAATCGTCGTTATTAAAAGAGAGCAGCGGTAAACATTTCCTTGCACCCGAAGATTATGATATAAGGCCGGTCGTACCTCGCATGCTTAAACCTCAGACTTCCGAGGCCTGTGTCGATAAAGCATCCTGTGAATTAACGCGATTTTCGGAAGCGAACAGTGCCCAAAAATCAGTTCTTATTAACACCCAATCAAAACGGTCAGTTCGAGTGAGTTCCTATGAACCGCGCATGCAGATCGTTAGCTTGCTTCGCCTCACTCTCATTTGGTGATTATGTCAGATAAGGAAAATGGAGTTGATCGCTTCCTGAAAGCGTTCAATGAAGAAAAGCTACAGGCTCAACAGCGCCGGGCTGAATTTAATAAGCTAAAGTTCACATTTGTAGTGAGCCTCTTTGCAATCGGTTCTGTCGAATTCAAAAATATCGATGTGGCGCTGGTCCTTTATATTGTTCCATTCATTTCAATTTGCTTTGATCTCTACATTCTAGGAGAAGATTATGGAATAAAACGCATGGGAGGCTTTGTGCGACAGCATTTGAGCTCCACAATGGAGGGGCAATGGGAAGCATGGGTAGGGCAAAAGCGCGATCCCTTTGCCACTTTTGCCGTTCCGTTCTTGAGCCTGCTCGTGCTCATTGCCTGCGGCGCTGTGCTCTGGCAAAAGGAGGCGAACAGGGTCGCGTTCGCTATTTGGTCGGTAGTCAATTCACTCGCGGTCGGATTCCTGTTTGTTTACTCTCAGGTGTTACGAAAAAGATTGTTAAGAGACGCCATCATAGAAAACAATTCAAACACACTGGAAGCAAGCGGGCCAGAGCGCGAGATAACGACACGCGCCTCATCGAACCTGTAAGGTCTTCGACGCGTTGCTACTAAGTAGACCTAGCCTAGTCCCAACATTCAACTCTTTTCCGGTAGCAGTCATTTACGAAGATATAATTGACTCCCAAGCGTTAAAGCGTTAAAGCCGCTTGCACAAAAAGTAATACCCTCTGGCGCGTCTGAGGAAAGAAAATGTTTCTCGCGCAAAGGCGCAAAGAAAACCCTTAGAAACGCGGCAGCGCTTTGCGCCTTTGCGCGAGAAATCTTCTTCATGCCCGTACTTTCGTAGCAATGCGGTTAAAGCGAGCTTTGCCAAAAAGTCACTCTGACATTGCTCCGGGGGAGCAAAATGTTTATAGCCCTAAGATTCTGTAATTTACCCGCTCCGTTAGGAGCGGAATGTAAATCCAACACCTGAAAGCACATTGCGCTCCGCTGGGGCGCAGAGCCATAGAGGATTAAAGCTATAAAACATTGTGCTCCTCTGGAGCACTTCGCTGCCGACCATCAAGTCTCAATGACTGTTCGGGCAAAGCCCGTTAAAGAAAGAAGAATGAGCGTTAGTTCACCCGCACAGTCGCTGACGCTGTGGCCGTAAGGCGCCAGTATCTGCAACCCGCACGGATTGTGCGACTGCTTCCAGCCGTGAGCGTGGCCGGGGAAAAGGTAACGCTCTGTCCCGCCGTCTCGAAGTTGACATCGGTATCAAGATCCCAAACAAACGTGAGCGCTCTGCCGTTTGGATCGCTGCCCGTTGCGTTGACAGCTACCGTACCCTCTGCTCTCACTGAATACGCTGCGGCCGCGATTCCCTACGGGCCGGACGTCAGATTCAGACCGACGATCAGCGGATCGTGATCGGCAGAGCGAAACGGAGTCGCCGCATAAAGCGTATTCACGTGGTTAGGCGACTTGAATTCCATGTTGTAATCGAGGACGACGGGTTCGTCTGCGTTGATGTGCCACTCGGTGGTGCCGGTTACTTGCGGCGTCAGGCTTGGGCTGGACAGCGCATAGTCCAGGTAACCTGACTCTCCCTTGAAGGAAAACGAATAGGCGTCAGCGCCGATGAAAGATCGAATCAGATCTGCATACCCGGCGTCTCTGATCACCGTGATCGGGTCCTCGTTTGCATGAGCATTGAGATCGCCAACGATGAGGAAGTCAGGATCGCCGCTGCCAGTGGGATCCGACGCCAGCCAGTTGACCAGCGCCTGGGCAGCCCGCGTTCGGGTCACATTACAGTTTCCCTGGCCATCGCCGGTGTCCGGATCTCCCTCATCCTCACAGCCTGAGCCTTTCGATTTTAAGTGATTAACCGCCACCGTGAACTTCGCGCCGGTGCTGATCTGCCTGAATGTTTGGGCCAGCGCCGGGCGGTTCTTCGTGTCGAGGAACTGCGGGTCCACTGTTGTGTTGAGAATTTTGAAGGCGCCAACGGGTGCTACCATCGCCGGCTTGAAGATGAGCGCGACCCGAATTGCATCCGTGCCCACGACGCCGGTATCAATGAAGGAATACGTACCCGCGCTGGTCGCAGCGTTGAGGCCGTTAATGAGATCGCGGATAGCGCTGTTAGGCCCGGTATCGTTCTCCAGCTCGATCAAACCGACAATGGCTGCGTCAAGCATCGTGATCGCGCGAATGATCTTGTCGCGCTGCCGGGTGAACTCTTCCTTCGTATGGGCACCGCGCAATGTCGGGAAGCCGGCACCCAGCCCGTTGCCGTTGAAGTAGTTCAGCACGTTGAAACTGGCGACCTTGAGCGTGCCGCCGACGGAAGCAGGAGTGGTTGGGCGCGGGCTGGCGTCGG
The DNA here is from genome assembly GCA_963826255.1 of uncultured Acidobacteriota bacterium. Taxonomy (GTDB): domain Bacteria; phylum Acidobacteriota; class Blastocatellia; order Pyrinomonadales; family Pyrinomonadaceae; genus PSRF01. Next base: position 3,534,591 of record CAWGWK010000002.1, read on the forward strand.
TGAACGCAATTGGACCAACCGGTTGGACGCGATAGACGCTGAAGCGTTGCTCCAACACTCCAGTGAGGCTGCTGATCGTAGCGCCCAAACGCAAAGTGTTGGCGGCACTCAGGCCCGAAGCCGGGTAAACGGTAGGGTCGATGTTTGGCCTGCTATCGCCATCATCGAGGAGGATACGGCTGCGGTTGTTCAAGTCCTGCAAGGCGCCGGCTTCTGCTCCCGGGGCGACGGCATGGGTTGGACTGCGCAGTCTCCCGTTAACCGACAGGCCCACCTCTCCGAACCGGCCAAGGGTGAAGTTGTCAGTTACCGTCAAGGTCTGCGGGATGCGAATTAACATCCCTTCGTATCGTTCCCACTCAGTTACGCTGGCGATCGGCAGACTGACGCCCGCCGGAGTTACGCTGTTGCCGCTGCCGCACACAGTGACGCTGCTGATGTTGGTTAATTGCGTAAGTGACGCACTGCCGCCGGTCGCAAACTCGTTGACCGTGCCTTTAACGCGCACCTTGTCGCCCACTTTTACCGCAACGCCGAAGTTATTATCGAAGACAAAAATTCCTTCCGAGGTTTGCGGATCGCTATCAGCGTCCGCATCTTCTTCCTGAACGTGGAAGCCGCGGAATTGCGACGCCTCCTGGTAGTCGCCTACGACGATTCCTTCGATAACGATGTTCGCTGTATCGTTGAGCGGGCTCAACAAGCCGCTGCCCTGGATGGAGTGAATCCCCGTGGCTGTCCCCGGTCCGCAGCCATCGCCGCCCGTGGTTGTAAAGCTGAACGAGAAGCCGGCGGTGGGATTGTTAGGTGGATCAGTCGCATCCTGGTCTCTCACCTGGGCGGCAAACACTCTAACTGTGACGCTTTCACCACTCGCAAAATCACTGTCCGGGTCGATCGTGAAACTGGTTGGACCACCGCTGATCGTAGCGCCGTGGCTGCCGCTGGTCTCTCCAACGAGGGAGAGCCAGATGCCGGACACATCGACCGGTTCGCTGAAAGTGATCGTGAGCGGCGCATTACGCGCAACATTCGTAGCGCCGGCAGTGGGGCTCGTATTCACAACAGAGGGTGCACTATCGCTCATACACGAGGAAGTGTGAGAGCCGAGCCCGCCAAATGTATTGATAGCCGACCCGTCCCATTCGGTTGAGGGGTCGAAGGCAACGCCGGTGTTGGTCTTGCCGGCGCAGACGGCGGCTTTTCGGCGCAGCGTATGATCCGCCGTGGAGGTCAAGCCGGTTCCCCATGCCGTGCCCGGGTCAAATCCCACTTGCCCAATGACGTCGATGATCGTAGTGCCCTTACGCAGCACGATGGTGTCATCGCCAGTGAACAAGCCGCTTCCGCTAGTCTGATCTGCTTGTGCGAGGATGGCGGCATCAGCGGAGCTGTGGGCGAGCACATAGACATCGCTATCGCCGACTGTACCGGTGAGATTGATGGTCAATCCGGCGGTAGTGGCGCCATTCGAAAAAATCTGAACGTTATAGCCCTGGGTCGCGAGGTTCACCGTCCCGCCAGTACCGTTGAAGATCTCCAGTGCTTTGTTGTTGGATGACCCCTCGACGTACTCGGAGAAGAACAACTCAGTGGGTGCCGCGCTATGAACACTCAGTGGTGTACGGGCAAAATAAGTGCTGATGAGGATAGCGGTGAGTATTAACAGGGTGGTCCAGCGACTGCGCGGCCACCGTTGTTGGATAGGGGCTGGTTTCTGCATCTCGTGTGGGGTCACCTGTTATCGTCAAGTAGCCGGAACGGCCGCTGAGATAACGGAATCCTTTCGTAGACTTGGCCGGGATCACACTGCTTCTGTAACTTATTCACGCGTATTCCCTATCTTAATGGTAAAACCTGAGCAAGACGTTTCGATTTACTGGTGCGGAAGAAATATTTCTCGCGCAAAGGCGCAAAGGCGCAAAGCGCTGCCGCGTTTCTAAAGGGCTTTTCTTTGCGCCTTTGCGCCTTTGCGGGAGAAATCTTCTCGAATGAATTCAACTATGCGCTATTTAACCTATGCCCTGATTGCAGCCGCAAATGACTGGGTCGAGCAGAGTCGGGCCGAGCAACAGCAGGCGCTAGCACAATTCGATGCTGCCTTAAGCGAGTATCAACGACAGTTGGACCACCTGAAATCTCGTGTGAGTCGAGACGCGTGGCAGTTCTTTCGCTATGGCTACGGCGAGGAGGGCCTTCATGACGCGAGACTATTATCTCTTAAGGTCGGAGATGGACTCGGATATATCGCGGATGGCAGCCAGCCATTCCGGATTAATCGACAGCGTGCCTCCGTCGTCGTCGAATTGTTGAATTACGAGCAGACCGCACATTACATTTTTGATCTGCGTCAGGTGAAGCGACTCACCTGCGATCTGCTTGTGGACGATGAGTCTTACGCTAAAAGCATCGGAGACTTATACACTTACGAGTTAACCGCTGTTGACGATGATTTGCAGCTAGGCCTGCTATTCGCCAGTAGCGCAACAATCGTAGCGCGCTTCGGCAAACTCGTATTTCGAAAGAAGCGGCTGAAACGGAAGTATGAATACGTTGAAATGTTTGACTGAAATCTGTTCTGTGAAATTATTGCGCTGATGCCCTTCCCGCTTTTATGAGCACCGAAACACTGGATAACAATACACGCGCATCTCATCCCGGCGGGCTGCGGATCTCTCTGGACAAGCTGAGACTGTTGCATCCAGAGCTCGACTCCCGCCGCGCGTGGCGGCGGTTCGTGGCGAAGAACCCGGAAGTATATCCAAAACGATCCTTTTGGCGCGTCCGAGTAGAAGAACAGCTTCTTTATGGTGATAGCCGTGCGGCCGTCGTGGTCTCAACCGAACCGCTACTCGTCGCTGCTTACACGGATGAACTTGATTGCGTCGCTCTGTTACGTTTTCCCGACAGCTTCGTCGAAGAGTATGACCTGGAAACCGGTTCGCGGCTGTTAACTGTTAACACTTACTTTTACCCCAACGAATCTCACGCTGAGGATTTGCAAATCGGGCCGAATGCCTACGGGCGGTACGTCAACTTCAATCCCTTCATCGCCGATTTCCTCACTGATGATGTAGAGACTCTCGAACAGCGTAAAGCTGACATAAGTGAAGACGAATGGCGTAAAACTGCGGAATTAGGGGAGAGATGGCTCAACGAAAATCTGCCTCCACGCGACGGCCGTCCACTGCTTTCGTCCTTCCCATCTGACAGGCCGCCTGCACATTCCAAAGTTCAATTCTCCGTCTCGCACATTCTCGACAATCTGCTGGGACTCATGATTTTCATACTCATGACATCGTGGAGTGTAAGGGTAATCGGAGTTAATCCGACGGTAGGTTGGGTCGCCACAATACTGTTCGGCGGGATGAGCGTGCTGATGGTCGTAGAGATTGTGAGGATTTGTGGTGCTGACGAGGCGCCGCCCGTTGACCTTAAACGAAGTCAACGCGTCAGACGCGCGCTGGTCCAACTCGGTACGGTGATCGTTGCTATTTTCCTGGGAATCACAGATGTGTTTATCGCCCATTGGCTGAACAACTCCATGCCGGCGCTTTGGTTAGCAGCGTTCGTAACTAACCTCGCGTTTTACCCGCTCCGCGGGGAGTTGAAGAGGAACCTGCCAGACTTTCGTCGCTGGGCAATCTATTGCGCTGTGATGGGAGTGGGGAGTGTAGTGCTTTCTTATTTTACGGACTGGCTTACAACCGGACTGGGAGGTACGTGAACAGAATGAGATTTATTCGGCTTCTCGGCGCACTCGTTATTTTCTATGGCATGAGTTACCTGCTACATGCATGCATGCAGATCATTTCGTCGGCACAACATCCGGGACGCACTGAGTTATTCAAGTACATCGCGATTAACTTAACGATCAGTGTCGTGACGTTCATAATCGGCCTCGGTTTACTGCTACTAAAGGAATGGGCCAGAACCGCCTGGCTGGTGACGGGGATTGTGCTGTTACTGCTTCACGCAGTGCTCTTACGATTGTTCTACGGGACCGGGGAGGATCTCGGCCAGCAACTATTGAACATGGTGATGATAGTTGTGCTTGTTCTTATTTCGTGGATGAAATTAACGAACCCGTCGATTAAAAAACTCTTCCGCTAGCTTGCGCCAACGGGTAGTGGCCTAAATTCAGGAGTTTTTCTCTGCGGACCTCTGCGTATCTCGGCGTTCTCTGCGGTAAAGGCTATTTCAACGCAGAGGCCGCAGAGATTCGCTGAGGGACCGCAGAGAAAAACTCAAATTAAGCCGCTATCCGCCAACGCTACCCTTTGACAGGATTTACAAGATTTCAGAATTAACAGAATTCGTCCTTGAAGCGAACAAACGCAACTTCGCCCAACCGTCGTAAAGACCTTTCTTCGCTTTCCAGCGTCGACCGGATGAGCCGGACCGATGCGGTGATGCTAGAAGAATGTGTCACCGTCGAACATGCACTGTGTGCACCGAGCAGCGATACTGCACCACGAACCACCGGCCGTCGGATCGTTGCAGAGGGAGAAGGCTTTATAACACGTTCCCGGCGGAGGGCAGACCAGTTGTGGCGTCACCCCCTGAGTTGCAGCGACAGTTGAGGCTTTCACTACATAGTGTTCGCTTGTTTTGTAAAGCGACGTTTCCGCAGTAAATCCAGGTAAACTCATGATCATCTCCTTCCAATAGTTAGTTGCGCCACCCTCATACGTACGTGCAACCGAAGCACGGCGCATAGGTAAGGCCGGCGTGAAACCACATACATCCACTATTCCAGAAGCAAGGGAAATAGGCCGCGGGTCCTCCAAGTCCCGTGCATAGGGCTCCGAGAAAATTGTTCCCCGGGCAAATTACACGAAAGGCGGGCACAACTTCAGTTTCCCGCTGAGGATGGTCTAACCGGGCCGGATGACGATCCCTGAAGTTGTATAAAGACGCTTCGGCAGTAAATCCAGGCATACTCATTGTTTGCATTTCATCTCTCCTTATATCTTTCGCCGTTGACGGCCGAAAAGCACGACACCAGCGTTAGGCGTGAAATATATTTCGTGTTCCCGCGAGCGATCCGATCAGCACTTGCCGTCTGACCAGCGATGTTTGTTTGCAGTTGCTCCCGTTCTTGTCACACACATACGTCTTGCATGTGGCAGATGGACCAGTCGTGCACTGCACGCAGATCACGTTGCCAAAAACCGGAGCTTTGCCGCAGGTGGCGCCGGGAATATCACTGTCCTTAAGTTGCGGCAGGATCCCGCGGCTCATTGGACCAACCTGGCCCGCTGCATACTGGTAATGCTCGCGAGGCTCGGACAAAGAAGCTTCAGCAGTAAATTGCGGCATGTTCATCGTGTGCCCCTTTCGATTTACCGGTCAAAGTAAGGCGACATCTTGGTGACGAGGAATGGAAACTCTTCGGTCACATCAACTCGCGTGAAGAACTTCTCGATAACGTCCGTTTTGCGGTTCGTAAACGAGAAGATTACGTCAACAATCTTTCGTGTTCCGCTGAGTGCTGACGATTGAACTTCCACTGCGGTCAACGACAAATCGCGGTCGAAAGCATCGGCAACGGTGCTGTACACCGCCGGATAGCGCACTGCCAGGTAATTAAGCGCGCGATGCTCGTCGGTTGCTCCTGCGTTATCCGCCATCAGCATGAACCGGTCAATGAGTTCTCCGGCCGCCGTTTCGTATTCCTTGCCCTTTCCTCCTTTTGGTGCCGGCAGTGCTTTGATAAGCGCGTCCCGATCAAAAGAATAGATCTGATCGAAGGCAACAATCGGAACCATCAGTCCATTGCACATTTCCGGTGGAGCGATAGGCCCGCGCATACCGACAACGACATCAATGTCGAGAGGGCTCGGCTGGGGGCGCACCGCTTCCAACAGTTGTTCATAGTCTGCGGGGTCACGAGGGATCAGGAGGTAGGTTTCCAAACCCTCGATCGTAAATACCCAACATACCTGACGCAGGATGTAGCGGTTCACACGTTCAGAAAGGACAGCGTGGATTGCTTTCCGATCGGTAAGTCCCTTGGTATCGGCGCGGCCGGTGGCCTGGGCGAATTCCTTTTCCACTGAGAGAGACGGAAATCGCATTTCTACACGGCCAATCGCAAAGACGTACGAAGGCGGAGCCGCTGGTTTACCGTTTGGTTCTGCGGTGGTGCCGCAGTTAGCGCATGCCGCCGGGCTCAGGTGCGAGTGGGCTTTACTCTCGTGAGGCAGCGCATTTAGTTGTGCTCCATTTGCAACTCCAGATTGGTTTGCGGGTTGTTCGTTCATTTCGGTTTCCATAACGTTCTTCTCCTTGAGGGATGAGCCGTACCTCTAGCAACTGCTGCTATCGTTTGCCGGAGAAAACCATCCACCGGTTGAGAACTGTAGCGCGACGCTGGCAGCCGCCGCAGGGTTTCACTCCGATCGCATAAGTCGCCCGCTTGATAATGTCGCCAAGGCCGACGTCTTCATCACTCACAAATCCGGGCAAGCGCATACGATATGGCTTCGGTTCGTGCTGATCGTGAGCCGGCGTTTTCTTCTTTCGATCTTCCATAATCCTCATCTCTTTGAATGCGTTGTCCGCAACGACTCGTATGCGGCCCACGCGTTCAGCAATGGCGGAACCACCGTCGTTCGCCTCGTTCCTGAGGCTGTTGTTATCGCCAGTTTGACCGCGGCCGCCGTCGCATTCGGAAATGCTGAAAGCAACAATGCAATGGCGCCGGTAACAAATGGGGCCGCTGCGCTTGTTCCTCCAAAGGTTGGCGGTTGGCCATCGACAGCTAAGCTTGTAATACCTTCTCCGGGCGCGCTTAGTCCGCGCCGTCCGATGGAGTTTCCCAGGTTCGAATAACCGATTGGGCGGCCGTGAAGGTCAGAAGCGATAACTGGAATGACCCACGGATGGCGTGTGATGGCGGAGCTGCCAACTGTTCCCTGATTACCCGCTGCCGCAACAACGAGAACGCCGTGCTTCGCGGCATAGTCAAGAACCTCTTCCAGACGGCGCTCACCTTTTGCAGATGGATTTGCAAGTGCGGCACTCAGGTTAATGACGTGAGCATTCGCATTGATGCAATCGATAATCGCGGATGCGAGTTCTTCGGGAGTGGCACTTGGCATCTGGCTGTTTGCTGACGAGGTCTCCGCGAAGATCGGACGAATAATCAGCGTGCAGCCGGGACAGATCGCCGGTGACGCGGAACCTCTCTTTGCAGACAAGATGCCCGCCACGAACGTTCCGTGCATGCACGCGATGCTGGTTGCGCGTTCGCAAGTGCCGCCGATCGCACCTGAGACTTCGTGGATTGTTGTGGTTGTCAGGTCAGGATGGGTTGTCGCCACTGGTCCATCTATCAGCGCAATCCTGATTTCTGCTCGACCGGTGGTTATTTGCATCAACTGAGGGAGTCTTACGAGGTCGAGAGGATTGAGCGCGGCTTGGGTTTCGCGGGCAAGATTAGACTGAAGAGCAGTCGCCGAAAACTGACCAGAAGGTTTAACGATGAAGGTGCGCTTGAGAGGATGCAAGGCGTTCCTCCGCCGGCTGAGTAACAATTATCCGAATGGGGGATGAGAAAGAGTATCTAGTTTTGGCGGGCTACTTATATACCTACCGCTGACCAATGTAAAGGATTTAGGAGAATGCCACAAAGATGCACAAAGGCACAAAAATCAGGAGAAGACCTTTGTGCCTTTTGTGCGTGTTTGTGGCGGTCTGTTTTGATTTTCTAGCTCACCAATGCCTTCTCCGCCTTGCTGCGCACAAACGCATAATTCAACTGCGGTAACGAATTGAACTTCGCCGCCTTCCTAAAGCTTTCTTTTGCTTTCGCGGCGTCACCCTTGCCCTCATGCGCCTTACCGGTCAGAAACAGCACGTCGGGGTTTTGCTGATTCGCCTGGGCCAACTCCGCTATCGCCGCATCGTAGTTCTTCTCTTCCAACGCGATTCTGCCTAACAGTTCGTGAGCCTGTTTCACCTGGTTCGCATTCTTCGCGGCTTCCGCACCTTGTCGAAAAGTCGCGGTCTCTCTTTTTGCAGTGGCGAGATCCTTTTTAGCTATCGCAACACGTGCGAGATTGAAATGAACAAATCGCGCGGCGTTGTCTTTGATCTGCTGCGACAGGTTTGACTCACTCGTCATCTTCAATGCTTGTTCATAGGCCTGCCTGGCTTCGTCGTGTCTTCCCATCTCGAGCAGGATGTTGCCCTTCAATTGTAGATCACCGTTCATTGCCGGCACATCATTGTTCTTTTGTCCCAACGCATATTGCTTCTCGACCTCCGCCAGCGCCTGGTCCAACTTGCCACTGTCGATCGCAACGATCATCCGTCCAAACAAAGCAGTGCGTCGTTCACCATCCGTCCGGGCTTTGTCCGTGATCTTCTGCAACTCCGCCTGCGCGTCGTTGGCCTTTCCCTGGTAAGCCAACGCAGCGGCGATCCCGAAATGAGAGTTGACGAAGTTGGGCTGGATCGCGAGAGCTTTATTGTATTGCGTGATCGCCTCGTCAAACCTTCCCATCTTCAACAGCAACTCCGCATACGAATCATACGGGTTCGGATCGTTTGGGATCAGTTCGACGTATTTCTTGAAAGCGTTTTCCGCGTCGCTGTAATTCTCATTCTGGCGATAGGCATAACCCAGAATGTTGTAGGCGGTGGAATAAGCAGGCGCGATTTCTGTCGCTCGCTTGTAGTGATTGATCGCCTGGGTGAAATCCTGTTGCCCAAAGTAATAGCCGCCGATATTGAAGTGCGCACGCTCGTCGTTTGGATAAGCAGCTACCAACTTGTCGAGAATCTCTTTCTGCTTCGTCGGGTTTCCATTGGCGCCTGCTTCAGCAGCCTGGATCAGCATGCGCTCGCCGTCTGACGCTTTGTCGGCAAGGGTTACAGCCTTCTTGAGATGATCGAAAAACTCTTTCCCCGTAGGCGAAACGTTTGCTCGAAGAAGATGTGCCAGTGCGAAGTTTGGATCGAGCGAGATTGCCTTGTCGAAGTGTGCTATCGAATCCGTGAGGCGAAGTTTTTCAGAAAGCTCGCGTCCGGCAAGAAACTCCTTGCGAGCTTCCTCGGACGAAGTCGTAACAGGGATCTTGCCAGCCGGCGCAGTCGTCGCAGATGCGCCCGAAGAGGCTGCTCTGTTTGTCTCGACGGGTTCGCAAGCCGAAAAGGCCAGGGCGCTGATAAGCAGCGTCAAATGGAGGAATGTAATCGAGGTTCGGTGATGATCGTGTCGCATTGTTTTTAGCTGTACTCCTTTGAGCAGATGAGTCAGGTTGCAGAACGCGGGGAGAGCTAAGAACCTGTAACTGATTGTCCGTGTCGAGGCGGGAGAATAGGAACGGACTCTGTTGGCGGTCAAGAACTTTGGGACGAAATGGCCCTACGAATTCGTGGATGATCTATACATTGTTACAAAGCGGCCCAGGATTGCTTTGGCAACCCTGGGCCTAATTGTCTTCACGGGAGTAAAGACATCAGTGGAAAACTATACCTATGCCGAAGCGGAAGTTGTGCAGCGTCCGTTTGAGATCGTCTTGCAGAACAGGCGTGCCAGGTATTCCGGTCGTGCCAAAGTCAGTGAAGTCGAAACGCATCGGATTGTAATCAACTTGAAAAACGCGTATGTCAATCCGTGGCGATACGCGCACATCGAGTCCGCCGCCGATCACACCAGCCAAACCAGCGTCCTCGAAGTCTTCCAGTGTGTTATCAAACTCAGTGAGGTCCGCGGAAGTGCGACCCACGCCGATCAGCGCATGCGCGAACGGTTTCCAGGTCGCTTCAGTAGAGTTGTCTTTTACCTGGATGCCACCCAGTATGTTGTGCAGTCTTACGGTGGTGTTGTCACCGCCGAAGCCAAAAGACTTTTGATGGTATGAGTAGTCAAACTTCGCACCGACGTAACGGCTGAAGTTGCCGACTATGGAGGCATTAAAACCATTAAATCCCTCGCGTTCGTCGAAGATATCATCAAACTCGATGTCGTCCTCCGGATCGAAGTCTTCGACTGGACCAACGTCAACTCTGTTGTGGGAGTATCCAACAAAAAACTCAAAACGACGGTAATCATCCTGCGCCATGGCAGCGCTGGCGCAGAGCAGTGCTACAAAGACGGAAGCAAATAACGAAACAAACTTCTTACCCATATGTTCTCCTCCTGAAAGTAAATCCTGAATTATGCTGGGGAGGTCGGGCCCCAACAGCGGTGGGCCATTGTGGTCCCTACGATGGGAAATTTTGGGGGAATCGGAAGCGCGCGTATGTGCGGTGACGTACGCTGCTGTTTCAAAAGATTCTGCAGAATCTGTCGCGCGGGAGTGTCATCGGTTCCGCTCAAACGTGAAGTGGCCTGTAAACATTGCCCGGGGGCTCTATTTACGTTACTCTTGGCGCGTTGATCTAACGGTCAGGACACTCTCCTCAGTCTTCCCGTCATAAAACAACTTCGAGTTGCCGAAGGAGTCTCACATGAAACCCGCATCTCTCGCTACTCTAGTCTTACTGCTGTTAACGACCTCGGTTATCGCACAAGAAAAAACTTCAGATCCGCCTGATGTAATCGTGCTTGAAAAGAGCTGGCACAAAGAGCCTCTTTCTGATGTACGCAACTCCAACCCGCTGGAGCCCAACGAAGCTCTAATCAAACAGACACTCGCGGAAAAGGCTTTAATCAGGGAACGCGAGGACTACAAAGAGCAGAATCAAACGACAACACGCCGGATGCCGACGCCCCCACCAAGGCCGATAGCACCACCCTCGTCGGTGGTCACGACTTATGTGTACAAGATTAAAGTGAAGAACGATGGTTCAAAGACTGTCCGGACTATTGATTGGGAGTATCAATTTCTCAATCCGGACACGCTGGAGGTGATGGGATATCGTCGAATCACCAGTGACACAAAACTCCATCCGGGTAAGACGAAGAAACTGGAGCGCCGCTTTACGAGACAACCAACGATACTGGTTGCAGCGGACCAGCTTGATAAGAAATATAAAGATCAATTCACCGAACGATTGATCATTCATCGAATCCAGTACAGCGATGGCTCTGTCTGGCAGCGCCCATTGACGAAGTAAGCTCAATTCTTGCCTGCGAAGCAAAAGTTCTAACCTGCGAAGCAGGTATCAGCATAAAGCCTAGGGTGGAGCGAGGCTTTGCGAGCGAAACCCTAGGTTCAGATGGGTTAGAAATTTCAGCCCGCGGAGCGGGCGACAGCCTGTATGTAGGGGACTGTCGCCCGCTTGTATGATTAGCCCCATGCAAGTTAGAAAATGTTTGCTGAGTTGCCAATCGCTTGCACTGCGGGAGCGATTGCCGCAAGGGTGCAACAGATCCTTAGCCCGCTTGGTTGCTTTGAGCCCGTCGCGAAGCATTTGATCGTTGCACCTCGTTTTCCCTAAAACCCGAACAGTTGCCGGGGCGTTAGAGCCCGTATTCGCAAGCCCGGGAAGGAGAACAATTCTTGTCAAAAAGAAAAAATAATATTGGTATCGATGTTTCCAAACAGCTCTTGGAAGTAGCCGTGCACGAGAGCGATTTTCATTATCATTGTCCTAACAAGACCAGTGCTTTTGGGGCATTGCTGGCGGAACTAATCGCCTTGCGACCGGCACGCATTGTGTTGGAAGCCACGGGTGGTTTGGAAAAACCAGTGGTGGCTGCTTTGCACGCCGCCGGCTTGCCGGTAGTGGTAATCAATCCGCGGCAGGTGCGTGCCTTCGCCAAAGCGATCGGGCAGTTAGCTAAAACCGATCGCCTGGATGCCCGCGTTCTGGCCCACTTTGCCGCCGCTATCCAGCCGCCATTACGTCCACTCAAGTCAAAAGATGAACAGGAGTTAGAGGCTTTGATGGGCCGCCGCGGCCAACTCATCGAGATGCTCGTGGCTGAAAAAAATCGACGCCACAGTGCTACGATGGAAGCCGTACGCGACGCTATCAAAGAACACATCGATTGGCTCGAAGAACGCATTGCCGAACTGGATGAACAGCTTCAGACGCGCGTAGTAAGTTCCACGGTCTGGCAAGACAAAGATGCCATCCTGCAGAGTGTGCCTGGCATCGGTCCCGTGGTTTCCTTCTCCTTGCTCGCCGATTTGCCGGAGTTAGGGACACTCAATCGCCAACGCATCAGTAAGCTCGTCGGGGTGGCGCCCCTCAATTGCGACAGCGGTCAGCAACGAGGGGTGCGGCATATCTTCGGGGGGCGCGCCCGCGTCCGCTGTATGCTCTATATGGCCACGCTCACTGCACTGCGGTTCAATCCCGTGATCAAAGAGTTCTATCAGCGTCTGCTGGCTAAAGGAAAACCGCACAAGGTGGCACATACCGCCTGCATGCGTAAACTGTTATCCATCATCAATCTGATGGTCCGTAATCAGACGCTTTGGCAAACTGACTTAGTTTTGCCTTGACTTCCAACACAGTTGCTTCGCGGGCTACGATTCTTAATGATGATCGGTCCTGGGGTTCCGCGAGCAAGCTCGCTCCACCCCAGGCTTTATGCTAACACCTGCTTCCGCAGGTTAAATCACACCTGCTTCGCAGGTTAACCCCATCTGCTTCGCAGGCTCAATCACTTCCTACAAAGGGGCTCACGGTCTGTCGGTGACTTTTAATTCCTTCACCGGCACGCCGTCACTCCAGACGCCCATGAACCGCTGTTGCGGCGTGTTGCCGAGTGCGTATTGACGGTTCTTGTTGTAAAACGCTGCGTCGCATAACGCGTCGAAGAGTTTCCAGGTGCCGTAAAAGTCCAACGCATTTATCATCATTGTCTCGAGCCGATCGCGCCGTCCTGTTTGCGGCGTGTCTCCAACGCGATTTGCTGGAGTACCTCCGACACCCTCGCCGCTGTCGTAACTCTTGTCGAGTGCGGTTGGGGCACGATGGCTTGCCACCAACGCCGGTGTTCCGTGTGAGTCAGAAACCAGCATGATGAAATCCTTGTTGTTGGCAGGAATGCGCGTCGACTCGTAATAAATTCTCTTCGCGTCAATGTCGCGTACTAAAGTGTCCTGATCTCCAGCGAGTGCGAGCAACAGCGTCTCGGCAGGAAGCTTTTTCAAGTCAGCCAGTGGAACGTTTATCGGCGACTCAGTTATACCCGGTTCGACAGCCATCACCGCCGACACGCGTGGCAAACTTGATTCGCTTGCCAGCGCAGCCACATTCGCCGCCAGCACACCACCCAGCGAGTGGCCCACGGTTGCAAACTTATTCAGATCAGCACGAACGTGACCTGATTCAGTTTGTAAGCGACCGATTGCGTCTTTGACTGCGTACAGAGTGTTTGGCAAAAAATCTGTAATCGGCGTCAGCAGGTTACTCTGATATCGCGGATAGATAACGATGTTTCCGCGCTTCACCAGATGGTCCAGCCACGCTCCGTAATACAGCGGGTTCATGCCGCCCCAGCCGTGCAGAAAAAGGATCACGGGCGCAGAACGTGGCTTCGGCGAGTCAGGCTCAAAGATCCAATACTCCTGCCCGCCTTTGCCATAGCGACTCTTTGTTACGCCCGTGTGCAGATACTCCTTGCCGCCAGGACCAGCTTTTGGCTGTGTTGGCGGCGTTATAGTTTGGGAAGAGACGACCGTCAGCGAGAGAAGTAGGAGTACTAAACTCAAAGCCGTCTTCCGAAACATCTTCTTCACCTCTCTAAACACTAAGCTCGAACAGCAATCACTTCGAGATACTCCGACTCGACCGTAGTCGTGCCGTCAGTCGCCCGGTTATGCTCGGTCCAAAGTTGGTCGAGATCCTTTCGCAACGCGGCCTGTTTGTTTTCATCGAGCGTCCCAAACGCTTTATTTGTCGGCCCGTAGTAAGTTCGGAAATTTTCGACAACTTCCGCCGGAGAGAACGGAAACTCAAACGTGATATTTTGAGTGCGAGTCTCCAGCTTTGAGATGCCTTCACCAAAACGCTCTCGAACAATTTCTTCTTTGCCCCACAACAACGGCGATGGCATACCTGCCGGAGGCGGAACGTGAGACGACATGGTTTTGAACATTTGTCCGATGAAGCCGGTGGGTGTCCAGTTTGCCATCGCGATGAAACCACCGGGACGGCAAACTCGCTTCAGCTCCGCCGCCACCAGTTCCGGACGGGGAGCAAACATCGCCCCAAACATCGTTACCACTGCATCAAAATCGTCGTCGTCGTAAGGCAAGGCTTCCGCGTCACCTTCATCAAACTGAATATTCAATCCCTCACGCTTCGCATTCTCTCGCGCCTGCTCGATTAAGTTTGGCGCAATATCGACCCCGGTCACGACTGCCCCAGCTCGTGCGGCCGGCAGCGCCAGATTTCCAGTGCCGCACGCCACGTCAAGCACCTTCATTCCGGATTTCAAATTCAGTTGCTCAATAAACCTCTCCGCTCCGGCGACGTACGACTTCGCAATTTGCCCAAAATCACCGGCGATCCACGTTGCGCGTAGCCTCGTTTTCAGCGCGCTTATTTCAGAAGTTGCTCCACTCTCCATGTTTAAATCCTTTCTCCTAAAAAATGGGACGAATTCGCCATTTGTTCTATCTAGATTGTATCCCCCGACTAAACCCCACTTTGGCACGGCTCATGCGGTGCCCGTAGCGATCAAGCTATTTGCGTAACAAAAGAATTCACCTTCGCCGCACTTGGGTAGTCTGACGTATGTTAACGCGTAATCAAATACTTCTTAGTACCTGCCTGGTTTGCCTGTCTGCAGGGACAGCGTTTTCTCAGGCGTCTTTCACTGACTTTCAGAAACTCCTCCAGCAAAAGGCCGCTTTTGAAGAGACGGACTTCGCTGCACTGGCACGCGAGGAACCAGTTGCTCGACTTGTGCCCGTCTCGGATAAACGAGAAGTGGCAGTGTCGGGTTTGGTGAACACTCGAGCCACCGCCGATGAGTTTCTCCGCGTCTATCGTGAAAGCATGACCCGGAAGAGCAATGCAGCGATTCTTGAAATCGGCACCTTCGCCAGCGAGCCGGCGCTTACGGATCTCCAAAATCTCACGATCGACACCCGAGATATTGAAGATCTTAAAGAGTGCATTGCCGGAGACTGCCAGGTGAAGTTATCGGCGCAGATGATCGAAAGGTTTCGCAAGGAGATTGACTGGCAGGCGCCTGACTACCACCTCCACGCAACCAATCTCTTCAAACAACTGCTTTTGGAATACGTGCGTGATTATCGCAATCGTGGTGACGCCGCACTCATCGAGTACAACGACAAACGAAACGAAATCAGTGTCGCCTCCGAGCATCGCGCACTCACGGGCGCATCGAGTTATATCAACGATCTCCTCGCTAATAAAGAGGCAGGCCTGCAACTACTCGACGACGCGATTGTTTGGTCCAAGATCAAGTTTGGCCTGAAACCCGTCATCGCGATTAATCACATCAGGATCTATCGCCGCACCGGTGCTAGCGGCGCGCAAGCTGTCGGCGTGTCTAAGCAGATTTATGCAAACCATTATTTCAACGCTTTTCTCGCGTTGACGGCATTTGTAAACATTCCGGATAGCGGTGCTTACCTGGTTTACGAGAATCGATCGCGCGCCGACGGCCTCGAAGGACCGTTCAGTAAAATCAAACGAGGCGTAGTTGAGAAAAAAGCGCTCGAGGGTTTGAAAAATATTTTGGCGCATTCAAAGGCAAACCTCGACGGCCCGGCTTCGAGTGCAACTGCGGCGGAGTTTTCTTCACATCGATCCTACGGCTGGCGCCACCGGCTGTTCGGCGGCATTCGTCCATTGTTATGGCTGCTTATGCTGTCGGCACTGATCGCGCTTTTGGCGCTGGGCAAAAGACGGGTAGACAGCAACACGAGCAAGGCACTGAAGCCCGAGAGCGCTAAAAGTTAATCATCTGTGAACAAGGGGGGTACGAATGAGAAAACAGTTTATCGCGTGGATCACTGCCGGCATCATTATCGGCGCGCTGTTGTCGTTTGCTGTGGCGCAGCATTCCGGACAGCATTCCGGACACACTGTTGAGTTGAAGAATGCACAGGGCGAGCCGGTCGGCACTGCCACGTTCTCCGCCCTTAACCGCAGAGGAGGAGTCAGGATCAAGCTGGATCTTAAAAACCTTCCGCCGGGACAACACGCGATTCACTTCCATCAGGTGGCGAAGTGTGAAGGACCAGGATTCGATACTGCGGGAGACCATTTCAATCCCGCTTCCAAAATGCACGGACTCAAGAATCCGAAAGGTCCACACGCCGGCGATATGAACAACTTCACCGTTAAGCCCGATGGAACTGCCAACTCAACTGTAACCAACGCGCGCGTGACTCTCAGCGATAAATCGCTCTTCACGAACGGTGGCACGTCGCTGGTGATTCATGCCGACGCTGACGACCAGAAAACTGATCCTTCAGGAAATTCGGGCGGGCGTATCGCGTGCGGTGTAATCACCCAGTAATCCGTTTGCGCTTTGTGTCTTTGTGTGGCTGAAGTCTCTGTGTGTAGACTTCAGCCTACGGAGGCACTTTATGAAACTCTTACTGCCACTCGTCGCACTCGTCGCATTCATCACCATTCACGCCAGCCAGCAAACAGTAAAGATCGGTCCTGGTTTTTTCACCGGCAAAGACTATCTGGACATGACTGACACCGAGAAGCGTGCTTACGCCACCGGCGGGATCAACGGAATGCTCGTCGCTCCTTTCTTCGGCGCGCCGGAGGAAAACTTAGACTGGCTCAAGACGTGCAGCGCAAAAATGTCAGACGAGCAGATCGCATCAACTCTCACTCGATACATCCGCGACAATCCAAATCAGAGGCAAGCCAACCTCAACGTGGTGACCTTTAACGCCATGCGCCAAGCGTGTCGCACTCCCAATCCATAACGCCACAAAGAGGCACAAAAAGGCACAAAATGATATTTGTGCTTTTTGTGCCTCTTTGTGGCTATTGTCTAAGTCGTAAGTGGCTTGATGATGCGGCGCAAGTCGTGTTCGACGGTGATTTTTTGGGCGCCGTCGATTGAGATTACTGCCAGCGGCGCGTAGTGATGGTCGATGCCGTGAGGCGGCAAGGCTTTGGCTACTGTCTTGGTGCCCTGTTGAACTTTGGGCCATAAGACGTCGCCGGTGGCAACGCGCGCGGGGATCAACCAGTAGTCACCCGCACGATACATGTTGCCTGCGACCTGCGGAAACTGGATCTGAACTCCATCTTCAAGCTCGATCCAGTTGAGATCTTCGCCCGTGCCTTCCTTTACCAACAAGACACTATCCGCCGTCTCGCCGTCAGAGTCTCGCTGGTCCCAACGCCGCAGCACCGGATGAAGCGTGCTGCTCTCGTCATAACTTAGATCGACCGATTCGGTCAGCGTGATCGTCATCTCGTCAGGATTGATACTCTTGATCTGCCGCAGCGGTCCCGGCTGTCCCTGCAACACACGATCGTCAGCGACGATCTCTACCCAATCATCGACCTGCAAACTGCGACTGCTGTCGCGTCCCAGACTCGCAAGCCGCACTGAATCGCCCTGCAAGTTCATAATCTGAAAATAGATCGAGCTATTGTCGCGCGACCACTTGAAGGTAGCGGCAGTGTTCGCATTGCCCGCAGGCTCCTCGCCGGCAGTCACTCCATTCCACGCAACCCCGCCACGCTGAATCTCAACTCGATAAAGTTGATTTTCCGGACCACGATACTGAGCCTCCGGTTGAATGTTGCAATCGCCTTCGGGCAGTCCGGTAATCTTTGCGCGGGCGCGCAAACTGCTTCGACTCAACCCACGCAGGGCAACACGAACCCGCTCCGCAAAGTCGTTGAGGGCCTTCAACGCCGCCTCGATGGCTGCATTGTCGTTCGCGGCCTGCGCGTCTTTAAGTGCCTGTACGTTCTCGATCAACTGTTGCTGATCGTAGAGTGGTGAAGCGGCTGGTCCGGGAGATGGAATCATAACCGCGGAAACGATCTGACCGCGCGTGGCCGTGTCTGGTCCACCCAACGCAACTTCACAGATGTCACCATCTTCGTTGCACGAAACGTGACGCTCCCAAACGTCGAGGAAGACGATGAACGTTCCCGTGTCGTCGCGAATATCGTCGAGACTAAGACTGGAAGAAAAGGGATAACCCTGCTGCTCTGCAAAGCCAAGATAGCTGTCGTTCTCGCAGAGCAAACCATCGACGTAGTAACGGCCAATCCCAAAGAGGAAGCCGCTCTCTCTGAGCGAGCTCTTTAACTTCTTTCGCACTTCGTCGCTGAGTGGGTTACCATTCGCGTCCTTCAGGTTGTCAACTTCGGCCTCAGTAGTAATCAACGCAAACCCAGGCTGACCGCTTCCGCCATGTGGTCCAATGAGATCTGTCGCCAGTGCGCGCAGGTAATGCAACAGAATGT
Organism: uncultured Acidobacteriota bacterium; assembly: GCA_963826255.1. Taxonomy (GTDB): domain Bacteria; phylum Acidobacteriota; class Blastocatellia; order Pyrinomonadales; family Pyrinomonadaceae; genus PSRF01. Next base: position 3,552,936 of record CAWGWK010000002.1, read on the forward strand.
CGCTTTGCTCGTTCCAATCGGAATCGAGTTGCACACGTCCTTGTTGCATGAGCACACGACTGAAGCGCTTGATCGGATCAAAACTGTCGCGGCTGAAATCGCCTCTAAATTCGCCTTGCATGGTTTCCTCCTAGTTTGCGTAGACGATGCCGGCATCCATGCCGGCGGGGGTAAACTCGTCCAGTCGCGCGCGCAAGTTGGCCGCGCGCTGGGGTTGAAATAAATCGTGAAAGACTCCCATTTCCGACTCGTCGTCAGCACCGCGCGTGATCTCCTCGGCGCAACGATCTGCGAGCTGGCAATACGCCGGTGTACCGTAGCGCAAGCTGTTGAATACCGGCCGCACGCGATCGGCTTCCTGCTCCATCACCGCAGCTTTGTCCTCGGCAGGAATATCTGCGTTCTCATTCACAGCTTGCTTGACAAGATCGGGTTGGCATTCGTAACGGCGCGGTGTGCGTGATTCGTCGGGCACATAGCAAAAACGCACGCAACCTCTGCCACGACGCGCAACGGTGACGACGCCGTTGAAGATCGTGTTTTCAGCCAGCTCGATGGAATGCGTTTGCACGCGCCCGATGACAGTTGATCGCGCAATCGTCAACGCGACGTAAGCAACCGCCCCTCTCGAACTGCCGAGTGCGATCCGCTCTTCACTAGTGCCATCGAGAATGCTGTCAGTGATCTGAATCTGTTGGGGTTCACTGGCGCGCTCTCTCGATTCAGTTGTGATCGCGCCAAGAATGCTGTGCTCGATTCGAATCCTGGCCCGCGAGTATTCCAGCTTGAGACTCGGATCATTGGGACGCCGTGGCTCGCCGCCAGATTCAAGACTCCAACCGGGAACGAGTGTGCAGTGTCGAATCGTAACGTCGCAGAGATCGTCATCGCCCGCGGTCGCCGGAGTGCTCATGTAGTCTTGGGAGTTGTTTTCCTGGCCGTTGATCTGAATACCGCGGCCACCGATAGTTAGACCATCGAGGATGAACCGGCTTCCCTTCCTGCCCTGAATGCTGAGCGCGTCGGGAAGGCTCGACTGGTAATCCAACAACCGCAGAACCGGACGCTTGCGTTGCGCAGCGCGCAGTTGCAAATACTCACCCGGATCGAGATTGACACTGATCTGTTCGGTGTAAACGCCACTGTCCTGTAACTCGATGACGACCGCACGCGCACGCGCGCTCGGGTCAGCTTTTCTCCAGGCCTCAAGAGCCGACGCGATCGTTTTTAGATTCTCGTCCTTGCCGACGCGAAAGATTTGCGCACCCTCAGATTCAGACAATGGCCGTTCGTACTCACCACCGCCGATATCTGCACTGAAAGCGTAGTAATACGACACGACGACGCCGCGCTTTGGCTTTTGATTCGAGGGAAACACGATTCTACCAAGCACTGGATCGACGGCAACAAAACCACGAGCAGGCCGAAACTTGTGCCAATCGCTCAGGTTCGCTGGGATCACAGACTCACGTGGTATGGGTATCAGTGTCGGTTGCTGCTGCTTAGTGTCACGCTCCCAAAGCCACATTGAGAGGCTCTTGTTGTAATAGTCTGCTGATGCGTGTCTGGGTTTGGACTGGCTCTTTTTGACGGTGCGATCTTCGAAAGGCCTGCGCCTGATCGGAGTCGGCAGGTTCAATACATCGGCGATATGCGTCGGCGATGTTTCGGGTTGCGCAACATTGTAAAGCGGCGTGTCATGGCCCAGAGCGTTGAAGGTATAACACTCCGGACCTTCTTCCTCGACGCAGTACGCCGGAGTTCTACTAACTGAATAAGTTTTCAGACGCCACACAAACAAACCGACGCTACCGATGTTGGAGTGCCCGCGCGTGCGATGTGAGTTGATGCGACGCACGTCCACCGTGTGCGTCGTTTTCGCGAAGGGACTGCCGAGAAGATCGAGATCTTCGCCGGCGCCTAAATTCGCAGGTTGTCCGCGCCGCAATCGCGGATGGTTTAGGTGCTGCGTCCAACCGAGCAGTTTGTAAAACTCAACCGCGCGTGCCGGCCAGCCGGACACGTTATTCGCCAACAACTCCAACAGCGCAAGCGTTCCCTTGCGGCGTCGATAGCTGATCACGTTTGCGACTTCTCGTCGCGGAATCAGAATCTTGTTTCGCGCATGTCCCTGTGCCTGGCGCGGATCTCCGGGCTCGCCTGCTTCGTGCACCGGCTGAAATCCGATTAGCTCGCCGATGTAAGGCACGACCCAGTCGTCGCAAGTCTCGATGAACCAGTTGTCATAAAGCCGCGTGATGTCGTCTTCGACGATGTTCACCTGCTCCGCGATGACCTGCAAAAAGGCCTGGAGCGACTGGCCTTCCTCGGTATCAACCATCCGGTAGATCGAAGGTAACAGCTCGTATAGACGATCAGCTTTGTTCATGACGAAATCTCCGAGAGTATGATCGTGTCCGGAATACTCGGGCTGAGATATGCGATCTGGGCCGGCTTGATGCGTTGCGCCGGATTGGTCTCGTTGGTATCAACCAGGGCAAGCGACACCGGAATACGTTCACGGCGCGCGATAATCTCGCCGAGTGATTTACCACCGCCCAGGTGTTCCACCACTTTCTTTTCATCGATCCAATCAAACTTATCGATGTCAATGTAAGCAACGCCTTCGACGTTTTGAATCGTGGCCATGGCGTCACTGAGCAGTGCATCTTCTCCGAGCTCGCGCCGTTCAAAACTGAACCGATCGAGCAATGCAGCGCGGATCTTTGGTTCAACTTTTTCGAACAGGTAATCCGGCAGTACACGCACGCGTGCTTCGATCACCAGCAACAAGAACGTTCGCAAGACGATCTGTACCGGCTGGTGCGGATCGCCAAAATCACGTAGCGCCTTGTTGAGGTTGCGATAGAGATCGGAAGTCTTCTCAATCGGAATGTCATCAGCGCCGGCGACAGTCAGATGGACCAATCGTCGCTGGCCGTCCGACAGTCTTGCCGCGGAAGCCTTGCCGATGCCTGCGAAAGTGAGCGCGAAGTTCGCATAGTCAGGCGTTGAGACGAGTCGATCCAATGCTGTCACTGCCAAAGGTGCGTTGCGCTTCGCTTGATTGCGCGACTCGCGGTCCGCTCCGCCTGAAGCGGGCATCGGATTAGTCACTCCTTTGACGCCCAGCGGCCGAGTTGCTAACAGCGTTATCTGATCGGGCTTGAGGTTGCCGGCTTTTCCGATGCCGTTGCGATAAACGGCAGTGACGTTATCCGGACCGGTAGGCAAGCGCGCTCCATGTTCGCCGGTGCCAAAGATCACGGAAGTCTTATCTTCATCATCGGTGCGCGTGACGTAGCGGTAATCATTTGGACCAAGCTCCGCCAACCCGTCAGCCTCATGCCACAGCACATCGTTGACGCGTACCTGAAGCGTGCTCTCTACTCCATCAGGATTCGGTGCCGCAACGAACGTCAGCGGGCTTTGCTTCAGTGTGAACTCCTGGAGCGACTTGCCTGCATTACCACTGCCGAGCACTTCCCTGCGCGTCTCGCCGTGAGTCGAGTTCACCACGTTGCCATAGACGATCACGGTGTCGCGTTTGTAGGAGTAGGCAAGATTGTTTGCGAGACACAGGTAAGTGTGTGTCTTGTCGCCTTCCAAATTTGGATCGAACCGCTGCTCGACAGCGGCGAGCATGGCCAGCTCGGTGGCGCGAACGCCGGCGACCGGAACTTCAGTTTCGCCCTCGGCGGTCCCCGCTCTTGAAGACACTTGCGGGGCGCCACCAGTTATGTCGGCTCGTTCGCCTGAGATGATTAGCCATCGTCCGGACTCAAGACCATCGTATAGACCATCCAACTCGATCTCGTTTCCGGAGATCACAGTATCGATTGGTTCTTCCGCGAGTTCGAGTTTGTCGCTTCCGGCAAAGACACCCGTGCCGCGAATCGTTTCAAACGAATCTTGTCCCGGAGCCGGGTTGATCCACTCGTTCTCGAGCCGCAAACGCGTACTCTTCTGCGCGAGACCGTAAGCCGCGCGTGATCTTTCCGAAACATCGAGCACACGCGTGATGACCAGCATCGATTCTGTCGGTAATGCGGAAACAGGATCGATAAGACTGCTCGGCTTTTCGAAAGCAATCCAACTGCCCGGCAAGATCTGTTCATATGGCGCATCAAGCCACGAGACTCTCGCTTCTTCAGTGCTGGTTCGCGCGCCGGTAACTTGACGTTGTCCCTTGATGCTGATGTCTCTGTTGGGTTCTTGCGTTGGCGCTGAAAGAGTGACTGTAGCGTCTGATCTAAGGACCCTGGCGGAAAGCAGATCTCCTCCTCTCACTTGGACCTGGATAGCCATGCGCCTTTCCATAAACTGAAAGACAAATATGATTCTTTCATCTTCAGTCGAGCGGTCGATCGTCACCTCGACTTTCTCATTGGCACTTGGGAAATCGATAGTCGTGGAATTGCGGTCCAACCCGACGAACCCAGTTGATTTGCCGCCGATTGTGATGGTGGTACCAAAACCTTCATCCGGTTCCCGGCCTAAAACGATTTCGAATGATTCGGTAGTAGTAGTTCCCGGTACCTGGAGGTCCCACTCTTTGCTGCCCGTGATGACAGAGTTAGTATTCCTGACCGGCTCGAGTGGCGCATTGTGACCAAAGATCGACGCACGCACTTTGAACGAATGAGCTTCGAATGCAGGCGCGGGGGTAACGGGCACGTTCGCCCAGGCCTTATATAAGATCGGCTTCAGCTCCGGCTTCAGCGACACAAGCACTTGCGGAGCAATGTCAGTAGTGCTGCCGAGCGAACCTCCCACACTTCGCCCGAGGTCTTGCGGATCTTTCGGCGGAATGGATGGAGGCTTGGACAAAGCCGGAAGCACCGCGGTGAGATCGAGCACTGTCCGTGCTGGTTCACCGTTACCATTACCATTAACCGATGCGTGCCGCCTGCTTCTACCGAGCAGTGCTATTTCAAGTTCCTCGATGAGCAGCCGCACCCAGGGCTCGACGCGCGTGAACCTGCCTGCAATCGCGGCTTGATGCAACTCTTTCAGCCTGGGCAGTCCTTCCTGTTCGAGTGTCTTCTTCAACTCTTCAGCGGTACTGCCGCCCGACGCCATTCTCCTTAGTCGATCCAGAAGGGCCAGCACCTCGCGCCCTGACTTGCTTGTGCGCACAATTCCGAACCGTTCCACTTCGCTGAACCGGTCCGCGATGGCGGCGACGGCGTCAATTAATGCACTTGAAGGTTCCGGTGGTAACTCGATTTCCAACCACGGGCGAAAAGTAACCTTCGTTCGATCGTTGGCGGCATCAGGTATGACAGTTTCGATGCGAAAGAGATCGGGTGGACTCGCGATAATCAAAATCGGATCGCCGGGCTTCAGCAACGGCAAACCTTTTAGATAAATCACACGCGTGTTCGTATCGATCTTCTGCGGACGATTAAGTCGCACCTGGAGATTGTTCCATGCGAACCGTGCGACAAGATCGTCTGAAGTCTCGAATGACTGCGGTAACTCGCCTGGTCCAGGCACACTCTGAGCGCGACTTCCTTCAGGAATCGTCACTAAAGGATCCGGAGGCTCGAGCGCTATCTGCGGTTTTTCGATCAGTACCGGAATTGCGATCGGTTTGTCGAGAGTGTAAGCGAGGTAAACACTCGCGGAGACGCCGGGTCGAAGCGAATAGCCGACAAGTCGCGCCAGCTCCAAAACCGAGCGGCGCTCGGTTGCCGTTCGCAAGTAGCCTTCGTTTGCGATTCGTTCCTGATGAAAAGTGAGCACGTCGCCGACTGTTGCCCAGGCGTCGAGCAGTGCGATCGATGCGTCGTCCGTGATACGAGTTTTTAGGTTAGCGATCGAGGAAAATTTGCTACCCGCCAGACGCGCTTTCATCGTCTCGAGAAACGTTCCGTGCGTGCCGACGCGATACTCAATCGCATCAAGGCCGGGCCGGTTGCCGATCGTTGCAGGCGTTAAGATCTCGACGCCTTCGCAACATCCGCAGGGCAAGCTTCCGCCACATCCGCAATTGCAGTTCATCGCCCACCTCTCATCGTTATCTTCAACGTTCCGCGTTCGGGGAAGTTGGGATCGTTATCGAGTTGCGGAACTTCCAATGGTCCAAGTTCGAGAATTCCCTCATCCAGTTCGCCGCGATCACCTTCGCCAAGACGCTCGAGTTTTGTAACGCGCACGCTTTCAACACCGGCAACGGCCTGCGCCGCGGCCACCAGTTTGCTGAGGTAAATACCTTCGCCGAACGTAAGGTTGTCAGGATGAAAGAAACCGAGGCGCCCTTCCGACAACACCTGGCCGCTAAATATTTCCAGTAACGCTGCCTCGACGTGGCCACGCAAATAATGCGGCTTCACACAAACCTGCATCTCGATCTTCAGCGGTACGTAACGCGCCAACTCAACTTCGACGTCATGGCCCATCCGGCGATAGCGATGCAGGTAGCCCTTGATGCGCCTGAATAACTCGGGATCGGCACTCTCACTTCCGAGCGGATCGATCGAGACTTCCGCCGCATACCAGCTTCCGGTCCAACGCAAAGAGGAGCCCGCGCGCTGCACTTTTCTGCCCGGGTAGCGTTCGGCGAGTCGTGCGTAATCGTCAGGAGTGATCGCGCGTTCGAGTTGTTTCAGAAATGCTTTCGGCGCGAAGAGTCTGGCCTCCGACATTGGCTCCTGCGCCAAACCTCCTGTTGCGGGTAGCGGATTGCGAGCCTTCAGGCTAATGCCACTGACGCTCTTGTTGTTGTGCCAACCGATCGTCGTAATGACGCCGGCGCCGACATTGCCGGATGGTCCACTACCGACACGATACAGCGCGTGAAAGATCATGCATGCTTGCGGCTGGCGTCCGAGTTCGCTATCACCGAAGCGCAGATGGGCGCGGCCGTCGTTGTCGATCTCAACTACGAAGTCGCGATCGAGTCCGCCGCTTCCCAGAAGGTCTTGACGCGACCGCCAGCGCCATTGCTCGTCGGCAGGATTTATATCCGGTAGAACTTCCGGTTTGAGTTGTCCGGCTATCGTGCGGCACTGGGCCGGAAGTCCGATAAGCGAGTGGATCTGCGGCAGAGCGTTGCGCGGATCTTGTTTCACAGTCAGCGCAGCGGGCGCGATCCAATCGAGTCTTTCGCTGAATGTTAACGGGCCTCGTTCAAACACCGGACGAAACGGTTTTGGTCTGGTCGTGAGATCCATGACGCTCGTTTCACAGGAACATTCGCCGTGAATACTCTTCTGCTCGACCTGGCCCAGATAGTCGGGTGATGCGATGGTGCGGCCATGGTCCGCCAGGATGACGTTGCCGCGCGCGACACTGATTTGCCTTACAAGGTCGCAGGGTTTTGGCCGAGGCTCACCCGCATCATCAGGCTCTTCTTCATCTACAACCGGGTCCGGAGGTATAGGAAGCCGTGCCGACAGACACATGTGAAACGGCAACGCATCTTCCGGCGCCCATTCGATCTCGATCAGTGGGAGTCGAAGTTCCGGATGTTCCGGGTCTTCTACTAACGGATCTTCAACCGGTGTGACTTTAGTAAGCCTGACCACGTGACGGCGTGTATGGTCCGCGTCATTTGGACTGCCAGTCTTTGGTCCAATCACCTCTTCGAAGATGAGGACGTCGCCCATCTTCAATTGCAGCTTGCGCTGTGGCGGCGGTGGTGGCTCGGGCTCCGGTTCGGGGTAGTAGCCCTTTTTGTATTTTCCCTTCTGCTCGTATTCCCGCTCAGGCTCCGGCTCTTCAGGTTGGGCGACGATCCATCCGTCCAGCAGGGTGGCGGAGGTGGAGCCTTTCGGCAGGCAACACTCTTCGTTGCCCCACGTGTAAAAAGGAATCTCGTTATGGGCGTTGAAGAGTTGAATCGGCGCGTCGGCATTCTCGACGAGCGGCTCGAAAACGACGGCATCCGCATCGTCTGGGCCGGCCGTGAAGTAGATATCTCGATACGTTAATGCCGGATCGTTGAGATCGTCACTCGTGTGAACTGTGATCCATGCGCGCGCGTTGCAGCCTTCGTGTATGAAGTAGTTGACAAGACGCGCGTGACGACGCACTGAGATCCTCTGCCGCGCAGTGTTGAGGTATGCTTCGGTCGCAACAGCGTCCTGATAGTAACTGAGGTAATCGCCTGTATAAGCGAGCACCTCAACTAACGCGACACCGATGTCCGGCACGTGCCGCTCCTGCCATTCAGGCATCAGCAGCGACAACCGATCGAAGATCAACTGGCGAAAACTCGCATAGTCTTTTGCAAGATAGTTGATCTCGGGCGATGGTGTGACTTCCGGCAAACATACCGATTCGTTTTTGCAATCGAGATCGCTGGGGCACTCGCCTTTGAAACTAAACTCCGCGCACACGTACCGCGGATCGAACCCTTTGAGAAAGTTGTTCGTCGTCAGTCCCTCGTCGTCCACTTCGTAAAGACAAACTTTGTAACAGGAAAAATCGCCGGCGCGATCGACCTGGATCCGCAAACAATCCTGGTGCTCCGGATCGTCAGACTCGTGTGGCTCCACGTCTACAACTTTGATATCGCGAATGCGGCGGCCACCCTCGATCTGTAGGTTCGCGCGAACCAGTGTGGGCAGCTCACCAAAGAAGTGGACGCACAACAAGCGCTGCTGCGTGCCTTCGACGATCTCGATGTAATCGATGCCGTTGAGGCCGCCTTCCGCTTGATCGCGCACTGCCTGGCGGCGACGTTCATCGAGGCATTTCAAGGTCATTGCACACCTCCGCGGACAAAGGTCTCGGTACGTTGTTCGCCGGTGCGCAGCACGAGGTACTTCAAGTCAACTTGCAACGTTGCGTCTTCGCTGATCACCTCGAGCGAGTGCACCTGGATCACATCGCCGAGCCATTGTTGGAGTGCGGCTTGCACGGTGAACTGCAAAGCCGCGGCGAGCTCGGGGCTGTTTGGCGCGAAGATCAACTGCAAGAGGCCACTGCCGAAGTCGGGACGATTGACGCGTTCACCTGGATTGGTGAAGAGCAGTTGCTCGATCATGTCGCGCACGTGATCGTCGTCGCCGGTGGTTGCGGTTCGGCCACGAGTATCGAAGTGGAATGGAAAGTCGATGTTCATCATGAAGCCCACGCTTGCTGTGCCACAAAAAGGCACAAAAGTCACAAAAAGGGTGTTACATACCCGTGACGCGTGTTTGCGTCGCGAGGATTACCAGCGGTGTGCCGTTTGGCGCGCAGATCGCTTGGCTGTCGAGCAATAGCAATGGTTGACCGTTGGAAAAGAGACGCGTCGCGCCGGTGGTCCATTGCGCCGTTACGCAGGGTGACGGAACACTACTGACATTGAACGGGCAACCTGTGATGGCGTACGGCGGCACCATCGTCACTGTCGGTTGGCCACTTACCAGCACACGCGGGTTCGGCGTCGTTGGTTGCGCAGGCGCAAGGTGTGCGCATTGCACCGTCGCGCCAACGTGAAGTAAGAATCCAGGCATAAAAGTCCTCCTCTACTTAATCAACAGTGCACCCTGGTTCAGCGTGATCACTCCACCGATCATCGTGATCATTCCGCCCTTACCATCGGAAATCGTGATGCCGGTGACATCGTTGATACTGATGAACGCACCGGCAGTCGTCTTCAACATGATTCCGCCGGTTGGTCCAGCCATGTCGCTAATGCTGATCATGTTTTGCAGTCCTGTTTGCATAACTATGCTGGGACTAATCGGGTTGCCGGTAAGTGCAAATGCCGGCACCTCCGCCCCCGATCCCCACCATCCTCCCATCCACACAGGCTGATCGGGATCGCCTTCTTCAAACATGATCCATACGCCCGAGTTAATCGCCGGAAGCACAAACACTCCTGACTGCTTGCCAGCCACCGGAACGCAAGGCCTGGCCCACGACGATGGCGTGAGCCCGCCGGGCTCCGGCACCGTGACCAGGATGCGACCCTCTTGCATGGGATCGATGTTGTTGATCACTGAGGCCCGATAAAGACCGTAGTATTTCGTTGTTCCGTCACTCATAATTCGACTGTTGAGACTGATGACTTCACGCCGCCACGCACGAGGGTGAAGTTCTGTTTGTACTCGCCACGCTTGATTGTGTGCGTCACGCTCTTCACGTTATAGAGACCGTCGTAATAATCACCCGCACCGCGCACGCCGACTTTTCGTCGGGCTTTCAAAACACGCCCGTAGCGAAGCACGTCGAGAGAGCCCGAGCCGGAGATCGCATCGTCGCTCGCCATCAGTGCGCCAATCACCAGTAACGCGGCTTCGGGAAAACTCTTGCTCGCCAGATCGGGAATGATCTTGCTCTTCAAAGGCGTCGGCGCCTTCGCTGAAAGCGAGGCCTTGAGAAAATCGAAACTCGGAATCGGGATCGGGATCGGAAACTTGGAATTCGGCTCCAGGATCGTCGCGATGTATTGATGTGCAGCCAAACCGTTGTAAGAGAAGCTCAACGACTCCACGTTTGTCGCTGCATCCATGTTGATGCTCAATGCAGGTTGTGTTGGCAAAAACCCGCCGAACTCCGGGCCCCAGTAAGCGATGCTCATCCCAGGCTCTGGTCCAGGATCGATGTAGAACACGTGACCGCTCCTCTGCGCCAAAGCTGACACGTACCGGTAATCAGTTCCCTGCTGCTTGGGAAACTTCTCGAGCGGATTCCTGATCATGTTGATCAGATCCGGGATTACGACCGGCACGCAGCCAAACAGTAGATACTTGGCGAGCACGATATTGACGATCACGAAGTTGGGCATCGCCGGATACGGAATACCGGTGAGATCGATGAAATCCATCAGTGCCGAAATGTCGAGACCCGTAACCGTGAGAGTTGACTTGCCCGGTTCGCTGCTCGGCGTCACGTCCTGTTTAGTAATGATGCCGTCCATCAAAACTTCAGAAACGCCGTTGACGACGACCGTGATCACCACGCGTTGGCGCGGATCGAAAAATCCCGACGGCAACAGGATCTGGCTGAGCATCGAGTTTTTGCCGATCGTAAACTTCATCTGAAACCCGCTCTGCGCACCCACAGTTGAACTGACCGACACGTCCGTCAGCGCGTCGATGACCTGTTGCGGCACCGGCGACGGGTTCGTTGAACCCATTCGCAGCGATAGGAAAAACCTCTGGTTCATAAAGTTGGACCAGTAATACCTTCGGGTAAAGTTATCCGCACCTGTCGTCCAATCGTTTCCGTCAACTCCTGCGGACGCATCGCATTGTTTGCGTCACACACGCGCCAGAACTGCTCAGGATCGCCGAGATAACGCGCGGTGATGTTGTCCAGTCGTTCTCCTTCAGTGACCGTGTGCAACTGAAGCAACTGAAAACGCTCCGGAGACGGAACAAAGCGTCAACGCAGATAGACCACCGTCTTTCCGCCGGGAAGAACCAGCTCCGCCATCTCGACTCCGTAGTAGCGACTGGTGATCGGATGTGGATTCGGTTTCGTCGAATTCGCGCCGATCAATGCCTGTAAAGCGTCACTCATGGAATGCCTCCTATACCGAGCGCTCCGAACGTGCCGGCCTGGCTCATTGCCGCCATGCGTTCCTTCTGTTGTTGATAGGCGAGGAACAAGCTGCCGCCTTTGGTTGAGAAGCCGAGATCGTCATAACTCAACGCGCGCATTCCCAAACTCACCTTTGCGCGAATCGGATTTAACTTCGTGTCGAAAGCTTCTTCCGTAACGCTGAACTCCGTCAGCCGCACAGGCAGGATTCGCTTCGAGCTCCAGACAAACAACGTGAGTGGGGCTTCCATCGGCATGATCTCCAACGTGCCGGTTTGTGAGAGTGCGAAGTTCATCTGTGCTTCAGTGCTGCGTGGATAGACGATCGCTTCGAGCACGGAGATCTGCGGGTGAATGCCGTAGTCGATCACCGTACGGTTGTTATCGTCCTTCGCGGTTTCGAGTTGATCGGTGGCGTCGATCTCAGCGTCCACTTTGAACGTCTCGACAGGTGGTCCTTTGAGACGCAATGCTTCCGAGCGGTCGCTGCCTTCGCTCACAGCCTGGACCTGAAGACTGCGCGTGATCGTGTCAGGGTTGTATTGCAGCACGATGATGCGCTGCACCTGCGCGGTGGTGGGGTCGAGCAGGACGATGCCGCCCTTGAGCACGTATGGTGAATTGGGAAAGCCACTCATAGTTTGGGTTATCCGTTTCCTTTAAATGCGCCCGCGGCGGCGGCTATTCCCAAGCCGACGGCGCCGGCGCCCAACAAGCCAAGACCGATGTAGCCGGCGATTTCCCAACCCGAGGTACCTTGTTCGGCTTCTTTTACTGCCCAGGTACACTTGTTGAATTGTCCGACTGCGAACGCAAACGGTGCATAATCGGCCACGCTTACTTCCGAACCTCTGCCCATGATGTCGTTCATCTGCTCCGGTGTTTCGCCGTAGCACTTGGGATTGTTGGGATTTGGACCACAATGAGCCGCATTAACATGCGGGAGGCCCAGCATGTGACCAAACTCGTGCTCCGCTGGTATCTGCGTGAAGCCTTCGGTCTTTCTCGGGTCCATCTCACTGCTGTAGAGGCGAGCCCTGTCTCCGAGCGGAGTGACGCCCATCTCAGGCGGCTGAAGCTCGCCCGTAAAATATCCAACTTCCATCACGGTGTGTTCTCCGGAACTGACTGGAACCACCTCGACTCTCGCCTTGAAAACCTGACAACTCTCACTTGCACACTCGCTCGTCGGAGCAAGCGCATACTTGTAACTCCAGCGGTCGGTGACGGCGCGAATAAAGTTTTCTTGAAACTCCGTGTCCTTTCCTTTGGGCCATGGCCCATACCCGGCTCCCCAACGTTCCGCCGGCGGATCGTTGAGGAAATCGAACTTTATTTTTTTCGTTAGCGTGAGCTCGCACTTGTTTCGATCGATGGTGGCATCAAAGGTCGCCAGTGGCTGCGATCCGAATTGAAGGTTTTGAATGGGCGGAGGATTGGCTGGAGGCTTCGGACCAGGAGCTGCCGCAGTATTGGCGGCATTGCTCGGTGCTCCCGCAGTTTGGCGATGAAGCGTTGGCTGGTTTACTTGAGTTAAGTTCGTGACAGTCTGACCCTGCAAGGTTTGTGCTGACGCAGCGTCCGCTTCCCGTTCGGCGGCATCATTCTCTGAAGAAAGAATTAGACCACTCTGTGCCTTTGCGCTGTTCGTTTGCTGTGACTGTTGCACCACGTGACTCAACTCGTGCGCCAGCAGAGCACTACCGCTGTCTGTGTGAGGCTCATACTTGCCATGCGCAAAGACGACGTCGCTTCCAACGGTGTAGGCATGTGCGTTTACTGCTCGCGCAGACTCAGACGCGCGTGTATCCGAGTGAACTCGAACTCTGCTGAAGTCATGGCTAAAGCGTGGCTCCATTGAAACGCGGGTCGCCTCGTCGAGCGGCTGCCCACTCGAGCGCAGAACTTGATCGACACTCTCCGGAATTTTAATATTCGCCTCTTCCGGATCGTGAGATTTTCGTTGCAGAGTGGGTCTGCCGGAGTTCCGTGAACAACTTCCTTTACAACCACATTTACAATTGCCGGCAGACTGACGCTGAAGCAGCCCTACTGCGCCCGGGCCAGGTTGGACCAACTTCGATTCAGTGATTGAGGAAAGTCTATTCATTACAAAACTGTTCAGCCACAAAAAGGCACAAAAATCACAAAAAACTTGTTCCAGCCATAAAGATGCCCATAAGTCAGAAAAATCATTTATGTGCTTTTTGTGCCTCTTTGTGGCTCAATCGATCACCTCAAACTGCTTGAGTTCCAATACCCAAGTGTCGCGTCCGCTCGCTGTTCCTTGTATCGCCTCGTCAGACTCGTCTGCCTTGGGCCAGCCCGGCACGCGGCGAACGATCCCCTCGACGTTTACCTTCTTACCCACTGTTTGTTCGTCCCATTCAGAAAGTCCGCGGATCCGAATCGCGTCTTCGGGTCCGGTCATCAACAACGCACCGGCCTTCGCGTTTGCTGCCGTGCCACTCACGCTGACTTCCTGATCTTCCGACTTGGACCATTCGTGACTCATCTGTACACCTCGTCTTCAGCGTTTCCCCACCGCCCAACAAAACACCTGGCGATCAAAATCGACCAACGGCTTCGAATATGACTGTAAATTGCTCTCGTACACTTCCATGCGTTCGGAGCCGAATGCCGCTGCGCAGCTCAGACTGCCGCTCAACGGAAAATCACAGTGGTTTGCATGCCACCAATTCCCCGTTGCCTCGTCGTAGAGCCCGTAGTCGAAGTTGATTGGATCGTAGGCTCCCACTGAAGGCCTCGGTTCGTTGCGGTGTTCGCTTAAATCAACCCTGCCCGTTTTTGGATCAGCTTTGTATTTCTTATCGCCCGACCAGAACCGTTTGGAAAAAATGAAGGCCTTCTTGTCCGGAAACGTCGCTTCCAAAAACGCATTCACCGTCTTTGCCTTCGCCCAGACCTCCGCAAACGAGTCGTAGCAATTCGAAAGATCCGGGTTCTTCAAATCTTCCATATTCATTGCCGTAATCCCCACGCAGCCGCGTCCCAGCGTCTTCTTTTCCTCCGGAGTCATCGCATGCCCGTGCTGTTTTTCCCACATGTCGATGAACTCATCGACGGTATGAGTGGATCGCTTTTGTGGACCACGCGGATACAACGAATTCATCTCCGGATAAAGCGCGTAGAGTGCATCAAGCTGGTCGCCATCAAATTTGTGGTGCAGACGGTCGTAACCGATCTTCTCCGCAATCGTTTGCCGTTCTTTCGGCGTCGCGTCCGACAGAATCACGAGGATGGCGTCCTCGTCATCATCTCCGGCGGCGCCGTCGAGCATTTCCTCGATGAGCAGGATGCGAACGAAGAGATCCGTCCCTTTGAACATGTTCTTCTTCACCACGTCGCGCGCTATGTTGTCGCTGTCGCGTTTGCCTTCGATTCGCTTGTTCTTCTTGAGAGACATCAAATAGCCGTCGAGTTCGGTTAGCGAAAAGTCTTCTTTATCAAACGCTCCGGCAAGTGCGGCTATGCCGATGCCGATTCCACCGAGTGCAGCTGCGCCCGCGCCGATGCCAATGCCTTCACCTACACTCAACGTTTGCATCGTTGCGCTCGGAGACTGGTTGACTGCGACGGGTTCATTTCTTAGAACACTGCCTGCGACTGAATCGGCTTCGCGTTCAGACGCATCCGCGGGATCGCTAATCGCTTTAGCAGTTTGGCTATCTGTTCCTTCCTGTTGCAGGACATGCGACAGTTCGTGCGCGATCAGAGCGTTGCCTGCTTCTGTCGAGGGTTGATACTGGCCCGGCGCAAATACGACATCCCGGCCCACGGTGTACGCGTGCGCGTTCACCGCGCCGGCTGACTCCGCGGCGCGCGCATCGGTGTGCACACGAACTCCGCTGAAGTCGTGTCCAAAGCGAGGTTCCATGAAAGCACGTGTGGACTCGTTGAGCGGCTCGCCCTTCGAGTTCAAGACTTCATGGACAACAGGTGGAATCGCGCCGGCGTTATCGGACGTGGTTGCTTTGCGTTGAAGCTCATGATTCTTCTTCTGGCACTCCGAACACTCGCCACCACCAACAGCCTGATTGCCACACGCACACTTGCGCTGCAACACTGGACGAGCCACAGGTGTTACTGATGGTCGCGGTTGGTTTGGGGTGGTCGAACGTTTCTTCATAAGTTAATGCTCGATTGTGTCAGTGTCCGCCTCCGACATTCGCGCAGATGTTTGCGGTGTTGTAGTACTGCTGCGACACCGCGGGCGGAATGGCATTGCCAACACACTCCGTACGTTGCACAGTGAATTGAATCGCCTGGGCGTAGTAGGCCTGAGCATCTCGGTGAAATTGCTCAACGGCTTGCGTCCATTGAGCCCTTGTCATCCCAATCTGCCCGCCAAATTGTGGCGCAGGGTGAGTACGAAGAAAGTCGAGAAAGTCCAAACCATGATTGCCTTCGTGGAACCGCACGCTGGTGCGACCAGCAGCAATGTCTGGCGGCGTCGTTCCCCTGCCGTATGCGGATTGACCTGACGGATCTGTCCCGGGACCGTAAGTAGTCTGAATAGTGATGCGGATGCTTCCCGGCGGATCAATTCTTTGCACTACGCCGCTGGAATCTTCATACGCCTGGGGAACTGCCGGATTCGCATCCATTCCCATCGCTGTATGCGCCTGGTTTGTAAATTGAGCATTCTGCGTGGTTGTGTCGGGTGCCACATTTACGTCAAATCCTGCGATTACAGGATGTGCAGTGCCCTGCGGATCTACTGGAGTGTTGATACCGAGAGGCGTGGTGATTCGTTGCAACTGAAGAATGCGTTCGATTCTGGCTCTAACAGCCGGATCGACGGCATTGTCGCGATAATCGGTCAATTCGTTCGCAGGCAACGCCTGGAGACGATCAACCAAAGCCTGGTCGTTAAACTCGTTGTCAGTGAGTGTGATTGCTTCCACGATGCGACGATTCTGGCCACTGAAGTCTTCCCAAATTCGATCCCGACCGATCGCATTTACAACTTGCTGGCGATCGGCCGAACGACGCAGAATCGTAATAATCGAAGTTTCATCCGCATCCGTTGTCGGACCGTCCAGCATTTGCTCGATCAGCAGCCGCTTGAGCTGAAGACCGGTGAGCGAACCTCTCGGGGTGCTAAAACCATTGTCGATATTGAACGCCGCATTTCCGCTGGTCCAACGTCTGACAACGTCGCGGGCCTTGTTATCACTCGCAGTTCCACCCTGGATACGGCCGGAGGTGGCGAGGGCGGTGAGATACTCAGTCAGTTCCGTATCGCTGAAGTGCTCCTTATCGAAGGCACCGGCCAACCAGGCGATTCCCAATCCGACCAATGCACCTCCCACTACACCGCCCGCGATTCCAAGTCCCTCCCCGAGGCTGAGAGCATGTAGAGTCGCGGTTGGTGTTTGGGCGACGCCGACAATTTCACCTCGCACTACTCGTGCCGCCGCAGATTCAGCCTCCACTTCGGCCGCGTCTCCCGGCTCACTGATCGCTTTAGCTGTTTGCGTTGCAGGGGCGCTTCTCGCTTGTTGGACCACGTGCGTGAGTTCGTGAGCCAGTAATTGGCTGCCACTTTCTGTCCGAGGCTCATAAAGGCCCGAGCCAAAGACAACATCGCGCCCAACCGTGTAAGCAAAGGCATTCACTGCCTGCGCCGATTCCGCCGCTTTCTGATCCGTGTGCACGCGCACGCTACTGAAGTCATGACCAAAGCGCGGTTCCATCCAGGCACGCACGCCGTTATCAAGCGGCGCCCCGGGTGAACTCAATACATCATGGACAATCGGCGGCACTGAAGTTGTGCTGGAAGCACTACACGCGCTGCGGTGCAAACCATCTTTTGTTTCATTGCGACACTTGCCACATTCGCCGCCATTGCCGTAACTGCCACACGCACACTTACGCTGCACCTGGAAGCTGCCCGCTACCG
Organism: uncultured Acidobacteriota bacterium; assembly: GCA_963826255.1. GTDB lineage: Bacteria > Acidobacteriota > Blastocatellia > Pyrinomonadales > Pyrinomonadaceae > PSRF01. Next base: position 3,570,346 of record CAWGWK010000002.1, read on the forward strand.
TCGTTTGCGGCGTGGGTGTCTGGGCCGTCTGTACTGGTGCGTGTTCGTTCATCGTCCGTTATTCCGCTTCTCGGATTTCCGAGATGTCACTCAGGCACGGCGCAATCAAACTCGCGCCGCGTGCCGGCATCTGCTTGTGTGCTGTTCCATAGATATAAACTCGCCGCCCATCAAATCGATTTAGCTCTGCTTCTCGCCTGCGTGATTTGCGCGAGTCGAGCGATTCCAGATAAACCCGTGTACCATCGTCCAAACGGAGCAGCGCGTGGTCCTTCGGCAACTCCTTTTTCACCTTGCCTTTCATCGGTTGCGCGATCGCTTCATAAACTCCAATCGCCGTCACCGCTTGACCATCTAACCGAGTCAAGTCTTCTCGCGTCCTCACAACATCAGGTTCTTGCGCCATCGTTACTTCTCCGGTTGGACCACGTACGTCTGATACTTGGTGCCGTGAGTTCGGGTGTCTCCCTGAAACTCGTGGAACGACTGGCCTTTCGACTCTGGTCCATACATAAAGAAGATCCAGTCGTCGCTGTCCCAGTCGGCGGCACTTTCAAGCGTGATGAAATCGTGGCCGCTTCTCAGAACCGCGGCAGCGTAGTGAAAGTTCCACGTAAATTCACTTGCCGGTGCATACCCCGGCATGTCTTTCTCAGTGCTGATCGTGAGCGCTTGGCCCACGCGAGGAACTGCGTACTTGTTGATGCCGTACTTTTGATCAAAAGCCTTTTTATCGTCTTCCGAGAGCTCGGCATACTTAGCGTACGCTTCAGATCTCGAAAGCTCGGAGCCAAACTCTTTTTTCAGCAGCTCTTCGGTGTACTCTTCCGGCGTGGTTGGATTGCCGCCGTGATAAGAACGCGCAGTTAACTCTTCCTCAGCACCTGAGTCTCCGCGGATCACCGCCGTGTCCTTCTTTCGCTTCGCTGCCTTGTCAATCTCCCGGCCCGCAAAAAAACCTCCGATCAATCCGCCAACTGCTCCGATCAACGCGCCGACTGCAATGCCCACTCCCGCATTTTTGTCACCTGCAATCGCATAACCTATTCCGGCGCCGGCAGCACCACCTGCCGCAAAGCCTAGAAACCCACCTAATCCCGCGCCAGTGTCGCCGCTCGGTTCGCTTCCGGTAACTTGCCTGGCAGCAGTGCCACAATCGGAAGCGAGGTTGAAACTGCCGCCACCCTCGCGGAAGGGTTCGATTTCATTAAGCGCTACCAACTCACCGGAATCAGGAATCTGACCGGAAAGATCCTGGCCTCCGGACTTTTGCCGCAGCTTCACGCGTGATTGCTGTTTTCCAAGGATCTCGTTCGACTCAGCAATCTTCGCCGGGGTGGTCCATGCACGCTTGCTCGTGCCTGGTCCCCAATCGTTGTCTTCAGCGGCCATCTGACCATCATCGGCTACGCGCAGTGGTGAGCCCGCGGGATGCTTCCATCCCAACGATGCATCGGTACTCTGCTCGTCCGGTGTAAACGGGGTGAATCGATGGACGCTCGCATTGTCAGCAGCGACGCTGCTGTGTTGGGCCACGTGGGCCAACTCATGCGCCAGCACCTTCTGGCCAAAAGGTGTTTCCGGAGCATATTGTCCCGCTCCAAAAACGATATTGTTGCCGACCGTGTACGCCGCGGCATTGAGAGCGCGCGCAGACTCGACCGCGCGTGAGTCAGTGTGAATGCGAACGTGGCCAAAATCGGCGCCTCGGTCGTTGAAAGAAGCGCCGTAGTCGTTCAAAGCCGTTTGGGCGAGATAGTCCGCACGCCGTTCTGCCGTGTGACCGGAGTCACTGATTCCCAGTCTCGATGGTATCGAGTCGCTACTTTCGGAATATGCCTGACTACGCGTAAAGCGCGGCTCCATGAATGATCGCGTAGCCGAGTCGAGCGGCCTGCCCGGCGAAGCCACCACACTTCTCACGATTGACGCCGCGGGCGTCGTCGCAGGGCGGCTTGTTCGTTTTGAAGCGTGCATACTCATGCGGCTGCCTGGTGGCGGTATCGCATATCGAGCGTGTCGATTCTCGTGCCCGATGCCAGTCCGCCAAAAACCTCATTCAACAATGCGTACATGCCGGGATCGTTGCGTCGTAACCATTCGGGGTTGTAGCTCGAGGCATAGCGCTCCTGATAAGGCCTCGAGAAGAAGGCCGCCGCGCACTGCGCCCAGTACTCATGAATATTCGAACTCGTGTAGTCAGTGGGCTCGAGCCATGGACCACCGGCCGCGGTTCGTGCATCGAAAAGCGTTTGCACCCTGGCCCGCTGCTCCGTGGTTAAGGCAAACAACTCAACGTTGTGCGCTCCCTCATGACTGGCCGTGAAGTCTCTTGCATATCCGGACGTGTTGGATTCGTCGATCAGATTTCCGAGCAACCCTCCAGCCGTAGCCCCAACGACTGCGCCAAGCACCCCGCCTAATATTCCGCCGAGCAGGCCCTCCCCGCTTTTGCTTCCGATGTGCTCGCCGAGCGCCGCACCTCCCGCGCCGATACCCAGTCCGCCAATGATCCCTAACGTAATCGCCCCGGCGTGCCCATGACGCGTGCCGGAAAGATTCTCCTCTCCAACGGAGTACCGGATCGTCGAGCCTACGCGCCTCCCTGCTGACCCTCGGACGTCATCCCAAACACGACCATCGGGAGTAGTTTGGCCTCTGAGATTGGCAAACTCCGGCAGGTCAACGATCTTCTTGTCGTAAGGAATGATGTGCATCTCGATCCGCGTGATGCCGGAATTCTGCAGGACGCCGAGGTTAGTTGGCGACAGACTCCGGTAGATCTCATCGAGTCGCGCGCGAGCCTGGCCCACGACTCCGGTGGCTCCATGGTCCACTACAGCCAACGTAATACCGAAGGCTTCGGGAGTGCTCGTTTGTGCGGGACGCTCTACTGACTGCCTTTGCAGGACGCTACCCACGCTTGCGGAAGGAGTGACGTTGACCCCTGAGTCCAGGTGGTGGGAAACGTTATCTGCCTCAACTTCACCGGAGCTATCGGGTCTTCCGATTTGCAATGAAGACGCGACACTCTCCGCACTGCCCGGTCGCAAGAGTTTGAGATGTTGAGTTCCCGCTTCGTCCACAGCAGATTGTTGGACCGAGTGTGTGAGCTCATGGCTGAGAAGTTGTCGTCCGGGGAGAGTTTGGGGCGCGTATTGACCGTGTTCAAAAACCAGATGACTTCCGACTGTATACGCCAGAGCACCCACTGCGCGTGCCGAAGTAGCTGCCCGGGTGTCGGTGTGTACGCGCACGTGACTGAAGTCGTACCCGAAACGCGGTTCCATGAAGTCACGCGTCGTTGCATCAAGTGGCTGTCCGGATGACTGCAACACATCAGCAACGATTGACGGCACTGGACCAGGATCGAGAGAGCGATGTGGCCACGAAGACTTCCTTTGCAGCACACCAGTGACGAACGGAAGGCTGGTTCGTCGTGGCTGCAATACTCGTGTCCCGCCGTAGATCATTTTGCGAGTCCCTCATGCACGGATTGCGCGATCTGCGTTCCCATTTGACGTGGACTGGTTTCTCTTGCGAGTTGCATGTTACCGCCGTGCGCCTGAGGCATTGCTCCGCCAGACATCAAACCCGGTCCGATGCCGTTAACTCCCAAAAGCCGCGTCAATTCCTGCTGGACTGCCAACTGGACGAGCGGTGCGTGACTGGACGAGAGCGGTAGTCCTTCGAGCACGAGCCGTTCGATGTGCAGGTTGATCTTCATGCAGTCGCGACCCTCTCTTCCTGCCAACTGAAGTCATCGCTATTGAACGGACGCTTCAGTTTCAAAAACTCGTTGCGAGCGGCCTGCAACACGAGCGACATCGTCACGGGCGATCCGTTTTGCGCTGCAAGAAAGGCGGCATTGATCGCCACGTTGTTGATGCTGCCGCCGTTGAGATTGAGATTGGCGAGACGGCCGAAATCGAGACCGATGGTGTGTGTTTGCGGGGGAAAGATGCGCTGCCAGATCGCTTTGCGTTCTGCGTGACCGTGCGGCGCAAACTCCACGATGAAGCGAATGCGGCGCATGAAAGCCTGGTCCAACGAGCTCTTCATGTTCGTCGCGAGAATTGCCAGGCCGCGATACGACTCGATCCGTTGCAGAAGGTAATTGATCTCGATATTAGCGTAGCGATCGTGACTGTCTTTAACTTCACTCCGCTTGCCGAACAACGCATCGGCTTCGTCGAAAAAGAGAATCGCGCCGCCGTCTTCTGCCGCGTCGAAAAGCCGGCGCAGGTTCTTTTCGGTTTCGCCGATGTATTTGCTGACGACGGCTGAAAGATCGATGCGAAAGAGGTTAAGCCGCAGATCGTTCGCGATCACTTCCGCCGCCATCGTCTTGCCTGTGCCACTCTCGCCGGCGAAGAGTGCATTGATACTTAACCCGCGTGTTCGCTTAGCGGCAAATCCCCACTCTTCGTAGACGGTGTGACGGTGACCGACCTGGCCTGCAATCTGTCGCAATAAACTCAACTCCGCGTCAGGAAGAACGATGTCATCCCAGGTGGCTTTCGGTTTGATGTTCTGGGCCAGCGCGTCCAAACGTGGACGTGTCGTTGCAAGACACGCATCCCAAACACGATCACCGTCGAGTGAACCTCCATCAGAACTGGTCTCCACGATTTCGTGGATGCTGGAGATGTTCAGATCAAACTGGCTTGCAAGTTTGATAGGTGTGTCGCCCGCGTTCTCGCCCAGCACTTTTTTCCAGGCGAGTTGCTGTTCGGCCGGAGTGGGTCTGCCGATGTCGAGCGTGAGCATGCCGCGACCTAACGCATTCAGATCCGGATTCACGTCGTGCGTGTCGAGAAAGAACATGCCGTTACTGCGCGCGAGCAGGCGTTGCAGCGCCTGTGAGCTCGCCTCTTTCGAATTCGACTTGTCGAGGTCCTGCTGATCGACGTAAATCGCGAACGGCCAGAGCGCCATTTCTCGTTCGATAAGCCGCGCCAGTGTTTCAAGCTCAGGCGCATGCACAGGCATGAGCGCGGCCGGCAGACGCAGCAACCGCAGGCCCAGAGCCGCGGTGACGTGCGACGCGACGAGTTGCTTGCTCTGCACGTCGGATCCGGCGAGTTGAATGATTGGCAAAAACCAGTTGCTTCGTTCCCGTCGCAACTGTCGCACGATCAATTCGACTGCTTCTTTTTGTGACGCCGGCAGACTCGTATGGAACGCTCCCGCATTCAGCGGAAACAGCATCGGTGCGAGTCGATCGTCGAGATAGTTGAGCCCTTTTATGTAGTTGACGATCCGTTCATCCGCGCGCAGCGGACTGACGGTGAGCGGCATGTGACCGGGTTGATTAATCTCGATCAGGCGCCAGCGACGGAGTGGTCTTTCGGGTGAGAGCACGTCCCACGCAGGTTCGTCGAAGAGAGCGAGCGCCAGTGCGAACGTAGGAAAAGACCGGTGCGAATCATTTTGCGCGTGCGCGCACATGGACGCGACGTTTGTGTCCAACTCCATTCCCGCACAGAGCAGCAGGAGATCGCGCTCGAAGCGTGAGAGATTGAAGAGACGACTCAACACAACTAACGCAGGAGGGGGCGACTCACTCTCGAGCGCTTTTATCTCCGCAGCGAGTTCTTCGACGTTTACCACGTCTTCAGGTGGAGAAGAAGAATTTCCCCCCACCCTGGCTTGCGCAAAACGCGTCAAGCGAAGGCGCTGCAAAGTAAACGCCTTCGCGAGGTACGCTTCATTTCTTTTATGCCAGGCAGACGGATCGGCCATCAGGTCACCTCGAGTTTTTGCGCGTCGTCAAACTGTGGAGTATCAGAGAGTGGATCGAGCGGCACACTATCAACGCCGTCAATCCGAAGACGAACGAGGTATTGGCCCAGCTCTGACGGGTCGATATGAAAAGTGAAGGTCAACAGATCGGTACTCACAGGAGCGGGATCCGGCGCCGGAGGAGGCGGTGGCGGGGGCAGCGGTGCAATCTGTCGCGACGTACCGAGAAGTAGAAGCACCTGCTGATCGAAACGCATTGTCGCGTCGTCAACACGCGCAAGCCTGACGTGTGGCCTGGTTGTTATGACGATACTGACATCGCCTTGCGGATCGCGTGCGACCGAGTTGCCGGGAGCGATGTTCACGATGCTCGGCGCGAGCGAGAGTGGCAATTCATTTGAGCTCCACGGTTGTCCATTCCGATTCACAACAACGGCAACGGTGTAAAAGCCGGCTCTCCAAAGCTCGCCCGCGGCTGCATCGTTCGGCAACGTGACGCTGATTCCCTCTTCCGTCACCTGAACGGCAGGCACCGTCAAAACAATCGGGTCAACGCCGTTCGTGCGTGGATTCACGAGCGTGAAGCGAACTGATTCGAGGCCTTCGAGATTCTGTCCGATGATGAGCAGTTGGTCGCCAAGCGATGCGCTGCTCTGCGCGCGTGGCAGACGTATCGCTTTGATAATCGGCAAGCTGACGCCTGCTGAACTCAAGTTGCCCTGATCGTCTTCGCCACGCTGCAACACCGGCATCGGCGCACTGCTTGGACGTGTGCTGTCGATCAAGACGACTGTTGCTTCATAAGCTGCAGAGAGACGATAGTGAGTTTGAAAACCGGACCACAGCTTAAAAATATCTTCGAGTGCCAGCGGTTGCAGCGAAAGACGAATGCGTTCGAATTGTTCGCCCAAGCCGGTGTTGGGCAGCGCGGCTTCGATCTCTCTGCGTCCCAACAGCGGATGATCGTTCAGCACAGCCATCGCGCGGCCGAGAATGCGATGACTCACGGGCTGCTGATCGTCAATCGCGTAAGCGGTAAGTAGATAGTAAAGATTCAGCGCAAGCGGTGGCTGACCAGTTTCACCGGGTCGCGTTTGACGCGGCACGTCGGCATTCCGGTAAGCAGCGTTTGGCATCACCTGGTACAGGTAGAGATTGAGTTGGCGTTCAGGAGGATTTGCTCCACGCGCTTCGTCGGGTGGCTGCATCGTGACAGCGGTTCCCTGGAGCAAAGGATCTGAGTTCGGATCTCTGGCCGGATCGAAACCTCGTTCGATGAGGCTGCGGATGGTTGCGGTTACGGCGGCGATGGCGCGGCTGTTACTCATCTTTCACCACCTCGCCGCTGTTTTCGCAGGTAGTCTTCCAAAGGCATTACTGGTGATTCCGATCGTCGCGGTGCTGTCGTCTTGCGGCTGTCCGCGGGAACGGCACGCACTTCAATTCGGCCGATGGTCACGTTGATTGAAGGCTCGGATTCGACTGGCGCAGGTGATTGGCGGCGGCGCCACTGTTGTTGGCGAGTGTCGCGCCAGGTTGCGGGTGTTGGGTTAGCACGCCGGAAAGTTGGTTCTTCAAACTCGGGCGCAGGCTCAGGGTTGTTGGCGACTTGGAGTTCGATGTCCGAGAACTCTTCGTTTGATTCGAGTTCAATCGGAGCAACTAGCGAGTCCATGGCGTTTTGCGGTGTGGTTCGCTCGAAAGTGATCTGCGACTGAAACTCATCTGTTTCCGGCGAGGGCGTCGGACTCACAACAGCAGGCTGTGCTTCCTCGCTTCTCCTCGACGTGCGATGACTTAGGTTTTCGCTTCTGGGCACAAGACTGCGCGGCGCCGAGTCATCAAGTTGGAGAGGAAAGCTTAAAGGTTCCTCGACCTCTTCAAAAATCGGCGCAGCCTCAACAACAGAATCTTCAATCTTTAACGGCGTTGCGATTTCAATGGCTTCCGTGCGCGGTTGAACACTTGCCTGCACAGTCAAAGATTCAGCCGGCTCCTCTCGTTCCTCTTCGTGATGAACCGGCTCAAATCGTGTCACAGGCTCTTCGTCCGATTTGGCAGGTCTGCTCTGGTTCACAACCGCGTCATCTTCAATCTCGACCTTCACAGGACTTGAACCATCAGACAACGCTTCACTGGAAACGGCTTCACTCACCGTCGTCACTTCTTCTTCAAACGTTCTCTCCACGACTGGTGGTCCACTCGCTGCGGGCTCGAACAGCGCCGGCAACCGCGGTTCAACGCGATTGCCTGCGTTCAGTGTGCGCATTGTTAAGTTGTTCAAGTAGCCGTTCATTCACCCAACATCTCCAGGTACACCTGCCTCCGCAAAGAGCTCATCGAGAGGATGTCGATCTCACGCCAGCCATAGGCCATCGCGAGTGTGTGGACCTGTCGCAAGAGGCGACCGGCCCACGCGGAGATCTCGTTCCATGCAAACGACACGATGTCGAAGATCGCTTCCCAACGATGCTCGCAGTCGGAACAAGCAAGCGCGAAGCGAATGTCTGCCTGTGGATCGCGCTTGCCCATCTCATTCACGATCGCGTCGATTGCCTCTCCCGGCAAATTGTCCCTCGACACGTCAACTCCACGATGACGTTTCTCGAGCAAGCACCTGTCGAACAACGCGCTGGTGACTGCATCCGCGTTACCTTTGCCGGCGACTGCAAGAAGATCTGCGCTGTTCGGCAAACGGCACTTGAACTCAAAGTCACCGAATGTCAACAAGAACGGATCCGCGCACTCGCCCACGACCTTTGTTCTAACCTCCGACGAATGAAATGCAATCTCGAGGCTTGCGTTGCATCTCGGACAGTTCGCCAATCCCGAGAAGTGCGGACCAAACAACTTCTCGCGGAACGCCAGCAGGAGTGCGTCCCGTTTACCGATGTTCATCCGCTCCAGATCCGCGCGCGTTGCTTTTGGACAACACATGGAGAGCAGTGTGAGAGCGCGCTCAGCAGGCATCTGAGACAGACCCGCTTCCCACACTGCCAAAATTTCCCTCGCGGAAAGGCCTCGCATTGTTTCTCCGATCGAGGAGACCTTTACGCCGCCGGTACCGTGAACGTCGGCTCAGCCGGCTCCGGAACTTCCACATCGCGCTCCCAGCCTTCGTTCTCCAGCTTGATATGCTGAATCGCAACCGCGTTTGCGTTGGCATCGAAGTCCGGCAGTGCTTGAAACTCGGAAGCCCAGCAGCGATAGACCTTGTACGACAGCGCTAACTGGCCCGCTTCGTTGTAGACCTCGATGATGATGTCTTTGCGAAAGTCTTTGAGCGATACTTCGCTACCCAAACCGGCGCCGAAGTTCCACACCTTGTTGGCCCACTTTTCAAATTCAGTGTCGTGAGTGACGCCGCGCTCGAGCGTGATGGCCTCGTATTCCGTCCGGCCTGGAGACTTGCGACTACTGCTTGGATCACCACCTTCACGATGCTTCACTACTTCAGTGGTACGTTTCAACGAACCCATCTTGCTGATTCCCGCGACGTAGCGACCATCCCACTTGATGCGAAATTTGAAATTCTTGTAGGGGTCAAAGCGTTGAGCATTTACAGTGAACTGTGCCATTAGAGTGCTCCTTGGAAAATTTGATCTGAATAGGTCCTATTGGTCCTATAGGACCTATGTCTGGATTTGTCCCGCCATCTGCTGGAGTTTGATCACCACAAACTCAGCCGGCTTCAGCGGCGCAAAGCCAACGATGATGTTGACGATGCCGAGATTGATGTCGTTCTGCGTCGTCGTTTCCTTGTCGCACTTCACGAAGTACGCATCTTTCGGACTCTGCCCCTGAAACGCACCCTGACGAAACAGGTTGTGCATGAACGCGCCGGCGTTCAATCGTATCTGGGCCCAGAGCGGTTCATCGTTCGGCTCAAAGACCACCCAATGCATGCCTCGATAGAGACTCTCTTCGATGAAGAGCGCCGTGCGACGCACCGGAATGTATTTCCACTCCGACGCCAGCCGGTCGTCGCCTTCAAGCGTGCGTGCTCCCCAAACTACGCGGCCGGCCGCAGGCATGGCGCGCAGGCAGTTGATGCCGAGTGGATTCAGTTCGCCGTTTTCATTGTCGGTCAGTGGAACGCTCAACTGAGGTACGCCGACTAGATTTGCTGCAAGCCCGGCGGGTGCTTTCCAAACTCCGCGCTCCGCATCGGTGCGCGCCATCACTCCAGCGACTGCGCCACACGGAGCGAAGTCTTCAAACTGTCCATCGCGCAGCGGGTTTGGTTGACGCAGACGCGGGAAGAACAACGCTGCATAACTGCTCTTGGTCGTGATGTGAGTATCCAGACCGTCCCTGGCATCGTCTTTGTCGTTCCATTCAGCGGGCGGATCGACAATCATCATCGCGCGTCGTTTTTTGCAGTAAGCGGTAGCCGCGGAGATAAGCGCAGGACTCGTGTTGCCGTTCGCATCGTAGGGCGGGATGCAAAGCAGGTTGAAAAGGTCCGCCTTGCGTAGCGCGAACATACCTTGCTTCGCATCTTCAAGGCCTGGGCCAGTGAAGTCGTTGTCAACCAGAGCACCACCGTCAGCGGCGCGGTCTGCTTCTGCTACGGCGGTGTTTGTCGCGTTGTCTTCCCACAGAGGATTCTCAACAGTTATGTCACCGTGAGCCTCGGGCATGTCTGCCGGAAGAGCGCCACTTACTCGCACGAGCCTCGATTCGTTTTGGAGCACCCGATCGACCTGACGCGGGTAACCAGGCTGCACCGAGACATTACGAAACACTTCGACGACCCCAGTTGCATCGTCACGCACAGACAGGTTGAACACGTCGGTTGCACCGGGGGCAACATCATCGTCAATGCGAGCTCGCAGTCTATTGCCCCATGCGCCTTCCCATGCAGCTTCGAGATTTAGAGTGCCGGCGTGGATGATCGCTTTGATTGGTGCGGCGCCGGTATTAACCGCATTCGCCGCAGCAGTGACAACGCTGTTCGGGTCTGCACCCGGGGCAGCGGCAGCAGCTTCGGCTGCGTCCGCTACTGCATCAGCAGCAGCTCTGCGCGCTGCGTCAGTTTGTGCTGCCTCCACAGCACGAACGGCGGCAGCGACAGTCTGCGGTGTAGCACCCGGAGCTGCGGCTGCTGTCGTAGCCGCGTTTGCAGCGTCCTGCGCGGCGTCACGCACATCGGCGAATGCCGCGCCCGAGGGACTGAAGAGCCGGACGATGATGGCCTGACTGCCGCCGTTAAGATAAAAATCTTTCACGGCGAAACCGAGGCTGCTCTGACCCCAGAGCCCGCCGAAAATGCGTTCGAAATCGGCGTAGCTATTGATCGTCACGGGCGTGTTTGTTGGACCACGCAACGCGCGTCCGATGAATGCCGTGATTGAAGTGGCAACCCCGGTGATCGTCCGCACGCCACTGGGAATCTCCTCAATGTAAACGCCCGGATAAGTTAGTGCGACTGGCATGAGTAACCTCCGTTTGGACTAGGGTCTTTGGTCTTAATCTTGGGACTTAGGTTTTGCTGTTTGGCTCATCTCACGAGCTTCTCGATTTCTTTGAAGCGTTGCCCATTGATGCGGTAGTGAGTTTGCATGTCTTTGCCCCGTCTCTCGAGCACCAGTGCTTTGGCAACCAGTTGATCCAGGGCGTCTTTAACGATCGCTAAGCGCGTCTTCATTTTTTCTTCGGGCAACCACCATTCAGCAATTCCCGCGAGGGTATCCTGAGCATCGGGATGCTCGAGCAGGTAATCGAGAATCGCTCGCGCGATGTGCGATCGGCTCACCTCATACATTGATTCACCCTGCGCTCGGCGCCCACTGAGCAAGCGCCGGGCCAGATGAATACATTGGTGTTTTTGGGAATGCGAGAGTCGCAGGCAGGACTCTTTTGTCCAGGTGGGTGCTAAGAATGTCCTAGTGTTCGTGTTCTTCGAGTTTTTTCCCTCGCAAAGGCGCAAAGGGCGCAAAGGAAGAACAAATTTCTTATGCCTTTGGGTCTCCTTTGCGCCTTTGCGAGGAATTTTTATTTAGCACCGGGAGTTTATTGCAGGCTGGTCTTGAATCGCGCTACGTCGATCTGATGTTTCTGGATGAGCTGCCAGAAAGCGCGGCGGTTCTTCTTCGCAACTTGCGCCGCCCTCGTGATGTTACCTTTGCACGCAGATAACAAACCCTGAATGTAGTCACGTTCAAAGCGCGCGATCTCTTTTGCTTTGGCTTCCTGCAACGACTGCTGCTGACCACCATTCCCGCCCGACGGCGAGATCACCAGATCCCGCGTTTCGAGCACGGATCCCTCACACAAAACGATCGCCCGCTCGATCACGTGCTCCAACTCACGCACGTTACCCGGCCAGTGATGGACCATCAGCAACTGCATTGCTTCCTCAGAGAAGTCGCTCACCTCTTTATCCAACTCGGTGGAATAGCGTCCCAAAAAATGACGCGCGAGCAGCGGAATGTCTTCGCGCCTTTCGCGAAGCGGCGGAAGAATCAGAGAAATGATATTCAAACGGTAGTACAGATCTTGTCGCACTTTGCCGGCCGCGACCGCTTCTTCCAAATTCAGATTACTGGCAGCAATGATGCGCACGTCGGCGCGGCGAATCTTTGTCGATCCCAGCGGGCGATATTCCTTCTCCTGCAAGAAGCGCAGCAGCTTCACTTGAGCAAACACCGGGAGACAATCGATCTCGTCGAGAAACAACGTACCACCGTTAGCTTCTTCGATGAGTCCCGCCTGCAAAGTCGCCGCGCTGGTGTATGCGCCGCGTTCGTGCCCGAAGAGTTCGTTCTCCACTAACTCGACTGGTATTGCCCCGCAGTTGACGGGCATGAATGGCCTGCCTACGCGTGAACTTCCGTAATGAATGGCGCGCGCGTAAAGCTCCTTGCCGGTTCCCGTTTCACCCGCAATCAAAACGTTGGCATCGCACTTCGCAATCATCGGGATCCGGCGCAACTGATCGAGGAAGATTGGACTCCTTCCGATCACCTTCTTAAAGCCAGGATGAGCTGTATTTATATGGCCCGATCGCGCATCGTTGCCAGATGGTCGAATCCATTTGCACGCGCGCGGTAACACGTCCGGAGTTCTCAAAGGCAAGGTGACAAAGTCTACCGCTCCGGCCGAAAGCAGTTCCACAAGCTGGTCCGGTTCACACGTTTCCAGAACGACGATGATAGGAATGTTCGACGCGGCCTGCCTGATGTATTTCAATAGTTTCGTCGTTTCGCGCAATGAACCGGGAACGACTATGAAGATCACGTCCGGATTGAGGCGTTGCACTACTCGCTCGAGTTCGCGATTCGGATTCGTTAGAGCGCTCTCTTCTACAGGAAAAATCTCGACTCGAAAGCGATCCTCGAGAATCGCTTTTAATTCACAGGTGGAGTCCGTGGCCGGACTTCCTGCGCCCAGCAAGAGGGCTCGTTCGAGGGGAGAGGCTGACTGCGACATAACGTAACTTTTTTTGAGTTTCGTTTAGCGAGGTTTCGATAATTCCGAAGTCAATGAGGGATTTCTGCATGAAAATGAGAAACCACTGTAGACGCTTTGATTTAGACCCTTAAGGCTGTTCATTGACAACTCCTCGTTGAGTTTTAATACAAATGCTTGAGTTAATTTGATTTAGGCTGTCTTAAACTTTATCCAAGTCTCTTCTGCGGACGCCGAAGCGAGGAAGTAGGATGTTGTTAGCCATTGGGGGAATCAGAACTTTCAAAAAAACGCGCGGTCGAAGGCCTGCAACAGCGTAGATGCAAGGACCATTAACGCCTTCTGAAGGACTCAGCGAGTGTCGAGGCCGGAAAAGATAATCCCGAGTACCCGCGGAAGTCAACAATTTTAAATTTGGCCTAAACAATTTCAGTCAAATATTAATTGCGTTTCAGTGCCCTCTACACCCAAAGTTCAGCGAGAAGATCTCTCGCGCAAAGGCGGAAAGGCGCAATGCGCTGCCGCGTTTCTAAGAAATCAACTTGTGTTCGGACGCCTCTCGGATTAATATGCGGCGTATCCGCAAACCTCTCTCCAATTATTTTCATCTGTAGTCTTTAGGTCCGTATCTCCCCCAACAGCATGTCATGCTTCGTGCCAAGTACAACTTGAACGGTCACCCGTCTCTGAAGGGAGCTACGAAAATGAGAGTATTCTGCCCCGAACACAAAAGAGGATTTTTCGCTCCTCGGCAAAGTCCCATTAAGTGTGAAAACCGCGGCCACCTCCTCGGCGAGATTGACTTCGAAGGCCAGAGCAAATCGCCAGTCGAAATCCAGTGGCAATACTGCTGCAACTGCGAACACTTCTGCCCGGTGGAGTTCGACCAGTATGCTTTGCAACGCTGCCCGGTATGCACCCGAAAAAGCTCGCTCCTTCACTTGTGCGATCGCTGTCACGTCATCAGCTTCGAATCCAACACGCCGTTGCAGACGAAGAACTTTACGCTCACGCCCGAGGGCGCCCCGCAACCATCGTGTCCCGGCTGTCTCCAACCAGCTTCCGCCGATTTACACGAACATACTTGTGATGAAATAAATGCGACTTTTGTTACGGGCCTCAGTTCCTGCCCGTTGTGTAACGAACGTCTCGACGTGGCGCCGGCGTTCCCTTCACCGGTAGCGCAGTACCTGAAACGGACGAAATCCGCTAACAAACTCCACGTTACTTTCGACTATGAATCTGGAGCATTCGTGCCGGTTGAGGATGGCGAGTTTGTAATCGTTACCAATGTCGATCAGAACGCGATCGTGTTGCCGCGAGCAGCAAAGTTTTCCACGAAGCGTGACTTCTACGAGTTTTATCAAGACTACTATCACTGTCCAAATCCCGATGCCGGAGAAGTGCAGATCATTCAGCCCGCGACGGTGACGCGCGGCGGCAATGGATGGACGCTTGAAGCGCCCGGCATTCTCGAAGTGATTCGCGAACAGCCGAAGAAGAAGATCGTCACCCCGTCAGTTCAGCCGCCAGTTCAACCGCCAGTTCAGCCACGCATTCAGCCACCGGTTGTTGCGCGGCGTGAAGAACCTGCCGAGCCGGTGGTGACCGAAGCGAAGCCGCAACCGGTGGCTCGACCCTGCCCCGACTGCGGCCTGATGGTTGAATTGAAGTATGCATTCTGCTGGAAGTGCGGACACCCGATGGAAGCAGAAACCAAGCCGCGCACAAGCAAGCCAGGCACACGGGTTTCATCAGCGCCGCTCGATGTGGACGACGACGAGCTCACGATGCAGCACGAAGCGCGGCCGCTGAGTTCGCCGAAGTATCCATGGTCCACCTCCAGCACACCGGAACGATCTGGCGCTACGCGCGGTTCGGTGCTCAAGCTGATCGGCATCGGAGCGATCGCTTTTGTACTCGTGTCCTTGGGACTGTTCGGACTGCTGCGCTCCGACGCACCAACGGCTACGGCTACAGTTACTGAGCCTGCCGCGCAAACGGCAGCACAACCTGCTCCGCCAATTAAAGACGTCACGTTCACGACGGAAGTTTCACGCGCGGCGCCGACCGAGACCACGACTCAACAGGTCGCCACGAATGGCCCAGAGGATGAGCTGAAGAAACTTCGTGAAAGACGAATGGCAGCAAGTGCATCCGAGCGTTCCAAGATCTTTCAAGCGTTCGCAAAGGTGGAGAGGCAGTATCCGCGTGATTACAGGTTCCCGTATGAGCGCGCGAAGTTAGCCGCTAAAGGTTCACGGGCAAGTTCTCGCAACGAAGCATTCAAAGCACTGAATGCCGCCGCGGAGAAAGCCATCAACACCGGCAAGGCGAGTGAGATGTTGAGTGGTTTGGAAAGCGACAAGGGTGGAGACTTCAGCGAGCTCTCACAGGGACGTTACGAGTGGAGTCGTTTGGTCGCGGCATTGAAACGCAAAGACCCAAGCCTGCTGAGCGAATAGCACCTGCGAAGCAGGTAGAACGAGTCCGCGAAGCGGACGGAAGCATATAGCCTGGGGCGCAAGCCCCAGGATCAGAATCAAAAAAACGTAAATGAGCCCACGAAGTGGCCGACAGACAGCGTAAAATGCCACGCGCTGCCGCCCACTTCGTGGGCTCGAAATGTTTTTCTAATCGTTTACCTGGGGCTTGCGCCCCAGGCTATATGCTTCCGTCCGCTGCGCGGACTATGCTTCCGTCCGCTTCGCGGACTCATTCAGTGGCCTTTCTCTTCTGCCGAGCTGCGGTCGATCAGTTTTGAAAATCGACTCTGTTTTCCATCCTTCGTTTTGTCCTGATAAAGAAAAGCCAGGTTGTTCTCATCAAAGCCGGTGAAGAATTCGTCCCAGCTAATCGCCTCCAACGAATCGCCACCCGAGAACCCCGGATAATCGATGCGCAGCAAACCCGGACTATTCTTGCTCTCCGTGTCTTTGACTCTGGCCGGATGACCGCCTCTTTCTTCTACCCAACGACGAATCTCGTCGTGATCGGTTGTCGTTTTTGATTCCGCTGATTCCTTCGCCATAGTTTTCCCTCCTAGATAGTCGTTATGGTTTAGAATCTCTGTCCGTTCTTTGTGTCAACACAATTACATGATTTACAAAAATGACTCGTAACGAGAGACAAATATGAGATCTATACTTATCGTGCTGGGCCTAATCGTTGGCGTACAGCTAACAGCGGCCCAGCAGGTCGTCCGCATCAGTGACCCCTCAGCTATCAACCCTGCTGAAGTTTCCATCGCTATTAATCCGAACAATCCTGACAACATGATCGCGGCTTCGCTTCAGATTGGGCGCCCGCCAAAACCACGCTCCGGAAGTTATAACTACGTCACCATTGACGGAGGCAAGACCTGGAAGACTGTACCAACTCCGAATCCATCCAATCTGGTCCAGGGCGACGACATTCTCGCCTTCAGCAACGATGGCATTGCATATCACGTGCACTTGTCGTTTGACGGGATTCGCGTGGCGAGGCCCGTGCGTGCCGAGAATGGAATGATTGTTAACGTGTCGAAGGACGGTGGTAATACGTGGACGGAGGGAACTGCGGCAGTCAATCACGTCAACACCGTGACCCCGTTTGAAGATAAACCCGGAATGGTAGTGGACAATGCACCGGCCTCGCGCTCGAAAGGTAATGTCTATCTTGCGTGGACCAGGTTCGATGTTTACGGCAGCGCCAATCCCGAGCATCGCACGCAAATCTACTTCACGCGTTCGACCGATCAGGGCCAGACGTTTTCAATGCCGTTTCGCATCTCCGATACGGGCGGCGATTGCCTCGATAGCGACAATACTGTCGAAGGTGCTGTGCCCGCGGTTGGTCCGAACGGCGAGGTTTATATCGTCTGGGCGGGACCTCTCGGTTTGGTATTCGACAAGTCGCTCGACGGTGGTTTGACCTTCGGCAAAGACAAAGTTATCGGAGACATGCCAGGCGGCTGGGACTTTGGGATCGAGGGTCTCGGCCGCGCAAATGGAATGCCGGTTACTGGAGTCGATCTGAGCAATGGACCAAACAAAGGGACGCTTTACGTCAACTGGATCGATGCCCGAAACGGCGATCTCGACGTGTTTATCATGTCGTCACGAGATGGCGGCGATACATGGACGACTCCAGTGCGCGTGAACGACGATCCACTGAAGAACGGCAAGGTTCAGTTCTTCACCTGGATGGCCGTCGATCCGGTTGACGGATCGATCAATATTTTTTTCTACGATCGGCGCGACACTTTGGGGACTCAAACAAGTCTTACGATGGCGCGAAGCGTCGATGGAGGTCGATCGTTTGTGAATCACAAGATCGATCTGCCACCGTTTGCGATCAACTCACGGGTGTTTTTTGGAGACTACGGTGGTATTTCGGCGTACGGCGGACGCGTGGTCCCCGCTTTCATGCACTTCGTGAAGGAAAGCAACCTAGCGATTTCGGTGGCGTTGTTTCGATTCAAGCCAGGGACGCAGGAGTTGTTGAAGTAAGTTTCCCGCAAAGGCGCAAAGGCGCAAAGGAAGACCCAAAGGCATAAGAAATTGTTCTTCCTTTGCGCCTTTGCGGGGAAAACTATCCCAGCCCATCAATGCGCTTGCGCTCAATTGCGCGCTGGGCTAGTGCGCCGCACGCCTTTACGAGTTCCCCTAATTGCGCAAACCGCGGATCGCGCGTCAATCCTTTCTGATACCGGAAATAGATCTGTTGCACGATGACCGCGATCTTCAGCAGACCGTACGCGAAATAGAAAACCGGATCGTCAATGCGACGACCCGTGCGCTTCGAGTAATGATCCAGCAGTTCAGCGCGAGTGAAACTCCCGGGCAGGCTGGTTAGTCCAAACCCATATCGCTGCCACTCTTCCGGATCTGTCGTCTCAACCCAGTACCCGAGACTCGTCCCGAAATCCAGCAGCGGATCGCCAATGGTTGCCATCTCCCAGTCGAGCACCGCAACGACGCGACTCAGATCCTCAGGAGAGAGCACGAGGTTGTCGTACTTGTAATCGTTATGAATCAGCGCCGCTCGAGCTGAATCCGCGGGAAGATGTTGCGCTAACCAATCAGCCAGTTGTTCGATTGCCGCAATCTCGTCTGTGCGAGCGTTGTAATACCTTTTGGTCCAACCGGCGACCTGACGCTGCACGTATCCCTGCGGCGATCCCAGATCGCCCAGTCCGGCACCTTCGTAATCGACCTCATGTATCTCAGCCAGGTTCTCAACAAACGTCTGCGAAAGACCACGCATTACTTCCGCTGAGAGCTCAATGCCTCGCGGCGGCTGCGCACGCAAGATGATTCCCTTCACGCGCTCCATCACATAGAACGGCGCCCCGATTATCTGTTCATCGTCGCAAAAGAGCAGCGGTCGCGGGACTTTCTCGTAGACGGGATGCAGATGCGAAAGGATGCGATACTCACGACCCATGTCGTGCGCGGTTTTGATTTTTGCGCCGATGGGTGGACGCCGCAGTACGAGTTCGCGATCACCGGCACGCAGTAAGTAAGTGAGATTGGAAAAGCCTGCGGGAAACTGTTCTACGGTTAGTGGTACTTTGAGATCGAGTAGATGCGCGCTGAGATACTCGAGAAGGCGTTCGTTAGGAAGTTCCTCCCCCTCACGGATAGAATAGGCCCGATCCACTTTAGACAGGATTTCAGGATTTTCATGATTTACATGACTAAAATTCATATCCTGTACATCATGTAACATCCTGTAATCCTGTCCCATATTTTCGCAGTACGCTTCTCGCTACCACTGTTTTGTGTACCTCGTCTGGTCCATCGTAAATCCGCGCGGCACGCTCGTGCCGATACCAGTACGACAAAAGCGTCGCATCGGTCAGTCCGAGCGCACCGTGCACTTGAATTGCACGATCCAGCACTTTTTGTAAGATCCCGGCTACAAAGAATTTAATCAGCGAGATATCCTCGCGTGCTGACGTAGCCCCTTTGCGGTCGATGATGCGTGCTGTTTGCAACACCAGCAGACGCGCGGCACTAATCTCGGCACGACTCTCCGCAATCCACTCCTGCACGTTCTGACGGCTGGCAAGCAACACACCCGGCGACAATTCTCTGCGCGCTGCGTAGCTGCACATCAGCTCAAACGCACGCTCGCAGATTCCGATCCAGCGCATGCAATGATGAATTCTTCCTGGTCCAAGCCTCTCCTGCGCAATCGTAAAGCCCTCGCCTTCCCTTCCAAGCAGGTTACTCTGCGGCACGCGACAGTTTTCGTATCTCACCTCCGCGTGACTAGCGTAATCGCTACCTTCGTCGCCCATGACACTGATGTTTCGCACCAGATTGAAACCCGGAGTCGGTATGGGAACGATGATCTGACTGGCTCGTTTGTATTTCGACGCCTCGGGATCGGTTATCGCCATCACGATCGCGAAGCTCGCTCCCTCGGCTGATGAAGTGAACCACTTGTGACCGTTGATGACGTAGTCGCTGCCGTCCTTCACTGCGGTCGTGCTCATCCACGTCGGATTCGATCCGGGATGCTCAGGCTCGGTCATCGAGAAACAACTGCGCACCTCGCCACGGGCCAATGGCGCAAAATACTTTTCCTTCTGTTCGGCAGTGCCATGCTCCATCAGGATTTCCATGTTTCCGATATCAGGAGCCTGGCAGTTGAACAAGTAGTGACCAATTGGCGTGCGGCCGAGCTCTTCACTGACGAGAGCAAACTCAGACAGCGTCAGGCCTAACCCACCGTACTCCTCAGGCAGGTGAGGCGCCCACAGACCCATAGCTTTGACTTCCTCGCGCTTCGCCGCTAACACAGGCGTGAGATCGCCGAAACGAAGCCGCATAAAGTCAGGCTCGAGGGGATAGACCTGGGTGCGCAGGAATTCTTTAATCCGGTCGAGTAGTCCGAGAAGTTCCTCGTTGTGATGGTCGGTCATTTATTTGTGCTTTGTCTTGGAGCTTTGTGCTTGTTCCAAACACAAAGTACCAAGTACAAAGCACAAAGTACAAAGGTCAGCGCTGCTCGACTTGCTGACGAGCGATCGTCCAGCGATGTTGAACGAGGTCAGTGGTTGATTGATCGAGGCTCTTGTCGCGGGCGAGGCTCGCGAAGATGTTCGTCAGCTCTTTCTCTTCCGTGCTGGTGGGCGCCTTCGCTTTTCGCAACGCCACAATCTGCGAGGCAAGCGCGTCAGCAATTTGCAGCTTGAAGAGATAGTTGCGGGGATATTTTTCCGATAACTCGCGCGACATCTTGATGGCATCGCCCCACCGTTTCTCTCGTTTGTAAAGATCGATGAGCAGGACACGAGCGACATCGCGCGCCCACTGACCTTCGCTTGCAACATGTTCGAGCGCTTTCAGTCCACGCTTCTTCGAACCACGCACGCCCATTGTTGCTGCAATCATCTTCGCGGGTAAAGGCAACGAACCCACGATGTAGTCCTGTAAACCAATGGTCAGTTCTGCATCGCGGAATTCCGGCGAGAGCTTGAGCACCTCCCGGTGATCGTTGACCGCACTCGATCCGGAGCGCAACGCGGCCATGAATTTCCGTTCGACTGCACCCGCGAAAGCCGCCTCGAGTCCCTTCGCGGCGCCAAGAAAATAAAGCGCCTCGACGTCGCGCGGATTTTGACGCAGTCGGGCTTCCGACAGAAGTTTTGCACGCCGGATCCAGTTGCGGAATTCTTCAACCTGGCGGCGATCGACTTTCGTCTTATCGCTGGTGTACGCGTCCGTGCTGTAGAGCGTCGATTTGAGCTCCCACGCCTGGTTCAACTGCTGGAGCCACAAACTCGAGGCGTAACACTGCGCGCCGGCGGGGTGATCCGGGGCGATGTTGACCATCTTCTGAAAACGTCTGCGCGCGCCTTCGTAATCCAGGTTGTAAAGTGCCGCATAACCCTCGGCGCGCAGGGTATCGAGATCCTTCTGACCCGAAACCGTAACGAGCGAAACCAGTGTGATGAAGATAGCAACAATCGTTTTCATACTTCTCTCTGCGGTCCTCTGCGAAGATCTCTGCATCCTCTGCGGTTAATAACACGTGAGAACTATTCACCGCAGAGGACGCAGAGATCTTCGCAGAGAACCGCAGAGAAAGCCAAGTGGAGGTGACAGTTAACTAACTGCCACACGCCGAAGCCCCAGACATGCACTATCTCCTAAAATTCTGACATGCTACGTTGACCACAAATCTACTACCTCAGCCGCACCGTCATCTGCGTCACTGGACTACTCTCAATCGGAACGCTCTTAATCCCAATCTCGAATCCGCTTCTCGTTTTCGTCGATATTCTCTTTCGGACTTACCTGATCTTTCTCGGCACAGTCATGGCTCACGAAAGCGTCCACGGGCACCTGGGGCGCACAAAAGCCGCGAACTTCTGGTGGGGCCG
Organism: uncultured Acidobacteriota bacterium; assembly: GCA_963826255.1. Taxonomy (GTDB): domain Bacteria; phylum Acidobacteriota; class Blastocatellia; order Pyrinomonadales; family Pyrinomonadaceae; genus PSRF01. Next base: position 3,591,881 of record CAWGWK010000002.1, read on the forward strand.
TATTGCGCTGCTGCCCAGCATGGTTCCCTTCACCAACTTTCATAAAACCCACCGGTTGCACCACGCCCACACAAACCTTCCCGATCGAGATCCGGACCACTTCATGAAATCGCGCAACTTCTTCGAACTTTTTCTGCGCGCGCTCGCAATGCCACATCACTGGTTTTTCTGGCTGCGCCGGCGTGGTTGGATAAAACGCAGCGATCTGATTGAGTTGACGCTGAATTATGCGGGAATCATTTTAATCTTCTCTGGGGTTCTAGCGTTCGCCGGTGCGGCGCGGTTGTTCTGGGGTATGGTCCCGCCGCTGATACTTGTCTCACTGCTGCTTTGGTATCCGTTCGCAGTACAAACGCACGAAGGCTTCTCAACCGGGTCCGCGCACTCACGCTCGCACAACTACTACGGTCAATTCATGTACTGGTTCTCACTCGGCCTCTCGATGCATCGCGTGCATCACCTCAACCCACAGCTATCGTGGATCGAGTTAAAAACATTTGTTGAGCCTGTTCCGGGACGCTTGTGGAGGTGGCGACCGCGGCGTGATGTTCAGTTGGAAGTATGAACGCGACCGCTGAAATGAGGATGCCACTGCTGGACCTGGCGTTCCATTTGATGGATAGCGTCTGCTCGCCACAAGACTTCGCTTTAATATTTCACTTTCGCGATCCGCCTGATATCGATGGTCTGCTGGCAGGCGCGAGAAGTGCGATGAATCGCTTTCCTAAAAGTGCTGCGTGTATCGAAGGACGACGAAAGTGGATCACGCGCGATGATACTCAATTCAAACTTGATTGCACTTCGACCGTCGAAGCGTTCGTTGACGTTCCGTTTGATCTGCGACACGAGTCCCCCATCAAACAAGCCTTAATCGTTGATGGATGCGGAACACGCCTCGTTAGCAGGTTTCATCACGCTGCCGCCGACGGCTTGAGTGCTGCATTGTGGTTAGGCCATCAACTGAATGTCGCGTACGGGTTGGAAGAAGTCGAGCGCGAGCGAGCACCATTTGCCGAGGTAACTCTGCGCCGGCTTTCAACTTCTGTACGTCGAAGTCAGTTTGCTTTCGACAAAGCGTCAGATCCTCTTTGGACCTCTTCCTCCGAACGCTCGGGATCAAGACGTTGGCTCACAATCGGCTTCCCTGCTTCCGATTTGCAAAAGGCCTGCAGACGCATTGGCGGATTCACGTATAACGATCTACTCGCCACGTGCACGCTCGAAGTTTTAAGTAAGTGGAATTCTATTTGTGGAGACCATAACAACAAGATCGGTTTGTGGCTGCCGATGAACGTTCGCGGCGTATCGACAACGACTTTCGGAAATGGAACGAGTCGCATTCGTCTTTATGCGCGATACAACACCGGCACTTCGTTCATTGAAAAGTGTCGCGAGGTTCGTCGTCAGGTTTCCTGGACCAGCAAACACGGAGAATGGGTTGTGCCTGACATCTCCTGGTTAGCTCGGCTACCTTGTTCAATAACCCGCCCCCTCCTGCGCGGGTATCTCAATCGCCCTTCGATTGATATGGCTACCGCCGTGTTCTCGCACGCAGGCAGTTGGATAGCCAATGCGGGCGAAGCATTCGAACAGGTTGAGAAGATCGAGTGCATCGGCCTGCTGCATTCGCGCCAAAACCTCGCTATCAACGCAGCAACGCATGCCGGGCAAACCTGGTTGACCTTCACTTACGATCAACAACAGTGGCGCGTCGATGACGTTCGACAGCTCGCAGAAATGTACGCGCAGCAAATCGCGCTTGCGCAGCGGGAGTTGTTATGACCGGAGTCATTAACGACTGCCTGCGAAGCATCCTCGCCTGGACCATCACAATCCCTGGCCTGCTATTGAGTGGCCGGCAACGTCTTCGAATGGTGGTTTTCAGCCTCAATCAGAAGCGGCTGAAGCGGAAATATCGCATTACCGTTACAACGCCCGTTTCGTCTTACGGCTCCCAGTACATTCAAAGTGCACTCCGACAACGCGCTCGGTTTGCCAAAACCTCTGGATCAACCGGCGAACCGAAGCAAATACCCTACACGAAGCGCCGTTTACTCGCGCTCAAGCTAACCTTCAGCGACATGTTTGTTCGCGCTTGCTACGCGTTCGGGATCAAACGGACTTGTCTCTACGTTTTTAGCTCCTTCGAAACAGACGCATCACTGACATCGCTATTGCTCGATGAACACCGCCTCCCGAATTACCTGTCTACACTCCAGGCGCCCTATCGAGTTCAACATCATCATGCCATTCGAGCACTCGTCTCAAAATACGGTGCGGCTGCGGTGCGTTTGTGGATCCTCGCCCTCGCAAATCCGGGTGTGCTTTACAGCACGAATCCCTCAACGATCTCCACCTTTCTCGATGAACTCGCGAGCGACTGGCGCCGCAGTTCTAAACTCGTCAGAGACTGGTGCGAAGACCGTGCACTGTTCGATTCCAAGGTTTATCGGATTGCTCGAAGACTTCAGTCGCGTCATTGCGAGCAGCGGCTAAAGCAGATAGCAACGAGCGATCTATCTCTTCCCTTATCACTGTATGCGCCGGCCGTGAAAGCTTACATCTGCTGGACCGGTGGTTACGTCAAACCATTCCTCGATCGACTCGCTGCACATCTGCCGGCTTCTCAATACAAATTGATTCCGCTGTATTCGATGTCGACTGAGACGATCGAAACCGTGCCTTATTTTAGGGGTGAAGACGTTGCATTTTTCCCGATGGGCCCGGGCGTACTCTACGAGTTCAGCGACGATGCGGGCAATCTCGTAAACGCAGAACAACTGAAGCCTGGAAAACTCTATGCAATGGTTGTCAGCGATGCATACGGACTGCGGCGTTATCAAACCGACGACCTGTTCCTCTGCCGGCGTAAAGTACATGGACTACCCGACCTCGTTTTTGCCCGTCGCCGAGGTCTCGAGTATTCCTTCACGGGAGAGAAGTTAACTGCGGAACAGCTCAGTGCCGTCTTTGAACAACTGCGCGAGATGTATCCCTCACTGGTCGCGGAAAGATTTTTGACGTGTGTGCCGTCACAACCGGAGCACGCGCTTCCTCATTACCAGGTGCTGCTTATCGGTGAGCAACGGATCCAAAATTCTCCTGAGCTGTTGGCCGTACGTTGTGACGAGTTGCTGAGCGAGATCAATTGCGAGTACAGGAGCAAGCGCGCCAGTGGCAGGTTGGGTCCTGTTAGCGTTATCGAAGTTGGCACCAAAGAGTTCGCGGCAGGGCTGGCGGACAACGGGAACTGGGAGACGCAGTTCAAATTCCTCCCGCTGACACTGAATCCTTTGCTATCAAACCATCTCACGCGTGTCTCATAAAAATACGGGATCGAAGTGCATCACATACTTTAATTGCGTTAAAAACTTTGGCCTGCCGCTTGCTGACCTTGAACGCAAACCGTTGCTTTCGGCGGAGCGAACGAGTCAAGGGAGGGGTCATGAAAGACGAACAAGTTCGAGAACTCTTGTACCAGGCACTCGAAACTGAAATTGGAGGCGTTCAGGTTTACGAGACGGCGCTACGCTGTGTCGAAAACGAAGACCTGAAGAAAGAGTGGGAAGAATATTTAGAGCAGACAAGAAACCACGTGACCATCGTCGAAGACGTTCTGACGAAACTGGATCTTGATCCGGACGAGGAAACACCGGGGAGGCAAGTAGTCCGCACGATCGGTGAAGGGTTGGTGGAATCGATGGAACTGGCTTTGGCTGAAGGCGAACCCGCTGCGGCGCAGTTGGCGGCTGCCGAAGCGGTGGTTTTAGCCGAAACGAAGGACCACCAAAACTGGCACCTTATCGGCGAAGTGTCGAAGAAGGTTAAGGGCGAAGTGGCCAAGCTCCTCAAAGAGGCCTATGACGAGGTCGAGCACGAAGAGGACGAGCACTACTACCACACGCGGGGTTGGGCGCGCGAACTCTGGATCGAATCACTCGGCATGAAGGCCGTGCTGCCACCGCCTGAGGAAGTGAAAAAAGTTGAGACTGCCATCGACGCTGCTCATGAGGAAAAGGCACGAACACAGATGGCTAAATAAGATTGTCGGCGGGTCAAGCCACAAAGAAGCACAAGAAGCACAAATGGCTGCGGAACCATCTGTGCTTTTTGTGCTCTTGTGGCAAAACTAGACGAGTGGGCTGCCGGCGCTTACGTGCCAGTGCAGATGTTTTGAGTCCTGGTACTTTCCGAGATTGGTGAGCACGCGGCAGGCACCGTGTTCCGCGAGTACTTCCTTTGCCACCTCACGAATAACACCAATCAATTCCAGCAGCAGTGGGCCATCACTTTCTTCGAGCGTGAGCAACGAAGAGATGTGGCGCTTGGGGATGACTACGATGTGCGTGGGCCAGAACGGACGCGTGTGGTGGTAGGCAAGAACGTTGCCGGTTTCACGAACGATCCTGACCTCAGTTCGTCCGCTCAGCACTTCGTCGCAATAAAAATCATCAGTCATCGGCACAGATATTACGGATTTTCTCGGATCAAAACAGCGAATCGTGTTATTTTTTGGAACTCACGGCGCTTTTGTAAGTGCACACTGCACAACATCCTGCTCTCCCGCTGGAGTTTCCCATGTATCTGCGAACCACTCTTTTCTCGACATTAATGTTGCTGTGCTGTGGGTCGGCAATCGCCCAGAGGCCCGGGCCTGAGTTTTGGCGGAAGGTGAGTTGCGAACCACTGGAGCCCAGAACGAAACTCGAAGCGCTCGACGACAGACACAGTACGGTCATAATCAAAGGCTTTACGCGGATCACGACAGTTGAAGTGCGTGGTGTGCGAATCGATGCGGTGGAGATGCGTGAGTTGGGCAATGTGGCTCGCGCTAAAGGGATCGTCATCGCATTGAGAGAAGGAGGCGAACGGCCGAGGGACAATCGCGCTTTCATCGATTATGAAGAGATTGATTCGCTGCTGAACGCAATAGACGCTGTGTCACGGGTAGATGAGACCGCGACGAAGCTGGCCGGCTTTGAGGCGAAGTATAAGACTCTTGGCGATTTCGAGATCGGTGTCTTCCGGCAAACCAGCAGAGGAACCGCGGTGATAATCACGACGGGTCTTTGCGATTTGGCAACGCACACGCTAACGCTCGACGACCTGGGGAAGGTTCGGGCGATGATTCAGGAAGCGAAGGCTCGCCTCGATGAGCTCCGGTAAGAACGATCCATCCACAGATTACACAGATAAATCATCTGCGTAATCTGTGGATTGCTTTTAATCCACCACCCGCACACGCATCTCAGCGCCATTCGTCCGAATCTCCGGAACGTACATCGCATGGCCCAAGACTGGTAACGCATGAAACGCGCCCGGAGCCTCGGCTCGCATCTCGTAACGGAGTTGCCAGACACCTTCCGGCAAACGATCTATAAACATCGCAACTTTCCGATCGCGCAACTCCTGATAGACCCAACGCGTGCGATCCGTAAATCCACCGCCTGACTTGAGCTCCCGAATATAGAGACTCTCGCCACTCTTAATTTGCACCGCCTCCAGTCCGGCAGGCTTGAGATCTTCGAAAAGCAGGTACTCGTAGTTGTTCTTTGCTTCAACCGTCAGCACCACTTCAACGCGATCACCGCTCTTCACTGTCTCGCCATCGTTCAACGGCACGCGTTCCGACACGATTCCTTTCAAGAGCGTCGGATGATTGACGAGTTTGAAATACTGGCGCCGCACGAAGATCTCGTTGCCGGCGGGTTTCAACGGTTCTTCCAAACTGAAGAACTCCGCGGCGGCTGAAAAGTAAAGCGGGCCTTTGCCATTGCTGCGGACGATACTGATCTCATTCTGTCCATCGCGAATCAGCTCGCGCGAGATGGCAAACTTACTCGGCGCGCTGAGTGCTTCATCAGCCGTAATCTGTTTGCTGGTAACTGGAGTTCCATTCACCACTAGCTGGTAACCGACGACTGGTTGCACTTCCCCACTGACTCGCAAATAGTCGTTCAGCGTCAGCACGACAATCGCGGTATCGCGCGTGTTGCTCCATTGCGCACCACGCCGGTTCTTTATGAGCCAGTTAGTGACAGGCTCAATCAGCTTGTTCTTCGGATCGATGGCGAGGAGAGCGCGTAAGGCAAACGACGTCGCCTCAACACCGCCATCTGACCAGCGCCAGTAAACTCCATCTTCGCCCCAGTGCGCGGTTCCCATGACTGACGGATCTGACACTTGCGCGCCACGTTGCACGATCGAAGTGTCAGGCGCTGAATCAGTCTTAACGCCGTTCTCGAGGTTTGCGATCAGCGTCTTCGCTCGATCGTGATAACCGTAGCCGTGCGCTGCCAACGCGAGCAATGCGCGTGTGTAGGCATTCAACTTGTCGCGGTTATTCCAGAGATTGTCGAAAGCTGTCTGCTGAAACTTCCCGACCTCCGAAGCGTTTCGCGTCGCGTGATACACCGCCAACGAATGCAGCATCCATGCTTGCGCGTCGTAACTGCTTTCCTCTTCGACTAACTCCTTGTCGAGATAGGCGGACGCGCGCTCGATCGCTTCTGACTTAACATCGATACCGGCCTGCCGCGCGAGACTCATACCCCAAACGACATAAGCGGTCATGAAGTGATCGCTCTCCCCTTCTTTCCACCACCCCCAACCACCATCGGCATGTTGAAAGTCGTAGAGACGATCCAAACTCTGCTTCGTGATCGCTTCGAGCTCTTTCAAATCCCGGCGGCCTTTTGGATGAGTCGCTGACGCACTCGATTCTTCAATGCCGCCAAAGATCTTGTACATCGCCGTCTCAGGTTTCAGACCAAGATCGCGCAGCGTCTTGGCTGTAATGACCGCGGGTAGAAATCGGCTCATCGTCTGCTCAGTACAGCCGTAGGGATAGTCAATCAAATACGGCAGCGCATCGAGCATCGTCGTCGCCATGCTGGGCGCGATCTGAACGGTGAGATTTGTCGAGTCAGTGCGACGTTCTTTCGGGATGTCGAGTTTTACCGAGACACTATCGCCACGCATCTTGCCCGACCTGGATATGAACTTCTCGATCCCGTGCTCGAAGACGGTGAAGGTCTTTTCCATCGCGTCGGCATACTTGCTTCCACGCGCTTCGACTTTCAGTTTCGCCTCGCTCGCATGGTTGACTGAAACGAGCCAGTCAACTCTTGTCTCGCTGTTTGCCTTCACTTCAACCGGCAACGGCTCACCTTTGACAGTCAGCCCTTCGGCATTCAGTGCCGGAGCGACACTCATCGTCTGGTCCGTGTTGTTGTTGATAACGGCAGACACCGTTACCTCATCGCCAACAACAAAGAAGCGAGGTGCTTGCAAACGAACAATGAGCGGTTGCTTCGTCCTCGTCAACGAGTTGCCGATGCCGAATTGATTGCCGGCAGTCGTGACACGAGCAGTCGCGCTCCAGGTCGTCAATGAATCCGGATATTTCACCTTTACCGTCGCGGTGCCATCAGCGTCAGTCTTTACATCCGGCAACCACAGTATTGTTGAGCGAAAGTCGCTTCTGACTTGAACCGCGGGTTCCTGAGAAGGTGCACTTTGCGCACCTGGCTTAAGCAGCGCAAAGTCTTCGTAGTTCCGACCTTGCACCGGCAGCTCGCTTATTTGCTTACTCGATATTGCTACTGAGCCGTCCGCAACTACCACGGACTCGGACACTGAATCGGAGCTGCGGAGACGTCCACCCGCACCTGCCAGGCTTGAGAAAGTTTCCAAACGCGCGTATGGCGCCCGCTCCTCATCTTGATCTTTTGCGCCGGCGTCTTTGCGGTCGCGTAACTGACCCGGCTCAACTTCGACGAGCCGCGCGTAACTCTTTTGACTCAGTGTGCTTTGAGTTTGCACAGTGTGCGGGCGTTTGCGTCCGTAATAGAATTGACGCGGATCACCCGCATAGTCCTGCTGAATGTATTTGACCGATTCATCGACCAGTCCCAAAGCGATCTCGGCCGAAACAGGACGGCCGCCCGCATCCTTCGCAGCGATAGCCAACGTGCCTTCCTCTCGCGGTTGGTACTGCTCGCGGTCAGCCGTCACGGCAACCGAAAGGAATCGCTCCACCGGCGGCACCACCACTTGCTTGGTGTCCGCAAACGCCTGCGCGTTGCTGATCATCATAGCGGTGAGATAGATGTTTGGAACGTGCTTCTCTTCGATTGGCAGCTCGATCAGTTTTGCGGTCCCAGGTACATGGACCACCCTGTAGCTGAACAAGTCTTCGCCTTCTACACTGAAAAGCACGTAACGATCACTTACCGGAACAGAGATCATCACGGGCGCCGTTTGTCCCGCACGGAAAGTATCTTTATCGACAACGATCTCGAGGCCTCCGGTGCGATATCCCAACTCCGTAGTTGCATTGGTCGCGACGAACACATAAGTCTCCGCTTTGACCGGCGGCAGAAATCGATCGCGCTTGAGGTCAACGCCCTGATTGCTTTGCCACGCGACACGATAGTAGCCCTCTCGTTCTGGTGTGAAATTGAGCTGGGCAACACCTTCGCCGTCAGTCTTAACCGTCTGGGTGAGTATGTCGTCGCGCTGATAACCGCGAAACTTCAGCCGCCAGGGTCGTTGGCCCCTCGGGACGACGGGCGGAAAGCCATCAGACTTTTTAAGCAACTCACGCAGTTCCTGACCTTGTACTTCGCGGCCGCGTGGATCGATCCAGACTTCCCACCAGTATTCGCGCGTGACTTTCACGACACCTTCCGTTTGGATCGGCTGCTCGTTAGCATCCAGAGCTTTGATGTCGACCGTAACCTTATCTTTGGGGCGGTAAATATTTTGTGCCGGGCGCGGATAGACGTAGTAACGCTGGCGCGTGACGCGCACTTGATCGCTCGCAATGATCTCGCGCCGCGATGAATCGACTACACGTGCTTCAATGCGAAACTCGAAATCCTGATTGTAGTTTTCGCGTGGTGTGTCAAAGCGGAGTTTTGCTTTGCCGGTTGCATCTGTTTTGATCGTTTCCTGTTTGATGACTGTACCCTGGCCGCCATAGTTGCGGCGGTGATGCTCCAAGTCAGTGTAGTACCAGGGATAGTCGCGGCGTGGAAACCAGTAATGATAAAAAGGATTCTGGTAAACGACGACCTCAACGGACGCATTGCTGACTGGACCACCGAAGTAATAGTCAGCCTGAATCTCCACTTCAACCTGCTCGCCAATTCGAAAAGCTTTCTTCTTGCCATCCTGCTCGGGCGTTTTCACCTGAACCTTGAATTCGGGCAGCTTGTATTCCTCGAGCCGAAAGAGTTTTGCAGCGCCGATCTGGTGCTTTCGTCCCTCTTGCCAGAATTGAATGTTGTATTCGCCGAGCGGTAACTGTTCACCCAACTCGAGCGATCCCCAGGCGCTACCAAAAGTATTGAGCGTTGCCTTACCTTCTGTGACTTTCGTCCCGCGCGGATCGGTAATCTCATAATCAACAATCTCGTTCGCAGGCGTCGAATAAACTCCATCGCTCAAACGCCGTGCGATGAATTTCCACTGAAGCGTTTCTTTAGGACGATACGCGGGTCGATCGGTAAACGCATAGATGCGCCAACCATCACTTTGTGATCTGGTGTACGCAGTACCGGAAGCAAATGCCTGCCGGTCATTGGCGGTGCCCGTGGCGAATAGATTGCGCGAGTCGGGAAGGCTTTTCAGCACGAAGCGCGCAAGTCCATCGCCGTCCGTGGTTTGACGAACGCGTCGCCAGCGCCACTTGCTGTTTTGATAGTAACTTTCCCAGAGTGCGACGGTTGCATTCGGGATGGGCGCGCCTGATAGTGCGTCTGCGAAAAACACGAGCGCCTGGTTGTTGGATGACTTTAAGACCAGGGTCGCGTCGGAGACTAAAACGAGATCACGCGCCGCGAGGGGCCCACTCTTTGCTTCGAGCAGATAAGCTCCAACGGGCAGTTTACCTTCGATTCGGGCTTGCTCGCTGTAAGGTTTATGAGCTTCGCTGTCGTTGATGTTTTTGGTCCATGTTTTAACCGGCGCTCGACCGGTAGTTTGCATTTTCTGAACCCACGGACTGAAATCCCCCTCACCTTCATCCCGGTCTTCCGCTGAGTTGGAGAAGCGCACGTCGTGCGTCATGTCTATTTTGTAGATTGCAAAATCGACGCGGCGGACGTTACGAGTGCTCACTCCAAACTGAAGTTCGGAACCGGGCAGGAAAATATTTGCGACGGCAATCGCGAGCGATGGGTCGGTGATATTTTTGATTTGTTGCTGCGCCTGGTCGTAATAGCGAGTCTCGCCTTTAGCAAACTCTCTGGTCAGGCGGCGGTACAATTCGAGTGCTTTCACGTAATCCGGTAGCTGTTGCCACTGCCCATCCTCGAGCTGGCGCAAAGAGCCGAGGTTGCTCATCCACTCGGCATAATAAAAGAGCGCATCGTCGTACCAGTGTGTTTGTTTACCTGCTTTGAGTGCATCCTCAAATTGATCGGGCACGCGCTCTCGCGCCGCCCAATCGCCGCCGCCTGAATAACGCATTGTCATGGCGATGAGAAAATTCAAATGCGCCGTATCGTTCGCCGAGACGCTGATCTTCAAAGCATTCTCGAGCACATTGAGCGGGATGTAGTTGCCGTAATAAGTGTAGAAGTAATACTCGTCGGCGCGTGGCGGGTGCGCAGCTCTGAAAACGATTTTGAGATAGCGATCGCGAGCGCGATCGAGTTCGCGCTGGCCTCCCCACCAATCGAGCGCTTGCTGGTAATGCGCCCAGGCAGCGTGCCAGTTCATCTGCTGGCGGCGCGTCCAGAAAAAATCTCCAAGTGATTCGTGGGCTTCGGCCCATACCAGATCACGATCGACTTCCTTATCCGCGACGCGTATGAGCTCTTCGAGTTGTTTTTGGGCGTGGTCGAACGGCGTCGTGTCGGACGTCTGCGTTGCTGCCTGTGCACGCCACGAAGTGTCTGCCAAACGAAACTCGACCCAACGAGATTCGACCGGGCTTAGTTTGGTCTTATCGACTTTGGAGTAGAGTTCGTTGGCACGAGCGTAAGAGCCTTGCGCGTATTGCGTCTCTGCCTCGCTGCGCAGTTGCGCGTAATCAGCTTGCTGGGTCACTGCGTTGAATAGCAGAAGGGTGATCGCCGTGATGGAAAGTATGATGATTTTCATAGCTGGGTCCTAAGCCTAAAAAGCCAGGCAAATGGAATTGGGAGACCAGGTTGGACTGCGGTCATTAGACCTTACAATGGTCCGCGCGGTTGCCTGCGGTGATTGAACGATGAAGTTTATGAGACTTGCACACTAGGGAGAGTTTTCCTCGCAAAGGCGCAAAGAAAAACTCAACTTTTTCAAGCTCAACTTTGCGTCTTTGCGCCTTTGCGAGGAAATATTACTGCGTGGAGAGCAGATACACCGCGAATGAGGCGAGCCAGTGTTCACCCGCGTAGTCTCCGCTCGCAACGTGAGCGAGCGCGGCGGACGCGTGTTTATCCGCTGAGGCCGACAAGACCTTCCGAGCCGTGTCGTTCGCAGGCAGAGCCGCCGCGATGCTTCTCATGCACCACGCACGACTGAGATTCAAACCATCAAGATGCACCAGCTTGGGATCTGTTCGATCGGTAACAATCGCCGGCTGTAACAACGCGGCTGGACCACCATTCGCAACTCCAGGAAGAAACCGGTGAAACCAGGTCGCAAACTCCTGTGCCTTCATGACGCGGCGCATCAAGTCGGCTTCCATCAACGCCGCCGAGAAGAAGTCCTCGCCGCCAGGCTCCCACGCGCTCGGGTAGTTTGTATCCTTCACAAAATAAGTGCGGCTGCGTTCACTCAACAACGCTTCCAGTTCGCGATCGCCAACAGTTTTTGCGTAGTCGAGTGCGAAGGCCAGACCGAAGGCAGTGTTGGGATGGACGCCAGTGCGAATCGGGTACGTCTGCTTCGGAAGAAAGGTACGGTACGACTTCGCAAGTATCGCTGATAACGGCTGGAGATTCTCCGCCCACTTCTTTCCATCAACGTCGTTCCACGAATGCAGTTCCTCGGCAAGTTTCAAAGCCCAGGCCCAACCGTAAGTACGCTCAAACGACTGCCGGTTCGGCTGCTTCATGTATACAACTTCAGCCTGAATGTTTTCGGCAGTGAGATTTGCGTTGAGCGCTTCGCGTATCCGCGCAGACTCGGGCAGATTGGGAAACGACTTCAACAAGCGAATCAACATCCAGTGACCATGCACTGAAGAATGCCAGTCGTAACAACCGTAGAACGCTGGATGTAGCACCTTCGGACTCTGGACCTCGCCGGCATTGTTGATAACGTGTTCAGGCTTATTCGGAAACTCTCGAGCCACACACTTCAACGCGAGTGCGGCAAAGTGCGAAGCCTGTTTCTCGTTGAGAGACTTGCTCGTATTCATCTGGGCACTGGCGAAGGTTGGCAGCAGTAGCAATATGCAAACGAGGATCGCAGTTTTCATAAAGTCAGTTTACAGGATTGACATTATTTATCAGGATTGACATGTAAATCATGTCTAATCATGTCAATCCTGTACTCAATAACGATGCGATGGTCTGCCGATGTGTATGTGCGGTCCGGTGGCAGTACCTGGAATCGCTGCGCGAAAAGCCAAATAAGGAATTCCCTGCTTTTCCAGAAAGTTCAATAGAGCACGGCCTTCTACACCGTCAGGGTGAAGCTGAATATCCATAGCGTTGCGATGGTCCAGGCGCCAGCGCTCGTGAATTGCTCCTTGTCCAAACACCGCGATCGGCAATTGCTTCTTGAACGTGTCTGAGAAAAATCTCTGGACCTTCCAGGCCTCACCTATGCTCCAACCTGACCCGCCAGCAAAACGTGTGAAGGAGGACGTTCGCACGAGCCTCTGTCTCGCCAGACGAAGGTCTTTTGCGATCTGCTCGTTGGCTGCTGTCTCTACCAGCACGGCAGCGATTTGTTCGTCGGCGCCGGTCATCTGTCGTTTAGTCTCCGAGACTTTTTCTTTCGCCGCGATCACCGCGCGTTCGCTCTCCTCGAGTTGAGCCTTTGCGATTAGCCCTTCCGCGAGCAGTTTCTTCGACACCTCGAGTTTCTCTTCAGCCTTCGTGACGTTGCCTTCGTAAATTGCTAGCAGCTTTTCGAGACTAGTCTTGTAATCTTTTGTGGCGTTGATAAATTCTTCGCGGAGCTTGGCGAGCTCACTCTGCGGCGCGGCGGGAGCAGTCTTTTTCTTAGTCTTGCGCTGTGCGGAGACATCGACCGAAAAGGCCGTGAGGACAATCACGATCAACCAGGCCATTCGGTTGCGCTTAATCATTCTCAACTATTAAGACCGGTGTGCTTTACTTCACCAACGTGCCAGTGCGGCTCCAACGAGTGTTCACAATAAAGTCGGCCAAAAACCCCCAGCCGGTGGGTTCCGCACTCTCATCATAGGACCAGTAGACAAACATCGCGCGCCCAATCACGAGATCGCGACGCACGAATCCCCAGTAGCGACTATCTTCGCTGTTGTTACGATTGTCGCCCATTACAAAGTAACTGGTGTCAGGGACCACGAGCTCTTCCTTGCCCTCAAAAGCGGTGTACTCGCGCGCTCGATACTCTGGATCCTCATCGTCAGGACCAGGCCGGTAATAAACGTCGTAGAGCTCACCGGGCTTGCGTGGTGGATCGTTAACGATCTCCAACGGATCTTTTCGGTTGTGGTCTCTCGCCTCGATTTTATGTTCGGGAATTACCTCACCGTTCACGACGACGTTATTTCCCTCGATACGAATGCGATCGCCGGGCAAACCAATCACTCGCTTAACATAATTCGTAAGAATGGGCCGGTTGTCTGGTCTATCGTCAAGCTCCGGCCGGTAAGGATTACCGGGGTACTTAAAGACGATGATGTCGCCACGTCTGATTTCTCTCTGCGCGAGAACCGGAAGCGACTCACCCGGCGCAAAAATGAACTTGTTCACGAGCAGGTGATCGCCAATCGTGATCGTGTTCTGCATGGAGCCGGTGGGCACCTTCACTGCCTGCACAATGAAGGTCATGCCAAACAGCGCCATGATGACAGTCACAACCGCTGACTCGAAATAGTCGCGCCAGACACTCTTCGGAGGGCCCTGTGGGGTCACCGGCGGCGGCAGCGGCTTCTTCTCGTGACCATTACGACTGAACAATCGCGAGAACGAAAATGGCTTCGCCTCGGTCTCTGTGTCCGCTTCCTGAGTTTTAATTTTGTCAGTGGTTTGGTTGCTGCCCATTAAAAAACATCCTAGATACGTTACGTGCGGTGGTCAAGTTCAAGTGCCTGTCAGGGGTTTAGTTTAGAGTTCAAGCAACTTTGCACGACGAATCGCTCCAAACGGCGATTCCAACTGATTCATCGTGCAACCGTCGTTTTTGCACGATGAATCCTTCCGGGCTTCAACTCAATTTCCGTCCGAAAAGTCTATCAGACAAAATGGGAAAAATCGTGTCCGATTGTGTCTACGCTTGTGCGTCAAAAATCTGTTTCACCATCTCGTGAATCTCGCTAATGGTCGTCTCTTGATTCTTATCAGGAAGTGCGCCGACAGATGCTCCGCAAGAAGCGCAATGAACGAGCGAGATGCGGTAATAGGAATCGCTAGGGACAATAGTCGTTATCTCGAATTTTCCGTGTCCACATTTTATGCAGGAAGGTCTAGCCATGACAAACACACCTCGAAATGAGAAGTTAGAAATCAGTGAGAAGGCTTTGGACGATGTCCTAAAGCAAATCCAACGAGCCTACGATAATCCGTCGAGGACTCAGGAAGCAGACAACATCCTTGTCGCGGTAGAGCGTACTTTACACTGGGTTAAGGAAGGTGCCAAAGGCAAGCTGTTAGACCTGACTGCCTATTCGATTCGTGAGGTGATCGTGAAGTATCCCAAATCGCGTCCAGAGTTGCATACAGACTAAAGGGGCGCTAAAACTTCACGCCAAGCTCGTGCAATATTTTTTCCTGCTTCGTATTGAGTCTGGCTTCGATGCAAAGGTAGTAAAACTTGCGAGCCACCTTATTAAAGCTCGTGTGCTTGTACAGTTCCGCTATAGCTAAATCAATTGCCTCTATTGCCTCTGCCTTGCCTTTGCTGCCGCGTTGCAGAGCTTTGCGTATGTCCATTAAATGATTTGCAAGATCTAAGGCCGCTCCGGGACGCCCTGCGTAGATCTCAAAAACTATTTCCCAACTCTCTTCATGTAGCATGGCAAGCGATAAGAAGGGCGTCGCTCGGCCCCCTCACCAAGAACGGCGACGCCCCGGCCTCACACTCTGGGCGTGTGTGAGGATCGCTCAAAGCTCTTTCTCATCACAGAGCTTCGGCAACGTGCGCGTTTATATCTGTCACTAATGGAGACCCGCAAGGCCACGCTGAGAAGCGTCTGATCCAGTCGGATACAAACATTTTTTTATAGACCACCAAAGCAGACTTCACCCTTGCCGCCGCGTGGCAGTCACACAACCGAGAAGTGAGATCGGTTAGCGAACTATCAGACCAACGAGGGTGAGCAATACGTCTGTTAAGACAGACTCAGAGCCATTCGTAGGAACCTCACCCGTTGCCGTTGCCGCTGTGGGGCTGGTGTTACAAGTGGGGATCTCTCCCGCAAGTGCCGAGACAGACAAAGCGCACGTCAAAGCGAGCGTTGCAATTATTCGTTTCATTGAAGTTACTCCCGTTTGAGGCTAAGGCAATACAAACTTTTTTGTATCGAAACGAATAACAATAAAGCAAGGGGTGTTGCAAGTGATTGACTGACAAACTAATATCCGCGTTGCAGTTCACTTTTCCTCCCGCATTCACTCGAAAGGCTATTAAGTCCAATGAGGACTCTGGCGAAGTTGGACACCTCGCACCTTTCCGCCAATGCAGGGGCATTGCTTCTGTGTGAACGCGCCTTAGAACTGAAAGAGAGAGGCGAGTTTGACGCAGCCCGCGAAGTAATGTGCCCACTCTGGCCGCAGTTGGGCCAACGACCTAACACCGCAGGACTCAATCCCGTTACGACCGCCGAAGTGTTGCTAGTTGCCGGAATCCTCACTAGCTGGATTGGCGGCCAGAATCAGATCAAAGAAGCGGATGAGTGGGCCAGAGATTTACTTACTGAAAGCATGCGACTGTTTGAGAGCGAGAAAGACGCGAAGAAAGTCGCGCAAGTGCAAACGGAGATCGCATACTGCTACAGGCGAGCGGGCGCATTAGATGAGGCGCGGATCTGGTTTACTGATGCTCTGGAAAAGCTAATCATCGAAGGGAATGCGCGGGCTAATGCTTTGTTAGGTTTGTCAGTCGTGGAATGGTCACTCACACGATACGACGAATCATTTAAGATCCTCACCGAGAACGCCAAGCTATTTCGGAAGATCACAAGCCACAGTCTCAAAGGTTTCTACCACAATCAGCTTGCGATGGTGCTTCGCAGCGTAGCCCCGTCGCACAATCGAGATGCTTACTACAAGCGAGCTTTACGCGAATACGAAGCCGCAGAGCTTGAGTTCAAGCTGGCGCGTAATGCTCTGTTTCGTGCTGATGTAAACAACAATCGCGGATTTCTACTTTACAAACTCTCACGCTTTCGCCAAGCGCATCAGTATCTAAATGAGGCGCGGCGACTGGCCCTACTCGTTAGGAATAGAGTTGTAGTCGCGCAAATCGATGACACTCGTGCTCAGGTACTCATTGCCGAAAAGAAATACACAGAAGCCGAAGCCGTGGCCCGCACCGCCGCCGCGAGTTTGCGAAAGAGCGGACACCTGGGTTTGCTAATTGACACGTTGATAACTCACGGCATCGCCCTAGCCCGGCTCAGCAAAAGCGAAAAGGCAGAATTCAATTTCCGAGAAGCTATCGAAATCGCGCATCAGATCGGAGTATTGAGTAAGGCCGGACTTGCAGCACTGGCGTTGATTGAAGAAATAGACCACCTTGCACCGCATGAGTTAGCCCACAGCTACCAACAAGCGGCTGAATGGCTAGCGAGTTGTCAGAGCGAAGCATTACTGTTGAAATTCAGAAACGCCGGGACGAAGTTAGCTTTAGAACTGCTACGTGAAAAAGAAACTGAGAACGCGCCCACTCTTTTCAACATGCCGATAGACTTAACGAATGAAGTTTTGATGTTTGAGCGCGAGTTGATACGGCAAGCACTCGCCAAAGTTGAAGGCGGCAGCGTGGTTGATGCAGCGAAGTGGTTAGGAATAAGTTATCAGCTACTCACGCATCGAATAAGAGCCAAGCATCCCGAATTAGCGAAAGTGCGGAGTCCAGTGCGCCGCCGACCACGAAGGACAAGCAAGCGAAGAAAATAGTAGAATCCCGCTCATAACTCGGCTCGCCTCGACTCTTAGTTTGTCCGGCCAGATAGACCAAGAGGACAAGTTGCGATTTCCTGAACGTAACAGGCGGGCCGATTAACTCATTCAGGATTACGGCTAACAGGAAAGCCGGATGAAGAAACCAACCTTAAAGCAAGTTATTAAACTTGCCGCACAACTCTCGCCGGAAGATCGTCAAGAACTCTTTCTCTTTATCGCGCAACGCCCTGACAGTGCGATCAAAACTAGCGTTCAGGCATTGCAACCTCTCTCGCCCGATGAAAAGAAAAAGTTCAACGAAGCAGCAAAAACAGATCGGTTATATCTACTCGCCAGCAACGACCGTAAAGTCGTTAAAGTTTTTCAAAGAGGACGTTTGATTTTTCAGGTGTCTTTTGATCCTGAAAACTTTGTTCGCAGCAGAATGGAGATCAGTTCATGGAAAGACTCGCAGGATACAGGATGGATCAACGCTGAGACGCAACGGGCGCTTGATCTCATGGACAGAACGGACGTAACGAAAGCAGAGTTAGAAGATCGGACCAAGCAGACAATGCGGGAAGTGTTTGAAAAATATTCAATCGGGCTTGCGGGTGATATTTTGGGAATGCTGCCGACGTTCGCAAAAATGCTCAGTGCGGGTGGAGTTTTCATCGCAGACTTGGGCTATAACAATCGACTAGCGGCGCAACGTGGTTTTCCGAAATATACTCTGGAAGAAGCGATCAAGGGACTTGAGCCGGAATGGAAACAGATTAAAGAGTTTCTGAATGTGCAACCGGGCGGAAGGATAAACGTCAGACACATTTGGACCGCAGCCGATTACCTCTGTTTACAGAAACATCACGAGCGATTGAAGCCTATTTGGACCGAAGCAAAAAAAATCGCAAGGCAAGCGCGGAAGGCTAAGGAAATGACAAGACGGCAACGGTGGAAAGAGCAAGTAGCCAAAGTCTACGAAGGTGAAAACCTACCAGATGATTTGATAGACCACACCGCGCCTCCTGATGAATTGCAGCCTTCCGATCTCGCGTTGCTTCACGCGGCCCGCATCTGTATGCCTCAAGTCTCGCCGCCTTATTCACTAAAGACACTCAGAGAGAATCTGAGATTGTCGAAACGAAAATAAGAACTTCCCTTGAATCTCTCAAAAACAGATCCCTTTCATACACCCCCTTATGAACTTCCCCTGTTTTTCAATCAAACAGGGGAAGTGCTAACAGGTGCGTGAAGCTCCCTCAAAATCTGTCATTGCAGATCCCTGTAAATTTTAAATGTCGGGATAGTTAATAAGACTATTGAATTGGAGTAAGTTGCGGGTATGACGAAGCCCGCGACAATTGAAACCTTGCAGGGTCATTGTCGCGGGCTGATTCAGGCTCGCGTAGCTCAGTGGATAGAGCACCTGTTTGACGCACACGGAGGTCGCTGGTTCAAGTCCAGCCGCGAGCACCAGCATTCTAACCGCTCTTTTTTTGTTTGGCTAGTTTGTATTGTCGAGGCTTGTTCCAGTAAGGACTTTTGCATTTAGGGCACCATGTTGGCTCGTCTTCACTTTTGGGCGGCCACTCATGCCCGCAACGCTCGCATTTCCAGTACCAAACGATCTTTTTAACCTTCGCCATGCGGCGTATCTTAGCGCGAAAGATATATGACCGCAAGTAATAGATTCACTTGACTCTATATGTTACGTCGAGTAATATATTGACGCATTGAAAAAGCCCCGCCGATTGCTTCTAACAATCAGCGAGGCTATTGAAAATCAAACGCGATTGCTCGCATCTGTTTTCGGCAAATTCATTGTGAGCCATCGCCTAACCAAAAGGCAAGGACACAATGACCGCAACGACCCGCCGCCAAGTTAAGGCTATTCAGATTGCCGCCAACAATATGCTGCTTCACAGCGGCAGAGTTTGGATCGTTCCCTCACAATCCGGCGCAAACAACTATAGGGTTTATGACGATCCTGAATCTCCGTTTTGCACCTGTCCAGACTTCGAGCGTCGTCAAGCAAAGTGCAAGCACATCTATGCAGTCGAATACTACCAACTCCGCGAAAAGATGATCGCCGAAAAGGGAAACAGAAAATGATTACTCAGGAACTCAGTGAACGCGAAACCAAAGCACTCGAAATCGCAGCCCGCACAAAGTTGACTCGCAAAGGCGACGTGTGGATCGTCCCCAGTCAATCAGGGCCAAAGACCTATACGGTCAATCCCGATCCTGAATTGCCGCGTTGTACGTGTCCAGACTTCGAGTATCGACAGCAGCGATGCAAACATATCTTCGCAGTCGAGATCGTATTGCAGCGTGAGGTTAAAGTCTCGAATGACGGACAGACACAAACTGTTACCGAGACAGTTACAGTTAAGCGGAAGTACACGCAGGATTGGGCCAGCTACAACAAAGCGCAGACCACTGAGAAATCACACTTTCTCGCGTTCCTTTACGAACTGTGCTCGAAGATTGAAGAACCGATCCAAAAGCGAAGCAGAGGCGGTCAACGATTGCCGCTTGCAGACGTTCTCTTTACAGTGACGTTCAAAGTCTACTCGAACATGAGCGCCCGACGTTTTCAGAGTGACATGCGCGACGCATTGGGAAAAGGCTACGTGTCGAAGATGCCTTCGTTCAATTCGATCTTCGATTACTTGCAGATGGAATCACTCACGCCATATCTGAAATACCTGATTGCTGAAAGTGCATCGCCGCTTAAATCAATCGAAGAAAATTTTGCTTTAGATAGCTCTGGCTTTTCGACTACGCGCTTTGAGCGTTGGTTCGATGTGAAGTACGGCGGGAATGAAGACTGGCATCAGTGGATCAAGATGCACCTTACTTGCGGAACCACTACGCACATTGTAACGAGTGTCGAGATTAGTAACGCAATGGCCCACGATAGCCCGTACTTGAAACCACTGATCGAACAGACCGCTAAGGCCGGATTCAAGATGAAGGAAGTGAGCGCGGACAAAGGTTACATTAGTGCCGATAACTTGCAGACCGTAGTAGACCACGGCGCTGTCCCTTACATTCCGTTCAAAACAAACGTGACCGGAAAGCGCGGCACAGAACTTTGGAAAAAGCTGTTTCATTATTACAGTTTCAAGCGCGAGGAATTCTTAGTCCACTATCACAAGCGCAGCAATGTGGAGACAACTTTCAGCATGATCAAATCGAAGTTTGGAGAGCGACTGCGAAGTAAAACCGAAACGGCGCAAGTCAACGAAGCACTTTGCAAGGTGCTGTGCCATAATCTCTGCGTCGTGATTCAAAGCATGTACGAACTCGGCATCGCGCCAGAGTTTACGAGTGAGGCGGTGTAAGATGAAAACGGCTACGTGGATCAGACGTAGCCGCTCGTTAGAAAGCTGTTTGTTGGCACAGAAAATCTACCACGATTGGAGTGTGCCAGCAATGAGTAAGCAGAAACTTAGTGAAGCAATTCTGGCGGCAAACGATCAACCAAGTCCCGGAGTGCGTGTTCAGATAGACGGGCTTCGAGACTCTCAACACTCAGAGTCAGATCCACTTCATCTGTCTGTATCTGCAACGGTTGATCATAGAGGATTGTCATTACAAGTTCATGGGTGTCAGGTTGGTAATCAATCTTTACGTTGTCGCGTGATAGAGCTTGAAGGCCAAAAACATACACCAACTTTTTAACGTCGAGAATAATTCTTTGCATTGATGTGGAGTCCTCTTACAGATCGCGGCAGTTATAGACGTGAGGATCAGGGCCGTGGTATCTTACGCGCGTAAGTACGACCTACGGGCTGCTAAACCGAACATGCGATCTGTCACAATCTAGATCGGTTTAGTGGCCCTTCCTCTTTTCAGTCGCACAATAACACAGCCGCAAAGTCAGGTCATATAAATCAATACTCGCTTGTTTTAGGAGACTGCTAAGTGATTCAAGTTCCAATGACTAAGCAAGAGGCAAAATATCATCTCAGCATGGCGGGTGAGTTTTTTGTTGCCGCCGAACTTCAACGACGTGGATTCTCCGCTGCTGTGACATTTGGCAATGCCAAGAGAGCGGACGTTGTCGCGTCCTCACGGTCTGGCGATAAAGCACTTGTGATCGAGGTCAAAACTACTTCTCAGTCTAAGTGGATCGTTGGTGCGCGTTTGCCTGATGCGGATGCGTCTCCTCCACGGCCAAAACCGTGGGTGTTTGTTTACCTTCCGATAGACCCGGAGAAACCGCCGAGCTACTACATCATATTGCAATCGGAGTTGCGCGAGGCGCTCACGCCAGAGGACGTTCGATATAGAGAGCAATTCAAAGAGAAACACGGGGAAGAGTATGGGGATCGCGCGGGCGTGGTCGGTTTCTTAAAAAAGGACGCGGACACGTATAGGGACAAATGGGAGACGATCACGAGCCTCTTGGAAGATCGCTGATCCAGAGCACGCGCACATTATTCATCGTGCAAGTACACTATTCATCGTGCAAACATGAATCCTCGTGCAAAGCCAGTTCAAGCTTTAGCTTGCCGGCTCAAAACAGCAGCCTAAAGGCTGAACTCTGAGTCTGACCTAACTACAAGGCGAGCCCTCGGAGGGTTCCAGCAATGCTTCGGATTCATCAGGCTTCATTCCCTCGAGCGCCGCCCGGGCTGCGGCAGCTTCCGCGGTCTTGATTGAATGCCCTTCCCCCTGGATGCTGCCACCGTCCCACGAAACCTCCACGTGGAAGATACGTTGATGCGGCGGGCCAAGGGTTTCGATTACTGCGTAACGCGGTGCCGGTCGCCTTTCGGCCTGGAGCCGCTCCTGTAGCATCGTCTTGTAATCGGCTTTTGCGGCACTCAAAGGATCGGCGCCTTCCAACTCATCCCGCAGTGCGTGACAAACAAAACGCGTCGCCGCTTCGAGACCACCATCCAGAAAGATCGCCCCCGTTATCGCCTCAAACACATCGGCCAACAAAGCATTCTTTTGCCGGCCACCACTCTTCTCTTCACCACGTCCGAAGCGCAGAAACTCACCGAGGTTCAATCCAAGCGATGCTTTTGCCAGCGTCGGAGCACTGACGAGGCGATGCTTCATGCGGGAGAGTTCGCCCTCAGTGCCGCCGGGATAGGAATTACACAGGTAATGTGCCACCACCAATCCCAGCACCGAATCACCAAGAAACTCAAGCGATTCATTGTGAAGTTTGCGTGCCTGCCGTTCGTCTCCCGGAGCAACTTTCTCGTGCGCCCAGGAACGGTGGGTGATTGCCCGTTCTAGCAAAGCACGATCTTTGAAGGTGTAAGCGAGAACCGTTTCTAGGAGGTCCAGGTCAGGAATCGTTTCGGGATTTTTCAAAACGCGCAGAATTATAGCAAACAGGGGTGGCCACGGAGCCACCCCTACAGTAATTGTATCGCGCACAAACGATCGTTAACGACGGTTGCGCGGTCTATCTGGTTTAGGCGTGGGGGCCGGCTTAGCACCCTGCGCAGGAGTAGTAGTAGGAGTAGTAGTTGCCGGCTTATTAGTCGTGCCGGTTCCCGTTGGGGTAGTGGCCGGCGTAGTCAACGGTGAAGTCGGGCCATTAGTCTGCGGCGTTCCTGTATTACCAACTGGAGTCGCGGCCGGTGTTGTTGCCGGAAGTGACGTCAGCGGTGTCGGCTCCGGCGGCAGCGGCTTCGCAAGGATACCTGCGACCATCTCGGTCAGTCCCGTGTCCGTATTATTATTCCGGTACTTGTACCACTGCATCAGGCTGTCGTTCCAAACAGTCTTCTGTGTGGCGTAGGCGGCATCGGTCCCCGCCAGTGCGACAGCGCGGGCGTATCCGTCGATCATGCGATCGACGATTTGATTGATGTTCGCCAAGGCCAGCTTACTTTCAGGCGTCTCATCCTTACCGCCATATGTTGCCTTGTACTCCTCTGACAGCTTTGCATATGGCCCGGTTTCGTACGCGCCAGCAATGTAAGCATACGTGAAAGGCGATTTCTTCAAAGGCGTCTCAAACTGCGCCGCCTTGAGCAAGTTTTTGAGGGCCGAGGCTGGTTCCTTTTCCAGGGTCAGGGCGCCAACGGTAAAGTTCAAATAAGCAACTGCCACATCACGGCTGGCAAGAGGCTGCCAGTCTTCGAGAGTCTTCCCCGAATCAAGCGCCTGAAGAGCCCTCTTCGCGTAGTCCAGAGACTCAGCAGTTAATGATGGGTTTTTCAAAGGCACGACCAGGTAACCGTTGGTGCCCAAATGGACCAGCACACTCAAATTATCCGGTTCCGCAGCCAAGATCTCTTTACCAAGGGCATAAGCCTCCGGATACTTTTTATCGGTGTAAAGAAGTTTAATGAAATTAATCTTCTTCGAGCCTTCTTCGTAGGCTTTGGTCCACTTGGTCAAGTAGTCAATTATCTTTTGCTGCGCTTCAGTGACCTGGCCGGCAGGACAACCCAGGTACTTCTTCGCGTCTTCGAACGCTTTGGGTTGATCGTCTTTCCGGTTCTTCAGAAAGGCTGCATACAACGCTTCCTTGCCTTCAGTTGAGCATGGATCTTGAGCAGCAGCAGTATTCGGTTGCGCTTGAGTGGTTTGACCTTGCGCGATGAGATTACTCGTTGCCACCGGCAGAGCGAGTATCGCGACTGTGGTGCAAATACTTAAAAACGTTATTAGCTTTTTCATTAGTCGTTCCGAACCTCCAATAATCATTTCAACAGTCGCGCCGAAGGGCCCAGCCCTGTAAAGATCGCAATGGGAGCTTTACGATGCGAGTTGTACGAAAACCGGTTGCCGGTCTTCGCATTAAAGGGGAAGCACACTGGGTGCCAAAGAAATCTGGGTCAAAAGAACGCCCGCAATCTTCCTGCAACTTTATTAAACGTGTCAAGGCGCTAAGGGACAGTAGACAAAAAGATGAAAAAAAATTTGCGCCGGAGGAACAACTCCGGCGCAAATTGATTTGCAGTTCAAGCGTGGGCTAGCTTGTTGTTCTCCTCGTCACGGTTGAGTACGACGGGGCCGGTCACCTGATACAGTCGCTGGACTTGGAACAGTGCTGCTCGGCTTAGTCGCATTCTTCTGTGCGTCAACAGGTTTCTTTTCCAGCGGCATCAGCACACGCTTCACTGTGTTGCGTGGTTCAGGCGTAATTGTCTTAACTGGTGCCGGCGCTGTTTTCGCCGGAGTCGCGGTTGCGGTTGCGGGCTGAGTCGCTGTTTCACCGTTTGCCGACTCGTCAGTCTCTTCCCCATTCTCAGCCGCCGCGGCTTCAGCGTCGGCGACTTCTTTTTCTTCGTCGTCGAGCGTAGACGCAACCTGGAGGTTAATCGCCGTTCCGAATCTATGATTCAGTTGGCGATAAATCTCACCCGCGACTGCGGCTGGAAAATGACGGCGCGCATCAGTTCCCTGCGTAATCACAACCACTGCGAGTCTTGGATTGGCGAGTGGAGCATAGGAAGTAAATAGACCAACCCAACCGCCCTGACCGATACACGTTCCGGTCTTTCCGGCCACTGTCTGCGTCGGGTCATAAGCTTTACGGCCTGAGCCATAGTTAACCGCGCCAACCATTCCCGGGATCATGCGCTGCCATACGTCGGTGGTGATGTCTAACACGCGACGCACTTTCGCGTTCATCTTGTTCGTTTCTTTGAGACTCTGCGGGATCTGAGGTACGAGCAGCCGACCACCATTGGCGATGGCCGAAACCATTGTTCCGAGTTGCAGCGGTGTCACCTCGAAACCGTCCGCATGTGAAAACATTCGTCTCTCAAAAAGTCCGGGCTTAACTTCCGGCAACCTACCGGGAAACTCAAACGGCACGTTAATCCCGGTCTTTTCGCCGAGACCAAACGCACGAGCATAGTTAACCATCTTGTCGGAGCCGATTTTGCTGCCGACTTGCTGGAAAAACGGGTTGTCGGAGTGGGCCAACGCGGAAGTCAAATCGGTTCTGTATCCATCGCCCACAGTATCGAGGGCTGGAATGGCATTCTCGGAGAGTCCGGCTACTCCGGTAACGAGTTTGATCGTCGAGCACGGCTTGAATCCGCGGCGGAGCGCCCATTCCTGATTAACGATTGAATAGACGCGACCAGTGACCGGATCCATCACAACGACGGTACCAGCATGATTGCCGAGTGCATTAACCGCGACGCGTCGAACTTCCGGATCCTCGCCGGTGACATCGTCCTTGGCGATGAACGACTGAACTTCTTCGCGCATGGCCCTATCAATAGCGATCTGTCGTGCGATTGCTGCCCGTCGCGCTGCTTCCGCGCGGCGTCGAGCTTCGAGAATGGCGCGGCGATTACGAGCGGAAGCACGACGCAACTCCGCGGCGCGTTCGCGTCTAGTGAGCGGCCGGCCGAGTCGTCGCTGTAACGCCTTTATCGAATTAGCTTGTTCGCGTGCGACGAGTGCTCTTTGTTGACGAACTTCACGAGCCGAGAGTCGACTGCCGCGGCCGCGTCGCGAACTTCTCGCGACTTGACGACCTCGACGTGACGTCGAGCGATTTCTTGCAGAGGATTTCTTGCCTTTCTGAGCGCGGGCACTTCTGCCCGAAGATTGTTTCTTCTTCCCGAAAACCGTCCCTGAAAAAGCCAGACAAAAAAGGATAAATAGAATAAAGACAAACCGCCGGGATTTAGGGGAATAGAAATCTAGAGTCATCAGGCCTCAGTACCTTTCTCTTAGGGATTATTACTCACTAACTCGTGAGAACGTTCGCTTCAGTTGCCGAGTCTGGCAACCTTCCTCAAATGAAAAATCTTTTGCAGTTCTGAGCCTCCTCAAAAACGCCTCTTTTCGTACTTTTCGACAAACCTTCTGCTGCAACATTGAGGGCGGGAAGACTTTCCCTAACGGGCGGTCTCTGGGGACATTGATTTGAGACCGCCGCAAATATAACATCAGCAGCTAGTTGGGGGCAATGAAAAAGTAATCGATTATACATATTTCGCTGGAACGCAATATGCTGCTGCCATCGGGCTGTTCCAATTTCACCAAGTTTGACTCGCGGTAACCCGCGTGGTCGGACTGTAAAATAAATATAAACGCAGAAAGCGTTCGTTTCTCCAGACGACAACGTCTGATGCCCATACGCTCCTCTTAGTTTTCGATGAGACTTCGCGCGCAGATACAAAGTTTTCGAGCCCGGCTCCTGTTGTTGCTGGCACTGATGCTCGGTCTGACTCTCGGCATTCAGTACTACTTCAACCTGCGAACCGTCCGCGCCAACGCGCGCATGATCATCGAACAGGAACAAGCCATCATGACGGGTATCGCGCTGGGTTTGGAGAGCCTCCAGAGCGAGCAATACCTTGACCAGATTATCGGCAGTCTTCAGGAGCCTTTACTGAACCAGAAGAATGTTCGCGTCAAAAACATTTTGGTGGTAGACGACGACGGTAACGTCCTCGATAGCATCATCCC
Source organism: uncultured Acidobacteriota bacterium (assembly GCA_963826255.1). Classification (GTDB taxonomy): domain Bacteria; phylum Acidobacteriota; class Blastocatellia; order Pyrinomonadales; family Pyrinomonadaceae; genus PSRF01. The sequence goes on from CAWGWK010000002.1 coordinate 3,618,553, forward strand.
GGAATTCAATCCACGCGAACGCGAAGACCAAACGACGCGCTACGTTCAGTTCAAAGACATTCAGTTGCTGCCTTTGAGAAGTGCGGTTCAGTTTACGAACCAGCACGAACAGCTTCCTGCATGGATTCCGCCTTCGACGACCGCTGACTTCGGTCAAGCCGGCGCGTTCTATTTTCCGGTACAGACTGACCGCGGCCGGCGCTTTATCATCGTCGTACTCGATTCGGCAAACACGCTGACAAATGTTTTGGAGCGCCAGGCATCACGTTCTGCGCTTTACACACTCGCGGTGTTGTTTGTAACCACCCTCGTCACCGGCTTCTTCGTCTGGCGCTTCACGCGGCCGATTAAGGAACTCTCAACCGCCGCGCGTAAAGTCGCGGGCGGCAACTTCGATGTTCAGGTGCCGGCCGATCGACTCGACGAGATGGGCACGCTCGCTTCCGCATTCAATGAGATGACTGCGAAACTCGGTCGCGCTCGCGAGCTCGAGACTCAGCTTCATCAAGCCGAGAAAGGCGCAGTGGTCGGACGGCTCGCGGCGGCGATCGCACATGAAATCCGCAACCCGCTTAACTACATCAACCTGACACTCGATCATCTTCGCTCTTCATTTGCTCCGAGTGATCCGGACAAGCGGGCGACGTTCGTTCGACTTGCCGATCAATTAAAGACTGAAGTCGCGCGCATCAATCGTCACATTACCGACTTCCTGAAGTATTCGCGGCCGTCCAAACTCGATCTGCAAAGCGTGGACCTTCGTGTCGAAGCGGAAGACGCACTGCGTCTTGTTGAAGCGAGGGCTGAGGAATGCGGGATCGAGACTAAGATCATTCAAGATGGCACGTTGCCACCGGTGGTGGCGGATCGCGAATCGTTGCGCTCGGTTTTCACTAACCTCGTCATCAATGCGGTCGAGGCAATCAATGGTGCAGGAGGCAGCATTTCGATCAAGTTATCGAACACAGACCCCGACTTTGTTAAGGTCGAAGTCACTGATAGTGGCTGCGGCATTGCGACCGAGGACATCTCGAAAGTTTTCGAACCTTATTTTTCAACAAAAGATACGGGCACCGGCCTGGGCCTGGCGATAGTAAAAAAGGCAGTCGACGATCACGGCGGTACGATCAGTGTTGCATCAACGGAAGGTAGCGGTACAACGTTCACAATAATCCTGCCGGCTAAAGAGAAATAGATATGCCACGAAAAAATATTTTGGTTGTAGACGACGAAAAGTCGCAAAGAGAAATTCTTGAGTTGATCCTGGCCGAAGAAGGTTACGACGTAACGACGGCAGCTTCCGGTGAGGCGGCACTCAAGTTTGCCAAAGATCGAAGGTTCGATCTGGCGTTGACTGATCTGAAGATGACCGGCATGGACGGCATCGAGTTGCTACAGCACCTGCTGGCCTTCGATTCTTCGATCATTGTGATACTGCTCACAGCGCATGGTTCGATCGAGTCGGCGAAAGAAGCACTGCGTCGGGGCGCGTTCGACTATCTGGAGAAGCCTTACGATAAAGCTGCGCTGCTGGGAACAATCAATCGTGCACTCGATCGTCTTGACGCTATCGACACCGAGATCATCTCCGCGTCTCCGAAGATGGAGTCAGTGAAAAAGATGATCTTGAAAGTGGCGCGCTCAAACTCGACTGTTTTGATTCGAGGCGAATCTGGCACGGGTAAGGAGTTGATTGCGAGAGCGGTCCACAACCAGTCGCCGCGTTCTGAGGAGATGTTTCAGGCAGTGAACTGTGCCGCGATCAACGAGAACCTGCTCGAGTCGGAACTTTTCGGACATGAGAAGGGATCGTTCACGGGCGCTCACGCAGAGAAGAAAGGTCTGTTCGAGATCGCGGATCGCGGTACGTTGTTTCTCGACGAAATTGCCGAGCTTGATGTTGGCATTCAAGCGAAACTTTTGCGTGCGCTCCAGGAGCGGAAGATCCGGCGTGTTGGTGGGACTCACGAGATCAATGTTGACGTGAGAGTGATCGCTGCAACGAATCGCGACCTTCGCGCGATGGTTGCTGATGGGCGTTTCAGAGACGATCTTTATTACCGCCTCAACGTGTTGTCCATCGACGTGCCACCGCTGCGGGAGCGGCGTGAGGACATTCCCGTCTTGATCGACTACTTTCTTAAAAAGCATATGAAAAACACGACGCTGCTTGTAACTGGTCTAACTCCCGAGACGAAGAAGTTAATGAACGAGTACAGTTGGCCGGGGAATGTGAGGCAGCTGGAGTCCGCGATCGAACGCGCCATACTTTTGAGCGAAGGCGACCTGATCACGTTGGAAGACTTGCCGTCAGAGGTGCGTCAGGAAGTTGGCCCAACCGCGGACGGAGCATTCAAGTTACCGGCTGAAGGGATCAACTTCGAAGACGTCGAACGCAACCTGATTACGCAGGCAATGGAGCAAACGGACTACAACATCACCAAGGCCGCCAAACTCCTCGGCCTCACGTTCCGGACGCTTCAGTATCGTTTGGAGAAGTTCGGAATCAAGAAGCCCGACGATGGCAGGGACGGCGACGAAGGGGAATAACATGTAAGCCTCAAAGAAGCACAAAAGCACAAAACCTTTCATAGCTCATTTTGTGCTCTTGGTGGGCTAAAGTCGCTGGTAGACGCGGCTCAAGTCAGCTTTATTAAGCGGGTGCTATACTGCACTAGTGGATTATGAGTGGGACGCTGAAAAGGCTGAACAAAATTTTCAAAAGCATGGAGTCGCATTCGACGAAGCTGCCACTGTTTTCGGTGACCCGCTCTACGTTGATTTTTATGACCCAGACCATTCCGATGAGGAGCATCGCTACATCGTTATTGGATTGTCTAATGCAGGGCGTCTATTGTTGGTCTCGTACACAGAAAGAGAGAGGGCGGTTCGTCTGATTAGTGCGCGAGAGTTAACATCGGCGGAAAGAAAAGCATATGAAGAAGGATGAATCAGATTTACAAGATGAACTTCGGCCTGAATATGACTTGCGAGCTCTCCGCGTTAGGAAGCTCGGGCCTGGCCGGAGGCGCTTCGGCGATGTAATTCGGCTTGAACCTGATGTCGCAGACGCATTTCCAGATGCCGACGCTGTGAATCAAGCGTTGCGGTTTCTTATTCGCATCACCAAAGAGAATCAAAGCGCGCTCCCCACCACAAAAGGTAACGCCTAAGCTAAGCTCTCGTATAAGCGCGGCTTCCACCCTCCGAGACTGTGGGAACTCACGTTGGTCTCGATAACGCCTCATGCAAGTGTTCGGTCTTTCTAACGTTCCAACACCGTAATCCCGATACTTGCATGGAGGCCAATCATGAAATCTCCCATCATTCTATTGCTCGCTCTATTGAGCTTTTCAATATCCTGCTCACGACAAGCCAGCATGACAGCACCACAAGCTAGCGCCTCGAAGCCTGCGCTGACCACTGCTGAGCAGGTGACGCCACAAACCTACAGCGCGGAACAGCAGAAAGTCTCGCTAAGCAATGTAGACAGAGCTGAGTCAACAGCCGAAGCTGCCGACCGAAAGATCATTCGCAATGCCGATATCACGATGGAAGTGGCTTCAACGACCGAAGCGCAGCATCGCATAACTGCCATAGCCGAAGCGCACGGCGGCTTCGTCGTCACTTCAGAAGCGAAACAAAGAGAGAACCTCGATCCGGCAAAACGTACGCTCGATATCAAGCTCGTGGTCCGAATTCCCGCTACGCAGTTTGGCGCCACACTCGACGAGATCAAAACGCTGGCCGGCAACATTCCCGAAGCAAACGTAACCGGTCAGGACGTTACCGAGGACTTTATCGATCTCGAAGCGCGCATCAAGACGCAGAAAGCTCTCGAAGTTCAGTTTCTTGAAATAATGAAAGACGCAACAAAAGTCGCTGATGCACTCGAAGTGCAACGCCAGATCGCTGACGTGAGAACTGACATCGAGAAGTTGGAAGGACGCAAACGCTTTCTCGAAAACCGTTCTAGTCTTTCGACTATTACCATTAACATTCAGGGACCAAAACCAACCGTAACCGTAAGCTCAACCGGCTTTCGGAGCGAGCTGCGTGACGCTGCTTCAGAAAGTCTCGAATTGGCGGCGGGAATGGTCCTCTTCTTTGTTCGCTTTCTGATCGTGATGCTTCCGGTGCTGGTGTTTGTGGTATTGCCATCGGGTTTCGCTCTCCGGTATTTGGTGCGTCGCGCAAAGAGAATGCGTCTAGCGGAAGCGCTGGCGACTCCGAGTGCCGAGTAAAAATTCTGTGCGGCTTCTGCGTTTCTATGCGGTCTCTGCGTTAAACTGAATCCATGCGAAAGAGTAACGTAGAGGTACGCAGAGGAACCGTGTTGCTGATCTTGTGTTTGCTGGCCGTCTCATGTTCGAAATCGCCGGCGAACAACACGCAAACAGCCGGACCCAGCGCTAGTGAACCGCCTCGAATCACGTCGACTGATGTTGTCCAGGCGACTCCACACGAGGTCACTCTGGCGCCGGGCGAATCGGGTGACGTCTTAGTGTCACTCAAGATCACCGACGGTTATCACGTAAACGCCAATCCTCCGAGCTACTCCTACTTGAAAGCCACCGAACTCGAAATCCAACCGGCAGGCGGAATCGCAGTCGAGTTTATGACTTACCCGGATCCGCTGACGAAAAAGTTTTCGTTCGCCGAGAAGCCGCTGGCTGTTTACGAAGGAGAGACCACGCTGAAGGCGCGGCTCAAGGCAGATAGCACTATTCAGACCGGCAAACACAACCTTTCGGCGAGATTGCGCGTCCAGGCATGTGATGACAAGGTTTGTTATGCGCCAGCCACAGTCGATCTCAAGATGCCGGTGAACATCAAGTGAAGACGTTTTGGATAATTATGTCCGCCGCGTGCGGCGCAATCGCCCTGTTCTTTACGTTTCAGGAGGATTATGAAAAAGCTTTCGTCGCTGCGGCCGGCGGTGCGGTTTGCTGGATTTTGAATTATCGAAAACAGTTACGCGAATCGCTGGAGGCGCAAGAGAAATCGGAAAATGAGGAGTCTGATGAGGAAGTACATTCTTAACATTGCAGTCTTAGTTTTAGTCTGCCTGTCATCGCAGGCGTTCGTTAGAGCGTCAGACCAATCTGACGTGCGCGCGACAGTACAAAGTGTCTTTGAGCAGTTGAAAGCTCACAACTACGATGGTCTTTACGAGCTCTTACCCGGCTCGTCACGCAGCCGCATGTCGCGTGATCGTTTCGTGAGCGCGCTTGAGCGTGCGCAGGGTTTTTACCAACTCGATCGGCTGGAGATCGGCACGACGAAAGTGATGGGAAATCTTGCGGTGGTCGATACGGTGCTTTACGGGCGAGTAGTCAATCCAATCCAGGCGGAAGGAAAGATCGTGGTCCAGCAGTATCTTCTGCGTGAAGATGGAAAATGGCGCGTGGCCACCGGGGATCAGTCAACGGTGCGAAAGTTTCTGGCGGCGAATCCCGGGTTCAAAAGTTTCAGGATCAGTCAGCCACGGATCTACATTAAGCAGAACGATAAGTGGCTTGAGTTCAACCCGCAGCGGGGCAACAAGCGTTAACTCAACAACAGCAGATCGTCAAAAGACAGTTGAGCATCATCGACGGGCTCGGTGTACTCACCATGACGAATGCGATGGCGCGGCACGTCGAGGGCCTCGCGCACGGCGTCGAGATGAAAGCGGATTAGGCGGGGCGTTATCCGAACTGAAGGAATGCGACGCTTCGCAGCGAGGCGGCGCACGGTCGATTCACTGACTTGCAGGTACGCGGCGATCTGTTTGGCCGTCAGAAATTCCTCTCGCTCTCGCTCTTCCATGACTCAGGCTAGTCTCCCGCAGCGCAAAGACCCGTTGCGCGAGACATCTTTAGGATTTTGGCGGCAACGACAACGCCACCCGGTAAACCGCGGCGCCATCGATCTCAACCTCTTTACTTACTGCCTCAGCGCCGTCGGCCTTAACACTTACGCGATACTTGCCCGGCTCTGGAGAAAGCCGAAACTTGAAAGATCCAGTCTCGGTGGTGACGCGTCCATCAATCTTTTTCGCCGTGCCGTCTTCAAGAATTCTCGCTAACTCCACTTTGGCATTCGGCACGCTTCGCCCTACTGCATTGAAAACACTGCCACTGAGAAAAGCGATGGAGCCTTCATCGATCGTCAGTATCAAACGGTCTCCAAGCGAGCGTGTCTTGCCCGCCTTGACCTCAATATCTTCCATCGAACCGATACTCAAACCCGGCTTCCTAAAGGTCAGCCCATATTTCCCGGGCGTTAGCTTTGAAACGATGAAATTTCCGCTCTTGTCTGTGGTGACTCGCGTGACCTCTGTTTCTCCGCGCCTGACGACAACTGAAACGCCGCCGGGAGTTCCTGTTTCAACACGAACTTTGCCTTTGATTGCGCCGAGCGACTTGTCCTGGCCAAGTGAAATGCTCGAGGCCAGGAGCATAATTGCCAGCACAAAAAGAGTTTTATTGAATCTCATAGTCAGTCCTTCACGTACTAGGTCAAACAGTTATACGGGTTTGAGACGCTCTGGATGATATCACCGTTTGCTTCCGCAGGTCGCGCCCGTATAATCCTGAACGGCACCCCGAGGAAAGAGTAATAATGCCAAAGAAATCCGCGGCTTTTATAGCGCAATTATCCGTTCCTCTCCTTCTGCTACTGGCTCTTGCCATGCCTGGCGTGCCGCAAACTCAGGATCCAGCGGCGACGACCCAGCGGCCGCGCAAAGTATTTCCCAAAGAGCAGGAACCGGAAGATGTGTTGCGCATCGACACCGATCTCGTTTCAGTCGATGTGACTGCGATGGACGCCCAGGGTCGTCCGGTCCGCAACCTTCGCCAGGAAGACTTTAAGCTTTATTCCGACGGCCACGAGCAACCGATTTCGTTTTTTCAAATTGAGAAGCGGCAAGGCGAAGCACGACCCCTGGCTATTGTTTTCGCTCTCGATGTTTCGGGCAGCATGACCTCAGAAGAGATCATTCGACTTCGTGACGCGCTACAGTCGTTTTCGAATCACCTCTCCAGCCACCCCGTTGTCTATGCGGTCCTGACTTTCGGGATGCACGTGAAAACAGTCCAGAAGTTCACCTCTGACCCCGCCAAACTGGATGAAGCGCTCGAGCGAATTGCGAAGGATTCACCCAACGGTCTGTCAACGCACACGTACGATGCGGTTGATGATGCGATCCGGATGCTAGTGAGAAGCGCGCCGCGCACGCGCGAAAAGCGATTGATGAAACGCGCTGTGCTCGTCGTGACTGATGGATTTCCGGTGGGCGATACAGTAAAGCCGCAAACGGTGATCGAGAGGGCCAATGCCGCGGACGTCAGCGTTTTCGTGGTGACGCTACCCTCTTATTCCCGTGTCATGGCATCGTCGGTACAAAGTCCGTTACCAACTCCGCTCGACGTGAGCGGTTTGGCTGAAATGACAGGCGGCAGAAATGTTTACGCGCACGATAACAACTACGCGCCGTTATTTCGCGCTTTGGCGGAGGAAGTCAGTTCAGCATACGTTATAGCGTTTTATCCGCCGGAGGAAAAACGGAAAGATGGGCAAGTGCACACGATCAGAGTTGAGGGCCCACGCGGATTAACATTGCGACAAAGCCGCTCTGAGTATCGAGCGGCGAGCCGGTAAATCGAATTCCCTATTGCCAATTGCGATTGCCGATTTTCGGGTTCGTTGAGGAGTCAACAACAATCGGCAAGCGAAAGTCGATAATTTAATATTCGTCTTCGTCCTCGTCTTCGTCGTAACTTTCTTCTTCTACAATGTCCAACTCAACGGGATCGAGTCCAACAACCTCCAGGTCCGTTCCACACTCTTCGCAAGACACAATTTCGCCCTTATCCGTGTCCAAATCAACGTGGACATCAGCATCGCATTCAGGGCAGGTTCCGGTCGGCACAGTTTCTTCCTCCCACGCTTTATGTGAGGCAGGGTACACCCCAAGCTGGGAGAGCACCTCTACCTGTAAGCAACCAAATCAATCTACCCGCGAGCGATGGAATTTGCAACAGTCTTATCTGTAAAGTTGGCCCAAGCTCCATTACTTTTTTATGCCGAAAGTATTCCCGCCAACCTGCCAGCGTTCAAAGAGGATTTTGCCTTGCGAAAACCCCTCCTCCCCTGGCACTGCCGGGGTGAAGATGCAAACAAAAGCTTGGAACAGAATCGTAGAACGGCGGTATAGTGTACGTGGTCTTCGCCACCACGTAGGCTCATTTGAGGGGTTCCCTGACCCAGAAAGTAATTGAAATGAACGTATTCACGCGCCCGACAGCGGCAGCTTTGCTGGTACTGTTCTCAACTTTCCTGACAGCCACAACCGCCGCTCAGCAAAAACGTCAAACACCTGCAAAGACACCACCCAAAGCCGCCGTTGCTCCCACGCCTGCACCGACGTTCGACACGTTGATCCCCGCTGACTCTTATATCATCTATGGTGAAGTGAGAAGTGTGGGCCAACTGATTCAATCGAGCGCGATCAACGAACTACTCGAGCCCATCTTAAAACTCGCTGGACCATCCAAAGAATTCAAGACGCTTGTGAAGTGGCTGAACGCGCACGCGGACGAGGTGATGACATCGCGTCTGCTGGTTGCCGCCTGGCCCAGGGCCAAAGACGTGCCGGACGGGATTGTTGCTATTGAGTTCGCTTCGCCGGAGGAAGCAGCGAAATTTGCGAAGCCATTGAACGAAGTTCTGCCCACCATCTTGCCGCCGCTGCCTGCGAGTTCGCCCGATCAACCTGATAAGGCAGTCACGCCGGACAAATCAAAAGTGACAACGGCAGCGGAACGACCGCGCTACTACTTTCAGCAAGCCGGGTCGCTGATCTTGCTTACGCCAAGACCGTTGACGCTCAAGCAGCTCAAAAGGGCTGGAAGTAAACCTCTGGCTGAAGATCAAAACTTCCGCGCGGCTCGTAATCGCTTCCACTCCGAGCCCCTCTTCGTGTTCATCGATTTCAAGGCGATTCAAAAAGAAGAAGAAGAGCGGCAAAAACGCTTCGAAGCGATGAGGAAAGAAGAGGAGGAGAGAGTAAAAGCTGCTCAAACAGAATCGAAGCAAGCCGAAGAAGTGCCAGAGTCAGAATTGACCGACGAGGAAAAAGCCGCACTCGCGGCTGAAGAGATGGCTAAACTCCAAGCTGCATCAACTCCCGAGGCGATGAAAGAAGCGCCGCCGCCCGATCCAATCTCGACCGCACTATCCACGATCGGTCGATCGTTTTTCAGTGGAATGACAGAGTGGCCCGACGGACTGGGCCTGGCCTTGTCCTTCGAAAACGACTCTTTCGATTTACGCGCGCTGCTAGTGAACCCGCCGGGCGAAAAAAGCGGCGCTATCCCCCTCGTGCCAATGCTGATTCCAGGTCCGCCATTGGTGCCCGAGTCGCCGAACATCCTTCCGGCCGACACCGAATTGTTAGCGACAATGTCACTGGATCTTCCGCAAATTTACGAGGCGATGACGAGGCCGCATCCGAGGGTCGAGTTTGTTAACACTCCCCGCAGGCCGATAAACATGAGCGAAGCCGAATTCGAATCACCGTTTGCCGCGATCGAGAAGCAGTTAAAGATCAACATCAAAGATGATCTACTTCCATTGCTTGGTTCAGAGATTGCGCTCCGCTTACCCCTTACCAATTTCGGTTTATTCGGCCTCCCAATACCGGCTGTTACCAACTCCGAAAGCAAAGACAGTGCAGCGAATCAACAACCATCATCAACCGCCGGCCCCGTAGTTGGCATTTCCGGCAATTCAGCCGCTGCCCCTGTAGTTGCCATTTCCGTCAAAGACCGCGACGCCATGCGCACGCTGATGCCCAAGTTAATCGACTCGCTCGGTTTCAAAGGAGCGAGCGCGTTCGCGCAAACCGAACGACGAGAAGACACGGAAATAGTTTCTTACATCAATCTCTTCTCTTATGCTTTCGTGGGAAACTTTCTTGTGCTTTCGCCAGACCCTGCCAGTGTTCGACACGTCGTCAACTCCTACCTGAAACACAACACGCTTGCGAGCGAGACTCAGTTTAGAAGCTACACGCGCTGGCTACCGCGACCGTTGCAAGGCCAGCTTTACATCTCTCCGTCGCTGATGGAGAGTTACAAGGGTTTGGCTGATAGCACGCTACTCAGCGATCATACTCGGGCACACTTCGCGCGTTTGACCGCCATGGCCCAACCAATTACCTACTCGCTTTCGAACGAAGGGTTTGGACCATTACATGAGCTCCATCTTCCCAAAAACCTGGTGATGATGGCGGTCGTTGGAATCTCGGGTGAAGCGAATCCGCCGCCGAAGATTCGAAATGAACGAATGGCCCTGGGTTTGATGTATTCAATCGCGCACGGCCAGGAGCAGTACAAAACAACCAAAGGTAACGGCAGTTATGGCACGCTCGAACAGTTGATTGCGGCCGACCTGGTTCCGAAGGCAATGGTTGAGAGCTCGGGTTATAGGATTGAGCTGACTGTCAGTGGAGATAAGTTTGAAGTGTCTGCGGTTCCGTTGGAGTATGGAAAGACCGGCACCATGTCTTACTTCATTGATGACACACTCGTTCTGCGAGGGGGCGATCGCAACGGCGCCTCAGCCACCAGCTCCGACCCACCGATACATTAGCCACGGATTACGCGGATTAGTTACTGATCTGTTTTCTTATTCGTGTAATCTGTGGCTCGTTATAGGTTCTCGATTTCGACCGAGTTGACTGGTTCGGCGAGCTCGAAGCCAAAGATCCGTGAGTAAAAATAGAGCTCACCGTCCAACGCTCGTTTGATGTTATTCGCTTGCCTGAATCCGTGCTGCTCACCCGGAAACGCCACGTACGAAACCGGAATTCCCTTCCCTCTAATCGCCTCGACCATCTTCTCCGCCTGATTTGGTGGGACCACCTTGTCTTCCAGTCCCTGGAAAAAGATCACTGGACACGATAGCCGCTCGGGAAAATTGATCGGCGAGCGATCGAAGTAGATGCCCTTTCGATCAGGATACGAGCCCAGTAAACCGGTCAGATACTGCGACTCATACTTGTGCGTGTCGCGCGCCATCGCTTCCGTATTACTAATGCCGAAGTGACTCGCGCCTGCTTTGAACGCGTTGCGGAATGTTAACGCACACAAAGTGGTGTAACCGCCGGCACTGCCGCCGGTGATGATCAGTCTTTCTCCATCCACCTCACCTCGTTCGGCGAGATAACGAGCGCCGTTCACGCAATCGTCAACATCAACTATGCCCCATTTTTTGTTAAGTCTTTCGCGATACTGCCGGCCGTATCCGGTACTTCCGCCATAGTTGACGTCGAGCACTGCGAATCCCCTGCTGGTCCAATACTGAACTGACAAACTCAACGCAGTCGACGCAGCCGCTGTTGGACCACCATGGCTCTTCACGATCAGCGGGGGCTTTTCATTTGCCGGTGCGCGATAGTCAGGATTCTGTGGCGGGTAGAAAAATCCATGCGCGGTCAGTCCGCCTTCGGTCGGAAATTCAACCGCACGCGGCACCGAGAAGTATTGCGGATATGTCTCGAGATCGTTCGATCGGCGCAGCGTCTCAAACTGCCCCGTGCTTAGGTCGAACTTGACGATCGACGCCACATCAGTCGGCGAACCGCCACGAAATACTGCCTGTCCGTTCGCCGCTCGCAGATACTGAATATCCGTGTACGGGCAATCGACGTGAGTTAACTTGCCTGATGGCAGATCGAGTGTAGCGAGTGTCGAAACACCTTGTTCGATATGACTACAAACTACTACATCGTTTGAGGCAAAAGCATAAGACGACATGCCAAAGACCCACTGCGGCATGCCCAATTCAGCTTTTGATTGATTGACACGTTCGATATCACCGTCAGGAGTAATCCTTTCCAGGTTCCACCAACCGCTCTTGTCGGACGCAAAGTACAACACACCGTCAGGCGACCACTCAGGTTGGAAGATCGACTCCGCAGCACCGCCTGCTACCCATCTCGTCGAGGCTAATTTGCCGTCCTCGCCAAATTCTCCCACCCAGAGTTCGCAACCATCCCAGGGCATATTCGGATGGTTCCAGGTGAGCCAGGCTAGCTGAGTTCCATCGGGGCTGAGCCTTGGCGATGAGTAAAAATCATTTCCCTCGACGAGCACCGAACCAAAGTCATCACCGGGTTGCAGTCCAACAGCCACTATTGAATTTACGGCCTCAGAGCCCTCACGAGTGTGATCTTCCCTGATGCATATCAGACGCCCTCGTGCATGGTCCAAACGGCCATCGGCATAACGCACGTCCGCAGCGCCAGTGAGTGGTTGAGGGGCAGCCGAACCTTCCTGCCGGTATAGACGCTGATCGGAAAAGTTTGAAAAGTAAACAACTCCGTCGCTAACTATGTAGTCTCCGCCGCCATATTCGTGCACCCGTGTGCGGGCATTGAATTCAGGTGGGGTGATATCGACACTAACGCCTGTGGTGGATCTTTTAACGATAACGTTGCGCCCGCCCTCTTTTGGGCGTAGTTCCAGCCAGTAAATGTCGTCGCCATCAAACATTGGCTGACTAAGACCCACCGAGCCTTCGACGATCAGGTCCGAAGTGATGGGTGATTTCCACGAGCCATAAGGCGCAATTGCTGGTGAATTTGCCAAGATCTATCCCCCGATTCGTGATCTCCGAACTAATGACGTTCGGGTCTCAGTGAGAATTTGAAAAACTATCGTGACAACCTCGCAAAGACTTTACAAGCTTGGTGCAACCTACCACGGTCTAGAGGCGGCTACTATCTGCCCGTCGTTAATTCTCCATGGGAGAACTGAGATAAAGGCAAGGGCGCTGGTCTTGGGGGAGGTCAGCGCCCTCTCTTTTTGTCTGCTCGCCATCTTACTACAGTTCAGATTACTACGGTTCAGAGTTCAGCCTTTAGGCTGCTCTTTCGCTAGAGCAAACTAAAGCTTGAATTCTAAACGCAGGCATTCGCTTCCGTTTCTATTGACTGCCGCTAAAAACAAGCCGACAATTCGCCAGTTCAAATCGAAAAGAGGTATCTCCGTTGATGCTACTCCGCAAACGAACCCTATTCGTCTTGTGCCTGGTAACCTCCTTCATTCTTACAGGCATTCCAACGCCAACTTCCCACGCCGATACTTTCCGGCCCGTCGTGCGCGGGAAACGCGGGGTCGTTGCCGGGGGCCAGCCCTTGTCAGTCGAAGCTGGACTGCGGATTCTCCAGCGCGGCGGCAACGCTGTCAACGCGGGAGTGGCGACGATTCTTGCGGCCTCGGTAATTGAGTTTTCTCACTTTTCATTCGGCGGCGAAGTGCCGATTCTCATTAAGTTGAAGGGCCAGAAGGTGGTGGTCATCGAAGGCATGGGGCAGGCACCGATGAAAGCCACGCGCGAGTTTTTCGTCAACAGGGCGAAAGAACAACCCTCACTAACATCTGCAAGCCAAACCACGATGCCCGGCGCCAGGAAAGGCGGATTGATACCCTCGACGGGTCCGTTATCAGCAACAGTGCCCGCCGTGCTCGATGCCTGTATAACTGCTCTCGATCAATTCGGAACGAAAACTCTTGCCGAAGTTATGGAGCCGGCGATTCAGCTCGCCGATGGTTTTCCAATCGATGAGCTGCGAGTGCAATACATCAAAACAAGGTCGCCGATATTTTCTCAATGGCCGGATGCCAGACGCGTTTTTCTCCCGAACGGCGAAGCACCCAAGGTCGGAGATATTTTTGTCCAAGCCGATCTGGCCCGGACATTACGCGAGATCGTTCGCGCCGAACGGCTGGCGTCAAAGGGCACGCGCAACAATCGCCACGCCGGCCTGATGGCCGCTCGTGACTATTTTTATCGAGGCCCAATCGCTCGTCGCATTGGCGACTACATGCAAGCGAATGGCGGATTGATCGCGGCGGACGATTTTGCACGCTTCGCTGCAAAGGTGGGCCAGCCGGTACAAACTGATTATCGCGGCTATCAGGTGTACAAAGCCGGCTTCTGGACCCAGGGTCCCGCATTACTCGAGACCTTAAACCTGATCGAGGGCTTTGATTTAAAAGAAGATGGGACACAACTCGCTCCCGTACATTCACACGCTTGCCGAAGCTATCAAACTCGGCATGGCCGATCGCGATCGCTACTACGGCGATCCCAATTTCGTGAAGATCCCGATGACGGAACTGTTGTCGAAGGAATATGCAGCACTGCGGCGTCCGTTGATCGATGAACGGCAGGCCTCTCTCGCACAGCAGCCGGGTGACCCGCTAAACATGAAAGCCGTTCTTGCGAGCGCTGTGCAGACGATCGGCCGTGCTTCGGCGTTGCCCGAGATCGAGCGCGCTAACGATACAACCTGCGTCAACGTCGTCGATAAGGATGGCAACCTGTTTAGTGCAACACCCAGCGGCGCATGGCTACCCGCGGTCGTAGCCGGTGATACCGGCGTGTTGATGGGCCAAAGGTTGCAGTCGTCACTGACCGATCCAAATAGTCCGAACGTCGTAGCGCCCGGCAAGCGTCCTCGAATCACGTTGACACCAACGCTTGTGCTCAAGGGCGGTGAGCCGTTCATGGTGTTGAGTACGCCCGGCGGCGACAATCAGGACCAGGCGCTGCTTCAGGTCTTGTTGAATGTGATCGAGTTTGGCATGAATCCACAGGAAGCAGTGGAAGCACCTCGCTTCGACACACAACACTACGTCAGTTCATTCGACGATCATGAGTTCCTTCCCGGTTCACTCAACGTCGAATCGCGTGTGAATCTAAAAACAATTCAGGAGCTGTCTCAGAAAGGTCACAAGGTCAAGGTGCAGGCTGAATGGGGCACACTGTCTGCGCCCACCGTAATCATTTACGATCCGAAGAATGGGGTAGCGTCAGCGGGCGCCGATCCGCGTCGCAGTCGCTACGCAGTTGCATGGTAGATCGATCTTACAGATCGAAATTTACCAGACTACGCTCTAATCATATCGATACGGGAGAACAATCATGGGACTACAGGAAGGTCAGCGCTTTATAGATTTCAAACTCAAGAATCAGAACGGCGAAACCGTCACGCTTGACGACTTCAAAGGCAAGTGGCTCGTCGTTTACGTCTATCCGAAGGACGACACGCCGGGCTGCACTATTCAGGGAAAATCATTCACTGCAAGCAAGCAGGACTTCGACGACGCAAACATTGCAGTCGTCGGCGTGAGCGAGGACGACGTCGGTTCACACAAAGCCTTCGCCAACAAGTTTGGTTTCACTATCGATCTGCTTGCTGATCCCGATCATGAACTCTTAAAGGCCGCCGGTGTCGGGCAGAGTGATTACAAGGGAACGATGTACTGGGACCGCACGAGCTTTGTGATCGATCCCGAAGGCAAGCTGCGCAAGACGTATCTCAAAGTAAACCCTGACGGTCACGAGCAAATGCTGCTTCAGGATATTAAAGCAATGCAGGCCGGTAGCTGATGCTTGCTTACGTTTTTTGGCACTGGCCACAGCCGGTCATCGATCAAGACACGTACCTCGACCATTTGCGCGCATTTCATCAAACGCTTGCGGCGAACAAGCCGAGTGGCTTTCAGCGTTCCGTTGTGTTTCGCATTCGCGATGCAAGTTGGTTGAACACGCCAGGCGACGCGTACGAGGAGTGGTACCTGCTCGACGACTCGGCTGCCATGGATCGAATCAACGAAGCAGCCGTTTCAGGCGCGTGTGAAGAGCCACACAACAGAGTGGCTCGAGAAGCAGCAGACGGTATTGGTGGCTTGTATCGCCTGCGGACCGGTCACGAAGATCTGGCGGAATCGAAATTTGCCGTTTGGTTAAGCAAACCCAATGGCGTGTCGTACAACGACTTTTATGCTGCGTTGCAGCCACTCACCTCGCAGCAAGATGTCGCTTTGTGGGGTCGTCAAATGACGCTTGGACCAACGACTGAATTCTGCATTCACAGTCCCACACAAGTTCAACTGCCTGAAGGCTACACTGGCTACATCCTGCCAATCATGAAAATCCTGTAATCCTGTCTACAAGATCAATCGAGCGTTAACTCAGCAACCAGCGGACAGTGATCAGAAGCCGATTGTATCCGCTCCTTCGGTTCCGTAATCACCTCACACTTAACTAAGCGATTGCCGAAGGCTCCCGGCACAAAAACATAATCGAGCCTCACGTGCGGATCCCACGTGGGAAACGTGTATCCCTTAACTTCAGGGTTTAGCATCCGGTAACCGTCACCATACCCGGCATCGAGCATCAGTTGAATCGTCTCGCGTTGAAGCTTGCGACCACTAATCCAAATCAGCGCCCGGATCCACGCCGGCATCCGATCAGCATTCAAAGCTTCCCCGGGCGCGAGCGTATTGAAGTCTCCAACCAAAACGTGAAAGCCATCCTGGTGTCGTTTGATTCCTTCGAGGAGCGAGCGAATCTCGCGTGTTCGACGGCGTTCGTCCCATTTCGAAAATCGGGCGCTGAGGTGCAAACCAAACACACGAGTCTTACCGCCAGCGGGCACAATTTCGAGAAACGAGTGCCGCGCGCCGGCCGGATAATGCCACTCGTGATAATCGACTGCGTGGCGGCTGAGAAATCCAATCGAATGATTCGGTCGCGCTGCCCAAAATGGAAACTTCGTCGCTTTCGACAGACGCTCGATGACTTCAGGATGCGTGGCTTCCTGGAAGACGACCAGATCGGGTGCGGCGGCCATGATCGTTTCCGCGAGTGCTGGTTCCCGGCCCAGGCCGCCAAACCTTATGTTGTAGCTGAGCAGCCTGAGGATCACGCCTCTTCACCGGGTGGGACAACAACGTGGTACGGCTCACCAAACAACACATCACGGCCAAACAGCACGAGGCTCGAAGTGGCTTGCATATTCACTGGACGTCCGACGAGTTTCTGTAGCGACTCGCGCAGAGGATTCAGACTGGGAGCGATGTCCGGATCCTTATCGCAGAGTGGCTTTGTGTGCAGGCCGGGAATGTAATAGGCGTCCGGAGACCATGCTTCCATCACTTTGCTGCCAACCAGAGTCACATCGATATCGCTCGTTAACGCGCCTTGAGAGTCGAAAGGCGTGCCGTCTTCGTGACGTTTGTTGGTCACAACACTGCCGCGCAACACGATGCCTGTTCCTTCCGGAAGGCCCTGTTGTAGTTTGCGATAGAACGCGATGAAGAGGCGCTCGTCACCACCAAAAGCAAGAGTGACGATGCGCTGGCGCACTTCATTGTCCGTCATCTCATGAGCATCTTTAGGCATAGAATTTTTTGTGGCCTTACTGAATCTCTAACTCCGCAACCACCGGTACGTGATCTGAAGCCAACGACGTAACAACCCATGCTTTTTTCGCGCGCACGCCGGTGCCGGTTCGATAAAAAATGTGGTCGATCCGCTTCAAAGGCTTATCGGCAGGATAACTAAATCCATCGCCTTTGGCACGACTCGTCACCCACGCATCTTCAAACGCGGTGCGCATGAGTTTGTAAGCACTGCCGTCGGGAACGTCATTCAGATCAGCCGTAACGATCAAAGGTCCTTTCACGTCAGCGAGAAACTTCATTAGCTGTTCAGTCTCAAACAATCGGCCATCTTCAAATTGGTAGTCGAGATGTGTGGTGACAAAACTGACGGACTTGCCATCAACTTCGATATCGACCTTGAGCAGGCCGCGTCGCTCAGTCTCACGTTTGTTTTCGAACATTCGATGTACAGTGTTCTTGATAGGCAGTCGAGAGAGAATCGCGACGCCGTATTTTCCACCCTGGTAATCGAGATTTGGTGCAAAAGAGAAATGCATTCGGGTCATCGCAGCGAGCTCGGCGATCTCATCCTTCCCTTCCGTTCGCTTGACGTTTCTATCTACTTCCTGCAATCCGACAAGGTCCGGGCGCTCGTGATTTATGACATCAGCGATTCGTTGAAGATCCAACTTCTTGTCCATTCCGACACCGACATGAATGTTGTACGTCATCACGCGAAGCGTCTTTTTCGCTGTGGTGATTTGGACAGGCCAAAGCAGCGCCACCGTGAAAATTAAGAACAGAGCAACTCGTGAAAAATAGCGATACATGGCGCGCATATTAACATGCAGCACTTGTGCTTTGTCCTTGGTGCTTTGTACTTTTAGGACGAAAGGCAAAGTACAAAGCACGAACAGATGCGTCTCTTCCCCTGGCTTGTCATGCTGTGCGCCGCGTTTGCAGCCGGCGCGATCAATTCTATTGCGGGTGGAGGAACGCTGCTGACGTTTCCTGTGCTGATCTGGCTCGGGCTCGATCCGCGAGTGGCCAATGGAACCAGCACGGTTGCGCTCTGGCCGGGTCTCTTCGGTGGTCTGTTTGGTTATCGAAAGGAACTCGAAAACAGTTCCACCATCCTTTTTCGACTTGGCATAGCCAGCATTATCGGCGGCGCGTTCGGCGCGTGGCTCTTGATTCGCACGCCGTCGCGGGTGTTTGCCAATCTCGTTCCTCTCCTGATTCTCTTTGCCACGCTCCTGTTCATGTCGCATGGCGTAATCAACAAGCGGCTGCGACTAGGCTCACTCGACGATAAACCGATGGGACTGTGGTGGAGCGGCGCAATGATCTTCCAGTTTTTCTCGGCAACTTATGGAGGTTATTTTGGCGCCGGGAACGGAATCCTGATGCTGGCAGCAATGGGCCTGCTCGGTCTCAACGACCTCAATCGAGCGAATGGAATCAAAAACTTTCTCGGCATCTGTATCAACAGCATCGCGGTCCTGCTTTTTGCTCTGGCAGGATTGGTGGTCTGGCAGGACGCGCTTGTAATGGCGGTCGGCGCACTGGCGGGCGGCTACTTCGGCGCGAGCATGGCAGTGCGCGTCGGGCAGAAGTGGGTTCGCCGCGGCATCGTGCTGATTGGATTGATAATCTTCGTCGTAATGGCCTGGAGACTGTACTGATAATCAAAGCAACCAAACTGCCGCGCGAGTTTTACCTTCGTCCGAATGTCCTCACGGTCGCTCGAGATCTGCTCGGCAAGCTGCTAGTCGTGCCTGGTCCAAAGGGCGAACGTGTATCGGGAAAGATCGTCGAAGTCGAAGCTTATCGCGGACCCGAAGACAGAGCTTCACACGCCTACGGAGGGCGAAGAACGAAACGAACCGAGACGATGTATGGGACTGGTGGCGTAGCGTATGTCTATTTCGTTTACGGCATGTACTACCAGTTCAACGTCGTGTGCAACGTCGCGGACGTTCCGCATGCGATTCTGGTTCGCGCGCTCGAGCCGGTTGAGGGAATAGAGATAATGAGAGCGCGCAGGCATTTACATCCGGATCACAATCTCACGAATGGACCAGGGAAACTCTGCATTGCGATGGGTATCGATCGACAACTCGACGGCGCGGATCTTTTAAGTGATCGAGTTTGGATCGAGGAGTACGAGAGTGTCTCACAACGCCGGATCGCTAAAGGTCCGCGGATCGGCATCGACTACGCTGAAGCGTGGATCGATAAGCCGTGGCGGTTCTGGATCAAAGACAATAGCTACGTAAGCAGGTAACACGGATTGACACGGATTATTTACGGATAAAATCCGTTCTTTATCCGTGTCATCCGTGGTTAAAGCGTGAACTTCATCGGTGGCGCCGTGATCTTCGTGGTCGTCACCGGCTGCTCTCTCAAAAACTCCATCATTCCATCTTTTATCTTCGGCGACGATAGAAACAGCGGATCGCTGTGAACAGCACCTTCGATGATCATGTGAGTGCTGTTCGCGAACCCGGTGCGATAATCCTCCGCGTTGCTCACCGGAGTACGCGCGTCCAACGTACCACTGATAAAGAGCGCCGGCACGTCTGAGCGCAACGGCACGCGAAACTCATCACCAAGATCAGGAGCTTTCCACTCCTGACAGACATCAGGAAACGGGAAATTGGAGATGTCTCCCAACAATGTATCTTTGGCTTCACGTTCAATGCGCTCACGTCGGGCGGCAGTCTGTCCGGAGGCGCAGTCCATCATGTACGACATCGCCGAACCGATCCCGCGTCGCGATTCGTTTAGCCAGACCTGCGCAGCATTCGTGAAGTCGCCCTTCGATGCGCGATACAACAGCGCCGGAAACCTCTCCGTGACGGTGGTCCCAATGTTGTTAGCCAAAATGTATTGCATGACAAACTTATTCACGATCACTTTGACCTTTTGCTTTGTGCGTGGATCCGCGATCTCTACCGTCTCGGGTTGGGAATCCAAACGATCGAACACGGACTTCATCAATCCGAGAAAGTCCGGGATCTCTTTCCCAATCTCAGGATCAGCTTTGATCAAAGCCGCGAGATCTTCGAGGTGCGTCTGAATTCTGCTGGGAAGCTTGTACGTGTGATCCGGTCCTTCTGTGCCCGCGAGGATTGCGCGATGAATACTCTTGGAATGCCGTCGCATCGTGGCGAAGGCGAGATGAGTACCGTAGCTGATGGTCCAAAGACTTATCTGATTCGCTCCGAGCGCCTTTCGCAGATCGTCGAGGTCGTCGGCGCTTTCGTTGGTGTTGTAAGCCGTTAGGTCAACGCGCTGGACATCACGCCAGTAGAAAATGCACTCGCGAGCGTTCTTGCGTAATTCGTTTATTACGGCTTCGCGCGAGGGCGCCACGTCGAGTGGGAGAGACATTCGTTCGTAGCAGCTGAGGTTGGGTTTGGAATAGCCTGTGCCGCGTTGATCGAATGCGATCACGTCGCCGATTTCACGCAACGCCATGAACAAGGGAAACCGTGAACCAATGGCCGTACCGATTCCGGAACCGCCTGGACCACCCGCGAGATAGACGATCGGAGGACCGGGACTTTTTGCAGTGCTTTTGAAACGAACAAAGGCAAGTTCGATCAAGTTGGTCTGCGGATCGGAACGGTTTTCCGGAACGAGCAGCGTTCCAAATTCTGACGGGACTTTTTCGCCTTTACCGTTTTCAAATGTGTACGGCTTCATTCTAAGAGTGCCGGCTTTTGGTTGTGCGTTCGCCGCTCCGGCGAGCAATAGCAAAAAGACGATCACTGAGACACACTTGTAGCTAGACATACACGATGCCTTGTAGCTAGACATACACGATGCCTCCTTATCTCTGGGGTTCTCTGCGTATCTTTGCGTTCTCTGCGTTGAAACAGGTTTCTAAACGCAGAGGACGCAGAGATACGCAGAGAGCCGCAAAGGAAAACCGACTATTATCCTTCAATTTCCGCAATGGCCCACGCGGCTTTTGCGCTAACTTCAGCATCGTTCAACGCTTGCCTGAGGTATGGAAGCGCCTCGGCACTCCTGATCTCGCCCAGCGCCTCCGCCGCACCGCGTCGCACCTCAACGCGTTTGTCCGACAGCAACACGTTAGACAGTGCCGTCACCGCCCTGTCGTCTTTCATTTCGCTCAATGCCCACACCACCAATTCGCGAACGCGCCAGTTGTCGTCCGCCAGTGTGGCGACTAATCGCGGGAGCGCGCGTTCATCACGCAATTCTCCGAGTGCACGCGCGGCGGCCATCCGCACCCACTCATCAGAATCGCCAAGCAATGAGATGAGTTGCGGCACGGCACCCGCTCTTTCGCCCGGCAGCATGTTCGTCAACTCGCCGATGGACCATGCCGCGTTCCGCCGCACTGTCGCATTTCGATCGTCGAGTTGGTTGGACAGAGGCACAAATGCCGGACGGCCGAAAGATGCGAGTGCAAGAGCAGCCTGTTCGCCTGGCGAGGGATGTTTGAAAGTTTGCAGAGCAGGACTCCAACGACCCGTGGCCCAGCATTGCACAAGTTGAGTTTTACTATCGTCGCCTAGCTGCGCGATGAGTAATGGAATTGCCTGCACGTCGCCTCGACGCGCAGCCTTGCACGCGTCCATAGCACGATCATCAGCGGCCGCAGCATTGACTTGAGTTTCACGAGGAGACTGTGAAGCTGTGACACCGGGAGCGGGCTGCTGCAGCGCGGGAACGTTCAGCGATCGAATCGTTTCCATCGCACGCGCTTGCGTTTGCAGCTCTAACGAGAACATCGACAGCGACATCGCCGAGACGAAAAGAACTGACAGGGCCGCAAACATAATTACTCTCGCTATCCCCGCACCAATGCCGCTTTTGCTTCGCGTGAGCCTCATAATTCTCTCCTCCAAAATGTGGGCGTCAAAGATGCTCAACATGAATGCCTGCGACGAATGTTGACTCGTAACGTCCGCGGCCCACAAAAGCGAACGCGCATATACGCGCGGAGCGAGAACCCGGTCGGTTACCAGTTCGTCGCATGCAAGCTCCCGCGCGCGACCGATCTGCTTTTTGATCAAAAACGTGAGTGGATGAAACGAGATTGGCAGCGCTACAAGCTCGCAGACAAGATTAATGAGAAAATCGCGACGCGCGACGTGGGCCATCTCGTGCCCGATGACGGAAAGGAGCCGGGCTTCGTCAGCGCCCGTGCAAAAAGCTTCAGGCAGCACGATCATTGAGCGCCGCGACCCTAACGTGTAGGGCACGCGTGCTTCAATGGATTTTGTGACTCGCACATTACCAGCTTTCAAAAGAGTACGACACCGTTGCGCCGCCGCTTCGATTTCCTGAGAAAGCCCGGCAACAGTTGCTGAGCGTCGTAACTTTTCCTTGCGCTGCCAGAAACGAGCAAGCCTTATCCCTCGCCCGAAGATGAAGAGCGCATAAGCGAGCGCAAGAATTGATGCGGTTCGAGTGCTGGTACTAATCGTTTGCGAGCGACGACGACCGATACGATCGACTGCGACAGCTTCTTCATCGCCAAGGCTCGCCACCGGAGCAACATTCTTCTCGATGTGCGAGGGTGGAGTTTCAGGACTGAGTATTTGAATACCTGGTTGAAGACCCGAGACCCAACGAGTTGTTGGCAATAATGGCGCGACGAGACACGCGCCGAGAGCGGCAACCCAGAGCGTATGCCGGTATCGCGCCGGCGCATTTCGCAAAAGCCAGGATGCGACGGTCGCGATCGCGAAAATAACCGCAATCTGCCAAACCGAATTCAAAACAAAGTTCAGGATGAACTCGCTAATTCTTAGCATCCCGTTCTTCCTTCTCGAGTAGTTCGTGAAGCCTCGCCAGCCGTTCAGGGGTCAGATGCTTCTCTTGCAGTAAGTTCATTACGAGACCTTCAGCCGAACCGCCGAACAAGCGATCGATAAACTCACGCACTGCGTGACCGGTAAACTTCGTGCGACTCACTGCCGGACGGTAGATGTAAGCTTTATCTTTAAGCGTGCGTTTCACTTTATTCTTCCGGTGCAGCACGGTGAGCATCGTTTGCACGGTGGTGTAAGCCAACTCGCGTTTGAGTTGTTTTTGCACCGTCTGAACGGTGGCGGGTCCTGTTTCCCAGAGCACTTGCATGATCTCCAGCTCCAGGGGTGTCATTTGCTCACTCTTGCGGCGCGGCATCGAAGGCCTCCTAAGACTTTAGGCCGACGACCTTACACGAACTCACCGCGCGTGTCAACTAAAACTTTAGTAGAACACAGATGAACACGGATTGATCCGGATCCATCCGTGAAATCCGTGGTTAAAATTCTTAGTCGCTGCCGTAGCGGATTTCCATGTGGCGGATGCGATAAGCGGCAAGGACGAGCACGATCACCGTCACCAGCAGCATGCTCGGAATCGCGATCCACGCAGGCGTCGGGTCGGCAACAACCGCAAACGGACCCTCATTAAGCGGTACCGGCACGAGCGAGTTGAGATAGTGAATGACGCTGATCTTTTTCAGCAGCGGAGGCAGCAGGAAGTTGAGCCACTCCCAACCATAAAGCAGCACTGCGGGAATAATCGGATTACGAATAAACAGACCCACTACTAAAAAGAAAGCACCGTAACCGACACAGGCAAGCATCGTGATGCCTGCGTAAGTCAGAATTTGAGAAAGTCCGCGGCCCTCGGTGAAGTAGCGCAGGCTCTGCGAGTAGAAGTGCGGGAAGTAAAGCAACAGCATGGAGATGATCGTTGTGCCCGTGAACAGCACGATCGAGGTGACAAGACCTGAAACATACTTGCCAACTACCAGCACCTCTCTTCTCACCGCACTCAGAAAGTAGTAGTGCAAACTGCGATCGACCAACTCTCCGCGAAACAGGTTCATGAAGATCCACGCGGATCCGAAAAAGACCACTGTGCGCAGGATCAAGCCGTTGTAAAGAATGGCGTAGATCATGCTGTACTGATTGAAGTCTTTCCATTCATTGCCCGGCGGAGTAATCACGGCCAGGACCAACAGCGGGAAGAGCGGCAACAAAGCTATGAGGTAGATCAAGATGGCACGACGGCCAAGAAAATTCTTCTCGATTTCCAGCCGAAAGATCGCGGCGATCTGCCGCAGCCAAAGCGTCCAGCGAGAGGGTTGCGGCTCAGGTTTGGTTGAAACTACTTCGACCGCAGAACTCATGCACTGCCTCCCGTCGTGCCGATCAAGTATTGGTAAACAGCGCTCATATCGTCATCCACCGGCGCCACCGACTCCACGTTCAATTCACCTTCCGCAATCGCGCGATTCAACAATAAGTAAAATCGATCGGCATCGCGGGTCTTCACAAACAGACCGCGGCGATCGTCATGAAGCCGCGCTTCAACCACGTGATTCTGAGCGAAAACATAAGCGGCAAGTTTTGCCGGTTGATCGCAACGAATCAGGATCTGCATCGGGTGCTCTTCCATCTCGTCGCGCACGCCGTGAATGTTTCCCTCGGCGACGATGTAACCGTTGTTCACAAGCACGACGCGATCAGACATCATGTCTACTTCGTGCAGGATATGTGACGAGATGATCAGATGCAGGCCTTCGGCAGCTAGCTTACGGAAAAGCGCAATCGTCTCCGAACGCACCATCGGATCGAGTCCGTTCAGAGGTTCATCGAGAATCAGAACCGCGGGCTCGTGAGCGATTGACTGTGCTAGTCGAATGCGTTGTCGCATGCCCTTGCTGTAGCCCGCTACCTTTCGATCCGCGGCTTCAACGAGATTGACGCGCTCGAGCGCAACCTGGCTCAAATCATTGGCTTGTTTCCGATCGTAGCCATGGACCAGCAAAAACGCGTTGAGAAAATCACGTCCCGTCATGCCTCGCGGAAACGAGTCAAACTGCGTGCAGTAACCGACTTTGCGGAAGAGTGGTTCCGGTTGGTCCGTGGGGATCCCGACGATGGTGATCGAGCCACGCGTCGGCCGCAGCAGGCCGGTCATCAAATTCATCAACGTCGACTTCCCTGCTCCGTTCGGCCCGACGAGGCTCGTGATGCCGGGCGCGATCTGCAAGTTAACTCGATTCACTCCGAGTATCTCGCCATAGAACTTGGAGACGTTGTCGAAGATGATGAGTTGATCAGGAGAAGACATATGAGCCACGAATTACCGAACCACCTCGTAAGCCTTAACTTTCCAGTGCAGTACCGCGAGGCAGACGGCGCAGATAATAAAAAGAGCAGTCCACGAAGCCCAAAGCGGCGGCTCGACTAGAAATATTTCCCTGACGATATTGTCGTCGAAATCTCTGACCTGAATCGATCCTGAGATACGATCGAAAGTTCCGAAAAGTCCCTTGGTCACGTTTCTCATCAACGCACTAAGGCTAATGATGTTTCCCCAACGCGTTTGAAACACGACGTTGATGAATTCGCCAAACACTGAAGGGATAAAGAACAGTCCCAGCAGCGCCGCACTCGCAATCACACGCCACTTCACCAGCGCCGAGATCGTCTGCGACAGCAGCGCCAGCAGGAGTACCCAAACTATGCCAGCGATTACTATCGCGCTCGCTATCCAAAGGTTCGTCCTGAACCACGTGAACCCTTCCAGGTACGACTGGAGAAGAAACAGCAGCAACTGAGGCACCCACGTGATTGCCGATAACAGGATCAGTAGCACCGACATCTTCCCCAGCACGTATTCCGTGCGTGAAAAAGGGCGGCAGAGATAAAGCGGCAGTGCGTTGTTGCGTAGATCTCGAGAAACAAGCGGCGGTCCAACCAGCAGCGCAACAAAGAAAGCAAATCCACCCTGAATGCTTACAAACGTCTCGAAAAAGTAAGCATCGATCGGCACCAGGGCTCTGACGTCGATCTGCATGATGGCAATGGCGCTGACGTTGTGATGCAGGTAGATCAGAATCGCTTCGACGAGCAGCGGTAAGAAGCAAATGACGAAGAACGCCGTGAACAGTTTGGAATTAAAAACTGCTCG
Source organism: uncultured Acidobacteriota bacterium (assembly GCA_963826255.1). GTDB lineage: Bacteria > Acidobacteriota > Blastocatellia > Pyrinomonadales > Pyrinomonadaceae > PSRF01. The sequence goes on from CAWGWK010000002.1 coordinate 3,644,739, forward strand.
ATACGCGTGCCGCGGAATGATCAGGAACCGGCTCCACTCTGGAGTCAGCTTGCCGGCGTAACGCTTGTACGTCTGTTCATAAACCGCCATCGCCGTTCTCCATCGCTTTCAGGAAGATGTCTTCCAGAGAATCGCGCTTGTAGCTCAGACGCCGGATCTGCACGTCTTCTTCGGCAGCGAGGCGATACAGGTCGCGCACCTCGATGCCTTCCTGTAAAACTACTTTGAGACGATTACCGCCCGACAACGCATACTCACAACCGAGTTTTGCGAGCGCCTTAACAAATTTGTGCTGGTCTCCACGCGTTTCCAGCATGAGAAACTTGCGGTTGGATTTCCGCTCTTCTTCGAGATTGCAATAGACGGCGATCTGCCCGTCGCGAAGTATCAGAATCTCGTCGCAGCATTCTTCGACGTCGAGCAGTAAGTGCGACGACAACACGATATTGGCGTGACCACTGTCACGAATCTCGCGGATCAATTTGATCATGCGCAGGCGTGCCGGGGGATCGAGCCCGTTTGTAGGTTCGTCAAGAAAGATCAGCTTTGGACCATGAACGATCGCCTGGGCGAGCTTGGCCAGTTGCTTCATTCCCAGCGAGTAAGTTTCGAGACGGCGATAACGCGCTTCACCGAGGCCGACGTAGAAGAGTGCTTCGTGAGCTCGCTCCAAAGCCGCTTCGGGAGGCAATCCTGACAACTCGCCCATCAAGCGAACGAAGTGCACTGCGCTCATCTTGGCGATGAACGAGTCGCGCTCCGGCATGTAGCCGATCAGCGACTTGATCTGGTTCGCTTCGTTCGCGATATCAAGTCCGAAGATTTGAGCAGTGCCTGCGGAGGCCTGATGAAATCCGAGCAGTGTGTGGATCAGCGTAGTCTTGCCGGCGCCATTTGGACCGAGCAGACCAATCGCTTTACCACGCAGGTCACCGCGAAGGTTCTTTAAGATTTGCCGGCGGCCGAATGAGACGCTAAGACCATGAAGGTCAATCACCGGCGGCTCAGTATGAGCCAGTTGAGCTTTGATCGGTTCCTGAGGAACCGAAGCGGGGAGTGCCATACTCTTTCTTTATATCGCTCTGTCCTGATAATTCCAAACGAATCCGAGCCCGAAGACCGTGCCCATAAGCAGAAAAGCAACAATGCATGCTAACGCTTCTGATGGCGCTAAAGTTCTGCCTATCGCAAGAATCTCGATCAGGAACACAGGTAGATTGAGTACAACAGCCGAGGCAAGAGGAAACAGCAGTGCGGGTTTGCAGCCGCCCATGCGTTGTCGCAGCCAGGAGAGAGAGGGTGCATAGGCTAGCGAGAACAACAGCGCTGCCATGATCAGGGACGTGACTGTGGCGCCCTTGATCTCAGTAAACTGAGACAGGATGAGCAACAAGCCGAGCAGCCAGGAGACGAGGGAGATAGCGACGAGCTTCATGGAGTGATTTCCGTCGATGGTTTGACAGGATTTCAGGATTAACAGGATTTGCAGGATATCTTGTTCATCCTGCAAATCCTGTAATCCTGTCTAATGTTACTTCTTCCCGCTCATGCCTCGCTGGATGATGCTCTGCATCTCCAACGCGTTGGGCATTCCGAGGAGCGTTGCCGGTCCTATACCGAATGGTCCACCCTCAGTGTTCGCCGCAAACGTGATGCTGTCGCCTTGCGCGTATGCGTAAGCAAGTGTTGGCGCCATGTCTGAAGCGATTGCCTTCACGGCTTGCTGCGGTCCACTCGGGAGTCTCTCAGCAGTGCTGGCGAGTCCCGCCGGAACCAGTCCAGCAATGTTGTGATAGAACATCGCGGAAAAGTTTGCGTTCCCATCCGCCGGCAAGCCCGCGGTGAATTTGGCCGAACGCAACAACGACAGACCGTTGTCACGCGTTGTCAGAGATCTCTCGACGAGAGCCCTGCTTGGACCAACGATCAGGTAGCCGTTGGCGTAAGTGTAGTTCACTTCCACGAGCCCGAAATCGGGCGAGCGAAGCGCGTAGTAAGTGCGGCCCCCAACATCGGTCTTCGCCCAGATCAGTCCGGATTTGCCGAAGTACGCCGCCTGTTTGTTCACTTCACCGACCACGCGTTCGAGCGTTTGTTGCAGGTGTGCCGGGTCGTTAACCTCAAACACCAGCTTCCACGAAGGCGTCGGCAGGATCGGACCATCAATTGCGAAAGCAAACTCTCCACCCAGCGGTGCAGCGATATCGTTGCGAATATTCAGGCCACGCTCCGCTTGCTGTTTGTCGAGGTTCTTGCGCAAGTCTGGTGACACTGTCTCCAGGACACCAAGTAGATCATCAACAAGCGACACTGGATTCTTAACTACGAACGCAGCTACAACATTCGCATCCGGCGAGATGTACTCCAGAGAGCCCATCGGGCCGGGCGCTGCCAGCCACGACGGAATGCCACGCTGCGCATCACTGAAGGAAAGCGAAGCCTGCGTGTGTGTCTTGCCGTTCGTGTCCTTCTGATCGAGAACAAAATACTTCACACTCAAGATGCCCAACTGGTTCAACGTGTTTTCGCGTTTCTCAGCATCCGGGCCTTTCGTGCGTTCAGATTTAGTTTGGGCCACGACCTTTTCGAGATTCGCCGCGACCACCAAGCCGGCACCCTCCTGGTAAACCTGAGCAATGCGGCTGCGGAAAGGAGTCGCAGTGAAACTGCTTGCGCTTCCGCTGGACATTACGGTTGCGAGACTCTGAAGTTGCTGCAACTTCGGACTGGCAGCGAACAGGTTTGCCTGAATCCAAACGTAGAGTTTCTCCTGCTTCGCATTAGCTTCGGCGGTCGCAGTAGCTGGATTTTCAACGAACTGGATCTGCGGTCCTTTCTTCTCGCCGGAGTATTTCGCGATCTCCTGCTCGAGAAACTGCCGGAAGCCTTCTGAGTTCTTCAACTCAGCGAGCACCAGCGGTTCCCCCGGCTCGCCTTTCTCGTCCATTGAGACTGAGACTGCAATCTCGTCGCCAAGGTAAGAGCCAAACTGTCGAATCGTCTCGACGACCTGGTCCATGTTTTGGCTTCTGCCTGACTGCTCTTTCTCCCACCACTCACGCAGCGCGGGATTCTGACTCATCCGCTCCTGAATAACGCGATGCGACTCGACGATCGAGTTCGCGAAATTTGGCAGGGCGGCGTAGACGACTGTGCTCTCAGGCATGAGATCCAGCAGGTGCGTCGAATTGCGAACACCAGGCTGCTGCACTGTCTTAAGGTCGTTCTTCAGCGTCGCCAGACCTGACAACACTTGCGCATAACGATTTGCGTTGCGGCTCCACGCGACTTCATCTTTCACGGGGATCGTCGTGATTGATGGATTGGTAGTGACTTGTTCGCCGGGACGAAGCACGCGATCGCTGCCGGCGTGGTTTAGATTAACTTCGCCTTCGATCACCGAGACTCTCGATCCCTTCGTCCCGTTGTTCACCGAGAACACGGTGCCGGTAACGGAGACGAGTGAATCGCCACTCTCGACAAACAGTTTGCCGTCTTTCTGCTTCGCTGCTTCAACGACGATGCTGCCACGGTCAAGGTGAATCGTTGTTCCCTGGCCATTCTTCGTCAGGTACAACTCCGAGCGGTCTTTCATTTCGATCGATGAACCATCGCTCAGATGAATAACGGCGCGCCCGTCTTTTGCGGTGCGCACCTTCTCACCCTTTTGCAACTTAGCTCCGGCGCTGACTGCCGCGGTGCGCGTGTCAGCGACTTGAAACACCTGGCCTTCCGCTGCTTGAACAGTGGCTTCAAAGTCGCCGTACGGCCAAAACCTCTGCACAAATGGAATCGCCAAAAGTCCCATGCCGATCACCAGTGCCGCAGCAATAGCCCAACGCATCATGGCCGGTTGCTGCGTGTAACGCGGCTTGAAAGTCGCGGGCTTAACCGTAACCGAACGTCGCGAACGTGCTTCGTTCATCGCCTTGCGACAGGGGATGCACTCGTGCGTGTGATCCACCAGCAGGAGCGAACGCGCTTCGGAAAGTTTGCCTGCCAGGTACGCGGGAATGAGCGACTGAAAGTCTGCGCAGCCTTCAATCCGATCAACTGCCGGCAAGCTTAATTGACTTTCACCGGCGGCAGCGGCGACACGTGCCCAAACACGATCTGCCGCTGCTGATACGGCCGCGGGATCTACCTTCTCATTCCGGATTTCAGCAGTAACCTTGTCGAGGATCTGCTCTTCGTTATTGCTTTTCATGATGTTTCTCCAGATAGTGCCCAATCTCTTTTCTCAGTTTTGTACGTGCGCGATGGAGGACAACACCCACCACCAGCGGCGAAGTTTTCATCAGCGAGGCGATTTCCTTGTTGTCAAAGCCCTCGTAGTAACGCAAAACAAACATCTCGCCGGCGGTTTTTCCCAGCCGCGACACAGCCTCCCGTACCAGGGTTTGCAATTCGCGGTCGGCATGAAGAGCCTCCGGACTGCGGAAGCTTCCGGCGATCGAATCGACTTCACTGTCCTCGAACGCCACAGTTTTCGAGCGCGTGCGACTGCGCAATAGATCCAGCGATGCGTTTATGGCGGCGCGGGAAAGGTAAGCCTCGGGATTTCGTGACCAGTCGTAATCTTCCTGGCCTTTAATCAGCCTCAGAAAGACGCTCTGGAGCACATCTTCAGCGTCAGCGGCACTGCCCGTGATGCGCTGAGCCGTCCGAAAAACTCGGTCGTGGTGTGCCTGGAAGAGCGTTTCCAGTTCGCTGGCGGGTTGATTAGTCACTAATCGCAAGGGTTTAAGTGCTGCTGCCTGCAAGGTGTTTCCTCCGTCTACACCCTGATAGACGAAGGCTTTTGGGCGTTATTAACACCGCAGGTACAGATTTTTTGCAGTTTAGTGTGGAATTGCCCGCGCGGCGATATTTATTTTGCCTAAGCCACGCGTTTCAGCGGGATCGCGTGAAGTTTTGTGAGCGTCTGATTCTTCGGATCGACGAGGAACCCGGCAGCCTCCAAAGCTATCACGCCCAGTATGGGCTCGATGTTGTCAGGCCCAAAGATGATATCGGTTGAGGTGATTTCACCCATAAACCGGATTTCCGCGAGGCCGTACTCGTATTCTCGGAGTTCGCCGCTGGCAAGCTCGTACGTCCTTTTACCAACCGGTTCAATACCAAGTCTCCTGAGTTCAGCTGCGGAAGCCATCGATTCGCTGGCACCTGTATCGACGAGGAATTTTGCATCGTAAAGATTGTTAGAGCCAAGACGCCCTATCTTGACGGCAACATGTGTGAGGCCCATCTTGCTTTCTCCTTGAGGTAGAGGTTTTCGTCTTCTTAAAAGCATGTGCGCAGTCTACATCATGCGCAGATGAGAGTAAAGCATCTCTAAACGTTTTCTCGCTTCGGCGGCTTCTGGCCTCTTGGGATGCCGGCGAATTAGTTCACGCCAGGCGGCGCCGTCGTAGTGAAAGCGTTTGGTTGACTTGTCGAAAACGAAGCCGACACGCTGGCGGTTGTAACGATCGAGGCCGGTGTAGTTCAGGTAATAACTGAATTCGGGCGCATCTCCCAAGTTATCTTTCAGGCGGCGCGTCGCGTCCTTAGTGACTTTAGCCGAGAGTTCCTCGGCGGTATTCCCAAGCAACAACAGCACCTCAGGGCGCAAAGGCGAACGTGGAAAATAGTCGAGAAATATTCGCGCTCGTGAGATGCGATCGAAACCTTCGGACCGTTCGATTAAACTCAGCAGCCTGCTGTCGTCGCCCGCACGCGAGGGCGAGACAATTGCTTCGCATTGGATCCAGCCGTGGGTGCGGCTGGTCACGTTTATGAGAAAGAACGTGATCCCATCGGCGCTGATCTTCATCGATCTAACCGCAACCATTCGACCACGACCGAGCCGTCGTACAAGTCTTCCGTTCAGTTGCGGTGTAGCGCGAAGGGCGGCGAGTCGTTCGTCAACCACGATCGCGAGACGACCTCCAGCGGGCGGCTTTCTCTGCGCAAAGATTGTGTTTGCAGCAAAAAGAATGAGAAGTACGCAAGGCGCGAGCTTGTGAGGATTCATGATGTTTCTCCAATCGTGAGGTCTTTTTAAGTTTTTTCTCTGCGGTCCTCAGCGTATCTCTGCGGCCTCTGCGTTGAAATAGCCTTTTACCGCAGAGAACGCCGAGATACGCAGCGGGCCGCAGAGAAAGATTCCTGAATTTAAGCCACTACCGTAATTGTCTAAACCGCTGCTATTCTCTCTCGAAATTGCGCGTGATGAAAATGGCAGATCGCAACGGCCAGCGCATCCGCCGCATCGTGAGGGGTCGGAATGCTCTTGAGCCGGAGCAGCAAACGCACCATCTCCTGCACCTGATGCTTCTCCGCGTTGCCATAACCAACAACAGTCTGCTTAATCAGCCGCGGTGAATACTCGTGAATTTCCAACCCCGCCCGTTCGGCTGACAACAACACGACGCCCCGCACTTGCCCGAGTTTCATACTAACTTTGACATTAGTCGCAAGGAACGCATCTTCAAGAGCACATCCATCCGGGCGATGTTCTGCAATTACTTCTTCGAGCCCGTTGCACATCTTCAGCAGTCGCGCAGAAAACCTGAGAGTGGACGACGCGCGAATTGAGCCGAAGGCCACGAGTGAGTAACGGCGTCCATCGCCATCGACAACGCCCCATCCCATTATCTGGCTGCCCGGATCGATTCCTAATACGCGCATGGCGCGGAAGTATACTACACATAAATCTTGGTGCTTCGTTCTTTGTACTTTACGGGAAACTTCGAAAAACAAAGTGCTAAGTACCAACTACAAAGCACAAATGGTATTCTGAAACCTCCCCCTTAACCTGTTTGTTGTGTCGCACCGGTTTCGGATCTCATGACTGAGTTCGTCGAATCGCTGGTTTCATTCGTCCGCAAGCCCGCAGGCTATGCTGATGAGAAGCCCTTCCAGGCAGAGTTCTTCAGTGTCGAACGCCTCGAGCAGTACGCGCAGACACTCGCGGCCAAGCACAAAACCGTCACTCGAAAGGGCCGCGCACAACTGTTGCCCCGGCTCGAGGATAACGGCCGCAAACTCGAATCTGCTTATCGCGCACTCGTCGAGGCTATCCGCGAGGGCCGAGCCATTTCACCAGCGGCGGAATGGCTTGTAGACAACTACCACATCGTCGAAGAACAACTGCGCGAGATTCGCCAGGACCTTCCGAAAAGCTACTATCACGAACTGCCTAAACTCGCCGACGGTGAACTACAAGGTTACCCCCGGATCTATTCGGTCGCACACGCGCTCATAGCCCACACGGATTCGCGTCTCGACACAAATACGCTGCAAAGGTTTATTCGCGCATATCAAACAGTCGCTCCGCTGTCGATTGGCGAACTGTGGGCCGTCGCGATCACCTTGCGTTTGGCGCTGGTGGAAAACCTTCGCCGTCTCGCCGTCACCATCGCGCGGGCTCGTGCCGAACGCGATAAGGCTGACGAACTCGCAGACAAGCTGCTTGAACTTGCCTCACTTCAACCGGCGAATGTCATGTCGTTTCTGAACGAGCGACTCGGCAAACAAGAAGAACTGCCGCACACGTTCCTGGTCCAACTGGTGCAAAGGCTGCGCGAACAACACCCGTCAGTCATGCCTGTGATGGACTGGATTGAAAAGCAGTTAGTGCGGCAAGGCACGAGCGTCGAACAGACAATTCACCTGGAACACCAACGGCAAGCCGCGGCTCAGGTCACTGTCGGAAACATCATCACCAGCATGCGCCTGCTCTCAACGCTCGACTGGAATGATTTCTTCGAAAAAGTCAGCCTGATCGAGCCACTGCTGGGAAACGATCCCGCCGGCGTTTATTCGCGGATGGAGTTTGCCGCGCGTGATCGTTATCGACACGTCGTCGAACGAATCAGCAAACGTACGCGAGCGAGCGAACTCGAAATCGCCCAGGCCGCTGTAGATCTCGCCGCCAAAACCAAAGGCGAGGGCGCTGAAAAACATGTCGGTTACTACCTCATCGACGCCGGCTTAGCTCAACTGGAAAACACCTTCGGTTATCAACCGCGACCCGTCGAACGTTTACGGCGTTTTCTGCTGCGACACGCGACCGGCACATACCTCGGCACGTTCACGTTGTTGACGCTGCTGATCATGAGCTTCGTGCTTTCCTTCATGTACAGCTTCGGCGTCGATGGGTGGTCGCTAATCTTGACGGCATTACTGACCCTGATTCCCGCCAGTGATCTCGCTCTCACAGTACTCAACTGGGATCTCACGCACTTTTTTCCGCCGCGTCTACTGCCCAGAATGGACACCGTTCGCGGCATTCCCGAAGACGCTGCCACCTTCGTCGTAGTGCCGACCATCTTCCTGAACGAAGCGCAGGTACATGAACTCGTCGAGCGACTCCAAGTTCACTACCTCGCCAATCAGGACAGTCATATTCGCTTTGCCCTGCTCGGTGATTTTCCGGACGCAGAGTCGGAAGAAACACCGAGCGATTCACATCTGCTCGCGGTCGCGCAAAGCAGCATCGACGCCCTGAATCGAAAACATGGCGAGGATCGGTTTCATCTCTTTCACCGGCGGCGACAGTGGAACACGAGCGAAAACAAATGGATGGGATGGGAGCGAAAGCGCGGCAAACTCGAAGAGTTCAATCGCCTACTGCGCGGCGCTACAGACACAAGCTTTATCGTGCGCACGGCTGACGACGCGTTGTTGAGAACGATTCGCTACGTGATAACCCTCGACTCAGACACGCAACTTCCTCGCGACGTCGCGCGCAAACTCGTAGGCGCCGCGATTCACCCGCTCAATCAGCCGGTCATCGATCCGTCAAGAAATCTGGTCACGTTCGGATACGGCATTCTGCAACCGCGTGTCAGCATCTCGCTTGCCAGCGCATCGCGTTCGAAGTTTGTTCAGATCTTTTCCGGCTACACCGGAATCGATCCTTACACGACGGCAGTGTCAGACGTTTACCAGGACTTCTTTGGCGAAGGAAGCTTTACCGGCAAGGGTCTTTATGAGGTCGACGCTTTTCAACGCACGCTCGGGAACCGCGTGCCTCCCAATTCCCTGCTCAGTCACGATCTTTTCGAATGCTTGTTTGCGCGTGCGGCACTGACAACTGACATTGAGCTTCTCGATGACTACCCGGCGTCGTATGAAGGCTACGCAAAACGCTCGCATCGATGGACGCGCGGTGATTGGCAGATCATTCGCTGGCTCTTCCCAACTGTACCCGATGGCGAGGGGCGCAAAGTTCGCAACGTGCTTCCGGCAATTGCGCGCTGGAAGATTCTCGACAATCTGCGGCGCAGCCTCGTTGCTCCCTCGTTGTTCTTGTGGCTCGTCGCTGCATGCACAATTTTTCCCGGCTCGTCACTCGTCTGGTGTCTTTTTGTTTTCTTCACCATCGCGTTCCCGATTCATTTACACGTGACTACAGGTCTACTGATTCACCCTCGCGGTATTCCTTGGACCAGCCACTTCTACAGTCTTTGGGGCGACTTTCGCACCAACACTGCCCAGATAGCGCTCTCGTTTGTTTTTCTGCCGCACCAGACATGGCTCATGTGCGACGCGATCATTCGCTCGCTCTACCGGCAACTGATCTCGCGAAAGCACCTGCTCGAGTGGGTGTCGGCAGCGGAAGCCGAAAGATCCACACGCTACGATCTTGGATCGTTCGTTAAGTTCATGCTGCCTTCTTCGGTGCTGACGCTGGCAGCGCTTGCTCTCAGCTTAAGTCTCAAGCCGGCGGCACTGCCCGTCATGGGCACGCTGTTCGTAATTTGGATACTGTCGCCGTTAATCGCTTACTGGGCGAGTAAACCGCGACCCTTAGAACGGAAGTTGTTGAGTGCGGAAGATACGAAGTTTGCACGTTTGATTGTGCGCCGAACGTGGCGGTTCTTCGAGGCTTTCGTAGGCGCTGAAGACAACTGGTTGCCGCCGGACAATTTTCAGGAAGATCCCTCTCCTATCATCGCGCATCGCACTTCCCCGACAAACATCGGCTTGTTGCTGCTGGCTACTTCCTCGGCGAACGATCTTGGCTACGTGGGCGCGCTGGAGTTAGTCGAACGAGAAGAGCTGACCTTTTCTACGATGGCGCAGTTGGGCCGCTTTCACGGTCACTTTTTCAACTGGTACAACACGAATACGCTCGAACCACTATCGCCGCAGTACATCTCAACCGTTGACAGCGGCAACCTCGCGGGACATCTCATCGCAGTAAAACAAGCCTTTATCGAGTTTCCTGAAAACAAGTTATTTGATCGCCGCGTGATCGAGGGATTCACGGACACGATCGACGCCATTACATCGGAAGCATCGCGTTTGGGCAGCGCTCGACAGCGCACTGAAGTGGTGACGGTGAGGCAGTTGCAGGACGAGATCGCCGCCTGCCGCGAACTGCTGAAGACTAACCCCGGTGATAGTTTGTCGTCATGGATCGTGCTGCTTGACGCTTTGAAACGTCGTGCTTCTGAAATCGAAGACATCGTAAACGCGTTGGTCCACGAGCACGGCGAAGTCAGTTTCAAGGAGTTGCGTTGGTGGGTCGGTGCGCTCCAACACCAGGTCGCCTCGCGCGTACGGGATGCGGAAGCGCTTACAAACTGGTGCCGCTTGCTGCGATTGGTTGAAAAAGAACCTGCGGCGTCGGACGAAGACTGGGCGTCAATACTCAAACTCCTGCAAAGTGTTCCCACACTCGCCGAAGTACCACAACTCTGCGACAACGCGCTCGTCCAACTTTCCGCGATGCAGGAGCATGCCTCCGAAGCGCTTGCTCAAACAGCCTCGCGATTGACAAAGGCGCTGGAACAATCAGCCCGCGCTTCATCAGACATGTTGTCGCGTCTGAGTCGACTCGCCCGGCGATGCGATCAAATCGTCGATGAGATGGATTTTTCGTTTCTCTTCAACGTCGAGCGTAAGTTGTTTACGATCGGTTACAACGTTACCGCCTCACGCGCCGACGACTCTTACTACGATCTACTCGCTTCAGAGGCACGTCTCGCGAGTTTCGTCGGTATAGCGAAAGGCGACGTACCGCAGGAACACTGGTTCCGCATGGGTCGCGCACTCACCAAGGTTGACGGTGGACGGGCACTCCTCTCATGGACGGGCACGATGTTCGAATACCTGATGCCGCTGCTGGTGATGCGCAACTATCCGGCTACGTTGTTGGCCGAAACTTACCGAACGGTCGTTGAGCGGCAAATTGATTACGCGCAGGAGCGTGGCGTTCCCTGGGGCATTTCAGAAGCTGCTTACAACGTGCGCGATCTTCACTTGAATTACCAGTATGGACCATTCGGCGTTCCCGGTTTGGGACTTAAGCGTGGCTTGATCGAAGATCTCGTCGTCGCTCCTTACGCAACCATGCTTGCCGTCACGATCGATCCGGCATCGGCAATGAATAACCTGCGCCGGTTGAAAAACGAAGGCGCGCTTGGACCATACGGCTTTTACGAGTCGGTTGACTACACGGCCGAGCGATTGCCGGAAGGTCAGAAGTCAGTCCTGATTCGAGCCGTCATGGCTCACCACCAGGGAATGAGCCTCGTTTCACTCGCGAATATTCTGCACGAGGGTCTGATGGAGCGGCGTTTTCACTCGGACCCGGCAGTGCAAGCAACTGAGTTGCTCTTACAGGAAAGAGTTCCCATCGGAGTGCCCGCTGCTCATCCACGAGCCGAAGAAGTATTGACTGGAAGGGTGGTTCAAACGATGCCCGGAATGATCACGCGTGTTTACGAAAGCGCAGACTACAGCACGCCACGCACACAGTTGCTGTCGAATGGAACTTACAACGTGATGATAACGACTGCCGGCTCAGGGTATTCACGTTGTGAAGGAAACGCCGTAACACGTTGGCGTGAAGACGTGACGAGGGACAACTGGGGTGCGTTTGTGTACCTGCGTGACGTGCGTAGCGGCGCAGTCTGGTCTGCGGGCCATCAACCGGTGAGGCAGCAGCGACCACAGTCGTATCAGGTCGCCTTTTCAGAAGACAAAGCAGACTTTCGCCGGGTCAACTCCGGCATCTTGACGCGTATGGAGGTGGTTGTTTCCGCGGAAGATAACGCCGAAGTTCGACGCGTGTCACTCACCAACCAATCATCGCGCATCCGCGAGATTGAATTGACCAGCTATGCAGAGGTTGTTCTCGCAACCCCCGACGCGGATGCTGCGCACCAGGCATTCAGCAATCTCTTCATTGAGACTGAATTTTTCGCCGGGGAAAACGCGATCCTCGCCAATCGCCGCCTGCGCTCGCCTGAGGATCGTCCGATTTGGGGAGTGCACGTCGTAGTTGCGGAAGGCGAACTGGTCGGCGCGGTCCAGTATGAAACAGATCGCGGAAGATTTCTTGGACGTGGACGAACAGTAAGCAATCCGATCGCGGTGATGGAAGATCGTCCGCTTTCCAATACGACAGGCGCGGTTCTCGATCCGGTTTTCAGTTTACGGCGGCGCGTGAGAATTCAACCCAACCAAACGGTTAGCTGCACGTTCAGCACGGCCGTCGCGCACTCGCGCGAAGAAGCGCTTGCGCTGGCTGACAAGTATCACGATCCAAACATCTTTGAACGCGAGCTTCGCCTGGCCTGGACCAAGGCACAGGTCGAGATGAGTCACCTTAAGATCGATTCGGAAGAAGCGCACCTGTTTCAACGTCTCGCAGCGCGTATCGTCTATTCCGATCCTTCACTGCGGCCCACGCCGCACGTACTCGCTCTCAACACGAAAGCGCAATCGAGCCTGTGGGCCTACGGCGTCAGCGGCGATCTGCCCATTGTCGTAGTCAGGATCAACAAGGCCGATGATATCCAAACGGTGAAGAAGCTTGTGCGCGGCCATGAGTACCTGCACTTCAAGGGATTAAAGGTCGATCTCGTAATACTGAACGACACGCCGACAAGCTATCTTCAATTGCTGCAACAGGAGTTGGAAACGACCGTTCGCACCAGCGGTTTGCAGGCGTTGCAGGACAAACCCGGCGGAGTTTATTTGCGGCAAGCGGATCAAATGCCGGAAGCCGATCGCATTCTGCTGCATGCAGTGGCCCGGGTAGTGATTGTCGCGGAGCGTGGCTCGTTTGAGGATCAGATTGAACGACGACGCGTTGAAGAGCCATTACCACCGCCGTTTGTGCCACGGGTGCCTTCACAAACATATCCGGAAATCACTGTCGCTCCTCCGGATCTTTCCTTCTTCAACGGTCTGGGCGGGTTTCACCAGGGTGGCCGCGAATACGTCACGTTGCTCGGTGCTGAACAGTGGACACCCGCGCCGTGGTGCAACGTGATCGGAAACGCGGTGGAGTTTGGGTTTCAGATTACCGAAACCGGCAGCGGTTGTACGTGGTCACTCAACAGTCGTGAGAATCGTCTGACGCCCTGGTCCAACGACGCGGTCAGCGATCCGCCCGGAGAGGTGGTTTATCTTCGCGATGAAGACACCGGCTCGATATGGTCCACTACACCTCTACCGATACGCGACCGTGAGCCGTACATCATCCGGCATGGACAAGGCTACAGCGTTTTCGAACATACGAGTCACGGCATATCTCAGGAACTGCTTGTCTTCGCACCGCTCGACGCGCCAGTGAAGATATCGCTGTTGCGTTTGCGCAATCGCACTGCCAGAAAACGAAGACTGACGATCACTAACTACAACGAGCTCGTGCTCGGCGTTTCGAGATCGTCGTCAGCGCCTTACATCATCACCGAGATCGATGCAGCGGCGTCCACTATCTTTGCAAAGAACCCTTTCAACAACGAGTTTGCGGATCGCATCGCGTTCGTTGCGACGAGTGAACGTATGTCGAGCGCGACGTGCGATCGCAAGGAGTTCATCGGTCGCAACAGTTCGCTGGAAAGTCCGGCCGCACTGCGGCGGACAGGTCTGGCCGGAAGAGATGGCGCGGGATTGGATCCCTGCGCAGCGATCCAAACAAGTGTAGAGCTCGCGCCGAACGAAGCTCGCGAAGTGATCTTTTTACTCGGCGAGGCTGAGTCGAAGACAGCCGCACAATCATTGGTCGAAAACTTTCGCCAGTCGGGAACTGTTAACGCGGCATTCGAAAAAGTGCTGGGCCACTGGGACCGGCTGCTCGGTACGATCGAAGTCAGAACACCCGACACGGCATTGGACATCATGCTCAACCGGTGGCTTCTCTACCAGGCGCTTTCGTGCCGCGTCTGGGCACGCACCGCTTTCTATCAATCAGGTGGGGCATTCGGTTTTCGCGATCAGTTGCAGGACGTGATGGCGCTGATCTACAGCAGTCCTGAAATTGCGCGTGCCCAAATTGTGCTGGCGGCAGCACACCAGTTTAAGGAAGGTGACGTGCAACACTGGTGGCATCCACCGAGTGGACGCGGCGTGCGCACAAAAATTTCCGATGATCTTGTTTGGCTGCCCTTCGTTACCTCGGTCTATGTCAATATCACCGGCGACGCTTCGGTTTTGGACGAGGTAGTTCCCTTTCTCGAGCAGCCGTTGCTGACGGGAGATGAGCTCGAAAGCTACACGCAACCGGCAGTCTCCGAGGAGTCGGCATCGATCTACGAACATTGCGCACGTGCGATCGATCGCAGCCTCGCAGTCGGCAAGCACGGCTTGCCATTGATGGGCGGCGGCGATTGGAACGACGGCATGAATCGAGTGGGACACCTCGGCAAAGGCGAAAGCGTCTGGCTGGGTTGGTTTCTTTACACCACGATCGCTGCGTTCACGCCGCACGTGGAGGTGCGAAAGCAGAAAGCGCGCGGCAACCGTTATCGGAAGCACCTCGAGAACTTAAGAAAGAACCTCGAAGAAAAAGCCTGGGACGGTGACTGGTACCGGCGTGCTTATTTCGACGACGGTACACCGCTTGGTTCCGCGCGAAATGAAGAGTGTCGCATTGATTCGATCGCGCAATCGTGGTCCGTGATCTCGGGTGCGTCAGATCCGTACCGCATGGGACGCGCGATGGCCGCGGTTGAGGAATACCTGATCCGGCGCGGCGATGGATTGGTGATCCTATTCACTCCGCCGTTCGATAAAGGCAGTCTCAATCCGGGTTATATAAAAGGATACGTTCCCGGCGTGCGTGAAAACGGCGGTCAATATACTCACGCTGCGATCTGGACCATGATTGCCTATTCAATGCTGGGCGATGGCGAGCGCGCCGGTGAACTGTTTACACTGCTGAATCCGATCAATCATTCCTCGACGCGCGCCGGTCTGCACAAATACAAGGTCGAGCCTTACGTTGCGGTGGGCGATGTTTATGCCGTTCCGCCTCACAACGGTCGTGGCGGTTGGACGTGGTACACGGGCTCGGCGGGTTGGATGTATCGCGCGGGGCTCGAATCGATACTTGGTTTCAAACTTCAGAAGGATCGTTTAGAGATCAATCCTTGTGTGCCGCGCTGGTGGCGTGAGTTTGAGATCACTTACCGGCGCGGGCGCGCGGTCTACCGGATCAAAGTAGAGAATCCGCTTGGTGTCAGTCGTGGAGTAGTTAATGTGGAAGTGGACGGCGTGGTCCAAACCGACTCAGCATTCACGGTAAACGACGACGAGAAGACGCACAATGTCCGGATCGTGATGGGCGAGCCGGTGAAAACTGAGGAATCTTCAAGCGAACCGGCCAAACAAGCTCAGGCTTAATAGACAGGATTTACACGATTTTTCACGATTTGCAGGATTTATCCTGTTCATCTTGAACATCCTGTTAATCCTGTCTAAGGATTTAAACAGCCGCCATGTCCGCTTCGCTGATATCGAAATTCGCCGAGACCTTTTGCACGTCGTCGTGATCTTCCAGCGCTTCCATCAGCTTCAACATCTGCCGCGCGTCTGAACCTTCGAGCCGCACGTAATTCTGCGGCACCATCTCGACCTCTGCGACATGTGGCTCTATACCGGCTTTCTTTAGTGCTGCAAGTACTCCTTCAAACGCCTCGGGAGAAGTGATGATCTCGAAGTTATCTTCGTCGTCGCGAAGATCGTCGGCGCCGGCTTCGATCGCCAGTTCAAAAAGTTCTTCCTCGGATCGTCTTGCCTTTTCGACAACGATGTAACCCTTCTTCTCAAACATCCAACCCACTGAGCCACTCTCACCGAGGTTGCCGCCGTTCTTCGAGAAGATGTGACGAATCTCAGCGACCGTGCGGTTGCGATTATCGGTCATCGATTGAATCAACAACGCGACGCCGCCTGGACCATAACCTTCGTAAGTGATCTCTTCGTAATTGACGCCCTCTTCTTCACCGGTGCCACGACGGATGGCGCGCTCGATCGTGTCGTTGGGCATGTTGCCGCCCTTGGCATCGAGGATGGCTTTGCGCAAACGCGCGTTGCCTTCGGGATCACCGCCGCCCGAGCGCGCAGCGACAGTGATCTCTTTAATAAACTTCGTGAATAGTTTGCCGCGCTTGGCGTCGAGCGCGCCTTTCTTGTGCTTGATACTATGCCATTTAGAGTGTCCGGACATTGGATTCAGATCCTTCTGAAATGTGGGTTGTCAGGGACGGCAATATATCACAAAGCAGCAGGATGTTTCCCCGCAAAGGCGCAAAGGCGCAAAGTTGCAAAGAGGAGTTAACTTCTTCTTTGCCGCCTTTGCGCCTTGCGCGAACTTCATCCTAGTTGCTCGTATTCCTTGCGTGCTTGAACCAGCACGGGCAGGTCCGCGTCGGCGTCTTTCCACAGTGCAAAGAAATCCTGATAAGCCTTGCGTGCTCCCGCGGTGTCGCCGGATATTGCTGCGGCACGTCCGAGACCAAGGCGTGCGAGCGCATGCGCCGGAGAAAAGAAATCAACTCCGGGATGGTTTATGATCTTTTGGAATTCCCTCGCGGCCTCGTTACCCATGCGCTGCTGCAAGTACAGATTTCCCCTCGCATAATTCACAGTCACGCCAAGAATCCCACCCAGTTCATAGCTGCGAACAGATTCCATCAACTGAACAGCCTGTGCGAAGTTGCCCCGGCTCTTTTCAATGCCGGCGCCAACTAACGGTGTAACCATCGTGGCGATTACCGTGTTCTTCGGATACGTTGTCCGCGCCTCATCGAGCAACGACTGCGCCTGACCCTGATCGCCGCAGGCGGCGTAGACCATCGCTGCCCTGGCCAGAGTCATTTGCGCGCGAACCAGGTTCATAGCAGCCCTCGCCTGGTCTTTGGCTTGTTCACACTTTCCGACAATTACCAGTTCGCCGGCTAAAGCGTTCAATACGGTCGAGGCGGTCTCAGGGCGATTCTGGCTTTTAAGTATTTCCACTGCGCGTTTTTTTAGTTCATCAGACTGCTTCAGCTTCCCAAAATACATCGCGGTCGCACTCATAATCACTGTGAATTCTGCCTCTTCCGGTCTGCCTTTGGCCCATTGCACTTGGCGATCCATCCCCGCCTGATCGCGCCGGAAAAAAGCTAAGAAGTAATCGTGGAAGTGGGTGTGTAGCGCATCCGGATTGATCTTTTGACCTTCTCGTGTGGCCTGCTCTGCTTCGTCGAAACGTCCGAGGGCAATAAAAGTGCCGATGGTGTTGTCTCTCGCGTTGACATTGTTCGGACTCAGTCTTATTGCTTCGAAGCCTTCTTTCAACGCTTCCTCGTATCGCCCCAGAAACTTGTAGTTGATTAACAGATTGTTATGCGGGATAAAGTCGTTCGGATAAAGCCGCGTCCACGTTTGCAGCGTTTCGATCGTCTTGTCCATCTCGCCGGTAATGTAAGTGTAGTACTTTTCCGTGATGTAGAGACGTTCGCGTTCGCTTACCCTGTCACGAAGATCGTAGGCCTTCTGCACGTACTGCTTCGCCACTTCCAACTGTTCGAAGTTTCCGTAGTGGACCCCAATGCGCGCCCACGCCATCGCAAAGTTCGGATCGATGTCGATCGCTCGCTTGTAAAACGTCAGCGACTCTCGCGCTCTGCCACGAGCGCGCTCCTCGTTCCCCATCGCAAAAGCCTTCAGCGCTTCCAACGAAGAAGTCGTAGCCTGCTCGATGCTCACGTCATACTTTTGAATCGAACTTAGCGACTCACCAAGTTTCTGCCGGAGGTTCGACGCCGCTGTGCCGAGTGCTGAAAGGACCTTCTCTTTGCTCTCGGCTTCGATGTGCTCGCGCGCGATCGAATCACCAGAGCGCGGATTCATCGCCTCCAAAGTGATCACGTAATGACTGCCGAGACTCGCGATCGATCCGGTCAACATCGCCTTGATTCCCTGACGTTCGCAAATCTCACGACCGACGTCGCGTGTGATCCGATCGTCAGGTGAGCGTCCCATGAAACGCAGGGTTTCGCGCACACGCTCTTCGGGATACAAATTCAAGAAAGGCGTTTGACCGAGGTGCACTGCCAGTGCCTGCTTGAGTGTGCCGTCAAAAACGGGCTCACCAGTTGTGTTAACAAAGTCGGTGAGCAGAACGGTGTCTCGTTCCGTAAGCCGGTTGGAGTTGCGTTTGTAAAGATAAAAGGCCGAGCCAGTCGCGGCGATTACCAGGAGCGCAATGATGGCCGCGGCGACTTTATGACGCTTGATTCCACTCGCGATGTATTCGGCGCTCGAAACGTGTGAAATGCTTCTTTCAGCAGTCGGCACTGCACGTTCGGGAGTTGTTGGTGGAGCACTGATTGTTGATCCACTGAAGCTACCGGGCGCTGCCGATCTCTCGAGCTCCGATTGAAACTCGAGGCGCTGTTTCAACCGCCGCAGATCGGTAAGAAGTTCTCTGGTTGTTTGGTAGCGCTCTTCGCGATCCTTGCGCAGCGCCTTCATCACGATCCAATCCAGCTCCGCAGGTACATTCGGCGCGAAACGAGCGAGTGGCGGCGGCTCCTTTTGCGTGATCGCAACTATTACGTCCGTCGAGGTTTCGCCTTCAAAAGGCGTTCGACCGGCGACCAATTCATAGATGACAACGCCCAGACTCCAGATGTCACTGCGCGCATCGACAGGTTTGCCGCGCGCCTGTTCAGGCGACATGTAATGCGACGTGCCCATCACCACGCCCGCGTCAGTTTGGACCATCACTCTGGTCGCAGCTTCACCATCGAGAGGGCTCCTGTCGACAGTCTCAGTCAATTTCGCCAGGCCGAAATCCAACACTTTCACGTAGCCGTTGCGGCGCACCATGATGTTGTCCGGCTTTATGTCGCGGTGCACGATACCGGCGGCGTGTGCTTCTTCGAGTGCACTCGCAATCTGGATTGCGATGTCGAGGATCTCCGGCATCTCCAGTTGTGAGCCTGCTGCTTTCCGGCGCAGGGTGACGCCGTCGATAAACTCTGTGGCGATGTAATGGCGGCCATCATCGGTGCCGACTTCGTGGATCGTGAGAATGTTTGGATGATTGAGATTAGAGGCCGCGGCAGCTTCCTGCTCGAACCGATGCAGTCGATCTTTGTTGGTGGTGAATTCCTGACTGAGGATCTTGATAGCGACCTTACGTCCGAGCTTCATGTCTTCGGCAAGATAGACCTCGCCCATTCCGCCCGCGCCGAGCTTTTCAAGAATCCTGTAATGAGAAACTTTCTCTGCCTGCATTTGCCTCAAAACTTTTTAGCCACAAAGGCACAAAAAGCACAAACAAGAAATCAGTTTTGTTATCATTTTTTGCATTTTGTGCCTTTGTGGCTAGATCAAAAAGCCTGAATAGTGGCGCCTCGCAACAATGTTCCCGCGACCGCCGCCTGAAAAAGCCACAGGATCAAAAACGCGACGAGAGGAGAGATGTCCAACCAGCCGAGTGGTGGAATTACGCGGCGCAAAGGTCCGAGCAGCGGTTCCGTCGCATCAACTAAAAAACGCATAATGCGGTTTGTGTACCCGATCATCGCCCACGAGAAAACGATCCGAATAATGATCAAAAGAATGTAGATTGACAGTAATCCGTAAAGAATAAAACCAAGCACTGCGATCATTGCCCCACTCTGTAGGCTCTGCAATACGCCGATAAGCGTGCCACCGATAGTTCCCACCAACTGCAAAAGGAAATAACCGAGAAGTATCGCTATCAGGATCACCACCAGCGGCGCAAATTTAGGATCGGCGCCAAATCCGCGTAAGCCGCCGCGCACAGGAACGACGAACCCGTCCGTGAGCCGGCGAAGCGTGCGGGAGATCCATCCGAATGGATTTAAATCCATTGCGTCAACAATCAAACGAACAACCATGAGCAGTATGACGCCAACAATAATGGCCGAGATGGCCCAATTCAAAAACCAGAAGGTGCGACTAATAATGAGCATATTTTTTTCAATGTGTTGCAGCGCGTTCACCGAATATCGCTGTGCCGATCCGTACCATCGTAGCTCCCTCTTCGATCGCAACCGCGAAATCGTTCGTCATACCCATCGACAACTCACCTTTGCGATCTCCAAACACTCCTTGACGGGCAAGCTCATCGCGCAGCTCGCGCAATCGCCGAAAGAACGGACGGCTACGTTCCGGATTTTCGAAAAATGGTGGCAATGTCATCAACCCGACACACTGGAGCCGCGCAAGCGAACCAAACGCTTCCACCAACTGCCCCAACCCTGCTTCTTCAATACCTGACTTCGTCTCTTCCTGGCCCAAATCTACTTGAATTAGTACGGACAAACTTTTTCTTTGTTTCTCCAGACACAAACGATCCAAACGCCGTGCTAGATCTATCGAGTCGAGCGAGTGAATGACATCAAAGAGGTCTACTGCACGGCGGGCCTTGTTTGCTTGGAGGTGTCCAACCAAATGCCAGCGCGCCTGATCGCGGCCGACTTCACTAATCTTACTTTCCGCCTCCTGGACGCGATTCTCTCCGATGTCCGTTGCTCCAAGCTTAATCAGTTCCTTTACCGCAGACGAGGGATGCGTTTTGCTGATAGCGATGAGCTTGACCTCATCCGCTGAACGAGCGCACCGCTGGGCAGCCGCTACGATTTGGGCGCGGACGTGCGCAAATCGTGCAGCCAATTCACCCGTTCCCAGTTCCGCATTTGCCATAGGTTTAACCACAAAAGAAGCACAAAAGCACAAATCACCGCGCTAATCTTTGCGCTTTTTGTGTTTTTTCTGACGAATCACAGGGCCATAATAACCCACACAGCAAAAGGTGGTAGAAGCGGCATCAAGTTTGATGCTATGGTTCTAACTGCCCCTTGTACCTCATTAACAGGTGGTATTTAAGGAGGAACATATGAAACTGTTAACTTCAAGAAAGTTGTTTGGCATTACAGTGCTGGCTATTTTGATGATGCTGAGTGTGTCGTCTGAAGCTATGGGCCAGGGGCGTGGTCGCAGAGCGTCGCATAGGGATAAGAAGTGCGCCAAGTTTGTGAACTGTCACGACGCGCGTGACGGCCGTTTAGACGGCCGCGGACCGGATCGCCGCGACTCCTTTAGGGATCGCATCTTCAGGCGTAATCGCAGGAACCGCGACTTCGAAGTAAGAAGTTGACGAGAGCGGCGTCGCGATCGTGATTTCGATCGTGATCGCTCCTGGCGCCGGCGACGGTAGGCATTCTTGACACCCTTCAGATGCATTCGCATAATGACCTCTCCGGTATCTTGCGGATGTGGCGGAACTGGCAGACGCGCAGGTCTCAGAAGCCTGTGATGGTGACATCGTGGAGGTTCAAGTCCTCTCATCCGCACCAAAAAGACAATCCACAGATTACGGCTGATGCCATGTAATCTGTGGATTTTTTCTTTGCAAACCTTTTCTCCCTCTATTTCATCCGAATTCATCTGAAAAAATATTTGTCACGGATTTTCGGAGCTTGGTGTTTCCGTATCAAGAGGTCCAGTTCCGAAAGGGGAGTATTTAATGAACGTCGAGCAAGCAGCTGTTATGGAAACCGACAACTTGAGACAGTCCGGTGTTAGCCAACTGCCTGAACGAACTGTGCGTTTGAAACTCGCTGAGCGACCGGATCGAGACCGCATTCAACGCGTTGTCGATCTGGCTGACGCACTTTTGTCAGAAGCAGAAACGCTGGCACGTGATAAGTCTTTTACTGAGGAGGCAACCAGACTTAAACCGCTGGATATTGTCAGCGGGATCAACTTCTATGATGAAGTGCAAAGGTTCGAGACCCACCTGATCAAGATGGCGCTGGCGGAGACTGGTGGAAACCAGGCGAAGGCAGCAAGGCTCCTTGGAATAAAGGCAACCACTCTCAATTCCAAAATTAAACTGTTCAAAATTGACGTAGGCTAGGCTCCCCAGCCACGGCTTAATTAACTGCCTCCGACGCACCGAGTAGCTCAGACTCGGTGACGTCGGAGACTGTTAACACCTGCTCTTGATAAAGACTCGAATCGATCAAGGTCTGCACTACGTAGCGGCCGGCGGTCGGGAACGTCACGTTCACGAAGAAACTGATGTTATCCGCGAAGCCACCGGATGCAATTTCAAACCGCGTAGGTTGCGATACGACGATGGGGTGTTGCCGATCGGGTGTGAGGATTCGTACCTCCGAAAGATAACTCCCCTGACCCTGCCAATGGTTCACGACGGCAAACTTGATCAACGAAACCGGCAACTGTTGCACCATGATGTTCTGAAAGACACCCATGAAGGAGAGCTTGTTCCCCGCCTCCAGCCGTACGTCGTCACAAAATAGTGTGTAAAGCAATTCCAGTTTCTTAGTTGGTTCTATGCTGCTCATTTTGTGTTTTTTGTGCCTCTTTTGTGGCTAATCCAGCATTGTCTTAAATGTGGCTTCGTCGAGAACGGTTACGCCGAGTGACTGCGCTTTGTCGAGTTTCGATCCCGCGGCCTCACCGGCGACGACGTAATTTGTCTTCTTGCTGACAGAAGAATTAACTCGCCCACCTCGTGCTTCGATCAACGCGCGCGCTTCATCGCGAGTGAAACCGATCAGCGTCCCGGTCAGTACAAACTGCTTACCGACAAAACGTTCATCGACGTTCGTACTGCTTCTACGATCGGTCTCCGTTTTTACTCCAGCGGCACGCAGCCTATCACATAGCGCGCGATTCCCTTCATCATCAAACCAATCGTGCACACTTTCGGCCACAGTCAAACCGATCTCCGGGATCGCGTCCAACTCTTCAACCGACGCGCTCGCCAGGCGCTCGAGCGAGCCGAGCTCATGCGCCAAAATACCGCCTGTTCTCTCGCCAACGTGACGGATTCCCAACGCGTAAATCAGATTGCTCAAATCTCGCGACTTACTGGCTTCGATCTGCGATAGGAGATTTGTCGCTGACTTCTTCGCCATCCGCGCTAGCCCCGCGACCTGCTCCAGCGTCAGGGAATAAAGATCCCCAACGTCCTTCACAAGACTCGCTGCGACCAGTTGCTCCGCGAGCACTTCACCCAGGCCTTCGATTCGCATCGCGCGTCGCGAAGCGAAGTGAAGCAGCCTGCCCATCAATTGTGCCTGACAATCTGCTGCCACACAGCGGGCCACGACTTCACCTTCCGGACGCGATATCAAGCCACCGCAAACCGGACAGTTCTCAGGCGGCTGAAATTCTTTTTCCTTTCCGGTGCGTTTTGAAGTAACCACGCTGAGCACTTTGGGAATGATCTCGCCGCTCTTCTCGATCAAAACCCAATCGCCGATCTTGACTCCTAAACGCCTGATCTCGTCTTCGTTGTGCAGCGTCGCTCGAGCGACGGTCGTGCCGGCGAGAAATACCGGCTCCAGGAAGGCAACAGGTGTTAGTGCGCCGGTCCGTCCTACGGAGACAAAGATATCCAAAACCTTTGTTGATGCCTGGCGCGCGGGGTACTTGTAAGCGCTGGCCCAGCGCGGTGCTTTCTGTGTCGCGCCAAACTCGTCTTGCAGCGAAGTGGAGTTGACCTTTACAACCAGGCCATCAATTTCATAACCGAGGTCATCGCGAAGGGCTTCTTTCTCATTCGCAAACTCGATGACTTCGTCGATCGTCTTACAAAGTTTGCGATGTGGATTAACGCGAAAGCCCGCCTGCTCCAGCCAGTCGAGCGCTTCCCAGTGAGTGGGAAACGGCTTACGTCCATTCACCAGCAGATCGTAAGCAAACATATCGAGCTTGCGACGCGCAACCAGTCGGGAGTCCAATTGCCGGATCGCGCCGGCGGCTGCGTTGCGTGGATTTGCAAAACGCGGCTCGCCTAACTCTTCTCTCTCAGCATTCGTTCTTTCAAAAACTTCTCGCGGGATAAAAACTTCGCCACGCACTTCGAGAGCTGAATCGATGCTCTTCTTCTGAGTTTTAAGGCGCAAGGGAATGCTGCGGATCGTTCGCGCATTTTGCGTGACGTCTTCACCGATGCGACCGTCGCCACGCGTTACACCACGTGCCAGCACCCCATCTTCGTATTGCAGTGAAAGTGACAAACCATCGATCTTGAGCTCCGCGACATACTCGAGCGCACGCCCTTCCGCCAAACGACGGCTACGATCGTCAAAGGCGCGCAGCTCGTCGATGTTGTAGCTGTTGTCTAGCGAGAGCATCTGGCGGGTGTGAACGACCTCGGGAAATCCTTCCGCGGGGCGTCCGCCAACTCTCTGCGTGGGGCTGTCGGGCGTGATTAGCTCTGGATGCTGTTGTTCGAGCTTCTGGAGATCTTCGAGTAGTTGATCGTACTCGCGGTCGGAGATCTCTGGAGAGTTTTCGACGTAATAAAGTTCGTCATGACGTCGAATCTCGTCTCTGAGTTTCTCGATCTGGCGTGCGGTAGCCCTCGCTGTCAATGTTCACACCTTCTTTGGGCCACGGATTACACGAATGATTACGGATGAATCTGTATTTATCCGTTCAATCCGTGGCTCGTAATTTTGGCTTCGGCAGCGGCGCGGTTGGTTTGCTGTCCTCATGCGGATCCGTGACCGGCTTCGACTTTGACGCAGCCAGCTTGTGAATCACGCGTCCGATGAGCTTGATGCTCTTCAAAAAATCTTCAACGCGGATATTCTCATTTGGACCGTGAGGATTTGATCCAGCGTAACTCGTACCAAAAGACGCTACCGGCGTCGGAGGTTCCGAAACTCCACACACCGCACCGACCGGTCCGCTCGAAGGATCCATCGGATAGATGAGCGGCGGCTTGCCGTAGACTTCAATCGCCGACTCAATCACTGCGCGAGCAACGCGCGACTTTGCCGACGATTTCGCCAGCGGCGCACTTCCGAGTTCGATAATCTCGATGTCTTTGAAACCACGAACGTCGAGATGTTCGCGCAACAGTCCGACTACGATTTGCGCAGTTAGATCCGGCACAAGTCTAAAATCGAGCCGCGCCATTGCCGTGCTTGGCAAAACGGTTTTCGCGCCTGCTTCGGTGTGACCGGTATGCATACCACAGATCGTGCAGGTTGGACCAAAGATGTGTTCCTTCACCAGCGTCTGGCCTTTCATGGCTCTGACCCAGCCACCGATACGAAACTCACGTTTCAGTCCCGCTTCATCCAGTTCGATTGCGCGCAAGACTTCTGAGTCCTCGTCGCTGATCGGTGCGATGTACGATGAGAAACCGTCGATGGTGATCACGCCTTTCGGCGAGGTGATCGTCGCGAGCGCCTGGACCAGCCGCCAGGCGGGATTCGGAACGATGGCGCCCCACTTCGAATGAAGATCCGAGTGCGCGCCATAGGCGCGAAGTTCCAAAAACGTGATGCCCTTGAAACCGAGGCTGATGATCGGCGTCTCTTTGGTGTCGCTCGATCCTTCGTCCCACAAACAGCCATCAGCTTTCAGTAACTCGGCGTTCTCGGTGGTGAAACGATAGAGGCTGGGACTGCCGAGCCCGTCTTCTCCTTCGACAATGAAACGCAACGTCACCGGAAGCTTGCCGAAAGTTTTTTGATAGGCTTCAACTGCGGCGAGACGCGCAACAAGATCTCCTTTACTGTTTGCAGCGCCTCGTGCGTACAACTTCCCGTCTTCGATAGTCGCGGCGAAAGGACCTGAGGACCAATCAGTTAAATGACCCACCGGCTGTACGTCGTAGTGACCATAAACAACGAAAGTTCTTGGACCACCGCCACACTCACCATAGATGATTGGATAGCCGGAGCCGACGCGAAACGAACGCGTGCCGATGCCGACTCGCTGCATTGACTGTTCAACTGTTTCTGCGATGGCGCGCATGCCGCTGCCGCGCGCCGCAACTGAAGGCATGCGGCAGAGGTTCTGCAAGCGCTCAATGAAGCTGCGTGACTGGCGATCTACATAGCGGTCAAATTTAGTGAAGTTCATGCCACGAAAAGGCACAAATCATGTACCCGGCTCGAATAACAGATAGCGAGACTCCTGGTCCCCTCGTTCAAATCCAGCGCAAATCAGTTGTTGCGCAAACGCTTTTTCGAACTCCGCTCGCACGCGCGCTTGTTCGTCTCGCGCGCGAACTGCGTCCTGCTTGACGAGCGCGTTCCATTCCGCTGGTATGGCAACTGTCGCAACCGGTTTCGCCTCGAGCGGCGAGACAGCACCAGCCGCAAGAGCTACGACTCGCGCGGAACTCAAATGCCACGTCGCAACCAACCGATCGCTTGGCAATCCCGGTTGTTCAGCAAGTGTTTGCTGAGCGTCGTAATCAATCCCATAAAAGTTGCCAGCATAGGTAGTGACAATCGCGCCCAGCCGGTTGAGATTGAAATGCGCGTTGCGCGCCTGCATCGGATCCCAGGTCCACTTGATGAACGTTCTGCCTTCGCTGAGTGCACGCTGTCTCTGCGCCCACTTCAAACGCGCGCCCACACCCTTGTTTTGATAATCCTTCGCCACCGCCATCACGTGCGAGTAGCCAAATACCTCGTTGCCACGCACCGCGGCGAGGTGATGAACGAACCCGACCATGCGGTCTGCGGCAAAAGCGCCCAACGTCCATCCACCGGCCTGGCGTGAAACGATCAAGTGACGACGCGGCGAGAGTTCCAGATCAGGAAGGCCGAATGCCTCGCGTTGCAGTTGAACACATCGATCAAACTCCTCAATCGTCGTGCACTCCCGAACTGTCGTCTCTTCCATCCGCAGCAGTTATCCCTTCGATGGACGTGCTGGTATTTGAATCGTCGCCGCGAGCCCGCGCGGGACGAGATTTTCCAAACTCACTTTTCCGCCAATCAGTTCGAGCAGTTTACGGCCGATAATAATTCCGAGCTCGTTGATGTTGGGCTCACGGCCCGGCGAGCCATGCTCAGGATCGAAAATGTTTGCCGTATCCGCGCGCACTTCGCCGTTGTCGATCACTCTGATCCACAGCATTCCTTGCCCATCGATATCCGCGGTGACATCAACTGCTTCACCCGCAGGGCTACGACTAACCGCCCACGCAATAAAGTTGAAAAGAGTTTGTCGCAGCTTTCCCTGATCGGTAACGATGGTAGTGACCTCGGGAGCGACTTCGTAGTCGATCTTCACCTGTTGCTTCTGCGCCATGCGCGCCGCTGCCGCACATGATTCGCGCAGCGTATCTCGCAACGAGAACTCCTGGACAAACACTTCCGTTTGTCCCGCTTCAATCCGCGAGAGATCGACGAGTTGATTCAAACTCGCTTGCAACTGAAAGCCGGAGTCCTGGACCTTCTGACAAAACCTTCGCTGGGTATCGGTTAGTTCCTCTTGATCGAGCAGGATCTCACTGAATCCCAAAATAGAAGTCAGAGGCGTGCGCAACTCGTGCGACATCCGCGCCAGGAACAGTGAGCGGTAATGAGAGACGCGTCGCAATTCACGATTTGCTTCTTCGAGTTCGGCAGTCCGCTTCCTTAACTCGTCTATCAGGATTTCGACCTGCTGATGTGAGCTTTCTTCCGCTGCTGCGCTGACGGCCGTCGCACCGTTGGGAGTAGTGGTTGTTTGCCTGTCAACACCGTTGCTTGCTAGTTCATCCATATAGATCTCAACCTGCTTGAAGTTTCTTCAACCGGGGAGTCAGTCAGGGTTGTTGTGGCATCAATATAGAATTGGCCTTGAAGACTGTCAAAGACTAAGAAATCAACTACAGGGCACAAACCATAAGAAAATAGACCTCTTTATTCACCATTTTGTGTCTTTGTGCCTTTGTGGTTAATTATGTTCCGGAATGAAAGGCCTACTCAGCGAGCATCCGCTCGCGGAACTCATTCATGAAATCTCGTCGAAGTCTCTGGGCGGCCGGTTGCGCCTCGAGCACGAGCGCGTCAAGGTCGTTGCCTATTTTGACAACGGTAACTGCATCTACGCCGCCTCGAACGTGCGGACTCTTCGCCTGCGCGACTACCTCGTGAAGAGCAACTTGATTTCGGATCAGGACCTCAGACAGTTCAACGACCGGGTTTCGGATTTCGATCTCGTCAAGGTGCTGTGTGCGCAAAATCTGTTGTCTCCGGATACCGCCGAGCAAGTGCAGGCTAAACAGGTTTCCGACATCCTTCGCCTGGCACTATTATGGACTGAAGGGACGTGGGATTTCGATTCGAGATCTCGTCTCAACGAACAATTGAACCTCAAGATCGAAGCGGGCTCACTCCTGCTTGATGCTGGACGCCGGTTACCAGCGAAGTTTGCTGCGTCACGCTTCGGCGATCGAGCTGAATTGATTTCCCCAGTTATCGAGCCGGCGATCAATGACAATTTACTACCGACGGAGGGCTTTCTATTTTCACGTGTTGATAAGCCAATGATCTTGAGAGATCTGATCGCTGTTAGCGGAGTTGGTGAGACGGAGACATTGGGAATTGTCTATTCACTTGTATTAGGTGGTCTACTTAAACGAGAACGTTGGCAGAGCGCGTTTAGCGATTCCCAACCGGGCTCGCGGCCGGACCCGCAGCCCGAACCTGAAAAGGAAGTTGCCAGGCCCGAGCCGGCGAAAGTCGATCCAAATGACGTCGAGAACTTTCTTGCGCGCGTGAAAAACGCGCAAACGTATTACGACGTGTTGGGTGTTGGTTTTAACGAGTCCGCTCAGAACGTGAAGAACGTCTATTACCAACTCGCGCGGCAGTATCATCCGGACAGATTCCGCAAAGCCGAAGCCTCCCTGGTAGCTCGTATCGAATCAGCGTTTGCGCGAATCACACAGGCGTACGACACGTTGCGTGATGACGGTCTTCGCGCAAGTTACAACTCGAAGCTCGCGGCGAGAAAGAGGGCACAACAGTTAGGAGAGTCGGCGCCGAAAGCAACAACACCCACGCCACAGGCGGAACAGGTTGCGCAAGGCGTCGCAGACCCTGTCATGCCCTTAGCCGAACGCGCTGAGATTCAGTTTAAAGAAGGCTTTGCTGCGCTCGAGTTGGGCCAAAAGAAAGCTGCGATGGGACTCTTTGCGTCGGCGGCGAGGGCGGTTCCGAATGAAGCTCGCTACCGCGCGTTTTACGGTCACGTGCTCGCCGGTGATGAGAGTACGCGGCGTGCAGCTGAAACAGAATTGCAAGCAGCGATCAAACTTGATCCGGGTAACGCAGAATATCGAGTGATGCTGGCGGAGTTGTATCGAGACCTTGGATTGAAACTGCGAGCGAAAGGCGAAGCCGAGCGGGCGGTCGCTGCCGACCCGAACAACCGAAAGGCCCGTGACCTGTTGCGAGCATTAAAATAGTTTGTTACAGGATTACAGGTTAATTCTGGTTATCCTGTAAAAGTAAAAAAATGGCGGCAGTGCACAGCACAGACTTAATCGATGGCGCGGCAGCGGAAGCTTTCATACAGCTTGCTAAGACTGTGGATAAGTTCGAGCGCTACGAGAACCCGCACGCGCAACGCATCGCCGGCATCGCCGACGAGATCGCGAAGGCGTTTCACCTTGCGCGGCACGATCGCGGTTCGTTGCACACCGCAGCCTTGTTGCACGATCTCGGTGAAGTGGCCATGGAGCGTGATTACATACAGGCCACCGGCCCTTTGTCAGATGAAGAGCGACTCGATCTGGCGCGCCATCCGGTAATCGGTGAACGCGAGGCATCGAGAGTGGGAGCAGATCGCGCTGCTCAACTGCTGGTCCGTTGGTATCATGAGTGGTGGAATGGTGCAGGCTATCCCGACGCACTCAGGCGCGAAGAGATTCCGTTGGCCGCTCGAATACTGCGCGTTGCTGATTCGTATGCGGCGCTCACTGATGCGCGCCCGTTTCGGCCCGCGCTGACTGAAGAAGCTGCGAAACGTGAGCTTGTAGATCGTGCCGGGATCGAGTTTGATCCGGGTGTAGTTAACGTGTTTCTCTCACTCGAAGGAATCCCTGAGTTGGAGTCCTTTGCAAGAGTCGATTCTATGGCGCCGGACATGGTTGAAAGAAAGAGCCGTGGTTGGGATCTGTTTTCATCGTTTTCGAAGTAGTTGATATGCAGTTTTCAAACGGTTGGCTGGCTTTTGAGTTGGGCGTTCTCCGGCGACTGAAGTTTGCTTCAGTCGCATTGCCGTTTACCGGAGAGCCGGAGATGTGTGTTCAGTTGAAGAACTGGAAAGTTCGTGTCGCCGCGAACGATCCAATGATCTGGTCTTACACGAAAGCATTCGCCCTGGTTGAAAACAACACGGAGCAACTCGATGAAGATGATTTCAATGTCTTGCTCGACGATGCTTATGTTCCTCGCGAGAAACTCGAAAACCCGGCACTGCTGAAATGGTTCAACGAGACCGATACGTGGTGGTTTGATAATCTGCGCTTCAACGCCGAGCACCTCGAACCTTACAAACGTGCTCTCGCGCTGACCGCCGGAATGATGACCGGCGACTACGTTCTCTCCTTCAACGAGCAGACGCGTAACCTTCGTCAACCTTTTTCACTGCCGGACGTTTTTCGTCGCATGCTTGATTGCCTGCCTAAGCCGCAAGACAACTCGATGCGCAACAAGAGCACAAATCAGGACGTGCGCAACTTCGTCGCTGAGCGGCATCACACCGACCTGCTGTTTTTGAGATTACCGGTTCCGGTTATGCAAACTAATACCGCGAAAGATCCGATTGTGACCTGGCGCGAGGAGTGGCTGCGCGGCGGCGACGACTTCTGGTTGGAGCTTGAAAGGGAACGTGGCGCGCGACTAGGCTCGCGCGTGCAGAGCAAACAGCAGTATCTCGGGTTTGTTGAAGATCTCTTGCGCACGGCTTCACACATCCCTACCTGGGCGATCGCGCATACTGAAAATGGTTTTATATCGAATGAGGAATTGGTGGAGAAGATCGGGCGTGTAAGGAAAGTCAGTTCGGTCTATTCAAAAGACTTTTCGGACATGCTTGGCGTGCGTGCGTCGCTGATCGTGGCGAATAGCTAATAAGAGTCGGCCCGACGATTGCTGCTCATGAATTTACCTTACGATCGGGGTGCGCTGCGTGGGCGGGTGGCGGTAGTTGCTGGTGCTACGAGGGGCGCAGGCCGAGGTATCGCCGCCGCGCTGGGGGAAGCAGGCGCCACCGTCATCTGCACTGGCCGGACCAGTAGTCTTCGGCGGCTTAAGTCAGACTATGACCGCAGTGAGACGATCGAGGAGACTGTGGAGTTAGTGACGAAGCTCGGCGGCACTGGAATTGCCATACCTATGGACCACCTGGTCCCACATGAAGTGGAGCTATTGGCAGAGCGTCTGCAACACGATTTCGGAAAGCTTGACATACTGGTGAACGACATCTGGGGCGCAGAGCTGCTTAAGGGCGGCCCTTCCGAGTGGAATACGCCTGTGTGGGAACTCGACCTGGCGAACGGTCCGCATCCTGCGTCTCGCGATCGACACCCACATCATTACCTCAAAGTATCTTTTACCCTTACTCATCTCGCAACCCGGTGGACTGCTCGTCGAAGTCACTGATGGCACGACGAAGTACAACGCGTCGCACTACAGAATTTCGGTCTATTACGATCTGGCCAAAGTCGCAGTGAACCGGCTTGCGTTCTCACAAGGACACGAACTCGCGTCTTATGGGGCGACGGCAGTGGCGATCACGCCCGGCTGGCTGCGCTCAGAGATGATGCTTGATAACTTTGGTATCACCGAGAGCAACTGGCGTGATGCGCTGGATCCAGCACGCGCACAGACCGGGCAACCCGTTGCACCGCCCGACTTCGAGCTTTCTGAATCGCCACGCTACGTCGGTCGCGCTATCGCTTCGCTTGCATTGGACCCGGATCGCGCTCGTTGGAATCAGCAGTCGGTCAGCTCAGGTGAATTGGCGCGAGTGTATGGCTTCACCGACATTGACGGGACGAGGCCGGACATTTGGCAGCACATGGAAGAGTGAACAGTGAGAGCCCGTGTGAAGCGGTGAATAACTTCGACCTCCCCAACGCGTCCGTTTCTAAGAACTGTTACTACGCCGTCGAAACGAACTTGTAACCTACACCTCTAACAGTTAGCAGGTGACGCGGGCGCGAGGGCTCGTCTTCAATATACTTCCGCAAACGCACGATGAAGTTATCGATCGCCCTCGTATCCGTGTCTTCGCGCAAGCCCCAAACGTCTTCCAGGATCGCACTGCGCGACACAATCTTTCCCTCGTGGTTGATCAAATAGCGCAGCAGATCCGCTTCCATCAACGTCAGGTTCACAGTTTGTGTACCTGACCGGAGCTCCAGCGCCTCGAAGTCGATCGTCTTGCCACTGAAATCAAAGACCTGCGACGAACCATTTGGCGAAACACGGTTGCGATCTTTATGAAACCACTCACGCCGGCGTAACAAAGCATTGATTCGTGCCAGCAAAACTGAAAGCTCGAACGGCTTCGGAAGATAATCATCGGCGCCCGCTTCAAACCCTCGCAGCACGTCTTCCGCTTGGCCTCGTGCCGTCAACATCAGAATCGGAACAAACTGTCCCTGCGCACGCAGTTTTGATGCTAATGAAAACCCATCAATGCCCGGCAACATCACGTCGAGCACCAGCACGTCGTAAGTCTTCTTACGCTCAATCAACAGCGAAAATGCCTCTTCGCCATTGCCGACGGTCTCGACGTCGTAGCCTTCGGCGTTCAGGTTATAGCGTAAACCATCAGCCAGGTGTTTCTCGTCTTCAACGATTAGAACTGAAGTCATTATGAATTAATCCGAGGCAAGTGAACGGTGAACGTGCTTCCGTGTCCTAACCCGGGGCTCTCAGCAAACACCCGGCCACCGTGTTTCTTAATTACTGAGTGAACAATAAATAATCCCAAACCAGTCCCCTTGACCCGCGCCATGAATCGACCAGGAACGCGATAGAACCGAGTGAAGATCCGTTTCAGTTGCGCGTTGGGAATGCCAATGCCATTGTCTACGACACGCACCGCGACTCGTTTATCGTCCAATGCTGAAACGGAAACGGAAACGTGCACCTCATCGTCTGAATACTTCACCGCATTATCCAACAGGTTCGAAAACGCAGCACGCAATTCATCAACATCGCCCGATACCTTTGCGGAGCTTGCATCCGGCGACGCGTTATAGATCAGCGCCGTTTCATCGAGTCCGTAACGGAGGCGTGTCAGTTCCAAACATTCCTGGACCATCTCACCGAGATTGATCACGGAATTCGTAATGCGACGACGCTTGTGTCCGGTGCGTCCTGCCCGTAAGACCTGCTCAACCGTCAACAGGAGTCGATCGCTGTCGGCCAGCATGATGTTGTAAAACTCGCGTCGCTGTTGTTCGTCAACGTCGCGTGCCTTCAGTGTTTCGAGATAGAGCCGGATGGAAGCGATAGGAGTTTTTAGTTCGTGAGTGACGGCGTTGATAAAAGCGTCGTGTTGTTCGTTGCGTCGTATCTCGCGGATGAGGAATGTAGTATTGAGCACCAGGCCGAAGATAAGGACCAGGAAGAATATGATCCCGAAGACAAGCAGCGCGACTTCACGCCAGTTGAGAATGATCCAACCGACGTTCAACGCGATCGCGAGGGCGACAAGACACGCGCTCAGCGTGATGAAGAATGCTACTGACTTGCGACGGCGACCTCGAACGCGCATGGTGGTGATTGTAACAGCAGCAGGACTTAATCTCCTGCTGCTGCCACTTGCTTCTGCTCCTCCTGAGGTCTCGCCCCGGACACTCGTTTTGGCAGCCGGACCCTTCTTGTCATAAACAGGATCAGCCACATGATTCCCGCCGTTCCCGACAGCAAACCCGAAACGACTGTTAACGTTTGGGGCGAAATTGTATGAAGTGACCATCCAGCCGCGGCGGTTGAAAACGCCCAGATCAGCATTTCAGCGGCGCGATCGCTGGTCGAGACTCTGCCCCTCAAATGGTCAGGAACCAGGCGCATCAAAAGAGTTTCCTGCACGGCAAACTCCGCACCCAGCAGCACGCGTGAGATGCACATCATCAGACAGGCCAACACCAACGTCGGCATAACACCGGCCAGGGCATAAAACACTCCCTGAATAAACAGGGTCCAGCCAATGAAGGCAACCGTTCGTTGCCTCAGCTCAAAATATGCACCCACGCGCCGCGCGATCATCATGCCGATAAACAGACCGAAGCCTCCGGCAAAATAGAAAGCAGCAACTGCTGCATCGGGACTGATGCCGTTCTCACCAGCGAAAACCAATGCGCCCAGGCGCTCGGCAATAAGATTCATCGCGCCGCCACCAGTGGCCCACACGATATTGACCCCGAGAATCGTTGCCACCGGCGCGTGGGTCACGATGTAAGTCCATCCTTCGCGCATGTCAGACCAGTAGCCTCGATAAAGACTCTTTGGCCGGTCCATAACAGCATCCGTTGGGCTACGTGTTTCCTTCTCAGGCACAAGCCACACGGAATACGCCGACGCAAAAAACGAGAGAGCATTGATGATGAATGCGGCCTCGTAGCCGACGTACGCAGCGGTCCAGCCACCAAGCGCTGCACCCAACGACATCAGCAGAAACCGTGACGAAAACATCAACGCATTACCCGCAAGCAGATCGCGTTCGCCTGTAATGTTCGGAACCGCCGCGTTCTTCGCTGCTTCGAAGAACGTACCGAAAACCGAAAGCAGAGCAGTGCATAAATAGGCGAGCCACAAATCCTCAGGACTTCGAACCAGCAGGAAGCCGAGCGCCACTACGACGCGCAGGATGTCCGTCACAATCATCACTACGCGACGCGACCAACGATCGACAAACGCACCGGCAAGCGGAGCGAACAGTGTGAATGGCACGAGCCGAGAGATCAGAAGGATTGTGGTTACTTCCGGCGACGCATTTGACACAACACGGACCAACCCGAGCGCGGCAATAAAGTTGAACCAATTGCCCATCTCGGAGACTACCTGCCCGGCCCACAATCGCCTGAAAGAACGATTGCGCCGCAGGAGCTGCATGTAGGTGAGCGAATCCATTTTGCTAATTTCCAATTTCCAATTGCCGAGTGCCAATTTGAAGAAGGGCTATCTGCCTTAACAAATCGGCAATCGGCATTGGCAATCGCCAATGAAAAGAGCCGCCCGTTTGTTCAGGCGGCTCGCGATCTGCTTCGTTCTCTTCGAACGTCATCCTCCAACAAATCGCGGCGGCCGTTTTTCCAAAAATGCTGTAACACCTTCTACAAAATCTTTTGTCCGTCCTGATTCAATTTGCGTCTTACGCTCGAGATCCAGTTGACTTTTAAAATCGTTTGCAGCGCTGGCCTCTAACAACAACTTGATCTGCCCTATCGCTGCCGTTGGCGCCTGCGCGAGTTTGTCAGCCATGGCCATCGCTTTGTTCATCAACTCGTCGTCCGGCGCCACCGAATTGATCATTCCCATCTCTGCTGCTGCCGTCGCACTAATCAGGTCCCCACTGAACAACAACTCCGTCGCGCGTTTCCAACCTACGAGTCGGGGCAGGATGAATGTTCCACCACAATCAGGCGTAAGACCGATCTTGATAAAAGCCTGATTGAACCTGGCGCTCTCGGCCGCAACCACGAGGTCGCAAGCCAAAGCGAGATTGCATCCTCCTCCGGAAGCAACACCATTCACCGCGGCGATGAACGGCACCGGCGTTTGACGAATCAAAAGTATTGCCTCGTTCAAGAGTCGCAACGGCTCGTCAAAGAAAGCTTCCAATCGACCGTCTTTCTTTGCGAGCTCCTGCATCTCACGAACGTCTCCGCCGGCGCAAAATGCACGGCCTGCTCCTGTCAGTACGATCGCTCGCGCGCCGCGCTCGAGTGCTTCATTGACCGCGGCCTTAAACTCATTAGCAACTTGAACAGTGAGCGCGTTCAAACGGTCCGGCCGGTTCAAAGTCAACACACAAACCGAACCGCGCATTTCGAGTTGAATAGTTTCGTAACTCATCAAAGCTCTTTTTAAGGCGTTCTTCGCCGTCAATCGCGTGAACAATCTCCGCGTCGGGAAACTTACTTTAATTTAAAACCTGGGCCTGGGCTAGTTAAGCTCTTGGTTGCGCACGATTCGCGCTAAAACAATCGCTGCATAAGACCGGCCTGCCCGATGATGGCTTGAACGGTACCGAATCGTTCTTGCCACACTGATCGCAGGTGATCTCAAATCGTTGACGCTCACCTCCTTGCGCTTTTGATCCACCGAAATTTGCACGCCTTGCATCGCGGCATGGCTTACAACGTTTCGGGTGAGTCAGGTTACGTTCCCGGTAATAATCTTGTTCGCGTTCCGTAAACGTGAACGGAGAACTGCATTCCGAACAAGTGATTTCAAGGTCTGGCATCGCGGTTTCTCCACCGAGAGTGACTTGAGGATTTCACTCTCTTGCTCTTCGGAGCGCTGGCGTTGCGTTTCTTTCAACCACAGTCGTGGTGCGAAAGCGCTGTTTTCTTCAAACGCACGCCGAAAAGCCCTGGCGTCCCGACGGTTTGTTGACGTGAGTGTACTCCAGCAATAAAGGCTATTCAAATTTCTAGAGGAAGGGGACAGAAAAACTGTGGCGGAACGTCTCCACAACTCTTGCCGATGTGGCTTGCCCGCCACACACATATCGCAGAAACTTCGGTTTCCAAACGGTACATTGGTTGCTCTGTTAGAAAGCGAAGTATGCACATACTCGCAACCAAGGGTCCCGACTTTTGATTAAACAGACTACCCTCGGCAGTGCTGTCGAAACGCATGGAATAGGACTGCACACGGCCGTTCCCGTTCACATTCGTCTGGTTCCGGCCCCACCTGATACCGGCTACGTTTTCCGTCGCACCGATTTGGGCGGCTTTGAAATTCCCGCCACTGTGGAGTCTGTCGCTCACTGCGGGTACGCAACGACACTGATGCGTACCGGCGTCATGCTCTCGACTGTCGAACACCTGCTTGCTGCCTTACGAGGATTGGGTGTCGATAACGTTTTTATCGAAGTCGACAATCTCGAGATCCCGATCATGGATGGTTCGGCGGAAGATTTTGCGCAGATCATCGAACGGGCAGGTCTCGTCGAGCAACCACTTGCGAGGCGCGCGTTACTCGTGCGTGAAAAAGTCTCGTTCGAACAAGGTAATCGCCGCATTAGTGTCGAGCCGGCAGACACCTATCAGATCGACTGCCTGATCGACTTCGCGCATCCGCTGATCGGAGTGCAGAGTTTGTTTGTGGAACTGAACAACGGCGCCTTCAGCCGCGACATCGCAGCGGCGCGAACGTTTGGCTTCACTAACGAGATCGAGGCTTTGCGGCGGGCAAACCTGATTCGCGGCGGATCACTCGACAATGCAATCGTACTCACGCCCGACGGTATGTTGAATGAAACGGGCTTGCGGTTTCGAGATGAGTTCGTGCGTCACAAGATTCTGGACATCATCGGCGATCTGGCGTTGTTGGGAATGCCGATACTCGGGAAGGTTGTCGCCGAACGTAGCGGGCACATCATGCATGCGGGTTTGATGTCAAAGCTGCTGCGCGTCCGATCGGCGTGGGACATCGTCAACATGTGACAAGAATCCTGTCTAAAGCCCGCTGCGAACAATGTCGTGTAGTCTAATTAATCCCACACAGTTCCCATCTTGATCAATCACCGGCAACACCGAAATCTGCGACGGTCGATCTTCCATCAATCGTAACGCATCGAACGCAAGTAATTCCGGCGTCGCAACGACCGGCTTGCGTGTCATGAAATCATCGCCGGTTAGCTTTGCTAACGAATCGTGGCTGGTCTGTTCGATCGCCCGTCGCAGATCGCCGTCCGTAATGATTCCCTCTAAACGACCAGCAGCATCAACCACGCACACGGCCCCGAGTCCGCCTTTGCTGATCGCTCGCACGACCTCAACCCACGAAGCTCCGGTAGCGATCGTGGGGTTCTCACCGTCGCAGTGCATCAGATCCGCAACGCGCAACGTGAGTCTCTTTCCCAGTCTCCCGGCGGGATGATTCACGGCGAAATCGTCGGACGTGAGCCCTTTTACTTTCATCACGGTCATGGCCAGCGCGTCGCCGATCGCCAGCGCAACTGTCGTGCTCGTTGTCGGAGCCAGGTTTAAAGGACAGGCCTCCTTGTCCACGGACGCGTCGAGCATGGCATCAGCACGGCGTGCGAGTGTCGAATTGACGTTTCCGACAATCGCCACAATCGGCACATCGCGATTTTTCAAGTAAGGCAACATGGCGATAATCTCATCAGTCTCCCCACTGTTGCTCAGCACAATGACGACATCGTCGGACTGAATGATTCCGATACCCCCGTGAAGCGCGTCGGACGGGTGAAGATACAGGGCCGCCGTGCCGGCGCTGGTCATCGTCGCCGCTATTTTCTGCCCGATAATCCCCGACTTCCCTACTCCGAGAATCACCGCTTTCCCTTTGCAGTTCGCCAGCAACTCCACCACACGCTCAACCTGCACCGGATCGAGGCGCGTTGCTGTTTGGGCAATCGCGTCTGACTCGATCCTGAGTAGCTGTTGAATATCGGCCAAGTGATTCCGGGTCATGGTGGCCTTTGATATACGACCGGCGGCACGTTTGGCAAGTCGACAACTCATAAGTTATATTCCGGGCCTTTGTTCAGATTGAGTTCAGACAAGGTGGGGGTTGCTATGGGTCTACTAAACCTTCTTCCCAAAGAAGATCAGTATTTCGATCTGTTCACGCAGATGACGCTGTACATCTCTGCGGCGGCTCGGGAACTGAAGGAGATGCTGGCGGACAAAAACCACGATTACGCCGACTACGCCCAGCGCATTAAAGGGCTTGAACACGCCTGCGACGAGCTCACCCATACTATTTCCACCCGGCTGAATAAGTCGTTCATTACGCCGTTCGACCGCGAAGATATTTACATGATGTCGAGCGCGCTGGACGATATCGTCGATCTGATCGACGACGCGGCGCGTGCGATCATCATCTTCGACGTCAAGGAAATTACTGATTACGCGCGTGATTTCTCGGACGTCATCGAGCGCATGGCCGAGCAATTGAAAGAGATTGTTTCAACGCTACAGCGTCCGAAAAACGTCACGCAGCGCTTGGTCGAGATTCACCGTTTGGAGAACGAAGGCGACGATATCTATCACGCCGCCATCGCGGAGCTATTTCACGATCCGCCGGACGCTTTGACGGTGCTGAAATGGAAAGAAGTTTACGAGAAACTCGAAGCCGCGGTGGATCGTTGCGAGAACGTGGCTAACATCATTGAGAGCGTGATTATCAAGCACACTTAGGAATCATTGCCGGTTGCCAATTGCCGATTTTTGGCGAGCGAGGCACGCCCACCATTGGCAATCGGCGATTGGAATCGGCAACCTGATCATGACCGCAACCCTGGCCTTCATCATCATCCTCGTCTTCCTGGCGCTTGTCTTCGATTACATCAACGGGTTCCACGATGCCGCGAACTCGATCGCGACCGTTGTCTCAACGCGAGTCCTTTCACCGGGCATGGCAGTAATCTGGGCCGCATTCTTTAACTTCATTGCATTCGCGGTATTCGGCACGCGTGTGGCGAAGTCGATTGGCGATGGCGTCCGGATGGACCTCATCAGTGCCGATCTGCGTCTTTACGTGCTGCTCGCTGCACTTCTTGGAGCAATCATCTGGAACCTGATTACGTGGTACCTCGGATTGCCGACGTCGAGTTCGCATGCACTGCTCGGCGGTTACGCGGGCGCGGGCATCGCTGCGTATGGCGGCGTCAGCGGGTTACTCAAGGCTGAAGTATGGATTCGGACGCTCAAGTTCATCGTGCTGTCTCCGCTGATCGGAGCGCTGCTGGGATTCACGATGATGGTGCTGGTTTTCTGGATCTTTCGACGTTGGTCTGCATCGCGCGTCGACAAGATTTTCAGACGCGGCCAACTTTTCTCAGCAGCAGCCTTCTCTTTGGGCCATGGCGGCAACGATGCGCAGAAGACGATGGGAATCATCACCGCTGTGCTCACAGCAGGCGGCGTTTGGGGAATGGCTTATGGGCCAGATGGAAGCTTGCCGCAAATTCCGACTTCGGTAGTGCTGGCCGCGCACGCCGCCATCGCTTTAGGTACGCTCTCCGGGGGCTGGCGAATTGTTCGTACTATGGGAACGAGGATCACGAAGTTAAAACCGGTCGGAGGTTTCTGCGCGGAGACAGCAGCCGCACTGACACTCGCATACGTCACCGTCACTGGAACACCTGTTTCAACTACTCACACGATTACCGGATCGATTGTTGGCGTCGGCGCCACTCGCCGGCTTTCGGCTGTTAAGTGGGGCGTAGCCGGACGAATTGTCTGGGCGTGGATACTAACAATTCCCGCCGCAGCCTTCGTCGCCGCAGTCTCCTTCTGGATCGTCTCCGCCATCCACAACCTCGCAAATTAGATCGCCACAAAGAGGCACAAAAAGCACAAAGATTTCAGCTAAACCATTTGTGCTTTTTGTGCTTCTTTGTGGCTTGCAGACCTTGAGGCAAGCTAGTAATCTTTCATCCTAACTTCACGCCCGCGTAGCTCAGTGGATTAGAGCGTTCGCCTCCGGAGCGAAAGGTCGCAGGTTCGACCCCTGCCGCGGGTACCACACCTCTCATAAACTCATTCCCCAAGCGGCAGTTTTTTGCTAGGCTTAGGCCACCCCCAACGGTCCCCCGTAATCTCAGGATTAGCATGAGCACGGCGACCGACATCCCACGCACCGTTCTTGTAGTTGACGACTTTGACGATACGCGTTTGCTGCTGCGCACCTGGCTAGAGCGCAGGGGGTTTCGTGTGATCGAAGCTGAGAATGGACTCGAGGCGGTTAATCAGGCTGAGACGGAGTCTCCCGATCTGATCATCATGGACATGCAGATGCCGCAGCTCGATGGACTCTCGGCTACGCGTCGCATACGCGATCTGAAGTCACTCAACGCCGTGCCGATTGTAGCCGTGTCGGCTTACGGCGCCGATCAATTTCGCGAGCAGGCACTCGCAGCAGGCTGCGATGAGTACGTTTCGACTCCCTTTGAACCTGCGACTCTCGAAGGAATAATTCGCTCCCTGGTCCGGCCCAAAGAGGCGGCCTAGCCACAAAGAAGCACAAAGGCACAAAAGCAAAGCCGAGCCGACGCTATCGGGTCAACTGTGGACCTCATGTCGTATAATCCCCGCATGCTGCGAGCAATGTTGTTTACCCTCCTGATCCTCTTGCCGGCTCAATCTGCGCCGGCGCAGTGCACAAAGAAATTAGCTGAACTTCCCGCGGCGCCTGAGCTGTTGGGGTTTCGGCTGGGCATGACCAAGGAACAGATAAAAGCCCGAGTTCCGCAAACAAAGTTTGGCCCCACTGATCCTTTCGGCGTTTCAAAGACAACCATCAATCCGTATTTCGACGAAAGTATCGATAAGTCGAAGTTCGAAGGCGTGCGAAGTATTTCGCTCGACTTGCTCGATGAACGACTCACCTCGATCTGGATCGGTTTCGATGAAACGTTCAAGGTCCGCACAACCGAAGAGTTCATAAAGTTGATCTCACAATCACTACAGGTTCCTGAGAACTGGGCGTCCTGGAGATCGAGAGGTCAACAACTACGTTGCGCTGACTTTCAGTTGATCGTGCAGACCGTTGCGGGTGGACCAAGCTTGCGGTTGATGGACGTCGCCGCAGAAAATACGGTCGCGCAACGACGACAGACCAAGGAAGAACAAGATGCTCTCGCCGAAGCCGGCCC
Organism: uncultured Acidobacteriota bacterium; assembly: GCA_963826255.1. Lineage (GTDB taxonomy): Bacteria > Acidobacteriota > Blastocatellia > Pyrinomonadales > Pyrinomonadaceae > PSRF01. The sequence goes on from CAWGWK010000002.1 coordinate 3,686,643, forward strand.
CACGACCGAAAGCAGTGAAGAAGAAGTCATTGGTGACAAGCAATCTAAAACTTATTATTCCGGCGGCTGCCAACCGGCAAAAGAGATCAGCGAGGCCAACAAGGTGATCTTCAAGACAACAGCAGACGCAGAAAAGGCGGGATTCAAACTAGCGAAGAATTGTCATTAGTCAACAACAGGAGCACCCAACATGCTGAAAGAATTCAAAGAATTCATCGCTCGGGGTAACGTGGTCAACCTGGCAGTTGCGGTAGTGATCGGCGCAGCGTTTGGAAGGATTATTACGTCACTCGTCGAAGGGGTCCTTATGCCGCCCATCGGTATGGCGCTTGGCAACGTCGATTTTTCAAACCTCTTCATCGATATTTCGGGTCAGAGGCCGGCATCGCTTGCTGATGCTCAGTTGCGAGGGCTGCCCGTCATTGCCTATGGAAACTTTATCAATGATGTCATTAGTTTTGTCATCATTGCATTTATCGTTTTCCTGATTGTTAAAGCGGTGAACAGGTTGCGCGCCGCACCGCCGCCTCCTCCGAACACGAAGGATTGTCCTCATTGTTTGACGGCGATTCCGCTGGAGGCGAGGCGTTGTGCAGCCTGTTGCGTCGATCTCGCAACTGCATAGGCCACACTAAAAACACAAACCCATGCGTGAGTGCCCCCGTTGTGAAGTTTGCTATGAAGACGGCGTAGACACCTGTCCGCAAGATCAGGCAAACACGAAAACGACTCTGCCCGGACCGCGGCTGCTAGCCTCGCGCTACCTGCTCGAGAAACGACTCGGCCGCGGCGCGATGGGCCAGGTCTATCTCGCACGCGATCAAAATTTGCTTACGCGCCGCGTTGCTGTGAAAACCGTTCGGCCGGACATTCTCAGTGACGAAGATCTACAGGAAGGTGAAGCCATCGCTCGCTTTGAGCGTGAAGCACGCGCGGCTGCATCAATTCGCCATCCCAACGTCGTAGACGTCAACGATTTTGGCCAAAGCGCGGAAGGCGTGTTCTTTCTCGTGATGGAGTACGTGGAAGGCGAGACCCTCTTTCACCTGCTGCGTCGCGAGGGCACGGTAAATCCGCAAAGAGCCGCGACGATCATGCGCCAGGTTGTGGCAGGAATCGAAGCTGCTCACGACGAAGGAATCCTGCACCGCGATCTGAAACCCGCAAACATTTTTCTCATGCAACAGAAAAGGAAGACTGGCGGCGAAGATGGATTTGTGAAGGTCGGAGATTTCGGCCTCGCCAAGATCGTCAACCCAGATAGATCCGACGTCACCTCTGCCAGTGGACCAGCCTCACGAGGGATCATCGGTACGCCCGAATACATGGCACCGGAGCAGATGCAGCCGGGTGTTCAGCTCGACGCGCGCGCCGATATCTACGCGCTGGGAACAATCGCTTATCACATGCTCGGTGGACGCCCGCCCTTCACGGGCAACATCACTCAACTGATCGCGCAAAAGTTGACGCAAGCGCCACCTGCCTTGTCGAGCTTGCGCTCGGACGTGAGTGCCGAACTCGAAGCGTCGGTCATGAAAGCACTGGCCAAAGAGATGTCTGACCGTCCGGCAACTGCGAGTGAATGGTTTGACAGTTTTGCGACTGCTGTTTCCGAAAGCTCCGACACTTCGAAACGAGGTGATTCGAGACTTGTAATCATGGCTCCTTCGGGCGCCGAGGTTTACGTTGACGACGAGCGGTACGGAAGTGTGGGCCGCTCCGGTAGAGTGATTCTGACTTCGCTTGCGCCGGGACAACACGTGCTTCGAGTTGCAAAGTCAGGCGAGCCAGACGACGAGCGCGTGATCGAGATTCGCGAGGACATCGCAGAACAGATCATCGAAGCTCAACTAAAAATCGGGCCTTCGAGTAAGCAGTTGAGTCCGTCGCGCGGCGGCAGTCTCGACAGCAAGCACGGTGTACACTCGACAACGTTGGTAGTCGTGATGTGCACGAAGTGTCACTCCCGTTTTGCTGAAGGAGTGAAGTTTTGCGGCAAGTGCGGCAATACGACTTTTCAACCAGTGTCGGACGTGCAGGCGGCGCCTTCAAGTTTTCCAGGCACAGCCAGCGGAGTTATATGTCCGCGCTGCCGGAACAGTTATCCCGCGAATACCAAATTCTGCGGACGCTGCGGCGTTCCGATCGGAACTGCGGCGCTTGATTGGCGCGCGCCAAAACCTGTCGAGGTGTTCTGTAGCGGCTGTAGCAGCAGTTATCCAGCCGGGACCAAATTCTGCGGGCGCTGCGGAAAACCGATTAAAGCTTGAGCCTGCCCTGAGTTTTTTATAATCTGTGCCGTCATTTTACAGATTGCAGGATTAGACATGATTTACATGTCAATCCTCATAATCAATATAAATCCTGTAAAGTGATTTGAACTCTAACAAAATGAAGCGCTGCCCCACTTGTAACCGCACGTACACCGATCTCTCCCTGAACTTTTGTTTAGAGGACGGGACTCCGCTTTCCAGCGCGCCCGATCCAAATGCCACCATCAGGTATCCTCCACCAAGAGATACATCCGAACCGCCACCAACAGAGATCTATCGGCCTGAGCCTGCGATCGTCAGTCCGCGTCCGACAGTGCCGCCACCGCCGTCACCGCAACAGTGGTCGCCGACGCCCACCACCGCGCCGGCAAGAAAGTCGAATGCGATCTGGTGGGTACTGGGCGGACTCGCCGCTGTGCTGGTTATCGGTGTGGGACTCGTCGTGATGATCATCGCGTTGGCCAGTCTCGGAGCAAACACGAATAACAGCAACCTGAACGCGAACGTTCGCAATGAGAATCGCAACGGCAACGTTGCGGCAAACGCGAACGTCAACAACGCAAACGCCAATGCGAATGCAGCTACGCCATCATCTCTCTCTGACGACTTCAGCGATAAGAAATGGGGCACCGGGACTTCGCAGTACGGACGGATCTGGTATGACAACGGCCAGTATCATATGAGCTCAAAGGAGAAATTCTTCGTCGTCATGTATGCTCCGTCGGACGCTTACAGCACTGAAAACGCAACCGTAAGAGTCACGGCCCGCAGTGTCAATGGCGATGTTCCGGTGTCAGGATTTGGATTGATGGTCCATTGTACACAGACGAGGGCAAAGCAGCTCCAGGATTATGCATTGCTGATCTACCCGGGAGAACAGCCCGAGTATGAAGTTATCATGCACAAGGATGGGAACCAGTCGGCGCTTGTTCAAAGGACAAAATCCAGCGCGATCCGATCCGGGAACGCTCCTAATCAGTTGGAGATTAGAACCACCGGGACGGACCTGCTTTTTTACGCCAACGGCCAGTATTTAACTCGCGTTAACGACAGCGGAAACTTCAAGCGCGGGCGCGCGGGCTTCTACACCAGCGACGTTTACGAAGTGGCGTTTGACAATCTCGAGATCGAACGCTCAAACCCCTGATGCAAGTCAACCTGAAAGTCACCGCCGGCCCATACAAAGGCCGCATCTTTTCTTTTTCCCAACACGATAGTTTTTTGATCGGTCGCAGTCCTGAGGCGCATCTTTGTCTGCCTGACGATCGCTTCTTTTCACGTCATCATTGCCTGCTCGAAATGAACCCGCCTCATTCTTTCCTGCGTGATTTGGGATCGACGAATGGGACTTTTGTGAACGGGCAGCGAGTGAAAGATGCATACCTGAACAATGGCGATCGCATTCAGTGTGGCGAAACAATCCTCGTCGTGGAAGTCACCACCACGGAACTTTCTGAAACAACACAAGACTCGGGAGTACCAACGCGTCCCGTACTCGTGATGGTTGAATGTCTCAACTGTGGGCGTCGCGAACAAGCACAAGCATCAACGCCTGATGAACACCTGACGTTCCTGTGTGAAGACTGTCGCATCGAGCTCAAGCGCTCGCCACAAGCGATTCCGGGTTATGACACCGTCAAACTGTTGGGCCGCGGTGGAATGGGAACGGTGATGTTAGGTCGAGACCAACGCACCGGGCGCGCGGTTGCGATAAAAACGCTGCTTCCGGAATTTGCGGTCAGTGATAAAGCGATGCGCCGCTTCATGCGCGAGATCGACGTCGCAGCCGCACTCAAACACAAAAACATCGTTGAGTTCATCGATCGGGGTACACACAATGGCGTGGTCTATCTCGTAACAGAGTTTGTCGAAGGTTGTGATGCATGCAAACTCGCCGAGAGCCAGGGCGGCCGGCTCACGTACGAAGACGGTATCTCGATTATCGCGCAGGCGCTGGATGCGTTGGCGTTCGCCCATGCGCAGGGCTACATTCATCGCGACTTCAAAGATCAGAACATTCTCGTCTCGGGTCAATCTCCGAATCTCCTGGCAAAGTTAACCGACTTTGGGCTGGCTAAGAGTTTTACTCACTCAGGTATGAGTGGTGTGACGATGGCCGGGGAGATGGCAGGAACCCTTGCCTACATGCCGCCGGAACAACTGCGCAACTTCCGCGACGTGCGGCCACAGTCGGACATCTACGCAGTCGGTATGACAGCGTACAATTTGTTGACGGGCTGCCTGGCGCTCGACCTGAGTAAGAACAGCAGCGTCAACGACACCATTCGCGCCATCTTCGAACAGCAGGCGGTTCCGCTGCGGCAGCGTGGGCCTCACATTCCACAACCAGTCTGCGAAATCATCGACCGCGCGCTTGCAAAGGATCCTGCACAGCGCTGGCAAAGCGCCGGCGCCATGCGCAATGCACTCCTCCATTCAATTTAAGCCACAAAGAAGCACAAAAAGCACAAGAACGATTTTCGCTGTTCATGTGCCTTTTGTGCTTCTTTGTGGCGAGTTGAATTATCTGTGGAAATCTGTGCAATCCGTGGCATAATACGGTTCCCAAACCCGGGCGCGGGCACGAGTCCGCGTTCATACTAAGAGAGGTTGACATGAGATCTATTTGGAAGGGGCACATACGTTTCCTGTTGGTTGCCATTCCCGTCCGCATCTATAACGCCATTGAGACCAGTGAAAAGATTCAGTTTAACCAGTTGCACCGCGATGATTTTGGCCCAATCGGGTACGACAAGCGCTGCAAAAAATGCAACGAGATTGTGAGCAACGATCAAATTACCAAGGGCTATCAGTACGAGCCCGATCGCTACGCGATAATCGAACCGGACGACATCGCCAAGATAAAGATCAAAACAACCAGGGCCGTGGACATCGTCGGTTTCGTCGATCGCGATGAGATACCGAGCACGTTTTACGACGCGCCTTACTTCGCCGGCCCTGATGGTCCAGTTTCAGAAAAGCCTTACGCACTGCTGCGCGAGGTGATGAAGCAAACGGGCAAGATTGCGGTCGGCAAAGTCGTGCTCCGCGATCGCGAGGATCTGGTGGCCGTCTTTCCTTATGAAGATGGTCTCGTGTTGCAAAAGCTTCACTACCCACACGAGCTGAGGAAGATAGAAGACGTGCCCGACCTCGAGAACGTGCAAAAGCTCGACGCGCAAAAGTTGAACAAGAACGAATTGAAACTGGCGACGACGTTAGTCCAGGAGATGGCGACGACGCTTTCAGAGATCGATACCGCGGACAACTACTACACCGCGTTGCGTACGCTGATTGATTCCAAGATCAAGGGTAGAGAGGTTGTTGAGTTTGAACCCGTTGAGGATGTTCCCAGACTTGATATTATGAGCGCGCTCAAGAAGAGCTTGCAGGCCTCGAGCCGCAAGCCCATGGTGAAAGCGCCGGCAACCGCGGGAGCGAAGAAGACGCAGATTACGCTGGTGAAACCGCGGGCGGCAAAAAAACGAAAGGTTGGTTAAGAAATCAGAACCAGTACCACGTTCAGAGTTCAACCTTTAGGTTGCTCCTCGGCAGAGACAAGCTAAAGCTGAGCTCTGAACCAGGCTTTGTGTTAATGAAAGATCCGAGCCCTAAGGTAATCTCGTTTCCCTCACCTGTCCCTTCGAAGGCGGATTATCAACGTGTCAAAGGTTCCTATTCCGTCAAAGAGATCAAACAGTTATTCGGCCTGAGCGAGAAAACGATTCGCCGCTGGACTGAGCAAGGCATTATCCAGCCTTCCTCACAATCGCAGGCTCCTGACTTCGTTTACGATTTCAACGCACTGACGCAATTCCGCCGGGTGCGTGAACTACGCGCGCAAGGCCACACCATTCGGCAGATCGAGGCTGAGCTGCAAGGCCAGCTAAACCTGTTTCGCGTAGAGACTCCGCGCCTTGCGCGCCTGCTTACACCGTTCGAAGAAGCTCTGCTTCTGCACGAGCGAGGAGACGCCGCTGCGGCTGAACACTACATTGAAGCGATCAATGAAGGCGACAACGTAGCTGAAGCGTATTGCAACCTCGGGATCCTCAATCTCGAGCGCGGACAACTCTCCAGCGCGCTCGATAATTTCACCCTTTCACTCAAGAACGATCCGCGGCACGTCGAAGCTCACTACAACCTGGCAAATCTTTATTACGACGCCGGCGATTTGCAGCTCGCGAAACTTCACTACGAAGCCGCAGCGCAGATCGAGCCCGGGTTCTCACTTGTCTATTTCAACCTCTCGCTCGTCTATCACAAGCTGGGCGACCTGAGTGCTGCTTCGGCGACGCTGGAAAAATACCGCCAACTTGAGCCTGAAGACGAAGATCTCGAAGTGCTTAATCAACTGTTGAAGGCAATGAAGGGCAGCTCACCCTTTGTTCGAGAGGGCAAGTAACTGGAGTGCTGGCGGTGGGCAGGAGGGCTGCCCACCTGTTCTAGTATTGGATCGCAAGAAAGGTTGAACGATCCTACATACGTAGTTATCTGTAAGAAAACGTCAATCAGCCGCGTCTTCCAGATCGAAATGCGAGGTTCGCCGGTTCAGAGTTTAGACTTCAGGCTGCTGTTGAGGCGACAAGCTGAAGCTCGAACTCAAACGGCACACTTTCGTGTTTTCTGTGGTAGCGGATTTCGCGCAACCTGACTATAATTAGCATCTCCCAGTGCTTGCCTGTGTTTCAGTTAGCTTAATTCTGACCCGTTTTACAAGGAGGTTTCCCCTTTGAGCAGACCGAAATGCTGCGTTCTTTGTGTAGACGATCATCGCGATACCTCAGATATGCTGCAAATGCTCCTCTCTGAAGAAGATTACCAGGTTCACACCGCCGGCACGGTCCAGGAAGCTTGCCGGATGGCATCGAAGACCCGGTATGACCTCTACGTTCTTGATAAACGCCTACCCGACGGCACGGGTATGGAGTTGTGTGAGACGTTGCTTAAAATCAGCCCTCGGGTACCGTGCATCTTCTACACCGGCGATGCGTACGAGATTCACCGCCGCGAGGCATTCAGCGCAGGTGCAGCCGCGTTCGTCGCCAAGCCCGATATCGAAGGACTGATTAGCGCAGTGCATCAACTTCTCTCGGAGAAAGAATGCGCCGCGGCAACTTAGTTGTTGTTCAGTTAGATAGAGTTGAGAGACAAGTGTAGTTTGGGGACCCGGCGGATCTTTTATCCGCCCGGTCCCTTTCTTTTGCAGATGGAGATGCGGTACGCGCAGGAAGTGCACGTACCGCGCGCGGTTGCAGGGCTGAACTACGGACGATTGGAATTGTTGCTGTTACCGTTATTGTTGCGATTACTGTTGCGGTTCCGGTTGCTGTTAGCGTTCATGTTGCTGTTCATGTTGCTATTGTCGTTCATGTTGCCGTTGTCATTCATGTTGCGGTTAGTGCTTCTTGCACCACCACCGGCACCGCCGCTATTGGTATTGGCACCCTCATTCCCAGGGAGGGCCATTGCCATCTGGAGATGTTCCTGAAGCGCCGGAAGTGTTTTAGTCGCAAACGCTTTCAGATCCGGATCAGCTCCCCGATTGGTCTGCTTTTCGAAATCGGAAACGGCTTTTTTGTGCTCGCTCAGCATCATCTTGGAATAGGCGCGATCAAATTCTGCCCCCGAACGTGCTGAGAGCTTGGTCACGTCCCTCTGATGTTTTTCATCCAGGGCTGTCGGTAAAGTGATTCCCTTGCTCGTAGCCAACGTCATCAACTCCGTATTCGCTTGCCTATGCTCATCCACCATGCGCTGACCGAATTGTTTCACAGCATCACTCGAGCCTTTTTGGGCTGCCCAGCGGCCGAGTTCAACTTCCTTCAGGCCGGCCATCGCGGCGTCCATCAGGAACTTTCGATCATTGGAACGTAGATTGGCCATGCCGGTCGCGCCGCCCGTTGCCCCGGTGTTGCGATTGCCGGATGTGTTCGTGGTGCCATTTTGGTTCTGATTGGCAGTGCCGGTGTTGGTGTTTTGGTTAGCGTTTTGATTGCCGTTTTGGTTAGAGTTTTGGTTGGAGTTCTGACCTTGGGTCACGACTCCAGCCTTTCCGGCCATGGCTAAAAGCCCGCACGCAAGAAGCACAGTCAGGGCCCAAATATGTGCGGATTTAATCAACTGCTGATTGGTCATTTACATCCCTCCTTGTTCGTGAGCAGATTCTATCTACCCTTATCGAATATGCTGTTAACGCACACTCCGGGACAGCGATAGCTGCATCCTGCGGAATACGCGCGAATCTCTATTTTGTTAGGGGGAAGTGTGAGAAGGCTAGCAGTGAACTGGCTGCGAAATCGGTGCGTTAACGTACGCAGAGGAGTCAAGATCTCGTGACGATCCTCACCGAAGCAAGACGGAAGTTTCAAGAGTTGCTATTTAGTGTTGGGAAGTCTCTGTGGGTTGTCGTAGGCGGCATTAGCGGAAGTTTGAAGTCTCAAGATCGTATGGTATATTTTGCGCCGTTGCCGGTTCAGTTGTGTAGATTGTACTGGATCGCTATGGGCCGTTAGCTCAGTTGGTAGAGCAGCTGACTCTTAATCAGCGGGTCGGAGGTTCGAGCCCTCCACGGCTCACCATTATTTTCGCGGTTCGAATCCGCCGCTCACTCCAGATTCGAACGCCATCAGCCCAATCGAGCACAACTAACCGTTGGGCGTCAATTAGCGGTCAATACCTTCCCTTAGAAACGAGGAACCAGCGCGCTTCCAAGGCATACTGGCACGGTTCATCTGAGCTTTGAGCAAATCCCATTCTTGCGGCGTTATGATACGCAACAACAAAATGGCTGTAAGGTAAACCAGTGCAAAGCTCAGAACGCTGAACGTCAATTTTAGTAATTGACCTGAACCCGCCAGAAGTTCGAGCACAAACCAGCTAACTATCCCTGCGACAATGGCCGCCAGAGCAATCCTCAGAACGTCCTTAAGTAATAATAAGTCCTTCCTGGTGACTCCCAGAATCCTTGCGGACTTGGTGGCCGTGATTACATTCTCAAGGGCGGCCACCATAACAACTGCGGTTATTGCTCCTACTAATCCGAACTGTCTGGTGAATAGAACTAAAGCAGCGAGCAGTACAACCAGCAACACTGCTCGAACCTTAATTAAGAAAAATCGATACTCGGGATACGCCCTGGTCACAGGATCGTATGCAGTTGGAATTAAGGCGAGCGGAATCAAAGTCAGGTTGATTGCGAATATAGGCCAGCTGGGCAAATACAAGTCGGTGAATAAGAACGATATAAACTCACGCCCAATCACCAGCAGCAGGAAATATAGAGGAAGGAACAGCGCCGCAACTTTGCGAAGCATCCTTGCTAACAGGTTAATAATCTCGACGTGCTGATTTCGGCTTTGAAGGTAACTCACTCGAGGAATAAGAACCGTCCCAACTGCTTCTGCGACAACTTCCGGGAGTAGAATATTGAAACATCCCACTGCATAGATTGCATAAGCCGCGGCAGTGAAATTGTAAGACACAAAATAATGATGCAGCTCAGCATGGGCTCTAAACAAAAATGCCGCGAGACCCAGGGGAAGCGCATATGCGAGCTGTCTTCCCATTATGGACCAACTGAAAGTTTTCCAGAATGCACCGAACCGAGACCCCAAATACCAGAGCAGTACGCCAATTTGTAATAGTCCATGAATGACAGCCGCATAGATTAATGCTCGTAGCGAGCCTATTACGAAGGCGGCAAAGAATAGCAGTGACGCCTTAACTACTTGAGAGCCAACAATGAATACACCTGCGAGCTTCGCTTCTTGATTCGCAATAGCCAACGTATCCAACGGGGCCGAAATTATCCATACAAACGAAAGCACACCCACTAACGATGCGTACTCCGCCAATTCCATGTTATGAAAGAGCGATATCAACAAACCAGGGAAGAGTAAAAACGTGATACCAACTAAACTGCCAACTGCAAAATGAAACAGGAGGATGTTGAAGGCTATCTGACTGTGGCGTTCGGGTTCGCGAGGCAGGAAGTAATAGGCACTCATTCCAAAGCCCAGGGGAAAAGTGATTACGGCCGTACCAACCACCAGGAATAATTGCTTATAAACGCCGAATTCATGCTGACTCAGGCGCCTTACCAGCAACAAAGGCAAACCGAAACTGAAGATGAAAGCGAGAGTCCTTGCACATATGAACCAGATAGTGCGCGCAGTTAATGAAACCTCTTTTTGGTGAACAGCCTCCATAATAACCAGTCACTATCATTCGATTGCCTGGGGCAGATCCAACCCGATGAATGCCGATCCGATTCTTCTACAGAACTTGCTGTACCACCTGGGTGGGCCTACTTGTTCCTGGACATCACAAGCTTACGGATGCCGAATGCGTAGAGTAGCGTAGGAGTAAGACGCAACGCGAGAAGTACAAGAGAAATCTTAGGACGTTTCAAACATTGATTGGCCTTCATCAAACAGCTGTAAGCCTCTTTTGTGTCTTCTTTGAGAAGAGCTTCCTTCCCTTTAATTAACTCCAACATGGCTCGGTAATGTTGCTGCCTCTGTTTGACTATATGCCTTTCATGGGCCGTGAGCGTCTTGTCTCGTTCCACTTTCTCAAAGACGTGAATAATGCTTTCAAAGAAGAAAATGAGGTGAGACGAAAGCTGTCCCTTCCACAAACGGCGCCGTACCAGTGGACACCGGTGATAAACAATGCGATTGCCCTGCCTCGCGATACGTACCCACAAATCGAAGTCATCAGAACCCATTATGGCTCTATCTTCGTCAAACATGCCGGCACTAATAATCGCCTCAACCCGCGCCGTCACTGAGACCAGCACTGTGCACTGCGCAGTCAATAAACTTTCAAAGGTAACCTCACCTTCGGAGGGACACACGTCCATAAACGTCCGTCCCACAGTGTCACCTACGCCGAAGTGCACGGCGTCGCAATAAACCACCGCAGCTTTTGGCTCCTTTTCCAGGAGTGCAAGCTGTACCTCCAGATACTCTGGTTCCCACAGATCGTCACCATCGAGCAGCGAAATGAATTGACCTCGCGCTGCACGTATTCCCGTATTACGAGCAGCCCCCGTACCCTGATTCTTTTGCTTGAGGTAAACGATGTGGCTCAGATAAGGCGCAAGCGCAGCTTCAAGGTCGGCGGTATCTGGCGATCCGTCGTTAACGACAATGATTTCGAAGTTTGTAAACGTCTGGCGGAGCACCGAATCAAGCGCTTCGCTGATGAAGGGTGCGGCATTGTAAGCAGTAATAATTACGCTTACGGTCGGACCGTCATCGAACGATTCGTTTTGTTTGAGGATCTCCGTCACGACAAGAAGCAAGCCTCATAAGAATTAGGTCGCCGTTTCAACTATCGACGGTTCACGACTAGCGTTTTGAAGCCAGCTAGCCTGAGCCACCCTTTGAAAGTGAAGAACTGGTCGAGGGATCTCCCCACCTTTGTCTTTGATCCTGCGCTCCCCGACGTCCAGTTCTTAACACTGGCGCTTACGTGTTATGCCGCACGGTGAAAAGCCCGATAGGTAAATCAGTGGATTGAGAGACTGTAGGATACTCCTGTCCTCAAGAAATCTCAATTAGTAATCAGAGAATTTCCGTCTTCGTGGACGCGGTGGAGTCCGTTCTGTTAGCAGATCTTTGTGCCTTGTGTTCAGCATGTAGGTCAATTCCTGATGCGACAGGCCGAGAGCGCGAGCGGCGCGGGTGATGCCGCCGTTAGTAATTTCAAGTGAATGTTTTATTAGATCGTGCTCAAGTGAGTGTACTTCTTCCATGAAGTTCCGGCCGGACAAAAGACTTCCCTTTTCGTTTACCGCCAGGCGTTCTCCAATTTCCTGAAAAGCAGTGAGTGCCGCCTGTCCCGCACGATTGACGGAGCCGGTCTGCTGAGATACGTCAATAGCGCGACGGAAAGTTGAAAGTGCCATGCTGTAGTTTTCAAGTCGAGCTAAAGCCGTTCCGTGCGCTGTTAACGCCTCTGCCAACGGCAACTGTATATCGCTCTTTTCCAGAGTTCGCACAGACGAACGTGCGACTTTTTCGGCCTCAGCGTTACGTCCTTGTTTGAGAAACACGCGGGCTCGAGTCTCATCAACCTGTGCTACGGCACTCTTGTCCTTGAGACTAGTCAAAATGCGGCGAGCGCGATCCAGGTGCACATGTGCTTCTGTGCAGCGATTGATGTTGAAGTAGATCATGCCGAGATTGTTCTCGACATTTGCCCGATAACGTCTGTGCTCTGCTTGTTCAAAGTAATAACTCGCAGCGGCGTATTCGATTAAAGCGCGATCAAGGTAGTCCCCCGGCGCTTCTGATTCCCAAAGATCTTTATGTGCGTCTCCGAGAGTTTGGTGATAACAACCCTTCAGCATGAAGCTGCTAATGTTCTCAGCCAGAGTGGCGTTATCGGTGAGCAAATTTAACGCTTCGGCGAGACGGCCCGCGTCAATTTCCACGATGGCCCAGCGAATAATGGCTTTTGCCTTTAAGTCACTGTCAGCGGTCAACTGCGCGAGCGCCAGTTTAAGCAGATCAGCCGCGTTGTTGTATTCGCCTGTGCGCCAATAACACAGAGCAAGTTCCGTTTGTGCTTCGGCTATTTTCTGCGGGTAACGCTGCGATTCGAAAATGGCGAGGCTTTCACTGATTAGATTCTTCGCCGTCTCCTGCGCGTCAGCGATCTGACTACTACTGCCGATTATTCCGGTCAGCACTCCCGTCCGCAAGAGGACTTCGGCAGCCGTGCTTCGGTCCAATCCGGTGAGGTCTGGACGCTCACCAATACGCCTCCAATAACCACTAAGCAGTTCCCGCGCTTCCTCGTATTCACCTCTGTTCTCAAACTCCGTAGCCAGTTCGCAGCATAGCTCCGCCCGGCCTCCCACACCGAGGTTTGGATTTACTAATTCACGTAAGAGTGAGGTTCTCAATGTCATAGTGAGAACTGATTTCAGATCGATCGCAAGGATAGCAACTGCGCGCAAATCTTACGCGTTCACGGCTCCTCTTGCAAGAAAAGTCGCCGTGGTCTAGGGTGCGATACAAAAAGCTTTGCATTCTTTCTGAGATGCAAAAGCTCTTGTATCTCTGTTTTGAGGAGGACACCCAAGGTGAAGACCTTAGGCCGAACATGCACCGTCGCGATCCTGAGCATGACACTGGCTTTCTCTGTGTTTGCCGGGACAATTCACTCTCCAGGCGCTGTACCGCCACCGCCGCCGAGTGAAACATCAACGTCAAGATCAACATCAACCGACATCACAACGATGGTAATTCTGACGATCCTTGATTTAATTCGCTAGCCCTCGTTCTACTTCGCTGTCGGGCACGCTCGCGTTCTGTGCGGGGTAAGGATTAGTGTGTCTCCCTACATAGAGAATCTTGCACTGGTTGGAACAGGAATGACCCTTTGTGCATTTTGTGCTTCTTTGTGGCCTTGAAGTCAGGACTCGTCGTACGCACGCATCGCTGGGACACTCACGAACTCACCCGTTTCAATAATGTAAGCCGTTAAGTTGTAACCATAAACACAACCAGTATCGAGGCCGATCGCTCGCTTTCCTCGTCGTGGCTCAGGCGCGGGCCAATGACCGAATAACACGACTTTGTCTCCCTCATAGACGTCGTACCACGGCGTACCATCATGGCTCTCGCGATCTTTTCCCAGTGTGCGCAATAGCGTCATATCTTCAGTCGTTTGGGAGTACAGTTCGACATTCGGACGCAGGCCCGCATGTACGACTAAATGCGTATTGAGATCGATCGTGAACGGCATCTTGTTCAAAAAGCCCGCGTAAGTCTCTTTATTCGGTTTGAGCTCTTTGTGCGTGGTCTTCTGTGCAGACTTTAACTTGACCTTCTCGCCATTCCACTTGCGACGTAACGCTAAATCATGATTGCCGATCACAGCACTGAAGCGCCCATCACTCATAAATAGCTCAAGCACTTCCCGGTTCTTTGGACCCTTGGTGATTAAATCTCCGACAGCAACAACGCGGTCGTCTGCCCCGAAGTTAACTTTCTGAAGCAACGCCACGAGTTCGTCGTAACAACCGTGAATGTCTCCAACTACAATTGTGCGGCTCGTCATCCACACCTCCCGATATTTTTAGGGGATTTGCAGTCTATTTCATCGTATAGTTTCAATCAACAGCAGGAGATTCTTGAGTTGATGAGGCTCGAAATGTTAATCTTCGCGCCTAACTATCTTGTAAGGAGAAGGAAATACTGAATGGCAATTCCGGGGAATCAAATGCGCCGTCGCAATGCTCTGCTGGCGTTGATTGCTGTCTTTTCACTCGCTACGGTCTCTTCAGCACAAAAGCAAACAAGCGATGACTCAGCCAAGGTCAAGATCAAGAATTTTGGTCAAATGGATGAGCGGTTTTTTCGAGGCGGACAACCAAAGGAGAAAGATTATAAAGCTCTGGCGCAGCTCGGGATTCGAACAATCATCGATCTGCGTGAAGATCCCGAAGCATACGAGAAGCCAATCGTCGAGTCACTGGGAATGACCTACGTAAACATTCCTATGATCGCCAAGAAGTACCCGACACCCGAAGCGTTGGACCTGTTTCTCAAAACTGTAAACAATCCCGATACTGGTAAATTCTTTGTTCATTGCGCCGGCGGGCGGCATCGCACCGGAGTGATGGGAGCCGTTTATCGTTTCCAGTTCTACAATTGGGATTTCGATCAGGTGTACAAGGAAATGAAGCAGTACGACTTCTACACCAGTTGGGGACACGGTGCCTTCAAAGATTTCGTGCAGGATTATTACTCGCAAATGCAACAAGGCAAGGCGACAGAAAACAAGTAAGTTCAGAGTTTCTCTGCGGACCTCTGCGTATCCTGGCGTTCTCTGCGGTAAAGCTACTTCAACGCAGAGGCCGCAGAGATACGCTGAGGACCGCAGAGAAAAACTGAAACCAGGCCACTCTTACCTATTTGTAGAGGTAGGTTTTGCTCTCCTTCTGATCCCACTCAACGCTATCGATATTCTCGCGGTCGGCTGACAATATTTCCTCGCTCAACTTACTTGTGCTGACCTTTGTGTCCAGGTTCACGAGATAAACGATCTTGCCCACGGGCTCTTCTTCATCCTGGCGATCGAGTTGTCGAAGCTCAAAATCAAATCCATAACGCGCAAAGAGTCGTTTGAGCAGCGCGTCGCTCTGGTCCACGTTACGCGTCCCTACTGAAACCTCCATCGAACGGAAGACTTGAGACTGTTCGGAGTATTCCAGGATTGACAAAGTGAGAAGCACAAATAGCGTCAGAATGATCGCCATGTCCCAACGTCCGACACCGGCAGCTAAACCGACTCCGAGACAAACCAGCAGCACGGTAATCTCTTTTGGATCGCGAATGTTGGTGCGGAACCGCACCAGCGAAGCCGCGGCAAAAATACCAAAAGCGCGCGCCGCACTATCACCCACCACCATCATCATCGCGGCCGCAACTACGGCCATCAGAATCTGCGTCTGCGCTACGTAAGGATTGCGGCGAACGGCCGAAAGACCACGCCGTGGACGAAACGCCAGCAATGCTGCCAGAAACGCAGCAAGAGAAAACCGCAACGCAATTCTGGCGGACGCTGCCTCCCAACTCGAGATACTGGAAGGAGAAGGTCCTGCTGGCTCTGTTCCGAAGAGTTCTCCCAGCAAAGGGTGGCTCTCGGTAGGTGTCGGCGATGCGGTCACACCGGGCGGCGTTGGTGTTACAGCGGATCGCGGGGGATCGCGGAAGACATAAGCTAACAGTCCGCTACCCAGCAGGATGACGACAAAGGTCGCCAGCACTGCAACAGACACACGGTTCATCTCTCGTTGTCCTTTCTAGCCTCAAAGCTTGAAGAGAGGCCACAAAACGGCACAAAGAAGCACAATTGAGTTTGCGTTCTATGGTTCCGTCTATTTTGTTTCGCTTGAGCCTTTTGTGCTCTCTTGCGGCTTGGTCCACAATTTCCTTCTCTTCAAAGAATGAACGTTTCCTAAAGGCGGCGAACTGTTTGGACCTTCGAAAAATAACTGGCTATTGAAAGGCTCCTCGCCGGGCGCCATCGGTGGAAGTTCATAGCTGCCGTCAGAGTTCATGACCCTGGCCTTCACGTTATCCCGCAGGTAAGCGGCTAACACAGTGTCCTTCAAATAACTCTTCGCGTGGGGATCGAGCACCGGCGCCACGACTTCAACACGACGATCGAGATTGCGCGTCATCCAGTCAGCAGACCCGATGTAAACCTCCTCGTCACCTCCGTTCGCAAAGTAAAAGATGCGACTGTGCTCGAGAAAGCGTCCGACAACGCTCCTCACATGAACAGTTTGAGAAAGTCCCGGTTCGCCCGGACGGATCATACATGCGCCTCTTACGATCAGATCGATTTTGACACCGGCTTGCGACGCCTCATAGAGCGCTTCGATGATATGGAGATCAGTCAAGCGATTGACCTTCGCCATAATGTGCGCGGGCCGGCCGGCCACTGCATGTTCTGTTTCGCGCCTGATCAATTGCATCATGCGCTTCCGAAGATTCAACGGTGCGACCATCAGCCGGCTGTATTCCTTCTGTATAGAAAACCCGGTGAGGAAGTTGAACACATCCGTTGCGTCATCGCCGATTACGGGATCGCTGGTCAATAATCCGAGGTCTGTGTATAGCCTCGACGTGGTCGGGTTATAGTTACCGGTGGAAATGTGAGTATAGGTTGTAAGTCCATCGTCTTCGCGTCTCACCACCAACGTCACTTTGCTATGTGTCTTTAGACCCACCAGCCCGTAGACAACGTGCACGCCGGATTCACTGAGCCGCTTGGCCCACTCGATATTGTGTTCTTCGTCAAAGCGAGCTTTGATTTCTACGACCGCTGTAACCTGTTTGCCACGTTCACTGGCTGCGATTAAAGCTTGCGGAATCGGAGATCTTTTTCCCGTGCGGTAGAGACACATCTTGATGGCTACCACCTGCGGGTCGTTGGCTGCTGAGTCGATAAAATCCACGATCGTCCCGAAGGCGGTGTAAGGATGATGGAGCAGCACGTCCTGCTTTTTGATCGCATCGAAGAGCGATTCTTTGTTTCTAAGCGACGGGGGCACAACCGCCTTGAGCGGTTTGTCTTTTAACTCTGGTTTGTCGATCCCATAAAGCTCCATCAAATCGGGCACATCGAGCAATCCGTCAATCTGGTACACGTCGTCCCGGTCAATACCAAGTGATTTAGTCAGGTACTCAACCATTTCGTTGGGCATTGACGACGAGACTTCCAACCGGACCGGTAAGCCGAAACGGCGCTCACGGAGCGACTCTTTTATGAGTGCCAATAAATCCGCGGCTTTATCGTCGCGAATCTCAACATCAGCATCGCGTGTGACCCGAAAGACATGTCCCTTACTCAGGTTCATGCTCGGAAACAGAGAATGGATGTTTGCTTCAATCACCTCTTCCACTAAAACAAACTTCGTCTCTCCTTTATTCACCGGAATCAGGCGTGGCACCACAGGCGGGACTTTTATCCGTACAAATCTCGCCTCATTTCCCAACGGCACTCCAGCGAAAGTATCCTCGGGATTGGTTTCAACGGTGAGACCAATGTTGAGACTAAGATTCGAGATGTAAGGAAAAGGACGTGCGGGATCGACAGCCTGAGGAGTCAGCACCAGAAAAATATTCTTCATGAAGTACTGGGCCAGGGTGTGCTTTTCGTCCGGCGAAAGCGTGGCATAAGGTGCGATGACAACATCGTGAGACTGGAGCTCCGGAATCACTTCTTCGCGAAGGCAACGTGTCTGCTCCTCGATGAGGGGGAGCACGCGTTCGCGAATAACTTCGAGCTGTTCGGGGGGCGTTAATTCCCCGGGCATTGGTCCAAGCTCTTCGATATCCAACATCTCCTTAAGACCGGAAACGCGCACCATGAAGAATTCATCCAGGTTGGACGAAAACACTGCCAGGAATTTCAACTTCTCAAGCGGCGGCGTTGACTTGTCGGTTGCTTCTTCGAGTACGCGTCTAAAGAACTCCAACTGGCACAGGTCGCGGTTGAGAACAGACCAGGCATAAAAACGTTTGGGCTTTGACTTCGGCTGAGCCGGAAATTCAGATTGCATTATTTATTACCCTGAGATGTTCGTTGAGAATCCACAGATTACACCGATTCATCTGTGTAATCTGTGGATTGCTTCTAATTTGAGCAACGCGCGTCAATGATCATCCGTGCCTTGCGTTCGAACTCCGCCGTCCATTCCGTCGCGGGCCGATCGCGCTCGGCATTCCGCGAAGCCTGGAAGACTCTCGTAATTGTTTTATCTCGCTGCTCGGCATCGAGTAGTCGCTGAAGTCCATCAGCCAGCAATCGCCGGCCCCCCTCGCTGATGTTTGTATCGCCAACGCTCTTCGCAGTCGTGGTGCAACGTCCGCCACTCACCTTGATCGGATCTTTGCTACGCCAGCCTTCGAGCCTAGCCTTCTTTTCGCTGGAACTGGAGAAGCCAAAAGTCGATCCCATATCGCCGACGTAGAAGACTGCTTCACCAGGCTCACAGGTACGCGTATTGTCGCCGTTCTTCTTCGACTTCAGGCAGGCGAACTTGTGATTGTCAGTCTTCGTGTCGCCATGATCTATAAATGCAAGCCAGAGTTTGAACGCATCGATCTCTGCGCGCGGAGCGCCGTTCTGTAAGAGCTTCTGGAGTGATTCAGCGAGCGATCCCGAATCTTTGTGGTTGCACTTCACATCGATTCCCCTGGCCAACGGAAGCTCTACGCCCGCTGCCGGTTGAAACGGCGAGAAACTAGCGCCCTGAAAACTACTGGTCAGACTGTTCTGGCAATCCGGACATGTGACATCGGCGACCCATGCGTGGTCAGCAAAAAAGCCCAGCGCTTTTGAGAAGCGTGACGACAAAAACTCGCCGTAGATCTCACCATTTCTTTTGTCCAGCGACTGCCCCTTGAAGTGCGGTTTAACTTTATAACGGATCAGATCGCCGTTCTCGTCAGTCAAGCCCGGCACTGAGCAATGAAACTTGGGCGTCGTGCCCGCGCCCGGTGACGTGTCTTTATTCGCCACACAACGGATCGGCTTTGCCAGCCCGTTCTCATCAACCACCGGCGCACCTTGGGGCGGACCTTTCTCCGGGCTATAACCCAGCACCGGGTCGTAACCGGGATCGGGCGCGCGATAGACTCTGGCGGTCTGCTCAGCCCGCGCTCGTTCCTCGGCTGTAAAGCAGGCCTGTTGCGCCACCGCAGGTTGGGCGAGAAAAAGCGCAGCGATAACTATTAAAAGAGACGGGAGCCACTCCCGCGACGGATTTTGATGCATTATTTATCGACCCTCGACGGACTTACGAGTTAAACAAGATAGCATTGAGCCGCAAAGATGCAAAAAGCACAAAAAGTTCAGCGCGGTCAATCTGTGCTTTTTGTGCTTTTTTGTGCGGGAACTACTTAATACAATCACCCCAATGACGCGCTACTCGCGACGGCTCTTCAAAAGAAAAAACTTCTGAAGCACAACCATGTTGACGGCAGTGAGGTAAGACGTTATCTTACTCGGCATGAGAACAACCGTTTCCACTAAAGGCCAAATCATTCTTCCGGCGGAAATACGCCGCGAAGATAACATCAAATCGGGCCAGGAATTCCAAATTGAACGTATAGATCGCGGAGAATATCTCCTCAAACGAAGAGAGAAGCCGCGCAACGAAGGACTCGTAAAGCTGTTAATTTCCTGTCCCGTCAAGGACTGGTTCGAACCCTTCGATCGGAGTGAAACTACGGATGACCTCACCTTACCGAGACTCGGATGATGTACCTGGTCGATGCGAACGTCCTTAGTGAGCCTACCAAACAGGTGGCCGACAAGAAGGTTATTTCGTGGCTTACCGCAAATGAGTCTAGTCTTGTCGTCGATTCGATTATTCTCGGCGAACTACGAATAGGTATTCTCGCGTTGCCGCGCGGACGCAAGCGCGACAAGCTAGAGCAATGGTTTGAATCTGTGGTTGAAGCAATCGACTGCCTTCCCTGGGACGCTACGATAAGCGGGCGTTGGGCTGCTCTAGTGGTCGACTTAAAGCGTAAAGGAGAGACCATTCCTTTGCTCGATGGAATGATTGCCGCTACGGCTCTTCAACATGACCTCATTGTTGCGACGCGCAACATACGCGATTTCCAAAAAGCTGGAGTGAAGACGTTGAATCCATTTGATTGATGCCACGAAAGGCACAAAAAACACAAGCTTGAGAGAGTTTTTGCTGTATAAGCTCAAAAACTATCTTTTGTGCCTTTTGTGCCTCTTTGTGGCGATCTTTCAGAGTTCTTTTGCCATCGTGAAGAGTGGTGTGCCGAAAAGCTCATGCGGGCCGGCTGCTGTTCGTTTAAACCCGAAGCGCTCGTACAGTCTGATCGCACGAAGCAAAAATGGAGTGGTGCTGAGGGTAAGACGTTTATGATCCTGCGCCAGGGCGAAGTCTTCTACCGTCTTCAACAATAGTTCGCCTCATCCGTGTAAGACGATTTGTACTCAATAAAAGAGTTGTAGATTAAAGACGCAAGCGACGGAAGATCAGCAGCATTAGCCAATCGAATTTCGGTCGTCGGATACGTCATTACCAACAATCAAGCACGCGGCAGGCTTCGAAGGATCGCGGTCAGTAGCTGATTGAAGCGTGCAGCGTCCTCGAGCATCGGATAGTGGCCGACTCCTTTGATGATCGCAGCATCAAACTGCGGCGCGTACTTGCGATTGACTTCCACGTTCGTTGGAACGCGATCCGCATTGATGGCACGAACCGGCACCTTGACTTCCCGTAGCGCCGGGCCCGCATCGTACGCAAAGATTGCCGCAAGAATCGCAATCGCCGTCTCCGGAGGACGCGACGTGGCATCGTTAAGCACACGAGTCTTGACCGCAGCGGGCGTGCCGGGTGCAAAGAAAAACTGGTTCATCAAAGCTGTTACAGCGCCCTTATAATCCGCTCGGAGCTGCTTCATCACTGCCTCGAGTTGGTCGGCGGGGACTTTCTGTTCGACGTTATGCAGCGTGTCAACCGGCACTATCGCCACAACGCGCTCAGGCATCCGTCGTGCCGCCTCCAATGCGATTGGACCACCCATCGAGCTACCCACCAACACCACTCGTTTAAGATCCAACTTCGTTACGACCGCTTTGACATCATCCCCATAACTCTCGACAGACCAGTTTTTTCTCCCCATGCCGGACTCGCCATGCCCCGGGAGATCGATCGTGACAACGCGATTCGTCTTCGCAAACTCAGAAACCTGATTGTCCCAGAGGCGCCGGTTGCAACTCCAACAATGAATGAATACCAGGTCCGTTTCGCCTTTACCTTGAACTGTATAATGAATGGGCACACCGTCAGACGCGGCAACTACAGCAGTTTCACGTCCCGCTTGAGCAAACGGAATGACAACACTAAGAAACAGAAGCAGACCTAAAACCATTTTCGCACCTCATCTTTTTAATATTCGGCAAACGCCTCGTCGGGATAACAATACAACCAACGCTCGCGGGGCTCGGCTGAGGCAATCACCGGATGGCCACTAGCGGCCGCGTGCTTCGTCGCATGATGATTCGGAGAACTGTCGCAACACAACGTCACCCCGCACGTTTGACAAGTGCGCAGGTGAAGCCATCGATCACCGATCTTCACGCACTCTCCACATTCATGACGCTGCGGCTGCTTGATCGTCTCGATAGCCTCGATATGAGTGCAACTTTCATCATCATTCATAACGGCATATCTTGCCTCAAAAATCTTTAAGCCACAAAGAAGCACAAAAAACTCAGTTAAAGTTTTCCCGCTTGTCCCTGACTCAAGCCCATTCATCACATCGTCACCACAAAAATTGCGGCAACGGTGTTTCTAATCTGATAGCCAACCACTCCGAATCAGGTGAATGATATGTCTAATTCAACGCGACGAGCTTTCCTGCAACAAACAGCCATGGGGCTGGCTACTTTCGGCGCCTCGGGCCTGGTGCTGAGTTGCCAAGCGCAGCCGACTCAACAAGTAAACCGTGACCCGTCGAATCAGATCCTGATTCAGATGGGAGCCACGCAGGACGCCGCGACCGCGAAAGGTGAGCTAAAGAAAGTTACACCGCAGCCTTATGGACCATTCTACAGACCCGGCGCACCGTTCAGAGGCCAGCTTAGTTTGCCCGGTGAACCGGGCACTACGTTTATACTCTCTGGTCGTGTGTGGGCCTACGATACCAAGCGGCCGCTGCCTGGTGTCGTGCTGGACTTTTGGCACGTCGATATGAACGAGAAGTACTCAGACGGCGTCACCGATTTCCGCAATCGCGGGAGATTGGTGTCGGCGGAGAATGGTCAATACGAACTTGAAAGCATCCGCCCGATTCCCTATCGCCCTAACCCAAACGGCGATTTCTGGCGCTGTGCACACTATCACATGGTCGCTGTCTGTCCGGGCTATCAACCGTTAGTCACAGAAATTCATTTTCAAGGCGATGCGAAGAAGAACGATCCGATGTATCGCGCTGAGAATGCGATCCTCGTTGAAGAACGTACTGTAAATGGAAAAACTTTCCAGACCGGTGTGTTCGACGTCGTCCTTGAGCGTAGTAGGACGTAGACCTTATCCGCAGATTACGCAAATTAATTATCTGTGTAATCTGTGGATGATCTCCTGGACCTCGGCCAACTCACGACTGATGGTCGTGTCCTCTTTCGCGGCTGAACTCAGTTGCTCACGAATTCGAAGTGCTTCCGTGTAATGCGACAAAGCCTGGGCCGTTCTTCCAGAGCTTGCCTCGATATCTCCAACCTTGATGAGCGCGACTGCCTCGTTCCTGCGAAACTGTGCGTTCACGGGATCAGACGCAACCATCTCCTGAATGAAAGTGAGTTGCTTGCGGTAATGCTCAGACGCCCGCTCGAGGTCACCTAACTTAAAGAGCATGTCACCAACGTAACGATGACTCTCATTCCGCATGAGACGTAGATCCGTGTTCAGCGGATCTGCGGCGAGAAGAGCTTCACGTATCTGCAGTCCGCGTCGTTGTAGTTCGAGCGCACCCTTTGTGTCTCCTGCGTAGTCGGTAGCGAGACCGAGGTATTCGTAGGAGATCGTTAACGCACGTCGCGAGCGAGCGGTGTTGGGATCAGAAGCAGACAACGTCTCACGAATCTTCAATGCCTCTTGTTGATTTGCAACCGCACCTTTTGCGTCGCCCATGTGCATCAACAAGCTACCGATATACGCGTACGTGGCGGCAAGGTTATATCGATCGATGAAGTTTGTCTTCTCGGCCGCGGCCAATTCCTGACGCGCGGGCAATTGTTCACGGATCATTTCGAATTCGCGCGGCATGTCACCCTGCGCGCCAAGCAGCGTCGCGATGAACCAATAGCTATCCAATAGCTCACGGCGGTAATCCAGATTTGACGGATCAGCGGCAACTAACGCTTCGCGAAGCGCTGCGGCCTTGCGATGACTTTGTAAAGCACCGGGAAGATCTCCGAGGTGCGCCACCGACGGTGTGTATTGCACTGCGCCGAGCTTTTCGTAAGCTCCCGCCAACTCTCGCTGCAAGCCGGGATCGTTCCCCGCATCTTGGGCCAGACTGTCGAGATAGTTCAATCCTCGCTGCACAATCAGAGAACGTGCGGTCGTCGAACCCGGCAGATTCACGACCGCATCATGCACTTCAAACACAAACGAATTCGCGAGTTGTCTCACTTCATTAAAACGTCTTTCAGATCGTGCACGCTCTGCGCGCGCAACCCTGGCTTGCCAGGCCGTTGCGATGATCCCCACTAACAGCGTGACGAGAATGACAGCCGCGGCAGTCACGCCGACTTTCTGACGGCGGATAAATTTACCCGCGCGGTAGGTAAACGTGTCGTGACGTGCGCGAACCGGTCGTCCACTCAAGTGACGTTGAATATCTTCCGCAAACTGTTCCGCGCTTGCGTAACGGCGCTGCGGCTCTTTGCGCATCGCCATCAACACGATATTGTCGAGATCGCCGTGCAGGCGTTTGCGCAGTTTCGGAATGCTTAGATCGACGTTTTTACCAATCGCTGTGCTGGGGCGTTCCGGATCTACGTCGCAGATCGCCTTCGCGATTTCGTGCGGCACTCGACTTTTCAAACGATATGGCAAACGCCCACTCAGTAATTCATACAGGACCACGCCGAGGGAATAGATATCGGTGGCAGTAGTCACAGACACGCCGCGCACCTGTTCCGGGCTCGCGTACTCCGGCGTCATGAACGACATCGCAGTCGCTGTCGCATTCGACTGGTCTCGATCCAGGAGCTTCGCGATACCGAAGTCCACGAGTTTGGGCAAGCCCTCGCTGGTTACAAGAATGTTGCCGGGTTTTATGTCGCGATGTATGACGAGATGCTGGTGGGCATACTGCACGGCGTCGCAGACTGTGCAAAAGAGTTTCAGTCGTTGTTCTGTTGAGAGTTTGTGCTCGTCACAGTACTGATTGATCGGGCTACCTTCAACGTACTCCATTACGAGATACGGAGCTCCGTCAACAGTCTCGCCGCCATCGAACAGTCGCGCGATGTTTGGATGATTCAGATCGGCAAGGATCTGCATCTCGTTTCGAAAGCGGCGCCGGATGGTTTCGCCGCCGAGACCGGGGTTGATGAGTTTGATTGCAACTTGCTGCCGGTAATTTTCATCGTCTCGTTCGGCGAGATACACGGTGCCCATGCCACCGTGCCCGATCTCACGCAGGACCCTGTACGCGCCAATTCGACTTCCCGTCTTCACGGGTGCACCCGATCGCAAACGAGCCGCATCAGCCGCGCATGCTTCGATCACATCGCTGCCCGTGTCAACGCGCTGCGCCAACAACAAATCAATCTCGGCACGCAGATCCGAATCGTGTACGCACACGGAATCCAGAAACTGTCGCTGTCGCTCAGTCTCCAGCTCCAGCGCTTCAGAAAGCACTCTCTTCACTTCTTGCCAACGTTCCGGAGTGATGCTGATTTACCTCCCGCTGCTGAGCTGCCGTCTGAGCCACAATTTTGCCGAGTCCCATTCACGCTTGGTGGTGGCGGGCGAGATGCCTAACACTTCTGAAATCTCTTCGATCGTGAGTCCACCGAAGAATCGTAATTCCACGATCTGTGTTTGTTGCGGATCAAGAGTGGCAAGCCCGTTTAGCGCTTCATCGAGCGCCATCAGGTCAACTTCTCGTTTCTCGAAAAAACTTACAGCGTCATCAAGGGAAACTTTCGTCGCATAACCCTGGCGCTTCTTTGCCTGACGGTCTTTAGCGTAATTGATGAGTATCCTCCGCATCATCTGCGCGGCAATGCCGAAAAATTGCGCGCGATTCTGCCAGTTCACTGATTTCTGATCGATCAGGCGCAGGTATGCCTCATGCACGAGCGCAGTCGTTTGCAGAGTATGGCCGGGCCGTTCGCGGCTGAGGTAGCTCTGCGCCAAACGACGTAGTTCGTCGTACACTACGGGCATGAGCTCGTCGAGTGCCGCCTTGTCCCCTTCGCTCCATGCTACGAGGAGTTCCGTGACGCCTTGTTGTGGATAAAGCATTTGAAATCGGGGGAGAGGGCAAAATTCTAGCGCCCGGCGAGTTCCGAGTCCAATTATCGCCACAAAAACCACAAGCATTCACCAAATTATTTTGAGCCAATCCGGACAGAATTTCTGCGTTACTAATGGACGCAGCAATACGTCCGCAATTCAAGGAGGATTGATGATGAAAACGGCATTCTTAAAACCCGCAGTTCTTATTCTCGTGCTTTATGCAGCCGCGGGGCTGGTCACTAACAGCCAAACTACAAAAAAGCCCGCGCCTGCTGGCGACGTAAAAATTCGCCAGCGAATGAGCATGGGCGACGCTGGTGGCACTGAAACCATTCTGTACATAAAAGGCCAGCGGATGCGCAACGAAATGGCTTCAGCAAGTATGGGATTCACAAGCATCCTTCAGTGTGACCTCAAACGCACGATAACGATCAACGACAAAACAAAGACTTACATGATCTCCCCGACTGGCGGCGAGAACACTTCAGCCACCGGCGATGGCGGCGCGACTGGTGCAAACGCACAAACTCCAACAACGCCGACAACTCCGCCTCGCGGAGGCATCGTTAACGTGACGAACACAGTCACCGACACAGGCGAGCGGAAGCAGATGTTTGGTTTCACTGCACGACATATCAAAACATCAATGGAGACCAAAGCGAGTCCTGAGGCATGCGCCAAGGATTCGAAACTCGAAACTGATGGGTGGTACATCGATTTTCAGTACGCCTTCTCGTGCCCTGGTGATGAGCAGAAATATCAGCAGATGCCGGTTCAACCGCAGCCCGGCTGTAAAGACGACGTTCGTACAAAAACTGTTGGAACCGCCAAGCTTGGATTTCCTTTGCTCGTGACCACGACCATGTACCAGGCCGATGGCCGCACGACCACGATGACGCAGGAAGTGCTCGAGCTCTCGAGAGAACCGCTCAGTGCAGCATTGTTTGACGTGCCGGAAGGTTACACGCTCGCCAAAGACATGCAGGAACTTTACGGAATGAGCACGGCAACAACAACGACGCCATCGACTAGCAGCCGGCCATCATCGGAGAGCAACACGACTTCTTCAGCAACAACGACGACCAGCGCCACGCCAGCCAAGAAACCGGGCGTGATTCGCATCGGCGTGGCGTTGCCAAAAGTTACCGTCACTGCCGGAGATGTTGCCCAATCAGCGGAAGCAGTGCGCAACAGTTTTGCGAGCCGGCTCAACACGCAGGGTGTCGAAGTGGTGATGCTTAATGCAGCGTCCGCTAGTGAAGCACGACAGAAGGAGTGTGACTTCATGCTTTCCATCTCGATGACAGTGAAGAAAGGCGGAGGCGGGTCGATGTTTGGTCGTGCGATCGGCAACATCGCTGGTTCTGCCGCAGGTCACATTCCGGGAGGAAGTACTGCCGGCTCGGCGGCCGCGCGTTCAGCGACCATCGCCGGTGTCTACACCGCGGCGACGATCGCAGGCAACATCAAAGCGAAGGACGAGCTCACTCTCGAATACAGAGTTGATCGCACTGATTCGCCAAACACGGTGCTTGCCGATAGCGCTAAAGCGAAAGCCAAATCGGA
Source organism: uncultured Acidobacteriota bacterium (assembly GCA_963826255.1). GTDB lineage: Bacteria > Acidobacteriota > Blastocatellia > Pyrinomonadales > Pyrinomonadaceae > PSRF01. The sequence continues at coordinate 3,714,039 of CAWGWK010000002.1, forward strand.
CGGCGAAGACATACTCACTCCGCAAGTCGATAAAGCAGCGCAAGCAATATTAGCGGCAGTTAAAAAGTGAGCATGAAGATAGCCATCGCGCTGCTCGCGCTGATCTCGTTTCAACTTCCAAGTGGCGGTCAAACGCGCCGGCAACAACCGGCGCGTGGACCGCAATCAACTGTATTCACTTCCGTAAAAAACGAGAAGATGGCCGCTGCTTTCTACAGCGGCCAGCTTCCCGAAGCTCTGCGGAAGCCGGAAGGAAAAGCGGATGACGTGGCCGCAGCTTTAGCGAAGCATGTTGCGGCGGGTGACGATCAATCCGTTCCCGCGTTGCTGACGGCTCTTATGACAGCCGGTTTCGGCATTCGCGACAACGATGGTGGTGTTACGCAGACTGTACAGCCCGGACAAGGTCTGATCTTTGAAGCATGGGAAGTCGCCGCGATAGCAAAGATGTACGGCGAGCGCAGGACCGTAGACCTCTCCTACCTCAGCGATGCGATCAGATCTATTCCTGAATTGAAGCAAGCGCCCCTCGAGAGAATCTTGATCGACGGTATTCGGCGGCAGGCGGTAAGCGAGCACCCGGAGTTGCGTTTCTGGGCGCGATTTATTGTTGAGCTCGGGAGACAGTCTGAACAGCCATACAACCTGCTCGCCGCCAGTAACAACAAGAGCATTCGCATCGACGCGATCCAGAACGCACTGATACTGCGCCGCGTTCTCGGCGATATCTACACGCTGAGCCAACGGCCCGAACAAGCGCTCAGAAGAGTTCCCGCACAGTCAAAAATCGCCTACGCCCATGCGCCGCAAACACAACCCTGCACGCTCTCGGATATGGAATCGACAGTTGCCGACATAAGAGCAACGGCGATGACTACCGCGTTCGGCGAGTTGATGTCGTGGGTAAATGACAAGATCCAGGGCAGTGCCGGTAAGTTGTTTGAAGGTTACGGGAAGTTCGCGAACATCGCCAATATCCTGCTCGCTTATGCCAAGTTCATCGCTACCTATGCGGCTCTCGAAACTGAGATCACTGTTGACAACCCGCCGCTGATCCGCAACACGAGTACGAGCCCTGGCCAGAGGCGACATCTCACAGCCAAAGTCAAAATGAACATCGGCAAAGGGCAGCAGGTTAACTGCTTTCGCTGGTTGCTGAACGCCGGCACCGGACTCGATTTCAATCTCATGAACGATGGACCACTCGCGGGCGTTGAGGTTACCTGGCACCTCGTCAGCGGTGGCGCAGCGGATTTTTACAGTAGCGGTGACAGGGGTCAGCAGATTGTCCAGTTTGCAGGAACTGGACCGCGCATCCAGGACGCAGGCACATACGCCGGCATTCCCGGCAAAGGCGGAACGCCGGTTGGCAATCTGACTCGGACAAAAACAGACGCACAGGGTAATGCGCGAATCATTCTCGAAGGTGCTTCACGGCGGAATTCAGTTTCCTCGCCTCATCTTCCAGTGATGAAGAACGCTGTCGTTATGACAACAGTCAAACTGAAAGGCGGCGATCTCAAAGGCGATGCAGTTGACATCGCGGGCCACGTGTCAGGCGGGATAATTAGTCTTGGGAAGAAGGAGGGTTTGGGTGGCGCGGCCGGAGGTTTGTTTACGTTACCGCTCGAACTGCTTTACCGGACCGATTGGGCATCCACCGCTATGATCGAGGTCCCGGTTAAGGACTGGGAAACATGCGATAAGGGTTGGTACGGAACTATAAGCTATTCGGAAGACTGGGAAGGTAAACCGCAGGGATTACAAAAAGTCAGCAGCAAGTCTCACCATGAAACCATTGAGGTTAAGGGCGACAGCAGCATTGCGCATGGAGAAGTGACTACCACAAACATTTACGAGGGCCGAGCAAACGTAGCTAATGCCTGTTTGATGTTTCGTCGTCACTTCGGGAGCGGGTCTGGCCAGCGTGAGGCGACCGTTCGCGTGCTGTTGGATGAAAGCGGTGGCTACAAATTATTTGTCAGTGCGCCACCGATGGACGTGATCACAAAATACGAAATCTCCGCATGCGGACACGGAGGCGGACAGGATCAGTTTGGTAGCAAGCCGAGCGCTGGTTTTGGCGTTGCGGTTAACAGCATCGAAGGCAAACTGGATCGAGCGAAGCCGGGTGAGATTTCTGGTAGCGCCGACATTTCAAAGTCGATCAAGCTCACATGGAACTTGAAGCGGTGTCAGTAACCAGCATAGATTTCCAGGAAGACGATCATGGGTTACATAATCAAACGGGCGGCTCTCTTTGTCTTTACTACTCTCCTCGCGTTTTCAGCTACAGCCGCACAGCAACGATCAAGTGGCGGGACGATCGCATACGTTCGCGACGGCGTCGAGATACGTCTTATCGATGCTGACGGTACAAACGACTGGCGGCTCTGGACGCATCCCGGTGCGAAAAAACCACTTGGCATTGACTCACTCGCATGGAGCCCCGACGCGAAAGAGATCGCGTTCTCCAGTCGTCACGCCGCTGCGACTTCGCTGTACGACGCAGACCTCTACGTCGTGCGTCCCGATGGCTCAGGTTTCCGCAAGCTTACTAATGCTCCGGACGGCGCCGAGTTCACGCGGTTTCCAAAAGGCAACGTGAGCGTTACGTTCCGCAACGATCAGCCGTTCTATAGACAGTCGCAGGCGAGCGCGGGAGTTTTCATCGTGTACGTTGCGGGAGCAGCGGAGCCGCAACAGATCACTCTGCCACCGGGAGCAACGAAGACACTCGTGTTCAATCAGGTCGCAGACTTTGGCAACACGGCGCAGGCGATCGTAGCGATTTGGGGTAACTATCGTTGGTTCACTCCTGGCGTTGACGTGCGCGGGGGCAGCACTGTGAAGGCGCCGGTATTTTCCATAACCGGAGATGGAATTGAATACTTCGGCGCCTACCGCCCTGTGTGGCGACAGGATAGGTCGCGTGTGAGCCACCGGTCCGGCGTCTGTACGCTGAACAGCGTGCCGGTCAATCCAACGCCCGGCGAATACGTTCACAACCCGCTCTTCAGCGGGAAGCATCCGCTTGGCACGTGCGTGTGGGACTGGGGTCCAACGGCGGAGACTGCGAATCAAATACTTTACAGCGAGAATGCATCAGGAGAATCCAGCATCTTTCGCATTGCTGAAGGCGGCAAACATCCGGGCGAAAAGCTGACGCATTATTCCAACATCGAGTACCAGTTACTCTTCGATCTGCGTTGGCTTCCGGATGCTTCGGGTTTTCTATTTTCAAATCAGACGCTGATGAGAGACTCCGCGAACATCTTCCGCTATGACTTCGCAACGCGAAAGGTCACTCAGGTCACTAATCTTGCAAATGAATTCACCGGCAGTTTCACCATCTCACCTGACGGGCAATGGATCGTGTTTGAGAAGTCGAAGTCGTTGGATGACAATCGCGAAATCGATCTCTGGATCGCGCGAACAAACGGTGGCAGCCCACGTCTTCTGGTCCGCAACGGCTTCTCACCATCATGGCGGTAGATAGCCCACAAAGAAGCACAAAAAGCACAAAATGCGTCCCCGAAGTTTTGTGCTTTTTGTGCTTCTTTGTGGCCAACGGCACTCGATAGTTGTTGATCTATTGACTGCGTTTCCGGCTTTGCTTTCGTGCAAATGCCGCCACTGCGGCGAGACCAGTTCCTAGTAAGACCATTGCCGTAGGCTCTGGATTTTGCGACACATCTCCTCCCGACGGCGGGATTTGTCGCACTATCCCAAGCTTTGGCCCTTGTCTAAAAGCCGCCGTACTAAAGCCGAGATGCTTTCCATTGTTGTTTTCGAAATGACCTGCATAGAGATAACCGGTTTCCGCACGTTGAATATCAAAAACGGTTAAATTGTGTCTCTCGGCATAAATCAGCTTCTCAAGAAACTTGTCCGCCTGGACCACATCCGCACGAGCCGATGAAGCAATCGTCAAGAAAAGGACCGCACAAAGTGTGCTAGTCATAACCCTTGTTTTGGACATACCTATAACCCTGGAAACAGAAAGTTACCAAATAGGGGGCCAAAATAACTGCCGATCTTTACTTTTTAGGGGTGATTGTCGGCGGAAGTTACTCCTGAATTATCCCAAAGGTGTCACCGAGATAGCACGTGTTTGTAACATCAACGGATGTCTATCTGCTGAGCTCTTCCATTATCGGCAATTGTGACCGGCTTGTGCTCATGAGAGCTTACGACGAAGTTGAACTTTCGGGGACCAGGGTTATAGCTCCCCTCCGGTGCTCCAATTGAAACTATAAAACCACGTGAACCACGCCTGGCGCTTACTCTTGTCCACCGAAACGCACCGGTCTTATATGCAGGGCTGAGCCCGTCGTCTTCATACAGACTGGCGGCGGCTGCGCCTTTCTCGTCCGGATAAATATTGAAAGTGATCGGATCGACCGGCTTTTCGCCGACGTAGTTCAGCGATGGCCCAGACGGAATGATCGCTCCTCCGCGCACAAACATCGGCACGAGGTCGAGCGGAGCTTCAACACTGATCATCGTTCCACCATTGTATCGCTTGTTGGTCCAGTAGTCGTACCATGTGCCGGCGGGAAGATAGACCAGACGGCGGGTTACGTCCGGTTTCATAATCGGCGCGATGAGAATGTCTTCACCGATCATGAACTCGTCGTCAAGGTTGTAAGTGTTCGAATCGTCCTGGTAATTCAACAGCAAGGGACGAAACACGGGAACACCCATGCGATGCGCCTCTTCCAGCACCGTGTAAAGAAAAGGTAGTAGCGCGTAGCGGAGCTTCAGATACTTCCGAATGATATCTTCATAATACTTCCCGAAGCGCCACGGCTCCTGATCGTAACCGTCGATCACTTTGTGGTTGCGACAAAAAGGCGCGAGGAAACTGACCTGATAAGAACGGACCAGCAGCTCGCCATTGCCGCGCCCGATAAAACCGCCGACATCGCTGCCGACAAACGGCTCGCCCGATAAACCAAGCGAGGTAAACATCGGAATGTTCAGCGACAGCGCCTCCCAGGTGCTATTTGTATCGCCAGTCCACATCGTTGCGTAACGCTGAATACCGGCATAACCGGCGCGCGTGATGACATAAGGACGGAGATCCGGTTGGAGACGCTCGAGTCCTTCGTAAGTCGCACGCGACATCAGTAGCGCAAACGTATTCCGGTTTTTTGCGTGAGTGGTTTTCTCGCCTTCGTCGTAACTCACCACGTCCAACTGGTTCTTGCCGGTCTGGTCCACAAAGTCAGACGGTTCATTCATGTCGTTCCAGATTCCGGCGATACCGTTGTCTGTGTAAATACGATGTAGATCACCCCACCACCGTCTCGCTTCAGGCATGGTGTAGTCGACGAACACGCTGTCACCCGGCCACACTCGCGGCACAAACAGATCGCCATTGCGCCGGCGTTGCAGAAGGTTTCTTTCAAGGCCTTGATCGAACGCCGGGTAACGCTCGCCGCTGTCTTTTGGTAGATGCTTTATTCCGGGATCGACAATCGTTACGAGCTTCACTCCCCGACGTCGCAGTTTCTCGCTGAGACCTTTCGGATCCGGAAACCTTTCCTTGTCAAACGTGAAGACCCGATAGCCGTGCATGTAGTCGATATCGAGATGCACAACGTCGAGCGGCAGATCTCGTTTGCGATACTCCCTTACGACTTCTTCAACCATCGTGTCGGGATAGTAACTCCAGCGACTTTGCTGATGGCCGAGCGCCCAGAGCGGCGGCAATGGCATGTGGCCCGTCAGGTCAGCGTAGCGGCCGAGAATCTTTTTTATAGATGGCCCATGGAAGAAGTAATAATTCATCTCGCCGCCCTCGGCGCCAAACCACGCGCGCTGCTGCGACGACTGGCCGAAATTGAAGTAACTGCGATAGCTGTTGTCGAAAAAGATTCCGTAAGCAATGCCGCGCTGTAAACCGATGTAGAACGGAATGGTTTGATAAATCGGATCTTTGCCTTCGATGTAACCGGGCGTATCGGAGTTCCAGTTGGTGAATGAGAGGCGCCGTTTGTCGAGACGTGAGGCTTTTTCGCCGAGGCCATAGAAGTGCTCGTCGAAGCCGAGTTTCTTTGCAGCAGCGACGAACGTGCCGGCTTTGGGATCGAACATTATTCCGGCGAGTTTGCCTTTTGGATCGTAGGACATTGGGCGTTCGTCTGCGTTGAGCACCTGGCGAGTGCGTACATCGCGAAACTCGATCAGCAAAGGTGAACGATTGATGACGACTTCGAGCTCGTCAGTAGTGATCGTAATGAGGTCTGATGTTTCTTTGAGGTTCCAGCGTGGCGTTTCCCAGTTTTGCTTCGCGATGGCCCACGAGTGATCTTTTTGCGGAATGGGTTTAGTGAACGCTGCTCTGACGCGAATGAGATCCGAAGCCAGGATTGTCAGCTGAACTTGCGAGTTGTCCTGGCAATGAAGCGTGACTGTTTTGTCTGTTCTTTCAAAACGTGCAACCGGGCCAATCTTTTCGAGTGTGGTGATGTCCTGCGCTACACCGCTGGCAGCAGTGCTAAGGAATACGATGATTAACAGAAGCCTTTTCATAAGTTTTCTCTGCGTAACCTCTGCGCCCTCTGCGCCTTTGCGGTTAAGAGTCATGTTCAACCGCAGAGACGCAGAGGGCGCAGAGGTTACGCCGAGGATGCCAAACGCGCGGCGCCGAGCAATCCCGCGTCGTCACCGCATTTCGCTCGCTCGATCTTCACGCGTGCCGCAAGCAACGGAAACGCACGCTCCTCGACCTGTTGATGCATGTGCTTCTCAAACAAATCCCAACCGTTCACTACTCCGCCACCAATTACGATCATCTCCGGATTGAGAATGTTGATTAGATTCGCCAACCCAATCCCGAGGTAAACACCCATGCGCCGGAAGATTTCGAGCGCCAGTTCGTCGCCTTGCTGGCCGGCGTCAAAGATTGTCTCCGCTGTCCGGTTCTCCTTCCCCTGCAAGATCGAATCCGGAAATCGGGGACTCGCCTCACGCGTCATCCGCACAATCGCCGTTGCCGAAGCAAAAACTTCAAGACACCCGCGACTGCCGCACGTACACGCAACTCCTCCAAAAGGATCGACACACATGTGCCCGATCTCCGCTGCCGCGCCATCTACGCCACGCCACAATTTGCCGTCGAGTATGATCCCACCACCGACACCGGTGCCGAGCGTGACACAGATGATCGTGTTGCACCCGACCGCTGCACCCTGCCACATCTCACCTACCGCAGCCGCATTAGCATCATTCTCGAGTATTGCCGGTACATGCAATTCTTCACTCAGGGCCGCCGCGAGTCGAAAGCCATTGAGACACGGAAGGTTTGGCGCCTTCACGACTACGCCTTCTTCCACCCTTACTGTTCCGGGTACCACTAGCGACACCGCGGATATCCCGTCGACACCTCCGCATTCATGAACGGCCGCAACGATCGCATCAACGATCGCATTCGCATCCTTCTCCTGTGGCGTGTTCTGCTTTAAGCGAAACTGAATTTTTCCGTTTTGATCGACGGTCGCAGCGCGCAGGTGCGTGCCGCCAAGATCGGCGGCGAAGATGAGTCGCTCACTGCTATCTGTGAAGGTCATATATCCAGTAAGAATTTCTCACGCAAAGGCGCAAAGGCGCAGAAAAGGCGCTAACGGTTTTCTTTGCGTCTTCCTCTGCGTCTTTGCGCCTTTGCGTGAGAATTTACGTAACGCTCCCACACAACTCGCGGTGTTTCCAGATTCTTTCCCTTCTGAATACTCATCGCCAACCGAATGAACTGAGCCATGGACCATGCCAGCGGCGTCGCGGACCCCGTCCCTGCTCCAACACGAAAGCCTGGACCATTTCGGTCCCACACCTGCTCGGGAATCATTAACCCCTCGTTCGCGAACCCCGCTAACGTATCCAATCGTTTACGGGCGCTCGTGACGTCGCCCGCCGCTAGTTCATACTCGCCGCGTTCACCTGTCAGCAACGTCCAGAGGCGTCCCACACCGTTGCGCCCATCGTACTTACCGCCCGTGGGCGTTTCACCGTAAGCGTCGTGATTGTACCGGTACCACGCCTCGCCAACAGGCGTTTCAACTTTTATTAATCGGTCGATAAGCTTTAGCGATTCCACGATCACCGGATCGCCCGGTCCTTTGATACCGAGTCGCACTAACTCTAAAAATCCTGCGTCCAAAATCTCGCGTTCATCAACGACGCGACTGCTGCTATTGATCTCCATTTTGGCGCCGTCGTTTGGATCGTCATTTTCAGTGATACGCAGGTAATGACGTGAATCACTTTTCGTAACGGTCCAACGTTCGATGTTTTGCGCCCAGTTGTCGGCAGTTTCGAGATACTTTTTACCAACCGGATCGCCATTGATTCTTGCAATCTCCGCGGCGCAGACGAGACCCGCAATCTCTGCGGCAATCGTTGAACGGAGAATAGCCGGGCTTTTCCTCCCAGCGATCCTGATCCGTCCGTGGTCCATGGCGTACGATAAACTCCGCGGCGGTTTTAATGTGCTTAAGCCAGGATTGTCGATCGTTGCGTCCAAGTTGGTAGGCAAGCACGAGCGGCAGCGCTACCTGATCCATCTGCAAACCATTTCCGATCGCCCGCCCGTCAACCCATGAGTTTTGTGGGAAGCTGCCATCAGGTTTCTGTTGCACGCGAAATAAATAGTCGAGCAGGCGGCTCGCGGTAACACGATCTCCCATCGCATCGAATGCTGTTGCAACGTGATAGAGATCGCGTGACCAAACACCATGATAACCACTGACTGTCGGTTGATTGGCGTTTGGTCCACCGCCCCATGGAGTCGAAGGAGACGCGATCGAAGCACCGCGAAAAGTCTTGTCTTCAAGTCCTGTAAGGACCATCGCGGCCATATCAAACTGCCGCTGATGTTTCGCAATGCGCGGCAACCGCGAAACATACGCACGCCAGCCGGCTTCATATTCAATTCGTACGCTCTCGAATCCCTTCGCAAGGGAAGATCTTGCGTTGTTCACAGCTTCCGCGGGTTTTTCTCCGAAGCCAAGCGCGAGAGTGCAACGCCTTTTTGTTTCCAGGTCTTTTATTCTTCCGACCTGAATGACATTGCCATTATCTACTCGCGAAGATAGTTGGATGACTGCAGTTTCAATCGCATTCAAATACCCGTTTCCATTTTCATTAAAGCCACAACTGGACATCAACGCTGAAGCTTTGTTGCCATCCGCCGCAATAAGTGCATCTCCCTCGGTCCATGCCGAGTCATGCATTCCGCTGTTGTTGAGCGAAGGATCGTAGTAGACATACGGATGAACTGCGCCGCGACTTTCAAACTCAATGTCGATCAATACAGTGGGTCGTTGCGGATCGGTGACGTAAGTCTTCGTAATCGTGTATTGACCGTTTTTTGCCGTATTGATTTGTCGAAAAGTCAGCGAGCCAGAGTCCAGCACCTCAAGCCGGTGAATCGTGTCGCCACTCTCAGTCTGTGCCGATATCTGCCCGTCAATAGCGAGGAGTAGTTGAAGGTTCTGCACGTTCGGAACATCCAACGTCGGAAAAAAGACTTCTGTCATGACACCGTTAGCAAGCGTGAACCAGACTTTCGATGTGAGTGTGTTTGACGTGCCGAATCCATTCTTCGCCGCGGTGGGCCAATGAGCATCCAGACCCTGGGCCATCACAGAGTGACTGGCGATCGCGACAATGAGAACAATCCTGATCATCCTGTAAATCTTGTTAATCCTGTCTAAAAATGCGATAGCCCCACGCATCCAAAGAGAGCACAGGTAAGCTACCTGTCCAGTTCTTCTTTGAAACCTCAACTGATCCAAAGAACGGTTGATTAGATAAATTGATAGCCACCAAAACCTCTTCATCTCCCGCACGACGAACAAACGTCACGACACGCGATTCATCCGAATTCTTCAACCACTCGAGCGTTCCACGCCGCAACGCCGTGCTCGAACGTCGCAACGCCATCATCTGTTTGTAGAACTTTGGAAACTCCGGCCGCCGTTCAGCAAACGCCCAGAAGACCGGCAACTTTTCAAACAACGCCGGGGCGCCGGATTCGGTCGTGTCACCAACCTCCATGCCGTTGTAAATCATCGGCACTCCATCGAGCGTGAAGACCAGCGCAGCAGCAGCCAATGCTGCCGGTTCACCAAACCGTGCGATCGCCCGACGTTCGTCATGATTGTCAGAGAAACGCATGTGCACCGCGCCACGCGGCCACGTCTTCACCTCTTTTTCCCACTCGTCTCGCAACTCAGACGCTCGACGACGACCCTGCAAGACCGCAGTCAGCGCGCTGTGAAGCGGCCACGAGTAATCCAGATCGAAAGCATTCACCAGCAATTCAGCTTTATGCGCTTCAGCCAGCATCACGATGTCAGGTTTAACTTGCTCGAGCTCGCGACGAGCGTTCTCCCAGAAATCGGTAGGCAGCTCCGCGGCAACGTCGCAACGAAAGCCATCAAGATCAAACTCACGAATCCAGTGCTTCAGCATGTCCGTCATGTAGCGACGTAACTGCTGGTTGCCGTAATTCAAAGCAGCGATGTCGTACCAATCGTACGGGTAAGTAATGTCGCCTTTCGCATCGCGTTTATAGAATTCCGGATGCTTCATGAGGACGCTGTCCCATGACGTGTGATTGGCAACGATGTCGATGATGACTTTCAACCCGCGTGCATGAGCTTCGCGAACGAGTCGCTTCAGGTCGGCGGCGGTGCCGTAGTCGGGATTGATCGCGTAATAGTCGCGAACTGCGTAAGGGCTGCCGATGGTTCCCTTCTTTTTCTCCTTGCCGATCGGGTGAATCGGCATCAGCCAAAGAATCGTGACACCGAGATCTTTGAGCTCATCGAGGCGCGCGGTGATCGCGTTGAAGTTTCCCTGCGGTGAGAAAGCGCGCGGGTAGATTTCGTAAATGACTCCATCACGCACCCAATCGCGCACTGGGCGCGCAGACTCTTTGGAAACATCTCGCGCAGGTTGCTGGGCCACCAGCAAAGAAGTGAATAGCGATAAAACAAAGAATGTACTCACGCAAAGGCGCAAAGGCGCAAAGGAAGACGCAAAGAAGAGTTCAAGTTTTCCTTGGCGGCTTTCCTTTGCGCCTTTGCGCCTTTGCGAGGAAAATGTTTTTTGCTTTGCCAACACGCTATTCCTTATCGATCAATCCCGTGCTCGGCACCGGCTGTACAGACTCAGGGACCATTAGCGGTTCTTCTCGATCCGCTTCCACTACCGCTTCTCCAGGAACATCCGCCACATCCTTCACACGCGTGACGAGCAGTGCTGCCACTAACATAAACACTCCGCCCACGAGCAAAACGTAAAGCGGGCTGCGTGGATTATCCGCTCCGAAAATTCCGCGAATCAGCGGACCAAACGTAAGCGCTTGCACGATCTCGGGAATCACGATGAAGAAGTTGAACACACCCATGTAAACACCCATTCGCGCCGCCGGTAGCGCACCGGACAAAATCGCGTACGGCATCGACAGGATCGATGCCCACGCGATACCGACGCCCACCATCGAGAGCACGAGCATCCATGGCGTACTGATCAAATAGACGGAAAGCAGTCCGATCGCGCCGCAGATCAGGCAGAGCGCATGCACCGTCTTCCGGCTGGTGGCATCGGCGAGTTTGGGAAGCAGAAAGGCCACAGCAAAGCAGGTGATGTTCATGAACGACATCGCAAAGCCGCCCCATTCAACTCCGCGCGTGTATGCTTCCGACTGTGGATCCACCGCACCAAAAACGTGGCGTGCAACCGCCGGAACGTAAAACAACCACATGCAAAAGAGCCCCAGCCACGTGAAGATTTGTACGGGCGCGAGCTGTCGCATGGTGCGCGGCATCTCCCGCATCGCCGTGATGATCTCGCTGAAGCCTGCTGCCACGCCTCTTTTCTCACGCCGCATGCGGTTAAACGCTTCCATGTCTTCAGGCGGATATTCCTTGGTAGTAAAAACCGTCCAGAGCACCGCCAGAAGAAATGCCACAGCACCGATTTGAAAGGCGTACTTAATCGTCAGCGGAATACCACTCTCGGTGTTGCCTGACACGCCAAGCCAGCGAAACGCGAGTGGCAACCAGCCCGCGAGCGTCGCTCCCACTCCGATAAAAAACGACTGCATGACAAAGCCGGTCGTGCGTTGATCGATATTCAGTTTGTCGGCGACAAAAGCGCGAAACGGCTCCATGCTGATGTTAATGCTGGCATCCAGAATCCAAAGCAATCCGGCCGCCATCCACAGCGTTGAAGATGTCGGCATAAAGAAGAGTGCAACACTGGCGAGGAGAGCGCCGACGAGAAAGTATGGGCGGCGACGACCGAGACGAGTCCACGTGCGGTCGCTCATCGAGCCGATGATGGGTTGAACGATCAAACCGGTGAGAGGTGCAGCCAGCCAAAGAATTGGCAGTTGATCCGGATTTGCGCCGAGCTTTTCGTAGATGCCGCTCATATTGCCGAGCTGCAAGCCCCATCCGAACTGAATTCCGAGGAACCCGAAACTCATGTTCCAGATCTGCCAGAAGCTCAAGCGTGGTTTCACAGGATTTACAGGATTTTTCATGATTTACAAGATTTTCCTGCCCACAAAGATTGCTGCTGAACGCTGCGGTAAAGTCACTTTCAACTTGCCGTCGCGCACGGTAGCCTCGCGACTCGCGCCGAGACGATCTATTAGCGATGCTCCGTTTCTTAAACCTGCGCGCGTAATATCAAACTCGATCTCCGCGCGGTTATTGTCGTTATTGATCACCACGACGACAGTTTCATTCCTCGTCGTTCGCGCATACGCATACTGCTGCTCGGAAACGTAAAGATTAACCAGGCTTCCGCTCTTCAAAGGTTCGAGCTCGCGGCGCAGGTTTGTGAGGCGCCGGATGTACTCAAACAGATCCTGCTCCTCTTTCGTTCGACCGCTGGCAGTGAACGCGTTGCGCTTATCACCTGGAAAGCCACCGGGAAAGTCGCGGCGCGTGGTTGGCTCGTCCTCGCCTTCCATCGCGATCTCGTCGCCGTAGTAAAGCTGCGGCACACCACGCGTGGTCAATACAAACGCATTTGCGAGTTTAAGGCCGACGATCGTCGCGCCCTTTTCGCTCATGAAACGCCCATCGTCGTGTCCGCCAAGCAGTGTGACGAGGATTTCAGGGTCGGTGTAGAGATAATCTTTCGCGAGGGTCTTGGGAATCGCGTCCAGTGGCTTGCCTTCGGCGAAAGCGTGTCGAATCGGATAGAAGAGCGGGAAATCGAGCAGCGAATCGAGACCCGAATCAACTCCATCGAAACGAACCCGACCGCCCTGAAAAAAAGACGTATGGACGACGTCTCCGTCTTTCACTTCACCGACAACTTTGAAATTCGGAAACTCACGTTTCAGTGCCGCTATCCAATCGCGCCAGAAGGAGTTGGGCACGTACTGCCATGTATCCATGCGTATTCCGTCGAGCCCCGTCGTGCCAATCCACCACAACGTGTTCTGAATCAGATAGCGAGAGACCTCCGGGTCGTGCTGATTCAGATCCGGTAAGAAATCGAGAAACCAGCCTTCCATGGTTTCGCGTTTCAATCTTTCATTTGCGCGCGGGTCATGAAGCACCCAGGTTTGGAAAACGTTCTTCAAGTGTCGGGACCTGGTTCCATTGAACCAGGTTGGCGTAGGCGGATCTTCGATCCAGGGATGGTATGGACCAGTGTGGTTCATCACCTGGTCCTGGATGATCTTTATGCCCGAGCGATGCGCCGCCTCCACTAGCTCACGCACTTTGCTGAGGGTTCCGAAGTGTTCATCGACGGCATAAAAGTCCTGCGGGTTGTAACCGTGAAATCCGGTGCTCGGTTTTTCTTCCTTTAGTTCGATCTGATTTAGGCGGTCGTAGTTGTCGTACCACGGCGTCAGCCAGATGGCCGTGACACCGAGTTCTTTCAAATAGGGCAAGCGATCGATTACACCCTGAAGATCGCCGCCGTGGTAGTAAAACTTGTTCGTGCGATCGTAGATACCGCGTGACTGTGGCGGGTCATTGTTTGACATGTCGCCGTCAGCGAAACGATCGATCATGATCAGGTACATCACGTCCTCGGGCGAGAACCCCTGGAATCTTCCGGCGCGATTCAGTGCTGGAAGAACTTCGAAGGGCGCTCGAACCGAACCGCGCGCTGTGGTGACGGAAATAGAGCGCTCCCCTGCAGGTACCGTGGCCGCAATGAAGACATCGACGAAGATATACGTACCGCGCTCATTGATCTTTGGTGCGCCAACTACGCGTAGCCCTGGTCCAACAACCTGCACGCGAGCGCCTTGAAAGTTTCTGCCGCGAATCATCACCCGCACCGGATTCACAGAGCTTCTGGCCCACCAGCTTGGTGGATCCACTTTGAGGATCTCCGGCGACTGCGCGGCAACGGTAAGAGTTAACCACAGATGAACACAGAAAAGACGGATCAGCGCTGATCTGTTTTTCATGATCTGTGTCATCCGTTGTTAATTTCTCCCGTAGAGCTCAGAGATATGTTTGAGTCGAGTTGCAATCTTGTCAGTTAACGCGCCTTGCTGATATCTCCAGGACCAGTTTCCCTCCGTGCTGTTGGGAAGATTCATGCGCGCCTCTGTTCCTAACCCAAGCAGATCCTGCAAAGGCACGATCGCAGTGTTCGCCACTGACGCCCACACACCACGAATAAAATCCCAGTGAATCTCTTCGCCCTTCGTGTTCAGGTAGTCCATGCAAAACTTTCGCTCGCGCTCGATCTGTGCTGCGGTTCGCGTCGAACCCTCACCGGCAACACTGTGAAACCAACCGACTGTTGTGTCGTTATCGTGAGTGCCCGTGTAAGCGACGACGTTAGGAACGTAGTTGTGCGGCAGATCGATATTCTTCGAGTCGCCGCCAAAACCGAATTGCAGAATTCGCATTCCCGGGAAGCCAAACTCCTCGCGTAACGCAATCACGTCGGGAGTGATCACGCCCAGGTCCTCCGCGATGATCGGTAACTCGCCGAGTGTCTTGCGAATCGCGGCGAACAATTCTCTTCCGGGCGCTTCGACCCACTGCCCACGTTCGGCGGTCTTATCGCCGCCGGGTATTTCCCAACACGCGGCAAAACCTCGGAAATGATCCACACGGGCAATATCAACGACCGTCAACGTCGCGCGCACGCGTTCGATCCACCACTTGAAGCCGTCGGCTTGCATGCGCTCCCAGTTGTAAAGCGGATTTCCCCACAGCTGTCCCGTCGTACTGAAGTAATCGGGAGGGACGCCGGCAACGACGAGTGGTTTTCCGTTCTTGTCTATTTTGAATTGGTCAGGGTTGGTCCAAACGTCGGCAGAATCCTGGGCCACAAAGATCGGCAAGTCACCAACGACGCTGATGCCGCGCTCGTTGCAGTATCTCTTCAACGCAGACCACTGCCGGAAGAAGAGAAACTGGTAGAACATGTGCGCTTCAACTTCTTCTCTGTATCGCTCGCGAGCGCGCTCGATGGCTGAAGGTGTACGGCGAATCAACGACGGCTCCCACTCGTTCCACGCGACGCCACCGTGTGCATCTTTCAGCGCGCGGAAGAGTGCATAGTCGTCGAGCCAGTTGGCGTGGCGTTGCGCGAAAGTTTCGAAAGCGCTGCGCAGGGTTGTGTCGGTCGTCTTCTTGTAACGCTCGTAAGCCGTGCGCAAAAGCTGTTCTTTGAATTTATGAACCTCTCCGAAGTTGACTCTCTCTGCGGTCTCTGCGGTTCTCTGTGTCCTCTGCGTTAAATCTATTTCGGAGTTGTTTAACGCAGAGGACGCAGAGGAACGCAAAGATCGCAGAGAAGACAAGTCCAACAACCCTTCTTTCACCAACTGCTCCGGGCTGATGAGCAATGTATTTCCCGCGAACGCCGAATAGCATGCGTAAGGCGAGTCGCCGTAACCGGTGGGGCCCAGCGGCAACATCTGCCACAAGCTCTGGCCGGCAGCCCCCAGAAAATCGGCAAACTTGTAGGCCTCTGGCCCAAGATCGCCAATGCCGTAAGCTCCCGGCAACGACGTCGGGTGAAGCAAAACTCCACTGGTTCTCGGAAAACTCATGATCAGAAAGCTTTGAATGCAACAGCTGTCTGCGGCGCAAGATTCAGCGTCGCTTCGCCGTTTTTTACGCCGACGCTCGGCTCTCCTCCAATCCACGACCTCAATCTCACACCGTCCCTTAATCCAATCGAACCAGCAGGAATAGCTATCTGCTTCACCTTATTGTCGCGATTCAGGGCGATGATTATTGTGTCAGCACCAAGTTGACGCGCGAAGACGTACGTATCATCATCGGCAAACAGATCGATCAAACCTCCGGACCGCATCGCGGCATGATGGCGACGCAGCGCAATCCACGAGCGCGTCCAATCAAACATCTGCTGCTGCTTTGCGCTCCGTCCTTCACCCTTGAAAGCAGTGCTCGGAAAATCGCGACGGTTGTCCGGGTCTTCTTTCCCTTCCATCGCAATCTCTTCGCCCGAATAAAGCTGGGGAATTCCACGCACGCTCAAAACGAACGCCGTGTGCATCATCGCGCCCGCAGTGGTCGCACCCTCGAGCGACATGAACCGTGTCGTATCGTGATTGTTTGCGAGCACTGTCAGCCGCGAAGGATCCGGATAGAGTGCGTCATATTTCAACTGGTGACTCAGCGACGAAACCGGAGCCTTGTTAGTAAAGGCCAACAGCGATGTGTTCCATAATGAAAAGTCGAAAACAGAGTCGAGCTTCGTGTCGATCCCGTCCCAACCTTTGTGACCGCCGATGAAGAACGCAGTGTGCGCCGCGTCGCGTTCGAATACTTCTCCCACCATCCACAACTTCGGAAACTGCCGGTGAAGAGCGTGAGACAGGTCGCGAATAAAAAATCGCGGCATGTACTGAATCGTGTCCTGCCGAATGCCGTCGATTCCCGTCATGCCAACCCACCAGAGCGCGTTCTGTATTTCGTAGCGGGCCACCTCCGGTTCTTCCTGGTTCATGTCCGGAAGATCGTCGTTGAACCAACCATCGAGTGTGTTACGAAAGTCGCGCGGATTTGAGTGCGGCGAGAGCAACACACTGTTTCTGAATTTGTTGAGTTGATGCTGTGCGAGCGTTCCGTGGAACCATTGAGGAAGCGGCGGATCGTTGACCCAGGGATGTTGCGAGCCAACGTGGTTCGCCACCTGGTCCTGAATGATCTTCAAGCCCAGCGAGTGTGCCTTTTGGACTAGCTCCCGCAACGTAGCCAGATCGCCGAAACGATCCTCAACCGCGTAGTAATCGATCGCGTGATAGCCGTGATAGTAAGTGTTTGGACACCATGCTTTATCGCACCGGTTCATGCCATTCCAGTTGTCGTACCAGGGCGTTAACCAAATAGCCGTGATGCCAAGATCTTTGAGATAAGGAAGTTGATTGATCACGCCGCGCAGGTCACCACCATGAAAGCCGCGCGCGTTGTTACGATCATTTGCTTCGCGTGGAGAGTCTGCCGGCGCATTGTTCGACGCGTCACCATCGGAAAAGCGATCGATCATGATCAGATAGATCACGTCGTCGTTAGTGATTCCCTGAAAGTTGCCGGTCGTCTCGAGCGGGGATTCGACGCGGAAGGGAATCATGGAGTTACCGCTTCGAGTCGCAACAATCAGCGGATATATGCCTGGACGCAGCGAAGGACCGATCTCAACATCTACAAAAAGATAGGTACCTTTCTCATTGACTGATTCTCTCGACACGCGCAGCTCAGGATTCGTGGAACTTACCCTCGAGCCATGGAGGTTTGTGCCACGCACCAGAAGCCTGACCGGACTGATCGTATGCCTGGCCCACCATGACGGCGGATCGACTTTCGTGACCGTGGGCAAGGATTGAGCGAAGGCAGTGAGAACCGAACACAGAAAAACTAACGCTACTACTAATTGAAGTTTTAGGGTCTTTGGCAAGTTTGTATTTGTTTCCCGCAAAGGCGCAAAGCTGCAAAGAGAAACTCCGAATGACGAAAAACTTTGCGCCTTTGCGTGAGAAAATCAGTTTCCGGGTCCGCGTGGCTTTGCGCTATCCCCGGACGCCGTAGCCGGCAATGGCGGTAGACTCTCGCCGTCCTTCGCCGCCGTGCCCATCGGTGTCGCCCCATGGCGGTTAACTTCGTCCAACCGCTTAAACTCGGCCAACTCTTTCTCGGCTTCATCTTTCTTCTTGAGCCTGGAGTAAGCGAGAAACAGTTGGTAGTGCACCCCGGGATCTTTTGCGTTGAGTTGGACACCACGAGTGAGCAGAGGCAACGCCTCCTCGTAGCGCCTCAATTTCACCAGCAAGCGACCAAGATCGTGATACGCAGGAAAGCCTTTGGGATCGAGCTCGATTGCGCGTCTCAGCAAACGCTCAGCTTCGACGTTTTCTCCACGCTGACTGGCAATGTAGCCGAGATTCGAAAGCACGTCAGGATTATCAGGCTGTAACTTGAGGGCCTGCTTAAATGCCGCGACTGCTTGATCGTACTGTCCTTCAGCGCGACCCGCATAGCCCAGTAAAAAATAGAGGTTTGCGTTGTCCGAATATCGCTGTAGCGCCTCTGTAAAGACTTCGCGCGCGCGCTCGTAACGCTGGCCACGAACGTTCGCGACGCCAAGCCGGAGGAAATAGACCAGTTGTCGCTGCGACTGCTCGAGTGCCTTTTCGTAAAACGGAATCGACTTCTCGGCGAGTTGATTCTTGAGCAGCTCTTCGCCGATCATGAAGTTGGCTTCCGCAAACACCGGCCGTATTTCAAGCGCCCTGGTCCAATGCGTCAGCGCTGCTTTCGTGTCGCGTTGCGCTGAAGCGATCAAACCGAGGCGGTAGTAAGGATCCGCTTCGTTCGGCTGTAACGCTGACGCTGAGGACATTGCCTGTTGCGCTTCGTCCAAGCGGTCGAGGTTGTAAAGCGCGATTCCCAGGTTGTAGAGCACTTCATACGTCTGCGGCCGCAGTTCGTTCGTACGTTGGAACAAACGCACCGCTTCCGTATACTCCTGCGCCTCTGCCAGTTTGAGCGCGAGTGTAAAAAGCGCCGCAGCGCCTGCGGTCTTTTCGAGCAGCGGAACGGCGCGTTTGTAATCTCCACGCGCGGCATATAAAGTGCCGAGGTTGAACATCGCGCGTTCGTGCTTCGGATCGATGCGAAGCACTTCTTCAAACTTCGCGATCGAGTCAGTGGTTCGATTGGTACGCGCCAACAACACGCCGAGATTCGACAAAGCACTCACCAACTTCGGTTTCAAACGTAACGCCGCATCGTACTGCTTCTCGGCTTCGGCAGTTGCTCCGCGTTGATCGAGAATCACCCCTAACAAACTATGAGCTTCGGCGCTTCGCGGGTTCGTACTGAGAATCTTCCGTGTCGCGGCTTCCGCTTCTTCCAGCCGGCCGGCCTGGACCAGCGCTCCCGCTTCACTCAGCATCGTGTCGAGTGACGTACGCTGCGGCGCCGCACCAAAAACGGAAAGCGCCATCAACCAACCGACTAAAAAGCCGCGAAGTAAACGCATTGAGTGATAGTTACATAGCCGCAAAAAAGCACAAAATGCACAAACGCTTGAACCAAGTCGTTTGTGCTTTTTTGTGCCTCTTTGTGGCCCTGTTAGAAGATGAGTTTGAGGGAGAACTCCATCTGCCGGCGCCGCTGCTCACTGGTATCGCGCGCAAAGTCGTTCGTGTTATTGAAGTCTCCGTTCGGCGACGAACGATTTACACGGTTCAGCACGTTATATGCCGAGAATCGGAACTGAATATTGAACGCCTCGCTGATCGCGCTGATCGGAAAATTCTTGAAGAGCGATGCATCCCAGTAAAACTGCTGCCGCCCGCGGAAGACATTGCGGCCGAGCGAACCAATCTTTGGTGTCTCCGGACCATTATTAGGAAACCTGTTCGGGGGATCACCGGCGAAGACTGTTGTGACAGGACATCTGAATGCAGCCCGGTTGAGCTCGAGTCCCTGGGCTCTTTGCGCGTCGGTGGGTGTCGGATCTCCGATGAGATCTACGCGCCCACTATTGCACGTGACATTGAATACCGGCCCACTCTGCCATGTAACGATGTTGTTGAATTGCCACCCGCCAACCGCTGTATCAAGAGTTCTATTCATATCGGAGCCCCAGCGTCTGTTTCGTCCGATCGGAAAATCCCAAACATTAGCGAACGTAAATCGGTGCCTGACATCCGTGTCGGAATTTCCTCGCTCGAGCTCCGGTCGCGTCGGATCGTCAGGACCACAATCGCGAGCACCCGCACCGTTCGCACAGATCCCGCCCGGAGAGTCGTCGATTGCATGGGCCCATGTGTATGACGTCAGGAGCGACAGCCCCCTGGAAAACCGTTTCTCGAGCTTGCTTTGCAAGGAGTTGTAGTTGGAACTGCCTGTGTATCTCGTCGCGGTAATGGGATTGTTATTAGCGACACCCACGAGTATTACCTCGCGTGAGCCTGGCCCTCCTTGATCACTACTGGTACCGATATTCTGGAGCACCAGCAAATTTCGACCGAGAGAACCAACATAAGCAATTTCTCCGAGCCACCCTGGTGAAAACTCATTCTGTAGGGTCAGGTTGTACTGGTGATACATCTCATCCTTGCGATTCGGATCGTTGAAAAGGATGAGACCGCCGCCCGTTGGCGCAGCAAAACTGGTGCCTGGCGCAGCCACGGTGAAGGGCGCTGTCGGAACGCCTCGATCAAAAGGATTGCGGGCCAGGAAGAAAGCGGGACAATCGCTCGGACCAGTTATCGGCGTACAACCGTAGCTGCCGGCGCCAGTGCCCGGATTTGACGTAAGCGGCTGGGCGGCGCTGATGTCAACTGCGTACAGCAAACCATAACCACCGCGCAATACTACAGTCTTGTCCGCTTTGAAACCGCTGTAAGCGAAGCCTATACGTGGTCCGAAATTGTTTTTGTCTGTATGTGCCAGATCACGGCCGCCTGGCGCGTTCTCGCCAGCCATCTGGATGGTCCTGGTTGCGGGATCGAAATTGGCTTGTAGATCGAAGCGCTCCGTCGGCGCGGTAAAGATGTCATAACGCAGACCCAGGTTCAGAGTTAAATCCGGGTTCACTTTCCAGTCATCCTGAACAAAGAAAGCCATCTCTTTGCTCGATTGGAAGTATGGTCCACCTGGATCACCGCGACCCACAAAACCCGGCCGATAACCGAGTAGGAAGTTGGCGAGCGACGAACCGGTATCGTTTGGACCAATGCCATTATAGTTACCCGAAACGAACCCGCTGCCCGTTGTGCCGTACTGGTAGTTTCCCTTGGTGCCGTTGTTGCGACCCCCGTCGTAATTGCTGGTTTGCCTGACGCGGTAATCGCCGCCAAACTTGTACGTCGAGTTTCCTTTTATGACTGTGACGGCATCCGCAACGTGGAAGTTGTTTGAGGTGAAATAGAATGGACCTCCATCCCCGGTGAATTCAGTCGCGCGGTCGATACCTGTTAACTCGTCAACGATTCCCACCAGCACAATGCCGCTGCTGTTTGGGCCAAGGTTGATATTCGGAGCACCCAGGTTTGCTGAGATTGTTGGACTAAATCCGCCCGTGCCGTTAACGCCTGTATTGAAAATACCGATCTCAACTCGGGTCACACCAAAGCGCGCGTCGTTAACGACAGTGGGAGAGAAGACGTGCGTATCGCCCAGTGTGAATCCCTTGGAATTCCCAAACTCATCGCCTGCCGAAGGGCCGGCAGGTAGATCATTATTAGTCGGCGAAGAACCCAGTGGGAAGAAGTTATCGCGCGCACGAGCGGTGTCGGATTTACTGTAACGCCCGAAGATATTGTTTTTATCGCTGAGGCGATGATCGATGCGGATATCATAGCTGTCAACAATGGCATGTTCCGTTCGATTCGTCGCAAAGTTTCGGCCGGTGCCGGGCAGGTTCGGAAGTGGGAAAGAGTTTAGGTAATTCAGCGCGAAGGGCGAGAAGCCACCGCAGCTCGGACAATTACGGAGATCATTTCCAGGAATGGGCGTGCCGTTGGGCGCGAAAATTGTTCCTTTGGGGGCCATGATCTTGGCGCCGCCAAGAAGCGTGTACTCGATTATGTTTCCCGGTTGCAACAACTCGCCAAAATCGCCGACGCGCATCCTGGCCGTTGGAACAGGCACCGCCAGCGGATCGCCTGCGCCGCCAAAGATCGGCGTACTGTTTCGCTGGCCGTTAAGTGAGAAGAAGAAAAATGAACGATTGCGGCCGTTGTATAAAGCTGAGCCACCTTCACCGGGTTTAGGCAAGAAGACTGGACCACCAAC
Source organism: uncultured Acidobacteriota bacterium (assembly GCA_963826255.1). Taxonomy (GTDB): domain Bacteria; phylum Acidobacteriota; class Blastocatellia; order Pyrinomonadales; family Pyrinomonadaceae; genus PSRF01. The sequence continues at coordinate 3,736,322 of CAWGWK010000002.1, forward strand.
TGTGCCGTAAAAATTATGCGTCACGTAGTTCGGAACCGGTTGTGAAGTTGGATCGTCGAACTTCGCCGCCGCAGCACTCAGAAAGCGGCCTTGATAAATCTCGCCGGCAGTTCCGTGAAAATCATTACCACCAGATTTGAAAGTCGTGGAGATGATTCCGCCGCCGGCGCGTCCGGACTCTGCTGACGGTACACTGGACTCGATCTTGAACTCCGCGATTGCATCGGGGTTTGGATAGATCGCGATCTGGCCAAACTGAGACTCGTTGTTGTCTACGCCGTCGAGCGTGAAGTTGTTGTTCGTCGCTCGTGCGCCATTGATAACGAGGACGGAACCGCCCGATTCGCGAAAACGCGTCGATTCCGTGTTGTTACGTCCGCCGCCACCTTCTACGAAGTTGCCACCACCACCAAGCAGGCCAAGGTTTGGTCGCGTAACGCCCGGAGACAAGCCCGCCAGCAAAGTAAAGTTTCGTTGCGGAATGGGAAGATCGGTCACTTGCCTACCCGTGATTAGGTCGCCGCGAACGCTGGTCTCGCTTTCAACCAGTGGAGCGGACTCCGCAGTGATTGTTACTGAGGCGCTGCCGCTAGCGATCGTGCTGAACTTGACGTCGAGCGGCATGCGAGCGTTGGTCTCAACCTGCACTGCTTCGATCGTAACCGCCTGAAAGCCGGTACCTTCCACGGTGACGTTGTATGGACCAGGCTCGAGGTTGGTCACGGTGAACGTGCCATCGTCGCTCGTATCCGCGGTGCGAACCTCGCCGGTTTTCGCGCTGGTAACTTTGATCTGGGCATTGGCGACGAGTGCATCGTTGGGATCTTTGACAGTGCCGACAATCGCGCCTTTATTGTTCTGGGCAAGAGCGGAGATAGCGAAGGTGGCGATGAGCAGTCCGAGCAGGGAAACCCGGACAAGGGCAACTGACTTTCTCATTGTAGGATTCCTCGTTACGAAGGGAACTTAGTTTGTTGTCTCAGCGAACGAAGTTTTTAGTATAGAATTCCGCGACTGTCAACAGTTTTTTAGCCACGAAAAGGCACAAAAAGCACAAAAGAGGAACCGGTTCTGGTGATCCCTCTTTCCTGTTGTGTGCTTTTTGTGCCTTTTCGTGGCTGGATCAGGCGGCAAATTTGCTGGCGAGCACGAGGCTCAGGGCGCCTCTCAAGGTAGGTTTCGCGCCCAGCGTTGAGGGCAGAATACGTGCCGAAGGCAGCCCGCGGCGGACGCTGTGTTCGATGGTTTCTGTTAACGCACTCTCGATCAGGTCCCACGCGCGTGCGATCTCTCCGCCCACGACGACTGCTTCGGGGCTAAAGCCGATAATCAAATTCGAGATTCCAACACCCAGTTGGCGTGCAGTTTCCACTAACGCTGCTTTCGCATCCTCTTCACCGCCGAGTGCGCGATCTACCACGTCTATAAAAGTTACTTTATTCGACGCACCCGACAGCTTTACATAACGCGCAATCGCGGCACGTTCGGAAGAGAACGCTTCCCAACAATCGTCGCTGCCGCACGAGCATGGGACGGGCGCGCCACTTCCGATCACCATGTGTCCAAACTCACCGGCTGCTCCACGCTGCCCGCGATACACCTGGCCGTCGAAGATGATCCCAGTGCCGACGCCCTCGGCAACTAACACGAGAATGAAATCGCGCGCGTCGTTGACCTCGGGCCTGCCAAACCAGAGTTCGGCAAGCGCGACCGCGTTGGCATCATTATCGATGATGACCGGTAAGCCGACCGCAGTTGAGATCATTTCGGAAATAGGAAGATCGCGCCAAAGAAAATATGGAATGTAGAGCGCGTTGCCTGTTGAAGGATCGACCAATCCGGGAAGACTGACGCCCACGGCTTCGATCGATCCCTGGTAGCGTGTCGTGAGATCGCGAAGAACAGTGATCACCTGATTCAGAGTCTTGTCAGCGTCGGTGAGAAACTCCTCCTGATCGATTACGCGGCCGGCCAGATCACAGGTGGCTATCGTGGTGCACGTGGGAGTAAGTGAGACACCGAGCGCGATCGGTCCGGCAGCGCGCAGTTTCAGCATCGTTGGCCTGCGTCCTCCGGTCAACTCCCCTTCCCCAACCTCTTCAATCAAACCTTCGGTCTTGAGATCCTCAACGATGGCTGAGATCGTGGAACGCTGGAGTTCAGTTTCGCGTGCAATCTCGGCGCGTGAGATCGGCTCGCGCTCGCGGACGTAGTTCAAGACGATCTGGCGATTGATATCGCGGATCGTATTGAGCCGGGCGGCCTGTGCCTTTCTCAGATCGAGTCGTCGCACGTAAGTTTTGACAGGATTTACATGATTATCAAGATTGACATGTAAAACCTAATTTCCTTTTCCCTGAGTTATCGTTACGACAGTGTCTACCTTTGGGATGGTAAAAGTCTCAGTGCTGCCATTAGACCACTTTATTTCGAGTTTATCGACCTTTGTCGCCGCGCCGAGGCCGAAGTGCAGCGTCATATCGTTCTGCGAACAATAAACTGCGCCACTCACAACTTCCTGTCGTTGCCGCACACCGCCTGCCGTCAAATACGCAACACTTCCAATCGCATCGCGTGGACTCTTCTTCGCTACGTCTCCAATCAAACGCAATCCCAGCCAATGCCCAGTCGTGGCTGCGACGTTTCGTAGCATAACGGGCTTCGCGTCGAGATTATTGATCACGAGATCGAGACGCCCGTCGCTGTCGAGATCTCCAACCGCAAGTCCTCGTCCGGGCCAGGAATTCGCGAGTGCGCTACCCGGCGGCGCGCCTACACGTTCAAACTTACCCTTGCTGTTGCGAAAGAGCAGCGCTTGTTGCGCGTAACTTGTTCCCCACTGGTGCGCATCCACAGCGGGATAAACATGACCATTCACAACGAAGAGATCGAGCCAACCGTCATTGTCGAAATCGAGAAAGCTTGTGCCCCAGCCGAGAAACGGAATTGAAACTTCACCGAGCCCCGTCTGAAACGTCACGTCAGTGAAATTGTTATCGCCATCGTTGTGATAAAGCACATTTGAATCGTCAGAGAAGTTGGTGATGTGAAAATCGATGCGGCCGTCGTTATCGTAGTCACCAACTGCGAGGCCCATTCCCGCTTGTTCGCGCCCGTTCTCGTTGAGCGCGACACCCGATGGGTAACCGATCTCCTCAAAGGTGCCGTTGCCTTTGTTGATGTAAAGCTGATTCGGTGTCGAATCATTTACAACGATCAGATCGAGCAGCTTGTCGTCATCAACATGAACAAAGGCGGAGCTGAAGCCATAGTATTTTTCAGGATCGTGGACTCCCGCCTTGACGCTCACATCCTCAAACGTACCATCAGCCTTTTGATGGTGGAGCGTATCGCCCTCGCCCGGCAGTCCACGCGGACCACACATTACTGCCACTCCGCGAAACTGGCAGAAGTTTTGCCCGCCACCACCCGACTTCCCTACATCCGCCGGACTCGGCGGAAGTTTGCCAAGGTCCATCTGCACGTAACCGGGAACAAAAAGATCGAGACGGCCATCGTGATCGTAGTCGCCCCAGCTTGCTCCGGTACTCCAGCCGTTGCGTGCGACGCCTAATTTTTCTGCGACGTCGGTGAATGTGCCGTCGCCGTTGTTACGATAAAGACGCGAGACACCGAAGTTACCGACGTACATGTCCGGCCGGCCATCGTTGTTGTAATCACCGACGGCAACGCTAAAACCCCAACGCTCGTTTGCTACACCCGCCTTCTCAGTAACGTCTTCAAACTTCCAATTGCCAAGATTCCGGTAAAGCGCGGCACGCGGCGCCTTCTCCTTGCCGCGCATCGCAGCGCTGGTCGATCCATTTACTAGATAGACATCAGGTTTCCCGTCTGAGTCGTAATCAAAGATCGCAACGCCACCTGATGGACTTTCGAAGATGTAGTCTTTAGCGGCTTCGCCGGAACGATGACGGAAGTTTGCCAGCGGTGTCTTATCAGTTACGTCTTCGAAAATAACAGGTGCGTTTGGATCGGTGATGCCGACTGTGCGACGCGAAGTGTAAGTCGCGGGTGCGCCGGTTGAGGCGCCACCCGTTTGCGCTTGCGCCGCAAAAGGAAGATGGGCCACAAAAAGGCACAAAAAGCACAAAAACGATTGAGGTGAAGGTAAGACCTTTTTACTTGGCAGCGATGACCACATAATCCTTGCCGTTGTACAACCGCACGCCACCGGGATCTGCCGACATCATTAACGGACGCGGTCTTTTGAGATCCTTGTCGTTAGTGACGGGCACCGAGATTAGATCCTTTCCGGCGAGGTCCATCACCGTCATCTTTCCTTCAGTCGCAAAACCAAATCCGTATGCGCCCGCCGGCAAAGATTCTCCGTTGAGTGTGATAGCGGAATCAGTGATCAGGAAACCAACATACTTCGCACGCACATCAGCGGAATAGCCGGACGTATCGACGAGACCGGAGATTACGTGGCGGTCAGTTCCGAAGCGTGCGGCGGCCGCGTTGCGCATCTGCGTTGGCGCGCTCAGACCTTGAAAATAAAAACCTGTCGGAACAATGCGCGTTAATTCCGCGCCGGTCAATATCGTCGCGCGTTCCTGAGCTGCGACGGGGATCGCGATGGCGAGCAATGCGAGAACAAGAGAGATTTGTTTGAGCGAGTGCTTCATAGTTTTTCCTCGCGCCAAACAATAACCACAAAGACACGAAGACACAAATGAACCATTCGTGCCTTCGTGCCTCGTTCGAATGTTTCAGCGATTCACTGCTGTTATGCGGAGTGAAAGCTCTATGCGCTCGGGCTTCGCTGTCTTTGTCTTCGCCGGCAACTCCCGCCCGCTATCAACCGTGAGCCAGATCTGCGAGAGAAGATATCGATCTCCATCCTTGTTGAAGACGACTCGTTCAACCGCTTCCGTGTCGTTCGAACTTAACGTGACGGGTGCATTCAAGATCGCTGTTCGACTCGTCTTCGGTGTTCCGAAGCGATAGCAAATTTCCGGACATTCGCTTGATGCTATAGACCCCTGGCTTCAACGTGGTTTTCCCTGCTGAAAACTCGAATGGAATATTAACTTCAACCCTGCTCGGTGCTTGCGCCTGGACGCTCACCACCGCAAGCCCGAAGAAAATACCGATAATTGCGAACATTCTGTAAATTTGAACTTTCATACTGTCTCCTTCATTTAGTAACGCGACAGTTCCGGAAAAACGGGCTCAAACAGGATTTCTCCCGCAAAGACGCAAAGAAGGCAAAGGCGCAAAGAAAGCTCTCCTTTGCGCCTCTGCTATCTTTGCGCCTTTGCGTGAAACTTCCTATGCTCGTGACTGAATGACGCAAGGTCCGCAAAACATAACCGAACTGCTCGTCGGCTACGGTCGTGGTGACAAAGAAGCGCTGGACCAACTGATGCCCACCGTGTATGACGAACTTCGCCGCCAGGCTGCGCGTTATCTACGACGTGAACAAGCAGGAAACACTCTGCAAACGACGGCGTTGATTCACGAGGCTTATGTGCGCCTGGTAGACCAGCGAAATGTGCAGTGGCAAAATCGCGCTCACTTCTTCGGCATCGCGGCTCAAATGATGCGACGCATCCTCGTCGATCACGCACGCGCGAAGAAGCGCGTCAAACGCGGCGGTTCCGATGTCAGAGTTTCACTCGGCGATACGACGGTTGCTGTAACAGGGCAGGACCTCGACGTGGTAGCTTTAGACGAAGCACTTGAACGTCTCGCGCAGATTGATGAGCAACAGAGTAGAGTCGTCGAACTGCGCTTCTTCAGCGGTTTGACTGTCGAAGAGACTGCTGAGGTGATGCACATCTCAAAAGCCACTGTCAAACGCGATTGGAGCATGGCCAAAGCCTGGCTGCACCGGGAGCTCAGCGGCGATACTGATCAAAATGCCTGAGACGGATCCACAACGCTGGCAACGCGTGAAGGAAATATTCGAAGGCGCGCTCGAACGTCACGGCGCCGAACGAGACACATTTCTCGATCGCGAGTGTGGCGACCAGACTGACGTGCGCAAAGAAGTGGAATCGCTGCTTCGTTCGTACGAAGTCGCCGGCAGTTTCATGGAATCGCCTGCGGTGGCCCACGCCGCCGATACGTTCGTCGACCCGAAACTCACTCCGGGCCAGCGTGTGAAGCACTACCAGATCGTCAATCTCATCGGCGAAGGTGGCATGGGCGAAGTCTATCTCGCAACAGACTCGATTCTTGGCCGTCGAGTAGCGCTCAAAGTCTTACCCGCGTTTGTGAGTAAGGACCCCGATCGCCTGCGCCGGTTCACGCAGGAAGCACGTGCTGCATCAAGACTGAGCCACCCGAATGTTTGCGTGGTCCATGAAATCGGCGAGACAGATGATGGACGTCCATTCATCGCGATGGAGTACGTGGAAGGCATAACTCTGCGGCAGCGCATGAGGAGCCACGGCATGAAACTCGGTGACGTACTCGACGTCGCGATTCAAATTGCCGACGCACTAACTGCCGCTCACGAAGCGGGCATCGTCCACCGCGATATAAAACCGGAGAACATCGTGATCCGGCCTGAAGGCTACGTGAAGATACTCGACTTCGGGCTGGCTAAGCTGACTGAGCGACACAAGGGCGCGGTGCACGCGACGATGTCCACGTTGTTGTTTGATTCCTCGCCGGGGACCGTCATCGGTACGGCTGCTTACATGTCGCCGGAACAAGCGCGTGCGGTTCCGGTTGACGAGCGCACCGATATCTGGGGTCTCGGCGTTGTGCTTTACGAAATGGCGTCAGGCTACCCTCCTTTTACCGGTGAAACTGCAACCGACGTCATCATCGCCATCGTTGAAAAAGATCAGCCGCCGATTTCTCGACATGTCGAAGACACGCCACCGGAGTTGGAACGAATCGTAAAAAAGGCACTCCGCAAGGATAGAAACGAGCGCTACCAGATCGTCAGGGAAATGGCGATCGATCTTCGCAGCTTGCGTAGAGAGCTTGAAGTGAATTCCCTGTTGGACCGTTCACTAGCGCCCAGCACGACAGACGGTAGCGAGTATGCGAGGGCGTCGACCGGTCGCGAGAAAATCGTCGAAACAAATCAATTGAAAGCAGCGCGCACGATTATTCATAAGCCTGAAGGCAGGAGTCGTATCTGGATTGCGTTAGCTGCGGTGGTCCTGCTTGCGACAGTCGTGTTTGGTATTTACAAGCTGCGCCCGCGAACTGAGCCACGCACGCGCTTTCCGTTCGAACGAATTGAAGTCACCAAGCTGACGACAAACGGCAATGCTCTGCTGGCAGCAATGTCGCCGGACGGAAAATACGTGACTTATGTAACCAGCGAAGGTGGCAAAGAGAGTTTGTGGTTGCGCCAGGTGGCAATCGCCAGTAACGCGCAATTAATAGCTCCTCGAGAGGGACATTATCTCGGCGTCGCATTCTCGCCTGATGGAAATTTCGTCTATTTCGGTTATGCGGAATCCGATCGCAACGATGCGTGGCACATCTACAGATTGCCGGTGCTCGGAATCGGCGCAGTCGCGACTCGAGTTGACACGCCGGATGGTCCAACCGCGATGTCGCACGACAAGAGTCGCGTGGCTTTTATTCGTTACGATCGGCCAAATCAAACCGACTACCTGGTGGTGGCTAATGCAGGCGGTGGCGGCGAACAGATCATTGCATCGCGTAAGTGGCCGTCGAGGTTGAGCTGGGACTTCATGTCGCAACCGGAGTGGACTGCTGATGACAAGTCTCTGCTTCTGCCGATGATAGTTCCGGGTCCTGCAAGTAGTAATGACGTGGCGGTCAACTACACCATCTCAATCTTCGAAAAAGAGTTGGCCAGTGGCGCCGAGAAAACGATTCCGCTGGGTGACCAGGCGTTTGATTTAGTCGGGCATGTCGCGCTGCATCCCGACGGCAATGGCGTGATCATGCCGGCGAAGGCTTACGGCGCATCGTTCATCCAGATCTGGCAGCTTTTTCGCGATGGATCGAAAAGAAGCATCACGAACGATCTGAGTGACTATAGCTATTTGAGTTTGCAGTCAGACGGCAGCGCTTTCGTCACGCTGCAAACACAAACTGTCGCACGCATCTGGACGCTCGGCAAAGGCGAGTCAAAACCAAAAGCGATTACATCCGGAATCAGCAGGTATTTTGATCTCTTTGTGACGCCTGATGACAGGGTTGTCTACGCTTCCGATGCGAGCGGGATGGCAGACATCTTTGAAATCGGTCTGGCTGGCGGCGACCCGAGACAATTAACCTCCGCAGTCGGCAGAAACTATGCGCCAGTTGTTTCTCCCGACAATCGTTACCTTGTCTTTCACTCAAACCGCGCCGGCGTCTTTCAAATCTGGCGAACTGAACGTGATGGCTCGCGTCCGAAGCAGTTGACTTTTGGCGCTGTGGAAAGTACCTGGCCTGCGGTTTCGCCCGACAGCAAGTGGATCGTGTACCAGCACCCGGAAGAGTACAAACCTTATTCGTTGTGGCGAGTCTCGATCGATGGCGGAACGCCGGAGAAAATCACTGAAGGTGTATCGATCAGACCAACATTCTCGCCAGACGGCAACTTACTCGCTTTCTGGTACAACGACGAGCAGGAAAACTCTCGCTGGATGCTGAAGGTGATCCAGGTTGAGGGCGGGGCGACGATGAATGTGTTTGAGGTTGCGCCGACGGTGCAAGTCGATTGGGATACACTGTTGCGCTGGACTCAGGACGGACGCTATCTCACGTACGTGGATCATCGCGGTGGTATCGATAATATCTGGGGGCAACCGATCGAGGGTGGGGCGCCGAAGCAGTTGACCAACTTTGAAGATAGTAAGATTTTTTCGTTCGGCTGGATGAAAGACGGCGGCCTGGTAGCATCGCGCGGCGTGATCACGAGTGATGTGGTGTTGATCAAGGATGCGACCAGGTAGGTTTCAGCCCGCGACAGCGGGCTAAAGCATATAGCCTGGGGCGCAAGCCCCAGGTAAAAAGCAAACATACGGCGTGGAGCCCGCGACAGCGGGCGAAAGCGCTGTCGCCCGCTCTGCGGGCTGGACAATTTTATTTCACGAGATCCTAGGGCTTGCGCCCTAGGCTATATGCGGACACCTGCTTCGCAGGTTGACAGAGGACTCTTGTAGATGCCTGAAACAAAGCGTGTTGGGGTCCTGACCGGTGGCGGTGATGCACCCGGCTTGAATCCCGCTATCAAAGGGTTGGTTTATCGTGGCTCCGAACTGGGTCTCGAGGTCATCGGCTTATTCGATGGCTGGCGAAGTCTACTGAATCCCGCTCCTGATGTACTGCCGCTCGATCGCGAAACAGTGCGGCGCTGGGACCGCGATGGTGGTACGAATCTCGGCTCGTCGCGCACGAACCCCTTCAAGCAGTGGAATGAAACAGGCGAATCACAAGATCGCTCACATGAGGTTGAAGAGAATATCAAACGCCTCAAACTCGACGCGCTCGTTGTGTGCGGCGGTGAAGACACGATCGGCGTCGCGGCGGTGCTGGCCCAAAGAGGAGTTCCGATCGTCGGTGTGCCCAAGACAATCGATAAAGATCTCGCCGGCACCGACTACACATTGGGCTTCGACACAGCGCTCAGAAACATTTCCGAAGTGATCGAACGATCGCGAACGCCGGCGGGATCGCATGGTTGGGTACAGATTGTCGAAGTGATGGGGCGTCATGCCGGCCACCTCGCGCTCTGGTCGGGAGTTGCGGGTCAAGCGCATCTGATCTTGATACCCGAGCATCCGTTTCGTTATGAGCGAGTGTTTCACTTGCTGAGTGCTCGACTCGGTGAGTCGGATCTTAGTCGTGGTGTGTCGCAAAGACCTCGTTACTCCGTAATCGTGGTTGCTGAAGGCGCACGTGCGGAAGACGGCGAAATGGTGACGATCGACGATCGCCACGACGCCTTTGGACACGTGCGTCTTGGGGGGATCGGAGAAGTGCTGGCGAGGAGAATTGCCGCCGAGACACCGTACGAGTCGCGTGCTGTGGTGTTGGGGCATCCGCAACGCGGCGGGCCACCGAGTCCGATCGACCGCATCATGGGAATGATGTTTGGGGCGAGGGCGGCGGAGGCGATTGCTGAAGGTCGTTTTGGGACGATGATCTCGGCGCGTGGTATTGCGCCGGCTTGTGAGTTTTCGCTCGTGGAGCTGTCAGCGGCGCAGGGGAAGATCAATGTCGTGGATGTTGATCGGTATTACGATACAGAGCGTTATCATCTTAAAGGCATAGGGATGTAGAACAGTTTTCACGCAAAGGCGCAAAGAAGACGCAAAGGCGCAAAGAAAAACCTAAATTCTTCTTTGCGCCTTTGCGTCTTCTTTGCGCCTTTGCGAGAAATTTTCTTTCAGTCCTGCGCGCGAAACGGCTCCTCCCGAACCAGCCGGCTGTGAACTCGCGACACCAGGTCCGGTATAGTCGGATCGTCGCTCGACTTCGGAATGATCTTCGGATCGGGAGCAATCACCGGACGGATCATCTTCTGTTGTAATTGTTCGCGCGCGTCCATCATCCAACCAAAGCCCCGGAAGATGTACGTCAACAGCGTTCGATCAGCTTCCTCAATTCCCAGCGCTTCCTGAACACACCACGCGCCAAAATCAGTATTCGCGGTCAGCCGCAAGGGCGGACTATCCTCTTTCCCCGGCTTGAGCACACCTTTAACAAACGCTGTGAGATAAATAAGCCGCGCTATCGACAGCCGCTCCTGCTGGCGTTGATTGATGCTTAACTGACCCGCGTCGATCGCCTTAAAGACCGGATCGATATAGATCGCGGGTCGCGGATCCTGTTGCACTTGATTGCCTCTGCCCGCGGCCGCGATCTCCGGATGACCAAACGTCGGAAGACCTCCGCCCAGCATCTTTTCTCGAATTCGTTCGGCGCGTTGGTCCACACTTAAAGGCTCGAGCTCCTGAACGAAATCCGACATGTCGTGAATGGCGCCGAAGTGCCGCGCGCCGTCAAGCGCCATGTGCGAGGCAATAAAAAAGTCCTCGACCGAGAACGTGTGCAGTGTCGCCATGTACCTCGCTACCATGCTCGAGCCGGCCGAGCCATGGTGGATCTGGATCGTGCCCATTCGCTCGAGGATCGCTCGCTCGTGCTCGTTGGCGTGATGGCCCAGCATCAGGCTGTAACAAACCTGAAACGCGTTTCTCTTTTGTTTTACTTCCTCGTCGATAAACTTCTTTGCAACTCCGGCAAGATCGTTCGCTGTTATCTGCGAATTGCTCAACAGGGCACAATTCATATACGCCGACACTGCGCCCACCGCGACGTTTTCCACGTGTACCGAGATCATCTCGACCAGCAGCGATTCAGGATCTCGATCGTCGTGCACTCCGCGGTCCTCAGTCTCCGGCCGCCCAAGCTTCACTTTACGGAGGATCAAAAAGTGGTGCATTGCGACTTCCGGCCCGAGGCCGGGAAACTCTTTGACGAATGCAGCAATCTCCTCGATCAGAGGACGGCTAGTGGCCTTCTCAAAAAACTTTTGATCGATAAAAGCAGCAAGCTCCGCACTGTTGCCGGATGCACCAAACAGGCCGGTGAAGATCACGTCCATTGGCCCAGCTTTGCCGCGTACGATGTCGGATTCATGAACCGTGCCGCGAATCGTGAACGATCTTATATCCAGCGTGATTTGGGTGCCGTTGCAGTCGACTGGCGTGTGATGCAATACCGGATTCGCGATAATGCCTGTCGAGGCAGGCATGGTGGCGAAGTAACCGAGTGTTGTCGTGATTGTTTTCTCACCTAGTTCCTCGGCTCTGGCAACAGCCTGTTTTATAGGATTGTGTTCAGGCGCGGGCGGCACCACGGAGAATGTGTTGTGGGTCAAATCTTCTTCCATGATCAAAAACGATCCTTTTTGGTCTAAGGGTCTAAGCATAACGAATTATTGCTCGCAGCAACAACTCGCTGAGGAATTTGTAGACTAATCATGTCAGGCAAAGTATATTTACGCCGCTCTAAATTCCACGGCTGCATCTCACGAGTGATCGCCTGACTGAGAATAATTTCTTCAAATGGCACGACCCTCACTAATCGCGACTTTGTCTGAGCTTCCGTCAACAGATGGAGCAGAATTAGCCGCACTTCCGGATTCAGTGGAGTGGTTGGAGGTACGCGCAGATCTGGTGGGCGACATCGATCCCGACTGGCTACGCAGCCACTTCCGAGGACGGCTGCTCTATTCCTCGAGATCCCACGAGCCGTACCGTTTAGAAAAAGCAGCCGGTTTTTACGACCGGATAGAACTACAAGCCGATCAGGATCTCTCAGCGGATTTATTAGAACAGATCCCTCCCGAGAAGCGGCTCGTTTCCTGGTACGGAAGTGTTGCCGATCTGTCGCAGCTTCGCGTGCGCTTTGAGCAAACCTCGGCGGTACCTGCGACTGTTTACAAACTGGTCAACACCGCGGCGACGATCACAGAAGAGTTTCTCCCGCTCTGTTTGTTGAAATCGCTTGGGCGGACGGACACGATCGCGTTTTCAATCGGGCAACTCGGATTTTGGAATCGACTGCTCGCGCTGCATTTGGGAGCGCCGGGAATCTTCGGACTTGCTACTCGAGATTCCATCGCCGGTATGGAGCCTTCGATCGTCAAGTTGATCCGCGACTACGGTCTGACAGGATTGCATCCCGTCAAAGAGACATTTGCGATTATCGGAGACCCGGTCTTTCACTCGCTTTCACCGCGTTTGCACAACGCTTCTTATCGCGCGATGAACCATGCAGCGCTGTTCGTGCCCTTGAGAGTGAGTTCGTTTGCGGAGTTCTGGCGTGAGTTTGTGCTGTCGCGAAAGCTGGACGATCTCGGCATGCCGATAAACGGCATGACTGTCGCTTCACCGCACAAAGAAGAGGCAGTGCTGAGGGCGAAGAACGTTAGCGGAATGGCGCGGCAAGCCGAGGCGGCAAACATTCTCGTCAGGAATAATGGCTGGTGGGATGCCGATACGACGGATCCGGATGTGGTCTATACTGCCAGCCGCGATCATAGCGTGCGAGTCAAAGAGAAACGCGCCGCGGTGATCGGGTGTGGCGGCGCTGGACGTGCTATCGCTGCCGCGCTGATGGAATCGGGCGCGGGCGTGACCCTGATTAACCGTGGGGCAGAGCGCGGTGAACACGCTGCGGCGCTTTTGGGTTTGCCGTACGTGCCACTGCGAGATTTCGATGCTGAGGGTTACGACATCGTGGTGAATGCCACTCCTGTCGGCCGCGATAGCGACGAGGTGCCGTTCAAGGTTGAACGATTGAACGATGACGCTGTGGTGATCGATCTCGTTTATGGCGCCCGGCCGACTCCTTTGATCGACACTACACGCGACCGGCAACAGCTCGCCATCGACGGTCGCGATGTGCTCGTGACGCAAGTGCGCCACCAGTTTCGCATGATGACCGGGAAAGACATGTCTGCTGCGTTAGCGCGTGAAGTACTTAAATGAACAAAAAAACTAAAACCAGTCCTTTATGTTAATTACGGAATCTGAAACCGACGTCTACCACCAGCTCGAACTAAACACCGAGCAACAGGAGCTAATCAATCGCATCAGCATCCTGGCTCGCGAGAAGTTTGCGCCACGCGCCGCCGAATACGATCGCACCGCAACCTTTCCCGCTGAAGACTTCGACGATCTATTCCGCGCGGGACTGCACGCACCCGTAGTCCCAAAAAAATACGGCGGCCAGGGACTTGGCCCATACACCGGCGACGTTTTTACTCTCTGGATGATGACCAAGGAGATCGCGCGCGTCGATATGTCACTCGCGCGCTGCTGGGAAGGTCACGTTAACTCGCTCGTGCTGCTCGACGGCATGGCTGGCGAAGAGCAGAAGGCTCGCTGGTTCAAGGGTGTCGTTGACCGGGGAGAGAAATGGGTCGCGTGGAGTGGTGAGCCGCAAGCTCGCAAACCCGAGGAAGCGATCCGCTTCGGGACTACTGTTCAGAAAGTCGAAGGCGGGTACGTCATCGATGGTAACAAAGCGTTTGCGACGAGCGCCGGTGGCGCGCAATGGGCCATCCTGCTGGTCAACACTGCTGGACCCGGCGGTGTTCGTCACGCTGATGCCACAGCTCTCGATTCAGTATTGATGATGGCGTGCAATCTTTCCGATCCGAGCGTGGAGATCGACACATCGTGGTGGGATCCAATCGGCATGCGCGCAACTGCCAGTCACCTCGTCCATTTTCGCAGCACGTTCATTCCTGAAGACGATCTCATCGGCTATCCGGGACAGTATCTCAAGGAAGGCTGGCAGACCTGCTTCATTCCGCATTACGCCGCGACCTTTCTGGGCGCCGCGGAAGCCGCGTACGACTACGCGCTGCATTACATCACGACGCAAAAGAAGATCGAAGATCCGTACGTGCAACATCACCTCGGTCAAATGTCCGTGAACGTTGAGACCGCGCATCTGTGGTTGAGGCACGTCGCACGTTTGTGGGAAACGGGGAGGTATCTCGAAGCTCAAATCGCCGGCAGCCGGGCGCGTCACGTGGTGGAGCACCTCGCGGAAGACACAGTCAAACAGTGCATTCGTGCGTGTGGCGCACGATGTTTGATCCGTCCCAGTGTCCTCGAACGTGTTTATCGCGATCTGTCTTTTTATGTTCGACACGATAACGACGATCAGATTTTGGCGACGATCGGTAAATCGATTTTAGGACTGACTCACGATCCTTCTTTCTACAAACCGTGAGTTTACAGGATTGACATGATTTTTCAGGATTGACATGTAAATCATTCTCCTGTCAAAAATGATGGTCACCGAAAAACGCAAGTACAGTCTGGAAATCTGGGGGCTGGGGCTCGGTTTCTACCTCTTCTACACACCCTACAGCGGCTTGACGAAAGCGCTGTCGAATGGACTGCTGCCCGGTACTAACGGTCCGGTAAAAGGACCTGTGCTGCTTCCGCTCTCGGCGATTGCAACTGCTATCGGAATGCTCGGCTTCATCACTGTGATGCGTTGGTGGAAATATGCCGGACGTCGTGAGTTCTTCGGTGTTCAGGTTCCCTTCCCACGCCGGCTGACGTTTCTTTCCGGAGTGTGCATGGCAACCATCATGGCCACCACGACGCTCGCGTTTAGCTTTGCCGGACTCTCGATCGTGCTCGTGCTGGTGCTGTTACGCGGCGGCACGCTCGTCATTGCTCCTGTAGTCGATCACATAGTTGGCCGTCGCGTTCGTTGGTTTTCGTGGACCGCGATGTTTGTGAGTTTAGCCGCAGTTTTGGTGGTGCTTAGCGATGCGTCGAATTACACACTGAGTATTGTGGCAACGATCGACATCATTGCTTACCTCGTAGCTTATTTTTTCAAGTTGCAGTTTATGAGCCGGCTGGCGAAATCGGAACAGCGGACCGCGACGCTACGCTATTTTGTCGAGGAGCAGATGGTCGCATCTCCGCTGCTGGTCGCTGCGTTGATCGTGATGGCTTTTGTCGGCGCGGGCGACGTGATGATGGAGTTTCGCACGGGTCTAACAAGCTTCGTTACTACGCCGGGCGCTGTGTTCGCCGTGATGGTGGGTCTGTTTTATGCGGCCCTCTGCATCTGCACGACTCTGATTTTTCTCGATCGGCGCGAGAACACTTTCTGCATGCCGATGCACTGTGGCTCGAGCATGCTCTCCGGATTCACTGCGACCCTGATCCTCGCTTACTGGTTCAATCAAAGCTCGCCGACGATGGCCCAGAGCATAAGCGCCGGCTTCATCGCCATCGCTCTAGGCTTCCTGTCACCACTGCATCACTTTGATCGTTACCTCGAGAAAGCAAAACGAGCGCTGGGGTTTGTGCCAGAGCCAGCCCTAGCCCGTGTGAAAGCCTCTACCGTCAGGGCGCAAAGACGCAAAGGTTCTATTGAACCCGGATAGCCTTCTTTGCGCCTTTGCGTCTTCTTTGCGCCTTTGCGGGAAATCCTTATGTGGTCCATCTCAATCTACTCCGGTGATTCCCCGTTTGATCTGAAGCCGCATGGTCTCGTCCTAACGAAAAATGACGTGACAGACATGCCCGCTGAGTTTGTCGCCGATCCATTCATGCTGCAACATCAGGGCACGTGGCATATGTTCTTTGAAGTCATGAACGCTAAATCCCAACGCGGCGCGATCGGACTCGCCACCAGCGACGACGGTTTCGCATGGACGTATCAAAAGATCGTTCTTGACGAGCCTTTCCACCTCTCGTATCCATACGTCTTCGAATGGCACGACGAGCACTACATGTTCCCCGAAACTCTCGATGCCGGCGCTGTGTGTCTATACAAAGCCGAAGATTTCCCTTTTCGTTGGTCCCGTGTCGCCCGTTTGATCGAGGGCCGGTTCGCTGATCCTTCAATCTTTCGCTTCGACAATCTGTGGTGGCTGTTCGTCTGCTCCACTCCTTACCAGCACGACACACTGCGCCTGTACTTTGCTTCTGAATTAATTGGTCCATGGACCGAACACCCAAAGAGTCCGATCATCAGCGGCGACAAATGTCGCGCGAGACCCGCGGGCAGAGTTCTCGAGTTAAATAACCGTGTGATCAGGTTTGCACAGGACTGCGGGCCGCAATATGGACACAGCGTCAGGGCTTTCGAGATCTCTGACCTGTCTCGAACCAGTTATCTCGAACTTGAGAATGATAAAACTCCCATACTGACGGCCAGTGGCAACGGTTGGAACGCCTCCGGAATGCACCACCTCGACGCGCACAAACTGAGCGACGGAAAGTGGCTCGCCTGTGTTGACGGACTCAGCAGCTAACAATGCGCATCCTGCTCTCATCAGAACACCGGTATCCAGCATTTGGTCCAAACGGTAGCGGTCTGCATCCCCGGCATTATCCTTCAGGCTCCGGTTTTTGGATTCACGATCTCTTGATGAAGGGTCTGGCGGAATTGGGTCATGAAGTGCTCTACCTGTTACCGCAGGGCACCGCCGTTCCCTTGCCCGCTGGAGCGACATTAGTTTCTAAACCAGTTTGGGACGCAGACATACTGCACACGATCTCGGATCGCGACCCGTGGCTGCTTCGCGAATGGCAATCACGCCGCCGGCCATGGGTCACAACCTGCCATCTCGACCTGCGCACACGCGGTATCGCGCAACAACCCACGACGGAGAACTGGATCTTCGTTTCGCGCACGCTCGCGCGTCTGCATGGCCGCATGAGATACGTCTTGAACGGCATCGATCCCGGTGAATACATCTACTCCGAAACGAAACAGAATTATTTGCTGTTTATGTCGTCGATGGATTGGGAGATGAAGAAGGGGCTCGACATCGCGTTGTCACTCGCCGCGCGCTTTCGGCTCAATCTCGTCGTTGCGGGGACGGGAAACAACTACAAACGAATCATGAGAATCACGGCGCTATGCCGCGAGATTGGCGCGAAGTATGTTGGCGACGTGAGAGGCAAACAGAAAGCGGAGTTGCTCGCGGGGGCAAAAGCTTTTCTTTTTCCGACTCGTGTTGACGAGGCTTTCGGATTGGGAATGGCCGAAGCTTTGATGTCAGGCACACCGGTTATTTGCAGCGACAAAGGTGCGTGCCCGGAGCTCATCACGCGTGACGTTGGATTTGTTTGCAGGTACGAGCGCGATTACCTCGACGCGATTAAGAGAATTGGCGAGATCTCGCCACAAGCTTGCCGCGATAAAGCGATGCGCGAGTTTCATTATCTGCGCATGGCGAAGGATTACGTTGCGGAGTATGAGAAAGAGCTTGATTGAAAGCCATCCACAGATTACGCAGATGCATTTTCTTTAATCTGTGTAATCTGTGAATGGATCTTATTCAATTGGATACGCGGCAATGACGTCGAGCATGACGAGTGCACCGGCCGGCAGTGATGCAGCGGCGAATGCGGTGCGTGCAGGCAGTGGCGTGATGCCGAGACCTGGCAGCCACGCGGCGTAGATCTGATCCACGGCTTTGAAGTCTTTGATATCTGCAAGCAGCAGCGTGACCTTCACGATATCCGCGGGGGAACAACCAGCGGCATTCAGGATCGCATCAATATTCGAGATCATGCGGCGCGTCTGCGCCTCGAGTCCTTCTTCCAACTTACCCGTGTCAGGATCACGGCCCGTTTGAGCGGTCACAAAAACTAGATCTCCGGTACGAATAGCTTGCGAGTAAGTGCCGAGCGCGGGTGGCGCCGCGTCAGTCTTGATCCTGGTCTTGTTAACCATCTTTATATCCTCTGTGCTTTAAGCGGAATATGGAAGTTGACCTTGACTGGACCACCAGCCAGTGGCGCGAGATCGAGTAGTTGCACCTGGCCGGGATAGATAATTTGCAATAGGACAACGTTTGTTGGATTCGCGAATTCGAGATCGAAGAAGTGAAACTCCGTGATGTTGGAGCAGTAGATCCAGAGATTGTTTTGTTCACGTATCCACTCGCGAAAACCGTCGCTCTCCATCGGCTCAGTGCGAATGTCGAGTGGCGTCTCGGACAACATCTTTTTCGTGAGATCGAAGTTTTCGAAAGCATACTGCCAGCTCTGTTCGTAGGGACGTTTGGTTGATCCACGCTCACGCGGCAAAGTGCCTTTCTGCTTCATGCGGATGTTTTCTCGTACAAACTTCTCGGACTCTGTTTCAGCTTCGTAATCTCCGTCGGTGAGTCGCTGAAGAAAGTGCGCCACATCGCGACTGGTCGTAAACACACGACGAATAATCTTGAAGTAAGTGACGGCGGTGGGGTTGATATCGAAGATCGTGATCCGCGCCGGCTTCCAGAGCGGAATGAGATTGAGGCCGTAGAGACCACCGACGACACTGATCATGTGAATGCCGTCGCGTCTTTCAGGCGCAATGCTTTCATAGTGCGCTTTGATCTCGGCAAACTCACTGAACGATCCGTCTTGAGCGCCATCGTCAGTGCCGTAGAAAACATTCTCCGGGTGATCGTGATACATCTCACGGTTGAACGCGCGCGGTGCTTTTGCTGTCACTATGATCCTCAGTTGATTTAGTTTATTAATTCCCACGCCGGTTTATTGAGTTCTTTGTAATCTCTGAACCTTTCCTGCCACTGCAAGCCTGACGCAGAATGACTGTAGCCGATCCGCACTGCGCTGCTAATGAATTCGAGCGCTTGCCTAACGTCGGGCGTATTTTGATGACGAAGCGTGATGTAGCCGTCACCAGTGTAGGTATCTGATTTCTTCGTACGCACTTTTGGCCAGCGAGAGTCAACGATTAATTCACCAACCTCACGATTCACCCTATCGATACCTTCGACGCGATCGATAACTCCCGAACCAACACCGCGCAAGAAGATTGTCCCCACTGCATACTGGCGCTCCCATGGTCCATCGAAACAACCATCAACCGCAGCCCTGGCCCAGGCACGATACGGATCGACGTCGTATGCAAATCCGAGCATCGGTCCAATCCTCGCGCCTGCCGGTCTGAGCGTGGCGTCGGTGAAGCCGAGAACTCTGCCGTTGGGATCAATAAACCCCTCCATATGCGTCATCGCATTTCCCAGTGACAGCGCTCTGACTGCCGTCAGTCCTTCATCGATAAACTCACGATAAAACTCGTTATCGATCTCGCGTGGCATTACGCAAGTCCACTGTGGTTCCCCGTGTTCCAATGCTTCAAGTATTGACGGGTAGTAGCAACAGATGGAATGAAGCTGCGGCTCGTTGCCGATCGTGATTGTATCGATGCATAGCTCCTGACCTTGCAGGTAGACTTCGGCGAGCACTGGATGATCCGAGGAGGGCTGCATTAATTGGAGCGCCTCATCGAGCTCGGCGGCGGTGCGTATCAAGAGCGTTGCGAGTGCGCCGCTGCCGCGCAGCGGTTTCAACATGATCGGAAAGCCGACTTCGTTTACGAAATGCTGAGCATCCG
This sequence comes from uncultured Acidobacteriota bacterium, assembly GCA_963826255.1. Classification (GTDB taxonomy): domain Bacteria; phylum Acidobacteriota; class Blastocatellia; order Pyrinomonadales; family Pyrinomonadaceae; genus PSRF01. The sequence goes on from CAWGWK010000002.1 coordinate 3,756,185, forward strand.
CGGCCGACGTCGTCACTCGATCGCGTGGTGTATGAACTCGAGCTCTTCTTAAAGTGGACTTCAGCAGCGACTTGTCGAGAGTTCGCCTGACAGTGTCGACACTCATGCCGCGGATGTTGAGTGCCTCCCTAACTCTAGCCACCGGTTCGAGTAACGTCTCCTGTGCCGTGGCGATGTGGTCCACGCTTCCGTGTTTACCGGCAAGTCTCCGCGCGGCATCGATCAACTGATCGGCGTCGTGAACGTTTGCAACCTGGATCGCATCAACAAAGACGTCTTGAACCATCGATTCGGAGACACCGAACAGGCTCACGCCATCGAGGCTCTTGAGTGCTTGTGCGCAGCGCAGGCTCTCACCTGTCGCCGCACGACAAACGTAGAGTATTCGTCGATTACTCAAGCGGTAGTCCTCTTCGCTCCCGCCAACCTTCGCGCGCGCAGTTGCGCTTCGCGAGCCTGCTTGTCGTGCACGACATACTGAATCAGGTCGCGGCCCTCTGTTGCGACATCATTTTCCGAGAGCGGCTCGAGACCGTGAAAAGAGATGTCCGAACGCCGAAATGCGAGCAGCGAATTCGGCTTGTAAGGCACGGTCTTCACGACGATGAAATCTTCAAAAGGATAATGCTTGCTGTTTGGACAGCTAAACGCCGGATCCTTCGGTCGATAGAGCGAAGTGCCGAGATGTTCAGCGCTGTTGTCGGGCGCGAGATAGATCAAGAGCACCACCAGCTTCGTGTACAGGTCTGAGTGTGGTCCAAGAAAATAACCCGCGCGATGGCGGATGAATTGAGATTCCAGGGACACTTCAGGCCAGGATGTGGGTTCGTCAAACGATGCGAGCACTGCCTGCGCGAGCTCTGGACCAAGAAACCATTCGTTGAATGAGTTCCAAAATGGTTTCATTTCTGAGGATAGTCGCTCGGTCCATCCTTCGTTCATATCTCGTTGATCGCGATGGCGAAAGTGATCGAGTTTCAGATCTGTAACTTCGTAAAGGTTTTCGTAAACGCTGCTCGCGGGTAGATGTCGCAAGAGTTCCTGATAGTAGTCACTCGGAAAGACGTTCTCCAGGAAATAGTGCGGATACGGGTCAACCTCCACTCTCGCGGTACGCAGACGCTCGACAAAATGCTCAAAGGGGTTCATGAAAATAATTCCGCGGGAGAAACCTGCTCGGCAGCACGGATCAACGGCAACACCTCACGTCCGAAGATCATCATCTCATCAAGCTTCGGCCAGCCCGCGATGATGAACTGCGTAACTCCAATCTCTTTGTACTCCATAAACGCACGCGCGAGCTCTTCAGGTGTTCCCACCAGCGTGATCGCCGACGACCCGTAGAACGGCACCAGCCCCGCCCATAAATTCCGATTCAACCAACCGATGTTGTCCGCCACGCCCAACGCATCTTTAAGCGTTTGCGAATCGCTTTTCGAGAGAATCTCCCGCTCCTGACGCTCTATCTCTTCCGGCGGCAATAACGCGTGCGCAGCGGCCAGTGCTTCTTCCATCGTAGACCTGCAAATCACGCACAGTCTCAAACAAACTTCGACGCCGTTCTGTCGAAAGTGTGTAACGATCGGGCGAAGCTTTTCCGGAGTATCGATCAATCGCAGGTAACAAGACGCCTGTGCAAGTGCAAGCTGCTGCGCCTGCCCCGAATGGCCCGACACGTAGATCTCCGGAGCATTTCGATCCGGAGCAAGGAACGGTGTAAAGATTTTTCCTTTATCGATGCGGCAATACTTGCCCGAGAAGCTCACCTCGCCTTCGTTGGACCAAAACGAACGGCAGACACTCAGAAACTCCCCGGCACGCGCGTACCTTTCATCATGGTCCAGAAAATCTCCATAGCCGCGTTGCTCCAACGCCGAGCTGCCGGCGACGATATTCAAACTAACGCGTCCATCAATCAGACCCGAGAGGGTGTTGATCTGCTGTACGAACGTTGCCGGCTGCATCAGGCCCATGCGATACGCGACGATGAACTTTAGTTTGGTCGTCGTCTGGCCCACTGCACAAGCCACAAAGATCGTGTCCGGCTCATACCGGCTGAACGAAAGCAACACCGATTCGATGCCAGCTTCCTCCGCGCAACGCGCGAAACGCGTCCAACCTTCCATATCGGGTAATGCGGCGGGCGAGTGCGCTTTGGTGGTAGCGACGCGCGACGTTTCCTGCGCGGTCTTCATGCCGACCTCGCCGCCCTTTGGAAACATCCAGTGAAACCTGAGACTCATGCTTGATTAATCAAAGGCAGTATCTCTCTTCCGAAGAGATCCACCGTCTCCATTTCCGGCCAACCGGAAATGATGAACTCAGTCACTCCGATCCGTTTGTATTCGAGAAATGCGGCAGCCAAATCTTCGGGCGATCCGATGAGCGTGGTCCACACTGGACCGTAGTGCGGCACAAGACCAGTCCAGAGCCATGGCCTGGGCCAATAAGCGTCGCTCTTGAGCTCGCTGCCTTCGCGATACATCTGAGAATCGTCTTTCAGCGTTGTCGTGCTCTCCTGTGTGTCTTCAGGTAAAAGACTCTCAGCGACTCTGATCGCTTCTTCACGCGTCGGGCGGCATAACAAACAAAGCCTGAGACAAACTCCAAGACCTTGTGCGCGAGTGCGAGCGACAATGGCTTGCAACTTCTCTGGTGCCTCAGCGACGCGCAGCCAGCAAGTGCCTTGTGATAAGGCGAGGCGCTCCGATTGATCTGAATGACCCGAGACATAAATTTCCGGTGCTATCTGATATGGCGAGACGAAGGGCGTCGCGAGCTTTGCCTGCTCGACCCGATAGTATTTGCCTTCGAAATCGATCTCACCGTCTGATTTCCAGAACGCGTTGCAGACCGCCAGAAACTCTTCGGCGCGCGCGTATCTCTCATCGTGCGAAAGATAGTCGCCGTAGCCGCGTTGTTCCTCAGTCGAACTGCCGGCAACGATGTTGAAAGACACGCGACCCTGGACCAATGCAGAGACAGTGTTCATCTGCTGCACGAAGGTTGTCGGCTGCATCAAGCCCGAGCGGTAAGCAATAATGAATTTAAGTTTGTGCACGGCCTGGCCCAGGGCACACGCAATCAAAAACGGATCGGGCTCATAACGGCTAAACGAGATGAGTACGGAGTCGATCCCCGCTTCTTCTGCATGGCGCGCAAAGTGGGTCCAACCGATCATGTCCGGCCGCACCGCGGGCGACGTACTATTCATCGACTCGATGCGGTAACGCGCAGCTTCGCGTGGCGTTTGGCGGCCATCCAGCGCGACCTCGCCACCTTTCGGAAGCATCCAGTGAAACCTAAGAGTCATGTCAGTTTTAGCCTGCGGAGCAGGCGCAAGCATAAAGCCTGGGGCGCAAGCCCCAGGTATCAAAGCACGACAAGTTCAGCCCGCGAATGCGGGCGACAGGACCAATGCGGCCAAAATGCAAACAACTTCACCCACGACTGTCGCCCATTTTCATGGGCTCGAATTCCATTGCGTCCAATTCCTGGGGCTTACGCCCCAGGCTACATGCTTGCGCCTGCTCCGCAGGCTAACAGCAGCCTAAAGGCTGAACTGTGAACTGAGAATGCAGCAGTGTTGCCACTCTCGCATCACCGGTGGCTTCACGATCGCGCCCGGAAACAGTGATTTCATAAAGTCAGCAGTGAAGAACGAACAGTAAGATTCGAGCGGCTTACCCTTTCGCGTTTGATGACAGACCGTACTTCCCGGTTCAACGTAAAGCCGATCGTCGATGACAACAAACCACTTAGCTCGCTTCACCATTTCACTCTGGCCGCGTGGTCCAAGATTTCGCAAAACTGTCGAGCCACGAGGCAAAGCCGGATCTGACAACGACCGATCGTATTTTGGTTCGAAAAACGTAAACGCCAAAATACCTTTCGGCGCGAGCATCCGCCGCAACGATCCCACTGACTCGACCATCTCGTGTAAATCAACGTGAGTGAAAACTGAAAACGCAAGAATGATGTCAAACTTAACGCCGCAATCAGGAATTCGCTGGTTACGAATGCCGTGCGGATTGTATTGCGGGCTGTAGCGATTGAAGTGAACAAAATTGGCGCGCGGGTAAGCGCGACGCCCCTGCTCGACAACCGCCGGATTTAGATCGACGCACCAGTAATCCTCGTGATCGACGTTGTCACCCGCACTTTCGAGAAACGTTCCGACATTGCCGCCGAAGTCGAGAATCTTGCGACCTTTCCACACCGGATAACCGAGCAACTCATTGAAATACGGAAACTGTGTCAGCCGCGTCGAGACAAGGTTCCAGGAGAACGTCCGGCTGTCGGCGAAGAGTTGCTTCGCTTCATTACTAAGTCGTTTGTCATCAAGCAGAGACATCGTTTTACGCTTCTATGGTCCATGGCACTGAGTCCCTCACGAGCCCATGCTGTTTTGCCCAACGTTCCAATGCCCACGGTGGTGTATCAACATCACGATATCCGCCCAACAGTTGTCGCATGATCGGATCTACCTGGAGCAGTTGTTGTTCGTCTGGCGTTTCGAGATAGACCTCAGGTTTCATCCAGCGATACGCGTAACCGTAGATCACCACCTTTGAGGTTCGATTACTGCGGTTAGGAGCGGCGGTGTGGAAGATGCGATTTTCGAAAAACAACGCATCACCGGCGTTGAGCGTGAGATCCTTTACATCGACATCGATCGGGTCGACCTCGCCTTTCGGAATCTTCAAAGGGCCTTCGCGAAGGTGAGTGCCGCGAGCCATCAAGGTCATGCCGCAGTTGGGCTCTTTGAAATCGGTGAGGCAGTAACAGACTTTTATGCCGACCAGCGGAAGTTGTTTGTGGCCCAGATCTTTTGGAATACGGATATCGCGATGCCACCCGCGACGAAACGATGGCGCCGCAGGAGTTTCCGGTCGCTTGTAGATAATCGTCGTCGAGTGCAAGTGGATGTTGGGACTGAGCAGTTGGACCACCAAAGGAACGGTGGAGGAGTTTGCGACCAGCGCGAGCAGTGACTTTTCTTTTAATAGTCCGCGGCGCAGGTCGAGGTGGTTATACTCAGGTTTGTCGGCCAGCTCGGGCTTGTTTAGAAAAGGCTCGGCGAGTCGATCCGCTTCTGCGATGATTCGCTCCACTGTCTCAAGATCGAGAGCATTGGGCACGATAAGATAGCCGTCCTCGGCAAATGCTTTGCGCTGATCTGTGGTGAGTGAGACGAAGTCCATAAGAGTTATTTCTCCCGCAAAGGCGCAAAGGCGCAAAGAAAACCTTAATTCTTAAGTTTGCGGCTTTTTCTTTGCGCCTTTGCGCCTTTGCGGGAGATCACACAACAGTGCTGCATCTCGTCGTTCACAGGCGGGAGAATCGTCGCCCGCGGAAACAACGACTTCACATAATCAACGGAATAGAACGTATGATAAGTCCGCTGCTCGTGCGGCTCATACTGTTTGATCTCTTCCGTCTCGAGATATAAATCCTCGCCATTAACCAGCACAAACCACTCCGCGCCTTTGGCTCTTTCAGCCAGACTTTGCACGTCGATATCCAACGTGTTGCCCTTCTCTCGCTCAAGGTAGATCTCTCGTTCCAGGCGCCACACAAGGTTATTGCCGTGATACCGGCCCGGCCATGAAGAGTAGTGCGGATCGATAAAAGTAAACGCGAGTGCGCCGTTCTCCGACAACTTCTCTTCCAACTGACTCACCAGATCGAGCATGTCCGCGCGGGACGTATTCGTAAAAACCGAATAGGCCACGATGTAATCAAACTTCTTTTCGAGCTGAGGAAGTTTGAGATTCTTCACCCCTTGCGGATTGAAAAAGAAACAATAACGATCGTAAAAAATCCAGTGCGACTTGGGAAACGCTTCCTTCCCCTTGGCAATCGACTCTTTGACTACATCGAGGCACCAGTAGCGTTCGTGATCGATCGTGCAATTCGGATCGCGAAGGATGTTGCCGATGTTGCCGCCGAAATCAAGGACGTTCTTACCGCTCCAGTCTCGTTCAGCCAATTGCAACGCGAAGTAAGTGAACTGCCCGGTCTTTGTCGATAAAAACGCCATCGCTCAAGCTTGGCGGTAGAAGAACTCGCGATTGAGATAATTCGATCGGCCGCTGTCGTCCAGAAATGTCACGAACAGCACGATCACGAACACGCCTTTATTAATCCTCATGTGCGTCTCTGCACGCATGAAACCCAGATCGAACGTAGCCATCAATGCCGACGTTCGCTGTCCCGCTTCTTCTTCGAGGTTTGCGAGCGGCATTGCTCGCGCGACAGGCCACTGGATCGGACCATCGTCGCCGACACCGGTGATGCTAACGCTTATGCCATCACCATCACGTGCGACAGTGCATTCGCCAATGCCGCGAGTTTCCCAGTTGGTGTTCACCCAGCGGCCGAGAAGCTTGTCGAGGTTTGTTGTGGCTGCACCTGGATCCAGCAGTTCGGAATTCAGATGGCTGTTTTGTTTGAACGCGATCGGTGTCGCACATTTAGTATTGTTCATGAGTCATCGCGAAATACTCGCGCAGGAAATAGTTCGCGCGTTTGCTTTCGTCCTTGAAGATGTGAAACTGCGCGAGCACGAGCAGCCCCTTCATGATCATTCCCTGAAACCGCGCCTCGGCAAAACCAAAATCGTAAGTGCAGGTAAAACCTGCTGCGAGACGCGACGCTGGTCCTGCGGCAAAGACCTCGGCGTTTGCTGTGCCCCAGTCAATAAAACCGCCTGGTCCAACCGCGAATACTTGGAGCTGGAGTTTTTCGTTTGCTTCGAAGACCTTGAGACGTGCGACGCTGTTGGTGTCCGGACTTGAATTGATCCAGTCACCAAGCAAAGCGCTGCGATTGATGTCGTGATTGGCGATCGGTTCGGTTTCGACGCGATCGTAGGCTTGAGCGAATTGTGACATGATTTACAGGATTTTGCAGGATTAACAGGTTCGAATCCAACTGCGGATCATTAGACGATCGGAGTTCTTGCCGTTCGCGATGGGCGTGCGCGCATGAATTGTGCGGCGATTGTCAGAAAATAAAAGTTCGCCTTCACGCATCAGGAAGTCGAGCGTGTGTGGCGTGGCTGAAACGAGATCTTCGAAAGCTTTCAGTGCGTCGAGCATGTCGGGTGAGAGTGTAGCGCCGGTTGAGTCCAGTGCCATATCGATTGTGTAGCGGCGCCAGCAGATGCTTGACTCGGTCAGCACTGTTCGCCAGCTCACGCCGCCGCCCCAGTAAGGCGCGAGTTGCCAAGGTACTGCTTCGGTTTCCAGACGCTCCAGTGTCGTTGCTCCCAGGAGGTCTTTGACTTCGGTCCTGATCGTGTCGATATCGAGTACGCGCGATCGTCCGCCACCGGCTGGATCTGCACGCACGCAAACCATCGAGATCATCTCGACGGGTGTTTCCCAGTCAGCAGTGTCAGTGTGCAAGCGTTCGCTCTCGTGGCCTCCGCGTGCGGAAGGGAGATCGGTTGCGGGCTGAATGTAGTGAACGAGCTGCGCGCGCGGCTTTTCGTAGGGGCGAGCAACGAGCTCTCCGAAAGCGCGGTTGATTGCCACGAACACTTTGTTTCCTTCGTCAAAGGAAAGACCTTGCACGAGAGCACAGTAAGGCGGGCGCGCGAGGCGCTCCTCGATCTCTTTAGTGAGCGCGTCGAAAGCTTCCGGACAAGTGGTATGAATGTGATTGAGCACGTGCGTCTGCAAATCAGTCGAGTAAAACTCGCGGTTGTCGTAACTCGGAAGACGCTCGGCGGCCGCAAGTAAGTCATGCGCGATGGTGCTTGGGACGGTTACAGTTGCACTAACAGGAAGCATGTTTTTGATCAGTTTCTCCCGCAAAGGCGCAAAGGCGCAAAGAAAAACTCAAACACCACTTTGCGCCTTTGCGCCTTTGCGGGAGATAACACAGTGCTGCATCTCGCCATTTACAGGGCGTTTGATCGTCGCGTGCGGAAACTGCTCTCGTATGAAATTCTCGGTGTAGTAGACGTTGTAAGTGATACAACTTTCCTGCTCGCGTTCCCACGCGCCACTACTGTTAACGTGTAACTCAGTTCCATTAACGAGCGAACACCACTGCGCGTCACGACTCTGCGATAACAATCTCTCAACTTCAGCTGTCGAGTTTCGCTTTTCCAAACGCCAACGCAGGCTCGACTCCCAATGCGGATCGATAAACGTAAACGCGAGGCTTCCGCCGGGAGCTAAACACGCTCGCAGCTGTTCGACAAGGTCCTTCATCTCTTCCAGCGTCGTGTGCGTGAAAACAGAATACGCGAGGATGAAATCAAACTCGATTCCGAGATCGGGAACCGGCAGATCCTTGACGCCCTCCGGATTAAACGAACAGTTATAGAAATCATAATGAACCCAATGCGCGTCGGGAAACAGCTTGCGCCCTTCTTCGATAGCTTCGCTGATCACGTCGAGGCAGTAATAATCCTTGTGACGTATTGCGCATGTACGATCGAGCAGTAGGTTTCCCTTATTTCCGCCGAAATCGAGTACAGACTTGCAGCGCCAATCGGGATGCCCGAGTTGCTGGTCGAAGTAAGCAAACTGGTCTGACTTGACCAACCGCGAACGCAGCGATCGCTGTTCAGCCGAGCCATGCCACAAATGCACCTCTTCGATGATCATGCTGAAACCGCCAGTTGAACCTTCGTGTCGTTACGAAAACGCTCGAGCTCGGATGCCAAGCTCGAATCGAGCCCTGTCAGCCAATCCGATCGCTCCATTACCGTGAGGCGTGCGCGCAACAAAACCAGCTCCTGTTCGCGCGTTGCCGGTCTCCCCGGCACGCCTCGACCCAAACGCGAGCCATCAACAAAACGACGCACATGAGACCAGACCTCCGGCAGCACAACCACGCGGCAATGATGGTAGAGCCGCATCTGAAACTCCCAGTCTTCGCAACAGACGATGTCTTCAGCAAACAACTTCTCGCCCAACCTCAACAACGCCTCGCGACGCACAGTGATCGAACACGTATGGACCGTGTTCATACTGTTGGTCCAAAGCCAGCGACAGTCGCTTGCCAAACATACCTCCCCTTGTGTCGCTTCCAGCAACCCATTCTGTGCGAAACGACTGCTGCCGTCAGGCTGATTCTCAAAAAAGTTTTGACTGTCAGACACAACGACAGCGGCAGTTGTAAATCGCTCAAGCACCCGGAGCTCCGCTTCAAGTTTCCCCGGCAGCCACACATCATCAGAATCGAGAAAAGCAATCAACTCCCCGCGCGCAAAACGCGCACCGGCATTCCTCGCCGCGCCTGGTCCTCGCCGGTGTTCGAGACGCAACACACGGATTCGCGCGCCAAACTTCGTTTCGAGTAGCTCAACAGTCTGATCCGTGGAGGCATCATCGACGACGATCACCTCGACCTCACCGTGCTTTTGACTTAACGCGCTATTAATCGCGTCGCAAACGAGTTGCGCACGGTTCCAGGTGGGAATCACAACGCTGAGGAGTGGCGTTTTCACTTTGCAAAAAGAACCTGATGATTGCCGGAGCGGTAAGCAGCGACAGCTTCTTCAAGCGTGCGCCACGCAGGTTTCTCCACGATTCGAAAACGGTCTGTTGGCCCATCACCGCGCACCCATGCGACGGCGGTGCGGCTGCTTCTCAGTGCGGGCGTGGAGTAGGTCGCAGAAAAGCCGATGCGCGCTTCCGCCGTTCGATTTGGATTTGAAGCATGGAGCATCAGCGGATGATGCAGGCTCATCTCACCCGCACGCATCACCAGGTCGTGCGGCTCACGAATGGAAGCTTGGGCCGTTGCGCCCTGAGTCGTCAGGTTATCCGGATTCGGCAAATCAGTGTGCGGAACAAGACCGAGCCGGTGCGACTGCGGCACCACGCGCAAACAACCGTTCTCAACCGTCGCCCGCGTCAGCCCGAGCCAGATCGCCGGAACACACGCGTCTTTCAGTTCCTCCGTAAGACCGTCCTGATGCCAACCCACGAAAGAATCGCTGCGACCGAACTTATAAAACAGGCGCGTCGATTTCAGCATGATGTTTGGTCCAATGAGTTGTTCCATGCAATCCAGCACGCGCGGGTGCGTGCTCAGGTCCCACGCCCAACGAAAATACAGGTGTGGTCCATCGAGTCGCGTAACGCGCCCGCCGAGTGCCGCACACGTCTCTTCGACTTCAGCACGAAAATGGCGCACCTCGTCGTCCGACAAAATCGGGATCGAGTCGAGAAACCCAAGTTCTTCGTAATTAGCGAGTTGTGCGTGAGTGAGCGACATGGGTTACATGGTATCTTTTTGTCCTGAAAATCTTGTCAGTCCTGTTTCCAAAAACCGTCTGCATCAACCTCGATCGACGCCCGGATCGTTGGATGCGAATGCAGGAAAAATTTGCACAGCATGGCATCTGGTCCGTGCAACGATTCACCGCGATCGACGGCGAGACGATCGAGATACCCGATCATTGGACCCATACGCGCGGCGCTTATGGATGCCTGCGCAGTCACGTGCAGGCGGTCAACAGCGCCAGAGAACAAGACGCGCCGAGCCTGCTGATTTTTGAAGACGACGCCGTGCTGGCTCCAAACTTTCAAAACAAATTCGCGCAGTTTATCAAAGAAGTTCCTGACGATTGGGACATGTTGTATTTGGGCGCGCTACATAAAGACGAGCCCATCAAAATCACCGATCACATTTACCGAATCACTAAAGCCAATTCGACGTTTGCCTATGCATTGAAGAGCAGTGTGTTCGACGCGTTCATCGAATTGAACCGCCGGGCCGAGCACGTGCTCGATATGAACAGCTACCTCTTGCAGGAGCGATTTAACTGTTACTGCTTCATGCCGAATCTCGCCTGGGTTGAAGCCGAATACTCCGACGTTCAGAACCGTTTGGAGCGTCACTGGTATCTCGAGCAGTCGCTGGTCTTGTTTGGCGCTCATGTAGATCGTCTTTTGAGTAACACCACAATCGTGATCGCTCACTACGGCGTTCATGATTCAAAGAACCTCGCGTTTCTCACGCGCTATTATAAAGAGTATTTCTCGCCGCTCGTCGAAATCATCCTCGCCGCAGATTTCAACCAGGGCATCGTACGCGCGGATCCCAAACGAAACTTCTTCATACTCACCGACAGCGACCTCTATCTCGAAGCCATGGACATTCGCGCCAACTTGCTTATGTGCGAAGAGTTTGACGGCGCCACCGGCTTTGCTGAAGTAATCGAGCTGACTCACGAGCAAGCCAAACGTCTTCGCCAGACGGGCATTACACGCGGAATCGACGTCACAAAAAACCCGCGATCAAACAACAGCAGTACCCGCTTTCTCAATCGTCGCGCATTGAAAACTTCAGAATCACGTTGACTCTTCCACTCGCCGAACCACGCACTACGCCTGCCGTGCGATTGACGACCACGCCGCGATCGCCGTTTCGAGATCCTCGTCAACCGGCGGCTGCGCCAAACGCAAGTGGCCACAGTCTCCATTCCCGCGCGCCTGCACCACAACTCTGTCCCGATTCATCGTTTGACTGGTAACGAAGCGCACGATAAACCCGATTCGTGGTCCATCCGACGTATTCGGATTCGAACCGTGAATGAGATTCGTATGGTGCAAAGACATCTCGCCCGGCTTCAACTCGACGTCGATCGCCTCAGACTCGCGAACATCCATCCGGATACGCTCGCCGCGCTTGTTCAAGAGGTTCGGATCGTTTTGCACGTTATCATGGTCCAACAGTCCAAGCTTATGCGAACCCGGAACCGCACGCATGCATCCGTTGCTTCGTTCACTCGACGTGAGCGCAATCCACGCCGAGATCGAAGGCGTCAGATGCCATCCTGAATAGACACTGTCCTGATGCCACGACGCATAGCTCCCATCGCGTGGCGGCTTGTAGAAAACGAGTGTGCCGTCGATCAAGAGATCAGCACCTAAAACACTCTCGACCGCATCGAGCAGGGTCTGATGGGTGGCGAGCCTGTAAGCCCACGGAAAGAACAGGTGCAGGTTATCAAAACGTTTTAGACTACCTTCGCCGCGTCGCTCGGCAATTGCGTCGAGCGCGTTGCGGCAAAGCGACACCTCATCCCGCGACAGCACCGGGATCGGAAACACAATCCCATCTCGTCCGTAGCGCTCTAATAGCATCTTTTTTAGGGCGGCCCTCCGTGGCCGCCCGTGTCAGTGTAATCAACGGCCCCGGAGGGCCGCCCCTACAATTAATTCCCGTTAAGAAACGCGTTGCGTTCCAAGAATCCTCGATGCTTGTCCGCCGCCTCGGTGTAATACTCAAACGCATCCGGCTCGTAGCCCTTTTCCGCAAACAACTTCTTCATCTCCGCTTTCCATTCCTCGCCCGCGCCGCGCAAATACCCTGCCGCAAACTTGTCCCAATCAAATAGCCGGCTCAGAAATACGTCACTGAAAAACGCACCCATCCTTCGATCATCAAGCAGCGCGCGATGCGTTTTATCGTACGCATCTTTCAATACGTCTTCCGCCAACGTTTGCCATTGCGTATCACTGCCGATTCTATAAATACCGATCAGATACCCGATTAAGCTGACAGGAAACAACGCTGGATTCGCGCGTCCCCAAACGTGACGCTCGTCAAGCAACATTCCCACCAGTGCCGTTTGTGCGTAGAAGTGGCCATTCTCGAGCTCCGGAATCGATAGACCATCATGGTCCATGAACACCAGCCTGACTTTCCATTGACCTTCCCGCCAAGTACTCTTCAGCCCGACGTTTCTCGCCACAAACGATTCGCCACGCGAATGACCTCTGACGCCTAAAAGAGTCCCCCAGAGCTCTGCGATCTGTCGCGCGAGCTTCAAGAAGATCTCATCGGCCCGGGCGCGATTGGAAGCCACGGCAAACGCAGCTTCAAGGTAACTACCATAGTCCTTGAATCCAACATCCGGTGGCTCGTAAACACCGAGCACTTCATCGACCAGCGCATCTGCAAACTGTTTCGCATCCGCAGCCGTGTAATCGACCCCGAGATAATCTTTGAAATACTTTTCAGCGCCGTCTGCTGAAAGATAGATGCCGAGTTTGTCTATCCTGAAAGAACTGGTCCCACTCAGAATTGCCTGCGCGGGCGCAACGTGACTCAGAAATTCCGCGGTGAGCGACATGTCACCCGGCACGACCGGCAGGTTCTCACCTTCCTCTTTCTTCAACGCCGCCACAGCGTCTTTCATCGCTGCACGCATCGGGCGAAAACTTCCTTCGCCAAACGTCACCGGGTCGGTGAAATACCGGAACCCCGCTGCCGGTCCATTGCGCGACGGAATGTCAAAGATCGTCGTTCTCGCGAGGTAGCCCGGCAATGGCGCGTCAGTGCCGTGAACGAGACGATAGATCGCGCTCAGCTTCGCAGCACTGCGCGTTTCGTATCGCAAGAGCCACTGCATGCTGCCACCATCGAGTCGATGAGACGGCGGCACCCGATTTCCATTGCGCCTGAAAACGACGCTGAGCGGATTGTGACCTTTGCGGCCGGCGCGTTTGATTTCAAACTCGAGATCGCTACCCGGGGGTTTGATCACCAGGACCACGGTCGTAAGCGGATACTCGACCAGCGAATTAATCCTCGAACAGGTCGCGTCACTCGCCCAGTAGATCTTCGGTCCTTCGCAAAGACAACGCAGGATCGCCGCCTCATACTGCGGCAGACGCTTCAAGACATGCGCGATTTCAGCATCGACAAAGCGTGGCTGAGAAACGTCGAGATCTTTCACGCCATCAGTGATCCTGAGTTGCCTGACAATACGATCGATAACTTCTTCGGGCGTAAACAAGTAACGAGCCAGCGTGAGCTTGCAATCGCTGCGCGAGACTTCAATAAACTCACGCAGTGCATCTTCAGAAGTCCTTCGGCCACGAATCTTAGTGTGCACGCGATTGAGTCGCGCAAGCCTTGCTTGAAACTCTCGTATGAACGGCCGCAACTCCGTGGTTGAGTAACCCTCTTTCAGCACTTCCGCGGCTTCAACCTTCAGGTTTAGTTGTGTAAAGACGTAATCGAATGCTTCGAGATTGTCCGGCTGAAGCTTAAGAATCTGGTGTTCGGCCATGAGAATCGCCAAACACCGCGTTTCCCAGGAAACTCCCACGCGCTTTCGTACCAGGTTTATGAGTTTGCGAAAAAAGTTCTTCTGGTAAGTTTGATGGCGCAGAAACTCATCGAGCAGATCGTTACTTACTGACTCGTGATGACTCTTAATTGTGAGTTGCGCCGCAACCAAAGAAGTTTCCCCGCGAAGGCGCAAAGTCGCTAGCTACTTCTTGCCGCCTTTGCCCTTGCCGTCGTCCTTACCTTTTTCTTTGCCCTTGTCTTTCTTGCCTTTCTTCTTCTTTTTCTTCGGAGCGGGCAATGTGCCGAGCGCGACCACGAGCGCGGCGTACAAAGCTTCGGCGCAATCGCGTTTCAATATGACAGCAACGGTGTCAGTCCAGTACGTTTGATCGCCTTTACCCTTGTCCTTCTTACCTTTCTTATCTTTGCCTTTCCCCTTGTCATCGGTTTTGCCGGCCATAAAGTTCCTCCTTCAAAGATTCAATTCTTACGCTTCTACGGTCGGCCTGACGGCTGAACTGGCTGCCGGCGGAAGCGCTCGAGCAAATTCTGGACAGGCGGTCGCGCGGTGGGCGGTGTCACGGCTGGCGGCGGTTGCGTACAGACGCCCAGCGGCGGTGTAGGTGGTGTACCAACGCGAAAGATTCCCCATGCTCCAAGCAACGCCTGATCAGGCAAGTAAGCGGTGTACAAATAATCACCGGCCCTGCCGTACGTGCCACCCGCCTTCGGGATAATCAGATCGAAGTGGTCGCTCGAGCCGTGATTGTCGCGCGATCCCATCCACTGCGAAAGGTTGTTGTTTCCGATCGTAGCTGAATTGTTCTGATAGGGATTGCGCTGCCAATTATGACCATGCACCGTGAACACCTGCGAGTCGCCGGTGCCGAACGGGTGAGTCATGCGGAAGCGCACTTGATCACCAATGCCCGCAGTGAAGATCGGTGTTTGCGGATCGCCTGTCGGAACCGCTGGGGCCGGACTCGGAGCCGGCTGGGCCAACAGATTCGACGTCATGCACGAGAAATCGGTAGTGGGTAAGTTAACAATCGTGGAGCTGTAGCGCTGGCTGCGCGGTTCACTACGATAGTTGATCGCGCTCGAGGTTGCCGACGTGATCAAGGCGTCACTAATCATCACTGAAAACTCGCGGAACTTAATGTTCGGCGCGGTCACGGTTGCAGACGCGCGCGACGACACCTGCGCGGACGCAGGACCTGAGATCGGTTCGCATGACTTCGGCGGAGCAGTCGCGTCGCCGCACGTCCACGTCGAGCCGGGCGGCTCAATGATCATCTGACCGAATACTCCGTTAGGATGCTGGAACAATGGATCTGACGGGAACAGATTGAGCGCTCCAAACTCCACCGGAGCGTAAGTCAACGTTCCGTTAGTGCCGCGATCGATCTTGCCCGCGTACCACCGGTATTTAACCGTCTCGTTGAAGTTTGCAAACTGATCCGCGCGGCCCTTGCTGTTCCAACCGACATTTATGCCGAAGCTGTTGGCTGCATCGTAACTGAGAAGCTGTGGATGCAATCCAACGTACCGCGACATCTTCGAGTTGTAAGCAGGCACTTGCTGTGTGCCACCGTTACCGGATGAATCGGGCACGGTGATATTGAACGGTGGCGCCCACCGGAAATTGTGGGTGAACACACGCGATGCCGGATCAATCTTGTTCGTTAAATTGACGTCGATACAGTCTCCGGCGTTGGCGCGTAGAATCAACGGCTCGATCGGAACCCCAGGCTTGAGCACGCCGTTGCTGTCGAGATCTTCAGAACGCACGTACATCACGCCGTTGAGAGTGCTGATAAAGCCTGATTGTGGTCCACGGTTGTTGAAGACCAGCTCTCCGGGTGCTTGCGGCTGAGCGGAAAGCGCCTTTTGAGAAGTCACTGCCGTGATGTTGAAGGTTCGTCTTTGCGACGCCGGCAGGTTTGCCGGACACGTCGCGTAAGTAACGTTTGTGGTTGGCGCAATCGGATTGTTCGGTAATGGCGCTAGTTTCGTCGCCACCCCCGTCGGATCGTAAGAGCGGAAGATGCCCCACATTCCGTGAGCGATTCCCGTTTCGTCCAGACTCGGACTGTAAAAGTAATCGACACAGTTGGCGTTCGACATCCCATCGGGACACTTACGAACCGCGGTGGCCGGCGCGACCGGAAGCGGCGCGGAAGAGGAAGGCACCTTGAACAGTAGTTCAAAGTGTTCCGACAATCCCATCGGCTGATTGCTGCGATAGCCGGAGTTCTTCCATGAAGGCTCTGAGAACCACGTTGGCCCAGCGAGATTGAACTGGTGCGCAAACACGTGTGCTCCGACAAGCGTGCGAATCTGAACGTTGTCGTTCTGGTACGCACGCATGAGCGGCGTCAACGGATCGGGATTCGGCTTCTGGACATTTGGGAAGTTTGGATTCACTTCGAGTGCGGTCTGATTGTCGAACGCATACGACAGGTCCTTGAACTGGCCCAGGCGCCACGCTACGGGCTCGTTGTAGTAGTTGATTGACTGCGTGCCGGTGATCGGACTGATGTTTCCAGTGCTGACCAGTCTCGGTCTAACTTCCTGGAACTCCTGAAACACAGTGGGATTGATGGCAAAGTTTGGATCTCGCCATCCCTTGTTCTTCGCCGGATCCGGAGTTTTTCTGGAGCCCTGTGCGTAAGCAAGTTGCAAATCCTGAAACTCGAGCACGAATTCACGATAACTATCCGCCGCGTTCGTCGTGATGATGTTGGCCTTCCAGCTCGTCGGGCCGCCATCAGCTCGCACGGGTGGCGTACGGATCGTGCCACCGCCCATCGGCGAGTTATCTTCCGCACTCTTCCAAACTGAATCCTTGGGCTCGACAACGAGTCCGGCATAAAGACCTGCCTGCTGGTGTGTCGATGGTCCAAAGTGATCGTGTGTGAAGACTGTGCGGAGTGTGCGATCGACATTCTGGTTATTGACTACCGCATCGAGATACCAGCGTTGAATCGTTGTTTGTGCACCCAGCCATTCACCGCTGCACTGAGATGGTGGATTTGGTCCGCCACAGATCTCCGCCGGCGGAGGCTTCGGGGTCAACGTAGCAACAGGGCATCCGGGACAAGCCGTCCACGAACCGCCGGGCGCCTTTATTGCATGGATAATCTCCTGGACTTCCTGTGGACTAAACGTCCCGTCCTCGTAGTTGAAGCCGTTGCCCGCACCGTCTGACGCGGTCACGTCAAACTTCACGAGGTGAATGTGCTGGCCCAGGATGTCTGTCGGCGTGCGCACCTGGAAATCGTCGACGAGGTAGTAATTGGGAACGAGGTTCGTATGCCAATACTCGACAATGTCGCCTGAATTACCACGGAAGAAGAGTGGCTCGGGAGCGCGGCCGCTGCCGCCTGGAGTGTAAGCAAGCGTTGGCTTCACGTCGTTCCACAACGTCAGCATACGTTGTTGCGGGAAGTGCCAGCCTTTTTTGTTGATGGTGACGTCGAGTTGAATCGCCGCGGCCTTGTAAACGCGTTTGAGCTGTTTGTTGGTAGTTGGATCGACGTTGATTGCCTTGCCGTTGTCATCGACAGCAGGATCGGCGAACGGCGCGCCCATCTGCGGACCGAGCGGAAGACCATTCAACAGAAAGCCCTTCGGCGGCGTGTTCTGCGTCATGTTCGGAGAGTTCACCGGCGTTGAAGGGCATGAGCCGGGCGTACCATCCGGGAAAAATGATGGGCGGCAGCGGACGCCGAAGAACGACATCGCCACCTTTTCAACACTGGTTCCAGCTTCGGGAAGCTGGCGTGCCGTCATCGTTGCAACGTCTTTGCTCCAATCGAATTGATCGTGCTTCTCGTAAAGGATGGTCCCCCCGGTGACGATGTGGCGCGGCAGTCCGCCGTCCATAAAGCCGCCGCTTCCATCGGGCGCGAAATCGAGTGGCGGATGGGGCGCGCGCGCGCCGGCAATGCCTGGAATGAAGAATGGAAATCCAGGATTGACGGTCACGTTTGCGCCCGTCGGATCCGCTGCCGCAGGCGTTCCAAAAACAATTTGTCCGTTACTGATAAAGACCGGTGAAGGCATCGGCGCCATCGGCAGAGTCGGCATTGGAACAAGGGCCGGCGTCGGCGTGCCGGCTTTGATTTCACCATCCGGAAGAGCGCGCGTTCCCTGCACCGGAATGCCGTCTCGATTCAACTGCGAACCGGGCTCAAACGTGTCGTGAGTTCGCCACATGGCCCACATACCCGCGGCGAAGTGTGGATAGAAGTGGCAGTGAAAGATCGAATCGCCGACGACCTTGTTCCGGTTGCCGCTGCCGTTGAAGGTCATCTCCAACGTGTAGCTCGCGCCGGGGCTGATCATCTGACTATCAAGGTATGCGCCTTCGTCGCTGTTCGGCGATTGCAGCCACTGATGCGCATGCTGGTGATGAACGTGAGTGGCGATCGTGCCGCCATGATGAATTCTGAACTTGGTATGGTCGTTGATATAACTGTGATAGACGTTCGATGGATCGGCCGGGTAATACGCGCGAGTTGCCTTCAGTAACGGAGCAAGCCGGTAGGGAAACCCGTTCACAGCACCCGGCACTGGTACACGCGCATTCGCACAATTCGGATCAGGCGGCGCGCCGGTGTCGCCGAGCTGAGCGGCGGTGCAAAGCACCGGAGGTGGCGCCGTCGCCGATGGGACCGGCGGTTCGGCGGGTGACGTACCAAACGCCGGCAGCACACTCGAATTAGCCGGCCGGTCCACGAGCATCGCCGGATCGCCAACCGACCACGCGCTCAGGAAAAACTCTTCGAATTTGCAATCGAGGCACGAGCCCATTGGACCAACGCCGATGCGGTTGGCATAAACTTCCGCGCCGATGCCTCCGGTGCCGTAGTTGATCGCGAATCCATCAAAGCCCGCGTTAATAGTGCTGACCATGCCCAAGGACGGATCGCTGAACACAGGAAAGGCTTGTGTCGCGATCTGCCCGACCTCGTGATAGATGATCGTGATCTCGCGATACGGCTGTTTACGATCGGGTGATGAAGGGTTCGCGCAAAAAAGAGGATTGGTTGCGCCGTTGCCGTTGTTTGCGGAGTTACAGGGCGGCTCAGCATTATTTACACCGGTGCTGCCTGGAAATCTTCCGGCGTTAGGACCGGTGATGATCGCGGTGAGGTCGCTGTGCACGATGTTGTTGTTTGCATCGAGCATCTTCAGGATCGGAGTATTCGGCGGAATTGGAGTTCCGTCCGGATAGCTCGAACCGGTCGGATAGACGGCGTTGTAATTGATCGTTGGTTGTCCACCGGGAGTGAGTATCGGCGCGCCGCTGGAACTCTTTCTCGTTGCCAGCGCGAGATCTTGTTGCGTGACCTGGCTGCGATACCACTCGGCACCGGCCGGCTGCACGTTCAACGCGCCGAAGAGGCCGCGACTCAGTTGTCCCGTTGGCTGGGCTTCGGTATCGCCCATCGTATACAGGAGGAATGTCCCCTCGTTTTTAACAAAAAGCGTGTAGGTCTGTGACGCCTGTGGTGACGGTACCGGAGACGGGGACGGGCTCGGCGGAGCACTGGCCAGGCTGGAAGGATTCCCACCCACAAACGATCCGTCATCAGTACTGCCGTTAGCCCATTCCTGTCCCTGGATGTGCAATGAGACTTTGGTAGTTCCGACCTGGGGCGACTGCGGCGTCGAGTCAGCAAAACTTGCGAGAGGGATCGCATTTGTAAAAGTGATCCTGAGGCAATCGCCGACGTTCGCACGCAAAACAATCGGGCGCGGTCTTTTTCCCGGACGGAGTTGGATATTGTTTCCGCTGCCGACCGTGTCGCGTCTCAACGCAAAAACAAACGCATTGGGAATGGTTGCGCCGAGGCGGTTCAGCATAATCGCCTTCGGTATCGCGACCACGTCAGCATTGATCGGGCGCGCGCCGGCAGGACATTGGGCCTGCATCGCAGCGGGAACTGCGGCGGGAACAGTGTTCTCTTTCGTTGTCGCGGTATCGGTTTTTACCGTTTCCGCAGTGGGTTCCTCTTTGATGTTCGCGGCCGTTGTTGCCGGAGTTTTTGTTACGGATTCAGGCGCCGGTGAATTTGATTCAACTGCGGGTTTATCGAGTAACGGTTGTGGAGTTTGAGCAACAGTTATTAGTGCGGTTAGCAAAGTAAGAATGATCGCTGCCAATGAGGTCACGAAATTCATGCGCGCGGATCTCAAACCGGCCATTTCACTTCTCCTTTTTTGCGTTGCTTGCTAGCGAACATCAAAGATTGAGGATCAAATATGAACTCGGACACAGCCGAGGGAAGGTCAGATAAGTGTTAAAGCTGATGTCGACTGGATAGTTAGCAGTCGAGTGAGAAAAATCTTAAAGCGACCCTTGGTTTGACAAAACGAAGCGTAGTTCTCTTGATGTTTCGTGTCAAGAAAATTCTTGGCCAGAGTGCAACGTTACTTTTTATTCGCGGCGCCGGCGATTAGATCGACGAGTGTTGCAGGCGATGAGAGGCCGTAAGCTCTTGTCCAGTAGTCGATGGTGTCGTTACCGATCATGATCATTGGCGTGTGATCGTTTTTGTTTGTTATCGCCGCGCCTAATCCTTGCAACAACGAATCGATCTCGCCCTTATCTCCCGTCACAAATGTCCAACCGGGTCCGGCTTTGAACTTCTCAGCGAAGGCGTGAAGCCGCTCGGGAGTGTTAACCGTTGGATCTACACTGATCGAGATTAGTTGCACTTCGAGATTGCGCTGCTTCGCGTCCTGCTGAACTCTTCGAAACGTCGCGGTGAGTGGCGGGCAACTGGCGGTGCAGGTCGTGAAGATGAAGTTGATTGCGACGATCTTCCCTTTGATCAGATCGTCGTAGAAGTTGAGCTGCTTGCCGTTTTGGTCGTAGATGCGGGCGTTGGGAATTTTCGCGGACGAGAAAGACGCGTTCGGGTCGGGAGCCGGTGCAGCGGGCGCATTTGTTTTACTGACGGGTCGCAGATCCATGCCGCATTTCCGGCAACGTCCGCGTTTGTTTGAAGTCACGTCGGGGTGCATCGGGCACGCGTAAGCAACTTGTCGCGGCGCGGACTTTTGAGTTGTGCGACGCGTCTGAGCACGCGCATCAACCGGAACAAAGAGAACGATGAAAACCAAGGCAATCGTGTAAATCTTGAAAATCATGTAATCCTGTCCTTAATTAATCTGAACCCATCCACTCACCGGCACAAACTTCTTCTCTTTCAAATCCGCCATCACCACGTACGCGCCCATCGCGCCCACGCGCCGATTAGGTCCGTACGTGATAGCCGGTGTCAGACCCGTCGGATATTGATAAAACCCTTCAAGCGTCTGAATCAACTTCTCGCGACTCAGGTCCTTCCCTGCTCGTTTCAGAGCTTCAACCAAAATCTTTGCGCCACTGTAAGCCGTAATTTGAGCCGCTAAATGCTTTTGCGGTAATTTATACTTTTCCGCAAGCGCGCGAAACTCTTTCAAGCTATCCGCAGTTTGATCGCCCGGCGACGTTGGCACGGTAAAGAATATCTTTCCCGCAAATCCGGCCGGCGCATCAAAAATCCCAGCGCTCACACCGCCACCTTGTAACAAGATCTCCGGAAACCAACTTACTTTTTCCGCTTCCTTCATGAACGAAAGTAAATTCTCAACACGACCCATGAAGAAAATCTTGTCCGGAGGATCTTGTCGGATCCGCTTTACATAATCCGCAGCATCAAAGCTCGACGCCTGGTATTCATAGGCCGCAGTCTTCAGGCCGATCTTTTCGCCTTCTCTTTTAATCGCGTCAAGAACAGTGGCATTCAGATCAGTTCGATAATAAAGGATCGCGAGGTTACGATTCTGGGCACCTGATTTCTTTGCGATGAAGCTAACGAGCGCTCTTGCCTGGCTGCTGTTGCCGGATAGTAAATAGAAGACTTGGCGGTTTAGTGGCGTCTCGATCTGCGGATCGAGTGTGACTGGTCCAACCAGAGGCACTTCCCACTGGGCGAGTGCCGGAACGATTTCTCTTTCCGCCCCTGCTACGAAAGCGCCGGTCATCGCAAACACGTTCTCGTCTTTGATTAAGCGTTCGATGTTTGCGCGTGTGGCTCCCGGCGTATCTCCCGTGGGTACGAACTTCAGCTCCAGCCGGCGGTTGTAGACGCCGCCCTGAAGATTGACTTCAGCAAAATACGCCGCGAGCACGTCCTTCACTGCCTGGCCCATTTCAGTCAGTGGACCAACGACAGGCTGTGCCGTTCCGATCAGTATTTTGTCGTCGCTGATTCCCGGATCGATATCCATTCCGAGACGTTTTAAGTAAACAACAAGATCGTCGAGATCCTCCTTCGCCATCTGGTAACGCGGCATCGCATACAACAACTTGTTACCCGCCGGATCGAGGCCGCGCGTGATTGCCAGTTCGAGGGCGCGAGCGGTGTACGCAGGATGCTTGCGTCCGTTGCTGTGCGTGACACCATACGGTTTTGTTAAAGCTTCCCAGGTAATATTCGACGGATCGATTCCACCCTCGGGCTTGCCCTGGCCCGTCATTCCATGACAGTTCGCGCACGCCATCGTGCTGCCGGGGACTTCGAGCGAAGAGTCGCCGATGTAAGCAAGTATATCTTTGCCAGACTTACTCGTACCGAGCACGTAGATCTGCTTGCCACGAGCCTCCTGCGGTGTGAGTGGGCTCTGTGCCAATGCCGCCGGCGCAAGTAAAAACACCAGCAGTACAAGACATTCCAGGTTCTTCATCCTGTAATCGTGTGAATCTTGTAATCCTGTCTACTGTTGCGGAGATTTGTTTTGTTGCTGAGGCTTATCGTTGATCACGCTCTCGACAACTTTCACCAGCTCATCGCTCTTCGCGAGTCCGAAAGCTTTTTTCCAGAGTCCGGTTCGTTCGTTGCCGATGATGAAGATGTTGACGTGAGCCTGTTTGTCGTCAACAAACTGGCCCAGCTTCTTCAGCGTGAAATCGACGTTCGCCTTGTCGCCGGTGAGAAAATACCAGCCGGGCCGGGCATTAAGTTTTTTCGCGTATGCTTTCAACGCCGGAGGCGTGTCAACCGTCGGGTCAACACTAATGGAAATAATGAATGCGTCTTTGCCAAGCCGATCTCCGAGTGCTTCCTGCACCTTCTCCAGGTTACGGCTCATCGGCAAACAACTTCCCTGGCACGTCGCGAAAAAGGAGTTGATGATGACTGTTTTGCCTTTTAACAAATCATTGTAGAGGCGCATCTTCTCGCCGTTTTGATTTACGAGCACCGTGTCAGTGAAATATTTCTGCGCGGGTGATTGTTCGGGTTCCTGGGCGTGAGTTAAGCCTGCGGCTGCGAAAAGAACGATGATCGTCAAGATCAATTTCATTGTTATTCCTCTTGCGGAGTGAAGGTTGACGTCATGGTTTAGCTGCTTGAACAGTCAGCGGTGTTGATTGATTAAATTGGAGTCCGAGCGTGGCGCTCTGGAAGAAGACATAGTATACGCCTGCGTTCGGCGGCACAAAACTCGTTTCGTAAACACCATCGCCCAAAGGCTTCGCTAACTCGCGCTGTTGCCAAATTCCGGGAGCAAGAAATACAAGCACAGCCATGTCCTTCAGATCGGATTTTGGAGCCGCGGTTTTCGCGTCGAACACTTTGAAACGAATGTCGAAGCGCTCGCCCACGCGTGCGCTCGCCTGTTTCACCAACGGTTCTATCTTGATCGCAGTCTCGGGTTTCTTTGGCGCATTCGGATTTTCTGCGACGCTCAGTTCGAAGCAGTTAATCAAACGAGGTGAGTCGAGCAGGAACGCGACGTCGTAGTGACCGGGATTGTCGAATCGCAGCGTCGTCGTGTAGACACCGCGCTCGGTTTCGCGCAGGCTGTTGTCCATCACGAGCAGGGCTCTTGGATCGCGCTTGTAGTTTTGAAAACTTCCCATCGGCGCGGCCATGCCTTCCGTGTAGTAATAGATCATCTTGTCTGCGGGATTCGCCACCAGCACCGCGCCGTCCTCGGGCGCCGGAACGATTGCCGCGGCCACCGACGTCGAAAGCGATTCTCCCGGCGCACGCTGCCCGCCCGGAAACTTCGTGACTGCCGCTTCCTTTCCGAGGTCCGCGATCTTGATCATCGTGACGAATTCGCTGCCTCTCGATCGCACGTAGGCAAACTGTTTAGTGAAACTGATCTGATCCGAGCCGGGTCCAACCGGTACCGACTGAACCACTCGATTAGAAGAGAGATCAAAAGCATAGACTTTGTTCTTGATCGTGTTAACGGCGAAACCGTAACGACCATCGGACGGGATGCTGATACTGCGGACTCCAGGCTCGGTTTGAATTCGCGCGATTATCTCCTGCTTCGCAGCGCCGACAGCCACTATCGTCCCATCGCCTTCGTTTGCGACATAAACCGTCTGGCTCAACGACGAGAAAGCAATCGCCGCGGGTTGCAGGCCGATTTTGATCTCCTGCAACACCGCGAGCTTTCGCACATCGATGACAGATAAAGTTCCCGCGTCTTTATTAGTGACGAACGCAAGGCGGTCGTCGTCAGTAAAAGCGATCTCGTGCGGGCCGGTTCCGGTTTTTAACTGTGCTGCGACTTTCGTCGCGTGAGTATCAATAACAGTGACACCATCGTCGTTTCCGATCCAAAAGTATCTGCCGTCGTGCTGAAGCGCAACGCGTGCCGGTTTCATTCCCGCATCGATGTTGGCCATCACTTTCCACGTTGGAATGTCGATCACCGCGACCTGATTGACCCGCGGCATCGAGACGTAGAGCCGTTTGTTATCGGCGCTCATGACCCAGTCTTCACCCGGACTCTTCAGAGGGATGAGCGTGTAAAGCTTGCTGCCGCCAAATCCTGATAGTGGATCGATAACCGAGATATTCGCTTCGTTATTCAACGCGAGAATGAAATACGCATTCAGATCGACAGTTGGCCGCTTACTGAAACTCGGCTGGAGAAAAGCCTGCACTTTCTCACGACACTCGCGCACACCGATCGGCTCTTTTGTCGGACGCTGATCGACCCAAGCCACTGGTCGAAGATTTGTGAGTGGCACGTCGCCATTGCTACCGGTGATTTTGAAACGTACCGTCGCCTCTTCTCCGGCGATCACCTGCGATGCGCTTCGCTGGCTTGCGCGACTCGGCGTCGCACTGAACTCGATCGAGATACCCTGCCCGCTGAATGTCTGTGGCCGCGCCTGCCCTGAAACAGTCTGGCCGGAAACGTGCGCCGGCAGGCCGCCGGCCATGATCACCAGTAATAAAATTCTATTAAGCATGGTTTGTGTGAGACTAGCTCCGGTTTTCGTGTGAAGTGGTTAGCGAAAAGGCGCGACAGTTTTGGGCCGTCGCGCCTAATCTTATGTGGTCATCGTCCTCACCCCGACAACCACTATGATGGAAGGATTCACCAACCATCTGGTTGAGTGCACTATAGCCACCCTCGCCCAGAATTGCAAGCACCCCAAGTAACCAAGTCCGATTTCCTCGCAAAGGCGCAAAGACGCAAAGTTAGACCCAATTTCTTTCTTTGCGCCTTTGCGCCTTTGCGAGGAAAACCTACCGGCCTCGCGCGAGACTCCACAACCACATCGTCAAGAACAGCCCATAAAACAGCGCCAGTGCGATTAGTGCGAGCCGCCGCCAGAGTGGGGGCCGGAGTTCAACCGGCAGCAGCCGCGTGTTGACATACAACAAATGCAGCGAGCTGATAATGAACACGATGCCCGCCATGTTCGCGCTCAACGTGAGCAACACGATCGGTTGCGTCAGACGCAGCGCGAGGATGCCCCAGAGGGAAATCACCACGAGCACAGAATAATAAACGACACGCACATCGCCGCCGCGCCATGCACGGATACGCGTGCTGCCCGTCCAAAGGATGTCAGTAATCGCGCGTGTCATTCCTTCGAGAATGTCGAGCTGGGTCTTGAACAATATCCACACGCCGAGTATTGCAATGGCTCCACCAAAGATTGCGCCTTTCTGTGTGGCCACAGCCTGCGCCAACGCTGCCGCTATTCCCAGCCCGCGAATGTCACTACCGGCCGGCACAAATGTGACGTACAACAATGCTGGCAACGCCATACCGAGAACCGCACCGGTGAAGTAAACGCCCCACTGATCCACACGGATGATTCGCCACCAGCCACGCCAACGTTCGAGCGAGGCAGCATTCGGTTCGAACGTGCTGCCTGAGTGGGCCAATGCGACTTTCTTTCCGCCCACTGCCGCAGGAATAAACCCGACGCTGCTGCTCATGCCGTAACCTTTATCGCGCGCCCAGTTACTCAACGTCAGGTTCGCCACACCACCGCCGCCCGCGTAAGCAGCGAAGGCGCCGAGTAGAAAGAAGTCGGCGCCTGCGGGAATGAATTGAAAAGAACCGCTCCGCACGTCAAAGCCGGTGAATCCCGCTACCGCAGCGCCCCACGTTGAAAGTGGTACGAAAAGAAGCGCGAGTGTTCCGAGTCCACCGATTATTAGCGCAACCATGATCCAGTTGAGATACTCGAGTGTGCGCTCGATTCGCCGGCCGACCATCAGTATCAATCCGCACATCAAGAACAGTGCGACACCAATGGCGTAAACCGTTCCCGCTTCACCAGCGCCCGGCAAACGTTTCGCGAAAAGAAAGAAGACAGCGCCCGCCGCAGCGCCCGCCCAACCAGGCCATCCCATCTGAAGGAAGTAAAGAATCGAGTAAAACCACGCCCAGAAAGTGGAGTGTGGGCGCGTGCGCATGAACCCGGTGAATATAGGTTCGCCGGTGGCCATTGTGTAGCGCATGAGCTCAACGTTCAGCAGCGTCTGAAGCAGTGCGGCCACACCGACGACCCACAACAACGAGAGACCGTATTTCACAAACGCCGCTGGTCCAAGTAAGAACTCACCACTCCCGATCGATACGCCGAGCGCGATCACACCTGGTCCAATCGCGCTGAACCATCCGAGACCGCGGGGCCGCGGCGCCACGGGCAGCTCTCCGATTCGCCAGGGGTCGAGCCCGGAACGCGCTTCCGGTGATTCTGTGGTGGTAGTTATCATGTTTGCGCCGCAGAGCTTAATGCACTTGTGGTTTGGTTTGAACCCCTATTATTGTTTTATCTGATGAACACGACAGTTCCGATCCGGATTGCTACGGCTGCTGACGTGGCCAGGATAACAGCTGTTATAAACGCCGCCTTCCGGAAGTCAGAAGGATTTTTTGTCGATGGACCGCGAATTTCCGAGACAGAGGTCGCACAGCATCTGGCGAAGGGCACGTTCCTGCTCGCCGAAACTGGCGATCGTCTTAATGGCTGTGTCTATGTCGAACTTCGTGGTGAGCGATCTTACCTGGGCCTGCTGTCGGTCGATCCCGCTTACCAGCAAGGTGGACTGGGATCGTTTTTGATGGTTGCGGCCGAGGACTATTGTCGCGAGCGCGGCTCTCGTTTTATGGACATTTACATCGTCCATTTGCGGCAAGAGTTGCCACCGTTTTATCAACGTCGAGGGTATGTCGAGACGGGTACGACGCCGTTCCCGGAAGGCTACGTGACCAAAATACCCTGCCACTTCATCAACATGTCAAAGGCACTGTAACCTGTGGCTTCATCAAAGCAACAAGCCGAAGTGTTAACAATCGAGGGACGGGAGGTTCGCGTAACCAATCCTGACAAGCTGTACTTCTCTTTACAAACCAAACTCTCGAAACTCGAGCTCGTACGTTACTACTTGTCGATCGCGCCCGGCGCAGTGGCGGGAATACGAGATCGTCCGATCGTTCTAAAACGGTTTGTCGATGGAGCGGAAGGTCAGGCCTTTTATCAAAAACGCGCCCCCACTAATCATCCGGACTGGTTGCGCACTACTACCTTGTCGTTCCCTTCCGGCCGGCAGGCAGAGGAGATCGTGGTCGATGATGCAGCGGGGCTGGCGTGGATCGTGAACCTGGGTTGCATTGAACTGCATCCGCATCCGGTGCGTTCAGGCGATCTCGATCACCCGGACGAGTTGCGCGTGGATCTCGATCCTGGTCCAGGTGTTGGTTGGGAGGACGTTCGTCTGGTGGCGCTGGAAGTGAAAGCGCTGCTCGAAGAGATGGGGCTGCGTGGTTGGCCCAAGACTAGCGGGTCGCGTGGCATGCACGTCAACGTCAGGATTCAACCGCGCTGGACCTTTAGCGAAGTGCGGCGCGCGGCGGTTGCATTATCGCGTGAAGTCGAACGCCGGATGCCGACACTGGCCAGCTCGAAGTGGTGGAAAGAGGAACGTCACGGAGTGTTCCTCGATTACAACCAGAACGCGAAGGATCGGACGACTTGTTCTGCGTATTCCGTGCGCCCACTGCCTGACGCACGCGTGTTGACACCGCTTAATTGGGGTGAGGTTCCCGATTGCGATCCCGCTGACTTTACTGTTTTGACAGTGCCGAAACGCTTTGCAGACCTTGGAGATCCGCACGCGGAAATCGATGCGGCAGCAGGATCGCTTGAGAAGTTGCTCGAGCTCGCAGATCAGGACGAAGCCTCTGGTCTGAGTGACGCGCCGTGGCCACCGCACTTCCAAAAGATGGAGGGCGAAGGAACACGCGTGGCGCCTTCACGCGCGAAATCAACTGCGAAAAAACCCGCCGCGAAGAAGAAGCGCATCAGAATGCCACTTCTCGTTATTGCTAACTCTCCTGACAAGAAGGCAGCTCTCGAAGGGCTCGACCGTTGGAAGAAAAAATATCCCACCGTGGCTAAGCTTCTTGCAGTTGATGATGTGCTGGTGGATTCGATGAGAGGCCGCTCATCAACGTGGACGCGCATTCGCGTTAACCTGCGCAACGTCCCGGAAAAACTTCGGCCGCCACAAGAAACTCCCGACCCCGACGACGACCCCACGCGCGATTGGAGCCACAAAAAGGCACAAAAAGCACAAGAATAACTCCCCCCGCTCACTCCCCATCCCCGGCTTCGCCGCCGGATGTGAGGCGGGGCTTAGCCCCGCCGGAAGGATCAGAGAAAGAATTTGGGCTCTGCCCCTGGTTCGGGCTTGGCCCTTTACAAGGGTCGAAAAACCCGGTAGCTTCCCCAACGTTCTACTAACCTCACCAAAGGAGAGCACCTCATGGCTCACCGATTCTTAATCTCACAAGATTCTCCGGCTCTATACATCACCATCGTTACCAAAGATCGTCTACCTGTTTTTCGAACCAAACAAATGACGGAAATCCTGTGTAAGGCAATTGATGAAGCACGTAACTCCGCCGGCTTTCTCCTGTTTGCTTATGTAATTATGTTGGACCATCTGCATCTCTTAACAACTCGACCGTCCACGACCTCCAACGTGATTCGTGTTTTGAAAGGTCTTACCGCCCGCCGGGTCATCGATTATTCGATAAAGATCTAATCCATTGGCGCCGGAGTAGCAGCCGGCGGTAGGGCTAAGCCCGAACCAGGGGGCAGAGCCCATTCAGTCTCTAGATCCTTGCGGCGGGGCGAAGCCCCGCCTCACATCCGGCGGCAAAGCCGAAGATCCTTGCAGGATTAAATATCTACAGATTGCAGTAGCGTGTCTGGGCTAAATCGGGGTGCTTATCTTTTTGTGCTTTTTGTGCCTTTTTGTGGCTACCTGCCGGTGGCGAAGATCGACTCGAGCTCGTGCGGTGGCACGACTTCCAGTTGCTCGAAGGTGCAGTCGGTGGGTTTCTTGTCGGTGCGCCATCTGCGGAATTGCGCGGTATGGCGAAAGCGATCGCCCTGCATGTGATCATACGCGACCTGCACGACCAACTCGGGTCGCAGTGGCTCCCACGATAAATCCTTGCCTTGACTCCAACGGCTCTGCGCGCCGGGCATGCGATGCCCAAGCCCCTCGCCCGCCCACTCTTTCCAGGGATGCGATGCGAGCGCGTTCTTGCGATAGGGCTTGAGAAACTCAACCAGCTCGAGACGCTTCTCGTTAGTAAAACTCGCACACACACCGACGTGCTGAAGCATGCCGGAGTCGTCGTAGAGTCCGAGCAACAGTGATCCGATTCCCGTGCTCTCACCTTTCTTGTGCCAGCGAAATCCAGCTACAACACAATCACAGTCCCGCTCGTGCTTAACTTTCAGCATGACGCGCTTGTTCGGTTCGTAAGTTCCTTCCTTCGGTTTAGCGACAACACCGTCGAGGCCGGCACCTTCAAAACGACGAAACCAATCGGACGCGATCGCGAAGTCACTGGTCGCAGGCGTCAGGTGCAGCGGAGGTTTTAATGATGACAACAGCGACTCCAGTTTGCTACGGCGTTCGGCGAAAGGTGTGTTGCGCAGGTCTCGCTTCCCTTCCGCGAGTAAGTCGAAGAAGACGATCGATGAGGGGATTGTTTCAGAAAGCATTTTGACTCGTGACGCCGCAGGGTGAAGACGCAGTTGGAGCGAATCGAAATCAAGTGCGCCTTTTTGCGCTATGACGATTTCTCCGTCGAGTACACACTTGGTTGGGAGTTGCTTTAGCAGCGGGTCGATCAGTTCCGGAAAATAGCGATTGAGCGGTTTTTCGTCGCGACTCTGAATCATCACTTCCTGACCGTCGCGAAAAATCAGCGCACGAAAACCATCCCATTTCGGTTCGAAGATCCAATCGCCGGCAGCCGGCAATTGATCCACGCGCTTGGCGAGCATCGGTAGAATCGGCGGATTCACGGGAAGTTCCATAATCCGTGTAATCTGCCTAATCCGTGGCCAAACTTCAACTCGAGTGTGCGAGTCCGCGGAAGCATTCTGGGCGACTACTTCCGCGGACTCCGTGTGGCCCCCTCACCAAGGCCACTGTCCGAGACTCGAGATCACCGGATCTCAAATCTCAGATCTGGCAGCACTCAGCAACATATCTCGCGAGGCGCCGAGCACTGCCCGTGCTTGATCACGACTGACCATTGGAAACTGATCGAGAAAAGTGTCTATAGTCTGATCGTCTTCCAGAAACTCGAACAGCAACTTAATCGGAACTGACGTCCCGACAAACACCGCGCTGCCGCTCGTCATTCGCGAGTCGCGTTCGATCACGTCTTCGAGTTTCATTACGCTGAGACCCGAGTCCGCAGAAGCGCCTTCGAAGCGCCGCGCGCCTCCACGGACTCAACCTGGCCCCCCACCAGGCAACTAAATTTTTCTATTTACGAAAGCATCTGAGCACACTACGATGCACTCGTCTTTGACAAGTAGGCAACGGCAATGCGCTGCTCAATCTTCCACAGTAACGAGTGATGAGCATCGCCGGCGAGTTTGATGGGTTAGGACTCGCGGCGGCAATCGTAAGCGACTGCATCCTACTCCCATCTGAGAGTCCTTGCAAGCGAAATCTTCACGCAACTGGGAGTACGGCGAGAGTTAGGGCATTTTGGGCGCATCAGGAGGTCACTCCTGATGGGTAGTCCTCGCCCCAAACCAGAGTATTTACCTTCCAAGCTGTTGAAGATTCGTGAATGGCTTGGTATCTCACAGGCGCGAATGCCCGCACGGCTGGGTTTCCCTCAGATGCACCCGGGTCGCATTTCCGAATACGAAACGGGCAAACGCGAGCCCTCGACCATGATTCTCCTGGCATACGCCGACCTCGCCGGTGTTCATGTCGAAGATCTCATCAACGACCAGGTCGAGCTACCCAAAAACCTCCCGGGCAACGTCCATCACGGCGTCGTGCCGCGCACATCCTGAGTTCAAGCCACAAAAGGCCCACAAAGCACAACCGTCTCTCATAAACCTTCGCGCTCTTTGTGCTTCTTTGCGGCCTAAGGTCTCTTGTCGAGTACCAGTTTCTTGATGATGTCTTCGTTGTCCCTGGTGTTGATATTGACCAGAAGTTCTGAGAAAGGGGTGCTGCCTTTCTGGGGCTTTAGATCTTGTCCGGAGTCGTTCATCAACTTTTCCAACGTTTCCGGTGAGATACTTTCAGTTGCATCCGAAGCTGAAGCCGGCAAATCAATGAATGGATCGCGACTGAAGAACACATAGATTATTTCCTGACCTGCTGAGGGCGTCAGGATCAGCGCACAGTCACGGCGCGAAATTTTAACCGGGCAGTTTGAGGGGACTACGAATTCTTCGCTCTTGTAAACTGAACTGCTTCCGTTGTTGAGTTTGGAGTCGGGAAAGACTACCTCGCCAGGAGAGCTCGCCGATCTTTGATGTATGACGTACAGGTAGCCGTCTTGATTCGTACGCACTGCAAGGCGGAGCCGATCGCCACGCCTAAAAGTGTCCAGGCTGGTTTCCTCTTCCGAGCCATTTGCTAACACTTTATAAAGACGCCACTCAAGCTTGAGGAGCGGTGCTCTCTCCACCGGCTTGCCCTTAGAGGATGTCCGCCGAGTGGATTTTGGATTCCGAAAGATACTAACCGGCACGCCAGCACCCAGCACATCACTCTGCTGTGAAAAGACGGGGCGCGCTTTGAGCGCAAACGTACCTGCGAGCACCAACAGCAGTGTGCAACGAACCAGATTTAGTCGCATATCACCCTCCTTTAAGTCTTTCGCAATCTAGTTTGTCACTCACAATGCGGAAATACGAGGTATTTGTTTCTAATGAGGGCAAGCAACCTAAATCAGGGTATCTGCTTTGTCAAGAAATTGCCTGAATTGACTTGCGCGGATCGAGTGTTTAGGCGCATCTTTTCCTCCATGTCTGACAGCTTTTCTGAGCTTGCTGCCAATCTCGCGTCCGTCGCAAAGAGTTTTCATGCCCGCGGTTGGCTACTCGGCACGAGCGGTAACCTGAGCGCGGTGGTTCGGCGGGATCCGTTGCAACTCGCAATGAGTCCGAGTGGTATCGACAAAGGCGAACTCACGTCAGACCAGGTGCTTTCGATCGATGAGAATGCTCGAGTGATAAGTCACCATGGTGGCAAACCATCCGACGAGAGTCTGCTCCATATTCGAGTTGTAAAAGAACGAGGCGCAGGCGCAGTGTTACACACGCATTCGGTCTGGAACACGATTTTTTCCGATCTTCATGCGTCTGAGGGCGGCGTCACGATCGAAGGCTACGAGATGTTGAAAGGATTGCAGGGAGTGCGCACGCACGAGCACTCCGAATGGTTGCCGATCATCGACAACTCTCAGGACATGCCCGCACTTGCTGAAGTTGTCGGTAAAACTCTTAAAGAACACAAAGCGGCGCACGCCTTCTTACTGCGCCGTCACGGTCTTTATTCCTGGGGCGACACGTTGGCCCAGGCGAAGCGACATATCGAGATTCTTGAGTTCCTGCTCGAAACGATGGGACGAACTTCCGTCATCCGCAGGGAAACACCCCGGTGTTAGGAGAAGTAAAATGGCTCTGGTAACAATTCTTAATGAAGACAAAACGCTGAGAACCGAGGAAGAGATCACTGCGGGACTCGCGAGTCACGGCATCGACTACGAACGTTGGGTGCCTGCTCATCCCGTCGCTGACGACGCGCCTGCGGAAGAGATCCTGCGCGCGTACTCGCGCGAGATCGAAGAGTTGAAACTTCGCGGCGGCTACGTGACTGCTGACGTGATCGACGTCAGTCCGCAGACACCCGGGCTCGATGCAATGCTCGCGAAATTCAATCGTGAACACTGGCACGATGAAGACGAAGTCCGATTCATCATCGCCGGTCACGGACTATTTCACATTCACTCAAACACTGGAGCGGTGCTGGCGATCGAGGTCGAAGCCGGTGATCTGATTCGTGTACCGCGCGGCACACTGCACTGGTTCAACCTGTGCACGGATCGACGCATCCGAGCGATCCGTCTGTTCCAGGACACGGCGGGTTGGACTCCACGTTACACCGAGAGTCGTGTTGACGAAGGATTCCTTCCAGTCTGCTTTGGGCTAACACATCTCGCGGGCACACGAGCAATGACGCCATGAGTTCTTATCGTGCGGTCCTGCTCGACATCGAAGGCACCACCACTCCGATTGCCTTTGTTCATGACGTGCTGTTCTCCTACGCGCGCGCTCACGCAAGCGAGTTTCTGGCAAACAATTTCGAATCGGATGAAGTGCGTGCAGATGTTGCGCTGTTGCGTGAGGAGCAAGCGCTTGACGTCAGCAATGATCGCAATCCTGCATTGCTTAGCCCTGAGATCGACTCGATCACGGCTTACATCGATTGGTTGATCGCCCAGGATCGCAAGTCCACAGGTTTGAAGTCATTACAAGGAAAGATTTGGCGACAAGGTTATCTCGATGGATCTCTGAAGTCTCAGGTGTTTGCTGACGTTGCGCCGGCATTGGAACGTTGGCATGCAGCAGGTTTGAGTATCAACATTTTTTCATCGGGCAGCGTGTTGGCCCAGCAACTTCTCTTCGCGCATACCGAGGCCGGCGATCTGACGAGGTTCATCGATAATTACTTCGACACGAACGTCGGGAAGAAGGGAGAGCCCGGCAGCTATCGTCGCATCGCTTCAGAGTTGGGTCTTGCTCCAAACGAGATATTGTTCATCTCTGACGTGACGACTGAACTCGACGCCGCAAACGAAGCTGGAATGAAGACACTCCTCTCCATCAGACCCGGCAACCAGCCACAACCCGCCGTCGAGCGATATCGATCAATCCACACATTCGGCGAAGTTTAGCCACAAAGAGGCACAAAATGCACATATTCAGTTATCTGTTTTTGTGCATTTTGTGGCTATGGCTTGGTAGCTTTTTGGAGCAGGCTGATCACCTCTGTGTTTTTCGTGGCCTCGAGGGCGGTGCCGTATTTGAGGCCGTGCTCGCTTCCATGCAGTAAGCCTTTGGCGTTTGGATTTGCGCCGGCGGTGAGAAGCATTTTCACAATTGCGGCGTCTTCCATTTGTGCCGCACGGATCAATAGCGTTGACTTGATAGTTTTATGATCGTACCCGATCGGGTACTCGTAATTGGGATCAGCGCCAGCGGCGAGAAGCTGCTTGACCTTCACGCGATCTTTTTTACCCACGGCGACGCGTAGAAATGCATTCCGTGTTTGCCGTGACGGCCTGGCCTTCTTTAGCAGCGGTTGAATCGCAGTATAATCGTTCTCGAAAGCAAAGACGGCTGCTGTGTTGCCAAACACGTCAGTACGATTGACGTCGGCACCACGCGCCAACAACAACTTCACGATCTCAGTCTCACCGCGACTCACTGCCTGCATCAGCAACGTCACGCCGTTTTCATCCTGGGCATTAATGTCGCCGATATCAGCCTTCACTAACAGCCGTGCGGCTGCAAGCCAGCTCTTTGCTAGTGTGTCAGTGCCTGCTGTTCTGTGGCTTGGAACTTCTTCGAGAGCGCGCATCAACGCTGTCGCGCCTTTTGCATCGCGGATACTCGCGTCAGCACCTGCTTGCAGAAGCGCTTCAACCACGTCAACCTCGCCTCGATCAACTGCATACATCAAAGCCGTCCGGCCCTGTTGATCTTTGGCGTTCAACTGTGCGCCATGCCCAACAAGCAGCTTAATCTTCGCCGGCGTATTTGCCTTCATCAACGCCGTTTCTCCGTCTCGTCCGATCAGCTTCGCATCAGCGCCGCGCGCCAACAACAGGGTCATGATTTCATGAGCCGGGACCGGAAGCGGCTTACCCGGCGGCGGATTCATTTCCGGAATGCTGCGACCCGCGGAGCTAAACAACGCTGTATATCCCAGCCGGTGCTTCGCGTTTACATTAGCGCCCGCGTCGAGCAGCAGCTTGACTATCTCCTCGTGACCTCCGTACACCGCTTGTGTTAACGCCGTGCCTTCATCAGTTTGCGCATTGACGTCCGCGCCCTTTGCAAGCAGAAATTTCACAATCTCGAGGTGTCCTTCACTGGCGGCGTGCATCAGAGGAGTCTTGTATCTAACCTGCTGATTTACGCGTGCGCCTTTGTCGAGCAGTTGTTGGATCTCTTCGACTGACGGTGCCTGCCGTTGACTCAGCAGGTAAAGCAGGCGCTCATCAAGCTCTTTATTCACTTGCTGCTGGACAAAAGCTGCTAAGACAGGCCTGGCTGCCACTAGCAAAACCAACATTAGGATTACTTTTTTTAAATCTGTGTTCTTCAAATCTGTGTTCATCTGTGGCCTCTACTTTCTAAGTGGCCATAATCCTCAAAACATCACCGCCACTCACCCTGGATCGTGAAAGCGGCCCAGTAATGCGGCGAATGCCAACGCTTTTCGCGCCACATCGAAACCTGTGCGGCACGAAGCGCGGCCGCAGGACGCAAACCGACTTTCAGCATCGCCTCGTAAAAACGTCTCATGATGTCCGCGGTCGCTCGATCGTCGATACGCCAAAAGCTTGCCACCACACGCGGCGCTCCGGCGTACATGAAACCGCGCGTCAGCCCAATCAGACCTTCACCTTTGATCTCTTTCCCGAGCGCCGTCTGGC
Source organism: uncultured Acidobacteriota bacterium (assembly GCA_963826255.1). Taxonomy (GTDB): domain Bacteria; phylum Acidobacteriota; class Blastocatellia; order Pyrinomonadales; family Pyrinomonadaceae; genus PSRF01. The sequence goes on from CAWGWK010000002.1 coordinate 3,792,575, forward strand.
AGGCACTCAACACAACCAAATCCGCATTGAGCTTCAAATTGTAAACATCATAAAGCCGCAGGAACCCATTTTGCGGCCGGCCCTGCTCATCGACGAGCGACAGCACCACTCCCGACAAATCCGGATTCTGATTATTTATCAAACCGTGCGTGGCAAAGTGCACGATTCGATAGTCGCTCAACTTCGCATCAGTAGCCGTCGAGCGATTCGCTAAAAAGTCGAGTGCTTTCAGATTTCGGCTGTCCGACGAGAGGCGCGCGATCTCATCGGCTTCCTGCCGGCTAAAACGCAGTCGCACTAAATCGGCGAGGCCCGATTCAGCAGCGGATCTCTGTGCTTCGATCAACGAAGCGGCGACGGGAGTTTCACTCTTACTCGCCTGGACCAAACGCGAATCGGTCGGTGAGAAAACAGGATCCGCGAACACTGCCACCGTCTTGCCGGCTGACTTACGATTTGCAAACTCCTCTCTCAGCACTGCCAATACGGATGCCGACGGCAGTGTCACGATCTCGTGATCGACGATCAGAGGCTGACCTGCCGCCGTGGGCAATGCCGAAAAAGGAACGTACTGCAAAACACCTTCACTAACGATCACCAATCGCTTCCGTTTCAGTTCCGCAGCCACTGGCCCGAGCAACATGCGACTCAACTCGGCCGCAGCTTTGGGGTACTCTGCGTCGGCCTGATCGAGTCGCTGCTTTCTTTGTGCGAGCGTTTCACCGGAAACAACGAGACCGCGTTCAGTAAGTAATTGATAAAATCGCTTCGCTGCCTGCTCGATAGTCGTTCGTCCCGGCAGCTCGAACGACTTCACCGAGTCAGGCGTGACTACCCACACAAAACTCTTCTCGTCGCCCAGCGCATACTCGAGCAGCAGCGTGTTGTCATCGATCTGCTTTTGAATTCCTTCAACGTTGATCGGCGATGGCTCGATCAAGGCCGCAAATCGCGGGCTGGTCTGCCGGATGAGCGTCTGAACCTGATCGTATTCCGCCGTCAACGCCTCAAGCTCCTTGGCAGCAGTTGTCGCCTGTTCCTCGCTATACTTTCCACTCAACAGACGCGTCTGTTGGTCGGCCCGATCCGCAATTGTTCGCCGCAGATTGTTCTCACGCTCTATCAACGAAGAATCAACGCCCTGGCGGATTTCAGCGCGCGCCTCACGCAACAGCTCGAGCAAAGATCTGGCGCGACTCTTCTCACTCACCTGCAAAGCAGCTGTCGCAAAACCGCCAGCGGATCGTTGCTGGTGCAAACGCATCAACACGTCGATATCAAATTCATAGTATTTGCGAACTGACGCGAGGAATGACGCACGCAACTGATGGCTCTTGAGGTTGACACGCAACGACTCGATCGTACCGATAGCATCTTCGATCAGCTTGCGTGCTTCAACGAGATTTCCACGATTGAGCTCGAGCTTTGCAAGCTGCGACAACACATTCGCTTCGCCGTTCTGGTCGCCGATCGTGCTGGTGATTGTTCGTGCCTCGTTGAGATAGTCGAGGGCCTTCGCGGTTTCGCCCTGATCTCGGTGAAAGATACCGATGTTTCTCAGCGTGGTGGCGAGCAGGCGTTGATTTCCCACCGCGCGATGTAGCGCAAGTGCCTGGGTGTAATACTCGAGCGCCTTTTGCTTGTCGCCGAGGTTCGAGTAGGAGTTGGCGATGTTGTTAAGGGCAATAGCCCTTCCTTCGCGGTCTTCACTCTCCGGCTTCAACGGAAGCACTTGCAGGTGAAACTCCAGTGCTTTACGAAAATCTTTGATCTCGGCATAGGCGGCGCCCAGGTTGCCGAGTGCTGTGGAAGTGCGATGCTTGTAACCCTCGCCTAAAACCTTGAGCGCCTGCGTGTAAAAATCGATGGCCTTTTCATACTCGCCCACAGCAACATAGACCAACGCGATATTGTTTAGCGCAATCCCTACATCTTCTTTCTGTCCGAGTTCTTGATGGATTTTTCGGGATTGTTGGAAAACATCCAGCGCGTTCTGATAATCGCCTAAACTGGTGTAGACGGTTCCCAAAGTATTAAGGGTGATTGCTTGTCCGGATCGATCGTTGATGTCGCGCTTCATCTTCAGTGACTGACTACAAGCGTCGAGCGCTTTTTTGTATAGACTCAGTGCGTTATTGATGAAGCATATATTCCCAAGAACGGTGGACGCCTTCAGACGATCGCCCTGCTTTTCCATCAGCGTTGCTGCTTGCTCCATGTAGCCGAGCGCTCTTGGACGTTCACCAATGCCCGCGTACGCCAATCCGATATTGTTGAGCGTAGTACCCAATCCAACTGGATCTTTTTCAGATCGCAGAGGTAAGGCCTGTAGGAAAAATTCGAGCGCCTTTCTCCTCTCCCCGCGGCCTATATAAGAGGTTCCGATTTGATCGAGGAGAAATGCTTCTATCCCGCGATCGTTTGCAGCGCGGGCGAGTGGAAGCCCCTGTTCCGCCGCGTCGATTGCTTCCTGAAATCGTCCCAGCCGGTTGAAGGTGTAGGCGATGATATAAAAGGCATCCGCTTCTTTGGCCTTATCGTTGACTGCTCGCCAAAATGGGAGCGATTGCTGAAACTTCCGAATGGCCTCCTGTCTCGATTCAGCAGTCTGCTGGTAAACAAGCTGCATGCCTGCTTCGACGAGTCTCTCTGCCTCAACGCGGTTCTTGTCCTGGTCGGTAGCCGGCCGCATCTCCTTCATCTCGATTGCATAGGCGCCTCGACGAGCAGTTTTGTCCGGAGCAGAAACCTCTACACGATAACTCACAGCGCTTTCGCCGAAGAGGGAGAGCCGCTCTGAAGCACCCGGTCCGGCGAAATCGACTTCCCGAGGTTTTTCTCCGTCAACGGTAAAGACTCTTACGACAACGTTAATGCCTCGCTGGTCTACATCAACAGACGTGTACATGCCCCCTGCAAGAGTGACGGTGTAGGAATGCGCTTCGCCGCCGGTGATGTTTCGTTCGATTGGTTTGCCGGGCTCGAGGGTGACAGGGTCTGGTTGCTGGGCAGAGATCGAGGAAGTTAACAGCAAAAGAAGAGCTAAGGTTTTTATCACCAGTCGTTTCATGATTGAGGATTACGCGATGAAACGTCGTCAGTTCTTTTTCACGTTGAAATAGTAAAAGCCTACGTCTTCAGTTCCACTTCCTTCCCTTAAACCGCTCAACTCGAGTTCGTACTCACCGGGTTTGAGAGCAGTCGCGGGCACGGTGAGACCGATGGATCGTGCACCCCGGCGACTATGCGCCGTTAGATTTTCCCTGGTCCAGATTTGCCGTCCTGCTGTGGTCCGTAATTCTGCAACGAAAGCTTTGTACTGCTCTTCGGGATCGATCCCTATCTGAAGTCGTACTAGTCGCGCATTTTGCGGCAGCACTAAAGTCGGTTTTTCACCGCCGCCACGTGAGATTCCGGGCAGCAGTGTCAACGAAGCGATAACCGGTCGCGGCGCCGGATTCGCTGGATCTCCTGTTTCACTCAACTCACGCAGCGACTCGTCGCTCTGCTCTCGCTGTTGTTTCTCCTGATTGAGCCTTGCAGCCAATTCTTCATTACGTCTGCGTTCGGCTTCGATTTGCTGCTCCAAAGCCCGGCGTTCAGTTTGTCGTGACTGGTTTTCAGCTTGAAGCCGCGTGAGCTGACTGCGCAATCGCAGTGTTTCGGTCAGCAACCATGCGCCACCGGCAACTATCAGCAACATGATCGCGGCGAGGGCAAGCTTTCCGAATGGATTGAGCCCAGCAATAAATGCATCGAGCGAGTCGCGCCAGGAGACAACAGCCGAACGCGGCTTTTGAGCGACGATCTCTTTAGACGTTACGCTTGTGAGCGCCCGTGCAAACTCCACCCGCTTGCGCCGCTCAGCGGAGGCGAGAAAACGATTCTCAAACTTGCGCCGGTCGGTTTCAGAGAGTTCGTGACGTACGTACTCATCGATCAGATCATTCTCAACGGCGGTAATAGTCGCGAGGTAATCCTGGTCTTGAAACGCACGGTCTTCGATCTCGACCTGCTGCTCTTCAGGCAGTTCGCCCAGTAAATACCGGGCTATCAATCTTTCGTTGTTCGGCTCAGCCGCCATAATTTCTCTTTTTCTGAATCCGAGGAGTCTTCCCGCAACCGCGCAAAGCATTGCGAGAATCCCAGAACCACAGTTGAATTTTTTGTACTCAGAACTATCAAAAGCGGGGATCTTCCATTTATGAGTGGCGCAGAAAGCGTTTTCATCACACCTCACCTTAAAAAAATTTTTCAGGCCCTGCCGACGCACTCCTCAACACACGCCTGAAGCCTCTCGCGCAGCCGTAAAGCTCTCATTCGCAACGTGTTTACAGGAATTCCTAACCGCTCCATTAGCTTCTTGCGGTTCTGGATCTTTTCACTCTTCTCGCCCTGGTAGTACTGGAGGATCAACTCGCGATTATCCGGTGACAAGGTTTGGAGACAGTTTCTCAGACAGGTGAGCCGGTTTTCGCCATCGTCGGAATCGACGTAAGCCTCGCCGGCGTTGCCGATCTCGTTGAGCGCCGACTGCTCTCGCTGCTGGCTTTTAAAAATTTCAAGTAACAGCAGCCGCGCGACTCCCATCGCGTAGCCCGAAGGATTCAGGATCTCTTCCCCTTCGGCGATTTTTTTCGCAACGCGATTGATCGTTTCGTCGGCGTGATCTTCAGGGAACGAGCAACCTCTCCATTCGAAGAAGCGCGTGAGATGGGTGCGAATCTCGAGGTACTTTTGGCTTCCGCTGTCGCGATCGTCCCCGAGCGCAAGCAACAACTTATCGAACGCTTCCTGAGTCAGCGTCCATTTTTGACGCGGAGTGATCATTGCGATCGGAATTAACTTTAATTGGCCACAAAGAGGCACAAAAAACACAAAAAGAGCACCCCACTTTCTGTGCTTTATGTGCCTTTTTGTGGCGTTAATCGTTACCGCTTGATCGCGTCGTAAAGCTGTCGCGCCATTTCAGCATCAATGCCCTTGAGACTTTCGTATTGTGCCATGGCGGCATTCTTGTCATTTATAGCGTAGTAAGTGAGTCCGAGATTGAAGTAAGCCTGGGCCAGGCTTGGTCTCAGTTTGATGGCCTCTTTATACGACTCAATCGCTTCTGAGTAGCGGCCCGCGTTATAGAGGGTTAATCCAAGATTGAAATGCGCGGAGACGTTCTTCGGCTCGATTTCGGACGACTTCTTCAGCGCGGTCGCTGCTTCATCGTAGCGTTTCAAACCGTTGTAAGCATTGCCGAGATTTTTGTAAGCGTAGGAACGTATCTCGTTTCTTTCCTGGAACCCTAACTTGTACGCTCCACCTGTTTCACCCAACAACTCGATCGCCTTCATGCTCGCATCGACTGCATCCTGATAGCGTCCGCTGTGATTGTAGGCAAAACTCAGATTGTTATAGACCTCCGGACTGGTCGGATCGCGCTTCAATGTTTCCTGATAAACGTCAATCGCCTCCGGATACCGGTTCAAACGTGCCAGAGAAAACGCCAGCGGCAGATACGCTCCGTTGTAATCCGGTTTTACTTTGATCGCTTTCTGATACGCATCGACCGCCTGCGCAAACTTGGCCTGGTCCACGTAGACATTTCCCAAACCCGCAAAAGCGCGTGCATCGTCAGGAGCAATCTTCGCTGCGAGTTGATACTGCTGTTCGGCCTCGGCGTAGCGCGGCTGCGCGGCACTGCGAGCTGCATTCGCGCGCGCGATTATCGAATCCTGCTGGCGCACCGGCGGTTTGCGGCCTTGCTTTACACGTCCGCCACCAGTTGCACCGCTACCCTGTACTGTCGGGTTGTGCGGTGCACGAAAGATCAAAGCAGCACCGCCGGTAATGTCGCGATTCAGGCTGCCGCCGCCGGTTATGTCCTGACCCATAACCCATGCGACCTGCGAAACTGCGAATATTAGGGCCAAACAGAAAAGACGATTTCTCATGTGGGGGTACTTCTCCTCAGCGGCAGATTACAACTCATTCCGGGAAGAGATACAAGTCCGCAGTTTACAGGATTGACATGATTATGCAGGATTTACATGTAAATCATGTCTAATCCTGTCAATCCTGTAAAATGACTAACGAGCGCTGCTCTTCGGAAACAGCACCCTATCCGGTTCGGCGTTCAGCTTCGCCAACAGCTGTCTTATCAACCTACTTTTCACCTGGCCTGCTTCTTTGGGGTGGACCAAGTAACGAACGATCGCCTCGAGCCATGTGTTTTCGCTGACCCGAAACATGACCACCGGACGCTCATGGACCTCGAGTTGATTGACTGGTGTTTGCGCAAGGAGCTCGCGAAAGACTTGCACTTGCTTCATCATCTCTTCGCCAACCTCCTGCTCCGCAACTTCCTTCATCGTCGCGGCGACAAACTCAAGATCGCTGTTGTAAGCAACATGAAACTTGATCTCGTTCCAGATGTAAGGAAACAGCGGCCACGTATAGTTGTAAACCGGCGTGTTCAGAACATTCGAATTGGGAAACTTTATGATCCTGCCGCTCGGATGTTCGGTTGAAAGAAAATCACCGCCGAATTCCCACAGCGTCGTATCCAGGTAATTGACGTCGATTACATCACCAGTGGCCGTTCCAATTTTGATTCGATCGCCGACGCGATAGGGTTCACGCACCAGGATGTAGACCCAACCAATAAAACTCGTGATCGGGGTTTGCAGTGCAAACCCGAGTATCAGCGAAAGCAGGCCAAACGAAACGACCGCTGTGTACCAGTTTTGAAAGAGAATGGTTAAGACAAAGAATGCGATGACCAGCCACGCAACCAACCGCGCGACGCGTCTCAGATTATATTGGTAGACCGCGTTCTGAATTCGCCCGACGAAATAAACGTCAACCAGGCGTAGAAGCATCAGGCATACAACAACGACCGCTAACGCAAGAACGAGCTTCTGGACCAATGGGTACTTTTGTGCGAACTCAGGAAAGCGATACTCCAGCAACCGGTACAGCGCGCCGAGGGCAATCAATAAAAACAGGTGGGTGCCGATCACAAACTTGTCACGAGCTCGGGCAACAGGTCCTTTGATCTTTTCAGCGAGTGTGGCCTGCTGCAACGCTCGCTGTACGTCGGCGTCTTGTTTAACTTCCTCGACTTTTCTTTCGAGTTCGTTCTTTTTCATGGGAGGCGGGTTATCTCACATCCTTCAGACCTTCGATCACGACCCGCGCAACCGTCGGAATGATTTCGCGATCGTTTGAGTGGTTACTGGTGAACGTCGCCAAAACGAACCGCGCGCCATCAGGCATTTCGATATAGGCAACGTCGTGTCGCGTGGTGCTGGTCCAGCCGGCTTTGGACCACAGCCGGACTCCTTCGCGGCCCTGTAGCGCCATGCCCGTAAAGCCGCGTCCCTGGTCGTCAGGGTCGCTGCTTTGGCCGGTGTACTCTCGTTTCAGCAGTTCCATCATGTGTGCGGTGCGTGCTGCGTTCGCGGCTTTTCCGGTAACGATCTCCATCATCAGACGAGCGGTAGCGTCGGTGGTCAACTTGTTCCGGTTCTCGCCGTTAGGTCCGCGCGACACTCGTTCGCGTCCATAAGCGTCTTCGCAAAACGTCTTCTGGTTGACGTTGATGTTGGTATAACCGAGCGAGGAGAAGTAACGGTTAACGGCGTTACGCTTATACTGCCACTCCTCCATCTCTTTCGGCGGCAACTCGTAACCGCTGGTCGTGTGCGTGAGCACGTCGAGAACGTATTGTGTGGCCTCATTTGACGAATCGACGATCATGTCGCGTATGGCGCGATCCAGTTCGGGTGTTTGCTCGATCTTCTTGTCTTCGAGCCAACGGTGCGCGGCTACGAGATAGAAAAGTTTAACTACACTCGCGGGATAAATCCGTTCGTTGCCACGGACGCTGGCAGTTAGCGGGCGCTTCGGATCGCGCAGGTCGATCAGTGTTATCGAAAGCTGATCCGGCTGTAGCTTCTTATCAGCGAAGCGTTCGAGTGTGGTCTTAGCAGCGCGATCGACCAAGCCTTGTAATGAAGGTTGTTGAGCAGGGGCGGAGACGGAAAGAACTAAAAGAACGCAAAGAGCGGCCAGAGTTTTAATCATCATGCTGTGTTCGGTTTCCAGGTTACGTTGAGCGACCCTCAGACTATTACGCTTCTGTGATACTGGGCAAGCCAATCTGTGTTCATCCGTGTTATCAAATTGATCGAAAATGGGATCGCGTAGTCTCATTTATGAAATTAACAACAGGCAATCAAGTGATATTTCTTGAGAAGTAGCTCGCCTAAAACTGGCACAGTCTTTGATCCCCCAATCACATTTTGACCTGCCTGGCTAACGAGCGACAAAGGAGCGACAAATGGACGTGCTTTGGAAAAATCTAGTCTATTCCGTTCGCATGTTATTGAAGCGACCGAGCCTGACCGCGGTGGCAATCATTGCAATCGGATTAGGCATCGGCGCCAACACCGCAATCTTTTCCGTCGTTAATACGGTTCTGCTGCAACCGCTTCCTTACGAACAGCCTGAACAACTGGTGCTACTGGCGACTGAGCAGCGCAATCAAGCGCTTGACGGGCAAGGCGCCTTCTCAGTGCCTGACATGCTCGATGTGCAGCAATCCTCAACCACGCTTGAATACGTTGCGACCGTTCAACGTACCGGCACGATCGTTACCGAAGGAGGCGACCCTGAGCGTTTGATCGGCGCCGCAGTCAATGCCGACTACTTCCCTCTTCTTCGCGTGAAGCCGGTGCTCGGCCGCGTCTTCACGCGCGACGAAGATAAACCGGGAGCGGCACAGGTGATCATTCTGAGTCACGGTCTGTGGCAACGGCGTTTTGGCGGCGATCCCGGCATTATCGGCCGCGAGGTAAACATCGGTGGCAAAACTACCGTGATCGGAATCCTGCCGGCGGGTTTCGAGTTTCCGATCAGTGACGATCCTCAGGATTTTTGGGAGCCGCTTTTCTCCGCTCAGTTCATGACAAAGGAAATACGCGAAGAACGTGCAAACAGGTCTCTTGAGGTAATCGGCCGGCTGAAGCCGGGCGCCACAGTTGAGCAGGCGAAAGCGGATCTTGATCTTCTTTCACGACAAATCGAACAGCGATCACCCGAATCAAACACCAACGTGATCTTCAACGCAGTGTCGCTGCATGAAGTGATCACGCGTGACTATCGTGGCGCACTCCTCGTGATGCTCGGCGCGGTTGGGTTGGTGTTGTTGATTGCGTGTGCAAACGTCGCCAATCTCCTGCTCGCCCGTGCTGCGGCGCGCCAGAAGGAAGTGGCTATTCGGATGGCACTCGGCGCGAGTCGTCGTCGCATCGCCGGACAACTTCTGACCGAAAGCGTTCTTCTGTCGTTAGCAGGCGGTGTTGTCGGTTTGTTGCTCGCGAGCTGGGGCACGGATCTGCTCGTTGCTTATGGACCAGCCGACGTGCCGAGGCTGCGCGACGTTGGTCTCGATCGTTATGTGCTCCTCTTCACGTTAAGTGTCGCTACGTTGACCGGTATCTTGTTCGGTCTCGCCCCTGCGCTGCACGCCTCCAAACCCGATCCGGGCAATATGCTCAAAGAGAGTGGCCGTGGCGTGTCACACGGTGGACGTAACTGGATGCGCAGCGGGCTGATTGTGTCTGAAGTCGCGTTATCGTTGATGCTGCTCGTCGGGGCGGGACTGTTGCTTAATAGTTTCTGGCGTCTGCTGCAAACGGATGCCGGTTTCAATCCGAAAGGCGTGCTCGCACTGGATATTCCTCTGAGCAGGACCACGTACTCAAAACCCGAGCAGCGCTCAGCAGCGTTTGAACAGCTCATCGCACGAACGAAGGGCGTGCCGGGTGTTCGCGATGTTTCGGTCGTCAGCAACGTTCCACTCACCGATTTCGATGTTGAGTTGAGTTTTCAAATAGAAGGCCGCGCTCCGTACAAGGCCGGCGAGGAAGTTTCGGCTGATTACACAGTTGCCGGCAAGGACTACTTTCGCACGATGAATATCGCGCTTCTACGCGGTCGCGTTTTTACGGAACACGACACCGCGAATTCACCTCAGGTGATGGTCGTGAGTAATGCTTTTGCAAAGCACTACTTTCCCAATGAGGAGGCGGTCGGCAAACGCATTATCTTTGACGGGAACGACAAGACTCCGCGCGAGATAGTAGGCATTGTTGGCGATATCCGGCGCAATGGGCTCGATGTAGACGTGCAGCCGGAGATGTATGTTTCGCACGTGCAAAACCCTGAGCGCCGGCTGAACCTCGTCATTCGCACCGAGACTCAGGATGCGTCGCAACTGACGCAGGCAGTGCGTGCGGAAGTGAAGGCTTTCGATCCGAACCAGATAATTTGGCGAGCACAAACGCTCGAACAGTTGTTGGGGACGTCGGTCGCTCCGCGCAAGTTCAACATGTTGCTGTTAGGGATATTCGCGGGTGTCGCGCTTGTTCTCGCCGCGGTAGGGCTTTATGGCGTGATGAGCTATTCCGTCAGTTGGCGAACGCACGAGATCGGCATTCGCATGGCTCTCGGAGCCAAACGAGCCGACGTTCTGCGCCTCGTTGTGCGACAGGGAATGACGATGACGTTGATCGGCCTCGCGCTTGGACTGGTGGGAGCATTCTTCATGTCGCGCGTCCTGGTAAGTTTGCTTTACGGAGTATCCGCTACCGACCCGCTCACCTTTGCGGGTGTATCGATCGTGCTGTTGGCGGTGGCGCTGCTGGCGTGCCTGATCCCCGCGCGCCGCGCAACGCGCGTGGATCCAATTGTAGCGCTGAGGACCGAGTAAAATCCGCGTAAATTTGTGTTAATCCGCGGCTGATTTTGCTATAAGCCTTCGCGTGCAGAACCAATCTGACGCAGATCTGGTCCGTGGCATACGCCGCTGGGACCTGGTCGCAATCGCCATCAACGGCATTATCGGCGCCGGAATTTTTGGTCTACCTGCCAGAGTTTACTCGTTAATCGGGACTTACAGCCTGATCGCATTCGTCGTCTGCGCTCTTGTCGTTGCACTGATCATACTGTGCTTCGCCGAGGTGGGCAGCCGCTTCGACGAAACGGGTGGTCCATATCTCTACGCACGCGAGGCGTTCCAGCCTGCCGTTGCGTTTGAAATTGGCTGGCTGATCTGGCTCGCACGCGTCACTGCGTTCGCCGCGAACTGTAACCTCCTGATCAATTACCTCAGTTACTTCTGGCTGCCGGCAACAAACCCTCTCGCGCGCGCTTCAATCATCGTGCTTGTAGTTGCCGTGCTTGCGATCATCAACGTGCTTGGAATCAGGCAGGCAGCGATTGTCAGTAACGCATTCACGATCGGGAAGTTGGTACCGATCATCATATTCATCGCTGCCGGCTTGTTTTTTCTGAACCCGCAGGCATACGAGTTCGGTCCAGCCCCCACGACCGCCGCTTTCTCACAATCAGTCTTGCTGCTGGTCTACGCGTTTACGGGATTTGAGATGGCCACGATTCCTGCCGGCGAAGTACGCGATCCCAAAAAAAGCTTGCCGCGAGCGTTACTGATTGCGATTCTCGTCGTCGCTGTGCTCTACATCATGATCCAGGTGGTTTGTGTCGGAACACTGCCCGGCCTGGCCCAATCACAGAAACCTTTGGCTGATGCGGGCACGCAATTTTTGGGAACGGCCGGTGGCGCAATCATCTCCGCGGGCGCAATCATCTCGATCACAGGTAACTTGAATATTCTGCTGTTGTCGGGCTCACGGCTTCCCTTCGCGATGGCAGAGCAAAAGCAGTTGCCGGCATTTGTCGGTAGCATCCACAGAAAATTCTTTACACCTTACGTGGCCATTTTGATCACGGCTGGATTGATGCTCTTCTTAACTTTGAAGAGCTCGTTTTTGGCGGCTTTGACGATCAGTACGATCGCGCGACTTGTGACTTACGGGGCAACGTGCATTGCGCTACCTGTATTTCGCGCGCGTCGCGAAGTACCGGCAGCGGTATTTCGACTACCGGGCGGCACAGTCGTCGCCATCCTTTCGCTGTTGTTGATTGTTTGGTTGCTGCTTAACAGCACCTTGCAGGAAGCGAAAGCAGCCGCCCTCGCTGCCGCCGTGGGACTTCTAATCTATTTTGGCTATCGAGTGTATTCTCCCGCAAAGGCGCAAAGGCGCAAAGAAGAACCGCGAAGACGTTGAACATCTTGTACTTCTTTGGGTTTTTCTTTGCGCCTTTGCGCCTTTGCGGGAGACTTCATCCCTCGCTGTAGTAAACTATCGCCATTCTTGGCGTGGATAATCTAATCGACAATCTGAGCGCGATCGTTGGTCGCGAGAACGTTCTCTCTAAACCTGACGAGCTGTTGGTTTACGAGTGCGACGGTCTGCCGCAACACAAACACCGGCCGCGCGCAGTCGTCTTCCCTTCCTCCACTGAAGAAACGTGCGCCGTCATGCGCGAACTCGCGCGCGCCAAAGTGCCCTTCACACCGCGCGGTGCGGGCACGGGGCTCTCAGGCGGTGCACTTGCACTCAACTCCGGCGTCGTGATCGAGATGGCGCGCATGCGCAAGATTCTTTGTATCGACGTTGACAACCGTCTGGCCGTGGTCCAACCCGGTGTTGTGAACCTGCACGTCTCACGAGCAGTTGCGCCGTTTGGCTTGTATTACGTTCCCGATCCTTCGAGCCAACCAACCTGCACGATTGGAGGAAACATTGCCGAGAGCGCGGGCGGCATTCACTGCTTGAAGTATGGGACCACGACTGACCACGTACTCGGTTGTCGCGTTGTGCTGGCAGGTGGTGAGATCGTCGATCTCGGTGGCGCAGCGGGTTACGACCTGCTCGGAACGTTTATCGGCTCTGAAGGCACTTTCGGCATCGCCACCGAGGCCACGCTGAAGTTGGCCCAGGTACCTCCTGCTGTGCGCACTCTGCTTGCCGAGTTTGGTGAAGTAAACGATGCGAGCCATGCAGTTTCTGCCATCATCGCAGCGGGTGTGATGCCGGCGGCACTCGAGATGATGGACCGTGAGATCATTCGCGCAGTGGAGGCGAGTGTCTTCGCGGCCGGCCTACCGCCGGACGCTGGCGCCGCTTTGCTGATCGAGTTGGACGGTATCGAAGCAGGTCTTGACGATGAAGCAGAACACGTGACGAGGATCTGCATGGAGTATGGCGCGCGTAGTTGTCGCTACGCGCGTGACGAAGCTGAGCGCAAAAAACTTTGGGCGGCTCGCAAAGGTGCGTTTGGGGCGATCGGACGCATCTCGCCTGACTCGATGATCCAGGATGCAGTCGTGCCGCGTTCGCGTCTTCCTGAAGTGCTCGGCGCTGCTTACGACATCGCGACGAGATATCAACTGCGTATCGCGAACGTCTTTCACGCCGGCGACGGTAACTTGCACCCGCTGATCTGTTTTGACTCTCGTTTTCCGGACGAGGTCCGACGCGTTCGAGAGGCAGGTCGCGAGTTGATGGAAGTTTGCGTCAGAGCGGGTGGGACAATCACGGGCGAGCATGGTGTTGGTTTGGACAAGCGCGAGCTGTTGCCCCTCGTGTTTTCTGATTCGGACATGAATGCGATGTTGAGTGTTCGCGCCGCGTTTGATCCGCTGGGTTTGTGTAATCCCGGAAAGATTGTGCCGTTGCTTCGTGGCTGCGGTGAGGGCAAGGCGGTTGAGACTGAACTAGTTCCTGGATCAGGTGCGATGCCGAGCACTAACCCGACGCTACCGCGTTGCGGTACTGACCCGATCCAAGCAGAACCTTTGCCCTCGTTGGCCGAGATCGTCGGCGAAGCCAACGTCTCCTCGAATACGGTCTTCCCGGGCTCGGCCGAAGAGATCTCCGAGATCCTGCAACTCGCCTCACGCGAACGTTGGAATGTGCTTCCTGCGGGTGGCATGACCTCGCTCAAATCGCCGCACCAATCCTCGGCAAAGCTCATCGTCAACACAAGTCGTCTCAACCAGATCATCGAACACGAACCCGCGGATCTGATCGCGATCGCGCAGGCTGGGGTCAAACTCGCCGACTTCAACGCAAAACTCGAAGAGAACGGTCAGTGGTTACCGCTCGATCCTCCTGACGACGGGCGCGCAACTATCGGCGGAGTGGTCGCGACTGGTCTCGGCGGTGCGCAACAATTCGGCTACGGCCGTCCGCGCGGGTCAGTGATCGGCATGAAGGTCGTGATGGCTGATGGAAGCGTAGTCAAAGCCGGCGGACGCGTTGTGAAGAACGTCGCGGGTTACGATCTGTGTAAGCTGTTCACCGGCAGTTACGGGAGCCTCGGAATCATCACTGAAGTCAATTTCAAATTACGACCGCGTCCGGCGCGCGAAGCTACGATTGTCGCGACCGGAAGCATTCCGGAGCTCCTTTCAAGCGCGCGAGCGATTTTGCAGGTGCGTCTCTTCCCTGTTGCCGCGGAGATTGTCTCCTCCGCTTTTGCTCATCGACTCGGCATCAAAACCAATCATCCTGTGTTGCTGGTTCGGTTTGCGGGGAATGAGAAGGGCGTTGCTTACCAAACCGGCGAAGCTCTCGCGCAGCTCAAGGGTGCGGAGGTTGTCGCGGACGATGCACAACTCTGGCAGGCAGTCGCCGCCGCTTCGTTTTGGAGTGAGTGTGTGTTCAGTTGGCGTGCCGGCATTCTAGCGAGTGAATTGTTGACGTTTAGTGAGCGTGTTGCAAAGGCCGGATCGATCTGGCAAATCGGAGCGTTGGATGGACGTGTGACATTGTTTGATAATGACCAGCGTAACGCGCAGCTCTTCAACAGACCGAGCTCCGCAGCGGTAACCTCGTTGATGCAGCGTGTGAAGCAGCAACTCGATCCTTTAAATACTTTGCCGCAGATGAAGGCTGATTAGAACGGATCAGAATCATGAAAACACTTCGACTCTTTTTGGTACTCGTCATCATAACGGTTCCTCTTACACCGCTCGCTGCTGCTCGTGAACCAGTTCGCGCCAGGCACGGAATGGTCGCGTCAACAAACGACCTCGCGTCGCGTGTCGGAGTCAACATCATGAAGCGCGGTGGTAACGCGGTTGATGCGGCGATCGCTGTAGCCTTCGCGCTCGCAGTGACACATCCGGCCGCGGGAAACCTCGGCGGCGGCGGTTTCATGATGATTCGTCTCAAAGACGGAAAGACGACTGCAATCGATTATCGCGAGATGGCTCCCGGTGCTGCGCATCGCGATATCTATCTCGACAAGAACGGCAACCTGATCGAAGGCGAAGGTGGTTCACTCATCGGGTATCGCGCGGCAGGTGTTCCGGGAACAGTTCGCGGGATGGAGTTGGCGCTGAAGAAATACGGCTCGGGCAAACTCACTTGGGCGCAACTCGTCGAGCCCGCGCGACGTCTCGCCGCGAACGGCTTTACAGTTACTTACTCGCTAGCGCGTTCGCTGCATTCAAGTCGCGAGTACCTCGAGAAGTACGCTGAGACTAAACGAATCTATTTAAAGGGCGGCGCTTTTTATAACGAAGGCGAGATCTTCAGGCAACCGGAACTCGCTGCGACTTTCGCGCGGCTGCAACGGTCTGGACCAAACGAGTTTTACGAAGGCGAGACCGCGCGATTGATCGTCGCCGATATGAAACGCAACAACGGTCTGATGACGATGGAAGACTTGCGCGGATACGTTGCGAAGCAGCGCATGCCACTGCGCGGCACTTATCGTGGCCACGAGATCATCTCGATGCCGCCACCCTCCTCCGGTGGTGCGGTGCTGATCCAAATGCTCAACATACTCGAAGGCTTCGAATTGCCAAAAATGGAAGCGAGCTCATCTGAACGCTATCACCTCATGACCGAGGCAATGCGGCGTGCGTTTGCGGACCGTGCCGAGTACATGGGCGACAGCGATTTTGTGAAAGTTCCTGTGGCGGGATTGATCGACAAATCTTACGCCGCGACCCTGCGGGCCACAATTAACACCGACCGCGCTTCGACGAGCGCGGAGGTGCGGGCAGGCAGGCCGGCGGGTTACGAGTCAGAAGATACGACTCACTTCACAGTTGTCGATGTCGAAGGAAACGCAGTCGCAAATACCTACACGCTTAACAACTCGTATGGCTCAGCGGCCATGGCAAAAGGCACCGGTATTCTCCTCAACGATGAAATGGACGACTTCGCCGCGAAGCCAGGCACTCCGAACTTGTATGGCCTGATCCAGGGCGAACGTAACGCGGTGGCGCCACGCAAACGTCCGCTGTCTGCGATGACGCCGACGATCGTTCTGCGTAAGGATGGGAGTCTATGGTTTACGGTTGGTAGTCCGGGTGGTCCAACGATCATCAATACCGTTCTCTGCATCATCACCAACGTGATCGACTACGAGATGAATATCCAGCAGGCCATCGACTTCCCGAGAATTCATCATCAGTGGCTCCCCGACGAGCTTGTGCGCGAGCCGTTTGGATTGTCCGGCGACACGCAACGCGCTCTAACTTCACGCGGCCACAAGTTCGCAGAAAAGCTTCGCCATCTCGGCGACGCCGAAGGGATCATGATCGAGGAGAAAACAGGCGTCCGTCTCGGCGCTACCGATCCGCGACGCAGCGACGGCCAGGCTGTCGGTTATTAGACAGGAGCCACAAAGAAGCGCAAAAAGTACAAACGAATTTTCCTGATTCATTGTGCTTTTGTGCCTCTTTGTGGCTACCATGGTATTAGCAACTTAACGCAGCATGAGGTGAGCCTTTGACTGATCCAGGTCAAAGGTGTGTATTGCAGTGGAATAGCTTCTAAGCAAAGGTCTCAGTCCTAGCTACGGGTACAATTCCCCACTCGCAACCAGATGAACTTTGGAGGCGCGCCACTAAGTAAACTGCGTTGCTGAAAGTCAGAGTCTTTCGAAACTATGGCGTATCCCTGTGCTTTAGCGTATTCCCAGATAGCCAGATCGTCGGAATCGCGCAAACCGACCTCCCTGACGTGCACGCTGCCCGGGTAAATATCAGCTAAAAGGCGTGGTAGACGTGGTGAGAGATTTTGATCAAACAGCAGTTTCATGCTCGGGTAGCATCGCCAGCTTACGCTCCCTATCAGCCGCGAAAGCTAAGCAAGCCTTTATATCTTCTATTGTGAGGTCGGGGAATTCTGCGAGAATTTCTTCTTCAGTCATTCCACCGGCGAGATATTCGAGCACGTCAGTAACCGTCATGCGAGTTCCACGGATCGTTGGCTTTCCGCTACGCTTACCCGGCTCGATCCTGATGATCTTGCTATAATCCACATCCGAATGATAACAAAACCACCTTTACATGCAAGACACTTGCCCGCTTAGTTAACATCAGCTTTGGCGATATCACAACTTACAACTGCCCTGGCGAGTGAAGAAGAAAAGCTGCTGGCATGCATTCATTGCGGCTTGTGCCTCGAGGCGTGTCCGACTTACGTAATCACGGGTAATGAGAACGATGGACCACGTGGGCGGCTTTACCTCATGAGGGCTGTGGCTGAAGGGCGGCTGGAAAATACGTCGAGCGCGTTCCAAACCCATATCGATCGGTGTCTCGGTTGCCGGGCGTGCGAACAGGTCTGTCCTGCCGGTGTTGAATATGGCCAACTGCTCGAGGCCAGTCGCGAAGTGCTCCAACATGCTCAGCCGAAATCTGACGCGGGCAGCAAGATGTTACGGCTGGTGTTGCGACACGTGTGGCTATCGCCCACGCGTTTGCGGATCTTTTTTGGTGCGAGCCGGCTGTTTCGCGATTTAGGACTAGCGAAGCTGATATTGAAATCACGTTTGGCCCGTTTGATATCTCCGCGCACGGAGTTTGCACTTGCACTGCTGGAAAGCTCACGTCCGGCATTCCGCAGTCGAGGAACATCACGCTCAACGGATCAGCACGGTGAGAACGTCTTATTATTTACCGGGTGCGTCGGCGAAGGTTTGTTTGCGCGAGTGAACCACGCGACGATTCGTGTGCTGCGGGCCAACAACTTCAACGTCAGCACACCAAAGGACCGGGTTTGTTGCGGAGCGCTACACGCCCATGCCGGAGATCTCGAAGGCGCCCGCGAGCTTGCGCGAAAGAATATCGCGGCTTTTGATTCAAAGGCGCCGATCGTAACGAATGCCGGCGGGTGTGGCGCTATGCTCACCACCTACGGACACCTGTTAGCAGATGACAAAGACCTCGCCGAGCAAGCCGCAAACTTCAGCGCGAGAGTTCGTGACGTAAGTCAACAGCTTGAGTCTTCCGCAATGCCAACCGCCTCCAGCCCGGTTGAAACACACGTGACTTACGACACATCGTGTCACCTGCTCTACGGACAACGCGCGGGTGATTCATCTGAAAGGATGCTGCGTACGGCGACCGGTGATAAGTTTGTCGCGCTCAATGGCAGCGAAAGGTGTTGCGGCGCTGCGGGCATCTATAACCTCATGCAGCCTGAGATGTCGCAACGAGTCTTAAACGAAAAGTTGGACCACATCCGCGAAACTAAAGCCGGTATACTCGCGACCGGCAATCCCGGCTGCCAGATGCACATCGGCGCGGGCGCGTCGCTTGCGGGCATGTCGCTGCGCGTCTGTCATCCGATCGAGCTCGTGGACCAGGCATACGAGCAGGCCGGCTTCTATAAGTAGCCACAAAAAGGCACAAAAAGCACAAACTGAAATAAATCCGTGGTGATCGGTAAAAATATCCGTGTAATCCGTGGTTAACCTTCAAACGCGAGCTGGCCGCCGATGATGGTTAATTTGACTTTGTCGTTCTGGTCCAGTGCAACCAGATCTGCGCGCTTCCCGATTTCGATCGAGCCGCAAACTTGATCCAGCCCCAGCAAACGCGCCGGATTTCCCGACGCCATCTTCGCAAGATCCACGTAAGAAACTCCGAGCGAGTGCAGCAGTCGTACAGCGTCGAGCATGCTGATCACTGAGCCCGCAATGCTGCCCGATGCGTTGGCCGTGCGGCCGTTTTTCACCGATATTGTTTCGCCCCAGATCTGGTAATCACCGTCTCCCTTCCCCGCGGCCGCAATCGCATCACTAATCAAACTGATACCCTGCCGGCCTTTGATCTTCATCAGCAGGCGAAGCATGAAAGGATCGAGATGTATGCCATCCGCGATGAGATCAAACGTCACGTCTTCCCGCGACAGTCCCCACGCGATTGGTCCGGGAGAGCGATGATGCAGCGGCGCCATCGCATTCATGAAGTGGGTCATGTGACGAGCCCCGGCATCGCAGGCTTCATCGAGAACTTTCAAATCGGCACGCGTGTGACCGATCGAGATCACCCAACCTCTTCTTTTCAACTCGCGCACCAGCTCGACACCTCCACTGACTTCCGGCGCCATCGTGATCATGCGCACCGCGTTCTCCGGCTCGGGCAGCGAATCTAAATCTTCCGAGCCGGAGTAAGTCTTGAAGTATTCAGTATGCAATGCCCCGCACTGCGCCGAGTTAACAAACGGCCCTTCATAATGCACACCCAAAACCCGCGCCCCGGAGTTTTGCATCGACTGCGATATAGAACGAACAGCACTCGCATAATTCTCATCAGTCGCCGGCACAAACGTCGGCAACCATCCAGTCACACCTTGCGAAGCTAAATAATGAGAAACCTCCTGAAGCCCATCTGCCGTCGCCTCCATCACGTCCACACCGACTGCTCCATGAATGTGAACATCGATAAAGCCCGGAAGAATCGTCGCACCGCGAAGATCGATACCTTCGGTGTTCGGCCCATCATCCTCATAAATAGACGAGATGTGGCCGTCCTCGATAAGAATCGTTCCCTGCTGGATGGTCCTCTCTGTTAAAACAACAGTCGCGTTGCGCAGGAGCAGCTTTTCTGGAGAGTGATTCATATTGCCCCGTAGTTTACGCTAGAATTCGCCTTGTTTGTCATGAGAGCAACAGCGCCACTTCTTTTACTACTTTGCCTGCACCTTTGTGCAACTGCGAGCAATGCTCAAGCGATCAGTGCTGACTGCGTTCCGGCGGAGGGACTACTCAAGCAGGCGGAGAGCGCAGCGGCGCAGAACGATTGGCAAACAGCGTCGAATCGCTACTGGGCAGCGGCGCAGATCGCGCCCGCATGTGTTGAAGCGCTGGTGAATCTTGGGGTCACGTATAACCGTCTGAACCAGACCGACAACGCGATCAAGGCCTTTAAAGACGCGCTCAGTAAAAACCCTCAAGTCTTTGCCGCCCATCTCAATCTCGGAATTACATACTTTCGACTAAGCCGCTACGAGTTGGCTAAAGAGTCGCTCCGCAACGCGCTGAAGTTCAATGCGGAACACCTGCAAGCAAGGCAGTTGTTAGTTTTGTCTTTGACTGCTTTGGAGCAATTCAAGGAGGCCGCGACCGAACTGGAGCAACTGAATAAGCTCACGCCTCCAGATGCGACCACTCTGATCGCGTTGGGGCAAATCTATCTACGACTGAAACAGCATCGTGACGCGGTGTCGTCTTTTGAAAAAGCATTACAGCTTGAGCCGAAAGCTGCAAAGACGCATTTGCTTTTGGGCGAAGCATTGGATCACGCAGGCGAAACTGACAGGGCAGCTCAAGAGTTCCAACGGGCGATCGAGCTTAACCCATCTCTACCTGAAGCTCACTATGCGTTAGGTCACGTGTTTTTAAAGCGCGGTAATCTCGACCAGGCGTTGGTCGAATTTCATAAGGAGCTGCAGCTAAATCCGGGTATGGTGATGGCCCGATACCAAGCCGGCAGTATTTATTTTCAACGGGACAAGCTGGAGGACGCTGTGAGGGAGCTTAGCAGAGTTGTAGAGGCAGACCCGGGTTTCAGACCCGCTATTGAAACGCTGGGCCAGGCGCGATTAAAGCAGGGTTCGATCGACGAGGCCATTGCATTGTTGGAACGTGCGGTAGCTTTGGATCCTACGTGGCCCAACGCCTTTGCGTTGTTGGGCCGTGCTTACACTCGCGCGGGAAAGCGCGAGGAAGCGCGAAAGGCTTTCGCCACTGCACAACGATTAAGCTCTGAAGAACGTAAGCGTTTAGAGAAGGCCGTAACCAAACCATAAATGGCCACAAAAAAGCACAAAAAGCACATAAATCATTTTGTGCCTTTTGTGCCTCTTTGTGGCTGCTAATTAGAAGTAAAACTTCAACCCAAACTGAATCTGTCTCGGATCGCGCGTCGAGAAGAACTGTCCAAACTGACTGATCGCCGCGAGATTCGAGATATTGTTGAAAGCCGGATCCGTCGGCAACCGATCCGGAATGGTTTGGAAGACGTCGTTGAAGATCGTCTTGTTGAAGATATTGAAGAACTCTGCCCGGAACTGTAACCGGTACCGCTCACTGAAATGGAAGTTCTTCGTCAGATTGAGATCTGTAAAGAACTGGCTTGGGAAGCGGAACGGCGATCTTGGAGAGTTTCCAATCTGCCCTGTCAGCGTAGTTCGGAACGCAAACGGATTAAACGCGTAAGGGATGCCGCCGGTCGGATTATCCGGGATATTGGACAACGGATCGCCGGCGATATCCGGTCGGGTTCCCCGCGCCGGTACAGTCGTCGAACCCTGAACAACGCGGTTCAGCGCCAAACCACTTTGCGCCGTCGTAATACCCGCAATCTCCCAACCGCTCAAGAGCAGGCGACCAAAACCTGAGCTCGCAAACCCTGAATGGAAAGTCGGCACTTCGTAGACGTAGCTGGCGACGAATACGTGTGGACGATCCAGTCGCGAAACCGCACGTTCCAACTGAAAATTGGTGCGAATCTGCGGGATGTCAATCGCGTCGCGATCATTCGTCGCGTCCGTAATGTTCTTCGAGAACGTGTAGGCAAGCTGCGCAGTGATGCCTCGAGTCGGACGCAAGCGGAATGAAGTCAACAGACCGTGATAACGAGAGGTCGCGGTTGTCTGGCGATCGATGATAGAACCGAAGCCACGGAAAGGCCGGGCTAAGTTAATACAATTCGCCGGATTGTTAGTCGAAGCGAGAGCAGTGTCGCAACCCGCGACTCCTTTCGAGGCAGCGACTATCTCCGCAGGCGTGGGCGCGTTGATGTCGACGGGTCGAATCAAGTGGTTACCGGCGGAGCCTGCATAGCCGATCTCGAACAGAGCGTTTCGGAATACTTCCTGTTGCCAGCTCAACGCCCATTGCTGGATCATCGGAGTGACAAAGGGCGCGGTGGTGGCATTTACCGTTCCCAGATTGCCGCGAGTCGCGGGCGATGCGGGAGTTGGATTTCCAAACAGGATCGGCGCCGCCACTGTTCCCGTGGGACTGTTGGAGTTATTAAAAGGCGGCGTGGTAAATGCGTTTTGCTCAACGATGCCGATCAGCGCCTGATCGTAGTAGATACCATAACCACCTCTGATCACCGTCTTCGAAGTGTTCCACGGATCCCAGGCGAAGCCGATGCGTGGCGCCCAGTCGTTAGTGTCCTTTTGCTGAACTCGACGACCAAACGGCGAGTTCTGTCCCGCATACGCAAAGCCATTCGTTAAATTAAATGTGCTGGTGGTGAAGCTACTGCAGGTGACGTTGGCACAAACGGGTGCGAGTGCGGGGTTGTAGAACTCCGGTAAGAAGGTCGCTAAGACGTTGTTCGTATCGATCGGCTGCCGGTATCGATAATAACGAAGACCGTAATCGAGCTGAAGATTCGTTCTGACCTTCCACGTGTCCTGAACGTAAAACTCTGTTCGTCCGAATCTCAAATGCTCGGTCACATCTCGTTCGGGTTCGGAATAACTCGCCGCCCTGCCGAGTAGAAAATCGGCCAATCCTATGCCCGACGTGGCCGTGCTGACGCGTGTCATTAACCCAGTGAATCCGTAGCGCCCTTGCGTCAGGTTCGCCGCATTCTCGTCCTTCGATTCCCAGCTTATATCGAATCCCGTTTTAAATGTGTGCTGGCCAAAAATCATGGTCAGGTTGTTTTTGGGATTCCAGTTGCGATACTTCACGTCGAACAACTGTCCTGAACCAATAGTGGCCGCCGTGGCTACGCCGACGCCGGTAATATCAATTACCGGTGGTAAGCCTGAGTTGTTTTCCGGGAACAACTCGGTATTTTGAACGGAGACGTCTGTGCCATTGTAACGACCCAAAAGATTAGTCGTGATCTTGTTGCCCGAGAAAGTGAATGAAAACTCATTGACGATCCGCGGTCCAAAGCTACTGGTCAAACTGATAGCGAGCAGGTCGCCAGGCACAGTCGTATCAGTAGTGGCTACGTTAGGAAACGGATTATTAAAGAACAGTCCACCTAACTCAGTAGTCTCAGATAGATCGCGCGTGTAGCGGCCAGTGAGCCGGTGCGTCGACGTGAAGTTATGGTCGATGCGCAGGGTCTCCTGCCGCGTGTTTTGAATGTTAGGAGTGGTAACGGCAAAGCGGTTTGGCGCGCGGGCCGTATTTGTCGAAGGAACGTTGGGTTCCGGAATAAGGCTCAACAGTGCGCGTGCTGCTGAGTTAATTCGATTCTCGGGAATCGTGTTGTTCGGAAACTGTAATCCCGTTACTGGATCGAATATCGGCGCATTACCGGCTTCTGAAAAGTTCCCGGTGCGCTCGAGCAAGCTCGGAACTGCGACCGGCGAGACTGTACTTGGGGCTCTAATAATTCGCCTGAACTCCTGAGAAAACAGGAAGAAGGTCTTTTCCCGGTTCGTGTTGTAGAGTCCGGGAATTACAACCGGTCCATTTATTAGATAACCAAAATTGTTATAGCGAAGCTTCGGCCTCGCTGTGCGCTCCTGGCCTGCAGTAGCCAAACCTAATCGGACCTGCTGATCGTTCGGACCGAAAGTGCCATTCGCATTGTTAAAGAAGCTGTTGGCGTTAAGCTTGTCGTTCCGGAGGAAGTGATAGACTCCGCCATGAAATTCCTGACCCCCACCACGTGTGATGAGATTAACTACGCCTCCGCCAGACTTACCGAACTCCGCCGTTGGTATCGAAGTGATTACGCGAAACTCCTGAATCGTGTCGACGGTCGGAATAGACAGCAAGGTGATACCCGAGCCAACGTCCGTATTACTGACGCCGTCGACCAAAAAATTGATGGAGTTGCGGCGCGTACCGTTGACGGAGAAGTCCACTACGTTTGTTAATCCGATACCGATCTCCGAAGTACCGCTGCCAGTCACACCTGGCACGAGGGTCAGCAACTGCATGAAGTTGCGATTGTTGAGTGGTAGTTCAACAACCCTGCGATTCTCCACCACGTCTCCGACGGTAGCGGTCGTCTGGATCAGCGGAGCTTCGGCCGTGACTGTGACTGACTCCGTAACAGCGCCGGTTTCCAGCGGCACGTTAATCGTCTTACGATCGTTGACGCTTAACTCCATTGCCTTGCTCAGATATTCCTTGAACCCCTGGGCCCTGACAGACAAGTCGTATGTGCCAGGCTGAATCTGCGTCAGCGTGTAGCTACCGTTATCGTCGGACATGATCGTCCGAACGTCTCCTGTCCTGGTATTGGTCAAGGTTATGGTCGCGCTGGTCACGACAGCGCCAGCCGGATCGGTAACCTGGCCGTCTATTCGCGCGGTAATGTCCTGGGCGAATGTAGTTTGGGAGAACCCCAACAGGAGTAGAACTACGACACAAAGTAGATGTTTATTCATAATGCTCCTCGCGCATTTCTGGTTTGGATCGGAGAGCCGCCGACACGGAATGGCTATTACCCACCTGGAAAATTTTTGAATTGACAAGCAGATTTGCTGGACTATCCGTGAACTTATACACCGGCTTCGGCCAATAAACAAGATCATCCACAGATTGATAGTGGCTTAATTTGAGTTTTTCTCTGCGATCCCTCAGCGAATCTCTGCGGGCTCTGTGTTGAAATAGTCTTTACCGCAGAGAACGCCGAGATACGCAGAGGCCCGCAGAGAAACTCCAGAATTTAGGCCACTACCCACAGAGCACGCAGATTATCTGTGTAATCTGTGGATGGCTTTAAAACGCGGCGCGACGGACGCGTTCGAGATACGCGCCGTCAGGATTCAGCTCGCTGGGTCGAGCTGTAAAGTCGTACGAGAACAGAATGAAACCTTCGGCCTTGAGCGCTCGAGCGACGTTGATCTTTTCAACGGCCGAGTCAGACGGTATACGGTACGCGCCGATACCTGCCCAAACATGACGCTTCGCGTTGCGCGCGGTGGTCGTTGCGACTTCGATCTGTTTTTGAAAGACTGCGGTATCGGTCGAGTACGCCATCGGACATGCCACGTCGAGTATTCCCATTTGCAACCAGCGCCGCCAATCCTGAAAGCGACGTGTGTAGGCATTCTCGTCGTTGGCGAACACTGCGGCTGAAACCAGCGCCTCGGGCCGTCGTTTTTTAACGGCGCGATAGATGCGCTCGACTAGTGTAGTCACTTGCGCACGTTGGAAGTCGGCAAACTTTGCGGGGAACATCTCCGGCGCAGCCAAAGGATTTGTCTTTAACGTCTTCTTTAATTCGCGACGCTCATCCGCCGTTAGTTGCGGCTCCAACCACTTGCGAAACTTTTCCAGTGACGTGCGACTGTAATCAAAATCCGGACTCGCAAACCGCACGTAGTCGAAATGCAAACCGTCAACCGGATAATGCTTCAGCACATCCATCCAGATCTTGTAGATATGATCGCGTACTTTTGGATTCGCGGGTCCGGTGTAGACACCTTCCAGCTCACCACGGTTCGCCTTAGACCACTCGACGATCTTCTGACGGTAAGCCGGATCACGCGGAGACATTTTATACAGCTCCGCCGCAACCGGTTTTGGCACCGCCAGCCATTCGGGATGTTTGTTGTAGACGTGATCCGGATCGGTTGGTAGCGCATCGAGATTTGCGAGCAGGTTTGTATTCAACCAACCATGAACCTTCAATCCTCTTTTGCGTGCTTCGGTCAGTGTCAATGCAAGGGGATCGAAGGAAGGCGGCTGATCCTTCAGGTCGATGGAGCGCGGTTCAACTTTCGATTTGTAATAAGCATCGCCACGGCCACGGATCTGAACAATCAACGTGTTGAAGCCATTGTCAGCCGCGGAATTAACGAGTTGGTGAATTTTCTCTGGTGAGGTGAGCGTCGTGCGTACGACCCAAAGCGCACGCACCTCTTGCGCGACGACTGGCCCGCAAGCCAACGCCAATACCCACAAAGAGGCACAAATGCTTCTGATTAGTTTCATGCTTTTGTGCCTCTTTGCCGCATTTCTCAGTACTGGTAGCGCAGCGACACCTGAATATTTCGCGGCAGGTACTGCGTTGCGACCCCTGTGATAGCGCCAAAATTCGTGTTCGCGAGTGATGCGCTCGGAACACCGTACTGCACGTGGTTGAAAGCATTGAACATGTCAGCGCGGAGCGTCACTTTATGTCCCTCCCACGGCATCGAGAAGATTTTCGAAATCCCAAAGTCGACGGTCTTTACACCGTCAAGAAAGAACGTATTGCGCCCGACCAGTACAGCATTGAAATCGGTACTTGATGTCGCTCGAAACGCTGAACGAGGCAGTGCGTCGCGCGACGTAGCCGGATGGTTAACGCTGTTGCCGAGTATTGAGGGATCGAGAATTACCGGCCGGCTTTCACTAAAACCGTCGAAGTTCAGATCGACCGCAGTCGTCGTGACTGTAAACGGCGTCCCTTTCGCGAGCTTGGCAACGGCCGAAAAGTGCCAGCCACCGAAAGCCTGGCCTAACAAGCCTTTGTCTCCACTGAAGAAGGGCAGACGGTAAGTGCCGTAGATAGTAAAACGATGCGGCGTATGGAAGCGTGAAAGGGCACGCGAGTCCTGAGCGTTGTTTCCGTTTTGATTACTATCCCCTGCTCCCACAAACGTCGCTTCGGAAGTGGTATCGATCGCTTTGCTCCATGTGTAGGCCGACTGAAAACTAAGATTTCTACTCAGTCGTTTGGTCCATTCAACCTGAAGCCCGTGGTAGTAACTCCACGCCGCGTTGGAGACGGCGATATTGGTGGTGAAGAGACCGTTCGGCCTGCGCTCATTTACGCGCGGCACACGAAAGCTATATTCGAAGGCGCCGATAGGAACAACCGATTGGCACGGACCTGCGAATGGAGCCGTCGTCGTGCCTGTTGTACCCGCGCATAGAAAGTCGGCCGCCAACTTGATCACTTGACCGCGCAGGTTGGCGGGATTATTCGGATGATCGGCAACGCGCACGCCGTTCACAGGATCATGCAACGGCAAGTTTTCCAACGCATAGCGCAACAACCCGATGCCGCGATTGCCGGTGTAGCTCACCCGCATCGCGGAAGCAAAAGGCATCTGTCGTTCAACCGTGAAATTCCATTGCTGCGTGTACGGCATCTCCAGGCCTGGATCGATCAGAGTGAGCGTGTGACGAGCGGTTTGTGGTCCAGGTACGAATACGAAGCCGTTGGTCGGATCCGCGAGGTTGACCGGATTAAAGGTCGGCGTTGCCAATCCTGACTGGTTGTAGAACAAAGCGTTGGGTGGATTGAATCTTACCGTTGCGCCACCCTGAGAAAAGACGGATTGGAAAATTCGTCCATGATAGATGCCGTAGCCGCCGCGGAGAGAAGTATCGCCTACGTTACCCAGCAAACGATTCATGAAGCCTGACTGAAAGTTCGGGCTCCACGCAAAACCGAATCGCGGCTCCAGGTTATCCTTGTCAGCTTTGATTCCATAGTTAATGCGGTTGGCAGCCTCCTCGGGCGCGGAGATGTATTCATACCTCACCCCGAGATTGAGCGTGAGGTTGTCACGTAGTTTCCAATTGTCTTCGCCGTAGAAATTTGCTTCCCGAATACGGTTTTCGAGGAAGAATGGACCAAAACCTTTTTGAAAGTTGGGAGTGCAGCCGTTGATTATCTGATTGAATCCGTTTCCATAATTGAATCCGTTACAGGCGGCGACGGTGCTGCTGTAAAAGCCACGAGAAAAGTTGTCCGCGAGATCGTCAAGTCGTTGACGGCGTATATCCGTCCCCATTTTGACGTAGTGCCGGTTTAAGAGGGACGTAAAGTTGTAAACAAACTGGTGATCCGTTTGATATCGCTGAATAGGGAAATTGCCCGCGCTACCAATACTCGACTGCGTAGTAATCGGAGTTGGATTGAAGAAACGAATGATCGGCGTGTCGTTGCCGGCAGCGATGTTGACGAGCGTGGTCCTCAAGCCCAGGCCATAGCGGAATTCACCAACAGACGCCGCAGAAAAGAGATGTGTCCACGTCAAACCAAAGTTTTGTTGTTTGTGATTCTGATCCGCCCGTTCACCCACGATGATATCGTCGGCCACAAATTTTTGGCGCGTGTATTGCCAGCGGGCACTGACGTTATCGGCAGACCGCGGGTTCCAATCCAACCGGCCCGAATAATCTCTTGCCGGAAAATCAAACCCCTGCTGCCCGCGAAATACTCTTGGACCAGCGGCCGGATCGTTGGGTACAGCATTGGCAAAACGATCCATGATGTCCTGAATGAACGCACGATTTGCAGGCGTGTCGTTGGCGGGGGTGGCCTTAAACCAGTTGGCTGGATTGCGTTCAGCCAGCGTAAAGACATCGCGATTGAAAGCATTTGCTCCCGAGTTCTCTGTATGATCGAGACTGATAAAACTGAAGAGGCGATCTTTCCACACTGGAAAGCCCGACGTAAATCCAAACTGGTTACGACGAGTAACTCCCTTTTTGGCTCCGGGTGAAAACGCATTGTTTGTGGCATTCAAAGCACTGTCGTTGTGATACCAGTAGACATCGCCATGAAGGTTGTTTGTACCTGATTTCGTTTGCACCAGGACGACGGCGCCGTAACCACGACCAAACTCTGAGCTGAAGTTATTAGTGATGACCTGAAACTCTGCGATCGTCGACAACGACACACCCTGGCGGTTCTGGTTTTCGGAAGAGTCGTCGTTGTTAACGCCATTGATTTGGAAAGTGGCACCACGCGTGCCGGTGCCGTTGAAGTTGATCGAAGAGCCTGAGGATGCGGTCGGATTGTTTTGTCCCGCCGTTGGATTCTCCTGAAAGCCGGTGAAGGTTTCGGCGAGCGTTAAAAAATTACCCTGGTTGAACGTCGGCTTCTCGAGAATTTCCTGTGCATTCAGTGAGCCCTTGATCTCGGCGTTCGTCGTGTTGATGGGCGCAGCATCCGACGTAACCACAACTGCTTCAGTAACGGAGCTCGGGTTGAGCGTAAAGTTGACCACTCGGGTTTGGTTCAGGCCAAGCTCGATGTTTTCCTGCGCGACCTTACTGAAGCCGGGACCAGAGGCCGTGACGCTGTATCGGCCCAGCGGCAGGAAGGGCGCGACGTACAGTCCTTCACTTTCTGTTTTTAGAGTGCGCTCCTGGCCGGTCTCCATGTTGCGGATGACCACCTCAGCGCCTGGCACGACAGCGCCTCTCGAGTCACTCACGGTACCGCGCAGAGTTCCTGTGACTGTTTGTCCAAAGGTTGCCGGCGCAACGAGTAGTGCAAACATTAAACTCAGAAAGAAAGACCGGCGATTCGTTTTATGGTCGAACATAGGCTCCTCCTAAAGACAATTCAATTGTTTGTGCCTTTTGTGCCCTACAACTCAGAAGTTTTCTCTGCGGGCTCTCTGCGTATCTCGGCGTTCTCTGCGGTAAAGGGCTATGTCAACGCAGAGGCCGCAGAGATACGCTGAGGATCGCGGAGAAAAACTCAAATCAGGGGCGCTACTTGCTTGTTGTGACAAATGATATCCGGGGCCGCGCAGTGCAACGCCCGGGCGTGCTTCTGTTATTTGATTGTTCGCCAAGACTGGCGCGCCGTTCACGATCACGTAACTGATACCCAATGGAAATTGATGCGGCTTGTCGAAAGTCGCCTGATCGATGATCGTGTTTTCATCGAAGATCACGATGTCTGCCGCAAAGCCTTCGCGAATGAGACCTCGATCCTGAAAGCCGAAGGTCTGCGCAGGCAGCGAAGTCATCTTCCTGATCGCATCCTCGAGTGAAATCAGTTTCAACTCACGAACATAACGGCCCAGCACGCGCGCGTTGTTACCGTAACCACGTGGATGCGGCACGCTCTCATCAACCTGACGCACACCGCTATCGGAAGCGATCATCGTGAACGGCTCATGCATGATCCGCTTCACGTCGTCTTCATCCATGCCGTGGTAGATCATGCCCGCGCCTCCAGCTTCGTACATCTCGAGCATCTGCTCGATCTGGCTGGTGACGTCGCTCTTCTTCTTCACTTGCTTCGTGATTTCAGCGATCGATTTGCCGTTGAACGATTTGTCCGGATCATAGGAGGCCACTACGGCAAACGAGTAGTCTTTGAAACCACTACGCTTCAACGCATCTTTCGTGTCTTTGATCGCACGTTCGCGCGTGGCTTTGTCAACCAGTCTCTTTTTGGCTTCATCCTGGCCGCCTGCACGCAGCCACGCCGGCAAGCGAGATTCGAGCGACGTGGAGCTTGCCGTGTATGCATATTGATCGACTGTCACAGCAAGACCGCGCGCACGAGCTTCACGCACGAGACCCAGCGTCATGGGAGTCTGGCCCCACAGTTTCTTGTTGCTGATCTTGAAGTGGGAGATCTCGACTGGTAGCCCTGCTTGCTCACCGATCTGAATACTCTCGCGAATCGCGTCGGCTACTTTATCGCCTTCGTTCCGCATGTGCGTTGCATACAGACCACCATACCTCGCGACGACGCGCGCGAGGGCCACGATCTCGTCTGTCTTTGCGTAAGTTCCCGGAATGTAGATCAATCCGGTGGAGAGCCCGACGGCGCCGTCTTTCATGCCTTGCTCGACGACGCTCTCCATCTGCTTCAACTCTTCGGGCGTCGGTGGGCGATCTCCGAGACCGAGCACTTTACGACGGACAGAGCCATGGCCCATGAGGGTTGCGAGATTAACTGCGAGTGCCTTCTCTTTGTTGCGCCCGAGAAACTCTGCGATATCGGTTGTCGATGATCCGCAGTTTCCGGTGACTAGCGTGGTGACGCCCATCCGGACAAAATTTTCAGCAGCAGGCCGGTTGTAGATGGATTCGACGTGTGTGTGAACGTCAATGAATCCGGGAGCAACTATCTGCCCCTGGGCATCGATGGTCCTGGTGGCTGTTTCCGGGCCAAGACGACCAGGACGTCCGATGCGTGCGATGCGTCCGTCTTTGATAGCGACGTCAGAACGAAACCATGGATTTCCACTGCCGTTAACGATGCGAGCATTTGTGATTAGCAGATCGTAGGGAGGCGCAGGAGCTTCTGCCTCGACGTGCAGGGCCGCAAACAGAAAGCCGCCCATCACCAGTGCAATTAACACCAGTGCGGCAGACTTAAGGAGGAGACTCATTCTCACCGATGCCTGTTTTACGATTCGACTGCGTTCTGAGTAGAAGAGCCCCGATTATAGGCCCATAAGGTGGAATAATAATAGCTAAATGTTTTTATCACTTTGATAAGAATGGCTGATAGACACAAATAGGTCCTACAGGACTATCCAGTCCTGTAGGACCTATAAGACCATTGCAGCGTTCTAGAAACTGAGCTTGCCTGACAACTGTATCCGGCGCGCGTTGTTTGTGACGCTGTCGTTGATGCGACCAAAGATCGTCGAGGTGATAACCGCGGTCGGATTATCAAACGACGGATTATTCAAAACGTTGCGCGCATCCACTCGCAGATCGAAACTCACTCGCTCGCTGATTCTGAACTTCTTCGCGAGCGATGAGTCCCACTGAAAGTACTGCGGAGCAACAAAGAAGTTGCGGCCCGTGTTTCCGATTGAGCCCGGCGCCGGCGCACTGAACTGGCTGCGGGTCGTCGTGTCAAACCAAAAATTCCTGCCGCTTTCCAGGACCAGTTGACCACTCTGCCTGCTGCAACCGTTGCAGTCGGCGGTCGACTGGACCACGCTGCTAACCGTATTGACTCCGGAATAGACGGTAAATGGCCGGCCCGACATCCATATCACCGTTCCCGCCATCTGCCATCCGCCGATAACGTGGTCCACGATCGATGGTACTTCCGAGAGAAACTTTTTGCCCTTACCGAATGGCAACTCGTAAGTGTAGGTGCCCTGGAACACGTGGCGCCGATCAAAGTCGGACCAGGTGTAGTTCAGACTACGATCTCGCAGGTCGAATGGAGTGCTTGACGCCGCCTGAAGCGATCCGGCCGATACGCCGCTGAGCGCTGGATCCCACGAGCGATTGTCTTTCGATTTGGATAACGTGTAACCAAACTGGAAACCCAAACCCGTGCTGATGCGGCGCTTGAAGATGAACTGAAGTCCTCCGTAGTTTGAGTAATCGTTACTGTCGAACACGTTCAGGCCACCAGTGAACTGCGGAAACGGCTGCAACAGGAATGGGAAGCCAGTCAGATCGAGCAGTCGCCGGTTGAGCTGCGCATTCGTACAGATGCCGGCAGTTATGTCCTCAGCCACGCAGGTTTTTTGCGAAACCACCAATCCTGCGGCCGCGACACTTCCCTGCGTGATGTTGGTCGTGTTGAGAGTGCGGAACCTGGCGGTGCCCCCATTGTTTGCAGCATTGCCTGACATGATCAGATTGATCAGCGGGCTGTTATACAACGGATCAGCCCTGATCTTATTGAATGCATCGAGAAAACTGGTCTCACTCACGCCCGGAACCGCTGCGAAGATGTTCACCTGATTGATGTTGTAACCACCAAGCAGGTGGACCGCATGCTTGCCGATGTAGTTGATCTCGACCACATTTTTTCCAATCTCTCGCTGGAAACTCAGAGACCATTCATGAACTTGCGGGAACTGCAAATCAGGATCCATCACACTCGTCAACGCCGTACTGAACGGTGCGGGTTGACGTAGAGCATCGGGAGTGGATGTAGGGGCCAACCCGGCGATCACTGGACCAAGATCTCGAAACAATCCGCCGGCAGCGCCGAAGTTTGAGTTTGTCGTGGCAGTGTTATTTCCGGGAGTGCTCTGGAAGATAAACGAACCGAACAAGAACGTGGCGATCCTGTCGGACGCAATGCGATAGTTGCCGCGAATCGAAGTCTTGCCACTCTCGAATGGATCCCACGCAAAACCAACGGATGGTAGAAACTTCTTGAAATCGCTATCGAACAGATCGCCCTCGACCCACTTCAGTGTGTTTGACGGCGGCGCACCGAGCTTCACCGGTTGATTTGGGACCAGAATCGGTCGTCCATTGACGCGTGGAGTTAACTTCGGTTCCCAGCGCAGGCCGAGATCCAAAACCAAATTCGACTTAACGCGCCAATTGTCCTGAAAGTAAAAATCCAGCTCGGTGTAGTTTGCTTCGTTCAGCCATCGCGTTCCGGCCGGAGCAAAGACGGTTGGATTA
The DNA here is from genome assembly GCA_963826255.1 of uncultured Acidobacteriota bacterium. GTDB lineage: Bacteria > Acidobacteriota > Blastocatellia > Pyrinomonadales > Pyrinomonadaceae > PSRF01. The sequence goes on from CAWGWK010000002.1 coordinate 3,825,824, forward strand.
TTCGGGTCCAACACAAAGGCGCGCGAGACAGTCCCGATTCTTCCGAGTTCGTCAACGATTGTGTTTTGCAACCGCGTGAGGTCGGTCGCGTTGATGCCGGTATTACCCGACGCCGGCAAATTGAACCCGGCAAAGCTGGCGGCTGTGCGACTAAACGTCACCACCGGCTCGATCGCCGAGCCCGCGACGTTCGATCGATCGTCGCGATGGCGGTTAAAGCGGAAATTGATTCCGCCCTTGAGAGTATGTGAACCGTGAACCAAAGTAGCGTTGTCTATGTACTGAAGGGTCCGAACACCGCGTGCGTTGTAAGAAAAGTTAGTGTTCGCGGTTGCCACATTGATGAAAGAAAACGGTAGGTTTGGATCGGGAAAAGGCGTTGCGAAGGAGAAGAAGAACTTGCTGATCCCGAAGATTGCCTCGTTCGTCAGGTTCGACGTTGGTGACCAGCGCCAATTTACCGCCAGGTTCTTTGGCGTGCGGGAAGTGTCTACAAAGTTTGGCGAACCCGGGAAGATCGGACGCCCACCGTTAACTGAATCGCCGAAGCTGCTCTGGCTTCCCTGCGCGTAACGAACGTAGAGCAGACTGTTGTCGCGCAGGTTGAAATCAAACTTGCTGACAAAGTCGTACTGCTTTTCGTGTTGCGGTGAAGCAAAGTTAAATCCTGCGGTGTTCAATCCATCACCGGTGGTGAAATTGTTAGGCAGCGGCATCGCGTTGATCAGAGCGCCCAACGTTTGGTCGATACCGATTCCAGTTGGATTGTTCGCGATGTTGTACGACGCGATGCAGGGACGATTTGTTGGAGGGTTACCGACGCAAGCGGGAAGCACGGCGGCGCCATTGCCGTTGACTGACGCTGTCGAAGTACCTGCGGGCGCGTTTGCACGACCGACGACGTAACGGAACAGACCCTGGCGCGCTTCAGGCGTGTAAACGGTTCGCGTAACGAGCGCGGTGTCGTAGGCACGCAGAAATTGGAGGTTCACAAAGAAGAAGGCCTTGTCTCTCATCCATCCTCCTTTGGTGCCTTCACCAAAACCAGGATTGTAGAGTGGGCCACCCACGCTGCCGCCGAAGATGTGCTGAACGAACTGGTCCTTCGGCAGACCGGCGATCGTCGTCGGATAACTCTTGGCATCGAGCCTCGGCGTTCGATAGAACTCGAACACGTTGCCATGAAAATCGTTCGAGCCCGATTTTGTAACGAGGGTGACTTGCGCGCCGCTGCTGCGTCCAAGCTCCGCGGTGAAATTACTGGTCACCACCTGGAATTCCTGGACCGAGTCCGGATTCGGCCGAAGCGGTGTGAAGTTTGAACCACCAGCGGTCAACTCGTTGATGTCGATGCCGTCGAGTGTGAAATTGAAGGCGCGATCGCGTGAGCCGTTGACGTTGACTGAACCGCCGGTGTTACCGCCAAACACAACGCCCGGTTGAAAGTTCAACAGGTCGAGCGGGTTTCTGCCGCGTGTGCCGACGATCGGAAGCGCTTCCAAAGTTCGCTGGTCAATCGTGCTGCCGATATTTCCGGAGGTGCTCGTTTGCACTTGCTCGGCGCCGGCTTGAACAGTCACCGTTTCAGTAACGACCCCCGTCTCCATCGTGGCGTTGATGGTAGCCGGCTGATTGACGTTGATAGGGTTTGCCTGACTGACGAATTTTTTGAACCCCTGCTTCTCGACCGTGACGGTGTAGTTCCCGACTTGCACCAAATCGAAGGCATAGGTTCCACTGTCACTCGTCTCAGTCGTAAAAGAAACTCCAGTGGCTTCGTTGGTCAGAGTCACCATTGCGCCTGCAATCGCAGCGCCGTTAGCATCCTGAACGGTTCCCGTTACACGAGAAGTCGTTCCCTGGCCGTTTGCAACCGCAGTGAGACAAAACGTCAAAAGCAAAAACGCAAGAATTGGTTTTCTCATGTCATCCTCGGGTTGAAGTTGGGGTTGAGCTACGAATTTTCGGACGGGATTATATATTTCTCGTGGAATAAAGCTAGCTAAAGATTTTTATCATTTTGATAAGAATGGCTGATGACAGGATTTGCAGGATGTTTCAGGATTATCATGTCCATCTTGTAAATCCTGAAATCCTGTCTAATTGATCGATGCCCATCGCGAACCGAATCGAAGACGTGCTCTCTGTTTTAAATTTTGCTGAAAGTGAGGCACGTGCGGGATCGCATGTCGCCGTGATGCTCAGTTATGAAGCGGCGCCGGCATTTGATTCGGCGCTGATCACACATGAGTCGTCTGACTTCCCGCTCGCGTGGGCCGCAGTTTTTCCCGCTCCCTCGGACGTTGCAATCGAGGAGTATGCACCTGTTTCTCCAAAATCCTGGACGCCCAGCGTTACTCGTGATGAATACGATCGCGCGGTAGCTCGTGTCAGAGAACTGATCGCGGCCGGCGACACTTACCAGGTCAACTACTCGTTCCCATTAACCTCAACTGTCAGCGGAGATCCTTACGCGTGGTATCGCGATCTGTGCGTGGCCCAGGGCGCGCAATACTCCGCGTATCTCGATCTGGGACGTTACAAGGTGCTCTGCTTGTCTCCCGAATTATTTTTTGAGCGGCGTGGGAATCACGTGATCACCAGACCGATGAAAGGCACCGCCAGGCGCGGACGTTGGCCGGCCGAAGATCGAGAGCTAGCCCAGTGGCTCCAACAATCCGCGAAGGACCGGGCGGAGAATGTCATGATCGTCGATCTGCTGCGCAACGATCTCGGCAAAGTTTCAGTTCCGGGCAGCGTGCGCGTCTCGTCGTTGTTCGATGTGGAACGTTACGAAACTGTTTGGCAAATGACGTTGACAGTTGAATCTACTTTGAGAGACGGAACGAGTTTAGTGGACCTGATGACAGCGTTGTTCCCCTGCGGTTCAGTTACCGGCGCACCAAAGATTCGCACGATGGAGATCATTCATGAACTCGAGCGGTTTCCGCGCGGGGCTTACACGGGAGCAATCGGGTTCTTAAAGCCGGGCGGCGACTGCATCTTCAACGTCGCCATCCGCACGGTCGTCATTGATACTCAATCGAACGTCGCGACCTTTGGTGTGGGCGGCGGCATAACGATCGACTCGACTGCCGAGCGTGAATACGAAGAGTGTCTGGTGAAGAGCCGCTTCCTGCATGCGTCGCCCGAGGTCTTTCAACTGTTTGAATCAATCCTCCTCGAACAGGGGCAATACTTTTTACTGGCGCAACATCTTGATCGACTCCGCAGCTCTGCTGAGTTTTTCGGATTCACGTTTTGTGAAGAACAGATCCGATCGGCGTTGAATGGCGTCGCTGCCGAGAATCCATCAGGATCGTTCAAAGTAAAACTGACCTTGTGGAAAGACGGGCATTCAGAAACTGAAATCTCAACCATCACGATGAGGGAACCTTGGCGCGTGGTACTTGCGACGGAGGCCGTCAACTCATCCGACCGTTTTCTGTTTCACAAAACCACGCGCAGAGATTTTTACACCGCTCAACTCAAATCGCGTCCCGATTGCGATGACGTCATCTTCTGGAACGAGAAGGGCGAGGTCACAGAGTCGAGCATTGCGAATGTCGTCGTTTCAATAGATGATCAACTGTTCACGCCGCCGGTTGAGTCAGGACTCCTCGCAGGTACCTTTCGAAATCAGTTGCTAGCGGAGGGAAAGATCAAGGAACGTGTGATTACTGTTGAAGAGTTTCAAACCGCAAAAGAGTTCTTTCTGATCAACTCCGTTCGCAAGTGGATCCGGGCGACCATAGAATATCGAATCAAAAGCTAAGCGTTTTCATTCGTGAAACAGGGGAGCTCGAGGCAGCGAGTGTCCTCGCGGACCTGGTCATTGGGTTAGAGCGTTAGCAAAGTTTGACTGCATGATGTGCCTTGCGTGTATCATCCCCCACGCCAGCGGTGGAAAGAATTAGATCACGATCAGAGTAATCCTCAAAGCTTCCTGTTGATACTCCTACCCTCGCGGCCGGGTTGTCGAGTGTCAGTCACGCTCAGCAATCCACAACCACCTTGACTCAAGTCTTTTGCGAATCTCGGTTATGCTCATATTGGTTAAGTCACAAGTCTCAGCAATATGGCAACTTAAATGGCTCTTCAGTCAAACGAACGTCTGGAGGATATAGATCTTGGGCTAGACCAGGAAGGTTCGACCATGCCTCCAGATACTGTTGAAGATTCCGAGAAACGTTAAAGCTATATCGGAAAGGATCCTCCATCAGATCGAACAAGATGGCCAATTGGGCTTGTGAAACGCCTTGGTCGCCCTGTTGACACGCAAGCTTTATTCGCTCCAACCATTTAACGAACGGATGAACAGTGTTTAGGAACACTGACTCCCTGGACTCCGGCCACCGAATACCACCACCTATTGAGTTTGCAACCGGCATCTCGACCAGAAAGAATTTGGTCAGAGTGGTCTCTGCAAATGGGGTAACCTCATGATTGACCAATAACCAGTCAGTAGCTAGATAATCTTCATTTAGCCAATACGCCATGACAGGAACGCGAGAACCGACTATCGACTTGCGGTGAAATTGGGACAGCAAGTAGTCATGGACTAAGGTCGGCTTTTGACATTTATCTAGCGGTGGGATGTTTTCGACATCTTCAAACGGCAAGTATTTGGAGTGCACGCGCTTTTCAGATACGACAATTGTAATCGTTGGAAAACTCTGAACGGTGTCTAACGACATGAGAAGTTGTTTGCCGTCCACATAGAGCGGGATCATACCGTCCATCGACCTCCAGAATGAATCGAATCGAAAAATATCAACGAGCCGTTGCCGATACTTCCATCCGCCTCCCGAGACTGAAAACGATGAAGTTGATATGTGTTCGCTTAAGATCCCTTCCCAACGGCTAACAATGACCGGATCAATTCGATTCCAACCCGCTCGAGCGAGCGTTATGAATGGTTGCTCGCCCCGATAATCCAGTCGTGCGCTGTGCCCAACCCTCCGGTCATAACCTTCGTCGAGAGCGATTCCATGCAAGCACGCGAGATTCCGTGGAAATTCTGGGACCGCTGCTCCAGGGTGTATTCGGGGATATTGATACCTAGCCCAAGAAAATTTATCCCAAGCCTCTCCCTCTGGCGTGACTTGAGTAAACACGTAAAGTTCACCCTCGATTCCTGTCCGATTAACGGGAAATGTTCGGACAACAAATCTTGATTGCTCGTCGCCAATCTGCCGAACGTCGTAAATAAATTGCGAGGATGTTTCAGCAACGATAGTTGATTTCTTTCCAAGATCATCAACATAGATTGGGAATTCAACTCGTCGGCACCAATGTTCTATCAACTTAGTGAGTTTTTCAGTTTCCAATGGCTTTCGTAACATTACCTCAATGTCCGTTCCGTTACGTCAACGTGACCCGCGTTCAGTGAGGAGATAGCTGCGCGGTCCGGTCAAAACAAGCCGAAGCGGGCCATCATCGGCCGATGATGATGGTTTGAAAGTTTCTACGGTTACTAAATCGCTTACGGCGAAGGTTGATAGAAACCCGAGGCCAAATCGACTTGTCGGAACAAACCGAAAGTTTCTTCTGAACTCATCCGTTGTATAGAAAGATCTTCCAACTTGTAAAAAGTATCGTTGTATGACGTCCTTATCCATCCCAATACCTGAGTCACTCACTCTCAACACCTGACGTCTTTCTGTTTCCTCGGAAAGCTCGTTCTGAACCTCAACCCACTTAAGTGTCACAGATACGGGATAGCTTGACCGGATTTCGTTAGATACTTCTGTCGGGTATTCCGGTGGGGGTATGGATTGACGAAGCAGGTCCTCATACATCTGACAGCGGTTTGCGTCGAGTGCGTTCTGGATCAGTTCTCGAATGAAAACCTCAGATTGCTCATAGGCGTCATAGATTAATCGTTGAAAAACTGCCTCCTGATCCAACTGAAAAGTCCAGCTCGAGGGAAAATAATCCGCGGTACTGCTGGGCCGGATTACAATCGTCTGGTCGTTACCTTCAATCTCAGCGAAGGGTAATTCGTAACCACGGTGTCGCCGTGACCGAGATACCAGCGTTTTCGCTGAGCGCACTTCATCGACAATCCATTGACACCAATCTTGTAAGACGCGGTGCTCTTTTTGGTTCTCACACTCCGCAGTTATTTCAATCCGGTCAGGTGCGGTAAGACGGTGAGTTATTCGTTGGTATTGCGTCCAATGAGCAGGGCTATCCGCTGGAAGTGGACATGCTGCATTCAAGAGAAGAGGACAAGCTCTGTCGGCTGACATATCCAACAAATCGCCAAGTCGAAGGAGAATTGCCATCAATCTCAGGTTAACCGCCTCACCACGAATATCACGTCGGTCAGGAAATCGCTCCTGATCCTCAAGCTCGTGAGTCCTCAGGCCATGCGCTACGCAGACGTCGGCAATACTCCTCTGGAGCACAGCATCATCAAATGCAAAGCGTGCCAGCATCGCTTGGTGTTGTTCAATCACTGATCTTGCTCTCAGATGATGAACTCGCCTAATAAACTCTGCAATTAAGAATCGAGTTTCTAAGTCAGCCAGATAGTTCCGAACTATGTTGTCGGATGGCTCAGCTCCGTCCCGAAGTTTTTGAATGTCAATCCACCTCTTGGCACCGCCGTTAGCATCAGAAACCCATGATTTCCATTCATCAGTTTGGAGTATTTCTATTTTCTCCTTGTTTGAGGAAACCATTCCAGCGTCGTGTAGGTATGCAGCAGCAACTAATACGTACACTTCAATTGCAGTAAGCCCTAACACTGGTTGATTCGGGTCCTCATCCTGAAAGAGGAGTTTTGAAATCTGGCGGATTATTTCATCACTATGACGTATGGTGTGTCTTGTGTAGTGTGGAAAAGTATTGGGAATGTATGAAAGCCAGCCTTCAATCACTTCTCGCAGCTCTAATGTTTTCCCGTGGTAGACGACACTCTTATTTCGCAAATACAGCATGAGAGCCGTAGCTTGGGGGTCGAAACTCAATGCGTTAACCTCCCGCTTTGTTGTGGTGTGGTTTGATTAGCTCTAGAAAAATATAACAGACTGCAGCCCTGATCGAAATTGGGTCGAGCTACTGAGAACCAAACTCTGCTTGAGATCATTTGCGCCGCCCCTGCCTGCAAACGTTCAGTCATTGACAGGGACCCGATGTAGATATTTACGCGTATGACAGAGGAGCCGTTCGTGACGCGTCTTCTCCGCCACATCCGCGCCGGTGTTCGAGATGAGGTCGCGCAAGTCGCTCGACGACGGCGTTGGTTTCGTTCTTTTAGCAGATTAGGGCCAAGTAGGCTAGAAGCGGTCAAGCCGCCATAAGAAAATCTCGCATGGCTGGGCTATGACGCAGATGAAACGTGATCATCTCCAACGCCGCGCGCCGGATATTCGGAAAACACGGCTGAATGAATGATCGCGAGGCGGCGGCCGCGGCCGCCGCGTCTCCACGGTTATGCGCCGCAGAGACACGGAGCGGCGCGGAAATTCTTAATCAGTATCAAAGTGGATGTGGTCGATGCTCATTTCGCCAGCCTCAACACGATTCACTACTTGCTCAAGATATTCGTCTTTGATCTCCAATCCATAACGGATCAATGAGCGTGTTCTTGGATCGACTCTGCTGTCGGTTGCGAGTTTTCGAGCGCGTTGTTTTAGATTGGCGTCGAGTGTGCGAGATTCTTGTTTGCGCGGTGATGCGCTACCATGCTTTGTCATGGTCCTTATCCTTTCTATGGAAGGTTGAGGATCAAGGGTCGGCTTTGTGGTTCAAGCACAAGTCGGCCCGCTTCTTTTTCTAATTACGTGAGTGATCAGCAACGTAGCGCAAAAGTTTTCGTTTGTCACCAATCGATTTGACTCACACGAGCGTCTTCTTTGCGATCACTGGATTTGAGATCTATATAATCGAGATCGCTGAGTAGGTTTCAACTACAGGTTGGGCCATAACTGATGACGCTGTTATTCGCATTTCTAATTGGACTCTTCGCCGGGTTGCGCTCGCTTACGCCTCCGGCGGCGGTCGCGTGGGCCGTGTACCTGGGTTGGCTCAAACTTGCGCGGCCACTGTCTCTCATCGGCTCGCTTCCTGCTGTAATAATTCTGAGCCTGCTAGCCATCACAGAACTCATTCTTGATAAGCTGCCGAATACTCCGAACCGCACTGCTCCTCTCGGACTTATCGCCCGCATCGTGACAGGTGGCTTCACGGGCGCATGCGTCTCTCTTGGCGGCGGACAGTCGGCTTTCGTTGGTGCCGGGCTGGGACTGATCGGCGGAATCGTCGGTTGTTTCGCCGGCTATCAGGCCCGCGTTCGGCTCGTAAGGTCTCTGCGCCAGCCAGATTTCATAATTGCTTTGCTCGAGGACTTGGTTGCGATCGGTGGCAGTCTGTTCATCGTTTCGCGATTCTAGTGCAGCGGCTTGGAGTGGGAGTAGTGCCACGCCAAAAGACATCTCTTGCTCAGAACAAGTTGTTGTTGGTTTGTTACATAGAGAATTGTAATTAGGACTCCTCGGATCCTCCCCAATCATTGTCACAACTCCGATCAGAGTGGTAAGTTTGGCCCATGGCAACGACCTCAGAGAGTCTGGCATTTGATCGCGGCGTGCGGCCGATGCTGGAAATTGTTTTGCCGGGAAATGCTGACGCAGTAATCGGTTTTCAAGCCGATCCTGACCTGCAAGCTCGCATCGAAGAACTCGCCCGAAAATCGACGGAAGGCGAGCTCACGGAAGACGAACGGGCCGAATACGCAGGTTACGTGCGGGCGAACAAGTTCGTCGCCATTCTCAAACGACAAGCACAGCAGATCGCCAACTCACGTCATAGATGATCAGTGCACAGATCAGGGCTCAGGTACGCCAGCGTGCTCCAAAACGCTTGCGAATACTGTCACCTGCATCAGGATGATTTGCCTTTCGCCGCGCTCCAGGTTGAACACAATCATTCCTAAAATTCACGGCGGCAGTGACGATGTCGAAAAATCTCGCCCTTGCCTGTATCTATTGCAATCTTCACAAAGGAACAAATCTCACCGGGTTCGATTCAGAGACAAATGTGATTACTGAGTTGTTTCATCCGCGGCGGCATGCGTGGGAAGACCATTTTCACTGGCAGGGGCTCTATCTAGTCGGGAAGACAGCCACTGGCAGGACTACTATTCGAGTGCTGAGTATTAACTCGGAAGATCAGGTGGCGCTGCGTTCCTCGTAAGGACCCAACCGATCACAAAATGTGATCTGGAAAGAAAACTTTGGAGAGGAATAGTGCTTCGACGACGCCAGGTTGGGATCGCATCCACTGGTATTTACATCCCCGGCTCGTCAGCGGAAGGTCCATAAATCGAGGGAACCTTCCCTCCCATTGGTCTTAGATACGCACTCAACTGGCCACGATGATGGATCGCATCGAACATGAAGTCCCAAAGAAACTCTACCAATGGTTTCTCCATCACCACTTGGCCCTGGTAAAGAAACTGGGCGTTGCGCTCCTGGGAAGCATCATCCAGATTGGCAACCTTCTCGAGTAACTCAGTCGACCACTTCTCATACATTCCGATCATCTCGTCTAAACCTGGTGGAGTAATGTTTTGCCATTCACATTTGCCAGTTTCGACTACATCAATCAACGCTTTCATTTCATAAGTGACGGTCCATACTAACTGTTCGGCCGAAGGTGAACGCTCATCCGGTTTGTAGCTCAGGTCCGAGGGCAACGCCCTAAGTACCTTTAGAAAAACCGGAAACTCTGCCTTTGCACGTTTTAAATAGAAATCCCGAAGCGTCATTTTGTTTCCTCCTGAGTGCAGTCTAACACTGTGACCAGGTACTCCGCGCCCATAGTTAGCTGGCTCGCTGAGTTCGAAGTCCCATGACTCCTTCGTGGCGGTGAACGCTTCAGAAGAGTTCCTCGGCCAGCGCGACGATGATGCCCGCAGGGCCCCGCATGTAGCAGAGTCTGTACTTGTCCTCGTACTGGGCCACCTCGCCGATGAGTTCGGCGCCGTTGGCGCGCAGGCGAGCGACAGTGTCGTTAACGCTTTCGACTGTAAACATGACGCTCCGGAGGCCCAGCGTGTTCGGCGGTGCGATCGCCGGTTCGATCTCGACCAGTTTTGGATTGCGAAACTTCGTCAGGTCGAGCCGCCCGTGCCCATCTGGGGTCCGCATCATAACGATGTCAACTTGGACACTTTCGAGCCCGTTGACGCGGTCCACCCACGGGCCCTCAATCGGCATCTCGCCTTCGACCGTCATGCCGAGCGCCGTGAAAAAAGCGATAGCGGCTGTAAGGTCGTCGACGACGACGCTGACGTGGTCCAATCTCTTGATCGTCATGTTCCCTAGTATAGAAGAGGCCGTGCGCGGTGGTCCACGCCGACCGTTCTCATCGCGAGATATCGTTTCGCCCTCGCCGCTGCTCGCTCGCCGTGATCATTTCGCTTATATCTGCAACTGGCCGTATCTCAACCGGTCCAAGTCCATACTTAAAGCCTGGAAGCTTTGAGACAAGTTGAACGGCATGATTGAGGTCTCGCGCCTCAAGGATCTGAATGCCGCCGAGCTGTTCCTTGGTTTCCGCATAGGGGCCATCGGTCGTCGCGACTTTGCCGTTTTTCCAGTACAGGGTCAACGCGGTCTCCGGAGGTTGAAGAGGTACTTCGGCAACAAGATGTCCGTTGGCGCGCAGATGGTCGTTGTGCTCAAAGCAATCGTCGAGCACTGCGTGTCGCTTGTCCTCGGTCATCCCTTCGAATGTTCCGGGCTCGATGTATCCCAAACAGATGTATTTCATTGTTCTTCTCTCCGTGGGAGCCAGCAGCCCAGCTGTCGCAGATTTTTCTGTCACTGTTTCAAGTAACGAAGCGCAACACATCCTGATTTAAAAATCTTTGACTCAACAAGTTTTAATTGCAATCTCTCCCGCAGGCTAACATCGTCCAACAACCGTCTCCCTTCTCCTGCAACGATTGGCGAAACGACAAAACGATATTCATCAACTAGACCAAGCTCTATAAGTTGTGAAGGAACACTTACACCACCGACTAAAATATTTCGGCCTTCTTCTTGTTTCAATTTAAGTATTTCGTCGTGAAGGTTCGTACGAACAATTTTCGTATTTTCATCTTCAGCGCTGTTTAGTGATCGTGAGAAAACAATTTTGTTAATGGAGTGAAATGTTGAAGCAAATTCGTTCGATGCTTTTGTCATAGACTGGTTTTTTGCGACTTCAGGCCAAAAAGGGACCATCAATTGATAGGTGATACGCCCAAAGACGAGCAGGTCAACCTCACGCAGGAGGTCCGTAAAATATTCATGTGTCTCGTCATCAGCAACTTGCTTGGTGTGGTCGACGCAGCCATCCAAGGTAATGTTGATTGCGAAGATTAAATTTCTCATTTGAGTGTCCTGTCCCGTCAATGTACCAGTGCTTACGAGAATCTGAGGGTGGGGCTGAGCGCCGGACCGTTCATCCTATAGTCGGCGCGCGCCCAAAAAGAATCGACAGTTGCAAATCGTAATACTTGCGGCGAACGTGCGCCCCACACGCCGCGAATGTTTATAGACTTGCGGTTCCGGTTGTGATCGCGCCTGCACGCTCGTAACTCACGACAATGACGCCATTCGAGCCGACTGTGCTTTCCGTCAACTTGAAGGCCGCCGGGATCGTGCCATCAGCAAACAACCGTTTTCCCGTGCCCAACGTGATCGGATATATCATCAGCCAGAACACATCGATCAGATCATGCTTGATAAGCGTCTGAAGGAGATTGCCACTTCCCCAAACGTGCAGATCCGGCCCTTGCTCTTGCTTGAGCCTCGCGACTTTTTCTGAAATATCTCCGTTCAAAAACACGGACGGCTGCCACTCGTGGGAAGTCATGGTATTCGAGGCGACGTACTTGGTCGCCGTGTTGACGCCCGGCCATATGTCTCCATGTTGAGGCCAGAAGGCAGCCCAAATATCAAAGGTCTTGCGTCCTAACAGCAGGTCGAACGGCATGTCCATCTGTTTTTTGAGGGCCGCTCCAAGGATGTCGTCATCATATGGCGCTATCCATCCGCCATAGGCGAAGCCGTTGCTTGTATCTTCTTCCGGCCCGCCCGGAGCTTGTATGACACCATCAATGGAGATGTGTTCAAGCACAATAATTTTTCTCATCCTACAGTTCCTTCGAGTCCTATCTGATTTTGTTAACTATTCCGTTGCTCCATTCGGAGCCGGGTAGAAAAGAAGCTCGCGCACCTCGCCCGCCGCATCGCCTGAGATGGCACCCTTGCGCGCCCACGCGAGTGCCTCGTTCATATCCGCAGCTTCCAGTATCCAGAAACCGCCCATGTGCTCCTTGGTCTCGGTGTATGGCCCATCGGTGACGAGCACCGTACCATCAGGTTGCTTCCGCACCGTCTTTGCGTTGCCGGCCGGGGAAATTCCGCAAGCGAACTTCCTCACGCCGGCAGCAATCATTTCGCGGTTGAGCGCGTGGATCTCCTCGATCATCGCTTCGGTTACGGCGGACGGGTCGAAGTCGTCGGGGAGGTAGTTAGCAACCAGATACTGTGGCATAAATTCTCCTTTTTTGTTCCTGTGACTTGTTTCCGATGACTCGTTTCCTGTTCACTCAGGAACCGTAGCTCATCGTTCTTTTGTCCTATAGTCGTTGGGAAGACGGAAAATCGACAGCTACCGAAAATTTTTATTTTCAACTAATTTTCAGCTGGCGAATCCGCTCTTGCAGGAATTGCCGCTCCGGTTCCTGTTGGGTCAGCGCCAGAGCTTTCTCATAAGAAGACCGAGCCTCGGCTGTCCTGCCGAGCCTGCGGTACAAATCTGCACGGGCTGAATGCGCCAGGTAATAATTTGCTAATTCGCCCTGTTCCAACACCGCGTCGATATGCGCCAGACCGGCTTCTGGACCATCGCACATTGCAATTGCCACGGCCCGATTGAGCTGAACAACTGGCGAAGGCTGAATTCGTAGCAATCGATCGTAAAGCGCAACAATCTGCCGCCAGTCAGTCGAAGCAACCGATTCCGCTCCTGCATGAACGGCAGCAATCGCAGCCTGCAGTGTGTAAGAGCCGAAGTGGCGAGACTTCAGCGCTTCCTCCAGCAATGCCAAACCTTCAGCGATCTGCTCCCGGTTCCAGAGCGAGCGATCCTGGTTCTCCAGCAAAATCAGCTCTCCAGTAGGAGAGGTTCTCGCGGCGCGACGGGATTCCTGTAGCAACATCAGGGAAAGCAGTCCAATGACTTCCGGTTCTGGCTGGAGTTCGGTCAGCAACCGGCCCAGTCGAATCGCCTCTCCGGTTAGCTCGGCCCGCGTTACATCCGCTCCGGCCGCAGCCGAATAACCCTCGTTAAAGACGAGATAGATGACGTGAAGCACCGCGCCCAGTCGCTGCGGCAATTCCTGCGGCGTCGGCACTTCGTACGGAATCGGTGTCTCTCGAATTTTTGCCTTTGCGCGCACAATGCGCTGGGCGAGGGTACGCGGAGTGATGAGGAAGGCCTTTGCTATCTCTTCGGTTGTTAGCCCGCACACCTCACGCAAGGTGAGCGCAACGTGCGCTTCCGGCGCCAGTGATGGATGACAGCACGTAAAAATCAGGCGCAGGCGGTCATCTTCAAGGCCATCCTCAAGATGGTCCTCTTCATTGGACCTTGCCTCTGCATTGGATTTTTCGAGCGAACTCAACTGCGCTTCGAGATGTCGCACGAGATCGTCTTGAGACGCATCAAATCTTGACCGTCAACGCAGCGTATCGATGGCTTTGAATCGGGCCGTCGAAATTAACCATGGTCGCGGGTTGCCAGGTACTCCACTCCTCGGCCACAGGCTCAGCGCAGCCGCAAAGGCTTCGTGCATCGCCTCCTCGGCAAGATCAAAATCACCGAGCAGGCGGATCAGAGTTGCGAGGATTCGTCCCGAATCCTCGCGATAAAGGGAGTCGAGCAATTCGCGTATCTGCTCGGTGGAAGGCTTTACATTGAGAGACAATGAATTATGAGTTTCGCGCAAAGGCGCAAAGGTGGCAAAGGCGCAAAGAAGAGTTTGATTTAACTTTGCCGCCTTTGCGCCTTAGCGTGAAAATTAATTGTAGAGCAGGAACTCTGCTCGGGTGCGTCGAAACTCCTGCAACCCGTTGTTCCACGACGCGACGATTTCTCGCGCGCTTTCACCACGCTTCACGCGTTCCAGCGTATCGGCATTCACCAGCAACCGTAGATACTTATCAACGTGCCAGTCATTCGGATACAACTTTCGCAGCGCGAGCGCCATTTCGATCCCGGTGAGCAACGGACGAAACGCTGCACGATCTGTGATGATGATGTTCACACCACCACACTCGACATCTTTGAAGACCGAAGCGCGGGGCGTAAACCGCAGCGGCACAAACCTGACGCCCGGTGCACCACGTTGATTCAAATAGTCAGCGAGTTTGTCGGGCTGTATCCACGGCGCGCCGACGATTTCGAACGGCGTGTCAGTACCACGACCGACGGAAACATTCGTCGTCTCGAGTAGACCAACACCGGGATAGAGCGTGGCCTGCGTCAGGCTGCGCATGTTTGGCGATGGATTGATCCAGGTGAGATTGGTCTCGTCAAACCACATCGAGCGCCGCCAACCTTCCATCTTTATCACCCGCAGATCGGCGCCGATGTTGCGTTGTCGATTAAATAGCTGGCCCAACTCGCCGATCGTGAGCCCGTGTCGCGTCGGAATTGTGTGATACGAAGTGAACGAGAGTTTGTCGTCATCAGCGATCGGTCCCTCGACGTCAACGCCGCCGATCGGATTAGGACGGTCCAAGACAAACACCGGGAGTTTCGCCTTCGCGGCTTCTTCCAACAGGTGACCGAGCGTCGAGATGTACGTGTAGAAGCGTACGCCGACGTCCTGGATGTCGAAAACCAACGCGTCGAGATCTTTCAGTTGCTCGGGCTTTGGCCGGCGCGTTTCGCCGTACAGCGAATAAATCGGCAGCCCAGTGACGTCGTCCTTCGAATCGGAGATGTTCTCGTCCGCCAAGCCTCGAATACCATGTTCGGGAGAAAAGAGTGCGACGAGTTTCACACCAGGCGCCTTGCTGAGCACGTCGATAGTCGGGCGGCCTTCGCGATTGCGACCAGTGTGATTTGTAACCAGGCCGATTCGCATGCCTGCAAGTGGTTTGAAGTTGTCTCGTTCGAGCACGTCGATCCCATTCAACACTTTCGCTGAAACTCCCTCATTGCGAAAGGCAAACTGCTCGAGACCTTTGACAACCGATGTGTAGTAATCCGCAGACTGCTTTCGCGCACGCTCGACCGCGACTGTGTCAGTTACCGCGCTGGCGACGATCGAAGCAACGCGTCCGCGCAGTGGTCCAACATCACCTTTTCCGTCCGGATGAACACGATTACTCAAAAAAACCACAAACATCTCGCTCGCCGGATCGATCCACATCGACGTGCCGGTGAAACCGGTGTGGCCAAACGAGCCAAGTGGAAATAGATCGCCACGATTGATTGAGAAGGTGGTGTTCATGTCCCAACCGAGCCCGCGTGTGGCGCCGCTATTCGAAATGAGCCGCGGGCGCGTCATCTCGGCGATAGTCAGAGGAGCCAGGATACGAACGCCGCCGAACGATCCGCCGTTCACTATCATCTGGCAGTAGATTGCGAGATCGTTGGCAGTTGAAAACAGTCCGGCGTGTCCGGCAACGCCATTCATGCGATATGAAGTCGGGTCGTGGACCTGGCCACGCAGCCACAGTTCACCTTCTGCGCCCACGTTTGCGGCGGTGTCGCCGAGATAACTCAATTGCCCGCGGCGTTTTTCGGTAGGCGCAATCCTCGTGTTCAAGGTCGAACTCGGACGAAAGCCGGTGTTCGTCATTCGCAGGGGTCCGAAGATATTCTTCTGTGCGAACTCATCTAATGGCATCCCGCCTACGCGCGCCACGACTTCACCCAATGCAATAAAACCGATATCGCTGTAGGTGAACCGGTTGCCAGGAGGATTGCGCAAAGGCTCTTTAATCAGTCTCTTGATCGCTTCGTCGTAGCCGGTCCAACGTTCACGCAAATCGAAGTCTGGTGCGTAACCTGAGACGTGAGTGAGTAGCTGTTCCACCGTGACGCGATCTCTTCCCTCACCTTTCAGTTCGGGAATGTGAAGTGAAAGTGGATCGGTCAAGCGTAGCTTTCCACGTTCGACGAGGAGCATGATGCTCGTTGCAGTAGCGACGACTTTCGTGAGACTGGCGAGGTCGAAGATCGTGTCGGGTGTCATCGCTTCGTGCGACGGCTCGAGCACGCGAGCACCGTAAGACTTTTGCCAGACGATCCGGCCTTTGCGAGCAGCAAGGACAACTGCGCCCGGGAGTCGTTTGTTGGAGATCTCGCCAGCGATGACGGTATCCGTCTGGGCCAGACGCTCGGTGGAGACTGAGACTGACTCCGGCTTTGCAACCGGCAGTTGGGCTAATGCCGGGTGCGCGAGCAGTGCGATAAGAAGAACAATTCTAAAGGAGCGCATATTTGTTTCTGAGTTTTGCCTCGCAAAGGCGCAAAGGCGCAAAGGTAAAACGAAGTTCTTCTTTGCGCCTTTGCGCCTTTGCGAGGGATCATTTCACCGCTTTGAGTTGAATCCCGGTGCCGCGCGGGTACAGCCCCGGCAGCGATATCGGAAGCTTTCCAACCACATCAATCTCGCCCAGCAACGCGCGCGCGACTGCCTGCTGCAAGCTCGGCATATCACCATACGCCACCATGTACGTACGCAATCCGGGGAAGCTCTGTAACAAATAAGGATTTCCAAAACTGATTCCAACGACCGGCGCCTTCGCCTCGATCAACGCTGACAACGCACGCGTCCCCGTCTCAGGTATCCCCACACTCAAAACCTGCCCTGACCGCACGCGGCCGTAAAGCGACGCAAGCACAAGGTCCGCGGACTTCGCACGTTCGATAGCTTTCTGCACGTCCTGCTCAGACGATCGTTCATCGAGAACAACTGTTTCGAGTTTCACGCCGCTGCGACTGAACCTCGTAACAAAAGCGTTAGCGATCCAGTTGCGATCCTCGCCATTGGTCACTGCAAGATTGAACACCCGCGTTTCCGGCTTGAGATTCTTCAGCGGTAGAACTTTGTCTTCGTCCCGGACAAGCGTCACTGCGTGCTCCGCAATCTCGGTCGCCAAAGCGACAACGTCGCGGCTGCCGACGACGCGATCGATCGTGTCGACGGACGTCAATCGTTGGTCCACCAGTCCCAGATCGTACTTTGCGGCGAGTATTCTTCGTGCTGACTCTTCGACGCGCTGTTCCGTGATGCGCCCGCTCTTCACTGCGTCGCGCACGCCACGAAACGAAGCATCAACATCAGTAGGCTTCAGCAACATGTCGGCGCCTGCTTCCAAAGCGCGAACAGCCGCCTCTTCCTGTGTGAAATAGATTGTTAAGCCACTCATGCTCAACGCATCCGTCACGATCATGCCCGAGAACTTCAGATCGTTTCGCAGGATCTTGCCGAGCACCGGAGACAGCGTCGCCGGCATCGTTACCTTCTCTGCGATGATCTCACCGGCCTCATCAGTGTCACTGGGTTTACCTTTCATCGATTGCGGCAGAGGTTTCACCGCAGTCGCATCGATCTGCGGCAAAGCGATGTGACCCACCATCACTGCGCCTACTCCGGCATTTACCGCCGCCTGAAAAGGAACAAACTCGACCGTGTTCAAGCGCTCACGCCCGACATTGATCTCCGGCAAGCCGCGATGTGAATCAACTGCCGTATCGCCGTGTCCGGGAAAATGTTTGGCGGTTGCAATCACGCCCGCTGCCTGCGCGCCTTCGGTGAAAGCCGCGGCAAAACGCGCTACCTCAGCCGGATCTTCTCCATACGAGCGAACATTGATCACGGGATTGGCTGCATTGTTGTTTACGTCAACGACGGGCGCGAAGACCTGATGCACGCCGAGTGCGCGGGCTTCTCGTGCGGTTATCTCACCCTGTCGTCGCGCGTAGTCCGGATTACCGGTTGCGCCAACTGCCATGTTCCACGGAAAGTTGACGGTATCGTCAAAGCGCATACCCGCTCCGGATTCGAGATCCGCCGAGATGAGCAAGGGATAACGCGCTAACTGTTGCATTCGATTCGATAAAATCACCGACTCGTAAACCGGCCCGCGAAACAGAATGAGTCCACCGACTTTGTTGTCTTCGATGTGATGTTTGAGCGTGCGGTAGGCGTCGGAATCCTGATTGAGAAAAGTCGCATTGAGTCCGACGGAGATCAGTTGCCCGATCTTTTCTTCCAGCGACATCTTGCGAAGCACATCATTGGCCCACTGCAATGCCTTCGGTGACGGATCTCGCTTGAAGGCTTTTGCCGGCATTTGTGGCCTGGCGGGCAGGGCACACAAGCCAAGCAGAATCACGATTAAGATTGCCGAACAATACCGATTGAGCTTATGCATTAAATCTTTCCTATTCTTAAAGAGTCTCTCTGCGTTCTCGGCGTACCTCTGCGTCCTCTGCGTTAAGATTATTCCAACGCAGAGAACGCCGAGAGTCCGCAGAGGACGCAGAGAAAGCAAAGCTAGCTAACCAGGCGACCACAAAAGTTATCAAGCTGCCCAAAAACACGTACCACGTCCACGCAATCTTCGTGGCCATGAAAACGTAAAGCATCGAACCCATGCTAACCAGCATTCCGATCAACGCCGGAGGTTGGCTGACTCGACGCAGAAAAGCGCCAACTAAAAACACACCCAAAATTGGTCCGTTGATCAGCGAAGTGATCGAGAGTGCCTGATTTATTGCCGATCCCGGCTGATTGCGGATGGCCAGCGCGACGCCGATCTGCACGACTCCCCAAACCAGTGTCAGCACGTGTGAGACCTTCAGGTAATGCTTGTCGTCTCGCGCCGGTCGAAATGGTTTGTAGAGATCGTTCACTGCGGTCGCGGCTATTGCGTTGAGGGACGACGACATCGCCGCTGCAAAGATCGCTGCTACAACCAACCCCGAAAGTCCGGTCGGCATGTATTTCGTGATGAAATCGGGAAAGACACGATCACCGCCGGTGAATGGAAAAGCCGTTGATGTGGCGGTTGCGTAACCTGGATCCGTAAACGGCTGGTAGAACGCGAACAGCAAGACTCCGATAAATAAAAACCCGATAAACTGCGCCAGCACGATACCGCCACTCGTCAACAGTGCAACCATCGCTTTGCGCGGGCGATCCGTGCAGAGATAACGCTGCACGAGATACTGGTCTGTGCCGTGCGTGCTCATCGTCAAGAAGCAGCCGCCGATCAGTCCTGACCAAAAGGTGAAAGTCCGCGTGTAATCGAGCGTGAAGTCGAAGAGAGAAAACTTGCCAAACTGAGTTGCGAGTGAGCTTGCGGTTGCCAGACCACCATCAATTGAATTAATGAGAATGATCCCAGCGGCAATTGCGCCGGCGATGTAGATTCCGAGTTGGACCACCTCGACCCAGATCACCGCCTCCATGCCTCCGAAATATGTGAAGATGACCATTGCGAGGCCGATCAGGATTATTGAGCCGACAATGATGGTTCCCGAGTTCGTTGCGGGTTGAAAAGAAGCGTACACGGCCGAGAGAACGATGGCGGTCAGCAGTAGTCGAATGCCATCCGCAATGTTTCGCATCACGACGAAGAGTGACGCGGCGACCATCTTTATCTTGCCGCCGAAGCGCTGGTCGAGAAGCTGGTAGACCGTGAGCAGTTCACCGCGAAAGTAAGAGGGGATAAAGAGAAGCGAAATGACGATTCGTCCGAGCAGGTAGCCAAACACCAACTGGAGAAACTGGAAATTTCCGCCACGCGCGAACGCGATGCCGGGCACTGAGATGAACGTGATGGTGGAAGTTTCCGTGGCGACGATCGAAAACGCGACTGCCCACCACGGAACTGAACGATCGCCGAGAAAATAGGCCCTCGTTGTCTTCTGCTTACGGCCGAACCAGGCGCCAAACAGTACGATCCCGATCAGGTAAGCGAAGATGATGATGAGATCGAGAGCTTTCATTTTTTCGGAAGAGTTTCCTCGCAAAGGCGCAAAGGCGCAGAGAAGAATTTCTCGTCTTACCTTTGCGCCTTTGCGCCTTTGCGAGGTAACTACACGTTCGTGCCGCGAGTCCTGATCATATCGAGCGCGAGTCGCAAATTAAATCCTGTTGCTTCGAGCGCTGCCGCTGCTGTCTGCTGGTCCACACCCGTTTCCGCAACAACTATTCGCAACGCACGATCCCGCAGCTTGATGTTTCGAGCTTGTAGGTTCGACATGCGGTTGCCGCTCACATAACCCAGCCGCACCATCGTCGCTGTCGAGATCATGTTGAGAACCATCTTTTGCGCCGTGCCCGCTTTAAGCCTGCTTGATCCCGTGAGCACCTCTGGTCCAACAACCGGAACGATGCTCAACTCCGCCGCTTGAGTAATCGGCGAGCCCGGCACACAAGTTAGAGCAACAGTAAAAGCGCCAAGCGAACGCGCAAAGGTCACGGCTCCGACAGTATAAGGAGTGCGACCCGACGCTGCGATTCCGACCAAAACATCAGCCCCGGTGAACCCTCGCTGTTTCAGATCAGCAGCACCTGCATTTGCGTCATCCTCGGAAGCTTCGACCGCGCGGTAGCACGCATCGTAACCGCCGGCAATCACACCCTGGACCAGTTCGGGAGAGACACCAAAAGTGGGCGGACACTCCGAAGCGTCGAGCACACCTAATCGTCCGGACGTCCCTGTGCCTGTGTAAAAGAGTCTTCCACCCTTCGCGAGTCGCGCCACTGTTTCATCAACCGCTTTCACTACATCGCCGAGAACGAGTTTCACAGCGCCCGCGACAGTAGCGTCTTCTTCATTCATCAACGCCACGATTTCTGCCGTCAACTGTGAACTGAGATTTTGTGAACGCGGATTTTCTTGTTCGGTGATTGGAAGCGCGGTTTCAGTCATCTGGCGGCTGGATCAAACTGCGAGTGCGACATTGTTGATACGTTCTCGGGCCATTCTAGCGGCAGCGACCGCCGGAGCGAAGTGAGGCGGCTCGAAAAACGCGCGCGGCGCGATCTTCCTGACCTCAGCGCGCAGGGTGTCAAGCATCAAATCCCCAGCCGCTCTGAAAACGCCGCCAACGTAAGCTATCTGAAAGCGCTCGCGTTCCATCTGCAAATGGCGAATCACTGCACAGGCTGCGAGTCCGAGTTCTGTCCCGCCATCCGCAACGATATGTAACGCCACTTCGTCTTCCGCCTTCGCTGCGTTGACAACGTCTCTGCCGAATCCGGCTAGACGTTCATTCGTTATCGTCGGCGCGTAGATCGCGGTGGTCAGATCATCCGGACTGGTCACATGAAAATATGCGCAGGCCAGATCGGTAAGCTCGGTTTGTGGACCACGCCCGTCGAACGCATAAGCGACAGCGCGCAAGGCTCGACGCGCGAGCCACGCGCCACCACCCTCATCTCCGGAAATCGGGCCCCAGCCTCCAGCGCAAAAGCGTTTGCGGCGGGCATTGATGCCACAGCAGATCGATCCGGTCCCTGCAATAACAACCAGACCGGGAGCACCGTCAGTCGCTCCATACAACGCGATCGTAGCATCAGTGACGACTTCAATCTCGCCGACACCGAGCGGCATGAGTGTTTCGCGCATGCGTTCACGCAGCTCTCTGCGGCGCGCG
Source organism: uncultured Acidobacteriota bacterium (assembly GCA_963826255.1). Classification (GTDB taxonomy): domain Bacteria; phylum Acidobacteriota; class Blastocatellia; order Pyrinomonadales; family Pyrinomonadaceae; genus PSRF01. The sequence goes on from CAWGWK010000002.1 coordinate 3,847,520, forward strand.
CCCGCCAATCCAATCTCCGCGGCAACCAGATCTCCGCGGCGGAGGTTCGCCGACGCGCACGCACTGTCAATCGCCTCGCGCACCGCAGCCGCAGCGCCCGCAATTCCTACTCGCAGTGGGTTTGATGGTCCAGCCAGACCATCGCCAATCACCTGTTGATTGGCGTCCATGATGACGGCTTCGGTCTTGGTCCCGCCACCATCGACACCTACAACCGAGTTTTGCGTGAACATTATTGATTATTCTAGGTGGCGCTGATTTATAATGGAAACTAAAAGATTTTATTATTACGATAACCCATCTTGATATCGGGAGTGTGCCGTGGAAATTCGACAATTGAGGGCCTTCGTGGCCATTGCGGAGTCAGGAACGTTTACTGCCGGCGCGTTGCGAGTACACGTAACACAGGCGGCGATCAGTATGCAGATACGGCAGTTGGAGACGGAAATCGGAGCAAAGGTTTTTGTGCGCGCCCCCCGTCACGTGATCCTCACCGAGGCCGGTGAGCAGCTACTCCGGCGGGCGCGGCACATTTTGCGCGAGCATGATGCGGCACTCGATGAAATAGCAGAGCTCGCGGGCGCAGAGCGTGGCCGGTTACGAATCGGCAGTGCCTCGGCCATGGTCCTGACCGAACAACTGCCTGGTATTTTAAAAGAACTGCGCAAGCAACATCCTGCTGCCGAGATCGCAGTCACGTCAGGAACAAGCGAAGTGCTGGTCGATCAGATTCTCGCCGGAGAGGTCGATATTGCTTTCGTTTCACTGCCCGTCGACGTGCGTGGTATCAAAACGGAAAGATTGAGCGAGGACCAACTCGTAGCTATCGCTTCGCCGCTTCATAAACTGGCCAAGCAACGCACCATCAGTGCTTACACTCTTGCAGGTGAGCGTCTGATTCTCGGCGAGCGTGGGGGAAATACGCGCCGGTTGATCGATCAGTTTTTCGCACAGGCTGGAGTGACGCTGCGAGTGGCGATGGAACTCAGCCGGCAGCAGGCGATCCGTCGCATGGTCGAAGAAGACATGGGTGTCGGTATCGTACCGCTGCAATCGGTAAAAGAAGATGTTGAAAAGGGAAAGTTAATACGCTGGTGGATTGAAGGCGCGCAGATCAACTGGGAATTGGGAATCGCGCAGTTGAGCAACGGTTACGATTCGCCGATCATGCAGAAGTTCGTAGCACTGGCGCGTAAGAACTTCACGAATGCGACACCGGCGAGCAGTATAAAGAGGACAAAACCCATAGCCGTCGCTAAAAGTAAACCGAAAAGTAAGAAGTAAATCCATCCACAGATTACACAGATAAATCAGTGAAATCTGTGTAATCTGTGGACCAGACTCTCGATGTCGTCTTCGTTGTTGAAGAAATCAGTGGACACGCGAAAACCCTGCGGCTTCTTTGTCACAAATATCTTTTGTTCCTCGAGTTGACTCACGACCTGCGCAGGATTTGCCGCGGCAACGAGTGTCTCAGCAGAACGAAACTTCTCCTCTGCGAGCGGCGACAGAACTCTCCAGCCGACCTCGTTTAATCGCGCTGTCAATTTGCGGTTCAATTCGAGTGCACGGGCTTGAATGTTTGCGATGCCGATCGATTGCATCATTTCTATCGAGGCGCCCAACGCAAAGATACCTGCGAAGTGAGGGGACCCGAGTTCGGCGCGTGCCGACACGTCATGACGCAAGTGAACCTCGTTGTTTCTGTCTCCATAAGGATCCTGAACGCTCAACCATCCGATCGATCGCGGTCGAGAAGCAGCGAGCAGTTCTTTGCTTATGTAAACAAAACCGGTTCCGTATCCCGACAACATCCACTTGTGCCCGGTCGCGCATAATGCGTCGATCTTCATGCGCTTCACATCTATCTCGAAGGTGCCCGCCGCCTGGCTGGCGTTAACAACGAGCGCGTGACGGCCCTTGATGCTCGCCAGTTCCTCGAGATCAGATCGGAAGCCATTTGAATACTGAACATAGCTCATTGAAAGAATTCCGGTGCGCGTGTTCATTGCCGCGCGCAGATCGTCGGGGCGCGCGACACCTTCAGCCGACTTGACGAGGTGGACCGGAATACGTCGATGCATCCACGGGATCGTGGTGGTCGGAAACTCGAGATCGCAGGAGATCACCTCACCATGCTTCTCGAGCGCATCGACGATGAGATTCATTCCAAATGAAGTGTTTGTAGTGAACCCGATCTCCTCCGGTTCGGCATTGATGAACGCCGCCACACGCGCACGAACTTCTTCGCGCTGCGCCAGCCAGTCGTCCCAGTGAACGTCGCCGTCGTTCCTCATCTGTTCGTAATAAAGCGCTCCGGCCTTCGCGGTTGACTCGGCAAGTGGACCGGCCGCGGCCGTGTTCAGATACACACTCCTCGTCGTGACCGGAAACTGCGCTCGAACATCTTCCCAGTTGATCATATCGATTCTTTGTACGCTTCGAGGTTCTGCTGGATCTTTTGCAGTAATTGCGATTTGAGGGTGTTTGACTGGAGTTTCTCGGGAGGGACGGGTTGCCATTTTCCCGGAATGAGGATTTGCGAATCGATGAAGGCATCGATTGCTTCCTGCAAACCGTCCGTCCTGATTTTACCTTTCATTGCGATCACTTCTTCGATGATCCACGTCACGGCATCGCCGGTAATGCGATGACGATGATTGATCACTGCCGACCTCTCCTGTAGGGTCTTCAATACCAGGTCGAATGGTCCACCGAGGGCGGAAACCAGGCGCAGGTAACATTCCTGAAAGTCTTTCACCCGCGAAGCTTTCGTCGCAGTGAGCTTCAGATCACTCTGGCCGACATAAGACGCTGCCATGATACGGCAGAAAATTTCGTCAGGCATGTAAGCGCTCGTATCATCAACGCGACTGATCGTCTGCGCGACGTAGTAAGCCGGTAAAAGCCGCAGAAGATTGCGGATCAAAAACACCGGACTGTGGGTAAAGCCGTCCGGGAGCTTTTCGATTCCCTTGCCGACTTTTCGATCTTCGAAATAACTCAAACTTTTATCAAAGTCTCTGATCTCTTTTTGCGCATTACTCATTAGATAGCTGATCTGCTCGGGAGTAAAACCAATCCTCCAAAGCATGCGCTGCTCTCTTTCCTTTGCAAAAGCATCGTCGAACACGCGCAGACACGCGGCGTTCTTGAAGTTGTTCAGCTTCTCCTTTTCGCCCTTCTGGATGAAAGCCATCGCTTGCGCAAAGACCTGGACCAACGTTCTTGCCCAGCCGCGTTGTTCCGCGAGTGAAGCCGAATAACGATCGACGTCTTTGAACCGGTACTTGTCGTGCTTGGCGGCAAACTGGCGAATCGAACCGTAATCAAGCACAGCGCCACTCGCGAGCATGTTGTCGCCGTCCCACGAGAGCCAGTTGAAGATGTACTCTTCTTCGAGCAACGCAGCGAGCTTGGCGTAGGAACGCGCAAAGTAATCGAGCGCGGTTGAGTAGCGGCCGTCTGCATCCGAAGGAATGTGCCAGAAACCATTTTCGATTTCGCGATTGATGAAGTAGTCGACTGAAGCTTTGAGCTCCTGGTGACGTCCCTGCTTGAGATAACGAAAGATGTGTGCGGGCCTGATGAGGTTTGGAGCGCTTCTGATGCCGATTGCCGATGTGTCTGGAAAGCCGATCACGGCCAGGCAGCGTTCGGTTGGAATTCCCTGCCGGTAAAAGATCTCAGACATGACTGCGCTGCCGAGCATCTCGTCGAGATCCGCAAGACCGGACGAGTAACCATAACTGGTGTCGCCGGTCGCAACCACTCCCTCAGCATGCTGTGCGCCTGGACTGAGAATGGTGGCGCCAGTGCCACGGCTGGATATATCAAACGTTAGACGATCACTTTTTATGTAGCCGTTCCAAATGCTTCTACCATCGCCCGAGGTCTTGCCTTGCCGGTTGCGATGCTGGGTTTGCAGGTAGCGCGTGGCCATGTAAGGGTGCGGCTTGACTGTTTCAGGCGGATATTTCTTGCCGCGTTGCACATCGTATTCGTTGATGATCTGTAGCGAGAAGGTGTTGAGGATAGTTTGTTCGAGATCTTTGTTGATGTTCGAAGGATGGTCTGCCGGAAGGAGTCCCATTTCCTTCGCGAGAGGAAAATTGAAATAGAGGACACGACCATGCGGACGGTAACGAGCCTGATAGTCAACATAACCATCTGGGCTAACATTCCGCCACGGGTGCCTGCCGTCTAGTTCACTAAACTTTTCATACATATTGGGCCACAAAAAGGCACGAAGAACACATATGACAAGCCGCTCAGCATTCTATCGGTTTTCAAACGGTTCGCATACAAATCGTTTTGCGAACCTTTGAGCTTTTTGGGGCACCTCAAGCTTGACAAGCAAAAATCCTGATCCTACTCTCTACTCGGAGAACCTCATGATATACATTCAGATACCAAAAGATAACAATGCCGTAGGTTTCCTCGCATTAGCCAAGAGCGGCACCTCAGTCTTGTGCCTGCCCGAAAACACCTATGGCGTCTCAGCCAAACACTTGATACTGCTTAGACGAAAGTGCATTCCGTTCAAGAGACTGGAAAGCAACACGGTTCGTCTGCCGAAACCCTCACGACCTCACTATGACAAAATATGAGATTTACTTGCCACTGAAATACAACGACGGCACCGGCATCGAGCCTGAAAAGCTAGAAGAAATCCAACAGCAGTTAATTGCGGTGTTTGGCGCAATGACCGTCAGTTCACTCTCTGCTCCTCTTCAAGGCACATGGCGCTATGGAGGTGTCGAGTTCGTTGATGACATTATTCAGATTGAGATTATTACCGAGGCAGATCCAGGATTGAATCAGTTCTTTAAGAATTTCAAGCGGCAGCTAAAAAGAAAGCTCCGTCAATTGGATATCCTCATCACAGTGCAAGACATTCATACGATTTAAGGCACGAAGCACAAAACATTTATTCGGCTGCTGCTGCTGTTCGTTCATCTCTTTTGTGCTTTTGTGCTTTTTTGTGGCTTAGCGTTCTTTGTTCTTTTTTGCGGCGCGAGCCACACAGTGCACAATGCAGGCAGGTCAATTATAGCGGAAGCGCCAATCGAAACGCTTCCATTTCCGCCGTACACTTCCGCGTCGCTGTTGATTACAACCTCGTACCGGCACTCTTGTGGCAGCGTGAGGCGATAGCCTTTTTTAGGCACGGCGGAGAAGTTACAAACACAAATGATCTCGCGGCCGTTTGTTGGCGAGCGGCGAATGAACGCCAGGATATTTTCCATTGCGTTGTTAACGTCAATCCACTCAAAACCCGCGGAATTACCATCAGCATCCCACAGCGCACTCTCTGGTCCATACACCTCATTCAGATCGCGAATCAACTTCTGCACTCCACCGTGCAGTGAGTCTTCCAACAGATGCCAATCCAGACTGTCTGTTTCCGTCCACTCACGCCACTGTCCAAACTCGCCTCCCATAAACAACAACTTCTTCCCAGGATGCGCCCACATGTACGCATACAGCGCACGCAAATTCGCAAACTTCTGTTCGGTCGTGCCCGGCATTTTATTCAGCAACGAACCCTTCATGTGGACCACTTCGTCATGTGAAAACGGCAGGATGAAGTTCTCACTCCACGCGTAGACCAGACCAAACGTCAGCGCATTGTGATTGCCCGCACGAAAGAGCGGATCTGTTTGAAAATACTTGAGCGTATCGTGCATCCAACCCATGTTCCACTTAAAATCAAAGCCCAATCCACCCGCATAGATCGGATGACTGACGGCGGGCCATGCAGTTGACTCTTCCGCAATCATCATGGTTCCCGGAAGAACGCGATGCGTTATTTCATTTAACTCTTTCAAGAACGCGATCGCTTCAAGATTCTCGCGTCCGCCAAACTTGTTCGGAACCCACTCTCCTTCTTTACGGCTGTAGTCGAGATAAAGCATCGAAGCCACGGCATCGACGCGCAATCCATCGATGTGAAACTCCTTAAACCAGTAGAGTGCATTCGCGAGGAGGAAATTGCGCACCTCGTTACGACCATAGTTGAAGATGTAAGTTCCCCAATCCGGATGTTCGCCTTTGCGCGGATCGAGATGCTCGTACAAGGCCGAACCATCAAACCGCGCCAGGGCCCAGGCGTCTTTTGGAAAGTGGGCCGGCACCCAATCCATGATCACGCCGATGCCGCGCCGGTGCAGGTAGTCGATCAGGTAACGCAAATCGTCCGGCTCACCGTAACGAGCCGAAGGCGCGTAGTAGTAAGTGACCTGATATCCCCAGGATGGTCCATACGGATGTTCCTTGAGTGGCAGAAACTCCACATGCGTGAATCCCATTTGGCTGACGTAATTGGCGAGAGGCTCGGCCATCTCACGGTAAGTAAAGGGACGCTTCTCGTCTTCGACCTTTCGGCGCCACGAACCAAAGTGCACTTCGTAAATCGAAAGCGGCTGGCGGAAGTGTTCCCTGCCCGCGCGATTCTCGATCCACTTAGCGTCGCGAAATTTATACCTGGAGTTATAAACAATCGATGAGGTGTCTGGAGGGACTTCCGTGTGTTGCGCATAAGGATCCGCTTTCAAAAACGGCGGACCGTTTCTCGTGTGGATCTCAAACTTATACAGCAGGCCTTCGGTGAGTTTCGGAATGAATAATTCCCAGACTCCGGAGGTTCCCAGCATTCGCATCGGGTGCAAACGTCCGTCCCAGCTATTGAAGTCACCCACAACGCTGACGCCGGCGGCGTGAGGCGCCCAAACAGCAAATGCGACACCTTTAGTGCGACCTATTTTTGTGATGTGCGCGCCGAGTTTTTTATAGATCTCTTCGTGACGTCCTTCACCAAAGAGATGGAGATCGAGTGCGCCGACTGTTGGCGGAAACTGCGAATCGTCTTTCTTGCTGCGCCGTTGTTTTGTCATTTGGGCACGGCAGAACGCAAAAAGATATCGGCTCCGTTTCCCTTTTCCGGCTCGTTGCTCTTCGCCTCAGCCATCAGCTCCAGAAAACTTTCCTGCGGAGGTTCGAAGCCCAGTTGTTTTTGCAAATCCATGAGCCGTGCCGCGTAGCGCATCACCTGGATCGTCTCGATACCGGCGAGATCAGAAAAGAACCAGCCGCAACTTGTAAACATCAGGAGCGCGCTTCGTTGCATCTCGAGTAACTTCAGCACTCGCGACTCATCCAGCGGACGAAGTGCGTGCCTGGTAAAGAACTCCTCGCGCGCACGACGCTCGTCCAGGATTACTGCGATGTAGTCGTTTCGCGCTGCCCACGGATCACGCAACAACTCGCTTCCAAGATTTTCAAACTTGACCACCGTATCATCGCGAAGAAAGTTCAGCGCGTCGCGCAACGGTTTGCGCCATGATTGGTTCCAGCCAGCATTGCTGATTGTGTGACAGCCGCAATCTCGCGACCAGCGGCCCACGCCATGCGCACAACTCCACGAACTGCCTTCACCATTTGGTCCATTGTCGATCTCTACTTCAAGTTCCGGCGGATACCGATCGAGATACTCACCATAATTCGTAATCCAGAAATCAGCCTCCTTTGCCTCGACCTCCAGCGCGTGGGCCAAACAGAGATCGCCAAACTTGAAGTGGTGGCCATAGGTTTCGCCATCAGTTGCTACATTGACTAATTTGCCCGCTTCGGCGGCGCCTATGAATTTGTTTACCAACTCCCGACTCGACCTCAGCGCCTTGTCGAAAGCGATTGCTTGTGCGAGTGGTGCATTGTAGAAGAAGACGGCCAACGAACGGCCTGACCCACTCGGATGTGGAAAGAGATAAGCCTCACCGGTATTTATCTTAGTCATGGCCTGGTTCGGGGACAGGATGACATACCGCATCCCTTGATCGATCAATAACGCGAGCACGTCGTCGTTGGCCGCAGTCTCGGGTAACCAGAGCGCTTCCGCCTCGCGACCAAAACGATAGCGAAAGTCTGCCAGGCCCCAGACGATCTGCGTCACGCGATCGTGAGCATTGCAGAGCGGCAGAATCGCATGGCCGTAAGCCTGTGCAATAGCGTTGCCGTGACCACTCCGTCGCGCGGCACTCTCTTTATCGGCGGCTAAAATCTTTTCGTAAGTATCGGGATGATGACGTTCGAGCCACGTCAGCAACGTGGGTCCGAAGTTGAAGCTGATGTTCGGATAGTTGACAACGTTTGGAGCGTAGCACTCGGCGTGAATGCGTTCATTCCAATCGTGATAAGGCGCCGCAGTCGGTTCCGGCTCAACTTCTCCCGTCCAGGGGTTCTCGCGCGGAGGTTGATAAAAATGGCCGTGGATTACAAGAGCAGAAGACATGTGACAGGATTTATAAGATTTCAGGATTAAACAGGATACCTCATTAAGGGAAACTCTTATTAATCATGAAAATCTGTCAATCCTGTCAAACGAAATGCTAAATGCGCGGCGCCCAGCAAACCCGCGTTGTCACCACACTCCGCTCGCGCAATCTTCACTTGCTGAGCCGTCGCACGAAATGCGCGCTCGCCCACTTGCCGGTACATCTCCGGAGCAAACAACTCCCATCCATTCACTGCTCCACCCGCTAACACAATAATCTGCGGATCGATCAGATTGATCAGGTTCGCCAAACCGATCCCGAGATACATTCCAAACTTTCTGAAAACCGCGAGCGCAAGTTCATCGCCATTTCGTCCCGCTTCATACACCTTCACCGCACTCAGCTCGTCATTCTTCAAAACAGACTCAGGAAACAACGGCAAGTTTTCTCGAGTCATACGCACAATCGCCGTCGCCGAAGCAAACAACTCCAGACAACCCGTATTGCCACACTTGCATTTTAACCCGCTGAACGGATCTACAGTCGTATGTCCGATCTCACCAGCGGAGCCGTGTGCACCACGCCACAACCTGCCATCGAGAATGATACCGCCACCCACGCCGGTTCCAAGCGTTACGCTGATCACATCACGACAGCCGCGCGCCGCGCCCAACCACATCTCTCCGACCGCGGCGGCGTTTGCGTCATTCTCGAGCAACACGGGCCAACCCAGTCGCTGCTCCAGTTCTGCTTTTAATCCGAAGTTGACTAACGAAGGAAGGTTTGGCGCTTGCACTACAACAGCCTTCTCGCTGTCGACAGCGCCCGGCACCATTATCGAAGCGGCAACGATCGAGTCTCGTGCGGAGTTCCACTTCTCAGCAGCGCTTGCGAGAGCATCGATGATGCCTTCAGCAGAATCTCCTTTCGGAGTCTCCTGCTTCAGTTGTTGAAGAATTCGTCCGGTATCGTTGACGAGAGCTACTCGTAAGTGTGTACCCCCCAGATCGACGGCAAAGACTAAACTTCCACTAGACAGATTCTTCGGCATGTTCAAGTCGGAGCGTCTCTGGAGTCATCTCTCCTCGCGAGAGGTTCCTCGAGATCAGCACTCCTGCCACTATCGCGACGAACAGGTATATGAATCCCAACGTCCACTCTTTGAAGATCAACTTGCCAATACCAAACAGTGAACCATAAATCAGCGCACATCCGAGTATCCAATTTACAAACTGCAACGACAGACGTCCCTGCGCGTGCGCCTCGGACAGTCCTGCCTTGGCGGCAATCTCATTCCAGCCTGGTCCCTCGGGCCTGACGCGCTCGTAGAAAGCAACCAGTTTCTCAACCGGCTCAGCCTTAGTCAGCAGTGTAACTGCAATCCAGACAATACTCGTGATCCCAACTGTGACCAGCATCAGGTAAGCAAAGTCTAGCGGCCTGTCGCTATCCCATTTCAAAACGCTTTGCAGGAAGATGGAAACCACAGCGGCCGCAATCATCGCCGATACCTCGGACCACGCATTGATTCGCCACCAGAACCAGCGCAACAACAACACCGTTCCGGTTCCTGCTCCGGTAACGAGCAGCAGTTTCCAGGCGCCGCCGATCGACTCCATGTAAAACGTGACGATTAGCGACGCGATCATCAGCAATAACGTCACGACCTGAGATGCTATGACATAGTGTTTCTCAGTGCCTGACCGTTTAAGGAAGCGCCGGTAGAAGTCGTTGATTACGTATGACGCACCCCAGTTTAACTGCGTACCGATCGTCAACATGTAAGCCGCCGCGAATGCAGCCAGCATGAATCCTCGCAAATAACTTGGAAACACATTTGGATCCAACAACGTCTTGATGTAGCCAGCCTCCTTATCGACGAGGTCGGGATAAAGAATGAGAGAAGCAAGCGCTGTCAGAATCCACGGCCAGGGTCGTAAAGCGTAGTGAGCGATGTTGAACCAAAGCGTCGCGAGCAATCCGTGTTTCTCATTCTTCGCTGAAAAGATTCGCTGAGCGACGTAGCCACCGCCACCGGGTTCAGCGCCCGGATACCAGGTGGACCACCAGATTACGCCGAGATACACGAACAACGTTACAGCAGGCATCCAGATCGAATCGTATTCGGGAAAGAAAGCTAGCCGTGAACCTGAACCACTCGCCGCGTCCATCGCGCCGATCTTTGCCTTTAATTGATCGATGCCGCCGACTGCATTGACGGCGAGAACTGCCAGCACGATGACCATTCCCATCTTCAGTGCAAACTGAAACAGGTCAGTGACCAGCACGCCCCACAAACCCGAAATCGCAGTGTAGAACGCAGTGAACATCAACATGCCGATCACTATCAGTATCGCGCCGGTCTTACTTACACCGAGCGTGATCTCAAGAATCTTCACCATCGCCAGGTTTACCCAGCCGAGAATGATGCAGTTGATGGGCAGGCCAAGGTACAGGGCACGAAAGCCACGAAGGAACGCGGCGGGCTTGCCTGAGTAACGAAGCTCCGCAAACTCGATATCAGTCATCACACCGGCGCGGCGCCACAGTCGCGCGTAAAGAAACACGGTGAGCATTCCGCTCATCACGAAGTTCCACCAGAGCCAGTTACCTGCTATTCCGTTTCTGGCAACGAACCCGGTGACGGCTAGTGGCGTGTCAGCCGCGAAGGTTGTCGCGACCATTGAAGTGCCGGCGAGCCACCAGGGCACGTTGCGTCCTGATAGAAAGAACTCGCTCGTGCTGCCACTTGCGCGCCGCGCGTAGTAGAGACCGATGCCGAGATTGAAAAGGAAATATAGGGCGATTACCGTCCAATCCAATATTGAAAGGTTCATTGGCGGTCCTTAGTTATCGGTTTGAAAAGGCGGTTACTCGGGCGCTTATCACACGTCATGTGGTGGATTCTGTCAAGTGAAAAGACGTGAAGCCACAAAGAGGCACAAAAGTCACAAAATGAGTTAGCTGAATTTTTGTGCTCTTTGTGCTTTTTTGTGGCTAATTGATTTAGCTGAATTTTTGGTGGCTGATTTGTGCTTTCTTGTGGCCGAACCTACTTCGCCGTTACCATGCCCCAGCTATGGGGACGGATTCGTTAGTCACAGGTCTCGCGATCATCGGCATCGTGATTGTCGTATCGGCGCTGCTGTCAGGCCTGATCGACAAGACTGGTCTACCGCAAGTCGCCGTTTTTATTTGTATCGGCGCGGCACTCGGCCCATCCGGACTCGGCGTCTTCGACATGACGCTCGATTCGCCGATCCTGCGAGTTGTGGCGATACTTAGTTTAACCCTCGTTCTTTTCACTGATGCTGTAAGCCTCAACATTTCTGAAGTAAAACGACATGGGTCCCTGGCTTTTCGCATGCTTGGGCCGGGAACGATCCTGTGCGCCGCGCTCACTGCGTTCGCCGCCTGGTGGCTGCTGCAAATTCCACTCGCGCTGGCTGCGATTCTGGGCGCTGCCCTGGCTTCAACCGATCCCGTGCTGCTACGCGGACTACTGCGGCGTCGCGATATCTCACCCGACACTCGTCAGGCTTTGCAGCTCGAGAGTGGACTCAACGACGTCGTCTTGCTTCCAATTGTTGTCTTCGCGATCGCGCTAACCAATCATCAGGACTATAGCTTTTCGAAGCTTAGCCTCGGACTTTTTGTTCTGGGACCGGGCGCCGGAATTGCTGTCGGCTTGATCGGCGTCGCCGCGCTCGACTTGATTCGCAAACGCCTCGGTGTGCGACGCGATTACGAATCTCTCTACTCGCTTGGTGTCGCCTTCTCTGCGTATGCCGCTGCGGAAGCGGTGCACGGAAGCGGTTTCCTCGCAGCGTTTGCCGCAGGTTTGACGATCGCCGCTCTTGACGTGGAACTCTGCGACTGTTTCATCGAGTATGGCGGCGTAACAGCCGAGATGATGTTGCTGTTTACATTTGTAATCTTCGGTAGTTCGTTGATCTGGAGTGGCTTCTCAGGGCTCGATGCACCAACGGTGATCTTCGCTGCGGTGGCGGTGCTGGTACGAGTGCCTGTTTACCTGCTCACACTGCTCGGCTCAAATGTGGACCGTCGTGGACGTCTAATAATTGCCTGGTATGGACCAAGCGGGCTCAGCTCACTGTTGCTCGTCTTGTTGCCTGTCTTTGCGGGAGTGCCGGGCAGCGACAGGATCTTCAGGGTTTGTGCCCTAATCGTTCTGATATCGGTGGTGCTTCACGGCGCCACGCCAATGTTACTGGCACGCGGCGCTCGAAAACGTGAATCGGAACAGGAGCCGCCAACGCCTGCGCCACCTGAGCCATTGCGAGAGTCGCGGCCGCTTCCCGTAATTGAGACTGCGCAGCCGGTTGGTGCGCAAACGATCTCACTCGAAGAGTTGGACCGTTTACAGCGATTGGGCGAGGAGGTAATCGTTCTCGACGTTCGTACGGACCGAAGCCGCGACACAAGCGACTTTCAAGCTGAAGGATCAGTGCGCATGCTGCCCGAGAATGTGGCCCTACAAGCTCGTGAACTCAATCTCCCGAAGGAGGCGTGGCTCATTGCCTATTGTGCTTGACCAAACGAAGCTACCAGCGCCCGTGTGGCGCAGGAACTTCGACAAGCAGGATGGACAAAAGCACGAGCGCTGCTGGGCGGTTGGGAAGCGTGGCAGAACGCGAACCTGCCGGTCGAGCCGATGGATACCGTCGCAAAATGAAAATCCTGATCGTAATTCTCATGATCGCTCTTTTAATTGGACCGCCAGCGCAAACTCAAAACAGACCACGAGCGCGTGGAGCCGGAATAATCGTTGGCGTACTTCCAACCGGAACGCTCAACGCGATCACTGACGTTCAGGGAGTGATGGTCGGTCACACGACTTTGATCCGCGGTGACAATGTTCGCACCGGCGTTACAGCCATTGTTCCGCATGGCGGAAATCTTTTTCAGGAGAAAGTTCCCGGGGCAGTGTTTGTCGGCAACGGCTTTGGCAAACTCGCCGGCTCCACCCAGGTCAACGAGTTGGGCGAGATCGAAACGCCGGTACTCCTGACCTCAACCTTGAGCGTGCCGCGTGTCGCCGACTTCGTAATCGACTACATGCTGTCGTTGCCGGGAAACGAGAAGGTCCAGTCAATCAATCCACTTGTGGCTGAGACGAACGACGGCTATCTCAACGATATTCGTGGACGGCATGTTTCTCGCGACGATGTCTTCGCGGCAATCAAGGACGCAAAGAGCGGCGCCGTCGCCGAGGGTTCGGTGGGTGCGGGCACCGGAACCGTTGCATTTGGCTTTAAGGGAGGCATCGGCACCGCTTCACGCAAATTGCCGCAGCGGCTGGGTGGTTTCACGGTCGGAGTGTTGGTTCAATCAAATTTCGGCGGGGTTTTGACTATAAATGGTGCTCCAGTTGGCCGGGAACTGGGCCGCTACTATTTAAAGGACGAACTCACCGAAAGAACCAGTCCCGATGGCTCAATTATCATCGTGATTGCGACCGATGCCCCGCTCGATGCGAGGAACCTCAATCGCCTGGCGGCGCGTGCGATTATGGGCCTCGCGAAAACCGGAGCAGCCGGCAGTAACGGTAGTGGAGATTACGCCATCGCGTTCTCAACAGCCGCCGATGTGCGTATCAAAGCTGTCAACCAAAGCGAGCGGCACGTGCCCCGCAACCTGAAGACACTCGCAAACGACGCCACGTCGCCACTCTTCCTTGCCGCCATCGAGGCCACTGAGGAAGCAATCTACAATTCGCTGTTTAGGGCCACGACGACCAGCGGGAGGGGCCATACCGTCGAAGCGCTCCCGTTGGACCGTACGGTCGAAATCCTCCGCAAGCATGGTCTAATTGCGCCCTCACGGTAGCGCACTATCACGACAAGTTCACGGTGGTCTAACCTTTTCATACGCGCGTGAAAACTGTTTGACACTCGAATTAACGCTGCATAGAATCCTTGATGAACCCCCACAGTCAAACTCATCCTTGAAGGGAGTCGAGAACGTGATGGCGACGACGAAACTCAATGTTCGTGTCAACCGAAAAAGGCCGGAGTCAATGACACGGCAGATTCGAGAGCAACTGGATGCATTAATCGATGCGGGAGCGTTGGCGGCGGGAAGCTTGCTTCCGAGCGAACGCGAACTCGCTAACACACTAAATGTTGCACGTAACGTTGTGCGGGGCGCTTACGAACAACTGATGGAAGCAGGCAAGCTCAGGAGCGAAGGCCGCAAAGGAAGATCAGTCAGGTCCGGCGGTACTAGTAGCAGCGGCGGCAAGAAGAGATCAGCGAGCAAAGGTTCCAAGAGTTCCAAAGGTTCCAAGAAGACGAGTAAGGCACGTAAGAAATAATCGTTCTTCCTGCTCACGATTCCCCCCTTCAATACAGCGCTTACTCACGCTAACTGATTCACTCACTGGCCATCGGGGTTTCTTTGCCGAGCGCGATAATCTCATTCCGAATCGCTTTTCGCTCAGCCAGCAGCCTTACAAAGAAACGCCTTTGCACCAGGAAAAAGGTCAATACGCGGACGCCCGCCACCGATTTGTCCAGCTCTTCGAAGAAAACGATGGCAACATAACCGGAGAACGGGATTACGATCAGGGCCAGAATGGCGGCTATCCAACCGAAATACAGATAGGAAAGAACTGTTAGGACGATCCAGGTTAATGGAAACAGCAGCATGGCCGAGATGATCTTGACCGTCGAGATCACGTCTTCTGAGTCTCGCGATATTCTGGTAGCCAGAAAACCGCCGAGTTTGTAAGCCGGGTAATGCGTAACAGTACCAATCGCTGCTGGTCCAAGCATCAGCAGAAACAGAATTGACCGCTTCACGATGCTTACGAACACCCTCGACGTAGAGCTGGGTGGCGACAGCTCCTCCGGATCGACGCGCGCCTGTTTCAACTCTTCTTCAAATCGAATCATTCTTTGCTCGAGTTTGCGCAGACGCTCCGGTTGACGTGCCTGTAGAATCGGGTACGCCTTGATGAATCGCTGCTGTAAACGCAACTCGTCTTTCAAGCTGTCGCTGCCGCCCTCGTAGGGCTCGGATGAAAAGATTCGTTCGGCGCGCGCTGTGGTCAGCAACTCTTCCTCATGCTTCGCGTCCAGGATCACGTCGCGGAGTGCTCGTTCAATTTGGCTGGACAGCTTTCGCACAGCTTCGCGTGCTGGTGTGCCATCAGGTTCAAGCGTGACGGGCTCGACGTCAATCGGAACGCCGAAGTAGAGAAGCGCGTCACTACGAAACCGGGTCTTGGAAGTGTAGTAGAGTCCGGCGGGAACGATCTTTAAATTCGAGACTTCACCGGTTGAGACTGCTGCGAGCGAAATGCGCGCCGCGCCGGTCTTGATCGGTTGCAAGCCCGGTTTGTCGTGTGAAATACCTTCGGGACAGATGCCGATCGTTCCGCCTCTGGCCAAAAGTTTCCGTGCGGCGACGAAAGTTTCCTCGTTCTTCGTCACGTCCTGGCCCTCGTCTTGTCTACGGTAAACGGGTAGTGAGTCGAGTGACTTAACCAGGTAACCGATGAGTGGCATGCGAAACAACGGTGCCTTCGCGAGAAACGAAACCTGTCTGGGTGCGAGACAGAGCAGGAACACCGGATCGACGAGGGCGTTCGGATGATTCAATACGAAAATGACGGGAGTTTCGCGCGGGACGTGTTCGAGACCTGTAACTTCGATACGCTGGAAGTAGATTCTCAGCGCAAGCCTCACCAGGGCTACAATGATGCGACGAATCATTATTCAGAATAATAAGGCACTATGGTGCTTCTTGTGCCTCTTTGTGGCTTGAATGCATAATACTCGTGCTTTCCCTATCGATTCAAAATTCATTCGCTCGAGGAAGATCCATGAAGCGTTCTGTTGCTGTCGTTGTTGTTTTGCTGGTTGGTCTATGTTCGCTAGCCGCGGCGCAAAATCGAACTTACACCGTCGAAGACCTGCTCAAAGTGCGCCGTGTCGCCGATCCGCAGCTCTCGCCTGACGGGAAGCGCATTGCTTTCACCATCGGTGACGTCAACTTCGATGCAAATCGAGTCGTGACGCACATCTACGTAATGTCAACCGAAGGCGGCTCGATGAAGCAGTTAACGACCGGCGATCGCTCATCCGCGCCGCGCTGGTCGCCCGATGGAAAAAAGATTGCCTACACGACCGGCGGCCAGATCTGGGTAATGGATGCCGACGGCGATAACAAAGATCAGATCACTAAGATTTCAACCGGAGCCGCCTTCCCGGTCTGGTCGCCCGACGGAAAGTGGATCGCGTTCAGATCAGACGTCTATCCCGATTGCGACAACGACGACTGCAACAAGAAGCGAGACGAGCAAGCCGGGAATAGCAAAGTTAAAGCGCACATCGTCACACGACTGCTGTACAAGCACTGGGATGAGTGGCGCGACGTAAAACGCACACATGTTTTTGTAGTTCCGAGTAAAGGTGGAACGGCCCGCAATGTAACCACAGGCGACTTTGACTCACCACCATATGCCGCGGATACGGGGGTCGATTATGCATTCTCTCCTGACTCATCCGAGATCGCCTACTTGCGGAATCCGGATAAAGTCGAAGCGATTTCAACCAACAGCGACATCTTTGTGATGCCCCTTGCCGGTGGACCTGCGAAGAACATCACCATTCGGAATCGTGGCTACGATGTTGGTCCAGTCTACACGCGAGATGGGAAGTTCATCCTGTACCGTTCGCAGGCGACTGCCGGTTTTGAAGCGGATCGCTGGCGCTTGATGGCCTACAACCGGGCCACCGGCACGAGCGTCGAGTTAACGAAGGGATTTGATCTTCAGGTTAACGACATAATCGCTTCGCCCGACGGTAAGTTCATCTATTTCACCGCAGGCGATCGTGGGAAGAGTCCGATCTTTCGCATTCCTTTCACTGGCGGTGTGCCGCAGAAGATGGTTGCGAATGTGTTTGCCAGTGATCTCGGGATTTCACCAGATGGCAAAGCGCTCGTCTTCTCGTCCAGCTCGATGACAGCACCCGCAGAGATCTACACCGCGAACGCCGACGGCACTGGTTTGACCCCACTTACCTCCGTGAATTCGCAGTTGATGAGCCGCGCGAACCTGAAGCCTGCGGAAGAAGTGGAATGGACAGGAGCAGTTGGCAAGAAGATCCACGGCTATATCGTGAAGCCGACAAATTTCGACGCGACTAAAAAGTATCCTCTCCTCGTGCTGATTCATGGTGGACCACAGAGCGCATGGAACGACAACTGGGGCTATCGTTGGAACCCGCAGGTGTTCGCGAATGCTGGTTACGTTGTGTTTGCGCCGAATCCGCGCGGGTCGACAGGTTACGGTCAACAGTTTGTGAATGAGATTAGCGGCGACTGGGGCGGTAAAGTTTTCATCGACCTGATGAACGGAGTCGCTGATATGCTGCGCCGCAATTCGTTTATTGACAGAAATCGTATCGGGGCTGCCGGAGCCAGTTACGGCGGTTACATGGTGAACTGGATCCTCGGACATAACAACGATCCGCGATTCCGCTTCAAGGTGCTCGTCTCGCACGATGGTGTTTACAACCTCGAGAGCATGTACGCCACGACGGAAGAACTATGGTTTCCGGAATGGGAGTTTAAAGGAACTCCGTGGACCAACCCTGCGATGTACAGTCGCTGGTCACCACATAAGTTCGTACAGAACTTCAATACGCCGATACTGATCATTCATGGCGAGTTGGATTATCGCGTGCCGATCGGTGAAGGCATGCAACTGTTCACCGCGGTGCAGCGCAAGGGAATCGATTCGAAAATGCTGATATTTCCGGACGAGGGCCACTGGGTCCTGAAACCTCAAAACTCACAACTCTGGTTCCACACCGTCATCGATTGGCTCGATAAATATCTCCAACCAGTTTCAGCCACAGATTAACGCGGATTTGTGACGGATCTGATCCGTACTTATCTGCGTAAATCTGTGGCCCTATTCAGGTCTTTCCGGTGGCGGGGCGACGGCGACGAAGTCTTCCGCAAAACGGCGGCCGTAATCATCTAACAATTCGTTGACTCGTTTGAGGCGTGGGGAGCGAACGATCAATCCCGCATGGTGTCGCTTTTTCACGCGATAGACGATCTCTTCGTCAACGTACCCCGACGTGTCAGGCTCCTCTTGCTTCGCAAGTGACAATATTATTCCCGCATACTCCCTACGCAGCGGTGTGATCTTCGCGGGCCCCTGTCCGTCGGCTATCTCTAACCTGGCCCACTCTCGCCATAGATTGATGCCCGATGCAGCCTCGAGTACGTCAGCGATATAAGCGCCGCCTACGCGCGCGGCGATTTCGAGAAAGTAAAATTTTCCATCAGCCTCGCTCTTGATGAACTCCGCGTGCGCGGCCCCACGCTGTAAACCGAGCGCCTGGATCAACTTCCTGTTTGTGTTCAACAGCGCTTTCTCGTCACTCGAACCTCGCGCCAGCGTGCGCGAAACATAAGCACCGCCCTGATGTGCCACTTGCATCGGGGGACGTCCATATTGATTGGCTCCTGCAAAAACAACCCTGCCGTCGTTAACTACAGAATCGACGTGAAAGACCTCACCCGGAATGAAACGCGCCAGCAGGTAATAAGACGCACGCTCACGCAGATTCGGGCGCTCGTTCATTTCATCAATCGCACGCCACACTTCCTCAGGTTGATTTACTTTCCGAATTCCAATGGCAGAAACGTCTGAACGCGGCTTGATGATCCATGGTCCGGGAACGCGTTTCATGAACTCATCAACTTCCCCAGTGTTGACTAAGGGCACAAATTCCGGCAGGTTGATCCCTGCCCGCTGGCTGTAGACCGCCATCGATAGCTTATCGCGAAAGATCTTGGCACTGGAACTGCTCAACCCCGGTAAGCATAAGTGCTCACGCATGAGAGCGGCGGTAACAACATCAAACTCCTCGAGCGCAATCACTCGATCTATCTTCGCCTTGCGCGCGAGAAAGGCTAGCAGATCGATGAATAGCGCTGGTCCGGCGTCGTTCGGCACTGCTATCAGATCGTCGAGACTGTCACGCGGCCAGTCTTCCCGGAGCATCTTCTCTTTCGTAATTAAAACGACACCGCAGCCGTGCTCTTTGCATTCACGAATGAAATCAGCGCCCTTAAAATAAGTCGCGAGACAGACGATATTGAGGGACATTTCGTTTCTCTTTTCGGATCAGGCTTATTAGAATCACCCCATTGAAAATCCTGTAAATCCCGGACTCTGTGAACACATGATAATCAAAGGACCCTACCCAGACGTTTCCATCCCCCGGACTGCGCTTACGCCTTTCGTTCTGCACCGCGCAAAAGAGCTCGCTGACAAACCTGCCCTAATCGATGGCCCAACCGGCAGGGCAGTCACTTTCGCGCAACTCGCGGATTCGATCAGCATCGTGGCCTACAACCTGGCCCAGCGTGGTTTCAAAAAAGGTGACGTGTTTGGCATCCTGAGTCCAAACTGTCCCGAGTATGCCATTGCCTTTCACGCTATTGCGACTCTGGGTGGGATCGTCACCCCAATCAACCCACTTTATACAAAGCATGAAATTGCGCATCAACTCAAAGACTCAGGCGCTCGTTTCCTTGTAACAGTGCCCGCCTGCGCAGAAAAGGCAGGGGATGCACGCGAAGCCGGCATCGAAGAACTTTTTGTGTTTGGTTCGGCGGAAGGAGCCACTTCATTTGACTCGCTTTTGATCGACAAGGGTCGTGCCGAGCAGGTCGAGATCGATCCGTTTGAAGATCTTGTCGCCCTTCCCTATTCAAGTGGTACGACGGGACTGCCGAAGGGCGTCATGCTCACGCACCACAATCTCGTTGCCAACATCTGCCAGATGGAAGGGCTCTGCTATTTCTACGAAACTGATACTTTGATCGGCGTGCTGCCGCTGTTTCATATCTACGGCCTGGTCGTAATTTTGAACATGGGCCTTTATAGCGGCTCGACGATCGTACTGATGCCGCGCTTTGATTTGGAGTCGTTCCTGAAAGCAATTCAGGACTACGAAGTGAGTCTCGCGCACCTGGTACCGCCGATTGTGCTGGCGTTGAGTAAGCACCCAATCGTTGACAACTACAAACTGCCCAGCCTGCACACGATTTTCTGCGGCGCGGCGCCATTGGGCGAAGAACTAACGCGCGCGTGCATGGACCGCCTCGGATGTATTATTCGGCAGGGCTACGGCATGACGGAGACCAGTCCTGTTACTCATTCGTCGCCCGCGCCACCGAGAGTCACTAAGTTTGGCTCGGTGGGCGTTCCCGCACCCAACACCGAGTGCAAGATCATCGATCTCGAACATGGCGAAATGCTTGGTCCGGGAGAGCGCGGCGAGGTTTGTGTGCGGGGTCCGCAAATTATGAAAGGCTATCTCAACCGGCCGGACGCGACTGCCGAAACTATCGATGTCGAAGGCTGGCTTCATACGGGCGACATTGGCTACGCCGACGAAGATGGACACTTCTTCATCGTCGATCGCGCGAAGGAGTTAATTAAGTACAAAGGTTTCCAGGTTCCACCCGCGGAGCTCGAAGCCGTATTGCTGACTCATCCATCCATCGCGGACGCTGCTGTAATTCCCTATCCCGACGATGAAGCGGGCGAGGTCCCAAAAGGAATCATTGTATTACGGGAGCCGGTTGAACCCGACGCGATTCTTCAATTTGTCGCGGAAAGAGTGGCGCCACACAAACGCATCCGGTATATCGAATTCGCCGAGAAGATACCCAAGTCGCCGTCAGGAAAGATTCTTCGTAGAGTTCTGGTGGATATGGAAAAAGAGAAGCTTGCCTCTGCGTAACCTCAGCGCCCTCTGCGGCTCTGCGGTGATTGTATGCAAAAATTTGGTTTACCGCAGAGGCGCAAAGAACGCAAAGATCACGCAGAGGACCTCTTGACAGTGTTACAGCCCGCAGACTAGAGTCCGAAAACCAAACTGATTCAGCGGCTGAATCAGCACTCCACGTGGTCAATACAAACCGAGGAGGTAATGACATGCATTTTCGTCGTTTACATTTGGCTATCGCCATTCTTCTTCTGACAGCTCTGCCGCTTTCCGTACAGGCTCAAAAAGAAGCCTGGACTGAATGGGAAACAATCAGTCCCGAAGGCGAAGAATTCACTGTTTCCATGCCTAAAAATCCGACCACGGAAACAACCACATTCCCGTACCACAAGATGGAACTGAACGCCCGGTTATACCTGAAGACATCATCCGCCGGACCAGTTCTCGCAATTGCTTCACTAAGCGGCATCAAATCGAATCCTGCACAATACACAGAGTTTGCAAGGTTTAATTCTTACATGGACGCATTCAAAAATTTTTTCCCGGCAAAGATTCGCTCGAAAGAAACTCCGAGCAAGCTGGTCCTGGTGAGTAGCCGTCCTTTTCACGGTCACACCGGCAGATCTTACAAACTGACCATCGGCGATCTCACTGGTTCGGTAAACGCCTTTGTCACGAGGAAGCGTTTCTACGCAATCGTTTCGCTCAATACCAAGAAGGACGAAGCGCTCGAGGAAAAATTTCTCAGCTCGTTCGTATTACCTGAGCGACAGATGGAACAACCAAAGACGACTGCTGCAAACACTGAGCAGCCCAATCCCGAAGACCCAAATCAGAAGCAGGACCCTAACGCGCGAAATCGGCCCGAGGGCGAGACTGCCCTGCCCAATCCAGGGGAAGGTAACACCGAAACTGGCGCAGCGGCTGGCGCACCCAATGCCGCGAACAATCAACCACCAACCCCGGGACAGCCAAACGCAAAACGTGGCCCCATCTCCGGTGGTATGTTGAATGGCAAAGCCATTTACTTGCCGGTGCCGGAAGTTCCTGCCGGCGAAGCCAGTGGTGTCGTGTTGGTCGCGGTTGTGATCGACGAACAAGGCGCGGTGATTGAAGCAAAAGCAGTGTCTGGTCCACAGCATCTGCACGCTCCGGCCGTCAATGCGGCTCGGTTGGCAAGGTTTTCGCCGACATTGTTGATGGGAGAACCGGTGAGGGTTAGCGGTACACTGAGTTACAACTTCGTTCGTTCAAATTAAGAATTTATCAGCCACAGATTAACACTGATGACACAGATCAGAACTGGCCTTCCGCTTGATCCGTGTCATCCGTGTAGATCTATGGCCTGATTTGCGTGGAGCCCTATGTCAACAGCCGCTTTGTGTCCCGCCTGGTCCATTCCCGGTTACCTTGAAGTCAGCAACGATCATCTGACCGTCAACGGTGTAGACACGCTCGAGTTAGTAAAGAAATTCAACTCGCCGCTATTTGTCTTTTCTGAAAGTCGCATACGCGACAACATCAGCCGTTTACAACTCGCCGCTAAGGCTGTGGATCGTCCCATCAAGTTTTGCTACGCATCGAAGGCAAACTCAAACATGGGGATCCTTAAAGTGGTGCTGGATTCCGGCATCGACATCGAAGTCAACAGTGGCGGCGAGCTCTTCAAGGCTTTGCGAGTAGGTTTCCAACCCGAGCAGATCATCTTCAACGGCACCAGCAAATGCGATGACGAGATTGACGATGCGGTGCGCGCCGGAATTTACGCTATCAACGTCGACTCGATTTACGAGATCGAGCTGGTGGAACAATCAGTGGAACGGTTGCGAGCACTTGGCGAGGAAGTACCGACGGCGCGCATCACGTTGCGTCTCGTGCCGGAAATCGGTACGCGATCACATCTCGGTCTACAAACAGCGCTGCTGACTTCGAAGTTCGGCATTTCATCGTCCGAAGTGCTGGCTGCGTTTCGTCGTGGTCTGGAGAGACAGGACTTAATCAAAGTATGCGGGATTCACATTCACGTCGGCTCGCAGACTCCCGACGTTGAGCCCTTCGCTGAAGCGTTCAAGAGCATGTGGGAGCACCTGGTAACGATTCATCGTGAAACCGGGCACACGCTTGAACACATCAATCTCGGCGGCGGCATTCCCGTCAACTACCTGCGCGATCGTTCGCAGGCAGATCAACTTCCGGAGCACGAGCGCGACATGTTAGGCGCAGAGCTCGAGCCTGCCGCCGTGCTGCGCGAAGCCCTTCGCGTCGCGCGTGAATCAGCCCAAGCAGCGAATGCGGAACATTTGTTGGACCAGGTCACGATCTTGTTGGAACCCGGGCGCAGCGTCATTGCCGATGCTGGTCTAGTGCTGACCACTGTGCGCAATATCAAGAGCCGTCCGGAAACCGGTGACGTCTGGCTGTTGACCGATGCCGGCTACAACATCATGCTCTCGATGAACAATTACAAGTGGTACTACCACTTGATCTCCGCCTCTCGCGCAGGTGCACCATACGCTCGAGACTACAAAGTGGCTGGTCCTCTCTGTGATTCAGGTGACGTCTATTTCGACATCGAACGCGAGGGACGTCTACCGGACTATCGCAAACTTCCTGAGAACGTTGGTCCAGGCGAGGTGCTCGCACTCCTTAACTGCGGCGCTTATTCTCTGGCGCAAATGTTTCATTACAACGGCAGGCCCTTGCCTGCGGCAGTCTTGATCCGCAAAGATGGCACTGCCGACCTGATTCGACGTCGCGATACTTACGAAGACCTGATCGTCAACGACGCCGGATACTAATCCACAGATTACACAGATCATCTGTGAAATCCGTGGACAAAGTTTATGAAACCTGAGCACACACAACTCATCCGCGGGCTCGGATTGGTCGCTGCGATCTCAGTCAACGTTGCCAACATCATCGGCACGGGCGTTTTTCTGAAAGCACGCGTCATGACGTGCAATGTCGGCTCACCAAGCAAAGCGCTCATTGTCTGGGTCATTGCCGGCCTTCTTTCACTGGCCGGCGCACTGACTTACGCGGAACTGCTCGCAATGAAGCCGCGGGCCGCCGGTGAGTATGGGATCGTGCGTGACGCGTATGGGCGGCCTTTCGGTTTTATCTACGGCTGGACCCAATTCCTGATCGCGCGCACGGCTTCGGCGGCTGCACTTGCTGTCGGCTTCGCTATCTTTCTCAATGACCTCGTCGCAGGAGCGTTAACCCACACGTACTTTCAGTACACGCTTCCCGGCGGTCATGTTGTGTCCTTCGGTCGTCTGCAGCTCGTCGCTCTTTCCGCGATCATCGTTACCACACTAATCAATTGCGCGGCGGTTCGCGTAAGTGGCGGTGTGGCCAGTGTTCTTACCGGCATGAAGATCTTGCTGTTGCTTGGCGTCGGCTTCGGTGCGTTCTTTTATAGTGGAGGCGATTGGGGCAATCTAGCTCTCGCAAACACGGGCGGTAACTGTGAAGGAGTGCCGATAACTACTGGCGGAGTCGCAGGGTTTGCCGCAGCAATGATCGGCGCACTGTGGGCGTATGACGGTTGGAATAATCTCACTTTCCTCGCCGGCGAAGTTAAAAACCCCGGGCGCAATCTGCCTCTCGCTTTGATTGGAGGCAGTCTTGTAGTCATGGGCCTCTACCTGTTCGTGAACTTAAGCTATTTCCACGTGCTGACCCCGACGGAAATTGCAAGCGTGCCGGCATCTTCGTCTGTAGCCGCAGAGGTAGTGAGACGGCTGCTCGGGGCAGCTGCCGTAACGTTGATGGCTGGAGCCATGATGACTTCTTCGTTCGGCGCGCTGCACGCGTCGATCCTGGCCACAGCGCGCATACCTTACGCGTTGGCGAAGGATGGTCTGGTCGTTAAGAGTTTGGCCCAGGTATCGCCGCGCACTCATGTGCCGATTCGATCGCTGGTGGTCCAGGGAGTTTGGGCGTGTGTATTAGCGTTGTCCGGTTCATATGACACGCTCACTGACTATGCAATCTTCGCGTTGACGCTGTTCTACGCACTCGTCGCCGGATCTATCTTTATCTTTCGCAAGCGCGAACCAGATGCTGAGCGGCCTTATCGCACGTGGGGCTATCCGTATGTGCCGATTTTATTTCTGACAGTCTCAGCGTGGCTGATTTTCCAGACAATACGCAACACTCCGCGCCAATCAGCCATCGGCCTCTTCCTGATCCTTCTCGGATTACCTGTTTACTGGTTGTTGCTGCGCCGCAAAGAGATTGCGCCACAAAGAAGCACAGAAGGGACAAGTGATTAATTAATTCTTTGTGCTTTTTGCGCCTTTTTGTGGCTCAATTACGCTCGACTTGAAACAGCGAGGATTGTTTCCCTTCAGTCGTTGCCAACAGCGCTTTGCCATCGAGGCGGTAGGCGATTGCTTCCCCTTGCTTCCGCTTACCGAGATCGAACCCGATCATTCGTTGTTTCCAAATGTCATCAAAGTTGGAAGCGTTCGGTGGAAGCACTAACTCGTAACCCTGAAAATAATCACAGAGTGCGACGCGGCGTCCGTCAGGAGAGATACCGCCTCCGGTGATCACGCCACCAAAAAGACTGGGGACCCTGACCTCGCCGATTCGTCTCATCGTCATCAACTTGCCTGGAGTCAACGGCGCTTCTGCTTCATAAACGACCGGATTTGCAATCGGAACTTTAGTAACGATGTAGATGCTTCCGCTCGTAGGGTGCACGAGCAGCGCTTCTGCATCGTGCTTGCCGTCCGGATATTGCAGGCGAATGGCTTCTGCTGGTTCAGTTACAGCGGGCCGGCTCCTGGTTGGCTTGGCGTTATTCAGGACCGGTTCCGGGACACGATAAATCACCAACTCAGAACGCTGTCTATCGTTATCGCCAATGTCGCCGACGTATAGATACGACTTGTTGCGCTGTGGGCCAGGTCCGATTGAGATGTCTTCCCAATCACGCGCCTCGGCGCCTGCCACTCGAAAGGCGCCCAGTGACTCACCACGACTGTCGAAGGCATAGATGAATGGTCCATCGCCGGAATCGTTGTGAGTCCAATACGCGCCCGGTATCGCTCGCGATGCGACCAGACCACTGCTCTCCGTGATCGATCGGTCGTTGATCGTGGCGATCTGTTTGGGCGGGCCATAAGATCCTGACCAAAAGGCGGTCACGATCAAAAAAACAGGTAAATAAATCATGTAAATCCTGAAAATCTTGTAAATCCTGTCTCAACGTCTTTCGGCTAACGCCGCGCGCGCCACTTCTTTGTCGTCGAAATGAAATGTCTCGCGGCCGATGATCTGATAATCCTCATGCCCCTTACCAGCAATCAAAACGAGGTCGCCAATTTGGGCTTCGGAGATCGCCTGGTGAATGGCCTCAGTCCGATCGGAGATCTTTCTGTAAGGCTTCCCCGTTTTCCGAATACCCTCTTCAGCATCACACAAAATCTGCTCCGGGTCTTCCGTGCGCGGATTGTCCGAAGTAAGAATTACAACGTCGCTCAAACTTCCGGCGGCTTCGCCCATCGGGGCACGCTTCGATCGATCACGATCGCCGCCACAACCAAAGACGGTGATGATCTTCCCTTTTACAACCTCGCGTGCCGTCCGCAACACATTCAACAGCGCATCGTCAGTATGCGCGTAATCAACTACAACGGAAAAATCTCCTTCATGCGCGACTCGCTCAAAACGGCCTGGCGCACCAGTGCACTTCTCCAGGGCCGCAGTTATGACGTCGAGATCGTAACCGAGCGCCAGTCCACTCGCGACAGCAGCCAGGGTGTTGTAGACGTGCGGTGGACCAACCAATGGTGAATGAAAATCGCGATCGCCCGCCGGAGTCGAGAGCCGGAAACGCATGCCACTCAGCGAAAACTGCGGATCGTGAGCAGTAACATCCGCATCAGCATTAACTGCATAGCGAATCACGTGTAGACCATCTTTCTCGAGCGATGTGGCGAGCTCCACACCGTAGCGATCGTCGACATTGATAACCGAGCTGCGTGGTCGCGTTCCCAAACGGCCGTCAAAGAGTCGCTGTTTGGCGTACCAGTAGTTTTCCATGGTCTTGTGGTAATCGAGGTGGTCGCGCGTGAGATTTGTGAACACGGCAACAGCGTATTCCAGTTCGTCACAACGACGAAAATCCATCGCTTGCGAAGAGCATTCCATGACCGCGGTGCGACATCCAATCTCGACTGCGCGTCGCAACAGCCTCTGCATGTCGGTAGCTTCGGGTGTGGTGCGATCTGCTTTGAATCGCTCCTTGCCCAGACGGTACTCAACCGTGCCCGTCATCGCTACCGGCTCGCCGGCCTCTTCGGGAATTGAAGCGATCAAGTAAGCGGTGGTTGTTTTGCCGTTCGTTCCGGTGATGCCGGTGAGGTGAAGTTCGCGGGATGGGTGTTGATGCACTTCCGCGGCAGCAAGCGCCATCGCGCAGCGAACGTCAGCTACCTGAAGCCATGCACCCGTAAAATCTTCGGGGGCCGGGCGCTCAGACAACACTCCGGCAGCGCCCTGCGCCATGACTAGCGGCACAAACTTGTGCGCATCGAAAAGGACACCTGCGACGGCCACGAATAGCGTTCCGTTACCGACACGGCGCGAATCGTGACTTACATCCGTGATGATCAGTGTTTCATCACCGGTAAGCCGGGCGTTGGTTATTTCTGCAAGCCGTTTAGTATTTACCACGGATTTCACGGATTATTTGACGGATTAGTACTTTGCGGCTTGACCACCACCGCCGGAATACTTTGATCGCGCACTAGTTGATTAAACGCCGGCACATCCGTTCGCATGATCTGCGCTAGCTTCTGTAACTGCGCATCGATTTGCGTAACGAGTTCATCGTAAACTGCATACGACTGCGCCGTCGGTGCAGCTTCAGCACTCGCCACAACACCGCCGAGTGCCGCCAGTTTGTTATTGAGTCGAATCGGATAGTTCAAAGGATCCTGATTGCTCTGATTCTTTGTTTGGTAGAGTGTCTCCTCGACCGCAGTCAGGTTTTTGTTCAGCGCAGTGCCGGCATCGTTGATAACTTTAAAGTTCGGCTGCCCCGCGAGGCGTTTCAGCAAATCCTCTACCTGCTTTCGCACATCGCGGATTTGAATGATCGCATTATGAGTTTCGCTCAGCTTATCGCGAATTTTCAGACCTAACTCGAGTTGTTTCGCGTAATCCTCAGGTCTAGTAGTCAAACGCGGATCCGGTTTGATCTCGAAGTTCTGAGTTAAAGCTTTACCGTCGACTGTGAGTTTTACCTGGTACGTTCCGAGCGACATCTTTGGTCCACGCGTTTCGCCAGCCCAAAGGATCATTCCCGGAAAGCGCACTGCGTCCGTATATCTCGTGTCCCAGACAAAACGATTGAGTCCAACCTCCATGGGCACGGGCGGGGCTGCACCTCCGCCGAAACCTCCGCCCTCAGGCGATGGTGTCGGAGTGGGAGTTTCGGCCTCGCCTGGTTTGCGTACGCGCGCGGTGAACTTTCGAATCGACTTGCCCGCCGAGTCAAGAAACTCAAGCTCAAGAGTATTCGTTGGTTTAGACTTCAACGAATAGTAGACCGCCACTCCGTTCGGAGGATTCCTTCCAACAGTGGCCGTCGACGGAAGCGGGGCTCCACCACCTCCAGGCATCCGATAACTCTCCTTCGGTTTGAACAGCCGCGTTTCTGCCACCGCATTCAGACCACCAGCCTCCATGAATTCATGCAGCACCGGCAGATCATCGAGGATCCAAAATGAGCGACCCTGCGTCGCGACTACCAGTTCTTTTTCACGTTTCTGAATTGCCAGATCGGTGATGGGCACTACGGGCAGATTGAGTTGCAACGACTGCCAGCGTTCGCCGTTGTCAAACGAGACGTACATTCCGGTTTCAGTACCGGCGTAAAGCAGTCCGCGCTTATTTGGATCTTCCCGAATCACGCGCGTGAATGCAGTGTTGGGAATTCCATTGGTGATTTTCTTCCACGTCTTGCCGTAGTCGCTCGTCTTGTAAAGATACGGCTTGTTGTCGTCCCACTTGTACATGGTTCCGGCAACATAAAGCGTTCCCGCATCGTGTGCCGACGCGTCGATTGAATTGATCTGAATCCAGTCAGGCATGATGCTGCTCGGCGGCGTGACGTTGGACCAATTCTTTCCGCCGTCGCGCGAGATGTGAATGAGTCCATCATCGCTTCCGGTCCAGATCGTACCGGCCTGCACCGGTGATTCCATCGCCGCAAAGATCGTCGCGTAGTATTCGACACTGGTATTGTCTTTAGTTATTGGGCCACCCGACGCTCCCTGCTTTGTTTTGTCGTTGCGCGTCAGATCGGGACTGATGATTTGCCAACTATTACCTTCGTCTGTCAACTTGAATAAAACATTAGCTGCGGCGTAAAGCGTATTGGGATCGTGTGCCGAGAAAACTATCGGAAAGTTCCACTGAAATCGGTACTTCAAAACGTCAGCGCCCGCGCCCATCGGATTGTTTGGATAGGGACTGATATTTCGTTCCTGACCGGTGCGGTGATCGTATCGCGTCGTCAGACCACCGTAAGACCCTGCATAAACGATATTCGAGTCTTTTGGAGACGGCGCGATCCAGCCCGACTCGCCGCCGCCAACGTCATGCCAAGCGCTGGTCCCGATACTGTTTCCGGTCGTGCGGCTTGCAATGCGGATGGTGGAGTTGTCCTGCTGCGCACCGTACACGTTGTAAGGAAAATCGTTGTCGAGAGCGACGCGATAAAATTGCGCGGTCGGTTGATCCTGCTCGGTCCAGCTCCGGCCGCCGTTAAAAGAAACATTGGCACCGCCGTCGTTACTCTGAATCATCCGGTTTGGATCGTCGGGAGCGATCCAAAGATCGTGGTTATCCCCGTGTGGAACAGCGATGGTGTTGTAAGTGCGGCCACCGTCGTTCGATCTGAAGAAACCCACGTTCAAAACGTAAACACTATCGACATTCTTCGGATCCGCATAGATGCGCGTGTAGTACCACGCGCGTTGTCGCAGCCGTCTCTCTTCGTTGACTTTGGTCCACGTCTGTCCACCGTTATCGGAACGAAAGACTCCGCCATCCTCAGCTTCCACAATCGCCCATACTCGTTCCGGATTTGCTGGCGAGACTGTAATACCTACTTTGCCGATCATGCCTCGCGGCAAACCGGTATTTCGCGTCAACTCAGTCCACGTGTCACCGCCGTCGGTGGATTTGAAAATGCCACCGCCTGGACCACCGCTCTCCAGCGTCCAGGGCTTACGATAGACTTCCCAGAAGCCTGCATAGATCGTGTTGGGATTACCGGGATCGAGAATGAGATCGATCGCGCCTGCTTTGTTCCCTCGGCTCAGGACTTTTTCCCAGGTCTTGCCACCGTCTTTAGAACGAAATACTCCGCGCTGTTCGTTTGGCCCCCAAACATGGCCCAACGCAGCAACGTAGACAAGGTCAGGATTCTTCGGATGCACCCTGATGCGCGGGATCTGTCGCGTGTCTTCGAGACCAATGCGCTTCCACGTTTTACCGGCGTCGGTCGATTTATAAACACCATCGCCATGCGAGACATTGCCGCGAATCGGTGACTCGCCCATGCCTACATAAACTACGTTGGGATCGGAATCGGAAACTCCGATCGCGCCGACGGAGCCCGTGCCGAACACCGAACCATCGCTAACGGATTCCCAGTTGATGCCGCCGTCCGTGGTTTTCCAAACACCGCCACCGGTCGCGCCGTAGTAATAAACAAACGGCTGCGAAGGGACTCCGGCAACTGCTGCGGACCGGCCACCGCGATAAGGCCCGATACTTCGATACTGCAAGGCCTTGAGCAGGTCCGGCTGTTTCGCCGGTGCGACAGGAGCTTGGGCGTGAACCGGTGTCGCGGAAAGACTAAGCGCAAAGGCGAGACAGAGAATGATGCTCGTACGAGACGCACGGAACGTCTTGAACATTTGATGGGCTCCTTTACTTTGTCACGGAATGACGATGGCTTGCGGTTTCGAATATTAGCATATCCGAACGAGAGCGAGGCTGATCGGGACTGTTTACAGGATTGGCATGATTTATCAGGATTAACATGTAAATCATGTCTAATCCTGTAATCCTGTCTACATTTCTTCACGCAGCGGGCGGCTCATCAATTCCGCAACTGCCTCGCGTGCGGGTTTGCCATCGTAAAGCACCGCATTCACTTCATTCGTGATTGGCATTTCAAGACCTGCGCGGTCCGCGAGTTTCTTCACCGCGCGTGCAGTGTTGATGCCTTCGGCCACTTCATTCAACTCCGCCACGATCTCCTCGAGCGTTCTTCCTTTGCCGAGTTCCTCGCCAACAAACCGGTTACGTGAAAGGCTTCCGGTACACGTCAGTACCAGGTCTCCGAGTCCCGCGAGTCCCATCAACGTTTCCACCTGTGCGCCTTCGCGCCGGGCGAAACGTGTGATCTCCGCGAGTCCGCGTGTGATGAGCGCTGCAACACTGTTCGAACCGAAACCCAACCCGGCCGCCATGCCCGCGGCAATCGCCATTACGTTCTTCACCGAGCCGCCGAGCTCTGTACCAATCACGTCTGTATTGGTGTAGATGCGCAGATTCTCGAAACTCAGATCATTCTGAACTGTACGCGCTGCTAAGATGTCTTTACTTGCCGCTACTATCGCCGTCGGATGTCCCGTGACCACTTCTTTTGCGAATGATGGACCAGATAGACAAATGAAGGGATGCGGATTTCCCAACACCTCTTTTGCTATTTCCGATACTCGTTTGCCGGTTTCAACCTCGATGCCTTTTGAAACGCTGACGACGATGGCCGCTTCTTCCAACGACGGCGACATCGCTAGTAGCAATTCGCGCGCGGCGTGCGAAGGGGCAGCGAGAACAACCATTGAAGCCCCACCGAGCGCGGCATTGATGTCAGTGGTCGCAATCACACTATCCGGAATCGAAGTGGAGGTCAGGTAGCGCGAGTTAACTCGCCGTTCATCGATTGAACTTACGACTTCGGAATTCCGAGACCAAAGGCACACCTCGTGACCAGCGCGTGCGGCAATTACTGCAAGCGCAGTCCCCCAACTTCCCGCTCCAATGATCGCGATCCGTTTCATTCTTAAATTCTTGCTTCGGTCCCTCGGAGGAGTCGCGCAATATTTCCTCGATGTGCAAACACAATCAGCACCGCTCCCACAACGGCCGCCAGCAACAACGACCGCAAGTCCGCTGGCGGTTCAACAAACACACTCTGCAACCAAACAAACAACGGAATCGTTGCGGCAGCTAGGATCGAACCCAATGATACGTACCTCGTCAACAAAACAATGGCGACGAATATGACAGCCGCGCACAACACAGAGATCGGCGCCAGTATCAAAAAAACTCCGACTCCAGTCGCCACGCCTTTGCCGCCACGAAACCCTAACCAGACAGGAAACATATGGCCCACGATCGCAGCAATGGCAGCAGTGGCAATGATCCACCCCACATTCGGAGACAATCCGTTTGCTATTAGAACCGCGAGGCTTCCCTTCAACGCGTCGAGCACCAGCGTGATCACACCCGCAGTCTTTCCCGCCCGGCGTGAAACGTTGGTTGCGCCCGTTCCACCCGAGCCACTTTGACGAATGTCGTCACCCAGCTTCTTCCGCACGATCAAATATCCGAACGGAATCGAACCCAACACGTATGCAATAATGACAACGAGTAGTGGTCGCAACAAATTTACTCTCGACGGTCAAATGTCATCTACCGTAATAGAAGGAAAACACATGTTCCTGCGTCCGCCACAAGAAAAGGATCAGGATGAATACCTGGCGCTCAACCGTCGCAGCGCTTCCTTCAATCACGGACTCGCATCGCCGCCAACATCGCCTGAACAGTTTGCCGCGTTTCTGGAAAGGTGCCGGGTAGATACTACTGCTTGCTTTTTTATTTGTCGCCGCACAGACAAAGCCATCCTCGGCTCGATTAGCCTGAGCCAGATCTTTCGCGGTCTCTTTCAAAGTGCGTATCTCGGTTATCAAATTGGCGCAGAGTTCGCGGGCCAAGGCTACATGACGGAAGCTGTTGCTCTTATGCTGCGCTATGCCTTTGTTGATTTGAAGCTCCACCGACTGGAAGCAAACATTCAACCTGGTAACGCACCCTCGATTGCTTTAGTTAAACGAGCAGGATTTGTGAAGGAAGGTTTCTCGCGAAGATATCTAAAAATTTGCGGCCGCTGGCGCGATCACGAAAGGTGGGCCATCCTCGCGGAAGATTGGCGCGCCAGGAAAAAAGCACAACAGGCACATGAGCCTGCGAAGCAGGCGTAAGCATAAAGCCTGGAGCGCAAGCCCCAGGAAAAGAACCTGCGAAGCAGATGTAAGCATAAAGCCTGGGGCGCAAGCCCCAGGAAAGATCAAATAAAGGAATGCGAGCCCGCGAAGTCGGGCGACAGTCGTTTACATACCTCTGTCGCCCGCTTTCGCGGGCTCGTCGTTTCTTCTACATTGGTTCCTGGGGTTTGCACCCCAGGCTTTATGCTTACGCCTGCTTCGCAGGCTAAGATTAAGCTAAACTAAAGCAGTCAACGGCGCAGAAGATCCAACGCGGCTTGTGAGGCGCGCCAGCGAATCAGTTGGCGATCGCCGGGCAGCTTGAGTTTGCGATGTTCGGTCTTTACGTCGTCCGACAGAGCTATGAACACAGTGCCTACCGGTTTTTCTTCAGTGCCGCCGCCAGGACCGGCAATGCCGGTGATGGACAATCCAAAATCAGTTCCCGCTCGCTTGCGAATCCCTTGCGCCATTGCTTCCGCAACGGGTGCACTAACCGCGCCATGCTCCATCAGCAACATCGGTTCTACACCGAGCGTCCGAGTCTTCGAGTCGTTCGCATACGCTACCACGCCTTCGATGAAATACTTCGACGAGCCTGGAACTTCTGTTAGCCTCTGCGCCAACAAGCCGCCGGTGCAACTCTCCGCAACCGACAACGTGTAACCGCCAAGCGCAAGCTTCAGTCCCACAACTTCTTCCATCTTTTCACCCGCAAACGAGAACACCGCGTTTCCGAGTCGCTCTTCAATCTGAACTGACAAACGATCGAGCAACTCATTTGCATCTTTCTCCGTGCGCCCACGCGCCGTCAGATGAATCTCAATCTCACTTTGATTGAAGAGAATCGTCGTAACAGGATTGTCGTACTGCGTGTAAACCGGCGCGATCTTTTCATCCACCGCCGACTCACCCATTCCCGCTACTCGCAACATCCGACGGACCACGCGCAAACTCCCAGCACGTCCGGCAAGTCGTTCAGCGACATGGTTCTCAAACATCGGCCGCATCTCGCGTGGTGGACCAGGCAAAAGGACGATCGCCGTGCCGTGATGATCGATGAACATTCCCGGTGCCGTACCATTTGGATTGGGTAACACCTCTGCATCTTCAATCACCATCGCCTGTCGGGAATTTCGCTCCGGCATTACAACGCCAAAACTCTGAAAACGCTGCCGTATCTCCGCCAGCACATCTTCGTCAAGCAGTAGCCGGCGACCAAGTGCTCGGGCCGTGATCTTACGCGTGATGTCGTCTTCGGTTGGACCAAGGCCGCCAGTGGTGATCACCACCTTCGATCTGCGAACGGCATCTTTGATTGCTTCTTCCAGGCGGGCATCGTCGTCGCCGACGATGGTTTTGAGTTTTACTTCGATGCCGAGGCGGTTGAGTTTCTCGGTGAGCCAGAGACTGTTTGTGTCAGTGCGATCGGGCGCAAGCAGTTCCGACCCGATCGCAATGATTTCTGCTGTCAGGGTTTCAAACAAGCGAGTTCAACTGGCTCTGGTGTCTTCCTGGTAAACGTCGTGCAGCACTTTGGAAATAGGCGGCGGAGCCGTGATTTCACTCAGCGGTAACGAAGCCGCAAAGCTCATCTCCTCGTGTATCTCTTTCGCCTGCGGCACAGGAACTTCTATTCGCACCGCACGCTTTTCAGCCTCCATCAGCCCGCGGCTCTCCGCCAACATTTTCTGCGCGCTGCGCTGACGTGCGCGTTCCAAACTTCTGATCGCTGCAAGCGTGTGTGGCGCAGACGATGGGTGATATTCAATCCGTCGCAACATCATCACGTAACGGCGCAATTGCGGTGATGGTGTAGTGCGACGCGTTTCATCGCAAAGCTCGTCCTCAGTTACTCGAGAGAGATACTCGACAGTTGCCTGATGATTTCCCAAACGGTGATACAGCGCTCCGAGTGCGAAGTAATTCAGCGGCGGCGGATCGGGCATGACTTCGAGCAGGCTCTCGCCGTGTTCGATCACTTCGGCGATCTCGAAACCGTACCAGCGTCGTTCTTCTTCGCGGAGTATCGCCTCGGCCGCAACGTAGAAATCAAAAATTCGTTCAATCTCGCGAGCTTGTGCACGACGAGCGATTAGCCAGACCACAAAAACTACTCCAGTGATGAACACCATGAGTACGGGTGAGAGCCCCACCGCATCGAGCATCGCCACGATAACAATAATTGCGATCGCCTTCGTCGTGAGTTTCCCTGTGCACGTCATGACTCCTCCACTTCTACTTCTTCCCGATGTTCCGAAGGCGTGACGTGATAGCCATGCCTGCCTGTTCTGTAGAAAGTTGTCCTCCGAGATCTCTCGTTGTTTCGTTTGCAGAGATCGCGCCGCGGACAGCGTCTTCTATTTCATTACTCAAAGTTTGGAAGCCCAGGTATTCTAACATCATCGCCGAGGTCAGAATAGCTCCAATTGGATTTGCGATTCCCTTACCCGCGAGCGGCGGCGCGCTGCCGTGCACGGGTTCGAAAAGTGAGACTTTCCCCGGATGAATATTTCCTGAAGCTGCGAGTCCGAGCCCGCCCTGAATCGCAGCTCCGAGATCCGTCAGAATATCGCCAAACAAATTGTTGCTGACGATCACATCGTACTGCGCCGGATCGAGCACCATGTACATTGCCATCGCATCGACGTACTGATGATTAGCCTCGATCTCCGGATAACCTTCCGCGACTTCCTTGAAAACACGTTGCCAAAGATCACCACCAAAGCGCTGTACGTTCGACTTGTCAGCCATCGTCACGCGTTTACGTCCATTCACTCGTGCGTACTCGAAGGCGGCAACGATAATTCGCTCGACTCCACGTCGCGTACTGACGTCTTCCTGAAGGGCGATCTCGTCGTCTGTTCCTTGTTTCAGAAAACCACCCGCGGCGCAGTATGCGCCTTCAGTGTTTTCACGGAACACGACGAAGTCGATGTCCGCGCTTTTGCGGTTGAGCAACGGCGTGAGCCGGTCGTTGAGCAAACGTACCGGTCGCAGGTTGATGTAGAGATCGAGACCACGCCGCATTCCTAACAGAATGTCTTCAGCGTGTTTGTTTGACGGAACTCTCGGATCGCCGAAAGCACCGGCGAGGATCGCGTCGAACTCCCTGGTTAACATTTCGAGCGCGCCCGGAGGGAGGCTGACTCCGTCACGAAGAAATTTTTCCGCGCCCCAGTCGAAGTCAACAAACTCGAGTTCGACAGCTTTGGTCTTTTGCAAGTATTTCAGAACGCGAACCGCTTCGCGCACTACTTCAGGACCAATTCCGTCGCCGGGAATAACTGCGATTCTTTTCATGACAAGCACGTTAGAACGGCACGCACAGCACAGGCACGCGTGTGCCGCGAAGAACTTTCTCAGCAGTTGAACCAAAGAGTAGTTCTTCAGCGGGCGTTGATTGCCCTCTGATTCCCATCACGATCATCGGCAGATCCAGATCACGCGCGATCTTCAGAATCTCAACAAAGGGAAGGCCAACAACGATCATCCTTTCAACCGTGACCTGACCAGTCTCCATGCCTTCGAGCACGCTGCTGAAGTTAATCTCCGCCTGCTCTTTGAGACGGTTTCTAATGTCTTCCGTCGTTCCCATTCCCGCCGCGACTGCGCCCTGGATAAACTCTTCGTCAACAACGTGGAGCAGGGTGAGATCACCTTCAGGCGCCGCCATTCCGACAGCAACTTTGAGCGCGTTCACCGAACACGCCGAAAAATCCATCGGCACGAGTATCTCAGGTGATGTAAGCATGACTCTTACTCTTTTCTGCTTATGTGCTTTTTGTGCATCTTTGTGGCTTATTGTTTCTGCTCTTTTGCGGCATCATTCGTGACTCTCGCAACGATCTTCGGCAAACTCGCCAACACCGTCTCTCCCACGATTTTCATGCTCTGCGCAGATACCTTATCGATCGTGTCGTCAGCTTTATGCCAGTGCGGATACGAGTTTAGTTGAATCAAATCAACCGCTGGTACTCCGGCACTAAGAAACGGTTCATGATCGTCACCACCGATACCTTCTGCGCGATCGACAAAGAGTTTGCCGTGTCCGAGCTCGCGTCCGGTCTGCCAGATAATGTCTTGCAACCATCTTGTGCTCAAAGTATCGCGACCCAATTCCAGATTCTTGTAACCCATCATATCGAGCAGAATCAGCGCGCCAGTATTTCCGAGTTCGTTCGCGGCGCGCAGTTGTGAAACATAGTGGCGGCTGCCGTACGTGTTATCGGGATTGGCTTCATCTCCGCAGTCGTCCCAGCCTTCACAAAAAGCCTCTTCACCGTCAAAGAATACAAGCCGGTAAGTAACGTTTGGTTTTTCCTTCCTGCTGCTGAGCACTCGTCCGATCTCGAGCAACGTGCCAACGGAGGCTGCCGGATCGTTAGCTCCGATGAAGTACATGTCTTTGTAATGCTTGGTTTCGTAGTGACTGCCGATCAGGATCAGCGTTTTGGCTTCCCCTGCGATCTCGCCGACGACGTTTACCATCTTCTTTTCGCCTTGCGGAGTCGTGGCGGTGAACTCATCAAACGATACTGTTAGTCCATAAGACCGCAACTCGTTGGCGATGTAAGCACGAGTCTTCGCGAGCTGCGGACTATCAGGCGGCCGAGGTCCGAAATCAATCTGCTTTCGCACGTGGGCCATCGCTCGCTCGCCGTTGAAAGCAGCGACGATCGGTGCGGTTGGCGCCGGACGCGAACTGGTTGAAATACTTGCGCGGGGCCTGGGTGGTGGCTGGTTCTTTGGACAGGCAGCGAAAAGCACCGGCATCAGTAACGCAAACGCCAGCACAACTGCTTTTCGCCTGCTCATGATTATTTCTTCTGTGCGCTTCGTGCGCGCGCTCGGTTTGCGATTGCGTCGAATGTTTTAGCGCCGAAGGCAAGCGGCTTCTCGATAGCGGAGTCGAATGCCTCTGACATCGTGATAGCCTCTAACTGCACGAGCGTCGCGAGTTTTTTCTTCAACGGCAACGCGCCGAATTTCGTACGCAACTCTGCTTCGGTGTTGTTGGGCGTGCTACGTGTTTGCGGCCGCGCGGCGACCATCACGACTACGTCACCGGGATTCTCGATCTTAACCTGACAGGCTAATCGTAAATTTTGATCGAGTTGCTCAACGCCGAGTTGCTTCTCTTCTGCGAGACTCGGTAGTGAAAGCAATGCTGCGCCCGATTTCACTGAAACAGCACATGACGGGCACTCACCCTTTCCGGCAGTGCAACCTTCTCCGAGCGGTGCACCCATGCGGCGCGCAGCGTCGATGAGATAAGTACCCTCGGCGACGACTCCGCTAATTCCGGAGGGTTCAAATGTAATCGAAACACTCATTGCAACCTCCAACCATAATGATCAATACGATGCTTGTAAAACTCAGGGGGTGGCGGTGAGGTTTCTTTCTTGTTGTTTTTGTTCATGCTGGCAATCCGCGCAGATGCCGATGATTCGCAACAGGTGCTGAGTGATTTCAAACTGGTGCTCTGCGGCCATCGAATCCTGTAACGCTTCGAGCTCGGCGGAGAAAAACTCGATGATCTTACCGCACTCCGAACAGATCATGTGATCGTGATGCTGATGTTTGTAGTTATGCTCGTAATGCGTGCGTCCATCGCCGAAACGAACTTCGCGCGCGAGACCGGCCTCAGTCAGGATCTTGAGCGTGCGGTAGACAGTGGTTTGGCCGACCGTCGGATCTTCTTTTTTGACGAGCTGATATAAATCTTCGTTGGAGAGATGGTCTTCCGTGCGCAGGAAGACATCGAGGATCAGCGCGCGCTGAGACGTACGTTTCAGCCCCTTCTTCTGTATGTGTTTAAGAAAGACTTCCTGCTCTTCCGTTAGTGGCTCTGCCGTGGTCATCAGTAGCAAGATTTTAGCACTAGCGCGAGGCGGCGGAAAGAGTGCGGCGGTTTGTGAGGTGGTTGTGCGGGTTGTGTGTGGTGGTTTGTTAGCTCAAGAGCCGCATGCTATTTTGACGTTTGTGCCGGGGTGGCGGAATGGCAGACGCTGCGGACTTAAAATCCGTTGTCCGAAAGGACGTGCGGGTTCGACTCCCGCCCTCGGCACCAGTACATGATGCAATTGCTCTTATCACTAGACTTATCATCAGAACGCCCCAGCTGTCACAACTAAGGCACATAGTCACACCGTCGCATCATTGCAGCTGTCTCGCTGTTATGGCTAGAAGTTTGTAACTCTCTCGACTCGTCCAACGTTAGCTTTATCGAGCCCCAACCACAGCGATCGTTAGTCTGTCTCAGACAATGCTGTGGCGCTGCTATGGGAGTTCCTCCGTTGTGGGTGAAGTAGTAGTGCAGTTCTAAATATCCACGTTAGTAGTATTCGCGTATATATCCATACGCCTTGTCAAAAAGCTCGTGATCCTGGTGCAGTTTGTACTTGAAGAGAGTCTTGCGAAGCGCCATCTTTACTTCTCGTTCGCCAGCGTGAGTGCTCTGCCACCCATCGAAGCGAACGATGCGAACGATTTCGTCAATATCGTTTACCACACG
Organism: uncultured Acidobacteriota bacterium; assembly: GCA_963826255.1. Classification (GTDB taxonomy): domain Bacteria; phylum Acidobacteriota; class Blastocatellia; order Pyrinomonadales; family Pyrinomonadaceae; genus PSRF01. The sequence continues at coordinate 3,887,400 of CAWGWK010000002.1, forward strand.
CTCGACGATGATCGGGGTCTCGGGATTTCTTGCTTCTTCGAAGAGTTGTGTAAGCGCCGCTTTACCTTGTTCCTCGCGCTCACGTGGCGGCGCCGCGCGTTCGGCTGCAACCACGTCGCGTGCAAGATTCAGCAGCTCTTTCAGAAACTCGACGCTCGTTAACAATCCGCGTTCGTGCCGTTCCTTGAGCGCCTCGAGTCGCTCGCCGAGTTCCTTAAAACGTGGGTCGTGCAGCCGCTTGCGCAGCCATCGCGAAACCTTGATTTCGATCTCCTTGGCCTTCTTCCCAGGGTCGGGAGCACCAAGCACGGCTTCGAGAAGATCCGCGTCGAGCACGAGTGTTTCGAGATCGTCTCTGACAGCGTCAACGTGCACGTGCTCGTGAATGAGTTCAATCGTCTTTGGACCAAGCGCATGCCACAGCAAACGGCCTGTTCCTGTAGATGGCCGCACCGACTCGTAGACGTGTGTAAGCCACCGGTAATCGACGAGATGCGCGCCCAACACGGGATCCGGTGAGATGGCCTCCCACAATCGTGCGAGGTAGCTGTAATCAGCGGCAAAGTGATCTCGAATGTCATTATTCGGAAGGCACGCCTGCGCGGCCATCAGTCCTTCATAACCCGTAATGGTTCGATCGACGCCAGGGAAGTACGCGAGACACTTCTGAACCGCCTGCGGCATGAGGCCAACCAATTCGCTGATGTTCTTGATGACGCGAGTGATTCCTTCTTCATCAAACTGAATCGCCCGAGCTACGTCGTCGAAGACGCCGAGATAATCGACAATCAAACCGTGGGTCTTAGCTTCGCCGTATGGTCGATTAGTGCGACAGATTGCCTGTAGCAACGTGTGATCGCGCAGAGGCTTGTCGAGATACATCGCCTGAAGAATCGGCGCATCGAAGCCGGTGAGCAGTTTCGACGTGACAATCAGAATCTTGAGAGGGTCGGACGGGTCACGAAAACGGTCGAGCAGCTTCTCCTCAGCATCGCGATCGCGACGATAAGCGGCGTATTCGTTCTCGCCGCTGTTGACCGTCATCACTATGTCAGACATCTCAGACGGTAGGTGCTCGTCGAGCGCCTGCTTGTACAAGACACAACTCTCGCGGTCGAATGTGACCACTTGCGCACCAAAGCCATTCGGAGCGACTTTCTCCTGGAAGTGCGAGGCAATGTCGGCCGAGATTCTCTTGACCCGCTCCGGTGACTTCACCAATACCGCCATCTTCGCCGCAGTCTTTGCCAACTGATCCCGGTCCAGATCACTGAGGTTGCCGGTGAGTTCCTTGAACGCCTGATCGATAGCATCTTTATCGATGTGCAACTGCAACAGCCGTGGCTCAAAGTGCAACGGCATGGTGGCGCCGTCGCGGATCGACTCCTCAAAGCCGTAACGGCTCATGTAACCGGCCTTGTCCTCCTCTGCGCCAAAGGCGTAAAAGGTGTTGCGATCCGCGCGGTTGATCGGAGTCCCGGTCAAGCCGAAGAGAAATGCATTGGGTAGCGCCTCGCGCATCTTGCGGCCCAGATCGCCTTCCTGTGTGCGGTGGGCCTCATCGACCATCGCGACAATGTTGCTTCGGTCGTTCAGCATTCCACCGGCTTCGGCGAACTTGAAAATCGTCGTGATGATGATCTTACGTGTGTCCTGTGTCAGCAATCGTTGTAACTCGGCACGGCTATCCCCCTTGACGAGATTCGGCGTATCAGCGGAGTAAAAGGTGCCCGAGATCTGCGTATCGAGATCGACACGATCGACCACAATGATGACGGTGGGATTCTTCAGCGCAGGATGCAGCCGCAACTTTCGCGCTGCGAACAACATCAGCAGCGACTTGCCTGACCCCTGGAAGTGCCAGATCAGACCTTTCTTCGGCCGCCCTGCGACGACACGCTCGACGATCTGGTTCGTGGCTTCGTATTGCTGGTGGCGTGCAACGATCTTGATGCGCCGCTTCTTCTTGTCAGTAGCGTATGCGGTGAAGTTTGCGAGGAGATCCAGCACGACGTTCGGACGCAACATCGAGTCGATCGCATCCTCGAGGCGCTTGAGCGTGGGCGTTGAAGCGTCTGCTTCGATCCGCCACGGTCCCCAGAGGTCAAGCGGCAGACCGATCGAGCCATAGCGAAACTCCTTGCCTTCGGTCGCAATCGAAGCGACGTTGGGAACGAAGAGTTCGGGAACGTTGTGTTCGTAGTCGTCATGGATTTGGACTGCCGCATCGAACCAGCTTTCGCTTGCTCGAACTGGCGTCTTCGCTTCGATCACGATCAGCGGAATACCGTTGATGAGGAGCACGAGGTCGGCCCGTTTTTCACTTGCGCCAGCGCGGACTGTGAATTGGCTTGTGACGACGTATTGGTTACGCTCCAGATCTTCGAAATCGATTAGACGGATGGTGACGTGCTCGCCACGATCACCGAAAGGCATCGAGCGCTCGCCGTTGAGCCATGCTGCGAACTCTTCGTTCGCCTTAACCAGACCGTCGCTCCTGACGCCCATCAGGATCGCTCGCAACCTGTACAGCACATCTTCTGCTCGATCGGGTTGCGCAGCGACTTCGGGATTCAAGCGAATCAACGCTTCGCGCAGGTGATCTTCTACGAGAATTTCTTGCGGTCGTCGTGGAAGGTTGGGTCGTGAGAGGAAATGCCAACCCAGTCCTGAGATGCGACCGTTGTGGCGCGCTAGACCTGGACCAACCGCCGTGTGGTGCGTGATACCGCCACAGAGGCGGTCACGGATGAAGGCTTCGACGGTGTTTGCTTCGCTAAAGCACATCGATTGAACCCTTTAGGACATACCCTAACAAATGTCGCTTCAGCCCAGCGATCGACTCGAAACGCGAAGCGGTATTAGCACTAGCCTCGTCGATTTTTCGCAAGACACCTGCCCAATGTTCTTGCTCGGGAAGCGACAGTTTTGGAAGCTTTAAGCTGCCGATGTTCACCAGATTGAGGCCAGCTTTTGGTCCTTGATCGTTGAGTCTCCGAAACTGGCGCATGCCGATTCGGCTGGACAAGAAATATGCAAGAAAACGCGGGCTCACTTGAGTTCGATCAGGGCGAATAATGGCTATGTGCTGGTTCACATGCGATTCTGGAAATGTATCGTCCACAAGAGTTACAAGGCCCAACTCAGCCGTGACAGACACTAGCACGTCACCGATCGAGACCTTAGTTCGCGCGGCCTCACCGTCACTCGGTGCGTTGACAAACTTCCTATCAGACCAATCGGGTCGAATGCACTCACGTTTCATATTCGATATTCGGAAAAAAACACGCCCCGAAGGTGAATAGTAACGGGCCCACCCTCGCGACCCGCTAGTAATAAACGGACACACCTGAGAGATCGGAATAGAGTCGCCGGTCATCCGACATACATCAGCGAGGACTGATTGCAGCAGATTATGGCAACTTCGTTCTAGCGTTCTTGCTTGACTCTTTGCGGCCTCGTAAGAGGACAACAACTCAGAAATTCTGTGCTGCTCGTCCAGTGGTGGTAGATCGAACTCATACCAAGTCAGATCCGAGAAGTTGATATATGGATTGACAGATCCCTTCGACTGTTTGATGGCGTGCTCGTGAAACGAGTCCGTCTGCATGATGAACGGGAGGAACTCAGGCATTAGTACTCTAGAATCCTTCGACTCCAGAACAAAAGTTGTATTTGCCGTGATGCCCTCAAAGTCTGCAACGGCGACCTTTCGCAGATATGTTCTGCGAGATCCGTACAAAACGTGCCCAGGTTTGAACCGCATGTGGAACGCTGGACCGAGATAACCATCGCCAATCAAACCCCATCGGCGAATCTTGAGATCATCGGTTTCCATGTGCTCGCCTGCTACGAAACGCTCCAGACCCGACTCTTCCGGATCCACGCGGTCTCTCACATGGCGTACAAGATCTCCGAAGGCTACAGTGGACCAACCATTCCTAGTGCTTGATTCAGACATCAGCGACCTCTTCACCGAAGATTTGATCAAGCATCTCCACCACCGCGTCCATCTGCTGCCAGAACTCTCGCCCAGTATTGTCGAATGCGGCCCATGCTTTCTTCAGCTCTCCATCTCCATTCGTGCGCGCATTCCCGTTCGCCGGTCTAACGTAGCGCGGGATTGAGAGGTTTGCGTTCTTCGAGATCACCTCTTCGATCTCCACGACTTTGGCGAAGCCGGGCTCGTCCGTAAACGTTCGATACGCAGCGACGATGTGGTCCTGGTGTTTGGGCTTCAAAAAGCTCTGCGCTCGCTCTCGTGTCACTTCGTGCACCGCGTCGATGAACAGAATCTTCCCGCGACGCGGAACCGGCTTGAGCGTGCGACAGAACACAACACATGCTTCCATCGGGGAGTTGTAAAACAGATTCGGACCAAGCCCCAAAACACATTCCAACAGATCACTCTCCACCAGCTTGCGTCGCATCTCTGACTCTTCGTTTCTAAAAAGCACGCCGTGCGGAAACAGGATCGCGCAACGTCCGGTCTTCGGATCGAGACTCTTCAGAATGTGCTGGAAGAAGGCATAGTCCGCTCGGCCCTGCGGCGGTGTTCCGAGAAAGTTGCGCCCCCACGGATCGTTCTGCCAAGCCTCGCGATTCCACTTTTTAATCGAGTACGGAGGATTGGCGACTACCACGTCGAAAGTGCGGAGCCGATCGCGCTCGATAAAACCCGGATTGCTGAGAGTGTTTCCGGCAAGAATCTGAAAGTCTTCAACGCCGTGCAGCACAAGATTCATTCGGGCAATAGCTGCCGTGATGTGAATCAGTTCCTGGCCGAAGAGACCGAGGGTGCGCACGTCGCCTCCCCGCCGCTTGACCTCCGCGAGGGACGAAATCAACATGCCGCCAGTGCCAACTGTCGGATCGTAAATACGCTCTCCAGCTTTTGGTTCGAGCATTCGTGTCATCAAGTGCACGAGAGTTCGATTCGTATAGAACTCCTGCGCGGTATGACCACTGTCGTCGGCAAACTGCTTGATTAAGTATTCATAAGCATTGCCTAGTTCGTCTTCGGGCACGGACGCCAGTCCGAGATCGTGCTGTGAGAAGTGCTCGATAAGATTCTTCAATGTCTCGTCGGGCATCTGTCCTTTGTCGGTCCACGATGCGTTACCAAAAATTCCAGCCAGCCGCTTCGGATTCGCAGCTTCGATCGCACGAAATACGTTTACAAGCGCTCGCCCAACGTCGCGCGAAGCACTGCGTACATCGCTCCAGTGCGCTCCTTCGGGAATTACAAAACGATCGTCTGCGGTGGCGCGCGCGTAATGGGTGTCGCTGGTTTCCTGCAGCGCGTCTTGGTATTCGTCATCCCAAACGTCTGACAAGCGTTTGAAGAAGAGCAATGGAAAGACGTACTGCTTGTAGTCGCCCGCGTCGATCAAACCGCGCAGTAGCTTCGCAGCGCCCCAAAGGTACGACTCTAATTCCTGCTGGCTTAAATGCTCCGCGGCTTTCGTCACGCTAGCCACCCTCCGTCCTGCAGCACCTCACGCAACCGATCTTCGGCTGCCCGAGCGTCGGTGATCGCCTGCTTGAAGGCGGCAATGGCTTGGGGGAGTGGAGAAATCTCTTCGCCAAGCGGCGGCAGCACGTAGCGCGAAATGTTCAGTGTCCATTCTTCTGCCTTGATATCTGCGAGACTTACAACCTTCGCGCGATCGGGAACGTCTGCGAACGCGCGCACCCAGCTCACGATCTGCGCCGCATGCTCCGGATCGAGAAAGTTTTGCGCGCGTCCCTTGCGAAAAAGGGTGGAGGCATCGACGATTAGCACCTTCCTCTTCTGAATTGATGGCTTGGAGCGACGAAGCATTACAATTGCCGGTGCCAGGCTCGTCCCGTAGAAAATGTTTGGAGCAAGACCGATAACAGCTTCGACCAGATCCTGCTCAAGCAGCAATTGCCGGATGCGGCCCTCGGCCGCCTTACGAAAGAGCGCGCCCTGCGGCAGGACCACGGCCATGCGGCCAAGGCCCAACGCCATCGAGGCGACCATGTGTTGCACCCAGGCGTAGTCGCCATAACTCTCAGGCGGCAGACTAAACTGTGCCCGGCCCCACGGGTCTGTCTCCCACACGTCGCGTCCCCACTCTTTGAGCGAGAACGGCGGATTCGCGATCACGCAATCGAATGTCGCGAGGCCACCTGTTGTCGAGTCAGTAAACGCAGGGCTGCGCAGTGTATCTTCACGGACGATCTGAAAATCCTCGATGCCGTGCAGCACGAGATTCATGCGCGCAATGGATGCAGTGGTGAGGTTCTTCTCCTGGCCGTAAATCTTTCCCAAGAACGTGCGCGGATCGCCGCCCTTGCGTGACACGTGCTCGATAGCCGCCAGCAACATGCCTCCCGTACCACAGGCTGGATCGTAGATGCTCTCCCCTTCCTTCGGATCGAGGATCTCAACCATCATCCGCACCACACTTCGCGGCGTGTAAAACTCGCCTGCTTTTTTTCGCTTAGTGACATCGGCAAACTTGCCGATTAGATATTCGTAGGCATCGCCGAGAATGTCGGTACTAACGGCAGAATTTGCCAGAGAGACTTTTGACAAACCCTCAATAAGATCCTTCAGAATCTCGTCAGTGAGCATCTCCCGATTACCCCAGTCAGCCGCTCCGAACACTCGATACAACGTATCCGGGTTCGCTCGTTCGATCTCACGCATGGCATGCGACAGCGCAGCGCCAACATTGGTCGCAGTTTCACGAACGTCACGCCAGTGACATCCATCTGGGACACTGAATCGGTGCACTTCAGGGAAATCGACTGGATCAACATCGCCGAAGAGGGTTGTCGCCGCTGCGGTCTCTTCATCCCAGACGTCGCAAATGCGTTTGAAAAAAAGGAGGGGCAGTATGTAGGCCTTCCAGTCAGTCCGATCAACGGCGCTGCCGCGAAGTATCTCGGCGCAGTTCCAAAGATGGGATTTCAGTTCTTGGAGAGTCAGGGGCATAAATCGGACGGCCGGGACTACTCAACTTAAAGGCGTGAGCGAATCTTGTCTAAACTAGCTCAAGTAGTCGTGGACTGGCAACAGCTTCAAAGGTTAGGCGGTCTCGTTCTTTAGGTCTTTCAGTACAAACTTAGTGATCCAAGCGAAAAGTTTTGTGCTATGGTCGCGCTATCCCCTCAAAAAAATAGAAGCGGGCCGACTTGTGCAACGAACACAAGCCGACCCTGGACCATCAACCTTCCATAGAAAGGATGACGATCATGGCAAATGATAGTAGCGCAACCGTGCGCCACGAAGCACCTCACGTAAACCGAACAACTCGCACCGCCACCATCATGAATGCTCTCAAACGAAGAGCCCAAGCCGTCTTAAACGACAAGTCAATCGACCCGCAGAGCCGCGCGATAATTCGTTACGCACTGGAGATAAACGATCCGTGGCTGGCGGAACTCGTCCGCCGCGCCGATGCGGGTGAAACTCTCTTCGATACGGTTGACTTCTCGCAAACACCCAACACGGGAGAGCATGATTCGAGCAATGAGAAAGTCGAAGCACTGGCGGAGATGATCTGTCGGGCTGGTGATGAGCCCGAAACGAAATCAGGCGCCCTACTCGTGTTGATGGCCACGCTGGAAAACGCCAAGCATCCGAAAGCACTTGCGAACTCAGCTAAGCATCTGGCCTTAACACGCTGTAGTGAGTTAAATCTCTACGGCTCGGTCGAGGCGCAGGTTGCAACAGTTGAAGGCGAGCTGTTGGCGGGCGTCGTTTAGCTGTACCGGCTATAAGATTCAAGGGGCGGCACTCTCGTCTGTGGCCGCCTCTCGTTTCTGGAATTTTCTGGCAAGATCCTTAATTTGTGGCGTGTCAACGTTCTCAACGTTCATGGTGGGTGTGGTAAATTGTGACCAAGGATAGAAACAGCAATGTCAACAGAAGCACTCAATAGGATTATCAAAGAAGTTAACACACTCACACCACAAGAACGTCTTGAGTTGATCGACCGGTTGACGCACGCAGAGCAAAACTCACCGTTGCGGGAGTGGTTGAATGAAGCTCGAAATATGCGGGCGGAACTTCCGCTGACCAGCGACTCTGTAGACATATTGAGAGAACTCCGCTCAACGTGCCTTTGCTTCACTCCGGGCATTACCCATTAAGACCAAGCATTCAGCGGAGCAAAGAGAACGGGCCTGGGAAATCGCTCGCGAGTTTCAATTCCCAACCGTCTACGACGCCACATATCTTGCGCTCGCGGAATTGAGGCAGTGCGAGTTCTGGACAGCCCACGAAAAATTGTTCAAGCAGGTAAGAGACAAATTAACTTTTGTGAAATGGCTCGGAAACTATTCTCCGGTAAGTTGACTCTTGCCCGCCCGCCGTCACAACTAAGTCACAACGGAGTGCCGCAGGTGTAAAGAATGCAGACTGTGCAAACACCGAGCCAGCAAAAAAAGCGCAGCGATACTCAGGTTCAATTGATTATTCAATAAATGCTAAGCTCGTCGGACTCCCGCCCTCGGTACCACTCGAATCTTCACGTTTGCACGACCTTGCTTTCCCGTTTAACCCTTGCCTAGCCGTCGCCTGGCTCGCCGAGTGTATTGACCAGCACGGGTATTAATGATCTCTTAAAGCCACCAACGGATCGACCTTCGCAGCGCGACGAGCGGGAATCCAGCACGCGGCAAGAGAGACCAGCAGCAACAAAATCGTAATGGACGCAAACGTCAGCGGGTCAGTCGCTTCTACTTCGTAAAGCAACCCCGTCATTAAACGCGTCAACACAAAGGCCGCAATGAGACCGATCGCAGCTCCACCCAGCGCAAGGCTCATGCCCTGTCGGATGATCAGGTTCAACACACTCCGTCGTTGAGCACCTAACGCGACACGTATACCAATCTCCTGTGTGCGTTGACTGACAAGATACGAGATAACACCATAAATTCCCGTCATCGCCAATACGATTGCCAACATTCCCAGGACAAGGAACACGAAGGTCCGGAAGCGGGGCCGCGCCACCGACTCGGAAAGTAAATCTTCCATTGTTTGCACGTTGGCAATGGGCAGATCTTTATCGAGCGACCAAACGGCCTGGCGCACACTGGTAACAAGCGGTCGTGGGTCTGAAGAACTGCGAACAACGATGTAGCTACCAGGCCAAGCAACCTGTTGGTAGTGCTCGTAATAGGCTGGTTCCGCAGCCACATCAAGCCCCCCATATTTAACGTCACCCACAACGCCCACAATCTCCATCCACGGATTGTCAGGTCGTTCTGGTCCACCAGTTTTCATTCGTTTGCCGAGAGGACTTCCGTGCGAGAAGTAACGACGCGCGAAGCTCTCATTAATAATGACGACGCGCGGTTTGTCCGCGCGATCCGTTTCCGTGAAGTTGCGACCCCCCAAAAGTGGAATTCCCAACGCTTCAAAATAACCTGAACTAACAAAGACAACCGGTGAACTGGGCTCACTTTTACCTACTGGCGCGCCTTCGATAGTGAATGTGTCACTGATTGAGAGAAGATTTGGCGGCAGGCTCATGCCGATTCCGGCAGCCTCAACGCCCGGGAGGTTTCGTACACGGGTAATTAGTTGTTCGTAAAAGGTGTTGATTTGCGCCGGGTCCCTATAGCGAGCGCTTGGCAAGCTGATCTCAGTCGTCAGTATTCTTTCAGGAGCGAAGCCTGGGCTAACATGTTTCAGCCGCAGGAAGCTGTTAAGCATTAATCCCGCGCCGGCGAGAAGAACGATCGACAAAGCCACTTCGGCGACCACCAGCAGCTTTCGCGTTCGGCGCCAGGCTGGGCCTCCGCTGCCAGCTCGAGGTGCCTTCCTCAAGTATTGGCTCAGGCCAGTGCGAGACGCTTGCCAGGCGGGGACTAAACCGAAAAGCAAACTGCTTACGAGCGAAAGAAAGGCGGTGAAAGCGAGTACGCGACCGTCGATCGAAACTTCGTGCAGTCTTGGAAGATGGTTTGAGCCAATCGTCCGCAACAGGTCTACCCCTAACCACCCCAGCAGCACACCCCCGGCAGCACCAACACTTGCCAGCAACAAACTCTCGGTGAGTAACTGTCTCATGATTCGGCGCCGGCCAGCGCCCAAAGCCATTCGAATGGCTATTTCCGAACCACGACTCGCAGCGCGTGAGAGCGAAAGATTCGCCACGTTCAAACAGGCAATAAGCAGTACAAATGCTACGCCTCCGAATAGAACAAACAACATACGACCTACATCACCTGTGATCGCGTCTTTAAGCGACCTTGAAACGAGAGTGGTTTCTGCGTTAGTAAGCGGGTTGTCTTGTCTAATTCGGCTACCAATGTTGTTTAGCTCGGAGTGCGCCTGTTCAAGTGATGCGTCCGGCTTCAGTCTTGCGATTCCCCAAAGGTAATAAGGACCTCGCCGCGTTGGCGGTGTCAGAGTATGCAAGATCCACAGATCCACGTCCCCGGGCAATGAGTGCTCCTCGGCCGGAGGAAAGGTAAAGGAATGCGGCATCACACCAATAACGGTGCGGCTACGACCGTTTAAGGTGATAGCTTTTCCGACGATCTGTGGATCTGAACCGAAACTCCGTTGCCAGATTCTTTGGCTGAGAATAACTAACGGTTCGCCATCCGCCGCGTCTTCACCTGCTGAAAAAGTGCGACCAAATAACGGCGTGGCTCCCAGCGTTGAGAAGAATCCCCCCGTAACCCAAACTCCTTTTAGGCGTTGGGGCTCGCCATTACCGGTTAGGCTGAACCAGTTGTCGGTATAAGCGGCAAGGTCCTGAAAAACGTGGTTCTGAGCTCGCCAATCCAGGAAGTCAGCGACGGAGAGTGGGCTGTTATCGTCACCCAGCCGAGGGTTGGCCATTGTAACCGTGACTAACTGCTCTGAGTGCGGAAATGGCAGCGGACGGAGTAGTACCGCATCGACCACACTAAAAATTGCGGTGTTGACGCCTATGCCGAGAGCTAACGTAAGCACAACCACACAGGTAAAAGCTGGCTGTTTTCTGAGCGTACGCATGCCGTAGCGGATGTCTTGAACTACTGTGTGCATGGAAAGAACTTTTGGTTCCCTTGGAACGGGTGGCTCAACCCGCCGCAGCTCTCGCGTAAACCGGTCGTTGTCAATCAATTCCGCGAACACAACTCGAGCCGCTTCCGTTTCTGCCACTCCCTCAGCCAACAACTCTTGATAGCGGTCCTCAGCATGTTGGGCCAGCTCCTCAACGATCTCTGCTTCGCGCACAGGAGCGAGTTCTAGCACCAGGATGCGGCGTCTAATTTCATCGATCCAATCAGGCATAGCGTCTTTACTCACGCGGGATTAATTCCGGCTACGCGATCCAGGGCGGCAAAAAACTCTTTCCACGTTTGCCGCTGTTCATTCAATATTTTTTGCCCGGCCGCGGTTAACTTATAAAAGCGCCGGCGCCGCTGGCCGGCCTTTTCCACCCAGCGCCCGCTGATGAGTCCGCGTTTTTCCAGCCGGTACAGCAACGGATAAAGCGACGCGACGTGAAATTGCAACACGCCATCGGAGCGTTGCTCAATCAACTTTGCAATCTCATAACCGTGGCGTGGCCGGTCCTCCACCAGCGCCAGAATTAACATTTCCGCGCTGCCTCGTTTCACCTCCTGCTCAAGCGGTGTTGTCCCCATCTGTGGTGTCGCCATATATATACGCGCCACTCTTAAAATGCAAGCAGTATTTTGATTGGGCTCTAGTTCATCGACGGAGGGGGCCAGGATGGGTGGCGGGACGTGTTGATACGAAGCCAAATGACCTCAGCCCCAAAGTGAAGACGGGGCTAAGACACTTTCATTGAGCCTTTCTTTTGAATGGATAACAATTCTTCCCGCACTCAATCTCAGACTCCGACGAAAATGGTTGCGTACCCCGCCGGATAGAGCTATCCTCATGCGGAATAAAATTCCAAAGGACTAAAAGTGGAGCTTATATATGAAGTTGAGAGCCGAAGTGCTCCGCCAACTCGAAGATCCTGCACTCGAACCGGATGACCGGGCACGCCAACGCATCCAGTTATCTAAGAAGTTTGAAGAGATAGGGGATTACGAAGCTGCGCCACAGGTGTTGGGAGACTTGTGGCAGGGCGTCGGGGTGCGTCCCCGCCTTGAACAACTGAGTGACGAGAGTGCACGTGGTGAAGTGCTTTTGCGCGTTGGTACTCTCACCGGTTGGATTGGAAGCTCAGAACAGATCCAGGGAGCGCAGGAAAAAGCAAAAGATTTGCTGAGCGAAAGTATTGGAATCTTCGAGAGGCTGAATGACAGTGCTCACGCGGGCGAGGCCCAGACCGAACTCGCTTATTGTTATTGGCGTGAAGGTGCGTTTGATGAGGCACGCGTAATTCTGAAGGAAGTTTTGCGCCGTCTCAGTAAGGACGATCTTGAGCGACGGGCAGTCGCGATTCTGCGTCTCGCCATTGTCGAATCCTCAGCTAAGCGCTGGAATGATGCTTTGCGCATCCTCATGGAGGCCGCACCGCTCTTCGAAGCCAGCGTCACTCACGCAATCCAGGGCAAGTTCTATAACGAACTGGCCAACGTGCTCAACTACCTCAGTGTTGCCGAACGCCGACGGGATTACGCAGACCGCGCGCTCGTCGAATACGCGGCGGCTGGCTTTCACTTTGAGCAAGCCAAACACACGCGCAATCAGGCAGCGGTCGAGAATAACCTCGGATATTTGTTCGCGACTCTCGGGAACTTTACCGAGGCTCAGTCACATCTGGACCGCGCCCGGCGCCTCTTCTTCCGTCTTAAAGATACAGTTCACAGCGCGCAAGTCGATGAGACGCGCGCGCGGGTTTTCATTGCAGCAGGTCGCTATGCGGAAGCTGAAAGGCTCGCGCGAATCGCAGCCGGCATTCTGAGTAAGGGTGGTGAGCTCGCGTTACTGTCCGAGACATTAATCACACACGGTGTCGCGCTTGCGCGGCTCGGCAGACATGTTCCCGCTCGCTCAGCTTTCTTGCGCGCCCAGGAAATGGCCGAACGCGCGGGTGACCTCGAGGACGCGGGGCTCGCTTCGCTTTCTTTAATCGAGGAACTCGGTGGTGAACTGACTTTTGAGGAACTGCGCTTCGCTTATGAGCGCGCCGACGAACTTCTTTCTGAGTCGCAGCACCCGGAGATTCTGACGCGCTTGCGCCGCGCAGCGGCAAAAGTTTTTGCAGCCGATTCACTTCGAAACAACGAAAAGCGCGAGGGGCGTCCCGCCATGTCAGCTGCCGTTGATGAAACCAGGCGTTCTGACAAGCACACATGGGAAAACTTCTCACTCAAAGAAGAAGTGCGCCGACTTGAAGAACGATACATACGTTTGGCTTTGGAAGATGCCGAGGGTCGCGTTTCGCACGCCGCGAAGCTGCTCGGCTTCGAAGATCACGGTTCGTTGAACTCTTTGCTAAAGAATAAATACCTGCACCTCCGCGCTGCGCGACTGCCAGCGTCTCCGCGTAAGCGCAGCATTATCCGTCGTTGATCCAGGTCGTTAAGGTATCAAAGGAGATACGGAAAAATATTCCAACGCCACATAAATGAATTGAAACCAATATTTAGACCTTGACATCATGTTCGTTTGGGGTAGAATGGTGGCCCAACGACACGAAGGTTCCTGACGATTGGACGGCGAGGTTACGCCGGCACTTCACCCCACGCGGAGAGTAACAGAAGTGGCCCTGCGGAATAGGAGTCGGTGAGAACGATGAGACATCAAACAGGTGCTTTTGAGTCTTTTACCACCGGATTGCTGACGCTGGCACTTCTGTTTGCCGCCGTCGCGCCACCAATTGTAAGTGGTCACGCGAGCCGAACAACGCAATCACTACACCTGACCAAGTCGTCCGTACCAAACCAATTAACCCAAAACAATTTACGGCAGACGCACTCTGCCCAGACTTACCGCAAAGCCCCTATAAGTTTTGAAGCAAATGAGGGCCAGGCGGACCGATCCGTTAAATTTCTTGCACGTGGACTCGGCTACCAACTCCACCTTACTTCTACCCAGGCCGTGTTGTCCCTCAACAAAGAGGCAGGAGGAAAGCACAAACAGGACGTTCGTTCGCGCCAAAACTCGCGGCGCTCGTCTGTGGGTGATGTGGTCAGGATGACACTTTTGAAAGCACGTCCGGATGCCACTGTGAGCGGCGAAGACGTGCTGCCTGGTAAGGTCAATTACCTGTTAGGAAACGATCCGGGATCGTGGCGCACCAATGTCGCCACGTACAGCAAAGTTAGATATAAAGATCTCTATAAAGGCATTGACCTTGTCTATTACGGCAACCAGCGTAGTCTCGAATACGACTTCCATCTAGCTCCAGGTGCAAACCCCGAAGAGATTCGACTCGGGATCGAAGGCGTCAAACGAACAGAGATAGACTCGGTAACGGGCGATCTGATCATGCGCCTTTCGAGTGGTGAGGTCATCAGACAACAGAAACCTGTGTTGTATCAGGAAATAGACGGCTTGCGGAGAGCGGTAGTGGGTCGCTTCGTATTTCGCGGACGCAAACAGATCGGGTTCGAGGTTGGCGCATACGATAAGAGCCGTGCGCTTGTGATAGATCCCGTGCTGGTCTACACGACCTATTTCGGCGGAGCCGGTGACGAAGCTACTACGGGCATCGCCGTCGATTCGGCGGGGAGTGTTTACGTCACCGGGTGGTTTAGCTCGTCACCCGGATTTCCTGTCACGCCGAACGCCTTTCAGAAAACGCAAAACAATTCGAACGGCAACGGTGAGGTCTTCATCACAAAGTTAACGCCAGACGGCGCAGGCATGGTCTACAGCACTCTTCTCGGCGGCAGTAGCACCGACACTACTACAGGCATCGCACTGGATCCTGTAGGTAACGCTTATGTCGTTGGTTGGACCGACTCGGCCGACTTCCCCCTACGCAACGCTTTCCAGTCGACACTGCGCGGCTTCCCAAACGCTTTCGTTACGAAACTGAACACGACGGGCAGTGACTTGCTCTATTCGACTTTTCTTGGAGGCAGCGGCAATTTTGATTTCGCAACGGACATCGCCGTCGACCCCGATGGCAACGCGTTCATCACGGGCGACACGAGATCGATAAATTTTCCGGTGACACCCGGTGCGTTGCGAACCACCCATGTTCGATTGCTAAGCCCGATCGGTGAGCAGGATGGTTTCGTCGCAAAGTTCAACACGAACGCAGCGGGAGCGGCTTCGCTGGTCTTCTCAACGTTCGTCGACATCAACGCTCCCTTCAGCAACTCCATAGCCATCGACGCGGTGGGTAACGCCTATATAACTGGTGACGCACGTGTGCAGAAACTGAATGCGAGCGGCTCCGCGCTTGTATATTCGTTCATCATTCCGGATGCGACGACGGCAAGAAATTCAAGACTGCATACTACGGACATCGCGATTGACGGCAGCGGCCAAGCCTACGTAACCGGCTTCGAAACTCGTTTCGCCGGTGAAACCTCGCCAAATCTGAAAATAGTGAATGGATTTCAGCCTACCTTCGGCGAAGGCTTAATCGATGGCTTTCTCTTAAAGCTGAACACAGCCGGAACGGCGTTGCTTTATTCCACCTACATGGGAGGCGCAAATATAGATCTTGCAGATGCCGTCGCGGTGGACTCGACCGGGTACGCTTACGTGGTAGGTGACACAGCCTCCGTCGATTTTCCCACCCGCGATGGGTTTCAGACTATTAACGTTGGGGGAAACGACCTCTTCATAACTAAGATTGATACCAATGCCACTGGAGTAAACTCGCTCGTCTTCTCGACCTATTACGGGGCCAGCAACTTCGACGAAGCGGCATCCGGTGTCGCCATCGACTCAGAAGGAAACATCTACGCGACGGGGTTTGCCTTTAGGATTACAGTCACCGGCATCATCCACACGGGCAGGACGGCTAGTGTTTCCGGGGATGATAGTCAGAGCGATCCTTTTATCCTGAAGATTGCTAACACGAGTTCAAACGTTATTCGGTTCGGCAGCGAACGCCTGTCTGTTTCGGAGGCCGCAGGTTCGTTCGAGGTGACAGTCGTGCGCGAGGGTGACTCGTCTGCGGCCGCGAACGTTGACTTTGCGACTTTAAACGGCCACGCTCAGCGCGGCTCAGATTATACATCAGCCAACGGCACGCTCCAGTTTGCGCCGGGCGAGACAGTAAAGACATTCCGTGTGTTAATTACCGACGACACTACCCGGGAATCAAATGAAACACTTTTCGTCATCCTGCGAGAAAACGTAGAGGGGGTGGCACTCGCAGCACCAAGCGTGGCTGAGCTAACAATCATCGACGATGATTCTACGGTGCAGTTAAGTAATAAAGCCTTCAGCGTGAGTGAAGGAGCTGGGTTTTCGAACCTCACTGTTACGCGCGTGGGCGACACCTCGAGAACAGCGACGGTGCTCTATTCGACGGCCGATACAGCCGGCTCGCAGAGTTGTACGGTCGTTAATAACAAAGCGTCTGAGCGCTGCGATTACAGCACCGGTGTCGGCAGAGTGCAGTTTGGGATTGGTCAAACAACTCAGTCAATCATCATTCCCATCGTGGATGACGCACTGATGGAAGGTGATGAGACCTTTACCGTGACTTTGAACGGGCCGGCAGGCGCCATGCTTGGGGCCACGACTACGGCCACCATCACCATCACCGACAACGACTCGTCACCTGCTGTGCAGAATCCGATCGATGGCGTGAATTTCTTTGTCACCCAGCAGTACATCGACTTGCTGGGCCGCTTGCCTGACCCCATTGGTTTCGCAGATTGGACCAATACGCTGGGCAATTGTCCCAACGGAGGTTTTGGTGAGTTTGATAATCCGCACTGCGATCGCGTGCACGTCTCTTCGGGTTTCTTCCTGTCCGAAGAGTTTCGCGTGCGCGGCTACTTTGCCTATAAGTTCTATGAAGTGGGCTTTGCCCGGCGTCCCACGTATGCCGAATTTGTGCCTGACATGGCCCAGGTGGGTGGCGCCCAGTCGCCCGCCTCGGAGGCGATCAGTAAGGCAGCCTACACCGATGCGTTTGTCCAGCGGCAGGAATTCAAGAATCGTTACGATGCGTTGTCGAATACTGCGTATGTCGATGCGCTGGAGACGAATGCAGAAGTGACGCTGTCAAACAAGGCAGCATTGGTAGCCGCCCTGGATAGCAATCAGAAGACCCGGGCGCAGGTGCTGCGTGAGATCGTGGAGCGGCAAGCGGTGACGGATAAGTTTTTCATTCGCGCGTTTGTGGCGATGCAGTACTTCGGCTATTTGCGACGCGATCCGGACCCGCTTGGCTACGACGACTGGGTAACAACGCTGACAGCCGATCCGAGCAACTTCCGGCACATGATCTTCGGCTTCATCTACTCAACCGAATACCGCCAACGCTTCGGGCCGTGATCGTGTGGCCGAGTAGATCTGCTATGCACCCGTCGCTATCTCCACCTCCGTAGCAAACCTACGTCACAATCAGCAGATCACACCGCCTAGCAACTTACGCTCAGAATTCCGGGCTTTCAGAAAGATTTTTAACGGCTAATCGGCAATGATTTTACTCGTACCTAAGCGCCTCCAGGGGATCGACTTTCGTCGCCCTGCGTGCTGGAACATAACAAGCCAATAGCGCCACACCGATGAGCAATAATGCGATTCCGATGAATGTAAGTGGGTCGGTAACGCTGACATCGTATAGATAACTCTTCACCACCCGCGTCATCGCCAACGCCAAACCAGCTCCGATTGCTACACCAATCAGCGCGAGCCACATGCCCTGAGAAATCACCAGGCGCAGAACGTCGCGGCCTCGCGCTCCGAGGGCCATACGAATTCCCATCTCATGGGTGCGTTCACTCACGCCATAACTCATCACGCCATAGATGCCGATACTCGCAATCAACAAAGCCAGAAAACCAAAAACTCCAACGAGGACCGCACCAAAGCGTGCAGGGAACAATGAGATGTCGATATTGTCTGCAAGCGACATTACATTGAAGGCGGGGAGATTCGGATCGAGCGCTTGAACCTCACGCCGGACTGCCGCGGCCAGATCCCTGGGATTGCCGCTTGTCTGCACATGCAGGGCCATTGCGGGTTGTGGGTTCTGCAAGTAAGGCAGGAAAATGTATGGCGTGGAGTCCTCACCCAATGACCTGTATTTACTGTCCTTCACTACACCGATAATTTCCCATGATGATGGCTGCCTCAACAGCACGCGAAGTCTTTGTCCGATTGGATTAGTGTTTGGAAAAAGATCTCGCACCAGCGTCTCATTAACGATCGCCACACGAGGCGCGCCTTCACGATCTTGATCGGTAAACTCGCGTCCGCTGAGTAACGGAATACCCAGAGTTCTAAAGAAGTTTGGTCCAATGGCGTTGTTGCCGACGAATGGCGGGTCCTCTCCCTGAGGTGGCTCGTGTCCCTCCACAAAAACGGGAGAAGAAATTGCTGGCGAATAGAAATAGCTAAGCGGCGCAGACTGGGCCAGGCTGACACTTTGAACACCCGGTAAGGCTTGCACACGATTGCTCAACTGCTTATAGAACTGCTCAGCCTTCGTTGCATCGTATTTTTGTGCGGCTGTATTGAACGACAGCGTCAGAATGTGTTCGGCATCAAAACCCGGATTGATGGCGCGCGCATGATTCAAACTCCTTAGAAACAAACCAGCCCCGATCAGAACGACTATAGAGAGCGCCACCTGTCCAATCACGAGCGCATTACGCAAGCTGAACATCCTCCGGCGATCGCGGGGCTGTTGTGAGTGATCTTTTAACGCGGGCACCAGGTCATGCTTTGACGCCTGTAGCGCCGGAACAAGTCCGAAAATAATCCCGGCTAGAACTGAAAGTAACAATGTGAAACTCAGTACTCGCCAATCAGTATGAAACTCAACATTGACAGGCAAAGGAACAGCCGGCTTAAGTGCGGTCAACAAATTAACGAGCCAGAAATTCAGAATTAAACCCGCTAGACCACCGACAACGGCCAACAGGATACTTTCGGTTAGGAGCTGCCGAATCAAACGAGTGCGAGTTGCTCCAAGTGCCAGTCGAATCGCAACTTCCTTTCGACGGCGAGCAGCACGCGCAAGCAAGAGGTTGGCGACGTTTGCGCAGGTAATCAACAACACCAATCCAACAACCCCAAGCAGTATTTGAGTGACGGGTTTTAGCAGGGCTCGAAAAACGGGCCGGCCGTTGCCTGCTGTGTACAGGGCGATTTGGAAGTTGCGGTTTGACTCCGGATAGTTCTGCGCCAGTCGACTAGCCACTACATTCATTCCTGCTTGCGCCTGACGCAGGGTCACCCCGTGCTTCAAACGTGCCATTACATCGAGGTTGCGCACGTTTCTGTTATTGAGAGTGCCTGGCGCATTGCTGACACCAGCAGGGCCTGGTCTAACGCTCGCCTGCATCATCAGCGGAATCCAAATTTGCCGCGGAAAAGCTTCTTCGGCCCCGACGAAATCATGTGGAGCCACACCAATGATCGTGAATTGAACACCGTTGAGGACCATCGACTTGCCAATGACGGTTGCGTCGCTATTAAAACGATGCTGCCAAAGGTTGTGACTGATGACAGCGACTGGAGACGCACCTGGAGTCTGATCCTCGTCAGGTAGGAATGTGCGACCCAATTCGGCCTTGACTCCTAAAACGTCAAAATAATTACCCGAGACGAGAGTGCCTTCAACGCGTTCCGATTGACCGTTGCTTCCCAGATTCAACCTCACCCACTCGTAAGCCATCACGCCATCGAAGAGTTCGGTTTGTTGCTGATACTCGAGATAGTCCGGATAAGAGGTTGGATTATCACGATCCGAAAAGATCCAGACGAGGTTTTGCGGAGAAGCAACCGGCAGTTGCCTGAGGAAAACAGAATTCGCCAAGCTGAAGACTGTTGTATTTATGCCAATTCCCAGCGCGAGCGTGAGCACTGCAACAATGGTGAAGCCTGGACGCTTTACCAAACTACGAAAAGCGTAACGAAGATCTTTGAGTAGGTTTTCCATAATCTTGGTCCTTGGTGTTTTCCGCGATTTGATGTGGTAGCGTAATCAAACCAATTATCAATCTTGATAACTATTATCGTGCGGGGAAACCCATCATTTACGCAGCCAGCGATCACATGATTTACCAATTCAACAAACTCTGGGTCATCACTTTGTTTAGTCAGAATTTCCATACGTCATCATTCGAAGCACATAACGTTCGAGCTGAGCCGGGACCGTTGGCCTCCGCTCGAGCGAGGGATTAGGTGCCTAACGCCAAGGTTCACCGGCGCCGCGCGACGGCGCTCGAAGGAAACGAACAGAGTGGATGCGCGGCGTCCGGTGCAACCGCTAGTTGGGGCGGCGTCCCCCCCTGCGCTTACGAGCCGTCCGATGCTGCCGTGGGCGGCCACGCGCCGATCCGCTGCCGCAACGCGACGATCTTGCCAAGGTGATATGCGTTATGTACCGCCACACTGTTCAGCTCGTCGGCCATTGTCACGCCCGGCTCTACCTCGAGCGCCAACCGCTCAGGCGCCTGCCCAATCGCTGCCGCAGCGCGAGCGCCGTCCAGGAACACTCGCACCAAGTCGTGCCATTGGTGCTCGTGCTCCGGCGCCGCGCTCGGGTACACGTCGCCGGCCGGGTCGCCGGGCTGAATGATACTCTGCTGGTACGCCACAACGTGCCACAGTTCCTCGTAGATCGAGTGCGACGCGCCGTCCGGACATAACGTGACTTGCTCGAGCGTTAGCCCCGACAGCAGATGGGCTCGCGCGGGAAACTCGCCGACCAGAAACAGATGTTCCAGGATATGCATCGCAGCGCTCCTTTTCTCCTATGTTCGTCACTGCAACACGGTAGCCGCCCAACTACTGTATATGCGGCTCCAGATAAACTACCTGTTGATTCTCTGTCCGCATAAAACCGCGATCCCCTGTTCCTCATAAATATTGGTTGATTGGTTGTACGTACTTACCAATTGTTGTATGTCCAAGGCGGTTGTATGCGGATCTACATAAATCGAAGTTGCGCCTCTCAGAGTGTGTCCGGCGGGACTCCTGACCTCGGACTGCCTCGATTAAGCACATGAGTATAGATCATCGTCTTCACTGCGTCTTTGGGACTCAGCTATGCCTTAAGCACGAGCGAATCAGCCCTGTTCTCTCGTCATCGAACTTGACTCATCTTTTTTAGCTCCAGATAAATTTTTTCGCCTAAGACTTCTTAGTTAACCCTTTAACAAATATTGAAAGCCCGCTGAAAGTCTCCGCATACAAGTCGGCCTGAAATCGCTGCCGCAAAGCGGGGTCCCGGAAACCTTCACCCCCCAATACCGTTGCGCCACCAATCTTCTCGATGGCTTTGCGGAGCTGTGCATACTCCGTCGTCGCGCGATCCAAATCACCAATGGCCCTTGCGGAGATACAAACAAGCCGCGGTTTCTTTTGGACTACCATATCGCGCAGTGCAAACAGCGGTGTGTTTGGTCCAAGATTGAAAGTGTCCCACCCTTCATTTTCAATCACCAACTGAGCAAGATGAACAGGCAGTTCATGCAAGTCTCCTTCGATTCCACAACAGATGGCCTGCAAACCCGTCGCCTCCGCCGGGACGACGATGCCTCGTAATTTTTGCAGCGCATCGAGCATTACACGCGTTGCCAAATGTTCCTCGGCAATCGTTATGGTTCCCTGGAACCAAAGATCGCCAACGCGGTGCATCGCCCTGGTTATCGTCGTGTCGAAGAGCGTGGCGAGCGTATGACTCTGTAAGTAAGCATCAATGAGTTGCGCAGCAGCTTCCGCTTCATTGTCACTCAACAACAAGTCGCTAAAGCGTTCGGCCGAAGGCAACCGGCCCGTTTTTTTCGCCGCCCTTACCTTCGGGGACTGAGATGCAGGCGCGATGCCTTGCTCGCGCCGCAATCGGGCAATGCTCTGGATACTAAATCGCCTGTGACCGCCAACCGTCTTCTTTGGAAGCAGCAGGCCGTCGTCAGCCCAGCGCTTCACCGTGGCTTCACTAACGTGCAGCAGGCGAGCAACATCCTTAGTTGTCAGATTAGCAGTGGCCATTCAGCCCCCAAACTCCTTCACAAGCAGTATCATAACCAAATCGCTCATTTCGCGCAACGACACTATTTTTTAGACTTAAAGTTGACGTCGTCCTAAAATGTGTGTACTCTGAAATCGCTCAAATCGCTCATGATGAAGTTTAACGTAGATCGGGCTGAAGGATGATTAATGATCAATTCGCCTTCGCCACAATAACCCAGGCTCCCAGAAAGGAGCCGCAGACAGAAGGAAAGAAAGAGGTAAGAATGAAGCTTAACAATTCAATCTCAAGACTGATCATTTCGCGCGGCGCACTGCTTTTGGCGCTGGCAGTATTCAGCGTCCAGCCGCTTGCAGCGAAAGTGGAGGTCCCCAGTAAAAAGACCCAGCCTGCCAACATCGTGGAGACTGCCGTTGCGGCGGGCCAGTTCAAGACTCTGGCTGCGGCGCTCGAGGCGGCTGGCCTGATTGACGCTTTGACCGGTGCAGGTCCTTTCACAGTCTTCGCGCCAACTGATGAAGCGTTTGCAAAACTGCCAGTTGGCACTGTCGAATCGCTGCTCAAACCAGAGAACAAAGAGAAGCTTAAGGCAATCCTTCTTTATCACGTAGTACCTGGAACGGTTACAGCCAAACAAGTGATGAAATTAAACGGCCGCATGGTGAAAACACTTGAGGGTAGCTCGATCAAGGTTGCGACGATGCATGGCGTACAGATTGACGACGCGCGCGTCACCAAAACTGATATCCGCGCTTCGAACGGCGTCATCCACGTTATCGACACCGTGCTGATGCCAAAGATGTGATTGTTGCCGTCCGCGGCGGTCGCGGCGTAAACGTTTTGGACCAGGGGGAATGAGAGGGGAGTGTTGTTCACATGCGCACATGGTGACTTCCACTCCCCTCGTTTGGTTTGGTAAAACGGGTTACTCCTACGCAAAGGTAAGGCTATGACAGCAAATATTTTTGTATTGGCTCTAATCATCTCGACAGTGTTTGTGGCGTTGACTGCTGAAGAGCGCAAAAATGAGCTCGAGGTGGTCCAAGCAGTGGACCTTTCACGTTACGTTGGGCGGATCCTGAACTGATCCAGAGCGGCCCGCCTAGAAAGAACGATCAGCCCCAAGTAAACCAACAGCGGAGGGTTATGGCGGAGTGCTCCAGAGGAGCACAATGTTTATAGCTTTGATACCTCTATGGCTCTGCGCTCCAGCGGAGCGCAATGTGCTTTCAGGCGTTGGATTTACATTCCGCTCCTAAACGGAGCGGATAAATCACAGAATCTTAGCGCTATAAACATTTTGCTCCTCCGGAGCAATGTCAGAGTGACTTTTCGGACAAAGCCACACCATCCCATAAGCAACAATGCTTGCCTTTCAAATCAGCAAGGCGGTAGGATGCATTCCCCAAAAATTTTTCGTCATTAAAGGTTTTCTATGTTTAATAATTTATGCAAGACCGATCTGTTGGGGGAAGCTCGATCGCAAGGTTCAGCCACAATCCGTCAACCGGCTGGGCCCACCGGCTCCTCGCAGATTGACTGCGACGATGACACGCTTCCGGAGTACCAATTCAAACCGCGTGCGCTTGTTGTAGATGACTCAACAGATATCGCTTTTATGATGGTGATGATTCTGCAGCATGCCGGCTATCAAGCAACGATGGCAGTCTCAGCGGTCGAAGCTCTCGCATTAGCTCAGCGCGAGCATTTCGATCTAATTATTTCAGACATCGGCATGCCTCAAATGGATGGATACGCATTCGCAGAAAGCTTACGTGCCCTACCGGACTATGGCACTGTTCCCATGATTGCCGTAACCGGATTTGCGGAGTATGACGATCGCGATCGCGCACTCTCTGCCGGCTTTAATACTCATCTAAAAAAGCCTGTCGATGTCGCCAAACTTTTCGAACTTATTGAAGGCCTGCGTCACTAACGGAGTGATTACTCGATCCACGAGGGATCGTTGTGGCCCCGAGGAGCATCGCCTGTGTATGGGATTAGTCTCTTACCACGGTTTGCAGAAACGCAATCGTGCGTTTCAGTATTTCGCGGGAACGGCTGTTGTTGTCTTCAATATCAAATCCGTGATGTCCAGTCGCGTGATTCAACACCTCGATAGACACGTTGTTCTTCAGCGCCAACTGCACAAACCGATCAAGCCCGGCATTCAAACTCGCCTCGTCAAGACCTGCGCGTGCAATGAACATCGGAGGAAATAGCGAAGCTCGTGGTGGGCTATTACTGTTTACCTTTGGCCGTTCACGCTCTGCAATTTTCTCGAGATGATACACCGGTGAAAAATCTCGCAACGTTTCGTCACTGACTGAAGCCGGTGCTGAAGCACGTTCACTCCGCAAATCCATTTGAGAGTAGTAAGCGATAATCGACTTGAGATACGGCGGTCGCTCCTGCAATGGCCGGCTTAAGAATATGCCACCAGCCGAAACCGTCCACAAAACAATTCGCTCCGGATCAACCGCAAGCGTTGCTGCCTGATCTCGCACATACTTGATCGCGTCCATGACATCAGTTTGCGAATCAGCGAGGCTCTCCCATGTGTGAAACCGGTGATTGAAAGTGACACCAACGAACCCGGAAGCTGCGACCAACTCACCGAAGGAAACATAAACTGCCCAGTCTTTAGGTGTCGTGAGCAGGTTGGGAGGAATACGGCCGCCGTGGACAAAGATCACTGCCGGCAAGCGTCCGCGCGAACTTTTCGGTGAGTAAACGTCCATCTGTAAATCACTACTGCCCGCGCGTTTGTAAACCAGATTTTTTTTGACGCGTACCGATCTCATTTCCGGTATCTCATAGACGATGCGTTTGTTAACGAACAATTTGAGCCAGGGCGGGTCTTGGCGCTGTTGAGCATGAGCAGAGACGACGCAAGTCGCGATTAGAAATAGTGACGCGAGTTGGTTCATAACTCTTTGGATTCTAGCAGAGTCCGGGAAACCACCCCGCTCAGTAACATGCGGAGGCCCTGGGTTTTTAATTGAAGGACTCGCGAATGCGGTCAGCGGTGCGCGCTGCAATGGCCTCAATAGTCAATGAAGGATTGACTCCCGTTGAAGTCGTAAAGACCGACCCGTCACAAATAAACAAATTTGGAATGTCATGTGAGCGGCAGTCGGCGTTCACAACTGAATTTTGAGATCGCTTCCCATCCGACACGTCCCAAGCAAGTGCGCGGTTCGGTCTGCCGTCCAGATATCTTCCCCAGCCGGCAGCCTCAAGAATTTCGCTCATTTTCACTTTCGCGTGCGCCACCATCTTCTTGTCGTTTTCATGGTGAGAAAAGATGACATGAGCCACAGGCAGGCCATACTGATCGCACTGGGTTTCGTGGAGTTTCACCATATTCTTCATCTGCGGCAAGACTTCACCCACAATGCCTAAACCTGCGTAGAAATTGTAATCCAGCATCGTGCGGCGCAAATCAGCGCCCCACATTTTTCGCGGTCGTCACCCGGGCCGCGAAATCAACAGGATGTGGTCCAACAACTTCAATTGAGTACCCACAAACAAAGTCCGCCTCCGACAACTCTCCGATCACGCGCTTAGCAGCCGCGGGACCGGGCTTGCCGCGCGTCAGATCGTCTATCAGCACGAGTACTCGATCGGTCGGCCTTACTTCGTGACGCAGACGCCCCGCACCTAAGGGTTTATCGGAAGCCGATCTTCATCAGCAGCGTGACAACTACGGAATCGTCACGTCCAGCGTTTGCTGTGGGCCAAGCGGATTGTGATCGTTGCCCGCGAGCGTTACTACTATCTTGTGCTGGCCGGACGTCAATCCGTGAAAGCTGAGTTTCATTGTCGTAGTTGCGATGACTGGCCCATCGTCTACCTGATAGTGCAGATGTCCCTGACCTGCCACTGGCTTTTCATTGGCTGCAGCGGGATCAGTCATTTTGATTCCAGTTACCTTGACGTCTACCGTCGCGGCCTTCTGTTGAGCTTTCTTCTCAGCGTTGACCAGCGTGGCTGTTAGCGTTGGCGTTCCCTGGGCTGCGCCGCCCGTCTGCGGTTTGGTGCCCGATCCGTACTGCGCGTTTCCAATTACGGCAAATACAAGTGTGAGCATGATGGGTAGCAAGTTTCGAATGCTTCGCTGTTTCATTTTTCATTGACCTCCTGTTTGTTATTCATTCTCGATTTCGGGGTAACCCAAGCCACGTTGGTCCAAGGCCCAACATTGCCAAGTGTCATAACAATTCATTCAATTTGTCGCGGAAGAGAGTCAGCGCGATCCTTCCACCTGAAGGTTGTCCCTTCGCCAGCGCCTCTGGCGTGTAGAAAGAATGAAACAGAAGGAGCGCGCGCAGGAACGAACCAACTCAACAATCAACGAGCGTGGCGTTACCGTGACCCATTGCTATTCCTAACCCGAATATGGGTAAGCACACATCGTGTTGTGGTGCGACGAGGGGCGTTAGTATTTGAGGGGGGTTAACGAGTTTTAGGATAGTCCCTAAAAATAAAGTTGTAAAGGGGCAACTTGGAGCGCTTGATCGGCATATCCGTGATGGTGAATAGGTGACTCAACGAAATGCCATAACGTATTAATTACTAGTGGATTCGAGCGGAGAGATTCGGGGCAAGCTCTATCGCTCATCCACTCGAAGATTCAACCTCTGAGAGCTAAAGCTGTAGCAGTTGGATGAACATTTGCCCAAAATGGCCCGTCTCGCGCGGCATGATTGCCTGCTTTCTTATTTATTTTGGGTGTTTTAAGGGGAGTAGGTCACGCAGTAAACTTTTCTAGTGTGATAATCGTTTGAACGTTATGTTTTGTCCAAGGTGCGGAAAAGCCGATCAGACGCCAGAGACTTACTGCCGCCAATGTGGAATTTATCTGCTCGATTTTTCTAGACCGCTCAAACGTGAGAGTCCGCCCGAAGAACATCTAAAAGCTAACACCGTTCTGAGTATAATGACGATAATCGCGAGTTTTACCCTATCGTTTTTGCTCTTTCTTGTTTTAGGATTCAGATCGTTTACGCATCCTCTAATCTATGCAACAGCCGGCATCTTATTGGCGATCGGTGGCTGGCACATCCAGACCCTGATCAGAACCCAAATGCTCAAGAAGCAGTGGGAGCGGAGGGCTCCGCTAAGCGAAACCCAGGCTGCTCCACCTGAGGCAGTGATCGCATTCAAATCCGCGCCAACTGCAAAGTTGTTGGATCAGGCAGACTTTGCTGACGCGATTCCAGCGAGTGTGACGGAACATACCACCAGACATCTGGCTGAAGCACCTCAGCCAAAATCACGATAATTCGAACTGCCAAGACGCTGGGCCTGTCGCACGGCTATCATAGCAGCGCAGTTTTTCACAACTGTTGGAATAAATTGGTCACTTCTGGCATCGGCTTCAGAAACAAGTTGCGAGGACTATCTACTGTGCGAAGCTACTTTTTGAGCCTCGTGTCCGATTTCATATCCGCATTCGCTTATTATCGTAAGGCACCGAAGAGCCTCAAAAGTGTCTGAACTGAGTCGGGTACGATCGGTTAGAGGGTGATTGAGTTGGACATGTAAACCCGGGACATTCATGCCGCTGCTGCCGTGCATGCTGTTGTTAACCTCAACCCGCGGCGCTCATCACCTTCAGCATGAACGCATCTACCCACCGCGACTTGATTTCAGCATATTCTGTTTTGTTAGCAGCTACTTCCGCCAGCCTTAGCTTATACTCATCATATTCACGCGCCAGCTCGTAATCCTGTCGGAGCACGTCGCGGAACTTCAGCTTCGCATGCCAATCCGGAGTGGCCTCTGTAAATATGTGCGCATGGCAGAACCGAATTTCCCCACTGTCGCGGACCGCGTAGTAATGACCGGCCTGATCGTCAAACTGCCCCCGATACTCATAACCAATCCCGGTCAGTGTTTGGATTAAGGGGACAAGCCCCTTCTCCCAGCAGAGAATAGCGATGTCCAGAATGGGCTTAGCGTGGACTGTCGGTATCGAGGTGCTGCCCACGTGCTCAATTTGAACCGACGAGTCCCCTAAGTGATTGGCTATTCGTTCCTTCTCCGCAAGGAAATCATGTTCCCAGGCGGGATCATACGGTAACAGGCGCAACTCATCTTTCCTCATCCCATACATACAATTGACCTTGTTTTGACGCCAACGCAAAACCCTAACACGGCTAAGCCACCGAAGGCACAAAGAACCGCTCGTATTGATCGCACCATCGTCCATTGAAGGAGTAGGCGTGATGCTGGGTCCAAACCCATGGGCCGATCTCCGCCTGGATTCCCGTTTCCTCGAGCAATTCGCGACGCGCCGCCTGCTCGAAGCTCTCGCCCGCGTCCAGGCCATCACCAAGCGTGACCCACCATTGATGTCCGGCGGGCACCTCTTGCGCAAGTAGCAGCAGCAACTTCCCGCCAGGGCCTAAGAGGAGAACCCGTGCTACCGGGCGCGGTTTCTTTGGATTCTCAAGGTCCATGGCAGTCATGTTCTTACCGAAGTTAGAGTCCTACTTGCGGAGAATTATTCCTTAGTAAATCAGAAGAGGCCACCGCAAAAGGTGGCCTTAGTTTCTGGTGAGGCAACTTGCATTGCTTTTTTAAGCGGGGTCGAGAATATCTACGGCTATTGATGAAACCTTTTCTGCTGGTTTCATACACAACGTTCACTTTGCCTCAACTCACTGAGAAAAGGAGTATGACCCCGTGGCGAAGCCTCCAACCACTCTTAAATGTTCAGATACGAATACCGCACGAGTTATAGTGTCTCTCCAATTGTCAGCGTACCCCTTTCTTAAGTCAGTGTAATAGCCTCTCCCAACTGTTGGAAGAAACTGAGCAAACTGTATAAGTCATGGCGACAACTTCCCTGCACAATGGCGAAGGTCTGCGGTCCGGCGCTGCGGCGAAAGAAAAATGATTTCTTCATAGCAATGCGGTCATTTTGCTGAACCTGTCACTCTTTGATCTAAGTCGACTGCCTTGCTTTGATAAACGCAGGCGCAGATAAGGCTGGCAATTACCTTCTAAAACATGATAAAAGCCATGCTCGTTCGTTTCTCGCAAGGACCTTTCACCTGAGTCTCTGTCGCCTACTCGACTTCTCATGAATCCTGATTTGCCTACAGAACTCGCTCCGGGTTTTCAACTCGAGCACGGATACCGTATAGAACGAATGATCGGCCGAGGGAATATGGGTCGAGTCTATGAAGCTAGGCAATTGCGCTTGGATCGAATTTGTGCGCTCAAACAGACCTTCTATCCCAATGATGGCCAGCTGGAATGGTTTGAAAGCGAAGGCAAGATACTTAGCAGGCTTCATCACCGGTCATTACCTAAAATCTACGACCTGTTTGGAGAGCGAGGCAGCTACTTTTTGGCAATGGAGTTCGTTTCTGGCCCCAGTCTTAAAGACAGGTTGGGCAGCGACGGGGCCTGTAATGCTCACGTCATTGTGGAGTGGGCCTATGAATTGCTTGAGGTCTTGCGCTACTTGCACACTCAGACTGAACCAGTAATTCAATCGCGATATTAAACCAGATAACATTAAGGCGGATCGCGACCACGTCTACCTTTTAGATTTTGGTCTAGCAAAGGACCAAACAACCGGCACCAAGGTCCATGGACACACGCCTCATTACGCATCACCGGAGCAACAGAAAGGGCAGAAAACGGACGAACGAAGCGATATTATATTCTCTCGGGCAGACGCTCTATCATTTACTGACCGATCAATCAACGGAAGTTGAGGAAGCAATAAAGGGTGGAAAGAACATTTGGTATTTGGCCACCATTGTCAATCGAACCGACAAGACGATTCCCTTTCAGGTTCTCAATAAAGATGGTACTTGGGAAGGTCAGAGTTTAACGCCAAATATGCAAATTTCAATTTGGCGCCAAAACATCAATATCCGTGTTAAATACAACAGACTTCCGTCGGGGTTAAGGAACAGATATACGTAGTTTTCGCGAAGAAAGGGATTGAGCTAAAGCCTGATGAGGCTGAATCAAAGCTTAACTATTTTGATGTCGAGAACAATGGTGAAATAGAACTTCATCGTCAGGGGTACGCTTGGAAACCATAAAGTGAGCACCGAGGGGTAGAGCTGGCTGGTAGCTTAGGCGAGAGAATCAATTGATATCTCTTGATAACCCGCATACGTGTCACTTACAGCTACTGATGAACCTTTTTGCTGGTTTCATACCCAAGTTCACTTTGCCTCAACTCACTGAGAGGGAAGTATGGCCATCGAGACTAAGCCTCAATACCTAGATAAACAATCTCTTAAAATTGAGATCTTCATCAGTCATAGTAGTCAGGATACAAAGGTTGCTGAAGCTTTGGTTGAACTTCTTAGAAATGCGTTGGACATTCCACCGGCGAAAATTAGATGCACTAGCGTAGACGGATACAAGCTTGATATTGGAACTCAAACGGATGAGCAACTTCGGAAAGAGATATACGAATCAATCGCTTTTATCGGTTTAATTACACAATCAAGCATACAATCAGCGTATGTGTTATTTGAATTAGGCGCTAGATGGGGTGGTCATCTGCATTTGTCTCCGGTACTGGCTGCCGGAGCAGGGCCGAGCTTATTACGTGGACCATTATCAGGACTTAATGCGCTAAGCTGTGATAACCCAGCAGACATACAGCAGTTAATAAGTAATACCGCCGATACACTTGGAAGAACAATAGCTAAGCCCTCCGCATATCAAAAATATGTAGATGGTCTTGTTAGGCAATCTCAGCGAGATAAGAGGAAAGTCAGAAAATTGACCACAAGTGAATTGCCTGACAGCCTTTCTAAAATCGCTCAAAAGCCCAAAAACATAAAATATTATTTTCTAGCCGGATGCGCGGTCGGGAATAAAATAGCGCTGTTACCGATACCTCCGAATCCGGACAACAACACGAGAGAACTAGATGAACTGCTGGAATCGTTAAAGAAGATTGAGTTTGGGGACAAATCTATTATCTCCGCTTTACTGAAAGTGAAAAATAGGTTCGCCGGTCCTACTGCTGCTGGTATTCAAGATCATGATGCACGAGTAGTAATTGAACAGTTCCTTGCTGCTATATCGGCAATCCCCGAGGTGGTACAAAATAGAAGTTCCGAAGAAGAGTTTCAGTGGTTTAAATTTGGACAGCTAATATATGAGGTTGGTACTGTGGCTGTTGTGAATAGTGAAGATGATAGATCGATCAATGCTTTAATTATCGCCCTTGAATCATTAGCTGGACGGATGAGTTTACCTTCAAATTTAAGCCAGGAGATTGCCAAGTTTATCCGGGCGGCAAGGACAAAAAAATCTAAAAATCAGATATATGAAAACGCTAACAGAATAGCACTAGCGGTTTTCGCTTTGCATTAAACTCCATATACGAACCCGCCGCGAGGTATAGTCGAATGTGGGTGGCCTCTTGTGAACCTCCCTTAAACGCCTAATGAGCCTGTCGCACGTTGGCGTTGGCGTCAGAAAAAGTTGTGAAGATTTGTCCACTGTGGGCTCCCACGGTTATCACACCGCACTCGTAGGCGCTTATGCGCCAATGCTCGCGACTCGGAGTGAGTGGCAGTACGAAATGATTTTGCGCAACAGCTTGCCCACTGCGCGTCCAAGACGGTAGCCCGCGTTCCTGTAAGTATCGCGATAGACCAACTGTCCTGGTAAATGAGGGTTCTCCGAACCAAGCGCATAACCAATCGCTATACGACAAGGCCACGAAAGCCGCAATGCCGAAGCGATTGACCGAATCACGTTAAGGCCGGTCACGGAAATGAACGCGTCCTCAACGTTGAGAGGCACGACAAGGCGCTTTAGCAGTTTCTTTTTGCTCGTAAGCGAGACTCTGGGATCATAACCCCCAGCAGACAACGAGGTCCTTAATTCCTCTAGCTGATCTCGTCCAATTGAGCCGCTTCTAATCAGCACATCCAGTGTGGAAGGTTTGTTCCGGTAGACGCTTTTTACCAACGGAATTACGACTCCAACGTCGCAAAGCAAAAACTCAACTCGGTCGCCCGGCTTTAAGCTGTAAGCGCAGTACCGAAGATGCGTCTTCACGTCATCTTCAGTTATCCCAACGAAACGAACCGGCAAACAGATATCGTCCATAGTGACTAAATCCATTGCGAACGCTTGGGGCGTTCAGCGGCTCACGCACGCAACACGTTGATGTTCAATCTATCGCTGCGAGGCTGTCAATAAGATTTTGCCTCAAAAAATTCTCAAAGAACTTCTTAGTGAGTCTTTCGCGCCGCCAAATGCGCGCGAGTTGGAGTGAGTGGCAGATTTAGGGTGCTTCTCTCGCAACTGGGAAGATTGTCCGCTGCGGGGAGAACTATTCCTTAAAACACCAAGACCAAAGTGATAGAGGTTCGTGTAGATGTTGATCCCAACTGATAATCAAAATAGGACAACACAGCCACGAACCCCTCCTGACATAGCTTGGCGCCACATAGCCACGAGGCTTGGCGGCGGCAAGTATTTAGTGGGTGAGAACTATTAAATGGAAGGCGCGGTCACTATACTCACCCTTTGAATCGTGTGTGTCTACCCAGACGCCCTTGTTTATCTCGAATGGGAGAAAATCCGTCGGGCAGCAGCGTAGGGCCACACCGATTTGGCCGGCTGGTTCGGTAGCAATACCAGGTCTACCAATAGTGGCCACGTAGACACCTTGACTGACATCGCCAGTAAAGTAGACCTCATATTGACCTGTGCCAACCTTTTTGGTGCGCAAGACATTGCGGCCACGAACCAAACTTCCATCAGTCTCAATAACCGCCCAAAATTCACGGACGCAACAGCCCTCCACCCCATAGTTCGACGAATCATCTCGCGGAGCGGGAGCGATTTTGCGCGCTGCCTCGGCGGCACGCTTGTCTGGTGCATTTAGACCAGCTTCATCAATCTTTTTTTTCTCGTCTGCCATGAGAGAACTCTCCTTTAGTCGTGGGTGGGATCGAGGTGCATAGGTTTCCGACCTCATGACCTGAGCACTTTCTGGGACACGCTAGGGCTGAATTCACCGATGCACCTTGTTCCTTTGGGATGGCTGGTTGTTTCTCGGTAGGGTGAGGTTCTTAACCAGCCTTAAAGAACATCATCTACATGATCAAGATGAGAGCAATGGCTGTGCCGAGACAAATAAAATGAAACTTGCTCAGAAGAGTTTTATTAACCCTGATTTCTGTATACGTTTGTCGACAGCGCTTCTACAAATGTTGACACCTAAAGTGCGCAATTACTCGGTTCCTTTGCAGTGTCAAAAGGGGAAGTGGCGTACATGAATCAATTAACAGATCAGTCGCCTTAACTGGATTTGGCGGCGAGAATTGAAGGGGGCTCGCCGCGAAAGCAAATTCGTTTGCTCTCGCGGCGAGGATAGTGTTAGTTGCTGATGGTTACGGCGGCCGCGTCTATGCCTCCAAACGGCGATTTGACGCAAACCTGAGTGGGGGGTGTAATGTTCCTCTGGCGGAACGACCAGGCGCCGTCGATGGTGCTCACGGCAGCCGTGCCCAATTGCGTGCCGACACACTGGGTGCCGCCCGCGTCAAGGCCGCCGGAGAAAACAGTGACGCTTGTGGCAAACTGGCCCTGCGGGTTGCGGGCATTCTGACCTTCGACGCGAAGCTCGCGGTTGCCCGTTCGGCCTTCGGTCCTCGTTATCGCAACCCCGTCCTGACCGGGCAAGGCTTTGACAAACTCGGTTTCCACGAGCGTACCAAAGAGCACATTCTGGGCGGCATCATAATAGCCACCGACAGAGATGTCCTCACCTTCATGGACCACCAATTCGGCGATGGTGAGCTGGTTGCCGCCGACATCGAGGATGTCCTTCGGGAATCTCGGATCTGTGTTCATGCGAACCAGCGTGCCGTTAACGCGGAAGCTGCCGGCAGCCGGATCGACATTCGAAAGCAGTCCTACAATTCCGTTTTCGGCAAACTCGACGAAGACCCGCGTAGCGTTCATCGATACGCAGTTTCCGCTCGCCCCCGTGCTGAAAACGATGTCCCCGGAAGCAATGACGGTGCCCCCGTTAATGCTGCGTTGCGCTTCCAGAGTGGCATCTATCAAATTCTCAAAGGTTATGTTGCCCGTCAGGTCGAGGTCCCGCGTCTCGACGAGCACCGTCGTCGGTATAAAGATCGTCATGCCGTTGGCAGTGATCGTGCGAGCGGTGCTGTTGTAGGACTGGATCTTCCCTTCGAGTTCGAAGATCAGCAGGGCCGGATCGCTCGGCGGCGCTATGTCTACCGGCGCGCAAGGCGCTTGCGCCATAGCAGTCACTGAAGTTAACACAAACAGGCAAGTCATTATGAAAGCCGGTTTGAGGAGGTGGGTTATGAAATTGTACTTCTTGTTTGAGGTAATCATCTCTTGGTCTTTCCTTTTGTATTTGTAGTATTTTCGCGCCCGGATCAGATTGGGCGCCCGTGGCGGCAGTGCAACGTTCATGCCCCGAGGCAAAATGAGGCTATTCGCACTAAGATTTGTTTTTCCGTCACGAAGACGAGGAGAAAATGTGTCCCACCATGTGTCACCAGTTAACGGACATGTCTCACTTTGAATATGGCTCGTCGTATTCGTTAGGGGATCATTCCTTTCGACTTGGATACCGAGTTTTCGCAGCTTGCGTGAAATAGTGGGGCGATGAACGCGGGAGTCTCTGGGCTTTGTGCTACGCCATGCTGCTGACTAGCATCTCCCGCGGCTTCATTCCAAGTCTTGATTCGTTGGCGATCTGAAAGATGACTAACGCTTCCGGTGTCATCGGCGTAGGAGGGGATATGGATTGATGTGGTAATGGCGATCCGATCGCCACAGGCGTGTTCGGAAGACTCGGTGAGATCGATCGCGGGCACAATTGGCGTCGTCCGGAAACTGATTGCAAGCGATACCAGCGAAACAATCACCAGAAACAGACGCAGAGAAGAATTCGTAAGTTTATGGTCCCCATAGCACAACCAACTGCTCAATTACTGTCGGTACTGAAAGCGAAAAGATCCCCGGCGATACGTTCCGTCGATGTTAAAGTCGGCAATTGACGCGCGCACGAAGATGCTATGCGTGAGTAAGACGCCGCGATGCCTCTCTTGCGACATGGTCATGCTCTTAACAAACTGTCCTCATCTAGGCCCTCTGGCAACTCCCCGTGGGAAACATAGCGAAAGCCCACGCCAACTCCAAAAAAGGATAGGCCGAGAGCGCGAACTAGATCAGCGTGCCGCTCCGCCGCGTCCATGTAACCTCCCTCAACAAAGGATGACGTGCGGAGAATGTTCTCAACTTCCGCGACCGCGCTCACTCCGAACGAGTCGCAAAGCTTCTGAGCGTCGCCACCAACAGGAGGCGATAGGTCGGCTTGCGGATCGAAATAGCCGGGTGTCGAATCATACTCATCAGTCAATTCGCCCCTCACATATAGTTGATACCAGAAAATGTCGTCATCGTGGTTAAAGACGGCCAGCACTGGACAGTCCAATTCATGCGAAAGTCGTGAGGCCAGACTTGCAATAATTTCTGTGTCTTGCTCCTCCGACGCCTCATCGAAAACAACGACGCAGCCATTCTGCTCTGGCGTAACGAGAGCGGAACGTCCGGCTAGAGCAGCGACAACGGCGAGCTGACTTGGGCCACGAAGTGTGAAGTTTGTGTAAAAGCTGCCCATATATAATTGCAGTATATCCTAGTCTGTATTACCAGTTTTTCATGTATCGTGATTTTGAGGACAAATAAAAAGAACGGCTATGCCTTGGACAGTGCATACCACTCAAAGACTTTCTGGTTGGGCGCTGTACTGGCAAAGCCGCCCGACGAGGATGAGATTGAGCGCGTTCGCGAGGAAGAGCTTGCACCCGCTCTGGCCGAGTTGAAAAAGGTGAACACAGCACTTCAGTTGTGCCGAGCCTAAAGTCACAACTTAAGGCCCAATTCACTGATCAGCCTTCACTATAAATGTCTGCGCGCTTCTCGCAGCTTTGTGAGACTCACTCAGCAGGGTCTACTGAAGTAAACTCGCGGTGTTGATTGAAGCTCTCTAATTCGTAAGCGCAAAGTGGCGCAACGTCAAAGACAGAACAAGTGCTCGTCGTCTTTGAGTGTTGCGCCCTTTGCCGGATAAAACTTGTTTCCGAGTCTAATTGGCTGCCGTCGTTGAAACAGAATTGCTTCCGAAGTTCGGCACCCAAATTCGTGATCCGTCAAAGGCGATCGAAAACGGGCCCTTGCCGGTGTTATAGGTTGCAATGACTTCACCAGTGGATGGACTAAGTCTCATCACAGTGCTATCGCCATTGTTAACAACCCAAAGAGTTTTTCCGTCAAATGCTATTCCCGCTGCTCCGTCCCCAACTTTGAACGTGCCGAGCTCGAGCCCGTCACTTGCTTGAAGTTTGGTCACGGTCTTGCCGAAATAGTTTGTAACAAAAACATTGGTTCCATCAGTCGCAACACCGAAGGGACCCCTGCCCACTGGATACGTTTTCACCAACGCTCCCGCAGTGCTCAAACGCGTAACTGAGTTGCTGAAGTTATTTGCTATCCAGATGCTGTTTGCGGCGAACGCCAAACCTATCGGCCGGTCGCCACCAACAGCAAACGTACCGAGAACTGAACCTTTGGCGCTCAGCTTCGTCACGTTGTTGCTGTGCCGGTTTGCGACCCAGATGTTTGTACCGTCGTAGGCCAGCCCGCCTGGTCCATCTCCGACAGCAAACGTTCCCGCTACAGCTCCTGTCGATGTCGTTACCTTCATGACATTGTTACTTAGCAGGTTTGCTACCCAAAGGGATCCTGCTGCGTAAAGCAACGCGACTGGCCGCTTACCGACTTTGAAAGTCCCCGACACCAGACCGTCGCTAGCCCTGACTCTGGTTAGCGAATCGTTGAATTGAGTTGCTACCCAAACGTAGGTGCCGTCAAAAGCCACGGCCTCAGGCCCTGCCGTGCTGGCAGGCGCCGTACCGTCGCCAAAGGTGGTGCCACCCAAACTCATGGTTTGGACGCCACCACCACTTCCGCCGCTGCCGAGTGGAATTTCGGTCATCTGGTTTTGAGCCTTGATTACATTTGGAGTTGCTGCTGCAATGGCCAGTAACAACGCCATACTAAAAACTCTCCCCTTAAGAAGAATCATTTGCCACCTCCATTCGCTTGCTTCTTGGCCGAGATCTCTTTCGTCTTCGCCGAGTTCTTTGGCCAATCCACCCAGCTAATCGCTTCTGCGATCCCTTCCGGTGTTATCATTCCCGGGCACCCGCCCCATCGTTCCAATGGTTCGTTGCCATACTTGATCACCCCGATGTGATTAGATTTGTCCTTATCAACTTCGGGGTCGGGATCCACATAGCCGAGTTTGCGTCGCAACAACTCCATATCGTCTGCTGATCCGGTCAGGAACAGCCAGCCCGGTTTCACTTTATGCATGTGAGCATAGTGTTTCATGGCTGCCACCGTGTCCTCTTTCGGTTTCAGCGTAAACGAATACATGAAGATATCCTTGCCCACGCGATTGCCGAGTAGCTTCTGTAATCTCACCAGGTTCCTGGTGATTGGTGAGCAGATGCCTTCGCATTGCGCGTAGAACATGTTGAAGATAACGAGCTTGTCCTTTACAAGGTCGTCATAGAACTTCAACTGGCGTCCGTCGTGCGCAGTCAACACCAGATTTGGAAAGTATCGCTGCCTGATCCGCTCACGCGAAGATATCTGTTTGAACTTCGAGGGTGAATCAAGCGACTGCGCCCGGATTAGCAACGGCACAGCAAACGGTGTTGCCGCAAGCGTTGCTACCAAACTTCTGCGTTTTAAGTCCGTCATAAGAATTCCTTTCTTCAGGTTACTGAGTCCAGGTTTTCCCGTCGCACTCAGTACGTTGCGCGGGATCACCACACAACGACTGTTACGGTTGCGTCCTGTTGTCGCCGACGTCGTTTATTTCTCCAAGCACCATCATCGCGTGGTCTTCGTGGACCACGTTGTGACAGTGGATAGGTAATCTCCCGACGAAGTCGCGGAAACGGAAATACACGACCGCCTCCATGTTGTGCTCCAACCTGAAAACGTCTTTCCGGCCTCTTGTAATCAGTCCGGTACTGGACGGCGCGTTACCATTAATCGAAAGAGTTTGGAACTCCTCGAAGTGCATGTGAATTGGATGCTGCCACCCGCCCGAGTTGTTCTGGAAGATCCACTTCTCGACTGTGTTTCGCTTGATCTGGAACCGCGGGGGCTCGTCGCAACGGTTGACAAGGCGCCCGTTGACTTGCCACTGACCGTTACCACGCTCGAACCGGAAGGTGCGAGTGATGCGCGGCGCATCGTTGGTGTTTGGGAAGCCGTAGAAATAGGTGCCCGGCGGAATAAGTGCCGGGTTGACGCTGTTGTCAGGCACTACTGGACCATCGACGATGATCTTCAGGATCTTGTCTCCCTGACCAGCACCCAGCACGTCTCCTGTTGGACCGCGTCCGTCTTCCTGCTCCAGACGGTTTTCCAGGAAGAAGGTCTTCCCAACGTCATTAGTGAAGTCGACGATCACGTCCACACGTTCGGCCACCGAGATGCGCGAGCTGTTTACCTGAACGGGTCTTTCCAACAGATTTCCATCTGTCGAAATCTGCCAGAACGATTTAGTGCTGTTGTTCGGTCCCAGCACGAACAGCTGGTAGAAGCGTGATGGTCCTGTGTTCAACCAGCGGAAGCGATAACGACGTGGACTTACGTGCAACACAGGCTGGATCTTGCCGTTGACAAGGAACTTGTCACCGAGAATTCCATCTAAATTGAACAGGTCGAATTTGAGGAGTCCAGTTTGGTTATCGAAGACCTTATCGTTGATAACCATATAAATATCGAAACTGGTGAGAGGATTTTGTCCGTCGCCGAAACTCGGCAATTTGAATCCCGTGTTTTCGTTACCACTGTCGAATTCATTGAAGAGAATGTAGGCGCCGGCGAGACCTTTGTAAGTATTCTCGGCCGTGTGATCGATGCGGTGGTCGTGATACCACAGCGTATGCATTGCTTCCTTAACGTCGCCGACTCCGGGATGTGTTGAGTTGATGCCGGCATACACGTTTGGGTAGTGATGATCGTAGAACTGTCCCCGCTCCATAAAGAAACAAGGAAATCCATCGCTCTCGAGCGGCGTGTGACCGTTGTGCAAGTGTTCCGTAACTGACGGAAGGCCGAAGCCTCCATTCTCGACCGGAAGATTGTTGCGCAGCCGCAGCAATACCGAACCATCCTGAGGCCGGCCAAGCACACCGTATCGCTCGACGATTAGTGGACCTGGGGTGATGCCATTGAAGCCCCAGATTGTTTGTGGCGGAAGCTCGCCCGGGGGAGCCATAAGAACAGTGCCAGCCTGCTCCGACATTTCATAGAATCGCTGCGGTGGGAATTGCGCGAAAGCCTGGTGCGCTACTGTGCGCGCTTCACCGGCCGCTGTGTTCGGTGCGATTGTGGGCGGCGGCGTTAATGATGCAACCGGTGGCAGTACCGGTAGTCTCGGCATGAGCTCCTGAAAGGGAGTGGTTGGAGGACTGTTTGGTTCGTCATCGTCGAAAGAACCTCGCGTATTTAGCGGGCGGGCGCTTAATCCTTTTTTCGGTATTAGCATACCGGCACTGGTAAGCAATCCCATCTTGAGCAGATCGCGCCGTTTAAATCCGGCGGCAATCAGTTCGCGACGATTGTCCGCTGCTGTCTGCTTTTCCTTCTCTTTTTTTCTATTCCGTTTGGAGATGTACGCCATCGGTAACTCCTTTATTAAGAGCCTGGGTTAAACGGTTGGGCCAGGCGTCGATGTTCGTGTTGATGTGATTGAGAATTTCCCACACTCATTTGGTGCGAGGAAAAACTCCGTACCCTTTGATCGTTAGTCGACACACTTGTACTCAACCGTCATTTCTGCGGATCTAGTAAAGCGTGCGAAAGATATTGCGAAGAAAGTAGCCCGTTGATTTCTAACTTGCTTACTTTTTTCGATTGTCAGCGGGGTTAGGTGAGGAACGACCACCAACTCGGATAGCCATTAAAGGCGCAGCACTCCGTGAGTGGAGAATATTTGTCATTCGTCTGGGCTTTGGGGGATGACAACTCATGACAAATGCAGTCTTCAGATTTCTCTGTCGGATTCGTTTTCTCTGCGGCCTCTGCGTATCTTTGCGGCCTCTGCGTTGAAATGGCCATTAACCGCAGAGAACGCAGAGATACACAGAGACTCGCGGAGAAGAAATTCCAAATTCCGTTTCTACTTCGCCACGACGGATGACGTCGCAACGCCTCCGAGGCTACTTCGCACAGTAATGTTCTGTGGATTCGTAGAAACTCTAAGCTCACCTCGATACTGACCACCTCCGTTATTCGCCAGCGTGCCGAGAAGTTGTCCGGTGGCAGTCACGAACACCTGAAGTGTTGCATTACTGCTGGTGCTCGTTGCTTCGACGCGTAGCGTCTGCTTCGAGCTCTCGAATTCAGCACGCGTGATTCGGACTGTGTCAGTCGTGGGAGGCGGCGTGGTCCCCACCGGATTAATCGTGAGCGTTGCACTGCGAGTGACGCCATTGAACGTGCCACTGATTACCGCGCTGGTAGTTGCGGTTACAGTTGTGGTGTTGACTGTGAAACTCGCAGACGTTGCGCCGGCTGCAACAGTCACGCTTGCCGGCACGGAAGCTGCTGCATTGCTGCTTGCAAGGTTGACTACCGTCGCAGCCGGCGCTGCCGCATTCAAAGTAACCCTGCCCTGAACCGTATTCCCGCCCACCACTGCGCTTGATGACAACGTTAACGATGACAACGTAAGTGGTGTTGGCGTGGGTGCGGCAGGCGTCACAGTGACCGTCAAATTGCGACGTCCAAGTTGGTTGTTTCGAATTCTGATGTTGATGTTTTGAGTAGACGTTACTGCTCTCGTGGTCGCAGTGAATCTTACGCTCGAGCTTCCCCCAGGCATGAATACGTTTGAGGGCACTTGAAGTACGGTTGAATTGCTGCTGGAGACTGAAAACGAAAAGCCATTCGAAGGCGCGACTGCGCCTGGAGTCAAACTGATTCTGATTTCAGTCGAATTTCCTCCAACTACCGTTGGCGGAGCGGCAGTAACACTGCCATAGGCAGGAGCAACAGAAACCGATCCAGTCGAGTTCACGAATACGGCCAGCCCAGGATTCGCTCCAGTAATCGGGAGCCCGATATCGGGCCGTCCGT
This sequence comes from uncultured Acidobacteriota bacterium, assembly GCA_963826255.1. GTDB lineage: Bacteria > Acidobacteriota > Blastocatellia > Pyrinomonadales > Pyrinomonadaceae > PSRF01. Next base: position 3,928,643 of record CAWGWK010000002.1, read on the forward strand.
CGCGATTGAAGTCAGCCGTGACAATCGGTCCACCGCCAACACTCGATAACGGAGGAGGCATCGCGTACAGCACAGGCGAACGGAATGTGCCATCGCCATTTCCGAGCAGGATCTGAAACAGACCTTCGGTTCCGTTTGCCAGGGAGAGCGCCAGATCCAGGAAGCCGTCGCGGTTGAAATCGGCGATCACCTGATATTGAGGCACACGCAACCGCGGCTCGGTGATGATTCGCGCCGGCTGGAACGTTCCATCATTGTTGCCCAGGAGAATTGCTGTGCGGCTGCCGTTAAGCGCAATCGCTACTACTAAGTCCTGAATTGTATCGCCGTTAAGATCAGCGATGTCGATGTCAGTGCCATCAACACCAAACGTGTCTGCTGTAAGAACGATCGTCGGCTGTTTCAGAAACGATCCATTGCCGATGCCGAGAAGAACATAAACCTGTGATTGATCGCCCGCTATTCCGAGATCTTTGATTCCGTCGCTGTTGAAGTCGCCGACCGCGATGCGCGACATCCCGGTGCCGACGTCGATTTCAAAAGGAGTCTGAAAGGTGCCGTCGCCGAAACCAAGCATCACGGTAAGGTTGCGTGCGGCGACGCAGGGGCTGACAAAGCAGGAGAGCATGTGGGCCAGCACCACGTCGAGGCGGCCATCGTTATCGAGATCGGTAGCTACAATCGCGGGTGAATCATCAAGGGCCGCGGTGTTATCGAACGTGACTGGCGCGTTAAACGTCCCGTCTCCATTCCCTGTCAAAAGAGCAAGGCTGAACTCGATACTGTTAAGCGACACGGCCAGATCAACTCGCCCGTCGTTGTTGAAGTCACCGGCCGCGAGGTCCTGTGACTGAGCGCCTGTCGGGAAATTGACTCTGGGTCGAAACGTTCCGTCACCAACGCCTAACATTATTCCCACTCCGAATGCGCCGGTAGCGGCTAGATCGGGAATACCGTCGGCGTTCAAGTCTGCGACGATGTGATTATTTCCAAGGATTGGATAGTCGGTTCTGGTGAAAGTTGCGGATTGAGCCGAGGCATCAATTTGAGAAAGGAATATGGCTAACGAAATCAGGACAAATGAGACAGCTCGTTGTAAACATCGGATGTAATTCGTATTAAACACGGCGAGTCCTTCCCTAAGTACGATCACACGACCATATAAACGCGCAAAAATAATCGATATGTCGGGGCTCGGGGGAACTTGTCGTCTGCACAGAGAGTCTGATCAGACCAACAGTGCGGGCGGAGTTATGAAAAATACATCCGGTGAGGAGTTTTACCTCAAAAAGGTTTTTCTCGCGCAAAGGCGCAAAGCGCTGCCGCGTTTCTAAAGGTTTTCTTTGCGCCTTTGCGCCTTTGCGCGAGAAATATTCTCGGCGTAAAAGACAAGGGTGTTGTGATCAGTGACGTCCTCGCTTGGATTTTGTTGGTGTTGGTGTCGGTGTTGGTGTTGCCGTTGGTGTTGGCGTTGGTGTTGGTGTTGGTGTTGCCGTTGGTGTTGGTGTTGCCGTTGGTGTTGGAGTCGGTGTTGGACTCGGAGTCGAGTCACCTTCGGGCAAACTCGTAAGCGCAATGCCCGCGTCAATCCGATATTGCACATCTCCGTCGATCTCAACAGACATTCGCTCCACGTGACGAGCGAGGTCCTTGTTCGACAAATAAGGGAAGGTCGCGCGAACCAGCGCCGCTTCGCCGGCAACGATCGCCGTCGCCATCGACGTTCCGCTCCAGGTCGCGTATTGACCGCCAGGCACGGTACTTACAATACCTTCGCCGGGTGCCGCTACTTGAACCCACGAAGCTCTACTCGAAAAAGATGCGAGACGGTCATTTTTCGTAGACGCCGCGACTGCAATCAATCCGTCCACGTTTTCAGCCGCCGGGTACTGTTTAGTGCTATCACCCGCGTTACCGGCAGCGGCGACTACCACGAGCCGGGGATTTACTGAAACCGGGAAATCCTCACTGTCGCTCGTCCCACTACCACACGCTTTTGCCAGCAGATTGCCGATCAGTTTCGTTTCTCTGAGAGTGGACAAACTTAGATTAATTACATCGGCGCCGTCTGCGGTAACTGGGTCGCCATCCGGGTCGAGTGCATATGCGAGAGCCTCGGCCAACACCCAAATATTTCCAACACCGCGTTGGTCGAGGACTCTAATCGGGATGATTTTGGCTTCGGGCGCGACTAGCGCAATCAGTCCAGCGACGTGTGTGCCGTGTCCGTATGGTCCTGTCTGCTGATCACCCACTTCGCTTGGGTCACCATCATCATCGACGAAGTCCCATCCTGGCAGCAGACGTCCTGCAAGTGCAGCATGGTTCGTATCGACGCCGGTATCCAGCACTGCAACTTTGATCGGGCCGTGTGGTCCAGTTCCCCTATTGACCTGATGAGCTAAAGACAGCTGAATTTGTTGCGGCGCCCACTGCGATACGAACGTTGTGTCATCGCCTCCGACACTCCAGGTGATGCCGACGCTCCACGTGATGCCACCACCTTCAGGCGGTGTCGCGATAAAGTTGGGTTCAACAAAAACCACACGCGAGTCATTGGACAATTCGGCTACGCGCTCCTCGACAGAAGCGCCGTCCGTAATCCGCAGTCTGAAAATGGGCCTGCTGCCAAACTGATCGATCGGTATTGGGTCGAGGGAGTACCTGGCAGCAATTGCAGGCAGGTCTCCGGCGGTAGACAGTTTTACAACGACCTCCGCCGGGACAAACTCCTCACCGTCACTGGTCGCGTTCGAAACACTGGTGGACCGCAAGTCTAAAAGCAGGCAGACGGCAACCAGCAACAAAGTCAAAAATGTCAGACCTCGACGCACAAACAGTCCTCTCTTTTAGCAGCCTTGTGTCGGGGGAAACGAATCGCGGGGAGCGACCGATAAAATAACCAAAATCGGCTCCGTTGCCAATTCTGTTTCAGCCCGCGGAGCGGGCAACAGAATATAGCCTGGGGCGCAAGCCCCAGCATCCGATCGATAAATCATTCAAGCCCGCGTAGCGGGCGACAGCGCTGCCGCCCGTTTCACGGGCTGCAAAATATTTTATTCCGTGATCCCTGGGGTTGCGCTCGCAAAACCTCGCTCCACCCCAGGCTATATGCTTGCGCCCACTCCGCGGGCTGGCGCCCCAGGGTATATTCTTACGCTTGCTTCGCAGGCTGAGGCATCACCAACGCCCGACGAGAACAAAGGGCGACCAAAAAAACGGATGCGGTTTTTCCTTCAACAACTTCATTTGTGCGGTACGCAGCGCGCCCGCAGGTGACTTCGTCCTCGCAAGTTCAGAGTAAAACCACACCATCAACTCAGTCGTTGCCTCATCATCAATCGTCCACAGGCTCATCAAGACGGTTGGCGATCCGGCGGAAAAGAAACCACGTGCGATACCCATCAGCTCATCCCCGGGAGCAACTGCATTCATGCCGGTTTCACAAGCACTAAGCGTTACAAGTCCGCAATTGAGTTTCAATCCATAGGCGTCGCGTGCCGTAAACCATCCATCACCTAACCTCAACGCAGAAAACAGTGGATTGTCAGAGCGAAACTGAGCGTGACAAGCAAGATGGATCAGGTCAACGCCGGCTGCATTTGCGCGTAACACTTCGGTAGTCGCCGCATCATCGGAATATCGCTTGATTTCCCCGAAGATCTGGTCAAGAGCGCGAAGCTCCTGATGCACACCGGGAATCCGTTCATCGGCCACTCCGAGAAGTAACGCAGTGTTAAACTGAGGCTCAGATCGAGCCAGACACTGCTGTAAAACTACCGAGCTGGGCGCAAAGGAAACTTCCCTTCGCTCGATTAGATAACTCTCACCGTCGTGCAATGCGTGGAATGGCAGATAATAGAGTCCTCGATGCGGCACGATCACCAGGTGGCGCTCACCGATCATCGGTTCGATCCTGCGCAACAATCGATCATAGAGGGAACGCAAGTGCTTCTGAGTGCGTGCCGTGAGAGTAGGTAAATGATTTCGGACTTGTGTTGATCCATAACGCAGCGCGTCTATTTGAAAACGACATCTCTCGATCTCCGCTACAATCTCCGATTCAGTTCCGAGATCTCTCACGACCTCAATGTGTTCACTCGTGACGACAAACGCAACCAGTTGCTCATCGATTGTCGTGTACTCAACCAGTGCGCGATGGGTATCGAGTGCCGTTTGAAGCTGAGTAAGTGAAAAGAGATCTTCTTCCTGCCCGGCCTTAGCGCTGCCGCTACGATGCTGAAGCTGACGTGTGATTTCGAGCAGTTTTTGTTCGCGTTCAAGGAGTTCATGTTCCAGTTCGGAATTAGTTTCCTGAACTTGCACTGCGCCACGCACCGAGCGATGCATCTGGTTGTACAGATAATTCAGTTCCTCTTTTAATTTTGCGGCTTGAGCCTGGAGGTGCGCTTCAAAGTCATCGTGAGCATCGGTAGGGAGTGTGATTCTTCCCGCCAGAGTGTCTGCAAGCGCTCGGGATTTAGCGCGTTCGGTGAAACCAAGTGCTTCAACGGCTCGCGTATCGCCGTCGGCGAGACAAAGTTTCGCCAGCTCGTGGTAAGGAGACATTCGATTAGAGAAGAATGCGGTGCGAAATTCTTCGCCTGGGATAGGCGCACGCAACTGTTCCGTCAAATCAATTGCCTGTTTGAAATTCGTTTCCGCAACGTGCAGATTTCCTTCGACCAGGGCGAGCGCCCCAAGCGAGCTAAAACAACGCTCCGCGATCTGCGGCTGTCCGTGGACTTCAGCGTTCCGAACTGTTTCTTCGAGTAGCTTACGAGCCTGCTCAAGATTTCCCAGGGCGCGCTCGGCTTCACCACGCAACCAACGCGCGAGCAGCAGTCGCTGCCAGCTTCCGGATATTAAGAGTGCGGGCTCAGCTTGCGCCGCCATCATCCTCGCTCCTTCAAACTTCCCTTCCCTGTAAAGTAGCTGGGCATGAATCAACGATATCAACGCTGCACCGACACGATTTTCTTCTGCTGCGTAAAGTCGTTGTGCTTCATCGAGCCAGCGCTGCGCTTCTTTCGTTCGGCCCAGTAGCATCAGGGCACGGCCTCTATAAGCCTGTGCCCTCGCCTGCTCAGCACGCATTCCATGTTCAGTGAATACAGGTATTACTCGCTCGTAGATTGCGAGTGCCTCAGGCGCGAGGTTGAGTTCGAGATACGCGTCAGCGATTTCCTGCTCTGCCAGGATCGATTGAATAGTGAAGCCAAGCGCAGTGTAGCGCTGGCGCGAGCGTTCCAAAAAATCCAGCGCTCGATCGTAACGACCTTGCAGGAGTGCGAAAAGTCCGATACTGCCTTCAATTCCGGCGAGAGTTGCCGGTTGTCCCGCTGCCTCTGCTTGCTGTAATGCCTGCTCAAAAATGTCTTCAGCGGATTTGAACTTGTGCAATGAAGCGTGAGTGATGGCCAAACAATTGTTTACAGTAGCAAGCTGCTTCTGATCATTGAGCGTGGCAAAACGCGCGCGAGCGGCGCTTAGAAAGATCTCAGCGTCATGATAGCGATCACGCCTTAAGTTTAGATTGCCGATGTTATGTTCAATCTTGCCGGCCGCGTGAAAGTCGTTGTAGGCGAGGAAAACTTCCCGCGCATGAAGACCACATTCGATCGCCTCGTCATAACGTCCTAACATTGAAAGAGCGATGAGCTTGCTAACGCGTGTCGCAGCGGCAGTATGAGTCTTGCCAAGACTCAGAAACCGCCGTTCAGAATCTTCGAGCTCAGAAATAGCTAATTCCATTTGTCCGCCGACGAGTGCCTGAAGACCCGCAGCCCAGGCGGTAAGAGCTTTGATTTCAGGGTGAGTTCGAATGCCGGAAAGTAATTGGAGTGAGGCCGCAGCTCCAAGCGCTTGCGCAGGATGAGTACTCCACCCCTCGAGACAGATGTCTTTTAACCTATAGGCAAGTTCTACATCAGCCAGCGCAGAATTACCCCGTAGCAATGTCTCCCGGTTCGCATCGCTCGAGTTAACGAGACGTGTTGCAAGTTCCGCATGCTGCATTGATCGTTAAACCTTGAGCTCCAGTTCCGGAATTTCAATTTGACGATCGACCATCCTTATAGTGAGTGAATAGTTGCCTGCCGGGATTGGCGGAAGCGTGAATTCGCATTCTTCATTTAACGTGGCTTCCGATCTTCCCCCTATACCTGAAATCTCAACATGGGCTTTAGCACAACCTTCGCCTATGACTTGACCAGCTAGAATGCATTCATCGTTCTGCACGGTGATGCGCAGATCCAAGTCAGTCTCTTCTGCTGAGTAGAGCAGTTGCCGCGAGGCCCCGGGAAGTGAGCGCATACCAAAAGCTGGACCAGGATTACGGCTGTCGAAGGTCAGGAGCGCGACAATACGCCGCAATGGCGAATGCTTTTCCTGTGAAAAGATATTTATGGCTGAAGTCAACACGTCGCGCGGCGCGTCGCTCGTGTTGTCACTTCTCATCATCAGGATCAGTTGTTGAAGTCAACGCAGCGTATCATTGCAAACTGGACAGGTGGAGATGTGAGTCATCGCAGCTTTCCGAGATTCGGATGTCGCCCTGTCCTCCGCGATGTTCGCTAGTGTTTCGATCGAAATGTGTGTTGCGTTAGTCATTTAGCAAGGGTGTTCTACCACCCACCAATTCAACAGAAGCCTGCACTGCCGGAAAAATACATTTAGGTTCTAATTTTTCAACAATCGAAGTAGCTTGGCTAAGCAACGAGCTCGTGTCGGACCAATACTGCCTTCCGGGATTCCCAGAGAAGTCGCAATGTCCGCGTAAGAAGGAGGTTCGGCAAGGTAAAAGAGCATTTCCAGCAGCATTCTGCAGCGCTCGTCTAATGACGAAAGCGCCGTCCGAATGCGGTGTTGCTCCTCCAGAATCAATAACTGTTCATCCGGCAAAGGCGCTTCATCCCTGATTAATGTTGCCACGTAGGGTGGATCATCGGTGTTCACCTGCGATTGTTGTAAAACCCGCGCTTTGGAGAGCGTGTGTAAGGTCTTGCGGCGGGTAGTCGTAACTAACCAGGCCTGCAGTTTTTCCGGTTGCTCGATATCATCAAGCTTTTGGAACATCGTTGTAAATACGTCCTGAAAGATCTCGGCAGCGTGATCTTCGTCTAGCCCTGCGCGAAGTGGAATTGCGTAAATGAGACGTTGATAACGCCGTATCAGCTTCTCCCACGCAAGCTGATCACCGCGTCGGCAGGCTAATACCAGCTCCAGATCACTATCTTCCATTTGTATCAGGGTTCCGGGCAACAACCAGAATAGGATAAGCCACAAAGAAGCACAAAAAGCACAAAAGGTTTTTCGCCGAATCTTGTGCTTTTTGTGCTTCTTTGTGGCGGTTCTTCTATGCTGTCCCAGGCAATCAACTAGCTTTTTCGTGCAGCATAAAACGAAAGCGTGCCGAACAACGTAGTGTATGTCTTCGCCTCTCGTACTTCTACAAACCCGCTGTCACGCATGAACTGTGGCAGTAGCCCGCGGACATTGTCTTTGGTGTTTTTAGGATCTTCGAGGAGATGCCATGGATATGCAACGAGGCGCATTAGCAAATTGTGAGGCTTGCCGAAGTCCGCAATGTGCAGTTCGCCTCCGCTTCGCAAAACTCTATGCACCTCCTTTAACGAACGAATTTTGTTCTCTGTAGTCAGATGATGAAACATCAAACTCGATACCACACAATCAAAGGAACCGCTCGGATACGGCAACTCAAAAGCCATTGCTCGAGTAAGGGTAATGGCCGTTTTGGTTTTCTCAGCTTTGCTTCTGCCAAGTTTAAGAACCCTCAAATCACCATCGATTCCAATAACCGTAGCGTCCGGGTGCATCTGCTTAGCGAGGATCGTCAGTGTTGCTGTTCCGCAACCAAGATCTAATACCCGTTGCTTACGTGTGATTCGCGCATGTTCAAGAAGCTCACGCTTGAATGTGGATTCGGGCATGGTCCACTTAATGAAAGTGTCATAAAGCGGAGTAAGCGAATCGTGAGATAACGCTGGGACGTAAGTATCTGAGTGGTCTTTCATGAACTCGAGAAGGCCTTTCACCTTCGGAGAGTGTAATAGACCAGTCGGTACTTATCCACAGCCGTCAAGGTCGTTATTGCATGCTCAACAGCACAATGATCTCACCAGTGCCTTTGAGGCAGCGGCTCCAGGGCCTTTCCGCGCGGACCTCTGCGTATCTCGGCATTCTCTGCGGTAAAGGCTATCTCAACGCAGAGGCCGCAGAGATTCGCTGAGGGCCGCAGAGAAAAAACTCAAATTAAGCCACTATCCGCCAACGATATCTATTGAGATAAGACTTTCACCTTTTTGTGTTCACCTGCTTTTTCTTGATTCTCCTCAATGTATGAGTGTATAAGGCTTTAACTATCCCCTAAGCGAACAAAGTAAGTGGGCGGTTTATTCTCTTCCTCCGCCTCTACGCCAAGTGTCGTCAGCTAACGTCTTGATCCAACAAGGAGGAATGGTCCATGAGAGTTAAATCGCTCAAAGTTTTTGTTCGAGTCCTGGTGTTCGGATTGCTGCTTGGCGCCTCATCGACTGCTTATGCAGACACCGTGGTGATCACCACTTTCAATTTCAGCAATCTCCAGGTTACGCCCACCGTGGGAACTGTGGTATTCACGCCGACCGGAGCAAGCGCTCGTGCCGTAGCGATGAACAGTTTCGGTGGAAACCAGGACATATCCTCGAACACGTTTCCTGTCGCTCAAGCAGCTGCCACTGTGCCCTTTGCGAACTCCTCTGGAACCGCAAGTGCAACCAACCAAACCGCCAACGTCACCAGCTTCGTCAGCGTGGGAGGTTGCACTTGTACAGCGTCCGCGTTCGCTATAGCTACCTTCACTACCACATTTGTGATCCAAGGCGGCGAAGGCAACGTTGACGTCACTATTTCGAGTATGCCCTTTGCGACGGGGCAGATAGCGACGAACCAGTTTGGTGTATTCGCACATGCGTCGATATCGTGGAACCTGACTCTAAATGGCGTCCCAGTGTTTTCTACCGACGAAATGTTGATTGAAGTTCAGGGGCCTAACCAAACGGGACAATTCCAACTAGGGCCAGGCTCACTGTCGAGGGTAGTTACACTGCAGTACGGCGCCACGAACACGATCAGTGTCAATATCCAGGCCGTTTCAGCGGGAGAGAGTGCTATTCCGGAACCCGCAACAGTCGTATTACTGGTCTCGGGCCTCGGGTTCATGACCGGTGTCTTAAAGAAAAGACGAAAACGCGACTGATTCAAACCTCAGCGCAGTTGGTTAGCTATTTCCGGTGGTGGAAAGGTCGACTTGGTGCGGCAAAGCCCCGCTCAATGCCGCGCCCTCTTCGCGTCGCGCCTTTCCGCCACCAGATTCATCAAGCACTTGGGACAGGTACCGTGTGAGTTCGAGCGGATGTCCAGGTGCATCGGGCAAACATAACTGATCGCTTTCCGCAACCGGGCTGGCTTCCTCTGAGATTTCACTCGTTGCCGGGCCGCGCGGTTGCGCCGGCTGACGGCGTGACGATGTTTTGAGCCTTGATGCTGATCTTGAACCGCGGCGGCTCTCGGCAACTCACCGACTGTGAGTGCCAGAACGACGGCGATGCAGGACGCGACGGCTCCGAATATTTTTCTTGCCATTGCAAACCTCCCATCTACACCTTTTGATCCGAGCGGGTTTCGCAGCGCCGGTAGCGACAGTTTCATCACGCTGTCGCGTAACTAACGTCTTGATATGGAATCGCTGCCGGAGTTCGTAACCCAGATGACGCCCGCAGTGACGGCTATTCCATATGGGCTAATGCCAACCTTCAGCGTGTTGAAGACCGTACCGTCTTTACCCAACACGGAGATGCTGTTGCTGCCGTTGTTGACAACCAGAATATCGCTGCCGTTAATTGCGATGCCCGATGCGCCATCGCCAACAACGGCCTTAGCGACCACAGAGCCGTCACTGGGATTCAACTTCATCACGGAGCCGCTGAAGAAGTTCGTAACCCAGATGCCTGTCCCATCGAAGGCAAGGCCGAATGGACCATCGCCTACGCCGTAAGTGCCGAGCACCGCGCCCGCTTCGGATAGCTTCGTCACACTGTTGCCTTTGTTATTTGCAACCCAGATGTTTGTCCCATCTGTGGCCAGCGCAACGGGACGCCGGCCCACCTTGAAGGTGCCGAGCACCGCGCCGGCGCTCGACAGTTTCATCACAGAGTCGGCCTTTTCATTCGCGACCCAGATGTACTTGCCGGTAATCAATACCGCCTGCGGGCCATTGCCAACCGCGAAAGTGCCAAGCCTCGCGCCATCCGTCGATAACTTCGTGACGGTATTGTCAGCATTGTTCGCCACCCACACGCTCACGCCGTCGGAGGCCACGCCGATCGGGTTTTTGCCGGTGGCGTACCTGCCCAGCACCGCGCCGTTATTGGCCACCTTCATCAGGCTGTTGCTGAATTGATTCGTCACCCAAATGCTGACGCCGTCAAAGGCAACACCAGTTGGACCATCACCCACAGCAACCTCAATTGCTGCGGACAAGTCGGAACTCGCCGGCATCTTTGTTGCCGTCGGAGTCGTGCCATCTGTCTGAGCAGATGACACGACCGGCGACAGCAGCAGGGCAGCCGCGAAAAACAGCATGCTTATCAGAATATTTTTTCCTGGACCATTCGTCTTCATTTTGGTTCTCCTTTGCCGCTCTTGGGCCAATCTACCCAGCTAATTGATTCGGCCATCCAACTGGCTTTGGATAGCCCCGGGCACGAGCCCCACAGTTGCAGAGCCTCGTTGCCATAGCGAACATTACCGATGTGGTTCGACTTGTCCGCATCCAGCTTTGGGTCCGGATCAGTGAAACCCAGCTTGCGCCGGAGCAGCTCCATGTCCTCAGGAGTGCCTGTTAAAAACGTCCAACCTTTTTTCGCATGGTAGGCTTTAGCGTAATTCCTCAGCACCTCAGGCGAATCCTGCTCTGGCTTGAGCGTGAACGAGTACATAAAGATGTCTCGCCCCAGCCGGCTGCCGAGTAGCTTCTGAAGTCTCGCCAGATTCGCAGTGATGCCAGTGCAGACGCCATCACACTTCACGTACATGAAGTTGATGACGACGATCTTGTTCTTGATCAGGTCGTCGTAGAACCGTACTTCTTTGCCCTCGTGAGTAGTAAGGAGGACGTTCGGGAAATGGCGCTCTCGTATACGCTCGCGCGCCGAATTACTTTTGACCAACGGCTTGGTTGCCTGGGTCTCGGCCCGCGCCACGAATGCACCGGCGAACGCGGCGCCCCCGACCAAAGCCATAACACTTCTTCTACTGATGTTCGTCATAGTTCACTAAACCTTTCTGTAGATTTTTCGGGCGCAGCAATTAAGGATTGGTTTTCTTGTCGCCCGTGTCGTTGATCTCGAGGAGCACCATCATCGCGTGATCTTCGTGAACGACGTTGTGGCAATGAATTGGGTAGCGCCCGACGAAGTCACGGAAGCGGAAGAACATCTCAGCCTCCATGTTATGCTCAAGCCTGAGCACGTCCTTGCGGCCCGCCTGAATGATCCCGGAGGTCTTCGGCGCCTGGTCGTTGATCCTCAACGTCTGGAACTCCTCGAAGTGCATGTGAATCGGGTGCTGCCAGCCGCCGGAGTTGTTTTGGAAAATCCACCTCTCGACCGTGTTACGCTTGATGGCGAAGCGGATATCGTCACACGTCGCGAACTTCCCGTTGACAGCCCACTGACCGTTGTTCCTCTCGAATCTGAAAATGCGTGTCACCACCGGCGTTGCGGTCGTGGCCGGAAAGTCATAAAAGTAAACTGCCTGGCTCGCGGGGATATTCGCGGGGTTGATGCTGTTGTCGGCCACGACTGGACCATCGACCATGATCTTCAGGATCTTATCGCCCTGACCAGAACTCAGGACGTCGCCCGTTGGACCACGCCCGTCCTCCTGCTCCAAACGGTTCTCGATGTAGAACGTCTTACCCTGAAGTCCGGTGAAATCGACGATCACGTCCACACGTTCAGCCACCGAGATGCGGCAACCGTTCGGAACCTGCACCGGCTTCTTAAGAAGATTTCCATCGACGCTGATCTGCCAGATCGGTTTGCTGGAATTATTAGTCGGGTCGAGCAGGGACAACTGGTAGAAGCGCGATGGGCCCATGTTCAGCCAGCGGAAACGATAGCGGCGCGGGCTGACGTGGAGCACCGGCTGAACCTTGCCGTTGACCAGCATCTTGTCTCCAAGGATGCCGTCGAGATTGAAAAGATCGAACGCCAACTGATCGGTCTCGGCATCGTAGACCGCGTCGTTGAAGACCATGTTGATGTCGTAGTCGGGGAAGCTCGGCAGGCGAAAACCCGTATTCTCGTTACCCGTGTCATACGCGGAGTCTTCCGGATGGAAGAGGTTGTACATGCCGGCGAGGCCCTTGTAGACGTTCTGCGCCGTGTAGTCGATGCGATGATCGTGGTACCAGAGCGAGTGCATCGATTCCCTGATGTCGCCGGTTCCGGGATGGGTGGAGTTGATACCAGCCAGCACGTTCGGGTAGTGATGGTCGTAGAATTTACCACTCGGGTTGAAGAAGCAGGGGAAGCCGTCCGATTCCGACGGAGTGTGTCCGTTATGCAAGTGGGTCGTCGTCGAGTTTATTCCGAAGCCGTTGTTGTCGGCGGGCAACTCATTGAACTGGCGGACGAGGATCGGTTCGCCGTACCGCGCGACGAGGAGCGGCCCAGGGAAAATTCCGTCGAAGCCCCACAAGGTCGTCGGCTGAACGAAGTCTGGGGACGACTTGGCCAGAAACGCTTTCTGGTGCATCTCATAAAACTTTTGTGGAGGGAACTGCGTGTACGCCTGATGCGCGACTGTGCGGCTCTCGCCTCCCGCAGTGTTTGGGATGATTTGCGGCGTTGGACCAGTTAGCGTTGTGGTCGGTTGCTTGATCACCAGACGCGGCATCTCTTCGACGAACGGCGTCGTGGGTCGGCTCTGCGGTGTATCATCGAAAAAACCGGCGCTGCTGAGTGGACGCGCGCTCAAGCCGATCTTGGGGATCAGCATCCCGGCGCTGGTCAATAGTCCCATCTTCAGCATGTCGCGCCTATTCAGACCAGCCGCAATTAGTTCCCGCCTGTTTCTCGCTGCAACTATTGATGCTTTCTCTCTTGTCTTATCTCTCTTTGATTTATTTGCCATTGCGTGTTCTCTCCTTCTGACTTGCAGAGATAAAGGGATGCCAATTGCTGATTGCCGATTTGCGTAATGCGAAGGTCGGTTTGAAATCGGCAATTGGCAATCGGCAACCGAATGCCTAGTCGCACCAGTCACCCGTCTGTTGTAAACACTTGAAGTTGTTGCGCAGCGCTGGGAAAACCGAGGTACCATCGGCGCGTCTCACGTCTCGGATAAATGCATCCGGACGGATGAAGCCGTTGCGTGGGTCTTCAGGAATCGGGCAGATGACCCAGCGGAAGACCGGATCATCGACAGGCCGCGTCCGCAGTTCAATCAAACCTTTTGCTGCCAGATTATCGATCTGCGAAGGACTGGTAAGGATGGCAGTGCCATCGAGATCCCTGCCGTTGTTCGCGGCGATTGGGTCCAGTTCTTTTTTGCCCGCCGCCGTAAAAGCCTTAGGCGTGTAGACGACCCAGACTGCTACCCACAGGCCCAGCGGATCGTTGCTAAAGTAGCCGTCGCGCGTATCAAAGAGGTTGTCTTGCCGCTTGTTAGGCAGAAATGGATCGAGTATTGAACCGTTACTCGCCTTCGGGAAAATGAACACGCGGAAGCGCTCCGCCGTGTCAAAGGCATGCTGACCGCGCGCGGTCATGTTGCCGCCTGAGCCACGCTCAAAGCTCATTGAATTAAGTACGCCAAAGATGTTGGCGTAGGTCAGCCCGCTGCTGCCTGTGGTACCGGGAGTCGTTTCGATGGTGCGGATATTCCTGCGGTTCGGATCGGTGTTCGTGTTGTCGACCACGAAGTCGCCGCTGCGGCTCGCGTCGCCAACGCGCAGCACGATGTTTTCCGGCACAATGCCTTGCGCGCGGTAGACCGCATCGGTGAAGTCGAACGGCGATGTGCCGAGGTCGTTCCCATCTGCGAGACCAGTTGTGTTGAAAGCCAGCGCCGCCAGCAGTGCGAACACGGCGAGTGCGAAGATCAGTCGTGGTATTGATTGTGAAGTTCTCTTGATCGTTCTCATGATGCGGTTCTCCTTTAGACGAAGGGTTATTCAGTTTGTTTTTTCTCGGTTTGCGAACGCCGAGGGCACACTTCGACCCGTCCCACCCTCTATGCTCTTAGGAAAATTGTTGCGCTTAACGTGTGCGGCGTTCTTCTCTGAGTGCGGGGCGTACTATGTCGGAAAGTGCATTGGTGGTATGTCAGCCAACTGACGTTAGGTGCAAAAAACCTGGATGCCGGCGAAGAGCAGCCACCCCACGTAGGTCTGAATGTCTTTTAACGACTTAATGCGAACCCAGCCGCGCCCTAGCTCGATAAAGCCACAACGCATCAGGTCGTTGAGGACCGAAGTGGTGGTTTGACGCGATGCTCCAATCAGAGAGGCCACGTCCTGATGCGTTAGCGGAATGAGAGGCTGATGGACTTCGCCGGTTGGTAAACTATTCGCCGAAAGCTCGTGCAGCAATTCACAGACGCGTGCGGGTACCTCTTTAGAAGTAATGTCCGAGAGTTTTTTCTCCATCCGCCGGCGGCGATCGCCAACCATTCGGATATAGTTCAGAGCAAGTGTCGAGTGGTTCTTAAGGAGATTCACGAAATCGCGTTTGTTGAAAACTAAGATCGCCACGTCGTCCAGCGCCTGAGTCATGTTGCTGCGTACTGACTCATCGATGAGCGCGAACTCGCCGAACATCTCGCCAGGCTGAATGATGTCGATGGCGATCTCTTTACCCGATTCGGACAACACCGATAGTTTGATTCTCCCTTTCTTTAAGACGTAGACGCAGTCGGCCCGGTCACCCGGGATGTAGACGAACTCTCCACGCCCTTTGCGAAGATGACGTGCAGCCGCTGCGATCTCTGTCATCTCGCTCTGCTCCAGTCCTGAAAAGAGTTGAACTCGCTGGACGTGGTGGCACTCGCTGACAAAGACCGCTTCGTGCCGTGGGTGATGAGTAGATTGGAGTTTCTCAGCGCTATCGAAAGATATCGCGTCAATGTTGTCCCGCCGGCCCGAAAGGTTTGAGAGTGCCCCGGCTGTCATGATTATTTATCCTCTAGCTAACTTCTCAACGTTTTGTGAAGCCTCAATTGTTGAGTCTTCATTCAGCGTATTCCACGTTTCTAATCGGTGACGACGGTGTTAACACCTGTGCACGCGAGTGTTTCCACTTGAGAGATGATTTACAAGCCTCCTGTTAATCCTGAAGAATCTTGTAATCCTGTCAAATGACTTTTACAGGATTTACAGGATGAAACATGATTTACAAGATGATCTCAATCGGTTTGCCGTCTCTCTCGCACATGGAGGGCTAATTCCACCCGGTTGCTCAGATTCTTCTTGTCCAGGATGCGACTGATGTGACCTTCAATAGTTCTTAGGCTGAGCTTTAGCTCAGCCGCAATCTCCTTGTTCGAGAGTCCGCGCGCGACAGCTTCCGCTACACGCCACTCCGCATCTGTTAGGTCTTCATCACGTATTAGATCAGAGTCGTCGCTCTCATGATCTCCGAACATGCGCGCAAGATCGGAGTGAGTGCGCTGCACACGTTCGAGGATGCTCTTGACGATCGCCACCAACTCCTCGGTCTCGAAGGGCTTTGTGACGTAGGCGTCTACACCAGTGCGAAATCCTGCGATCCGGTCTGCGGTCTCATCCTTAGCGGTCAGAAAAATTATTGGCACCAGGCGCGTGCGCGGCGCGGCGCGCAGATTACGTACCAGCGCATAGCCATCCATGCCGGGCATACGAATGTCACTAATGATCAAATCGGGAAGCGCTTCCGCAACACGGACCATTGCCTCAGAGCCCCTGCGAGCCGTCTGCACTTCGTAACCTTCCGCGCGCAGTGTTTCTGACACTGCCAGCAAAAGACCTGGATCATCATCAACTACCAGCAACTGTTTGGCCATGGGCGTACTCCTCGGCACTACGTTTCTTGCACCCTTCTTGATTCCACAAAGGCAAATGCAACGTGAAAGTGCTCCCGCGTCCGACTTCGCTCTTTACGCTAATGCGACCACCCATCTGCTCCATAACGTTTCGGCCCAAATACAAACCGAGGCCGACACCTGATACATCAGCATCCTCCAGGAACTCGGCATTGGTCGCGCCGTTACCTGTCGCTGCCGATTGAGGGGCGGGACGTCCGCGGTGAAACTTGTCAAACAGGATCGGCATGTCTTCCGGTGGTATTCCTCGTCCGTTGTCCGTCACATTTATCGATACCTCCGAGTCTGCTTCACCAGCAGATAAAACAATACGGCCGCCGTCGGGCGTGTATTTGATTGCGTTCTCGACGATGTTAGAAAGAACGCGGCGAAGTTCTTTCGGGTCAGCGCACGCCGGCGGAACTTCACGTTTTAACTCGACGCGAAGTTGATGACCTCTTTTCTCCGCCGACCGCGTCTCTGACTTGACTACAGACGAGATGACTTCCTCTATATCAACACGTTCATGGGTAACGCGGAGCACACCGCCTTCGATTCGGGACAGATCGAGCAGGTTCATAACAAGGTCAATCTGACGATCGCACTCTACTGAGATGGTTTCTATATACTCGCGTCTTTTCCTTTCATCGAGGTCATTGCGCATGAGAAGCCGCGTCAGCGCCTTGATGGTGGTTAACGGTGTGCGCAATTCGTGTGAAACGGTTGAGACGAACTCGGATTTAAGCCGGTCCAGTTCAGCGAGTCTCTCTTCCCTTTTCTGTAATCGCTCGGCCATCGCGTTGAAGTTCATGCCCAGACGCGAAAGCTCATCATGCCCTTCTGCCGGTGCCCGTGCAGAAAAATTTCCTCCTCCGAACTCCTCTGCCGCGAAGTTCAGGAGCCGCACGGGTCGAGCGATACTTCTTGCGATTAGTAGAGCTCCCGTCATAGTGCAAAACACGACTATCAACCCCACGATGCTATAGCCCATCACTTGCCGCCAGGCTGACGCATAAAGAATCGCGCTCGGAACGCCAACCATAACAACGTAGTCCGTTTTACCGACTCGGCCGAGACCGTACACGCGCTCCACACCATCAACAGCACTCTTTCTTACCATGACCGCGGAATTACGGTCCTTTAGCGCAGACAGTTGGTCCACACCGCTAAGATCCAATCCTAACGCTGACTCCGTGGTTGCACTGCGATAAATTATGCGACGATGTTGATCGAGTAGAGTAACAAGCGCGCGGTCTGGCAAAGTGAGGCCTTGCAGCGGTTCGGTTAATGCTGCGCCATCGATACGTGCGACCACAGCGCCGCCGTCTTCCAGCGGCGCTGCGACTGCAAGAAGATAACGTCCCTCTCCGCGAGTCCAGTCAGTCTCAACATCCGGGCCGCCGCGTCCCACTTCACTGACGAGCTTTTCGGCGAAGCCAGTCGGAAGATTGCCAGCCTCGGCAGGTTCGATCGCCACAACTTTTCCGGCTGCGTCGAGAACGCGCAAATCGATCCAATGTGTGCGGTGGAGTAGCGCCGCCTTTAGATTTCCCTGAAGCGCGGTTGAATCTTTGAGGTGGCTGGCAGGATAGGATGTGATTGTCCTGAGGGGTTGGTACTGAGCGTCAAGCCAACGGTCGAAAACTACAGCCGCCAACTCAGCTTGCTGTTCCAGGGCATCATCGAGCTGCTTTTGCTTTTCACTCCAAACCACCCACAGCACCGTGAGCCCGACGATTAAGAGCGGAAGAACACCTCCTATTGCCAACGCCAGCAATCGCCCACGGATACTCATCCCTGCCTCCAAACTGTTGCAGGTTTCGAGTATAGCAACCGTTGCCCGCACCAACACAAGAGAAAACTCCTGCCTTTCGCGCGTGATAACACTCTCGTTCGCGATTGGATTGACGAGTACGATCAGCCAGCATGACGCAGGACTGGTTTCAAGCAAGGAAACCACATTCCGTGTGCGTATATGGAGAGCAATCAGGTTAGGAGAGCAGTACCAGGATGTTGACCAATGATATTTCGCTTTCGAGGAAAAGAGTTTAAAGGTGTGTCCTGGATCGATGTTGTGCGCTCGCTGGAACGCTATGACAAAGAGTATCGTTCTTGCGGAGGACCAATTCGCCAGTATCTCACCTGGTCTCTTAATCAGTTGCGCGGCACTGTGCCCCCGCGAGATATCCACCTAAGCGACCGGTTGGAGGATGAGACGCTTGCACTTGGGTATCTTCTTTTACTTGACGAATGCGGCGTGGGTGAAATTGTGGGTCCCGTTGATCGACCGAAGGAGTGATTCATGAGTAGAGTTGAAGCTCAAAGAGCTCGGCACCTTTCCGTAAAAAAAGATTAGTGATGCTGGCAGGATCTATTCAATCCTGATAATCATGTTAATCCTGTGAAGTGACTTTTCGCGCCAGGCACCGAAGACCATTGTTACAGGACTTACAGGATTAGACATGATTTACAAGATGATCCTGAGTAATCGTGAAGGTGTGAAACGCATGATTCTCAAACGAATAGCTCCCCAAGCACCCGCAGCGTTTCACACTTCCGCTTCTTCGACTTCTTCGACTTCTTCGAGTTTTTCGTCTGCTTTCTTCTTCCTGCGAAGGCGACTGAATAGCCTCGCAAATAAACCGTAAATGCGCTCTGACTCTTTCGCGAGCAGCGGCGAAGCACTTGCTAAAATCAACACGTAAAGGGCCGCAAACGGCTGCAACACCGGCATCAGACTGCCGGCGATAGCAAGATTGACGATAATGATCGAAAACTCGCCGCGCGCGAGCAAAGTGAATCCGGTGTTGAGCGAGCCGACGGTTGATAGTTTGGCACGTCTGCCAACGATCGATCCGGCGATGACGACACAGACGAGCGAGAGCAACGCCGCACCTACCGCCAGCCAGGCAGCGCCGCCTAAAGTGAACGGATCAATCGATAGACCGAAGCCGAAAAAGAAGACGGCGCCGAAGAAATCGCGGAACGGCACCACGAGTCGCTCCATTCGCTCGCTGTGTTCGGTTTCGCCGAGTATTAATCCGAGCAGCAACGCGCCGATAGATTCGGCCACATGGATGGTCTCGCCGAGTCCTGCGAGCAGGAAGAGGCTGGCAAAAACCACGATAACGAAAAGTTCACTCGACGAAATGCGAAGCACGCGATTTAACAGTGGCGTCGCCCAGCGTCCTATAATTATTAGACCGACGATGAAGCCAAGCGCGATACCGCCAGACGAAACAACACCGCTAAAAGAAGTCGCGCCACTCAGCACAATACCGGAGATGAGCGACAGATAAACTGCGAGAAAGACGTCCTCGAACATGGTGATGCCCAGCACGATTTGCGTTTCGGGGTTCGCCATGCGCCGGTAGTCGAAGAGAATTTTGGCGACGATGGCGCTCGACGAAACGGTGGTCAGGCCGGCAATAATCAGCGCTTCGCGCAAAGGAAAACCCACGAGATACCCAAACGTAAATCCAGCGGTGAAATTGATCCCGACATAGATCGAGCCGCCCACCAGGATCGAGCGCCCTGCCTCAATTAAGCGTGTTAGGTTTGCTTCCAGACCGAGATAGAAGAGCAGGAAGAGAACGCCGAGACGCCCCATGAACGAGATGAGCGAATCGGTTTCGATAAAGCGGAAGTCGAAGACGCCGAACTGCGGGGCGTGAGGCCCCACCGCGATCCCCATTAGGATTAAAAACGGGATGTTGGACAAGCCGAGTTTTCTGGCGAGAGCGATCGCAAAAGCGATCAAACCTAACGCCAAGCCAATTTCTAAAATGATGTTATCCACCGGCTCACCCCGCACTTCCTTCAAATAAGAGTCGCTTTAGAGCGTTGATTGTACGTCTATCGCCCGCGGCGATCAGCGTAGCGCCCTCGTTCAAAAGCGTATGCGCTTCCGGGTTAGTGCGCGTCGTCTGGTCGGGTTCGATAATTGAAACGATTGACGCCCCCGTCCGAGTGCGAACTTCGAGCTCGCGTATACTTCTGCCAATACACGCCGCGCCTCGTTCAATCGTGAACCACTCCAGCACGAGGTCGCCCAAAATAACCTCTGCCATCGGGAGACTTCGCGGCACATAAGTCAGTCCGCCGACGATCCCCGCGATCTGTCGCGCCTCACCATCCGAAAGCCTCAAAACTGATGCCGGGCGATCCAGGTTTCTGCGTGTGAACTGGTAAAGTTCGCGCGTGCCATCGTCGTGAATGACAATCACGAGCCGATCGCCGGTCATCGTCTCAACTTGAAACTTTCGTCCGACGCCCGGAAGAAACACTTCGCTGATAGTGGACATAATGAGACTCGCTTTCCTTCGCCAAGAATATTCCAAGCATTGTTCGGCAGGTAGGTTGCAAAAAAATCGCGATTCGTACGTTTCACCTACCGCACGAGCGCATTATGACGGTGCTTTTACACGTTGGATGGATGCACTCGTTAAAAGTGAGCCCGTGTTTAGGATGAAATCTTCTCGTGATGAAGGTTACATCCTTTTTTGTTTGGATGACGAATTTCTGTCTTCGTGGAGCCAGTATGAAATCAGTTTAGAAAAAAGGAGACGGACATGAGCCAACGTTCACTGCTGAAAATTTTTTGTTTGATGATCCTGGTTACGAGCGCAGTCGCCGTATCACTGAAGGGCTGGACGAAGGGAAACGCAGAGGGAGCTACTGCTGCTAAAGATCAAAAGGGCTGCGACCAGGACAACGGTGGTCTCACGCTACCGCCCGGGTTTTGTGCATCAGTGTTTGCCGACAACATCGGGCGCGCACGACATCTCACCGTCGCGCCAAGCGGAGATGTCTATGTGAACACCTGGAGCAGCTCATATACCCAGTTGAAGAATGCGCCAGGCGGTTACGTGGTGGGCCTGCGCGACACCAATCGCGACGGCAAAGCTGATGTGGTCCAACGTTTTGGTCCAGTGCATCAGGACGGGAAAGCGGGCGGTGGCACGGGCATCGCCGTGCATCGTGACGCGCTGTATGTCGAAGACATCGGGAAGATCGTGCGCTACCGGCTCGATCGTGGGCAACTGGTCCCGCAGCGGAATGCGGACGTTATCTTGAGCGGTCTATGGACCGAGCGCGGTCACATCATGCATCCGTTTGCAATCACATCGAACGGAGTCCTGTATGTAAACTCCGGCTCGATAACGAACTCATGCCAGGAGAAGGATCGCACGCTGGAGTCACCTGGAATTTCGCCGTGTCCGGAACTTCAGCTACACGCGGGCATCTGGCGTTACGAAGCCGGAAAGACTGGGCAGACTTTCTCTCCCGCCGAACGCTATGCCACGGGCACCCGCAACGTCGTCGCGCTGGCTGTAAACGAGGTGGATGGGGCGCTGTATGCCACATTGCACGGACGCGACCATTTAGGTCCACATTGGCCCAAGCTCTACACGACAGAGCAGAACAACGAGTTGCCCGCTGAAATCTTCGCGCGCATCGATCGTGGTGACGACTTCGGTTGGCCGTACTGCTACTACGATCCGAACCAGCGCAAGCACGTGCTCGCGCCCGAATACGGTGGAGACGGTGGTAAGGCGCAAGGTGTTTGCGCGCAGAAAAAACAACCCGCTTTGTCTTTCCCCGCCCACTGGGCTCCCAACGGCATGACGTTCTACAACGGTTCAACTTTTCCGGCAAAGTATCGCGGCGGCGCATTTGTAGCTTTTCACGGTTCTCATGATCGAGCTCCGAAGCAGGCAGGCTTTCTTGTGGCATTCGTGCCATTTGAAGCGGCCAAGCCAGCAGGCCGCTACGAAGAATTCGCGACTGGATTTGCAGGCGGCTCTGTGCCTGCAAGCCCGGCTGAAGCGTCTCACCGGCCCATGGCCGTCGCGGTCGGTCCTGATGGGGCGCTGTACGTCTCCGATGATGTCAAAGGCCGGATTTGGAGAATCACCTACGTTGGTGGCATCTGATCTGCCGTGTCAGCCATAACTAACCTCAACCTGTCCGACCGTAAGGAGAACACATAATGAGCAAACAAATTCGCATTCTCGGCATCGCCGGCAGCCTTCGCCGTGAATCGTACAATCGCGCCGCGTTGCGCGCTGCGACCCACCTCGTGCCTGAAGGCGCTTCAATCGAAATCTTCGAGCTTGACGGCATCCCCGGCTTTAATGAGGACGAAGAGCAGAACCCGCCCGCGAAAGTTGTGGAGTTGAAGCGGCGCATACGCGAGGCGGACGCCATCCTGATCGTGACACCTGAGTACAACTATTCCGTTCCGGGTGTGTTGAAGAACGCGATTGATTGGGCATCGAGACCTTACGGCGATAGCGCGTGGAATGGGAAACCGGCGGCGATCATGGGCGCTTCGATTGGAGCCATCGCCACGGCGCGGGCGCAATACCATCTCCGCCAGATGTTCGTCTTCCTCAACATGTTTCCCATCAACCAGCCAGAGGTGATGATCGGTAATGCTTCAGAGCGGTTCGACGCGGCGGGAAATCTGACTGACGACACAACGAAGAACTTCATCCGTCAGCTACTTCAAACACTTGTGGAGTGGACCCGTCAAATCGGGCAAGTTGAAAAGGACGTGAAGCAGTGAAAGTCGCAGTGATTGCTCGAAATAATCGAAAGAGAAAAATCAATGAGGGAAAGATCACGTGACCAACCTCCAATCTCCAATCGCAGACGTGCTGGCCGATCTCGAGACGACCTCACGTTGGCAGGAACATCTTTACAAGCAGCTCCATGCGAATCCTGAGCTGAGTTTTCAAGAAACCAAAACGGCCGCGCTTGCGGCGTCGAAACTCAGGGAACTCGGTTACGACATCGTCGAAGGGATTGGGCGGACCGGCGTTGTCGGCGTTCTGCGGAACGGCGAAGGACAGACGGTGCTCGCGCGAGCTGATATGGACGCACTTCCCGTTAAGGAGAACACTGGTCTGCCGTACGCGTCGACAGTGACCGCTGCTGATGATGCGGGGGAAACCGTTAGCGTTGCGCACGCCTGCGGTCACGACGCGCACGTGACGTGCCTGCTCGGCGCGGCCGAACTACTCGCCAACGCTCGGAGATCCTGGGGCGGCACCTTCATCGCGTTGTTCCAACCTGCGGAAGAAGTCGCAGGCGGCGCGAAGGCGATGGTAGCTGACGGCCTGCGCGAGCGGATCCCGAAACCGGATGTCGCATTCTCACAGCACGTGCTGGCCCACCCCGCGGGAACAATCGGCACTCAGGTCGGGCCTGTCCTCTCCGCCGGTGACAGCATTCGCATCACCCTGCACGGCAAAGGCTCGCATGGCTCAATGCCACATAACAGCGTTGACCCCGTGGTACTTGCCGCACTTGTCGTGATCCGCCTTCAGACGATCGTCTCGCGTGAGACAAAGCCGGGCGAGTTTGCAGTGTTGACCGTAGGCAGCAGTGTGGCCGGATCCAAGAGCAATGTCATCCCGGACCGCGCGGTGCTGCTGGTTAATCTGCGGACTTATGACACGGCGGTGCGCCAGCGCATGATCGACAGCATCGAGCGCATGGTCAAGGCCGAGTGCCAGGCGTCCGGTTCGCCGCACGCGCCCGAGTTCGAGTACTACGATCAGTATCCGCTCACTGAGAATGATCCGGAAGTGACGGAAAAAATCAGGTCTGCATTCCGGAGCCATTTCAGTTCAGAAACCGTCTTCGACCTTGGACGAGTGACTGCCAGCGAGGACTTCAGCCACATCCCCGATGCTTTGGGGACACCCTACACTTATTGGGGCGTTGGGTGTATAGATGCGGAGAAGTACGAGCGAGCTCTTAAGTCAGGTCGGGTAGAACAGGACATCCCGGTCAACCACTCGGAATTCTTTGCGCCAGTCATTGAACCGACGCTATCCACCGGGACGCAGGCCCTGGTGGTTGCGGCTCTTACATATCTCGCCAAGTGAGGCGTCGTGATGGTTTCTACAACTGCGGCCGCGGTTCCTGATGAGTATCGAGGTACCGACAAGCTTATCTTCGGGATTGTCCTTGCGGTCATCACCTTCTGGCTCTTCGCGCAGACCACGCTGAATGTCGCTCCCACGCTGCGCGATGAACTGCGGATCAGTGAGAGCCTGACCAACATTGCGGTGAGCATCACCGCCCTGTTCTCCGGCATCTTCGTCGTCGTCGCGGGCAGCCTTGCAGATCGGCTCGGTCGTGTGAAGCTGACCTACGTCGGTCTGGCCCTCGGCATCGTCGGTTCGCTCTTGATTGCAATCTCCCCACCCAACACCGTCGTATTTCTAATGACCGGACGCATCATTCAAGGCCTTTCAGCCGCCTGCATCATGCCGGCGACGCTCGCCCTGATGAAGGCATACTTCGCCGGCAAGGAGCGGCAACGCGCTCTCAGCTTCTGGTCCATGGGCTCGTGGGGTGGTTCGGGCGTCGCTGCGCTTTTCGGTGGCCTCGTTGCTTCCTCTCTCGGATGGCGCTGGATATTCTGGATATCAATCCTTGTCGCGGTCGTCAGTTTCCTCCTGATCAGAGGCACCCCAGAAAGCAAGGTCGAGTCCAGGCAAGAGAGTCGCTTCGACTGGTACGGCTTTGCCGCCTTTATCATTGCCATGGTGGCGGTGAACATTGTCATCGGACAGGGCGCCACACTGGGATGGCTGAACCCTGCGATTGTGACGCTGGCCATCGTGTTCGTCATCGCCGCCGTGGTCTTCTTCAAGATTGAATCAGGAAATGCTAACGGCTTTGTTGACCTTACCCTTTTCAAGAACAGAACGTATGCGGGCGCGACGCTGTCCAACTTCCTGCTCAATGGCGCTGCCGGGACACTTCTCGTTGCGCTGGCTCTGGTTCAGCAAGGCGCTGGGCTATCCTCATTGCAATCCGGATTGCTGACCGTTGGCTATCTCGTCGCGATTCTGAGCACCATTCGTGTCGGGGAAAAGCTTCTTCAGAAGATGGGCGCGCGAAAGCCGATGGTTATGGGCTGCGCCATCACTGCGACCGGAATCCTGCTGACAACCTTTACCTTCCTGCTCGCGGCTCAATATATGATCGTTGCCTTCGTCGGGTTCACACTCTTTGGAGTTGGACTGGGCTTCTACGCCACTCCATCCACCGACGCGGCACTCTCGAATGTGCCAGACGACAAGGCAGGCGCCGCCTCCGGCATCTACAAGATGGCATCATCTCTGGGGGCCGCCTTCGGTGTGGCTATCTCCGCGGCGCTCTTCACTGCACTAAGCGAACGCGATACCAGTCTCATCGCCATGTCAGATTTATTTCTCGGAAGGACTGACAACGTCGCTATTCGATTCGCGGCCGCAGTGGCGCTGTTGTTCAATGTCTTAATGGTGATCATAGCGATAATCGCGATCATCATGACCGTACCCAGAGACGATCGGCGTGGCGTGAGTGTTTGAAGTACGGTTGGTTCGGTTATAACTAAATCGATTTGAACGAGTGCGGTGACCTTTACCGGTCGGATGGTGTGTTGAAATTTTGTACGACGTAACGGCAGCATTCAAGGAGTACGCGACGGGCACTCTCCTGGTGCTCGATCTAATCGGTACGTTTGTGTTTGCGCTCAGCGGCGCCCTCGTCGGAGTCAAGCGGCGTCTCGATATTTTCGGTGTACTCGTTATCTCCTTTGCCGCGGGCAGCGCGGGTGGCATCATGCGCGACCTCCTGATCGATTCGGTGCCACCCGCTGCAATCAGAGATTGGCGTTACATGGCGGCCTCGGTGCTCGGCGGTTTGCTGATATTTATTTGGTTCCCACGTAGCCAGCGATCATCCAGAGTGCGCAACTTCGTACTACTTTTCGATGCCGCAGGGCTGGGGCTTTTTGCCGTCACAGGTACGCAAAAGGCTCTGGGCTATGGGCTGAATCCGGTGATGGCGTCGCTACTCGGGATGCTTACGGGAGTTGGCGGTGGAATGATGCGTGATGTTTTAGTCGCTGAAATTCCCCAGGTGCTGCGCTCTGATCTGTATGCGGTTGCAGCGCTGGCCGGCGCAGTTGTGGTCGTGATGGGCCACCAATTAGACGTTGCGCCTACCCTCGCAGCGGTATTGGGCGCAGTGATCTGTTTCGGACTTCGCCTGGTTGCGATCCGGCGCCGCTGGCAACTGCCGGTCGCGCCCGCAGGTGCTGAAGAGAAATGAAACGGGTGCTGATAAACCAAGTCGGACTTGATGTAAAAACCGCATCAGGCTTAGTCGAATACTAATCAAAGAAGAATCAATCGCATACCTGGTCCACCTCAAAGAAACTCATAAGTGATATTCGCCCATGGATTCTGGCTGGTACAGAACCTCTTCAACGCTCAGCCTCCGAACGCCCGACGGCACTTCCCACTCAATCACGTCCCCATGCCGGTAGCCAATCATCGCCGTCCCGATCGGCGCCAGGACTGAAATCTTGCCCTCGTCGAAATTCGCTTCCGTCGGAAACATCAGTTGGTAAGTCACCTCCTCGCTGGTGTCCAGGTCTTTCAGTCGCACTGTGGAGCGCATCGTGATGACGTCGGCAGGAATGTCCTTCTGCTGGACCACCTCTGCCCTCTCCAACTCCTCTTCCAAACTGTCGAGGTATCTACGGTTCGCGTCGCCTTCGCGCTCGCGAGCGATCTCGATCAGCTTTGTGAGCCGCTCGTGATCAGGCTTCGTGATAAAGATATTAGTTTGCTTGGCCATAACTTTCTCCTACTTGTGGTCCTCACTGCTCGCTTAGGCGCAAGCTTTAACCTGATGCCCGCGCTTTCCTCGAGGTCCGCGCCGCATCGCGCACCACAACAACAGAGCAATACGCATTCATCGCAACGGCCTCTGATACGCTCCCTAACAGGAATCGCTTAAAGCCACGCCGCCCGTGTGAACCCACGACGATGAGATCAGCCTCCCATTTTCGTGCCTCTTCCAGAATGACTTCTTTCGGGTTACCGGAGAACACCGCTCCCGTCGCTTTCAATCCTGCGGAAGCCAGCACCTGTTCGGCGTTGGTAACCGCCTCTTGTGGGTCCATCCTTGACGACTTGATCGCCCACGGCTCTTCGACGCTCACGACCCTGAACTCACTCCCTTCGGGCCATGGCCGCCCGGCCAGGGCGCGGGCCGCCGCCGCGGAAGTTTCTGAGCCATCGGTGGCGAGCAGCACTTTCCTTCCGCTGTGTAGAGTGTGTGCGCGATCTTCTTCTACGTCACGAACGATCTGAACCGTGCAAGGAGCGTCTGCCACGACAGCTCTGGCCACGCTGCCCAGCATCCAGTGAAACAAGTCCTTGCGGACGTGAGCGCGGACGAAGATCAAGTCTGAAGACCACTTTCGCGCGAAAAACGGAATTAAATGCCGCGCGTCGCCCCTCGTCACCACCACTTCCGCGGGAATGTTCAACCTGTTTTAGGCGCTCGACGACGAGGCTGTTTATTTGTTCCCCTCTCCTTTCCATTTCTCTTCGCACGGCGCCCTTTCCGTAGCCTTGTTCGCTCCACACCTCAGGTGGAACGTCCGTGTCGGCTATGACTAAAAGCACATGCACAGTCGTGCCCTCAGGCCAGGGACGAATTCCCACCGCGTCAACCAGCACCTCGGCCGAAATCGCCGAATCCGCCGCAATCAATAGCTTCATGGTTCAAACCTCATCGACCAACTCGCATCCGTTTCCCACTCGACATTAAGTTAGACGAAAAACCGTCAATCAGATAGGGTGACATCACGTAAGAGGGGCAAGTGTTTTCACTTCATTTACTCTCTTGCATCCTGCGACTTATCAATAGTTACCGGTTATTCAATGCAGGAACCAAGGGCGGAAAGTAAGATGGTCATGCGAGGGTTTGACCTACTGCGGACGCGGGGTGTGATGATTTTGGTTCAACTGCGAAATCGGCGCAGCAGGAAGGCCACTCAGAGCGGAAACACTCCTCGGATTTGCGGATAGTCGCGAAGCCAACCGCCGGAAAATCCGGCGCGGCGCAACCCGGTGACGATGTAGGGACAGCTTCGCATCAACTGCCACAGGAATTCTGATCGATAGTTCTCAATCATCAAAACTATCGGACCTTGATCCAGACCGTAGTAGCCCTTTGAAATCCACCCATTGCCCGACGGTCCGGAAAACGTCGGGTTGAAACTGCACTTGAATCCATACTTACTGGTCATCTCAGGAAAGCTTTGGTCGAAGTAACGGATTGAGGGCAACACAATTTCAGGAACGAACGGAAGTGACGCGATCACGGCCCACGGAGCCAGGGTGCCGTCATCCGGTCCGTCCGGAATACCGCGGTTTATGTAGTCATAGAATTGGCGCTCCTTGCCCTCGATCTGTTCAATTGCTGGTCCAGGACCATCACTTGCAGTGAAACCCCAAATAAATTCGCCATAGCCTTTGAAGCCTCTGGGGTTCTCAATAGCGTACTGTTGCTGAGCGTAAGTCGCGCGACGGCTGTTTTCGAAATAATCGATTCCTATCTGCCGCATGTAGTCGTCCTGAATGGAACGAAAATCGATCCACATGTGCGAAAGCTGATGGATGAAGAGCGGACCGGCGTAGACAAAGTCGTATCCATAAAGACTTCTCCATTCATAAGTCCGGGTCCAAGCCTCGTAGCTTTCTTTTGGTAAAGGATGCGTTGGCGATGCAAGACCGAGAACGTACAGAATCAGCGCTTCGTCATAGCCCTCCCAACGATACTTTAAGAACCCATGTTCGGGCGTCCAACCGTGCGTTACGGTGTCTGCGCCATTTTGCGCCCACTGCCAGTCCGCGCGTCGATAGAGAGCCGTGGCAAGATCTCGAATTTCGCGTTCGTTTTCAGTGTCGCGATCGAAATATTCGCCAGCAGTCAATGCACCTGCGATCACGAAGGTCGAATCGATTGTCGAGAGTTCGCAATCAAACGTACGGCGGCCCGTCTTCATGTCAAGAAAGTGATAGTAGAAACCCTTGTAGCCCGTGGCGTCGGGTTCTGGCCCCTGCGGGCTATGCCAGAAGAAGCGAAGGGACGTCAGCGTTCGGCTAATCGCATCATCACGCGTAATGAAACCACGCTCAACACCGACAGGATAGGCCGCCAAAGCAAATCCCGTTGGAGCGATACTGCATGGCGCGCCTTCGCGAGTGCTGTCCGGCACCAGGCCGTTCTCAGGATTTGTTTCCTTCAGAAAATAATCAAAGGTTAGACGCTGGAGCTCTTCAAGCTCCGGATCAGAAAAGGGGCTTGGCCTCGAGTCCGCCATGGTTACCACGACCTACAGTGCGCCGCGAACCGTGCGGCGTACCACCTCCGCTGTAAGACCATAAACGAAATGTGATGAGAGAGCGTAAGCGTGGACCGAGACCGGATAGGCCATTGGTCCTTTTGAGAGACGAAGCAACGGCACCGCGCCCTCGTCTACAACCAACCAGAAGACCGCGCCGAAAGGCAGGCCTGCCCAGGCTGTGACGTTGGGCGTTATTTCCGCGGCCGCGCCGTATAGCCCACCTACACCCGTTCCGAGCAGGTAGTGAACCGCCGGACCTGCAACCTTCTTTTCACTTGGCGTCAACGTGTGACCAAACACTCCCTCTGAAACTGCGGACGCGGCTCTTACGGTCGTGTCGTCGGGAACCTCTGGCTGCCCTTCAGGCAACTCGCCGGAAACGTTTTGAAATTGGTTGGCGGGCAATGTCTCCATGCCGTTCGCGACTCTGCTCCATACGTCCTGAAATCGGTTCATGGTCCAGGATGCTACCAATCCCCCAATGAGACCTGCCGCGAGGCCTTTCCATACGTTGCTATCATCGCCTCTATTTGTGCGCGTTGTGTCTTGCATATTCTAAACCTCTAAACCGGCTTACCCGAAAAGTGCTCAAATTGCATTTGGCCACTGGTGCGGAAGAAATATTTCTCGGTATGGTACTTTTCGCGCAGAGGTCAAATCGCTCGTCAACCAAGTTCACGAGTTGTGGCAGAACGTGCAGCTAAACCGCGTTTCAGGCGCTCGTCACAGACATGCCAGGCTATGTTTGAGAAAAACGCCTCGATGTATTTAGGACGCTCTGCAGGTTTGTAGTCGAGCAGGAAGGCATGCTCCCACACGTCCATCACCAGCACGGGATTGAATCCTGCCACGTTGCCCGTCTCATGAAGCGAGATCCAATGATTAGAGAGCCGTCCATTGGCCGGATTCTCGTAACAGATGGCCCAACCGACGCCGCGCATCTTGCCGATGCCAACAAAATCTGCCTTCCAGATGTCGTAGCTGCCAAAGCTCGCTTCCGCCGCACGAAAGAAACCAGAGTTCTTCTCGGGATCACCCGAACCGTCTCGCTTCATATTTCCGAAATAGTATTCGTGCAGGACCATACCGTTGTATTCGAAGCCCAGGCGCCGCGTGAGTTCAGAGTAAGCCGGCACCTCCTCCTGATCCACTTTACCGTCTTTCAGAAACTCAGAAATCTTCTCGGTCAGATTATTGGTCTCTTTGACGTAACCTTCGTAGAGTTTGAAGTGCATCTCCAGGGTACGATCGGAAATGCCGCTCAAGCCACTAAGATTAAACTGCTTCGGTTGATATGAATTCGTATTGATCATTCCATCACTCCTTTCTATTTGCCAGTTAACTTAAGCTGCACGTTTCACCATTTCATTCTGGTCTCCGCTGCCCAAAGCCGTCTTTAAGTGGTACGGGCAAACCCGGTTGCCTCTGCGAGCGAGAATGATAGTTGCCACAATCGCCGTAATGTTGATGACTTGGACGAATGTGAACAAGGTGTCGTTTCGAACGATGCAGTAGCTGAGAAGTAGTGCACCGGCAACAAGCCAGATTACCCATGTGGAAATGCTGATGCCCCAGGCGCATTTCTCAACATAGAGATGGTGTAGCTGGGGGACATAGGCGACGATTACGAGTGCCGTCCCGGCCCAACCCAGCATTGCCATTTTCAGAGTCACTTCAAATCCTATGCAACAGACTTCATCCGGCTCAACGAGTTGCAGGCTGGTCCAAGTTCATCTCACGACTTAACAAAGAGCTCCTCACCCCTCCACCTGGACCAACTACAAAGATTTCAAGTACTCGACGAGATCATTTTTCTCCGGTTCGGTCAAGCTCAGTTTCTTGAAACCATCGTAATGATTGACCACATCGAGTAGAGTTGGAAAGCGCCCGTCGTGGTAAAAGCCGCGTTTCATGTGCGAGAAGAGTCCGCGCAAGGGCGCGGTCCGATAGGAATTATCAGGCGATCGACTCGCGTGGAAATCGTCTATACCGATCTCTTCAGCTTTATGCGTGTTCCAGCCGGGCTCTGTAAAGAGCGGCGGCACGTGACACTGTGCGCAGTTTGCCTTGCCTTTGAAGATCGTTTCTCCACGAGCAGCCGCCACTCGATCAAAGCTTCCCTCTGGCGGTATGGGCGGCGGCATCGCCAGTTGGTAGAACTGAAGCGCGGCCAATTTTGAAGTCACCAGGTCTGGATCACTACGCTTGTTCCCGAAACCGGCACGTGCTGCGACCGGATACTTTACCGGGTCGTTCAGGCGCGCGTCGAAGAAAGTTCCCTGCCCCTGTAGTTCAAGGTTAGCTACGTAAGCGTTCCAGTAAGTGACTCCGCCCCAGCCACCCCCCCAGGTATGCAAATTAATCCCTGCCTGTCCGAAGGCAGGGGGGATGAGCACTGCAGCGGTCTTACCGTCAGGGCGAAACGCCTTGCCATCGAGATTCAACTCAGCGTCAAACTTACCTGGTCCCCAACTGGCAAGCACTGTCTTGACCGTTGCTTCATCGACTCCAAGAAGATTGGTTAGCGCACTCAGATCGGGAGCGAGCGACACGATGGCGCCCACGTTCAAATCCTGGTTGGACCAACCGTCGAGACGGCGGCCAATGCCCGGCGCGAAAGCATCGTCAACTGTTGAATGACAAACGGCGCAAGTGAGGCCCACTGCCTTGAGACTTCCGTTCGGGTTGAAGGTTCCCTTCACTCCCAGCACTGCGTCGAGTTTGATAAGAGCCAGCGTGGTTGCAGGGTCGTCGAGGTCTACCTTGCCTTGTTTGATCTCATTGACCAACGCTTGAGGCAATGCATCCATATCCACCTTCAAGCCGACGGCGAGTGCAGTTTTCGGGCTAACGCCCGCGCCCACACCACCGAACTTAGTGCCTTGGATTGCGTGATGCAGTTTTAGTTTATCGGTCCAATAAACCTCATCGCCGAACGTGTCGTAGCGAAAGATCTGTTTTCCCTGGTCCATCATCTGTTGAGCGTTTTCGCTGATCCGCCGATCGTAGCCTTGTTCTTTTTGGCTGCGACTCTGGACCCCGGCGTCTTGAGCTTCGCTGCGGCTCACGAGATAACCAAGCGCGATAGTGACAGATGCCGCCAGCATCATGAGCTTGATTAACCTCATGAAATTCTTCGCTCCCTTTCTTACGTGGCTCTTGGTTCGCGCCCCGTCTTCGAAGGGTTCGATTTCTTGATTGCTTCTTTCTGACATAATGAGTCTCCTCTTAACGCCTGCCTTACATCAGGCTACCTGCGCCATCGCGAGAAATTGTTCACCCCTTATCTCCCTCCCTGCATGATGTCAAAAAAGATCACGCAGCGCGCTTCAGCTCGTCCGCTGCCTTTAGGGCCTCGCGCCGCACGTGGTCGGCGAGTGTCGGGTGGATGATGCTCTTGATCGCTCCCGTCTGGATGCCTTTCTCGGCTGCGGTCTTGAAATCAATGATGTCATCCACGGCCTGCTCAACCGGCCCCTTCGACGAGGGCACGTTCTTGTGCATCTGCCGGAAAGCTTTGCTCGTTTGCATTGCCTTCTGGATGAGAGCGTTCTCCTCGGGGTCGAGTAGATGCGCGATAAAGTCCGCGTGCTCGCCCATAATTATGGTCCAGAACTCCGCCGCCTCTTTCATGTTGATTGAGGTGTCGCCGCGCGAGAACTGGTCGAGCCTCCTGGAGAAGCGCTCCGCCTCACGTGCCGTATGCTCGAAGAAGCTTGGCCACACGAGACTCTGCAGGCGGCCGCCGGCCTGCTCGTCACGCATTTTGTGCTTGAAGTTCGCGTATGGCTTGATGAGTTCGATCGTCGAACGATTGAAGTCCTTGTAATTGCCTTGGTCTAAATTAGCGGCGCGCGCCTTCTCGAGTTGGCCCGCGAAGGTCTGCTGAAACTGCTCCGCCTGCCGGCGCGGCCCAGCCAACTCCTGACCCGGCATTAGCATGACGAAGAACTTCGCGTGCTCCATCATTTGTTCGTTCCAGAACAGGTTTTCGGCGACCGAGTGAGCGACCGCGTCGGTCGAACCCGCTTCGGGTAGGAAGGTCGGCTTCATGCCGCCGTCTTTCGAAGTGATCCCGCGGCGCTGCATATCCTGACCTCCCATAGTCTGCCCGAGCACAGTCTCTAAGACCGGCCCGAGCAAAGTGGCGCCGACCAGAGTACTCCCGCCGGCAATTAATATTTTGCGGCGCGTGATCCCCTGACCTGATCCAGCGTCTTGCGTCATGTGGCTGTTCATCTTTCTCTATCTCCTCTTGAAGTTGGCAGGCGGAAGGGACCGTCTGTCACGTTGTTGCATGGGGCGACGAAATACACGAAGGCGGTCGGCTTTGTCCCAGCAATAGATGTCTCACTTTGAATTGAAACCAGCGATGCTGGTAGCGCGTTAACACCTGACCGCCACGAGTGTTAACACCTGTTCCTTCCTTTACACTGCATTGGCGAGCTACTCGGGGACATCTTTTACGAGTATTCACTTGTTTACGGGTTATCCCCATTTCACACCAACTCCAACAGATGGCCCATTTTTTCTTTTTTTGTACGCAGATAACCCTTGGCCGCCGCGCTTGGCGGAATCACCAGCGAGACGCGTTCGACTACCCCAAGACCCATGTCTTCGAGCGCCCGGATTTTTTCGGGATTGTTCGACATCAACCGGACACGATTCACGCCCAGGTGGCGCAAGATCTCCGCGCATTGTTCGTAGCACCGAAGGTCAACGGCCAATCCCAACTTCTCGTTTGCCTCGATCGTGTCCGCGCCCTCATCCTGCAACGCGTAAGCACGAATCTTATTAATGATGCCGATGCCCCGACCTTCCTGCTGTTGATAAACTATTGCGCCGCTCCCTTCCCTCTCGATCAGTTCCATCGCCTTGCGAAGTTGCTGACCGCAGTCGCATTTGGTTGATCCAAACACGTCGCCGGTTAGACACTGCGAATGAATACGGACCAGACTCGGTCGATCCTTCCGCAGTTCGCCCTGCACGAGTACAACGAACTCTTCATTCGAATTAAGTGAACGGTACCCAAGGATGCGGAACTCGCCGAAGTCAGTTGGCAACTGTGCTTCAGCCACGCGCGCGACAGTTCTCGGATTTATAAAGCGACGTGAATTCTTTATCTCGAGGACGCCAGGACGTCGTTTCCTACCGTAAGAGGACCGACCATTTCTCGCGGAGCTGATGGTTGATGTTGTTTGCTGTGTATTCATTGAACTTCTCTGCTGACAGACTAGAGTGGCTGTCACTCGGTTAATTGCTTCGAAGCTCAGCGATCAAATTCGTGACTTAGACGCGCGAGTGCGAGAGCGCCTAACGCCAAACCGAAATCGCGTAGCGCAACGTCGTAGTAGCCTGGGATCATCAGCAGGTTCACCACGATCATTAACAGCCAGGCCGAAACCACGTACGCAAAAAATTTCGGTCTAAACAAAACCCCGAGGCCCGCGATGATTTCGATAACGCCGGCGACGAGCATCAATTCGTGCCCGTAACCGCCGACCATTTTGTTGACGAATGAAGGTAAGTATTGCTCCCAGTTCACCAGGAGATTGAAAAACTTATCCAGTCCCGCGACTATCGGCGCGACTACAAAGCCAACGTGCAAGATCCGGTAAGCCTCATATGCTGGTCCCGAAACGTCGGGCTCAGTACGTTGAGTTAGAGAAGTGGTGCGGACCGGGGTGTCGATAATGTGTTCCATCTTCGTATCCTCCCAAATTAAAAATTTCGACTTGTCGCTCGCGCGTCTGTCGTTTGAGCGAAGAATACTCTTTTGGCATAATAAGTCAAGGACTTATTGTATTTATTTATCAATGTGCAATCCCGCGAACCCCGAAACCCATGCCCGGGTGATAACACTCGCTTCTTTTAGGAGTTAATACGCTATATCTCCTGCCGGTCCTTCGTTAAGGTAAAGACATACTGATTGTGGGAAACACAGCGCTATCAGCGAGTCGAATGTTCAGCTTGAAGATGAGGTGAAGCAGATGATGAAGATATTGTTGGGTTATGATGGGTCAGAGAGTGCTGACGCCGCGCTGCACGATTTGAAGCGAGCCGGCTTACCGGATGAAGCAGAAGCCCTCATTGTTTCCGTGGCTGATGTCTTCATGCCGGCGGCGACGTCGAGTTATGAGATTGCTGAGCAGGCATTTGCGTCTCGAAGAGTGACAGCGAGCCTAATGCTA
This sequence comes from uncultured Acidobacteriota bacterium, assembly GCA_963826255.1. Classification (GTDB taxonomy): domain Bacteria; phylum Acidobacteriota; class Blastocatellia; order Pyrinomonadales; family Pyrinomonadaceae; genus PSRF01. The sequence continues at coordinate 3,964,172 of CAWGWK010000002.1, forward strand.
GCCGAAGAGCAAAGGGCCCGTCTTCTTTTAGAGGCCAAAGCATTCACAACGAAAGCTGGTGAGCGGGTCCGATCATACTTTCCCGGTTGGCACGTAGTCACGGAAGTACTTGCTGGCCAACCGTCTCAGGAATTGATTGGAAGGGCAGACGAGTGGAAACCAGATCTAGTTGTGGTCGGCTCTCATGGGCACTCATTAGCCGGGCGAATAATTCTCGGAAGCATCTCGAAGAAGATCGTCACGGACTCGCATCACTCCGTGCGAGTAACACGTGGCTCGGTAGAGAGGAATGACCATGGTCCAGTAAGGATAGTGATCGGCGTAGACGGATCGTCTGAAGCCGAGCACGCGGTTCGCGCTGTGGGCCGTCGCATATGGCCCGACGGAACTGAGGTGCGAATCATCGCTGTTGACGACAGCACCTCTCCCGCAAGAATTTCCCATATTCTTCCAGGCGCCGCTGCAACGATCAGGCACGAGTACGAAGAATCGGCGTTGGTCGCACAGAGGATGGTCGACTGGGCCGAGAACGAATTAAGTGTCATAGGATTAAATGTCTCGGTTGCGATTGAGAAGGGCGATCCGCAGCGAGTGCTCATTCATCACGCGCAAAAGTGGGATGCTGATGCAATTTTTGTCGGGGGGCGCAGGTTTAACAGCGCTTTGGAACGCTTCCGGCTCGGTAGCGTCGCGACGGGACTGGTTACCAAAGCACACTGCTCGGTCGAGGTCGTGCGGAACCTGATCAGCTAGGGATTAGATTTGCCAGGCACGCTGCGTTTTGAACGTGAGTCATTTCCGAGGCGGCTTACGCCTCTTTGTCGGAGATACTGGGCCGTGGACCGTCGAGTTATCGCTCGGAGAGGATAGTTTCCTACCACGGCCCTTATCTTCGCTGGTCGGTGTGCTCGCATCCGCACTTGTTGTGTCGGTGGTAATCCTTCCACCCTCGTTCTCCCATCGGTCAAGCATTTTCTTCTTCAGTCGCTTTCTAGCGATCGGATCAGGCATCGTTGTCTCCTCCTTACTCTTTCATTCGTTTCAAATCAACGCTGGTTGCGAATCGGCTTTGATATTCGGCGTAATCACTATTGCAGAAAGAGAGTATGCTGGGGTCACGTCGAACAGCGTTATCCAGCCCGGCACTACGCAATTGGTCGACGCCAAGCTACGCATCTTGGCGAAAAATGAAAAGAGTTCGCAGTATATCGTAAAGAGGAAGCGCACAATGAACGTGAGTCCATTCGCAGGAAAATTGCCCGAGCCAGGGATGCTGGTCAACGTGCCAAAGCTAATCACGGCGTACTACACCGATGTGCCTGATCCTTCCATCCCGGCACAACGAGTAGCATTCGGCACTTCAGGGCATCGTGGTTCAGCTCTACAAAAAGCTTTTAACGAGTGGCATATCCTCGCCATCACGCAGGCAATTTGCCTGTATCGAAAACTGCAGCACACAGACGGGCCATTGTTTCTTGGGATGGATACTCACGCGCTTTCGATGCCGGCGTTTGCGAGTTCGCTCGAGGTGCTGGCAGCCAACGGCGTCGAAGTGATGATCGCCGAAGGGGACGAATACACTCCGACGCCCGTGATATCGCACGCGATTCTCACCTACAACCGCGGGCGAAAGACTGGACTCGCCGACGGAATCGTGATCACGCCATCGCATAATCCTCCTGATGACGGCGGCTTCAAGTACAACCCGCCAAACGGTGGGCCGGCGGAAACCGACGTCACCAACTGGGTTCAGGCAACAGCGAATCAATTTCTCGAGAGCGCGCTTCAAGGTATTAAAAGGATTCCCTTCGAGCAGGCGCTTCGCGTCTCCACTACACACCGGCACGATTTTCTCAGTTCGTACGTAACTGATCTGGCAAATGTTATTGACATGGATTCAATTCGGGGCGCCAGGGTGAACATGGGCGTGGATCCGCTGGGCGGCGCGGGCGTTCACTACTGGGCGCGAATTGCTGACCAGTACAAGTTGGATCTCACTGTAGTGAATCAACTCATCGATCCGACTTTCCGTTTCATGACTGTGGATTGGGACGGACAGATCCGCATGGACCCATCCTCTTCTTACGCCATGACAAATCTGATCGGACTGAAGGATCGCTTCGATATCGCCTTTGCTTGTGACACGGATCATGACCGGCATGGAATCGTCACGCGGGATGCGGGTTTGCTTCAGCCCAATCACTACCTGGCGGTCGCTATCTACTATCTTTTCCAACACCGACCTGAATGGAGCAATGCAGCGGCTGTGGGTAAGACGGTGGTCAGCAGTCAGATGATCGATCGCGTCACAGCAAAACTGGACCGCAAGCTCTACGAGGTTCCGGTCGGCTTCAAGTGGTTCGTGGATGGCTTGCTCAATGGCACGCTCGGTTTTGCTGGAGAAGAGAGCGCGGGGGCATCTTTCCTGCGTCTCGATGGCACTGTCTGGACTACGGATAAAGATGGAATTGTTCCGGCCTTGCTTGCGGCAGAAATCACTGCGCGTATGGACCGCGATCCCGGACAGATTTATCAGGAGCTAACGAGGGAGTTTGGAGAGTCGGTATACACGCGCACGGAGGCTCCAGCCACAGTGCAAGAAAAAGAAATTCTAAAAAAACTTTCTCCGCAGCAGGTTCGCTCGAAAGAGCTTGCGGGTGAACAAATTCAGACCATCCTGACGCATGCCCCAGGTAATGGAGCATCCCTCGGCGGGCTGAAGGTGGTGGCAGAGAGCGGATGGTTCGCTGCGCGTCCGTCCGGTACTGAGGACATCTACAAGATCTATGTGGAAAGCTTTCGGGGACCGGATCACCTTAGGCGCATTTTGGATGAGGCACAAATAATCGTCAGCGATGCCGTTGCCTAAGCTGTTCTCTCAAGAGTTTCGACGTAGATCAGGACTCGACTCTCTCGACGCCGGCCTCCTGGCTTTTCAAAATGGAATGCCATTGTTCCATCGGCGATCTCCTCTTTTCTTCGCAATATTGTTTTGTAAATCGGCATTTGAACCTCTTCTCCGATGTGCGCTCGAATGATTTCGCTGGAAACATTCTGTTAATCGTTCCGTTTCGCTCGGGCCGTCGATTGGTTACGCGGCTCTTCTTTGGCCTCTACTCCAATCCCTGGAGTTTTTACTCATGTCGTCACCGGCTTCTCTGATGGCAGCGGTCTGCATCTGCGCATCTCTGGCTTCCAAATTCGAAAACGCTACCACAATCATTAGTCCGCATATCGCGAGGGTCGAAAGCACGTAAAGGACAGCTACTTGTTCCTCGAACAACAACGCACAAACCGCAGCCACTGCAAATAGCCAAAAGAGCTTTCTACGACGTCGTCTCTGTATTTTCATTTTGTCCTGGTGTCTCATTGAACCAACCCTTTCGTGTTCATTTTTTTAATTTTTCAACTCATCTCTTAGCGTTCACGCAGCTTCAAGTTGCTGGGCCATCGCCGGTCTGTCTTCGGCGAGAATGCTTCTGAGCATCCACGTAGCCTTCTCATGGGCCATCACACGCTGTGTCAGCAAGTCTTCGGTCGGTGCGTCAACAGCCGTGCGCGCAACCGAAAGCGCCCAACGGGCAGTGCGTGCGCACGTTTCATGATCTCTTAGCAATTCAGCGATCATCTCCTTAGCACTCGGTACAACCTCAGTCTCCTGGAGAGAGCTAAGCTTCAAGAATTGGCGGTACGAGCCGGGCGCAATGCATCCGAGGGCACGGATCCGTTCGGCGATGGAATCGCTTGCCAGCCAGAGTTCGTTGTACTGCTCTTCGAACATCAGGTGCAGCGTATGGAACATTGGTCCAATGACGTTCCAGTGGAAATTGTGCGTCTTTAAATACAGCGTGAATGTGTCAGCCAACACGCGTGACAGTGCTTCAGCAACTTGTGCGTCTGCGTTTAGTGTTATTGCCGTCTTTTCGATTCCGATCGCGCTCGACATTTTTTTCTTCCTCGTCTCTCAAAGTTGTAAATGCCTTCCAATGAATTCATGGCTCAATGGCCTCAGCATTACGATTACCAACATAAGGGTGATTCGAAGACTACGAAACCGTGTTATCACGCGCGCATGGCAGGTGTTTTCACCGTCCGTTCATTTGGCGGCTCTGACGGATAATCACTACTTGATTAAGTCGTGTGTAAACACTTGCACGTCACAAGTGTAATTACGCTCGCTTACTCGAGGGGCTTAGCTTAGGTTTAGAAATAACAAATGAGGGTGAAAGGCACCGCTTGAGATGAAGGACATTCGCGCCACCTTAGTAGAACTAACATCGATGGATGAAGAATATTTCTCGCGCAAAGGCGCAAAGAAAGACCTTGCGAAACGCGGTAGCGCTTTGCGCCTTTGCGCCTTTGCGCGAGAGATCTTCTTAATAGAGCTACTTTCGTGAAAAGCCAGTACGACCGTTAAAGCCAACCTCTCGGCTGTAGGCCTGAACGGTAAAGCAACGCCGTAAACACATTTGAGCTGCCTTTTATCGCCCTGCCAGATATACGTGAGGAAGATTCGACGCTGTGCTTTGAGATTCCAGGGGATGATCGTGGCTTTGGCTGGGCCGTCCAAGTCTGGTAAGACTGTCGTCGTAGAAAAAGTGCTTGGACCGCGATACTCTAATTGCGGTTCAGCGTACTCGGATCGCTTTTGAGAACTATCGAGCCCTTCCTTAATCGGATCTTTACGTCGGAAGCGATGAGCTACATAAACCAACGCAGGCTGTCTAAGTTTTGACGGTCTCACGTCCATTTGAACGGCTGACAACCTTGCTTTGCTGCGGCCCACGGGCGGTAGAAGCAGTGCACAATACTCGGGCCAGGGTTCGATCGGAAAAGATCAATGACTCCAGATCAGAACATGAGCACTAAGTTTCGAGCGGCGTTAAGAAACGAATTAGCGATTTGGATTCAGAAAGGCATCGTAACCGACGAAACCGCAAAGCAGCTCTCAAGCGCGTACGAACTCGATAATCTCAGGCACGAGTCTACGCGCTTGTTGTCGGCAGTCATCTTCACTATAGGCGGTCTATTACTTGGCGGCGGCTTGATTAGTTTTGTGGCTGCAAATTGGGAAGTTATTCCAACACCCATTAAACTGGCGCTGCTCTTCTCAGCACTCCTGGGTCTTCACACGGTTGGCTTCTGGCTCTGGCACTCAAAAAATTGGCGGCGACTAGGTCACGCTTTAATCTTCTGCGGCTGTTTAGTTTTTGGCGCAAACATAGGTTTGATGGCGCAGATCTTTCACATTAGCAGCAACTGGTACGGGGGATTTGGCGCCTGGGCCTTGGGTTCGCTAGCGATGGCCTGGGCTATCCGTAGCTGGATCATTGGTGTACTTGCCCTCGGCACTTCATTCATTTGGTTCCTCGGCTTTCAGAGTGACCACGACCAATCAGCCTCAGCTTATCCCCTCATCCTGGCCATCGCTTTACTTCCCCTCGCATGGATTATTCGCTCGCGGGTGCTCTACGCAGGCACATTACTTGTCATTATTATCGCCGCTTGTGTTTTGGCCGGCTATCAAGGAAGCGGGAGACAACTGCTGTTAACGATGGCTGCAGGCGGTATGTTTATGTGGACCCTGGGTGAACTCCATCGCGCATCAGAATGGCGGAAGGAATTCACAAACATAACCGGGGGATTTGGGTTGGGGCTGTTGGCTGTGAGCGCGTACGTTTGGTCATTCCACTATCTGTGGGACGCATCAGTATTTGGACCGATGCGGTCATTGTGGGCATTCTTATTTTTTTCTCTCGCCATCGCCTTTTCATTGTGGATGTGGGGAAGAGCAAGACAATCGCAATTGTTACTCACGGCTGGGGTGTTGCTGGCCGGCGGAATTCTCTGCGCAAATTCTCTACTGTCCGGAGCCGGCGCAGACATAAGTAATGGAGAGTTTCTCTTCACGGTTACCACAAACCTGGCGGCTTTGATCCTGGCGGCGATCATTATCGGCGTTGGTTTGATTGACGAACGTCGCCTGGCCTTTTGGTTAGGCTCTTTGTACCTGGTCCTGCTAATTCTGTCGCGCTTCCTGGAGTATGAGACATCGTTGCTGGTCAAGTCTGCCGCTTTCCTTGCCTGCGGCGTAGCGGTCATCATCGCCGGCATAAGTTACGAAAAATATTTGCGCCGCAAAGCTGTTGGCATCGAAGCGGGCAAAGGGAGTGGGGTATGAGTAAGCGCGCCTCGTTAGTTGCTTTCATAGTTGCAGTGGTCATCCAAATATTAATTCTGGTTGCTGTGCCCGCTCGTAGAGTCTTCACGATGGCGACGGGAAAGACCGTGGTCCTCAAGGTCCAACCCGTCGACCCTTACAGCATTCTGAGTGGTTACTATGCCACCCTCGGTTTTGATATCAGCCGCGTTGACGCTTTCCCGAATGCCGGAGGAATGTCCCAGGGGTTATCAGAGGGAGCGTGGCTCTATGCAATAGTTGAAAAGGGTGACGATGGAACATGGAAGCCGATATCGCTGGAGCATGAACTACCGGCTAACCTGCCGGACAATCGCGCTGCTCTACTCGGTCAACTCAATCACGGCGCGATCAGATACGGGATAGAAGAGTTCTATATTCCTGAAGCACAACGCCATCGCATCGCTGAGGACTTGAGTAGAAACGTTGATAAGGCGCACGTCGAAATAAAAGTTGATCGTAGTGGCCATGCCGCTCTCGAGCGACTAAGAATCGAAGACCGGATTTATGAATGACGTCTTTGTTGGACGCGAGACAGTTCGTTACCCAGGGCGCGGCGCTGATTAAGAGACCCGCAACAGTTCTTGAAATCTGGGGAGACTCCGCAACGGATCGAGATAGCTGTCGTAGTCGAGCCATTTTCGATCGGCGCAAAACGGGAGCGACTTCTCCAGGCAGGTTATTGCTTCTTCCAGTTCACCGGATATGGAGAATGCGCACGCTGCGTTGTACAGAACATTCGGGTCCTGCGACTCGAGTTCGAGTGCTCGCCGCGTCCACTCCAGCCCGCGTTTCGTCTCCCCGAGATCTATGAGCGCAATTGCCCCCAACAGCAGTGGCCTGATGTCACCCGGGTAAAACTCAAGGTGATTTTGGGCAGCGTCAAGACACCTCTTGAATGTTTCCTTCTTCAACTGTTCTCGCTGCCGCCCCCGATATATGCCGCCTAACATTGACAATGCATCGATGCTCTCAGGTCGAACTGCTGTAGCCTGGTCTAACAACACCGCCGCCTGATCGAGTTTTCCCTGCGAGAAACAGGCTCGTGCGTAATAGTAATAGGCCTCATACAGCTTCGGATTCAGGCGGAGTGCAGTCTCAAACTCTCGTTCTGCTTCCGAATACTTACCACACAGTGCAAGGACGATTCCCTTTGAGGCGTGACCTTGTGACAAACCGGGGTCGATCTCGACCGCTTTCGAACTCGCACGAGCCGCGTCTACGAGGTCGGACTCAAGCCCTCCCCAATCCATATAAAGAAAAGAGGAACAGTCGGCTAAGCCTGCATAGGCGGGTCCGAAGCGATCATCCATTTCGATCGCTGTCAGGTACATCTGTCTGGCAGATTCGAGGCTCCTTCGTCGCATGTGGTGGAAGAGTTGGCGTCCGCGCAGGTAATAATCGTAAGCTTCTATGGCTGTCGTCCGTACTCTTTGCAGGGCGCGTTGATCATCCGAACTTAGCACTACTTTAAGAGCCTTCACGGTGCTTTGGGCAATGTCTTCCTGAACCGCAAAAATGTCTTCAAGCCGGCGGTCGTATTTTCGTGACCAAAGTTGGTAACCGTCGACTGCACTAACCAATTGGGTGGTGATGCGGAAGTTGCCGCCGGCTTTTCTGACGCTTCCTTCAAGCACCGTGTTCACGTTCAATCGTTGACCCACTTCGCGAATATCCAGCGTCGTCGCCTTGAATCTAAAGGACGACGTCCTGGAGGCAACCTGGAGGTTAGGCAAACTGGCGAGGGTGTTGATCAGCTCGTCAGCGAGGCCTTCGCAGAAATAATCCTGGTCTCGATCCGGGCTCAAATCCAGGAAGGGCAGAACGGCTATCGAGGCAACTCGCTCCGATGTTGGGTTAGCGGCATCTTGTGATTCCACAACATGCGTCTTGACCCGCTGCGGAAGCTCATTGCTCACGATGCCCATATCGCTCAAAACTTCTTCCACGTCCACGATGAACCGGTAGCCGCGCTTTGGGATAGTCTCGATGTAGCGCGGGTGGCGGGCTTCGTCACCGAGAGTCTTCCTCAGTTGCACTATGCAATAGGTTAAATTCGACTCTTCAACAAAAGTATCGGGCCAGAGCCGCTTCATCAACTCTTCCTTCTCAATGATCCGCCCGCCGTTTTGAACCAGTGTCAGAAGCGTTTCAAGAACCTTCGGCGCTAAAAGCAAAGGCTTGCCGTGACGCAGCAACACTTTTTGGTCGGCATCAACCGTGAACTCTCCAAACCGATAAAAATGATTGATGAGCGAAGGCATCACTCCTACTAACTTCCTATGAACTTCCTCGGAGTTTTTTCGGGATTTATCAACTCCTCGTCATGTAACTTGCCGCGAGCCTGGGAATAAACGTTGGGGGAGCGGATTTTAACAGCAGCCTCAGCCCTCATCAATCGGGCTGGATAGTTGATAGTGTCTTAATTTGAAATATTTCTCTGCGTAATCTCTGCGTCCTCTGCATCTCTCCGGTGAATGCAGAGGTAAAGCCAGTAAACCGCCGAGACGCAGAGAACGCAGAGATCACGCAGAGATGAAATTAAGACACCACTTGATAGTTATTCCTTCTGTTTGAGGGGAACGGGACTAAAGTCCCAGGCTGGTTGCGCGAAGGATGTGCAAACCGGGACGAAACGCCCATAGCCAACTCAGGGCGCCGGTCTCATCATGCGCGTGGATAATTAGTACTTCATAGCCACCTAAACACACTGGAGGTAACGTATGAAAAGATTTCTACCATTTCCAATCTTCCTCGCGATCTGCTGTGTAATCGTTGGGAGCGCGCCAACAACGACTAGCACCACTTCTGCTGCTGCAAAAGCGGCAGTTGATAATCTGTCTGCTGACACCAACCGCGAACTCGCACGAGCTCGCAACGCGACTGCCAGGTATCACGACTTCGATCGCGCAGATAATGATGGATATGAATTTTTACATTGTGTGCCGGGCGAGGGACTCGAGTACGTGAACTGGTCCATCGTTGACTGTAACTTCGATATCGAGCATCCCGAAGCACTTCACTACATCGACGAAGGGAACGGCCTGCGACTTGTGGGCGTGGAGTATGTCGTGCCGACTGCTTGCACAGCCACAGCGCCAGAAGGGTTCACGGGTGACGCCGATGAATGGGAGTTTATGGCGGAAGGTTTGCCCATCTGGGCGTTGAGAGTCGCGCTCTGGCTACCCAATCCCGAGGGTATGTTCGAAGAGCACAACCCACGCATAACAACGCAATGCCCATGAGTCGTGACATGGCCCGAAGCTCTGGGTTCTTGAACTTCTTTTCCTGGCACTCTCGCTCAACATGTTCTTCGTAAGGAGATAAGTTTCATGTGTATCCAACAATGCAAACTATCAATAGTAATTGTTGCGCTGATGTGTGTAGCAGTAGTCATTCTGTCGCCCAGAGCTTCGGCTACCAGTACGGATGACGTACTGAATGAACAATTGTCTGCGATTCTGAGCCAGCACGGGTTTACTGGGAGAGTCGGATTGAGTCTCGAACAGAGGTTGGGCCGAAGAATCGACAACCAACTTGCAGACTTAGGCAGACTTGCTTTTCATGACAGCTTGCTCGGGTTGAATGGCGACAATTCATGTTCAGGCTGTCATTCGGCGCCTTTGGGCTTCGGGGACTCGCAATCAATTGCCATCGGCGTCAACAATAACAATATAGTTGGTCCTGATCGCACTGGTCCACGTAATCAACGGCGCACGCCGCTCATTCTCAATAACGTTTTCTACCCGGCGCTGATGTGGAACTCGCGGTTTAATTCAGTCTCCGGCAATCCGTTCGACAACAGTGGTGGATTTCAGTTTCCGCTGCCGGAAGGCTTCTCACTGTCCGGCCTGCCTCACCTCCTGACAGCCCAGGCTTTCATTCCCACGACCGAGAAGCCTGAGATGACTGGATTTCATCCGTCAGTGCCCGGGACTAACGATGGCATTCGTGCCGCAGTTGTAGAACGGTTAAATGCGAATGCTGAATATCGAAAGTTGTTCGGCAAAAACTTCGCGGAGGTGAAGTCAGGCGCACCGATCACTTACGAAATGCTCGCCCACGCGATCGCTGAGTTCGAATTCACGCTCGTCTTTGCAGACGCACCAATTGATAAATTTGCGCGCGGGCAGAAGAATGCTATGAGCGAAGATGAGAAACGCGGTGCCTTGATCTTCTTTGGATCGGGCAACTGCGTTAGCTGCCACGCGGTCTCAGGACAGTCGAATGAGATGTTCAGCGATTTCCGGCAGCACGTTGCGGGTATTCCTCAGATCGCACCTGCCTTTGGAAACGTCACATTTGATGGCCCTGGAGCGAACGAGGATTTTGGTTTGGAGCAGGTCACCGGGAACCCAAATGACCGTTATGCCTTCAGAACCTCGCCGCTGCGAAATCTAGCCGTGCAACCGGCGTTCTTTCACAACGGTTCCTTTACCAAACTGGAAGACGCAGTGCGCTACCACTTGAATGCAACCGGCTCAGCGGCGAGTTATAACGCAATCACCGCAGGTGTCGATGCTGACCTGCAAGGCCCACCAGGACCTATTGCGCCAGTCTTAGCGCGTATTGATCCCGCCCTCGCGACACCAGTCACATTGTCGAATGACGAGTTTCGTCAACTCATTGCCTTCCTTCGCACCGGAATTCTCGATCCAAAAGCGAATGCGCACGACCTGCGTAAGCTTATTCCAGCTCGCGTGCCCAGTGGCAGGTCTATTCACGTTTTCCAGTAGAATCGGGCCGTTGTCTGATTATGGAGGATTCAAATTTTCAAACTCTGCACCGTTGCAGAGCGTGCATCAAACTGCTTCTGCCGAAATAGCCTCTGCGATAACGTGTGAGTGATCGAAGATGATCACTGATAAAGATCTATCTTACATGGAGCGTGCCATAGTCCTCATAATCAATTGATGAAATCTGTTTGATTAGGTCTTCTGACATACTGAAAAACGGTACCATTTCAAAATGGAGAAAAGCGGGCAATTATGACAGGATGGAGCCTGATAATTGCTATGAAAGGATCAACGGATCAACGGGCTTGCACGGAAAGTAAACAAACGCATCGACGGCAGAACAATATTTCTCGCGCAAAGGCGCAAAGGCGCAAAGAAAGCCCGTAGAAACGCGGTAGCGCTTTGCGCCTTTGCGCCTTGCGCGAGAGATCTTCTCGGTAGAGGTACTTTTCGTGCAAAGAACAGATCAACAGATCAACGAATCGCAGATCGTTTTTGCGTTGAAGCAGGCGCGGACCGGTAGGCCGGTTGCGACGGTCCGTCGCCGGCCCTGCACTAATAGCTGGGAGGAACTTTAATGAAGGGGCTTTTGTTCGCTTTAATTTTTAATGCCGCGATTGCAGCGCCGGTTTCAGCGCAAACAGTTGCCTTCACCAATGTCAACGTGATCCCGATGGATCGTGAGCGAGTGCTCGCGAACCAGACGGTAGTGATCAAGAACGGCCTGATCGCGGAGATCGGCAACGCGAAGAACGTGAAGCTGCCGAAGGACGCAGTGCGTATCGACGGCACCGGGAAGTACCTCGTCCCAGGCCTCGTCAACATGCACACGCACCTGCTGTCGGACAGCAATGAGTATCCCGATTCGATCGGTCCGGATGAGCTTCGCGTGATGGTAGCGAACGGCGTCACGACGGTGCGGTTTATGATCGGGACGCCCGAACTGCTGGCGCTGCGCAGCCGCTCTGCTAACGGCGAGATAGAGGCCCCGACGATCTTCGTGGCGAGCCCGCATCTCACGGGCCGCGAACAGGGAAACAACTTCGTCGTTAACACCCCGGAAGATGCACGCGAGGCCGTGCGTAAATCGAAAGCGGCGGGATACGACTTTATCAAAGTGACGACGTTCATCAAGCCGGAGGTTTACGAAGCGGCAGTGGACGAAGCCGCGAAGCAGAACATCCGCCTCGTCGGCCACGCGGACAGCCGGTTCGTCGGCGTCGAACGCGCCTGGAAAGCGAAACAGCAGATCGAGCACCTCGATGGTTACATGGAACTACTGCTTCGTGATGATGCACCGATGCAGGGAAGCGTGTCCGACGTTTACGTTTACAATCCTGAGAATTGGAAAAGCTTCGACTACATTGACGAAAGCAAGATCCCGGAGGTCGCGCGCAGAACGGTCGCGTCGAACCCGTACGTCAACCCCACGCAGCATTTTATGAAGAACACCTTCGGGCGGCTGCGGACCGAGGATGAGATTCGAAAGCAGCCGGACTTCCGCTTCTACCCTCCGAAGGTGCAGCAGCAATGGTTGGATTTCTACAAAAAGAACCGCTTCATCAACACCGTGCCGCTGGAACAGCGAGCACGCTGGGTTAAACTGCGCGAGAAGTTAATCAAGGCGATATACGACGCCGGCGGCCGGATCATGACCGGGTCGGACACGCCCGAGTTCCTGTGGTTATATGGCTTCGGGATGCATCACGAACTGAAGGCACTGAAAGATGCCGGCCTTTCCAATTACGCGGTGCTCGAGGCGGCAACGAAGAACCCGTCAATGTTCCTTGGGACGATCGACAAGGCCGGCACGATCGAAAAAGGAAAGCGACCCGATCTCATACTGCTGAACGCTAATCCGCTCGACGACATCTCCGCCACTGAGAATCGCGCCGGCGTTATGCTGAAGGGAAAATGGCACGGGCAAGAAGAGTTGAACGGCTGGCTGGACCAGTCAGCGCAAGCGATATCGACATCATTCAAAGAACACTAACAGTGGTGACCTTCGAAATTTTCTCTGCGTGACCTCTGCGTATCTCTGCGTCTCTGCGGTTTACATGTTTTTTTCGTTTCTTTTTACCGCAGAGACGCAGAGATACGCAGAGGTCACGCAGAGTTGGCATTCGCCTAGAACTCTATCACCACACCAGCAGACGGCAGGATAGGCAGTACCTGATCGAGTTGGCCAAATACGCGACCGGTACTTACGTCGAATCCATCAAAGCCTGCATAGCGCACGTTATTGCGATTCAGGAGATTTAACACTTCGCCCGTAGCTGTTAGTTTCCAGCGCTTGAAGAGAAACGCTTTACTGACCCTAACGTCCAACCGTGCGTAGTCAGGTACGCGTACTTCGTTGCGCCGGTCGGACAGGAAATAGGTGGTACCGACTTGCCTGAAGAACCCGGGAATTGGCCGCCCACTGCCAAAACGAAAGACACTGCTGAGATTCCATGTGTCAGTGAAGCGATAACTGGCATAAGTGTTAAGAAGATGCCGCTGATCAGTATCGGCAACAAACGACAAAGCGGTTTGCGAGTCAATAAGTTTGGTTCGCAAATACGAATATGAGATCCAACCGGCAAGCTTGTTTGCACTGCGTCGTTGCAAGGTCAGCTCAAATCCACGCGCGTGGCCGTCCAAGACATTTCTGAAAGGAAACTCAGCAAAAGAAACCAAACCTCCATCCAACCGTGGCTCAGAGAGGCTGAAGAAGAGACTTGCGTCCTTGCGATCAAATACGTCAACACTCAAACGCACGCGATCGCCAACCAACGCTTCGACACCGCCACTCACATTAGTTGCTCGCTCGGCGCGTAAACTCCTCGATCCAAGCCGGCCAAAGATTTGTTCAAAATCCGGGAACTGGTAATAGCGCCCCACCATCGCATGTACTCGCCAATGCTTATTGATCGACCAGGTTAGCGACGCTCGTGGCGAGTTCAACGTCTGTGAAGTTATCTCGCTGTGTTCCACCCGCAGTCCACCAGTGAATTGAAGGCGCCAGCGTTCATTCCTCCAGGTATCCTGAGCGTAATAGGCCTGCTCAGTTCCGTTTCGGTCAAAGCTACCGAAGTCAAAGGGAACATTCGCGAATGAGAAGCGCTGGCTGAGACTGTTGACATGTAGAGATCTAACGTAAAGACCTGCTTCAAGACGATTCGAATGAGGCAACGGAAAACTCACGTCTGAACGTATACCAAACTGAGATCGATCGCCGTCATTGAGGATCAGTTCATCGCGATTCACATTCTTGAAGTTTGTCTTCTGTGCAAAGAAGCGCGTTTGCCAGAAGACCCGGGGATTTAGCGTAAAGCTCCAGTGCGCATTCAAGAGAAGGTTGCGCGACTCGCCGCGGAATACCGAGTTTACAAACAAGTCTTCTCTATCCCGATTGCGATCGTAGTCAAAGCTGCCGAAGATGGCTGAAAGGCCGACCTGATTTCTCTCTGACAAGTCATAGAGTAGTTTCCCTTGGACATCGGCAAAGCCCAGGACAGGCGGGTTGTTAGCAAACTGATTCTGATCATTAATGCGGCGAACCAGATAACCGACATAACTCTTTCGCGCAGCTACCAGGTACGAACCTTTTCCGCTTGAGATAGGACCATCGATCATCCCCGAGATGCCGCTTAGGGCAGCCGCTATTCGACCGGATGCCTTCACTCGATTGCCGTCCCGGGAGTCGATGTCCAACACGGCGGCAGTTCGATTCCCGAAGTTCGCAGGACTACCGCCGCTCAGCAACGACACTGAATTAACCGCATCAGAGTTTATTACTGACAGCGAACCGGTGTCGGCATAACCACCAGCCACTGTATGCACGAAATTGTCTGTGAGCACACCATCAACCCACACACCGACGCGATCAAAGCCGGCACCGCGAACGGAAAACTCGCTGCGAAAGTCGTCGTTACTGCTGACTCCGGGTAAGGTTTGTGCTGCTCGAATCGGATCACTCAAGAGAATGCTTGACGTCGCTTGAAGCTCGCGCTTATTAAGGGTTTGCTCAAATGTCGAAGTCGTGCGCGTGCTTTCGAATGGGTCAGGAGCAATCGTGACGTGTTCTGTTAATGCGGCAGCATCTTCGTTTAAGGCGATTTCGATATCGCTGTTCGTTCCCGCACCGACATTGATCGTCTTCTTTACTAGACCATAAGTGACTGTCGTTATGTAGAGTTCTTGCGGGCCAGGTGGTAATTCAAGAGTGAAAGCTCCATTGGCGTCTGTTATCGTCAACTTGTCCGTGAGTTTAGCCACGACGCGAACGTTAGCCATGGGTTCGCCGGTATTCGCGTCAACAACTCGGCCTCGCAACGTGATTGAGCGCTCTTGTGCTACCGCAACAAAGGAAGGTGTCAACAGCAGAAGCAGAACAACAATTAGTGCAGTGAGTTTCACGTTGATTCCTAGCTAACTCTGCCGGGAAAACTAAATGGTCGTGCATGAAATCTTATTCGTGAGGGTAAGCGTTTCCAGGTAGTCCTATTTCAACTCTGCGTTGCCTCTGCGTATCTCTGCGTCCTCTGCGTTAAAGAGCCCGAGACGCATCTTTAACGCAGAGATACGCAGAGACATTTCGGATTCTAGCAGTATTGCCCTTCCAACTTCTATGCTATTCGTATCTCAGCGCAATTAACGGATCAACCTTCGCCGCGCGACGCGCCGGAATGTAGCACGCCAGCAATGCGACGACAGTCAGCAACCCAATTACACTTACATAGGTCAGCGGGTCAGTCGCCGTGATTTCAAACAGCAGCGTGCGCATCAATCTCGTCAGCGCAAATGCGCCTGCCAACCCGATAACTATGCCGATGAGCAACATGCCCAGGCTTTGTCCGAGGACGAGTCGCAACACGTGAAGCGGTCGCGCCCCCAGCGCCATTCGCACTCCTATCTCCTGCGTGCGCTGCGCCACCGAATAAGCCATCACGCCGTAAATACCAATCGCCGCCAGGAACATCGCGATACCGGAGAACGTGGCCAGCAGTAGCGCGAGGAAGCGTGGTTGGACCATCGACTTCGACACGATTTCCTCCATGGACCACAGGTTGTATACCGGCAGGGTCGAATCCAATTCACGAACGGCATTGCGAATCGAGCCTTCCAGCGGCGCGGAATCATTCGCGGCGCGGACAACAAAATTTATGTTTCCGCCGAGGAACTGATTCGCCACCTGTCTTACCTGAAAGTAAAGTTCGGGACCCGCGGGCTTATCCATACCGGCGTTCTTCGTGTCTTCAACCACACCGACGATCGTGAACCAGACTTTAGGATCGGAAAACCCCGGATTCACACGCCGGCCAATCGGACTGCCCGTCCAAAACCTTTTCGCGAGCGCCTGGTTGACCACCACCACTTTCATCGCGTCAGGGTTGTCGTCCTGCGGTTCAAAGATTCGGCCCTCCATCAACCGGATCTTCATCGTGTTGAAGTAGTTGTTACCAACGACATTCCAGTAGTTGACGTTCTGCGCCGGACTATCGGGTGTTTGCTGGTAGCCTTCTATCTCGGTGTCGTTAGCGTTGATGCGGCGTAGCGGCGGCAGTCCACCGGCTATGGAAACGGTGGCCACACCCGGAAGAGTGCTCAGTTTCTGCTCGAGCGTGTTTACAAACTGGAGGCGTTCAGGGTTCTTATATTTAACTGCGGGGAGATTCAAGCTGAAGCTGACAACACCTGACGGATCAAAACCGGTGTTGACTTGTTGCAACTTCCAGAAGGCGCGAATCATCAGGCCGGAACCGATGACGAGGATCACTGCGAGCGCAATCTCTGTGATTACGAGGCCCTTGCGGAGTGCCTGACCTCCTCCTCGAATTGCGCGCTGCCCTGCTCCGCGGATCCAGTTCGCCAGATTACGTTCACTGACTTGCGCCAGCGGCGCGAGACCAAAGAGAAAAACAGCAACGATCGCAACCCCGATCGTAAACGCGAGTACAGGAAGACCAACGCTAACCTCCTCGGTGCGCGGCACGCTATCAGGCGCAAAGAGTAGCAGGACCTTCAACCCCGCGAATGCAAACGCGACTCCGAGAATAGTAGCGATTAAAACCAATACGAAGCCCTCGGCGACGAATTGCCGGACCATTCGTTTTATACCCGCTCCCAGTGCGAGGCGGACTGCAAACTCACGATGACGTGATTCCGCGCGAGCCAGCAACAGGTTCGCAACGTTTACACACGCGATGAGTAGAACAAAACCCACCGCAGCCATCAGCAGCCACACGGCTTTGCGAGCTGAGCCGACAACGTCTTCATGAAGTCCCAGCATTACCACCGGGTGATTTTGCGGGTTGAGTAAATGCTGCGCGCGACTCTCACTCTTCCAGCCGGCCATCAAGCTCGTCATTTCGCTCTGCGCTTGCTCGATAGTCACACCGGGTTTCAACCTGCCGATCACTGACAGAAAGTGGCCGCCACGATTGCCGGGGTTCGCTGGATCGAATTGGAAAGGCACGAGGAGCTCGACCTGCTCATTACTTCCCGGAGGAAATCCAAAGTTGGCGGGCATCACACCAACAACGGTTGTTGTTGCCGAGTTGACCTGAATCTGTTTGCCAATGATGTCACTTGCTCCGCCAAAGCCTTTTTGCCAGAGGCCATGCGAAATGATGGCGACACTTGGTCCACCATTGCGATCTTCCTCTTCAGTGAAGTTGCGGCCACGTTCCGGTTGCACTCCCAGAACATCAATCAAGCTGCGCGTAATAAGAGCAGAGGTGACTCGCAGTGGCTCACTCTCAGTACCGACGTTCCGACCGCCCGGCGACCAGGCGCCAATTGCTTCCCAGGATTTTGCCTCGCGCTGAATGTCGAGCAGTTCGGGAGCGGAGAGCCAGAACTTCTGGAGCTTCATCGTGGGAAATTCACTGTAGACACGAACGAGTTGATCGGGTTGCCGGTATGGCAGTGGCCGTAACAGGACTGAGTTGAGAACGCTGAAGATGGCCGAGTTGGCGCCTATGCCCACCGCCAGCGTCAGAATCGCTACGGCGGTAAAGGCGGGGTTCTTTTTCAGCATACGCAGCGCGTATTTCAAGTCCTGTAGGAAGGTTTGCATCGTGTCGGTCCTCCTCCGAAGGTCTCGAGGTACTCAGTCTTGACTTGGTGATCTCACCAAATGACGGTGGTTCTATTGCTTAACACCACCGTGGCGGAAATGTTGGCAAAGAAGTTTCTCTGCCAACCTCCGCGTTCTCTGCGTATCTCTGCGTCCTCTGCGTTAAATAGACCCGAGACGCATCTTTTAACGCAGAGAACGCAGAGATACGCAGAGATACGCAGAGAACACACACAGCGGTTGCACAGAGAAGAATTTTCAAAAACGATCGGTAATTCATGGTTTCGCGCCAGTGATTGGTTCTTTGGCAATCTCCGCCGCGCTTTTCATCTTCGCACGACGCTTGTCGAAGCAGTGCAAGCATTGTGCCTGTTCTGGTGGCGATAGTTTCTTTTGTGCTTAGCTCACTACCTCAGATCACCGGTGACTGGGAGAAGGGTGAGTTTAATTTCCTACCTTTGTGGATCGGCGTAGCGTTGGTCTACTGCTACGCGGCTGTGGTTGTGGCAACCCTGAAGGCGGAATGGGTTGCGGGCGCCCTTCACAAGGAACAACTTGTGGTGCAATAACGTGAAATAAGACGAGAGAAGCCAGGATGGATCTATCTAAGCCACTGTCTTCGCTAATCTACAATGGCCCGTTATTTATTCTGGGCATCTTCTGTCTATTCTTTCGCAAACAGGAATACACAAGATTGCAGATAATTACCGATCCCGCTTTAGGGTCAACTCTAGCGGATGCTTTGTATTAGTCTGGCTTGCGGCCAGGTCCAATTCCACTACCCTCCCCTATGGGTAATATGGTTTTCATAGCTTGTGCGATTTCATCAACGCCTTTCTGATCCTCATTGGTGAAGGTAAATATAAGGGCGTAGCCTTTCTTAACAGTCGCGAAAAAGGCCTTTCTCATGGAGACACCCTTGACCTCAGCACTATAGTCATCACGGAAAAACTGCAACCCGGCGACACGGAATTCCACAGGCTCAGTTAGCAGTGGCCTTGCACCTAACTTCGCCTGTAGTGGCCTAACCTCTAGCAGATAATCTTTTCCGTTATAGTTTCTCGGCGTAGGAGTTATGTTTTCCGCAATCACGATTACAGTGGGATTTAAGGTGATGCCAGGCGTTCCGCGTGGGTGACGAGAAGCGGTAAAGAGTAGGTATGCATCTTTCAGCTGGGATAATGTGCCAGACTTGGCAGCTTCTTCCTTAGCACGCTTTCGTATCCGTTCGTTAATTGCTTCTTCGTGAACAACCCAGTCTTTGGGGTACGTGAAGCCCAAACTGAAAAAGACGTTCACGTACAGACCGTTTATGACTTGTCCGTCATCAGGCAATACGGTTTGCGCGTGGGCCGAAAAACAAAGCAGCAGAAGAATTGTAATTATGAGAGGAGAGTGTTTCATGCGCAGATGGTAGTGCATTGCCTTGGCTGTGGCAATGTTTACTAGAGCATTAAGATTCCCTGCTCGGTAAAAGCCGCAACCACGGAGTTGTTGGCGGTTCTTAGCAGGGAGACGGTGTTGGCCAATTGTGTTTGTGACATAGACGAAAGCTCCAGGCGGTGACGGCTACTCCGCTTGGAGACGATCCCACGGGCACGCTGGCGACTTCAGTGTTGGTGGCCGTGTCTACACCGAAACGCTGTTGGCGCCACCACTATTCGCGACATATGCAAAAGCTCCATCGGGAGTGATGGCTACTCCTTGTGGAAACGATCCGGGTTGCCAGAGCTAGTCGAACTCATGAGATCGTGAGTACGACCTTGCCGAACGTTTCATTGGACTCGAGGCGCCGATGAGCATCCTGGATTTTTTCGAGTGGGAAGACAGAATCGATCACTGGTTGAATAGTTCCCTTGCCCAGCAGCGGCCCAACCTCTCGCGCAAACGCAATGGTAATTTCGATCTTCTCCTGCAAAGTTCGCGCGCGGAGCACCGTACCGATGATGTGGAGACGTTTGCTGAGGATCTGATAGAGGTTGACCTCAGTCTTACCACCGGCAACTCCGCCGATGAGAATGATCCGTCCTCGCAGCGCCATTGCTTCGAGGCTCGCGGCGAAATAAGGACCTCCATTCAGATCGAGGACGACATCAAATCCGCTGCCGCCGGTCACGCTCTTAGCAAAAGCAGAAAGCCCCGTTAAGGCGCTCGGCTCCGGAACTGCGTATCCCGACTCCATACCAAATAGTTTCGCGCGCTCAATCTTCTCGGGCGTACGGGAAGTGCCGAAGGCATGACCTCCAAAAGCTCTGACGAGTTGCGTTGCGGCTAGCCCTACGCCGCTCCCAACTGCATGGACCAGTACGTTTTCTCCGGCTTTGAATCCTGCTTGCTGAAGCGCGTCATGTGCGGTTATGAAGACCTCAGGAACGGCTCCCGCAGCAGACCACTCGAGGTTCGGTGGCATGGCGGCGACTGCATCTTGATGCGCCGTCACAAATTCCGCATGGGCTCCGCCACCGACGATACCCATAACGCGATCTGCTTTGTGCCAGCGATGAGCGTTGATGCCTAACTCTGCTATATCGCCGGCAAACTCCAGCCCCGGAATGTTTTGAGGAGTGCCCGGCGGCGCTGCATAACGACCTAACCTCTGGAGAAGGTCTGCACGATTGAGCGCGGTACTCCGCACGTGAACGAGGACTTCATCCGGCCCAGGCTGTGGTTGCGGAACGTCCTGGATTTCCAGGACCTCAGGACCACCGAAACCAGTAATAACAACAGCTTTCATGGCTTGCTTCACTCTGCGCTAGGCTGTGGGGCCGACGCAAATTATGAGGCAAAGCAGAGTTGAAAGACAGTGAGGAATGTACCACTCGGATGTTCGTTGTGTGTCTTGCCAGTTAGGAATCTCTTCTCAGACCTGTTTCCTAACGCCAACCTGTGAGCGCTGCTCTATCTGGCGCATTGCCGTGGGATCATAGATTTGCTCACCACAATCGGGGCACTCATAGAATTCCACACCCGGAACAGAATAACGCTTTCCCTGGCGCATTCCGCTTACAGTTCTCCGAACTTTTTTGAGGTTCTTTTTGCCGCAGGTCGGGCAAACACTTAGCTTGAGTCTGGTCATATCTCTTCTTCTACATGGCTCGTTTCGAGGAAACGAGGAAATAATACGTTTCAGTTCCTTCCGCTTCAACGAGCTTTCCTTTTGTATATATCACCAAACCGTCCGGGTTGGTACCTTGAATTACGTACAGGTATTCACGTCGTTTGTTTCGTGAAGGACTGGTTGATCGAAGTTTCTTGTATATGTCGCGTGCATTCAGGATCGATTCGGCAACGTCTAGTTCCGTCAAGTCGTCGGTTTCCATTTCAATGCGGGCTTTCTTACTGAAAGTATAGCGACCTGCCAATACTGCCAACTTGATCCGAATTAGCACATCCATGTGAGGGTTCTCTGCAACAGTGCGGTCTGAGGTCCCCGCTTTTATACTGCGTCATACCTGGGGCTAGGTTCGTTTGGTAGGTCCAACGACTATAGCACAGCGATTTTCGCTTTGGTCCAAGAGCCGTAGAAAGAACTCGCGCTGGTCAGGAAAGCTGTAGTTGACACTTGCTAAGCATTTCTTGGGGTTTGTTTAAGATCACAATTTGTGACCTTAAACTCTTGAGGTATCTGTGCAATCAATGTTGTCGGTGAATAGCTCTTTACAATGAGCCGGTGGTGGGCCGACGGTGGGGTCGGCCCGGCTAATTGGATCGAAGACGATCAAGACATGAGCGTGTTTCCCGCCAACAGCTCGCCCTCGGCTACAGCAACCTGAGCGTCAACCATACCGTAGAGGTTGAGCTCAGCGCAGCGGGTAAAGGCTAAGTGTTTGGCCGCGTTCGCGAGTGCTCTCGGCTGCGAGGAATTTTCAACTGTCGCCATGAGCACGAGCAGGGCGGCCGCTCTGGTTCCCAGCTCGTCACCAGCGCGACAGATCAACTCCGTCAATGCTTCGATCTTTTCCTCGTTTGAGTCATCGTTGTACGTTTCAGGTGTTTCCTCGAAGTTGGTATCGACAATGGATTCGCCTGCATCGGCGCGGCGCACGAGTCGAGCAAGCCACGGATCGTTGATCTCCAAAGCGTAACGAATAATCGCACGGCTCTGCGGATCGATCGATTTGTCGTTTAGGACTGCTTGTGCTCTTCGTTTAAGAGCATCGACGATGGTGTTGGTCCTGGAAGTTTGGTTTGCGTGAGGTGTGTGTTCGCGCACGGTTGCGCTACTATGATTAGCCATGGGCTTCATCCTTTCTATCGAAGGTTGAGGTTCAAGGGTCGATTTTGTGTGCTAGCACAAGTCGGCCCGCTTCGTTTTTGGGGAGTGCCGCACTATAACATAAGTTGCGAGCGCGAGGACGCGGTTTCTTCTCTTCCCGTGAACTTCTCGAACAGTTTTGTTATTCGATGATTTCGGAATTCGCGCTTTTATCGACCGAGGTGGTCCAACAACACTCTATATGGTCCAATTTTCCTACCTTAGGATGGACTTGCAACGAGAGGAGCTCAGGCATTTAAGCCAGATTGCGCCGTGCGCCTCGGTGCCCTACTGCGCTAACCTGTCGTGGTACAATTTCCGCATGTCAAAAACCGTTACCACATTAGACCAGCACTCATCCGTTGCGCTACCGCCTGAAGCGCTTGATGCGCTTGGCATCGAGGCAGGTGCAGAACTAGAGGTCGAAATTGTGGGGCGTGCTTTGGTCGTTCGCTCGGTCGAGGAAGCCCGGCGTTCTGCCGAATTCATAAGCGCCTTCGAGTCAATCCTCTCTAAACGCCGAACTGCTTACGAGGAGTTGGCAAAGGGTCCTGACGAATAACACGGGCAGATGATATTTCCGGACAAGCTTGATGTGCTGACAATCCACGCGAGATTGATCGCTGAGACTGGTGGCACACAAGCTCTCAGAGATGAAGCCCTACTCGAATCAGCTCTCACGGCTGCTAAGAATCGCCACCATTATGAAACCGCCGATGTTGTGAGTTGTGCGGCAACATACGCTTTTCACTTGACCCAAACGCATGCCTTCCTGGATGGCAATAAACGCGTTGCGGCCGCCGTCACTGAAGCTTTTCTCGAAACTAACGGCTTTGAACTAACGATGGCGAATCAGGAGATCGTTGATTTGTTTCTCGCGATAGCCTCTCACACATTAAGTCGGGAGCAAATTGAACAACTGCTGAGAAATAAAGTTACGCCAAAAAATTAAGACAGTTTTCCGTTCGCGTGTTGGTGGGAACTTGCCTCAAAAGTTCGCGGCTATTGCGCCTTAACTTCCGGCAGCTTTTTGAAACCCTTCTCCAATGCTTTCCGCAGCCGATCAACCGCTGTCGTCGGATCGCCGACGAAAAGCGGATCGGTATACAACAGCACTTCACCGTTTCGAGCATCCACTATGCCGATCTGTAATCGTAGATAAGCCGGCATTCCGCCGACCAGCAATCTAAAAGCAGTTTTGCCGCCCGTCAGTTTTTTCCCCTCGCCACGAATGAAAACGACCGCGTCTGCACCCTTCTCTAAATTCAGGTTCAGCACCTCGTCGCCCATCGAGAAGCGACCTTTCTTAACGTCGCTACGCTTCTTCATGATTGTCGGCAACAGATGGTCAAACTTATTTTGAAAGTCAGCGACATTGTACTTCTGCTGAGGATCAGCCTCCGCGGAGGCCGCCAAGGTTGTGACGTGTTTCTGTTTCGACAAGACTTCACCGACCATAGTTACCACGCGCGCGCTCAACTCGTCCGACTCAGCAGCCATGCCTTCCGGGCCTTTCATGCTATCGCGGACCACATTCACTTTCGCGGGCAAGACAACGACACGACGTATTGTGGTTTCTTTCGACTTGATCTTCGGGTGAAGAAATTGAGCATGGACCTGATGCGAGCCGGACACGGTGAGCAGTACCACTGTGGCAAACATCTTCAGCACGATAGATCGAGCACTCATTTCAGCTTCTCCTTTAACGCTTCAATGCGTCTTTGAATTCGTTCGCGATCAATCGCCGAGGGCGACAGCTCGAGGTACTTCTCATATTCGGCGACAGCATCGGTTCCTCGGTCGAGTTTCTCGTAAAGCATGCCAAGCCCCCGATGGGCCACCGGCACCGGATTTTCAGCATTCAAGGCGCGGCGGTACAACTGTTCGGACAATTGTTGATGTCTTTGCCAGTTGTCCTTACCCGCCGGTGTCGCAAGCAGTTCGCGCTCCTCTTCTTCCGCCGTGCGCTTCTCGCGTTTCTTCGCGGCATCCTTCTTCGCGCTGTTCGACAATTCTTTTTCCGCTAGCTGTGGCGCACGAGGCCCGAGCGTGCGATAACTTTCCGCTAACCAAAACAGATTTTCCGAATCGTCATGAAAATCTAACAGACGCTGCGCGAGGTAAACGGCTGAACGAGCGCGTCCGGCATTGATCGCGAGCTGAAGATTGTGCCGCATGACCGGTTCCACGTTTCGAAAGTACGCCGCCCGCTCTCGATTCAGTTCCATCTGATGCGTCACCGTGCCGGCGCGCGCGCCGAGATAACTACTCAGATACTTAATTCGTTCATCGAGCGACGGATGGTCGTTATAAAACAGTCTGATATTCTCACCTTCGATATCTTTATCCAGCAGCTTCAGCACGTTGACCATTTCTTCAGGCGGATATTCAGCGCTGATCATCATGTCGATGCCTTTGAGATCAGACTCGCGCTCCAGGTCGCGGCTGTAACCATAGATCGTCGCCATCATGATGAATGGAGCTACTGTCGTGACAACCGTTATGACCGCTCCCACAACGCTCAAGGGCGCATACGCGCCGACCGCCGACATAACGTTCATGGTGAGAAATTTTTTGCGGTTACTGCGATTGTGCACATACGTATGTCGCCGCATTACGTGCGTCAGCTCATGTGCGATGATCGCTGCGAGCTGTGATTCGTTATCGAGGAGAGTCAGCAGTCCGGTGGTGACGTAGATCGAGCCGTTCGGGAGGGCGAAGGCGTTCGGCTGCGGGTCGCGGAGTGCGCGAAATCTCCACGACACTCTTTCGAGCTCGAGCTCACGGGGAATCAGCGATTGCCCGACGCGACGCAAATAAGCATTCGCTGCTTCGTCGGCGAGCACGAGGCCATCGCGCTCAAGCCGGACGTCAAGCAGATTCGCCTGTTCAAGCACCTCCAAATCGACTTCGCCGAACTTGAATTCTTCCCTGAGGGGCGGAGGCGTGGCTTCGACAGGCGCGGTCTTCTTTTGCGCGAGCGCGATAGGACCGAGTGAAGTGAATACGATGCAGAAGTAAAGCGCTGCAACGATCAAATTTGTGAGCTTGCGGGGGAACATAGCAGACAAATTGCCAGAGCGACTTTCGTCAAACGAAACGATACAAGATGGTCCTTCAGATGTAAATCGTAATCTTTACCGAGAAGATGTCTCCCGCAAAGGCGCAAAGAAAGCCTTTAGGAAACGCGGCAGCGCTTTGCGCCTTTGCGCCTTTGCGGGAGAATATCTTCTTCCCCAGTCTATTCATATCGAAGAGCTACCAGCGGATCGACTTTCGTCGCTCTTCGTGCGGGAACATAGCAAGCGATCAAAGCAACGAGCGTCAGCAGTATTGCCAGAACGCCATACGTCAAAATATCTGCCGGTCCAATACCGAATAATAAACTCCGCAGCAATCTCGTTAGCGCAAGTGCTCCAAGCAGTCCTACTGCGACACCTGCCACGGTTAAAATCATTCCCTGCTTGAGCACCCAACGCAGAATTGCGCCTCTACTCGCGCCCAATGCAACCCGGATTCCGATCTCACGTGTTCTCTGTGTTACGGAATACGCGATGACGCCGTAGATACCCACTCCCGCAAGCAGCAATGCCAGTACTCCGAACAGTCCAACTAATTGCATCGCAAACTTGCGACGGCTCACTGATTCAGCCGCTACCTGGGCCATCGTGCGTTCACCAAATACCGGCAAGTCCCGGTCAACCGCGCGCACCTGTTCGCGCAATGCCTGCGTCACGCTCGACGGCGCCACGTCAGTCCGCAGGTAGATTGCCATCGCGTATGCGGGATTCTGGAAAATAGGAAAGTAAAGATGTGGTTGATCAGGTCGGTCAAAGCCGTCACTCTTCACGTTCCCGACAATCCCGACAATCGTCATCCACGGCGCCTCCGATGTTGGACCACCCCTTTTTATTCGCAGTCCTACCGGATCTCGATTGTTGAAGTAGCGTTCCCCAAGTGCTTCGTCAATTAGAACAACCTGCGGCGCTTGCCGGTCGTCTGCGTCGGTGAAGAACCGGCCACGTTTCAGAGGCGTCTCGATCGTTCGAAAGTAATCCGGCGAGACAACGCCAATCTGCGCAGTCGGGATAGCGTTGTTAGTTACAGCGTCACCTTCGATGGTAAAGCCACCGGAATTATGTGGACCAACGAGGGGAACCGCATTACCGCTGCTAATTGCGGCGTTGCGCACGCCGGGAATCGCACTCACTCGTTGCAGCAAATCCTTTATGAACCCGGCTCGCTTTATCGGATCCCTGTAAGGATCGAGCTCCGGATTGTTTGGAACGGGCAACCATACACGAGCGAGTAATACATTGTCGGGGTTGAAACCCGGATTCACGTCGAGCAGACGGCCAAAGCTCCGGAGAAGTAACCCCGCGGCAATCATCAAAATCAGCGATAGGGCAAACTCAAGCACTACAAGCCCACTGCGAAAACGATGAGTCAACAGTCCAAATCCAGACCCGTGACTACCATCCTTCAAATTGACGACGACATCAGATCGAGATGCTTGCAGGGCGGGAACGAGCCCGAAGAGCAATCCCGTAACGGCCGAGATCAGAAAGACAAACCCTAAGACACTTAAGTTCATTTCGACTTCATGTAGTCGAGGAATATCAGCGGGGATGAACTGGACGAACACTTGTAATGTTAACGCGAGCACAATCAGCGCAAGTGCCCCGCCAATAAATGCGAGCAGCAAACTCTCCGTAAGAAGTTGAAGTATGAGGCGGCGACGATTCGCTCCGAGGGCGAGACGAATCGCCATCTCACGACGACGCCCGGAGGATCGTGCGAGCATCAGGTTAGCAAGGTTGACGCACCCGATGAGTAATACTAATCCGACGGCAGCAAGCACGACGTACAGAATCGTTTGCACGTTGCCGACCAACTGCTGGTGAGCTGATAGCACGCGAACTGACCAACCCGCCTGTTGAGGATATTCTTTCGGAAACTCCGACTGAAGGGTGGCGACAAAAGCATCCAGCCTTGCCTGTGCCTGGCTGACGTTTATTCCGTCTTTTAAGCGTCCAATTGCACCGGGAAGAATTCGTTGCGCGCGTACTGGAGGACCAAATGGATTCGCGGCGAATCCCGCAGTGGCCCACATGTCAACTTCATTTCGCAGGGTTTTGCCAGGGTGACGAAATTCGGGTGGCATTACACCAATGATCGTGTAGAGGTCTGTGTC
This sequence comes from uncultured Acidobacteriota bacterium, assembly GCA_963826255.1. Taxonomy (GTDB): domain Bacteria; phylum Acidobacteriota; class Blastocatellia; order Pyrinomonadales; family Pyrinomonadaceae; genus PSRF01. Next base: position 3,991,619 of record CAWGWK010000002.1, read on the forward strand.
CGCATACACTTTACGACCAAGGATGTTTCGATCACTGCCAAAGAGTCGTTTCCAAAGTCCGTCGCTAATCACGACACCTTCAGCAAAACCCTTTGCTTGCTGTTCTTCAGGGCCGAAGACACGACCAAGTTGAGCATTCGCGCCCAGCAAGGTGAAGTAATTTGGACTGACGGCCAGCAGTTCGATTCGTTCCGGTCTTTCTGATCCGGTTAGATTTGCGTTGACAGGCCAGACTGCGGATACGTGCTCGAAGACACCTGAACGCTCTTGAAGATCTTTCAGTTCATCGACCGACATACCAACATCTTCAATCTGCCGGCCGGTCAAATCGTCGCGAATGATCACAATCTGTTCTGGTTTTGAAAACGGAAGGGGCCGAAGGACTACGGCGTTGACGACACTAAAGATCGCCGTATTAGCGCCAATGCCAAAAGCAAGCGTCAGCACCGCAACGAGTGTAAATCCTGGGTTGTTACGCAACATGCGAGCTGCGTAGCGGAGGTCATGAAGAAGAGTGTTCATTAGTCGGTCCTTTCGCGCGGCGGGAAAGAAATATTTCTCGCGCAAAGGCGCAAAGAAAACCTTTTAGAAACGCGGCAGCGCTTTGCGCCTTTGCGCGAGAGATCTTCTTGTCAGAGAATACCATGCAGTCGCTTAAATTTCTGACACTATGAAAAACATCATGCACAAGGCTCTATCTCTGACGCTAATCCTTGCTCTGACAACCATGGTCTTTGCGCAGGGACGTCCCGCCCCAGTCTCTCAACAAACAATTCGATGTGATCATCCGAGACGGCACAGTTTATGACGGAACTGGTCGCGCACCGGTAAGAGCAGACGTGGGACTCAGGGGTGATCGAATCGCCGCCGTTGGAAACTTGAGTCGTGCTACCGCTCCAACGATCATTGACGCCAAAGGGCTCGCCGTTGCACCAGGCTTCATCAACATGCTCTCTCACTCTGAGACCTCGTGGTTTGTAGATAGCCGTTCCATGAGTGAGCTGTTACAAGGCGTTACGACTCAAATATTCGGCGAAAGCTCGATGGGTCCGCTTAACGAGGAAATGAAAAAGCGGAGACTCGAGTCACAGGGCGATGTGAAATATCAGATCGAGTGGACCACGCTGGCCGAGTACCTGAACCATCTCGAAGAACGTGGCATCTCGCAGAATGTCGCGTCGTTCATCGGCGCTCCTACGATCCGCGAATACGTCATCGGCCTTGAAAACAAACCGCCTACGCCCGCGCAACTGGACCAGATGCGAGAGCTGGTACGTCGCGAGATGGAGGCCGGTGCACTCGGCATCACTACGGCTTTAATCTATCCGCCCGCATTCTTCGCCAAGACCGACGAGTTGATAGAGTTGTGCAAGGTCGCGGCGAAGTACAAGGGCAAATACACAACACACATGCGTAGCGAAGGAGCACAGTTGATCGAAGCTGTGCAGGAAACGATTCGCATCAGTCGTGAAGCCGGGCTTCCGGCTGAGATTTATCACCTCAAGGCGTCGGGAGAAGCCAACTGGTCCAAGATGGATCAAGTGATCAAAATGATCGAAGACGCGCGCAGAAAGGGCGTGAAGATCACTGCCGATATGTATACGTATCCTGCCGGTGGAACAGGTCTGGATGCGTCGTTGCCGCCGTGGGTCTTTGATGGTGGGCGCGACGCTGCCTACAAGCGTCTTCAGGATCCGGTGACCCGCCAGAAGATCGCTGAGGCAGTTCGCACGCCGTCAAACGACTGGGAAAATCTGTACCTATTGGCTGGCTCTCCCGATCGTATGGTATTGGCAAGTTTCAGAAATGAAAGCCTGAAGCCGCTTACTGGAAAGACTCTCGCCGAAGTTGCAAAGATGCGTGGGAAGGATCCAATCGAGACGATCATGGATCTGCTACTCGAAGATCGCTCTCGCATCGGTACGATCTATTTCCTAATGAGTGAAGACAACATCAGGAAGCAGATTCGCCAGCCATGGGTCTCGTTCGGTTCTGACGCAGCTTCGATAGCTACTGAAGGCGTGTTTATAAAATCCGCCGCACATCCTCGCGCATATGGCAATTTCGCGCGGCTGCTCGGCAGGTACGTGCGCGATGAAAAAATCATCTCGCTCACCGAAGCTGTGCGAAGGTTGACCAGCTTGCCCGCGGCCAATCTCGGCCTCAAACATCGTGGACTTCTACAGCGGGGCATGTTTGCTGATGTCGTTATATTTGATCCACAAACAATTGCCGACCGTGCGACATTCGAAAATCCACACCAGTACTCAGTGGGCGTTCGCGACGTTTTTGTGAATGGCCAACACGTGCTCAAGAACGGAGAGCACACGGGGGCAAAACCTGGAAGAGCGCTGTGGGGTCCTGGCAAGGTTGGAGGTAATTAGAAGTCAATTAGCACTGATTTTTTGTGCTTTTTGTGCCTCTTTGTGGCTGATCTGTTCGAAGCGTTCATTCCCGATCGGGTATCGCTGCCAGTCTTTGTAATCGAAGTGCCACCACTCCGCCTCGTAAACCGTAAAGCCTTCAGCCTCCATCGCAGAACGCAAGAGATCACGATGCCAGCGTTGCAATGAGGTGCCGCCGGGATAATCCGGATGAGCACGATCCGTAGTTTCATCGTACGTGCTGACCATCTCGACCGGTTTTCCTGACTTGAGATTGTAGAGCGACAAGTCCACCGCAGCGCCGCGATTGTGACGCGAGCCCTTGGAGGGATCCGCCACGAAGAGTTTTTTATCCTGCGGTGTTGCGTCCCAAAATACCTTCGTCACATACCACGGGCGATAACCATCATGAACGAGTAGACCGTAGCCCAACGCCTTCAGTTTGCGATTAACGCGAATCACTGCCTCTGCTGGTGCGCGTTGGAGAAAAGCGCGCGGTTGAGAATAGAAGACGGTGCCAAACAGATTGTTGGTAGTCGCGTAACGGACATCGAGCCTGATCGTGGGATCGAGTTTCTTCAACTCGACGAGATCCGTAGGCAGAAAGTTGCCGGTTTCTTTTGGAGGCTCAGCCTGCAACGCCTCCTTGAGCAAAATCTTTACTGGCCGCACCGGCTTAACTTTGAGTTGAGTGGCGCCCTCCTCTGGACCAAGTGGTTTGCGGGTGTAGATGATACCGTCGCTCTTAAGATGCGAAACCTTTCCGTGTCGATCGCGGTAGAACGCATTTTCAGAGAGCTCACGCATTGGACCAGCGCCGGCTCGTTTGGATACCGCGTAGAGTTTCTGATCTTTCTCAAGGACGATGAGTGTGTCGCTATCCGCAGCGTATTCGCCGATGAACGCTCGCCAGGCGACGGGTGCGGGAGCAGGTTTGGGTTGCTGCGCGAGCGTTGTTGCGGCGAGCACCAACGCGATGACGAAAGTGAGACTTGAACGCGATTTCATACAGATTCAATAAGTCGAACTGAAGGTCAGGAGATTACCCGCGAAAGCGAACCACAACACCCCAAGGCACGCGAGCAGCATTATCGTCGCCTGTAATTTGCCCCAAATGCCCCTGCGGCCAATCCACGCAAGCACAGCGTTGACGAGAACGACCAAAGTTCCCACGGCGCCGACAACACCAACGATCTGAATCAGCCAAAACCACTTCGCACCGCGATCACCGAAGACCTCCAGATGAGTAAGGCCGTAGATCGTAAGCCCGAATAGCGCCGCAATGAAGATCAGATCGAGTAAGAAGACAAATCGCACTCCAATGCGAAGCCATAGCTCCCTCGAAGTTAACTCCAACTTGCGACCGTAATGTCTTCTCACGAACCACGCAACGGGCCACAGTATAAGCGTAAGCAGCATAAGACCCAGCGAAATTCCCAACACCGTCAAGAGGAGCTTTCCGTTCTCCAGCCCGCCGACTCGGTGGCCCACAAAAAACGGATACGGCAGGATCAACTGCATCTGCCCATTCTGATCCGGTTTGAAAATCAATTTGTCCTGACCGCCGCGCTCGACGAAGGTCATTGGGCCAACTGCCTGCCAACGCTTTGGCTTTCCATTCGCGGCGGTAAGCTGCGGTACCTCGATGTCGCCGTCTCCCACCGCCGACACTGTGAATTGCCCGAGCAATGATGCCGCCTTTATAAACGAGGAATCACTACGCCTGCTCAGGGTATACGTACCGGCTGCTGCGGCAGCGTCTTCCTTTGCTGTTGCAGAAGTTGTAACGGTGGGGGTATAGGGATAGTAACGATCGAGAAACGCTTGCCAGAGACTTACTCTTCCAGGACTGTCGCCGCGCCCGGCACTGTTATATGAAACAAAAAACCCGACTTTCTGGTCCAATACCAGGTGCAGATCGCTGTGGAAGTAAATCGTGTCACCACCGTGGCCGATGATTCGATGTCCGTTTCGTGACTCCTCGTAGAACCCATAACACATCGCGTTCGCGCCGTCGTCGAGCGCAAACAAGCGGCTGTGCATCAATCGCGCTGTCTCCGGTTTCAGTATTCGTGCATCACCCAACTGACCTTCCGCTAAGTGGGCCATCATGAACTGGGCAATGTCAGTGGCACTACTACTCATGCTTCCCGCAGGGAACGGATTCACGACTTCAAAAGGCTCCGGCGCGTCTGAACCCAACCGGTAACCATTCGACATTAACGGAGCAAGCTCCGGTGGAAGCGGTTGCTTGAATGTCGAGCGGGTCATGTTGAGTGGTTTGAGAATGTTCTCAGCCACGTATTCGTCAAAAGGCCGGCCTGACACGCGTTCGACAATGTATCCGGCAACCGCGGTGGCGTAATTTGAATAGGCTGGAACAGTTCCGGGCGGATAGATGCGTGCCGGAATGTGTGTTTTAAGATACTGGCCCAGATTGAGTTTGGATGAATCGTTACTGAATAAGTCTTTGATCTGCTCTTCAAAGCCCGGCGTGTGCGTCAGTATGTTCTTTAACGTAATCGGCTTACCAAACGCATCCGGAATTTTGTAATCGAGATAGTCGTTAAGGTCCCGGTCCAGATCGAGTTTACCCTGTTCGAACAACTGCATAACTGCGGTCCAGGTGAACAGCTTTGAAACGGAACCGGGACGAAACAGAGTCTCTTGCGCCGACACAGGCTTTTTCTTTTCGACATCGGCATAACCATAGCCTTTGGCGAAAAGGAGTTTGCCGTCCTTCACTATTGAGATAGTGGCGCCGGCGATGTCATCGTCCTGGAGTTGCAGCGGAACCAATCCATCCAGAAACGCTTCGACATCCGTTGCTGTCATCTCGTGTGGCCGATCTGAAGTTGCGGCGGGAACCGGTGGTTCAGAAGTTGGTCTTTGCGGAGTGACCGGGTCGTTCGGCGCCTGACCCACCACCGTTACAAAGATGCACAGGAGACACAGCAATCCCTTCACTACTTCTGTTCTTGCTTCTTTGTAGCTACGCATACTAATCCTTCGCTGAGGTCAACGGCTTCTTCGGCGGCTCGGGAACACGCGTGAATTCCGAAAGGTTGTCGATGTTTACGACTTCCACTTTGGCCTGTGTGTTTAATCTAAAGTTGACGAATCCTTTGCCTTGCATTGGATCTCGCCAAATCACACGAAACGTATCGTAGTGCCAATGTTGTAGATCGCCGGTAAAGTTTGGACCAAAGTGGATCACCAGCTTTTCATTCTCCAACGCAACCTTCGTCTCACCGTACATTTCGCTTTGAAATGTTCCGGCATACTTTTCCAACGCCAGCGAAGGAGAGGTACCCTGAACGCGCTCAGCCTCAGCTTTCTTCTCAGCAGCCTTAGCTTGGTCCTCCAGGTTCTTCGTCACCTTCAACAGTTCTGTACTCCAGTCGCGCTGCGGTGCCTTTAAATAGAAGTCGAAGATTTTGTACATCAACGCCTGCGGAAGAATGTTGCCGTGCAGGTTCGTGAGGATAACGAGTCCCACTTTCTCTTCTGGAATCATCGCGACTTCCGCTCTCATGCCATCGATAGCGCCACCGTGTTCGATGAGCTTCCGTCCGCGATAATCACTGAGAAACCAACCGAGACCGTAAGTTAGAAAGTGAGCTTCGGGATAGAGGCTTGCCTGCGGGCCTTCGAGACGAATGATCGTCTGCGGTGTTCGCATCTCCTTGATTGCTCCCGCACTGAGCAGACGCTGGTTCTGATACATGCCGTCGTCCAATTGCAGTCTCACCCACTGGGCCATGTCTTCGACGTTTGAATTGATTGAGCCGGCGGGACCGATGTTGTCGATGTTGCGCCAGGAAACTGCCTGGAGTTTGTCGTTGATCTTCGAGTGTGGCGTAGCGACATTGGTTGAACCGTTGAATAACTTGATACTCGTGTTAGACGACTTCATGCCAAGCGGAGTGAAGATGCGTTCGCGAACAAATTGATCCCACGACTTACCAGTGATCGAGGGAATGATCTCGCCCGCCGCGAGAAACATGATGTTCTGATAGCCATAGCGCGACCTTAAACTCCACGACGGCTTGAGGTATCGCACGCGACGAAGGATCTCATTTCGATCATATGCGGTTGCATACCAGAGTCGATCACCACGCGCGAGACCACTGCGATGACTTAGCAAGTCGCTAATTGTCAGTTCGCGCGTGCTGTAGGGATCGAATAGTTGGAATCCGGGAAGATGCTTCGTCGCGGGATCGTCCCACTTTAGTTTGCCTTCGTCGACAAGCATCGCAACGGAGGCCGCAGTGAAGGCTTTGGACGAAGATCCGATCGCGAAGAGTGTATGCACATCCACAGGCGCAGGCTTGTTGAGCTCGCGCACACCAAAACCTTTCTTGTAAACAATTCGATCGTCTTTAACGATCGCGATCGCCACGCCGGGCACGCCCCACTCCTTGATCGCCTTGTTTACGTAATCGTCAAAATCCGCTCCCGGTGCTTGCTGTGCAGCGACTGCTTGCACTGCCAACACCAGGACCAACACCAGCATCGTAAATCTGATCTTCACTTCCCTTCTCCCGGTTAAAGTACCTATACAAGAAGATCTCTCGCCCAAAGGCGCAAAGCGCTGCCGCGTTTCTAAGGTTCTTCTTTGCGCCTTTGCGCCTTTGCGCGAGAAATATTCTTAAACCTTCCAAATCTGCGTGAGTACGCGTTCAAAGTTGCCGCCGAGAATTCCATCGATATCTGCGTCGCTATACTTGCGGCGAATCAATCCCTCCGTCAGGGCAAACATTCGTTTCGGATGGTTGAGACCTTCGATATCGAGTTTCTCGCGAAAGCCATAGCTGCCTTTGTAACCAGCGCGAAGCTGTTTGTTCAGTTCCGGCGGCATAGCGTCGTAGCCGTAAAGATCCATGTCACTGCCAACGCCCAGATGCTCCGGACCAATCAATTTTCTGACGTGATCGAAATGGTCGAGCACGTGCTCCACAGTGGTTGGCTCGTCTCCTTTGACAAACATGCGCACACCAGTGATTCCGATGACGCTGCCAGTCTCGCCAACCTCTTTAATCGCTTCATCCGTCTTGAGACGAGGGTGACCGGGAACCAGAGCACGGCAATTCGAGTGTGTAATCAGAACCGGTTTCTTTGAAATCTCGAATGCGTCCAGCGTGGTGCGATCCCCGCAGTGCGACACGTCAACAGCTATGCCCGTCTTGTTCATGCGTTCGATGATCGCGACGCCGAAGTCGGAGATGCCTTCGTCTCTTCTTTCAGTTGAGCCATTGCCGATTAGATTGCGCGCGTTGTAAGTGAGTTGAGAAACACGTTGGCCCAGCCCGCGAAAGAGATCGACATCGTCAGGCCGGCGAAAGTGTTCTGAATTCTGTAGCCCGAGGATAACTCCGATCTTTCCTGACTTCTTCACACGTTTCAGGTCGGCGGCACTGTCTACACGCATGAAGTGGTCACCGGTACTCGCGATGAAGCCGTTCCACGACCCGAAGAATTGCAGTGCGACCTCGTACGCGTTTGGACCACCCATGCCGACCGCGGGATGCATGACATTAATGCCGGAATCGAGATACGGTTGCAGATCTGAAGCGGTAAAGGTCTCCGGGTCTTTGAACCATTTCTGTTGTTTATTGAAGTCGAGTGTCAGGACATTCAGCATGTCGATGACAGTCGCACGGCCAATTAGATCGATCGCTTGCCGCGAGTATTCGGTTGCCGAATTTGCAAACACCCTGAAACGTCCGCGATTAATCATCGGCGCCGCAACGACCGTGGCAGTTGTGAGTCCCACTCCCTTGAGCATCTCGCGCCGGCTAATCGTTCTTTGTCTTTTCATTTGTGCTTTTTGTCGCCTTTGCGTAACCTCATCGTTCTCTGCGTCTCTGCGGTGAACCTACTCTTACAGGTACATTTACCGCAGAGGCGCAGAGAACGCTGAGGTTACGCAGAGAATATTCTCACTCGACAGCGTTGATCACAGATCTCTGAAGTAAGTACTTTCCTATTCGCCTATCACCGCGCGTCTCACGAGCGAACGACTCGACGAAATAACCCGCCTTGAGCGCCTCCGTGAAGGCCCAACGTGTTTCTTCGCGCCACCTCAGCGCCGTTTCTCGATTCTGTTGTTCTAAAGCATCAATGTTTGAAGGGATTTCAATCGTGCAATGATCGTGAGCCAAACCCTGGCTAAGAGCATTGCGCCGGGGCGAATCGTTCACGTCAACTTCAACCAGCGGCACAGCGGAGCCGGGATTAAGGGGATCGCTGCTACCACTAATCGTACGCTGCACACGTTCGCTGGAAACAAACCACGATACCCACAGACGATCGGTCCCCGTCTGATGAAGGAAACTCGCCGCATCATCGCCGTAAAAATTCGGCAGGTATCGATCCGCCAGCACACCAAGCTTGCTGAAATTAAAATACGCATTCAGACTCTGCAACGGATCGAACGTCCAGCTAATTAATCCAATTCCCTGTGCCATCACGTGTTCGCGTTGCGCGAGTTTAAGCCTTCGTCCCAGATCAAGATTTCGATAATCCGGTTTGACTGCCAACATGTGTGAATGATGGGCCAACTGCCCGCGCTCGAAACTCGGGAAGCCGTAGACGAACCCCACGGGGGTCTCACCTTCAAACGCGCCAATCAGAACGCCACCGGCTTCTCTTGCCGCGACCAGGTGCGTAAGCGGGACCACATCGAGATCCGGAATACCCCAGACCTCTTTCTGCAACTCTTCGACAGCGCGCATTTGCGCAACTTCATCAATCTCACGTATCTGTATTTTGGAGATCTCAGGCGCGGAAGCCATGCTCACTTCACCTCGACCGGCAGCGCGATGTATGACGCCTGCCGGCCCGAACGAAACACTTTCTGAATGGCTGACTTAAAGTCAGACTCTTCCGCAAGGAAGATGTTAAGCACAAACGTCTGCGGGTTGCGATCGATCACCGGGAACCAGGTACTCTGTACCTGAACCATGATCCGGTGTCCCTTCTTGAAAGTATGATCGTTAGCGGGAAACGCGATCGCGTACTGGTAAATCGTATTTGCTTTCAGTGGTTCGGGCTTTTCAAAACTTTTGAGATAACGGCCACGAAAAACATCACCCGCAATCATGAGCTGATAACCACTCATACTCGGATCGCTCTCATACTTGTCCGGATAGACATCGATGACTTTGACGATCCAGTCGCTGTCTGTCCCCGTTGTTGAAGCGAAGATGTTAGCGACTATTCTTCCCGAGACAGTCACATCCTCGGTAAGCGCCTCACTCTCAAAGGTCAGAACATCGGGTCGACGATCGACGAAACGCTGGTCCTCAACCAACCACACCGGCCATCCCGAACGCACCTGAATCGGACGCGGGCGATACGGAACAGGACGGGCAGGATCGGAAATGTAACTATCAAACGCCTTCGCATCCCCCGTTGATGGCGGGTCGAAAGACAACCTCTTCCCGGCCTGAAAATAGAGTTTTCGCTCAGTAACGTTCTGTTTCGGCGGCCAGGCGTTATGTTCTACCCACTTGTTCTCACCAGTCCTGAAGGTTAACGCCTCGGGTCGTTGAGCCGCGCCCTGTCCTTTTAAGTAGTGAGCGAAGAACGTGGCGAGGATATTTTTCCGATAATAAGCCGCCGTGGGACTGCCAAAATCGATGCGGCCGAGTTTACTTCCCTCGCCTCTCGACCAGCCACCATGATTCCATGGACCAACCACCAGGAAGTTCTGTTTCGCACTGTCGTGGCGCTCGAGTAGCTCGTAAATTTTGATAGGACCATAGAAGTCTTCCTGGTCCCACCATCCGGCGACGTTCATAATCGGCACGCTGACACGATTGAGCCAGGGCGCAAACGCCTGGCGTTTCCAGAACGCACTGTAGTCTGGTTCATTCACAAAATTGGACCACGTGGGAAGCTTGCCGTGAAAATACTTTTTGTCTGCGTTCGAAAGCGGGCCCAGGTTCAAATACCACTCGTAGGCATCGAGCTTATCGATGATCTTTGTCACGTCGGAGATCTCTTTCGACGATTCCATCATGTAGGCGTATTCGAAACCGTAACTCAAACGGAAAGCGCCGTTATGATGAAAATCGTCGCCGAGCCACATGTCGGCGGGCGAGGCTTGCTGAACCACTGCTTTCAAAGCGGGATGAGGATCGAGCATGCCCATCACCGAGAGCCATGCCCCATAACTCGTGCCTGCCATACCGACGCGCCCATTATTGTTCGGCACCTTGCTGAGTAGCCAGGCTATTGTGTCGTAAGTATCAGTGCTTTCGTCGATCGCGTTCTTGTCTTTGGGATCGCGTGGTTGTCGAAGCATGACAAACTCGCCTTCAGACTTGAAGCGACCGCGAATGTCCTGGCGCACGAGGATGTAGCCGTCACTGGAGAGTTCGCTGAGGGCGGTTGCGATCTGTTCTGCTGTGGCTGTGCCAAGACCGTACGGGGTTCTGAGCAAAAGAATCGGAAGTGGGGTGCTTGGGCTTTTTGGAGCATCGATCTGCGTGTACAGACGCACGCCATCGCGCATCGAGATCATAGCTTCGGTGCGCACGTAGTCCGAAGGTTTTACCTGGGCGCAAGTGACGACAGGAAACGCGAGGACCAGGAGAAGAAAAAAGCAGTCTCCCGCAAAGGCGCAAAGGCGCAAAGAAGAATTGAAAACTTTGCGTCTTCCTTTGCGCCTTTGCGCCTTTGCGGGAGAAATCTTCATCATCTTTCCTTAGTTTTGGACACTCGATCAATCGAAGCCGGGCGCGGCACGCGTCGTACTGGATTCAGTTCCAGTAACCTTAGTGCTTCCTGTACCGCCCGCTCCAACTGCGGATCGCCCCCCTTGATCACCTCCGCAGGCGTGTACTCAACCTCAATATCAGGCGCCACGCCGATGTTTTCGACATCCCATTCGCCTTTCAGGTTATAAAACGCGAGACTCGGTGCGGTAATGCCTCCCCCGTCGATGGTCGGAGGAGTGCCAAGCGTGCCGACCAATCCACCCCACGTTCGTGTCCCAATCAATGGTCCAACTTTGCGCAATCTGAAGTAGTAAGGCAAAGCGTCGCCACCAGAACCCGCAGACTCATTGATCAGCATTACCTTCGGACCATAGATTCCAGCTATCGGCGATGTCGAAGGCGTCCCATCACGCAAAGCGAAGTAACCCATCACTTTTCGATCAAGCTCATTGACGATGTAGTCCGCGACCATGCCACCCTGATTGTAGCGTTCGTCAATCACAGCGCCCTCTTTGTCCTGCTGTGCGTAGAAGTAACGTGTGAATGACGTGTAGCCGGGGTTCCCGGTATTAGGCAACCAGACATACGCGAGCTTACCGTTGGAGAGTTTGTCTACGAAGCGGCGGTTGTTTTCAATCCACGCTCTGGTGCGCAGAGTATCTTCACTCGTAACCGGGACGACGGTGATGAGCCGTGAGCCTTCCAGCGACGGCGTCTTATTAACTCTGATCAGCGTCTGTCGATTTGCCGTGCCTTCGAACAAGCTGTAGGGATTCGTTGGCGGTGCGAGCGATCGTCCGTTTACTTCGAGCAGGTAGTCACCTTCAGCTACCTGAATGCCCGGAGCGCTGAGCGGCGCGCGCAATTCCGGATTCCAATTCTCGCCGGTGTAAATGCGTTTAATCCGGTAACGTCCATTCTCAATCGTAAAATCAGCTCCGAGCAGACCAACCTGCACGGGATCTTCGCTGGGGACATCGCCCGCCCCAGTCAAATAAGAATGGCCGACTGTGAGTTCGCCACCCATTGATGCGATCACGTATCCGAGATCGGCGCGATGGCCCACAAAAGACAGTAGCGGCTTATACTTCTCGTAAATCGCCTGCCAATCGGCGCCGTGCATTTTCGGATCGTAGAAATGGTCACGCTGAATACGCCATGTTTCACGATAGATCTGGGCCCACTCAGCACGCGGATCGACTTTCGTTTCCAGTTGGGCCACGTTTAATGGTCCATCTCCCACTTTGGCTGGCCGCTCAGTCACGACAACGCCCCAACGATTTGCACCATCGCCGGCCTGATAAAGCAACTTCTTCTTGTCTGCTGAGATTGAATAAGAACGGATGCTGCCTTCGAGAAACGGGGCCGCTGCTCGTTCCTTCAGTTGATAGCGTTGCAGACGAAGTGTGCCTGGTGCTCCACCGAGGATTGGTTCCGTATAGAAGAACGTTCCGGCTGCGCCAGCAGTAAGATTGTTGTAGTCACCGGGTGGAATATTAACCGCAAGTATCCGCTGGCTGATTCCGGCCGGATCGATGCGAACTACGGGCTTTGCGTTCGGATCAGGTTTTGGTTGCGGAGCTTCCGCACTCGGCGGCTTGGGCTCGTCTCCTGTCTCAGGCAGGAGTGGCGACGGCTCGTTTGCATTCAGCACGACCAGATAAATCGCCCGGCGCACAGGTCGATCAAGTGAGCTCATCTCCAACCAACTAGTTCTTGGTCCATAGTTGGTACTCGCCATAAAGTAGAGATACTTCCCACCCGCATCAAAAGTGGGAGAAATGGAATCGGCCAGACCGTCGGTAATCTGATACGCCTTCTTTTCAGCCCACGAATAAGCAAACACCGCACGCAAGCGGCTGGGAAGGTTCTTTGAATATGTGAGCCACTGTGAATCCGGAGACCAGGCCGGACTGGATTGTCTAAACGGATCGGGATAGTTATCGGTGTCGATCTTCGTTGCGGTGCCGCTGGCCACTTCTATGGCCCAGAGGTTGTTGTGATTGTCCTCGAGCGCGATCTGTTTGCCGTCAGGTGACCACGTTGCGCTGTTGTAGAAAGCTTTCGCCGGCAGGGCGACCGCGCGCGGCGGAGTAACGCCGGTGGGTTCGCCAATCATCAGCTGATACTCGCCGCTTGCGTCAGAGAACCACGCTACGTGCGTTCCATCAGGCGACCACACTGGACCACGATCGTGCGCGCCCGGACTCTGTGTGAGATTGCGGAAATCGCCCTTTTCTGAAGGCACGGTGAAAATCTCGCCTCGAGCTTCAAACGCGGCGCGTGTTCCGGTCGGAGAGAGCGTGGCATTGCGAATCATGCTTGCCACTTTTTTGAACTGTGGACGTGCCCAGGGAAGATCGGCAGTTACTTCGATGTTGAGCCTTTGCGCTTTGCCAGACCCCGCGTCAACTAGATAGATATAACCAGCCTGCTCGTAAACAACTGCGTCGGCGCCTGCTGAAGCAGTCATCACATCGAAATCTTCATGATGTGTGAGCTGTGTCAACTGCTTTGTATCAAATCGATAGGCAAACAGATTTACTGTGTGATTGCGATCCGAGAGAAAGTAAATCGTATTGCCAAGCCACATCGGAAAGGCGTCGTTGCTATTGGTCCAGGGAAGTTTCTGTACAGAGTAGTCTGACAGGTTCATGATCGAGATTGGGTGTGTTCGACCGCCACGGTAGTGCCGCCACATGCTCGTCTCAAACCACTCAGGTATGAAAGCAGTCGAGAACTCTTCATAGGCCATGCGTGTGCCGTCGGGTGAATAGGCACCGAAAAAGGCGCGTGGCATGGGAAGCATTTCGGGTAGACCACCGTCCACACTCGCGATCCAAAGCTGCATGTAAGACTGCTGCGGTGTACCTGTCCGGTTTGACGCGAGGACAATGCTTTTGCCGTCGGGCTTCCAGCCCCGAACACGATCAATGCCCGGATGGTAGGTCAGTCGTTTTGGATCGCCACCATTCGCTGGTACGACATAGACGTCAGTGTTTCCTGCGACTGTTGCGGTGAAGGCGATCTGTGAACCATCCGGAGAAAAGTACGGATCGATTTCAAGGGAGGGAGTGGAAGTTAAGCGACGCGCCGCTCCGCCGCTGCGCGAAACGACCCACAAGTCGCCGGCGTATTCGAATGCCACCGAGTCGCGACTGACTGTTGGATGACGCAACAATCGCGTGCCTTGCGCGATTGTCTGGTTCGAGACATAGAACAATAGAAAAAGGGCAAAGACGGTTCTTAGAATGTGCATGATTTGAGCTTTTGCCGATCGTTTCTGTCGCCCGCATTCGCGGGCTGAGATCTTTTAATCACGCTGCCTAGGGTTCCGCTCGCAAAGCCTCGCTCCACCCTAGGCTTTATGCTTCCGCCTGCTTCGCAGGCTAGTTCGAATTTAGCCTGCGAAGCAGGCGCAAGCATAAAGCCTGGGGCGTGAGCCCCAGGAATTAATTCAATAGAATTGCGAGCCCATGAAATGGGCGGCAGCCCCTAAATGCCAATTCGTTATTTTGTCGATTCGTTCCTGTCGCCCGCATTCGCGGGCTGAAATCTTTCTAATCAAGCTGACCTAGGGTTCCGCTCGCAAAGCCTCGCTCCACCCTAGGCTTTATGCTTCCGCCTGCTTCGCAGGCTAGTCCGAATTTGCCTGCGAAGCAGGCGGAAGCATATAGCCTGGGGCGCAAGCCCCAGGAATTAATTCAATAGAATTGGAGCCCATGGAAATGGGCGGCAGCCCCTGAATGCCAATTCGTTTTATTTTGTCGATTCAAAACTCGAGTCGCAAGCCCACTTGCCCTTCACGTCCGGGAAGCACCTGTCTAAGTGAGCCGAATGGACTGTTAACAAGGTTCTGTCGTGTTTCAACAGCCGCAGGGTTCTGACGATTGAAGACATTGAAAAACTCGAACAGCGTCTGAAGCTTCACCCGCTCTGTGATGTTGAATTGCTTGGCAACACGCAAATCGAGATTGACATAGGGCGGGGCGGTAAACGCATTGCGACCTGCACCTGGACCATGATCGATCGTGTTGAAGGTGCCATTGCCATCCGGATCTTCGAGCGCAAGCGCCTGGCGGCTGAAGTGAAAACCACTCTGCGCGCGAAAGATACCACTCACCTGGAACCGCCACGGAAGTTCCAACAAGCCATTAAGCTGGAATGTGTGGTCCACCGAAAGGTCCGATGGGCCTTTATCCAGATCAGGTCCATTCACGAACGTGCCTGCCTTCGCCACAAAACGTCCATTCGCCCGTACGAATGAGTTGTGTTCATTTGTTCTGCCGGTGACCGACTCGGTCACGATCGGCGCTACACCTACGAAGCTATCGGACGGCAGCGTGTCGATACCCAACTGATTATCAGTCTGGTCTGCGAAAGCATAGTTACCACTCAACAGGAAACGCCTCGCAAAACGTCTGGTAAAACTGATCACGAGGCCGTTGTAGGTGCCTTCATACCATGGACCAAACGTTCGGATTGGTCCAGCCGTGAATGGCGGCAGGAATTGCCGGCTCGAAGCGCGCGACGCAAACGAAATGTTGGCCTCGCGAAGGCCGAGTAAGTTATTCATTTTGCGGTGATAGAAATCAGCCTCGATGACGACGTTCTTGATCTCCTGCTGCACACCGATGCTCACACTGGTCGTAAACGGAGTCTTGAAACTTCTATCGATATCGGTGGGAAACAGTTGTGCGGGAATCGCATTGTGTGACAAAGCGCCGAAAGGTCCCCAGAAGAAGAAACCCGGTGCTTTGCCGACCGCCGTCGCGGCCTGAAGGAGATACTGCTCGGGAGTCAGGCCAGATAATGCCTGTATGTTGGCAATATTGATTACAGCATTCGCGGGGATTAATGCATGTCCGGGAGCGACTACGCGATTGAGTCGATCGACGCCGATAAAAAGCCCCGGCGAGAATGGACAAGCTACATTGCCGGCTGCGATCTGCGCATCCGTTAGATTTGGTGAGACGCAGAGCCCGCCAGGAAATAGCGATGCGTTGATTGCCGCAGGAGCGAGCGTGGGAACGCCAAAGAACCCGCGTGGATACGAAAACGGCTGAATCACACGGCGATCGGCGCCGCCAAAAGCCGGGACGTCGCGGACCAGACCAAGTCGAAACTGATCGTAAAAGATTCCGAAATGCCCGCGGACAACCGTCTTCGGAGTTGCGGACCATGCAAAGCCAGCTCGTGGCGAGAAGTTTTCCTTCGTCACAAACTCGGAGTCGTAATCCCAACGCATTCCGAAATTCAATGTAAGCTTCGGATAAAACTTCCAATCGTCCTGTAGGAACAATGCATTGTAGTTGTTGCGCAGGTGGAGCTCATTGGCTGCCGGCGTCAGCCCACCCGCAGTGGTGACGGTAAAGAAACCCGAGTTGATTGGTCCAAACGTGATGAAGTCGGCAACAGTGGCGAAGAGTTGCAGGTTGAGAGCTTGTGACCCGACACCGTCCACTCTCGTGCGCAGAAAGTTCCAACCAAACTTAATATTGTGATCGCCGACGAGCTTGGTAGCGTTGGCAGAAAGAGACGTGTACTTCTGATCCAGCGCTGTGCGTGTCAGCGGGTTACCGAAGCCAAATGACCCCAGATCTCCAAAGAGCCCGCCCGTGTTGTTTGAGCTGAACATATTGAAGGTCGTGCCTACACCCGCGTCCGGATGGGCCGGACGAGTTTCAGAGGTGTCACCACGATAACCGCCGCGCAACGTCAACACCCACGGATTGCTCTGATCCCCAACCAGAACAGTATCGCTGAAGCCCAACAACAGGTGGCGCGCGCCCGTGTCATTCCTTCTCGAAGGCAAGTCAGTCGCGTTGGACAACGGCAGAAACTCTCGCACATTACCGTTTGTGTAGCTCACTGACTGGCTGAGACTGTGCCGACCGAGCTGTTCGTCAAACTTTAGGAAGCCGCGCGTATCGAAGGTGCGAGCGGGATTGTCAAACTGGTTTTCAAAATCCCGGGCTACCTGTGGCGTTCCGGGAGGAAAGATAAAGTTCAGGCGACGATTTTCTCTGATTCGCTCACCTGAGCCAAAGAAGAACACCTTGTCCTTAACAATTGGACCACCCACCGCGAGGCTGTAGTCCCAACGCTGTAGAAAGGGCGCCTCGTCCTGGGTTGGATCAAGCGAATTCGAAGCATCGAACACGTTGTTGCGGAAGAATATTGAAGCGAGCCCATGATACTCATTGCCGCCGCTTTTTGTGATCACGTTGACGATGGCGCCCGAAGCCTGTCCAAACTCGGCACGGAAACCTGCTGTCAGGACTTGAAACTCTGCAATCGTCTCCTGGTTGAACTGGGACGCAGCGCCACCAGTAACCGTGTCTTTATTTGGCTGGCCATCGATAAGAAAATTATTGTTGCCGGAACGTTCTCCTAAAACTGGTGTCGAATTGTCGCTGCCGACGTTGGCCTGCCGGTTAATCACCACACCCGGCACAAGCTGCATCAGGTCGAGATAGTTGCGACCGTTGGTTGGCATCTCTCTGATCTGCTGTGGCGTGATCGTCGTTCCAGTCGCGGCGGTCGTGGGATTCAGTAATTGTGCATTCTCTACAACATCGACCTGCTCCTGAACGGCGCCCACTTCAAGTGGAATATCGAGCGTCAAAGTTCTATTTACTGTGAGCTCAACGTTGTCGAAGGTTCGGGGGGCGAATCCAGTGTGAGAAATGGTCAACGTGTAGTTTCCCGCCGGTAGCGCGGTGACTCTGTAGAAGCCGTTTGCATCACTCGTTGCAGTGCGTTCGATACCCAGTGACGGCGACTTCACGACCACCTGAGCACCGGCGACTACACTGCCCTGCGCATCCTTGATCGTACCTTCGATTGTCGAGACGGTGGTTTGGGCCAACGTGGACAAGGCAAATAGAAGCAACAGAGAAAGAACCCCTGCATACCTGTTGAATATAGTCCGGTAACTTGTCACCCGCCGCTCAGTGCCCGTAAGTAGATCTATGCCCTTCATGATTCCGCCTCCTTAGGAGAGAGTTGATGGAACCGGCTCTGCATGGATGCAATATGTCCTGCAATTGAAATTGTCGGTTTGGAAGCAAACGGCTGATCAGAACTCCAGCTTGCGAATCCTTGGCGATCAGCGTAGCGCTATATAACATCGAGCGTTGCACCATGTCAATTCGAGTACAACATTTGTTGCACAAACCGGATCTGCCATGCTATCTTCCCGCGCCATGCAGGTTGGCTCCGAAATTTTCAATCGCCAAACAGAGACGCGAGCGCCGGCCATCAAACTCGATGGCGTGGAGATTCGTCTGGTTCGTCTGCCGTTGATCGAACCCTTCGAAACCAGCTTCGGAAAAATCGACTCGCGACTCATCTTTTTGTTGTGCCTCAAAGCAGACGGACTGAAGGGCTGGGGTGAGGTGGTCGCGTCAGAACAGCCGCGCTACAGCTACGAAACTGTTCGCACTGCGTTTCACGTCATTTGTGAGTTTTTTGGACCAGCATTGTTGACTGAGCCTATCCGTGACATTGATGATCTCGCAAAACGCTTAGCACCTTTCCGCGGGCATAACATGGCCAAGGCCGGACTCGAGTTGGCGTTCATGGATTTGCTGGCCCAGACGAAGCAACTGTCACTGGCGGAGTTAATTGGCGGTGAACGAAAACGCGTAGCAGTAGGCGTGAGTCTTGGGATTCAACCCACCCTCGCAAAGCTACTTGAGCGGGTGGATCGCTACCTCAATCTTGGATACCAGCGAATTAAATTGAAGATTAAACCGGGCTGGGACCTCGATGTTGTGGCGCGAGTGCGACAAGCTCATCCGGATATCCTGCTGTCAGTAGATGCCAATTCAGCTTACACTCTCGACGATCAGGATCACTTAAAGAAGCTCGATGATTTCAACCTCTTGATGATTGAGCAGCCGTTGCAAAACGACGATCTGGTGGACCATGCAAAGTTGCAGAGGGCCTTGAACACTCCGATCTGTCTCGACGAGAGTATCGTCAGTCAGCGACACGCAAGGGCGGCCCTCGAGTTGGAGAGTTGTAGATTAATAAACATTAAGGTAGGCCGAGTGGGCGGCTATTCAGAGGCGCTCGGCATACACGATCTGTGTCGCTCACAAAACATTCCTGTTTGGTGCGGAGGCATGCTTGAATCAGGCATAGGTCGCGCGCACAACATCGCGCTCGCGAGCCTGGATGGGTTTACGTTGCCGGGTGATATTTCCGCCAGTTCGCGCTATTTTGAGCGCGATATTATTTCGCCGGGTGTCGTTGTGGCTGCTGATGGCACGGTCGCGGTTCCCGATGGTCCGGGTCTGGGCTTCGAAGTTGACATGAGTTTTATTGAAAGCCGGACTGAAACTCGGGTGTACCTCTCCCTATGAATCTGAGCTCGGTTCTCACACAAAGGAGCAAATTATGGCAGCGGGAAATTCGCTCAACCATCGCGACGGCAATGGCTCCGAGGGTTCCCTGACGTCGCTTGAAGTGCGCTTCGCTAAATCACCGTTGAGTGGTTCTCGACGTCGCTTAATCAGAGAGATCCTGGACAATCACGAACAGACCTTCTTCCTCTCGTCGCGCGAAATGGCGAAACGTTACAAGGTCGATGCGGCTACCATCGTCCGTTCGGTCCAGGCTCTGGGCTATGAACGCTTTGCGGATTTTGCGGCCGACCTGCGCCGGCACTTCGTCAAACACATTACCCCTTACACAGTTCTGAAAGCGGCAACGCAGGAGAAACGCAGTGTCACAGATCAGGTGCAGCATTGTTTGGAACGAGACGTGGAGAGTCTTAGTGTTCTTCGTTCGAGCTTAGAGGCCAAACGCGCCGTCGAACTTGCCAGGCAAATTCATGGTGCGGGCCGCATTCTGGTAGTCGGTGTTGATCTGGCAGCGTCCCTCGCGTGGTTTTTGGCCTATGGTCTAACACCACTCGGTTTTGACGCTGAAGCGCCGGTGGGAAGCACAGGCAATCTGCAACACAAAATCGATCTCCTGACGGAAAAGGATCTGTTGGTGGCGATTAGTTTCGGCAGATGTCTTAGAGAGACCGTCGAAGCTGTTCAGCGAGCTCACGCGCGAGGTGTTCCAACGTTTGGTATTACTGACAGCAGCACCACTCCGATCGCTTTACACTGTGATGACTGTTTGGTTGCTTCCACGAGTAGTCCTTCTTTCACAGGCTCTTATGTGGCGCCTATGGCCCTGTTGAATACCATTATCGTCGCGTGTGCTCACCTGCGTCCGAAACGAGCGCTGGCAATGTTGAGCCGTACGGAACAGGAGTATCGCACCGGCACGCGCTGGTATCAGGATCCGTTGCGACGGAAAGGTACTAACAACATTAAGAAGAAACGATAAACGAAGTAATCCGTCGATCCGTCATATTCTTCCCAGCAGGAGAAGGATAAGAACGATCAAAAGAATTGTTCCTATTCCTCCGCTTGGCCAGTATCCCCAGTTCCTGCTGTGCGGCCATGATGGTACCGCACCAATTAGCAAGATAATGAGAATTATTAAAAGAATGAGCCCCATGTCAGACCTCCAGTAGCGCGACCATGAAAAACAATCTGGGGGATGAGTTCTGAGGGACGTCTTAGAGGGAGTTCAGATACTGACACAAAACATCATCACTATCAATACTTGTCGCAGGACAGAATCAATCATGTAACGCTGGTCAATGCATGTCACAGCCGGCGCAACATCTCGGGAGGCAACGCCTCAAAGATTTCACGCACGGCAACTTCGGAGAGCCGGAAGGCAAGTTGTCGAAAAGAAAGAGTCACCTCCTCTGAGCCCGTATCAATAGTCAGTGATTGTTCGTCTGGAAGGGTAGCGTGAATCAGGACCTCTCGACTGTCTGATACATAGTCAACTTTCATCGGGCGTTTCTTTGTTGGGGAGATCCTGAATTCCAATGTCTCAACATCCAGTTCCAGTTTCATGATGCGCGTCCTTTGCTAAAACCTATGCGTTTAAAGACCTGTATTTGAATCCCGGCTTGTCGCCAAGATGGTATTGAAACTCTATAAACTTTCCCCTGTGCATCTTGCCCGCTTCATATAAGATTTTAGGGCAGGTCAATCCGGACTCGTAATCATCCAGCGCGATGGAATCGAAGACATTGATGGTGGTCAAGAGCATTAAATAGAACTCCCCGTCCACATCCTCCGGGACGTTGAGGAGTTTTGGGGCTGCTAACAGGCTACGGCAACTTCCGGCAGTTAACTCAAAAACAGGGCCAACATTAATCCTGCCGGCACCCGAGAAAGCATCCGCGGCATCAGCCTTAGCGACAAGGGCCGGAAACTCTTTTGTTAAATCGCAGAGATAGCAATTGATAGTTATTTTCTGTGGAAGAAAAATCCCTCCGAGGCAAAGCTGGGGAGCAAGATTCATCGTGATTGCTACCTGCGGCTCTCTTTCCAGAGCCGCCTGCATGGCCTCCACAACTACCACATGTATGACGCGAGGCACATCGTGTTTATAAGATGCGGCGTCACATTGTATGTAATCACGGACGAAGGCGCTTTTCCCAAGAGCTTCAAAAACACTCCACGCTGCATCCAGAGATCGTTTGTGCACATCGAGCAAGGTGAACTTTATCTCGGCAGAGTTGAACCGTGTGGTCAGTGGAATGGCGAGGGGTGCGAAAGGGCCGCACCCCGCGTAAAGGATCTCTATCGCGACATTAGGGAGCCTCTTCTGCGTTTCGAGTATCGCAGCATATAAGCCCCTCAGGAATTTAGAAGTTCGACGGTAGTCCAGTACACATCGGGCGGCATCATTGGGGGAGATGGCTTCCCCGCTCAGAAGCCTGGTCCCATCCGAATCATCTGCGTTATCTATCCCAGTGACAGATGAGCATAGTGAATACAACCTTGCAGCCGCCGCATTTAATCTCTTGTCGTCATTCTGATCAGATAGTAATTCATCGGCAATCTTCTTCAACGAGAGTGAATAACCATCTGCTGAAGTTGACCGGTGAATGTTCATTAGCTTTAACCCTTTGCCCGAAAAGTCACTCCGACATTGCTCCAGAGGAGCAAAATGTTTATAGCCCTAAGATCCTGTGATTTACCCGCTCCGTTAGGAGCGGAATGTAAATCCAACGCCTGAAAGCACATTGCGCTCCGCTGGAGCGCAGAGCCACAGAGGTATTAAAGCTATAAACATTGTGCTCCTCTGGAGCACTTCACTGCCGACCATCAAGTCTAACGACTTTTGGGCAAAGCCGCTTTAACGCTTCCCTGCTACTGCCGGTATTATCCGAAAACCGTCCGGCGCGGCTAACAGCCGAGGTTAGTCTTCAAGGCGTTCACTGCCGCAATGAGCGCTTGCCCCTGGACCTGCGTGAGCGAGCCGTTCTTGATAAAGCTGTTGACCTGATTGATGAAGGCATTCAACTGATTGCAGGCCGCATTCGCTTGCCCACTGTCCAGCTTGGCGCTCACTTCCTCAAGCTTGTCGATCAACCCGGCACCCTGGTTTTCCGTGAGCGTGCCCGCTGCGATCAGCGCTTCCACCTCAGCAATTAGCGAGTCGATGGGATCCTGATTCTGTGTTCCGATGGCAATAAACCCTGGGTTAGTCCCGACCGGCACGGTTGCGACCACGGCGTTGGTGGCAGTGTTTATCACTGAGACGGTGTTGTCTCTCGCATTCGTCACATAGGCGAAAGCACCATTCGGCGTGATGGCTATTCCACCTGGAGACAATCCAACGGGCACAGTGGTGACTACAGTGTTGGTGGCCGTGTCTATCACTAAGACGGTGTTGACACCACCATCTACGACATACGCAAAGGTTCCGTTGGGAGTGATGGCTACTCCCTGTGGAAACGATCCGGCGGGCATGGAGATGGTGGTGAACAAAGTGTTGGTTGCGGTATCTATAACCTGGACAGAGCCGGAGTTGGAACCAATGAACTGGAAACCGGTCACGTAAACGAATGCTCCATTCGGAGTGACCGCTGCTGCTAACGTCAAATTTACCGGAATGGATATGTTAACAGCTACGGTATTGGTCGCTGTGTTTATCACGGTGACGTCTGAAAAACTGGCATGCGTCACGTAGGCGAAGGCCCCATTCGGAGTGATGGCTAACAAAAACGGCGGTGCTGCTAACGGTATGGTGGCAACCACCGTGTTAGTCGCTGTGTCTATTACCGAAATGTTGGAGGAAAATTGATTCGTCACGTAGGCGAAGGCACCGTTAGGAGTGACAGCTATCCCTATTGGAAACGTTCCAACCGGCACAGTGGCGATGACCGTGTTGGTGGCAGCGCTGATCACTGAGACGGTGTTGTCACCGGAATTCGTCACGTACACGAAGGCGCCATTGGGAGTGACGGCAACGCCGACGGGACTCAATCCCACGGGTACAGTGGCGACGACGGCGTTGGTTACCGTGTCTATTACCGAGACTGTATTGCTAGTAATATTCGTCACATACCCTCTGGTTTGCGCGAGCGCCGCACCCGCTCCGAAACCTGCTAACAACAGCGTGAGCATCAATACTCGAATAGCTGGGCCGAGAAACAGCTTTGACATCTGAGTAAATTTCGTCATGTTTGATTCTCCTATTTAGGTGTGCCTGATGACGGGCATTCTAAAAGTGACAGCAGGTAGTCCAAACGTACCTCGCCGGATTGGAATCGTTAACGTGGGCTCGCGCGGTGAGAGTCGCACATAACGATGGTTGTGAGCGCGTGTGAAAGTATCATGGCCTCAAACAGTCGTCAATGAGGCCGCAGATTTATCGGCCGCGCGCAAAGCAACGTGTGAAGAAGCGGAAGCGCGAGCTCACGTTCATGCGAATGACAACGTGTAGGTCAGGCGCGCCGCACCCAGAGCTCTTAGTGCTGTTCGTATACACATTCTCAGTCCGTTACCGCTATTGGTCATGATTACGACTCCTGCCTGTTGTTCCCGCAAGCCCACTGCGAGGTGTTGTAGCGTGCCCGCATTGCCATAGTGATAAAAAGCATCTCCGGCATCACCAGGTTCGATGGTCCAACCCAGCCCCCACCGGATTGGAGTCGATACCTTTATTTGGGGCTTGAGCATTTCCATGGACCAGGCTGGAGATAAATGAGTGGGTGAAGGTTTGAGAATCTCGATCAAAAATCGTGCATAGTCGGTTGGCGTAGTTGTGAGACTAAAGCCCGCCCCTGGTGCGGCGTCTTCAGGCTGCACCTCCAGGATTTTGGCTTTGTCGGCGGCTGTAAAGCCTCTGAACTTTTCATAGAAGTTTTGGCCCGCAACGCGCTTGCCGTTCTGGTCGTGGCCTCTCGCGGCTGTCCTTTCATAATTTTCGTTCCAGTCATAACTGCTGTTACTCATACCAAACGGCCGTAGCACGTTTGTTTGCATAAAATCTTCGAGGGGCTGGCCGGTAATGTGTTCAACGATCCGCTGAAGGTAGCCATAGCCCATCGGCGAATAAAACCACTGCTCGCCCGGCGTGGAATGAATCTGCACAGACTTGTCATCAGGTCGAAAGTGAAGACCCGACGAATGCGCCAGAATCATGCGCGTGGTAATTAGTTTGGACCGAGGATCAGCCGAGGGGAGGAAGTAATTTGGACGGTAGTTCCATAACGGAACGTCGAGTGAGAGCTTGCCCTGGTTGCATAGCTTCAACACAGCATATGCAAACGCTGCTTTGCTAAGAGACGCGGCTTCGAATGGTGTATCGGTTGTGACCGGCTCCCGAGTCTCGTTGTTGCGAACGCCAAAAGCTTGACTCCAAATAACTCTTCCATCTCTGATCACAGCAATGGAAAGCCCCGGGACGCCGACATGTTGCATCATTCGCGGGATGAAGTGCTGAAGGTCCCTGCTTAGATCTGCGACCGAAGTTCGTTCGAGTTTGAACGCACTTTGTCCTGTCGCCATCACTGCCGGTCCATTAAGAGCACAAAGACTCACTGCTCCAAGCGAGTTTTGTCTTATAAAGTTTCGACGCGACATATTTTGCACACCCGTTTCCTCCTTATTTAAGACGTAGTTCTCCCTGGGCTCTCCGACGTAGAGCCCTTGGAAATTTCCGAACATTGGATTGATCTAGTTGCCGCCGCGCATTCGCATCCCAATCAGATCGTCCGCTGAAAGACTTTTGTGGCCCTGCGCGCGTAGGCTTTCAATAAAGGCGATGCTAACTCCTTGAAGTCGCATACTGATGAGTTGCTCAGCAGTAAGCTTTTCGTATCCCAACGCTTTAAGCTTGTCTACAAACTCTATGGACGTACCGTGAAGGCGCAGCGAGGCTAATTGTTCGCCACTGATTGGTCCCGATATTCGTGTCCGAATTTGTCGAATGTAATCAGCGTTCACTCCATGTTGTCGAAAATCAACCAGCGTCCGCGGCGGTAAGTTTTCGTATCCCAGAGTTTCCATTTCCTTTATGAAGGAACGGCTGACAGCGAACCATTTAAATCGAATCAACATGTCGGCAGACAATCCTGAATAGCCGGAGTCAGCCATTTCTTTTACATAAGCCGGACCGACGGCGTACGCCCGCATCTTTGCAAGCTGGTCCGCAGTCAGGTTCTTGTATCCCACTGCGGCCATCTGACTTTCCAGATCTCCTGGTTGTACAGCTTGAATCGTCGTACTGAGATCTGACGATGTGCTCGTCGCGAGCGGGCTAGCTGATACGGCGTCTTCGACGATTGCGTCGCGCGTTGGTTTAACAAGGCTCGAGTCTTGCCGGCCACGTTGTACTTCGGGGCGCGCGCGAACATTGACACTCGCAAGTCTCGTGCGCGTATTCGCTTTCTTCGATGGGCCCACATCAAAACTTGCAGTGCTCGAAGACGCAGTTTGCTCTTGCAATGTCTGCTGGTCCAGGTTTTCGTTGCTGTCCGACTTCAGCTTCGCAAGCGGCAATAAAATTACAGAACCTGAACAAATTAGTAGTATTCCCAAAGCCAACGACAGGCGCGCACTTGTGAGACGCGAGGAAATCTCCATTAACCGCCGAACGCGGTCGTTGAGACCGCTTTCGTTTCCGATTTCAGTGGTGATCCATGCACGTTTTCGTCGTCTCCCCATGCGCGCGCAACTCTTCGCGACCGAAACCAGGGTCGCCGCGTACTCTACCGCTACGATGTCTGGTTGAAGTCTGCTCAAGGTTGAGTTTACGGCCGCACGATCGGACGCAGCTTCACGTTCGAGGCGAGCCGCACGGTAGAGGTACCAAAGCGGCGCACTAACCCAAAGTAAAGCACAAACGATCCGCATCGCCGCGTGAACGGATGGATCCCGCCACTTCAAATGGTCGAGCTCATGCTGAGCGATCTGCCGGACTGAAGAAGGAGGCAATTCTTCAAGCAGGCGTGCTGGAATGATCACTATTGGATGAAAAACTCCGAGCGCGCATGGTCCAAGTTCGTTTTCGACAAAGAGGGGTATGTTTTTCGGCCAGGACAATCGCTCTCGTATGCTCGAGGTCGCAGGTGTCCATTGCTGACGCGCGCTCGCTACCAGCAGATGACTCGCAATCTCCCGGCTAAGCAGCAAGCAAGCGCCGGCTAACCACAGAGTGAAAGCTCCGATCGAAAACGATGTTTGTGATAAAAAGCCCACCACGGAATCCAGGACGTTGCCGGTCGCATTCGATTCGCTATCGCGCGGGAGGTCCACGGCGGGAGTATGAACATCAGTAGTCAAGGTTCTGCCCTGAATCTCTGCGCTAACGCTCGTTTGGGGAGGCGGTGTTTCCGGCGTCGAGGCTACCGTCAGAACGAACGGCACTATCGCTGCCGCAAAGAACGCCGTGACCGTCAACAGGTAACGGATCCTTGGCGGTGCAGCGCGCGTCAGCTTGAGACCAATGAGGATGCCGATAGAGATAGGCGTCCCGATGAGGATTAAGTTGACGGCTATTCTTATGAAGTAAGAAGCGAGCTCCGAATAGTACGTCATTTACTTAGCTCTCTTTTGCCGGTGAACATCTATGAGTTCCTGAAGATGGTCCAACTGCTCGACCGTTAAATCTTTCTCGACCAGCCGTGTTGCGAGCGCCTCGACAGAACCACTGAAAAAGCGTTCGACCAATTTCTGAATTGCCTGGTTGACTACAGTGGGTTCCTTCAACCCCGGGAGGTAGCGATGTGCTCGATCCGAATTATCACGTCTGACCAAACCCTTCTCTTCAAGACGGTTCAGCATTGTCTGCACGGTCGTGTAAGCAATCTCAACGCGCTCGTCTAATAACGATTGATGAACTTCGGCGACACTGGCGCTGCCGCTACGCCACAGTACCTGCATAATATCGAGTTCCCTCTCGCCCAATTTCTGCTGCGGCCGCCTCTTCATCCTAACGACGTTCTCCTACTCCAGTAGTTGATGGGCGCATCATAATGCCGTCACCTCTGAACAGTCAACTACTAGAGTAGGAGTTAGCGGCGTGGTTCGTCCGCCGGACAAAGGCATTTACTCGATGCGGCAACCAATATAGAGTGAGCCGGTAGGCGGGCAATCCTGACTCGGGGGCGCTTCCCAACTGGACAACCGGAGCTTAATAGTGAAGAACACGCAACAGTCTCCTTCCAAAACCGAACTGCGCCATCTAATCCACGAGATGGGTGGAGCCTTTCTGTTCGGCATGCCATTCCTCTACACGATGGAAATCTGGTGGCGCGGAAATACCGCCGGGCCGCCTCGAATGCTCGCTGCACTGGCACTGACGTTTATCGCACTCGTGGTCCTGGAGAGGGCAGCGACAACGCGATCCAATAGAAGCGTTTCCTGGCTCGGCACTTTGATCGAGTCAACGAAAGCGCTCTCTACAGGACTCGTTGCCGCCGCTATCGGACTCTCCTTAATTGGCTTTCTCGAAATTGACGCGGGACTGCACGCTACCATCGGTCGTCTCTGCATGGAGGCCCTGCCGTTCAGCCTCGGCGTCGGCCTCGCGGATTTCATACTTGGGGAGAAAGAAGAAGGGCATGAGAAAGGTGAAGCCGGAAAAAGTGCCGAACACAAGAAGAGCGGCGATATGCGTGAACGCGTGATTGTGCGCACCGGCGCTACTGCGCTCGGCGCGACAGTCATCGCGCTGACACTCGCACCCACTGAGGAGATACCACTCATCGCCAGCAGTCTCGGTTACCCGCGCCTGCTGGCGATAGTTGGCGGGTCGCTCGTGATCTCTTACATGATCGTGTTCGCCTCAAACTTCGTCGCGTCCGAAGCGCGTCGAGAGCACCGTGGCGGTTTAAACGCTCCGCTGGTGGAGACGACTATCGCTTACATAATCTCGCTCGTCATGGCTGGAGGCATGCTTTGGTTGTACCAACTGATTGATCTGAACGACTCGCCCGACCTGTGGGCGAGCTACATCGTCGTCCTGGGACTACCTGCCAGCGTTGGCGGAGCGGCGGGGAGGTTGGCGTTATGAGCAGGACCAGCAAGAACGGGTCTGCGGCGCCAAAGTCGACTGCCGAGTGGATCTCGCTCGCTGTTTCGCTCGTCATCCTACTGGGATTTGTTGGGACCATTGTTTGGTTGTGGATCCATCAGCCGGCAGGGCCGGCGCAGTTCAAGGTTGAGCGAGGTGTGGTTCGCAACGAGACAGGACTCTTTCATCTGCCGGTGAGGGTCACAAATATTGGTGGTTTAGCTGTTGAGCAAGTAAGGGTGGAGGGAAAGCTGAATAACCAGGGGCGAGAGGAGACTACGGTCACGACTATAGACTTTCTTCCCATGCGGGCAGAGGAGGAAGTAGTACTAATTTTTCGTAATGAACCGTCCGGTGCAGTGGTACAGGTAGTCAGCTACCGTCATCCCTGACGATAGCATGAGCATCATCTGCCTGGGTTGGGCTTTAACTCCCACAAACGTGACAATCACCCACCGACTATTCACCTCGTGGTATATTCGGTTCGTTCCCCTCGGAAGCTTTTCGTCTTGAATTCCTCGATTGGCCCTCGATCGATTGGAATGCGAGATAACTATGTTCTTCGATGGAGGTATAACCAGTGGTTCATGAAACGATTGATGGAACGTATCGGCAAACTAATTTACCAAACGAGTCGGCAGAATATCTATCCAAACGAGAGGAGGTGCGGCTGGCCGAGATTGAATTGATGAAGCAACGTGAAAGAGTCGCAGAGCTTCGGCGGCAACTTCCAAAGGGTGCGACGATTCAGGATTACGAGTTTCTTGAAGGCCCAACGTCTCTTGACGATGGCGATCAACCGGTAGGAAACGTGCGGCTGAGCGAGTTATTCACAGCACCGGATCGTTCGCTCGTGATCTATCACTTCATGTTCGGAAAAAAGCAGACAGATCCGTGCCCGATGTGCACTGCCTGGATCGATAGCTTCAACGGGATCGCCCATCACCTCGCGCAAAATATCGACCTCGCAATTGTAGCTGCTGCTGACATGGACACGTTGCGCGCACACGCGCGAAAGAGAGGTTGGGACAGACTACGTTTGCTGAGTGCCGGCGAAAGCACTTTCAAGTACGATCTCGGCAGCGAAGATCGCGAAGGCCAGCAGGACTCGACGATTTCGGTTTTTACTCGAGACAGTGACGGTACGCTGCGTCATTTTTACAGTGGTCATCCACGGCTGGACCACGACATCGACGAGCGTGGCATCGATGAGTTGAATCCGATTTGGAATGTGCTCGATCTGACGCCACAGGGACGAGGCACCTTTTATGCATCGCTTGATTACGGCACGAAGGTGCAAGCGGCGCGGTCTTAAAAAGCACGGAAGATGATCACGCGACGAGATTTTTGCTTGTCTGTTGGCGCAGCTTTATTGCTACCAAAGCGAATAGTTGTTGCACAGAAAGCAAGTGTCTTTCTGACGAAGATATACAAGGACTCACGCGGCACCACAATGCCCTACCGCTTGTTTGTGCCGCATCCTTACAATAAACAAAAGAAGTATCCACTTGTACTGTGGTTACATGGTGGCGCTGGTCGGGGCAACGATAACGTGAAGCAAATATCGGGCGGCAATACAATCGGCGCTCATGTGTGGACACTACCTGAAAACCAATCGAGGCATTCATGTTTTGTGGTTGCTCCGCAATGCCCTGATAACGAGTCTTGGGCCAATTTTGACACCGCACAACCTACCCGGCAGATGCAACTCGCGTTAGAAATTCTCCAGGACTTGCAGCGAACGCTCAGCATCGATTCTCAAAGGCTCTACGTGGCCGGTCAGTCTTTAGGAGGGTTCGGAACGTGGTCTGTGATTTCCCATCACCCTCAAATGTTTGCAGCAGCAGTTCCGATCTGTGGCGGAGGTAATGAGTCTAAAGCGTCAAACCTGGCTCGAACGCCGATCTGGGCATTCCATGGAGAAGCGGATCAAGCCGTCAGCGTTGAACGATCACGAAAGATGGTTGCGGCTATAAGGGCCGCCGGCGGCATGCCAAAGTACACAGAGTATAAGGAAGCGGGTCACGCTATTTGGGAGAGGGTTTTCAGTGAGCCGGAGTTACTACCGTGGGTATTCGCACAATCGCGGGGAACAAAAATTTAACTTCTGCCAGGCACCTACGGCTGCCAATAATCCGGCGCTTCCTTCATATTCGCATCGGGTCGTTCCATCCAACGTTCCGGACGGTGCAATTTGATGAAACCAAATTGCTCGTATAATCCGTGTGCGTCTTTGGTTGCCAAAACCCAGCGGCGAAATCCCTGTAGCTTAGGATGAGCGATGATGGCTTCCATGAGCCATTTGGATAACCCGCGCCCGCGATGGTCCGGCACGAGGAAAACATCAGCCACCCAGGCGAACGTGGCATAGTCTGTTACGATTCGCGCAAATCCCACCTGCTGATCGCGATGGTACATGCCAAAGGCCATTGAGTTTTCGATCGAGCGTTGCACAACGTCGCGCGCCCGACCGCGCCCCCAATATGAATGATTGCTGATGAAGTCGTGAATAAGGTCTATGTCCAGGCGCGAAGGATCCGTGCTGATGGTGTATTCGCCGCGTTGCCAAAGCTCAGAAGGATTTGGCGCGGATTGAGGTGACTTCAAATTCTGTTTTCCTCCGGACCTTTGCGCTGCGCAAAAGTATAACAAACCGTCACCCCTGGCCGAGGAGAAGGTCCGCGATGGCATCGGAGATAGGAAGTCCCAGAGTGCGCTCGAGCCAGAAGAATTCACCCGAGGGGTTGAGTTCGAGAAAGACGTGTTGGCCGTCGGGTGTGAGGATGATGTCAATGGCGCCGTAGTTCAAGGAAAAATAATCCATAAGGCGCAGGATTTTTTCTTCGAGCTCAAGTGGGAGTTGGTAAGGTCGCCAGTCTTGAAGCATGCGGAGGCCGTCGCGGCGCCAGTCGTGAGCGGCGCGGGCTGAGACTTGTGAGTCGATCGAGGCAGACATGACGCGGTGGCCCACGACCGTGACACGAACCTCAAGCAACTTGGGGAGCAGTTCCTGAAAAGTGGCAGGGCAAAGGCTTAAGCCGGAGAGGTCCGCCAGGTCTTCGGGCTTCACGGGGTTGGTGAAGACTACGAGTTCTCTCCCTTCGTCGTAGACCGCGAAGGAAGACAGCATCTTCGTGATCATTCTGCCCTCACAGTTCTTTGCGAAGAGGCGGACGGCGGCAGGATCGTTCGTCGTCAGCGTGCGCGGCGTGTTCAATCCGACTTCGCTCGCCGCCTGTAGCTGTAGCTGCTTGTTCTCGGCGTGACGGATGTGGCGCACGTGGTCCACGCGGAACGCTTTGAGGCTGGCGAGCATGCCGTGGGCGGCGGCACTCGCTTCGCCGAGCGATGCGTGACGCAGTTGCCTGTCGAGCCCCGCAGGAAGATGTGCGCCGAAGTTGAGGCGACGGTGCCAGATGGCTGTGACCTCACGTAGATCGAACTCGCCCTCTTCATTCGCAAGTGTGAGACGCTCGACGCCGGACGTGCCGTAGTAAGCAGTGAGACGTACATCGGTCGGATACCGGTCGGTGTCAAAGCGGATTGTGTGGCCACCCTTGCGGGAGACGGCCTCGATCACTCGCGCGACGCTGTCGTTATCGTTGCTGTGTGTGACGATGAGAATGGACATGGGTTTAGAAGATCACTGTCTCAACTAACCTTCCCAAGCAGCGCTTCGGCGATGGCCTCCGAAATAGGAAGGCCGAGGTCGCGTTCGAGCATGCCCCATTCGCCGCCGGGGTTGACTTCGAGAAAGACATGCTCGCCCGAAGGAGTACAGATCAAATCGACGGCGCCGAAGACGAGGCCGAGTTCCAACATCAAAGCTTGCAGGCCGCTTGCGACTTCGGTGGGGAGGTGAGCCTTCTGCCAGCAACACTCCTCAGGTGCGACGCGCCGCCAATCCGTATGCCCGCGCGACGTGCCGCTCGCGTCGAGCGCGCCGGCGAAGGCTTCGCCTGCCACACAAGCAACGCGCAGTTCGCACGCTTTCGGAATCAATTCTTGAAAGACCATCGGGCTATGGCGAAGTGCCTCGGCGCCGGCCAGGTCTTCTTCGCGAACGCGGTTCGTGTAGACGAAGTTCTGAACGGCGTCCATGCTGATGGCGAGTGGACGGAGGAGCTTTGCGACCGTTTGACCTTCGGTCTCTGCGAAGAACTGTCGAGCTGCGGCGGGGTCGTTGGTAACGAGAGTGCGTGGCACGCGAAGGCCGGCACGCACGGCCAGCCGGAGTTGTCGCTGCTTGTTTTCGGCGTCGCGTTGGCGGCCGAGATCGTTTACCCAGCGTGCTTCATGGAGCCCGTCGAGAAAACCTTCAAGCGCGGCGATGGACTCCCCGACGCACATTGAGCGATAGCCCTCATCAAGGTCCTCGGCCATGCGCGGCGACCAGAGCTTGCGCGCCCAGACGGCGCGCACCTCCGCGGCGGAAATCTGCTCTCCCGCTTCCGTAAAGAGGTGTCCGGCGCGTTCGTCGCCCGCGCGGGCCAAGAGCTTGACAGATGACGGAAAGAGGTCTGTGTTAAAGCGAATGGGACGGACGCCTCTGCGTGCGAGAGCCTGTGAGACGAGATCGACGGTATAAAAGTCGCCGCCGTGCGTCAGCAGTAGAACGGCGTCGCGCGGTGTTATTCGAGTCATGCGTCCGAGGTGAGTAATTCAAAGGTCCGGCCCGCGTCTGACGCGATGCGCGGCGGGAACAGCATCCGCGAATGCTTCGGACGAGAGCCGGTACCCTGCGAAACGGTCTTCTTATTTATTGCTGTGGTCCGACGTGTACTCAATTCGTTGATCGATCTCGTCACGGTCGGACGGGTACTTGAGCGTCAGGAAGGAATCCTTTGAGGTGTCCTGGCCTTCGAGGAAACGCGCGAAGAACGGCAGGCTCTGCTCGGACGCTTCAGGGGCGCGTAATTCTGTCTTGTCTCTCATTGAGTGAATCTCCTTTAAGGGTTGAACTGAATTGTTGCGAGGTACAAAATCTTAGAACGACACCTATGATGCTTCAAAATCGCTTTGGGATACTTCCGGTTCTATTAATTCTCGAGACGGAACGCAGGACAAAATCCTGAAGGGCGCAACCATTTTTCGGAGAATCTACTTACCCGCCCAATCGGATTCGGCGATAGCGAAAGCAGCTACAAATTGATCATGGACCAGGCTGGGCATCGGTGTGGCACACAGGTGAATTCCACACTTACCAGACTCTGTTTAGGACTCAGCGGTTTGGCACTGGCCCATGGACGTAAGAAGCGAGAGGTGAGCAGTTGAACGGCTTGCACCGGCAGCAGACATTCAATCGAAGGACTGAAGAAGTCTTTCCTTGTGTGTTTAGAAACGAAAAGCAAGCATCGTTATTCGGGAGCAACGACGCGCATGAGTTGACTCTGATTGACCTACTGGCTACTTGAACCTGATAGCGTTGGAGGGGTGGAGATATTGCGATCACAGTAATTCTCCGCGGCGCAAAGAGCAATAAGGCGACTCTTCGGATTCAATAACCGGCAAACATAGTTCATAGATAAGCATATTTTGAGGGCTGAACCTCATCTGACCGTCAGCCTTGATGCTTACTTAAGAAGGAGAGCCAAATGAGTTATCGAAAGTGGAGGCTCCGGCTGCCTCTTTTGCCGCTCGTATCGCTGATCTTCGTGGCATCTCTTTTCAGTTCTAACCTCCCTGTCTCCTCCCAATCTCCTAAAAATAATGCGAATACGAACTCAAGGACACAGCCTGAGCAAAACCCAAATGATCCAAAGATCCCGCCAATGCCGGCAACTACAGACGTGGTAAAGGTCAACATCGATCTGATTAAGGTGGACGCGCTGGTCCTGCAAAAGAACACGGCGCGGACCGTTGGTGGTTTAAAGAAAGAGGATTTTCTGCTGTTAGAAGACGGTGCGAAACAACAAATTACGCACTTCAGTAAGGATACTTTGCCGTTATCTGTGTTGATCCTGATCGATCGCGGCGGCTGTCTGGATCCATTTCGAGAAGAATTACATCGTGCCGCACGCGAAGCTATCGACCGGCTGAAACCGATCGACGAAATTGCGCTTATGACGTTTCAGATTGAGTCCACTCTAGTGCAGCCGTTCACGCGTAACCGCATAATACTTGAAGAATCTCGCCATCGAATTCCACCGCACGTCGGTGTAGCTCCTCATTGCTTAAACAACGTTCTTGCAGACGCGTCTGATTACATGATCAAGGCGAGCAATCCAGCGGGGCGTCGCGTGATGATTGTGATTAGTGCTGTGACGCGCATGTATGACTGCTATTCGGGCCCGTCAGGTAAATCGGCAACGCAGGCGGTCTACGAATCAGGGAGTGTCGTCTGCGGCCTCATTCCCAAAGTCAGCCGTCAACGTCTGGAGAACGGGATCATGACGATGGCAACACGTCTGACCAGGGTGGGCGGAGTGGATTACATGGACGTGCACACACTGGCGAATGAAACGGGTGGCGAGGTGCTCTCTGACAAGTTGGAGAAGTTCGATACCACTTTTCAAACTCTAATCGATCATCTTCGCAGCCGTTATAACCTGGCGTTTGTATCGCTCAATAAGAAGCGCGACGGCACGCGCCGGAAACTAAAGCTCGACTTGACGCCGGCCGTTCATAAATCACAAGGCAAGTTGGTGATTAAAAGCGAGGCGAAGTTACATTGCTCCGCGCAACCCATAAAAAACCTCTCGCGCAAAGGCGCAAGAAAACCCTTGAAACGCGGCAGCGCTTTGCGCCTTTGCGCCTTTGCGCGAGAAAATCTTCCCATCGTATCAGCTTGGTTCTTCATGGAGTTTACGCACCGGCGAAAGTAACAAGCGAAAAAACGGGAGAAACATCCCGCACGCTCCCACGGTAAGTGTCCCCCGTAATCCAATCGTTTCTCCCAGCACGCCCGCGGTTAACGCACCGATCATCATTGCGCAGACGTTAATGAAACGGAAACTCGCGTTCATGCGCCCTTGTAACCGGTGCGGAGTTATCGACTGCCGCAAGCTCATCAGATTGATGCCGTGTATTTGAATGCCAAATGCCAGCAGAAAGTGTGCAGCAATCAACATAGAAATTAACGCCGGAAATGGTCCACTCGCCAAAGGTATAAGGATAACGGCGACGGCGTTGAGCAAGGTGGCCCCGATCATCGTTGGTCCTGGACCAAAGCGTTGTGCAGCACGACCGGCGACGAGCGCGCCTAACAGAAAACCAGGACCAAAAGCCGCGAGGATTATTCCGAGCCATATCGGCTCAATACTCAGCTCCCGGACTGCATACAACATGAAGATCGTCGAGATTATCAACATGAACAAGAAGTGAAGGGCGATGCCCTGTGATAGAGGACGCAGGATAGGGCTCCCAAACACTACACGCAGCCCTTCGCCGATTTCCACCCACACGCTCCGCCGCTCGCCGGCTGGGAGTGGTTCAGGTTCGGGAGTGTGAATCAGCCATAAAAAAGCAGCAGAGAACACGAAAGAGAAAACATCAACGATAATTGCAATCGGGGCTGTGAGTAATTGCACCAGTACACCCGACAAGCTCGGCCCCGCGATGGACGCCACTGATTCCGTGGCTGACAGCTTGCTGTTACCTTCAACCAGTTGTTGACGCTCAACGAGTGAAGGAAGAAAAGCCATGGAAGCGACTTCGGAAAGGATCGAAAGCGCGCCGAACAGGAATCTCACAACGTAAAGCTGCCCGATGTGCAACACACCTAGCGCGAACGCTATCGGTATGGTTACGGCGATCACTGCGCGTCCCAAGTCTGCACCGATCAAAAGTGGTCGTCGCCGAAAACGATCTGCTATCACTCCGGCAAACAACCCGACCAGTGCAGCCGACGCAGCGGCGACGGCGTTCAACAGGCCAAGCTGGACAGGAGTTGCTTGTAAAGTCACGACCGCGGTGAGGGAGTAAGCGAGCGAGGCTAACTGTGTACCGAATATGGAGGTGGTTTGTGCACCCCACAACTTGAGGAAATCTCGGTGATGCCAAAGCCCTGTGGACTGTGGGCGCATAAGGCAATCGTCAACTCTTAAACCGGCGTTCCATCGCGAAGACGATTGCCTGGGAGCGCGTCCAGACGCCGAGTTTGTCGAAAAGATTTGAGACGTGATTGCGGACCGTCTTTTCGCTGATCGACAGGCGCTCTGCGATCTGTGCGTTACCGAGACCCTCGGTGATCAGCGTCATCACTTCTCGCTCGCGTGGTGAGAGCGAAGCGAACGCCGGATCCTCACCACTCACCGGCGCACTGATTCCCGTAAATTCCAGTACCACCTCGCGAAAGCGTTCCCACGCGGGTTCGCTCTCCAGCAGGATGTGATTCTTTGAGTCCAGTTCGACGAACTGCGCGCCCGGGATGCCCGCAGCGAGGATTTGCCCTTCGACAATCGGCGCCACCACGTCGCCGCGTGCGTGCAGCACAAGAGTCGGCACCCGCACCTCGCCGAGCAGCGCAACGACGTCGAGCGTAGCGCGTGACTCAAGCAGTCGTGCGGCGACTTCCGCCGTCAGGGTCTTGCGGCAGAGGTCGTTGAACCAACCGAGCTGTTCATCGGTCCCTCCGGGGATAAATCGCGAAGTGAAGACCTGGCGAAAGGTAGGGTTGTCGCTGCCCCATTCCAGGCGAACGAGATCGATCATCGCGCGGTAGAAGCTCTCCCGATCGGGATCGCCGCGCCGCATTGCTCCGCGTGCGTAGGCACCGTAGAGGATGAGGTGTGAGACGCGCTCGGGATGCTTCACGGCATAGGCCACACAGATCGGCCCTCCCTGAGAAATGCCGAGCAATGCGAACGGTCCCTGTGGATCGGCGGCATCGACCACGGCTTCCAAATCTTCGACCCAGCGATCGAGCGAGAGATCACCGACGTTCAGATCGGTCATTCCGCAGCCACGCTCGTCGTAACGCACGAAACGGAAGTGGTCGCTGAAAAAGTGAATCCAGTGCCGCCAGACGGGGCTCTCCCATTCGTATTCGAGGTGGCTCAACCAGTTCGCAGCTTTGACTAAAACCGGCCCCGCGCCAGCCTCAGCCCAGGCGAGTCGCACTCCATCCGTGGTCGGTACATACCGGATTCGCTGGGTGGTCTTCTTCATTACACCAACACGCAACGGATCAATGCCGCTTTAACGAGATTTGGACGCCGGATTGTCGCAGATAAAACGCGCTGGCCCAACAGGACTAATGTCCCAGACTGCGCCCGCGGAGTATACGCAAACCGGGACGAATCTCCCATAGTCAGATCGCGAGCACGGCCTCATCATACGGCGCAGGGAAAGGATTGCTTGATGGTTTCGCAGAAACAAATGATCACGTTCGGCGACATCGAACTCTACGAGTTCTGGAAAGTCTGCCAGGAGAGTCTCGATGCCATTGCCGATTACCATGCTGACCTCTCCAGTCGAGGCGTGCTGCTGGACGTTACGCCGGCGGACATCCGCGCTCTGTTCGCGGAAGAGATCTCCCAGGAACGCGAATCGGCTGAAGTGCTGCTCGAAAACTGGCGCGATCGGGTCGTGCCTAAGTTGACGGCTCTCGCTGGCTTGCGTGAGCTCGTTTCGAAAAACATCAGCCTCCTGCACGGCCTGCATAACCTTGTACGCGAACACCCTGACTTCGAAGTTCTGCATGAACCGATCCTGTACCTCTACTGCTTCCGCTACGTGCCGAATAGCCTGGCGGCGCAAAGAGAGGAACCCGCAGTTCAGACTCTTCTTGACCGCCTTAACCAGGGAATCGCGGCGGCCGTTCAGCGCCAGGGATCGAACCTGGTGACGACGACTTACATCAGCGGCCGCATCGCGATCCGGATGTCGCTCTGTTCGCATAGAGTCGATGAAGAGGACGTCAACACTACTTTTGAGGCTATCGCCAGATGGGGGCGACTGCTGACTACGGCTCATTTGCCCCGTCACGACCAATCAGAAGAAATGGAGACACTGCCATGTTCAAGCGAATTATGTTCTTCGTCTATGGAAGCCTCAGCTATTTGATCTTCCTCGGAACCTTTCTTTACGCCATTGGTTTCATCGGCAACTTCGGCGTCCCGCGAACGCTCGATGGTGCGTTGAGCGGTTCTTTGGGAGTCGCCTTCGCGATCGACGCGGGGCTTCTGACGCTCTTCGCAATACAGCACAGTGTCATGGCGCGTAAGTGGTTCAAGGAGTGGTGGACACGGATTGTGCCGAAGCCAATCGAACGGTTGACTTATGTCCTCTTCTCGAGCGTCGCGCTCATCCTTCTGTTCTGGCAGTGGCGGCCGCTGGGTGGTGTTGTGTGGTCCATCGAAGATCCGATCGGGCAATTTGTGCTGCGTGGATTATTCGCCTTTGGCTGGGGTCTGGTCCTGGTCTCCACGTTCCTGATCAATCACTTCGATCTGTTTGGCCTGCGGCAGGTCTGGCTGTACCTGAAGGGACAGCCGTATACGACGCTGACATTCGGAACTCCTGGACCTTACCGACTGGTGCGACACCCGCTTTATGTCGGTTGGCTCTTCGCATTCTGGATGACGCCAACGATGACACTCGCACACTTGCTCTTCTCGATCGCGACGACGGCTTATATCCTGATAGCGATCCAATTTGAGGAGCGGGACCTGGTACGCGAGCACGGCGACTCTTACGAGGCTTACCGCCGATCAGTGCCGATGCTCAATCCGTTCAAGCGGCGCCAACGCGATGCGGGATCGGTCGAAGGTATTTCAGCGCGAACGTAACCTCAACGCCTTAACATACTGCGCCTTTGCGCCTTTGCGTGAGAAATATTTTTCCTCGCAAAGGCGCAAAGGCGCAAAGAAAAACTCTCAATCAAACTGATACGTTGGTTAGCACTCCTGCCCCTCGCACGTGGCCATTTCTTTTAGCATGACGATCAGTTTCAAGAATTTGCCATTCTCTGGATGCGATTTCGTGATCTCCCCAGAAAAACCTTTGCACGCCGGCGGTATCCGTCGTCAATCGCAGCGCTAAGATAGAACCATATCCTCCAAATTGTTTTGGATTGACCCAGCAGGCGGCGCTTGGATCCCATATCCTTATTTCATTTGCACCGGTTTGGACCGCGCAGGCTTCGTGATAGATCAAGGCGCCGTGAATCCAGTGAGTCGAAGCGGGATGACTAGTCCACTTGGCAGACCAGTGACTAGTCGTCTGTTCTGAATACTGTTGAATGAGCTGTACCGAATAACAATCAACACCTCTAACAGTAAAAATCTCCCGGGTTATTGCGGCCAGTGCACCACAGTCAAGATCGTCTTGTTCCACTGCGTGACACCAGGTCATCGGCCATTGTGATGGCCCCCAATTGTACTTCCTACGCACCCAGCGTGGGCCCATGAGCTTGTGCTCGCCGTTGAGTTGCGAATGGTCCGTCGAGAAGAGCCATTCACGTGCGGTGGCGCAACATGCCTTGCCATGATGGACCATTGAGGACGGCGAAGAATAACGCCATCGCATAAGCGCGGCATTTAGATCGGTGTTAGTAAGGTGTTCGATTTGAACTGGTTGGTTATCCACGACCAAACTCATAAGACATGCTCCTATCGTAGGCTCCTGCATCACAAAAAATTAAAACGTCACCTTTACGCACGCTTCGAGGAAGTTCCACGTTGGCGGCAACCACGTCGTGTTCCATACAGAGACGGCCCATGAGGCGCGTTGTCCCTCGTCTAAGAGGTAGCCACTCTCCGCTGTCGCTTCGATGGAGTATTCGATGCGGTTGCACGCAGTGCATAGGCAATTCGGCTATGGACGCATCGACAACTACCTCCTCGATCTCTTCCGTGGATCTGGCTACTTCCAATAATCGTGCTGCCAACGCCATCGTCGGCTGGGCCAATGCCTTTCCCGGCTCCGAAATGATTTCCTGAAGATGCGGCAAAGCTTTGGCCGCACGATCGATCGCCCCTTCGAGTTTGTCAGGGGACTTGTGATGCCAGTCATCGGGAAACCAGCCACCGCCCAGATCCAGACATTCGATCGATCGCTGCGACAATCGTTCAAGCGAGCGACACCACGTAAGCATGGATTCATAGAGCTGCCACCATTGCCGAACTCCGATGTTGCTGCTGGCCAGGTGGAAATGAACTCCAAAGACATACTCGCGCGGGAGGAGCTTAATCATGTCTACCAACTTCATAAGCTCTTCGGGAGTTTCGAGCGAGATACCAAAGCGGGAGCCTGTTCCGGGCGGACGGAGTCGCACGCCTACGATTTTCGCTTGTAGCTCGTTGGATTCGAGACTTCGCAATATGTGAGTGAAGTCATTAAGCGAGTCACTAAAAACGGCATGAAGCGGCGAACTCGGGGGCGGGATCTTAGGCCACCATTTACCTGGACCATTTAACACCACCTGCTGCGGAGTGAAGCCGAGCGCGAGCGCTTTCTCCACTTCCGATAAGCTGATCGCCTCCGCCAAAAAGCCGGCCTCGTGTGCTAAACGGATTAGCCGCGCATCCGGATTTGTCTTAATGCTGTAGCCATTTGTTACTTTGACGCGCGCGGTGCTGAGCTTAGTCGCCATTTGTGACGCACGTTCGAAGCCGGCGGTCGCCGTATTTTCCAGGAAGAGCCATGAGGGTGTGGGAGTTAACTCAAGATCAATATTCTTCAAGTCGGTGATAAAGGTCGTAGGGACTTCAGGGAAATTTAAGACTTCGGCGGGACCGTTCAGCCCCTTGCCGTTACTGTTGCCATTGCCGTTGCCGTTACCGTGGTTGACTTTCGGTTGAGTACCATTCCCTTGATGATCTTCATGATTGTTAGCTCTTCCTTCGATGACGTGTAGTTTTTGAAGCCGTTCCGCGAGAGCTAAAGTACCGGACGGATGTTTCAACGAATGACCGATGCCGCCCGGATAAGGTTCAGCCAGGCTTGGCAATGGAAACTCATTACGCACGGGAATCTCTAACACAACACGCGTGAATTCATGGCCCAACGCTTCTTGTTTTTTTGCTTTGATCCTGGAAGCGTACTCGATCATGGCGGCCGGCAGATTTCGTCCTGTTATGGTGGACCCATGAATCCAGGCCGGGAATCGCGGATTACATTCGAGCAGCCAGAGTTTCCCCTCCGCATCGCGGACCATTTCCAACTCCGCTCCTCCGGTCCAATCCAATTCCCGAACTATTTTTCGCAGCGGACCCGCGAAACTCTCAGGTACATCTGTCACCTCACCGGCCCATGTCTTCCCTTCCTCAGTCAATTCACGTTTGCGCATGTACACGGAATCAACAATCTCGCCACGGTAAGCACAGAAGCAAACCGATTCTTCGTAGCCGGTAACATGTGCCTGGAGGAATAAACGGTCGGTGGACCACGCGCTGGTAAGTATCGCGCGCACGCGTTCAAACGCGTCCCAACTGAACGTCCGGACAGCTTCGTAATATGGTCCTTTCAACCAAACCTTCCAGCCGTGCTCACGACAAAAGGCATGAAGGTCCCAATCGGATTGCTCAGTTGAAATGAATTCGGGAATCTGGAGTGGTAATCCGCGATGTGCTTCGACCGCGGGTTTGCTGATTCTTTTAAGAGCCGAGGCAGACGGGGTTAGCAAATTCGTGTGACCATTCGGAAAAACCGACGCCAGCCACATGATTTCCAAATCCACTCCCGAAACCCAAAATGCACCTTCGTCTAAATGTTCCCTAATCCGCCGTGAGTACGCGTTTAAATCGATGTGTTCCCAGGCAGGTTGTAACCACACTTCGTCGAAATCTTCCCAGTGTATTCCTGAGCAACGGTTTGAATATTCGACACCGACCAACTTCGCGGCTGGATAGGCAGAACGCAATGATCGAGCGATCCCAATGCCGGGCTGCGGGTTAGTTCCACTATATAGACCACTAATAAAAATTTTCATTGCACCTTCTTTATTAGCGCACTAGCCAGAACTCACACACCACCGTAATGGCCGGGACTGCGATCTCTGACTACGTGAACGCGGGTTAGAGAGAGTAGTGCGCTTAACGCGGGAAGGCAGAACTACCCTGCTTGCTCTAATGGGTCCGTGGGGGCGCTCAAGGGGATTAAATCGAATAATAATTAAAATATCAGACTGGCCCACGTCTGTACGGTAGCGCGCGCTCAACTGATTCAATAAACGTTCAGTTAGTAACATGCCATCAGAGATTCTCGAGTTTCCTTGCAGTGGACCAAGAAGATTCTTCTGGGCGATGACTTAGGTGCTGGCGGCCCAAAAAGCCGGCGTAGACGCTATGTTAGTGGAAGGTATTGGGATGCGCTTGCGAAACTCTTTACTGAAAATCCCATCAACTCGAATGCTGAAGGAGAGGCCCGGTGCCGCGTCGCTGCCGTGAAATTGATTTACAGTGTCAAACCACGCGCTGTATGACTTCACGTACAACTTTTCACCCGAGTGATGATTGTACATGTAAAAAGGCTTGAGTAGATTTGTGCGAAACCAGATGAAGTCGTGACACACGTCCTTCTCCAGGTGATCGCAATGCGCTGGAACTTCTGAGCCTTGATCGTCATAGATAATGAGCATCCGTCCGGTGGCTTCGAACGGCAAAGTTTCAATGAAGTCCATTAGCCGGGAAAATTTCGCGGTCCATTCCGTCGGCTCCCATAATTCTGGTTTGTTCAGATCAAGATAATCGTATGGAGTGCCCGATTTTGTTCGGGTCAGCCAAACTTCGCGTGCTCCCGGCTGATGCGGCGCAGTTGGATCTAAGCGATGCTCGTTCACAAACAGATCCTCTGAGCCCGTGCTCATGTGTTCGTGGAGTTTTTGTATTAAATATTGGTCCAACGGTCTTAGTCGATCGACGTCGATGAATTCGTCAAACGATTTGTAGCTTGGATACATACTACAACCCCTGATTCGCTGTTATTCCACCGCAGCCCACAGAGATGGCGTAGCGGCGACATTGTCAGCATCAGTGAGTGGAATTTGTTTTCTAAACTCGTCTGTAAAAGTCCCATCGACTCTGATACTAAAAGTCAGGCTCTCAACGGCATCGCTTCCGTGAAATTGATTTACCGTATCGAACCACGCGCTATACGACTCGACATATTTCTTTTCATTCGTTCTCGGATTCAGCAAATAGAATGGCTTTGTCAGATTAGTTCTAAACCAGATGAATTCATGACAAATGTCCGGCTCAGCATGATCGCGGTGAGCAGTCACAGGCCTGCTCATGTTGTCGTACATGATCAGCATCCTGCCAGTGGACTCGAATGGTAAGGTCGCGATGAAATCCATCAGCAAAGAGAACTCACTCGTGGCCTCAGTCGCGTGCCACAATTCTGATTTGTCCAAATCGAAGTAACTATCCGGGCGGCTTGATTGCGCGAGGTAAATCATTCGCGAACCTGGCCGGTCGGGTTGATCTTCCTGTAAGCGATACGGGCCAGTGTAAAACGCAAGGTCGTTGTGAAGTTCGAGGTGCTTCTTAATTCGTTGTGTGATGTAGTCGTCCAGGGACTTTAAGCGTTCGACGTCGATAAAACCGTCTAATGACTTATAGCTTGGGTACTTTATGGAGGCGTTGCCGTTGGGTTCCATGTTGCGACATTCTATATGCTTCATTTTCGAACAAAACACCAACGCTCGCTCCGTAGACAGCAATGAGCGTACCAACTAAGCCGCGCTGTCGCCCGCTGGCTCCACCCTAGCTAGGCTACATGCTTCTGCCCGCATTCGCGGGCTGGAGCCACTCGGCCTTTAGGTCAAACATAACGTTCATCGAATTCAATTTCGTTTGCTTTTAAGAACTGGATGAACTCGTCCCGAAACGAAATCTTTTGATGATGCTCTTTCTGATTCCTCAAATAACGCTGCACCTGTTTCAAATTCGACTGACTCACGGTGAACGCCGCATAACCACGTTGCCAGGAGAAGTCTGCCAAGCTGGGAAACACATCATGCATCCAGCCGCTCGCTCCTGCTTTTAAGTCTCGGAGCACATCTGAACGCGCCTTATCAGGGCGAAGCCTTGCGAGCACGTGAACGTGATCCTCCATTCCGTTGATGCC
The DNA here is from genome assembly GCA_963826255.1 of uncultured Acidobacteriota bacterium. GTDB lineage: Bacteria > Acidobacteriota > Blastocatellia > Pyrinomonadales > Pyrinomonadaceae > PSRF01. Next base: position 4,036,137 of record CAWGWK010000002.1, read on the forward strand.
AAGCGAAGTCCCACCCAGACCCCGTATTGTTCCACCGATGTATTCGTACAAACGTGGTTGATAGTCCGAGGTGATCAGCGGACGTCGATCTTTGGTTGAGAAGACCAGGTGATAGAGAAGATTTGTGAAAGATTGAGACATCGTGAGGATTCTCCATTGTTGTGAGGATAATAAAGCACGTGGAGATTACAACGAGACGATCGCATTGACAACATCAAGCGATGTTTGATGAACGCGCGAAGCGCGTGTGAGCATCATCGTGGATCAACGCGCGAAGCGCATGTGAGCATCACCGTGGGTCAACGCGCGAAGCGCGTGTGAGCATGTAGCCTAGGGTGGAGCGAGCTTTGCTCGCGGAACCCTAGGATCAATTAAATTAAAAATTGTCAGCCCGCGAAGCGGGCGATAGAGTTACGGCTCTAGCGCTGTCGCCCGCTTCGCGGGCTGAAATTTATTTCTAAATACTCAACCTAGGGTTTCGCTCGCAAAGCCTCGCTCCACCCTAGGCTACATGCCTCCGCCTACTTCGCGGGCTGCCTCCGCCCAACTTCGCGGGCTGCTTCCGCCCCGCTTCGCGGGCTGCATCTCTGCATTCCTAATAACCCTTTCCAACAAACACGAAAAACTGCGTTGACATAACTACTGTGAACTTTTACAACGCCACTTGAGTATATAGAGGGGCTTTCTACCGTCATAGGCAGAGAAGATCCAAAAACCCGTAACGTCAAATTTGGAGCCGAGAATATCGATATGCTCAGCAGCACCTTTCAAGACCTGCGCTATGCATCGCGAGCTTTGCTTAAGCATCGCAATTTCACCGTCGCTGCTCTATTGACGCTCGCCCTCGGCATCGGTATAAACACGAGCATCTTCACGCTACTGTATTCGGTCGCCTTCCGTCCGCTGCCCGTGAAGAACCCGGAACGCATCGTAAACGTCTACCAAACTCTTGAGGGTGACTTTTCTCGTGAGGTTGAAGGCAGCGTGGAACTGCTTTCTTATCCCGAATACCTGAACTATCGAGATCAAGTCGCGAGCGTTACCGATCTGACCGCCTCCGCCGATGTAAAACTGTACCTGGGCGGGAACAACGTTGAAAAAATCAACGGTCTAATGGTTACGGACAATTACTTCTCGCTTCTGGGAGGCGGAAGCGCTCTCGGCCGCACTTTCTTCGACAAAGAATGCGAGACACCGCTGCAATGTCCGGTCGCCGTTCTTAGTTACGGGTTCTGGGAGCGAAGGTTCGGATCTGATCCGAGTGTAATCGGCACTTCGTTCATGCTGAATCGCCAGCCCTTCACTGTAGTTGGAGTGGCATCACGCGATTTTCATGGCGCCGAGATGACCGTTCCCGATGTTTGGATTCCCGTAACGATGCAGCCCGCAGTGATGCCCGAAAACAAATTCCTGCCACGCCCCAACTGTAGTTGGCTGAGTGTGGTTGGACGGTTGAAAGATGGCGTCTCGTTACCGCAAGTGCAGGCGGAGATGCAACTCGTTGCTGCACGGATGGACCAGGAGTATCCCGGACGAAAGTTGACTGTCAATGTCATGCCTGGGTCGTATCTCAACTCACCTGAAGTTCGCAGCGAAGGATTGCCAATCGCAGCGCTGGTGATGGCGGCCGTTGGTTTGGTTCTGCTGATAGCGTGCGCGAACGTTTCGAATCTCATGCTTGCACGTGCAGGAGCACGGCGAAAAGAGATCGCCGTACGACTCACACTCGGAGCGAGCCGCTGGCGATTAATTAGGCTCCTGCTAACCGAAAGCCTACTGCTCGCCGTACTGGGCGGCATCGCCGGGTTGTTTCTTGCAGTCGTTTTGCCCCCGATCTTGTTGTCGGTGATTCCTGAGGCCGGTCTCGATGTTGACTTCAAACCTAACGCAACAGTTTTTGCTTACATGTTTTTGATCTCTCTAATTACCGGCGTTGTATTTGGGCTGGCACCGGCAATCGAGTCTACGAAACCAAACCTAACCGCCGCGCTCAGATCGACGAGAAACAATCCTCGCATGTCGCGCCCGCACTTGCGCAATCTGCTGGTGATTGGCCAGGTCGCGGTTTCCCTCGTGCTTCTGATCGGAGCGGGGCTCCTGGTGCGCGGCTTACAAAAGGCCCAATCGACCGAGCTCGGGTTTGATCAAAAGAATCTTGTTGTCTTATCAATGGATCTACCGGCACAAGGTTACGACGAAGCACGTGCGGCTACACTCCATGCGCAACTCTTCGAACGCTTGAAAACTTTGCCCGGGATCACATCGGTGAGTCTTGCGCAAATGGTGCCCTTTGCCGGCCAGCGCGAGGAGACCATCGACATCGAAGGACAAGGATCATCACTGAGCGTCGGCGCCAACGTAGTTTCTGCTGAATACTTTCAAACACTTGGGATCCCGCTCCGGCGCGGTCGCCTGTTTACTAACGAGGAGGCGCGCAGCGGAGGATCGCCCGCAGTTATTAGCCAGGCGATGGCCAATCGTTTCTGGCCCAGCGCCGATGTCATCGGTAAGCGCTTCAAAGATAACGCGGGCAAATCGCATGAGATCGTTGGTGTCGTCGCTGACATAAGTAGCACGCAGATTGGTAAACTTGACGGCCCCTATTTCTACACGCCTGTCTCGTTGGTCCAGTTAAGCGGCCACAGTTTTGTCCTACGAACAAATGAGAATCGATCTGCAAGCATGAGCGCTATCAGAGAAGTGGCGCGTTCGCTGGACAAAGATGCATTCGTTTCGGTTGAGCCGCTGGAGGAAAACGCGAGGCGCATGTTGGAACCGGCGCGAATGGGCGCATGGTTTTCCGGAACGGTTAGTTTGCTGGCTTTGATGATTGCGGCAACTGGAATTTACGGCATGCTGTCGTATCACGTCGTCGAGCGTACGAGCGAGATCGGCATTCGGATGGCGCTCGGTGCACAGCGTCGTAACGTTCTATTGCTCATAGTGAGCGACGGAATGAAGCTCGCCGGGATTGGCACAGCAATTGGTCTGGCCGTGGCCATCGTGCTGACGAAGGTTTCGAGCACGCTGCTGTTTGGTCTGACACCGTCAGATGCATTCACGTTTGCAACGGTCTCAACCGGCGCACTCGCAGTCGCGTTACTCGCTTGCTACATTCCCGCGAGGCGCGCGACGAAGGTCGATCCGCTGGTTGCGCTACGCGCGGAATGAGCGCGTGTGAGCACAGTGTGGACCAACGCGCGAAGCGCGTCTGAGCACAGGGTGGACCAACGCGCGAAGCGCGTGTGAGCATATAGCCTGGGGTGGAGCGAGCTTGCTCGCGCAACCCCAGGACCAATTGAATTAAAGGATTGCGAGCCCGCGAGGCGGGCGATAGAAGTCGCGGATCTTCGCTGTCGCCCGCTTGTATGATTAGCCCCATGCAAGTTAGAAAATGTTTGCTGAGTTGCCAATCGCTTGCACTGCGGGAGCGATTGCCGCAAGGGTGCAACAGATCCTTAGCCCGCTTGGTTGCTTTGAGCCCGTCGCGAAGCATTTGATCGTTGCACCTCGTTTTCCCTAAAACCCGAACAGTTGCCGGGGCGTTAGAGCCCGTATTCGCAAGCCCGGGAAGGAGAACAATTCTTGTCAAAAAGAAAAAATAATATTGGTATCGATGTTTCCAAACAGCTCTTGGAAGTAGCCGTGCACGAGAGCGATTTTCATTATCATTGTCCTAACAAGACCAGTGCTTTTGGGGCATTGCTGGCGGAACTAATCGCCTTGCGACCGGCACGCATTGTGTTGGAAGCCACGGGTGGTTTGGAAAAACCAGTGGTGGCTGCTTTGCACGCCGCCGGCTTGCCGGTAGTGGTAATCAATCCGCGGCAGGTGCGTGCCTTCGCCAAAGCGATCGGGCAGTTAGCTAAAACCGATCGCCTGGATGCCCGCGTTCTGGCCCACTTTGCCGCCGCTATCCAGCCGCCATTACGTCCACTCAAGTCAAAAGATGAACAGGAGTTAGAGGCTTTGATGGGCCGCCGCGGCCAACTCATCGAGATGCTCGTGGCTGAAAAAAATCGACGCCACAGTGCTACGATGGAAGCCGTACGCGACGCTATCAAAGAACACATCGATTGGCTCGAAGAACGCATTGCCGAACTGGATGAACAGCTTCAGACGCGCGTAGTAAGTTCCACGGTCTGGCAAGACAAAGATGCCATCCTGCAGAGTGTGCCTGGCATCGGTCCCGTGGTTTCCTTCTCCTTGCTCGCCGATTTGCCGGAGTTAGGGACACTCAATCGCCAACGCATCAGTAAGCTCGTCGGGGTGGCGCCCCTCAATTGCGACAGCGGTCAGCAACGAGGGGTGCGGCATATCTTCGGGGGGCGCGCCCGCGTCCGCTGTATGCTCTATATGGCCACGCTCACTGCACTGCGGTTCAATCCCGTGATCAAAGAGTTCTATCAGCGTCTGCTGGCTAAAGGAAAACCGCACAAGGTGGCACATACCGCCTGCATGCGTAAACTGTTATCCATCATCAATCTGATGGTCCGTAATCAGACGCTTTGGCAAACTGACTTAGTTTTGCCTTGACTTCCAACACAGTTGCTTCGCGGGCTGAAATTTGTTTCTAATACCCTACCTAGGGTTGCGCTCGCAAAGCCTCGCTCCACCCTAGGCTTTATGCTTCCGCCCGCATTCGCGGGCTGGAGGCACTCGTCCTTAGGTCAAACATAAGCGGGCTGTAGCTACCGTCTTCATCGACCTCTGCGCATCGACGACACGCTGTCTACTCCTCAAACGGTAACTGCCAAATCTTCCCACAAAACTATTTACACCCTCAGTCCTGGATGGGCTCTTTGCAAATCCTGGATATGATGGCGCAAGTTTCACTTAAGATTTCGCGAGTTGTATGCATGATCTGCTGAATGCAAGATAAGACTTACAAAAACTCAACCATCGTCTGGCAAGTTCAAGACGCGAACTGACCTATGATGTTTTGAAGAAAATGACTGATAGTGCAGCTCTGCGGGAACAACTCCAACACGTCTACTGGATCGCCGGCGGGAGCGCTTCAGGCAAATCGACCATCGCTCGTTACATCGCGGCTCAGCACGGTTTGCGTGTTTACGCGAGCGACGACGCGATGACCGATCACGCCCGCCGGAGCACACCCGAAGATGTCCCGTTGCTGCACAGGTTCATGGCCATGGACATGGATGAGCGATGGGTGAACCGATCCCCAAAGACTTTGCTCGAGACATTCCACTGGTTTCAAGGCGAAGGCTTCAACTTGATCATTGAAGACCTCCTCAGCCTCCCACGTGAGCGCGATATCATCGCGGAGGGGTTCCGACTGTTGCCACGCCTCGTCAAGCCTATCCTCTCCGTACCTGCTCATGCCGTGTGGCTGCTTCCGACACCTGACTTCCGTCGGGCGGTGGTCGAGAGTAGAGGCGGATCGGCGTGGGGATTTCTCGCCAGGACCACCGATCCGGAAAGAGCCTTGCGCAACCTGCTCGAGCGCGATCGGATGTTCACAGACATCCTCCGTGAGGAAACGGCGCGCTTGGAATTGTCCACCATTGAAGTTGACGCCACAATGACTGAGGATGATCTCGCCAAGCGAGTGACGGAAGTGTTCGGACTCTGACTGGCGACGGATGAGAGTGTTAACCGACCTACTTAGATGAAGTTTTTGAGGTTCGCTTCGACCGTGACTTTCTGGCGGTTGGTTGGTCCTTTGTGAGATCTACGATTTTGTTGTTCCGCATCACATAGACGGGAGTGCCGGTTTTCATTCCGAGTTCCAGGGCATTGCGTGCGGCGCGGCGCAAGGCCCGCAGCGTATCTTTGACTTCGCGTGATTGTGAACTGACTCGACGGCTCATCCGATTTACCTCAAATTGGAACCCGCTGAAATCAACCGCGGTGTATTGCCTGAATTATCGTACCACTCCCACTTATCTACCAACTCCATATAAATGTCTTGAAACTTACGAAATCCAGAATGAAAACGCCGGCGAACAACAGCGCTCGCCACATTATGACCACCCTGGGCCACTCTCGCAGCAACACGCGCGATCGCAATCTCCGAATTCGGCAAACTCAGAAATATGAGCCTCACCTCGTAACCGGCGCTCCGCCATCCCGGAATCAGCCGCGCGTAACCATGCCCGCTTAGCGTCGTTTCAAATGCGAAGCTTTCACCTTTGCGAACGCGCCGTTCGATCTCGGAAAGCATAATCCGGCCCGCCCGAATCGCCGCACGATCCGGATCGAAAGGCGATAATCCGGCAGCGATCAGATCTACATTAACAAAGTCGGGACAGTGCGCTTCTTTGAGCAAGTACTCGCGAGCGAAAGTTGTCTTGCCGGCACCGTTTGGTCCGGCAACGATTATGATCCGCCGTTGCTTCGGCATGGTCTAAGCGGAAACTTCGTTGCTCCTGTAGCCGCGGGTTCGTGACGCCTACTTGTTATCGGGGTAATACTCGATTTCTCGATAAGTCATTGAAACGCTGCGCCGGTTGAAAGTCTGCTTTCGCTTTATCCAATCACCTTTCGAATTGAACTCGTACTCGGTGTACATAGTGTGCCCAGAGATTTTGCTGTCGCGACCATAGTGCGTAAATTCCAATGGCACCCGCTCGTCACCGGAATAGTTATAGACACGCCGCTCAGTCACCCGATTGTCGCCATCATAACTGGTCGTTTCAATCAAACGACCTTTTGCGTCGTAAGTGTAAATAATCTTGTACATATACTTTCCGCTCGGCATAACCATGCCCACTTCAATGAGTTGACCCGAATCATCATACTTGCGCGCCTCTTTAGCTGGTCCATTCTCCCTTTTTGCGTTTGGTTTTCCGTTTGACGGGCCGACGGGAGGCGGAGGTCCCCCGGGACTATTTTCTCCGGGAATGTCCTGACGCTTAGTGGTTTTATTGCCATCTTGAGAATAAGTATACTCGTCGCGTATTTCGTCAACGCCGCATGGGCCAGGATAGACAGAGTGCCGCGTAATTCTGCCGCTCTGATCATATTCATTGGTCAGTTGGCGACACTTTGAGCCATCCGGGTAATTGCTTCCTGAGATTGGCGTCCAAAACACAAACACCTTCTTAACTGGACCAGCAAATCCGTCGTGCTCTCGATCCGATTTGCGGTTTGGTCCAGTTCCCTGGCTGCTGACAACGCACAAAACTAAAAGCAGAATGATATCTTTCATGCCATTTGCCTAACATTGGTAGGCCGAGGCCAATTATCAATCATAGCCTCAGACGTGGGCTCCTCTAACGTGCAGCACGTGAACTCTGCGCTTCCTGATAGTGAACAACACGCGATAACGGCCCACCATCATCTGTCGAATCTCTTCCGAGAACTCGTCGTTCTCCGGCGCAAGCGGAAAGCCTTTCGGCATCGGGCTGAGCTGTCTGAAAACTGCAATCCGTAATTGACAAACCCATTGTTGTGCTTCTTTCTTGCCCCAGGCGCGGGCACCCCAATCGTACGATCCTCGCACGTCACTCTGCGCTGATTCCTCGAAGACAACATCGTACCGCCTCATTCGCGCTCGGAAATACCTTTCTCGGCGAAAAACTCCCGGAAGAACTTTTCTGCCGGTTTCCCTGCGTTCCGTTTCATACTCTCCAGCCCACGCCTTATGCCCTCAATCGCTTCCATGCGATCCTGCGCTTCAAGGAGTTTCTGATAGCTCGCGGCATCCTGGACCACCAACTCTGCCTTGCCGTTAACTGTTAATACTACCGGCTGCCCGGTCTTCTTCAATTGGCGTACGATCTTCGCAGTGTCGCGTTTAAATGTGCTAAGGCTCTGAATATCGCGTGTAAGTTTCATCGACCTGCTCCGTTGCTAAATCTGCACTGAATTTGGCGGACCGAGTATAGCATGCGTTCACAAATTCCGTTGACAGGCGAAAATCGCGGCGCTACAGTGCTGGTCCACCCTCTTTTAAAAACGAAGCGGGCCGACTTTGTGCAGTAACACAACGTTAACCCTTGACCCTCAACCTTCTCATGAAAGGATGAAAGCCATGACTAATCTTAACAGCGCAACCCTGCGCGAAGAAACACCTCACATCAGTGACGCTCTCAAACGACGCGCTCAATCAGTGATAAACGACAAATCGATCGACGCAGAGACCCGCGCAATAATCCGCTACGGCCTGGAAATCAACGACCCATGGCTGCCCGAGCTCGTGCGCTGTGTTGACGCAGGCGAAAGCGTCATCGATAACCTGTTCGTTGCTTCAAGCGAAGAAAAGATCGAAGCACTGACAGACCTAATCTGCCGTGCCGGTGACGAACCCTCGGCAGCTTTGCTCGTCCTGCTATCAACACTCGAAAACTCCACCCACCCAAAAGCCCTCGCAAACACCGCGAAGCACCTTGCCTTCACTCGCTGCGCCAAGCTGAACCTCTACGGCATGGTCAACGCACAGATTGCAACACTCGAGGACCAATTGCTAGCGAACACCTCGCTTGCATCCTGATCGCCTTTTCAGTGGCCGGCTCCCACCACCGGCCATTTGGCTTGGTTGCTTTGCACTAAAACGTAATACAATGCGCGCCTAAAGTCTCACGAAAGGAACCTCACATGAGCAATACACACCTCATCCCTATCGAAAAAATCGAGAAAGCAATTTACCTGATTCGCGGCGAAAAGGTGATGCTGGATCGCGACCTGGCAGGGCTGTACGAAGTCGAAACCAAAGCCCTCAACCGCGCCGTAAAAAGAAATCTTCAACGGTTTCCGTCGGATTTCATGTTCCAACTCACTGAAGATGAAGCGGATCTTTTGAGGTGCCAAATTGGCACCTCAAAGAAGGGACGAGGCGGCAGGCGTTATTTTCCTTATGTTTTCACCGAACAAGGCGTCGCGATGCTCTCGAGCGTTCTTAACAGCGAACGCGCGGTAATAGTCAACATCGAAATGATGCGCGCCTTTGTAAAGCTTCGCCAACTGCTCGCGTCAAACACAGAACTCTCTCGTCAGCTGGCCGAGCTCGAAAGCAAGTACGATAAGCAGTTCAAAGTGGTGTTCGAAGCGATTCGACAATTAATGTCCACGCCGGTTAGAGAGCGCAAAGAGATAGGCTTCCGTCCGCGCTCGGTGAAGGAGTGAGTCCAATCTCCCCAGTTATTCGGCGGTTGATGTTATTTTCTATCTTGAACAACCCGTCTTGTACAATCGGCGAACATCTCTTCGGCAACTTCAAGCATACCTTTTGCTTGGTCAACCGTTAATTGAAAATCTTTCTGTAGATATCTTGACGAACCGCGGAGAGAGGCGAGTTTATTCAACAGTGCTGTATATCGCCGATCGGTGTTCCCAAGATGCCCCCACTGGTTATAGCGACAATGTACAATGCCATGAGATTTACCGGTCAGCATCATTTGGTCGTGCAATAAAAGCACGCCTTTAGCTAATAATTCCGTAGCACTGAATAGATTGTCAACCACAGATCTGAGGTACCCCTTTTCTAGCGAGACGCACGCGGCATCTAAAAGTCTTGTGCCGCCTCGATGTGCTCGCGACTTCTAGAAGCGTTATACCGACGTCATTGTTAGCGATCGACACGAGAAATTTACTTTCAACCTTCAATTGGTTCAAGCAACTTGCGAACTGGTTGCCGCTCCGGTGCCACGAGTCGTTATGCCGCGTTATCGTCAACGGTCGGGACAATTGTTTCGCCTTGCCAGTTGTAAACCGCAAACGTATCGGGGTCGAGGAGCAAGAATCTATTTGTTTCATACGGTAGCAGCGGCCTTCCAAGGAAGGTTATTTGCGCTGAGCCTTTAGTTGGCCAGAAAACATTATAAGGTAGAGTATTAAGGTGCTTATATATCTTTACTATTTGCGGTGGCCCTCCGATCGAACTGAATACAGGATCCCTGATCATATCTCGAAGCACTTCGAACGGCTCCATATCTAGTCCGCCCACCGTCATCTTTTTGCGGGTTCGCAAAATCTCGTAGAGCTTCTTTCTTGCTGTGTTGACATTGTCACCTTCGAAAAAGAAGTATTTCGTTCCGGCCGTTTGCTTAGAATGTGAACTCACAGTTCGAAAGCTGAATCGATTGATATCGGTCTGATACTGCAGTATCCAGATCTTAAATTCATTAAATTTCCAGGAATAGCCAGCGAGAATGAACCGAAAGTCAGTGGCATCATATTCATCAAGACCAATAGGGACATCATAGATCGACTTCCTCATGTCCTCGATTATTTCAAGGATGCGACTCCTCAAGTCCGTGATATCCATTGCACGAGATCGCACCTTTTCATTCATTTCAATTGCGTTCCTGATTTGGAGCATTATCGGATATGCATACATAGTATCGCCCGCGAAACACAAGTTGGCGTCTGACCGTGGCAACATCAGTATCTTTGGACAACAATCCCATGCAGCGCCGAAGCGAAGTTGACTATCGGTCGCAATGACCAATTCCTCCGTGTTTTTGTTCTTTCTGATCCAAGCGGCGAGTAGTGTCATAATTGCAGCAGTCCTGGGCATGGGCTTTTAGCATCTAACTCGACCTTTGCTCCGATATATGAGGGTGATATCTCTCACCGGTCTCACCTACATCTTCTCCGCAAACACTTTCGCTCCACCCACAGCCGTGTACGCCGCATATCCACCCAACACGACACAAATCACCAGTGCAATTGTGAACTCGCGGGCGTACCAGGCGGTGAGGTCCGTAGTGATCGGGAAGAAGACGAAAAGGTGCGCGACGAATAAAGCGGCAATCAACGCGAGCAGACCATAACGACGCAACGCAAACACCATAAGAAACGCCGCCAGTGCATTGAAGGGCAGCATTATCAAACTCGAATCTGAGATCAGCATCGCCATGATCGTAATGAGTATTCCTAGTGCGATTAGCGACAGCATTTCACTTCGCAACACGGCAACAAACACAAGCAAGAGAAATACGCAGATGAATGCGATGAAAAGCCCGGCTGAGAGCTGCGTGGCGAAGCGAGTAAAGAACAGATCCGTATCGAGTATGAGAGTAGCGGGAGTAATCGTTGCCGGCGTCGCCTGTCCTATCCAGTTCGGCGCTATTCTGCCAACTCCTGAAATCACGATCAGGCTCGCGCCTATCACTGTCCCAATCAACAGGTCGCGACCAACAAGTGGATCGCGATAATCTCCGGCCAGCAAACGACTCCACGAAATTATCCAACCCGGCCACTTCTTCCTTACAAACGGTTCGAGCGCAACATAAAGCAGCCACAAAAAGGCCGCACTGAAAACAGCAAAGGACAGGTGAGTGAGGAACAAAGCAAACTCCCGATCCGCAACACCGTTGTGATGCTCGTCAAAAGCCCACACCAACATCTTCACAATGAAGAACACAATTGCCACTCTCATTGCGCCACGCCGGTCACCACGCCCAAGCCGCAGATTTCGCCGCGCCAGCAAAGCGCTGCCACATAAAGCGAGTAGAGAAATTCCAATGAGCATGAAAATCAGAACTTTGTTGCGAGGGCTCTCGGCTACCTCGACCTGACGCGTCGAGCGGTCCCACGGATAAATCGTGTCAAAGTAAACAAGACGACCGCGATAGGCTGCGGCTTCAACGTGAACTTTTCCATTCGGATTCCTGGGGTCAATGCCATCCCACGCCCCGCGTTCGTCGTATGCATGAAGCGGAACCCACGTAGACGTGACCGGCTGGAAATTCTTGAGCTCAAGGCCGGCAGCATGAAACGGAATGGACCAATCGACTCTTACCTGTTCACTTGTTTGCGGCTCACGTTGTGGCGGAACGCCGAGGAACCAACGCAGTTGACCATTCACGTCGAGGTACAAACTAGCCATGCCCGATATATCGAGTGCAGGCCTATCGACCTCTATGCGCTCGATCGTATAGAAATAACGTGGACTCTGACGATACCAATAACGATAAGGACCAGGCGCGATATTCCGCATCTTCTCCCATCGTTGTGGCGATGAATCGTTGTTTGCAATGTATTCAAGGTAGTCGTCTTTGAGCGCGAAGCCGTCAGCGTAATCGACCGGAGCTTCGCTGTAGCCCAAACTCTTCACCAAGTCGCGGGCACGCGCGCGCAAAACTTCGGGAGAGTCACCAAGCGGTGACAGACGATAGATTGCCGTGTATTTCGTCAGCCAACTACCGAGACCAAGCAACACGACAAACGCGGCGAGCAGACTACCAGCAACGATGGGACTAAGCATTCCACGTTTCGGTGCGGCAGCCACCATCTCCGGTGAAGGCGTTTCACCAGCCGCGAGAGCTGCTGCGATTGGATCACCACCCGGCAGTGCAGCCGCAACTTGTAACGCCGATGAAGGACGGAGCGCCGGGTCGGTTTGCAGACAACGCTCAACCACTCGCTCGATAACAGGATCAAGATCCTTGACAAGTGATGACAACGACATCGGCGCGGTGTTGTTGCGCCGCATCTCGATTAGCTCCGCAAGCGATTTTGCTTCGAAGGCTTTCTTGCTTGTGAACAGCTCATACAGGACCAGGCCCAACGAGTAGATGTCAGTTTTGACAGTCTGTTCTTTTCCCTCCAGTTGTTCGGGCGCCATGTATGCAGGAGTGCCCGCGGCGAGCTCGTTTTCCGGCAACTCTTCCGATAGACCAGCAAGACCGAAATCGAGGATACGAGCGTTGCCTTCGCCGTCGATCATTATGTTCGCGGGCTTTAGATCGCGATGCAGCACACCCACGTCGTGAGCGGCGTTGAGACCGGCGCAAATCTGACGTGCGAGTTGAATAGATTTATCAACCGGAAGACTGCCTATGCGTCGAAGGAGAGACGAGAGCTCTTCGCCCTTGATGTATTCCATCGACAGAAAGTGGCGCCCATTCGTTTCACCGATGTCGTAAACGCGGCAAACGTTCTTGTGGCTCACTTGTCTTGCCACGCGCACTTCACGATGAAAACGCGCGAGCGACGCGCCGTCGCTCAAGAGATGGTCCGGCAGAAACTTGAGCGCGACTGGTTGGCCCAACTTGAGATCGTCCGCGCGATACACCTCGCCCATCCCGCCCTTGCCGAGTAGACCAACAATTCGATATCGCTGGCTAAGGATTGTGCCGGGAACAAAACGGGCGTTGTCAATAGAGTCGTAAGATTGAGTGGGAGTCTTGCGCGCGTCGAAGCGCCGGGTAGCTCCGTTGTCCATGCGGGCGCCGCAACTCGGACAAGCATCGGAGTCGATGCTGATCTCCTTCGAGCAGGAAGGGCAAGTGAAATGACGGGGGGTCATTGGCCGGGCATTTTAGCAGAGTCTGAGTGATGCGCTGCCGTTCGTGTGTTCGGTCGGTAGACAGGATGTCAGGATTTTTCAGGATGAACAAGATTAACCCTTTTCGCTGGCGAAGTTTTCGTCGCCGTTGAGTGAAACAATCACGCGTTGCACCGAGGGGAATTGCTTCAGAGTCAACTCGACGGCTGTTTTGAATCTGACCGGAGCGAGATCGCCAGGCCATCCAGCCCAGTTGCGATTCGTGACGAAATTTATTCGTGCGGTCCCACCGCTAATCTTCAGTGAGCCGATCCGAAACTCACTCGCGCTCGCCAATGGACCAAAGCCTCTTCGCCTTTCCGCAGCGGTCGGTCCTTTAAGTAGCGCTTCGATCGCTGGCCGCGCCGGCGCGATAGCACTCACCGAACGCATCACCGGGGCAAGATCAATGAATTCACCCGGATCATGATAGAAGTAGACCTTCACCTCTTTGCGAGCGGGGGCTTTACGTTGCGGTGCGGCAGACACCGATGCCTCTGCGCACGAGAACAGGACTACGATAATTGTTGCGAGATTGAAAACCAGCTTCATCATGCAACGATCCTTTCGTGACGACCCTCAGAAAGTTCCTCTTTGATGCGTGCGTACCACCACACTGATGCAAACCTACGTCCTCGATTACCACTTCCTGCGACGGTTCTCTCGATTGAAGGCTACCATCTTGGCAGTGCAACTTGAGGTGCCAAATTGGCACCTCAAAATCATGAATGCAAGTGACTTTGACGTTACAGATCCTTCGACCTTAATCTCCGCACGGATTAACGGGCATGACTACAGATTCAGATCCGCGTCATTAGCGTTAATCCACGGCTAAAAACCTCTACTTATAGTAACGGGGCAATTCATTGGTGTCTTAATTTCATCTCTGCGTAGTCTCTGCGTGTCCTCTGCGTCTCGGCGGTTTACTGGCTTTAACTCTGCATTCACCGCCGAGACGCAGAGGACACGCAGAGATTACGCAGAGAAATATTTTCAAACCCAGACACTACCGGCAATTCGTTCGGCGGCGTCCTTTGATGGCATAACCGGGTACACTTCGAAATTCACGATGTCGCTCCACTTCGAGATCCATTCATCGAGTAGACTGCGATCATCTGTTTCCATCAGTTGAAAACATGTTTCGAGTTTTTCATCGACCCAACTCGAGACGTATTGCAGTCCTTCAGGAGCCAGGCGGCCGTGATCACGGAACCTTCGGTAGACTAACAAGGGATCCTTGTCCTTGAAATGTTCTACGACCATGTAAAGCAAAGCTCTTCCTCCGTTTGGATTTTGAGCCGCGGATAAACACGGATTTATTCCCGGGAGCTCTTCTTGAGGCCGAGATAATGGTCGCGCTGCTTCTTATCGAGTTTTTCAATCGAGTAGCGCAGGGCCACACGCGGCATCGTGGCGGCGTGCTGGTCCAAAAACTTCAATAGCCGCGGACGGTCTTTGTCACCGGCGAAGCGCAACATCCAGCCAGTAGCTTTGTGAACCAGATCTTCTTTCTCGTCGAGAAGAATCTCGGCAATCCTGTACGTGTCGTCCAACTCACCTTTACGAATAAAGTAGGCAGTGCTGACGATCGACGTACGGCGTTCCCACATGTTCTTCGAGCGCGCGAGCTTGTAAAGAATCTTGCGCGGCTTGTCAGACAAATACCCGCCGACGACATGAATTGCACAGACGTCAACCAGATCCCAATTGTTGATGCGATCGTGTCGCCGCAGGTAAAGGTCGTACAGTTCTCTTCTCCGTTCGGGCGTGGTCTTCTTACTGCGTGCCTGCTTATCCATGATGCTACAGCCACCCGCCCGAACTTCATGGATCTTGCTTTCGAGTAGCTTCTCGATCTCGTCCGGCGTCATCGCAATGAACTCTTTGGCCAGCCCGAAGACCTGGCCCATTCGCACGCCGATAAACTGATCGGGCTCGCCGTTTGTGGGCGTCTTGAAGTAGCGTAGGGTCTTCTCGCGTTCGACGGGCGATTGGTAGGTTTTCAGTCGTTCGATAAAACGTTTGGCGGTAGTCATAGTGGAGAAATTTCTCACGCAAAGGCGCAAAGACGCAAAGCGCTGCCGCGTTTCTCAGGTTTTATTTGAGCCTCAGCGCCTGTATTTACTAATTGCCCTGCCCTGTCATAAGATTGCGCACCATCATTGATACGGTTCAACCAGGGAGGTTGACATGTCAGCCCCTGCCGCACACGCCCCACATATCGGCTCCGCCGACTTTGGTATTTACCAGAAGCTGAATGGCGTTTGGCACAAACGCGCGCTCAACCTTTTTACGTTTATCGTGCTCGCCCACTGGGCCGAGCACCTGGCGCAGGCTTATCAGGTTTATGTGCTCGGCTGGGCGCGGCCGGCTGCCGGAGGTTTTCTTGGCCTGTTCTTTCCCTGGCTCGTTAGTTCCGAGATCATGCATTACGTGTATGCCATCGTGATGCTGGTTGGTCTTTGGACGCTCAGGAAAGGTTTTACCGGAACCTCGCGTAAATGGTGGACAATCGCTCTGGTCATACAGTTTTGGCATCACATCGAGCATGCGGTCTTGCAATGGCAGGCTCTTACACAAAACTACTGGTTCAACTCGCCCGTGCCCGTCAGTTTCCTGCAAATGCTGCTGCCGAAGTCTCGCGTGGAGATCCACCTCTTCTACAACGCAATCGTGTTCATTCCGATGATGATCGGCATGTACTACCACATGTTTCCGCCAAAGGGAGAAGAAAAGGCGGCGTGTAGCTGCTCACTGCGACGCGAGCCGTTACAGGCGATGGCTGCCTGACCTGTGCAGTTCTTAAAACGCAATTCAGTCATTGCTCTTTGTGCATGCGTCGTGCTTGTGCAAAGTTGCCGGAACCAAAACGAGCCGGTGTTGGACCTCACGCTGACGCATGAAGTTTCTCCGCAACCGCCTCGTGTTGGCTCTGTGACGATCACGCTCAGTGCAACGAATGCTTCAGGATTACCGGTAAGTGGAGCTCGTATTACGCTGGAAGGTAATATGTCGCATGCCGGTATGGTTCCGGTGTTCGCCGAAGCAACAGAAATCGCGCCCGGGCGTTATCAGGCAATCATGGAACTCTCGATGGCTGGAGACTGGTTCGTGGAGGTTCATCTGAGTCTACCTGATAGCCGCAAGTTGGACCGCCAGTTCGAAATCAAGGGAGTCGCTTCAGTCTGAGCCGTAGTTCACTCCAGTGTTCCAGTTTGATCTCAAAAACAAAAACTCGCCCGGTTTCGATCTGTTGCGCGTTCCGCTGATCGGCAAACTGCTTACTAAGAAGCACGCTCGAACACTGCTTCAGATTCCTTTATTCATCGTCAGTGTGGGGATGATTCTTCACGGACTGTTTGGTCCAACACTAGCGCCGAGGAATCTTGCCACGACCTACACGTGGGTACACTTTCGCGGCACGTTAGTCTTTGTGCTGCTATTTGCCGGAAACTTCTTTTGCCTTGCATGTCCGTTCATGCTCGTGCGGAATCTGGCGCGCAAGTTCTTTCGTCCGGTGCGAAATTGGCCTCGCCGCTTGCGCAATAAATGGCTCTCGATCGGTCTGCTTATCTCTTTTCTTTTTCTATACGAGTGGTTCGATCTGTGGGCTTCTCCGTGGTGGACCGCATGGCTAATCATCGCCTACTTTGCGGGCGCGCTATTAATTGATGCGGTTTTCAAGCATGCATCATTCTGCAAATTCGTTTGTCCCATCGGGCAGTTCAATTTCGTCGCTTCGACTGTTTCACCACTCGAAGTAACAGTTCGCGATCACGATGTGTGTACTCGTTGCGCGACAAAGGATTGCATTCGTGGTGTGCGCGAGCCGGCTGCACCGTTGGTGTCGATACAGCGTGGCTGCGAGCTCGCCTTATTTCAGCCACGCAAGGTCGGCAATATCGATTGCACTTTTTGTCTTGATTGTGTGCAGGCGTGTCCGCACGACAATGTGGGCATCATCAGCCGGCTGCCGGCCGCGGAATTAATGACGGACGGAATGCGATCGGGTGTGGGTTATTTATCTAAGCGCAAGGATCTTGCTGTTCTAATTATCGTGTTCAGCTTCGGCGCTCTGCTGAATGCGTTTGGGATGGTGAGTCCTGTTTATGCCCTCGAGCAGTGGCTGGCAAATCTGTTGGGAATTAACTTTGAGTTGCCGGTGTTAGCTGTGATCTTCGGATTGTTCCTCGTGTGTGAACCACTGCTTTTAATCGGTATTGCTGCATGGCTTTCGCGAGTTTGGGGCGGGAGTAAAAGGCCGCTGGTATCGCTGGCCGTGCGCTATTCGTATTCGCTCGCTCCGCTTGGATTCGGTATCTGGCTGGCCCACTTTGGTTTTCACTTTCTGACTGGTCTCTACACCTTCATTCCTGTGACGCAAGCTGCCCTCGCTAACCTTGGTTGGGCAGTGCTGGGCCAGCCACAATGGAGTCTGTCGGGTTTAGCTCCGAATGTGGTGCAACTCTTTGAGTATGGCTTTATCAGTCTGGGACTACTCGGATCTCTCTTGGTAAGTTACTCTATCGCGAAGACCGAAGAGGTGGTCCATCCAATGCGGGTTTTTATTCTCTGGGGTGTGCTGTCGTTGATCATCGCTTGCGGCGCATTCTGGTTGATGTCGCAGCCGATGGAAATGCGCGGAGTTGTGCTCGGCGTCGGTTAAAGAATGAGCAGCCGTTCACATCGCGCAATATACGTTCTGCTGGTTTTTCTTTTTGCGAGGACTGCAAGTGCTCACGAGGGTCCTCCTTTTCCTCTGTTTGTAGATCAGAAGGTTGATCGTTACGTCGTTTCAGTCTGGACCGATCCGGATGTCGGCACGGCGCTGTTCTTTGTGATTGTCAGTGAACCCGCGGAAGTTCCCGCAGACTTGAAGGTTCAGATTGGCGTGCAACCTGCGAGTGGCCGTTTGCCCGAGGCTTTCTATTCAGGCGTACGCGAGAACGTGCAGGGCAACATTCAGTATCGAGCAGAAGTGCTCTTCGATGCTGAGGAACTCTGGCGAGTGCGCGTGCGTTTGGAAAGCGCCGCGGGAAATGCTGAAACCTTAGCGACGGTCGAGGCAACCCCGCCAGGCTATGGCCGGTGGGATCTGCTGGTGTACCTATTGCCTTTTCTCGCCGTCGGCATTCTGTGGGTGATCGCAATGGTCCACAAGATTAAGCGTCGAACTGGAGATAACCATGCCTAATGTTCTGACTCGATTGTCCAAATGGACCAACGCCAGGCGCAAACTGGTTTGGCTCGCGCTGTTTCTCCTGGTCGTTGTGGTGCTTGTGATCGTGTTGACACCGGTGTTCCTCATCATGCCTTTCAAAGCGCAAACGCCGCGCGCGATGGAAGTCTCCTACCTGATGCGTCGCTGGTCGCCGTTGTTAACTGTCGTCGCTTCCCTGCTCATTCTGACGTTAGCGATCGGCTTATGGATCAGTGGTCGCTGGTGGAGTCAACTCGTCCTCGTGATTCTTCTTGTTCCTACACTCGGAGCAACATGGCTTGCGCGGCAGAACCATTTCGAGTGGATGTTCAATCCACTACCGAATCCTGCTTACGCAAAGGGGGCTGATGCAACGTTTGTCAACGATGACGATCGCGTGTTGGCTGTCACAATCGGCGGAGAGTCAGTCGCTTATCCAGTGAGGCTGATGGGTTATCACCACCTGGTTGGGGACACGGTCGGCGATACGCCGCTCGTGGCGACTTATTGAACGCTCTGTCACACCGGTCTGGTGTGGGAAACAACAGTCGATGGACAGGTACTGCATTTTCACCTTGCAGGAATCAACAACCAGAACTTCATCATGCGTGATGAGGAAACCGGGACATGGTGGCAACAGGTTAGCGGGAAAGCGATTCATGGTCCATTGAAAGGCCGCCAGCTCAAGTCGGTTTTTCACGATGAGATTTCCTTTGGCACCTGGAAGCGTGAACAACCGCAAGGTCGAGTGCTGAAGCCCGAGGAAAGAATCGCCGCCGCCGAAAAATACGAAGCTTCCGACTGGGAAACGCGCGTGGGACGAATGCGAGTAGTTGAAGGTACGGACATCGATCAGCGGCTTCCGCCGCGAACGTTGGTGATGGGCATTGCAGTTGGGGGAAAATCGATCGCGTATCCTCTGGCGGCGCTACAAAAGCAGAGTCCGATTATCGACATGGTTGGGACAGTTCCAATCCTCGTCGTGTTGGGTGAAGACAAGCGTTCGGTCCGAGCTTTCGAACGAATCGTCGATGGCAGGCGGTTGGAGTTTTTTCAGAAACCGGAGAATAAGAACGAGGGGGGTCAACTCATTGACGCCGAGAGCGGGAGCACATGGAACTTCGAAGGTGAAGCCATCGCCGGACCGATGGCTGGCCGTCAATTGAAGAAGGTGTTTGTATTAGAGGACTACTGGTTCGACTGGAGACTCTACCACCCTGACACGGCGGTTTACGATCTCGGTCCACGTTGAAGCCGTCCGATAAATGACAGTCAAAAAATATGAGTGCTCTGCTCATGCTTCTTGAAACTGGATTGATACGCAAACGCAAGGAGGTACGCCTAACCGCTTTCAGCAGTCTCGCCATTACGTGAGACTGTTTGGGTAAGTCATTATTCTATTTAAGGTATCCCTCAGTGCAGAGAGAAGGAGGACAGCATGAAAGTTTTGGCCGTATTTGCTAATCCTCGCGGGACTAGCCCTCTTCGACTGGGCGAAGAAGACAGAAAAATCGAGGAATGCATACACCGCAGTAAGTATCGTGACAACATACAGCTTGTTCGTAAGCACGCAGTCACAATTGAGGACGTAAGACGTGCACTGCTGGACGATGAGTTTCAGGTGATCCATTTTTCAGGTCATGGAACCGGGACGGGCCTTGCATTTGAAGACAACTCTGGACGCATGTATATCCCCCCACGTGATGCAATCGCTGGTTTACTAGAAGAGTTTGTGCCACCTCTGCAATGCATTCTCATGAATGCCTGCTACTCAATCTCGCAAGGTGAGTTTACGTCCCTGGGAGTGCCTTTCACTATTGCAATGGAGGGACCTATCTCCAACGACGCAGCAGTTATCTTTACCGGTGGCTTTTACGATTCAATTGGCGCGGGGAAAGACATTGAATTCTCTTTCCGGCAGGGTGTTCATGCTCTTCGACTCGCGGGACACTCGGATAGTAGAGTCCCCAAAATCGTTCGCAAGGGAGAAACGATTCAGATAGCGAATCATAATGTCGCGCAATTGGTCGATAGCGGGAGAATGATTTCAGAGCTGGCCGCCGTTGAACCGCAGCCGTTACTAGTCGGGATCGGAATTGACGTATCTGGCTCTATGGAAGCTAGCATTGACAATAGAAGTGGCAGCAAACAAACGCGGCTCGAAGGCTTTAGACAGGCATTGCGGGATGGAATCTCCAACAGCAAACAGTTCCTAGAGTCGGTGGAAAAAACTGACGCGCCCGTTCATCTATTTGCGTATGCGTTTGGCTTGCGCACGGGAGACGTTTGTGATCTCTTATCTCTGGTTAAGGCAGCTGAGGGCATCATTTCAAAGGACGAGATTGAAAAGCTGAAAGAACGCTACACCGAGGAGATTAAGAGGCGACACTCCGGCAGATCAGACCTTGGAAGCCTTGCCTCGCTAGCACGGAGTTGGGGTTATGGAGGATTGGTTGACTCTGCCATGGAGGCGGCCCGTGCCAGTGCAGAAACAGAGGTCCGAAATAGAATCCTTGCCGAGGTTCAACGTAGATTGTCCGCCAAACTCCAGATGATTGGAGAGACAACTCTCGGAATAAACGAACTCGCGGAGTTATGGAAAGAGAGTTCAAATAGCTTTGCGGACGCGGAGGGTCTCATCTTTGGCAGCACGCCGATGTGTGAGGCATTACGAAAAATCCGTATACGGTTTAAAGATGAACTCGGGAAACGTACCGATAAAACCCCCTTGCCAGTATTGCTGCTAATCTCCGATGGTGAGTCCACCGATGGAGACCCACAAGACCTGGCCGCACAAATACGAGATTTTGGTGTGACGATAATCTGTTGTTACATAATGAGTGCAGATGTTGGCGAGCCTCGCACATTGTTTTCCAAAGTCGGAATAAAGTGGCCCGCTGGTGCACGCAAAATGTTTGAAATGGCTTCTTCGCTGCCAGAGGACTCTCCGTTGAAGCTCTATCTACTGCGGCAGGGTTGGACCATCCCTAAGAATGCCAAAACCTTTATTCAAGTGAACCGCTCAGATATCCTTGAAGAGCTTGTAGGGCTTGCTCTAAGTCCTATTGAAGCGGGTTACAAGCTGTTGCCTAAGGGACAGTAGTGCGGACCTTGTGTGCGGGAACATGGAAATTCATGGGTGGACTGTTAATAAGCCAGAGGAGATGGCTGGGCGTGGACGGCGTTATCACGGATGATCCGGTAACACTGATCGATCAAATCAAACAGGCAGGATCAACGCCCACTACTACCACTGGTCCAAGATCTTACGCGGCCAACCACTAAACACGATCGCCACAACTACCAGCCCAACGAAGTTCAGGAGGAAGGACCACTCCACGAAGCGAGGATTCCGCAGGAGACCGTAAATACCCATGACGGCGACCAGTAAATAGAGCCCGCCGAGCAATACAAGCCAGTCTCTGCGCAGGAAAACAAGCGAGAGGATGAGCGTTGAGAGTGATACGAGGAGCCACTTGCCGAAGCCGGCCGACGCAACGTTCCGTACCATCTCGGGTTGAATTTTAGCAGCGTCGAGCAAGGCGGCGATGCTAAGGTTCTCGACTACGTCGAAGATAGCCGCGCCCGTTGCGCAAACAGCAGCAATGACGCCCGCCCACACAGCCCAAGAGGGGGTGCGCCCGGCGAGTAGTGCACTCATGCCGGCGAACAGGAGCCAGTACATTGCGATAAACGAGTAGTCGTAGTGAAGCCCCTTTCGGATTTGGTCCCGCATGTTGGCGTCATCGAGCATACGTTCGATTTCGCTAAGCTGAGCAAATTCTATTGCCAAGCCAGGTGACTTCAAGCCGCGAGGTAATTTCGTTTCCAGCTTCGGGCTCGTCACAAACACCAATATGCCCAGCACGCTCATCACAGATGCCAGCGCGCCAATTGCGCGAACGAGTGTCTCCATGTTTCCTCTCCTCGTGATGCGTAAGGTTAAGCTCCCCGAAGGCGTAGCAGCAGCGCTCCGATTTTGCCCCTCAGTTTGAGCGATACCAGGTTATAACCGATCGTCGCGGCCAGCGGCAGGAAAGCGAACGGGAGCGTGAGAAAGAGTATGGCGAGAAAGCCGAGCCCCGGCCAGGGCCACTCGGTCGCGAACATCTTTAAGATTACCGGCAGACAGACGAACGCCAGTATAAGCACCGACGTGACGTAGGCCACGGAGAGACGCCGCTCCTGCACGATGCGGGCCTGTCCCTCTGGCTCGATCGCGGCCTCGATGAGGATGCGCAGACGTTTGCCGAGCCACATGACAAGCCGCCGCAGTTTGCTGCCCCCCTCCTTCTCAGGGAAGTAGGGGAGGACCATGCCGCTGAGCACGCCCTGGGCACGCTTAATCGATTCGATCGACGCGTCCTCCTTGAGGCGCCGGCTCTCCTTATAATTTTTGAAGAACGCCTCCCGGAACAGATTGATCGGCTCCGCCTTCTCGTCACGCGTCAACTCTTCGACGTAAAGGCGGAAGGCTGAGTCTTGTGGAAGTCGTTGCGCCGCATCGCCGAGAAGCTTTGCGCGAAGCTGAGCGTCGTCCCACGCGTCGAGCGCATCCCAAATCGCGCCTTGCACCGCACAGTCTCTGGCTGCGTCCTTATCCGCGAATAACCTATCCTCGACTATGATGGCGCGGTGCGCTCGCTGCGTCATCTGCTCGCACAGGTTCTTGTCTGCGGGCAGGAGCGCCGCGATGACGCGTTCGGCCCCGTCGAGCCGGCCCCACAGGATGTCGTTGATGCGAAACTTATCCCTCAAGAACGCGCCGAAGTTGGCGAGCGTAGTGCCGGCGAGTTTCTCGACTTTCCGGCCCAGCTTGGCGTCCTTCACCTCTTGGCCCTTCTCGTCCACCAGCTTACTCTCATCGATCAGGGCGGTCGCGTCCTCCGGGCTGACGCGGAACACATCGATCTCGTCAACCTCTTCGCCGATGCCGGTCGAGTAGAGAATCGGATACGAGATCTGGTCGAAATCGTCGAAGTACTTGTAGTAATAGAAAAGTGTCTGGCGCAGGAACAACTCCCAGCGCGGAGCCTCGGCCTCGGCCGCGCCCTCCGGCGGACGCATTGCGTCAGAGCACTTGGCGCGGGCTTTGTTTATGAGGATCGCTAACTCTGCCCTGACCTGGTTCGTCAGCGCCTCGACTGCGTCGTTCCGCGTCTGAAGCTCCGGCGGGTTCAGTTCTTTGCTGAGCATCCGCTGGGCTTCGTCGCGGCGATCTTTATCAGTCGGTTGGCGCAGCAACCTGAGCAGATCACCAGAGGTCAATTGGAGTGATTTGATTGCGGTATGGAACGGATTCTTCTCGTACTCGCGCAACCAGAGCTTGCGGCGGCCGGTGCGCAGGATGAGGAAGGCGTCGTTGAGTTGCTGGCGCATTTTCCGCAGGGCAGTGCGGAATTCCTCCTTCTCCGACTCGCGGGGCGGCCACTCGGGCGTAACACCGCCGCGGGCCACCTCGGCGATCTTCTCAGCCTGTGAGTCGAGGCAGGCGACGTCGTTGAGCTTGGCGAGGCAGAAGCGGACGCGACGCATCGCCCATGGGAGGTCGAAGTCGATAAGGAACTCTAGCTGCGACTTCCGCGGTTTATCAGTGTTCGGGTCAGGCTCCATGTGCGCGTCGTAATTGCGGTCGCGCCAGTCGCGCACGAGGTAGCGGATGGCGAGGAATTCATCGGACTCTTCACTGAAGCCGGCCGCACGTGCAACCAGCAGCGTCAGGTCGTCAGTCACCTCCGCGACGCGTAGCCGCTGGTAGCTGCCCCAGCCCGGCCCCTGCTCCCGCAGCCAATTCATAAGCTCCCCACGGTCCGCGATAGCGCGGCGCAATTCGCCGCGCGTGCGCTCCTGCTTCGGATTGAGTCCGTAGCGCAAGTCCTCTTCCGCCCCAAGCATGATATGGCGGAGCCGCTCGACAAGACGGTTGCGTTCGAGCAGCCGCGTCAAGTCTTCGATGATGGTCTCGTAGCGCGGCAGCGATGACAGCGCCGCGAGCGCGTTCTCCTTGATTCGCGGCCGCTCCTTGAGCGCCTCGACACGCTTCAGGTGCTCGGGCGACGGCTCCACGTACAGCAGCTTGCGATCAACGAACGTCTCGGCGTGACGCTGCGGCAACTGCTGGACGACGAAGCTGAAAGGCTTGTTGTCGAGCGTGCCGCCGTCAACGAACCAGACGCTGCGAAAATCGGCGGCGAGTTGGTCCGGGTCGGCGGGCGCACCGTTACCCTCACCCGCGCGCTGGAGCAGGTAGTCCTGGTAGAAAGCGCGCAGCTCCCGGGCGTTGGCCGGGTGCTCGCCGGCCAAAGCGTGCTTCGCAATGACGTGCGTGCTGTCGTCGAACTTAACAGGTGAGAAGGCAGCCTGGTGGGCCGACGTAGCCCGCGCGGCGAAGGCGAGGAAGGCGTTGTTCTTGGGGTCCAGTTCGTTGAGTTCGTTATCGTTGTCAGTGTCGGTGGCGCGCTTCCCGCGGTAGCGGAACCGGAAGACGTTGCGGTGGCGGTACTCGCTGGCCAACTTGTCAGCCAGACGCAAATTCACGACGAGGCCCTGCATGTCGGTGGCGGTTACGAAGAGGTCGAGTTCGTCAACGAGCGGAGACTCGCCCTTCAAACAGGTCGGCTCGCCCTGCTTCTGCTTCCGTGTCGTCTCCATCCCGCGCAGCGCTTTGAGCAAGCGCAGGTGTATGCGCCGGCTGTTGAGCAACGACCACGGCTCCCCTTTGTAGTTCTCATCGTCAATTGTGAATCCCAGATCGTCAGTGTAAGAAATTTTGTCGTTAAGAAGAACGGCGATGTCGCCCTCTGTCAGCCAGAGGTTATGCAACTCGTCCATGTCCTGATCATTGGCAAGCGCTTTTGCGAGATAGACAGCGTTGATGCCTCCGGCGGAAGTGCCCGTCAGAATGTCCACGACGAACCGCGTTCGGATAGGATGACTATCCGCGTTGCTGTCGTTCTCATCACGCTGTATTCCCTGTCGACTGAGCAAGCGCCCGAGGCGACGATAGACGCGTTCAGAGCCGCGGAGTTCTTCGTCGGCGAGATGCGCCTGACGCCCATTCGGGGTTTCGCCGAATTCCGGCGCTGTGGCGCGGACGAGCCGGAGCAGTTCCTGCGCCACACCATTGATGTAGATAGCAAGCGAGGCACCACCGTACATGACAACGGCGAACCTAACTTCCTGATCGAAATCGACGGGCGGCTTAGTGACGGTAGTGGCCATGAGTTGTCTCCTGGTTATTGGCGGACGGTCAAAGGTTTCTCACCCTTTTTGTCGTTGACCCCCTTTAGGAAGACCTGTACTTTCCACTCACCTGTCTTCGCCTTGTCCGGAAGTCTTAATAAAGGTGCTCCATTGTTCCAGTCCTTGACTTCAAGATCTGTCGGGTCGCTGTCGTCCTTTTTCAGCAGTTTGAAACTGAGCTGCTGACCACCGCAGGCGCTGAAGTCAACCAGGTCCTTTCCTTTTACGAAAATGAACTTGTCAGTGCGCTCCGCGGAATCCAGTGACGGATCAGGCGGAACGGCAAACCACTCTGATTTGTTGGAAGTTGGTTCGCCAGCTTTTACCTGCACCCGCCAACAACCCGCGTGGAGCTTCTTGGCGCCGGTTGGAAGCACAACTTCAAAGGTCTCATCCGTCAGCGTACTTGCCGTTGGTGTGACCGTTACCGAGTCTCCGGCTTGCGGAAGCAAGGAGACAGTTAAGGGCGTGACCTTAAAGCCTTTCCCTTTCACCATTAGTTTGGGCGGCGCCGAAACATTATCGATGGTAACTGAGCTAATTGCAGTCGCAGAAGGAGAGTAAGCAACAACGTGTTCCCACGTGTTACTTTCAAGTGGTCTGCCGTCAGCGTTTTCGGCCGGTTTCGTCATCCTGAAATGTAGCTTGGTTTGATTGCGAACCGGCGCGTTGAGCTTGAAGGAAAAGCGGAGATCGTTGTCGGTCAACCCTTCATCGATCTTCTTAAGTTCGGTAATGCTCAGCGCGTCTGCCTCGGCAAGCTCCAGGTCGGCGCCCTTCAGGTAGGCTCCCCGAATCACACCTGTACGCACGCCATCACCGGCGGTGACGTTTCTCCAAAAACATTCGCTACCGGCGTCGCCGCAATCCGCGACTTCGTCTAATACAACTTCGTCGATTCTGGCAGGGATTGAATTTACGTTTACGGCCATCGCGCCATCGACCGTGACGGTAACGCGATTGAGGCTGACATTGCCGATAAAATCAAGCGCCATGAACGGCTCAAATTTATCGAACTCACCGGCTTTTACTTTTAGTTTGTTTGGACGACCAGGCTGCGGATCACGCTCAAGCCCGAATCCAGACATACAAGGTTCAAACCCGGGATTGTCTAGTTGTTGGTGGCTTACTACCATATAACATGGCAAGTGCTTGGCTAATTGATCAAAGGTGAAGCCGCTGCCAAGCTCATCTAAAACGGCTTGGACGTCCGTTTGAATTGTCTTATCAACCAGCATCTGCAACGGTGCAAAGAAGAGCGCCGGTGACTTCAGGAAAAGTTTTCGCAACCCCGGAGTAAGAAATCTATCGATAGGGAAGAAGCAAACTATAATTTCCGAGGATTCCTTCGGAACCAATTTGTTCGCGCGAAATCCCAGGTCACTGACCCGATTGAGTTGTTCTACAGTTCGATCCGGCCATGCGGTGGCGAAGCCCGGAATTCCCACACCAGTTGCTGCCGCGATTCCCTTGACTATGCCTTGTTCATTCAAGGAGAACGTGTACGCACCGGCCAGGTTGCCGGCGAATGTCAACCAGCGCAGAAAACGGTTCCGCAGCGTGTCGCCTTGAGCGTCGAGTAATTGTCCTCTCACAACCCTATACTCTTCACTTGCTACCTGGGTGGGAATCGAGGGCGCCTGATATTTGTCAGTACTGCGCTCTGCGACCTTGTCGGTAGGCGAAACACCGCTAAGCGGCCATTCGCGGTAATCGATAAAGACCCCATGAATTATGAACGCCGCGGTGGGGCTCTTGTTGCCTACGTTCACTTCAATCACCGCATAATTCCTGGCAATCTCTTTGCCAAAAATTCGCTCCGCATCGACTCGCGGAATGAGAACAGCCTGAACACGAACGCTGGAATTGACCGTGATCTCACTTGGAAGTGGCTTTCCATTTTTGGCGGCTTGTTCGAGTAGTCTTCTGGTCCTGTCGTCCGACGCGTCCTGCGCCAGCGTGACGGAACTAAAGCAAATTGTCAGGAAGAGTGAAATTAGCGTCAATTTCATAGGGGGCCTCAGTGATGGTTAAAGATGCAACAAGAATTCAGCAGTCAACTCATATGGCATTTTGGGACAAAATATTTCGTGCGACCCAGAATTTTTTGAGTTCCGCGGGCTGCACGAAGTAACCAACGCACGGTGGGCGAAGAGTATTTCTCGCGCAAAGAAGCAAAGGAGCAAAGAAAGCCCTTTAGAAGGGCCGGTAGCGCTTTGGGCCTTTGCACCTTGCGCGAGAGATCTTCTCGATAGCTAGGTTTCGTGCAAAGCCAGTTCCGCGATGGACCTTCGTACTACAAATCCGTTACCGCTTAAAACCTTGACGCTCTTTTGCGCGCAAGATACAGTGCCCTGCGTCTCAACTTCCGGCATTCTTCTGACGAGACACTTGCTCAATCAACATATACCCGACGTGATCACCTGGTCGTAGTGACGCAGCCCACCGAAGGAGCTAGAACATGCAACTCCGATTGCTGGCTAACATTCTGGTTATCAGCACGATGCTAGTGTTTTGTGTTTCCTCAACCCCGGCTCAAACGTCACCATGCGCCAATGGACACGAAAGCGGCTTGCCGCTGCCTAGTGGTTTTCTCCCCGCCAAACTTCCAGAATTTCAAACACAGCTCAAATCATTTCTCAGCAGCGGAAAATATCGAACCCTGAATTGGTGTGAAGACAAAAAATTTCGAGATACTGGACCATTCATAAACGGCGTCAGCTACGGCGTGCACCCGACTGTCAAAATCTATTACTCGCCGTCACTCATTAACTGGCTCTTACGCAGAGACTCAGGCCAGTTAATTCCAGATGGAGCAATGATCGTAAAGGAACAGTATTCCCCGCCCGCAGCCAGGTACCAACTCCAGCCTCCGAAAGGAATAAACGGCTGGACCATCATGATCAAAGACAGTAAAGGCTCGCAGGACGGTTGGTACTGGGCGGAGATTTGGGATGCTCAATGTGTCGACAATAACAATTTTCCATTTGCTTATCCGTACGCAGGATTCGGACTCTACTGTGTGAGGTGTCATGCTTCGGCTGAGAAAGAACACACGTTTACTTATTCAAAGAACATCAAGGGCTTCCCCGGGGATCCGGATTCTTACTTTGTCGATCTGAGTTGGGCGTCTGCTCCCGCAACAGCGCATTCATCAGCTCCAGCGCAACCGTGCAGTGAATCGTCTGTAAGCGATAGAGAGATTCCCACTGCCGGCCATAACGCAGATGCGAGTGATTTGCAGGAAGACTCACTCTTTCGACAGATGGGGATGCTAAAACCTCCGACTGTCGATCCAAAATTCGTTGCTTTCTATAACTCTATAGCGCCTGTCCCTCTGGACAAGGTGCAGAAATTTCCGGGAGAGACTTACGATCATATTTTTCCGCAGAATATCGGAACGGCTGGATCGAAGCCCGCACCATCTCCCAATCCGAACCAGTTTCTTACTTCCGATCAATGCATGGGGTGTCACAGCGGAGGCATGTATGGGAATGTGATGATTTACTTCGGCACGAAACAAGCGGATGGGTCAACGCCCGTGATGAACGTTTCACCATACGGCGAGTGGCGTTGGTCGCCGATGGGATTGGCCGGCCGCGATCCGGTTTTCTATGCACAACTGGACAGCGAAATTGCTTTCGTAAAAAGTTTCTTCAAAAACGATCCGGCAAAGGTCGCGGAAAAGATCAAAGCCATCAACAACACCTGCTTCAAGTGTCATGGAGTGATGGGTAAACGCCGTCTGGATGACGATCACGGCGGACCTGATAAAGGCAATTTTGAGCGAGAGCTGGTTTACGCCACTTACGATACGAATTCCCGAGTGAACGACAAGAACGCGTATATCTATGGAGCTTTGGCCCGTGATGGCGTTAGCTGCATGGCGTGTCATCGAATAGTTCAAGATAAAGGTTCCTTCCTCGATTTCCTCAAAAACAAGATCACGGGGAATTTCACGACTGGCGATCCCGCAGAGCTACTTGGACCATTCAAAGATGCAGAGATTGTTACCGACCCAATGAACAACTCTCTTGGCATCAAACCAAAGCACAATGCGTACATCAAAAGCTCTCGCATGTGCGGCAATTGCCACACGATCAACCTGCCTTTGATGGACAATCCAGACGCCGATCCCAACAAGCCCCACCTCGAGCAGGTAACTTATCTCGAATGGCTTAACAGTGGTTACCAGAACGAAGTTGGCACGAATTCAAAAGCGCAAACGTGCCAGAACTGTCACATGCCAACGAAGTACAGCAACTCCAAGGGGACACTCAACATTCCACTGATCCAACAGCCAATCGCGTTTATCGAAGACGATCAATATCCACAAACCGGCAATCGCTTACCCGATGAAAAGATTCGCGTTCGCTTTCGCGAGAAGGATTTTGCTCGTCATCAATTTCAGGGTCTGAACGTCACCCTCCTGGAACTGTTTCGCCAATCGATGACACCTTATAAATCGAATGGGACCAACATCCTCGCCAACTATATTTTGGGCGTGCGGCAAAACGATTACATGTCGGGGCTCGACGATCTATCGACGGCGATTGATGCTTTTGTGCAACAGGCGCAGAACTCTACCGCTGAAGTCTCAGTATCGCCGGCTACAATCAGCAACCAGAAACTCATCGCGGATGTGAAGGTGACGAATAAAACCGGCCATCGTCTTCCAAGCGGCGTTGGCTTTCGCCGCGCGTTTTTAGAGTTTCGTGTAATTGATAACGATTCGGGTAAGACAGTTTGGTGTTCAGGTTGTACAAACGAACTCGGTGTGATCACGAAAGGCGCCGCCGCTAGTGAAAGGCTGGCGTCAGAACTATTTGACGTCTACAAAGATGGCAGCAAGCCTGTGAATCACGGCTATCCGGCTGGATGCAACAACAAATATCTTCCGGGTACAAATCCGCAGCACTATCAGCCACACTTTTTCTGGGACGCTCAAAAGAACACCGGATCAGCGATCACACGGCAAGACCAGGTTCAGATCTATGAGGAGCTAAACCTGAATATTCAGTGCGCGATGACAACCAGCTTTCTCAGGCGCGACTATCAGTTGAAAGACAACCGGCTCTTGCCGTTTGGATGGACCAGCACCGGACCACTCAAAGCTGACAAGACGCCGTTCATACCCGCCGATTACCTTCATGAAACACATCCGGTCAGCGTTGGTGGAGATCCGGCCTACGCCGATGGGAGTGGAACGAATGTCGTGAGATATGAAATTCCACTGAATGCATTCACCGCAAAAAATGTAACAATCACAGCCGCTCTCTATTACCAGTCCATACCGCCGTACTTCTTGCACGATCGCTTCACACAGGCGCCGAATGCACCGGCTACGCAACGGCTCTACTACTTGACGTCGAACCTACAGACGAAAGGGACGCCGATCGAAGATTGGAAACTGCAAATTACGAAGGCGAGTCAGGTGGCTACTCTGCGTTAAAGGCGGGAGAGTAAGGTTCATATTCAGCCGTGAGAACGATTTCTGACGACGCATGGGGACAGTACAAGGTACTACTACCCAAAACACGCGAACTTTATGTGCCTGCACTTCCCGCTAATCTCCCTTACCAAGGAAAGGTGCAGGGAGTTTATGACTATGTGTGGCCAGACGAAGTATTAGGGCGACTTCGGGAGTGGCTGCAAAGTCGCGGAGAAGAAATCGTCTATTACTTCAAGACTGAGAGCATTGAGGGAGAAGATACAGACTTTGAGATCGAAACAGCAGAACTGACCCATGACACCCTCGCAAGCATCAATAGCGGCTTCGAGAACGCAATAGTCGGCAGAGATTTTAGCTGGGCTGTTTTTGTGGATCATGAAGGTGCTCTTCATGTGTCAGGCCCACAAGAACTCATGCGCAAGCTATCCTCGGAGTGAGGCGCAAATTCAAAATCTCGCAGTTCACGCAAAGCGCCTCGCACAGCGTTTTCAGTCAAAGTTGGGTAAGCGTCGAGTATCTCGGCAACACTCATGCCGTTAGCCAGACAGTCCAGAAGAAAGGCTATTGAAATACGTGTTCCTTTCACCCGCGGCTTACCGCCAAGATGGTCCTTGTCTGAAATAATCCATTTTTCGTCACTCATGGTCTTGTCTTTGCCTATAATCTACAATGTCGAGCGTACAAATTGTTCGCTCCATCGAACGCTGAAAATTAAGTGACCGATGATCGACGAGACGCTTCTTAGACGAATAACTGTGAACCCCGAGATTTTTGGTGGTAAGCCGATAATTCGCGGGATGCGCATCTCTGTCGAGCTGATACTCAGTCTGCTTGCTCAAGGGGAAACTCCTGAAACGATCCTCACGGACTACCCTGATTTAGAACCGGATGACCTCAGGGCCTGTCTTGCTTATGCTCATGCCGTAATCGCGCATGACAAGCTCGACTCCGTGCACATCTCGGGCTAATGAAATTCTTAATCGACCGCTGCGCCAACGACCTTCAACCCCGATTCAGTTCGCAGGAAAACGCCTTAACGCCGCAGGACTGCTCCTCGCACTCGCAGCGGTTCCCGTCTTTTCACCGGTTAAGCGCGTCAACTGATCCGGCTTCACGATTGCAAATCCAACTTTGTGCAACACCTTGAAACTAAGCGCCAGCGCCGGCCACCACAGCGGCAGCGGAACTGCGCGATAACGTTTGCCGATCCGATACGCCAGGACCATTCCGTTCAGGTCCTCAGGACCGCACACGTTTTCAACTCTGACTCCATCCTGGTGTTGTTGAATTAGCTGGGCCGCGAGCCGGCTGAAGTCATCCACATGCATCGGAGCGAACAGCAGATTAGAGTGGCCAAACAGAGCTGGAATGATTCGCCACCTGCGCGCAACCGCTAACATGCGATCAATCCCCTCTTTGCCTCCACCCCCATAGATTTCCGCCGGACGAATGATTAACAGACTCTTCCACTCCCACTTCTGAAGTTCCTGCTCGGCCGCGAGTTTTGACTCGCCATACGCTCCACTCCCATGAGTAGCGCAGCGCGTACTGATGTATACGAAACGGCGACAACCATTCTCGCGCGTTGCCTGAGCCAGTCGAACTGTTCCTTCCAGATTAACTTTCCAGTATTGCTGTTCATCCGGCGCGTGAGTCACTCCCGCAAAGTGAATGACCATATCGAAATGCGTGCGCGATAAAGTTGCGCTCAAGTCGGATTCGAGGTCTAAATCGATCACGTGCAACCTCGGATCGGCAATCGGAATTTCTTTGCGGTGACGCCCGCACCAAAGCTCCAGGTCGCTATTCAAGAGCAAATGACGCAGCACGCCAACTGCGAGAGGCGACGACGCACCGGTAACGAGGATTCGCATGATTATCGATTATGAACCGCATTACACAGAAAACAATCTGTGTAATCTGTGGATGGCTCTGTGTTGCGGCCACCTTGGATACGTAATAACATCGCCGCGTGACTGAGCCCCAGCCCCATTTTTCACTCGTAGTCCTTTGTTACCGAAGCGGACGAAGTATTATTCCATTCGTTGAGCGTTTGCAGCGAACATTGTCGCGCTGCAATTTTTCCTGGGAGCTCGTGCTCGTCGGAAACTACATCGAGGGAAGCGACGACGAAACGCCCGAAGTAGTCACAAAACTCGCCGAACGCTCAGACAACATCCGCACGGTTATTCGCCCCAAGCAAGGAATGATGGGATGGGACATGCGTATGGGTCTCGACGCCGCGCGCGGTACGTACATCGGTGTTATCGATGGCGACGGGCAATTTCCGCCGGAGTCTATAATCGCCTGTCTTCTGAAATGTGAGCTTGAGGATCTTGATTTAACTAAAACATACCGCGTAGTACGTGACGACGGTCTGTATCGACGCGTGATCTCCACCGTGTACAACACGATCTTCAGCCTGCTTTTCGGATTCAAAGTCCGCGACATCAACTCCAAACCTAAGATCATTCGGCGCGATAAGTACGAACTGCTGCAACTCCAATCCGACGATTGGTTTGCCGATGCCGAGATAGTGATCCGCGCACGTGAGCTCGGGCTGAAGATTGGTGAAACACCTGTCCATTTCAAGGTCAACGACAACAGAGGTTCATTCGTAAAGCCGAAAGCGATCCTCGAGTTTACCTCGAATCTTTTGAAGTACAGGTTCTCACCCAGGCAGAGGAGCGAAAGACGGCTCGCTTCTCGTTCCGTCGTGAAGTAACACTAATCTTCTACTCGCCGAGCAATACAGACTGCCGAGACCCCAAACGGAAATCTCCCGCGTTCAAGAACAAAACGTTCAGCGGCGAACAACCAACTAAACGGTCCATTCATCAGCGAAATGTTTATTCCGTATTCTGTAGCCGCACGCAAACTCAGCCAGCGCATTACCGAACGCACGAGAAGCACAGGCAGAAAAAAGGTGATATTTGCGTAGCTGGCCCACTCGATAGAAAATCCTGCCGCTTCTACCGCCTTCAGCAAACGCGGCAATGTGTAGCGGCGGCGGTGGTTGCTCACATCATCCTGAACGCCCCAAAGAAACATAAACGCTGGAACAAACACCAGCAGACGTCCGTCGCTACGTAAGACTCTTCTCATCTCTCGCAGTCCTGCGACGTCATCGTCAAGGTGTTCAACGACATCGAGTGCGGTGACTAGTTCAAACGAACCGCTTTCGTATGGCAGTTGCTCTATGGCTCCAAGCTTCACCGAATCCAAACCGCGCTCACGGCAGAAGTCAACGGCTTGTGGAGAGATGTCAACGCCCTCCGCTCTCCCGTGGTCGGCGAGCATCTTGAGATTCGCTCCAGTGCCACACCCAACATCGAGAATTCTCGGATTCGAAACGTTCAGCGTTTTACAAATCTTCTCTACCAGCGACTGAATAATTCGACGTCAACCTAGATACCACCAGTGAGTTTCCTCAACCTGATACAGGATCGGATAATGATGCGACTGCATCTCTTTTGGCAGATCAGCGGCGACGATGTTATTCAGACTTTCCAAAATTCGTATACGTTATGCGCCTGGACAGCCAGTGCGAACGCCAGTTTTGACTGCCGGCATTATGTGATCGAGCAAAATTCTTCGGCCGAGTGTACTGCCAGTCGTGAAGTCGTTATAGCGACCCGCAAATATAGTTACCACTATATTGAGTGTCGGAAGCACGAAGACGCGTTGTTGACCATTGCCAACAGCCGTACGCGCCTCGATCAAACCTGCGGGAGACGGATAACAGGAATACCACCACAAATATCCGTATCCAAATTCGCCGCCACTATTTGGTCCGGTGCGTGCTGGAAATCGGAATTGTCGACGCGTCGAAAGCTCTACCCATTTAGCGGGAATAACTTGTTTGCCGTTCCACTTTCCCTCATTCAGATACAACGATCCGAATTTCGCAAGATCTCGTGCACGCAACCGTAGACCGGACGCCGCGGCAGGCATGCCCGCAAGATTTCCAACCCATTCAACATCTGTGATACCGAGCGGCTCAAACAATTTCACTCGCGCATATTCCTGAAGCGACATGTTCGTCGCGCGCACCAGCACGGCGGCTAATACCTGCGTCAGCCCACCGTTATATTTGAAATCAGAACCCGGGCCGGTTGTGAATGGACGCGCCAATGCATATTTTAGCGGCTGCGAGTCGCGCGTCATGCGGATCTCATCGTTGCGCGGATCGTTATAGGGTATGTCTTCGTTCCAGTCGAATCCGGCAGTCATCGAGAGGGCGTGAGCGAGCGTGACGCGTCGACGCTCCGCTGTGTCAAGTTCCGGATACTCGGGAAACCACTTGATAATCGGCTGGTCCAAAGACTCAATCTTGCCTTCGCCATGTGCGATCCCGATAAGTGCACTGACAACACTTTTCGTGATCGATCTGAGATCGTGTTTCGACTCCGGTGTCATAGTCACCCGGCCAATAGACTCTCCCCAACGTTCGTCGAATCCGTCGAAGTATTCTTCGTAGATCAGCCGACCGTTGCGCTCAATGAGGATTGCGTGAACGCCTAACTCGGGCCAACTGCGAATCGCTTCAGTCAGTGCGGCGAGCCGTATTGAATCGAATCCAACTGAGTC
Source organism: uncultured Acidobacteriota bacterium (assembly GCA_963826255.1). Taxonomy (GTDB): domain Bacteria; phylum Acidobacteriota; class Blastocatellia; order Pyrinomonadales; family Pyrinomonadaceae; genus PSRF01. The sequence continues at coordinate 4,071,858 of CAWGWK010000002.1, forward strand.
TGCGGTTGCAGTTTGCCAGCCGTCGGTACGCGCGGGAGGCGTTTGGTAACGACGTACCGGAGCCTGTTGTGGCAGCGCAGCCGACGCTACCAGCACAATTATTGCGAACAGAGAAGCCACTCTACGCATCATGACAATCAGGAGTTGGTTCCGACCTTGTGCTACATTGCACCGATAATGGTACCGCAACGTGCGGGACTAGCCTAAGTCGAGTGAATCGTCGAGGCGGCCCGGGATTATGGAGGCAGAGGCTTTGAACATTTCTCGCCGAAGTCGCCTCCGGCGTCAACACTGGCTGGCCTGGATGGCTCTGTGTGGCGCCCTGGCAATCCATGTTGCTGATGAGGCGTTGACGGGGTTTTTGGAGTGGTACAACCCAACTGTTCTGGCAATCCGGGAAAAATACCCACTAATGTCCCTGCCGACCTTTACCTTTGAGGTCTGGCTTTCACTGCTAATCTTCGCGGTCGTTATGTTGACCGCGTCGTCCTTTTTCGTTTGGAAAGGACGATGGGCCATGCGTCCAATATCTCACGTATTCGCAGTATTCATGCTGCTAAACGGATTACTCCACATTGCAGGTTCACTTTACATGCGAGAGTTCATGCCTGGTGTGTATTCCTCACCGCTATTGATAGCAGCGTCGATAGCTCTGATTGTCTACACGCGCGCTTATCAGCGCCGGCCAGATGACTGAGGATGATCTCGCCAAGCGACTGACGGATGTGTTCGAACTCTGAGCCGGGACGGAAGCCGACGTCTACTGATCTTTCGTTGTTTCCAACTGCTGTACATCAGCAAGGTCTTGCAGGCGCGCGCTGGTTCTCTTATTTGTAATCAGGTGGTGACGAGAAAGCACAAAGGCGGGCACACCACCAAACAAGGTCTCTAATCGATCCGGCCACGCTTCGGCAAACTCAACGCCATCGATGTTGGTGATTATGTCGATGCGTAACGGCGGCAGCCCAATCTGAAAGATCGTCTCTTTCCTGCTCAAATCGTCAATCGTTAGATCGCTCAAAGGTGCGCCGAAGTCTGCGAGCGCTTGTAATACCTTTTGAGCGTTCGACTGCTCAGGACGCACCCAAAGATCCAGGTCTTTGGTCGCACGTACGTACCCGTGCGCTGCCAGAGCATGAGCGCCAACTATCAGGTATTCAACGTTGTGCGCGTTGAAGGCGAGTAACAGTTCTTTGAAGTCTGGGTTCACTTGCTAAAAGTTTGTTCCAGGCCAAACAAAGCTCGGTCAGCATCCACACGGCTTCAATCCGCTCTTCAGGAGAAGCCATGGACCAGTCATTGTCCGGTGGCTCCGGCAACCCGTGGCGAATGACTCTGACTTTGATTTGTTCGCTGCGCGAATCCTCGACCATGCGAGAAATTATAGCATGCGTGAATTTCTCAGGCCGTAAACAACCGAAGCGAAAATTGCTGTGCTACAGTGGTGCCACCCCTCCAAAATGAAGCGGGCCGACTTGTGCCACTAACACAAAGCCAGCCCTAAACCCTCAACCTTCCTTAGAAAGGATGAAGATTATGGCCACTCATAGTAGCGCAACACCGCGCCAAGAAAAATCTCACATCATCGACGCTTCTCTTAAACGACGCGCTCGACTACTCATTACCAACAGTTCACTCCCAAGACAAACCCGATCCCTGATCCGTTATGCATTGGAAATAAAGGATCCGTACTTGGGTCAGGTCGTGCGTCGTATTGAAGCAGGCGAAACGACTATCGATCACTTGCAGCTTGAATAACCTTTGGAATTGTCGGCATCGCTTTGTGCCTCTGCGGTTCCGATCATGAGCGATCGAAACCGCAGCGACGCAGAGAAATGCCGAGTTTCAACTACGCAGTAGCATGACGGATACTTGATGTTGGCGGGAACTCAACCTTCAGAAATTGTTACTTCCAATAGTGAACCGTCAGGACCAGCGGTTCTAATAATCCCGGAATTCTGGTCATGTGAAACAACGACTGGTTGACGCCTATCAACGTCACCAGCGATCTGCAGAGTCCTTGCTGTAAACTCTCGTGTCGCTTCCGTCTCCCGATCCATATCTTCCTGGAGAATTGATTCATAGACCGGCCTCTCGATCCCTTGGAAAACATCGACATTAATTCGGTCCTTCGTCGGCACATGACTGATTGTAAAAGCTCAGTTGAGGAATCTCGAACGCCCACAGATATCGAAAACATGCCCATGTCGAGCAGATATCGGCGAGGTTTTCAACTGCGGGGGTGGTTACCGCGCCGAGTCGAAGCGACAAGTGAACGGGAATGACATTAATTTCCGTTTGAGGCGCAAATGGCGCTACTGTCGTTAATTGCGACTTTTGCGACGGCAAAGGTTGGCCTCGTTGCTGTCGCTCTGTTTGTTTTCGAAGTTGTCGTTGCTGGATCTCCGCAATCAACGCCGGCGAGGATTCAACGCGCACCCGTCGAGAAACTGTTAGTGCCTCCACCCATTCTTGAACAGTAGGCATGCAGCGTGTGCTCGACTCGTCGGACGATTACTGATTGCTGCGTAGTCCGTTTTCTTAAGGCTCAGAAAGCTGCGTAATCAATGATAAATACGACGGTTTGTTCAGCGACGTTGCATTCGTAGGTTCCCCATGGAAATGTTTTCATTTTCCCACACTACTCATTCCGCAGGGCCGTTGTCGGATCTAGTCGCGCCGCTCGGAGAGCTGGAAGCCACGAAGCCAGCACAGCAATAAACAGGAAAAGCACCGCGACCGATGCGAACGTAACGGGATCCGTGGGCTTGACCTCGACGAGCATGCTCACCAGAACGCGTGTAAGTGCAAACGCTGCGAGCAGACCGATCACGATACCAATCACGCTGAGGTAGAGCCCTTTTCCTACCATCAAACGAAAGATGCGCGACGGCGCTGCGCCCAAAGCCATCCGCACTCCAATCTCCGCGGTTCGCTGGCGGACGAGAGTAGCAAGTACGCCATACAAACCCACGCCGGCAAGGAGTACTGCTATCGTGGAGAAAACTCCGATCAGCAAGAGCGAAAAGCGTGTCTGTGCCTGGGCCTGGACCACCAGCGTGTTCATGGGTTGCATCTCGTTGATAAACGTCTCCGAGCCGGCTTTTCTAACTACTTCGCGCACAGTGTTGGCAATGCTGGCGGGATCTCCATCAGTACGCAGTGCCCACCAGGAAGCAGCCTGGTGATTCACATATCCGTCGGTAATGTACAGTTGTTCGCGGCCGGGTTCGACCAGAGAGGTGTTGCGCTGATGGGCCACCACACCAATGATCTCTCCCCATTGAGCCTCAGGCGTGCGAACCCGAAACAGGATTCGCTTGCCCACCGCAGACTCGTTTGGAAATGCTTTCGCCGCGAGTGCTTGATCGATTATGAGTAGATTCCGGTCAGGCGTGCTGTCTTCCTGCGTAAACGTGCGTCCGGCCAGAAGTGTCGTGCCCATTGCTTCGAAATAACCGGGAAGAACGATCTGAAGATCGGCAGCTTGAAACTTACTGGGATCGTTTTGAGCCTCGGCTCCGCCCCATCGTACAGGACTAAACCCGCCGGCAAGCGGCAATGGAAATGACGCTGTAACACTGTTCACACCTGGGATCGCGTCGAGTTGCTCGCGAAGCTGGCGCTTGAAGTTAGCCGCTTCCTGAGGTGTGTTGCCGATATTGCCGAGAAGTTGAAACGTTAGCAGCCCTTGCGGGTTGAACCCGAGATTTACACGTTGAATGTTAATGAAGGTGCGGAACATCAAACCCGAGCCAATCAGGAGTACAAATGCAAGCGCAACTTCCACGACTACTACAGCATTGCGCAGTCCGACAGCGCCGAGTGCGCCGGTTCGGCCAGCAGCGCGTAGAGTTTCCATCAGGTTTGGTTTCGCAGTGCGAAGAGCCGGGATCACACCAAAGAGCATAGCCGACAAAAGTCCTGCTAAAACGGAAAATCCCAACACCTGCGTGTCAATCGCGATTGCATTCAAGCGAGGCAGATTCTCGGGCGCGATCGCGAGCAGTTGGCGAATACCTAAATACGCAAGCCCAACTCCAATGGCGGTTCCGAGCGCGGCCAATACCAGCGCCTCGGCGAGTGTTTGCCGGATCAGTTGCCACCAACCGGCGCCCAACGCGGCCCGAACGGCCAGCTCTCGTTCGCGCGACGAAGCTCTCACCAACATCAGGTTCGCCACATTCGCACAGGCAATCAGCAGCAAGAAAATTACCGCACCCATGAGCGCGAGAATCGCGGGTCGAACTTCGTTGACAAGGTGCTGCTTCATCGGCACAAGTTGGAAATACTGACCGGCCGTCATGGAGATCGTGTTTTCCTCGCGAATTTTTGCCGCGACGGTCTCGGCTTCGGCCTGCGCTTGCGTCATCGAGGCACCAGGCTTGAGCCTTCCAATAACACGCCACTGCACGTTGTTGCGGTTCGCTACGTCGTAGGGAATGCGCGCGGCAATCCAGACACTCGGAAACTGTTCCATGTTCGCTTTCGGCGGAAACAGCAATTCAAAACCTGGGGCCAGCACACCCACGACGATTGGCGGTGGTCCAAACGCAGCGGCCACTGGAAGAGTTTTCCCGATCATCGATCGATCGCCGCCAAAGCGCTGTTGGAAGTATTCGTTGCTCAGAATGACCATGGTCGGCAACGGAGGTGGCGCATTAGCAGCAGGGGCATTGCCGTCTTGTCCCGCGGGCGCTGCCGGGTTGGGGGTACCATCAGACTCCTGAAAGTCTCGGCCCGCGACGATCGACCCCCCCATCATTTGAAAGAAGTTAGTCGATACGGCGGCCGCACGGATTCGCTCAGGCGTACCGTCCAAACCAGGCAGAGTGAAGCGAAACGTACTGACGGCAGCGAAATCCTCGAAACTGTTCTTTGCACCGTTGCGCAGATCGAGATAGTCGGCATTGGAAACCGGAAAGTCTTTGACATTCCGTTTCTGCAGATCTCCGCGGGCCAGGACCAGCCGCTCCGGATCCTTGTAAGGAAGTTTCCGCAGCAGCACGCCGTTAGTGACGCTAAAAATAGCAGTGCTGGCGCCAATAGCCAGGGCGATGGTGACCACGACCGTGATTGTAAATACGGGACTCTTGCGCAGCGTGCGAAACGCGTAGAAGAAATCGTTTAACATGGCGGGCAGTTTAGTCTCTCTTATGAATTTCAGCCAAGCGAAATTTCTTAGAAAAACGTTTTTTTGGAAGCATTTCCAAGGAAACGGATCCGCAAACGATTTGATGGACGCAATGGGAATTCAAATGGAAGAAAAAGAAACTCCGAAGCGTCTTAAATGTGGCTTGATACGATCATGGCCCGGGTGGGATTATGAGGAGACGCTTTGAAGTACACTTTTTCAACACCAGCGTGCATCAGTCGATCCAACGCGCAACAATTTGTTTCGAGTGCGTTGATATTACGGTTGTTGCCGGCTGCGCTCTCAATGTTGTTCCTCATCTCCTGCAATTCCGGAAACGCCTCTTTAACTGAAACGTCGCTATTCCTGAACGCTCCAGGTTCGCCGCTAACCGTGTCCAACGGCCCCGCCAACGTACTGATCGGCGACATGAACAATGACCAGAAGCTGGACCTCATCGTGGCTTGTAATAAGACGCGCAGCATTCTCATCTTACCAGGCAGAAGCGATGGCCAATTTGGTCCACCTCTCAGTGAGACGACAGTTCCGGACGAGCCTAGTGAGATGGCAACCGGCGACGTGAATAGTGACGGCAAGCTCGACGTCGCTGTTACTTTTCATGACAGTTATGGAGTGATGCTGTTACTGGGCGACGGTAAAGGCGGCCTGGCAACTGCTCCGACTTCTCCGATCGTGATGAGGCTGGGCCAACATCCACATACGCATGGCGTGGCAGTGGCTGACATGAATCGCGACAATAAACTCGATCTCATCACGGTCAACAGCACAGACAATGATGTTTCGATCGCGATAGGTGATGGACGTGGCAATTTCACTCGTGCGGAGAAGTCGCCCTTCCCTGTTGGTCCCAGCCCTTATCCTTTTGCAATCGGCGACGTCAATAACGACGGCTGGATGGATCTCGTTGCAACGGCTACGGCAACGGGGCCGTTACGAAGAGAACAGCTTCCCTTAAGTCGCGCGTTGACACTGCTTTTGTCTGACGGCAAGGGTGGACTTGCATCGCGCCAACTCCCGCTCCGGACAGGCGAGCCATGGTTTGCTGCCATTGCAGATCTGAATGGTGATGGCAAAGGGGATATCGTAGCTTCGCATCACGATCAGAATGCAATGACAGTGATGATCGGTGACGGTCGGGGCGGATTTGTCGAGGCGAGTGGATCTCCATTCGACTTTGGAATGACCCTTTTCCACCTGGTCATCTCCGATGTGAATCGCGACGGCAAGAAGGACGTCATCGGTACAACGGGCGATAACATACGTGTCATGCTCGGCGATGGCAGCGGTGGATTTAAGGCGGGCGGGGCGACGCCGGTTGGACGTGGCGCATGGCGCCTTTCAGTAGCTGATCTTAACGCTGACGGTAAAAGCGATGTGGTCACCAGTAATTCTGAAAGTAACAGCGTGAGTGTGCTGCTCGGACGGTGATTTAAAGCGCGGCTACTCTTTCGGATGATACTCAGCACTGCTCCTCGCGCAATTAATTTGCCAAGCGAAAATCGCCGCGCTACGTTCGCCGAATGTCGTCGGTCGGTTTCATTCCACGCACAGAGTCCGAACTGGAACAACTGCGCGCTGCATACCAAACCCTCAACGACCTGTTGAAAAATCTGGCCGCCGCCGAAGCCTGCCTCAAGAACCTCGATCTAAAAATGACTGGCGACCACTTAAAAGTGGCGCAGTGGAATGCGCAACAAGCCCGGAACAGAATCGAAGCAGTGGGACGTGAGAAACCGGGAGCAAAACGCCGTAATCCCGGATTGTAGACCAGCCTGCGATAGTGGCTTAATGTGAGTTTTTTCTCTGCAATCCCTCAGCGAATCTCTGCGGCCTCTGCGTTGAGATAGCCTTTACCGCAGAGAACGCCGAGATACGCAGAGTCCGCAGAGAAAACTCCTGAATTTAAGCCACTACCAGCCTGCTGATTCGTCTTTACCAAGCCTTATGGAATGTTAAAATACGTCGCCGGCCATTCACTTGGTCCGTGAAGTGACGATCTTACATTAGCGTCGAGCCTGCTGAGCCCCACGATGATTATCTGATATGCCGCAAACCTTTGACTGTCCCAAGTGTGGAGCGCCGGTAACATACGAGCGTTCCCCGGAATCTAAGCACACGAAATCGACCGTACGCTGTGATTATTGTCACAGCCAATTGATCGCCCCGGATGAGCTCGCGGGACAGCCTGCGCAAGTAGTCCAGATACAACTCGGGCTTTCTTCAGGCGCGAGGTCTCGATGGATCTGGTTGTTGTTGGCGATCCCCCTCTTCGCTTTAGTCATGATCGGTCTTGCTGCCGTTAGCATACTGGCGCCCACTTTTTACTCCGTAAGCAAAACCGTTAAAGAACCGAGCACTACTCCTGTCCGTCCCGTTGCTCCTCCTGCGAAGAAAAACACGACCAACAGCTTCGCGACTGTCTTGCTCGAATTCGGAAGCGAAGGAATCGGCCCAGGAATGTTTAGCGATGCGCGCAGTATTGCTGTCGATGGCGCCGGACGTATCTATGTGGGCGAATACACAGGCGGCCGGATTCAAGTTTTTGATCCTGCCGGCAAGTTCGTCAGTCAATGGAGCATTGGCGATCGAAAGACTATCCTTCGCGGGCTCGCCGCCGATCGCAAGGGCACGGTTTATGTTGTACAAGGCGGAGGTATCGATCGTTACCACGGCGAAACGGGAGAGAAGCTTGGCCAGGTGGAGTCCGAGAGATCCAGCTTTGATGACGTGTCGGTAACAGCCAATGGTGGATTAGTGGCTGCCTCGCATCGGAATCGAGACGACATCATCACGTTTGATGCAAACGGCAAGGTTGCTCGGACCATTCCAGCCGCGATCAGCAGCGCCAGCGGTGACTCAGAGTTAAGTATGCGCGTTGCGGTTGACGGGTCGGGTTATATCTACGCACTCGGCAGATTCAACGATGCCGTGTTCAAGTTTGCTCCCGATGGGAAGTTTATCAATCGTTTTGGTGGCGGCGGGGATCAACCCGGCCAATTTCGGGCTGCTTATTCGATTGCGGTGGACGGATATGGCCGCGTCTACGTTGGCGATATGAAAGGCATTCAGGTTTTTGACGTTAATGGACGATACCTGGCGCTCGTTAACTCGAAGGGTGTGGCATTCGGCATGGTTTTCAACGATAAGAATGAGCTCTTTGTCGTAGCGCGGGACCGCGTAACCAAGTATGCAGTTCAACTGGAGCGAGCGCAGTAACGCCTCTGGCAGTGAAACAAACCAGTACAGGATTGCAGGATTGAACAGGATTTACATGTAGATCTGATAAATCATGTCAATCCTGTAAAAACGACCTCTATTGAAAGGTCCGCTTAATCACTCTTTCTTCCATTCCCGTGGTATCGAACTCGATGATGAAAAACTCTTCATCGAATAGCTGTCCGTTCATAGTCTCCACCTCTTCCACATCCGATGTGCCACGATTCGAAAATTGCAGTAAGGTTCATAGAATAAGTCACCCAAGCTAGTCCTACTCGAACAATATATTGGGCCACAGGTGCTGAATGCGAGCGCGATCGGGTAAGATTCTGATCCCGTGGCACTAACCATTAATCCTGAACAGCTGCATGCAAAATCATGCTGAGCTTTAGAGACGTCATCGCCACCACCGCACCGCGATCGGTAATCCTGATCAGACTTATAGTCGGCGCAGTGTTTCTCTCAGAAGGAATTCAAAAGTTTCTCTACTCTGCTGAGCTCGGCGCGGGACGCTTTATAAAGATTGGGATTCCCTTTCCACACGTTATGGGTCCGTTCGTTGGTGTAACTGAGATTGTTTGCGGCGCACTGATTCTGCTGGGACTGCTGACCCGGTTGGCGGCCATACCACTCATCATCAACATGCTCGTGGCGATCGCGTTGAACAAAAATTCCCATTCTGTTAAGGAGCGGCTTCTGGGACATGGCCCACGAGAGCCGCACGGACTTTGCCATGTTGCTTGGATCCATCTTCCTGCTGATTACAGGAGCGGGTTTGTGGTCCATCGATGCGAGGCTCTTTAGCCGCCCTAATCGATGAGGGCCCAAGAAGACAAGCAATTAGTAGCTGTAACAAAGAGCACGAGGAGGAATGGAATGTCACAAACAGAAATGCCCATGAGGACACTCGGCCGCACCGGACTACAAGTCTCTCTAATCGGTCTGGGAGGTTGGCACCTCGGCTTCAAGTCGATAGACGAGCAATTGAGCATCCGCATCATTCGCAGTGCGATCGATGAAGGTATCAACTTTATGGACAACTGCTGGGACTACAACGAGGGGGCGAGTGAAATTCGCATGGGTAAGGCGCTGCGCGACGGATACCGCGATCGAGTTTTTCTGATGACGAAGATCGACGGACGCACAAAAAAAGACGCGGCAAAACAATTGGATGAATCTCTTCAGCGCCTGCAAACCGATCATATCGATCTGGTCCAACATCATGAGATCCTTCGCTATGAAGATCCGCATCGTATCTTCGACGAGCAAGGAGCCAACGCTGCGCTAATCGAAGCGCGCGAGGCTGGCAAGATCCGGTTCATCGGTTTCACCGGACATAAAGATCCTCGCATCCACCTTTACACGCTCGAAGTTGCGAGAGAAAACGGTTTCGAGTTTGATACCGTGCAGATGCCACTCAACGTTATGGACGCCCATTATCGAAGCTTCGAAAAAATGGTGCTGCCCGAACTCGTCAAACAAAACATCGGTGTGCTGGCCATGAAAACTCTCGCGAACGGAATGATTTTGGAGTCGAAGACTGTGACAGCGATCGAGTGTCTTCAGTACGCGATGAACCTGCCGACCTCAGTAGTGATCACCGGCTGCGAAAGCATGAAAGACCTGGAGCAGGCTTTGACAGCAGCACGCACGTTCAAGCCGATGACTGACGAGCAGGTGAGAAGTCTGCTTAGCAAAACGGAGCAGCCCGCAGCTCGCGGAGAGTATGAACTCTTCAAGACTACTTCGGTTTACGACGGTACGGCTACCCATCCTGAATGGCTGGGCGAAGAACCGGAGCGAGTTCAGCGCGTGATGCAAACTAATTGACGCACAAAGAGGCATCAAAATTTTATCTGCATTCTTTGTGTCCTTTGTGGCTTTTACCCCTCTTCGAGACAACTAATATGACCCCCGAACAAACTACGTTACCAACTCCTCGGAAGCCCCTTCGATTGTGGCCCGGCGTGATCCTCGTCGTGCTTCAGTGGCTGGCATGGTTTGTCGTCCCTGCTCTCGTTCCCCGCGCTGCTGCCATCGGCCTGGCAGTGGGAGCCGTGTGCGCGCTGGCGATTGTCTTGTGGTGGCTGCTCTTCAGTCGCGCACCGTGGATCGAGCGTGTGGCCGCGCTGGTGCTAATCGTCATCGCACTAATCGGCACAAAGCGCATCGTACACCCGTCGATCGCGGGCGGCGGGATGGGGATGTTGCTCTACATCATTGCGATTCCGGTCATGAGTCTCGCTCTCGTCGCGTGGGCCTTGATCACTCGTCGCTTCTCTGCCGCACCACGGCGCGCCGCGTTTATTGTGACACTCCTGATCGCGTGTGGAGTGTTTACGACAATCCGGACTGGTGGCCTTACCGCCGAGTTTGATAACGATATCCACTGGCGATGGTCCAAAACTCCTGAAGAACTACTCCTGGCCCGCGCCAGCGAGGAGCCCGCACCCACAACCGCCCCGGCGGCCGCTCCCACAACTACGAAAGCAGAAACCGATTGGCCGGGCTTTCGCGGTTCACAGCGCGACAGCATCATTCGCGGCCTACGGATCAACACCGATTGGTCTGCGTCGCCGCCAGTGCAACTTTGGCGACGACCGGTTGGACCAGGCTGGTCGTCCTTCGCCGTCCAAAACGGTCGCTTCTATACACAGGAACAACGCGGAGATGACGAGATCGTCGCCTGTTACGAAGTGGCAACGGGCAAACTCGTGTGGAGACATCGCGACCGGGCGCGGTTCTGGGAATCGAATGCTGGTCCTGGTCCACGTGCGACGCCGGCACTCAGCAACGGTCGCGTCTACACACAAGGTGGAACCGGAATCGTGAACGTGCTCGATGCTGCGACTGGCAACGTCGTGTGGTCGCGCAACGCGGTAACGGACACCGGTGCCAAAGTTCCTGCGTGGGGCATTGCGGGTTCACCTTTGGTCGTCAACGACATAGTCGTTGTTGCAGCGGCGGGCAACCTCGTTGCATACGATCTCGCCAGCGGTAAGCCACGCTGGACCGGCCCGGCTGGTGGCACTGGTTATAGTTCACCTCAATTGTTGACCATTAACGGAGTGCAACAAATCGTGTTGTTGCACTCAAATGGCGCGACGAGTGTGGCGCCGGCTGACGGTAAGTTACTTTGGGAGCATGCGTGGCCGGGCGAACCGATCGTACAGCCGGCGACGACTGCAAGTGGCGATCTGCTGATCAGCGTCAGCGCGAGCAGCGGCATACGTCGCCTCGCAGTCGCACAGGGATCCGGCGGCTGGAATGTTCAGGAGCGCTGGACGTCGGAGGAACTGAATCCCTGGTTCAACGATTTCGTCGTTCACAATGGACATGTATATGGCTTCAATGGCAGCACGCTCGTGTGCATCGATCTCGAGAACGGCAACCTCAAGTGGAAGGGCAAACGATACGGCTACGGCCAGATGGTCCTGTTAACGGATCAAGACCTGCTGCTCGTTCTGTCGGAGCAGGGTGAGCTCGCACTGGTGAAAGCCGTGCCGGATCAGTTCACAGCGTTAGCGCAGTTTCCGGCACTCGAGGGAAAGACGTGGAATCATCCGGTACTTGCGGGTGACGTTCTGCTCGTGCGCAACGATCATGAGATGGCTGCGTTCCGTCTGTCGCTCGAGGGCAGCTAACGAAAGACTCCAGTTATGAAATCGAATCAACTATTCGCAATCGCAGCGCGCATTCTGGTTTTCAGCGCTGCCGTTCTCGTTTGTACGAGTTCGAATTCGAATCTAATCGCGGCGGCGTCAAGACCGCAGTCGAAACAACGCGTCCAGCGTTCAACTCCCATTTTCAACTTTTACGATGATGAGTTCTGGATGAACTTACATCATTTTTTGTACGTCCTGGGTCGTGCCGAGAACAAGACCAGAGACTCGTCGCGAGCAGCAGTGAGCGGAGCGCCGGCTGATCAGCAACAAGGCATGGCTTTGTTAACACCAAAGGAGCAGGCTCTCTGGAAAGAAGCTGTTCTCGAATACGCTGCTGGTCCAAGTAAAAAGGATCTCGTCTTTGATGATCCGTTACCGGCGATGACGCTCGCACTCGCGCGAGCGCGCAACGAGAAATCGCCTGGGAGTGTCGATCCCTCGATCGACTCGGTGCTGGTGCGAGCCGCGCCCGTTTACCGGAAAGCATGGTGGTCCAGGCATCATGCGGCGAACAAAGCCTGGCGCGCGGAGATTGAAGCGCTCGTCAAACGCTATGGAACACCGGTGCTCAGTTTCATCACAAACGCATACCACATGGAATGGGCCACACGCGGATTCGACGTGCATTTATCTGCTTACTGCAATTGGGCGGGCGCTTATTCGACCTCCGGAAACTTGCTGGTAGTTTCCAGCCTGGCCGAAGGCAATCAAGGACTGATGGGCCTCGAAACTGTATTTCACGAAGGTATGCACCAGTGGGACGACGACATTGACGCGGCTTTAAACGAACAGGCGCAACGAATTAACAAGCCGGTGCCCGGCAGACTTTCTCACGCACTAATTTTTTTTACTGCTGGAGAAGCTGTGCGCCATGTTGTTCCGGATCACACACCCTACGCTGACAAGTCAGGCGTGTGGCAACGAGGCATGACACGTGAAAGAGAAGGCCTCGTCGAAATCTGGAAACCCTACCTCGACGGGCGCGGAACCAGAGACGAAGCATTTGCCGAACTCATAAAACGCCTGGCGTGATCAACATTCAAGGAGTGCGGCCAATTTTCGCGGCGTGCTTGACTGAAAGGGTTGATCTCACCGGGCCATTCGACCTTGTGCGATACTATGCGGCGCATTGCGGTTTCTAATACTTTACTCACGTGAGGTGTTCCAGAGTGCGAAACACGATTAGAGAGTTTTTCGCGGTAGCTTCGTTATTGCTGTTAACTACGATCGCAGTGTGCGGTCAAACAAACCGCCCGGCGATTGAATACGAGTCGCTCATGACCATGCGCTTCTACGAAGCGACCGGAGGTTTTCTGGTGGAAGGTTTGGAGGTTGTTTTTCCGCCTACAGGTAATGAGCCCGCGACATTTGTGATTACGAAGCCGGGCGGTGAAGTGGTTGCCAGCGTCCCTCTACGCCTCGAACGGCTCGAGAATTTTCCAGCCTTCGCGCTATTTCGTCCTGCTGCCGGAAACCCCGGAAATGTGCGAGTCGCTCAAAGCGGTGATTTCATAATGGGTGTCAAAATCGGCGGCGAGACGATCACGACACTGCCCTTCAGCCTCAAGGAGGAAGTGAGCAGCGACCCATTTAAGCCGGGCAAATCATTTGTGCGCGACGGCTCGTGGCGAGATCTGGCCTTTCTTTCGGTTGTGAGAGACGATCCAAACGCTCATCTGGAATTCAACTGGTGGATGAGCACACGAGAACTACCTGCAGGAATGAAGCAGCCCAAAGTCACCGTTCATGTGCTCGCGAATGGTAAGGAAATCGCTGCCAGTAGAGGGCCGGTGGTTCCCGACACCGTCAACTGGTATTTCTACGAACGTCACCAAATGTACATGCCCACGTTGCCAAAGAACCGCTGGCTTACGCTTGCTGATGCCGTCAAACAAAACGGCGAGCTGGCCCTGGTGGTTAAGGCTAACGGCCAGCCAATCAAATCATTCAAGACACAGGTGCGTGACGGGCAGCTACAGAGACTGGATCGCAACCGGTTGGATTTTGAGCCTCATACCTCTTTTATTTCCCCTCGCTACGTGGACACGACTGACAGGTCGAGATCGAGCTACACGATGCGAGATATGTTCTGGCTCAAAAAAAGTCCGTAACACTATTGGTGGCGCAGCACGAGGATCGGATCGACTCGCCCCACTATTCCGAATCACAACTACATGTTCGCGGCCGGCGACATCTTCGCCCGGAAGAAAAGCTCGGCCCAGAGTTGGTTTCACTCCGAGCACGTCGAAATAGTTTGCCTCAACGTTTATGCCTGGTATGCGCTGGGGTGTATCACCGCCTTCGAGATTGAAACTCGTGAACAAGTAGGCGGAGATCCCTGCGAAAACCGTGTTCTGATTTTTCCAGTCTTCGAGTGTCGGCACTGACACCGAACCAAAGCCGTTAGGTTTGAATGTTTCAGAAAGATCGACGAGTTGTTCCGATTCAGGAAACGGGGAGCGGTTTAAGAAGCACGGCATTAACAGCGGAGAAGATAGCAGTGTTAGCACCGATGCCGAGTGCGAGTGTGAGAGCGGCAATCAACGTAAAGCCTGGACGCTTTGCCATCATTCGGATCGCGTAACGCAAATCCTGAATGAAATTCTGCATGCTGTTGCTCCTCCCAAGGTTATCTCTCTGCGGTCCTCTGCGTATCTCTGCGTCCTCTGCGGTTAATGCTACCTTCAGCGCAGAGGACGCAGAGATACGCAGAGGACCGCAGAGATTACTTAACCTTCATCACTACGAACGTGAGATCGTCGTAAAGCGACATTCCCTCGCACCAGTCTTTGACACGTCGTGCCACCACATCACGAATGTGATCGGCCGACAGTGAAGCAATCGGCTTCAACGTTTCCATAATTCTTTCTGCACCAAACTCTTCACCTTCGATGTTTAGTGCCTCGCTTAGACCATCTGTGTAGAGGAACAGCAGATCGTGCGCTTTCATCTGCACCGTTTCCTGTTCATAAGCGGCGTCTTCAAAGGCTCCGGCCACTATCCCACCCGCCGTGAGTTGGCGAACCTCCGCATTCGGGTCCGCCTGAAGGTAAAGTGGTGGGTTGTGTCCCGCATTGACGTAAGTGAGTCGCTGCGTTGATTGATCGAAGGTCGCGTAAAAGAAAGTGACGTAGTGCTCGCCGTTAGTGGAATTGAACAGCAGTCGATTGAGCTTGCTCACAATTGACGACAACTCATAACTCGCTGAACCGTTAGAACCGTTTCTGGCAGTCAAACTTCGCAACGTTGCTTGTACTGTCAACATCAATAAAGCCGCCGGCATTCCCTTCCCCGCAACATCGGCGATGGCCATACCAAGCTGCTTGTTGTCAAAGTTAATGAAGTCGTAATAATCGCCACCGACGCCGCGCGCGGGTTCGCAGAATCCGGCAATTTCCATCGCGACGCACTTGGGAGCGCAGGCCGGCAGGAGACGCTGTTGTACTTCTGCTGCGAGTGCGAGCTCGCGTCGCATGCGTTCCTGGGCCACCATGCGTTCCGTTAATCGCGCATTGTCGATCATCAATGCGAGCTGAGCGGCGATTGACATCAGGAGCTCACGATCAGCGTCGGAGTACTGAAATCCACCACGTCTCGGACCAAACGAAAGTATTCCCACGAGCTCATGCTTTTGTTTTATTTGAATCAGGATTCGCGATTTGATTGCGCGCAAAACCTCGTGTTCACTCGCACGCTCTTCACGTAACTCAGGCAAAACCGAATTCAGTGCTTGTGACCACGTCTCAATTTCACGAGACTCGATCACGAGCGGAGTTGAAAGATTCATGAGGCGCCGCACAACGAAGGCGCGCTTTTTCAACTGCAACCGTTTGCCGCCGGGCTCGGTTTCCGCGGAACGTCCTTGTTCGGATAGGATCCGCAAGTTGAAATTCCCGGTGGCGTCGTCACGAACAAAGATCGCTGCGTTGCTTGCATCGAGTGCGTTTCTGACTCTCTCGGCAAGATTTTGATAAAGCTGATCGATCGTAGCAACGTGCTGCGTGCCTGGTCCGAGATCGAAGAAGATCTTGCGTTCGTCGTACGGTGTGGGTTCGTAACGACGTTTGATTCTTGGCAGGAACGAGCGACGCAGCACAATATGAATCGCGATGAACGCAGCAACTAGAAGCAGAGAAATAACCGCATCGGTGCGACGCCCGAAAGCATCAATAAATCTCAGGCGGTTTCCGGAAAAGACAATGACGTAAATCGCAATGAATAGGATAAATTCGACGGTGTAATAGACCCGCCTGAGAGTTATGTGACCTTTTGATTTTCGCCACAGACGGCGTGCCGCTTTGGGCGTCGGCATATGGACGCGCGGCAAAATCCTCATTGCGTTACTCCGGTCATGGGAATTTCGGGGATTTCCCGAACAGAATACGACCTTTTCACTATGAAGGACACCGCCACCAGCAGTTATCTGACAAAGTATTAGCTGGCGCTTGAGTCTCTGAGTTAGTGAGAATTAGGCGAAAGATGTTGCAGTTGTGCGAAAGGAATTCGCCGAATTACAATTTCGCGGTCTCTTGAAATCATTGCAATTCCGGGAACGAATATGTCATCAGCGCTCTCACAGAACGTAACGCAAATACTGCTCGAATGGCGCGGCGGTAATCAGGAGGCTTTAGACCGGTTGATGCCCCTGGTGTATGACGAGTTGCGCCGGCTCGCGAATCGTTACATGCGCAGCGAACGATCGGAACACACGCTACAAGCGACGGCGCTCGTCAACGAAGCCTACATTCGTCTCGTGGATATGAAGGTGTCGTGGCAAGATCGCGCGCACTTTTTTGCAGTGGCTGCGCGGTTGATGCGGCGATTGCTGGTGGATCACGCGAGAGCCCAACATCGCGCTAAACGCGAGGGCGGAGGACAGAAAGTATCGCTGGATGATGCGCTGGAAGTATCAGCGAAGCCGGCTTTGGATCTCGTTGCGCTCGATGAGGCGCTGACGCGATTCGCGACGTTCGATCCGCGGAAGGCTGAAATAGTTGAACTGCATTTCTTCGGTGGGTTGAGTAATGAGGAAGTGGCCGAAGCACTCGGCATCTCTCGCGCCACAGTGCAACGCGACTTACGTATAGCCAAGGCCTGGCTCAGTCACGAATTGAAAAAATGCGGAGAGTGAGGACAGGATTTTCAAGGTTGAATTTTGTCGTCCCTGAAAATCCTGTAATCCTGTAAGTCAATAACGTCACTCCGAGTGGTTCCTGTCACCAAAACCATGCCGTCCACCGCACACCGTACAGGCAGTCGCTTCTTCAGTGTTATCGACGCGATGTTGCACTGGAGGCAGTGTCCGTAAGTACGCGTAGATCGCTTTCAGATCATCGTCGGTCATATTTCGGAAGTAGCCCCACGGCATAATTGAATTCAGCTTGCGCGCGCCGACGTGGCCCGTCCGCAATGTATTGATGAACATCGCTTCGTCGTAGTAGGAAATACCAGACGGATCGGGTGTGATGTTGGCGCTGGTAACCTGGCCCCAGGGACCTTTGAACGACATGCCACCGCCAAATGCCAATTCAGTGATGAACTGGCCTTGCTTGTTCATCGGCGTGTGGCAAGACATGCAATTTCCCAAGGTGACCAAATACTTGCCACGCGAGACCGGATTCGACGTATCGGGCCCGGCCACAGACGCGGTGATCGGCTGATGCGGCGGCAACATGCCTTTTACAGCATCCGGAAGGTTAGTCTTCGGGACTGTGTTGCGCACCGGATTGATCGAGCGCACGTAGACGATGACCGACGCGAGATCTTCATCCGACATGTCTCTAAAATTCATGTAAGGCATCATCGGGAACAGGCGCCGGCCGTCGTGACCGATGCCTTCGCGAATAGCTCGAGCGAACTGCTCGTCGGTCCAATTTCCGGCGCCGGTCTCAACGTCCGGCGTGATGTTAGGCGCAACGAGCCAATCCATTCCGTCTTCGGCAAAGGTAGTTCCCGCGCCTTTCTTTTCCGCTTTGGGCTGCGCGCCCGGCTTCTCCCAATCGACTTCAGAGTGGCACTGGAAACAGTGCGCCGGTCCCTCGACGATGTAACGACCGCGCTCGTAACGTGCTGCTGTGCGTTCGAATGTGAGACGATTCACCGCCTGGGTTGAGTCTTTTTTGGGAGTGTAGCTAACCGAGACAATCGTGCCCGCCAGGGCGATACCAATCAGGATTAACTTAATGAACCCTTTTTTCGTGTCCATATCCAATTCTCCTTCGCGCCCCTATGGGGCGCTCACCTCAGATAGCGACATTTCGCGGTGATTTGTGTCAGAGGAAGGAGAGGCCACAAAAAGGCACAAAAAGCACAAAAAGGTTTTCACGGCATTTTTGTGCTTTTTGTGCTTCTTTGTGGCTATTAATTAAGCTTTGCCGGCAATGGCTCGGCCAATGTCCTTCGGTGTGGCCCCGGTGGCAAGTATGGCGCGCACCAACAGTTCAATCGATACTGAACTGTCTCCCGTCTCGGCTTTTGCTATTCGTGATTGGCTCGAATGTAGTTTTTTTGCAAGCTGCGCCTGAGTCATGCGTGATTGCCGGCGCTCACGTAGCTTGCGGCTTAACGCTAACTTGATTTCGATTAGCGCGGATTCCTCGGGTGTGAGTTTCAGGAACTCGGCAACAGTGCCGTCTTTCCATCCCAACGCTTTGACTCGCTTTTCGGCGTTGCTCTTCCTCATCGTTAACTCTCCCTTGCCCGGTCATATTCCGCGAGACGACGACGGCATAACTTAATAACAGCGTCCGGTGTTTGTTGAGTCGTCTTAACGAATACTTCGACAATCAAAATTCGATCATCGTCTATACGATAGATAATCCGCCAATTCTTATTTTTATCGCGCACTCGCAACTCATGGCAGCGCCGACCGAGACTCGGCAATGGTCGCGAGTGCGGCAAGGAAAGCTTTACGCCCTGCTGCAACTGCCGCAACAACAGCCCTGCTTCCAAACGAGCATTGCGTGAGAATGGCGGTGTTTTTACTTCACCGTGCAGCCACCGAAGCGGCTTATCTCGCGCATTCACAAGGTTGAATATATGTCATTTATGACATCCCGCCAAGCGGACCTATTTGCTCACACCTCGGCAGGTTGTCTAAGAACAACTGGCGTTAGCGGGATTGCAGCCTACTTCAAAAGGAGAGCTGCTATGCGCGTACAGAGGTTGGACCCACTCAATACTTTGCACTAAAGTCGATTTGAAGACGTCATGGAGCCAAGAGTCATTCAAATAAGAGTCAAACCCAACTCACGCACGAGTCTGCTTGAGCAAAGAGAAGATGGGACGTGGTTCGCGCAGATCAAGTCACCGCCTGTTGAAGGTAAAGCAAATGCAGAACTGCTCGCTCTCGTTGCTAAGCACTTCGATTGTCGGAAGTCAGATGTGTCTATCAAAGCCGGAGCATCCGGACCCATGAAGTTAGTCCGAATCGATTCCAGCAAGGCTCGGTGAAAGGAGAAGACTGTGAAATTTGCGAGGCGCGTTTTTCTGATTGCCGGTGTTTACGGCTTGATCGTGCTGTTACCGATGTATTTTCTCGAAGAGAAGACCGGACGTGATTTCCCGCCACCGATTACTCATCCGGAGTTTTACTATGGCTTCATCGGCGTGGCAGTAGCGTGGCAGGTTCTCTTCTTGATTCTGTCGAGGGATCCGATTCGCTACCGGCCGATGATGATTCCCGCAGTCCTCGAGAAGGCAGCTTTTGCCATCCCGGCTGTCGTCCTCTATCTACAGCAGCGAATCTCTACTTTCACTCTCGCTGCCGGATTAGCTGATGGGCTTCTCGGTGTGCTGTTTGTTGTCGCTTACCTCAAGACTGCTAAATTGTCTGAGTGAGAGTTACATCAAACGATCGCTATCGGTATCCATTTCAGCCGTGTTCGGATCCTTCCGGTGAACCGGTTCCTTTGCACGTGGATCACGCACCGGTGACAGCAAGCTCGTCGTTACTTCAGTAACAGAAACGTTGGCCGGGGGCAACGCAGTCGTAACAGAACCTTTAAGCGCGGGCTGAGGACTGGCTGTTACACTCTTCGTTGTCTTCGGGTTCAGTGTGCGATGCAGTTGCCACATTCCTTGAAGCAAGAGGAAAAGTGCGTAACTTGCAAGCGGAATTGCAGTCCAAAACGCATAAATCCCGCCTTGGTCAACGATGGTCATAATTATGAACGTGAGTGCGGTCACCAGCAGCATCACCATTCCGGCTACGATGTTGTGGTAACTCCCTCGTGTATTTCTCGTCAGGCGCAACACTTCGAGCTCCGGCACATCGAGAACGAGAGGCGCTCCGCACCTGCGACAAAAGTGAGACTCATCCGTAACCTCAGTTCCACAGGCGCGACAAGCTGAGATCGTCGAGCGCTCAGTCGCGAGCACCGCTATTGCTTCTGCCTCACGGGCGAGAGTTTGTCGATCGCCCTTGGTCATACGAACGTAGCTCTTGACCTCGTAGTTGAATGTGGCCAGAACCGCCGCGTCGTTTGTTTGCTTCAAAGAGACTGTCAGCGTAGTTGGATAATCGAGTGCGTTTAGAGAACAGTCCCAGGAGGCGGAGCACCGGCTGCCCCGCCTGGCATAAATCGGTTGCTCTCCCAGAATCTTATAACCGATATTTTGAATAGCCTCGATTAAACGCAGGCGTACGGTAGCAACGTCGCCGGGGATGGCCATAGTTAGATCGTGGTCGCTCACTGTGGGCGCTGAGAGGTAGTCGGTGCTCATATTGTTGGGTTTCCAGTCTTATCCCGGAAGTCGGTGATAACTGATAGCCCAATACGATATGAAACTACAAGGAGTTTCGGTTAAGGAGCGGTCCCGCGTTAAGTTTTATGAAATTTCTGAAGGGTTCGCCTCACGGCGAGGGTGCTAACCACCTGGCGAGATTACTCACGTAGGTTTTCACATCCTGAAGTTTCTCCGGCTCGCGCTCGAGTTGATCACCTGGCGCTTCATATACAAAACTCGGACAGCCTTTCGATGTGTCCCAGTTATAGTCAACAAAATGGTGGAAGCTCGACTCAGCCACCGCACGACCCAAACGGTTGCCGTGATCATCCGGTCTACGTTCGAACGCGACTACCAGATTAAACTCGCGACCGGTTATTTGACTGACACCCAACGCGATCACCTGTGCGTGGTCCTCACCGTCAGGCACACCGACGCTGCCTTCGTGCGGATGTGCTGGAAAATACTCAATCGCTCGAGAACCATTTTTGAGTAATTCATGAACCGGCTCGACGGGCGTGATTTTCTGATAGTTGCCGTTTGCGCCCGAATGATAATTGGGCCACGAAATCGAGGTCGTGTCTCGATCGTCACGAACGTTGCGCGACTCATCAGGATCTTTGTGCTGGCTATGAAAGAAGTGCGCCCGCCCAACTCCACCCAACGTGCACAGCGACGATCCCAAATCCTCGTGATCGCGAGTGGTAAGAAGTCCGCCGCCTTTTTGACAAAATCGTGTGATCCCTTCGCAGTCTTTGGCATTCATTCCCTTTCCGGTATCGACGGCGAAGAGCCAAAGCTCGTCGAAGTCAGTGGTATCGAGCACACTCAAGACGACGTCGTTTCCTTCGGCGTTTGTTTCTCGATCGCGCGCAGTGACTTTGTAGACGGGGTTTCCATTCTCATCGCGAATTGAAGCGAGATGATTGCGCAGCAACGAGAACCTTTCAATGCTCCAGTCGTCTTCAGTGTATGGAATGGTCGTTTGTAACAGGATGTGAACCGGCTTGCTCATACCGAGAAATCATAGCGACAAAGAGGCACAAAACCAAAAACGATTGCGCAAAGATATTAGAAATGTCGATGCATTGACCTCTCATCCGTCGTATTATTGCGAGCAATCATTTGTAAAGAGGAGGCACGTATGGAGACGGATGTTTCGATTATCACAGGGATGTTCAAAGCCAATACCGATATTGTCAACACAGCTATCGCTGACGTTACTCCGGAACACTGGTTCCAAAAGCCCGGCGATGATTCAAATCACCTGATGTTTGTTTTGGGACATCTCGTGGTCCACCGCGCACAGACTCTTAAAACTCTCGGTGTCGATTGGAATATTCCATGGTCGCCGCTTTTCGCGCGCGGCGCTGCGCGGGTCGCCGATGCGGAATATCCTTCGGTCGATGAAATGCGCGCCGCCTGGAACGAGGTATCCAGCGAACTCTCTGCCACTCTCAAGCAAGCGAACGGAGATCTCCTGGCACGGGAGGCGCCTAAAGGTCCGCCAACTTTTAACGGCAAGGTTAGCGGAACTGTCGCTTTCTACGCGTTCCATGACACCTACCACACGGGCCAGGTCAGTTATCTCCGAAAATGGCTCGGGTACGGTCAAACTGTCGGCTAAAAAATAAGTGTCGCCTTTGTCGATCTTGCGAATCTCATGCGTCGTAAGGTTGAAAGCAGATCTTATACGGAGGCAGACAGATGAAATACATGTTGCTGATTTACCAGGACGAGCAGAGTTGGAAATCCATCAGTGAGACAGAGCGTCAACAAATTTACGCTGAGTACGGAGACTTAGTAGGCGAGTTGCAATCGCGCGGGCAGTTTGTGACTGGATCCGAGTTGCAACCGATCACGACTGCTACCAGCGTGCGCGTACGTGACGGTAAGGAATTAGTCACGGACGGCCCGTTCGCAGAGACGCACGAGCAACTCGGCGGATATTTTCTAATTGAAGCAGAAAACCTCGACGAAGCGACCAGCGTCGCGGCGAGAATCCCATCCGCTCGAACGGGCACCATCGAGATCCGGCCGCTCGCGGAGAGTGCTGCCGAAGCGACTGCGTAACAGGTTAGTTTCCGCGCATTCAACGTTGCATGCGCGCGGCGACTGTGCAACGCTCGCCTCTATGGCAGAGGCGAGCGACACACTCGAACAGGTCTTTCGCGAAGAGTACGGACGAATCATTGCCACGCTGATCCGTACGTCGGGATCATTCGATCTCGCGGAAGAAGCACTCCAGGAAGCATTCACCTCCGCTGCGTCAACATGGGAACGTGATGGCCCACCTCGCAACCCGGGTGCCTGGCTGACAACAGTCGCACATCGAAAGTTGCTGGACGCAGTACGCCGTGACAAAACTCGCAGTGACAAGCAATCAGAAGTTGAATATGAAACGAGTCGACTGCATCCATTTGCGGAACCCGTCTCGCTCGAAGAAGCTGTGGAATATCCGGATGACCGTTTACGTTTAATCTTCACCTGCTGCCATCCATCTCTTAGTCGCGAAGCCCAGGTCGCCCTCACGTTGCGCACACTCGGCGGCCTCACCACGACAGAAATTGCGCACGCCTTCCTCTTGCCGGAAACAACACTGGCGCAACGGCTCGTGCGCGCAAAACAAAAGATACGGCTAGCGAAGATTCCGTATGAGATTCCGCGTCTCGAAATCATCGGCGCCAGATTGATTGCGGTCCAGGCTGTTATCTATCTCATCTTCAACGAAGGTTACGCCGCGAGTGCAGGTCAAAGTTTGGTGCGCAACGATCTGTGCTCCGAAGCTATTCGGCTCGGACGTGTGCTTTGCGAACTGTTGCCGAATGAGCCGGAGAATCTCGGCTTGCTGGCGCTGATGCTTTTGCAGGATTCACGACGCGAAGCTCGTGTAAACGATCGAGGCGAACTCGTCACCTTGGACGAACAGGATCGTTCGCTTTGGGATCGCAAAGAGATTGAGGAAGGTGTGCGCCTCGTCGAAAGGGCGTTGGCACTGGGCCGTGTCGGCAACTATCAGATTCAAGCCGCTATCGCTGCCGTTCATGCCGAAGCCGGGAGCGCTGACGAAACTGACTGGGAGCAAATTGTCGCGCTCTACGAAGAACTGATGCGAATCACTTCATCGTCGGTAGTAGCTTTGAATCATGCGGCCGCGGTGGCGATGAGTGAAGGATTCGAGAAAGGTTTGAGTTTGATCGAATCCGCAGGAGTTGGCGGCGCGCTCGAGAACTATTACTTGTTTCATGCATCGCGCGCGGATCTATTGCGCCGCTTGAATCGCCTCGATGAAGCAACGGCGGCCTACGAACGAGCTCTCGCGTTAACCACCAATCGCGTCGAGCAAAACTACATCCGCCGGCGTTTGGAAGAGATCAGTGCATGATCTTCTTTTGTGACTTTTGTGCCTCTTTGTGGCCCTTTTCACTTTTGCGGCGGATTAAATTTTACATCGTCGACTGGGACGTTCTGTTTTATCTCATCGATCTTGCGGCCCCAGGTGCGGCCGGGCATGGACCAGTGAATCAGAAAGGGTTGTTTGATTCCGTCGATCTCTCGATAGTCCCCGTAATCTGTTTGCAGTGGAAACTTGCCTAAAATAGTATCCGTCTCCGTGTAGCGCCGGACGAGAAGCCCCGTTCGCACGTCAAAGAAAAGTTTTTCAACTGGACCATCAACCGGTTTCGCCTCGACGACGTAAGCGTCAGCGTCGCGCACCGGCGCCCTGCCCGATACAGTAAGCTTCGAATAGAGCTCATCAGTCTTGAGTTCTTTGTGAAAGACCGCTTCACGCTTTAGTTGGACCAGGAGCTGATCCGGCAGCGGCGTTGCGCCTTCTCGACTACTGTGTCCCCAAGCGACTCTGCCATTAAAGCCATTGCTGAAGACGACCTGTGGATAACTTGTAATGGTCAACAGCTTATCCGGCGCCTTTTGAAAGACCTCTTCTGGAACGAGTACGTTATCGGCGCCGATGCGAGAACCCTTTGCTATGCGAGTGGTCACTTTCGTAAACGCTTCGACGCCTCCCAGGGCTTGCACGTAGCGATCTCAGGATCTGTTTTACTGACGGCAGCGGTTCGGGGGTTGGCGAAGGTGAGCTTGGCGCCCAAAGGTTCTGGCCCACTACGGGCACGGAAACGGGAGTGGGCTTACCTCGGTGACAGGTGTAACAACTAACCGCACCCTGACCGTTGAAGCTTCCCTTGTTGATGTCAAACACCATCTGAATCATGCGGCGAGCAGCAAGCTTCGTCGGCTTGTCGTCCTTGTCGAACTGGTTTGGGACGTGGCAATAGTTGCATCTCACGCCCAACGAACCGGAGATGAAAGCCATCGTCGGATCCAACTGCGTGGCCGGCAGTCCTTTAAAGATCTGTATGTTCTTGAATCTCTGTTCGGCAGTTTGTTGTTGAGCGTGTGAAGCTGAGACGGCGATGACAACCACGATAAGAATAAAAGTAAACGGCCGCATCATGTCGTTAGCCCTTTCAGAATTAACATTGCGCCTTTGCGCCTTTGCGTGAGAAAAGTTTTTCCTCGCAAAGGCGCAAAGACGCAAAGGAGGATCACCGAGTCTTCATTGCGTGCAGCGGGTCAGATGGTTCGGCGTTTGGAACACGCATCACAAAGTCCAGACAATCAACCTGCCGTCGCTCATCTCGATGAAAAGTAACTTCCCCATAGAACTGCTTAATAAAGAAACTAATCTCCGACGTCGGAAACAATTCAACCTTCTGTCCCACGCATTCAGCCGTGAGACGGCCTGCTTCATTGCGCACAACGATCTCCAGATCAGGACGACTATCATCGCGATAGTGGCCCGTAAGCTCGTCACAAATGCGTGAATCAATAACCACGACTTCCCGCAAACACTTCTCCAACGTCACATTCTCAAACATGACTTCAAACCCAAGCTTCTCGTTCAGCGTACGGATGGCCGACTGCTCCTGCTTGTTGAAGCTTTGGATAATTTGGTAGCCGTGCGATTGAGCGTAGATGATTCCCGAGGCTTTCAGCGCCGTTGCTAACCCTCGGCGCCGGTACTCGCGCTTCACCCCTGTGAAACCTTGAGTCAGCCCACCAGCCATAGCCTCAAACAGACTGACATCAGAAACTCCAACGTACTCATCGCCACGCTTCGCGATGAACAGAGCATCCGGAAGCACGTACGGCATTTCCAACCACATCAAAGCCTCGCGCGCGTTGTAAGCCGGCGGCGCAAATGAACCGCGCGCCGGATCATCCTGACTGAGTAGCGTCGTGAGTTCGTAAAGTTTCTCAACGCATCGGGGATCACGCATGCGTTCCTCTGCAAACGTCGAAATTAAAATCCCCTGATCTCCGATTCGATCAAGGAACTGCGAAACATCTGCCGCAGCAACGTTCAGACGCAGATCGAGAACTCGCGAAGTCTCTTCAAACCCTCGACTCTTCAAAAGATTTACGAGCTCGATCTCGGATGCATACTGCCGGCATGAAACAGTAATCGCCTTCGCCTCCGCCAAGTCACGCGTGAGTCGATCGAGCAACAGGTCACCAACACCTCCCTTAAGCCACTGTGGATCGCTCAAGAGCAGCAGTCGATACTTCGGCAAGTAAATCGTTTGCTCGACTGCGCCGTAAGCGATGATCTGTTTGGTCCTTCCGTTCTCGACGACGTAATGCCTGCGGAAGTAACGCGACTCATCAAATTTCTGACGACGACTGAGCCAAAGCTCATGACCGCGCGCATCCTCACCGGCGCGAGCTGACGCAATCGCGCTGACGCGCGACCAATCGGGATCGTGAAACGGACGTAGTTTCGTGTTCACTTTGTTTGAAAAACTCGTATCACGTGACGGGCGTTGCTGCTGAAGATCGCCCTTGAATAATTCAACTACGCTGCCTTTGAGTCGTTGACGCGCGGAATACAAACGCTTGTTTACTGTCAACACCGGCACTTCCAGAAACTCGCCGATGTCAGCCTGGGTGTATCCATTGACGTAAAAGAGAGTCGTCACGAGGCGCTCGTTCTCGGGCAGTGCGTTTATCGCTTGTAGCACTCTGGCTACAAGTTCCTGTGTTTCAGCAGAGTGATCTGGTCCAGGTTCATTCGTCAACGTGTTAACTCCGGCTTCGAGCGGCAGAAGTTGCAAACGCTTGCAACGTGTCAAACGATTGCACTGCGTGAGCACGATGCGTTTGAACCAGCCCGGAAACGCCGCAGGCTCACGAAGCTGCGCGAGCTTTTGCCAGGCCACAACGAACGCTTCCTGCGCCGTGTCCTGGGCCAGGTACGCATCGCCCAGCACGGCAAACGCGCAGCCGAAGGCCATGTCTTGAAAGCGAATCACGAGTTCGCCAAAAGCTTCGTGCCTCACGGCCGGAGCACTACTCGGATCCGCTGCCCTACGGACAATACTCTCGATATCTTTCACCTGAAGCTCGCTTCCAATTATTAAGAGCCAGAATCGCGCTCGAACCTTACCGGGAAAAAATTAGACACACAAAGCCCTGGGTTAATAACGGTTGTGCTTTTGTGCTTCTTTGTGGCTACTTGGAATATTGGTCGGCGCCTAAGAAATGCAGCGATACGTAAGGCTCGTCACCGACCACCCAACTGTCGTGCGGAGTAGCTGGAATATAAAACAACTGTCCCGGTGTGAGCTCGATGATCTCTTTGTCAGACATCGCGGCTACCGCACGACCTGAGAGCACTAAACCCACGTGCTCAACTTCACACAGAGCAGTGCCGGCCTGAGGAGCAACATGGACGGACCATTTCCATCCGGGTTGGTAAGTGGCCCTGCCGATTGTCACGCCGCCGATCGTGACTATTTCGAACTTTCCCTTTTCGAATTCTCTCGTTTCGTCCGGCTCTTCAAAGCTTTTGAGTAACACATCAGTCATATTTGAGTCCTCATACAGTTGTACTGCGACGTTCGAAGAGTAACGTGTCGCGCCAGACGCCATTCAGCATTCCGATTCGTTCGCGCCTGCCGACTTCACGAAATCCACATCGCAGATGCAGTTTCACGCTCGCGGTATTTTCGGGAAATATCGATGCTTGAAGTGTCCAAATACCGTTTCTCTCAGCTTCGACGATGAGAGCTTCAAGTAACGTACGGCCCACGCCCCGACCTCTCGCACTTTCGGTCACGGCTACAGTCAACTCTGCAACTCCGCGATAAACATTTCGCTTCGATACCGGACTCAGCGCCGCCCAGCCGAGGATCTTGTCGCCATCGCGCATCACCAATCGCGCAATTTGCAGGTGAGCCTCGTCCCACTTCTCCCACGACGGAGCCGCCGTCTCGAAAGTGCTGTTGCCACTCGCAATGCCTTCAAGATAGATCGACCGCACCTGCTCCCAATCACCAGCTTTCATTTGACCGACACCGTTCATACGGTTACTGCTTCGCCCATTCGACAACGAGATCGACCCATTCCTTCATCGGTTTGTACAAGATTGCGTGGCCCGTTCCGACCTTCAGGACCACCTCTCTATGCCTGTTAAGCCCGCTCGCCTTATCAAAAAACTTCTGGCACGTCTGTCCAAACTCATCATTCATGTCGTAAACCGATAACACATCACCATGCAAGTCGATTTCGAATTCTTATCAACCCAGTCATTGCAGTTGGACATGATGACGAAGTTAACGTCTTTGTTTCGGAGCAGAGTGGAAACGCGCATCGTGATCACAGCACCTTTCGAGGCGCCGAGAACAGTGACCTGTGACGGCGGCACACCCGCGTTGATGAGAGTGTTGATTTGCTGGCCCACTTTAGTCGCATACTGATTCACGTCCGTGTCTTTCGCACGCGCCTCGCTGATTACGGCAAAGCCTTTGGCGGCCAATGTTCTCAGTATCTCTTCGTATTCATACACGCCATACCTCGGATCGGTTGGACGAAGCCCTTGGGTCTCGATTATCCGCCCGTGCAGGTAGAACAAGTAACTCGCCTTGATATCAACCGTCGAGGGTACATCTTTGAGTACGACTCCCTGAGCGTTGCTATTAATCGGACTGGGCGTACTTGCACGTTCCTGCCCGCACGCAACCATGGATAGGAGTAATGCAAGCGCTACCGAATATTGAAGTATGGATTTGAAGGATCTACACATGCTTAGCGACTCTTACGATCGCGGTCTATCGCGTACG
Source organism: uncultured Acidobacteriota bacterium (assembly GCA_963826255.1). GTDB lineage: Bacteria > Acidobacteriota > Blastocatellia > Pyrinomonadales > Pyrinomonadaceae > PSRF01. Next base: position 4,100,765 of record CAWGWK010000002.1, read on the forward strand.
CGATATAGACAAGAAAACATATTCCAAGAAGGACTCCCCAAAACTCCAGACGTGGGCATACGAGTCGGACCAACGCGCGAAGCGCGTGTGAGCATATAGCCTGGGGTGGAGCGAGCTTTGCTCGCGAAACCCCAGGACCAATTCGATTAAGAATTGTCAGCCCGCAAAGCGGGCGACAGTCTAAACGCTATCGCCCGCTACGCGGGCTGGAATCTTTTTAATACATCTGACCTGGGGTTTCGCTCGCAAAGCCTCGCTCCACCCAGGCTATATGCTTCCGCTTGCTTCGCAGGCTCAAATGTTTGTTTTCGCAAGCTCCCAGCCAGCCGTCCCTTTCATTGTTGACAGAAAGCATGCGAGGCGCGTACCAAGGCCCAACATTCACGCGCGCTAACCACCATCTGTGCCGAGATACCAACCATCGACGATCAGAGCAATTTCAAATATTACCGCGACAATTTTCACTGCTGGCCGCGCGTGTGAGTTAAGCCACGGTATGTCTTTCCAAATTAACCGCAGAAGCCACATCGTGTAATGCTTTGCTACTAGCTAGCTACGATTAGAAGGTTTACATCGACGGCCCGATCAAATTCATCCTCCATGTCGACCGCGGACAGTTTTAGATGAGGATTAACAGGATGATCAAGATGAGAGAATTCAATATTGTAAAATCCTGTGATCCTGTCAACTGATCAACGAAAATAATCCGTCGCGCGCACGAGTGCGTCGGCGATGCCGGGTTCGGTGGCGGCGTGGCCGGCGTCGGGAATGATTTTTAGGGTTGCTTCGGGCCAGACGCGATGTAGATCCCAGGCATTCATAACGGGACAGACGATGTCATAACGCCCATGCACAATCACGCCCGGGATGTGTCGAATGCGATCGACATGTTCGATCAGGTAATTATCAGTATCGAAGAAGCAGTTATTCACAAAGTAGTGACACTCGATCCGGGCGAGCGCGATTGCCATCTCAGGTTCGCCGAATTCGTCGATCAGCTTTTGATCCGGAAGAAGTTTTAAAGCGCTCGCTTCCCAGATCGACCACGCCTGCGCTGCTTCAAGACGCAACACAGCATCATCGCTCGTTAACCGCCGGTAATACGCACGGATCATGTCGCCACGCTCAGCTTCGGGAATGATGCGCTCGTATTGCTCCCAAGTCTCGGGAAAGATCGCACTCGCACCCTGACTGTCTTCGTAGAACCAACGAATCTCCTTCGGCCGGCACAGAAAAATGCCACGCAGCACAAGCGCACTCACTCGCTCCGGATGTGTCTCAGCATACGCAAGCGCGAGTGTGCTGCCCCACGAACCACCAAATACAAGCCACTGCTCTACTCCGAAATGTTCGCGGATGCGTTCGATATCCTCGACAAGATGCCACGTGGTGTTGTCGTCGAGTGACGCATGCGGCCTGCTGCGGCCTGCGCCGCGCTGCTCGAACAAAATCACACGATAAGCGTGCGCGTCGAAGAAGCGACGGTAGTCAGGAATCAGACCCGCGCCTGGTCCACCATGCAGAAACACAACCGGCTTCCCTTTCGGATTGCCGCACTGCTCGTAATAAAGTTCGTGAACAGCCGACAGTCTAAGATGGCCGCTGTCGTAAGGTTCTATCTCGGGATATAACGTTCTCAGTGTTTCCATATTGGCCCATTATCGTGGTAGATCGTGTAGGTCTGCAAACCAAACGATGAAAGGTAAACACTTGAGCAATCTCAATGCAGTGCAAAGAGTTTATAACGCATTCGCCGAAGGCGACATCCCAACAGTGCTTGGTTATTTGAGCGCCGACATTGATTGGACGGAAGCCGAAGGCTTCCCCTACGCCGGAACGTATCACGGCCCCAAAGCAGTGCTCGAAGGTGTTTTCATGCGATTAGGATCGGAGTGGGAGGGATTCGCGGCAGTGCCTGATGAATTCATTGACGGTGGACATGCCGTGGTCGCGTTAGGCAAATACAGCGGAAGGTACAAGCGTACCAGCAAGAGCTTTCAGGCGGACTTCGCACACGTTTGGAAAATGCGTGACGGGAAAGCTATCCGCTTTGTGCAGTACGTCGATACGCTTGTCGTTCACCGGGCGCTGCAACCATAGACTACTCTCGCGTGGCAACTTGCGTGTTCTGAAACGCGGCGATGGTCCAACCCTCTTTCTCTTTCGTCATGAACAGTGTAAGCATCGCTTCAGTTGTGAGCTCCTTCGTAGGACCATTCCTGCGGGCGTTTACGTGCACGACGGCGACATCAGGCCGGAGAAAGCGAATCTGCTTGACTGCGAGAGAGATCGTCGTGTCTTTGTAGATCGTGTCGAAGATGCGCTGATGCGCGGTCTCGATCACAGAGCGGCCTTTGATGTACATGCCGTTAATGACGACGTAATCAGCGTCTTCGGCGAAGGGCTTCGCGAAGAGTGCTCCACTCTTCGTGTTCCATCCCGTTTCCATTTGCCTCACGTTTTCGCGAATAGCGGCTTCGTCTGCTGCATGGCTACTCTGTGTACGCACCGGTTGGCCGGACAGTGCCAGCATAAACAGCGTCAAAAATACTAGTGATTTCATCTTATTCTCCTTCTTGTGCTTCTTTCTCGCTCACTTCAGTAAGCGACGAATAACACTCAAAGCGGCCAACTCATCGCAAAAATTTTTGATAGAATCCGCGCCCGATGTCAGCCATGTCGCCGCAGGAAGTTACCCAGTTACTTGCCGATTGGGGCAAAGGCGACCGGTCTGCACTGGATAAGCTCTTCCCGCTCGTCCATGCCGAGCTCCGTCGCATCGCACGGCGACAAATGAGTCAGGAGGCACCCGGTCACACTTTGCAGGCAACCGCGCTGGTTAACGAAGCGTATCTCAAACTTGCCGGTCAGGGAGGTTTCGAGTTGCAGGATCGCGCACACTTCTTCGCAGTGTGCGCACAGGTGATGCGTCACATCCTGATCGATCACGCGCGCGCTCATGCTCGCGACAAACGAGGAGGCGGTGCAATCCAGGTTTCTCTTAACGAGACTTCGGCGATAGTCGCAGAAAAAGCCGAAGACTTCATCGCGCTCGACGATGCACTTAGTTTTCTCGAACAGGTAGACCCGCAAAAAGGAAAGATTGTCGAGTTGCGCTACTTCGCCGGCTTGAGCATCGACCAAACAGCAGAGGTACTGAACATCTCACCGCGAACCGTCAGACGAGAGTGGCAGCGCTCAAAGGCATGGCTCTACCGAATAATTACAGAAGGGACGGCAGATGAAACCCGACCGCTGGCGAAAAGTTGATGAACTCTTCGAGGCGGCCCTCGAGCGTAAGCCACAGGATCGCGCTGCGTTTCTCGATGAAGCCTGCGGCGCGGATCGAGACCTTCGCCGTGAAGTGGAGAAGATGCTCACGTTTGATGAGAAGGCCGAGGACTTCATTCCCACAGATGTTTTCGACGTCGCTGCCAGATTGATCACCCAACCGCAGGACATTCCGCTTAAACCAGTTGCGAGTTCGCGAAAGAAGTCTACGTCCTCTGCTACTACTTCCGACTCGATCGACGATGCCAGATTCATTCCCGGCGACATCCGCTCAGATCGCTATCGCATCGTTGGACTGCTCGGGCGCGGCGGAATGGGCGAGGTCTATCGCGCCGACGATCTGAAACTCAAACAACCCGTCGCACTGAAGTTCCTGCCTCAATCGCTGACTGCGAACGCAGCGGCATTGGCACGTTTCTATCGAGAAGTGAGTGTTGCACGACAGATCTCACACCGGCACGTTTGTCGCGTTTACGACATCGCCGAGTATGAGGGGCAACATTTCATCTCGATGGAGTTCGTTCGGGGCGAAGAACTCTTATCGCTTCTCAAACGCATCGGTCGCCTGCCACAGGACAAAGCCGTCGAGGTCGCACGCCAGCTCTGCGCAGGTCTTGCAGCCGTGCACGAACGCGGTGTGCTGCATCGCGATCTGAAACCGGCCAACATCATGCTCGACGAACACGGCGAGGTACGCATCACCGACTTCGGTATCGCCGCAGTCGAATTGGACCAGCGCGAAGCAATGTCGGGCACGCCCGCTTACATGTCACCGGAACAACTAGAAGGTCAGGAGCTGACGGCGAAGAGCGATATCTTTTCGCTAGGCCTTGTGCTCTACGAAATCTTCACCGGCAAGAAGGCTTTCGAGGCTTCGACGTTGGCGGAGTTGCTTAACCTGCGACGCAGCGACACAACACCGACCAGTCCCTCACAATACGTTCCCGAATTAGATCCGCTCATCGAGCGAGTGATCTTTCGTTGCCTTGAAAAAGATCCGGCGAAGCGTCCGGGGTCAGCGTTGCAAGTCGCGGCCGCGTTACCTGGAGGCGATCCACTCGCGGCCGCACTTGCCGCGGGTGAAACTCCTTCACCTGAGATGGTTGCCGCCGCGCCGAAACAAGGCGCATTGAAACCAGCGGTCGCGATTTCGCTCCTCGCCTCAGCTCTTTTGTTGATCGCTGCCGTCTCGTTTCTGGGGCGAGACATGATGCTGTACCGCATAGTGCCTTTGAACAAGTCGCCCGAAGTTTTACGTGATCGCGCAACCGAGCTCGTGAAGAAGTTTGGTTACACCGCGCCCGCCGGCGACTCTGCTTACGGTATGGGCGTTGATCGGCAATACCTTGAGTACGTTCATCATAATGATCCATCGCCATCGCGTTGGGAGAAACTAAGTAGCGGACAACCCGCAGCGATCTATTTCTGGTACCGGGAGAGCCCATATGTTCTCGACGTGTCAACTGGCTACGACGTCAGAGAGGACGCGCCGGCACGCGACCTGCCCGGCATGACAACGCTGACGCTCGACACACTCGGCCGGTTGCGCTCTTTTTACGCCGTGCCACCGCCAAAGAGTTCGGGAGTTGACTCCGCGCCGGATTGGCCACAACTCTTCAGCGAAAGCGGATTGGACCAGTCCAAGCTTCAACCAGTTACGCCCATCTGGACCCCGCCGCATGAATCAACTGCGCGCGCTGCGTGGGACGGCTCGTATCCGGACCGCCCGGAGCTCAAGATACACGTCGAAGCTGCTGCGTTTGAGGGCAAGCCTGTTTACTTTGAAATCCTCGATGTATGGGATCAACCCCCGGACCAGCAAGCTTACCTGTCCCGCTTCAGAGAGCGCACTCTGATCGTTCTCCTGCTCGGCGTGTTCATAACGGTAATAGTGGGCAGCACACTACTGGCGTGGCGAAACTTGAAATTGGGTCGCGGCGATCGCAAAGGTGCGTTTCGTCTCGCAGTTTTCGTATTCGCAGTCGTCTTTCTGCGCTGGCTGTTTTCCACACACCATGTGTTTACCGTTCACGAGGCTTTCAACTTCATTTGGAACGTTCAGAACGTATTGTTCTGGACGTTCTTCTTCTGGGTGGTCTACCTGGCGTTCGAGCCGTTCGTCAGACGGCGCTGGCCGGGACGGATCATCTCCTGGAGCCGCCTGCTGGCAGGTGGTTTTCGCGATCCGCTTGTTGGTCGCGACATACTCATCGGAGCACTGTTCGGCCTCGGCGTAATTCTTTTCCAACTCCATCTCGCGAACTTGATTCCGCAATGGTTGGGCTATCCACCTCGTATTCCGTGGCTTGATTTTCCCGCGACCCGACTGCTGGGGATTCGCTCCTTCGCACACGGCATCACGCAGCAAATTTTTGCCGCCCTGTTTCAGGGATTCATACTGCTGTTCTTCCTACTGCTGATGTACATTGTTCTGCGTCGAGAACGCGTTGCCGCTTTTGCGGTTTGGTTGATTGGGGCTGTCGCTCTGAGTTTGACGAATGAAACGGCGGCAGCCGTGCCGTTCGCCGCCCTCGCTGCATTTCTGCTGATTTGGGTTCTATACCGTTACGGCTTGTTAGCGACGATTTCGGCGTTATTCTTCCTGCACCTGCTCATCTTTTTTCCGATTACTTCCGATTTCTCGGCGTGGTATGCAGGCGACTATGTACTGGCACTGATCTTCTCGCTCGCGCTGGTGGGTTTTGGTTTCTACACGTCACTTGCGGGTCAACCACTCTTCCGAGGCGCGCTGCCGGATGATTGAGGGGTGGTTAATCTTGTTCGAGCTTTCTGAGTTGTTGGACCGCGTTTGTATTCTTCGGATCCAACTCCAGTGAGCGCTTATAGTTTTTAATAGCTAGTTCGCGGTTACCATTCACCGCATAAGCTTCGGCGACGCCGATCTGGAACTGTCCTTCTTTGAAAAATTGCGCGAACGGTTTGCCGCTCAACTTGTCGATGATCATTCCGAGCAAGGCATAATTAGTCTGGTTATAACTGAAGCGCTCGCCCGGCGCAGAATTCACCGGCATCGATTTGATCTTCGCCCAAACTTGCTCTTCGTTTGTTCTATTCGGCAACCCGTAAGTAACCGGATCGAGAACGCCGAGAATATTTGGAAGGCCGGAGACGTGTGTTAACAGTTGCCGGACAGTGATCGCTTGCCAGGAAGCGGGAAGTCCATCGAGATAACGTGAGATGGGAGCGGCAAGATCAACTTTCCCTTCTTCAACTAACTGCATGATCGCAACGCCAGTGAACGCTTTGGTGCATGAGTAGATTGGAAAGACCGTTTTATGGGTTGTAGGAACGGAATGTTGAATATCAGCAGTCCCGAAAGACTTGAGCAAGACGATCTTTCCATCCTTCACCACCGCGGCCTGAAGCCCCGGAATCCTGCGCTCGAGCATTTCGCGGCGCAGAAGTGTTTCTGCATTCTCGGCCGGTGATTGTGCGACTGCCGCAAGTTGTAAGCTGATGAGAAAAGATAACAGTACGAATAATCGCATGGGGCTTGCTTAAGAACCTCTCAAGATAAAACCCCGCGGCGGTTGCTTTTGTGCATGATTGGATTAGCGGTCGCCATTGCCGTCCTGTCCGTTACTCTGCGCGCGTAGTCTCTGAAGTACTTCAGCGAGCACTTGCAAATTCAAAGGCTTCGTAATGTGGGAATAGAAGCCGGCGGCGCGGGCGCGTTCGATGTCGGCGTTGCGGCCGAAGCCGGTGATTGCGACTACCGGAACATTCTGTCGCCCATCGATCTTTCGCAGTCGCTGCAAAAACTCAAACCCGTCCATCTCGGGCATCGAAATGTCCGACAGGATCACATCAAACTCTCTTTCACTCGCGATGCGCAGTGCATCTGCACCGCTCGTCGCCGTCGTGACACTCGCGCCACCTGTTTTAAGCAACTGCTCCAGCATCGCGATCGTGTCTTCAGAGTCATCGACAACCAAGAAATCCGTTCCCGCCAGGACGCTTAACTCAGCCGGCGACGTAGCAAGCGAAAGCGAAGCCCGCTGCGCTTCGCGCGTGAGTGGCAGTCTCACAGTGAAGCGGGAGCCTTTGCCTGTTCCTTCCGACTCAGCAGAAACTGTTCCGTGGTGAAGTTGGACCAGTTGCTGCACGAGCGCCAGACCGATACCCATTCCGCCGTGCCTGCGGATGCGACTACTGTCTGCCTGTCGAAACATTTCAAACACGTGAGGCAGGAAACCCGAATCAATTCCCTGCCCTGTGTCCTCGACCGTCAGCACCGCGTTTTCACCTTCCCCATTCAAACTAATCTCGATACGTCCGCCCGCAGGAGTAAACTTCACGGCGTTGTTGAGCAGGTTCCAGGCTATCTGCTGCAACCTCAGCCGGTCACCGTTAACCAGTAAAAGCTGATCGGTTTCGTTCACACGAATGTCGATATCTTTTGCAGACGCATCGGCGCGGACAGTTTCCACCGCGCTATCGATGATCGCAGCTAACGAGACTGTCTCCTGGTTTAATGTGATCTTCCCCCGCTGTAGCCGGGAGAGATCGAGCAAGTCGTTAATCAACTGCGACTGCGACTGCGCGTTTCGTTTTAACGCCTCTCCCATTTTGGCCAGACGCGGCGAGTGTTCGATCTCTGGCATACGCAACAACAACTCCGAGTATCCGAGAATGACATTCAGAGGATTGCGCAGCTCGTGCGACAGTGTGGCAAGAAATTCGTCCTTGAGTTGATTCGCCTTTTCGGCGGCGTCGCGTGCTTCCTGTTCACTCTGCAACAATCGCTCGCGCTCTGCTTCGGCCCTGAGTTTTTCGACGGCAGTCCACGTTCGTTCCGCAACCATCTTCAGGAGGGATACTTCTTCATTGGTCCATTGACGCGGCTCATCGTCGCTGGCCCAAAGCGAAGCAACCCAGCGTCCTTCTCGCATCAACGGAACAGCAATGTACGCGCGCTCGCCGGTTGCTTCATAACTGCGTGTGTAGTCGAGGGCCGTGCGCGGATCAGTCTTCGCGTCATAATTGATAACGATTTTCCCCGCTCTCATTTCATCGGACGTTGAACTGCTGTAATCAGAGAGGCGATGTTCACCGGACACAGATTCAGCGCCGTCACAATAGTCCCGGTGAACAAATTCCAGATCGCGATCAAGATCGATCTCATTAAATAAACAACGGCGCACCTTGAGGTGAATGCCAACTGTTTTAGCCACGGCGTAGGACAATTCGTACGGATCGTTGAGCGTGCGTATGAGGTCGCTGACTTGAACGAGCACAGTCAAACGAGCTTCACTGTCTCGCAGTGCCAGACCAGCAAGGTGCCTTTCTCTATCCGTGCGATTGAGAGAAGCAGCCGTCCACCAGATTAGAAAAACAAAAAGTAAAAGGATCGAGAGCACAAATAAGGCAGTTGCAAATCCGGGACTGAACACTCCTGAATTACGAGCGATAGTTCTGAGCCATCCCAGGAGAATTACGATCAGCAACGCCGGCCACATGCGCCGCGCAACGATCGCGCCTGGACTGTTTCCCATCAACGTCGCAACGAGGCCGCGCTCAGGCCGCGCAAGGAGAGTGGCAGCACACAGGCACAGGAAGGCCACCACGGTGTGTAGTGCGATGGTGAAGTAGTTCTCGATCGAGTCGAATCGCCCGATACCGTAAAAGTAGTAGAGAAAAACAAGGAGTGTGACTGTGATCACCATCAGCACAGAGATGTTTGAGACACGAAACCATCGTGTTGAGCGTGCGTCCAGAAACCAGATGGCGATGCCCAGAAAGAAGAAGTCGAGCGATGCGGCCACGCCCATACGGCCTGGGAACGACGCGCCAGCCTCGGCAGGAGACTCATAAAAGAGCAACAGATCAAGCCCAGTGTTCCAACCGAAAATATGCTCGCTTAGGGTAATCAACCCAACTAAGCCCACAATTACGGCACAGAACTGGACCAGGAGCCGCCGAATCCTCGTTACAGGTCGATTCTGAAGTAAAAGCAAAGCGGATGCTGTGAGCATGAGGCAAATCGCAGTATTTGCCTTCATATTCACTAACGAAGGATGGATGCTTTTTAGGGTTTCGATCTCGAGAATCCAGCCGAGCAAAGCAGCGCCGCCGATGCAAAACGCGAGCAGTGCAAAGAGAATAGACATCGATTTGCAGCGCGCGAGTTGTTGTTTTGAAGCGAGTTCGACTTTTGGCAAACGTGTCACCGGCAGTGGGAGGAGCACTGTGCTTGATGTATTTCCAGTTCCGGGGGGCTTGACGAGAGTCTATACTGCGGATAGCCGGGCGACAAGTTTCGTTTTGTACGGTAGACTTAAGGCCGATTTTGCATGAGTTCAAATACCTCATCTCGAATATATATTGGCGAAGTGATTCGCAATGCGGTTTTATTCAACCCCGAAAATCCGCAGGGCCTTCTCATGAATTCGGATGTCCTTGTCAAGACAGTTGCGCGTTTCTTTTCTTTGCTGCGTGAGCGTCAAATCGATTACGTCCTTGTTGGCGGCATAGCTTTACTCCAATACGTGGAAGGTCGCAACACGGAAGATATCGATCTGATCATGGCCGTATCTGCGCTCGAACGACTTCCGGAGCTACGACTCGAGAATCGGGACGCTGATTTTGTCCGTAGCAAATTCGGCGATCTTAGAGTTGACATGCTGCTAACAAGCAATCCGCTTTTCGATGAGGTGCGCAGGCATTACACGACGTCGAAACATTTTGTAGAACAGGAAATTCCTTGTGCCACCGTAGAGGGGTTGATTTTACTGAAGCTTTACGCGCTCCCTTCTCTGTACCGCCAGGGAAACTTCACTCGCGTTGGTCTCTATGAAAATGATGTCGCAACGCTGATGCACATTCACAATCCACCTCTTGAACCGATCCTCAACGAGCTGGCAACCTATCTCAACGAGAGCGAGCTGACGCAAATCAAAGAAATCGTAGGGGAAATTCAGCAACGTCTCAGACGGTTTCAAGAGCGGAGTTAGTACACGCTCCAAGTCTTTTAATAGGCGTGAGAGTTGTTGTGAAGAACTATTGTGCTTCTTGTGCCTCTTTGTGGCTACGTTTGAAGACGCGGAATAGGTAATAGTAAGAAGGAAAACAACAGCAGCGCGCCAAGCACAAGCGCGACGAGTAACAGTCGCAGCGTGATGCGCGGTGCGGCGGCGGAGAATATCGTGATATCAGGCTCGACCAGATGCGGAAATTGCGCAACAACGAATCCAGTCGCAGCATACGCGGCCAGCGTCATGTGCAGTGTTTGCGGCAATGCCGGATTCATCATCGCGGCTATCGGATCGATGTGAACAGGTTTGCCATCGACGAGTCGAAAACCTGTCGGTGCGACCGCGAAGAGTATCGCGGTTCCTTTGGCCCAGCGTTTGGCGAGTGTGAGGTAGATCTCGTCTTTGGTGCGTAGCCACTTCCACTCCTCAATCATCATCAAGAGCGGCATCGCGATACCGATTGCCGCAAAGATGATATGAAAGGCGAGCGACATCGCCATCTGAGAGCGCGCGGCAAGCAGATCGTCCATCAGCTATATCTAGCCACAAAAAGGCACAAAAAGCACAACTAAGAGCTAAGCCGAATGCTTATCACAGTTTGCGCTTTTTGTGCTTCTTTGTGGCTAACGCGTGAGACGGCTTCCGCGACCCGACACACCGCCACTGAAACGCGTTCGGCTACCTTCACCGCTGCCGAACGCGATATAGAATCGAAATAGATAATTGTCGAGCTTGCGTGGCTTTACTACAACTCCTACACCAAAGTTGTGGCGCAGTCGTCCCTCGTCAAAGCTACTCACAGTCCGCGCCACTTTACCAAAGTCCCAGAACGTAATCAGATCCACCGGTCCAAACAAGTTACGAAGGAACTCGTTCTGCACCAGGAAGTGATTGCGATCGCGAAAACGATAATCGCGGAATCCACGCAGCGTATCATCGCGGCGGATGTTCTGCCCTCCCAACGTTTCCATCAAGTAAAACGGGACCTGCTGCCCTTCACGCGTCTCAGCCAAAGACACGCGACCGCGAACTCGAAATTCATTCTTTTCACCAAGCGGAAACTTGTGTCGCAGGTCTGCATTGAACCGACGAAAGGAATACAACTGATCGCCAACGTCGTGATAGATGTGATAGAGAAACAGGTATTCAAGCTTGCGCGACTCCGGTTGGCCGCGCGAGTGTAAGCGGGCAAAAGCAGCCAGGTGCAGGTAGCCCGGTTGTGAATTCAAACCCGGCGCGGTCGCTTCGGTGTACCTTCGTTCAACTGACGTTACGGTCGGATCCTCGATTTCAATCAACTCGGGCCAGATGCCTTCAACCGCGCCGCCGATATCCAACCAGCGGTTAACTGGTTGTGAAATATCCGCGCCAACCACCGCTTCGCGATAATGAAATACCGCGCGATCGTCTTCGCTCGATTCGGGTCCCAGGCCGAAGTAATTGAGCCGCCGCATGTCTTTAACGAAGCCGTAAATATTCGATTTCAAATTACCCACGTCGGGTGATGCGGTCGTACTGTCGCTCGTTTTTGTCAGACGAAGATTCGCGTCAATCTCCCAGTACTTTCTCGTTGAGATTCTGGCGGATGAATTAAACTCCGTCTGGTAATTTGGTCCAAAGGACCTGTGTCCATATCCGACTCCTGCCGCCAGGCCACCACCCGGGGCGACGCTGCCGATGACCAGACGAAAACCATCTTTGTTCGTGACCTTGTCGTAGAGGTGTTTGCCGCACTTGGCGTAATAAGCGAGCCCTTTGCTTTGACCAGATTGCGTCTTACAAGGGTTCGTTTTAGATGGTGTTGACACTGGAGTAGTTGGAGGTGGCGTTTGTGAACGCGCCACAACACACGACAGCACGATGATTGATAGTGCCGTTAATCCACTGTTTCTTAACGCACCACGTGGTGAGACAAATCGCATAGTAACTCCCATGACCTTATCGTTTCTTTGTCGCTTTCTTCTTCGTTGTTTTTGCTCGACTTGCTTTACTCGTCTTGCCGGCTTTTTTGCGTGCAGCAGTCTTACGTGCTCTGGGCTCTCCGTTTCTGCTTGCCTCAACGGAGTTGCGGATCTGCTCGAGATATTGAGCTGCATCTGATTCGCCGCTCATTGAAGTAACCTGGGCTGCTGCCGTGTCTCCGGGCAGGAACCTGTCCGCCATGAGCGCCTGAAAAACCATCACCTGCTGAAACTCGCTCAGTTGACCGGTAGACATGTTATCCGCCACTTCAGCACTTGATGCACGTGCACTGCGCGTAGACTCAGTCGTCGAAGAAAGCCCGAATGAAGATGGCGTAATCTCAGTAGCTTTTGAAAACTTAACTTTGTCGGTGCGAGCAGACGAAAGGTTGAGACAATCCTCAAACGTATTCGCGTGGCGGTCGCGTTCCGTCAGTGCGAACTTCTCCCACTCCGGTATGAACAGTTTTCTTGCGGTGGCGATGATCGATGAGTGATCGAAGACATCGCGAAGGATCGTACCCTTTTGAATGAACGGTGAAACGAGCACTGCCGGAACGCGAACACCCAGGCGTTTGAAATCAAACATCGTCGAATCGATCGGTTTATCGCCGGGGTTCACGGTTTCCGGTGGCGGCACGTGATCGAACAGCCCGCCGTGCTCGTCGTAAGTAATCACCAACAGCGTGCTCTCCCACGTCTGTTTGTTTTTCCTGATGGCCTCGTAGACGAAATTTATCACCCGCTCTCCGAGACGCATGTTGTGATCCGGATGCTGATCCGAAGCGCCGAAGAATTCGCCTGCCGTCTCTAAGTCATTAAATCGCGGCTCGACAAAGCTGAGCGCAGGCAGTCTGTTCTTCTTGCAATCGTTCTCGAAATCTTCAAGAAAGAATAGAAACTTCCTCGCGCGTCTGAGGATGAACTCAACCGCCAGCCCGAGAGTGTAGTCAGTGTAATAGATCTTTGACGATACGCCGTGCTGGTCGAGTAGCTCGAAAATCGTTTTCAACGAGAGGTAGTTGGGATTCATATCGACGCGACCGAGCGAGGTGGCGCCCATTGAAAACGCACGGTTCGGCAGCGTCGGCCCGGGCACAGAGGCAAACCAGCGATCACAAACGGCATATTCCTGCGCCAGCGTTTGCAGGTTCGGCAGCCGGCCGCGACCAAAACACTTCATCACGTTGTGAGACTTCTGCACGTTCTTCGTTTTGCCTTCGTAAGCTTTAACGAAGCCCTGCATGGTAGGCTGGCCTGTGCCCGCGAGGTTACTAAAGATCTGTTGATTGGTGCTGAGGAAATCGTGCGGCGGATCAGGAAAAAGATCGCCGGCGTGCTGGGCGTTCTGAGTAACTTTAACTGCCGTACCCTGGCTGTCAGGGTTGGTTTCGTTGCCGTTGAGGCCGTCGATGGGCCACGAATTGCTCTTCAAAAACCCAAACATGTGATCGAACGAGCGATTCTCCATCATCAACACAACGAGATGTTCGATTTTTTTCGCCATTAGGCGGTCCTCCGTGAGTTAACAATCGAGCGCCTTCTTAGTAAATGCAAAATTTCACAATTTCGTTTCTGAGGCGAGAATTTATGGTCGTGGTTTCGTCCCACTCACGACAATGATTTGCGCTGGAAAGGATTATCTATACGGTTTTCAGCATCTGAAAATCTGATTTTGAAACCTGTCACCACTTAATGACGCCGCCAAGTAGACCACTAATCTCTTCACGAATGAATGTCTTCACACCCTCGCGTCCGGTCAGACGCAACCACACTGGTCCACCCTCCGGCTCGACCTCTACCACGAAACCCAAAAATGGACAGCAAAGTTTCTCGAGCGAGGTGAATTCAGCCAACTTCACCAGCAGAGCGGGTTCACTTGCGAAGCGAAACTCGTAGCCATTCGATAGTTCTCGAAACTCCTCAATCCGCGAGAAGAGATCGCGGCTCGTATCGAGGTGCGCTTGCCTTTGCGCGGCAGGTATTGCGCTCATATCGCAAGCTATTGGTGATTGAATTTGATTGTCGGCAGTCATGTCGAGCGGTCGTTGGCGACGAAAGATCGGATCCGTTGAAGTATTTCATCACGGACGCGGCGAAACACGGCGAGTCTTGCGAACTCATCACCTTGTGCTGCTGCGGGATCGTCAAAGCTCCAGTGGAGGCGATTAGTGCGCCCGGGAAATACAGGGCACTGTTCGTTTGCGTTGTCACACACCGTGATCACGTAATCGAACTCGCGTCCGACAAAATCGTCAACACCTTTGGAGTGCTGCCGTGAAATATCGATGCCGATTTCGCGCATCACTTCGATCGCCTCGGGTCTCACCTGCGTGGGCGAGACTCCGGCGCTGGCAACCTCAAAACGATCTCGGGCAAGGTGCCGCAACAAGCCTTCCGCCATCTGACTTCTGGCCGAATTACCAGTGCAGAGAAATAAGACTTTCCTGGGATCGCTCATCTTTCAGGTTCTGGTATTTAAGCCACAAAGAGCACAAAAAGCACAAAAAGCACAAAAAGTTTTCAGCGAATTTTTTGTGCTTTGTGCTCTTTGTAAGCAAACCCGCGCCACTTACGCAGCGCATGATTCACGCGTAACGCCTACAGGTGCCTTAGTGCAGCATGAGACCGATTCGGTGGCGGCAGTTGTGGTACCCTCAACTACTTTAGTTCCACACTCGCACGGGGCAGTTTCCGCGAGATTGTCTTCCAGTACAACAAACACTTCCCATTCGTTGCCGTCGGGATCTCGTACCCAAGTCTTGTCCTGCAAGGCATAGCAGCAATTCGTTTGCATCTCATCGCGCGTGATGAGCCCGGCTTCAACCCACTTTTCACGCATCGCGAGCACGTCGTTCGTTGAGGCGACCTGGATGCCGAGATGTGACAACGCACCGCGATCGGTGAAGCTGTATTCATTAAGAGTCAGGTTCAAAGGCGGGTTCTCTACGTTGAACTTTACGTATCCGCTTCTGACTTTACTCGGCTCGATCCCGAGCAGTTTCTTGTAAAACCCGATGCTCTGCTCAACATTGTGCACGTTTAGCGCAAGGTGCGCTTTCAAAGCATTTACTTGTTTCTCGCTACTCATCTTCTTTCTCCTTCAAAATTCCGCGGTCTCTACATACGCCTACGCGAATATGCGACAGGTCACGTATATATGTCAAGACATATATTTAGCTCTCATGCTAGAATTCTCCGCATGAGCAAGAAGACCAGGGAATTTGATAAGGAATTATTCTTTCGCGCTTTGGCCGATCGCACCCGCTTGCGGCTACTTAACCTGTTGAGAACGGACGAAGTGTGTGTCTGTTTCTTCGTGGAGACTCTCAAGACAAATCAACCGAAGATCAGCCGGCATCTTGCCTACTTGCGGCGCGCTGGAATCGTCGGGGCACGACGAGAAGGGCAATGGATTCATTACCGAGTTGTCGAGCCGGCGGACGCCGATGCAGCTCGAGTACTGAAGGACGTAATGTCGTGGCTGGCCAACGATCAGGAGATGCAACGCGATCGCGAGCGGTTGATCAAGGTCTGTTGCGCACCACAACTTCCCATCAGCATTCAAGGCGCGCCACGCCCGCTGAGTCTCGTAGGCGGATGAAACAAATGAACAAACGCCTGCTACTCATCAGCAATTCGACCTTGCACGGCAGTAGTTATCTCGATCATGCGGAAGCCGAGATTCGCAGCTTTCTGGGGGACGTGAAGCGCGTGCTGTTCGTTCCGTTCGCGCTACACGATCGCGACACGTATGCCGCCACAGCTCAACAACGCTTCGAGAAGATGGGGTACGAGTTGTGGTCAGTCCATACTGCGGTCAATCCGGTGCAGGCCGTCAACGACACGGACGCAGTTTTTATTGGCGGTGGAAATACATTTCGACTTCTAAAAGCTTTGTACGATTTCGATCTGCTTAATCCGATTCGGAAAAGAGTCGAAGCAGGAATGCCGTACATTGGATCGAGCGCCGGTTCAAACGTAGCTGCTCCAACAATCAAGACGACCAACGATATGCCGATCGTGCAGCCACCATCTTTCGATGCACTCGGTTTAGTTCCCTTTCAGATCAATCCTCACTACCTCGACCCCGATCCGAATTCCAGGCACATGGGCGAAACACGCGAACAACGTATTCTCCAGTTTCAAGAAGACAACGACACGCCTGTCGTCGGCTTACGCGAAGGCGCGATGCTGAGGATCGAGAATGGTGAAACCATCCTGCGCGGATCTTCCGGCGCCCGCATCTTTCGCAAGGGATTAGAACCAGTCGAAATATCCCCAGGCGCTCAACTCGATACTCTTTAAACCATCCACAGATTACACGGATGGTTCTAAATCTGTGGAATCTGTGGAATCTGTGGACATGTTCATATCTCGGATCCCAGCCAGCCACCGCTGAATCCTGCGCGGCGGAGGCCCTCGATAATAGAAGGACAGCGGCGCATCAGCCGCCAGATGAAACCGGTACGGTAGTTTTCGATCATCATCACGATCGGTCCCTGGTCCAGGCCGTAATACCCTTTCGAAATCCAACCTTTGCGTTGACCTGAATTGAACGTCGGGTTGTAACTACATTTAAATCCGTATTCATTCGTGATCTCCGGATGATCTTTATTGAGCCGACTGAGAGATGGCAGAACTACCTCAGGAGCGAAAGGCAGCGACGCAACAACAGCCCACGGCGCGAGTGTCCCGTCGTCCGGACCATACGGAATCGATCGCGCCTTGTAGTCGAAAAACTGGATCTTTCTCCCGTTGATGCGTTGCACTGCCGGACCTGGACCATCACTCGCCGTGATGCCCCAGCGAAAGCGATCGTAACCCACAAACTTTTTCGGATTCCGCATCGCATATGCCTGCTGCGTGTAAATCGCTCGACGACTATTCTCGAAATAGTTACTCGCCTTACCGCGCATGTACTCATCCTGAATGCCGCGAAAGTCGATCCACATGTGTGAGAGGTGGTGAATAAACAGTGGTCCGGCATAAACAAACTCATGCCCGTACAGCTTTTTCCATTTGTAGGTTCTGGTCCAGGCGTTGTAGCTCTCCGCCGGCAGTGGAAAAGTTGAAGACGCGAGCCCGAGAACATACAAAATCAAAGCCTCGCTGTATCCGGTCCAACGATACTTGATGAATCCTGTTTCCGGTCTCCAACCGTGCGAGACTGTCAGAGCACCGTTCTGTGCCCACTGCCAGTCCGCCCGCTTATAAAGCGTATCGGCGAGTTCCCTGATCTCGCGCTCATTCTTTGTGTCGCGATCGAAATAGCACGCTGCCGTGAGTGCACCGGCGATCAGGTACGTGGTATCGATGGTCGAGATCTCCGACTTCCACGCGCGACGGCCGGTCTTCATATCGAGGAAGTGATAGTAGAAGCCTTTATAGCCGGTTGCGTCAGGCTCTGTTCCCTGCGGACAGTCGTAAAAGAATCGCAACGTCGTCAACGTTCGCCGCACAGCTTCAGCTCGGCTCAAGTACTTCCGCTCGACCGCGATTGGATAAGCAGTGAGTGCAAAGCCGACGACGGCAATCGATGCCGGAGCGCCACGGCGCGTGTTGTCCGGAACAAGACCGTTCTCGAGATTTATTTCATCCGCGAAGTATTTGAACGTGTCCCTTTCAATCCGGGCCAGTTCTTCATCTGTTATCGACGGCTCCAGTACCCTCATTTCGACGTCCTGCGCTTGCCAGGTTTGAATTCTATCGTTATCGCTGCAACCGCGTGGGGCGGCAAACTCGCTTTCAAAAATACCGACCCGTCATGAAAACTTATCGACTGTTTTTGATCAACCAGCCTTGACTCTTCTTCCAGACGCTCGACATCTTTACTGCTCAAATACTCTGGTTGGCCCATCTCCAACCAAAGGCGTTTCGGATTTGCGTGGTCTTCGTCGATCCGCTGTATCTTTGCCGCAAGCGGTTCGCGCGCATTGTCCAAACGAACTTCAATCTGCTCGGTTTCTATGGAGTGTCCCGGCGTGGTGTGATTCGTCAGCAGCACAGTCACACTCGACTCTTTCTGAATCACGCAGCAATCAACTGTTTCATGCAGACCGTCGACGAGCGATTGCCTGTCACCCAGATGATGAAGCAGTTCAAACGCGCGATAGCTTGGCTTCGGAATACCATGCAGGGTGAGCAGACCGAATCCGCCATGGAAAGGTGTTGACGAAAAATAGCCCTCTTCGAAGATATCTGAAAAGGTCCAGAAGCTGTAACCGTCCGCCAGGCCGTTTGCTTCCATTACGGTCGAAGCAACAAAGGCGGCGGCGTACGGCTCGTCGTGCAATGGATCTCGCGGATTCGACGAGGAGTTCCATTCGGTGTAGTAAACCGGCCGGTTGCGCGCGTGGCAGCGAGTGTTTTGCGCCACTTCTCGCATGATCCCACGCTGACTCTTGAACAGTTGCACTTCGGTGTCTCCATCATGTTCAAAGCCATCGTTCGGATAGTGATGCGTGCTGATAAAATCCGCGGGCACGTTGTTGCGCTCGCAGAATCCGACAAAATCTTCGATCCACTCACTCTTCGCTGTCGCGGGCCCACCGACTTTAATCGCAGGCGAGATTTTCTTGATCGCTTCAGCGGTGTAACGATAGAGCCGGAAGTAATCACGTTGAGTCCCAGTCCAGAACACCCTCAGATTCGGCTCATTCCAAACTTCAAAAAGCCATTCGCTAACCTCGTCCTCACCGTAACGTTCGACTAAATGTGAAACAAGCTGATCGATCAGTGTGGCCCATTGCTTGTAGTCTTTCGGTGGCGTGATGTTGGCTTCGTAACTGAACACCGTCTTGTCGCCCGAGGCAAGTGCTCCCGGCATGAAGCTCAACTCGACAAACGGTCTCATCCCAATCGAGAGCAGAAAATCAAAAACCTGATCGGAGTTGAAGAAGGAGTAAAGAAATTTGTCGCGCTCACGGACTACCATGCGCATGTCGTCAGACAGCAGACCGTGAAAACGCACGTAACGAAATCCGAGCTCTTCGTGAGCTCGTTTCAACTGCCGCTGCCAATCAGCGCGCAACGCTACGAGCGCGTGATCGCTGCCAACTGTGTGTTCCCAGAAATGCGGGAGCGGAATGGTTGCTTCTGCCAGATCACAGAAGAAAGTGAGTTTACTCACAGCACCTGCCGCAATGCCCTCCGGCTGAATTCGGTCGTCACTCCATAGACGAGATGAGACGCGAACGAGTAAACATGCGTGGAGACCGGATACTCAGTTGGTCCTTTCGATAACCCGAGCAGCGGTACCGTGACTTCATCCGCGATCAGCCAAAAGGCTGCGCCAAAGGGAACGCCCGCACCCCTCGTCACCTGCGGAGAAACTTCTGCCAGCGCTCCATACAATCCTCCCGTCACGGTCCCAAAGGTATAGTGAACAGCAGCACCCGCAGGTTCTTTTTCACTCTCTTGCAACTCGTGTCCGAAAACTTCTTTGGAGATCACTTTTGCAGTTTCAACCGTGGCATCGTCCTGCTCGTTTACGTCCTGACTTTGGTCGCCCGAGGAGCCGTCACTTGGCTGCATGGACTGCGCGCCGTGTGATTTCTCGGAACCTTCTGCGATGCGGGTCCACGCTGCCTGAAACTGGTTCATGGTCCATGCAGCCACCAGTCCGCCAACGAGTCCAGCGACCAGGCCTTTCCAAATGTTTGCGTCATGTTCACGCATGATTCGAGTTCCCTCTGTCGTTGGTCCGTGCAAGCGAACGCCATCCCGCAAACGCTGCGAAACCAAGTCCGGCGATCAATGAACCCGTAATCACTGGATGCAGTTTCGCCTTTGTATAGACGCTCGATTCCGCCACATGACCGGGATAACCACCGCGCTCCCTACCGCCCTTTGAAGGTGAATACAAACTGTCGCGTCGATTGTTAGACTGAGGCCGGTCAGACTGCTGCATATCAAACATCATCGACTCCAACACCTTGTCTGTCAGCCGCGGTGCATAATGTCCGGCTTCAGCAAGGACTTTGCCGGCACCACCCACAATCACGTCACGCTCAGGATGTTCGCAGCAGTGAAGGATTGCCTCCGCGACAGGTTCCGGCGCATAGACGGGCGGCGGATTTTGTGGCTCAACCGGCATGAGGTTCTTCGCGTGATGGACGTACGGCGTGTCGATCGTGCTCGGCTTGATCAGTGTCACTGAAATCGGCGCATCTTCTACTTCAAGCTCGAGACGCAGTGCGTCGGTGTAGCCTTTAACCGCATGCTTCGATGCGCAATAAGTACCCTGGATCGGAATAGCAATGTCTGATAGAACGCTGCCGACGTTGATCAACGCTCCGCCTTTGTTGCGCAAGTGTTCGCAAGCAACGATAGATCCGTGGACCACGCCCCAGTAGTTCGTATCAAACAGCCGGCGTTGATCCTCGAGTGACTGGTCCAACATTCGTCCATAGATCGATACGCCGGCGTTGTTGACCCACGCGTCAAAACCTCCAAAATGCCGGATGGCTTCATTGGCGATCTTATGAACGTCGTCAAAATGGCCCACGTCGCCCGCAACCGCGATTGCTTGTTCGCCCGGCTCATTGATTTCATCACAGACACGCTCCAGCGCTTCCGCGTTTCTCGCATTCAGGACCAGACGCGCGCCACGTTTCGCCGCCATGCGGGCGGTCACAAGTCCAATCCCGGATGACGCACCTGTTATCACAATCACCTGGTCCGACAGTTTTTTGAGTTTCATGTCCATTAGAGATCCCCTGAGTTTCGAACGTAGAAATCTACGCTGTGCAACTTCATTGCCACACAACACAGGCCCAATTAGCTTAACTTTTTACTCAAGTGTGTACTTCTCTAATACGCGTTGTTGATTAGTTTGTCGTGCTATTGCCACAAAGAAGCACAAAAGGCGCAAAGAAGAGTCACAATCTCCTTTGCGCCTTTGCGTCTTTGCGCGAGATCTACGTGATCGACTCAGGCGCCGGCTGACTTTCTATTGGAGGCGTCCGCTGAGAGCGGCGCGAGCGGAAGAACGAACTGCGGTCCAGGACCTTCTCCTGAAACTGTTCGAGATACAGGTAAATGACAGGCGTGATGTAGAGCGTAATAAACTGCGAAACAACCAGACCGCCAACCACAACCAATCCGAGCGGACGGCGAGAAGATCCATCAGCACCATAACCTAACGCGATCGGAACAGCGCCGAAGACTGCGGCCAGCGTAGTCATCAGAATCGGTCGGAAACGGTCCATGCTTGCATCGTGAATTGCCTTGTCAGCCGCTTCACCTGCCTCAACGCGATGACGCGCAAAATCGACAATCATGATTCCGTTCTTCTTCACGATACCCATCAACATAAACATGCCGACGAATGCGTAAAGTGACGCTTCCTCCCCAAATACCAGCAGCGTCAAAAGTCCGCCGACCAGTGCCGTCGGTAGAGTCGAAAGCACTGTCAGCGGATGGACATAACTCTCGTAAAGGATCGCGAGGATCACGTACATCACAAACACAGCCAGCCCCATCAGGATTGTCAGACTCCTGACAGTATTACTGAACGTCTGTGCCTCACCTTGCAGCTCAGCTCGTATGCCGGGCGGAACGATCTGCGCCGCCACCTGGTTGATGTGATTCGTCGCATCACCAAGCGCCACACCCGGCTTGAGGTTGAAAAAGAGAGTCATGCTGGTGAACTGGTTCAGGTGATTCACCACTTGTGGGCCAAGCACGGATTTCCACGTGACCAGTTCGCTAAGCGGCACAAGCTTGCTGCCGTCATCTGACTTGATGTAGAGCAACGAAAGATCTTCCGGCTTCTCGCGGACGGGATCGTCCATCTCTAAGATGACCTGATATTGGTCCTCGGGCTTTTTGATCAGGTAGAGATAGTTTTGCGAGTAAGCATTGCGCAACAACGTCAGAATTCGCGCTTCGGAAACACCATACGTCTTCGCTTCATCGCGCTTAATGTCGATATTCAAGTTGGGCGTGTTGTTATAGAAATCGGAGGAGACAGTCAAAAACCCGGGATACTCCATTAGCTTACCCATGAGCTTTTGGCCTGTGTCGTAAACCTGGCTGGGGTTCGCGCCTGAAACTGTGAATGCGTATTGACCCTGGTTCTGGTTTGTGACGCCGGTACTGATCTCAAGCACTGGAAGCGGCCGCAGGAACGTCATGACACCGGGAATAGTGTTGAGCTGGCCCATCATCTCCGCCGTCACTTCAGCAATGGGCTTTCGGTTGTCAGGCGGACCGATGAACGTGAAGGTAATGCCCTGATTTGAAGACAGAAACCCCGTCGCGCCAGTTAGCGTGAAGTCGGTGATAACATTTGGATTCTCGTGCAATTTCTGATCGACGCGATCCTGATACTCTTGCATCTGTTTTGGTGACGAACCTTCCGCGGCGATAAAAGCGCCGAAGATTACACCGCTGTCTCCCGGCGGCAGAAACGCTTTTGGCACCAGTAAAAACAGCCAGATCGTACCGGCCAAACAGATTGCCCAAATCACAGGCGAGACCCAACGATGACGCAGGAACCACCAAAGTGATCCGCCGTAGAACGCCAGGATCCGTTTTTCAATTCCTCCAATGACGCGTTCCATCCACGTTTTGCGCGAACCCTCGCCGCGCTCTTTCAGCAGTCGCGCACACATCAACGGCGTCAGCGTCAGCGACACAAGACCTGATGCGAGGATCGCGATCACGATCGTGATGGCGAACTCACGAAAGATTCGTCCGACGAGTCCCGTCATGAACACGAGCGGTATGAATACGGCCGCGAGTGAAATCGTCATCGACATGATCGTGAAGCTGATTTCCTTCGCGCTATTAATCGCCGCCTGGAACGGGTTCTCGCCACGCTCAATTCGCCGGACAGTGTTCTCGAGAAAGACAATCGCGTCGTCAACCAGGAAACCGATCGCCAGCGTCAACGCCATTAACGAGAGGTTGTCGAGGCTGTAACCAATCAAGTGCATCGCGATGAACGTGATGAGCAGCGACAACGGTAGTGCGACCACAGGGATCAGCGTGTCAGTCACGCGGCCGAGAAAAGCAAAGATGACGATCACGACCAGCACGAATGCGATGATCAGCGTTGCCTGCACATCGGCAACCGAGTGGACGATGCTCGCCGAACGATCGTAGATCGGCCTGATTCGAATCGAGCCGGGCAACTCCGAACTGAGGGCGGGCATAATCCCGTAAATCGACTTCGATACTTCCACCGCATTGGCGCCGGCGCGACGATTGACCGCCACGATCACAGTGGCAGCCGGCACTGAAAAACCACGTACCCAGAACCGCATGTTTACGCGTTCGTCCTGAACCGATTCTTTGACGGTCGCGACGTCGCGAAGATACACGGGCGCATTGTTAGTGCCGCCGACGATCAAATTACTGTATTGCTCAGCGGTTTCCAGTTGACCCTGCGGCCGCAGAATCGCCGTCCGCGAGGGACTGTCCAACTGTCCCGCACCGGTGTAGCTTGTTCCACTTTTAATCGCATTGCTGAGGTCATCTATCGAGATACCGCGCGCCCACATTGCAGCCGGATCCGCTTTTATCCGAATCGCCGATTTGGTCCCGTAGACATTCACCTGCGAGACGCCGGGCAGAATGCTGAGTCGCTGGCCCACCTGCGTGCTCGCATAATCGTACAACTGGCCCGGCGTGACCGAATCGCTGGTCATCGCGATGTACATGATCGGCTGATCGTTGGGATTGGTCTTTGAATAAGTGGGCGGCGATGGCAAGTCCGCGGGCAGACTTCCGGTCGCCTGCGAGATCGCAGTTTGCACGTCGGTCGCCGCGGCATCAATGTTCTTGTCGAGCGCGAACTGAAGCGTAAGCGTCGCTACACCCTGAGTGCTCTGCGACGTCACTACTTCCAGTCCGTTGATCTGCATGAACTGGCGTTCGAGTGGCGTCGCGATGTTGTTCGCGATCGTGTCAGGACTCGCGCCGGGATAACCGACCATCACCTGGATCACTGGATAATCGACGGCGGGGAGATCGTTTACGGGGAGTTGAAAATAACTCATCACCCCGAAAAGGATCACGGACAGAGTCAGTACCGCCGTCATCACCGGCCGGCGTATGAATGGTTCAGAGAGATTCATTGCTTCGTATCACTTGTAGCCGCTGTCGCGGGATTATTCGCCGGTTGCTCGATAAGAACTTTGCCGCCCGGCGTGACGCCGAGTTGTCCGTTTGTAACAACCTTTTCACCTGCCGCAACGCCTTTCTCCACTACGACCAAATCCCCCTGACGTTGGCCCAGCGAGACTTGCCGCTGCTCGGCAGTCGAGTCAGGCTTGACGACGTAAACGTACGAACCGTTCGCCGACATTTGTGGAGCGGTACTGGGAACGAGCACCGCGCCTTGTACCATTCCCAGCAGCAATCGAACGTTGACGAAACGACCTGGCCAGAACCGATGATCGGGGTTCGGCAGTGTTGCGCGAAGCGTTACCTGCCCAGTTTCGGTCTGAACTGCATTATCGATAAACGTCAACCGGCCCGGGACAGTGCTATCGGCACTATCCGGCAGACGAACCTCAGCCATAAGAGTGCCCGCGCGCATCTGCTCTTGCACCGTAGTCAGATGATTTTGCGAGATCGTGAAGTCAGCGTAGATCGGATCAAGTCGCTCAATCACCAACAGAGCACCATTCGGAACCGAACCGTTACTGATTCCCGAATTGCTCGAACCTCCGGGATTCACAACGTTGCCGACGTTAACCAGTCGTTGCCCCGCGCGTCCGTCGATAGGCGAGTGGATGTAGCAATAACTGAGTTGGACTTTAACAGTCTCGATCGCTGCGTTATCGACTTTGATTGTCTCCTCGGCACTGCGCACTGCTGCGCGAGCGGCTTCGGAGTTGGCTTTGAGTGAATCGTAGTCTGCGCGCAATTGTCCGTATTGTTCACGCGGTACTACGCCCTGCTCCACCAGCGTCGCATATCGCTCTACCTGAGCGAGCCCCCATTTTTCACGCGCAATTTCCCGCGCCAGGTTTGCCTCGGCCTGCTTCTTGGCCGCGACGTCCTTAGCGAGGTTGGCTTGCGCCTGTTTAAGATTTGCCTGGAACGGGCGGGGATCGATCGTAAAGAGGAGTTGTCCCCGCTTCACGTTCGCCCCGTCAGTAAAATGAATCTTTTCAATGCGGCCCGAAACCTGTGGCTGAATCGCTACGACTTCACGCGCGACGATCTTGCCGAGCCCATCCATGTAGTTCGAAACATCCTGCGACACTGCGGTACTTACGACCACCGGTGCGGGCGGCCGCTCAAAGTTCTGCTGGGCTTTATTTTCACAACCGGAGAGAGTGGCGCAGAGTCCACTCATTGCCAGGACAAGTCCCAGACGATAAGACAAGCTCTGCCTAAATTTCATAGAGATTCTTTCCTTAGCGCATCCAGCGTCCATCTGGAGACAACTGAATTCTGGAGTTTCGTTGGGTACGATAACGCGCGCGCATTTGTTGCGCACGCCGTCGCCAGTCGGGAAGCGCTGCTCCATTGTGCCATTACAATCGGAGAATACTAAGCACAGGTGAGTGCGCTTGTGTTAAGTGCAGGTAAAAATTTGTTAAGAATTGTGAAAGTTCAACGTTGGAGCGAAGCTCGCGAATGCGGGCGTAAGCATAAATTTCTGCCCGCGAATGCGGGCGTAAGCAGATAGCCTGGGGTGGAGCGAGGCTTTGCGAGCGAAACCCCAGGTCCAGTATTAGAAACAATTTCAGCCCGCGAAGCGGGCGACAGCGAAGCTTCCACAACCTCGATCGCCCACTTCGCGGGCTCCCAATTCTTAATGCAATTGGTCCTAGGGTTCCGCGAGCAAAGCTCGCTCCACCCTAGGCTACGTGCTCACACGCGCTTCGCGCGTTGCCTAAATGCTCACACGTGCCTCGCGCGCCCTGCCTAAATGCTCACATGTGCTTCGCGCGTTGCTTAAATCAAATCTTGTCCAGCAGGTTGATCAAATGAGGTTTGTTCTCACTGACGATTTTTACCTTCTTTGCGAAGTTCTTATTTGCGTCGAGAAACGCTGCCAGGCTTTGTTTCTTCGGTGACCAGGGCTTGCCCTTCTTTTTACATTCCTTCTTGCGCTCGGCGTCGATCTCATCGATCGGATACGTCAGGTGAACCGTATATTTTTCATTGCCTCTTTCAGCTAACAACATCTCCAACGACTCGCGTTCCGGATTACCGTGCTCGCCATCACCGGAAAAAACATAATGATCGGCTGTGATGCGTCGAAAGAAGATCGGTTCCACATTGCGATTACTGCCGTGATGCGGCCCCTTCAGAATGTCCACGTGAATCTTGCTCTCACCGTCGTCCTTTAACAGGCCGACCAGCTCAAGTCCTTTCAGGACCTTGTCACCACGCGCATCACCGGTGAGCAATATGCGCTTGTCGCCGGCTT
The DNA here is from genome assembly GCA_963826255.1 of uncultured Acidobacteriota bacterium. Classification (GTDB taxonomy): domain Bacteria; phylum Acidobacteriota; class Blastocatellia; order Pyrinomonadales; family Pyrinomonadaceae; genus PSRF01. The sequence continues at coordinate 4,127,410 of CAWGWK010000002.1, forward strand.
CGGCTAAAACGACGACGCTCGAAAGGTTCGCAACGGATTTATCGGCGAATGCCGACAGGGCTGCTTCACTTTCTTTCTCTCCTTTCTTCTTGAGAAACTCGTCGTGGGCTTTCTGTAATGCCACCACTTCATCGTTCATTGGCCCAATCACTGTAAACTTGAGCCCTTTACCCATGTCAATCTGTTTACCTTTTTTCTTCGCGATAACAAGCTTGCCTTTAAACTGCGGGTTGACGCGGAGCTTTAGTGCTCTGGTGTCGTCGCGCAATTTAAATCCCTGGCTAACACTCGAAAGTATTTTGGCCACATCAGGATCGAGACCCTCGACCTCTTCTCCATCACCTGACAGTGAAGCAGCACCAAACCGGGCCGTCACTGCGGCAGTTAGTTTTTCCGGGTTGTTGCCGATGATGTTGTCGAACGTGTTGTGCCATACACCTTTGATTCTTACCGGAGGAGCCCCCTGCGCTTCCACCAACTCTTTAGTCAGCTCGAGGATGCCTTTGATGTGATCGTCGTCGATATGACTGACCATCAAGAGATCGACTGGAAGCGAGTCGTTGTCCGCGAGCCCGCGAGCCTTTCGTATCTCTGCCAAACGGGGTTTTAGATGAGGCTTGTAGACGTTCGCTGGGCCACCATCAATCAACATCAGACCCGGGTCGTCTTTCGAGCCATAGTGAAGAATGAGGCAATCGCCTTTGCGAGCGCGCCGCACGTCAAGTGTGAAAATCATGAATTTTCTCCTTAGATACTTTGTAAGGCTCGAAGAACATCAAGCATGCCGTGCCCCTGGAAACTGCGCTCACGCCCCAGATCAGTGGCACTTTCGCAGAGGATTTTTTTGATCCGGCGCGGCGCGCCGATGAGTTCGTCGTAGCGTGCCATGAGCATCGCAGCGGCACCACTTACATGCGGCGCGGCCATGCTCGTCCCGTCAAGCTCTCCCCATTCTCCCTTCGGCAAACACGATTCTATTCGCTCTCCGGGCGCGACCAGATCGGGCTTTAAACGACCGTCACCCGTTGGACCACGACTCGAAAAGAAGCTAACACCATAGGTATGCGGTTTATAGCGGTGAGTGGCACCGACCGTGAGCACACCGTCGGCATTACCTGGGTCAGTAATACTGAAAGCGGTATAGCCCTCGTAAGAGCCGTCCTTCGTCTCAAAACTGTGGTAACCAAGGTTCCCGGCTGCTGCGACGACGACCACACCGCTGTCCACCAGTCGTTCGGACTCGTTGCAAATGGGCGTACGTCCGCAGGCAAAGTTCCGTACGTCGTGCGGAATTGAGAGGCTGAGGTTAGCGCCATGAATGGTGAGATAGGTGTGCCGATCGTTTAAATAACGCAGGTATTGGAGCGCCGCGATGATCGCGAATTCGGTGTCTTCAAGTGTTTTTGCAAGCACACGAAAGTCGTAGAAGTTGATGTCAGGGCACATCCCATCAGCGAAACTGGTTTGAACTTTTCGTTTACCGGTTTGCTCTCCGGCATAACAGCCGATGATCCCGGCGACGTGGGTACCGTGCCCGCTTTTAGGCTCCGTAGTGGGCTTGATCTCAATCAATGGCTCCACCAATTCCCAATGGATTGGACGGTCGTTTGCGGCATCTTCCGCTAACTCCTTCAGATTGTTTGTCGCACTCTTTGCTGAAACGCGTTGCCGTAGCGGGGCCGCGAGCAGATTCTTAAGCCGTGCTTTGAATTCTTTCGTGTCTGTATTGTCATTGTCGAGACTGACAATCTCTCGGATGTTGCTGAAGTCGAACGCCCTAAGAATTCGACTTTTTCCGTCCTTTCCGTTGAACGCGGGATGGCTGCCGTCGATACCTGAATCAAGGATGGCCCAATTGATTTTATTGCAGTTCACGTTGAACAAAGTTCGGGCAGCATCGCCCTTAACGGATGGAACTGATCGCTCCAGTGCCGGCATTGCTTTTCGATTGAGCGAGATTTGCCAGATCTGCGGTGCTATTTTTCCCGCACCCGATTTCGGGCTCAATATAGTTTTGAATGCCTCACCGAGGCGTTTCACAACCGGATCAGGCGTCTCTAATTTTGATAAGGCGTCGCCTGCGCCGAGCGATAGGTTGTTATTCTTGTTTTCCGTTGCTGCCCACAGAATGATTCCGGCCAGACTGATGTATCGATCCAATGAGGTAAAGGAAGCGAAGTTTTCTGTTGGTAGCGTCGGGTCTTCGTCGGTCTCGGCTTTGGCCCAACTCATGATAGCTTGCACTTTTTCTTTGAGGCGGTTGCCTTTGACGTAAGACTTGAGCATCTTCTGAATCTTCGGATCGCTCCACCAGTGCGTCATAGGCACCACTACGCGAAGAAGCTCTTCGAAAAAGAGTCGAGCCGCAACCAGACCTTGAAGATATGCAATCCTCGCTTCTTCACCTTTCGCGCGTTCTACATTCAACAATCTAACTTGATTGGCAATGCCCAAAGCCACCGGGCCCGCGGGAGCTGTTTTATGCGGAGTGATGAGCAGATCTATTGCCGCCCCCGGCTTTACTGCATATGCAATCCACACGTCGCCCAGCACCGGCGAATCCTGCAATTGTCGCCGATCGTTCGTGGGACCGAGTAAAACCAATTCAACGAGTGCGCGGGAAGAAACAGTCATGAATTAACCTCTGATAGGAATTGTGAAGACACCGATGGTGCGGCATCTATAAGCGGATCTGCTGAATTAGTCAAGACGATTCATCAATACCTCAATCCTGAGAATGTACGCATTTGGTTAGCGCATCCAGGTTATGGCAGGTCTGGCTGTTTAGTGTTTTGTCCTTTGCGATTTTCCTTGAACTCCTGAATTACGCGGATCACCTCGTGCGTTGGGCCAGATCCCAGTCCTATTAAAATGCCAGTCAGAATAATACGTGCGTGCGGATAGGACTCTGTACTTACACCTGCTGCGTTGAAAACATCCAGGCTGAACATGCCGGCGAGCACTAACCCCAGAATCGCGCCAAGATAAATGCTAATCAAACGTTGACCCGGATTATCTTTGAACGTCGCGAGAAAATTTTGTAACCCGTCAATCGCGGAGTTAGCGACAGTCGCAGCCTCATTTAAATCTTCAAGAACATCGCCGTATTTTTTGGTTAGATAATTGACGTTCTGCGCGGCGGCGGCGGCCAGTAGCTGCACCCGCTGGTTACCTGGTGCAAGCTTTTGAAGTTCATCAAAACGTGCTTTCAGCCGCTGGATATCCGCAGGCGCATCCTCGAGCTTTTTCAGTTCCTCAGCCGTCAGGTTTCCGGTCTTCTTAAGCTCCTCGATCTTTTTTATGGCTCGCTCATGAAATGGCTTGAGCGAAGTGTCCAACTCCCCTGACAAAGTCTTGACCTGCTTGCCAATTACGTTGAGCGGCCAGTAGCTTCCCAGCAGCCCACCAAGCATGGTCCAGAGCGCCTCAATAGTACGTTCGATGCCAACAGCAGCGCCGGTGATAAAAGCTACTGCTGCCATACTATCCGGGAACCCTGCATTTGCGGTCCCAGCAAAAAAGTAGACGACCACCATCGCCGCAATAAGCGCCAGCGATGCCAAGATCATAATCAACCAAACCGTTTGTCGGGTCATAGATCCTCCGCAGGTGAGCAACTGTAGAATGAGTTACTTCAATACAATATGAGGAAAGCGGCAAAAACATTTCCGCGCGCCGCTTTTGTCAGGAGGAAGTAGTGCCGAGGTGTCGAACTGCCGCAGTAAACGAGGCACTGCGACGGCGGGATATCGGAACGCGCACTCCGCTTTCAAGTACTGCACTCAACGCACCTGTGCGTGTGCGCGTGAGCTCTCGCACACCGTCGAGGCGAACAAGTGCGCGCCGGTGGGCCCGGCTGAAACCATGTTTTTGCACACGTTCTTCCAGCAGTTGAAGCGACTCACGTAAGAAATAGCTGCGCGTGCCGACCCATAGTTGCGAGTAGTTCCCTGCTGCTTCGATCCAATCGATCTCATTCAGGTGCAGCACCATTGCACCGCGAGAAGTAGTAACTACGATCGTCTCCTCGCGAGTGGAAGACGACGATCGCAAACGCCGCAACAGGCGCTTCATCGTCGTCGCAAAACGCGCTTCGCTAACCGGCTTCACGAGGTAATCGAGTGCTTCAGTTTCGAAAGCTCGAATCGCAAACTGATCGAACGCGGTAAGAAACACGACCGCAGGCATGCGCTCGACAGTCCGTTGCCTGATTACTTCAAAACCATCGATGCCCGGCATCTGAATGTCGAGAAATACTACGTCCGGGCTGGACGAGTTAAGGGCGTTGAGTACTTCAGCGCCGTTGCGACATTCTCCGGCAACGGCAAACTCCGGAAAGGCGGACAACAGTTGCCGCACGCCGCGTCGTGCCGCGGGTTCGTCATCAGCGATCAAAGCTTTCCATTTAGCTTGCTTCACTGTTTGGCTCCGGACGGATTTCGCGATACGGCAGTTTCAGCGTCGCGATTGTACCGCCTTCTGCGCGTCGCGTGATCTCGAGTGACGCATTGTCGCCGTGGAGCGCACGCAGACGTTCCCGCGTATTCTCAATTCCATGACCCGGCGGTATCGGAGCATTTGGATCAATGCCCCCTCCATCATCCACAACCGTTATCTCCAACACGTCGCCCGTACGCGCGGCGCTAACGAGCAAGATACCGGCATCAGTTTCCTTTGCGATGCCATGTCGAATCGCGTTCTCCACCAAATGCTGTAACGCAAAGCTGGGGACCGCGGCAGACAACAGCGAATCGGCGATTCTGAATTCCGGTCGCAATCGATCGGAAAAACGAGCTTGCTCGATTGCCACGTACTGCCTGACAAGTTCGAGCTCTTCTCCGAGCGTCACTTCATTGGCGCGGTGGCGCGTGAGAGTGCTGCGTAAAAGCTCGCTCAGATGTTCGACAATACGGACAGCACCTCGTTGGTCGTTGTCACGAACGAGTACCGCGATCGTGTTGAGTGTATTGAAGAGAAAGTGCGGATTGAGTTGTGCCTGTAACGCGGCGAAGCGCGCGCTTGAAAGTTGCTCTGAGAGTTTTGCCACCTGCACTTCACGCTCGCGCGCTTCGACGAAGTAACGGGTCGCATGTTCGATTCCAACCACACACAGGTAAACAGCGACGCCAAACGGTAACGTGATGAAGATCCAGCTCAACCATTCAACGCCAATCTGTCGCCAGAACTGAGCTGCGCCACCCTGCATGGCTGTTCGAAAAAGATCGGGAGCGAAGATTCGCATGAGCAGCACTCGAAAGATCTCGCCACACGTCGCCCATGCCACACAAAACAAGATAGCGAATAAGAGATGAAGCACGGCACGCCGCCAGGGATGTGCGCGCGTTAACGGCCATCGCTTTGAAACCGCGAACACACCCGGCGTGAGAAACGCGTAGAGAAACCAATCGCCGCCTTCGAACAGCAGATCGCGTATGGTTGCAGGTTCCCACCCCTGGAGACGCGCCTGCGCGACACGATTGATCACGGCGAATATCGCGGGCAGTATCCACGCGGCGGAGACGATCATCCATGGACGCAGGCGTCGCACCGCCACACAGTATCGCTGGTCCATGAGGGGCGCAATGCCGTTCACGTCAAAAGAGGAGCCGCTCGCGTATTTATTGTTGCCACCAAGAGGCACATAAGGCACAAACGTTTTGGAGGTGCAACATGTCTGGGAAGACTATTCTTGTCTCACTAATCCTGGCTATCGCTTTCTCAGCGAATCATCCGGCGGCCGCATTTCAGACCGATCGCAATGCAGATGCGGCAGCCATTCGCGCGCACATTGAAAGCATCTTTCAAGCCTTTATCGACGGGGATGAAAAGAAGATTTACGACACGCACTCGGAAGACTGGCGAGGGTTGCTCGAAGGTTATCCTACTCCGATCAAAGGCATCGATGAGTACATGAAAGCCAACGGCATTGACTGGCCGAAACCTGCAAACGCGCCCAAGTCAAGATCTTATTTTCCTGCAGGTACCACTTACAAGATCGATGACTTCGACGTCCATTTTTATGGGCCGGACTTGGCCGTGGTCAATTTTTTAGGTGGCTTCAATAAGAAAGACGGAAACACTACAGTGACGCTGCGGCGTTTGCGCATTACGGATATCTATGCAAAGCGGAAAGGAAGTTGGATTCAAGTTGCGTCGCACACTGCTGTAGATCCGGATTGGCGTGCGGAGCAGATGTCGCAGCCACGAACTATCACGCCAAGAATGCGCGAACAAATACTTGCCGCGCGCGAGGCAGTTTGGAAGGCGTGGTTCGGAAATGACCGGGCGTTACTGGAAAAGTTGATTCCTGAAGAAGCAATCGCCATCAACAGCGGCGAGGAAAGTTGGTCCAATCGAACAGCTATTCTCGAAGGCGCGAAGGGGTTTGCGGAGAGTGGCGGGAAGCTGGTTAAGTTGGAGTTTCCAAAAACGGAAATACAAGTCTACGGCGACACCGTCATTATTTATACGACCTACGTTTACGAGACTGAGGTTAACGGCAAACGTTCTACTTCGAGTGGGCGAGGCACGGAGATGTTCGTGAGGCGTGGTGATGATCTCGTAAATGTCGGCTGGCACCTGGATCAGAAGTAAGAATTTTCGCTGGGCATCCTTTTATTTCAAAGTGACTTCAATCGGTGAACGCAATCTCTCCGCAAACTGGTCTACATAATTGTTCCAGCTCTCTGCTGAGGTGATCTTTCCTGCGCGATCCCAGGCGAAGCCGGCCCAGTAGGAAACCGGAAACGCGGTTCTCGGCTTCAGTATCACCAGATGATTCAATTTATCTTCGGCTAATTTGTCGACGTCACTCGGGTTCGCGAGGATCGCCAACCCCTGCATCCCGAGGTTCTTGTCCATCGGCTCCCAAATGGTCAGCCAACCGCGTTCCGCGTTGAACTGCTTCTGTTCTTCTTTGACCTTCTTGAGTCCGACCGCCACTGCCAACGGCCCACTCGTTTGATACGAAGCTTGAAAACGGTTCAACTGGCTTCCCGCATCCAACGACACGCGTAACACTTCAGACACTTTCACGCCATTCACGTCAAACGGTTCATAGACGAGCTCAAACAACACACGGATCGGCCCGTTAGCAAGCACACGAGAATCGACAAAGTTGGTCGGAATATAAAGCTGCCCGTTGGACCAGATGCCGTTCCCCCCACAGCCGCGGGTTGGACCAGCGGAATATGCATCCACGCCTTCGCCGAGATCTACGTGGTAGTTATCCACCATGTACCAATCATTGATAACGAGCTTTTCGGTTCGCTTGGACCAGATGTCGATTGCGCTGCTGGTGAGTGGCTCTCCCTTCCACGTGATCAATGCTTTGCCGTAAGTGCGGTGAGCGATGCGATCGTTCTCCCATGCAAAGTCATCAAAACGCTCGCGCACAAAGCGGCCGTAGGCACGAAAGTCTTCCTTCTTGTATTCGCGCTTCTTTCCAGCCGTGACGGTGAAGGTCTTTGTTTCGCTCGGCGCGAAGTCGGCCTGAAAGATCACGATGTCCGGCTTGTGATATTCATCGTAGTCAGTATCGACAGACTGGCTGATCAACTCTTTGCCGGAACTGTCACGCACGTGGATCTTCATCAAGTCCGTCTCGCCGAGCGGCGCCAGATCTTTGACAGTTAATTGAATGGTCTCATTCTGCCGCGGGATCTTGAGTCTGTTCACCGCTGTTACGGTCAACTGAGTTTGAGAAGATAAGGAATAAAGCGAGCTGGAAAGCGCAATCAATGCGAGAACAGGAAGCAGACTAATCTTCATAGATTCAAAAACCCAATGGCTAGAAAATAGAGTCCGAGATCGTAAAGACCAAGTGTATCCAAACTGTTGGCGGGAGTGTTTGAAATATTAGTGCTGAGTCCGATGGACAGATCAGACATGAGCCACAAAGAACTTCCCAGAAACACGGGAACGTTAGAGGTGGAGGCGAACACGTTGGCAATGATGAGTATGGCAAAATAAGAAACTTCGAGTATGCGCCGGGTTCCTTTGATGAACGGAAGCACCCAACGAAGGATGAAAATCGCAATCACAATATTGGTTATCGATAACGGCCAAAGCGGGCGCCCGGGAAGCTGGTTGTAGTAACTGGCAATCGAGAAGCACGCGAGTGCCGCTGCAAACGATATAGCTCCTGCTTCAAAAGCCCACGACGCTTTCTCTTCGGGAATATCCAAAAGGATGTCTCCGCAGCCGCATAACAAAAAGCCAAGCGCGATGAGTGGCTGGCCCAAATACCACGCTAGCCCGGAAAGGAACAATGCCGGCGCAGCCTTGATCAGTGCTCGCGGCAAAACAGGTAGTCCTTTCAATGATGTGGTCTTGGCGAGTTGCGTGAAGACGGCAAGCGCGACAAGCGCAAAGAAGACAAGTGTCAACCCGAGCGAGTCTCTAAGTAGGAAATTAAACTTCATAGGGATTCTCTGCGGTCCTCTGCGTATCTCTGCGTTCTCTGCGGTGAATGGCGGTTTAACGCAGAGGACGCTGAGATACGCAGAGGACCGCAGAGATCAAGTCAGTCTGTCAGAACGCGGCGGACAATATTATCGTTCATACATAAAGTCAAGAACCTTCTATTAATAGGTAAACTACGTTTATGCAAAAACCGGATCCCGATTTTCGTAACGCACTGAATATCGCTTTCGATCGTGCTGTATCTCATCTCGAACACCTGGACAACTCGTCCGTGGCTGCAACTGCCAACGCGGCTACGCTGAGAAAACAACTCGATAAGCCTCTCGCGCAAAAAGGACTGCCGCCGTCACAAGTTATTGAAGAGTTAGCAAGCGATGTGCAAGGCGGACTCTTGGGTTCCGCGGGCGGGAGATTTTTCGGGTGGGTAATCGGTGGCGCACTGCCTGCTGCCGTCGCGGCGGATTGGCTCACGTCTGCATGGCAACAGAATGCGGGGCTTTATGCTTGCGCGCCTGCCGCTGCTATCGTGGAAGAAACCGTGGGAAGTTGGTTGAAAGACCTTCTCGGTCTCCCCGCGCAAGCCAGTTTTGCTCTCGTTACCGGATGCCAGATGGCCCACGTCACGTGTCTGGCCGCCGCACGTCACGCCTTGTTAAGTAAACACGGATGGGACGTTGAACGGCAGGGACTCTATGGCGCGCAGCCTATTCGTATTCTTTCGAGCACCGAACGCCACGGCTCGTTCGAACGCGCTGTGCGTCTCCTGGGATTTGGAACTTCGCACATAAAGCTGCTCGAAGCTGATGATCAAAGCAGGCTACTTCCTGAAGCGCTGGATCAGGAGTTGCGAAACGAGCCCAGCACTCCGACCCTTGTCCTATTGCAAGCCGGCGACATCAACATTGGCGCGTACGATTCGTTTGAGACTTTGATACCGATTGCGAAACGTTACGGCGCGTGGGTACACGTTAACGGCGCGTTTGGTTTGTGGGCCGGAGCCAGTCCGCGCCTCCGGCACCTCGTGAAAGGAATTGAAGCGGCCGATTCGTGGGCCACTGACGGTCACAAGTGGCTCAACGTTCCTTTCGATTCGGGGTTTGCTTTTGTTGCTGACGCGGAAGCGCATCGCGCCTCTCTTTCACTGCGCGCTGTTTACCTCACACATGCAGCAGACGCGCGCGATCAGATGGACTGGAACCCGGAATGGTCGCGTCGCGCGCGCGCTTTTCCGGCGTACGCGGCGTTGCGTCAACTCGGTCGTGAGGGAGTTGCAGATCTGATCGAACGCTGCTGCCGTCATGCCTATGCAATCGTTACCGGCATTGGAGAATTAACGGGCGCTGAGGTCTTGTGGAAACCGACTATCAACCAGGGACTAGTCCGTTTTCTCGATCAGCGTGCCGGCGCCACGCAGGAAGATCACGATCGACGCACGGATGAAGTCATCGCTGAAATATTGAAGACTGGCGAAGCATTCTTCGGCGGCACTACCTGGCGTGGCCGTCGCGCCATGCGCGTCAGCGTGTGCAACTGGCAAACCTCTGATGAGGACGTGCAGCGCGTGATCCGAGCCGTCGCGCGTGTTTTGAAGTGATCTTAGGATTGGGCCGCAGCGCGGTGGATACGCGCTGTTGCGCGTACTTGCTCTGCTAATCGAAAGCGATTAGAATCCGGTCCATGAATCTGAAACGCTTCACCTTCACGGAAGGAGCACCTCTCACCCAGGACGAACGTGGCTCGATCCGTGTAACTGGCTCACGCGTCACGCTCGACACTATAGTCCACTGTTATCAGGCAGGAGACACTGTCGAGCAAATTAACGAAAACTTTCCAACAGTTTCAGTAGCGAAAATAAAGGCGATTATTGACTGGTACCTCAGTCACCGGGCCCAAGCCGATGAGTATATGCAAGAAGGGGAGGCCGAGGCTGAAAAGCTGCGTCGAGAAATCGAGAGCCAACCTGAATATATTGCGCGTCGGAAAAAGATTCTGCGTTACCGAGAACAACAGACGCAGCGTGAGCGAGAACAACTAGTCAAGACTTAAACTCTCACAAGCTTACAAGATGCTTCGTCTCCTCACCGACGAAAACTTCAAAAATGATATTGTCCGTGGTCTGAAGTTGCGCTTACCACGACTGGATGTCGTGTCAGTGAGGCATGTAGGATTGGCTGGGTTACCAGAATCCAACATTGCTCAAGTGGGCTGCTCAAGAAGAAAGGGCTATCCTTACGCATGACCGTCGCACTATGGTTCCTGACGCAATCCAGTTATTAAAACAAGGTAAACCCATGGCAGGTGTTATCTTTGTTCCGGATCGAATGGAAATCGGCCGCGCAATAAATGACCTTGAATTGTTACTTGCATGTTCCTCACAATCCGACCTTCGAGATTGTATCGAATACCTGCCACTCTAATTTGGCCTGCTGTTTTTAATGAAATTCCCTTCTCCGCCCTCGAACGGTGCTTAATCCTGGAGCGCTTACGTACTCAAAGCGGGTGAATCCGCTCTTTCAATTCGAGCGATGTAACATCCGACTGTGGCGGTGCGGGCGTGGAGATATTTTACGTCGCGGTCAGCAAATAAACTCTCGATTACTTCTTCGACTGGTCGTTCACCGACGAGTTCCCCTCCAACCAAACTTCCATCGTCAGAGTAACAACGTAAGACCAGTGGTCGTCGCGTCCTGAGCTCGCGCGGGAACTGTTTGTGTTCGGCGTAAGGCTGACATTCCTGCTCATGAATGTAGATTGGTCCTATTTCGTTGTACGGATGGTCATACTGATTCGGAGCGTAGGAGAATAGCAGGCGTCCTTCGCCGGGACGAAAGACAGTAAGACAACTGCGACACGGTCCGGTATCGTTCTCCGTCGCAACGGATACTGTTAAGCGATGTCCGAACTCATCCACTCTCTTTTCTCTGATGTTAACCACTACTGACTCCGGAATCGGGAACACTTTGAACTTAGACATAAGGCCCTCCATCTGCGAATTAACCTTCGAAGGCATACTAGCCATCCTCCCTCAACGGTTCTATCCGATTCATGCGCTCAAATTTAAAAGGGCAGGCAACGTGTGCCTGCCCCTACTTGAAAAACCAGTCTGCGGTAAAGCTGAACCGTAAACCTTAAAAATCGATACTGCCAACGATTCGCAAGACATCACACAGCAAGGCCACAAAAAGCACGACAAGCACAAACTTAAGAGAGCGATTTTTGTGTTTGTTGTGCCTTTTTGTGGCTTAAGATTTTGTGCTTTTTAGTGGCTTATTATTGAGCGTAAGGCGATATGCCCCTCCTTTGCGTATCAACTCCGCCCCCTGACAACTCGCCATCGGCACGCTTGCCGTAAAATCCAGACATCAGCCGATCGAGCGCGTCGTCAACATTCCGTAATCGCGCCTCCAGCAAGTCTCGGTTGTTTTCAGAAGCTTCTTTGAGCAGTGCCTCGCAAAGGTCTTCGCGCTCGCCGTGCAAGCGGTTCCAGACGAGTCCACCAGTTCCTCCAATTGGGATTTCAGCCAAACGAATTGTGCGATTCTCGCTCATGATCGTTACCTCCCAACGTGTTTATGTATGCGAAACATTTCCAAAACTCTTATTGCCATTGTGCTCTTTGCACAAGTCGTACCACGGACAATGGTCGCGCGAAATTTCGGGCGGTGCGAAAACTTCGCACACAAGGACATGAAAAATTTCCGTACTTTTTGGCTTAAAGGCCTCAGGCTTTCTGTGCCTCTTGTCGGCTTATCTCGAAGTTGTAAGTCTCTCCGTGACTGAGATATGTCACACGGTCTGCGAATCCCGCCGCTTCAACCGCCCTCTTAAAATCCTCCAGTGGCGACTTGAAGACTTCATAATCGTTGTAGTGAATCGGAATGACTTCGCGTGGATTGATGATCCTGATTGCCTCGACGCCTTGCTCCGCATCCATCGTCAACAAGATTCCCAGAATCCGCGTGCCGCCCAGGTGAAACAACGCAAGGTCTATCTTTGGGTATCGTTTCGGAATCTCGTTTAGATCGTCATGCACGAGCGTGTCACCCGTGATGTAGAGGTGCAGCATCGTTTCGTTGCCGGATTGAAACTCGAGCATGCTGCCCATCACCGGCGGCAGAAGCAGATCCGTCATGGCCGGACCGTGCTTACCCGGCATCGAAGTGATGCGCAGGCGCACATCGCCTTTCTCAACACTTACGGAATCCCAGGTGTCGAGCGCGAGAGTCGCGGTAAAGTTCTTTTCCTTCAGCGCAGTTGCTGCGTGCTCGGTAGTGATGATGGGCAAGTCTTTCTGCAGGCGCTCTTCTACAAGCTGATCGAAGTGGTCGCCGTGATAGTGTGACAACACACACATATCCACCGGCGGCAGCTCTTCGAGTTCGATTGCCGGATTCGTCAGACGCTCGGCAGTTAACCCATAGCCGAGATGAACGTGGTCGCCCGCGTGAAGGAAATTTGGATCCGTTAGAATCGTGAAACCAGCATAACGCAAGAGGACGGTTGCGGTTCCGACAAAGAAAATCGACCCTCGGCTGAAATCGAGTGGCTGTACGGTTGAAGACAGGCGAAGTTCGTGTTGTTGCGGCATGCGTCCCCCTTTGTTCGTCAATTACCTCGCGAATTGTAGAAACGACTGAATGGAAAAGTCGGTGCGCTGAGGTACCGAGCAACGCTCGGCGCAGCATTGCCCGCAAGTACTTCCATACTGAGAAGATCTCTCCCGCAAAGACGCAAAGGCGCAAAGCGCTGCCGCGTTTATAAAGGGCTTTCTTTGCGGCTTTGCGCCTTTGCGCCTCTGCGCCTTTGCGGGAGAAATATTTTCTTCCCAACAATGCGCCAAATGCATTTGAGGGCTTTTCGGGCCACACGAGTTGGCAACGCGCCCCGAGTTTGGTTACGGTTGGCGCGGAGACCGCAAAGTGAAGGACCGAATCGATCAGGCCCGTTGGCTCGGCCTATTGGCCGCAACAGCAATTGCCCTTTACTTGTGCTGGCTCATGCTCAGACCATTCATTGGAGTTTTGGCATGGGCAGTGGTTTTAGTTATTATTTTTTATCCGGTTCACAACCGATTAAGGAACAGGACCAATCGCCGGAAGTTAAGTGCCTTGCTGTCGTGTTTACTCGTCGTGCTCGTGGTTGTTTTGCCGCTCATCCTGATTACGATGGCTGTCGCGGAAGAGCTGGGAAAAGTCGTCCCGAATCTACCGTCACAGATCCCTCAATTAATGGATCGGCAAACATCACTGTTCGGCAGGGCCGCTGAATGGATACAGGCTCGTTTCGGTATCGATACCTCGCGCTCACAAGGGTTCATAGGCGAACAGCTAAAGCGCTCCGGTGAATTCCTGCTTGGTTTCTCCTGGAGCCTCGCAGGTAACATCCTTGGCGGAATTGTGAAGTCATTCTTTGTCGTCTTCACGATGTATTACCTCTTCAGGGATGGAGACAGAATTGTGAGGAGGTTGCCCGCGGCGCTGCCCCTGAGTAGAGAACAAAGCGAAGGAATCATCGCGCGAACGCAGGAAGTGGTGAGTGCGAGTGTTTATGGTGTTGTAAGCATTGCGGCACTTCAGGGACTGTTAGGAGGTATTGCTTTTTGGGTGCTGGGTATACCTTCGCCAGTTCTGTGGGCCGTGCTGATGACTTTTCTCTGCATGATACCTCTTGCCGGATCGTTTCTTGTTTGGCTACCACTGTCGATTTACTTAATGGCTAAGGGGCATTGGACCAAAGCAGTGCTGCTGATCGTTTGGGGCGCACTCGTAGTCAGCACCATCGATAACTTCTTACGTCCAAAGATAATTAAAAACCAAACCCGGTTACACGAGCTTTTTGTTTTCTTCTCAGTTCTCGGCGGGATTAGTGTTTTCGGACTGCTTGGCATCGTACTCGGCCCTGTCGTGCTCGCTATTACACTTGGCTTGCTTCAAGCGTTCCAGCAACACGAGGTCTAACATAGCCATGTCGATGTGGGTGGATGCGAACGGTGGAAAAGTCTACCTGGTTTACAAAAATCAATTACTGCGTCTGCCACTGCAAATCACGCCTAAGTAAACCGCTCTTCGCGCGGTGTGACTAAAAAATAACTAAAGTATCGTTCGAACGACACACAGCCTTGGATATCTTCGCGCATAAAAAAGATGGAGGATTCCTATGCGCTGGAGAGGTGAACGGCAGAGCACGAATATCGAAGATCGACGTGGTCTTTCTACGGGCAAGGTAGCGGTTGGCGGTGGTCTCGGAACAATCGTAATACTGATAATCGCGTTGCTCTTCGGCGTTAATCCGCAAACATTGCTCGAACAGGTACCGAGCAGCCCGTCGTCTGACGTTAGCAGCTCACGTCCCGTTAATCCGGCAGAGGAAGAGCTCAAACAATTCACCTCGGTGGTGCTGGCGAAATCGGAAGACGTTTGGACGGACGTCTTTCGTCAAAACGGTCGCCAATATCGAGAGCCGACGCTGGTGCTCTTTACGGACCATGTGCGCTCTGCCTGTGGAATTGCCGGCGCCGCGGTTGGTCCATTCTATTGCCCCGGCGACGAGAAGGTTTACATCGATCTCTCTTTCTATGAACAATTGCGCCGCCAGTTCAACTCACCGGGAGACTTCGCGCAGGCTTACGTCATCGCGCATGAAGTCGGTCATCACGTGCAAAAGCTTTTGGGGATCTCGGACCAAGTGGATGCGATGCAACGCAGGGTCAGCGAGGTTGAAGCTAATCAACTATCGGTGCGGTTGGAATTGCAAGCTGACTTCTTTGCAGGAGTATTTGCGCGCTACGTCCAGAATCAGGGTGTGCTGGAAGCCGGAGACATCGAAGAAGCCTTACGCGCCGCGAGTGCCGTCGGCGACGATAATATTCAACGTCGAACAACCGGGTACGTTGTTCCAGACTCGTTCACCCACGGCACATCTGAGCAACGTCTGCGCTGGTTTAGAAAAGGCTACGAGACCGGCGACATGCGTCAGGGCGACACCTTCAACACACGCAACTTATAACAAGAACTGCGCCACAAAAAGGCACAAAAAGCACAAAACTAAACTGCCTTCTGTGCCTCTTTGTGGCCTTTCCCTGACGTGCTATTTTTCTGTCATGAGAAACTTAATCCGCTACTCACTTCTCTTACTGTCGCTTTTGCTGCCAACGATCGTCTGCGCACAGGAAACTCAGAAACATCCCATTGATACGGCTCTCGAGATCTGCACAGATAATAATCCACACACTGGCGGAATGGTGAACTGCATCAACATTGCATATAAAAAGTGGGACCAAGAGCTGAATAAAAACTACCAAACGCTGATGAGCAAATTGAAGCCGTCGGGCAAACAATTACTCAAGTCAGCACAGCTCAGTTGGATTACATACCGCGACAAAGAGTTTAAGTTGATCGACAGTATCTACGATGACATCCCGGGAACAATGTACATACCGATGCGCAGTGATGAGAAGAGGCAGATAGTGAAACAACGTGCCCTTGCCCTGGCTAATCATGTGGACATGCTCGGCGAAACCGAACCTTAGTGCTGACGGCAGTGCGACGCGTTCGAGTGGCCCTAACCTGATTCAATAAGGAAAAGGTGAGTGAGGCTTACGCAGCCTCGACGTAATCAGCAAGAGTGGTAGGTTCCGGTATTGGTAATCCATCCTCACGCATTCCGGCCAGGTGAAGTTCAATAGCTTCACGCATGCGTTGCCTCACTTCTTCGATAGTGTCGCCCGTAGCAACACAGCCGGGGAGGTCCGGCAAATAAGCGGAATAGTTTCGTTTACCCGTTTCGATGATCATTGCGTAACGCATAGCTAAGACTCTATTTCTTCAATCCTGCCTGAGTCAAGATGCTTTTCAAAGTCTTTGGATGAATGTCGTCAGTCGGATGACCAGCCACGGTAACTCGTCCTGATTTATTTGGATGTTTCAGTTGGCGATGGCTGCCAACAATCACAACAACAAACCATCCATCTTTCTTGAGGAGCTTTAAAACATCGCGAACTTTCACTTTGCCTCCGTGAGGACTCGGCAATGTCTAACATTCGGTTTTTATCGAAAACGACGTTCGCCCACAACAACCTCACACTTCAGATGCGACCACGTCAGCAGGCCCTTGGTCCAGGATGGCGTCGTCCGTTCTTGTTAACCCGATCGCAGAAAGTGCGTAGAAGACGATTGCAATCAGCACTACATACTTAAATCCCAGGGCCATCGATCCATATTCCGCGAGGCCGCCCATCATTGCACCCGCTACGTTGATGCCGAAAGCTCTATCGGGCTGCGTGGTCCTCTTAAACGATGCAGCAAAAATCACCCCTGCAAAGAATATCGGCACAAACACCAGCAGGCATGAGCCAAGCACCTGAACCGCGCGGTTCATTCCCAAAAACGAATCGAGCGGAACAATAACGTTCAGCGCGAGGCTTATTAGCAGCCCCGTGTAATAGGGCCATAAGTGCGTGGGCTTCAACTTGAATGTCCAAAGGTTCGCGAGCAGAATCATCACTAACACTGCAATGAAGACTATTGAGTTCACGGTCCAGGTGCCACCAAACAGCAGCGCCATAGTCACTACTGCTTTGGTTTCGATCAGCATGAATCCCGCACCCAAAAAGAATAGTTGAAGATTGAGTAAGCTACCCTCACGCCCGATCCGGTTGTTTCTTTGCCGCGGCAAGAACAGGAGAATCAGCAATAACCCTAACCCGCCCATGATCAGCATTCCCCGCAAGCTCATCGATGGAATCATTGGCTTACGTAAATAAAGGAACGGCCAGTCGTCAGTTGCAGTTTGCAAGCTGCCTTGAAGAGGCAACACGGTCGCTAACCCAAAATGTTCCCAGTTCGACTGGCCGCCGTCGCGGCTCACAGCGGCACCTGTTTCCGGCTGCTGCTGGAATCCGTTGGGCGATGTCGGCGCGGGCGACTCGTCGCTGCGAAGCCAATAATCAGGCTTTAGAGAGAAGGCGTTCCGCAACTCGCCGGTGCCTCCGGCAAAGAAAACGGTGAAGTCTCCGAACGTTGCTTTCTCAGGTTCAATAACTTCTCGATAAGGCAAGGTCAGAACTATCGAATTGTCTGGACCAAAAACTTCGTCCAGACCCACCTTCAAGCGTTGGGCCAGCCAACCCTGCCGGAAATAGTTGTAGATGACGAACGTACCGTTCGGCTTGAGGTGGCGGCGAACATCTTCGAGTGCCTGACGAGTAAACAGAAAACTCTCGAGTCGGATGTTGCTGTAGCCGCTATGCAACACCAAAGAGTCGACCAGCGCATAGACGATGAGATCGTATTGCCGATCCGTTGAACGAAGAAAATTGCGCCCGTCATCCAGATGAATCTCAACTCGTTCATCCGCATACGGGCCATCCGGATGATACGCTTTGCCAAGGCGGTAGATTGCGGGATCGATTTCAACGGCATCGACGTGTTTGGCGCCCCATTGCAAAGCCCGGCTAACGTCGTTACCGGAACCCGCGCCGATGATTAGCACGTTTTCGAAAGCAGGTCTGCCGGCGTCACGATTCAAGAGGTGTGGCAGAGCGTATGCGGGAAACTTCTCGTTGCGCGAGACCATTTGCTGGTGATAGATCAAATTGACGGAGAGAGACAGGTCGGCCTGCTTAAAATCGATTCTGTAATAAGGTGACCAGAATTGCTGTACGCTGGCCTGGCCGGGATAGTCATCATGCACGGGGACGTAGGCCGCCAGCCCCACCACAAGCAACAGCAGCAAAGCCGTTACAGAACTCCATCCAAGCAATCGCCTTTGAAAGCGATGAACGGGTGAGATGAAGTAGAAGTAGCCGAGACCGGCCGCCACTAATAAGAACCACCAGAACGCCGGCACTTCCAACCACGAACACGCAGCAAAGATCAAAATACCTGCCAAGCTTCCGGCGATATTGAGAGTGTAAGCCTGTAACCGGTTCGGCCAGCGGTTCAGTGATCGGCCCAGTTCCTGCCCTGGTCCAACAAAGGCGAGGGCTATGATTACGAAAAAGAAACCGCAAAGAACTTCAACCGGGATCGCGTAACGAGACAGGTCCTGAGAGTGATACTCAGTACCGAAATAGATTTGTTCAGGCGACGGCTGATTACCGACATCGACGAACTTAATAAACGAGCCGCTGCTGACCTCAACTGCGAGCGCGGCCGCCTGGGCCACGACGAGCAGTAGCGGCGTCCATCGTAAATAATTTCGCCGGTGACTGGCGGCCAAACAGCCGACCGACATGCCGAGGAACGCTGCCAGGAGCACTACGTTTGTAAAAAACGTCAGGTAGAGAACATGCGCGGGAAACCAACGAATTGCGGCCAATTCCAAAAACAGAATGATGAAACTGATCGCAAACAGTTCGAAGCCATGACGGAGCTTAGAGGAGTCGGTGGAGTCAGTCATAGAGAAGGCGTGATTTTCCGATCTGCGAGCGCGCATGGTAACACAAGATTTCATCGCTCGACCCAAACGCACCAATAGACGAAGAATATTTCTCACGCAAAGGCGCAAAGAAAGGGCTTCGGAACGCGGTAGCGCTTTGCGCCTTTGCGCCTTTGCGTGAGAGATCTTCCCGGTGTAGATAACGCCAGCGTCTGAGTTTCACGAACGAAGACACTGGCCTTATCATCCCTCCGTGTTTCTTATCTATTCTCGAAGGAGCTCAGCGTATGGCTTGTGATGTCTCGTTGTTGGCAGGGATCGATATGTTCGAACTGTTGAAGGAAGAGGATCGGCATGCACTTGCCGGCGTTGTTGACTCAATAAAACTCAATGCAGGTGAGACTCTTTTTGAGGCAGGCGAGCCCGGCGAATCGTTATTCATGGTTCGCTCCGGCTCAATCGAACTCTTCATCAAAGACAACACCGGACAAAAGATCGTTTTGACAATAGCTGAAGAAGGAGATCTCTTTGGTGAACTTTCCCTGCTCGACAGTGGTCCACGAACAGCAACCGCGTTGGCGCTGACCGACGTTGAACTGCTCGTGCTTGATCGAGACGATCTACTGCTGCTCTTTCAAAAAAGACCTGACGCAGCACTCAACATGCTCGCAGCAATGAGCGCTATGACGCGCAAGGCAGATGAACTGCTCCGCACGCGTGTATCGCGCAACGTGAACGTGGAGATAAAAGAACACAGCACGCCTTTACAGCGAGTAGCTGACTGGATCGCGTGGTTTAGCGGCAGCATGCCGTTTCTAATGATCAACGGCGCCTGGTTCACCATCTGGATCATCATCAACACCGTGCCTCTGGGCATTCCGCCATTCGATCCATACCCTTTTGGTCTGCTGACGATGATTGTCTCGCTCGAAGCGATTTTCCTGTCATGCTTTGTTCTTGTTAGTCAAAACCGGCAAGCGGAGAAAGATCGGGTGCGCGCGGATATTGAGTATGAGGTGAATGTCAAAGCAGAGCTTGGCGTCGCGCATCTTCATGAAAAAACGGATCGCATTTACGAGAACATGCTGGCGCGGTTTGCAAAACTGGAAAAACTGCTCGGATCCCAAGCCTCGAATCCCGCAAGGAACTAGCGCTGTTGCGCTGCGTTATGCTCGATGGCCTCACTCGCAAGCTTCGTGGCGATTTCTGTGAGACGAGCCTCAACGGCAGTGGGCGCCTGCGGGCGTCGATAATACATCGCAAACGAACCGAGTACCTTGCCGCGCCGCGACATGATCGGCGTGGACCAGCAAGCGCGCAGGCCGGTGCCGTCAGTCAGATCTCGGTAGTCTTCCCAAAGCGGGTCGGAAGAAATATCGGTGACGACCACCGGCTCGCCACGATACATAGCCGTCCCACACGAGCCGGATTTTGGTCCAATTGGAGCGCCGTTAACTGCCTCGACGTACTGCTGGGGAAGATTCGGCGCGGCACCGTGCCGGATATGGTTGCCATCGTCGCTGAGTAACAGAACAGAGCAAAGCATACCCGGTGATTGCGACTCGATCATTAACACGAGGCTCTCGAGTATTTCGCCAAGTGGCGCATTGGCAGCAATCATCTCGCGGACCTTTTCCTGCCCTTCCTGCAACTTCTGCTCATCGATAACCAGAGGCCGCAACTCTTGTGTCTTTGTTATATCGTCCATCGGAATTACCACCTCCAAACGGATTGAAAGTATGCCGCAAAAAAACACAAAAAGCACAAACGCACACGTGAGATTGGCGAATCGTGTTGTGCTTCTTTAGGGCTGGTGGTTCGAGTTCAGAATCATCGTGTGTCACTCACTACGCAAATGTTTGAGGGTTGTAATCGTCGAAGTAGTAATAAACCTCAAACCGCTCTTCGATTCAACAAACAAACTCGCCTTTGAGCCAAGTTTCAACGAATGCGGCTGGTAAAGAAAGGCTCGCACGGCATGTTTCCCCATCACACCTCCAGTTACTATTCCATAAGCCCGCAACGGATCGATAAGAAAGAACTCGTAGACGCTGTTGTGTGTATGGATGAAGAGCCTGTCAGATATTCGAATCTGCCACGTGCTCTCGTCGATGTCTCCAGTTCTCGATACATGGCGCTCACCTCGAATAAACGAAATAGAACTAACAGGCGCTTGCCTCTGCTAATAGTGGTTACCGGAGAAGAAACGTCACGAAGTTTCATCCGGCAACTTCGACCAGCTTGGGCCAGGGTGTTTCTTTAGCACGTAATGCGGGCGCTGCGAGAATAAGTCCAGCCACAAAGAAGCACAAAAAGCACAAGATGATTCCGCCGGGTCTTGCGCTTTTTGTGCTTCTTTGTTTAGTGATCTTTCTGGCTATTGATCTTTGCGGGGACGGCGTCGGGCGGGGGTCCTTTGCTCGAGTAGACCTTTGTGGCGCGTCTCCAACATGTAGCTTAAAGCTTGATATGACATGCCCAAACTCCTGGCAGCATGAGTGACACTGCCCTGAGCACTCTCCAGCGCGCGTTTAATAAGCTCGTGCTCAAACGATTGTATTTGTTCACTCAGCCCGCGTCCCGATACAAGTTGCCGCCCTTCCGTAACCGCTATGTGTTCTCCCAACTCTTGAAACGCTGCCAACGCGGCTTCCGATGCTCGATTGAGGCTTCCATTATTTTCAGCCAATGTGATCGCGCGGCGAAAAGCAAAAAGCGCGGCGCTGTGATTACCAAGGCGGGCCAACGCGCGGCCATGCGTTATTAGGCTCTCCGCTAGCAGTGTGTGTCTACCGCTTTTCTCCAAACTACGCGCTGATGAACGTGCAGCTCTTTCAGCTTCGGCTACTCGTCCCTGTTTAAGAAACACGCAGGCGCGAGTTTCATCAACTTGCGCGATCGTGCCGGCGTCTTTGAGACTCACCAAAATGCGACGCGCGTGGTCCAGGTGGTCATGCGCCTCTTCGCAGCGGTGTATTTTGAAGTAGAGCAAGCCGAGGTTGTTTTTGACGTTGGCTAAGTAAGACCGGTGCTGTGCTCGCTCAAAGTGATAACTTGCCGCTGCGTACTCCACGAGTGCGCGATCAAGATAGTCGCCGCGCTTTTCTGTCTCCCAAAGTTTCTCGAGCACGTTTCCGAGAGTGACGTAGTAACTGCCTTTGAGGGTTTGATTGTTTAGCTTCTGAAACAGGAGTGCGTAGTCAGTGAGGATGCCGAGCGCTTTGTTAAATTGAGACGCTTCAATCTCCACGATTGCCAGCCGAAGTATGGCCTTACCTCTGAGTTCACTATCTACAGTCAGGTGGGAAAGCGTTTCCTGAAGAAGATCGCGGGCCTCATTGATCTCACCGGTGCGCCAGTAACAAAGGGCCAGCTCCGTTTGTGCTTCGGCTATCTTCTTACGGTAACTGAGTGACTGAAAGATGGTGAGGCTTTCGGTGATTAAATTCTTGGCTATCTCCTGCGCGTCCTCAATTTGATTCTTGCTCCCGATTGCGCCGGTCAGCGTTCCGGCCCGCAAGAGCACTTCGCCAGCCGTGCTTGGCTCTAAGCCTGCTAGCTTCGGATGCTCGCCGATGCCACGCCACTGCGCATTAAGCATCTTCCTTGCTGCTTCATATTCACCCTTGTCCTCGAGTTGTTTAGCCTGTTCACAGCACACTTCGGTGCTGCGCTCCGCAGTGAAGGGTTGATTCTTCAATTCACGCGAGCGTGAGGTAATTAAGGTCATGTGAGAACTGCCTTTCGCATTTGATGCAAGGAAATAATCTAGGGAAACCGCGGGCAAATCTTACGCAGTCCTCCGCGGTCTTGCAAGAAAAATTAAAAGCTGTTCTATTTAGTAATGCAAAATTTTTGCATCTCGGCCTAGGAGGCACCTAAAGTGAACACCTTACGTAACACGTGCGCAGTAGCGATCCTTACGCTGATTCTGGCGATTTCTGCGTCTGCCGGCCAAATCCAATGCCCCGGAGTGGTATCGGGTGGCGGCGGAACGACTTCAACATCCAACAGCGAGACAACTTCGACGATTCCAACATCCGACGTCACTACTTCCATCATCCTGGCCGTCACTAGCGTAGTCAGTTAGGGCGACCTCGGGTTCCTCAAGACATGAAACGACTCGCGTGAATTGGCGAGGCAGTATTGGTGTGTCATGTTTCTATATAGAAAATTCTTGCATGAAATTTAGCTGATCCGCGCAGTCATGGGTGCATTGCGGAGTCTTTTTAGGACCGCTATAAGGCGGCTATGGAATGGCCCCGCACGCCCAGAGTGGGGCCGGGGGCGTCATCGTTCTTGCGTGAGGGGGCAGGTGACGCCCCACCCGTAGTTGATACGACAGGCTGAGCAGTGGTGTCAGGATATACAGCGAGCGTGGTCTATGGTCTCTGGCACATGAACTACAGTGCAGCAGTGGGCTTCTAATTCACTCTCGCACAGGATACCAACGATAAGCAGTACCATCCCAATAGACCGCAGTGCCGCTGTTTTCGATATTAAGCAATAATAGAGCGCTGCCCGGAAGCACTGGAGGCGGGACCAAGTCAGACTCATCACCGGCGCGTGCTATCTTTAACTTGCCACGATACGCTTCCAACCTCAATTTGCCATGGTACCAACCGTCCACTAGGACAAATCTCTGCTCCCGTTTGGTATTGGTTAGCCCCAAGTCGCGTGAACCGTGGAGGATCACCAAAATCGCTGTGTTGTGATCGTGATACCATCTTAAGGCACCTGTTTCCATATGGATTGTTGGCACTGGATCATCGGACCTAACTAGTCCATAAGGTTTTTCGAATTGAAAAGGTGGTTTAGTAGTGTCATCGGGGGATATTTCCCGATTAAGTCGAACGACAGCCGCTAGATCGGAAGTTCCATCACCATTTAAATCCGCTGAGATATAACTGGGTGAGATCAACCTATCATCGAGGTCGAACCAGCCCTCGAATTCAGAGACTAAAATCCTGCGAACTCGACCCGGCGTTAACTCTAAATCAGTGAGGCCGGTTGAGCGAACGAACGAATCTTCTATCGCTCCAATCTTCGATTGGAAGTAACCGGCTTTGTAGGCACTCGCGATGCCGCAGATTAACGCTCCAGTTATGGAAGCGAGTATTAGTGTCGATCTCAAGGTAATTCTGTGAGGCATCAAAAACTCCTTAAACTAAGGACAGCCGATGCCGTTCCTGAATTGCACGTGCAAGTGATTATCGTGTATGCCCCCGTCGTTCAACGGCCTTACGCCCTGCACCTTGGTATCGTTGAATAGAATCTCTTCAACAAGTGATCCTTTGTGATCCGTTAAGGCCAATAGGTCGTTCACGAGTTCCTGAGTAAGAGCTCTGTCATAGTGGCGGGAGCGAAAGTTCGTTCCCGACATAGTGCCATCTGTTCTCATTGGTCTTATGTCAACAATAACCCCGCCCTTGTGTCCCCCTTGTTTGTGCATAGGATTGAATGCGCCCCCAAACTGGCTCAGATCACCGATTCCTAACGGATGGTTCGGATGCTTCACATTCCAATCCGACGCCAGGTTTGTCATCGTGGCAACTACACCAGGCTGACCATAATCTATTCGCTTGGGCCCCTTATTGGGATATCTATACCAACCTTGACCGCCTTCGCCCATGTCTGCATTCACAGATGTACACGGATCAGGCTTCGCGGACTTCGGTCCGCCAACTCCCCCTCTTGGACCGCCAACAGGATCTCCTGCATTCGATCCGCCCCCACTACATGGCCCTTGCCAACCAAATGCGGAGTCGAGCAATCCAGTTCCAAAATCCCCTCTCGTACTACAGTTGACCTTTTGCCATTCTTCTTCTGTTAGCCCGGTTGGATCCACGAAGTTCACGGGATCGTTCTGCACGTAGGTGTTGCGATTGAACGATTGCGGATTAGCCAGGTTATAACTACCGTCATATGGATCGGGTTGCACAAAGCGCTGCCATTTACCCGCGTAACGGCGCATCATCGCTTCATCGCCACCGTTGCTGTCCCGTTCGTAGCTTGTGAAACGACGGGGCTGGAATGCCTGGTTGTTACTTCGTGAAGTTTCACCACCCCAGGGATCCAGATCGATCGTGCTCGTCACCGTGCCATTGTTGTTCGTCACGCGCTGGCTCTTGGTTACGGGATCCTGATGTACCCAGTGCACACCGCCCTGTTGCAGTGCCAATACTGCGTGCCCAGGTACACATATCCTCGTTGCCATACGCCGCCACTGATCTCCGCAACTACTTGTCCACCCAACACGCTGCTGCGCAAGTAATACGTCACAGATCCGTTATCAACTTTCTTTACCCGCAACCGATCGCCGTCGTAGCTCTGTGTCAGACTATTGCCGGAAGCGTAAGTCTGTTGGCCCGTGACATCGTAGGTGTAGGTCTGATAGCCGTCGTTAGTCAGATTTCCGGCCGCGTCATAACTTAACGTTGCTCCATTCCAGGGATTGGTCGTCAGTCGATTGTTCGTGTACCCCGGCGACTGGTCCAGCCCGGAATTGAACCAGCCACCCCAGCCGACCCGGTACCACATGTTGCCCATTTGGTCATAACGATATGAATGAGCATAAGGACCATCCTGCGCGCCACCTTGTCCAATCAGGTGCCCACGTGCTTCGGAACCGCTGCGCGCTTCAATCAAGCGCGCAACGTTGTCATAGTCGTAAGAGCGATCAAGCGTTGCGTCCGTGAGGTTCTGCGCATACGTTACACGGCCGCTGTTTTCACTGAAGTGATTGTAGGCGTAGTTCCAGCCCATCACACCGGGGATGTCCCACTGCGTCACTCGCAATCGATTGTCATATTGCAATGAGAGTGTGCGCCCATTGCTATAACTCATCTGCTTCAGACCAAAGGCGCGGTAAGCAATACTGCTGACATAATTGGAAACTCCTGCATAACCTGAGCCGGTAACATTCGTGGGCCTTCCCACTTTGTCATAAGCGTATGCAACCTGTGCGTTCCAGGGATTGGTGATTGAACTCAGTTCTCCGGCGAGGTTGTAGTCGTAAGTCAACGTGTAAGACCCGCTGAGACCGTTGAAGGTGCGTGTTTCGGAGTTCAATCGTGAGAGTGTGTTGTAGTTATAACTGACCGAACCTAAGCCGTCCGTCATGCTGGTACGATTACGGGCAGCGTCGTAACCAAAAGTGACATTTGGCGTAGCGGCAACTCCCGCCGGCACGCCATAG
Organism: uncultured Acidobacteriota bacterium; assembly: GCA_963826255.1. Taxonomy (GTDB): domain Bacteria; phylum Acidobacteriota; class Blastocatellia; order Pyrinomonadales; family Pyrinomonadaceae; genus PSRF01. Next base: position 4,153,409 of record CAWGWK010000002.1, read on the forward strand.
GTAATATTCGTAACCAGGTGGCGGTTGTTGTAGCCAAACGTCGTGGTTGCCCCACGAGCATCGGTAATAGTTTGCGTAGTGTCGTCCGCGAAGTAGCTGTAGGTGGTCGTACCCTGCTCGGGTGTCGTGCGTGATTGTAGTCTTCCGTGTCCGTCGTAATTGAAACTTCTGGTTTGACCCGCGTGATTGATACTCGTGATCTGGTCCAGAGCGTTGTGAGCGTAGTTGGTAGTTGAATAGACACTTTGGTCCCAATTCAACTCTTCGACTTTTATTAAACGTCCGAGTACATCCTTTGTGTAGCGCTTGCGCCGGCCTCGTTCATCGCGGACAGTGGTTTGTTCACCACCGGCACAGCCACAGCCACCGTAGCTGTTCTCACGTGTAGTGCCGTCGGCATTTGTAGTAATTAGTGGTCTTCCCTTCCATTCGTACGACTGATTGGTCCATATCCAGCCGGTCGCCGCATCATCACCCGCGGGAGTCCAAAGCGCATTCATCTCGGTGGGATTGGAACGCGTCGAGGGCCTTCCCATCACGTCGTATCCAGTCACTACTGTCGAAATAACCACCTACACTGCCCGGCAGCTCAACTTGAGTAGCACGATAACGGCCGGCTCCATCGAACGCAGTCCCTTCGAAAGCTTCACCCTTACCTGCTTCAATGGTGCTGAAGCCTGCGATGAAGGTGTTCGAGGAAGGGTAAACCCAGCGCGTGTACGCGCCGCTGGTTACGTTTGTGATCCGCTCGCGTCGTGCGGCCGAGTCATAACTGATGGTTTGCACCGCACCCTTCGGATCTTCCGTGCGCGTGACCGTCCCGAAGTCGTAGTTGTATTGCAGGTGCGAGCTGAATCCATCCGCATCGTTGATCCTGGTGGGAAAAGCGAACGTGTTGCGGTTCACCAGGTCGGAGAACGAGTCGGTGTAAATGATTGTGTTCGTGTGTCCGAGGTGATCCAGAGTCGCAATCACCGATCCAGTCTTGTTGTATTTGATAAAGCTGTGAATGGACTTACTGAAGTTGTTGAGGTCGGAGACGTCCCAGCGGCCGATCCAGCAGAGGTTTCCTCGGCCCGTAGCTCCGCCAGCGGCATCGTGTTGCGTGGCAGGTTGAGACGTTAACGCCCAGTAATCGTTGCCCCAGTCGTAGTCGTACCAGACCTTTGACTGCGGCTGGCTGCTGCCATTGTACACGATTACCTCACGCACGAGCCCTAAAACACGACGATCAATGTAGGCCTGACCACCGTCAAAATAAGTGGTCGTAGTGCGGCGCAAGACTGTGCTGCCGTTTGCCGCATATTCTTTGACTTCCGTAGGCAAGGCGACGGAATTAGGCAGGTTGTAGGAGGTGTAAATCGTTTCCACCCGACGATGGTTGCCGCCATCGTCATAGGTGTGCATGTCGATTGGCCGCGGGTTCTTTTGATAAGTGAGACTGTTGTTATCCTGCGTCCATGTAATCGTGGTCCATTTCTTTACCACGCTTCCCACACGAATCTCCGTGCCGGTCGTCAGTCCTGTCTGCCAGCCGGAAGTCGCGAAAAGCTCTTTGTAGATAGTGCCATCGGCAGTCGTCTGCTGGCCCCACGAACCATCCGGAGCAACGCTGTAGCTGGTGACAGCTTCGTTATGGTTATTCCAGTTCTCGGCCCAGTCACGGCGTTCGGTAAACCGTGGACACTCGGTCTGCCCCGCGCTCGAGCTCACGTTATAGGAGGTGTAGGAGAGCAGATGGCCGTCAGCCGCGTAGTGGTTGATGCGCTTCACCTGCGCGAAGGGCGCGTTGTAGTTGAAGGTGAAGTAACTGCCATCGTGGAGGTTCACCTGTGTCAGGACAGTCGCATAGTTGTTGTTTGGACCATTCACCAGCAGGCCGCCACCGAAGGCGGGTGCGACGTAGACTTCGCCGTAATTGAAGGTGGCCCAATCGTGCGCGATACCGTTCCACGTTTGCCGGATTGCCTGCAAGTTGCTGCTGGAGTCGTAGACAAAAGTGATTACTCTTCCGAGCGTGTCCGTGATCGTAAGCAGATGACCGTTGGTTGTGTTGTACGTCGCGGAAAGGTAATTACCGTTGCGATCCTTGATTTCCCTGCAGCGGTACTCGCTGTTAATCGTGACTGGGGTGAAGGTCAGTTGCGTGCCGTCAGTGGTACGCACGATCGGTGCACTCGAATTACTCACGTCCAATTGCGTGTAGCTGCTGTCCTGCGACTCATAAATGTTCGAAGTCCCCACCTGCCGCAGTTCGACGCGCCCGCCGGAAGGCGTCACCATCATGTACGCATGGATGCCTGTTTGAGGATTCAAGAACCGCTGCTGTAGTGTGGGCAAGCCGAGGCGAAAACCCGGAGCCGGAGAGCCGAGATCCGCATTGAACTTAATAAATGAACCATCTTTGGTCCATACAAGTGAGTTGTAAACAAGAGTGAGATTGAGATCTAATCCAGCACGACCCCGAAGAGCGACTAGTGATTGACTCCAGTTAAAGTTACGTGATCCTAAGTCGACCCCTTGCTGCCCGGTTTCATTAACCGGCCGCTCGCGTGCCGTCGAAAAATTGGGATCCCCGCTGGGGTGATAACTCGCGCCACCGCCACCTGCCTGTGGATCACAATCTGCGCATATCAAGTTAGATTCGATCGGTGCCTTGGCCCGCGGTGACGGCGGCTGAGCGTTCCGCACCTGGTCCAGGTTTGGCAGGTTTACTCCCGGCGCGCCACTGGTGGTTTCCGGCGGAGTAGTCGAGAAGCTGCCACCTGGTCCAGTGCCACCACTGCCACGTTCGAAGGGCGGTAATGGTAGCGATCGATTTGGTGAACCCTGCATTCGCGCCAGTGCGCCGGCGGCATTGACGACTCCACCACTCGAGACCTTCCCTGTAAGCGACGCGGCTTGACGTGCACCCTGCGAAATTGCTCGCGTAACAAGCCGGGTATTGGCAGCCGGCTGAAACGTTTTCAGCAAACCTGCTATTCCCGTAACGATCGGCGCCGCAGCCGAGGTGCCGGTTACGTTCCAGTAACCACCACCCATCTGCGTCGTGAAAATGTTTGTTCCCGGTGCGGCGACGCTTACGCTTTGTCCCCAGTTGGACCACGAAGCGAGCTGATCGACGTTGTCGGTGGCGGCCACAGAGATAAGGTTCGGCAGCGCAAAAGAAGCCGGGTAGTAAGGGCTAGCATCCAGATCACGGGCACCGTTGCCGGCCGAGCAGACGACTACCACGTTTCGTCTACTGGCGCGTTCAAGCGCATCCTTCAGTGCGACCGATTCACCCGTGGTCCCCCAGGATAGATTAATTACCTGAGCCCCATGTGTGACTGCATAGTCGATTGCTTCGACGGCGTTGCCGATATCACCTGTGCCGGTGTTGTCCAAAACTCGCAGACTCATCAGACTTGCGCGCCACATCACCCCGCTGATGCCCAGGCCGTTGTTGCCCTCCGCGGCAATGATGCCTGCGATCGCAGTACCATGGCCCTGTTCGTCCTTGATCTCCGGACTGTTCGCGACAAAGTCCCAGCCATGCAGATCACCGGTTGAGCCGGGCGCCGAATTAAACCAACGATTGTTTGCCAGGTCCGGATGAGTGAAGTCGATGCCACTATCAACCACCGCGATCACTGTTGAGGTCGAGCCGGTCGTCGTGGTCCATGCACCACTCGCATCGATATCCGAGCCAAATCGACCACCGTTCTGACCCGTGTTATGCAAGGCCCATTGCTCACTGAAGCGATCATCATCAGGGGTCAAATCATCCTTAGAAATCAGGAAGTTGGGCTCGGCAAATTCCACTTGCGGGTTTAGCAGTATCTCCAGCACCGCACTTCTCGGATCGCGCCCACCAGGCAATTCCAGTTTTTCAACGCCGGAATCCCCGTCAAGTTGCTTTTTCCTTCGTGCACTCTGTGCCGCGATGATCATGTCTTTATCGCGTTCCGAGACTCCTGCTCGAAAACGCACCAGCACCTCGCCTTCGCGGATCGGCGGCAAGGAATGTGCCTGAACCAGGACGGCTGCTTTCCGTGTGAGACTCAGGGCAGTTACAACGGGAGCCCACATTAAAAATAGAAGAACATAACAAAGGAGTGCAGCCACAATTACGCGCAACTGAGCGTGTAGTGAAGGCGAGGCAGTTGTCATGAGGATACTCCATGGTCCGTGAGCTCTTTCAATGAGGTTAAGAACTTAAGCGCCCCAATCGTGAAATGGCAAAGGGCGCCACAATCGGGAGCCGGCTACGAGATTGTCAAGTGAGTCCTACAGCTGCCGGCTCTATCTGTTATGACAGAAATGAACATTCATTACGTGAGTCTCCGCTGGTCCTAAGCAATTCGTCACATTAGTAGTAAACGAGACCGGGTACAGATGGCGGTAGTGAGAAATCAAACATTCTTAATTGCACAGACTACAAAGACTCAAAGAAGATTTGTAATCGACGCTAGGCTTGAGCGAGGGGCCAGCGCGAGGTTCGGTAACGCCGCGGAACTCTAATCGTAAAGTGGACCAGTGTCAATAAAATTGTATTCAATGCCGCCGGTTCAGAGATCCGCCTCTTTGAACTGGCAAGCTAAAGCTTGAACTCTAAACTGCATCCTGTATTCAGGAATTCGTTGACAACCTCAATTTTGAGGTGTATATCCTTGCGCGCTAGCCGAAATCCGCAGGTCTCAGGCGTCTCTCGCACCACACCGGCGGCGAGTGATGCTGGTCAAGGAGGTTCAATCTATGAAACGAAGGTTGACTGTTCGAACCGTAGTTTGGGCGACGTTCGCACTAGTCGCACTGCTTAGTCTTACCGCAGGCGCGGGCGCCGTTCAGGGTGACAAGAAGATCAGATTGTTGGACGACTGTGAACCCACCACCTTCAATGCTGTACTGGGCGACGGTACATGCATAGGTAATGGGCATACTACGTTTGCTGAATTCATCGAGGAACTTGAAGAAACTCAGGATGTACACAAGTGGCGCAACCAGCCGAGCCAGATGCATCTCAATGTTGGACGCCCGACACTCATTGAGAACCGTGGCGGCGAGGTCCATACCTTTACGCCCGTCGCTGCTTTTGGAGGCGGCTTTGTTGCTGAACTCAACGGTATCTCAGGCAATCCAGTTCCGGCGCCTGAATGCCTTAACTTTGGATTAATCACTTTCATCCCGGCGGGTGCAGTTGAAGAAGGTCCAACCGCAGGGACTTCCGAACTTCCGGTCGGCGTCTCTCGATTTCAGTGTTGTATCCACCCCTGGATGCGCACTGTGATTGAGGTCGCGAGCCCCGGATCCAAGGCAAACTCAGCTAAACCAGACTCCGCAGCGCAACACGCGCATCATCATTGATGTTTTTCACGAAGACGCGCGGCTAACCTACCGCGCGTCTTCGCCTTCTCCGACCATTCCCATGCTCCGCAGGAGCAAAATGTTTATAGCCCAAGGTTCGGCGATTTTACCCGCTCCGTCAGGAGCGAATGTAAATCCACGCCTGAAAGCACATTGCGCTCCGCTGGAGCGCATACCATAGAGGTGTTAGAGCTATAAACATCGTGCTCCTCTGGAGCACTTCACTCACTGCGGACCATCAAGTCAAATTCACGTCAGGCAAAGCCTCTTAAACTCTTCATCTCATTCTTTTTCCAGCTTCAACGCGATTGAGTTCATGCAGTAACGCAGGCCTGTGGGTCGTGGACCATCGTCAAATACGTGGCCCAGATGGGAGCCACAGCGCCGGCATTTAACTTCCGTCCGTACCATGCCCAAGGTGCGATCACTTTCTTCACTGACGTTTGCCTTAGACACCGGCGCATAGAAGCTGGGCCATCCGGTCCCTGAATCAAACTTAGTGGCTGAACTAAAAAGCGGCAGCCCGCAAGCAGCGCAATGGTAGGTCCCTTTGTCGTGGTTGTCCCAATACGCTCCGGTAAAAGCTCGTTCGGTTCCTGCCTCACGCAGGACGTGATATTGCTCGGGCGAGAGCTCTTTACGCCATTGTTCTTCGCTTTTCTCGACTTTGTCTGTCATTGCTTTCTCCCGCTGGTTGCTATTCTCCGCAAACAGCTTTTGATTTACCTTGATGAAGTCCTTCGGAGAACCTGCACCTACGATAACCGTTGATACCAATGCGAGCAGCGCTCCACCGATGATGTTCTGTCTATGCATAGCTCTCCCCTGAATTAGCGAATAATCAAACAAGTCGTCGTGCCGTGCGCGTAGAGCTTTCCGGCCTCATCGACGATCCGGCCTTCCGCGGTGGCTGTCCGGCCGCCAACATGGATCACCTTCGCTTCGCAGCGCACACGTCCTGTTTCCGCCGTCATCGCACGAATAAAATTAACTTTAATCTCCAGGGTTGTGTAACCTGCGCCCGCCGGCAAGGTTGAGTGGACAGCACACCCCATGGCCGAATCGAGCAACGTTGCCGCGAGGCCACCATGCACGACACCAATCGGATTGTAATGGTGTTCCGCGGGATTGACTGCGAACGTAGCGGCCCCTTCATGCAATTCCACCAGATCGAAATTCATCAAGGCTGCTATCGGCGGTGGCGGTAATTCGCCCGCAACTATCTTTCGCAGGAATTGAAGACCGGACAATCCACGTCCCGCTTCGGCAAGCATCCGCGGATCCTTCCACCTAACTGTAAGCGTGTGCTCTGATTCTTGTTGTGACATTAGTTTAATTAGTAGGGCGTCACTTCAAAATGACCTCTTGAATCAGTTTGACGTGCCAACCTGATTCTAACCGCTCCGCTCTTCGAAATAGCACCGTTAAAGTCCCCATATCTGAAGTCATTGTCGCCCGTTCGTCAACGGCACAGCCAATGCAAACTGGCCCGTCGATGGTGAAATACTGCTCTGTATAAACGAACTCGGTTGAATTCTACGGGTAAAGAGATGAAAAACATCAAGCCAGCCTTCACCGCCTCATTGTTTGTTGGCGTTCTTGTCCTGAGCTTCCTGGCTATGGGTTTTGGTCCAAGGGGTGTCAGCGCAGAGTCGAATGCTCCCTCCATTCCTGGTAAGCGCAGCAAGTCTGAAAAGATCTCAGACACCTTGCGCGAGCGAGCCGCCCAGCACAATGATGAGATCGTTCAAATCATCCTTCAACTTAATGCGACACCCACCGGAAGATTGAACGCGTTACTGCAACGCAATGGTGTTCGGGTTAAAGATGAGTTTAAGGAATTCAATTCCGCGGTCGTCGAGCTGCCTTCCAGTGTCCTGCCGCAACTAGCTGAATTTGACGAAGTAGAGTTCATCTCTCTCGATAGAGAAGTCAGTCTACTCGGACACGTCGAGAAAACCACCGGCGCAGCTTTCATGCGCACCCAGTCAGGTAACAGCGGCCTCAAGGGCAAGGACGTCAACATTGCCGTGCTTGATTCAGGGATTGACAAGGACCATCACCAGATTGGAAGCAGAATCGAAGCGCAGTTTGATTTCACCGGAGAAGGCAGAGTCGACGATGTCTATGGCCACGGCACTCACGTAGCCGCACTCGCAGCCGGCATGGACCATGTTGCGAATGGCGCATACACAGGCGTAGCTCCTGACACAAAAATAATTAATTTGCGCGTGCTTAATTCGCACGGCTTCGGCGCAGTCTCGAATGTATTGAAGGGGCTAAACTGGATCCTCGCACCGGTTGATCCAAACAAACCCGTCGGCGAGAAAAACTATCAGAAGTACAAAATCAGAGTTGTCAATCTTAGCCTTGGCGCACCGGCAGTGGATTCGTACAAAGACGATCCGCTCTGCATCGCAGCTCGCCGTCTCGTTAACAGCGGACTCGTAGTAGTAGCGGCCGCCGGCAACAACGGCACTGAGGCTAACGGTCGTAGAATCTATGGACGCATCCACGCGCCTGGCAATGAGCCGGCCGTGATCACTGTCGGAGCCGCAAATACGTTCGGCACCGATATACGTTCCGACGATGGTGTAACGAGCTATAGCTCCCGTGGGCCAACACGCAGTTATAGAACGGCGTTGGGCGTCAGGTATTACGACCACATCGTCAAGCCCGATCTTATCGCTCCGGGAAATAAACTCATTTCAGCCGAAAGCCGGGACAACAAACTTGTGTTTGATAACCCGCAACTCGCATGCACGCCGGACAGCGGAAGCAATCACAAAATGATGCGGATGAGCGGTACTTCCATGGCTACGCCACTTGTTTCAGGCGCGGCATCACTGCTGTTGCAGGCTAACCCGAAGCTCACGCCCAATCTCGTCAAGATGATTTTGATGTACACGGCACAGCCGTTGGCCGGTTACAACATGCTCGAACAGGGCACGGGACAACTAAACGTCGAAGGCGCAGTGCGCCTGGCAAAGTTAGTTCGAACAGACCTGTCAAATTCGACGCCGTTGGGCGCACCACTGCTGATCACAATTACACCGCCCAGCGCTTCTACCTCGCTTGATGGTTACACCTTTCCCTGGGCACAGGGAATTTTGCTCAACCGTGGATATGCAACCGGCATTAACCTCATCACGAGGTACCAGCGAATCTACGATCTCGGAGTAGCAATCGGAGACGGCGTTGCAATTGGCGACATCTTCGCGGCCGGCAGTGGAGTTGCTATCGGCAATGGCGTGGCCATTGGCGACAACATCTTAACGAGCACCGGCGTTGCGATCGGCGATGGCCACATCTTCTTTCTCGGTGTAAGCCTCTCGACCGGTGTTGCCGTCGGCGACGGTGTCGCGATTGGTGACGGAATTCTACTGTCGGACGGCGTGGCCATCGGCGACGGAGTGGCAATTGGCGACAGTGGCCCGATCTGGGCGCTGTCAGTTCTCGTTCATGGCGACACCACTAACGAAATGAAGGCCGTACAGGAAGACGGCTCGATCCAATAACCCGGAACGTTGAGGACACCAGCTATGGCCAGCATCGCTTACAAAGTCGAAATAAACTTCCCGGTGCAACACGAGATGTCTTCGCCGTTGGACGCCGCAGTCAATATTAGTTCTCTGTTGCCAGGCGACGAAGACGAAGTTCTGAGTGCACTCTCGGCGCCGTCGTTGACGAACGTGATCATGAGCGGATTCGTCCGAGACAACGGATTGGTTTGCGCTCTTAACCGCGGTCGCTTTTACGCGTGTCGCAACGAGGAGAATAAGCTCGAGGGCGTGGCCCTTATAGGTCACTCGATTCTCTTTGAAGCGTTCAGCGAGAACGCCATTCAAGCCTTCGCCACACTCGCACGCAGTGAGCAGTCAGCTCATTTACTTATGGGTGAGCACACGGCTGTGCAGAAATTCTGGAGCTACTACACCGGCAAAGATCAGTCGCCGCGGCTGATTTGTCCCGTGGTCTTTCTACGTCGTGACGAGCCGTTTCATGAAGGTCAATCGATCAGCGGTCTGCGACCGGCCACACAAGAAGATCTCGAACATGTAGTCGGCGCACAGGCTTCGATGGCGCTCGAAACAAGCGGAGTTGATCCACTACAGAAAGATCCGGTTGGCTTTCGCGAGCGGTATTTGCGACGTATTGAAAAAGGTCGAGTTTGGGTGTTGATAAAAAATGATCGGCTCGTGTTTAAGACAGACGTCATAGCAGATACACCGGAAGCAACCTATATCGAAGGCGTCTACGTAAGGCCTGAAGAGCGCGGAAAAGGAATTGGACGAGATTGTGTGAGCGCGCTTGGAAAGATCTTTCTTCAGCGCACCAAAGCGATTTATCTCTTTGTAGAGCAGGAGAACACGCAGACCCAGGCGTTCTATCTGAACCTGGGATTCAGCATCGGCGGGCAATACGATCTCCTCTACTTCTAAACCGGCGTTTACCATGACCGCGTTGACCGGCAAACAGAGTTTGACTAAACGATACATGTGGCTGGTCATCGCCGCCGGGGCTGCGATCTTTGGTTATTCCACCTACACCCTGCCTTACCAGCAACTCGACTTTCGCTTCCTTTTACTCTTTTCACTAACTGTTGCGATCAGTTCGGGAATCGGGATCAGGGTCCCGCGCGTAAACACAACGATCACGGTTGCCGATAGTTTTGTTTTTCTCACGCTGCTTCTTTATGGTCCTGAAGCGGCTGTTATCGTCGGGGCTTCGGATGGGCTGAGCTCCGGTCTTCGCATCAGCAAGCGTTTGATTACAGTTCTGTTCAATGCTGCCGCAACCAGCTTAGCCGTTTTCCTCACGGGCACCATCGTGCGAATACTTTTTGGCTATCCGATTAGTCTCGGGACGGAGGCTCCCTCCGCGGTCGTTCTCATTCTGTGTGTCGCGGCCCTGGTGCAGTATCTGTCACACACATGGATCGTCGCGATCTGCCTCGCCTGTAAATCTGATCGCCCGCTCTGGCAAACGTGGGCCACGCATTATTTGTGGTCCTCGCTTACTTACTTTGTCGGCGCATTCGTCGCCGGCGGCATTATCAACTTGCAGACGACGATCAGCTTCTATGCGGTCTTAGCTCCTCTCCCGATCATTTCGATAATTTACTTTACTTACGAGAAGTATCTTGAAGATATCAGGGCGACTGCCGCGCAGGCAGAACGAGCTGAGCGCGAGCGGGCTGAGGCTGAGCACGCACGTGCCGAGGCGGAGCGCTTACGCGCCGAGCAAGCGGAGCTGCACGTGGAGGAGCTGAATCGTTACGTCCAGAAACTGGAGCGCACCAGCAGAGAGCTACAAGAAAGTCGTGAACACTTTCGCCACGCAGCCTTTCACGACGCTCTGACCGGACTGCCCAACCGCACACTCTTCACCGATCATCTACGCGTCGCACTCGGGCGTGCCCGGCAGAACGACCAGTATTTGTTTTGCGTACTCTTCCTTGATTTGGATCGTTTCAAAAACATCAACGACAGTCTTGGACATCCATGTGGCGACGAGTTGCTAATTCTCGTAGCGCGGCGTCTTGAAGCGTGCATTCGCCAAACCGACATGATCGCGCGTTTCGGTGGCGACGAGTTCGCGATCCTGCTCGATGGTCTACAGGATTCGTCGGATGCGATCGGCGTGGCGGAAAAAGTGCAGAAGGCCATCTCAGCGCCTTTCAAACTTCACAATCATGAGGCGGTCACAACGGCGAGCATCGGCGTAGCACTCGGCACAAACAATTACTCAGAAGCCGAGGACGTAATTCGTGACGCCGACACGGCAATGTACAGAGCGAAGGAACATGGCAAAGCGCGTTATGAGATCTTTGACACTGCCATGCACACTCGCGCGGTCACCCTGCTGCGTTTAGAAAGCGATTTTCGCCGTGCGCTTGAGAACGAGGAGTTGTGCGTCTACTACCAACCAATTATTTCGATCGCGAGTGGAGAGTTGCACGGGTTTGAGGCGCTCGTCCGTTGGCAGCATCCCGAGCGTGGGATCATCCTGCCGTCTGACTTTATTCCACTTGCAGAAGAGACCGGACTGATCGTGCCTTTGGGACTGAGTGTGTTGCGCCAGGCGTGCAACCAACTCTGGAACTGGCAGCAACGTTCAGTATTAAACCGGTATTTGATAATGAGCGTGAATCTTTCGGGCAAACAGTTGATGCAACCCGATCTCACCGCACAGATCGAAGAGGTGTTGCGCGAATCTCATCTCGATCCATGGCACCTGAAACTGGAGATTACCGAAACCGTAGTGATGGAGAATTCGGAATTAGCCGCAATCACCCTGGCGAAGCTTCGTGGGCTTGGCGTTCGGTTGAGTATCGATGACTTCGGCACTGGTTACTCTTCGTTGAGTTATCTCAATCGCTTCCCGGTCGATACGTTGAAGATCGATCGTTCGTTTGTAACGAGGATGAGCCAGGCCGATGAGAACCTTCAAATCGTGAAAACGATTGTTACGCTCGCGGGCAATCTCGGCATGGAAGTGATTGCCGAAGGAGTCGAAACTGAGGATCAGTTGAACCAGCTAAAAGCATTGAAGTGCCAGTATGCTCAAGGGTTTCTCTTCTCTGAGCCGTTGGATGTAGCGGACGCAGAGATGTTTATCCAGCAAGCCGCACAGGGTATGAATGCGAATGCGACCACGTTAGTAAGTGCGGAATTCGCGATGTGAGAGATTAGGCCGCTCGGGTGATGGCAACGGAAAACTTACTGACTTAAAGATCTCACGGGCCGTCTCAATCATTGCGGGATCGCTACTCTCGACCCGCATGTAAAGTTGTACTTCGTCCTTCTCCCAATTCCCTACGTTCAGTTCCGCACGATAGATCCGCCTTGAATTAACGGTTTGCCAGTAAGTACGGATGTTTGCGCGCTTGCCGCCCATGCGCGTAACCGACTCCTTGTAATCGTGCATCGATGATTGCTGCCGTTCACTATAAGCCGCTGATTCTGTGTGACCCCAGGTATACACCAGCTTCGTTTCACCTTTCTGATACTCCGCGCGTGCCTCATCTCCGGCGTGTTTGGTGAAACCCGCGGGCAAACGAAAAGTAAAGGTTGAAGACGTCTGCGTTACAGCCGAGAGGCAGCAAACAATCTGCAACACAATTATATTAATCCTGATCATCATGTAATCCTGTAAACCGGATCTTTTCGCTTGGCCAACTATAACTCACCCTGTATAATCCGCCGTCCTCTCATTACAAGAGGTTAACCAGCACCAATTCGGCCCTGCCTCATCTCTTCTCTTACGAGGTTTATTAAGAGACGAGCGGTCCCTAGAAGTCGGCGCTCCAAGCGAAAGGATATACGAAGTAATGCGTAGTTTCATCACGGCGCTCACCTTGATCTGTCTACTCATCCTGACCGGCGTTACATCATTCGCGCACAGCAATCATTCGAAATCACAAAAGTCGCGCGTGGAACGCAAAGGATCAAAGACTTCGCCGCGCAAAAAGCAGGCGAGTACAAAACGTCAATCACGTAAAGAAAGCGCTGCTCAGCGCGAACTTGTCAAACGCAACCCTCGCCTGGCGTACGTATATAAGAAGAAAGCAGACCGCGAAAAAGAACGGTTCGACCAGCCAAAAGAGGCTGTGGAATTTTATTTGCAAAAGCGCCTGCCCAAAGGCGAGAAGCAGTTGCCGATCGAACGCTATTTCGCCGCCAAAGAGAAGGTCAAGCAGATGAAGCGCTTCTCCACCAAGCAGAACAAGAACCTGCCCTCGCAGGCTGAAGCAGGTGAGACGGAAGAAAACTTAGGCGAAGACGGAGAGTTTCCGAATGGTACAGGTGGTGGCGGCGCCGGTGACGGTAGCCCTTCGACGAGTGGAGCACTTGGTACCTGGCAATCGATCGGTCCGGGTAACGTCGGCGGCCGCACGCGCGCGTTGCTTATCGATCCCACCAATCCCGATGTGATGTACGCGGCCGCAGTTGCCGGTGGCATCTGGAAAACAACTAACGGCGGTACGTCATGGCTTCCGCTCAACGACTTTCTCGCGAACATAGCAGTCACGTCCATGGCCTTCGATCCATCCAACCCCAGCATTATCTACGCTGGTACGGGCGAAGGATTCTTCAACGCGGACGGTGTTCGCGGTGCAGGCATATTCAAGACGACTGACGCCGGCGCGCACTGGACTCGCCTGCCCGCAACAGCGTCAAACTCAAACTTTTTCTTCGTGAACGACATTGTCGTCAGCTCAGCTAACAGTCAGCACGTCTACGCGGCAACTCGCACCGGCGTGTGGCGCAGTCTCGACGGTGGCTCCACATGGAATCAAGCCATCGCTTCGAACGCTGCTAACGGCGCAAACGGTGCGATGGATCTTGTAATTCGTACTGATAAGCCAACGGACTACATCTTCGCCGCAGTCGGAACGTTCTCGCGGTCACACATCTTCCGCAACACCGATGCAGGCGGCAATGGGACCTGGGAAGACGTCTACTCTGAACCGACTATGGGCCGCACGTCACTCGCAATTGCACCGTCCAATCAAGACGTGATTTATGCAATGGCAGCATGTATCTCGTGTCCGGCGGGGACAAATCCGAATTTCCCAACAGCCAATTACACAGATGGTCTTCTCGGAGTCTTCCGTTCAACTTCAGCGGGTGACGCGGGTTCATGGACCACACAGGTGCGCAACAACAGCGCCAACCTGCAAGACACGGTGCTGCTCAGCAACCCTGTAAATGCAGCGTTAACACAATGCGGACTCGGAACCAGCCAATTTTTAAATCAAGGCTGGTATGACAACGTGATCGCTGTCGATCCAACTGATCCGGACAAAGTTTGGACAGGTGGCGTCGACTTGTTCCGCTCAGATAATGGCGGCGTTAACTGGGGTGTTGCATCGTACTGGTGGTTCCAGGTCAACGGCACTCCACCAAACAACGGCGATCCGCAACTCGTTCACGCGGACAATCACATCATCGCCTTCCATCCAAACTACAACGGCACTACTAACCAAACGATGTTTGCCGGAAACGACGGCGGCATTTACCGAACCGAAAACGCAATTACAGGTAACGTTGGCTACGTCAATGGCACAACGCCGAGCGGCGGAACCGTCACTCCGGCGAGCCCTATCTGCGGTAATGAATTTACACCGGGTGGCTTTTTCACTGTTCCCGCACCGGTTATTTGGAAGCCGTTGAATAACGGTTACGCAGTGACACAGTTCTACCATGGCCTTCCCTATCCAAACGGTCAGATCTACTTTGGAGGCACACAAGACAACGGTACGAATCGTGGAACAGACGCTGCCGGACCAAACGCCTGGGCGCGCATCAACGGAGGCGACGGCGGATACGTTGCCGTGAATCCGTTGAATACCAACATTCTCTACCTCGAGACGACCGGTCTTTCACTCCGTCGCTCAACTAACGGCGGCGCGAGTTTCGTCGGTGCTACTTCCGGCATCAGTGGCGACGTCTTCCCGTTCATCACGGTCTTTAGAATGGACCCGACAAACCCGGCTCGCTTGTGGATCGGTGGACGGTTCATGTGGCGCACGGACAACAACGCCACGAATTGGACCAGGACCAGCAACGCCCAGCAGACCGGCGGGTCAATCACCGCGATGGCGATCGCCCCGACCAATTCGAACATCGTGATCAACGGTGCGGCTTCAGGTCAACTGCGGCGCACAACTGTCGCGCTTACTGCTAACGCAGCCAGTAATTTGAATACCACCTGGCTACAAAGTTTCACGCCGCGTGGTAATGGAAACGGCACGATCTCCTGGGTTGAGTACGATCCGACGAACGCATCGAACGTCTGGGCCACAGTCTCAACCTTCAACGGCGTAGCGAATGTCAACGGCACGAGCACGGGTCACGTCTTTAAGAGTACTGACGGTGGCGCAACCTGGACCTTAGCCGACGGAACGCAGACACCCGGGAACGTTAATGCAATCCCCGATATCCCGGCGCACAGCGTAGTTGTGGATCCGAATGATAACCAGCGCATCTACGTCGGCACGGACCTCGGTGTGTTCGTCTCACTGGACGGTGGGCAGAACTGGGCTCGTGAAACTACCGGCTTCTCGAACGTAGTCGTTGAGTCGCTCTCGGCAGTAAACAACAACGGCGTGACTACCTTGTTTGCCTTCACGCATGGACGTGGCGCTTTCAAAGTCACGCTTCCTGCATCCTGCGCAACGGTCTCTCCGCTCAGCCAGGCCTTCTTCTCACCGGGCGACACAGGCAGTGTAACGGTGACAAAGAACTTGTCGGCGACCGCAGCGTGCGATTGGAACGCCGTCAGTAACAGCTCCTTCATCACTATCGATTCCGGAGCGAATGGAAATGGAAACGGAAGTGTGAACTTCACGGTCGCGCCGAACACAACCGGCGCAGCCCGCACGGGCACACTCACCGTTGCCGGTCGCAACGTAACGATCACGCAGGACGCCGCTCCGCTGGCAAACAACGACTCCGCAACCACAGACGAAGACACCGCAGTCAACATCAACGTGCTTGCTAATGACGTCGAGCCGGACGGTGACACCTTGACGGTCAGTTCAGTAACGCAGGGTACAAACGGAACGGTCTCGATCAATCCGGACAAGACACTGAACTACGCGCCCGCGCAAAACTTCTTCGGCAGCGACTCATTCACCTATACCGTGGATGATGGACACGGCGGCACGTCAACAGCCACTGTTAACGTAACCGTCAACGCCGTGAACGATGCGCCGGTAATCACGATTAACCTGCTATCGCAGACGGTTCAGTACAGCGATCCGATCACGCCCGTGAACGTCTCTGTCTCCGATGTTGATAATGCAACGGCTGATCTGACGTTGTCAGTTCTCTCGCCGGTACCGGCGGGGTTGACTGCTACGCCGAACGGCGCGGGGTCGTTAACCATTTCGGGTAATCCGCTCGTGGTAGCTGGGGTCTATCCAATCAACCTGAAAGTCGAAGACCCGCACAACGCCACCGCGAGTGCAACGGTCACGATTACTGTAAACAAGGAAACAGCGGAAACCTCGTTCACTGGCGACATGAGCGTGATAACTGCTGGTCCAACCGTAACGACTGCAACTGTGCGTCTCGGGGCGCACCTGACACAAGACCCAGACGGTGCACCGGGTAATACTACTCTTGCGACCGTGACGTTTGAGTTGTTCAAGTCTAATAACCTGAGCAACACACCAGACAGCACGGTAACCGGCGTGCCGGTTGATGCTAACGGGGATGCGCTCACGTTCATTTCGGGCGTGGCGGCGGATACGTATGTCGTGAAGGTGAAGATCGACGCGGCTAACGGATTCTGGACCGCTAACCCTGTGGGCCTTGGCACAATCAACGTTGCAATCGGCTCTAACGATCAGCAAACAGCCGGCGGCGGTTGGGCGGCCGACGCGGGCAGTGCAAACGGTAAGGGGAATTTCGGATTCACCGTTCGGAATGACAAGAGTTCGCCGCGGGGTAACTCCATCTTCGTGTTCCGCGGCACCGATGGCTTCAACTATGTCGTGAAGAACAACAGTTGGCAGGGTGGATTCCTGAACTTCTCAACTGAGCCTGGTACGAGTGTGTTGAATCGCTCTTCGTTCAAAGGCAGATGCGTGGTTCAGAAGATCGATCCGAGCTCCGGGCTAGTGGTTGAATCCATGGGCAACTTCACGTTCACTGTAGACGCGCGTGACGGCGACTTGTTATTGCCGGGTCAAGGCGACGCCTACGCGATTACCATCCTTGATAGTAACGGCGTGATCTGGCGCCGGGTTGGAACCAACACAGCGCTGCTACCGCTCGGTGGTGGCAACGTGATGGTCAAGGGCAAGTAGTCGATTGCACGTGTCTTAAACTGCGAGGGGCGGTCTCGATTTCGAGATCGCCCCTTTTGCTTGCCACAAAGAAGCACCAAAAGCACAAAATGACTTCTCCAAGCTTTGTGCTTTTTGTGCCTTCTTGTGGCGTTCCGGTATTATCTCCACTCCACTATCAGCTTCCTGGAGGATGATCATGTTCCGCAAACACCTCAAGAAATACACCTTGGGTTTCATCGTCGCAGCGCTCGCCGTTATCTCGATTGCGGCAGTTAGCGCCAGGGCACAAACCAAAGTTCCGCTGACGCACGAATCAATGTGGATGATGAAGCGCGTCGGGGCGCCAGTTCCCAGTCCTGATGGGAAGTGGGTTGTGTTTCCGTTTGTTGAGCCGGCCTATGATGAGAAGGACCAGGTTTCGGATTTGTGGATCGTTCCGACCGACGCAAGTGTAAAGCCTCGTCGCTTGACCTTCACTAAGAGTGGCGAGAGTGGTGTGGCGTGGAGTCCTGACAGCAAGCAGATCGCGTTTTCAGCGAAACGCGAAGGCGACGAGGCAAGCCAGGTGTACGTGTTGAATGTCGCTGACGGTGGCGAAGCGGTGCGAGTCACCTCTGTTTCCACCGGCGCGCGCTCGCCGCAATGGCGGCCGGACGGCAAAGCACTACTATTCGTGAGCACAGTGTTTCCTGGTGCGGCTGACGAGGAAGCGAATAAGAAGATCGCCGCTGAACGCAAAGCACAAAAATATCGCGCGCGCGTTTACGAAAAGTTTCCCATTCGCAATTGGGATAAATGGATTGAAGACACACAGGCGCATCTTTTCATTCAAGATGCACAACCGGGCGCTAAGGCCAAAGATCTACTCGCGGGCACGAAGCTGGTCACAGAGCGCGGCTTCGCAGGTCGCACCACCGATTCCGGCGATGAACTCGATGCGGTCTGGACACCTGAGGGCGATGCAATCGTCTTCGTTGCCACTACCAACAGGGACGCGGCGGCCTATGCAAACACAACCATGTCGCTCTTCAAAGTGTCCACAAATGGTGGCGAGCCGATTCGATTGACGACGAGCGCCGATAGCTTTACCCGTCCCGCGTTTCGACCTGATGGAAAAGCGCTCTACGCAATTCTTAATGTCAATACTAACAATAAAGTTTACAACCTGGACCGCCTCGCAAAGATTACAGGCGGCCGTGCACCTGAGATCCTCACTGCCAAATTCGATCGCTCCGTCAGCAGCTTCGCATTTACACCCGATAGCAAGAAGATTTACCTGACGGCCGAAGAAGCAGGCAACGAGAAACTCTTCACCATACCCGCAGACGGCGGCGAAGTAACGCTCGCCATGGACATGACGCGCGGCGTTTACACCAGCTTGAAAATTCCTGCGAAAGCCCCGTCAACGATGTTGATTGCAAACTGGGAAAGCGCAATCAATCCACCCGAAGTATTTCGCCTAAATCTCGAAACGAAGACGCAGGAACCGCTTACTTCGTTCAACACCACGGAAGTAGCAAAGATCGACTGGCAACCGTTACGTCATTTCTGGTTCACGAGCAAAGCAGGCAAACGCATTCACAACATGATCGCGTTGCCGCCTGACTTCGACGAGCGTAAGAAGTACCCGCTGCTCGTGCTGATGCATGGTGGACCACACAGCATGTGGCGCGACAACTGGGGACTCCGCTGGAACTATTTCCTGCTGGCGCGACCGGGTTACGTAGTGTTGTTGACCAACTACTCGGGTTCGACCGGATTTGGTGAGGCATTTGCGCAGAGTATTCAGGGAGATCCATTTAAAGGACCAGCAAGCGAGATCAACGAAGGTGCGGACGAAGCGATCCGGCTTTACACGTTCGTTGACGGATCACGTCAGGCTGCGGCCGGCGCCAGTTACGGCGGCCATCTCGCAAACTGGATGCAAGCTACAGAGACGCGTTACAAGACACTGATCAGTCATGCTGGTCTAATCAATCTTGAGTCGCAATGGGGCACAAGCGACACGATCTATTCGCGCGAGATTAATAACGGTGGGCCGGTCTGGGAACAAGGGCCAGTCTGGCGCGAGCAGAATCCAATCAGGCTTGCCAAAAACTTCCGCACGCCGATTCTGCTTTCAGTTGGCGAGAACGATTTCCGTGTGCCACTTAATCAGACTCTGGAAAACTGGAGCGTACTGCAACGCCTGCGCATTCCGAGCCGCCTAATCGTCTGGCCCGATGAGAACCACTGGATTCTCAAAGGGGAGAACAGCCGTTACTGGTATCAGGAGGTTTACGCGTGGCTCAAGAAGTACCTGGATGAGCCCGCCGGCACGACGTCATCAAGCCGCGAAAATCTGTAAGCAACAAAGAAGCAAAAAAAAGTACAAATAGTTGGCTATACTTTTTTGCGCATTTTGTGCTTTTTTGTGGCTGTGTTCTCGTTTCGCGTTACAACTTACAACATTCATAAGTGCCGTGGACTCGACCGGCGTGTGCGGCCGAAGCGTATCGCGGAGGTCTTGAAGCAAATCGATGCCGACATCGTCGCCCTTCAGGAAGTCGTCGGCATGGACGAAGCCGCGCGCGAGCACAACCAGGTGCACGCGATTGCTGATGAACTGGGAATGGATTTCCGCATCGGCGAGAATCGACGACTGCGCGGTGGCGCCTACGGTAATGCGGTGCTCAGTCGCTTGCCAATCGTGAACGATCGTAATCACGATCTCACGTGGCGTCTGTATGAACCACGCGGTTGCCTGCAAGTGACGATCACGAACAGTCAAACCCCTCTGCACATCTACAACGTCCACCTCGGTACAGGCTTTTTTGAGCGCCGCTACCAGGCACACAGGTTATTTGAAGTGATCTCGGGTGAATCGAACCTTTCAGCGCCGCGAATCGTGTTGGGCGATTTCAATGAGTGGACGCGAGGTCTCACGACTCATCTTCTGAGCTATCACCTGAACAGCGCCGAACCTGAACAGCGCCTCGGCAGAGCGCGGACGTATCCGGGAGTGTTTCCCATCCTGCACCTCGATCACATCTATTACGATTCGCTGCTAACACTGAAAAAGATCGAGGTCCATCGCAGCCGGCTTGCACTCGCCGCGTCCGATCACCTGCCGATAGTCGCGGAGTTTGTCATCGATTAATAGCGACTGCCTCCTCCTCCGCGTCCTCTTCAACCTTGAGCATCACTTTGTCGCCCAGCAAGTCTTCCACGTAGATCATCTTGACAAGAATCATCGCTACCGCCGTCAGCGGTGAAGCGAGCAGGATTCCCACGAAGCCGAACGCCAAGCCAAGTAGAACCTGCGCGGCGATCGTTAGCACCGGCGGCAATTCGACGCTTCTGCGATCGACCAGAGGAGTCAGAATGTAACCATCAACCGATTGCAATACGACATAAAGTATGGTGACGTACAGCGCGTGCTGCGGGCTTTTCATGAATGCGATCAGCACGGCGGGTATGGCTGCGATCAATGGTCCAAAGTTCGGAACGAAGTTCAATATTCCCGCCAGCAGGCCGAGCGTAAAAGCGAGCGGGATACCAAGGATCCACAATCCTATAGCCGTCATTGCGCCGTTCATGATCATCAGACCCAAACGGCCCATGATCCATCGCTCTAATGCGGCTTCCATAACGCTTAAAACTTCTTCGGCGCGTTCTCGATAGCCGAAAGGCACCAGGCGTTGGAGACCGCGCGAATAAAGGTCCGGCTGTGATGCGAGATAGAGGCCGATGATAAATACGACGAGGATGTTGACAATCGCGCCCAGGGTGGTCGACGCGAACCCGCCCAGTCGCGAGATGATGGTGCCGCCACGGCTGGCGAGCCACTGGTTCCAATCCGGCAGATTGGAAATCGCGTTGCGTCCCCATTCGTATTGCGCGAGATACGTGGCTACGTTTTGAAAAGCCTGCGGAAGGAGCACTCGGAGTTCGTTCAGCTGCGCGCCGATACGACCTGCGACCAACCACGCCGTACCGACGATCAAGACGACAAGCGCGAATGCGACGATCCCCAGCGCCATGCCGTGACCGAGACGCGTCCTGCTCGTTAAAAAGTCACTGAAGCTACGCAGCAAAATCGAGATCAGCACAGCGGCGAAGACGAGCATGAGTAAATCCGCCGCGTACCAGGTCAACAGCAGGACCAGCAAGACGCTTACAACTACCAGCGTTGCGATCAGAACCCGTCGCGCGAACGCGAGCGATTCGCTAGGTTTTCGGGGAGTCATTCTGCTCTTTGTCGCCTCTAATTTGTAGCCGGTACGCTCGGTAAAGAAGTGCAAGTGAGATCCAGAGTAGCACTATGATAACTGGATAGACCAACGAACGAGGAAAAAACCAAAACAATACGGCGAGGCCCAATAACAGCAAACCGGTACTCAGCATGATATGGGCCTCGACGGGTTCGAGCACGCGACGATTCGTGAATGCTGCTCCAACAGCGTTGCCGATGCGGATGGCTCCGGCGGCCGCCCGCCCGCCGCTTCCTCCACCGCTTGTCATAACCGGACGCAAATGTGGGTGGTTTGGTGCTCGCAATTTGTGGTGTGCGTCCAAAACAACTTCAGTCGAGTTTTCCAGATCGCGAAGATAGGTTTTCTCCATCTCCGTCGCGAACGGTACATCTTCAATGACAACGTCGAGCTCGAGGTTACCAAACCAACTGGCAACGTTGAGATTTGTAGAACCGACGCGTGCCCAATTGCAGTCAGCCACTGCCGTCTTCGCGTGCAGCATTGTTCCATTCCACTCAAACACGCGCACACCGGCTTCGAGTAAAGGCCGGTACCCTGCTCTCGACAACGGTTTCAAAATAGGAATGTCGGAAGCACTAGGCACGAGCAAACGCACGTCAACACCGTCTCTGGCGGCTGCTCGTAGTGCTTGTACGTATGAGGTCGTGCCGGCGTAGTAAGCGTCAGTCAACCACAATTTTTCTCTCGCAAGTGTTGCGACGAGTTGATCGACGCGCAGCATCACAGCGCTGGCAGGCTCGCTCGCAACGACGCGGAGATTCACGCCACCCGTTCGCGAAAGTGTTTCAGGTTTACCCGCTTCGTCCTTAGGCAGGTCGTCGCCAGTCATGTTCCAAACGTTAGCGAACGCACGTTCGATGTTTGCTACTGATGGTCCACGCACTTCAATGCCCGTATCGCGCCAGGGCTCAACATTCTTTTCCGGCATGCCGGTCCACATGCGGCCCACGCATAAGCCGGTAACAAAACCGATCTCTCCGTCAACCGTCAGCGTCTTGCGATGATCGCGACTCACCCAGCCGAACGGCGAGTCCAATCGGGGCGGGTTGTAGCAACGCACGTCGACGCCACCAGCGCGCAGATGATTCCAAAACGAGCGTGAAGTCTTGCCGAGACCACCCATCCAGTCGTAGAGCACACGCACGCGTACGCCTTCGCGCGCTTTCGTGGTTAGCGCGTCGGCAAACATCCAGCCCGCTTTGTCTTCATGAATGATGTAGCTTTCAAAGTGAATGTAACGTTCAGCCGCTGCGATCGCCTCGAGCCAGGCAGGATAATTCTCCCTCGCGTCCAGGAGTAGCCGAACGCTGTTGCCCGCGACGAGCGGCGCGCCGGCTGCGCGAGAGAAGGCCTGGTTGGCGAGGTTACGCCCCGACAAAATCGCGTTTTTCTCCCGCCGGTAACGGTGTCCGTCTGCGCTCATGGTCTTGGTGGGGCTCGTGGCGGTAGTTTGCAGACATGGAGGAAAGAATACAAGTTGGCCCTCACAAAAGTCACAATTGGAAAGAAGAGAAAAGAGTTTGACGTTAAATTGCGACTATTCTGCGCGAAAGTAACGGGTTCGAAAAATATAATTGACCGGTTTTTATTATGCGCCAACTCTGCCTAGTGCTTTGTTTACTCACAGTCACCGCGTGCGGCACAAACCTGCTGCGAAACGAACCTACTGTTCCACCACCAAGTCCGGCGAGTACGCCGCCGCCCAGCACTAGCGCGCCTGTGAGTGCGGGTCTCGCGTCGCAAAACTCTTTTGCCGACGTAGTGGATCGCGTTGCGCCGGCCGTGGTGAGCATCCACTCGATGCGCCGGGCGCGTGCTCCGCGCCAGCATCCATTCTTCGACAATCCCCGGTTTCGCGAGTTCTTTGGTCTGCCGCGATCTCCACAAAGTGAGGCGCCCAGTGTACAAGGCTTAGGCTCAGGTGTGATCGTCTCGGACCAAGGCTATGTGTTGACGAACCATCACGTGATTGACGGCGCTGAAGAGATAAGAGTCGAGTTGAGCGACCACCGAGTTTATCCCGCCAGTCTTGTCGGGTCTGACCCGCCCAGCGATCTTGCCGTGCTGAAAGTTGATGAACGCAATCTTCCCGTACTGGGCATGGGCGATTCCGACCGCGCGCGCGTCGGCGACGTGGTCCTGGCCATCGGGAATCCCCTCGGATTGGAGCAGACGGTCACTGCTGGAATCATCTCAGCCAAAGGCCGGTCCACCGGACTGTCGGATGGGAGCTTCGAGGATTTCCTACAAACGGACGCTCCGATCAACCAGGGCAATTCGGGAGGCGCGCTGGTCAGTGCGTCAGGCGAGCTGATCGGCATCAACTCCCAAATCCTCTCACCGACGGGTGGTAACATAGGTATCGGGTTCGCCATTCCCGTCAACATGGCGAAGAACGTCATGGACCAACTCGTCCGCAACGGTTCGGTTCGACGTGGTAGTCTTGGTGTAACGATTCAAACGCTAACATCGGAAGCGATCGCCAGGCTCGGTTTACAAAACGCGCGCGGTGCATTGGTGAACTCAGTTGTTTCAGGCGGCCCTGCGGAGCGCGCAGGCGTAAAACCGGGTGACGTAATCACGGCTTTTAACGGCAACGCGATCGGCGATCCGAATTCTCTGCGCAATGCTGTTGCCGCCACAGCGCCGGGCACTCAGGTGGGTCTTACGTTGTGGAGAAACGGTCGAGAGCAACAGGTGCGTCTCACGCTGGGCGAGTTGAACACGACCGCGCGTGCGCAACGTGGCGAGTGAAGCCACAAAGAGGCACAGAGCACAAAATCATTGGCAGCATTTCGCCATTTCAACAAGGAGCATCGTGCTCTTTATTCAAGGAGGGAAAACATGACGAGAAGGAAATTTTTGTTTTTTCTATTTGTAGTTTGCTGCGCCGCGCTGTTCCCGGTGCCATCCCAGAGTCACGTCGATAGCGGTCAACGGATAAATGGGACTTTCATTGCAATCGCCGGCGGTGGCGTCGGACGCTCGCGTCCATTTTCATTGATCGTCAACCGCTATACGCCTGCCAATCAGTTACGTGAGTTGAACGAAGCGCTCGGTCGAGGCGGACAAGACGAGCTGCTAAGAACACTTTCAAAGATGGATGCCGGAAGAGTTCAGATCGGCAGCGGCGTCGGCGTACCCGCCAACGCCGTTATCCGTGACGCGTGGGGTGACGGAGGCACAAAGCTGACGGTGCTCTATGAGCGCTATGTCCGTTTCTTTGAACTGCGCTACGGGACAAGGTCGCAGGACTACCCGGTAGGCTACGCGGAGATCTTCCTGGACCGTAACGGTCGCGGCGAAGGGACACTGATTCCCGCGGCTAAGGTAAGGCTCAGAGGTGAAAACACGTGGGAGGTTGAAGACTTCGGTGTACTGCCCGCGCGGTTGATGGGCCTGCGCTCGAGCGGAACCGTTGACGTTCGATAAGAGAGCATCATGAGGAAGGTAAAAGAAGCACAAATGTTGTATCGAAGATTCCGTTTGTGCTTTTTGTGCTTCTTTGTGGCAAAAATAGGAGGCAACTATGAAAGTAAATTGGATCAAAGACGCTGACGCGGCACTCGCGGAGGCGAAAACCAGCAAGAAACCTCTGCTCTTGATTTCAGCGCCGCGCCTGCCTGAGGCGCTTGTGCTCGGCTGGAAGCCGAGTCCTACAGCGATGATCAAATCTCTGCATTCATCAACGAGAACTTCGTCCCACTCGCGGCCCACATCAAAGAACATCCCGCCTACTTCCATCGTTTCGATGCGCTGTGGACACCCACTGTGCTGATACTCGATGCGAACGGAGTTGAAAGACAGCGTCTCGAGGGCTATCTGCCGCCTGATGAATTCCGCGCACAGTTGGAAATGGGTCTCGCGCGCGTTGCCTTCATGAGTAAGAAGTGGGCTGATGCGGAACGCAGATACACGGAGGTAGTAGATCGTTATCCGAACTCTAAAGTGGCGCCCGAAGCTCTCTACTGGAAAGGCGTGAGCCACTACAAAGCCACGAACGATCATACGGTGTTGGGTGAGCTGCCGGAGCAGTTCCAACAAAAGTACCCTGACAGTCAGTGGGCACTAAAGACCGCGGCCTGGGTTCATTGATCAGGGCTACATTGAATTGAATATGCGTAAAACCATGCCGGCGATTTTCTTCGGGCACGGCAACCCGATGAATGCGCTGCTGCACAACGAATGGACCGAAGGTTGGGCGGCTATCGGAAAGGGCCTTGAGCGTCCCCGCGCAATACTCTGCGTCTCCGCTCACTGGTACTTGCCCGCGACGCTCGTGAGTGCGATGCCTGCGCCTCGAACGATTCATGACTTCGGCGGCTTTCCGCGCGAGTTGTATCAAGTGCAATATCCAGCGCCCGGCGACCCGGAACTCGCTCGCCGGGCGAAGGAGATATTGGCGCCGTTACCGGTTGAGCTCGATAACTCATGGGGACTGGATCACGGAACATGGTCAGTGCTAATGCACCTGTTTCCCGAAGCTGATGTGCCAATTGTTCAGTTGAGCATCGACGAAACACAGCCCGCTGCTTTTCATTTCGAACTCGGCAAGCGGCTGGCGCCGTTGCGAGATGAAGGGATACTGATCGTTGGCAGCGGCAATCTGGTCCACAATCTTCACACTTACGCCTGGGGCAAACACATGCCGGAACCATACGATTGGGCAGTGCGCTTCGAAACCGCCGCAAAGGAGATGATGGTTAAAGGCGAATTCGAGCCACTGGTTAACCACGAGAGTCTCGGCCGCGACGCACTCCTGTCCATCCCACACCGGATCATTACCTGCCACTGCTCTATGTGATTGGCACTAAACGAAACGACGATGCCATCACCTTTCCCGTGGAAGGCGTTGACGGTGGCTCTATCTCAATGCTTACTGTTCGCCTCGGATAGCCACAAAAAAGCACAAAAAGCAAAAACTGATTTCACTCACTTTTGTGCTTTTTGTGCCTCTTTGTGGCCAGAGCTTTTTGTGCTCTTTGTGGCTAGTCGCCTTTAATGTTTACGACCTGGCGCAGGACGTGATCGACGTGAACGAGTTCCTTACTGTTCTCCATCACCTCATCGATGTCTTTATAAGCCTGCGGAATTTCGTCGATCAGCGACTTCGAGTGGCGGAAGGAGATATCGCCCATGGCTTTCTCCAGATCGCTCAGCGTGAATCTGCGTTTTGCTTCCCCACGTGAGAATCGTTGACCGGCGCCGTGCGGTGCGGAGTTAAAAGAAAACGGGTTCTGTAATCCCGAAACGACATAACTCCTCGTGCCCATCGAACCGGGAATGATCCCTTTCTGGTTCTTCTTCATCTGGATCGCGCCTTTACGCGTGATCCAAACTGTACTGCCGAAGTGCTGCTCCTGTTGAGTAAAGTTGTGGTGGCAGTTGATGCGTTCGATTTCGATTTCTGACTCGTGGCCATCTTCACCATAGAACCCGTAGGAAAGCTCCTTCATAACGCGGTCCATCATTTCGTCGCGATTAAGCCGCGCGAAGTCCTGCGCCCAAAGCAGGTCGGTCATGTAAGCTTCAAACTGCGGTGTATTCTCCGTGAGAAAAGCAAGGTCTCTATCTTTAAGAGTGATTGCCTGCTGGTCCATCAGTTGTTGCGCGACTTTGATGTGTTTGGTCGCAAGGCGATTACCGATGCCGCGAGAGCCTGAGTGAAGCACTACCCACACCTGGTCCTTTTCGTCGAGACAAATCTCGATGAAGTGATTACCTGACCCGAGTGTACCGAGTGCGTTGCGCCAGTTCTTATCTACTTTGTCATAGTCCTGCGTCGCGACGGCATTCAGCTCATCGATTCGCTCCATGGCTGTGTCGGTGAGTTTCTTGTTTCCGGCGCCGGCACCCAGCGGAATGCGACGTTCGATACCCTGTCTCAACTTATCCAGGTTGTCCGGCAAATCTTTAGCGGAGAACTTTGTTCTTACTGCGACCATCCCGCAGCCGACGTCTACCCCAACGGCCGCCGGAATAATGGCCGCGTTTGTGGCAATGACGGATCCGACAGTTGCGCCTTTACCCAAATGACAGTCGGGCATCACCGCGACGTGGTGAAACACGAACGGCATCTCCGAAATGTTCTCGAGTTGGGCCTTCGCCTGAGGTTCGATCGCTTCGGGAGGAAGAAAGCTGATTATTTTTTCGTCGAGTTGATACATGCGGAAATTATAACCAAGCGTGCAGAATAAAGGTGAGCCACGGGCGCTCACCTCTACTCGATGTTACTCAGCGAGTGATGACTTAGCGATTGCCGCCGCCGCCACCTTGGCGACCACCGCCGCCACCGCCGCCTTGGCCGCCGCCGCCACCTTGACGACCACCGCCGCCACCTTGGCCGCCGCCCCCGCCACCTTGTTTGCCGCCGCCGCCTTTACCGCCCTGGTTTCCTTTGTTCCGGTCTGGCATTGCTACCCTCCTTGTTGTTTCTGTTCTTCCTGGACCCAGCTGTCTCAAAAGACAACCGGATGAACTTACAGTTGCACTTTTTCAGAACAAAAAGTGCAACCACCTAGACCATGTCGCAAGAGCAATGCCACCGAACCTGTGTTTAGAGTTCAAGCTTTAGCTTGCCGTTTGAACAGCAGCCTAAAGGCTGAACTCTGAACCCTGGCTCCGTTAATTGACACTGCCCAGCCCTGCCACTACACTGCTTCCCTCTCCCAACTTTTCCCCCACATTGACGAGCATTTTCCTGCTCCTTACCGGAGTAGCGAATGGGAGGGTGTGACAACTAAAGATGATGCCAGATGTACAAAAAACTCTTCACGATCGTGAAATCCTCGATGCCATTAA
Source organism: uncultured Acidobacteriota bacterium (assembly GCA_963826255.1). Taxonomy (GTDB): domain Bacteria; phylum Acidobacteriota; class Blastocatellia; order Pyrinomonadales; family Pyrinomonadaceae; genus PSRF01. The sequence continues at coordinate 4,181,615 of CAWGWK010000002.1, forward strand.
GACCCTTTCCTCTAAGGGCGAGACCGGCATGCTACAAATCAATGCTGGGCTGACTGCGGGCGCCTTCTTCTTCCTTAATGGTCTACTCGTAGATGCTCGCGTTGGCAATCTTAAGGGATTCCAGGCAATCAATGCCGCTACTTCGTTGCGCGATGCCAGTTTCACCTTCGATCCATCGGTCGCTCCGCCACCTGTTAGCTCCATAACGCCGAGTGAGCGGGTTGTGCTTAAACAATTCTTCGGCATCGATACCGTTGCACCCGAAGAGCATGCTCCTGAACTCTTGATGTATGAGGCAGGTGATGAAGCTGCTCCTGAAGAGTTGCGCGCTGCTGAACCCTTAACTTATGCCGCAGATGAGGAAGCTACTTTGGTGAAGACTAGGGTACGAAGTGACGAAGTTCCGAGTGATGAAGTTCTGAGTCCTTTGCCGTACCCGCTATCTTCAACGCCGCTCCATCGCAGTGGCCTAGCCGTCGCTGCTGTTGTGTTTTTCCTCGCGACGGCGGCTGTTGTCCTGCTATATAAATTTGGAGATTACAGCCCACGCGCGTTAGTCGCTATCAGCAACGAAACTTCTCGCCCTCGGGTTGCGGAGCGGGTCGAGGCAAATAATCAGGTCGCACAGAATAATCCGGTGACACCGAATACTCGGGTTACCCCAAATAATTCGGTTGCACCGAATAACCGGATCACAGCAAATAAGACAGTCCAACCGAATACCCGGGTCGCAGCGGAAAATCCGGTCGAGCCGGAAAATCCAGTCGAGCCGAACGACAAGGACACGTCTCCGGCCAGCGATCTGACAGGTAAATGGAACGTCGTTAACACCGTTAGCAAGACGTCGTATCGCTCCTTCAATAACATGGAAATCGGTTTCAGCCTCTCCATCGAGCAGAACGGAACAGGATTCACGGGAACAGGACAGAAGGTTTCCGAGAATGGGCGAAGCTTACCTGCAAGCAGCAGAACTCCCATTCAAGTGCAAGGTCATATCGAGGGTGACAGGGTTGAAGCAACCTTCTTTGAACAAGGAGCCATGCGAAAAACCAACGGCCGCTTCGTTTGGAAGATCAACAAAGAAGGTCGTCTAACCGGCACGTTCAATTCCAACGCCGCCCGTACGAGCGGCAAATCAACCGCCCGAAAAGTTTAGACAGTCAAACCACAAAGAAGCACAAAAGCACAAAAGCCCGGGGAAGGCTTTTGTGCTTTTTGTGGCCGCAGCGCTCCTATTGACACACGATAGGACGGTTCGCTACACTCCCGCCTTCCTATCGGACGAATAGAGGAACAGCATGAAGCAACAAGCCGACCTATTCAAACAGGGCACACTCGAACTCTTGATCCTGCGACTGCTGAGTTCCGGAAGCCTCAACGGCTGGGACATGATGCAGCGGATGCAGCTCGTGTCGGGCGAAGTACTCACCGTGACAGCCGGCGCGCTTTACCCGGCACTCCACCGCCTCGAAGCACGCGGCCTGATCTCATCCGTGTGGCGCCCTTCGGAGAATAATCGCCGGGCCAAGTTTTATGAGTTGACCGCTCGCGGCCGCAAACAACTCGAGACACAACGCAAACAATGGGAGCGCTTCTCCGACGCTGTCGCTCTGATTTTGCGAGATGCCTGAGGACACACCCATGAACCTAAGTGATTTATTACGGCGCTGGCGCGCACTGATTCATAAAGATGAATTGGAACACGAGCTTGATGAAGAGATGCAGTTTCATCTCGAACGTGACATCGAGCAAAAAGTGAGAAACGGCATGACTCCTGAAGACGCGCGTTACGCCGCATTGAAGTCATTCGACCGCTTCGAGCAGTCGAAGGAAGAGTGTCGCAGCGCACGCGGTGTTGGACTCGTCGAGGATATTCTCCGTGACATTTCTTACAGCGTCCGGGTACTACTCAAAAATTACGCCTTCACCATCGTTGTCATTTTGACTCTGGCGCTTGGCATTGGCGCGAATACGGCGATTTTCAGTTTCGCCAACGGCATTCTGCTCCGACCACTTCCCTACCCCCAATCCGATCGACTGGCTGTGCTCGACGAAACCGCGCTGAAACGTGGCATCGATTCGATGAGCGTTTCATTTCCCAACGTTCTCGATTGGCGTGAGCAAAACAAAGTATTCGAAGACATTGGCGTCTACTACGGCACCAGCAGGTTTTCCTTGACCGGCGCGGGGGAACCGATCGAGGTTCGTGGCACTTACATCTCACACGGGCTCCTCGAAATCTTACGTGTTTCGCCTCAACTGGGCCGCACGTTTACGGCAAACGAGGATCGGCCCGAAGAGGATACGGTGGTGATCCTCGGACATGATCTTTGGCAAAGGAATTTTGGCGGCGACCCCAATATCGTCGGACGGAAGATCACGCTCAGCAATCGCGCGCGAACAGTCATTGGTGTGATGCCTCGTGGTTTCAGATTTCCGGAGATCTCTGAACTCTGGGTACCGCTCGCCTTGACCACCAAAGAGTTCACGCGAACTGATCACGGCTTGAATGCTATTGCGCGCTTGAAAGATGGCGTGAGTTTTACCGAGGCGCAGGCGGAGATGCACAACATCGCCGCTCGCATCGAACAACAAAATCCGGTCACTAATGAAGGTCTCGGAGTGAAGGTCACGAGCCTGCACGAAAATCTTTCCGGTGATTATCGTGAAGCACTTTTGATCCTTCTTGGCGTGGTGGGCTTTGTGTTGTTAGTGGCGTGTGTGAATGTCGCGAATCTCATGCTCGCGCGCGCCACGGCACGACAAAAAGAGTTTGCATTGCGCGCTGCGTTAGGCGCCGGCCGCTGGCGAATCATGCGCCAACTTCTCGTTGAGAGTTTGTTACTGGCGGTCGTGGGTGGCGCAGTGGGTTTTGCTCTTTCGCTGTGGGCACTCCATCTCTTGTTAACCGCAATCCCGATCCAGCTTCCCTTCTGGATGGACTTCGGCATCGATCTGCGCGTGCTTGGCTTTACCATTGCGATAACGCTGTTAACGGGCATCATCTTTGGCGGGATACCTGCCCTGCAAACTTCGCGCGTCAACCTTAATGACACGCTTAAAGAAGGCGGTCGCGGTAGTGCAGGCGTCCGGGCTCGCGCGCGCAATCTACTGGTTGTGACGGAGATCGCGCTTTCACTCATTCTGCTGGTTGGCGCCGGCTTGATGATCCAAAGTTTACTTCGCTTACAACGCGTGAATATCGGACTCAACGCACAGAATGTTTTGACGGCAACTGTGATCCTGCCGAGAGCCAAATACTCAGAAGGCGAACAACGAGCGACGTTCTTCAAGCAGTTGGTGGAGCGAGTGCGTAGTCTTCCCGGCGTACAGGCAGCGAGTGCAACAGGGACGCTGCCGCTAAGCGGAGGTAACTGGGGCCGCAGTTTAACGGTCGAAGGTTATCCGGTTCTGCCCGTTGGCCAGGCTCCAATGATTCAGCACACGGTTGTCACACCCGGTTACTTTCGTACGATGGGAATATCGCTGCTTGCAGGTCGCGACTTCACTGAGGCCGACGCGAAAGGCTCACCCGACGTAACCATTATCGACGAGCGACTGGCACGCGAGTACTGGCCCAATGACACTCCGATTGGGAAACGTATTCGTTTTGGACCACCGGAAGATAACGAACCGTGGCACACAGTGATCGGTGTTGTCAGTGCCGTTCGACATCAACGCATGCAGGAAGAAACAAGAAAGAGCGTGTATCTGCCTCATCTGAAAATTCCCGTGACTGGCATGTCGCTGGTCGCCCGGACGTCCTCAGATCCCAAAGATTTTGTTGCCGCCATTCGCCGCGAAGTCGTACAGCTTGATCCCGATCTACCCGTTAGTGAGATTGCCACGATGGAAGAAGTAGTCGCTGAATCGATCTGGCAGCCGCGCTTGTACGCTACGTTGTTTACGGTCTTTGCCGGAGGAGCTTTGATTCTGGCGCTGATCGGAATTTATGGCGTGATGGCCTTCCTCGTTCAAACGCGAACACATGAAATCGGAGTACGCATGGCGTTGGGCGCGAGTGCGCGCGATGTTTTCAAACTCATCGTTGGACGTGGAATGAAGTTAACCGTGATTGGCGTGGTGGTTGGTGTCGGCGGAGCGATAGCTCTAACGAGGTTGATGCATGGTCTACTGTTCAATACCAGCGCAACCGATCCCGTCACGTTCGTTCTGATTTCCGTGGTGCTGTCGTTGGCCGCATTCTTTGCGTGTTACATCCCTGCCCGGCGTGCGGCGAAGGTCGATCCGTTGGTAGCGTTGCGCTACGAGTAGGGCCAACAAAGAGGCACAAAAAGCACAAGCACCGTTCGCAGGTTCAGAGTTCAGCCTTTAGGCTGCTGTTTTAAGGCGGCAAGCTAAAGCTTGAACTCCGAACTTTAAGCTATTCCACCCGGCAGCTTCCAGAAGATGAATGAAGTGAATGAGGTGTTCAGCGGAATTATCAGGTAGCCTTCTTCGATCCCCACAGAGCCGTTGAACAACGCATTCGCGGAACCGGTGTACGGGAACTCTGTGGATGAGAACTTATATCCCGCGCGTCTCTCAAAGATGTCAACGAACAGCTTTCCTGTCTCGTTAGTCTGGTGTGTGTAACTAAAAACGGCGAGCCATTCACCCGCGCTGAACGCTTGTGGACTGCCCCAGGACTCACCGGTTTTAGGAAACGGACGATACACGCGGCGCTTACCTCCGAATGTATCCACCGTCTCATCAAGTGAGGTCTTTCGACTACCGCTGCTCAGCACTCGGCCACGCTCCCATTCCTCTTTGCTTGCAAACCGGCCCTTCAGTGGATGGTCCAATGAAACTGCGTAATAGTAGGTGCTAAAAACGCGCAAGTTGTAGTCGCCTGCTCCATCGCCTCCGGCGCGATTTCGTGTGCTGTTCTCAGTCTCTTCCTTAATCGCAAAGAGAAGTTCCCTGGGAGTTGACTCGGAAGTCACACGCACTTCGGAGATCGCCGTCGGGCTCGGAGCTGTGATCCTTGCTGCCTGTTCTTTCGTCAAAGGAATGAGTGGTGTCCATGCCTCGTGCCGTACGGCAGCCGGAAGTCTTTGTCCTTTATCATCTATGCGCGATGGCAGTTGCACTGTTACGGGATTCGGCTCGGGAATGAATGCCGGCAGAGTGACGACAATAAAATTCTGCTCGTCCTCGTCTTCCGGAAATAGAAAGTAACGATCTTCCAACCAGACCAGTGGACCGTCCAAACTCGTCGGATTTTTGACGTTTTTCGCCTGCCAGTCGAAAATTTTCTCGCCTGTTACCGTGTCGTAAACCTCCCAGAAAATGTCGCCGCTACGCGGGCTACCCCCGAAAAAGATATTGGGTGGTGGTTTAACGGCCGTATAGCTGAAGACGGCGAGCCATTTACCGTTTGGTGAAAGGAAACCGTGGCCCCAGTACTTGCCCACCTTCGGATATTTCTTACCGCGGTATTCGATCTCCCCCGACGAATCATCTTCACCCCTGTGAAGAAGATGTCTGGACTTGGTTACGATGCGTGACGCGTTTTCCCACTCCTGTTGAGTTGCGGCTCGAGTTTTTGGACCGTCGGTAAAACGTACCCAGAAAGAATTCTGACTATACTCAGGTGCGGGTATGTCCGAGTACAGTTCGTGCGAGTAATCGTAGTCACCATTCGGAAGTGCGGCAAAGAAAAACTCGTCAGCAGATGAATTCGGAAGTTTCCGCACTTCTATTTGCTGAACAGATGGAAGCGGAAAGCCGGAACGCGTTGCGTCTGCCCAGGGCTCAGGGAAATGTAGTTTGGTGGTGCTGAGTGTTTGTCCAGACACGGAGCCAGCGCCAGAGATTTGCACGAGGCTCCGACACGAGAGAGACGTGGTCAAACAAATAAGGATGATCAGTAACCGGCTCATGTCATTGCCATGCCTATCGCCGTAATCCGTGGATCACTTGATCTTCTTGCCCAAGGTTACTCTTCCGCCCTGATCAATGCGAATGCCTGTGACCTTTCCCTCCGCATCTTTCACAAACGTCAACTTGGCAATAAACGCGCGCGGATAAAACGTCGTCTCTGACTCAGCAAACACCTCAAACTTCTCCTGACCCGTGGCTTGCGTCATAAACTTGTCTCCCTCGCGGAAAACACGCATCACAAAGTCCGGCGCGATTTCATATTCACCCACATATGTGTCCAAGACTTTTACGTCAACACTCACTGGACCCTTTTCAAGTGTCTTCAACACTGCGGTCGCATTCGTGTTATTCGGATTTAGCTCGAGTGACTTCTTGTAGTTGGTAATTGCCAACTCGCGCTCGTTCATGTTCGTGTAGGCTTCAGCCAGACTGTCGTAGGTGTTGAAGCCCTGCGGGTAAGCCTCGACGTTGAGCTTGAATATTTCAACCGCCTCTTTAACTTTACCGGTCCGGATTAACTGGTAACCGAGTTGATTCAACTCCGGCTCGGCGAAATCGTATGTCGCGGCTTGCTTTGCTTTCAGATCGCGATATTGAGCTATTCCAGCTTCGATGCCCTTATCCGCGATCGTCTTTTCCAGTATGGCGACAATCGATATCTTCGGAAGCTCGTATGGTTGGTTGTAAAGAATCCTCGTGATCGTTTCAGCCAACCGATCAACGTTCTGACCGGTATTATCCAGCATCATGATCAGATTTTTATCTTTTGGAAAACGCACGATGGTAGTGGTGAAGCCATTGATGCCGCCGCCGTGTCTGATCATCTGAACCGGTTGATCGTTCTGTTTGAAAGCGGCATTAACGATCACCCATCCGTATGCGTATTTCTCGAGGAACGGCTTGTACATCAACTCTTTCGACTGAGCAGAGAGCAGTTTGTCGGTGTAGAGCGCCTGGTCCCAGAGGTACAGGTCTTCGACGGTCGAGTACATCGAACCCGCTGCATAAGGGATTGACATGTCAAGATAAGGAGCGTTGGTGTAACCATTGGGCGTCTTCGCGTAGCCGGTGGCGCGTTTCGGAATAATCGTGTCGTGATGATCGTAGCCGGTGTTCTTCATGCCGGCTGGATTGAGGATGTTTTCCTTCAACGCCTGTTCGTAAGATTTGCCGGTGACGCGCTCGATGATGGCGCCGAGCAGAAAGTAACCGGAGTTGTTGTAGGAGAACTTCGCGCCGGGCTCGAACTCGAGATCACCGCTCGCATATTTCTTGACGAAGTCGGCAACTTTGTATGGATTACGACTTACGTCCTGCAAGAAGTTAGGCAGACCCGTGTAACTCGGAATTCCGGACGTGTGCGTGAGTAAGTGGTGAACGGTCACCTTCTCACCAATGTCTTTTCGATAATCAGGTAAGTAATCCGAGAGTTTCCCATCAAGCTTGATCTTGCCTTGCTCAACTAGTTGCATCGTGAGCATCGCAGTGAACTGCTTTGTGATAGATCCAAGCCGAAACCTCGTATCAGGCGTGTTTGGAATTCCCCACTCCATGTTCGCCATCCCAAAGGCGCCTTTGTAAACAACCTTCCCATTCTCCGCGATGAGCGCCGAGCCATTAAACTGCTGATACTTATGCGCCTGCGCCAGCACCTCCTGAATCTTCGCCGCGCGGTCCTGGGCGAGGGCGGCTTGTTGGAAGACGAAGAGGAGGATTGCGGTATAAGCGAGTAGTCTGGACAATGTTAAGAAATTTCTCGTCATGTAGTCGCCTCAATTTAACTTAGACAGGATGACAGGATTTACAGGATTGACATGATAAAGCATGACAGTCCTCATCGCAGCAAATCAAGAAGTTCCGGATGGCCGCCATACTCGGCCCAGCCGGCGGCGGTTGAGCCGACCTTCGTGTCTTTAACGTTGCGATCAGCACCGTAGTTCAAGAGGAATTCAACCATTGCACGGTGGCCGTTGAGCGCCGCGTAATGTAATCCGGTGCCTGCGTAATCAAATCCTCCAGGAATCGTATTGATCTCGGCGCCTTTGTCCAACAGCAGTTTCGCCGCGTCGATGTGGCCGTGCATACAAGCATAGACGAAAGCATTGTTGACGATGCCTTGCCGATCCTGCGACCAAGCGTTAACTCGGTTTGCGAGTGACTGCTTGCCTGCGGCATCGTGATTCGAGCTCGCGATCGTTTCGAGGTCGCGCCAGGGCCAGTCAATCTTACCGGCCTCCGGTTTCAAACTCCCATCGACATTAAAGTAATTTTCAATCAGATCCGCGCGACCTAGTCCGGCGGCGGTGCGCAGGTTTTGCACCTTCGCCCCACGTTCAAGTAACAACGCGATCACGTCCTGACTATTCCAGTACAGAGCCTCTTCCAATGGTGACCAACCACCAGTACCGTCAATTGCTGCACCGCGATCGAGCAACAATTCAGCGACAGCACGATTGTTGATGCTTGCTGCTGCTATCAGTGGTTCGTTCAACTCGGCGCCCGCATCGATTAAGATCGCCGCCATCTCTACGTTGTTTGGTTTGTCTTTACCGTCCAAGGCCACGCACTGAAGCAACGTAGGATGGCTCTTCGATGAGCGTGAGGTCGCGAGAGAAGGATCTGCGGCAACCAGTGTTTTGAACTGCTCGAGATTGCCTGACCTGATAGCCACAATTGCAGGATGAAATTTCTTGTCCATAAATCAACGACTCCGAAACACATTCGTTTTGGCTAAACAGCAGCGATGATAGTTATAATCGCCTACATATGAAAAACAAAGACCCGTTAGCTACTTCGGGACTTCCCGCATTCAACGCTAGTAATGTCCCGAAAGAGGGTCAACAAATCGAGTCAAAGTTTTTGATCCTTGTGGTCGACGATTCGGCCGATAACGTAGCGATGATCAGCCTCGATCTTCAGCAACAGGGTTATAGAGTGGTAACAGCCAGTAACGGTGAAGATGCCGTCGCCGTGGCGACACAAATGATGCCCCACCTGATTTTGATGGATATCAACTTGCCGACATTAGATGGGCTCGGCGCAACGCGCAGGATTCGCGAAATTGACGCATTGCGAGAGGTCCCAGTCATTGCAATTACTGCGTTTGGCACCGAGGGCTTTCAGCGCGCCGCTTACAACGCAGGCGTGGCCGGCTATCTAACTAAACCGCTCGATCTGGACCGTATGCATCAACTCATTGCCCGGCTTCTCTCGCCGGGCGGCTCGGGTAGCTTAAGCGGTAGAGTTGGCCCATAGCACGTAGTGCTATTTCACTCGTCCCATCCAATCGTCGGATCGCGATGCGAATGGAAGATAGCAATGACCTGAACCTCATCTGCTTGAACTTCATAGAATATAGCGAATGGAAAACGGCGAACGACAACGCGCCTTAGATTTCGGTAAATGACGGGAAACAAATACGGGTTATCAACTGCACGCGACAGTGCGTCATTGACACATTGCATGAATTCCAAATCAAGATTCTTGCGCTGGCGAGAATACCATTCGCGAGCGCCGGTGAGTTCGGCGTCCGCCTCGGGAGTAAATCTGATGAGCATGTGAGGTTAGCGTGACTTCATGAATTCAGCTTTGATCTCGTCCCATGTGCGGCCCTGGCCAGCATTATTGTTCGCCGACTCCAGCCGTCGATCGAGTTCCTGCTTCTGAGCATCCGTCAACTCAAAGGCTTGATTCTCCTCGGCAATCGTGTCCCAGATTTCCTCTACTAATCGGATCCGATCTGAAATGCTGAGATTTTTAGCCTGTTTGGTCAACTCCATTGCCATGTCCGGCATTATAGCAAAGCAACACAGAGACGCCGATTACAAAGCTTTATTCTTAAGTTCCACCAACACGAGCCGAATCGTCGTGTTGCCAATGTTCTCGGCCCAATGAGTTACCGCTTCACGATAGATGACGTCACCGGTTTTGAACTCGGCTTCAGTCATAGTCCCGTCAGCACCGTGGGTCCGGGCCTTGCCGCCTTCGATGACATAGATTACATAGGCGGGATGCGAGTGAGGCTTTTCTTTATCGCCCGGTTTGAGGGTGGCCTCCAGAACACGGACGCGAGGATTTTCAAGTTTCCGTGCGATCGTGTTTGCGTTTACGGTAAGTGGGTCCTGCTCACGCGTAATACTTGCATCACCACGTACAAATCCAGTTAGTAGCAGAACAAATATCACGACACAAATTCGCTTCATGTTCATCTCCTTCAGGGATTTCTCTCAGCTTCATGGTATAGCGAATTGGGTATAGCTCGCGACTAATTTCGCTCCGCCATGCAACATAGTTCGCTGCCGTGCGTATCAACCAACCAGACTCAGTAACGAGCCTGGCTTTGACTATGACCGCTATAGAAGTTGAAAAACTCTCGCGCGCTTTCAACGGTCTCCAAGCCGTTGACAACATTTCCTTCTCCGTAGCAGCGGGGGAGATATTTGGCTTTCTGGGCCATAACGGAGCAGGCAAGACAACAACCATTCGGATGCTAAGCGGCCAGTTGCTACCTACTTCCGGTGGCGCTCGTGTCGCCGGCTGCGACGTGATCACCGAACAACGTCGGCTCAAACCACTCATCGGAGTTGTTTCCGAACATCAGAATCTCTACGAACGGATGTCCGGCCGCGAGAACCTGGAATTTGCAGTGCGACTGTACGGCCAAAATATCCGTCGAGTCGACGAGACGCTGGAACAGGTGGGCCTGCTCGACAGGGCCAAAGATAACGTCCGCACCTATTCAAATGGCATGAAGCAACGGTTGCTCATTGCTCGCGCCCTGCTGCATCGTCCACAAATAATTTTCCTTGACGAACCAACTCGCGGATTAGATCCAGTTGTCGGACGTGAAATTCGTCGCCTGATTGTCGACTTATCTCAGCAAGGCGTAACAATCTTTCTAACCACTCACTACATGGAAGAGGCGGACCAGCTTTGCGGTCGTGTAGCATTTCTGAGCGAAGGACGAATAGTCGCGCTTGATACACCCAACAATCTGAAAGTCGCCCATGGACAAAAGTCTGTAACGGTGACACTTGATCACGGCGAGAGACTCAGCATCGCCCTAGACGATCAAGATGCCGGAAAACAATTAGAGAAGCTTGTAAACGACGGCCATGTTCGAACGCTGCACTCCGCTGAAGCAACACTCGAGGACGTATTCATTCGGATAGCTGGAAGGGAGTTGGCTGAATGAACTTAGGAGCTGTAGCAGCTATCACGCGGAAAGATGTTATCGACGCGATAAGGAATCGTTACCTCCTGACCGCATTGATCACTCCCTTGTTTGTCGCGCTTCTCTTTCGAGTCTTGCTACCCGGCGGCAGCAGTCGCAACCTCTTGACCATAGTCGCACATGATTCCGGCAACTCATCGCTGATCACCGAGTTGCGTAAGGCACCGCAGATAAATGTCGTAGAAGCAGGTTCAGCAGATGCGACGGCCAGCGAAGTCGAAAAGCGCAAGGCGGTCGGGGGTCTCGTTGTGCCCATGAATTTCGATTCAGATGTAAAAGCAGGCAAGCAGCCGGAGCTTACCATCTACATCAACAACAAGAAGAACATCTTTGAACAGGCCGCGTTTCGACAGTTGTTGGACCGGCAGGTGCGGTCACTCGTGAAATATCCCGAACCGGCTCGTCTGGTCTGGATTGATGTTAATAAAGAGCCGAACGAACAAACCGGTGGACTCGGCCTCAATCAAATGCTCCTGCCGTTACTGTTGATAATGACGCTCGGTATGATTGGAGCACTCGTAGTGCCGTTGTTGCTGGTGGAAGAGAAAGAAAAACGTACTCTTGATTTTCTCCTATCATCGCCGGCGAGTCTGAATGAAATCGTCGCAGGCAAAGCTCTCACTGGTGTGGCGTACACCCTGCTTATCGCGGGACTATTACTCGGTATCAATCGGCAACTGGTTGGAAACTGGCCGTTGATGTTGGTGACGATTCTATTGGGACTGGTCTTTGTTGTGGCAATAGGATTGTTAATGGGAAGCCTGTTCGAGACCACGATGCAGGTGAACACATGGGCCAGTTCTGTTTTGCTTGTACTGCTTGTGCCAAGCTTTCCCTCCTTTGGGCCTACCTGCGGCACTCGACACAGCGGTGCGCGTTATTCCTACGTACTATTTGACTGAAGCGCTGAAGTTGTCTCTGGCCGGAAGTGCATCGTCACGGATCTGGGGACATTTGGCTGTGGTATTGGTATGTACCGTGATTGCGTTTGTCGCCGCAGCGTGGGCTCTACACCGCCGGCATTGACCCAAGATCTTTGCTTTCAAATCTGCTTAATCTGTGTAATCTGTGGACATGAAACCTACTCGCAGAAAGTTTCTCATTGGCGCTGCAAGCTTTGCCTTTTTAAGTCAATCTGCTTTTAGTCAACAAAAGAAGCCGACGCGAGTAGTTCTGCTGGGCACGAAGGGTGGACCACGAGTCGGCGAAACAGGTCGAAGCAATCCTTCGACACTGATCCTGATCAACGACGTTCCCTACGTTGTGGACTGCGGTTATGGCACATCGAAGCAGTTAATAACCGCCGGTGTTGGACTGAACCGGCTGCGGTACATCTTCATCACCCATCACCATTCCGATCACAACCTGGAACTCGGCGCGCTCTTTTATAACGCGTGGATAACCGGTTTGCCGGTGCGAGTGGACGCTTATGGCCCACCCGGTCTACAAAAGATGACCGCGGACTTCTTCAACTACCTCAAGTTTGATATCGACATACGAATAGAAGATGAAGGTCGTCAGGACCTCCGCAATTTAGTCGTTGCGCATGATTTTGAAAAGCCAGGCGTCGTGTTGACGAATGATGACGTTAAAGTCAGCACGTGTCTGGTGCGCCATCCACCGATCAAGCACGCGTACGCCTATCGCTTTGACGCAAAGGATCGCTCAGTCGTTATTTCAGGTGATACAGCGTTCGCACCGGAGTTGGTGGAGTTTGCGAAAGACGCCGACGTTCTTGTGCATGAAGTGATGTACCTGCCCGGTGTGGAAGCGTTGGTTAGACGTTTACCAAACGCAAATAGACTACGAGAACACCTCCTGGCCTCTCATACTCTGCCCGAAGACGTTGGAAAAATTGCTGCGCAAGCCAAAGTCAAAACACTTGTGCTTTCGCATTTCGTTCCGGGCGATGATGCGTCGATCACGGACGAACAGTGGGCAGAGGGTGTGCGCAAACACTTCAAAGGACGAATTATTGTCGGGAAAGACCTGCTGGAAATCTGATCCAGGACTCAAACCCAAGAACTTGAATAGCCCAGGTTTGGTGGAGGTCACTAATTGTGACCTCCAATCAATGAGAATTAGCCACAAAGAGGCGCAAAGGCACAAAGAAAAGAAACCCCATTCTTATGTGCTTTTTGTGCCTCTTTGTGGCTGATGTTAGGTGGTCTTCTTACCGTAGCGCTGGAGGATGAGGCGTACGTAGTTGCGCGTCTCGTTGTAAGGTGGCACGGTGTTGCCGTATTTCATTACCGCGCCCTCTCCAGCGTTGTATCCAGCCAGGGCCAGGTCCACTCGGCCGTTGAACATCTTCAGCAGATCTTTTAGGTAGCGCGTGCCGCCCTTGATGTTCTGCGCGATGTCGTAAGGATTCGTCACGCCGTATCGTGCAGCAGTGCCGGGCATGAGTTGCATCAACCCCTGCGCACCTTTGTGACTCGTCGCCCCGACGGTGAATCCCGACTCCTGCGACATCAGGCAATAAATCAAGTAAGGATCGACGCCGTTCTGAGCGCCGTAGTAGCGGATCAAACCATCAATTTTGCTGTTCCCGGTCAACCACGGCCGCTCAGAGAAAGCCATCTCCGAGACGACGTTTGGAGTGGTCGGCGGCGCTGGTTTATTGGCTGCTGCGATCTCATTGGCGATTTGTTCAACTTTCGCGCGCGCGTCAGCCAGCTCTTTCGCGCCATTCTCGAATTCTACACGCGAGATGAGCCCATCATCGTAGAGGTCTTTAGATTGTTGCTGCCGTTTCTCCAGCCTCTGAACTTCGTTTTGATAGAGTGTTGAAAGGCCGCTTAGACTGGCCTTGAGATCGCTCTCCTGTGCCTTAGCGGGGGCGGCGAAAATGAGCCCAATCACAACAAAGCCGAGCAAAAGCGCGGCTCTCGAAAAACCAGCAAAAATGTTTCTAAAAACCAATCGGCAGTCCTCCATTAACAATCTAGACACCTTAAACAAGCGGCCGGTTACGATGTCTATGAGTTAACGGAAGTTGCCGCAAAAGAGTTCACGGAAGTTGCTGAATTACGCCGAAGCTTTCTTCTCTTCCTGGCCCCCTGTTTCCTGCTGAAAAGTAAGACTCAGAATGACCGCCAGCAGGTCATCGGGTTCTACCGGCTTTGCCAGATGTGTTTGAAATCCAGCCAGTAAGGCCCGGCGACGATCGGAAGCTCCCGCATACGCGGTCAGCGCAATGGCCGGCACATGCCCACCCTCTTCGGGATCTAACGATCTGATCTGCTTAATGAGGTCGTAACCGTTTTGGCCGGCCATTCCGATATCGCTAATTATTACGTCAGGTTTGACACGCGAGATCTCTGCCAACGCGGTTGGGCCGGAGTCCGCCACAGTTATCTCGGCGCCGTGTCGCCCCAGAACTGTTTTGAGCAACTCTCGAGTGTCCGGATCGTCTTCCACAACGAGGATCCGGCGGTCTTTCAGTTTCTGGTCCGCGCACATTTCTGAGTTCTGCAACAGCGACTTCGCATGGTCCGAGAACAAAGGAACCGACCCTAAATCGCTGATAATTTCAGAGGAGGCCAATGGAAATTCGACCGTGAAAGTTGCACCCTTGCCAGGGCCTCCGCTCATAGCCGACACGGTTCCGCACTGCTGCCGCACTAAATAATCTACTATCGCCAGCCCGAGTCCGAGGCCGCCGTGGGCGCGCACATTCGAGGAATCAACCTGCCTGAATCGCTCAAAAATGTGCGGCAAATGTTCCACTGGAATTCCCACTCCGGTATCTGACACTTCAAGGCGGACGTGTGAGTCGAGACATTCCAGACGAACCTCAATCTTTCCACCGTTCGGTGTGAATTTGATCGCGTTCGAGAGCAAGTTCGTTACGATTTGTTGCAGACGTGCGGGGTCTCCCAGGATCGAACCTGGAGCGGGGTCGATGATTGTCTCGAGCTGCAACTGCTTCGCGTCAATAGCAGGACGCAAGGAATTGATGACGCTATCCGTGATAGCCGCAAATGATACCGGTTGAAACTCAATTCTGAGTTTGCCGGTGATAATGCGGGAAACATCCAGTAGATCTTCAATCAACTTCGACTGCGCTTCTGCGTTCCGTTGGATGATATGGACTGCCCGTTCCTTTTCCTTGTCACTCAGTTGATTTGAATCCAACAGGCGCGACCAACCCAGTATTGAAGTCAACGGCGTTCGCAGTTCGTGTGACATGGTCGCGAGAAATTCATCTTTAATGCGATTTGCGTTTTCCAATTCCTCCGCGCGCAATCGCAACACTTCGTGCATGTTCCGCAGTTCGGTCACATCGCGACCTACACCAAACGCCAGTCCATCTTCCGGCACCGGGAAATAGCTCCACGCGACCCATTTATATGTTCCGTCCTTAGACCTTAAGCGGTTCTCCATAGTCTTGATCGGCTGTCCGGCCGCAAGTTCCTCGTAACCACTCATAGTTTTCAAACGGTCATCTGGATGGACCAACTCAAATAGAGACATGGCTAAGAGCTCCTCTTCGGAGAACCCCAGCACTTTTTGGAAGGCGGGGTTCACCCGCTGGAACCGCCCGTCTAAATGCACAATACTCAACATGTCCATTGACAGGGCGAAAAAGCGATCACGCTCTTCCGTTAACCTGTTGCGCTCGGTCATGTCACGCATGACCTTTGAAAAACCTACCAGCTTGCCTGTGTGATCGCGGATGGGTGTGACTACACCGCTGGCCCAAAAACGCGATCCATCACGGCGGATGTGCCAACGTTCGTCCTCGGCCCGGCCAGCCATTGCGGCCGTCGCCAACTCCTTTTCGGGAACATCTTTCGCCCTGTCCTCGGGAATAAAAAACTTGGCAGCATCTTTTCCAATAATTTCTTCGTCGGAATAGCCAAGTATGTGCTGAGCCCCGATGTTCCAGTTCGTCACCAGCCCGTCGGGATCGATCATGAAGATCGCATAGTCGCGAATATCTTCAATTGCTTTTCGGTAAATGTCGTCAGCCCGCCTGTTCATGGCGCGGCGCTCCCCTGTATTCGTCATGTCCTGCCCCCCTGGATACAGCACTCTTATAATTAGGATTTGCTGCAATCCGCTCAAAAGAACATGGCAAGAATGTTCCATTTGACCTCGATGTAAAGCCACTTCTTGGCCTGTGATTGGTCTTACCGCACCATTAGGACTGGATCGATTGGTAATTAAAATTGTGTTGACATCCCAATGTCACTGAGGCAGAATACGGCGCCTACAATAGCTGATTCAATCTGCGGTCTTACCAATCGACATAAACTCAGTCGGCGAGCGTTGTATTTGCGCCGTCCTAACGATGGAGAATGAATCATGATTACAGCGAACCCGAACACGCGAGTATTTTGGGCTGCTCTGGTCCTAATTCTCGCCGCGTTTACTGCAACCGCTCAGGAGTTCAGGGGCTCACTCGCGGGTAAGATCGTCGATCCTAACGGCGCCGTCGTTCCCGGCAGCAAAGTTGAAATCAAAAACATTGAAACAGGCATCGTGTCCACGTCCGTCACCGGGGAAGATGGCAGCTACAGCTTTCCCTTGTTGGCACCTGGCAAGTATCAGCTCACCGTCACTAAGGAGAATTTCAACACTGCGGTTCGCGAGGGGATCCAGGTTCGTGTGGCTGATAAGTTAACGCTCGATGTGCAGTTGGAGATCGGCGTGACCGCAATGGTGACCACTGTTGCCTCGGGACTGACGCTCGACACCGGCACAGTCAACACAGGGACTGTAGTAACAGGCCGTCAAATCAGCGAACTGCCGCTCACAGAGGGAACCGCATATCAACTGGCGACGCTTGCTCCCGGCATCGCGTACACCGGCAATCCGCTCTTTACCGGACCGACGTCGAATGGCAACCTCGCTGCTTTCCGTTCCAACGGCGCAACGGGCGCAAATCAGATCACGCTGGACGGCTCACCGAATTATGCATTCGACGGCGGTGTGGGCTTCTCGCCACCTTCCGACGCAGTGCAGGAATTCAAAGTGCAGACCAACACCTTCGATGCACAGCAAGGGTACTCGGCCGGAGCGACAGTCAACGTGGCCGTGAAGAGTGGCAGCAACGATCTGCACGGCTCGGCATGGTATTTCAATCGCGATCGAAGCCGTACCGCTAATAGCTTCTTCGGTAACAGCAGTAATCAGTCGCGACCGATACGCACCTACCACCGCTTTGGTGGAGTTTTTAGTGGGCCAGTAGTCTTGCCGAAGGTTTTCAATGGAACCGATCGCACGTTCTTCTTTGTTTCGTATGAACGTCTCAAAGACAACATCGCCGAACCACAGATCTTCACTGTGCCGACAGAAGCAATGCGGCGCGGCGACTTCTCGGCGTTGATTGTAAATCGCAACAACATCGCGGCTTCTGCAAATACAGTCATCTTCAATCCATTTTCAGGTACGCAAAGTGGCAACAACGTTGTCCGCACCTCGTTTGGTTGTCCAACCTCGGGCGCGCTGCCGGCCAACTCGACCTGCAATATCATTCCCTCTCAACTCATCAATCCGGTCGCTGCGAACCTGATCAAATACTATCCACTGCCGAACATCGCGGGGGTTGGTAACGGAACACAGAACAACTTCTTCTCAAATCAGTTGCGGCACCAGGACTATCGCGGGTGGCTGACACGCATCGATCATCGCATCAGTTCGAACCAGTCGATCTTCGCGAAGTACTACCACAGCTTCAATCCGGAAGATCGACAGGATTGGGCCGGCGTAGTAAACGGCTTTCCGATCACGCGTGGCTTTGAGTTTCGTACCAACGACGGCGGTAACATCGATTACACCAACACGCTCAACTCAAACGTCGTCTTCGACATTCGCGTGAGCATGAACCGGTTTGTGCAGGAAAGGCGCCCGGCCGAACTCTTCGATCCGGCGACGCTTGGCTTCAGCGCGGCTTCTTTGGCGGCCATGCGTGGCTACCAGTACCTGCCGCGCATCATGATCAGAAATCTCGACGCCACGAGGCCTATTAGATCGACGCTCGGATCCACGAGATCAGATTGGAACGAAGGCCGTATCCGGCCGTTCTACATGGGCTCAGTGCAGCCGACATTGACGCAAGTTGTTGATAACCACACGTTGAAGTACGGCTACGATCTTCGCGTGCTGCGGGAGAACTTCAGCACCGATGCTTACCAGGGCGGTCAGTTCTTTTTCGACGGCACGTTTACAGCGCCGGCTTCAAACTCGTCGACCACACTGAGAAACGTATTTGGCCGCGATATCGCTGCGTTCCTACTCGGCATTCCGACCACAGGTTCCGGAGGTAACGCCAGCCAGATCGACAACTCGATCAACTATTCGGTTCAATCCATCTACCACGGAATCTTCTTTCAGGATGATTGGCGCGTCTCCAGAAATCTGACGCTCAATCTGGGTCTTCGTTACGATCTCGAACAGGGTTTGACCGAACGTTACAACCGAATTCTGCGCGGCTTCGATCTCGGCACGCCGAGCCCGATCGAAGCACGGGTGCGTGCCGCTTACACCACTGCCTTCAATGCAAATCCTGCGAACTTCGTTGTACCACCGAACCAGTTCCACGTACTCGGCGGCTACACCTTCGCCGATGAAAATAATCGCAACGTTTGGGAAGCAGATCGCAGTAACTTCCAGCCACGCATCGGTGCTTCTTATAAGTTGAACGATAAAACAGTTGTGCGCGCCGGATTCGGCATCTTCATGGCGCCCTTTCAAATCGAAACGCCACAACAAATCGGATTCGCAGGCAGCACGCCGTTCGTACCTTCGAACAACAACGGCCTGACCTTTGTCGCGACGTTGACGAATCCGTTCCCGAACGGATTAAGTGGTGTTCAACCTTCTTTCGGATCGAGTCTTGGATTGCTGACGGGCATCGGAGCCGACGTTGCTGCCGACACCGCTCCGATTGTTGGTCTACTGCGGAAGAATGCGAAATTCGCTCGCATCGTGTTTGGTATTCAACGCGAGTTGCCGGGCCAGATCGTCGTCGAGGCTAATTTCATCCGCGCCAATGGCTACGATCTCGCGGTCAGCAGAAATCTGAATTTTGTTCCGCGCCAGTTCGCCGGCGACAATCCAACGACTGATGCAGCAGCCAACACTTTCCTTTCGGCCACCATTCCGAACCCATTCAGAAATCTCGTCCCTGGTGGCAGTCCGTTCAATACCGCGAGCACGATAACGCGGGCTCAGTCGTTGCTTGCGTTTCCGCAGTTCACAAATCTTTGGGTTCAGGAATACAACGGGACCAACCGCTACAACTCGCTTCAGTTGCAAATCGATAAGCGTTTCGCGACCGATGTTACGTTGACTGCGACTTACACCTATTCGAATCTTCGTGAGAAGGTCGGTTATCTGAATCCCGGTGACACTATCCTCGAGGATCGTATCTCGCCGTTTGATCGACCGCACCGGTTTACGTTTGCAGGCGTTTATCAATTACCGGTTGGCCGCGGGCGAACGATCGGCAACAACATGAATCGCGTGCTCGACGCGTTCATTGGTGGGTGGCAGTTGAATGGCACTTACGAGTGGCAGAGTGGCGAGCCATTCCTGCTGACTAACAATCTCTTTTTCCCGGGTGACGTAACGACGATCAGGAGTCGCCTCGGTGAGGGAGACGGCCAGGGCGGTAAGTTTGGTATTGATCGATCCGCGATCGACGCGCCGGGCCTGGTAACGCTCACTGCTTTTGGCATACGCAATGTTCCCACGACACTCGAGAGTCTGCGCAATCAGCCATACTCGGTTGCGAATCTATCCGTGACGAAGAATTTCAACATGGGCGAAACGCGGAAGTTTCAGATTCGCGCCGAGGCTTTGAATGCGTTCAATCATCCGTACTTCGGAGCGGGAATGGGGCTGAATCCTGGTACAGCCGCATCGCCAAACGCTTCGTTTGGTCTAGTGACGACACAGCGCAACAATCCTCGAGATATTCAGTTCGGCGCGAAATTTATCTTTTAGCCACAAAGAGGCACAAAACAGCACAAAAAATGCGTTTGATTTTTCCGCTAATTCATTTGTGCTTTTTGTGCCTCTTTGTGGCCCAAGTTCCGCAGAAGCAGGCACCCGAGTGGTACACGCGCGCTGAGGCACTTGGCATCGCCGACAACGTTTTGCTTTATCAACGTGATTCGGGTGGCTGGCCCAAGAATGTCGATATGGCAAAAGTGCTCAGCGACAGTCAGCGAGCTTCCCTTCTCCGCCAGAAGAAAAATAACGACTCCACAATCGACAACGGCGCAACCTATACGCAGTTGTCATTTCTGGCGCGCGTCTATTCAGCACAACATCAGGAACGACATCTCGAGTCGTTCTTGAAAGGTTTGGATTTCTTGCTGAAGGCGCAGTATCCAAATGGTGGTTGGCCGCAGTTCTATCCGAAACTGACTGGATACTATAGACACATCACTTTCAATGATGATGCGATGATCGGTGTGATGAAGCTGCTGCGTGACGTCGCCGCAGCAAAACCGCCTTACGCGTTTGTCGACGAAGCTCGCCGTTTGAGCGCTGCGAAGGCGGTGGAAAAAGGGATTGAGTGCATCCTGAAAACGCAGCTCGTTGTGAATGGCCGGCGCACCGTGTGGTGTGCTCAATACGATGAAGTCACGCTCGCGCCTGCGCCTGCACGAAAGTATGAAGTAGTTTCGTTGAGCGGCGGAGAAAGCGTCGGTATCGTTCGATTCTTAATGTCGATAAAGGATCCATCGCCCGAGGTTATTGAGGCTGTTGAGTCGGCAGTCAAATGGTTCCAGGAGTCGCAGTTGAAAGGTCTTAAGTGGGTTGAAAAACGCGACGCGCGCGGGTTCGACCGCGTCGTTGTCAAAGATCCCGATGGTGGTTCGATCTGGGCGCGCTTTTACGAGATCGGCAGCAACCGTCCGATCTTTGTCGGCCGGGATGGAATGGTCAAATACGATCTGGCGCAGATTGAGCATGAGCGACGAACGAACTACAACTGGTACGTCACTGAGCCGGCCAAACTGTTGAACGAAGACTATCCAGCGTGGAGGAAAAGACTGATTTCTTAACTAACCTTTGATGACCACACGACGCGAATTCATTAAAAACCTTGCGCTTGCCGGAGCGGTAATCACTCTCTCGCCGCGTGTATTCGCAGCGTCTCCGACGAGTCCGTGGGAGACGGTGATGCCTTCGATCCTCGAACGCATCAAACGACCTCATTTCCCAAACCGAGTCTTCGAGCTCAACAAGTTCGGCGCAAAAGGCGATGGACGAACCGATTGCACCGCCGCATTTCGCCGCGCGATCGATCAATGCGCTAAAGCCGGCGGGAAAGTCGTCGTTCCACCAGGCACCTACCTCACCGGCGCCATTCATTTGAAGAGCAACGTCAATCTCGAAATCTCGCAGGACGCGACTATCAAGTTCAGCCAGAATCCGAAAGACTACCTGCCTGTGGTTTTCTCACGCTGGGAAGGCGTCGAGCTGTTCAATTACTCGCCTTTCATCTACGCGTTTGAGCAGCAGAACATCGCTATCACCGGCCAGGGAACACTCGACGGACAGAGTGGTAACGAACACTGGTGGCCATGGAATGGACGTCCCGCATACGGCTGGAAAGAAGGCATGAGCAATCAGCGTCCTGACAGGACCGCCCTGTTCGTGATGGCAGAACGAGGTGTGCCGGTTAGCGAACGTGTCTTTGGCGAGGGCCATTATCTACGGCCGCAGTTCATCCAGCCGTATCGTTGCCAGAACGTGCTGATCGATGGCATCACGATTCAAAACTCGCCGATGTGGGAAATTCATCCGGTGCTGTGCCGCAATGTGATCGTGCAGAATGTGAAGATTAACAGTCATGGTCCAAACAACGACGGCTGCAATCCCGAGTCGTGTTCCGACGTTTTGATTAAGGACTGTTACTTCGATACCGGCGACGACTGTATCGCGATCAAGTCAGGACGCAACGCCGATGGCCGGCGACTGAAAGCTCCCACTGAGAACATAATCGTGCAAGGTTGTCGCATGAAAGATGGCCACGGCGGCATCACAGTCGGCAGTGAGATCTCGGGAGGCGTCAGAAATCTGTTTGCTGAAAACTGCCGGCTCGATAGTCCGAACCTGGACCATGCTCTGCGCGTGAAGAACAACGCGATGCGCGGCGGCGTGCTGGAGAACCTGCACTTCCGCAACATAGAAGTCGGTCAGGTGGCCCATGCAGTGATCACGATCGATTTCAACTACGAAGAAGGTGCTAAAGGCTCGTTTACGCCGGTCGTTCGCGATTACACGGTCGATAATCTTCGCAGCGGTAAGAGCAAGCACGCACTCGACGTCCAGGGTTTGTCCGGAGCGCCGATCGTCAAGCTCAGTTTGACAAACTGCACGTTCGATAACGTTGTCGAAGGGAACATCGTGAGGAACGTCAAAGAGGCAACTCTCGATAACGTCAAAATCAATGGAAGAATCATTGATGCAATGCCATAGTTTTTCCCGCAAAGGCGCAAAGGCGCAAAGCAAGACGCAAAGTAAATGCTGGCGCCTTTCTTTGCGCCTTTGCGCCTTTGCGGGAAAACTATCGTTGGTCTTCATGCTCGTTTGGACCGCTACGGCACAGGAAAAACCAATCTCGGAACGCGCCGCCGCCACAGCAATGACCGCGCTCTACCGCGACGCCACTAAGAACGAAACAGGCTATCCCGCCAAGTGGACTTACGATCATGGCCTCGTCTTAAAAGGAATCGAACGTGTTTGGATCGCTACCGGCGACAAGCAGTACTTCAACTTCATTCAGCGAAGCATGGACCACTTCGTCGCTGACGACGGCTCCATCCGCACCTATTCGCTTACCGAGTACAACATCGATAACATTCTTCCCGGACGCAATCTGCTTTTCCTTTACAAAGCCACCGGCCAGCAGAAATACAAAAAGGCCGCCGCGCTCCTGCGCGAACAACTAAAAACGCACCCACGCACTTCAGAGGGTGGCTTCTGGCACAAAAAGATCTACCCGTCGCAAATGTGGCTCGACGGTCTTTACATGGCTGAGCCGTTCTATGCGGAGTACGCCGTCACCTTTAATGAAGACGCCGCCTTCGACGACATCGCGAAGCAGTTTATTTTGATGGAGCGACATGCTCGTGACGCCAAAACCGGACTCCTCTATCACGGTTGGGACGAATCAAAACAGCAACGTTGGGCTGATGCGGCCACCGGCCGTTCGCCAAATTTTTGGGGCCGGGCCATGGGGTGGTACGCGATGGCCCTCGTCGATACGCTCGACTACTTTCCACAGAAGCATCCGCGCCGCGCAGAGTTGATTGCGATCCTTAATCGATTAGCACAAGCCGTCAAGAAGTATCGTGATCCGCAGTCTGGACTTTGGTATCAGGTGCTTGATAAAGGCACGGCGAAGGGGAATTATTTAGAGTCGTCGGCCGCTTGCATGTTTGTTTATGCGTTAGCCAAAGGCGTGCAAAAGGGTTACCTCCCGGTCACATATATTCAAGTTGCTGAGAAGGGCTACCGTGGAATCCGGATAAAGTTTGTTAAGACTGATTCCGGCGGTCAGCTTAATCTCGAGGGAACGGTCAATGTGGGTGGTCTTGGAGGAAATCCCTATCGCGATGGGAGCTATGAGTATTATCTGAGCGAGAAGGTAGTCACCAACGATCCGAAAGGGATCGGCACCCTGTTGCTGGCCGCTACCGAAATGGAGACTGCCGCGAAAAATGGATGGAAAAAGGGTAAGCTATCAATGAATAGAAAATGAGCGCATCAAACGCCAACATCTTCAAGACTATCGATCCGGAACGGCGCGGATCGAGTTTCGAGGAAGTTGTCTCGCAGCTTCGCGAAATGATTCACCGGGGTGAGTTGCGCCCGGGTGATCGACTGCCGCCCGAAAGAGATTTAGCAAAGCGACTCGGCGTGAGTCGTCCGACGTTACGCGCCGGAATCAGTTCCCTTGCTGCGGTCGGCGTGTTGCAACCACGTCGGGGCGCCGGAACTTTCGTTGTTGAATCAGAAGGCCCACCGGCGCTAGATAGCAGCGCATTGCGATTGATGGCTTCTTTGCAAAGGTTCACGCCGGCGGAGATGTTTGAAGCACGACGATCGTTGGAGATGGCGATTGCGGCCCTGGCAGCGGAGCGTGCGACGGGTGAACAGATGGCTGAGATGTCGGAAGAAATCACCGGCATGTTTGCGTCACTTGACGAGCCGGAACAGTTTCTCGTGCACGACATGAGGTTTCATCAAACCGTCGCTGCTGCATCGGGCAACAGAATTCTCACAGCGTTGATGAACATGGTAGCGACGATCCTGTTTGAAGTGCGGAGTAAAACGGTGAAGCGAGCTCGCGACCTGAAAGAATCCGCTGAGATGCACCGGACAATCTATCGCGCGATTCGCGATCGCAATCCGGCAGCCGCGCGTGATGCGATGCGCGATCACCTCATGCTCGCCCAGAAAGCTCAGGAAGAGGAAGAAGAGCTTGAGTAGCCACAAAGAGGCACCAAAAGCACAAACGCTGAGACGTCGTTCTGTGGGAAGGAACATTTGGCTTTCCCGCGACGCTGCTGACAACGACTTCCTCGTGCGGCTACCGGTCAAAGAATTGGTTTACGAAGTGCTGCCGTCTGAAGAAGCGGTCGGACGCATGATGCTCGATGAGATCACGAGCGTTGCTGAAGCGAAAGATGGACCACTGGTGATGGTGCTCGTCGGCGGGCGTGGCGGCCAGGCGTTGCACAGGCTGTTGGGCGCGATGGCGAAGACGAGCGATCACGATGCGTTGTTTAGTCGCCTCGAGGTCTTCACGCAGGATGCACTCGCGCCTTTGCGAATGGGTAACGGCCTGAGTTTCGTGCGTGATTTCGAACGGCTGCTCGGTGAAGATTTCTTTCGTAAAGTGAAAAGTTTTACGTCGATGCGAACCGACCCCGAGGATCTGGAGAGCAACTTGGCGGGCTACATTGATCGACTCGAACGCTCGGGAGGCATCGATCTGTTTTTCCTTGGCCTCGGTCCTGAAGCGGGCGGAGCTTCACACCTGGCGTACATCAAGCCCGGCTCGGGCGCCACTTACAACGATCTCGCCGGACTAATCCCAATCTCGCAATCGATTCTCGAACATCACATCAACAAGTTTAAGGCGGGTGGTACGGTAGTAACGAAAGTGGACGAAGCTGAATGTCGCGCTGCCAAACACATTATCACCCTTGGGCCAGCCGCAATTCTCGGCGCGCGACGAGTGGTGCAATCGATTGTTGATGCCAATACCGCTCCGGCCAAGCGTGAGAGTTACCGGCAGTTGTTGACAACAAAGATCGCCGCTGATGCAGAGACACGGCAAACACAATTCGATCAAAATCCGGGACTTTGGTTACGAGTTCATCCAAACGTCCGCTCATTAATCCTCCCCAATCTTTTAGAAAACTAACTCCACCACAAACCAAAATTCAGCGAACCCATTTTTGTGCTTTTTGTACCTCTTTGTGGCTAAATTTGCGGCCTAAGAAATTTCGCCACGCCGTTCATAAACATCTGCACTGCCAGCATCACCAACAACATACCCATCAGCCGCTCCATGGCGATCAGGCCTCTATCTTTCAACAGCTTATAAAGAAGATTTGAAGAGAGCAGGATGACTGCGGTCACAGCCCACGCAATGGTGATCGCCAGCAACAACTCTATCGTTGTGTCCGGACCAGACCGCAACAGGAGGAGCGCAGCGAGGGTCGAGGGGCCGGCGACGAGGGGAATGGCTAGCGGTACGATGAAAGGCTCGCCTTCGGGCGCATCGGCAAGCACGTGCTTTTCCGGAGGGAAAATCATTCGCAGCGCAATCAAAAACAGGACGATCCCGCCCGCGATGCTAATCGTCTCCTGTTGCAAGCTCAGCAATTGCAGAAGGTATCTGCCCAGGAAGAAGAACAACAGCAGGATCATGTAAGCAAGCAGTACTTCCCGGATTAAAACTCTGCGACGGCGCTCCAGCCTCACGTCCTTCAGCACCGAGAGGAAGATCGGAACATTCCCTAGCGGATCCATGACAAGTAGCAGAGTTATGACAGCGGAAAAGACCTTCATCGATTAGAAACCTCCTCCTCCGTAAACCCTTTCGCCACGGATCCGGGTTTGTTCTACTACGGTCAAGATTACAAATGAAAGTAAAAAGCGAAAAGATTGTGAAGATCGAAGCAGTTAATTTGCATGCAAGAACTTATCAAAGGAGTGGATAGGAATACATGACACGTAAAAAACTTTTCTCCAGCCTGATATGTGCATTGATATTAGCAAGCTTGGCTAGCTTTCCAATGGCGGCGAGCGGCCAGGACGCTCCCTACCGGATTAGCGATAAGGAAGTCCAGAAGGTGATGAAGCAGCTCAAAAAGGACACTGAAAAGTTCCGCAAGAGCCTCGACTCCTCGCTGGACAGGAGCCGTCTCAACGGTACGAACCGCGAAGACAACATCAACGAATTTCTGGAAGACTACGAAAAGGCCACCGAGCGTTTGTACGAACGCTTCAAAGATAACAAGTCTGTTGGGGCGGACGTGGAGGCAGTGCTCGACGGCGCCGCACGGATCGATCAGTTCATGACACGCCATAATCCCACCGGACGGGCCGAGCGCGACTGGACGGCTGTTCGTCAGGATCTGCGTCGATTAGCGGAGGCTTACAACGTTACCTGGCGCTGGTGGTCAGTCGGATAGAAGACCGTAACAAGAAGCACAAACAGCAAAAGTTCATCTTGTGCCTTTTGTGCTTCTTTGCGGCTAAAAACGCTGTGGCGCGCCGGTGACGACTCGCACAGTGTCGCGCGCGATCAGCAGTTCTTCATTCGTGGGGATCACGTAAACGCCGACCCGCGATCCTTCAGCGCTGATTTGGCCTTCACGTCCCGAAGTGTGGGCTGCGTTGCGCGCGGCATCGACTTGAGCTCCCAACCACGAGAGCCCTTCACAGATCATTGCTCGGATTTCCGGAGAGTTCTCGCCGATGCCACCGGTGAAAACGATCGCATCCGCTCCGTTCATCGCCGCGAGGTACGCGCCGATGTATTTGCGCGCGCGGTAGCAAAAGATTTCGACAGCCAGTCGCGCGCGGCGATCGTCGTGCTCGTGCGCTTCCGCCAGCAACTCGCGCATGTCGTCTGTCAATCCTGAGATACCAATCAAGCCCGACTGCTTGTTCAGCAGGCTCTCAACTTCCGCCGCCGACAGTCCCTCCTTGGAACCGATGAAATCTACGATCGACACATCGA
The DNA here is from genome assembly GCA_963826255.1 of uncultured Acidobacteriota bacterium. GTDB lineage: Bacteria > Acidobacteriota > Blastocatellia > Pyrinomonadales > Pyrinomonadaceae > PSRF01. Next base: position 4,208,965 of record CAWGWK010000002.1, read on the forward strand.
CATCTCCCGCACGCGTTCCCATCACTAATCCTTCAAGCGGTGTAAGGCCCATCGAAGTGTCAACAGAGTTACCTCCGCGAATCGCCGCGATCGAACAGCCATTCCCAAGGTGCAACGTAATCACGTTAGTCGCATCGCGCGCGATGCCACCCATGGTGCGGTAACGATATGCAACGTAGCGATGTGACGTCCCATGAAAGCCGTAACGGCGAATACGATGACGCCGGTAGAGTTGATAAGGCACGGCGTAAAGATAGGCGTGTTCGGGAAGAGTTTGATGAAAGGCAGTGTCGAAGACAGCTACTTGCGGCACACCTAGACCCAAACTTGCTCGAGCTGCCGTGATGCCGGCGATGTTTGCCGGATTATGAAGCGGAGCAAGTTCGATTCCATCCTCGATTCCGCGCAAGACTTCATCTGTGATCAGCACGGAGTTGCTAAATCGCTCACCACCGTGTACCACTCGATGGCCCACCGCATGAACATCAGCCAAACTATTCACCGTAGCGATACCTGATTCATCTGAAACGATCCAACGCAGGATCAGGTCAACTGCTGCTCGAGTATCTCTAACGGGTGCGGCGGAGCGCTGCGGTGAACCTCCCTCAGTGGTGAACGTGACAATCGCAGCGCCACCGACGCGTTCAATGATGCCGTGCGCGAGACGTGCGTCGGAGTCGCGCGCGATCTGGTCCAGGTCAGTAGCGATCAATTGAAATTTGACTGACGAGCTACCGCAGTTGAGTACCAATACATTCATGAGTGATCTCAAGGCGCGGGTGTGGCTACAATGGCTTCGCGATATTGATTGTAGAGTTTTGTCAAATGGTCAGGGGAATAAGGATCGCTGCGCGCCAGCATCGTAATCGTGGCATCTCGTTGCTCCAACACTGAGCGCAACTTCGTTTCCTGAGTCGAGTCGAAGATGGCATTCCGATCTTGCTCAACCTCGGCTCCCAATCTCGTAAAGAAATCGCTCGTGGCCTGGCGCGCGAGTTCGTAGTTGCCAGCGCGAGCGTCAACCATGGCGTTGCCTAAAGAGTTCTGCATATTGCTGATTCGAAGGGCTGTTTGCGCCGTATCGCGCTCGATGCCGCGACGCCGCGCCACGAGGCAGGTAGGGACGAATCCAAGCAGAAAGACTAACCCCAAAATGGCTGCATAAATGAGCCACCGCGTACGCTTATTGTCTCTGACGGTGCCGCCGCGCACTTCGTCGCGTTCTTCGCTCATCGGGTTTCCTCCAAATTAGTCAAAATGTAGCCTGCGGAGCAGGTGCAAGCATATAGCCTGGGGCGTAAGCCCCAGGAACTGAAAGCAATGGAATTCGAGCCCATGAAATGGGCGGCAGTCGAGGCGCTGCAAATTGTTGGCATTTTGGTCGCCTTAGTTCTGCCGCCCGCATCCGCGGGCTCCAACTTTTCTAACAACCGTAACCTAGGGTTCCGCTCGCAGAGCCTCGCTCCACCCTAGGCTTTATGCTTACGCCTGCTCCGCAGGCTGAATGTACTTTTGTGCAAAGCCACTCAAGCCTGCAACTCAGCGCGAGTCTTAAGCAATTGCAGCACATGTGCGCGAGAAATCAGTCCCGCGAGGTTGCCATTTGCCAGCACCGGCAACTGATTTAGATCCTGCTGGCCCATCACTTCAAGCGCATCGCTAAGTGGCGTGTCGGGGGCGACAGTTTTAACCTGGTCCAAGGGCCGCATCACATCGGCGACAGTAGTGTAAGGCCAGCGCGCGCGCTGAACACCAGTAATTTCATTCGGCGTGATTATTCCTTCGGGTTGACTATTCACCAGCACGACAAAACAGCGCCGCCCGGTGCGCGCCAGGTGGTCCTCGACGAAAGTCTGAAGGTTTGAGTAGCCATCGACAGTGGCATAGTCGCGCGACATCACGTCCCCGACGCGGATGCCGCGCAGGCCTTCAGTGATTGCCACCTGCGCATAACTTTCACGCGACGCGTTAAGGAGGAACCAGCCGATAAAACAGATCCATAAACCATTGAAGCCGGCGCCCTGAAAGAATTGCAGCACGCCATAGATGATCATTACAAACGCAATGACCTGACCGACGCGCGCGGCGATCGTGGTTGCACGCCTTGCATTACCTGTGATCCACCAGACGATTGCTCTCAGCACGCGGCCGCCATCGAGCGGAAAACCGGGAATCATGTTGAAGATGGCCAGCACGATGTTGATGTAACCGAGCCACATCAGCATTGCAGGCACAGGCTGTGTCGGAAACTCTGGCGGCCTGAATCCCAAAGCTACTGCAAGAGCAAGGCAGATAACACCGATCACAAAACTGGTGATTGGACCAGCAATTCCCATCCAGAACTCAGTCTTGGCGTCAACCGCTTCTTTTTCGATCTCCGCCACGCCACCGAGAGCGAAAAGCGTGATTGAACGTACTGGCAGGCCGCGTGCCTTCGCGACCAGCGCGTGCGAGAGTTCGTGAAGAACGATCGAAACGAAAAAGAGCAGCGCAGTGATCAGGGCCATCCCCCATTTCAAGCCGTCGGTCCAGGCCGGATTTTGCAAGCGGAATTGGCTGGCGAGTGAGAGCGTGATCAGGAGAGCGATGATGAACCAACTGTAATGTAACCCGATTTGGACTCCGAGAATCCGGCCGAGCTTGATTTGCGCTTTCATGGCTTTGGGCCTTTTCGCTTCTTTATCCACAGATTCATTTTTGTGGAATCTGCGGATTCAACTATTCCGTCGTCTTCCCGTCGAAGTGTTCCTCGTGCGAGAGCGCATCACTTTTAGTCCGATGAATCGTGCCATCGCGGTGCTCGGGTGGAGAATAAAGAGTGTAGAGTTTCAATTCCTCACTGTCTGAGTCGTTCACAACGTTGTGTCTGGTGCCTGCGGGTATGACGACAGCGAACCCATCTGAAACTTCATGTTCTACCCCATCGAGTAACACAACACCATGACCTGCCTCAACTCGAATGAATTGGTCCAGCGAGTGAATCTCCTCTCCGATGTCCTCGTTTGCACGAATATTCATCAACACGAGTTGAGTATTCTTTGCGGTATACAACACCCGTCGAAAATCTTCATTCTCAAGTGAATCCTGCTCGATGTTGGTCACATAACCTTTCATCGCGTTCTCCTCAAGTAAATTTCTAGCGTGACAACCATTGTCATAGGCTCATGAGGTCGCTAAACGCTGTCGTTTTTTGTGCTTCTTTGTGGCAGTGCCCGTTATCTGCCGTTGTTTGCGAGTTTGCTGTAGGTGGAATAGACGGCAAAGAGACGATCTGCGGCTGCGGGGTCGCTGCGCCCAACAAGTTATTAACTCGTCAGGCTCAGTGAGTAAGGACCGCAGCCCGTCTCGTTGTGAAGGAGCGAAAAGGAATCCGGTATCGCCCAGACATTGAGGCGCCGCCAAGGCGCCTCAACGTTTATTACGCACCCTGTACCGATACCCAGGTGCCGTTGAAAGCGGCGGTGCCGCATAGCGCGTCGATGGACTGGTCGTCGGTGAGGTCATTAATGCTCACGCCGGCGTGTTGTTCTGCCACTCCCATTTGAATGCCCGAGCGATCGTGACCCCAGCCATGTGGAATACTGATCACGCCCGGCATGATCTCGTCCGAAATCTCTACCGGGATCTCAATCGCGCCGGTGCGCGAACGCACCTGCACCTGCTGCTTATCAATGATGTCGCGGTTGGCGGCATCGTTCGGATGCATTAGCAACGTGCAGCGAGGACGTCCTTTCACTAATCGCTCGCTGTTATGCATCCAGGAATTGTTACTGCGTAAGTGACGCCGCCCGATGAGCAACAGGTCGAGCGAGTCATGGTCCATGTTGCTCTCGAGCAGTCGTGCTCTGACCCGCTCGATATCCTTTACGAGTATTTCCGGCGCGAGGGTTATTCGCTTGAATCGCGTGCAAAGCCGTTCCGGAAAACAGCTTGTGAGTGGTCCAAAGTCGATCCCATGAGGCGACTCTTTCAGCTTTGCGAGTGTCAGCCCGGAGGAGAACGGTTTGAATCTACTGCCATACGGTCCGAAGCGCAGCCCTAGATCCACTATTCTTGCGGGCGGAAAAAACCGCCCTCCGAATGCTCGTTTTGTTTTCGCCAGCAGAGTCTTCGCGACCCCTTTCGACTCAATGCGCGTCTGTAGTTCAAGGAAGATCTGCCAGTCGTGACGCGTATTCTCTTGCGGTGCAAAAAGCGGCGGTGAATATTTCGCAGTGTTGCGAATCGCCAACAAGTGGAACGCCAGATCGTAGTGATCGCGTTCGAGTGACGCAGTGGGCGGCAAAATAATATTTGCGTGACGGGTGGTCTCGTTGATGTAGAAGTCGATCGATGCCATGAACTCAAGGCCGGCGAATGCGCGATCGACTTGACGGCCGTTGGGCGTTGACAGCACGGGGTTACCCGCGGATGTGATGACAGCCTTGATCTGATCCTGGCCCGGCGTGAGGATATCCTCTGCGAGCGCGGCGACCGGCAACTCACCGCCAAACTCAGGCAGTTTCCTCACGCGGCTGTGCCAACGACCATAGCTTCCTCGCGGCGTTAGTGCTTCGGGCGCAGCCACCGCATCAAAAGCGGGACTGGTAAACATCGCACCACCAGGCCGATCCAGATTACCGGTAATAATATTGAGCACATTGATCAGCCACTGGCAGGCGCCGCCGAACTCTTGTGTGCTGACGCCGATGCGGCCATAACAAACGGCTGTCTTCGCGCTCGCAAACTCTCTCGCCAGTTCCCTCACCTGCTCCGCACGGATGCCAGTGATCGGCGCTATCTTCTCTGGTGAGTAATCGGCGACTAAGCCTCCGATGATCTCCACACCATCGGTAAACTTAGCGAGCCGATCGAGTTTCATTAGGCGCTCGGCGTAAATGACGTTGAGTAGTGCCAGCAGTAACAGCACATCGGTGCCGGGACGAATAAAGATGTGCTGGTCGGCCAGACGCGCAGTCTCAGTGCGGCGCGGATCGATCAGAATCACTTTGCCGCCGCGCGCGCGAATCGCGCGCAGGCGACCTGGAACATCCGGTGCGGTCATCAAGCTGCCGTTGGACACAGCTGGATTGCCTCCCAGGATCAACAGGAAATCTGTCCGGTCGAGATCAGGTATCGGGATCAGCAACTGGTGACCGAACATGAAGAAGGCCGCAAAATGATGGGCCAACTGATCAACCGAGGTCGCGGAAAAGCGGTTACGTGTGTGCAGGCTGCGGATAAATCCCGGGAGGAAAAGCATCGCGCCGTGGTTGTGCACGGTGGGATTGCCTACATATGTGGCCACGCTGTGGCGGCCGTGTTTGGATTGAACGCGTTTAATGTTCTCCGCCACTTCATCAAACGCTTCCTCCCAATCTATTTGCTGCCATCCACTATTGGTCCGCCGCACTGGTTGTTTGAGCCGATCCGGATCGTAGTAGATATCCTGGAGGGCAACTGCTTTCGGGCAGATGTACCCATGACTGAAGACGTCCTCTGAATCGCCCTCGATACGCAGCGTGCCGTTTGCTTGCACGCTGATCTCAACACCACACATTGCCTCACAGATATTGCAGGTGCGGAAATGGTGCACGGATTTTTCTGATACTTTCATGTGATCTGCTTTCAGTGCACGCTGCTGTTAAGGAGATTAACTTCGATGCGACCGCTCGCGATGCGGTCAATTTCTTTAAGAGTCACGCATTGAACATACTGCTGAGATCCCGGTAGCTCACAGCGTCATCAGCGAATGTGAATGTACCACGTGTCTGCATCTCTTGCGCCGCGCGAAGAAATGCTCCAAAAGCCGCGCGTGACAGCGCGCTGCCGACGCTGATGCGTTTGACGCCTATCTCGGATAGTTCAGTCAGGTTCAGGTTAACGCCTTGTAGTCCCATGAGAACATTCACGGGACGGCCAACCGAAGTCACCACCGAAACGATGTCTTCTTTCTTTGTCAGGCCCGGCGCGTAGAGAACATCTGCTCCGGCTTTTTCATAAGCCTGAAGTCGCTTGATCGTGTCGTTGAGATCGGGGCGACCTACAAGATAGTTTTCGGCGCGGGCTGTCAGCGTGAACGTAAACGGAAGCGCACGCGCTGCCTCAGCGGCCGCACGAACACGGTCGGCCGCAAACTCAAGCTCATAGATCGGGCTATCAGTGTTCTGCGTCATGTCTTCAATCGAGCCGCCAACAACCCCCGCCGCCGCGGCCAGCCGTATTGTTTCCGCCGCTGTTTCAGGACTATCACCAAAGCAGTTTCCGAGATCGGCGCTTACAGGCAAATCGGTAGCTGACACGATCTCCGCAAGGTGCGTCATCATCTCATCGCGGGGAATCGTATTATCGCGCTGGCCGACAGAAAAGGCGTAACCAGCGCTGGTCGTTGCCAGTGCCTCAAAACCGAGATGGGCCAATAATCGAGCACTTCCAATGTCCCAGGGATTGGGAATGATAAACGCACGATCCCGTTCATGGAGCTCACGAAAAGTTTTTCCTTTTTCAGCTGGAGTCAACGTGTCGCACCTCACACAAAGTTTGCACAGAGTATATACCTGCCGGATGAATGGCGCCGATTCGATGGGGCAATAATACCCATTCGAGTCTGCACAATAGAATTTGTTGACACGGTATTCTCACATGAGTATAGTGCGGTTCACGTTACCTCGATCAACTTACGATCGATCCGACACATCCTCCCAGACGATCAGAGAATTACCGCCCTCCCTTCTCACATCGCCGTCGGCTAGTACGATGTCTCAAACGATTTCAACCTGAGTCACAGTTTCGATCTCAGGAGAAGGAGGCGTTATGAAGCGTCTTAAGCTGCGGTTGGTCTTGCTGGGTATAAGTACTGTTCTAACCCTTGGTCTTTCTCATGCAGTCGCGGAGGCTTGTGCGCACATAGAAGCTGGTGGCAATGTCTACGGAAACTTCGACTGTAGACTATCGGCTTCTTGCGGAGGCTGGTGCTACTACGACTGCACGTGCAGTGATCTCTTTCCTGGGTACACATGTAACAACGTCCTGGAGGAAGCGGGCTTTGAGTTGGCTTCACGGGCACAATGTTAGACGATCGTTGACAGAAGATGTCAGCGGCGCGCGTTTTCGCGGGCTTGTTAACTAACTTCTGTTTGGGTCGTAAAAGGATTCACAAAATGATAACAGGCGTTCTCACGATCGTCCTTTTGCAGTTGTGTGTTGGATTCGGTTCGTTTTTGCCGCCGGCGATGGCACTGTCATTCATCGCAGTACAAACAGGAGGAGGCGGATTCACCGTACGCGAACCCAATCTGTACGCTCCGAACCTTTATGCCGACAATATCGATTTTGTCGCTACCCTCGAGAAGCTTCCTGGGGCAAACAAGAAGCGAAGCTCCTGGGAGCTTTCATATCAACTTTTTTTTATTCCGGAGGACAAGTACTACGAGGCTATTCGACGTTTACCGAGGGGCGGTTCTAACCCTACTCCAGAACATTTTGAGGGGAGAATACTGCTTGCCGAAGGTCATAAAAAGAAAACGCGTTTAGAAACGCTGAACGAGCGGACGATTACCTTATCCGGAGTCCCCTTTAAGCAAAAAGTTCCTGATGCTCAGCGGACAAAATTTGCTCATCTGATGACTGGCTACTCTGTGAAGATCTTCGATGCCGAGTTGAACACGACTGTTTATCATTCAGGAATCTTTCTGACAGAACCGTATGAGGCGCACCCTCAGGATCAAAAACAAGCCATCGCTCGCAAGACGATTTACTTGACTTTCGGTGTTAACCAGGACGGGACGCTCAACCGCTCTCAATGGGCTCGCAAGCCCGGCAACTAGCTGGTAATGGAATGTTGGTTATGTCAAAGCGATGGATCTCAATCGCAGGCGTCATATTCTTTCTGATCGCAGTATTCTGTGCAGGCTTCATCTTTTTCTACAGCAGGGCTCAGCGTTCACAACCCGTTGCACCGGATTCATCCAAGTCGCTAATCAATAAGCCACTTCCCCATGCGCAGTTACTAGACATATACGGCTCAAAGGTTGACGAACAGGTTCTTAGACGAGGAAGAGTAATCCTTGTTTTTGTTACGCCGGAGTGTGATGCTTGCCAGGCGGAGAGCAAATTCCTTCAAACACTCTTAACGAAACGCACTGATGTTTCCTTCTACGGGCTTGTTCCGTTCGGAGCACCTCCGGATCCCAACCTTAGCGAGAAGACGTTTCCTTTTAGAGTTTTTTACGACGAAGGTAATTCATTTGTACTCACCATGGGAATCAATCGTGTTCCAGTCAAAGTGTTTCTTGAAGATGGAATCATAAAGAAGGGCTGGATTGGAGCAGCCCTAACCGATCAGGCCAAGAGATCGTTTGAAGAGTGGTTTGATGCTCTCCCGTGAGCGCGTTTGACAAGATTGACATGATTTTCAAGATTCTCAGGATTTGCTTCACAATTGTGATTGCGCTTGTTTGCGTCAACACATTGCACGCTCAGGTGCAAGACATTAAGTCCGAAGTCCCGCCCGCTCAGCTCGAGTTAACAAAGAGAATAATTGATGTGCTCAACTCGACCGCTGACGAAGCGAAGAAATGGGATGACAAGGGCGTTGCAGCTCGAACGCAAGCCCAAATTGCAGATGTTGTGTGGGATTTAAACGAGGAGAACGCAAAGAACTATTTGAAAGCGGCCTGGACTGCGGCGGCCAAAGTTGAGGAGCCAAAAAGTGATCGTTCATTTTTTGTGAATCCATCTCTGCGCAATGCAGTGAGGCGTGAGGTGTTGCTGGTCGCAAGAAAACGAGCGCCGGACTTGGCCGCGATATGGCTCGAAGAAATGGTCGAAGAGAGCAAGTCCGGAGAGAAAAAGGACCGCGGGACATTTGATGACAGAAGCGCGCGCAGCGCGGTGCTGCTCCAGATGGCGAATCACGTCGTGGCAGACAATCCAAAAGCGGCAGCGGAGTTGCTGATTGAGAGTTTGCGCGATGGTATCTCTTTTAATTTTCAAAGCACCCTCATTCAAATTCAACAGAAGGACCCGGCACTGGCAGAGACTGTTTTTCGGGCTGCGCTCACGCGTTTGAGAACGGCGGGAATGAGCGATCCTAACGAACTTCTCACTCTTTATACCTATCTCTATACACCGGGCCGTGTTTTTGGGGCCAACACTTCGGACAATCGCAATCGAGTGCAGTTAGCTTTAGGCGGGCCGCGCGTGTCTATCCCGGCCGGCCGTCAAAATCCCGAGATGGGCCGTGAGTTCTTGGCACTCGCGTCCGATTTGTTGCTGAGTGCGCCATTGCCGGAGGCCAATGCTCAAATCGCTGCGCGGGCATTAGTAAGCGCTATCGGAACTTTGTGGAGAGAGATCACGCAACAGTTACCGGACAAGGCGGCTTTGCTCCAGGCGCGCGCACAGCAACTTGATACTGAAGCCCGGTTCTCAACTGTTCCAATTCCACGGAGACCGGATATACCTGAGGTACGACCAGGCGAAAGTAAAGAACGCTTTGCCGAACGCAGAGTGGATCTTCTCGAGGAAACGGCAGCAAAAGGCCGCGATGCACTGACCCGTGATATCGGGTATGCAACGGCCGCCGTGGCCACTACAGTCGAGCGCTACGAACGCGGTTTAGACCTGGCCGGAAAAGTTGATGACAAGACGTTGCGCGATGGAGTGCGAAGCTGGCTTATTTATCGTGCGGTACTGCACTTTATTGCCTCGGGTAAACTCGATGAAGCCCATCGACTCAATTTGAAGAATGACGATGCAGCTCAACGAGCGGTTTGCTTCGTGGTTGGCGCGCAAAGGCTGATTAAGGATAAAGATACCGATCGTGCAGGTGAGTGGCTGCGACAGGCCGGAGTATTAGTCAAAAGAATCGAGCCAAATGAAAGTACGGCACGTATCGCGCTCGGTATTGTCTCAACTTATGGCCGTTTCGACACTCAGGCATCGCTTGATTGGTTGTTATACGCTGTGAAGCTAATGCGAAAGACCCCACCGGCTTCTCTAAACGTGGACCAGGCACCGCCGCTCAAACGCATCAGCGGTATTACACCCATTTCCGCTGTTACCGGCAATACCACCGGGTTTAGTTTGCAAGCAGCAGTCGCGGTCTTCCCGCCGGATCAATTTGAGCAAGTTCTGTACATACTCAATGACATAACCCCTCAGGAAGCACGTGGAATGGCAGTTCTCACGCTCTGTTCCAACTTTCTTAACTCAAAGCCGAATGCGATCCGCCTTCAGAGATAGTCCCGCCACAAGAAACACAAAATGCACAAACATTCAGAGAGACTATTTGCGATTAATGTGCTTCTTTGTGGGTAAGACTTGAGGCAAGGAGCAATTATTTATGTATAACGCGAGAGCTTACTCGGCTGCCGGCGAGACATCGCCGCTGGCCGCAACTACCATTCCGAGGCGCGATCCAAACGAATACGACGTACAGATCGAGATCCTCTTCTGCGGCGTTTGTCACTCCGATCTTCATTCGGCGCGTAACGAGTGGACTGGAACGGTCTACCCGATTGTCCCGGGGCATGAAATCGTCGGACGCATCAGCAGGATCGGCTCAGGAGTTACTAAATTCAAACAAGGCGACCTCGCCGCGGTCGGGTGTATGGTCGACTCGGACGGTACCTGTGCGCACTGTAAAGAGGACCTCGAACAGTATTGCCCAAACGTGATCCTCACGTACAACTCGCCAGACAAACATCTCGGAGGCGTCACTTACGGCGGCTACTCCGATAGCATTGTTGTTGACGAGCGCTTCGTGTTGCGAGTTCCCTCCAACCTCGATCTCGCTGCAACCGCGCCGCTGCTATGTGCGGGGATCACAACATACTCGCCCTTGCGTCACTGGGGCGTCACCAAAGGTCAGAAAGTTGGTGTGGTTGGTCTCGGCGGACTGGGCCACATGGGCGTGAAGTTTGCTCATGCGTTCGGAGCGCACGTCGTGGCCTTCACCACTTCACCAAACAAGAAGGAAGACGCGTTGCGCCTGGGCGCTGATGAAGTCGTGGTCTCTCGCAACGATGACGAGATGCAACAGCACGCCGGCAGCTTCGACTTTATCCTCGATACCGTCTCCGCCGATCACGATATCAACGCCTATCTAAACCTGCTCAGTCGCGACGGCACCCTCACCCTTGTGGGTGCACCTCCGACGCCTCTCGCGGTTGCGGCGTTCGCTCTCATCCCAGGACGAAAGAGTCTGTCCGGATCTACCATCGGCGGAATTGCCGAAACGCAGGAGATGCTCGACTTGTGCGGCGAACACAACATCACTTCCGATGTCGAAGTCATTCCCATTCAAAAGATCAACGAAGCCTACGACAGGCTGCTCAGGTCTGATGTAAAGTACCGCTTCTCGATTGATATGGCTTCTCTCACAGATGAGTGATGAAGGAGAAAGAATGCAGAAGCGCAAACTTGGCAACCTGGAAGTCTCGGCTCTCGGGTTGGGCTGCATGGGAATGAGCTCTGGCTACGGTCCGCCCAGAGACAAACAGGAGATGATCTCGTTGCTTCGTGCGGCCGTCGAACGCGGTGTGACGTTGTTCGATACCGCCGAAGTGTATGGACCATTCGCAAACGAAGAACTTGTGGGCGAAGCACTTGCTCCGGTTCGCGAGCGAGTGGTGATAGCCACGAAATTCGGTTTCAAAATTGGTCCAAAGGGTGAGCAGTTCGGCGTGGACAGTCGCCCTGAGCACATCAGGGAGGTCGCTGAAGCCTCACTCAAAAGACTGAGGACCGACACGATCGATCTGTTCTATCAACACCGTGTTGACCCGGACGTGCGGATCGAAGACGTGGCGGGAGCCGTGAAGGAACTGATTCAGGAAGGTAAGGTTAAGCACTTCGGACTTTCTGAGCCAGGAGTGCAAACGATCCGTCGTGCACACGCGGTCCAGCGGGTCACTGCAATTCAGAACGAATACTCGTTATGGTGGAGAAAGCCTGAAGAGGAAGTGTTACCGGCGTGCGAGGAACTCGGAATCGGGTTTGTTCCATTCAGTCCGCTGGGTAGAGGCTTCCTCACTGGAAAGATCGACGAGAACACGACGTTCGACAGTTCCGACTTCCGCAACATCGTGCCTCGTTTTACGCCGGAGGCGCGGAAAGCGAATCAGGCTCTCGTGGATTTACTGCGCGCAATCGCAGAACGAAAGAAGGCGACACCTGCTCAGATAGCGTTAGCCTGGCTGCTGGCTCAGAAGCCATGGATCGTTCCCATTCCAGGGACGACAAAACTGCATCGCCTCGAAGAGAACATCGGAGCAGTTGAAGTTGAACTTACTTCGAACGATCTCCGCGAAATTGAGAGCGCCGCCTCAGAGATCGCTGTGCAAGGCGCCCGGTATCCTGAAGACATGGAGCGAAGGACCGGCCTCTGACCTTCATGCCACAAAGAGGCACCAAAAGCACAAAAGAACTTTCGCTGCTTTTGTGCTTTTTTGTGCCTCTTGTGGCTAGTCCTCCGGTTCGTTTTGGTGTGACGGGTCGTGCGGTGAGGGCTTCTCTCCCTCAAACTCCTCACGGCATGTTTTACTGGGCCTGACCCCCAGCGTCCACGACGGTGGATCACTCGCTGGGAAAGAGCCCATTACGTTGTAGTCGATTTCGGCCTCGCTCATTTGCTCGCCGCCTTGTCGCGCCTCGGCGTTCTTCTCGTCTTTTGCCATGCTGTAAATGGTATCAGACTAATGGCACCCCCAAGAGAGCACAAAGCAAAAGAATAATTTCTTGTGCTTTTTGTGCCTTATGTGGCCTTTGAGGATTCCCGTGCAAAGCCCTGATTAACTAAGTTACTCGTATCGCAACGCAACCAACGGATCGACTTTAGTCGCGCGCCTTGCGGGAATGTAGCAGGCGAGCAACGCGATGAGGATTATACAAAGCGCTACTGCAACAAACGTAATCGGATCAGTCGGAGAGACTTCGAACAGCAGGGTGCGCATCAGGCGTGTTAACGCTAACGCGCCTGCAAGACCGATTATAAGACCGATGAGAACGAGTGACATCCCACTTTTCAAAACCAGCTTTAGCACGTCGCGCCACTGTGCGCCGAGGGCCATTCGAATACCAATCTCGCGCGTGCGCTGAGTCACAAAGTAAGCCATCACTCCATAGATACCCGCGGCTGCCAGCACCAGCGCAATGCTCGAGAAGATGCCGAACAATAGTCCCCAAAGTCGTGATTGCCAGATCGTGTTCGCCGACAACTTCGTCACAGGCATCACGTTGAAGACACCCGTATCGGGAGAAACCTGCCAGATTGCTCGCTGGATGTCGTTCGCCAGCGTCATCGGATCGCCCTGCGTGCGTGCCACAAAGTGAGTTTGCTTACTGTAACTCTGGTAGCAGGCAGAGTAGAGATCGTAACCTGCTTCATCGACAAGGCTGTTGTGCTTCACATCACCTACAACGCCGATGATTTCCGCGCAGGCGTTATCATCAGCCTCGTCGCAGTTGATTCGCTTACCTAACGCATCATCATTGGGCCACATCTGCTCAGCCAACCGCCGGTTGATAATTGCAACATCGCGACGGCCATCCGGCCTGACGGTGTCCTGGTCAGTAAAGACGCGGCCACGAAGGAGCGGAATCTGCATAACTCGAAAATAGTCCGGCGAGACGGCCTGGTAATTGACCAGCGGATTTCGCTTCTGTTCCTCAATCGATTGACCTTTGACTGAAAACTCTCCTCTGTACCACGGCTTTTGACCGACAAACGGCAAGTCATTGTTAGCCGCCACTGCAATCACGCCCGGCACTGTTGCGATCTGATCAAGCAACTTTCGATAGTGACGTGACATGAACTCGACGCGGTAATCTTCCTGACGTGGATACGTTGGATTGATTTCCAGATGGAGCACGCCTTCCGCCGTAAAGCCAGGTGACGTGTTTTGCAAACGCGCAAAACTTCGCAACATGAGTCCCGCGCCAACTAGCAAAATGATCGCCAGCGCAATTTCAGTTACTACTAACAAACCTCGAATACGCTGCATCAGAACGCTTGTACCACCCTTGCCCCCTTCTTTGAGTGACTGGTCCAGGTCCACTGACGCAGCTCGCAACGCTGGTATCAGTCCGACGAACAGCGCGGTCAGAGCTGAAATTACGAGGGTGAATGCGAGCGCACGTCCGTCAAGTTGGATCTTTACAAAGAAAGGCAGGAGCTCTTCAGGCAGCATCGTGACCAGCATACGCAACCCTGCCGCAGCGAGGATGATCCCGCCGGCGCAGCCAATCGAAACAAGCAGAAGCGCTTCCGAAATCGATTGCCGGATCAAACGCGCCTGGCTCGCTCCCAGCGCCGCGCGGACGGCCAACTCGCGCTCACGTACGGTGGCCTGTGTCATCAGTAAGTTCGCGACATTCGCACAGGCAATCAATAAGACAAAACCGCAGGCGCCGAGCAGGAGCCAGAAAGAGTTTCGTAATTTGCCGAACCAGAAATCCCGCACTGGAGTAACAGCAGCAGTGACTTCGGCGTTCGTATCGGGATAAGTTTGGGCAAGCCGCGCGGCGATCTCCTGCATCTCTGCACGCGCCTGTTCAACCGATATGCCGGGTTTCAGCCGGCCTATCGTCTGGTCGATACGAAAGTCCCGTCTCTGACGGTTGAAGTAACGATCATTCAGCCACCACAAATCACTCTGAAAGGGAAAACGAAAATCGGGCGGCATGACTCCAACTACGGTTAGACCCTGCCCATCAATTCGAAGCTGACGACCGATAATTCCCGGATCACTGCCGAATCGTCTTTGCCACAAGCCATGACTAAGTAAGACCGTGTCTAAATCTCCCGTTGCCGGACCATGGCCCAACAGTGGTGCGACCTGGAGCGTCGAAAACAGGTTCGTCGTGCCGAACGTTAAATTGAGCGTTTCCGTTTCGTTGCCGAATTCCAGGTTTGCATTCCAACGCAAATTGAAAAACGCCAGGTCGTCAAAGACATGATTTTGGCGACGCCAATCTTCGTAGTCAACAAACGAAACTCCGATCGATTGACCGCGATGCTGTGAATCCACCATCACGAGCCGGTCCGGCGCGCCGTAAGGCAAGGGTCGCAGAAGAAAGGCATTGACGACGCTGAAGATCGCTGTGTTAGCGCCAATCCCGAGGGCGAGTGTCACCACCGCTATTAGAGTGACGCCTGGATTTTTCGCCAGCAGTCGCGCGCCGTGACGCAGGTCTTGCAGAAACTGTTCGATTAGCCTCATGAGAGGACTATATGCCACAAAGAAGCATTAAAAGCACAGAAAAATTTCGGCGAACACCTTTGTGCTTTTGTGCTTCTTGTGGCTTACCTGAAATTCTCAATCAGGATCCATTCGTGGTTCTCGTTGTCGCGGGTGACTGCGAGGGTGCGGGTGTCCCTGGACCAACCGAAGTCCCATACCTCCGCAGCGGTCTGCCAGTCGGTCAGTTTCTGTTCCTTACCGTCTTCCAGCGGCATACGCCAAACATTCGTCATGCCGTCCCGCTCCGCGATGAAATCAAACGCTTGCCCGTCGGGTGACCAGTAGAGCGTATTCGTGTTCTGCGGCCAATCGAACGTGCGAACAGGATCGCCGCCTGACGCCGGAACGACCAGTCCTTTCAAAGGTGCATCTGGCGCAAAATCCCGGTGTGCACATAGGAACCACTTCGCGTCCGGTGAAAGACGGCACGACGTCCTCTCTCTCACTTTTACCGGATCACCGCCATCGAATGGGACTTTCCAAAACGCAGAACTGCCCGACTCGTCACGCGAGTTGTAGAAGACCCACTGCAAGTCGGGAGACACGTGCGGTTCCGCGAAGCGATCGACATTGCGCACAAGCTCCCTCGCACCACCGCCGTCCACACTCATGCGCCAGACGCTCCTCAGGCCTGACTGTTGCACGACTTGAAAGACAATGTACCGCCCGTCGGGCGAGAGCTCCGGCTGAAGTTCGTGACGATCGGTGGTGAATGTCAGTTGCCGGTTGCCGGTGCCATCCGCGTTCATGATCCACAGATCTAAATTTCGTCCGGTAGAGCTCGAGTAAATTATCTGGCTCCCCGGTGTCCAACAAAGT
The DNA here is from genome assembly GCA_963826255.1 of uncultured Acidobacteriota bacterium. GTDB lineage: Bacteria > Acidobacteriota > Blastocatellia > Pyrinomonadales > Pyrinomonadaceae > PSRF01. The sequence continues at coordinate 4,225,008 of CAWGWK010000002.1, forward strand.
GCGCCGATCTCACTGTTGCTGTTTGTGATCTGGCCGGCGCGCGCGAAGTCACCCGCAGGCACTACCCAGATGTTCGAGGAGATATCACTTTGCATAACGAGCGCGGTGCGACCGTCTGCTGTCAAGGTCAGGCCCCAATAGTGATTCGCGTCGTTCGTGATCTTTTGCGGCTCACCTGCGGGAAATGGCACGTACCAGATTTGTTGCCTCTCCTCCGGCGGGGCAGAACGCAGCCTACCGGTGACGATGAGTCCTTCGTCTTCCGGCAGCCATTGAATCGACTGAACCCCGCGCCACTGAGCCGGCGAGATCGATTGCGTCGTGCGATCGGATAAGGAGATCGCCTCGAGAACCATGTAGTCGCCCTCGTTATCCTTGCTGATAAGCGGATACGCGATAACTCGACCGCTGCGGGACCACTCCGGTTTGCCGAAAATCACAGGCGACTGGCGCGTGGCAATCACCTGCTCGCCCGTCCCGTCTTCGTTTGCGACGATGATTGTCTCCTCGCGCGTTTTAGGTAAGTGGCGCCGAAAAGCGAGACGCTTTCCGTCGGACGAGAGCGCTACGGCGTTATCTATATCATCGAGTATCTTCTGCGGATCACCGCCGAGAACGGAGACGCGGTAGAGGTGCCGTAAGACTTTCCCCGGCTCGCCCATGACGTAGTAGATGCTGCTGCCATCCGGGGAAAAAGTGACGCCGCCATAGAAGTCACCATCGGTAGGCGGCAGAATTTCCCGCTCGACCGTCCCCGCGGTCTGCCGGAGCCGCAGGCTGTTCTTGCTCCTCTCACGCAGAACGCGGGCGATGAACCTGCCGTCCGGTGAGATGAATCCCCTACCTACTTCGCCACTCACCGGGATTCTGGTGAACTTCATCTGCTGAAGCGGTGCGACTGGAGAGGTGTTTCGATCAAGAAAACGCGCGAGTCCGAATCCCACGCCAATCAGCTTGAGTATTCCAACTGTCACCACTATCGCCGCAAGGGTTAAAGCGATGATGAAACCCTTTTTGTGAGTCTTAATCTTTGCGAAGATGAACTCGGAACTCGAGATCGTCGAAGCAGGTGTGATCCCTGTAGTTGTGGGAGACGAAGGATCGGCAAGTCTACCCGAGTCGCTGGCGGGCGCGCTGGCGCCGCTCGCAGTGTGATGCACAGAGTCGTGTACAAACGAAGTTGCTGTGAGTTCCTGCCGAAGTTCTTCCAGTTCGATCGCAACTTCCTTCATCGACTGGTAGCGCCGGTCCCGATCCTTGGCCAGACACCTCCGAATGATTCGCTGTAGATCATCAGGCAAGCCAGGGGTTATTTCCTTCAAGTTCGGAGCCGGCGCATGGACCGTGTTGTGGAGTAGATCCAGCGTGCTGTTTCCCTCAAAGGGCTTTCGTCGAGTAGCCGACTCGAAGAGAATGCATCCGAACGAGAAGATGTCTGACCGGTGATCGATCTCCCTGACTCGGCCCTGCGCCTGCTCCGGAGACATATAACCGAACGTGCCGAGAATTGTGCCCGGGGTTGATTGCTGCGGCAGGATCGCAGTAGCAACCGCACTGTCCGAACTTTCAACCCTCGGGACTTGTTGCGCCTCAATTAACTTTGCGAGCCCGAAGTCGAGAATCTTCGCGTGGCCGTCACGCGTCACCATGATGTTGTCGGGTTTGAGATCGCGATGCACGATTCCCGCGGCGTGAGCTTTCGCCAAACCTTCGGCGGCGTGTTGGAGGTAACGCAGAAGCTTTACGAGATCGGTTTGCTTTCCGTGAATCAGTTGGCGCAGGGTCAGACCATCGACCAACTCCATCGCGATGTAATGTGTGCCCTCATGTTCACCGATCTCAAATATCTGCGCGATGTTTGGATGGCTGAGCGCGGCTGCTGATTTTGCTTCGCGAATAAATCGCTCCATGCGATCCCGATGCGAGGCGAGATCAGCAGGGAGTATCTTGAGCGCAACGTTACGATCCAGCTTAGTGTCTTGTGCGAGATAGACTTCACCCATCCCGCCCGCTCCAAGCCGTGAAACGATGCGGTAATGGGAAATCACTGAATTAGGATCGAGCGGTTCGCTCATGATTCACATGATTGACATGTAAATCTTGTTAATCCTGCAATCCTGTAAAAATGACTTCTCGTTCAGCGGTCCTTAACTATAACTCAGAATCCACTCCATCACAGGGTCGCGGCCGAGGCGAAATTCCTCCCACGTTGGTTCAATGTGCTTGGCGGGATTAATGGTCGAATCCGTTTCGGAGCCGAAACTATGGAACCGTGTCGCGTAGGAGATGCGAAGGTTTGAGTTGGGCAGCCGGAACTCCCCATGATCGCCGTAGTGGTTCGGCCTTACTCCGGCCGGAGCACCGACGAGTATCGCGTGCAGGTCGCGACGCATGTCGAGCGCGTTCACACCCGCCGCGGAGAACGTTCCTGGTCCAATGATCACGAACAGTCCGCCCTCTCTGTTGATTGCCGGTTGGGCTTCGATTACAGGAAGCAGCAGTCGTCTGAAACGTTCGAAGTCCCGGTGAGCACCTCCTCGTCACGCATCTGCGGGATCGCAGTGTTAAGGCGCGCAACCTCTTGCGCGAACGCTTCGCGGCTGCCTGTGTGAAAGGCGTTGACGTGACGATTCGGGAGCTCGCGCGCGAGATGTTGAAGGTCCGCCTGCCATGCTTCAGGCGTCAGGTTCGTCGTCGTGTTCGGTGGTGCACACGCGGTAAGAATTATGAGAAGCGTTATTAAGACACTTCGCCGTTCCGGCATGGTTCAGTTTTCAATAGAAAGCACGCTGATCACAAGTGTTTTGCTGCTCGGTAACCTTGCCAGAGACTTAGTGCCAAACAGCGAGTGGGCAGAGTTGTGCCTGCTTCGCACCGCTTGGTAGTGGGCTAAATTCAGGAGTTTTCTCTGCGGACCTCTGCGTATCTCGGCGTTCTCTGCGGTAAAGACTATTTCAACGCAGAGCCCGCAGAGATTCGCTGAGGGACCGCAGAGAAAAAACTCTAATTAAACCACTATCCACCGCTCGATTAAGTTGACTTAAATCGGTTTCGCAGCGTACTGTCCACCAGATTGAACACGCAACCAGCAAATCAGAACGAGCCGCAATCAACGATCGAGCAGCGACTTCGCACAATGCGTACCCTTTGGATTGGCATGCTCGGGAGCATTGGCGCCTACTACGCGTTCTCCTTGTTTGCACCACGATCGGAAGACATTACTCCCAATCCCACCATGTCACTCGTGCTCCTCGGCGTTGGAGTAGTAACAACGCTGATTTCCTTTCCGATCAAAAGCAAATTGTTAAGCAGGGCCGTGGAACAACGGCAAGTACAACTGGTCCAGCAGGCATATATCATCGCCTGGGCGGTAAGCGAAGTTGCGGCGCTGTTAGGGCTGCTTGATTTTTTCGCAACTGGTCATCGCCACTATTATCTTCTATTCATTATTGCAGCCTTCGGGCAACTGGTTCACTTTCCACGGCGCGAACACCTAATCAACGCTTCGTTTAACAGTTCCGTGATGTGACCTCATTCAGAGTTGCGCTTCGTGCTTCGCTCCAGTTGCGCCAATCCCAGAACTTCCCACAAATCCGCTGCGCGAATGTACGGTGGCAACTCGCTCGTAGTGCTCATCACAAATCCATAGCTCTGCTCTTGTCCGATGTTGCCATGTGTAGCTTGAAGAAGTGTGAACGTGTCCAGTAGAGCGCTTCCGGTGTAGTAGCCATCTTCCAAATTAACGATCACGTTAGCGCGGTTCGAAACTCCCTGTGTTGCTCCTTCGTAAACGCGTCGCACGACGTCGGGTCGCGTGCCGGCACGAGTCAGTGCAAACCAATCCTCATCTTTGATGAAACCGCCGTTTTGCTGATCGTTCGTGAGCGACAGGAGATCGAGAGGATCGCCTTTCATAACAGAGTAGCGATATTCGTCGCCGCGTCTCTCGATGGTCGCTTCGCCGCGGCGGTTAATGACGTGCACGATTCCGTTTCGTTCGTAAGTAACAAAATCAATTCCCTCGAGAGTTGCCAAGGCTACGGCCATGCGTTCTTCATTCTTCTCTCTCGTGAATAAGACGGCACTGCCAACCAGCCCGAACTGTGGTAACACCACGCTTCGATCGTCTTTTATCTTCTTTCCTAACTTGAAGCCTGCTCGACGCAGCGGCTCTTTCAATGCGACGCGACGGTATTTCCGAAAATGATTGCCGTGATCGGAAAAGAGGGTGACCGCGACAGGCGTCTTACTATCGCGCACAATATCTTCGACGGTATCGTCCAGCTCATCGAGAAAACTGCGCAGCAAAGTTTCGCCGCCAAGGTGTGCCAGCGAATCGGTTGCTCCCGTGTAAGCGAAAAACACCGCCCCACGGTTATCCCTCGCCTTTTGTCGCAGGCGAATAAGATCGCTTAGTGACTCGATGTAGGTTGAGACTGGAGGTGCTGCATAGCCCAAACCACTCTTGAGCGCGGAGGGATGATAATCGAAGAGCTCGCGAAAGGTACCGCGAACGAAGCGTCCACTACGAAAACGATCCAGGAGCCCGCCACGCATCCGGTTTGCTTCTGTGTCGAAGTAGGTATCTTCATAGCCGCCGCTGATCTTCGCGCCCGCCGGTTCGAGAATCGTGCTTAGGGCTGCATTCGTCAATGAAGGAAATGTCGAGATCATGCGCGAAGGCGGCTGAAACATCTTGAACTGCCCCTTTGCACGCATCTTGCTGATGGTTGAGTGTCCGACACCGTCAACGCAGATAATCACATGTCGCGTCGCCGGCTTCTCAACAACCTGGGATAAGATTTCAAGAGGCATTAGAGTTGCGGTAAGCACGATAGCAAGCGCACGAAAAAGCGAGCACCGGAGCCTGAGTTTCATCACTGAGCGTAACCCCGTTGGTAAACTGAAACATGTTTAGTTCAAGAATGATGCCAGCCACGGATTTTCACGGATTCACGCATTTATGATTTGGATCCGTCCCCATTCCGCATAAATCCGTGGCCTGAATGGGCCGACAGTAGTACAGATTTTATTGCACTGAGGATCTGCACTATGGAACCACTGGAACAGATGATTCAAGAGATCACCGCCTTTGAAACCCAGTTAAGCCGTCGGAGTTTCATCGGAGCCGCATTACTAATCGCAGTTGCACCAAAGATTTCTTTGGGCAAGGACGACCAACAGTTTATCGATGCGGTCGCGGCCACTCTCATTCCCGCGGCGGCGCTGCAAAGCACCGGCATCAATGTGAGCCAGAACGTTGAACATCTCCTGCGTAATGGCAGCGCCGATCATCGCAAAAAGGTCAACCGGTTTCTTGCCTGGTCGCAGCGGGCCTCAATTCTGTACGGAGGTGAGAAAGTTGCGCTTAACGCGCGCGGTTCGCGATTCATGCTGGTGCGTAAAATGGGCCGCACGCTTTCATCGCTCTGCCTGATCGCGTTCTGGGCAGACGAGCGAGCTTTAAAGCTGGTTGATGCCCCAGAGGTAAAAGCGTGATCAGACGACTGACCAGCGAACTTCGTCGGCACATCATTTCAGCTCGCGACCTCGGGTCTTCGGAAAACCGGCACGTGTTGACTAACGTCTATGATGCTTGCGTGATTGGCTCTGGACCAGGCGGCGCCGTTGCTGCCGCGACCTTGGCCCAGGCAGGTCTGAAAGTCTTGCTCGTTGAGAAAGGGCCGTTCATTCCACAGGAACAAATAAACTTTCGTGTACTCGACATGTCGAACCGGTTCGGTCATGTCGAAACGACGAATGGTTATCGCACCGTGCTTTACCAGGGAAGTGCGCTCGGCGGAAGCAGCATGGTTTTCGGCGCCGTGGCAATGAAGCCGAAGCAGTTTGTTTTTGACGAGTGGCGGGAGAAGAGCGGCATCGCTGAAATCAATGCTGAAACTCTTGAACCTCACTATCAACACATCGCGGAAGTAATGTCCGTTACGCGACAGACACGCGGACTGGAGAATCGACCCAACGCCGTGGTGCGGGAAATGGCCCAGGCGCTCGGAAAGCCGGACGACCTCGTGCTTGTTAATCAATATACGAGTGGCTGCGCTGGAGTGGGCCTTTGCAATTTCGGCTGTGGTGTTGATTTGAAGGGAAACATGAGCAACAGCTTCCTGCCGCTCGCGCTCGCGACAGGGAATCTCACGGTCTTGACTGATTGCGAGGCAAAGTCGGTCGTTGGCGACGAAGCTAATGGAAGTTGGACCGCGTCCGGCTTGGTGGTGTCGTCGCGAGACGCGGTCAAAGCCACCGTAATTAACGCACGACAAATCATTGTTGCTGCGGGCGCGTTCTTCTCTTCCGCTGTTTTACTGCGGAGTCCGAGGTTTCCGAACCGGCAATCGATCGGGCAAAAGGTCTACCTGCAACCTCACGCGCAGGTGTTTGCTATGTTTGACGAGCCAATGACGCCGCGCGGTGAAATTTACGACGGTCAGTACATTCCGCATAACGGCGTTCCCGCTATCTACAACTTCCTCGGGTTTTTAAAGGAGCATCACTTTTGGTGGCTTGCGAGCATTCTTTATCCCGCGAGCCTGGCGTCGTTTGTCTCGCATCTTCCGCCGCAGGAGCATTTCGAAATCATGCGGCAGTTTCACCACGCGATGAGTCTGACAATAACCGTGAAAGACGATCCGGCGAAGTCGCGAATGGTGCTGAAGGACGGGCGCGCGCAACTCGATTTTCAGGAGAGCAAACACGACATCGAATCGTTTCGGCGGTGCTTCGTGGAGGCCGCTAAAGGATTCCTGGCAGTGGGCGCGCGTCGCGTTTTTCTGCCGTTGTTGCGACCGCCAGTAATCGAAAAACCGTCCGACCTCGAGAGAATCGAGAAGCTCAAATTCACGTACAACGATCTGATCTCTTATTCGGATCACACCAGCGGCGGCAACCAATTCGGGATCGATGCACGGGCGGGCGTGACAGACTCGTCAGGACGTGTGTTTGGAACGACGAATGTTTACGCGGCGGATTCGAGCTTGTTTCCCACGGCGCCAGGCGTAAATCCCTCCTGGACCATCATGGCCCTTGCGCGCCACGTCGCTACGGGAATTGTGACTCGCGGGTGAGCGCGCGAGCGAAATGTTGCGATCGAATCTCAGGTTCGCGGTGTCTGAGGGTGGAGCAATCAGGGTTCAATGATTTTGCAAACCTACTGTTCAAGCTTATGGCTTTGACACTAGAAGTACATCCCAAGCCCAACGATTCATTTGAAGTCCGTGAGCATCCTTCACCTTTGCTCTATAACGGAACTGATTCCCATGCTCATCTGTTTTTTTAGACGTCTTGTAATCGAGCTCAATCGTCAATAGACCAAGGCTACTGAGACTCTTCAATTCGGTCGCTTCTGAAATGCCGTTGTGATTTACATCCTGCCACAAGCGCAATGATGAAAAAATAGCATCAGTGGAGCTAATTACTCCGTCACTGTTTCCGCCGTTGGCTGGCTGATCATATTCCGCAAGCGCGATAAAGCCATTCTTCCGCGTGCCTGTGGCTGGCTCAGGTTGCGGCGTAAACTCGCCAAACAACTCCGCACCATTCTCGATTGTGCCGTTGTTATTACGGTCCAATGCCAGCCATGCATCATCGCTCCCGGCTGAAGTCCAGGAGAGATGCTCCGCTGTGCCGTCAACGTTGAGGTCGAAGGTGACTCCATTAGCCAGATTCGTAAGGTTGAAGCCATTCCCAAGCACGTCAATTACCACCGGTGTTGGTGTGCAAAATCCTTCATAACATTGCCCCGGACACAATTCCGGAGTGCAACCCCCTTGGTTAGGGTCCTTGCACGTCTGCGTCCATTGACTACAGGAGTTGCTGCAACAATCGGCATCCCAGGTACAACTCATGCCATCTGCTGCGCAGGGTGTCGGCTCTGGTGTGGGAGTGGGAGTTGTCGGAGGATAATCAGCGTAATCGTTTACTGCATTTTCATCGCAGTCCCGTGGCCCCGAAAGTGGAGGACAACCGAATCGGACTCCATTAAACGGAACATCGTGGTCGCAAGGGAAGCTTGCACACAAGCAGTCGCTGCTAAAGGCGGTCATAATTGAGCTTCCCTGCGCGCAGTCAACGCAATGGTTTAGTCCAAAAGTGTGTCCGATTTCGTGAAGCATTACGTTGTAAATAGCTACCGAGTTGGTCATGCTCGGGTGGATTGAAGTTCTTGCGGACGTGGTGATGTTGCCTTCTGTGGTTGGAGTTCCCGTGTTTGAGATGCTGGTGGTGGCGGGGGTTGTGGTAGTTTGCCGATTAATATAGAAGGTGTTATTAGTCGCCAACCCACTCGGTGCTTGTGAACCGGTCGTAAATGTAAATGTTACCGCCGAATGAGTGTTTGCATTTTGCCAACTAAGAAATGCGTCTTGTATCTTTTGTCGCTCCGTCGAAGTTGGAAAGTCTGTCGGATTTATTATCACAGTGACGGTAGCACCTTGTTGCCACGATGCACCATTTGTTCCGGCTAGTCGGTCCATACTTACACAGGGAGGATATTCTTGAGCAAAAGCGTTTACTAAAAACATCATTGTTCCCACCACAATTGTGGACAAGAGGATTAGGAACAATTGAGTTGGAGCCCGTCTCATCTTTGTTTAGATCAAGGCTTGGCCAGCTTTGCTTTTAATTCATTCCGAAAATTCGCCGGCGTGGTGTTTTCATGTGACCGAGATTGAGGAAGATCATCCAGCGCGTGAACAGAGGTTTCACGAAGTTCGTAGCCTGTTAAGATTTCAAAGACTGACTCCGAATTTGTTTCTGTTAAAAACAGTACGTAGCGGCCGCCAACGCGAGGCATATCCTGTTCTGAAACCATGTAAAGATGTACGCGGCCCGAGGGGAACCTGACACGCCCGCCTTCGCGCTCTACTTCGACGAGATTACCGGCTGTTAGTTTTCCGGGATTCTTGAGGACCTCATCGATTGCAACGACAAATACAGAATAGACCCCTGTTTTATCGTTCGAGAGATAAGCTTTAGCGTCGGTAACCGTGCCGATAACAACCGCTGCCGCTTGCTCTGTCGGAAAGGCAGGTAAATTGACATCAACCGAGTCGACTATCACCGTACTATCTGAAAGTGCATCTGGGTCTACGTTCCACTTAGATTTATTACGTTTTTCGCCTTGCGCTTTTCGCTTAGAGTCAGAAGGCTCGGCAGCTGAGAATGCCGCGATAGGGAAATGATTAATATCAACTACTCTTTTTTGACTCTTGGCGCCTGATGATCTCGAGGGCAAGGTTGGCTCTTGACCTTGTTGTCTTGGAACCAGAAGCGCTGTAAGACTGAACACAAGAGGTAGGGCAAGTGCGAGCGTTTTATATTTCGTCATGAACTCGGAACTCCAGTCTGTACTCGCAAGGACGATTCGCTTCTTTGTCTCCTCTTGCGAGTTTTAAATCTCTTCCGCGTCTTGATCGCGACTCCTGCCAGTCCTGTGCCGACAGCATTTCATTTCTTACATGTCAGGTTGACTAGCGATTACCGCTGTCAAAAGGTTTCTGCTGCCGTGGGGTAGTACTACTCAGGGGAGGAGGACTCTCGTCAACGTGAGATGTCGATCTTATGAAGGGCGATTCGTGAGAACGATGAACACGTGAACAGCCACCTTTTATACCTATTAATCAGCGGTGTCAACAAGTAAGTAAACACAGCCGCAGTCAACGAAGTTCAAATTGGGTAAATTGCGTCTTGAATGAACCGGGTGATTTCTACAATGCCTGGAATTGCGTCCATTACGGACCACGTGTTGTCTACAATCTAACGCGCAATGACTACACTCACCGAAAACGCACATTGCCGCCCGGAAGTCATGTCTTGAACGTCCGTCGTAATGGTTGACATGGATGAAGATCATCCTGAATACACCGAATCTGTATTGAAGCTTGCCGGACCTTGCTAGCTATTTCATCGACGCTACTCATTCCACAGCCGATTGCAATTACTACTTGCGACGATGAAGACATCGCAGCCTGCAACTTAGTTAGTCAGGGCCTAATACAAAGTGCCGTTTCCAGCAATGAGATTGCACCGCGGTAGATCACGGTGAGGTGAGGCGTCCAGATTAGATGGATGAGGGAAAAGCGAAGAAACGACGTTTCTACTGAAGCCGGAGCCGGTGGGGAGACCGGCTGCCGAAGACGATCAGGATATAGGTGTGTTACTTGCTAAGAGCTCACCCTCGATCACTGCAATCTGCGCGTCAACGATCCCGTAGACGTTCAACTCACCGCAATGAGTAAAGGCAAGGTGTTTCGCGAGGTTGGAGAGTGCTTTCGGGTCCGTGGCATTTTGGAGCGTCGCCATCAGCACAAATAACGCAGCTGAGGGCTCATCGCCGGCATTACAGATCATCTCCGTCAGTGCTTTGATCTTTTCTTCACTCGTTTGCTGGACGTTGATGTTGTCAATGATGGCTTCGCCGGCATCGACACGACGGACCAGTTCAGCAAGCCACGGGTCGTTCGTTTCGAGTCCGTAACGAATGATGGCGCGAGTTTCCGCATCGATCGATCTGTCCTTTATTACAGACTCGGCACGTCGTTTGAGAGCGTTGCTGATGGATGTTCCGGTTATGTGAGGTGTGTGATTGCGCGCTGTTGCGCTAACATGGTTGGCCATGGTCTTCAATCCTTTCTTTGGAAGGTTGAGGGTCTAGGGCTGGCTTTGTGTTGCACCACAAGTCGGCCCGCTTCTTTTTGGAGCAGTGCCCGCACTATAACACAATTGAGAGTGCGCGTTTCTTCTTTTCTCACTTTGCGATTAAGCTAAATCAATTTTGTTGTTAGAGAACAAGCATGGTCCCGATCTCGATTCTCGATCTCGTTCCGGTCATCCTGGGTGAAACACCACGCGAGGCTTTGCGCAAGAGCCTTGAGCTCGCGCAGCACGCGGAAGCGTTGGGTTACAAGCGCTACTGGGTCGCCGAACATCACAACATGACCGGCATTGGGAGCGCGGCAACTTCCGTCGTGATTGGTTATCTCGCTGGCGGTACGTCAACGCTGCGTGTGGGTTCGGGCGGGATCATGCTGCCCAATCATTCGCCGCTGGTGATTGCCGAGCAGTTTGGCACACTCGAATCACTTTACCCGGGTCGCATTGACCTGGGCCTGGGCCGCGCGCCGGGAACCGATCAGCGAACGTTGCATGCGTTGCGCCGCACGTCTGTGAGTGCTGATAGTTTTCCTGAAGATGTGTTGGAGTTGATGTTGTTACTCGGAGATACGAAACCGGGGCAACCTGTTCGGGCGGTGCCGGGCGCGGGGACGAATGTTCCGATTTGGATTTTAGGTTCGAGTACGTTCGGCGCCGAACTCGCAGCCGCACTCGGACTGCCTTACGCCTTCGCTTCGCACTTCGCGCCCGACGCCCTCTTCCCTGCCCTCGAGATCTATCGCGAAAAATTCAAGCCCTCGAAACAGTTGGACCATCCGTATGCGATGCTTGGTGTCAACGTTGTAGCCGCCGACACCGATGACGAAGCGCGTCCTCTATTCACAACGATCCAACAATCATTCACCAACCTCGTCCGCGGCGCTGGCGGTAAACTGCAACCACCCATCAACGACATCGAAGACTACTGGACCGCCGCCGAGAAGCGCCTCGCCTCACGCATGTTGAAGTATTCCATCGTCGGCTCCCCTGAGACTGTTCGTCGAGAGTTAAACGACTTCATCGCTTTGACGAACGCCGACGAGTTAATGATCGTCACCAGCCTCTACGACCACTCCGCGCGAATCCAGTCCTACAAGATCGTCGCTGAGGGAATGTCTCAAAGAGAGATTCCATAAACGAAAAGTTAACTCACAGGGCTGTGTTGCTCGCGCCGCTTTCACCGAGTCAGTATTGCTCGCAGCGCGACAACGGCAAAAACTCTGCAAAGCGACTGCGCCAAAGTTTTGCTCGCATTCAACTCACACCTTGATCTAAGTCTCGGAATATTTCATCAAACAACTTGTTGTTAATCTTCATGACCGCTTTACGCGGATCGCCTTCATTTGAAAGTATGTCGTTAAGTTCCGATCGAGTAGAGCGAAAGAAAACATTTCTGCTTTTGCGCTCACCGCCCAGACGTATGTGAAAGGACAGAACGAACACATTGATATCAACTAACGAATTGCGAAGCAAGTTGAACAACTTTGAGGCGTACAGGATAACGGCATTTCTAACCTCGAACACATTGGTGTTTCGAACGACAATGTTTATGTTGAACCACGCTTCGTGAGTATTAGTATGATCGAGAAAGTTGAGAAAGATGGTTCCGTCCAAAAACTCGACATCGTTATCGAGTTCAACCAAACCATGATCCAGCAGATAAACCCTGAGGGCGGCTTTCTCCGTTACATAGTCAATGTCACCTTCAGATTCTTTCTCACCTTGCGTTTGTTCCTGAACTTGTTCCATTTCCATATTAGAAAGCTTAAAAAACTGGGGGATAAATTTCACGATCTGAGCGATACAAAAAGTCAATAGAATCAATGTGGAGTAAAATATGCTTCGGGTCGTGAGAATCACGGAGTGACTTTCCGAAAGTGATATAGCAACTGGATAACCCAAAAAGCCAATAAGGTAAAACAATATGAAAAACACCGAGACCCGGCCTAAGTTTCGGATATATCGAAAGTAACTCCTCATTCTTCCATAGTGACTCGGCACAAACTCGGTCGAGAATAGTGTGTGCATGTAACCACGCTGCTTTTGAATATCTAGAAACGTTTTTATGAAGATAATCGCGAATATGTAATAGAGGCCCGAAACAAATATCCTATGCGTACCAAAGTATAATTCCGCAAGCGGCATAAGAGTGAGATAGGACAGTGTGGAAAGTAAATTGCGGCCAAAAACCACGTATTGTTGTAGGAACATCCTCCGGCTGAACTTAAAGGATGTAAAGCCACTCTGAATTACGAAAATCAGGGCCGTAAAGGCAAGGCCCAGCAGAACTCCGGAAAGAGTTAACAGAGTTTTGAAGTAGTCTGAGTAGTCAGGGATGGATGGTGGGTTGAACAAATTCTCTAGCATCGCGAATCTAGCGTGTCGGGTGATTGTTGAATATTAACCCTCGTTCTCTAACGAATATCGCCAGACTATTGATGCCTAGGATCTCAAAGCAACGCCACGAATTCTTCTACAGTGAGACCCACTTGCCGGATGATTGCCCGTAGCGTACCACGGTCCAACTCTTTGTGATTGGGAATTGTGGTCTGTGCGGGAGGAGATTTGCGAATTAGGACGATATGACTGCCGCGTTGTCGATAGACTTCAAAGCCAATTCGGCCAAGCGCCTTAACACACTCGGCACCTGAGACCACCGGCAATTTGCTCACGCAGCAACCTCGACCAATTCCACTCGATCTTCCGGCAAAGGCTCGCCGCGCTCACGCAGCACTTCTTCGTGCAAACTGATCGCCTCACGGACGTTCGCAAGGGCTTCGTCACGCGTGCTGCCCTGGCTGATGCAACCAGGAAGGCTTGGGACTTCCGCAACAAAGAAGCCATCTTCGCCTGGATATAGTAGAACTCGTCGTGTCATGAGTCAGATTGTAACCGGATTCATTTTATAGGCCAATGTTTTCATTAAGTAATGTGGTTCCAGTTTCCGCGCTACTCCTCAGACGCGGTGTTTGTCACGAGCCTTCTGCGCCTCTTCGATGCTGCGGAACTTAAAGACGCCGCGCGGATAGCGCTTTGGTGCGATGGCCCAGTAGCGGGCGCAGTGTCGCAGGAAACGCTCGAAGGCCGGCTCTCGGGATTCGGGGAGGGCTGCTTTGTTCATTTCCTTGATTGAGCGGAATTTCTGCACCGTCATGTCAGTTCTCATCTTTCAAATTGAAGCATTCTCTTAATGCCGCTGCGTCCAGATGATTACGCGGGTAGGATAACGTGTCGCCGGGAGTGCGTCACCTCGAAGTTGAAGGTTTACCGCAGTTGTACATGAACTGCTGGACCGACCTGTACTATAGTGTCAGCACTAACCCGCCCCGGAGCAGTTGCGATGAAGAGCTATCGTAAGGAACTGTGGTTCAATGTGCCGAGTCGACGTGCGTTTATCAACATCACTCCACAGGTGAACGAGTGTCTGCGAGACAGTGGCATCGTAGAGGGTTTGGCGTTAGTGAACGCTATGCACATAACTGCGTCTGTTTTCATCAACGACGACGAAAGTGGACTTCATCACGACTATGAGACCTGGCTTGAACAACTCGCGCCACATGAGCCTACTAGCCGCTATCATCACAATAAGACTGGCGAAGATAACGCTGACGCTCACATCAAGAGACAGGTAATGGGCCGCGAGGTTGTTGTTGCGATCACACGAGGTCAGTTGGACTTCGGGCCATGGGAGCAGATTTTTTATGGCGAGTTTGATGGTGGACGCAAGAAGCGTGTGCTGGTGAAAATCATCGGCGAGTAAGTTCGACCTTCGTGTGTAGTTGGAGAATAGTTAAATGAGATTTCGAAAGCTACCAATCATGCTCTTTATTGCAATACTGTTTTGCGCTGCCAACCTGGTTAGTTATTACCGAATGCCAGCGTATTCGACGATTGATGACGGCTTCGTGTATTTCGGTTGGCCGTTCAGCATCTATGCATACGGCGGTTTTTGGAGCCATGCGGTTTTTATCTGGACCGGCCTGATTGGGAACGTTTTTGTTGCTTCAGCTGCTGGTAGAGCTGTCTGTTGGAGCGTTGGAAGACTTTCCGTGCGAAGGATGAAGAAAACACTACCGTTGATAGTCATACTTGCGTGCTGCTTACAGCCGACAAGCTATGCGTCTGCTCAGTCTGCCAACACCCCATCCGAGCAGACGCGGCAGGTGAAAGAACAGGTATTAACTTCGACTTACCTACCCTCAATTCGTTTCAGGTTTGACGATAGCTTCAAGTACGCCGGCACGCAGAAGTTCATCCTGTATGAGAAAGCACAGGTTGAGCAGTTCTTCTTCGTAGACGCCGACAGCCAGCGGCGCATCAAGCGCATGTACATGGTCCAGTTTGAAGGCTTTCTGCCTGGCATCAACGCTTCATACGATTACCCTGTTATGGAAACAGTTAATCTTGGCGGGCAAACTTATCTCGTGAATGCTGAAAGTATTCCGAATGTTTCAGCCGCGCTCAAGCAGATTCCAGGATCAGACGTCGCACGCGCCGCGTCGTTTCTGGAGAGCAAGGGCTATAGCATTGGCGAGTCAATAAGATTTCAGCGTTTTGTGCGCCTGCTGGATGAGGCCAAGCGCAATGAGATCATCTTGCTTTACATTGAAGATGCCGGTGCTTCGCCCGCTCAAGAGAACGATGGCAAAGAGTTTTTAGCCCGGGCGTTGAAGGGCTTTACCGTTCTTAAATAAAGACAAAACACAACGATGACGATGAAGACTCGAGCGCTTGTTCCGATGGTATTCGTCGCGGACGTGGAGCGTTCGATCGAATTCTATCGCCGCCTCGGTTTCGAGGTGGGCAACACGTTTGCCGCGGACGATGCGCCAAAGCCAACGTGGGCATGGCTACAGTCAGGCGACGCGCAGTTGATGTTGGCGGCCGCATCGCATCCGGTCGTCGCTGACCAACAGCGGGTGCTCTTCTATATCTACACGGACGACGTGACTGCGGCACGTGCGTCGCTCGATGAGGCGGGCCTTGGCCCAGGTGAAATCACGACACCATTCTACGCGCCGCGCGGAGAGTTCCGGCTGGTCGATCCGGACGGGTACGTCGTGATGATCACGCACACGTGATAAGGAGTAGCTCATGAGCATTGACGTTCGTAGCGTTTGCGTTCTACTCCAAGTCTTCGACCTGCCTACGTCAGTTCGCTTCTACCGCGAGATACTCGGTTTTGAAATCGTTCAAACATCCCCGCGTGAAGGCGATCAGTTTAACTGGGGTTTGCTTCGCCTCCACGATGCACAATTAATGCTAAACACCGCCTACGAGCAAGAGTATCGTCCGACTCAGCAAGAGTCCGCGCGAGTAGCAGCACACGGTGACACATGCCTGTATTCAGTTGCCCCGATGTCGATGCCGTTTACCGGCATCTGCGAGCGCATGGTATCGACGTGAAGAACCGCAGGTCGCTCCATACGGCATGAAGCAGTTGTACGTCAGTGATCCGGACGGTTATGAATTGTGCTTTCAGTGGCCGGTGGCGTAACTAACGGGTCGTTTTACAGGATGTTCATGATTACACATGATTTACATGTTAATCCTGTCTAATCATGTACATCCTGTAAAAATGTTTGCGGTCAGGATGGTGAGAAGAAACAACACAGCGGCCATCCGGGCCAGGAAACGCGGCGAAGTTTGGGCGATTCGTCGGGTCATGATGCCTGGATTGTAGCCATAAAGAAGCAGCAAAAGCACAAAAAATTGGCTGAGTGTTTTCGAAGACGAATGGTGAACATCACGTAGCGTGTTAACGTACTCTCGTGCGTTCAGCTAAAATCATCTTCAACTTGAGGCGTTATGTATTGTCCTAATTGTGGTCAGCAACAGGTCTCCGAGGAGATGAGATTCTGTTCACGCTGCGGACTCGCTCTGAGCGGGTTGGCGGAGTGGCTCGCAGGCGGTAGCCTGTCAGTGAAGCGTGGAGATGAAGCACAGGTTGCCGCAACTTCACCGCGGCGCAAAGGAATTCGCCGGGCAGCAAAATTGATGTTTGTCAGTGCGGTACTCTTTCCCATTTTCCTGGTGATTAGTCTTGGCGTCGTCGAAGACGGGGCTCCAATGATTGTCCCCTTCGCGGTCTTTTTTGTAGCGCTCGTAATGATGCTTTATGCGCGTCTTTTCAGCGACAAGACTGCACCCGTGAATACTCAGGCCGCTCAAACATCGGCCTTAGGCCCAGCCTCAGCGCGCGGCTCGTTACCTCCGGCAGCTAACATTCCTATGCCTGGCGCCGGCCGGCAGCACGTGAGGACAAACGAGTTGGCCCAGCCGCCGAGTGTCACCGATCACACTACCAGACTGTTAGATAATGAGTAGCGGCTCTAACGGAATAACTTTCTCAGGAGGGCAGACATGAAAACTTTTTTCGGATTCTTAACCGGCGTCGTGCTTCTTGTAGCGGCGCCGTTGGTTTTATCGCAGCAGAAACCAGAGACTAAAAATGAGCCGGCGCACAAGCTGGTCGAGTTTCACATGGCGCTGCTGAAGCGTGGACCAAAATGGACTGCGGCAGAGAATGCGGAAACGAAACGTCTGCACCAGCAACACCTCGATTATGTGTTTTCGATGCTCGACTCCGGCAAGGCGGTCATCGCGGGGCCGTTCACTGACAACAGCGAGATAGACGGACTGTTTGTGTTTCGCGCGAAATCTGCTGAGGAAGCGAAAGCGTGGGCCGAAGCTGATCCTTCAGTAGCCTCAGGATTCCGCATAGCGGAAATGCATCCCTGGTGGTCGGAGGATATATTTGGTAAGCCGGCTAAACCTTTGAAGCTGACGCAAACATATCTCGCATTCCTCACGCGTGGTGAAAAATGGACTCCGGAAAAGACACCGGCCACAGAAGAGATTCAAAAGGGCCACATGGCCAACATCAACCGGTTAGCGGAGATGAAAAAGCTGGTAGCCGCAGGGCCCTTCGGAGATAACGGACGCTTGCGCGGCATCTTCGTATTTCGTGTTGGCTCGTTGGAAGAGGCAAAAGCTTTGACAGCGAGCGACCCGGCAGTTCAGGCCGGCAGACTTGCGATGGACATACATCCGTGGATGGTGCCGGAAGGCATATTGCCGTAGCTTTCCGCTATTGCAGACTTAGCAAAATTAGAATCTCGCCAGAGCCCTGGGCCAGGGGCTCGAGCGCCTTTCCTATCAACGTGCCCGGACGATGAATGCGCACGCCGGCGATCTCTACCGGCAAAGATTTCATCGCGAAGCCTTCTCTGTTGCTGCTTACCAATAAGTCGCCAATCTGTATTGGACCATTGCTCGCATCGACTTTCACTTTCACGCGGCCTGTAGTTGCCACGAGTACGCGGCCTTCGCCAGCCTCGCCGAGCACTATACCCGGCATGAGCGAAATCACTCCTGCCACCCGGCTGTCGTACGCCTGAGTCGCGGCAATCACCTGATTCGATCTATTACTGTCGAGGACTACGACTGTTCCTGCCGGAAGCTCTTGTGAGGAGTCAACCCATTCGGCCAAATCCTGGTACTTCGCCTTGATGTTACCGCCTTCAATGGTACCCGGTGTAGTGATGTTTCCGGTGCCCGTAAGTTTAATATTGCCGTTGACCTCAAGCTTTTCAGTGGGAGCGCCTGTACCAAGACCAACATTGCCAGCCGTGTCGATGCGCATGCGCTCGACATTGTTAGTTCGGAATCCGACTCCATGATTAGACAGTGTGCCTAAAATTCCGTAACCGCTGCCGTCCGCGCCCATAAACATGTTCTCGGTCCCATTGCTCGCGGATAAATAGGAGGCACTGCCCAACGCGACATTCAAACCCGGTAGAGTTTGAACCGCCGGCGTGCCGGAACCGACGAATAATCTTGAGGTGGGATTGGTAGTTCCTACGCCGACATTGCCGCCCGCAGTTGCTAATAGCACTTTTCCGTAGGCAGTCGCGGGGGCAACGGGGGCACCGGGATTCAAGAACAAGTCGCCTCCGAGTCTTCCGGCCGCATTCTCACTATTTCCAGCCTTTATCACTAGATTGCGGCCATTTTGTCCATTGGTCAGACTGCCGGATGCAGCTACATCAATACTGAAAGTGCTCGAATCAGCAGCGGCAGCAGTTCCAAATGTCAGCGACGCGTTAGTTCCGACCAGATTGAGAAGGCTCGCTGGACTTGAAGTGCCTATGCCGACATTGCCGCCACCATTTATAGTCATTCGTAGTGTGCCGGTATCGACGTTAGTGGTAGGCGCTGTAAAGAAGTCAATTTGGGTAGCTGATGACATTCCACCAACCTCACCACCCAACGCGACTATATTCGCATTGGATATTGTGGCTCCCCCCAGAAGCGCAAACCGCAAATTAGATGTCGTGTAAGGCGGCATAGCTATGCGAGCCACTTTTATCGTATTGTTCGCGCGATTTTTGGTGCCCAGCTCTGAACCAACATTTATGATATTCCCGGAAACATCCAGGGAAGTGCCCGGACTTGTGGTCCCAACGCCGACGTTTCCGGTATTCGTATTGTTGATATTCTGGTTTGTGTCTGGCGTGGTCCACTGCGCAAGGACGCTTGGGGAGCAAGCACACAGGATGATCACGGCAATGGCGATCGCGGTGCTGCTGCGAATAACCTTGCGCTCTTGTTGGTCTGATTGGCTTTTCATTCTTGAACCCTCCTAAGTTTTTAAAGACGGACCAGAGTTAATAAAGACGAACCAGCGCCAGAATTTCTCCAGCACTTTCTCCTATGGTTCAGCGTTCTGTGATCTAAGACCCCGTGTCGATGTTCAAAGCCGCAGCAACATAACCTTACCGTCTTCTGTTCCCGCAGCCAGGATGGTCCCATCTACTGAAAAGCTAACGGTCTCCACACCAGACTCTAACTTGTAAGAGCGAGGCTTCTCTTTAGTCTCAGTGTCCCACACAAAGATCCGGCCATTACCGTTCCAGGATTCACCAGAGGCAAGCAAACGACCAGCGGGTGATAGGGTAATTTTGTGAGTGTTGATTTGCTGCTCTTTAAATGACTTTACAGGCTGCCACGTTTTCGGATCCAGCAGTGTCACTTCTGCCGGCATTAAGCCCGCTACAGCAAACAATCTACCATCATGAGAGAAAGCAGCATCGATAACATAACTACTCTCTACTTCCAACTTGCGCACAAGCTCGCCGCTGTCAACGTTGAATAAGAATAGATCCGGCGCACTAACGAGTCGTACTGAGTTGGGCGAAGCCTGACCAACGGCTAACAGCTTCCCATCCGGTGCGAATGATAATGCAGAGATGCCTCTTGGGGATTCGATCGTACGCACCTGTTGGCTGGTCTCTACGTCCCACAGCCGAGTCACCCCATCGGGACCGCCTGAGGCCAGTAACCGCCCGTCAGCTGAAAAGGCTAGCCGCAAAGCTCGGGCCGTACTCCCGGCGAGCATTCTTAGCTCGCGACCGTCCTTTGCATCGAGGATGGTGATCCGATTTTCATCCCCTTTTTTCAAGCGATTGTTGACGACATAGCTGTGCGTGTACGAGGCAGCGATAGTGTTTCCGTCCGGCGATACCTCCATCGCCAGGACGTGAGATATGGTGTAATTGGCCTCTGTTCCGCCCGCATCAAAATCACGCTTCCAAACTTGCTTGCCTGTCTCCGGGTTCCAAAGAACAACGGTACCGTTGAAACTCGCCGAGACCAGACTCTTTCCGTCTGGAGTAAAGCGCACTGACGTGATGGAAGCCTCACCATGCTTCAATGTCCGCCATGCTGACTCTGCTTCCGTGCTACCCGTTGAGAGAAAGAGGAAGCTTAGTGATAAGAATAGTGCTTCAAGCCTCACAATTAGTCTCATTTAACATCCTTTATCTCGTAGTTTGGCTTAATACCAATTTTAGGATCCTTCATGAGCATCTCATAGACGTGATATGGCTCAGTCTTCGTTCTAAAGAGTCTATTCCTCACCACGTCAACTCCATGTTGGACCACACGGCCAGCTTTGGGGTTGTAAGGATCGATATCAATATCGGCTGAAGCAAAGCCCAGCTTCGAAGCAAAGGAAAGCTGCTGGGATGCTTCTGGTATGTTTTGGCGAAAAGCCACGTCATGCTCACCATGTAGTAGGCCCGAATCTTCCGGGCCTTCGTAGACTGGAGCAATACCCTGAGGAGCGATACTTGCAATTTCCACAGCATCCTTCAGGAGCGGATCAACGTTCGCTATGATCCTGTCTTGCTTAAAGGTTTTCACGCTATGTACAAGCGCCGCACCCGTTGTAAAGACCGGGTTTCCAGTGCCATCTTTTAGCATCACCTGAAAGTTCATTAAGGCAGTCGTTTGATTGAGAAAATTTGCAAGAGCCTTTGGGTCATTCTTCGCCAGGTGATCGTAAAGCGCCTTGCCGCTCAAGGTTTGAGCGTTGTCGCCTTTGCCCACTGTGATGCTTGAGTTCTCCAAAATCCGCCGTTGCTCGTCGTAAATATCATCGTAATCCTGAAAGACAGGTGTTTTCTTTAAACCGTCAGGATCAATGTTTCGGAGAGGATTGTTATTCGCATAAGTGTACCGATTCCAGCTTTGCGGATCGGCGACGTGGGCGCTGCTCATGAGTGGGTCAGCTGATGTGAACCGACCTTGCGCGCTCGCATAGTACCGGGCAATGAAGTAATCCAGTTTCGTCTCAGTGTCCCGCTCCTTGGACGTAAATTTCTGCCTGGCGCCGTCGCTGTTGATGTAACCCAATGCAGTAGTGCGACTGCCGCCAGTTAACTCTTCTCCAAACGGGAGGTAATCGTGTCTGGAAGTGTTCGGCAGTGAGCCGCTCAGATCAACAATGATTCGCGGCGTGCCCAGCTGATCGGTCACCAGCCAACGGAGATCGAGCGTACTAGCGGTTCCAGAAGTCAATGTCTCGTTGGTTTTGGTGCGCAATTCCTGAACATGAGCGGCTTTAATCAGAATGCCGGAGATAAGATTCGAATCCGTATAGCTTGCCGCCGGTAAACCCAAGGCTGTTCGTGCTTCACCAAGACGAGTACGAAGCTCGGTAATGTGTGAGGCCTTGATGGTAGTGGACCCCGCGATAATAGTTTCAGCCCAGCTTGCGGCCGAGAGATTCGCAAGAGTGCGCGCCTGGTTTACCGCCGTGCGCAGTTCGTTCAAGTGAGATGCTTTAACTAGAGTCGTACCTACTACTACTGGATCGTCACTGAAGCTAAACGGACTACCCCCACCTGATCCAGCGGTGAACGATGCGGTGATCAGCAGTTGACCGTTGCGATAGCCGTACTCCTTTTGCGGACTGGTGGCGGTGTTGGCGGCGTACTCGGCGATCAACTCACCATTGATCGCATAAACCTGCCACGTCTCAACACCATTTACTTTTCGCTTCACCCGCCGGCCATCACTGTCATAGCTGTAAAGAGCTGCGAGGAAATTGCTTGCCTGCGTCTCAGAAGTCATTCGATTTTCGGCATCATAAGCGCGCAGCACGGCTAAGCCGCTGTAGGTATCCTGGGTTAAATTGCCGGCGAAGTCATAGTCCATTCCCGGTTGACCATTCGGTACACCTAATCGATTGTCATTGTTCACGTTCGCGGTGAAGTTCGGCTTCGGAATGCCTGCGCCAAAAGTCTTGTTGGTATCCTGATGGATCGTACGGTTGCCGTAGCGATCGTAAACATAATGTTGTTGCCAATTGGGATTGACGAGATCATCTGCCACACGCTGCAAGCGATTCAGTGAATCGTACTCGTATTGCTGCGTGAAGATCGCCGTCACGTTGCCGCTACCGTCCTGAATCCAATGCTCCTGTTTCTTCAGGTTGCCGTTGTTGTCGGTCATTGCAGTGGTGCTCGCGCTGCCGCCACACATGCCCCAGCAACTATTGCTGTAATGATTAATGATTGCACCACGCTGCCAACCGGTGTCGGTCGGACCGCTGTAGGTAGTGCCTGCACGAATCTCGGCCAACTGTCCGCGCGAGTTGTAGAAGAGTTTGTTGTAGATAGGCGTGGTCGTCCCAAACTGTTCCTTCGTCATACGACCCGCGGCATTGTAGATAATGCCGGTTGTGTAAGTGCGAGTCTGGGTATCGCCCAGTGTGCCTGAGACGGTGATTAACCGCCCTGCATTATCGTAAGTATTAGTGACCGCCCGTTGCGAAGGATAGGTCATCGTTTTCAAATGTCCGGCAAGGTCGTAAGTGTAGCCCGTCGTGTAAGACTGGTTTGTTTGACCAAAGATAGTTTGAGTGGCGCCAGTCACTCGGCCCATCGCGTTGTAGGCGCTATAACTGTAGCTTGACGTTGCCGTGGTAACCGAGGTCAGTCTTCCCTTGCCGTTACCGGACAGCGTGTCGTAGACATAAGTTGCTTCGTCAGTGGCGCTCACGCTGGACGGCAAAGCCGGAATGTTGTGCACAGTAGAAGTGTCCAGGTTCGAACTGTTGTACCAACGTCTGATGACGCGATTCAGAGCGTCGTGCGCGTAATGGGTAGAGACGCTGCGCGCATCCGTCTTTACCACGACATTGTGGTTGTCATCGTATTTATAGTTGATTGTTCCGCTCTCAGGATTGGCCGCTGAACGCAGGCGACTGAGGGAATCGTACGTAAACGTGCGCGTCTGAGAGCCCTGGTACACGTGGCGCAAATTGCCGAGTGTGTCGTAATCATAACTGGTTTGCTGGAACGGTAAATCGACCGTTCCCAGAGAATTGTTGGCGTCGGGTTCATCAACCCTGACAACTCGTCCCAGACCGTCAACTTTGCTGCGGCGGACTTTTCCTGTCTGGTCTGTGATCGTCGTGAAAACAGAATTGTATGACGTAGTTACCACGGCGCTGTCCGGCGTGGTCGTCGAGGTCACACGCCCCAGCGAATCGTTAACAGTCGTGGTCCAAAGAATAGTTTCCGCGGCAACGCCGTTAATTACCCGAAATGGATTCGAGGTCTTATAAGTTCTATTGACGTCGTCGTAGGTCTGGCGAGTGGCAATGTAAGCATTTGCGGCTTCGTAGTGACGCGTCTCAGCCTTGCGGCCGAGTTGATCATTGAGCGTCTCAGTTTTAAGCAAGCTATCGCCTTCGGCGTTCAAATCCATGACCGTTTGCACCATCCGCGAGCTGTCGAAATATTTAGTCACGGTGGTAGCGCGTTGATTGACGCCGTTGACATTAACGTAAGGACCGATAGTCAAACCCGGACGCCCGAAAGGATCCTTGATATTGCTCCCCAGCAACTGATTGGTGTAATCGATGGTAGTGGTCTGTCCGTTGACATCTGTCGTGCTGGTTGGCAATCCCGTAGAAAAGTCGAACACCGTGGTCGTTGTTTGTAAGCCGGTCGCATTCTGCGGATCGATCACCACGCGAGTCGGCGCCGCGTGCGTCAAGTCGTCGTAGTAGAAGTTTGTAATCTTTCCGCGCCCGTCTGTAGTAGAGGTCGCGTTTCCATACGAGTTGTAAGTGGTGCTGGTGGTAATCCACTTGTTGTCCAGATCATCCCATACGCTTTTACTGGTAAGATTGCCTACCGTCGGCGCTGTGTCAAAGCTGAACCCGTCATAACTTAACTGAGCGATACTCGGACCTGAGGTAGTCTGCCGAAGTGCATTAAGGATTCGGGGAAGAGCGGTCGAAAGATTGCGTTTAGCGTAAACGTTCCCGGAAGTAGACGTCGTCGCCGCGTTGTAATAACTGTTCGTGATCGTGCGCAATACGGGTGTCCCGGCAGGCACACCGGTAGGCACACCTTGGCTATCACGCGGAATGCCGGCAGGATTAAACCAATCGTAAGCAGTCTCAGAAATTAAATTACCGTTGAAATCATACTGGTAGGTTTTGGCTGACATCTTGATGGGATTGTGACTGGGCGTATCGTCCAGCAATGAGATGTATTCAGCGTCGACCACAGCATTGACGGTAGTCTCGCCGAAGTTTCCGGTTGCGTTGCCGTTCACGCCGCTAAACTTCAAGAGAGACCAGTGACGTTCAATCAAGATCTTGTTGTCTTTATTCGTTCGGAAGGACAGCCCGGCCTTTGGCAGGGATAGAAAGTAATTACCCGCCCCGGTATCGTGTGGGAAACATGACTCGGACATCGTCGAGCCATCCGGGGCAGTGACGGTCCCGGCACACGCATTAAACTCGATAATGCTGTAGTCCCAATTTTCAGTGACGCCATCGTGCGTCAAACTTTTTTGGGTGATGGTCTCGCGCGGGATGTCGTCCGGACTAAAAAGAAAGTAATGAGTTAAATCGCGACTGTAAGAATAATTGACTACTGCTCCGGTGGGAGTAGTCATTTGACTCAGGACACCCATGCCCTTTGAAGCTTGCCGCGTATAAGTCTCCATCGGCATGCTGCAGGCCCACCTGACCTGGTCGGTCACGGATTCAGTCGTGTCGGAGTTGTAACCAAAGGCATAGCGCCGGGCAGCAACGCCTGGTTCAGTTGCCGGGAAAACGATCTCACGAATGACGTAGATATCACTCCAGAGATGTTCATTGTGATGACAGACCATGCCCCCGCCTGTCTCGCTACCGGTAGGGCTCCAGTCTTCGACGTCATAGACCTTGCCCTGCACGCGCGTGTTGCCATAGTTGACCTCCACTGTCTGCCAGGCGCCCCCTACGGTCTGATACTGCACCCGGGTTTGACCCTGTCCACCATTACCGGCCGGATCATAGACGGCCTTTATTTCTCGCAGAGTCTGCTCGTCCTGAAAATGTGTGCCTTCAGTATCATAGTAGGTCTTGACGCTGTTGCCGTTCGTGTCCTGCATGCGCTGAGTACCGTCGCTGTACTGAATAATGCGCGTGCCGTCGTTCAGGTAAACGGTCCAACGAATTGACGAACTGCTCGGATTGACCACGGCCCACATATAGCTTCCATCAAGCGAGTAATATCGTATGGGCCCGCCGACAGTATCGGGAGTGTTACGGTAGTAATTGAACAGAAAAGACGCGTCGCCTGTACCGGAAAAGGGCGCGTAAGAATCAGTAGGTCGCATTTCGTGCTCGGCGCCGTCGGGTGTTATCAACACGACGCGAAACCAACGATCCTGCATCAGCACCTGGTCCTGGAGATTGATGCCGCACGGATCTTGAGGGGGAGCCGGTTGCGGTCTGAAGTAATTAAAATCCTCTATCGCCTCACGTAAGACCAGTTGATAACCGGCCCCAATTCGCCAACCGCCGGCATCGCTCAACTGCGGTGTACTTACGATCCAGCTACCGCAATCGTCCAATGGTCCCAATCGCGCCTGCGAGCGGGTGATGTTCCAGATTTTGCTGTTATAGATTGCGTTCAGCCCAAACTTGAGTTTGCCGCCGGCAATGGGCGGGAGTTGGGCCAGCGGAATCGTGAGATTCACGTTCCCGTTAGTCAGACTAATGTTTTCCGTGTCGGATACGGAATAGCTGGCCCCAGGCATTATTCCGCGATCGGGCCGGGCTGCTGAGGTTTGCGCTTGCAGCCGCACGCCACCAATTAGCAGCACTAGCAGAGACAGACCAGTGAGCGACAATGTGGTTTTCGATTTCATGATGCGATCACCTTATTGTTGGGCGTGCGAAAAGTTTGCGAGCTGATATTCCATCAAGGTGCGTCCCTGACTGGTCCATACGATTCGGCCTGGCACCTGCTCACCGGCGCTGTTGGTCCAACCAGAAAATTCAGCGACAATTCGCTGGCCATCGACTTCCGATTCAATCCGCTCGATCAGGCCAGTCGTAGTGTTTATGTAAAAAAGTCTCCAACGGCTTTGCAGTTGTCTGGCTTCGTCAAGCTCAGGATCACTAACCCGCACAATGTTCCAGAGCGGTCCCTGGTAGTTGTCGCCTGCATTCGCAGGTCTCACGTTGCGCCCTACCATGAAATAGCTGGCCCCACGCAATTGTCCGAGCACAAATTGATCAGGGCTGTCGAACACCAGCCGCTCGAGCACATCACGATCGTGTCCGTTGGCACGCCGGCCGGAGGAAAGCGATCCGCTGGTGGCGTCCCAAGTGAGCGTGTCGCCGGATCCGGCAAGTTTTACCTCGACCTGTTCGCCGTCATCCGTTTGCACGCGTTTCGTTTGCACCTGACGTGTTTCGGAGCCAATGATGAGCGTGCCAGCGCTGACCGAAGTTGGTCGCTTGCTCGCGGCAAATCTGGACCCCAGCCGGTGGCCCATATTGAATGCTTCCGGCTGGAGCGAGAGGTTGCGCAAATGTTAACCCTGTTTGCCGCCGCGGCCCTGCTGTTGAAGGAAAGTTGGATTCGTGATCTGAGGCGATGGCCGGCCTCGTACTAGTCGCGAGCTCACCACACCCAAAGCTAATGCTCCGGCCGCAAGGATTATCATCATCGTGATCAGGATTTTTTTGTGCTTCATGGCGAGAGCTCCTTCGAACGTGAAACGAAAGCGGGAACAGCACGCACTGTTTGTGAGGGTCACAAACGCTGAGGAGTTATCGTGCGGCTAAATTGTGCGCGCACAGTATCCGGGAACGTTGGTAGTGTCAATAGAAATCTGTCGTGTAACACTCAAGTTGAAAGGAGTCATTGAACAGGATCACAGGAATTGGACCAGGATTTACATGTTAATCCTGCTAATCATGTACAGCCTGTTTACCTGATGACCGTGATCTTCGTAACCGGGTGAATCTCCCAGGCGGTTGCGCGCCAGTTCTCCGGATTGTTTGCGGCGGTGTTCTCAGCTTCCTCGGCATGACCGACGTCAAAATATAACCAACCCTCGAATTCAACCCAGTGGCCCACTAACTGCGCGTGTAGAGTTTGCTCAGACCAATCCATTCCCCGGCTGGCAGCCCAGTCCGCTAAATTCGGCGTGACCTCGACCACAACCTGCTCGTTTTTCGCAGCACCCTTCCTGTTCGCAACCAGAATGTGAATGTCGCGACGAAAGGGGCTGAAACAGTTTGTTGCTTCTGAGCCCGCATACGCGACGTCGATCACTTCACCTTGAATTCGGGCGGCGCGATCGGTGGACCATCGATTCCGATCGTCACCCGGTTGAAGTAACGCATCGAGCGTGATCCTGGAATCGAAGTCAGCAGCTTGCGGGAATGCGGTTCTATTCTTCAGGTAGTGAAGATTTCGGGCCCTGATGGTGAGAGCGATTCCAGCGCTCGGACAGTTTCGCGCAAGAGCCACCCAAACCATTATGAGAACAACGACGACAATACTAAGGAGCAGTAATGTCCGCGTCTTAGTGAACATGCTCTACAGAGTACGCGGATTACGCAGATTTGGCTTGTGTGCAACCCTGCTTTGTATCGCGCGTCAGCTCCGATATCTTTTCGACGAGGGCTTCAGGAGTACATGGCTTTGCAAGGTAGCCCTGTGCACCACTCGCGAGCGCCGACTCAACGTTCAATGGAAACACCGCACCGGAATAGAAAAGGATCGGAGTGTGTGGATCAAGGGAGCGCAGAGCAACGCACAATGCATTCTCAGTATCGCCTTCGATCCAGTTGTCGAGTAAATAAAGGTCAAACCCGCCCGCAGACGCGAGCCCGATCGCTGCTTCGGTGTTGTCCACGGAGACAACCTTCCACCCTTCATCCTCTAATACAAAGGCGACGAGTGTTCGCGTGTCCTCATCATCTTCGACGTGCAGGATTCGCATCATAGTTCCTCCGGAACTGAACAAGCTGAACCCAAAGTAACGGGCAGGAGCGGAGTGACCTTATTGCCCTTGAATACTCCGCCCCCACCCACAGCGACGCACACGAATACTTACATCGAAACGTGCGGCTACCGAGTAAGCCGTTCGCACACGTCACCACTCGCAAGAGTGCGCTTTAGTCAAATTGTTTTGGGGAAAGTTGCCGTATCCTGCGCTCGCTAATCGGATATCAAACGCGGCATTAGAGATTGGTATGCAGAGATTGGTTGTACACCACAGCCGCACAGCCAATAATTTTTTCTGATGAACTTTGAACCTGACGTTATGGAGCAGACGTATACGATTTGGGCCACAAAGAAGCACAAGAAAGCACAAAGTTAGGAGGAGGAAGCAATGTCGCGTTTAGTTATTTCACTCCTGGTGGTGACGTTCAGCATCTTCGCGGGGGTAAGTACGTCGGAAGTTCAGGCGCAAACGATTTCGTTGGACTCTGCGGATCAGTTGAAGCTGGTGAATGTGAAGGCGGAAAGCGTTACCTTCAAGGGTCGTAAAGCTCTCCGTGTTAGCGATGCCGCGCCAGCAGGAGCAGGCGATGAAGGTCGACTGGTGGTGCTACCGAAGACTGAGTTTCAGGACGGTATTATCGAAGTTGATTTAGCTGGAGAGCCAGGGCCAGGCGCAGCAGAAGGCGCGCGCGGATTTGTTGGAATCGCATTCCGAGTTGCGGCAGATCAGTCTCGCTTCGAATGTATTTACCTGCGCCCGACGAATGGACGGGCAGAGGATCAGGTGCGGCGGAATCATTCGGTTCAGTACGTTTCGGTTCCCGGCTTTCCGTGGCCTCGCATGCGAAAGGAGTTCCCGGAGAAGTACGAAACCTACGTCGATCTCATGCCGGCAGAGTGGACCAAAGTAAAGATCGAAGTGCGTGGTGAAAAGGCGCGGTTGTACGTGAATGGCGTAGAGCAGCCGACGTTGATCGTCAATGATCTGAAGCAGGGTCAAAGCAAAGGATCGGTTGCGCTGTGGATCGGAACCGGAACCGTGGCGCACTGTTCAAACGTACGAATCTCACCGTAGTTAGCCCGTTGAGGAACTGATTGACGACAAGCTGATCAAGCCACAAAGGCACAAGAAGCCCAGAAAATTCGGCTCAACTTTTGTGCTTTTTGTGCCTCTTTGTGGCGATAATTTGTGCCTCTTTGTGGCGATCACACGACAGCGTTTCGTGCGATCACCTCGCGGTAGAAGTCAGCGCTCAGCTTCGGCGTACGCTTCTGTGTGGCATAGTCCACATAGTGAATGCCGAAGCGGTTGGTGTAACCATCGGCCCACTCAAAGTTGTCCATCAGACTCCATAAGAAATAACCGCGCACCGGTACGTTGTCCGCAGTCGCGCGACGCAACTGTGTGAGGTAACTGCGCAAGTACGTAACGCGATCTGTATCGTAGACCTTTCCGTCTGGAGCAGGCTCGTCCGCCGCCGAGCACCCGTTCTCCGTGATGTAAATCTCCTTTGCACCCCAGAGTTTCGAAACGTGACGTGGTCCCCAGTAGAGCGCGTCCGGCGCGATGAAGAGCCAAAACGAAGGCGCGTGCGGAAACGACTTCGGCTTTGGAACGTGAGCGAAACCGGCCGGAGAAGATTCGTCGGCGCGCACAAACTCTGCCGTGTAGATGTTGATACCGACGAAGTCGAGCGGGCTGGAGATGATCTTCAATTCTTCGGGCGTGAACTTCGGAGCATCTGCGCCGGCTGATTTCAAGTACCAGTCGGTGTACTTCCCTTCCTCTATCACGGTGAGGTACTGCGCGTTCATCTCGCGCATGGCGCGCTCTGCCGCAGCGATATGAGAAGCGGTCTCGACGACAGGCACAGGAACGGTAATGTTTTCGGCGAGACCGACCTTAGTGCCGCTCTTCGCGACGGCACGAATTGCCTGAACGGCGAGGCCATGACCGAGCACCGCATGATGGCGAGTCTGGTTCAGGCGAAGGCCGGAGAGCTTCAAACCAGGCGCGTGTATACCCCAGCGGTAGCCAACCTCGATAAAGGCGCCGAACTCGTTGATCGTGAAGATGTGCTTGACACGATCCGTTAACCGCGCCGCGACGTGACCTGCATAGTCAGCGAAGGCCTTTGCAGTGTCGCGCCCTTCCCAACCGCCAAAGCGATCTTGTAACGACTGTGGCAAGTCCCAGTGATAGAGAGTGGCATAGGGCTGTATGCCGTTGGCCAGCAACTCGTCCACGAGACGGTTGTAGAAATCGAGGCCTTTCGGGTTCGGTGGACCATCGCCATTCGGAAACACGCGGGGCCATGCAATCGAGAAGCGATAGGCTTTGACACCGAGCGCCTTCATCAACTGCACGTCACTCTTATAAAGATGATAGTGATCGTTTGCGACGTCGCCCGTAGCGTTATTCACCACTTTGCCCGGCGTGTGCGAAAAGGTGTCCCAGATCGATGGTCCACGACCATCTTCTTTGACCGCACCTTCCACCTGATACGAAGCGGTCGCCGTGCCCCAGATGAAACCGGGCGGGAAATCACGCCCTGAATTACCAGTTTGAGAAAGACTTTTAGAACCGAACGAAGGCAGCTCGGTAGTCGAAGCGAGCGCAGTCGCGCCCGCTACTTTTACAAACGTCCGTCTCGTAATCTTTTTACTCAATCGGTTGTCCTCCTTTTGCGTTTTGTGCTTCTTTGTGGCTGGAACTCATTGCCATCTGAAAATCTTTAGCGCCACAACAAAACTGATCAGACACCACGCCAGCAGTACTGTAATCGGAATCCAATTGGACGAAAGCGCGGCGCCTTCGTTCATCAACGCTCGCAGCAGATCGTTAAGGGCGGTTAGCGGCAGAGCTTTGATGAACGGTTGCAGAACTTGCGGAAAACGTTCTGACGAGAAGAACGTTCCCGAAAGCAACCACATGGGAAGCATAATGAAGTTCATCAAGCCCGACACTCCTTCAATGGTCGTCGGTCGAGCAGCCACGAGCAATCCGACTCCGGAAAAAGTAAAGCCGCCGAGGATTGTAACTAAAGCAAGACTCAGCCATGAGCCACGGACTGTAAAGCCAAAAACCAGCCATGCGAAGATAATGACTGCTGCAACTTCAAGCACCAGAAACACTAGACGTGAGAGCATGAATGAAAGCAGATAGTGCGAACGCCGCATCGGTGTCGCGGCAAATCGCTTGAGCAGTTTCCGCGAGCGTGCCATCACCACGGTAAATCCCAAGCCCCACAACCCGCTGCCCATCATGTTCATTCCAATCAAACCCGGCACGAGAAAATCTACATAACGCGCACCTGGTTCAGTAACCCTTGCTTCCCCAACGTTCACAACATCAGCTCGCCCTTTACCTCGTTGCAAAACATCGTCAACCAGGAGCCGGGCAGCGCGACTCTCTGGTCTTGTCGGATCGAAACGATATTCGAAAGAGTCATTTGCCGGTTTGACGACGATCGATACCTTGCCGCTTCGCAATGCTTGCGCGGCTTCGTCAGGACTCAAAACGGTCGCAGTAATTTCAGGAGAGCGAGACAACACGCCGGCAATCTCGCTCGAGTTTACTGCGCCGGCTTCGATCGCGACGGGTGTTTTATCAGCTCCGGTATTGCGAAATGCGATCCCAAGCGCAAACGTCATCAACACAGGAAAAATGAAGACCCAGAACACAGCCTCTTTCTCGCGCAGGAACTCGCGTATGCGCAGTGAGGTCAACTCAACCAGCGGATGAAGTGACTGACCAGATTCAGTTTCTCTTGAACCACGGCTGATGCTTTTTTCATCGAGCAGAGTTTCTTTTGCTTCAGCCATCGCGCAGCATTCTCCCTGTCAAACTCACAAATACATCCTCGAGCGTGGCTTGATGCGTAGTCAGCGTTACCAGATCTGACTGCTGTCGTTTGATTTCGGCAAACAGTGCAGGCAACGCAACTCCGATCTCTGAAACGGTGAGTGCATATACTTCGCCACGTTTGTGCAAATTACTAACCGCCGGAAGATTCGTTAACGCATCATCTGCAAGCTCGTTGGTAACACTGAATTCTATGACTTGATCGGCCCCGAGCGAATCAATCAAATCCGCAGGCGTTCCGAGCGCGATTACTTTTCCATGGTCCATGATGGCGACGCGGTCGCAGAGACGCGCCGCCTCTTCCATGTAGTGCGTGGTCAGTAAAATGGTGCCGCCGCCCGCGCGAAATTTTTCGACAATGTCCCACAGCGAGAGGCGCGCTTGTGGATCGAGTCCGGTGGTCGGCTCATCGAGAAACAACAGTTCCGGATCGCTTACGAGCGCGCACGCGACTGCGAGCCTTTGTTTCTGTCCACCGGAGAGTTTGCCCACTCGCGCGTTTCGTTTTTCCTCGAGCCCTACCGTTCGAATCACTTCATCAACGTTGTGACCGCGCTGGTAAAAACTTCGAAAGAGTCTCAACGTCTCGACGACTGTGACCTTTTCTGCCAGTTGTGTTTCCTGTAACTGAACGCCGATACGTTCACGTAGCGCTCTATCATCGCGGGTATTCCAGTGTTGGCCCAGTAACTCGACCGTTCCCTCGTCCAGCGGCGTCAAGCCTTCCAGTATCTCAACGGTGGTTGTTTTGCCCGCGCCATTTGGACCAAGCAGGCCAAAACACTCTCCGACGAATATTTCCAGATCCAGCCCGTTAACGGCAGTTACATCCGTGAATCTCTTTACGAGACCCGAGCAGCGTAACGCGACCCGCTGAGTTCGAGGCACAATCGGCGCAGTGCTCGGTGATATTTGCGTTGACATAGAAATGCTTTTTTAGTGCTTCTTTGTGGCTTAAAGGCTTTTGAGGTATTGTACCAAAGACCAATAATGTGTGGCCGATTTACTCTCAGAACACCGGAACGAATAAGGTTTGATCGTATCACCGAGTACGGTGTTGAAAACCTGATTCCCCGCTACAACATCGCTCCCAGCCAAAACATTCTGACGATAGTGCAGGGAGAAGCGAGGTTCCTGCAATGGGGTCTGATTCCGGCCTGGAGCAAAGAGGCCAAAGGGATCATCAACGCGCGTGTCGAGACAATCGATCAAAAGCCAAGCTTCAGCGACTCATTTCAAAAGAGACGATGCCTGATTCCCGCAGATGGTTTTTATGAATGGGAGAGGCATGGCAAGATTTCTCAGCCCTATTACTTTCGGCTCAAAGATGAGTCGCCCTTCGCCTTCGCCGGCATCTGGGATCAGTGGCAAGGCAATGGACGTTCGATCACTTCGTGCGCGATCATCACCACCACAGCGAACGAGTTGTTAGCGAAGATTCATCATCGCATGCCTGTCATATTGCCCAGCGAGTCATATGATCTGTGGCTTAACGAGGATTGCAGATCGGCAGACTTGAAAGACCTGCTTGTTCCCTTCCCCGCGGACGCAATGACCAGCCATGCGGTTAGTTATGATGTTAATGATACGAAGGTTGATGAGGCTCGCCTTCTGCGTCCAGTCGAGCCGAACATAGGTGTCAACCTCAGGTTGTTCTAATGGTTCATGCTGATCAGAATCTGCCGACGAACGTTCCTTCCCTCGCGCGATCGATCGTTACGGGCGCTGTTGGTTTTGGCTTAGTCAGTCTCGTCGTATTTGCCACCGTCGCTTTCGGTGAAAGATGGATGTACAACACTCTCGGTCTGCTGGGTGCGTACCTCACCTGGACTGTCTTGTTCATCCTGCTTAGTGGTGCGGTGTTTGGCTCACTCGTCGTCGGTCCCTGGCGACTGCCAAGATTTTACCTTCTGTTCGGCCTCGCATTCTTCGCCTATGCCGCGAATTGGATGTTTGCGTATTTCATTTTGCGCGGCACTGCCGGTGAACTGGTTGGCTCGCTGGCGGGATCGGTTTTGATGGCCCTCGTGTTTGCCGCGGGGTTTGAATCGTTAAGAGCAACTGTAAAACTTTCCGCGCTTCTCTTCGTAACAAACTCTGTCGGATACTTTTTAGGGTCTGCGCTGAACGATTCCGTAGGCGGCCGTCCGGGAATGTTGTTGTGGGGAGTCGCATACGGCTTGTTTTTCGGAGCCGGAATCGGAGCAGCGCTTCAGCTAATACAACGGCAGCGGCAATAGATGAGATGAGCTGGGGAGAGTTCCTAACGCGCAGCACAATCTGGAGTTCCATTGCGGCCTACGCAATCGGATCTGTCGTCTTCGCAACTGCGGGAAAACGATTCGATAGGGTGGCTCGCCTGGCATGGACCATTGGATGCGCCGCTCTTCTTGCACACATCATTTGCGCGTTCGATTTCTACCACGCGTGGAGTCACGACTCCGCCTACAATGAAACCGCTCGCCAAACTGCGGAGGTAGTCGCTATCAACTGGGGCGGTGGTCTTTTCATAAACTACGCGGTTACGCTCTTATGGATCAGCGACATCGCGTGGTGGTGGGTTGCGGGGCTGGGTTCCTATCGTCATCGTCCGTGGTTAGTAGTGCTGGCCTGGCACAGCTTCTTAATCTTCATCATCTTTAATGCGACCGTCGTCTTCAAAGACGGATTAACGCGGTGGGTTGGACTGCTTGTGTGTTTAAGCTTGTGTGTGAGCTGGGTTCTCAGCAATCGCGGGCGTTCACTATCAACCGCTTAATGAAAATTTTGTGCCTTTGTGGCTACTGAAATACGCCAACCACCTTTTGCACTCCCATTTTATTACGGATGGGTCAACGTATTTGTCGCGGCGCTGGCAATGGTGGGAACTCTCCCGGGCCGAACACAGGGTCTGGGCCTGATAACAGAACCCCTCCTCAAAGATCTGCAAATAGATCGCGTCTACTTCGCGCGCCTAAATCTTTGGGCGACTCTGATCGGCGCTCTGTTTTCTGTTGGCGTCGGAAGACTGATCGATCGTTTCGGCAGCAGGGCAGTCTTAACCGTCATCGCCGTCGCGTTAGCATCTGTTGTCTTCGGAATGACCGTGGCGAGCAATGTCGCCGCAATGGCAATCCTGATTACGTGCACGCGCGGATTCGGGCAGAGCGCACTATCGGTCGTTAGCATTACGATGGTGGGACAGTGGTTCGTGCGCAGGCTCAACCTGGCGATGGCCGTATACACGATCGCGTTGAGCATCGGCTTCATGCTCGCATTTCCGCTGATAGGTGCGATCGTATTATCGAATGGCTGGCGCACGGCCTGGTGGATCATTGGAGTCGCACTTCTTATCGGACTTGCGCCGCTCGCGTTATTACTCGTGCGGCGATCTCCCGAGTCTATTTCCATCGATCCCGACGGCGAGCAGCGCGGGGGCGATCTCAGCTCCACAGATTACACTCTCAGTGAGGCTTTATTAACTCCAAGCTTCTGGGTCTTTGGAATAGCGAGTTCCCTCTACGGACTCATCGCCTCCGGTATCGCTCTCTTCAACGAATCAATTCTGGCTGAACGTCAGTTTGATGCTTCGACCTATCATCGCAGCCTCATCATCGTCGCATTGACTTCGCTCGTGGGAAACTTTTTAGGCGGCTGGATAGCCTCAAAATGGAAGATAAACCGTTTGCTCTCAGTCGCGATGGTGTTGCTCGCAGGCTCACTGGCCGCACTTCCTCACGTATCGACTCAAATACACATCGCAATCTATGCGGCTGTGATGGGATTAGCCGGCGGATTCGTGATTGTTATCTTTTTTGCTTTCTGGAGTGCGGCTTACGGACGACTACATCTCGGCAAAATCCAGGGCGTTGCACAGGCGCTGACGGTAATTGCATCGGCGCTTGGTCCATTGCTTCTCGCAGAAACCGTCAGCCGGACCGGCTCATACGCATCGATATTCTATCTGTTGACTTTTGTAGTCATCGTGTTGGCACTGTTTGCCTGGTTCGTTAAACTTCCGCTTACACCCACGTTCGAAAGAGAGTAAAGCCATGAAGAACAGCAACTATCCAATGTTAGCAACACTGCTGCTTTTTGCATTTTTATCTATCGTTCCGGCCTGCGAGGCGCAAACGCAGTTCCCCAATAATCCGGCCGGCAATCAAGCAAAGGCCTGGTTGGATGCTTTCAACGCCGGCGACGCTGATAAATACAAAGAGTTCGTGCGCAACAATTTTCCCACTCGCTTCCAGCGTGCCGATCAGGACATGGGGTTTCGACAGATGACCGGTGGCTTCGAACTGAAGAAGATCGAGGAGTCAACACCAACAAAGATGGTTGCGCTGGTCCAGGAACGCCGGTCAGATCAGTTTGCGCGTATGACTCTTGAGACCGAAGCGGCCGAACCACACAAGATTACCAGGCTCAGCCTGAGTGCAATTCCCCGACCACCTGACTTTGCCCTTCCGCACCTGAGCGAAAGCGAATTGATCGCAGCCTTACGAAAGAAACTGGACGAGGAGGTTGCCATCGATCGTTTTTCGGGTGCGGCATTGGTGGCAAAAAACGGCAAAGCTGTTTTCGCCCAGGCTTATGGGCTGGCAGACCGCGAAAAGAAAACTCCGAATACGTTGAAGACGCAGTTTCGACTCGGGTCAATGAACAAAATGTTTACCGCGGTCGCGATTCTCCAACTTGTGCAAAGTGGCAAACTCGATTTGAAATCGCCTCTCGGCAAGTACCTGACCGATTATCCAAATAAAGACGTCGCGTCAAAAGTAACAATTGAACAACTGCTAACGCACATGGGAGGAACGGGCGACATCTTTGGTCCAGAGTTCGACAAGCGGCGTCTCGAGTTAAAAACGTTGAGCGATTATGTGAGTCTCTACGGCACACGCGCACTGCAGTTCGAGCCGGGGAGTCGCTGGCAGTACAGCAATTACGGTTTTCTTCTACTCGGTGTGCTAATAGAGAAAGTCAGCGGCCAGAGTTATTACGATTACGTTCGCGATCAGATCTACAAACCGGCAGGCATGACTGCAACTGCTTCCGAGCCGGAGGATCAACCGGTTTCCGAACGAAGCATTGGCTACACCAGTCTTGGTGGACCAGGCTGGAGGCCCAACACTGACACTCTGCCATTCCGCGGAACCTCCGCAGGAGGTGGTTATTCCACGGTCGAAGATCTGTCGCGGTTTGCGACTGCGCTGCAAACAAACAAATTGCTCAATGCTCAGTACACAGAAATGTTGACGACCGGAAAAGTTGATGCGGGCGGGGGTAAATATGCCTTCGGATTCCAGGACTCTGTAGTCAACGGAACAAGATGTTTTGGCCACGGAGGCGGAGCACCGGGAATGAATGGCGGACTGCAAATCTGCCCTGGACCAGGCTACGTGGTTGCAGTGTTGGCAAACATGGATCCACCAGCCGCGACTCGAGTTGCCGACTTCATCACTAATCGTCTGCCGGCGAAGTAAAACATCTTAGCCACAAAAAGGCACAGAAAGCACAAACGTTTATCCGTGCTTATGTGCTTTATGTGCTTCTTTGTGGCAAGAGGTATGTTCTCTCGCCATTGTCTGCAAATGCCAACAGGATCAGTGCCGCTAGGTAGAGAGCCAGTGTAAAGAAAGCGATATAGCCAGTGGCCGGTGCAAAGGTGGGAGCGTCGAGCGTGCCGAGCGCGACTCCTTGCAATAACGCTCCTGCAACTCGCTTCAGCCAGCCACCATCAGGACTATACAAACTCGCCAGCAACATATGCTTGAGGACGAACGCAGTCCCGAACAGAATCGCAAGGCTGCGCAAGAGCCTGCGCGCGTCGAATGACGAAAACTGATTGTTCCAGAGCGTCCAAAGAAAAAAGAACGAGAACAGCCAGTGGAGCAAACCGCGCTCGGGTAATACAGAGTTGAACGCTTGTGCGGAGGCAAAGAAGATTGTGATGAACATCCAGATGTGCGAAACATTCGTGAGAGGTGGAAGGTCGCTGCCAACCCATTGATGGAATCTGAGTAGCCCACCGCGGACGAGAAGGAGCATCAACAGGGTCGCGAGCAAAAGCGTGACCAGCGGTGGCGTGATGAAAATGAACGTTTGACTCTCGGCACCAATTCGGAGCCCGCCCAGCAGCGCCACTGTCAGAAAAAGAAGTGGTAGTACCACAAAGTCCACCAGCGCGCGGTTTCTGAAACGATTAGTCGGCGGCATTGTTGGTGTCGGTAGTGAGGTCAACTCCTCACTTCCTTGTCCGCAGGACCTTGAGCGGATTGACGTCGCTCCAGCTGCGTTCTAATCCTTGTTCAAGTTCGGCTTTCAACTCCGCCGCTGTGTGCATCTGCAAGTCCGGATCATCGATCGTTAGCGGAGTGGCTGACGACAGTGCGATTGCTCGATTCACTGCATCCACACCTTGCTTGAACAACTCCTGGTCGAAATAAATCCGGCCCCAACCCTCGCGGTAAAACGAATACGCGATGTAGAACTGTGTGCGGGCATCTCGCTGCGCCGGATCTGCTTGCTGCCATTCCTCGCGAGCCGCACGGAACTGCTCACGCCGAAAGAGATTGAGAGCGGAATTGAATTTTTCCTGATTGATCTCGTAGGTGCCGGCGGCGACCTCAGCGCTCGTCGTCACTTCTTTGAAGCTTCGCGGTTCCGTGGCATAGATCCAGATGATGAACGCAGCGTATGCGATCGTGCATCCGAGGCCGGCGAGTTGGATAATTTTGGATTGCAATCCGCGCTTCAGTGTCAGAGAAAAACTAATTAGAAAATGAGATCCGATTAGCGACAGTTAACATTTGGCGCTCTCCTCTTTTGCCAGGGTCTCATGATATCACCTCGCCGCTTTACTCATCCGGCATGGGCAACGATCTACAAGGCTGGTGACGCAGCGAAGTGCTCCAGAGGAGCACGATGTTTATAGCCTCAATCCTCTATGGCTCTGCGCTCCAGCGGAGCGCAATGTCGGCGTTGGATTTACATTCCGCTCCTAACGGAGCGGGTAAATCACAGAAACCTTCGGGCTATAAACATTTTGCTCCTCCGGAGCAATGTCAGAGTGACTTTTCGTGCAAAGCTTGTTGCAGGTAATCCAACATGAAGTGACGAATCTGCATCATCTGTGTAATCTGTGGATTCGAATGAGAACTGTAAATGCCGCCAGGTACGTCACGCCGCTGCGTGAAGGAGGATCGCTTCCGGCAATCATCGAGGCGGACGATGATGGGATGTATGTCCTCAAATTTCGTGGAGCCGGTCAAGGAACCAAAGCACTCATCGCGGAACTAATCGCCGGAGAGATTGCCCGCGCCGCCGGCCTATTGGTTCCCGAGCTCGTCTTCGTTTCACTCGATCCTGAAATCGCTAAAACGGAACCCGATCCGGAAATACAAGACCTCATCCGCAGCAGCGGCGGGCTGAATCTCGGACTCGATTATCTTCCAGGCTCGGTGATGTTCGATCCAGTGGCTGACAAACCCGATGCTGAACTTGCGTCGCGTATCGTCTGGTTCGACGCCTATGTCACTAACGTCGATCGCACCGCGCGAAATGCAAACATGTTAATGTGGCATCGCAAGCTCTGGTTAATCGATCACGGCGCCGCCCTGTACTTTCATCATGCCTGGACCGACATGGACCAACGCAGCAAGGATCCGTTCCGTTTAATCAAGGAACACATCCTGCTTCGATTCGCCAACGCACTCGAAACAGCCGACCAGGCAATGACCGCAGTGATTACTGAAGACGTAATCAAAGGACTTGTTGAACTCGTTCCCGACGACTGGATGAGCGAAAACTCTCCGTTTACTACGGTTGCGGAAAACAGACAAGCTTACGTCGAATACCTGACGAGGCGTCTCGAAGCGCCCCGGCACTTCGTTGAGGAGGCTATTCGTGCCCGATAAATTCAGGTATGACTATGCTGTGATTCGGGTCGTACCGAAGGTGGACCGCGAGGAGTTTATCAACGCCGGCATAATCGTCTCTTGTCCCGATCTCTCTTTTCTGGAAGCACGCATCAAGTTGGATGAATCTCGACTGTTAGCTCTGGATCCAACGATTGACATGGAACTCGTTAGAAATCATCTCGCCACAATTCCAACCATCTGTCGCGGTGGCGATGAGGCGGGATCGATCGGCCAGCTACCGCAGCGCCAACGTTTTCATTGGCTCGTCGCACCGCGCAGCACAGTTATTCAAACTTCACCAGTTCATACCGGCAGGTGCGGAGATCCGAAGGCAGCGCTGGACCATCTTGTAGCGACGATGGTGGATGCCACCTGATGGATTAGGAGATCCACGACTCCAGCGCCAGAGAGAGCGCAATGAAGATGAGTGCGACACCGGCGATTAGTTCGGCTTTGATCTTAAAGAGATTGACGGCGAGGCTTCCCAGCAGCAAACCCGCGTAAGACATCAACGCGCTCATCGCACCTATGATTATGACGGAGAGCAGCAAAGGAGATCCGATCATTCCCAGAGTTGTGCCGGCGACGAGGTTATCCAAACTTAACGAAAGTGGCAGCCCCAACACTATCCAACGATCCGTCTCGCCTGTCTCTTTTTCCGCGCAACGACGCCCGACGTACACGACATAAACGCCATAAGCGCAAAGCAGAAATGGGCCAAGAGGCTCAACCCAACTGCCAACGTAAGTAAGGACCGATTGGCCAATCAACAAGCCGACGAGGGGCGCCAGAGCATCGCAAAGGCCGAAGGCAAATGCGACCTGAAACTGCCGGAGAGGCCGTAGCTTCAATGCTCCAAGACCCAGCGACACACGAAAGCTATCAAGGCTCAACGCAAATCCAAGTAAGATCAGAGTCAGCATTTTAGTGATGACGCCAGAGTTTACCACTGTTAGCTTCGGCGCTTAGCCCGCCCTTTTCGAGCATCTCAAAGCTGCCGAAGTCCAATATATACATTCCGCCATCCGCAGGATTGAAACGAACATCGATAGGCCTTAGTAATCCATCCTGAATGAACGGGTGCATGGTCCAGTCCGACGGATCCACACGCACGATTGAGCGACCGACTTTCGGCCCGGAGGGCGCTGTCATAGGAACTTCATCGCCGAACAGAGCCACAAAAAGTTGTCCTGCGAAGTCGGACATACGAGCCGGTGCAACATCGAATTTGACTGCCGCTGTGTGCGACGGAAAACAGAGCAGCGGCTTTTCGGGTGCGGGTAGTTCATCATGATTAGCGAGGAGAAATTCCGGCGGCGCGCCGCGCTGCGGCTGGTAACGCGGATCGGTGATCGGAACGTCACCGATGAAATCCGGCCAGCCGTACCACGCGTCT
This sequence comes from uncultured Acidobacteriota bacterium, assembly GCA_963826255.1. Classification (GTDB taxonomy): domain Bacteria; phylum Acidobacteriota; class Blastocatellia; order Pyrinomonadales; family Pyrinomonadaceae; genus PSRF01. Next base: position 4,266,435 of record CAWGWK010000002.1, read on the forward strand.
TTCTTTACTTCGAAGAGCATATCCGGGACGTTGCCAACAGGCCGGCTGCCGCGATCGTCCGCGCCCTGATCAACCGCAAGCAGTCTGCCGTCGGGAAGGAAACCGAGTCCGTAAGCATTCCTTAATCCCCACGCTACCAATTCCAGTTCGCTGCCGTCAGTGTTGCAACGCATGACCGCAGCGGTGCAGGGTAACTGAGCAGAGATGTGTTCCTGAGGTTCAGTAGCAACACCGAAAGGAACGAAAGCGCCTGTTTGCGTGCGAGCGTCCGCACCGGGTTTTAGCGGGTCCGGCGTCTCAACGTTAACGCCATTCAGAACGAGGTCGTGACCCGGCAAGTCGTGGCCGTGTGGAAGCCGGCGCAACCAGCCCAACTCGTAAGCGTCAAGCCCGATGATCCCCGTATTCGTCATCGCACCCTGACTGAAATAAAGTTTGCCGTCCTCACCAAACGCAACCATGTTCGTGTGGTAGTTACCTGGACCAGGAAGGTTGTCGAGGATCACAGCCTCGAGTTTTCCATCGAGATCAAAACGGCTAATACGAGCTGGGTGGCCGCCTTCAGAAACGTAAAGCCGGCCATCGTGAAACGTGACTCCGTTAAGCGGCGGACGCAAATTCTCGACGAGCAAAGTGCGTCGCGCATCTCTTTCGAGACGCCAGATGCGACCGCCCGGCTGTGCCCCGCCGAAAGGCAAGCCCGCCTCGCCGATATACATCACACCAGCGTGATCAAAAGTCAGACTCGTTGGAAATGAAAATCCTCCGGCTACCAACTCCAGCAAGACACGTGTCTCCTCGTCTGGCTTTGGACGAAAGTCAATTTTGGCTCTCCGCCACGGCTTCGCCGCCTGATGTGAGGCGCGGCTATGCCGCGCCGTTCAGCCTGGATTTGAAGTTGGGCTGCGCCCTTGGGTTTGGGCTTTGCCCGATAGGCCAAAGGCCGAACCATGGGCCTAGCCCAAACTTTATTAAAACTTTCACGGCGCGGCATAGCCGCGCCTCACATCAGGCGGCGAAGCCGCAGCCCAGAGCAAATGGACTTTTGTGCAAAGCATCCTCAGTCTCAACAGTTTTTCAGTGTCGTCATTTACCGCATCAGGTTATGCAGTTCGACCGTGGTTCCAAAAACAAGGCTGCGTCCGGTAGCGGGCGCAGTCTGGAAGTGTTCAAAGTACAAACGATTCGACAGATTCTCGAGACCCAGCGTAAAAGCGATGCGATGCTTTTCGCGGCGCAGCGTGTAACCGCCTCGCACTGATTGCACAGCAAATGAATTCAGACTCTGAAACGTGCCGAACTCGGTTGACACGGCCGCCGACAGATCCAGAGGATCGGCGCGTTTTACTCGACCCTGGTAACGTAGCTCGTATTCACCGAACCAACGGTGCTTTGCGCTGTCGAAACGAAGACCGTTAATTGTTCGCAATGGCGTGATGCTGGATAACGGCGCGTCATTTGCCGACCCACTTAACGGCACCGGCGTGTCAGAGCGGTTATAGAATTCGGCGAGTAACTTCAAAGTGTTTTCATCCGGCGTTAGATTTGAGCCCTTCAACAACCCGAGCGAGCCGAATACTGTAACGACACCATGTCGCAGTGACAGGCCAGCATCGTACGTCGCTTCGAATCCCTGAATACGAGCTCGCGCAGTATTAACGCGCTGCACGTACAGCACGCCGTGAAAAGGAAAAAACGGCGAAATCGGATTAATGCCGCGCTCAGGATCGGCCGGCACAAACAACAGTGGAGCAAAAGCCGAACCGATAAAGTCTTTTAAGTTGTTCTTAAAATAACCGGCGGAGACGTTCCACTTCGAACGCCGAATTTTTACTCCAGCGTCATATTCCCGACCTCGTTCCGGGCGCAATGCTGTATTCGGAATAACGAGTACGCTGAACGTCGGATCGCCAAAATCACGCAGCAGATAACGCTCCGTGATCCCTGGCTCGCGATAACTCGTGCCCCAGCGAAAATATGGATTGACTCCTTGCGGCAAACGGACAACCGCGCCCGCATTTCCCGTGACGACGGTGCGATTGGTCGTTATACCTTTTATTCCTCTGACCAGATCGAGCACGCCTGCCGCTCCGGCCGCGTTGATTGGACCAGCATTATCTACGAGCGATGAGAAAGACAGATCGAGCAGCGCGGTCTCAATGTCGAGTGGAAAGCCGGGTGTCACGCGTGCTTCAGTGCGCCAGTTATCAACGCGCATTCCGGCGGTGAGTTTCAACCAGCCAAACGGTTCGTGCTCGAGCAGGTTGAACCAACCCCAGTTTCTGTACTTCGAATCCGGATTACTGGCCCGTCCACGAATTACTTTGAATGGTGGAACCAGATCCGTGCGAGAGAATTCATCCGCGGAGGAGTCGCTCAGATATCCGACGCCTGTAGTCAGCAACGTTCCCACGAAGGGCGCAAACGTCGCCTGCAGATCCAGACCATACGTAGTAATCGAACTTTTATTTTGAGATAGATTGACCTCGGTGAACGTCGAAGGATTCCCAGTTAACTGAGGCACGTTCTCCTGCGTATTCGGATCGGGAACAAGTGTCCAACTACTGCCGAGGACAAGTTGCGATGTAATGGTGTCATCCGGAACGGAATATTTTTGCCTGTAAAAACCTGCGGACACGCGCGGCAGCCAGCTTTGCAATTCGCGCGCTTCGTAGCGCAGCCCATACTTGTCCAGACGGCGAAAGCTATTGAACTGATTGCGTGGATCAAACGGCGGGGCAATAAACGAGAATCCCAGGTTCTTATGCTGGCTGTTCAACTGACGGTAACGCAGGCTGTGTTTTAAGCCCGGGAAAAACCAGACATTCAACTGGTCGTTGAATCCGTGTGCGCCGCCATTTAGCACTTCAGCACCGGCGGGAAGATTCCACACTGCAAAGGTCCGTGCGACATTGTTGCCCACGGCATTACCCATCTCATTTGCAAGCCGGCCCAAACGAACGACATCATCGATCGAAATGGATCGATTCCCGGCGTGGTAATTACCTTGACGGAAAAGAGAACCGTCCAACCGGATCGCGATTCCCGGACGGCTCCAATTTATTGACGCGGCTCCGCGACGAAAAGAGTTGTTACTGTGAAAGTCGCCGTTGAGACGCACGCTTAAATCAGTTGTGTTGGCGTTGGTAGTGGTCGTAATCAGGTTAATAACTCCTGACATGGCATCGGAACCGTACAAACTCGACCCGGCGCCACTGAGGACCTCGGCCGATTCGAGTTGGACCACGTCAAGAATGCCCGGAGAAACTCCGGAAGTAGGATCGCTGCGCATGTTGTTGAGCCGCTCACCATCAACAACGATCAGCACTCTGTTTGAAGCAAGTCCTCGCAAGCGTGGCCGCTCCAGGGCGGGATTGGCGATCACCGGGGTAAGGTTTGGCACTCGCTCTATGAGGCGCAAGGTTGATAACGGGCGGCGTTCTTCGATCTCCGTTGCCTCGGCCACTGAAACCATCTGCGGAGTCTCGGCAGCAACTCGAGCACTTCCCTTTCCTGCAGTAACCGTGAGGCTGCTCTCAATCGCGCCAGGCGTGAGTGAAAAGTTTTCCAGATAGTTTTTCCCCCGGCGAAGGGTGATACTTCGCGCCGCAACGGCAAAGCCCTGGCTGTTAACAGAAAGCTGGTAGGAACCGAATGGCAGGTCCGTTAATTCATATTTGCCGGACGCATTCGTCGTCGTCTTTAGCGTTGCCCCGCTGGCTATATTTAAAAGTTGCACTTCAGCACTGACGATGACAGCACCGGCCTGATCGGAGATGGTTCCGCCGACTGCTGCTCTGCCGCTTTGAGCAATGGCGGTGTGGACCATCGCGAACGTCAATGCCAAAGAGGCGAGAAAACCAGTCATGTCGCGAATGCTGTACGGCACCATTCACTCCTCATGGCTGATACCCTTCTTGCATCCACTGCTGGAATAACTGGATCTGCTCGAGCGTCAGAGGATCAAAGGGAGGCGGCGGCATGCCTCCGCCGTTGATGCGGCCGTAGATAACAGTCGCGTTCGCCTTAACCTGATCGTAGTTTGTAAGATCGAACCGCCACATCATCTGCCCACTAAATTGATTAAAAAGCGGCATGATGTCGTTGCTGAAAGAGACAGCCATCGTCGTTCTCCACTAGTCGTGTTTTGGTACTCGCAGTTTGAAATTCGCGAAGGCGTTCTACGGGAGTCATCATGGCGATGACGAAGGTTTCAAACCGTAGATCTTCAGCACGCCGCCATCTCGACCGAAGACCAACGCTCCGGCTACGACGTAGTCCTTCCAGATCGCAGGACCCAAACAGTAGCCATAACCTCCGTTATAACCGTCGGTCTGCATTCCCATGTCGTCCCACCAGAGAAGGCGGCCATCGCGCACATCGAACGCGTAGATTGACACTTTGCTGGTCGAGCAGAACACCACGTCGTTAACCACGGCGGGCGAGCTCAAACCGCACTCGCCGGCGGTTGTATACATGCCGGCGAAGACGCCGTTTGTCTCGTCAACGTGGGACGAATTGAGATACTTGCGCGGATCGCTGTTGTCCATGGGCCAGGCATCGACAAGTTGAGGGGAATTGAAATCGATCGCACGCATGAACGGTGTCGAATTGAAATCAATACCCGGCGACGCATTATGGTAGTTTGGCCCACCCATGCCGATGAAAAACCGTGGTGAGATCGTTTGCGGGTTATCAGCGGAACCCGGATAAAAAGCAGCGGTGTTAAAGGGACCGGAAAAGTTTTCACCCGGCGTTTCGTCCGATTCTTCATTGGTCACGTGAGGATTGAGCGCATTCGGATCTTTGGGATGTGCGTCGACAGTCCCGATGCGTGTCTTGTTGTCGTTCTGATAAGGCAACAGTTGCCGCCACTTTATGAGTTTCAAATCGTTTGCATCGAGTACGTGGAAACTGCCGTTTTTACACGTGAGGATTACAACTTTCCTCGTACCGAGATTAGCGATGACCGGCGCGCTGCCGATGTCTATATCGATATCGGAATCGCGGTAGTTGCTCTCGGGCGGCACTTGAAAGAAAGCGATGAACTTTCCTGTCGTGGCATCAAGGCACAACAACCCGTTGGAAAAACCAGGGCTTGGGAGCTCAGGTTTGAATGGGCCTTCTTGCCAATTGCCGTTAGGCTCAGGCTGCTGATTGCCTGTGGGGCAATAGATGCGATTCAGATCCTCGTCGTATGCGATTGCGCCCCACACTGAGCAGCCCATGACGATCGGTTCACCGTCGTAAACTTGATAGCCCGGCGGCGGTGGCAGTGTTTGCACTGCCTGCTTCGGCAGCAGATTCGGCGGGTTAAACTGCGCGCCGGGAAAAAGGTTCGTGCAGTAGATCCACTCGACCACACCTGTAAGTGAATTGAGACAAAACACGAAGCTATAGAGTTGCGGGTTCTCACCTTCGCCGCAGCCCACGTAAACCTTCGAGCCGTCAGCCGAAATTACTGGAGAGGTCCAGATGACAGCGGCTGGAGCGCCTTGGCTAACTCCGATGTTGTTGGTTACCGGTTGATTATGAGCGAGATCCTGGTTGCGCAGATCAGTGACCCAGTCCAATTCAAGTGTGTCCTGATGCAGGCAGTAAAACTTTCCGTTGAATGCTCCGAAGTAAACCCGATCATTAAACAACAACGGGGTGCAGCCCATTCCCGTGAAACTGTGAATGTCCTCGCTGTCGTTGCCGAGGTCCCACGTAAAAGTTTGGACAGTAGCGCCGGTGGTGATATCGATTTTATGAAGTGCCCCGCCATTTCCACCTGTTGCCTGATGATAATTGGCGATCCCTACATAGATAAACCCGTCTGCGATTGCGGGCACGGAGAGCACGGGTCCACCGAGTTGAAGTGTAAACAGCGGTGCGAAATTTGAAGAAGAGACACTCGCAACGTTGAGATTGCTGTCCGACACATAACCGGTGTGCTTCGGATCGCCGTGGTACATCCACCAGCCGGTTGGCGCCTGGGCTGCCGGAGGTGGCGGCAGAGTGGCTGTAGCCGTCGTCGCAGGCGAGGTTACGGTCTCGGGTCGGGGAGCGCTTCTCCGCTTGAGCAGCGCGATTTCAGTTTTCTTATCCATTTAGTGCGCCCTCCGGTTCAGGCCCCAACTAAAATCAGACTGGCCTGCTCTGTAATGACAACTCATGCAGCTATTACCGCCCGCTCCGGCAGCATCGTTCTGCGTTTGAAAGTAAGTTTCCATGGTTGTGTTGACTGCACCGTTAACAGGAAACGCACTGCCTGCGTTCTGCGGGTAAACGCCGCCGTTCTGCATCAACATAAACGGATTGCCGGGACCAATGCCGGGGTTGAATGGCCACTGCGTCACCACGAGTTGGTAATACTGCCAGACTGTTCCTTTCAGGATGGATTGGTAGAAGGCGTTAATCTCACGTGTCGATTGGCCCGCCGGCGTGTTGGGAATTGCATTCACGCGCGTTACCTGAACGGGCGACTGTGACGGCAGTGGCTGACCAGCAGTTGGAAGCTTTGGTTTGTAATCGTAGCCGCCGTCGGTTTTCGGAGTAGCCTGACCGTTGTTGAAGGAATAACCGCTCTGCGGTGGAGTCGGCTTCGGCGATGCGTCACTGTCCGGCGGCACATTGTCAACTTGTTCAAAAGTGGACCACACCCATTCCGTAAACGGATCAATTTTGTGAGCGATATGAAGCCCAACCAGCAACACGGTCGTCGGTGTACATTTCTGCGTCTGTGGATCATAAATCTGAGCGCCGGTGGTGTAGAAACGCTTCTGATCGTCTTGCGCGGTGCTGATGCGCCACGCAGCTTTAACCATGATCGAGCCGAGGGTAGTGGGCGTGGTCATCGGCATTTGCACACCAAACTGAGCGTTCTCTTTTGGTCGAAGATTCTTGAGGAGGTAGAGCCACGACGTTTGATCGTTGTCCTGGCCGCGAATGAAATTGTATTCAGCCTGATCGTAGCGAATGTCGAAATAGACGTAATTATTCCTTTGGTCGATGAGCGGAAATGAGAACGCCTGCTGCGTCTGCATAAGCGGCGTCTCGCCCTTCGTCAGAAAGACGAGCAGCTTTTGACCGGCAGTTCCTCCGGAGCAGGGATTCACGGGACTGTCCTGCGACTCCCACGGACTCGGCCGCTGGTTACCCTGACCAAACAGATCGACTGAATCTTTATACGTTCCCCAAACTACCGGAGTGCCGCTCGCCGCGTTGAGAAAAACACTCTGATTAGCCGGTTGGTCGGGAACACCTCGTGCGCCGCTTGTGGCGGGCCAGTTTAATGCGATGAACGACTGCCATGAGAAGTAATCGAAGTAGGGTCGAATCTCGAGCGGTGTTGAAAAGCTGCCGGGCAATCCGAGTCCGGGAAGCAAAACCTGCTGCGGGACGTTACCGGATATGACAGGCGTAGGCATCTGTTGTGGGAATCCCGGGGGCCATGGCGGAATCACGATCGGTGAACCGGTCGGAGACGGAGCTGCCGCTCGCTGGCTTTGTGCCGCATCGTTTGTGGGTGATGTCTGGCGACAACTGTAACTCATAAAAGTTATCAGCATGACGGCCAGCAGGATAATGATGGCCCTTGGATTTTTAGTCAGGATAGTACCCATAGTTTAATCCCGGTTTAGAATGTGTGAGGCCAACCGCAACACGATCCACGTGCGCTGAAACTATCGAGTGGATACTGGCAGGCCATCAATACATCGCTTCTCTCACAAACTACGAAAACTGGGTAAAGCGAGAGACGCTAATGTGGTCGATTACGTGTGGACGAGGAAACCGCGTCAGTGTACTTCGTTGACGCCGCGCATGTTATGCTCACGACGCGAATCCGTCAATAGAAATACCATCAAGCGTGCTGTGGTTGCGCACGTATCCAGTGACGTAAGACTGCTGTGAAGGAGGACAAATGAGTTCAGAAACTATTTCCGGTAAATCATCTCACGAGAGTGTTCAAAGTCAGATCGTCGGCACATGGAGTTTGATCTCGGCTGAAGACAAAAACCCCGATACCGGGAAGTGGGTACCTTACACCTTCGGCAATCCGCCGAGCGGATATTTCATTTACGACAACACAGGCCATGCGTCGATACAAATCATGACAACGCCTCCGCAGCAGATCGCGAAACCGGATAGCCCAACGCCGGATGAGGCGCTCGCAATCTTCAACGGCTACATCGCGTATTACGGAACCTACACCATCGATTCGACAAACATCACGGTGAAGGTTGAAGGCGGATTGGATCCCAGTCAGGTGGGCACGGACCAGGTAAGACCCTACGAGCTAACAGACGACACTCTGATCATCGGCGATCAGGTGACATATAAACGGACTTTGAAGCGAGTGAAGTGAGGCTGGTGGAAGCCACATAAGTCTCGTACATCTTAAAACGATTAACTATTGTTTTAGCGTTTACCCGAGAGCTCCGCGACCGTTGCCGCAAGTTCGCTAATTTCCACTGGCTTTGCCATGTGCAACTGGTAGCCTGCGGTGCGCGCGTTCGACTCATCGACGGCACCCGCGAATCCGGTCAGCGCGATCGCGGGAACTAGTCCGCCACTTTCCGGTTCAAGTGCACGAACACTCCGCATCAGGTCGTAACCATCTTTGTCAGGCATCCCGATATCGGAGATCAGGACATCGGGTTTCCATTCCTTAATCATCTGGAGCGCCTCACTCGCAGAGCTGGATGAACGCACTTCAGCCCCATATTGGGTCAAGGCGAGTATGATCAAATCGCGAGTATCAGGCTGATCATCAACGGCAAGTATCCTCATTCCGTTCAGTAGGTCGGATTCAACGTTATCATGTGAGAGAGCCTGTTGCGCTTCCGCACGCGCTGCTGAGGTACTCTGTCGAGCTGCGGATCGTGAGTCGATCACGGCCATCACCGGAAAACTTATCGTGAATGTTGCCCCTCTTCCCTCTCCCTCACTTTCGGCCCGAATGCTGCCGCCATGCATCTCGACGAGATTACGCGCGATCGAAAGTCCGAGACCCAGACCTCCATGAGTCTTCGTAACTGAAGCGTCAGCCTGCTTGAAGCGCTCGAAAACATGCGGCAGAAAGTCCTTCGGAATTCCAGCCCCCGTGTCGCTTACCACCACCTGCACGTGAGTACCGGCACGTTGCAAACGAACTTCTACGCGCCCGAGTTTCGGCGTGAATTTAATTGCATTACTCAGCAGATTCCAGATCACCTGTTGTAGCCGAGTGGCGTCTCCGGCGATTGGCCCAACAGAGCCATCCAGCGACGCGACAATCTCTATGTTCTTAGCATCAGCGGCGGATCGCACTACATCTATCGCCGCCTCGATCACGGCGGCCAAATCCATCGATTTCATATCGATCTTCAACTTGCCGCTAATGATGCGCGCGACGTCGAGCAGCTCGTTAATAATGGCTGACTGGGCCATCGCGTTGCGATCGATCGTTTGGATCGCTCGTTCGATCTCAGGCTGGTTCAATTTTCCGCTCTTCAGCAACTGGACCCATCCCATAATCGCGTTTAGCGGCGTACGCAATTCATGGGATATCATCGCCATGAATTCGTTTTTCACTCGATTCGCGGCTTCAGCTTCGGCGCGTGCTTCCCGCTCCTGTCTCATAAGAGACTTCAGCTCAGCTTCCGTCCGCTTGCGCTCTGAAATATCGCGCGCGATTTTAGAGGCCCCGACGATTTGCCCCCGGGCATCTCGTATTGGAGAAACAGTCAACGAGATGTCTACGAGAGTGCCGTCTTTGCGACGGCGGATCGTCTCATAATGTTCGACACGCGTTCCCGCACGGATTCGTTCGAGAATCCCTGGTTCTTCGTGAATTCGTTCCGGCGGGATCAGCATCTCGATCCGTTGTCCTATCGCCTCGTCAGCCGCGTAGCCAAACAGGCGTTCCGCTCCGTAATTCCAACTCGTAATGATGCCGTTGAGGTCCTTGCTTATGATGGCATCGCCTGACGATTCAACTATGGCGGCGAGAGTAGCGCGTGCCTGTTCGTCGCGTTTGCGGTCTGTGATATCGCGGGTGAAAAAGCTGGCGTGAACAAATTTCCCGTCTTCACAAAATGCGCTGGCGGTGATAAGCACATCGCGAATAGAGCCATCCTTGCGACGCAGTCGCGCCTCAAGTTCGGGTACGGTTTCACCCTTCATTAATTGGCGAAGAACCTCTTCGATGCGGTGTGGCTGGACGTGGAAATCCGCTAATCTACGGCCGATGATCTCTTCTTTGCTGTAGCCGAGCATTTCCAAACGCGCGTGATTGGCCCAGAGAATGGTGCCATCCGGTCCAACCCAGGTCATTGGGATCGGCGCGTCTTCTATAAAGTCTGTGAGTTCCTGCTGAGAGCGTCGCAACGCCTCCTGAGAGCGAAGAAGCTCCTTCTCGGCACGTTCGCGCGCGATTCTTATACTTCTGGCGTTCTCGAACGCCACCATTCGCAGCCGTTGCTCTTCGTTCTCTTCCCTCATAACTAAACCAATTCTTCGGCAGCCAAATTGGTACCGAGTACGCGCGCCTGGATTTTTGCAAACGCAGTTTCTCGACTGGTTGAAGTGTCGTCGCTGAATGGCGAGAATCCACAATCGTCCGTAGTACCCAATTGCGCGATGGGAATATATTCGGCCGCCTCGATGATCCGATCGCGAACTTCTTCGGCTGTTTCGATGCGCGGATCGATCGGGTTTGTAACGCCAACGAAGATCTGCTGATCCGGCCTCATGTATTCGCGAATATTCTTCAAGACCGTGATGCGGTCCTTTTCACGGGCCAAAGCGATGTAGAAATTGCCCACCTTGAGAGTGAACAAGCTCGGTAACAATTCAGCATAATCAACCTCGCCGCTGTGCGTGGAATCGCGATCGGCGCCGGGACACGTATGCACGCCGATTCGCTTACGTTCAGCTTCAGAAAATCGCGCCAGCGCGAGATTATTCAGATCGATAAAGCTATGGAGGAGATCGCCTCGGGGGTCGAGCTTAACGGCCAACCGTCCTTCGGTGAAGTCAATCTGTACTTTATACGCGCCTTTTTCAAGGCAACGACGCACTTCAGTTTCGTGCTCGCTTAACAAGTCGTCAATGAACTGTTCACGCGAATAATCAGGAATCTCGTTGGCTGGGTACATCAAACTCAGCGCAGAAGGCGAGATGACGGCCTGCTTTACAGGTACGCGCGCGTAACGCATCGCGATCTCAAGATAACGGTCAGCGGATCTTTTATATCTAAACGGTCCCGCAGTCAGTCGCTGCATGCGCCGGGTATGACCGGCAGAAAACGGAATCTTAAAGCCGTCAGGCGCAGTGTTTGGGAGTCCCTGCACGGAATAGGTCCAGAAGTTGTGATACTTCCACTGTTCACCGTCTGTGATCACCGGAGAGCCGGTTGCCTCAAAATCTTCGATAGTTTCTCGAATCGCGTTCTCATATAAAGGCTCCAGCCGCGGGTCGTCGGGGCCACAGGCCTTCACCGCCTTAATAAGTTCCGGACGCCGCGGGATACTTCCGATGGGCTCAGTGGGAATTTTCATTACGTTGTCTACTCACGCCAACCCAAAGAGTGGGATTAAGTTCAAGCGCCTCGAACAGGTGTTCCGCTAAGAGAGGTACCCTTAATACCTTCCAGCCGACTGTTATGAGTTTGGATTAGTATAGCGCAGAGACGAGCAAAAGCTACGGCGCGTTCGCAGCGAAATGCTCCAGAGGAGCACGATGTTTATAGCTGTAATACCTCTATAGCTCTGCGCTCCACCGGAGCGCAATGTGCTTTCAGGAGTTGTTACATTCCGCTCCTGACGGAGCGGGTAAATCACAGAATCTTGGGGGCTATAAACATTTTGCTCCTCCGGAGCAATGTCAGAATGACTTTTCGGGCAAAGCCGAATCAACGAACCAACGAATCAACGAATCAACCCACAACGTCCGGTTGGCTCGAGATCGCACGCGGACGAACCACCTGGTAGACCGGTTTAAGAGTGGGAGTGTAAGTGAAACGCTTTTTTAGTCTCAGGAAAGGTTCCTCAAGAAACTTGTAAGATACTGCCGCCAGTATCACTGTCAGCGTGAATGCAGCGATAAAGCGACCTTCAAAGTTAAGTGGAATCCCGAGAACCGGAACGACCAACCACTTCATCACCACCGCAAGCGCAAACAGGTGGAAAACGTATAACCCATAAGAGATGCGCCCCAGGTACACTAGCCATGAAAACGGAGCAACACGCAGGAGCGGAACGTTAGTTTGAAGAACCGCTACCAGCAACACCACACTAGCCAGACCACTAACAGCATAGGTCACGATGCTGGTCGGGCCGTCATGACTTAGATAGCGCGCGACCAACCACCAACTCGCCAACGCAGCTCCACCTAAAACCATCCGAAGTGCGCTTTTGATTTGCGGTGCACGTCCACTAAGAGCGAAGGCGAGAATCGCACCTAAAGCAATCGGATCGAGTCGCGCAAGTGTGTTACACCAAACTCCCGGATGTTCGACAGACAGTGTCGCCAACAAAACCCGAGTTCCTACCGCCACTCCCAGCAGTCCGATCGCGAGCTGCTTAATACGATTAATTCCGAACACTCGTAGCAACAGTGGCCAGCCGATATAGAACTGCTCTTCCACCGATATGCTCCACAACGGACTCGCGACCGAGAAAGGTAATCCATAACTTGCACACACCCAGTTACCAACAAAAAGAGCGAATGAGGCTATGTAGATAGACCCGAATCTTTCCTGAGGAAGGATGAGGGGAATCACAAATATAGTGGCTAAGAGGAATGCGAAATACAGCGGCCAAATGCGTAACGCTCGCCGAACATAAAATGCAGAAATGCTAAATGTGCCCTGCTGCGCAGACTCGCGGAGCAGGAGTTCGGTAATCAGGTACGCACTTAAGGCAAAGAAAAGATCAACGCCGAACGCCCCCGCCTCTTTGGCCGTGAGAAGCCATTGAGTCGCAGTGGGTGACAGGCCCGCACCAATGTAAAGACTGGCGTCGCGTGGAAGACCGTGATGTACGAAGACTGCAAAAAAAGCGGCAAACCGCAGAACATCTAACTCGGGATGATAGAAATGGGATCCATTGTCAACCTCCCGGTCAGACGGGTATCTAAAGAACGTTGTCGGGTAACGCATTCTTCCCTCGCTCGAAAGTGCCTAAGTAACATAAATAAAATATGAAAAAGTGGAGGGGACACGGAGGGTCACCCCTACAATTACTCCTCAAAATTACAAACCAATCAGTCCGGAACTATTCGCGAAATTTACACCTCATCGTTTGTGAATGTCATGACAGGTTTATGCCCTTTGAGTTGGCAGGATCTTTCCATTCTTGGTTGGCAGCTTGTTCGTACTCGATAAACGCATCGCCCATAATCCAAATTTGTAAACATCGATCCAAATGTCGCAATGATTTTCTTGGACGGCCAGTTCCGTCACTTTAATAAAGAGCGTGTTAACAGGGGTTTACTACGCTAAACAGACGCTGGCACTCTGTTTGCCGCCAACAATTCTTCTCTCTCCTCCAAATATATTCCCCGACGAAGTTACAGCTGTTTGTCCTTGCTTGATGTGTGCCTGGTTTGCGAAACGCGTCTACCTGCACTAGCAGCCGTAGAAGCCCATCTACTCTTTTCAGAACGAGAAAGGGAGGTTAATGAATGAAGAAAACAGTGAAACTCATTGGGATTGTGGTGGCTGTTTTGATGTTTTCCGCAATAGCAAAAGCGGACACCATCGTGTTCACCACGACGCTCACTGGATCACAGGAAGTCCCGCCAAATGCTTCAACGGGGATCGGCAGTGCATTAGTAACGTTGGACACTGATGCAAATACCCTGACAGTCAACGTTGCATTCGCCGGTTTGGTAAGTCCCACAACTGTTGCTCACATCCATTGTTGTGCCCCGCCAGGAGGCATAGCAATCCCCGCTACTACCGTTCCGAGTTTTCCGGGGTTCCCGGTCGGCGTTACTACCGGTACCTATTTACAAACGTTTGACCTGACTCTTGCTTCCTCGTACAACCCTGCGTTCATTGCTGCAAACGGCGGCACGGTGGCAGGAGCACAGGCGGCGTTCATCACTGGATTACTGAACGGTTTGGCTTATTTGAACATTCACACTTCCCAGTTTCCGAACGGCGAGATTCGCGGACAGCTTCAACCCATTCCCGAACCTGCCACCCTTCTGCTGCTAGGCAGCGGAATTCTTGGGATAGGAGGAGCGCTCAGGAAGCGTTACAAACGCGGCTGAGTGGCGCACAAGATGAAACCGGGCGGGAGGAGATCAACTCCTTCCGCTCACCCGACCGAGACGCAAGCGCAAAGCGCTACCGCGTAAGGGCTTTCTTTGCGCCTTTGCGCGAGAAAATTTCTTCCCCACAAGTGCCCGAGAGCTAAAAGGAAATGCTGTAGCTTATTCCGGGATGCCGTCCGCGTTCGAAGATCATGCCAATCTGGTGCGGCCCCACCGTGTAATTCACGATCGGATGCACGCGTACTCCATCAAACAAAATCGTTGAACTCCAATGCTCGCCAACCGCGATATTCAAGCCTCCGATCACGCGCGCACGATCTTCAAACGTTCCATAAGCCACACCAACATAAGGGCTGATGGGTAGGTTTGTCTGGTGCTTCAGACTCTTGCTCAGCGTCGCATAGAACGATTGTCCGGATGGCGTGCCGATTCGATCCGAGCTTGTACCTACGATAACCGCCGGCCGCTGATGTGTTTCAGTCACAATCACCAGATTCGCAAGTGGGCTGACTTTCCCGGCCAGTGGGTTGTATTCAATTCCCGCCGTAAATCGCGGATGAAAACGATAGGTGAGGGTGTTACGCCACTTGGCTCGATCGATCTGTTTGGCAATTAGTCTTACACCGTACGTCCACTTGTAGCTGTTTTCTCCTGCCCCGCTCACGGCGCGGCCCTCTCCCGGTCAAAGAGGTCAACTCGGAACGGCTGAAACTTCGGGTTTCCGTTCCCCTGTGCTTCTCTCATTCAGCACCGTGCTGTTGTTTGCGACCGACAGCAGCGATTCGATCTCTTTTCGCAGTGCAGCCTGATTGACCACGCCCGAGATGATCTTCGCAATCTGTCCTTCTCGGTTGATAACCACTGTTCCGGGTAAAGCTGTGCCCAGGCCGAACCTAACCATGTCCGCGGCAGAACCACCGATCCAAATCGGGAAATTCACCTTTGTCTCTCTTACAAATTGGAGCACTTTATTTCGATCGGCGACGTCATCGGTGGAGACTCCGATAACCTGAACGCCTAACGGCGCGAATTCATTTTGCACCGCTGCCAAATCCGGCATTTCTGTTCGACACGGAATACAGTAGGTAGCCCAGAAGTTTAGAACGACGATCCGGCCTTTTAAGCTTTGCAGACTCTGGTTCACACCCGACAGATCCTTCAGAGTTAGATCTACGGTCTGGCCGATCGACTTTGCGGCTTCACGTTCTGCAACACTTGGCGAGAGCACTTCCAAACTATCGACACGGATCAACGTGACATCTTTCTTTGTTTGAACGGTCCCTGCTATCGCAACTCGCTTACCCACGAATTCCAGCCAATTTTTTCCGGGCAGGCGAAACTTACCGAGAGCTAATTGATACAGCTTAAACCCTTCTCCTTCACGAACCGCCAGCAACGTGGGATCGCCACCCTCAACACACGATTTGGCCTTTAACAAATCTTCGGCTGTACCGAACTCGACTTTGGTGCGGTCAGCTTCCGCCCAACATTCGGCGCAGCAAACGACCTGACCCTCGAGCCTGGACGCGGAATTCTGTGCATTTACTGGAGCAGCAGCGAGCACCAAGCTTAAAACGGTAATTAATGATTTCAATGCGGCAATCTCCTGGATTTATTTGTGCTGTTTGTGCTTCTTTGTGGCCAAATGGTTTTCGTCGATTTTGCGGCTCATTTCGATGACTCTCCGGCAAACGGCACCAGCGACTGATCTGAACTAAACATATCCGCCACACACTTCCAACTACCATCCGCTTGCTTTTTCCAATTCTTCAGATACTTGCCTTTGTCCGTCATAGGATTGCCGCTCTCGTCGTGCTCCGTGATCTCATAGGTTCCAGTCACATACGCCAGGTCTCCCGATCGCGCAACTTCAACCTTTGTTGCCTTCCAGCTTCCCGCAAAGCCCGGAGATTCGAGCAGACTTTTCCAAAGTGTTCGGATTGGGTCTTTGCCTGTCAGTGTCGGAATATTCGGTAGCGTCATCAGGGCATCGTCTGCATAGTAGGACATTGTTTTCTCAACGTCCTTTGCACCCACTGCCCTGGACCATTCGTCATCCAGCTTTCTTAGAGTAGTCTCATCGGCAGCGCGTGTGTCTGGTGTTGCGTCGCTCCGGCATGCACTCGAGAAGGCGAGCAGCAACAAAACAAGGAAGAGAGACACCATACGAACATCGCGCAAAGATGATCTGAGCATTGGGCGAAACCTCGACCGCGATTAATACTGAAGACGGCGGTTAACCTATGATTCAGCCGGAAGCTTGTCAAGATTAGCTCATCCGGAAAGTTGCGCAACCAATTGACAGCCGTTAACGTACTAGCACGAAACCGCCGGCAAATATCTTCAAAACCTGGAGGACGTCAATGAAAACCAAAGCCCTGGTGCTGGTGCTACAGCTCTTACTACTCTTTCCCTTTTCAGCTTTAGCGCAGAAAAACGCGCAAATTAAGGCAGCATTGCCGCCACTAATCCCGATGAAGGATTTCTTCCGAAATCCCGTGAAGGTGGCTTACACGCTTTCGCCGAATGGCGAGTACCTGGCCTTTATGCAGCCCTGGGAGAACCGCCTCAATGTTTTTGTCGAGAAGATCGGATCTGGCCAGGCGACTCGCGTGACCAGCGCAAAGGCGCGCGACATCGCGGGCTTCGCGTGGAAAGGCGACAACCGCCTTGTCTACATACAAGACACCGGGGGCGATGAAAACTTCCGGCTTTATGCCGTCAGTAGCGATGGCTCGAATCCTAAGGACCTGACTCCGTTTGAAAAGGTTCGCGCCCAGATCATCGATCGGCTTGACCAAAATCCGAACGAAATCCTCGTCGGTCTCAACAAGCGCGTGCCGCAGGTCTTCGATGTCTATCGTATCAACGTAAACACTGGCGAGATGCAGATGATTGCCGAAAATCCCGGCAACTACACCGGCTGGGCTACGGATTGGGATGGAAAACTCCGCATTGCCATAACGACGGATGGCGTCAATAGCACCTTGCTGTTTCGCAATGCCGAAACAGAGAAGTTTGCGCCGCTCGTCACCACCAGTTTTAAAGAGACCATTGCACCATTGCTATTCACTGCTGATAACAAACAGTTGTATGTAGCGACGAATATCGGTCGCGACAAGACCGCTATCGTCAAATACGACGTCGAAAACAAGAAGGAGATGGAGAAGATATACGAGCATCCTGAAGTGGACGTAACGAATCTTCTCAGTTCTCGCAAGCGCCGCGCGATTACCGGCGTCTCGTACACCACCGACAAAACACAGTACCACTTCATCGACAAGCAGCGAGCGGACCTGCAAAAAGATCTCGAGCGTCGTTTGCCTGGTTATGAAGTGCGTCTGGCCGGCTGCAATCTTGAGGAGGACAAGTGCCTGGTGCGCACGTTCACCGATCGCTCACGCGGCTCGTACTACTTCTACGATCTGAAGTCGAAAGATTTCCGCAAGCTCGCCGACATAAGCCCCTGGCTGAACGATCAGGACATGGCGGCCATGAAGCCGATCAAGTATCAGAGCCGCGATGGGCTGACGATTCACGGTTACTTGACACTGCCGAAAGGCGTGCCGGCCCGCAATCTGCCCGTAGTCGTGAATCCACACGGTGGTCCATGGTTTCGCGATCAGTGGGGTTATAACCCTGAAGTTCAATTCCTCGCGAACCGCGGCTATGCGGTGTTGCAGGTTAATTTCCGCGGCTCGACCGGATACGGGCGCAAGTTTTGGGAAGCCAGCTTCAAACAATGGGGTAAGGCGATGCAGGACGACATCACTGATGGTGTCCAATGGCTGATCAAGCAGGGTATCGCCGATCCGAAGCGCATTGGTATCTATGGCGGCAGCTACGGCGGGTATGCAACGCTCGCGGGGCTTGTTTACACGCCTGATCTTTATGCGGCGGGAGTTGACTATGTAGGTGTCTCGAACCTGTTTACGTTCATGAAATCCATCCCACCGTATTGGAAGCCATACCTGGAAATGATCTACGAAATGATTGGACATCCGGAAAAGGAGAAGGACCTTTTGACGGCGGCCTCTCCGGTTTTCCACGTTGACAAGATCAAAGTGCCGCTATTGATTGCGCAGGGGGCCAACGATCCGCGCGTAAACAAGGCGGAATCGGACCAGATGGTCGAGGCTCTGAAGAAACGCGGCATCGAAGTACCTTACATCGTCAAAGCAAACGAAGGCCACGGCTTTGCGAATGAAGAGAACCGCTTCGAGTTTTACCGCGCGATGGAAGAGTTTCTCGGCAAGCATCTGGGTGGACGAGTAGAGAAAGCGAGCGACTGAAGGCCACGAAGGCCATTAGCCACAAAAAAGCACAAAGGCACAAATGAGGTTGAACTCTTTTGTGCTTTTTGTGCTTTTTGGGCTTAGACAGCGGTGCGTTAATTATGGCTTGATCCCGAACTGTTCTAGCTGGTCAGCGCGAAGCGAGTCAGTGATTGCTTTACTGAGGCATTCTCAACTGACCAGCGATTCCAAAGTCCCAGTGTTTTGACCTGGTCGAGTTTGAACTCGTATGCATGGCGAAACTTGTGACGAAAGCCAATAGCCTCAACGTCATTACGAATAACAGCGGCCAAAGCAAGGGCAGCGTTAGAATCAATTCTCATCATCAAGGACAATTCCGTGTTCAAGAATTTGCTCACGCAAAAGTGGGTTACACGCTTCGAGTTCGACGATATCGACAGGACGAGGCAAGATCTGTAGCAAATGGCCCACGCTTCCGAATAACCGATCTCCCGGAAGTCCTTCAACAGCAAAATCGAAGTCTGAATGAACTGTCGGTCAACGGCCCTTTGCTAGCGAGCCAAATAACCATACCCTCTTGGCGCCTTGTTCTCTCAGAAACCTGGCAGCCAGTCTTATATACTGCTGGTCATCGTTGCTGATAGATGCCGGCAAGGTACGTGCTGCAATGTCAGCGGAAAGCTTCATACTGGGGAATTATACACGTGCCCTAAATCCTAACAAGATAATCATCCGCGTTAGGATGACTTAACAATCGATCTAAACAGGAGAGAGCATGTCAACTCAAGGTGTGCAGTTTAGAAACGTTCTGTTGGTTATCATCGGAGTCGTTTTTGTTTTCACAGCGATGAAAACGACGGCGATGGCGCAAGGTGACGTTGAAGAGAAAAACCGTCGCACTGTACAAGCCGCTTTTGACAACTGGCGGCGCGGTGCCGGAACCGTCTTTGATTTACTCGCTTCCGACGCAAAATGGACCATAGTTGGCCTGTCTGCAACGTCGGGAACATATCACAGCCGCCGCGATTTTATGGACCAGGTTATCGTCCCTTTCAATGCAAGACTCTCCACGCCCCTCGTGCCGACTGTGCGCGGCATCTACGCTGATGGAGATATGGTCATTGTGTTGTGGGATGGAGCCGCAATGGCTCGCGACGGCAAGTCGTATCAGAACACGTATTCCTGGTACCTGAAGATGCGTGATGGCAAGATTATCAACGCCACCGCCTTTCACGATTCCATCGCGTTTGATGATTTATGGAAACGAATCAGGCCAGTTTACTGATGAAAGTCTTTTTACAGGATTGCAGGATTAGACATGATTTACATGTCAATCCTGATAAATCATGTCAATCCTGTAAAAATGACTTTCGCTTAGCTGACAATTAGGTATGGGAGAGTTTTCCAAATGGTTGCTGCATGAGGATCAGAAGGAACTGTTCGACTACCTTTTCGCAATCGTTCTGAACGCAGTCTTTCTCGTGCTTATTGCGTTGCTGCTCTGGCCGCTAGGCAAGACGGCATTGACCTTTCGCTTGACGAAAGGTTATTGGTACTTCTGGTCCGTCGTGATTGTAACCTCCTCCCTGATGGTCCTGGCCCAACGCATCTTCCGCATGGATCTCTACTCACACTACGACGCATACGTGATCTCCGCCCTCGCCGTGAGTGGCGTTGTACAGGTGGGTTGGTCGGCTTTTGCCGCACTCGTAATCGACAACGCGGTAGCCGGCGCCGCTGTTTGGAAAATGATAATCATTTACGCCATCGGCGGCATTTCAAGTTACGTCGCATGCGTCATAGTGTCTGCGTTTTACATGGGAAGTATCTACCGAATGGTTAATTTCGCTCTGGCAATTCTCAGTTTTATTGTTTTCAGCGTTTGGCCAAGCGCCGGGGGCGCGATCTACGGCTGGTTTTTCGATCTCTTTTAACCATAGATTCATCCGTGGCTAAGTATTTACATCTCATCCGGAATCTCGGCTTCAACGAGCTTCGCCAGCAGCGTTAGCGACTCCTGCCAACCGAGATAACACGCCTCAGCCGGAATGACAGCCGGCACCCCCTCTTGCACGATGTTCAATTCAGTTCCGACAGACACTTTCTTCAATGTTACCGTCGTCAGCATGTCTCCAGGCAGATTCGGATCGTCGAACCTGTCGTTGTAACGGAGGCGTTCGTTTGGCCTCAGTTCGAGATACTCTCCACCGAACGAGTGGCTCTTCCCGCTGGTGAAGTTCGTGAACGACATCTTGTAAGTGCCTCCGACCTTCGGCTCGAGGTAATGAACCTGGCCCGTGAATCCATTCGGCGGAAGCCACTTGCACATTGCACCTGCATCAAGGAATGCCCGGTAAACTCTCTCCGGCGGTGCCTGAAGCACTCGGTAGAGTCGAATCGTGTTTGTATTGCCTGTTGTCATAATTTTCCCTCCTATGATTACTTAACCGCCCGCGATTGCGCCGATTATGTAAAACGGCTCCGCTCCCGATGCTATCGCCTGCGGCAGCGGAGCGTCCGCCGGCTCGTGCGTCACATCCTCACCGCAGGCGAAGAATCTCAGCAATGGCCGGCGCTCTCCTGCGACATGATCGCGAATAGTGCCACGCAACATCGGATAACGTGATTCCAATGCATCAAGGACCGAACGTCGTGTGACCGGGCCGTCAATCTCAAGTTCAACATCTCCCTTGACGCCCGCAAGCGCTCGCAAATGTGCAGGCAGAACAACCAGAATCATGTCAGCGTCTGTACCTCCACTGAAAGTACCGCCGGAAGATCTCGAACAATCGGCGCCCACGTCTCTCCGGCGTCAGGCGATGCATAAACCTGCCCGCCAGTGGTGCCAAAGTACACGCCACACGAATCAAGCGAGTCGACGGCCATCGCGTCGCGCAGCACGTTCACGTAACAATTGCTTTGCGGCAAACCGTTGGTGAGTGGCTCCCATTCGTTGCCGCCCGTGCGACTCCGGTAGACACGCAGCTTGCCATCCGGTGGATAGTGCTCGCTATCGCTCTTGATAGGCACAACGTAGATCGTTTCCGGCTCGTGCGCGTGAACGTCGATCACAAATCCGAAATCGGTCGGCAGATTCCCGCTGATCTCGTGCCATGAGTCGCCTGCGTCGTTGCTGCGCATGACGTCCCAGTGTTTCTGCATGAACAGCACGTTTGATTGCGACGGGTGCATCGAAATGTGGTGAACGCAGTGGCCCACCTCCGCGGCCGGATCCGGAATGTATTCCGAGTGCAGTCCCTGATTGATCGGTTTCCAGGTTGCGCCGCCGTCATCACTGCGAAACGCACCCGCAGCGGAGATCGCAACAAAGATCCTTTCCCGATTGCCGGGGTCGAGCAGAATGCTATGGAGGCACATGCCGCCCGCGCCTGGCTGCCACTGAGAGCCCGTGCCGTGACCGCGTAAACCAGGAAGTTCGTGCCAGGTCTGACCGCCGTCAGCCGAGCGAAATAACGCAGCATCCTCGACGCCGGCGTAGACCGTGTCCGGGTCGTCGAGTGAAGGTTCAAGATGCCAGACTCGTTTGAACTCCCATGGATGTGGAGTGCCGTCGTACCATTGATGCGTCGTGAGCGGTTTGCCGGTTTCGTCCGAAGTGTCGTAAACAAATTTATTGCTCTCGCCTGTGGGCATTCCTTCCGGCGTGGTGTTCGGCTCGCCCGCGGGCGTTCCGGGCTGGAACCACGTCTGGCCACCGTCATCCGAGCGTTGAATGATCTGCCCAAACCAGCCGCTGGTTTGCGACGCGTAAATGCGGTTCGGATCGGAGGGTGACCCTTTCAGGTGATAAATCTCCCATCCGGCGAAATGTGGACCACTTACGTCCCATTTTTCGCGTTTTCCATCGGAGGTCAGGATGAATGCACCCTTGCGGGTGCCTACGAGTACTCGTACATTGCTCATCTTTTTCGTTCCTTTTTAGTAACTTGTGCAAAGCCCTTCTCAATGTAGTCGAACAGAGACCGTCACGATCGACGTTCGCGATAAAACTTTTTCTTGATAATACAAAATTTTATCGGCGTTCATGTGTGCCCTCTCAAATAAGAACTTTAATTACCGCGATGCCGTTTATAATGCCGCATCTAGCAAATGCATAACTAAAGGAGCAACCAAGTGTCTGTAACAGAGATTGCCGCTGACTGCTATCGTATATCAACCTACATCCCGGAAATCGATCTACAGTTCAATCAATTCCTGATCAAAGATGAAGAACCGCTCTTGTTTCATACGGGAATGAGAGCGCTGTTCCCAACAGTGCTCGAGGCGGTGCAAACGATCATCGATCCTTCGACGATACGTTGGATTAGCTTCAGTCATTTCGAGGCGGACGAGTGTGGCTCGCTGAATGAGTGGCTTCAGATCGCTCCCGCCGCACAGCCCGTGTGCAGCATGGTCGGCGCACTGGTGAGCGTCAACGATTTCTCTCTTCGTCCGGCAAAGGGTATGAACGACGGTGAAGTCCTCAATACCGGTCAGCATCGATACCGCTTCGCTCACACTCCGCATGTTCCGCATTGCTGGGAGGCTGGTCTCCTGTTCGAGGAAACAAAGGGCACGTTGCTCTGCTCAGACCTGTTTCACCAGAATGGTGATGTAGAGCCGTGGACCGAGTCGGATGTGATCGATCGCGCACGAAAGACTCTGATGGATTACCAGGCTGGGCCGTTTGCGAATTACATGCCGTACACGAAGCACACCGACGGCATTTTGCAGAAACTCGCCGCGTTCAATCCGCGAACGATCGTGCCGATGCATGGCTCAGCTTATTCCGGCGATGGGGCACAAGCGATACGCGATCTCGCAGGCGTCATGCGTGACGTCTTAGCGTGATGGTGAATGATTCCTCGGGTTGCGGAGATGAGAATATGAAGCGTCTAATCATTTCGGTCCTCTTTTCAATTCTTAGTCTTTCATCGATAACAGCCAACGCGCAAAACTGGCCCGCGTTTCGTGGTCCAAATGCGTCCGGAGTTGCCGAAGGATCGAAACCGCCCGTTACTTGGGAGGTGGAGAAGGGACAGAACTTGCTCTGGCGGACAGAAATCCCGGGTCTTTCACACTCGAGTCCTATTGTTTGGGGTAACCGCATCTTTGTGATTACTGCCGTCAGCAGCGATTCGAAAGCGAGTTTCAAAGCGAAGGATCGAGGTATCGGCCTGGCAAACGACGACGTCCCGCATACCTGGATGATCTTCGCGCTCGACAAACGAAACGGAAGAGTGATTTGGACCAACAAAGCTTACGAAGGTGTGCCGCGCGCGAAGCGACATGTCAAAGCAACGCAAGCTAACTCAACTCCAGCAACTGACGGCCGTTACGTTGTGGCGCTCTTCGGTTCCGAAGGCCTCGCTTGTTACGACACAAATGGCAAGTTGCTATGGAAGCAGGATCTCGGAGTTCTGAATCCGGGACTTTGGGACGACAAGGATTCCTCATGGGGACACGCCAGTAGTCCGGTGATCTATCGTGACCTCGTGATCGTTCAAGCAGACGGGCACAAGCAGTCGTTCATTGCTGCATTCAACTTGAAAGACGGGAAACAAGCGTGGCGTGTCGAACGCAACGAGATCACATCATGGACCACGCCAACAATTTACCAGGGTAAGAATCGCGTGGAGCTGATAGCCAACGGCGGGCGATACATTCGCGGGTACGATCCTCTCACGGGTAAAGAACTCTGGCGCTTTTCGGATAACGACACGCAAGTGAAGATGCAGGCGCCGCAGATCGCACACGATCTGATTTACATTACCGGCGGGTATCCGGCGGGACGCGCGATGTATGCGTTTCGTCCCGGCGCGGTTGGCGATATCTCACTGAAAGCCGGCGAAGAGAAGAACGCGTTTCTTGCGTGGAGCTCCAGCAAGGGCAGTCCTTATACACCGACGCCGATCATCTACGGCGATCTGTTTTATGCGCTTGCTGACAACGGGGTGCTCAGTGCGTATGAGGCGAAAACCGGCGAGCTCATCTATCAGCAGAGATTGCCGAGTTCGTTTAGTGCGTCACCGGTTGCCGCCGATGGAAGACTGTATCTGGCCAGCGAAGACGGTGATGTTTTTGTCGTCATGGCCGGAAGGCAGTATGAGTTGCTGTCGAGGAATACGATGGGCCAGCCAGTGATGGCCACGCCCGCGGTATCGGACGGGATGCTGATCGTGCGTGGAGTGAATGTTATCTACGCACTTGGAAATAAATAACCAGGGGGTCCCACGGATGAATACGGATTAGGCGTTCATCCGTGTCAATCTGCGGCTCTAAATAACGACTCGAGCTCTTTGGAAGCCTGTTCAACTGTGCGCTTGGCGTCTTCAACTGCGTTGGCCGCCTCTTCTGCCTCAGCCGCGATGCTTTGCGAGCGTTGTTGCGCAGCCTGCGACGCGGCTTTCGCCTTCTTCAACCGCTCCTCTGCTTCACGCAACTCCTTCTCCGCCTGCTTCGCTTCCGCGTATGCCTTTTTCTGCGTTGCCTCCAGACTCTGAGCCCGGGCTCGTGCATCAGCCAGCGACTTTTTGGCAGCCTGCACTGAAAACTTCGCGGCAGCTATTTTTACCCGACGTGTCTCTTCAACCTGACGTGCATCGCTAGGTGTTGTTTTCTGTGGTGCTGTGATCCGCGCTGGGGCTTCGGCCCTTTTCGTCGTACCAGCGTTAGGAATGAATGAAGCGAGTGACTCAAAACCTGGCGGGTCAACATCCTGGCTCAGGCGTCCGAGTGTTGGACCATCTGCGTTGGCTGAGATGGCCTCGAGGGTGGTCGTCACGCGATGAATGGTATCGGGGGCCGGGTTGTGACCTGCGTCGCGCAACACCGTAGCCGCGAGCTCTGAGAGATCCAGGAGCACCTCGCGTCGTGCGTCGAGCGATCCGCGCATGTCCGCGACCTTTCCGGATGTCTGGGCCTTGCGAAAGCGCTGACCTGCCGCAAGCAACCTCTCGAATGCCTCGCGATGATTCCAGTAGAGTTGGTTGACAGTCCACGCTGAGACTGAAGGCTTCGCCAGCGTCTTCACGAGGTTCGCATCGTTGGCGCGGCCGCTCTGCTTCAGCCGCGCAGCGAGTGCATTGCGCGCGCCGGTGAACTCCGCCAACGGCAGCTTGAACAGCTCGTTAAGGTCATCCTCGAACGTACCCTTCACGATATGCACTCTATCCGAGAAGATCTCTCGCGCAAAGGCGCAAAGCGCTGCCGCGTTTCTAAGATCTGTCTTTGGACCTTTGCGCCTTTGCGTGAGAGATCTTCTTCAGAATTCGCAGGCACGCCGCAGAAGAATTGCAACTTAAACGCTATCTGCCTGTAACCCGAACTTTCCAGGGAATTGAGAGCATTCGCCTGCCTAGACCCCGATTTCTTTTCCCGACGCCCCCTACGAACAGAACGACGAAAGAGCTGAGGAGTGCGGCGCGTGCCAGGTACGTCATCATGCCTGGAGACCGTTATGAATTAAGTTGCGGGAGTGGTGTGCAATCCATCGCTGCCGCCGCACTTCAAGGTCTTCTATCCCGGAAGGAGATCTACCATGTCGAGCGAGTTGCGTACACAGTACTCTGGTTCAAAACGTCTGCAATGGATTCTCATCTTCGGCTTAGTACCCACGCTGCTCGCGCTATTCGCGCTGCTGCCGTCAACACCCAACGAGGCCTTCGCCGATAACAACAGCTACACCTTCCAGGGGCAGTACACGGCTCCCGCTTGCGGACCGCGGCACGACTTCGCAGTCGGCCCGAACACCAGAACCATCGACGTCGTCGCCTCGACAGTGCCCGCAAACGACATCGTACTGAAGCTGTACTTCGGCGGCGCGGTCGTGGCCGAACAGGATACCGGCACAAGCCCGGAACCTATCCACTACGCAACCGGTAATATTCTCGCCACAGGTACATATCAGGTGGAGGTCTGTCCTTTCGAAGGGCAAGCCGTCCTAACGCCCTCCGACTACGCCGGTGTCGTCATTGTTTCGGAGGCTCCGGCTCCGGGAACCACCCCTCCCGGCACTGCACCGGTAGTGCTGTCGCCCGCGCCGATCGATCCAGGGCCCCGGCCGCGGTACCAGAGCCATACGCCCACCGAGGCCCAGATCGATTCCGGTATGACGAAGAATTCGCAGGACGAGCCCAACATCGGTGTGAACTGGAGCAGCGGAAACGTAATGCTCCAGGCGCTCCTACAAACGTTGCGCGTCGGGTTCGATGACCAGTCCTGCCCGCAGACGCCTCCCTCGACCTGGACAGACGTCACCCCCGTTGTTGCGAAACAAAGCTTCGATCCCATCCTCTTCTCGGATCACCAAACGAATCGCACGTTCCTCTCGCACCTGCTGCTTCTTCCTGGGGCGGGCGCCTCGGCCTTCACTGATGACGACGGAGCCAATTGGATCCCAAGCCAGGGAGCCGGCTTCGGCTCAGGCTTCGACCACCAGACGCTGGGCGGCGGACCGTTTCACGCTCCCGTTCCTCCGCTTCCGGGCTACCGCAACGCCGTTTACTACTGCGCACAGGACATCGCCTTCGCCAATTGCGCGTTGAGCATCGACGGCGGCCTGACCTTCGGGCCGGCGGTGCCGATGTACGTCCTGGCTTCACCCGACACAGCCGTCGTGGGCCAGTGCGCGGGACTCCACGGGCATGTGAAGGTTGGGCCCGACGGCACGGTCTACGTTCCCAATGCATCGTGCGTTGGACCAGTCAATCCAAACGAGAACGGGATCGCGCTCTCGGAAGATAACGGGACCACGTGGAAGGTGCGAACTGTTCCCGGAACCTCAGGCGGTGGCAGTGATCCTTCCGTCGCAGTTGACGATGGCGGACTGCTCTACCTGGGCTTCGTGAACGAAGACAAGATCCCGGCAGTGGCCGTATCGGCTGACAAGGGTAAAACTTGGACCAGTGTCTACGATGTCGGGACGATGGTGGGAGTCAAGCATGCGGTTTTCCCCGCAGTCGTTGCCGGCAGCGCCGGGCGCGCTGCGATGGCTTTCTACGGCACAACCGCTGAAGGTCCCGTCAACAACTTCAATTCGGAGGCCGTGTGGCACCTCTACGTCGCGCACACCTATGACGGTGGCGCCCGTTGGATCACCGTCAACGCTACGCCGAACGACCCGCTCCAGCGCGGCGGAATCCACCTCGGAGGTGGTTCGCAGATCCACCGTAACCTGCTCGATTTCTTCGACGCCGACCTGGATAGGTTCGGTCGCATGACGATTGGCTACGCCGACGGCTGCATTGGCGGCTGCGTACAGTCGCCCGACGACGCGCGCGGGAACTCTTTCACCGCGTACGGCACGATCGCACGCCAGACCGGCGGACGACGGCTATTCTTCGGTTCAGACTCAACACAACCGACGGTGCCAGGCGCGCCACGTCTAACAGTCACGCGAAATGGCTCGATCAGCACTCTTACGTGGTCTCAGTCGGAAGACGGCGGTTCTCCGATCACCGGCTACACGGTCCATCGGAGCGCGGGCGGCGCCGAGCAGACGATCGCGACTCTCGGAGGCAACGCAAAGCGGTACGTCGATAGTTCCGGTGACGCAACGACGACCTACACGTATCGTGTGAGCGCAACAAATGCCGTCGGCACCTCGTGCGGCACCAACGCCGCCACCTCGAAGCCATTTGGCAGTTCCTGCGGTCCTGATGGATTGCGGATTCTCGAGGATGCATCCGGCGATCAGATCGGCGCGCCCCTGGAAGGCGACATGGACATTCAGTGGGTATCGATCGGTGAGCCATTCTTCGCTGACGGTTCGCGCAAGCTCCTCTTCAAGTTGAAAGTGGCGAATCTCGCCTCGCTCACGCCGAATCGCATGTGGCGCATACTCTGGAGCTATCCCGATGCGCCGGCTGCGCCGAATCCGAGCTCGACCGCCTTCGCTGGCCGTTATTACATCGGCATGAACATCAACAGCGCCGGTGCAGCGACTTTCGAGTACGGCATCGCGCAAAACTTGACTGCTGTGGTCGTGAACGCGTCGCCGGCGGAGCGCCTGGGGGCCGCCGATCCGGAGAGCGGATTTAATCCTGACGGCACGATCACGATGGTCATCTCAGCGGACAAGGTCGGTGGGCCAGGACCAGGCGACTTGATCGGCGCGCTCGTGGCGCGCAGCTACCCGGTGGCCCAGGACATCACACTGCGCGGCGACAGCGCCTCCGACGTTGCCAGCATGGGCCGAACCTACGCCCTCAGCGGTAACGCCTCGTGCGGTGCGAGCGCCTCCACATGCCTCGAAGATGACGCGGCGCAGCTCGCATACTCGTCCGGTTGGCATCAGGTTTCGAGTGCCAAAGCGAGCGGCGGTCACTTCCGCGTTAACCCGAACAAGAACGGCACCGGCTCGGTGAAGCTCACGTTCGACGTTGGAGCCGGAAGGACTGGCGCGGTGGTCTATCACTTCGCGAGGAGTACAAAAGGTGGGACGGCGGACGCCTACGTCGATGGTGTGTTCAAGTCGCAGATCGTTTTCAGTGGCAGCACGGGATCGTTGAATGATCCCGTCTTTGGCGCCGAGGCTCGCTTCGGAGGGCTCTCGGCGGGATCGCACACGTTCGAGTTGCGCAATATTAGAGGAGCGGCGTATGTGGACCGCTTCTGTCTCGAGAGCGCCGGTTCGAACGCTACGACAACGACTGGACCGGGAACCACCACCAGCGTACTTTCGAATGTCGGTGCACTCGGTTCGCTGGTCCAATCGCTCAATGCCCCGGCCGGCACGCAGTCGATCTCAGTCGTGGCCAGCGGCGGAGGTCTGCTCCGCGTCGTTCTCATCGATCCGACTGGCTTGACCCTGGCCACAGCGGATGGCGTTGACGGCGTGGCCGTTCTCGACACGACCGTTTCTCAAACTGGTGTGTACCAGGTGAAGGTGCTCAACCTTGGAACCAGCCTCACGCAGACATGGACGGCGGCGACGCCGTTTGGCGTACGCTGATGCGCGGCTCAATCCCCCGCCGAGTCAGGAAGACGTTCTTAATTGTCTCCGGGATCGTCTTCCTGATCGCGTCCGCAGAACGTGCGGACGCGCAAAAGGACCGCGATCCATGCCGGCTACTCTCAGACGCCGAGATACGCGCCACCCAGGGTCACGCGCCATCACAGAAGATCCCGAGCGAGCAGCCGGCAGGGTCGTTCCGATTCACGCAATGCTTCTACCGCACGGCGGAGTACACGAGCTCGGTAAGCGTGGCGGTGGGCATTCCGTTTGAGACGGATGCAAAGCGTTCCGGACCTCAGCAATACTGGCAGCAGCAATTCCACGCTCCCGTGAGCAAGGCGCCGGGCAGGAAGAAGAAGGAGCCACCGAAACCGGTCGCCGGCCTCGGCGACGAGGCATTCTGGGTCGGAGATCCGGTGTCCGGCGCACTGTACGTTCTGAAGGGCGAGGTTTTCCTTCGCGTGAGTGTGGGTGGTCCACCCGATCATGCTGAAAAGATTAAGCGGGCCAGGGCGCTGGCCTCACACGCATTGAAGCGCCTTGACGCTGGCGCTCCGAAGCCCCGCCGTTCATGAAGTTGAAAATAATTTTGTTAGTGACAGCCGTGTTGGTCCTTGGCCCAGGAGTTTACGCTCAAGGACCCACGCCCGGTCTTCAAGAAGACCTTGTGATTCCTGTAATCCTGAAAAATCTTATAAATCCTGTGAAGCCTACCTTCCTGGACTGAAATCCGTTCGGCTTCGTTATGATTTTGTTGAACACGGGTAGATTTTTTGATTTTCTACCCATATCAAATCCCATATGGTAAGTTTTTGAATTTTCTACTCACACCGATTCAATCAGCGGTACTTCTTTCTTTTCCTCAATACCGTGACGGGCATCTACGAACAGATTAAAAAGCGGCTCATTTAGATAGAAATTAGTGCGGCCGATCTTGACCAGCTTGAGAAAGCCCTTCTCTACTAGCTGCCTCAAGTACAGCGATGCGGTTTTACGACTGACACCCAACTCGTCCTCAATGAACTCGATCTTTGTGTAAGGATGTCGAAATAGATTGTTGAGCAGGTCCTGACTATACAGTTTCGGCAAGTCCTTCCTTAGACCCTGTTTGTATTTCGTCATCATCGACCGGATCCGTTCTACGAGGAAAATCGTTTCACTTGCAGTCTGCTCCACGCCACGCAGAACGAAGATTATCCAACTCTCCCGATCGTTCGTGTTCCTTACGCTTTGTAACAAGCGATAGTACTCAACTTTATTTTCAATAACGTAGCCACTTAGATAGAGGATCGGCAGATCGAGTAGATCTTTGATTACCAGGTATAGAATGTTGATTATTCGTCCGGTGCGCCCATTACCGTCATAGAAGGGATGAATACTCTCAAACTGATGATGAATGATTGCTAACTTTACTAGCGGATCGAGGTCACTTAACGAGTCGTCATTGATGAAGTTGGCGAGATTACTCATCAAACTTTTGATTGAGTCGTAATCCTGTGGCGGTGTGTAAACCGTCTGACCTGTTTGCAGATTCTTCAGTTCGGTACCAGGAAGCTTTCGATACCCTGCACGGTTCTGCTCCAGGACTTCTTGTATCGCGATGATGTAAGCCTCGCTCAAGATCTTGCTATTGCGAACAAGTTCAAAACCGTGGCGCAATGCCAAGGCGTAGTTCTGCACTTCTTTAGCGGTTGGATTCGTAAGTTGATCGATGAAGAGTTCAGCTCTGAAGAGCTCGTCGTGAGTCGTAATAATGTTCTCAATTGCCGAACTGTCTTTCGCTTCCTGAAGAGTTAGAATGCTTATCAAAATGGTTTCATCTGGAATACTACGGGCGACACCTTTCAATTCGGCAAGGCGTCGATGAGCAGCCGCCACGGCTTTAAGGACTGCGCGACTTTCCAACTCCTGCTGCAATGGAAGCGTTTGAATTGAATGTCCTAATGCAATCATGTTTGAACTATTCACGTTCTGAAGTAACTGAGCGCTGCAGAGCGGTCCATTGTTTTAGCGCATTGGAGCTATAAACATTCGTGCGTGCGAAGGAATGGGCAGCACTGCACGAAGAGTCATTTCTACAGGTTCGGACATGATTTCCTGTTAATCAAGAGCAATCATGTAAATCCTGTAAACTGACTCTTCGTGCAAAGCAAAACGGCTCAGGACAACAACTCACTCTCAAGCACTGCAATCTGAGCGTCAACCATCCCATTCACGTTCAACTCACCGCAGCGAGTAAACGCAAGGTGCTTCGCCAAATTTGCGAGTGCTTTCGGGTGTGTCCCATTTTCAAGCGTCGCCATTAGGACCGA
Source organism: uncultured Acidobacteriota bacterium (assembly GCA_963826255.1). GTDB lineage: Bacteria > Acidobacteriota > Blastocatellia > Pyrinomonadales > Pyrinomonadaceae > PSRF01. The sequence continues at coordinate 4,298,207 of CAWGWK010000002.1, forward strand.
CAGCGCGGCCGCCCTCGTGCCCGCATCATCACCAGCGCGACAGATCACATTCGTTAACGCTTCAATCTTGTCTTCGCTTGAATCGTCTTCGCTGGTTACTGGTGTTTCCGAAAAGTCCAGTGTACCCGGGATGGCCTCGCCCGCATCAGCGCGGCGCACGAGTTCCGCCAGCCACGGATCGTTCGTCTCCAACCCGTAACGAATAATCGCACGGCTCTGAGCATCGATCGATCTGTCGTTTAAGACTGCCTGGGCTCTTCGTTTCAGAGCATTGATGATAGTGTTCGTCCTGGATGTTTGATTGTTTGTTTGGTTTACGTGAGGTGTTGCTTCGCGCGCGGTTGCGCTACTATGACTAGCCATGATCGTCATCCTTTCTATCGAAGGTTGATGGTCCTAGGGTCGGTTTTGTGTTAGCCCACAAGCCGGCCCGCTTCATTTTTGAGGGGTGCGCGCACTATACCACAATTCGCGAGAGCACCGTTTTTATTTTAACGCGATGGATTACGAATAGCTCTCGGTTTCCTTCTCGGTTTAGCTGAATCGTGCGCTCGTGCTAGTTCCTCGCACTCGTCAAAATAAATAGCCACCTTTGTGGATAATTCTGCAGATAGCCTCTCTCTAGAGAACTCGAGATCCTGTAGGTCCTTTACAGAAAAGGTCATCTCCCAAAACAAATCACCTCTGAAAGAGGCCCTCCCCAGAATGCCAAGGGCCTTCTCGCCCTTAAATTTTTCACTCAGCGACTTAAAAACTCTTGTAGCACTACGTGTTTGGCTCGTCTTTAGCAGATATAAAGAAAAGGTTGCATCATTGATCTTGGAGAAGGCGATATCCTCTCTGAAAAACCTAGCGCTCGTGAGTTGCGCGCCACTCAATCGTGCATTCTTCAGTTTGGTCCCTCTCAGATCGGCACCCCAAAGATTCACATGTCTCAGAGTTGTTCCGGATAAATCTTTTCCAGCAAAGTAATCGTGTGAAATTCCATGTAGCAAGTTTACGGCATTAGTGCCTAGCCAGGAGTCTCCCGTCAGTGCTGAGCTTTTGGTTAACTGGATCCACCTAAAAAGTGTTTCGGTATTTGGTTCAAGCTTCTCCAGGAAGGCCTGAACTTGGTAATTGATTAAAAAGGCGCCGAAAACATCGGGATGATCCGACTCAATTTCATTGTTAAGTCTCGTTGCGACCAGATATTCGAGAATGGATTTATGAGATAAACGGTATTCGTCTTCTCTGCGAATCAAAAACGAGTTGGTCAAAAAATCCCGTGTATGGGCCTCCAGTTCATGCTTAGGAGGTTTCAGATCCCTTTCAATGCGCTTTTGAGCTTCAACGAACGTTATCGATTGAGTCGTACTGTGATAGATATCTAACGCTAGATCTTGAAGTAATTTGAGTCGGTCCTCGTCGCTAAGTAGGAAACTACGTTTCTTCAAAACCTTCTGCCGTTTCATTTCCCCTAGCAAGTAGTTCTTATATAAATTTGGTAAATTGATTGCTTCACCACTTGAAATTAGTCTAGGCAGAGTCTTGACTATCATGTCCAACAAGACAGGTCGTTGGGACAAATCGGAAAGATTGCCAATTTGCCTAATTTGATTCCGGTAATAGATCCAAGGCTGATCTACCCCTTTGACCAACGGCACCCTTCGTTGCAAGAACTGTTCTACTTGGTCTTCATTCCATGGGAGGATCTTCAACGGTTCGTACTCTGCCTCGCGATTCAGGAAAGGATTTATCCTTGGGATGAGTGCCTCTCGCTCCTCGCGGACGCTCACAAAATACTCCGGCCGGCTGGTCAGAAGCGTTCTGCTCCGTTTTGAAGAAGCCAACTTTTCAATCTCGATCAAATTGGATTCTAGTGTGTCAGCATCAACCTTCACCGCCATCTCATCAAATCCGTCGAAGATCATCAGGAAGATCCCGGCCTCGTTCATTGCGCGGAACAATTCAATCCTTGGATTGACTACGTTGCATTCGCGATCCAAGAACGACGTTATGTAGGCTTCTAAGTCCAATTTGCCGACGAAGTCTCGAAGGTTCAATAGAATAGGAATTCGGCTGGAACTCGGGTCATTGAGATGGGAGAGCGCCAAGTCTCGCGCCAACTTCTGGCACAGAGTCGATTTTCCCGATCCGTACTCGCCAAAGATTGCTAATTGCCGGTTGGAATCTTCCTGTAGCCATTGGTGTATGTAGGTATCAATTACTGGTATATGACCCTTTTCTTCAACACCGTGTACACGGCGATTCCGAACAGCGGAAGCTCGGTCGGCTTCAATCTGAACGCCTTTTTGTGCACTTAAATCAACATAATATGATCCTAGTGGTGGCTCAGTCGGTCGAGCCGGATCTCCTTTATCGAATTTATTGACTAGTCCTTTCATATAAGGAGTTAGATCAATGAGTTGTGAGATCTTTTCGGTGTAGGTAAACAGTTCGACGCCGGATGTTCTCGCAAAGCCCTTGGCCTGATCGCTCCACCGAACTCGAGTCACAATTTCAGCCGAGTCTGCGATGCCGTCTTTTCTGGCGACATCGAGTAGACCTTTAAAAGCCATTATCCGCTGATTGGCAGCCACCGATCGTTGTTCATCCTTACACTCGACAATCACAGTGTGCTCACGGGAACTACCCGGGATGCGGAAGGTGGCGAGGATATCAACCTTCTTCTGATGAATCTCGATGTTCTGTGTCACGCGGGCTCCGAGCAGTCGGTATAAATCCGCAACCTGATCTTCAAAGCTGCGACCCTTATGAACGGCGACTCCGCCGTTTGAAACTTTGGGAGTAGATGTCTTGTTAGATGATTTCTTTTTCGATGCTTTTGGTTGGGCTCGCTTGGTAGTCATGAGTTACCGCAGTGTGCTAACAATGTAAGCTCGTTGCTAGATTCTTCAACCCAGGTGATCTGGGTAGATCAGACCCAATCGGAAGGCTATAAGTTCTACAGCCGTGGAGTCATTGCCGTGAACCCTTTCACGGGAACTGTTATTGCAACAACATTAGATTTAGCTCTAGGTTAGTGCTAAGTCGCCAGTTCATGAACACGCGGTGTCCGTATCTTGTAGGAGTAAACACCCGGATTGTTCATGTTGACGCAGAGATTTAGAAAGCACCCGGCACTAACGGCAGCGGCAGCCGTGGCAACGCTCTCCTTACTCAGCGTGCCTTCCTTCTCGTCTCTTATCCGAAAGTAAAGCAACCGGATCAAGGTATCAGACTGCGTACCCATTTCCTGCTGATTGTTCTCCCATCGGGACAGGGTGCTGGTATTAGTACGAAGCAAGGTCGCCCACTCCTTTGCGCTGTAACCTAGCTGCTTCCTTAGGAATCGAACATCTTGACCTCTAAGCGGACATGGCTGCATAGCTATTGCTCGCGCAATGGTTGCATGTAGTTCGGGTGTCCTCTTCAACCGAGGAACTTTGATGCCACAAGCATCACACACCCGAAACTCCATATTCAGAAGGTATACGTTGTCCAGACCGCACTCCTTATAGCGGTAGGTCTGCTGACTCCTGGTTCTGATCTCGCCTTTACGGCAAACGTCACACTTCATTTGCATTGACTACCTATCAAAAAACGGTAACAACCAGTAGTGAGAAATCCTGCTCGAAAATCACAGTGATCGCGGTCAATTCATCACCTTCAATGTCATCCCCTCTACGCGATACTTCCAATTCCAATAGTCAGAATCCCATTCGGCTTCCCGAATAACCTGCCCTTTCCCAAGCACATGTTCCACATCGAGAGTGCTGACGTTTCTCTCTGGCATCCGCGCGCGCCAGCAATGTCCTGAATAGTCAGTGGTACCTTCTTCCAGTATCATTCGAATCTTCCTTGTGGCTTCGGGAGCCGAAAGGCTCGGAGGTTTGGTGGGTGACTTCAGGGTAGACTGCTCCTTTTATTTCTTTAATTCCTGGGGCAGTCATAGGGTCTCTCCTTCACCCTTCGATTCGGCTAAACAGAGTAAATTTCGAATTGACATATTGTCAAGCGTGGGGCGGACTTGGGGTACACAGATTATGCAAATTTTAGATATAAGACAGTAACCATTAGTGTTTGAGTGAAACTCTTAACGGTTCCGGTGCGTAGGTACGTGTTCGTTCATCAGGGCAATCCATCAAACTTCAACGAAAGAGGTGTTTATGCGTTCAATCGGGCAATCTCGCCGCTCAATTACTGGCGTGGTGATACTTTCAATTCTGATGATTTTGGCGCTTGCGGCGCCGGTGTGGGCGCAGCTTCCGCCAATAATCGACCGCGAGCTTTTCTTCGGCGACCCGGAAATCGCCGGTGCGCAGATCTCCCCGGACGGGGCGTTCATCGCCTTTATCAAACCCCTCAAAGGCGTGCGCAACATCTGGGTGAAGAAGACGGCCGAGCCGTTCGCCAATGCAAAGCCCGTCACGGCCGACACCAAGCGGCCGATCCCGGGTTACTTCTGGTCGCGCGACGGCAAGTACATCCTGTTCGTCCAGGACAAAGCCGGCGACGAAAACTACAACGTCTACGCGGTCAATCCGGCGGAAGCGCCCGCCGCAGGACAAGAGGTGCCTGCCGCTCGCAATCTCTCCGACGCAAAGGGCGTGCGCGCTGCTATCTATGCGGTGCCTCGTACTGAGCCCGACGCGATCTATATCGGTCTGAACGATCGCGACCCGGCATGGCACGATCTCTACAAAGTAAAAATCTCCACCGGCGAGCGCACGCTCATTCGCAAGAACACGGAACGCATCACCGCCTACGTTTTCGATCTCAAGGACCAGCTACGACTCGCAACCAGATCAGCAGAAAACGGCGACACCGAAGTATTGAGCGTTGACGCGGACAAGTTTACGAAGGTTTACAGTTGTACCGTGTTTGAGTCGTGTGGACCAGTTAAGTATCACAAAGATGGTCAACGAGTTTACTTCACCACCAACAAAGGCAGCGACGCCGATCTAATTCGTCTCGTACTCTTCAACCCCGTCACCGGTAAAGAAGAGCTGGTTGAAGCGGATCCTTTGAAACGCGTTGACTTTGGCAACGCTGTGTTCTCGGAAGTTTCAGATGAGCTGATTGCCACTGTCTACGAGGATGAACGCGAACGAATCTACTGGAAAGACAAAGGCTTCGAAGCGGATTACAAAAACTTGCAGAAACAACTCCCTGGCAAGGACATCAATTTCGGGTCTTCAACTAAGGATGAAAAGCTTTTCATCATCTCCGCAAACGCCGATACAGATCCCGGCTCAACGTATCTGTATGACCGTACCAGCAAAAAGCTGACGCTTCAGTATCAGATACGCGAGAAGTTGGACCGCTCGTACCTTGCTCCGATGAAGGCGGTCAAGTATCCCTCGTCTGACGGGTTGGAGATTCCGGCTTTTCTGACGTTACCCAAAGGCGTCGAAGCTAAGAATCTTCCTGCGGTAATAGTGCCACATGGTGGTCCATGGTATCGCGACAGTTGGGGCTACAACGCTTTTGCACAGTTTCTCGCCAACCGCGGCTACGCTGTTTTGCTACCTAATTTCCGCGGCTCAACTGGTTATGGCAAGAAGTTTATTGACGCCGGAAATAAGCAATGGGGCGACAAGATGCAGGACGACGTTACCTGGGGTGCGAAGTACCTCATCGCCCAGGGGATCGCCGATCCGAAACGCGTCGGGATTATGGGCGGCTCATATGGAGGCTACGCGACGCTCGCGGGAGTTGCTTTCACACCTGACCTTTTCGCCGCCGGAGTTTCGATTGTTGGACCATCGAATCTCATCACGCTGCTCGAATCGATTCCGCCCTACTGGGAACCGATTCGAAAGCTTTTCTACGAGCGCATGGGCGATCCCAACACGCCCGAAGGAAAGGCGCAGTTGCTGCGCCAGTCACCGTTAACCGCCGCTGAAAAGATCAAGACTCCTCTGCTCGTAATCCAGGGCGCTAACGATCCACGCGTTACCAAACGCGAATCGGATCAGATCGTAATCGCTCTGAGGGATCGAGGATTTCCAGTGGAGTATCTGGTGGCGCCGGATGAAGGGCACGGCTTTGCACGTCCGGTAAATAACATGGCGATGTTTGCCCTCGCGGAAAAGTTTCTCGCGAAGTATCTCGGTGGTCGTTATCAGGAAAGTATGACGCCCGAAGTGGCTCAACGTCTGAAGGAAGTAACCGTGGACGTCAAAACGGTAACGTTGCCGAAGGCGATGAGCTCAACATCCGAGGTTCCGAAACCTGCTGTAGATCTGCGCCCCGGTATCCACAATTACAAGGCGTCGATTGCTATCGGCGGACAAACAATCCCGCTTACCATGAAGTCAGAGATCAAGGAAGAAAATGGAGCATGGACCGTCACTGATACGGCACAGACTCCGCAAGGCGAGGTCTCAGACGTCAGCACAATCGAAAAAGGAAGTTTGCTATTGAAGCGCCGCGTGATTAAGCAAGGGCCGATGACGATGGAGATAAACGTCGAGCCGAACCAGGTGACCGGGACCACGACGATGAGCGGAAAAGCCACACCACTTGCCGTTGAATCCGGTGGCGCTTTGTTTGCCGATGGAGCTGGAGCTTTTGACGTGATTGCTTCTCTTCCACTCGCGGATGGCTACAGTTCGAGTTTTCGTAACTTCGATGTGCAAAAACAGAAGCCCCAGATCAAACAGTTAAAGGTAGTCGGATCGGAGAGCGTCACTGTTCCAGCAGGTACGTTTGACGCGTACAAGGTCGAGATCGTCGCCGCCGACAACGATGCAGATAAGCAGACTGTTTGGATCGATAAGGCGAGCCGAAAAGTGTTGAAGATTTCGGCTGTGCTTCCGAGTCTTAATGGGGCAATCCTGACTTCAGAACTGACTAACTAACTGCCTGGGTCATCATAGAAAGACCCGCCACAATGAAGCACAAGAAGCACAAAATTGGCGAAAGCCTTTGTGCTTTTTGTGCTTTCTGACTTTCATTTCCAGCGCGACGCGTAGAAATTCGCAATTGTAATCGATGCATTCGACGGCAGGTCACAATTTGCCATCATTCAAGGGGTGAAAATTCTTCCTCATCCGCCCTTCTGCTGCTAACATTCCCTGGTCCAGGTTTTATACTCCGCCAGCAACATGCTCATGTTCCGCGTGGTCCAAACGTGTTGTGAAGAAGGAAGCGCGCGACAGAAAGGGTACCGACTCAGACTGAAATGTCACATATCGGCTTACTGAATGAAGGGCCTCTTCACGCGGCGCTGAAGCTGTGGTACGCGCAGCCTGGAGATCGATTCGAAGTTACAGTTGAAGGGTTCGTGGTGGATATTGTTCGAGATGACCTGCTGCTCGAGATCCAGACCGGCAATTTCGCATCGATGAAGTGGAAGCTGGCGAACCTGGTCCGGTCACATCGCGTACGATTGATCTATCCGATAGCTCAAGAGAAATGGATTACGCGCCTGGCAAAGGATGATCGTGATCGAGTAGCTCGCCGGAAGTCGCCCAAGAAAGGGCGGTTGGAAGACATGTTTTGGGGAATCGTCGGTATCCCGCAACTGCTATCGAATCCCAATCTCTCGCTGGAAGTGGTGATGATAAGAGAGGAAGAGGCGAGGCGGTACGTAGGAAAGCGAAGGTGGCGTACGAGAGGATGGGGTATTGAAGAACGCCGGCTGCTGGAGGTCGTAGAGCAGCGGGTGTTTGCCCACTCATCGGATTGGCTGGTGTTTCTTCCAGCAGCACTGGAGTCATTCACATCGAAAGATCTTGCGGAAGCGATGGGCGTTCCGCGGGAGTTGGCGCAGAAGATGGCGTATTGTCTCCGCCAAATGGGGATAGTCGAGTTGATAGGCAGACAAGGCCGGGCGAATCTGTACAGACCTGCTACTCGCCCTGGCAAGCAATGCAACAGCCTCAAACGAATGCCAGGTAACTCCAAAAATGCTGCGTAAACAAAACCGTTTTTAATTACACATATGAAACTGCCAATCGAAAAATTATTGCTATTGAGTTTGTTAGCTTCCTTACTGCAAGCCGGCTGCGCGCCTTATGGACCCTCGAAGGGCACACTGAGGGAAGTTGCGTCTGCGTCTCCTGAGTATCAACAAATCGTAGAAAGAATCAGGGGTATTGTTGGAGAGCAACTCGATCTTAACCCGCGCGAAGTTGATATGGACCTGCCTTTGTCACAGCAGAAGAAGGCAGCCGACGACCTGGATGTTGTGGAGATTATTATGAGCGTTGAGCACGCGTTCAATATTGAGATCAAAGATGAGGAGATTGGAAGAGATTTATCTGTCAAAAAGCTTGCAGACGTTGTGTCGAAAAAGAAGTCTCTGAAATGACGACATCTCTAACCGAGCGGTGCAGTCGGGTGCGGGAATTTTATTCAACGACACAAATTTCAAAACTCTAAAACTTACAAAGCAAAAAAGGCGCTACCGTTTCCAGTAACGCCCTTGAGCATCTATCATCACCAGCTTTTTATCGTTCGCGATCACGCCGGCGGAGTCTGACTTTCGCCGCAACTGCTGCCAGACCTGTGCCGAGCAGTAGTATCGTTGCGGGTTCAGGTATAATTGGGTTTCCCTGAACCACAATATTGTCAAAGCGAATGTTCCCGGCCTCGGTGGTAGCGCCATTCAAGATTATTCGAACGGTGAAGAGCGGGTTGTTATCTGATGATGAAGGCGAAAACAAAGTAGTGTGGTGTCCACCCCAGAAATTTGTGTTAGGCGTCGAACGGCCAAAACCGAAAAACGTCGCTCCACCATCGTTACTCTCCCGGTTCACCACGTCGTTGAATCCAGTATCCGATCGCTGCACCACCCATGCTATGGTTATGTTAGTGAATCCCACAGTGCTTACGCGCAGTTCCAGTATTGATCCGTTGTTCTGAAGATTTGCTCCCGCTTGAATAGCGAGAGCCATGCCGGCCGGATCGCCCATACTTGCATTCATAGCCGTGCCATCAAGAAATATGATGTTCGCGGGATTGGCAGTGGTGGTTAGCGTTCCTGAACCACGATCAACTATCAGATCTGAGTCGTTGAAGTTCCATACAGCGATTTCGTCGGCACGCACAACCGTGGGAACGATTAGCAGCGCAAGGACGGCGATTAACTGGAAGGTTCTAGGCGTGTTCATGACCGACTCCTTTTCTGAAACCTGTTCGGGTCAAGTGGCGGGCAGGCGCAAACACTGCAAGCTGCCCCGAAGCGGAATTTTAGAGCGGGAGTAGTCGGGCATGCAAATATGAGACCCGCCTGCTGATGAGCAATCTGCCTACAGATGTTGGCTTTTTTGCGTGATTTGGACGCGGTGGCAGACGGTAAGATGGCGGTAACCGTCTGGCTATCACACGAAGAGTCTAGACCTTGGACTAGATCTTGGAACCTAATGGCCCGTTCTTGCGCTCTCAATTCCCGAAAAGGTTTGGGTGATACTGAATTAGCTGGTCTTCATTGAGGCCAAACCGCTCGAGCAGCACCTTAAGCTCGGATTTGGACCACGCGCGTCCGGTTTTTAAGTCAATGGCAAGGACAGCGACGCCGTTCTCGTAAACAATTGCATCGATACCCAACCAGTCTTTCTTTCTCTCACTCAGAATCCATCTAAAGTCTTTCGTGGGACCCGCTGGTAACAGGAAATCACCCGGGCCGAGTGGCGCCACGAATTGTTCGGCGAATACACCAATCCTCGTCTTTCCCCTGGCGAGCATTACGTTCAGTTGATCGAGAAGATATTCCGCGTAGCGATGCGCCCGAATTCCCAGCGCATTCTTAGCTTCAGAATTGACCAATCCCTCAGCCCACGCCTGCCGGGTTGCCGCATCCATGATGTCCTCAATGGCCTTCCGCAATTCGGGCACACTGGTTGGCACCTTGGCGGGTAGACTCTTGCGCAGATTCGCCGCGATTGTTTCGGCTTCGGCGGCTGTTATGCCGATTTTCTTCGTTGTGAGAACGTTGCCGAGATCGTCTTCCGCTGCCTTGAGCACATCCCTATACCTTGTCTCATTGGCGGTAAGCGGCTTGGTTGGATTTGGGGTCGAATTGAAAACCGGTCCGCTTGCGAACTTAACTTCATCCGGAGTGCTATAACCGAATTTGCTCGCGATCTCTTTCTGAGTGATTTCCCTGCCGTTGCCGGTTAACCCCCTCTCGACCGCATTAAACGGCTCGCGCCTAACTGCATCGGCAGTGATACCACGTGGATTTGGAATCTCTCGCATCGGCGCCAACCGTTCTGTCGCCGTTGGAAACCGAACTACCTGCGTCGTCCTGCGCCCAACGATCTTTGCGACAGCACCTGGCACAGCCAAGCCAGCCGCGATTGCGGCGAAGCCCTGGAGGATCGTGCCGATTTTGTTCGATCCCTGCGACAAGCGCTCACTGCGTTTTGCAAAAGCCGTGGAGGTGGCGGCTTGATCCTGGTTGACGTCACGCAGAAACGAAACCGCCGTGCCAATCCCCGCGAGCACAAAATCGAGAATTCCGGAGACAGTGGCCCCCAATGGACCACCAACGAGATCGAGTACGAACAAAGTGTTGCCGGCGATTTCCAGCGCCTGGTCCAACTTACTCTTTCTGGAAGCGCCCCACGCAAGCGCAAACTGTGTGATTCCGGAGCGGTCTCCCAGACCGAGACTGGCAACTCCGGCGCTGATCGCAGGCGGAAACCTCCAAACCAACGTTTTGTCCGTAACGATTTCACTCCGCAATTTGACGATGGCGGTAAAAGTGTCGCTCATCAGTTCGCTCGTCAAGTCCCAGCCGGCTTCGGATGACTTTGCAAACTCGTCGATGATTTCAACGCCGCGCGGGTGCGCCATCAGGGTTAAAAGGTTCTGGTAAGCATCAGTTTGCGCGGGAATACGTTGCGCTCCTGCTGCGATGACAGGACCACCGAGGAGGACATGCATGTAGGACATGCGTCTTACGCGGGTACGCACGGTGCCACCCGTTCGCGATTCACCAGTAGCTTCGCGAACTTCGTCACCAGTCATTGTTGGTAAGACAAAGGTGGGAACCGAGTAGGTGCGACCTTGAATTGTTACCTCACGCGTCGCGTCCACTGTGGCGCGAACACTAAGCGCGGCCCTATGCAGCTCCTTTACCCGCGGTCGAATCGTAGTCAGCAGCCTGAATACCCGTTGCGTTTCTGCATCGAGGTTTTCAAGTGTCCACGTCCTGGCTACTTCTTCCAGGATCGATGCGAACAGCAAGACTTGCTGGTTGTAGTATTCGCGCTTCGCCGCCAGTCCTTCTTTATAGACTGGGCCTTGCTGCAAGACGTCGGATATCACTGAGTCGCGAACTGCTACGTATTCGCGGTCAGTGACCTCGGGATCGATCCAGAGTGTCAGGCGTTCGCCATATTTATTCTTGCTTGCACGGAGGAAAACGCGTTCAAGAAAATTGACTGCCGCAGCAAATGCGTTCGGCCCCGCCTTAGCTATTTGATCCGCGGCGACCTGCTGCGCCAACGATCGGGTAGGTTTGTTGACTCCGGTCGAAGGCGCAGATGGTTTCGCAGCTTGTGCTTCCGCCACGCGTAACCTCCAGTAAGTTTCAGTTGCCGTCGGGCTGGAGTGCAACCGGGGTGTTCGCCGGCCCGATCACGATGTTCTTGTCGATGTCGGGATCGTCGTCCTTGCCCTTCAATGCTCGCGCCGCTAGCCGGATGTTCTCCAACTCTGCATGCCTCACCTCGGCCTGGACCTTCTTCACATCAAGCGCGCGATGAATGAGCTTGAAATCTTCCAGCAGCGGATGCGTGCCCACTAACGCTTCGACATAAAGTGAAGTCGTGGGCACGATCACACGATCATCCTCGGCGTTACCTGAGGTCAGTCGCTTGATAATCAAGTCCCTGAATTCTTTGCGAAAGTTCTCAAACCCTGTCGGGTCGTCCTCGAACATACATTCGGCAAGCTTCTGTAGCTCTTCTACGGTGTAGCTACTGAGTTCATCCGGATCTCGTAGCTTGACGACATCGGAAAGTTCCAGATAGTCCTGCATCATGTGCAGTGTGATGTAGTTATTTTCATTCAAGGCGTACATCGAATAATTGCCCTTGAAACCTAGTACGGTGTCGATATCCGCAACTTCGACAAGCTTCTTCGTCGCGATCTTGAATGGAGGTATTGGTAGCGTGACGCCAAACAGGGTCTGACCCTCGAGCCTGTCCAACACGTTAGGTTTTAGCGATTCGGCGGGGAGAAGTACATTATTCGTTTCCGGCTCTACTATCGGCACATCGATGTTGTAGATCCGGAAGAATCTTTGGTCCGGTGGCTCGTGGCTCCAGATTGCCTGCATGTAATAGAGGATGTTGTCCTTGACGTGAATTCGCAGGCGATCGATCTCGGCAATCCGGTCGTAGTGCTCTTTTGTCGCTTCCGAAAGTTTGTCAATCGCTACTTGCAATGCAGTCGTGGCAACGCCCAACTGGTCCAACAGCCTTGCTCTCTCACGCTCCGCACGATCGAAAGTCTCTTGCAGGTAGTCGACCATGGTTTCGCCGGCGCTGATTGTGCCTTCGCCCTTTTTGCCCGTGATACCAAGGGGATCGAAGATTCGCGCGACCTCATTGACCGCACCCTGAATTTCTTTAGCATCGGCGTGTTTTTTGACTGTGTCAGCCAAGCCGCGCTCGTCGGTTTCAATCCGGCGGTTTTGCGTTTCAATCTGCTGATTGAGCTTGTCAACAATCCGCTTCTGCGCCTGGGCGTTGTTGTTAAGAATCTGAATGTTCAGCTCGGCGCCCACGAAGCTCTTGGTGAGGTACTCGAGAGCTGGTTTGAACGAGTCATCAAGAATTACACGGCGCAGTATCCAGTCGTGTCTTATCAACCAGCTATCGTCGATTGCGTCCGGTGCGGGCATTTCGTTAGCAACCAGGATGACTGGCGTTAGTTGATGGATTTTCTCGCTAACACGAAAAGTACGCTGCAGCTCGTAGAACATGTAGGTGACTGTGAGTTCGTCGTTAGGGTTTTGAACTTCGTGAACGGATGTCCGTTCTGTCTCCTCACTGACGTTCGTATCGATCTCCATTTTGTGTTGTTGTCTATATTCCTGAGCACTCTTTAACACAGCCTCATGGAAGTGCTTCTTAGCTTTCTCTGACTGCGTGGCCTGCTCACCTCCCGCTTTTGCAGTCACGTCGGCTTTGTAACCTTCACCTCCAAAGGACCCGTGCGAAGTGAGGTCGAAGTCTGACTTAGCTTGTGCTTTGTCGATAATTTCACGCTCAACTCGCGATGTGCCGCTGGATTCGCTCCTGGTAGAACGTAGCGAATCGTCCAACTCCTTCGCGGCGCGAGTCTTTTTGACAACCTCTTTTACTGTGTAGCGCCACGTTTCGCGCGGCGCCAATGGAATGGTCCGAACTAAATCGCCAACCTGGTAGTTCTCCGGTTTCCAGGTCTGACGATAGGTCACCAGAATGCCGAAGTTCACGGAGTCTTTCGCGAAGACAGCAAATGAGTAACGCTGCTTGAGGATTAAATCGATCTGATCCATTAATCGCGAGAGGCGGGCTGCGCCGGCAAGAACAGCTACCTGTCTGTCTACAATCTGACCATTTTCTTCTACCCGCACCGTGATGTAATCAGGTGTTTCGTGCGTTGCTGTCTGATTCAATTCCCGAATGCTGCGCAACAGATTGAGCAGGTCGGGAATGCTCGAGACTGAAAAATTGAGATTTGTAGTTCCACCTGGTTGCAGGAAAGTTTCCAACTTCACCGCTTCGTGATAAAGCTCCGTGCCGAATGAGCTAAGACGGGTATCGAAGAGCTCAGTCCAGATATGCTCGAACGCAATCTGCAGGACTTTAAAGTCGTGATAGGAGATTACATCTGACGCACCCTCACGAAGCTGGAAAGACTTAACGTTCTTCTCGGTGTCATTCAACTTAGCTTGCTTCTCATTGGTGTTAAAGGACACTTGCTGTTCGGGAGACGCTACGCCCGCCATTAGGTCGTGCACCTGTTTGCTGACGAAATCGTTCGTACCAGAAGGTTCGTCACCGTTGCCGGCAGCACTAGTCACGACCGGTTCTATGGCCGAAGCATCCGGCGCTGTGGATCCGCTGTTGGAATTAAGGCGATCCAGTATTCGTTTGGCTTTGATCTTAGCTTCACAGTCGTTGCGCCTGGCATTTCGCAATGTCTGTACGTCAGGAATTTTCTTAGTCAGGTGATTGATGAGATCCGGAAGCTTGATGTTTCTGGGCGAGCCGTCAACAGACGAGTCGTCGCTGAAGAGGTCCTTCAAGTTTTCGGTGATATGGATCTTGAGCGTGCGGCGCCCGGCCGATTCGCTCAGCGCCGCAACACTCTTGTCGATAACAGAGCGAGTCGGTTTAACGAGACTCTGGCCGGGATCGACGAAGTTCCGCTCTGCCCGTTGTGCAGACGTAAACAGGCTGGGCTTAAAGTTCGCAAACGCCTCACGTGCTCGTGCAGTAATCTTCCGTGACTCCGTGGCGCGGGCTGTAAGGTGTTTCGTGAGAACCTCTCGTACTTTGTCATCCTCCTTGAAGGCGGCATCAACTACTGAGCTCGGTGCCTGGACCAACGGTACTTCTAACGTCAGTCCGGGAGTCACCTTCTGCTTTGGTTTTGACTCAGGATCTTCGGGGCTCACCGTATCTTTCTTGTTATCCATACAACCTCCGTGACGCACCTTACGCGTCGCCACTCAAAGTAAATTGGATTCTCAAACTGTGATGATCAGGCCGATGATTTTGGAATTGTAAGCAGTTGGGGGAATCAGAGGGGGCGTCAAAAGCGGCGTGAGCTTATTCCTGATTCGGATCAAAAGTCAACGAAAGTGGTGGCCTAAATTCAGGAGTTTTTCTCTGCGGTCCTCAGCGTATCTCGGCGTTCTCTGCGGTAAAGGCTATTTCAACGCAGAGGCCGCAGAGATTCGCTGAGGACCGCAGAGAAAAACTCAAATTAGGCCATTACCGAAAATTAGTCCTATATCTATTCGTATCTCAGCGCCACCAACGGATCGATCCTCATCGCTCGCCGTGCCGGCAAGTAACACGCGAGGAGTGCCACAGATGGCAGTAACAACATCACCAGCACAAATGTTATCGGATCGCTCGCAGCAACGCCGAACAACAACGATGTCATCAATCGAGTTAGAGCAAAGGCAGCGGCAACGCCGATGAGCGTTCCAATCATTGCGATCCGAAATCCATGACCGAGTACGAGCCGTGCGACATCGCTTGTTTTCGCGCCCAGGGCTACACGCACTCCGATCTCGTGTGTGCGTTGCCGCGTGACAAAGCTCATCACACCGTACACACCGGTGAGCGCGAGTATGAGTGCCAGTGCCGCGAATCCACCCAACAAGGCAAGATTGAAACGTCTTGCTTTTAGAGAATCCGACACGAGCCGATCCATGGTCGTGACTGAGTAGAAGGGAAGATCCGGACTCGATTGCCAGATACTTGCTTTTACTGCGGGGATCAGGGCGGCTGCATCGTTACGGGCCCGCACAACGAATATCAGCGAACCTGAAGGAGATTGAGAATGTGGACGGAAAAACTCCGGCCGCGGATTCTTGTCCAAGCTGTCCTGACGAGAATCACTCACCACACCGGCAATCTCCAATGTTATTGGTCCCTGTTCACCGCGGCCGATATTACGCAACGTAAAACGCCTTCCCACCGGGTCCTCGTTGGGCCAGTAACGTTCCGCCATCGTGTCATTGATTACCGCAACCTTCAGAGAGTCTTTCGTGTCGAATTGGTTGAAAACCCGCCCGCGCAAAAGTTGTGCGCCGATCGCGCGAAAATATCCTCCTGTCGCAACACTGATCTGGGCTACAGGTTCTTGACCGGCTGGTACTGGCGGCTGTCCTTCAACCTGTAGCGGCACCGATGTCGTCGTACTGCTTTCCAGTAGCGGAATCGCAGTTGTTATCCCCGCGGCCGCAACGTCAGGCAACGCTTCGATTCGTTCCAACGTTTCGTTTACATATGCAGCGCGCGCCTCCGGCGTCCTATATCGACCCCATATAAAAATCTGAAGCGAAGCCACACGATCGCGTGAGAATCCGGGATCGACATTGGTTAAGGCGACAAAGCTGCGCACCAGCAAGCCTGCTCCTATCAGCAGGACGACGGCCAGTGCAATTTCCGTGATGACCAGGCCGGCGCGTAATCGTTGGCGTATCCAACCAGCCGACACGGTGCGGCTTGATTCCTTGAGACTGCGTTGGAGGTTAGGTGCTGAGAACTGAAGGGCTGGAGCGATACCAAAGATTAACGCCGCCGAAAACGCCACCGCTGTGACGAACACAAGCGTCAACGCATCGAGTTGCACCTGCTCGATACGCGGAATATCCCCTGGATTGAAGGCGACGATGAGCTGGATACACCAGTGCGCGAGCAGTAGCCCAACTCCGCAGCCGAGTGCTGCGATCAGCAGACTCTCGGCGAGTAGCTGACGAAGGAGCCGGCCACGTCCCGCTCCCATAGCTCCGCGAATGGCGAATTCGCGTTCACGTTCGGCGCCGCGGGCCAGCAGCAGGTTCGCTACGTTTGTGCAGGCAATCAGAAGAACGAAACCAACTGCACCCAGCAGGATCAACAAGGCGGGTCGCCATTTGCCCTTTAAATGCTCGGGAAACGTAACCGCGGTGATACCGATGCCATTGTTGGTCGCCGGGTATTCAGTGGCCAGGTTGTTAGCGATCGCGTTCATCTCCGCGCGCGCCTGGTCCACAGTAACGTCCGGATTTAATCGTCCGAGAACTTTTAGATACGTCGCTTTGCGTTGGGCCTTTAAATTTTCGGTTAAGACTTGTGGCCCATAAATCTCCTCTTCGATGTTAAAGAGGTGGAGTCGGAACTCAGGTCCCATCACTCCCACAACGGTCATTGGCTCATCATCCAACGTTAGCTTCCGGCCAATGATGTTGTAGTCTCCGCCAAATTTGCGTTGCCACAAGCCGTAGCCTAGAACGACGACTTTGTTCTTCCCTTCCTCGTATTCTTCCGGCGCGAACACACGCCCGTGCAGAGGAGTCGCCCCTAACACGTCAAAGAATCCTTTCGAAACTAAAGCAGCACGGAAGACAAGCGGCTCACCATCGGCGATGTAATCAAGACTGTAGGGATTCGCAAACGCCAATTCCTGAAACGAAGTCTGCCGTTCGCGCCAATCTATAAAATTTCCCGGCGACACGTCGTCGCGCTCCAGCCCATCCATTGCATTATTTTCCCAGAGGGTGACGATGCGGTCTGAGTCTGGAAATGGAAGGTCGCGCAATAGCACCGCGCTAACAACACTAAAGATCGCTGTGTTCGCACCGATGCCAAGTGACAGAGTGAGGACGGCAACGATTGCGAACCCCGGATTCTTCAAAAGCATTCGTACGCCGAAGCGGATGTCTTGCCAGAATGTTTGCACTTCAAAACTCCTTTTTTATTCCGGTGTTCGAGCCTGCGAAGCAGGCGGAAGCATAAAGCCTGGGGTGGAGCGAGGCTTTGCTCGCGCAACCCCAGGATCATTCAAGACAAAGGCGTTAGCCCGTGAAACGGGCGACAGCGCAACGATCGGTGATGCTTTCACCCGCTCCGCGGGTTCGAATCTTTATTTTGAATTGCTTCCTGGGGTTGCGCTCGCAAAGCCTCGCTCCACCCCAGGCTTTATGCGTACGCCTGCTTCGCAGGCTACCCTTCACTCGTCTCTCATTGCCATCAGGGGATCGACCTTCGTTGCTCGTCGCGCGGGGACGTAGCACGCCACACCCGCAACTGCGACAAGAGCCAACGATCCAATCGCGAATGTCAACGCGTCATTCGGTGCAACTCCGAAGAGCACCGCTTCCATCAACCGCGTTAAGCCGAAGGCGATCACTACTCCGATTCCTACTCCACTCAGTGCCAACGCGATCCCGCCTTTAACAACCAGCTTCAAAACGTCGGCCGGTCGCGCCCCAAGCGCAATACGGATCCCGATCTCCTGAGTGCGTTGGGTTACGGCGTACGACATCACTCCGTAGATCCCAACCGCCGCGAGTGTGAGTGTGAGACCGGCGAAAACGATTAACAAAAGCATGAGAAATCGCCTCAATGAAATTGAGTCACTATGCAATTCCGCCAGCGTAACCACGTTGTAAACAGCCTGGTCCTTATCGATCGCCAGAATCTCTCGCCGGACGGCACCCAAAACGCTGTAAGGATCACCCTCAGTCTTGACGACGATGTTGTCGAACGACGTTGGAAACTGACTGTGAGGAAGATAAATCTGCATTGGTGGCTCTTTATCCAGCGAGTACTGCGAAACATCACTTACTACACCAACGATCGTGCGCCAGGGTTGGGGATTACTTTCGCTACCAGGAAACTTGAGTCGACGTCCAACCGGATCCTGATTTGGCCACAACTGATCCGCCATTCTCTGATTGATTAGAGCAACTTTCGCAGATTGGTCCGTGTCGTGATTCGAGATAGTTCGTCCATGCTTAAGTGGAATCTCCATCGCCGTCAGATATCCGGGAGTGACGACATAAAGATCCACACTGATCTCGTCGCCTTCCGGCTTTGGATGGTCTTCAACCAGCAATCCGCGTCCATCGAAGTTGTCGCTTAATGGAAGAACACTCGTTATACCGGCAGCCTTAACGCCTGGCAGAGCAGCGATCCGCTCGGTGGCCTCCTTGAAAAATGCGACGACATTTTCCGGCTTCGGATATTTAGCATTGGGTAGGCCAATATTCATGGTGAGGACATTGTTCGCGTTGAAGCCAACGTCAACACTTCGCAGTCTAACCACTGTTCTAATAAGCAGCCCGGCACAAACAAGTAACACGAGTGTCAACGCTACTTCGGCGATAACGAGTGCTCCACGAAAACGATTTCGACTCGCAGAGCCTCCCGAGCTTCGTCCTTCCTTTAACCATCCAGCAAGGTTGGGCTTCGAGATTTGTAACGCTGGGACAAGACCAAAGACGAGGCCCGTAAGAACTGTCGCAGAAAGCGTGAACAGAACAGTTCGTGTGTCTATCGATATGTTGTCGAAAACTGGATTGATTCGCGCAGCGAGAGAGCCGATAGCTTTAGTGCCCCAGACCGCCAGGAGTAGCCCAACACCACCACCCAGTAAAGCGAGGATCAAGCTTTCGGTAAGCAGTTGCTGTATCAGACGTCGCCGTCCGGCTCCAATTGCGGCACGAATAGTAATCTCTTTGTAGCGCGCGGTAGCTCGAGCGAGTAACAGGTTGGCCACATTCGCACAGGCAACGAGTAGAACAAAAACCACCGCTCCGAAGACGAGCCACAACGTACGTTTGAGTCCGCCAACTGTGTCGTCTGTTATTGAAACGACCCTCGCACTCTGATTTTTGTTTGTGGTTGGGTGTTCCTGTTCAAGACGGCTTGCGATCGTGGCGATATCAACGCGCGCATGATCGATCGTCATTCCAGGTTTTAGACGAGCAACGGCTCTGACGTGACGCGAGCTACGTTCCTCATTGTCGTACGGCTCGGCAATCGGTCGATAAAACTGGCCCTGCGGAAATACCAGACTCGCAGGTAGAGGATGAAAGTCAGGCCCCATTACGCCGACAATTGTGTAGGCCCGGCTGTTCAGGAATACGGACTTGCCGACAATATTGGGATCACTGTTGAAGCGGCGTTGCCACAACTGGTGGCCCAGGACGATGACGAAGTCCTTACCTTCTTCCTGTTCTTCAGGAGTAAAAATCCGTCCCAGCATGGGAGTACCACGCATCACTTTGAAGAAGCCGTCGCCGACCTGAATCGCGGGAATCCTCTCGGCTTCGCTAACGCCCGACATAATTGGATTCCAACCCATGTAGGGTGAAATCTCTTCCAACGTCGTGGTCTGACTACGAAAATCGGCGACGTCTGTTGCAGAGAGTTGATTGCGGCCTCTCAGTCGATCTTGATTTCCCGCATCACCCCAAACCAGCACGAGACTCTCCGGATCCTGAAAGGGCAGCGACTTCAGCAGCACAGCATTAATCACACTGAACACGGCGGTGTTTGCCCCGATGCCAAGCGCGAGAGAGATCACGGCAACCGCAGTAAACACCGGATTCTTACTCAGTATTCGTGCGCCGTAACGGAGGTCTCGAAATAGTGTTTCCATGGTCCAACCCTGGTTTTAAGGATTACTTTTTGGCGGGATGGCTCTGCCATAGGACGTTGATGATCATCCATTTGCCATCCATCTTCGCGAGGTGCATGTAATCAATGCCCCACTCGGCAGTTAGCTTCACGGTCGCGGTCTGGTCCAACACGTCGTAGATTTGGATATCTTTCGGCGCATCTTTCCGTAGCTTGCCTTCCTTGTTGTATGTCTTCGCGATCTCGACTAACTGCTGAAAAGCCATCGACCTTCCCGGGCGGTAGGTAGTTTCAGTAGGGGGACGATAGAAGCCGAGCTTAGCGAGGTTCGGGCTGACACTGCGTTCAATTCTCTCCGGCTGGACGTTGTAGATTCCTTCAACATAATCCAGTACGGCCTGACGCACCGCTTCGCGATCTGCGTTTGCTTCTTGTTGAGCTGCGACCGGAACGGCGAACAGCAGGAAAACCAAGCCTAATAAAACCGATCTTGTCATCAGTGATTCTCCTCGAGAGTTAAGTCATACGAACTGCTGGTTAGCCTGCGGAGCAGGCGCCAGCATAAAAGTCTGGCTTTAGCCTGCGAAGCAGGCGCGAGCATAAAGCCTGGAGCGCAAGCCCCAGGTTCCAAAAGCATGAGGCTTTATGCTCGCGCCTGCTCCGCAGGCTTTCGCAGCCTAAAAGGTTGGACTCTGAACCTCTGGCTGCTTGATCTGAGGAATTGAAGCAAGCGATTCAAAGTGCGTGCCAACAGAGGTGAGGGGATTTATTGAAGAAACTCAGCGGATTTGCAGTGGCTGCGTTTCGCTTGCGGGACTTTAAATCCCACTTTCGAACCATGTCTACGATTCCGTCTTATTCTTGCCTGTTACTTCAGGCCGCTTGTCTTTAAGTCGCCCGATTACTCCGAGCCGCCATAACAACGCGCAGACAATTGCGACAAGAAGGCCACTGATGACCGCGCAGCAAACATAGATGAACCACATTGGCGGGAGATTATGAAACACTAAAGACATGCCGTGGATTATATTCCCTGAAACCGAAATGCACTCACGTCCGCGCGCAAGTGACTTTAGATACCTCATTGAGCAACTATTGAGAACTTCCTGAGGACTTGCGGGTGCCGTTTCATTCAGGATGCGCGGCGGGCGTCTTAGTCTAAAGGAGGAAACATGAGAGTTCTCACACTGTTGGTATTGGTCGCCTTCACCCCAAATGTCTTCCAGCTCGCAAAAAATCCAACCGGCGAGTCCGCGCTTCCTGAATTACACAAAATAAAATCCGCCACACTCAGCCCATCCTACAGTTGCCGGCCTGAAGAGGAGTTCCGTCGCGGGTACGAGAACACAGGGCTCTACTTAACACCTAATTCAACGCACGCTGACATTCCCGATGTGCTTTTCAATGGAGCATGCCGCGCGAAAGATTATTTCGCAGTTGCTCTCGGTGGCGACGACTGGTCGCTTATTGCAGACTTGGGTGCAAATGTAACGTTAGAAGAAGTCTCTACATCGCGAGCGTTCAATCTCAATCGAGTTCATCATGCTCCTGACTATTCAAAGTTTGTTCAGGCTACGGACGTTGAACTAAATCACACTTACGCAGTTGTGCTGAATAGACGCTGGGAGCGTGGCTTGTTCCTCTTCACCGTTGTTAATCACGTGCCGAATCAAAAAGTAGAATTGAGGTACGCCGTTAAAACGTATCAAGTGATGGATCCTGCGGCTGAGTCACCGGGATTCGACTGGGAAAAGAAGAATCAGTAGCAAAACGAGAGCGGAGACGTTGAAACGCTTCCGCTCTCGATTCGCGTTTAATCTATAACACCCTACTGCACTGACACGTCATCAACTCTGACTGTTGCAGCCGGTGGGGCACCGACCGCTTGCAGTAGAAGCGCCTCAGGAGATGAGCCCATTGGCCGCCAACAACTCGCTTTCAACTACTACGAGTTGAGCGTCAACCATTCCAAAAAGATTCGACTCGCCACAACGAGTGAAGGCAAAGTGCTTCGCCGTGTTTGCGAGTAGTTTGGGATCCTTGGAGTTTTCCAGCGTTCCCATGAGCACGAACAGCGCCGCCGCAGATTCATCGCCGGCCCGGCAGATTATTTCTGCCAGTGCTTCGACCCTTTCTTCGTGCGAATCATCATCATTGAATTGTGGCTCAAACGTGAAGTCGGTCGAGTCGATGATCTTTTCACCTGCATCGGCGCGCCGCACAATGTCAGCAAGCCACGGATCGTTGATCTCCAAAGCGTAACGAACAATGCTTCGCCACTGTGGATCGGTTCTTCTGTTGTTTATGACTGACAGCGCGCGACGTCTGAGCGCATCGCTGATTGTGATTTGAGTTATTTCGGTTTCGTGAGGTGTTTCTTCAAGCACTGTTGCGCTAACATGCGTAGACATAATCGTCAGCCTTTCTGTTTCAAAGGTTGGTGGTTTAGGGCTGGCTTTGTGTGCAACCACAAGTCGGCCCGCTTCTTTTTGGAGGCGTGTCTGCACCTTAGCACAATTGTTTTCGGTTGTGTTTGAAAAGTGAGGTCGGTTTCCACGCAACAGGACGCTCGATATATTGAGTGACCATCCGTTGCAAATCACTGACGAGTTTGCCTGGCGTGAAAATCGCGGATCTGCTCTGTCACTCGCTCATCTATCTTTACTCCCAGATTGCGGTTCCGCAGCTTTGCGCTTCCGTTGTTCTAAGATGATTTCACGATGAACGTTTTCTGCTTCATCGTAAATATGGGCCAACGTCTTTTGGGTTAGTGAGTATGCCACAGTGGCGATTGCCTCATAGTCGCTATCAACTCTTACTGGTTGGTCCAGTCCTTCTTCTAATCTGAAGTGAAACAGACTTCCTCGTGTACTGATAAGTATTGATGCTATACCTTCGGCATTAAGTGCTTTTGGCGTCGGATTACCTTTCCCATCCTTCAGTGCTGCAAGCATCTTGTTAATGGACCACGTGAGTCGGCCTGTCGGCGGTTGGTGTTCATTGATAGTTTCTTGAATAAACTGTTGAAACTCTGGTGAAGCTAAAAAGTCATTTTTGACTTGAAAGTTCTTCCAATGGCCCTCTTCGGCATACGCTCCCTCCAAAAATAAGTAAAAGTAAAGGAATGCGCTCATGAATCGCTCTTCGCGTAAATAGTTTTGGCCCTGTCTATAGAAATTAAGGAATTGATTGAATAGCTTCCCGTGAAAGTTTCTTCTCAGAAGGAATTGAGCAATTTGCTCTGCGGTACACTGAAAGTCTGTCGTGTTGGGTAGTGGTTCTATCTTTAATAATTCAGTCGCAATCCGCGCCTTTTCTTCGTCTGTTTCGGGAAGGTATTCCAATGTTGCGGATTGCCAGTCAATGCGGCGGATGTTTCCTCGCCAAGCGAACATACCTTCTAAATATTGAAAGTCGCCAGTTAGAATTTCATGAATTTGTTTTCCGTCGTATTCAAAGGTAAGTGTTTTCCCGTCGTTGTCTTCGTTAGGAGTAAACTTCACTACGAAGTCTTCAGGACGTTCCGCTGTAGCTGTGACTTTGATTTTGCTTAGAAATCCGTTTTCGTCTGGCGTGAATTCATACTGCTTTCCATTACATACGGCCTTAAACTGTTCGACCTTGGTGTAAGAGCCTACTACATCGCACTCTAAACTAAACTTCATACTATGCTTTTCTCGTATGCCGCGATTTATCTACTCACCGTCTTCCTCAAGCTCTTTATCTAGTTCTTTGAAGTTAAGTGGCCTTGACTTCACGTCAATCGTAATTGAAAGTGGAACGGTAATTGGATCCGATAGGTTATCTGCGTAGATTACCGCCGAAAGGGCAAGCTTCTTTTTTTTGCTCGCTCCCACGTAGAAACTACCCTCTGACCATGCTGAAGCTTTCGGTTGAATGTGACCAAATGGAACTGTAATGGTCCAATCCTTACCATGCACTGAGTAACCTATATTGCTTTCATTGTACAAAGACATCGGTGAGAGGCCGTAAAGTTCTTTTCTTGGGTACTCGGGATAGTGCCAAGAGTCACACAATGATACTTCTGGGTCAACGGTGCCTGAGATTTCCATGTGGACATTCGAAGCCAAAACTGGTCCGGTGTTTTTAATGTAAAATGCGACTTTCGAAAGGAGTTCTGTCTTAGCAATGTAACGGGCTTTGTTGCGGAAGTAGTTTTCGTCTTGTCTATTTAGTATTGCTTCAACCGAGAATTGAGGGTACCCAAGTAAGGGAATATCCTTCTCGTTAAATGCAACCACTGTTGAGACTATGGTTATATCTCTACCGAGCCGCGTATGGTCTGCCAAATTCGCAAATTCAAGTTCAAATAGAGGTCGTGGTTGGTCCAGTACAACCGCGATTCCCATTCTCGCTATTTCGGTCGGGTCAGCTTCATCCGTAGAACTTCCTCTGCGAATGTAAACTACACCTTTCTTCACATTGCCAAAGTCTTTAAGTAGAAAGAACGGTCTTTCTTGAAGTGGGATTCTAATGATGCCAACTTGTTTTCCCTCGAACGGATAAGCCTGGTAAGAAAAAACAATCGGTTTCTGAGTTTTTTGATTGACGAGCTGTTGTAAGCTTGCGTCATCCAGGTGATTAGTCACGCCGGAAACAATACTTCGGCCACCCTTCACTTCTTGAACGCCTATGAGAATGTAAGCGTCTGTTCGTCTCCAGGCATTTGCAAAAGCTAGAACGTCTTTAACAATTTCACCTTTCTTGTCGTCCAAAGCTCCCGCAAACAAGTATTGGTCCCTTTTGAAGTCCAGGGTTTCACTCTCCTTCTCATGCAAGAGTTCTTCCATTAAAGTGTCATTCATAATTAACCCGCCGATGATAAGTCGCTAAACAAAGGTATTTCTCAGCAAAAGGGATCTTGACAGCTTTTTGTAGTCATTATCAACATCCTCCATCGTTCCTACCTTCTCAACCACCTCGACTTTAGACCAAAGGGATTTCGAGCGAGCGTTCGCATCACCGTGCTGTGGGTAAGTTGAAGTCCACTTCGATTGTAAGTGTCTCGAGTTAGGACCACCACATCAAAAACAGATGAAGGCCTGTGCAGGTGTAGAGCCGCCTGTTAACCGAATCTACTTGTCTTATTCGCGAAATGGGCATAAGTAGGTATTGCGCGTGAGATTGTGCCGCGCGGCATGAAAATAGTGAGAGCGGAGACGTTGGAACGCCTCCGCTCTCGATTTGCTTTTGATCTAAAACGCGTTACTGCAGTGACACGTCATCAACTCTGAAGCTCGTTAGCGACGTGATGTCGTTGGTGCCGCGGAATTGAATCCCCACTGTCTGTCCGGCGAATGAACGAGTGCCGTGCGCCCTTGTCAGGCGCTTCGGTGTAAACCGTGCCTTGCGCTTCAAAAGATAAAGGTTGTGACGAAGCAGAAGCTCGCCTGTGTAAGCGTCGAGTAGGATCATACCACTCTTCCGGGCCATGCTCTTATAGGACGTGACGGCAGGCGGCGATGTAGGCCTGCGATCTTAGCGCCTTCGACTCAATGCTCTGCGCGGCGGCGAGTGCGCCCGTCCAGTCGCGCTTCGCCGCTTGCTCGAAGCAGTGGCTCAGGTCGAATTTGGGGAACGGGAGCCACAGCTTGGACTTTGCCGCTTCGAGCGTCACGCCGTACACACCACCGTCGTACCGGCTTGCGCGGTTAATCGCGTTCACCCCTTCGGTAAGCACCTGCGCGCTCCACGATGCGTCCGCCGGCGCGTAGAGTATTCCCGCCGTCGTAACGAGCGCCGCAGCGCGCGCTTCGGGGTCTTCGATTTTCGGGAAAGAGGCCATGGCTGTAAGCAGAAAGTCAGACGACATCTTTTTCTTCCGCGCGTCGCTCGCCGCCAGTGCGGCCGAGAGAATCAGGTATGTGCGAAGTCGGGCGTCGGACACGCGGTTTACCTGAGCGTTGAAGCTATACCAGTCGAGCTTTCTAAGCGATGCCTCGGCCATGCGGAAAAACAGATAGGTGTTGAGTTGCTCCGCAAACTTCTCGTCGCGAAGGTCGGCCATCTTCTGAACGGCTTGCGCGTACTTACCGTCCTCGATTAGCTGGCGTATGCCGGTCGCCAGTAGTTCCGCACGTTCAGCCGGGTTTCCAGCGTTTTCAGCGGCGGCGAATGCAGCTTCCCCGCTGTCGAATCGGAACACAGTGTTATCCGCCACAATTCTTTGGGCCACCGTAGCCAGACCGTTCAAGGCCTGATCATTTAACTTCGCCCGCTCCGCAAGCATGGTGAATTTTGCGTCGAGCACTACCCAGTTTTGACCGCCGTCCAGACCGAGCCTGTCGGCATAGCCCCTCAGTTTCTTAACCAGGAACCAAATTAGGCCAACGTGGATCGCGGCCGGATCATCGCGCTGTTCAAGCCCGACTGCCTCAGCATTTAGGTAGGCACCTGATGCGGCCAGATAGGCCGCCACGAGCGGCCGGTTCAACTCCCTGCTCGGCGGCGACAGGGGGCTTGCGAACGTGCCGAATTCTAATGGCACCCCTTCGCGACCCCCGCGGGCCACCGGGACGGACATGTATGACTCCCTGAAGACGTAAGCCGAAAGCACGGTCACGTCTACAGGGTTATAGACCCGCCCGCCCGCGAGTATCGAGAGTGCAACGCGGAAGAGCGAAGCGGCAGCAGCGGCGTCGCGTTGTTCCAATTCGTTCAAGTATGAGGGGAATGATCCCGGCACGTCAGCCTCAAGCACCTTCGCCGCGAGCGCCGCCGACTGCACTGTGTCGGAGTCAAGGCTCGCTTGTGCGAGTGACAATCGCTCGCCAGGCGAAAGTGAGCTTCCCTTCAACAAGTCTTCCAGCAGTTTTTGGAATTTATCGAGCAGTCGTTCCGCCGCCTGCGGGTCGTGGCGCGCGAACGCCGTCAGCAGCACTCCCAACGACGCTCTGATCTCGGAGCGCTCCTGCCTCTGAGTCGCGTCCGAAGCAAACCTATCCGACAAAGCGGCGGCGGATTTGATGAAGTTGGCGCGCGCGTAAGCCTCATCATGTTTCCAGAGTAGATCGAGGGCGCTCGTCAAAACAGTCACGCGCGTCCGCGTCTCCTGAATGTCAGCGGCGCTCTCGATGACTCCCTTCAAAATGTCCACAGCCTGCGCCTTCCGCTGCGCCTCTTCCGCCTTACGTTGTGCCGTGTCGCCCGCACCTGCCTGAGCCTTATCGCGCGCTTTCTGTTGTGCAGCCACGGCCGGCACCATTAACACGAAGATTAAAAACAGGCTAATCCGCTTTCGCATTGGTTAGAGGTCTCAAGGGGATCGTCGTAATTAATTAGACGGGTTTTGTCAGCAACGGAACTCCGGCAGGGAGACGGCAGTGAACGCCGCTGCGTTGCAGCCTCGCCGCCTCCTGCCGGACTCAGCCTATTGTTCATTAATTATCCCCGGAGGGTCCCCCGCTGCAACCCCCGCATCCAGAGCTTCCGTTCGGCACGAAGCAGCCGGTGCAGCCCGGCCCACCGATAGTAACTGACGGGCAGTAGCAGTTGTTGTCTCTGTTCCGCGCGCACGTAAGGCTTGTGTCGCATTTCGCGGCGTCCTCGTCGGCATGCACGTTACGTAAGGTATACGCTCCGCCAGGCACAAATATGCAGTACGAGGCAGTCATGATTACTGCGATCCTGACTATCCACCAAAGTTTCCTCATTGATTGGTACCTCCTTCGGTTATGTTCGGGTCAGATTGGTTACAGCGAGGCGTCGAAAACTTTCAGCGCCAACGGCGCCGCAGGGATTTCCAGCGGCGACCCTTTGTAGGCAGTGACCGGCCGGCCGAAACCATAGTCGGGTACGTAGACCTTTCGGTTTACAAAGAGTAAGTTGCTCCGGCCGGGGTTTATGAACTTTAGATCGGTTCCGACCTTCTTCAGGTGCTCGTCATACACGTCAACCACCTGGCGACCACTCGCGTCGCGCCGGCTCGTCCAAACCAGTAGGTTGCCTTTCCCGGTATAGTTCAGGTGGAGGATCGGCGGGTAGTTGCGTAGCCCGTCGCCTTGGCCCAATCCCCCGATTGTCATGTTGCGGATGTGGAGCCGTCCGTCCTCCTGCTCGATAGGAAGTAGCTCGTAAGGTCTGTTGATCGTTTTAGCCAGGGAGTTGTTCTCGAGCGAGTACAGGTACACCTTGTAGTCGTAAATGTCAGAGATGTAGAGGAATTTTTCCCCTAGCGTGAAGTCGAACGCGCCTGGAGTGTAAGTCGGGTTGAAGCGAACCGGTTTGGGAAGGCGATAGACTTCCGCCACCTGCTGCGACTGGAGATCGATCCTGTAGAGTACCTGAGAGAGGGGCTCCGGAGCGTAGGTCTGCATGTAGAGCGACTCTCGCTTGCGGTCGAGCGTCAGCTTCAGCGTGAACGCCTCCTGCGGCCAGCGGTCGCCGAATGTCACTTCCTGAATCTTGACGAGTTGCGGCGAGAAGACGGACAGTTTATTCCCGGTGACCGCATAGATGTTACCTCTGTCGTCAATACAGAACGGGCTCCTGAAATCGGGAGGGAGGGGACGCGCGTCTTTCAGCCTCCCTTCAGCGTCGTACTTGTACATGAACTTATCATAGGCGAGATAAACGTCGCCTCGGCCATTCACGTCGAACACCTCGACGAAGTGTGCGGGATTGTTCTGGGGTTCGCGCTGTGGGCGGATCAACAACGCTGCGTTCTGCTCGTCGAAAATATCTGTAGTCTTTTTGACGTTCGCTGCCGTGGAGGTTGAGCCGGCTTTCGGCTTGTAAGGCAGACCGAGGGCGGCGAACACTTCGCGTTCACCCTCGGGCTGAAGCTCCCCGCGCCAGGAGTCGAGAACCTTTCCCGCACTGTCAACCAGGATGAGGGTCGGCGTCGAATGGACGTTGAGCTTGTCCAAGTCAATTCCTGCTATCGCCTGGACTGAGAGTTTTTTCTCGTCCGCGTAACTCTTGACCAACCCTTGTTCCTTGTTGATGAAGGCGGCGACGATGTTGACCTGACCCGAGTTTTCCTGCCGGGCTTCAGCCAGCGAGTTGTAGAAAGGCACACTCCTCGTGCAGTAGCGGCAGTCCACGTTGAGCGCGAGGATGAGGGTTTGAGGAGTCTGTTTGTAATCGACTCCCGCAATCTCAGGGAAGAAGCTGCCCTTCTTAATAGCGGCGCTGGTTTTCACGCCCTGCGGCGCGAAGTAATTCTTCACCAACACCCCTATTGCTACAACGGCAAACAACACGACCACGATGTTGGTAGTAACATCCAAAATGTCTTTCAGCTTTTTCCTTGTTTGTGAGCTTGACGAAGGTACCATTGCGGTTACCCTCAATAGTTATTCGAGTTGAGTTAGCCGGGGGTTTGAGGCCGATACTATTCGTCTCGGAAGCGCGCACAATTTATCTACGAGCTAAGTTCTTGTCAACAATTTTATGCTTGAGATTTTCATAGCAGGCAACAGGTAATTGTTTACGGGCGCAGGGGGGGATGGGTTATTGAAGGACGTTGATTGGTGGACCGCCTGCGCGACATAAAGTAATGGGAGCGGAGACGTTGGGACGCCTCCGCTCTCGATTGCATTTGATCTAAACCGCCTTACTGAAGTGACACGTCATCAACTCTGAAGCTCGTTGGCAACGTGATGTCGTTGGTGCCGCGGAATTGAATCCGCACGGTCTGTCCGGCGAACGAACTGAGATTGAACGGCCCTCTCAGGACGTAAACTCCCGCCGTGCCGCTATTCTGATTACTAAACGTCGCTAGCGTGGCGAGCAACGTCCCCGTCGTACTTCGTACTTCAATGAAGAGACGATCGAAAACTGCTGCTCCCGCTGCCTCGCTGGTTGTAATGTTTAGCCAGAATGACAGATTCGAACAGCCACTCGGAACAGTTACCGTTTGGAACAGAGTCCCGCTCGAACTATTCACTCCGTTAAGGATCGCGTAGGCAATCCCGCTGTGTGGGAACGTTCCCGTGCTGCGAGTTACCTGGCCACTGAATGTCCACGGCGCCGTACCGCTTTCGAATCCTGGGTTAACGATCGTGTTTGTACACGCGCCTCCAGTGCCGGCCTGTGACACGCTGTGCGTCAAACCCGCAATCGTCAGTGAACCACTTCTTGAAGCGGTGGAACCGTTTGCGGCAACAGAGTAGGTCACTGTGCCACTACCAGAACCACTAGCGCCGGAGGTGATAGTGATGAACGAGCTGTTGCTCGCAGCGGTCCAATTGCAACCGGCTGCCGTAGTCACCGTCACACTTGCCGATCCACCCGCCGCCGCGAAGCTCGCGGTGGTTGGATTGATCGAGAAGGAACATGTGCCTCCGCAATCTGCGGGTACGTCAGTTGCGGCAGTATGAGTTGTGCCATCGTTACCCACCGCGGACACGCCCATGCCGTGACGTGCAAACACTGTCCAGATTGCGCAACGATTTGCGCCGCCATTCAGGTTCTGATCGGCCTGAAGGATGCCGTCGCGTGCGTTCAGGAATGATGGACGAGTAGGTGTGAACTTCATCCCGTTGAGCACGATACGGTCTGTAATCGCGGCGCCGAGCTGCGTTCGCAGATCCCAAAGAGTTGCGGCCCAGACTTCGCCGTCTCGGTGAACCTGGAAGCCTCCAGCCCCGACGTCTGCGTAAGAGTCATGCACGGCTGCGGCGGGAACAGAATAAGCAGCACGCCGAATACCATTCGGATTAGCGGTAGAGTACTCGCCAACAGCACCATCGTTGTTGATTGTGATGGCCCAGTAGTCAGACCAACCTTCACCCATTGCGCCTGACTGTGTACCGCTCAAGCCGCCACTGCCGTTGCCAATCAGCCGGTTTGAGATGCCGTGTCCGTATTCATGGAACACAACATCGCCGTCAACCGAACTATCGCGGTCAGGAGTGGCCGCGGTGAACAGAAACTGCTGCATGCGCGGGCGTGAACCGTCTGGCGGTGTCGCGAAGTTTGCATTGTTTGTTCCCGAGCCATCCTGTGCTTCCGCTCGAACTGAGTCGTTTCCCGTACCGCCACGGCCGAAGTTGTTTACCTGGAAGTTGCGCGACGTCTCTGTAAAGCCAAGGTTGTACGAGAAGTCGTGCATGACATTGTTGTAGTAAAAAAGATTTGTCACAACAGCGGCCTGCTGTGTCCTTGGATCGACTGTAGTGGAGAAAGGAAATGTGAAATTCTGCGTGGACGATGAAGCATGGCCGTTTGACAGACCCGTGCTGTTGTTCGCATCGGGCACATTGTCAGCGTTGGTATCGAGGTAGGCCTCGACGTTGTTGCCAGTGGTTACGGTCGAAGTTCCCATCCAGCCGGCGGCCGTGTTGATGGTAGTGTCTCCGACGAATGAAACGAGTTGGCGTGCGCCTTTGTCAGGCGCTTCGATGTAAACCGTGCCTTGCGCTTGATGCACATAAAGGTTGTGACGAAGCAGAAGCTCGCCTGTGTACGCGTCAAGTAGAATTTCATACCACTCTTCCGGGCCGACTTCCGCAAAGATGTGCCAGGCCAAACGACTCTCACCGGCGACGCTCACGACATTCTGTTCTGAGAGCACTTCTTCGAGATTTACATCCAGCGGATTGGCGAAGCGAGACATTTCCGTCGTTGACTGTCGAGAATAATTCTCCACGAAAGACGGGAAGACATTTCTGCCCGCATGTTCGAACGCTTTCGAGATGGCTCTTGCCTCGCTCATCGCTCCATTGCGTCGAAGTGGTAGGCCATCGATCAGAAATCCCTGGCGTACATTGAGTACTTCGCCGTTCCTATTGACGGCGACTTGAACCTGTCCTTCAAATACCTTTAGACCACCGACAGTCTGCGTGTAGTTGAGGAAAGTAGTTCCCTGATCGTTATCTTCGTTTTCCAGTTTTAACTCTTGGATATTCGCGCGGGAAAGTGCGAAGAGTGAGTTATGTCGCTCAAGAAATTTGCGGGCGATGTTATCGGCGGTATCTGATTGTGGTTCTGAAAGAGTGTCGCCGTCGATAAAGAAGTTCTTCATTGCGCCTGTTTCGTTAACTACTGCGCGAAGATTTGCCGCCTTATCCGCTGCGAGAGACGAACGGAATTGCCCAACTGCGGAAGCTCGAGAGCGAGTGCGAGCGTTCTGCAGCGCAGCTTGCTGGCCCGGAGTTGAACTAAGGTCCATGTCATTAAACTCGCCACGGCCAACCAGGCGAATGTCAAAGTTCGGCAGGGCACGGCCAGCAGATCCTTGTGGGGCTCCTAGTGGCGTTCGCTGTTGTGCAGCGTCTGACTTCCATAACGGTAAGACTATGGCAGCCGCAGCGGCCACCAGGAGAACTGTGAAGATCAAAATCTTACGAATCATTTGCGCCTCCTTTGGCTTTGGTTGAGGTAAGGCAGCACTCGCCCGTAATCTTCTAAGGTGGAACTTCGCCCACTTCGTGATTTTGATCAGGTGAGAAATGCCCTAGCTTGTCTTTTAACTCCTACTGTGAACTGTCGATCGAGAATCCATATCGAGAACAGTTGAGACCGATGACCATTGAGAGCCGGACATAGGTCTTCTGTTCACCTGTTCAGTGTTGAGGTTGTGAGACTTGCACGGGCTGAGTGAAACTACGCCGGGAGAATTGTAGATCTTGTCTGGGAGCGCGGGGGGCGCACAGAGTAGCAGATTGCCGTGAGAGTGTAAATGTGAGAATAGAACTTGAAGGAATCACATATTCGCGGGCCCAGATCTCGGAGACATCCTAAGCTTCTCTGGAAGATCAGGGGCAGACTTCAAGATGCTCGCGCTTAGTCTCGTCATGCCAAACTTGAAAATCCATTTGTCATCACGTTGGGCGCGCGTGGTTCTGACAATGGTGTCTCTCTTTACGAGCACAGCAGTCGCTGAAGTATTAACCCGAGCCTTGCTTCCGAGACCAGGCTTTCAAACAATTCGAAATGACAACGCAATTATTCCACATCCCACACGGGGATACTCCTATTCCCCCGATAACCCCGGACTTACGAATTCATTGGGCCTACGCGATGACCCAATCGGGCCTGATGAGAGCGTCGATATATTGGCAGTTGGGGATTCATTTACAGCAGGTGGTGGTCTCGCAATGGAGGAGGCTTGGCCATCACAATTGGAATTGTCAATTAATTCAGCATCAGTCTTGCCACAACACATTAGAGTCGTAAATGGCGGCGTCGCAGCTTATAGCCTCACCCAGATCCGTCTGTTCACCGGAGAAATGGCCAAACGGCTTAAGCCGAAGATTATCGTTGCCGGCGTGTTCTCATCTCGTTACTGGAGAATTGATGATCCATATGTTTTCTTTCATGGAATGGCAATCCCAAAGAGCGAAACAGAACGCATTAAGATCGTAAATGGCGGAATGATTTATACGGAGTTTAAGACAAGCTGGTTGAAGTCTCTTGATTTCTTTTTAGCCGACCACTTTTATTTTGGCGCGCACCTCTTGAGGGCATCGCGTTCAGTTGCCGCAAGAGCGATGCGTTATAGCCGGCAGCATTCTTCCCAACCAACCCGATCAGATATTGAGAAGTTGCTAAAGTCGTTGCTAAGAGAGATAGAGCTGATGCGTGAGCTATGCGTTTCTTTGAACATCCCGTTAGTGGTCATGCTCGTCAATGAGCAGGAGGAAGACGGAAGTTTCAAATCAATTGAAAAACAGTATAACGAGGTGGTTCAGTCGCTTTGTCGCGATTTGGGAGTTAAGGTCGTGGATCCGTTACCTGTCTTTGAAGAATTAGCGGGCGGGAAGCCGATATTCAGGCAGGAGCATGATCATCATTGGTCGAGCCTCGCTCATAAAGTAGCAGCCAAAGAGTTGCTGAGAGTTTTGACGCAAGAAAATATTCTGACAAAAGAAACTATCTTGAGTGGCAGGCGGAGAAAATAGCGGCTCGCTTACAGTCCTAGGAAGACCCGTTGTACGCCTGCTGGTTGAGAGCGCTAGTTAGACAGGATTACAGGATTGTTCCAGATTAACAGGATATCCTGTTAATCTTGAACAATCCTGTAATCCTGTCTGAGTTTACCACGCTTTTCTGGGCACCATTGTTTCCTTTAACCAAGTCTCGATTCGCTGCCATAAGTCCAACACGTTCGCGCGGTCGGAATCCACCATTGCTCTGCCCGATAACCGCAATTCGATCCGGATCGGCGATGCCCTTCGCGATGGCTGCGTCGATCGCCGGTTGACACCTAGTTTGCGCTGCCAGATCAAAGGAAGCAAAGATCAGAACGATCAAAACTCCAAGCGTTATGCAAATGGGAGATTTCATTGTTCCTCCAGTCCGGGTCGTTCAACGCAAAAATGCCACGCCATTCCAGAAACAAAGGTTTATAGTTGCCTTCCTCCCTTGAGGTCCAGACACCTCAGAATATTCTCAAAAGGAAAATTCAATGTCAGCAGCTACAGCGCCGATGGGCTCAGTCGCTGACTTTGGTATTTATCAGAAGCTGAATCGTGTTTGGCACAGGCGCGCACTTAATCTGTTCATGCTCATAGTGCTGGCCCATTGGGCCGAACATCTGGCCCAGGCTTATCAGGTTTATGTATTGCGCTGGCCTCGGCCACAGGCAGGAGGTTTTCTTGGTTTGTTTTTTTCCGTGGCTCGTGAGCTCCGAGCTCATGCACTACGGTTATGCGATCGTGATGCTGGGTTGGTCTTTGGACACTTAGGAGAGGGTTCTCCGGAACGTCACGTAAATGGTGGACCATCGCTCTGGTGATCCAGTTTTGGCATCACATCGAGCATGCAGTTCTGCAATGGCAGGCCCTCACGCATGATTACTGGCTCGGCTCGCCGGTGCCGTCAGTTTCCTGCAAATGCTGTTGCCCAAGTTTCGAGTAGAAATACATCTCTTCTACAACGCCGTCGTGTTCGTTCCGATGGTGATCGGAATGTACCATCACATTGAAACCTATCCACAGATTACACAGATTAAATCTACGCAATCTGCGGATTGCCTTTTCAGTAGTTTGTAAATAATAAGCGGTTTGGAGATTCCTGCCCGGCGTTACTGACGACACCGGCGGTTGAAGCGCCGACGAGCGCGGAACGGACCGCGGCCGGGTGTCTGACGGAAAATCTCAAAAGGTGAGTTATCAGGAACACATCGCCGAGCTATGTAGCATAAACACGTCAACTTTTTCTGATTCAATCTTGCTAAAGTCAAGTGCTCACTTTCCTCGTACTCGGATCCTCTATTCGGAGGCGATCACTTATCGTGGCAGATTACGGACGTTGTCGTTTCGAGGCCTTTGCCGCTCGGCTGCGAGTAGTTTTCCTTAATGCTGTTATGGACGATCGTATTTGTCGGCTACGTTTCCCATTCCCAAGCTCTTCATATAGCTTTTGCGACTTTAGTAACACTTCTTCGGCTTTTACC
Organism: uncultured Acidobacteriota bacterium; assembly: GCA_963826255.1. Classification (GTDB taxonomy): domain Bacteria; phylum Acidobacteriota; class Blastocatellia; order Pyrinomonadales; family Pyrinomonadaceae; genus PSRF01. The sequence goes on from CAWGWK010000002.1 coordinate 4,333,646, forward strand.
TGGTCGCCTTTAGCCACAAAAATTGCTCCCAGGTTTTTATAGCGGACAGCAATTGCTTCCTTACTACCCAGCGTTTGACTAATCTCAAGAGATTTTTCGATCATTTCTTGAGCCTTTTTGAAGCTATGTTTCTTTTTGTAAAGAAGGCCGAGATTGTTATATGCATTCGACATGCTTTCGACAGCGCCGATTGACTTGCTCATTTTGAGCGACTTCTCGTGCATGTCTTCTGCTTTATCTAACTCATTCCGACGGCCGTAAATTACTCCAAGGTTACCGTATAGTTTTGCGATAGTTTCTGTGCGGCCGAGCGATTGACTGATCACTAATGATTTCTCAAACATTTCTTTAGCCTTATTGAGAACTCCCTTAGATAGCCATACATTCCCAAGATTTCCGTAAGCGTTCGCCATTCCCTCTTTGAGCCTTAAAGATCTATTAACCTCGAGTGACTTCTCATGCATCTTCATAGCTTTATCTAAATTGTTTTTAATATGATACAAAACCCCAAGAGCCCGATAGACCTCCGCCTGTCCTTGTTTACTACGAAGTCCCTTATCAATCTTAAGTGCTTCCTTATACACTCTTTCTGCCCTGGTCCATCTGTCCTCTGGTCCTGTAAACATCACCAAGATTCCTGTAAGCTTCTGCTATGCCATCTCTACGACCTAACTTCTTATAGAGTTTGAGTGCCTTCTCATAAAACTCTTCGGCTTTAGCAAGGTTGCCTCTAGTGTCATAAACATTACCGAGATTGATGTTGGCGACAGCCTGTTGGTATCGATCATGGTTATTTCCAGTTCTCCCAAGGATCTTTTCAAAAAGCTCTTCAGCTCGATCCAATGATCCGATCTGATAAAGAAACCTTCCGAAATTGTTTAGCACTTCTGGTTCTTCAAAAAGATCGATGGCCTTGGCAAACTTTGCTTCCGCCAACATCAGGTTACCTTTGTCGATAAGCTTCATCGCCTCCACTGCGTAACCAATGGCCTCGCCCCGCAGTTTGGTTTGGGCTGTTCTTAATAGCCGGTTCTTTTCATTAACATGTTTTTGCAGCTGCACCATTCTTCTTTCGCTTTGTCGTGGCATTTTTACTATTGGTACTTCTGGTCCGGGCGCAAATCCCGGTAAGAAAATACGCCGATCTAACCATTGACTAAGATGCTGCCTTAAGAAATTGGCCCATTCCTCCGGCTTGTCGTAGACCTGGAAAAGAAAACTTTTATTCTTTTCTATCATCGCGCGAAATTTTATGACCTTCCTTAGCTGAGTGCCTGGGTCTGCGATCATGTCCGCGGGAACAGAACGGAAGTAGAGGAGCATATACGGACCCTTATCACCGCGCATGTGTCGCTTCTGTGCAATGGAGAACTCCTCCTCCGTTCCTGAGCTAAATTTCCCTTTTCCTTTCTGGGGCGGAGACCCCCATCGTTTCCACAACAACATAACAAAGACATCACACTGCTTGACGTCTTCGTTGATTATCGCCTGGGGTCGTCCCCTGCCCGGCAGGGCGTCTTCCCACCCGACAGGTTCAAGACGATGTTCCATCCGCCGCAGTTGGTTGACCTGCTCTACGATCTGCGGAAACATCTTTCGCTCTTCTGAAAGATCACTAGGCGGGGCGATGAAGACCCGAAAAACATTTGACATGAGGGCGATCCTTACTTGAGTAATCGGATTGAGAGAAATACCCCAAAACTGAAGGTCATGCTGCGCTCATTCCGACGAGGTTCTACGAAGATGGAGTCGCGAGGTGAACGCGGAGCATCTAGATGAATAACGGTCGCGAACTTTAGCACCTAAAAGAGGCGGTACTCAAGCGTAAACTTTTAAACATTTGCGTATGAGAGAGCGTGGGGTAAATTTTGGTTTCCAGTTCGTTCGCAAAGATGGAGGTCATCGGTGGTTCGATCAACCAATTGACTTTTAGCCCTTGTCGTCTTAGTCTTTCCAACGATTTGCAACAAGTCTGGCTGGTCCTCTGAGCCTTCGCAGTTACTGCACTCCTCTGTGCCAGCCCAAGATCATTTTGAAAACGCAACAACACTGCTACGTTTAACCTACTCGTTAGCTTGACCTTTGATTCGTTGCACTAACGTTTGGGAAATAATTCAGACTTCGTTGCCATATATTTATGGGCTTGCCTTTTTGATTTTTAACTTCACGGAAATGTCTGCCAGATTGTGGTTGTCGATGGGAAATGTTACGGCCAGGACGGCGAAACGATTACAGCCATCGTTCCATGGTTGCGAGGTCGATAAACATGGATAGAACCCCAGTTACTAATGTTGTGGATGACAGTTCAGAAGAGCACTGGCTGCTGAGAATGGCGCTCTCTCTATTTGAGGAGGGTGATGACGCCGAAGCCGCTATCCTGTTTGGTCAGGTGGTATCACTCGATGGCGAACTGGCTGAGGAAGCACGTCGATACTTAAAACTCATTGAAAACCGCACTGAACCGCTTTTCGCGGAAGCCGAGAAGCTGATGAAGCTTCATGAACTTCACGAAGCCAGGCGATTGTTTCAGATCGTAAGCAACATAGGTAGCCGGCAACGCACAGCCGCCCAAACCGCGTTGAGCCGCATTAACGCTATGCTGAGAGGTCCCGAGGAGAAAATACCCATGCTCCCGCCTTTTTCTACCGGGAAACGCGGAGACAGGTCTTCATCTCGAACGCTCCTAAAACGAACGCCACATTTAGACATCTCGCCGCCGCCCCCGCTCATTCCGAATTCGATGATCGAGGTCATTGTTTACGCTGACGACCAGGGAGCGCGCAACGCTGAAAACACTCAAGATCTCATTCTGGAGATTTCGTCTGACATCAAATTCATCACTCTCGAAGTGCACTTGCTCGTGACCCGTCACTTCCTGATTGAGAACGACTCGGTCAAGACACTGATGATCGATACGAACGTATCACGATCAACTTCCGCGAAGTTCAATGTGAAGGTTAGATCAACAGAGGATTTGAGCGAGTTGGAACTTCTGGATCAGCCGTCCGGAATCACGGCGCTCTTCTTTTACCGCGGGCGACCCTCCGGGAGTGTTAGCGTTACTCCAGAAATCAATTATCCGGTTGAGTTGAGTTACGCGGTGAATCCAGCCAGTTGCGGGAACGTACGTGACTAGACGAAGAAACGATATGGACGCTAAACCAGATATTCAAATCGATGTCCATGCGGTTCCTGCCGATCTCACCGTCGTCGTAAAGGCAGCGCCTGCCAATGACGGTCGGCAATTCTGGTGTACTGTGCGAACACGATTGCTGCCCAAGTATTCGCAAGGCATCACGGCTGAATGGAACTTGAATGCTGCTACGCGCGATATCGTCAATAACTTCATGTCTGAGTTTACGAAAGAGCGAGCCAGCAATGCGGAACGCAGGGCTGCGCTGGTCGGAGCGGGACGACAGCTCTTCAAGATCGCTCCTCCTCATTTCGAGGAAGTTTTCTGGGCCTTAATCGATTCTGGCGTGCCACTCAAGACAATCTCCATCGTGTCTCAGGAGCCGTATATTCCCTGGGAGTTGATGATTCCACGGCGGCGCGTGAACGATCGAATGGATACGCATCCCGCGCTGGGCGTGGAGTTTGTTGTGGGCCGCTGGACCCAGAGAAGTCTTACTGCCGGTCGGCAATTAATTCCGCTCGAAGATAGTTATGTAATTGCGCCAAAAATTAGCAAGCGGCCTCTGACACACGCGCCGACAGAGTCGCTGTTTGTACGACAGAATTTTCCGGGGCAGGAGATCGACCCGGTTAACTTCGAAAATATCCAAACTACGCTTTTGGCTGGAGGCAAGACTTTAATTCACTTTGCCTGCCACGGGATTAGCAAAGAAGGAGGAACACAGGAGATCTATCTCGATAATGATCTAACCCTGAGCTCCAATACGATACTGGGAATGGATGGAGTTGAACACGCCATCCATGATAAAAGGCCGCTGGTTTTCTTGAATGCTTGCGAGGTTGGTCGCACGATTCCCAGCCTTACCGGCGTCGGTGGGTTTGCGGATTCGTTTCTGGAACTGGGCGCCAGTGCTGTCATCGCGCCGTTATGGAGCGTTAAGGACAACATTGCCCATCAAATTGCGCTCGAGTTCTATGGCAGAGTTCTCAAGGAGCCTGCTACCCCTTTCGCAGAGATTCTTCGAGACATTCGCGCGAAAGCATATGACCCGACAAATGCAGAAGATAGCTACGCTGCGTACTGCTTTTATGGCGACCCGCTTGTATCACGACTCGTCAGCTAGAAACGAATTCGCTAGTAGTACCATTCATTACGGAACCCGAAGAGTTTATGATCAACTCCCGAACCACGTCTGAGTTATGTGAAGAGCTTGATCGTGCGCTTCAGCAAAGAGAGATATTGCCTGAGGACGTGGATGCCCGTGAGCAGTTGCTGCGGCCAGTAGAGGTCAGTGTTGCCGCATTGCCGTCTGCGCCGCAAGTGAGTGGCGACAGTGTGGCGGGTAACCTCATACGCTTGCTGTGGTACAAGAGTCACCCGACGACAGCCGATCCAGACTCGCTGTTCTCGGAGCTTTACCACACGTCGCCGCTCGTGCGTCTGACTGCGGCCACCGCGATATCGGCTACCCTCAAGTCAGCACATTCTTACTGGTCTGAAACACGGTCGATTCACGACGCGCGGCAGGTCTTGCTCAATCGTCGAGATGCGGAAACTTCTCCGATAATCGGTTATCAGTTAGACAAGCTCATGGACGAAATTGGGAAGCTGCGCCGTACGTCGAAGAAGAAGCGCCGTCCCAAGCCCAGAATGAATCCTTACGTCGCCGGCCTGCCGGTGCACGGCCGCGGAAAGTTTTTTGGCCGAGACGATATTCTGGCACAGATCGAAGATTCGTTTGTTCGGCGGCAAGGACAAAAGAGCATAGTCCTTTACGGCGCGCGACGCACTGGCAAGACCTCAGTCTTGTTACAGATCAAGGACGGAGGAGCTCTGGGAAAAGGATTTTTACCTGTGTACCTCGACATGCAGGCCGTGGCTGGGACGGACCTGCAAACATTTCTCAGCACGCTTCTGCGCAACACGAAAGCGGCAGTTTCGGAGCAGTTCGAGCTTGCGTGGGACAAACTGCCAGACATCCAGGAGAGACCTGATTTTGGCATCATGCAGCCGTTTTTCCGGGGCATTCTTTCAGAATTGGAAGACCAGGCCCTGCTGCTGATGATCGACGAATACGAGGTATTACAGCGATATCTTTCAAAAGCTTCAGACCTGGCCCAACAATTTCAGTCGTTGCTGGAGCAGGAAACGAAGTTGTACGTAATCTTTGCCGGCTCGCAAAAGCTCGAGAGTCTCAGGCAGACAGGATTCTCGCTGCTGCTCGACAACGCCCGCTACATCAAGATCAGCTTCTTGACGACGGACGAAGCGCTCAAGCTGATCCGGGAACCGGTTGAAGATGCATTTACATATGATAAAGAAGTTCCAGAGCAAATCCTCGAGTATACGAACGGGCACCCGTTCTATACACAGCTATTGTGTCAGTTGATTTTCGATAACGTGGGTTCGGCTACCACGGCTACCGTCGAGCATCTGGAAGCCGCTGTCGATCAGTTCTTGAATAATCCGTCTCCGCATCTGATTCTGACGTGGAACGGAATGAGTCGAGAACAAGGGGTAGTGGCGGCTGCTCTGGCCGAGTTGTATTCGAAAGAGGAACCTTTTCAGGGACCTCGAGAGATCGGCATCCGCATCCGGTCCGAAGACAGTCCGGTCAAGCTTACACAAAGCGAAATTGAGAAGGCGATAAGCGATCTGCGCACGATTGACTGGATTGAACAAAAATCCGGGATGAAGGCATACCGGTACACCATGGAGCTGGTGCGACGCTGGGTGATGGATAACCACTCTATTTTAGATTTGGCCCAGGGCCTTCATCAAAAGTTGCTCTCACAAGTGGCGAGTTTCTGGCGTCAGACGTCAGCATCAGCTATCGACTTTGGAATCTGTGTAGTTATCACCCTGCTCATAATGGGCTTGTTGAAAGCGGGCCAGGAAATAGGAACTGCCTGGTTAATTATTGCGCCGTTAGTGGTCTGTTACCTGTATCTTTTAATGCCGCTGCTTATATCACGATCAACGCTTGGGCAAAGGTTACTCAGTTTGTCTTTGGTCGGCGCCACCTCTGGCAAGCCAAGCCAGTTTCGCCTCGCGGTATACGGTTTCCTGGTTCTCTTGCGGTTGGCGTTGGTCATACCGGTTTGTTTTCTGGTGGGTGCAATCGTTGCCAGTTTAGCCCTCGAAGAACGGTTTTTGGCGCTGCTATCGTTGCTGATCCTCATTTGCTTAACGCTATTGCTGAGCCTCGATATTTTGATGAGGTTGTTTGGCAAGAAACATCAGGGGTTATACGAAAAACTAACGCGACTTTTGGTCGTGCATGTCCCGAACTGAAATGGAGTGAAATGGGGTCACAAAGAGTACATCAAAATCCCTATACGAACCGGATGGCTCTTGAGAACGAAGATGATTTCTTCGGCCGGACTAAAGTGATGGGGGATATTTACACACGCCTCAAGGGAGGCCAGTGCATTTCCCTCATCGGAGAACGGCGCATCGGAAAATCTTCAATTCTGAACGCATTGAATTTCGATGAGCTGAGGGAATTAAATGACGTTGCTCCCGAGTACCGCTTCGTGCTGGCTGACCTCCAGTACGCCAACATTCGCACAGAGCAGGACTTGTTAGCTTTCATCATCCGACAGATTTCGTTTGTCACTGACATTGAAGACGTTTTTGGGGAATCACACCGGCACTCGCTCGAGTTGATTGCTCTCAAGGCACAGGAACAAGAGCTGCGGTTGGTAATCATGCTTGACGAGTTTGACTACTTACTTCATAACGACCAGATTCCACCACAGTTTTACGCTTTTCTACGTGCCTGGATTGCACGCTTCAGAATACCGTTTGTGACTGCCTCACGCGAGGGCAACTTCGAGAAGATAACGGAGACAGACGATACGGGTTCAGCTTTCTGGAATATTTTCGGAAACATTTATGTCGGACCTTTTGAAGAGAGCGAAGCGATCGAGTTGATTCAGGAGCCCGCCGACCGTGAAGGAGTTGAGTTCGACGACGAAGACGTGGAATTCGTGCTCGACCTGGCTGGTTTCTTTCCCCTATTCATACAAATCGCTTGCTACCACTTATTTGAGCACAAACAGAAGGGACCACTGAATAAGGAATCCAGAGAAAATATCAAGAAGGCGTTCACTCTGGACAGCGTCTCGCACTTCAGATACGTGAAAAGCCGTTTAACAGACCGCGAAAGCGATTACTTAAATAGGTTTCCACAGGATACGAAAGCTGAAGAAGATCGGTTTACACGTGACGACTTATTGCAAAAGGGCATCTTGATTCGCCGTCAGGGGCAGATGCAAATCTTTTCATCGCTCATGAAAGAGTTTTTATTCAGGGAAGACTCCAGCAGAAGGAGCCTTGTTCAATCAGTTGCAAGTCGGCTTCTGGAGTAAAGGCGAATATGAGTACGGAAATGTTTAACCGCGACGTGTTAATGGGGATGCTGGACCAGGAGTGTCTGGGCGTGCTGGGCACGAGCGCGGCAGTGATTGGCGCCCACAAGGTCGGGAAAACTCACTTGTTAGACTACATTTGTGATCGGCCCAACGCGTGGCAGGAGAATCTGTTCTGTATTGTCGACCGACATCTGCTGCGAGCGTCCTGTCGTGCCGGCGAGAGTCTCAGCGATCACGTTTTTCTTCGATTCTTTCTGGTCGCGTTGTTTAGTCAAATCAACGAATTGATCGAGATTCAGAGCGCCGAGAGAGAACGTTGGCAGGCCGCAATCGAACAAGCAGAGCAGCTTGCCGAGCAGAAAAAACAGAATAACGAGGAGGCCACTTACCAAGAACAATTGAGCGACATTCGCGCGCTAAAGCAGAAGGTCAAGGAGGTTGAAGTACTGGAAAAAGTTAGCAAAAAGATTGAAAAACTAACTGAGCAACAGAATGAGATAGCGATCTACGAGGTCACTACCGTCATTGATAACCTTCAGAAGATCCGCAAACGAATCGTTTTGATCGTCGACGAATACAATCAACTGTTGAAGGAAAAAGGACTGAGCGACGATCTTTTCAGCTTCCTGCGGGGGGCAAATAACCGGCGCAAGATCATCGCGTTGGTCACCTCACCCGTTAACCTGATGGATCCGTCTCTCCATGACAGCATGACTCCTGGTCGCGAGGATCTTTTTAATCACTTTCACACAAAGATCCTGTATCCGTTCGACGACGCAGAAGCTAACCGATTTCTGGATTGGCTGAAACTTGCTCCCGCGCTCAGTGACGAGGAACGAGCATACATCCTCAAGTTAGGCGGAGGCTCACCATATTTCTTAAAAGAGGCGTTGCAGTACTTCAACGCTTACGGACGACCCGCCACAGACGCATTGCGACAGGATTTTGAGCGGAAGATTCTCGCGCCGGCTTTAGAGAACCCGTTTCGCCAGGTTTGGGGGCGATGCAGTCCCGAAGCACGATCTATATTGGGCCAATTAGCTGCGGGCCAGGCCATCGATGAAGGGAATCCGGAGTTTCTTTTCTTAGAGACAGCCGGCTACATCATTCGCACAAGTTCCGGAGTATCTCTATTCTCTTCGCTGTTCAGTGAATTTGCCAAACGACAAGCATCCAAACGTGCAAGTATTTCAAAATCCGCACAGGCCGTCGTAGAGGATGTTGGTTGGTTATTAGGTAAAGGAGTAACCGTAAATGCCGAGCTCCTTTACACCACGATCCCCAGCGCCTTGTTCTACATTTCGCGTGAACACGCTCAGTTAGTAAGGTTCGAGATTAAGAACACCACTTCCGAAGCGAAGCAGATTCTTTTGAGCTGTCAGATAGCTCGCTATATGACCGTGCCTGAAAGCAGGACAGTTACAGTCCCGCCGGGAACGAGGACCGTGATCATGAAGGTCACCCTCGACCCCATCGCAGTCGATATGATCGATAAACCTGTTCCCGCCACGGTGCAATTCACTGCCCTCCTGATTGACAGCGAGCAGCGCAGTCCACTCACGGAAACAAAACAAGTTCGTTTCCTGCCAAAAAACAACTTCCTCATGGCACGCTACGATCCTTCACAGAAGACAGCGAAGAAACTGATCGATTTCACCTGGCTGATTACAGCCTGGATCACTGATGATGAGAAAACTTTGAATGAGATTCGCCAGAAAGCCGTGGAGATTGACGCCTCACTGGGTTATGACGTACCTAAAGGACCTGGAGGTGCGGGCGCAATTCAGAATAAGGTTGCGGCCCTCTACGAAGCTTTGCGAGGTCGGGGCTTGCAGTATCACAACCACACCCTTGTTTTTCATAAAGCGGAAAAGGAATTTGTGCAGCGTGTTCGCTTACCGCGAGACACAATAACTCATAACGCCGGAAACTGTTTGGATCTGGCCGTACTATTTGCGAGCTTACTTGGATTCAACGATCTTGATCCGGCCATTTTGCTAACGCCGGGCCATGCGTTAGTAGGATGGAAAGATCGAAAGGACGAAGAGTTTGAATGGAACTTTCTTGAAATCACATCGATCGCGAAAAATGCGACTTTCGCCGACGCGTTTATTGAAGGCCAGGAGAAGTATCAAAAAGTGCGTCAACGCTTATTAGCAACCAGTAAGGATTCAACACTGGATCCGGAGGATTTTGCCGTCCTGCTCGATGTTCGTCGCATTTGGCAGGACTATAGCATTACTCCCCTGTAACTTTGCTGCCCAGAGAAAAAAGATGAGTGCTGCTTTAACGAAGGGGCGTCTCCCCGTCTTGTCGCCAGGCGAACAATACTCAACGCTGAAGAAGATCGTCGTCTCTGAAGGTTTGCTGCAGTTTCAGCCGTTGTATTACACCTACAAGATCGCTCTGGCATACATCATGTTCGCTCTGGGTGTGGTTGCCCTCGCGTTGTCAGACCGAACGGTGTTCGTGGTCGCTTGTGCCATATACTTAGGTGTCGTTTGCGCTCAACTAGCCTTCATCGTCCATGACGCCGGACACCTACAAATCAGTCGAGAAAAATGGAAGAACTATGCGATCGGATTGATCAGCAGTTTCTTCTTAGGCGGCAGTTTTCTGTGGTGGGTTGATGCACATAATAGGCATCACAGTCATCCGAACCAGATATCTCACGATCCAGCTATCGATCACGCCTGTTTTGCTTACTCGCGCGCGCAAACGGTTACTAAAAAAGGTCTGATGAGGTTTATCGTTAAATACCAGGGATTGTTTTTCTTTCCATTGATGGCGTTTTACCCGTACAGCATGAAAGTTAGCAGTATCAAGTTTTTACTGCGAAGCAGATCAGCGCTCCATGTAATCGAAGGTTTATCGATAGTGCTTTACACGTCTTTTATATGCTTCGTTCTGTTCTCCACAATGGGAATATGGCATGCCCTGTTATTCATCATGGTTAACCAGGGCGTCTACGGGATTTGTTTGTCTTTCGCCTTTGCGCCTAATCATGTCGGGATGCAGATTTTGTCGAAGGAGGTCCGCTTCGATTTTCTTTACCAGCAAGTCATAACGTCGAGAAACCTCGAATGCAAACCGTTGACGGAATGGGCCTTCGGAGGCTTGAATTATCAGATCGAGCATCATCTGTTTCCGAGAATGGCGCGAAACAATCTTAAGAAGTCGAAGCCCATAATCGAAACATACGTAAAGAAGGCCTCTATTCCTTACTGTGAAGTAAATATCGTGCAAGCTTACAGGGATATTCTCAGACACCTGTTTCGCGTGAGTGCTCAGTTGAAACGTTCCGACCGCCGCAGGAGAATGCGTTAGCCACAAAAAGCACGACTAGTACTGGCTGGGTAGCAGCATGTTGCTTACGAGGAAGGGATTCTTAATGCCGTGAGTGAGCATCCACTCGTCGGCGGCATCGACTCGAGCCTTACCCTCATCGCCACCCATCAATTCACCGCGACGCCTGCTGGATACGACCTCATGTAGTGACATATCCATCACCGAGAGATCATTCTCGGCCTGTTTCAACGTCTCGATAGCTCGTTCATTCTGTCCCTTGAACGCATCAATTCCCGCTTGCGTAAGTAAGGCCAACGCCTTTGCAAACGGAGACGTCTCCTTCCTGAGTTTCCGAGCGGCCGCTTCGGCAAACTTTAGGTATTTGCTCACGGATTCGCTCCCGGCGTTGCGTGTCCTCTCGGCAATTGCCGACGCGAGCGCACAGCGCGCGCGCAGATATTCAGATTCGATTCTGAAGGGTTGAATCTGCCACATGAGAAGCGAGCCGTATAGATCATCCCGCTTTTTATTGATTTGTTCCCACGCACTTAAAGCCTCACCTCGATAAAGAGCTATTTCTCCACGCTTCAGCAAATCGTAAAAATGTTGAGTGGTAAATTTCTTTTGTGACCAGCTGTCGATAACGTATTCCAACTCTGCTTGCAAGCCTTCTACATCGTCCGCTGCGAGGTAAGTTATGTAGGAGAGTCGAGTTCGCAGATCCACAACTGAGAGACGATCGCCTCGATCCTGTGCTTCCTGTAACAGTCCGGGCAGGATCGTTGTGATCTCGTCCCACTTACCGAGATAGACTCTCGACATCAACGAAAAGTGTTGTGCCAGGTGACGCTCCCAATCGACGCCGGTGCATCGTTGCCGGAGTATCTCCGTCGCCTCTTTGTTTATCTCAACCGATTTCTTCCAATAGTTCATTAAATAAAACGCGATTCCCGACGCGACCATGGTTCGGCCTAAGGCTTCCGGATGCTCTTCCTCAAGACGCTGGGACAACGTCATTGCCATAGCAAGTATTTTTTTAACTCGTGCTTCGCTGCGCCTGCCAGCAGTCGCAGCATAAGCGGCCTCCATTGCGAGGGCACGAACAACTCTGGATGGCTCACCGGCATGTAAAGCCCGGAGTAAATGGCGATTCTGAAAGTCGGAACCGTGAATCACATCAACCATGGTAAGGCCCACCGCTACAGACCAACACGTATCAATGCGCACGAGCTCTTCTCGTGGAACTTGATTCTCGTCGCGTTCCCTATACTTCAGAGTCCTGAGCCTTACGTAAGCCCGTCGGGCAACGATCGAGGTGAGAGCCGCGGTCGGTGTGTCCGCGAGTTTCATGCCCATCTTATTTAACACCTCGCGGATTTCAGCCAGGCCTTGATCGATGCGACCACTGCGGAGGTATTGCTCGGCTGCCAGGCGACGAAGTTCGAGAGCCTCGATCGCTTTAGCCTCGTCGATTAATGACAAATAGACTTTCGCCGCATCTCCGCCTCGCCCTGCGTTGGCGAGAGCATCAGCCTGTTTTCTCAACCGGCTTCGTAGCCCGGAACCACCTTCGGGATAGAGCTCAGTCGCCCTTTGATAAAGATCTGCCGCACGATCGAAAGCGAGCGCTTTCGACGCCTGGTCCGCGGCCTCTTCCATGTAGGTAGCAGCCCTTTGCGGATCGCCGGCTTCTGTAAAGTGAACTGCGAGTGTCTCAGGGTCGGCTCGTTTTGAATCCTCCAAAGCCAGCGCGAGGCGGCAATGGTGGTTTTGCAGCATTTCCGGAGAGAGTTGCTTGATGATCGCTTCGCGGAATTTGTCGTGGTACGTTTCAAAGCGATTTTCGTCTTGTATGGCGCGCTCCCGGATCATGCGACGGTGGAGCAACTGGGTTGTAATTGATCTATATTTCCCAAGATCTAAGTCCGCCGCCTTCATTGCTACACCTATTTCCAACGGCTTTGCTGCGACCGCGAGAATCTCGAGAAAGCGCCGTTCTTCTTTGGGCAGTCGCGCGACGCGCAAAAGAATTCTTTCCTCCAGTTTTTGAACGCCGTCTAATTTGCCGCTTTCGTCTGCTTCGCGTGCAAACCAGTCAACGAAAAATGGAATTCCTTTCGATTCGCGCGCGATTATTTCCGCGTGCGCGGCTGCGAGTCCAGGATCTGCTTCGCGAATCACAGCTTGCGCTAAATCGAGTGCTTCGATTTCAGTAAGCTCTTCTACTTCGATTTCGTGTACTTGAACTCCGGGAAGTGCCTCCAATGCCGGAAGCAGTGTTGCCAGCGAGCTTGTTTCTACTTCATCGCTGCGATAAGCGAGAATCAACAGGAGTGGAGTAGGTGGATCGAAAGGTCTGAGGAGCTCAGTAAATAGCGCCACGCTATCCGCATCGCCCCATTGCAAATCATCTATAAAGATAAGCAAGATCTTTTTACTGCATAACCGGCCAAAGAATTCGCGCAAAGCAGCAAAGGCGCGGCGGCGCAACTCCTGCTGATCCGGGATTTCAGGGACGGCACGTCTCTTCATTCGAATAGCTTCCAGCTCCTGGAACACTTCGAATAACAACACCAGTGCGGAAACGTCGTTTGGCAGCAGTTTCGCTTGTTCGTCTGTTGAGTAAAATTTATTTAGATAACGAATCAGATAGTCGATGAGACTACTCAAAGACTTGTAAGGAACTGATTCCTGGAGCAGGCATCGACCCTTGAGGATTAACACGTCGGGCTCATTTTGCTCGATCCTGGAAATGAATTGCGTCACCAACTCACTCTTGCCCATACCAGAATTGCCTTTAACACACGCGACAACTGTCTGGTTTTTCCTCGCTTTCTTTAATGCCTTGTTGAGTTGACCAAGATGACTTCTGCGGCCGAGGAAAGGTATTGGAAAAGATGCCGGCTCGGGCGACGGTGTATGTCCCAGCCGCCGCAAGAGTTCGTCTCCGGTGAGACGCTCCTCCGGTGAGATGCGTAACAGGTCCCGGCAAAGTTCATCGAGATCATCCGGTACGCCGGCGATCAATGAAGACGGACGTGGCGGTTCAGAGGTGAGCTTCGCCCGCATTATCTCGCCGCGTGATGAGCCTCGTATCGGAGCTAGTCCCGTGAGCGCCTCATAGAGCATCACTCCGACCGCGTACCAATCGCTTGCGGGTGTCAGCTTCTTGCCTTCGATCTGTTCCGGCGACATGTATAGGAGCGTGCCGACAAGGAAGCCTGATCGACTTAGATCGAGACCCACGGGAAGCAGTTCGTGAATCAAACCGAAGTCGAGCAGCATCACTTGATGCTCCTCGCTGGTTACGATGACATTCTCGGGTTTGATGTCTCGATGCAATATATCGGCCCGGTGGAGAGCGGAGACTCCCTCGGCCAGTTGGATCAACGCTTCGCGTAAACTTTCTTCCGCCATCGTGGGACGTGCAACAGGATGACGGCGCGTCTCGATGAGAGAATCGAGAGCCTCATTGTCGTCTTTCAAAGTGGCGGCATCAAAGTCGACTTCGGATGCGGCGGATTCTCCCGCACGGAAGTGGTTTGTGAAGCTAGTGCCCTTCACATACTCCATCGTGTAATACCGCAGGCCATCTCCCTCGAAAAACTCATAAAGTGACACCAGATTTGGGTGCACTATTCGAACGAGAGTTCGAAACTCTCTGCTAAACCTGGTCAAAGCATCGCCTTCAGCCTCGGTTAGAACCTTTATTGCTAAATCGCTGCCGTACTTACTATCAAAGGCCTTGTAGACGATGCCAAAAGAACCTTTGCCTAACTTTTCCAGGTTACTGAATCGGCCTGACTTTTCCAGGCGTGCCTTTATGGAATCGTAAATGAATGCCATAGATTGGAGGTCGGAATTCCCTTAGTAAATTGGAAGACCATATCGAAGTTGATGCTAAATGGGCGTGTGTATTCAAAGCGGTGAAGGAACTTAAAGAGGTCGAATGGTTCGCTTTACTACAGCTTCACTACGATCCCTTCCTTGCCCTTACCCGGATACTTCGTGCGGTAACGAGCATTTCGACTCGAGGACGATCCGGCCGTTGGTCCTTGATCACCGAATAGCCAGATCGATAGACAATCAAGAGCCGCCGTACCTCGATTACCATCGCCACATCATCGTCTCGATAGTCTTCCATACCGGTCGAGCACATTCACAGTCGGGCCGCATCAATTTTGTAGGACGGCGAAGATATCTGAGACGGGTTCGGCGGTTCCCTTAACTTCACTTACCGTCGCCCTATAAATTCCTTCCGGGAGCGCGGGGAATTCAGCCTCCTGCCACTCACCCAACCCTCGCTCAGGCGACGCACTCGCGACCACCTTGTCGGTCTTTACGTTCAACAATTTTAACAACGAGTTCGTTGTCTACGTCTGAGCGCGCTCGCAGCCTGACGGGTTCGTTCGTCCCGTAGGCGTCGTCGATCTCAAGGGCGATTTGGCTGGGGATCGCCCTGTAGAGATCGAGGTCTATCTCCAGATCCCCCAGCAGCCCGCGGAGGTGATAGAGAACTGCCTCAGCATTTTGAAGTGCGGCATGCTGGCCTGCGACGAACATCTCATTGTGCGTCTTACCCATCTCAGTGGGTGTGGCAGAGACGCGCGGCACTGTCCCGTCGCCGCCCTCATCTTTACCCTTATACTCAGTCAGGACTTCGACCGCGCTGCCGTTCCATAAGGCGGACTGGAAGGTCGGCTGGTAAGTGCCGACTATCGGGTAGATGCGGTATCGGTCGCGGAGGTACTCCTCTTCTTGTTCATGGCGCTCAACCGCGTTTCTGATCTCGTTGTGAAATTCAAACGCCTTTGCGACACGCGCAGCGTCCAAATTCGGGATGTTAGTAGCCTCGTGAAGGTACAGGTACTTCCCGTCACCCTGCTGGTCGTAGCAGCGATAGATAGGGAGCAACTGATAGACCGAGGTGAAGGAGCGCAGCATGTCCGACAGGTCAAGCATTGTGAGAAATCCGACCTTCTTGGTGAAGCCGTTGGCGATGAAGTTGAGCGCGTTGAGGGAGCCACGGTAGGGCGTGCCGAAGGTGACAAGCATGCGCGTGTCGCGCCAGCCTTCGAGCACCTCCAGAAAGTAACGTGCGACGAGTCCACCCATAGAATGCGCGATGAGGATCAGCTTGGCGTTCTGGTTCCCGGACTTCTTTTGCCAGTCATCTAGCCACTGGCGGCTAAGCTGTTGCAGCTTCTTCGCGGCAATACGGTTGTCGAGCCGCCAGTCATATGGCAGTTCAAAGTAGTTCTCTCCCGTTTCTATCTGAAAGTTAGCGCGAAGCGTATCAGCGATCAGGCTGTAGCCGTCAATTTTCCAGAGCCCCGGAATAAGGTGCGCGTCCTGTAGGAGTTTCGGGGCCGTGACCCCGTCATCGTAGTCGGGGCGGTCCAAGGCGTCAGCGGGTATCGCCAAGTCTTGGATGTTTCCACCGAGGTTCCAGAGGGCTCGGCCAATCGTGCCGGCAGAAAGGCCCCACACGTCTGTGCCGCTCTTGCTGAGGACGCTGCCCAGTATGCCGGGAAGCAGCACGACTACATCGGACATTGGCTTACGATCCATTGTGGTGTCTCCTTTGTTTAGCTTGACAAGAGGTTGTGAGCCGTGGCCCATTGCCTAAGTGGCACGGGACTGACGGTAGATCTTGATACCTGAAGCGTGGCCTCGCAATCTATCAACATTTCGATCTGTTATCAAATCATTTCTCCCGATGACAGGCGCACGCGCGGTCATAGTGAAAAACACGCGTGCGCAACACGGCAGCAGTAACAAGCAACACGGCAACACGGCAGGGTATTGACAGAGTCAACAAGCGACTATAGGCTGTGCCAGCTCATAACTTTTACCAGGCTTGAAGCCGTGTTACTGATTTCGCCTCACGGTCCGTTCAGCTTCTGGTGCTCCTTTCAAGGACTGCCGTGCCGTCTCGAACCGAGCCTGCTCCTGGACAGCAAACTCCTTGCGGATGACGACCCATGCGTTTCTGGAATTGCACCAACAATTGCCCTGACCCGTTTGTTACGGCCGTGAAGAGGGTAGGTTACAACATCGACCGACCGGCGAATAACATCCAGCCCGAGCAACTTCTTTACAAAAACAGAGACAACCTGAATCGTCGGATCTGGAGCGCCAGTACAGCTCAGACAGACCGGCCCCGCAGTTAGGAGGTAAGAGAAATCATGGCGAACTGGGCGATAGTGATCGGGATCAATGAATACTGGCAGCCTGCGGCCAGCCTGCGCGGAGCCGTCGCCGACGCTCTGAACATGGTCGCGTGGCTGACCAGCCAGGAGGGAGGCAATGTTCCGCCGCGAAACCTTTATCTACTGACGAGCCCGAGCCCACCTCAGCTCGACTCCCCACCTCCGCTTGGCGTCAACGTGAGGAACGCCGAATACGACACTCTCGTCCAGACAGGCGTCAACCTTATCAACAAGAGCGGTGGCAAAGGCGAGCAGTTCTTCTTCTATTTCTCCGGTCACGGCATGGTCAACAACACCTTTGGGGGCGAAAGTTCGCTGGCCTTCTCTGACTTCTCACCCACATCGCCTCACAAATCCGTCACGATTGCCTCGATCCGCGAGTACTTCGGCAACACAGCGTTTACCGAGCAGTTCTTCTTCTTCGACGCGTGCCGCAACCGGCTCGATTGGCGGAGGCCCTTCAAGGTCAGCGAATTCCCCTTCCCCGGCGAGGAGGATCCGGCCCGCCTCCAGAAGGTCTCGCAGTGCGTTCTCTCGGCCACCTCGCCACTGCTGCGCGCCGTCGAGATGAACGAGCGCGGGGCATTCACCGAAATTCTACTCGAAGGGCTCGCTGGTGCCGGCAAGGCTAAGATTTATGACAAGGACGCCGACGAATACGTCGTCCGCGTAGATCGCCTGTTCGCCTACGTCGATGAGGAAGTGCGCAAGAAGGAGATTCTGGTGACGGCGCCGCCCGATCCACCCCTTTATCAGAGGGTCTACCCCGAGCTGAAAAATGTCCCGGTCCCGCCCACGCTCACACGCATTCCGATCGACGCCGTCCAGCCAGTGACCCTTCAGATCTTCATCGAGCCTGACGGTGTCTGGACACAGACCGATGTCACGGTAACGGTGACGAGCGAGGACAATGATTACGACCAGGAGATTGCACCCGTCAAAGGCGTCCCCGTCCCGCTGCCCCCGGTCATTCTCCCGAAAGCTTACACTGTGCGGGCCGAAGCCTACGGCTATCGGCCGGAGAAGCGCCGTTGGCCAATAGATCTTTACGAGCCGCAGACCCGCATGCTGAAACTCAACCCCCTGGAAATGACAGGCGGTGGAGGCACCAGCAGTTCGCTTGGAGCCAGTTCCGGAGGGGGTGGCTCCACCCGTGGAGTCGGAGGGCTCGGCGACGAAAGCGGATCAGAGATCAGGCGTGGCATGCCTATTCCCGAACTCGCGCCGGACAGGCCAAGTGCGGGCGGAAGAGGCGGCGGCATATTCGGCGAGACGCGAGGCGGCTTCAGGGGGATGAGAGGCGCAGCGGCCACCGCTACCTTGACGGCGAAGTCGAGCGACCCGCTTGCACCAATCGAGATTTACGATAACAAGGGAGAACTGAAGGCAGAGGGCCTGGGTACGGTCATTGCAGAAAACCTGGAGCCAGATTTCTACCGGGCGCAGCTGGTGACGCCGGAAGGCAGGATTGCGGAGGAACTGGTCGATCTCTCTCCCGGCGAAAGCGAAGAAGTCTCTCTGGACGCGCCGAGTCTACCCAACACCGGCCTCTTCAAAGAGATCGTCGCTCGGACCAACTTTTACAAGTCCGACGAAGACCAAACGTTGCGCTTCTCGGAGGCCGTCGGTCCGATGGCGACGCCGCAGCTCACGACCGTCCTCGCGCTCGCCGGTAGCGTCGTCGTGCGGCAATACGGCTGGGGGCCCAACACAACGCAACTGGGACTTCCATCCTTCCACGAACTCACCTCCCCCAACGCCGCCCACGGTCTGCGCGTCATCTGCGCGGACGAGGCGAGCCACATCGAAGGGGCAGATAACTATCTTTCCCAAGTGTCGGTCCATTTCTGGAAGCAGAACGGCGACGCGCAGAGGAGGCCACACACCGAAAGGGAACAACTGCTCAGGTCACGGGAGTTCGTTGGAATCGCGGACTTTGCGTCCGAGGCTGAGCCAGGGGCTTACGTCCTCGAACTCACCGTGCCGGAGCGCCCCCCGGTCTATTTCTCTTTCGCCATCTTACCTGAGCGCCTGACGCTGGTTGTGCTTCACCGCCGCGCCGACGGGAGCATACGCATCCTCAGCTTCTGCCCAAGTACCCAACCCCCGAAAGAATCAGCGCTGGATGTCGCCACGCAACTGCGCCGCCTTGAGCTGCTACAGCGCTTTTACATCGCGGACCGCGTGGACGGAAGACATGCCCTGCGTAACGCTATCGAACTGCTGCACGCGAAGTGGATCGACCCACTTGCGGGGTGCCTCGGTGGCTACACGATGCTCAAGCTGGGCCAGGGAAAAGAGCTTGAAACCGCGGTGTCGAACATGAAAAGACTGTACGACCAGTTGCCCGACACGCACGTTCTCGCCGCGGAGTATCACCTGTCACATGAGGCGAACGATAGGGAGGCGGAAGCGCGCCGCGCCTACATTGCAGCGCTCGACCGGGGCCTGCCGGTCTTCGCCGAAGGTTTGCTGCGCCTGGCCAGTAACATCGAGCGCTTCTCCATCAGCCACACGCGTGCAGAAGAGGTGAAGCGCGTGTTTAAGAACCGGGCGAAAAATCTGCTATGGACCGCATGGACGGCCCAGGAGGACGCCGCAACGGCGATTCCCGACGAGTAGCGGCTCGGGCGAGCCGCAGCGAATCTCTACGCCATGGTGCCTAGTTGGATCTGACGCCGAGCGAGGTGGTCCAACAACACTCTCATGGTCCAATTTTTTCCATTTTAGGACGGTAGCGGAATTGGGAGGAGCTCAAAAAACCCGAAATCTCTAGTTATGAGTGGTCCTAAACAGGGGAGGGTTACATATTCACTGGGCCAATGTGCGAATCTGTCGAAGCGGCAATGTGGTGTAAAGAATCTGGAGCGGGCGACACAACCCGCAACTTTCAACTTGGGAATCTAATCCCGGGGTCCTTGTCTACCAACACTTTAGCATTTTTCCTAAGGTTTTTGCCATTGCATACTTTGCACTGCTTGCATTTTCTTGCCCCATTTGCACGCTCTTTTGGGACATTTTTGGGACAAGCACCATCGCGACCAGTCGCTAAAACGCCGAGTGAATTACTTTGCCTTGGTCCCATGGTCCATAATAAACAGATCGACTCATAACAACTTGCGCTTCAAATGTAAGCAGTGTCGTTATCGTGGGAGAGAATTTACTGATTGAGTGCTTACGAGTTCGATAGACCATTCATCAGTCAGGGCGCAATGCAGGCATACGTGGCGACCAATCGGGTTGTTGCACAGAGATACGGCAAGACAGTGAAGGCGACTCCACTGTCGAACATCGAATACAAGATTCGCTTTGGTCGGCTCAAACGAGAGAACAACATGAGGCCACCGCCGAGCTGCGGCAGAACCTTTCCTGGCTACCTCGTTGTCCGGAAACTCATCGAGAACTCGGATTGTTTCGACTGAGTTTGCTCCACTAGCTCAGCAGTAGAGCAATTACCTCTAGGTTGCATCGCTAAGAACTCATCTTCACGCATACAACTCGATGGGACAAATTGTGGACTTTTTCTCTTGTGCCAATTGTAACTAATTGATTTTACTCACCTCGTAATGCCAGCGAAGGATCAATCTTTGTTGCGAGCCGGGCGGGTAGATAGCAAGCGATCAAGGTTACAGCGACGAGCACTAATGCCACCAGAAGATAGATGCGCAGATCAGTCGCCGTTTCTGTAAGCCCAAAAACAGAACTACCAATCAATCGAGTTAACGCTAATGAACCGGCCAGTCCGAGTGCAAGTCCAATCAATACATTTCGCATACCCTGCGCGATAACCAGCCTTAATATACTGTGAGTACTCGCTCCTATAGCCATCCGTACGCCGATCTCGCGCCTCCGTTGCTTGACCATGTAAGCCACAACGCTATAGATCCCGATCGCCACGAGTAGTAAAGCGGCGATCGCGAAGAGACTTGATAAGACCGCTTGAAACCGTTGTTGCGCTGTGGCGGCGACGATGATCTCATTCATCGTCTTCATGTTGTAAACAGGCTGGTCACTGTCGATCTCCCGCACCGTGGCACGCAGCGCTGTTGCGTAGGTCTCGGGCTGGCTTGCCGTCCGTACCAACACAACCATCGCCGGCATCGCAACATATCCGTATGGGAAGTACAAAACAGGCGCCGCGTCGTGTGAGTTAAGTGTATGCACGTCCCCAACGACACCGACAATTGTGCCCACAGGATTGTTTGTGCCGGGACGAAAGCGCTTACCAATTGCACTTTCGTTGGGCCAGTACCGGCGTGCGAAGCTTTCACTGACTATATATTCAAGCGGTTGATCAGCTCGATACTGATGAGCGAAATCCTGTCCCTGTACCATTGGGATGCCCATCGTTTTGAAGTAGCCTGCGGTCACAGCATGTGCTTCAGCCGACGATCGCGTCTCAGTGGTTGCAGCGTCAATGCCTTCCAGCATGATTTCCATGGTCCAGTCGTTACTTGTTACCGGCGCCCGTTCGACAACCGCGGTATCAACGACTCCAGGAACCGCGCGCAACCGCTGAACTAATTGATCAAAGAAACTGACTCGCTGCTCGCGCGTGCTGTACTTCGCCCCAGGCAAGCTGATCTGCATCGTGAAAAGATTGTCCGGTGTGATACCCAACGGCACAGCTTGCAACCGCGCCACCCTGCTCACCAGTAAGCCCGCTCCGATCAGCACTGCTGCCGCCATGGTAACCTCAGCAACTATCAATGCGTTGCGCAACCGATGCGTTATCTTGCCGCCATCACTCCTGGCACCTTCTTTCAGCTTCTCTGCGAGATTGACACGCGAAGAGAGCCACGCTGGAGCTAGTCCGAAAATCAATCCGGTAACCGTGGTAATGATGAAGGTAAAGACAAGTACATAACCGTCAATTCCAGACTCGCTCAGCCGGGCTATATTTTGCATGTTGGTAGCAGAGATTACTTTGGTTGCCCAGAAAGCCAATCCTAAACCGAGTAGCCCTCCTAACCCTGCAAGCAAGAGACTCTCAATCAACAATTGCCGTAACAAGCGGTTTGGAGACGCACCCAGCGCAGCACGCATCGCCATTTCCTGCTGACGTTTTGTCGCGTCGGCCAGGAGCAAATTCGCGACGTTCACACAGGCAATCAACAGCAAGAGACCGACTGCTACAAACAGTCCGAACATCGCGGTCCGAACTTCTTGCGGCACGATCCAATCGTAAAACGTCTTCACCCGCACGCCCCACCCGGTGTTTGCACCCGCATACTGCTGCTCCAACCGTTGAGCCACGGCGTTCATCTCTGAAACCGCTTGATTGAAACTGACGTTCGGTTTGAGTCGTGCAAAGACCGACAGATTGCGATTGGTGCGATCGGCGCGCCAGGGCTCTTTCGTGGGGTCGATTACGAGTGGGACCCACATTTCCCTGTTTCCAGGGAATTGGAATCCCGGAGGCATAACGCCCACTACTGTGTAACTCTCGCCATTCAGCCGGATCGTTTGATTGACGATCGATCGATCCCCGCCGAATTGCCGCTGCCAGAGACCGTCGCTCAATAATGCAACTCGATTGTTTCCGGCCTTTTCTTCTTCCGGAAGAAAGCTTCGGCCCAATGCGGGACGGACTCCCAACATCGGTACTAGGTTAGCGGTGATGCGGGCGGATGCGACTCGCTGCGCCTCGCCCGAGCCTGTGATGTTGTAGGTCGCCATCTCCAAGGCCGCGACATCCTCGAAGGCTGACTGTTGGCGTTGCCAATCCTGATAGTTGGGAACTGAGACGGGAGATTCAGGCTGACTCTGCTTTAAGTTACTCTCCCAAAGCCTGACGAGGCGGTCCGGATCTTTGTAAGGAAGCGGTTCTAAAAGTACCGCGTTGATGACTCCGAAAATTGTTGCATTAGCGCCAATAGCGAGTGCAATAGTAACCACTATAGCCAACGAAAATAGCGGGTGCTTTCGCAGCATACGGCCGGCATATCGCACGTCGCGTAATGCCCCTTCGAAAAGTCTTTTCATGAGGTCCTCTACTGGTGGGCCGTTGGCCAATACATGCCGACCTGAGTTTTAAACATCTCGGCGTACACGCCGTCGTATTTCATAAGTCGATCGTGTGGTCCTTCCTCGACAAGGCGGCCGCGCTCAAATACTAATATACGATCAACCAGCGGCGTAACAAATAAGCGGTGAGAGATTACTATTGCTGTCTTATCCTGCGCCAGATCCATGAGCTGCTCGAAGAGAACCTTCTCAGTTTTTGCGTCGAGAGCGGCGGTAGGTTCGTCAAGAAACACGACACTTGCGTCTCTAACGAATCCTCGTGCTAAGGCAATGCGCTGCCATTGTCCTCCGGATAGATCCGTACCCTTCGAAAATTCCTTGCCAAGCTGCGTATCGTATCCCTGAGGCGCGCGGCCGGCAATCTCGTCCACTCCCGCTAAACGAGCCGCGTTGAAGACGGCAGCATCTCGATGATCGGAGGCGCGCCCTCCATTCAACGCAAGGGCAATATTCTCGTAGAGCGTTAGCTTAAATTTGGAGAAGTCTTGAAATACAACGCCGTAGTTTTTTCTCAGCGTTACCGCATCCCACGCTTTGAGATCGATGCCACGAAAACTGATAGTTCCCTCATCGGGCTCGAGTAAGCGCAGCATCAGTTTCAAAAGCGTGGTCTTACCCGCTCCGTTGAGTCCAACAATCGCAATCTTCTCCTTTGGCCTGATGCTAAAGCTTACGTTCTCGAGTGCTTTCTCACTCTGTTCGGGATAACAATAACTGACGTTCTTTAGCACCCATTCCTGACTTTTCGAACCAGTGGAGGCATGGCTTTGGATCGACTTTGTTACAACCGCCGGAGGCTGTTGATCCAGGTAGCAAAAGAATTTCTCGGCTGA
The DNA here is from genome assembly GCA_963826255.1 of uncultured Acidobacteriota bacterium. GTDB lineage: Bacteria > Acidobacteriota > Blastocatellia > Pyrinomonadales > Pyrinomonadaceae > PSRF01. The sequence continues at coordinate 4,357,518 of CAWGWK010000002.1, forward strand.
AAGAATGTTCGTAGATAATGACGACGCGCTTTGGATCAAGGATCGAATCGAGCTTCCCGCATAAAACACGGCGGCGCTATACATCACAACGTCGCCAATGCCGATCGTGTTGGTGGTCGCCAGATAGATAATGTAAACATAAGCTCCGCCTATTCCCGCGGCAGCCAGAGATCCCCAGGCTATGGCATTCTTCGTAGCGTTCCACCGTAGACGTCTGGATGTTTTTATAATCTCGTCCGCCGCCTGCTGATACTTATCAAGAAAGAAAGATCCGGTTCGATATACCTTAATCTCCTTGGCCGTGCTCGTCCCCAACATCAACTCCAGAAAGTAGCCCATTTGACGATACAAGGGACTCTGATATACCAGTGCCGCAAACGTGTTGGCCCGAAGTTTTGGTTGGGTGTATAAGAGCGGGATTGCAGGAAGCAGGACTATCGCAGCTACCAGTGGATGATAGTAAATGAGAATGATCGACAATCCGATTACGGCAACAAGGTGCTGAAAAAAGTCGACGCTGCCGGTGAAACAAGTTGGCACAGAGCGTCCGCCTCTTGATGCTAAACGGATCTCATCTCTGGTCTGCGAAAGCGCATAGGCCGTAATCCCAACGGAGCCGGCCGTTTTCTCCATCAATAGCTGGTCCGTAACACGTACATTTTTGTCGTTGATCGTAACCAGCTCAACGGCTGAAGAGGTGGTAATAATTCCGTGCACGAGTGTCACAACGCCATAAGCAATTCCGAAGAGAAAGGCGTTCGGAAGCCAGCTTACAAAATGCTGCGCCGGCGGTGAGAAGACGGCGTTGATAACCGCTTTCGCGATCCACGCACTGATTGCGGGGTACAGTCCGGCCAGAATAATCGCAAGGCCCCAGAGGATCCCATACCTCTGATATTTATAGAAAAACCTCCAGACGCGAATTACGATCTTCAGTTTGTTTACGAGCTCACCCATGTTCTTAGAGAGTTGCAAATTCCCCTGATTGTCGAAAACGCTCTGCCTGTATCACAAACATCTCGTTGTAGATTCCGCCCAACCCCATCAGGCTTGCGTGATCTCCCAGTTCGATCACCTTCCCGTCGTCGATCACTGCGATGTGATCCGCGATGCGAACAGTCAACAACCGGTGCGAAATGAGCAGCGACGTTTTGCCTTCAGTCATCTGCTTGAATCGAGCATAAATACGGGCCTCGGTGGCAATATCCAACGATGCAGTGGGCTCATCGAGAATCAACAGACCAGCATTACGGAAGAAAGCTCTGGCGAGTGCCAGTCGTTGCCACTGCCCACCTGATAAATCGCGACCACCTTCAAATTGGTTACCCAGCAGAGTATCGATTCCCTGCGGCAACAGTTCGATAAAGTCGCCCGCCCCAGCGGCTGCGGCAGCCTCCTCCACTTTATTGACTGCAACAAGGTCGGGCGTCTCTGCAAGCGCGATGTTTTGTCTAATCGTTAATTGATAGCGATTGAAGTCCTGGAAAATAATTCCGATAGAGTTTCGCAAGTCCTCGAGATTCAGCTGCCGGATGTCGATGTTGTCGAAATGAATTGTTCCCTCGGCAGGATCATATAGCCTGCACAACAGTTTCACGAGGGTTGTTTTACCGGATCCGTTTCTACCAACGATGGCCAGAGACTTTCCTCTTGGTATCTCGAGATCGAGTCCTCTCAATACGTCTCGATCGGACGCGGGATACCTGAACCATATATTGGAAATTCTTACGTGAGGCGATAAATACGGCTTTCTCCTCACCTGAACGGCTGGGTCCACTGTGGTGAGATCTGGTTTCATGTGCAGCCACGCTGCAAGTTCCTTCATGAGGTAGATAACGTCCTGGTGACCGGCGAGTGTCTGCGCAGTCTTTGCCATCTGCTGTTGAATCACGACTATGGCAGTCATAAACAGGACCAACTGCCCCGGAGTTATTTCACCGCGAACTGCTTGTCCTATAGTCCAAAGATAAGGAAGGATTGTGCCAACGGAAACCAACAGGCGGCTGAGAATCGAGTTTTTTATTTGCCGCATTCTGATAGGTGTAACGAGCTCAAAAATACGTTTGAACGAGTCGTTATATTTGTTTATGAAATAGCCAGCCAGGTTATAGAGTCTTACTTCCTTTGCATATTCTTCGTCGAGCAGCACCGACCGAAAATAATCTTTCTTCCGTTCTTCATGAGCAGTTTCCTTAATACCTTCATAAATCAACCGGTGCGCTTTTCTTTGTGTTAGGACATCAGGTATGCCGGAGACGATTAGCAGAAGAGGTATAACTGGATGAAGGCTGAACAAGAGCACCACCATGCCAAGAACAGTGATCGCAATGCCGGACGCCTCGGTTACGAAGCGTAAGATGTTCATGGGGATGTACAAAGCCTCCCTCTCGAGAAGCGATCTCCGGTTATGAAAGGCCGGGTTCTCAAAGTAATAGAGACCTTCCATACGGATAGCCGACTTAATAATCTCCGTATGAACATGTTTAGAGCCGCTCTCGGTCAGCATTTCGCTTAAGTGGACCAGAACAACCTGACCAACATACTGGGCCACTAACAGGCAAAGATAAATACAACCAAAGAAGATGGGTGCTGGCAGACGCCCGATAGAGCTGGGAGAGTGGCTTTGTGAAAGGAGTGAATCGATAACGCTCTTGCCGGTATACGCTAAGAGGGCTGGGAGTTGTGCAACCAGGAGATTAACGAGAAACGAGGCGGCAAAGACAGAACGACTGCCGGCTGAAACAATACGAAGAACGCTGAGATAAGCAGGAACACTCCGCGCAAGTTCCAGACATTTCGCGAAGAGTTGAGCAATCTTTGTCATTCGCTAATGGCCCAAACCGCGCAGATCGTTCGATGGAACTCGAGACGGATCGATTCGGTCAAACAGCAGCGCTGTGAGCCTTGTCCACCTGGGTTACACAGTACGTTCCCAGGCGTCGATCGCAAACAGAAAACAGCGCACACAACGCTTCTTCTGACCCAAAAAGCTCTCCGATCTGGACCATCGAATCGATGTTTTGAGTTATGTCGGTCGGAGCCACCTCTGGATTGATAGTTACTGGACCTATGCTGACGATCGATCGATCCGAAACAGACGCTAATTTATCGGCATTGAGTTCCGTCGAACCAATCCAGCGAACTGAATTGGACCGCATACGTAAGAGTTGGCCTTGTAGTCTTTCCAAACGAGCCAGAACCGCGCCCGCACTTCTTGCATCCGCATATACGATTTGTCCAAAAACTCTGAAAGTCTTAATACGCTCGAGGAACAAAGGTATGGTGAAGCCGTCGATAAGCACATGGCCCAGGATAACGAGCTTTGTGTTTTCAGGGAGTTGATTTAGAAAACTGTCGTTGAACTCGATCTGGCCGATAAAGAGCGTTTCATCAGGGTGGATGATCAGGTGCGATCGCACCTCGACTCTCGGCACTTCCATGAATGCTTCAACATTCTCAGTGCTCAAGACCACAGTCTTTACATTCTCCACGAGGTCAACCCTCGAGATCGCGTCGGCTGATACGGATCTCAAGTCGAGGATTGGTATATTTCTGATAACGGTTCCCATCGGTTTGCTCCCTGGTTATCTATTTGCTCGTACCACGATTTTATCTGTAAAGGGAAATACTGCTCGGAATCTCTTTCATGCGTTCGGAAACAGACAGATCTCCGATCGCCATGAGCGGCGCATGATGATTGCTGCTTAAGTACTCCGGGCCCAGGATTGACTCACCAATCCACCGGGCGTGCTCCGCAGGAACAATCGAGATTCCACTGGTTATGTTCTTCGCGATCGATTCGACCGCAGTCTTCGCTTCAACTGAACTGACGTACACCTGTCCCACCACAATCAAATCACGAAACGCGTTCTCTATCTGCTGCGGCTCAAAACTGGTGAGAAAGAGTTGGCCCATTACGATCAACTGAAGCGGTTCATCCATAAACTCCAGCATTTCAGGCAACAATTCCGGCTGACCTGTGTAGACTCTATATTCCGTGGGAGCGGTGAAAACTTTCTTTACATTCTTTGCTTTGACATTAGACCACGCGTGTTCATTTTCGGGTGAGAGCAAGACAAGGCTGACTTCCGTGACTGACTCGATGTTTTGGATGGCTTCGACCGATACTTCACGCAAATCAAGCACCTTCAATAGCGCATACGAGGGTCGGCGTCTGGGCTGGTCGGCAGTTGCAGATTGGCGCAATCCGCTTCCCTGATTATTTTCAAGCTCCTTCATCCATTTGGGCTCGCCATCCCGCAGCACAGCGACGACCTTCCCTAAGACACGATTGAATTCAACCGGCGCGTCCGGTTCATGCGATACATTCCCCTTTGTCGTAATCAACGCCGGAGTGGAGGATGTGTCGATCGAAACTATGCGATGCGCCACGTGCTGACGAGATGCATTTGTCCAAACGACGATGTCGCCAACACTCAACTCTTCTAATGAACATTTCTTGACCAGTACTTTGTCGCCGGAGAAGAGGACGGGAAACATGCTTGCTCCCGTCACAGAGATGGCAATCAGTGGACCGTCGCTCGACGAGTCTGATTCGATGGTTGATACCGGCGGCTCATGCGTCACAAACCACATCAGCCCTTTAGATTCGAACGATTTAATGGTCTCGGTAACGTCTGCCACAATCGAGTTGGGATCTTGAACGTCGAACTTACTGGAAAGCATGACGGCAATATCCCTGGTGGTGTTCGACCCATTGCAAGCCTTGAGAATGGCATACGCCGTTGGATTCAACAGATGAAACGTTTCCGTTTTGGAGTCGAATATAATGACCTCAGCTCCAGTCTCTTCGATTTGCAGGTTCTCAAAGGCACAGAGTGGATAATCTTTGTTCATCTCAACATCCTTGATAGGCAGTTTGTGTTCAGCAGTCGCCGAACCTGCGAAGGTGACCGGAATAAGCCGGGTGAAGCCATCCGGCTTATTCCGGTGCTCTTGTTTCAACCAGCTACATTTTACTGCGCCTGGCATTGACATTGACATTGACATTGACACCCGCCGCCTTCACCCGGCTTTATCTCCTGCTGCTGTTGGAGCATCGCAATGATTTTGGCGTTTTCGAGTTCAGCCAGTGTCAGACTGACAATGTTAGGTTTTTCGTACTGCATAGGTGTTACCTCCTTTCCCTTTTTTTGCGGACATATCTACTGGACCTAAGCATCCATCGACGCGGATGAGTCCCATATCGGCAGCCATATCAACTCTTCACCAAGTGGGTCTCCAATTCGTGCTCGCGGCGCCACTCTGCCTGCTCGCACATCGCTCCAGGTGTGCCTGATGTTGGCTCTAACCATCTGGCACCACCACCGTCGTATGTACTTATCGTCGTTTTGCGAGCGCGGTTCACACCCGCCACGACAGGAAAACTGGGCGAAACAGCCGCGGCACCACCATGGAACTCCCTTGCGCACATTTGCAGCGCCTCGTTCACTAACGTGAAAGCGTTTCGTTAACGAGTCGTACTTTCCTACGAAGTAATCGTCTTTCCTGGGATCTGTAGGAACACTAACTTCGGAACAAATGCTGAGGTAGCCATCAGGCGTAACAAATAATCCCCTTCCTTCTAACGAGTCGCAGTAGGCGCCCATGCGGATTGCTAACGGTTTTCCAGCCGAAGACACCGTTCCGTGTCCCTTACCTTGCAAGCAAAGCTGGTAGGCTGTGTCTTCAACGCGTCGAAACTGTTCGACAAATTCCAGTGCCCCGGGCATCGCAGTGTTCTGCCTTCCTACCTCCGAAAAATAGACTGGCTCGAATTGCATGTTGTATGGCTTACGGAGGTTGCTCCAGAAGAACGACGCTATCTCCTCCATTCGATAGAGGGTCTCAGCAGTCACTGTCACTCTTATGGCTTTGATGTTCATATCAAAGGCGTCCATGTGGGACAGAAACGCCCAGGTCTTATCAAAGGAGTTCTCGCCTGTTGCAGTAGGTCGTTGCGCGTTTTGAATTTCAGGAGGGCCGTCCATCGAGAGGGTGATTTCATCGATGTTATTCCGAAACCACTCGTAGTGTTCCGGATCTACCTGACCGTTGGTGATCGTGGCTATCAGAACGTCAACATTGCTCTTGTTCGCACTCGCTCTTGCATATTCGACAATGGATGAAAAACTATCCCAGTACTCAGTAGGCTCACCTCCGCCAAAGAAACGGATTATGAGCTTGCCGGTTCCTGACGTAATGCGATTTAGAACCGCATTCCTGGTACCGAGGTCTATCGCAGCCTTTGCGATCTCCCATGGGATAGCCCCAAACTTTTTAGGTTGAGCACCAGAGAAACAATACTTGCATCCCAAGCTGCAATCGTTTGTGGGTAAGAAACAGATCGTCGAATCCAGCACTTCTCCCTGCGGCAAAGGATTCGCTTTCTCGTACGGCTGAAGCGGGTGCTGAAAATGAGTTGCGAAACTCTCCTTCATCGGCTCGGTAAGGAGACGGTCATAACCGTTAGCCTGATGATCGATGAACTCTTTGGTGCGTTTGAGCTCGGGAGAGACCCACATCAGATGATAGCGCGGGAATAGCGCAGCCCAGTCACCTGTATTCAGACGAATGTTGAAGCCTTCTGAGAGATAAGGTAATCCATTGGGTTGAAATGGTTCGTTGTATTCGACCCAGCGAGTTTCCTGCCGTCTTGTGAGTTCCTGATTTGTACGAAAACGGTGAGCGATCTGAACCAGTTCCATTATGTCTACCCCCCTCTGAGTGACACACAGATTTTCTTGAGAGCTACAAGCTCATCTGTAAAGGTATTGAGGACAATGTGGGGGAACAGTTGACGAGCAACGATATAACAAATAGGAATTCAGATGTCTGTCAGCAGGTGACTGTCACTAGCTGACATAAGCTTGATGAAGCTGAGGAATCAGGAGTTCAAAGAGAGAAGACCTCTGTGGTAATTCGATAACAGTCGCAGCAGAAGTTCTCCATGCCGACGTGATCAAGGATCGTAATTTGGCCGCGGTGGTACCGGATCAGGCCAGCCCTTTGGAGTTTGTTTGCCGCCATTGTGACTCCCGTTCGACCGGTGCCCAGCACTTGCGAGAGAGATTCGTGCGTCAAGTGAAAGCTTCTTGATTGAACCTGGAGACTGCTAATAAGCAACCAACGACATAGACGCTTATCCACGGTATGGAAGTGGTTGCAGACTCCTAATTGCGACATGTAGGTAGCAAGCGCGTGAGTATAACGGAGCAGCCGATTTTTTAACTCGCCTTCTTTTTCAAACTCCTGTTTCAGTAGGGCAGCACTGACCATCAATGCATCCCCGGGCACCTGCACCACAATTTGATGAGGCGTCTTAACGTGTCTCAAAAGTACAGGAATACCAACCATCCCTTCGTTGCCAACGTTACCCACTTCAATGCTGTTGCCTTCAGTAGAAATGGACATAAGTGAAGCCATGCCACTGTTGATGAAATAGGCGGACCGGATCTCATCTTCAACGGAATAGAGAACCTCATGGGCACTCAGGCTTACCGGCCTAAGATTGGCAAACAGGTTGGCATATTTTTCACGAGGCAGTCCGGTTAGGATTTGATTTCCAAATGCAGCAGTTTGTGTGAGGGCAATCGGCATCAACTCTTTCACCCTTGTTGCAGAACCTAAGGCTCATTCGATTGGCCCTACTTACTGACCAGCTCGAGAAAACTCTGACAATCTGGGCAGCAGAACACTACTCGACGCCCTTACCGAGCGTCATCTGGCAACGTTGTCTGGGTGCGTCACTTCGGCTGTCTGAAGGAGGACAGAACAGCGGAGGAGTGAAGTGACTCCTATTGAGCAATTAATACCTGAGACGGACACTGTGTACACTTGTTTCGGGATGTTGTCAATCCCACAAGGTTGATTGACTATGCTGCGAACTCCGTACCGTCACAAGCCTTCTATGTCTTCGATACGGCGGAACTTAAGAGCCGCGGGCGGAGACTGCACTACTGCTCGCATAAGCGGGCACCACAATAGGGTTACAGCGGCGTCCGGGGAAGGTGCATAATGACACGGGTTCGCTAGCCACCATCGTGACCAACTTACGTCGCCAATACGCCGAACAACGAATTACTATGCCTTGGTATTAGAGATAGGCGCATTGAATGGTGCTTCAATTGCGCCGCCAGGCGTGGGCTTGAATTGAACGGGTTGGACCACGGAAGGAAATGTGAGTCCACGATTGTTGTAGAACATCGCGCACTTGGACTGACTCAAAGAGGGTGTAGATAGTGTACATGCTGTGAGAGCGCTGCTCTATTCCGAAGATCTCCCGAAATGCAGTTGATCGCTCTGATGACGATTCACATGTTCTCGCAGTTCGCCTGACTTGCCCATTTCCCCACCTTCACGCCGATAAAAAATGACCCACATTGATTACAAAAAATGAGCCAAAGAGAGCATTGACGTAAATATGATGTCAGTAGCAAGATGGCGCGACTTCCGAAAGGTTCAACCTCGCATAAAAAGATCAGAACGTTGCCTGATATCGGAGAGCATCTGTGAGAATGGACAGCGATTCTGACAAACGGTTTCCACTTGCCCAGTAATTAGGTGGTAACGCCTCCCGCGCATCCCGACATGCGACTGTTCCGCTGGTAACAGCATTAATTTTACGAAGGCCTTCTCCCTCCCCCAGGATTGGCGTCACCCCTTTTCGAGTTCAGAAGGGCACTGAATAGCTGTTCTGATTCGTGCCCTCTTCGTCTACCTAATTGAAGAACGCATTTGCTTCTGACGGTCCCCACGTCGTTTGGATGTTCTCGCACGCGCGATCAAATCAGACGCACTTGCCCACCGTAGTTGTCCGAACATGTAAATGGAGCAATGACATGAAAAAAGAAAAAGATGATCCGATCACTCCTAACACTGGGAAGTCGCAAGTAAGCAGAAGAAAGTTCGTTAAGGGCGCCGCAACCCTGGCGGCAGCAGCGGCAACAATCCCTCTCAAACCCCTCCTGGGTGGTCCGGGATCGACGGCGGACGCGTCGACGATACCGTACCAATCCAACAAGCGTACGAATGACAGCTTCCTCTATCGCAGACGTGTGGCCCAAGAAAACAAAATCGACGTAGGAGTACTGCCAGACAATGGAGACAGGACCAGATATAAAGATTTCAGTGCTTTGCACAGTAAGGCCCTGGCCCATAACGGCCTGGGCGTACCGAACCAGGTGTCCATGCAAAGTTTACTAGATGCCCTTGAGGCTGAGTCGTTTGAAGCCCTTCAAAGTGTGATTGTGGGGACGCCCGGCGGGGGGCCTAACTCAAGATTGAATGGTCCAGCCGGCTCTTTTGCGTTCGACCTCGAAGGCCTCGACTCTCACGCCTTCACCATTCCACCGCCATCTCCGACTGTGCGTAGTGCACAGACGGCAACCGAACAGGTGGAGCACTACTGGGCGTCTCTACTGCGCGATGTGCCATTCACCGAATACGGCAGTAACCCGCTTGTAGCTGAGGCGGTCGCGGACCTGAATTCCCGATCTTTCCTTCAAGGCGGGGGAGCTAATCAGTGGCCGCTACCGGTGACACCGCAGAATCTGTTCCGCTCGCGAGTGGCTGCGAGTAATGACGGCAACCTCAAGGGACCGTACATATCGCAGTTCATGCTCCAGCCGACGTCTTTCGGTTCGCAACCACTCGACCAGAAACACAACACGTTCGCGCCCAATCAAAACTTCATGACTAACTTCTCAAGTTATCAGAACGTACAGAACGGAGGGCCTTCCGGAAACCCGATCGCAGACCCAACACGACGGTTTATTCGAAACGGTCGCGACCTCACTGCCTACACCCGCGTGGACGTACTCTATCAAGGGTATTTCGTTGCATTCCTGGCCCTTGCTGGGTTAGGCGCAGCGCTGAATCCTGGTAACCCCTATATCGGCTCAAACACCCAAAAGCCCTTCGGCACACTTGGTGGGCCAGACGCTGCGGGGACGCTTGCCGAAATGGCGACACGCGCACTCAAAGCCTCCTGGTGCCGCAAATGGATCGTTGACATGCGCATGCGGCCAGAGGAATACGGTGCCTTGGTTGAAGCGAGGCGCACCGCCAGCACACCCGTTCCGCAAGCTTCCACGGAGTTGCACAACGACATCCTCTCCTCAGCAGTGTTGCCCAAGATCCTCGCTCAGCATGGCAGCCACTTTCTGCCCCAGGCATATCCCGAAGGCTCACCGACGCACCCCTGTTACACGGGAGGTCACGCCACTGTGGCAGGTGCGTGTTGCACTGCGATAAAGTTCTTTTTTAACGGCGGCCAAAAGCTCCGTCCGCTGCTTCAAGCCCAGGGTCGCGACCTGGTGCAACCCTCATCCGATGGCCTTTCGCTAGTCCCCTACACAGGCGCGGACAGAGATCAAATCGATATCAATGGAGAACTGAGCAAGGTGGCATTCAACGTTTGTTTTGGTCACGGAGTCCACGCCGGCATTCACTTCCGCAGCTCCAATTATTGGGGAGTACTCTTGGGTGAGGCGGTAGCGCTCAGCGTCTTACAGGATCGTGCCAAGTCGTATTTCGAACCGTTCACTATCAACATCACGAAATTCGACGGCACGACTGCAACGATTACTAATCAGACCGAAGATCTGCAGTTCTTTGAGGGACCTTGCGCTCCTATCTCATAGGCGACGCTTGGATTTTTCAATTAACAACTTTCAGGGCGGCCTGCTCAGGTAGGCCGCCCTTCTTTCAGCGACGAAATGTGTTACCAGTGGTTATGGAATATATCTATTAATCAAGGTGCGATCTGGCGCAACCGATCCTGAGGAATCAAACTCTATTTCTAATCCTACACTCCAAGCGCTTCCCTCAGTTGAAGTGGCTACTCCACGCAGAGCAGCGGCATTGGGAAAAGCACGCGGATGTGTAACAGTGGTCCAAGCCCGACCATCCCAGTGGAGAATCATTGGACCGGACCCACGTACACCGACTGCCCAGACGTCGTTTCTCGCAGCGGCCGCAATTCCAGTGAAATAGGCGTCAGGTCCGCCTCCTTCATAGCCCTCAGGCGGATTCGAAGCGCTCGCCGCAAAACAAGTCTTTTGAGTCCACCGGGTGCCATCCCAGTGCCGAATCGTAGCGAACGTCTGGTTAGTGTAAAACCCTTTGCCTTGACCCACCACCCATACGTCGTCACTGCCAGTTCCAGAGACTGCGGTAAACCTTTCGTTGATCAAGCCTTCTCTTACTCCCGTGGGCATCACACTCCAGGCGTTTCCGTCCCAGTGCATGGTTAGTGGTGCTCCCCCGGCACTGCCTACAGCCCAGATGTCGTTAGCCGATATTGCAGTGATACCGGAAAGCTGATTAGCACCAACCCCAACATTGGGACTTGGCACTTGGCGCCAACGGGTACCGTCCCAATGAAGTATGAGCGTCTCTAACGGCGTTTCGTTTTGAGTGCCCCCGCGGTATCCGACCGCCCAGGCATTGCCGGCTGAAAGTGCCGTTACGCCCCGAAGCTCATTGAGTTGGGAATCCGGGCTTGGGCTAGGCACGATGGTCCACTGAGCTCCGTCCCAGTGCTCAATTAATGTTCGAGTTGGAGCGCTCCCATTGTTAGAAGACCCGACAGCCCAAACGTCATTTGCGGATTTGCCGGAAACGGAGTACAGCACGCTTTGTATGTCTTTGGACGGATTCGGACTCTGCACAATGTTCCATGTACTCCCGTTGAAGTGTTGAATCAACGTACGTTGGACGTAGGGCGGTCCTTGCGGATCCTGTGACCAACCAACAGCCCAGACGTTATTCTCAGATACTGCGGCTACGCCGAGGAGTTCATTGCTGACTGACGTTGCACCAGTAACATTCGGGCTGCTGACCTTCTCCCAACTGCCGGAGAGAGGAGTCCCCACGTCCGGGCAGCTTGGAAATGTTTCGAAGCTGCCGGTAGCAGTGGCACATCCTTTTTTGCCGCAACTCGTCACTCTATAGAAGTAAAGAGTTCCTGGCGTGAGTCCGCTGAGTGGAATATCGTGATAGGTGACCTGAGTGCTCACGTACACTTGCGGCGCAGAGCCCGGCACAGGATTGGTTGTGCTGTACTGTAAGAGCGAATCAGAGGCGGTGTTTGTATTCCAGACCACCGCTGCTGAAGTGCTGGTTTCCGCAGTGGTGTAGACCAGAGTGATTCTTGGTGCACGGGTCGGCGCCGACAATACCGACACGACGAACACAAGCACCGCAACCAGGATAGCGATACATTTGTGAAAATTTTTCAAGCTGAAAGTTAACACGCGCGGAAGATAATTTCGCTTTCCGATTATTTTCCTCATGGTTTGCTCCTCTAACTAACTAATAACTGCAAACCATCTTTTTATTCCCGCACATTTAGAGGGGGTCAAGCACGAGGAGCATAAAGAGCCTCTATGCTCTAATGAATCTTCGAGGCTTGAATCGCTTAGATTATGCCAGCAGTCTCGGCAAGCCTTATGACTTCAAGGCGAGTATGAGCGCCAAACTTCGAGAGGATGTGTTTGATGTGATTCTTAACCGTAGTAGAGCTGATGTTGAGTTGGTTAGCGATGGTTCGTGTGGTATGGCCCTTTGCTAAGCTTTTCAGCACCTCAAGTTCCCGACGAGTCAGGTTTACATTGACGCGTGGCATGGGAGCCGAACAAATCAGTGGTTTACTGTTTGAGCTGCTGCTCATGTGGAGCCGCACAAATTCGCCTAGTGCCTGTTCGAGTCTTTTGCGAATCTCAATCGGTCGGACGATGTGAATCGCATAACGCGCTCCTGATGTTGGCTCGCTTGCAATCAATGTAGAGAGATTACACCAGAGCCGGCCTACCTTTGTTTGAAGGCGCACATCGAAATTAACCGGTGGTCGATTATTTGTTCCCCAGTGTTCCACGACGCAATGGTGGGAAGAACCTATGCCATCCTCATCAGAGCACTGGAGTAGCTCATGGCATGGAACGCTCATCACCTCTGCTTCACTTCGCCCAAATAGTTCGGCTGCAGCTTTGTTCCAGGCACTAATTCGTCCGTCAGCATCCACTGCGAATGCTGCATCACCGGTTCCTTCAACTATCCTAAGAAACTGTTTCGAGCGAGCTTCCGCCCTCTGACGTTGAGTTGTCCAAGTAACTAGCTTTGCCTCCACGATTCGATTCCCTGAACAGTTCAGAATTCGATTTGTTCTGCGTTCATGCGTGCCGCCATTCAACCAATGTGCTCCGCGTGAGTGATGTGTTCATATACAGAGGGGGCCAGTTGGCGTGCGAGGGCTAGATTCTCTCCTTCTTCTAAATCCGAGACCACGAAGACACCGTGGTGCACGGTCCGGAAACAAGAGATCTGGTAACCTCCGACCGTCGAACAAGCAATGACTTGCCCTTCCAGGTTCTTCGGCAACTTAGAAGTCGCGATTCCGCTTGAAGCTTCAAGTCTCGTCACAAGCAGAGAGACGAGACGGCCACGATACCTAACAACGATGTGGCCGAACCAGTGACCTTTAAACAGACAGGCGTGAGCCATCACCAGTTCCATCATCTCGTCAAAATCATCGCGGTGTGACATCACCGCCTTCGTTAAATCTAAATAGGCACGGTCGTACTTACCTGCGGCCTCCTCCAAGGCGATCGGCCTGTCTGGCAGACGGTGACCGATTGCGCAATCGCGGTGATCACCTGCCGCAAGTTCGGACATTCTTGCCAAAATTGCATTAGCGTCAACAGCGATATGAGGCGGACCCGGCCCAACGTCTAAAGGTTTCACTGCGGCAGTGTTCTGAGGCTGACGTTTATCCGCCATTTGTGAGTTCGTTTGTGCTCGCTGTCGCTGCCACACTACGACGGCACCGAACGTCACAGCCAAGACGAGACCAGCAGCGATCATCCACTGACGGTGACGGATATTCAGCGACATTGCACCAGACGTCGCGGCGGTGCGCAGCTCATTGTGAAGCCAAGATGCAAACTCGTCTGGCATTTGCAGTCCTTCCGCCTTGGCAAAAGACGCTCGCAGAATTGTGCGCAGCTCGCGGCGCGCGGCCAGCTCGCGCCGGCAGTCGGCACAAGTCTCTAAATGTGCGATCACGTCGTGATTGGTTTCGACCAATAGCTCGTCGCTGAGATACGAGTCGGCGACCTCACGGAAATCACGGCATTGCATCTGCGTCTCTCCTCAGTTGCCCGATGACGATGCGGAGGCCTGTTCCGCATTCTGCCCTCCGACGCCGCGCGAGTTGGCATAACTTGCGAGTTCCGCGCGCATCATCTTCCGTCCGCGATGCAGTCGTGACATCACGGTTCCGATAGGCACACCTAACGTTTTTGCGATCTCCTTGTACGTCATGTCCTCGATGTCCGACAGCAGGACCACTTCTCCGAATTGGGGCGGCAAACTGCGAAGTGCGCGGAGAACCTCTTCTTCAGTCAACCCCTGTGGTGTTGGCGGATCGAACGCAATCGTTTCCGCGATACGCTCGTCCGTATCGCTGACTAGCTCGAGGCGAGCTTTGGCGCGGCGTCGGTTGCTGTTGACATGGAACAGGATGCGGATCAGCCATGCGCGACAGTTAGTGCCTTTCTCGAAACGATGAAATGATTGGAGCGCTTGCATGAAGGTATCCTGCACTAAATCCTCGGCCTCAGCTCGATCTCTCACCAGCCACACGGCGACACGATAAAGAGCGGAAAGATGAGGCAGCGCCTGCACCTCGAATGCTGCCCAGTGGCTCTCTCGATCCAGTTGTCGAATGCTCTTGAACATGCTGCCGTCGTGCTAAAACGGGATGCGACGCCACGTCGCGTTCAGATCCTTACACTAAGGTCTATTGTCGGGATCAAAAGAAACACTCCGCTGGGCGACACCATGGCGAGGGTGAGTTCCGCAAATCTTACAAAAACATCCAGCCTGGTAGGCCCTTCTCAGGACACCTAACCGGAATCATGTCTGGGATTTCGGTTTATCCCGCCAGCGCCTATTCCATAACGAACGTGGTGTCACAATTTGTGCGCACTGAAGAGCGTCGAGATTTGATCCTTCAAGTTCCCTAAGAAAGAGGGCGTTGTCAGGCTGTGATTTGGTAACCATTCTATTAAGTAATAACCGGCTGGGGTTCTTTTATTCCCAATCTCAATGAACTTGTAATTAAGATTTTCGCGACCGGAGAAGGCAGAGTTTATTCACTCCAGATATGGTGTAAGGAAATCTGGAGCGGGCGATGGGACTCGAACCCACAACTTCCAGCTTGGGAAGCTGGCACTCTACCATTGAGTTACGCCCGCTAACGTCAAACGATAATAGTAACCGCAATAGTAACCGCCGAGGGTTCCGGTCAAACGAACCGATCGGAGGCGAAGAGCGAAGATCATGGGACAGATGTGGGACAGAATTTACTCAGGAGCGCGCAATGCGTTTTCTGAGGAAAACGGGAGTCGACGAGGATTTCGGACCCGCAATCCTCGCATTGGGAAGCTGAATCACGGTGTTTGTACCTTAGGTGTCTAACCAAGTGTTGCGCTGCTTCAGAATCGTAAATCAACAAGCAACGGATTGTGATCCGAGATACGGTTTTTGAGACTGTAGTTCAGAGTTTTTAGTGTGCGACCGAATTGAGGCGCCATAACGTAGGGCTTTTTCGTGTCGTCAGGATCGGTGAACTGTAGAGGTTTGACGAAGATCCAGTCGAGCTTCATTTCGATCGTGACTCTCCCCTTCAGTTCCAACGTACTAACAAACCCCTTTGAAGCACGCTCATTCGAATCAGACAGCGTCTCTTCGCTTCCGCCAACCGAAAACTGCTTCGAACCTCTAAAGTCAAACGCGCCGCCGTCGTTAAATCGAAAGTCCTTCAAAGTTGTGAAGAACCTTTCCTCAGGATTCTCCGAAACAAATCTGATGCTCTTTACGGTCGGATCGTGTTTCGTTCGTTGCGCCTTGACCAAACCTAAACTAACGTCATACAACAGCCCTACACCGGTTGCATACTTAATCCCCTTCTTTACCCAGAAGGAACTACTTCCTAAACGCCAGCTCGGCGTGCTCGTGAGCTTCATGAATATTGAGACTATCTCTGTCAGGCATTTAACCCTCAGTAGCTTCTCACCTTTTCGTTTCGGCTGAAGTTAAGAGCGACCCCGATCCCGCTCTCTCCCGAAAGTCCTTTCACAAACCACGAGTAGTAGGCATTGGTCCTGTCTTCACTTAACACCTTGCGCATGTTTTCGGCCCATACCTTCGTTCACCGGTGTAGGCGTTTAGACCTGCCTGGTAGAAATCCATGAGGCCATCCGCGAAAATTACCGTCCTTACTCTTTCGCCGTCCCCTCGTAATCAGTTGAGTGAAAGGTTTCAACGAATTTCGGGGTCTCCGGCGGAAGATGGGGTGTGACCCTCATAAGTGGAACTCCTGTTCTTGAGATTGCCGTTCACGCTATCGGTACGGCGTTCCGATTTTGGCGAAAAAAAGAAGCGGCTATAACTGTCAAAAGTTACAGCCGCTCTAAAGGTGGTTCCCGTCCCAGAACTATCTCGTGCCGGGCTGCTAGAGCGACTCGAGTACTTGTCCAGGCTAAAGGTGCTGCCCGGCTTCTGACTCGGCGGACACTCGTTGAACGTCGCCAAGAACTGCGCGATGTAGTGCTGCGCCGGCCCTAGTTGTTGCCTTTCGGGTTTTCGAATTTCTTCATCATGCTCTCGATCGCCTTCTTCATGCTGAGTGTGTCGGCCGCCTGTCGCGGCGGATATGCACCCAGGCTCTGCAGATGAGCTCCGATGAATTGGCCTGAGGCCGTCGCCGCCCACATTTTTTGCGCAAAGAACTTGCGTCCGATGTATCCGTACTCGTGCGACTCGGGGTCCATCTTTTCCGCAGGGTCCATCAGCAGGTTGAAGAGATAGGGCACGTTTGGATAATACTTTTCGTTCCACCAACTGCCTTCCGGCTTAACACCGATATGGATCTTCCACCCGTCTACACGTAAGGCCATCAGATCGGTCTCGTCGTAATACAAGATCTCGCGACGCGGCGATTTGTTGGTCTTACCCGTCCAATAATCGAGTTGATTGTAGCCGTCGAGATGGACCTTGTATGTCATGTTGCCCATCTTCTTGCCCGTCAGCAATTCGGTCTTCAGATTGGGTGCACCGGCCGCGGCCGCCAGGGTAACGTACATGTCTTCATGGTTTTGAATGCCGTTGAGTTCCGTACCGGGCTTGATCTTTCCGGGCCAGCGAACCAGACACGGAACGCGAACGCCGCCTTCCCAGGTCGTTCCCTTTTCGCCGCGAAATGGTGCGTAGCCGCCGTCCGGCCACATCATCAGCTCATTACCGTTGTCCGTGCTGTAAAAGACGATGGTGTTGTCGGCGATTCCCAAATCGTCGAGTTTCTTGAGAATAGCTCCAACCTGCTCGTCGTGTTCCAGCATCTTCGCACGGATAACGTCGCTCTCGGAGCGGCCTTCATCCACTGCTTGTTGCACATATTTCTTCTGTGGGTGCGACCAAATATGGGTCGCCGTCGAGTTGAACCACATAAATAGTGGTTTGTCGCCCTTCGCTGATTTGTCCATCCATTTCAGCGTTTCGCCGAGCACTTCACCGTCGATCGTTTGCATGCGCTCGCGCGTCAGCGCACCGGTATCTTCGATCTTTTGTTTGCCGACCTTGCCAAACTTCGGATCGACAGTCGGATCGTCAACGTCTGTTGCCCAGGCATGAAGCACTCCGCGCGGGCCATACTTCTGCTTGTACTCAGGATTCTTGTGGCCCGGATAGTCGAGTTGCTCCGGCTCTTCCTCGGCATTTAGGTGATAGAGGTTGCCGAACCATTCGTCGAATCCGTGCATAGTAGGCAGGAACTCGTTACGGTCGCCGAGATGGTTCTTGCCAAACTGGGCCGTTGCATAGCCTTGCGACTTAAGTACCTCAGCGAGTGTCGGATCTTCCTTTTGAATACCGCGCGTCGAACCAGGGATGCCAATGGTCGTCATTCCTGTCCGGATCGGCATTTGTCCCATAATAAAAGCCGCGCGGCCCGCCGTACAGCTAGGCTGGCCGTAGTGATCGGTGAAGATCGCACCTTCGCGGGCGATCCGGTCGATATTGGGGGTCTTGCCCATCATGCCGTGCGTGTAGGCGCCGACATTCCACATCCCGATATCATCTCCCCAGATGACGACGATGTTGGGTTTCTTCGCCTGCTGTGGTTTCGCCGGTTCATGCTCGGCTCGTGTTCGAATCGGAAGGGCCGTCAGACAGATCGATAGCATGCCTATCGCACACACTATCGCCCACAAGACGACCGTAACGCGGCTACGTCTTGCGAGTGCTGGTTTGTACTTCAATCTCATGATGTGTTCTGCTCCTTTGAAATAGGTCAATGTTGACGCAGTTCGCGCACCGCTCGTCTTTAAACTGGTGCAGGTATAGCAATCTCGAAAAGTTTATCGGCGCGTGACTCAACTGGTAACTGTCATTTTTGACAGGCGCTGCGGTGCTTTGCGTATCTCTGCGACCATTGATTTAACGCTCTTTACCTGAGGCCGCAGAGATACTCAGAGGACCGCAGAGTTTGTCAGAAGAGAATTTTGATCAGGCGGGTAACTAGTTCTTCCAATGAAAAGATGGTTAACCCTAAAGGTAACAGTGGGGCAGCGGTAGCAGCCGCGAGCCTAAAGAGATCCTTCATTCCGAATGGGACCAGGCGCGTTTCCGAGACAACTCCATAGCTGTTTCCAAGATCGGCCAGAGATTGAATATCGCCGCTGCCAAGAAGTTCGTCTTCGCTTGATGCGCCTCCCTGAAACCACTTCCGATCGAACTCCTGCACGTAGCGGCTCCCAAGCGTGCCGTAATCCCTCAAGCCTTGGCGCTTCGCGCGGCTGAGATGGGGAGTGAACACCAGGAGCGGGCTCAGAATGAAAAACATAAAGAAGACCACCAGCCCAGTGGCTTCCATTTTGAAGGATACGAGGGACTGGCCGTCATACAAAACTCGACTCGCTATTAGTCCGGAAAGCAGGGTTCCCTGCGCAAAGAGGATTGGCGCAAAGGCATAACTGCTGGCGCCAAGGAAGCCCAACCCACCAGCTCGATCTGGATGCGTAGCATTTAGTCGCAGCTTGAGCTTTGAGACTCGCCAAAGAAACAAGAACCAGATGAATAACCGCAAATACCAACGCACCAGGATGAATTGAAAGATCGGAATGCTAACGAAAGCGTACCAATATCCAGCGAGTGTGAGATGCCGAAGCGACCCGCCGTTCGTTGAGTACCAACTTGGTGTCCCCGTGGCGATCTGGCTGTTCCAGACCCAGAGGCCAAGCGAGTAGACCAGAATCAAGAGCGCGACCTCAATGAACAGTGAGTTGCGCAGGCCCTTCGCCGAGTCGATGATTGCATGAAATTTCGGGATGTCGTCACCACTGATAATTCCTCGCTCCAGAAATCTGTTCACCGCCGCCCGAACACGAGAATGAATGACGAGCTCGGCAGCAATTAGAACGGGAAGTGCAATCAGGAAACGAACGTGCGCCTCAATGTCGTAGAGGAATGGGATCTTAATTCCGCCGCCGAGCGCATGACCACCAATAAACGAAAACACCAGTAACGGGATCCAGGCGATTAAAACGGTCACCAGTATTCGCCGCGACACCAGTTCCAACGCATCTCCAGACAAATTTGCCCGCCGGTAAAATTGAAATAGCGGACCGCCAAGCACTAACGAGAAGTCCGATTTGTCTTGCAAGGTTTTGCTCATGCCTGGGTGCTCTTCAAAAGTAGAACGCCAGTGATGCACCTATTGCATTCACATGCCGGGGTTGAGAGCGACTGTCGTTTTGTCTCATGAAGTAGAGATCCAAAACGACCTGACGTTTGTGCAACAGCATTTTCTGAAGTGGACCACGTATCAATGTGTGCTGGACGCCGACCGTCACGCGGTTTCGATTCCATTCGTTGAAGCGTGTGTCGTAAAAGATCTCGCCTGATACGTAGGGAGTGATCGTGCGAGTCTTAAACACTGGAAGCTCACGTTCAATCGTCACACGATTGCGATAACGAAACGAAAAGTCTCCGTTGATAAACCGGAAATCTTCTCGATTGCGATCGCTCAAAAGAAAATTAGCCGGGAGCAGCTTTCGCAGCGTTTGCTCGGCCAGCAACCGGTGCTCTCTGAAGCCATCATCGTTTTTCCCAACTGCCCTGCCGTAGCGATAACCGGCGCGCAGGATCCAATGCTTGTTTGGGATGTAGTCAACATGCGCTCCGACTTGAGCTTCATAGCTCTGTCCGTTGAAGAGCTCCCCGTCCTCGACTGATTTGCTGACGGTACCCAGCAAGTAAAGTCTGACTTTCGGTTTTATGTTGATATAGACGTCCGCCTCGGGCCAAAACTCGTTGCGAGTTTCTTGCGCCGTACCTGTGCGCGCCCAAATCAGTAACGCCGCAAGAAGCCACACGAGGCACAATGATCTTGGCAGCACATTTGTGCTTTTTGTGCCGTTTTGTGGCACACCTTACTCCCATTCGACACGAATCAACTTCCAGCTTGGATCCGGATTGTATTCAGTCATCGCGGCAGCGATTTGCGCAGTCTGTGGACCAAGGTTCTTCTCATAAACGCGCCCTTCTTGATTCACCCACAAAGGTCATCACGCCCGAATTACCCCACATCGCGGGATAAGCAACCAGAGCAAAACCGGCAATCATGTTGCCATTGATGACGTAGTTGTAGGCGCCGCCGGGTGCGCTCTTTCCCTGGCGGGTGAGTATCTTGAAGTGGTAGCCGTGAAATGGATTGGCGCTCTGCGTCGCAACGACCTGCGTCTTTCTGGCGTAGCCTTCTTTTCGGGCAACGGCGACGAGTGGACCAAGCGGGCTCGGCTCGTCGTCAGCGACGGTTTCCCAGTAAAGACCATCCTGCTTGCCGGGCGAGCTGAACAATTTCTGCGCGTATTCCGACACCTGATCATGATCGCGATCGTCTCCGTCAAAGTATTCCCACTGCGCGATCGCGTAAGCTTGAGAAGTAAGCATCGCCGCCATCTCGTTTTTGCCGATGCGACGATTGTGGATCTCTTCAGTTCCCGCCTTCGTATCGAAGGACCAGCCGCTACCGTTCTTGACGATCGGAATCGGGAACGGCCACTCCTCACTGCCCACGAGCAGTGTCATTTTGGAGTCTGTTTCCTTCTCGATCTTCGTCGCCTCGGCGACGGATTTGGCAAACTCATCGAACGAATTGTGGTCCGCTACATCGTCGCCGGAAAGCAGGTTCTTGAGATCTGGTCCAAAGATGGCTTGCAGCGCTACTCGATCCTTGGCCGCGGTGGCGTCTGTCACTGCCTGCACCGCCGCTTGTGGGGTCGAGAAGACCTTCGAACTCAGCGTCTGCGCGCTGATCACCGCGGCGGTAGGAACCAAAGAGAGTAAAGCGAGGATTAAGCGCAACGTCATTCTGTTCTCAGTAATCATGATTTCCGTCCCTTTCGTAGCAGTTCTCTGCGCAGAGATAATTCCAATTAACGACGACGTCCGCCGCCACCGCGACGTCCACCGCCGCCTCCGCCTAACCGGCCACCATCGCCTCCGGAGCGACCACTCCTCGACTGAGCCGTCCGGCTCGCCTGGCCACGTTGACTTTGTTGCCTTGTGGCGGCGGCATTGCCGTATCCGCCGAACGCCGACTGACGCTGGGCCGGCTGCGGCGTAGGACGCGCCGCAGATCTGTTGGCTGTGCCGGCCTGCGGCAATCTACCGCGGTATTGATCGGCGTTTGCGTGGTTTATGTTCCGGTTGACGTTTTTGTTGTTGATGTTGTTGCGGTTGATGTTGTTCGTATTGATGTTGTTTCGGTTAACGTTATTGCGGTTGATGTTATTACGGTTGATGTTATTACGGTTGATGTTGTTCCGGTTGATGTTGTTGTAGTTCACGTTGCGATTCACGTTGTTGTAGTGGTGGATGTTGTTGTAGTTCACATTGTGATGCATGACATTGCGGTTGACGTTTATGCTCGTGTACCTCCGGTTGACGTAAACGCTATTGACGTGGACGTGATGGACGCTTACGCCGATCCAGCCGGAACCATGCCAGCCGTGGTAATAGACGGTATGCGAGTACCAGTTGCAGTCGTTGTTGAGCCAGGCACCGATCGCCAGGCCTACACCAAACGAGATCGCAGCAGCCGCAACTACTGTCCCGGTTGATGGACCAGATTCAACGTAGACAACTTGTGGGTTGTAGGTTGGTACGTAGATTACCTGCGGCTGCGCCGGTACGACCTTGATCACCTCCTTCTCCACAATCACAGTCTGCTGCGGCGTCGAGTCTAAATATCCTGCCGCCTTGGCCCGGGCTCGGAGTCGTTGCACAGACGTCAGCACATCCGTCGATTGGTTGACATATGCCTGGCCTAATGCTGTGGTCCAGTCCAGCTTGTCGCTCATCATGTAGGCGACCTGCGGGTAATGTGCGACGGACCTCACTGAAACGTCCCATGGCTGGTTATCAACACCCGTGACGCTGTTATTGTTGCCGCGCAACCAGCGTGCAGCCTCTTCGACCTGTTCAACGAAAGTCGAAGCGGGAAACACCTGGGCCAGGAGCGGGTCCGGGTAAAGGGCTATTGGCGCGAGCAGATTATCCATCTGTTCGGCAGAAAGCGCGCTGCCCTGTGGGACTGCTGCGGTTTCTTTACGAACTGCGCCTCTCCGCGAAGCAGCCGCAGCCAGCGTCACATTGCCAAACAGGAACGAGAGCAGACAAAACGCAATCATCTTTCTCATTTCACAACTCTCCTTTAATTCTTCTTCTGAGCCTTTGCGCCTTTGCGTGAAAACATGGTGCAAATATTTAAGAACTTGCTAAAAGCTCTTGCCTACTCCAAAGACCACCGTGACACCCTGCGTGCGGTTGCGCGCGCCGAATTCCGGTAGAACGCGAACCAGAAAGTTGAACTTTTTGCTCGGCAGAATCAGTTCGAATTCCGGTCCGATAGCAAACACACGATCCTTGTTGCCAGCAGTGAGTGCCGGAACGGCAGTGCCTGAATCGTTGGTCAACTGGAATTGAGCGTAGCCAACCACGCCAAATTGAAGCAGTTGTTTACCTTCGTTCTTTACAAAGATCTTCCCGACGCCGGCTTCAAGCGTCATGTTGTTGCCGACTTTCAGATCTTCGTGCCGCTTCTTATGGTGGAATTCCCAGTTAGTGCTGACGGAAAATTGTGTAAGCTTGGTTTGGTTCAGGTAAATAGTGCTGGCGACTGTGATCTCGTGACCCCAGTAATCCGTGGTGGTCGTGTCATTCCCGATGTCATCGAATCTTCCAGTGGGCGCGACAAAGCCGTACGCCACTTTGGTGTCAGCCCGCTTGCCTTTCCAACCGAGATTGATAGGCTCCACGTAAATGTCGCCAACACCTGTCGGACTGACGCCCACACCCAGATTCGGAAGCGACACTGGCGTATTCACAATTGGCACGACGGCAGCCATGCCCACATTGGCGCCCAGAAACTTGGCTTTCGTCGTGTAGGCAAACAGATTGAAATCAGCTACCAGGTCGAGATCAAAATTGAGTGCTGAGGTATCTCCATTCCGATTTTTGAATGTCGTCGAGGGATACCAGACGAATAAGTTTGCATAAGTGAAACCCTCCGGCGCCTGTAGGCCCGAGTTGAGCCCCGCGGTCCCGGGAATGTACTGGCCACGTTCCTGGGCCATCGCTGGAAGCGAAATGATCGCCAGCAGTAAAACTAGAATTAATATCACTCGATGTGTCATTCGACTTCTCCTTAAAGGTTCTTCGTCTATGAACTGGAGTTTATTGGTGTGCGGATTGGGTCGTAACTGTCACTTTTGACAGTTCATAAAAGACAGCCGCAGATGGACGCGGATGAAAGCAGCTCTGAACTGATTGATCTGCGTTTCATCCGCGTCCATCTGCGGCTGAAAATTTACCGGGGCGCATAGTGAGTAAGGGCGATGTTTTGGTTAAGTATGACGCCGAACTCAGTTCCGGATTTGACTTTTACCTCATGACCTTTCTTCATCCGACCGGCAACGACGCCCGTGATGGCTCCAACACCCGCCCCGATAGCCAGGCCTTTGCCACCACCCGCGATAGCGCCGATCACTGCACCGCCGGCCGCTCCGCCACCAATAAACTTGGCCTTTCGATGGCTGGTCTTGTTCGCCGAAACGGTCCCTTCGTTATCGCTTTTTCCGCCAGACTCAGATAAGTCTGTCGACGAGCCGTTGAGATTCCGGCGGATGCCGTTAGGCAACGTTATGGAAGTGAATTGCACGTCCAGAGTCGCGGGCTTTCCATTCTTGGCGGCTCGCTGTACTACTGTTACCTGACCACTGACCGTGCTTCCTTCCGGAGCCAGAAGCACACCTCCGCTCGAATAGATCGGATCGACGAGTGTCGTTTTAAATACATCGCCGACACGGGCGCGTTCTGAGTCGAGATCCGAGTTGAGACGGACTCGCATAACGTGACCGTTCTTGACTGTGTAATAGACTGGCTTCTTCTTTGCACTCTTCTTCTGGGCAAGCAAGCTGTCAAAGTTACCTGCGAGTGTGAGCAACAATAGCATTGCGAGAATGGTCATCATTTTTGAGTTCCGAATCATCTTTGGCCCTCTCTTTCGAAATTGCTTTTAGTTCAGCCTGCAGTCTACTGACCAGCAAAGGAAGTTCGTCACTGTCAACTTTGACAGGAATCAAGGCTCGCTTCACCTGTATGTTTTGCCAGTAGTTTGCAGCGACTTGAAAACCTAGACTGTTGCGTCGGCGGCAGCGCCTCGAGAAGGAGAGAAGCCTCATGAGCCGAGGTGAGCATGCAAATGGTGATGACGATACCCTTGAACTGTCCACAGCAAAATGGGCGCGTGCCAAAGCGACTCCACCTTCATCACATGTAATGGTTGACATCGCAGGCGCGACACATTGCGGACACGTTCGGGAGAGCAACGAGGACCATTACCTGGCGGTCCGTGTTCACCGATCGTTAGAGACCCTCTGCTCCAACCTTGATGAGAACACGCTCGAGAGTAGTTTTGACGAGATCGGCTATGGTCTGCTGGTCGCGGACGGAATGGGAGGCATGGCTGCGGGCGAAGTGGCGAGCCGCATGGCTCTTTGCAAACTGGTTGAGCTGGTGGTTGATACACCTGACTGGATCATGAAGTTCAATCAGCCAGAAGACGAATTCACTGTAATGCAGCGCATAACCCAACGGTTTCGCCAGGTTGACGACGACTTGAAACATCAGGCGCAACAAGAAACCTCAATGATGGGCATGGGGACAACGCTGACGATTGCGATTAGCCTTGGCAGTACACTCCTGATTGGACACATCGGAGACTCACGAGCATACGTGATGCGAGGCAATGTCCTACATCAGATGACGAGCGATCATACGTTGGCCCAGGCCTTAGTTGATGCGGGTATCGCCAGTCCAGGTGATGCTGCGACGCAGGCTCTTCATCATGTTCTGACGGCAGCGCTCGGGGGGTCTTCGGAGCAGGCTGATCCGCAAGTGCTCAGTTTCCGGTTGTCTCACAGTGATCAAGTGCTGCTTTGCACAGATGGTCTAACCGAAATGGTCCCCGCTGAGACGATCGCTTCTATATTAACTGAGGCACGTTCGTCGAAGGCGGCTTGTGATTCCCTAATTGACCTCTCCCTGAGTACCGGCGGCATCGACAATGTCACTGTTGTTCTGGCACGTTATGAGTTTCCAAACGTTAGGGAATCGTCAACTCAATGAGCCCTGCTCTGGTTCCAATCGTTCCTCTTTACTCCCGAAGTGAAATAAATTGGAAGAAATTGTCTTCGCTCTCTTTCTATCTCTAATCCAGGACATTACCATCGAAACCATTTCTCGTTGTTCCTGCGCGGCAGTTCGTAACTCACTATAAGGAGGCAGTATTAACACGCGATTTCTGTCACATCGCTTAATAACTTTCACTGGTTTTCCTATTGTCGCCGCCATTGCCAATCTACACCTCACATGTCTTTTCCGAAACCGGACACAATGCTAATTAAGGCAACGTGGCAATTGATACTGTCATTACTTACAGGCATTACGATTCTCACGGTTCGTCACCCGCACTCTGTCCGAAGTGACCGTGTCATTAAGCCATCCTGGTCATTACAATTTTGAGCGAGTGAAATCCGGCGTAGACCTTCAGATGAGCTAATCTCGCACGTTCTTTGAAATAAAAGAGCGAAGAAACCGTCGGTATACTGGAGGTCAAAAATGGGTAATCGCGGCGTTTGTCGGCTTGTCGTTAGATGCTGTTAGTCTTGGAACGCCTCAGTCGCGAGCGTCGATCTTTGCTGGTCCACCATACCCTTTTTCCAATGAGATACCGTACTTCACGGTAGCCGGTCAGCGCCATGAATTCTTCAGGATCTTCCCCTTCTCCTTTGAGGGCCGTTGATAGCGACTTCTTGTTGCGGCCGTCACCGCTTTGCGCGCCGCCATCCTCAGCCTCAACTCTCACTCCTCCTTCGTCAGAGGAGGTAATTGTGAAAACTTATTTTGAGAAGATTTTTCCGTTAAGGCAGCGAATGCCTTTGGACAGGATTATGATGAGTCAATTTCGCTATATGTCAATTCGCTATGTTGACTGAGGGGTAGGAATAGGGGTACATTTTGGCTCCACCTCAATGAAAGTGCGGTTTTATAAGGCTGCCCGCTTGGCTCAGCGGTAGAGCACTCGCCTCACACGCGAGGGGTCAGTAGTTCGAATCTACTAGCGGGCACCAAATTTTTTTGAGTAGCGGGCGGCCCTCATTCATTGGCGTCGCCCGTTTCATTTACCACCGAACATGACTCTCCAAGACGAAGAATCCGAGAATCTGTTTTCTTACGGAACTCTACAGAACGAATCAATTCAACTCGCCATCTTTGGTCGCACATTGGCAGGCACGCCTGATACTTTGGTCGGGTATAGAGTGATAATGAGTGCGACCGAAGATCAAGACTTCGTTGAAAAAAGTGGCGCCGTCCGTCACCGTAACCTTGAGTTTACCGGTGTCTTATCCGATATCGTTGAAGGCACTGTATTGACAATTACGCCGAAAGAACTTCAACAAGCCGACGCATACGAGCCGAATGACTATGAACGTGTGCTGGTCCAATTGAACTCGGGTTCGAAAGCATGGGTCTACCTGAACAGGCGTCAATGAGAATCGCTGTATCCGGAACGCACTGCACAGGCAAGTCAACGCTGATCAACGAATTTCTGCGGGCGCATCCCGATTTTGTTCACGAGCCGGAACCGTACACGGTAATGGTTGAAGACCTCGGTGAGGAGTTTGCCGCGGAACCGTGTGTAGAAGACTTCCATCGCCAACTCGAATTCAACATCGATCGTCTTCAACAGCACGCGCCGGGAGAGAAAGTGATCTATGAGCGGTGCCCGCTTGATTTTCTCGCGTATATCGATGCACTCGATCCGAAGAGTACAGACACGTTGTTGACTTCAGTCTCAGACGCTATGCGGCATCTCGATCTGATCGTTTACCTGCCACTCGACGACACCGCACCCGACTCAGAATATCCAAAACTGCAAAAGGCAGTGGACCGGCTTCTCAGCGCGATCGTAAGAGACGACGAATTTGGCGTTCTCGGTTCGTGCAGCGCCGCCATCATCGAAGCAAGCGGCTCCACCGCACAGCGTCTGCGCATTATCGAGTCTCACATTTGCCAATCAAAGACGCAGCCAGGCGATGTCTCGCACAAAATCACGTCGTAACTTTCAAGCAACGGCATCGCAAGCCCTTCCAACTCATTCTTCCACAACTCGCCTCCGTAGAATGCGTCCCTCATCCGTTCGCGTTCCTCCAGCGAAGGAAAACTGCGAAGAAACACAAACTTGTTTGGGTTCTCGACGTCAAGAAATGGCCCAACAACCTTCATCCCATACTCGCGCTGTGCCGGCACCGCGCGAGTTTCGAACAACTTGATAAACTCGTCACGATGCCGGGGCTTGATCCGGTAGCTTCTGACTTCTACTATCATTACTCACCTCCGAAAAGGACTGTAAACCCAAGTTATGAGCGCTATCAAGAAGGCACTTTCAGGTAACGATCAACAACGCGCGCGCCCGAATCCGGTAGAAGGATGTCCTCTAACTGCAGCGCTCGCGGCAATCGGCGGTAAGTGGAAGTTGATCATCGTCTACTGGCTGGCGGAATCGCCGAAACACTTTGCCGCCTTGCGAAAAGCCATTCCGGGCATCTCGCAGAAAGTTCTCACGCAGCAACTTCGCGAGCTTATGAGCGACGGGATCGTCAAGCGCGAAGCGAAGGGCGCTGTGCCCGCGCCGGTTGAGTATTCGCTTTCAGATTATGGTCGATCGGTTTTGCCGCTGGTCGAGGACGTTCGCGTGTGGGGTCGTAAGCATCTATCGCGACCAACGGATTAATTTTTGTAGCGATGTCGATCTCCGCTCCTGCCGTTCGACTTAGCAGTAGAAAGGCAAAAACACGACAGTTAAAGGAGGCATGATGCAAAAAATAACCCCATTTTTATGGTTTGATAACAACGCCGAAGAGGCAGTGGATTTCTATTGTTCTATCTTTAAAAACTCCAAGATCTTGAACATTTCGCGATATGGCGACGCTGTGCCCGGACCGAAAGGAACGGTCCTGACCGTGGAGTTCGAACTCGACGGACAAAAGTTTACCGCGCTGAACGGTGGGCCACAGTTCAAGTTTACCGAGGCCATATCATTGGTCGTGAACTGCGAGACGCAGCAAGAAATTGACTACTTCTGGGAGAAGCTTTCCGCAGGCGGAGCGGAATCGCAGTGCGGCTGGCTCAAAGACAAGTATGGCTTGTCGTGGCAGGTCGTGCCCGCGATTATTGGTGAGTTAATCAGCGGCGATCCGGAGCGATCAAACCGAGTGATGCAGGAAGTATTAAAGATGAAGAAACTCGAGATCGAACCGTTGAAGCGCGCTTATGAAGGTAGATAAACCAATCCACAGATCGCACAGATTACGCCGATTCTGTGTAATCTGTGGACAGCTTTCGTAAACGTTCAATCGGACGTTTTAGTGAACGCTTCTTTTTGAGCATGTCCGCCCACAGATCACCAACTGTAGCATCCTTTGGGCCATCGATCGCAAAGTAAACGTCTTTGGCCCAACTTCACCACGTTCCAACTCCTGCCAGGTGCACGGCGCCGAGACTGGCGCACCCGCCTTGGCACGCACAGTGTAGGTGGCCGCGAAAGTCGCGCTGTAACCATTTCGCCCAGTATCGACAAGAATGCGGCCACCGCGATCGACTTTCATGAACTCCTGTGTCAGGTTTTCAGGATCGCGCGTAACCAGGATCTTTCCGACGACGTGTGCGAAACGCGCGACGGTATCGAAGTCCGACTTACCATCAAGCGGAACCGCGATGTGAAAACCTTTCGAGCCTGAGGTCTTGATCCAACTCGGCAGACCAAGCTCTTCGAGCAAGTCTCGCAAATTCAACGCAGCGGTGCGCAACGTTTCCACAGCGTCTTCGTTTGCCGGGTCTAAATCGAAGACGCAAATGTCGGGATTGTAGAGATTCGGCGTGCGCGACGGCCACACGTGAATCGTGATGCTGTTCTGGTTTGCAAGCCAAAGCAGAGAACGAGTGTCATTCGCAATTGGGTGATGGACCGTGCCGCCGTGCTTTGGAACTTCCACGCGCTCGAGCCACTCCGGAAATCCTTTGGACACGTCTTTTTGAAAGAAGCCCGGCGCTCCAATGCCGCGGTGAAAACGCTCCATCGTGATCGGACGGCGACGCAAGTGCGGGAGCATCACGGGCGCAATCGATTCGTAGTACGAAGCGAGCTCGCCTTTTGTGATCCCATCTGCGGGAAACATTATCTTGTCAGGATGCGTGATCATCTTCCGCTGGTCCAACCACAGCGAGTAGACGCGGATGGCGCAGTTTGCCATGTACAGTCCACTCGATGAAACCGACCTGGACCACGATCTTCGGTTGTACCCAGTGCGCGCGCACACGCGGTAAGCCGACAGCTTTTGTAAACGGCGGTTTCTCGATTTCCAATTTGTCTAATTGTGCACGCAGATCGAGCAGCATTTCGGTGTTGAATCCGGTGCCGATCTTTCCGGCGAAGACAAAGTCGCTCTCTTTGTGATAACCAACGAGGAGTGCACCGAGACCGACACGCTTGCCCTGCGGGTCGGTAAAGCCACCGACGACGAAATTCTGCGACAACTCGCATTTCATCTTGAGCCACTGTTTCGAGCGCCGATGCTCGTAGATCGAGCCGCGTCGCTTTGCAATGACGCCTTCCCATCCTTCCCTCTGCGCGCGTTCCCACGGAGATGGATCTTCGATCACACTTACGCGATGTAGCGGTGGTTGAAGTGGCAACTTCGCCAGGAGATCGTGACGCTCTTCGAGCGGGAGTGTGGTCGCGTTGCGGCCGTCCAGCCACATGATATCGAAGATGTGATACTGCGATGTGCCACCGCGCCAGGTGATCTCACCATCGAGAATCAACTCTTCATGCGGCAAGCCCTGGATCGCTTTTTCAATCGCGGGTAGGTGCTGCGGTAGATGATTGCGCGAGAATAGCTGAACGTCGTTTCCCTTCTTGTAAGCAAGCAACCGGATGCCGTCGAACTTTCGTTCGAAGATCCATTCGGGTCCGGTGAACCGCTCCTGCGTTAACGTTGCGGCCATCGGCACGAGCCATTCCGGGAAGGAAGTCATATCCACAGATTACGCAGATTTACTATTTTTGAAAATCTGCGTAATCTGCGTAACCGGTGGATACATTGATGAATCGACGCAATTTTCTTCGTGGCGCGGCAGCTACGAGCGCGCTGTTAATGACAACGCGCGCGGCAAACGCCTTCGATACCAAACGCCATTTCGCTCCCGTCAAAGTCGCTCGAAATCGGATCATTCGTGAGGTCGTTGGACTGCGGCCATATCGGCCCGAGGGGTTTGTAGTTAACGCCGAGCGGTTCAGGAACAAACTTCTCGTCCACAACTACGGTCACGGCGGCGGCGGTGTCACACTCTCGTGGGGCACTGCATCGCTGGCTGTGGATCTCGTGCGCGATTTTCTCATCGCGCGCAAATCTCAGAGACCAACGCGCTTCGCCGTGCTGGGTTGTGGGGTTAGTGGACTCTCGACTGCACGCCTGCTGCAACGTCGTTTTCAAAATGGACCAGGCACGGTAACGATCTACGCGAAGGATCTACCGCCTGACACAACGTCGAACATCGCAGGCGCGTGGTGGTCCCCAACTTCTGTCTATGAAAACGCGACAACTAAATTCACTGAACAGTTTCGCCAGGCTTGTCGCATCTCGAACAGAGCGTTTCAATTGCTTGTAGGCGCTGAGTACGGTGTTCGTTGGATTGATACCTTCGAGCTTATGCGTCACGAGGCGTCGGTCGGACGCGAACTCGCGGGCGGTAACGATCTCTATCCGGAGATCGAGATCCATCGGGATCCGGAAAACTATTTTGGTTTTCCTTACGTGCGGCAGTTCACATCGATGCTGATCGAGCCGTCCATCTATCTCAGTGCGTTGTTACGCGATTTCTATATCGCCGGTGGCAGAGTCGTGGTGAAGGAATTTCAAAGTCGTGAGGAGATCGCGCGACTGCGTGAGCCCGTGATCTTCAATTGCACTGGTCTCGGTTCGCGCGCGCTGTTTGATGACGAACAACTAATTCCGGTGCGTGGTCAACTCGAAGTGCTGCTGCCGCAGCCTGAGATTGACTACTGTTATATGAGCAGCGGTTACATGTTCCCGCGCCGCGACGGCATCATCCTCGGCGGCACGTGGGACCACGACGACTGGTCATTAACACCCGATCCCGAACAGGCAACCGGCATCCTCGAAGCTCACTTGGAGATCATGAAAGGCCTTAAATCTGTGTAATCTGTGGTTAATACCGCCAGCTTTTCAGATCCGCTCCGGGCGGTGCGCTTTTCGTAATTCTTTCCACGATCTTGGGCGCGTAGAACTGGTGATATCGCAAACGCGAGATCGCATTCGGACGCGTGTGATCGCCGTTCCAGCAATGCTCTGCGCGCGGTTCGTAATCGACTTCGCCGCCATAATGTGGGTTCTTCGTCGTCTTCAAAAAGTCCTCGACGAGATACACCGCATTATTCAGAAAATAATTATCAGCTTCGCCGACGTAGATGTGGAGCTTCCCTGCGAGCTTCGGACCCAGCTTGGCCCAATCTCGTTTGAGGATGTAACCGAGATCGTAATTCTCACGCCAGTGCTCGGCCACTGACTTATCGATCTTTCCAGTTAACTTATCCCAGATCGGTTTTGGATATCCGTCGCTGCCCACCGGTGAATACACGGCTTGCCAAATATCCCACTGCCCACCGGAACGACTATTCGTACCGAGAGCAAGTTCCATGTGGTTCATGTCTTCGACAGTCGCTGACAACTCGCCAAGGTAATTCCGCTTACCGGGACGAGGAATGTGCTTCCACTTCGAGTCAGCGTAATAAGCATTCTC
Organism: uncultured Acidobacteriota bacterium; assembly: GCA_963826255.1. GTDB lineage: Bacteria > Acidobacteriota > Blastocatellia > Pyrinomonadales > Pyrinomonadaceae > PSRF01. The sequence continues at coordinate 4,390,026 of CAWGWK010000002.1, forward strand.
ATGCTCGTAAATATTGACGACGGTGTACGCGCGGAAATCGATTGGGTCAGGACACGCCGCCCACGAACCGTTGTACTCTTCGGGATAAAACATTTGCGCGGCCATCGCTTCCCAGCCACCTGTCGAGCCACCGTACAGAAAGCGCGCCCACCCTTTGCCGATTCCGCGAAAACGCTTCTCGATCTCCGGCACGAGCTCGTAAGTAATCGCGTCGCCGTATGGACCAAGATTCGCTGAGTTAACGGCATACGAATCATCGTAATACGGATTCGCATGTTGGATCTCGACGATGAGGAAGCGGGGAAAGTTTGGACCAGCCCACTCTTTGTAAAACTGATGTGCGTTCTCCTGCACGATGCGGTTGTAACCTGCAAGTTTGAATCGTTCGCTGTAATCGGGTTTGAGATTCGGATCGGGCGGCTGCTCGCGAAAGCCGCCGAAGTCCGCCGTGAAGTGTCCATGAAAAATCACGAGCGGATAACGTGCTTCCGGATGCGCGTCGAAACCTTCGGGCAGGAGCACATGCGCGCCGAGATACATCGGGCGGCCCCAAAACTTCGTCAATCGTTCACTCTGAATCTTAATGTGCTTGATGTACTTCGTATCTTTTGGCGTCTCGATAGGTGGAATAACTTTATCAAGCGTGATAGAGACCGGTTGCGTGTTCGCGTCGATGCGGATCTGTTTAGGCGTGCTGTAAAGATTGCCGGGCGCGCGACTCCACTGCTGACCTTCATCACGATCCATCGGCAACTTCACTGTGTGACCATCTGAACGCTTGAAAGTTTCGTAGCGATGCAGCAATGCCTGCACCCAGTACTCACCCGGCTTCAACTGGCTCAGGCTGCGCAACGGATAACCAAACGCACTCTGGTCCATGGTCTTAAGTTCGCCAGGCTTCCATCCATTGACGTCGATGCCGAACACCTGCTGCGTGTTCAAGTCTTCGTTGATCTGGAATCTCGGCTCCGCATCCTTGTTGGTGGAGATCAACAGTAGCAGACGTCCGTCTATACTGTCCTTACTTCCAGTCGCGGGAAACGAGATATCAAAACGCACCTCGGCGGTGGACGACTTCAACTCTGCATTCGTAGAGAACAGCGCGATGGCCAGCAACACGAGGCCGAGTTTAATCAGCATCAGTTTTTTCATATAAACGGTGCTCCTCGAGTATGGAGAAGTCTCTGTGTAACCTCTGCGTCCTCTGCGTCTCTGCGGTAAGTGTATACCGAAATTCAGGTTTACCGCAGAGACGCAGAGGACGCAGAGATTACGCAGAGGAGTACGAATCCACCGGCAACCCCTCAAGACGCATAATCGTCAACGCGTTAGTTGTGGGGCATGGCCCAGCTCGGAGGCGATAATCAAAAACCATTCTTCCATCACGCACCTCTTCCCGGAAATGAAAGTTTTTAACACCCTCGATCTCATCAGCCAATTTGATCAGTTCGAGATCGTGAGTTGCAACCAACCCGGCAGGCGTGCCTTCGGACATTGCGCGGATGTATGAGCGACTTCCAATCAGACGTTCGCGACTGTTCGTGCCCCGAAAGATTTCGTCAATCAGAAACAGCACGGGCAACGGATCGTCCGCTTCTGTTGCTGCCAGCAGTGCCTGGAGTCGCTTCACTTCAGCATAAAAGTACGAAAGTCCATCCTGGACAGAGTCGCTCACCTTAATGCAGGTAAAGAGTCGAAACAGAGATACCTGCAAGCGCTCAGCATTTACTGGTGCGCCGGCGTAGGCGAGCGAAAGGTTGACGCCTATGGTCCTGAGGAACGTGCTCTTGCCGGCCATATTTGAGCCCGTAAGAATCACGATGCGTTGGTCATGGTCCAACTCGAAGTCATTGCACACCTTTGCCTCAGGCTTCAGCAGAGGATGCCCGAGACTCTTCGCGGTCAACCGGTTCGGATCAGATATCAGATCAGGAAATGTGTAATGCGGATTGAGATAGGCAAAGTTTGCCAAGGAGTTTAGCGCCTCGAGCTCATGCCACGCGTCAAGCCAGCGTGGCAGGAGGTGCGCGATCTCCTTCCTCACCAGCTCGAGCCGGTAAGTGAAAAAGAAATCCCACGGAACCAACACGTGAATCAGGAACCAAAGAATTGGGTTTGTGCGGACGCCCAGCGCTGCTGCGAGGTGTCCCAATCGTTTTATCTCCGTTGAAGGCCGCTTGCCTTTGTCTCCAAATGGCGAACAAACCTCCGCCAGGCCAGGAGTGTTTGTGTAACAACGGGATTCGAGGTAGCCAAAAACGGCTTTGAAGTGCGTTAGTGCTTTTTCCAGTTCATATAACTCGCCAATGGCATGTTCGATCTTCGACCGGCTCAGAAGCATCGCGCCAAAGTAAATCAGGAAAATAGTGGACCAAAGCTGTGGAACCACATTTAAGCTCTGGAGAGGAATGCCGGCCAGGTTCAGCCCTGCGAGGATTGACAGTGCTATGAGAGTCGGCAACAAGGACCCCTTACGGTCACTACGTTCGATCCAATCGACCAGAACTTTTGAGTTCCAGTGTCTTGAGCTACTCCTCTGCTGTGATGGACCAGCGGTACTGATGCGAGCGACGTCTGAGAGTAGTTGAAGCTTATCGCGAAATACAGAATGGTCTTTCAGTTCTCTAACCAATCTCTGCCTGTGCTCAATTACCTGCGCGTCGGGTCGCACGCTCAGCAGCCACGACTTCAACCTGTCGCTGCCTTCTTGTGTAACTGCACAATCGAGCAGACGATGTAGCGATCGTTCTCCGGCGATATCAAGATCAGTTTCAAACGGATGTCCTGGAAGTGGAAGTATCGATAGATCTGCCGTCGGGATCCGATCCCAATCCAAACGAATCCGCGCAATCTGAGTTTGCTTGATCTCAATCAGGAGAGAATTTCGGGTCACGCTGTCGCGTACTCTGTTGTGGAAGATGGTGACCACAAAAAAGACGATCACCAGTAGTCCAGCCACGATCCACGCCGCCTTAGTGCCGGCAAAATTGCAGAACGCAAGCGCGAGCAGTGCGCCACTGACGAAGATTATTCTTCGTGCGATCCAATACTTACGGCTGATTTCGTTAAGGAAATCCGTCCTGCGTCTCAGTCGTGCGATCTGTTTGTCGAGCTGTTCCAAACGGGCCATACTTGTAATCCGTCTAATCTGCAGATGAATGAACATAAGTTGAAATCATCATTCGATCAACTGAAAGCGAAAGCTGCTGCCTGGAACGTTGCCGTCGAAGAGACGCGAGAAACACCTTCATCGGTGCTCGGTTTTGGATCGCGTGCAGGCTCGCGAGTCGTGCTTAAGATATCGAAGCAGGCCGGCGACGAGTCTCATTCAGGTAAGGTCCTGCAAGCGTTCGCCGGTGATGGAGCAGTAAGAGTTTATGAATCTGAGACTGGCGCCGTTTTGCTTGAACGAATTGAACCAGGCGAAGAGTTAGTCAATCTCGTAAAGCGTGGAAGCGATGAACAAGCGACGAAAATTCTGGCGGAAGTGATCGGAAAACTGGCGAATCACGCAGCACCAACTGAGTGTCCGGCTGTGACTGATTGGGGACTCAGTTTTGATCGTTATTTGCGAACTGGTGATCGGCAAATTCCTCGAGAACTGGTTCACGAAGCCGCTGGTTTGTATAAAGATCTTGCGTCAACACAACGCACAACCATGCTGTTGCATGGCGATCTCCAGCATTACAACGTCCTTTTTGATAAGCAGCGCGGCTGGGTAGCTATTGATCCCAAGGGTGTCGTCGGGGAATTGGAGTATGAAGTCGGGGCACTGCTTCGAAATCCTTTCGAACTTCCCGAGCTTCTTGCTGACCCGGCCACAATCATGCGTCGTCTCGAGACTTTAACAACCTTACTTCACCTGGACCACTCTCGCGCCCTCGCCTGGTCCTTCGCGCAGGCAGTTCTCTCCGCTATCTGGGGTGTCGAGGATGGCTACCAAATCGATCCCAACAACCCCGCCCTCCTACTCGCCCACGCATTGAAACTGATGCTTGCCGCAAAAAGGCACAAAAGGCGCTAAATCATTTTGTGCTTTTTGTACCTCTTTGTGGCCAGCAAGCTTTACGCGCAGGGAGGGGTGGGACATTCGGAGTCGTGGAGGGCGGGCGCTGTGGAGACGTGTTCGCGGCCGAAGGTGGTGATTACTACGACGGCGCCCACGATCACAGCCGCAGCGATTAACATTCGCGGTGTTAAAGGCTCGCGGGCGAGTAACCATCCCAGAAGAACGGCCACGACCGGATTCACGTAGGCATAAGTCGCTGCACGCGCGGGCGTCACGTTGTGCAGTAACCAACTATACGCCGTGAACCCAATCAGCGAGCCAAACACGAGCAGGTAAAAGAATGCGCCGATCGAAACCCACGATGCGTTGCTGAGACTCAGTCGTTGGACGTCGCCCGCAATCACAGCAGCAAGCAAAAGCAAACCACCGCCGGCAATCATCTGCATTCCTGCCGCCATGAATGTCGAAGCCTGAATAGGACGTCGATTCGAGTAGACCGAACCGCCGGCCCACGCTGACGAGGATACAAGTACCACAGCCACACCCGCCATACTCATCAACGACTCGCCATTAACTCTCCTTAATCCATCACTCACTAACAGCGCAACCCCTGCGAGCCCAATCAACGCCCCGAGCAACACCATCGCATTTGGACGCTTGCGACTGAATACCCAGTTCAACATCACCACCCACAAGGGCTCAGTCGCAACGAGCAACGCGGCCAAACCCGTAGCAATGTACTTCTCAGCCCATGTCACGCCGCCATTGCCAACCAGCAACAGCAAGCCACCGATAACGAGCGCTCGGGGCCATTGTGAAAATGAAGCGCGAACGCTTTCACCTTTGAAAGCAGCCCACGTGAAAAGGATCAGGCCGGCAATCAAAAACCGCGTTCCAGCCATCAGGAAAGGTGGAAGTGTTTCGATGGCATAGCGAATACCGAGGTACGTCGAACCCCAGATTACATAGACTGCGGCGAAGGCAAGAACGATCAGCAGGCGAGACGGTCGAGGTTGGGTCATCTAGTTGGTCGCGAAGACCCTAAAATAACACAAGGCCCACGTCGAAAAACGTGGGCCCTGCGATCTTCTGACCTTACACCCTTCAGTTAAGGCCGTTTGCGCTTATCCTGCTTGGGTGGCTGTTGATTGCTGTTCTGGCGAGGCGGCTTCTGGTCTTTGCGGTCGTTGGTAATGACAATCACGCGCTCTTTGGGCGGCCGCTTGTCCTGATCCTTTCGTTGCGCAAAGGCTCCGGCCGAAACTACGCCCAGCATCGCTATCACCAAAATTTCTCGCATTAACTTAATCATTTTTTGAGCTTTCTCCTCCTGCAAGTTCCCGCGCACGGGAGGGAGAAAGAGATGCGCTGTCCAGAAGGCAGCAAGACAGGTGCCACAAAACCGAACAGCGATACCTGCTGCTTTCCGCCGAAAAGTTTAACAGTACACGCGGAAATTCGCACGGTTTCGCATTGAGCCGCACGTTATCGTATAACGACCAAGAGGTACAAAGGGCATAAATCAGCTACCGTCTTACGGTTACACTCAACGTACCAACGTTACCACTGCTGTCAAACGTCCGCAGGGAGATTGTATGTTCGCCGGGTCCGAGCTGGCCGAAATCTACCGAGTAAACCTCGTGCCCGCTATCCGCGATGCCGTCGTCCGGAAACACGGGGATCCACGCTGCGCTGTCTAAGCTCGCGTCGGCTTTTTTCACTTTTCCAGTCGCGTCGTCAACTGCAAAAACCACGCGCACGGAGTCACGCGCAGACTGTGGCTGGCCCATGACCTTCACAACGGGCGGCGTGTTGTCGATATCAACTGGTTCGCTCAGTCTTTCGCCCGTTAGTTTCTGCCCCGGAGGATTGTCAGGTGCGTCCGAAGCGATGACTTTGATGACGTATCGTCCATCCGCGAGTGTTGCTCCATCGATCGTGTAAAAGTTGTCTCGTAATTTGTCCTTCAACAATCGAAAGGTCTGCTCATTCAGCGCACGGTAGTAGATTGCATATTCCAACGTGTCCGAATTGCGATCTTCAGCCTGCCACTGAAACGATCGTGCGCCGCGCTGGTAGAAACGTCTTGGCGGGACCTGAGCCACTGGTCCAAACAACGATGGATCGAGTCCTGAAGATTCAACGTTAGGATCAACCGTCACCTGTAGGATCTGCTGCAAGCCAATCCCAATTGGCAACACGTTGATCGACAACACCTCAGGCGCGACGTTGCGTGGCAAATAAGCGACGCTGACGTCTTCGATCCACGACGCCGCGCTCGTTGAACTCGAAGCACGAACGGTTGCGCGCCATTGAATAAATCGCGCGCGAGGACTGGAAATCTGATTCCCTTCCGGATTTCGATAAGCCGTGCTCCAATCGCTCCACGTTGCATCAGGCCGCTCGCCATTACCCGTGCGCGTTTGCACTTCAACCGTCCCACCGCCGCGCCACCAGATTCGGCCCCATGAGGCCGTGAGTTTCGCATCCCTGACTGGGGACTCAAACGATCCTTCGCTCACTAATTCATTACCGAAACGAAAGAGCTTTCCCTGATTGCTGGAAGCCGCATAGACCTGATCGTTTCTGACGAGTAACGACGAAATCTGTCCCTCCGGCGACTGCAACAGAAGCGTATCGCGTCCGTCGTTCGTGACCGAGTAGATACGACCTTTGTCAGCAGTACCGATGAGCACGCTGCCGGGTTGCAGAGCAGGGGCGATCGAAAAGGCGGTTACAGTTGAAGAACTCCACACCACATCGGTAGCGCCGTCAGGAAGTATGCGAAACACGGCGCTCCGCGCATTCGACACATCGTTCCGGCTGCGAGTTGGACCAGGCTGTCCTTGAATCGGAGCACCGGTCTCGTCAATCGCCGTGATGGTGACTGACGTGCTCGGCGTCGTGCCTTCAGAAGGTTGTGGTGTCGTAATGGGAGGCGTTGACGGAGCACGTGCGGTTGCGGCCGCATCGCTCAAGGCAAGCGCGTAGATCGATCCGTCAGCGGCTGGAGCCAAGGCATGAATCTCACGAAGTTGAGTATCGAATAGCGCAAAGGTCTTCCCTTCGGGAGACACTCTCAGCACTAAACCTCCTGAGTCAGTGCCGGCGATCAGATCGCCTTGAGGCGTGACGGCCAGTGAAATCACATGCGTTTGATTGGTGCTGACTAACAACGAAGAATCAGGGTTAGCGCCAGCGGCTCGTACGCGATAAAGCTTACCGGTGTCGCCAGTGCCAACGGCCAGTGAACCGTCGGACATCGTTGCCAGCGACCAGATATATTTATCACCGGGATCGAAATAGACTTCCGACTTTCCGTCAGCAGCGATGCGGTAGACCTTGCCGTCGGGTGACGTGCCTGCGAAGAGCACGCCGTCACGACCAATCGCAAGCGCAGTCACATCGAGCTCCGCAGCGTCATAAAGCAGTGCGCCGGTGCCAGCCGCAGGGATTCGATAGATCTTGCCGTCATGTCCGGTGCCGAGAAAGACGTTGCCCTGGTTATCAATCGTGCTGGACCAAACGTAAGTTTGTTGAGTATTGAAAACTTCAGTGAGCTTTGGCGAAAGCATCAGCACACCCGTGTCGCTGATCGAAACTCCGCGGGCATCGCCTTTCAACAGCTCAGTGCGGCCACTGGTTTCCCAAACAGCCGGCTGACCTGCTTGCGCGGAAATGAAAATTAGTATGAGTGCTGAGATGGTTGTAAGGCTGATTAATCGTTTGCTGATCATCTGTTAGTTAGGTTCCTATGTACTTGGCGTAAAGCGAGCGAGCAGTGGCAATCTCATCTGTACCTCTAATAATTGAGCGCGCATCCTGGAAGACGGTGAGCTCGAAGTTGCCCGTTTTGAAACGCAGGAGATACTCGTTGAACTTCACTTCTCCCAACCGGCGCAACCTTTCTGCGAGTGACGAGAAGTTGATACGCGTGGGCTGGGAAGGTGAGATTTGAATCGCGTCGCGGCCGCAAAGCACTGCGGCTCCTTCGGCAGCACGCGACAACGTCTCATAACGCGCGAGTCCACAAGTCGGACAATCCTGACGCGGCGCGCCAGGGCCGATTCTTCTCCATTCGTTGCGCCACACATCAAATTGCATCAGCGACCCATGAAGATCCTGGATGCGGCCTGTTATTAATTTTAGAGTTTCGGTTACCTGCACTGCCGAGACGATGTTGATGATCGGCATGATCACGCCAGCAGTATCGCAAGTGGGAGCACTGGCCGCGGGTGGAGCTTCTTCAAACACACACCGCAAACACGCAGTTTGGTGCGGGCGGATTGTCATCGTCACACCATACGATCCGACGGCGGCGCCGTAGATCCAGGTGATGTTGTGCTTCACACACGCATCGTTGAGGAGGTAGCGAGTGGCGAAGTTGTCAGTGCCGTCGATGACGACATCACAGCCCTCGATCATCTGCTCGATGTTTGAATAGTTGATGTCGGTGACGTGAGGTTCGATCTCTATTTCTGAATTGATTTGCCGCAGGTGGTTGGCGGCCGCAATGGCCTTCGGCAGACGATTCTCGGCGTCACTTTCCGTGAACATCGTCTGCCGTTGCAGATTTGAAGGTTCGACAAAGTCGCGATCGACGAGGCGGAGATGGCCAATCCCCGCGCGTGCCAGAGACTCGGCGTGAGCAGAACCGAGTGCCCCGCATCCGACAATCAGGACTTGCGCAGCCGTCAGCCGCCGCTGTCCTTCTTCGCCAATTCCATTAAAGAGAATCTGTCTGCTGTAACGATCGTCCACTGCGAGTCAGTATAGCAGTGAACAATGACTGGAAGGGATCTCTGCGTAATCTCAGCGCTCTCTGCGCCTCTGCGGTAAAGTACTGTTCACCGCAGAGGCGCAGAGAGCGCAGAGGTTCCGCAGAGGAAGCAGGAATGTCTACGACGCCGTAATACCGTAGCGCTTGATCTTGGCGTTGAGCGTCGTTGGCTTCAGTCCAAGAAGCCTTGCAGCGCGCGTCTGGCTGCCTGACGTGCGGCCGAGAGCTGTGCGAATGAGACTGACTTCGAACTGGCGCACCTCGTCGGAAAAACGCGCGCCGCGCTTGATGTCAACCGGCCTCGAGATCGCCAGCGACTCAACCTCGTCCAAAAGCTGGAGCACCGTCTCGCGTAAAGTGTTTAGACGCGCATCAACGTTCGGCTCGCCCGAGCTTTGTTCGGGCGCCTCTGCATGGTTTGTTTCTAGTCCTAAGATCGATTCACTACTCATTGACTCACCTCCGAAAATGCGGGAGCAGATTATTCGGCGCCGGTCCGTCCGGGGAGTCGTGGATGCGGCCTGCGATTAAATAGTGTCAGAACCTGGCAAAACAACGTTCTGTTCTGTGACAGAGCGGCTAAAATTTGGGATGGAGCGGCTATGCATGTGGATAAAACCCGAGACTAAATGTTGTTTCCGACCGCTCCCTGAAAATTCGACCGGTAGTTTCGGCTCAACGTAAGTTGCTTGCCGTTTTCCATGATCACGCGATACTCGCCATGAAACCAGGGTTGCATCTCCTTGATCCGATCGATCTTGACGATGGCTGAACGATGAATTCGGCGAAACTGTTTGGGGTCGAGCTGCTCCTCCAAACTGGTGATCGTTTCGCGCAACAGATAACCCTTCTGGTTGTCGTAGACCCGTACGTAGTTCCCTTCCGACTCAATACAGTAAACGTCCTGCACGTTGAGAAAGAACACGCGCCCTCCGTTTTTTATTACCAGTCTCTCGAGATGACGCGGTCCGGTCTTCAGCTCTTCGAGCAAGGCAAGGATGTGACGGTCTCGTTCGCCGTTCTCGTCGGTTTTGATTTGCTGTTTCACTCTTTGCCACGCAGCGTCGAACCGCTCATGGTCAAAAGGTTTGAGAAGGTAGTCGAAGGCGTGCACTTCAAATGCACGCACGGCATATTGATCGTATGCGGTAACGAAGATGATGTAAGGAGTAGTCTGCGGGTCGAGCGATTCGAGTACTTCGAACCCGCCCAACTCGGGCATCTGAACATCGAGGAAGACAAGATCCGGCTTAGCCGACTTGATCGCTTCTACTGCTTCACGACCATTCGCACACTCCGCAACAATCTCGACTTCTGAATCATCTTGCAGCATCTCGCGAATCATCTCGCGTGCAAGTGGTTCATCGTCGACGACCAACGCGCGAATACGTCTTGCGTTCGTCACCTTGCCTCCTAACAAACGTGATAACGCAAATAACCGGGTGAAGTGAGATTCACTCAGCACATGAACACCGCAGTCGAATTACTTGTGGCGCAAACCCAGTGCGTTCGACAGGTCATCGCCTCGTACGACAAAGTTGGATGCCAAGTTTCGCGGTTGAGGACAGAAGTGTGGTTGAGAAATGTAGAACAAACGAGAAACTGGAGATTAATGCAAGTTCATGGATCTTACTTCTCCGTGTCGCGCGGAATCTCGAGCGCGACAATCAATCCGCCGGCGGGATCGTTAGCCAATTCGAAACGAGCCGCGTTACCGTAGAGCCCAACAAGCCGTGCCTGAGTGTTGGCTAAGCCTAGCCCCTTGCCGCGGCGCGACTCGAGAGTGCGATCGATAATGCCCGGCCCGTTATCTTTTACTTCGATACGAACCACACCATTTCGGGGCACCGCAGTGATTTCGACCCGCCCCTTAGTTGAGTTTCCGATCGCGTGTCGCATGGCGTTTTCAACGATTGGCTGCAAAATCAAATTGGGCACACGAACGTCCAGCACCTCGGGATCGACGTGGATATCAGTCGTGAGACGATCCTGAAACCGAATTCGCTCGATCTCCAGATACCCGTTCAGAAACTCGATCTCCTGCTGGAGCGTGACCTCCATCGAACCGGAGTTTTCCAACGTCAACCGGAGGAAATCGCCAAGCCTGGTGATCATCTTTCGCGCGCCGTCAGTGTCTTTGCTCAGCAACGCCGAAATTGAGTGGAGTGTGTTGAAGAGGAAGTGAGGCTGCACCTGCATTTTCAGTGCTTCCAACTGCGACTGCACGAGTTGCGTGCGAAGCTCGGATGCTTTCAACTCGCCTTTGCGATAACTGTTGTAGTAATTGAAGGCATGACTCAGTAGCAGGATGAAGCCATAAATAAGTAACCAGCGATCGAGATTGTAGTAGATGTAACCGAAGACCCTGAACGGTGTGATATTCCCTCCACGACCCAGGAGAATCATGAAGATAAGGAAATGAAGCGCGAGCAGCGTGCTGACCAGTCCGAGACTGAAGACAAAGTGAAGCGCTGTCCTTCGCAACCAATTGCTGCGGTCGATGCAAAAGCGACGGGCGAGCCAGAGAACCAGTGGAGTCGCGAGCGCCCACAGGTAGCAGGCGGATCCCTGCACAAGGAAACCTTGCAGGTAGCGGATCGGCTGCCTGTCCGCGTAATACATGACGTAGACCTGCGTAGTGAAGAAGAGCGCGACAATCGTCCAGACTCCCCAGATCAGTCCAAAGCGCACGAGCGGTCGGGACAGCATTGGCTTGTCGTCATCAGTAGGGTCAGACTTGCGCATTGTGATCTCGGGCTGGGCTACGGGAGGTATGGACAATTTCATCCTCGCGTATACCCTTCTTAATAAAACCGACGGGAGAACTTTGTGACCAGCAGGACTGATTCAGAGGCAGAAGGGCCTGAGTTTGAAGTTAACTTCTTGGTTCAGAGTTCAAGCTTTAGCTTGTGCCGGCTAGCATGCAGCCTAAAGGCTGAACTCTGAACTACGCCCTCCAAGCCCGGCTGCGGCTGCATCATACATGATTGACGACGAAGGTTTCCTGCCTGTCCACAGTTCAAACTGAATTTTTGCTTGCGCAACCAACATTTCGAGTCCGCCTAAAGTTTCGCAACCTGCCTGGGCAGCTTCGCGCAACAATTGTGTCTCGATCGGGTTGTAAATGAGATCGTAAACGTAGCGTGCGCCGGTTAACTGTTGCTGTGTCGCGGGAGTTTGATCGATGTGCGCGCCGGATCCCAGAGGTGTGGCATTGATTACCACGTCATAGTCACTGAAAGAAGCGGAGGCGAGTGATTGACACGGAACGTTAAGCAGGGCTGCCTTAGCGAGATCGCGAGCGAAAAGCGTGACGACGGCTTTCTCTCGTTGTAAACCCCAGATTGCGGCTCGCGCGGCGCCGCCCGCGCCCATCACTGCTACTTTTTTACCAGCCAACGATCCCAGGCTCTTGAGCAGTGGTTCGATCAATCCTGAGGCGTCAGTGTTGTACCCAAGCAGACCATCGTTCTCGACGACGATTGTGTTGACCGCACCGATCTCTTTCGCGTCAGGTTCGATCCAGTCAAGAGACTCCATCACTGCTTGTTTGTGTGGGGCAGTGATGCTTAAACCGCGCAAGTTCCAGTTCAACTCTCTGCTACGCGGATGGACCATGCGTTTTAGAAATGAACGGACGTCCGTGACTTCAAACGGCAGGTAAACTCCATTAACTCCTTCCGACGCGAAGGCAGCATTATGAATGTGCGGTGACACCGAATGCATCACCGGCAATCCCACCAGACCGCAAACCATTGTTTCGCGGTCGATCTTATCGACATGGTAAAGAGAGCGAAGTTTATGAGCGTTGACCTGACCGGGCGCTGTTGCGCTATCGTCGTCCAAAGCGCCATAGGTTAGAAACGCTCCGCGCGATGGGCCGAGTATGCGCGTCGCGATACCGGGATTGCCCATCGCGATGGCGATGATTTCCCTGCCCGCTTTGCGAGCGCGATCGATTAGATTAAAGATCGCAATACAGTTGACGATCTCGTTAGCCTGCACTGCGAGCTTTAGCACTCGTGCTGGTGTTTGGGCCAGGCGTTGGTAGATCTGATCGAGATCGTCTGGGACGCCGGAGAAGTCGTGATGAGAAACGATCGTGCGCGACCAATCGGGTGAGAGTTCGTGGGCGATGTCCGATTCCAGATCCCACCACACGCCATCCTCGCGTGGAGCCTGGGTTTTCCAGAAAGCCAATCGAGCCTCGCGCGTCAGTGCGCGATATCCGCCCTGTTCGGATGGACGAAAGGTGAGAATCACCGACCGTGAGAGACCACTCACCAATTGAGGAACACTGGCAGGCTCTTCAGTGAGACAATCCAAGCGCAGTTCGACAATGTCAGCCCACTCGCTTGCACATTCACACGCGCTCCGCAGTGCGCTGAAATCCTTCTCGCAAATCGGAACGCAGACCTGCGTCGTCTTTTCATTCAATCTGTGTAATCCGTGTAATCTGTGGTTAAGATCTACTTACGTTCATTGGGATCCAGGTGACGGGTGGGTGCTTCAACTCCAAGATGACGTGTGGTCCCTTCGGTTACGCTCGGCGCTGGCGCTCGAAGCTCATCCGGGTTTCGCAAAGGCGCTTGAAAAGTTCTCGTAACCGGTGGCGCCTCCAGCGAAGATCGGTTCTCTCTTTCCCTAACTCGAATGTACTGTGCGACCCCAGTCCCCATCATCGAAAAGGCCGGTATCAACATCCAGAACCACCAACCCGCCCCTATAGATCTTGAAAGGGCAATAGCGATGATGAGAAACGCGAACCCCATGAAGATGTTCTTGAACGCCTGGTCCAGTGTAACTTCCCTGCCCTGCTTCCGCCGCCGCCTACCGCCCTCCACGATCTCCTCTGCCGGCTGCTGGGCCAACTGTCCGGTCAACGCTTGCGGCACGAGGCTAATGTTTGCTCCGCACGTGCGACAAAAACTCGCGCCGTCAAGATTCTGTGTCGCGCATTTAGGACAGAACATCTATTTTTCGCCTCTCATTCGCTGGCGCCGCGCTTCGTAAAGCAGCACTCCGGCCGCGACCGAAACATTCAACGATTCCAACCTGCCCGCCACGGGAATACGGACCAGAGTGTCGCAGTGTTCACGAACCAACCGGTGAAGACCGTGTCCTTCGCTGCCGAGAAAGATCGCGGCCGGCAGTTTCCAGTCCCAATCCACGTACGACTGTTTTGCGTCACCAGCAGCGCCGACGACCCAGATGTTACGTTCTTTCAACTGCTCTATCAATCTAACGAGATTCGTCACACGAGCCACCGGAACATATTCGAGCGCGCCGGCTGCGACCTTTGCAACCACACTCGTCAGACCCACAGCGCGCCGTTCAGTGATGAAAACGCCATGAACACCAGCACATTCCGCGGTGCGTAAAATCGAGCCCATATTGCGTGGGTCTTCAATCGCGTCCAAACCGAGTACCAGCGGCGGATCCGGAGTTCCGATCTTGCTTTCAAGCAGGTCCAACAACTCGTCCGGATCTGCATAACGAGCTGCCGCGATTCGTGCGACGACTCCCTGATGTCTAACGTCGCCAAGTGAACGATCGAGATCGAGTCGCGGCACACGATGAACCGGAACGCCTTTCTCTCGAGCGAGCTCAATTAATGCTTTGAGGCGGTCGGGCCGGGCACTTTCGAGAATTGTGATCGTTTCGATTTGACGTTTACCAGCACGCAGGGCTTCGAGCACGGCGTTTGGTCCATAGACCACGTTCTCGGCGGCCTCACGAGGACGCTCGCGATTCCCTCGATTGGATCGATGCGATGACATCAGTTTGACAGGATTTACAAGATTTCACAGGATTAACATGTAAATCATGTCTAATCCTGCAAATCCTGTAAAAATGATTTTTCGTGCACACTCAAGTAATAACGCAGTCTCGAATAACGCGTAAACTGACTTTCGTTGCTCTTTGTCGTGGCCATTCCGACGCTAAGCTTGCCCGGTCTTTCGCGACGCCAGCCACTCGATTGAGTCTCGGCTTGTGTGGTCCATGCGAGTTCCAACAGGTTGCGCACACGATTGTATGACTCGTCAACCTGCGCTTTAACCGCTTTGCTGACGATCAATCGTTGTAGCTTGCCGATGTTCTCATTCGCGATCAGCGACTTCTCTTGTCCGAGACACGAGAAGTCGAAACCATTTGCATTCACTCGCCACGTTGATGAATGCGTTGCCGTATAGAAATCGATTATTGCTTCGTCTCGGAAGAATTCGTTCGTGTCGAGAATATCTTTCTCCGGTTTACGAGTCATGCGCTCTTTGATCTCAAACCTCGTTTCGAACAGACGCGCCGGTAAGATCAAAACAATATCGGCCCATGGAACCTCGAGATCCTCCGCTTGAGGTATTGTCACGGAAGCGTCGGAAAAACTCATGGATCTCACACGCTTCACTGAATCCGACAGACCGAGCTCTTGGTCACTCAGCGTCAGGCACTGTAACCCGAGCTCTCGAAGTCTAATGAACACCACTTCAGCTTCTTCGCGGCTCGCAGTCCGCGCCACCGGCAAAGCAATGCCTTGCGACAATATCTGCTGCAGATTCTCCGTCGTGAGTTTCAAAAGCGCGGCAGCTTCAGCGACCACTTCGGTTGCCACTACTTGATCCTGAGGCAGTAGGATGTTGTTATAAGCCAACTGATGCTTTTCAGGTGGACGGAGAACAGGCTTTCGCAGACGTGCCGAGCTTTCCGTTAACGGCAACGGAGCGACACAATAAAGACACGTCACGCGTGTCGGAGGGTTGGCTCTCAAACACTCCTCGCAGCGAATCATTTGTTCTGCCGGAAAACCCAGTGGCTCCGAAGGTTCAACTGGCCCAAGGAAGGGAATGTTTTCGTTATCTTTAGGCAACAGCTCCTCCAAGTATTTTGATTATACGACGAGCGTAAAATCAGAAGCGAAAAAGATAATGCCTGTGCGTTCGAATATTCGAAAAGTTTTGATTCTGCTGTTTTCATTGGCGGCCGGTGCGTGTGCCGCTTTTCAACCGACCGATCCCAACGGACCGAGAGCTAACCAACCGCTGTATCCCATCGAATTGCCGGACGTTGGGCCGAGGCTCGAAGAAGCTTCTTTGGCCTGGTACCAGTTGTCACAGCGCTATGGTCTTCCGGGGAAGACCGAAGCGAACCTGCATCCGTATACCGCCACGATTCAGAGTTTGCCGGCAAACCTGAGCGCACCGATCCATCTCCCAAAGGTAGGTACGCAAGCCAATCCGACTGAGGAAGAAACACGAGAGTCGTTGCGCAGGTTTATAGTCGAATGGCAACGCCTGATCGGTGCAGAACCTAATCAACTTTCTCTCGTTGAACGAATCGACGAGCCCTCGGGAATCAAAGTCGCTCGTTATGAGCAACGACCGTTTCGCTACCCGCTGCGTGGAGGATTTGGGACCCTCATCATTCGTTTTCGAAGTGACGGACAGCTCGTCGAATTTTCCAGCAACTGCATTCCCAATGCCGATCGTCTTCAGGGAACGCTTGCCGGTCTTGCACCGAAGATAACGAGCGAAGAAGCCGTGAACCACATCAAAACGCAACCAGTGACGGTGACGGATGTAAATGGCCGGCAGCAGAGTTTTTCCGTACCTGCGAACGCAGTAGTCGAGGCGCAGCAGTTAGTTGTGTACGCCCATCCTTCAAAAGACCCAACCAACGGGCTGCAAATTCGGCTCGCCTGGGAGATGGATATCACAAATGGCCCCATAAAGAAGGTCTATCTGGACGCGATTTCCGATGAAATTATTGCTGCATCGTGATCGCCACACATAGACTTTCCCCACTTGACCAGCGCATAGCAAAACAGCATTCTAGGTTCAAATACCAGGGGGTGATCGATTCAGTTTATGCACAACTTTGATCCTACTAATAATATTTCATGGCAACTCGGACATCGGGGAAGGGTCGCAGTTTTTATCGATGGTAACAATCTTTTCCATGCAGCGCGGTTCCACAACATCGACATCGACTACAACAAACTTCTGCGAGTGTTGTTGGGAGACGGGCGGCTGCTGCGGGCTTTCTTCTACACGGGCGTCGATATCGGCGCTGAACGGCAACAGGGTTTTCTCTTGTGGATGAGGCGAAACGGCTTCCGTGTAATCCAAAAGGAACTGAAGACGTTTTATGACGGAACGAGGAAAGCAAATCTTGACGTCGAGATAGCCGTTAACATGCTCTCGCTTGCGGGTCGCTACGACACCGCCGTGCTCGTCTCAGGCGATGAGGATTTTGTTTACGCGGTGAATGCCGTTGCGTACAAAGGCTGTCGCGTGGAGATAGCGGGCTTCAGGTCAAATACGGCGCCCAAGCTTATCGATGTTTCCGACTACTTCATAGATCTCGGCGAGATCGCAGACAAAGTGCGCAAGGAGATCTCGCACGGCACTCGTTACGATGAACGTGATCTACACGAGCCAATGCCGGAACAGTACCTGCAAGATCAAATGGAGCTACAGAAATCACAGGCCGATAGTTTCCAGGCCGCGATGCGCGTGGTTATCGAGGCTGAGATCGAAGAGGAAGCGGCGGAGTTTGAAGCGGCCACGGAGTTCATCAGGATCACTGACGACCATTGAAATGAAAATCTTCACGGTCCAGGAAGCGAATGCCTTACTTCCCAACGTAAGGACCATCGTGACGAAGATTCAGCGAGCGCATCGTAAGCTCGGGCATTTTCGTGACGAGGTGAAGAAAGCCGCGGAAGCCGCTGAACAAGGTGGCGGCGGAATAACAGACGGTGTGGCTTACGCTGCTGCGTTGACGGAACTGACGGTCCAAATCTCGGAATTGGAAACGCTTGGCGTTCAACTCAAGGACTTTGAGCGTGGGTTGGTAGACTTTCCTTCACTGCGCGACGGTCGAGTTGTTTTACTCTGCTGGCAACTGGGTGAAGGCGACGAACTGGAATGGTGGCACGACGTTGACGCCGGTTTCGCCGGACGCACGCCACTCTAAGCCATCCACAGATTACGCAGATTTAATCTGTTTAATCTGTGGATACTAACCTCAACTCCTGCTTTATTTTCTCGTTGACCACTTAAAGTTTTCCTTGTAGTATGCGCGGCGAGATGGAAACATCCCCCAACGCTCCAACCACAGAAAAGAAATCCACGCTTATCGAGTTTCCTGGTGTGTCAAGAAATTCTCTGCCTGAGTGGCGAAAAGAGTTGAGTGAACGCGTTCGGGAAGTGCAGGAAAAACGCGCTCGCGACGCTGTACGCGAAGCAGCCGAAGCCGAGCGGCAACGCCGGGAAGCCGCGGTTAATTCTCCACAACTCGAGTTGTTACCGCCCGCACAAATGCCGGCAATGAATCCGCTGGTCGCTGCTGCACTCAAACGAATCGAAAGAGCGCATCAAACGACGCCACCTGAAAATCGTCAACCAAGAACAACGTTGGCGACGGCGATCGCATACGCACCGGCACGAGAAGAGCGAGAAGAAAACGTCGCGAGTGAAACGGTTCCTGACGAGCCACAACTCACGTTTGAACCGGAGATTCCTGCGGTTGTTGTTGATGAACCGCCGCCGATTGAAAAACCGCGCCTCGCAGTTGTGCCGGTTAGTGAGCCGGTAGTAATAGATCCGCCGAAGCCGCCGAAGCGTTTGATCATCGATAACGATCCGGTGCTCAACTATCTCGATTCAATTTCAAGAACCGTCCGCGTCGATGATATGGCCACACGGAGTGCGCCGGCTTTTCGACGACTGGTCTGCGCTCTGCTCGACCTGCTGTTTTGCGGAGTCTTGAGTTCACCCATCGCGCTCGCGATGCAACTCACTGGTAGCAATTTCCAAGACACACGTGTAATTGCGGTGCTGGCGGGAAGCGTGATCCTCGTGACGTTTTTCTATCTCACGCTGATGACTGCTTTGACAGGACGCACCTGGGCCATGCGCTTGCTCTCGCTGCGCGTGATCGACAAGAAGACTGGATTGATTCCTACCGGCGGCCAATCGATCGGACGCTCGATCTTTTACCTGATCTCGCTTGCTTCAGGCGTTGGAATTCTCTTCGCGTTTTTGAGTCGCGAAGGTTACACCCTCCACGATCGCTTCACCGGCACCGTCGTCATCACGACCTAGCCACAAAGAAGCACAAAAAGCATAAAATCAATTAGACTAACTCTCTTGTGCTTTTTGTGCATTTTTGTGGCTAATCATGGATCAGGGACTCATCCAACGTGTTGTTGAAGAACTCCGCCTTAGTTTGACCGGAAAGTTCTTTGGCAAGAACTTTCAACTCGGGCCACTCTCGTTCGCCTTCGATTTCGGGTTGCGTGGTGAGTTCCTTTTTCTCAGCGTAGAACCGGCGAGTCCTCGTCTTTATCTAATCAATCGCCGCCTAAGAGACCTGGAAAAGCAAGCTGGTCCGCCGACTGTCTTTGGCCAGGCGCTGCGGTCGAAACTTGGCGGCGGCCATCTCGTCAACATCTCAAAGGATCCGTTAGACCGCATCGTACGGCTGACTTTCCGCATTGAAGGAAACGAGATCGTTTTTCGACGACTCGTTATGCAACTCACCGGCAGGACCGCAAATCTCTTTGTCGTCAACGAGTTGAACCGAATCATCGCTGTGTTGCGCGAACAGACGACGGTGGGAGAAACGTATGAACCACCACCGCGCCCGCAAAAGGAATCACCTCCTACAATGTTGCTCCGGCCGGGATCGCCGTCGGCCCAACTTGATGCATACTTCCAAGCACTGGACGCAGTCAAAAGATTTGACTCGCGCGCCAAAGGCATCCGTTCACGACTGACGAGATCGATCCGTCAGCAACACACATTACGAAAACATTTACAGCAGGACCTCGAACGCCATGGCGATCCGGAAGAACACAAGCGAGCCGGCGACCTACTGCTCGCGAATATCGGAACGGCGACTCGTAATGGAAACAAAGTCCGCATTACCGATTACTACGCGGAAGGAGCGCCCGCGATCGAGATTGAACTCGACGAAAACCAGTCGCTTCAAGACGAAGCTGCGCTGCGATTTCGGCAATACACGAAAGCAAAGCGGGCAAGCGAAGAGATCGCTGCTCGCTTGCAGCAGATCGATCGCGAGACTGCAGAGCTCGAGCAACGTTTACAACAACTCGAACAGATAATTGAGTCGAGAGACGAGGCTGCGCTCGAGAGTTTTGAAAAGCCGGCGCCGGCGCCAAAAGTTCCGGCGAAAAGATCTTCCAAGCCCGAGAAGATTCCGGGCGTTCGTCGTTACCTTTCTACCGATGGGTACGAAATACTCGTCGGACGCGCTGCACGCGACAACGACCATCTGACTTTTCGTGTGGCGCAACCAAACGACCTTTGGATGCATGCGGGCGATTACCCCGGCTCTCACGTCGTCGTGCGCAATCCAACGCGAAAAGAAATTCCGCAACGTACTATCATCGAGGCCGCGCAACTTGCGGGGCGCTTCAGCCAGGCGAGCGAAGATACGAAGGTCGTAGTGCATTACACTGAACGGAAGTTTCTATCGAAGCCGAAGAGAGCGGCGCCGGGCCTCGTGCGTATGTCGCGTTTCCGCTCAATTACAATCGAGCCGAAGGAGAGCGTGAGTAGATTATGAACTCGACCCAATCCGAGCAGTTATTCGCCACTGCTCAAAACCTGATTCCCGGTGGCGTCAATTCTCCTGTGCGTGCTTTCCGTGGAGTTGGAGGCACACCGCGTTTCATAAGATCAGCCCGGGGCGCGAGGATCACCGACGTCGACGGCAACACTTACATTGACTATGTCGGTTCGTGGGGACCGATGATCCTGGGCCACGCAGATGAGGAAGTCGTCGCTGCTGTTCAGGAAGTCGCGATGAATGGCACAAGCTTCGGGGCACCTACCGAACTTGAAATCAACCTGGCTCAGGAAGTAATTGACGCGGTTCCATCAATCGAGATGGTGCGCATGGTAAGCAGTGGCACCGAAGCGACCATGTCGGCGATTCGGCTTGCCCGCGGCGTCACCGGACGCACGAAGCTGGTGAAGTTCGAAGGCTGCTATCACGGCCACGCTGACAGTTTGCTCGTCAAAGCGGGATCGGGCGTCGCTACACTCGGACTGCCGGATAGTCCCGGTGTGCCAGCTGCGTTAGCGGAAAACACAATCACAGTTCCCTTCAACAACGCTCAAGCTCTCGAACAGGTTTTTACCGAACACGCCGATATCGCGGCAGTGATAATCGAACCTGTCGTCGGAAACATGGGCTGTGTGCCTCCACTTCCGGGCTATCTTGAAGCCGTGCGCAAGCTGACTCGCGATCACGACGCATTGCTGATCTTCGACGAGGTGATGACCGGCTTTCGCATCGCTCGCGGAGGCGCGCAGGAGCGATATGGCATCACGCCCGACATTACAACCCTGGGAAAAATTATCGGCGGAGGTTTGCCGGTCGGCGCGTACGGCGGCAGTCGCGAGATCATGAACAACATCGCACCCGCTGGTCCGATCTATCAAGCAGGGACGTTATCCGGAAACCCGCTTTCGATGACCGCGGGTTTAGTCACGCTGCGCAGGCTGCGAGATGAATCAGTTTACGAACGACTCGAAAGATCGAGTCAAAAACTGTGTGAAGGACTTGCAGCCGTAGCACAGGAAGGTGGAATAACTACAGTCACGAACCGTGTCGGTTCAATGTGGACCAGCTTCTTCACTGGTGAGCCGGTTGTCGATTGGGACAGCGCAAACAAGTGTGACAGGCAGCTCTACGGGAACTTCTTCCACGCGATGCTAAACGAAGGAGTTTATCTCGCGCCGTCACAGTTTGAAGCAGCCTTCGTCAGTTTGGCTCACACGGCTGACGTTATCGAACAAACTCTCGCAGCGGCTAAAAATGCGGTTCGAGAAATACAGAGGCAGAAGACAGTTTAAGCAGTTTTCACGCAAAGGCGCAGTTCTAATGGTTTCCTTTGCCGCCTTTGCGCCTTTGCGTGAGAAAACTCCTCTCAGACCGGCAAATCGATATTGAACTTCGACCCCTTCCCGGGTTCACTGGCGACGGTAATCCTGCCGCCATGTTGTTCCACAATCTGCTTCACAATCGCTAAACCAAGCCCGGTACCGCGTTTCTTTGTAGAAAAGAACGGCTCGAATATTCGATCTCGCGTGGCCTGGTCCATTCCTTTACCCTGGTCGGCAATGGTGATGCGCGCGTAATTCTTGGCCGATTGGCCGTCACCGTCAGTCTCAGCCGGTAACAACTCCGTCGAGATCATGACCGAGGAATTCTCCTGGCTTGCGTCAACAGCATTCGCGATCACGTTCACAAATACCTGCCGCAACTGGTACGGATCCCAGTGCCCCACAATGCCACCGTTGTTGAATACTGTCTCTACCTTCGCATTCTTCTCTAGAATTCTTTCACTGACGAGATCGATGCTTCGTTCAAGCGACTCGTGTAGATCCACTTCGGAGCGTTCCAGCTCCTTCTGACGTGAAAACTGCGTCACGTCCACCACGAGCTTGTTCAAGTGTTTGATACCACGCTCGACGAGTTCGATCGTGTTCAGCGCTTCCTGATCGTTCACACTGTCTCGCAACATCGAAACGCCGAGCCGAATACTGCCGAGTGGATTACGGATTTCGTGTGCAACCTGCGTGGTCGCTCGTCCGACCGCAGCAAGCGATTCACTCCGGCGTAGAGTACGCTCAGCCTCCGCGGCTTGCGTGGCATCGACGAGTGTGACGATCTGGCCGAGATCGCCGTTGATCGCCAGCGGCGATGAATAGACGTCGAAAGCCTTATCCTCTTCGTCAACGCGCGCGATCCAACGGCCATGATACGTAGCTTTTGTAACCCGAATCGATATCACGGCTTCCAGCATCTTCATCGCATCGTCAGGCGCGAGTTTCTCGAGTACTGAGGCGCCGATGGTCGCCATGGGAAAGATCTGGAGGAACGCGGCGTTGGCACTGCGAATTCGATCTTCTTCATCGATCGCGGCGACTGCGCTGACCATACCTTCGAGAAGCTGTGTTGTGAAGGTTCGCTCACGGCGAGTTTCTAAAACGCTGCGCCGCATCCCGCTGAAATGTCGCTGCACTTGCCAGATTGTACCGGTGGCTACTAAAGCGCCGACAAAAAGTGCAACTGTTATCCAAGCGAGAATCGTTCTATTAGCCTCGCTGTGAACCGCGTCCATTTCGTTGGCGACAGTGTTATATGCGCCTTGCGCTGCGCCAATAAAGTGGTTTAACTCACTCTGAATATCCCGAAACCTGCCAAAACCCTCCCGGCTATAGCGCCGTACATCATTAGTAATGTCGATATACAATTCAACATCGGTTAGAAGCTTGTTCCAGCGTTCCCCCCACAGCTCCGGTTTTGTTTCGGTAGCTGGAGGTGGAGGCCCCACGTTTGTGAGAGCTTTCCTGGCGTCGCTGCGGGCCGCATCGAGTCGTATTTCCAGAGGGGGTGTTAAGTGACCAGTCGTTTCTGAAACATCGCGTACGCGGGCCTCACTATCAAGTTTGATAAGCCCGAGCCGAAGCTCTAACAATCTATTAAGGCGTTCAGAGTAGGACTGGGTGAGTATGCGAGCATTAGACGCAACGTCATCCATTTCTTGTGCGCTACGCAAGCCCAACACCAAAATGAGAACCAGCAATAAAAGAAAGCCGGTGATGAGCGGTGCGATCGCTGGTGCAAATCCACGACTGCGCTCTCCGGACGCAGTCCCGGGTTCAGGTGTTCGCCTGTAAACCACTTCGGGTTGTTGTTTCTGGGGCGCAGGTTGCATAACTATCTGCTAAGGCTTCGCGTCCATCCAATTGTCCCCTACGCCAACGTCAGCCACAAGCGGCACGTCCAGCGAAACAGCAGTTTCCATTTCGTGCTTCAGTATCTCACCCACCTTATCTGTCTCTTTTTCCGGCACCTCAACCAGCAGCTCGTCATGGACTTGCATCAGCAGGCGAGCTTCAAGATTGGCGCGTTTGAATTCCTCATCCACCTTCAGCATGGCGATCTTAACGATGTCGCTGGCGGTCCCCTGTATCGGCATGTTTATCGCCTCGCGTTCCGCGGCTTTGCGAATGTTTGCGTTGCGATCTGTTATGCCGGGAAGCGGCCGAATACGTCCATAAATTGATCGTACGTAACCATGCTCGCGTGCTCTGATCGGCACCTCTTCCATGTAGCGTCGAACACCTTTGTAGGTGTTGTAATAATCCTCGATGACTTTCTTCGCTTCCTGCCGAGAGATTCCCACGCGCTGCGATAGTCCCCACGGCTCGATTGCGTACGCAATAGCGAAGTTAACGATCTTCGCAAATCTCCGCGCCTCTTTGAGTTCCTCGTCAGTCTTTGCGCCAAAGACGAGCCGCGCAGTGCGCGCGTGAATGTCGTCGCCTTTCTGAAACGCTTCAAGCATCACCGGGTCTTGCGTGATGTGTGCGAGGAGCCGCAACTCGAGCTGCGAATAATCCGCGGAGATGATTTTGTTCCCTTTCTCTGCTACGAAGGCACGGCGAATACGCCGGCCCATTTCACTACGAATCGGAATGTTTTGAAGGTTCGGATCGCTTGAAGAAAGACGTCCGGTAGCCGCCACGGTCTGATTGAGTTGGCAATGGATACGCCCGTCGGTCGCGATCTGTTGAGGCAATGCGTCAGTGTAAACACTCTTCAGTTTGTCGAGTTCGCGATAGTCGATAATCAGGCGCGGCAGTTCAAACTGTTGGGCCAACTCCTCGAGCACTGCCTTGCTCGTGGAGACGCGACCTGTCGAAGTCTTCCTGCCGATATCGATATGCAGATCCGAAAGAATTTCACCGACCTGCTTCGGAGAACCGATATTGAACTCGCGTCCGGCTAGTTGGTAGATCTGGATCGTGAGTTTGTGGAGCTCCTGACCGATGTAGCTCGAAAGCTCAGCGAGAACTTTTTGATCCACTTTGAGACCGTTTCGTTCCATGCGATAGAGCAGCGGCGCCAGTGGGAGTTCGACTTCCGAGTAGATCGTCTCGAGCTTCTTTTCCAGAATTCGCGTGCGTAGTACGCGAGCAGTTTGTGCAGTGAGGTCGGCGGCGAGTACCGTTTGCCAGGCGGTCTCCGGCCAATTCTTCGCGGGCGTACTGTTGTTTTCAACGTTCAGTGCTTCGCGTGCCAGATCTGAGAGTTCATATTTACTGCGATTCGGATCGAGCAGATAGGCTGCGAGGTACGTGTCGTCTTTGACACCTTCGAGCGTGATCTGAAAACGATCGAGCAGGCCGACTGCGCGTTTCACATCGTGAACTGATTTTTCAACGAGACCGTTCGATAGGACGTCACGCAGCGGTCCGATTGCCGCATCGATACCACCTGAAAATTTTTCGAGATCTATGTAAGCAGAGACTCCTGCTTTAGTAGCGAATGCAATTCCACGAGTCGCCTGGAGCTCAGTGAAGCATTCCTGCTCACCTGTTCCCGCCGGAGTTGAGTCAGCAACCGCGACACCGACGCTTTCAGCGTCGAATAAAGTGCGCACGAGATTGTCCAGGTCACTCTTTGTCTGGATGATCTTGTAGTTGCGTGCTGACTCGGCCGATGCAGGTCGCTCGACGGCAGCGTCAGCGTACTCGCGGATAAGATTGACGAATTCCAATTCCCGAAACAGTTCGTAAGCCGCAGCGCGATCGGGAGGACGGGCTTTGATCTCATCGAGGTTCAAGGGCAGATCGAGATCGACCCGAATTCGCGCCAGCTCGCGCGACTGGCGAATCAGATCGGCATTGTTGCGCAGCGATTCGCGATAAGTTTTATGCTTGACGGCTTCCCAATCCTCGAGTGCAGCCTCTATCGATCCAAACTGCTGAATGATCTGCACTGCACCTTTCGAGCCGATACCGGGAGCGCCCGGTATGTTGTCAATCGAATCGCCCATCAAGCCGAGTAGATCCACCAGCTTGTCAGCCGTAACCCCAAACTTGTGCTCCACCCACGCTTCGTCGCACCACTCGATCGGAGGCACCGGCTCTTTGCGTTTCACGATCTGCGAGTTCTGTCTCATGCAGACGACAAACGGATCGCGGACGAGCTGGCACATGTCTTTGTCATTTGAAACGATGACTGCCTGCATTTCTTTCTCAGCCACTTGCCGCGCAAGCGTGCCGATCACGTCATCAGCTTCGTAGCCAGGGAAATTGATTACGGGGATATTGAACGCCTCACAAAGCCGGAGGATGTATGGAAGCTGTGTGGACAGATCATCGGGCATCGCGACCCGATTTGCCTTGTAGTCGGCAAAGGTCTCGTGTCGAAACGTCTTCTCGCGCGATTCGAAGATAGCGGCGATGTAGTCAGGTTTCTCTTCACGCAACAGCTTGATGACCATGTTGGTGAAAATGTAAACCGCCTGGGTGACCAGACCCTGAGAAGTCGCTAGAGGCGCCACACGGTTCTGCATCGGAGCATAGAAAGCCCGAAAGATGTGCGACATCGAGTCGATTAAGAAGACACGTTGAAGCCGCTCGTTATTGGCTGCAGACGGTGTGGCAGGCATGTGATGTGATCATAGGAAGCAGATCAGGGAGTGTCAAACAAACCCTGCCTGAGATCTAGTAAGGCCTTGCGCTCTGCGCGGACTCATCAGTTATGGTGAAGTGTCAACACACGACGACGATGGCGGCGGGAAAGCGACGTAGAAGGACCTGCCGGTTCAGCACCGGACAACGCGATAGTGCAAAGCGACAATTATCCAAACGGTGACTTAAATATAGGCCATTCGTTACTTGGCCTTCGACCCTGATCCCTTTTGGCGTTTGCTTGCGCGTTCAGTGGTTCGATCAATACCTGTAGCTTGAGTTCCAGCTTCCGCGGCTCCTACAACAGCACCCGTCGCTGCCCCGGCCGCCGCTCCCCTCAAAACATCACCCACCACCTTCTTTGCTTTGCTAATAATTCCTGGTGATGAACGACGCTTACCCGACTTCTTTCCTCCACTCTTCTTACTCGAGGCAGAAGTCCCCGACTTCTTAGCTGGAGATTGCTTCTTTGTTGATCGTTTCTTTGTTTTCTTCGTGGTTACCATAGTATTGCCACTAACTTGACCGGTTTTCGATCAGTTGGACCATCGACGTTTGTTATCGCAAAGACTGTGCCGCGAAAATAATGATGGTTACGGCCATTAAGTTACCTTTCCAGTTCACTGACGTGCGCTCGGACCGTTTCACCGAGCGTCTCAAGGTTGTAACCACCCTCGAGACAGGAAACGAGCCGGCCCTGACAACTGCCGTCCGCCCACTGTTTCACAGCTCTCGTCATGTCTATGAAGTCCTGGTCCGTGAGAAGCAACTGGCCCAACGGATCGCCCACATGAGAATCAAAGCCGGCCGAGATGATGATCAGGTCGGGACTATAACTCGCCGCCATTTCCTCCAATGCAGCTTCAAACCCTCGCTTCTGGTCAACAGCAGGTGTTGCCGCGCGCAGGGGAAGATTCAAAGTGAAACCAAGCCCGCGCCCGGTGCCTTTCTCGCCGCGCGATCCCGTGCCCGGATACCAGGGATACTGATGTGATGAGAAAAAGAAGACCGTCGGATCGTCGTAAAAGATGCCCTGCGTGCCGTTGCCGTGATGGACGTCCCAATCGATGATCGCGACTTTATCGATTTCCGGATATTTCTGTTGTGCGTAGCGCGCTGCCACAGCAACATTATTGAAGAGACAAAAACCCATCGCCCTCTCTTCGGTCGCATGATGTCCGGGTGGACGCACGGGAACAAAAGCGTTCTTCACCTCGCCCGTCATAATCAGATCAATTGCCTGGCAAGGCCCGCCCGCAGCTCGCTTCGCAGCGTCGAGCGAACGCATGGACACGACCGTGTCCTGATCGAGATAACCAGTGCCCTCACTCACAACCCGCTCGACCTGTTTGTACAGTTGCGGTGAATGCGCCGCCTGGATATCACCACGCGGCGCTTCCCTGGCCTCTATTTCCCGTAACCTGCCCCAGAGTTGAGTGTCTCGCCGCAGAGCATCCATCACCACGGTGTAGCGCGATGGAGTTTCAGGATGACCGGGCCCGGTATCGTGTTCTCGAAAGATGGGATGATGAACGATTGCTGTTGTCATAGGCAGACAAAGTACCAAGCAATAACTTCAAAGGCTAGCGTACTACTAACGGTCTCGCTCCAAATCCACGAAGCGTACGATATCGAAACGAGCTCTTGTTAACCTTCTCACTCGCAATCTGATTTCGCTCAACTTCTTCAACAATTTAGATGGGTTAACAACCTTAGGAATACTGTTTGCCAAAGCTGAGCCTGAAGACCAAGGTCAGCGTGCGGCAAATTCAAATTTCGGGGAGGGAAGTATGAAGAGGTTACTCGCCTTAATACTCGTGTTGACCTTGTTAGTGGTAACCGGAACTCTCGTCTCAGCCGAGGGACAAACACGTCGCAAGAAATCGAAGTTTGGGCGTAAGGCACGCACGGTCGCAATCATCGCTGGTGGAGCCGGCGTAGGCGCTTTGGTAGCAGGAAAGAAAGGCGCAGCGATCGGGGCAGGAGGAGCCGGGTTATACGCATTCAATCGTCGCGCTGCGAAACGGAATTTCAGAGGACGCACACGCACGGCGGGCACTGTGCTTAGCGGAACAGCGCTGGGCGCTGGTGTTGGCGCTGCTGCAGGCGGCAAACGCGCAGCAGCAGTAGGCGCGGGTGCGGGCGCAGCCGGCTCTTATCTCTACACGCGTCGCAAGGGATATCGCAGACGTTACTAACAATACTTTCAGGCACTGAAACAGAAATTGATTAGAACAACGGAGGCAAAGTGATGGCATACGATGAAGAACAGGCAAGAAAAAGCCGAGTGGTAGTGGAAACACCAAACGAAAGACGTGAGGTGGTGAGTTCACAGTCCGTTCGCGACAATAGCGGTATCTCCGCAGGCATGGTCGGCGTGCTTGTTGTGGTAGCTATCGCATTGATAACGATGCTGGTCCTGTTTTGGTTGAGCAATCAGCCAACAACCGATAACGCAAACATGACTGCGCAGCAGCCGCCTACGGTCGTGCAGCAACCCGCACCGGCACAACAGCCTCCGGTTATCATTCAACAACCAGCCCCGGCGACTCAGCCGGCGCCGATCATCGTGAGTCCACCGGCCGGTGGTTCGACGTCATCTGCTTCGACCACGACCGCCGAGAGTGTCGACATGGACTCAACTATTCAAGCCGCTGTCGACAAACGCTTGATAGACGATCCGGAACTCTCAACGCTCGGCATCACTGCTACAGTACTTAACGGCAAGGTGATGCTGGTGGGAACAGTGAAGACAGAAGCGTTGAAAACTCTCGCTGAAAGAGTGGTCAAACAAGTGAAAGGTGTGAAGGAAGTCGATAATCAGATCAGCGTCATAGCTTGATCGATAATTTCGCCACAGATGAACGCGGATTAGCGCAACTCTGCGTCAATCCGCGTCCATCTTTGGCTTAAAGAAGTTTCGATAACAACGTTTCCCTGCTCACAGGTTAACACCAATCGCCGCCCATCCTCTGATTCCAAAAACTCGACAGATTCAATTGGCCCAACTTGATCCACGCGTGTCATGTGCGACAACGTTCCGGGCTTGCCTTGCGATAACAGGTCGATATCCGTACGCAACCCACTCTTCGTGTTATCGTCGGCGTCGAGCTCAGTGATCGTGACTGGATGCGGCACTAGCCCCATCTCGCCGTCCAGATAGATGTTCCAGATGAATCCGATGTCGAGCAGCAGGTAGGCGGTTTCGTCCCAAACGAAATGTCCCAGCGGAGTAGCACCGATGACGTGAGCAATCACGTGATCCTGGTGAGTATTTGTTTCCGCAGGAGTCCAGGTCACATCTCAAACTCCATCAAACGTTTTGACTTTACCGCCGCGATTGCAGCGCAAATGAGTGAACCGATTCCACCAATCACGACTGAAAGCGGCGCTCCGATTATTGCTGCCAGCGATCCGGCCTCTAACTCACCGAGTTGCGGGCCGCCCATGAAAAACATCATGTTGATCGAAGTCATGCGGCCGCGAAGATGATTCGGCGTGACCAGTTGCCGGATTGTTTGTCGTAACACAGTGCTCACAGTATCTGCGGCGCCCGTAACGGCAAGCATCAGTAACGAGAACCAGTACACAGTCGATATTCCAAACAACGCAGTCGCAACGCCAAACACTGCAACCGCCGATACTACCAGCCTGCCTTGCCTTCTAAAACTTCCGATACGCGCCATTACCAAAGCAGTCAAAAACGATCCGATTGCCGGAGCCGCGGCGAGAAAACCATAGCCACGAGCTCCAACGTGCAGTCTCTCCTGCGCAAAGATCGGCAGCAGCAAAGTTGCTGACGCAAAGAACGTCGCGGCGAAATCGAGTGTCATCGTCTGAACGATGATTGGAGTGTGCCAGACAAATCTCAATCCCTCTTTCAGTGCCCCGAAGCTCAGCGCATCTCGACGTTCAATCTGTAACTCCGGACTACCACTCGCTCGCATTAAAAAGAGTGCAGCGATCACCGCCAGAAAAGATATCGCATTGATTCCATAAATGACCGCTGGTCCGCTTTCCGCCAGCAGGATACCCGCAATCGCAGGCCCGCTGATGGTGGCAATGTTGAAGACAGCGATTCCCAGACTGACGGCGTTCGGAAAGTCCTGGGCCGGCACGAGTGTGGGCATTAACGCCTGCCGCGCAGGAATATCAAAGGCTGACGCTGCTGATGCGAAAGCGCTGAGTATGTAAATCGGCCAAACGCTTTCGACGCCTGCGACTGTGCCCACCGTCAGTAACGCAGCACTCGCAAGCATCACCGTCTGCGTCACAACCATCAGTTTTTTTCTGTCAACCGCATCCGCAAACACGCCACCCGCAAGCGAACATAAAATGATCGGCACACCGCGGAAAAGTCCGACCAAACCGAGAGCGAATGCAGATTTTGTGAGCAGGTAAACGTGCCAGTTGATCGCAACAAACTGCATTTGCGATCCGGTCACAGACACAATCTGGCCCAACCAGAGGAGCCTAAAGTCGCGGTGACGTAAAGCAGCGAAAGCGGAATGACTCGAAGAACTCACGTATCGCCGTAGGACTCGTTTAACTTCCTGAAATGGTAGGCCATGGCTGCGTGACGTAACAACTCAGCCATGCGGTCATGATGTTTGCGCGCGGCCTTGATGAAGAAACGCCAAAACTCGCGTCGCTCTGCATCAATCACACCTAATTTAAATGTGATGCGCAGAAAAGCACCAAGCGCCTTCAACCCGTGATACTGGTGAGCCTCGGGTACGTCCTGCGGCGTGCGTTGCAGCGAGTCGAGTGCGCGACGGTAATACTCGCTCGGTTTGTAAATCGTCCGCATGATCCTTTGATAACCGCTGATCAGTTTGTCAACATCCATTTTGGGAATGAAGTTGACGGTGGCTATGGTGTTGTTGCCCGTCGCATCAGCGCCGAGTAATCGTCCTTCCCTTTCAAGACGCTTCCACAGTTGCGTATCGGGAAGTGCGTTGAGCATTCCGACCATCGCCAGCGGAATCGCGCTCTCACGAATAAACTCGATCTGGCGTTCGAAGATGTCTTCGGGATCGTTATCAAACCCGACGATGAAACCGGCCATGACTTCGATTCCGCGGCTCTGGATCTTTCTCACGGAGTTGAGCAGGTTACCGCGGTTCTGCGACTTCTGTGCTTCTTTGAGACTCTCTTCCACCGGAGTTTCGATACCGAGAAAGACACGACGGAAGCGGGCCGCTTTCATAGCATCGAGCAAGTCGTCATCATCGGCGAGGTTCAGGCTGGCCTCGGTCAAGAGTGAAAAAGGAAATCCGTTTTTCGTTTGCCACTCGATCAGCTCAGGCATTAGTTGCCGGACGTTCTTCTTATTACCGATGAAGTTGTCGTCAACGATAAACAGTGGCCCGCGCCAGCCAAGATTCTTCAACGCGTCAAACTCAGCGAGGATCTGCTGATTGCTTTTTGTTCGCGGTACACGTCCATAGATCTCGATGATGTCGCAAAACTCACATGAGAACGGGCAACCACGTGAGTACTGCACCGACATACAACTGTACTTTTTGAGATTCACGAGACCGAAATCCGGTATCGGCGTCAGCGCTAACGGAGGCCGCTCGGGCGCTTTATAAGTTCGTTTTGTTTGTCCGGACTCGAGGTCTTTGAAAAACTGAGGGAGGGTTGTTTCAGCTTCGCCCTGGAAAATGTGATCTGCGTAAGGAAGTTCCTCGATGGTGCTGGTGACGTATGGTCCACCGAGCACGATCAGTTTCCCGCGCTCCTTAGAACGTTTCACCACCGCATGCAGCGACTCCTTCTGCGCCAGCATTCCGGTGATGAAAATCATGTCAGCCCACTCGATCTGCGAATCTTTCAACGAGTTAACGTTCAGATCGACCATGCGCCTTTCACACTCACGAGGCAACAGGCTGGAAACGGTCAACAAGCCCAACGGAGGAAACACGCAGCGCTTTCCTTCGAATGGAAGCGCGTGTCGAAAACTCCAGTATGTTTCAGGAAACTCCGGATTAACTAGTAAGACTTTCATTGCGTCCTCCTCCCAGTTTGGGGCGCATTACGATTTGTGACTGTATTGATATAGATGATGTTAGACTCGAATCCAATGGGGACGAGTAATAGTTGTGTAAAGATACGGCAATAGAAAGCCGTGTGCAATGTCTCTCTCTGCGTAATCTCTGCATCCTCTGCGCCTCTGCGGTAAAAGAAAACGAAAAACATGTAAACCGCAGAGGCGCAGAGGACGCAGAGATTGCGCAGAGTTGAAATCAGGCCCACTCTCCAAACTGTCTCTTGGAAACAGCTTGTGCTATAAGTTTCGACTGCGCAGGCGGCCAGGGATGCCGCCCTGCAAAAAACCTCGGCAGAACTCACGGAAGCAGCTTTAGAAAGGTAAACCGCAATATGAAGACACAACTTTCACGCGCACTCGCCACCACTTTGATCGTACTGTTCGCCATGTCACCGGCATGGGCCACCTGCGGTGGCGGCGGTGGAGGAGGAACTGGCGGTGTTGCAGGCGGCAACAGCGACCGGGGACCTGCGCCCACCGTTTATAACGTGCCGTGGAAAATTTGGGAAGCGAGGACGACTCCCAACAAAGGATTAGTGCTGTACTGGTTCCCCGCGAGCCAAAACGAGGTCAATAAATCAACTCTGCGCACCTCGCGTCTTCTGACACTCTATTCAGCGCAATGCGTCACGATGACAATCGGGGACGCTAAACAGCCTGAATTGCAACCGATCATTGGTGATTCGGCGCTGCCTGTCGCCGTGTTGGCGAATGCCGACGGCTCGCCTATCAAAAAGGTCGAAAACACCGACGGTAAACTCAAAGCTGAAGACATTGAGAAAGTGGTCGAAGCGGAAATGAAACAGCGCGCGACCGCAATCGACACGCAACTGAAAGACGCGAAAGACAAGATAAAAGCAGGTGACAACCCCGGCGCTATCGCTCTTCTTAAGCCGGTGGCTGAGGAGAAATGTCTGTTTCCGAAAAAAGCGAAAGATGCGGCGAAGGAGCTGAAGAAACTTGGCGTCGAAGAGGTCGGCAGCATTCCGGACGCTACACCGATTTTAGATCGGTCAGCAGGCGCGCGAGTTGAAGCGGTAATGCGCCAGGGTTTGCGTGCTGAGATTGCCGAGCAATATGTCACTGCCCAGAGGTTGTATCAAAAAGCGCACCTCATGGATCCCGCAGATCCGACCCCGCTTCGTTACCTCGGTGAACTCTACCGGCACCACACGGGGGAGTGGGACAAAGCCCGCGACACTTTCAATGCGATTCTTAACATGCCCGCAGATTCGATCGCTCGTGCTGTGGCGCTTCATGGTCTCGGAAAGATGACGATTCATGATGGCGAGTTTAAGAAGGGACTGTCACTGATGGAGCAGTCGGTGGCGGAGTTTCCGCTGGCACTCGCCTATCGCAATCTCGCCGTGTACTGGAATTCTGAAGGCGATTTGGAACAAGGCAATGCCTACACTAAGAAGGCGCTCGCGCTCGAACCGAAGGATCCATACAACCTCGTGTTCGCGGCAGTCTTCATGGCCGCTTCCGGACATGGTGACGAAGCTTTGAAGATCGCGCGTGCGAATCGAAACCTGCTACCAGCTTCGTACAACCTGGCTGCGATTTACGCGCAGACAGGTCACCGGCGGGAAGCGCTCGCGTTGCTGCGACGGCACTTCTTCCAGTATGAGCGTTATCAGGCAGTGCGCGCCAAAGAGATGATGGAAGCGCGTGTTGACGCGGTGTTTGATTCGTTACGCCAGGATTCAGCATTTCTCGCGCTGACGAGTGGCGCCGACGGCAAGCTCCAGATGCCGATGAAACATATAACCGGCTCCGCGAATCAAGACTGACGCGATCCAAGATGGGTCATATAAGTCCTATAGGACCTATATGACCTATTTTTGCGGCGAGGAGAACCCGCTGATTTGCCCCAAGCCACAGATCAAGTTCACAGTTACCGGATCTGGCAAGTAATCACCGCATCAGCAGTCGGCACCATGATCGAGTGGTACGACTTCTACATCTTTGGCAGTCTCGCAGTAACAATCTCACCACTCTTTTATCCCGAAGGTAACGACACGCTCGCGCTCATCGCTTACCTCTCGACCTTTGCCGTTGGGTTCGTAGTCCGGCCCTTCGGCGCACTCTTCTTCGGGCGTATCGGCGACCTCGTCGGACGCAAGTACGCGTTTCTCGTCACCTTGCTGATCATGGGAGGCGCTACTGCCGCGATCGGATTTCTTCCTACTTACGCAACGATCGGCGTCGCCGCACCGATAATTCTGTTGTTGATCCGCATATTACAGGGACTCGCGCTCGGAGGTGAGTATGGCGGCGCCGCCGTTTATGTGGCAGAGCACGTGCCGGACGCAAAGCGCGGCTTCTACACGAGCTTCATTCAGATCACAGCCACGCTCGGGCTGTTTCTGTCGTTGATGGTCATAATCTTTGTGCAGAACGCGATGAGTCGTGAAGCTTTCAGCGCATGGGGATGGCGTGTGCCTTTCATCATCTCGATTTTTCTCGTGGGTATCTCTCTGTACATCCGTATTCGAATGAAAGAGTCGCCAATCTTTCAGCAGATCAAGAGCACCGGGATGACTTCAACTCAACCACTCAAAGAAGCGTTCACCCAGTGGGTCAATCTCAAGCGTGTTCTGATTTCGCTCTTCGGAGCGACGGCGGGACAAGGAGTGGTCTGGTATACAGGGCAGTTTTATGCGCTCTTTTACCTGCAAACCATTCTGAGGGTAAACAGTCGTTCGGCGAATTACATCGTGGCGATCGCGCTCTTGCTCGGAATGCCTTTATTTGTCTTCTTCGGAGCACTTTCGGATCGCATCGGACGTAAGCGCATCATGATGGCTGGGTGTTTGCTCGCTGCGATCTCTTACTTTCCGATCTATCAGGCGATGCAACGCGTTGCCGGTTCCGAAGTTGTAACCGCGTCTTCGCAACGAAACCCGACCACCGGAGCGATTAGTTTGACTCCACAAACGCTTGTAAATGGAGTGTTGCAGCCGGCGAAGGAAGTGCTGCCTTACACCAGTTTTGGTTCTTTCATAGTTGAGCCGATTGCGTGGAAGTTGATCCTGCTCATTTTCATCCAGGTCGTGTTCGTCACGATGGTCTATGGACCGATTGCCGCGTATCTCGTCGAAGCCTTCCCCGCGAAGATTCGCTACACGGCGCTCTCGCTGCCGTATCACATCGGCAACGGTGTTTTTGGCGGTTTGCTGCCGCTGATTGGGCTGTCAGTAATTGAACAAACCGGGAATATCTATGCCGGCTTGTACTACCCGATCATCGTCGCGAGTTTGACGTTTATTGTGGGCACGCTGTTACTGAAGGAAACGAGACATACGTTGATTTGGGACGAGGTTAAATAGACAGGATTTCAGGATTATCAAGATTTACAAGACAATCCTGTCCCAACTACTTATCGCGGTAGATCACACCATTCTTCATCACAAACGTAACCTTCTGAACGTTCTCGATATTTCTCAACGGATCGCCCGAGACAGCGATAATGTCCGCCCACTTGCCTGCCGTTAACGATCCGACTCTTTTGTCCCAGCCCAACAACTTCGCACCATTCATTGTCCCGGCGACGATTGCATCCATGTTGCTCATGCCGCCCCACTGGACCAAAAGCTCAAACTCGTGCGCGTTTGTTCCATGAGGAACGACTCCGGCATCAGTCCCGAACGCAATCGGAACATTGTTCGCCACTGCAAGCTTAATCGCACGACGAACGGCCGCCGCCGCAGCCAGTGCTTTCTCCGCGCGCAGTCCTTTCAACACGCCGCTCTTTGCCGCGCGCTCAACTCCCTCAGCCGCCGATAACGTCGGCACCAGAAACGTTCCGCGCTCCTTCATCAACCGTGCGCCTTCTTCATCGAGAAACGAGCCGTGCTCGATCGAAGAAACACCGGCGCGCACGGCCAACTTTATTCCCTCAGCGCCGTGAGCATGTGCTGCGACTTTCCGCTCCAGTTTGTTCGCTTCGTCAACCATTGCTTTCAACTCTTCGAACGTATACTGCGTCGCGCCTACAGCATCACCTTCCGACAAAACTCCACCGGTCGCGCACGTCTTTATCACGTCGGCACCATATTTGATCTGATAGCGAACGGCTGCACGAATCTGCTCCGGACCATCCGCAATCCCTTCTTCAACTCCCCGCTCGAGCATTCCCGGTCGAAACCCGTTCTGGTCGCAGTGACCGCCGCGAATTCCGAGCGAGTGACCGGCGGTCATCATTCGTGGTCCGGGCGTCCACCCTTCGTCAATGGCCTTGCGCAGCGCTATGTCGTCAAAACGCCCGGAGGCGCCGACGTTACGCACGCTCGTAAACCCACTCATCAACGTGGCACGCGCATGTTCCACACTGATGATTGCCGCAAACGACTCGAAGTCCCTTACCGCTGCGTTGTCACCGGCAGGATCGCCGAGCACACGTCCCACTAAGTGTGTATGCGCATCGATTAAGCCCGGCATTAGTGTGACGTCGCCGAGATCGATCATCCTGGCGTTTGCTGGAACAGTTACTGATCCGGCTGGTCCAACAGCCGTGATCATGTTGTCAGTGACCACGACGATTGCGTTGTTAATTGCGGCGGCGCCTGTGCCTTCGATTAAACGAGCGGCCTTGAGAACAATCGTGCCTTTTCCTACTGGCGGCTCAGGCGTAATCCGCGCAGGCGTTTGCGGTAAAACCGGAACGCACACCAGGACCACACACAATACCGCCGTCATAAGTTTGAAGTGTTTCACTGTTATTCCTCTGACTGAATGTTGCGTAGCTTTCGTCAGCACGAGATCGGAATCGAAGTTCCAAACGCTGCATTAACTGCGGCCAGAAACCCTTGTGCAGAAGCTGTGTCAAGCCTGTAATCTACGTTGGTTGAACGACAGACCGAGTCGCCGGTAATCGTGATAGCGACGATCAGTTGCTGACCGTTGACCGTAAGGAAGTTAGGACCTCCTGAATCTCCAAAACACGTTCCGCCGTTGCCGGTGGATGGATTCTGCGACAGCCGGAGATAGCCGCCGTTAAGCGAGTTGAAGCTCGAAAACGAAAACATTCGCGGGATTGGATTCAGATCCTGGAAGAACGGAACTCCGCCACCGACGACGCGGTTCTGGAGTCCATAACCGGCATTCGTAAAGACAGCAGTTTTCATTCCGTTTTGCGCGACCAGTTGATCCAATAGTCCGCAAGCGGGCAACGTCGCGGGAGTAACTCCGCGAACATCTCGTTGAAGGATTAGGACACCGATATCTCCGGAATCACTTTGGCTTTGGTTGAAGTTGGGATTGGTAACGACGTGCGCAACAGGCAGCAGGGTCGTCTTGTTGCTGGTGAGATCGCCGAACGGGATCGACTGATCAAGACTGACGTAAGCGACGAAACCTTCAGGAGCGAGATCCTGCGTGTAGAAGGACGTGCAGTGGCTCGCCGTCAGAAACACGTTTGCGGTAATCATCGTGCCTGAGCAGATCGGAAAGATCTCGCCCGTTGTGGGCGACTTCACGATGAAAGCACCCGTATTGCGGAAGGTGTTATTTGAGTCAACAAAGCCGTAAGTGATGGCGGATGCCTTTGGCAGTATCAGTGACAACAACAGACTCACGATTACTGCAAAGAAACAGATTGCTCGTTTCATTTTGAATCTCCCTTATTGATGAAGTTGGTGCGGGGACAGTCAGATCGGAAGGATTCTACATTGCCGGACCGAGTGTCTCAAGGTTGCCTGACGTTAAAGCGTTGCGATAGTCTCACGTGACATGAAGATCAATCGCCGGCAATTCAACTTCGGTTTGCTCGTGAGTCTGGGATCGCTGCCATTTTATCGCTTACCTTTGCAGTCCCAACTACGCGTTAACGGCAAGCGGATCATGGACCACATTCTCGCGCTCGCGGAGTTTGGCAAGAATCCGCAAGGAGGCGTCAGCCGTGTTGCGTACAGCGATGCGGACAAGCAGGGCCGCGAGTATGTTCTCGGCCTCATGCGAGACGCGAAACTCGAAGTCACAATCGATGCGGCGGGCAATCTGATCGGCCGCCGCGCAGGAAGCGCCAGTGGTCTTACTCCTTTACTCATCGGATCGCACATCGACACAGTCCCGGAAGGAGGAAACTACGATGGCGTAGTTGGATCGATGGGCGCGATCGAAGTCGCACACACACTTGCTGAGAACAATGTAACCACGCGTCACCCGCTCGAAGTTGTCATTTTCCAGAACGAAGAAGGCGGACTTATCGGCAGCCGTGCGATGGATGGTGAGTTGACGGAAAAGGAACTCGACCTGGTGAGCCGCAGCGGGAAAACAATTCGTGACGGGATCAAATTCATCGGCGGAGATCCTTCAAAACTTGCTGAAGTGCGGCGTAAGAAAGGTGACATTGCTGGTTATCTCGAGCTGCACATCGAGCAGGGCGGCGTTCTCGATTCCGAAAAGATCAAGATCGGAGTGGTTGAAGGGATTGTCGGAATAAACTGGTGGGACGTTACGATCGAGGGTTTTGCAAATCACGCCGGCACCACCGCAATGAACAACCGGCAAGATGCGCTTCTGGCTGGAGCAAAGTTTATTCAGGCAGTGAACCGTATCGTGACCAGTGTGCCTGGGAGACAAGTGGGTACGGTTGGCAGGATTAATGCACTTCCGGGCGCGCCGAATGTGATTCCGGGAAAGGTTATTCTAAGTCTTGAATTGCGCGATCTCGATGCCGCTAAAATCAATATGCTCTTCGAACGAATTCAGGCAGAAGCCCAAAAGATCGCGACCGAGAGTAAGACGAAATTCGACTTCAAAGAGATCAACGTCAACATACCGGCACCCACCGATCCGAAAATTCGATCCTTAATTTCTGAAGCTGCTCGCGAGCTTGGTCTCTCGACTAAACTGCTGCCTTCAGGCGCCGGCCACGACGCTCAGGACATGGCCCGGCTTGGTCCTGTCGGCATGATCTTCGTTCCCAGCGTCGCCGGCATCAGCCACTCTCCACGCGAATTCTCACATCCGGAAGACATCGCCAATGGAGCAAACGTGCTGCTGCATACGTTGTTGAAGCTGGATAGAACCTAAAGTTCTTGATCGTTTTTGTGCTTTTTGTGCTTCCTTGTGGCCTCACTCGTATCGTAACGCAATCATCGGATCGACTTTCGTTGCACGTCGCGCAGGAATGTAGCTCGCGAGCGCGGCAACAAGGACCAGCAACAACGAGATGAGTGTGAACGTCGTCGGATCGGTGGCCGTGACACCAAACAGCAATGTCAACATCACTCGAGTCAGGGCAAACGCCGCAATGAGCCCCACGACGATACCGACAATCACCAGCTTCATGCCATATCCGACGGCGAGTTTGAGCACGGCGCCGGTCTGGGCCCCCAGCGCCATGCGAATTCCAATCTCGCGTGTTCGTTGGGCCACTGAGTAACTCATCACGCCATATATCCCCACGCCGGCAAGCACCAACGCAACGCCCGCGAAGATCGCCAGCAGCAACATGCTGAATCGTTGCCGGGCGATTGAGTCCGCGAAAATCTCTTCCATCGTTCGGATGTTTGATACCGGCTGGTCCTTATCGATGTCCCAAACAGCCTTTCGCACAGTCGTCGCCATACTGGCCGGATCGACGTCTGTCTTAACCACCAGATCGCGCGGCGCAAAGAAACCGGCTTGCCTGAAACTCAAGTACATCTGTGGTCTCGGCTCGGCATTAAGTTCGAACTGTCGAACGTCTTTCACAACCCCAATCACCTG
Source organism: uncultured Acidobacteriota bacterium (assembly GCA_963826255.1). Classification (GTDB taxonomy): domain Bacteria; phylum Acidobacteriota; class Blastocatellia; order Pyrinomonadales; family Pyrinomonadaceae; genus PSRF01. The sequence continues at coordinate 4,430,102 of CAWGWK010000002.1, forward strand.
AATCCAATCCTCAGGCGTTTGTGCTCTTCCAGCCGCGATGCGTTTGCCAATCGGCTCCTCGCCCGGCCAAAAACGACGCGCCATCGTTTCGCTAATTACAACGACGTTTGGGCTGGTCTCGGTATCCTGATCGGTAAGTTGTCTCCCTTTCAACAACGGAATACTCATCGTGCCGAAATACCCGGGGCTGATGATTCTAGTGACAACGATCAACTCCTGTCCTGGCGGAGGAGCGGGCTTGCCTTCGATGCTGATCGAGATGGAGTTGCCCTGACGATATAAAGGAAGGTTGGTGGTTACTGCCGCTGACCTGACACCCGCAAGCGACTGCACGCGTTGGACCAGATCAGTGTAAAACGCTGACCGGCGTTCAAACTCCGCGTACTTCGGCTCCGGCAACACAATCTTCATCGTCAACAAGTTGTCTGCGCGAAATCCAGGATCGACATTGCGCAGGCGTAGAAAACTATTGATCAGCAGGCCTGCGCCGATTAGAAGAACGAGAGAGATCGCCACTTCGGACATCACCAGCAAACTACGCAGCCGTTTTCCGCCGCCGCCTGTCGCTGCATCGCGTCCTCCTTCCTTCAACGTTTCGATTTGATTGAAACGCGCAGCCTGGATGGCCGGTGCCAAACCGAAGATCACCCCGGTCAGCACTGAAACAAGCAACGTGAAACCAAGAACCTTGAAGTCAAGCGAGATCTCACGTGCTTGAGAAATATTTTCCGGAATGAACGCTTTTAGAAGAACGAGGCCGCCATAAGCAATTCCTAAACCGACAATGCCACCGAGCGTCGATAGCAAAACACTCTCGGTCAGAAACTGCCTGATCAAACGCGCGCGTTTCGCGCCAAGCGCGACACGCACGGCAATTTCTTTCTGTCGCACGGCAGCCCGTGCGAGTAACAGGTTCGCTACGTTCGCGCATGCGATGAGCAAGACGAGTCCAACCGCGCCGAGCAGGATCAGTAACGCCGGCTTTATGTCGCCCACCAGGTGTTCGTGTAATGACATGACTGCCGCACCGAGATCCGCATTCTGCTCCGGATACTGTTGTTGTAAACGCGCAGCGATCGTGCTCATCTCGCTTTGAGCTTGAGCCAACGTTACACCGGGTTTCAGGCGTGCAAGAACCTGGAGATAGTGGCGACCGCGGTTCGAAGCTTCCTGCGGAGTAAACGCAATTGGTACCCACGCCTCATCATCGCTCGAGGGAAACTGAAAGCGTGCCGGCATTACGCCAACAACGACATGGCTTTCGCCGTTGAGCGTTAAAGCCTTGCCGACGATGTTTGGATCGCCACCAAATCTGCGTTGCCACAAACCGTAGCTCAATAGGACCACACGCTGCGAACCGGGCTGATCTTCAGCCGCGGTAAACACGCGCCCGATCTGTGGTTCAACCCCCAACAACGAGAAGAGATTGGCTGAGACACGTCTGCCCTCGAGCCGTTCGGGATCGCCGGCCCCGGTTAGATTGAAACTCGTGTCGGCAATCGCTGCCATACCTTCAAAGACCTGGTTCTGATCGCGCCAGTCAACAAAGTTTGCGGCGGCTGGTGTATCGCGCGGGTAGCCATACCGGCTTGCGTCTTCCCACACCATCACGAGTCGTTCAGGATCTTTGTAAGGCAGCGGGCGCAGAAGGACAGTGTTCACGACACTGAAGATGGCGGTGTTCGCGCCGATTCCGAGGGCCAAAGCAATCACAGCAATAATGGTGAAAGCCGGATTCTTCCGCTGCATCCGCGCGGCATAACGCAGGTCGTGCAATAGATCAGCTAACACATTGAACCTCCCTGGTCGTTCAAATACCGGTTGCTGGTGCGCCGGTCTTTGAGAACGTGGCACTTCGTTCAGTAAATCGCCCGCAAGTTCTTCAAGGGCGGCGCGCCTTGCTTCGAACTCCGACGTGCCACCTCGAAGAGCGCGCTCGTAGACATCCTCGAGATGCTGGGCCAACTCTTCGACGATCTCGGCTTCCTGTGTGGGCGCAAGCTTGAGGCCGGAAAGTCGCTTTCTAACTTCTTTCTTCCACTCAGGCATGTTCGAGTCCGGTGATGCGATTGATAGCTTCGACGAATTCACGCCAACTATCGCGCTGTGCCGCAAGCACCTTTTTCCCTTCGGCGGTCAAACGGTAGTACCGGCGCCGTCGTTGGCCTGCTTTTTCTACCCAACGACCCTGAATCCAGCCGCGTTTTTCAAGCCGATAGAGGAGCGGATAAAGCGAAGCGACATTGAACCGCAGTGCGCCTTTGGACCGCTGCTCTATCAAGTTTCCAATGTCATATCCATGCCGCGGCTGATCTTCGACTAATGAAAGAATCAACAGTTCGGCACTTCCCTTCTTCAGCTCCCGATCGAGCATCTGCGAAGTCTTATGTGGCATAGCGATATATTATTGAGCCGCATATCAGCCGTCAACTCAGGAATTTTCGTGTGCGTGATACGAATTTCAGGCGACTGGTTCTGGGCCAGCTTTAACGTGTAGAATGCAGCAGTTATGAACCAGACAATTGCAGCCCACTTTGACGGTGAACGCATTCTCCTCGACGAGCCTGTGGAGCTCGAGCCGAATACGAAATTGCTCGTGACGGTATTGCCGAAAGACTCGGAGCGTGAGGCTTGGTTGGAGTTGTCTAAGAAATGCCTGGCTGCGGCTTATGCAGAAGACGAAGAAGAATATCCTTTGGCGACTTGATAAAAACTTTTCAACTCATAGGTCAATCTCTATGCAAAGACACCGGCGATTGCAGCATTGAGCGACTATCTAATCCAGTAGCCACAAAGAAGCACAAGAGGCACAAAGGTTTTTCACTAACCTTGTACCTCTTGTGCTTCTTTGTGGCTACCTTACTGCAAGTGTGCAGGGCTTACTTACACTTGCTGTAGCCGCAGTCCCGACAAAAATCGCAGCCACTCGCATGCTCGAGCTGCCCGTGGCATTCGGGGCAGATGCCGATCATGTTTGACATGATCGCGCCGGTGACGGGTTTTTGTTGGGGGTGAAATTGTGATTGCTGTTTACTGACAGCGCGTGCGGAGTCAGGGAGATCCTGGACGCGGCGCACGGTGATCATGATGCACTCCGCGACAGCCTGCTCAGGTGAAGTGAGGAGACGTTCGTTGAACCACACTGCGTGCGTGCCGGTTACCTTATTCAGACTGTAAGCAACTTCCGCTGCATCAAAACCACCACGCAACATCTTCGAAGCGAGCAAACCCACGCCGCCACTGATTGGACCAGTAGCAAAAACTTCCTGGATCATCTTGCCATCGTGGTTGACGGTGACGTAGAGGTTTTGACCGTCGAACGGAATCTGCCAGGTCGCACCGCGCAACTCCCGCGGACGTTCGATGCGAATTGCGGTTACGGCAGGCACCGCGATCGTCTCAGTATGCTCACGAGCCTGCGCCTCCTGGCGCGCGGATGCATCGTCAGCAGCCGTGGCTTCCGCCGCACTAACTTCTTCAATCGGTTCCACTACAGCTTCCGGGTTACAGGCGATCTCACCTTTGGGCTCTTCGGCCTTCATTGATGTTAGCACCTGATTATCACGCGAACCATCACGATAGTAACTGACTGCTTTGCAACCAAGCTGACGGCCCAGGCGATAAAGCGCGTCCACCGATTCCACCGTGTCGTCAACTGCACCGTTGCAGGTCTTCGACACACTGTTATCGACGTTGCGCTGAGCAGCCGCGAGCACATGAACGTGCTGCTCAGCGCTTATGTTCATCGCCGAGATAAAATGTGGCGGCAGTTCACGTTCGTGTTCCACAACGTAAGCCGCAGCCGCATCTATCGATTCCTGATCAGACTGGTCCACATCAATACCAAGCGCTTCCGCCGCCAGCGTGTGCACGTACGTGCGCGTGCCCAGCGTGTCTTTCCGAACGTAAGCCCACGAAAAATTCGGCTCGATACCGGAAGATGTTTCTGCAACCAGCGAGATAGTTCCGGTTGGCGCGATAGTCGTTACTTCATAGTTGCGCGGCGTGAGCGGGATGTCTTGCGGAATCCCAATCTGGTTGTAGAGGAAATCCGTGTAGGCCTCGCGGTTCGGTTCAAACTCCGGGAAAGCACCCTTTTCGGCTCCGAGACGATTGCTCTCCATCCACGACTCGCGACGAACAAATCCCATCACCTCGTCCATCAGATCGATCGAGGCCGGCGAACCATACGTGATGTTCAAGTTAAGACAGAGATCAGCAAAACCCATGATGCCCAAGCCCACGGGCCGCGTGCGATGGACCACATCGTTGATCTCCGGCAGCGGCCAGGCACAAGTATCGATCACGTTGTCGAGAAAACGTGTGCACAGATGCGTCACGTCTCGGAGCCGGTCCCAGTCGATCCGCTTCGCGGGATCGTAAAACTTCGCGAGGTCGATCGAACCGAGGTTGCATGAATTCGAGAAGTGGAGAAACTGCTCGCCGCATGGATTGCAGGAGAAGATCGGCCCCATCGACTTCATCATGTGATTGTGCCGGTTCACTTCGTCAATAAATGCGATACCCGGCTCAGCATACTTGTGTGCACTGGCGATGATGCGGTTCCAAATGTCCAGAGCGAAAATCATTCCCGGCCGTGGTGGTTCTTCGATCGTGCAGGCTGAAAGATCGGCAGCTAAAAACGACTGGCGGTCGCAAAACGAAATAGTCGATCCATCCGGTCGACGATAAACAACATAGTCACCATCGCGAACCGGGTCGTAAATTGGTTCAGTCCATGGCTCGCCGTTGAACTCCAACTGGAACCACTCGTTGTTATCAACGGCTTTCAAAAACTTATCGGTAACGTTGACCGAGATATTGAAGTTAGTCAGCGAGTGCTGATCGTTCTTGGCATGGATGAAACGAAGCACGTCGGGATGCGTGACGCGCATCATTCCCATGTTTGCGCCACGTCGTACACCACCCTGCTTCACAACGTCAGTCACTTGATTGACGATGTTCATGAATGACACAGGACCAGACGCAACGCCCATCGCTGAGCTCACTGATGCTCCGTGCGGCCGCAGAAACTCATAAGTCATACCGGTTCCGCCGCCCGTTTGGTGAATTGTCGCAGCAGCTTTAGCGTGGTCCATGATTCCCTGAAGTGAGTCGGGAACTTCCAGAACGAAGCACGCGGCAAGTTGTCCATTTGCCTTGCCGGCGTTGACTAAACACGGCGTGTTCGGAATAAACTCGCGCGCCAGCATCACCTCGCTCATCGCGGCAAAAAACTTGTCTCGCTTTTCTCCAGTTTCCGCCGCGGAAACGTGTCCGACAACACGACGCACGATGTCGGCCCACTCTTCCAGCGGGCGCCCTTTCATGTCCTTTAATGAATACCGCTTACTCACTACTTTTCTGGCATTGATTCCAAGCTGCTGCGATTTTCGACGCGGGGAAACTGCGGGGGAACCCACGGTGGTGTTTCCTGCTTTTTTGCCGATTGCTGCGCTCATTATCTCTGCCTTTCTAACGGGGAGCCCGAAAGTAGATTAGGGTTTTCAAAAACGGTAATACCAGGCGTATTGCTACGCAGGTTTTTAACTTAGAGTGTGTTCTGGATACTCCGGTTGGCTCTTTTCGAAGCGTAAAAACGTTCGCTGGAGAGGGGCTCAAGGGGGCGGCCGCTGCACCAGTTTCCACTTCGTCTCAAGCGGAGCGGAATATACTCCTTTGCAGGCGCAGTGTCAATATCTTGTGGTGATCTTTTTTATGAGGACTATAGAGTGTGCAAAAACGCTGATTAACGCCTCACTTTGAGGTTCCGGTATTCGTTAATAGCAGCTCGTAGTTGCCAATCTCGCGGTTGTGGGTGTCAAGCGCGGCAAACGTATCTGACGTTTCTTCGAGCATCTGCTTGGTCATCGCAATCGAGTCGCTTAGCTGCTCGAAATCCAATGAGGAAACACGTTCCGGCGTCGGTAGTGTAACTACCTGATCGTTCACCAGTCCGAAGAAATTTTCAATCGATTGCAGTTGACCTTCGACTAACTTCACCGAACGTTCGATATCGTTGAAAGCAGCAACACGGCGTTTAAGTATTTCAACGTTGGCCTGCTGAATTCGTCTTTCACGATCGTCCTTCGAGGCTTGGACTGAGCGCTCGGCCTGGACCAACTGGTTCTGCACTGCCTGGCGATTGATCGATCGCAAGTGATGTTTACGACGGCGGTACACATCGAGAAGATCGACAAAGTCTTCCCAGCGTTGATCGAGACTCTGGATGTTGTGAGGAATCTGTTTGGTGCCGGTGAACTTTTTGTAGTTCGAGTAGATCTGATTCTTCATCCAGCGCAAGTATTCAACTGCTTCACGCTCGCGCGGATCGAATAACTTAATCTGAGCTTCACGTTGTTGATCGCGCAACTTCAACAAGCGCTGCTTCTCACGGCGATCAACCAGACGACGATAAATTGTACTGGCGGGAACGGTCGCAAGGTAAAGCGTTTCGGTAGCTAATGCCGCTACAAGTGGTGTTACGTCCTGAACGTAAGCAGCAGCAACTGCGAAGCCTGCCATTCCCCAAAAGTTTATGGGTTCTTTGAAGGCCTCTTTCAGATACTTCAGATCGATCTTGGGAAGCTCCATAGCAAAACTAAGTCCGCGGGTGATCACTGAAATTCATTTGTAGCCGATGAGATCGCCACATCAATGACAAATACTATTAACTAACGCGGCCACCACCGGTGCCGTTCTGACCGCCGCCGGTGGTTTCACCTTCAGCCGGAAGCGCTTGCGGTGTCGGTGCACTGGCGCCCGTGCCCAGCAAACCCATGTCGCGCTTGTATTCGAGCAGCCTGTCTTGCAACTGCATGTCCATGGCCTCGCGCTCGATCTCCTGCATCTGCGTATCAACTGAAGCGGCGCCCAATTGCATCTTGGCTTCGGCTGCTGCTGCGCGCCGGTCTATCTTGTCGCGCATCTCATTGAACGTCGATGCATCGTCGCCAAGCTGAAAGGATTCCATCGTCTGAGCAAGCTGTTCCTGAAGTTTTGCCTGCTTCGACTGGTTTATCAACTGCATCGCTTCGGCGCTACGGCGCTGCATCTGAAGCACGTAATTATCGCGCGCTTTAAGTGCCTGCTTCGATGCCAGGTTCGCGTGCTCCAGTTGCTGCGAAGTCTTTTGCAGGTCGAGCTGCGCCTGTTGCAACTGCCCGATGTATGCGGTGGCGATGTCATCGCGACCCATCTTCACCGAGGCGCGAATTTTAGAGTCCAGATCCACTACTTGTGTTTCCAGTCGCTCTTTGTTTTTTGCGAGAAGCTTCTCGGTAGCCATGACCTGCGCAACGGAGTTATTCAACTCCGGAACGCGGTCACGCATGTCACGAATGGTCTGCTGAAGAAGGAGTTCGGGGTCTTCAGTCTTCTCGATTATCCCTCCGAAGATGGCGCGCACTGAGCGCTTCATTCTTGTCCAAAGTCCCATTTCCGCTCATCCTCCGACAGCGAATATGAATTCCAAAACGATAATGCCCGTTTCCATTTTATTGTCCATTTCGCCCAATAACGACCGTTCTGATGTACGTCATGTACGCGCAGGTGGTTTCAGTTCCGGCGAAAACTGGTTTCGGGAGTATAACAGTAGTATTAAAAGCCTTCCAGAAAGCCCGTCACCTCACAGAAGAACGTCCGATATCTCTGCGGTACTGCATACCCGGGCAGTGAATCTTTTTAAGGGATTCATAACAGCGATCGAGGGCGGTCGAAAGGTCTGCGGCCGCCGCTGTGATACCGAGAACTCTGCCCCCGGTGGCTATAAATCTACCGTTCGCGTCGAGCGAAGTACCTGCATGAAACACCTGAACAGAATCTCGATCCACTTTGTCCAGTCCTTCAATAACCGCGCCCGTTTCGTATTTTCCGGGATAACCCTTATTGGCCACGACCACACACGCCGAAGCCCCTCCGGTCCACTCGACATTCAAACTGCCAAGCGTGCCGTTGTGAATCGATTCAAACACCGAAAGTAAATCTGTCTTTAAACGAACGAGGATCGCTTGTGTCTCAGGATCTCCGAAACGGACGTTGTATTCGAGCAGCTTTGGTCCATCTTCGGTCAACATCAAACCCAAAAACAGAATTCCCTTAAAAGCAAAACCCTCTTCACGCGCGCCTGCCAACGTAGGCTCCACGATCTCACGTACAACTCTATCTTGAATACTTCTTTGTAGAACGGAGGCGTCGGTGATCGTTCCCATTCCGCCGGTGTTTGGACCAGTATCGTTCTCACCAATTCGTTTATGATCGCGTGCAGCGGGCATCAACGCATAGTCGCGGCCATCGGCAAAAAGCAACAGTGAAGCTTCGGGTCCGGTTAAAGCCTCCTCGATTACTACACGTCCGGCGGCTTCTTTTCCCGCGACGTGATGGACCATAAGGTCTTCAATGGCCTTTTCTGCCTCGGATCGGTTCTCGGCTACAACCACGCCCTTACCCGCCGCTAAACCATCTGCCTTGATCACGACCGGCGCTTGAGCAGAACCGAATTCTCCACTTCTGAGATACTCAATAGCCAGCGCAGGCGATTCAGCGACACGATAAGCAGCCGTCGGTATTCCATGGCGCGCCATGAAGTCTTTTGCAAAGATCTTGCTTCCCTCCAGTCGCGCGGCTGTCGCATTTGGACCGACAATTGGTAAATCCCTGCCAGCAAACACATCCACGATGCCGGAGGCTAGCGGTGCTTCCGGTCCCACAAACGTAAGGTCAAACTTTTCAGTCTCGACAAACCTCGCAAGACTGGCATAATCACTAACCGGCAGATTTATGACTTGGGCAATTTGCCCAATGCCAGCGTTTCCGGGTGCACAAAAGATTTGAACGGGTTCAATCAAAGTGTTCCGAATCGCCCAAGCTATTGCGTGCTCACGTCCGCCGGAGCCAATAATAAATATTTTTTTCATTATTTCAGTATCAAAGACTTCGTTCAGAGCAAAGATAACCTGTTTTTGCAGGATTTACCTTGACACAGTTTCGCCATAGTTATATACAAATCAAACCAACAGCGGCCGCTTGCGGCTGAAAGTCTTTTTTACCTCATTGGTGCAAGCCGAAGAGCGTACTGAATTCACGTAAGTCTCGTTAGCCCCGCCCGGCATCATGTTTCTAGGTTAAGCGTACCCGAGGGGAGTAGATCATGGCACAGACCGAAGTCGCCCACGCATTAGCAATGACTGCAGAGACGGAACATCAGGATCGCCCAATCAGATGCGTGGACTGTAATGAAAACTTTATTTGGACTGCGGGCGAGCAAGTATTCTTTCACGACAAAGGCCTCAAAAACGAACCGAAGCGCTGCAAACCGTGCAAGCAGGCCAAGAACGAACGGTTAGCAGCGATCGCGGCGGCGCAATCTTCGGGCGTGCGGCAGCGCATTGAAGTCTCAGTGCAATGCGCACAATGCGGACAACAGACAACGGTTCCGTTTTATCCCTCCCAGGGACGCCCGGTTTACTGTCGTTCATGCTTTCTTGCGGGAAAAGCATCGAACGGGGATAACGGACAAAATTGATCACCCACCAACGTGCACGATTGGACGTCGCTCGGAATCTCTTTCTGCCTGGCGTAATACCTCATGCGTGACTGGAGCAGTATCACCTTCTCCAAACGCAATATACTTCAGCAAGTATGAGATCGGATTGCCCTCGCTCCACCCAAAGTAAACGTGCGGGAGTTTTCCCATTTCATCCCGCAAGTACAGTAGGAAAGCCGCTATCGCATTTGGCACTGCCGGCGATTCAGTTCGCAGTATGCGATAACCGTCAACCGCTTCACCGCGAATACATAATGTGCCCGCAAATTCAGAAGCGTCCCCTGGTGTAACCTCGAAGAACAAGATTGGCTCGCCGGCAGGAATGTGATTGCTGGTCCGCTTCTCCTCCTCCTTTTGCGCATACTCGGCGGCGTCTCCTTTGTCTTTGCGGTTAGCGATAATGCGAATGGTTCCCTTCGCCGCATCTTTGATAAACTGTCGCGCCCGATCATCCAACTCAATTTGGTCAACCCGCAGTTCTGTCGATCGATACACTCTTGAAAACAACGAAGCGAGAATGATCGTCAGAATAAAAAACGAAGCGATCTTAATTCCTTCCGGCCGCTCGTGAATGTTTTGAATCGTCGTGTACGCAAAGATCAAGGCGATGATGAAATAGAGATACCAGCCTTTTTGTTTCCGGCGCGCTGCAAGTGTCACCGCGATGGCAGCGGAAGTCATCAACACTAGTACACCAGTCGCGTAAGCCCCGCCTTGCTGGTCCACGTCGGCACTGAAGATGATGGTAACAGCGAAGGCGATGGTAATGATCACGATCACGAGAGGACGTGCAGCTCTGGCCCACTCCGGCGCCATGCCGTATCGCGGCAGGTATCGAGGCACGATATTTAACAGCCCTGCCATCGCAGAAGCTCCTGCGAACCAAAGGATCAAAATCGTGCTGAGGTCATAAACTGTTCCAAAGATATCTCCAAAAAATTCATGTGCCAGGTATGCGATTGCACGTCCATTCGCTTCTCCACCATCAGCAAATTTTTCAGCGGGAATCAGAATTGAGGTCACAAAGCTGCTGCTGATCAGCATCACGCTCATGATTACAGCTGCTGAGCGAAGCAACTTCTTAGTATTGCGAATGCGACCACGAAGCAGCCGGCGAGTTTTAGCCTGCTCGCGAGCACCGGTGCGAGTGGATTGAATGTTGGCCCAATCATCTTCACTCAGATCTTCCAGGCCTTTCACGAGCGGCATCACCGCCACACCAGTCTCAAAACCTGAGAGACCGAGTGCCAGCCTGGGAAACAACAGCAGCGAGACCCCGACGATAAGCCACGCATTTCCGTTCACACGCGGATGTTGGAAAAGCGCTCCCTTCCACTCCGGAAAGTGATATGGGTGCGTAAATAGTTCGTACAGACCAAACGCGATGACGATCGTGTTGAGTAATAGATAAACAGCGACGAGCGTAACGGCGATACCGATAGCTTCTTTGAACCCGCGCAGAAAGATAATTCCGAGTACGGCAATTAACGCCAGTGTTACTCCAATCTGGTGTTTCAGTATTTCCGGAGTGAAAGGGTTCTCGATGACGTGAGCAGTGGCGTCGGCAGCCGAAAGAGTGATCGTGATAATGAAGTCTGTCGCGACGAAGCCGAGCAACACCAGCACGAAGAGCTTGCCCTTCCAGCGTGAGAGCAGGTGTTCCAACATGGAGATGGAACCTTCACCGTGCGGGCTCTCTTCAGCGACACGATTGTAAATGGGCAGCGCGCCGAAAAGCGTTAGTAGTACCAGAATGAGAGTGGCTACGGGAGAAAGAGATTGTGCGGCGAGAAATGCGATGCCTGGTTGATAACCGAGAGTTGAGAAATAGTCGACGCCTGTCAAACACATCACCTGCCACCAGGGATGTTGCCGGTGAGGAGTGGCGTGATCGATATCTTTTTGTGCGGAGCCTTTAAATAGCCAGAGCTTGAAACGCCGCGCGGCGGTTCTTCGAGTCGAACGATTGAGCATTACTGCCCTTCCTTTGGGCCTACGAGGTTAGCTGACGGGCTCGAACTGGAAGTGTTCGTCGCGAGCATTTGCATGCTCAACGATTAGCCCCGTGTTTCGTGTTAACCGAAACAAGTGGTTCCCCCGCGTTGCGAAAGCAACTTCGGCAGACATCTAATTTTCAACGGTCCGATGTTACCCCTCACACTACTCGGAAGCAACACAGAAAGAAGTCTCACGCAAAGGCGCAAAGACGCAGTTTTGGTCAAATTCTTCCTTCGCATCTTTGCGCCTTTGCGTGAGATAACTTACCCGCCCACATGCACGATCGGTCTTTGGTCCGGATCCTTTTCCGCCTGGCGCAACACCTCGTGCGTTACCGGCGCCGTATCACCCTCGCCGAATGCAATGTACTTCAGCAAGTACGAAACAGGATTCCCTTCACTCCAACCAAAGTAAACGTGCGGCAACTTTCCGGTTTCGTTTCTAAGATAGAGTAGAAACGCGGCGATCGCGTTCGGCACCGCCGGCGATTCAGTTCGCAGGATCTTGAATCCGTCCACTGTCTCGCCTCTAATCTTGAGCACGCCGGAAAACTCCGACGCGTCTCCAGGTGTAACTTCAAAGAAGAGTATCGGCTCACCTGCCGGAATGTGATTGTCGAGCCGTTTCTCCTTCTCCTTTTGTTCATACTCGAGCGCGTCGCCGCGATCGATACGATTCGTGATAATGCGAACGGTTCCCTTCGCCGCCTTACGGATAAACTCACGCGCCATGTCGTCGAGCTCGATCCTTTCAACTCTCAACTCGGTGGAACGCCAAACACGAGAGAACAGCGAGCTAATGACAATGGCAACGATAAAGATGACCGCGATCTTGAGACCTTCAGGCTGCTCGACAACATTAGCGATAGTTGTGTAGATGAAGATTAAAGAGATCGCCATGAACGCCCACTGCACGCTTTGGCCTCGACGCCGTGCAGAGAGTGTCACTGCAATCGCGGCCGAAGTCATCAGTGCAAGCACCCCCGTTGCGTACGCACCACCCTGCGCGTCGACATCAGCCCGGAAAAGAATCGTAACGATGAAACATATGACCGTAAAAACCACGACGAGGGGACGTGTTGCTCGTGCCCACTCCGGCGCCATTCCGTATCGCGGCAAATAACGTGGAACGATGTTGAGTAAACCAGCCAGCGCCGACGATCCTGCAAACCAGAGTATTGAGATCGTGCTCAAGTCGTAAACGGTGCCGAACACGTCGCCGAGGTAGTGATGCGCAAGGTAGGCCAGCGCACGACCGTTGGCGCTTCCGGCTTCCTGTGTTGCAGTTTCAGGACGAAATTCTTCAGCGGGAATCAGCATCGACGTCACGATGCTGCTCGCCATAAGCAGGAAGCTCATGATCAAAGCCGCCGCTGTCAGTAGCTTTTTAGTATTTTCTATACGCCCAGCAAGCTGTGGTGCCGATTCGCCGGGACGGGTAAGGTGGCTCAAATCCTCCTTGGACTCTGTATCGATGTAGCCCTTTACCAGCGGCATTACGACCACACCGGTTTCGAAACCCGATAAGCCGAGCGCGAGTCTGGGAAAGACCCATAGTGCCGTCCCAATCATCAGAAATGGGCTTTTATACGTCTGAAATAGAACACGCTGCCAGTCCCAGAAAACGGTGGGGTGCGTGATGATTTCATAGAAACCTACCGCGACTACGGCCAGATTGAGCGCAATGTAAATGATCACCAGAAACACCGCGATTCCGATCGCTTCCTTGAAACCGCGCAAAAAGATCGCGCCCAGGCCGGCGATCAGAATGAGGGTGACGATGATCCGATGATGAAGAAAGGCGAGGTGCTCCACAAACGGGTTCTCGACAATGTGTGCTGTAGCGTCGGCAGCTGAGAGTGTGATCGTGATTATGAAACTGGTAGTTGCGAATCCGAGTAAAGCAAGGACGAAGAGTTTTCCCTTCCAACGCGAAAGCAAATTCTCCAGCATCGAGATAGAGCCGTCGCCGTGAGGACTTTCCGCAGCGACACGCCGGTACATTGGCAGCGCACCGAAGAGAGTGAGAAAGATCAAAACCAGCGTAGCGATCGGTGAGAGCGCGCCGGCGGCTATGAACGCAATGCCGGGCTGGTAACCGAGAGTAGAAAAATAATCCACTCCGGTTAGGCACATCACCTGCCACCAGGAATGCTGCTTATGCGCGGTCGCTGAATCTTGCGCTGAGCCGCTTCGTTTTTTTCCCTCAAAAAGCCAGAGGTTGAACTTGCGTCGTGATCGCTGGAAGAGCGGCATGTTGTCAGTTAACAAAAAAAGCGGGCGGGGGCCTCCCACAGCCCCCACCCTAAGGCCACGTGTCCTCACCCCACGCGACCACTTCGTCCACCGGGGAGGTGAACGCATGCGGATTATGCAATAGTCCGTCTAAACTTTCAACCTGCTTATTATTTTTGGCGCGGGTCAAAACACTCATCGCAGCGAGTGTAAATGCTGAGAAAAACTTATAGACCACATAAGCAACTTCAATCGACATCACCGAGAGCAAATGCGGCCCATGGACCAGTTCTATTACTGCAATTTACCTCTCGGGAACACGTCCGTCAGTCGATTGGGCCACCTGACTCTTCGCGTCGCCATGGGCGAGATCCGAGAAGGCTACAATCATCAGCAGTACCGAAACGCCCAGCGTGCAAAGAATATAAAGGATGGCGGTCTTCTCCAGGTAAATCAGAGTGATAACAACCGCCGCCAGGCCCAGTGCCCACAAGACCGTGATAAGTTTTCGGCGACGGCGATCGCCGGCTAAGGTTTTTCGATTCATTTTCGGTTAACTCAAACTCAGTAGAGTATTCGGCTCGGGAGGTAAGTTCCGGTCGTACTGATTGCCCCGGTTATGCCCCCTGTCAGAGCAGACATCACGGTCGATCCGATACGATTTGCGGAGAACATGCCCGACTCAGAAACTTCGATCACGTCGTAAGCCTGTAGCAAAAAGTCGGGTTTCTGGTTCTTCCTGATGGCAGCCACATCGACCTGTATTACTTCCTGGTTCGCTGATCCCGGGATCTGGCGATATATCCTCACGTCGTTCAGCTTCGCCTCTTTTCTCGCTCCGCCGACCATCGCCAGCGCTCGACTTAGCATGAGTTGATCGCGAAGATAAATGCCGCCAGGGGACATCACTGCTCCCGTTATGTAAACCGGTTCCGCTTCCGTCACCAGTACATAATCACCGGGCCGAATAACCGGGTTGGCTTCAGCTTTTCCGCTCCGGAGTTCTGAAATTTTTATAACTCGAAGTGGGAGATTGGCCCCATCGAGTGGTGTAGCTAGTACTTCTTCGCCCGGCTCAGGACACATCAAGGGTTCTGTGTGAAGTATTTGAATGGTGCCGGAAGCGCGTTCGGTGAATCCACCTGACACAGCCATTAGCTCATTCAATCGTACTTTTCGTTTCATTTCGACGCGCGTTGGCTGACGAACGGCGCCAAAAACTGTTGCAGGCGGGCGGCTATTGCGTTCGGAGATGCGCACGCTTACCTGCGGATTGTTGATGAACTTCGCGTACGCGATGGCAATGTCCTTCTGTACCTGCTTTTCATTCCGGCACTTCGCTGGAATCGGCGTTTCGAGAAACGGCAACGAGCTTAAATTACCGTCACTGTCCACCTGCACGGTGCTGGTCAACTCAGGCTGGCCAAACACCCTGACATCCAACACGTCTCCGGGACCGAGCAAATAGGCTTTGATCCCCTGTATGTCCATGGCAGACGTTTGCGCTGCAATGTTTGGACCGGAACTCTGCTGCTGCTGTTGTTCCTGTGCGTGAACGGCGCCGGCCAGCGAGCAAGCAAACCCAATTGCCAACACTAAAGATCGCTTAACTTTCATCACACTACCTCACACTAAGTTTGGTTCAATCCCCCAGTGAGCGAGCTCATTCCGGAAGATCGCTGACGGTTAGTAACGCTCAGGTTTTTACGCGAGAATCGGCCACTAGCTTTGCTGTTTAGTATATTTGTGGCGCCGGTGTTTTCTCCGACGGTGCAAGGTGCCAGGCACCACAAAGCCGGTAAAAAGCAAGTTGCAATGATCGCACAAAAGGTGATAGATGCCAACCAGACGCATAGGCCAGGGCGTCTTTTTATAGCCCTTCCGAATTCGAGAACTACCACATTTCGGACACTTCTGACCAAACATTTTCGTCGCCGCTCTGTAAGACGCCCAATCAGCCATCCGTTCGTTGTGCACCATTGTTCGGCCGCAGCCGTGCTCTTAACTCAGCAATTTCGCGTTGGATTTTTTCAGTCCCCGCAATGCGCACGTCATCTTTTACTACGTCCTGATTGAGATAAAAGAGCGCATCTTTGTAACGATCGATAGCACGACGGTAGTGTCCTTTGAAAGCCGATCTTTCGGCCAGTTCCACCCAGTGCGCAACCTTTACTGACGCAATAAACTCTCCGATTGCCACTCTTGATTCACTGAGATCCGCTTCGCCCGGATAGACTCGTAACGCGGAATCGATGCAGTCGATAGCTCTCGTGGCGGTTTCGATTTTATCGAACGTTCGCGCGCGCTGTTGGGCCTCGTGCGTTAACGCCCGCGATTGCCCTTTGGCCCAAGTCAACAAATGATGGCGGTGAAGCGCGCGAACACGTTCCTGGCCGGCCCGAATCGCTATCCCTTTTTCACTTCCATAACTACCCGATCGAATTGCTTCATCAGTGCTCGAGAGGTATTCCTGACAGAGTTGCGCAACATCCAGGTGCGCTTCGGGATTTGCACCACGACGGTCAGCGGCGGTTGACTGTTTTTGAATCGTTCGCAACGCATTCGAATGCAGCGACGAGGAACCTTTCTTCTGGCTGCGCGCACTATTGTGAGGTCGACTCGTATGCTTCTCGTGAATGCCATTCTCCAGCAGGTACCGTGTCCACGCTCGTCGCATCACGACTTCGCGGGCCGACAACGCAACTAACAGGACGGCACTCGCTGCGAGTCCCGCCGGCAGCCATGGAGCTTCGTCGCCACTGCTGACCAAAATCCACCAGAGCCCGAAGAACACGCTAACCGCGATCACAATGGCCGCCATTAAGTATCCCGTACTCGACGGCATTCGGTTGCGAGCCGGACGCCCGTGCAAGTCAGGAGGACGCGAATGAGATCGCGGACTTCTGGGGAAAAACTGATCTGCTGAGTTGTTTCCCAACGAGTCGCCTCCAGGCTGAGCGCGCCCAACCAATTACGAAGAATCTAACTAAAGTTGTAACCGCATTTGTCTGGGGGATGGCCTCACACGGCTCTCAGGGTGATAATAGTCAGCTTTTTGGGATTGTGCTGTCAATATAACATGCCGTGCGAAAGGAACAGACAACATGAAGGAGAGACAATTCACGGGCAAAGTTGCTTTCGTGACGGGAGCCACATCGGGAATTGGACAGGCGTGCGCGATTGCTTTCGCTAACGAGGGAGCAAATGTCGTCTGTGTGGGGCGAAAGACAGAAGCACTGAAAGATGTCGAGCAGAAAATTCGTGAACTCAGTGCGCAGCCGTTGACGATCCAAGCCGATCTATCTTCTGAGGAGGAAGCTCAGCGAGCTGTCGAAGAGAGTGTACGAGTTTTTGGCGGCATCGATATTCTGGTGAATGCCGCCGGTCACATCAGCAACGGCACGATTGAAAACACTTCGCTTGAAGCGTGGGATGACATGATGAACGTCAACGTTCGCGCTCCATTTCAGTTAATACAAAAGGCGCTGCCAAGCTTGATCGAGCGGCGTGGAAATATCGTCAACGTTTCGAGTGTCACAGGGCTGCGCGCGTTCCCCGGCTTGCTGGCTTACTGTGTTTCGAAAGCGGCGTTGGACCAGTTAACGAGATGTGCATCGCTGGAGTTGGCGGCCAAGGGAGTGCGTGTCAATGCTGTTAACCCGGGTGTAGTGGTCACGCAGATTCACAAACGCGGCGGGATGAGCGAGGAAGCATATGCGGTGTTTCTCGAACACTCCAAGCAGACACATCCTTTAGGCCGCATCGGACGGCCGGAGGAGATCGCGGCGCTGGTGCTGTTTCTCGCATCCGACCAGGCTTCATGGATCACGGGCGCAACTTATTCGATCGACGGCGGCCGCGCCCAAACCTGCGCACGTTGAGCCACACCGTTTGTGCTTTTCGTGCCTTTTTGTGGCTATACTTCCAATTCTTTTATGAGCACCCCAGGTCCGCATTTTCCGAATCAAGCACCGACAATCGTCATCCGTACGCCACCACAAATCAGTGCGATACGGCTGGCACTGGCGATCGTTGCGGGTCTTATAGCGCTGGTGTTGGGCCTGTTGGTACTGCTGGTGATCGGCATCGAGACTGGACCCGTCGCACTCCTGCTCGGGCTTGTCGCAGCGACGATTCCCGTGCCGCTGTACGTCATCCTCGTCCTTTGGATCGATCGCTACGAGGCTGAGCCGCTGTGGATGCTGGCCACCGCTTTCTTTTGGGGCGCCCTCGTCGCCACCTTCCTGGCTTTTGTCTTAAACACAACCAGCGCCGGAATTGTCTCTGCATTAACTGATGCTGAGGCCGGTGAGGCATTTGCCGCGGTCATCTCGGCGCCAATCGTCGAGGAAACCGGCAAGGCGATCATTCTCTTCATCTTCTTCTTTTGGAAAAAAGACGAGTTCGACGGCGTGGTCGATGGAATTGTTTACGCGTCAATGGCCGCGTTGGGGTTCGCAATGACCGAGAACATTCTTTACTACGGTAAAGCCGCTGCAATGGGCGGTGGCGGTGCGTTGACGGCGACCGTAATCATTCGCGGCTTCTTTGCGCCGTTCTCTCATCCACTCTTCACGAGTCTCACGGGAATTGGATTAGGTCTCTCGAGGCAGTCGAGCAATATCGCAATCAAGTTTTTGACTCCGCTTGTCGGCCTGTTCATGGCTATCTTCATGCACAGCATCTGGAACGGTGCGGCGGTATTTGGCGGCGGCGGTGTTTTCATACTCACTTACATCGTCGTGATGGTTCCTGCCTTTATCATCATGCTTGTCGTGATCTCACTTGCCCTGCGACGTGAAGGACAAGTAGTACGGCAGTTCCTCGTTATGGATCTCGAGCGCGGGTTTCTGAATCAGGAAGAATACAAGCAACTGGGTTCGATTGTTGGAAGAATGGGCTCATCATTCAATGCCCTTTCTAAGAGTGGCGTGAAGGGTTGGCGCGCGCGTATGCGCTTCAATCAACTCGCAAGTGAACTGGCCTTCCATCGCAGTCGCGTTGCGAGGGGTGTGCATTCAGCAAGCGAGGACGTGTTGGCAACGGAAGCTGCATACCTCGATGCACTGCAGAGGTTAATTCATGAACTCCGGCGAGGTTAGCTTCATTAGTGCTCGCTGCTCGTCTTGTTTCTGGCTTATACTTGGCTCGGGTTGCGCAAGGCCATTTCATCAGAGCTGAAAGCTCGTGAGAATCCAACTTTTACCCAGCACCTTTGACGGCCAGGGCGTGGCAACCCTGGAGCAACGTTTGACCTGTTTTCTAATCGACGACTGCGTGGCAGTTGATGCCGGCAGCATCGCCATTGCTCTGAGCAACGAGCAACGCTCTACAGTCCGAGATATCATCGTCACCCACCCTCACCTGGACCATATCGCAAGCCTGCCGATATACATTGACGACCTTTATCCGACTTTGAAAGAACCGATGCGTGTTCACGCCACGCCGGAAGTGATCGATCTGCTCGAGCGTGATATTTTTAATTGGAACGTCTATCCGCGCTTTTCTGATTTGGAGAACAACTATGGACCAGTAATGGAGTACGTACCGATCCCTCTCGGTACCCCGTTCACAGTGGCCCACCTGAACGTCATTGCCGTGCCGGTAAATCACATTGTGCCTACGATAGGTTTAGTAGTTTCAGACGGGCAAAAAAGTGTTGCCTTTAGCTCTGACACTGCTGAGACGGAAGAGTTTTGGAAAGTGGTGAATGAGATGAAAGGCCTCGATGCGTTGCTGATTGAGGCGTCGTTTCCCGATCGCATGGCCAAGCTGGCCAACGTTTCCCGCCACTTTACTCCCGCTTCCTTGGACCAGGAGTTGAAGAAACTCAATCACAACGGGCTGGACATCATGGCGGTCCATCTCAAACCAACTTACCGCGACGAGATCATCGAGCAACTCAACGCGTTAAATATACCGAAATTAAAAGTGATGGAGCCGGGCAGGGTCTACGAGTGGTAAACAGGTTTCACGATTTCAGGACGCTTATCACGTTAAATCGGCCGGTCGAACTGAACCGGCTCAAATTCCTTTTCTGCGTGCTCGTCGTCCGCATCGTGTAGTGAGACACGGCCACTCGCGAGCAGTTCTTTAACGGTAAACGTGCGCTCGTGTCGATCACGTCCTGGCATGAGCTCGGCCCTGAACGTCACCGCCATGCCGGGTCGTGCCCAAACATCTCCGACTTTCTTCTCAGTTTGCACGTTCTTTCTCTTCCAATAAGCGTTGACAGCGCCGATGGCCCCTGCGCCAATAGCCAGACCACCGAGAAGCCATCTCGTGCGCTTTGTCATTACACGTCGCCTATTCGCAAAGCGGATCCATCCGGGCGCTAATCGTCGGCAATCCGCTCAGCGCGCGCTCGGCATTGAGCGGCGTGAAGCTCGCCCACTCTGCCGGTACATTGTTCTCAGCGAAGATGGCCTCGACGGGACACTCGGGAACACACGCGTCACAATCGATACACGTCTCAGGATGGATCACAAGCATGTCATCGTCGAGATGAAAGGCCTCAACGGGACAAACAAGCGCGCAATCAGTGTAGCGACAGTTAACGCACGGTTCAGCCACGACGTAGGTCATTGAAACTTTAGCTCCTTGAGGGTTGATGGAAAACTTCCAGCGCAGAATCTTAACCAGAAAGGGCACGAAGACACAACAAGTGCTTTGGTTGCATGGTTTCAATGTCGGCACCGATCCGTCTCAAAGTACTCGCCCACCAGGTAGCTGTTCCTTATTGTTGAATAGCCTAAACAAACTCTAATCTAAGTCCTTCAAAGTTGGCTAATACCAGTGCACTTTGGTTTCTCTCAATCGATCCAGCTTGACGGCCTTTAGAGCGTCAACGGCCACTTTGTCGTAGCTGAGGGCGGCGGCGGTAGCGTTGTTAATGCCAACCGGGTAGCAAGTGGACCATGGGAAACGTTTACGCTCATCGATCTGAATGGCGGCAATCTCGACAGCGGCGATCTGGTCCATATTCAAAGTCTCTTTGGCTACTTTGTTGTAGCGGAAGGTGGTGGGGGCGATGTCGTTAATGCCAACCGAACAGTGCCGCTCGGGTGGGAGACGTTCCGCATCGAGAAGGTCTTTGGCGGCGGCGCAATCGGCTCGGGAGAAACCATTTCGCTTCAGGCTTATAACGGCTGGGCTGGAGGCGGCGGAAATTATGTCGTGGCCGAAGGAGGCGGAGGTAGTGTGGTGAATGCTAACCGTGGTGCGGTGGGATCATGGGAGATGTTCACCCTTCATATCTTTTAACTCGGCTTTGAAGGTCGGAGTTAAGCAAGGGGATAGTCCATAGGGCCTATCCCCTCCACTCAATGGAACAAATCTTCTTCTCAAGGGTCTAACTTCAGCAGCGTTAGCATCCTGAAAGGAGATCGGCATGAGTAAGCTAAAGGAAGATCTCAGAGTCGGAATATTAGGTGCAGCCGCGGGACTGTTCTCGATAAGCGTAGCGCTTCTCATCGCGCGCATTGACTACCACTACAAGTACCTGGCATGGCTCGAAGAGACCGGTTACGAGCCTTACTGCAATGTGGAAGGTCTTTGGTGGATGCCGTTCGCCTTCTGGCACATTTTACTGTCAGTCGTGGCAGCGCTCGTGGCCCATCGTTATTTGAGGACTGGCCTGAGCTCACCGTTTTTGCTGTGGCAAGTTATCGGACTCGCATCTCTGGTCGGATGGGGTCTGACGGTTTTTCTAGTGGTAGGTATGGAGTGCGTTGGACGCGGTAATCTGAATTCTCTACAGCAACTGATGGATATAGTGGATGTACCGAATGTCGTTAAATATGTTTCTGCTGTATTCGCCTGTAACGTCTTTTATGGTTCTGTGATGAAGGCCTCGTCTCGACAATACACAGAGCAATTCGACTTCGCTGAGCACGAATAGAAGAACGCCACAAAGAGGCACCAAAAGCACAAAAATTTCAGCGAAACCTTTTGTGCTTTTTGTGCTTCTTTGTGGCTTTGAAGGCTTGAGGCGGTGCCTCGAGTTCACTTGCACTTCTTCAGTGCCCCGGTGCCGAACGGTAAGCGGCACCGAGGACCTTGGGCCGGCGCGACCGTTTCCCGCTCCAATCAAATCGATGAGGCAATCGAATTAGCGCGAGCGCTGCTCAATAAGCTTCCGCCGGCTCCAGGACAACTATATTTGTCCCCTCGGCGCAAAAGCATCAGATGGCGGCGCAACAGACTAGCTCCTGGGTGACGTGGAGTTGAGCTGTCGCGAGAGAAAGCAACCGTTACCTGTGTGTCATTGAGCGCGTGAATGCTAATTGATTCCCGAAGAAACGCACAAGAGTTAAAGGTGTGCAACAAGCATTTGGTTGATGACAACCGAAAATTAACAGCGCATAGTGTTGACACTCCACCGAAATGAAGCGGGCCGGCTTGTGCGATCAACACAAAACCGACCCTTGACCCTCAACCTTCTCATGAAAGGATGAAGACCATGATTAATGATAGCAGTGCAAGACCTCACGTAAGCAAGTCAAACAATCACACCATCAACGACACGCTCAAACAACGCGCGCAGTCAGTCATAAACAACAGATCCATCGATGCAGGCACGCGAGCCGTTATCCGTTACGGACTGGAAATAGAAGATCCGTGGCTTCCCGAACTCGTGCGCCGCGTAGATGCAGGCGAAACCATCATCGACGACATGAACCTGCTGCATTCAAGCGAAGTCAAGGTCGAAGCACTTGCAGATCTGATCTGTGGCGCCGACGAGCAGTCTGCGGCCGCATTGCTCGTGCTGATGTCGACGCTCGAAAACGCCACGGACCCGAAAGCAGTAGCGAACGCGGTGAAGCACCTTGCCTTTACTCGCTGCGGTGAGTTGAACGTATACAGCATGGTCAACACTCAAATTGCCGTATTTGAGGACAAGCTCTTAGAAGACCACGCCGTCGTGTCCTGATCCCTTTGGTTCGATTGCCGGGACCCACCGCCCGGCGGCCAAACACCTGTATCAATCATCACGCTGCGATTGCATGGTCCAACTACATGCATGATTCCGTGCACCTAAATCTCAAAGAACTCTCTAATAACTTTCTAATAGTAAATTGAGAAAAGTTTTGGGAAGAACGATCTAAGCTGCGTTCGGTTCTGGTCATCAGCTCTTCTGCGCAGCAATGTTTCGCTTCGATCTTAATCGCATGTGCTTCCTGTTGAGATAAACCAAGGCCAATCCAAACGTTCCGAGAGAATTTCAAGTAAGAGATGAGCAGCCGCTAGCGTGTTAACCATCGATCACAGCAAAACGCTTCCGAATCAAGCAACGGATGAACGCCAACAACATGGTTTCGAGGAAGTTCAATCAAAGATTTGATTCATACAAGGATGCGTTTTCGAAAACAGTTTGAAGCTGCGTGCTGAGATTTATCAGTTGGTAAGAAGATTCGCGACGTGCTTAGCAAGATTGTTCCGTTTTTTACGTGCGACTCAAAAAATTGTCTCCCCAATCTAAAGCCCTCCCATTAAAAGGAAGCTCACATGGTAGCCTTACCACGTACACGCGGCTTCTCTGTTCGTAGCTGGCAAATACTCCTAGCTAACAACAACCTGAATGCGGCCCGCTTGTACATGGCGCTCACGTTCTTTTTGGAGTAGACAGCAGATCTTTTAGAAAAGCCGGTTAATTCGAGCGTTAGACGTACACAAAGGCGGGACTTGTTTGATGAGTCAGTGTGGCTGTGACAAGTGTTGGTCATCCGAAGCGTCGAAAGCGTGGAAGGCCGTCACGAGCATACCCATTGAAGAGTACCTGATTGACGAATCACATTACATCGTAAGTATTCGGAGCTGTCCGTCCTGCTCCCAGCGCTATCTCCAGGTAACCACGGAGACAGTCAACTGGAAGGATGGTGAAGACCCGATTTTTCGAACGATCATCCCCATCGACGATGAAGAGCGAGCCAGCTTAATTGCCAATAGCCCTCCGAAAACCAGCGTTCTAGAGGCCATCAGCCCGGGGAGGCGCTCACTCAAGTACGCTTGGCAAAAGGGAGAAAAACCAAGCACGTACTGGGGTGCCGGGGTTCAAGTTGGCCTGCACGACTAGGGTACGTCTCACACTGCGCTCCACCGGACGGCTACTCGCTTCACTTCTGCGGTTGTGGTCAAGAAAAAGTTGCGAAGATTGTGGGGAGCACTTTCCCAATCAAATTCCAAGAGTGGCCACTCTCCCGACTAGCCTCAAGTCTTTGATCCCGCCACTGGTCAACCCGTCGTGGGTGAAAACCTCACTCAAATAATAGGGATGGTAGTTTTCCGAACTGGTTCTCGCGTTAATTAGTGGAAGTCGGTGAACTCACGCGCAGTCTTTTCGACCCATGGATGTTCGTCAGCCTGTTGACTCGGCACCTTCCGGAAGAGTTCTACGACTGAGTTAAACATTCGACTCAACAGGAGGTTAGTTGCAGACGCACATTCATTGGCAATTGGAATCTCTCGAAGCTGTCTAATTTGGAAAGGAGAAAAAGAAATGCGCATCTATTGGGGCACAGTTGACAAAAATGGAGATGCTGTTAGCGGAGGAAAGAGCGTTACCAAAGTCAATACGGGACAATATTCCATCATCTTCGGCTTCAACGGCCTTCCGGCTATCGTAAGGTCCCAAACACGTTATGGCAAGCTTGACGAGGCGAACACAGATGGCATCGTATTTACGCCTGTAATGGCAAAAGTCGCGACAGCAATCACGGGGAATAATGTTGGCGTGAAGAAAGACCGAAGTTTCTCCTTCATGGCTGCTGGCGAGAACGACGAAACCAGTAAAGATCGTGTTCTGTGGGGCCTAGTTGATTCTGAAGGACACCTCGTTGGCGGCAGTTTAGGAATCTCGGCGTCGAGGCCCGAAGTTGGACAATATGTGATCAACTTCCCGAATCAGTTCAGATCTTTGCCGGCCATTGTCGCAACGCAGACGAATTCCGGGAACCTCACTGAGAGCAACACGGACGGCATCGTAGTCCCGCTCTTGAGTATTGACTCCGCGACTCTAATTACGGGGAATAACAGGAGCACACCTGAGAACCGGAGTTTCAGCTTTATTGCGATCGGCGAACCCGGTCCAGCAAGCCCCCAGGATACAAATACTATTTTGTGGGGCTCAATTAACACGGATGGGACAATTGCAAGCGGCAGCGGGGGATTTTGGGTTGGCCGCCAGGCTCCAGGACTGTATGTGATCACTTTCCCATCGTTCGCCCAACCTCCGGCGATTATTGGATCCCAGACGAGGAACCGATCAGTGGACAACAGGGACGGCATGGTGTTTCCGTGGGTGAATAGTAATTACGCGATAGCTGTCACAGGGAATGCGAATGGTAATCAGGAGAACCGGAGCTTCAGCTTTATTGCTATTGGCCGGCCCCGCCCGACTAATCAAGAGTAATCGGTTATTCGCGGGTGAAGACAGAATGAGTATGGTCTCGAGGGGCCCCCACTTTGCACCTCGACGTATTGATCGGTTTCATCCAACGCTAAGGACCAACGCCAAACTACTGCGCCCGGATGATTGCAAGAAACTGAGCATTTCTGCCGTCGGTGTCAAAAGGAAGTTGCGAAGATTGTCCACTCTGGGCCTCAGGCTGCACTCGTATGCGCTTACAGGCCAATGTTCACGACTTTGAGGGACTGGCAGATTTAGGGCGCTTCTCGCAACTGCTGGAAGAAACTGACACTTCTGTGGTTGTGGTCAAGAAAAAGTTGCGAAGATTGTCCACTGTGGGGAGACACGACTTGAAGGCCGCTGGCAGTAAATTCCGGCGGCCTTTTCTCTGTTCCATGCGTATTCGTGATGCAAATGACCTCAAAGAACGCGCGATGTGGTCTGTCTTTTTGCTTTGCTTTCTCTGACAACGTGTAATAGATTGCGCCGTGTTCTTCCTGACTCCCACTGTATAAGGAAGCTCACATGATAGCCTTACCACGTACACGCGGCTTCTCTGCGAGTAACTGGCAAATACTCCTAACTAACAACAACCTGAATGCGGCCCGCTGATTGGCGCATGCATGGCTCTCATCTGCTTTGGGGCTGAGTAGACAGAAGGTCCTTTTACGAAAGCCAATTTTGTGCGGAACCGGATAAGACGATGAGGCGGTGGTTCAAACGCCACAAGTACAAAGAAACGAATTAGTGGAATGGACCGCTCATTTGTGCGGAAGAAAAACGAAGGGCTAACACGCATCCCGATTTTTTCAGATCAAGATACACATAGTTAGGTAGCCTCACACCAGGTAGAACAGGAGCAATGCGATGGAAGATATCGAAAACGTTCTGATCGACAATCTGAAGGAGACCTTAAAAAGTGCGCAGACATACCTTCTAACAGGAACGATAGCGGCGCTTTTCCTTCTGCTACTCGCTATCCAGGGACGATTCAATCAGCCGAAGGAGGAAAATGTTGGAATGCCGTTGGTCGGTTTGAGTGCCCCAGCAAGCGCGGCTGCTTTCATAGCATTAGCAATTTATATCCTATCAGGAATCATAGTCTTGATCCTTGATAATAGCTGCCGGAGAATCGAAGAAGAGCTGCGGCAGTCTAAGACTAAGGGCCTTCTGGATGCGGTTCTGACATACCCATCGCTAATCAGGACGAGCAGATTGCTGGCGGTTGGCGCCGCATTCATGACTTTCTTAATAGGGGCGAGCGCATTGGTCTTGTCTTGGTATGAGATTCATGGGGTGTCTAAAGGCCTGGTGCCAGCTATTGGTCTTTCCATTCCTTATCTTGCTTTGAGCGCGAGACTATATACCGAAGCGTCACGAATGACACGACCTACGATCTCCGCTATCTCACCGTTCTTTACCGTCGCAAACGTCCCGGCAACGCTCTCGTTCTATCGCGATATGCTGGGTTTTGAAGTTACGTTCCGAGGCCCAGCCCCTGACGACGAATTTTTCGGGATTGTCCGCCGTGATGGGGCGATGATCATGTTCAAGGTGCTGGGCGAGATCTCGGAGGGCAAAGAGGTCGTCGTCGAACCAGGCCCAAACTACGACCGTAAACCAGCCTTTAGTTGGGATGCTTATATTGAGGTTCCTGATCCGGACGCGTTGGCCGCGGAGTTCGCATCGCGTGGCGTTCCTTTCTCAGTGCCTCTAGGGGACGGTGATGATGGTCTGAGGGGCTTCGTGATCGAGGACATAGATGGCTACGGTTTGTTTTTCGGTCATCTTCCAGCATGAGTTACCGTGTGCAAGCGCTCCTCGGCGAGTCGCCTACCAGGGGCATGCACCGGACTCGCCACCGTCGCCTTCACCTATCTACACCGATGTCACGTGTGGAAGAAACTGCGCATATCAGTTGGCAGTATCAAGAGCCAAGTTGCGAAGATTGTCCAATGTGGGCCGCCTCAGGACATTTAGCGATCTCAAGCTTCGGGCACGTGGGTAAGGCCGATTTTTATCCGGAACCGGCTAAGACGGTCCAAGACGCCACAAGTGCCATGAATAAACAGATTGGTGGAATGGACCGCTCTTTGTGCGAAACGGAAACGAAGGGATAACACGCATCTCGATTTTATCCAGATCAAGATTCACATAGTTGGGCAGACTGGTTTCAGGCACATTAGATTGGAGTGGCTATGGACAAGCAAAAAACAGACATGCCGGCTCAACATTGGCGCGACCAGCCCAGCAACATTGACCACCTGTTTTATGGTGTCTTCGAAGGGGGCGGCGCGAAAGGGGTCGCCTACGTCGGGGCGCTTAGGGCGATGGCGGAAAAGAGGTGTTGGTTTGCAGGTGTTGCTGGAGCTTCCGCAGGAGCTATCACAGCCGCGTTGGTAGCGGCGGGTTTGTCTCCCGAAGAACTAGAAACTATGACCGACCAGGCCCTCAAACAGCTTCAGACAGGGAAGTGGGCTGGGTTGCGCAGACTTCAGAAGGGAACGGGGTATTTTTCGTCAGGCGGGTTACGCGATTGGCTGAACGAACTCCTTAAAGAACAAGTTAAGCTGAAGACTGGCGCTAAACCGGAGAGACCAGTCACCTTTCAGCAACTCTTCGACGCCACGGGCGTTGAGCTAAACATCGTAGCCGCCGATTTGTCGTTGAAGAGTCAAATGGTCTTTAGCCACAATGAAACACCGGAGTGTGAGGTTGCGGATGCCGTGGTCGCATCTTCCTCGATCCCGTTTGCGTTTTCCAGTCGTATCCTTCAGGTTCGAGAGGACAACGACACAGCGAAGCCTCTCTACCACCACACGATTGTGGATGGCGGCGTATGGTCGAACTTCCCGATGTACATATTCGAGGACGACGCGTTCCGGGAGTTCTACAAGCGGGTGCCCGAGAAGATCGAATCGCGGGACATACTCGGTTTTCTCTTGAAAGAAGGTGACGAGCAAGCGCCTCCGTTCGGCGAGGATGTTAAGTTTGTCAAGGAGGGCCAGTTTTCCGCAAGGGAGTGGAGTTATGAAAAAGCCAGCGGAAAACTGCGCGCCGCCCCCCTCGCGTCCAGGATCGGCGCATGGTTGTTGTCTCCATTCTATCTACTCGGACGTTTAGTCGAATGGAATTCGGGGATCGAGCGCGGGCGCTGGCCGACTCCCAATTCGCGGTTGGCTAATTATCTCGTTCATAGCGTCAACGGATTACTAGGAGCCATTCACCCGCTATTTTTCGGAATCTTGGCTATAGTGTTTGTTGTCATTGGGGCCTGGGAAGTATCGAGCTATCTTGTGGCTGATCAACTCAGGGTGATACCCGCGACGGACTGGTCTAAACCTATCTCCTATGCGGCTCGCTTCATCGGCGTAGTGTTAGTGCTTTTGGTTGTTGCCGTAGCCATACTGCTTCCGTTTGTAACTCTATTGGCAGTTGTCGCAAATCACATTCTGCTCCGCGCCTCGCGGCGCATCCTTTACGGCCTAGTTACCACGTATGTCGCTGGGCCGGGCGCGCCGGCGTGGGCGGCCAGGAAAAGAAATATTGTATTTTTACCTATACCACCGGCGGTCAGTACTCTAAGCTTCGCGATGGCACCTGCTCAGCGAAAAGAGCTAATTGAGTCGGCAAAGCAAGCAACACTCGCAAAGCTTGCAGAGATACTCTTGAAGGAGAGAAGTACTGCCTAATAACGGCATACAGCCGACGCCCCATCACGAGGCTCTGATGGAGCTTGTGCAGGGGTCACGGTGATGCCGAGCGTTATACCGCTATCGTGTTAACCACGTGCGCATAGTGAATGCGTCGTCACGCACCTCAACACAAAAGGAGAAAGACGATGAAAAATCGCTGTATTGCTCTCGTGTGGGATTCGCAACTGTGCTGGCCAACTACTTAAGGATTGTTGTCGTGCGAGTCTTCGAGCCGCGACAACAATCCTTAAATAGTTAACCATCGTACGTCGAGTCACGCACATAGATAGGATAGGCGAACACATCATTGCATCGATGGACCCCTCGATCACAGCGAAAGACTTGTTCATCGGTCAGATATCGCTTTCGGTGTAGTTAAACCGAAGATTAATATAGGTTCCAGGACTTAGGCTAGCGTTTCGCTAGGGAGTCATCCACCCTGTCGTGAACCTACTATGCAGGTGTAAAAGGGAAACTCAGTGTCTCCTTGATTCTCATGGCGTTTTGGTGCATCGCAACCAAGTTGACGACCCGATACCTTGACATTGAAAAGATTCAACCTGATTTGTCTGAAAATCTTATTGAATTCTGATCCCAAAAGATCCGATGGTCGCTTAAAAGGGGTCAACAGCACAACCGCTTGGCATCCAATGAGATCGAGAAGTGAGTTTATTCTGTCATTTCGATAGATAGCATTATCGCGTATAGGAACATCGAACGCGGCAATGCTTACCGTGCCAGAATCAACGTTGTAATACATTTTCATTTTTTCGACTTGTTCTTCGCTTGCCCCGTCTTCGACGGGAACGATAACAGTGGAAACAGATAATTTGTAATCGGGTGTGTAGTTTGTACTTTCAAGCTCCTCCGCCGTATGCGGGTTTTTATAGATAAAAATTGTCACTGTCACGCCATTTAATAAATTGAAGGCCGTATTCTCATCGCGCACACGCGGTAACAAACTAGACCGCTTCCCAATCTCTACGAAAAAATCCAAAACATCAAATCTCCGATGCGTGTCTAATGGCGGTTTCTCGTACTTCAAATCAACAAATTGCTGAATATCATCTTTAAGCCGCTGGCTATAGCTCACCAAGGCAGGATCCTGCATTGACACAACCGCTGCGAATGAAATTAAGAAGGTTCCGATTGGGTGAGCGGCTCTATTCAACTCCTGTTGAAGGGTAGTGTTTTGCTCCTCTAACTTTCTAAAACTCTGTCGTAATTCTTCGTTCTTACGTTTTTCGGCCTTCGATGTAACCCATGTAGTGTAAACGGAAAGAACGAAGGATAAGGTTAGAAGCGTCACGACTACCTTTCCGGCTCTGGTTAAAATAGGAACGCCAAATTTTGAAAGAATGGGCTTTCCCGCATCATCGGTTTTTGTACTCTTAGAAAGAATTCCGAGTATCGCGAGAATGAAAACAATCGTTTGAGAAATGTAAGCCATGCCAATTAGTGGATCATACTCAAACGCGGGAAATGTTAGCTTTTAGTCGGGCTGGCGGATGGGGATACTAAGGTCCATTCGCGCCAATTGTCCACTATTTGCTCCCACGGTTACACGCTGCACTCATACGCGCCTACGTGCTAATGGGTTACGACTCGGAGCGAATGGCAGATATCCGCTTCCCGCAAGTGTTGCAAGAAATTGAGTACCTCTAGCGTGGGCCTTAAAACAAAGTTGCGAAGATTGTCCACTGTGGGGAGTCACAAATTTTCTGGCAAAACGAAAGAAGAAGGCCCCGCAAGAGTGGCCTTCTAGTGTTTGTGACATAACCTGTGTTGGGGCGTGCGGCCAATGGGACAACGTCACGACGCCCATGCGCACGATGATCCCTGCCATTCGAGCGGCTTCCATTTACCATCACTCTTTTCCAGGACGTGGAAAGTGCCCCCGCCACACAGCATGCCACAGCTGTGACCCATGTAAACAACTGCTATGATCTTGTTCACATCAAAACCAACTGCTGAAAATTCAATTAACCCGCCAGATTCTGGATATTGACGATAATACTCAGGCCATCCACCCTGACCGATAAGAGCGTCGAATTTACTTGTTTCCAAGAATTGATAAGGACTGGTGAAGGAAAGTCTCGGCTGAAGCAACCACTTCCTTTCATTTAGTTTTACGTAATCTGCAATCGCTGGCCCAACTTTCGCTTGTATCTCACTATCAGGTTTAAGGCACATTTGAAAAGACTTGGTCTCGCGTCGAATGACTAATTGTTTGGCGTGCGCAACTCGCAAGGGCCATTCTGAGGGTAAGATGGCGGCGTACACCTCGTAGGCGTCCGCATCATCATAAGCACTCGATGTTGTTTGATTCGGTAAAGAGGAAACCACAAACAATAATAAGATTACACCGAACACTGCTACCTCCTTATTTACTTGAGCACGCCCAACGCCGCGCTTCAGCGGCCAACAAAGAGGCCCGCTCATGCTTCAAAATTGCTCGGAATCCAGGCAGCCAATTACTTTATCCTTGAGGTCGTTACGAGAGTTTATCACTGTGCCGAGAGATGGGCATTGCAAACTTACACAGCCCATTCCGAGTTGAGAAAAATGATCATGTGCAAACGTTTCTCATTACTCACGCGCGCGCGGTTTTTGGTAGGTCGTTGGGAATCAGTTCTCTCAGCTGTTAACTATCAAGGACACGAGTGTCTTCGTTAGTTGACATTTTCATCCATCACACCTTCGCGCTTTCCTCCAATTGTCTACCTGAACGTTCCGGTCTGGTTGGCATCAGCATTGCTCTCTCGAAAGGCATGCCGTGGGGTATCAGTAAGTTGAGTGTCCGGACCACCGGTTAGTGACTCAAGAAACCGTTGAAATTCAGGGAACTGATCCACCTGTATTCGTACTCTCCGGCCCTGAACGGATCACTTACTTCGGCGTCGGCGTGTTCTCCCGAGCACTACCTGAGAAATCGCCAAACACAGTTCAGATTATTTGGGAGATTTTTCCACACGACATTTTTAGCACCAACATTGAGTCGGTGGGTCAATTAGCTTACGGCACGGTGCCCCCAGGTTTCTCACAAAGCACACCAGCCAACGGACCAGCGCTGCCACTCGCACCGCTCGAACCAGGCAAGTATTACGTTTTCTATCTCCTCACAATGGGTAGCCGCTCAAGCGCAGCGTTCGGCGCTTACATTCTGTAGTCCAAACAGTCATGAGCAAAAGCGATCTTCAACATCAGGTTAACGGCATGCTGCGGCGCGGTATATTCTTTTCCATTTTCTGGCTAATGGGGGTTGGGTCACTTATCGCAATTATCCAAGCAGTCAAGGCCCGCAAAATCATTCGGCAGTCCAACGGTGAAATTCGCGGCTCGGGTAAGGTAATGTGGTGTTTCATCGTTGGCGGCGCGGGCTTGTTGTTTTGGGGTTACGTTATCCTGATGCTTGTTATAAACGTCGCGACCACTTAACTGGTGAGATGCGCCGAACACATTGTTGGACCGGTCTGCGAGCTCCTCATCAACCTAGTTCGGTTCTACCGTGGCTCGTGTAATCGGCGGCACGCGGGTCAAATCTGACGTTCGGCGTCACAATCTGCATGATCTTCTGGCGAACGGGCGGTAGCTGCAGGGCTTTGCGGTGGCCATCGGCGGGCGCGTGTCTCTTAACTTCCCTGGTGTGGCGAAGGTTGCGTCGATACGCCCCGCCACCAGGTTGCGAAGATTGTCCACTGTGGGGAGCACTATTACCTTTCAGATTCCAAGCATAGGCCGTTCGGAAAAAGTGACCTCAAGTCTTGATCATCAGGCGCCACTGGTGGACACCGTCATTGGCTGAAACCTCACTCAAAATAATAGACATGGTGGTTTTCCGAAGTAGTTCTCGCGTTAATTAGTGGAAGCCGATGAACTCGCGCTCCCACTGCATAAGGAAGCTCACATGATGGCCTTACCACATACGATACACATGGTTAGGCTCCGCAACTCACCACATCAATTCAAAGGAGAATCAAAATGGCAAACCTACCATACGGCATCAATGCGTGGATCTTTTTGAACGAAGACGAACCACCCAACACCAACTACAACAGCTCAAACAGCTGCTATCAATCGCTCATTAACTACAAAGTGTACAACAGCGTAACTTTTCTTGGCATTGCCTTTTTTGAAGTTATCTCAGCATCGAATGGTTCCACCATCCAAATCGGCAGCTCGTCTCATCCAGGTGGTCTAACCAACCAGGATTATTTGAATTTCGTGCTCCGTGACGCACGCCAAGTCAATCCGAATATTAAATTTTTGGCTACGATGGTGTATTCGGGCAATAACACCTTGGCGGCAGTTTTTTCAGGCGGTGGGGATCCGCAAACACAGGCTACCGCATTTGCCAAGAATTTGGTGACGTATCTAAAAAATAATGGAATGAATGGCTTGGATGTTGATTGGGAAGGTGATGTATCCGATGACCTGACCCAATCGCAGTTTCAAACCTTATTTTCCACGATTCGCCAGGTGTTTGATCAGCAGCCAGTGAAATATTATCTGTCATTCACGCCTGCATGGCCCACTGATACGATTGATTACCCTACCGTCAATAGCGCGTTCGATTTCGTCTCTCCTCAATTCTACGACGGCACTCCGTTATCAAGCTTTCTCGATGCCGGAATATCCCCGACCAGGATCGGCTATGGTGCACAGTTTGAGCCGGGAAATGCAGCGCCCAACGCCAGCGGACAACAGGTATGGAACGCCGTGTCGCCGGGTTTTTCTTACAACAATACCCAGTATAGTTATCAGGATATTTTTATGTGGCGATTCAACTCTGGCAACTTCCAGTTTGAGCAAGCACAGTACCTGATTCTTTATCAACTCGGGAACCCATCCACCAGCAATACCTTCGACGACACGGCGATTATCGGTGCGGCGGGTAATCCCAACATCACCCAAATGACGATCCGATCGGGCGACGTACTCAACGCCATTCAGGCCGTCAATACCGGGACGGGCCCATACAATACCGGTACTCAGAATACCGGAACCGGGATATTTACATTGTTGCAACACGGCGGAAATAGCGGAGGAAGCCAAACGATCAATATTCCGCTCACCGATTCGATCGTGTCAATTTCCGGCTACACCGGTTTTTGGTATGGCTGGCAATGTGTTCTGCAACTCACGTTAACCGGAAAAAGCGGAGCCACTTATGGCCCATTCGGGTCCATGGCCGGTTCAACCACCAAAACCCCTTTCACACAGTCTGCCCCAACCGGCAAGAGCGTGGTTGCCTTTAGCGGATCCACCGTGACGGTTCCGTTGGCAGACGGCAGTCAGACAGCAATCATTGCGAGTCTGAATGCTGTCTTTGCCTAACCCATCATTCCACCGGGCCTGCGCGAAAAGTTGCGCAGGCCGGTGGATTCAAACGTTATGCGGAATTATTTGCCAAACCGAAAATGCTTCGCCGCCTGTCGGTCGCCAGTTAGCTCGAACCGTTAGGCGCGCGTATGCGACATCTCATCCAATTGCGAGAATCGGATCTGAATCAGAGCCTAACAAATGACTCGAGCCGCGATCTCCAGTATCTCACCGTCTTTATCGTCGCCGACCTCACGGCCCCTTTCCTTCAAGAACCAAGGGATTGGTTAGTTGCGAGGAAAATGCTTGAGTCTGCGTCGGCGTCGGTGATATAAGCCTGCCGTTCTCACAATCAGGTTTTAAGTCTCAAATATGCCGCAGAAGACCCATCAGCCTGGCAAGGAAAATCAGTGGTGGTTCGTGGAAGCTTGGAAGGATGGGAGAGAATTATTTAAAGCGTTAGTAGAGCATGTGTTTGCTTTTATTCTTCTTATCGGCACGCTCATCTTATTCCATTACATTTTCAAGTTTTTGGATTTGCCTGCCGAACGCAAGGAAATTCTTGAAGCAATAGATTTTTGGGGCATAGCGGCGGCGTTGGTCATTTTTGGACTGTCTTTCCTATATAAATTAGGTCACGACGCAGTACAGAGAGCGAAGAGGAACATTCAAATCGAGAGACTACTCAGATCACGGATGGAACAGGAGTTAGTAGAAACCAGTTTGACGGGAAAGGCGCTAGAAACCTTTATCAATCAACAACTATCCAGGATGGAAACACAGGCGAAGTCACGATATAGCAATGTCTGAACAAGCATCCAAAGCGGAAAAGGGCAATCTTCTCAAGGAACCCGACAACCGAGAGATAATCGCCCTGATAATGGAACGCTATAAAGTTGATGAATCCACCGCTGAAGAGTTGTGGAGGAGGTTCATTGAGACTGTAAGGAGAATGAAAAAAACTCTTGAGAAGGAGAACGATTCGGAAAACCCGCACGCGCTAGAACATTTGGAAGCTGCCGAGTTCTTGCGTTCCACACAGACCGAAACCCAGGCGAGCACCTTCAAATTGAAAAAACAGAAGTGGACTTTGATGTTCTTTTTTGCGAGCGACAACACGCTCTCTCCGAGCACGCTCTCGGAAATCAAAGCCATCAAAGCGGCAGGATCTCAGATCGATACGAACGTTCTTGTCTATTTTGATCCGAACGAGAACGGCGCGCCGACAAGAGTTTTGGAAATTAATAAAGATCAGGCGCCAACAATTGTGAGTGACGACAACTCCGGGGATTCAGTTTTTTCCCTTCTTTTAGGCGACTACGTTAATCCAGAGGAGATTAGAAACCGGGGACCGCAATCAAAAGAATTCGCCGC
The DNA here is from genome assembly GCA_963826255.1 of uncultured Acidobacteriota bacterium. Classification (GTDB taxonomy): domain Bacteria; phylum Acidobacteriota; class Blastocatellia; order Pyrinomonadales; family Pyrinomonadaceae; genus PSRF01. The sequence goes on from CAWGWK010000002.1 coordinate 4,465,676, forward strand.
TTCCTTACAACTCATCGAAAGGCTGAAGGCCGACACGGCGCTCGAACTTTTTTTGCGCTTTTGCGGCGAAGCTTACCCCGCTGAACACTACATGCTCTTTCTCGTCGGTCACGGACTCGTCGTTGGGCGTGATGCTTTCCTGCCGGATGATAATCCCAACTCGGCAATCGGACTAAAAACACTCGGCCGCATTTTGAATGATTTCAAGGCCAAGGCGGGTAAGTCGCTCGAGCTTATCGGCATGCATGGCTGTTCGATGAGCGCAGCCGAAGTAGCTTACGAATTGAAGGGTACAGCAAGGTATATGCTTGCTTCTCAAGGTCTCTCCTTTGTCGGTTCATGGCCCTATCGCCACTTGCTAACAAAGATTTACCACGACGTTGGGAAAGGCGAGGTTAACGTTAGCGAGATGGTGAAGAGTTTGCACACTCTCTGTATCAAGTACAGCGTTGACTTCATGCACGCCGGGTATTCGTCTGATCTGTGTTTGTCCAGCCTGGATAGCGACCGCATCGACGCACTCACTGGTCCGATCTCAAAATTGTCACATGTCTTAGAGAGTGGCTTGGCAGACCCTCGTTGCCGCGATCTTATAGTGTTAGCACACTGGAAGTCTCAAAGTTATTGGCAGGAAACATATACCGATCTTTATGACTTTTGCTTATGCCTTAGCCAGTTCTGTCAGGAGCCGAGCATCGAGCTGCGCGGCGACAAGGAAGAGGGCCGGCGTGTGTCCGACCTGAATAAACTCGAGATAATCGAGGCCTGCACGGCAGTCATGAATATGCTGAAACCAGAGAACGGCCGCAGAGGTGATGGTCCAGTCGTATGTGCGGATTACGTTGGAGCCGATGTTCAGTATTCCCATGGTCTCTCGATCTATTTTCCGTGGTCCCCTCCACTAGAGGATGACAACGATCACGTTATTAGAAACTACGAAAACTACGCCTTTACCTCAAGTTTTGGCCATCAAAACTGGTTAAGGTTTCTTGATGCTTATTTCATGAAAACAATGCGACCCGATCGCATCGCCGAAGAAGAAAGGACCAACGGTCAGGACCCGGCGTTCCGTGACCCTGATTTTCGACGGTGGCTTGATACTGCTCGAAACGCATTTCCAGGGGAAGTGGCGTTAGGAAGTCGCGATTTCGTTCCAACGAGCGTACTGGAAGGAAAAATTACTGCTCCCGCCAGCGGCGGCGGTGCGTGTACCTGTGCCTCCACCAAGAACTACTCGAGGGTGTTTTCAATGAGTCCGGGCGCCTGGGATCAGTATTCGACGAAAGTAAAGCGAAAAGCGGAATAGCCAGAAGCGTAAAAGATCGTGGTCTTATTCCCTAATCAACGTGTCTTGTTGGTGAAAGACAATCATAAGTGGATTTATATTGAATACTTCGATTACCTCGAAGGGATTCCGCGATATGGTTGGCCATGAAAAATTATTTTCGTCGCACTAACTAACTATTCACCCTCACGCGGTGAGATGCCACTCATGGAGTATTCGCTCCATGCATCGTAAACGTCTCACATCAAACAAACTAAACCGCCCGCATTAGAACATCACACAAGGAAAGTGCGCGGGCCTAAGCGGGCGATTCAGATCAACAATGTGTCAAGCAGCGCGCAGATACCAGGCGGACGTCGAAAACCTCGTGCCATGGCTCGGAGAATGCAACGGCAACATCGACCGACGCTGTATCGGTACTGACCCGATCCAAACGGTGATTCTTAGTTTGAGGCAAAGCTTCGTGGACCAGTTGTCAACCGATTGTGCGCGGATCTTTGAGGCAAAGTTCCGCACAGCGTAAGCCCACACTTTTGTGATGAAATTCTAATTGACGGCAGTTCGGTTATGAAGTAGAGTCCCCACCTGTTGTAGTCCTCCATTTTCTTTTTCTTTGTCAACCTCAACTCCGAAAGGAGGACAAAATAATGATCCCAAGACGAATTATTCTCGCGCTGGTTGCGCTGGTAATGTTTGCGGTCACGCACAGCCTGTTTGCGCAGGTAGGCTGTCCGCCAAACGGATGGTACTGTGCCGTCATTCCTCCCAACTGCACGGTGGTGGGGTGTCAAAAAAAATGTATCCGATTGCACTTATACCTGCGCCTGGAGTAGAGGTAGAGAGTGTCCTCCGCTTCAACCTTGTGACAGTTGCAGATAGGTGCTTCTGCCCTGTCTCAGGCTGTTGAGCGAAGCGTGGCCGATGAAACATCCTATTAGTCGCCTGTCGGCGGGTTTTTTCTTGTGCTGCCTCATCTCCATTCCTCAGGTTGGGGTGGCGCATAACGTACTCCAGGAACAATCAAAGCCTGAAGAATTCTGGTTGCTTCAGGCCCGATTGATTACTGACGACATTCTCAAGGAGACATCCAGGCTGACGCGCCCTGACCAAACCCTCTTACGCGCTCGCTTGGCCGCTACGTGGTGGCATTATGATCGTCAGGTGGCGAGTTCGTGGTTACGAAAAGCCATCGACGAAGCTGAGCCTCCTTTAGACGCAGAAACAAAAGAAGTTCGGCGCAAGTGTTTCGCTACGCTGAGAACTTTATTGGCCATCGTTGCTCCACTCGATCAAAACTCGAGCAATCGAATTGTCTCTCTTCTCACGGCCGATGACGTAAAAACCACACCCGAGGATGGTAGCGAAAATGCCACCGCATTGGTCCAGGCAGCATTGAACCTCGTGGAGACGGACCCGACGCGCGCTGCCACTCTCGGCTCACTATCGCTTCGCCTCGGAAAGTCACTAAGGTTTCCGTCTTTACTCTCGCGCTTGCGCGCGCGTAATAGAGCACTCGGTGATAGTCTCTTTTTTGAAGCCTTATCATCTCCGCGACTTAACAGCGACTTGCTGGCCTCTCTGACACTCGTTGCGTTTACTGGACCAGCCCCTTCTGACCAACTTCGCAAGCAGACCCTACTGGCAATCTCGAGAGAGTTCGTCGGAACTTTGAGCAATGTCGCTAACGTAAAACGGGGCTGTTCATTCGCCTCAGTCGTAACTCCATTACTCGATCAGTTCGATCAACTCGTGCCCGAAGCGGCGAGTACTGTTCGTAGCGGCTTGATTCGCTGCCGGAAACTTCAACCTGCTCCGAGTGAAACTGCATCAGATAATCAGCGATTAAAAACTGTGGATGATTTCCTTGAGATAGCAAGCAAGGCGTCCACTACTGAGGACAGAGTTGATTATCTATCGCAGGCGGCTTCTCTGGCCGCTCAGGAAAACAACTTTGTGAGGGCGCTCGGCATACTCGATGACTTTACCGAGGAGGAGCGCAGGCAGCTCAATAGTACGTGGGATAACTGGAGATGGGATTTCGCCTCATCCGCCGCCATAGCCAGGCTGAAACAAGGCGATCGTCATGGCATGACTAAGATCATTGCAGCGACTCCCGCTGCACTGCGTGCTTTTGTTCAAATCGCCGTCGCTGAAGAGCTCGCGAATTACGGCGACCCGCCAGGAGCAGTCGAGCTTCTCGACGCAAGCCGCAAAGCGTTGCTCAAGATCGAAGCCGCAAACCTGCTTGAATGGTATTTGTCGCTGCTACGCCGTTATGCAAGGCTCAAACCGGCTGTAGGACCTGAGGTCTTTCGCGAGTTCGTCCAAACCATTAATAGAACAACTCACGCAGAAAACAATGATGGGACCACGACGCAAGCTCAGCTCTCACCGATTGATTTGCCCACGTCCTTGATCCAGGCCGACGTACTTACGGTTAAGGAATTGATGTCTTCAATTCAAGACTCTTCGGTTCGGGCTCGCGCACGTCTTGGGTTGGTCAAAGCTTCTTTGGACTTGGGGCGTCCTGACAACCGCTCGGAAAAAGGTCCCGGCGGGAACGGCGATGTAACCATCCGTCCATGAGGTCTTACAATGAAATATGCTGCCTCACAATTTCTCACGTACCTAATAGCCCTCATTGTCCTTGCCGGTGTCGCGTCTTATATCTTGGCTAAAAGAAACTCACTCCTTCCTGCTGTCGCAGAGAACACTCGTGAATTCAATCATCCTGAAGACGTGAATGAATCGTGGGTAGGGCCGGCTGTTGGTGAACGCATTGATCTGAGCCACTTCAAAGATGAGCAAGGCGCCCAACTCTCGGGGGGCAATTGGTGATGGTGTATCAATGCTGGTGTTGGTTGATCCTGACTGTGGGGCAACTAGTGCCGCCTCAGACCAACTCAGAGTGGTCCACGACTCGATGAGGAAAGTAGGGGTCCACTATTATCTTGTTTCGGTCACATCCTCAGCACCCCCGGCAGAGTTCTTCACATACACTCGCTCACTGGCTTCGGATGCTAGCTCATACTTGTGGGCGCAGAACGAGGCAGTGCCATCACCAAAGCTGTATTCGATGGTCCTTCCTTCTCACATCCTGATAGATCAGACGGGCACGATCATTCATAAGTGGCCAGGCACAAGTGCATCTGAAGACGTCCGGCGCAAAATGGCGGATGAGATCTCCTCCGACACCCGCAGTGTGCTCGCCTCTCGAAGTGGAGCTTCCGCTAAGTAATCTGTAGGTTTCCCTCCCGACGCGATTGCGTACTTTCGTGCAAGAACAGAGCGTCAGAAATACCAACGCCGTACCGGCGCATCTCCTTCAAACTCGTAGAAGCCAAGATCGGAGGCGGTGAGCATCTTGGTCAGCATGATGATCTGACCGGTGTGCATGGAGAAGTGTTCCGTTACGTGGAAGATGGCTTCGAGGATGTCCACGTCGTGGCCTTGGATCTTGCGGTTCTCAAGCACCAGGCCGGAGTCGAGTTTGCGAAGAGTCGTTTCGACTTCGGCGAGGGTGGAGCGGAGTAGTTTCACTAATTCCTCACGAGGGATTAGTTCCCGCCGCTCGAACTCTGCATCGCGATTGCGGTGGTCGGGCTGCGAGCCAACACCCGAAACGATCCACTGACGCGCGTTGCCGCAAAGGTGCAGGATCAGGTTGCCAATGCTGTTTGATTCCGCGTTCGCGCGCCACCAGATCTGCTCGTCAGTCAGCTTCTCGAGGCAGCGCTCAATCTTCGGTAGATAGTCACCCACCAAAAAATCCGCTGCGCAATCCAAAAATCTGCGCGCTACCAGATTGTCTTCAGACATCGTTATCGCCTGCCGTTTCTGGACGTCGTTTATGTTTCGCCTTGCGACCCGCCGGACGCGCGACCTCGTCCGGCTTCGCTCGAGCGATCGGATGCCCTGGGGGCGCACCGGGCTTGCGTATGCTGTCAAACACGGGTCTGGGTTGCTGTCGCTTCGACTTTGGTGGAGAGCTCCTTCTGGCCATGCTTGCCGCGATGCTATCGCCACCGCGAACGGCGTGTCAAACAATCGAAAGGCGCGCAAATCAAAAGGCGCGAGCCAACTCCTGCTTTGCAGGTCTGCTCGCGCCGTCTTCGTTCCTTGAGATCCGGCTAGTTCTTAAATGTGTGACTCAGGCTTCGCTGCCCCGCGGCGTCTTGGAAAGAATCCTCAACGCGTTGGTGGTTTCGGTGCGGCGCCGTTGCTGGAATTCGTTAACCCAATTGGACACGGTCTCAACCATATCACGCGCCGTTTCACGAGCGGTGTTTGCCTTTGCCTTAACGACCGGGCGGGTTTTTTCGCCCTTCTTTATTATGCGAATTGTTTTCTTCTCAGCCATTGCTAGTATTTTCGAGTTTCGGTGGTTCTGAATGTATCCAACGAATTTCCCGCCACACAGTTCCTTAAATTTCCTAAGAGCTAGAACGCTAGACTTGCGATTGACCTTGCAAAGAAGAGGCCACATTCGCTAACGCGCAGGTAGACAGAAAAAAGGGCCACATCGCGGGAAAAATTTTTTCGGGAGTAGACGATTTCGGGATTGTACGGTCGCAAACGATACACGCGGAACAGGACAATGGGACTTTAGCGAGACAGATTGGCGTGCTTGTGTTCCATGTCCAGAGCCCAAACGACTTTGTGCGTCCGATAGATCACATAGGCCAAGCCGATGGCGGCTCCGATGTTCACGTACTTCAGCCCGTTAATCATCTGGCGCGTCCCGTACTGCACCAGCAGCGCGTTAATGACGATCAGCGCAACGCGAAACTCGGTCGGACCGAGCTTCAAATAACTAATCTTCAGCCGATCCGTTGCCGCGAACGCGAGAAATGTACTCACTTCGTAACCGGCAAAGATGGCGAGCGTGATCAGGATCTGATACCGGGAGCGTTCGGGCAGAATGAACGCATATCCTATTATGACCGAGCACAGGAAAACGTAATCGAGGACATGATCCATGTAATAGCCCCACCGGACGAGCCCTGTACCTCGATACTTGCCGATTTTCCCATCGTAGTGATCAGTCACATACTGCAAAGCGACCATCGCCGACACTCCCCAAAGCCAGCGCAAGTCGCGGGCGGCGAGGTAGGAGAAGAATAAAATCAGCGACGACCACAAAAGCGTCAGCATCGTTAAGTGGTAAGTCTCCAACCACGAAGGGATCTTCGGAAGGACTCTCGGGGCTAGCCGGCGTTCAAACGGCGTCAGAAAAGAAGTGTTGGTCTTGCTCGCGCCTGCGAATTGTTGAGTTTCAGTCATAGCCGGCAGAGACTCTGCAAGAGCCTAGCCATCAGTTTCCGGCCGGTTTTTGGATATTAGAATGATGTGTTGGAGATTCTATCCGACGGGTGTCGGCTTTTTAATCCACAGATTACGCAGATTACAAGGATCAGATGAAAACCACTGATTGGGAGCTGGGGATCTCAAAGCGCCGGCGACAGCGAGCATTTCTGCACGCGAGCATGTCGTCGATTCGCACGAGATAGTCTCGAGACTTTTGAAAACGCGCCCGATCCTGTTCGTTTGCGCCGCGCGGCAGTTGCGGCTTCTTCGTTCGCTTCAACCACCTGACGTCGTATTCAGCGCGTTCGCGACAGTGAGGACAGCTATACGTCGCCTTTTTTAGTTCTTCCTTCTCGTTAAAGAAATCACGTTCGTTCATAATTCGCTCTGACTCTCACACAGCTCGCGCAGGTAGCGAAAACTGTAAATCCCGGTTTCGTGTCCGTCGCTCCAGCGAAAGTTGAGCGCGTAACGCCCGACCACGCTGAGATCTTTGATTTCAATCTTCTCAGAAATACTCTCGGGCTTCAACACTCGTTCACCTGTCCACTCGTTAACGCACTGCGCACACGGACAGGCGCGACGCAATTCCGAAGCGGCGTAGCGGCAGCGCCGGTCGTCGCCCCAGAGAATACTGAGAGTGAAATCGTCCTCGTGTTTGATTTCTCGTGGCTCAATCTGCGGTCCGCGTGGTTCCATTCGCATTCACTTCTGTTCGGGAAACTTGAAACCAATATACGTGCCCGCACTGAGTCCCATCAAGCCGAGCAAGGTCGGACTAAACTCCGGCATGGTCAGGTTGTTGTAAACCGTGGATAGAAAGATAACGCCCAACACAATGGTCCAGGCAAAAATCTGGAAGCGGTGAAAACTGTAGCCACTGGAGTCAGCGAGAATGTCACGCAGAAAACCACTTGAAACGGTCGCGGACTGTTGAGAATTGAGCGTGCGAAGTTGTTGGTCTATCTGGCCGATGCGCGTGCGACTATCGATCAGTTGCCTGCTCAACGTGTCGCGAGTCATCTGATCGGTGGCGGCAGCAGGTGCAGCGTTGAGTGCATCTACCTGCGACTGTGCATCAGTAATACTTTGCTCCAAAGCCAGCCTTTCCGCGGTCAAGTCGCGCAACTGATTTGCCTTCGTCGTGTCTTTGCCCGTGTCAATCAAAGCTTCGCTGAGCGCGGTGCCGGCACTGATGCCCATCAATGCGAGCAAAGAGGCAGTGATCGTGTCGAGAGCGCTGGTAATCAACCAGATCGCTATGTAAGACGCATAGATCAGGAAAAACCAAAAAGCCATCTGGGCACGACCAAGATTGTAGGGGCGATATTTTCCGGGAGCCGGCGGAGGACCAGGTTCGCGAATGATGTTCGTCTTGCGCACCAGCCAAAGCAACAGAGCGAGGGTGACAAAGATTATGAGCAACGCCAGGACACCATACACGGGAGAAATGATCGTTAGCGGCACCGGATTACCCTCATGATGCACGCTGTCGAAAGCCGATCCATTTTCGAGTCCGACGCTGACGGCCACGGATCGTCTTATCGCGCGCGGCGCACCGAGCAAGTCGGTCCACACATCCTTGTTCTCGGGAGAAATCTCCAGGTGATAAATCACGCGGCCGCGCTCAAGATGAAGTTCCTCCGGATAGTTTCCTTTGATCGCACGGCCATCGATGTAGGGAACGAGTTTGGAAGGATCGTTCGTTTCAGCCCATTTTTCCAGGTTCTCGACATTGACTTCCACGACATCGTCCAGTTCGAGATTGCCGTGAAGGCGGACGACTTTCGGGACGGGCGTAGCGGCAGGCGTTGGACTTTGTGTTGCCGCGGGGTGAGGTGTCGGTGAAGGTGAAGGCTGATCGTCGGGTTCCTGTGCAATCGCGGCTGTAACAGTGACAACGAGAAATACCGTCAGTAGGGCAAATCGGGTTGCGTTCAGTATTTGCATAAAGACACTAAATGAGCGAAAGCTTTTATCATAGAAGAACGGCCACAAGAAAGCACAAAGAGCACAAAAGGTAGGTCGAAAATTTTTTGTGCTCTTTGTGCTTTTGTGCTTGAAGACTTTTGAGGCGACGCTAGCTAAGAGACTTCAGCGCCTTAGCGACATCGCCGGCAGTGACGTCGAAGTGCGACGCGTTCCAAACCGCTTTGCCATCTCGCAAAACGATCACCTGGGGCGTCTCATGCCGGATGCCGGTCAGGTTCGCCAGCTCGCGTGAGATCTCCCGAGCTGATTGGACCTCGAGGATGTTTACCTGCCCGTCAAACTTTTCCATCTCGCGATAAGCCCGCGCACTAATGGAACAAGCGTTACTGTGCTTGAAAACAATTACCGGTTTCTGCTTCGAGTCGGTGAGCAGATTATCGAGTGCCGCCCTGTCGTCGATTCTGAAAAAATTGTTTCCCATGATTGTTTGACTTCCTTGTTCAAGGATATTAGCGCAGCAAAAGCGGAGAAAACAATTGCGTCTTTATGTCATTATTTTTCTATTGACGTGTGACCGGAATCGTCATATTGTGCCGGAGTTACCGAGAAAGCTTTGGCTGTCCTCAGAGCCTGGCTACTACTGACAAGCCTCACGAGTCTCTTAAACAAAAGATTCTCCTGCTTTCTCTACGCAGACGCTTGCGTCTAAAACCCTCATCAAAGGAGAACGTGTATGTTTATTAAGCCGGATTATCGTCTCACCCGACGACTTCCATTTAACCTCATCTGTGCCGTCCTGTTGTTCTTTGCAGCTTCACAAGCGGCATTTGCCGACGAGCTTGCCGTCTGGAACTTCAACGATTCAGACCTGAACGTGGACCATGGGACCGGAACGCTCACGAGCAGTCTCAATGTGGCGAACATCCTGTTTGCTGCGGGCACTACCAACAACGCGCGACAAGGAGACATTGCCGGACAGGCGCTGTCACTGCAAGGCGGGACGGGCAGTGCCAACAACGGACGCAACCTAACTTTCAACGTCAGCACTCTTGGCTTTTCAAATATCGTCGTGAGTTTTGCTACTCAAGGCACCAGCACTGGCTTCAATAGTAATCAGTTGCAGTACAGTCTCGACGGAATCAATTTTGTGGATTTCGGACCACCGTACACTCCGTTGACGGCGTTCGGAACGGTTCCGCTGGTGTTTAGTCTGTCCAGCATTCTCGCACTGAATAACAATGCGAACGCGGCGTTTCGAATCGTCTTCAATGGCGCGACGTCATCTACAGGTAGTAACCGGATCGATAACGTAGCCTTCGACGGGACCGCCGAGTCCATTCCGGAGTCCATTCCAGAGCCAACGACGGCGGTATTGCTGTTGAGTGGACTCGGAGGTTTGTACAAACTCAGACGGGCAAGAAAAAAGCACAAATGATTAAGTGAACTCATTTGTGCTTTTTGTGCCTCTTTGTGGCTTGTTCCGGTGGCTAATTCCAATCACCGACGAGTACAAACGGCGCCCAGTAAAACGGCGCGCTGTATTTCTTACCGTTGATCATCGCTAACTGCGCGCTGCGTAGCGCGCCCGAGGAGGTGGTGGATTCGCTTGTGCTCAACAGGCGGCGGTAGAAGTCTGTCATCAAGTCGGCCGTGGACTTGTCTGCGACCGACCAGAGACTGACACCGACCGTCGGAGCACCGGCGTACATGAAAGCTCGAGTAAGACCCATAACGCCTTCGCCTCGCTTCTCTTTGCCGAGCCCGGTCTCGCACGCCGAAAGCATTACGAGAGGCGAGCCGAGGCGAAGATTGAAGACTTCATCAGTACGCACAAAGCCGTCGTGTGTCTTGTTGCCGACGAGTGAGAGCACGACACCCGTAAACTGCGGGCGCTCGGCGTTCAGCAAGCCGTGCGTGGCGACGTGAATGATGCGGTACTTGGTAACGTCGCGCGTGCCGAGGTTCTCTTCGTTTGCATCGAGGTCGAGCCAGACGTCGGCTTGGCCACCGGTGGTTTTGGCGAGCTGGGAGATCTGCTCGGCCTCTGTGCGCGTGCCATTCAAACGCGCCAGCGGTAGTCCTTCCATCGCTGGATTGGGCGTCGCTGGTGCGTTGGATCCGGCTACGTCTGCGAGTGCGCCCTGGATTCCCAGGCCTCGGACTTCCGCGTCGCTCGCGGGCGTGGCGGTAGTCTTACGTGCACGCGTGTCATTCGAATTGAACACCGGGTCAGCAATGATCAGCATCGCACGATTAGTTGTCTTCGATCGCTGTTGCTTGATGGCGGCAACGACTGAGGCGGAGGGCGCGTAGACGACCTCGTTTGACTTAACTAAATATCCGAGCGATGAAAAGTCGCCGCTGTCTGCTGATTTGAGCAGCACTTCAAACGGAATGTAGTTGAGAGCGCCGTCTGCCACGACCATCAAACGCTTCTCTCCAATCATTCCCGCAGCGGGCTCGAGCACGACTTTGTAAAGCGCGTTGGATGCAGCCACGAACGGAGCAACATCTTCGGGTGCGGCACCAGCTATACCTAACCCGCGATTAGCTTCGGCGACATCGATGCCGACAATCCGTCGCTGGAGTTTGGAAGGAATCAACTGGGCGCGGAGATCCATCGCTAGTCTTTCTACATTCGCGCGGCTGGGTAATTTAAATAAGTTGACTTCGGTCTTAGTTGCCGCAAAGAGATACGACTCCTCCGGCTGCAACGCGTACTCGACAAGTACTGTTTGATCGTCGAGAACGTTCTGTTGCACCTCGGCCAGTGTCAAAGGTTTGTTGGCAGTGAGCGTGGCATAACGTGGACTGGCAGTGCGGATCTGGTTCTCAATCTCTTCGTACTCCGTCTGTAGTTTTTCCAGTTCCGCGTCGAGTTCGGCAGGTTTACTCTTCAACTCCTCAGTGGAAACGTTTATTCCCGTCAAAATGTCAGCGATCTCCTGCTGGCGATCGAGGTTCTCCTGTTTACGTTTCAAGAGTTCCGCCGGAACGCCTTCGGTTATCGCGGCGCCAGTTTCGGCCAGCATGTCGAGGAGCGAACGAGCGCGTGACTGCTCGTTGATGCGAAAAGCTTCGCCCGCATACTCGAGTGCTTTACCACTGAGTGGCGCACCCGCGGTGGCACTCGTCAATGCCATCGCTGCATAGGCACCGGCGGCTTCGTCAAAGACGTCCTTGATCGTCGCCAGAAACGTGGTACGCGATTCATCGGCACGCAAACTTCCCTGTCGCAGTGTTTCGATCGTCGTAAGCGATTCGCGATAGTTCGCGACCGCCTGCTCGCGCAAAGTTAAAGCCTTCTTGGGATCTTTCTCCTGTGCAGCCTGAACCCAGAGACTGCGTCCCAAACCGCGTTGCGCAGGCCACATCAAATCCAGACGTTTGTCGTCCTGAGCACCTTTTTTTGCGTCGTTGTAAAACTTCACCGCGTCCTTGAACTTGCCCAGGCGCAGCGCAATGTCGCCGAGACTCGTGCGCGCGGCTGCACGAAACCGTCGCACTTGTCCGAGCTTGGCAACTCCCGCGATGCTGTTGCCGGCCGCTTCAAGTGCATCGCTGAAGTGCTTTCTTGCTGTTTCCAGATCGTTGTCGGCGTAAGCGAGCCGGCCCATTCCCAATTGATAACTCGAATAAACGATCGACGTGCGATACTCCTCGAGCTCCTTCTTCGCTTCAAGAGCAACCGTCAGAGCGCTGGTCGGTGCGGACACATCCACCCTTCCGGTGGAGATGGCGCCGGTGATCGCACTCAAGCCGCCAAACCTTCGGCCGGCCTTCGACGCTACGCCTTCAGGCTTTTTGATGACCATGCGGCTGTACGCAGCTTTCGATTCCGCTATCTTCTCTAAACGGAAATTCACATCGCCGATCTTGGCGAGCATCAGGTTTGCGTTGTACTTGTCGTCGGCAATTGTGGCGGCCACTCCCGCCGCTGCTCCTGCTACCGGCGCGACCGCTGACGCAACGGCGGTGGTATTCACTGATTGCTGCTTGTTAGCGTCGCCGGCGAAAAACCCATCGAGCGCTTTTTGATAGTTGTCGAGCGCAACCTGGTACTGGCCCTGTCGCAGGTAAAGATCGCCCAGTTCATTGTGTGCGGCTGCCATGCCGCTGTTGTTCTTGGCAGCGGTATAGAGGTTGAGCGCGTTGCGCAATTGAATCAGCGCCTTATCTGCTTGCCCGCGCTTGAGCAAGCGTCTTCCCTCGCGCAAAGCCGCGCCGCCCGAATCGGTCTGTTGCGCGTAAGACACCGGCGCAATCAATAAAAAGACTGCCAACAAAACGCCGATTACTTCCCTGTGTGTACAGTTCATTTCCCTTCCCTTTCAAAACTTAAGCATGAAAGCAATCCACAGATTACGCCGATTCTTCTGTGCAATCTGTGTAATCTGTGGATTCAAACTCATTTATGAATTAAATCAAGTGTTGCGACGAGTGTCGGACGAGCTGACGAGGCCATCATTACCAACGAAGGTTGTGGATCATCTTTAGCTAACCCCAAACCACGTGTTGATGCCTGCTGCTCACTGGTCGTCTCTGCTACACCGTATTGCTGTGTCTTGTCGGTCTTGAGTGGCGCCTGCATCTCTTTCTGGACCGCCGCCCACACTTCACTGCTGGGTTTGACTGGGCAACTCTCTTTGGAGTCACGGCAAAGAGCGATTAGCTCGTCTTCGATCGGAATGCCGCTCAAAGGCTCACGCGTAAAAACAAAGAACAATCGTTCAGTGCCGCTGGTTTCATCGAATGCAAACCAGCGCAATCGCTCATCCGCGGACTGGCTGCCCGGGATCTCGAAGGGCACATGTGCCTGGACGTAGTTCCCCGCCTCATCGAGATCGGCGTTGGGGTAGATCATCACGGCTGGTCCGTCATTCGTGCTATTGAAAATGTAGAGATAGCCATCGGCATTCGTTTCCAACAACACACGCACGCGATCGCCTTTGTGAAAAACGTGATTGGGGTCCACGCGCACCGCCAAACCACTCGAGTCGCGCATAAACAAAGTCAACCCGAGACCCATACGCGGAGTATTAACCGGCTTCGTGGACGAAGATGTCGTAGACGATGGCGCCGAGGTTTCAGAATTGGCTGGCTTCTTCTCTGAAGAAGGATTACTCGCCTTAATCGCGTTGCTTGGCTTGCCCTCATTGCTCGGCTTGCCCGCGTTGCTCGGGCTGTTCGAAGCGGCAAGTTGTTTCGGACGTCTTCTACCGGGCTTCTTTGCCGGTGCCGAAGTCGCGGGCTTTTCCTTTGGCCGCGACGTCAAAAATGCACCCCGAACATCTTCATCCTGCACCGGTGCGGCTATTCCGATCACTACGGCACAAAGACAAACAAGTCCTAAAGCTATGACACTCATTCGCATTACTGAATCTCCTTGTTACAGGATTACATGGTTCTCAGGATTAGGAGCGCAATGTACATGTCGCTCCTAACGGAGCGAGAAACAATTGGTTTGCAAGCTATAAACATTTTGCTCCTTCGGAGCAAAGAGAAGCATTAACAGGTAAAGAACGCGAGCGCTAATTGTGCTGGATACGGATGTCAAAGACAATCGGATTACGGGTCTGTTCAGGCGCTGCTTTAACTCTTACAAACGGCGCGCGCGCGTTTGATTCGTCGAGTTCAGTGGCCACTCGCTTTTCCTGATACTTGCTCACAAAAGATTTCAGCTCAGCCTGCTGTGCCGCCGACAAAGGTTGACCAGTAACCGGCTCGTTTAGAAACGACGGCGATGACAGTTGCGTCCTTGAAAAGATAACCGTGAAGTTGTCCGTCCCGGGATTCTTATCAAGCGTCACATTATTGCCGGACCCGCTTGGAAAACTAAACTCGACTCCCTTCGAAACCTTATTACTCCTGACTCCGCTTTGCGGCAGCGGTTTTGTTGTCAGGAACGCCGTCGGCTGGTTGTTCTCACCGGGACCAAAGATATAAACGTAACCTTCTTCGTTGAAAGCGAAGTGAAACTTGAACGACTGGCCGGAAGCAATCGGTACCAGGCCCGCCACTCTCGTTGGCTGCGCACCGGAAGCTGCCGGCGCGAGTTCAAGCCAGTAACGACTGACCTCGATCGCAGGGTTGACGACTGCTCCGGGACTATTGACGTTTGATCCGTTCGATCCGGTCGTGGTTGACCTCGAACGATTCCAAAGCCAAACGCCTCCGATCCCCACCGCCAGAATAAGTACCAACACCACTCCAGCAGATATCAACAATGCCGCTTTGCTTTTTGAAGCCGGTTTCTCGGCGTCGATCTTCGGCAGTTCGGGAACCGCGGGCTTTGGCGCGTGCGGAACCGTCACGCTCGACGCCATCGAAGCAGATTCGGCTACGGTCGCGCCGGACATCTCAGGCTCACGCCTCGCTGGCTCGTAAACGGTCGGATCGTTTGTGACAGCCCCGCGCTCGGCTGAAGCAGTCGGCGACGGATCGAGTGTAAGTACCGTCGGCGCATTAACGTCGGAATTTGTTTTCAACTCAGTCTTGAGCGCCATCGTTTCAGCAAGGTCAGCAGCCTGGCCGCCGGGAGTCGGAGACGTAGCCAATCCCGCGCGCAGTTCGTTCGCGAGAGCACCTGCTGTTGCCTGCCGATCACCTCGATCCTTAGCTGTAGCACGCTCGATCGCATCACTGAAACCTCGCGGTACATCAGGTGCGACTTCATGCAACGGCCGCAGTCTCCTGGTGACATGCTCGCGTCGCAATTCATGCAACGTGTTACCTGCAAAAGGACGCCTGCCTGCAATCATTTCGTAGAAGACGAGGCCGAGACTATAAAGGTCCGCACGGCCATCAATCTCGCTGCTGCCATCGCGCGGAATCTCGCCCCACTGTTCGGGCGACATGTAATAAGGAGTGCCGAGCACCTGGCCCGCCGTTGTGAGTGCAGTGTTTCCTCCATTGTCACCGGCAATCTCGCGCATCTTGGCGATGCCGAGATCGAGCAGCTTAACCACCGGTTCTCCGCCTTCGGCAGGTTGTCCCACCATGATGTTCTCGGGCTTCAGATCACGATGTACGACACCCATCGAATGCGCGGTATCGAGAACGCTCATGATCGGTGTGAGAATTTCAAAAGCCTCGGCGGCAGTAAATCGTCCTCGCCTCTTGAGCTCGTGAGCCAGAGTGTGTCCTTCGACAAACTCCATCACCATGTAGATCGTGCCATCGGCAGAGGTGCGGAGATCGTAAACCGTCACCGAGTTCGGGTGTCGAAAACGACGTGCTGCCTGACCTTCGCGCCTGAACCTTCGTAACCATTCGGCATTTGTTCTGACTTCCGGCGGCAGCACTTTGATCGCGACGCGATCGCCAAGCAAAATATGACGCGCGCGATAGACTGCTCCCATCCCGCCTTTGCCCAGCAGCGCTTCCATCTGGTATTGCCCGTCGAGCACGGTGTTAACGATCGAGGCGGGGTCGGCTTCCAACACCTCACCGTCAATCGAACAGAAGCTCACGCTGTCGTCGTATTTTGCTTTGCAGATAGTGCAGTATTTCATTCGGGCCGTGTAGTCTAACACGCAGCGAAGTTCATCTCACAGAAGGTAAGGACCCACGACGTACAGTACAAAGTCGGCAGTAAAGTGGGCAACCATTGCGGTCTCGAGGTTGTATTTGCGGTAAAGCCAGCCGAAAACCACTGCCGCTATCCCATTCAACAGGAGCGCGGCGCCGACAACCAGTGGGGTAATCGCCATCACCAGTGAGGCTGAAGGCAAGTGACCCAAACCAAAGAGCACTGCGACGATGAAGTTCGCTGTCCAGAACGGGTACGAGCGTGGATGACCCGGCCTTCGCCAACTCCGGTTGAAGAGCCAGGCGAGGAGTGAGAGAAGAAACAAACGCGCGAAAATCTCCTCGTAGATACCTCCGTAGAAGCAAATAAGAAATCTCTTCCAAAGCGAAATACTCGCTGCTGCGACAAATGGCAGATTCGGAAGAAGCGTCGCCAAAAAGAGAAGGGCAGGAAGGAGTATGGCGGATACGCCTAGACCGGTGAGAAGACCTGTTCTTACGGTGGACCAAACGTCAGCGCGCGTGAGCGAACCTGCAAGCCACGCTTGGGTTAAGTGAGGACCGAGGCCGAGTTTTGCGCCGAGCGCTAAGCCGAGGCCAACAAATAGTGCGAGCAACACCAGGTTCTGGATCGTGCCTATCAGGATGAGCAACGGAAGTGGAACTGGCGGCAGTTGCGCCTGGTCCAGAGCGCCGCGGACCAGTTCGAGAGCCATCGGCAGAGCGGCAAGAGCACTCAGAACAGCGGCGACAAACACAATCCAAAACAGTCGCCACGAAAACCGTGAGGGTTGACTCAGATCCTGATTCATCTTTCCTGAGTTCAGCCTTTAGGGCAGTGGTTTACAGAGCAAGCTAAAGCTTGAACTGGCTTTGCCCAAAAAGGCCCGTTTTAGCCTGCGGAGCAGGCGCAAGCATAAAGCCTAGGGTGGAGCGAGCTTGCTCGCGGAACCCTAGGACCAGTCGTAAATAAAAAGGTTGAGCCCGCGAATGCGGGCGGCAGAACGAATGCGGCAAAAATGCAACAATTTGCAGCCCCCACGACTGCCGCCCATTTCATGGGCTCTGATTCCATTTCTTTCAGTTCCTGGGGCTTACGCCCCAGGCTACATGCCTGCGCCTGCTCCGCCGGCTAAAAAGCAGACTTCGAGCAAAGCTGCTTGAACTCTAAACCGTGTCACCTGAGGAGTAGATCTTACGAGCGTAGTCTTCAACCATTCGATCACTGTTGTACTTCGGTGCGAGTGTCTGAATCGCGCGTTTCATCATGGCGATCCAGTTGCGAGGAAGTCCATCGTTATCGCGGTCGTAAAAGAGCGGCACAACTTCCAGTTCGAGGGTGCGATACAGCGACTCAGCGTCAGCGGCATCCATCTGCGCAACTGACACATCGCTGTTTCCATTTCCAATCGCAAACCCGTTCGTTCCGTCGTAACCTTCTAGCCACCAGCCATCGAGTATTGATAGGTTCAACCCACCGTTGATTGCGACTTTTTCGCCGCTCGTGCCTGAAGCTTCGAGCGGCCGGCGCGGAACGTTCAACCAGACGTCAACCGATTGGACCAACTGGCGCGCAATCTCCTGATCGTAGTCTTCAAGAAATACAACGCGCTGTCTCACGGCCGGGTCGTACTTCCACTGCGCAAGTTGTTGCAGGACGAGCTTCGATCCTTCATCTTGCGGGTGTGCTTTTCCGGCAAACACAAACTGGACGGGACGCTCTTCATTATTGATCAATCGCAACAGACGTTGCCGATCACTCAGGATTAAATTCCAACGTTTGTAACCCGCTACACGACGTGCGAAGCCGATCGTCAGTGCAGCCGGGTCAAACATCGTATTCGCTGCTTCAATGTAATCGGCTCGCTCTCCGGCCGCGATTCGCGATTGGGCCGAGCGCTGACGAATGAATGCAACGAGGCGCTGTTTCAAGAGCACATGAGCTTTCCACAACTCTTCATCAGGAACGCGCGCTACCGCATCCGTCCAGGCAGCCGCATTTCGAAGCTTTGCTTCCCAATCTTCGCCGACGTGCTGCTCGAACTGATAGCGCAACAACGGCGAAATCCACGTCGGGGCGTGAACTCCGTTAGTGATATGGCTGATCGGAACCTCTTCGACTTTCTTTTCGGGCCAGAGTTTTTGCCAGAGCGCGCGCGAGACTTCTCCGTGTTTCAGACTCACACCATTGGTCGAACGACACATGCGAATAGCGAGCGGAGTTAGTCCGAAGCGTTCAGTATTGTTTGAGGGATCTACACGGCCGAGCGCGAGAAATTCTTCTTCACTTAGACCAAGCTCGTTCAAGTAACCAGGTCCGAACGCGCGTGTAACGAGCGAAATTTCGAACTCATCGTTACCCGCTGCAACGGGCGTATGCGTTGTAAAAACACATTGCCGTTTCACTGTATCAATAGCAGCAGACAAGGGCTGCTTGTCTGTTTGAATCACTTCGCGCGCGAGTTCGAGCGTGAGAAAAGCGGAGTGGCCTTCGTTCAGATGGAACACGTGCGGCGACACGCCGAGTTTTCTTAACAGCCGGACACCGCCGATACCGAGCAGCATCTCCTGCACGATGCGTGTTTCGCGATCGCCACCGTAAAGATGCCCGGTGACCCAGCGATCGGTCTCGACGTTTTCAGGAATGTTTGTGTCGAGAAGATAGAGTAGCACTCGCCCAACATCAGCTCGCCA
Source organism: uncultured Acidobacteriota bacterium (assembly GCA_963826255.1). Classification (GTDB taxonomy): domain Bacteria; phylum Acidobacteriota; class Blastocatellia; order Pyrinomonadales; family Pyrinomonadaceae; genus PSRF01. Next base: position 4,484,424 of record CAWGWK010000002.1, read on the forward strand.
CACCTGGGCCAACACGTTGCGCTCACGAATCGAAACCTCGATTCGCAACGGCGTGTCACCGTCGTTCTTAACCAGATGAATTGGAAGTTCGTTTGGGAATGTTTCGCCGTAGTGCTCTTCCTGCCAACCATCGTTGCGCAGTCGCTGCCGGAAATAGCCGTAGCGATAGAGCAAGCCGATCGCGACAAGCGGCAAACCAAGATCGCTGGCGGACTTGAGATGATCGCCGGCGAGTATACCGAGACCGCCGGAATAAAGCGGTAGCGAAGTGTGAACGCCGAACTCGGCACAAAAATAAGCGACTGGATGTTCCTGCGTTATGGCTTCAGATTGGATATGAGGAGCCGAAGACATGTACGACTGAAAACGCTGATCGATGCGGCGCACACGTTCGAGGTAAACAGGATCGGTCGCAGCCTCGGCAAGTCGATATGCGGAAGTCTTGGCGAGCAGTTGGCGAGGATTGTGTTCACAGTCTTCCCAGATTTCCGAATCGAGATCGCGGAAAATACTTTCACCATCGGCAGCCCAACTCCACCAGTAATTCCACACCAGCCGTTCGAGCGGAATTAACGGCGCGGGTAACGCAGCTTTTTGCGTCACACGTTGCTCCATTTCAGTGGTTTCAATCATCTCTTTTTACAGAATTACAGGATTATTCAGGATTAACATGTAAACATGTCTAATCATGTAGATCCTGCAACAAAGTTGGAGAGTCTACTCGAATTCCTGGTAGTCAAGAAATGTGCTCGCGTCGCTTTGTTGAAAAAAGACCAGGCGCACTTCCTTAATCTCCTGATCTGTCGTGAGGAATTCCTTGATTGTTTTTGAGGCAATCTTCGCCGCTTCCGGTTTGGGATATCCGTAAGCGCCAGTTGAGATGGAGGGAAATGCGATCGACGAGATGTGATGCTTGTAGGCCAGCAGCAGGGAGTTTCGATAACAAGCAGCCAGGAGCTCGGCTTCGCGTTCCGCGTCCTGCCCATAAATTGGGCCAACTGTGTGGATCACGTATTTGGCAGGCAGGTTTCCGCCGCTGGTGATCACGGCCTCACCCGCCGGTAATCCGTCCGGATAAAGTGTGTTTCGAATCTCCTGGCACTCTTTAAGAATTTGTGGGCCACCGTTGCGATGAATTGCGCCATCCACGCCGGCGCCCCCGAGTAAAGACGAATTGGCAGCGTTGACGATTGCGGTGACGTCCTGTTGCGTTATGTCTCCAACGACAACCCGGACGCGTCCATCAAGAAATGATTCGGGCACTTCGTTATTCTTCACTGCGTGGCTCAGTTCTAATTTCGTCAAACATGTCCTGGCGTCGCAGCGCCTCTGCAACCCCTTTTGCCTTGTGCTCGGTCAACGGATGTTCAGGATCGGTGCTCGCGATCTCGAACACACGATCGTCCAACATCACCACTCCCAACGATCCGAGAGTAACGCCGGGAGTGATCTGAATCTCGTCCATATTGTGAATACGAAAGCGGCCGGTCTGTTCAACCCAGTCTTCGATGAACGGATCCCGCAGAGCATGCTCAGCCTCAGATTCGGAAAGATACGCGCCTTCAACGATGAGACAATATTCGCGCACTGCTCTGGACGCTGGTGTGGGTTTCTGGAACGGCGCTAACTTTACCACTGAGCAGCAGAAATAGAAATAGGTCCTATATGACTATATAGGACCTATTATTTTTCAGAGGCTAAAGACCTCGTGTTACCGCGCTCGGGCGTACTGCCGGTTCAACGTCTCGCGCAAACGCGAGAAGTAAGAATCAAATGTCACGAACCCGGTCGTGCCCTGGAAAAACGCCCTGCCGCCGGTCTCATTGCTAAGCCTGTTCAGCGAGCTCTGCCCGTAGCTGGCCGCTAAACGATTGTGACTTGTAAGTCCAACGGACGGTGCATAGAAACTGAAGATCGAAACGCGCCTCTTGTTTGCCTCCCTGATTGAGCGCTCGAGATCAATCGTGTGACCCGCAGCCGTTGAATCAAAGCCGCGCGACGTGTCCAGGCCGTCTGAAATCAACAACACTGCATTGGCGCCGCTCCACTCGCTTTCGAACTTACGCAATGCTTCCAATACTTCCACGTACGGATTGAACGCAGAACTTCCTTGAGTTGCGAGCGGTATGCGCAACGATTTTGCGGCCTTCTCGAGATCCGTGGTAAATGGCTGTCGCACTTGCAGCGAGCCACTAGTTATGTAACCAACCATCACGCGAGAGCCCTGGGGCAAAGACCGGATGAAATCGCGTGTTACACCAATCTCGTTACTTACCTGTGACACGAGATCGTCTTGTATCAGAATCGCAATGTTCAATGGCTCAATTGCGTCTAGACTCCGCTCTTCGTTTGTCTTTGCAGAGGCCATTCCGACTGCCGAAAGTGCAATCAAAAATGCCGCTGCGAAAGCCAGAAATTTCCTGAAATGCATGACTTTTACCTATCTCCTATTCCAGGGTTTCTGATGCAATGAGCGGGCCAAAAGATGCCGCGAATTGCTCGCACAAAGGCGCAAAGGCGCAAGAAAGAAGCTTCGATACCGGAGGCTTCGCGTCTTTGCGCCTTTGCGCGAGCCAACTTGCTTTAACCCTCACCCCTCAGATAAATTACTGCCCTTAAATCATAATCCTTCGCCAAAATTCGCATGTCTGAAAGGAATCAAACATATGAAAGTCTATCCGACCGAAGCCATCAGAAATCTGTCTGTCATTGGACACGGCGACGCAGGGAAGACGCAGCTCGTCAGCTCGCTTCTCTACGTCGCCGGAGCCACACCACGCTGGGGTAAGGTAGATGAAGGCACAACGGTTACCGACTTTGAAGAAGATTCCATCGCCCGTAAGATCACACTCAATACCGCACTCGCACATCTCGAACATCGCGATACAAAACTCAATTTTATAGACACGCCCGGATACGCGGCTTTCGTTGCACACGCGCGGCCCGCGCTCCGCATCGCAGATTGCGCCATCGTCGTTGTCGACGGAGTCAAAGGCGTTGAAGTGCAGACGGAAAAGACGTGGGCCTACGCCAACGAGTTCATGGTCCCGAGAATCATGGTGATCACCAAACTCGACAAAGAGCACGCCGATTTCGGCGAAGCATTGAAGACTGCACAAAACACGTTCAGCAGAGCAATCATTCCTTTCACGTTACCGATCGGAAAAGAGAAAGACTTTCGCGGCGTCGTGGACGTGGTCCATATGAAAGCTTACGAGCTGGGCGCCGACGGCCAGGCAAAGGAGATCGACATTCCCTCCGAGGGCCGTGACATCGTCGAGAAGACACGCGAGCGCCTGGTTGAGTTGGTCGCAGAGTCGAACGATGCATTGATGGAGAAGTATTTCGAACAAGGAACACTCGACGAGGCCGACATCCTTCCAAACATCAACAACGCTATCGCACAGAGCAAACTCTGCCCCGTGTTCGCGGTCTCGAGTATCACGCAGGTTGGGTTGCGCGCTTTGCTGAACGGACTGGTTGACTACGCTCCCGATCCGGCACACCACGAAACCGAGTGGGGCAAGCCGGTCGATGCAGGTCCGGATGCTGAGCGTATCGCTCGCAAGTACAGCGACAGCGAACCATTCTCAGCTTATTGTTTCAGGACCGTCGCCGATCCGTTTGCGGGCCGCATAAACGTCTTCAAGATTATCAGCGGTCATCTTAATACTGATGCCAACGCATTCAACTCCACTCGTGGAGTAATGGAGCGCCTCGGCGCACTTCACGGAACACAGGGAAAACAACTCGACAAAGTCAGCGAAGCACACGCGGGCGACATTGTCGCGTGCGTGAAATTGAAAGAAACCCAAACCGGCGACACGCTTTGTGACAAACAAGCGCCGATCGTTTACGACCCTGTCGAGTATCCGGAGGCTGCAATCGCTTTTGCCATCGAGCCGAAGTCGCGACAGGACGAGGAGAAGATCAGCGCCGCGCTGCACAAGATTCTCGAAGAAGATCCCGCGCTTCACTTCAGTCGTGATGCACAGACGAAAGAGTTTCTGCTGTCAGGCTCGGGTCAATTGCACGTAGAGACAGTGGTGGAGAAGTTAAGGAAGCGATACGGCGTGGAAGTCACGCTTCATCCGCCCAAGGTTCCTTACAAAGAGACGATTACACAACGCGCAGAGGTCCAGGGGCGGCACAAGAAGCAGACCGGCGGTCGCGGACAGTTTGGCGATTGCAAGTGCGTGTTCGAGCCAATGCCGCGCGGTGGCGGTTTTGTTTTCGAAGACAAAATCTTTGGTGGTTCAGTACCGCAACAGTTTCGGCCGGCGATTGAAAAAGGAATCATCGAAGCGGCGAAGTCCGGCGCGATCGCAGGTTATCCGCTGGTGGATTTCAAGGTGCAGTTAGTTGACGGTTCTTATCACCCCGTCGATTCCGACGAGCATTCGTTCAGAGCTGCCGGCCGCAAGGCATTTCGTGCGGCGATGGAGAAAGTTAGACCATCATTACTTGAACCGGTGATGGATGTCGAGATCGCTGCGCCACAGGAATACGCCGGCGACATCATGGGCGATCTCAACTCCCGCCGCGGCCGTGTACAGGGAATGGAAACGACGGGCAAGCAGCAGGTGATCAAGGCACAGGTGCCGATGGCCGAAATGCTCAACTACCAATCGACACTGAATTCAATCACCGCCGCGCGTGGTTCGTTCCACATGCAGTTTTCTCACTACGATCCCGTTCCGGGTCAGTTGGCCCAAAAAATCGTTGAGCAATCGCGTGCTGAGGGTAGGATTAGAGGCGGTGAAGAAGAAGAATAAGACAGCATCCACAGATTACGCAGATTCTTTTCTGTGTAATCTGTGGATGGTTGTGGTGTAACCGAGAGCGCGGTGGTTACTCCGGATTTGCGACCCTTTTGCGCGGCAGTGGTCCGATGGTTGGTGCGATGTGCGGACCTTCTTTGACCGTGTATCCCGCCGGTACTTCGAATAGCGACTTCGCGGGTTCGGCGCGATTGATGTTTGTCAGCTTGTAAGTTGTCTCGCCTGAGCGCGGATCGCTGTGACGAGTCATCACCATCAACTGCAACTCCGGTGAATACCAACGCTCACTAACAATCTCGATCGCACGTTCGTTGCCAATCTCACCTGCCGGAATCGTGATCGTCGTGCGCGTGCCTTCGGCTTCAATGCCTTCAATGATTTGCTTGCCGAGTTGTTCCTTCACTTCGTTAGCGTTGTTTCCACGCTTCCTGAAAACGAAGGCGCCCGGAGCCGCACCTTCAGTCCTGAAGGTAAAGTGGTCAATCTCCGGTCCGGGCACCCGCACACCTGCTGTCGGCGGCGGGGCGCCTGCGCCCGGCGCCACGATCACGCTTCCACTGCCTGGCGTTCCTCGTTCAACTTTGAATTCAAACTTTTGCCCTTCCACCCCAGGAGCCCCCGGCTTCGAGAGGAACTCTAATTTGAACGGCGCGCTCTTGTGCGCGATGTGCGAACGTGAGTCCAGGGAATAAGTCACCCCGGCTACGGGATCGTTGATGAAGATGGTCTGCAAGGGCTCATCACCGGCACCAACACCGCCAAGACCTTTCAACGTCTGTTCCCTGCGCGTGCGGCCTTCGCCGTCGCGATAAATCGCGCTGGTGATCCGGTTGACGATGCGATTACCGTCGCTCAGTGTTTGAACCGACTCGGTGACAGCCTCCGCCGAGTACGGAGCACCTTTCACAATCTTCCCGCCAAAGCTCTCAGAGGCGACAAACACAAAGTCTGCACCCGGAGGAGGTAGCGGCGCGCCTTCCGGCCCTTGAAATACTCGCTGTTTGATCACAACAGTGCCTTCCGGCGCAGGCGTCGCTTGTTGAGCAAATGCCGCAGATGCCAGTGATAACAAAGTGGCAACAGCCAGAAGTTCGAATAATCTTTTCATCTTCTCTTTCCTTTCAGCTATTGAACAAAACGTATTGCGTGGGCCATGCCATCGATCCCTAATAAAACATCGGCCTTAACTTTCTCGTTATAGCGTTCCATGTTGACCGGCAAACCGAAATTTGCCAGCGCCGAACGGCGTAGCTCAACGCGAATTATCTGTCCGCCATCCTGAAGACTCGCAGCATTCATATAACTGAGCGGAATGAAGTCGGTCGCGATCTCGCTAGCATGGTTTGCGACTTGAGTGTTTTCCGACCGGCGCACACCTGCCTTGCGAGCCGGCTTCCGATTAGGACGCTTCGATGGCATGTCAACGGCGTGATACTCGACGTCTTTGGGCAACTCATCTGACGTCTTCTTGTCGTTCTCAAAATTCTTCTGTGGCTCTGTTTGTTTGACAGCTTGACGAGGAGTATCGACAGTATCCTCCTGATTCCAGCGAAAAACTACGACACTAATAGCAATCAACAACATCGCCGCGACTGCGACTAACCAGTAACGAGAATTCAACTGCCTGCGCCTAATTGGAGTAACTACCTGACGCGCACGAAACGCTTTGAGTAACTTCGTCTCAATCTCGTCAGGCGCGCCGAGCGTTTCCATTTCCTCGGCAAGCGCTCGCAACCCGCGCGTTAGCATCTCTTCATCTCTTTGACTGTTCATGCGAAACACCTCGCTGACTTCACGGTTGCTGAACCTTCTTCCTCAGCTTCCGCTGCCGGGCGAAGCTTTGCGAGCAGGAGCGCTCGCGCCCGGTGCAAGCGCGATCGTATCGTGCCGATCGCGCAACCCAAAATCTCCGCAGTCTCTTCGTAACTAACCTCTTGCAGCTCGCACAAGACAACGACTTCTCGATACTTCGACGGCAGGCTCAACACAGCCTTGCGTACCGACTCGATAGTTTCAGCACGCGTCAGATCCTCGAGTGGACAAAGATCCGTGCTCGCGTGCAGTAAGGGAACGTCATCGTCAGCATCGTCGCTGAGCGGCGCGAGAAGCTGTTCCACTCGCAAACGACGCAGCACGTGATTCCGCGCGACGCCCAGAAGAAATGCGCTGACCGATCCTCTTGCCGGATCAAACACGTGTCCTTCACGCATCAGGAAGAGAAAGACCTCCTGCGTGACGTCTTCCGCGATCGTTTTAGACCCGCTCATCTGCAAAGCAAACCGGTAGATTGAGCCTTGGCGGCGACGATAGAGCAGCGCCAGTGCTTCCTCATCTCCGGCCAGCATCGACCGTAGTAATTCGCTATCGTTAAGGTCGGTTGGGGTCATCGGTCATTGGTATTCGCTGGTGGGCTTGGGAAAGTTCCAGAATGTGGGACAGGATTTACAAGATTGATCAGGATTTACATGTTAATCCTGAAGAATCTTGTCAATCCTGTAAAGACTTAAAGTCGGGGGTTGCGCGACGCAAAGCGAGCCATTCGGGGAAGATTTGTGGGTTTTGCAGCCAAATCGTGAGCCACTGCGCAAGCTCATCCGCCAGATGTTTATTGCTTGCCTTATCACTGGCGGCCATCAACTCCAGCTCGCTTTTGATTCGCCGTACCTCGTGGAGCAGGTGTTCCAGCATCACCCCTTCGTCTTCAAAACGCTGGCGCAGACGTTCGATTTTTTCCATCAAGGCGGTTGCAGCCTCGAGCGTGCCGAACGTGAGGTCTTCCGGAGTGAATAGCGAGTTGCGTTCGCGCCAACGCACGTCAGCCTCGAGAATTTCCGGGTGACCCAGTCGAATGCCGTGGTTGGCGAGCGCACGCGCGATCGAGGCCGGACTAACGCTTGTTCCGAAACGCTGAATGATTGTTTCGCGGATCAATTCGAGTTCGGCCGCGCCGACAACTTCCTTGTCCAGCGGCTTCCAAACGTCAATGATCAGTAACTCCCTGGTCCGCATTTTGTGAAGTCGAGGATTCTCGGAAAGGTTAACGCTGCTTCTTCTGAATACTCTTGATGAGTCGCAAAGCGTGGTTGCGGGCCATCAAAGGAATGTGTTCGTCGGTGCTGAGATCCTGAAGCAGCTTGAGCAACTGTTTCGGATCCGAGAGCGAATCTCGCTTCAACAGCGACTCCATCGCTTCCATCAACTTGGGAACGCCTAACGGCTGGTTCTGGCGGGCGATCGAAATGTCGAAAATCAGAATCGCCTGATCGGCTGCCTTGCGATACTCATTCACCAGCGTCGAAGCGTCGGAATTGTTCGTCCAGTTAAACTCCGCCACTCGTTTGCGATCGCCGCGCTGCATCCCGATGCGCATCGTCCCAAGATGAGGAAACTGCTTGCTTGCCTGGTAATCCGCGTCCGACTCGAGAAACTGGAGTGCTTGCCAGGATGAAGTGATGCGCGCCAACGCCTCACTCGAAAGCTGGAGTGGCTCGACTACCGGAGTGTCTTCGTTCAAACGTTCAAAAGTGACTGTGCCGCGCCCGTTTGCGTCGTGCTCCAAAACAATGTGCTTGACGTAAAACTTGGGCTGCGAAAACTCGTAGGAATACTTGATTGCCTCGGTCTTCGTTTCGCCGTTCGCTCCAGAAGGCGCAACCTGCGGTGGACGCGAATTATGCTTCACGCCCTGATCCTGCGCGCAAATGGAAATCGCCGCGCTTAAAACCAGCAGCGCGGCGGGGAGGCCTTGCAACAATGACTTTCGCTTACTCACTCAAATTTTACCGATACTAACCTCGAGACACCTGCCTCCTCCATAGTGACGCCGTAAAGAGCGCGGGCCATCTCCATCGTCCTCTTGTTATGTGTGATCACAATGAATTGCGTATCAGCGGACATCTGGACGACCTTATCAGTAAAGCGTCCCACGTTCGCTTCGTCAAGTGGCGCGTCGACCTCGTCGAGCAAACAGAACGGCGCCGGCCGGTAATGGAAGATTCCCAGTACGAGCGCGAGGGCCGCCATCGCCTTCTCGCCGCCCGACAAAAGCAAAACGTTCTGTAGACGTTTGCCCGGCGGCTGGGCCACCACGTCGATGCCTGATTCGAGCACGTCGTCAGCATCGATCAAACTCATCTCGCCGCGGCCACCGCCAAACAACTCCTGGAACAACGCGCTGAAGTTTTTGTTGATCTGCTCGAACGCGTGACGGAAACGTTCGCGTGAGCGGCGCTTGATCTCTCGCAACGCTTCCTCCGTTGCCGAAATGCCTTCGATGATGTCCTGACGCTGGACGGTCAGGAAGAGTAAACGCTGTTCCGCTTCAGCCAACTCCTCGAGCGCCATCATGTTGACCCCACCGAACCCTTCAAGACGCGTGCGCAGCTCTTCAACGCGTGCATGGCTGGCGTCGAGATCGAACTCATCCGGAACGGGAAGCTCACGCGCAAGATCTTCGAGCGACTGGCCCAATTCGGTTTGGCAGTTCTCATGAACAAACGTCTGTCGCGCTTGTGCTTCTGCCCGCTGCACCTCTAACGCACCGCGAGCATCGCGCACTTCGCCGGCGCGCCGGTTGAGCTCAGATAGGTCTGCGGAAAACTCGTCCGCTTGCCTGCGCGCTTCCTGCAACCTGTTCGAGAGATCCGAGATCTGCTCCTCTTCGCGAGCTCGATCACTTTCCACCGAGCCGGCGGCAAGTTCCAGATCTGCGATTGAGAGTTTTAGCTCTTCGCTGCGTCCCGCCATCTCCGCGAGATCCATGCGGTAACGATCGACGCGCGCGGCAAAGTCAGCCAGTTCGCCTTCGCTACGGCGCAATTCGGAACTTGTGTTGCGACGTCGCTCGGCCGCTGCCGCCGCAGTGGCGCGTTGCGCGGCAAGTGACTCACTCTCGGTCTCTGCTTCGCGTCTGAGATCTGTTAACAACGCTGACGCCTTTATTACGTTGTCCGCGGCGGCTTCTCTTGCTGTTTCCGCAGTTTCAGCTTCCAGCAACGCACGCGCGCGCCGGTTTTCAACTTCCGTTCGCTCCTGATCGACGCGTGCGGAATCCTGGCCGACAACGCGCATGTGACGCTCGGCTCGTTCAAGTTCCTGCTGTAGGTTGGTAGTCGTGTGCTCGCGCGCCAACGCGTCACGTTCTTCGCGGCCAATCGCTTCGTTCAACAAAACTACTCCATCTTCTAACTCGACTAAACGCGCCCGCGTATCCTTCGCTGATCCGGCTGCTGCATCGACTTCACGTGACAACGCTTCGGCGCGCGTTTCCAGTTCTCGTAACTCGCGTTTAAACGCGAGCAAGCCGGCGCCTTCTTCGAGATCTCGCGCGTCTCCGGCGTTAACGAATTGTCCACTCGCGATCCAATCGCCGTTCAGCGTGACATACATCTCGCCGGTGGCAATCGACTTGGCCATCGCGTCGTTGAGACTCGCCGCAATTCGCGCGTTCATTTTTTGCGGGAGGGTTCGCTTGAGGACCGTGACCAGTTGCTGCGGTGCTCCGAGCAGATCGCAAATTCGCAGGCCATCACTAAAGCTCCAAAGTGGACCAGGCGAGAGTGCCGGCCGCTCTTCCAGCCTGCAAGCAAGCGCGGTAATTGTGTTTACTTCGTCGCTCCCCCCGTGCAAGCCCGCGACGAGGAAACTTGCTCGACCGCCATTGTTCTCGCGCAGCCACTGGGCCGCGCGCACTGCATCATCAGGCGTGGGCACAACTATCGACTGCAACGAAGATCCCAGCACGCCTTCGACCGCTCGTTCCCACTTCGCGTCAACGTTCAACGCGTCGGCAAGCGTACCGATGAAATGGAAATCGCGCGGCGTTTCGGTCGGAGAAAAGATGAGCTGAACAGCGGGCGAATAGTAGGCGCGTCTTTGATCCAACTCTTTCAAACTCTCGAGGCGATGACTGGCACGCGAATACTCATCACGCACTCTCGTCAACTCTGCCTCTGTGTCACTAACCGCTTCGTGACCGCTAACAACAGCATCGACAGCCGTTTCGCGTTCGGCCTGAAGTTTTGCCACACGCGCACGCGCGTCGCCGAGCTCACGGGCAAACCTTTCAGCTTCCAGTTTTCTTTCCGCGTGTTGGCTTGCAGCTCGATCGCCTTCGCGCGCTAATCCTTCGGCTTGTTGAGATAAACGATCGAGCGTGGCTTCGAGCTGGCGAGCAATCTCGCGGACTCTCTCAGCGATCGCGGTTTGCGCCAGAAGTTCGGCGCGCGCGTTTTCAATCTGGATCTCCGCGGCATTGGCAGCAGCTAATTTCCCGGCATACGACTCTTCAGCAGTGCGCAGCAGCAACGCGCTCTGATCAAACTCTTCGCGCAGCCTCGCATCTTCCTGTTGCAAGCGGCGGCATTCGGCCTCAATCAACACGAGACGCGTAGTTAGAGCTTCAATCTCGGCAGCAACTTCACCCTTGCGTTTTTCGATCTCACTAAACTGCTCCTGCTGGTAGACGCATTCACGTGCCTGCCGATCTCGTCTCAGCACAGCTTCTGCAGCAGTGGCACGAGCAGTTGATAATTCGTCTTCAAGATTTCGCGCTTCCTGAGTTGCTGAGCGCGCAGCTTCTTCTCGTTTGCTTAAGTCGTCCGCAATTCCGAGCTCGAGTTCAGTGATCTCTGCCAGCTTTGCGTGCGTCTCTTCAAGCACAGTCGCAAGCTTGCGATCTTCTGCGACGTAGACGTGACGCAGAAGTTCGCGCAACTCTTCACGCAGCACTCCGTAGCGACGCGCCTTTGCTGCCTGGCGCCGTAGACTATTGACCTGGCGATCGATCTCGGAAACGATGTCTGAGATTCGCGAAAGATTTGAACGCGCGGATTCGAGTCTTGCTTCCGTTGCGCGCTGGCGAACGCGAAACTTCGTGATGCCGGCCGCCTCTTCAATGATCGTGCGGCGATCCATCGGCTTTGCGGAAAGGATCTGTCCGATGCGGCCCTGCTCGATGATGGCGTAGTGACCACCGGCCAAACCTGTTCCCGAAAAGAGATCCTGAATGTCGCGTAGACGACAGATCTTGTCGTTCAGCAAATACTCACTCTCGCCGGAACGATAAAGCCTTCGAGTAATCGACACAGCCTCGCCCGGCGCAAACTCCAACGCCAGATTTCGCCGGCGCCAGTGTCGCTTGTGCGTCGTTTTGTGAGCGGGAGCGGGTTCAGTTGGGGCGGGAGTTTGCTCTTCGTTCGTTGTTGTTTCCGCAACAACAACCTGCGGCGCGGGTTCTGGTTCGTGTGGGAGAACCTCATCGATATTCACCAGCCGATCATCGATCCGCTCGAGAGTTGAATCGATGTCTTCAATGTCCGGCTCAGGCCCATCAACCTCATCGCGCACCATGTGCATGACGACTTCGGCCATGCCGCTGGGCGCCCGGTTGCGCGCGCCCTGAAAGATTACATCCTTCATCTCGCCGCCGCGCAGGTGTTTGACGCGTTGTTCGCCCAAAACCCAGGCAATCGCATCAGCGACGTTACTCTTACCGCAGCCGTTAGGGCCGACGATGGCGGTAATTCCGTCTCCTGTGAAGATTATTTCGGTGTAGTCGGCGAAGGATTTAAAACCGGTGATTTCCAAACGTTGCAGTTTAAACATTCCGGGGGGCCACTATAATTGCGAGCCGCTTAGAATGTCAATTAAAACTTGAAGTCAGGGTTCGTTAAGTGAAGTGAGCAGCAAAGTTAAGCACCGGAGATTTCCTCGCAAAGGCGCAAGGAAGAAAGAAGTTTTTAACTGCGTCTTTGCGCCTTTGCGAGGGATCTCCTCCGCTTAACCGCCAAACTCAGTTCGACGGACGTAAAGCAGTAGGTTCACGCCGGGCCGGAGCTGAAAACTACCGCCAGTCTCCTTCGAAGGCACTTGTTGATAGACCTCGCCATAACTGGCGTCAACCTCCTGCTTCTGCTTCTCGTTCGCGATGATTATTGGTTCAGAGGACGCAGCCATTCGGCCGTAATAACCAACCCGGCTGTAGTTGCGCAGGTACCACGGCAACGGCCAGTAATCAGGGCTTATGATCGTTATCCCGGTCTTACCGCCGTCCTTTTGCTTCGCGATTTGTTCGATCTCATTGACCAGATCGAGGGCGCCTCGCGTTGTATGAGCATAAACATAAACATACCTGGGATTGTCGTTGTCATAGTTGATGAAATTCAGATCGATGCTCTGGTAAGTAGCAACGCCGACCGCGACAAGCAGGATCAGTACGACCAACCTCAACTGGCCTTTATCTATTTCATAGACTGCCTGGATTGCGTAGCCGGCAATCAGAGCCAGTGGCACAACGAAATTCAGCAGGAGCCACGGTGTCTTGTATGGAATCAGGGAGTAAGCCGCGATCAGGCCAAACGACCAGAGCGCGCAAAACAGCGCGGTGGAGTTTTTGGGCTTCAGAACAACGATCGCTGCACCGATTGCGCCGAGAAACAGCAGCGGCGACTCCTGCTTTATCAGCCAGGTGATGTACATGGTCGGTGGATGAACATGCGCCACTTGCCCTGTCTTCGTCCAGATGGCAAAGGTTTGCAGTGAATCGTAGATGCCTTTGTAGTTTGTGAAAAACGACGAATAAAAAAGAAGGTAAAGGACCTGAAAGACGGCGACTGCCAGCACCAGACTGACAATAAGGCTTGACGTGCCGCCCATCTGCGTAATTAATCCGCCAGGCGCTCTGTTTCGTTTAGCTGTCGGAGACACTAAGGTTCCGCGATTGAAACGCATGTAGACGAGTGTCAGAACGAGAGCAATGATCAAAACTCCCGCTGAGATGATCGCGGTTTCTTTAGTGGCAAAAAGAAGTGCTGCCGAGGCGGCCGCGGGGATCAGGAAAAAGGGGTTACGTTTGTCATAAAGCCAAACTCCCGCAACAACAATTCCCAGCGTGAAGAAAACAAACAACATTTCGTGGATAAAGTAGCGCGAGAGATAGACGGCACCGGGAGAGACAGCCAACATCAGACCCGCCGCGAGTGTCGCTAAGGTTCCCAAACGTCTCCGCAGTAAAAACACGAGACCAATGGTAGCGAGGCCAAAGATCCCCGGTATGAGTCGAATGGTGAAGGTGGTCAGCCCGTAAGAGTCGCGCGCTGCCGAACCGAATAACAGTTTCGTAACCCAGGGAATCAGCGCTGAAAAGTAGTAGAGAGTCGGTCCGTGATAGTTCTCCGGATCGTACTGGTAAGCTCCTTCACGCACGAGCCTCACCAGAAAGTTTCCATTTACACCTTCGTCGTGATGCAGTGGAACGAGGTTTAGATCGTACAAACGGAGAACGGCGGCAATCAGAAAGATCGCGACGACACCGATGCGCCAGTAAAGTTCGGGCAGGTCGTTTACACGCGGACTCTCGCTCACACGGCGAGCAGTATCGACTTCAGCGGACCGACTTCTACGACGAGCCTTCTTACTGCGGCTTGATTTTGTAGAGCTTGTACTCACCAACTTCTCCAACCTTTTCAAAGCGAGCGAAGAACCTCTCGTTACTCGGTGTAACTATTCGCTCGTGTGGACCAATCACCGCGTATTCAATGTTGTAGTTGTTCAGTAACTGATCGGCGTCCGGCGTACCAAGGTAGATGCGCTTGATCTCACCTTCACGTTGCACAAACTCGAGCCCGTGAGTCCAGATGTGACCCGGATAACCCATGAGCGAGCGACGGCCGGTAAGGAATACCGGTGTGTTGTGCACCGGCGCGTGAATAATCATCGCGCGTGGTGCGGTTTGCTCTTTTATGAGTTCGGCAAAGCGCACGCCCGCGGCATCGAACACCTGGTATTTGATCGAGCGCAGCGCAATTCCAGCAACGTCGAGCGCGCCCGCAAGTGTGACGCAAACAAACAGCAGCAGCGCAATAACTTTTCGAATCGGACCCTGACGCCAGAGTCTGGCCAACAACAACGCAACGAGCGGTGCTGATGCCAGCCACCAGTAATAAAGCACTTTGATGTTGTCCCAGATCCAAGGCGCCATTTTAACGAAGTTAGGAATTATGAAGCAGAGCGTAAACGGCAAATAGAAAAGCAACAGTCGTTTGCCAACCAGGTAACCCTCTCCCTTCATGAGAACGGCTGTAAATATCAGCGGTATGAACAGTCCCGTGTTCTTGAACCAGAACCAAATCGGATTGTCCTGGCCATGGTCCCAGCCTACCTCCCACGCGAAAAAACTACCGGCGTCGACTGCGCTGTGCGTGGTGGACCAGAGCAGTTGAGGAAATGCGAGCACAGAGGCTACGACAAAAAATGTAAACCACTCGCGCCATTGAATGTAAATCAATGCCAGGCATCCGGCCATTGTCATCACGACTACAAAACTGTGCGCATGGACCAACGGCAGTAATCCGGCAGCTACTCCCGCAGCGATCATGCGGCGAGTGTTGAGCGGGAAACGCCCCGGTGCGGTCTCGTTGGATACAGTCCTTTTCTTCTCGCGAGCGCGCGTCTTTTTAAGGTTTTCTGCCGGACGGTTCTTTTCAGTCGCAAGCCACCATTGCGTGAAGGCAATCGTCGCCAGCGGAAGTCCCATGAGAAAACCACGTTGAGGCACCAGCAGTGCTGAGATCGCGTTTCCCCAGCGCCAGGTCGTCTCGGGAATGACAGTAAAAGACGGCGGAAGATCCAGCAGCACACCAAACAACCCACCTTCGTTCGTTCCCGCTTTGTCAAACAGCAGCACCCAGCCCATGCCGCCGTTCAACAGCACCAGCAATGGCGTGATGACTGCCGCGAGTTTGTCGCGCAACATCACGAGGGCCCAGCGATGGACCAGTCCAATAAACGAAAGCGCCAGAATCATGTTCTCGATGAACATCGACTGGCGCAGATCGGCGCCGCATTTAACAAAGACTGCCGAGACAAAGTCTGAAAGGAACGGGTAAGTGAATCGAACTCCAGCGTAAGTCGGATCTTCAGGTGGAAAGTTGTTACCGAACGCGAAACTCGTAATCACGCTGAGATGGAACGGAAGGTCACCGAAGTTATTCAACAGTCCCGTACTGATGCCGGAGTCATCCTGAATGACCGCGCGACTGAATACCTTCCACAGCACGACAGTGGCGATAGCGTAAAAAAGAAAATAGCCTACTGATTTGAGGTCAGGGTGAAGGAATAGTCTGCGTGTGCTGTTCGAGACGACTTGAAGATCCTGTCTTAAACGATTTGTGTTCGCCGGGTCGGTGAGGATCGCGAGCGGACTGGAACAGATGGCGGCGCTGAATAAGATCGCGATACCAGTTAAACCAATAAATGAGGCGACTACGAAACTGACCAGACCTAAAGCCGCCAAACCCAGTGCGGCTCCGGCGCACAGTCTGGCGCCAAACGACGCGTTTTCATCGTAGAGATAGGTTGCAACTGTACCGCTAAGAGTGACTAGTAAGGCCAGTAATAAGGACGCAATCATCTGGGCGGATTATACTCACGCAAAGGCGCAAAGACGCAAAGGAAGACGCGCCACAGATAAACACGGATGATTACGGATTATGATCCGTCTCCATCCGTGTTATCTGTGTTTAACTCTTCCTTTGCATCTCTGGATCCGATCAGTTAGTTTCTTCAAAGTATGTTAAGAGCAGGTATCGTCGGGCTGCCGAACGTCGGCAAGTCAACCTTATTCAATGCACTCACCGCGCAGTCTGCCGCACTGGCGGCGAATTACCCATTCGCCACGATCGAACCGAACGTCGGAGTCGTTTCAGTGCCTGACGATCGATTGGAACCACTGGCCCGTCTGGTGAAGACCGAAAAGATCGTGCCGGCGACTGTTGAGTTTCTCGACATCGCAGGTTTGGTTCGCGGAGCTTCAAAAGGTGAAGGTTTGGGGAACCAGTTTCTGGCAAACATCCGCGAAACGGATACCGTGGTCCAGGTGGTTCGTTGTTTTGAAGACGAGAGCGTTATTCACGTCGAAGGAGCGGTAGACCCGTTGCGAGATATCGAGACGATTCAAATCGAGCTCGCCTTGTCTGACTTGGCCACAGTGGAACGCAGGCGCGAGAAAGCGCAAAAGAATCTGAAGAGTGGCGACAAAATCGCGCGCCTGGAATTGGAGGTGCTCGACAAGTTGCAACCAGCGCTCGAACAAGGTCGCTCGGCGAGAACCATTGCGCTTACCGAAGATGAACGCGCAGTCGCACGAAACTTCTTCCTGTTAACCACCAAGCCAACAATCTACGCCGCCAACGTTGAAGAAGCTGCACTCGCGAGGCTTGATGACAATCCAATGGTTAATGCCGTGCGCGAGGTCGCCACGAAGGAAGCTGCGGAATGTGTTGTGATCTGTGCGCAACTCGAAGCCGATCTCGTTGCGCTCCCTCCGGAGGAGCGAGTCGACTATCTCAAGAGCCTTGGTGTTTCTACGAGTGGAGTGGACCAACTGATCAAGAGCGCCTATCACCTGCTGGGCTTGATGTCGTTTCTGACAGCGGGTGAAAAAGAGGTGCGCGCCTGGACGATCCCACAAGGAACTCGAGCGCAGACCGCCGCGGGTACGATTCATTCCGACATCGAACGCGGCTTCATCCGCGCCGAGATCATCAGCTATGACGAATTGATCGCGGTGGGTTCCTATGCCGCAGCACGAGAAAAGGGATTGCTACGAATCGAAGGCAAAGACTACATCATGCAAGAGGGTGATGTAGTTCATTTTCGATTTAATGTTTAAGATTGGCCACAAAGAGGCACATAAGACACACAGGAAGCGCCCGTAATCAAAGTATTTTTTTGTGCTTTGTGCTTCTTCGCGGCGAGTTTAAGACTTATCGTTTCGACCCCTACGAAGACTGTTAATGAGGGAGCGTAACGCTTGGTCAGTACGCTCCTGTGACCTTGCCAAACCCTTTATTTGCTCTGTGGTCTCCATTTGAGCTTGAATAAGCATCTTGATCCTCTCGTCCTGGTCGCGGGATCCCTTTCGCCACTCACTACGAGCTTTGCGCCCGGCGTTAACAAACATTACCAAGACGCGTTCTGCACGATCGAGTCGTTGTTCTGGCGTCATCTCGTTCTTCCTTCAGGTGAGGTGAAAAATCAACGGC
The DNA here is from genome assembly GCA_963826255.1 of uncultured Acidobacteriota bacterium. Lineage (GTDB taxonomy): Bacteria > Acidobacteriota > Blastocatellia > Pyrinomonadales > Pyrinomonadaceae > PSRF01. The sequence goes on from CAWGWK010000002.1 coordinate 4,502,248, forward strand.
ATGATCGCATCTGCGTACAGCGCTGTCAACTTTGAAGTAATTGCGAGGATTGAGGTGGGATAAACTAAGCGGGCAATCGAGAGAGAGGAGCTACTCCCGATTGCCCGCGCAAGAACTACCGTAGCAGGGCTCGAATACCAACGAGAATCAGATAACCAATCGCCAGTACAACCGCCACTTTGATCAACAACACTGCCAACCCAATCAGAATCGTAATGATGCCGAACGTAAGGCCTGCTAGTTTCAAAACCAACGGCACCCCTACGGTAAAAACAAATATCCCCAGAAGGATCATGCCTACAATTCTCAACACGTCTTTTGCGTCTTTCATTGTCTGCTCTCCAATCGCCTCGCGCCCCTAAATGTTGGGTCTTATCACCCGCAGCACCTATACGCAGATTCTCGCAATAGCGTTCCAATGAAGATTCTGGATGCCTTGCCCGTAAAAATGGCTATTTCAGCCTTAATTCCTATAACGCCGAGTCGCGTTTAGGTGATCCCGCTGGTCGCGTGTTTAATTCTTTTCGGCGATAATTATACATACTTTTTGCGCCATGGACCGCTGGAATTCAAGAAGTCTGTTTGATGACGATGTTCCTCCTGAGGCAGTGCCTAACGAGGGTACCCCTCTCGCCGAGCGCATGCGCCCGCGCTCGTTAGCGGAGTTCGTCGGCCAGACGCACCTCGTGGGTGAAGGCCGCATCCTGCGCCGGCTCCTCGCTGGTGGTAGCGCCTTACCTTCATTGATTCTTTGGGGTGCGCCTGGCACCGGCAAGACTACGTTAGCTCGCTTACTCGCCGACAGCAGTGGCCAGCATTTCATTGCTTTATCGGCAGTATTCTCCGGCGTGAAAGATCTGCGGGAAGCTATTCAACAGGCAAAGACTGAAAAACGTTACGGAAAGCGCACAGTCCTCTTTATCGACGAAATCCATCGCTTCAATAAGTCGCAACAAGACGCACTGCTTCATGCGGTCGAAAACGGCACCCTCACCCTGATCGGCGCAACTACGGAGAACCCTTCGTTCGAAGTAACAGGCGCGCTCCTCTCGCGCTGTAGAGTTTTGGTGCTCAACCAGCTTTCCGAAGACGAGATCAAAACCATCTTACAGAATGCACTCAAAGACGAAGAACGCGGACTCGCAACTTTCAAGGGCTCCATCTCAGATGAACTGTTGGAACGGATCGCACACTCCGCGGGTGGCGATGCTCGTGTAGCGCTCACCGCATTGGACGCAGCGGTGGAGTCCACTGCTCCTGATGCAAACGGCGCCAGAACAGTTACAGAGCGGACGGTCATCGAGGCGCTTGGTCGCGCTCACTACGCCTACGATAAAGGCGGAGAAGAACATTACAACCTCGTCTCCGCGCTCATTAAGTCTCTCAGAAATTCGGATGTCGATGCATCGCTATACTGGCTCGCGAGAATGATCGAGGGCGGCGCCGATCCGATTTTCATCGCGAGACGCTTGTGCATTCTCGCTTCGGAAGATATTGGCCTCGCCGATCCGCAGGCGATGGTCCAGGCCGCCGCTGCTGCTGACATCGTGCACCTGATCGGTCTGCCCGAAGCACTGTTTCCCCTCTCACAGGCCACCATCTATCTGGCGCGGGCGCCTAAATCGAACGCAGTTAAGAATGCTTATCACCGCGCACTGATCGACGCGGAAGAAACCGCGCGAGTACCGGTGCCGCTTCATCTGAGGAACGCAGCTACTCCACTGATGAAACAGATCGGCTACGGGAAGGACTACCGTTACGTCCATTCCGATCCGAATGCCAAGGAAGAGATGGAATGTTTGCCGGAACAACTGCGCGGCAGAAAGTATTTTTCCGAAGAAGAACAAACCAAGGGCGAGGAATTTGCAAGTGACGACTAATCGGAAGTCTGATAAGGAGAGGGCGTTCCTGCAAGATCTGTTCATCGCGCCCGACTGGGGCGAACGATTTGCGGAATTGATTGACGAGCACATAAAGGTTCCCAAAGAGGGCAAGGCACTTTACGTCGCAGCAGGCACTGGCGGACACGCGATGGCCTTGCAAGAGCGGGCCGGCAGCAAACTCGAATTGCTGTGCGTTGACGAGAATCCCGAGTGTCTCGAGTTAGCGCGGGCAAAGGCAACCGCCACGAACGACCAGACAAGCTTCAATACCGCACAACTGGATAGTCTCAACCTCGACGACAACCAGTTCGATCTGGTAATCGGAAATGCATCGCTTGTCTCACGTCAAAGAGTTCGTAAGATGTTTTCTGAGATGGTGCGCGTAGCTGCGCCGAGTGCGACGATAGCGTTCGCACTGCCAACGTTTTCAAGCTTCGGCGAGTTCTTTTCGATCTACTGGGAGGCCCTGCACAACAACGGCCTACTCGATCATGAATCAGACGTGGAGCAGTTGATTACTGAGCTGCCGACCGTTTCAGACGTTGAGCAGTTAGCGAAGGACGAAGGTCTCCAGGCAGTCGAGTCGTGGACCCGCATTGAAGAGTTTGACTTTGAGTCAGGAGAGCAGTTTTTGAGCGCACCTCTGATCGCAGAGTTTTTGATGCGCGATTGGCTGGCCCTCGTACCTGACGATAAGCGGACCAGATTGTTCAGCGAGATCTCTCGATTAATCAATGAAGAGAGGCATGAGGCGGAGTTCGCGTTTTCCGTGAAAGCGACCCTGATAGTCGGGCAGAAGGCTCACAGCCACTAACACCTTGGGTCTTAGTCGTCATCAGCCGCAGAGACTAAAACCAAACAGAAGAGCGAACAAACTACTTACTCTCCACTTCCTTGGGGCGCGGTTCGCGCTCGCCTTCTTCTATGCCGTCTCTAAATGCTTTTTTGCTTTGTCCCAGGGCCTTTGCCAACTGCGGCAGCCTGGTGGCACCGAAAAGTAAAACGACTACGAGCACGATTATTATCAACTCCGGGGTGCCAAGCCCCGCGATCGCCAACATTGTTTGAATCATAATTTCCTCTTTCTAAAGGGGCCGAGCCGGCTTTAGGGGCCGGCTATTCTCGAGTATCCGATTCGTAGAACAGGTACTTTCTCCACGTCTCGTCCGCTCTGCCAAGGTAGCGCATGATTTGCCGGTTAACGTGCAGTGAGAAACCGCGAGGCCTGCGCAACAGGTGCATGCCGGATTCTTCGGGAGTCCGGTTGCCCTTCCGGTGATTGCAGCGCTTACAGCAAGCGACCAGATTATCCCATGCCGACTCCCCTCCACGCGAGCGAGGAAGCACGTGATCGAGAGTCAACTCCGAGGGCGGATAATGAGTGCCGCAGTACTGGCAAGTGGAGTGATCGCGCAGCAGAATATTCTTCCGCGAGAGCGAACGTCGTTCAAAAGGAATGTGAATGTATTCGGTAAGCCGGATTACCGATGGGGCATGAATTGAGAGCCTTTGCGAATGAAGAATGTGGCCATTGTGCTCTTCGACTCGCGCTACTCCTTTAAAGATCATCACCACTGCGCGCCTCTCGGTGCACACGTTTATGGGCTCGAAAGAAGTATTCAGTACTAAAACCCTGCCGTTCATACTAGGGCTGATATTACGCGAGCGTAGAAGAAGGTGTCAAAATATGTTCTGGTTAATTGCCCTCGCCACCGTTAAAACAAAGACTTTTCTCGCTCCAGCGGCCAGTAACGCTTCGGCGCAGGCGGAGACGGTGGCACCTGTAGTAAAGACATCATCGACCAGCAAGATGTCCGCATTCTCCACCAGCCGTGGGTGACGCACCGCAAATGCTCCCGCCACCGTGTCTTGCCGGCCTTTGGCGTCCAGGCCCGCCCTGTACTTCTCGGAAGAAGACACTCGCAACAGAGTGTCCTCGTCCACCGGCAATCCGAGCGACTTTGAAACCACCTGCGCGATCACCGAGGCCTGATTAAATCCTCTGGCTCGCATCCGTTCGCCATGGAGCGGCACCGGCATAATTCTCGTCCTCACGTTCAACGGCCCACGCATCGCAGCGGCGGTCAGAAGTGTTTCGACATGCTGCGAAACATGTGGCTGGCGTTTCAGCAACAGCACCGACTCGCGCAGCGCTCCTTCGTAAAGTCCAGCAGCACGTGCCGCCGTAAACGATTGCGAATCGCAACTACGACACATCACCTGATCGTGCACGGCGCTCGGTACCTCAACCTGTGCCGGCACTCCACATTTGAAACATATCGTCTCGGCTCCATTGAAGACCCGCGTTCCGGTCCAGCAAGCTTCACAAGCGACACCAAACTTGCGTCGCTCTACACTGCGGCCACAGACAGCACACACTTGAGGATAGGCCAACGTCAACAAAGCATCGTAGAACACCGTGAGGAGGTCTCCCTTCATTATGTGCCTTTTGTGCTTCTTTGTGGCTAAGTGTGCTGTTGTGTTTCGTTGTGGCTAAAAACCAAGCGACCTCCCCGATTGTTCGAGGAGGTCGCATTTATCTCAAACCGCAAACCGCTCTACTCTTCGTCGTCGCCCAACAGTCCGCGCTCCTGAAGATCCTGGCAGCGCACACAGTGCCGGGCCCACGGTACCGCATCGAGCCGTTTTTCCGGCAACACTTCTCCACAGTGAACACACTTCCCGTAACCCGCGGTTTCCATCCGTTCGAGCGCTTCATCGATCAGATTCAGCAACTGGCGATCGTTGTCAGACATCGACACGAGCAGCTCTTTTGTATAAGCGTTGGCCGCCATGTCTGCCGGGTCTTGCGTCGCTTCCGCATCACGCTCGCGACTATAAAGCTCGGCGGCCTGCACTTGACCCACCAAACCTTCGCGACGGCCCAGCAACTTGTCTCGAAAAACTTTAGTTCGCCTCTTATCCATTATCTATTAACCCTCCACCCTACTTGATATGACTGGTTTGACCGATCATTTCTGATACGGCAAACCATGTACGATCGTGTACGCTCGATATAACTGCTCAAATAACAGCACCCGCGCCATTTCGTGCGTTAACGTCAAGCGTGACAAAGACCAACGCTTGTCAACCCTGTTTTTGAAGTCACTCGCAACGCCGTTAGGTCCGCCGATGACAAACGCGACTTCCTTGATCCCATTTCCTTCCCAACTCCGGACGTGATCGGCCAGTTGTTGGGACGTCCATTCCGCACCGTCCGGATCCAGAAGTACTGTTACGGCGCCGGGACGGAGAGCGTCTGAGATGCGCTGCGTCTCCTTATCGATGCCCGTCTTGTCAGTACGGCCAAGTTCTCTCAGTTCGGTGACTTCACAGCGAACAAAATGCGAGAGGCGCTCGGCGTAGTCGTCTATCAGGGCACGCAGTCTGGCGTCTCGAGTCTTGCCTGTCCAGATGATCCTAAAGCGCATCGCCAAAGCCATCCACACATTCCGTTGTTAATATCTGTGGATGATTTTCAAAGCTCGTAGCGCGCCAGTTTCTCGTACAGGTTCTTCCGGCTAATTCCGAGTATCCGCGCGCACTCAGTCTTGTTGCCTCCGGTCGCCGCCAGAGTCTCAGCAATGTAGGCCGCTTCCAACTGCGCTAAGCTCTGCGGCCTGTCCTTCCGTTGCTGCGCGCTGACAGCAGCGCTCAATCCCGGCGGCAAGTCCTGCGCTTCGAGCCGCTTTCCTTCGGCGACTATCACCGCCCGCTCCAAAATATTGGCGAGCTCACGCGCATTTCCCGGATACTCGTAAGCCTGAAGTATCACCCGTGCTTCAGGGGAAAGGCGCTGCAAATTTCGCCCGTGCTTCCCGGAATAGCGCGCGAGAAAATGCTGAATCAGTTTTGAAAGATCATCCGTGCGCTCACGCAAAGGAGGCACTCGAATACTAATCACGTTCAGACGATAAAAAAGATCTTCTCTGAAACGACCAGCCTTAACCGCCGTATCGAGATCCACATTCGTCAGTGCTATCAAACGAGCGTCGAGCTTGATCGTCTTTCTTCCGCCCAGCCGCTCAAACTCACGCCGTTCGATAACGCGTAGCAGTTTCGCCTGGGCCTCAGTTGAAAGATGCGCAATCTCGTCGAGAACGACTGTTCCCTTCTGCGCCGCCTCGAAGCGGCCTGCCTTGGTCTCGACCGCGCCTGTAAACGCGCCACGCTCATAACCAAAGAGTTCTGCTTCGAGCAGTTCACCCGGAAGGGTCGCGCAGTCGATTTTTACGTATGGCTGCGCCGACCGCCGCGACTTCGAGTGAATAAAAGAGGCGAGCAGATCCTTCCCCGCTCCTGATTCACCCGTAATCAACACGTTCGCATCGGTTGAACTTACGCGCTCCGCGAGGTTGACCGCCTCGCGCATTCCGGGAGAGCGCGCAAATAGTTCGATCACGATTCTCTTCTCAAAGAACTGCCACTGTCCGCGCTGAACTCCGCGGGCAACTCGACCCGTTTGGATTCGCGCCACAAACGTTCGAGGTCGTAAAACTTCCTGGCCTTTTGTTCAAACACATGGACCACGAAATCGCCGTAATCCAGCAGGATCCACTCGGCGGTCTTGTAGCCTTCAACTCGCGCGGCTGCATGGCCTGACTTCTTGAGAGTCTCGTAAACCTCGTCTGAAATCGCCTGCACCTGCCGTTCGTTTGCGCCGCTCACGATCACGAAGTAATCGGTGAAGCTCGCGATCTCACGCAGGTCTAAAACTACAGGCTCGATTGCCTTCTTCTCGGCGGCCGCATGAAGTGCAGCCAACACACGTTCATCGAGGCTCTCAGCGATTTCAGCCTGAGACTTCGAGCGCACGTTCGGTTGTGGATTTAAAGACTGTTCTTTAACTGAATTTTGCTTCATTCAATTCTCGATAAATTCCGTACTTCTTTATGTAATCAAGCACTGGCGCAGGTAAAAACTTAACCAACTCTTCCGTGCGACCTTCACTCGCAAGCCTCCTGATGTTCGTCGCGGAAACATCGTTCATTACCACGTCGGTAAAAAATATTCCTCTCGCTTGTCGCTCCTCCGAGCCGCTGCCGGATCGCAAGTCGACAATTCGCTCTCGCAGTGCGCCCACATGCGTCGTCGTCGGTTCATATCCCGGCCTGGTGACAACGATGTGGTTCGTCATCGTCAACAAACGTTCCCACTCACGCCAGGTATCGATCTCGGACCACGAGTCCGCGCCCATGATGAAAAAGAGCTCGGCGTCCAGTTCACGTTGAAAATGCTCGATCGTATCGACCGTATAACGCCGGTCAGGAGCATCGAGTTCGAAAGTCGAAATCACCAGCTCCGGATCGTCCTGCGTCGCTAGCGCGAGCATCGCATAACGATGTACGGGCGAGGTTACAGGCCGGCTGATCTTGTGTGGTGCGAGCTGTGCCGGCACAAAAAGTACTTTCTCAATCTCAAACAACTGGGAAACTTTGCGTGCAACTTCGAGATGGCCTATATGAACCGGATCAAACGTTCCCCCATACAATGCTATCCGCTTTTTCGCGCCCATCTCTTACAAAGTAAGCTCCACCGTATCTGTTCGATTGCTTTCGGCGCTGAGCTCTTCCAACTTCGCCGACACCGCGTTAATAAGCTCACGAACACCTGCACCGGTCGCGGACGAGATCGCAAAGAACGGTTTCGTGTCGTTGAGCGCGCTTCGCTTCAGCGTCTCCAAACGCTGCGGATCGTCAAGCGCATCGATCTTTGTCGCCACGACAAACTGTGGCCTCGTCGCCAACTCCTGATTGTATGACGCCAATTCGCGGTTGACTGTCTCGTAGTCACTGACCGCATCGCGGCCCGACGCAGAAGAAACGTCTACCAGATGCAGCAACAACTTCGTGCGCTCAATGTGCCGCAGAAAACGATCGCCCAAACCCGCGCCTGTGTGCGCTCCTTCAATCAATCCCGGGATGTCAGCAATGACGAACGTGCGAAAGTCGCCGAGATCCACCACGCCTAAATTCGGCTCCAACGTGGTGAACGGATAATCGGCGATCTTCGGACGCGCTGCCGACACGGTTGAAATAAACGTCGACTTGCCTGCGTTTGGAAAACCGACCAGGCCAACGTCAGCGAGCAACTTGAGCTCGAGTTGCAACTCGATCTCTTCTCCCTTGCCTCCGCTTTGATGGTAGCGAGGTGCGCGATTCGTCGAAGTCGTGAAGTGTGCGTTTCCAAATCCGCCGCGTCCGCCGCGCGCCGCGAGCCAGCGATCGCCGTCGTGATTGAGATCGTGCAGCAGGTCGCCGGTCGTTGCGTCAAAGATCTGAGTTCCCACCGGAACTCGAACTATCAAGTCGGCGCCGTTGTGGCCCGAACGATTGGATCCTTCACCATGTGAGCCGCGCTCGGCAATGTGCCGCGGGTTGTAACGCAGGTGCAGCAGCGTGTTGAGCGACCCGTCCGCCACCACAATCACATCGCCACCGCGGCCACCGTCGCCACCGGATGGACCACCACGCGGGACAAACTTCTCGCGCCGGAAAGCCGTTACGCCGTTACCTCCGTCACCCCCTTGCACGTGAATCTTGGCGCGATCAATAAACATCCTAAATTGAAAGCGACGCCCGGGCGCGCAGTAGCTGCTGCTCAGGCGTCGCGAACTTGCAGAAAATCTTTTCTAAGCAGCAGTTTGCTCCAATGGATAAACGCTGACGAACTTTCCCGATCTACCCTTGTCTTCAAACTTGACGATGCCATCAATCAACGCGAACAAAGTATCGTCCTTGCCGCGGCCGACGTTGTTTCCCGGTTTCCACTTGGTGCCACGCTGGCGCGCAATGATGTTGCCGCCGAGCACCTTTTCACCGCCAAACTTCTTCAGACCCAGTCGTTGGGATTGCGAGTCGCGGCCATTTCGAGAGGAACCGACCCCTTTTTTGTGTGCCATTGTCTTTACCTACCCAATTGAATCAATCTTCAATGTCGTATAGTTCTGCCGGTGACCGCGCGTGCGCTTGTATTGTTTGCGGCGCTTCTTCTTGAAGACCACGATCTTCTGGTCTCGGCCGTGGTCAACGACTGTCGCCGAGATTTTTTCCCGGTCACCTGTACTCAGCAAGGCCTCAAGCTCGACTGAGCTTCCGGCATCGGCCTCGATGGAAGGCACGCGAATCGTTTGGCCTTCTTCGACCAGGAACTGTTTCCCACCGGCTCTGATGACTGCATGTGACATGTTCTTCTTACCTCTCAGACGAGCCAAGTCGTCATAGAAAAGTCGGACATTATAGGGCAACGCGTGCGCTAACGGCAACCGTTCTGGCGCAACTCTGCGAAACCTCAGCGTCCTCTGCGATGAACTTGTTTTTACGTTTGGTTCACCCGCAGAGACGCAGAGACGCTGAGTTTACGCAGAGAGAGCTTTCTTCCCGTTTCGCGCCAAGAAATACTCCATGAAATCGGTCCCGATATCGCCTTTCCGGAACCGTGGATCGTCCATGATCTTCAAATGCAACGGCACCGTCGTCTTGATCCCCTCAATCACCATCGCTTCCAACGCCCGCTTCATACGAGCAATAGCGAGTTCACGCGTGCGCGCATGAACGATCACTTTCGCGATCAGCGAATCGTAAAACGGAGTGACCCGGTAACCGGAATAAACAAACGTATCGACGCGCACGCCGGGCCCTCCAGGTAGATTGAAAGCGGAAATCACCCCGGGCGACGGCGCAAACGTCTCTGGATTCTCGGCATTGATCCGGCACTCGATCGCATGTCCCACAATCAATAGATCGTCCTGCGTGTAGCCGAGTGGCTCGCCTTCCGCGATCCTGATCTGGTTACGCACAATGTCCGCAAGCGTGACCATCTCAGTGACGGGATGCTCGACCTGGATGCGCGTGTTCATCTCCATGAAGTAGTAGTTGCCGTGCGCATCCAACAGAAACTCAACAGTGCCGGCACTCGAATAACCCAGCTTCTTACAGGCCCCCACTGCCGCTTCACCCATCTGCTTACGTAATTCAGGGGTCAGCACTGTCGAGGGCGCTTCTTCCATCAGTTTTTGATGGCGCCGTTGAATGGAGCACTCACGTTCGCCGAGATGAATGCATTCGCCAAACTCGTCAGCCAATACCTGAATCTCGATGTGGCGCGGCTGTTCGACGTAGCGTTCAATGTAAACACTGCCGTCGTTGAAGGCCGCAGCCGCTTCGGTTGAAGCCGTCTCCAACGCCTTTCCCAACTCCTGCTCAGAACGAACAATGCGCATGCCGCGCCCACCACCACCCGCCGAAGCCTTTACGATAACCGGATATCCAATATCGCGGACGACCTTGATTCCTTCTTCTTCCGAGGTAACTCCGCCTGAACTTCCAGGGACGATAGGTAAACCGGCCTCGTGCATCGTGCGCCGCGCTTCGATCTTGTCGCCCATGAGGCGAATGACGCTTGCCGGTGGTCCAATGAACTTGATGTTACACGCGTCACAGATCTCAGCGAAGTAAGGCGACTCAGCGAGAAAACCGTAACCCGGATGAATCGCGTCAACGTTGAAGATTTCAGCCGTACTGATGATAGCTGGAATGTTGAGATAGCTCTGTGCGGAAGGTGCTGGTCCAATGCAAGCGGCTTCGTCGGCGAAACGGACATGCAGCGAATCCCGATCCACGTCGCTGTGAACGGCGACAGTCTTGATGCCCATCTCCTTGCAAGTCCAAATGATGCGACAGGCAATCTCGCCGCGATTAGCGATCAGGATCTTCTTGAACTTGCGTGGATTAAAAGCCATTCAGTCACCTGCCACAAAAAAGCACAAAACGCACAAAAATGAGTTTGTGCTTTTTGTGCTTACTGCGGCTTAACTTTTAATGCCAAAAAGCGGTTGGCCGTACTCGACAGGCTGCCCGTTCTCGACATAAATCTTTACTACTTCACCGGTCGCTTCCGCCTGAATCTCGTTCATGAGTTTCATGGCCTCGATGATGCAAACAACAGAATCAGGCTCGACGCTGCTCCCGATCTTTACGAACGGATCGGCACTCGGCGAAGGTGAACGATAGAACGTGCCCACGATTGGTGAAGGAATAATATGTAAGTCCTGATCCTGAGACGCTGCTGTCGCTGCCTGCGTGCCGGGATGCGATGGCCCGGAGGAAGAAGGCGTGGGCGCCGGCTCCGGCCTCGCCGGTGGAGCGGATGGCGCCGGGTTCTGCGTATACTGCACCGGCTCACCAGCAGTTCCTTCGCTACGGAGTCGAACGCGAAAACCCTCGTTCTCGAGCTCAAGCTCTGCCAACCCGTTCTCACGCAGGAGCGCAATCAGCTCGCGCAGTTCGTCCATGTTGACGGACGCCGCCGGCTTCTCGGCCGGATCGCGCCGCGAGCGAGCTCGCCGCGCCGTTGTCTCACTTTGTTCTTTGGGTGCTGACATTTAATTTTTCAGCAAAGGCGCAAAGACGCAAAGGATCCACTTTGCGTCTTTGCGCCTTTGCGGGAGAAAACTCTTACTCCTCGTTCTCGGGCTTGGACTCTGTATCGCTGTCCTTCGCTTCCTTCCCGCGGCCCTTCTTCTTTTTCGACGGCGTGTGTCTCGCTCGCTTCTTCGCCGCTTCAATTGCCTCAACCTCTCGTGGGTTGTCGACGAGTTCGATGATGGCGAGCTCGGCACGATCACCCTCACGATGGCCCAGTTTCAGAATGCGAGTGTAACCGCCGGGCCGATCTTTATAACGCTCTCCGAGGTCAGTGAAGAGACGCCTGAGCGCCGCCACTCCGGCCGTTCGTTCCGGGCGAAGCTGACCTCGCTTACCGGTGGTCTCACTAACCGCCATATTACCGGCGTGAAAAAACCCTGCGGCCTGACGGCGCAGGTGCAACGCACGCGCATCGGAACCGTCGTCAGCAAAAGTGCGTGCCTTACGCGACAACGTGATGGCGCGCTCGACAAACGGTCGCAACTCCTTCGCCTTCGGCAAAGTAGTGATGATGCGCTCTTCGCGAGAGTTGATCAAAGAAGTCGCAAGGTTGCGAAGCATCGAGTGGCGATGCTCGCTCGTGCGACCAAGTTTTCGATGTGCCTTTAGGTGTCGCATGACTAACTACTATTCCTCGTCGCCTTCGAAATCCGACAGATCAGCACCATCACGTCCGCCGGTTCCCGGAATCGGGTTACCCTGCTCGTCAAACTCCATACCGAAGTCGAGACCCATGCCGTTCAGAATCTCTTTGATCTCGTTGAGCGACTTCTTACCAAAGTTCTTGGTGGCCAGCATTTCGCGTTCAGTGCGTTGGACCAGATCGCGAATGGTTCTGATGTCGGCGTTCTTGAGACAGTTGTAGGACCGGACTGAAAGTTCCAACTCATCGACCGAGCGATCCAATTGATCGTTGCGCGGCAGCGGCGGACGCTCCATCTTCGTATAGGCGAAGTCGTCTGTGTCCTCTTCGAAGTTGATAAAGATCGACATGTGGTCCTTGATCAACTTCGCCGCCAGGCCGATAGAGTCCTCAGGCTTCACCGAACCATCCGTCCAGACCTCGATGGTCAGTTTGTCAAACTCTGTGTTCTGGCCAAGGCGCGCTGCTTCGACGTTGTAGTTAACTTTCTTAACTGGTGTGTGGACGGAATCGATCGGGATATAACCGAGCGACAGATCTTCGTCGAAGTTTCTATCCGCCGAAACGTATCCACGGCCGCGCTTCAAGCGCATCTCGATTTTCAGAGATCCGCCGTCGCTCACGGTTGCGATGTGAACGGAGGGATCGAGAATCTCGACGTCACCATCAGCCTCGATGTCGGCCGCAGTGACTTCACCTGCTTCTTCCTTCGAGATTCTCAGCGTTTTCGGTTCGCTGCTGTGGAGCTTAAAAGGTACTTGTTTGAGGTTGAGAATAACGTCCGTGGCGTCTTCCACCACTCCTTTAATCGATGAAAACTCGTGTTCGACACCTTCAATCTTGACCGCGGTGATAGCGGCGCCTTCGATTGAGGAGAGCAGCGCACGACGAAGTGAATTTCCTACGGTCGTTCCGAAACCTCTCTCGAATGGCTGTGCTGAAAAGCGGCCATATCGTTCAGTCAAAGTCTCCGCGTCCGCCGCAAGCCGGCGCGGCATTTGAAATCCTGTCCAAAGATTATTTTGATCCATAGCCATAAGCATTCAGGTCCTAAGAAAAATACGTGTGACCAGGTGACGGCGATCCGCAACGCCGCCACCAGCCGGGTTAACTACTTGCTATAAAGCTCGACAATTAGCTGCTCGTTAATTAAACGATCGATATCATCGCGCACCGGTGAACTGGCAACGCGCGCAGTCATTTCACCGCCGTCGGCAGTAATCCACGACGGACGTCCACGACCGGACGCAGTTTGCCACGCACCCTCAATGTGAGCGTTCTTTCTGCTCGCCTCTCTCACACTGATCGTGTCGCCAGGCTTCACTTGATAAGAGGGAATATCTACTTTGCGATCGTTTACCAGAATGTGGCCGTGATTCACCAGTTGTCGCGCCTGCCGGCGTGAGGTCGAAAAGCCGGCGCGGTAAACGGCATTATCCAGCCGCCGCTCCAGCAGAAACAGAAGGTTCTCGCCGGTGATTCCCTTCATCCGAGCGGCACGTTCGAAGTAGTTTCGAAACTGCCCTTCGAGGATGAAGTAGATACGCTTCACCTTCTGCTTTTCGCGCAACTGCTGGCCATAACCGACCAGCGCCTTGCCACGGCGCATGGAATTACCATGCTGTCCGGGCGGTTGCGTACCACGTTTTTCAATCGGGCAAGCGGGTTTGTAACAACGATCGCCCTTCAAGAACAGCTTTGCGCCTTCGCGACGGCAAAGGCGACACACAGCGTCTCTATACCTAGCCAATTTTTGCCTCCGGTCTAATGCCTCCGGTCTAATTGCTAGCCGGAAAAGTTTACAGGTTGCGCGAAGCGCAGACCCTTCATCCTTTGGTTAAAGTTCAGAGTTCAGCCTTTAGGCTGCTGCTTCAGAAAAGAGCAAGCTAAAGCTTGAACGCAAAACGCGATTTGAAAAACTAAACTCTGCGCCGCTTTGGCGGTCTGCATCCGTTATGCGGAATGGGCGTCGTATCGCGAATCGTCATCACTCTGATGCCGGCATTCGCAATCGCCCTGATCGCTGATTCACGTCCACCACCCGGACCTTTCACGCGCACTTCGCACTGGTGCATACCCGCTTCGTGTGCCTTCTTGGCCGCTTCGTAAGCTGCCTGCTGCGCCGCGAAGGGAGTGCCCTTGCGTGAGCCACGAAAGCCGCGGGCGCCCGCAGACGATTGCGCGATCAGGTTCCCCTCGAGGTCCGTAATCGAGATCATCGTGTTATTAAACGATGCAGCGATATGCACGATGCCGTTGGGAACGTTCTTCTTCTCTTTCTTGCGAAAGACCTTTTTCTTTCCGCCTGCTTTAGCCATAAATTTGTTCTTTGTGCTTTGCTCTTTGTGCTTTGTACAAAGCTCTAAGTACAAAGCTCAAAGTCACTACTACTACTTCTTGCCCGGCGCCTTCTTCTTGGCGATGGTGGCGCGTCGTGGACCTTTACGAGTGCGAGCATTTGTGTGAGTTCGCTGGCCGCGCACCGGCAGCGCACGACGATGTCGCAAGCCGCGATAGCAACCGATATCCATCAAACGCTTGATGTCCATCTGAACGCGCTTGCGAAGATCGCCTTCGATCTCACCCTGCGTTTCCAGAATTCCGCGAATACGGCTCAACTCGTCTTCACTCAAATCTCTGACGCGAGTGTCGAGATTAACTCCCGCTTCTTTGAGCACTGAACTCGAGCGCGAGCGGCCAATGCCGTAGATATACGTCAGGCCAACCTCGGCTCTCTTATTTGGCGGTAGATCGACTCCTGCTACACGTGCCATTGTATTTCTCGTTATCCTTGTCTCTGTTTGTGTTTGGGATTAACGCAGATCACTCGCACCACGCCTTTGCGATGGATGACCTTGCACTTGTCGCACATCTTCTTTACTGACGCACGGACTTTCATTGCGTAACCTCTGTCTTCCGATACCTACTTGTATCGATATGTGATTCGACCCCGATTGAGATCGTATGGCGAAAGCTCTACCAAAACCCGATCGCCGGGAAGAATGCGAATAAAATGCTTGCGCATTTTCCCCGATATGTGCGCAAGCACCTGGTGCTGGCTGTCTTCCAACTCAACTCGAAACATAGCGTTAGGCAAAGTTTCCAGCACCTTTGCCATAACCTCTATCGCTTCTTCCTTCGCCATATCCTCTCAGATTGAAATTTCGACGCTGCCGACAAACTGCGAATAATAGCACGCACCCCTTTTCATTGCCAAGCCGCGTGCGGCTCCGGTTCTCTGCGAAACTCTGCGTTTCCTCTGCGGTAACAGGTTCTTCAGCGCACATTAACCGCAGAGACGCAGAGGAAA
Organism: uncultured Acidobacteriota bacterium; assembly: GCA_963826255.1. Taxonomy (GTDB): domain Bacteria; phylum Acidobacteriota; class Blastocatellia; order Pyrinomonadales; family Pyrinomonadaceae; genus PSRF01. The sequence goes on from CAWGWK010000002.1 coordinate 4,517,509, forward strand.
CGCAGAGTTTCGCAGAGGACAGTTATGAAACTAAGATCAGCGGGCTGGCCGAGGAGACCAGCGTCAGCACCTCCGGCCCTTCTTCCGTAATCGCGATTGTATGCTCCGCATGAGCGCTGGGCTTGCCGTCGAGCGTCACGACCGTCCAGCCATCCGCCAAAACCTTCGTAAAATGCGTGCCCTGGTTCACCATCGGCTCGACCGCGAAGACGTAGCCGGTTTTGATCTTTGGTCCCAGTCCCGGCCGGCCATAGTTCGGAATCTGCGGGTCTTCATGCATCCGCCGCCCAATCCCGTGGCCGACATAATCCCGCACGACCGAGTAACCGTTAGCTTCCGCGTGGTGCTGTACTGCCCAACCGATGTCGCCCAGATGATTCCCGGCGCGACATTGCTGAATCGCACGTGCGAGACACTCTTCAGTAACGCGAATCAACTTGAGCCGTTCTTCATCGACCTCACCCACCGGAACTGTTGTGGCCGTGTCGCCGACAAAACCTTCGAGCGTCACACCACAGTCAATCGAAAAAATGTCGCCTTCCTGCAAGACGTACTTCGAGGGAAATCCGTGCACTATCTGTTCGTTGACCGAAGCGCAGATCGAGTAGGGAAAACCGTTGTAACCCTTGAAAGTCGGCAGCGCGCCGGCCTCGCGGATCATCTTCTCCGCCTCTCGATCGATCTCCATCGTGGTCACGCCGGGTTTGACCAGGCTGCGCAACTGCTGCAAGACCAGACCGGCGAGGCGGCCTGAAGCGCGCATCTTTTCGAGTTCTCTTTTTGACTTACCGATAATCATTATCCAGCTACGATCCGCTCGATGTCCTTATAAATTGCTTCCGGTTCACGAGTGCCGTCAACTGTGCGCAGCAGATTTGCTGACTTGTAATACTCGACGAGCGGTCGCGTTTGCTCTTCGTACGTGGCGAGCCGGGCCTTAACTGTCTCCACGTTATCGTCAGCACGATGCACGAGCTGTGCTTCCGGATGGAAGTCACAAACGTTGTCATTCTTCGGCGGCTTGAAATACATATTGTAAATCTCGCCACACACCGGACAATTTCGCCGCCCGGTCATTCGCTGCTCGAGCATCTCGCGCGGAACGTCGATGAGAACTGCGACGATGCTATTGCCCTGCTCCGTTGCCAGCCGTTCGAGACTTTCCGCCTGTGCGGGCGTGCGCGGGAAGCCGTCGAGAATGTAACCGTTCCGGCAATCGTCCTGAGCAGTACGGTCCTTCACGAGACGAATAGTCAACTCATCGGGAACGAGTTTTCCTCGCTCCATTATCTCTCTCACTTCCTGGGCGAGCGGCGTCTGCGCATTCTTGAGAGCACGAAAGATATCGCCGGTAGAAATCTGTGGCAAATGCTGTCGCTCTTGAAGCAAGCGCGCCTGTGTACCCTTACCGGCACCAGGCGCTCCCATCAGCACAATGATCTTCGACATACCCGATTGCTTCCTCGCAAAGGCGCAAAGGCGCAAAGAAAAGATGATTAACCTTCTTTGCGCCTTTGCGCCTTTGCGAGGAAAACTCCTTTTGCTTGGCGCAACCGATCAGGCGCGTCTTCCCCGCAAACGGCCTCCACCGCCCAGGAAGCCTTCGTAATTACGCATGACGAGTTGGGCCTCAATCTGCGCCACCGTATCCATTGCCACGCCCACAAGGATCAGCAGCGACGTCCCGCCGAAGTAAAACTGATAACCCATGCCGGTCGGGATCCACGAAAATCCGGGAGTGGTGCTGACGAATGCGTCGAGCCACGTCCCAATCAGCGGCAATCGCGCAACCTGGAATCCGCTCAACATGAACTGCGGTACAAACGCAACGAGGGCGAGGTAGATAGCGCCGACGATCGTCAAGCGGGTCAGTATTGAATTGAGATGTTCGGCGGTCGCCTTGCCGGGACGAATGCCGGGCATGAATCCGCCGTGCTTACGAAGATTGTCCGCCACCTCTTCGACGTTGAAAACAATCGACACGTAAAAGAACGTGAAGAAGATAATGAGCGACAGGAAGATCAACTCGTAATAGGGATTGCCCGGATGAAAGAGCTGAAACCTCTCCCAGAACCATGCCCACCACGTTGTCGCGTTGTTTGGATCGGGAGGAAACGCAGCAAACACACTCTGCGGCATCGACAACACCGACGATGCAAAGATCACAGGAATCACGCCACCCATGTTGATCTTCAATGGCATCGTCGTTTGCTGGCCGCCCACAACCTGACGGCCGACGTGGCGCTTCGCGTAACTAACAGGAATCTTCCTTCGTGCTGATTCGACAAAGACGATAAACGCGATGATCAGAATCAACGCGACCAGCAAGCCGAACACGCCGAGAATCTCCATCGTGTCGCCGCCACGAACGCGTCCGAAAACCTGCTGCACACCTTGCGGCAAACCGATAACAATACCGGCGAAGATCAGTAATGAGATTCCATTTCCGACACCACGTTCGGTGATCTGTTCACCCAGCCACATGACAAACATCGTGCCCGTGGTCAGAGTCAGCACAGTGCTGAGCCGGAAACCCCAACCCGGCGCACCGACACCGTTAACCTGCAGCCAGTGGGCAACGAAAGACGTTTGAATGGCCGCGAGACCAACGGTGAGATAGCGAGTCCACTGATTGATCTTCTGCCGTCCCATCTCGCCTTCTTCCTGCAACTTTTTCAGTTGCGGCGATACGACGGTCATGAGCTGAAGGATGATTGAAGCCGTGATATAAGGCGTGACTCCGAGAGCGAAGACGGAGATTGTACGGAAGTTTCCACCGGAGAAGAGATCGAGCACGCCGAGCAATGTGCCGGAAACATCCCGCCACACTTCGTCCAAACGCGCCTTGTTAATGCCTGGCGTGCCGACGTGCGCGCCGAAGCGATAGACGGCCAGCAGCCCCAGCGTAAAGAAAATGCGCCGGCGTAGATCCGGCACATTGAACATATTCCGAACTGCGGCGAAAAACTTTTCCATTACTACCCTCCTGGCGGCGGGGCACAGCCACCGCCTCACATCTGGCGGCGAAGCCGATGCAAGCAATTAGTTACTATGCGCCAATCTCCACCACTGCACCGCCAGCCTGCTCGATCTTCTGTCGAGCACTCTTTGTAAACCGGTGCGCTGAAACGCGAAGCGGTTTCGAAATCTCGCCATTTCCAAGCACCACAACGTCGTGCTTCGCCTTCTTGATCAGCCCGCGAGTGTGCAGCACTTCCGGAGTGATCTCTTCGTCGGCACTGAAATGTTGATCGAGTGCGGCAAGACTAACCTCCAGCCACTGCTTCTTGAAGATGTTGGTGAAGCCGCGCTTCGGCAAACGCCGGTGCAACGGCATCTGGCCGCCTTCAAACCCGATCTTGCGCGAGTAACCTGAGCGAGACTTCTGTCCCTTCTCACCGCGGCCCGCGGTCTTGCCCAGACCTGAGCCTGGTCCACGTCCGACTCGTTTCTTCTTGTGGGTCGAACCCTTTGCTGGCCGCAAGGTATTAAGACTAATCGCCATTATCAACTCCTTTATAAGCCACAAAAGGCACAGAAAGCACAAATGAATTTAATTGAATGCTGGTGAACTTTTCTTCTACCTTGTGCATTTTGTGCTTTTTTGTGGCCCTTACTCAACTATGCGTAACAGGTGTGGCACCTTTGCGACCGCGCCACGCATAGCATCGCTGTCCGGACGCTCGACGATTTGATTAAGCTTTCGCAAACCCAGGCTGCGAACGATCGACTTATGCGTTTTGGGAGCCGCGATAAAGCTTCGATAGTACTGGATGCGAATCTTCGCCTGTGATTCGTTTGTTGTTTCAGAAGATCTACGTGGCATAACTTACATCTCCTCAACCGTTTTACCACGCAAACGCGCGAGCTCCATCGGATCCTTCATGCGCAACAGGGCATCGAAAGTCGCGCGCACCACGTTGTGTGGATTAGTCGAACCCAGCACTTTCGTACGCACGTCATGAACGCCAACTGCCTGCATCACTGCACGCACCGCGCCACCCGCAATCACGCCTGTACCTTCCGAAGCTGGTTTGACCATCACACGACCCGCGCCGTATTTGCCAATTAGCTGGTGCGGCAGCGTGTGGTTGATCAGCGGAACGCGAATCAAGTTCTTCTTCGCCGCCTCGACTCCCTTTTTGATAGCCAAAGGAACTTCGCGCGCCTTGCCGGTGCCAAAACCGACGTGCCCGCCTTCATCGCCTACGACTACGAGTGCCGCAAAGGAAAGGTTCTTACCGCCCTTGACGACCTTGGTCACGCGATTGATGGAGATCACCTGATCTTTAAGATCGAGCCCCTGCGCGGGAATGCGTTGCTTGGGTTGTCTCATAATTTATTCTTTGCTTTTCTTCTTCGACTTCTTTTCCTGCTTGGGTTCTGGCGCGGGTGCCGGCTCTTCAGCTTCGGGAACGGCTTCATTCTTGTTCAGTCCGGCCGCTCTCGCCGCGTCAGTCAGGGCCTTGATGCGGCCGTGATAAAGGTAACCACCGCGATCGAAAACCACCTGCTCGATCCCTTTTGCGATAGCACGCTCGGCAATTGCCTGGCCGATGCGGCGCGCCGCATCCAGATTGCCGCCGGTGTTGCCGCGCAGATCTTTTTCCGTTGACGAAGCGGAAACCAGTGTCTGGCCATTCCGGTCGTCGATCACCTGCGCATAAATGTGGTTCAGGCTGCGATAGATCGCGAGCCGCGGCCTCTCCGGGTCTCCCTTAACTTTCCGGCGAATCCGCGAATGAATCGCGGTTCGAACTTCTGCTCTGCTTGTGTTTGCCATCTCGCCTCTAAATCACTTGCCGGTTTTGCCGGGCTTCAACTTGATCGGAACATTCGCGTAGCGCACGCCTTTACCTTTGTAAGCATCAGGCTTGCGCAACTTGTGCATCTCGGCCGCCACCTGGCCCAGCTTCTGCTTGTCGATACTCGTAAGCGTCAAAGTGGTCTGGTACTGCTGAATGCTTCCCTTGGTCGTCAAACGTTCGGCCTTCGCGTCAACCTCGGCCGGCAAAGGAAACTCGATCGGATGCGAGTAGCCCAAAGAGAAGACGATCTTCTTTCCCTGCACGTCGGCTTTGTAACCAACGCCGACCACATCCATCTGCTTGCTGAATCCTTCGGTCACGCCGACGATGGCGTTGTTTGCCAGGGCACGAGCCAGTCCGTGCAATGCAGCGTGCTCATCAGACGCACGCTCAGCGCGTAGCTCCTCGCCTTCGACTTTAAAGTTGATTCCCTGGGGAATCGGTGTCTTCAACGTGCCTTTGGGACCTTTGATTTCGAGCTCCTGCTCGTGAACAGTCACAGTCACGCCCTTCGGCACTGCGATCACTTTTTTTCCAATTCGTGACATATCGTTATTTCCCGCTGTCAGTAGATCTGGGCCAGCAGTTCGCCACCGATGTTCTCGCGGCGGGCAGTCTTGCCGCTCATCAGACCTTTTGAGGTTGAGACGATGTTAATACCGTAGCCGCCGAGCACTTTTGGTATCTCACTCGAGCCGACGTACACGCGCCGTCCGGGCGTCAACACACGCTGCAAGTGCGTGATTGAAGACGTGCCGCGCGCGTCGTAGCGCAGGAAGATCCGCACGGTACGCTTGAGCCCTTCGCCCTTGATGACGAAGTTGTTGATGTAACCCTCTTCCTTCAGAATGCGGGCAATCTCAAGTTTGAGCTTTGAAGCCGGAATATCAACTCGCGAGTGCTTCGCCGCGATGGCGTTGCGGATTCGCGTCAACATATCGGCAATAGGATCAGTCATGAAGTAACTCCGTTAATTGTCAACTACCAGCTCGACTTAACAACGCCAGGAATCTGACCTTGCAGCGCCAACTCACGAAAACAGATGCGACACAGGTTGAACTTCCGCAAGTAACCTCGCGGCCGCCCGCAGCGTTTGCATCGTGTGTAAGCGCGCACCGAGAATTTCGGTTGACGTGCAGCTTTCGCAATCAGTGATTTCTTTGCCATGTTTAATTCTTTGCTCTTTGTCGATCCATCCACAGATTACGCAGATTGATCTGCGTAATCTGTGGAATCTGTGGATTAAGTCCTGAACGGCATTCCTAAACCCTTCAAAAGCGCACGCGCCTGTTCGTCATTGCGTGCTGTTGTCACGATCGAGATGTTCATCCCGCGCAGCTTGTCAACCTTGTTGAAGTCGATTTCGGGGAAGATCAGTTGCTCGCGTATTCCAATCGTGTAGTTGCCACGTCCATCAAAAGCCTTTGGTGAAACTCCGCGGAAGTCTCTCACGCGCGGCAGCGCTACGGAGACAAGCCGATCGAGAAATTCGTACATGCGATCGCCTCGCAACGTAACAACAACCCCGATCGGCATCCCCTGCCGCAACTTGAACGACGCAATCGATTTCTTTGCTTTCGTGATCACCGGCTTCTGACCGGTGATGGCGCGCAGTTCGTCAGCGGCCGTATCGAGAATCTTCGCATTGGCAATGGCCTCGCCCATGCCCATGTTGATGACGACTTTTTCGATACGCGGCACGGCCATCGGATTGCTGATGCCAAACTCCTTCGCAATCTGCGGCGCTATGTCTTTTTGATATCGCTCTTTTAACCTTGCAGACATGTCAGACCTCGAATTTTATTTCTCCAACGAGTGGCCGCTGGAGGCCGCAACCCGCGTCTTCAATCCATCACCCTCTGTTTGATACTTCACGCGCGTGGGTTTGCCCGACTGCGGATCGATCAACTGCACGTTGGAGATGTCGATAAACGATTCCTTATCCACGATACCGCCACCGCGATTCGCCTGCGGGTTCGCTTTCTGGTGGCGTTTGATCATTCCCGAGCCCTCGACTTTGACCTTTCCCTTTTTGTGGGAGACTTCGAGCACGCGCCCACGCCTGCCCTTGTCGCGCCCGGCAATAATCGCTACCTGATCGTTCTTCCTGATCTTCGAGCGCTTTGTTCCTGCCATTCTCAAATCACCTCCGGCGCGAGCGAAACAATCTTCATGAAATTCTTATCGCGCAGCTCGCGCGCTACTGGTCCAAAAACGCGTGTGCCTATCGGAGTGCCATCCTCCTTGATCAAGACGGCCGCATTCTGATCGAATCTCACATACGTTCCATCAGCGCGGCGCACTTCCTTGCGCGTGCGCACGATCACGGCATCCTGAACGGTGCCCTTCTTGATAGTCCCATCGGGCGAGGCCTCTTTGACCGTTACCTTGATTCGATCTCCCAGGCTGGCAATCTTTCCCGTGGAGCCGCCAATCGGCATGATCATCTCCACTCGTCGCGCCCCCGAATTGTCAGCAACCTCCAGGGAGGTTTGCATCTGGATCACTGTCGTTACCTCCGACTCTTGCCGCGAACCTACTTCGCAGCTTTCTGAACGATCTCAACTACACGCCAACGCTTGCGCGCTGAAAGCGGTCGCGTTTCAATAATCCGCACCTTGTCGCCAACAGTGGCGCCCAATTCGTCATGGGCCATAAACTTCGACGTTTTGCGCACGTAACGACGATATTTCTGGTGACGGACCAGCCGGTCCACACGCACCACCACCGTCTTCTGCATCTTGTCGGAAGAGACTGTCCCGACTTTTTGCGACCGGTTCGCGCGGCTGGCTGCGGCCGGCGACGCTTCTGCCGCGTTTGCGCTTTCAATGTTCTCTTGATTCTCTGCCATTACTCTCTCTTCTCGTTAATAGGTCTTATGCGACCTATAGGTCCTATAGGACCTATTAACTACTACGCCCTTGCCTCGAGATCGTCTCGATGCGCGCGAGCGCTTTCTTTTCCTGTCGAATGCGCTTGACCGCATCAACTTCGCCGAGGGCCAGTTTGAAGTTCAGCCGGAAAAGCGACTCACGCAAACGCGCTGCTTCCGCGCGTAATTCGTCCGCAGCCATCTCGCGATACTTGTCGAGTTCTTCTCTCTTCTTCATTGCTAGATCGCGCCTCCTTCCTGATCGGCGCGCGTCACAAACTTGGTCTTGATCGGAAGCTTCTGCGCCGCGAGACGCATGGCATCACGCGCGGTGGCCTCATCGACACCTTCAATCTCGTAAAGGATGCGGCCAGGTTTGACGACGGCAACCCAGTATTCGGGAGCGCCCTTGCCTTTACCCATACGCGTTTCAGCGGGCTTCTTCGTCACGGGCTTATCGGGAAACATTCGGATCCAGATCTTGCCGCCGCGCTTGATATGCCGCGTCATGGCGATACGCGCAGCCTCGATCTGGCGGTCCGTGATCCACGCCGGCTCAAGACTCTTGAGACCATACTCACCGAAGCTGATCTCGCTGCCGCGCGTTGCGACGCCAGTCATGCGTCCACGCATCTGCTTCCGGTGCTTAACTTTCTTCGGCATCAACATGATGTTTCACTCCGCAACAAAGAGGCACAAAAAGCACATAATCAGTAAGCCCCTCTTTGTATTTCTCTCTCTTTGTGCCTCTTGTGCCTTTTGTGGCCCTACTGGTTTTCTCCTCGTGGCCTTCTACCGTCTGATCCGCCTTCACGTTCGCGTCGAGTGCGCGGCCGCCGTTCGCGTTCGCCGACGCGCGTCTCGTTGATCGGATCCGAACCGGTGCCGCGCGCCATCGCGGCTTTGGGATCGAGAATCTCGCCGCGATAGATCCAAACCTTGACGCCGATCTGTCCGAACGTCGTCCGCGCTTCAGCCAGACCGTAATCGATGTCGGCGCGCAGGGTGTGCAGCGGAAGCTGTCCCTGCAAGTGCCACTCACTGCGAGCGATCTCAGCACCATTTAAACGGCCACTGACTTTTACCTTGATCCCCTGCGCTCCAAACCGAAGAGACTCTTCCACGGCCTTTCTCATCGCACGACGAAACGCGATGCGCTTCTCGAGCTGCGCGGCGATCTTCTCGGCCTGGAGTTGCGCGTTCAGCTCGGGCTTGTGGATCTCCTGGATGGACACGAGCACTTCGCGGCCGGTCTTCGATGAAAGATCGCTCTTAAGCTTATCGATCTCGGCGCCCTTGCGGCCGATGATGATTCCGGGTCGCGACGTGTAGATGATGATCTTCAGCCGGTTCGCGGCGCGTTCAATATCGACGTGCGACACTCCGGCACCCGCAAAACGCTGTTTGAGATCCCGCTTCAACTTCAGATCTTCCAGCAGAAACTCGCCGAACTGCTTCTTGGCAAACCAGTGCGAGTGCCAGTCTTTGTTGTAGCCGAGTCGAAAACCGTATGGATGAACTTTTTGACCCACAATCTTCTCCAGTGAATTCTTTACTCTTCCGTCTTAGCCTTCTTCTTCGAAGCCTTCTTTGCTGCCGGCTTCTCAGTGGCTGTGGTTTCCTGAGCCTCTGTCGTCTCAGCCTTCGGTGTGGTGCGCTTCGCTCTCGGTACTGCCACGGCGCCACCACGCTTCCGTCGTTTACTCTCAGCCAGCTTTGCAGGCTTGGCTTCCGCTTCAGGCGTACCCCCCTTTGCGGTGGGCTTTGCGTCGTTACTCAGCGAGATCGTGACGTGACAAAAGTGTCTTTGCTCTCGATAAGCACGACCCTGAGGAGCGGGTCTCACGCGGCGGCGATTTTTGGTTGGTCCACGGTCAACGAACGCTGTTCTCACCCAGAGATCGTCCGGGTCGATCGAGATATTCGCCTTCTCGGCAATCTCGTTTGCATTCGCAATCGCCGAACGCATGCATTTCTCAATGTGTCCAGCCGCACGCTTCTTCGTGAATCGCAGAATCGCCAGAGCCTGGTTTACATCCTTGCCGCGAATCAAATCCACAACCAGCCGGGCCTTCTGCGCCGAACCTCGTAAATATCTTGCACTCGCTGTTGCTTCCATCTTCGAATCCTTATCCGAGTTAATCCGCGTTCATCCGCGGCCTACTTCGCCGGCGGCGCTGATGCTACCTTGCTCGCCTTCTCGACTTTGGTCCCCGAGTGGCCCTTGAACGTCCGCGTCGGCGCAAACTCGCCGAGCTTGTGGCCCACCATGTTTTCGGTCACGTAGATCGGGAGGTGACGTTTACCGTTGTGAACACCAAACGTGAGCCCAACCATGTCAGGCGTGATCGTCGAACGCCGCGACCATGTCTTGATGACCGGTGGACGCTGCCCACCACCCGCGCGGGCTTTCTCGACCGCCTTCACGATACCTTTGTCGATGAACGGTCCCTTTTTAACTGAACGAGCCATAAGCCTCCGCTACTGTATCCACAGATTACGCAGATTAATCTGTGTAATCTGTGGATGGATTTCGCTACTACTTAGTCCTGCGATCCTTCAGAATCATCTTCTGAGTTCGCTTGTTGCTGCGCGTTTTGTAACCGCGAGTCGGCTGGCCCCAGGGCGTCACCGGATTTCTGCCGCCTGAAGTCTTGCCCTCACCACCACCGTGCGGGTGGTCCACAGGGTTCATCGCCACGCCGCGGACTTTCGGTCGCAAACCTTTCCAACGCGATCTTCCCGCCTTGCCCAGCGAAACGTTTTCATGCTCGATGTTGCCGACCTGGCCCACCGTGGCCTTGCAAACCAAAGGCACTCGTCGCACTTCACCTGAAGGCATGCGCAACTGTGCATACTCGCCTTCCTTCGCGACGAGCTGCGCGAATGTGCCGGCGGAGCGCGCCATCTGACCGCCTTTTCCCGGGCGCAACTCGATATTGTGGATCTGTGTGCCCAGCGGAATATTAATCAACGGCAAAGTGTTGCCGGGAAGAATGTCCGCTTCAGCGCCGCTCATGATCGTCTTGCCAACTTCCAGGCCTGTCGGCGCGATGATGTAGCGCTTCTCGCCATCTAAGTAGGTAATCAGGGCGATATGGGCGGAACGATTCGGATCGTACTCAATCTGAGTGACGCGTCCGGGCACGCCTTCCTTGTCGCGTTTGAAGTCGACAATGCGGTAAAAGCGCTTGTGACCGCCGCCGCGACGACGCACCGTAATCCGGCCGTCGTTATTGCGTCCGGAAATCCGCTTCTTTGGCTCGAGCAAAGACTTCTCGGGAATCGCCCCGATGGTTAACTCGTCACGCGTCAGATACGTCTGGTAACGTCGCGCTGCCGATGTGGGTGTAAGTTTCTTTATGCCCATCTTGTTGTTTCCAATTGCCGATGCTTATATCGCTTCGCCGTAATCAACCGGCTTCTCGCCTTGCTTGAGAGTTACGTACGCCTTCTTCCAGGAAGGCTTGCGACCTTCGAAGCGGCCGCGGCGCGCCATCTTACCCATGAAATTGATCGTGCGGACGTGGTCCACCTTCACCTGAAAGATGGTTTCCACCGCCGACTTGATTTCGGGCTTCGTTGCGCGTCGATCAACCCGGAACGTCAGCAACTGCTGCGTGTCCTGGCTCTCTTCTTTGGCAGCGAGCGCCTTCTCGGTGATCACCGGCGATTTGATGATGTCCCAAACCGTTCTCATCTGTTACGCCGCCTCCTCCTCGGTCTCTGGTGTTCTCGTCTCTGCCGGGGCTTCTTCGGTAGCTTCTGGCGATTCCTCGCCTTTGCGTCCACCCAGTAATTCTTCGAGCTCCGAAGCGGCCGCGCGAGAGAGAACGAGGTGATCGTGATACAACAAGTCGTAGATGTTCAGACCAAAACTGTTCACCACTTTGGTGTGGCGCAGGTTCCTCGTCGACAACAGCAGGTTGTCGTTCTCGAGAGAATCCACGATGAGCGTCTTGCCGCCCAATCCGAGCTTCGTCAACGACTGCGCAAAGTCTTTCGTCTTCGGTTTTTCTAAACTCCAGCCGTCAACTACAAAAACATTTCCCTCGCGAACGCGCTCGGAAAGCGCTGAACGCAGCGCGCCCTGGCGCATTTTCTTCGGCATATTGTAGGACCAGTCACGCGGCTGTGGTCCATGAACGTTACCGCCGCCTTTCCACAATGGCGAACGCAGTGACGCGATGCGAGCGCGGCCGGTGCCCTTCTGTTTCCAGAGCTTTCGCCCGGCGCCGGACACATCACCACGGGTCTTCGTCGCAGAGTTACCCTGCCGCGCATTGGCCATGAAGTTTCGCACGGCGGCGTGGATCAACCCTTCGTTTAGAGGCGCGCCAAAAACAGCGTCAGACAGCTCGACCTCGCCAACCTCTTCGTTCTGTATATTGCGCACCTTGACTGTCGGCATATCCAACTCCTACTTCGTCTTTTTCATAGCCTTGCGAACAACTACAACGCTGCCGTTCGCTCCGGGCACCGCGCCACGAATCATCAAAAGATTGTTCTCGGCATCAACTCGAGCAACCGTCAAACCCTTGATGGTAATCCGCGCATCGCCCATGTGACCCGACGATCTGGTTCCCTTGATCACTCGCGACGGATACGCCGAAGCGCCAATCGAACCAGGCGCGCGGACGTTCATCGAACCGTGCGACTCCGGACCGCGATTAAAGTTATGGCGCTTGATGGTACCGGCGAAGCCGCGACCTTTTGAGCGGCCGATGACGTCAACCATCTCACCGTCGGAAAACTGATCGACGAGCACTTTGTCGCCCACGCTGGTGCCGTCGCCCGATTCAAGCAAACGAAACTCTTTCAAGATCCGCGTGGGCGGAATGCCGCCACCGGTCTTCTCGAAATGGCCACGCATCGGCTTCGTCACGTTCTTCAACTTCAACGGCTTCTCGTCTACCAGGCCGAGCTGCACGGCGTCGTAACCGTCAGGACCTGCCGCAGACTTCTTTTGCACGACGACACATGGGCCAGCTTTGATTACCGTCACTGGCGTAACCGTACCGTCTGCCGCAAAGATCTGCGTCATGCCGATTTTTCTTCCGATGATCCCGTTAATCATATCGTTCAATCCTGGGACAAGATTTACAAGATGTTTCAGGATTTACAGGTTGTATCTTGTTACTCCTGTAAAATCTTGCTGATCCTGTCTACGTTACTGTCTGCCGAACGCCTTGATCTCGACGTCAACACCGGCAGGCAGATCCAGCTTCATCAGCGCATCAACCGTTTGCGGCGTCGGATCGAGAATGTCCATCAATCGCTTGTGCGTGCGAATCTCGAATTGCTCGCGCGATTTCTTATCGACATGCGGCGAGCGCAGCACGGTCCACTTGTTCTTCACCGTCGGTAAAGGAATTGGACCAGCGACACGAGCACCCGTGCGTTTTGCAGTCTCGACGATTTCCGTCGTTGACTGGTCCAGCACGCGGTGGTCGTAAGCCTTTAGGCGGATGCGAATTTTTTCGTTCATAGAAGTCCTATTCAACCACTTCCGAAACCGTACCTGCTCCGACCGTGCGCCCACCTTCACGAATTGCGAAGCGCAACCCCTTCTCCATCGCGATGGGTGCGATCAGCTCGATCGTCATCGCCACGTTGTCGCCGGGCATCACCATCTCCACTCCCTCCGGTAAATGCGCCACTCCCGTCACGTCCGTAGTGCGGAAGTAAAACTGCGGCCGGTAACCGGTAAAGAACGGCGTGTGCCGCCCTCCTTCTTCCTTCGTCAACACGTAAGCTTCAGCCTTGAACTTCGTGTGCGGCGTGATGCTGCCGGGCTTCGCAATCACCTGCCCGCGCTCGATGTCCTTGCGCTCAACGCCACGCAGCAGCAAGCCAACGTTGTCGCCTGCCGTGCCTTCGTCCAATAGCTTCTTGAACATCTCGACGCCCGTCACTACCGTCTTCGTTGTCGGGCGGATGCCAACAATCTCCACAGTCTCGTTCACCTTCACCTTGCCGCGCTCCACTCGGCCCGTGGCCACCGTGCCGCGTCCCTGAATCGTGAAGATGTCTTCCACCGGCATCAAAAACGGCTTCTCAATATCGCGCTCGGGCGTGGGAATGTAACTATCAACCGCCGCCATCAGCTCGACTACCGTCTTCTCCCATTCCGGGTCACCTTCCAAAGCTTTCAAGGCGCTGCCACGCACCACTGGAATGTCGTCGCCGGGAAACTCATACGTGCTCAACAACTCGCGCACTTCCAATTCCACCAACTCCAGCAACTCCGGATCGTCGACCGCGTCCGCCTTGTTCATGAACACGACCATCGCCGGCACGCCTACCTGCCTCGCCAGAAGAATGTGCTCGCGTGTTTGCGGCATCGGGCCGTCAGTGGCTGCCACCACCAGAATCGCGCCGTCCATCTGCGCCGCGCCCGTGATCATGTTCTTCACGTAGTCGGCGTGACCGGGACAGTCAACGTGTGCATAGTGCCGATTGGCTGTCTCATATTCCACGTGCGCCGTGGCGATCGTGATCCCGCGTGCTTTCTCTTCCGGCGCCTTGTCGATCTGATCAAAGGCCACAAACTGCACTTTCGGATTGTTCTTCGCCAACACCTTCGTGATCGCTGCCGTCAACGTCGTCTTGCCATGATCCACGTGTCCAATCGTCCCGATGTTCACGTGCGGCTTGGAACGGTCAAATTTTTCCTTCGACATCTTTCTTTATCCCCGTGTTGCGCAGACCTGGTCTGCATTTAGTTGAAAAAGAAAAGGCACAGACTCGAGAGCCTGTGCCACTCCTACTTCGCTACTCCCTGGACTTTTGCAATGACTTCCTCCGCGATGTTCTTCGGCGCCTGATCATATCGCTCGAAGTGCATGGTTGAGGTTGCGCGGCCCTGCGTTGCCGAACGCAAATCAGTCGTGTAACCAAACATCTCGGAAAGTGGTACGAATGCGGTGATCACCTGTGCGCCACCAGGTCGAGGTTCCGTCTTTTCAATTTGTCCACGCCTGCGCATAAGGTCACCATTGACTGCCCCCATGTACTCATCGGGGGTCACAACTTCAATTCGCATGATCGGTTCCAGCAATACGGGCTTTGCTTTTCGCACCGCATCCTGAAAAGCGAGTGAACCTGCAATGTGGAAGGAGCGCTCATCCGAATCCACTTCGTGGTAGTTACCGAATACCAGGCGTACCCTGATGTCCACTAACTCATAGCCGGCCAGGAATCCACGCTCCATTGCGTCTCTAACACCCTGCTCGACAGGCTTAATGTACTCCTTGGGAATGGCGCCGCCCGTAATCTTGTTTTCAAACACAAAGCCTTCGGCCGGAGCAGGTTCAATTTCAAGCTCCACGTGTCCAAACTGACCGCGCCCACCCGTCTGCTTCTTGTAGATCTCTTTGCCCGCAGCCCGCTGCGTGATCGTTTCGCGGTACGCGACCTGCGGTTTACCTACATTCGCCTCAACGCTGAATTCCCGTTTCATTCGATCGACGATGATCTCCAGGTGAAGCTCGCCCATACCGGCAATAATCGTTTGACCGGTTTCAGGATCGGTAGAAACGTTGAAGGAAGGGTCTTCCTGAGCGAGCCGATTCAGCGCGACGCCGAGTTTGTCCTGGTCCTGTCGCGTCTTTGGCTCAACCGCCACGCGAATTACGGGAGCAGGAAACTCCATCTTCTCAAGAATGATGGGCTTGTTCTCATCGCAAACCGTGTCGCCGGTTGTAACCTGCTTCATGCCGCCAATGGCGATGATCTCACCAGCGCTCGCGTCTTCGATATCTTCGCGCTTGTTTGCGTGCATACGCATCAGCCTGCCTACACGTTCCTTACTACCTTTAACAGGATTGTAGGCATAAGAACCCGCCTTGATCGTGCCGCTGTAGATGCGCACAAAGGACAACTGGCCCAGGTGCTTATCCGCCATTATTTTGAAGACCAGACCGGCAAATGGCGCAGCAGCCTCAGCGGGACGGTTTTCAATCGCGTCAGTTTTCGGATTGATTCCTTCAACCGGAGGTACATCAAGAGGCGACGGCAGATAATCAACAACTGCGTCGAGCAGAGTCTGCACGCCTTTGTTTTTGAAAGCCGAGCCGGTGACGACGGGCACGAGTTTCAAGCTGATCGTTCCGGCCCGAAGTGCTTTGCGAATCTCGGCCTCTGAAATCGCTTCGCCTTCGAGATATTTGTGCATCAAGTCGTCGTCGATGCTGGCAACAGCCTCGATCAGTTTTTCTCGAGCGGCAGTGGCGGCTTTCTTCAAGTCCTCAGGAATCTCGACGGTCTGATACTCAGCGCCTTTGCTTTCGTCGTTCCAGATCAGTCCCTTCATCGAGATGAGATCGATGACACCTTTGAGCTGATCTTCGAGGCCGATCGGAATCTGTACTGCTACCGGGTTTGCACCCAGGCGAGTGATGATCGACTCAAACGAGCGATCGAAAGATGCTCCGGCACGATCCAGTTTGTTGATGAAGCAAATTCGCGGGACGCCGTACTTGTCCGCCTGACGCCAGACAGTCTCTGACTGCGGCTCGACACCAGCAACGCCATCGAACACAGCGACTGCGCCGTCGAGAACGCGCAGCGAACGCTCAACCTCCATCGTAAAGTCAACGTGACCCGGAGTGTCGATGATGTTGATGCGATGATCGACCCCGCTTCTTTCCCAGAAACAGGTGGTGGCAGCGCTGGTGATGGTGATACCGCGCTCCTGCTCCTGCTCCATCCAGTCCATCGTCGCCGTACCCTCGTGCACCTCGCCGATCTTGTGCGTGATGCCCGTGTAATAAAGGATACGTTCAGTCGTGGTGGTCTTGCCGGCATCGATGTGGGCCATGATGCCGATGTTCCTGAACTTGCTTAGGTCGTGCTTAGCCATGTTCTTAAATAGGTCCTATAGGACCTATAGGCCCTATACTTTCTTTACCATTTGTAATGCGCAAACGCTTTGTTAGCGTCCGCCATGCGGTGCGTGTCTTCCTTCTTCTTGACCGCATTTCCGCGGTTGTTTGCCGCGTCCAGAATCTCAGCCGCCAAACGATCCATCATCGTCTTCTCGCCGCGTCCACGCGCATAGGAGACGATCCAGCGAATTGCCAGGGCACCGCGCCGCTCCTGGTGTACTTCAATTGGAACCTGATAAGTCGATCCGCCAACGCGTCGCGACTTCACTTCAACCGTCGGCTTCACGTTGTCGATCGCCCGCTTGAAGACCTTCAAAGGCTCTTCGCCGGTCTTGTCTCCAATCTGCCGCATTGCATCGTAGAAGATGCCTTCCGCTACACTCTTCTTACCTTCCCACATCACGCCACTGATGAACTTCGTCACCAGCGGGCTGTTGTAAACAGGATCGGGAAGGACTTCGCGTCGTTCGGCTACTCGTCGTCTTGGCATATTCGTATCTCGTTATTTCCTGCACCCGACTTTTATTTTCCGCCGCCGGCTTTCGGACGTTTCGCTCCGTATTTCGAGCGTCCCTGCTTGCGATCGGCAACACCCACCGAATCGAGCGTGCCGCGAATCACGTGATAGCGGACGCCGGGGAGGTCCTTCACGCGGCCGCCTCTAATAAGGACAATCGAGTGCTCCTGGAGGTTGTGGCCAACGCCGGGGATGTAAGTCGTCACCTCGATGCCGTTTGTCAGGCGAACGCGCGCGACTTTGCGCAACGCTGAGTTCGGTTTCTTCGGCGTTTGCGTGTAAACACGGGTGCAGACACCGCGCTTTTGAGGTGAACTCTGAAGCGCAGGACTGGCCGTTTTGTACTTAACCTGCTGGCGGCCTTTGCGAACAAGCTGATTTATCGTCGGCACTGTTTCCCTCTTTTTTAATGCGAGCGCGTGAAGCGCGCAAAAAGGCCCACTGCCTACCTCTTTCCGGAACCAGTCCGGCAGTCAGCGCAGGCGGCTGCCCTGTTAAAAATTAGTTTAGGGACGTTCTGACTTCGCTATTTAATGGCGGGTGTGGATCGTGGCTTCCCTTAAGCCGAAACTTTTCTGTGGCGTCGCATTCATGGCGAGAAGTCTCTTCTGCGCGAGTACGCGCTGGAGCCGCGAACCAAAGTTTGGCCGCGACGCGTACCATTTACGCCACAATAATTGTCAAACGACCGAACTGCCTGGTCGAGCAACGCCTCCACACCTACAGAACCAACTGGACGTTGCTTTTGTTTGATTCAGACTGCTGCGTCCGAAACGGGAGACTATACGGTTGCGTGCAGTTCGTGTCAAGCGGAGTCGCGGTGGCTCGTGGCCTTTTTGAGTTTTCTCCGCGGTCCTCAGCGTATCTCTGCGGCCTCTGCGTTGAAATAGCCTTTACCGCAGAGAACGCTGAGATACGCTGAGACCGCAGAGAAAACCTCTCTACAGGATCAAGCCTGTCAAACATGAAAAATCTTGTAAATCCTGTTCATAGCACTGATCGAATCAGGTACCAAACCCCGAATCCAACAGCCCCGATAATCCCAAGAATCACCAATGCGAGCAGTGTCATCACGAGCTTGAACTTCCGATACCGCCTCTTGTCCGGCGGAGCTAACGAACTCTGGGGAAAGTATGGTGGTGGTGTGTACGTCGCCATTCCTAATCCTCCGGCGTTGGCGAGGCCGCAGCCTTTTTCAACTCTTCTGCCTTCTGCTTCTTCAACAGGTCAACCTGGTGCTTTCTACCGGCACGAATTCGTTTGACGCCTTCCTTGGCCTCATCAAGACCGTCCTGCGCTCGATAGTAATCCGGATCGATCTCCAAAGACTTCGAAAAGGCCGCCGCCGCTGCATCGTATTGGGCTAACTTCGTAAGCGCAACTCCCAGATCGTAGTAGATGTCAGGGTCATCCTCTTTTAACTTCGTCGCTTCGCGATACTCGCGTATCGCTTCGGTGTAGTGCCCCAAACCGGCATAAGTCTGTCCCAGATTATAGTGAGCTTCGGCATCCTCGCGGTTATCGTCCAGGTACTTCTTGTAAGCTGCGACTGCCTTCTTGTACTCCGCTTCCGCCTCTTCGCGCTTGCCCAGTAATTCGTATCCCAGTCCGAGCCGGAAGTGGCCCTCGGCCAGATCCGGATCGAGTCTAACGGCCTCCTGAAACGCCAAAACCGCCTCTGCGTCCTGGTCGTTCCGGTAAAATTCCTTTCCTTTTTCCAACTGGTCGCGAGCACGGACACGATCTTCGACCAAATTGTTGGACACTTGCGCGGTTCCCGCACTATTATTCGTGCTTTGCTGACCACCGCGCTTACAACCAGAGGCAAATACCAGAAGCCAGACAGCGCAGATTAAGAGAATCGATCTCATCTTCCAAAGCTCTGCTGTTGAAAAGACTTAGGTTGGGGATGCAGCAGACTTATCTAACGCCAAGTAAGGTAAGAGAGTCAAACGAGGAGCCTATGGCGCCTATGGAAGCTGTCGCTGATTGCGACTTTCTTCTCTCAAAAGGAGTGCTCATGTTTAGAAATCAATTCCGGCTAATCGGATATCTGGCGCCAATTGCCCTGCCAATTGTCCTGATAGCCTTCTTATCTGCCCCTTCAAGTTCCGCCCAAACACGCACAGTAGCTGCGGCCAATGCACCGCTCAGTCTTAGTTTAACTTCGGACTCAAACGCGGTAACCGCCTGTGCGGATGGACGGGCGCCGCAAGTTCGCCTGACTGCAAAAGCAGTTTCTCCCGGTGGCTATCCGATTAAATACAAGTGGTCAACGACTGCGGGAGTGATCAGCGGCGAAGGTCCGATTGTGACGTGGAACCTGGCAGGATTAAAACCGGGTTATCACAAAGCATCACTCGATATTCAAAGTATCGGCAGCGAAGGCTCATGCGAGGCGTTCTCTTCAGTCAGCGTTCTCGTGAATCCATGTGCAGCAGTCAAACCTGTTTGCCCCGCAATCGAGATCGTTTGTCCGACTAATATCGGAGTCGACCAACCGCTAACGTTCAGCTCGCGGCACACCGGCGGAGTACCAGCTAACATCAATCCGGTTTATAACTGGACCGTTTCAGCAGGAACGATTATCGAAGGACAAGGGACCAGCACCATCAAAGTCGACACCACTGGCCTGGCCGGCCAAACTGTAAGAGCATCGCTTTCAATGGGTGGCTACACACTCGAATGCGCGGGTGATTGCGCCGTCACGCTTCCACTTCCGAAAGTGATCGGCTACAGGTTTGACGAGTTTCCCGACATCTCTCGTAACGACGAGAAAGCACGTCTCGACAACTTCGCCATCGCACTGCTAAGCGATCCAACAGCAACGGGACACGTGATTGTCTATCCAGGGAAGTCAGGCAAACGCGGCGAGGTCCAACATCACGCCACTCGCATAATTGAATATCTGGTCCACTCTCGAGGATTGGACCAACGCCGGATCGTAACGCTCGTTGGACCCGCACGTGACGAGTTGATTGTAACGCTCTGGGTCACTCCGCAAGGCGCAACACCACCGACTCCATAATCCAAAGCCACGAATAACACGAATGACACGGATCAGGTTAACTGATCCGTGTCATTCGTGTTTATGTATGGCTAGTATTTTGCCTTACAATCCCTGGCCGAAGATTTTGTGTCAGAAATTTACAAGTAGGAGATACATGTTTATGTTCCGTACTAAATCATGCCATTGGTCCCTCTGGTTGATGGTCCTGATGTTGTCACTCCCCATTGCCGTAACGGCTCAAGACAACAAAGACAAAGATAAGAAAGATAAAACCGAAAAGAAGGAACTCACCGGAAAACCGATTCTTTGGCGCGAGCCGACCGACCTCGAGAGTCGGAATCTTTTAATCGGCGCAGGCGGCGACGAGATGAAGCCGGACATCAGCAAATTGACTTTCATCGAGGACAAGCCGGGCGGTTTCTCGAAGAAATATCGCGTGCGCGACGCGAAAGGAAACGAGTGGATCGCGAAGATCGGAAAGGAGGCACAGACTGATACTGCTGCCAACCGGTTGTTGTGGGCCCTTGGCTACGAAACCGAGATCGCTTACCTCATTCCGAAGGCTACGATTGAGGGCAAAGGCGAGTTTGAAAACGTTCGACTCGAAGCCAGGCCCGCGAGTGTGAAGCGTGCGGGTAACTGGATGTGGGAGAACAATCCGTTCAAAGACACGCCCGAGTTTCGCGGTCTGAAGATCCTCATGGTTCTAATCAATAACTGGGACATGAAAGACGATAACAATGAAATCCTCGCGACACGCGGCGATACCACCGGGGAGGGAGAGCTACGTTACATCATCAGCGATCTAGGCGCTTCGTTCGGGAAAACGGGCGGCTTTTTCGCTCGCAGTCGCAACGAACCTGGTGATTATGGAAAAGCAGCCTTTATCAAGAAAGTGAATGGCGATGTGATTGATTTCAATTACGGCGGAAAGAACCAGAAGCTCTTCGCGAACCTCACGGTCGCGGATGCTCGCTGGGCACATAATCTGTTGAAGCGTTTGAGCGACGAGCAGATCAAAGACGCGTTCCGTGCAGCGAATTATTCAGCGGAGGAAGTCGATATGCTGTCGCAGGCTCTCAAGGAGCGAATCAACGCGCTCGCGAAGCTGAGCTAAAACTTAACCACGGATGACACGGATTTAAAAACCCGATCTGCTTTATAAAATCCGTGTCATCCGTGGTTCATTACCTTACGACATCAATCGCGATGAGTTGCTGTCCGGAGATCACAAACTCAGCGGGCGGCAATTCCATTTCAAAAACCGGTGAAAGAACTGTCGGCGTATAACCACCTGACGTGCGCTCGCTGTTTAGCGTTGCAACCATCGACGGCGGCAAACTCGGAAGCTCGCTCGTTCCGATCACAGCGCCCGGTGTGATCCGGAACAGTTTCACATACAACCGATCGCTCTTCTTGACGGTGTTGATGGCCCTCACCAACTGGCTCAGATCCTGCGGCACAAACGACTTGGCCGGCGAGCCTTCCTGCAACGCGCCTCCATCACCAACAAACACCAGCAACTGGCCAAGCGCGGCGTCCTCGGGTATCTGGAGTGGAATCCGTTGGACAAACTGTTTCCCCGATTCCGTGCGCACGTAAGCCTGCACCTCAATCTTCTCGCCACGCCGAACTTCGGTGCGATCAAGAGTAATGCGCTCGAGAGTGCCTGCGTATTTCGTCTCTGAAGAAGAGATATCGAGCGTAATACCATCTAACTGGACGTCGTCAAAACCGCTCGTCAACAGCGAACCAACGGGCGCGGCGATGGAACCCGCGGCCATGATCGGCGAGTTGTTGGTCGAGAACCGGCGGTCGATTTGAATCGCCTCCTGGCCCTTAACTTTTATCTCGCCCTTCACGGTGATTGTAGAATCACCCAACGCGCGCTCACTGGAAGTGATCGTGTTGAAGAGCGTGATATTGAGCAGCAACGGCGTCAGGAACGAGTCGTTCGCGATTTCGTAAGAATACGTCTCAGTTTTATCGCGGCTCGTGTGCAGGTTCACCTTCACCGGAATCATCTTGGGCGCCTGACGCAGCAGCCCGAAGATGCCAGAAGCTCGATCCTGCGAGATCGCGCCAACCATGCGGCCGGGCACCGCCAGCTTGAACGAATTGTTCATGTTGGAGATGACGGTCACCACCGACGATTCCGTCATCGGCATGTCCGACGCACCCAAACTCAGGAATGGATGACCAAAAGCATAAATTCGATCCCCATCACGCAACGTCACCGTTCCTGCCGCAGCGAGGGAATAATCGCCGCGCACCAGTTGCACGCTGATCGAACTTCCCGGCGGAAATGTGTTTCCGTTGACTTCGGCAAGTGGCGTGATCGCCGCAGAGCCACCAACACCTGAAACCGGTAGCAGTCCACTCAATACCAACTGCGGTGCGAACACTGACAACGACTCCTGACTGATACCGCTGAAAACAAGTGGCGTGGCGATTGGTGTCATCTGCTGCCCCAGCAGTGGCAGCAAAGGCGAGCCGGCCGAGACCGGAGCTAAAAGTGAAACTGAAGAAACCGCGGGTTTCGGCAGACTGGGTTTCCAGTCGGTACCTGCAAGCTGTGCAAATGAAACGGCTCGAGGTTCTTTTGGTTTTACGTTTTCAGAGCCCTTGTTGAAGAGCTCGATCATCTGCTTGATCGGCGTGATCCCAGCGATCGGTTCTTTCGAAAACGGAAAACTGAACGCGACCGCCCCGACGATCTTGCCGTCGATATAAACCGGCGAGCCGGACATGCCCGCAAAGACACCGGTCTTTTCAATGTTCCCGCCACTTAGTTTCGCGATGATCGCGGACTGTCGCGGTCCTGGAAAGCCCGGCAGGACGCCGAGTATCTCGACGCCGAATTCCTCGGTTTCGGTCCCGCTAAAAACTGTTCTCGCCGTGCCCTTCATTCCGGGACGGAGATCTTCGAGAGCAAACAACGCCGGGCCGTTGGTCACCGGGGCTGCTGCCTTCTGAGCCACGGCCGACGTCGCCATTACGGCGACGAGTATTGCGCTGAGAATAAGGGTAAATCTCTTCATTGTTAGGACTATAATCTTGGGCTGAGAGGCCGGTCAAGGTTCTCCACAGATTACACCGATTTCACAGATTCTGTGCAGTCTGTGTAATCTGTGGATCTAATGGACGACATTGAAGCCTTTATCCTCGCCGGCGGCGCCTCGCGCAGAATGGGAACGGACAAGTCTCAACTGCGCATTGAGCAACAAACCTTCACTGAACGAATTACTGAAACCCTGCTGCAAATTACTGACTTAGTTACAATCGTCGGTCGTAACGATGCCCGCCTCCCTGGCGTTCCCGATATTTATCCGCAGTGGGGTGCGCTGGGTGGTTTGCATGCGGCTCTCACAGCCTGCCGGCGCGAGTGGGCCGTGGTGGTAGCTTGCGATCTCCCGTTTGTTACCCCTGAGCTTTTCCAGCACCTTGCGAATTTACGTCTGGACCATGAAGCAGTAGTTCCGTTGCAACAAGACGGGCGAGCTCAACCGCTCTCGGCTCTTTATCGAATTGACCCTTCCCGGCAGCGCGCGACCGAGCTGATCGAAGCAGGTCGTCGCCGGCCACTGGACCTGCTTGAAGCAGTGAAGACACGCTGGGTCGAGTTTGCCGAGATCAGGAATCTCACTCAGGCGGAAAGGTTTTTTGTTAACATCAACACGCCTGAGGACTATGATGCGATCCGAGGTCACTCACTTTAATGCCACCCCGACGAAGAATTGGTAAAAGGCTCGTCAAGTCTTTCCTGCCAATAGTGCTGGTAATTGTCCTCGCCGTCGTGGGGGCGCTGTCGTTCATCGTCTACTGCGTCTCACGCCCGACCAAGCGGCCTTACGTTGTTACTCCCGATTCGTTCTCACGCATCAGCGGACGCGCGATCAAAGTGACTGATGAAACCTGGACCAACGACGATGGACGTCGCGCGCGTGGCTGGTTACTTAAAGGCGCTGAAGGTGCGCCGGCAGTGGTCCTGCTGCATCGTTATAGCGGCGACCGATCGTGGCTTTTCAATCTAGGAGTCAAGCTTAACGAAACCACCAATTTCACAGTCCTGTTGCCCGACATGGGTGGGCATGGCGAGAACCCGCTCACGAGTTGGACCAGTCTCGGCATCGGCGACGGAGAGGACGTGCTGGCTGCCCTGAATTACCTTCGCACGCTTAAATCAGAAAACCAGAAGACGCTAGTCGGGGAAAGTTTTGGTGTGTACGGAGTGGAGCTCGGCGCGTACAGCGCGCTCAAAGCGGCACGCGCGGAACCGCAGATCAAAGTGCTGGTGCTCGATTCGGTTTCGAGATCGCCCGGCGAGTTGCTGAACACTGCTGTTGCAAACTGTGTAAGTATCGACAACAGCTTCGTGCAGTATTTTTCCCGCACAGCGATGAAGCTTTACCTGATGGGAAAGTTTGATGACACAAACGCGTGCGATTTTGCACGCTCAATACGCGACCAGCGTGTGCTTCTTCTCTCAGGCGCTGAGGCCGGGAAGCTTCGCGAGGCGACTGCTACGCTGCAAAGTTGTTTTCCGGTACAGACGAGTGTGGAAACGCGGACCGATCTTCCGTTGAGTGGGTTTAGTCTGCCGTCCGCAACGGGAGAACAAGGCGAAGCTTACGACCGCGTGGTGATCGATTTCTTCGATCGCAACCTCCGTTAGATAGGATTGCCAGGATTTTTCACGATTTATCAAGATGTGTTTAGACACTCCGGTAGCTGAATAGACTCCTGTTAATCCTGAAAAATCTTGTAAATCCTGTCTAAGGTTTCCAGCCGAGGACTGCTGTGCGGCCGTTGTCACCGATAACTTCAATTCCCCGTGAGTTTCTAAAGTTTTCAACGTACTCGAGCGGTATAAAAACCACGAATCTTCCACCACGAGCGCGCGCCTCATCAACTGACACCTCATCGAACGTTACCGGTTCCCCATCTGCGTTATAAACAACTCTATCGTACGCATAAAACTCCGCTGAGCGATCGTCACTGCGCTGAGCAAGTACCGGCGCGTTTGTGTAACCACGTGCATCAGCGAGCAGCAGCAGGTCTCTGACCGATTCACGCTGCGCGAATCTGCCGGCAAACATCATCGCTATCAGCACGAGCACTACCGTGACGCAAGCGATGGAAATAGTCACCGCCGGTTTTCTTTTACGGAGCACGTCAGCGGCCAGCAGTGCGGCGGCAGGAAGCACCGGCAGCACGTAACCCGGTAGCTTCGATCCGGAAAAGGAGAAGAAAACAATCGGCACTACAATCCATGCCAATGAGAAGACTCGCACAATGCTGAGATCGTCCGCGCCGCGCCATGTCCAGCGTCGCGCTTTAACGAGCGCTTCGATCAGAAACGGAGTCCACGGCAGCGCCAACATCAATATGATCGCCGGATAAAAATAGATCGGCTGCGGGTGGTGATACTTGTTCGAAACGTAACGCGCGAAATGATGCTGCACAAAAAATTCATCGACAAAACTCCAACCATGCTTCGCGATGACTGGCCCGTACCAGATCGCCGATACCGCAAGCGCCAGCGGAACTCCCCAAATCAGACTTAACAGAACCGATCGCTCAGGCCACGCGCGTCTCAACAGATAGTAAGCACCGACAACACCGAACGGGATCACGATTCCAACCAGTCCCTTGGCCAGTAGAGATAAGCCGACGAAGGCATAAAATCCGGCCAAAAGCAGGCGCCGGCTTTTCAGTTGATATAAAAGAAAGAATGTTAGAGACCAGGTGGTCGTCATCGTAACAACCACGTCAAAACTCGCTGCGCGTGAAAACACGATCAGACCGAGGCAAGTGGCAGTGACGATCAAGCTCGGCCAACCTAAGTCCATCTCACGTCCAACCCACCAGACAGCCGCAATCGTCAGTAGTCCACATATTGCTGGGCCAACGCGCGCAGCCCATTCGCTTACGCCAAAGATTTTGAATGCGGCGGCAATCATCCAGTAAAGCAGCGCCGGCTTCTCAAACCATGTCTGACCTCCGAGTCGCGGAGTAATGAGATCGCCGGTCAGGAACATCTGGCGCCCGATTTGCGCGTAGCGTGGCTCGTCTGGTCCAAGCAGCGGCAACTGCCCGAGGCCGTAAAGATAAAATGCAATGATAAGGATGAAGAGGAAAAGGTAGACTCGCTTGGCAAGCGTTAAAGGATGCAAGTATATTCGGCTCCGAGCCGGATTGTAACAATGTTACGCACAGCAGTCATTGGAGTAGGCAGTCTCGGACGCCAGCACGCGCGCATTCACGCGACTCTCGCCGCCGAAGGCTTAACGGAATTCACCGCCGTCTGCGATCTCAACGAGGAAACCGCGCGCTCAATCAGCGGTGAAAGAAAAACTGATTGGACCACAAATTGGCGCGAACTCATCGGGCGTATTGACGCTGCGAGTGTGGCAGTTCCGACTGAAGCCCACTGCGAAATTGCCTGCGGCCTGCTCGAGGCGGGCATTCACGTGCTGGTCGAAAAACCGATATCGAGAACACTCCAAGAAGCCGACCGAATGATTCGCGCGGCGGAAAAAGGTAACGCACTTCTTCAGGTGGGACACCTCGAGCGGTTCAATCCGGCGATGGTGGCGTTACGACCTCACGTTCGCAAGCCAGTCTATTTCGAGATCCATCGTGTCGGTGAGTTCACCGCGAGATCGTTGGACATCGACGTCGTGCTGGACTTAATGATTCACGATCTGGATATCGTGCAGTGGCTCGTCGGTGAAGACGTCGAAGTAACCAACATTCATGCAGTCGGAATCGCCATTCTCACGAACAAAGTCGATGCGGCGAATGCGCGTCTGGAGTTTTCGTCGGGAGCAGTGGCGAACATAACTGCTTCGCGAGTAGGCACGGAAAAGATCCGGAAGATGCGTTTCTTTCAACCTCACGACTATATCGCGGTGGATTACACAACGAAGCGGGCGTCGGTGAGCAGTCTGGAACGGCCGACAGCCAGCGGCGCCTGGCCCGGCGTGCACGTGAAGCATCTCGACATCATCGACATCGAACCACTGCGCGCTGAGATCGTCTCGTTTTTGGAGTCAGCAAGAGATGGCGCACCACCTGCGGTCTCGGGCCTTGAAGGCCGGAATGCGCTGAGTCTGGCGTTGCGAACGTTGGAGCGCATTCGTGAGCACGCAGAACATCCGGGTGTGAGTGAATTGACGGTTCGTTAGAATGACCACGCGGAACGATCAACTCTCATCGCTTCTTCAACAGCACATCGATGCCGGCGAATTCCCTTCCGCGGTTTATCTCGTCGCTCAGGTTGATGAGATCGTTTACGAGGACGCGCTGGGCCATTCTGTTGTCGAACCTTATCGCGTCGCCAATAAGATTGACACTATTTACGATCTTGCCTCGCTGACAAAGCCGCTCGTCACCACCATGCTTTGCGCGCGCAGAATCGAACTCGGCGAACTGACGCTCGACAGTTCTGTTTCGCATTACCTCGCCGAGTTTGAGCGCACCGACAAGCAGATGATCACGATACGCGAGCTCCTGACTCATACGTCAGGTCTGACCGCGTGGAAGCCTATTTATTTACTCACCGAAGATGAGCCCGAGCGAGCGGCCGGCGCAATCGCTGGTCTGGATCTCGAGTACAAACCGGGCACGCGTGTGGTCTACAGCGATCTGGGTTTTATCGCCTTGGGGATCCTATTGGAGCGACTAACGGGTCAAAAGCTTGCAGAACTCGCAAAGCACGAGATCTTTGAACCACTGAAACTCGAGCACACGTTTTTCAATCCGGAGATTGCTTTGCAAACAGGCATCGCGGCCTGTGAGACCGGCAACGCTTACGAACTGGATATGTGTAAGCAAAGCGGAGCCGGCGAATACCAAAATTCACGTCAGCGACTGATCTGGGGTGAAGTACACGATGGCAATGCTTATTTTCTTGGCGGCGCTGCCGGCCATGCCGGGCTGTTTTCAACCGCGCACGAAACCTATTTACTCGCGCAGCAGTTTCTCGGCGATTCAAGCAAGTTACTCAACCGCGAGACGTGCCGCATGTTTCGTGAAAACATGACGAGCGGCTTGGAAGAGGCGCGCTCGATCGGATGGCAGTTAGCAGCAACGAAAGATTCAACAAGCGGCGCCGATTTACCTCCCGATAGCTTCGGTCATAACGGATTTACAGGAACATCTCTCTGGATCGATCCGGAGCACCGCCGCGTTTTTATTCTACTCACCAATCGCACCCACGCTCACGCGTTACCCTTCGCAAACATCAATGCAGTCAGACGAGAATTCCACAGTCTCGCCGCGAAGGCCCTGGCCGATTAACGCTCAAGTCGTGTTGTCCAGTTTCGGTCGTGTCGCGCCACAGGAATTTAAGCGGGCCTTGAAGTCGTCCCAGGGAATCGCCGTTTCAGGATTCCTCTCGTGAGCGTCAATGCGTGCATGGATAAGTGCCTTGTCTTGATCGGACAAAGGATCATCATGGTCCAGCCAAAGATCACCGTCGAGTTCAGTTAACCTTAGATGGATCTCACGTCGTTCCTCTGGGGTGAGGCTTGGCAATGCTTCGAGTATTTCGGCTTTGCTCATGTGCAGATTCTAGTCTATTAATCAAACAAATAGCCACAAAGAGGCACAAAAAGCACAAAACATTTCTTGTGCTTTTTGTGCTTCTTTGTGGCTACAGTCTGAATCGAAAGGTCGTTCCGATAACGTTTAAATCGCCCGGAAGACTAACGCCGTCGTTCTGCCGCAGGTAATAGAAATCCTGCGTGAAGTGTTTGTTGAATACTTTGCTCCCACCGGCTGTGAAGCGGTTACGCACCCAGCGATCAACACTCCAGTCGTAAAAAACTTCGTCTGCTACAAACAGGGACAAGTTCCAGTTGTCAGAACCGATTGGATGTTCAACTTGAAAACGGTTCCGGTAGCGCGTCGATTTAGCTCCTGAATTTCGCAAGCGGCGCTCAAAGAGATTCCGATCGCTCAGCCGGAACTTGTCGAGGTTAAAGCGCAAAGTGATCGGAAGCGAAAGGCGATTTTCCCAGATTCGCCTGCCGCGAAACGGCTGCATTCCGATGTGCAAATAGTTTGGCGCAACAGTCACATACTTCCCGAACCTAAAAGAGAATCCCGCGCCGATGCGCTCGTCAATTGGGTGACTGATGTCACGACCCAGACGAAGCGTACCAAGGATATTAAAATCAACTGTGCTGGTGACCGGGACTGCCAATTGGACATCTGTCCATAGCTGGTTGTCAGTTTCGGACTGTGCTCGCACGCTCTGAGCAACAAAGAAGCACAAAAAGCACAAAGCATGGACCATGATTTTCTCGGTCATGCGCTTCTTGTACGTTCTGGTGGCAAAACGGTGAACGACGTGATCGCGACTACCACGCGTTCTCCAACCTGCAGTCTGGTGGCGCTTGCTTCCGGCTTGGGGCGCGTTGCGATGATCGATTTTGTCGCCTGGCTTTCCGGCGTCTGGGTCGTCAAATAGTAAGGCGTGTCGTCAATGTTACACTCCTCCGCGCGGTCCAAACGCAGACGAAGGCGTTCGTAAGCACCAACAAAACTGACCTCCTCTATGCTCGCCGTGGAGATTTTGAAATGTCCGGGCCGCAGAAACTCTCCTCGACTTAATGAAACATCTTCAGGCCGGAAGATTACCTTGACGCAGTCGCCCGTCTTAAATTTCTCCTTGTCGACAGGCAACGGAATCTGCGCTGAACCAATCTCGAGGAACTCGTTTCTTACAACCGCATCGAGAACGTTCGCTGCTCCCAAAAACGTCGCTACATACTCAGTCGCGGGATGATTGTAGATCTCAAATGGAGTGCCGATCTGTTCGATATGGCCCACGTTGATCACCGCGACGCGATCGCCGAGTTCGAGAGCTTCCTCCTGATCGTGTGTGATAAAGATGGCCGGGACGTTTACCTTTTTCAGCAGCGCACGGATCTCACGACGCAGGTGAACACGCGTTTGCGTGTCGAGCGCTCCGAAGGGTTCATCGAACAGCAAGACCTCCGGTTTGTAAGCGAGTGTCCTGGCGATGGCGACGCGCTGCTGCTGGCCGCCCGAAAGTTGTGAAGGATATTTCTTGCGGTGCTCATTGAGTTGGACCAATGACAACAGCTCATTCACCGTCTCGCGGATCTCTTTCCCTTTACGCTTGCGTATACGGAGGCCGTAACCGATGTTTTTCTCAACCGTCATTTTCGGAAACAAAGCGTATGACTGGAAGATGACTCCCACACCTCGCTCTCTCGCCGGAAGCTCGGTCACGTCTTTACCGTGAAGAATTACTTTGCCTGTGTATGGCATTTCCAATCCCGCGATGATGCGGAGGATCGTCGTCTTGCCACTGCCGGAAGCGCCAAGTAAAACCAGCACCTCGCCTTCGGCGACGTCGAAACTGATTTGTTCGAGCACGCTCGTCTTGCCGAAACGCTTGCTTATTCCAATCAGACTTGCAGCAGCCGGCGGTTGATTAACATTGGCTGCCGGCAGGTCAGGTTGTGGGATCAGTGTTTCTTTGGCTTTCACAAATTGCCTCAATCAACATCGAGCCAATCGCGCGCAAAAAACAGAACGCTAAAGATTAAGAATGAGAACAAAGCCAGCACGATCGCGATTGCGTTTGCCGCTTCGATCTGACCTTCGTTGAACTTCGCGAAGATGTATAGTGGCGCGGTCTGTGTTCGTCCCGCAAGATTTCCCGATACAAGAATCGTCGAACCAAACTCGCCGACTGCACGCGCAAACGTCAGCAGGGCGCCAGACACGATCGCGCCGCGCAGTGATGGCAGCGTTACGTGCCAGAACGTCTGCCAGCGCGTGGCGCCAATCGTCGCCGAAGCTTCTTCGAGTGATCGACTCATCGTGTCAAAGACAGGTTTGATCACGCCGAAGGCCAGCGGGAACGTAACAAAGATATTTGCGAGAATGATCGCGCCCGCAGTGAACATGATCTGAATACCCTGCGGCTCAATGAGACGACCGAGCGTGCCGTATGGTCCCCAAAGGAGTAATAACGCAAAGCCCGCGACGGCCGTGGGAATCGCAGTGGGAAGCGAGATCGTGACGATGAGAGCGTTGCGTCCCCAAAAGTTGTAACGCGATAAGACGTATGCGGCAAAGAGGCCAAAGATTACATTGAAAACGGTGGCCCAAAAGCTTGTCGCCATTGAGAGCTTGAGCGCGAAGATAGCTTCGGGCGCCATCAGAGCTCCCCAAAACTTATCGAGACCGTTGCTGGTTCCGAAGATGAAGATCGACGCGAGTGGGAGGAAGACCAGCGGCAGCATCATGAAGACGAGCATGCCGATGCTGAGTGGCCGCGCCACATCAAACCCACGCACATGTCGCATCGCTGGAACCAGGGTGCTCATAGTGTGCTTTTGTACTGCCTTGCTCCGGAGGAGCAACATGTTTATAGATTAGAGATTAAGACAGTTATCTCGCTCCGTAGGAGCGACATGGCGCTCCTACGGAGCGCCGTCCTTACGCTCCTCGCTATAAACATGTTGCTCCTCCGGAGCAAAAAACCAAAGACGAAAGATCAAGTTCGAGTACTAAACTATTTCCTCTGCACCTGGTCTCGAAAAACTTTCTCAATCACGTCCGGATACGCTTTTTCCCACCCGCCGAAGTAATCGATCGTAAACGGCATCTCAATGCGTCCAAAAGCTGTGTTCGCCTGGTTGAAAGCGTCGTTCGTCGTCGAATAGAAATGAAACTTAACGAACGCTTCCTGAGCTTCGTCACTCCAGAGATACTGCATAAAAGCATCGACCATCTGACGCTTTGCCGCCGAAACATTTTTGTCGATCACCACTGCCGGATGCTCGCTGAAGATCGTTGACTGCGGCACGACGATCTCGATCGGAGCGTTTGCTTCTTTCATCAGCAATCCTTCGAGCTCGTAAGTGATCAATGCATCGCCGTTGCCGAGTTCGAAAGTCGTTCTGGCCTCACGCGCCGAACCCGGCGTTGAGATCACGTTTCTCCAGATTGCGCGAAGAGTTTGCAGCGTGCGCGGTTTGTCTTCTTCTGACTTCTTCAACTCCGATCCATACATCGCAAGTATCGACCACTGCGCTCCGCCCGAACTGACCGGATCGGGATGGATAAGCCGAATTCCTGGTTTCGCCAGATCTGAAAAGTCGCGAATCCCCTTCGGATTTCCCTTGCGCACGATAATGATGAAAGGGGTTTTGTTTAATATTCCACGCGCCGGTAGTGAGTGCCAATCAGCGGTAACAAAGCCCTCCTTCTGTAATCGCTGAACGTCGCGTTCGATCGAAAGAATCGCTATCTCCGCCGGCGCACCCTGGAGAATCTGATTGGTAACTGTCTCTGAGCCGGCATACGAAGTCTGAAACTGAACGACCTGTCCGTGTTGCTGTTTCCATTTCGCCGTGAACCCGGGAAAAATCGACTTCTCCAGCGACTCCTTCATGATCGAGAAGCCGTAGAGTGTGATCGTGATATCGCCGCTTTCGCCTGGAGGTTTCGGCAGACAACTAATCGCCACCAACGCCAAGGTAAGCGAAGCGGTCACAAGAAACGGAACGCTTTGGGGAATAGTCTTCCTCATGAGGCCTTCAGGCCTACTCATTCGTCTGGGACAGACCAAAAAGCCGCTGCCGCTTTATCTTGGCTACGGGGGTTGCTCGTCTATACCACATAGTTGAGCTTCGTGGGAATAGGGAAAATCCACGTAATCCGTGTAATCTGCGGCACTTTTTGTAGTAGTATGCGGGCGATGTGTAGTTCCCTCGTGCGGAAAGCCATTGCTTTGCTGTTGGCTCAGGCTCTTTTTCTCCCCATCGCATTCGGTCAACAACAAACTCCTCCAGAGTCGAGACCACGCCGGACACAACCGGTTTGGACGCCGCCGTCTGCGACGACGCCGATCATTTCTTCACCAACGCTGACGACAACTACCGGACCAGAACCGAGGATCCGAGTAGCTCTGAGTACCGATGCACGTTCCGCCGTTATTTCGACTACTGGCCACTTGATGAACGCAAGCGGGGGCGGCACTACGCTCCTTGCGCTTGATACGTCGCGTGTTCGTGTTGATCCACGTCTTCTGTCTCCGGCAGCGTCGTTTGAGAATGGCGGATTTCGAGTGCTCGTTGGCGGCGCCGCCACGCGTGAAGAGGCGGAAGAGAACGAGAAAGAGATCCAGAAGATCACCGGTGAAGACGCACACGCAGCTTACGACACTGAAACCAAAACGTGGGGGATGTTCGTCGGCGGCAAGCTTTCCCGCGAAGAGGCTGAAGAGTTCCGCGCGCGTCTCGAGACAGCAGGGATTGACGCGACGATCGAAGGACAGGAATCGCAAACCATCGCGCAAAAGCAAACGCCTGCAAACAACAGCCCGGTTCGTCTCACTGCGCGTCCTGCTTTGCCTTCACGCGAGGTAGTTGCGTCATCCGGCGCGGGACGAATTTTCAGTTCGAGTGCGCCCGTCGCGTTTGCTTCAGACGATGAGAAGAACGCTCCCGTGCGTTTCAACGATCGCCCTTATCGTGGACGCATCGAAGTGTTCACCAACCTGCGCGGTAACCTGACGGTGGTAAATGAACTCGGACTCGAGGATTACGTGAAAGGTGTCGTAGCAAATGAGCTCTCGCCCGGCGGTTACCCGGCAATCGAGGCTCAGAAAGCTCAGGCAATCGCCGCGCGCACCTATGCGCTCAAGAATCGCGGCCAGTTTATGTCACAAGGGTTCGATATTTTGCCGACCACACGATCGCAAGTTTATCGCGGGCTGACTTCCGAGAATCCCCTCTCGACCAGAGCCGTTGATGAAACGCGCGGCGTGATCGCGACTTATCAGGGAGAACCGATCAATGCGCTTTACACGTCCACCTGTGGCGGGCGTACTGAACATTCGGAAAATATCTTCAATGACGCGGCTCCTTACTTGCGCGGGCGCGAATGCGCTGCTGAAGGTGTAACGTTCGATCGGTTTGTAATCAAAACCACTCGCGAGCCTGCGGAGCTGCGTGAGGACGCGAATGTTCCCCTCGCGAGAGACGTTAGCCTTTTACTCACGCAGAACTTCAGCACGTTGCACGAGCGTGTTTCCGATTCGTGGTTAGCGGCCGACGCTACAGTTTCTGAAGTGCGGAACTGGCTTGCGAATGTAGCTCGTGTTGCTCGCCAGACCACGCCGATCACGGGCGATGATGTAAACCGTCCACCTGCATTTGCGACAGCACTCTCAGCGGCAGTGTTTGGCGAAAGCAGAGCCGGGTCGCTGTTGAATAATGCTGACGCCGATTACCTGTTGGCGGTTAAAGACCAGGCAGAAGTGCCGGCGCAGAACCGCGCGGATCTCGCGATGCTACTGCGCGATGGGTATTTGTCTGTCTATCCTGATGCGACTCTGCGTCCGCGAGCACCACTGTCGCGTGCGCGCGTGCTGCACGCGATAGCGAGCATTCTCGAAGCGCGAAACCTTTTGCAACTTCAGAAAGCGAATGCAAGGCCGGCGAGTGATGGACAACTGATTCTTCGTTCGACAAAAGGTAAAGATCAGCCCATCAGAGTGAACCCTGATGCGTTTTTGTTTAGACAGCTCGGCGAGCGTCCGTATGCAGTTTCTTCGGTAGCTCTTGTCGGTGGCGAGCCGGTGACGTATCACCTCGCTGCAAACGGCCAAATCGATTTTCTTGAAGTTAAGCCAGCACCAAACGGCGCCGCGGCGGATCGGTTTTCACCATTTGCTAATTGGACCAAAGGACTTTCGGTGGCGCAGGTCCAGGCGCGTTTGGCGCGTGCGGCGAGAGGGATTGGTCAAATCGTGGATCTTCGCGTGGTGTCGCGCGGTTCATCACATCGCGTGACAGACCTTGAGATCGTCGGCACCAATGGCACCGCGCATGTTCGCGGTGGTCGCATCCGCTCGGCACTCGGCTTACGGGAGCAACTCTTCGTGATCGATCGCGAGTATGACGATAACGGACGTGTGACTGACTTTATTTTTATCGGCCGCGGTTGGGGACACGGCGTTGGCATGTGCCAGGTCGGCGCCTACGGCCTCGCGAAACAGGGCTGGTCCTCGGAACAGATTTTGAAAGCGTACTACTCCGGCATCGAACTCACACGAATGTATTAGACAGGATTAACAAGATAATCCTGTCAATCTTGACAATCCTGTAATCCTGTCTAATGCACTTTTCACGCAACCAAGTCGTCGGAGCACTGTTGGTGCTTGTCCTTATCTGGATCATTATATGCTCGCGATTGTAGGTCCGACGGCATCTGGCAAAAGCACACTCGGAATCGAAGTCGCCCTACAACTCAACGGTGAGATCATCAATTGTGATTCGGTCCAGGTTTACAAGGAGATCCGGGTCGCGACTGCCAAGGTACCTCTCGAAGAGCGCAAAGGCGTTCCGCATCACCTGATCGATTTTGTCTCTCCCGACGTCAACTACACAGCCGGCGAATGGGCACGCGAAGCGACGGCGAAGATCGAAGAGATCGAGAGTCGTGGGCGAGTCCCGCTCCTTGTCGGCGGTACCGGTTTTTACCTGCGCGCCCTGCGTCAGCCCTTCTTCGTAAGTCCTCCAACTGATGAGTCACTGCGCCGCCGTCTCAACCAGATTCGCGAGAGGCATGGAGTCGAACACCTCCATCGACTGTTGACCAAAATCGATCCCGCTGCGGCGCGGCAGTTGTACCCGCGCGACTGGCCTCGCGTGCAAAGAGCTATTGAAGTTTGCTTGCAGACCGGACAATCGATTGTGGACCAACAACCGGATCGACCCGAACCGCATGAAAGCTCTCGCCGCCTGCGCATCCTGGCCCTGAATCCGCCACGTGCCGAACTCTACAAACGAATCAACGAACGCACCGAAGCGCACTTCAAAGCCGGGTTGCTCGAGGAAGTTCAGAGCCTGCTGGACCGTGGTTTTTCGCCCGCCTCGAACGCGCTCGGAGCACATGGCTACCGGCGGGTGGTCGAATATCTTCAGGGTTTGCGCGACTTGGACAGCGCCATCGAGCAGACCAAGTTGGACGTACGCCACTATGCCAAACGGCAATTGACATGGTTTCGCCATGAAGCCGGGGTCGAGTGGTTTCACGGTTTTGGCGAGGAAAACAGCGTTTTGCGATCGATTCTGGATTCCGTCGCTGCCGCTCTGCGGTCCAAATAATCATCTTTCTCTCACATCTCCGGCTATCTCTTGTAAGTTAAAAATCCGTGTTGTAATCTGCTTGCAACCGCGCGATTTACAATTCCACCCCCAGGGCTCAAGCATGTCGGACGGCAAACAGGCACCGCAAAATATTCAGGACGCCTTTCTCAACACGGTGCGCCGTGAAAAGACGTCTGTGATCGTGTACCTCCTGAATGGCGCCAAGCTGACCGGACGTATCAGAAGTTTCGATAAGTTTTCCGTCCTGCTCGAGTCCGGATCTCAGGAACAACTCATTTTCAAGCACGCGATCTCCACCATCTCACAAACGAGACGTGCGAGCGGCGAGCTCCATTCGCAAGCGACCGCAGAAACCAACCCACGAGACGTCCGCCACGATGTAAACTCGCCTGAGGCGTGACATTCGTTTACACTCTCGCGAGCACTCTTCGCGAGCATTTTTACCGAAACAAAGAGGACTCGTGCCTGGAACTTTCATTACCTTCGAGGGAATCGACGGCAGTGGGAAGTTGACTCAATTACGCTTGCTCGGCAACTTCCTGCGCGCTCATGGTTGTGACGCGCTGTTGACGCGCGAGCCGGGCGGCACAACGCTCGGCCTGCGCTTGCGAGCGGCGCTGCTCGATGCGATGGAAGAAGTCGATCCACTCACTGAGCTACTCGTGTTTGCCGCCGACCGCGCGCAGCATGTACGTCGAATGCTTCGTCCAGCGCTTGAGGCTGGAAGAGTTGTGATTTCGGACCGCTACGCCAACGCAACTGTGGCTTATCAAGGCGCAGGGCGCGGCTTTTCGCCCGAATTGATTTCGCAGATCGTTCAACTGGCAACCGAAGGGTTGAAGCCTGATCTGACGTTGCTTTTTGACGTTTCGATTGAGGAATCAACCAACCGCACAACGCGTCGCTCAACCAGCAAGACACTGACGCGCGATCGTCTTGATATCGAGCATGCTGATTTTCACACTCGCGTGCGCGATGCCTATTTGCAGATTGCTCTGGCGGAGCCGGAGCGGGTGAAACTTATCGATACGAGTGGACCAGTCGAGCGCACACAGGAACGCGTCAAGGCGATCATCGTTCCCTATTTGCAGAGCCGCGGACATCTCGCAATGAATTATGTTTGACGAGCTTACCGGTCACACACGAGTAAAAGCAGTTCTGAAACGGATGCTGGTTTCTGACCGGCTGCCGGGTGCAATGCTTTTTGCGGGTGAAGAGGGCGTCGGCAAGAAATTGTTTGCCCTCGAAATTGCCCGCGCTTTGAACTGTCGCACACCGAAGGACCATGAGGCATGCGGCGTGTGTTCTTCCTGTACGCGCATTGTGAAATTGAACTACCCGCAACGTGACGATTCGGACGAGTGGACACAGATCATCTGGACCAACCACCCGGACGTCGGACTCGTAGTCGCGCCAAGGCGTGTTTTGCGCGTCGAGCAGATGCGGCAAATTGA
Source organism: uncultured Acidobacteriota bacterium (assembly GCA_963826255.1). Taxonomy (GTDB): domain Bacteria; phylum Acidobacteriota; class Blastocatellia; order Pyrinomonadales; family Pyrinomonadaceae; genus PSRF01. Next base: position 4,555,224 of record CAWGWK010000002.1, read on the forward strand.
AAAGGAAGCCAACTTTCGGCCATTCGAAGGCAAGGCGCGAGTGTTCCTAATCGATGAGGCTGACAAGCTCAATGATGCTTCGGCTAATGCGCTTTTGAAGGTTCTCGAAGAACCGCCGAAGACCTCGCACCTGATTCTGATTACAGCACGTCCGGCAATGCTTTTACCCACGATTCTTTCGCGCTGCCAGATGATCCGTTTCTCACCTTTAACGCCGGCTGAGATCGAGACTCACCTGACAAAGAACAATCTTGTAGACGGCAAGACTGCACGCCTGCGCGCGCGCGCCGCCGGCGGCAGTATGGGACGAGCGTTGTCAAACGACCTGGTGACATTCACCTCGCAACGAAAAGCAATGCTCAAAGTGCTCAGTGCATTGGTGGTCAGCGACGATCGCGCACAACTTTTACGTTCAGCAGAGCAGCTCAACGAAGCACAGTACAAGGATGAGTTTGAAGAGCGACTCGACGTGCTCGAGACGTTGATTCGCGATGCGTGGATGTTGTCGCTGGGAGTTGAGACAGACAAATTGGTGAACGAGGATTTGTCGGCTGAACTGAAGGAGATCAGCCAGAAACTCGATCCGAGTCGCGCGGCTGATTGGATACTTCAGATTGAAGACTTGCGCGAGCAATTGATCGTGAATATCAATCGCAAGGTGACGACCGATGCGCTGTTTCTGGTGATGGCCGGAGATGTGCCGGCGACTAAGAGACCAAAGGTTAGGTAACACAGATTAACGCGGATGAATACGGATTAATCCGTTCTCATCCGCGTTTATCTGTGGCTTATTCTTGAGATCAGCTAGTAGCTTCTCGGTTTCCATCACAAACGCTTCGACGATATTCTCGCCCGCAACTTTGCGCATCGGCACGCCGTCTTTGAAGATCATCCCCACGCCTCGCCCAAACGTGATTCCGAGTTGCGAGTCGTGAGCTTCTCCTGGACCATTCACCGCGCAGCCCATGATTGAAAGGTGTAGAGGTTCTTCAATGTGGGCCAGCCGCCGTTCTATCTCAGTTACAATCTCGACGAAGTTATCCACGTCGAGCCTGCCACACGTCGGACAAGCAACTACAGTCACACCGCGTGTGCGCAGTCCCAACGACTTCACAATCTCCCAGGCCACTCGAACTTCTTCCTGCGGCTCAGCAGCAAGTGAAACTCTGATCGTGTCGCCGATTCCCTCGTGCAGCAGAATGCCGAGTCCGATGGAAGACTTTACTGTGCCGCTAAACGATGTTCCTGCTTCCGTAACGCCGAGGTGAAACGGATAGTCAACCTTTTCAGCCAGCAGACGATAAGCAGCAACTGTCCGGTGCACGTCGGAAGCTTTCAACGAGATGATGATGTCAGTGAAATCGAGATCTTCCAGGATTTGAATATGACGCAAGGCGGATTCAACCATCGCTTCCGGCGTAGCAGTGCCATACTTCTTCAGCAGATCTTTCTCGAGTGAACCTCCGTTCACGCCGATCCGGATGGGTACCCGTTGTGACTGAGATGCGCGCACCACCTGACGAATGCGTTCATGCGCGCCGATATTGCCGGGATTCAGCCGGAGCTTATCGATGCCCGCTTCCAAAGCCATCAACGCGAGTTTGTAGTGGAAGTGAATGTCGGCGACGAGAGGAACGTCAGGCACTCTCTTGCGGATCTCTTTCAAAGCCACAGCCGCATCGTTGTCCGGCACGGCAAGCCTGACAACCTCACAACCGGCCCGCACCATGTCCTCGATCTGGGCGACAGTGGCACCCACGTCGGAGGTGTCAGTCTTCGTCATCGACTGGATCACTACCGGAGCGCCACCACCGATCTGAATGTGCTTAACTTGAACTGGCCGCGACTTGCGCATTTATTTTGCCGGCGCCTCGGCAGCCGGCGGTTTATCTGGCTCGCGACTGCCGCCGAAGGTTTTTATTAAATCGTTACTGATTACAAAAACCATCAACAGCAACACCATGACGAATCCTACTTGCTGTATACGATCGCGCACCGCCGCGGAGATCGACAAACCGACGAGTGCCAGGAATCCTTCGATAAGAAGGAGGAAGATTGCGCCGCCATCGAGCACCGGAATTGGCAGCAGGTTGAAGATCCCGAGGTTCAAGCTGAGGAAACCGAGCATCCCGAAGACGCCGTCCCAGCCGAGTTTCTCAATCGATTTTTGCGTGGCCTGATAAATTCCAATCGGGCCTGACAGCGTGTTGCGTACCGACCGTTGACCGGTGAACACTTGTCCCAGGGCCTTGCCCGTCAACCACAAGATCTGAATGTTCGTGTCGTAAGCGTATTTCGCAGCCGAACCGACGCTGGCGGCGTATAGCGGAAATTGTTCGGTAACGGTGACCCCTAACTTACCGTTGACACGACGCTCGTCACTCGTGAGTTGAACGGTCTGTCCGCCACGAGTCACGGTCATCGGGATCCGCTGTGCGTCATGATTTTTAATGTACTCGGTAACCTGTTGCGAACTTCTTACGGTTTCGCCACCAATAGAAACGAAGCGATCATCTTCTTTCAAGCCCGCGTCTGCCGCAGGCGACCCAGGCACCACCTGGACCACTACAACTGGCGAACCGCCGTAATCCGGAACGAAATCCAAAGTACCTGCCGCATCGCCATTTTCCGTTCGCGTGGTCGGCGTTATGGTTAGAGAGATTTGCTGTCCATCTCGATTTACGACCACGGGTAAAGCTCGCCCCGGCGAGAGCAGCGCATCTCCACTGATGACCTCCCAGCTCGGATTCTCATTACCGTTAAAGGAGATTATCCGATCCCCTTGCTTGAGACCGGCTGCTTCAGCGGCGCCACCTTTATGAATGTGATAGACCACCGGAGATGGCGTCGCTGGAACTCCATACATAAACGCTCCGGCGAAAGGGATGGCAAGCGCTGTAAGGATGTTCATCACCGGCCCAGCTAAAGCGACAAGCACTCGCTGCCATCGCGGGCGCAGGTTGAACATCTGCTCGGGCGGAATATTTTGAGCGCCGGCGCCTTCGAGTGGCGCGTTTGACTCATCGCCACCGAGTTTTACATAACCACCGAGCGGGATGGCAGAGAGGCGATAGTCAGTATCTCCCCACTTTTTGCCGAATATACGAGGGCCAAAACCGACCGAGAAGGTCTCAACGCGAATCTTGAAAAGCTTGGCGACGATGAAATGGCCAAATTCGTGCAGGACAACAGCGGAACCGAGTATGAATATAAAACCAAGCAGATATATTAAATAGATCATTCAGAGCCTTTTCTGAAAAGTCTGGTGTCAAAGTAACCACAGTTAGACTCGACGATTTCGAGTCAGGTTGCACAGCGAGTTTACGCGTCCGGTTGAGATAACGTCAAACAATTCACTGACTTGCTTCGCGCGCGAAGCGCGCATAAGCATATAGCCTGGGGCGTAAGCCCCAGGAATAATTCCCCCAAAAGGTTTTCGAGCGCGCAAAGCGCGCGATCGCGCTGCAAATGTGCTCTGTCGCCCGTTTTACGGGCTCCACTTACTTTCTTACCGTTACCTGGGGCTTACGCCCCAGGCTTTATGCTGACATCTGCTTCGCAGGTTTCGATAACGGCGCCCGCTGCGAGGCGCGCATTATGATCTGCTTCTAGGATAGTTTGAATGTCTTTTGCAGGCTGATTTGAGTGTTGATTCATGACGGTTTCGATAATCTCAGGAATCTCCGTCAAAGAGATTCGTTCATTGATAAACGCGCTGACCGCTTCTTCGTTCGCTGCGTTCATCGCCGCAGGCAGCGTGCCTCCTTCTCTCAGGGCACGATACGCGAGTGCAATGCATGGAAAGCGATCGAGATCGGGAGTCTCAAAATGGAGCCCGGACACTGCCGTCAAATCCAATGGCGGCAACTGGCATGAGTGTCGCTCCGGATACGTCAGCGCATACTGAATCGCGTGACGCATGTCCGTGACTCCCATTTGTGCGATCACCGAACCATCCACCATTTCAATCATCGAATGAACCACTGATTCGGGATGGACGATTATGTCGATCTCATCGGGCCCAAATCCAAACAACCAGTGCGCCTCGATAACTTCCAGGCCTTTGTTCATCAAGGTGGCTGAATCGATCGTGATTTTCGCGCCCATATTCCAGGTTGGGTGTTGCATCGCCTCAGACACGGTTGCCAGTTCCATTTCCGCCTTGTTCCTCGTGCGGAACGGTCCGCCCGAAGCGGTCAAGATGATCCGGCGCACCTCGTCGCGTCGCTCGCCTCGCAAACACTGGTGCAGCGCGTTGTGCTCGGAGTCAACCGGCAATAATTCAGCTCCTGACTTACTGGCGGCTTGCGTCATCAACTCGCCCGCCATTACCAACGTTTCTTTATTCGCCAGCGCCACTCGCTTGCCCATTTCGAGTGCTTTGAGCGTCGGTAAAAAACCGACTGCGCCCACCGTTGCTGAAATAACGTAATCCGCTTCAGGATGAGTCGCAACCTCGACGAGTCCGGCTTCGCCGCTAACGATGCGCGGCAAGTCGATATCGCGCGCAAACAACATCGCGCGGAGATCGTGCGCAGCAATTTCACTATCAACCGAAACTAATTCAGGCAGGTGCGCGGCAATTTGATCCGCCAACCGTTCGACATTGCTGCCCGCCGCAAGAGCAACGACACGCATCCGTCTTGTGGTTAACGATTCAATGACGCGAAGACTGTTACACCCGATGGATCCGGTTGACCCGAGTATCGCTACTCCGGCGCTATGCGTTGAAGATTCGGTCATGTAATCAAGCGGGGGATTAGTAGTTTTGAATCGTAGGGGTCAAGGAGCTCGACGGTCTGGCCTGACTCATTAACGTATGAGGCGGAACTTACACGCCAAGCGCTGCCGCTTACCAATAATAGGTGAACCGAGGCATTAACGGTCTTTCGTTCACCGATAACCTTTAGATTCACCGTCGCTTCGCCGTTACCGTCGTTCATACTAACGCTCCCGGTAACAATACTGCCAAAGTCTTTAACTTCGCCAATGTCCTGCTTCAGCTTCTCACTGTTGCGCAGAAAATCCTTCGCCTTCAGTGCCGCGTCGCTGTTCCCAAGCTGGTATAAAGCGAAGCCGACGATTCCGCCCACGAAGAGAACAACCACCAATCCAAGCACAACAACCACCGCGCCAACAATCAGAAGGATCTTTTTCGTGGTCATCTTGGAAGCGTCAGCTATGGAAGTAGAAGCGGGCAAAATAGTAGATGACGGGTGCATTGAAGAGCAAGCTATCGAGTCGATCGAGCATACCGCCGTGACCTGGGAGAATGTTTGCGGCATCCTTTGCTCCGGCGCCACGCTTGAGGGCGCTTTCCGCAAGATCGCCAAAGATTCCCACCACCGTCATGATCACTGCCAGCGGCAGGATGTATTTGAGCGGAAGTTCGCGAAAAAACCAGAAGTGAGCTAAAACTCCCATCGCGACCGCAGCGACAACGCCGCCAGCCGCGCCCTCCCACGTCTTGCCCGGGCTGATTGAAGGGGCGAGTTTGTGTTTTCCAAAAGCTCGACCGACGTAATAAGCGCCTGCGTCCGCGCCCATTAAGACCAGAAAAAAGAATGAGAGCAGGTGCGCCGATAGCGTTGGACTAAAGCCAGTGCGAAGAGACACGAGGTGGCTGCCGAGTAGTGGGATATACAGCACGCCAAGAATCGTCGCGCCGGCAGATGGGATCATCTTGTCGAATGGCGCACCACGAAACGTCGCAGCGATCAAAACACCAACCGTAAGCACGATGATCACGAATTGGAATAAGAGAAGATTAATAGCGGGATCGTTTTGCAGTGAGATCGTGATCAGCGCCGCGCCGGCAATGTATCCGGCTGTCGCATCGGGCTGGAGCTTGAGTCGTTTGGCGAGTAGGTAAAACTCCCACAGCCCCAAAACCATCGCGGCCGCCGCGAGCAAAACAAACACCCACCATAAAGAAGAGATGAGAATTGAAGCGATCAGGAATGGCAGAACTACGAGCGCCGTTAGGATTCTGTTCATTCAGTCAGCTTTCAGCCACAAAGAGGCACAAAAGGCACATAAAGAATCAGCGTTGTTACTTGTCTTTTTGTGCTTTTTGTGCCTTTTTGTGGCCTATTTTTTACTTACTACTAACTTTAACCCGCCGAACCTTCTATCGCGGCGCTGGTAATCGACGACTGCTTCCAACAAATGGACGCGGCGGAAGTCGGGCCAGAGCGTTTCGGTCACGTAGATCTCGCTGTAGGCGCTTTGCCAGAGTAGAAAGTTGGAAATTCTCAGCTCACCACTCGTACGCACAAGGAGATCGAGCTCAGGTAGGTTTCTCGTGTAAAGCTCGTTAGCAATTCGTTCCTCTGTCAGCTCATCTGGCCGGCTGCCTTCGTCAAGCAATCGCCTTACTGCGGCGCGCGCGGCATCGACGATCTCGGCTCGTCCACCATAATTTAGAGCCACACTAAGGACCATACCTTTGTTTCGCGCTGTCTGTTCGGTGGCTCGTTGAATTTCTTTTCGAACATTTTCCGCGAGGGCGCCAATTCGTCCGATAGCTTGAAACTTGATCCCCTGACGATCGATCTCTTCCAGCTCGATTCGCAAATAACGACGCAACATGCGCATCAAGGCGTCAACTTCATATCGCGGCCGTTTCCAGTTCTCAGTTGAGAACGCGTACAACGTCAATGCACCGAGACCCAGCCGCGCGCCCGTATCGACTGCCGCACGAACAGCTTCAACGCCCGCTCGGTGGCCGGCAATTCGCGGTTGGCTACGCTGCGCCGCCCACCGTCCATTGCCGTCCATAATGATCGCCACGTGACGCGGTAAACGATCCCACGCAACAGCGGCGAGCAAAGACTCTTCTCGCGTTCCTTTTTGTATTACTCCTGTGAAATCAGATAGCATCAGCACCTACCAACGGCAATTCAAAGTAGTTTACCTCGCAAAGGCGCAAAGGCGCAAAGAAAAATTACGACTTCCTTTGCGCCTTTGCGCCTTTGCGAGGAAAAATTATTCATAACGGACGGACAGCAATGTCAGTCCACACGCAGGCGCGGTTACCGCAACTGCCGGGCGAATCCCGCTCTCGAGCGCCTCTCCAATCGCGTCGCTATCAAGTTCGCCTCGCCCGAGCGCCATCAATGTCCCCGCCATTGCTCTGACCATGTACCGCAAAAATCCATCGGCACTGACTCGTATCTCGATCAATGAACCGTGCGCACGTTCCTCAGCTCGCTCTACTACTTCGACCTGCGTGACAGTTCGAGTGCGATCTTCAACGTCTGACTGCGCCGCCGAGAATGCTGTCCAATCGTGCTTGCCACAAAACAACTCTGCGCCACGTTTCATACTCTCGAGATCGAACTTGCGCGCATCGTGATGAGCGTAGCGCCACCAAAATGGTGAGATTACCGGCCCACTTACGATTCGATAAACGTATGTTTTTTCGACTGCGGAATAACGCGCGTGGAAATCATCAGCAGCAGTTTCAACCGTTAACACCCGCACGTCTTTACCGATGTTTCCGTTAATCGCCGCTCGAAGCTTCGTAGTTGATATCTCACGCTCGATCTCAACACTGGCCACCTGGCCTTCGGCGTGAACACCGGCATCAGTGCGACCCGATCCATGAACATTGACGTTGCGTCCTTCGATCAAAGAGAGCGCACTCGTCAACTCGCCCTGAACGGTTCTGAGATCGTCTTGAATCTGCCAGCCGTGAAAATCAGTGCCGTCGTACTGGAGGAGGAGTTTGTAGTTCACGCAGTTGTCTTGCGGCTTCCCGGCTTTACCACCGGTTCGCCGAGTTTGCACGCATCACAAGCAGAAGGATCGACTGACAATACTTTGAGCGACGCAAGCGCAGACAAAGGAACGCCAACGTCAGCATTACCCGCCGAACGATCGATTATCGATGCTGCGGCGATAACATTTGCTCCCGCTCGCTTAAGCGCTTCAATAGTTTCGCGAGTTGAGCCTCCGGTCGTGATTACATCTTCAACCACTAACGTCTTTTCACCAGGGGACACTGTGAAACCTCGACGCAGGGTCATCTGTCCTGCCTCTCGCTCAGTCCATAGAAACCGCGCTCCCAATGCCCGCGCCACTTCGTGCCCGATGACGATTCCGCCAATCGCCGGTGAGGCTACCAGTTGAATGCCCTGGTCTAAGTACAAGTCCGCGATCGCTCGCCCGAACGCTTCCGCCTTCTCAGGAAACTGAAGCACGAGCGCGCACTGCAAATAGACCGTACTGTGTAAGCCGCTGGAAAGTTGAAAATGACCTTCGAGCAGCGCTCCGGTCGTTCTGAATTGATCGATAACCTGTTCGGGATTCAAATTCCTACCTCGACTATGTTGAGCGTGCTACAATCGCGGTCGAATGCCGCCTTATCCGAATTTAGTTTCTGATTCCACACTGGTTCAAGACACAATTGACCTGTTAACTTGCTCGGGCGGACGCGCACCTGCGTCGGAGATCGTAGACGCCGTCTTCAAACTTTCTCACATTGACGACGAACTTGCAGGCTTGCTCGTAGCCGATCTCATTAGAAACGATCGCCGCTTCAAGCTCGATAACAATACCCTCGAATTGCTGCAGGACGATAGTTACTCGCGGTTGCTCAAAGATCTCGACTTCGTGGTCGTTGACGTTGAAGCCACGGGGGCCAAAACACCTCCCAATCGACTCATCGAACTCGGCGCTTATCGAATTCGCGGTGGATGCATCGTCAACAAGTTTATGTCGCTCGTCAATCCCGAAATTCCGATCCCGCGTTTTGTGGCGTCGCTCACCGGTATCTCGAACGAGATGGTCAGACGTGCTCCGGTGTTTGCCGACCTGGCGCCGCAATGGCTCGACTTCGTGAGCGATTCAGTGTTGGTGGCCCACAACGCGCCGTTTGACACAAGCTTTCTGAATCACGAAATCTCGCGTGTCTATCCCGGGCATCGCATGGTGAATCCGCATCTCTGCACCGTCAGACTTTCAAGGCGTGCGCTGCCCGACCTTCTCAATCACCGGCTGGATACGATTGCCAGCCATTTTTCGATTCCGATTGTCAGCAGGCATCGCGCAGGCAGCGATGCGCTTGCCACCGCCGAGATCTTTCTGCTTTTACTGACCAAACTCGAAGAGACTCACGGTATCAAAGACCTGGCTGCCGCGCGGAGATTTCAGTTTCCGGAACTCGAGCCCGCAATACTCTAAAGAAATATTTCCCGCAAAGGCGCAAAGAAGCAAAGTTAAGCAATCTTCTTCTTTCCTCCTTTGCGCCTTTGCGGGAAAAATTCTTCCCACCGCTTCACAAACACAAACAACAGAATCGCGGCCACGAGCCCCAATCCGATCCAGGGATAATATTTCGCCAAAATCGCTTTCGCCTCTGCGCCGTAACGTACCGCAAGGTAACCCTCGAGCAAAAAACGAAAAGCACGCCCGGCAATGATCGCAAGCATGAATCGCAGTAAGCTAAACCGAAACACTCCTGCGGTAACTACAAACAATTTGAACGGAAACGGCGGCGGCAACAATGTCGCTACTAACACCGCCATCATGTCGTAGCGCTCGATCAGAGTTTTTACTCTCTGCTGTTTCGCTTCAGAAAACCTGTTTAGCGCTCGCGATCCGGCACGTCTCGACACAACGTAAAGAATCCAGCAGCCGATCGCCGAACCGCTGGTCGCCATGAAGGCATACAGCAACATCCAACTCGGATTCGTGGTGGACAGCAGCACCATCAGCGCGTCTGCACTGCTGGGCAGAGGCACAAACGTCGAGTCGAGTAGAGCCACCGCGAAAAGACCAAAGGCGCCAAACGTGATCAGATACTCGGAAAGCCGTGTGAGCCATTTGGTTATAGGAGCGAGAAACGACTTCAATCAGCGGTCCTTTCGGGCTCAGGAACTTCGTCGTCGTTGATAATCGCTGCGCTTCTCCGCCGGTTCATAACTACATAAACAATTACCGCGATGAGGACCAACGCCCCGACGATACTTAAGATCACGAGCCCGTTGTCTTTCATGAAGAGCAAGACTCGCTTGCCATAGAACACAGCGAGCACACCTTCAACGTAATAGCGGAACGACCGCGCAATCATCACAGTCAGCAAAAACTTCCAACGCGGATACTCCAGCGCGCCGGCAGTCGCGACGAATATCTTGAAGGGCAACGGAGGCGGAAGTATTGCCGGAATGCCGATGGCGAGAAAGCCAAATCGTTCGTAAGCGCGTTCGACGCGCTTGATTTGGTTCAGCTTGAATCGCTTGCGCAACACGGTCTGCCCGCCGCGCCGGACTATTGTGTAAAGAAGATTGCAACCAATGACGGAACCGGCAGCGGCGAACAATGGAAAATAGAAAGCCGCGGTCGGATCCTTGTAACAACGTCCAACGACCAGGTAGTCGTTGATTTCAGGTAACGACAAAAGGGATGAGTCGAGAGCGCCGATAATAATCATCGCCGGCGCCGCCAGATACAATGGCAGGCCGATAACATTTACTTCCAACCAGCGGGCGATCGCAGCTAACCAGTCGTACATCGGCGCTAATAAAAACATATCAAGACGCCCAACTCATAATGCCTCAGAACCCTAATTGAAGATCTTCTCTGCGTATCTCTGCGTCCTCTGCGTTAAAAGATGCGTCTCCGGCCCATTAACGCAGAGGACGCAGAGATACGCAGAGACCACCAAATCTGCGGCTTATTTTACTGGTGCGAAAACGGAAGGTGTGTCGTAAGTAACTCCAACAGTAAATCCGGAGTTTGGACTGAAGCTCGTGAGGCCTTTGATACCGGCGAAGTCGAAGCGTAATCCGGACGCCCTGATTTGCATTCCGAGTCGCGCTTCTGCCTGCGACTCAGTACCGAGCGGACCGTTGCCGGGTCGCGTATTGGCGCGTCCATTAACTTCGCCTGCCACGCTGAACTGTCTGTTGATGCGGAAGATGCCGGCCATGCCGTAGGTTATGACGTCGTTCTGTGAAAACAATTCTGTTGGCGCCGTGAGAATCGCAATCCCGAGATTACCAAAAGTGTTGAAGCGTCCGTCTGTGCCAAACTTCTTGCCAACCAACACTGAGCCAAACGCGTTCGTCTGATTGAGTCCGATTCCGGTGCCTTGGCTGGAATTCGGAAGCTGCACGCCAAAACGAAATCCCAGGGATGGACCACGTCGGGTCTCGTTTCGCAGTTTGAATTTAGCGGCGACGGTGAAGTCGCCGGTGTCATTGGTGGAGTTTACGCCCGGCGCGAGTTCGAGCGGTATTGCAGAAACACCGCGCGAATTAATGCTGAGATAATTCTGGGCCACGCCTTCGATTTGAAACTCGACGTTAGGGCCCATTCCGAAACTGATGCCGATTACACCGACACGCGTTAGATCACCGCGAATGCCCGACACCGTATACTTTGCACCCTGCATGAAGTCGATGCCGGCTTCGATCCGGACCGTTCCCGGAGAGATGATGTCAACATCTTCGGTGATCAACGGTCGTTGCTGCGCCGCGCCAACGACTGCGGCGCACGTGAACAACACCAAAATAAAGACGAGTCGAAACATCGCGTCGGATTCTAAGGCAGGATTACACGATTAACAAGATTTACATGATAAATTCTGTCTATCATGCTAATCCTGTAATCCAGTCCGGTAAATCCTGTATTCTTTTGCGCGGAGGAAATCAATTTATGCGACGCCTTGTAGTCCTCGTTCTGGCTCTTGTTTGTTTCGTGAACTCCCCGGACTCCGGCCATACGGCCTCTCAACAAAACGCCATCCAAATCCAGGGAATCAAGGCCCGCGTAACGATCCGCCGCGACGAACGCGGCATTCCTTACGTCGAAGCGCAGAACGATGAGGATCTCTACTTTGGACAAGGATACGCAACCGCCGCCGATCGTCTCTGGCAAATGGATCTTTTCCGGCGCACTGCACGCGGAGAGTTGGCTGAGGTTCTTGGTGCCGGGCCAAACAACATTGCGTTGGATCAGGACAAGCTGCATCGCACGTACGGTTTTTCCCGGGTCGCTGAAGCCGAACTCGCGAATGCATCTCCGGGAGCGCGCGCGGTGTTGGAAGCCTACGCGCGCGGCGTCAATGCTTACGCTGCTTCACTCGATCCCAAATCGATGCCGCCTGAGTTTCAAATCCTGGGTTACAGCTTTCGCCCCTGGACGGCCGCTGATACATTCGTCGTTGTTAAAATTTTCTTCGAGGCGCTTTCAGACACGTGGCGACTGGATCTTATGCGGCAGGCGCTCTCAGTCTTGCCTGCTGAAAAACGCGCTGAGTTGTTACCTGAGATTTCTCCAATCGACGTGCTCGTCATCGGCAAAGACACTCAGTCAAGAGCCGGATCGGCGCGAGTACAACGGTATCCTCTCTCGAGTGAGACGTTAGCGAAGCTTGCGCACAACCAGGCGATCGCTGCCGCGGCACTGGACCGCATCGGGTTTGATACTGACGCACTTGCAGCCAGCAATAATTGGGTTGTCAGCGGGAAGCGAACGGTATCCGGCAAACCACTGCTATCGAATGATCCACATCTACGTCCCACCGCTCCTTCGATCTGGCACATGATCCACTTAAGCGCATCGGGCGTGCGCGTCGCCGGTGTTGGTACGGCCGGAATACCCGGAGTCATTCTCGGACACAACGATCGCATCGCCTGGGGCTTCACCAATGTTGGCCCGGACGTTCAGGATCTCTACATCGAGAAGTTCGATCCCGGCAATCCCAAACGTTACCAGACACCTTCGGGTTGGCAGGATGCAGTCGTTCGTCGCGAAGAGATCAAAGTCAGAAAAGGTTTCGTCGGTTCCGAACACGATATCGTTACTCACGAAGTCACAGTTACACGTCACGGGCCAATTATTTTCGAAGGCGATGGCAAACGTTACGCGCTGCGCTGGACAGCGTTCGATCCGAAGAGAAACAGCACCGATTCTTCTTACACATTGAACCGTGCGCGCAACTGGAAGGAGTTCAACGAGGCGCTCGAGTCGTTCACCGCACCGACGCAGAACATCGTTTACGCTGACGTTGATGGGCATATCGGTTATCACGCTGCGGGCGTTGTTCCCATACGCAAATCCGGCGATGGCAGCGTGCCTTATGACGGCTCAACTAACGCCGGCGAATGGACCAGCTACATACCGATCTCAAAGTTGCCGACTCTTTTCGATCCGCCTTCAGGAATAATCGTCACAGCTAATCAGCGCATCGTCGGCACTGACTATCCTTACTTTCTCACGCACTCGTGGGCCCAGCCTTACCGTGCGCGCCGGATACTCGACCTGTTGAACGACAAGCCAAAACATTCGATCGAAGACTTCCGTCGAATCCTTGGTGACGTTTACTCGATCGGAGGTGTGACGTTTGCTCGTGAAGTAGTCAAAGTGCTACGACCGAAATTGACTCCTGCTGATGAGAAGTCGCGCGCGAGACTTGACGCGTTTGAAAAGTGGGATGGAAGAGTTAACGCTGAATCAACTGTCGCGCCGATCGTTTCCCAGATGCGAGTCGCTTTTCGATCCAGGATTCTCAATGCAGCGCTTGGTCCGGATCTGGCGAAGAATTATCAGTGGGCCAACTTCGACACGACTCTCGATCGCGTGCTCAAAGATCAGCCGGCTGCCTGGTTGCCAAAAGAATTTCCGAGCTATGCGGATCTGCTGCGGGCCTGCTACGAGGAGGCCATCGTCAATCTCACAAAGAGTCTCGGTGCAGATGAGACGAAGTGGACCTGGGGCGACTTGGCGAAGGCGCGTTTCAATCATCCGCTTGCAGCCGCGCCGTTGATAGGTGCGCAATTCGCGATTCCTCCGTTTCCACAAAACGGAAGTGGAGGCACGGTCAATGTCGGAGCAAGTGTGTCGATGCGTTTGATTGCGGACACGAGTGATTGGGACAAGACGCAACAAGGGATCGCACTCGGCGAGTCGGGATTGCCGAAGAGTCCGCACTGGACGGACCAGCTAGCCGATTGGCGTGCTGTGACGCCACGCGAGTTTCCGTTTAGCCACGCAGCCGTCGAAAAGGCCACGAAACAAACACTAGTGCTCGAGCCAGCAAAATGAGCCACAAAGGGGCACCAAAAGCACAAAAATTAATTAACTTCATTCTTGTGCCTTTTGTGCCTTTTTGTGGCTAACTGTTGATGGAGATGTGGCGCATTTTCTGTGCGGTTGAGCTTTCTGAGCAGGTGCGCGTGCGGCTGCAAGAGCATATTCAGCAGTTGCGCAAAGACGTTCCTGAGGTGGCGGCGAGTTGGAGTCGGGTTGAGAACATTCACCTCACGCTGAAGTTCTTTGGGAATGTTGAGTTGGATCGAGTGCCAACGATTTCTGCGGCTGCTTGGCGGACAGTTGAAGAGTTTTCGGCGTTTCAGATCTCCATCGGCAACACGGGGGTGTTCCCTCGACCGAGTCGCCCGCAAGTGCTTTGGATCGGCGTGAACGATCCATCGGACAAACTGTCAGCTTTGCAACAGAGATTTGAAGACGCGTGTGCGGCGGAGGGTTTTGCAAAAGAGAATCGCGCGTTTCGACCACACCTGACAATCGCACGAATTCGAAAGCCTGAAGGCCGGCGACGGTTAGCTGACACTCACCTCAGCATGCAATTCGAATCCGTGCCGGTGACGTTAACGGAATTGATCGTCTTTCGCAGCGAACTCAGCAGCAAAGGCTCAAAGTACACCGCTGTCTCTCGCCATCAGCTACCGCGGTAATTCGCGCGGACGCGGCGTTGGTGGCGGCTGGTCCCTTTCGTCCTTGTCGCCGGTCTGCGACAACACTTCCTTGATCGCCCCAACACTCGATAGCATCGATGAAGTCTCAACGGGCATGAAGATCACCTTCGCATTATTCGTCCGGGTCATGTCGCGCAAGCTGTCGATGTAGCGCGTCGTGATCAAGTATTGACCAGGGTCGCCGCCGGGAATTGCCTGTGCGATTCGATTAATCGCCTCCGACTCGGCTTCGGCATTTCGTAAACGCGCCTGGGCCGCACCTTCTGCGGCAAGTATCGCAGACTGCTTTTCACCCTCAGCGCGTGTCACCGCCGCCTGCTTCTCACCTTCAGCGCGCGTGATGGCCGCCTGGCGGTCGCCTTCAGCCTGCAACACCAACGCACGGCGGTTGCGCTCGGCCGTCATCTGCTTCTCCATCGTGATGCGCACGTCCTCAGGCGGATTGATGTTCTTCACGTCAACACGCGTCACCTTCACGCCCCATTTGTCAGTCGCTTCATCGAGGATCAGACGCAGTTTGGAGTTGATCTGATCGCGCTGCGAGAGTGTGTGGTCCAGGTCCATGTCGCCCATCACCGCGCGCATGCCTGTGATCGTCAACTGCACGATACCGCCCACGAGATCGTTCATCTCGTAAACAGCCTTCACCGGGTCGGTTATCTGCCAGTAGACAACTGAATCGACGTGTATCGTCACGTTGTCGCGCGTGATGACCGGCTGCGGTGGAAGATCGATGTATTGCTCGCGCAAATCGATCGAGGTCAGTCCCGGCCGCGTGTTCGTCCAATAGACCCCGCGTGGTTTGTCGAGAAACGGCACCAGGATATTGAGCCCGCTGCTCGCAACCTTGTCGAACTTTCCCAGGCGCTCGACAAGCATGACTGTCGCTTGCGGCACTATCCTGATCGTCTTCACCGCGATTACCAGCAATACGATCGCGATGAACCCGAAAAACAGAAAAGCCAGAACTGAAGTAACTGGTTCCATATCAAATCCTCTCCGCAGATTTGGCCGATTATATATCGGAATCTGTCGATAAAGCTTCTTCGACGATTTCCGCCGCAGCCAGGACCATCTCCTCGGCAAAGGGACGTCCCACAATCTGCACTCCGATCGGCAAATCATCATTCGATCGTCCCGCAGGTATTGTTACGACCGGAAGATCGAAAACGTTGAATGTTTGCGCATAACTAAACGCTCGAAATGTTCCCATCGCGGCGCCGCGCACCGTGACTTTGAGTGTGTCGTGTGCGTAGGCGGGCGTGGCGCCGACAGGGGCCACAATAATCGGCGTGGTCTCCATCCATCGCAGCAATTCTTCACGGAGTCGATCGCGCTCCATCCAACCGGCGATGTACTCATCCAGCGTTGGCGGGGAATTGTCGTCGGCAGTTGCCAGTCGCCAACTCACGAACGAGCCTCCCTCGCGTTCACGATCGGCGTAGACCTTGCGAAGCTGGCCCACCGACGCGCGCGAAAACAACTTCAACCAGAGCTCATATCCGCGTTCGACGTGGGGCGGGCGTTGCTCGTTGACTATCAATCCGGCTTCGCTCAACACTCCGGCTGCGGCGGCAACAGCATGAGCGGTCTCTTCAGTAACTGGTGCAACGCCATCGTCCACGTACCAGGCCACTCGCACGTCGCGAAGACCCACCGATGGTTGCAAATTGTTGCTAAGCGCATTGAACATCACACGCAAGTCACCGGCTCGTCGCGCCATTGGTCCAATAACAGCTCCCAGCGAATATGGACCACTGCTGGGCGGAAACTGTCCCTCACCAGGCACACGACCGGTCGTTGGTTTCAATCCGGCGATGCCACAGAAGTGCGCTGGAATTCGAACCGAGCCTGCGAGATCACTACCAAGCCCGCCGGGCGACATGTGCGTTGCGATAGCAACAGCCTCGCCGCCGCTCGAACCGCCGGGAGTCAAGGTCGGATTTTGAGGATGATTAGTTCTGCCAAAGACAGGATTGTCGGCGGTGTAATCCATCGCCATCTCGGCAGGGTTCGTCTTTCCGAGAATGATCGCGCCGGCAGCTTTCAAGCGCGCCACAGCCGGAGCATCATTCTCGGGCACATGATCCGTTCGAATAACCGAACCACTCGTCGTGCGAAGACCTGCCGTCTCTATCGTGTCCTTGATTGTCAGCGGTATTCCGTGTAGCGCGCCAAGCGTCTCACCACTCATCACCGCGCGTTCCGCGTCCCTGGCGCGCTCCATGACATCGGGCGCTAGCGTCACGATCGCATTCAACGCCGGATTCAGCGCTGCGATCCGCTCCAAATGAGCCTCCACGACTTCAACGGGCGAAACTTTTCGCTCCCGGATCAGCTTAGCAATTGTCGTAAGCGGCTGATTCATACGTGCCTTTCTCTGCGTACCTCTGCGATCTCTGCGGTAAGAAACTGTTCAACGCAGAGAACGCAGAGGTACGCCGAGGACCGCAGAGAAAACCGCAGTTTTGCATTTCTTCAAGTTCCCAATATAATCCAATTGCTCTGTACAAACCCATTCACATGTCAAACCTTAACGGCAAAGGAGGGTCTTCTTGGCTATTCGTTTGAGCAGGACTTTCATCCTGCGCAAGCTGCATCAGCTTTCCGGTATTTTTCCTCTTGGAATTTTTCTTTTAGAGCACTTTTACACGAACTCAAAAGCGCTTACCGGCCCCGGCGACTTCAACAACGCCGTCAAGGATCTGCAATCCATCCCCTACATTCTTTTCGTAGAAATCGGCGGCATCTTTATTCCGCTAATCTATCACGCGGTCTACGGCCTGGTGATCACTATGGAAGCGCGGCCGAATAATCTCGCATACCCGTATTCGCGCAACTGGTTTTACCTGATTCAACGTATCACAGGCGTCATCTTATTCTTCTTTATCGCTTTTCACGTGCTCAACTTCAGGTTTGGGATGATCCCCGGATTGAACACCGTCTCCGTGGCCCATAGCCCTGACCAGGCTTTTGACATCGTCGCCCGTGAGTTTCGCATGATACCGATCTTTATTGTTTACATGATCGGTATCACGGCGACAGTCTGGCACCTCGCGAATGGCATCTGGTTGTTTCTCGTCGATTGGGGAATCACAATTGGCGAACGCGCGCAGCGTTTGACCGGCTATGCCTGCATCGCTTTTGGAGTAGTGTTGCTGTTAGTCGGCATCAACGCCGCCGTCGCTTTCATACGTCCGGGTGGATTGTTAGGAGGAATCATTTATTAATGGCTAGTAACGGGATGAAGATCGCGATTGTCGGAGGCGGGCTCGCAGGCCTGGCGGCCGCAATGAAGATCGCGGAGGGTGGCCACGCTGTTGATCTGTTTTCCGTGGTGCCGGTGAAGCGCTCTCATTCTGTTTGCGCACAAGGCGGCATCAACGGCGCGGTCAACACTAAAGGCGAAGGCGATTCCACCTGGGAACATTTTGACGACACCGTTTACGGCGGCGACTTTCTCGCGAACCAACCTCCGGCGAAAGCCATGTGCGAAATGGCCCCGGCAATTATTTACCTGTTCGACCGCATGGGCGTCCCCTTCTCTCGCACCAAAGAAGGGTTACTCGACTTCCGTCGCTTCGGTGGCACTAAACACCATCGCACCGCTTTCGCCGGAGCTTCGACAGGCCAGCAACTTCTTTATGCGTTGGACGAACAGGTTCGACGTTGGGAAGTGAACGGCACGGTGCGTAAGTTTGAACATTGGGAGATGTTGTCGCTGGTTCTTGACGATCACCAGGTTTGTCGTGGACTGATCGCCATGAATCTTCAGACACTCGAGCTCAAAGCATTCCCCGCTGACGCGGTGATCATTGCTACCGGTGGTCCGGGTCTTATCTTTGGCAAGTCAACAAACTCGATGGTCTGCACCGGCAGTGCAGTCTCGGCGTGTTATCAGCAAGGTGCAAAATACGCGAACGGCGAGTTCATACAAGTTCATCCGACATCGATCCCGGGTGAAGACAAGTTGCGGCTGATGTCTGAATCCGCGCGTGGTGAAGGTGGACGTGTTTGGGTGCCGCGCAACAAGGGCGATGTTCGTCCACCATCTTCGATTCCCGCAACGGAGCGCTGGTATTTCCTCGAAGAGAAATATCCGGCTTACGGCAACCTCGTGCCACGCGACATCGCTACGAGAGAGATCTTCCAGGTGTGCATCGATGGCTTTGGCATCGGAGGTGAAAACCAGGTCTACCTGGATTTGACACACATTCCCGCGGAGACGCTCGATCGAAAACTAGGCGCCATTCTCGAGATCTACGAGATGTTTGTCGGAGACGATCCACGCCACGTACCGATGCGCATCTTCCCGGGTGTGCACTACTCGATGGGCGGTCTCTGGGTCAACAACAACCAGCGCACAAATGTTCCAGGCCTGCTTGCCGCCGGTGAATGTGACTACTCAATTCACGGTGCGAATCGCCTGGGAGCAAACTCGCTGGTCAGTTGTGTTTACGGCGGCTTCATCGCTGCGCCGGCGGCTATCGAGTACGCGAAGAACGTCGAAAGAAACGGCGCGGATGGTTCGCGTATTTACGAGCAGGAGTTGAAACATCAGCAGGAGATCAACGACCGCCTGATTAGCCAGAGCGGCAACGAGAACCAATACGTGTTGCACCAGGAGATGGGCAAGTGGATGACTGACAACGTCACGGTCGTTCGCTACAACGAGAAGCTCAAGGCCACCGACAACAAGTTACTCGAGTTGATGGATCGCTATAAACGCATCTCGATCAATGACTCAAACCTCTGGGCCACGATGGCGTTGCCGCATGCGCGGCATCTCGATAACATGCTCGAGCTTGCGCGCGTGATCACGCTGGGCGCGTTGAATCGCAATGAGTCGCGCGGCGCACATTACAAACCTGAGTTTCCTGATCGTGACGACGAGAATTTTTTGAAGACTACGATCGCGGAGTTTTCGGGCGAGGGTCCCGTCTTTTCGTATGAGCCGGTTGATGTTTCGTTAATCCAGCCGCGCAAGCGCGATTACAGCAAGGGGAAGAAAGAGACCGCGAAGGCTTGATATGTCAGCACATCCAAGATCCACAACTCCACCAAAGATTGTCGAGATTCATATTCGACGCCGCGCCAATCCCGACTCGCCGCAGTACTGGGAACAGTTCGAGATTCCGTATCGTCCGAATCTCAACATCATTTCGTGTTTGATGGAGATCCAGAAGAATCCTGTGAACAAAGCCGGTGAACGGACCACGCCGCCGGTTTGGCAGATGAACTGTCTCGAGCAGGTGTGCGGCATCTGCACGATGATCATCAACGGTCGCGCGCGGCAATCGTGTTCGGCGCTCATCGATAATCTGGACCAGCCGATCAAGCTGGAACCGATGTCGAAGTTTCCGAACATTCGCGATCTGGTCGTCGATCGGCAACAGATGTTCAATCATCTGCGACGCGTTCATGCGTGGATCGAATTGGACGGTACTCACGATTTAGGGCCTGGACCACGCATGGACCAGGAGGACGTGCAGGAGCGTTATGCTTACTCTCGGTGCATGACCTGTGGCTGTTGTTTGGAAGCGTGTCCGCAATACGAGGGCGACAACTACATCGGACCTCAGGCGATTTCGCAGGTGCGTCTATTCAACATGCACCCGTCAGGCAAGATGACGCGCGAAGAGCGACTCGAGGCGATCATGCAGGAAGACGGCATCACCAACTGCGGTAATGCACAGAACTGTGTGAAGGCTTGTCCGATGGGAATCCCGCTGACACGCGCGATCTACGAAGAGAACCGCGAGACTGTGCTCCACGGTTTACTCGGGTGGCTCAAAGGCTAAGATAGTTTTCCTCGCAAAGGCGCAAAGGCGCAAAGGCGCAAAGGCGCAAAGAAGAAATTTTAGGGTTCTTCTTTGTGCCTTTGCGCCCTTGCGAGGAAAACTCTCAGATTCCTAGGACGTCAACTAATTCCTGCACCGCGGACGCGCTCTTCTGCAACGCGATCCTCTCCTCAGCAGTCAAGTTGATCTCGATTATCTGCTCGAGCCCGCGTGCACCAAGCTTGCACGGTACGCCAACATAAAGCCCGTTGATACCGTACTCGCCTTCGAGATAAGCCGCGCACGGAAGAATCTTCTTCTTGTCTTTCAAAATCGATTCAGTCATCTCGACTGCCGCCGCCGATGGTGCGTAGTAAGCTGATCCGGTTTTCAACAAGCTCACGATCTCCGCGCCGCCCCCCGCAGTTCGCTTCACGATCGCATCGATCCGGTCTTTAGGCAGCAGCTCGGTAATCGGAATACCTGCGCACGTCGAGAAACGTGGCAATGGCACCATCGTGTCGCCGTGTCCACCGAGCACAAACGCCGTCACGTTCTCAACAGAGACATCGAGAGCTTCGGCAAGAAAGCATCGCATGCGAGCCGAGTCGAGCACGCCTGCCATTCCGATCACGCGATGCTTCGGAAATCCTGATCGTCTGAGTGCCACCTGGCACATCGCATCCAGCGGATTCGAAACGATTATCAGAATCGTGTTTGGCGATCGCCTGACTACTTCGTCAACAACTTTCGAGACGATGTCGGCATTTGTTTTCAACAGATCGTCACGACTCATTCCGGGCTTGCGAGCGAGTCCGGCGGTGATGATCACCACATCGGAGTTGTCTGTTTCATCGTACGTATTGGAGCCGATCAGGCGTACGTCGAAACCTTCAATGGGTGCGGCTTCTGCCAGATCCAAACCTTTGCCTTGCGGCACACCTTCGACGATATCGACCAGCACCACGTCGCCGAGTTCTTTCGCGGCGAGCCAATGTGCCGCAGTCGCGCCGACGTTGCCTGCGCCCACAACTGTAATCTTCTTTCGCGCACCCATTTCGCTATATTTCCTCTGAGTTAAATGTAGGATTTGAAAGAGCGCGAGTTTACAAGTGGGTGGAGAGGGTGTCAAATTGCGCGGTTTCTCTCTGCATAACCCTGCGGTTCCTCTGCGCCTCTGCGGTTAATAGGACTGACGAATACATTTACCGCAGAGGCGCAGAGGAACCGCAGAGTTACGCAGAGAAGACTTCAAACTACTTCACAACGAGCTGTATTTCGTCTAATGATGAATGACATGGACCTCGACAATCCCTTTCCCGAACCCGTTGAGATCGAGATCACTGACATCTTCGATCTGCACACGATCCCTCCGCGCGATGTGAAACGCGTTGTCGAGGAGTACTTGCAGTTGGCCCACGAAAAAGGTTTTAAATCCGTGAGAATAATTCATGGCAAAGGCATCGGCGTGCAACGCGAGACGGTGCGTTCAATTTTAGCGCGCACATCATTCGTCTCAGATTGGACTGCCGCACCACCGGAAGCAGGAGGCCTTGGCGCAACCATCGTAAGGCTGACTCAATCGAGATCATGACGCCAACTGGTTCATCAGCCAACCGAGTAGCGTGCCTTCCGAAACGTAGCGGGCGCGCTCCTCAGCAGACAGCTCACGCGACGTTTTTGCGAATACAAGATCGAGTAGTTCAGGCAATGGTACGCAAGCTTCACATTCATAGCGCCGCAGTGTGCCATCTCCGCCGCCCGCAAATATCCTTTTCCCATCATTCGTAAATGAGACCGTTTCCACGGTCCATCCTGCGGATCGATAACTCAAAAGTTGGCGACCGGTCTTCGCATCCCATACAAACACAGAGTTGCCGTCCTCAGGAGGCATGCCTCTCGCGTGCATGAAGCCACTTCCGGTTAACAGCCATCGTCCGTCGCGGCTGAACGCACCGCTATAAACCTCATCGCTGTGACCTTCGAAAGTTTGCACCCGTGTGTATGAGTTCAGATTCCAAAGTTGCGGGAACAAGTCGCCGGTAACAAGCAGGAGACTCCCATCTGCGTTCAGGGCCACTCCTTCCACATCGCCTTCTTCATCGAGCTGCGTCTGCAAAAGTATCGCGCCGGACTTTTTCTCTCTCACGCGCGCCCACCCGTCTCCCGTGACAACGACTCTCTCTCCGTCGGGATGAAACATGATGCGTTGCACCAGGTTCTGGGTAGCTTGCCATTCGCCAAGGAGTTTGCCGTCACCGGTGCTCCAAAAGCGGACTGTTCCGTTCTTGCTCCCCGTCGCCAATTGTGTACCTGTTGAGTCAAAAGCGACGGCAGTCGTTTCCGCGGAAGTCGCCGCTAATTTCATTGCCGGCGCGCCGGTCTGAGCACTCCAAAGTCCTACCACTCCTTCAATAGGAGCGATCGCAACTAGTGACGTCGACGGGCTCAGTGCCAGGGACTGAATCTCGGCTGGAGACTGTGCGAGTGTTGCTTTCAATTGACCGTCTGCTACATCCCGCACCGTAACGGCTCCTGTTTCGGTTGTACTTAACATTGAACGGCCGTCCTCACTCACCACTGCCTTGGCGGCAGGAAAGGTTTGCGACGGCTGCCACACCTGCCGGTCCCACACGCGCACAGTGCCATCAGTGTGAGTCGTCAAAAAATGCCTGCTGTCGGATGCGAACGCGGCATCAAAAGCCTCATCGCCCTTTCCTCCTAAGCTCACCACACAACGCATGGTCGCCGTGTCCCACAAACAAGCCGAACCATCGGCGGCTACCGAGAGCATTGACTTGCCATCAGGGCTGAATCTAATCCAAAAGATATCGTTGCGTTGGGAATTCAACATGCGGATGCGCTCGCCTGTTTCCACATTCCAGCCGTGGAAAAATCCATCGCGATTACCAGCCACAAAGATTTTAGAATCTGGGCTAAATGCGACGTATGTCGTCCAGCCTACGTCATAGCCTTCCTCAAAATCCCTCACCAGACTCCCTGACCGCGCATCCCATAACTGGAAAGCGGCAGTCTCCTGATTTTGCTGCGCAACTACGAAACGGCCGTCGGGACTGAAGCCTCCTCCCGCACGAAACACACGCTCAGGAATTTTCGCGAGAGTCTGGCCCGAGATCGCGTGAACAATGAGTGCTTCAGAAATCTCACTCTCCGCTGTAAGAAGCAGCAAACTGCCGTCCATGCTGACATCGCGAACCATATATCCTTCCGGCAGCACCACCCTTACGTTACGTTCCTTAAGTGATGGGAAAGTCCACTGCCGAATCTTGTCTCCTTCAATGGCACTCATAACGGTGCCGTCTCGGCTGATGCGTGCATTTGTTCCCGGTAGTGGCGGTAATGCCTTCCAGGTCTTCATGTCGTAGAGTGTGAAAGTGCTCTCATCTGCGGCGGGAATTGCAAACACGGAGTGGTCGGACGATTCACCCAATATAAGTTCGTCGCCCACCTCGCCTGACAGGTCCGCCACGCGTTTTCCGGTAGCGACATCCCAAACCGATGCGGTCGTTCCGCGTTCGGCGGCAACAACGAAATTCGAGCCGGCGAATTTTGCTACGAGTGTTCGCCCGCTGGGCGAGTGATGAATCATGCGCTGCGGATTTCTTACGAACGCCTGCCGCAAGGCATACTCCGCCTGATCGTCCGTCTTGAATTTCAGTGCTTCTCGAGCTAGTAACAGCGCTAGTTCCGGATTGGTCGGCAGCACAGCCTCAGACTGGGCACTTAACGCGCGAGCTGTGGCCAGCATGCTTTGTTGCGTAGCGAAGTACGCGGCCAGCAAGGCAGCTACGAATAAGCCAGCCAGAGTGATAGCGGCGGACCAGGCTATGCGCCTGGTACGGCGATGTTGCCGGACGTCGTCACCATCGAGCTCGTCTTTGGATCGATTGAGCAGCGTCGCGGCGAGATCGAGAAGAGCGGTACGAAACTGTGCATGTCGTAGCGACAACTGGTCTACTGAGCGGGCCCACCGAACGTCGGTGTACAGCGGTTCCTCGGCAAACACCCTGGACACCTGAGGAGGTACCGCAGTCGTCCCTGCCCAATTGAGATCCTGCTTCACGTTATCCCAGGCGATCTCCCCGTCGGTAAGCATGATGAGAAAGCTTTGGTAGGATCGATTCTTCAACCACCAGCCAACTTCTTTCTGGACCCAGGGTGACTGAGCGGCCGTGGGTGATGCGAGATAGACGAAATATTTCGGCCTCGCGCAATGCCGATTCGATCGACGTCCAGAGCCCGGGGCTGGTCGCGAGATTGGTCTGGTCGCGGAACACGCGCATCGTGCGGAGTCGATACCACGGCTTCGCGATGCGATGGAGGGCATGCTGAATGGCCGGAGCTAGTTTGCCATCGGCTGCATGGCTGTAGGAGATGAACGCTTTATAACGCATTTGTCGCGTCAGTGCGGGTCAACACGATGTTCAGTTTAGCAACTCCGGGTGAGATTATAAGACAGGATTGCAGGATGACATGTTTTACATGTCAATCCTGCTAATCATGTAAATCCTGTGAACTGACTCGTCGTACAAAGCGGTCGCGACACACCAGCCAGGGCAATATCAGTGATCAATTCCCCGGCCGGTCTTCTGCTGTAACTCTTCTATGCGCTTGGACGCCTCGGCTTTTGTAAGATTCAAATCGACCTCTTCACCAGCTTCCTCTGCGAGCGTTTGCAGATACGAACGCTGCGCGCCCGTGATCTCCTCATCCCCCGTAACCCAATTATCCGGATCCTTGATAGCGTTCGATGTTTCCTTATCTGTTAACCCTGCTTGACTCATAACTAAACCTCCTGTGTTCAACATGCCAACTCTCTTTCACGGAGTTGTTTCAGAACTGCAACAGGATTTCAACCGTAGGCGAATGCTAAGGCTGGGATTTGGAAACGAGAGTTAGCTGTAATAATGTGTGTGGTCACACATGGACAACAAGCGGGAAGAAACAAGGTTGGGGCGGATGTTGACTCTTGATGCCATGCGCGGCGTGGCGGCATTGGTAGTTGTCACCTATCACGCGCTTGGAGTAGCACCGCTGACAGCGTCGAGTGGTTGGGAATGGTGGCTGCCGCAAACCTCCGGTTACGTAGTTCATTTTGCGTACGCCGGGATATACCTCTTCTTTGTCATCTCCGGCTTTTGTATCCACCTGTTTTGGGCTAAAGCACGGGCAGCCGGTATCGATAAGCCGGTAATCAACTTCTTCGTTTTCTGGAAACGGAGAGTACGCCGGTTATATCCGCCATACTTTGCCGCGCTCGCGCTGTATCTCTGCTACATCGCTTACAAAACTCCGGTTGAAGTGACAGGCTTTTACTTGTGGGACGTTGGGCTTCACCTGTTCATGTTGCACAACCTGGACCTTCGTACTACCTACACGATCAACGGAGCTTTCTGGACACTCGCGATCGAAGAACAGTTATACCTTGCTTATTTCTTGCTGCTTTTCCTGCGCATTCGTTTCGGCTGGGCCAAAACGCTGCTGATATGCGTTTCGGCGCGGCTTGGTTGGCTGATTCTCGGCCGCTACTTGAGCTACCAGGTCGGGATCAACATTCCCGTTACGGAAGCGGCCGCTACGAATTGGTTTATCTGGGCCCTGGGTGCTTTAAGTGTCGAGGCAGCGTTGGGAATAATAAAACTACCGGCGTGGTGTTACAGGATTTCAGTGGCTGGTCTGGTTCTGCTTTGCGCTGCCGTTTTGGCGCAGACATTACCACTGCTCGATGACAAAACTTTGGTTCATGACATTGGTTGGCTGCTGATGCACCCTGCGTGGGGTGTAGGATTTTTCGTACTGGTTAACTATTCAGTCGCAGCAGAGCAGCGTTGGCGACTGAAATCGCATGTGCCGCGCCTGATCCCGACGCTGGCATTCATTGGCCTGATTTCATACTCACTTTATCTGACTCATTCATTTGTATTAATGCACTGGTACTGGTTCGGCTTCACCAGACTGCACATTCTCTCTATTTCACTACTGATCCTGACACCGCTGTCCGTCGTATTTGCTTGGCTGTTCTTCCGTGTCTTTGAGCGACCATTTATGACCTCGTCTGCCGTTGCGAAAGTCCCAGCGAAGCCAAGATTCGCGTCCGTAGATGAAGAGCCAACTCGTGAGGCCGCGTGATGTCTGGATTGTACGGTGAACTTTAAGCGATGCTAATCTTCGAATCGGATGAGATCTGCCATCCGAAGGGTAGGACTAAGCGACTCTGCAATATAGGAGGGACTCGGTATGAGACGGCTCGACAGCGAAATTGAGAACTTCAGAAAGCGGGATGAGGCGTCCGCTCAAGCACGTACAAGCGATTGAAGCAGAGCTCAAGGCGTCGGCTTGCCAACCATGGGAACAAACGCCACCGAGATTGTACGGCGCTCGACCACGCCCGATTCACGCCTCGTGATTATCACCATCTGCTGAAACCCGGAACCTACGGGTACAACCATCGTGCCTCCGACCGCCAATTGATCAACCAGAGCTTGCGGTACCTCGTCGGGCGCCGCTGTAACTATGATCGCATCAAACGGAGCATGCTCCGGCCAACCCAGGTAGCCATTCCCGGTTTTCACCTGCACGTTCTTATAGCCTAGTTCATTCAACAGATTGCGAGCGCTTTCGGCCAAGGGCGGAACGATCTCAATTGAGTATACCTCTTTCGCTAATTCAGCGAGCACCGCCGCCTGGTAACCGGAGCCGGTGCCGATTTCCAAAACTCTGTCGCCGGGCGCGATATCCGCGGCTTCGGTCATGTAACCAACAATATAAGGCTGCGAAATCGTCTGCTCATGCGCGATAGGCAGGGCACGATTCTCGTAGGCCCGGTTTCGATGCGAGGCCGGAACAAACTTATGACGTGGAACTTTTAGCAACGCGTCGAGAACGGTCCTGCTCTTCAGTCCTTGCGCCTTTAGAACTTCAACGAGTTTGCGACGCTGTGCGGCAAATTCTTCCTCGGACCGCTGTGATGAGCTCGTTAACTCGGAATAAGAGTGACTATCACAAGCGGTCGTCCCCAGGAGCATTAAACCAAGCACGAATCCAACGAAATGTCTGCCCATACTTCCCCCTTGCCCTATACGGAATTGTTTTCTACTCGTCCGTTTTTCTTTCGATAAGTTGTAATCAAGATCAATTGCTTTGACCCCGAGTGTGCAAGCTAAACAACTCAGCTACTCTGATGTCCCGTTTGTGATTGAGATCTTGCCACAAAAAACAACGTAGCGAAATTGCCGCGTTCGCGATGCGATGAGGGTGGCCCTAAAGGTCGAAAAGTTTCGCGTATTCTATTGCCGGCGACAAATACAGCAATGAGTCATCCGGCATGGAAGCGAGCAGAGCCGGTTCTTTATACCGCCTGCTCGAAGGGAGCATAGAGGAATCTTACTGACTCTATGTAACACCCGAAGTACATTAATTCGTTATTAACCTTTAAGGAGAGTTCTCATGAAACGCATTCTCAATGCAACCGTTCTCACACTAACTGCCCTCGTTCTGCTCGGCACTGTTTCCGTAATGGCTATTGAGCGCCCCTTTGCTCTTAATGCAAGCGGAGTCGCGACCTTTAGCACAGATGAAGCGGGCAACCCGATTAGCACCAACGTCAGCAGTTCCGGCACGGCGACTCATCTTGGCTTGACCACCACCGTCGGGACGATCAATTTCAGCCCCGATCCTGCTAACCCCGGCCGTCTATTGACCAACGGAACAGGGACAATGACTGCCGCCAACGGTGATACGGTCCAACTGGAGCTTAATGGAGCATTACAACTGACCCCGGGCAGTGCTACGGCTACTGATAAATTTGTCATTCGCTTCGTCGGGGGCACAGGCCGATTTGCCGGCGCGCACGGCACGGGCACCGGCATAGTCGTTGTTAACCTGCTCACCGGTGCGTTCGAAATCACTATGGTCGGCGATATCAATTTCTAAGATTACGACCGCGGCTAAAGGGTGTCTGAAAGTAATTGGGACTTTCAGACACTCTTTGCCAGTTTAGCGATGGAAAGGAAAGCCTTCCCAGTAAATTAGAAGTTACAACTTGCCTTGCTTCGTTTTGAAGAATGGTTCCATCGTGAACGCCACTTATTGAAATTTATTCACCAATCGTGACACTAACAACGCGTCCTGTGGCCAATTCAGTGATGTAAAGGGTATCGGTCTTTTCGTCCAGCGTCATGGACGTCGGCGTGATGAGACATCCTGCGAGCACTGTTGGCGTGCTACCTGGCGTTTCAAACCGCAACAAACTTCCCAGACCTCCACTCAGCAAGTTGGTGCTGAATTGCAGCACGAGATAATCCGTATCGCCTTTGCTAGTGATCGGCAACACATCAATCGCCGAGGTCAAACCGGAGATCAGGACGGTGTGTGCACCTGTCGAGGGATCAACCTGTTCCACGACAGACGAGCCAGCCGGAAACGGGAAACCTCGGAACAGTGTTACCAGCAGTTGACCGTTGAAAGATGCGATTCCTGTTGGTACCGCCTCTACCACCGGTGGACCAAACGGCAGCGGATTCGCAATCGGCGGAAAGGTCGTGAGTACGGAGAACGCGCCCGTAGAGATGTCAACTTCGTAGATCAAATTCAGGCCGCCGTCCGTGACGAACACCTGGTTGCCAACGACGACCAAGTCGAAGGGATTGGAATGTATTACAAAAGGCGGCGGTAGGTTTGGATTATCCACAAAGTCAGGAAAATTCGCGATCAGTTCTATTTTGATCTTGTCGCCCGCTCCGTTCGATAGCGTTACTGTCTCACCCGCTGCTAATGCCTGTTGCTGCTCGGCTGTGAGCGTGAAGCCAGTCGTGATTGCCTCGGTATGGGCACTGATATGGATCGCGAGAACTGAGCTGAAAAGCGGCGACGCCGGATTTGGATTCGGAAGTTCGGCTCCCGGAAACGGTCCAGGGAGAGTTGAATTGCCTTCGCCAATCAGCACATAGAGTGTTCGACCGCGCATAAAGATTCCAGTCGGACCCGAAAAGTCGCCGATCGAACCTAAGCCAGACGGTAATCCTGATAGAAGCGTTCGCCGGACACCGTCGGTATCGACGATTGAAATGCGTCCCGAGTTCACTACCGGCGGGCCGGTCTCGGATACGAAGAGTCTTCCCTGGTTAGATTGGGTAATGCCGTTCGGCGCCTGAAGACCACCCGCAACCACCTCAACAGGACATTGGGCGCTAGCGGTGTCAATTGCAAAGAGAATAAGCGCGAACGTCAGAACTGCGACAAACCTGAACGACCTACAAACGCGATTGATGTATCGGGGCATGGTACGAATCCTTTCTTGTGCGAGATCTCCGCACTGTAGGAGTAGTTCATCATGGTTGACCGACGAGATTTAAGGAGCCAGCGGTTTAATGCTACGTTGAGGCTACTACTAACGGTTAGCGGCAAAGTCAGTGCTTTGTTGGTACTAAACGCATTCTACACGGACAGTGAACGAAAGATGTTTGACGTTTGTGCTTCGAACTGTTGCTGGTTTGTTAACAGTTCAGTCCGATCAGGTCCGACGTTTCAGACTCCGAGCGCCGGCACCACTCAAGAGCTGTCCCTTGCTATTATATTTTCACCGCTCGCATTTCAAGCGAATCTACGACCCTGAGGAAAAAATCGACTGACGAGAGACTCAAAGAGGCTGTTAAAAAACACTACGCAACGTCTCACCACCATCACGATTCGCGCTGAGGATAACTCTATCTGGCGACGCTTCAGTCGTAATGTCTCAATCAGTGTTGTCGGTTCAGGTCTCTCCCTGGCCATAAAGCTTCTACAGACTGCGCTTCTCACAAGCATGTTAAAAATCGAGGATTATGGGCGCATAGTTATCGTCCTAAACCTCTTTGTGTTCCTTGAAGCTTTCTTCGGGTTTCGAGTAGGCGATGCCATGTTCCGCTTCTACCAACCACTCAAGGAGCAGGCGGATGACGGCTCTCTTAAGCGTCTACTGCTTGCCTGCCTGGCATTGTGCCTGGCTTCGGGTCTTTTAATTTGCGGCGTCGTTTGGATCCTATCACCATGGCTGGCAGATCGGCTCTACCCAGGGCTTGCGCTTGGCACACTCTTTAATATCTACGCGTGCACCATTCTGGTGTCGACCTTTAGCGGGTTCTATGAACCGATTCTGCGAATGCATGATCGCTTCACCTCGATCGTCGTTCCACAGGTGCTGGGAAGCCTCTGTACGTTGACGATTCTGAGCCTCTATTTCACCACGGCGAACGGGTACGACGTTAAGCTCATCATCACAGCTTTTGCCATTGGCGTTTTGGTCCAAACCATTCCACCGCTGGTCCATGCCTTGCGAATAGCGAAACCACATCTGGTGAAACGTAGAACAAAAGCCGGGTCGCAATCCTCTGCGCGGCTTCGGACTGATCTCATCCGGGTCCTGCTCAATAGCAACCTTTCAGGCTACTTGAGAATAGGAATCAACCCAGGGGACGTGTTTCTCTTAGGCCTGTTCTCTTCACCGGCCCAGGTTGCCTTATATGGACTAGCTAAACAGCTTACGGCGCCACTATCGCTCTTAACTACTAACACACACACCGCAATCTCTCCAGAGATAACTTCGCTCGTCGCAAAGCGTAATTTCAAACATTTAAAGCGCTTCATGGTCCAATACCTCGTGTCGTCACTGATTCTCAGTCTGTCCTTAATGCTCGCGTCTCTCTTGCTGGGACGTA
This sequence comes from uncultured Acidobacteriota bacterium, assembly GCA_963826255.1. GTDB lineage: Bacteria > Acidobacteriota > Blastocatellia > Pyrinomonadales > Pyrinomonadaceae > PSRF01. The sequence goes on from CAWGWK010000002.1 coordinate 4,586,445, forward strand.
TGTTGTTGGGGCTGCTTCAACCGCAATACGCTGCCGCGCTGCCGAGCTTCTACTTGTTGATGACTGTCGTAGCAGTCACGCTGGTCTTCGTCGCTTTCCGACCGCTTGCCGTAAGTTTGGATCTCCTGAAATGGCACAACTTAGGTCTGCTTCTGAGTAGTAGTGCCGTGATTATTTTTGTGTTTATTGGAGAGCTGAGTGCGTTTCGGATGGCGTGCATTCAGTTGGGCGACACTTTGATTGTTCGTTTACTGTTCAACCTTTTGGTTTGGAAACGAATGACACGACGCGCCAAAGAAACGGAGAGCGAAGTCTTAGTAACCGCCTGAGGTGTACCGAAGATTTTAAGGCGATGGCAATTTTGCCAACGACTGCTCAATTAATTCCATCATTCTTCCCATCTGATCGTTCCAGTCGTATTTGCGCGCGACTGCTATCCGCCGTTGTACCGTGGTGGCGGAGTTGTCCGCAAGCGCTGCACGCAAGGCTGCTACGAATTCATCTGCACTGCCGGCGAATCTCACGAGTCCACGATGTTCCTCCGCAAAATTGCAGACCTCGGGTAGCCTCGTTGAGACCACGGGCAAGCCCGCTGCTAAATACTCCTTGAGTTTCACGGGCATGATTCCAGCGGTGAACTCATCGATCAGATACGGCAGAACGCCAACATCGAATCTGACCATGTAGTTCATGACATCCATATGCGGAATGGCATTGATCAGCCGCACGTTGGGTTGTGATGCTAAGCACGCGACATCGACGAACCGCGGACCGACCAGCACGAACTGCAAATCGGGAGCGAGCCTCGCAGCGCTCATCAAAAGCGCGAGATCCGTCGAGCTACGAAGGCTGCCAACATATCCCACGATCGGACGGCACAGACCGGAAAATGCAGGATGTGCCTGAGCCCGCGATTGACGAGCGCGCTCGAACTCCTCCACGCGAACACCGCTCGCTACTACACTGACGCGCGAAGACAACTCCGCTGCCACCTGGTACAGCAACTTTGAAGTCACGAGCACGAGGTCAGCTTCAGCGAATAGCTTCCGCTCCGAATGCACCACCTTTCGGGCGGCGAGGGAACTTTCCGCCAGTCGATCAATGCAATAGTAGATAACGAGCGCTGGATTGAGCTCGGCAATTAACTCATGCGCAAGTGGAGTCGGTAGAAACGTGATTACGATTAGTGGACCATGGCTGTCGCTGAGCCATCTGCGAAGCGCACGGAGCAGGACCCGAGTGTTAATGGAAACTGCGGCAGGCGAATAAGGGAACGGCAGCACCAATGGCGACAGGACCTTTATATCAGTCGCAACTTGTTTCACGCCTCCACGCGCATGCCACCAGTGAAGCAAACGCGACCAGAGGCGCGGCGCATCGCGTAGGGTAGCGCTCCGCACACCGGTGTTCTCGATGAACAGCACGCGATTTCCGCGCTCGGCAAAGGCATGCGAGACCTCTTGCGGATTCTGTCGATTGAAATTCCAGTCTATTGATGAGAGACAAACAATTGAGGCGCCGCGCAGCACTAGTCTCTCCTTGTGGACAGTTTCGAAGTGAGGATGGCCGTCAATCCGCCGGTCAGCTCAATGAGCCGCAACCCGAAAGCGATCACCGCGAAATACGGCAGCGCCAAAACCGAAATGCCAATCTGGCGGCGGTGCCGCAGCAGGCGCATCCAGTCTACGAGTATACGACGGCCGATGATCGGTACCAGCGCTATACCGCCTAAACGCCGGAACAGCCGAGTGCCACGGAGAACGGAATTATCATCAAGGCGATATACTCCGACGCCGTCGTACCCTCGATCGAAATGCTTGCGCGCGAAGCCGAAGCCGTCAATATCAATTCCGTGCGCTACTACTGCGCGCGATTCATAAAGTATGCGCGCCCCCTCTGCGCGTAGCTGGTGAAATAGGAAATAGCAGCCTCCATTTCTCGAGATGCGTGTATCAAACGGATGCTTCAGCAGAACTTCACGCGGAAACGCCACGTTGTTGATGTTAAACCCGGACGCTGCGCCACTCTCATCTGCCAGAACGTAAGCGAAATCGGGAATTGAAAAAGTTCGCGCGGCCCAGGAGCCACCTATGTAGCGCGTACATCCACCAACAGCAGAGACGCCGGAGCCGAGCGGCGCGAGCAACGATTCGAGCCAGTCGGGAGCGGGCTCGCAGTCTCCATCGAGTAGCGCAATAACGTCGGCACTGGCGGCCGCTGCGCCGGAATTCTTTGCGGCGAAGTAGTTGCTGGCCGGCGAACGCACCAGCCTCACTGCAGGATAACGCCTGCTAAGTTCCTTCACATCGTGCTGCGAGATTTCGTCGTCGATAACGACGATTTGTTCGATTAATTCGCCGGGATAAGTCTGATTTTCCAGCGCCTTAAGAGTGATGCCGAGATCGTCAACGAGGGATCCATTTGCACAATCAAAGCGGGTTGTGATGGTTTCTATAACTACCGAAACGTGAGGTCTATTCATGAGAAAAGTCGTCGTGTACGCATAGAGAGTTGGTCGATCGCGAATGCTGCCGTCCAGGGCGCCGCATCAAACCTCGCCACTTTTAACGCTGTGCTCCAGGCCAGTCGCCACGGATGCGAGATGTTGCGCGCGCGCCCGCGTAGCACGGCTAAGGCGAGGGACAGCGAAAGATTGAATAACAGCCGCCGGAGCAACTGACGCGTAGCCGGATCAGCCGGCTGCGCAAGCTCCGCGGAGAAGAGGTGGATCCGAGCCTCGAGCGATCGTCCCAGATCGAAACTCAAGCCATCGGCGTGCACTGTGTACTTTATTAATGGGCGCTCAACGAAATCCAAATCGTGGCGCAGAGCGATGCGGAACCACGCGAGATAGTCTGCTGAAACCTTGTTCGCTTCGGAGAATCCTCCAATCTCCTCCAGGCAGGACCGGCGCACGAGGACTGTACAAGTTGGAACGAAGTTACAAGACACAAAGCCATCCGCAGCGCGGCCGCGTTTTGGTGGTGCGATGCGGAAGGAGGTCAAGCCCGTTTGGGGCGCCCCGTCTTCGGGCGCCATAAGGTGAATGGCGTCCCCAAACACCAGCCCAACCTCCGGCTTGCGCATCAGTGGAACTTGCAGTTCGAGTTTATCGGGCATCCAGGCATCATCAGAGTCGATAAAAGCTATCAGTTTCCCTCGTGCGTAACGAAGTGCGCGATTGCGCGCAACATAGGCGCCGGCATGCGTTTGACTGATAACTTTCACTGGCAGGCCGAAGCGTTTGACTACGTCGCGCGTACCATCGGTGGAGCCGTCATCAACCACAATCAACTCCAGGTTGCGATAAGTTTGGGCCAGCACGCTGTTGATGGCTCGTGATACGGACGCCTCCCTGTTATGAACCGCCATGATAACTGAGACTAGAGGTTCGGGGGCGTGAGAATGATGAGTGTAACTCGACCGGCCCGCATCTTCTCCGTTCTGCATCTGTTCGAGTATCTCTGCAGACTGATCCATGTGCACGTTAAAAAAGCATCAAGTTGGAGTCGAGCAACGACGGTTACGGAGACACTTTCCATAACCAGCCAAGGTATTGACAGAGATTGTAATTAACTGGTGTAGACGAGCCGCCGTCCCAAAAGAACAATCCGAACCTGCCTGCATCGATTGTATACCGAACCCCTTGCATCGTTCTTAGCAACTGCCAGGCTCGGTACATCTCCTGTGACAAGTGAATATCATCAAAAACAACCAACCCTGATTTATTCAAGTATCGCTTCACGCGACGAAAATAGTGTAACGTCGGCTCGAATTTGTGATGACCGTCGATATAGACGAGATCCAAACCTCTCACTAACGTTGGCAGAATCTGATCGAGTGCATCATCGAATCGTGCGTTAACAACTTGCGCCTCGCCTGATACCTGACGAACATTCATTCTCGCAAGGGCAGCTAACTCCGGCGAAGCTTCTACGGTAATAAATCGTTCACAATATTCGGATGAAGCGAGATAGCAGCCTGATATTCCAGCACAACTTCCCAGTTCTAAAATCGTCCGGGCTCTAAAAGAGGCCGAACACAGATAAAGGAATGTCCCCCACTCAGAATTAACGCTCACCTGTTGCGCAATCTGCGCGGCTGTAAGCGGGCAAACTTTACCATTACGGTCGATAACTTCAAATACTCTTGTCTCGCTCTCCACCGCTTTTCGGATTCGCTCGACTGTGTCTACCTTCTTGCCGTCCGAGTGACTCAAAGAGTGTTTGAACAAAAACTCCAAAGGGGAAGCAAAAGGCTGCGGCAATCCCTCGCTGAGCATCTTTTGCAGTTTATGTGTGCCAAGAGGGGCGAGGCCTAGCCGGTAGACAACACGAGCAAGAGATAGAAGATTCCTGAAGGCCGCCATTTTCGGTCACAAACCGCTAAGAAAGGTCGGATTATAAATACATACTGGTTCGGATGCAGAAAAATTTAGCACGTGGGCATCCTTGCCGGGCTTTGGCGTCCGTAGCAGTGCAGATGCTCGTCGTCTTCTCAGGTCCGGCGCAGAAGACTGCACGCCGGACAGAACTACCTTCCGACGCGTTTACCTTGACATCCTAGGCATGCGTACCTACCATGCCAAGAACGTCTAGGTCTTATCATTATTCAGAACATCAGAAGCAATTCGCAGTGCGAAGCAGCGGTCGTGAAAGGAGAACCGAATGCGCCTCTCGTCTCGCCGGCTCATCTTAATCGTGATGACAGCAGCATTCGTGTGGGCGCCGCACCTCTGTAGCGGTGCCACGCGGGCGCAGGACGCTCGCGATCCGTATGGCAGTCGCGTCAACACGCTCTTCGCGGACCTGAACCGAAAGCCATCGCCGGGCGTTGCGATAGCTGTCGTGCGCGACGGCAAGGTGGTCCTGCGCAGGGGTTACGGTCTCGCTAGTATCGAACACCGAGTGCCGATTACGCCTTCGACCGTCTTCGACGTCGGCTCTCTATCTAAGCAGTTCACGGGCCTCGCAGTGGCGATGCTGGTAACCGAAGGGAAGATCAAGCTGAGCGATGACATTAGAAAGTACATTCCAGAGCTTCCCGATTTCGGCCGGTTCATTACGATCGACCATCTACTACGACATACGAGTGGGCTGCGCGATTGGCCCGGTACGCTTTCAGTCGCCGGCTGGCGCTGGGACGACGTCATCACCTTTAAACACATCCTGACGCTCGCGTACAACCAGCGGACGCTGAACTTCGTCCCGGGGACCGAATACCTTTACTCGAACACCGGCTACAACCTACTCGCGGAAATGATTCAGCGCGTGACCGGCCGTTCGTTTCGGGCGTGGAACGACGATCACTTCTTTCGTCCTCTTGGGATGGTCAACACACACGTGCGCGACGATTACACTGAGGTGATCGCCAACCGCGCGTTTGGCTATGCACGTGGACCAAATGGCACGTACCGAATAACGCCTAACAATCTCACCGGACTTGGCTCGAGCTCCGTCTTCAGCACGGTGGATGATTTCGCGCGCTGGTTGATCAACTTCGGCGATGCTACCGTCGGAGGCAAGGCGGCGATGTCGCTCATGCTAACGCCGAGCAAGCTGAACGATGGAACACCAGTCGCGTACGGCTTTGGCATTACGGCTGGTTCCAACCGCTATAAGGGCTTGCCATTTTTCACCAGCAGCGGGGCATGGGCATCGTTCAACTCCTTCGACGCGTATTTTCCGGAGCAGAAGTTCGGGGTAGTCGTACTCGCGAACGCCGATTCAAACGTGATCGACGCGCAGCAGGCGGTCATTAAGATCAGCGACATCTATCTTGAAAATGACTTCACCACCAAGCCGCCCGCTCAGCCCACGTCAGCAGAACGAAAGTTTAATCCTACGCCCGCGATGCTCGACGAGTATGCAGGGCTCTACCGGCTTGGACCAGACTCGTACGTGCGTATCCACCGCCACGGTGCGATGCTGCTGTTGCAGGAGCCGCACCGGGGTCACTCGTTGATGTTGCCGAAATCAGAGCGGGAATTTGTAGTAAGCCGGGAAGAGGATGACACAACAATTGTGTTCCATCGGGACACGGCGGGGAAAGTTGTGTCGGGGACGTATGGCGGCAAGCAGGCATCGAGGGTCGATAATTTAAACGCGCCTCCGCAGGCGAAGTTGACTAACTATGCCGGCGAGTACTACAGCGAGGAACTCGGCACTTCCTACCGCGTGATAGTCAAGAACGGCGTGTTAGAACTTCAGCACCGCCGGCGCGGAACAATCCAGCTTACATGGCTCTGGCGGGACGAATTCAGCTCGCTGGACGCATACATCGCTTCGGTCGATTTCACGCGTGACAACGCCGAGCGAGTAACAGGGCTGATTATCAACGGCTCGGCGAGGAATCGGGACATTCGGTTCGTGAAACGTAGATCGCATCCTTCTGAGCGTGAGATTGAAGTGCCAATCCGTTGAACTTCTAATTTCCGGTCGTTTAGTTGTTAAGCTTTAGCGAAAAATGATAGGCGACAATTTCCATGCGCTTCGTGAAGTAGAAACGATGAGCACCTGAGCGCTGCACACCCGAATCCAGAGCGAACTGCTCGCAATTCTGTGTCTTCGCGTATTTCAGAAGCCAGTCGAAAAGAGCGGCTCCATAACCTTTAGATCGCTCGCTGGAATCCGTCACCAGGTCATCTACGTACATGAATCGTCCGCGAAACAGCATCTCGGTAATTCTGAATCCGCCTACCGCTTTAATCTTTCCATGGTCTTCAACATAAGCGAGACGATAGCCGCTCAGTTGAAATTGTCGCTCTACGCGAACTATGAAGTCGTCTGCCGTTAGGTGAGGACGGAGCTGGGCCATGACGGGGAAACAGCGCATTGTGTCGTCATCGTTCTTAGCAAGTTGAATGTTCATAGGTTTTGTCCAAGTGCGGCACTGTCTCTTGCACATTTCAGGTTGGGCGACGCCAGTTCTGAATACTTATAGTCTTGATGTTGACGAATCATTAAGCTCGAGGTGAAAAGCCATTTCCTGCTTCTGCAACACCTATGAAATTCAAGAGCAGCGCCGGACACTGGGTCTCGCGCGAGCGGGCACAACCGCTAAGCGCGGCTGGTCACCACTCAGCCTTTGAGCAAGAGCTTTTGCCACTTCATCCGAGATCGCGTCCTCCAGTGCGAAAAGGTTCGTAATCTCTGCATCGAATTTGTCTCCCCAGAGCATGGTTCCATCACCTGCGCGTATAAGTTGCACCGACAATCTCAACCTGTCGCCTTCCCGTTGATAGAGTCCGTCTAACAACGCGTTGACCTTCAAGTCGCCTTCAGCTTTCCGTGAATCCTGATAACCATCTGCCAGTCGCATTACCGAGAAAGTAGGCACAATCTTGAACAACCTTAGGCGGCAAAGCCTGATGACGAGTGCGTCGGATATGGCAACACCTAACGCTTCGTCTGTTTCGTTGTGCGAAAGAGCCCTGAGCGGAAGAACAGCGATGGAGCTAACCTTCTGTTGGTCTAAGGCAGTAATCCTGGGAACTATCGAAGGCGACGTCGATTCTCTTACATAAGGCGCGAAGCGGTACCCGACCCCCGGGATCGTTATTATGAATTTATGCTCATTCTTTCTTTCGCCGAAGATTCGTCGCAGCAGGAAAATGTTTTGGGCTAGATTTCCTTCTTCGACGAAACAGTCGGGCCAGATCGAGGACATCATTTCGTCCTTACTAATTACGCGGCCGCCGCTCTTGACGAGGCTCAGCAGAATGTCAAAGGCCTTGGGCGTTATACGAACCGGCCGGTCCTCCTTAAAGAGAAGGCGCCGCCTGACATCAAGTTGAAAGGACTCGAACTCGTAGAAGTTTTGTGCTGAGTCGTCAATCATCACAACAATTAACCCATTTCCTTAGTCCTGGCCGGACCATCGAATACTACTGGTCAATGTTTCGTGCGAAGATGCCCTAAGTTTTCAAACCTGGACGCCCATCGTGCCATCCGCCGAAAGACCCTGCCGTCGGGCCTCTATAACCTCTAATCGAGTTTACGTATCTAACGCTTGACTGAAATCCGCGATCAGATCGCGCTCGTCTTCGATTCCGACGGAGATTCGCACCAGCCCGTCGCTGATACCTGCGGCCCGTCGTTGTTCCACTGAGTGTTGATGCCCCCACATCGTGGCTGCATGCACGATTAGCGTGTCAGCTCCACCCACACTCACTGCACACTTTGCCAGCTTTAAAGAGCTGATCAGGCTTTGAGCAGCATTATGGTCGCCTTTCAACAGAACACTCATTACGCCCCCAAACCCTTTCATTTGACGCTGCGCCAACAAATGTTGTGGGTGTGATTCGAGACCCGGATAGTTGACCTGTTCAATCTTTGGATGAGACTCGAGAAATCGCGCGAGTGCGATCGCGTTACAGTTTTGTCGCTCCACCCTTAATCCGAGCGTCTTCAGTCCCCTCAGCAGCAACCATGAATCAAAGGGACTGAGTATTGAGCCGGCGACCAGCGAGAAGTCCCATACCTCTGCTATATAAGAACTCGGGCCCACGATTACACCTGCTGTCAGATCGTGATGGCCGCCGAGATATTTTGTGGCCGAGTGCACCACTACATCGATACCCAGCTTCAGCGGTTGCTGATTAACCGGACTGGCGAACGTGTTATCAAGGATTGTTCTGATCCCCCGCCTTGTGGCCAGCTCGGCAACGCCCTGAATGTCGGTAAGTTTTAAGAGGGGGTTCGATGGCGACTCGATGTAAATCAATTTAGTGTTTGGTCGCACCGCCTCAGCAAACGCTTCAAGTTTTGTTTGATCCACAAGCGAGCACTCAATTCCCCATCGCGGCATCATGTCCCGCATTAATTTCCCGGTGGCAGAGTAGTGAGTGGTTTGGGCAACTACATGGTCACCGCTTTCCAACCCGGTCATCACGGCAGAGAAGATGGCGCCCATCCCAGAGCTCGCTACCAAGGCTGCCTCACCGCCTTCGAGTGCTGCAATGATAGCTTCCGCTTGTCTATGAGTAGGATTGCCGTATCGTGTGTAGAACTCCGTGGGATGAACCGATACGCCTAACTCCGCCAGTTGTGTGGGCGACTCCGCAGTGAAGGTGGTGGTTTGCCAAATCGGCGGACTCACAGCATAAGTCTCATTAAGCCGATTCGCCACATGCAGAACCTGCGTCTGCAGTCCCAACTTCTTCAAACTGTCACTCATTTGGATCTCTTTCGTTACTGCTCGGTTTCGGTTTTGACCTGTCGCTCAACACGCCGCGGAAGTTGTTTCCCCTTGAGGATAGATGCGGTGATAAACTTCAGCCGACAAGAAGGCGTCACGTAATTTAGTAGGACAATATAACGAATCGTACCTCTTATTAGTTGACATTGCATCATTATTGTCCCTACGATAAGCAGGACAATACGGCGTGTCAAGATATATTTTACTATGACAATGTGGATCCCGAATTTAACGGCGGCGAGAGGCCCGAGGTACCTCGCTATCGTCAAGGCGATTACTGAAGACGTGACGCGAGGCCAACTGAAAGCAGGCGAGCAGATGCCCACTCACCGCGAGTTGGCAAGCCTGCTCGGTGTTACCACCGGCACTATTACGCGCGCGTATTCAGAGGCAGCCAGACGAGGCTTATTAGTTGGCGAGACCGGAAGGGGAACCTTTGTAAACCCGGATCTCTTTGCTCACGCATTTGCCGAACCGTCATCAACTGAAGACGAAGAACTGATTGATCTGAGTTTGAACATACCACCGCTTTCAGTTGGCGATTTAGTAGGACAAGCGTTAACGAAAACTCTAGCCGATCTGGCGCTACGCCCCGGCTTGGCAGCTCTCATGGGTTATCACTCTCCGCCTGGTCTTAAAAGGCACAGACTTGCTGGCGCCGAGTTGGTGGCCCGCTCAGGCCTTGAAGCAAAGGCAGAACAAATTCTGATTTGTAGCGGCGCCTTGCATGCAATGACGGTGGTTTTCTCGACCTTAACCAAACCGGGAGATGCTGTCTTCACTGAAAGCCTCACGTATCCCGGCATGAAAAATCTCGCTCATCTTCTTCATCTGCGACTCAAGGGACTCGCGATGGATGATCAGGGAATTGTTCCGGAAGCCTTTGATGAGGCTTGCCGAAATGATTCGGCCAAAGTTTTATACACGATCCCAACTCTTCAAAACCCCTTGGGGACAGTGATGCCGGAAGCACGACGTCGGAAGATCGCGGACATAGCCACGAAACACAATGTGGCAATCGTGGAGGATGATGTGCATAGCTTTATGCTGCCGAATCCACCTTCGCCCCTATCTTTGTTCGCGCCTGAGAATAGTTATTACATTGTCAGCACATCGAAAAGCATCGCTGGTGGAATGCGCATTGGTTACCTGTCTGCGCCCGAACGTATGGTTGAGGCTTTGGCAACGTCGCTACGCGCTACGACATGGATGGCAGCCCCGCTAATGGCCGAGATTGCTACTGAGTGGATCAAAGATGGCACGGCCGACCGCATGGTTATGGAGAAGCGAACTGAGGCGGTTGCACGACAGTCAATTGCCAGCCAGGTCCTTAAAGAATTTCAGTTTGAAGCCCATCAGTTCAGCTTTTATCTTTGGCTGCATCTGCCCGAACCATGGCGGAGCAATGAATTCACCGCGCAGCTACGACGTTGCGGCGTAGCTGTCACACCGTCAGAGGCATTCGTCGCTGGTCGAGAAGAATCTCCTCACGCGGTAAGGATCTGTCTCGGGGCTCCTCGCAGTCGAACTCAGCTTGAAAAAGGACTAACCATAGTCAGAGGAGTTTTGAAAGGGGCGCCGAATCCCAGCCTTTCCATTCTCTAATTACAGCAGCGATCTCATAAGAAATCGTTAGCCACCCCGAACAGAACGAGAAAGGCTACACCCTGCGAAGTGCATCGCCGTAGGGCGTGGTTTTTTATGAATGCTCTACGTGAAATTTCATTAGCGTTAACGCCTCTCCCCAACCCGCAGCGCGTTCCAGCATATTTTTCAGTCCACTCGGTGTATCCTTGAAGCCATATTCGACAAGCTTCACGAGCGTGCCATCTTCCAAAGGCTCGAAGGTTATTTCAACCGTGGTTTTATACGACTCGGTATCGCCGTTCCATTGAAAAGCAAAGCGCTCAGGCCGCTTTGATTCGAGTACCGGCCCACCATCCTCGCCCGAGTAATGTTGATAGCCCCAGTTCTCCCAACGAAAATTGATTTTGCCGCCCGGTCGAGCGTCAATCGACGATCCTTTCGTGAACCATCCGTCGAGTCCCTCAGCGGTAGTCAGCGCGTCGTAAACACGCTCGGGCTCCGCTCGTACCAGAGTGGCGAATTCAACCTTCTGGTCTATCGTTTTATTCATTGAGCCTCCTCGGGGTTCACTAAGGGAATGTCCTCATGGATTCAAAGCTCTTAGTTTGGACCGTTAAAAGCTTGGCAGACGCCCCAGTGCATCATTGGCAGCCCGCAGGTAGACGGGATTCGAGTTATGTGAGTATTCCCGCAAGCACGCTTCGGTAAACTTGATCGCGTGTTCCTCTCTTGTTCCGACCGCGCGTTCGATCAAATCTTCATGCTTAATCTCCTGCTGTTTTAGCGGTTCGTTGGTCTCATCAGTTGCTCCAATTGAATAGAGTGCGGCGCCCACCAACCAACCATAATGGAGCATCTTTGGGGCTGTTGTGGGCGACAGATATGGAAGCAGTGACCGCAGACCACTGGTACAGGTGATGGCGTGAAGCAATATTATGAGATTTCCGGGCGTGATTTTTCTTAGGTAGGCAGTGGCGAATGCCTCTGTGAGTTCTGAAATCACTGTCTCCGGTCAACCCGTGGTTTCTACCATGCTTGACACAGCGGCAAACGGGGCGAACTCATTTACCGCGCGAAGCCCGTTCGTTACCGATCCGCCACGACGTCTTGCTACCGGAACCAGCGGGATCTGGTTGATTGCGTCCAACGGTTTGAGCCTTACTCTGGTGGCCTTTGGGTTTTCTGGCAGTTCCTGATAGTACGCCGCCCAATAGCTTAGGCCCTCAGCTAACTCCCGCAGCCGCAAATCGGTTTCTTTAACTGAAAGACTTCGAGTAGCGTGGGCGGTTCGGATTAAGCCATGAGCGGCTGCCGCTGCCAGACCCGGTGCCAACCGCTCTGACCAGAGGTCTAGAACTTTCGGCCACGCAGCGTCTTTCAATTGACGGTTGAAAAAGATGGTCCAGTCCGAGATGCGCCGACTGTCGCCTAAAGCTTCCCGCCAATTCGTTGATGTTACGGTTTGATAAGACGATGGAGACCGCGACGTGAACCGTTTCTGGTAGGCATTGACGAATGGAATAATGCTTTCAGCACGCCCGAGGCTGACCAACGCTTCAGCGGCCATAGGACCATGATTGGCAAATGCTTCGAGGCCGGCCATCATCTCGAGAGCATGGTCCATTGCGTCTGAATTTTTGGAAGTTGCTTTACTTCGTGGAGTTAACTGGCAGCCCAACAGGGCGGCAGGAGATAGAGCCGCGGCGACCACGTGTGTGGCAGCGTCTCGAATAAACTCGCGGCGCGGAAGGCGAATACCCATGGCTTCCCCTTTAGTACTGTGGCCCATAGTCTTACCTCTCTCCACCAAGTTTTATCTCAGCCTGCCCAACAAAACCAAGCCAAAACAACAAGTCAATAAAGAGCACCCATGGGAAATCACGACAAACCCCAAAGGGTTAAATGTTCGACATCTTTCACCAGAATCAGCTTATTCATTAGCACCGGGTGGGCCCAGGTCTGGCTGTCGGCCACTTTGTAACGTTTGAGAGGTTCATAACTCTCGTCAGTCATCCTGGAGACTGTCAGGTTGCCATCGTTAGTTAACAGGAACAGCTCATTCCCGGCCTTGAGGATAGCCGCGTTCTCGCCTTCCCGGCCAGTCGAGGTCCACACGGTTTTACCTGTGCGAGCATCCATGCAGAAAAACTGGCCGCTGTTTTTGTGCGACATACCGAACAGGAAATCACCGCCGATCACCGGTGAACTCAGCGCCATTGCCACGTCCGGGTTGTGCCAAACCTGCTCGGCCTTCCATTCTTTACCCCGCTTGACAACGTTGACGGCGGTCGTGCCGCGATCTCTTCCGGAGTAAATCAGCGTCTGTTTATAGATAACCGGGGTTACGCAATTCGGCGTCGTCACGGGGGGATAAGGGATTTGCCACAGGGGCTTGCCGGTCTCAGCCTCTACACCGACGATGAGTTTCCCTGTCGGAATAACGACATGACGAACATTCATTACCTCCAACACGACTGGCGATGCATAGCTAGGCGAATCATTCCTCCAATTCCAGCGTTCCTCACCGGTGTGGGCGTTGAAGGCGGTCAGCGCGCCGCTTTCATCGGTGCCGAGGTGGATAATTACCAGCCCGCGATCAACAATCGGCGAAGCCGCAAAACCAAAACTCGGGACGACATTATTGAATTGTTTAGCTGTGTCTTTGCGCCACCGCAACTTGCCACCTGACAGGTCGTAGCAGGAAAGAATTCCGCTGGCGCCTAATGTGTAAAGTTTTCCGTTGGCAATCGCCGGCGTAGACTTCGGCCCTTTGCCCTGGCTGCGGCCCGCCGGATGCCTTATTTCGTAGTTGGCCGGGTAGCTGTCTTGCCAAAGTTGCTTGCCCGTCGCGAGATCAATAGCCCGAACCACTTCCTGTTCGGCGTCTCGGGAATGCAGGTAGATTCGTTGACCTGATAACACCGGCGAGGAGTGGCCGGTGCCTACTTTCACCTTCCACTTCAGCTTTAATTGTTCCGGCCAGGATTTCGGCGCGACGAAAGAAGTAACTGCACCGTCGCGATTAGGCCCGCGCCATTGGGGCCAATCCTGTGCTACTACCTCCTTGAGTGATCCAACTATTAGTACAAGTGGCAAAAACAGAAAAACAATTGCTTTTCTCATCGTCAATCCTTGTTGAAAATCTAACCTACAAAAATATCGTGCTCGTTACCGTTCGACGAACTACCAACCTGGAGAGACTTTTAACGTGTCACTTGGGAGGGGTTTTACAGGATTGCGTATCAAGCGTCCTTGGCTATTCCTCAATTATTCTTATTTCTTCGTTGGAGGTTGTTCGTTCAGTATTTCAGCCATCGCTTTAGCAGTGGCGACAGAGTTGTCGTCGCCTATCTTGAGCAGCTCCTCAACCATGGTTTGCTGATCCTGCTTCTCCTCACTCTGACTCAGTTTATAAGCAGCCTGAATTCCTTCAACTTTAATTTGGAAACAAACAATACGCGCCATCTGCGAATGAAGAAGCCTGGCTGGCAGGTCTTCAATTTTTAAAGCGGCATGTTCAGTATCGCCTTCATAATTCTCGACCATTCGCTTGAGCATCGCATACATCTGTTGACTATCAGCAACTATCGACGGCTTTCCGTATACATGTACAGCCATATAGTTCCAGGTTGGCACGTCGATCTCGGTAAGGTAACGTGGGGAGATGTATGCGTGCGGACCACCGAAGATAACTAGCAAGTCTCGATCGGCGTGGAAGCTTTGCCAGATCTTGTTCGCGCGCGACATGCCCGTAGAGCCATCTCACGCCATCGCTATCAATGCGCAACTCGATCGGAATGTGAACTGCCGCGGGTCCGCCATCGGTGACGCTGACAAGCGTGGCAAAACTATTCGATCGAATAAATTTGTCAATAACCTCCGGATTGTTCTGGCGGTAATATCTGGGAATATACATGGCGTGTTTTCATTCTCGCCGCTTCAATTCTTCGTTGGCCCACAGGGGCGATCAGTTCCTTATTTCAATTTCTACTTCTGATCACCACTAATTATCTTCTGCATTGTGAACAACGGCGTACCATACAGATCCTGCAGACCTTCACTGGTGCGTCGAAAACCATGACGTTGATAAAGGCTAATCGCGCGATTAAGGAAAGGCGTCGTGCTCAAAACCAAACAGCGGCGATTGTTTACCGCGGCAAAGCGACCGATCTCTTCCAACAAGAGATCTCCCGCTCGTTTGCCTCTTGCCATCGGGAGCACCGCCATACCGCGAACATACAAGTGATCGGAATACAAAACTGCCGAAACTGTCCCGACGATCTCACCCGCAAGAACTGCAACCCAGACCGGCCCCTCTTTAAAACGGCTGAGAACCTGCTCGCTGGTTGGTGTGGTAGCGGCGAATCCCTGTGGCGTGTATAAAGCCTCGAACTCGGCAAATGATTCACACAGCACAGCGGCAATGTGCTCGGCCTCGTTGGGCGTTGAAAGCCTGATTGCAATCTCGTTCATTGTTCGGCCCACCATTTATTCCAACCGAGCGTTTCTACTCCTCGATAGCGGCCTGCGTATTTCGCAAATGTTGGCGGAAGGTAAATGCGGGATCGGCCGTGCGTTTTGCCAGATACTTTAAGCTGCACCCGCAGACACTTACCGGAAACTATCTCCTCCGCTTGCCGTCTCTCTGTGGTCCAAATAGCGCGTGCGGTGGAAAGCAATTCGTTGACACTGCCGCCGGATGTGAAGATACAACCATCGTCATCCGCGAAAACAAGATTGTGCGATAGTTTCATCGATCAATTGCACCGTTCTCGTATTCGCGTAGTAACATTGACATCAGCACAAGAGATTCGAAGCCAGCCTCTGTCTTATTGCCTTCACGCAATACGCCCTCGACTACGAACCCCTCAGACTCATATAAATGGCGAGCACGAAAATTTTGTTCCTTCACATCCAACCAAAGCCGGTGCGCGCCCCACTCACTAAACGCAAGGCACTTGACCAGGCGCAGAGTCGCCCTCCCGTATCCGCGGTTTTTCTCGGCAATCACGAGCCGCCTTAGCTCAACGCTCTGGTTCCCGCCAGCTAACCCCGCAACAATGAGATAGCCAACTTTGGTTCTCTCACCTGCTTTCTCGACCACGAAGTGTGCTTTGTCCTCTGAGGAAAGGGTTGCTCTGTGTTGCGCGCGAGTCCATAAAAAAACGTGTGGACAGTTGTCGGCGCCCTGCTCAACCTCCAGCACGAAGTCAAGATCATCTTCGGTTGTGTGCCGCAAAGAAATTAACATCGCTTTTATACAAGGATCGGGGAACTCTCATGGTTCATTGTTGAGTCGTATGTCTTTCATGAGGGGTCCTTCCCGGGGACTTGATGTGTCTCTCGAATAAGAATCTTATGTGATCTTTACCGCCGAAATCTTCAGGGCTGGTTCATTTGTTCTCAAACTTTCTCAATGAACTACGTTACGGTTACGTTGAACTGTTTAGACTAGGCGGCAGGAGGCAACGCACACCCATGACAATGACAGGGTTAGCGCAGGCATAAACGTTATGGGCGTTCCACTGAAACATTGCTTGGTGACACTTCTTTTGTGTCTCAATAGTTCAGCAATAGCTGGACAGTGGATTCCACAGGGTTGCTCAAATGCGGACAATACTCGTTGGCTGTTTCGGCAGGCATCCGAGTGGAGAGCTGTTCCAGCCGGAAAAGGCACCTCCTGTTCAGAAGGCAGCCCTTATTCTTTTTTTGTTCGTGCTGGCGATCCCAAACGCCTTTTGATTTATTTTCAGGGAGGCGGCGCTTGCTGGTCTGCGGCTACCTGCGATTTGAATCAGAAACTCTATCGGCCAAACCTTAATGACGTAGTACCGCAAACTGAACTAGGCATTTTCGACTTCACGGACCGGGAAAATCCATTTCAAGACTACACTGTCGTATTCGTCCCTTACTGTACCGGCGATGCTCACCTGGGAAACCGAACCGTGACCTATCGCCTACCTGGCAGTGGGAACTCAAGACCGGGTATCTACACCGTCCGTCATAACGGCTACGTCAACGCCTCGGCAGTGTTAGATTGGATCTTCGCCAGATTTTCTCCAAACAAGATTTTTGTCGCGGGCGGGAGCGCCGGCGCTATCGCCTCGCCGTTCTATGCGGGTCGGATCGCTGACAAGTACAGGCACGCCATGATCACGCAATTGGGTGATTCAGCCGGCGGTCTGCGCTCGCCTTTGATACCCAGTCTTCTCGACAACTGGGGTGCGACCCACGTTCTGCGGCGCTTCCGCCAGTACCGTGGTCAGGAAAACTTAACTTTCGAGAAATTCTATGTGCTGGAGGGCCGCGAGCGGCCGTCCGTAGTTTTTTCTCAATTCAACAATTCTCAGGATGCAGTTCAAATAGCAGGCCTTCGCCAAATCGGCCTCGAAACGGTCTCGTTGGACCAGCTCCTTAAACTAACCTACTCTGACATTCAAAAGGACATTCCAAAATTTCGCAGCTTCACCGCCACGGGCACTCTTCACGTAATGCTGAATCGGCCAGACTTTTACACACTGGAGGTTAGGGGCGTCCGCCTGCGGGATTGGGTGGATGATTTGGCTTCTGGACAAACAGTCGGAAGCGTCGGCTTCAAGGATTGACGAAGAATCTCCCGTTTAGAGAGTTCATGGAGGATTGGCAGGCGCGTGCGGGAATTGAATCCGAACCCACGCGAGCTTTTAAATCTATCGACTAAACGTGAACATTGGTGCCCCCGGCGCGATTCCAACGCGCGACCTTCCGCTTAGGAGGCGGACGCTCTATGCAGCTGAGCTACGGGAGCACAAGTTGAAGAATCGTAATCGTGAAGTCAGCAAAGGTAAAGCGGTCACATCATGTGAATCATGGTTAAAATCGTGTAAATCATGTAACAGATTACAGGATTAACAAGATCAAGATTGGTACTTGATCAGCGACCGCACGTCATACCCCGTCAGCTTCTCGCGACCGGGAAGAAATTCGAGCTCAACGACGAACACAAGTCCTACAACTTCCCCGCCTAACTGCTCCACGAGATCGACAACTGCGCGGGCGGTGCCGCCGGTGGCGAGCAGATCGTCGGCGATGATCACGCGATGACCGTCGCCGATCGCGTCGCGATGGATCTGCAAGGTGTCCTGGCCATACTCGAGATCGTAAGAGATCGACGCACACTCGGCAGGCAGCTTGCGCGGTTTGCGCACCGGAACAAATCCGGCGCCGAGGTGGTACGCGAGTGCCGGCGCAAAGATGAAACCACGCGCTTCAATTCCAATAACTGAATCGACTCTCTCACCCTCAAACTGTGACGCCAGCGCGTCAACCGTGTTGCGCAGACCCTCAGGATGCTTCAACAGAGTCGTGATGTCATAAAAATTGATGCCGGGCTTGGGAAAGTCCGGCACTTCGCGGATTAGGGATTTTAAGTGGTCCATCGCTCCATCTATCTCTCAATTCGAAACGCCGAGTAAGAGCCCGTGGGCTCGAGACATATTTCTTCTACCTGGTCCACCACCGCCCACTGCGGGCCGGTAGCCAAGTCGTGTTTGAAAGCTTCAACGCTGCCGGCCGGCCCCTCGGCAAAAGCTTCAACCGTTCCATCAGGGCAGTTGCGCACGTAGCCCACTACCTGATGTCTCGCAGCTGCTCGTTGCGCAAAGAACCGGTAACCGACTCCCTGGACCTCGCCACTGATCAAAAACTTTCTCGCTACACCCACCATGCGTATAAAACTACTTACACTTGACCAGCTCGCCGGGGTTGCCCTTCTCCAACGTAAACGTCTCCGCGTCAAAGTCTGCTAACTTCAACGTCAACGTCATCGTGTTGCCTTTGATCGAGCCGGTGTAAGTCGCCGGATGTTGTTTGGGTTCCTCATCTGCTCTAATCGGCCCGCCTCGTTCCATTTTGTGAGTGCCACGCAAGTTAAACTGGCCATTACTATCAACAACTAACGGCCCTTCAATCACGCCGGTGGCGCAATCGTATTCAATGGTGGCCGATTTCGCTCCAACCTCGATACGGATGTGCTGTCCACCCCAAATGCCTGTCGCAATGCGATGCATCTTTTGATTTTTAGCGTTCACGAACATCAGCAATAGGGGAACAATAAGAACAACACCAATACTTTTGCGATACGACATAAGAACCTCCCCAATAGCCGCGACATTGTAGGAAGTTTTCACGCAAAGGCGCAAAGACGCAGAAACTTTCTCCGAACCGGTCACGTAATACGCGACACCGTGGGTGGGAACGATCTTTCATCCAATTCTGCGTAGCTCAATCTGATTTTTTGATTCGCGCGCGTTCGCGCCAGTCTCCTTCTCAACGAGACCGGGTTTGATCTTTGTGTCAAACCCTGGTCTGTTTGTTTCCGACAGCATTATCAAAGTGAGGACTCCCAAACTATGCGACGTCTACTCGTGACATGCCTATCGCTGCTCGTGCTGATGGCTAATGTCTCTTACGCTCAACGCAAACCACTCAACATTCCAGTCGTCTATTACAAGCTTCCGAATGGCCTTAAGGTGGTGATCTCGGAAGATCACATCGCACCGGTAGTCACGGTCGGCGTCTATTACAACGTCGGCTTCCGGCTCGAGCCGAAGGGCCGCACCGGCTTCGCACACCTGTTCGAGCACATGATGTTTCAGGGTTCGGCGAACGTGAAGAAATTCGAGCACGCGAAGTTTGTCGAGGCTAACGGCGGAAGTTTGAATGGTCACACCGATTTTGATTACACAAACTATTTCGAGACGCTGCCCAGCAATCGTGTGGAACTCGGATTGTGGCTCGAAGCCGATCGCATGCGGTCGCTCGACGTTAGCGAAGAGAACCTTAAGAACCAGCAGGCGGTGGTGAGCGAAGAGGTTCGAGTAAATGTGCTGAACCAACCTTACGGGCTTTTCGAGTGGATCAGTCTCTGGCAGAACGCATTCACCAACTGGCACAACTCGCATAACGGTTACGGTGAGTTGGCGGAGATCAACGCCGCCACGATCGAAGACGTTCGCAGCTTCTTCAAGACTTACTACGCTCCGAACAATGCCGTGCTGACTGTCGTCGGCGACGTTGACGTGAACGAAGTCAAGAAGATGGTAGAGAAACACTTCTCGAGCATTCCATCCCAACCGCTGCCTGCGCGCGCCGATCTGAGTGAGCCACCACAAACAAAAGAGAAACGAGTTACACAGACCGACAAGCTCGCCAAGCTGCCGGCACTCGCAACCGGTTATCACCTGCCGCCGCAAAATTCACCCGACTTTCCAGCGATGGCTTTGCTGGTCCAGATCCTTCAGGGCGATGACAGCTCGCGCTGGTACCAACGTCTCGTAAAAGAAAAAGAGCTGACACTTGATCTCAGCGGTGGACTCAACTACTTCGGAAACGAGTTTGACTACACCGGTCCGATGGTCATGACCACTCGCACTACTTACAAAACGGGACACACTGCCGATGAAGTGATACGCGAGATGGATGCCGTTATCGCGGACATCACATCGAAAGGCGTCACCGATAAAGAACTCGCGGATGCCAAGGTGCGTTATCGCTCAAACTTCTACAGCCAGCTCGAATCGAGTTTTGGCAAAACGCACCTGCTGTCGGTACTCGCACTCTTCCGCGACGATCCACAACAGATCAATTCGTTGCTGACACCATTCGAAAACGTCACTGCTGCACAAGTGAAAGCGGCGGCTACGAAATATCTGGTCGCTACGAATCGCACCGTGATTGATCGTGTTCCTGAGGCACAGCCAGCACAACCCAAGACGGGACAGTAGCCACAAAAAGGCGCAAAGCACAGATTGAAAGACATCGATATGAAACCCATACTCGCAATCATTTTGTTGGTAACCACTGCACTCGCACAGCAGAAGACTCCGCCTGCTCCGGGCGCAGCGCGGCCGTTGAATCTTCCGAAGATTACGGAAAAGAAACTTCCGAACGGTTTGACTGTCGTGCTCGCTCCGCTACCAAACGTGCCGAAGATCTCTTCGATACTTGCATTTAGATCCGCAACAACTGCCAGCGACCGAACGGCTCATCCCGGCATCGCACAGATTGCCGCGGCAGTGGCCAACGAAGGGACGGACACACGCACCAGCAAACAGATCAAGGAAGAACTTCGTTCGATCGGCGGCACACTAAATCTCGGAAGTGATGCCGATTCGACGACGATGACGGCTTCTTCGCTCTCGGAGTTTTCCGCGCGGCTGTTTGATTTGATGAGTGACATAGCGCAACACCCGTCGTTTCCGGAAACTGAAGTAAAGCTGGCCCAGGAAAACACGATCCAGCAGATTCGCGCGGGCCGCGCCGACCCGGGTTTTCTCGCCAACGAACGTTTTCAGAAGGCAGTCTTCGGAAACCATCCGTACAGCTTCGTAGTACCCGATGAGAAATCGATCAGCGCATTGACACGCAACGATCTGAGAGGATTCGTTACGAAGTACTACATTCCAAACGCCGCTCATCTGATCGTCGTCGGCGACATCGATGTTGATAAAACGTTCGCGGAGATCGAGAAGGCTTTTAGTGGCTGGAAGAGTGGCACCGTGCCGCCCGATGAGAATCCGCCAGTTCCGACCAGAGACAAACGTCACATCTATTTCGTGAACCGGCCGGGTTCAATTCAGTCGGCAATCTATCTCGGCAACGTAAGCATTCCACGCAAAGATAAAGACTATTTCGCGATTCGCACTGCCGACACGATCTATGGCGGTTCGTTCTACTCGAGACTCACGCGCAACATTCGGGAAACGAAGGGCTACACCTATTCGCCTTTCAGTTCATCCAACACGCGCGCGAAGACCGGATCGTTCCTGGCGGGCGCCTTTGTGCGCAACGAAGTTACCGGCCCGACGTTGCTGGAGATCTTTTACGAACTCGATCGTATGCGCGTGCTGCCGGTTACTGACGAGGAACTGAGCGCGGCGAAGGAGTACAGCACCGGTAACTTTTCCGTCGAGCTCGCCAGCCAATTCGGCTTAGCCGGCCGCATCAACACGATTTACACGTTCGACCTGGACAAGAGTTTTATCAACGACTTTCGTCCGAAGATTGAAGCCTTAACGACGGCCGACATTCAGAAAGCAGCGGCAAAATATTTCGACACCTACCGCGCGGCAATCGTGATCGTGGGCGATTGGGAAAAGGTGAAGGACCAGGTTACGCCGTTTGGAGATGTGACGATGTACGATGCGGAGGGCAACGTCATAACGAAGTAGCCTGCGCAGCAGGCGTAAGCATAAAGCCTAGGGTGGAGCGAGGCTTTGCGAGCGAAACCCTAGGTCAACGTTTAATCAGAAAGTTCAGCCCGCGAAGCGGGCGACAGCGCGGGACTCCGCAGGCTCGGTCTACTTACGAAACCAGCCAGCTCACGTAGTTACTAAACTGATTGATCATCAATCCACCCTCTGTCATCAACGAGGTGACGATCAGAATCAGGCGGTCGCCCAGCACGAACGGCGTAAAGGCGAGTGATACCGAGCCGAATATAAGCAGGTTGGAAGCTAACTCAGAGAATTCATTTTTCTTCATAGCCGATTCTCTCCAATCCATTCTCGGGAGAGCCTGGGGCAGGTACTAAAGAGCGTGAGTCTGGTGCACATTCGAGTGCACGTTGATGCTTCAGAGCAAGCGATATGCCGCCGTTGTGCGAAGCAAGGCGTCATGATCGAAGTCGTTATTAGTAAGTCGTTTACAGAGTTTTGCCGCTCTCGATGGTCCAACCAGCAAGCTGTCAAGCTTCGGTCAGGCTGCGAAACCTCAACCAAATTGATTTCGCCCATGCTCCGCTCGGAGCATGATGTTTATAGATTTCAACACCCCGGGTATTGCGCTCCGATAGGAGCGCGATGTGTGGCTCAGAAATTCTATAAACATCCGGCTCCTCGGAGTCCAAGAGCTAATTAGCGCTTCACTACGAACTTCCGCAATCAAACTGACCTAGCCCTAACCGAATTTGGACCAATCTGATTGATCTTCTGTCATCTCCGCAGGCCGTATTGCGGATTTTTGTCTATAGAACTTTCGTGGCATCACTTTTGCTCAATGGCCCATCGTGGTCATTCGACTTGGACCACAAATTCTTTGGACCAACTGATGATGGGCATGCAAAAAAACAAAGCTAATTTTAAGACTCAGCGCAAGGGTGGCGGATTCTCAGCCATCGAACTTTTAATCACCGCGACAGTCCTGACGATTATCACAGGGCTTGGCCTAATGGGAATTACGCGCGCCCGCGCTTCCGTTCGGCTCTCGGGTGCTGCTCGTGAATACGCCTCGTACGTCGAGAAGGCCCGCATCTTCTCCATTCGCCGTCATGCCGACGCTGCAAGCGAAAGAGCAAACGTCGCCATCAATGCCAATCAAATCAGTTACGACGTAACGATGGATCTCGACGGCGATGGCGGTATGGACACCAGGACCATCCCGCTGCCTGAAGGTGTTACTTTCCAAACAATTGAAACCATCGCTTTTGATTGGCGCGGCCGTACCTGGCGAACCGCGAATGGCGATACGGAGCAGAACGCTCAAGTGTCAATCAGGATGGTTGGACCTAACGACACGGTCACGATTGACGTTACCGGTTCGGGCGACATCACCATCAACAGCGAGGTCTTCGACGATGAGGTGCCGGATGTCAGTCTTAAGGTCGGTGATCTTGCCGCCGGCGCGACTCCCGTTCCAGCACCGGGAACGATAGAGACGACCCCCGAGCCTCCCGTCACAACGCCAGGCACGGAGCCGGTCCCGGTTACGCCGCCAGCACCAGAGGTCGGTGGCGGAGTCACGCTACCTACACTTCCGACAATTCCGACTCTTCCGACAACTCCGGGACCTCCGGCAAATCCGACTCCAACGCCGACACCCACTCCAACTCCGGTACCAACACCAACTCCCCTGGTTTGCACCATGACGACGGATAAAGCATTACTGATCATGCATCAGGATGGAACGGCCACGATCAAAGTTGGCGTTACTTCAAACGGGGTAGTCTCGATCACCGGCAGTTCCAGCAAGCCGTCGGACCTTCAGGTAACTCCAGGCGGGACGCAGATTGTCGGCTCTGGAAGTTTCACTACCTTCACGATCAAGTCCAAGAGATCCATCGGCGTTTATACAGTAACTCTCAGTTCGAGCTGCGATACGAAAGTGGTGCCAGTCACAGTCCTTCTATAAACAGTCATGAAAACCAAGAACACTAAAAACGAAAAGGCTGAGAGCCAGCGCGGTTTTACGTTGATCGAAACAACAATCGCGTCGCTGGTAATGATGGTAGGCGCGCTCGCTTGCTCTTCGCTGTTCGTCTTCTCGATACAGAACAACGTTGGCGGCGGCGAGCGAGCCCTCGCGATGGCCGTGGCCCAACAACAGTTGGAGCAGATAAGAAGCGTCGGCTACGACGACACGACCCTGACCGTGGGTACCACTACCTCGACACTCAGAAGCGGTGAACGCAACTACACCGTGCAAAGAACCATGGCGGACGAAACCAATCTCGACAACACTCCAAAGCAGTTGAAGAGAATTACCATCACCGTGACGCCGCAAACGGCCGGTGCAGACTGGATGCGCACACCAGTTGTGCTCGTCTCATTTCGTTCGACACTCGCCAACGGCAGCTACGCTGTCAGTGAATAATCCCACGTAATAAAGAGGCAAAGACCCATGGAGACTCGACGTTCACAAAATGAAGCTGGTTTTTCGCTGCTCGAAGTGATCCTGGCGATGGCTATCACGATCGCCATCATGGCCATGGCAAGCAGCTTACTCGCCAGCTCCTTCCGCGTGCGCTCCCGAGAAGATCGGAAGTCAGATGCGATTGCCGACGTGCAGCGTGCGTTGAATATTATGACTCGCGAAATCAGCAACGCTGGTTTGAAACTGCCGAGTGGACTCCCGACCGTCTCCAGCAACGGTGTTGTGGCCGGCGACAGCGATAGCCTGGAGCTTCGCATCATTTCCAACCTCAACGGTATGCCCGACTCTGCCAATGGTTATGCTGAAGATACCGACGTAGATGACGCGGAGGAAGACGTCAAGTTCCTAATGTACGTGGATGCCGCTCTTGGCCAGCGTTACATCGTACGTTATGAAAAGAACGTCTCAAATCAAACGACCGTACTCGCCAATCGGATCGATTCGCTGATCTTCCGTTACTACGACGAGAAAGTTACTTACGACACAACCGTCAACGCGGGTGTTTGCGACATTACGAATGTCGTGAACGCATCAGGCATTGCGGAAGGCGAAGTGTCTCCCGGTTCTGCCAAGTTTGTGGTGATCGCCGTCGGCGTGACGCTTCCGGCGGTTGGCCAGGTCGGTGCAGAAGGTTATCAGCCCCCCTCTCAAGTACAACTAACGTCAGACGTAGTGCTGCGCAATTCAATCGTTTACTGAAGGAGCCTGATACCCGCAATGAAACTCGATTCGACAATGAATACAAACAACCAGCGCGCGGGGGAACGTGGCGCGGCGCTGATAACGATGTTGCTGGTCTCCGTGCTTCTGCTGGGCGCTGGCGGCGCCTTGATCATGACGACGATGATGTCGGCAAACAACTCCATCGGCTCAACTGCGGAAATGCAGGCCTTCTATGTTGCCGAGTCGGGAATGCAGTCGGCGCTTAACGTGCTGCGCGGAAATACGAAGCCGCTCGTCACCGACACTGACCGCATCAGTTTTCGCACAGCGATCATTCCCAGCATCTCGAATGGCGGCCACGCCGGCCCTTTGCGTCTGGCGGGTTGGCTTCCTTACAACACTCCTGCAGATCCGGCCAGCCTCGTGCCTGTTACCATCGGATCGATCACTGCCGGTTATCGTGTGACTGTCGAGAACCTCGATCCGAACAGTCATATCGTCGAGTTCCAGACGTCCGGAACGATCGAGGGAAGCGCTGTTGGAACACCATCTCAGAAGACATTCGGAACGGTTGGTGGAAATGACGAAGTAACGATCCGCTACACGGGCCAGGTATCAACAACTCTGACTCCGGATCCGAATAACTTTCCTCTAACACTCGATTCAGCGCTCGGCAGTTTCGTGATCGAAAGACCGCTCACGAGCACGCAGGACAATGTCGTCATACCGAAGACGGGCTTCGAATTGACAATCACTCAGACTCTGCCGTGGGCTGCGACGACCTATCTGGAAGGAACCTTCGAAGGCGAAGTCGACAGTGCGGCGACGACCGTCAAAGTAACTTTCGATAAAGCCTCAGTAAAGGCTGACGGAACTACCTACGCGCTCAATCTTGGCGGCACACAGGTTCTCGATCTGGCGTACACCGCTTCTCCGGGCACCACCGCGATTCCCGCGCGCGTTACTTCTCCGGATCCGAAACGGTTGCTGGTCAAGGCTTATGGCTTTGGACCACAAGGCGCTGAAAAGCGTTTGGAGCTGATGCTCAGCAAGGCCAATTTTGAGTTTGAGGTGCCGGCGGGCGTTACGATCCGTGGCGCTGACGACTGCACGCCTTTGACGCTCGACACCGGCAGCAGCGGCACCAAATGGTATTCAGGTGTTGACATGGCCGGCATTGATCCCCAGCGACCGACCTTTGCAGTAAGCGGGTGCGATCAGAATGACGCGGATGCCGGCATCATCAAACACGATACAGTTGCCGATCCTGAGATTGGTATTCTCGGCGATGACGACACGACTCCGGGCACAGTAGAGACGCCGTCGTTTCTTGACACAGCCGACAAGGCGCGCGCTTATCTCAACAGCTTGCAAGCCAAAGCACAATCGACTGGCCGCTACTTCAAACCCGCAGCAGGTTCGGCTACAACGATCAACGACTCGCTCAACAGTCCGATGTTTACGTTTATCGATGGTGATTGCACGCTGACCAATGGCTCAGGATTTCTCGTGGTGACCGGCACTTTGACGATGCGCGGTAACACTGACTTCAGAGGCGCGATTCTCGTGCTTGGTCAGGGTGTTTTGACGCGCGATGGTGGCGGTAACGGTGATATCCTCGGAGGCATCACGATCGCGGCGTTTGGCCGTACGTCCGGTAATTTCACTTCCCCAACATTCACTACAAATGGTGGCGGCAATTCAAACGTGCAATACGATTCGTCGGCTGTCAAAAACGGCGTTGCCTCAGGCATGAACGTTTCAGGCGTACGCGAGTTCTAAAGTCATTCGAATCTTGGTAGTGCCCTAATTTGAAATCCCTTCCATGTTGTCGATTCATACTGTCTCTTAGGTGATACGATGCGCCGCTAACGGCACGGACTGACTCCCGCGTGAACGGAAGCCAGCCCTACACAGCCGAATCCTAACCCGTTCAGAGAGAGGAATCGACCATGCAGGAAAATGCTAACACAGACACTGAGAATGTAGTTGTCACTGTCAATCTTGATCCGGAAGACTGGCAAATCGCCTTTGAGCCATACGAGGGAAATCCGCAAGCTGCTCTAACGCTCGGTTTTCGTCTAACAGAACTGAAACAATCTATAACCGATCTAAAGATGCTCGAAGCCATTGAAGAGATCGATGTAGCAATTGATTGTCTGTACGAGCATTCAGACTTTCGCAGTATCAGCCGCGCATTGTTCGGCACTGCTATCGCGGGAAAGCTCTCGACCGACAGAGAAGTGTTACTACGTAAGCTAGGTATTGAAATCTAAATCCCGCATTTTGGCGACAACCTCACCTTGTCGCCGCTTCCCGCAAACTCTGACGTATCCAACCTGAGAGCGTGTTTTCCTCGCTCGACTTCATAGCCTTTGAGAACAGTTTCAATTCAGCATCGGTGAAGCGCACAGGCACGATCCGGCCTTTGACTTCGCCCTTCGCCAATTTCGGGCGTCCGCGTTTCTTCGTTGCTGTTTTCTTAGTTGTGCTCATTGCTCTCCCTGTAATCTTGAAGGATGGAGGCTCTAACGGCTAACTCTGGCGAGAGAACGGGCGCAACATGCAAGACAGTGACTGTGCGTCTCGGTTGGTCTACATTGTCTGTCTCGTGCGACCAAGCATAGATGCGATTCGCTTCCGCCGATTCCGGTAGATCAAAAACTTCAACTTCGCCTTCCCAAACGGTCTGACCTTGAAAGACTTCTTTAACGGGCACAGTTTCAACGTACACAGGTTCTGTGTGGTAAAGGTGACGGATCGCGTCCGCTAGCTCCGCTATGTAATCCGCGCTCATGCAGCCTCTACTAAATCTCCGACCGTCAAAAAGCTTTTCTCAACCCCTGCGGCCATTGCAGGAGTGCATTTGAGTGAGCCATGCGTTCTAACGAAATTGTAATACGCGAAGTGCAGCGCAACTGCTGCTTCAAAGTTTTCCAGCTTCTTGCTGAATGCGTAGGTCAGGCGAGTTAGGCGGCGCATGTGCAAGCGTGTGGTGCCGTTCAATCGCTCAACATGGCTCGTAGAAATCAGATCGCGGTCGGGCTGTCCTATCACGTCGATCTTGTGCATGGAAGTTACTTCCGGCGCACTGTAGCGGCGTTCCTGATGATGCTCGCCTTTGTCAACGCCGTAGCTCTTGATGATCATGCCAAAGTCGACACCCATGCCGAAAGCATTCTCTACGGCTTCGGCGTAGGCGCGTAGACCATCGCTCGAAATCTGTGGCCGATTCGTTAACCGTGAGGCAACGTCACTAACAAAAGCGTTCGCGGTGAAGTGATCGCGTTTGCCTACTTTGAATGAGGGAACGAGTTTAGTCTCCGCATCAATAGCGCAGAACGTCCAAACGTCGCCAAGCTTGGGATCGTCTGTCTCTCTGCGGTGCTTTTCCTTCTTGCCGATGAATCCCCAAATTTCATCAAACTCCAGATAGTGGCATTCCAGATTCCGAAGTCTTTCGTCAAGCAAGCGAGCGCAACCCTGTCCTACGCGAACTGCGAGGCGGCAGATCGTGTCTTGGTGAACGCCAGTCACGCGGGATAACGCTCTCATGCTCATGCCTTCGGCAAGGCCGCTGATTATCGCTATCTGCTTATCTTTTTTCAGGATGTTCGGCATCGAATCTTTATCTCCCTAACTGGAGATAATTGTATTACGAAATACCTATTCTGTCAATTCTTTTGCGTAATACTTTTAATAAATGTGGCTACCTTTGTGGCTGGCGAATGTACTCCCCGTATTCGCTCGCAATGATACCGCCTAAGGTAATAAAGAAGTTTTTAAGCCATTCTCTTTGGGCGGCTGCGGAAGTTGGAATCGGATCGCCATGCGTGAGTTCTCTCCACAGCCTCTTTGCTGCTTCCGTTTTATAAACGTGTTGCAGCGTGTCCTGCGAGACGGTTGCCCAACGCTCAATAACTTCTGTCGGCAAAGCTTCGCTCGTTTCGATTCGCAGTGTTTCGTGAAGTTGAACCGCACCTCCCCTAATCTCACTAAGCGCCCTGAGTCTTTGGCCTCTTTCTAGCAAGTCAATAGGGTAGGCGTTCGCAAAAGCTGAACCGATTTTTAGGGGTTTGGCTGTAATGTCGGGCGAGCGTTTGCCGCCGACGATCATCACCTTAAGCTCATCGAAGTTGAAGTATTGAGACTTCACAGAATACTCAGCATCGATGATAGTTTGAACCTCGGAGGGAGTAAGGCGCTGCTTAATGGTCAGACAAGCTGTTTCACCGCTTGGGATATCCTTTACTGAGTTAATGACTTTCTTGGAGTCAGTCAACTCCATGCTTTGGAATTTGATTACCCCGCCGAGATCGTCGCTCAGACTAATGTCTAAAACTGACTTGTTAGTAACCCAAAAGTAGAGGATGACATTGCGTGGTTCGCCAAACTGCGGATAGATATTCAAATCACCGCGTCCGCATTCTTTAACCTTTACCCACTCATCAATTTCGGTTTTCTGCTTTCGCGCCAAATCAATTAGTGGTCTGTATTCCTCGTTGTATCGGCCTAGTCGTTCAACCGTTTTTTCGTAACTTGTGAGTTCGTCTTTCAGCCTGTTTATTTCCTTCTGTGCTCTCAAAGGCAGTTCTTCGGGCCGCGTCCGGCTAACCGCGCTGATCGGTTGCGTCCAATCATCAACAAAAACAGTCTGCGAAATAGGTTCCTGCCCGATAGCGTTCATTGTCACTCGCAGGAAATGATCCGGTGACAGGTTGGCTTGGAGTCTTCGCGTAATTTCGATGATGAATTGATAAATGCGAAACCCGCTGTCAGGCTCTCTTATTGTCCACATTTCATCAGCAGGAAGGACTACTAGCTTGGGAAACGTCCGGCTCACTTGAGAGTCTTCCTGATCGACTACAGTCGTCTCGCTGCCATCTTCCCCAAACTTGTGAAGCGATGCGTGAAAAGCCTTTACTGCTACAGGCCAATCTACTTCCTTAATGCACCTTAGTTTTAGCTCTAAGTGAATCCGGCATATCTCACGATTTCCATTGCCGACACGCACTTGACTGACTTGTTCGTCAATCTCGAAATCCAGTTTCGACTTTGGCTTCTCCGTAATGGTTAATGCTGTGCTCTGCGGGTTTGCGGACTCAATTAGTTTTTCACTACCCCTGAGTGCTCCTAAACTCAGCAACGGATCGCGACTGCGAACAAACACATAGCCCATTAGCCAGACGGTGAAAAGGGTAGCGCCTACACTAACGGCGACGACAAATAGAGGGCCAGAAAATCCGGCAAACAGCCAAAAGAGGATGCTCACTAGAGACATAGCGCCTCCAGTGACTCCGAATAGGTTAGCGTAAAGAGCGAGGAATTCCCGCCAGTTCGACTGCTCTGACGATTCAGACATGCTGGAGAGTCTACTAGAATTAGCTGTATTACGTAAAATCTTGTAAAACGAGAGGCTGAAAGCGGACGGTGCGGCGAAAAAAAATAATGATTTGAAATTAGGGCACTACCCGAATCTTGTAAATCTTGTAAATCCTGTGATCCTGTCTTAAGTTAGACAGGATTTCAGGATTCACAGGATTATCAGGATGACTAAAGCAAAGACCGTTATTCTTGTACTCGCGCTTGCGCTTCAAACCTCAAGCGCCGTGCGTCAAAGCCCTCCGAAGACAATCACGTTAAAAGACTGCGAGGTCCAGGGCATCGGCAAAGCAAAGTGCGGCACTCTCGAAGTCTACGAGAACCGCGCCACCAAAAAGGGCCGGATGATCAGCCTGAACATCCTCGTAATGCCCGCAACCGGCGAGAAACGCCAGCCCGATCCGTTCGTTTACTTCGCCGGTGGACCAGGATCGGCCGCCGCATCGGAAGATGGCCCCGGCATTGCACAGGAATTCACGAAGATCCGTGAACATCGCGATCTGTTGTTTGTGGACCAGCGCGGAACAGGCAAATCCCACCCACTCAACTGCGAGTTCTACAACCCTGCGGATCTCCAAAGCTATCTCGGTTACTTCTTTCCGCTCGAGGACATTCGCAAGTGCCGCCCGCAGCTCGAAGCCGTTGCCGATCTGAAGCTCTACACGACCACGATCGCGATGGACGACATGGACGAAGTCAGATCAGCACTCGGTTACGAACAAATCAATCTCTTCGGCGGCTCCTATGGAACGCGTGCAGCACTCACTTACCTCAAGCGATATCCCAAGCGCGTCCGCACTGCGACACTCCAAGGCGTGGCTCCAACGAATTCTTTCATGCCCAGCGATTTTCCTCTCGGTATGGAACGAGCGCTTAATGGTGTTATCGCGGAGTGTGCGGCAGACGAAGCTTGCAACAAAGCGTTCCCGAAGCTAAAGGACGAAGCGAAGGGGGTGTTGGCCCAACTGATCAAGGGACCAGTCGAGGTTGAGGTGCAGAAGCCCAACTCGCAGGAACGCGTCAAGGTAAAACTCTCTCGCGACCTGGCTGTGGAAGCGGTTCGTTACATGTTGTACAACCCTGTGGCTGCCAGCCGGATGCCGTTGGTAATACATCTCGCTGCGCAAGGCAATTTTGTGCCCTTGACCGAGCACGCCATCAACTATCGCATACATATCGTAGGTAGCGGCGGCAATGGCATGTACCTCTCGGTCACGTGTGCCGAAGATCTGCCGTGGATCAAACCCGGCGAAGGTGAGCGAATGGCTGCAAACACGTTCCTCGGTGACTACCGGTTGCGCCAGCAGCGAGAAGCCTGCGCACTCTGGACGCGTGCCGAAATCGAACGTGACTATGCTGAGCCGGTCCGTGCAGACGTACCTGTTTTGATTCTGACCGGAGAGTGGGATCCCGTCACGCCGCCTTCAAACGGCGATGCAGTGGCAAAGACTCTTACCAACAGTATGCACATCGTCGTACCGCATGGCGCGCACGGGTTCGGTGGACTGGAGAACATCGGCTGCATCATCAACATTGTGAGCGAGTTTGTCGAACGTGGAACTATGAAAGGCATCGACACCGGTTGCGTGAAAACGATCCGGCGAAGAGGATTTGCGTTGAAGTTATAAAGTAGCCACAAAGAAGCACAAAAGGCACAAGAGGTTCGTTGAACCTTTTGTGCCTTTTGTGCTTCTTTGTGGCTACTCTTCTAGTTCAATAGTTGAAGCCCGAGAATCTGCTCGAGGATCGCTCCGAGGATGCTGTGGCCTCCATTCGAATACTGGCCATACTGTGAACGGCTGTAGTAACCGTCCTCGTACCCACGCCTGAATCCTTCACGGAAGTAATGCTGATACTCACCCAGATCGACGTAGTAAGCATCGTAGCCGTAACTCGCGTCCTGGTAGCCGTAAGCGTCTTCAGGACTGAAGCCATAGCCGTCTTCACGGTCGGCTTGCCCTGTGTCAAAGCCCTGCCGGTAACCATCGTTGACTGCCCGCTGTAACATCTCGGCGCCATAACGGTTGGTTTCGTAATAGGTGCTGCCGCGACGATACCGGTAGTTGTATGGTCCGTAATCCTGGTAGCGCCATTGCTGGAGACGCAACTGGTCGCGGCGCAGTCGTTCGAGATAACGTTGCTGGTAACGCAACTGGTTTAGACGACGTTGGCGCTCGAGTAATTGCTGTCGCTGGTGCAGGTAGCTCTGTCGTCGTTGCCAATCCTGACGATAGCGTTCGGCACGCTGCTGTTGCTCGCTCTGCCAGTTTCGCTGGTGCCAGTTGTTGTCGCGATCGTTGCGGTTGCGGTCATTGCGGTTACGATCCCAATCGCGATCGTTACGTCCATCTCGGTTACGATCCCAGTCGCGATTGTTCTGCTGCTGCCGTTGCTGTTGCCAACGTTCCTCACGTTCTCGCGATTGGCGGATTTGGTCCTCGCGCTGTCGCTGCCAACGCTGTTCGCGTTCCTGCGACTGGCGGATCTGATTTTGACGCTGCTGTTCGTTGCCTTGCTGCTGCTGACGCCGTTGTTCCCAGCGTTGCTGTCGCTCCTGGCTCTCGCGCTGTTGCTCCTGCCGGCGTTGCTCCCAACGTTGTTGCCGTTCCTGGTTATTGTTATTACCCTGCTGCTCCTGCCGGCGTTGTTCCCAACGTTGCTGTCGTTCCTGCTCGCGATTTTGTTGTGCTTGTTGCCGCTGCTGTTGGCGCTGCTCGCGCTCAGCCTGATTTTCTTGCCTCCGCTCTTCGCCGCGGCCACGCCTGCCCTGCGCATTCGCGAGATCGCTCGCGCCGAGCAACAAGGCGGCTGTCACCAAAGACAATCCGATTCGTTTTAAGTGTTCCACGTTCCAGTTTCCTTTCAGTAATGACCGGCGGGAGAGAGGTTGACAGGGCCGTCTTTGGCAAGCTGTATTCCATGCCGAAATCGCAGAAATCCGTTGTACCTATGTAGGTTTACGAGACGATTTGATTCAGTCAGGTGACGATATGGGTTAAACGCTAGGCCACAGATGAACGCGGATTCCGCAAATCTGCGTTCATTCGCGTTAATCCGCGGCCCAATTCTTCCGTTCATTGCGTTCCCATGGCGATTCAGCGACAAGCGAAATGTAGGCACGATGCTTGCGAAAATTACGCCGAAAACCAATTTGAGGGGGCTTTATGAACAATCTGAAAGTGTGGCCGCACCTAACAATCGTGGCGGTGGTGTGTGCCGTTCTTGCGGGCGTCGGCGTGGGCCTTTGGATGAAGAACGAGCAAAGCGCTTCAGCCGAGGCATTGCCTAATGCCGCGCGCATTCAACGCGTCCAGGGAGACGTCGCACTCAACGACAGCGAGGCAGGTAACGCTGCAAGCGATCAGTGGATCGCCGCGACTGACAATCAACCTTTCTCGGTCGGCGATCGCATCTACACGCGCGACAACTCGCGCGCGAGCTTGGCGTTTACCGGACGCAACTTCGCACGACTCAATCCCAACACTTCGCTGGACGTACTTTCACTCAGCGATCGCCGCACGCAGTTGGCGTTGCGCGACGGCTCCGCGATCTTCGACGTTGGTCACCTGAATTCAGGCGACCTGTTTGAAGTAGCAACGCCATACGGCGCAGTCGATTTTGAGCAGCCGGGTCTGTACAACGTCGGTATCGACAAGGGACAAGTGCTCGTGTCGGTGTTGAGCGGTCTGGCACAGGTTGTCGGTATGGGCGGCAGTGGACAGATCAGCAAGGGTGAACTGCTGACTCTGATCGGCTCAACCGCCGCTGATGTTGTGCTTTCACAAATCGATGGCCGTGACGCAGGTTACCTGGTTGACGATTATTACGGCTACCAGTATCCGCAGTATTACGACGGCCGTTATCGCGATTACAACACCTATCTGAACGATCCATATTATTTCGATCCTTATCGCCGCAACGCGAGTTATCAGTATGCCAACTCGTACATCCCCGGCTTGTATGATCTCGATTACTACGGCGACTGGCGAAACGTCGACGGTTACGGTTACGCGTGGGCGCCGCGAGTCGATAACGGCTGGATGCCTTACCAGCAGGGTTACTGGCACAACGATTATCCGTATGGTCCAACGTGGGTCTCCAGTGAACCATGGGGTTATGCGCCGTATCACTACGGCCGCTGGGCCTTCGTTGGCGATCGCTGGTACTGGGTGCCTGACAATGTGAGCACGTCACCGGTCTACTCGCCGGCGCTGGTCGCATTTGTGCCGTTTGATCAAAACGAGATCGGTTGGGTGCCGCTTGGACCAGGCGATGTTTACGTGCCTCGATACTACGACGAGTCGTGGCAGCCTCACTACTTAACTCGCGACGACCTGTACTATCGGAGCGTGAATTTGGATGTGCCGGGAGCAGTGACCGTCGTGAGTGTTGATGACTTCGCGCGCGGAACTGATTGGCGCCGTGCGAGGAAAGCCGATCGAAACATGCTCGCGTCAGTGAATCCGGTATTGGATCCATTGCTGCTGACGCCGCTGCGAAATGCGGTTGTCAATTCAGCCTGGGGTCGTGGCAAGAAAGACATTCCGCCGGGAATCGCCAAAAAGTTAAACGACACCACCGTGATTACCAGCACGACGCCAGAAGAACGACCGTTCCGGCGTGATGTGGCGAAATCAATGCGCGTCGAAACGGCTTCTGATCGTGCTAAAGGTCAGAAGTTCAAAGTGAGAGATGACCGACAAGGCAACGGGCAAGGTAGAGGTGTCGCACAGCAGAAGTCGCAGGCACCGGCTCAGGTTCAGCAGCAGCCTGTTGAGCAACGACCGCGCGCGCAGGCACAGCGTGATCAGCGTCGCGTGGAGCAGGAGCAGCGGAAGCAGCAACGCGAGCAGCAGCGAGTAGAGCGGGCTCCGAGGGCAGCGCAGGCTGAACGTGCGGCCAAACCGGCACGGCAGCAGCAAGCGCAGGGCGAACGTGTCGCAGCGCCGCAACAGCAGCAGCAGCAGCGCCGCCAGGCCGTTCCGCAGCAGCGACAACAGCCGCAAGTGCGTAAAGATCCGGGCCCGGTCCGGAATGCCCAACCGCAGCAGCAACCAAAACGCGAACGTCCGGCGCAGGCTCAGCAGAAACAGGAGCGTGCGCCCAAGGGTCCTCCGTCGTCAAAGGGCGGTGGAGGTGGTAAGGGCAAAAAGCCTTAATAAAACTTTGACAGGATTTCAGGATTTTCAGGATTTACAAGATGCATCTTGTTCATCTTGCAAAATCCTGTAATCCTGTCCCTTCTTTCCTCTTCCTCTCCGCCTGCCAGATGTGGTAAGAATACGCACCCGAACTTCCTGCTTGAATCTCCGTGCGGCAATAGCAGCCCAAATCTCGCCAGTGGAGGAACACTCGTGAAGCAAGAATCTATACACCCCAATAGACGTACATTTCTAAGCCGCGCCGGCGTCGCAGGCGCCGCAACCATCGCCGCAGGAGTCATCGGCGTCGAACCCCTGTTGCAAACTCAACGATCCGAAGTCCACGCCGCTGACGGATCAAACCAACGCGCGAACGACTGCGCTAAACTCCGCCGCGATGCGGCGACCGCCGGGCTGAAAGCCACACCACAAAATCTTCAACATCCGTCAAACACCGACGAAAACCTTTACCCAAACAAACTCGGCAGTTATTCGAAAGGACTGCCACACAACGACGACGGTACTGTCGATCTCAGCGCTTACGCCGCGTTGCTCCAGGCCATCCACAGCGGGCGGCCAGCCGATTTCGATGCGATTCCCCTCGGCGGCAGCACACGCTTGACCAATCCTCAATCGGGTTTGGCTTTTGACATGGAAGGTCCTGACGCACACGCGCTGGTGCAGCCACCGGCGCCGGCGTTTGCGAGCCGCGCACAAGCCGCTGAGATCTCTGAAAACTATTGGATGGCGCTACTGCGAGATGTTCCTTATTCGCAGTACGCGGGAAACGCAATCGCTAACGCGGCGGCTGCCGATCTCACTTTGTACGGTGCTGACTTCCGTGGTCCAAAAACCGGTGGCGCAGTTACTACTGCCACCTTATTTCGTGGTCTGACTCCCGGCGATCGAATGGGACCTTACCTGTCGCAATTCTTTTATCAGGACTGCAATTTCGGCGCGAACAAACTCGAGCAGAAGATCACAACGACTCTGCCAGGCATCAACTACATGACCGACTTCGCCACCTGGCTTGCGGTCCAGCGAGGAATTGCACAAGGGCCCGATGCTTTCGATCCAGTGCCGCGCTACATGCGCAATGGCCGCGATATCGGACAATGGGTGCACATCGACGTGTTGTTCCAGGGATACTTTCACGCGTTCCTCGTCCTTGCCGGAGCAGGCGCGCCTTTCGACGATGGTAATCCCTACAACGGGAACCCCAGCCAGATGGGATTCGGCACTTTCGGTGGTCCACACATCGCAACGCTTTTGTGCGAAATTTCGACTCGCGCTTTGAAAGCGGTTTGGTATCAGAAGTGGTTTGTGCATCGACGCCTGCGACCCGAAGTTCAGGCCGCGCGAGTTCACCGGACACTCTTCGCGGGTGCGGATTATCCGGTGCATCCGGAGATACTCGCGTCGTTCTCCGACAACAATCGTTTGAAGGGGTTCATGCCCGCAGGCAGTGCGCTGCTCCCGATGGCGTTTCCGGAAGGCTCACCAACGCATCCGGCTTACGGCGCGGGACACGCAACCGTGGCCGGTGCGTGCGTAACAATTCTCAAAGCGTGGTTCAAGGAGGACACGCGTCTGGTCGACATCGGCCTCACGCCCGTGCAACCAGCGGACGACGGTTTGAGTCTCGTGCCTTACCCTGGTTCTGATGCCGGCGATCTGACTGTCGGTGGCGAACTCAACAAGGTCGCCGCGAACGTGGCGCTTGGAAGGAACACGGCCGGCGTTCACTGGCGCTCGGATGCAACCGAATCTC
This sequence comes from uncultured Acidobacteriota bacterium, assembly GCA_963826255.1. GTDB lineage: Bacteria > Acidobacteriota > Blastocatellia > Pyrinomonadales > Pyrinomonadaceae > PSRF01. The sequence continues at coordinate 4,623,876 of CAWGWK010000002.1, forward strand.
TGAAACTCGGCGAGCAGATGGCCATCGGAATCCTGAAGGACCAGCGAGCGTGCTACAACGAAGTGTTCAATGGCTTCACCTTAACTAAATTCGACGGGACGACCGTAACGGTTTAGGAAATAGGCCACAGATAACGCGGATGAAGACGGATAAAAATCCGTTTTCATCCGTTTAATCTGTGGCTAACGTATTTCGATGATGGCGAGGCTACCCGGGGCTATTTGAACGCTAAGGCTCCCCTTGTCGGTTTTCACTGGTGCACCAGTGGTCCACTCCGTGGCGCTCTGGATTTGACTTGGTAAAGTGATAGTGGCTGTAACGTAAGCACTGCGATCGACTTGAGCCATTCCCTGTTGTGTCTTGAACACACCGTTATTATTCAGCAACGTGACAACCCAACCATTTGCAGTTCGATTGATCAAATACTCAACATCTCCCGTTACCTTCACCGGCGCAGCGTCACCAAAAACGTGCGCGAGCATGTGCGCGGCAAACGGAGTGATTCGCTCGTCCTCACCGAGTAAATCCGGCACCGCCGCGAAGACCACACTACCCTTTCCGACTTTATTAACGGTCACCAGTGGTTGGCCGTTTATGTCAATCAAAGCAGTCGCGCCTTTGAGCTCAAGCTTTTCGAACCGGAATATCTGCCCTTTCAGATCTTGAAGCTCTTCACCCGGTGCATGGCAACGAGCATTGTGCGCTTCACCGGTGTCGTTAATCAGTCGCACTCCCAAAAACTGCTCCGGCAAGTTTTTAATCTGCGCCGCATTCAACACCAAAGTGCCGCCGTTGCGCACATACTCGTTCAGCCTTTTTATCCATTCCGGCGACCAGTCAATCCGCCCACCAACGACGACCGCACGATACGACGGCAACAGAGTCGGAATCTTCGACTTCGAACCCTGAACATCAGCGGCCGTCAACACGTCGAAGATATCGCCAAAAACTCCGGGCACGAAAGGCTGTCGATCGGCAATGGCCGGTTCACCTTCAAGAACGAGTCCCGGATAGTAGGCCACTCCAAACAGTTCTCGCAGCGCACGATCACTACGATCGATCTGCGACACTTCAAACGGCCAGTGTGGATAGTCGGTCATCTCGAATCCGTGCGCAGGGTCAAGCAGGAAAGCGATCGGCGTGTACGGCGTGCCGCGTTCGGGATGTTTCTCCGCAAAGCGCATAAACTCGTCGGTGATCCGGCCGAGCGGATTGAGTTGGAAAGGATGATCGCCGGGACCGGGTTTGAAGAACTGATCCTGGCCCTGCTCCAGGTAGATCGCGGAAGCGCCCGCCATGTAGTAGAGGTAATAACTCTTCCGATACCACGAAAGCGAAGGTCCCATACTTGGACCATAGCGCGAGTGATAAAAGAAATCAGGCCCGGCGAAGTTTTGCTGTTTGGTAAACGTGGTTGCGGTATCGCCGAAGTTCGGCGCGTGATAGTAAAGAAACGCGCCGCCAAATTGCCGCGCCGCACCGCGCGTAAAAGCGATACGCATGCCCGTCATCGGCATCACCGCCGCCGTTTCCATTCCGAGCAGGTTAACTCCCCACTGACTGAGCGCATGTGCAAACGAAGTGCTCGAGGTCGACTGCGCGGGAATCAACTTGTCCCACATCGGACCGGTTTCAGTTTGAAACATCTCGCGCCACTTTCGCGCCAGTGCCTTTGAATAGAATTGACTGTGTGCTTCGAGCAGCTCGCGTCGCGACATCACCTGCGAGATCTTCAACTCCGCCGGAGCAGACTCCCAAACGTACCCAACACTCTCGCCCGACACCCAACCGAGAAACTGGTCTTTCAGCTCTCCATTGAGCAGTTGCCATGCGGCCTCATTCAAACGCGCTCCGCCGTAATTGATGAGTATGGCAAACGGAGCTTTGGTGTCGCGGATAAACCGCAGGAAAGGGCTTCCTTCCTTCAGATATTCGGGAAGATTGTTGATGTAAATAACGGGAACGACCAGCTTCGATTGAAACAGCGGCACATCGCGAGCGCCTCTGTAAGTTGCAATGAACTGGTCTATCGGCTCGGCGTTGAAGGGATACAACGGCCGCTCCTCCACGGGTTTATCGTAGAGGGGCCAGAACTCTTTTGCGATGTTCCAGGGCATCAGAAAATCGCGTCCGGCAACTTTCGGCCGCACCCACGGTTCCGGAACACGAAGGGGTTCGTTGCTGCTAAGCAATGAGGAAAACGGTTTGCGAGTGGTGGACCAGTTTCGCAGGTAACGCATCGCGAAGAAGTCTGGCTTCTGCCTGCCGGATGGTTTGAAAGCAGCGTCGTTAGTGAGCAAAAAACAATCGACGTGCCTGCGTGCTTCGGCGGCTTTATCGATCTGAATACCTAGCCGCACTGGACCTTTTTTCAAAGTCGTGGTCGCACTGTCCCAGGCGAACGCCCACTGCCAATACATGCTGACTTCATCATGTGGATCGATAACGTTTTTCACACCAAACTCGTGGCGAAAAACTTCCGCGCCTTCCTGAGCGATGATTACAGTGAAGTTCTCACTCTTCCGAGCCCAGTCGGCATAGCGAATCCAAAGCGTGTATTGGCCTCCGCGGGGAATTTCAAAGTCTTGGTAGAGAGTCGCGCGGGTCTCATCAGCGCTCGCAGCCGCAGAGTTCCATTCGCTTTCGCCGCCCTGCGTCCACTCTGCTGACACACCTGGTCCATTGATGCCCCACCCAGGGGCTTTTTTACGCGGGAGATTCAGGTATGAAGGATTGAGTAACGGTTCGCCGAGCCTGCCCATAGTAAACCCGTGCATGTTCTCTGCTTCGTACCAGAGATACTCGGTTTGCGAATAAACAGGGGTTGTGAGGATCAGAACAATCCACAGATTACGCAGATATCTTAGGAATCTGTGTAATCCGTGGACCAACTTCTACCCAAGAGCCTCGAGACACTCGCTGAGTGTTCGTTGCCGGCAGGTAAACATCGGCGTATCACGAAGCGTGAAAGAACTGGCTTTTGTTTCCCTGAGCTCCTGGACCAGGTCGAGAAAGTCGGCCGGATAGTCAGTCTCGAAAGCGACTACAAACTCCTGATCGTCAAGTCCAAAGGAATAGGTCGTATGAAGTTTTACCGAGCGGTACTTCATGCCGATGCGGATATGCTCATCCATCATCTCCTGTCGCTGCTCCGCGGGTCGCGAATACCACTCGCGCGTTTTCACAAATGGATAAACAAAGAGATACTGCGATTTGCCGGGAACGATGTGCAGCCGATCTTCGACGTGCTCAGGATTGTCCTTATCGATGTACATGGATCGCTTGGTCATCGAGAGAAACGATTGCGAGGGTTCGATGTACTTGGCCATCTCGGTCTTGTTGAGTCGCGCCGTCATCTCCTGAATCGGTTCGAGCTCGTAACCGATCCGCCAGATCATAAAATCAACATTCGTGCGAAGTCCGATAGTCGAATAAGAATGAATCAATAATGAACGACGAAATTCATCTACAGTATTAACAAACTCATCGCGACATCGTTGTTTGTCGCCGTTTGAGAGCAGTCGCCATTCGGGTCGCGCGTGATAGAAAGTGAAATTAACGAACTGTCGAGGGAGTCTTGCCTTTTCTACTTCAATCTCCGAGTTGGTGGGTGCGAGACGAAGGGAACCGCGTGCGGCATTGCCTGGATCCTGATCGCTACTCATTTTGTTTAACCTCTGTTCGGGTAAAGATTGACTGACCCTGGAAGATTCAACGATGCGAAGTTATTCTGCCCAGTCTGCTGGCTGAATGCAACCGGGGGAAGAAAACGGGACGGCTCGGAGTCAAATGCATAGGAAAGGTTTGTCATTTATCATTTGCCATTTCTTATTTTCCATTTTTACTCTGCGTTGCGGAGCACCGGTCCAATCACAAATGAAAAATGGCAAATGACAGATGGAAAATAATTCACTATGAATAATGCTCCGAAGGAATCGCGCCGCTCTTTTCTAAAGCTTCTGCCGCTCGGTGTTCTGGCCGGCGTATTCGCTTCGATCGGCGGCGCCGCGTTTCGTTTTTTGCGACCGAGAATCGGCGTGGCCAGCGATAGCTGGCTTGACGTTGGCTCACTTACCGAATTGACTGGACCACATCCTCTCAGTCGGAAGATCGTTGCCGAGCACATTGCAGGCTGGGCCGTCACGACCGAAGAGCACACTGTTTTTGTATTACCCGCGAAGAACAACCAGGTGTTGTCGGCAGTCTGTCCGCACGAAGGTTGTGAAGTCGCATGGGAGCAAAACAGGAACCGGTTTTCATGTCCTTGCCACGAGAGTTACTTCGCCGCAGACGGCGCGCGCATCAGCGGTCCGGCGGCGCGCGGTCTTGATGAATTGCCCGTGCGTGTTCAGGACGGAAAACTGCAAGTGCAATTCGTCTCGAAGGAGAGCGCATGACGCCTGAGAGTCGCGGTTTTGCCTGGCTGCAAACAACTGGCGGCATCGTCGTCATTCTCCTGCTGGTGCAATTCTTGACGGGAGTCTTGCTGGCGTTTTATTACGTGCCTTCAGTAGACCATGCCTACACGACTGTTTCCTATATCGAGAAGGTTGTGTCGTCAGGCTCGTGGATTCGTTCACTGCATCACTACGGATCGCACTGGCTCACGCTGTTTGCCTTCCTTCACGTTATTCAACTCTTTCTGTTTCAGGCCTACGCGTTCAGAAGAATTCATTGGATCGCGGCGGTCTTACTTTTGGGATTAGTCATGGCCGCGGGTGGAACCGGCTATTCCCTGCCCTGGGATGCGCGCGCGTTCTTCAGTACGCGTGTAGCGGAAGGTCTGATGAGTGGTCTTCCTTTTGTCGGACGTAACGCGCGACTCTGGTTGCTCGGCGGCAGCGACATTTCAACACTCACGCTCTCGAGGTTCTATGCGCTGCATGTGCTTTTGATTCCGGCTTTTATTGTCGGTGTCGTCGTTTGGAGGTTTTCAGGTTTTCGCGTGTATTGGTCCAACTTATGGCGCCACGCAATTGCCGCTGGTCTTGTTTTTGTAGCACTCGCGGTTTGGTCGTTGAAACATCCTGCCCCACTTGGACCATCTGTAGCTGAGATGACGGCGGAGTATCTGCCCCGGCCCGGCGCGCAGTTCCTTTGGCTTTATCAAACGCTGAAATACATCCCAGGAAGATTAGGATCGTTAGTCGGTTTAGTGCTTCCGGGCATCGCGCTGCTGGTGCTGGTGTTGTTACCGTGGCTCAAACGTCAAAGATTGTTCGGCAGTGTGATTTTGGGAGCATGCGTTGTTTTGATTGGCATGATGACAATCGGTTCATATCTTAGCGACCGTAGAGATGAACAAACGTGGAAACAGCTTTCGCGGCAAGCCGCTCAGGAAGAAGTATCGAGGCGCGAGCCGTTCAAACCGGCGTCGATCGGGCTTGCCGCTGCCCGTGTTTCAGATCAAGAAGCGGGAGAACCGCCGATTATGTATAGAAAGTTTTGCGCAAACTGCCATGGTGAGCATGGTGAAGGGGCACAACAAGGACCATTGAAGTTTCCGCCACTGCTCGACGTCTCTGCCAAACCCCGCCGCACCGTTGACGACATTGTCGGTTTACTAAAAGACCCAGCAGCCTATGGTCTTGAACCTCCAATGAGATCATTTTCCGACAAACTTACGGAACCAGAAATGCGAGAGATCGGTGAGTGGATCGTGAAGTTGAAAAAGTGACTTCTCTGCTCTGTGTAAACTGTGTAATCTGTGGACCGAAAAAACCGGAGAAACTGTCTAATGAAACTAATCTCGCTTGCTCTAACCTGCGTCGCGATTACTTTGATCGCAACTGCCTGCACTGAAACAGCAACGCCAACCAACACATCAACACGAACTGCGGCCGGATCACCAGCACCGGCTGCTCCAACAGCACCACCAGATCCCTTGGCGACAGCTCGCGCCAACTATGCCAAGAATTGCGAGGCGTGCCACGGTCCGACTGGGGAGGGCGGACTCGTTAAAGTGGACAACAAACAGATCAAGGTTGCTTCGTTGAAATCGGAGCATGCCGTCAAGCACACCGACGAGCAGCTTGCTAAAGTAATCACTGCCGGCGAAGAGGCGATGCCGGCCTTCAAAGACAAACTCAGTCAAGCAGAGATCGCGGAACTGGTGAAGTTTATTCGCACGAACTTTCAGAATAAATGAGTGGTGATCGGACTGGAAGACGACACAATCGCTGATACCTTTGTGCCTTTTGTGCCTCTTTGTGGCCTTTTCGCTTTACCATTCGTGGCGAACCATTTACCATTCCCCATCGTGCACTCGTAGCTCAGTTGGATAGAGCGTCTGACTTCGAATCAGAAGGTCGCAGGTTCGAGCCCTGCCGGGTGCACCAGCAATATCAATGACTTGGCGGCAGCCCGAGAACCCTGCCGCTTTTCGTTTGTCTTTCTGCAAGTGGTACTTTAGTATCACTCTATGCGAACTGAACTCGTTACCACACTGAAGCGCCAAGCCACAGAGATCCTGAACCAGCTCGAGAAGGATCGCGAGCCGATCCTGATTACGCAGCATGGCGTTCCATCAGCATATCTCGTCGATGTTGAAACCTTCGAGACCTTACAGCGTCGTATGGCATTGCTCGAAGGCATTGCTCGCGGGGAAAAAGCAATTGAAGAAGGTCGGTCACTCACTCATAAGCAGGCAAAGCAGCGAATGTCCAGATGGCTGAAGTAATCTGGGCCGAACCAGCGCTCAACGATCTTGACGCAATTGCGGACTACATTGCACTGGACAATCCCGAAGCGGCACGCCGGCTAGTCCAGAAGATCTTCGAGCATGTTGATCAACTTGAAAGCCACCCTAGACTTGGCTCAAAACCGGAAGAGCTCAAAGGCTGGCGTTATCGCCAAATTGTTGAGCCCCGTGTCGCATCTTCTACCGCGACGATTCTGGACGAGTCTTGATACTTCATGTCATGCGATCAGAGCGCCTGCTCAGGCCCGAACTACTTAGCGATCGAGAGCAAGGTGCTGGCAGGACGTAATTGAAACTGGACTGAATAGGTGGTAACAGCTAGACTCGCGACCGCTGCAACCTGTAACAATGTTAGTAAAAAACAAGACCCGTAACCTGATGCCGCGCTCGTGACGGCACTTCGAATCAGAAGGTCGCAGGTTCGAGCCCTGCCGGGTGCACCAACTCTTCAAGTCCGCGTGAAATGAGGATTTTGCAGGTATGCTCCGTGACCACGTTCGGCGGTGGCGAACGGCATTTGGCAGACCTCTCTCACGCCCTGGCTGATCTCGGGCACGAAGTCTACGCAGCCTCAGTCCCCGGCTCCCCTCTCTCGGCCGAATTAGCGTTCCTGAACAAAGAAAGCACCTTTGCGTTGAGCCGACGCAACTACCTGAAGAACCTGACAGGCCTTGCGGCGTTCGTGCGCGCACACGATATCGAGATAGTCCACGCGCACGCGGCCAGGGATTATCACCTCGCGGCATTGGCCGTGAGACTCGCGTCGCGCAGCCGGCTCGTGCTCACCCGCCACACGCTCTTCCCCCTGCGACGGATTAACAGACATTTGCTGAGGGGCGCAGGCCGCGTGATCGCGGTCTCTGAAGCTGTCGCGGAAAGCGTACGAAAAAGTGGCGTGATCGAGTCTTCGAAAATAACTGTGGTCCACAACGGGATTGACACCGATCGTTTCGCCCAGCCGGTCGCTCGCGGCCCCGACTTGCCCGTTTTAGTCGGGACGGTGGGACACCTTGCGCCAATCAAAGGTCATGATGTTTTCGTGCGCGCCGCCGCGCTAATCTCCGCGCGCCGCCCGGAAGTGCAGTTCGTTGTCATCGGCGAAGACAAGTCTCCTCAGATGGGGTACCGAAAATTCCTGGAGAACCTCGTAGCCGAACTCGGCGTGAACGGGAGCGTCGCCATGCCGGGCTGGCATGACGATATTCCCGGTCTGCTCTCGTCCCTCACATTGTTTGTTTCTACTGCGCGCTCCGAGCCGTTCGGCTTATCCATCGTAGAGGCAATGGCGGCTGGGCTGCCGGTCGTTGCGGCGGCTTCCGAGGGAGCTTTGGAAATCATCGAAGACGGACACAGCGGAAAACTGGTGCCCGTAGACGACCCTCAGTCGTTAGCCAAAGCCATCAACAATCTATTAGACGACCCTCTTGAGCGTTCACGTCTCGGGCGCAACGCCATGCTTGCGGCGCGCGAGCGCTACTCCCTCACGCGGATGGCGAGCGACACAGAACGGGTTTACCGCGAAGTGCTGTCGGGTGCATGACACCGGCTTTCACCTAAGAATATCGCAGCCGAAGGGGGCTACCGGTGCTCGAAGATTTGTGGCAAGACCTGCGCTACGGAACGCGCAGTTTCTTAAGACAGCCCGCATTTACGATCGTCGCCATCTCTTAGGCATCGGCGCGAATACGGCGCTGTTCTCAGTTATCAACGCCGTGCTCCTGAGGCCTCTGCCCTACAGGGATCCCGACCGCCTGGTGATCATGTGGGAGAAGGCTCCCTCACAGGACACATCGGTCTCATACCCGAACTGTCAGGACTGGCGCGATCAGAACCAGAGCTTCGAACAGATAACGGCTACCGCCCCGAAAGCTTCAACCTTACGGGCGCGGGTGAGCCCGAGCGCCTGGCGGGCCGCATGGCTTCGGTAAGCTTCTTTCGAACGCTTGGCGCAGCACTCTTCAAGGGTACGGATTTTCCTGCGGAGGAAGATCGCATCGGCGGGCAGCGAGTTGTCATCCTGGGCCATGGTTTCTGGCAAAGACGTTTCGGCGGTGATGAAGGGTTGATAGGCCGCGAGCTCACCTTAAACAACCAGAGCTACCAGGTCATAGGGATCACCGAGCCCGATTTTCGTTTCGGCTCGGACGCAGACGTCTATGTTCTGTTGGGCCAGGACGAAGGACGATGTGCAAGCTCTCGCGGCTGCCATCCGGGCATTCGCGTCGTAGGGCGTTTGAAGCCGGGACTCTCTATTGAGCACGCACGAGCAGACATGGACGCCATCATGGCGCGACTGGGTGAACAGTATCCTCGGACAAACGCCGACCGCCGCACTCATATAGCATCCCTCTACGACAACACGGTGCAGGACGTGCGACCGGCGCTCTTCATTCTGTTGGGCGCAGTCGGTTTCGTGCTGCTATTGGCCTGCGCCAATGTCGCAAATCTTTTGTTCGCGCGTTCCGCGGTGCGGCAGAAGGAGATTGCGATTCGCACCGCGCTGGGTGCGTCGCGCAGGCGTGTCGTGCGACAGCTTCTAACGGAATCAATCGTGCTGGGAATCTCGGGTGGCATAGTTGGTCTAGTGCTGGCGTTCTGGTGGACCGGCGCTTTGAAGTCACTTGTTCCGGGTAACATCCCACGGCTCGATGAAGCCGCAATCGACACACGGGTGTTGGGATTTAGTTTCCTCATCTCAGTTTTGACGGGCGTTGTCTTCGGACTGATACCCGCACTGCCGGCCTCAAAGCCTGACGTTAACGAAGCGCTCAAAGAGGGTGAGCGCGGCTCGACCGGCAGCCGTCATCGACTACGAAGCATTCTGGTCGTGAGCGAGATTGCGATCGCGCTCGTGCTTTTAATCGGTGCAGGACTGATGGTCAAGAGCCTGTGGCGGTTGCAGAGTGTGCAGACCGGATTCGAGACCCAAAATCTTCTTACGATGCAGCTCTCCTACACAGCGCGCGCAGGTGAAGCGCAACGGGTCCGCGGCTTCTTCACAGAGCTTGAAGAGAGGATTAAGGCGACACCCGGCGTGAACGCGGTAGCTTTCTCGAGCGGGCTTCCCTTCGTCGGCGCTTCCGAAAACAGCGTCTGGTTAAACGGGCGCCGGCCGGATAACCCGAGCGACGTGATGATGGCAGTGGAATACCTGGTCATTCCAGATTACTTCGCACGCTCGCCATTGAATTGAAGAAGGGGCGCTTAATCAACGAACACGATAGAGAGGGCAAACCGCTCGTGGCCGTCATTGATGAGTCATTCGCGGCCACGTACTTCCCGGGCCAGGACCCAATCGGACAGTATCTTGAGAACGGGAACGGAATGAAGGACATCGAGGTCGTAGGCGTTGTCGGGCACGTCAAGCATTACGGGCTGGACGGCGAGGTTCCCGTAGATCCTCAATACTACCTGGCACTCGGCCAAACTCCCGACGAGCTTCTGCCGTTGATAGCGAGCGATATATCCGTGTCCGTCCGCACGAACGGCGATCCTGCGAAGCTGGTCTCCTCAATTCGTCAGCAGGTTCAGGCGACGGATAAAAACCAGGCTGTCTTCAACGCGCGATCTATGGAGCAGGTCATCGCTGAATCCATAAACGCGCGCCGTTTTGCCCATGCACGATCTTCGCTGCGGTTGCGCTCGTTTTAGCATCCGTGGGCATCTATGGCGTCATCTCCTACTCGGTCGCACAGCGCACGCATGAAATGGGCTTGCGTATGGCGCTGGGCGCACAGGGCCGAGACGTGCTCAAGATGGTGGTGGGCCAGGGAATGCTGCTGGTGGTGATTGGTATTGTGTGTGGACTCGTGGGTGCGTTCGGCATGACGCGGGTCATGTCGAGCTTGCTCTTCAATGTGAGTACGACCGATCCCGCTACGTTCGGCGGTATTGCGGCGCTGTTTGTCGCGGTGGGGATCATCGCGTGCTACATCCCGGCGCGAAGAGCCATGAAGGTTGACCCGCTCATCGCGCTGCGTTATGAGTAAGAATTTCTCGCGCAAAGGCGCAAAGGCGCAAAGAAGCCGTTAGGAACGCGGTAGCGCTTTGCGCCTTTGCGCCTTTGCGCGAGAAATCTTCTCGGTGTAGGTACCCTCGGGCAAAGCCGGTTTGAAAATTAGCTTGGCGCTATCAAGGGTCTCGTTATAGACTGCGCTCGACTTCGAATCAGAAGTTCACAGGTTCGACCAGAACCACTAATCTCATCCCGGATTAGCCCAGAGGTCCTCAAAATGTCTCCCACAGAAATACGCGCTCAACCAAACTACCCATGGAAGATGGGACTGATCGGCCTCGTAGCAGTGGTCGCGATTTACCTCTACCTCGGCTACCTGCCCTTGACGATCCTAATTGCAGGGGGCGGGCTCGCCCTTGTTCTTATCTGGAGCGCCTTAAGCGACAACAGCAAAGATCCCTGTATTGTCATCGACGAGCAAGGTGTGTTTGACCGCCGGCTCCAGGTCGGTGTCATCCGTTGGGAAGATATTCGCCGCATTACACTCCATTCGCTGTCCGGCGCGGAGTACATTTCCCTCCATCTCCACAATATGAACACGTATGAGGCTCGCAGACCCTTGTGGCTGCGGATGACGGCCAAGACGCAGCGGCTCAGCGGCATGAGCCCGATAGCCATTAGTACCAACGGTCTGGACCTCGAGCGTGCGGCCCTCCTGAAATTGATTCACCAGGGTTGCGAGAGCATAGGGCAAGATCTTGAAGACTAGATGAGAAGCCGTTCATGATTTTCTACACAGGCCTCGGATATCTTGCCTTAGCTTCGTTTATCGCACCTCTTGTAGTATTCGGTGCAATACTCAATTGGGGCTTTGGTATCGATGTGCTGGGAACAAGTTCGTGGTTGCCGCTTCATTCACTCATGGTGCTCGGAGCAGTGTTGACGTTTGTGGTGGGCTGGCGCGCGAACCGTAACATGGTTGAAGAAACCATTTATGAAAAAACGGGTCCTGTGAGAGTATTGCGGCCGCGACACACGCTCTATTGGATTCGGATGGAGTATTGGGGTCCGATCTTACTAGTAATCTATTTCGTTCTGGCTGCTTTTCGTACTTTAAGATGACTAAACTCGCACTTATAGGCATCCGTTACGACGAAAACTCGTCCTTCACAAAAGGCGCCGCCGATGCGCCACCGCAGATTCGCGCTGCATTGCGTTCCGATGCCTGGAACCTGACGAGCGAAAACGGGACGGATCTCTCCGATGACTCAACATTCTTCGACGCCGGCGATATCCAGCCGGTAGCCGGCAGCGAGATGTCTGCACTGATCGAGAACTCGATCTACACGCTGATCACGGATGGGCTGTCGCCAATCTCGCTCGGCGGCGACCACTCGATCACATATCCGATCGTCAGGGCGTTTGCGCGAAAGTTTAATAATCTCAGTGTGCTTCACTTCGACGCGCATCCGGATCTCTATGACAATTACCAGGGAAATCGTAATTCTCATGCATCACCCTTCGCGCGCATCATGGAGCAAAGGCTCGTGAAGCGGCTGGTCCAAGTGGGGATCAGGACGTTTACCGCACACCAGCGCGAACAGGTGAAAAGGTTTGGCGTTGAGTCGATCGAGATGCGCCACTTAACGCCGGATCTGCAACTCGAGTTTGATTCTCCGGTTTATATCTCGTTTGATGTTGATGCGCTGGATCCTGCGTTTGCGCCGGGTGTGTCACACCGTGAGCCGGGTGGTTTATCAACGCGCCAGGCAGTTGAGTTGATTCAGAAACTCAAAGGGCAAGTAGTCGGCGCGGATATCGTTGAGTTCAATCCACGCATGGATCCACTTCATATCACCGGCACTGTTTGCGCGAAGATCTTGAAAGAGATCGCCGCGCGAATGCTCAAAGGGTAGGCAGCCACAAAAAAGCACACAAGCATAAAAACTAGTCGCCATGCCTCTGTTCAATAGGGAGGTAGTCACGCGTTCTGTGGCCAAGGTAGATCTGGCGCGGACGTGCGATCTTTTGATCGGGATCCTCCAGTAATTCAACCCACTGGGCCAGCCAACCTGACGTCCGTGGAATCGCGAACATCACCGGAAACATATCTACCGGAAAACGCATCGCCTGATAAATGATTCCCGAGTAGAAGTCGACGTTTGGATAGAGTTTGCGTTTGACGAAATACTCGTCTTCCAGGGCGATTCGCTCGAGTTCGAGCGCGATGTCCAACAGCGGATCCTTGCCGGTCACTTCAAACACTTCGTAGGCAACCTGCTTGATGATTCGGGCGCGCGGATCGTAGTTTTTGTAGACGCGATGACCAAATCCCATCAAACGAAACTCGCCCGCCTTCACTCGCTTGATGTAATCCGGCACGTTCGCGACTGAACCAATCTCCTTCAACATCCGCAACACCATCTCGTTTGCGCCGCCGTGCAATGGTCCATAAAGCGCCGCCGCCGCTCCGGCCAGTGATGAGAACGGATCCGTGTGCGCACTGCCGATACTTCGCATGGCGTTCGTGCTGCAATTCTGTTCGTGATCGGCGTGAAGTATGTAGAGCACTGTCAGCGCCTTTTCGAGCACAGGGTTCGGCTTGTACTTCAACTCCGTCGTCTTGAACATCATGTTGAGAAAGTTGCCTTCGTAACTCAGATCGTTATCCGGATACGAATACCGCATGCCGATGCGATGGCGAAAAGCGAAGGCGGCGATCGTCGGGACTTTGGCTATCAAGCGATAGATCTGTTTCCAACGCAGCTCGACGTTAAAGATATCTTTTGCATCCGGGTAGAAGGTCGAAAGCGCGCCTAAGGTCGCTTCGAACATGCCCATCGGATGTGCGTTGTAGTGGAATCCGTCGATCACCTTCTTGATATTTTCGTTGATGAACGTGTGGAAGGTGATGTTTTTGGTCCACTCGGCGAGTTGTGATGACGTCGGGAGTTCGCCGTAGAGCAGCAGGTAGGCCACTTCGAGATAAGTGCTCTTCTCGGCAAGCTGATCGATGGGATAACCGCGATACTCGAGAATTCCTTTGTCACCGTCGATGAAAGTAATGCGGCTCTTGCAGGAAGCCGTATTCATGAAGGCAGGATCGTAGGTCATGAGCCCGAAGTCGTCGTCAGCCAGTTTGATCTGGCGCAGATCCATGGCTTTGATCGTGCCGTCTTGAATCGGCAACTCATACTGTTTTCCAGTGCGGTTATCGGTGATAGTCAGCGTGTCTTGACTCATGGTGGGAGTCTCCCACAAAAAACTCGCAACCACAAAAGACAATCCACAGATACACAGATGATCTGGGTAATCTGTGGATGTGGTTGTGTTTCTACGAGAGGGTTATTTAATACCCAATAGCTCGATCTCGAAGGTTAGTGTCTCGTTCGGAGGAATGCCGACCTTCGGAGGAATAGCGGGCTTGCCCCGTGGCCCGTAGGCAAGATTGCCGGGAATGATCAGTTTGCGCTTGCCGCCCACCTTCATAGTCATCAGGCCCTCGTCCCAGCCTTTGATCAGACCGCCGACGCCAACCGGGAACTCTGCCGGAGCCGTCTTATAGGAACTTTCAAACTCAGTTCCATTCGACAACCAGCCGGTGTAGTGAACCCTGATCGTTTGTCCGGGCTTGGGGCTTGGGCCATCACCGACGCGAAGATCCTGGATCTTCAACCCGGACGGGGTTGTGATTTCGGAGCCGGCCTGCGTGCCGCGACGGCTGATGACGTACACGACTGCGGAAGCTGCCACCAATACAACTAAGACGATCGCACCGATTCTTAGATTTCGATTGCCTGAGGACTCCGGTTTCGACGGAGCGTTCACGGCTGAAGAGGATGGCGCAACCCTCGGTCTCTTTCTCGCTTTGGTTATTTTTCGATGTCGGCTTTGCGGCACGAGACGCTTTATACCGCATTTTCACGCAAAGGCGCAAAGGATTCCAGGATGCAAAGATGGACGGTAGTGGCTTAAATTCAGGAGTTTTTCTCTGCGGACCTCTGCGTATCTCGGCGTTCTCTGCGGTAAAGGCTATCTCAACGCAGAGGCCGCAGAGATTCGCTGAGGGACCGCAGAGAAAAACTCAAAATTAAGCGACTATCAGATGGATAGTTGCTTTGCGCCTCAGCGGGGAAAAACTCTATTCTTGCAACGTGCCACTCGTCGCCGTAATCCCCAAGCCAAACGCACCGGTTGAAGTCCGCGAAGTGGTGGAGCCCGAGCTCGAACCTAATTCAGCGTTGCTTGAAGTGGAACTCTCTGAAGTTTGCGGCACTGACGTTCATTTGCAGCAGGGCCGGCTCGCCGGCGTACCGTACCCGTTAGTGCCCGGACACGTTTCAGTCGGGCGTTTGCAGAAGATCCGCGGTGAGTTATTCGACGTTGAAGGCAAGCGGTTCACCGAGGGAGAACGCGTTACGTTCCTCGACGTTCATCGCACTTGCAATGCCTGCTGGTATTGCCTCGTCGCTAAAGCCGGAACACGATGTCCTCAGCGCAAGGTTTACGGGATAACTTACGGTCTAAACGATGGACTCTGCGGCGGTTGGGCCACTCATGTCTATCTCAAGCCGGGCACGCGTTGCATCCCGCTTGATGCCGCGCCGGAAACGTTTATGGCGGGTGGCTGCGCCTTGCCGACTTCCCTTCACGCTGTCGAACGCGGAGACATAAAGATCGGCGACACGGTTCTCGTACTCGGCTCCGGGCCGGTTGGTATCAACGCGGTGGTGCTGGCGTTGATGCGTGGCGCGCTGCGCGTGCTCTGCATCGGCGCGCCACAGGCGAGACTCGACGCTGCGCTTCAGGCCGGCGCTGCTGCCACGCTCAACATCGAATCGCACGACGAAACTCGACGATTAGCGTGGGTCATGGAAAACACCGCGGGACGCGGCGCGGACGTCACGCTCGAAGCCACAGGCGCACCGGAGGCTGTCGTTCAGGGAATGCGTTTTACTCGCGATGCCGGGACGTTGGTTGTGGTCGGACAATATACCGACCACGGTCTAACTTCATTCAATCCTCATACGGATCTGAATAAGAAACATCTCGACGTGCGAGGTTGTTGGGGATCTGAGTTTTCTCACTTCTATCGCAGCGCTCAGATCGTGTCGCACAAGTCGGAAGTGTGGTCAGGAATGAAACTCGATTCGTATGGCTTGAAGGATGCGAATACTGCGCTGAATGATGTTGCCGCTGGACGCGTGCTGAAAGCTCTAATCCGGCCGTAAAAGTAACCACGGATCACACGGATAAAATCCGGATTTTAATCCGTGTTATCCGTGGTTACCTTTCTCCTCGTGGCCCGCGTCCGCGCCCGCGTCGCTGTCTCTCTTCTTTAAGCTTCTGAAACTGTTGCCACTGCTCGGGCGTCAGCACTGTTTGCAAACGACCGTCTGCTTGGCGGCGAATTTCCTCAACCTTAGGCTCCGACTCCCGGCGCACTGCTCGCAACTGTTCACGCGTGTCGCTGAATATCTCCTGCACCTTTACTTTTTGATCGGGAGTCAAATTCAGCCGCTCTGCCAATTCATCGATTCGATTGCCCGGCCCGCGGCCGTCGCGCGCGAGGCCTCGATACACATTCAACGCGAGGATGCCCGCCGCAAATCCGAGCACGAAGATGATCGCCGCTGCCAGGCGTACCTGCCATTTGTTTTTAGCAACTTTGTCCATAGTTACCTTGCCTCGTCTTCATCGGCGTAGATTGTGCTGAGCACCTGCTCGTAACTAATTTGTTCGTCATTACCCATGATTACTGATTCTGCTGAAAAGACCGGCACTGCTTGATCGTCAACCGCTATTCCGGGCGCCGGAAGCACGAAGCTCAACACTGCGAGTGCAGCGGTGGTGACGGCCATCGACGAGACAAGCGCTTTCGAAGATCTCCAGAGCCGCAACATTGCCGGCACGCTTTCCACCGCTTGCTGTTCTCGTAACGCCGCTATCACTCTTGTCTGGAAGAAAGGTGATGGTTCAATCGTAACTTGTACGCGGCTTCGGATGACCACAGCCGAAAGCTTTGCAGCCTCGTAAGCACCGCGACACGAAACGCAACCTTGCGCGTGGGTCTGAACCTTCGCCAGCTCGCTCTCTGAAAGGTTCGCGATCGACGCGTTGTCCAGAATCTCAGTGATGCACTTTTCTTTCATTTTTGCTCACCTGCTATCCAGCGGCTTTCCATCTTTGTAACTCA
Source organism: uncultured Acidobacteriota bacterium (assembly GCA_963826255.1). Lineage (GTDB taxonomy): Bacteria > Acidobacteriota > Blastocatellia > Pyrinomonadales > Pyrinomonadaceae > PSRF01. The sequence goes on from CAWGWK010000002.1 coordinate 4,640,727, forward strand.
ACAACTTCTCCATCGCTTCACGAAGCTTGCGTCGCGCTCGAAACGCTCTTACTTTGACTTTCGACTCGGACCATCCGGTCGCTTCCGCCACTTCTTTGATCGACGCATCCTCACCATCGATCATCAACAACGCCTGTTGATCTTCCGGAGGTAAAACCGCGAGCAATCGATCCGCCAAATCAGTTGCTACTAAACTGTTCTCGACGGAACCTTGAATGCTTCCGTCACCCGATTGCTGCTCCAGCCAACCATGCTCATCTTCGGAGAGATCGGAAACCGAAAGTTCCGGCCGCCGTTTCGCTCCGCGCACCATATTCAAACAAGTGTTTGTAGCGATGCGAGTCAACCAGCCTTCGATGGAGCCGCGGCCTTCAAAACTTCCAAGCTGAGTATATGCTTTCAAAAAAACTTCCTGCGCCGCTTCTTCAACCAAACTTCGCTGCCGGAAAAACCGGCTTGCCACACTGAACACTCGCGGACTGTAGCGTCTTACTATCTCCGCGAAGGCAGACTCATCACCAGCCTGCGCTTGACGCGCCAGGTCCAGGTCTAAAGCCTGTTCGATCCCACTCGTCGCCAGTTGCGATCCTCATCGGTGTAACGGACGGCGGATTCTTCAATAAATCTCGAATCCGCCAAATCCGTGGGGGAAACGCTTACTGATTGTCGCTATTGCGCCGTTCGCCACGTCGTGTTTTGAACTGCGCTTTCGACTGTTCCAGCTGGGCTTTCTGCTCAGCAGTCAGGACGGAAAGCATCTCCTGATGCAACCTGGATCGCTCGCCCATCAACTTCGCTTCGAGGCTCGCCATTTCCGTCAATTTCTGAGTAGCCAGCGCTTCGTTGAACGTACCGCCTTCGTTCGCCTGACGCAACTCCTTGCGCTTGGCACGAAGCTGTTGGCGCAGAGGCTTGTTCCGTTCGGCAAAGCTTTCACGGATCTGCTTCAACTTAGCCTGCTGGTCTTCAGTTAAATTAAGCTGTTTGAAGAATCCACCGGCGCGCATTCCTCCCCAGCCATGTCGTCCTTTGTGTTGACCTCGACCGCCACGCCTTTCAGTGCGTGTACCTTGAGCGTTGCCCTGATCGGGTGTAACCGACTGTGCAACGGCAATCGAGGCAGCCAAAGCAATCGCTGAGAGAGTAGCTATTGCCACTACCTTAAACCGTCCTAATTTGTTCATCTGTATTTTCATACTCCTAAGTGTTCCTTGATTATCCAGGGGAGTGTCCCGAATCGATAGACACCTTCGAGGTGGGCATGGTTACAGAATTATGGAAATTGCCGATTTCCAATTGCCAATTGCCAATTTTTTGAACACAAATTGCCTATTTCAACAAAAATTGGAAATTGGCAATCGGAAATCGGCAATCAGGCACAAGGGTTGTAACGATTGTTGAATACTGGGTGTCTATGAATACGAGGATAAATACTGATGTCGACTCAAACAATTAAACATCCACCTATTGTCACAGGAATCGGAACAACGGGCCGAAGTCTTGGCTGGCTACAACAATTTTGGACGAAGCTGCTTGCGGGGAAAAAGAAACTGCTGATCGGCGGTGGCTTCATGGCGGCTGTTGTGTTGGCCGGTCTTTATTTTGCCGGCAGTGAGTCGAGCACTCCGCAATACATGACTGCGCGGATCGACCGAGGCAATTTGCGTAACACCGTTACTGCAACTGGAGCACTGCAAGCTGTGACTACAGTGCAAGTCGGCAGTCAGGCTTCGGGAACGATTTCCGCACTTTATGCTGACTTTAATTCGGTCGTTAAAAAAGGCCAGGTCATAGCCCAGCTCGATCCATCTACTGCCAAAGCACAGGTGGCCCAGGCTCGTGCAAATCTCCAAAACGCACGCGCCAGTTTGGCGCAGGCTCAAGCAGCGGTCGTTAATTCTCGCGCGGGTGTAACTGATGCGCAGGCAAGAAGTCTCGCGGCCAGATCGACAGTGCAAAACAATCAGGCGGGTGTGTCAGGAGCAGAAGCCAACGTTGCGGTTTTGAAAGCGCAACAGGACGACGCGCTTAGCCTTCTGAAACAACAGGAGTCGTTACTCAAAGCGGGCGTGATCGCGCAGAGAGATTATGAAGTGGCCCAGACCACTTATCGAACTGCTGAAGCGCGCTACAAGCAGGCCGTGGCCCAATTGAACCAGGCGAAGTTGACTGAGCAGTCGGCATCGAGCGCTGGTATCGCGCAGTCGCAAGCGGCAGTTGAACAATCGCAGGCGCAGGTAAAGCAATCGCAGGCACAGGTGCAGCAAGCCGCTGCTCAAGTTCAGCAAGCGCAGGCGGCGTTGAGTCTGGCGGAAGTAAATTTGAGTCACACGACAATCACTTCGCCGATCGACGGCGTTGTGGTTTCACGCGACGTGAACGTTGGCCAGACAGTAGCAGCTAGTTTGTCTGCTCCGACGCTTTTCACGATTGCGAACGATCTGACGCAGATGCAGGTGATTGCAAACATCGACCAGGCCGACATTGGTTTGGTGGAGCAGGCGAAGTCAGTGAAGTTTTCAGTTGACGCATTTCCGGGCAGGGAGTTTGACGGCAAGATCGCAGAGATGCGACTTAATCCGGTGAACGTGCAGAACGTCGTCACTTATAACGTCGTCATTAACGTTGACAATCCGGAACAGAAATTGAAACCGGGCATGACGGCGAATCTGACGATCACGATCGACGAGCGCAACAACGTATTGAAGGTTCCAAACTCTGCGCTGCGCTTTACGCCGCAGGATAGACAGCGGACAGGTGCCGGTGGTGGACAAGGTCAGGGCCAAGGTCAAGGACAGGGTCAGGGACGCAGGCGGCAGCAAGGCGATAACGCGGCTCAGGGTGGCGAGAACCGGTTTGCACCGGCATCAGCGCCAGTGCTTCCTGGTCAGATCCGCGTCGTCTGGGTATTGGACCAGGATGGTAAGCCCGAGCGCCGCAGGATCACCGTGGGCCTTAGTGACGGCGCCTCGACTGAAATCGTTGAAGGTGATTTGAGAGAAGGCGACATGGTCATCACCGGTCAAACATTGTCCGGCGCATCAACGACCGCAAACACGCAGTCGCGACCGCCGGGATTCGGTAACGCGCCGAGAACCGGTGGCGGTGGTGGCGGCCGGCGGTAAAACTGTAGGGAGAAGTTCTGGAGAGAAAATGTCTACTACGTTTGCAGTTGAGCCACAGGACTTACAACCGGGAGTCGCGTTAGCGACACCGATGCCGGAAACTCAACCGGTGATCCAGTTGGATCACATTCATAAGACCTACACGATGGGCGACGTCGAAGTTCACGCATTGCGCGGCGTTTCCCTGACGATCAGGCAAGGTGAGTTTGTGGCGATCATGGGTGCTTCCGGTTCGGGAAAATCGACAACGATGAACATTCTCGGTTGTCTCGATCGTCCGACGCGTGGCACTTACATTCTCGACGGCCAGGATGTTTCGCAGATGTCGAAAGACGAACGCGCCGACATTCGTTGTCAGAAGATCGGGTTTGTCTTTCAGGGTTTCAATCTACTTTCACGCACTTCGGCGCTCGAAAACGTTGAGCTGCCGATGCTTTACCTCGGCGTTGACTCGGCCCCGCGTCATGCGCGTGCGATGGAAGCGCTGGCCGCAGTTGGACTCGCGGGCCGCGAGCAGAATCATCCGAACCAGTTGTCGGGTGGACAACAGCAGCGCGTCGCGGTTGCGCGTTCACTCGTCAACAATCCGGCGTTGATTCTCGCGGACGAACCGACAGGTAACCTCGATTCCCGCACTTCAGTGGAAGTGATGGAGATATTTCAGCGTTTGAATCGCGAACGAGGAATCACGCTGGTACTGGTTACGCACGAAACCGACATCGCGGAATACGCCGATCGAATAATTGTTTTTAAGGACGGCAAGATCAAGTCGGACCAGGCGGTCGAAAACCCGCGCAACGCCGCCGAGGAATTGAAGAACTTGCCGGTCATCACTGACGACGATGACGACGAGGATGAATAACGCCGGCACGCTATCGCCCGCTACGCGGGCTAACACGCTTCTATTATTAATGCGCCCTGGGGCTTGCGCCCCAGGCTTTATGCTGACACCTGCTTCGCAGGTTAAGCAAAGCGATCTTTTCAAACCGAGCCCGCGGCAGCGGGCGAAAGCATATAGCCTAGGGCGCAAGCCCTAGGTACGACGTTAGAAAAAAGGCTCCGAGCCCGTGAAACGGGCGACAGCCCGGTAAATAACATGACTCTCTTAATGATCATTCGCGTCGCCTTTCGCGCACTTATTCGCAACAAGATGCGCGCGGCCTTGACCATGCTCGGCATCATCATCGGCGTTTCCGCCGTGATCGCGATGGTAAGCATCGGACAGGGTGCGTCGGCTTCCGTGCAAGCTCAGATCGAAAGTATCGGCACCAATCTCCTGTTCGTGAGCGCGGGCGCGCAAAACGTCGGCGGCGTGCGCAGCGGCACCGGCGACACCGGCACCAACACATTAACCGTCGAAGACCTCGACGCGATCAAACGCGAAGTGCCGAGCGTTTCGATGGTCACTCCTTCCGTCAACGCGAGATCTCAACTAGTCGCCGGCAACATGAACTGGAACACTGCTGTTACCGGTGTTAGCGAACAGTATCCGGAGATACGCAAGTGGCCGGTTGCGATGGGCTCGTTCTTTACTGACGCTGACGTGCGCACCGCCGCTCGCGTGATCGTTATTGGACAAACTCTCGCGGACAATCTGTATCCAGGCACCGATCCGATCGGCCAGGACATTCGTGTGGCCAACCTGCCGTTTCGAGTTGTTGGTGTGATGGCGAGGAAGGGACAGGATCCGCAAGGCCGCGATCAGGATGACGTTGCTTTCGCGCCTTACACGACAGTGCAAAAGAAAGTGCTGGGACGAGACCGCGTTCAGATCGCTTATGTCTCTGCGATTTCGCAGGACGCTACTTACACAGCCCAAACACAGATCACAGACTTACTGCGCCAGCGTCACAAGCTGACGGCGAGTGAGCCAAACGATTTTACTGTTCGGAACATGACTGACATCGCCGAGGCGGCGAATGAAACCAGCAAGACGATGACGATTCTGTTGGCTTGTATTGCCGGCGTTTCATTGCTGGTCGGCGGCATCGGCATCATGAACATCATGCTGGTGTCGGTGACTGAGCGTACGCGCGAGATTGGTATTCGCATGGCCATCGGCGCGCGTTCATCCGCGGTCCGTACTCAGTTTCTAATCGAATCGATCGTTTTGAGCCTGACAGGCGGAATGATTGGCATCATTCTCGGCGTCGGTCTTTCGCTGGCGATACCAGCATTTCTCGGTTGGCCCACACTGGTGTCGATGATGGCGGTCGTCGGCTCAGTTATCTTCTCCGCCGCGGTCGGCATCTTCTTCGGCTACTATCCCGCACGCAAAGCCGCGTCGCTGGATCCGATCGAAGCACTGCGCTACGAGTAAAAAACGAGCCACGGATGACACGGATAGATCCGGATTAAATCCGTATTATCCGTGTTACCATGCGGCGCATGCGCCGAACTCCGCTGGTTCTTTTAACAGTCACACTTGTTTTTGCTCCCCTTACTTTCGCTCAACGACGGGCTCAACCATCAATACCAAAACGTCCCCGCCTGGTGCTACTCATCGTTGTAGATCAGTTTCGTTACGACTACCTCGAACGCTTCGGAGATCTGTTTGCCCCAAACGGCTTCCGAAGATTGTTGCGCGACGGCGCATCCTGGACGCAATCCAACTACGATCACACACCAACCTACACCGCGCCTGGTCACGCCACCATGATGACTGGTGCTTATCCTGCCGAATCCGGAATCATCGGCAACGACTGGCTGGACCGCGCCAGCGGTAAAAGAATCACGAGCGTTTCCGACGATTCGGTGAAACTACTCGGTGGTAATCCGAACGATGCAGCCGCGAGTCCATCGCGCTTGATGTGTTCCACTGTGGGGGACGAACTACGGCTCACAACTAACGATCGCGCGAAAGTGATCGGCATCTCCATCAAAGATCGCTCCGCTATTTTGCCCGTAGGTCGCCACGCTAACGCTGCATACTGGTTTAGCTGGAACTCCGGGGCCATGGTCTCATCCACCTACTACTTCAATCAGTTACCATCATGGGTGAGTGCCTTCAACGCTGCGAAACCCGCAGACAAATACTTTGGTGCAAAATGGGAGCGCTTGTTGCCGGAACAGGAATACATCAAACGAGCCGGGCCGGATAACCCGGAGTGGGAGAAGGTTAGCAGCACAACCGGCGACACCAACACCTTTCCCCACACGATCACCGGTGGCGCAACCACACCCGGAAGAAGTTTCTACACCGCGCTCGACTACTCGCCTTTCATCAATGACCTGCTTCTCTCGTTTGCGCAACAGGCAATCGTCAACGAACAACTGGGCCAGGATGACGATACGGACCTGTTGAGTGTCAGCTTTTCAGGAAATGATTACGTGGGCCATCGCTTTGGACCATACAGTCAGGAAGCGATGGATGCGGCGCTAAGAGTCGATCGCAACATTGCAGCGTTACTTGATTTTGTCGAGGCTCGCGTGGGACTGTCGAACACGCTGATCGCCTTAACCGCGGATCATGGCGTGTCACCGATTCCGGAACATGCAGCGGCGCTCGGGTTGGGCGGAGGGCGCGTGAAGTTCGCGGACGTGATGGGGAAGATTCAGTCGGCTATCAGTGCCCGTTACAATCCGCAGGGCAAGTCGCCTGATCCCACGGCCGATTACCTGTTGAAGTTGAACGAAGCCGGAACGGTACGAGAGTGGTTCATTAACAGCGCCATCTATTTTAACTATGACGCGTTGAAACGCGACGGCGTGAACCTCGAGGAGTTTTCCCCGGTCGTTTGCGCGGCAGCACTGACTGTTGCTGGAATTGCCCGGTGCTTTACTCGCGTGCAACTGTTACGCGGCGCTACGTCGATCACCGATCCCATTGAGCGACGCGTGCTACACGGTTTCCATCCGGGGCGTAGCGCCGATGTGATCATGATAGCCGAACCTTACAAGTACATCGCGGAAACGATCACTGCAACTCACGGTTCAGCGTATTCATACGACACTCATGTTCCGATGATCATAATGGGAGCGGGCGTCATTCCCGGCCGATACTTTGAAGCGGCAACGCCTGCTGACATCGCGCCAACGTTGTCGCTCCTACTTCGCATAACGGCGCCGAGTAATGTGACTGGTCGCGTCCTCATCGAGGCGCTAAAAAAGTAACCCTCGCAAAGGCGCAAAGGCGCAAAGGAAAACCAGAGTCTTTCTTTGCGCCTTTGCGCCTTTGCGAGGAAAAACTCTTTACCGCTCGTAATTCCGCGCATACTCAGGGACCGCAATTCCATCCGGCAAACGTGGATCTTTAATCGGTTCCCCTGCCTCGAGCTTCAACGGAATGACACCCGCCCAAACATCCATCGCATAATCTTCTTCATCATCGAGCGGTGGACCGGTACGGATCTTTGCCGACGCTTCTACCAACGGCAACGAAAGCACGGTCGTTGCTCTCATCTCCTGCTCCGTTGGTTCACGCACCTCCGCCCATCGGCCGCGAATGATGTGTTCTGACAAAGCTAACAGCGCCTCCATCTTCTCCTCCCGATCTTCAACCAACGTGGCGCGGCCAAAGATAACCACCGAGCGATAATTCATCGAGTGGTGGAACGCAGAACGCGCGAGCACGAGCCCGTCGATAATCGTCACCGTGACGCAGGCATGAACACCGCCGGAAAGTGTTTTCAGCATCCGGCTGGCCTGAGAGCCGTGGATGTAGAGCTTGTCGTCGAGGCGTGCATAGCCCGTGGGAATAACAAAAGGCTGCCCTTCAGGAGCAAAACCCACGTGACAAATAAATCCCTCATCCAGAATTCCGTAAACAGTTTCGCGATCAAAGTGCCCACGCTTGGGGAGGCGCTTGAGTTTCGTGCGATCGGTTTGGGGTAGTGTCGTCATGTGAATTATTAAATCAGATCGCGTATCATCCGCGTCAATCTGCGGCTCGAAGTCTGATCTGTTCTCAAGGAGAAAAACATGCGTTTTCGAATGTCCCTGCTCGTTATCTGTCTGCTCGCTGCAACTACTTTTGGACAGAATGGCGGTACGCCAAAGTCGCCATTCGAGGAAGCTTTTTCGCGATTGGAATACCGCAGCATCGGTCCCGCGATCATGGGCGGCCGCATAGCGGATGTTGAAGGCGTGCCCGGCGATCCAAACGTGGTTTACGTTGGAAGTGCCTCCGGCGGTCTTTGGAAAACAACGAACGCCGGGACCACCTGGAAGCCGATCTTCGAACGGCAAGGAACAATTTCCATCGGCGACATCGCACTCGCGCCGAGTAACACGGAAGTGGTTTGGGTCGGAACCGGTGAATCAAAAGTGCGAAACAGTGTTTCGTTCGGTGATGGTGTTTACAAATCGACTGACGGCGGCAAGACCTGGCAGCATATGGGTCTTAAAGAAACCGAACGTATCTCCGCAATCGCCATCAATCCACAGAACCCTGACATCGTTTACGTCGGCGCACTCGGACACGCTTTTGGTCCACACGAAGAGCGCGGCGTGTTCATGACCACCGACGGCGGCAAGACCTGGACCAAGACACTCTACATCGACAACCAACACGGCGTCGCAGATCTCGAGCTCGATCCAACAAATCCAAACATTCTCTACGCGGGCATGTGGAGTTTCGAACGCAAACCCTGGACTCACCGCAGCGGCAGTGAGAAGGGCGGTGTCTACAAATCTATTGACGGTGGCCGCACGTGGAACAAGTTGACTAACGGATTGCCAAAACTCATCGGACGCATCGGCATTCGCGTCGCACCGAGTAATCCAAACGTCGTCTACGCGATTATGGAGGCTAAGGATGGCACGCTCTATCGCTCGGACGATCGCGGCGAGACGTTCAAGATGGTCTCGAAGCAAACCAACATCGTCTCGCGCGGTTTCTACTACACACGCGTGCGTGTGGATCCAACAAACGAGAACCGCATCTTCGCAGTGGCGTCAACTTTGTTCACTTCAGTTGACGGAGGAAAGACCTTTCGCTCGATAACGAGTCGAAGTCATATCGACTTTCACGCGCTCTGGCTCGACCCAAAGAACCCGAAACGAATGTGGCACGGGCAGGACGGTGGAATCGGTGTGAGCTACGATGGCGGCGAATCGTGGGAAGCGGTTTACAACATCCCGCTCGGCCAGTTTTACCAGGTTCATGCGGACAATCGTCTTCCTTTCTATAACGTGATGGGCGGGTTGCAGGACAACGGCTCGTGGTCGGGCCCAAGCCGCACGCGCGAACCTGCCGGCATCATGAATGACGATTGGCGCATGGTCAGTTTCGGCGACGGCTTTTACGTCATCAATCATCCGGACAATCACGATCTTTATCTTTCCGAATCGCAGGGCGGCGACATCGTTTGGACTGACTTTCGCAGTCGTGAACAGCAGTCGATAAATCCGTGGGGTCGCGGCAGTGGCGGCGGGCCTGCGGCTGGTCAGAAGTTTCGCTTCAACTGGAATGCCCCGATTGTGTTTTCACCACACGACAAAACGACCGTGTTCTTTGCCGGGAACGTCGTGTTCAAGACTCCTGACTTCGGTAAAACGTGGGAACAGATCAGTCCGGATTTAACGACGAATGATCCGGAGAAACTGAAAGACTCAGGTGGTCCAATAGCGATTGAGAATACGACTGCCGAGTATCACGGGACGATCATCAGTATCGCCGAGTCGCCTGTTCAGAAAGGACAGATCTGGGTCGGCACTGACGATGGGAACCTGCAAGTCACGACCGATGGCGGTAAGAATTGGAGAAACCTGGTTAAGAACGTCTCGGGCATCGGCGCGAACTCTCCCGTGTCGCACGTCGAACCGTCACGCACCAACGCGAACACAGCCTACGTCTCGTTCGACCGGCACATGTTCGACGACTTCCGGCCTTATATCTTCAAGACCACGGACGCCGGCAGAAGCTGGACCAACATTTCCAGCAACCTGCCTGCAAAAGCCTACGTCCAGGTCATTCGCGAGGATCCCAAGAATACAAACCTGCTTTACGCCGGAACCGAGCTCGGGCTCTTTGCTTCTTACAACGGCGGCAAGGATTGGTTAGCGTTGAATCTGAAAAACCTTCCGAACGTTGCGATCCACGACATCGTGATTCACCCGCGTGAGAACGATCTCATTCTCGCAACTCACGGCCGCAGCATTTGGATCTTTGACGATGCTACAGCGATTCAGCAAATGACGCCGCAGATCATCAACAGCAACGCGCACCTGTTTGCCGTCCGACCGGCGCTGCGATACACGGCTCGCTTCTCTCGGTATGGTATTGGCGACAAAGTATTCACTGGACCGAACCCTCCGGCCGGAGCATTGATCACTTACTACTTGAAAGAGAAACTCGACGACAAAGCCACACTCAAACTCCAGATCTTCGATCGCGACGGCAAGCTCGTGCAGGACATCGAGCGTCCGTCGCGTGAAAAGGGCTTGAATCGCATTGCATGGAACCTCAGGCTCGGTGGTCCGGAAGTACGTCGTCCACCAACTGAGGAGCAGATCGCGTTCGGCGGCGCGCCGCGTGGTCCACAAGTACTGCCGGGCACCTACACGGTGAAGCTAACTGTTAACGACAAGACTTTGGAAGAGCGAGTGGAAGTGAAGTTAGACCCGAGCATCACCACATCGCCCGCGGAGCTTCAAGAGACACTCGACATGCAGATCAAACTCCGCGATATGCAGTCAACGATCAATACCTCGTTGCGGTTTTTGGACAGTTTGAAGGAGCAACTCAAGGCCGCGCAGTCGACGATGAAGAACTTGAACAAAGAGCCGGAAAAGGATCTGATGAAGGCACTCGAAGACTACATCAAGGAATTGGACACATTGCAAGATCGAGTGTCTTCTCGCAACGAGGGACTTGGGTTCGCGGGCAGAGATCAAGTTGCGGATAATATCGGCAACCTGTTCTTCTCACTTGATACGAACTTCGGTCCCACACGTGGGCAGCGGGAGTACTTCGTGGAGATCCAACCGGAGTATCGCGCTCGAGTTGAAGAAGTGAATAAGTTCTTGCGTGAGACGCTGCCGCAATGGAATGAGAAGCTGCGTGCGTGGAATGCGCCAACGCTGACTACGCGCAAGCCGCTGGAGCCGTAAGAGGATTTCCTCGCAAAGGCGCAAAGGCGCAAAGAAGAAGGCGTCCGGGACTTTAACGACCCTTCTTCTTTGCGCCTTTGCGGGGAAACTAACTCTGACTAACTTGAGCTGTCCGAGCCGTCTCAGCTACACGCGTTAAACGAATATTCCCGTTAATCCCCTTCGCAGTGATCCCGGTGCCGCCATTCCCGATGCGCGCCCAGTAAGTGCCTCGCTTACTCTTATCGACCGACACATTCGGCAAGTCGGAAATAACCCGCCCGTTCATCCCTTTCGTTTCAAGATCGGCATTCACATCCGCACCACACTGAAGCTCGATGTTGCCATTGATCCCGCTCAACGTCACACCTTCCGGATCGAGTTTCTTCAAACCCACCACCACGCTTCCATTGATGCCTTTGAAGTTCGCTCGTCCAACAGCGCTCGCAATTTGTACCCGGCCATTGACACCCGATACTTCCACCGCACCATCAATGTCCCCCGCAGTAACCGCGCCGTTCACACCCTTCACATACATTGAAATCTGACGCGGCAGTTTCAACGTAACCCGTTCCTTAGCGCCCCCACTGAAGAACCGCGAGAAGAAACCGCTGTCTCCTTTTTCTCCTCGAATCCGCAAACTATTCCCGTCAGCCTCGATCGTAATCTTGCGGCGATCGAGTGCTTCCTGGGATGATGCGGTGCGTTCGATGAAGACCTGAGCGGTCTTAGTGTCAGATGTTTCGATCTTAACCGGGCCGTTTATGCCGGCCACTTCAACGCGTGCGCCCGGCGAAAGCTCGTGACTTTGATGTATGTCGTCACGCACGTCGCCTGTATTCTGGTGCGTAACGAGCCCCGCCACATTTCCGTGGGACGCAGACCGAACCACCACACCCGCGACGGCGGCAAGAGCCACCAGGACGATCAGTATCAATAAGCGTTTCATGTTGCCTGCCTCAAAAAAGGGTGAAAAATTGATATTCTCGGTCTTTAACGAGCGGCGGGGGGTATTTGTTTCGCTCGAATTTTTAGAAACGTCTTGACATTGAGTTTGGCCGGGACATAGAGTCCCCGAAACATGCGAGACCGGGATTCGAAGGATCTGAAAGTACTTTTGGTCGAGGACTTTGAGGACACGCGCCATTTCATGCGCCTCGAACTGGAAGACCAGGGCTTCATAGTCTTTGAAGCCGAGAACGGCCAGGTGGCAGTCGATACGGCCATTCGCGAGAACCCCGATGTGATCCTGATGGACCTAACGCTGCCATTGATGGACGGCTTCGCAGCGACGAAATTGATCCGCCAGGAGGAACACCTCAAAAACGTTCCCATCATCGCCATCACTGCGCATCAGGAAGACGACTTCCGCTCCGATGCAAAAGCCTCAGGCTTTGACGCGTACGTCACCAAACCCATCGACGTGAATTGGCTCAAAGAACTAATTGCCGGTCTGATCTGATTCAGACAGATAATCTGCGTAATCTGTGGATTAAAAACGTGCTTCGATCAAACCGTCGAAGAGTTTCCCGTGCTTCTTCGTAAGCTGAGGATACGTTGCGTGCTCGGCCCGCAACCCTTTCAACCCGAGCTTCCGCTCCACCGCCCTGATCTCGTTTACCCTGCCCTCAATCTCCATAAATAACCCAAACGGCAACACGTCGATCACGATCTCAGCATTCCCAAACTTCCACGTCTGTCGGCGTTTTTCGTAAACGAGGGCGGGGGTAAAACCGAGCGCCTCGAGAATCGCCTCCATCGCTTCAGGATCTGCGATCGCCGTTTCCTCTTCGCGCTGTTGCTTGATAGCGGACGAACTCGGAATACGTTTCTTGTACGTCAGAGTCGCGTTTCGTCCAACACGCCTGATTCGCAACACACAAGTACCACTCTTCAAAGGCTCGCCATCGTAAAGCGTGTTCTCCTCAAACTCTTCGCCTTGCAGACTCGCGCCAATTTCCGCAAGACGCTTTAGCACCGCGTCTCGCTGCCGTTTATTTAAGCGAAACTTTTTCTCGACTTCGATCATGCCTGTCTTGCCCAGCGCCACGCTTCCGGTATCGACGCACGCTTGCCGTACATCAACATGCCCACGCGATACACCCGCGACGCGATCCACATGATCAGCAACACGCTGCTGAAACCAATCAATAACGACAACGCGATCTGCCAGAACGGCGGAGTCTGCGTAACGATACGCACCAGCATTGCTACCGGCGCCGAGAATGGAAGCATTGAAACCCAAAATGAGAACGACGAGTCAGGACTACGGCTCACCGGCAGAAACAAGTAAAAACTGATGATCAGAATGAGGATGATCGGCATCGCCAACTGCCCGCCCTCCTGTGCTGTTGTAACCATCGATCCGACGAGCGCGTAGATCGTAGCGTAGATGAAGTATCCGAGCAGAAAAAAGAGTCCGAAGTAAATATAGTGTGAGAACGGAATCGTTGGAATGCTCGCTCGTATTCCTCTTCCGGCAAGGACTCCGACGCCGTACAACGCAAACGCGCTGAACGCTATTCCCCAAATCGCAAGCTGAGTTAACGCGACCAAAGAGACACCGACCAGCTTGCCCATCATCAACGCGAATGGCTTCACTGAAGAGAACAGAATTTCCGCGATGCGCGTTTCTTTCTCCTCGATCACGGCTCCAAGGATCACCTGCCCATACATCAGGATCGCAAGGTACATAACGAACCCGACGCCAAATACAAGCGCGAAGCTGCCGCCCGTATCACGTTCCGCTCCACTCTCGCCGATCTTAACTGCCTGCAACTCCACAGGCTGGAAAAGTTCCAGCCGCGTCTTCTGATCAACCTTCGCTTCGATTAGCCGTTGTTCACGCACGGCGCGGTTTAACGCCTGCTGAAGCACGCGTCGCGAGAACAAGTCGCCCGGATTGCGATTACGGAATTCGACCTGGCCATGCTCAAGGAAATCAGGTGGCAGGATCAGATAGCCGTCGAGTTCCTTCGCTCGCAAGCGGCGGTCGAGCTCGGCCCTTAACTGCTCGACAGACTGACCGTCAGCACTTAGCTGCTGCAACACAAAATTCCCAAAAGCTCTGGTCGTTCGCTGGTTCGTATTGTCGCTACTGCCCTCCTGATTCGGAGCCTCGTTGTACAAAGCCTGGCTGAGTTGTCCATACATCTTGCCCGTTTGATCCACGACCGCAACGCGCTGCGGTGAACCGGCGTCAATGCCCAGAATGATTGCGGGCACGATGCCGAAGAGCGACATGATCAGCGGCAGCAGCACCGTTGAGACAATGAACATCTTCGCGCGCACACGCTGCACGTACTCTCGTTTCACTACGGCCAGGAATTTTCTCATGCAGCTTCAGTCACCTTCGTGATGAAAATATCGTTGAGGCTTGGTTCGACCATTTCAAACTTTCCGATAACAGCGCCGGAATCGATCAGTCGTCGCAGCAGTGCTTGCGCATCTGCGCCTGCCGCGAGCAGCGCTTGTGCTTCGTCCGAGTGACGCACGAGTTTGCTTACCAGAGCAGGGTCGTCCAACACGCCATCGCCACCCTCACAACGTACCGCTACCGAGTTGCGTCCAAAACTACTCTTGATGTCGCGCAAACTGCCTTCGAAAATTTTCTCCGACTTATTGAGCAGACAAATGTCGTCGCAGATCCTCTCGGCGACTTCCATCTGGTGCGTAGAGAAGATGATCGTCTTCCCGGCGCGTTTAAGATCGAGAACGATGTCCTTCAGCAACTCGACGTTGATTGGATCGAGACCGGAGAACGGTTCGTCGAGGATCAACAGATCGGGATCGTGAATGACGGAGGTAATGAATTGGATCTTCTGCTGCATCCCTTTCGAGAGCTCCATCGATCGTTTGTTCTTCCACTCCGAGAGCTTCACACGCGCCAGCCACTCATCGATCTTCGACTCGATTTGCTTGCCACGAACGTTCTTCAGCTCAGCAAAGAACCGCAACTGGTCTACGACCTTCATGCGGCGATAGAGCCCGCGTTCCTCGGGCAGGTAACCGATCCGATCCTGCAGTTCTGCGTCGATCTTACGTCCGAACAAAGAGATGGCGCCTGAATCGGGGATGGAGATATTGACGATCATGCGGATCGTAGTGGTCTTACCCGCACCGTTTGGGCCGAGCAGTCCAAATACCCTCCCGGCGCGCACAGCCAGGCTGAGCTCCTTGACCGCCGTGAACTCTCCAAAGCTCTTGCTGACCCGATCGAGTTTTACTGTTATCTCACTAGCCATACGAGAAATCATTCTACAGGATTGGCATGATTAGACATGATTTACATGTCAATCCTGAATAATCATGTCAATCCTGTGAGGTTTTTCATTGCCACAAGCAGCACACCTGATACATAGTTACAGCACGTCACCCCACAATTTGGCATGCGAAACTCTTCGATCTACCTGGCTTCTTTACTTCTTTTGATCGCGTGGTCGGCGACACAAGCTCAAACTCCGACGCCCACACCCGCGAGATCGCAAGATGAAGTTGTACGTGTTTACACCGAACTCGTCCAGACCGACGTGATGGTTTTTGACAAGCAGGGGAAATTTGTTAACGGCCTCACCAAAGACAACTTCGAGCTACGAATCGACGGCAAACCTCGCGCTATCCAGGCGTTCGAACAGATTACCGCAGGCAGCGACGAGGAAAGCCAGTTAGCCGCCGCGCGTGGCGCTACCACGATAAATCTAAAACGTCCGGTCCCGCTCGATCGTGGTCGAATCGTCTTCTTCTACATCGACGACTTTCACATGGACCACCCAGGCCTCGTCGCCGCGAAAAAGGTGATGACGACTTTCATCGATAAGGGGATGGGCCAAAACGATCAGGCTGCAATTGCTTCAGCCACTGGACAAATCGGTTTTCTACAACAATTGACAAACGATCGCACGATACTACGGAAGGCGTTGGACCGGCTCACGCCACGATCCTACTCAATACAAGATGCCGATCGGCCTCCGATGAGCGAGTATCACGCATCGTTGATCGACCGTCACGATCGCGAAGTTTTGGATTTCTTTGTGACTGAAACTCTCCGGAACAATCCGGGTATGAGTCGCGATACGGCGGCGAGCATTGTGCGTGGACGAGCCCAGGGGATTCAGTCACAGGCCGCCCGTTTTAACCAGAACACGTTGTTAGGTCTCGAGCGATTAGTTCAATCCGCGAAGAATCTTCCCGGCCGAAAGGTTCTCTTCCTTCTTTCCGGCGGGTTCCTGATCGAGAACCGGCGCGGAGATTCTCTTAACAAACTGCGCGACATAACAACCGCTGCTGCCAGGAGCGGCGTGGTGATCTATTCAATGGATACGCGCGGCCTGGTGGCGTCTCTGCAAGACGCAAGTACGGACCAGCCCTTCGATCCAACCGGCCGCCTGAGTCTTTCGGCGCATGGTGAGCTTGCGGCAACTCAGGATGGTATGTACGCACTCGCTGTCGATACTGGCGGTAAAGCAGTCTTCAACACGAACGATCTCAGACAGGGATTGACGCCGGCAATTAAAGAAACATCGACGTATTACCTGCTCGCGTGGAAGCCCGATGCTGAATCGCAAAAGCAGGGACGCTTTAGAAATCTCGAGATCAAATTGATCGGGCATCCCGATCTGACTGTGAGGGTGCGTAAGGGCTATTTCGATCTTGATCCTCCTGCTCCGGTTGCCGCAAAAGCTTCGGCCCAGCCGCCAAAAACGACGTTGACTCCGGCGAAGCTTCGCGAGGCGCTCATGGCGCCGTACCCGGAACGAGAACTTCCAATACTGATCAGTGCTGATTATTACGATGTCGCGGATAAAGGACCACTGCTTTCCACTGCCATTCAATTGCCGGGTGAGTTCCTGGTGTTTGGTGAACAGCCGGATGGCAAGATACAGGCGGTTGTCGATCTCAGCGCTGTCTACTATGACGAGAAAGGCGTTTTCAAAACCAGCTTCATCGAAAGAATCGTGGCGACCCAGCCGAGTCTTGAAGCTGCGAACACTAGTCGCAAAGACATCACGTTTACCTATCCCGCCAAATTGCCGCCCGGACTTTACCAGGTAAGAGTGGCGGCACGAGACGACAAGAGCGGCAAGATAGGAAGTGCTCACGCGTGGATCGAGATACCTGATTTATCGAAGAAGCAGTTGACCATAAGTAGTTTGCTTTTGGGTGAGCGCACGCCGGCAATGTTGACGACCGTGTCGGATCCGGGCGGTGTCAGTCCGGTGGCGCTCAGCGCAAGCCACCGCTTCAAACGCGACTCGACTTTGCGGTTTCTATTCTTCGCCTATAACGCTACGCTCTCATCGCCGGATCAAAAGCCAGATGCCGCGGTGCAGGTACAGGTAATACGTGACAATCAACCGGTAATCACTACCGCTTTGAGAAAAATCAGTACCGATGGTGTTACGGATCTTGTGAGACTTCCGTACGCTGCGGAAATTCCATTGAGTGAGCTGTTGCCGGGCCGTTACCTGCTTCGAGTAACGGTGATCGATCGTGTGTCAAAACAAAGTACTTCACGCCAGACTCATTTCGACGTCTATTAGCCTCGCTTTGTGACTAAGCCCTGGAAACCGACAAAGGAGCAACTCCTCGCCGCCGCTGAAAAGACGGTCCGCGATGTGATCGCTCCGGATCTGCGCGTCCTCTTTTGCGGAATCAATCCCGGTCTTTACACGGCGGCGGTTGGTCATCATTTCGCGCGTCCGGGAAATCGCTTTTGGCCGGCGCTCTACGCTGCCGGATTTACGGAACGACTATTGTCGCCGTTTGAAGAACGTGAACTGTTGAAGAGTGGCTACGGCATTACGAATGTAGTGATGCGCGCAAGTGCGTCAGCAGACTCGTTGACGAAAGAAGAGATCGTCGCGGGAGGGGCGCGATTGAGGGCAAAGGTGCTTCGCTATCGTCCGCGTGTTTTGGCAATGCTTGGAGTCGGCGCGTATCGCACAGCGTTTAATCAACCAAAGGCAGCGGTGGGGCGGCAGGAAGAGCGGATGGGAGGAACAATTCTTTGGGTGTTACCAAATCCGAGTGGTTTGAATGCCAACTACCAGGCGGCGGATTTGGCGCGTTTGTTTCGTGAGTTGAGAGAAAGTTTGGAGTTCAAGCTTTAGCTTGCTCTTCAGACAACCTAAAGCTTGAACTCCGAACAAATCACAGATACGACAGCCACCAATCTTTTCGTCTCTGCTTCACACCCGCAAACCATTTACACAGTGGATACAGAAGCAGCACACCCACGATCCACGCGAGATAAACGACTCCGAGATTAAAGCCGATACCCTGTGGTGGCCCAACGGTAAACAACTCTATCGGCGACTGGAACAACCACCCAACTGGTTTCCCAAACGCGAGGTGCAACAGGATCGAGATGATATGCGCCGCGAACCACTGCAACACGTAGAAGAAGAGCGGCACGCGACCAAACGTAACGAAGAACCTTCGTATCCAACCGCCGGAAGGCCGCGCTTCAAACCAAGCCAACGCGAGGATTGATGGACCAAGAGTCATCAACAGGAAGAGCAATGACGGCGGATACTTCGATGTGTTCAAAAACGAAAGCGCGGTGTAAAGAGCGTTCTTCTGACTCGACCATTCCGACGGATCACCGTAAATGTTGATCGCGCGGAGGATAAGGAAGAGTGCGGTAGCCACGCCACCAATGATCACCAGCCAGCGCCTTCGCTGTTGTGCGTCGAGCTTGTAGAGAGCGCCGAACGCATAACCGGCAGCCATCACACCGATCCACGGAACGAGCGGATAGATCACAAAAACCACCGGGCTCGGGAAATCTACGATAGGAAAGCCGCTAAAAGGCTGGTGCAGCAATATCCAGAGCTTTGCTCCAATGCCGGGTACCGGCGTTTCCGGTCCATTCCAACCCTCTACACGAACAGTATCGAGCAGATTGTGAAGCGCAATCATCAAGAGGCCGAAAGCAGCGACAACTTTTAACGGAAGGTGAATCAACACCGCGAGCACGATCATCGACACACCGATGACCCAGATTACTTGCAGGAAGCCTAAGAACCGGTAGTCAAAACTAAACGTAAAGCCCAGTCTCACCACGGTTACTTCCAAAACGATCAGCCACAATCCGCGAGTGACGAGAAAACGCGACAACTGCGCTTTGCTCTTCCCTCGCGCAAACTGAAGATAAGAACCGGTGCCCGCGAGGAACACAAAGACAGGCGCACAGAAGTGTGTGATCAAGCGCGTGAAGAACAGCGCGACATTCGTGCGCGATAAATCCGACGGATCAAATTGGTAGACGGCGTTGTGAACGAAGTCGCGTGTGTGGTCCAGCATCATGATGACCATCACGATGCCACGCAACAAATCGATCGAATCTACTCGTCCACGCGACGGCTCGATGGTGTTGAGCCGCGGATCTGCCGCCCTGAGCGGAACGTTGTATCGGGGTTCTGGGCTTGCTGCCATGGGAGTAACATTTTATGTGCTTTTTGTGCCTCTTTGTGGCTATAGTTCGATCGGTTGAGCGGATATAACTTGTTCGAGCGAACGCAGGGATTGCAGTGTGTCTTTACTCAACGGCGCGTCAACTTCGATAACGGCCATCGCTTCACCGCCTCGCTCGCGTCGCCCGAGATGAAACCGGCTGATATTCACGCCGCCTTGGCCCAGGATCGTCCCGATGCCCCCGATAACACCAGGAACATCGTGGTTGCAAGTGACCAGCATGTGGCCATGTGGTGTTGCCTCGATGAAAAAACCGTCGATCTCAGTTATCCGTCCTTCGCGTCTTTGTTCACCATAGCGAAAGAGCGTTCCGGCTAAACTTCGTCTCGACCGTCCTGCACTTACTTCAGTGCGAATGGCGGGCGACATGTCGCCGCCCGTGCGGACATAAGTGGTGGTGACCTTTATGCCTCGCTCTTCTGCGATCAGGAAAGCGTTAACGAGGTTTACGCGAGCACTGATGTCTCGCAAAAGTCCGGCTAGAAATGCACGCGTAACCGGCACTGCATCCAGATCAACTATCTCGCCGGCAAATTCGATTCGGACTTCACTGACAGGCTGATCAATGAGCTGCGCCTGTAACCTGCCCAACGAATCAGCGAGCTCGATGTAAGGCTGGAGCAGATTGAACTCTTTCATTCCGATTGCCGGTACATTTACCGCACCGTGCAACGCCCCGGTCAACAGAAAATCTCGCATCTGCTCAGCCACAGTGAAGGCGACGCCCTCCTGTGCTTCTTTGGTCGAAGCACCAAGGTGAGGCGTTACGATCACTTGTTCCAGTTGCAGTAACTGATGTTCGGGCGGCGGCGGTTCCTGAGTAAAAACATCGAGCGCAGCGCCCGCGATTGAACCATTCGTGATCGCTTCGTAAAGTGCCTGCTCGTCCACCAGTCCACCGCGCGCACAGTTGATGATGCGAGCGCCCTTCTTCATCTTTCCGATCGCGTCGCGGTCGATCAACCCACGCGTTTCCGGAGTCAAAGGAGTATGGACCGTCAGAAAGTCAGCACGCGCGTACACCTCATCAAGCGACGCCAACTCGATCTCCAGATCGCGCGCGTGCTCGGGTGCAATAAATGGATCGTAAGCCACGATCAACATGCCCATCGCGCGTGCACGTGAAGCAACCACACGGCCGATACGACCGAGACCCACGATGCCGAGAGTTTTTCCCTGAAGCTCGACTCCGATGAATTTCTTACGGTCCCAACGTCCGGCTTTCAGGCTACTGCTTGCTTGCGGAATCGAACGCGCGAGGGAGATGAGTAATGCGATGGTGTGTTCGGCTGTCGTGATCGTGTTGCCGTCCGGCGCGTTCATCACGACGATGCCGCGAATAGTCGCCGCGGAAACGTCGATGTTGTCCACGCCGACTCCTGCGCGTCCGATCACGCGCAAGCTGTTTGCGTCATCGAGAAGGTCCGCGGTTACTTTCGTTTCGCTACGAACAATCAGGCCTTCGCAATCCTTTAAGGCTTCACGCAATTCGGCCGGGGCGAGGCCGGGGCGCTTTTCAACTGTGAAACCAGCCGAGCGCAATGGCCCTAAGCCGCTGTCGCTCACATCATCTGCCACAAAGATTCTTGTTGTCATAGTCTTGCCACTGGAAGTTCGGTATGGTAACAGTGGGCCACAAAGAGGCACAAACAAAGATTAGCCACAAGAGGCACAAAAGGCACAAAGACATAGAGTGAAGCATAATTATTATTGTTAAATCGTTTGTGCTTTTTGTGCCTTTTTGTGGCAAATGCAGGAGAGGCAAATGGAGATTCTTGTTTATCGCAAAAGCAATCCAAAGATCGTAGAAACCTTCACGGCGGAAGATCTCCCGGAGCTACTGAAAGATCAGTCCGCTGTGATCTGGGTCGACATGGAATCGCCGACTGAGGCCGATGAGCAAGTGCTGCTTGATGTCTTTCAATTTCATCCGTTGACAGTCGAGGACTGCCGCGAGAATCGTCACTATCCCAAAATCGAGGCATTTGACGGTTATCTCTATTTCATCGTGCACGGCGTGCGTGCTGACATCAGTCCCGAACGATTCAACACGATCGAGCTGGACGGCTTTCTCGGACCGAATTACGTAATCACTTACCATCACGACTCGTTTCGCAGCATTGATAACGTGAAACAACTGCTGCGCACGACGCCGGTTGCTTGCCAGCGCGGCACGGCTTTTCTATTGCACCAGATTCTGGACCAGGTGGTCGATTACTATTCGCCTGTGCTGGACGATTTTGACGACCGGATCGATCGTCTCGAAGCTGACATCTTCGCCCTGAAGCAACCCAATAACGAGATCCTGTCGCAGATTATGGATCTAAAGCGCAGTGTGCTGCGCTTGCGGCGCATCTCGGTGAAACAGATGGACATTCTTCATCGCATGAGTCGCGGCGAGTTTCCGTTAATACCGGAAGACATGCGTCCGTTTTACCGGGACGTCTACGATCACCTGGTTCGCGTAGTTGACCTGTCTGAGAACTATCGCGATCTGATCAGTGGATCGTTGGAGGCGTACCTGTCAGTGGTTTCCAACCGGCTGAACGAGATCATGAAAGTGTTGACGATCTTCTCGGCCATCAGTTGCCGTTGACGTTTATCGCCGGCGTTTACGGTATGAACTTCGACAACATGCCCGAGTTACATTCGAGATATGGCTATTACGCAGTCTGGGCGATCATGATCGTAGTTGCGGTAGGGATGTTGCTGTTCTTCAAGCGGCGTGGATGGATTGGCGGCTCGAGCAATGAGGAGCAAACCCCTGAAGGATGACCTTCCAATCACATCGGATCGGCGTCGCCCTTCTCCTTCGGCTCGTCGAAGGCGCCATCAGGGCTCGGCAGATCGTAGTCGTCAGACTCGTCCACATCGACTTCGTTCTCTTCCAAATCCTCGAGCGTCTCTTTGCTGGTCGCTTCCTTACCAATCGATTCTTTACGTTCCATACATTTGTCCCCTTAAACGATCTTGAAGATCACTGATGCGATCACGGCCGCATACGCGCCGGCAACGAGGTCGTCACACATTATTCCAAAGCCGCCCTTGAGACCTTCCAGTCTTCCCGCAGGGTAAGGCTTAACAATGTCGAAACAGCGGAAAAGTATAAACGAAATCATGACTGCCAGAGGAGTGATGGTGAAGACTGTTAACGGCAACAACGCGATCATTTGGCCCGCGACTTCATCGACGACGACCTTGCCCGGATCTTTGCGACCCGACAACTCCTCTGTCCTGAAAGCAGCCCAAATTCCGGCGAGCGTAATCACTAAAATCGAAACAACGATAACTACCGGATTCACTCTCTGAACCAGCAGCAGAAAGATCGCCACACCCAGCAGAGATCCAAACGTCCCCGGAATCAGCGGCAGATAACCAACTCCGCAGGTGGCGATTGATAACGCGAGGTAGTCGCCGAGCGTGTGTGCTGTCGTAGTTGAACCGAGACTCGGCTCCGGGACCACCAGTGTCGGATTCAACTCGTCGCTGGATTCTTTAACCGGCATTCGTCGCTAAGATTCGTCCGATCAGATCGTACTCGTGCGCTTCCGTGATCTCTACATTTACAATTTCACCGGCAGCCGGGAGGACACCATCTTGAACATCGTTAATCAACACACAGCCATCGATGTCAGGCGCCTGCGTTTCCATTCTTCCCTGCCACAACAACTCACTTTCCTTAGACTCACCTTCGAATAATACCTGGACCACTTCGCCCACGCGCGCTCTATTCTTGCGACGCGAGATCTTGGCCTGCTCTTTCATCAGACTCGTGCGCCTGCGAGCCGCAGTGCGGTGTGGAACCTTGTTAGGCAAGTCAAACGCCGGTGTACCTTCTTCGTCCGAGTAAGTAAAAACGCCGACGCGATCGAATTCAACGCTCTTTATGAAACTCAGCAACTCCTTGAAGTCGGCTTCAGTCTCACCCGGAAATCCGGAAATGAACGTTGTGCGCACCGCAATACCGGGAACTCGCTGTCGGACACGTTCGATCAGGCGTTCAAGACTTTTGCGATTGCCGCCGCGCTTCATCAATTTGAGAACGTTCTGCGAGGCGTGTTGCAACGGCATGTCCAGATACTTCACGGCCTTCGGTTCTTCGGCAAGTACGTCGAGAAACCCGTCGCTGATGTGCGTCGGGTAAGTGTACATGACGCGCACCCACTCGATGCCGTCGGTTTGAGCGAGCTCGCGAAGCAGACGCGCGAGTGCGTCCTGTTTTCCGAGATCTTCACCATAGCGAGAAGAATCCTGGGCCACGAGAATGATCTCTTTGACGCCTTCTTCCGCAAGCTGGTGAGCTTCGGCAATGATCGATCCGAAGCGGCGACTGCGGGAAGTGTCCGCGCATTTGCGGAATGAAGCAGAAGGCGCAAGGGCGATCACATCCTTCGGCGATGTTCACGAAGGCGTAATGAGATAGCGTCGCCAGCACACGCGGAGTCGAATCGTCGTAGAGATAAGTCGCGCTTTGATTACCGAGTGGGACGACTGGCAGCGAGCGCATGTCGGTGCTGGGATCGCACACAGCGAGGATGTGGTTGATCTGACTGTGCCTGTATTACCGGTTAGAGTGTTGCTGAGCTCGTTGCCCATGCCATTGATATTGCCGACTCCAGTCAACTTGAGTTTTTCAACCTCATCGGTCAGCACATACGTGATCGAACTCTGCACCGTGTCGAAGTTGCCGTAGATTGTGGCGTAGAAGTCGTACTCCTCGATTACGATATCGCCGGTGTTGTCGACCACATAAGTGTCGCCACCGCCGCCGCCCTCCATCGTGTCCGCGCCCGTCTTGCCATCCAGAACATTGTTGCCCGGATTTCCGGTAATGACATTGTCGAGCGAGTTTCCCGTGCCGTTGATGTGGTCGGCACGATTGAGCGTCAGGTTCTCGACATTGGCCCCGAGCGTATAACTGACAGACGCCAGTACCGTATCGGCCCCTTGACCGGCATTCTCGACGACAGTGTCTAGGACCGGTACCCCTGCGGACGCGTAATTGTAGTTTATTATGCCGTACAGCTTCGGCGCATAGCCAGCGGCTCCCTTCTCGAAGCTGATCGAGAGACTCGTCAGAACCGGCGATCCGCTGCTGTAATCAAAAATCAGTTGGTTAACGGTAAAGCTGCCGACTGAACCGCCACCCCTTCCGTCGCCATAGACATCCAGACCGGCATGACCAGGCGATGCAAAGCCAAAACGCTCCGTATCGGTGTACGTACCGGGTACGAGGTTCGTCCCGAGCTGCGTTGTCGAGAACTCAAAATACCACGAGTGATAAAAGGGCTGGGCTTGATAGTCGTAATAATGGAGACGTATGGCGTCGACGATGCCGTCGCCTGTTCCGTCCCACGCCTGCACCGAGAACGACGACGGGCTCGGCAGGAACGAGATGTTCCATCCCATGCCGATATACTCGCCCGGATCGCTCTGCAGCAGGATCGAGTTTTGGCCGCCTTCGTAATTGTCGATGAAGTAAAGATCGTCGCCAAGGCCACCGGCGAGCGTATCGACTCCGGTTTTGCCGTCGAGCGTGTCGTTTCCATCGCCGCCCGTCAGGACGTTCTGCCCACCGGTGCCAGGGAGCTTGTTGGTTCCAATCAGAACATTGTTCAGGCCGTTGCCGGTACCGTTGATGTTTCCATTACCGGTTAAAGTCAGATCTTCGACATTGTCCGAAAGCGTGTGCGTGGCCGACGACTCAACTCTGTCGTGCCCAGCGTCCAGTCCTTCAACGACGCTATCCCCCGAGTCGACAAAATAGGTGTCGTTCCCGTCACCGCCCGTCAGGACATTGATGCCCGCATTGCCCCTCAATTCGTTATTGAGCTCATTTCCCGAGCCGTTGATGTTGCCGCTGCCGGTCAGCGTGAGATTGTCGACATAAGGCGAGAGCGAGTACGTGACCGAACTCAGCACTAAGTCGATGCCGTACGAATACCCTTCCTCCACTATGAGGTCGCCGACATTGTCGACGATGTAAGTATCGCTGCCACCATCGCCGGCCATGGTGTCGGCGCCGATACCTCCGTCGAGGACATTGTCGCCGTAGTAGTTGCCCCTGATGACGTTGTTGAGCGAATTGCCCATCCCATCCAGATCCTCGTAGCCGGCAAGCGTAAGGTTCTCGACGTTCGCGGGGAGTGTGTAGTCTACGTAAGCAACAACCGTATCGTTACCACCGCCGGGGTTCTCGACAACGGTATCCACGAGCGCTGGGCCGGCAGGCGCGTAGTTGTAGTTTATCCGTCCGAAGTATTTCGGCTGATAGTCGTAATCTTCCTCGTACGTTATCGACAAACTCGTGAGAACTGGGTCCTCCGGATCGGTATAGTCGATTTGCATTGCGACGATCGTGAAGGTCCCCGCGGGGCCGTACGCATAGGTCCCGCCGATGGCCAGGTTCGTGCCGTATGGCGCCTCGAACGACCAGAACTCATTTGTCGAGTCGCCCGAATACCACCCCCAAATGACGTCTATTTGTCCGTCGCCGTTTTGATCAAAGAGGTTGTGGAAGGTCAGTCGCTCGTCGGTGGCCAGGACCGAGAAGACGTCCTGGAAATCCTCGCTGTAGATCAGGAGCGAGGTTTGTCCGCCCTCGTAGTTCTTGATGTAATAGATGTCGTCTCCGGTGCCGCCGGTTAGTGTGTCGACGGAAGGAAGTCCGTCGATCGCGTCGTTGCGATTGTCGGCGCCGTTGAGGACATCCACGTTGGGCGTGCCCACTACAGAGTATGGCACCGCGGAAAAATCCAGACCTGTTGACGATGAAATGCCTGCGAACGCGTTGTTCGCGAGATCGCGAATGACACCCGATCCGAGCGTCACATAATAATTCACGCCCGCACTGAGATCGCTCGGATTGATCGTAACCTGATTGCCGGAGAAGGTGACTTTGCTCGCATCGGTGATGGCGATGCTCTGCACGAGGCTTCCGTCCAACGCCTTGTGTATCTCGACGTTCCCGGAACCCGCCTTGACGTCTTCACTGAATGTCAGAACCAGGTCCGATTGCGTACTGACCTCAGTGCACCGTCTGCGGTGAGGACTCTGTCAACAGCGGAGCGATGGTGTCGGGCTGGATCGTGAAATTGAACGTCGATGGGGAAGAGATGCCCGCGTACGGGTTGCTGGCCCAATCGAGAATGACACCCGAAGCCATCGTGACGTAGTAGCTCGCGCCCTGCGTCAGATCGGTTGGGAGATCGATCGTCACCTGATTGCTGGAAAAGGCGACCTGACTCCAATCAATGACGGGTATGGTCATCGCGACGCTGCCGTCCGATGCATTGTGGATCTCGATATTGCCGGAGCCGGGCAGGACATATTCACTGAACGTCAAGACCAGGTTGGCCCCCCCATCAACACCTGTGGCGTTATCTGCGGGGGTCGTGGTGGTCAAAGTTGGCGGCGTCGGATCCGTCGTGGCAAACGGGAACTCCCAGGCCGACAGAATTCCTGGAAAGGAGTTACTCGCTAGATCCCGTATGACACCTGAGGCGATGATCACGTAATAGCGCCCGCTCTCCGCGAGGTCGCTAGCTGGATTTATCGTCACCTCGTTTCCGAAGAATGTGACCTGACTTGTGTCGGTGACGGCGATGCTCTGTACAATGGTGTCGTCATCCAGGTTTTTTATGACGATACTGTGGTAACGGCTTTGACTGGTTCTGTGAACGTAAGGACGATATATATTTCGCTCCGACAGCCACGCCCGTAGTATGGGGGGCCGGGGACATGTCGGTCAGAAATGGCGGAGTTGCATCTCTCGTCGTGAAATTGAGTTCAGTCGGTGATGAGAGACCTGCGAAAGCGTTGTCGGCGGCGTCAAGCACGACGCCCGAGGCCATCGTAACGTAATAGCTGGTCTCTGACGCGAAGCTTCCGATCGGATTGATCGTGAGCTGACCGCCTGAAAAGGTCACCGACTCGTATCGGTGACCGCGATGCTCATCCAGACGCTGCCGTCAGATACCTTGTGAAATTCCGACGTTGCCCGTACCGGCTTTCACCGACTTACTGAAGGTCAAGACGAGATTCGCAAAAGTTTGTATGTTTGTCGCACCGTCGGCGGGTGTGCTGCTCACGAGCGTCGGCGCGGTATCGTCAGCCGGCGGGCTCGCGGTCGTAAAATTGAATGCCGTCGACGACGAGATGCCGGCGAAATTGTTGTTCGCTAGGTCGCGGACCACGCCCGATCCGAACGTGACGTAGTAACCGGTCCCCTCGGTGAGATCGGTTGTGGGGTTGATGGTGAGTTGACTGCCGGAGAAGGTGGCCTGGGTTGCATCCGTATCGCGATCGTCTTCGCGATGGTGCCATCCGAGACCTTGCGGATTTCGATGTTGCCCGTGCCCGCCTTCACCGCCTCATTGAAGGTGAGGACGAGGTTCGATCCCCACCGCAACGCCGGTCGCGTTGTCGGCAGGCGATGTCGTGTTCAGGAGGGGCGCGGTGGTGTCGCCGGGCGGCGAGCCGGAGGTCGAAAAATTCAACGTCGTCGAGGAGGAGATGCCCGCGAAATCTTCGCCGCCGGCGTTCTCGATCGCGCCGGCATCGACCAGGACGTAGTAGCCGGTGCCCGCCACCAGATCGACATTCGGATTGATGATCACTCTGCCCGATGGGTGGTCGAAAACGTCACCTGTGAGGTGTCGGTGATGGCGATGCTGTGGAAGAGCGTCCCGTCGGCCTTGTAGATGCGGATAAAGCCCGAGCCTGCCTTCACCGCTTGGTCGAACGCGAGCCCGAAATTGGCTGTAACCGCAACACCGGTTGCATTGTCCGCAGGCAGCGTCTGTTGAAGCAGGGGGGCGGGCATGAGTGCGATCCGTTCGGTTACCGTCTAAAGTTCGCCGACACGGATGAGCGCGCACGCGGCAGCTCGCTCGCCTGGGTCAGTCCCTCGAGCGGTTTCGCGGCACATGGGTTTTGGACAGCCGAACGCTGCGCAGGCTGCGCGCATCACGTTTGAGCCGTCGAACGTCACGTCTCGACGGCAGGCCAAAATCAGACGACCGAAATGCCCCGCTTCAACAAATACAAGGGCCGCCCTCGCGGAGCCTACCCACGTCGCACCCCGCGGGGAGCGCTCTGGATCGGCTTCCCCCTGCAAGAGAGGCGCAAGCTTGAGCATTCCATCCATCAAAAGTTGTGTCAATTACAGCCCGTCACGCCCTCAAGGCGCCGATACTTCCGGGAGCCGCCATCCCCAGGCGACTTAGTGTTGCTATGCAAATTCCATTGCAATGCAACGTTACTAAGCCTTTGAGTGTTCTCTGCCAGGGCCTAGCCCAAGGCGGGAGCCGCTTTGCATTGCATCCGAACAACGCGAGGACAGATGATTAGCAAAGTGATCTATTTCGTGGACGGCTGGGTCAGGACCAATGTCGGCGGCCGCACCTGACGCTCGACGCAGAATCCCTGGCGCAACAGTGTATCGACGATGCCGCAAGAGCCGGGTTCACCAACCAGCAGCTCGAACAGGACCTCGGTACCGACCTCGTCGATTTCCTGACCTCGCGTACTTCAGGCCCACCGGCCGCCGAACGGGCAGCGCCGCCATGCAAGCGGATCTGTCGCCTTAGGAACTTGTGGGGCAGGCAGCCCCGGCGCCTAGCTCGCGGCGTTCAGGTCCACATCGCGGACTTGGAGATTCTCGCACTTGCGCAGCGGAAGGTCTGAACTTCATGCCGTGGGCCCTGCGCCGGACTCGGCTCGCGACGCGAGAGATAGGTTCGGCCGCCGCATTTTTCGCATTGGGGTGTGGTCTTCATAGCCAAAAACCTTTCAAGCGGCTCGCCGTTGCAAAGCAAAGGCGGCCTTCGTAACGATCGTTCCCTTGCCGGCTAGCTGAGCTCGCGCTTTTTCGGCGCGTCGCCGGTGTCAAGCCAGACAAGTCGGCATCCACCTTCAAAGTGTGGAGATTGGCGGTCTTCTCGGTCATGCGCTTGAGCCAGAAATCGGCGCGCTCGACGCCGTGCGGCGTCAAGCGCCAAACGGATTTCCCCGATCCCGTTGACGAACGAGATAGCCTTCCTTCTTGAGCTCCTTGACGGCGAAATTCACTTCGCTGTCCCACGCCCGCCCGGCCTTGACCGGGCCCATGTAATAGTCGCTTGTGGAGAGCTGCCGGGCTTCCTCGGACAATTCGTAGTAATCGGCCAAAGGACGTAAACCGATGGCGGAATTGATCGCTGCGTGCTCCCCCCCGCGCAGCCGGATGAACATCATCAGCGTTTCGGGGATACGGGCCGTAGGGAAGGTCTTTCGATGCTCGGGTCGAACGGTCACTCAGCAACACCTCGTTGGGATTTCGGTACCGGCAATTCATTGGCAGCACAGGCGACAAAAAACAGGCCGAATTTCAGCCTTGCCGGTCATGACATTGTGAAGAAGCTCGGTATACTCGCCATATATTGTGATCGCTCCGCATTTTGCAAGCAGGAACGCCTTTTGCCGCACGCGGCTAAAGGGTCCGGCCTGTGTTTGCGTACGTAAAATGGCGCAGTGCGCAGTCCAGCATAGTCGCATTGCTCCGCCCCCGGGCCCGCTGGGGAGCAAATTTCGCCGGAACTGGGCGCCCCAAATCCCTGATTAACAGGGAAATTACAGGGATTTTCGATTTCCTGCGTCAGCTATGGGAAATGTCGCCCGAATTTTGAAGGCAAAAACAGGCGGTTGGGATGAAAATCCCTACCAATAAGAACAGGGAATTTCTTTGCCGTAAGAGGAAATCGTTTTGGCGTACGAGGAATTTCCCCTTGGTGATCAGCGAAGGTCATCATCCTGGACCACACGGGGGCGTTCGCCAAAGGAGACGAATTAGGTTCGCAAGCACAGGTATTCATCCGCAGCGAATTGACTAAGGGCAAGCGGTCGTCCGGGGGGATTCCGATGCCTCCCGGCACATTGACGCGCCGTTATCGCTTCGATGAGCGGATCAGGCTCTCCCAGCAAACCCTCGACGCCTTCGTGCGCGCTGGTCTCTTGCGGCCCTACGACCCGGTGGTCGCTCTAACCACGCTCAAATCCACGCTGGGGAAGAATGCGACCGATACTCGGCGGGAAGAGGCGCTTGACCGAACGGCGTTGGAGTTCGGTGAGCGGCTGCCTCTCAACCGTGTCAAAGAATGTTTGGAAGCGCTTTAGCTGCCGGTTTTGATGTGACCGGAACAGCGTACTTCGGAAATTGAAGTTCGTATGAATGAAGTTGCGTAAATCTTCCCCGATCGACATTCCTACCCCTAGCTAAGGACAAGGATGCCACAGCTTGAGTTGGCGCCCCACTACAATGGGATTTTCTGTCGAAGCAGTTAACATAAGCTGGCTGTGCCGCGTTTCCGGCGCATCCGCTTTGCGGAGCCGGCTCTCGGCTTCGCCCCGAATTTCCGTCTTGTCCCATGCGGGTATCGGTCCCTAAAACCCTGTCGCAGCAGGGCGAGATCGTGCGCCGCAATGCTTGCGTTTCTCAAACCGCAGGACTGACCGGGTTCGCGTTCGGAACGGGCAAAGCCTGATCCCGTGGCTGCGCGTCAGGTAGAGGTTGCGGGTTCTTCGCGCGGGCAACATCCGGCCAGCGAAATGACGCCAACACCAGCGTGGGACGGACCTCGTATTGCACGGCTGTATCCGCGTTATACGAAAGCGCCATGCGTATCAGCGTCGTTCCAAAACCCAATTTTGCGCGCGACCGCTGTTATCCGCGCTGACTTCCTCGCGCCACTCAAGCACGCAATCATTGTCCACGCAGTGCCATGACAGCGTTGCCGGACCACGGCCATAGGCAAGCGCGCCGTATTTCATGGCATTGGTGCAGAGTTCGTACAAAGCCATGCACAGTCCCCGCACATGGTGTGCCGGAACGATGACATGTTCGCCCTTGTGAATCGTAAGGCCGGGATTGGGTAGAAACGGCGCGAGCGCAGCCTGAAGGAGTTCTTCAAGGTCGGCATCCTGCCAGTCACGGCGAAGCAGCAGGTTCTGCGCAATGTCGAGAGCATGCAGTCGCTTGTGCAAAACCTCATTGAATTCCGTCGCGGTAACCACTTCGCGCGCCACTTTGGACGAAAGGGCTTGAACCACAGCGATAAGGTTTTTCGTGCGATGCACGGACTCGCGGGCCGCGGCCGAGCGCTCTGCTTCGCTGGCGGCGAGCCGGTCCAGCGAAATACGCGCCATGCCGACAACCAGCGCCATTAGGGGGGCTGTGATGACGTAGATCCCTATTGTCAGGACGCCAAGTTCATCGGCCAAGGCAAAGCTTTGAACCGGCGATAGCCACAAATACCAGGCCAGCAGCAGGGTCGTCCCGGCGGCGGCCAACCCCACAGCCGGCCCGCCCAGCAGGCTCGCAAGCACTACAGCCGGATAAAAAGTGATGAAGGGAGGAACCGCGGCTTCGACAGCTTCGTCCAGCAAAACCTTCAATAAGGCGCAAACGCCAATGATAAGAGCGCTAATCCCATATGAAATCGCGCTGCCCGGTGGCGGGAGCGAGCGATGGAGACGCGCCAGAATGTCCGGTCGTTCGGCTTCGAGCACCGACGTGTTTCCGTTGAGCCGGATTTACGATCACGAAAGTTAACACGCCGACGGTTTGGATGTGAAGTTTCGCGCATCGGCTGCGCCGACCGAAGTCTAGGTCTTGCCGAAGCGGGGTAAAGCTAGGCCCGCGGGTGCTTTTTCGCTCAGGTCGAAGAAGGTTCCTGTCGCAGCAGGCCGTTGTCTCGACCTCGCGGGATGCTTTTTCGCTCTGTCCGGAAAAGCAGCCCGCGAAGGTCAGGAGGCCGTGCGGATCAAGCCCGCTGAATTCAGACGGAATTTCCCGTGCAGAGAAAGAGAACGTTAAAGCGGCGTGACATGTCGTCTACTCCGCTCGACCGCACAACAGCCCGAGGCAGCTTTTGCCTTTTGCTGCGCTGGCTGGAGCTCTTTCGCTTCTGGCGTGCAGCATGCGGGCGCGCAGCAGGCGGCTTCGTCTGTTGTCCGGTGTTGCGGCAAGACCGCCGCCATAGACCGTGGCTTCGCCGTGGGTCAGGAAGGTTTCCCACGAGATGCCGGTCGGATCGGCAATCCATTGCTTGTCCGAGTTTGCGTAGCAACAGGTGGTCGCTTTCTCCTCGACGACGGGACGGTCTGCTTTATTGAGCCGGGCATAGACTTCGTTGAGTTCGGTCTCGTTCTCGACCTGGATGCCGAGATGCTCGATGCCGGCTGTCGCCGCCGCGCTGCGAGATCGCGAAATTAACGCGCGGGTCCTCCAGCATCCATTTGGCGTAATCGGGTTTGAGGGTTGTCGGGTCGGTGGCGAACAGCGTCGAGTAGAAACTGTATCGACTGGTCGAGGTTCTCGACGGCGACGTGGACATGGAAGCGTTTCATGCGGATCTCCGTTGTTTGCGGGTTGTGGCTTTCGCGGCGAGCGCGGGATTGCAGGCGGGACGCAGTTCGCTTCGTTGCCGCAGCAGTTTTCGGTCAGGTAGCCGATCAGGCCGTTCATCGCGGCGTAGTCCGCCGCGTAGATGAGCTGGCGTCCCAGTCTCCGTTGGGTGACCAGACCGGCATGCAGCATTTGCTGAAGGTGAAAGGTCAGGGACGACGGCGGCATGTCGAGCCGTTCGGCGATGTCGCCGGCGGGAAGGCCGTTAGCGCCTTTTTCGACCAGCAGCCGGTAGACGGCGAGCCGGTGATCGTGGGCGATAGCGCCAAGTGCGGTGACAACCTGTTTTGCGTTCATGTTGCGACCTTTCGATAAACATCAAAATATGGTCGCGGCTATCGTTTGTCAACGACATTTCGAGTAATATCGAAATGATATGAAAGAGCAGGGAGATGGCCCCGGCTGTCAATGCAACCCTGCGCGCGCCTACGGGTGCGCCCCCGCTCTCCCACCCTGCGATCGTGCAAGCCGGAGACCAACCGCTACAGCAAGCTCTCTTGCTCCGGCGGATACGTAATTTGCCGGTCTTCCACGCGCGCAAAAGGCGGAGCTTGTGCATCCGGTATCTTTCCTCCGGCAGGATCTCGACCACGGGAATGTCGCGAATAGAAAGGGCGTCGGCCACCAGCGACCGGTGGCATCGCCACGGCAAGGCTTCCGCGCACATGATCGCGACGCGCTTTTGGCGGCTCATGTCGATGAGAGACTCTAACCCCTCCTGAAACTCCTCGGTTTGCATGTAATCGGCGTAGCCCCGAAAGCTTTCGTTGCGCCAGCCGGTGTTGGGAGAATCCTTCCGGGGACGCCGCAAACCGCCCAACGCCGGCAGGGCCACATAGGCGATATTTTCTTGCTTCAGCGCATAGGCGAGCGCCTCGCTGTTAAATTGCGGGTTATGTCCGGAACGGGGCACCGTGCGGATATCGGCCAGTTGTTCGATGCCAAAGGTATGCAGCAGGCCAATAAAGCGCTTCGATCGGCAATGTCGAATGGCCGACCGTAAAAACAGCGCCTGCCGGCCATTCTTGCGGAAGAAGCTTCTCGTTCACGGCATTCCCGGTCGTGTCCTTCCTTCAGGAACGCCAACCGCCCAGACGCCGTTGGGTTCCCGTTCGAAGGGGAGGAGCCAGCGTATGCTATGATGGGTCTTCTCGCATTTATTGGGGCGACCGGAGCACACGAAGTCGTTTCTGGTTGTTATGAATGGGCATTAGATAGCGTTGAGGATTGGATGATGGACAAGGAACCGCCGATTAAAAACAACCCATTGGTCCGCGCGTTAGCCCGGTGGGAGAATGAGGGCGGCAGTCTCGATGCAGACGGGGAAAAGCGCGCCGCTTCGATCCAGGAAGAGGAGCGCATTCTGCATTGTCTGGGGGCGGCTGTGATCATGAACTGGAATGATCTGCCCCAGGAGATCCAGCGGGATTTGTTCGCGAGCGCTGCTTCGCTCAGCGAACCGCTTCATACCGCAGAGCTCAAAGAGCAGATCGCGCGCTTTCTTCACAACAACAAGGATTTATAAGGCGGAAACGGAATGGCATTTCTCTCCGGAGCAAGGCCATTCTTATCTCACCTTGACGATGACCTTGCCTTTTGCACGTCCTTTTTCGACGTAAGCCAAAGCCTCTTTGGTCGATTCGAATGGAAAGACCCGATCCACAACTGGGCGTATGATCCCGGAATCGATGAGAGAACCGATCTCGCGCAATTGGTCTCCGCTTGGTCTCATGAAAAGAAATGAATAGCTTACGTGATGACGTTTTGCTTTTTTCCTGATTCGATAGCTCAAAAGGCGCATTGCCAGTCTCAAGATCCAGGTCGATCCAATCTCTTTCGCAAAATCGGGATCAGGTGGACCGGAGATCGAGATGAGCTTTCCACCAGGCTTTAGCACTCGTAGAGATTTTTCGAGCGTCTCTCCGCCCAGAGTATCCAAAACCACATCGTAATCGTGCAGGATTGTTTCGAAATCGTCTTTTCTGTAATCGATGACAATATCTGCACCAAGGCGCTTCACCCAATCGAGATTCGCCGTGCTCGTTGTCGTCGCCACGATCGCGCCAAGATGCTTCGCCAGCTGAATTGCAAATGTTCCTACACCGCCGGAGCCCGCGTGGATGAGAACTTTTTGCCCTGTCTTCAGGTTCGCTCTTTCGATCAGCGCTTGCCAGGCGGTCAAGCCGACCAGAGGGATGGAAGCCGCTTCTTCCATGGTGAGTGTCTTTGGCTTAATCGCCACGGCATCTTCTTTTATCGAAATGAATTCCGCGAAAGCACCGATTCGATCTTTGTCCGGCCGCGCATAGACCTCGTCGCCTGGCTTGAATCGCCGCACTCCAGATCCGACTCGGACTACGACCCCGGCCAGATCATTGCCCAAAATGAACGGTAAGCGATAAGGCAAAATGAGTTTGAGCTTTCCGTCTCTGATTTTGAGATCCACGAGGGTTTACACTGGCGGCGTGGATCTGGACCAATACGTCATCGTCCCGCAGCTCCGGGTCTGGCATTTCGCCGGCCCGCACGCCATCGTTGCTTCCATAACGATCGACGATGAATGCCTTCATGTACTTCATCGTATCGCCTAATCCGGGATATCGGAGCCTCCTTAATTAATCAGCGGCGCATCGGCTGCGCCGACCGGGCCCGCTCCCCACCTGCGCTAATACGCGGTATCCGCATCCGTAGACGCTTCGGGCGCGCCTGCGATGGCTGCGAAGGTGACTAATCGGCTTCGGGAGATTGGTGATATTATGAAGATCATCGAGCAATGGGAGACGGCGAATGCGTGATCCATCGACAGGGGGAATGCCAAAGCGTGATCTGTTAGAACTTACAAATCTGTATCTCCGGTACGGAGTAATAGGAGAGTTAGGCTATGGGTACTCAATTTCCAGAAATGGTGACACAGATAACCCTTTCCTGGAATTTTCGTAGAAAAACGCCGCGCAAATGGCGAACGAACTTGCTGTTATTGCGGCATTCAATCAGGCACACGCCCCTGAAAGAAAGATACCGAGAAAGACGCCTTAATCCAAACTGACGCACTACCGAATTTGTGCGCATCCGGCGTTGCCGGAACCGGGCTCTAGGTTGCGCCCCGAGCCGGCCCCCTTTTCATATCCTCAAACTTCAAAAGTAGTACAATCCGTATACGGATGGTAGTTTAGGAAGAGGATTATTGAAATACTGGTATGATTGTGAGCGCTGCAAAATCAGTGACCGTGCAACGGTGGAATACAAGGCGGGTGGCCTTTTACCCGGTGCAATCTTCGGCGTTCTCTCAGTAGCCGCACGGATCGCGACCGGCGTTTACAACGGAACCTCGGAATACTTGATTGGAACGGCGCTAGGTGGGGCGCTAGGGGGTGCGATGCTGTTTGCCGCTGTTTTCGGGGACTCCGTAATTTCTTCCTCCGGAATCTCATCGATAAGTCCCGGCCCTCCTGACCTCGCTTCAAAAGTCTCGCTACCATATCCAGAAAATACGTCTCGACCCATGCCGGTCGCGATTCCTCGCGCAAGCACGTGAAGGCTAACTGAGATCGCGCTTCTTCGCGGGTCCGGCTGTCAACGCAACCTTGCGCGCGCCTTCGGGTGCGCCCCCGCTCTCCACCCTGCGATCGTGCATATGGTTTGAATGTTTGTTCGGCGCATCGGCTGCGCCGACCGGGCTCTAGGCTTCGCCCCGAGTCTTCGTCTCGTCCCTTCTAGAC